>NZ_LMDV01000015.1 GCF_001425175.1 Nocardioides sp. Root1257 | reverse complement strand
GGCGACCTTCGGGTGCGACACGAGCGCCGACTCGATCTCGGTGGTGGAGAGCCGGTGGCCGGAGACGTTCATGACGTCGTCGACCCGGCCGAGGACCCAGAGGTCGCCGTCGGAGTCCTTCTTCGCGCCGTCGCCGGCGAAGTACCAGCCCTGCCTGTCGTCGGTCGCTGGGTAGCGCGACCAGTAGGTGTCCTTGTAGCGCTCGTCGTCGCCCCAAATGGTGCGCAGCATCGACGGCCACGGCTCGGTGAGCACGAGGTAGCCACCGGAGCCGTTCGGCACCGAGGTGCCGTCCTCGGTGACCACGTCGGCGGAGATTCCCGGGATCGGGATCATCGCGGAGCCGGGCTTGCCGTGGGTGACGCCCGGCAGCGGGCTGATCATGATCATCCCGGTCTCCGTCTGCCACCACGTGTCGACGACCGGGGTGCGGTCGCCACCGATGACGTGGCGGTACCAGACGTAGGCCTCCGGGTTGATCGGCTCGCCGACCGAGCCGAGGATGCGCAGCGACGACATGTCGAAGCGGTCCGGGATCTCGCGGCCCTGCTTCATGAACGACCGGATGGCGGTGGGCGCCGTGTAGAAGATGGTGACCTTGTAGTCCTGGATGATCTGCCACCAGCGGCCGCGCTCGGGGGCGACATCACCTGCGTCGCGCCGTTCGCGAGCGGCCCGTAGACCATGTAGGAGTGGCCGGTCACCCAGCCGATGTCGGCCGAGCACCAGTAGACGTCGGTCTCCGGCTTGAGGTCGAAGACCGCCCAGTGCGTGTACGACGTGCCGACCAGGTAGCCGCCCGTCGTGTGCAGGATGCCCTTCGGCTTGCCGGTCGTGCCCGAGGTGTACATGACGTAGAGCGGGTGCTCGGAGTCGAACGCCTCGGGTGTGTGCTCCGAGGAGGCGCTGTCGACGACGTCGTGCCACCACACATCCACACTGTCGTCCCACCCGTTCTCACCCAGGTCCTGGCCGGTCCGGCGTACGACGAGGACCTTCTCCACGACGTCGGTCTTGGTGCGAGCCTCGTCGACCGCAGGCTTCAGCGCCGAGGGGGCGCCGCGGCGGTACCCGCCGTCGGAGGTGATGACGACCTTGGCCTGGCAGTCGTCCAGACGCGAGGCCAGCGCGTCGGCCGAGAAGCCGCCGAAGACCACCGTGTGCGGGGCGCCGATCCGCGCGCAGGCCAGCATCGCGACGACGGCCTCGGGGATCATCGGCAGGTAGATCGCGACCCGGTCGCCGGTCTGCACGCCGAGCTCGGTGAGCGCGTTGGCGGCCTTGCTGACCTCGTCCTTGAGCTGGGCGTAGGTGATGTCGCGGGTGTCATCGAGCGGCTCGCCGACCCAGTGGATCGCGACCTTCTCGCCGCGGCCGGCCTCGACGTGCCGGTCCACGCAGTTGTACGACGCGTTGAGCTTGCCGCCCACGAACCACTTGGCGAACGGCGCGTCGTCCCAGTCCAGGACCCGGTCCCACTTCTGGGCCCAGTCCAGGCGCTCGGCCTGCTCCGCCCAGAACGCGTCACGGTCCGACGCCGCCCGGTCGTACGCCTCCTCCTTGAGGTTGGCGTGCTCGGCGATCTCCGCCGGCGGCTCGAACCGGCGGTCCTCCTTGAGCAGGTTCGACAGGGTCCCACCATCGGGGGAATCAGTGCTCACCATCACTCCTCTTCGCGGGCCGCCGAGCTCGCGGATCCGGTCTTCACCAGCACATCGCCGAGGAGTTCTTCCATGCGTTGCTCGCCCTCGATCGTCTCGCCGCCGAGTTCTAAGAACGCCGCGAGCGCCTCGACCGCGGCAGGCGTTCCTGCCGTGAGCTGCATCGAGAAGTTCTCCGCCCTGAGTCCATCCTCGATCGTCAGATTCTCCGAACCAGCGACGAGGCCCTTCGTGCGGCGGATGACATCAGGCACGCTCATCGCAATCCGATTGGCGATCGTGTGGACGTAACCGTCGATCTCCCCCGCTGGAAGGGAGCGAGTGACATAGCCCCAGACATCGGCTGTTACCGCGTCGAGGTCCAGCCCCGCCAGGATGACCTCCATCGCTCGGGATCGGCCCACCAGCCGCGGCAGGAATACAGATCCCCCACCGCCGAGGCCGGTGCCGATCGAGACGCCGAAGCTGTTGAAGACAGCACCCCCGATCGCGGCATACCTCAAGTCGCACGCCATGGCGATCGCGGCACCTCCCCCTGTCGTTCGGCCTTCCACCTGGGCGATGGTGACCTTGTCCATCGAACGCAGCCGTTCGCAGAGGCGCTGCACCGGGTTCATCGGCACGTCCTCGACCGAGACCGGCGTGGACTCCGTCCTCAGTGCGCCGAGGTTGTCGAACCGGGCATGGCAGATGAAGAAGCCGGGCGTCGCGCTCTTCAGCACAAGAACCAGTGCGTCTGAATCCGCCTCCACCTCGACCGTGAGTCGGTCGAGTTCGCCGAGCAGCTCACCGGTAATGAGGTTCATAGGTCCGTTCGACACGCTCGCCGTGACGATGCGGCCTTCTGCCTGGACGGCGATCAGTTGGTAGTCGTCGTATGACGGCACGGTGGCTCCTTGCGGCAAGTGGACAAGCGATTTCGGGAGGTCGTGCCTGCTAGCTGAAGACGCGGTGGTCCAGCACGCGCTGGTCGTGGCTCGGGATAACCTCGCAACCGAGGGCCTCAATCTTGCGGAAGCTCTTCATGTATGCGCCGAGATCCGTGAATGCAGCGGGGATGTGACGCGCGAGGGCGTCGCCGGTCCAGTTCTCGTAGCAGCTGACGCAATCTCCGGCGACAAGGTAGTCACCGCCCGCCGCGTGGACGAGGACGCCCTGCGAGCCAGGACTGTGGCCAGGCAAATGCACAAGACTGATCCCCGGCTCGAGCTCCACGTCACCGGCGACAGAACGGACCCTACCCAGGCTGCGCATCCAGTCAGGCGTGATCCCCGATCGCCGTTCATAGACCTTCAGGTTTGGCTCGAACGGATCCACGGCGTATTCGAGCTCTGTCTTCTGCACGATCACCTGGGCGTCCGGGAAGAGATAGTTATTGGCGCAGTGGTCCCAGTGCAGATGGGTGTTCACCACAGTGCCGACATCGGCCGGGTCCACCCCGATCGACTCCAGCGCCGTACGAGGGTCCTGATCCTCGGGACGGGCGACCGTGATTCCATGGCGCGCCAGAGCGCTCTCAGCGTCTGAGATGCCGGTGTCGACAACGATCGTGTGCTCGCCCCCGGTGATCACGAACATGATCACGGGAACGTCGATCCGTTCGAAGTATCCGCGCTGGAACGTCACAGCCGCCTTCGACAAACCCAGAAGGGTGCCAACGTGAAGGGCATGAATCTTGAGGGTCACGGGCGGGCGCCTCCCGGCTCGGGGAGCAGGGACCCTGGCAGTTCGACGGTCTTGCTGGCGAGGTACTCGCCGACTCCCTTGGCTTGGGCATCGATTCTCAGGCAGGACGAGACGCCGTCCTCAAGGTAGCCGTAGACAAGGAAGTTGACTCCGAGGAGGTTCGGGAACTCGTGCCGCTCCACCTTCAGGTCTGCTGCTTCAGGAACGAGTTCCTGGAAGTGCTCAACCGTCAGGAATGAACGCAGCCAGTCGTAGCCCTCTTCAGAACGCCCCCAGATGCCGACGTTGGCCTTGCCGCCCTTGTCGCCCGATCGTGTCGCGAAAACCGTGCCGAGTGGCACGCGAACCACGGGACCGCCAACTGCGGTCGGCGCCGTTTGCGTGACGACTTCCGTCGAGCCGGTTCCCGGCTCTCCGTCCGGCTGTGGCCACAACACCGGCCTGTCGGACGACCCGTCGATCTTGACTACCGGCGTGAGCACGGACTTGTCGATCAGGCACGGCCACTGGACGCCGTAGAGGCGTTCCTTCGCCGGGGGCGCTGTCATATAGAAGCCCGGGATGCTCGCCAGGCAGATCTGCACGATTCGGTCGGCGAACGCTTGTCGACTGACCTTCTTGGGGTCGCGGTCGCGCACGTTGAATGTCACGAGCGCGGTGGCCTCGTCATAGTTGCCGTCGATGTCACGGGCCGGGCCGATCACCGCAACGCGAAACCCGTCGAAGTAGTGCTCGGCGCCGACACGTCCTTCGACTTGACGACGCAGCCACGCGACCTTCTCCTCGACGTGCGCACCGGTCAGACCCACGGTCATCGAGTTGCGGTAGCCACCCTCGTAGGTCAGAGCGAGCTTGGTGGTGCCGGTCGGCACTACTCCGCGAACTCCGGTGACTTCCACCCTGTCGCCACCGAGGTCCACCAGGGCGAGCGAGGTCAGGTCGGTGATCACGTCCGGGTTCTGGTACTCCGGCCCGCCGATCTCGTAGAAGAGCTGCGACTTCACGGTGTCGACCGTGACGATGCCGCCTGAGTCCTTGACCTTGGTGATCACGCAGCTTCCGTCCGCGGCCATCTCAGCAATGGGTAGTCCCGGGTAGCCCAGGTCGTCGTACTCATGGAAGTGCGAGAAGTTCCCGCCTGTGGCCTGGCCACCACACTCGATCACGTGGCCGGCCACGACTGCGCCAGCGAGCTGGTCGTAGTCGTCGGCCGCCCAGCCGTAGTGCCAAGCGGCGGGGCCGACGACCAACGATGCATCGGTCATTCGCGGGCACACCACAATGTCGGCACCGGCCTCCAACGCTGCAACGATCGGCCAAGCGCCGAGGTAGGCGTTCGCCGTCATGATCTCGTGCTGCCCGAGCTCGAGGATCTCGCCGGTGTCGATGTTGGCGAGCTCGATGGTCTGCCCGAGCTCGCCGGCAAGCGCCTCAGTCAGGTCGTCGCCCGTGATGGCGGCGACGGTGAGCTCGAGGCCAAGGCTCTGGATGACCCCTCGGATCTCGGCAGCACAGCCTTCCGGGTCCAGCCCACCGGCGTTGGCGACGACCTTCACGCCTCCCGCTGCGATTCGCGGAAGGTTGTCTCGCAGCTGGGTGACGAACGTTCGAGCGTAGCCAGGCGCACCGCGCATCTCGTTTTTGCGCAGGATGAGCATCGTGAGCTCGGCGAGATAGTCGCCGACCAGCACGTCGACGCCCTCCTGGAGCAGGACTCCCATGTTGTCGGGATTGTCGCCATAGAAGCCCGAGAACGCGCCGAAGCGCAGCAGGTCGGAGGTATTCGTAGTCACTGGTCGGTCCTCAGAGTTCAATCTTGCCGTTGTCCTGGCCGAGCTTGGGTGCTGGCGAGGTGATCCGACCGGGGGTCCTGGAGAGCCGCGGCACGGGTGCGGGCATTCGCACCGTGCCGTATTCCTCGGTCTCGACCGCAACAAGGCTCCCGCGCGCCTCGATGTGCGGGTCGGACGCTAGGTCGCTCGGGCGATAGACCCGATCGGCCACCACACGAACGTCGGTGAGCAGCTTGATCGCCTCATCAGCCGGGCGGTTGGCGACCCAACGACGCAGGGCGGCAGATGCCTCACGGGAGTCAGAGACCTCCTGTTGGTACTCGCCTTCTCTGCGAAGGAAGGCAATCAGGTTCTCGATCGTGGTGGTCGTCGCAGCCGACACCACCACGAACGCGTCATCGCTGGCCGGACAGATCTCCGTGACGAACGCCCCCTCGAACGGGAAGGATGCGCCATTTCGCTGGGCGTCGATGCCGAGCTTCTCATAGAAGGGCACCTGCCACTCGATCATCCGGAACAGGCCGTCGTACAGGCCGAGATCGATCATCTGACCCTTGCCAGAGCGCTCGCGCTCGAAGAGAGCGAGCATGATCCCCCACGCGCCGTACATGCCGGTGTTGAGGTCGGCGAGAGAGTAGCCAGGGTGGACCGGCGGAGTGCCCGGGTAGCCGGTGATGTTCGTGGCGCCGCTGAACGACTCGGCGATCTTGCCGAAGCCGGGTCGCTCGCTGTACGGACCACCACGGCCGAAGCCGGAGATCCGCAGCATGATCGTCCGCGGGTTCAGCTTCTGGACGTCGTCCCACCCCAACCCGAACGACTCCATGGCACCTGGGCGGTAGTTCTCCAGAATGACGTCACTCGACGCCGCGAGCGACTTGACGTACGCGTTGTCATCCGGATCGGAGAGGTCGACCTCGACGCTCTTCTTGTTGCGACCGTTGATGGTGAACCACAGGCTCTCCGCCCCGACCGGACCCATACGACGAAGGCTGTCACCTGTCCCCTTCCGCTCGACCTTGATCACCTCGGCACCGAAGTCACCAAGGAGACCGCCGCAGAACGGGCCCGCCATCGCGTGCGCGAATTCGAGGACACGGATCCCATCCAGAGGCATCGCGTCAGTCATATGTGCAGAATCCTTCACAATCGGCGCTGCTAGAGATATGGTCCAAGTCCAATCGGTAATTAGACTTGAGTCTAAGATTGGACAGAAACCTAGTTCACTGGCAATCCTGAGTCAAGCACTCACCAGTAAGGGGACTCGATGACCCGCCCAGACACTGACGCCGTCCCGCCGGCAGCCGAAGCGGAGGCCCCGGTCTCTGACCGGCGGACGCGCAGCCGACAGCGCCGGCGCGACCAGCTCTACACCGCGGCGGTGGAACTGTTCATTGAGCAGGGCTTCGACGAGACCACGATGGAGCAGATCGCCGATCGTGCCGACTTCGCACGCGCCACCGTCTTCAATTACTTTCCCCGCAAGACGGCGTTCCTCGACGAGTGGACCGTTCGTCGGCGGGCGCGCGCGACCGAGTCCCTCGCGAGTGTCGATGGCACGGGATGGTCGCTGGATCGGGTTCTCCACCGGTACATGACGGAGATGGCCCACATGAGTGTGGAGACTCGGGATGAGACACGGGCACTGCTGTCGGCCACTTTGCAGCAGACCAACTTCTTGGCACATCCGGCGCTGGCCGATGAGCTGGCCGACATCATCCGGTCAGCGCGAGCCTCGGGCGAGGCTCCGGACGACGTCCACGCCGGCCAGGCTGGGCTGATCATCGCAACGGCCTACTTTGCGGTTCTCGATCAGTGGATCGCGACCGAGCCGCCGGCCTTCGATCTCGAGACGGAGCTGCTGACCGTCGTCAACGTAGTGCTCTATGGCATCTACTCCCCGCGACAGCCGCTGAGCGCCCAGGGCACTGGACGCCCCAAGACCGCAAAGCGGCAGTCATAGTCATGCAGTCTCATCCGGTGCGGCGCGCTGCGTACCAATCGCCCTCTACCGTGATGCCGCCGTCGACCCGAAGGATCTGGCCCGAGATAAACGACGCTGCAGGGGATGCCAGGAAGTAGATCGCCTCCGCGATCTCCTCCGGGCGAGCGAACCGGTCAAGCGGCGTGCGAGCGATGGCCGGCGCCGGATCCATCTTGCCGGCGGCGACCATTGCATCGGACAGGGGCGTCTTGACAAAGCCTGGCGCGACGCCGTTGGACCGAATCTCGGGGCTCCATTCGACCGCGAGGGCACGGGTCAGGCCTTCTATCCCGGCTTTGGCTGAGCTGTAGCTCGACCGGCCAGGCATCCCGATCGAGCCGGCAATCGATGACACGTTCACGATCGCCGCCCGGCCGCTCGCCAGGAGGTAGGGCCGTGCGGCACGGCAGACTCGCATCGTCCCGTTGAGATGGATGTCAACCATCTCGCTCCACTCGTCGTCGTCACCATCTGCCGCCGAGATCGGTCGTGCGATACCCGCACAGTTGACCACCGCGTCGAGCCGCCCATCGAAGGCACCCGCGGCCTCCGCCACAGCGGCACGGAGGGTCGGCGGATCGGTTACATCCGCCAGGACCCCGACGGCTCCTGGGCCGAGACGCTCGAGCGCTCCGTTGATCGCCTCCTGGCTTCGATCGAGGATCGCGATCCGACCGCCGCGTTCGACCCAGAGAGCGGCCGTGGCTTCACCGATGCCGGAGGCACCGCCCGTGATGAGACCAACTGGACCGTCACTGCTCGTCATGCTCATCTCCTCCTTAGGACGTGCTCGTCGATGACGGGTTCCGAGCCTGACCACGGAGATGGAGAAGGGCTCGTGCACCATTGGAGACCGCAATGCCACCCGCCGGGATCAGGAGCGCGTGGAATCCCTCAGCCGCCTCCTTCTCAGTGAGGCCATGGTCGAACGCGCGCTCCAGATGATGGGTGGTGACCTCGATCGGGACGGGCATCATGGCGCAGGCACATGCACAGATGAGTTCTCGGTAGCGCACCGGGAGGCTGTCTTCACCGGGGGCCGGGTCGATCCCCATCGTGTGGCAGTAAGCATCGTCGAAGATGTCCAGGAAGCCCGGGTCCAACTCCGCCATCAGGTGGTGCAGTGGCCACACGTGACCACGCCGATCCTGGATCCGCTGGATGATGGCATCGCCGTCGGGAATCGGCTCGCTCATACCGTCGTCCATCCTCTCGTCAGTCGTCGAACGTCAGCACGAGCCGGCCGCGGGTTCCGCCTCTCGCCAACACCTCGTGCGCCTCGGAAGCGTCCGCCGCCGGAAACGTCTGGGCGACCCGCAGCGTCAATTGACCGCTGTCGACGAGTTCGCGGAGCTGCTCAAGCTTGGCCCGGTCATGGACGAAGTATCGGACGCGTACGGCGTGGAAGGTCACCCCACCGATCGGTTCGGATTCGTAGTGTCTGACGGTGACAAGGCGGCCCCCCGGCCTCACGGCCCCCACGACCAGTTCGTTGAGTACTGCGCCGTCGACGAGGCCGTCCAGTCCGCCTGGCGCAGCCTCGAGGAACCGGTCCGCGACATCGTCGCCTCGTGCAACGACCACGTCTGCTCCGAACGACGCCACCAAGTCCCGGTCCTTCTCGGCCGCATCCGCAATCACCCGCAGCCCAGCGGCCTTCGCCAGCTGGACGACATACCCGCCGTAGGTCCCCGCTGCGCCAGTGACGCCGATCGTTTGACCGGGAGCGACCTGGAGGGCATCGATGCTAATCAATGCGGTAAGTCCGTTCATTGGCAGCGTTGAGGCAGCGACGTCGTCGACACCCGCAGGTGTACGCACGACCGAGTCTGCCGGGACAACCACCTGCTCCGCGTACGAGCCGCGCGTGCCGCTGGGAACCATCGCCCCCATGACGTGGTCACCGACCTTGACATCGGCGTCCGTGTCGGGGCCGATCTCGACGACTACTCCAGCGAACTCCATGCCAGGAACGAGCGGGAAGTCCTGGTCCGCCAGTTCGGTCGCCGGCTGGCCGTCCAGGGCTCGGACACCCGCTCTCCGTAGGGTGTCGGTGGGGCTGACGGCCGCGGCGTAGACCCGAACCCTGATCTCGCCGACCCGCGGCTCCGGATCGGGAAGCTCGATCACCTGCAGAACCTCTGGCCCGCCAAATTCGTGGTGCCCGATCGCCTTCATTCCGCTCCTTGCTCGTCAGTAATCACGTCAGTAGCTGCGCGGAAGCCCGAGGCTGCGCTCGCTGATGTAGTTCAGGATCATCTGGTTGTTGATCGGCGCGATCCGCTGGATCCTGGTCTCGGTCCAGAAGCGGCCGATGTGGTACTCCCGCGCATAGGAGTAGCCGCCGAATACCTGCATCGCGTCGTCAGCGGCCTGGAACGCGGCCTCGGAGGCCAGGTACTTGGACGCGTTGGCAAGAGTGCCCGCTGCGGCTCCACCCTTGGCCTCGTACTCCTCCACCGCACGACTCAAGACCAGGCCCGCAGCAAGGAGGTTCAGGTAGCCGCGCGCCAGCGGGTGCTGCACCGACTGGTTCATGCCGATCTGGCGGCCAAAGACGACTCGCTCGTCGGCGTACCGCGCCGCGTTCTCGATCGACCAGCGCCCCATGCCGAGCACCTCAGCGGCGATGTACAGCCGCTCGCCGTTGAGACTGTGCAGCAGGTGGTAGAAGCCCTGGCCGACCTCGCCGACCACATCAGCACCGGAGATCTCGTGGTCGCGGAAGAAGACCTCACACGAAGCGACCGCATTGCGGCCGATCTTCGGGATCGCCCGGATGTCGATGTTGTCGGCCCGGAGGTCGGTCAGGAATAGTGTCAGACCCTCACCCTTGCGTTGACCGGCCTCTGGGGTGCTCGTCCGGGCTAGCAGCATGATCTTGTCACCCTGGAGCGCCCCGGTGTTCCAGACCTTCGTGCCGTTGATGACCCAGTTGTCGCCCTTGCGCGTGGCTCGGGTCGAGATCTTTGTCGTGTCGGTCCCCGCGTCCGGCTCGGTGACGCCGAATGTCACGAAGAGATCGCCGGCGGCGATCTTCGGCAGGTGCTCCTTGCGCTGCTCCTCCGACCCGAACTTGAGGAGGGAGGGCACGCAGAGCTGCGGGATGTGCGCGGTGCTCGCAGCGTTCAGCGCGCCGCCACCGGCAGCCACCTCCTCGAGGACTGCCACCATGTCGCCAATGGTCCCGCCGCCGCCGCCGTACTCCTCCGGGATGATGACCCCGGAGAAACCGCCTGCCGCGAAGTCGCGGCGAAACTCATCGGGGAACCGGTGCTCCCGGTCGCATTCCTCCCAGTACTCCAGACGGAACTTGCCGCAGAGCGCCTGGACGGCGTCACGCAGGTCACGCCGATCCTCGAGGTGCGGGAGTCGCTCGATAGCCACTGTTGATGCTTCCTTCCGTGGGGAGTTCTGAGGTCACCGACCGGTCCAGCGGGGTGTCCGTTTCTCCGCGAACGCCCGTGGACCCTCGGCTGCGTCTTCACTGGTGTAGACGCGGTGGTACAGGAGGTGGGACGCGCGGAGCGCGTCGGACTCGCCAATCTCGGTGGCGAGCTCGACCGCTTGCTTGGCCGCCCACACGCTCAGCGGTGCGTTGTCAGCGATCGTCTGGGCCAGGGCGACAGCTGCGTCGAGGAGCTCGTCCGCTGGTACAACCTTGTTCACCAGGCCCACTTCGTACGCGCGGTGAGCGTCGATCGGGTCGCCGGTCAGAAGTAGTTCCATCATCACTCGCTTGGGCAGCATCGCCATGAGCGGCACCGCCCAGGGCGCCCCTCGTCCACGTTTGACCTCGCTGATCGCAAATCGCGCCTGCTCCGACGCGACCGCAAGATCACAGTTCTGGGCGAGCATGAAGCCCCCAGCGAGCGCGTACCCATTGACGGCGGCGATCACCGGCTTCTCCAACCGCCCCTTGCTACCGAGGATGACGAAGGAGTCCTCGGGCGGAACCTGCATGTTCGTTTCGGCCATCTCCTTGAGGTCACCCCCCGCACAGAACGCGGGGCCAATCCCGGTGAGAACGGCGCAGCGCAGCTCAGGATCCTGGTCGAACCGATCGAAGGCCTGCCGCAGCGCTCCACGCAGCTCGGCGTTCAGTGCATTTCGCTGATCTGGCCGGTTCATCGACACGACCAGCACCTGACCGCGGCGTTCTAGACGTAGGGCCTCCACGGCCGGGTAGCCGCTGATCTGTGCTGTCTGATCCTGAGCCATGAACTCGTGGCCTCTCGACGCAGTGAGGCTCAGGAGACCAGCTCGATGATGGTGGCGTTCGAGACGCCGCCACCCTCGCACATGGCCTGGAGCCCATACCGGGAACCGGTTGCCTCCATTGTGTTGAGAAGGGTGGTCATGAGGCGAGCCCCGCTCGCACCAACCGGGTGTCCGAGAGCGATGGCGCCCCCGCGCTGGTTGACCTTGGACAGGTCGGCTCCCGTCTCGGCCTGCCAGGCGAGGGGGACCGGCGAGAACGCCTCGCTGATCTCGAAGGCGCCGATGTCGGAGATCGATAGACCCGAGCTCTTGAGGACCTTCTGCGTCGCCGGGATGAGTGCGGTCAACCGGTAGACCGGGTCATCGCCCGCCACGGCAGCGGAGTGGATGCGGGCCCTGATCGGGAGGCCGAGCTCCTTGGCCGTCTCGCTGGAGGTGATCAGCATCGCGCAGCTGGCGTCGCTGATCTGGCTGGCACTGCCGGCAGTCACGACCCACTTCAGCTGCGGGAAGAGCTTCTCGGCCTCGGCGTCGTAGAAGACTGCGGCCAGGTTGGCCATCGACTCCATCGTGCCGCCGACTCGAATGCCTTCATCTTGCGCGAGCTCGTCCATCTTGATCAGCTCGTTCGCAAAGGCACCGTCGACCGTCGCGCGATGAGCCTTGTCATGGCTCGCGAGCGCGAACTCGTCGAGCTGCTGGCGTGACAGGTTCCACTTGGCGGCGATCAGCTCAGCCGCGACGCCTTGGTGCGGGATTCCGTCTGCATAGCGCTGGTCGAACCGCGACCCGAAGACGTCGGTGCCCTCCGGGGTGTCGGATCCCATCGGGACGCGGCTCATCGACTCGACACCGCAGGCGATCGCGATGTCGTATCCGCCGGCCATGATCGTGTGCGCCGCGAAGTGGACCGCCTGCTGACTGCTTCCGCACTGCCGATCCACCGTGGTCGCTGCCACGCTCTCGGGGAACCCGGCAGCGAGGAGGCCGGTCCGGCCGATGTTGAGTGCCTGCTCACCGATCTGAGTCACACAGCCGGCGATCACGTCATCGACGAGGACCGGGTCGATCCCGGTCCGGTCGATGAGCGCGTCCAAGGAGCGCGCCAGCAGGTCTGCCGGGTGGATCTGGTGGAGAGCGCCGTTCGGCCGGCCCTTCCCGATGGGTGTACGCACCGCGTCGACAATGACCGCATCTCGCATGGTGGATCTCTCCTTGAGTCGCCGACCACTTTCTACTGATGCCCTTCAATGGACCGTGGTCTAAGTTTGGACATCAATCTAGTTTGGTCTCCACTTGCGGTCAAGTGGTTCCCACCGATGAAGCACCAGGCATCAGGCGGGCGCGTTGGGTGTCGTCAAGCGGGGGGCAACCGGTCGCTCGTACGACGGGTCATGAAGGTCGCGACTTCCCTTGTGGTTGTGCAGAAGGCGCGCAGGCATGTCGGAAGCGTCAAGGGCCGACTGCCACTCGAAGATCAAGACCCGAGTCTTAATCCGCCACTCCCCCACCCGCCGCTCGAGCCGATCCACGTAGCGCCCGGCGAGCAGCTCGACGGTCTCGGCGTCGAGGTTCTTGATCGAGGCGAGGAAGTAGGTCTCGGCGTCCGCAGCATCCTCGCCGTCGAACTCCACCCAGTGATTCGAGAGCGCGTGCTGACCGACCTCGCGGCCTCCCTGCATCGGCAGCCACCAGTCGAGGAAGTCTTCGACGGAGCCGTTGACGTGGCCGTGGCAGGAGCGGGCATCCTCCCAGTACGCGGACCGGAAGAGGTCAATGTCGAGCCGGTCGAGTCCTCGCGTGTAGCGCAACATGCACTGCCATATGGCGTCCTTGTCCAGGATGCGACGCAGCTCGGGGGAATCAAGGGTCAAGGGGATCACTCTCATTTCAGGCAGACTCGGGTGGTTCGACCCGGGAGGGAGGGTTCAAGCGAAGACGCCGCGCGCGACCACGCGTGGGTCGTGACTCGGGATGACGGTGCAGCCGAGTTGCTCGATCTTGTCGAAGCTCGCGAAGAAGTCGTGCATGTTGGTCACACCACCACTCGGGATGTGGGCAAGGCGCTCGTCGCCATCCCAGTTCTCGTGGTAGGTGACGCAGTCGCCGGCGATCAGATAGGGACCGCTGGGGGCGTCGACGACGACGCCCTGCGAACCTGGCGAGTGACCGGGCAGGTGCACGATCCGCACGCCGGGCATGATGTCGACGTCTCCCTCGACGGTCTCGATCCGGTCGAAGCCCTTCATCCAGCACGGTTCGATGCCGGCGCGCCGCTCGTAGGTCCACTGATTGGTGGGAAGGGGATCGATGGCGTAGGCGAGCTCCTCCTTCTGCACCAGGATCCTGGCGTTCGGGAAGAGGTCATTGTTGGAGCAGTGATCCCAGTGAAGGTGCGTGTTGACGACCGTCTTCACCTCGGCAGGATCGACTCCCGCGGCAGCCAAGGCCGCAAGCGGAGCCTGCTCGGGTGGGCGCACGAAGGGGAAGCCATGTCGCGCGAGCGTCTCCTCCGGAGAGCCGGTCCCGGTGTCGACGATGATTGGGTGGTCACCGCCCGTGATCAGGAACATGATCACGACGACATCGACGGTGATGCCGTCGCCACGGCCGAAGGTGACCGATCGCTTCGGGTGATCGACCATCGTGCCGACGTGGAGCGCGCGGATCGCGAGAGGCATGCAGATCTCCGTGTTCTGGCTAGTGCAGCGGATCACTGGATGTGGGATCCCAGCCCGTCCTGGTGATAAGCGTGCGGCCGTAGATGAGCTCGAGCTCCTCCTCCGAGATGCCCGGGACCTCGGCGAGGTAGTGGCGTCCCTCCCAGTAGCTGTGAAGGGCGTTGGTCCGACTGAAGTCACTGCCCCAGGAGACGCGGTCCGCGCCGAAGCTCGAGATCAGCTGGTTCACCGGCGACCAGATGTCCTTAAACGGGTACCGGTCGTACGACAGGGACGGCGCTCCCGTGAGCTTGATGCCCACGTTGGGTATCTCGGCGAGCGCCAACACTGCCGGGAGGTGCTCGAAGGGCTCGGACGGCCGGAAGCCGAGGATCGGCGGGGCGAACCCCGTACCCAGGTGGTCGATGTAGAAGAAGACCCCTGAGTTGCGCCGGAAGAGCTCAGGCAGCTGCGGGTCGAGCGGATGCGCGAGCGACATCGTGACAACCAGTCCCAGATCGCCGCAGATGCGCAGGACCGGGTCGAACTCGTGCCTCGCGACCCGTTCGGGCTCACGCATCTCGAGGATGCGGACGCCACGCAGTCCCCTGGCCGCCGAGCGCTCGAGGTGTGCTGCCAGGTCCGGGTCCAAATGATCGATCAGCCCAATGGTCTGGAAACGCCCGGGGTGCTGCTCCGAGGCCTCGAGCTCCAGCTCGATGTCGGTCCCATACACGCCGACGGGGACGAGCAGTGCTCCAGCGACGTCCACGGCATCCATCTCCGCGAGAACCATGTCAGGGCTGTTGGTCTGCCCAGCGTGCTGAAGGTACGACGGTTTATGTGCGTTCGCCGGCCGATACTGCGGAGACCACGGACGATCCGGGCGGTCCGTGTACCACGAGTGGACCTGGGCATCGATGACGATCATTCAGCCTCCTCACACGACAGGTCGGCGACGATGCCGGGCAGCTGATCTGCGAGCTCGGCCACGGTCCACGCCCCGTCCCTCGACATCGCTGATCGCGAGGACCACGGCGCATAGATCTCAACCGTCCCCCCGCGGCAGAACAGGACCTGCCCGCTGAACGGGCAGGCTCGGCTAGACAAGTAGGCGACCAGCGGCGCGACGTTGGCAGGATCGAGCTCGTCGAACGCACCAGCGTCTCGCTGGTCGGCGAGCTGCGCACGCATCCCGGTCACTTGTGTGGCCATCGGGGTGCGGGCCGCGGGGACGACGCAGTTGACTCGCACGCCATGCGCGCGGAGTTCCTTCGCCGCGATCTGAGTCAACGTCGCGACCCCTGCCTTTGCCGCGGCATACGCGCCGTGCGTGGGGATGGCGTTGAAAGCAGACCGCGAGGACGTGTTCACGATCGCAGCCTGCGCGGAACCCTGTCGACGCCAATGCCGTCCCGCAGCCCTGGTCGTGAGGAATGCTCCGCGCAGGTGCGTGCGGTGGACCGAGTCCCACTCCTCGACGTCGGAGTCGATCAGTTCGCCCTCGTACCAGTTGCCGGCGTTATTGACCACGACATCAAGCTCCCCGAACGAGTCCAGAGCCAATTCGATGAGGTCGTCGGCCGTCCGCTCCTGACCGATGTCACCATAGTGGATGACAGCTTTTCCGCCGTCGAGGGCGATCCGATCTCGCAACTCCTCAAGCGCGGATGTCGCACCAGGCTCAAGCCGTGACGGCACGATATCTGCCAGGATCAGGCGAGCCCCTTCGCGTGCGAACCTTACGGCATACTCCCTGCCCAGACCGCTTGCAGCCCCGGTGATGACTGCAACCCGGCTTCCCAAGAACTGCTCAGTCATCGTTTCCGCCCGACGACACGCCATACCAGTTGCCATCGATCGTCAGTCCGCCGTCCGCCCGGAGCGTCTGGCCAGTCACGAACGATGCCAGGTCGGAGGCGAGGAAGCAGATGACGGCGGCGATTTCGTCTGGGTCGCAAAACCGATCGAGTGGCGTGCGGGCAACGATCGGACGAGCATCGAGCTTGCCGTCGGCGATCAGTGTGTCGATCATTGGGGTTTGCACGTATCCGGGCGCCACCGCATTCACTCGCACGTGCGGCGCCCACTCGACCGCCAGTCCTCGCGTAAGGCCCTCGACGCCGGCCTTGGCAGAGCAGTAATTCGAACGGCCCGGTAGACCCAAGGTGCCTGCAATCGACGAGATGTTGACGATCGCCCCGCGCCCCGACGCCTTGAGATACGGGTGAGCGGCGCGACATACTCGCATGGTTCCGTTGAGATGGATGTCAATCATCCGGGTCCAGTCTTCGTCCGCACCTTCGGCCGCGACGATCGGTTGAGCAATGCCGGCGCAGTTCACGACTGCATCGATCACGCCGCCGAACGTGGTGGCAACGGCGCCGACGACCGCTGCGACCTCGGCGTCGTTGCGTACGTCGGCGACGTGGCCGTATACGCGATCGGTCCCAAGACGGGCGCACGCCTTCTGAACTGCCTCTTCATTGACATCGAGGAGCGCGACGCGGCCACCCGCGTTCAGCCACCGCTCGACCACGCTCGTGCCGATTCCCGACGCGCCGCCCGTCACCAACATTGTCGGAGTACCCGACGGCGTCATCGAGACGTCTCCTTGATTCAAGTCCGACCTCATTGAATGGTCACGCCACTCTCGACAGGTAGCACCTGCCCGGTCACAACCCTCGCTTCCTCGGACGCGAGGTAGACGGTCATGTGTGCCATGTCGATGGGGTAACACGGGCCCAGCAGGTGGCGACGCCCGATCTCCTGCACCAGCTCGCTCGTCTCATACCGCGCTTGGACGCGCGGCGTCATGGTTAGCCCGGGCGCAATCGCATTCACGCGGACGCCCTGTGCGCCGTACTCAACCGCCATCGAACGCGTGAGTGCCGAGACTCCGCCCTTCGCCGACGTGTAGCAATCCCGGTCGGGCGATCCGACGAGCGCCATCATCGACGTGTAGTTGATGACTGCTCCACCCCCAGCCGCGATCAGGTGTGGGATTCCGTACTTGCAGAAGAGAAACGTCCCAAAGAGATCGCGTCGGATGGTTGACCAGAACTCATCCTCGGGGACGTCTGTAACCCGGGCGTCGCGGCTGGTCGAGCCGCCTGCAATGTTGACCAGGGTGTTCAAGCTGCCGAAGGTTGCGACCGCGCGGCGCACAGCCTCCTGAACCTCCCCCGAATCGCCGACGTCGCACCGCAGCGCGGTTGCCTGACCTGACTCGATCGCGGCTCGGCCGACGGCGTCAGCGGCCGCCTCCTCATTCAGGTCGAGCGCAACGACGCGAGCCCCTTCGAGGAGGAACTGCTCACAGACCGCGTGTCCGATCCCGCCACCCGCCCCCGTCACGATCGCGACCTTGCCGTCCAGTCTCACGTTGCCTGTCTCCTCGTCTGCCTTTAGGCCAGTCTGAATTTCGTTGCCGCCTGCTTCGGCCGCCGTCGGTACTCTCTTGTCGCGAGACCGCACCGTGGAGGTCGAGACGATCAGCTCACCCTGAGCGTCCGTTCTCGCTCAACCACACTGCCCTGCGTCGCGCGTTCGCTCTCTGTCCCGCAACGCTGAGCGCCCGGTGGGATGAAGACCGCCCAGCGGACATGTCGTTGATCGGGTGTCCATCCTCGCCTGTGCCCACTCCGCGACGCCCGTAAGACTAGACCTCAGGCCAAAGTTAGACAACAGTCCATTCGAATGGATGGAGGTTCGAGTTGCAATGCCCTGACGTCACATCAGGGCGTTGACGCCATCCAGCAAGGTGCCTACAGTCCCAATGTTAGAAATTGGACTTCAGTCCAAACAAATGGGAGTGAGGCGCTCATGTCGACGTTCGTGCTGGTCCATGGGGGCGGCCATCGGAGTTGGCATTGGAACCTAGTCGCACCGCTTCTGCGAGACCGTGGCCACCAGGTCATCACCCCGGAGGTGCCGATGGACTCTCCGGGTGCCGGCGCCGCCGACTGGGCCGACGCGATCATCGCCGACCTGGCGACGGCTGGGAATCCTGACGACGTGATCCTCGTAGGACACTCGCTGTCCGGCCTAGCGATCCCGGTCGTGGCCGCCACATACCCTCTCGAGCGGTTGGTATTTCTGTGCGCCAACGTGCCGGAGGTCGGCCGTTCCTACGAGAACTACCTCGCCGAGCACCCAACGGCCGTCATCATGCCTCCGATCACGCTCGATCAGGATGGCTGCCTCGAACTGTCGTGGCCCGACGCCCGACGCCTCTATTACGGAGACTGTGAGGAGTCACTGGCGCTATCTGCCTGGGAACACCTGGTCAGATCCGCCGCACTCACGGCATTCACCGAGACGAGCCCGCTACAGGCATGGCCCACCGGCACGCCAACCAGCTACATCCTGTGCACCGAGGACGAGATCATCGGCCCCGACTGGTCCCGCGAGGTCTGCCGAACCCGCCTGCAGATCACACCCATCGAGCTCCCGGGGAGCCACTCACCGATGCTGTCTCGCCCAAGCGAACTGGTCGACGCGCTCTGCAGCCTTGCAGACAGCTCGCCGATCTCTCAAGAGACGACCGCCTTGCCGTGACCCTCCCGGCCACAAACGTCAATCGTCCGCCAGGAAAGGACCCACTATGAACTCCTCGCCCAAGCCTCAACTCCAAGGCGAATGGCATCCGGGCCTGGACAAACTGCGTGCCGCACTCGAGTCGAACCTCGCGTCCGGCACCGAGCTCGGGCTATCGCTGAGCATCGACGTAGCCGGCCAGTCCGTAGCGGACGTCTGGGGCGGCTGGCGCGACCGAGAGCGATCCGCCAAGTGGACCCGCGACACTTTGGTCAACGTCTGGTCTACCAGCAAGACGCTGTCCAGCCTGGCCGTACTGATGCTAGTGGACCGGGACCTGGTCGACCTCGACGCGCCGGTGGCGAGGTATTGGCCCGAGTTCTCAGCCGCAGGCAAACAGGGCGTCCTCGTCCGCAACGTATTGGGCCATACGTCCGGCGTGTCTGCTTGGGAAACCCCGTTCCACTACGAGGAGCCGTACGACCACATCGCGTCTGCAGCGCGCCTCGCTAGGCAAGCGCCGTGGTGGGCGCCCGGAACCGCATCGGCGTACCACGCCAGCAATTACGGCCACCTCACCGGCGAGATCGTCCGGCGAGTCACCGGGAAGACGCTTGGGCAATTCATCGCGGACGAGATTGCCGGGCCGGCGGACGCCGATTACCACCTGGGCCTCGACGAGGCCGAGTTCTCCCGGGTAGCCACCATCTACCCACCGGTAGCGCTCGACATGTCGGACTCCCTTCCCGACGACGTCAGTGGAGATGCCACCGATTTGCGATCTCAGGTGGCGGCGAAGACGCTCGCCGGCTCCATGGCGGACATCGATCGAGCCAACTCGGCTCCGTGGCGTCGAGCGCAGATCGGCGCGTCGAATGGGCACACCAACGCCAAAGCACTGACTGACATCTTCCGAAGTATCACGCTGGGCGAGTCCCCGGAGGGCCTCCGATTCCTGTCCGCTGAGACCATCGATCGGATCTTTGAGACCCAAGCCGACGGCATCGATATGTTTCTCAACATCCCTCTCCGGTGGGGCATCGGGTACGCGTTGCCGTGTGCCGGCGTGCCCTTTGTTCGCGAAGGGAAGACGTTCTTTTGGGGCGGATGGGGTGGCTCGATGCTGACAGTAGACCTTGATCGCCAGATCACCTTCTCGTACGTAATGAATCAGATGCAGGCAGGCACCATCGGGTCCGACGTCGTCGCCGAGTACTTCGATATCGCCTACCGATGCATCGACGACCTACAAGGCTGATCGCACAAAATGGCCCCGGACGGCCGCCGCAACGCTCCTGCGTTCCGGCGAGCTGTCTCCGGGTGCCCGCCCGACGCAACGCAGGAACGGCCCAAGGACGGACACAGTCGGGTAACGGTCGCACCCGAAACCATCCAGCCACCTTGACCATTGACACCGCTCACCTTAGATTCCTGTCCAATATTGGACTCTGGTTCAGTCGCACCCTCGGGCAGTTCGCGATCGACGCCAGGAGGATGCCGGGCAGGTCCGGCGATTTAAAGGAGACCAACATGATTCGACTGCCGTTTCACCGGCGGGGTATCCCTGCGGCATTGCTGCTGGTCGCCGTTGTAGCCGTTGCTGGATGCTCGTCGGATTCGTCCCAGGGCTCATCGGGCACGGGCTCCGGCTCATCGGGCGGCTTTGATGCTGCCAGCATCGGAATCTCAACCCTTCCCGAGCTCTACAAGGGCAACGAATCAGCCCCGCCGGCCGACGCCCCCAAGCCCGTCGCAGGCAAGTCCATCTATTGGATCTCGTGCGGCCAGCAGGCCCCAAACTGCGCCGCCAAGGCCGTTGAGGGGCAGAAGGCGTCGGAGGCCATGGGGTGGGACTTCCACCTCATCGACGGCAACTTCGGCGTGGCCGGCGCGTACGCAAACGCGATTCGCACAGCCATCGCCGCGAAGGCCGACGCCATCGTCGAAGACGCGTTCCCGTGCTCCGACGTGCAGCAGCCGCTCGAGGAGGCAAAGGCCGCGGGCATTCCGGTCCTCGGCATGGACACGATCGACTGCTCGGACGCGGGGGGTCCGTCGCTGTTCACGGCCGAAATGAAGTACAACGCGACCGAGCAGAGCGCCACCGACTATTGGCGCGGCTTCGGCAAGTACTCCGCGCAGTACCTCATCAATGCGACCGGGGGGCAGGCGAAGATCATCAACAGCCCCGGGACCAACTCTCAGCAGCAACTTCTCAACGACGGCTTCCTCGCCGAAATCAAGAAATGCTCGGGCTGCGAGGTCGTCGACACCCTCAAGTGGAACACCGCAGACTTCGTTCCCAACGGCCCGTGGACCAGCGCGTTCCGCTCATCGCTGGTCAAGCATCCCGAGGCCACCGCGGTCTATGTGCCCTTCGACGGCATGGCCGCATCGTTGGGCGGATCCCAAGCAATCCGCGACGCCGGCAAGAAGATTTGCACCGGCGCCCCGCCGTACGGCAGCGACTGCGTCACCGCCGTCGGCGGCCTCGGCACCTCCGAGACGCTCGACCTCGTTCGAGGCGGTCAGTGGACAGGCGACGGATCAGCGTATGACAGCGGCTGGGTGGCGTGGGGCGCGGTGGACGAACTGAACCGCGTGTTCAATGACCAGCCGACGGTCCCTGAGGGAATCGGGTTCACCACGGTCGACAGCCAGGAGAACCTGCCTGCCAAGAGCGGGGAATCGTTTACGACGTCGTTCGACTTCCGCTCGGCTTACCTGAAGGCATGGGGCGTCTCTTGACGGTCCCCCGCGGAACCTTCCGCGCCACTGGGCGCATGAGGTCCTGACCTGCGGAGTACGTCGGCTAACTCGACCTGGCCGACGTACTCCGCATCCGATTTCGTAGTCGCTCCCGACGATTCGAAGGAACCGTGTGATCAAGTCAGTAGCCGTCGTCGGAGCGGGCGCCATGGGGGCGCCGATTGCTCGCCGACTCTCCGAAGTTGGCTTCACTGTGACGGTGTGTGATGCGAATCCGCGTGCACTGGAGCCTTTTCGGGCGGTAGGCAACGGAACCACCACCAAACCTGCAGAGTGCGGCAGCGCCGACCTGATCCTGCTCTTGGTGGCTACGCCGGCTCAGGCCCGGGCCGCGCTGTACGACGAGTCAGGGATCGTCCACAGCGTCCCGTCCGGGACTCGGCCATTGGTCGCAGTGATGAGCACCATCTCGCCCGAGGTCGTCAAGGAGTTCGCGGACGCAGCCTTGACTACAGGTATCCGCATCATCGACGCGCCCGTCAGTGGCGGCCCACCACGGGCGGCGGATGGCACACTCTCGGTGCTGGTCGCCGGCACCGAAACCGACATCGAAGAAGCACGGCCGGCGCTGTCCGCCTTGGGCGCAGTCTTTGAGTGTGGGGCGGTCGGGAACGCCCAGACACTCAAGCTGGTCAACAACATGGTCTGCGCTGCCAACCTCGTGATCACTGGCGAGGCCTATCGACTTGCCCTTGAGTGCGGTCTTGACCTCGACGACGTAACCGACGTGCTGGAAGTCAGCACTGGGCGGAACTTTCTGTCGGACGGTCGCGGTACGGCACAGTCCTACCTGCGCGGATGGACGCAGTCGCGAGAGGCGTACGACGCGACGTTGGCCATTGTGCGCAAGGACGTCGGCTTGGCGATTGAACTGGCGGGTGCGACCCCGGGCGCGTACGTCGGCCTGGCCGGGATCGCAGAGATCATGGCGTCCCTTGGCGATGCCACGTTCGACGACTGGAAGGTTGCGGCTACCGGTATTACTCCGGAAGGCAGGGCATGACGCCGACCTCCACTTGGGAGCGGCACGCGATGCCGTCGCGACCAGAAGACTCTCGTTCGCCACCGAGCTTCGCGACGTCTCGGACTAGAGCCCTAAGTCTTCGGCGCTCCCCGTGGAACGACCCGGATTACGCCGAGGCGTCCGCAACCCAACGCCTGCCGTCACGACCCTCGTGGACCATCCTCGCGAACGGTTCTCGGCCATAGGTCTGACCGACGTTCAAGAACGGGATTCGGCCTTCCCCGCCGTGTTCAGCAGTACTCCCATTGCTCGCATGACGTCGATCTTGGGACCGGGCTTACCAAGCCAACGGCCCACAACCCAACCTAACCAATCGTGGCGTCACCAGTGCGCCCATCGAACAGACAGGACGGAAGCATGACGGAGCAGAAGCCATCACAACCCACTGGTGAGGCGACGCGACGACTGGGAGATGTGGCGCCGAACTTTGCCGCGATCACTGACGGTCTCCTCTACACAGACACATGGGGCGACCCAGCCCTCTCGCCCCGCGAACGCAGCCTGATCACGGTCGCGTCGCTCGTGTCGCTCTATCGCACTGACCAGATCGACCACCACTTGACGCGTGCGATCGAGAACGGTGTGACCAAGGAGGAACTCGCTCACGTCATCACTCACCTGGCGTTCTACGCGGGATGGCCTGCAGCATTCACGGCGATGACCCACCTGAAGGAGATCCCGGAGGCCTAGCGTCGTCGGGTCGGTTGGTTGACGAGATGTGACCGGCGACATAGATTACTGTCCAATTATAGATTCCAGTCCAGATGCAAGTTTTACGTCGCATGAAGGAATGCCGATGACCACGGACAATGCCGTCAGAACCGCCGACGAGTCGGAACAGTCGGTCGCACTGTCAGTGCAGGGCGTGTACAAGACGTACCCCGGAGTCCGTGCCTTGAAAGGCGTGGACATGGAAGTTCGGCACGGTGAAGTGCACGCACTCGTCGGAGGAAACGGCTCCGGCAAATCCACACTCATTAAGGTGCTGTGCGGTGTAGTAGACGGCGATGAAGGCACCGTCCAGATCGGCGGAGAGACCCTTGACGTTAGCCAGATCAAGCACGATGTCGTTCGCCAACTCGGGCTGCGGGTTGTCCACCAAGACCTAGCGGTGTTCCCCGAGCTCAGTGTCATCGAGAACATGATGCTCGGCTCGGAGTATCCGTCGAGGTTCGGCAGAGTTCAGTGGCGGGAGGCCCGTCGACGTGCTGTGCAGCAGATGGAGCGTTTCGACATCAACGTCGATCCGAACACGCTCCTCACCCATCTGCCGGTCGCCACTCGTACGCAGATCGCGATCGCACGAGCACTTCAGGACGTCGAGGGCGAGAAGGCCGTGGTGATCCTCGATGAGCCGACGGCCGCCCTCCCGGCACACGAGGTGAAGATCCTGCTGGAGGCGATCCGTCGGCTGGCCGAGCGCGGTCACGCGGTGGTCTTCGTGAGCCACCGACTCGATGAGGTCATGGCGGTCACTGATCGCGTGACCGTCTTCCGCGACGGCGCTGTGACCGCGGAGCACCGAACCTCGCTCCTGACCGAGGCGGAACTCATCGAGTCCATCGTCGGTCGAGCAGTTGACACCAGTCGGCGTGCAACGACAAGGCCAACAGGAGCCGAGCCTGTCGTGACGATCCAGGGGTTGGAGGCGGGTCCGATCCGCGGCGTAGATCTCATGGTTTACCCCGGTGAGATTGTAGGTGTGGCCGGTTTGCTCGGCTCTGGGCGAACTGAGTTGCTTCGTGCAATGTGGGGGGATCTCCCACACCGCTCAGGGACGATGACCCTGCGAGGGCGACCCGTCTCGTTCCGTCGGAACTCGCAGGCTATTGCCGCCGGCGTCGTAATGATTCCAGAGGACCGCGTCAGCGGTGGCTCGTTCGCGGACCTGACTCTGGACGACAACATGAACGTTAGCGTCCTTGCCTCCTACTGGAGCGGCTGGTTCAGGCGCCGCGCGATGAAGAAGCGCGCGGACGAACTACGCTCCTCGTTCCGCGTGAAGGCCCCGAACGGATCCGTTGCGATGAGCGCGCTGTCGGGCGGCAATCAGCAGAAGGCAATCCTTGCACGCTGGCTGCGGCGCGAACCCATCCTCCTGCTTTTGGACGAGCCTACGCAGGGCGTTGATGTCGGGTCTCGCGCCGACATCTACGCAGCGGTCAGGGCGGTCACGGACGCAGGCGGCGCCGCCATCATGGTGACCTCAGACCTCGAGGAGCTCGCTCAGGTTGTCGATCGCGCCGTCGTCCTGCAGGAAGGGCGCATCGTGGCGACCGTCGCCGGCGAAGACGCCAACGCACAGCATCTCAACGAGCTGATCTACACCGCTTGACCCGCACATCAGCGCGTCAGGGCTCTTACCGATGCCGTCCGCCACGTCGTCCCGACTCGGCGTGCAGAAAGGCCATCATGCTCGACCCCGCAGTCGCAAGGATCCTGCTAGGCGGCGATCTGGACTTCAACCCAGACGAGCTCTACTGCCGCTACGAACAGGAGCGGCGTCTCCGAGTGCGATCTGAGGGCTCAGCCCAGTACACAGGCGCCGCTGGAGCGTTCGCGCACTTCGGTGAAGATCCGTGGATCACCGACCCGATCGACAGGGAGCCGATCACCGGCCACAGCAGCACGATTATCATCGGAGGCGGGTTCGGCGGCCTGGTGACGGCGGCCCGACTCCGCGGCGCTGGATTCGACGATGTACGGATCATCGAGTCGGCCGGGGACTTCGGCGGCACCTGGTATTGGAACCGGTACCCGGGCGCGATGTGCGACATTGAGGCGCACATCTACATGCCAATGCTCGAAGAGATGGGCTACTCACCTAAGCACCGGTATGCCTACGCCGACGAGCTGTTCGCGTACAGCCAGTCGATCGGTCGGAGGTACGGCCTGTACGACCGAGCTTGTTTCCAGACCACGGTCCAGTCCGCTGTGTGGTCAACGGCCAGCGCTCGCTGGACGTTGACCACGGATCGCGGCGACCATCTCAGCTGCAACTACCTGGTGATCGCCGCCGGAAGACAGAGTCTGCCTAAGCTGCCCAGGATCAACGGAATCGGCGACTTCGGCGGACACATCTTCCACTCGTGCAGGTGGGACTACGAGCACACCGGTGGAAACGCTGAAGGGGCAGGCCTAACAGGGCTGGTAGAAA
The DNA here is from genome assembly GCF_001425175.1 of Nocardioides sp. Root1257. Taxonomy (GTDB): domain Bacteria; phylum Actinomycetota; class Actinomycetes; order Propionibacteriales; family Nocardioidaceae; genus Nocardioides. Next base: position 165,253 of record NZ_LMDV01000015.1, on the reverse strand, counting down.
GGCGCGTCGGAGTGATCGGCACTGGCGCGACGGCACTGCAAATCGTACCGCCCCTGGCTACGTACGCCGAAGAGCTGCTCGTCTTCCAACGCACTCCCTCTGCGGTCGGTCCACGAGGGAACTGCCCGACGCCGCCGGACTGGGTCCAGGATCAGCAGCCAGGTTGGCAGCGGCGACGGCGGGTCAACTTCCAGCGCCACATCACGGGCTCAATGCCAGATGTCGACGAGGTCGGCGACGGGTGGACCGACTTCAACAAACAGATCCAGCTGAAGCGAAACATGCTCGAGTCGAGCGTTGGGCGCACCGTGACGGACGAGGAGTTCGACGCTGCCCGACGACTGCTGGACTACCGTTTGATGAACCACGTCCGAGACCGGATCGACCAGTTCGTACCTGACCCGGAAACGGCCAGCGCGCTGAAACCTTGGTATCGCTGGATGTGCAAGCGTCCTGGCTGGCATGACGACTACATCCCCGCCTTCGCGCGCCCGAATGTCAGGCTCGTTGACACGCATGGCAGGGGGGTCGATGGGTTCACGCCGAGCGGCGTGCTGGTCGGCGACATCGAGTACAAGGTTGACACCGTCATTTTCGCTACGGGATTCGAGGCAGCCATCAGCTACACCGAACTCCTCGGCTTCGATCCCGTTGGGGCTTCCGGGCGATCCCTCAGTCAGCACTGGACGCCCCAGGTTCGAACGTGGTTCGGACTGATGACCGACGACTTCCCGAACTGCTTCTTCGTCGGCAACAACCAGCAGACGGGAGCAGCGGTGAACGCGACGCACACGATTGAGGAGCAAGCGCTCCAGCTCTCCCACGTCATCGGTGCCTTACAGAGCCACGGGGGCAGTGTTGTGGTACCCACGGTTGATGCGGTCGACGACTACATCTCCGTCCTCGGCGAGCACGTCAACCGCGATCTGATCCAGTTCCACGCAGAGTGCACGCCCGGGTACTTCAACAACGAGGGGCGCGCTACCAAGAACGAGGAACTGTTCTCCGGAGGTAGGTTTGCAGACCCCCTGATCTACTTCGGAATGCTTGAGGAGTACCGGGCGCACGGGAAGTTGACTGGCCTTGAGGTCTCGTAGCTGCAGTTCGCACTGCTGACCGCGCGGGGCCGTGGCGGATGCGGACCATCTAGTGTCCCCGCGTCGTCGGGTTGTCGACACCAGACCAGCGGACTCATCGTGGCTGCTTGTTCATTGACCTCAGGCCATGGCCCGTCGAGGCTTGGATCAGGCGCCCGGGTCGTCGCTCTCATCGCGGCTGACCGCGCTTGATCGTTTGGCTCTCATTTTGGCCTGCGTGATCCGGGCGTCGCCGCAGCCAGGAGACTGCCATGCGCTCCGGTTGCGGTCTACGGATGTTCGACCCAGCTCCGGCGAGCTTGCTGGTGATGCACGGCACACCCCCGTTTCTTGGCGTGTTGCACCAGAGCCCGACTGGGCCTTGGATCCCGGCACCGAAAGAGCCGACCGGCATGGGGTCGGCCGGCATGGGGTCGGCCGGCGCTCACCGGAGCGGCCGGCCAGCCCCTACTCGCCTGCAGACAAGTCAGGTGAGGTAGTCGGGGAAGTAGTGCGCGAGCTCGAGTGCCAGCAACGTCTCGACCGAACGGTCCCCGGCCGGGCGACCGAGCAGGTAACCGGCTTTCGCGACCCGGTAGGAGACCGTGTTCACGGCGATGTAGAGTTGCTCAGCGGTCGCGGTACGGCTAGCGCTGCTCTGCAGCCAGACCCGCAGCGTCTCGCGCAACGTCACCGACTTCGCATCCGGTGCTGACAGTCCGGCGAGCTCGGCCCGGGGCCTGTCGGCTACCCGCCCGGGACTGCGGGCATCACTTAGGTACGCGAGCCGCGAAGTATCGCCATCCTGAGCCGCACGTCGTGATGGCTTGAACGATGGTTGAGTCGGCGAGCCCGACGGTGTTGCCCAGTCACCCCCTTCGACTGAAGCAGTTGCTCACGCATCAGCGCCGTGCCGCGGTTCCACCGTGTAGCCCAAAGCGAGTCGTCCGCCGTCCGGGTAGATGACCTGGCCAGTGACGTAGGCGGCTTCGTCGCTGGCCAGGAAGGCGACGACCGATGCCACCTCGTCTGGATGACCTAGCCGACGCAGCGGCGTGCGAGATAGCACGCGCGCCTCCTGACCGGGATTGTCGGCGTAGATCTCGCGAGCCTTCTGCGTCTCGATCGAGCCCGGAGCCACCGCATTGACCCGGATCCCATGGTCGGCCAGACCGACCGCGAGCGAGCGCGTCATCGCCGACACCGCGCCCTTAGAGGCTGAATACGCCAGCAATGCTGGCGCGCCCTGAGCGGCTGTAATCGAGGAGATGTTGACGATCGAGCCGCCTCGGGATCTGTCGATGAGGTAGTTCGCGACGGCCTGAGACATGAGAAAGACGCCACCCACGTTTACCGAAAGCACGGCTTGGACCTCTGCGAGCGTAGCCGTCCTGATAGGCGTGGGATTGATCAGCGCGGCGCAGTTGACTAGGACGTCGATGGCGCCATACGTCTCATGGGCATAGTTGACGACACGTTCCACAGAATCGACGTCGCTCACGTCACCGGGCGCGAAGACCACGTCATGATCACGGGAGCGTAAGTCTTGCGCGGCCAACTCGCCCACGGTCTCTTCACGATCGACGATCACAACCCGGGCGCCTTCCTGTGCAAGACGCTCGGCGATGGCCAGTCCGATTCCACGGGCGCCGCCTGTCACTAGGGCGACCCGGTTCTCGAAGCGCATTCATTTCCCTTCGTGTGGTTACACAGCCAAACGTCGACGCGAGGCCAACATGGCGGGACGCCTACGTACAGGTACGCCGGAAGGCCGCCGACCGTCACACGCGTTCGATCCTCGCTGTGTGGACGCAGGGACACACCGCAACCAGCTGGAAGAGCTAGACGAGCAGGTCCCGAATACGGGCTAAACGGCCTGCGAGCGAGCCCGCCGGTCGCGTGCACGCGCGGTGAAAGTCGACACGACCAGGCTGATCAGCAGGGCAAGTCCGTTGAACAACTGCTGGATCCAGGCAGCCGCTCCCAACAGAGTGAAGCCAGCTACTGCTGCAGCCACTAGATAGACGCCGAAGATCGTCCCCCAGACGTTGTACTGGCCGGGGTTGATCGACGTCTGGCCAAGAAACACGGCCGCGAGCGCTGGAAAGAGGTAGGAGAGAGCCGTGCCTGAGTCCGCTGTACCCATCCTGGTGGTCAGAAGAGCGCCAGCCATACCCGCGAGCAGGCCCGACAGCATGAAGGCGATGAAGACCGACCTGTCGACACGAATACCCGCGAGGCGAGCTGCATTCTCGTTCGATCCGATCGCGGCCAGGTACCTACCGAAGGGCGTGTGACGCAGGAGATACCAGACGGCCACAGCGGTAAGCATCAACACCCAGAAGACGCGGGGCGCACCGAGCCACTTACCGGAGGCCCATAGCGCCATCGACGGCGGAACTCCGTTGAGGATCGTCTGACCTTGCGTGTACCACTGCAGAAGGCCGCTGATGACGATGTAGGTGCCGAACGTCGTGATGAACGGATTGAGCTGCAGCACTCCGACGAGCACACCGTTCACGACCCCCGCGGCGACAGCCACGAGAATCCCCGCGATGATCGCGAGCCAGATCGGCTGTTGATGGATTGAGACGAGCGAGGCGACCGTGACGCTCGACATGCCGGCAGAAGCGGCAACGGACAGGTCGAAGAACCCAGCCACGAGCGGGATGACCATTCCCAGGGCGATCAGTCCCGTGACTGATTGGTTGGCCAGGATGTTCTGGATGTTGGCCGACGTCGGGAACGTCGCCGACGTGGATGGGTAAAGGCTGAAGAAGACCACGACCACCACGAGAATGATCGGCAAACCAGCACGTTCGCCTACCATCTCCAGTCGCCCGACCCACGAGACCTTGGGCTGCACTGGCGAGTTCGAGACCGCCACCACTTCGCCGGTCGGGCCGTTGCCGACCTCTGCCGTCTTTGCCATCGGGGTTTCCTTATCTTGTGTTGCAGCCGTTGACCCAAGGGAGGACTCCGGCTCCGGAGGTTTCTCAAATGATCAGCCCGCCAACGACGTGCGGCGTGACGCGACACACATTACAATAGATCTCAGACCAAAGTTAGACAAGAGTCCAAGCTTGGGCGTCTTGGGGCCCAAGTTGCAGACTCATCAGTGTTGCTGAGCCGCGCTTGCCGAGCCCAGGCGCCGAGAACGCCTTGCCGGAAGTATCGCGCTGTAAACGGCGCACTCGAACTCATCGAAAGACTTCATGAACTCCGGCTCGCACCACGGCAACGTCTGCGTCATGAAGACCGCCGCCACGTCAGATGCCCGGTCAACCCAGAAGTGCGTGTTGCAGAATCCCGACCAGGACAGCGAGCCTGACGCACGTCGGCCCGGCAGGTCCTCCTCGGTCCTCATGAAAGCGGTGGTCCACGTCTTCGCGATGCCTGACGCGAAGTCCACTGGCGCCGAGAGCGGCCCCGTTGCCGCGAAAGCCCCAACACGGAGCGCACCGATCTGGTTCTCGGTCATCAATCGGAAGGTGTTCGTTGAGAGGATCCTTTGACCACTTGCGGCGCGCCCATCCCGCAGGAACATTTGAAGGAAGCGGATGTAGTCCGGCGCGGTCGCATACAAGCAGCCACCCATGCCGTAGATCTCCGGATGTGGTGGTGGCTTCCAATCGAGCAACTCGAACGAGCCGTCGGCTGCCCTGACCCGCAGATCGGCAAGGTCGGCCTTCTCTTGGCCGTCGAGCTCGAATACGGTGCTGCGCATGCCCGCTGGTTCGAAGATTTCATCCCGACAGAAGTCGTCCAGTTTCGATCCACCGACACGCTCGACGACCAGCCCCAACCAGTCCGTACTGATGCCGTAGCAGAAGCGTTCGCCGGGATCGAACATTAGTGGATACTTAAGCGACTCGACGGTCCCGTCCTCGACGGTCGCCATCTGCGTCGCGACCTCGTACTCCAACAGCTTCGCCTCAAAGGCACTGTAGGCGAACCCCGCAGTGTGAGTGAGGAGATGTCTAACAGTGACCGGGGCACGCGGCTCTCGCATGCGCGGTCCCTGGGGCGTCATGCTGTCTAGCACCCGAACGTCGGCGAACTCGGGCACCAGGTCGACGACCGCGGACGACAGATCGAGTTGTCCACGATCCACAAGGATCATGGCCGCGAGGCTTCCGACCGCCTTTGTCATGGAGCGCAGGCAGAAGAGTGTGTCGAGTGTGGCGGGGCTACCGTCGGAGGCTTCTCCGACGGCGTCATGCCACTCCACCTGGCCGGCGCTGGCGACCATTGCCACACCGAAGGGGAGCGCACCGCGGGCCACAGCATTCGGGAGCAGCGCGTCGAGCCTTCCCGTATCACGGAACCGTGAAGCACGAATTGGTGGCACCAGAACCCACGCCTCCTCATCAGATGAGTTCACGGACAATGTCACTGTGGGCAAAAGACGCGGACGGCGATCGCCCTAGTCGGGCGACCGCCATCCGGTCCAGGCCTGTGGCACCGCGTCAGATCAGCTGACGCCCCACGCAGACTTGTACGCGGACACGTAGTCAACGTCGGGCTCCCAGTTGCTGCCGGGCTCGGCCGGCAGGTTGTGATCCTTGTCGATGGTGATCATGCCGACACCCTGCGGGACTGCAGGCTCACCTTCGAACGCGCGATTGAGCGAGTCGACGGCAGCCCAGGCAACCCAGGCGTTGGGTCGAACTGATGTGGATGCCGTCCACTTGCCGTCGCGGATGAAGTCGAAGCCGTCTGAAGATCCCACGCCGCCAAAACCGATGACGCAATCACTGGAGAACGGAGGGGTTCCCGAACAGATCTTTCGGCCCGCGTCAGTGATGGCCTGCGCGCCCCCGACTGTGACCGCGAAGAACTCGAACGGAATCATGACCGCGGTCGCCTCCGGGTGTCGGAGCAGCGAAGCGCGCAGTGCGTTGACCCACGGCCCGTTGGGGACGCTGTCACTGTTGGTGAACTTGACGGTGTCAACGATCTCGCAGCCGGAGCACTTCTTCAGCTCCTCCGTGAAGCCGTTGTTGAGGAACTCCTTCTGCGGGTCACCCTCGCCCGCATTGAAGATGATCTTCGCCTTGCCCTCGGAGGCACCGATGATGTAGTCCGCGGCGAATCGGCCAAACGCAGCCCAGTACTCCGGCTGCGTCGTGTCCGTCTCGTTGTACGGCATGTCGACCGTCAGGAGCTTGGGCGCAGACGGGTCGGCGTCTACGCAGTCGAGGTTCTCCATGCCGACGACCTTGATGCCCGCCGCCTTCGCCTCCTCGAGAGGTTGCTGGACCGACGAGCAGGGGAAGGCATCGAGGACGATCGCGTCCGCCTTGGCAGCAATCGCCTGGCGAATGCCGTCGGCGTAGGCGCCGGCGGTCCCCAGGTTTCCGTCGATCAGGTTGAACTTCCAACCAATTGCCTCGACGGCGGCTTTGCCGGCTTCAGACTTCGCGGCACAGTCGGGCGCTTGCTGTCCACACGAGATCCAATAGATCGACTTCCCCGCCTCTGGCGCCGGCCCTGACGTCGGCGGCTCGCCGATAGTCCCCTTGGTCCAGAGCGTCTCCAACGTGGGTACATCCGCAGGCAGAGCCGCCGACTGCGTGCCGTCTGGCGCCGCGGCACCCGAGCTGTCGCTGCCTCCACACGCCGAGAGACCAAGCGTCAATGCCAGTCCCAAGCCCATGAGGCTGATAGCACCCCTACGTCCGTTGATTCGACTCACCGCACACGCTCCTAATTGCGTCAGGAAGTCCGACGGCAAACGTTCCGTCGCGCCCCTACCAGACATGGTCGTTAGTGGACCCGAGTCCTATTGTGGACTGGAATCTAGAAGAGACGCCGATCACAGTCAAGGGATTCTTGGATCCGCGTCCAAATCCGATATCGCGCTCCGGCACAGGCGCGTCGATTCAGACTGCCCGCGGACACCTACACCCGCGCACCGCGCGGCGCTGGAAGGTCATCCAGCTCGGCAATATCGTCCGCGGACAACTCCACGGCGCCGCCGCCGGCGTTGTCCTCCAGGTACTTCGGCGTCTTGGTCCCGGGAATGGGCACAACGAACCGCCCCTTGTTCACGAGCCACGCCAGCGCGACTTGGGCCGGCGACGCTCCCAGCCGCTCGGCAATCGCGCGGACTCGTTGGACAATCGCGAGATTGGCCTCAAGGGCCTCCGCTTGGAAGCGAGGCAGCCCGCGGCGCACGTCGTCGGCCGGAATGTCGGCAACGGAGGCGAACCGACCCGCCAGGAACCCCCTCCCCAAAGGTGAGTAGGGAAGGAGGGCAATCCCGTGCTGCTCGCAATGGGGCTGCACGTCCGCCAGCACCTCACGGGTCCAGAGGGAGCACTCAGACTGCACCGACGCAACAGGGTGGACGGACCGAGCACGCTCGATCTCCTCGACCGTCACATGAGAGAGCCCAAGGTGCCGGACCTTCCCGGCAGAGACAGCCTCGGCCATGGCCCCCCACGATTCCTCGACCGGCACGTCAGGGTCGATGCGATGGAGCTGGTACAGGTCGATTCGATCGGTGCCAAGGCGTCGCAGGCTCCCGTCGAGAGACTGCCGAATATGGTCGGGGCGTCCGTTGAACCTGGGAGGTACTGCGAACTTTGAGTCGCCCGGCTCCACGACGAAGCCGACCTTCGTCGCAACGATCGCCCGATCCCGCCAGTTGCCAGCTAGGGCTCGGCCAACCAACTCCTCATTCACAAAGGGCCCGTAGACGTCGGCGGTATCGATGAGCGTCATGCCCAGGTCCAAGGCTCGTCGGATGACGCCAATCGATTGCTCGTCGTCAGAGGGAGCTGCCGTGTCGTAGGCGTAGGACATGCCCATGCACCCCAGGCCGATCACACCCACCTCCGGGCCGTCGATTCCGAGTGTCGTCGTCTTCATTTGCTCACTCTCAAGCGCAGAAATTCATGGCGGCTCGCGGCGGACGTGGTGTTGACCACACGAGCAATGACGGCCTAGATTCAACACCAAATATGGACTTGCGTCCACGAAGGAGCTGAAGTGGGTCGACTGGCGGACGTGCTGGACTCGGGCGTGGAGCGGGGCGACATTCCGTTTGCATCTGCGGTGGTGACAAACGCCGAACGCGACATCTGGCAGCACGCAACGGGCGCGTTCGACGAGAACAGGGATGCCCAAGTCGACTCGGTCTACGTCATGTTGTCGATGACGAAGGCGGTCGGTGCAGCTGCGGCACTGGTGCTCGTCGACCGTGGTCAGCTCAGCCTGGATACGGTCGTAGAGGAGGTCGTCCCAGAGTTCAAGGAGATCCAAGTTCTTGAGGATTTCTCCGCAAGCGGCTTAGTGATGCGCCCGCCACGAACGCCGGTTCGGCTTCGCCACTTGCTGACTCACACGTCCGGTTTGACGTATGCGACCTACCACGTCAAGCAGAAGGCGTACGAGTACATCTCGAACTGCCCGACGTTCGGGAGCACCATCGAATCCTTCAAGTATCCCCTGATGTTCGACCCTGGCGAGCAGTTCATGTACGGCCTAGGTCCAGACTGGGTTGGCGTGTTGATCGAGCGAGTGTCGGGCCTCAGCCTCGACGCCTTCTGTCGAGCAGAAATCCTGGATCCGCTCGGCATGGTCGATACGGTGTTTGAACCTGACGGTCTCGCGGGCCGCATTGCCCCAGTGACGGCACGTTCCGCGGACGGGTCGCTGAGCACGGTCGAATTCGCGCCGCCGCTTCGTCCCGAGACCTACAGCGTTGGGGGTGCGCTTTACGGAACGGCACCCGACTACGCCCGATTCCTCCGACTCGTTCTCAACGACGGGCAGGTGGACGGTCAGCGGATCTTGTCCACCAGCGCGGTTGAGACGATGACGCAGAACCAGATCGGCGACCTGCGTGTGCCGGCAATTTTGACCTCGAGCCTGCCCTGGTCCGAGAACGTGGAGCTGGCACCCGGGTCGCCCGCGACGTGGACAACGGCGTTCCTGCGAAACGAAGTCGACCTCGAGGACATGCGCCGCGCTGGCTCGCTCGCATGGGCAGGTTTCTTGAACACTCACTACTGGGTCGATCCGCTAACACGCATCGGCGGCGTCCTGATGACACAGGTGATGCCGTTCTGCGACTCCCGCACGATCGATGTCTTCCGATCTTTCGAGCAAGCCGTTTATGCCGAGCTCGTTTGACTCTCGCCGACGGCAATCTTCTACGTCACGGACAGGCACCATGGACAACGAACTGATGGTCGACACACACGTCCATTTCTGGGACCTCAGGAAGCCTGACACCACGTCACGGTACGACTGGGCCGCGTCGGACGCGGAAGACGACATCTTGGGCAACCTGGACCCGATCCGGTCGGCTCGCTTCGACATCGACGCGATGTGGGGAGAGGCGCGTTTTGCTAACGTCGGCGCCTTCGTGCACATCCAAGCCACGACGGGGCCTGATCCTGCCGAGGAGACGCGCTGGCTCACGCAGATGCGTCACCAGTCCCGCTCACAGGTCCCGTTCACCATCGTGGGGCACGTGGATCTCACGACCTCTGAGGCACCCAAGCAGTTGGACGCGCACTGCGAATCTCCCTATTTCGTGGGGGTTCGTGACTTCGCCTTGCACGGGGCTATGCAAGCGGCAAGCTTTCCTGATGCGTTGATCGAGTCTGCGCGGCTGCTCGCCGAACGCGATCTGGTGCTGGATCTATTCTGTGCGTGGGAAGACCTCCCCCGAGCGCTCCGCTTCGCTGAGGACAACCCTGGACTCAAGATCGTCCTTGAACACCTCGGGTGTCCGCTCAACCGCGACAACGAGACGTTCGCCGGCTGGGCCGCCAACATGTCGCTCTTGGCGCGGGCCGAAAATGTCTCGGTGAAGGTCTCCGGCGCCGCCACGGCAGACCACAGGTTCACGGTCGAGTCTCTGAGGCCTTGGGTAGAACATTGTGTCGACACGTTTGGCGCTGACCGGGTCCTGATCGGTTCCAACTGGCCGATCGATCGGATGTTCAGCAGCTACGACGTGATCATGGGGCTCTATCGACACTTTGTCTCCGGCCTCTCCTTGGCCGAGCGCCGCACGATGTTCCTCGACAACCCCGCCAGGGTCTACCGAGTATCGCCAGGGAACACGGTCGTGCAGGACGTAGCGAACATCCGGTTCGAGACGTCCCACTAGCGCCGGGGTCTAGATCATCGTGTATCCACCGTCGACGGTGATCGAGGAGCCATGCATGAAGCTAGCCCCCTCACCGAGGAGGAACGCGACCACTGAGGCGATCTCGCTTGGTCGGCCATAGCGCTTTGCCGCAACCTCGCGCACCATCAAGTCCTCTGGAGACCCCGGCACAACGTGCTGGGCCGCCTGCGGGGTCCAGATCGCGCCCGGAGCTACTGCGTTGACACGGATCCCGGCAGGACCGTACTCGAACGCCAACTGTCGTGTGAGCCCGAGGATGCCGTGCTTGGACGCCGTGTAGGCGACTCCCCCACCGTTGGCGACCGAAGACGCTACGGAGGCCATGTTGACGATCGCACCCCTTCCGAGATCGACCATGATGGGAATGACAGCGCGCGACATCAAGAAGGTGCCAGTTAGGTTGACCCCGATGACCCTATTCCAGAGGTCATCGGAGGTCTCGGTGGCCCGGGTCCGTCCATCGTGAATCCCGGCATTGTTCACAAGCGCGTCGATCCGGCCGAACTGGCGAACGACTTCGGCGACAGCTGTTTCCACAGAGCCACGCTCCGCGATGTCGACACGGATCGCCACCGCGTCACAGCCGCTCTCCATTGCGTTGACCGTGGCCCGGGCGCTCGCTACGTCGACATCCATTGCGGCCACTGTCGCTCCCTGAGTGTGGAGATCACGTGAGATCTCTGCCCCGAGCCCAGACCCGGCGCCAGTAACGACAATGACCTGGTCGGCTAGCGACATATGTCAGAACTCCTCGCGCAGTCGGATGGCCGGCGGCAACTGAGACCCGTCGGATGGTGGGATTGTGGCGCAGTCCAGAACGAACCTGAACTTGACGTCCCCTGCCCTCACCCGCTCATACGCCACATCTAGATCGCCGGCGCCGATTACCTCTACCTCTGCGCCGATCCCGTGCTGCGCGCAGAAGTCGAGCATCTCTTGGGTCTCGGCGACCCCACCGATCAGCGAACCGGCGATCGACCTCCGATTGAAGATCAATGAGATGGCCGAGACCTCAAGAGGCCGGTTGGGCACGCCGATGAGGACGAGGGTCCCATCTGTGGCGAGCAGGTCGAGATAGAGGTCGATGTCGATGGACGCCGGCACCGTGCAGATGATCAGGTCAAACGTCCTCTGGATACCAGAGGTCCAACCGTCGACCGCCGTAACACGAAAGTCGTCAGCGCCTAGGCGCAAACTGTCTTCGCGCTTGTCCTCTGTGACGTCCAGAACTGTCGTGTGAGCCCCGAGGGCTCGGGCAATCTTCACGCCTACGTGGCCGACGCCGCCCATGCCAAGGAAGGCGACGCGGCGGCCCGGCCCGACCTTCCAGTGTCGTAGTGGCGAGTACATGGTGATTCCTGCGCACAGAAGAGGTGCAGCACACTCCAACGGGATGGCCGGCGGGACGCGCAGCACGAAGTCGGCACTCACCACGATGCGTCGCGAGTATCCACCGGCGGTGGGGGAGCCGTCTCGGTCGGTGCCGTTGGCGGTCTTGATGTCACCTTGACGACAGAACTGCTCGAGCCCTCGACGACAGGCGTCACACGCGCCACAGGAACCGATCATGCAACCGACGCCGACCACGTCACCGACCGCGAAACGCTCTACGTCGCTGCCCACTGCCGAGACGGTGCCTACGATCTCATGTCCAGGGACCAGCGGATACTTGCTTCGCCCGTAGTCGTCGTCGACGTGATGCAGGTCCGAATGACAGATGCCGCAGAACGCGATGTCGATTTGGACATCCCGCGCCCCGGGCCTGCGGCGATCGATGCTAAGCGCCTGCAGTCGACTTCCCGGCTCGAGTGCGCCCATCGCCCGGGCATGATCGACCGACACCTCAGTGGCCATTGATGGGACGGGGCGCGTAACCGGCATCAAGCCTAGAGATTTCGCTGTCTTCGAGCCGAATATCCAAGGCCGCAACCGCATGCTCCAGATGATGCGACTTCGTCGCTCCGACAACCGCCGACGTGACACCAGTCCGCCCGAGAAGCCAAGCGAGGGCTACCTGCGCTCGTGGGACGCCACGCTCTTCGGCGATTTTTTCGACGGCGACGAGGATGCCCTGCGAGGGCCCGTCGAAGTACTCGTCGCGATCGGTCTGATCGAGGCGGGCGCGATTCGTTACATCCTCGGGACCGCGCGCGAGGCGGCCGCGTGCCAACGGGCTCCAGGGGGTAAGGCCCAAACCCGCGTCAAGGCACAGAGGGATCATTTCACGCTCCTCCTCTCGATAGAGGAGGTTGTAGTGATTCTGCATGCTCGCGAAGCTCGCGAGATCATGTCGGTCAGAGACTGCCAGCGACTTCGCGAGTTGCCACGCGTACATGCTGGAAGCGCCTAGATACCGAACTTTCCCGGCTCGCACCAGGTCGTCAAGCGCCTGCATCGTCTCCTCCCACGGCGTGAGTGGGTCCGCCCGATGAACGATGTACTGGTCGATGTAGTCCGTGCCCAGTCGCTTTAGACTCGCGTCGACCTGCGTGAGGATGGCACCACGGGAAAGGCCCGCATCGTTCGGCCCAGATCCCATGGGCATCGCGACCTTCGTCGCGATAATGACGTCCTCACGCCGGGACATGCTCAGCAATGCCTTGCCAAAGATCTCCTCGCTCGATCCAAGCGAGTAGAAATTGGCGGTGTCGAAGTAGTTGATCCCAAGGTCGAGCGCTTGCCTAATGAACTGCTCGGCTTGGTCGTACGGCAAGGTCCATTCGTGGTTCCCACGGTCGATGTCGCCGTAGGTCATTCCGCCCAAACAGACCCTTGAGACCTGCAGGCCGCTCGAACCCAGACGGGCGTACTCCACTTTGTCTCTCCGTTCAGTCGGTTCCGAGCTCGTGGAACCCGAAGGTTCAGACGGCGACGACCCCGCGACCCTGCTGGTCTCAGCCGAGCGAGTGGCGGCGTCCTAGCGAATTAGCTCGGCTAGTGGTGCGCCGAGCGATTTGGACTCCGATCCATTCTTAGACATTAATCTAGGACGCGGCCCGCAAGCCGTCAAGCACTACCTCCGAGGCAACTCGGTTCTAGACCAAATAGTGGAGAACGACGTGCCGACTCCGGTCCCGAGCGCGACGCGGGTGCTCGCGATCTCGAGAGTCTGGTCGCGCGTCAGTGCATGCGACCCCGTCGATGTGAACATTGCCGGGGAAACTGTCCACCACCCTGACCCTGGTCAGGTACCGATCTCCGGACGCTCGTCTCGGCCGGCGGGGTTCACTCGTCGGTCACCGTTCCACAGGCCACAGACGGTGGCTGTTCCGAAAACACCGGCGCGGTCATGCATCAGCGCAGTGCCGACCGCGATCCCATCGCTGGCGACTCGTTCGAGACCAGCGGCACCGATCATCAGCCCCGTCGGTGGTCGAGCCATCGCGAGCGTGATGTCTGCGTTGATGTAGGGGACGCCGTCGCTCCCCCAATGCGAGACGACGCTGGCCATGTCAGCCACGCCGGCGGCAAGTTGGAATGGACTCGGCGTCTCGTTCTCGATCACTGAGAAGGGGAAGTGCCAGATCTGCTTCCTCGACAGGTTGCTGTGAGCAGCTGCGTACGTCGACCACCCCTCATTCTCACTGAAGTACAACCTGTTCTCCGGCGCGTTCGGTTCGAGCTCAACAGGCGGTACCGCGACCTGGCGCTCAGGCTGCCAGGCGGCTTCCTCGGCAGCTTCAGCTCCGGCGATGAACAGGGCTCTCGCTCTGGCCATCACTTGGTCCTCTTGGACCAACTCGACCTCGGCCAGAGTCAACCGCCTGCCTGATCGCAGAACCTCCACCCGTACCGAGCACGGACGCATCGGCACTGGCCTGAAGAGGTCGGCTGTCCATCGAACGGGCTGGAATCCGGGGGCCAGGTCGATCATTTGCTCTGCCCCACGTGCCATCGCAGCGCTCACGGCCATACCGCGCATCGTGGTTCGCGCTGCCCACTGGCTCGCCGCAGCAGGAGCCGGGATCAGCAGTTCGATGGACGTACCGCTCTGCTTTCGAAACATCACAGGCTTCGCCACGATGACTCCTGTCTCGAGGGCGGGAGAATGGTCTCAGGTCAGCGCACTTGATTCCGGGGCCATGTCGGTTCACTGTCTGGGCCGGGCAGGTCGCCGTGCGGATCTCGCGCAGGTTGGTCCGACGAAAGGTTCAATTCTTGGCTGAAGGTGATTGTCACTCGACTGATCCTCAACACCTTCTACTCAAAGGGTTACGGGAACGTCTCAGCGCTCGACATGACTGCGTGCTGGGGAGTTCGGCGAAACCAAGTGCCGCATTACTTGCCGGACGTCTTCGACGTTCTCAAGGTCGTCGACTAGGTCGACGACTGCCTGCGCGGATGTCATGGGGATTCGCGCGTCGGATACGGCGAGGCAGTCGTGGAATTTTTCGACCAGCTGACTCCACGGCAACGGCTTCTGTGGATGACCAAGGCTCTGTTCTACCCGATTGGAGCGGGTGGTTCCGTCGGCCATCAGGACCTCAACCCGAGCAGGCCCGAAGCCTTCGTCGACCCGACCGAAGGCGGGGTCCAGTCGCCACTCGACGAGGTTGGCGATGTCGATTGCATCTTGGTCCCGCAGTCCCTGGGCCGAAAAGTCATCGAGTTTGACCGTGCCGTGTCGGAGCATTTTTCCGACGAGGAAGGGGATGCTGACCTTGGCGTCGATGCTGTGTGGCGGTGCGGTCCGAAGCGCGCTGGGCTCACACTGCTGTTCGAGCACCTTGCTGCCGCCGATCACCACCACCCGACGGATGTCCTTGTATGCGATCGGAGCCTGTTGCTGCATCTCGGATATCGCCGTCAGGTAGAGATGGGTGTGACCTGCGCATGGCCACGGTTTGAACGTGATCCGTGGCCCCAGCAGTTCTTGACCAACGCCGGCAAGGAAAAAATCACGGTCGTAGTCGTTGTCGAAGAACTGAGGGAACAGGCCGAATTCGCCGTCGAAGCTGTTGGGATCGCCTCGCATTCCCCGCTTTGCGAGTTCGGCTGCTGCCGCTCCGGCTTGTGCGTCGAAGCCTTCTCTGACGGCTCGGTATGCGGACCCCACGCCTGTGAGAGCTTCCATGGTGCCGCTAGTGCGGTGCAGTGCAAGTCCGAGCGCGTTTCGCGTCCGGACCTCGTCGAGGCCGAGAACTGTCGCTGCACCTAGTGCCGCACCGAGGGTGCCTGGGAGTGCCGGAAGCCAACCGAAATCGGCGAGCGACTTTCGCAGCGAAAGTGCGATGCGCGCCACAAGGTCCTGCCCTACGGCGACGGCGACGAGCAGTCGTCGACCGTCGATGGGCGCGGTGACCTGCGCGAGGGGAAGCACAGCACTCACAACTGGCGCCGACGGGTGGACGATGTCGGCGTAGTCGTCGTAGTCGAGGGCGTGCGAGAGCGCCCCCATCCAGAAGATGGCGTCCTGGCTGGTCAATGGCCATCCGTAGCCGAGCGCCGGTACGCCGCCGGGCGCTCTGAGGTCCTCCAGCCAGGTTCGGACCGGGGCGACGTCGGCGCCCGCTGGGCCAGTCGCGGCCAGGCTCACACCGATCGTGTCGATGATTCCGCGCTTGGCGGCATCGACGGTGGCGGGCGCGAGGTCCTCGAATGTCCAGGAAGCGGCTGCACGCGCGATCGCGGCGGAGGCATCCTCATGGGGGCGAACTGGCACGACTCGTTCTCCTTGATTGTGATTGCGGAGAGTCACTCGGATGGGACGTGACCGGCGGGATCGAAGAGTGCCTTCGCGGCGAGGATCCCCGACATGGCGCCAGGCCAGCCCGCGTAGAAGGCGAGGTGGGTCATTGTCTCGACCAACTCCTCGACGGTGACACCGTTCTCGACGGCTCGCTTCATGTGCCCCGTCAGCTGCTCGGGCCGGTACTGAGTCACGAGAGCTGCGACCGTAATGAGGCTGCGGTCACGCTTGGAGAGTCCCGGGCGCTCCCAGATATCACTGAAGAGCACACCCTCCGTGAGTTCGACGATCTTTGGAGCGAAGTCGCCGATGAGGGCGGCGGCGGGGCTGGTGGACTTGGCCATGTTTCCTCCGTCTGGCTTGTTGGATTTCGGCAGACTCAATCTCTATTCGGCTAGACAACACCGCTCGCGTGTAGCTCCTGGATCTGCTCGTCCGACATGTGGAGGTCGCCACGCAGGATGTCGTCTGTGTCGGCGCCCAGCGCCGGTGCTCGCGAGGGCTCCACCATCGGCGAGTCGGACAAGAACACGGGGCTGCCGAGTGTCAACCAGGGCCCGGCCGTGTCCTGCATCTGACGGAGGATGCCACGGGTGGCGACGTGCGGATCTTCCATGAGTTCCGGGAGCGTCACGACCGGTGCGTTGGGGATGCCCGTTCCGGCCAAGGCTTGAGTGACTTCGTTCTTGGTGAGACCACTGGTCCACCGCTCCACGATGACATCGACCTCATCGGAGTGGGCGCACCGACCTGCCATGGTGCTGAACCGCTCGAGCTTGGCGTCGGGGTCGTCCATGACCTCGCAGAGCCGCTGCCAGTGTCCTTGCGTTGGACATAGCACCGTCGCCCAGCCGTCGCGCGTCCGGTAGGAGTTGTACGGGACGACCGCCAAGCCGCCGTGACGGTTGCCGGTGCGCTCCGGGACGGTGCCATGGCTGCTGATGAGGCCCGCGATGTTGGAGGTAAGCGAGGGAAGGATCGCGTCTTGAAGCGCGACCTCGACGTGCTGGCCACGGCCGGTGTGCTCTCGCTGGTAGAGCGCTGCCATGACCCCGCCGAAGATGTGTGCGCCGGCCATGAAGTCCACGACCGAGGGACCGGTCCTGACGGGAGCTCCGTCCATGAAGCCGGTGGTGCTCATCACCGCTGATCGCGCTTGGATGGTCAGATCCATTGCGGGCTCGCCGGCGTAAGGTCCGAATGATCCGAACCCCGTTCCCGACGCCATGATGAGGCGGGGGTTCAGTGAGCTCAGCTCCTCGTAGCCGAGGCCAAACCGCTCCATCGCACCCGGCGAGAGATTCTGGATGAGAACGTCTGCCTGCGAGGCCAGTTGCCTAGCGACCTCCTGCCCGCGCTCGCTCTTGAGATCGAGTCGCATGGCGCGTTTGCCCGCGTTGAGCATGGTGAATTGGACCGACGTGTTGTCGACGGTAGTCGGCAGCCGTCGGTACGGGTCGCCCTCGGGCGCCTCGATCTTGATCACGTCGGCGCCTAGTCGAGCAAGAAGCATCGAGCAGTAGGGCGCGAAGTAGAACTGCCCGATGCAGATCACCTTGACACCGGATAGTGCTGTCATCGTGTGTTCCTCGGTCTCTTGGGTCGTCACCTGTTCACCACGCTTCCTGCAAGACAGTCAGGAGCTCGCTGCGTCCGGCCCGCCGAGGGATCCGGGTGAGAGTCCAGTCACCGAGGGCGTGTTCCGCGATCTCATCGAGTGCGCCCTGATGGACCCCGACGTCACGAAGGCGACGTGGGACTGCCATGTGCCGACAGAGCTCGTCGATGGCGTCCGGCGCCGACCGCAGGCGCGCTTCGTTGTCCTCTGAGGCCACGCTAGGAAAGCCGCGATCGTGGATCGCCCTAGTGACCGCAGCCAATCGACCTGGGGTCGCAGGTTCGGCGAACCGCATTGTGTGCGGTAGCAGGATCGACTCGACAACGCCGTTCGACACCGAAGAGCGAGGACCGGCCGAGTGCGCGAGTGCCTGTGCTAGACCCCCGCCGACATAGTCGCTGCCTTGTCCTGCCAATAGTGCGCCGAGCATGAGCCGCAGCCGTATCGACGGGTCGTCCGGTTCATCGTGTAGTCGTGGCAGAAACTCAGTCAGTTCCCGAAGGGCGTGGAGTAGGAGCGCGTCCGCCAGCGGGTCGGATGAGCCTTGGAACGACTCGACGGACATGCACATCGCGTTGAGCGCTGACCCGCGTACGAGTTCGACGGGCGCCGACATCGCGACCTCGGGGTCGAAGACAACACCTTGGGCCCGAGTCTTGGGGTCGTACAGCGCGAGCCGCTCGCCAGTGGAGGTATCCCGCACCGCGCTCCCCGCCTTGGCGTATGCGGTGGTTGGGGTGCTCGGCACGATCCAGATGGGGAGCTTGGCCGCGATGAGCCTGGGGCTGATCAGACGCCCGTCTGAGCCCCATTGGGTGCACATGTCTCGGACGTCTCTCCTCTCGGCCAGCAGGATCGAAGCCGCGCGAGCAGTGACGATGGCCGAGCCGCCGCCCACTGCTAGGACAGCGTCGGCTTCGACATCTGCGAGGAGGTCAGCGGCTGCTTGAACGACCGGCACCGGACTGTGTTCCTTGACGCCGCCGAACTGCCCGGCCAGTCGGTCGCCAAGCACGGATGCGATGCGCTCCAGCACGCGGGGGTGGGCAAGCATCGAGGCCCCACAGACAACGACCACGCGCCGACACCGCGCACGGTCGAACTCCGCGGCGAGCGCATCGAGAGCGCCCTCACCGCTGAGCACTCTGAACGCCGGGGTGACGTGCCTGAAGCTCGGGACCTCAGACACGACTGGTCCAGTTGGAACTGCGGGGCGCGCTCGAGCGGCGGATCGCGGATGGCACTAGCGGTCAGCTGCCCGTCGGGCTAGAGCAGGCTTGTCGACCTTGCCCGTGTGGTTGGTCGGAAGCGGGTCCTGGCTCACGCTCCAATGGGTGGGCACCGCGAAAGAGGCGAGGGAGCCCGAGAGCCGTGCGCGTAGGTTCTCGGCGGTCAGGGTGAGGTCGGAGATAACAACAAAAGCGAAGACTTCCTCCCCCAGGTCAGCATGCGGGACGCCGACGACGGCTGCTTCGGTCACGCCTGGGATGCCCGTCAGAGCCCGCTCGACCGCGGCTGGTGCGATGTTCTCTCCACCGCGGATGATGAGATCCTTCGAGCGTCCCGTGATCCAGAGACGTCCGCCGTCGTCCAACCGACCAAGGTCACCGGTGTGCAGCCAGCCTTCGTCGTCGATCGGCGACTCGTCGGTCCCGACATAGCGCGTCATCTGAGTGGGAGAGCGCACCAGGATCTCGGCGTCTGGCATCCCCTCGACCGGGACAAACTTCAGCTCGGCGAGAGGGAGGGGACGTCCAGCCGTGCCAGGGTGCTTAACTGTCTCGCGCCCGGACGCAGCCGTGGCTTGGCCGCAGTTCTCAGTCAGGCCGTAGCCCGTGGGGACGCCCGTGCGGACCGCCGGCAGAGTGCGGCTGATCTGGTCGAGAAGCTCTGGGTGGACGGGCGCCCCGCCGATCGTGACGGAGCGCAGGCTGCCGACGTCCCGGGTCGGGATGTCGGGGTGGTCGAGCAGGCGAGTAACCATGGTCGGCACTGCTGCCCACCGAGAGATCTGGTGGAGCTCGATGAGGTCGAGGGCCTCGGCGGGGTCGAACCGACCCGCGGGCAGAACGATGGTGTTGCCGACGGCGACCGATCGCATCAGCATCTGCGGTCCGCCAACATGGAACAGCGGACCAGTGTGGAGGACAACCTCACCGGCATCGTCCGTGACCTCGTGAGGCAGACGGTGCGTCATGTTCAGCAGCATCTGCAGGTTGGCGACCAGCGATCGATTCGATAGCTCGACTGCCTTCGGGGCTCCACCCGTGCCGGAGGTGAAGATGATTACTGCCGGGTCGTTCTCCGACACGGTGCTTACTAGGTCCCTGCCTAAGGCACTGTCGTCGGAGTCTTCGACACCGGCAGCCGCCCACTCCCCCGTGATTGCTTCGGCGGGAAGTTTCCGCGTCCCGCTGACGTCGGCGAGCACAATAGCGGGGTCCAGAAGAGAGATCGCATCCGACACTTCGCCGGCGCTCCACCATGCGTTGGCGAGCGCGGGGACGGCACCCACCAATGTGCAGGCCCAGAAGTTCACGATCCAGTCGGGGCTGTTCCACCCGAGCAGAAGAACCCGGTGACCTCTGCCGATTCCTCGGGCGGTGAGGTACTTCGCCTTGTTCTCCACGGATGTCGTGAGCTCCGCGAACGTGACCTTGCGGTCGCCCTGGATCAGGTGGACGCGTGACCCCCACCGGTCGGCGAGGGTGAGGATCTCGGACACTCTGTGTGGGCGCTGCGCGTACATCCGAAAGGCGACGCCGTCGATCATTTCGATGCCGGCCTCGTCACCCCAGACGGTGATCGCGGTGTTGGTGGTCACGGTGTCGTCCCTCCGTGCTTGCGGCGCAGGGACCACATCTGGGCGGGACGTTCGAGGGCCAGGCCGGCCGCCCACGGAATGCCGGGTCGTGCGTTCTGGACTCGAAGTGACGCCACAGCCTTTCGCGCCAGCGCTGGGTCTCGGGCGACCGTGCGCGCGAGCTCATCAGCCCGGGGCTCGACCTCATCGGCTGGAAGGGCCTGCCAGGCGATCCGGAGCTCTTCTGCCTTGGCGCCCGAGATCTCCTCGCCGAAAAGTCCCACTGCGGTTGCGACCTCACGACCAACGAGCTGGCTGAGCAACGTGAAGTGACCACCGCCCGGGTGAATGCCGAGCTTGAGAAACCCCGTGATGATTCGAGCGTCTAGGGCAACGATCCGAAGATCCGTGGCGAGGAGGAGGTTCACGCCTGCGCCGACCGAAGCTCCGCATGCAGCGGCGACAGTCGGCACGGGAAGTTCGCCGATTCGGACGAACGACTCGTAGACGAGCCCCATACTCTCGAAGTTCTCGTCCTCGGCCGGGTCCTGACCGGCATTGGCGAGAAGTTCCCGCGCGGCACCGGAGCAGAACGTGCCGTTGGCACCGCGTACGACGACGGCTCCGATGGTGGAATTCTTCGCGATCTCGTCGCAGATCTCGATGATACGCAGCGCCGACTCAACGTCGAGCGCATTGCGTCGGGCGGGGTCGTCGAGGGTGATCGTGGCGACGTGCTCGTTGATTTCGTAGTCAACTGTTGGCATCTGAATTCCTTCTCCTGGTACGAGGTGCTCAGGCGCGGCCGTCGGCGTCCACGTCGACCGGGAAGCTCAATGGCCCGTCCGACCGCGAGGGCAGGGCGAAAACGCCCGTGCCCGGCATGATGTCGGTGCCACGCTGGTTGATCGAGCTGAACCGGACGCTGACGTAGCCGGTTCCAGTGGTCGCGCCCCGCCACTTGTCGGTGACCTCGCCGGCGATCCGGAAGTGGTCGCCGTTGAAGAAGAAGCCACGGAACTGGTAGTCCATCTTCGCCACCCAGCCAGCGTCGCCAACCCAGTTCGTGGCCCAGTACAGGGCATAGGCACCACGTTGGGAGCCGTAGTCGTACGCGGCCGGGAGCCCGATCTCACTAGCCATGTAGTCGTCCCAATGGACGCGCTCGATGGCCTGCGGCAGTCCGGACTTGGGGTCTTTGACCGAGACCTTCGGGGATGTCTTGCGGTACTCCATCCAATACTTGCCGGTCCGCACGTGGGGCGAGCCGATGGCCATCAACCAGGTGACCATGTCGGGCAGAGTCAGGGGGCCCTTCAGGACCGAATCCACAGGGTCACCAATCTCGGTGTCCTCCCAGTACCGGGGTTCACCACCCCGCGGCACCTCGCGCTCGAGCTCGGCGTCCAGTTCCGCGACTTGCTCGTCCGTGTAGGTGGCCTTCTGCAGCTCGGTATTGGTGCCGCGCGACTTGGCCGCCTCGCGCTCGGCCCGGATGATCGGGAAGTCCTGGATAGCGACCAGCTCGTCGCGCTGGTTGTAGTAGCGAAGCTCCTCGACCTGGAGAAACATCTTCTTTCCCGCGTAGCGTCCGGTCATCGGCTCTGCTCGGACCAGTTCCTTGGTGGCGCGAAGTTCGTCACCGGCCAGGATCGGACGCAGGAGTCGCCAGCCATCGCCCGAGTGGAAGCCGTGGACGCCGGGAAGGCCCTGTCCGTGGCGGAGGTCAAGACTTCCCCACGCTGCCGCGTAGAGGATCGCGGGCGGCGCAACCAAGCTTCCGTACCGGGTGCTCTCTGCGTAGCCGGGGTCAATGAACAGGGGGTTCATATCGCCGATGGCACGGGCGACGTGAGTGATGCTGTCCTGGTTGACGTATCGCAAGTAGGGGTAGCGGATCGGCACTACCTTGCCGAGACGCCGCCGCAAACGGGCGACCGCTTCGTCGGAGATCTTGCCGTACTCCGGGTTGCGCGCATCCTCATTGACCGCTTCGTCGGTCGCGGCCGTGTCGGCTTGGGACTGGTCTGGTGTGGCGGTCATGTTGCGTCCCGTCTGTCTGGGTCCTGGGTCCTGGGTCAAGGGCGCGCGCCAGCGCGGCGCAAGGACTTCCTCGCGCCTGAGTTGCGCCACGCGGCACCGCGGTCACTGAGCGATACGGACCGGCGGTGCATCGGAACCGCGTTCGGTAGCGCGGAGGTCTATTCGCAGATTAGTTTATCTACGTTGATTAGGCAATAGTACATGTTGATTATCTTCCACCCGTCATGATGGCGATCGCGACAACGGTTTCGTTGGTCCGGTTTGACCAGGCGTGCATCGTGCCCATCTGCACGACGCTGTCACCCGCTCGCAGTGTCGTCTCCCCCGTCTCCGTGACTACCGTCAGTTCGCCACGGATAACGGTGACGACGTCGACCGTGTCGGTACGGTGCATGCCGGCACGACTCGCATCCGAGGCTGGGCGCCGGCCGGTGTTCGCGTCGGCGTGTCCTTGGCTTAGGGCGCGGTCACGGACTTCGTCAGGTGGGAAGGTGCAGATGCGGACAGCGAGACCAGCCGGTGCGTTGGCAGGGACTGTCGTGAGTCGGAGGGCGTCCATTTCCCCCATCGCGGCTGGCAACTCGTCGGCTCGCCAGAGCTCGGTGATTGTCATCCCTCCGGGGCGCGTCACGGTCGCGGCGGGCACCTCATCGGCGATTGTGGTCGAGCGCCCATCGGCTCCGAGCCCGACAACAACGCGGCGTGGCGCCTCAGCGGCGTTTCGGTCGGTCACCTCACACGCTCCTGGCGACGGCGCCCCCGTCGACGGGAAGCACGGCCCCGTTGACGTAACTAGAGTCGTCCGAGGCCAGGAATAGTCCGGCTTGCGCGATCTCGGAGGATTGACCTACTCGCCCAAGAGGGTTGGCCGTTGCGAGTCCGGCGACGAACTCCGGCTGCTTGAGGTGGCGGTCGATCATGGGGGTCTCGATGTAACCAGGGCACAGCAGGTTGGTCCGGATGCCCTTGGGTCCGTACGAGTGGGCCAGTGCGCGAGAAAGACCGAGGATGCCGCCCTTGGAGACGCAGTAGGCGTTGACGCCGGTGCCGACGAAGACGCCGCCGACCGACGCCACGTTCACGATCGATCCGCCACCTGCGGCCAGCATGTGCGGGAGCGTGTACTTGCAGGTGAGGAACTGGCTCCGCAGGTTCACGTTGATGATGCGGTCGAAGACTTCCTCGGTGACATCCGCAAGCGGTCCGTCGTTACCCTCGTGCCATTCCCCGGTTGCACCCAAAGTGATGGCAGCGTTGTTGTAGAGGACGGTTACTGGTCCGAATCGTTCAACGGCCTCAGCGACCCCGGCCTGGACCTGCTCGGAGTTCGAGACGTCGCACTCGATCGCGAGAATGTCCGGGCCGGCATCGCTGAGTCTGTCTAGTCCTTCGGGATTGACGTCCAACGCCACGACTTTCGCGCCGTTCTGCGCGAACAACCGCGCCACCTCTGCGCCTTGTCCAGACGCTGCGCCGGTGACGATGGCGACCTTGCCTAACAGTCGGTCGGGCATTTTCGCTCCGTTCGTCGATACTTGCTGGTCGACATTGGTGGAAGGCACGTCAGCTTGAGATCTTCACGACGGGCTTGATGACGTTGTCGTCCTGCGTACGCATCATGTCGATCGCCTCTTCCAGTCCATCCCAACCGTCGAAGGTGTGCGTGACGAGAGGTGCCGGGTCCAGCCGGCCGACCTGAATTAGCCGCAGAAGCCGGCTGTAGAACTCACGGCCCTCTTGCACGAACACACCAGTGAGATGGCGCTCGACACCGCCGAATCCCCATCCTTCCAGCGGCAGCGTGACGCTCTCCTGATCTAGGTAGAGAGTGACGTTGGCGATGTGCCCGCCGGGCTTGACGATGCGCATTGCGGTCGCGAACAGTTCGCTCGCGTTGCCTCCGGCCGCGATCATGACGCTGTCGACTGGCCGGCCGGCGGTTGCCTGCATCACGCGCTCCGCGACGTTGCCTTCGCGATGCCCAAGGACGTCGGTGGCACCGTATTGCCGCGCCAAGGATGTGGTGGATTCACGTGAGTCGATGGCGATGATCTGTCCTGCGCCACGCAGTGCTGCGGCCGCGATGCCCATCAGTCCGACGGGGCCGGCACCCAGGACCGCCACGGTGTCTCCGAACTCAATGTGCATCCTTGAGGCTGCGGTGAAGCCGGTTGCGACCATGTCGGGCACCATGACAGCCTGTGTGTCACTGATGTCGTCGGGTATTGGGGTCATCGTCATGTCGACGTCGATGGCGCGGACCAGTTCTGAGAACACTCCGGCGACAGTCGGGTCCTCGGAGAAGTAGGCGTTGTTGGTCTGGTAGTACTTCGCCTCTCCTCGCTGGGCGTTGGGGTGTCTCCAGTCGGTGCCGCCGGCGGGGATGATGACACGATCTCCAGGCTGGAAGTCGCGCACGAGGTCCCCTACACGCTCAACCACGCCGACTGCTTCGTGCCCGATCGGCTTGCCGACGGCCGCCGGCAAGCCCGCGGTCTCGATGAGGTGGACGTCGGTGGTGCAGATAGCGACGAGCGTGGGCCTAACAATCGCGTCGTAGGGGGCCGGCTCGGGCGGGTTGACGTCACTCCAGCTTGCTCTACCTGCCTCATGCAGGACGTAGCCTTTCACTGGATCTCCTTCTCTACTGGTGCATGGTTCGGTGGCTGGGAGGAGCTAGAGCGTGCTGGCGTAGTCCGCCGGAACTCCGATGGACATGACGTTGACGTAGGACTCGAATCCTTCGGGTCCGGACTCGCGACCGATTCCGCTGTCCTTAACCCCGCCGAAGGGCGCTCCCCAACCACCGAACGCGCCATTGAGGTCCACGGCGCCGGAGTAGATCCGCCGGGCGATGCTCAGGCCGTGATCGAGATCTGAGGTGAAGACGGCGCCACTTAGGCCGTAGCGGGAGTCGTTGGCGATCGTTACGGCTTCGTCCTCGGACGTATAGGTCAGGACGGACAACACCGGTCCAAAGATCTCCTCCTGGGCGATCCTCATCTCAGGGCTGACGCTGGAAAAGATGGTCGGCTGGACGAACCAGCCCCGTTCGAGGTCTGCAGGTCGACCGCCGCCCGTGACCAGGCGTGCTCCTTCGTCTCGACCGACCCCGATGTATCCCTCGACGGTGCCGCGGTGTCGCTCGCTCACCATAGGACCGATCTGTGTGTCAGGGTGGTGAGGATCGCCAACGGGCATGGAGTCGACCAATGCCAGAAGACGATCGAGGAGCTCCTGCTCGCGATTGCGAGAGACCAGCACACGGGTCTTTAGGGTGCATACCTGTCCGCTGTTGCGGAAGGAGCCGAAGCGCAGCGCCTCGACGGTTGCGTCGAGGTCGGCATCGTCGAGGACGAGGGCAGCGGACTTGCCGCCGAGCTCGAGGGTGAACTTACGGAGATCCTGGCCACAGAGACTGGCGATCCGGCGGCCGGCGGCGGTGGAGCCAGTGAAGGCGACCTTGTCCACGCCCGGGTGGGTGACGAGATACTCGCTAACCTCTCGCTCGGCCGGGACGACGTTGACCACGCCGTCCGGGACACCTGCTGCGGCGAGCTGCTCGGCCAGCCAGTAGGCAAAGAGCGGTGCCTCGGGGGAGGGTTTGATGATAGCCGTGCAACCGGAGAGCAGAGCCGGGAAGAGCTTGTGGAACGTGACCCCTAGGGGCACATTCCAGGGGACGACCGCCGCGACGACACCCACGGGCTTTCGTAGCACAAGGGCGCTACCGCTGGTCGCCCGCCGAACCTGCTCGAACGGGTAGGTCGTGACGATGTCGAGATAGCTGCGAGCGATGCTGATCGCGGCACCGACCTGAGCTCCGCGCGACTGGGCGATCGGGCTACCCATCTCATCGGTTAGGAGGTTGGCGATCTCCTCGCTTCCCGACTCGAGTCTGTCCGCGAAGTTGGTCATCACCGCGATCCGTTCGTCGACGGTGGCGCGAGGCCACGGGCCTCGGTCGAAAGCCTCCCTCGCTGCAGCGACGGCAGCATCGACGTCCTCCGGCGCGGCCGCGGGCACTCGTGCGATGACCTCCTCGCTGGTGGGCGAGACGACGGCGATGGTGTCGGTGCCTGAGGAACGGATCCACTGGCCTCCGACGTAGAGGCGGTTGAACTGTCCGGTCCACATCAGGTCATCGCTCCTGGGGTATGCGCGAACGTCTTGTAGACGGTGCGCTCGAAGGTGTCGTAAAGGTTCATGAATTCTGGGTCGACGAACGGCAACAGCTGCGTCATTAGCACTGCTGCGACACCGGTAGTCGGATCGGCCCAATAGTGGGTGTTGAGGAATCCAGCCCACGTGAGGGAGCCGGCGCGACGGCGCCCCTCGAGGTCTGAGGTGTTGGTTAGGAACCCAGTGGTCCAGGTCTTGGAACTCTCCGGGCACAGGTTGGCGTCCGCGCTGAACACCGACGCAGTGGTCTTCATGACTGGCATCGTGAGGCTGCCGGCCTGTGGTGTAGTCATGCGCTCGAAGCCTTCGGGGCTGAGCAGGCGCCGTCCGTCCAGTTCGCCCTTGTTGAGGAAGAACCGGAGGAAGCGAATGTAGTCAGGGGCGGTCCCATAGAGCGCCTGACCCAAGCCGTAGACCTCGGGCTGCGCAGGAGGCGACACCACGAAGGGTGTGAACGAGCCGTCGGGGGTGCGCAGCGTCCCGGTCGCGAGTCGGTCGATGGCACGATCCGGCTCGAACATTGTGTCGATCATGCCGAGGGGGTCGAAGATCTCGGCCTGGCAGAACTCGACCACACGGCGACCGTCGAGTTCTTCGATCAGCGGTCCGATCCAGTCGAACCCGTAGCCGTAGACCATCCCTTCGCCAGGATCGAACATCAGGGGTCCCCGAATGGCGTCGAGCAGTCCGGAGTTGGGGTGGGGGGCGTCGGTGAGCAGCGCGAAGGTCGACTGCCGGTCGGACCATCCGGGGTATGCGAAGCCAGCGGAGTTGGTCAGGAGGTGCCGCACGGTGATCGGGGTGCGAGGGTCGCGCAGATTGGGACCGTTGGACCCGTAGCCGTCCAGTACTTGGATGTTCTTGAAGTCATCGAGTATGTCGACAACTGGCGTGTCTAGGGTTAGGAGTTGCTTGTCGATCAGGATGTTCGCTGCGACGGCACCGATGGCCTTCGACATCGAGAAGATACGAAACAATGTGTCGGTCGTGGCGGCGACGTCGGGCGTTCGGTTTCCTGCGACTCCCGACCACAGGACGCCGTGTCGGTCGGTGACCATGGCGACGCCGAACGGGATCACCTTGTCCTCGACTGCCGCGGACAACAGCTGATCGATCTCCGTCACGTCTACTCCCCTCGGCTGTTGCGTTTGGACGGACTCGGACACGCTCGTCACCACGATGCTCACACTGCTTCCGCGGACTGGCTATGCGCGACCTGATGCTCGAAGAGCGTCGCGACGAGTTCCGCCTCGCTGAAGGGCGGCTGGAGTGTTGCGACTACTCGGCCCTCCACGAGGACGAGGACTCGGTCACAGATGGTGGTGAGCTCGTCGACCTCAACGCTGGCAACGACGACGGACGTGCCTCTTTCAGTCATTTCGTGCAGGACGTCGTGGATCTCCTTACGGGCCACCAGGTCAACTCCAGAGGTGGGCTCGTCGAGCAGGAGCAGCTCTGTTTCCCGCGAGAGCCACCGGCCAATGAGCACCTTTTGGATGTTTCCACCGGACAAGTTCTCGATGAACGTGCTGGGAGCGCCGACCAGGCTGACGGTACGGCCGGTGGCCTCTGCTGCTCTGTGCTCCCACTTGGCGTCGGCGAAGAGGCCGAACTTCTTATGGTCACCCACGCTGTTGCAGGTCATGTTCCTGGCGACACTTAGGCCCTTGAGCATGTTGTTGCTCCGGAGCTCGGTGACGTACCCGAGTTTGCGGCGCATGCGGGCGCGCGGGCCGCCGCTGAGCTTTCGCCCGTCATATGTGATCTCGCCAGCTGTGGGTGCCTGCAGGCCGTAGATCAGGCGCAGGAGCTCGCTTCGACCTGAGCCAGCGAGGCCGGCGATCCCTAGAATCTCGCCGCGGCGCACGGTGAAAGAGACGTCTTGGATGCGTATGCCGCTGAGAGCGTTCACGTCGAGGAGCGTGTCGCCCACCTCGCGCACCTCGTGATGGGAGTGCTCTTCGCTGACCAGCAGGGTGTCGGGTTCGACGGTGCCGCCGATGAGACCGAGCATTGCGTGGCGCGTGATGTCCTCACCGTGCAGCTCGCCCGCGAGCCTGCCGTTGCGCAGGGCGACCACTCGGGTGCAGAGGTCCTTGACCTCGTGTAGACGATGGGAGACGTAGACGACGGCGACGCCGGCGACGCTCAGTTCGCGCACCAGCTGGTGAACGATTGAGGACTCCTCGGGAGGCAGGGCCGCAGTCGGCTCGTCGAGGATCACCAGCTTGGGGTCACGGGCTAGAACTGCCGCCACCATGACCAGTCGCTTCTGGGTGGGCGTGAGCGATCCCGCGTCCCGGTTGGGGTTCACGTCCGCGAGGTGCACGCGGTCCAAGTGCGTCTTAGCTGCAGCATTCACCCTAGATCGGGATGTGAAGCCCCAGGTGGACGGGAACCGCCCGAGTAGGACGGTCTCCGCCACAGGACGGTCGGTGGGGATAGTGACCTCTTGAGGCACGGCCGCTACGCCGACCGAGAGTGCTTCGTCGGGCGTGCGGAAAGTGACCCCCTCGCCGTCGATGAGGATGGCGCCCTCAGTTGGGCGCACCGCGCCGGTCAGGCACTTGATCAGCGTGCTCTTGCCTGCGCCGTTGGCTCCGATGAGTCCGACGACTTCGCCTGCGCCAATCTGGAACGAGACATCGCCGAGGACGCGGATCGGACCGTACATCTTGCCGATGCCGGACGCCACCAGCTCGAAGGCGGTACTGGACGATTTGTCGTTGGTGTCAAGAGTCATCGCGATCACGCTGCCCGTCGTGCGATGAGCAGAATGACGAGGAGCGCACCTCCCTGGATCAGCTCGTATAGCCACGATGCGGATCCGATGATGACCAGGCCAGTCTGCAGAGTCCCCATGAAGAGAGCTCCAACGACAGTGCCGAACACGTTGAAGCGCCGTACCGCGAGTACCGACATACCGAAGAAGGCGGCGACGTATGGAGACAGGAAAAGCCCGGCGCCGACGTTCGGGGTGTACTGCGCCTGTCGCGAGGTGATGATCATTGCCGCGATGCCGGCACCCAGGCCGAGGATCATGTAGGCCCCGATTCGGATCCGATCCAGCGGCAACCCCGCCAGCCGGCTAGCCGTGGGGTTGCTTCCCACGGCCATGATGTTGCGGCCCGCAACGGTCCAGCGGAACAGGATGGCTACGAGGAGTGCGAAGCCGACTGCGATCCACGTCGCCAAGGTGATGCCGAGTGGGCGGTGCAGAACAAGGTTGATGAACGTCTCGTTCATGCCCTGAGAGATCACAGTCGAGTCGGTGAGTCCATTGGCGATGCCGAGCCAGACGAATCCGAAGCCGAGGGTAACGACGAACGAGGACACGCGCTGCTGAGCCACTAGGTACCCCGAGATCATGTTCGCAGCGACGGCGGCGAGGATGCCTACCACGATCGCCGCCACTGGCCCGCCTTGGTGGTCGGTCATCACCAATGTCGCCGCTGCCGATGAGAGTCCGAGCACGTAGGGAAACGAGAGGTCGAACTCGGCGACCGCCAGGACGGCGGTGAGGCCAACCCCCAAGAGGATCGGGATCGCTGCCTGGTCAAGGATCGCCTTGAAGTTGTCGACGGTCCCGAACGTGTCGGGCGCCTTGGCCCAGAAGAAGGCGACGATGGCTGCGAATCCAACGATGGTCGCCCACTTTTCGGCGGCGTTCATGATCCAGGTCCGGGTGCCTGCGGTCTTCGCCGCAGGCACCCGGACGTCGTCAGCCTTGCGGTTGACGCCGACGCCCTCCTCGCTCTCTATCGAAGCGGAGTTCTGAGTCTCGGGCATCGCGTGCACACCTACCTTTCTTGCTCGACTGACAACTGATGCTCGGACCGCTACTTGCAGGCGTACTCGGTCTTCCAGTTCTCGAGGAACGGGGCAAGGGTCTCGGTCGTGTCGAACGACTTATCGGCCGTCGTCACCACGCGGTAACCGAGCCCGCCGGCCGCCTCGATGGCGTTCGGGTCGAACGGCGTGTCGTTCGTGGTGTAGGCCAGGAACTGGTCGAGAGCCACGATCGGTGTCAGCGCGAGGTTGGAGTCCACGACGCCGGTCAGTTCGCCCTTATCGATCATCTCCAGGTTGGACGGGGTCGCGAACGTCGTGAACAACTTGGCATCCGACCCCTTCTGACGGATGGACGCCGCGGCAGAGGCGGCCATGGAGTCGAATGTTGCCCAGACCGCGTCGATCTGCGGGTTGGCCGTGAGCATGTCAGTCATGATCTTGCTGGCACTATTCGGATCGGCGGAGTCGACCTGCTGGTTTGCCACGACCTCGACCGCTCCGTCGGAGTCAGAGACCGCCTCCTGGAAGCCCTTCTCACGCGCCGTGCCAGAGTAGTTCAGTGAGGTGGCCAGGTCGGCGATCTTCGCACCGTCGTAGTTATCGACGATGTACTGACCCATGGTTCGGCCGAGCTCGACCTCGTCCTCGGCATACTGCGCGGCGAACAGATCCGACGCAGTCGTGCCACCACCGATCTCGATGACTGGAATGTTGGCCTCCTTCGCGGCCTGGAGGCCCTCGCGAAGCGGTGCGGCGTCAGAGGAAGCAAGCAGGATCAGGTCAACCTTCTGAGAGATGAGGTTCTGGATACCGGTCTGCATCTTCGCGAAGTCGCCAGCACCGTCGACGAGCTTGAGATCCCAGCCGAGGGTGTCGGTGATCTGATTCGCCGCGTCCGACATCACCTTCTCGATGGGCGACGCGTTGTAGATATCGACGTAACCGACAGTCTTCTTGTCGACGCAGATGCTGGAGTCCACGCTCGCCGAGGCGGTCGTGTCGGTCCCACTCTGCGCACCCGAGTCCGACGATGAGCATGCCGCAAGAGGCAGGACGAGGGCGGCCACAGCTGCACCCGACAATGCCTTGGCGAGGGAGAACTTCATGGTTGAACTCCTAGTTGTTTGTGGCGTTGGTGGTCGTCCGAGCTGCCATCCCTACTTCGGGACTGTGCGGGCTCGGCATCCCGGATGCCGCCGGCCGCGGCCCGTTGAAGCCCGAGCACTATCCGCACTCCCGTCTCCGGGAGTCGCGGCTGCAGCTCGCTTGGTGACTGACCCGTTACCAGTTCCTTCACCGTCTGTCCGACAGGGGAGATCGTGGTCCGCCGAACGTGTGACGGACGCTACATCGTCCATGTTGATTGCACAAGCATCAACATGTAATTTTGGGGATCAACTCTCAACCGCGGCCCGGGAGGGCGCGCCAGATCGGCGCCCGCACCAATTCGCACGAACGCCGATCGAGGGCCCCGCCGCAGGCGGCCTAGGTCAGAGCGCCACAGTGTCGTCGCCGAGATACTCGGACGGGACCGGTCCTCGGTAGCCGACGTTGGGCCGGAAGGCCGAGGGGTGGTCGTACTCCTCAGCCACGTGCGCCAAGAGGCCCGCGACGCGGGCGATCGTGTAGATCGCCTCACTCGCGGTCGGCGCCATCTCGCAAGCGACCGCGAGGCAGGCGAGGGCGAGGTCCGCACTAGGCGGACGCTCGTCGCTGAGAGTCAGTTGAACCAGCGGCCAAGCCGACGCCGACGCCGCTGGTTCGATGAGCGGAATGAGGGTCTCGGCCCGCGGATCGCGGCTAGTGAAAGCGACCTGGTCGTACGCTCCCGGAGGCTCGCCGCCGACTCTCAATGCCTCCTCCATCGAGGTTCGGAAGCCGTGCCTGGCAACGCCGGAGTGCGTTGCCATCGCTGCGAGAACCGCGTCAAGCGGCGGAGCCTCGGACGAGGCAGCAAACCGTGCCGCGATAGTTGACCGAACGAGTTGAAAGTCCGCAAAGACGATGAGGGCGCAGTTAAGGGCTGCGATGCGTTCGGGCGTTGACGGCAGGTCGGTCAGCCGTGGCCAGAGCTGGCGAGCCAGCGGCGCTCGCGCAGCCACTTCCCGACCTCCGACGAGCGGCAAAGAGGCAACGAGTTGCGGCAAGATACGGCGCCCTATCGACCTAGCTCCAGCCGGTCGAGTGTCGATCTCAGGCGCGTTCACCGCCAGGGATGCCATCGCGTTGCGGACCCGATCTGTAAGGGTTCGCCCAGGTGCTTCAGCGTCGGGGGCTACCGGCCACGGCTTGGGCTCACCCGCATCGTGTCCCGACCAAAGGAGCTCTGCGGTCCTCTCGAAGCTCCATGACGGTCCGACCGCTTGGACGTCTTGTCCTCGGTAGAACAGGCGACCGTCACTTTCGAGCAAAGTCACCGCACTATCGATCGCGATCTCGATACGACCTGGCCGCAGAGTTCTCTTCCCTCGCGGCTCGAGGTTGTCTAGCTCCTCAACCAAGAAGAAGCTGCGTCGACCTTCGCGGCGAGGGTTGAGCATCCCGCGACTCACGTAGGCATACAGAGTCTGCGGCCGCACGCCGAGCCTCGCACTGGCCTCCGACGTCGAGAGCCATCGGTCCGAGTCGTCACTCATGAGGTCAACCTGCTTCTCTCTACGCCAGACCCCAAGGCCAGCATGCGCTCAACCAGGCGTCAATCATCACACACGGATTAGCAACGTTGATCGATCGTCGCGTGAGGATACCGGCGAACGGGCCGTTCGATTGATGGCTTGGCGTCACCTCGCCCTGTCTTCAGGCTCACGAGCCCGACATGAGATCGCAATGCGTGGCCGCATGCGAATTCTCGATCCCTATGCCCTGTCGGCGGTGTGAGCACCTACGTGCCAATTCGCCTCACGGCTGAGTCGCGCGGCGACAGATCCTCGCCGCGGCACACGCCTCGACGCCAACCGTGACGCATCCGACCTTCATGGTGTCCCAGGCCAGGACTAGAACGGCGAGGTTGAGCCAGGACGGTGCCCCGGCCGCGACTGCCTCTGCAAGCCCGCGCGTAGCGGCGAGGAATGCGAGCGTGAGGGTGGGAAGCCCGACGGCCTTATCCCAGGTCGGCGGGGCGCAACGTGCCGACCGGGCCAGCACGTTCGTAGGCGCGTAGGCCTGAAGGTATTCGTGCGTTCGCATCACGGCCCACAGCACCGGGATAGCAAGCAGGGTCAGCATGCGGATCTCCTCATCGACAGGTGCTCTTCGTTCTTACGCCGGGGATAACCACTAGTAGTCGTCGCTCTTGGCGTCTTGTGGACAGACGGCTGCAGAGGCGGTCTGTGGCAGGCCAACGGGTCGGTATGCGACCGTCGGGGCGAGGGGATCGCCATTGCTTTGCGCTGTGCGGGTCGCGGCGCGACGAACGGCCCGGAGCGCTCGTCGTCGCTCGTCCGCTTGGGTCTCGTTGCGAGTCCGGCTGCCGGTGGGGAGGTCGGAGGTAACTGCGTAGCGGTCGCGGTAGGCGGCGACGGTGGAGACATCGTCGCGCCAGGCCGCGAGGTCGCGCTGGTCTGTCGGTGGCGCGCCCAGCTTGCGTACCCATGTAGCGCCGGACTCGAGAGCGTGCTCGGCGAGCGCGGCGGCGCGGGCCTCTATGAGCTCTTGGCGTTCGTCGATGGCCTGGCGGTCGTCGGCAGTCATCGGGCCGATGGGGGCGGGGATGAGGCCGGCGATTAGTCGCGGTCGTAGGCGGCAGCCACGAGGCATTGTTGCGGCAGCGTGGTCGACGCGGTGGCGAAGTACCGCTGCGATGTCGTCGGCGTCATCGAGCGAATGTTGCCCGACGATGCGTGGCACCAGATCCTCGAGGTCGTGATGGTAGGCCTCAGCGCGACGCAGCACTACGGTGAGCGGACCAAAGGCGCTGGAGGCGACGGCGGCGGCGTGCTGCACCGGGGTGAGGCCGGAGCGTCGGAGGAGGTCGGCGAAGCGGTCGTGTTGGGCGTCGGCGGCGATAGTCTCGAGCTCGGCGGCGAGCCTGTCGATCCGGGCATTCTGTTCGTGCTCGATCACGATGGTCTCGTGCGCGGAAAGGCTGGCACCGGTGCGCTGGAGGACGCCGCAAAGCACTGTCCGCGCGGTGACGTCGTCGGGCTCGGGGGTTGTGTGGGCCTCGTCGGGCTGGTCGAGGGCGACGTAGGCGATGTTCGCGTCGCGGCCGCGGGTCATGGAAACGTAAAGGTTCTCCCGCGTGGTCGAGCTCGTGACGACGACGTGGGCGGTGTCGACGGTGACGCCCTGGGCGCGGTGGGCGGTGATGGCGTAGCCAAGGTCGAGGTGCTCTGCGACGTAGTCGACCGGAAGGACCGTGCTCTCGCGGCCGCGGGGGTCAAGGCGTTCCACGACGACCGAGCCGTCGTGGCGGAGGTCGGTGATGCGCCATCGGTCGCCGTTGTTGACCCATCGGGTCGCGGCCGTGTTGGTGGTCAGGCTGCGGTCGTTGCGACGTGTGATCACGACGTCGCCGACCGAGGCGCGGTTGCCGTCTGCCAGGTGGATCTCGCGGCCGTTTTCGGCGCCCTCGGTAAGGAGTCGTTCGGCGCGGGCCCGTTCATTGAGAGCCCGCATTGCGTGAGTCGACTCGGTGACCAGGATGCTCGCGATCGCCGCGTCGGCATCGGTGCGCCAGGCCCGGTAGGCAGCGTCGAGCATCTCGTCGGTCGTGCCCTCGCGGAGGCGGTGCTGGCGGGCGTAGGTGGAGATGACCTCGACCTCCCCGATTCGCAGCGCCAGGGTGGCGGCCCTCTCCCACTCGTGGGTGAACCGATGCAGCTCGACCAGTTCAGGGGCCTCGGGGCGACGGTGCACCAGGAGTTTGAATGCTCCGCCGGCGTCGACCGAGGAGAGCTGGTGAGGGTCGCCGACGAGCAGCGTCTTGGCACCGGCCCGCGCGGCGATGGCGGTGATCCGGTCGAGGGTGAGGGTGTCGGCGAGGGTGGCTTCGTCGATGATCACCAGCTGGCCGGGGCGGAGTTCGGTGCGGCCGTGGTCGTACTCGTGGAGCCACTTCGCGGTGTTCTCACACCCGACCTCGAGATCGTCGCCGAGTACCTGAGCTGCCGCGGCGGAGGGCGCGAGCCCGACCACACTCCCCCGGCCCTGCTCGCGGATCCACGCGGCACGGAGTGCGCGCATCGTGGTGGTCTTCCCCGCGCCGGCGGGGCCGACGAGGAGGTCGACGACCCGACCCGAGCCAGCGACCGACTCGACCGCCTGCCGCTGCTCGAGGCTCAGCGCGCCGGGTCCGGCCAGCCCGCGCGCCAACGTGGTCGGCCGCAGGATCGGCGCAGAAGTGTTTTCGGCGCGGGTCAGAAGACGTGCCTCGGCGTCGAGGATCAGCCTCGACGAATACCGCTCGGCGTGCTTGGGCCGGAAGACACTCGTGCCGTCCTCGCGCTGGAACCGGACCGGGCTGGTGGCGAGCTCGGGCGGGGTCAGCCGGACCGACCTGGCCTGGGCGGCGTCCACGACCGTCCCGAGCACTGCTTCGCGGTCGGCGGTGGTGGCGAACCGCAGGTCCATCGTCTGTTTGGTGGCTTCGGCCATCAGGTTCCAATGGCCCCAGGTCGCTCGCTTTACCCCGATCACCGCGACCACGTCCCCGGCGATCGCCTCCACCGCCGCCAGCGGCACATCCTCGGCAACCAGCGGCATGTTCAGCTCGCCGATCACGGTTGATGCCCAGGCGGTGGCGTCCCTCCCGAGCCGGGTCGTCGCTCGCCGGCGCCAGTCGGCCGTGAGGTCAGCCAGGGAGCGGGCCTTCTTGGGTGGGCGGGTCGCCAGGGTGGCCTGGGCCCGCAGCTCGATGATGGTCCTCGCCGAGGGCGTCCGACCATGCTTGTCGCGGTAGGCCGCGATCAGCTCGTCCTTCTTGAGCTCGATCTCGCGGGTACGACTCGAGAACTCGCCAATGAGCTCGTCGGTGACGCCGACGATCTCCCACCGCGGATTCCGGTCGGCGGCGCGCTCGCGGCGCTCCCACTCGACGCCGACCTCCTGGGCGAGCCGGTCGGCGAGCAGGGCGTTGTAGTGCTCGGAGAGTCCGGTCCGGGAGGCGAACACGGGGCGTCCGTCCAGGCTGCGCCACCGGCCGTCCATCATTGTGCGGATTCTGTTGGCGATCACGACGTGCGAGTGGAGCTGGGGGTCGCCGGCCCGGGAGTCGAAGTGGTCGTAGGCGACAGCGGCCACCCCAGCGACGCTCACTTGTGCAACGGCGCCGTCGCGGTAAGCGAACCCTGCCCGGGTAGCGGCGACCTCGCGTTCGAATAGGTCGACCACGTCTGCGACCGCTGCGTGATGTGCGGCAGCAATCCGTTCCTGCACGTCAGCATCTGCGACCCCCCACAGCACGGACACCGACTTCGGGACGCTGAAGGTCAAGTCGAACCCGGCCACCGCGTGACGCCCGCCCGCGGCACTCTCCTCAGCCTCGATCCGAGTGTTCTCGGCCGCGCGGTCCTCCTCGGTCAGGTCCGGTTCGAGCGCTGCAACGCGCTCCGCGATCCGGTCGCTCAGCCGCTGGTACTCCGGGTATGCCCTCCCGAGCTGATCACCCGTGATCGGGTCTCGGCCCATCCCGATCAACAGCGCGAGCTGCTCCTCCGTCACCAGCATTCCAGAACGGAGCTGCCCCGAGCCGAACTCGCCGACACCGGTCCCCATCCAGCGGCCGGACGGCGTACCCGCCTCGGCGTAGTAACGCGTCAAGGGCGTCGACAACGCCCTGGAACCGTCTCCTGCGGCAACGCTGCGCAGGAGGTAGTGGTACCCGCTGCCTGCGGACATACGCCGGATCGAGATCGTCATCGCCGCCTCCGTCCCACAGACGTCAGGTACGCCGTCCTCTCCACAGCACCCCTCGATCTGCACATCGTGTGAAGCCGGGGAGGGGTTGAATCCGCGCAGGGCGCTGGACAGGAGGGTCGCGGCGCTGGGAGGGCGCTCAGCGGCCAGTCGATTGGGCTGGCAACCGGCGAGCACCTGAGGGAGTGAGAGGCCGGCGAAAGACGCGCAGGTCACGGACCGCATTTCGGGCTTACGATGACGAGCAGACGATGCACGCACCGCCGGTGGGGCGTCGTCTGCGCTTCTCGAGCCTGACGGCGAGAGGAAGCAGGAACCGCACATGACCAGATCACTCGGGGTGAAGGCATGGGCGACCGGCACGGTGGTGCTGGCCGCGCTGAGCGGCTGCGCCAGTTCGGGTTCGAGCGCCGACCCGTCGCCCCCAGCGACGACCGCCGCGCCCTCGCCCACCACGACGTCGTCGTCCCCGTCACCGACCTCGGCATCCGAGGTTGCCGCGACAGCGGCCGAGGACGTCGTACGCCGCTACTTCGCTGTACTCGATGGCCTCCGCCAGGATTCGACCAAGGCCCTCGCCCAGCTCTCATCGGTCGCAACCAGCACCCAGCTCGCCGCCCAGAAGCGCCTGCTCACGGCCGAGAGATCTCAGAAGCTCCGGCAGGTCGGCGACACCAAGGTCGTCGACGTCACCGTGCAGTCGGTCAACCTCGACAACTCCGACCCGTCCGCAGGCAAGGTGCCAACCGCGACCGTGGACGTTTGCTGGGATGTGAGCGACGTCGACATCATCGACAAGGGCGGCAAGTCCGTGGTGAGCCCAAACCGAGCCAGCGCGGGAGCGACCCGGTACACCGTCGCGAACTACCACTGGTCCGACAATCCCTCGGCTGGCTGGCGCATCGCGACCGGCCAGGACCTTAAGCACTCGACATGCGTTTCCTAACTCGCGCATCCGCGCTGCTACTGCCGGCTCTCGGCTTGAGCGCATTCGGACCGTGGCCTGTCTACGCGGACACCGTCTGTCAGCAAACCGACCCCGCTACAGGAGCATGCATAGTTTGGGTCGAGGTGCCGGGCCACCCTGGGACGCCCGGCGGGGGTGGCGACGATGGTCCGATAGACACCGGTTCTGGCACCGCCTGCTACTGGGATCCGTCGAAGCAAGGACTGCCTGGTCCGTCGGCTGGGCCGGTGCCGTGCGACTCGCAGTACGGGTACTGGTCGAACGCTTACAACTGCTACCTGAAGGTATTGGATCCGCCACTTCCGGCAGGTGATCCGGCGTGGCAGGGTCACGACCCCGGTGATGGCGCGGTCTATCTGTGCTACCAGCCTCAGAGCGGCCTGGCGATCCAGATCTGGGCACAAGACCGACCCGCGGGTTCGGGCGCCGGACCGTCCCCGCGGGAGGTCGCTCACCTCGCGGTCGACCAGATGCACCTGTCGGCTATCGACATCGGCATCGTTCCCGAACCGGGCTCGGAGAGCATCGGCCTGGTCGGGATGCCGGTGTGGATGTGGGCGAAGGCGCCGAGCGAGCACACGTTCGGGCCGATCACGGCGAGCGCGTCGGCTGGCGGGATCACGATCACGGCGACCGCGAAGGTCCTCAACATCACCTGGGACATGGGCGATGGGGCCGAGGTTGTCTGCGACACAGCCGGAACGCCGTACAAGCCGTGGTACGGGCAGAGGAACTCGCCTGACTGCGGCCATACGTACAAGAAGTCGAGCGCACATGAGTCCGACGACGCCTTTACCGTCACCGCCACCTCGACCTGGGTCATCACCTGGACCGGTGCAGGCCAGACAGGGACCATCCGGCTCGGTGGACTCACGCGCTCGACACAGATCCGGATTGGCGAGGCGCAGGTACTCGTGAGCTGACGAGTTGCGCGGGAGGTATGACGAATGTCCACATCTGCTCGAGAGGGCCGGAGGACCGGCTCCATCCCGACGCCGCCACCGACGGCCGCCAACCTGATGGTCCCGCCTCCCAAGCTCCGTCGGCGACCGGCGATGGTCGTGGCCGCGGTGATCGTGACCGCGTTGGGCTGCCTGATCGGTGCGTGGGCCTGGGGCGCGACGACCAATACCCAGGAGGTGTTGGCCGCGCGGGACACGATCCACCGTGGCGAGGTGATCGAGGCCGGGGACATCGAACGTGTCCGGATCAGCGGCGACCCAGCGCTTTCACCCCTCTCCGCCTCGGCGTACGACGACGTTGTCGGCATGCGCGCGGCACTCGACGTCGCCGCCGGCGGATTGCTCACCGGCGAATCGACCACGGACGAGCCACTCCCGCCGGAGGGCCAGTCGGTCGTCGGGATCTCCCTGACTCCCGCGCAGGTGCCAGGCATGCCTCTGTTCGGCGGCGACCGGGTGCGGATCGTCGTGACACCAGGTGAGAGCGGCGATGCCCCGGCCAGCGCACCGCAGTTCACGGTCGGAGAGGTCGTCGACACGTTCGCAGACGAGACCACGGGCAACACAGTCGTGAACGTGCTGGTGCCGTACGCCGACGCCGGGATCCTTGCTGCACGCGCTGCCACCGGCAACGTCGCGCTGGTGCTCGACTCTGCCCAAGAGTCCGCCGACGACGTGGGAGCCGAGTGATGGCCCTCGTCTGTTTGACCTCTGCTTCTGGTTCGCCGGGGGTGACATCGACGGCCGTCGGCCTGGCGTTCTGCTGGCCTCGGCCGGTCCTCTTGGTCGAGGCCGACCCGACCGGCGGGTCTGGGATTCTCGCGGGTTTCCTGAAGGGCACCGCGAGCTACGACGGTGGACTGATCGAGCTGGCCCTTTCACCCCGGGCGCCAACGGATGCGCTGCGTGAGGTCGCCCGGCCGTTGAGCCCGCAGGTCTCGTTGGTCGCCGGAACCCGGTCGCACGGCCAGGCGATGGCGCTTCGCGGTGTGTGGGAGCCCCTCGCGACAGCTCTGGTCGACCTCGAGGCCAGCGGGCGGGACGTCATCGTCGACGCCGGACGGGTCGGCCTGGTGGGGACACCTGATCCGTTGCTGGAGTCGGCAGACGCAACGCTGCTCCTCACCCGCACGAACCTGCCCTCGATCTCCGCGGCGCGCTCGTGGGCCGAAACAGCCCTACAGCCGGCGGCGGGCTGGCGCCACCCAGGACTCGTGCTCATCGGCGAGGGCAAGCCTTATCGCGACACCGAGGTCGCGAAGGTACTCAGGATGCCGGTGGTGGCCGACCTGCCCGATGATCCTGAGGCCGCTGCGGTCTACCACCGCGGCGCGACCCCACCTCGCCATTTCGACTCCGGGCCGTACGCACGCGGCCTGCAGGCCCTCGCGCAGTCGGTCCAGGCGCATGTGGCGCGCGGCCGGTTCGCTCTCGTCCAGGAGGCCACGCAATGAGTGAGGCGTCGCGCTACCGACACGACTACGGCGACCTCTCACGCCTTCCGCTGTTCACCCAGCAGCGCACCGACGTGCCGCCCCCTGAGGCTGGCTTCGGTCGTCCGGTCGTGGCTGCTCGAGCGTCGGGCACCGCTGTCGATCCCGGTATCGACTGGTCCACCGTGGCCGAACTGCGCGCCCGCGCCTCGGAGCAACTGAGCCAGGCCGTGGCCGCTGATCGGGCACGGCTGGACAAGGACGCTCAGCAGGAGCTCGGCCGATCGATCGTCGTCGACCTCGTCGAGTCGGTGATGGCTGAGGAGGTCGACGCCGGTCGCGGGGCCTGGAGTCCGGCACGTCAGCGGGCGATGGCACAGGCCGTCTTCGACTCGCTCTTCCGGCTCGGGCGTCTCCAGCCTCTTGTCGATAACGACGACATCGAGAACATCGTGATCGTCGGCCACGACAACGTGCTGCTCGAGCTGATCGACGGCACGCTCGTCGACGGCCCGCCAGTCGCCGACTCCGACTCTGAGCTGATCGACTTCCTGGTCTTCCTCGCCTCGCGCAGCGAAGTCAACGCCCGCTCCTTCTCCGAGGCCCAGCCACGACTTCACCTCAGACTGGACGGCGGCTCGCGCCTCGCAGCAGCGGCCTGGGTGACACCGCGGCCGTCCGTGGTCATCCGCCGGCACCGGCTGATGCAGGTCACACTCGACGACCTCGTGGAGCGCGGCATGATGACCGCGACCCTCGCCTCGTTCCTGCGCGCAGCTGTGCGGGCGCGCCGGTCGGTAGTTGTCGCGGGCGCTCAGGGAGCCGGCAAGACGACGCTGGTCCGAGCCCTGTGCGCGGAGATCGACGTGATGGAAGCGATCGGGACCTTCGAGACCGAGTACGAGCTGCACCTCCACGAGCTCGGCCGACACAAGATCGTCCACGCCTGGGAGGCCCGGCCCGGATCGGGTGAGCGCGGCGTCGATGGCCGGCAGGCCGGCGAGTTCACTCTCGACGAGGCGCTCGTCGACTCGTTCCGATTCAACCTGTCGCGCCAGATCGTCGGCGAGGTCCGGGGCAAGGAGATCTGGGCGATGATCAAGGCGATGGAGTCGGGGACCGGCTCCATCTCCACCACCCACGCCTCCGACGCGGTCGCCGCCATCCGCAAGCTCGTCACCTGCGCGATGGAGGCCGGCCCGCACGTCACTCAAGGGCTTGCGACGTCCAAGCTCGCCGCCACGGTCGACGTGATCGTCCAGCTGAGCATGGACACACGGGCCGTTCCGGGCGGCATGCAGCGAACCCGTCGCGTCGCCGAGGTCATCGCGTTGACCCCTGGCGAGATGGAGGTCGGGTACGCGACCACACACGTGTTCCGCGCCGACAGTTCCGGAGTCGCGATGCCGGAGGTTCTCCCTGATGAGTACCGCGCGCTGGCGCAGTACGGGTTCGACCTGGGCGGCTACCTGGCAACCCAGCCGTACCCGGCTGGTTCACCCGGAGTGCGGGCGTGAGCCCGCTCTCGGCAGGTCTCGCCGGCGGCCTGATCGCACTCGGCGTCCTCGGCATCGTCGTGGGCCTTCGCCCGACTGCCGCTCCGCCCCGGGCCAGGCGTAGCGTCCGCATTCGAGGTCGCGGCCTCGCTCCACGGACTCGGCTGCTTCTCCTTGTCGGGATCGGACTCGGGTTGCTGGGCTGGCTGGTCACCGGTTGGGTCCTCGCCGTGGTCATCGCGCCGGTCGCGGTGCTCGGGCTGCCGGCACTGCTCACCGAGCCACTGGCCGCGTCACAGATCACCCGGGTCGAGGCGATGGAGGAATGGACGCGCTCCCTGGCCGGCGTCCTGACGGTCGGGATCGGGCTCGAGCAGGCGCTCGTGGCCACGCTGCGCTCCGCTCCGGCACCGATCAACGCTGAGGTCACCCGGCTCGTGGCTCGTCTTCGGGCCCGGTGGGATACGGAGACCGCGTTGCGGGCGTTCGCCGACGAGCTCGATGACGCGACCGGGGACCTGATCGCGGCGAACCTCATCCTCGGTGCCCGGCGCCGCGGCGCCGGGCTCGCGAGCGTCCTGGAAGGGCTTGCCGAATCCGTAGCGGCTGATGTCCGGGCCCGCCGCCAGGTGGAGGCCGACCGGGCCAAGCCGCGCTCGACCGCCCGGTGGGTGACGCTGATCAGCGCCAGCGTGCTGGTCGTCCTCGCACTCTCGGGGCAGTACGTCGAGCCGTACGCCAGCCCGGTCGGGCAGGTGATCTTGGTGGTCCTGCTCTCGGCGTACGTCGCGACTCTGATCTGGATGCGACGCATGGCGACCGGCAAGCCACTGCCCCGGTTCCTCCAGCAACGAACCGACATCGCACAGCCGAAATCGTCACGCAACGATGCCGGGGTGGCGTCGTGATCTCCGGTCTTCAGCTCGCGATCCTCGCCGGCGGACTGATCGGGCTGGGCCTGTGCCTGGTTGTGGCGCGTCTGCTGCCTGCGGAGCCGGACCT
The DNA here is from genome assembly GCF_001425175.1 of Nocardioides sp. Root1257. Lineage (GTDB taxonomy): Bacteria > Actinomycetota > Actinomycetes > Propionibacteriales > Nocardioidaceae > Nocardioides. The sequence goes on along the minus strand of NZ_LMDV01000015.1, from coordinate 122,184 downwards.
CGCCGATGCCCTGGCGCGTGTGTCGACGTCCCGCACTCGGTCGACGACGCAGGTCGCGGTCGCCCGCAGCGGAAAGGAACGGCTCGGTCTGTGGGGGCTGCGGGTCCTCCCACCCGGGTTCTGGGTCTGGACCCCGGTCCGCGAGCTCGCGCTCCTGCGGATCTCTCTCGCGCAGTTCTACGGCGAGAAGCTCACCTTCGCTGGCCTCGGACTGCTCATCCCGCCATTCCTCACGACCCTGTTCAACATCCTCGGCCTCGGCATTCCGGTTCAGATCCCGGCCCTCGCCTCGATCGTGCTCGCGGTCGGCATGTTCTTCATCCCGAACTACAATGCCTTTGACGAGGCCCGCAAGGCACGGGTCGAGTTCTCTCGAGCGCTCGGCGCCTACATCGACCTGGTCGCACTCGAACGGCACAACGGCGTCGGCGCCCGGCAGGCCATGGAGACGGCCGCCGGGGTCGGCGACTCGTGGGTCTTCACCCGCCTGGCCGAGGAGCTGGCCCGCTCGCGCTGGTCGGGGCTCCCGCCCTGGGACGCGCTGCACACCTTGGCAGCAGAGCTCGGGCTGGCCGAGCTCGGTGACTTCGCCGACATCATGCGTCTCTCCGGCGAGGAAGGAGCCAGTGTGTACGCCACGCTGCGCGCCCGGTCGGCCTCCATGCGCACCGCGATGCTCAACGACGAGATCGCTCAGGCCAACGCGGTCGGTGAGCGCATGACGATCCCCGGCTCCCTGCTCGGCGTCATCTTCATGGCCCTGCTCGTCGCCCCCTCTCTGCTCCGGATGCTCACCAGCACCTGACCCAGCCGACCTGTCGAACCGTCCGAACGCCCACCCATCAGGAGGAACCCATGTTGAAGATCCTGGTCCTGCTGCAGCTGGCAGTCCTCGCCCCCATCGACCAGCACGGCGACCGATCCGTCGCTCACCGGAGAGCCGTCGTGCGACTCAGGCGTCGTGACGAGCACGGCTCCGTCACGACCGAGTACGTGTTGTGGGCGGTCGCGGTGATCGCCATCGTCGGCATCGTCGTCGCAGCAGTCACGGCCTATGTCCAAGCGCAGTCCGGCAAGATCAAGTAGCCGCCTGCGGCAGCGAGACGAGCGCGGGTCGGTCTCGATCCAGCTCGTCATTCTGCTGCCCGCATTGTTCGCCGTCCTGTTCGTCGGCATGCAGGCAGCGCTCTACTATCACGCCCGAACCGTCGCCATCGCTGCCGCGCAGGAGGGCGCTCGCGCCGCAGGGGCTGAGCACGGCCGCGAGGCCGACGGGGTCGACGCGGCCAACGACTTCATCGCCGAGGCCGGTGGCCACGATGTCCTCAGCGGGTCCTCGGCGAACGCGAGCCGCACGGCAACCCAGGCCACCGTTACCGTCAGCGGTTTCAGCCTCAGCGTCATCCCCGGCTGGCATGTCCGGATCACCCAGAGCGCCACGGTCCCCGTCGAGCGAGTGACGGCACCCACGGCCGCGGGGTCACCATGAAGGCGGCCACTCGGCGGCGCGCGATGGGTCCGGCCCGCAGGCAGCGTGACGAACGCGGATCCGCAGCTATCGAGGCAGTGATCGGCGTCCCGGCCTTCGGGCTCTTCGTCGGCCTGATCATCTTCGGCGGCCGCACCGCCAGCACCGACGAGGCGCTCCAGTCCGCTGCCGCCGAGGGCGCACGAACGGCCTCGATCGCCCGGGACGCGCAAGTCGCCCGGACCCAGGCACGTGAGGCCGCCGTCGCCAGCATCGCCAACCAGGAGATCGGCTGCGAAGGCGTCGAAGTCAGCGTCGACACCAGCGACTTCAACAAGCCGCCGGGGACCCCCGGCTCCGTCGAGGTCACCGTCTCCTGTCGACTCGCGCTCTCCGACCTCTCGGTACCGGGCGTACCGGGCTCGCGCGTCATGCAGGCATCGATGTCCAGCCCGATCGACACCTGGCGGGAGACAGCACCATGAGCCCCGCGCAACCGGCCCGACCCAGAGCGAGACGAGTCGGCGCGCGAGAGCGTGATGAGCGAGGCTCCATCACGGTCTGGATAGCGCTGTCCAGCTTCGCGATGATCTTCCTCCTCGGCCTAGCGGTCGATCTCGGCGGCCAGGTCCACGCACACGAACGCGCCCACGACGTCGCAGCCCAAGCAGCACGCGCCGGCAGCGAAGAGGTCGAGGGAAGCGCTGCAGTCCAAGGACACGCCCTAGCCGTCAGCCCCGCGGCCGCACGAGCGGCCGCACAGCAGTTTCTCGCCACCGCGGGGGTCACCGGAACCGTGACGATCACCGACGGCGACACCCTCACCGTGACAGTCCACGACACCTACGACGCCCGCTTCTTGGGCCTGATCGGGATCAACCGTCTCGATGTCACGGGCACAGCAACGGCCCGCCTCATCCGCACCCTCGGAGGTAGCGAGCGATGACCCACACCGTCAGTTCCCAGCACTCCCCCAGCTCCGGGTCACGTGCGCGGCTGCGTGGCCTCGTGGCGACGCTCGGGCTCGTGGCGTTCGTCGCCGGCGTACCCGCCTCCCTGCTTGCGATCGGTGGCGTGCCGAATCTGTCCACGTTCTCGTGGTCGCGGCTCACTGAGTCCGACGACGGAACCCTGGTGCTGGCGGTCATCACGTGCGTCTGCTGGATCGCCTGGGCGATCTTCACCAGCCAGCTGATCGCCTCGATCGCCTGGCAGCTCCGGGGCATCCAGGCGCCTCGACTGCCGGGCTTGGCCGTCCCGCAAGTGGCCGCCGACCGCCTCGTCGCAGCCGCCGCGCTGCTGTTCGTCGCCGTCCCCTCCGCCGCCGTCCTACTTCCCCAACGACCGGCCGACGCCACCGCGGCGGTGGCACCGGCCAGCCCCGAAGCCGCAACGCATGTCACAGACCGAGCCACTCCGGTATCTCGCTTTGCCTCCGCTCCGCCTGTGGTGGCTGCAGGTGCCGACCGGCATGACGCACGCACGAATCTGACTCTGCCGAGCGTCGAGAAGCGGGAGCCGCACCTCGAGCAGTACACCGTCAAACGCGGCGACAGCCTCTGGCGGATAGCCGAAGAGCGCCTCGGAGACGGCGCCCGGTACGTCGAGCTCGTCGAGCTCAACAACTCCACCCTGGACGGGCGCCCCGACTTCCTGCTACCTGGCACCGTGCTCCGCGTTCCCGCAACGAATCCTGGCCCTCACACCGCCACCGCCGCCGCGGGGGACGAGACCTACGTCGTGCAGACCGGCGACACACTGTCCGAGATCGCCGAGACCGAACTCGGAGCGGCCGACGCCTACCCCGAAATCTTCACCGCCTCACAAGACACCACCCAGCCCGACGGCCGACGGCTCACCGATCCGGACCTCATCCTCCCCGGCTGGAGCCTGACGATCCCCAGGCACGAGCGCTCGGACGCCCCGCCAGAACCCCGGCACATCAAGCCCGACCACCCGGCACCCCACAACCACGACCACGACCCCGAGGACGGCACCGGGACGAACCATCCTCCCTACGCACCCACCGAACCCCCAGCTCCTGACCTGGCGCCATCGGACATCGCACCATCGGACATCGAACCGTCGGACGCCGCACCGTCGCATACTGCCGACGACCAGGTCACCGAACCGCAGGAATCGGTGGACGACGCCCACGACACCATCGGACCCTCGTGGCTCATGCCCGGCCTCGCCGGAGCGGTATCGATCCTCGGCGGCGCCGTGTGGCTGACGCTGCGGGCGCAGCGACGCACCCAGCTGCGATACCGGCGCCCCGGGACAGTCGTCGCGCCGCCGCCCGCGGAGCTGCTTACGGTCGAGAAGACCGTCCGGGCCGCTGCGTCGGTGATCTCGCCTCGGATCGACCTGCTCGACACGGCCCTGCGCTCGGTCCCGGACCTCCGCCTGCTCACCGTCACGCTCGACGACGGTGCGATCGCGCTGACGCTCCATGAACCAGCCGACCTGGCTGCGCCGTGGATCGGTTCCGGCACCGCCTGGCGCATCGGGCTCTCGGAGGTAGCGGAGCGGCCCGATGACTCGTTCCCGCCGTACCCGCTCCTGGTCAGCGTGGGGCGCAACACGGATGGTGCGTTCGTGTTCCTCAACCTCGAGGAACTTCGCGTCGTCGCAGTCAGTGGTGACGCTGAGCGGACCTCTGCACTGGCTCGCCACCTCGCCGCCGAACTGGCCGTCAACCCGTGGTCGAGCGTCACCACCGTCGACCTTCTCGGCATCGGTGCAGCCCTCGCCTCGTTCAACCTCGGCCGCGTCCGTACCCACCCCGCGGGCGACACCGAGTTCATCACCCACCTCGCCAGCGGCCTGGCCTCGATCACCGCCCTCTCTGAGCCCGACGACTTCTACGCGACCATCATCGCGACCGCGGACCGGCCGGCCGCCGATCTCGCTCGGCTCGCCGGGGTCATCGCCTCCGCCCCGAGCAGGTCCTCGGCGGCACTCATCGACCTCGCCGGCGACCCACAGGCCGCCGAAGCCCACCTGGAGGTGACCGCCGACGGGCGACTGCGCGAGACCCGCCTCGGAATCGACGTGACCGCGGCTGGCCTCAGCGAGGAGGAGGCGCGAGCGTGCGCACTCCTGCTGGACCTGACCCTCGACGAAACGATGGTCCCGGTCCCTGCAGCGGACGGCGGCCCTGAGAGTGTCTGCGACCAGGGTGGTGCATTGGTGGAGGGCTTGACCGAGCCCCGGCCGGACGGTCCCGCTGGCGAGGCGTCACTGCTCCCCCGGGAAGCGCACGTGTATGCCGACGCCGCGGCGACGACTGTCGAGGACATCGAGGTCCTCGCCCCACAGGCAGCCTCGCAGGCCCGGGCAGCCGTAGCCGCCGCGGACCCGAACCTGGACGAGGACCTCGCCCGGTGGGAGTCCTCGACGCTGTCCTCGGCCAAGCTGATCCTGCTCGGCCCCGTCGGTGCCCGCACCACCGGCGATGCGAAGGCAACCTCACATCGTCGTCCGTTCTACGTCGAGCTCTTGGCCTATCTCGCCCTGCATCCACGGGGCGTCCCCGCCACGGAGATCGCCGACGCGTTCGGTCTGCGGCCAGAGCGCGTCCGGGTCGACATGAGCCAGCTACGTCGCTGGCTCGGCAACGACCCCGGTACCGGAGAGCCCTACCTGCCCCATGCAGAGCCAGGCGCTGGTCCGCACACCGCGGCCCTCTACAAGACCCACGGCGTCCTCTGCGACCTCGACCTTTTCCGCCGCCTCCGTGCCCGCGGACAGAGCCGCGGCGCCGACGGGATCGACGACCTTGTCACCGCGCTCGGACTGGTCAGCGGCGAACCCTTCACCCAGTTGCGCGAGAACCATTGGACCTGGCTCCTCGAGGCCGACCGGTGGGACCACATCATGAGCAGCGCCATCGTCGACGTCGGACACATCGTCACCATTCACGCCCACTCCGTCGGCGACCCAGAGCTCGCGCTGTGGGCAGCTCAAGTCGCCTACAGCGCATCCCCCTACGACGAAGTCGCCCAGCTCGACATCATCGCGGCCGAGAACACCCTCGGGCATGACGAGCGGGCCGACCAGGCCCTCAGCGCGAAAGTCTTCAACCGACGCGACGACGATCACCCGCCGATCGACGTTCCCGGCCGCACCACTCAGGTCATCCGCAACCTGAGCTGGAGCACCCCCAAATCTCGCTCCAGGCGGACCGGCTGACACAGACCTAGACGCTCGTCCGCACCACAGGTCAGCGCGCCGCGGCTCATCTCCGGGGCCCGTCGTTCCAGACGTTGATGTCGCTCTTCGCCGGGCGGATCACCGTGGCCGGCAGCCACGCCTGCTGGATGCTGTCTCGCAGCTGGGTGTTGTCGAGCCAGATGACCCAGGCGAACCACCGTGGTCCCTCGCGGCGCCAGTCGAGGATCAGACCCGGCGCTGGCGGAGGGTAGTTGCCTCGCCCGAACCTCACCCAGCAGTGCCGCCAGTGCCCGGGCTGGGGCCAGGCGTCGTGCTTGGGCGGGTTCGAGGACACGCCCCCATCTTGACCCACGATCGAACATCTGTTCGACTTGAACCCTGTGGCGACGAACACCCCCACCGACGAACGACGAGCAGCGGTACATGGCCGGGTACGACGCCGGCCGACGCCTCGCCCTCCAGGCCGGGTCGTCGGCTGCGGGATACCGCTGGCTCGCCGACCACCCAGAGGTCAACAACGCGCTCATCGCCGGCTACGAGTGGGCGCTGTGGGACTACGAAGACGCCAACGGACTGGTCCACTCTCCCGCCTCGAACCGGGCCGCCGGGTGAGGTGGACGCCGGGTTCGCCAGCGCGGGCCGAGCGTCCACGCGGCCTCGAGCACCTCGGATCCCGACCCTGACAGCCCCGTCGGCGAAATCGGCGAATCTTCTTGGGGAACGCATCTGACCTGCACAAACGCAACGTTTCCCCTGCGTTCCCCCTTGCGTTCCCCCGCTGGGTCACCGGATTCCGGTAACACCTCTACGTCACTCTCTGGCGCATGTTCGACCCAAGCAACCCGATTCCCGACTGGACCGTCTCGACGATGCAGCGCGTCGCTGCCGAGCCGACGCTCGCCGAAGCCGCGATCCGCTTCGCGAACCTCGGCATCCCGGTCTTCCCATGCGGGCCTGGCGGGAAGCAGCCACTCACCCCGAACGGGTTCCACGACGCCACCTCATCTACCCGCATCGTCCACGGTTGGTGGCAACGCACCCCACAGGCGAACATCGGCCTGCCCACCGGTACCAGCACCGGGGTCGACGTGGTCGACGTCGACGTCCACACCGGGGGCAGCGGGTTCGCCGCGTTCGAGCGCGCGCGAGCCCACAGGATCGCCGAGGGCTGGGGATGGCTGGTCCGCACCCCTTCGGGCGGCGTCCACGCCTACTACCCGGCCGCGCCGGATCGTGAGCAGCGCTCCTGGCAGGTCCCCTCCGCGCACATCGACTTCCGCGGCGATGGCGGCTACATCATCGCTCCCCCGTCCCGTGTCGAGGTCAACGGACGATCCACCCCGTACGAGGTCATCGCCGTCGCGACCCGGCGACCGGAGCCAGTCGACGCGCGCCGACTCCGCGAGTTCCTCGAACCGCCCCGCCGGACACCCCCAGCGCCACCATCGAACCTGACCCAGCACGGGTGCCGACCCGACGCACTCGCACGAGTGGTCGCACTGACAGCTGAGGGCGGACGCAACCACGCACTGTTCTGGGCGTCGTGCCGGATGGTCGAGACCGGCCACACCCTTGAGAGCGCACTCAGCTACTTGATGCCGGCTGCCCAGCACGCCGGGCTCCCCGACCGGGAGATCGAGACGACGATCAACTCGGCCTATCGAATCGCCTCCCGGCTCGGACCAGCCGGCCACTCCGGGAGTCGCGTGGGCCCTACCCAGCCGACCACCGCGCACAGTGAGGCGGCCGGGCTATGAACAGCCACGCCGAGTACCGCCGCCACGTCCACCACGACGGCCAACGTGCCATCGACCCTGTTGCTCAGGTCGCCGCGGCTCACGACCAGGACGCCCCTGATAGCGCGTTGGCTCACCACCGCGACCCGTCGCTCATGCGGGATCCCGGAGCGCAGCCATCACCAGCCGCCGGCGTCGCCTGGGTCCGCCCGACCGACCTCGCGGCGCACACCGCGCCGCTCATCGGGCGCGGGATCGATCTGCAGGCCGAGCTGATCCGGCGGGCACGGCGTACCCCAGCGTCCGCCACCCGTGCGCTCCCGGGGCTCCTCGCACATCCCACGCGAACGACTTCGCCAGGCACGTCAACCACATCACCGACCTCGCCGACGGCCACTCGATCAAACCGGAAGCCGGCGCCTTCGCCGGCACCGCTGTCGGTGGCCTACACGGAAGGACTATCGCTATGACCTGTTCATTCGAGACCTCGAAGGGGCTGCGCCGGCTACTGATCAGGCTGCGGGTCTCCGGTCCTGGGGCATGGGAGCACGACCCGGAGGCCCGGGCGCTCATGGTCTACACCGAACACAAGTACAAGGCGCTGGCCCTCAAGCACCGCTGCGACCCGGCCACGGGAGCCACGGCAGCGTTCGAGGCGATGCGCACCTACGCGGTCCGCACCGCCGATGACCCCTGGGCAGTGGTCACCATGGCGGTCCGAGCCTCGCTGATCGCCGAGGAGCGCGCCCTCGGGCTGCTGTGCTCGGTCGACCAAGCCCGACGACCGGAGTTCTCCTCCCACCACGACGTACGAAGGTTCAGCGAGTCCGACGCGGATCTTCCCAACATCTTGCCGGTGCTCGCCGTCGTTCCGGTCGCCCCGATCGACGCGGACGTTCCACCTGCGGCTCGACCGACCACGGCGCACGAGGCGTTGGAGCGGACTATCGATCTCTTCGCCGCCCTGGGCTGGCCGCGCGATACCGCGACGTGCCTGCTCGACTACATCGGGGGCCGGCTGGTCGAGTCCGGCTCCCGTCCCCGGGCCCACGCTGCCCTGCGCCGCGATGGCAACGCCCGCGCACTGCTCGACATCGACCAGACGGTGTGGTCGACGGTGCTGCGGATCATCCTCGGCAACCCCAACCCCGACGAGGCCTACACCTGCGACGGCCACGGGGTCCTGGTCCGACTGCTCATCGGACACCACGTCACCGAGCTCCTCGACGACGACCTGTTGGTCTTCGACATCCACGAAGCCGCCCCGCGCCCGGGATCCCGGATCAATGCCTGAGACACACCCGGCGGCAAGGACTCAGCATGGCCCCGACGCACGGGGTCGCATCGAGCTCGACCGGACCCTCGACTCGATCGTCGTCGGCACCCGGTACCGCAAGGATCCCGGTGACCTGACCAAGCTGATGGACTCGATCAACGAGCTCGGCCTACTTCAACCGGTGACCATCACTCCCGACGGTGTCCTGATCTGTGGATGGCGGCGCCTGGAGGCCGTGCGCCGGCTCGGCTGGCGCTCGATGAACGTCTGGGTCCGATCCGGCATCTCCGGGAAGCTCGAGTCCCTCATGGCCCAGCGGGACGACAACGAACTCCACCTGTCCTTGAACGAGCTCGAGAAGGCCACGCTCTACCGCGAGCTCAAGCAGATCAGCGCCGAAGAGGGCGAGCGACGCAAGCAGGCCACCCAGTTCGGCGCCGGGCAAAGTGCTCCGAACACCGGTGGTGCACCCGGTGCACCACCGGGAGCGACAGGCAAGGCGCGGCGTCAGGCGGCCATGGCCATCACCGGCAAGGCGTCGTACAACACCCACGAGCGGGTCTGCGCGCTGATGGACTGGGCGTCTCGCAAGGCCACGCCACCCGAGATCCGGACCATGGCCAACGACGCGCTGCGCAAGATCGAGAACGGGGAGCCGATCAAGCCCCTCTACCAAGAGGTCAAGGCGGCCTACGACGAGACCCAGGCCATCCAGCCGGAGGTCGAGACCGAGCTCGCGCGTCTGGCGCGCGAGGCACTCGAGCGCATCAACGGCAAGAAGGGACGCAAAGGACTCAAGCGGAACCAGGGCCCGACGCGCCACTTCCGCAGCGTCCGGTCCTTCGTCCTCACCTGGACCGAGCTCGACGGGTGGACCGAGATGTACGACGTCGATGCCCTGGCCGCCGGGCTCACCCTCGCCGACTGGGAGCAGTTCGACCGTGTCGTGACCGCCACCATCGCGTTCCGCGACCAGCTCATCACCGCCCGCCGCCACGCCACCCGAGACACAGGGGAGCCAGGGGACGCCGGGGACATCGACATCGAGGACACCTCGGCGTAGCTGGTGCACCTCAAGGACGTCCCCGTCCTCTCGCTCGGAGTCGTGTGATGTCTCAGTTGACCGGCCGCCAGATCCTGCTGCTCCTCGCGGGCGCACTCGCCCTGGCCGCTCTCGCGGTCGGCGTCTACGGACTGGTTCGGGGACCGGGCGAAGCGAGCCGACCGACAGACACGGCGCCGGGCGCGGCACCAGGCACAGCGCTACGGGAGACGATGGCGTCCGGGCGACCAACGACGCCGGCGCTGGCCCCGCAGGATCGGCAGCTCCCCCACACCGGCGACCCGATTGCGTACGCGCAGGCGGTCGCCGCCACGCTGTTCGAGTGGGACACCCGCACCGGGTTCCTTCCGGTCGACTACACCGCCGCCGTGGCTGCCGACGCCGACCCATCCGGCGAGGAGACACCAGGGCTGCTCGCTGACGTCGCCACCTACGTCCCCACCCTCGAGCAGTGGCTCGGCCTCGGGGCGATGGATGTACAGCAGTCCCTCGCCATCGAGACGGCCTACGTCCCCAGCTCCTGGGAAGTGGCCGACCAGCAGGCCCACGGACAGCTCAGGCCCGGCACCACGGCGGTGACCATCACCGGCATCCGCCATCGCAGCGGGACCTGGGGCGGCGCCGCTGCCAAGTCGTCATCCCCGGTGTCCTTCACGGTCTTCGTGGCCTGCGCCCCGTCCTTCCCCCGCTGCCACGTCCTGCGGCTTTCCGAACTCGACAACCCGCTGAGATGAGTCACCGGTGGGAGTGAAGGTCATCGCGTGCGCCGCACTGCTGGCACTGGTCGCCCCCGGCGCCGCGGTGCTCGGGGTAGCCACGCTGGTCGTACCCACTGCAGCCGGGTCCACCGGCTGTCTGTGGGACGCCGAGGCCACCGACAGCGTCGAGGTCGCCGGGGACATCCCCACCAGTCTGACCGCCACCAACACCGACGGCGCCAGCGTCACCCTCAACCACCAACAGCTCACCAGGGCCGCCACGATCATCGCCGTCGGCGACAGCCAGAACGTGCCCGCTCGAGGCCAGCTGATCGCGGTCATGACAGCGATCACGGAGTCCTCACTTCGGGTGCTCTCCAACGTCGGCGCCTACCCACACTCCGCTGCGCTAGCCAACGACGGCGACGGCGGCGACCACGACTCCGTCGGCATGTTCCAGCAGCGACCCGCCGCGGGCTGGGGAAGCGCCGAGGACCTGATGAACCCGGTCTGGTCTGCACGAGCCTTCTATGGCGGACCCAGCGGCCCCAACCACGGTTCCCCCCGTGGACTGCTCGACATCGACGGCTGGCACGAGATGGATCCCGGCGCTGCAGCCCAAGCTGTGCAGGTCTCCGCCTATCCCGACCGATACGCCGTTAACCGGCCGATCGCCGAGAACATCCTAACTGTGCTCAGCGGCGCCACTCTCGAGAATGGGTTCGCGAGTGGGCTCGCCTGTGCAGACTCTGGCGGTGAGCTGCCCGGCGAGCTGTCCGGAGATCTCCCGCCCGGCTTTCCCGGGGCCCTGATCGCAGCGGCCGCCTCCCAGCTCGGCCGGCCGTACGTGTGGGGTGGCGGGGTCTTCACCGGCCCCACGGGCGGCGGCTTCGACTGCTCGGGGCTGGTGCTCTACGCCGCCTACCAAGCCTCCGGTGGGCGGATCCGGCTCCCGCACTACAGCGGCTCACAGATCCACGCGGGCCGAGGCATCGGCTGGGCCGAGAAGCAACCGGGAGACCTGATCTTCTTCAGCTACCCCGGGGCCGGAGGTCCGCACCACGTAGCGATCTACGTCGGAGGTGACCGGATCCTCCAAGCACCGCACACCGGCGATGTCGTCCGCTACGGCACGATCGGCGAGTTCGCCGGGCAGGTGATGACGGTCCGTCGACTCGGCTGAGACCGTCTCGACACGCCACAGCCACCACCGCTGCGCGATCCGCGATTCCGGGGTGTCGCGTCGCACGCACCTGGGCGACATGCAGAGACTTCTCGTGACCGCGAGCGCGGTCGGTCCCAACTTCGGCGCGGTCGGCGGCTCCGGTCAGATGCGCGCCATCGTCGGCGCGCTGCTCACCTACGGCCTCATCGTCGCGGTCTTGATGCTCGTCGTCTCCGCGACGACCTGGGCGCTCGCGTCCGGATCCGGCGCCTGGCACACCGCGCAGAAGGCGAAGACCGGGTGTTTCGTCGCGATCGGCGGCGCGGTCCTCACCGGCGCGGCGCTCACCTGGGCGAACTGGCTGCTGCACCTCGGCGCGCACCTCTAACACGCAACTCAAGAACCGTCCGTTGTCTCGAATCCACCTCTGGAGTCCTCCGATGCCCCTTCCCACGGCCGTCCTGCTGCTTCCGCTCGACATCAACATCAGCCCCAACTCCAACGGCCTGCCGGGGATCCAGCAGCTGCGCAGCATCGTGGGCGCCTCGATGACGATCGGGCTGATCCTCGCGGTCTTGGCGCTCATCATGTCCTCGGTTGTGTGGGCGCTCGGAGCGAACTCCTCCAACCCCCACCTGGCCGGCCGCGGCAAGCTCGGCGTCTTGGTCGCCCTGGGCGCCGCGATCGTGTGCGGGGCCTCAGTGACACTGGTGAACTTCTTCTGGAACGTCGGCCAGCAGGTCTGAGGCAACCAGCCATGCCCGCGATGGCAGTGTGCGACGTTCCGGTCATCCACCAGGTCTGCAACGAAGCCGGCGATGCCGCCGGTGCGGTTGTCACCGCCCCGTTCGACTGGCTCGCCCAATCCATGGCCGGTGCGGCCGCGTGGATGTTCACCTCGGTCTGGACGGTCATCGACACCACGACCTTCGTCGACGTCACCAGCCGCCAGTACCGGGCCGTCTACAGCATCATGTTCGGCATCGCCGTCTTCGTGACACTCGGGTTCTTCATGCTCCAGGTCATCGGCGGCATGATCCGCCGTGAACCGGCCGCGCTGTCTCGGGCCGCGCTCGGCGTCGCGAAGTCGATCCTCGGCTCCTTCGTCGCCCTGGCACTACTCAGCACGGCTCTCGAGGTCACCGACCAACTCTGCGTCGGGATCGTCAACGCGGCCGGCACCAACATGAACGAGATGGGCGACAAGCTCGCCGTCCTCGCAGCCGGCCTCGGCACCATCAGCCTCACCGCTCCCGGCGCCGGCGCGATCGTGACGATCTTCCTCGCCAGCCTGGCCATCTGCGCCGCGATGGTGGTGTGGATCAGCCTCTTGATGCGCAAGGCGCTGCTGCTGATCGCGATCGTCTTCGCGCCGATCGCTCTGGCCGGGTCCAGCTGGGACCACACCCGCTCCTGGGTCAGCCGGTGGGCGACGTTCGTGATCGCGATGATCCTGTCGAAGGTCGTCCTGGTCGTCATCTTCCTGCTCGCCACCGCCCAAGTCTCAGCGCCGATCGACGCGGACCTGGAGTCGGTGAGTCAACCGATGGCCGGGGTCGTGCTGATGCTGCTAGCCGGGTTCGCGCCCTACCTGACCTACAAGGCCATCGCGTTCATGGGCTTCGACATGTACCACGCGATGTCGGCCGAACAGGAAGGCAAGGCCTCGCTCAATCGCCCGCTGCCGATTCCGCTCTCACGGCTAGGGGGCGGCGGAGCATCGCCGGCCAGGATCCTCGGACAGCACGGCAGCGGCGGGACATCTGCTGCCAGCGGGTCGCCATCGCCCGGATCCCCCGGTGGTGTCTCCGGTCAGGCGGCCGCCTCTGACGCGACGAGCGGAGGCGGCGCAACTGGTGGCGCATCCGGCGGGGCTACAGCAGGTGGCGGAGCCGCCGCGGCTGGTCCGATCGCGGCCGGTGCCGTGGTAGCGAAGGAGGCCGCCGCAGCCGGGCCTCGACTGGGTGGGTTCGTCGCCGCCCAGGCAACAGGACACGCCGACGCCGGCGCGTCGGCGCCGTCCTCGCCGCAGCCCGCACCGGCACCTGCATCGGCCTATCCCGGATCCCGCGCACCGACGTCGCTGCCGCCGTCGAATGCTGACACCACCCTCACCCGACCAACCGTTCGGAGGTGATCGACCGTGGGCACGTCGACACGGATGGCGTCGAGGAGCTCGGCTTCCGGGAGTGTGGGTTCTGGGCTCACCGGGTCCGGCTTTGGGCCCTGGGAGCCGACCTTGTCGCCGGTGAAGTTCTCGCGACTGTCCAGGCGTGGGATCCTGCTCGGGCTGTCGGGTCCGCAGCTGATGATGGCGAGTCTGGCGGCCGGGACGTTGATGCTCGGGCTGTACCTCGGCGCCGTCGTGATGACGTTCCCGATCATCCTGGTCTTCGTCGCGTTGGGGTTCCTCAGCGTGGGTGGCCGCAGGCTCGTTGAGTGGGGTCCGATCGGCGCGCGGTGGGTGTGGCGCTCGGCCGGTGGTCAGTTGCTCTTCCGACGCCGGATCATCAAGCCACGACCCGCAGGGACGCTGGCGTTGCCGGGTGACGCCGCACGGCTGCGGCAGTGGGTGGATCCCGAGACCGGGGCCGTGATGGTCCACGACCCGCATGCCGCCACCCTGACCGCGATCGTCGGGGTGTCTCACCCGGCGTTCGTGCTGCTCGATCCGTCTGAGAAGGAACGCCGGGTTGTCGGTTGGGGACGGGTCCTGGCTACCGCGTGCAGGTCCGGGCGACTGGCATCGGTCCAGGTCACCGAGCGCACCCTCCCGGACTCCGGCAAGGGCTTGGCTGATTGGTGGACCCAGCACGGGCACCGGAGCGGGTCGTGGGCCGCGACGACGTACGAGGAGCTCGTCGAGCGTGCCGGCCCGGCCGGTGAGCGACACGCGAGCACGATCTCGATCTCGCTCGACCTCAAGGCCGCGCGGCGGGCGATCCGCGCCGCGGGTGGCGGCACCCGCGGCGCGGCCGCAGTGCTGCGCCAGGAGATGTCGACGATGACCGCTGCACTCCGCTCGGCCGACCTGTCTCCGTCGGGCTGGCTCACCCCCGGCGACCTCGCATTGATCCTCCGAGGGGCCTACGACCCGGCCGTCGTGGGCGCATTGGAACGTCATGGCAATCTCGGCCGCGACCTCGCGACCGCGGGACCCGTCTCGGTGAGCGAGTCGTGGGCCAGTCTGCGTAGCGACTCGGCACACCACTGCGTGCTCTGGATCAGCGAGTGGCCCCGGTCGCTCGTCTTCCCCGGCTTCCTCGCCCCGCTGCTGCTGTCCTCAGGGATCCGGCGCACGTTCACCCTCCTCTACTCCCCGATGCGCAACGACCGGGCCGCACGCGACATCCGCAAGAAGAAGACCGAGTACATCTCGGATGCCGCCCAACGTCACAGGATCGGACAGATCGAGGACGCCCAGCAGACCGCCGAATACCACGACGTGCTGCAGCAGGAGGCAGACCTGACCGCAGGGCACGGCGTCCTGCGCACCACCGGCCTGGTCGTCGTCAGCGCGAACGACCCCGACGAGCTCGAGCGCGCCGTCGCGGCCGTCGAGCAGGCAGCGATCCAAGCCTCATGCGAAACCCGGCGCCTGTGGGGTCAACAGGCCCAATCATTCGCGGCCGCAGCACTGCCGCTGTGCCGAACCCTCTGAACCCCACACCCCCGGGTCTGCGCCGTGCGTCTTGCTAGCCGGCGCTCCTGGAACAACGAGCGCACCTTGTCGACGAGACCCAACTCCCCTCCCAGCAGTGTCGAGGAGCCAACGATGCCGACCTTCAAGGACCCAGTCGCCGCCGCCACCGAGGCCAGGGAGGCGATCCGTGGCCTGGCCCACGCAACTCGGGCCGTCGAGGACCCGGCCGCGATCTACCCGGTCCTCGGCTCCATCAGCGCAGCTCTTGCCTCACTGACCCAGACGCTGCACCAGCTCGGCGACGCCCACGACAGCCCAGCGATCAGACGCGCGTGGATCAACGGCGACTCACGAGCCGACACCGCATCCTCCTACCGCGTGTCCTGGGAGCTGCACCGTGCCGCCGAGATGGTCCACCAGGTCGCCGCAGCGGTGGATCGAGCGCACGAGATCGAGGCCACCATCGCCTACGACCAAGCACCCGCGCACGCCGCGGACAGCCCGCACGCCGGGTCTCCGCTACGAGGCGCCGAACGCGGGCTATCACTGTGAGGCGCCGGGTGATTCGCCCGATGATTGGGTCGGGGACCGGCCGAGCAGACGATCGGCTCGACCGGCTCCATTCGGCGGTTCTCGTCTCCCCGACCCGGGAGCGGCGCAAGGATCGCAAGCTCCGCAAGGCTGCCGCCCGAGCTCGGGTAGCAGAGAGCCAGGAGGAGCGACGTGCCGAGGCCCGCCGCGCTGCCGACGCTGTGGTCGCGGAGAAGCGAGCGACCGCGACGCTGCCCCGTGGCGGCGAAGCGGGGCCGGCTGCTCTGCGGACCCCCGGAAGGCTGCGGGTCCCGCGACACCAAGACACCTCCGCCACGCTCGCGGGCGCCTACCCGTTCCTCGCCGAGGGCGGCCTTGGCGCCGAGGGCGTCTTCGTGGGTCAGGACCTCTACTCCGGGAGCTCGTTCGTCTACGACCCGTGGATCCTCTACACCCGCGGCGTCATCACCGCCCCTAACCTCGTTCTCGCCGGGATCGTCGGGTCCGGAAAGTCCTGCCTCGCCAAGAGCCTGTACGCCCGCTCGATCCCCTTCGGTCGTCGGGTCTATGTGCCCGGTGACCCCAAGGGCGAGCACACCGCAGTCGCCGAAGCCGTGGGCGGTCGCGCGATCGCCCTCGGCCACGGGATGCCGAACCGGCTCAACCCCCTCGACGAGGGACACCGCCCCTCCGGGCTCGACGACGCCCAATGGGCCGCGCAGATCTCCTCGCGGCGTCGCGACCTCGTCGGTGCGCTCGCCGAGACCGTCCTCGACCGACGCCTGAGCCCCCTCGAGCACACGGCGGTCGACATCGCCATCGACCGCACCGTCCGCACCGCGGACGTCCCGGTTCTGCCGATGGTGGTCGACCGTCTCCTCTCCCCCGAACCTGCCGACGATCCCGACGGCCGGCTCACCGAGGATGGACGGCTCGTCGGCCATGCCTTACGTCGCCTGGTCGCCGGAGACCTCGCCGGCCTCTTCGACGGCCCCTCGACCGTCACCTTCGACCCGACCCTGCCGATGATCTCCCTCGACCTCTCCCGCGTCACCGAGAACGCCACCCTG
The DNA here is from genome assembly GCF_001425175.1 of Nocardioides sp. Root1257. GTDB lineage: Bacteria > Actinomycetota > Actinomycetes > Propionibacteriales > Nocardioidaceae > Nocardioides. The sequence continues at coordinate 105,358 of NZ_LMDV01000015.1, read as the reverse complement.
ATCTCGGTGCTGATGACCTGCGCGTCCGCGTGGATGGAGTCAGCGCTGCTCGACCCCGCCGGCGGCCAACGCTGGGTCGTCTACGACGAGGCCTGGCGCCTCATGTCTCACCCCGCGCTATTGCGACGCATGGACGCCCACTGGAGACTCGCACGCCACTACGGCATCGCGAACATGCTGATCTTCCACAAGCTCACCGACCTCGACAACGTCGGCGACCATGGCTCCGCCATGCGCGCGCTGGCCTCCTCGCTGCTCGCCAACGCCGAGACCCGCATCGTCTACCGCCAAGAAGCCGACCAGCTCGGCGCCACCTCCGCCGCCCTCGGACTCACCGGCACCGAGCAGTCCCTCATCCCCACCCTCGGCACCGGCCAAGGGCTGTGGCGGATCAAGCACCGCTCGTTCGTTGTGCAGCACCAGATGCACCCAGCTGAGCTCGACCTTTTCGACACCACCGGCCGCATGACCGGCCGGGACAACGGAGGGCGGTCGTCATGAACACCGAAGCCCACGTGCGCGTCTCTCGCGAGGCCAAGCTCGAAGCGCTCCACCAGCAGCTGGCTGAGTCCGTCGCGGCGCTCGTCACCGGCGAGGACTGGAAGCGCGCCCTGACCTTCGCAGTGCAGTTCCGCTCCCGGAGCTTCAACAACACCATGCTGATCTACGCCCAGCACTTCGCCGCGCACCAAGAAGGACGCGTACCCAACCCGACGCCGACCTACGTCGCAGGCTTCCGCCAATGGCACTCACTGGGCCGTCACGTCGAGAAGGGGCAGCACGGGTACGGCATCCTCGCGCCCGTCACCGCACGGTTTGCCTCCCGCACGCCGTCGGACCCGGGGTCGTGGCATCGCCTCGCTCGCGGCGAGATCCCCGTCGCCGGCGAGGCCGTGCGGTCGAGGCTCGTCGGTCTCAAACCCACCCACGTATGGGACGTCTCCCAGACCACCGGCGCCCCGCTCCCCGAGCTCCCGCGACCGGACCTGCTGCTGGGCCAGGCACCCGCCGGCCTGTGGGACGGCCTCGCTGACCAGATCACCGCCCGCGGGTACGAGCTGCGACTCGTTTCCACCGCGGCAGCGATCGGTGGAGCCAACGGCCTCACCGACTTCCTCACCCGCGAGGTCTCGATCCGCATGGACATGGACGACGCCGCTCAGGCGAAGACCCTGGCCCACGAGCTCGGACACGTGCTGCTGCACGCGCCTGCCCAGAACGGAGGCGCCAACGGCGTATCTGCTGCAGCCAGCTCGGAGGTTGCCGCCGAGGCGACGCTCCACCGCGGGATCGCCGAGGTCGAGGCGGAGTCGGTTGCGCTGATGGTCGGCGCAGCCCACGGCCTCGACACGTCGGCTTACACCGTCCCCTACGTCTCGACGTGGGCCTCGAGCGTGCCCGGCAAGACGCCGGTCGAGGTCGTCGCCTCGACCGCCGAACGAGTCCGCAGCACAGCGCTCGGGATCCTCGACAAGCTCGACACCACGAAGGTCGGCGACGGCACACCCCCCGGACTCGACCGCGACGCACTCGGCCACCGCGCCGGGACCGAACCGGCCGCGAGGACTGCACGACGTGACCAGACGGCCCTCACGCTATGAGGATTCCCGCCGTACTCAGCACCGTCCACGTCACCATCGACGGCGACGGACGCCTGGCGGTCGACGTCGACGGGCGGCCTTATCCCACCGCCCCCGGTTGCATTCGTGAAGACCTGCGAGGCGTCCTCGACGAGATCACCGCCAACCTCCGGACCCCCGTCCGAGTCGACGTGCACGAGAACGACGGGACGACCTACTCCGACATCGCCATGCCCCCGGAGCCCACCCCGCACGTCGACACGATTCCCGCTGCGCCCGTCGACGCGCGGCAGCCGGGCCAGGCCCGTCTCAGCGGCGCCGGATTCCATCCCGGGGAGGACGTAGCGGTCGCGTACGTCGTGTGCACGAAGACTGCCGGGGCGGACGGCCGGGCGGACCTGCAGCTCCCGCCCGCGATGTTGGTCAGATCCGGTCGCAAGATGCTCCTCGTCGGGATGACGTCAGCAGCCATCGCCGAGATCGCGCCAGAGAGCGGGCCGGCATGAACACCCGCGGCCGCCCAGTCGATAACGACCTCACCAACGCCGCCCTAGCCCTCGTGTGTGGGGCCTTCGTCATGGCGATCCTCCTGCGTGCCGCAGGCTCGGTCGCCGCGTTCGCGACCGGCGCGTCGCAGCCTTCGCGCGGTGCCGCAGCGGGGTTGGGAGTTCTCGCACAGCCGGGCTCTCCAGGCACCGCGCTCGGTGCGACAGGACTCTCCCCGATCACCTACTGGGCGACCCTGGCCGTCCTCCTCGCAGCCCTGGTCTCCGTCGCCTGGATCGGGTGGGTACTTATCGCGAGGGCTCGGCACCGCACCGCCCACGATCCGCGGCGCATCCAAGGCATCGCAACCAGACGTGACATCGACGCGACCGCGTCGCGGAACGCACTCCTACGCCGCGCCGCCAACCTGCGCCCATCGCTGAGCAACCCGGCACCAACGGAGGTCGGGTACCTGCTCGGCACCAGTCAGGGTCGTCAGATCTGGGCCTCCGTCGAGGACTCCATCCTCGTCATCGGCCCACCTCGATCCGGCAAGGGACTCCACCTGGTCATCAACGCCATCCTCGACGCACCCGGCGCCGTCGTCACCACCTCCACACGGCCCGACAACATCACCGCCACCATCGAAGCCCGTCAGGCTCGTGGACCGGTCGCCGTCTTCGACCCTCAGCACCTCACCGCCGGACTCCCCGCGATCGCAGGTGCCGGCGTCCGCTGGTCACCGATCCGAGGCTGCGAAAACCCTCTCACTGCGATGATCCGAGCCACCGGGCTCGCCTCCTCCACCGGGCTCTCCTCAGGCGGCACCGACTCAGGCAGCTTCTGGGAAGGCCGCGCCCGGGTCGTCATCCAAGCCCTTCTCCACGCCGCCGCACTCGACCAGCTCCCCACCCGCGTGCTCTTCGAGTGGTCACTCTCAGCAACGGCCGCCATGGACGCCGTCGGGATCCTGGCCAGCCACGGCGGCGCCGCCCCCGGCTGGGGCGACTCGTTGCGCGGAATGATCGAGAGCGATCCAAGGACTCGCGACTCCATCTGGATGGCCGTATCCCAAGCCACGGCATGCCTCTCGGATCCCCAGGTCCTCGACGCCGTCAGCCCTGGGCCCGGCGAGGAGTTCGACCCCACCCACTTCCTGACCACCAACGGCACCCTCTACTTGCTCGCTACCGGCGCCGGCGCGAGCGCCGCCTGGCCCCTTGTTGCCGCGTTCGTCGAGGACCTCACCGAGACCGCCCGCCACCTGGCCGCCGGATCACCAGGTACCCGCCTCGACCCACCGCTCCTGCTCGCCCTAGACGAGATCGGCAACCTCGCACCGCTCCCCTCGCTGCCCGTGCTCATGGCCGAAGGCGGAGGGACCGGTATCACCACCGTGCCGGTCCTTCAGTCACTCGCCCAAGCAAGGACTCGATGGGGAGACCACGCCGCCAGCACCATCTGGGACGCCGCCATCGTCAAGGTCATCCTCGGCGGCACCTCCGCCTCCAAAGACCTTCAAGAACTCGCCGTACTCATCGGCGACCGCTACGAGCGCTCCGAGACCACCACCATCGGCGAATACGGAAACCGCTCGTTCCAACTCTCAGAGCGGCGCGTGCCGATCATGCCACCCGAACGCGTCCGCACACTCCCCTTCGGCACCGGACTCGTCCTCCTTCGATCGACGCCGCCGATCATCACGACGCTCCGGCGCTGGACCGAGCGCCAGTGCCTGTGACGCCACCCTGGATGTCTCGAGGCGCATCGATGCGCCCACTATGACGCGAGTCCTTGTCCACGACAGCCGGTCTACGGATTCAGTTTCTGCGAGCGCACCCAACGCTGGGACGATGCGCGCGCGGTCTTGCGGCCACTCGGTTGTGGGGTCGGCCTCCGAGCTACATGTAGTGCGCGTACCTGCCGGACACTGGAGCGTCAGTGCCGTGGTGGCGCAGGATGTTGCCGACGGTCCTCGCTGTGCGCAGCGTGATCGGGTCGCGTTCGCCGAGCATCGTGTTGTTCCAGTTCATCTTGGTAAGCGCGAGCACCTCCGCGGCAAGTGCTTCGGGGCTGGACTCCGTGTCGACCGCGCGAATTCCGAGAGGTTGCGGGATGTAGTGCCCCGGGTAGGTCTCGTAGAAGGGCACAGCACCTGAGGTGTAGAGAAGGTACCGTCCTTCGTCGAGAGTTAGGAACGTCCCGCGGAGCGGCGGCTGGACTCCCTTGCGGTAGGTGCGGGTCTGTTCGGAGTTGGTGAGCCAGAGCATCTCCAGGACATCTAGACGCTCGGCGTTGGCTGCCTGTTTGAACCCAGCGCGTTCGGCGGCCGTGTAGTTGCTGGCTTTGTGGAGCACTACGCGCGCTGGGGCGTTTCGGTGCTCGATGCGATAGCGCTGGAGTGCCGTTTGAAGGAGCTCTTGAGCGTCTGCTTCGCTCAGGTGGGGTTGGCGGTCTTCCTTGGAGATCGTGGCGGGGCCTCCGCGGACGATGATGCCGTCGCCTCGCTGGTTGTAGATCTGTGCGACGGAGGTGTGGAGGTTGGAGTCGGCCGACTTGTGGAAGGCGATGCCGATGAAGCATGAAGTGAGGTCGGTCGGGTCTCGCGGAAGGCGCCAGGGGACACCGCCATTTTTGTAGTAGAGGGCGGTGTGAATGTTCCACGCGCGGGTGGCCTCATCTTGGTTGGCGCCGGCCCTGCCTGTCCGCGGATCTTTGAACAGAGGATCCCACGTGTTGCGGCGAAGAATCTGGATGGGCTGCTTGTACCGGAGCGACCTGGCCTTAAGCAGGGCATGGAAGTCGGCGATGAAGTACGGCTCGCGGCCATCTTTTCGGGAACCGTCAACTTCGGACTCGTCGGGCCGTGGTGCCTTGGAGAGGGCCGCGTCGTTGAGGTTGTCGGGTCGGCAGACGATGACCACGTCGCACGACGGTTCGTCGTGGAGGGCTTGAAGTTCGGCGTCGTACAGTCCGACGGCTTTAGCGACTGCCTGTCGGGGATGGAGTCCGTCGAGTGCGTCGAGTTCGCGCTTCGGGATTGCTCGGGTGAGACGGGGCGTGAAGTTGATCGTAGAGCGGAACCCGTGGGTGGTGTCGAACCCGGGGAACGGAATATAGAGCCGGGTCAGGTGGGTGTCCTTCATTGCACCGAGGCCGAGGCTGCATCTGTCGAACCACGCTGTGGCGCCGTCGATGGACTCCTGGGTCCCGATGATCGCTGCCTTCACTACCCGCGGGGTCGGGTCTTTGATGTCGGCAGGGCCGTAGTCCCAGACCCCGTGTCGGGGATCGATGTGGCGGCCACCTCCGGCGAACTCCAGGAGCGGTTCGTCGATGAATGTGGCCCTCACAAGTCGGCTCCTTCGAGCTCGTCGAGCAGGGTGAGGTCTTCGTCGAGCTCCTTGAGAGCGCCGTCGAGTGCGTCGAGGTCTTCAAGGTCGCGGTCAGAGTCGTCGCCTGTGCCGTCTACAGCGCGCCAGTTCTTGTCGGTGATGCCTCGGTCGAGGTTGAACGTGACGGGTGGCCCGAAGTACAGGATGGTTTCGGGTGCCTCGTAGAACAGGTCGGGCTTGGTTTCGCCTATGAGGAGCCGCATCCACATGAGCGTTTCGCCGAGCCGCGCTGCGTTCTTCTCGAGACGCTTCATCTTGCCGAGCATCTTGTCGGCGTACCTGTACTCGGAGTACCCGTCTTCTGTGTAGAAGTAGTCGGCAACAACCTCGCAAAACCACTCCTCGTCGACCTGTGAGAAGTGCGGCCTCAGGGCTGCGTGTCGATAGAACTGCGGCTTGGACGGGTCGTCTTTGCGTTGGTAGTAGCCGTTGAATGCGATGCGTTCGCGGCCGGTGAGCGACTCCAGGCGCCGGATGGTGAGGTCGCGGGTCGGGCGCAGGTGGAGAAACTTACGGTCGTTGTTCCACCTGCAGTCGGCTCGAAGGTCATGTCGGAGCGCGGCCTTGAGCAACCAGACGGCCAGACGTTGCGCGTCCGCGTCTCCTCCTGCCAGCTCACCGAACGAGAGGTCTTTGGCGCTCTCCGCGACGACCTTCTCCAACGAGGTGCCTTCGGGGCAGCCCCACATGTAGATCTTGCCGTTCTTGAGGACGAAGTCGTTTCGGAAGTCGAGCCCGGAGTCTCTTTGAGCCGCGTACACGGCGCCAGGTCTCGTGTACTTGGTCTTCGCAACGTAGACCAGGTCGGGTGGGTCGACGGGCAAGAGGTTCGTGTACAGCTTCTCGTGTTTGAACTCGGCTGCAGGGGTGTGGGCCACGCCGTGCGGGTCGACGAGCGCGAACAGTTTCCCGGTGAAGTCGCCGTCGAACGCCTGGGTGGCCTTGTTGAAGTCGATACGTCGTGACGCCCGGTTGGCCGGGACCTCGAACCACGGCTGGACATGCGCCCACCATGCCTTCCGCTCCTTCGGATGGGAGCAGATGAGGATGACGGGGTTGTCCTTGGACTTCATCCAGTACTCGATGTCCGCTTCATCGCACAGGTACCAGAACCCGTCGTCAGTCTCGCCGCGGAACTTCTCATCGGACGCCTTGGACTGCACCAGGACGTGCTGGTTCGACATCTGCCCGTTGGAGGGATCGCGCAGTTCGATGCTTCCATCGATGCCGACGTCGACGACGCGGTCGTGCCACTCATGACCCATCTCCGAGATGAGCATGTGGATCAGACCGATGCCGGCGTGCCCCTTGTGCTGGCTCTCGGTGAACTTCTTTGGTCCTCGGTTACCCATCGACCCTCAGCTCGCGTCGGCGTGTGGAGTACAGATGCTAGGGACCAGCACCGACAGATGCCGGCAGTCAGACGCCGAGGTCTTTGACGGACGGCACGGGTCATTTCGGCTAGCGCGCACCGTCTGGCTCATTGTCCGGAGCCACGACGTGCGACCGAGCCTGAGCAGCGAGGTAAGCCGCCGCGCTTCCGCGTACGACCTGACTTCCGGTCCCGGCACACCTAGCATGCCGGGACCGGCTTGTTGCTCGGCGCTGGATGTTCTGGGAGGCCCGGCGGAATTGACGGAGCAGCGGGATCAATGGAAAACTGCCGCTTGGTCCGGACCTCCGGACCTTTGGTCGGTGCGAGCGGTTCCGCACTGTACGAAGAACGTGGTGCTGGTTGAAATAGTCCAGCTCCGGTGGCCCGTGAGGGTCCACGCCTTGCGCCATCTGCGCCCCCGACGGAGCCCAGAGGCTCCGCGAGATCGCGGATGCAGCCCCGGCGGGTTTCGCCGGGGCTGCACGCATTCTGGGCCACTTTGAGTCAGCTTGGCTTGACGTGACCGCAGCTAACCAGGTCGACGAGAGCGTGGGCTGCATTCTCAGCAGCGACCTTGTGCTTGGAGTCGTCTTTGGTTTCGTCAGCGAAGTCGGAAACGCCGCGGACGACGAGGTAGCCGCCGGGATACCCGGGGCGGGAGGTGTTTTCGTAGAAGGACTGCGCGATGCCTGCTGCTTCGGTTTCGACTCCGGCGGTCTTGCGGTTGAAGTACTCGAGGCGCTCCCGTTCGATGGCTTCACCGTCGGCGATGACCGCGCCGCCGGTGCCGAGCGGTTCGGCGTGGACCTGGTAGGCGCCGTTGCCGGATACGAGGTCGGCGGGTTCGCCGTGCTCGATCTGGAAGTCTTCGAGGGCTCGTTTAATGCGGGCGTCGACGATGTGGGCGACACCCGACCACTCGGAACCGGTCGGGGTGGTCTTGCGCTGGTCGTAGTCGATGATTTGGGTGGCGATGATGACATCGCCGAGTTCAACCTTGTCGCGGAAGCCGCCGGCGATTCCGACGAGAGCGACGATGCTCGGCGGCGCAGCCGCGATTAGGGACTCGAGGGCGACAGCGGCCGAGTTCGAATTCGGATTGAGGCACTGGATGACGGCGGCGGTGAGGATAGCGCCGTCCTTGGTCTTGATGTGGCCGGTACGGATCGTTGCGTCGTTGTGTACGAACTCGTCAAGGGGTCCGTGCTGGCGAAGCGCGTCGAGCATGGCTCGGGTCTCAACAGGTTTGACGGTGATGATGCCAACGTCGAACTTTGCTCGGGCCATGGTCTGAATCCTTACGTTGGTGTGTGTCCAAGCTTCGATTCCACGTCGGGATTGGCCCGGCGTGGCGGGGAGGGGGTCGAGGTCGGCGGTGCCTGTGATGCGGAATTGTGAGCCGATGTGCTCGATGACGCTGCTGGTGCGTTGGGTCTGGGTGGGCGGTTCGATGATGGCGAGAGTGCGGTAGGGGAACCGGGCGTCGTCTTTCATCGCGTGGCGTAGGGCTCGGGTGCGGTCGAAGAAGACGTGCCCGTAGTACTCGGGGTTGTCGCGGCCGTGGAAGAGTCGCTCGTGTCCGAGATAGAGCGGCACGAGCGCAAGTTTGATGTCGTGCCCGTTCTCGTCGGCGTACTGAAGGACGTCGACGGCAACGTCGCCGAGAAGTGTTGCGGAGTCGGTTCCGTCTGCGACGACGAGTGCTCCTTCGTCGGCGATGGTGGCAGGGACGCTGATGCCGCGGGCGTTCTTGGTGATGTTCCCGACGCGTGCGACCGCGTTGCCGATGTACCGCATGAGGTCATCAGAGATGCCAGCTTGGGCTTGATCGGATACGCCGGGTTCAACGATGACAAGGGCGGCTTGGAAGGTGCGAATTTTGCGGAGCTCTCCAGTGTGGTCGCACCGGGCGGCCGCTTCGTCGAGAAGTTGCTGGCCGAAGGGGAGGTGTTCGTCGATAGTTTCGGCGGCGACCTTGGCCAGTTCGGTTGGGTCGATGGAGCGGCCAGCAACCCGGGTTCGGTTCGATTTCCACCAGGCGGGAAGTTTTCCAAGGGCGCGTGGGGTGCGGGCGTTGGCGATGGTCTCGTCTATGAGTTCAAGTTCGGCGTGGTAGCCCTTGCCGTCGGCGAGGCGGGCGGCGATTGTGCCGAAGATTGAGGCGATGGTGACGACGCGGACCCACCCGTCGAGGCGCTCGGCGAGGCGTTCGGCTTGCTTGTCTACGGTGTCGCGTTCGGTGCCGAGGAGGGTCGACCCGAGCTGGTTCCACGTCTCGAACTCGAGGAGGTCCTTCTCGAGTGACTTCGCTACGCGTGAGTGGATTTCGGTAAGGAGTCCGCTGGTGTAGGCGTCGTACTTCTGGATGCCGCTGGTGGAAGCTTCCTCGAACCCGCTGATGGAAATGGCGCGTGCGCCGGCGCTACGCAGGGTGGGCTTCCCTCGCAGTGTTGATGCGAACTGCTCAACGAGCGGCAGGCAAATATGCACCTCGGCGGCGAGAGCTTTGATGAGGTCGGGAAGGCGACCGCAGGAGGCGAAAAGCGCGAGCTCGTACGACGTCAGGAGCGGTTTGCGCCCGTACCGGACCTTGCCCAAAGTTTGAGCGAGGAACAGCACGCTGCTCCGGTGCTTCTGATCAACCGGGTCCGACGGCACCATCGTGCCCGGCGCGTACCTCCCCTTCTCGCCCTTCTTCAACACACCCTTGGCAAGGAAGACACTGCTGAGGCGTTCCCCGTCGGTGTTGGTAAACATGGTGCTGGAGTTGGCGCGAGCGACGACGCCGTGCCTGTCCCACCTCGGGCCGGCCCTCCCGTGCCCGAGGCGTCCGCTGAAAGGCTCAAATACACTGTTCTCCAAGCCAGCACGCAACAGAATGGAGATGAACTTCTCAGTGTCCGTTCGACCAAGTTCAACATCGCCAGCGGTCGCGAAAATCTGGTCGAAGAACATCTTCGCAATGTAGAACTCACGCTCACCGAACGTGACGTCCTCACCGTGACGGTATGCCCGAACCAGCGAGTTGCCCGACTGGACGGTCACCGGGACAGCGATGCCCTCATCGACTGCCAGGTCGATGAACTGGGAGATGGTGCGCTGTCGTTCGTCTGCATCTATGCCGACCTGGCCGCGCTCTAGCAGCCGCCCGAGTTGAGCGACCGTGACACCGGCGTTGAGACGAGCCAGGATGGCCTTGTACCGCGGGTTGCCGAACGCCTTGGCTCCTTCATCGCGCAGCAATTCTCGCGCCTTCTGCTCCTTACCCTGGAACATGTTTAAGAACGGGTGAGTCAGTTGAAGTTGCGCCAGATCACGGTTCGTCGACGACGACGGCCGCAACTGCAGCGACTCCTTGTGCTCCACACGCTCGTTACGCGGCCGCGAGCTCGACGCGTGGTACTTCGCGAACAGCGGCTCGATACTGCGCGCAGCGTTCATCGCCAAGCCCACCGTCGGCGGACTGAACAGGTAGCCGGCCTCAACCTCCGAGGGTCTCCACGGCAACCGCATCCCGGCGTGCATGTTGTACTGCTCCAACCAAATGCGACCCAGCCGCGCCGCGATTGTGTGCTGGACCAACCGCAGCCGACTCTCCGGCGTCTTGAAGTCCTTCGCGTACGCCTCCGGCGAGTACCCCAAACCAGCGACAACCGTGTCGAACATCAAATTCACATCCGCCACCGGAAGTCGCCGCAGGACCGCCATCGGCACCGCATGAAGGACCCGACTACGACTCTGACGCCGGTCCAACATCACGCGTACCTTCAACAGGTCCACAGCCTTCGACACGTGCCAGTCGAAGGATTCGTCCAACATCGACCGGATGTGCGACTCAGCCTCAAACGTGTAAGACCGAATGTTTGACTCACGCTGCAACCGATTCGCGGCCGGCGCGACATCGAACCCAGACATCTCAATCAACGCCTGCACTTCGGCCGCACCTGTGGCCTTCAGTTCGACCAGCGGCCAGTCCAGGTTGTAGGTACGCGGCAACAACCCCAGCGCGAGCACCACATGCCGCGAGAACTGCAGGCATCCCTCATGGTTCATCCGAGCGTAACTACCGCCCGGCTGCACCAGGGTCGGGTTCCACCATTCACTATCTACCGCGGCCGCGCGCAGCTCCACTTTGCTCGCGAACGGACGCAACTTGTTTCGCGCGTGATAGAGCGTCGAGCCCGAAATGATGAGCTCGTCAACTATTCCGACGCTCTTGCCCTTCAGCCAGCCCAAGTCCATGTCGAGAACGCGGTCCGACACAATCGGCTTGTTCGTCCGCAACCGACCCGAACGCCGCAGAGCGTCCAGTAGGCATACGGCCTTCCGTGCGGTTGCGATGATGACGTCGGACTCCAGCGTCTCGACCTCATTCACGAAACCGTCCACAACGGCTGAAAACTCCGGGCCGAAACGCGTCCAAGGTCCCGATTCCACACGTGCCATGTGCAAACCCGCCTGAAAGTTCAACCCGAGACCTGGAAGCACCTGTGCCGATGCGTTCCACACCCTTGCATAACCGGCGCTACCCACGGGCGGCAGTGCTGAATGTTGGGAAAGGCAACAGATCCGGCCGCCGGGCTACGGAGAACACGAATGCTAAATATCGCTGCGTATCAGTGGGTGAAAGCGAACCAGCGTCTGCACCTCATCTAGGGCTACAGACCCGCACGCGCCCGCACAGATGGCCGGCCGGCAAGATCCGGGACGCCCGCTTGATCTCATGATCAGGCGCGTCATTCCGCCGCCAAAGGCCCCCCTGCGACTTCAAACATTCAGCCCGAGGATTGGTTCCACGACGGTCGGCCCTCTGTCTAACGCCGCGCCGCGTGCGTTATTGGGAGGTTGGGTAGGGATCGCGCAGCGTCGAGCAGGTCGCTACCAGGGCCAGATGTGATCGGTCGACACCCATTCGAGTTCTCGGTCGAAGAGGTTGCGTCGGAGACGCCAGTGGCGACCGCAGTAGCGACAGGTTGCCTTCGTGCGAACCGGTAGCGATGTCGTCTGAGGCAGATCGCAGATCACGGCCGGACAAGTCACGAGCTCTCCCGAGATGGATGACCCCGCCGGCGTCTCGGGTCACCGGCGGGGTCAGGGAGAAGTTAGTGCCCGCGGAGCTTGGCGTCACTGGAACAGGTTCCTGGCCCAGACCTCGCGTGTGGCGTACACCACCTACTCGCGGGTTGGTCTTGTCAGACCCCTAACGTCGAGTGCTGCCAACGCCGGTAGCCGGGGGGCCGTGCCCCCGCGCGGAAAAGGGGCCGGCGTCGGCGGGCTGCGCAGGCTCGAACCAAATCCCTGAGGTTCGGTGCGAGTGCAGTCCGGCGACGACCCCGTAGGACCTTGTTGTCAGGTCGGGGTCGTCGCCACCTTCTCACCGGCTTGTGCCCTGTCCACTCGGGGGAGGTGGACGGGGCACAAGCCAGCACGCAGAGCGATTCGACCCAAGGGACGACCGGAACACGCCCGAGTCAGGCCGCACAAGGAAGCAGCACGCGGATGCCGCGCTGCACCCTGAGCCGATCGGCCAGTCAGGTCTCGAGAACAAACGCGGTGACCTCGCGTCGTCCTGCCGGGCCGACGCGAGGCCACCACCGCCTTCGCTGGGCCGGTGATGTGGGAAATTTTCCGGTTCCAGCGTGGGCATCGTCGACCGCGGAAGAGCGCGCGGGATCCTGGGAGGGAGCATTCCCGAACGCTGCCGGCCGACGTCCCTGACGGTAGCCAGACTCGGCGCGGTAACCGATGGGTAGGTGACTCAACCCACAGCGGATGTCTGGGCCAGGAACAGGTTCCAGCGACGTCGTCCTCCTCCGTCGCTACCGTCCGCTCGACCCCGCTGGAGACCCGAGAATCGTCCACGACGCTCTGCACCGTTGAGCCAGCCCAGGTCTCATCCCTCGCTGCGAAGCTGCCTCTTCGCCGGACCTTTGGAGTGCTCGCGTCGCACTTCGAAGGACCATCTCCGACCAGCAGGCTGGTCCACCGCACGAACTTGTTCTACCGGACACCCCCTGCCCCTATGAGGTGGGTCTCTTACCGGCCGGTCACCAGCCGACCGCCGAGTCAACGGCCCTAGCCTCCGTCTCAATGTCGACGGCCTCGTCGGCCGGTCCCGAGACCCGGAGAGGCCGTCGACAGGCCGCCGGATCGGACCACCGGCCGGCGACCGATGCTCGGCCGTGACTGCGAACTACTCGCACGGGGGGTCACCGGTCGAGTCGGTCGAAGCACCTGAAGAACTTCGAGAGTGGGAGAGTTGCGGACCGTTCACGTGTTGACACTGCCGCCCGGGCTCCAGGTCGGAGTCCTGGACGGGGTGTTGTCGGCGGTCGAAGTCGCGCTGATCAACCTTGGCGCCGCCAAGGTCTGGATCGACCCGGACCGGCCCGCGCTCTCGGTGATGGCCGATCTCCCCGAGCACCTCCCTGGCGCGCGACGGTGTTGCGCGAAGGACGGCACCGAATGATGTCGGGCGTCGTCGCCGTCTTCGAGGTCTCCCGAAGCGGCGCGGGTCATCGGTGGGTGCTGCGCAACTGGGACGGCGAGGTCCTCGCGCAGAACGACGGCTACCTCACACGCGCGGCGGCGGTCCAAGACATCGAGCGCCTGCGGGTCGCATCGATCACCGCGAACGTGGTCGAGGTCTGAGGCCACGATGGCTTCCGACGTCCACCCGGATCATGCGAGTTGGTTCGGCGATTCCGCCGGTCGGCAACCCGCGCTGGGCGCCAATGAGCGCACACTGTGACCCGCCGTGATCGGACGGTTGCGAAGCTCGAACGTGCAGCTCGCCAGTTGGTCGCAGACAACACGCCTGCCGAGGAGGCAACAGCACAATTGCTGCTCGTCAGCTCGGACCCGATCGCACTGGGCATAGCTGCCGGCCGCGCGCTCGGCCGATGGGAGACGCTCCCCCTGTTCAACCCGGAAGACCAACAAGTGGCGGCCCTGCTCGGCAACGCCGGCGCCGACAAGGACACCCTGCAGACTTCAGCCGAGGACACCGCGAGGCGCCTGCGCAAGTACATGAAGCGCGGTTAACGTCCGACGCTCAACCAGTCGGGAACCGCACCACGAGCTCTGCGCATCTCTTCCGACCGCTGTCAAAGACGCCGCACCTATCGGTTGAGAGCGGCGCCAATCAGGGGTCGCGTAAGACACGGGGTTCTCATGAGCATTCCCACCCAGATGAGCTTGGCAGGCTTCATCGCAACCGACCCAGATCTGCACTTCACTACCGCCGGCGCAGAGTACGTCCGACTCCGTGTCGGCGTCGAGAACTGGCACAAGGAGGTCGACGGCAGCTTCACCAAGCTCGACCCGTCCTACCACGACATGGTCGCCTTCGAGAGCACGGCCCGGGAGCTCTACGCGCGGTTCAAAAGAGGCGACTCGTTCGTGGCCAGCGGCTACGTCCACGAGTACGAGGTCGAGCGCGAGGGCGGGAGTGTGATCAAGGAGGAATTCGTGGCCCGCAAGATCGGCCACAACGTCAACAAGACCGCCTACGAGGTCCATCGCCGCCGGCTGGCCCCCACTGCCCCGCAGCCGGCCGCCGAGCCTTCCGACCCGGCCATCGGCTTCTGAGACCCGGTGTCGGCGATGTCGATCACGATCAGTCGCGACGAGCCACCTGGGCCGATCAACTGGAATGTCCTCGACGCAGACCAGGCCGAGGTCGAATGGCGCGATCTCGATCGGTTCGTGCTGTGGCTCAAGACGTCCTTCGGGCTCTCGCCGTCAATCGTGCCGCCGCACTGGCACCGCCACGACGAGCTGATCTGGGAGCTGTCCGCTCTACATCTGCACTTCCTGGCCTGCTACGACGAAGTGGCGTCGCCGTCGGCACCGATCGTGTGGATGCGGGACTTCGCCGAAGCGCGGCACCGGCTGCGGGAGTGGGTCTCCGTCTGCGGAACCCGGCTGGACCGGGACCGCCCCACCCGCCAGACCGGGTGGCCCGGAGAGACGCTGGAGGCACCGGGAGTAGAGGTCATGATCGAGGATCGGACGGCCGACTTCGAAGAGTTCGTCCGCGCCGACTTGCTCAGCCGCCGACGCGCTCAGGAGAGCGTCGACCAGCAGCTACTCGGCTGACCCCTTCCGCCGCTCCCGGCACGCCCGCGCGCGGTCTGTCCACAACAAGCCTCGACGACGCACCCGTTGTCTACTGATCCGCCCGACCATGCAGACAAACCATCTGGGGAGGTCACCATCCAACTGGGACACGCACGCTCCGTGGCGCTAGCTCGCACCTACGTGGCCGCGCTCGCCGACCACGCAGCCGACGAGAACGCCGCCTCGGCCTACGAGCACGTACTCATCGAGCTCGACCGTCTCCACGACGACCAGAGCCCCGACAACTACGCCGACGCCGCGGCTGTGGATCGCGATCTGTGGTTCGAGCTCGCCATCGTCGCCATCGCGAATCTGACCCGTCACGGGGTCGACCCGCTGAGCGTCGAGCTCATCTGCTGGATGCTTCTCGACGCCCACACCGCAGACGTCGGTCAGGGTGCCGGCTGATGTACGCCGAGACCGGCGCCGCGATGCGTACCGCGCTCGCCGAGTTGCTGCGTCAGCACCGGGTACAGCACCGGCTCGGCGACTCGATCGCGGAGCGGGCGGCGGCCGGGCACCAAGTCCGCCGGTACCGTCACAGCGTCCTGACATGGTGCGGGCAAGCGCTCGAGTCGGTCAGCCCGATGACGTTCGTCAATCAACCACCCAGGCGGTCCAATCCGTTCCGCGCCGCTGTGGCAGGCGCCGGCGCCTCGCCGGCCGGAGAGCTCGCTCGCTCCATCGACGTGGCCCTCGCCGGCGATACGTCACGGTGCGCATCCGTCGAGCAGCTCACCGTACCGACCGGGCACCCACATGTGGAGCTCTGGCGCGATGTCGCCAAGGCCGCAGTGCTGGCTGAGCACGACACAGCACCCGCGATCGCGGCGACCATGACCGCACCGCAGGCCCAAGCTGTCGTGGCCGACGTCGCCGCGATCGTCCAGGCGTTAGTCGTGCTCGACCAGCGCCACAGCGACACCCCCGAATGGCAGTTTCTCAAGCAGAGTGGCCACCTGGGGTGGGCCGCCCTCGCCGCAGCACTCGACGTCAGCCTCGGTCAGCCGGACTACACCGTGGACCGGCTCGGCTGGCATCCGCCGGTCAAGCCGATACCGGGACCACCGAGACCCGGGATCCTCGGCGTGCTCCAGGCGGAGCACAACCTGGTCGCAAAACTGGGGCGCTCGCTCCCGAGCACGATCAACCTGCGCTACGTGATCGACTCCCAGCGCCTCCTGTCGCACCACCTCGCGCCGTTCGCCGGCCGGATCGACGGCCGGCTCGCAGACCACTGGGACACCCGCGCCGACACCTATGCCACGCTCCAACGGCAGTTCCGTAGCATCAGCGGCCTCCTCGGCACCGGCGGCGCGGCTGCGGCCGCCGAAGGCGGCAACGCCGTCGCCCGTCTTCGAAGCCTGCCGGCGGACACCGTTGTGGAGCCGCGGGTCCTGGGTGGCTTCCAGCTGCTCTTCGACCGCCTCGATCGGCACATGAGCGACGTCATCGAGGACGGCATCACACAGCTTGCATTCGCACAACGAGCTCGACTCCCCCGCCCTGCGGAGACCGACGACCTCGTTCCCCTCTCACGGGACCAGATGACCCCGGTTGACCCCACGCAGAATCGCGATCTCGTCGACACAGTCCGCAGCCTCCGTCCGTGGACGGGTCGCAACCGACCCCCGGCTGCGCCGGGAACGACGCGCGCTGACCTCCACGCGGCACTCATTCATCGGGCGGCGACCCGCGACCGCGGGACCGCCCCGCGACTGTGATGTGTCGATCAGGTGAGCTCATGGCAGCAACAGCAGATTCGTCAAAGCCTGTGATCTAGCGACCGATGTATCGAGGAGGTATCGCAATGCGGCGGACCGATGCCGACCCGCCGGCTATCGACACGCTGGCGGAGTTGGATCCGAAGCACGTGTTCCTCGACGCGCGTGCCGTGATGCGACGCTACGGCTGGGGCAAGACGAGGGGATACCAGAACCTCAAGGATCGAAGCCTCGTGCCGCCACCGACAGTGAGTCATCCGGATCGTTGGCGGCTTGATCAATTGATGTCCTGGGAGGACCGCCACATCACGGCCGCACGAATACCTGGCGAGCACCATCCTGAACACCTGAGGGATCTCCTGCCGCAGTCCAAGCGAACCCGGCGCACATCCGCGACACCATGACGGTGGCGCAGCTCCGCGTTGGTCAGGATGGAATGCCTTGGGCACGCGCAGTCAACGCGCGTCAGTTGGTACGTGTGTTGATAGAAGCGCAGTTTCGGCTCGACGCTATGCAACCTCGTCGCTCTCCCGGTCGACGGACCTCAAGAGCTCAGCCTCACCGGCCGCGGAGGGCTGGGCTAGGAGCGACCCGTCGGGCTCGAGCGGGCGGAGGGTGCGCTCCAGGTGCAGCGCGGGCGCGTGGTCGACTGTTCGGTCGCGTTCGATGTAGTGACCCTCGGTGATTGCCGCCGAGGAGTGGCCGAGGAAGGCCGCTGCGGCGTCGCTTCCGATGCCACGGGCAATGATCGTCGCCCCCGTGCGTCGGTACCAGCGCAGGCTGATCCCTGAGTCGGCGAGACCGGCGTCAGCGAGGAACTCACGGAAGGTGCGCCGTACGTTGTAGGGGCTGAGTGGACCACCAGTGCGGTTCGCGAAGATGGTCCGCTCCCGCGCCACCCCCGGGAGTCGGCGCCGCAGGACGTCGGCTGCGAAGTGTGGAACGGGGATCCAACGGATCGATGACTCGGACTTGGGCCGGTCCTGCCGGACTGCTCCACGCCCGTTGCGCTGCACAATGGTTCCGGTAACGGTGACGACCATCCCGGCCGAGTGGTCCTCGACGTCGCAGGGGCGGAGAGCGAGCACTTCGCCGGGCCGCATCGCGGTCCCGAGCAGCACCTCGATGATGTCGCGGACCTGTCCGTCGGGCCTCGGGCCAGCGAGACCAGGTTCAGTCCGCCAAGCCGCCGCAGCCGCGCGGATCGCTGCGATCTGCTCGAGCGTGAGAGCGGTTGGCTGCGATTTGGTCCGCCGCAAGGGCGAGGTTCCGGTGACCGGGTTCTGTGCGATCGCGTCGTGCCGGGCAGCGAAACCGAACAGCAGGTTGAGCATGGTCCGTGACTGTCGCGCTCTCGAGGCGGAAGTCTTCGCCTGCGACTTGAGGAACCACTCGACGCGCCCGGTGGTGATCTCGGTGATCGTGAAGTGCTCGAACGCCGGCAGGACGTGAAGGCGCACCTGATCGCGGTAGCTCTGCTTGGTGTTCTGAGCGAGCTCCTGGAGTTCGAGATCGACCAGCCAGGCCTCCACGAGCGAGGTGAAGCTGCTCTGCGGGGTCAGCATCCGGCCGCCGACGAAGGTGGGTCGGTCCAGCAGCCGTTCCTTGAGGAGGGTCCGTGCCCGCGAGGCGCTGGAGGCGGTGACGCGGACCTGTCTTATGCGACCGTCGGCGTCACGCACCCGAGTCTCGGCAACGGTGCGGTCACCCCGGCGACGCACGGTGATCACGCCGTAGGCCCCGACCGGAGTCCGTGGTCGCCCCATCACCGGCCCCCGGTGCGATGTCGGAGCTCGTCCTCGCGCTCCAGGCGAGACAGCCAGGCGTCGATCTCACTGGCTCGGAACCTGAGCTCGCGCCCGACCCGGAAGCCACGCGGTCCCCGGCCCTGGCAGCGCAGGTCGTAGATGGTCTGCGTGCTCACCTCGAGCTGCGCACAGAGCTGCGAGAGGGTCAGGACGCCCTCGACCACCGAGTTGACCGAGCCGGCCGTGCCGGAGTCAGAGCCGGCGCCGTCGTCCTGGTCACTTGGGTCGGTCGGAGGGTCCTGCGCGGGTGCCGTCTTGGCATGCGAGTTCATCATGACCCCGAGGTGCACGAGACCGACCAAGGGCAATCGACCTCGTCCGAGACGCGGCGATGAGAACGGTCGGTGACCGGTCAATGTGCGGAGTAAACGCGGAGAGCCCATCTCGTCCTCCTTGTTCGGGATGACGGGATGGGCCCTGACCAGCGGGTTTGGTGGAGCTGAGGGGATTCGAACCCCTGACCTTCTCATTGCGAACGAGACGCGCTACCAACTGCGCCACAGCCCCAGTGCGACGGAAACGTTAGCACCCAGGATCCGGGCCCACCGAATCGGCCCACCGGAGCCTCAGGAGACCAGCAGGAGCTCGAGCTTCTCCAGTGCCTGGCGGGCGTAGCCCTGCCACATCCGGCCCAGCGCGGGCATCAGCAGCGACGTCGCCGCGGACGACGGGTGGACCGTCCAGGACCACGTGATCCGGACGCCGGTGCCGGCCTTCTCGAAGGACCAGAGTCCGTCGATCGACGCCGCGAGCGGGCGCAGCGGGCCGTGCACCTGGTCGATCCGGTAGCCGAACGACGCCGGTCGCTCGACGGAGACGAGGGTCTCGCGCATGGTGCTGCGATCGGCGAGCACGATGGTGCGGGTCTGGCCGACGGTGCCCCACTCGCCGTCCTGCTCGCGGATCTCGCGGATCGCGGGCAGCGCGGCGTACCGCCGGTCGAAGAGCTGCGGCAGCGGGAGCGGCAGCACCGCGTCGAACGCACGGGCCACCCCGACCGGGAAGGTCCGGGACCGGGAGAGGCGCAGGGCGTCCGTCAGGAGCCGACCGCCTGCTGGTCGTCGCCGTCGCGACGCGTCTTGCGGGCCGCCTTGTCCGCCTCGTCGGCCTCCCGCGCCAGCTGCGCGTCGGCGTCGGTGCGACCCGAGGTCCACACGCCGGTCGAGTCGAGGTCGATGGTGCGGACGGTGCGGCGGGTGGCCGCCGGCTTGGTGACGTACGTCGGGAGGGTGACCGGCACCGGGTCCCACATCGCCGGGTCCACGATCGCCGCGATGCCGGCGGAGGTGTCCTCCATCGGGTCGACGTCGTCGACGACCTCGGCGGCGGGCTGGGTGGCGGGCAGGGTGGCCTCGACCTTCTGCTCCTCCTCGACGGGCTTCTCGGCGGGCATCCGGGTGGTCGGGGCGAGAACCTTGCGCTCCCCCTTCACCATCAGCCGGCAGGCCACCAGCCAGGCCACGAGCAGACCGACCGGGATGGCGACGTAGGGCCAGGCGATCACGGAGAACGCGGCGACGACGCCGACGACGAGGGTGGCGGCGAGCAGCACGGCCAGCACGTTGCGCCGGCGCTTGGTCGCACGCTTCGCGGCGGCCCGGCGGGCTCGCAGCTGCCCGGGGGTGAGCTCGGGAGCGGCGACGGGGGCCGGGGCCTCGACCGTCAGCTCCGACCGGATCTCGACCTTGCTCTCGATCTTGCTCTCGGTGACCAGCCGCGCGGTGTTCTTGTCGACGGGCTCGCGGCGCGCGAGCACGCGCAGCTTGTCGGAGAAGCGGTCCACCGACCGGCTCCGGCTGACCTCGGTGTGGTGCTTGAGGGCCATCGGAACCAGGTAGATGGCCCACGCCACGGCCACGGCGACGAAGATCAGAGCACTCAGGTCCACGAGGACGAGGCTATGGGCGCTACCTCATGGACCTTCGGATGTCCACAGGTGTGTCGCAAATTCACTCGTGTGACTGCTGGGACTCCAACCGGGCGAGCATGCCCTCCGGGCACTCCTCGACGGTGACGGCGTAGAGCCGGTGGTCTCGCCACGCGCCGTCGATGTGCAGGAACCTCGGCGCGTATCCGACCTCCCGCAGTCCGAGCTTCTCCACCACCCGCAGGGAGTTGGAGTTCTCGGGACGGATCGCGATCTCGATCCGGTGCAGCCGGGCGGTCGTGAAGCAGTGGTCGATCACCAGGGCGACCGCGCGCGGCATCACCCCGCGCCCGGCGAACTGCTGGTCGATCCAGTAGCCCACCGACGCGAACTGCGCCGAGCCGCGCACGATGTTGTTGACCGTCACCTGACCGGCGAAGCGCCCGTCGACCTCGATCGCGAAGGGGTACGTCGTGCCCGCGCGCGCCTGGCGGTGCAGCCGGCGGACCAGGCTGCCGAACGTCGACGGCCGGCCGTCCGCGCCGGGTGGCACCGTCGCGTCCCACGGGGTCAGCCAGGCACCGTTGCGCCGGCGAGCATCGCGCCAGGCCCGCGCGTCGGACGCGGCCAGGGGCCGGACCGTCACGTCACCCGACTGGAGCCGGGCCGGCCAGCCGCGACTCAATGATCGCTCCCCACGCTCCGCCTGTGGTCGCCTCCGGCGATCTGTTCCACGGCGTGCACCAGGATCGGCCTCAGCACCGCGAGACCGTCCTTCACGCCGCCCTTCGAGCCGGGCAGGTTGACCACGAGGCAGCTGCCCGCGACCCCGGCGAGGCCCCGCGAGAGGACCGCGGTGGGGATGCCGTGGGTGACGCCGTACGTGCGGATCGCGTCGGCGATGCCGGGCACCTCGAAGTCGAGCAGCGGTCGCGTCATCTCCGGCGTGCGATCCGTCGGCGTCAGGCCGGTGCCGCCGGTGGTGAGCACGACGCGGGCCCCGCCGGTGATCGCGGCGGCGATCGCCTCGCCGACGGGCTCGCCGTCCGGGACGACGAGAGGGGCGTCGACGACGAAGCCCAGCTCGGTCAGGAACTCGACGATCACCGGACCGGTCTCGTCCTCGTAGATCCCGGCCGCTGCGCGGTTGGAGGCGACGACGACCTCGCCCCGCAGGGAGCTCACTTTTCGGGGTCCCTGTTCGAAGCGGAGCGAAGCGAGCATTCGAATGGGGTGATCATCACCGGCTCCAGTCCCCGGACTTGCCGCCCGTCTTGGTCTCGACCCGGATGTCGCTGATCACGGCACCCTTGTCGACCGCCTTCACCATGTCGACGACCGTCAGCGCCGCGACCGAGACCGCCGTCAGCGCCTCCATCTCCACGCCGGTGCGGTCGCTGGTGCGCACGGTCGCGCTGATCTCCACCGCGTCGTCCGCGACCGTGAGGTCGACGGTGACGCCGGAGATGGCCAGCGGGTGGCACAGCGGGATCAGCGCCGGGGTCTGCTTGGCGCCCATGATCCCGGCGATCCGCGCGACCGCGAGCGCGTCGCCCTTCGGCACGCCCTCGCCGCGCAGCAGCGCCACGACGTCCGACGACACCAGCACCCGGCCCGACGCCGTCGCCGTCCGGGCGGTGACCTCCTTGCCCGAGACGTCCACCATGCGCGCGGCGCCCGACTCGTCGACGTGGGTCAACCTCTCGGCCATCAGAACTCCTCGTCGAGCCTCAGCACCTGCACCTGCTCGCCGGCCGCGACGGCGGTGACGTCGGCGGGCACCACGACCAGCGCGTTGGACGATGCCAGATCGCCGATCAGGTGGGAACCGTGTCCACCGACCGGAGTCGCGTAGGCGCCGCCGGCGCCCACGCCGTACTCGGCGCGCACCAGCTGCTCGCGCCCGTCCGGGGACGACACCGCGTGGGTGAGCCGGGCCGGCGCCGTCGGCCGGGCGTACGGCGTCCGCCCCATCAGCTTGCGGATGGCGGGCAGCACGAACTGCTCGAAGGAGACGTACGACGAGACCGGGTTGCCCGGCAGCGTGAAGATCGGCGTCCGGTCATCGCCGACGTGGCCGAAGCCCTGCGGCTTGCCGGGCTGCATCGCCACCGGCCCGAACCAGACCGTCCCGAGCGGCTGCAGCGCCTCCTTGACGACGTCGAAGTCGCCCTGCGAGACGCCGCCGCTCGTCACCACGATGTCGGCGCGGACCAGCTGGTCGTGCAGCGCGTCGAGGAAGGCGCGCGGCTCGTCGGGCACGATCCCGACCCGGTAGGTGATGGCGCCGGCCCGGCGCGCGGCCGCGGCGAGCAGGAAGGAGTTGCCGTCGTAGATCGAGTCCCGGCCGAGCGGCGTGCCGGGGTCACGGAGCTCCGAGCCGGTCGAGATCACCACGACCCGGGGGCGGGGCCGCGAGCGGACCGTGGCCCGGCCGGCGGCCGCGAGCAGCCCGATGTGGCGTGGCCCGAGGACGGTGCCGTCGGAGACCAGCACGTCGCCGACCGAGACGTCCTGACCGGCGGGCCGGACGTGCTGGCCCGGCGAGGACGCGCGGTCGATGCGCACCTGCGCGACGCCGCGGTCGGTCCACTCGTAGGGCACGACGCTGTCCGCTCCGGCCGGGACCGGAGCGCCGGTCATGATCTTGGCCGCGGTGCCGGGAGCGAGCGCCATCAGGCCACCCTGGCCGGCACCGATCTCCCCCACCACCGGCAGGTGCACCGGGGACTCGCCGCTCGCGGTCGCGACGTCCTCGGCGCGCACGGCGTACCCGTCCATCCCCGAGTTGTCGAACGACGGCAGGTCCACCTCGGCGACCACGTCCTCCGCGGCCGCGAGCCCGAGGGCATCCATCAGCGGCTGCGGGAAGTCGGTCAGCGGCTCGATCGCCTCGAGGATGCGGGCACGGTGCTCGGCGACGGATCGTGGCTCAGGCATCCGAGCCCGTCGAGAGCACGGAGTCGGCGGGCACCCGCTTGGCCGAGGTCGCGGACAGCTCGACGTCTCCGACGACCTGGACGCCGTGACCGAACGTCCAGTCGCCGGCCACCGTGAGCGACTGCGCCTTCCGCATGGACGGCGCCCCCTCGGGGAAGCGCTTGTCGAAGTCGCCGACGAGCTTGTAGTAGTGGGCGTCGAGGTCGACGTACGGGATCTCCACGGCGACCTGGTCGAGCACGAAGTCCTTGCCGATGTCGTAGACGTCGGAGCGCAGCACCAGCAGGTCGTTGGTGGTCTTCACCGGCACGAAGCGGTCGCGACCGACCTCGATCAGCTGCGAGCCCTCGAACACCTCGACGGCCGCACCCATCGCGGTCTCGATCTGGACCACCTCGGGGGTGGACTTGTCGCTCGGGTCGAGGTTCTTGACGTTGCGGATCAGCGGGAGGCCGAGGATGCCGTCGCGGCGGTCCAGCTCGTTCTGCATCGCGACCAGGTCGAACCAGAGGTTGTTGGTCGAGCAGAACCGGTGCCGGTCGAGGTCGGCGAGCGCCTCCTGGTCCTGGGGCAGCGTCTGCGCGGTCTCGCGCAGCACGATCCGGCCGTCGGACTTGCGGCGCGCGAAGTGGCCGCCCTTGCGGTCGGACGGCGTACGGCGGACCGCCTCGATCGCGAACGGCGCACCGGACCGGGCGAACCAGCCGGCGACGCGGGCGTCCGGAACCGCCCCGAGGTTGTCGGAGTTGGAGACGAACGCGTAGCGGAAGCCGGCCTCGATCAGCTGGTCGAGCAGCCCGGTGCCGCGCAGCGCGGTGTAGAGGTCGCCGTGGCCGGGCGGACACCACTCGAGGTCGGGGTCCTTGGGGTAGGTGGCCGGACTGAGGTCCTTCGCCAGCAGCTTGGGCTCCTTGTTCTGCAGGAACTCCAGCGGCAGCCCCTCGACCGGCAGGTCCTCATAGCGCGCCAGCGCGGCCATCGTGTCGGCCGAGGTGCGGAAGCTGTTCATGAAGATCAGCGGCAGGGGCGCGTCGTACTCGCTGCGCAGGTGCAGGACCTGGCGGGCGATGATGTCGAGGAAGGACAGCCCGCGGCGCACGCACAGCAGCGACTTGGCGCGGTCCATGCCCATCGAGGTGCCGAGGCCGCCGTTGAGCTTGATGACCGCGGTCGCCCGGACCGCGGCGGCGCCGTCGGCGTCCGGGACCACGACGTCGGAGAGCGACTCCATGTCGACCGGGTCGATCGACGCCTCGGGGATCATCCCGGTCTCGCCGTGCTCCAGCAGCCGGTAGTAGTGGGCGAAGGTGTCGACAGCGACCCCGTCCACTCCGGCGGCAGCCATCTTGTCGCGTGCCTTCTGAAGGCCAGCACTACCCATGTTCACGATCGTAGGCTTCCCCCGTGGCGCGCACGCAATCACCCGCGAAACTGGCGCTCCGGGACCAGCTCCTCGCGGAGCGCCGGGGTCGCCCGCTGACCGACGTCGTGACGGCGGCGGGCGCGATCGCCGCACACCTGCTCGAGATGCAGGAGGTACGCCGGGCGGCGACCGTCGCGGCGTACGTCTCCATGAGCGGCGAGCCGGGCACCGGCCCGCTGCTGGAGGCACTGGCGGCGCTCGGGAAGCGCGTCATCCTGCCGGTCCTGATGCCCGACGGCGACCTCGACTGGGCGACGTACCTCGGCCCCGACGGACTGCTGCCCGCGAGCCTCGGGCTGCTCGAGCCCGCCGGCGACCGCCTCGGACCCGAGGCGGTCGCGACCGCGGACGCCGTGCTGGTGCCGGGGCTCGCTGTCGACGCCGCGGGGGTCCGCCTGGGACGCGGCGGCGGCTCCTACGACCGGGTGCTCGGCCGGGTCCCGGTCGGCACCTTCACCTGCGTGCTGCTCTACGACACCGAGGTGCGGGTACCGGTCCCGGTCGAGCCGCACGACCGGCCGGTGGGCTGGGCGGCCACCCCCGGCGGGATGGTCCGGCTCGGCTCCTGATCGCGGTGCCCGATCTCTGGGACGTCTCGGGTATCCTTGGCACTCGTCGGAGCCGAGTGCCAGCGCCCGACCGAGTCATCGAAGGAGAACCGTGCCCACCTACCAGTACGCCTGCACCGAGTGCGGCCACGCCTTCGAGCAGGTCCAGAGCTTCTCCGACGACGCCCTGACGGTGTGCCCGGAGTGCCAGGGCCGCCTGCGCAAGGTGTTCAACGCCGTGGGTGTCGTCTTCAAGGGCTCCGGGTTCTACCGCACCGACTCCCGCTCGGGCTCGTCGGCGACCGACGGCGCTGCGACGTCGTCCACCGAGACGAAGACCGAGACCAAGTCGGAGACCAAGACCGAGTCGAAGCCGGCCCCGGCCGCCGCCTCGAGCACCTCCTCCGACTGACCCCTGTGGAGAGGCCGGGCACGGTCGCTCCACTTCTCCTAGCGTCGCGGGCATGCGCCGCCTCGCCTCGCTCCTCCGTCCGGTCCGTCGCGCCGTGCTGGCGCGGCGTCGGTTGCTCGCCGCTCTCCTGACCGCGGTCGCGGTCGCGGCCGGCCTCCACGCGGCCAGCGCCGAACCGCCCCCGGACGTCGCCGTCCTGGTGGCGGCCCGCGACCTGCCCGCCGGGACGGTGGTCGGGGCGCACGACGTACGCCGGGTCGGGTTCGCCCCGGGCTCGGTGCCCGCCGGGCTGGCGCGCGACCCGGCCGGTCGCACCCTCGCCGCACCGATGCGGGCCGGCGAGCCGCTGACCGACGTACGTCTCGTCGGCCCGGCGCTCACCGACGGCTACCCGGGGCTGGTTGCCGTACCGGTCCGGCTGCCCGACGCCGGCATGGCCGGGCTGCTGCGCGTGGGTGACCGGATCGACCTGGTCTCGGCCGACCCCCAGGGCCGGTCCGCGGAGGTCGTCGCCGCCGACGTGCCCGTCCTCGCCCTGCCCGACACCCCCACCGAGGTCGGCGCGGCGGGGCTGAGCGGGCGCCTGGTCGTCGTGGGGGCCGAGCCCGCCGACGTCGCGCGGATCGCCGATGCCTCGGTGCGGACCTTCGTCACCCTCGCGTTCTCGGGATAGCGTCAGGCATGACCGGATTCAAGAACTTCATCCTTCGCGGCAACCTCGTCGAGCTCGCGGTCGCGTTCATCATGGCGCTCGCGTTCGCCGCGGTCGTCACGGCAACCGTCGACCTGATCATGGGTCTCATCGGCAAGATCGGCGGTCAGCCGGACTTCAATGCCTGGCACCCGGGCGGGCTGCCGTTCGGCGCCTGGGTGACGGCCGTCGTGAGCTTCCTGATCATCGCCGCCGTCGTCTACTACCTGATCGTGCTGCCCTACACCAAGGCCAAGGAGAAGTTCTTCCCCGCCGAGGAGAAGGGCGTGCCGGCGGACGTCGCGCTCCTCGAGGAGATCCGCGACCTGCTCGCCGCCCAGCAGGGCCGTCCTACGCTCTAGTCCCCGCCCTTCGAGACGGTTGCTGGCGCAACCTCCTCAGGAACCGTGGTGGGGCGGCACCTGCGCACGCAACCAGGCGTCGGTGCCGCTCTCCCGGGTCTCCGGGGACTCCGGCTCGCGCTCGTCACTGGTCGTCTCCGGCATCGCGTCACCGAAGACCTCCGCGAGCCGCTTGCGCCGCTCCCAGTCCGACTCGCTCACGTGCACAGACCCGCGTCGGCGAGCGCCTGACGGCTGGCCTCGTCCTCGGGCTTGCTCGACGCGGACGAGGACGGACTGCCCGACGGGCTGCCGGACGGGCTGCTCGACGGGTTGCCGGGCACGTTGCCGGCGCTGATGACGTCGGAGCTCAGGCGCTTGGTCAGCGGCTGGTCCTTGCGGACCTTGGCCCAGACCTGGTCGGCCTGCGGCTGCTGGAACGCCAGCCGGTTGGGGTCGGACGGCGCGGTGATGATCGGGACGGTCAGGAACTGGATGTTGTCCAGGCCGATGCCCTTGAACTCGTTGCCGAGCTCCGCCAGCTTGACCACGCTCTTCAGGCCCGGGTCCACCGTCAGCGACTTGGTCGCGGAGTCGAGGAAGCGCACCAACCGGTCGGGACGGGCCAGGGTGCCGGCGGTGACGACCTGGTGGGCCATCGACGCGATGAACGCCTGCTGGCGCTTCATCCGGCCGACGTCCGAGCCGTTGCCGACGACGTACCGCTCCCGCACGTAGTTGAGCGCCTCGTAGCCCTTCAGCTTGCGGGTGCCGGCCTCGATGTTGATGTGGTGCGCCGGGTCCTCGATGTTCTCGGGGATGCAGGTCGTGACACCGCCGATGGCGTCGACCATGCCGCGGAAGCCCTCGAAGTCGACCTTCACGTAGTGGTCGACGCGGACGCCAGTCACGTGCTCGAACTGCTGGATCGTGCAGGCGGGACCGCCGACCGCGAAGGCCTCGTTCCACATCACCTGGGTGGCACCCGGGATGGTGTCGCCGTTCTTGGACGTGCAGTCCGGGCGGTCGACGAGCAGGTCGCGCGGGATGCTGATGCCGTAGGCGCGCTTCCGGTCGGCCGAGAGGTGCAGCAGGATCGTGGTGTCCGAGCGCTCACCGCCGCCGGTCAGGCCGTCGATGTTGTTGCCCGCGCCGTCGCGGGTGTCGGAGCCCATGACCAGGACGTTGAGCGGCTCCTGCGGTCCGGCCACGGCGACCTTGGTCGGCCGGTCGGTGAGCTGGTCGGTGACGTCGACGACGTTGAGGTTGCCGTTGAGGTGGCGGTACAGGAAGACCACCCCGAGCCCGGTGGTGAGCCCGAGGACGAGCACCGTCGCCAGCATGACCTTGCCGACCGTGTGCCGCTTGCGCACCTTGCCGCGGCGCTTGGGGCCGCTCGCCACATCCACCTTCGGGGTCGCTGCGCTGGGCTCGGACGGGGTACCGTCGAGTTCAGCGTCGGACATAGAAACCTCGGGATCGGAGACTCGGGGGCCGCTCGGCGGCCTCGCCGAGGGTACGGGGCGAACCTGAATTGTCCCTGTGACCTGCCGCTTCGGCCAAACCGGCGGCGAGCACCCGATCCGCTGCGGCTATCCTTGGCGCCCGGTCGGCGGCCTCCGCTCGACCACGATGCCCCAGTAGCTCAGTGGATAGAGCAGCCGCCTCCTAAGCGAAAGGTCGTAGGTTCGACTCCTACCTGGGGCACAYCTCTCCCTTCCGGCACGCACCGCCTCCGATGAGAGCAGCCGCGCTCTGCTCACCGGGAAGCGAAAGGTCGTAGGTTCGACTCCTACCTGGSGCACACACCTTCCGTCGGCGCATTCCCTACTCGGCGCACACCTCGAACCGGATCCCGGCCGCCTGCAGGCGGGCCAGCAGCGCATCGCCCATCGCCTGCGCGGTGGTGACCTGCCCGGCGGTCTGCGGGTTGTCGTCGAAGGCCAGGCACAGCGCGGACTCGGCGAGCATCTTCGCGGTCTCGTCGTAGCCGGGGTCGCCGCCGGAGACCCGGGTGTGCAGGCTGCGGCCGTCGCCCTCGGCGACGAAGTCGACGGTGAACCACGACTTCGCGCGCCGCGACTCGTCCGGCCCGTCGCCCTGCTTGACCCGGTCGAGGGCGAGGCGGCGCAGCGGCGGCACTTGCGCCGTGACGAACATCGCCGTCGCGGCCGCGGCCCCGCCGGCGGCGTACCGCAGCGTCTTGGTGCCGGCGAAGTGGGAGTAGCGGAAGTCCGGGCCGTACGACGCGAGCGCGGCGCCGCTGCGGGCGACGACGAACGGGTCGATCGTCGGGAGCGGGAGCAGCCAGTAGCCGAGCACCGGGTCCTTGTGCGGCTTGCCCGCGACGGCGCGGGCCTTGCGACCCTCGGGCCGCGGCTCCGCGCGTCGGCGCTCCTGGGTGACCGCCTTGGTCTGGCGGGCTCGGGCGAAGGCGGTCATCGCCGAGTGGAACGTCCCGCCGGAGAACATGGCGGCGGCCCGGACGACGCCGCGCACCGCGACCGGGCCGCGCGGCTGGAACTGCTGCAGCGTGTAGAGCACGCCGAGGTCGTGCGGGATCGAGTCGAACCCGGCGGCGTGCACGATCCGGGCGCCGGAGGCGACCGCGGTGTCGTGGTGGGCGAGGTACATCCGGTCGACGAACTCCGGCTCACCGGTGAGGTCGAGGTAGTCGGTGCCGGCGGCGGCGCAGGCGGCGACGAGCGGCTCGCCGTACGCGAGGTAGGGCCCGACGGTGGTGATGACGACCCGGGCCCGCGCGGCGACGTCGGCCAGCGAGTTCGCGTCCTCCACGTCGGCATGCAGCAACGGGAGGTCCGCCAGGGCCGGGTCGACCTCGGCGAGGCGCCGTCGCACGGCCTCCAGCTTGGCCTGGTTGCGACCGGCCAGCCCCCAGCGCAGGCCGTCCGGCGCGTGGCGGGCGAGGTAGTCGGCGGTGAGGCCGCCGGTGAAGCCGGTGGCGCCGAAGAGGACCAGGTCGAGCTCGCGGGGTTCGGGCATGCGCTCCATGCTGACAGGTCGCGCTGCGACGTACGCTCGGGGCATGTGCCGCAACATCCGACCCCTCAACAACTTCGAGCCGCCGGCCACCTCGGACGAGGTCTCCGCTGCCGCACTCCAGTACGTGCGCAAGGTCAGCGGCACCACCAAGCCGTCCCAGGCCAACCAGGCGATCTTCGACCAGGCGGTGCGCGAGATCGCCCACATCACCGAGCACCTGCTCGAGGACCTGGTGACGACCGCCCCGCCGAAGAACCGCGAGGTCGAGGCCGCCAAGGCGCGGGCCCGGGCCGAGCTCCGCTACGCCCGGTGACGAACGCACGGTGACGACCGCACCCCCGTCGGCGTACGCCGAAGCGCTCACCCTCCTGCGGGACCGACCGCTGGTGGTGCTGACCGGCGCCGGGCTGTCGACCGACTCCGGCATCCCCGACTACCGCGGCCCTCGGCCCGAGGGACAGAGCGCGCCGGTGCGGATGCCGATGACCTACCAGGAGTTCGTCTCCGGGCCGGCCGCCCGCCAGCGCTACTGGGCGCGCAGCCACCTCGGCTGGGGACGGATGCGGAGGGCCGAGCCGAACGCCGGCCACCTCGCGCTCGCCCGCCTGGCCCCCGGGCTGCTGATCACCCAGAACGTCGACGGCCTGCACGAGCAGGTCGGCACGCCGCACCTGGTGGCGCTGCACGGCCGGATCTCGGACGTCGTGTGCCTCGACTGCCGGACGACGTCGGCCCGGGCCGCGCTCCAGCACCAGCTGGCCGACCTCAACCCGGGCTACGCCGAACGGCACGCGGGGGTCGCCTCGCAGCCCGACGGCGACGTCGATCTCGACGACACCACCGACTTCGTCGTACCCGCGTGCGACTGCGGCGGCGTGCTCAAGCCGGACGTCGTCTTCTTCGGCGAGAACGTGCCGGCGGCGCGGGTGGCGCGGTGCTACGACGCGGTCGACGACCTGACCGCCCGCGACGGGGCGCTGCTGGTCGCCGGCTCCAGCCTGACGGTGATGTCCGGGCTGCGGTTCGTGCGCCGGGCGGCGAAGGCCGGGACACCGGTCGTCATCGTCAACCGGGGCGAGACGCGTGGCGACCCGCTGGCGACGTACCGGGTCGACGCCGGGTGCAGCGAGTTCCTGAGCGAGCTGGTGGGCTGAGGGTCAGCAGGCGCGCATGTCGCCGAGCAGGTCGACGAGCTCGTGCAGCGACAGGTCGTGGACGTCGGCGTCGAGTCCCTCGACCCGCTCGAGGGCGAGGTCCTCGGGCAGCCGGCCGCCGACCGCGAAGGTGTAGATCGTGTCGTCGAGCTCGAACTCGATGCCGCGCACCTGGGCGGCGTAGTAGTCGTCGTCCGTGGTGTGCAGGACGACCGACTCGCGCGGCTCCAGGCCACGCTCCAGCCGTGTCAGGGAATGCCCGACCACCAGCGTGCGCTCACCGCGTACGCCGATCGATGCATCGAGTTCGACGATCTCCATCATGACCTTCCCACTGCCCAGAATGGCAGGCCCCCGGTGACGTCGCGTCCGTGCCACGCCGAGTGGCAAAACTACCCGGCGACTTGCTCGACAAACGCAAGAGACGGACAAGAAACGTCCAGAATTAACCCGGTCGGAATGAAATGGCTCACCCCGTCGAGCACATCAACCACAGGCGCCACAGGCACCCCAGACGTCCCAGGGCGGGAGGTCAGAGCTTGCGGACGAAGATGTGGTCCGCGGCCTCGGGAACGATCTCCGCGGTCTCTCCGCCGGAGCCGACGAGCACCCCGGCCTCGGTCGCGATCACCGTGATCGTCTTGTCGGGCAGCGCACCGACGCGGCGCATCGCGCTCATCAGGATCTCGTCCTTCTGCATCTCCTCCGAGATGCGCCGGACCAGGACCCGACCCTCGTCCGAGCCGGCGGCGCGCGACAGCGGCTCGACGCCGTCCATGAACTCCTCGCCGACCTCGTGCTCGCCGAGCTCGTCGAGCCCCGGGATCGGGTTGCCGTAGGGCGACTCGGTCGGGTGGTCGAGCAGCTCCAGCAGGCGCCGCTCGACGGTCTCGGACATCACGTGCTCCCAGCGGCACGCCTCCTCGTGGACGAGCTCCCAGTCGAGCCCGATCACGTCGGTCAGCAGCCGCTCGGCCAGTCGGTGCTTGCGCATCACCCGGACGGCCAGCCGCAGGCCCTCGTCGGTCAGCTCGAGGTGGCGGTCGCCCTCGACGGTCAGCAGGCCGTCACGCTCCATCCGGGCGACGGTCTGCGACACGGTCGGCCCGCTCTGGTGCAGCCGCTCGGCGATCCGGGCACGCAGCGGGACGATTCCCTCCTCGACCAGCTCATAGATGGTCCGGAGGTACATCTCGGTGGTGTCGATCAGGTCGCTCACGCCGCCATTCTGTCTCATCGACCATGGGGCTGGCAGGCTGGCGTCGATGGCTTCCGTCATGTGGTTCCGCCGCGACCTCCGGCTCGCGGACAATCCAGCCCTGGCCGCGGCCGCCGCGGACGGCGCCGTGCTGCCGCTCTTCGTGCTCGACCCCGCCCTCTGGGAGTCGGCCGGACCGAGCCGTTGCGCCCACCTCGCGGCCTCGCTGCGCGCCCTCGACGCGCCGCTGGCGCTCCTCCGGGGCGACCCGGTCGGCCGCGTGGTGCACGCCGCGCGCGCGGTCGGGGCCGAGCGGGTGCACGTGGCCGCCGACTTCGGGCCGTACGGCGCCCGCCGCGACGCCGAGGTCGAGGAGGCCCTCGCGGCCCACGGGATCGAGCTGGTGCGCACCGGCTCGCCGTACGCCGTCGCGCCCGGGCGGGTGACGACCGGCGAGGGGACGCCGTACAAGGTCTTCACGCCGTTCCACCGCGCCTGGGTGGAGCACGGCTGGCGCGCGCCGATCGAGGCGCCGACCGGCGTGGACTGGCTCGACGTCGACGGCACGGTCGACGTGCCCGACGTGGACCTGCCCGACGGCCTGAGCCTGCCCGACGCGGGCGAGGAGGCGGCGCGACGGCAGTGGGCGGAGTTCCTCGAGCGGGTCGCGTCGTACGACGAGGACCGGGACCGGCCGGCCGTCGAGGGCACCTCGCGGATGTCGGTGCACCTGAAGTGGGGCGAGATCCACCCACGCACGATGCTCGCGGACCTCGGACGGCTGCGGAGCGCCGGCGCGGCGACCTACCGCAAGGAGCTGGCCTGGCGGGAGTTCTACGCCGACGTGCTCGCCGCGCGACCCGAGACCGCCCGCGACTACCTGCGCCCCGAGTTCGCGCGGATGCGCTACGACGAGCCCGGCGACCAGCTCGCGGCGTGGCAGGAGGGCCGCACCGGCTTCCCGGTCGTCGACGCCGGGATGCGACAGCTGCGCGCGACGGGGTGGATGCACAACCGGGTCCGGATGGTCGTCGCCAGCTTCCTGGTCAAGGACCTGCACCTCGAGTGGCAGCACGGCGCGCGGCACTTCCTGCACTGGCTGGTCGACGGCGACCTCGCCTCCAACCAGCACGGCTGGCAGTGGGCGGCCGGCTGCGGCACCGACGCGGCGCCGTACTTCCGGGTCTTCAACCCGACCAGCCAGGGCAGGAAGTGGGACCCGGACGGCGCGTACGTGCGGCGGTGGGTGCCCGAGCTGGCCGACGTCGTCGACCCTCACGACCCGTCGCCCGACGACCGCGACCGGGTCGACTACCCGGCGCCGGTCGTCGACCACGCCGACGAGCGGCGCGAGGCCCTGGACCGCTGGGAGGAGATCCGCTGACTTTGGTCGCGCGGACCGTCGACCTGGGGCGCTTCCGGCCGCTCTCGACGCTGCCTAGCGTCGAGGGGTGCGCACCGCCTGGCTCCCCGCCCTCGGACTCTTCGTCCTGGCCCCGGCGTGC
Source organism: Nocardioides sp. Root1257 (assembly GCF_001425175.1). Taxonomy (GTDB): domain Bacteria; phylum Actinomycetota; class Actinomycetes; order Propionibacteriales; family Nocardioidaceae; genus Nocardioides. The sequence continues at coordinate 71,787 of NZ_LMDV01000015.1, read as the reverse complement.
GCGGAGTACCTCTGGGGCTACGACGACAGCACCGGGCACCCGGGCACGCTGGTCGGCAACCTCATCGTCTTCTCGCCCCTGTACGGCGCACCGGCGCTGCTGATCCGCGAGCTGGCCCGTCGGCGCGGGCTGGGCTGGCCGGGCATCCTGCTGCTGGCCGCGGCCTTCGGCGTGGTCCAGGCCGCGATCGTCGACCAGTCGATGTGGAGCACCGGCTACCGCGACATCCCCTACTGGGAGGACATGTCGGTGCCGACCTACCTCGCGCCGATCGGACTCAGCCTCTACCTCGCCCTGTCCTTCGTCGGCGGCCACGTGATCCTCAGCATCGGCTCTCCGATCGCCCTCGTCGAGTCGCTGACGCCCCGGCGGCGGCACGAGCGCTGGCTCGGGCCGGTCGTGCTCTGGGTGGTCGCGTTCCTCTACGCCGCGGCCTGCGCGCTGGTCATGAAGGACGCCTACGACACCGGCGAGGCCAGCGCGACCTGGGGCCAGCTCGTCGGCTCGTCGGTCGGCGCCGTGGGGCTGGTCGTCGCGGCCCACGTGGTCGGCCGCCGGCCCGCGATGATCGTCCCCGGGACCGTGCCGCGGCCGCTGCTCGTGGGTGCCGCGGCGTACGCCGCGATGGTCGGGTGGGTCGCGATCCCGCCGACCCGGATCGGGACCGCGCTGGTCGCGCTGCTCGCCCTCGGGACCGTGGTCGTCGTCTGGCGCTGGTCGCACCGCGGCGACTGGCGGCAGTCGCACGTGGTCGCGCTCGCCGGCGGCGCGGTCGTCGCCGCCGGGTGCTTCGCGTTCCTCACGACGCCGATCGGGGAGGTGAGCGACGCGGAGAAGTACGGCCACAACGTCACGTTGCTCGCCCTGATGGTCGCGCTGAGCCTGGGGGCGGCGCTGCGGGCGCGGCCCGGGTACGGTCGGAGCCGTGCCTGACCTGCTCGTGCCCCGCCGCTTCTGCGGTCCGCCCTCGTCGGGCAACGGCGGCTACACCGCCGGCGCTCTCGCGGCGATGGTCGACGCACCCGCCGTCTCGGTCTCGCTGCTTTCCCCGCCGCCGCTCGACACCGCGATGCCGGTCGAGGTGGTCGACGGCGTCAGTGTCGCGAGCGCCGGCGGCGCTCCCGTGGCGAGGGCCGAGGTCGCCGACCTCGAGGATGCGGCGGTCGACCCCGTCCCGGTCGAGGAGGCGCGCACCGCGGAGGCGTCGTACGCCGGGCTCGGGTCGCACCCGTTCCCGACCTGCTTCTCCTGCGGCACCGCCCGCGACGACGGGCTGCGGATCTTCCCGGGCCGGGTCGCCGACCAGGACGGGCAGGCCCGGGTGGCCGCCACCTGGACGCCCGACGACTCGGTCGCGGGCGACCTGGCCGCGGTGACCTGGGCGGCGCTCGACTGCGTCGGCGGCTGGGCCGGCGACCTCGCCGAGCGGCTGATGGTGCTCGCCCGGATGACCGCGCGGATCGACGTACTCCCCCAGGTCGGAGAGGAGCACGTGGTCGTCGGCCTCGGCCGGCGTACCGAGGGCCGCAAGACCTTCACCGCCGCAGCCCTCTACGACGGGAGCGGCCGCCTGCTCGGGCGCGCGGAGCACCTCTGGATCGCGGTCGACCCCGCCGCTTTCGCCTGACCCCGACACGCTCCCTAGGATGGACAGCATGGCTTTGAACGATCAAACGACCGGCCAGGAGTGGTGGCGTCACGCGGTGACCTACCAGATCTACCCGCGCAGCTTCGCCGACGCGAACGGTGACGGGGTCGGCGACATGCTCGGCATCACCACGCGGCTGCCCTACCTGCGCGACCTCGGCGTGGACGCGATCTGGCTCTCGCCCTTCTACACGTCCCCGCAGCACGACCACGGCTACGACGTGGCCGACTACCGCGACGTGGACCCGCTCTTCGGCACCCTCGGCGACGCCGACGCGATGATCTCCAAGGCGCACGCGCTCGGCCTCAAGGTGATCGTCGACCTGGTGCCCAACCACAGCTCGACGGAGCACGTCTGGTTCCAGGCGGCACTGGCCGCCGGGCCGGGCAGCCCGGAGCGGGCGCGCTACATCTTCCGCGACTCCCCCGAGGGCGCCCCCGAGGGCACCCCGCCCAACAACTGGAACTCGGTCTTCGGCGGCCTCGCGTGGACCCAGGTGCCCGACGGGCAGTGGTACCTCCACCTGTTCGACTCCAGCCAGCCCGACTTCGACTGGCGCAACCCCGAGGTCGGCGACATGTTCGTCGACGTGCTGCGCTTCTGGCTCGACCGCGGCGCCGACGGCTTCCGGGTCGACGTCGCCCACGGCCTCTTCAAGGAGGAGGGCCTGCGCGACCACACCAACCCGGACTCGACCGAGCCCACCGCGGACGTCCCGATGGTCGACCGCGCCCTGCGCGACGAGCCGATGTGGGACCAGCCCGAGGTGCACGACGTCTACCGCCGCTGGCACCAGGTGCTCGCGGAGTACGACGGCGACCGGATGTTCGTCGCCGAGGCGTGGACCCAGACGCCGGAGTCGATGGCGCGCTACATCCGCCCCGACGAGTTCAGCCAGGCCTTCAACTTCGCCTGGCTGCTGGCGCCGTGGTCGGCGGCCGCGTTCAGCGACGTCATCACCGACACGCTCGACGCCATCCGCCCGGTCGCCGGCTCCCCCACCTGGGTGCTGAGCAACCACGACGTCGTGCGCCACGTGACCCGGTACGGCGACGGCGAGGTCGGCCTGGCCCGCGCCAAGGCGGCCACCATGACCATGCTCGCCCTGCCCGGCTCGGCGTACCTCTACCAGGGCGAGGAGCTCGGGCTGCCCGAGGTCGACGTCGCCGACGAGTTCCGCACCGACCCGTTCTTCCTCCGCACCGGCGAGGGCGGCCGCGACGGCTGCCGGGTGCCGATCCCGTGGAGCGGCACGGCCGCGCCGTACGGCTTCGGTCCGGGGAGCGGCCAGCCGTGGATCCCGCAGCCCGACGACTGGGCCACCCTGACGGTCGAGGCCGAGGAGGCCGACGCCGACTCGACGCTCGCGTTCTACCGGACCGCGCTCGAGGCGCGCCGTACGTTCGCGACGACGGCGGGCGACGACGTCGAGATGCTCGACCTCGGCGCCGACGTGCTCGCGTTCCGGCGCGGACCGGTCACGGTGGTCCTCAACTGCGGGACCGACCCGGTGGCGCTGCCCGCCGGTGACGTGCTGCTGTCCAGTGGCCCCCTCGACGGCAAGCTGCCCGGGAACACCGCGGTCTGGCTCGGTTGACTCAGGCGTCCAGCGCGGCGTTGTAGCTGGCGAGCATCCGGACGAACTCCGACAGGTCCTGCTCGGGCCAGTCGCCGAGCCGGTCGTCGAGCCAGCGGCGTCGGTCCTCGTTGACCTCGGCGATCCGGACGGCGGCGTCGGCGGTCACCGAGACCAGCGTCGCGCGGCCGTCCGCGGGGTCCGGACTGCGGTCGACCAGGCCCAGGTCCAGCAGGTGCTGGACCTGGCGGCTGATCGCGCCCTTGTCGATGCCGAACGACTCCGCCATCGCGGACGCGCGCTGCGCGCCGTGCTGGTTGAGCCAGGTGAGCATCAGGTACGACGAGGACTGGAGCTCCGGGTGGACCGAGCGGGCCCGCTCCCCGATGACCCGCCGGATCCGGCGGATCATCACGCCGACCTCCTGCTCGAGCCCGCCGAGCAGGTCGGCGCGAACCGTCTCCGGCGCGACCTGGCCGGTGGTCACCGCACCGTCTCCTTCTCGATCTCCTGCTCGACCGCGTGGTGCAGCTCGGCGGCGACCAGCGGCGACGCGGCGACCTCGGCGTCCAGGTTGGAGGTGCGCAGCGGGACCTCCTTGATGAAGAGCACGCAGATCAGGGCGATCAGGGCGAACGGCGTCGCCACCAGGAAGATGTGACCGAAGGCCTCACCGAAGGCGTGCTCCACGAACATCAGCGCCTGGCCCGAGAGCGTGCTCAGGTCGGGCACGTCGTGGCTCTGGTGGGTCGAGGCGCCGCCGGTCTCGGTCGCGAGGTTGCTCGCGACCTGGTGGGTCAGGATCGCGCCGAGGACGGACACGCCGATCGACCCGCCCATCGAGCGGAAGAACGCGACGACCGCGCTGGCCGAACCCATGTCGGACATCTTGACGTTGTTCTGCACCGAAAGCACGAGGTTCTGCATCGTGGCGCCGAGGCCGATGCCGAGGATCGCCATGAAGGTGCCGATCGCGACCAGGCTGGTCGTCTCGTCCACGGTGCTCAGCAGGGCGACGCCGATGACGACCAGGACCATGCCACCGACCAGCCAGCGCTTCCAGCGGCCGGTGTCACTGATGATCCGTCCGGACACGACGCTCGAGATCGACAGGCCGCCGACCATCGCGATCGACATCAGGCCGGCCTCGGTCGGGCTCATCCCGCGGGCGGTCTGGAAGTACTGGCTCAGGTAGACGGTCGAGCCGAACATCGCGACGCCGATGGCCACCGAGGCGGTGGTCGCGAGAGCGATCGTGCGGTCCTTGAAGAGGCGCAGCGGGATCACCGGCTCGGCCGCGACCCGCGCCTCGACGTACACCGCGGTGGCGATGACCGCGAGGCCGGCCACCACGAGCAGGACGGAGGTGGCGGAGGCCCAGGCGAACTGGTTGCCGGCCAGGCTGACCCAGATCAGCAGGATCGAGACGCCGGCGACGATCAGGGTGGCCCCGAGGTAGTCGATCTGGACCGGACGCTTGACGACCGGCAGGTGCAGGGTCTTCTGGAGCAGGAAGAACGCGATCACGGCGAACGGCAGGCCGACGAAGAAGCAGCCGCGCCAGCCGAGCGCGGAGTCCACGATCACGCCACCGATGAGGGGGCCGCTGACCGTGGCGAGCGCGAAGACGGCGCCCATGTAGCCGGAGTAGCGGCCGCGCTCGCGCGGGGTCACCATCGTGGCGATCACGACCTGCACCAGCGCCGTCAGTCCGCCGACGCCGAGACCCTGGACCACGCGGGCGCCGATCAGCACCTCCATCGAGGGGGCGAGTGCCGCGATCAGCGAGCCGATCGTGTAGATCACGAGGGCCAGCTGGACCAGCAGCTTCTTGCTGAAGAGGTCGGAGAGCTTGCCCCAGATCGGGGTGGTGGCGGTCATCGCGAGCATCGTCGCGACCACCACCCAGGTGTAGCCCGTCTGGCTGCCGTGCAGGTCGCTGACGATGCGCGGGAGGGCGTTGGTGACGACGGTGCTGGAGAGCATCGCCACGAACATCGCCAGCAGCAGGCCGCTGAGGGCCTCGAGGATCTGACGGTGCGTCATCTGACCGGACTCCGCCGCCGAGGCGGGGGTCGCGGACGCGGGTGCTGCGGGGGCGGGTGACGCCTGGGACACGGAAGCTCGATTCACGATCGATAGAAGGTTGCCAACGGCAACTATATTCCCGGGTCGTTGCCACCGGCAACCAAAATGGAGCGTGGGGCGGGCCACAGCGGAGGGGTAGTCCCTGACGATTCGGTCCTCGTGCGTGCCCCCGGCGGACCGTTCCGTCAGGGACTACCCCGACGGCCCGGCGGTGAGGTCAGGAGGTCAGTCGCGGTCGCGGCCGAGCGCCTGGGAGAGCTGGGCGACGAGGTCGTCGCTCGGCGAGGCCGCGTTGCGGTTGCTCTCCTCGAGCTGGGCGAGCAGCTCGGCGCGGTGCACCTTGAGAGATCGGGGCGCGTCGATGCCGATCCGGACCACGTCGCCACGGACCTCCAGGACCGTGACCGTGATGTCCTCGCCCAGGACGATGGACTCGCCCGCCCGGCGACTCAGAACCAGCATGTGTCCACCGTAGCCGAGGTCGGCCAGCAGACCGTCTCAGGAACCACCGAGGAGGGGCGCGGCGACCGGCAGACCGGGCTCGTCGAGCACCACCTGGCCGGCGCGTCGGGTGATCGGGTTGACCAGCAGCGGGGCGGCGAGGTTGGCGGTCGTCTCGTGCAGGCCGCTCCCGGCGTTGAGCACCAGGAGCACCAGCACGTCGGCCGCCGACTCGATCCCCAGGTCCACCACGACGTCGTCGCCCACCTCGGGCGCGTAGTCGGGGAAGAACGCACCGGGCGGTACGACGAGGAAGCGCAGGCCGGGCTCGTCGAGCGAGGTGAGGCTGCACAGGTCGCTCGCACCGTCGAGCTGCACGAGGGCGAACCGACGGTGGTCGGGGAAGCCCGGCAGCGGGCGCACCATGTCGATCACAGGGATCTCGATGGCGTGGTGCTCGGCCACAGTGCCTCCCACAGTCTCTCCCTCAGTGTCTCCGTCGGCTCGGTCGGGAGCGGCCATCATGCCAAGGGCGGGCGTCATCGTCATCGCAGGAAGTCCAAAAGGCTCGGCTGAAGCACCTTCGACGTCGCTCCCAGGGCCGCCTGGTAGGCGACGGACTGGAGACCGAGCTCGACGGTGGCCTTGGCGAGGTCGACGTTCTCGACCTCCGACAGGGCGTTCTTCAGGGTGAGGGTGGCGCTGTCGGCGACGCTGCGGGCGTTCTCGACACGCACGGTGCGGGCACCGATGTCGGACCGGACGTTCGCGATCCGGTCACCATCGGTCTTGAGACCGTCGACCGCGGCCGAGATGCCGGCCTGGTCGTTGGTCTTCAACGCGGTCGACAGGGCGTCGAGCCGGTCGAAGACGGAGTTCGGCGAGGTGCCGAAGACGTCGGGGCCCTCGACGTCGATCCGCACCCGGGCCCCCTCGGCGATGGTGCGTACGACGCCGGCGCCGGCGCCGATCGTGGTGGGGTCGGCGAGGGTGCCGTCCGGGTTGTAGGCCTTGGAGCCGGCGGTGACGCCGCCGAAGATCGGGCGGTCGAGGTACTGCGCGTTCGCGGAGCTGATCAGGCCCGCGCGGATCTGGTCGACCTCGGTCGCCAGGGCCGCCCGCGCCTCGGGGCCCATCGCGCCGGTGTTGGCACCCTGGAGCGCGATGTCGCGCGCACGGCTGACCTGGTCGCCCATCGTCGAGAGCGTGCCGTCCGTCTGGTCGAGCCAGCCGACGGCGTCGTCCGCGTTGCGGACGAACTGCTGCTGGTTGGAGAGCGACGACCGGATCCGCATCGCGGTGGTCGCACCGGTCGGGTCGTCCGAGGGGCGGTTGATCAGCCGACCGGTGGTCAGCTGCTCCTGCGCCTTGGCCACCCGGTCCATGGCGGACTGCATGCCGCTGAACGACTGGTGGCTCAGCATGTTCTGGGTCATCCGGACCAGCGTCATCAGCGACCCACCATCCCGGTGCGGTTGATGAGGGTGTCGAGGATCTGGTCGACCGTGGTCATGACCCGGGCCGCCGCCTCGTAGGAGCGCTGCGCCATCACCATGTTCACCGTCTCCTCGTCGATGCTCACACCGGTGAGCTGCTCGCGCGCCGAGTCGACCTGGGTCGACATCGCGCGCTGGTTGTCCGACAGCCGCTGCACGGAGGCGACGGAGCTGCCGAAGCCGTTGACCAGGCGCTGGTAGCCGTCCTGGATCTTGATCGAGTCGGCGAGACCCGCGGCGTTCCCGGTGTCCGTGTTGCCGCCGGCGAGGCCGGAGACCGCGATCTTGTCCTTGGTGGCGATCACCGTGAGCGACCCGGCAGGGTCGGCCGCGTTGTAGGCGAAGAAGTCGGTGCCGGGGTTGCCGGCGGCGTCGTACCCGAGCTTGTGGGCTGTGTTGAACGAGGTGGCGAGCTGGGTCACCAGCGCGTCGAGCCCCGCCGCGTAGTCGGGAAGGACCGTGTCGATCAGCTCGACGCTGGCGGCCAGGTCGCCGCTCGGCGGCGTGACCGCGACGGCCGTGCCGGTCGGCGGCTGGAGCTGGAAGGTCACCGGGTTGCCGTCGGCGGTGCCGTCGGGGTTGATGCCGGTCGCGATCTTCAGCGTCGAGGCGTCCTTGCCCGTCACCAGGGACTGGCCGCCGAGGGACACGTCCATGCCGCCGTCCGAGCGCACGGTCGCGGTCGCGCCGGTCAGCTCCGAGAGCCGTAGCGCGAGCTGGTCGCGGGTGTCCATGAGGGTCGCGGTGTCGCTGCCGCCACCGCTGGAGGTGGAGATCGTCAGGTTGGTGGACGCCAGCTGCTTCGCGACGTCGTTGACCTCCTGGACGGTGGCGAGCACGCGGGCGCGCTGGTCGCCGAGCTCGTCCTGGAGGTTGTGCTTCTGGATGTTGAACGCGTCCGCGAGGCTTGCGGCGCTCGAGAGCACCTGGCTGCGGGCCGCGTCGGTGTTCGGCGCGTTGTTGAGGTCCTCGAGGCTCTTCTTGAACTCCTCGACCGCATTGGCGACACCGTTCTCGGACGGCTCGGCGATCCCGGTCTCCACCCGGGACATGGCGGCCGCCTTGAGGTCCAGGTAGGTCTGCCGGGCGTGCTCGCGACGGACGCGGGTGTCGAGCAGCGGGTCGACGAGGCGCTCCACGCCGGCCGACTGCACGCCGCTGCCGATCTCGTTCGACCGGGACCACACGGCCGGGGCCGCGGCGGCACCCACCGTCTGGCCGACGACGCGGCGCCGTACGTAGCCGTCGGTCGAGGCGTTGGCGATGTTGGTGCTCGCGATGTCGAGCGCGGCCTGCTGGTAGCGCAGGGCCGACAGCGCCGTGTTGATCGAGGAGAAGGCGCCTCCCATCTCACAGGCTCCGGTCGAGCACCGCGCTGCGCGCGTCGCCACGGGCCACCGAGCCCGCGGACGTGTACGTCGCCGAGCCCTGGTCGATCCCGAGCAGGGTGTCCTGGGTGGCCCGCAGGCCGGCGACGATCAGGGCGCGGTTGGTCTGCGCCACCCGGGCGATCTCCTCCGTCAGCGCCAGGAAGGTGTCCCGGTGCTCGGTGAGGATGCCGCTCCAGGGCTCGGCGGACGCCGCGATCAGGTCGTTCAGGCTGGCGTTCGGCGGCAGGCCGGCGGACTCGGCGGCCTCGTCGGCGGCGACGGCGCGCGCGATCTCGAGGTCGCGGAGCGCGGCGGACGCGGCGTCGACGTCGTTCGCGGCGTGGGCGAGCCAGCGCGTCCGGCCGGTCGACATGACCACTGCTTCCACCTCGAGGCGGTAGAGCAGGGCCTCGAGGAGCTCGCGCTCCCTCCACAGGACCCAGGTCAGCTTCTCCACGTCTCTCCCAGGGATGTCGATGGTCCAGACCAGCCGCGCGGGTCGGCGGCGGTGACAGGGGGTCCATCGGCGGACCCCTGAGCCGTCCTGAGAGAAAGGGCCGAGAAAGTTTCGCCCGAGCGTGCGATTTCTGGTTCTAAACCTCGATGTGACCAGGGTCACCGTGTCGCAGCGGTAAAAGGTTCAAGATCTCTGCCAGATATGCGGACACGCCCGTTCATGAAATGCACAATATGCAATGTGACCCATGACAACGACGTGCCGCAGAGCACCGAGGACCTGATCGTCCTCCACGTGCCCCTGGTCGGCCACATCGTTCGCGAGACGATGGCTCGGGTGCCGTCCCATGTCGACCGCGACGACCTCAGCTCCGCAGGCCTCGCCGCGCTCGTGCAGGCCGCCCGTTCGTACGACGCCGAGCGCGGGGTGCCGTTCAACCGGTACGCCAGCACCCGGATCCGGGGAGCGATCCTCGACGAGCTCCGGAGCATCGACTGGGCCTCCCGCTCCGTACGACGTCGGGCCCGCGAGCTCGACGCCACCCGCTCGCAGCTGGCGACCGTCCTCGGCCGGACGGCCACGACGTCCGAGGTCGCGCACGCGTCCGGGATGAGCACCGACGAGATCGCCGCCAACGAGGAGGACGTGGCCCGCGCGCAGGTCCTCTCCCTGCACGCCTCCGAGGACGACTCCCTCGGCGAGAGCCTCGTCAGCAGCTCCCCGACGCCCGAGGCGATCCTCGAGCAGCGCGAGAAGCTGACCTACATGACCGAGGCGATCGCCGAGCTGCCCGAGCGCCTGCGTCACGTCGTCGAGCAGTACTTCCTCGCCGAGCGGCCGATGGCGGAGATCGCCGCCACCCTCGGCGTCACCGAGTCCCGCGTCTCGCAGCTGCGCGCCGAGGCGCTCGTGCTCCTGCGTGACGCCCTCAACAACGCGCTCGAGCCGGACCTGGTCCCCGAGGCCCCGCGCCCTGGCGGCGCCGCGGCCCGCCGGCGCGAGGCCTACTTCGCAGCCGTCGCCGCCCGCCACGCCGTGGGTCTGCGCGGGTACGCCGGCGATCACGCCCGGGTGAACGCCAGCGCCTGACACCCGCGCCCGCAGGGCACCGGTCACCACCTGAGGGGGTCGCCGCAGAATCTCGAAAAATTCTGCGCCGATCCCCTCAGGCGTCTCCGGCCCCCGCCGATCTACTCGTCGCAGGAGCCCACGGACGGGCTCCATCGACTCGAATCCAGGAAGGAACCATCATGAGTCTCCGTATCAACCAGAACATCGACGCCCTCAACTCCTACCGCAACCTGTCGGTCACCCAGGGCCAGATGTCCAAGTCGCTCGAGAAGCTGTCCAGCGGCTACCGCATCAACCGGGCCGCGGACGACGCCGCCGGTCTGGCCATCTCCGAGGGCCTGCGCTCGCAGGTCGGCGGTATCAAGGTCGCCACGCGCAACGCCCAGGACGGCGTCAGCGTCGTGCAGACCGCTGAAGGCGCGCTGACGGAGACCCACTCCATCCTGCAGCGCATGCGTGACCTGGCCGTGCAGTCGGGCAACGACTCCAACGACCAGACCTCGCGTGACGCGATCCAGTCCGAGTCCGCCGCGCTCAACAAGGAGCTCGACCGGATCGCCAGCAAGACCACCTTCAACAACATCAACCTGCTCGACGGCTCGTTCAAGGGCAAGGACTTCCAGGTCGGCTACGCGTCGGGCGACACCATCCAGGTGGACGTGGTCTCCACGGCCGCCCAGGGCGTCAAGGCGACGTACGCCAACGGCGCGGCCAGCACCACGGCCGCGACCGCCACGTTCGCCGCCGGTGGCGTGTCCGTCACCACGGCCGCGCTCACCGCGAGCACCGACTCGACCAACATCGCGGGTCAGCTCAACAACGACAAGGCGTTCGCCACGGCCTTCACCGCCACGGTCACCTCGACCGGTGGCCTGGAGATCAAGTCGAAGAACGCGGCCCTCTCGGCCACCGCGATCACCGTCACCGGTGGTCTCGCCGGCACGAAGACCGACACGGCCAACGCCACCGGCACCGGTGGGTTCAGCTCCACCGACCTCGGCGTCAACACGGTCGACCTGTCCACCAAGAGCGGTGCCACCTCGGCGATCACCGCGATCGACGGCGCCATCAAGGCGGTCTCGACCTCGCGTGCAAACCTGGGTGCTCTCCAGAACCGCTTCGAGCACACCATCAACAACCTGTCGGTCACCCAGGAGAACCTCTCGGCCTCCGAGAGCCGCATCCGCGACACCGACATGGCCTCCGAGATGATGAGCTTCACCCGCTCGCAGATCCTCTCGCAGGCGGGCACGGCGATGCTGTCCCAGGCCAACCAGGCCCCGCAGGGCGTCCTCTCCCTGCTGCGCTGATCTCGCCGGCGCGTCGGCCGGAGGCTGACGCGCCGCCGAACCTCGGTCCCCGGGGGAGCAACCCTCCCCCGGGGACCGTTCGGGCCTCCGGGCCCCTCACCCCCGCCCGAGCAGGAGGAGCAGCCCCGTGGCCAGCGCAACCAGCAGCATCAGCGGTCTCGCCAGCGGTCTCGACACCGCCAGCATCATCGACCAGCTCATGCAACTGGAGACGGTGCCGCAGGACAAGCTCAAGACCTCCCAGGACAAAGAGAACACCGTCCTCTCGGCTCTCCGCTCGCTCAACACGGACACCGCGCTGCTCGCCAGCAAGGCCGCGACCCTGGCCAAGACCTCGACCTGGCAGACCCTCCAGGGCACGTCGACCGGGACCGGTGTCTCGGTCGCCGTCACCGACAAGGCCAGTCCGGCGTCGTTCTCGCTGACGGTCGACCGCCTCGCCACCACCCACCAGCTGGGCTTCAGCACGGGCGCGGCGCTCACCGATGTCGTCGCCGGGTCGCAGATCAAGATCACCGGCAGCGACGGGGTCGCGCACAGCATCTCGGTCGGCGGCGGCACGCTGCAGGAGATGGTCACCGCCATCAACGGCTCCACCGCCGACACCGGGGTGAAGGCGACGGCCGTGAAGGTCTCCGACGGCAGCTACCGGCTGATCGCCGAGTCGACCAAGACGGGCGCCGCCTCGGCCTTCACGCTCACCAAGGACGACGGGTCCGCCCTCCTCGGGGGCGCAGCGGTCCGGACCGGGACCGACGCCCAGATCAGCATGGGCCTCGGCATCACGGCGACGTCCGCGACCAACACCTTCACCGACATCGTCCCGGGGACCAGCGTCACGCTCGACCCGACGACGGCGATCGGCACCACCTCGACGATCACCGTCAAGCAGAACAGCTCGGGCATCGCGGCGTCGGTCGGCTCCTTCGTCGACCAAATCAACGCGCTGCTCACCAAGATCGACACCCAGACGGCCGTCAAGACCGACACCGCCGCCGCCGGCGTCCTCGTCGGCGACCCGACGGCCCGGGCCCTGCGGGACCAGCTCCTCAACACGGTCTTCGGGGACAGCACGACCTCCATGGCGTCGTACGGCGTCCAGACCGACCGCTACGGCAAGCTGGTCTTCGACGCCACGGCGTTCCAGAAGGCGTACGACGCCGACCCGGCCGGCACGGCGGCGAAGTTCACCTCGGGCGCGACCCCGGCACAGGACGGCTGGGTCGCGCGCGTCTCCTCGGTCACGAAGGGTGCCAGCGACAGCCTCGACGGCACGTTCGCCAACGCGATCAACGGGCACACCACGACGGTGACCCGACTGCAGAAGAGCATCGAGGACTGGGACACCCGCCTCGAGCTCCGACGCACCAGCCTCGAGCGGCAGTACACCGCGCTCGAGACCGCCCTCTCCACCCTGCAGAGCCAGAGCACGTGGCTCTCCAGCCAGATCTCCAGCCTGCCGACGTACTCCTGATCCCAGCTCCTCCCCCGCTCGACCACCCCTCATCGTGACCACGGAAGGAAAACCGATGACGATCCTCAACCCGCGTGACACCTACCTCGCCGCCTCCGTCTCGACCGCGACGCCGTCACAGCTGCTCGTCATGCTGTACGAGCGCCTGGTCCTCGACGTCCAGCGGGCCACCGACGCGCTGCGTCGGGGCGAGCCCAGCCAGGCCCACGAGCCGCTGCTGCACGCGCAGGAGATCGTCCTCGAGCTGAACGCCAGCCTCGACGTGGACGCGTGGGACGGGGCACCCGGCCTGGCCTCGCTGTACGACTACCTGCACCACGAGCTGGTCAAGGCCAACATGGCCAAGGACCTGAAGGTCACCGAGTTCTGCCTGCACGTGGTCGAGACGCTGCGCGACACCTGGCGCGAGGCGGCCGGCTCGCTGCTCGCCCAGACGGCCTGAGCACCCGGGGATGGGCACCGCGATGAACGAGGACCGCCACCACCTGCACTGGGCGACCGCGCTCGACCGCCTCGAGCTGGAGGTCATCCTCGCGGAGCGTCGCCTCCTGGACCCGAGCCGGCCGGCGTCGGACCCGTGGGACGAGCCCGAGCTCGAGGGGCCCATCCCCCACGACCTGCGGGACCGGGCGGTGGCGCTGCGGGAGCGGCAGCACCGGGTGCGGGTCGAGATGACCGCACTCCTCGGCACGATCGGGCGTCAGCACGACTTCGCGAACCGCGTCGACCGTGCCACCCGGACCACCGGTCGCTCGGTCTACCTCGACGTCACGACCTGAATCTCCGCCTCCGGAAGACACGCCGAGAACTTCGGACTTTTTTCTTCCAGATTTCCTCAAGCAGGGCGAGCGCCCGCCGATCAACTCCCCTGAGCAAGGATCGCTCCACCCCGCCGACGGAACGGCAACCCACCTCGCATTCCTCGGAGGCTTGGCGTGTCGTTCCACCTGTCCGATCCTGTCGGCGCGATCCTGGGATCCGCACTCGACGGCATCGCCCTGCGTCAGCGAGTCATCGCTGACAACATCGCGAATGTCGACACCCCGCACTACCGCGCGAGCAGTGTCGACTTCGAGAGCAGCCTGCGCTCCGCGATCGCCTCGGGTAGCCCCGACGGCACGATCGCGCCGACGCTGACCGCCACCGACACCCCCGTGGGCGCCAACGACAACAACGTCGACCTCCGCAAGGAGACGCTCGCCGCGGTCCAGTCGCAGTTCCAGTACCAGATGATCACGCGCGCCACGAGCGACCGCTTCGACCTCATCAAGACCGTGGCGGCCTCCTGATGGGCGCCTTCGACATGCTGAGCATCGCCGGCTCCTCGATGGGCATGCACCAGACCTGGCTCGACTCGCTCGCGAACAACATCGCGAACGTCAACACCGTCGTGTCCACCAGCCAGACCGCCTTCCAGACGCAGACGCCGATCGTGCGCGCGCTGGCCGGCGGTGGCGTCGAGGTCGCGGGCCTCGCCCTCAGCGACCCCAACGGCCGGCTCGTGTCCGACCCCGGCAACCCGATGGCCGACGCCGACGGCTACGTCCGCGCCCCCGAGGACGACCTCGCCACCCAGATGACGAGCCTGGTCATGGCCCAGCGCGGCTTCCAGGCCTCGGTGCAGGTCACCAAGGACGCCCAGGACACCTACCGCAGCGCCCTCGAGATCGGCCGCCGATGAGTGTCTCCGGGATCGAGTCGATCGGCTTCCAGCCGTACGTCGCGCCAACGATGTCGCCGTCCTCCGTCACCACGCTGTCGGGGACGTCGGGCACGAAGGCCGCCGGCGGTGCGTTCGGCGACATGGTGCTCGACGGCCTGGACCGCCTCGAGTCCGTCCAGGACAAGTCGGACAAGCTCGCCGTCCAGGCCGCCACCGGTGACCTGAACGACATCCACGACTACACCGTCGCCGCAACCGAGGCCTCGGTCACTGCCCAGCTGACCGTCGCCGTGCGCAACCGTGCGCTCGAGGCGTTCAACGAGATCATGCGGATGCCCATCGGATGAAGCAGAACCTCTCCCGCACGCTCACCCGCCTGCGGACCACCTTCATGTCCCTCACGCTGGGGCAGCGCATGGTCGCCGTGGTCGGCACCGCCGCCCTGCTCCTCGCGGCGTTCATGGTGTTCCGCTGGGTGTCGACCCCCAACTATGCGCCGCTCTACAGCAACCTCGCCGCCGAGGACGCCTCGGCGGTCGTCGACGAGCTCACTGCCGAAGGGGTGCCGTACGAGCTGGCCGACGGCGGCAGCACGATCATGGTGCCGCGGGACAAGGTCTACTCGACGCGGATCACGCTCTCGGGCCAGGGCCTGCCCGCCAACAGCTCGGACGGCGGCTACTCGATCCTGGACGGCCAGGACATGACGACGTCCGACTTCCAGGAGCAGACCGACTTCAAGCGGGCCATGGAGGGCGAGCTCACCAAGACCATCGAGGCCGTCGACGGCGTGAACACCGCCGTCGTCCACCTCGCGATGCCGGAGAAGAAGGTGTTCTCCGACGAGCAGGACCCGACCACCGCCTCGGTGCTCCTCGACACGTCCGCCGGCACCACGATGGACGCCGAGAAGGTCCAGGCGATCGTCAACCTGGTCGCCTCCAGCATCGACGGCCTGGACCCGGCGAACGTCACCGTCGCCGACTCGTCCGGCAAGGTCCTCTCCACCGAGGGCGCCGCCGGCGGCGTCGGGGCGGGCACCCAGTCGCAGGCCGTCACCGACTACCAGAACCGCAAGACCGCGCAGATCCAGGCGATGCTGGACCGCGTTCTCGGCCCCGGCAACTCGACCGTCCAGGTCTCCGCCGACCTCGACTTCGACAAGGCGATCCAGGAGTCGACGACGTACGCCGCCAACAAGAAGGTGCCGCCGCTCTCCGAGTCGACCAGCAAGGAGAGCTACACCGGCGACGCCACCGCGGGTGGCAGCACCGGCGTCGTCGGGCCGGACGGCCAGATGGACTCCACCGGCACCGTGTCGGGCACCGGGTCGAACGGGTCGAGCTACGTCAAGGAGTCCGCGACCAAGGACAACGCGGTCGAGACGACCAAGGAGCACCGCGAGGCGGCGCCCGGCAGCGTCCGCTCGCTGCACATCGGCGTCGTGGTCGACCCGAGCGCCAACCCCGGTGTCGACACGGTCGGCCTCAAGCAGCTGATCTCCGCGACCGTCGGCATCAACACCGCGCGCGGCGACACCGTCGACGTCTCGTCGATCGCGTTCGACCGTACGGCGGACACGGCCGCCGCCGCCGAGCTCGCCGCCGCCAACAAGGCCAAGGCCGACGCCCAGCGCTGGTCGATGATCCGCAACGGTGGCATCGCCGTCGCCGTCCTCGCGATGCTGCTGCTCGCCTGGCTGCGCGCCCGGCGCGGCAAGAAGGCTCGCGAGGAGCGCACCGAGTACCTGGTCGAGCAGCTCCGTCAGGACGCGGCGGCCCGAGCCGCCACGGCCGCGGCGCTCGAGCCGGCCCCGGCCGTCGCCGCACTGGAGACCGCAGAGCAGGCTGCCAACGACGAGCTCAAGCGTGAGATCGCCGCCCTCGCCGAACGTCAGCCCGACGAGATCGCCACGCTGCTCCGCGGCTGGCTGGTGGAGCGGTCCTGATGAACCTCGCCTCGCTCGGCGTCCGCAAGGCCGCCATCATCCTGATCCAGCTCGGCCGCGACAAGGCCGGAGAGGTGCTCAGCCACCTCTCCGACAGCGAGGTGGAGGCGATCTCCGCGGAGATCGCCCGGCTCGACGTCGTCGACGCCGCCGAGAGCGGTGCCGTCCTGTCCGAGTTCACGGAGATGGCGACCGCTCGCGCCAACATCGCGCACGGCGGCCTCGCCTTCGCGCGCACCATGCTCGAGCAGTCGCTCGGCTCCGAGCGCGCCAACGAGATCATGGACCGCCTCCAGGCGGCCGCGGTGAAGATGCCGTTCCAGTTCCTCCACCGCGCCGACCCCAGCCAGGTCCGCACCTTCATCGCGGAGGAGCACCCGCAGGTCATCGCGCTGGTGCTGGCGCACATGACGCCCGACAAGGCGTCGATGGTCATCGCCGGACTGCCGCCCAACCTCCAGGCCGAGATCGCCCACCGGATCGCGGTCATGGACCGGACGACGCCGGAGATCATCCGGGCGGTCGAGGCCAACCTGGAGCGCAAGCTCTCCTCGGTGCTCCAGCCGTCGGAGCTGTCCCAGGTCGGCGGCGTCGACCCCCTGGTCAACATCATCAACCGCTCCGACCGCGTCACCGAGCGCGCCATCGTCGAGGGCCTCGAGACCCTCGACGCCGAGCTCGCCGACGAGGTCCGCAGCCGGATGTTCATGTTCGAGGACATCGTCCACCTCGACGACCGCTCGGTGCAGCTCGTGCTGCGCCAGGTCAACGAGGCCGAGCTCGCCCTCGCCCTCAAGGGCGTCAGCGAGTCGGTGCGCTCCAAGATCACCTCCAACCTCTCCACCCGTGCGGCCGAGACCCTCATCGAGGAGGTCGAGCTGCTGGGCGCCGTCCGCCTGACCCAGGTCGAGGAGGCGCAGCAGGGCGTGATCCGCAAGATCCGCCAGCTCGAGGAGCAGGGCCAGATCATGGTCCACCGCAGCGGCAGCGAGGAGGAGCTCGTTGTCTGAGGCGCTTTCCTACCCCGACCTCCGCCACGGCCACTGGACCCGGCTCGGCGACGAGCGCATCCTCGGCGACGGCGCGACCGAGGCCGTCCTCGGCCGGCTGGCCGAACGCACCCGCGCCGCCGCCCAGGCGCAGGGGTACGCCGTCGGCTGGTCCGAGGGCCAGCAGGCGGCGCTCCGGCGCGGACTCGAGGAGGCGGCCGCGGCCGCCGCCGACGCCGAGCGTCGCGAGCAGGCGCGGGCCCGCGAGCACGCCGCGGCCGTCGCCGGCCTGCACGCGGCGGCTGCCGCCGTCGCGGCCTCCGCCCAGGAGGTCTGCACCCGGATCGCCGACCAGGCCACCGACCTCGCGTTCGAGGTCATCGAGACCCTGCTCGGCCACGAGCTCGCGGCCAGCACGGACCCCGGCGCCGGAGTCGTCGCCCGGGTGCTCGCCGTGCTCCCGAAGGACCCGGCCACGACCGTGCGCCTGCACCCGGCGACCGCCACGTCGATCGCCGTCGCCGAGCTCGACACGGTCGGCGTCGAGGTCGTCGCCGACGCGACCCTCGACCTCCACGACGCGATCGTCGAGACCAGCACGACGGCTGTCGACCTGCGCCTCGCCCAGGCGGTCGACCGGCTGCGCGAGGCGCTGTCATGACGACGTTGACCGTCGACCACCTGTCCGCGGCGCGCGCCGCCGTCGTACCCCAGCGCCTCGGCCGGGTCTCCGGCCTCCTCGGCCTGCGGGTCACCGTGTCCGGTGTCTCCGCGGCGCTCGGCGACCTCCTCGAGGTCCGCGGCGCAGCCGGCCCGGTGCCGGTCGAGGTCGTCGCGAGCGAGTACGGCGTCCTCACCTGCCTGCCTCTCGCCGAGACCACCGGCCTGCGCGTGGGCGACCACGTCGAGGCCAGCGGGCTCGGCCTGCGCATCGCCGTCGGCGAGCAGCTGCGCGGACGCGTGCTCGACGGCCTCGGCCGGCCGATCGACGGCGGGCCGTCGCTCGGTCACCTGCCCCAGGTCGTCGTCAACAACGAGACCCCCAACGCCCTGCTGCGACCGCGCATCGACCAGCAGCTGAGCCTCGGCGTCCGGGCCATGGACTCGCTGACGGCCTGCGGCCGCGGCCAGCGCCTCGGCATCATGGCCGGCTCCGGTGTCGGCAAGTCCAGCCTGCTCTCGATGATCGCCCGCGGGACCGACGCCGAGATCTCCGTGATCGCTCTCATCGGCGAGCGTGGCCGCGAGGTCCGCGAGTTCCTGGAGAACGACCTCGGCCCCGAGGGCCTGGCCCGCTCGATCGTGGTCGTGGCGACCTCGGACGAGCCGCCCGTGGTGCGGCTACGGGCGGCGTTCGTCGCCACCCGGATCGCCGAGTGGTTCCGCGACGCCGGCCGCGACGTCGTCCTGATGATGGACAGCCTCACCCGCGTGGCGCTGGCCCAGCGCGAGATCGGTCTCTCGGCCGGCGAGCCGCCCGCCACCCGTGGCTTCCCGCCCAGCGTCTTCGCGATGCTGCCGCAGCTGCTCGAGCGCGCGGGCACGTCGCCGTCGGGCAGCATCACCGGTCTCTACACCGTCCTCGTCGAGGGCGACGACATGCAGGACCCGATCGGCGACGCCGCGCGGTCCATCCTCGACGGCCACATCGTGCTGACCCGCGAGCTCGCGACGTCGGGCCACTTCCCCAGCATCGACGTGCTCGAGTCGATCTCGCGCGTCTCCGCGATCGTCTCGCCGACCGGCAAGCAGGACGCCCAGCGGCTGCGCCGGCTGCTCGCCGCGCACCGCAACGTCAAGGAGCTCGTCGAGATCGGCGCCTACGCGCCGGGCAGCGACCCCGACGCCGACCTCGCGCTGGCGCTGATGCCCGCGATCGAGGCCTTCCTGCGCCAGGACATGGACGACGCCACCCCCGCGGCCGACACCTGGGCCGCCCTCCACCAGCTGGTGACCACATGAGTCGCCGGCAGGGGAACCTCGGCGGCCTGGTGCGGCTACGCAGCGTGCGCGAGCGGGACAGCCGCATCGGCCTCGCCACGGCGCTCCAGGAGGAGCGCGAGGCGGCCGTCAAGGTCGCCGACCTCGAGCAGCTGCTGGCGAATCTGCCGATGCCGGCCACCTTCGACCTGACCGCCTTCCACGGCCGCCAGCACACGGTCGAGATGATCCGCACCGCGCTGGCCCACGGGCGCACCACCCTCGAGACGTCGCGCGACGTGACCGCCGCCGCCCGGGACCGCTGGCTCGCCGACCGCAGCCGACTGGCCGCCGTCGAGTCGCTGGTCGAGCGACGGGCCGCCGCCGTCCGCGCCGAGCGCGCCCGCCGGGAGACCCGCGAGCTCGACGAGGTCGCCCAGGAGATGTGGCGCCGGCGTACCGACGTCACCGTTGCGGGCGGAGGTGTGCGATGAGCGTCTCCGACGTCACGAGCCGGATCTCCCAGATCCAGGCCCAGATCGCGCTGCTGAAGCCGGCGAGCAGCACCAGCTCGACGGCGTTCTCCGGTGCGCTGAGCGACGCCACCGCGACGTCGACGTCCACCACCACCTCCACGGGTACGGCGAAGGGCGACGCCGTCGTCGAGGACGCCCGCAAGTACCTCGGCGTCCCCTACGTGTGGGGCGGCACCGACCCCGACAAGGGGCTCGACTGCTCGGGACTCGTGCAGAAGGTCTACTCCGACCTGGGCTACGACCTGCCGCGCGTCTCCTACCAGCAGGCCGAGGCGGGCCGCCCCGTCGCGTCCCTCGCCGACGCCCAGCCCGGCGACATCCTCGCCTTCGGGTCCCCCGTGCACCACGTCGCGATCTACGTCGGCGAGAACCAGATGATCGAGGCGCCCCGCCCCGGCCTGGACGTGCGCCTCGGCCCGATCTACGAGACCCCCACCGCCATCCGGCGCGTCGTCCCCGACGCCGGGACGGCCTCGGCCGGCTCCGTCGGTGTCGGCGGCGTCGGCGGGGTCGGCACGTCCGGTCGCGTCGCCGCGGGCACGCCGTACGCCTCGCTCTTCGAGAGCGCCGCGGCGAAGTACGGCGTCGGCGCCGACCTGCTCTCCGCGGTGGCGAAGCAGGAGTCCGGCTACAACCCGCGCGCCACCAGCTCCGCCGGCGCGCAGGGCCTGATGCAGCTGATGCCGGGCACCGCCCAGGGCCTCGGCGTCACCAACGCCTTCGACCCCGCCCAGGCCGTCGACGGCGCTGCGCGCCTGCTCAGCAGCCTGCTCGACCGCTTCGGCAGCACCCCGCTCGCGCTCGCGGCGTACAACGCCGGGCCGGGTGCCGTGCTCCGGTACGACGGCATCCCGCCGTACGCCGAGACCCAGAACTACGTCCGCTCCGTCATGTCGACGCTGGAGGCAGCATGAACCCCACGACTCTCCTGACCGGTCTCGGTGCCGCCATCGCCGCCGACCCCGCGCTCGGCGGCGCCAGCAGCCAGGGCCGCGAGTCGGCTCCCGGCAGCGGTGACCTGTTCCTCGCCCTGGTGAGCGGTCTGCTCACCGGCGACGCCACCGCCGACCCGGACGCCGGCGCGGCGACCGCGACCGGCACACCCACCGCCGCGACGCCGACCGGCGAGGACGTGGCCGCAGCCGCCACGGAGATCGAGGCGCCGGTCGTCACGACCGCGCCCGCCGATCTCTCCGCCCTGCCTGTCGTGCCCGCCCTCCCGGTCGCACCCGGAGCGGGGGACGTCACCGCTCCTGCACCGGTCTCGGACGAGACGGAGGAGACGGACAAGACCGACACCGCGCTGGCGATGCTGCCGACCGCGATCGTGATGGCGCCCTTCATCGCTCCGGTCGCCGCTCCGGTCACCGCCGCGGCGACCGGGGCTGCGGACCCGGCGGCCACCACCGTCGACGCCACGACCTCCACGACCGCCACGACCGCTGCCCCCGTCCCCGCCGTCACCGCGGACGCCGACGGTGCCGCCCAGCCGGGCGCCGGCGACAGCCACGCCGACGACCGGGCCCGGGACGGTGCGGCCCGGCCGACGACCGACGCCACGGCCTCGGTGCCTGCGTCGGCACCGGCACCGGCCGCGGCGGACGCACCGTCCGCCGTCGTCGGGACGGCCGCTCCGCGGACCGAGGTCCGGACCGACACCACCCCCACCCAGGCCCCGGCGGTCGCGGCCGCCGCTGCCGTCGCGCCGACCGCCGCACCCGCCCCGGTGACCGCGTCGACCGCCTCCCCCGACCTCCCCCGGGTCGCCGACCAGGTCTTCCCGGAGGTGCTCCGCGTCGCGACGAACGCCGAGACCGGCACGAGCCGCGTCGTCGTCAAGCTCAACCCCGAGTCGCTCGGCGAGGTCCGGGTCGTGCTCACGCAGCGGGGCGGCGAGCTCGAGGTCAGCCTCGCGGCCGGCTCCGACGCGCGCCGCGCGCTCACCGAGGGCGCCCCCGAGCTGCGTCGCCTGCTCGAGTCCGTCGGCCGGACCGACTCGAGGATCCTGATCCGCGACCTCCCGACCGGCACCGCCCCCACCCCGCCCGTCGTACCCGCCACCTCCGCGGCGACGCGCACCGATGTCTCGACCGACCTGGCCGGAGGGGCCTGGTCGGGAGCCGGACGCCCTGGTGGCGAGCCGGCACCGGACCGGGAGAGCTCCCGGCACCACCCTGGAAGCAGTACTGCCACGGACGGCATCCCGAACGCGACGACACCGTCGCGTCCCATCCAGACGGTCGGCCGGCAGCTCGCCGGTCTCGACCTGAGCATGTGAGGAGCGGCGATGTCCGTCCCGGCAACTGAGGCCGTCACGAGCACGGGTCTCTACCAGCCCGCCACGACGACGGGGAGCAGCTCCGACAAGGAGATGTTCTTGAATCTGATGGTGGCGCAGCTGCGCTACCAGGACCCGATGAACCCGACCGACTCGGGCCAGATGATGGCCCAGAACGCCCAGTTCACGGCGCTCGAGAAGATGCAGGACGTCGCCGACCAGACGGCCGCCCTGCTCTCGGCGCAGGTCTCGTTCGGCGCGGCCGGCATGGTCGGCAAGAACGTCACCTACATGAACCAGGACGGGACCACCACGTCCGGCCTCGTCGGCTCGGTGACGTACGACGCGAGCGGTCCGATGCTCGTCGTCGGCGGCGCCAGCGTCTCCCTCGGCCAGGTCCAGTCCATCTCGGCGACCGCCACCGCGCCCACGGCACCTGCCGCGGCGAGCTGACCACCACCCCAGAATCCGTACTTCCGAATCCAGGAGAACCACCATGCTTCGTTCCCTCTTCGCCGGCATCAGCGGCCTGCGCGTCAACCAGGTCATGCTCGACGTGACCGGCAACAACATCGCCAACGCCAACACCGTCGGCTTCAAGTCCAGCTCGACCGTCTTCTCCGACACCCTGTCGCAGATGCTCACCTCGAGCTCCGCGCCCGACGCCACCAACGGGCGCGGCGGCAGCAACCCGATCCAGGTCGGCCTCGGCGTCCAGCTGGCCGCGACCAACACCAACTTCAACCAGGGCTCGAACCAGACCACGGGCCGGGTCACGGACCTGATGATCCAGGGCGACGGCCTGTTCGTCGTGCAGAAGGGCAACGACCAGGTCTACACCCGCGCCGGCGCCTTCTCCTTCGACCGGTCCGGCAACCTGGTGGCTCCGGGCGGCGGCCTGGTGCAGGGCTACACGACCTTCGATGCCTCCGGGAACCACACCGGCACCACCGGCAAGATCACCCTCCCGACCGATGACGGCGCGACTCCCACGCCGCACGCGCTGAAGTCCTACGAGATCGGCTCCGACGGCAAGATCACCGCGACCTTCGACGACGACAGCACCTCCGTGGTCGCCCAGATCGCGCTCGCCAACTTCACCAACCCGATGGGTCTGGAGAAGGTCGGCGGCACCAGCTTCCGCGCCACCGCCAACTCCGGAGCCGTCGACCTCGGCGTCGCCGGCGAGGGCAGCCGCGGCGAGCTCGTCCCCGGCTCGGTCGAGATGTCGAACGTCGACCTGGCCGCCGAGTTCACCAACCTGATCCTGGCCCAGCGCGGCTTCCAGGCGAGCTCGCGCGTGATCACCACGTCCGACCAGGTCCTCGAGGAGCTCGTCAACATCAAGCGCTGATCGCGCCGCCACCGCGGGCGCCGCCACCGGCGCCCGCGGTGGATCGCGTCACACCCCTCAGGTCGCACCGGACATCGCCGATGGACACCTCGAGTCGCCACGGACGGCGCTCTCGGCAAGGCCCAAGGACGGTGCAACATGATCACGCTCACGCGACTCTCGGGGACGAAGTTCGCCCTCAACTGCGACCTGATCGAGCGCGTCGACGCCACTCCGGACACGGTGGTCACGCTCGTCGACGGCAAGAAGTACGTCGTCCTGGAGTCCCTCGACGACGTCCTCACGTCGGTACGCCGCCACCGCGGCGAGGTGCTCGCCATGAGCACGGCGATCGACCTCGACATGTGGGCGCGCCACAACGCGCGTCCCACCCATCTCGGCACGGTGTCCGAGCATCCGACGGCCCGGCTGGGGCTGACCCCGGTCGACACGGCCGACGAAGCGGAGGGCTGATGGACCCGGCAACCATGATCGGCGTCATCGGGGCGCTGGTCTTCATCGTCGTCGCCAACGTGATGGAGGGCGGCAACCCGATGAGCCTGATCGTCATCGCGCCGATCCTGCTCGTCGTGGGCGGCACGATCATGATCTCGATGGCCGGCGGCACCATGGGCGACACCAAGCTCGCCGTCCGCGGTCTCGTCAAGGCCTTCACCGGGTCCGCCGGCAGCGCCGCGGCTCTCGTCCCGACCCTGGTCTCCCTGTCGGAGAAGGCCCGTCGCGAGGGTCTGCTCGCCCTCGAGGACGCTCTGGGCGACGTCGACGAGCCGTTCCTGTCCCGCGGCCTCACCCTCGCCATCGACGGCACCGACCCCGAGGAGGTCCGCGACATCCTCGAGGCCGAGGTCGTCGCCGTGAAGGCGGAGGCCAAGCAGGCGGCCAAGTTCTTCAACGCCGCCGGCGCCTACGCGCCCACCATCGGCATCATCGGCACGGTCATGGGCCTCGTGCACGTGCTCGAGAACCTGGCCGAGCCCGAGAAGCTCGGTCACCTCATCGCCGGCGCCTTCATCGCCACGCTGTGGGGCGTCATGTCGGCCAACGTGTTCTTCCTGCCCGTCGGCGCCCGGATCGCCCGGCTCGGCGAGCTCGAGGCGGCGCGGATGGAGCTGATCATCGAGGGCATCGCAGCGCTCCAGGCCGGCTCCAACCCGCGGGTCGTCGCCCAGCGGCTCCAGTCGCTGCTCCCCGCCGACCAGCGCGAGCCCGAGGCGGCCTGACATGAGCTCTGCCAAGGGTCGTCGCAAGAAGCACGAGGAGCACGAGGAGCACGAGAACCACGAGCGCTGGCTGGTCACCTACGCCGACATGCTCACGCTGCTCATGGTGCTCTTCATCGTCATGTTCGCGATGAGCTCGGTGGACCAGAAGAAGTACAACGCGCTGAAGAACGGCCTCGCCGAGGGCTTCGGCGCCGACAGCTCCTTCATGAAGGGCTCCGACTCGATCCTCGAGGGCCACCTCGAGGAGGCGTCGAACCCCGAGCTCGAGGGCACCCAGATCTTCCAGTCCCTGTCCCCGGCCGGCCAGGCGATGGTCACCCAGGCGCTCAAGGAGGAACGGCGCAAGAGCAAGCAGGCGTCGTACGACGCCGCGGCCACCGAGGCGAGCCGGCTGAAGGAGGCCGAGCAGAAGCTCAAGGCGGCGCTCAAGAAGCGGGGCCTCGCCGACGACGTGTCGACCACCATCGACGAGCGCGGTCTGGTCGTCAGCCTCGTGTCGCGCCACGTGGTGTTCCAGCCCAACATCGCGCAGCTCAGCCCCCGGGGCCAGGAGGTCGTCGACACCCTCGCGCCGGTCCTCCACGACCTGGGCAACGACCTGCGCATCGACGGGCACACCAACCAGGCGGCCGGCCCGCCCAAGTACTACGCGACCGACTGGGACCTGTCGGCCGCCCGCGCGCTGTCGGTGCTGCGTCGCCTCAACGAGGTGGCGGGCATCCCCGGCGCCCGCCTGTCGCTGGCGGCGTTCGGCCACGAGAAGCCGCTGATCAGCCCGGTGCTGCCGGGCTCGCAGGACATCAACAAGCGGGTGGACATCGTGGTCCTCCCGAACGTCGGCCAGGACGCGCAGCAGCTGCTCAAGGAGGCCGCGAGGGCCAAGGCCGGCGCGACCGTCACGGCCGCGAGCAACAAGACCAGCACCGACACCAGCACCAGCACCAGCGATGAGACCGACGCCGCGAGCGCCGGTCACGACTCCGAGGGGGGACACGAATGAGCGCGACCGCCGAGAAGGCGCCCGAGAAGACCGCGGACGACGACAAGAAGAAGGGTAGCAAGAAGAAGCTGATCATCATCGTGGTGGCGCTGCTCCTCGTCGGCGGCGCTGTCTACTGGTTCTTCCTGAAGCCGGCCGGGCCGACCCCGCCGCCGGAGCCGGGCGAGATCGTGACCATGGACGCGACCCAGATCAACCTGGCCGACACCCACTACCTGCGGCTGGGGCTGGCGCTGCAGCTGACCACGACCGCGCACGAGGTCGACGGCAGCAAGGCCCTCGACGCGGCGATCGAGCTCTTCAGCGGCAAGAAGCTCGAGCAGATCGAGGGCCACAAGCGGGTCGCCCTGAAGGCGAAGCTCGTCAAGGAGCTCGACCACCTCTACCACGGGGACGTGATGGACGTGTACTTCACCGAGTTCGTGACCCAGTGACGGGCCCGGGCGGGACCGAACCGATGACCAGGTGATCCAACTCACTTCCACACGTTTCCTCAGGTAGGGGCGAACGGGGCCGATCCGTCCTTTCGTGCCGCCCTCAGACAGTTCCGACGCACACCCCGGCGCCCTCGTGGCAGACCGGGGCGCTCGGCCTGCCCCGGTGCCGGTCCTCTACGACTTCCGGCGGCCCATCCAGCTGTCGCGCGAGCACTCGCGCATGCTCCAGGTGGCGCTCGACGGCTTCTGCCGCCAGGCGACGACCGTCCTGACGTCATCCCTGCGCACCGTCTGCGCAGTCACGCTGACGGGGATCGAGCAGAGCAGCTACGCGGAGTACGTCGACTCGCTCGAGACCACGACCTACCTCACGATCTTCTCGGCGGAGCCGCTGCTCAGCAAGTGCGTGCTCGAGATCCCGGTCGGCGCCGTGATGACGGCCGTCGACCACATGCTCGGCGGCCCCGGACGCGTCGACCAGCCCGAGCGTGCGCTGACCGAGATCGAGACCGGTGTCTCACGCGGACTGATCGAGCGCCTGCTCCACGAGCTGCGCTACTCGCTCGCCTCGATCGTGGCGTTCGAGCCCGTCGTCACCGGTGTCGAGTACAGCCCCCAGTTCGCCCAGGTCGCCGGCGCGTCCGACGTCATGGTCGCCATGCACCTCGAGCTCAAGATCAACGACCGGCCGTTCCCGATGTCGATGTGCATGCCGTTCTCCGGGCTCCTGCCGCACCTGCTGCGCGCGGCCGCTCCGGCGCCGGTCTCCGACCGCGAGCGGGCCCAGCGCGCCCGCGCTGCCGCCGAGCTCAAGGACCAGTTCCAGACCGTGCCGGTCGACGTCGCCGTCCGGCTCCGGCCGACGACCCTGAGCCCGGGCGACCTCGCCGTCCTCCAGCCGGGCGACGCCATCCGTCTCAACCACCCCTCGTCCGCCCCGCTCGAGGTGGTCGTGGACGGCATCAACTTCGCGCACGCCACTGCCGGGACCAGCGGGTTCCGGCTCGCCGCCCTGATCGTGGGCACCCCCAAGGAGACCCCGTGAGCAACCTGAACGTCACCGAGCTCGCCCTCGCCGCCGCCGGCGCCGGCGCGGCGGTGCTGCCCTCCGCCGAGCCGCTGACCGTCGGCACGGTCGCCCCGGGAGACCCGCAGGTCGCCGGGCCGTTCGCCGGTGCGGTCATCGCCGACCTCGAGGCGGCCGTCCCCGGCCGCATCGCGGTGCTCGTCGGCCAGGAGCTCGTGGACGCGTTGGCCGGCAGCCCGCTCGGCGGCCTCGACCTGGCCGCCGCCCTGCAGCCCACCCTGGACGCCGTGGCCGCCGCCCTGCACGGGCGGGTCGGTGCCGCCCGCGAGGTCGCCCTCCCTATGGTGGCCCGCGACGTCGCATCGCCCTTCACCGTGGCGTTCCTGCACACCAGCTCCGTCGCCGCCGCCGTGCTGATGCCCGACAACGTGCTCTCCGGCGCCCACAACTCCGAGCTGTCCGCCGCGACCGGGTCGGTGCCCGGCGGCGCTGCAGCCGACGTCCTCGAGGCGGCCGCGCCCGCCACCGTGCCCGGCAACGTGCTCAGCTCGGTCGGCCACCTCGACCAGCACCGCCCGAGCCCCGGCATCGAGCTGCTGCACGGCGTCGACATGGAGGTGACGGTCGAGATCGGCCGCACCCGGATGACGGTCCGCGACCTGCTCGACCTCACCCCCGGTGCCGTGCTGGAGCTCGACCGGGCCGCCGGCAGCCCCGCCGACCTGCTGGTCAACGGCCGCCTCATCGCCCGCGGCGAGGTCGTCGTGATCGACGAGGACTTCGGCCTGCGCATCACCGAGATCGCCGTCGACGCGGCAGCGAGCTGACCTGACGACATGCTCGAGCTCGCCATCCGGCTGGTCTTCTCGCTGGCCGTCGTCCTGGGCCTGCTGGCCCTGCTGACCAAGGTCGGCGGCCGCCGGTTCCGTGGCCGCAAGGACGCCATGGTCCAGGTCCTGCACCGCCAGCACCTCACCCGCGGCACCGCGGTGTCGGTCATCACCGTCGGCTCGCGCGTGCTCGTCCTCGGCACCACCGAGCACCAGGTCAGCGTGCTGGCCGAGCTCGACCCCGACGAGGTCGCCGAGCACCTCCCCGAGATGGACGACGTCATCGACGGCGCCGTCGAGGGTGACGTGATCACGCTGGTCCAGCCGACCGACGAGGCCATCGCCCTGCCCGCCCCGCGGCCGGTCGGCGCGCACCGCGCCGCCGCCCCCGCCACCCGTCCGGTCCCCGCCAAGGGCGGTCGCCGCGCGGCGACCCGCGCCCCCGAGGGTGCCCTGACCGGCTCGGTCCTCAGCATCGACACCTGGCGCCAGGCGCTCGCCGCGGCCACCGGGAAGGCCTCATGACCGCCCGCCTGCGGCGCCTCGTGACGCTCGTCGGCGCCCTGGTCGTCACGGTCGTCATCCCGATGGTCGTGCTGCCCCTCGTCGCCAACGCCGACCCGGCGTCGCCGACCGGTCCCGCCGGCCCGGCGGGTCCCTCCGGCGACGGGAGCTCGAACGTCACCATCGGGCTCGACGGCCTGACCGACAGCCCGAGCACGTCCGTGACGGTGCTGATCGGACTCACCCTGGTCTCCCTGCTCCCGGCGATCCTGCTCAGCTGCACGGCGTTCACCAAGATCTTCGTGGTCCTCGGCCTGACCCGCAACGCACTCGGGCTCCAGCAGACACCGCCCAACCAGGTCCTCGCCGGGCTCGCGCTCTTCCTCAGCCTCTTCGTGATGGGCCCGGTGCTCAGCGAGATCAACGACGCCGCGCTGCAGCCCTACCTGAACGGCGACCTGACCGCCGGGGCCGCGATGCAGACGGGCATGGAGCCGCTGCGCGGGTTCATGCTCGAGAACACCGACGACGACGAGCTGGAGCTGCTCACGAACGTCGCGGACCGGGACCTGCCCGCCAACCGGGACGAGGTCTCCACGACGACGCTGATCCCGGCGTTCGTCCTCACGGAGCTCAAGCAGGCCTTCATCATCGGGTTCATCATCTTCATCCCGTTCCTGGTGATCGACCTGGTGGTCAGCGGGGCGCTGATGGCGCTCGGCATGATGATGATGCCGCCGGTGATGGTGTCACTGCCCTTCAAGCTCCTGCTGTTCGTGATGGTCGACGGCTGGGCCCTCGTCATCAAGTCCCTCGTCTCGAGCTACGGGTAGGCGCGCCATGAGTGACACCGCGATCATCCACATCGCCCTCCAGACCATGCTGGTCGCCCTCAAGCTGTCGGCACCGATCCTGCTGACCTCGCTGGTGATCGGCTTCGCCGTCTCGCTCTTCCAGTCCCTGACCCAGATCCAGGAGGTCACGCTCGCGTTCGTCCCGAAGCTGGTGGGCGTCGGCGTCGCGCTGCTGATCTGCGGCAACTGGATGATGCACACGCTGGTGGCCTTCACCAACGACCTGTTCGACGCGATCCCCGGCCTGCTGGGCTGAGATGACCCTCAGCGTCTCGGGCGAGCCGCTCGTCGCCTACCTGCTCGCGTCCGTGCGGATCATCGCCTGGCTCGCCGTCGTCCCGCCGTTCTCGGGTCGCACGGTGCCGTCGATGGTCAAGCTCGTGATCGCGCTGGGGCTCTCGTTCGCGGTCGTCCCGAACGGCGACAGCATCCCGCTCGACACCGTCGGACTGCTGCTGAACGTCGCGACCCAGGTGCTGGTCGGCGTGGCCATGGGCTTCGTCACCTACCTGCTGCTCGCTGCGGTGGCCACCGCCGGCAGCCTGATCGACGTCTTCGGCGGCTTCTCGCTCGCCCAGGGCTTCGACCCGCTGTCGATGAACTCCAACACGGTCTTCGGCAAGTTCCACCAGATGCTCGCGACGGTGCTGCTCTTCGTCAGCGGCGGCCACCTGATGGTGATCGGCGGGCTGCTCAAGACGTTCGAGTTCCTGCCGCTCGGCACGACGCCGGACTGGGGCAGCTTCCCCGACGTGCTGATGACGGCGTTCGGCCTGTTCTTCACCACCGCCGTACAGATCGCGCTGCCCCTCATCGCCGTGCTCTTCCTCGCGGACCTCGGCCTCGCCCTGCTCACCAAGGTCGCCCCGCAGATGCAGGCGATGACCGTGATGTTCCCGGTCAAGATCGGGCTGACCCTCCTGTTGGTCGGTCTCTCCTTCCCGGTCCTGCCGCACGCCGTGGACAAGATGGTCGACCTCTCCACCCAGGCGATGTCCACGCTCTCCGGAGCGGGGTGATCGAAGGGTGTCGGAGGAGAAGTCCGAGAAGGCGACAGCCAAGAAGCACAAGCAGAACCGCAAGGAGGGCAAGGTCCCCCGCACCCAGGAGCTGGGCGCGTGGTCGGCCCTCGCGCTCTTCGCGATGGCGCTGCCGAAGCTGATGGGTCACGAGGTCGCGGAGCTGCAGGGACTGATGACCACCAGCCTGAGCATGGGCGGCCAGGCCGACGTCGCGAGCGCGCTCACCGTCCTCGGCGACGGCCTGTGGCACGTGCTCATCACCCTGGTCTTCCTCGGCAGCGGCGTGCTGCTGGTCGGCGTGGCCGGCGCGCTCTCCCAGGGCGGCTTCTACATCGCCTCCAGCTCGGTGAAGCCGAAGCTCTCGAAGCTCAACCCGATCCAGGGGCTCAAGCGCATGTTCGGGGCGCGCGCCTGGTGGGAGGCCGCCAAGATGCTGCTGCGCAGCGCGGTGGTGGTGGCTCTCGTGTGGATGACCGTCCACGCCGCGATGCCGCTGGTCGGTGGTCTGGTGCCGATGCAGGTGGTCCTCGACCAGACGGCCGCGAGCGCGCTCTCGATGGTCCGCAACGTCGCGATCGTGGGCATCGTCCTCGCGGCCGCCGACTACATCGTGCAGCGCCGGATGGTCGGCAAGCAGGCCAGGATGACCAAGGAAGAGGTCAAGCAGGAGCACAAGCAGTCCGAGGGCGACCCGATGCTCAAGGGCGCGATCCGGTCGCGCCAGCTCGCGGCGTCGCGCAACCGGATGATGGCCGACGTACCGATGGCCGACGTCGTGCTCGTGAACCCGACCCACGTGGCCGTCGCGCTCCGCTACGACCCCGAGCGAGGCGCGCCCCGCGTGGTCGCCCGGGGCGCCGGCGTGATCGCGACCGCGATCCGCGAGAAGGCCACCGAGGCACGGGTGCCGCTGGTCCGCGACATCCCGCTCGCCCGGGCGCTCTACACCTCCACGACCGTCGGCCAGGAGATCCCGACCGAGCTCTTCGCCGCGGTCGCCCAGGTGCTCGCGTTCGTGATCAGCCGGCGTACCCACGGTCAGCGCGGCGGCTCGCACCGCAGCCCGCGACCGGAGACCGACGTTCCCGCGGTCAGCCCACCGGGACGTCGGCGCCGAGAAGTCTCAGGTCCGGCTCTCGCCAGCCGATAGGACCCCCGGACCCCAGGACGGAGTCACGCAGCGGTGCCACGGACGGCGCGCCCGCACCCTGCTCGACCCGTCAAGTCCTCTGGAGGAACCAGCGTGAAGCGGATGAACCAGCTCGGGGTTCCCGTCGGCATCGTGATGATCATCGTGATGCTGGTGGTCCCGCTGCCCGCCGCGGTCCTCGACCTGCTCATCGCCCTCAACATCACCGGCGCACTGCTCGTGCTGATGACGGCGATGTTCGTCCACAAGCCGCTGGACTTCGCCGCCTTCCCGGCCGTGCTGCTGGTGATGACGCTCTTCCGGCTCGCCCTGAACGTGAGCGCGACCCGGCTGGTGCTGCTCGACGGCTTCGCCGGCAAGGTGATCGACACGTTCGGTCACTTCGTGGTCGGCGGCTCGCTGATCGTCGGCCTGATCGTGTTCGCGATCCTCCTGGTCATCCAGTTCGTGGTCATCACCAACGGTGCCGGCCGGGTCGCCGAGGTCGGCGCCCGCTTCACCCTCGACGCGATGCCCGGCAAGCAGATGGCGATCGACGCCGACCTCAACTCCGGCCTCATCGACGAGGACGAGGCACGTCGACGCCGTGCCGAGGTGCACGCCGAGGCCGACTTCTACGGCTCGATGGACGGCGCGTCGAAGTTCGTGAAGGGCGACGCGATCGCCGCCATCATCATCACGCTCGTCAACCTCGTCGGCGGCTTCGCCATCGGCGTCGGCCAGATGGGGATGCCGTTCAGCGAGGCGGTCACGACGTACAGCCTGCTGTCCGTCGGCGACGGCCTCGTCTCGCAGATCCCCGCGCTGCTGCTCTCGGTCGCCACCGGCCTCATCGTGACCCGCTCGGTCAACAACGAGGACATGGGCTCGGACATCCTGCGCCAGCTCATGCGCAACCAGATGCCGCTGCGTGTCGCCGGCTTCGGAGCGCTCGGCCTCTGCCTGATCCCCGGGCTGCCCAAGCTCCCGTTCATCGTCGCGGGCGGCCTGATGCTGATCGCGTCCTCGCGCGCCGGCGCCGCGGCGAAGGAGGAGGACGCCCAGGCCCAGCAGGCCCAGCAGGCCCTCCCCGCGGCGGCCGACACCCCGGAGCTGCTGGCCGCCGAGATCCAGGTCGACCCGCTCGGCCTGGAGCTGTCCGCCGACCTCATCGACCTGGTCGACCCCAGCAACGGCGGCGACCTGCTCGACCGGGTCAAGGCGCTGCGCCGCAAGATCGCGACGGACCTGGGCATCGTGGCGCCGCCGGTCCGCACCCGCGACAACCTCCAGCTCCCCAGCCAGACCTACGCGATCATGCTCTTCGGCATCGAGGTCGCCCGGGGCGAGGCGCCTCCCGGCACCGTGCTCGCGATCGGCGACTACCTCGGCTCGCTACCCGGGCAGCCGACGCAGGAGCCGGTCTTCGGGCTCGAGGCCAAGTGGATCCCGGCCGAGCTGCGCAGCCAGGCCGAGCTCAGCGGCGCCACCGTCGTCGACCGGGCCTCGGTCATCACCACGCACCTCGCCGAGGTCGTCACCGCCCACGCCGCGCGCCTGCTCGGTCGCGAGGACGTCCGGATGCTCACCGACGTCGTCAAGCGCACCCACCCGGTCGTGGTGGAGGAGCTCACTCCCGCCCAGCTCAGCCTCGGCGAGATCCAGCGGGTGCTCCAGGAGCTGCTCGACGAGAGCGTCTCCATCCGCGACCTGGTCCGGATCTTCGAGGCGATCTCGCTGCGCGCGACCCGGACCAAGGAGCTCGACCCGCTGGTCGACGCCGCCCGCCAGGCGCTCGGACCGGCCATCGCGGCGCCGTACCTCGTCGACAAGACGCTGCACGTCCTCACCATCGAGCCGCAGCTCGAGCAGCGGATCCTCGAGTCGTTGCGCCCCGGCGAGCACGGCCAGGGCATCGCCCTCGACCCGGAGACCAGCCAGGCCCTGATGGGCAGCCTCGCGCAGCTCACCCAGGACGTGGAGAACCGCAACCTCCGACCGGTGCTGGTCTGCGCCCCGCAGCTGCGGGCCCCGCTGCGTCGGCTCGTGCACCCGATCGTGCCGCGGCTGGCGGTGCTGTCCTACCAGGAGCTCACCGGCGCCGACCAGATCCGCTCCGAGGGCGTCGTCGTCGCCGACGCGCGCCTGGCCGTGGGGGCCTGATCGCCGTTCCGTCCGTCGTTCCGTCAGTTCCGTCAGGGAGGTAGCAAGTGAGTCCGTTCTCGTGGCCCGTGCTGATCGGCACGCTCCTCGTCAGCTCGCCGGCGCTGTACGCCGCCCAGGTGAGCGGCACCCTCTCCCCCGACGTCGCACTCGTGCGGCTGCTGATCTGCATGGCCGGCGTCTGGCTGGTCTGCGCGATCGTCGCGAGCCTGGTCGAGGGTGCGGTGACCTCCAACAAGGTGGCCGCGGCCGCCGAGGAAGCGGCGCTCGCCGCGCTGGCCGACGACACCGCCGTGCTGCCCGTCGTACCGGACGACCTCTCCTCCGACGCCGCCTGAGGGCCGCGGGGGTCAACCTCCCGGAGGTCGTTCCAGCGCAATTGCACCGCTGGTGCACCGGATCGGCTCTTCCGGACGTCGTTCCGGCGCAATTGCGCTGGAACGTGTGAGGCGGAGCGGAGCGCCTGTGGATGACCGCAGCGCCTCACGACCGCGGAGAGGCAAGGTCCTCCCATGGAGCCCGCGACCGTCTCGAGCGACAAGCCGCCGTTCGACCGACCCTTCACCCGCTCCGAGTTCGTCGAGGACGGCCACGATCCGCGGCTGCTGCGCCGTCGCCACTACGCGTCGGTCTTCAAGGGCGTGTGGGTGCACGTCGGGTGCATCGACGACACGACGCGGATCCGCGCGGCGCTGCTCGTGCACCCCGAGGGAGCCGTTGCGAGTCACTTCAGCGCGGCGAGGCTCTACCGACTGCCCGTGCCCGACCATCCCTTCGAGCACGTCACCGTCTTCCGCACCAAGGACCGCCGCCGCCGTGCCGGCGTGAAGTCCCACGTGACGAAGCGACTGAAGCGCGTGCGCCACGTCCGCGGCCTCCCTGCACTCGACCCGGTCTCGACCTTCATCCAGCTGGCAGGCCATCTCTCACTCGTCGACCTGGTCGTCCTTGGCGATGCCCTCGTCCGGAAGTTCGGGATCTCCCCCAGGCAGCTGGTGCGCCACTGCCGACGAAGCGGCGACTACTACGCCGCCCGCGCGGCCGAGGGCGCCGGGTACGTTCGCACCGGCGTCGACTCCCCGATGGAGAGCATCCTCCGCATGCTGCTCGTGCTTGCCGGCCTGCCGGAGCCACAGACGAACGTCGAGCTGGTCGACGAGTCCGGGGTGGTACGCCGGCGGTTCGATCTCTACTACGCAGGCGCGCGCGTGATCGTCGAGTACGACGGCCGGCAGCACGCCCACGACACGGCCCAGTGGCAGCACGACCTGGAGAGACGCGAGGAGCTCGATGACGAGGGTTACCGGATCCTGGTCGTCACCGCAGAGGGCATCTACAGGGACCCAGCCCGAACGCTCGAGCGAATCCACTCGCTCCTCCAGGCTCGTGGCATGACGAACCTGGGCCCGCTGCGCGAGGGGTGGCGCGATCACTTCCCGGCCTGGGCGACCCCGCGTCGGTGAGATCCGGTTCAGCGCAATTGCGGGGGAATGACGTGGCATCGCCTGCCGCCCTCGCTGTTCCAGCGCAATTGCGCCGGAACGACCGCGCCGCCGGAACGAACGGCCCCGCACTGGCCCCGCAAACGCAGCGACCCGCAGGCGTCGAGCCCAGGTGGGCCCGGCTCCGGTGGACGTGATGACCGGATCGCCTGCGGGTCGGGTGACTGCGATGGATTCACCAGCAGCCGTCCCAGGACGACTCCGCCCCGGGTCTTGCTGATGGGCTGCTAGCGGGCAGCCACCTCACGCGTCCCAAAAGAAATCATTCTTCGGACCACCTCCTTTCCCGTGTACGACAACGGTAGGTCGAGACCGGGCGCCGTTCAACGGGATTAAACGGCCGCGTCCTCGGTCGCCGCCGCGGTGAACTGCGCGTGGTAGAGCCGGGCGTAGGCACCGCCGGCGGCGAGCAGCTCCTCGTGGTCGCCCTGCTCGACGATCGCGCCGTCCTCCATCACCAGGATCAGGTCGGCGTCGCGGATCGTGGAGAGCCGGTGGGCGATCACGAACGACGTCCGGTCCGTGCGCAGCGCGGCCATCGCGTTCTGGAGCAGCAGCTCGGTGCGGGTGTCGACGGAGCTGGTGGCCTCGTCCAGGATCAGCAGCGCCGGGTCGGTGAGGAACGCCCGCGCGATCGTGACGAGCTGGCGCTCGCCCGCGGAGAGGTTGGAGCCCTCCTCGTCGATCACGGTGTCGTAGCCGTCGGGCAGCGAGTGCACGAACCGGTCCACGAACGTCGCCCGCGCCGCCTCGAGGACCTGCTCCTCGGTCGCGTCCGGACGGCCGTACGCGATGTTGTCGCGGATGGTGCCCTCGAAGAGCCAGGTGTCCTGGAGGACCATGCCGATCTGCCCGCGCAGCGCCGAGCGCGGCATGCCGGCGACGTCGACCCCGTCGATCGTGATCCGTCCCGCGTCGAGCTCGTAGAACCGCATGACCAGGTTGACCAGCGTCGTCTTGCCGGCGCCGGTCGGGCCGACGATCGCGACCGTCTGCCCGGGGCGGGCCACCAGCGACAGGTCGGTGATGAGCGGGCGGTCCTCGTCGTAGCGGAACGACACGTGCTCGAACGCGACCTCACCCCGGCGTACGGCGGGGGCCGTGAGCGCCGGCGCGTCCAGAGACTCCTCGTCGGCGTCGATGAGCTCGAAGACGCGCTCGGCCGAGGCGACGCCCGACTGCAGCAGGTTGGTCATCGACGCGACCGTCGTGAGCGGCTGCGTGAACTGGCGCGAGTACTGGATGAACGCCTGCACCTCGCCCAGCGACAGGCTGCCGCTGGCGACCCGGAGGCCACCGACGACGGCGACCAGGACGTAGTTGAGGTTCCCGATGAACATCATCGCGGGCATGATCAGGCCGCTGACGAACTGCGCGCCGAAGCTGACCTGGAAGAGCTCGTCGTTCTCCTCCGCGAAGGTCTGCTCGACCTCGGCCTGGCGGCCGAAGACCTTGACGAGCGCGTGGCCGGAGTAGGCCTCCTCGATCTGCGCGTTGAGCTTGCCCGTACGCCGCCACTGGGCGACGAACTGGCCCTGCGAGCGCTTCATGATCTGCGCCGTCACCACGAGGGAGAGCGGCACGGTGATCAGCGCGACCAGGGCGAGCAGCGGCGAGATCCAGACCATCATCGCGAGCACCGCGATCACGGTCATCACCGACGTGAGCAGCTGGCTCATCGTCTGCTGGAGCGTCTGGCTGACGTTGTCGATGTCGTTGGTGACGCGGGACAGCAGCTCACCGCGAGGCGAGCGGTCGAAGTAGTTGAGCGGCAGGTGGTTGATCTTCTCCTCGACGTCCTCGCGCATCTGCCGCACGGTGTTCTGCACGACGGTGTTGAGGATGTAGCCCTGGAGCCAGGCGAGCAGCGAGGCGCCGACATAGATCAGCAGCACGATCATCAGCACGTGGCCGACGGCGCCGAAGTCGACGCCCTCGCCGGGCACGACGTCCATGCCCTGCACCGCCTTGGGCAGTGCGGAGTCGGGGGTGCCGGCCGGGAACTGCGAGCCGATGAAGCCGTTGAACACGAGGTCGGTCGCGTGGCCGAGGATCCGCGGTGCGATCGACATCAGCAGGACGCTGGCGACGCCGAGCAGCACGACGGCGATCGCCTTGCCGCGATCGGGACGCATCAGGCCGACGAGACGCTTGGCGGACGGCCCGAAGTCCATCGCCTTCTGCCCGACCATGCCGCCGCCCATCGGCCCGCGGCCGGGGCCGCCCTGCGGTGCCTCGATCCGCTCGGTGGCCTTGAACTCCTGCTTCTTGGTGCCGGCGCTGGTGTCGGTCATGCCGCCTCCTCCGCGGTGAGCTGGGACGTGACGATCTCCTGGTAGGTCTCGCAGTCGGCGAGCAGCTCGTGGTGGGTGCCGCGGCCCACGAGCCGACCGTCCTCGAGCACGAGGATCAGGTCGGCGTCGCGGATCGTGGAGACGCGCTGGGCGACGATCACCACCGTCGCGTCGCTGGTCGTCGGTCGCAGCGCCGCCCGCAGCCGGGCGTCGGTCGCGAGGTCGAGTGCCGAGAAGGAGTCGTCGAAGAGGTAGATGCCGGGCTTGCGGATCAGCGCCCGCGCGATCGCGAGCCGCTGCCGCTGACCGCCCGAGAAGTTGGTCCCGCCCTGGACGACCGGCGAGTCCAGCCCGTCGGGCAGCGCCTCGACGAAGTCGCGGCCCTGTGCGACCTCGAGGGCGGCCCACATCTCCTCCTCGGTCGCGTCCGGCTTGCCGTGCCGCAGGTTGCTGCGCACCGTGCCGCTGAAGAGGTAGGCCTTCTGCGGCACCAGCCCGATCTGGTCCCACAGCAGGTCCTCGTCGACCCGTCGTACGTCGGTGCCGCCGACGCGGACCACCCCGTCGGTGGCGTCGAACAGCCGAGGCACCAGGTTGACCAGCGTCGTCTTGCCGGCGCCGGTCGAGCCGATCACGGCGACCGTCTGCCCGGGCCGGGCGGAGAACGAGACGTCGGCGAGCACCGGCTCCTCGGCGCCCGGGTAGGCGAAGGTCACGCCCTCGAGGTCGAGGTGACCGCGCTGCGCCGGGTCCGGGGCGACCGGCTCCGTCGGGGTCGGCACCGAGGTGTGCGTGTCGAGGACCTCGGCGATGCGGTCGGCGCAGACCGACGCCCGCGGGATCATCATCAGCATGAAGGTCGCCATCATCACCGACATCAGGATCTGCATCAGGTAGGAGAGGAACGCGGTCAGTGCGCCGACCTGCATCTGGCCGCTGTCGATGCGGTGCCCGCCGAACCAGATGACGGCGACGCTCGAGACGTTCACGACCAGGATCACCAGCGGGAACATGGTCGCCATCCAACGACCGGCGGCGACGGCGACCTCGGTCAGGTCGTCGTTGGCCTTGCCGAAGCGCTGCTTCTCGTACGGCTCGCGGACGAACGCGCGCACCACGCGGATGCCGGTGATCTGCTCGCGCAGCACCCGGTTGACCTCGTCGATGCGGCCCTGCATCAGGCGGAAGTTGGGCACCATCCGGCTCACGACGAAGCCGACGCAGAGGAAGAGCGCGGGCACCACGACGGCGAGGATCCAGCCGAGGCCCATGTCCTCGCGCAGCGCCATGATCACGCCGCCGACCATCATGATCGGCGCGGACACCGCGATCGTGCAGGTCATCAGCACGAGCATCTGCACCTGCTGCACGTCGTTCGTCGTCCGCGTGATCAGCGACGGCGCACCGAAGTGCTGCACCTCGCGGGTCGAGAAGGTGCCGACCCGGTGGAAGAGCCCGGCGCGCACGTCACGGCCGAAGCTCATCGCGGTGCGCGCGCCGAAGCGGACGGCGATCACCGAGCAGACGATCTGCCCGAACGCGACGGCCAGCATCACCCCGCCGGTGGTGACGATGTAGTGGGTGTCGCCGGTCTGGACGCCCTGGTCGATGATGTCGGCGTTCAGGGTCGGCAGGTAGAGCATCGCCAGCACGCCGAGGAACTGGAAGAGCACCACGACGGCGAGCCAGGCACGGTACGGCGCCAGCTGGGTGCGCAGGAGTCGGAGCAGCATCAGTTCTTCCTCTGGAGTCCGAGCAGGACGGTGTCGACGATGTCGTCGGGGGTGAGCAGACGGCCGTCGGAGATCAGGGGGTGGCTGCCCGCGAAGGTGAGCAACCGCAGGGTGTGGGCGAACTCGGCGGCGGGGACCCGGAACTGGTCGCCGTCGGAGCCGATGACGGCTGCGAACAGCATCTCCTGGCGGGCACGCCACGCCTGCGCCGACGCCGAGTCGTGCCGCGGTGGGCCGACCAGGCCGACCTTCTGCATCAGCTCGAAGGTCGCGCGGAACCGCTGCTGGAGGATCGACACGAGCAGGACCAGCCGCGCGCGCAGCGGGAGGTCGGGATCGATCTCCTCGATCCGGGCGACCACGTCACCGGGCTCGAAGGCTCGCGAGAGGGCCGCGTCGACGAGCTCGTCCTTGGTCGCGAAGGCCCGGAACACCGTGCCCTCCGCGATGCCCGCCGCCTCCGCGATCTGACGGGTCGTCACGTCGCGGCCGTGGACCCGCATGAGTCGGAGGGTCACGTCGATGAGGTCGGCACGGCGCTCGTCGGGTGCCATCGGGCGGGCTCGGGGGGACACCCGACGAAGCGTAAGTGAGTGAGCACTCACTCACAAGTCGATTCCTCTAGAGTCCGCTCGTGCGCGCGCGTCAGGTCGTCCTCGTGGTCGTCGTCCTCGGGCTCCTGGGCGGGGTGGTCGCCGCCGGCATCTCGGCCACGATGGGGATCCGCACCGAGGCGAAGGACGTGCCCGTCGAGGCGCCGACCGTCGCTCCCCCGCGGCCGGCCGTCGCGCCGCCGGCGTTCTCCCGGATCACGGTCCCGGACACCGTGCGCACCCGGACCGCCGTCGCCGAGCTCCGGGACGCGACAGCCTCGGGGACCCGTGGTCGCGCCACCCTCGCGGTCACCCACGGCGACGGGGACGACGGCGACGACTCCTACCGGCTCGGCGGCACCGCGAAGGCGCTCACGATCGCCGCCGCCAGCGAGACCGGCGCCGTCCGCGGCATCTACGACCTCGCCCAGGCCGCCCGCGAGAGCCGGCCGGTCACCGAGCACCTGGGCGAGAAGGTGACCTCGCGGCTGCCGTTCCGGATGGTCGACCTGGGCGCCGCCGGGGTCGACGCCGACGCGTCGCAGTGGCGCGGGGGCGAGGACTACTCCCACTACTCACGCGCCTTCGAGGACGCGATCCTCCCGGGTGCGCCGTACGTCGACCAGGCGGCGATGCCGGCCGCCCGCGCGAGCGTGCTGGCCTACGTGAGGCACACGCTCGCGCAGGGCTACAACGCGATCGCGGTGCCGGGCTTCCTCGAGTACCTGACCTTCTCCGACGTGCCGGCGATCTACGCCGACGACCCGGAGTACGTCGCCCGCGCCGAGGCGATGCGGGCGGCGTTCGGACCGATCTGGCAGGAGGTCCACGACCTCGGCATGCAGGTCTACCTCCGCACCGACATGCTGATCCTGAGCGGCCCGCTCGAGAGCTACCTGACGAAGGAGTTCGACCTCGACCCGACCGACCCGCGACTGTGGGAGGTCTACCAGCAGGGCCTCGACGAGCTCTACCGCGAGATGCCGTACGTCGACGGCGTGCTGCTGCGCATCGGCGAGGGCGGCAACATCTACAACCTGCCCGGCTGGGACTACTACTCCGAGATCACGGTGACGACGCCGCCCGCCGTACGCGCGATGCTGACGGCGTTCACCGACGAGGCGGAGCGGGTCGACAGGACCGTCATCTTCCGGACCTGGAGCGTGGGCATCGGCGCGGTCGGCGACATGCACACGAACCCGGACAGCTACCACGAGGTGCTCGACGGCATCGACAGCCCGAACCTGGTCGTGTCGACCAAGTACAGCCTGGGCGACTTCTACAGCTGGCTGCCCCTCAACGACACCCTCGAGACCGGCGACCAGCGGCGGATCGTCGAGATGCAGAGCCGGCGCGAGTTCGAGGCCTTCGGCGCGATCCCCAACGATCTCGGCGACCTCTACCAGCAGGCACTGCAGCGCTTCGTCGCCGCCAATCCGCACGTCGAGGGCGTCTGGACCTGGACCCAGGACGGCGGCCCGTGGCGCGCCGGCCCGATGTCGCTCGAGCTGACCCACGGCTTCTGGCAGCTCTACGACCTCAACAGCGAGCTCTCCGCCCGGCTCGCCCGGGACCCCGACGCCGACCCCGCCGAGATCACCGCCGACTGGGCGCGGCGCTGGTTCTCCACCGACCCCGCGACCGTCACCGCGATCTCCACGGCGATGGCGTCGTCGCGCGAGGCGGTGTCGCAGGGGCTCTACATCGAGCAGTTCGCCCAGGTCCGCGCCTTCGCGCTGGGACTGGAGCCACCGCCGCAGATGTGGATCTTCGAGTGGGACATCCTCACCGGCGACAGCGCCGTCCTCGACGTCATCTACTCGATCGTCCGCGACTCCGGACCGCACGGAGTGGACGACGCGATCAGGGCCGGCGAGCACGCCGTCGAGGTCGCGCAGTCGATGCGGGACGACGTCGCGGCGACCGACGCCTCGACGTACCGCGACCCCGCGCTCCGCCAGCAGCTGCTCGACTCGCTCGACTACCAGGTCAACCTCTTCACGCTGCTGGGCTCCTACCGCGCGATGGTGCTGCGGCACGCGCAGTGGCTCGACACCGGCACCGGCCGGGACGCCTGGGCCGACGCCCGTGAGGCGTTCGACGTCGCTGCCGCGGACCACGAGGAGAAGTACGGCGACGACGTCGAGCTGCCGGCCTACAACCTGACCGCGGCACGCCTCGGCGAGGAGCGGGCCGAGCGCGACCTGCCGATGGCCTGGCTCGCCCGCGGCGGGCTGCTCGTCCTGCTGCTCGGCCTCGGCCTGACCCGCACCGGCCGCACCATGGTGCGCGCCGCCGCCACGCCGTGGCGCGATCCGGGGCCGGTGAGCCGCTGGCTGGTCGTCGCGTTCCCGCTGGTGGCGGTGGCGTGGAGCCGGCTGGTGCTGACGTGGTTCCTGGCGCCCGCCCACCTCCTGCTGGTCGGCGTCGGATGGGCGGTGCTCGCGCTGGTCGTCGTGACGAGCCGGTCCTGGTGGGTGGCGACCGCCGTCGGCGGTGCGATCACCATCCGGTCGCTGCTGCTGCTCGGCGTGCTGTCGGTGCGCGGCCCCGGCGGCTACTGGTTCGCCTTCTGGACCGCACCCGGCTGGCGCACGGCGTACGTCGTGGTGGCGTTCGTGCTCTTCGGCTGGGTGCTCGCCTGCCTGGCGTGGTCGCTGGCGGGCGTCGGCACCCGCCGGTACGCCGCCGGCGCGGTCGTCGGCGTCGTCGGCGCGACCCTGGCCCTCGTCGGCCTGCTGCTCGCCGCCGTCGGCCTCGAGGACGCCCTGACCGTCTGGAACGACCAGCTGGCACTGCTGCCGTGGGGCATGGCCCGCATCCTCGGGATCACGACCTACCTCGGCATCCCCGAGGGCCTGCCGTGGCTCTTCACGATCGTCGGTGGCGTGCTGATGCTGACGTCGTCCCTGATCTGGACGCTGCCTAGGGTGCGAGCCGCTCGATGACCCACTCGTCCGGACCGGCCGAGCGTCGGTAGACCAGGCGGTCGTGCAGCCGCGAGGTCCGGCCCTGCCAGAACTCCACGACCTCCGGACGGACGACGTACCCGCCCCACTCATCCGGGGTCGGCACCTCGTCGGGGTAGCGCGCCTCGGCGTCGGCGTACGCCGCGTCGAGCT
Organism: Nocardioides sp. Root1257; assembly: GCF_001425175.1. GTDB lineage: Bacteria > Actinomycetota > Actinomycetes > Propionibacteriales > Nocardioidaceae > Nocardioides. The sequence continues at coordinate 28,735 of NZ_LMDV01000015.1, read as the reverse complement.
CCGCGCGACCGGCCACCACGTGCGACTGGTGGGACGCCACGGCGCCGAGCTGCGAGCCGCGCGGGCGGCTGGAGAAGTAGGCCTCGACGTCGGCGCGGGGCAGCGGGGTGGCGACCCCGTCGACGCGCACCTGCCGCTCGAGGACGTGCCAGGGGAAGAGCAGCGTGCACCGCGGGTTGGCGGCGAGCTCGGCGCCCTTGCGCGAGCCGGTGTTGGTGAAGAAGACGAAGCCGGCATCCGACACGCCCTTGAGCAGCACCATCCGCGACGACGGCGCGTTGTCGGCACCGACGGTGCTGACGACCATCGCGTTCGCGTCGTGCCGGATCGCCTCGTGCGCCTCGCCCATCCAGCGGTCGAACATCGCCATCGGGTCATCGGCCAGGTCGGCCTCGTCGAGGCCGGCGCGGGCGTACTCCTCCCGGAGCGCGGAGAGGTCGAGGGGGGCCATGCCTCGACCCTAACCACCAGGCGGTGCAGAATGCCGGGGCGGCGTCTGACGCCCGTCAACTTCGACCTGAGGAGCCCGATGACCGAGGTACACCACGGACTGGAGGGCGTCGTCGCCTTCGAGACGCAGATCGCTGAGCCGGACAAGGAGGGCTCGGCGCTGCGCTACCGCGGCGTGGACATCGAGGACATCGTCGGCCGCGTCCCGTTCGAGAACGTCTGGGGCCTGCTCATCGACGGCTCCTACACGCCGGGCCTCTCCCCCGCCGAGCCCTACAACCTGCCGGTGCACACCGGCGACGTCCGCGTCGACGTGCAGGCCGCGGTCGCGATGCTGGCGCCGGCGTTCGGGTTCGGCCAGACCTACGACATCAGCGACGAGCAGGCCCGCGAGGACATCGGACGGCTCGCCGTCATGGTGCTGTCGTACGCCGCGCAGTCGGCCCGCGGGCTCAACCAGGCCGTGGTGCCGCAGCGGCTGGTCGACGAGGGCAAGACGCTCGCCGAGAAGTTCCTGATCCGCTGGAAGGGCGAGGCGGATCCCCAGCACGTGAAGGCGATCGACGCCTACTGGAGCTCGGCGGCCGAGCACGGCATGAACGCCTCGACCTTCACCGCCCGCGTCATCACGTCGACCGGTGCCGACGTCGCAGCGGCCTTCTCGGGCGCCATCGGCGCGATGAGCGGTCCGCTGCACGGCGGCGCCCCGTCGCGCGTGCTCGGCATGATCGAGGAGGTCGAGCGACGCGACGGCGACGCCACGTCGTACGTCAAGGAGCTGCTCGACAGCGGCGAGCGGCTGATGGGCTTCGGGCACCGCGTCTACCGGGCCGAGGACCCGCGAGCCCGGGTGCTGCGGCGTACGGCGCGCGAGCTGAACGCGCCGCGCTACGAGGTCGCGGAGGCGCTGGAGCAGGCCGCGCTCGCCGAGCTGCGCGAGCGGCGCCCCGACCGGGTGCTCGAGACCAACGTGGAGTTCTGGGCGGCGATCGTGCTCGACTTCGCGGAGGTGCCGGCGAACATGTTCACCTCGATGTTCACCTGTGCCCGCACCGGCGGCTGGTCGGCACACATCCTGGAGCAGAAGACGACCGGTCGGCTGATCCGGCCGTCCGCGATCTACACCGGCCCGGCCGCGCGCCCGGCGTCCGACGTCGAGGGCTGGCGGTCCGAGTGGGACGTGTGAAGGCCGACGTCGACGCGCACTTCGCCGGCAAGCGGGCCATCGTCACCGGCGCCGGGTCAGGCATCGGCGCCGCACTGACCCGGGCCCTGGTGGCCGCGGGTGCCGACGTCGTCTGCGCCGACCTGGACGAGATGGCGGCCACCCGGACGGCCGCCTCGATGGTCGGCCCGGGCTCCGCCCGCGCGGCGGCGCTCGACGTCACCGACGCCGCGGCCGTCCAGGCGCTCGTCCACACGGTCCAGCCGGACGTGCTCTTCAACAACGCGGGGATCACGTTCGGCGGCGAGACCGAGGACCTGACCCTCGAGCAGTGGAACGCGATCATCGACGTCAACATCCGCGGCGTCGTGCACGGCGTCGCGGCGGCGTACCCGCAGATGGTGGCGAGGGGGTCGGGCCAGATCGTCAACACGGCCTCCATGGGCGGGCTGATGGCGGCCGGCCTGATCACGTCGTACGTGATGACGAAGCACGCGGTCGTCGGGCTGTCGCTGGCGCTGCGCTCCGAGGCCGCGTCGAAGGGCGTCGGCGTCACCGTCGTCTGCCCGGCCGCCGTCGACACGCCGATCCTCGACAAGGGGTACGTCGGGCGGTTCCACGGCCGCGACTTCTACCTCAAGGGGCAGGGTGTCCGGCACCCGCTCGACCCGGCGGTCTTCGCCGACCAGGTGCTCGAGACGGTCGCCGCGGACCGGGCCATGCTCGTGACGCCGCGGCCGGCGCGGATCGCGTGGCGGCTCGGCCGGTTCTTCCCCGGGTTCGTGCAGCGGTCGTCGATCAAGTTCGTCGACAAGCAGCGCCGGATGCAGGACAAGCGCGCACGGAAGGCGCTCCGGTCGGCGGCGTAGCCGGGGGTCGTTCGCGACGTGCCGCGCGCTACAGCCGGCCGTCGTACCAGCTGGTGCGCCCCTTGGCACCGGCGCGCGTCAGCGACACGTGCAGGTGGTCGCGGTGCCGGAGCGTCTTCGAGCACATCTTCTTCGACCGGCAGCTCGAGGACAGGTAGGGCTCGGGGCGGAACTCGTTCCAGGCGGCGTACATCCGGTCGTTCCAGATCACGTACATGATCCCCATGCGGCGCGCCCGCGCGTCGAGGTTGCCGCGGGCGTCCGAGCCGAAGAGGTCGCGGAACAGCTGCTTGACCTGGACCCGGTCCCCGCGACGCGCAGCGTTGTGGGACCAGTCGAACGCCTGGCCGGTCTGGTGCTCCGAGGTGGCGCGTCGTTGCTTCTTCGCGCACGACCGCGGCCCGCCGACATACCCGCCGCCGTAGTGCCGCGCCACCCACCGACCGAGGTAGACGGTCCCGGCGTACGGCTTCGGGTGGCACTTGCCGGGCTGCTGGTACGACGCGTAGTCCTCGATCGGCCGCGCGGCATCGGCCGGGGCGAGGAGGGTCAGCGGGAGCAGGAGGGCGGCGAGGCCCGAGACGAGGAGACGCACGGTCGACCACGATAGGTCTAGACCAGTGGTCGTGTCGTCCTGTCGAGGTAGGCCACCCCACGGGGTGAGACCTCGTAGCCGACCTCGAAGCTACGGGTCAGCCCGAGGTTCTTGAGCTTGCGGACGTCGATCTTGAAGGGGTCGCGCTCGCGGCCCAGCTCGGCCGCGAGGTCGGGCGCCCGGGTGTGCGGGCGGCGCCGGATGATGTCCAGGGTCGCCATGGTCCAGGCGCCGTGGCTGCTGGCGCGGTCGAGCCGCTCGAGCTTCGCGTCGATCGCGGCGACGTCGTCGTCGGTCAGGTCGGCACTCTCCCGGAGCGCCACGCGGGGGTCCGGGCCGGCCCAGCTCAGCGCGACCCGGTACGTCGAGAGGTCGCCCTCCCCGGCGTCCGGCTGAGCCTTGTCCAGCTGCGTGCGCAGGCGGTCGGCGTCGGGCCACCCGGCGGCGATCGCGTCCGCGTCGGTGATGGCGGCGGGGTCGACCACCTCCACCCGGTCGACCCGGACCACGCCGGACACGGTGCGGAACTCCGAGCCCACCGCCACGTCCTGCTTGCGCCAGCGCCGGAACGCGAGGGTGACCGAGCCGTCGGCGACCCCGTGCGCGACCTTGGGAGGGAGCAGCATGGCGACCAGCCTAGGGTCGGGGGATGACCTCTCGGGACAGCCAGGTCTGGGACGCCCAGGCCGCCACCTTCGACGACGAGCCCGACCACGGTCTCCACGACCCCCTCGTGCGCGAGGCGTGGCAGAGCCTGCTGCGCTCGCTCCTCCCGCCGGCGCCGGCCCGCGTCGCCGACCTGGGCTGCGGCACGGGCACCCTGTCGCTGCTGCTCGCCACCGACGGGTACGCCGTGGACGGCGTCGACTTCGCGCCCGAGATGGTGCGTCGGGCGACCGCGAAGGCCGGGACCTTCCCCGGCTCCGCCTTCGTCGTGGGCGACGTCGCCGACCCGGCACTCACCGACGGCGCGTACGACGTGGTGCTGTGTCGCCACGTCCTGTGGGCGCTGCCCTCGCCGGCCCAGGTGCTCGAGCGCTGGACGCGCCTCCTCACGCCCACCGGCCGCCTGGTGCTCGTCGAGGGCAGCTGGTCGACCGGCGCCGGCCTGACGACCGCCGAGACGGTCGCGCTGGTGGAGGGCGCCGGGCTCGACGCCGAGGCGCACCGGCTCGACGACCCGGCGTACTGGGGCCGGCCGATCAGCGACGAGCGCTACGCGGTCGTCGGCAGACGCTTGGCGTAGCAGCGCGACAGCGGCGCGTCCTTGTAGAAGCCGAACGGCGGGATCGGCTCGTAGCCGCTGGACTCGTAGAGCGCCATCGCCTCGGGCTGGCGCGTCCCCGTCTCGAGCACGACGGCCTCGACGCCGTGGCGGGCGACGTCCGTCTCGAGGTGCGCGAGCATCAGGCGGGCGAGGCCCCGGCCGCGCGCCGACGTCGCGACGTACATCCGCTTGATCTCGGCGGTCGCGTCGGTGCCCAGCGCGGCGACGGTCGTCCGGCGCCAGGCACCGGTCGCGACAGGCTCGCCGTCGACGTACCCGACGAAGAAGCTGCCCGCCGGTGGCTCGAACATGAGCGGGTCCAGGGGCGTCTCGTCGGGGCCGCCGTAGCGGACCACGTACTCCGCCTGGACCTCGTCGATCAGGCGCAGCGCGTCCGGGTGGCCGTAGCCGACGCGCTCGAGCCGGACGTCAACCCGGACCTCAGCCCCGACCTCAGTGGAGGGCGGTGCCGCAGGAGTCGCAGAACGTCGCGTCGCCGTCGTTGCGGACGCCGCACCGGGAGCAGAAGGGTCCGGCGGTGCGCCCGACCCCGAGGATGCCTTCACCGTCCGAAAGGTACGCCGCCGAGTCCTTGACGACCGGCATCGTCTCGCCGGCGGCGTAGCGCGCCTGGGCGCCGAGGAAGCCGGCGTTCAGCGCGCCGAGACCGAAGACGGCCAGGAAGCCGCCCGCGCCGAGACGGAGGATCGGCCCGAACCCGCCGTCGACGTCGCTGCTGCTGGCGTCGTCGGCGAAGGCCATGCCGCCGGTGACGAGGAGGTACGCCCCGGCCAGCAGCAGCACGACGCCGAGCACGCGCAGCACGGTGCGCTGGGTCTTGTTGCGCTCGAACCCGGGGGTGCTGGTCATCGTGGACTCCTCGAGAAGCGGATCGACAGCGGTGCCACAATGGAGACCGCTGACAGCGTGGTCAGGGAGCACCCGCCTACCCCGTTCGGAAGGTTTTCATGACCGACGCCGCCCTCCAGATCCCCGCCGACCTGCTGCCCTCCGACGGGCGCTTCGGCGCCGGTCCGTCGAAGATCCAGCCGGCGCACCTGGACGCCCTCGCCGCGACCGGGACGTCCCTGATGGGCACCTCGCACCGGCAGGCGCCGGTCCGCGACCTCGTCGGTCGGGTGCGGAGCGGGCTCGCGGACCTCTTCTCCCTGCCGGACGGCTACGAGGTGGTGCTCGGCAACGGCGGTGCGACGGCGTTCTGGGACGTGGCGACGTACGGCCTGATCTCGCAGAAGAGCCAGCACCTCGCCTTCGGCGAGTTCTCGGCGAAGTTCGCCGCGGCGGCCGCCGCGGCACCGTGGCTGGCCGAGCCGTCGGTGATCAAGTCCGACCCCGGCACCCGACCGGTGGCCGTCGCCGAGGACGGCGTCGACGTCTACGCGTGGGCGCACAACGAGACCTCGACGGCCGTGATGGCACCCGTCGTCCGACCGGCCGGAGCCGCGTCCGACGCGCTGGTGCTGATCGACGCCACCTCCGGCGCCGGCGGCCTGCCGGTCGACGTCAGCGAGACCGACGTCTACTACTTCGCGCCGCAGAAGAGCTTCGCCTCCGACGGTGGCCTCTGGCTCGCGCTCTTCTCGCCGGCGGCGCTCGAGCGCGCCGCGTCGATCGCGGCGTCGGGCCGTCACATCCCGGCCTTCTTCGACCTGCCGACGGCGATCTCCAACTCCGCGCTCAACCAGACCTACAACACCCCGGCGGTGGCCACGCTCTTCCTGATGGCCGAGCAGCTGGACTGGATGAACGCCTCCGGTGGGCTCGACGGCATGGTCGCGCGCACCACCGCGTCCTCGGACGCCCTCTACACCTGGGCGGAGAAGTCGCCGTACGCCTTCCCGTACGTCGCGGACCCCGACCACCGCTCGCTGGTGATCGGCACCATCGACTTCGAGCAGCCGATCGACGCCGCCCGGATCGCGGCCGTGCTGCGCGCCAACGGCATCGTCGACACGGAGCCCTACCGCAAGCTCGGCCGCAACCAGCTCCGGATCGCGATGTACCCCGCCGTCGACCCCGCCGACGTCGAGGCCCTCACCCACTGCATCGACTGGGTCATCGAGCGTCTCTAGGCCGTGAGCCAGTCGGCGACCAGGTCCGGGTCGGCCAACGCGACCAGGTGACCCCCGGGCACGACGTCCGCGTCGATGCCGAGGCGCTCGCGCGCGACCCGCTGCTGGAGCTCGGGCGGGAAGAGGCGGTCGTCGGCGCCGGCGAGCACGGTCGTCGGAACGTCGGGCCACGCGTCCAACGGCCAGGGATCGGCGAAGGCCCGCTCGGCCTCGTCGGGCATCGGTCGCGAGAAGAGCTCGCGCGTCACCGCCTCAGGTACGTCGTGGAAGAAGTCGCGCTCGACGTCGAACTCCTCCGACCGACCGTCGCGGCGGGCGGCGGCGCCGGCCGCCTCGGCCTGGCCGACCGTCTCCCACCACGAGCCGGCGGTCTCGCCGGGCGCCGGCACCATCGCGTTGATCAGCGCGATGCGCTCGACGTCGAGACGGTCCACGGCCAGGGGGGCGCTGAAGCCGCCCATCGACTGCGCGACCAGCACGAGCGGACCCGCGTCGCGCCCGGCGTCGACGATGACGTCGGCGTACGCCGCGAGCCCCGCCGACTCGTCGGGCCCGGGCAGGGTGACGGCGATGCCGCGGTGGCCGCGGTCGGCGAGCGCCGCGACCAGCCGGTCCCAGAACCAGCCGTCACCGCCGGCGCCGGGCACGAGGAGGAAGGTCGTCATGCCGGTGCTGACCGGCACCGGCCGGTCGACTCATCGGTCAGACGCGGGCGAGCAGGGCGAGCACCCGCTCGGTGAGCAGGTCGCTCGCCTCGGCGTCGTACGACGGCAGCGAGCTGTCCTCGAAGAGGTGCTGGTCGCCGGCGTAGACGAAGAGCTCGCCGTCCGCGGTGGACGCGACGAGCTCGCGGGCGGCGTCGACGTCGCCCTCGCCGGCGAAGAACTCGTCGGCGTCCATGCCGTGGACCTGGACCGGGACGCCGTCGGGCCACGGGCCGATCGCCCACTCGCCGCTGATCGGCAGGCACGACTCGCAGAGCACCGCGCCGGCGGCACCCGGTCGGGTCTGGGCGAGGCGCTGGGCCTGCATCACGCCGGACGAGATGCCGGCGTAGACGACCCCGGCCGGGAGTCCGGCGACCGCCTCGTCGGCGAGCGCGTCGAGGTCGGGCGCGCCCTCCCCCTGGGAGAACGCGGCGCCGTCCGCGATCGACGCGAAGGTGAGGCCGCCGTAGAGGTCGGGCGTGTGGACCGTGTGCCCGGCGGCGCGCCACCGGTCGGCGAGCGCGACGACGCCCGGCGTGAGTCCCTGGATGTGGTGGAAGAGCACGACGTCAGCCATGCGCTGCACGCTAGCCCAGCCCGCCGACCGGGTCAGGCCTCCGGGATCTCGCGGCTGAAGGCCGGGAAGAGCACGTCCTCCGGCGCCGGGCCACCCCGGCGGCCGGTCTCCAGCCCGTCGATGGCGGCGAACTCCTCGGCGGTGAGGTCGAAGTCGAAGACGTCGATGTTCTCGGCGATCCGGGCGGGCTTGGTCGACTTCGGGATCACCTGGCGGCCCTGCTGCAGCGCCCACCGCAGCATCACCTGCGCCGGCGTCCGGCCGTGGGCCGCGGCGACCTCGCCGATCACCGGGTCCTCGAGGGTGCTCGTGTGGCCGCTGTCGCGGTAGAAGGTGATCCCACCGATCGGCGCCCAGGCCTGGGTCAGGATGCCGTGCTCGGCACCAAACGCCTGCACCTCCCGCTGCTGGAAGTAGGGGTGCACCTCGATCTGGTTGATCGCGGGCACCACGGTCGCGACGTCCAGCAGCCGGGTGAGGTGCTCGACCATGAAGTTGCTGACCCCGATCGCCCGCACCCGGCCGTCGCCGAGCAGGGTCTCGAGCGCCCGGTAGGCGCCCAGGGTCCGCTCCCACTCCGCCGGCCACGCCTGGTGCAGGATCAGCAGGTCGACCGTGTCGACACCGAGCTTGCCCGCGCTCTTCTCGAAACCGTGCAGCGTCTCGTCGTAGCCGTAGTCGTTGAGCCAGATCTTGGTCTCCAGGAAGACCTCGGAGCGGTCGACGCCGGAGGCCCACACGGCCTCGCCGACGCCCCGCTCGTTGCCGTACGCCGCGGCCGTGTCGATGTGGCGGTAGCCGGCATCGAGGGCCGCGCGCACCGCGTCTCGCGTCTCGTCGGGCGGCGTCTGGAAGACGCCGAACCCGAGTGCCGGGATCTCGACGCCGTTGTTGAGCGTGTAGGTGTCCATGAGGACGACGCTACTGAGCGGGTGGCGACGCGAGTGCCGCGATCTTGCGCTCCAGCACCCGCCGCTCGGCGTCGTTCGCACACAGTCGTACGGCGTCCGCCAGCTCCGCGCGTGCCTCCTCGACCCGTCCCAGCCGGGTGAGCAGCTCACCCCGGACGGTCGGCAGCAGGTGCGTCCCGCCGAGTGCGCCGGCCGCGACCAGCTCGTCGACGATGGGCAGCGCCGCGGCCGGACCGTCGGCCATCGACACGGCGACGGCACGATTCAGGTCGACGACCGGCGACGGGGCGAGCCGGCCGAGCGCCTCGTAGAGCACGACGACGCGGCTCCAGTCCGTCTCGGCGACCGAGGGAGCGACCGCGTGGCACTCGGCGATGGCCGCCTGCACGCCGTACGCCCCCAGACCCCGTCCGGCCCGGCCGGCCGCCTCCAGCGCGGCCCGGCCGCGGCGGATGGCCGAGCGGTCCCACCGGCGCCGGTCCTGGTCCTCGAGGAGGACCGGGTCGCCGTCGGCGTCGGTGCGTGCGGGGAAGCGGGCGGCCGTCAGCTCCAGCAGGGCGAGCAGCCCGAACGTCTCCGGCTCGGGCATCAGTCGGGCCAGCATGCGGGCCAGCCGGGTGGCCTCGCGGGCGAGGTCGACGCGGATCAGCGCCGACCCGGCCGTCGCCGTCGACCCCTCGGTGAAGATCAGGTAGATCACGCTGAGCACCGAGCCGAGCCGATCTCGACGCTCCTCGGGCGGCGGTACCTCGAACGGCACCCGCGCGGCCGCCAGCGTCTTCTTCGCCCGGGTGATCCGGGCCTGCACGGTCGCGGTCGGCACCAGGAACCCGCGAGCGATCTCGTCGCTGGTGAGGCCGCCGAGCACCCGGAGGGTCAACGCGACCTGCGACTCGCGCGAGAGCGCCGGGTGGCACGAGATGAACATCAGTGCGAGCACGTCGTCCTCGATGCGGTCGGGGTCCCAGTCGGGCTCCTCGGCATCGTCGACCTCGTGCGCGATGGCGGCGTACCGCTCGTCGAGGGCCGACCGCCGCCGGAACGCGTCGATCGCGCGCCGGCGGGCGGTCGTGAGCAGCCATCCCGCGGGGTTGGCGGGTACGCCGTCGCGCGGCCAGGTCACGAGTGCCTGCGCGAGTGCCTCCTGGGCGACGTCCTCCGCGAGCGAGAAGTCGCCCGTGTAGCGGGCCAGGGAGCCGACGATGTGGGCGGACTCGATCCGCCACACCGCCTCGACAACCGCGCGGGTCGCCGCCGGTCCCGTCACAGCTGACCGTTGGCCTCCCGCCAGGCCCGCTCCCGCTGGATCCACGGGTTGTCCTGGGGGAACTCCTCGATGCTCGGCACCCGACGGATCTCGGTCTTGATGCCCGGCCGGGTCATCGGCAGGCGCTTGGCCCACTCGACGGCCTCCTCCTTCGAGGCGACGTCGAGGATGTAGTAGCCGCCGAACAGCTCCTTCGTCTCGCCGTACGGCCCGTCGGTGACGACCGGCGGCGTCGACGAGTAGTCCACGACGACACCCTGCTCCGCGTCGTCGAGCCCCTCGGCTGCCACCAGCACGCCGGCACTGATGAGCTCGTCGTTGAAGCGGCCCATCGCCTCGAGCATCTGGTCGAAGTCGACGTCCGCGAACGACGCGACCGCCTCGTCGTCGCCCCGCATGATCAGCATGTACTTCATCTCCGCACCTTCCGTCAGGGGTCGTCGTCCGACCCTCTCACCCAGCAGACGAACGACCCCGTCCGCGCATCGACACCGTCCACGAACTTTCTCGGAATCTGTTGATCATGCATGGATAGTGCTGGCCCGGCACACGATGAGCGCCGGCGAGTTCGCCGAGCGGGTCGGCCTCCCCCTCGAGCGGATCCGAGGACTAGACGAGAGCCCCGCGCACCATCTCGTACGTCGCGGCGTCGAACGCGACGATCCGCACCTCGGTGACCGAGGTCGTCGCAGACCCGAGGACCTCCAGCGCGCAGGCGATCGCGTCGTCCTTGGGCCAGCCGTAGACACCGGCGGAGACGAGCGGGAACGCGACCGATCCGGCGCCGAGCTCGTCGGCGACCGCGAGCGCGCGGGCGTAGCAGGAGAGCAGCAGGGCGCGGTCGGTCTCACCGGCGTGCCGGTTGGGTCCGACGACGTGGATCACCCATCGCGCGGGCAGGTCACCGGCCGTCGTCCAGCCGGCGTCGCCGGTCGCGAGGCCGGTCGGGAAGCGGCGTACGCAGTCGGCCAGGATCGCCGGCCCGCCCGCGCGGTGGATGGCACCGTCGACGCCACCCCCGCCGCGCATCGCGCGGTTGGCGGCGTTGACGATCGCGTCGACGCGCTGCTCGGTGATGTCCCCCTGGACCGCGGTGATCTCCATCAGGCCTCCCTCACTGGGAACGGATCAGCCTCAGCGTCGCACGCTCCAGGGCGGCCTGCCGCTCGTCGGTCGTGTCGTAGGTCTTCGAGGTGGCGCGGGCGATCGTGCGGCCCTCCTCGTAGGCATCGATGACCCGCGGGTCGACGTACGACGAGCGCGCCAGCGTCGGGGTGTTGCCGAGGAACGACGCGACCTCCTTCATCGCCCCGGCCACCGCCCGCTTGCGCGATGCCTTGGTCTCACCCGGCTCCGGCGTCTCGGCCAGCGCCGCGGCCGCGAGCACGGTGGCGTGCCAGGTGCGGAAGTCCTTGGCCGTCGCCTCGAGGCCCGTGGACGCGCGGACGTACTCGTTCACCAGGGCCGGCAGCACGGACCGCCACGACCGCCCCTCCTTGTAGGACAGCAGCCGCAGGTCGGTCCCGCGCCGGCGGCGCATGATGTCGACGGCCGTGATCACGACGGCGTCGTCGATCTCGATCTCGTGCTCGACCCCGGACTTGCCCACGAAGGCGAAGACCAGCCGGTCCTGGCGCCGGCGCACGTGGCGCCGCTCCAGGGTCGTCAGCCCGAACGACCCGTTCTCGTCGGCGTACACGTCGTTCCCGATCCGGAAGTAGCCGAGGTCGAGCAGGCGTACGGCGACCGCGCACGCGCGCTCGAGCGGCATCCCCTCGCGGCCGAGGTCGGTGATGACGAGCTCGCGCGCCTTGGTGAGCGCCTTGCCGAACTCGAGCATCCGGTCGAACTTCTCCGCGTCCCGCCGGGTCCGCCAGTCCGGGTGGTAGAGGTACTGGCGACGGCCCGCGTCGTCGGTGCCGACGGCCTGCAGGTGCCCGTTGTCGTACGGCGTGACCCAGACGTCGGTCCACGCCGGCGGGATGACGAGGTCGCGGACCCGCTGGGCCTCGTCGTCGGGCAGCCGGTCGCCGTGCTCGTCGAGGTAGACGAAGCCGCGGCCGGCCCGGCGGCGGGTCCAGCCGGGCTGGTCCGGAGACGTCCTACGAAGCCTGACCACGACGGTGCAGTAGCCAGCCGCCGCCGACCACAAACGCCAGTCCGCCACCCACCAGCCACGGCCAGATCGGCTGCTCGTCCGCGGGTGCCGGCTCCGGCTCCGCGTCCGCAGGAGGAGGCTCGGCCGCCTCGGCCGGTTCCATCGCCGCGACGACGTCCTGGGGCAGCCGCATCCGGAGCACGTCGCTGAACTGGCCCTCGGTGCTCAGGTAGAGCTGCCCGTCCGGCCCGACCGAGATCCCCTCGCCCTGCTTCTGGGTCGGCAGGGGGAACGAGACGAGCGGCTCGTGGTCGGGGAAGGAGTAGACCGTGGCATCGGTGTAGCCGCGGACGACGTAGTGCTTGCCGTCGGGGAAGAACGACCCGTCGGTGGCGAACGTGAACCCGTCGGCGACCGCCCTCAGCTTGTTGGGGTGGTCGGTCGACAGCCGGCGCGGGGCGGCGTACGTCGTGCCGCCGAAGATGTCCTTGGAGACCACGAAGAGCTGACCCGTCGTGGGGTCGGCCAGCAGCGTCTCGGCGTCGTGGGCGCGGTCGGGGAAGACCAGCTCGTACGACGTCGGCGTGACCTCACTGTCACCCACGCCGTACGGCACCCGGAGCACGGTGATCGAGTCGCGGGAGCGGCTGTTGTCGCCGGTGTCGCCGACCCACACCTCGCCCGGCCCGGCCGGTGCCAGCGACTCGACGTCGACGGGGTCGTCGGCCCACGACGTCACGCCGACCGTCTCTCCCGAGCGGTCGACCGCGAAGACCCGGCCGCTGTCACCCGAGTCGTTGACCGTCAGGAAGAGGTCACCGGTGGCGACCAGCCCGCTGGACTCGACGATCGCCGGGTCCTTGAAGGAGAAGACGACCTTCGCCTTCGGCGCGGCAGGGGCGACGGTGGTGCCGACCACCATGGACAGCGCCGCCGCGACGCCGAGGACCCGGTCGAGCACTCAGGCCTCGAGGAGCTCGGCGAGCTTCGGGTGCAGACCCCAGGTCGTCACGAGCTCGTCGTACTCCTTGCGCGCCGAGCCACCCTTCACCGGACCGCCGGTGCGGACCGCCCGGAGCATGGTGTTGCGGGGCGTGTGCTGGCTCTCGACGAACTGCACGACGTCGACGCGGTAACCCTGCAGCCGCATCAGCGACGCCCGGATCCCGTCGGTCAGGGTGTCGGCCAGACGCTCGCGGAGGATGCCGTGCCGGGTGAGCATGGCGTACGGCGCGGGGGTCGGCGCCTTGCGGATCTGGGCCGCGATGTCGTGGTGGCAGCAGGGCGCGGCGAGCACCAGCTGCGCGCCCCAGCCGACCGCCTGGGCCAACGCCTCGTCGGTCGCGGTGTCGCAGGCGTGCAGCGCGAGCACCACCTCGGGCGCCGGGTCGAGCTCGACGCCGCCGATGGTGCCGACGACGAAGTCGGCTTCCACGCCCAGCTCGTGCGCGACCGAGCTGTTGTGCTCGCGCGACTGCTCCTTCACGTCCACCCCGGTGAGTCGCACGGGCAGCTTGCGGACACCGGTCAGGAAGCGCTCCGCGGCGAAGGTCAGGTAGGCGTTGCCGCAGCCGAGGTCGACGATGCGCAGCGGGTCCTCGAGGGTCGGCCGGCGCAGGTGCCCCTTGTCGATCGCCTCGGTGATCGAGGAGTCGAGCAGCCGCAGGAACTCCTCGACCTGGCGGTACTTCGCCTGCCGGCTCGGCTTGATCCGCCCCTCGTCGTCGGAGATGCCGAGGACGATGAAGACCGGGTCGTTCTCCGGCAGCAGGCGCTGCTTGGCCTTGTCGTGGCTCCGCTCCACCGGAGCGGCCACCGCCCGGTCCGTGGTCCGCACGGTCGCGGTGAGCTTGGACGTCACCCGGAGCTGGTGACTCTGGGTCACGGTGTCGACGTGCCACTCGCCGTACGGCTCCTCGAGCAGCGCGTCGACGGCATCGCGCGACGCGTCGCCGACGGCGTGGTTCTCGGTGAACGCCTGGGTCTGGTCGTACGTCGTGACCTGCAGGTGCGTGCCGGCCTTGAGGTCGACGTACCGCATCTCGGCCCGCCGCCGGGTCGGCTGCTCGCCCTTGCGCTTGCCGGACGCGACGGCCTTGACCAGCACGTCGGGGTCGAGCAGGTAGGACCGGAGCCGGTTGAGCTCGCGGAGCAGCGGCTGGGGCTCGGACATCACACCACCGCCGCGATCACGACGATCAGCAGAAGTGCCACCAGAGCGATCGGGATGACGAGGCGGCGGTGGCGGGGATTCACCGCTCCACTTTAGAGGCGAAGAGCTCGGCGAGATGCATCGTGGGCTGCTGGGCGAGGTCGTCGAGCTGGACCCGGCAGGACATGCCGTCGGCAAGCACCACGGCGTCCGGGTTGGCGCGGACGGCGGGCAGCAGGTGGGTCTCCGCGACGGCGACGGAGACCTCGTAGTGGCCCTTCTCCATGCCGAAGTTGCCGGCCAGCCCGCAGCACCCGGCGACCTGCGTGACCGAGGCGCCGGCCCTCTCGAGGATCCGCTTGTCCGCGGCCCAGCCGAGGATCGAGGTGTGGTGGCAGTGCGGCTGCGCGACGACCTCGACCCCGCTCAGGTCCGGCAGCGGCAGGTCGAGCCGCTCGACCAGCTCGGCGAAGCTGAGCACATCGAGGTTCGTGCCGGTGAGCTCGGCCGCGTCGCTGCGCAGGGTCGCCAGGCAGGACGGCTCCAGGCCGACGACCGGCACCCCCGACTCGACGTACGGCGTGAGCGTGCGGACGGTCCGCTCCATGATGGAGCGGGCCTGGTCGAGCTGGCCGGTGGTCACCCAGGTGAGCCCGCAGCAGGCATCGTCGGCGATCACCCGCGCGGTGATGCCGACCGAGGCCAGGTAGTCGATCGCCGCGTGGCCGTTGCCCGGGAAGAAGTGGTCGCTGAACGAGTCCGCCCAGATCCACACGTCCGGGACGACCTCGGGCGTCCCGACCGACCGCCGCAGGGTCTTCGGCGCGAACGCCGGGATGGACCGGCGCTGGTCGATCCCGGCCGTCGCCTTGGCCATCCGGGCCACCGGTCCGAGCCGCATCATCCGGTTGGCCAGCGGCGCCATCGGCGCGGCGAGCGCCGCCCACTTCGGCAGTCGACCCAGGAGGAAGTGGCTGCGTGGTCGCCTCTCCCCCAGCACGTCGTGCTTCTGGTGCAGCGCCTCGGCCTTGTACGTCGCCATGTCCACGCCGGTCGGGCAGTCGGACGCGCAGCCCTTGCAGGCCAGGCAGAGGTCGAGCGCCTCGGCGACGGCCGGGTCGCCGAGGCCGGCGACGAGCGAGCCGTCGAGCGCCTCCTGGAGCACCCGCGACCGCCCTCGGGTGGAGTCCTTCTCGTCGCGGGTCGCGAGGTACGACGGGCACATCACGCCGGTGGTCTTCGGGGCCACGCACTTGCCGACGCCGGTGCAGCGGTGCACCGCGTCGCCGAGCACGCCTCCGTCGTGGACCAGCTTCAGGCCGGCGTTGACCGGCAGCCGGGGTCGAGGGGCGCGCAGGTCGGCGTCCAACGGCGCGGGGTCCACGATGTTGCCGGGGTTGAGCAGGTTCTGGGGATCGCAGATCGCCTTGACCGCGCCGAAGAGGGCGACCGACTCCTCGTCGTACATGACCGACAGCAGCTCGGAGCGGGCCCGACCGTCGCCGTGCTCGCCGGACAGGGAGCCTCCGTGCTCGCGGAGCTTGTGGGCGCTGGCGGTGAGGAAGTCGCGGAAGACGGCGCTCCCCTCGGTCAGCGGGAAGTCGATGCGCACGTGCACGCAGCCGTCGCCGAAGTGCCCGTACGGGACGCCGTCCAAGCCGTGCTCGCGCAGCAGCTCGTCGAAGTCGCGCAGCCAGGCACCGAGCCGCTCGGGCGGCACCGCGGCGTCCTCCCAGCCGGAGTACGCCGGGCGCGACAGCGAGCGGGCCGCGAGCCCGGCGCCGTCCTCGCGGATCCGCCAGAGGGCGGCGGCCTCGCGCTGGTCCTCGACCAGCCGGTGCTCGAGCGCAGCGGACGCGGCGACGACCGCCGCGGTCTCCGCCGCCGGCACCTCGACGAACAGCCACCCGGCGCCGCGCGGCAGCGCGGGCGCGCCCGGCACCAGGTCGACGATCCGGGAGTCGAGGCCCTCGCACGCCGTCATCCCCGGCGCCACCGCGAGCAGGGCGGGCACGGCGTCGGCGGCCTCGGCCATCGACGGGTAGCCGAGCACCACCAGGTGCCGGTCGGGGTCGTCCTCGACGAGGCGGACCGTCGCGGACCGCACCACCGCGAGGGTGCCCTCCGAGCCGACCAGGAAGCGGTCCAGCGACCGGCCGTTCTCCGGCAGCAGGTGCTCCAGCGAGTAGCCGCTCACCTGGCGGGTGAACCGCCCGAACGTCGTGCGGATGTGGGCCAGGTGCTGGTCGACCAGCTCCGCCAGCCGCGCCTCCACGCTCGCCCGACCCTGGTCGGCCCCGGGGCCGTGGACGACGTCGAGCGCGACCACGTTGTCGGAGGTCCGGCCGTAGCCGAGCGCGCGCGAGCCGCACGCGTTGTTGCCGATCATGCCGCCGATCGTGCAGCGGGTGTGGGTCGAGGGGTCCGGTCCGAACCGGAGGCCGTACGGCGCGGCCGCGCGCTGGAGGTCGGCGTGCACGACGCCGGGCTCGACGACGGCGGTGCGCGCCTCGGCGTCGATGGAGACGACCTTGTTCAGGTGCCGCACGGTGTCGACGACGATGCCCGTCCCGACCGCGTTGCCGGCGATCGAGGTGCCGGCGCCCCGCATCGTCACCGGTGCCCCCGTCTCGGCGGAGACGTCGAGGATCGCGGCGAGCTCGTCGGCGTGCCGCGGCCGGACCACGACCTGCGGCACCACCCGGTAGAGCGAGGCGTCCGAGGAGTAGAGCGCCCGGGTCAGCGTCGAGTCGTCGACGTCGCTGACGCCCCGCTCGCGCAAGGCGGCGAGCAGGTCGGCGGTCACGTCACCAGTGTTCCATCGACCGGCGGAACACTCCCGCCAGGTCCTCCTCCGTGGGACTCCTCGGCGCGGTCGCCAGCAGCCGCTGCTGCTGGAGGGCGCCGGCCACGAGGTCCGGGACGTCGGCCTCGCCGTACCCGATCTCGGCGAGTCCGCTGGGCAGGCCGATGTCGCGCATCAGCGCGGTGATGACGGTCGGGAGGGCGTCGGGGCCGGCGCCGGCACCAGGGTCGAGCAGCCGGGCGGCGTGCAGGTGCCGGTCGGGCGCGGCCTCGAAGGTGAAGCGGAACGCCTCGGGCGCGGTCATCGAGACCGCCATGCCGTGCGGCACCATCGGCTCGTCCGGGTAGCCCTCGGGCCGGTAGTCCCGCACGCGACCCGCGATCGGGTAGGCGTTGGCGTGCGGGATGTGCACGCCGGCGTTGCCGAACCCCAGTCCGGCGAAGGTCGCCGCGAGAGCCATCTGCTCGCGCGCCCGCGGGTCCGAGCCGTCGCGCACGGCCGCCCGGAAGGCGCCGGCGAGGAGGCCGAGCGCCCGCTCCGACCACAGGTCGGCGATCGGGTTCGCGCCGCAGTAGGGCACCCGCTCCTCGGGGCGCTTGGCGTCGAAGTCGGCGTACCACCGCGCCGTGTAGCTCTCGAGCGCGTGGCAGAGGATGTCCATCCCGGCGGCCGCGGTGACCAGGGTCGGCTGCGTCAGGGTCAGGGTCGGGTCGACGACGGCCGTCGTCGGTCGCAGCGCCGGGTGGCTGATGCCGGTCTTCACGTGCAGGGAGAGCACGTCGAGCACGCAGATGGTGGTGCTCTCCGATCCGGTGCCGGTGGTCGTCGGCACGGCCACCAGCGGCAGCAGCGGCTGGGTGGGCGCCTGCGCCTTCCCGACCGGGGCGTTGACGTAGTCCATCAGCTCACCGGGGTTGGTGGTGAGCAGGTTGACCGCCTTGGCGGTGTCGATCGCGGAGCCGCCGCCGACCGCGACGATCACGTCGAACGGCCCCGCAGCGCGCGCGAACTCGACCGCCTCGGTCAGCGACGTGTCGGTCGGCTCCACGTGCACGCCGTCGTACGTCGTGACGCCGAGGCCGGCCGCGGTGATCTGCTCGGCGATCCGCGCGGGATGCCCAGTGGCGGCCACGCCGGGATCGGTCACCAGCAGCACCCGGCGGGCGCCCGTGCGGGCCAGGTCGGACCCGATCTCCGCGGCCGCGCCGGGCCCGAACTTGAGCGCCGGAGCGGCGTACGTGAAGACGGTCTCACCCATTCGGCCACCATAGAGGGAGGACCTGCCCGTACCATTCCTCGTTGAAAGAGGGGGGCTTCATGCGGCACGCGCGCTGGATCGTGCCGGTGGCAGCGGTTGTCGTGCTGCTCACCGGCGGTGCGATCTATGCCGAGCACCGCGACTCCGGGACGTCGGATCCCGGGGTCGAGACGGGCGCCCCGCAGCCGGTGGTCGACGGCAACCGGCTCGTCGACCAGCGCACCGACGCGACCTTCGTCCCGCGCGGGGTGAACTGGAGCAGCTTCGAGTACGCCTGCGCCCAGGGCTGGGGCATGTCGTCGCTCGACACGCTCAGCGTGCCCGACGCCGAGAACAGCGAGGCCAAGGCGATCGCGTCGTGGGGCGCCAACACGGTCCGCCTCCCGCTCAACCAGGACTGCTGGCTCGGCACCCGTGGCGCCCCGGTGAGCGACCAGTTCGAGGAGCGCACCGCGGCCGACTACCGCGCGAGCGTCCACCGCTTCGTCACCGCGCTCAACCGGCAGGGCCTGGTCGTGGTCCTCGACCTGCACAGCCGCAAGCGCATCGGCCAGCCCGAGTTCGGCAACGTCGCGATGCCCGACTCCGAGTCGCTCTCCTTCTGGCGCTCGGTCGCCGGGGAGTACCACGACAACCCGTCGGTGATGTTCGACGCCTTCAACGAGCCGTACTCGAGGTACGACGCGCTCGACAACCTGGTCTTCGACCTGACCTGGGAGTGCTGGCGCGACGGCGGCTGCGCGGCGCCGGTCGAGGACGACCAGACGGCGACCAACGGGCTGACGACGTACACCGTCCAGGGCATGGCCTCGGTCGTCCGCGAGATCCGCGACGCGGGCGCCCACCAACCGGTGCTGCTCGGCGGGCTCGACTACGCCAACGACCTGTCCGGCTGGCTCGACCACGCGCCCGACGACGACCAGCTCGTGGCCTCGTTCCACAGCTACGACTTCAAGAAGTGCGCCAGCGAGAAGTGCTGGGACAGCGTCCTCGCCCCGATCGCCGACCAGGTGCCGGTGCTCACCGGCGAGCTCGGCGCCGACGACCCGCTGGACGGGTACGTCACCCGCTACCTCGCCTGGGCCGACAAGCACGGCATCGGCTCGCTCTTCTGGGTCTGGGCCGACCACCCGACCGACCCGATGGCCCTGGTCAAGGACGTGACCGGCACCCCGTCGGACTACGGCGTCCTCGCCCGGCGCTACCTGCGGTCGCACGCCGACGACAGCTGACCGCACGAGCCGTCTCCGGACGGTCCAGAGGGGGTCGGACGGACCCTCCTCACTTGTTACCCGACTGTGGATCGCACGTTGCGCCCCCGTCGATCACGCCCGGATAGCCTTTTTTTCAGGTTGAGGGGACATCTCGGGTCGCGTCGCGACTAGCCAAGGGGACACCACATGAACGTGCACGCCGGTCAGGCGCGCTCACAGCGCATGTCGATGGGCGCAGCGATGCTGCGGGTCCTGTTGACGCTGCTGCTCTTCTTCGTCGTCTTCATCCCGTTCCTCATCGCCCCGCTGCTGGCCCTCGGCGCCGGCTACCTCGTCTACTTCGTCTGGCGCTCGCGCGGCAGCCGGACCCGCTCGGTGACGCCCGGCTCGCCGACGGCCACCTCCGCCTCGGGCTTCGGAGCAGGGACCTCATGACCACCACCGCCAACCCCCCGACCTCGACGACGACGTCGCCGGCGCCCCTCCGGGCCCGCCTCGGCGACGGCGTCGCCGGCGACCTCGGCCGCCTGCTGCCCGAGGGCATCTGCCGCACCTTCCGGGTGCTGCCGTACGCCGTGACCGACGGCGTCGTGCTCGTCGCCGCCGCCGACGTCGAGGACGCCATCACCCAGCGCGTCGTCGCCGAGCGCATCGACCGCCAGGTCCAGCTCGTCCGCCACACCGCCAACGAGGTCACCGAGGCGATCGACGCCGTCTACCCGCCCCTCGAGGGCCAGATCGAGACCGCCGACGAGCGTCGCTCGCGGGTGCAGCTGGCCCGGATGCTCACGAGCAGCGGCCTCGTCACCAACGAGCAGCTGCAGTCCGCGATGCTCGAGTACTCCCGGACCGGCGACCCGCTGGGCGACATCCTGGTCGCCCACGAGTCGATCTCCGAGGACGTGCTGGTCGCGGCGCTCTCCGAGCTCTACCAGATGCAGCGGGTCGGCCTCGCCGACTTCGCGCCCGACCTCGAGGTCGCCCGTCGGCTGCCTGAGCACCTCGCGCAGCGCCTCCAGGCGATCCCGGTCGCCGCCACCTCCGACCTGGTGCTCCTCGCGACCGCCCGCCCGCTGGACCCGGAGCAGACCCTCGACGTCGAGGAGGCCCTCGGCTCGCCGTTCCGTCAGCTCCTCGCCAACCGCACCGAGCTCGACCAGCTGATCCAGAAGGTGCACAGCGAGCACTACGCGTCGATCTCGACCGTCTCGCTGATGGAGTCGCAGCCGGAGGCCTCGGCCCACACGGTCTTCACGGGCAACCAGAAGGCGCTCGCCGTCTGCGTCGGGATCGTCGTCGTGCTCAGCGGCATCTTCTGGCCGATGCCCACCCTCGTCGGCGTCGTCGCCGTGCTGTCCCTCGTCTACCTCCTGGTCTCCTGCTACAAGTTCCAGCTCACCTTCCGGGCGCTCGGCACCCACCTCGAGACCGACGTGACCGACGAGATGGTCGCCGCCCTGGACGACCGCGACCTGCCGATGTACACGATCCTGGTGCCGCTCTACAAGGAGGCCGGCATCGTCCGCCGCCTGGTCCGCGGCATCAACGAGCTGGACTGGCCGCGCACCCGCCTCGACGTGAAGCTCCTCTGCGAGGAGGACGACACCGAGACCGTCGAGATGATCCGGTCGCTGAACCTCCCGCCGCACTTCCACCTCGTCGTGGTCCCCGACAGCCAGCCGAAGACGAAGCCGAAGGCCTGCAACTACGGCCTCCAGCTCGCGACCGGCAGCTTCTGCGTGATCTTCGACGCCGAGGACCGCCCGGACCCCGACGAGCTGAAGAAGGCGTACCTCGCCTTCCAGACGGTCGCGTCCAACGTCGCCTGCATCCAGGCCAAGCTCAACCACTTCAACCAGGACCAGAACCTCCTGACGGCGTGGTTCGCGAACGAGTACTCGATGCACTTCGAGCTGGTTCTGCCGGCCATGGGTGCGGCCGGCTCGCCGATCCCGCTGGGCGGCACCTCGAACCACTTCATCACCTCGGTACTGCGCGAGCTCGGCGCCTGGGACCCCTTCAACGTGACGGAGGACGCCGACCTCGGCATCCGCCTGCACCGCCAGGGCTACCGGACGGCGATGATCGACTCGACGACGCTCGAGGAGGCCAACTCCAGCGTCCCGAACTGGATCCGCCAGCGCAGCCGCTGGATCAAGGGCTACTTCCAGACCTGGCTCGTGCACATGCGCAACCCCGGCACCCTGGCCCGGGAGACCGGCGTCCGTGGGTTCCTCAGCTTCAACCTGACGATGGGCAACGCCTTCGTGCTGCTGATGAACCCCATTTTCTGGGCGCTGTCGACGCTCTACCTCTTCACGCAGGCCGGGTTCATCCAGCAGATGTTCCCCGGGTTCGTCTTCTACGCGGCCAGCGCTCTGCTCTTCATCGGCAACTTCGTCTTCGTCTACCTCAACGTCGCGGGCAGCCTGCAGCGCGGTGAGTTCGGCATCACCCGGACCGCGCTGCTCTCCCCGCTCTACTGGGGCCTGATGAGCTGGGCCGCCTGGAAGGGCGCCATCCAGCTCTTCACCAACCCCTTCTACTGGGAGAAGACCGAGCACGGTCTCGACGACGGCGAGGGTGACGAGCTGTGACCGCGACTCCCGAGACCACGACCGGCGACGCCTCCGAGGTCACCCTCGTCGCGCCGGACGCCGACAAGGCCGCCGCCCACATCGAGGCGTCGAAGCTGCGCAAGGCGTCGCTGGTGCAGAACATCCACCGGCGTACGCCCGACATCACCCGCCGCCCGTGGGAGAGCCTGGCGATCTTCGTCGGCTTCACCGGCTTCTACATCTGGTTCGGCTACTGGCTCGTCGTCAAGATGCACGTCGTCGGCTTCGAGACGCTGGACCGCCTCAACCGCGCGCTGATGATCTGGCACAACGACCCGGCCAAGCTGTCGGCGCTCGGGTTCGACTACCCGCCGCTGGCCACGCTGCTGGTCTCGCCGCTGGCGATCTTCCCGGCGGTCACCTCCTCGCTGATCGCGGTCCCGATCGCGTCGGCCGTGTTCGCCGGCCTCACCATGCTGTCGCTGAACACGATGATGCGCCGTGCCCAGCTGCTCGCCCCGCTGCGGTACGCCGCCCTGCTCGCGCTCGGCGCCAACCCGCTCTTCCTGCTCTACGCGTCGGGCGGTGCCCGCCAGTTCATCTGGATCGCCTTCGTGGTGGTCGCGATGGGCGGCGTCCTGGCCTGGTACATCACCGCCGACGTCCGCTTCGTGATGCTCTCCGGCCTGGCCTTCTCGATCGCCGCGCTCTCCGGCTACGGCAGCCTGCTGTGGTTCGTGCTCACGGCGCTGATGATCGGCGCGATCCTCGCCAAGCTCGGTGCCGACGGCAGCGAGGTCGAGGGCACCACGGTCGGCTTCGCCGTCCCGACGGCGTACGTCATCGCGCTGTGGTGCGTCTTCAACCTGATCCTGCTGTCCAAGCCGTTCTACTGGATCACCGGCGCCAGCGACGCGGGCGGCGGCGACCCCACCAGCTTCACCGGCGTGGAGCTGCTCCAGGACACCGCATCGCTGGTGCTCTACGGCGCGCCGATCGCGTTCGTGGTGCTGCCGGCGCTGATCTTCGTCGGCATCGCCCGCAACAACCCGCTGTCCCTCTGGCTCGGGGTGCTGCTCGCCGCGGCCATCGTGTCGCCGGCGCTCTCGGTCGCGCTGCACCTGACCGACTCGCCGATGCAGCTGCGCAACGCGCTGCCGATCCTGCTCTTCTCCGTGATCGGCGCGATCTGGATCGCCCGCTCCTCGGAGTCCAACAACCTGATCGTCAGCATCGCGCTGGTCGCGGCCCTGCTGGTGAGCATCCCGTGGACCTTCGAGGCGATGAAGACCTACCGGTTCCAGAACCTCGAGTCGAACTTCGCCGCGGCGCTCTCGACGCGGGACTCGCAGGAGGGCGCGACGACGCTCAGCGGCTCCACGGTCGGCGTCCGGGACGAGCAGGCGACGGCGGAGTACATCACCTCCAACATCACCAACCCGAACTCGATCCTGACCGACAACGCGCAGACCTACGGCGTGATGCTGATGACCGGCCGCCCCGACCTGTTCGTCGACCGCGTCGACAAGAGCGACGGACCGTGGAAGGAGATCGCGGCCAACCCGGCGCCGTACGTCGACTACATGCTGCTGAGCACCGGCGGCGGCGGCGACCTGCTGGCGCAGGCCTACCCGAACGCCGCTGACGGCTCGGACCCGCGCCTCCCGGTCATCTACCGCACCGACCGCTACGTGCTGGTCGGCGTGCCGGCGAACTTCGACCCTGACGGGGGCTCCACCCTGTCCACCCAGACCAGCACGAACGGGGCAGGCCAGTGATGGACCAGAAGATGAACCCGATCCAGGCGGCGCCCAGCGTCGACGACCTGCTGGCGCTCGGCACCGAATCGCGGGTCGGCCAGGTCGACTTCGCGACCCGCCTGGTCGCCGTGCCCGACCCAGCTCCTCGCGGCGAGGCGCCCGCGCCGGAGACCACCACGACGGTGCTGCCGCGCCGCCGCGTGGTCGAGGCCGTGCCGGACCCCGAGGTCGAGGCCGAGGCGGACGTCGAGGTCGCGGCCGAGGTCGAGGCCGAGGTCGAGGCCGTCGTGGAGCCGGAGCCCGTCGTCGAGGCTGCGCCGGAGAAGCCGACCCGGGTCCGCAAGCCCGCCGCCAAGACCGCCAAGCCGCGCAAGCCCGCGGCCCCCAAATCCCAGGCCCGCAACCACCCGTCGATGACCAAGCCGACCCGGCCGAAGGCGGCGCTCGAGCCGACCGCCGCTTCCACGGTGACGCTGCCGCCCGTCGCCCCGCCGATCATGCCGATCGCCAACCTGTCCGGTGACCCCGTCGCCGCCACGCCCGCTCCCTCACCGACAGAGACCGCCATGAGCAACGCTGCCCTGATCGAGCCCGAGCACGCCGACCGGACGCCGACCCGGCGGATGCCGGCTGAGCCGGTCCGACCGGCGCCGGCCGAGCCGGCCGTCGACGACTCCGCCTACCTGGGTGCGACCGTCCAGGCGGTCGCGGACGCGGCCCTCGAGCGGCTGCGCGACGCGGAGAACGCGACCCTGCACCACCTCGCCGCGCTCGAGGCCGAGGCGGCCCGCCGCGCCGAGCTGCTGACCGCGCAGGCCGAGCTCGACGCCGAGCTCATCCGGATCACCGCGCGCCGCGAGGCGCACGCGATCATCAGCGCCGCCCGGACCCAGGCAGGTCTCGGCTCCCCGTCCGCCCAGTCCAGCCGGGACAGCCGGCAGCTGGCGGAGATCAGCGACGCCGTCTCGCGCTTCGCCGAGTCCATCGAGTCGACGCTGACTCCGATGCACAGCACCCGGGGCGACGCATGACCGCCCGGCACCGCGGCGCGGCCGCCGCCCTGGCGCTCGTCGTCGTCAGCGCGCTCGCCCTGGCCGGCTGCTCCGGGGACGCCAACGGCTCGGACCCGCGCTCCGACCTCGAGGTCCTGGTCAACCCGACCGACGCCGCCGGCTCGGTGGCCGTGCCCGAGCGCCGGTTCTTCGCCGCCGACTCGCCCTGGAACACCCGCATCGACGGCGCCCCGACCGACAAGCGGTCGTCGCAGATGATCAGCCTGGCCCGCGAGCGGGTCGGCGTGACCCAGTCCGCCGACGGATCGATCCACACGCAGCGCCGGATCGTCAACGAGGGCCTCTACATCAACACGGAGCGCTGGACGACCGCCCTCGCGGCCGGTGGCCAGCCGACCAAGCTGGTCTGCCGCCAGCTGGTGTGCGGCGACGGCGCCGAGACGACGACCCTCAACGTCCCGTCCGACGTCGACCCGGACCCCCGGTACGACGGGTGGTTCACCATCTTCGACATCAGCAAGCCGATCGCCTACGACCTGTGGCGTGCGCGCCGCGAGGACGACGGCACGATCTCCTACCAGTTCATGCGCAAGTGGGACCTCGACGGCTCCGGCTTCCAGAAGCCGCAGTCCGTCAGCGCCCGCGGGTCCGGGCTGCCGCTCTTCGCGGGCCTGATCCGGCCCAAGGAGCTCCAGGCCGGCCTGATCAACCACGCACTCGCGATCAGCGTCCCCGGACCCGCGTCGAGCGTGTTCGTCCAGCCCGCGTCGGCGACCGACGGCAACGGACGGGTCAGCTCGCTCCCCGAGGGTGCGCGGATCCGTCTCAAGGCCGACGTCGAGGTGCCGACCCCGACCGACCCCGTCACCGGCAAGCCGATCAAGATGACGCCGCAGCAGCAGCGGATGGCCGATGCGATCGTCGCCGCGCTGCGCACCTACGGAGCGATCGTGGTCGACCGCGCCGCCGTACCCACCCTGTACGCGCAGCGTGACGTCACCTCCGACATGATCGCCGGCAACGAGCTGATCAACCTGCACCTCGAGGACTTCGAGGTCGCCGCGATGGGGCCGCGTCACCGCTTCACCCCCGGCGCCCAGACGACGACCGGCGAGTCCGCCACCCCGTCGGCCTCGGCCAGCTCGGAAGGCAACTGATGACCACCCAGCGCAGGTTCGGCCGCACGGCGGTCCTGGTGCTCGCCCTGTCCAGCACCCTGGTCCTGGCTGCGTGCTCCCAGGACGAGAACCGGGATGCGAGCGACCTGGTCGCCGACGCGCAGGCGCAGGACTACCGCGCCCAGCAGGCCGCCCAGCAGCAGATCAACAAGGCGAACGCCGCGCTGCCCGAGCGCCCGGCCGGTCAGCTCGACATCGACGGCACCACGACGTTCTCGCTGACCCAGGACGAGGTCGACCACTACAACACGACCGGCACGGCCACCCAGGTCAACCTCAGCCAGCACACCCAGGACCAGGCCTTCCAGGAGCTGTGCTCCGGCAAGATCGACCTGGTCAACGCCGAGCGCCCGATCACCCGCACCGAGTGGGAGGCCTGCCAGTCGGTCGGTCTCGACGTCGTGCAGTTCCAGATCGCGTCCGACGGCATCGTCGTCGCGATCAAGTCGGAGTCCGACGTCGGCGGCGACTGCCTGACGACCGACCAGGTCCAGGAGACCTGGCGCGCCGGCTCCCCGATCACCAACTGGAAGCAGCTGGGTCTCGACGACGTGCCGCTCGAGGTCGGCGGTCCGTCCCAGGACTCGTTCCCCGTGGAGTTCCAGACGTTCGGCAAGACCGTGCTGGGCTCGCCGGCGCCGAGCCAGACCGACCTGCGCTCCGACTACTTCAGCTACGACCGGTTCGACCAGGCCCGGACGTTCCTCAACGGCGGCACCCGGCGCGCCAAGCTCGCCCAGGGCTACGCGGAGCAGGCTCGTCAGCTGGGGCTGCGCAAGTCCGAGATGGTGACGGCCGACCAGGTGCTGGTCGACGCCCGCCTCGAGGTCGAGACCGCCCTGGCCGAGCAGGCGAAGGGCGTCCGCGACAACCGCAGCGCCGCCGACCGGGCCAAGGACGACGCCCGCGTCGCGACCGCGCGGACCGCACGCACCAAGGCCCTCAACGACTTCCGCGCCGCGCAGCAGCGGCACCGGCAGGCCAAGAAGGTCGCCACCCGTGCCGCCGACGCGAAGCGGGTCGTGGAGCGCAGCACCGGCCACGTCATCTACGCGCGGTTCAGCTCGTACGAGCTGTTCGAGGAGGAGCTGCGGCCCTTCGAGATCACCACGCCCGACGGGCACCGCAACTGCGTCTTCCCGAGCCAGACGACGATCTCCAACGGGATCTACCCGCTCTCGACCCAGGTCCTGCTCACCACGACCACCCGGTCGCTGGAGCGCGACGAGGTCAAGGACTTCCTCAAGGACTACCTCACCCAGTCCCAGGACGCCGCCAACGCCGCAGCGATGATCGCGCTGCCCGACGAGACGCTGCGGCTCGAGCTCGCCTGGCTCGACGGCCGGCAGCAGCCGGTGCTGGTCGTCCCCGAGGAGGACGCGGCCGAGCCGTCCGAGGACCCCGACGCCACCGACGTGGGTACGCCGGCCCGATGACCGCCCCGACCACCCGCCTGCTCTCGATCGGCACCGGCCTCCTGCTCCTCGCCAGCCTGCTGGCGGCGCTGGGCCCGTCGCCGTCGTACGGCGAGCGCGCGGTCTCGGCCCGCAAGGTCACGGTCCAGAAGGACAAGCGCATCGTCGTCAGCTGGAAGGGCGAGCGGAAGCGCCGCGTCTACCAGAAGAGCGCGAGCGTTCCGGGCATCGGAGCGGTCGACCTGGTCTGCCGGCCCAACAGCACCCAGGTCCGGATCCGGCCGAACAGCCGCTCCCCCGAGACCCAGATGTGGATGGCCAAGTTCGAGACCAAGGGCGGCAAGGACGTCGTCGCGGTCAAGAACGTCCGCGTCTACACCTACGCGACCGCCGCCGACAACGGCCGCGGCGGCACCGGCCCGAAGGCAAGCGAGGGGCTCAACCAGAAGGGCTCGATCGAGGACTTCCAGAAGGGCAACGCGTACGGCGTGATCAGCCAGCGCCCGAGCCGCGCCCAGGACGGGCTCGGCGCGCCGACGACCCCGATCACGTCGTTCAAGCTGACCTGGTGGTGGGAGCGGTTCGACTACCCCGGCCACCAGTACTGCAACATGTCGCTGACCCTGCACACCGACACCACCCGGCAGTTCGGCCTGAACTGGCACGGCACGACCGAGGGCTCCGCCCGCACCACCAGCACCACGACGATCCCCGGTGTCGGCGAGGCGATCGTGACCTGCGAGCCGGGCAGCAACACCTACGACCAGACCGTCGCCTTCCGGCCGACGGGCAACAACCCGGGGACGTCGTTCCTGGACTACGAGTACATCCAGGGCGAGGGCGACGTGGACCTCCACGTCGACCACGTCGACGACCTCGACTACGACCCCGTCACCGGCCTCCTCGGCCCGGTCGAGCTCCCCCGCAACGGGATGATGCGGCTCTGGGTCTCGGTCAACGGCGTGAAGCGTGCCTACGTGCTGTCGTCGTACTACGTCGTCAACAACGACCAGAACCCCGCCCTCGACTCCTGCGAGATCGCGGCCACCCCGCTCCCCTGATCCCCTCCGGTGGTTGAGCAAGGCGCGCTAGCGCCTGTCTCGAAACCACGGAAAGCCACGGCGATGTGCCCGGCTCGCGGGTCCACTCGGGTCGGCCGCCGACAGGCTGACTACGCCGGGTACGGCGGGCGGGTGGTTGCGGCCGCTTCCCGGGCTCCGCGTCTGCTCGAAATAGTTCGAACCAACCACTGATTGCTAGAACATACGTTCGAATCATGGTAGTATCGAGCATGGCTCGACGCACCCCCACCCAGGACCCGCGGCTGCGGGATCTGCTGGAGCGTGCCACCGAGGCTGATCTCGCTGAGCGGTTGGCCGCGG
>NZ_LMDV01000014.1 GCF_001425175.1 Nocardioides sp. Root1257 | reverse complement strand
GCTCGAGTACCCCGAAGGGCCTTTCCGCTCGACTTGCATGTGTTAAGCACGCCGCCAGCGTTCGTCCTGAGCCAGGATCAAACTCTCCGTTGAAAACAACACCCACACCAACCCGAAGGCTAGTGCGGAAAAAGAGATGCCTGACAGACGACACTGACAAAATTGTCAGAATCATTGTCAAAGAAACCGTTCAACCGATCCACCCCGAAGGGCTTCACAGAAGACGGGGCATAACAAACTAATTCGTCGACTATGACACACTGTTGAGTTCTCAAACATCACACGCACACCGAAGTAGACCCTCTCGGGGCCGCCTCCGGGGCAACCTGCAAAAACTTACCGGTTCCGATCCACCCCGTCAACTCGGGGGCCGATCCTCACTGGTGCCGGGCGCGCGACAAGACCCTTCGGTTTGGCCTTGCGGCCCGAGGGCGTCGCTCGCGGCGACAAGAAGAACGTTAGCAGCGCTCTGGTCAGGAGCCCAAATCGGGTCGGTTCCGACGCTTGAGGGGCGCGGCTGGGCGGTAGGCCGAGACGCTCCGCTCCCCCGTGACCCAGAACCGCCAGGGCCGCTCAGCCGCGGCCCGGAGCCCCACACGAGGCCCGGTCGAGACGTCGTCGACGGGGGCGTCGAGGACGAGGGTGACCGGCCCGGTGGCGAGGTCGATGCCGTCGTCGTCGAGCGTGATACCGAGGGCCTTGCAGAGGCGCGCAGGTCCGCGGGCGAGGTCGCGGTCGGAGCTCCCGGGCCTGCGGTCGCGGGCCAGCTCGATGCCGTCGACGACCTCGCCGGCTCGCAGCAGCACGGCGCTCGGACGGCCCTCCGGGCCGCAGACGACATTGCAGCAGACGTGCATGCCGTAGGTGAAGTAGCAGTACAGGTGGCCGGCCGGACCGAACATCACCGCGTTGCGGCGGGTCATCCCCCGGTACGCATGGGAGCCCGGGTCGTCGGGGCCGTCGTACGCCTCGACCTC
The DNA here is from genome assembly GCF_001425175.1 of Nocardioides sp. Root1257. Taxonomy (GTDB): domain Bacteria; phylum Actinomycetota; class Actinomycetes; order Propionibacteriales; family Nocardioidaceae; genus Nocardioides. The sequence goes on along the minus strand of NZ_LMDV01000014.1, from coordinate 191,834 downwards.
GGTGATGCGGACCGCCACCTCGCCTCGGCGCAGCACGGCGCCGAGGAGGCGGGGCGCCTCCTCGAGAACGGGACCCGAGAGGTCACGCAAGCCGCGCCCGGTGCCCCTCGACCACGGCCGCGAGCTCGGACAGCTGCTCACGGACCCGTCGCGGAGCCGTCCCGCCGCGGCCGACCCGGGAGGCGACCGACCCCTCGATCGTCAGGACGTCACGCACGGACGGGGTGAGGGCGGGCGAGATCTCGGCGAACTGCTCGTCGGTGAGCTCGTCGAGCTCGATGCCGAGCTCCTCGCACCGGCGTACGCAGGCACCCGCGACCTCGTGGGCGACCCGGAACGGGATGCCCTCGCGCACCAGCCACTCGGCGATGTCGGTGGCGAGCGAGAAGCCCTGGGGGGCGAGCTCGGTCATCCGCGCCGTGTCGAAGGTGAGCGTCGCGACCATGCCGGTGAAGGCCGGGAGAAGCACCTCGAGGGTGTCGACCGAGTCGAACACCGGCTCCTTGTCCTCCTGGAGGTCGCGGTTGTAGGCCAGCGGAAGGGCCTTGAGGGTGGCCATCAGGCCCGAGAGGTTGCCGATCAGGCGACCAGCCTTGCCACGGGCGAGCTCGGCGATGTCGGGGTTCTTCTTCTGCGGCATGATGCTCGAGCCCGTCGACCAGGAGTCGTGCAGCGTCACGAAGCCGAACTCACGGGTCGACCAGAGGATGACCTCCTCGGCGATCCGGCTCACGTCGACGCCGATCTGCGCGGTCACGAAGGCGAACTCGGCGACGAAGTCGCGCGCGGCGGTGCCGTCGATCGAGTTGGCCGTCGAGCCGGTGAAGCCGAGCTCGGCCGCCACCCCCTCGGGATCGAGACCGAGGCTCGAGCCCGCGAGCGCGCCGGCGCCGTACGGCGAGTCGGCGGCCACCCGGGCGTCCCAGTCGCGGAGCCGGTCGACGTCGCGCAGCAGCGGCCAGGCGTGGGCGAGCAGGTGGTGCGAGAGCAGCACCGGCTGGGCGTGCTGCAGGTGGGTGCGCCCGGGCATGACGACATCGAGGTGGTCGCGGGCCTGGACGGTGAGGGCGTCGACGAGGTCGAGGACGCGCTCGGCGATCTCGGCCGCGTGGTCGCGCAGGAAGACCTTGAAGAGGGTGGCGATCTGGTCGTTGCGGCTGCGACCGGCTCGGATGCGGCCGCCGACGTCGGCACCGACCTCGTCGACCAGGAGCCGCTCGAGCGCACCGTGCACGTCCTCGTCGGACGGGTCCGGGTGCAGGTCGCCGGCGGCGTACCGCTCCCCCAGGGCCTCGAGGCCGCGCAGGAGCTCGGCATGGTCGGCGTCGGTGAGCAGGCCGGCACGGTGGAGCGCGTTGGCGTGGGCCCGCGAGCCTGCGAGGTCGTACGGCGTCAAGCGCCAGTCGAAGTGGGTCGAGCGCGAGAGCGCGTCGAGCTCGGGCGACGGACCGCCCGCGAAGCGGCCGCCCCACAGCTTGCCGGTGTTGGTGCCGCCGGACGAGTTCTCGCTCATGCCTCTCCCAGGATCTGCCGCACTGCGGCCCTCATTATCGTCGTCAGGTTGTCGCTGCCCGCGGTGCCGGCGGCGTCCAGCGCGTCTGCCGTCCACCACGCCGCCTGGTCGATCGAGCCGCGCTCGAGCGGCTCCAGGCCGTCGAAGTGCAGGCCGTCCGAGCTGTCGAGACGGACGGCGTAGAAGGTCTGGTCCTGCACGAGGTGCCAGAGCCCCCAGTCGAACTCGATGATCTCGTGCCCGACCGGGTCGCCCAGGTCGCCGGGTGAGACCTCGAGCCCGGTCTCCTCCCGCATCTCGCGGACCGCGGCGTGGCCCAGCGGCTCGTCGTGCTCGGCGCCGCCGCCGATGCTGAACCAGTAGGTCACCTCCGGGACGGCGGGGTCCCAGCCGTGGAGCAGGAGCACCTCGCCGGCACCGTTCACCGGCAGCACCCGCCCGGTGGTGCGGTGCCGTACGACGCGTCCGCCCATCAGTCGGTGCCGAACTCCATCGCGGCGTAGTCGAGGGCCTCGTCGTCGCCCGCACCCTGCTCGGCGGCGGGGTTGCGCGCGATCCGGTCAGCTCCGCCGGCCTCGATCTCCCCGAAGAGCGTGCCGTTCTCGACGAGCACCTGGCCCTGGTCGAGGGGCTGCGCGGCGTACGCCTCGAGCTTCCACCGCGAGTCCGCGATGTCGAGGTTGCGCATCGTGAGCTGGCCGATCCGGTCGTTGGGGCCGAAGGCGGCGTTCTCGGTGCGCTCCATCGAGAGCTTGTCGGGGTGGTAGGAGAAGTTCGAGCCGTCGGTGCGCAGGACGGTGTAGTCCTCGCCACGACGCAGCCGGAGCGTCACCTCGCCGGTGACGAGCGAGGCGATCCAGCGCTGGATCGACTCGCGGATCATCAGCGCCTGCGGGTCCAGCCAGCGGCCCTCGTACAGGAGACGGCCGAGCTGGCGGCCCTGGTCGTGGTAGTTGGCGATCGTGTCCTCGTTGTGGATGGCGTTGAGCAGCCGCTCGTACGTCGTCCACAGCAGCGCCATCGCCGGCGCCTCGTAGATGCCACGGGACTTGGCCTCGATGATCCGGTTCTCGATCTGGTCGGACATGCCCAGGCCGTGGCGGCCGCCGATCACGTTGGCCTCGTGGACGAGGGCGACCGGGTCGTCGTAGCGGACGCCGTTGATCGCGACCGGGCGGCCCTGCTCGAAGCGGACCGTGACGTCCTCGGTCTCGATGGCGACGCTCGGGTCCCAGAACTTCACGCCCATGATCGGCTCGACCGTCTCGAGCGACACGTCCAGGTGCTCGAGGGTCTTCGCCTCGTGGGTGGCGCCCCAGATGTTGGCGTCGGTGGAGTACGCCTTCTCCTGGCTGTCGCGGTAGGGCAGGTTGTTGTCGGTGAGCCACTGGCTCATCTCGTGACGGCCGCCCAGCTCGGTGACGAAGTCGGCGTCGAGCCACGGCTTGTAGATGCGCAGGTCCGGGTTGGCCAGCAGGCCGTAGCGGTAGAAGCGCTCGATGTCGTTGCCCTTGAACGTCGAGCCGTCGCCCCAGATGTCGACGCCGTCCTCGTGCATGGCGCGCACCAGCATGGTGCCGGTGACCGCGCGGCCGAGCGGGGTGGTGTTGAAGTAGAAACGGGCGCCGGAGCGGATGTGGAAGGCGCCGCAAGCGATCGCGGCGAGGCCCTCCTCGACGAGCGGCCGTCGGCAGTCGACGGCGCGGGCGATCTCGGCGCCGTACTGGACCGCGCGGTCGGGCACGCCGCTGATGTCGGGCTCGTCGTACTGCCCGATGTCGGCGGTGTAGGTGCACGGGACGGCGCCCTTGGCGCGCATCCAGGCCACGGCGACCGACGTGTCGAGCCCTCCCGAGAACGCGATGCCGACGCGTTCGCCGACGGGGAGGGACGTCAGGACCTTGCTCACGGGGTGTCTTCCTTCTGGTGGTGGGTGTCGGCGAGGGCCAGGAAGCGGCGGGCGAGGTCGTCGCCCCCGCTGGGCTCCCGGCCGATCACGAGGACGGTGTCGTCGCCGGCGATGGTGCCGAGGATGTCGGGGAACTCTGCCTTGTCGAAGGCGGAGGCCAGGAACTGGGCGGCGCCGGGCGGGGTGCGGAGCACGACCAGGTTGGCACTGCCGTCGGCGCTGACGAGCAGCTCACCGCACAGCCGGGCCAGCCGGGCCGCTGCCGCTGCGGTCTCCCCCGGCGCCGCGGGTCGTCGGTCGCCACCCTCGGCGGGTACGGCGTAGACGAGCGCGCCGGACGCCGTACGGACCTTGACGGCGTCCAGCTCGACCAGGTCGCGCGACAGGGTCGCCTGGGTCACGCGCAGGCCACTCTCGGCGAGGAGGTCGGCGAGGTCGCCCTGCGAGCGCACCTCGTGCTGGGTGACGATCTCGACGATCCGCTGGTGGCGGGCGTTCTTGGTCGTGGGGCGGAGGGCGGTGCTCATCGCAGCTCCTCGGCCAGGAACGTCAGGATCGCCTTCTGGGCGTGCCGCCTGTTCTCGGCCTCGTCCCAGACGACGCTCTGCGGCCCGTCGAGCACCTCGGCATCGATCTCCTTGCCGCGGTAGGCGGGCAGGCAGTGCATGGCGATGGCGTCGGGCTTCGCCTGCTCGAACAGCGTGGTGGTGAGCGAGTACGGCGCGAAGACCTCGGCGCGGGCCGCGGCCTCGTCCTCCTTGCCCATCGAGATCCAGGTGTCGGTGACGACCACGTCGGCGCCGGCCACGGCCGCGCCCGGGTCCGGCTCGAGGACCGCGGAGCCACCGGTCGTCGCGGCGATCGCAGCGGCGCGATCGACCATGGCCGCGTCGGGGGCGTAGCCCTCGGGCGAGCTCACCCGCACGTGCATCCCGGCGGTGGCGCCTGCGAGCAGCCAGGAGTTCCCCATGTTGCAGGCGCCGTCGCCGACGAAGGCGACCGTCAGGCCCGCCAGCTGCTGCTTGTGCTCCTGGATGGTGAGCAGGTCCGCGAGCAGCTGGCAGGGGTGGAAGTCGTCGGTGAGGGCGTTGACCACCGGCACGCCGGAGTGCTCAGCCATCTCCTCGAGGTTGCTCTGCGCGTAGGTGCGCCAGACGATCATCGACGCCTGGCGGCCGAGGACGCGGGCGACATCGTGCACGGACTCGCGGACACCGATGCCCGCGAGCGCGCCGTCGACCAGCATCGGGAAGCCACCGAGCTCGGCGATGCCCGCGGCGAACGACGCCTGGGTGCGCAGGGTCTGCTTGTCGAAGATCATCGCGACGGTGCGCGGGCCGGCGAGCGGCTTGGCGTCGTACGGCGCGTGCTTGAGCTCGGCTGCCAGCGCGAGCACCTGGGCCTGCTCGGCGGGCGTGAGGTCGTCGTCGGCCAGGAAGTGCCGGATCTGGGGGGCATTCATCAGAACACCTCGTCCAGGATCGCGGGCCAGGCGGCGAGGAACGCGTTGACGTCGTCCTCGGTGAGCACGAGCGGCGGCGCGAGCCGGATCCGCCTCGGGGTGGCGTTGTTGACGATGAAGCCAGCCCGCAGTGCGGCAGCGGCGACCTCGGCGGACAGGTCGGCGGTCAGGTCGAGGCCGACGAACAGGCCCTCGCCACGCACCTCGGCGACCCGGGGGTCGGCGGCGAGGCCGTCGCGGAGCTTGTGACCGAGCACGGTGACGTGCTCGAGCAGGTCGTCCTCCTCGATGGTGCGGATGACGGCGAGCGCGGCGGCGCAGGCGACGGGGTTGCCGCCGAAGGTCGTGCCGTGGTTGCCGGGCTCGAGCAGCGTGCCCGCGTCGCCCAGGCCGATGCAGGCGCCGATCGGGAACCCGCCGCCGAGGCCCTTGGCGACCGTCACGACGTCGGGTCGTACGCCGGTCCTCAGGTGCGCGAACCAGTCGCCGGTGCGGCCGATGCCGGACTGGACCTCGTCGAGCCAGAGCAGGGCGCCGTGCTCGTCGGCCACCGACCTGGCGCCGGCGAGGTAGTCGTCGGGCGGCACCACGACGCCGGCCTCGCCCTGGATCGGCTCGAGCAGGATCGCGGCGGTCCGGTCGCTGACGGCTGCGGCGAGGGCGTCGGCGTCGCCGTACGGGACGAACGTGACGTCGCCGGGCAGCGGCTCGAAGGGCGTGCGGTAGGCCTCCTTCGAGGTCAGCGCGAGGGCACCCATGGTGCGGCCGTGGAAGCTGCCCTCGGCGACCACGACGTGGGTGCGGCCGGTGCGACGGGTGAGCTTGAAGGCGGCCTCGTTGGCCTCGGTGCCGGAGTTGGTGAAGAAGACCTTGCCCTCCCCCGCCTCCACCCCGAGCAGGGCCAGCAGCTTCTCGGCCAGCTCGACCTGCGGCGCGCTGGTGAAGAAGTTGGAGATGTGCCCGAGGGTGCCGAGCTGGCTCGTCACGGCGTCGACGATCGCCGGGTGGGCGTGGCCGAGCGCGTTGACGGCGATGCCGCCGAGGAGGTCGACGTACTCGTTGCCGTCGGTGTCCCAGACGTGCGCGCCCTCGCCGCGGGCGAGGACGAGCTTGGGCGGGCCGAACGTGTTCATCACGCTCGCGGCGTACCGCTCGTGGAGATCGGTCACTGGGAGTCCCTCGCCTTCCGGGTCTTGGTCTCGACGCCGGGCAGCACCTGGGTGCCGACCCCCTCCTTGGTGAACAGCTCGAGCAGCACGGCGTGCTCCTCGCGGCCGTCGACGACGGTGGCGCGAGGAACGCCGCCCTGAACCGCCTGGAGGCAGGCGTTCATCTTCGGGATCATCCCGGACGCCAGCGTCGGGATGATCTCGGCGAGCGCCTCGGGGCCGATCTCGCCGATGACGTCGTCGGAGTCCGGCCAGTCGAGGTAGAGGCCCTCGACGTCGGTGAGGACGAGCAGTTTCTCCGCCTTCAGCGCCACGGCGAGCGCCGCGGCGGCCGAGTCGGCATTGACGTTGTGGACGCGTCCGTGGATGTCGGGGGCGACGCTGGAGACGACCGGGATCCGACCGGCCTCGATCAGGTCGAGCACCGACTCCGGGCGCACGTGGGTGACCTCGCCGACCAGGCCGAGGTCGACCTCCTCGCCGTCGACGACGGTGCCGGTCGTGGTCGCGGTGAACAGCCCGGCGTCCTCGCCGGAGCAGCCCACGGCGAGCGGGCCGTGCTCGTTGACCAGGCCCACGAGCTCGCGCTGCACCTGGCCTACGAGCACCATGCGGACGACGTCCATCGCCTCGGGGGTGGTGACCCGCAGACCGCCGCGGAACTCGGACTCGATGCCGAGGCGATCGAGCATCGTGGAGATCTGAGGGCCGCCGCCGTGGACGACGACCGGCTTGAAGCCGGCGAACCGCAGGAAGGCGATGTCCTCGGCGAACGCGCGCTTCAGGGTGTCGTCGGTCATGGCGTTGCCGCCGTACTTCACCACGACGATCTTGCCGTGGTACTGCTTCAGCCACGGCAGCGCGGCCGCGAGGGTGCGGGCCTTCGCCGGGTCCGGCTTGGACGGGTCGTGGGGCGTGTGCTGAATCATGCTCATGCGCGTACTCGCTTCGCTCCGTGCGCGCACGAGGCACAAGGGGCGCTGTGTCGAATGATTCGCTCGCTCCGCTCGCTCATGAGGAGTACGCGCTGTTCTCGTGGACGTAGGCGTGGGTCAGGTCGTTGGTCCAGACGGTGGCCCGCTCGGAGCCGGCCTTGAGGTCGATGGTGACGCTGACCTCGCGGGGCTTCAGGTCGACGGTCTCCGGGTCGGCGTGCGGGGTCGACTGCTTGCAGACCCAGATGCCGTTCATCGCGACGTCGAGGTCGGCCGGGTCGAAGGCGGCCTGGGTGGTGCCGATGCTGGCGAGGACGCGACCCCAGTTGGGGTCGTTGCCGAAGACCGCGGCCTTGAAGAGGTTGGAGCGGGCGACGCTGCGGCCGACCTCGACCGCCTCGTCCTCGCTCGCCGCGTTGAGCACGGTGATCGCGATCTCGTGGTCGGCGCCCTCGGCGTCGCGGAGCAGCTGCATCGCGAGGTCGGTGCACGCCTGGGTGAGCGCCTCGGTGAAGTCCGGCAGCGACGGCGTGATGCCGCTGGCGCCGCTGGCCAGGACCGTGACCGTGTCGTTGGTCGACATGCAGCCGTCGGAGTCGAGGCGGTCGAAGCTCACCCGGGTGGCTGCCCGGAGCGCGGTGTCGAGGTCGGCTGCGGGGACGACGGCGTCGGTGGTCAGCACGACGAGCATCGTGGCGAGCTGCGGCGCGAGCATCCCGGCACCCTTGGCCATGCCGCCGATCGACCAGCCCGCTCCCTCGACGACGACCTGCTTGCTGACGGAGTCGGTGGTCATGATCGCCTCGGCGGCCTGCTGACCGCCGTCGGCCGCGAGCACGTCGTACGCCGCCGTGGCGCCGGCGAGCACCTGCTCGCGGCTGTTGGTGAGACCGATCAGGCCGGTCGAGCAGACGACGACGTCCAGTGCCCCGATGCCGAGCTTGTCGGCGACCGTCTCCGCGACGGCATGGGTCGTCTGGAAGCCCTCGGGGCCCGTGTAGCAGTTGGCGCCACCGGAGTTGAGGAAGACCGCCTTGACGGTGCCGTCCTTGACGACCTCCTGGCTCCAGAGCACGGGGTTGGCCTTGCAGCGGTTGGCGGTGAAGACGCTGGCGGAGTCGTACGTCGGGCCGTCGTTGACGACGAGCGCGACGTCCTTGGCGCCGGTGGACTTGAGGCCGGCGGCGACGCCGGCGGCCCGGAAGCCTGCGGGAGATGTGATCACGGGGCGATTCCTACGGTGGTGAGGCCCAGGCCTTCGTCGAGGCCGAGCGCGAGGTTCATGCACTGGACGGCAGCGCCGGCGGTGCCCTTGGACAGGTTGTCCACGGCACCGACGGCGACGAGTCGTCGCGCGTCCTCGTCGACGGTGACCTGCAGGTGGACCGCGTTGGAGCCGGTCACCGACTTGGTCTGCGGCCACTGGCCCTGCGGCAGCAGGTGGATGAACGGCTCGTCGGCGTACGCCTTCGCGTAGACGTCGTACGCCTCGTCGGCGGAGAGGTCGCTGGTGAGCCTCGCCGAGCAGGTGGCGAGGATGCCGCGCGGCATCGGGACCAGCAGGGGCGTGAAGCTCACGCTCACGGTGCCGTCGACGAGCCGCGAGAGGTTCTGGGTGATCTCGGGGGTGTGCCGGTGTACACCACCGACGCCGTACGCACTGGCGTTGCCCATGATCTCGCTGCCGAGCAGGTGCGGCTTGGCGGCCTTGCCGGCGCCACTGGTGCCGGAGGCGGCGACGACGGTGACGTCGGGCTCGACGATGCCGGCCGCGATCGCCGGGGCGAGGGTGAGGCTCGAGATGGTCGGGTAGCAGCCGGGGACGGCGACCCGGGTCGCGCCACGCAGCAGGTCGCGCTGGCCGGGGAGCTCGGGCAGGCCGTAGGGCCAGGTGCCGGCGTGCTCGCCCCCGTAGAACTTCTCCCAGGCGGCGGCGTCGGCGAGCCGGAAGTCGGCACCGCAGTCGATGACGACGGCCTGGTCGCCGAGCGCGGCGGCGACCGCCCCCGACTGGCCGTGCGGCAGCGCGAGGAACACCACATCGTGGCCGGAGAGGGTTTCGACGCTCGTCTCCTCGAGCACCCTGTCGGCCAGCGGCACCAGGTGCGGCTGCAGCGCGCCGAGCGGCTGTCCGGCGTTGGACGCTCCGGTGAGCGCACCGATCTCGACTTCGGGGTGTGCGAGCAGGAGGCGCAGCAGCTCACCCCCGGCGTACCCGCTGGCTCCGGCGACGGCGACACGCTTCCTGGTCATGTGCATGACTATACACATCCTTGCATGATCATGTGCAGCGGGTGCATAAGTCGGATGCACGCCGTCGGAGCCGGTGGCTACGTTGGCCCCATCATGACGAGACTCGACCCCGCCGACTACCTCCGTCACCTCGAGAGCGACTCCGCGCGCTTCCGCGAGGTGCTCGCCGACTGCGACCCCGACGCCCGCGTCCCCGGGTGCCCCGACTGGACCGCCGCCGACCTGCTCTGGCACCTCGCACGGGTGCAGTGGTTCTGGGGCACCACGATCCGGACCCGCCCCGCCGCACCCGAGGGCGATGACGACGACGGTGTCAGCGGCCCCGAGCGCCCGACGTCGTACGACGGCCTGCTGGCGGCGTACGACGAGTACTCGGCGCTCCTGGCGAGCGAGCTGAGGGCCGCGGACCCGACCGAGCAGGCCTGGAGCTGGTCCGCGGAGCAGACCGTCGGTTTCACGTACCGCCGGCAGGCGCACGAGGCGCTGATCCACCGGCTGGACGCCGAGCAGACCGCCGGCCACGTGACGGCGCTCGACCCGGCCCTGGCCGCCGACGGCGTCGACGAGTGTCTCGACATCATGTTCGGCGGCACTCCCCCGTGGGGCACGTTCACCGGCAGCGGCCGACGGGTGCGCGTCGACGTCACCGACACCGGCGACGCCGTCTGGGTCGAGCTCGGCCGCTTCACCGGCACCGACCCCGACTCGGGCGAGAGCCACGACCTCGACGACATCTCGGTCGTCGCCGACCCCGGCGCCGCGCCCGAGGTGGTGATCAGCGGGCCGGCGGGGCCGCTGGACACGTGGCTCTGGCGTCGGGGCGACGACGCGGAGATCTCCGTCGTGGGTGACGAGGACGTCGTCGCGCTCTTCCGCAGCTGCGTGAACCACCCCATCACCTGACGGATCACTCGTCCGGGCGCGCTGAAACCGCGATGAAGGCGGCGCGAAACCGCGGGTCCTCACGATGAGGGCATGACACACGTTCCTGACACCGACCTGGCCGTCGCGGCCTCCGGGCTGGTCAAGACCTTCGCGGACTTCCGAGCGGTCGACGGGATCGACCTCGAGGTGCGCCGCGGCGAGGTCTTCGGCGTGCTCGGCCCCAACGGCGCGGGCAAGACCACCACCCTCAAGATGCTCGCCACCCTGCTGCCGCTCGACGGCGGCGAGGCCAGCATCTTCGGCGTCGACGTACGCCGCAACCCCCACATGATCCGCCAGCTCGTGGGCGTGACCGGGCAGTACGCCTCGGTCGACGAGAACCTCACCGGCTACGAGAACCTCTGGCTCTTCGGCCGCCTGCAGGGCCTCAGGTCCGCCAAGGCGAAGTCGACTGCCGACGACCTGCTCGAGCGCTTCGGGCTCACCGAGGCCCGCGACAAGCAGATCTCCGCCTTCTCCGGCGGCATGCGCCGCCGGCTCGACCTGGCCGCGAGCCTCATCTCGCAGCCGCCGCTGATCTTCCTCGACGAGCCGACCACCGGCCTCGACCCCCGGACCCGCGGTCAGATGTGGGAGACGATCCGCGACCTGATCCGCGAGGGCAGCACCGTGCTGCTCACCACCCAGTACCTCGACGAGGCCGACCAGCTGGCCGACCGGATCGCGGTCATCGACCGCGGGATCAAGGTCGCGGAGGGCACGCCCGACGAGCTCAAGTCGTCGGTGGGCAGCTCCACGCTCCAGCTGCGCATGTCGGACCCGGCCGAGACGGCCGGTGCCGAGGACGTCGTACGCCGGGTGCTCGGCGAGGAGCCGGTGCTCACGCCCGAGGCCGGCGGCCTCAACGCCGCCCTCACCGACGCCAACCGCGCCGCCGACGTGCTGATCGCGCTGCGCCAGGCCGGCCTGTCGATCGCGTCCGCGACCGTCCAGAAGCCCACCCTCGACGAGGTGTTCATGGCCATCACCGGCCACGGCGCCGAGGACGAGACCCACCAGCCCGAGATGGAGGTGGCCCGATGAGCACCACCCTGCTCCCCGACCACGAGACGACCGAGGTGCTGGACCGCACCGTCGTCACCCGCCCGTCGCTCCGCGACACCCTCGACCAGAGCCTGGCGATGGCGTGGCGCGCACTGAAGAAGATGCGCCGCAACCCCGAGCAGTGGTTCGACGTCACGCTCCAGCCGCTGCTGTTCACCGCCATGTTCGCCTACATCTTCGGTGGCGCGATCTCCGGCAGCGTCGAGGACTACCTCCCGATCGTGATCACCGGCATCCTCGCCCAGACGGCGCTGACCGCCTGCATGGCGACCGGCATCCAGCTGCGCGAGGACATGGACAAGGGCGTCTTCGACCGCTTCAAGTCGCTGCCGATCGCCCGGATCGCTCCGCTCGTCGGGCCCGCGCTGGCCGACCTGATCCGCTACGCCACCGCGGCGACGCTCACGATCCTGACCGGCCTGCTGATGGGCTATCGGCCCGGCGGCGGCGTGCCCGGCGTCGTCGCCGGCTGGCTGCTGACGGTCGTCGCCGGCTGGTCGCTGGCCTGGATCTTCACCTACTTCGGCACCCGGGCCCGCAGCGCGCAGGCCGTGCAGGGCATCTCGATGATGGTGATGTTCCCGCTGACCTTCCTCTCGAACGCGTTCGTGCCCGCGGAGACGCTGCCTGGCTGGCTCGAGGCCTTCGTGAAGGTGAACCCGGTCTCGCTCGTGATCTCCGCGGTCCGCGACCTGATGAACGACGGCGCGCTCACCGCGAACGTCGGCTGGGCGCTGCTGGGGTGCGGGATCGTGGTCGCGATCTTCCTGCCGCTGTCGGTGCGGTCGTACTCCCGGAAGATGTGATCAAGCGACGCGGGTGAGCGGAGCGAACCCGCGCGAGCGCGTCGAGATCCGGTGAGCCGGGAGTCGGCGTCGAGTCTGGCGCTACCCGAGCTCCGCCAGGAGGTCCCCGACCTCCGGGCGGAGCTCGGGTGCGTTCCGGCCCTCGATGCTCGCGCGGAAGCGCGCCTCACCACCGGGCAGCGCGGCCTCGGCCATGGCCAGTCCGGGAGCCCACGCCAGGCTCGGCAGCTGCCGGTTGTAGCCGAAGCGGTCGGCGTACACGAGCAGGCGTACGGCGCGCTCGGCGCGCGCAGGTTCCGGCTCGTCGGACAGCTCCCAGAGGGCGAGGGCGAAGAGGATCGACCCGAACACCGGGAAGTCCAGGAAGCCGATCGCCCCGTCCAGGATCTTGGGCGACTTCTCGAGCAGGTCGCGGTGCAGGCCCTCGACCTCCTCGCGGTGCCCGTGGTGGACGTGGGCGGCGATCGCCGCGGCCTCGGCGTACAGCGTCCAGGGCTCGAAGCCGAGCATCGTCTCGAGACCGGGGAAGCTCCGCGACGAGAGCGTCACCGCCGCGTCGCGGTAGCCCTGGAGACCGCGCTCGACGCGGCCGGCGGCGAGATCGAGCTCGGGTCGGCCGCACAGCAGGATGATGGCGGCCCCGAAGATGCCCGTGGCGCCGTCGGAGGCCTCGATCTCGTCGAAGATCCGCTCTGCCTCCTCGATGCGACCGTCCTCCAAGGCCCCCATCGCCAGCACGGCCTTGAGCTGCGCGACGTCCTCGTCAGCGCCGAGGTCGTCGAGGACCGGGATCGCGTCGCGCGCGTAGCCCATCGCGTCCGCCATCTCGCCGACCTGCATCGTGAGCCCGGCGAGCTGGGCCCGGACCAGGGCGGCGCTCCACGGCCCGTCGGCCTCGTCGGTGAGCGCCAGTGCCTGGAGACCGCGCTCCTGGGCTGTCCGGATCTCGCCCTGGTTCTCGTAGAACTGGCTGCACCACTGCATCGCGAACTGGGCGACTCGACGATCGTCGTCGTCGCACATCGCCTCGACGGCGCCGAAGTGACCGTCGCCGACGGTCGCGCGCGCCGCCAGGAGGACCGTCGCCGAGACCTCGCTGCGCGTGCTGCGGTCGCCGGCGCCCAGCTGCTCGAGGCGGTCGAAGGCGCGGCCCGCCACCGAGTCGGAGAAGATCATGGAGTTGAAGGCGAGCGCCACGAGCGTCGCCCGGAGGGCGTCCTCGAGCTCGGGAGAGACCGCGGCGTCCGCCACGACGTCCTCGATCTCCGGGGCGATGTTGACCACCTTGAGGTGGCTGCCCTCGATGGTCCAGAAGTCGGAGAGGCAGGCCATCAGGGCGACCACGGCGTCGGCGTCCGGGATGCGCAGGCAGCGGCGGAGCAGGTCGACGAGGTTGCCCTCCTCGACGCGGATCGCGGTCATGGTGTCGACCTGGCGCGACCCGAAGAGGGTCGCCGAGGACCGGAGCGCGAAGTCGACCCCCCAGTCCCGGAGCCGCTGGACGGTCTCACCGTCGTCACCGGCTCCCACCAGCTGCATCTGACCGAACTCGCGGACGGTCTCCAGCAGCCGGTAGCGCAGCTCCCCGGCACCTTCGACGACCGTGACCAGCGACTGGTCGACCAGGTTGGCGAGGGCGCCGAGCGCATCTCCGCCGACGACCGCCTCGGCCCCGCCGAGCGAGAACCCATCGCGGAAGATGGAGAGCCGGCGCAGCGCGACCCGCTCCTCGTCGCGCAGGAGGTTCCAGCTCCAGTCGATGACGGCCAGCAGGGTCTGGTGCCGCTCCGGCGCGTCGCGCGAGCCCCCGCGCAGCAGCGAGAACCGGTCGCCGATGCGGCGCTCGATCTCGGCCACCGACATCACCCGGACCTTCGCGGCGGCGAGCTCGACGGCGAGCGGTAGGCCGTCGAGGCGGCCCACGAGTGAGCGGACCTCCTCCTCATCCAGACGTACGCCGGGCCGGGCGGCCGTCGCGCGCTCGCGGAACAGCTCCACGGCGTCGGCGTCGCTCAGCTGCGGCAGCTGGTAGACCCGCTCGGCCGCGATGCCGAGCGGCGCGCGGGTCGTCGTCAGCACCCGCAGCGAGGGCGTGCGCTGCACCAGGACGGAGACGAGGTCGGCGACCGCCTCCACCAGGTGCTCGCAGTTGTCGAGGATCAGCAGCGCCGGCGCGCCCCCGACCTGGTCGACGATCCGGCTCACCAGGTCGGTGCGACGGGCCGCAGCGGAGGTCAGCTTGCCCGCGACGGACTCACGGACGCCGAGCACGTCGCCGACCTCGACCGCGACGCCGTCGGGCGACGTCACGCCGGCCAGCTCGACGAAGTAGACGACCCCCTGCTCGGCCAAGCGGCCCATCAGGTGGGCGAGCCGCGTCTTGCCGAGGCCGCCGGGACCGACGATCGAGGTCACCCGCGAGGTGCGGATCGTCTGCGCGAGCGCGGCGACGTCGTCGTCGCGGCCGATCAGTCGGGACGCCTCGTAGAGCAGGCCCTCGCGCACGGGCCGGTCGCGGGTGAGGAGCTCGGCGTACAGCGCCTGGAGGTCGGGGCTGGGATCGATGCCCAACCGGTCGGACAGCTCGACGCGGTAGGACTCGTAGCGGTCCAGCGCGGCCGGCACGCCGTGCACGCCTGCCACCGAGCGCAGCAGCGCGGCGACGACGTCGTCGTCGGAGGCCGCACGCTCCAGCAGCGGCAGCGCTGCGACGTAGTCGCCGGCGGCGGCGAGCCGCAGGCCCTCGGGACGCAGGGCCCACGCGTCGACGTCGGCGGCGGCGAGGGTCAGTCGGTAGCCGCGCGTCGTCCGCTCGATCGCGTCCGCGCTGGTCGCCGACCGGGCGCGGGACACGACCACCTGGAGGGCCTTCGTCGGGTTGGCCGGGACGTCGTCGCCCCAGACCTCCTCGACCAGCGCCGTCTCCGACAGGCCACGCGGCCCGGCGTCCACCAGGCTCCGGAGCAGGGCGTGGGTGCGCTCCCCCGGGACCGGTTCGCCGCGCCAGGTGACGTCGTCGAGGACCGTGAGCCGAGGGGCGTGCGGTCCGTCAGCGCTGGACGGCACCGGTCCGCTCGGCGGCGAGCGCGACGGCCGCGTCGCGCGCGGCTGCCGTCTCCTCCTCCGTCAGGGTGCGGTCGGCAGCCCGGAACCGGAGAGCGAAGGCGAGCGACTTGCGCCCCTCGCCCACCTGCTCGCCCGTGAAGAGGTCGAAGAGCCGGATCGACTCGAGCAGGTCGCCGGCACCTTCGCGGAGCGCGGACTCGACGGCCGCCGTCGTGACGGACGCGTCGACCACCAGCGCGACGTCCTCCTTCGCGAGCGGGTACGTCGAGAACTCGGGTCCCGGGGTCACGTCGCGGGCCCGCCGCATCAGCAGGTCGAGGTCGATCTCCACCGCAGCGCTGCGCGGCGGCAACCCGAACGCCTGGCAGACCTTGGGGTGCAGCTCGCCGGCGTGCCCGAGCTCGGCTCCGTCGACCAGCACCCGGGCGCAGCGGCCGGGGTGCCACGGGGCGCGCGCGGCCGACACGACCTCGATGTCGACGCCCAGCTCGGTGCCGAGGCGACGCACGATGCCGATCGCGTCGGACCAGCCCGCCTCCCGGCCGTCTCCCCACCAGCCGGCCCGCTCGCGCTCGCCGGAGAGCACGACGGCGAGGTGCAGCGGCTGCTCCGGGATCGCCTCGAGCAGCTTGGCGAGCTCGGCGTCGGTGGGACGCCAGTCGACGCCGTAGATCGGCGCCGGCCCGCGGTCGACGGGGAACGCGACGGTACCGGTCTCGAAGAGCGACACCCCGCTCGCGCCACGCCCGATGTTGCGGGCAGCTGCCTTGAGCAGGCCCGGGAGCAGCGTGGTCGTGTACGACGGCTCCTCGCTCGAGAGCGGGTTGGCCAGCCGGACCGTCGTGCGCAGCACGTCGTCCGCGGGGAGGCCGAGGGCGTCGAACGCCGCATCGCCGACGAACGGGAAGCTGATGACCTCCACGCAGCCCGCGCCGGCCAGCGTCCGGCCGACCCGGCGGCGCAGCCGCTGCTCGCGGGTCAGGCCACGCCCGGCGGCCTCGCGCGGCAGCACCGAGGGAACCTGGTCGTAGCCGACGATCCGGGCGACCTCCTCCACGAGGTCGAAGGGGTCGTTGAGGTCGGGGCGCCACGGCGGCGGCGTCGCGACCACGGTGGTGTCGTGCTTGTCGAGCTCGCAGCCGACGGCCTCGAGGTTGGCGACCGTGGTCGCCGCGTCGATCGGCATGCCGGTGACCCGCTCGGGCAGGTCGTAGGCCATCTCGATCGGCGCCTGCTGCGGCGGGATGCCGACGACCGTGACGCCGGGGTCGGCCGTGCCGCCGCCGTACGTCGTGAGCAGCTCGACGACGCGGTCGGCGGCCGCCTGGGTGACGACCGGGTCGACGCCACGCTCGTTGCGCTTGCCGGCCTCCGACGTGAGCCGGTGCCGCCGGCCGGTGCGGAACATCGAGGTCGCGTCCCAGTGGGCGGCCTCGACGAGGACGGCGGTCGTGGTCGCGGACATCTCGGTGGTCTCGCCGCCCATGACGCCGCCGAGGCCGATGATCCCGGAGTCGTCGGTGACGACCAGGTCCTCGGGCGACAGCACGCGGTCGGTGCCGTCGAGCGTGGTGAGCCGCTCGCCGGCGGCGGCTCGGCGGACCCGGATCGGGCCGCTGAGCTTGTCGGCGTCGTAGCCGTGGATCGGGCGGCCGATCTCGAGCATCACGTAGTTGGTGACGTCGACGGCGAGCGAGATCGGGCGCATCCCGGCCTGGGTCAGCCGGCGCACCATCCAGTCCGGGGACGGCGCGGCCGGGTCGAAGCCCGTGACCTTGCGGGCCACGAACACCGGGCAGCCGACGGGGTCGTCGATCTCGACCGGGTAGCCGGCGCCGTTGGGCTCGGGGACCGAGCGCTCCGCCGGGTCGCGGTACGGCGCGTCGTACGCCAGCGCGGCCTCGCGGGCGACACCGCGGAGCGACAGCGCGTAGGCGCGGTCGGGGTTGATCTCGAACTCGATGACCTCGTCGTCGAGACCGAGCACCGGGAACGCGCTGTCCCCGGGGACTCCGGCGTCAGCCGGGAGCACGATGATGCCGTCGTGGTCCTCCCCGAGGCCGAGCTCGCGGGCGGAGCAGATCATCCCCGCGGACAGGTGCCCGTAGGTCTTCCGCGCGGAGATCTCGAAGTTCCCCGGGAGGATGCCGCCCGGCAGGATCACGACGACCAGGTCGCCGGGCTTGAAGTTGTGCGCGCCGCAGACGATGCCCTGGGGCTCGCCGGTGCCGTTGGCGGCGCCGACGTCGACGGTGCACCAGTTGATCGTCTTGCCGTTCTTCTGCGGCTCGGGCTCCATCGTGAGCACCTTGCCGACGACGAGCGGACCGGTGATCTGGTCACCCGGCTTCTCGATCGCCTCGAGCTTGAGCCCGAGGGCAGTCAGCCGCGCGGTCAGGTCCTCGGTGGTGGCGTCGTCCGGCAGGTCGACGTACTCCCGGATCCAGGAGACAGGGGCCTTCACAGATCACTCCCGAATGCCGTGGTGAAGCGGATGTCGCCCTCGAAGAGCTCACGCAGGTCCTCGAGGCCGTGGCGGAACATCAGCGTGCGGTCGATGCCCATGCCGAAGGCGAAGCCGGTGTAGCGCTCGGCGTCGACGCCGCACGCGGCGAGCACGCGCGGGTTCACGACACCGCAGCCGCCCCACTCGATCCAGCCCTCGCCGCGACACGTCCGGCAGGGCGCGCCGTCGAGGACGCCCGCACCGCGGCAGACGAAGCAGACCAGGTCGACCTCGGCGCTCGGCTCGGTGAAGGGGAAGTACGACGGCCGGAACCGCGTGTTGATGCCCTCGCCGAACATCGAGGCGGCGAAGTGGTCGAGCGTGCCCTTGAGGTGGGCCATCGTGATGCCCTCGTCGATCGCCAGGCCCTCGACCTGGTGGAAGACCGGGCTGTGGGTGGCGTCGTACTCGTCGGTGCGGAAGACGCGACCGGGGCAGACGACGTAGATCGGGGGCGTGCGGGTGAGCATGGTGCGCGCCTGCACGGGCGAGGTGTGCGTGCGCAGCACGAGGTGGTTGTCGGCCGGCTCGGTCCAGAACGTGTCCTGCATGGTGCGCGCCGGGTGGTCGGGGCCGAGGTTGAGCGCGTCGAAGTTCAGCCACTCGGCCTCGATGACCGGGCCCTCGGCGACCTCCCAGCCCATCGCGACGAAGATGTCGGCGATCAGCTCGGCGCCGGTGGTGAGCGGGTGCCGGGCACCGGTGGGCACCCGGTCGGTCGGCAGCGTGACGTCGACGGTCTCCTCGACCAGCATCCGCTCCTCGTGCTCGGCCTCGAGCACGGCCTGACGGGCGGCCAGCGCCTGGTTGACGGCCCCGCGGGCCTGGCCGATGCGCTGGCCGGCCTCCTTGCGCGCCTGGGGCGGGAGGGCACCGATCTCGCGGTTGGCGAGCGCGAGCGGGGACCGGTCGCCCGTGTGGTCGATCCGCGCCTGCTTCAGCTCGGCCAGGTCGGTCGCCGCAGCGATCGCCGCCAGGGCGGCGTCCCGCGATGCCTCGACCTCTTCGGGCTTCAACGGGGTGACCTCCACGGGGTCGTAATCGGTGTTCGGTCCCGACATGTCTGCCTCTCGAGCGTGCGTGCAGCGGGGCGTGCAACTGGGCAAGTCTAGGAAGGTGCGTGGCTGGTGCGCGAACCGGTTCCGCGTGTTGGCGCGCGGGTCGATGATCGGGACGTGAAGTCACCGCGTCTGGAGCGAACCATCGCGCTGCCCGCCGTCATCGTCGCGCTGGTCTGCCTGCTCGGTGGAGCCGGCGCCGCGGCGGCCTTCGAGTCCGACACGGTCGGCAGCTTCTGGGGTGGTCTGTGGTGGGCGCTGTGCCTCATGACGACCGTCGGCTACGTGTACGGACCGCCGGCGTCGGACGCCGCCACGGTCGTGTCGGCGGTCCTCGTCGTGGTGGGGTTCCTGCTGCTCTCGCTGCTCAGCGCGACGCTGGCAGCGCTCTTCATCCGCCGTGACGCCGAGCCGGCCGAGCTGCTGAGCAGCCAGCTCGAGCACGAGATCCTCACCCGCCTCGACGAGATCTCTCGGCGAGTCGAGGCTCTGGAGGAGCGACTGCCGTCAGTCCGGAGCGGTGGCCGGGAGCACGACGTCGATCCGGGCTCCCCCACCGTCGGCGTCGCCGATCACGACGGCGCCGCCGTGGGCCTTGACCAGACCGTTGACGAGGTAGAGCCCGAGCCCGGAGCCGCCGCGACCGCCACCCGTCCAGAACTTGGTGAAGACCCGCCGTCGCATCTCGGGTGAGATCCCCTCGCCCTCGTCCTCGACCCGCACCCGGACCCCGGCCTCCTCGTCCGACACGCTCACCCGGACGGCGCCGGAGCCGTGGCGTACGGCGTTCTCCACGAGGTTGGTGACGACCTGGGTGAACTTGTCGGGGTCGACGGTGATCTCGGGCAGGGCGTCGGCGACCTCGAGCTCGATCGGTCGGCTCGTGCCGGCCGCGACGGACTCCACGACCCGTCGGACCAGCACGCCGGAGTCGGACGGTCGGGGGTAGAGCTGCAGGCGGCCGGTGTCGATGCGGGCCACGTCGAGGAGCTCGGCGATCAGCCGGCTGAGGCGGTCGGAGTCGACGCTGACCGTCGTCAGCATCAGCTTCTTCTGGTCGTCGCTGAGCTTGTCCCAGCGGTTGAGCAGGGCCTGCACGAAGCCCTTGACCCCGGTCAGCGGCGAGCGCAGCTCGTGGGCGACGGTGGCCACCAGGTCGGACCGCTCCCGGTCCAGTCGGGCCCGGCCCCGACCGGACCGCAGGCTGACGGCGACCGCGGCGACGGGCTGGTCGAGCGCGGGTCGGTGGATGCGGGCCACGACGAGGACCTCGGTGCCGTCGGGCAGCAGCCACGCCTGCTCGGGGACTGCGGTACGGGTCGGCAGCCCGTCGTACGGGCAGTTGACGGAGCACCAGTCCTGGCCCTCGTGGTCCTGGAGCGCGAGCACCTCGGCCAGCGGGCGCCCTACGGCCGTGACGCGGTCGACGCCGAGCCAGCCCACTGCCACGCGGTTGACGGCGGTGACGACACCGGCAGCGTCTGCGAGCACCACGCCGTCGGCCAGCGAGTCGACGACCTGCTGGGCGCTTGCCTCGAGAGCGGACACAGGCACAGGGTGTCACGAGCCGGTCACGATCAGGGGCACCGGCAACTCGCGGCGCCGGGCGGCCGTCGTACGTCGTGCGAGGCTGGCCCTCGTCCCACCATCTCGGACCCTGGGAGGGCTCCCGTGCGCACCCGCCACCTGATCCCCGTCGCAGCCCTGTCGATGGTCCTCGCCGGGATCGCCGGCGCGCAGGCGCTGACAGCTGACTCCGCGGCACCGCGAGGTGGCAGCCGGCCGGCGTCCTACGGCTACGTCGCGGCCCAGGTGTTCACCGCGCCCGGACTCGGCTCGGTCGCCGTCGGCATGCCCAACCCGTCCGTGGTCAAGATCCAGCACCGGCGGGCCGGTGCCACGTCGTGGGACACCCCCTCGGTGCTGTTCGCCGGGAAGGGGCGGGTCACCTGCGGCGAGATCGACGGCGCGGTCTCCCCCGGCGGGATCGCTCTCACCCTCGAGTGCGACCGCCCCTATTACGAGGACGAGGCGCCCGTGCACACCCGAGCACTCGTCAGCCGCGACCTCGTCTCGTGGTCGCGCCACGAGCTGCCGGGCGAGGCCTACCAGGCTCCCGCCATCAGCCCGGACGGCCGGACCGCTGCCTGGCCGGCGGGTGGTGGAGACGGCTTCGTCCGCTGGCGGGCGGGCAGCGGCTTCAGCAGGCTCATCGGCACCGGCTTTCACGGCGACGGCGGTGCGGAGACGATCGTCGCGGAGGACTCGGGCACCGTCAGCGTGATGGGAGCCGAGGCCAGGTCCGGGAAGTGCCGCCTCGGCGTGCATGCCCGCCCGCTGACCGGGCCGGAGCAGGTCCAGCTCGTCGACGGCGTCGCGCCCGGGTGCACCGAGGGGTCCCTGACGACGGTGGACGACCTCACGGTCCGCGGCGACGGCAGCAGCCGCGCGACGACGTACGTGGTCTCACGCCCCGACACCGCATCGCTGTGGCGGCTGACCGCAGCGCGACCCGTCGACGGGGCCGGTCTGGTCGTGGACCGTGGGTCGCCCCGGAAGGTGATCTACCCGACCTATCTCGACGTGGCCGGCAAGCCGCTGCTGTCGATCGGCAGCCCGGACCGGCAGCGGCTCATGGTGCAGACCTACGACGACGTCACCCGCACCTGGTCGAGCCGGAGCACCGTCTACGACCACGGCTTCCCCGGCTGCACCGGCGGTGACTCCACTGGCGACGCGACCTCTCAGGTCTACGTGCTCGAGCTGCACTGCTACGCCCACGCGCGTCCCGACGGGACCTATCCGCCGTACGACCGCAACTACGACCGTCTGCCCCACGGCCGCACCCTGCTGCTCAGCGCGGACGGGACGACCTGGACGGCGGCGCCGATCGGGCCCCGTCCGTACGCCGTCAACGCCTCCGCCTCGCTGGTCGCCGCTCCCGGCCGGCACGCCACGCGGATCGTGTCCCCGACCGGGATCACGACAGTGCCGGTCACGGCTGAGGGCCGGTGCGACCTCGTCTTCCCGGTCGCGGCCAACCGCCTGCTCCGCCTGCACGGTGGGCCGCACGCACGGTGGCCAAGCCGGGTCCAGCTGTCGACCGGCACCGGCTGGCACACCGTCGACACCATCGCGATGCCGTCCCGCGGACGGTGCCAGCGGGTCTACGACGAGAACGACCTCCGGCCGACGCTCTTCAACCTCGTGGGCGGCACGCGCGGCGTCAGCCTCACCGTCCGACGGGGCGGACCCGAGGGCTGGCGCGTGGTCCGCACGCCGGAGCGCTACTGACGGTGGGCTCGGGCGCTGGCGTAGAGGCACAGCGCCGCGGCGGTCGACAGGTTCAGGCTCTCCGCGCGGCCGTGGATCGGGATCCGGACCCGGTGGTCCGCGAGCTCGGCGAGCTCGGCCGGCAGCCCCCACGCCTCGTTGCCGAAGAGCCAGGCGGTCGGCCTCGTCAAGAGGTCGTCGGCGTGGTCGAGGTCGACCTCGCCGCCACCGTCGGCAGCGAGCACCTGGAGACCGGCGGCGTGCGCCGCGCGGACGGCGGCAGCCGGGTCCGGTTCGATCGCGACCGGCAGGTGGAAGAGGCTGCCCACGCTGGCCCGGACCGTCTTCGGGTTGTAGGCGTCGACCGAGTGGCCGGCGAAGACCACGGCGCCGGCGCCCGCGGCATCGGCGCAGCGGATCACGGTGCCCGCGTTGCCGGGATCGCGTACGTCGGCGCAGAGCGCGACGAGGCGGGCGTCGTCGAGCGCGTGCTCGACGGGGCGGTCGAGGAAGCGACACAGCGCGACCACGCCGGCCGGGCTCACGCTGTCGCTGAGCGACGCGAGCGCGCGGTCCTCGACGAGGGTCCACTGCGGTGCGGCCGACGCGAGGTCGGCGTACTGCTGGGTGGCTGCCTCGGTGGCGAACACCTCGACGACGCAGCCAGGGACGCCCAGGGCGCCCTCGACGGCCTTCGGGCCGTCGGCAAGGAAGAGCCGCCGCTCGGAGCGTTCCGAGCGGCGGCTGAGCTTCCGGATCTCCTTGAGGCGGGCGTTGCCCGCCACCAAGGGGTTTCGAGACAGGCGCTGCGCGCCTTCCTCAACCACCGGTTACGCGGAGACCTTGGGCGCGTTGACGTCCTCGGGCAGAGCGGCCTTGGCGGCCTCCACCAGCGTGTTGAACGCGGCGACGTCGTTGACGGCGAGGTCGGCCAGGATCTTGCGGTCCACCTCGATGCCGGCCAGGTTCAGGCCCTGGATGAAGCGGTTGTACGTCATCCCCTGGGCGCGGGCCGCAGCGTTGATCCGCTGGATCCACAGCTTGCGGAAGTTGCCCTTGTTCTTGCGCCGGTCGTTGTAGCTGTAGACCAGCGAGTGGGTGACCTGCTCCTTGGCCTTGCGGTACAGGCGCGAGCGCTGGCCGCGGTAGCCGCTTGCCCGCTCGAGGACGACCCGGCGCTTCTTCTGGGCGTTTACCGCCCGCTTGACGCGTGCCACGATTTACTCCTTGTTGCTGAAAACTTGTTCGGTGCGGGGGTCTCGACGTGCTCGACCACCGTGAGGACGGGGTCGGTCAGAGACCGAGCATCTTCTTCGCGCGCGGGACGTCGGCCTTGGCGACCTCGACGGTGCCCGTCATGCGGCGGGTGACCTTCGAGGGCTTCTTCTCGAGGTTGTGACGCTTGCCGGCCTTCTCGCGAAGGATCTTGCCGGTCCCGGTCACCCGGAAGCGCTTGCTCGCACCGGAGTGCGTCTTGTTCTTCGGCATCTCTGCTCTCTCTTCTCGTCCTGCTGGCGTGCTCGCGGCTGGCGCGACCACCCGCGTGGTTCCGGCGGCCCTGGGGACCGCCGAGGTATCAGGCCTCGATCTCGGGATCGAGGTTCTCGGAGCGCCCGCGCTCCTTCTTCTGGGCGACCGGCCCGGCGGCGTGGGCGGCGTCGCGCTCGGCGCGCTCCTCCGCCTCGTGGGCCGCGCGCTCGGCGGCGCGCGACTCCTTCTCCGCCTTCATCTCGACCTTGGCGTCGGCCTTCTTCTTGTGCGGGCCGAGCACCATGATCATGTTGCGGCCGTCCTGCTTGGGCGCCGACTCGACGAAGCCCAGCTCCGTCACGTCCTCGGCCAGCTTCTGCAGCAGCCGGAAGCCCAGCTCGGGCCGGTGCTGCTCGCGACCGCGGAACATGATCGTGATCTTGACCTTGTCGCCGGCGCGCAGGAACCGCACGACGTGACCCTTCTTGGTCTCGTAGTCGTGCGCGTCGATCTTCGGACGAAGCTTCATCTCCTTGATGATCACGTTCGTCTGGTTGCGACGGGCCTCGCGAGCCTTCTGGGCGTTCTCGTACTTGAACTTGCCGTAGTCCATGAGCTTGCAGACTGGCGGCTTGCCCTGCGGGGCGATCTCGACGAGGTCGAGGTCCGCCTCCTGGGCGAGCTTCAGGGCCTGGTCGGTCGGCACGATGCCGACCGTCTCCCCGTTGGGTCCAACGAGTCGGACCTCGGGAACCCGGATCCTGTCGTTGATGCGCAGCTCGGTGCTGATGTGTCCTCCTGGTGGCCATGTGACCGGAAGTCCTCGCCGGCACCGGCCCCCCGAGGAGGTCCGAAATCAACAAAGGCTTCCGCTTGTGCAAGCGGAAGCCAGTCGCGGCGCCTCCCACGCCATGGGAGTGCCGTCGAAGACCATCAGGCTCACGGTGGGGAACACGTCCACGCCGCAGGCCAAGCCTTCGGGACCGGACCCGACGACCTGTGGAGCTGACCCATTGCTGGGGCGGTCGATGCGGGTGGGAGACGATGCTGCTGGCTCCGCTTGTGAGATCTGCTCCGGCTCCACCGCGGACGGTCGGGTCGGAACTGATCGGTCAACGCAAGATGCTAGCCGAAGATTCCCGCTCGGGCCGAATCCAGGCGACGCCCCCGGGGACCCGGGCCAACGTCCACCCCTCGGCGAGACCGCGCAGGTCGTCGCCCTCGACGACGAACCGCACCGGTCCGGCCAGGTCCACGACGAGCGCAGCGGCGCCGTCCTGCAGCGCGGAGCGCGCCGCGACCTGAGCCGTCACGGGGACCGGTCGGGCCTCGCGGCTCCACGTGGCGAGCGCGGCGGTGCCGGTGAAGGCGAGCAGCGCGAGGCGGCCGTCGGCGCCCTGCACGAGGACGGTCGCCATGTCGCTGTCCTTCTCGCGGGCCAGGCCGGCGTCGTCGTGCTCGACCTCGCCGAGCACCGCGACGACCGGGACCACGACGCGGGAGCGCTGGAGGGCACCGAGGGCCTCGGCGTACGCCGTGCTGTCGTCCTGCCAGGCGGCCAGGGCCGCGGCGAGCTCGGGCGCCGCCGACCCGTCGTCGCCCGGGAACCCGGGATCGGGGATCACACGGGAGTGGGTCGGGTCGGGTTCGAGCACGCAGCCATTGTCCTCGGGCGACGGACCCGGGCCGAATCGACCGGCGACGCAGCGGTGTGACTCGTCGCACGATTCAAAGTCGAGTGTTTCACTTGATTTAGTGAGGGAAAGCGGTCTAGACATGAGCCCCATGTCCACCACAGCCCTGGTCGGCGACCCGACCACCGCTCCCCCACGACCTCGAGCGAGACGGTCCCGTGCCTCCCGGTTCGCGTTCCTGCGCCGCTGGGTCTCCCCGATCGTGATCATCGCCGTCTGGCAGGCCCTGAGCTCCGCGGGCGTGATCGATCCGCGCAAGATGGCCTCGCCGGCGCAGATCGCGTCGCGTGCGATCGAGCTGATCCAGGACGGCACCCTGGGCAGCGAGACCCTGATCTCGCTCCAGCGGGTCGTCCTCGGGCTGGTCATCGGCGGCTCGATCGGCGTCCTGCTGGCCGTGGTCGCCGGCCTCAACCGGATCGGCGACGACGCCATCGACCCGCCGATGCAGATGCTGCGCACGCTGCCGCACCTCGGCCTGATCTCGCTCTTCATCACCTGGTTCGGCCTCGGCGAGCTGCCGAAGGTGACCCTGATCGGCCTGGGTGCGTGCTTCCCCCTCTACCTGAACACCCTGGGTGGCATCCGCGGGATCGACCGCAAGGTCCTCGAGGCGGCGCGCTCCATGCACCTGACCCGCCGTCAGCAGGTCCGCCACGTGGTGCTCCCCGGCGCCCTTCCGCAGACGCTCGTGGGCCTGCGGCAGAGCCTCGGCATCGCGTGGCTGTCGGTGATCGTCGCGGAGACCATCGGGGCCGACACCGGCCTCGGCGCCATGATCAACCAGGCCCGCGAGTTCAACCAGACCGACATCATCGTCGTCGGTCTCGCCGTCTACGCCGTGCTCGGTCTCTGCACCGACGCGCTGGTCCGCTACCTCGAGAGGAAGGCCCTCGCATGGCGAGCCTGACCGCACCCCCCACCAGCCAGACGTCGGAGACCGTGGTCCGGGTCCGTGGGCACGACCGCTCCTTCGGCGACACCCACGTGCTGCACTCGATCGACCTCGACATCGCACCGGGTGAGTTCGTCGCCCTGCTCGGCCGCAGCGGCTGCGGCAAGTCGACGCTGCTGCGCAGCCTGTCCCACCTCGACCCCACCCCGGCGGGCGAGGTCGAGGTCTCCGGTCGTACATCGGTGGCCTTCCAGGAGCCGCGGCTGCTCCCCTGGCGCACGGTCCGCGACAACGTCGCGCTCGCGCTCCTCAACGGGCCGGAGCGCAAGCAGCGCTTCGAGCTGGCCGAGAAGACGCTCGCCGAGGTCGGCCTCGGCGACAAGCTGGAGGCCTGGCCGCTGCAGCTGTCGGGCGGGCAGGCCCAGCGCGTCTCGCTGGCCCGCGCGCTGGTGAGCAACCCCGCGCTGATGCTGCTCGACGAGCCGTTCAGCGCCCTCGACGCGCTCACCCGGATCGACATGCACCAGCTGGTCATCGACCTCTGGCGCCGGCACTCGATGGCCATCCTGATCGTCACCCACGACGTCGACGAGGCGATCGCGCTCGCCGACCGGGTGCTGGTCATGGACGGCGGGCGGATCGCCCGCGAGTGGTCGATCGAGCCGCGTCGCGACAACCGCGCGCCGTCGAAGCCCGAGATCGCCCGGATCCGGGCCGAGATGCTCGCCGCCCTGGGCGTGCAGCCCACCTCTGCCAACCCGAATCGCACGCCACTGCACAACGAAGGAGCAGCATGAACCGCCGCCGTACCAAGATCACCGTTCTCGGTGCCGTCCTCGCTTCCGCCCTGGCCTTCGCCGGCTGCGGCGGCGACGCGACCGGCAACGAGGGCGCCGTCAAGGACGACGGCTCCGTCGACCTGTCGAAGGTGACCCTGATCGTCGGCGACCAGAAGGGCGGCTCGAAGGCGCTGCTCCAGGCCGCCGGCGAGCTCGACGACGTCGACTACAAGATCGAGTGGAAGGAGTTCACCTCCGGTCCGCCGCTCCTCGAGGCCCTGAACGCCGGCGCCATCCACGTCGGTGGCGTCGGCAACACCCCGCCGCTCTTCGCGGCCGCCGGCAAGAGCGAGATCAAGGTCGTCCAGGGAGCGACGTACGGCGGCGCGGGCGACGCGATCGTCGTGCCCGGCGACTCCCCCATCAAGGACGTCTCGGAGCTCAAGGGCAAGACCGTCGGCGTCGCCGAGGGCAGCTCGGCCAACTACAACCTGCTGGCCCAGCTGCAGGACGCGGGGCTGAAGTACTCCGACGTGACGATCAAGAACCTCCAGCCCGGAGACGCGCTCGCCGCCTTCTCGGCCGGCCACCTGGACGCCTGGGCGATCTGGGAGCCGTTCACCTCGCAGGCCGAGCAGGAGGCCGACGCGAAGGTGATCGCCGACGGCAGCAAGCTCGCCAACGGCTACACCTTCCAGGTCGCCTCGGACGTCGCGCTCGACGACCCGGCGACCAAGGAGGCCCTCTCGGACTACCTGTCGCGCATCGCGAAGGCGCAGGTCTGGTCGCAGACCCACCAGGAGGACTGGGCGAAGGTGTGGGCGGAGGAGACCGGGCTGTCCGACTCGATCACCCTGGCCGCCGTGAAGAAGCGGCAGGTCCAGGTCGTCCCGATCGACCAGACCGTCATCGACTCCGAGCAGGAGATGGCCGACTCGTTCGCCGACAACGACCTGCTCCCGGGCAAGTTCGACGTCGCGCCGTACTTCATCGACGACTTCAACGACGCGACCACCGGCAAGGAGTGACATGACCGTCAAGCTGCACTGGTTCCTGCCCACCTCCGGCGACAGCCGGTCGCTGGTCGGCGCCGGCCAGGGTGTGCCCGGAGGGATCACCGGTCTGGCGGACACCGTCGAGGGCGACTTCCGGCCGCCCACGATCGACTACCTGGCCCAGGTCGCCCGTACGGCCGAGCAGGCCGGCTTCGAGGGCGTGCTCACGCCGACCGGCACGTTCTGCGAGGACGCCTGGCTGACCACGGCCGCGCTGCTCCGCGAGACCTCGCGCCTGAAGTTCCTCGTCGCGTTCCGGCCCGGGGTCATCAACCCGGTGCTGGCCGCGCAGATGGCCGCGGCGTACCAGCGGCTGTCCGGCGGCCGGCTGATGCTCAACGTCGTCACCGGCGGCGAGCCGCGCGAGCAGGCACGCTTCGGCGACACCGCCTCGAAGGAGGAGCGCTACGCACGCACCGACGAGTTCCTGTCGGTCGTCCGGGGGACCTGGACCCAGGCGCCCTTCGACTTCCACGGCCGGTTCTTCGACGCCGAGGGAGCCCAGGTCAGCGGTGGCATCGACCCGGTGCCGCCGATCTACTTCGGCGGCTCGTCCGGGCCCGCCGGACCCGTGGCGGCACGGCACGCCGACGTCTACCTCACCTGGGGCGAGCCGACCGAGCAGGTCGCGGAGAAGCTGGAGTGGGTGCGCGGCCTCGCGGCCGAGCAGGGTCGGACCCTCCGCTTCGGGCTGCGCATCCACACCCTGTCGCGCGACACCTCCGAGGAGGCGTGGGCGCACGCCCAGTGGCTGCTCGACGGGCTCGACCCGGCGACCGTCGCCAAGGCGCAGGAGGCGCTGCAGCAGAGCGAGTCGACCGGTCAGCGCCGGATGCTCGGGCTGCGGTCGCGGACGTCGTACTCCTCGGCGCGCGAGCTCGAGGTCAGCCCGAACCTGTGGAGCGGCGTCGGCCTGGTCCGGGGCGGTGCCGGCACGGCCCTGGTCGGCAGCCACGAGGAGGTCGCGGACCGGCTCGAGGAGTACCACCGCCTCGGGATCGACGAGTTCGTGCTGTCCGGCTACCCGCACGTCGAGGAGGCCTACCGCTTCGCCGAGGGCGTGACGCCGCTGCTGCGGCGTCGAGGACTGCTCGGCGGCGTGCCGGCGCACGCCAAGGTGGCCGCGCTCGCCTGAGCCGCCGCTCACCTGCCGTGTGGGACGCTGGGAGCGTGGACGACGCAGCCTGGGCGGCACTCACCCTGAGCCTGACCGTGGCCGGCGGCATCTGGACCTGGTTCGCCTTCCGCAACCGGGGTCTCGCCTCCGGGACACGCGCGCTCGGCTTCACGCTGCTCCCGCTCGCGGCGTACCTGACGAAGACGCTGCAGATGTTCACCGGGATCGCCGGCGAGATCAGCGACTGGGCCGGCCACCTGGTGTGGAGCCCGGTCGTGTGGCTGGGCATCGTCCTGGCGGGGGTGTCGGTGGTGCTCATCGGCGTGTCCGGACGGCTGCGGGCACGCGAGGTCGGTCCCGCGGAGAAGTCGAAGCCGCTTCCGAGTGCCGGACCCGGTGCCAAGGGACGCCCCGCGTTGGCCGAGGATGACGACATGGCCGACATCGAGGCGCTGCTGCGCAAGCGAGGCATCAAGTGAGCGCGTCCTCCCCTGCAGCGCGCAACCAGCTGTGGACCCGGCTCGGCGACGCCGTCGCGAAGCTCGGCGTCCCGCTCCCGACGCCCGTCTTCGTCGTCGACCTCGACGCGTTCGACGCGAACGCCGACGACCTGGTCCGCCGCGCGAACGACCTGCCGATCCGGGTGGCCTCCAAGTCGCTGCGGATCCCCGCCCTGGTGGAGCGCGCGCTCGCCCACGACGGGTTCCACGGCGTGCTCGCGTTCACGCTCCGCGAGGCGCTGTGGCTGCACGCCCAGGGCATCTGCGACGACATCGTCGTCGCCTACCCGACCGTCGACCGCGGCGCGCTCTCCGAGCTGGTCGCCTCGCCGGAGGCGGCCGCGGCGATCACCCTGATGGTCGACAGCACCCCGCACCTCGACGTGATCGACAGCGTCCGGGTCTCCCCCACGACGCCGGTGCGGGTCTGCGTCGACGTCGATGCCGGCCTCCGGCTCGCCGGGCAGCACGTCGGCCCGAAGCGCTCGCCTCTCCAGGACACGGCGGACGTCGTCGAGCTGGCGCGGGAGATCACCGGCCGCGACGGCTTCCGGCTCGTCGGGGCGATGACCTACGAGGGCCAGGTCGCCGGCCTCCAGGACACGGTCCCCACCGCGAAGGCGCGGTCCGCGATCATCCGACGGCTCAAGACCCTGTCGATGTCGCAGCTCGCCGTACGCCGCAAGGAGATCGACCACGAGCTCCGGCAGCTCACGGACCTCGAGTTCTGGAACGCCGGCGGCTCGGGCTCGGTGCAGGCCACCGCGGCCGACCCGGTCGTCACCGAGATCGCCGCAGGATCAGGGCTGCTGGTGCCGACCCTCTTCGACCACTACCGCTCCTTCGAGCCGCGAGCCGCGTCGTACCTCGGCCTCCCCGTCGTACGGCGCCCCGCGCCGGGGATGGTCACGGTGCACGGTGGGGGCATCGTCGCCTCCGGGCCGGCGGGCGTGGACCGGCTCCCGACGCCGTGGGCGCCGGCCGGGCTGGAGCTCACGGGGCTCGAGGGCGCCGGCGAGGTGCAGACCCCGATCACCGGACAGCCCGCGGACCTCCTGGAGATCGGCGACCTGGTGTGGTTCCGGCCGGCCAAGTCGGGCGAGCCGTTCGAGCACTCGCTGACGGTGCACCTGCTGCAGGGCAGCGAGTTCGTCGACACGGTGCCCAGCTATCGCGGGCATGGGCTCGCCTTCTGAGGCTGCCGCGGTCGTCGAGCTCGCCCGATCCCGCCCGGCGAGCCTCGGGGCGGGCCGCCTGATCTGTGTCGACGGTCCGTCCGGCTCCGGCAAGACGACCCTCGCCGGCGAGATCGTCCGGCTCGAGCCGTCCGCCGCACTCGTGCACATGGACGACCTCTTCGAGGGCTGGGACGGGTTGCCCCGGGTGGACGCCCAGCTCGACGGGCTGCTGCGGCCGCTCGGGGGCGGTCGACCCGGCACCTACCGGCGCTACGACTGGGTCGCGGGGGCGTACGCCGAGACGGTGACGGTCGCACCCGCACCCCTGGTCGTGCTCGAGGGGGTCGGGTCCGGCTCCCTCGGCGTCGCCGACCTGGTGACGGTGCTGGTCTGGGTCGAGGCGGCGCACGACGTGCGCATGGCGCGCGGTCTGGCACGGGACGGCGACGCGTTCGCGCCGTACTGGGAGGCGTGGGCGGTCGGCGAGCAGGCGCACTTCGACCGGCACGGGACCCGGGACCGGGTCGACCTGGTCGTCCGGACCTAGAGGGAACCGTCCCCGGTCTGGCATCGTCCCAGTGCCATGAGACCCACGGTCCCGGTCCCGTTCGTCGTCGCCACGCTCACGGCGGTGCTCGCCGGTTGCGGTGGCTCGTCCTCCGACGCCAAGGATCCGGCGGCCGACTCCGGGCGTTCGACGGCGTCGGCGGCACCCACCGTCGATCCCGCGACCGTGTGCCCGCCGAAGCTGGCCCGGGGCGACGACCCCGACGGACACGGCTTCGGCGCCCAGGAAGACGCCCAGGAGCAACCGACGCTGCCGGCGCCCGAGCGGGCCTGGACGTGTCGCTACGACCCCGTCGACTCCGCCCAGACGCAGGGCGGCGGGACCGAGCTCGCCTGGGTGCTGCACGGCCGCGCGGCCGCGGTGGCGGCGCCGGAGCTCTCGGCCCTCGACGACGCGCTGCAGCAGGTGGTGCCCTTCGCGGACGGCAGTCGGGTGTGCACCGCCGACCTCGGGCCGCGCTGGATGGTCGTCTACCCCGGCGACGACGGGCTCGTGGGCGTGGTCGTGGACGACTACGGCTGCCGGGAGGTCCGCCTGACCGACGACCCGGCGGCCACGCCGCCCGGCGAGGGCGAGGGTGACGGGACGGTGCCCGGCGTGCTCGACGGCGGCGCCGACGTGCTCACGGCGCTCGGCCTGGGGCGCGGCTGACGCCTAGCCCGCCGCGGTCTGCTGGTCGACCAGCGCCCGGAGCTGGCGGACCGCCTGCTTGGCGCGGTCGCCGTCGGAGCCCTGGATGCCCATGGCTGCCACCGTGGTGCCGTCGGCGAGGTCGATGGTGGCCCACGGCGCGCCGGGCGGCAGGTGCACCGCGACGAGCTGGGCCCACTCGAACTCGCGCCGGCGGTAGCCGTTGACGACCACGAGGCGACGCTCCTCGGCGACGACCCGCGAGCGGACCAGCGCGAACCACAGCGTGAAGGCGAGCAGGCCGAGCGCGAGCACGGTGCCGCGCTGGAACCAGGTGAACCGGGCCTGGGTCTCCTCGTCGAACCCGATCCAGGTCAGCGCGCAGACCACCAGCAGGCCGGCGCCGAGGACCGTGCCGGCCATCCGGACGCCGAAGGGGCGCCAGGTGTGGGGCAGGCTCGGCACCCGGCGCGGCTCAGAGCCGGCAGGCATGGATGTCGGTGAGCAGGATGCCGCGGGCACCGATGTCGTAGAGCTCGTCCATCAGCCGCTGGGAGCCGTCGCGCGGGACCATGGCGCGGACCGCGACCCAGCCCTCGCGATGGAGCGGCGCGATGGTCGGACCCTCGATGCCCGGGGTCAGGGCGACGGCGGCGCTGACCCGGGCCTCCTCGATGTCGTAGTCCATCATCACGTAGCTGCGGGCGACCAGGACGCCCTCGATGCGACGCTTGAAGACCTCGAAGCCGGACGGCACGGAGCCGCCGCGGGTCACCAGCACGGCCTCGGACTCGAGGATCGTCGCCCCGAAGACCTCCAGGCCGGCCTGGCGCAGGGTGCTGCCGGTCTCGACCACGTCGGCGATCACGTCGGCGACGCCCAGCTTGATGCTGGTCTCGACGGCGCCGTCGAGGCGTACGACGGTCGCCTCGATGCCGTGCTCCTCGAGGAACGACCGCACCACCCCGACGTACGACGTGGCGATCCGGGCGCCGGCCAGCTGGCTCAGGTCGGAGAAGACGCCCAGCGGCCCGGCGAAGCGGAAGCGGCTTCGGCCGAAGCCGAGCCCGGTGACCTCGTCGGCCTTGGCACCCGAGTCGCGCAGCAGGTCGCGGCCGGTGATGCCGACGTCGAGGGTGCCCTCGCCGACGTACAGCGCGATGTCGCGCGGGCGCAGGTAGAAGAACTCGACGCCGTTGTCGGTGTCGATCAGGGTCAGCTGCTTGGAGTCCTCGCGCTGCCGGTAGCCGGCCTCGCGCAGGATGTCGGTGGCCGACTGCGAGAGCGAGCCCTTGTTGGGGACCGCGATTCTCAGGGACATGGCAGGTTCTTTCAGAGGTGGGCGTAGACGTCGTCGAGCTCGATGCCGGTCGCGAGCATGAGCACCTGGGCGTGGTAGAGCAGCTGGCTGATCTCCTCGGCTGCCCGCTCGCGACCCTCGTGCTCCGCGGCCATCCAGGACTCGGCGGCCTCCTCGACCAGCTTCTTGCCGATGAAATGGACCCCGGCGTCGAGCTCGCGCACGGTGCCGGATCCCTCAGGGCGGGACCGGGCCTTCTCGCTCAGCTCGGTCCAGAGCTCGTCGAACGTCTTCACGGCCTCAACCCTACGGCGTGCTGGTCCTCACCGACGCCAGGGTCCGGGCGGTGAGCAGCGCGGCCGACGTCGCCTCGTAGCCCTTGTCCTCGCGCGAGTGAGGCAGGCCCGCCCGCTCGAAGGCCTGCTGGTCGTTGTCGCAGGTGAGCACGCCGAAGCCGACGGCCACCGTGTGGTCGAGGGCGACCCGGACGAGCCCGTCGGTCGCGGCGCTGCAGACGTACTCGAAGTGCGGCGTGCCGCCGCGGATCACGACGCCGAGGGCGACGACCGCGCCGTACCCCTGCGCCGCGAGCGCGCCGGCGACCACGGGCAGCTCGAAGGTGCCGGGGACCCGGACGGTGCGGTGCTGCGTGACGCCGTACTCGGCGAGCGCGCGCTCGGCGCCGCCGAGCAGCCCGTCCATCACCTGGGTGTGCCAGCTGGCAGCGACGATGGCGACCTTGAGGCCACTGGCGTCGAAGACCTCCTGGTCGGGTGCTCCGTCTCCGGACATGTCAGGCTCCGTTCGCGAGGTCGGCTGCCTCGGCAGCGAGGTTGGGGAGGTCGTGGCCCATCCGGTCACGCTTGGTCAGCAGGTAGGCGAGGTTGTGGTCGTTGGGGTGCGGCGTGAGCGCCACCCGCTCGGCGACGTGGACGCCGAAGTCCTCGAGGTTCTCGACCTTGTCCGGGTTGTTGGTCATCAGCCGGACGTTGGTCACCCCGAGGTCGCGCAGCACCTGGGTGGCGGTGCCGTAGTGGCGCGCGTCGGCCGGCAGGCCGAGGTCGAGGTTGGCGTCCACGGTGTCGCGGCCGCCGTCCTGGAGCTGGTAGGCCTGCAGCTTGGCGACCAGGCCGATCCCCCGGCCCTCGTGCCCCCGCAGGTAGACGACCACGCCGCGACCCTCCGCGACGATGCGCTCCAGCGCCTCGTCGAGCTGCGGGCCGCAGTCGCAGCGGCTGCTGCCGAAGACGTCGCCGGTCAGGCACTCGGAGTGGACCCGGGTCAGCACCGGGGCGTCGCCCGACACGTCGCCGTACACGAGGGCGATGTGCTCGGAGTCGTCCACCGTGATCCGGTAGCCGTACGCCGTGAAGTCGCCGTGGCGCGTGGGCAGCCGGGTCTCGGCGACCCGCTCCACGAGGTTCTCGTGGCGGCGCCGGTAGCGGACCAGGTCGTCGATCGAGATCATCGCCAGGCCGTGCTCGTCGGCGAACTCGCGCAGCTCGGGCGCCCGCTTCATGGTGCCGTCGTCATTGACGACCTCGACCAGGACGCCGGCCGGCGTGAGGCCGGCGAGCGTGGCCAGGTCGACGGCGGCCTCGGTGTGGCCGCGGCGGACGAGCACGCCACCCTCGCGGTAGCGCAGCGGGAAGACGTGCCCGGGGCGGGTGATCTCCCACGGCTCGGTCGCCGAGTCGGCGAGGACGCGGGCCGTGTGGGCGCGGTCGGCAGCGGAGATGCCGGTGCTGACGCCGTCGCGCGCGTCGACGGAGATCGTGTACGCCGTGCGCAGCTTGTCCTTGTTGTGCGGTGTCATCAGCGGGATCTCGAGCCGGTCGAGCATGTCGGCCGGCATCGGGACGCAGATGACGCCGCTGCTGTGCCGGATCGTGAACGCCATCAGGTCCGGCGTCGCCTTGCTGGCGGCGAAGATGATGTCGCCCTCGTTCTCGCGGGTCTCGTCGTCGACGACGATCACGGCCCTGCCGGCGGCGATATCGGCGATGGCTCGCTCGATGCTGTCGAGCCGGACGTTCTCGTGCTGGTGCTCGGTCATGCGGGGACCTTCTCTCGGAGTTCCTGACCGGGTGCGGTCGTGCTGGCGCGCAGCCAGGTGATGAAGCCGGCGACGCAGAGGCCGCCGTAGAAGACGTAGAGGATCGCGGAGGGGTAGTAGCCCGAGTGCCACAGCAGCGGTACGCCGACCAGGTCGACCGCGATCCAGGCGAGCCAGAAGTCGTTCCAGCCGCGCGCCATCGCGTACGTCGCCAGCATCGAGCCGACGAAGATCCAGGCGTCGCACCAGTAGTACCAGCGCGGCGCCGGCCAGCCGGCGCCGACGACCGAGAACACCCACTGGCACACGAGGACGCCCGCGGCTGCCGCGACCAGGTAGGCGACCCGCTCCCGCGCGGTCGCCCACCGCGGGTCGACGGCCGGGACGTCGCCACCGCCGTGGGCCTGCTTGGCCTGCTGCCAGCGGTGCCACCCGTAAATGCTGGTGATGATGAAGAAGACCTGGCGGCCGGCCTGGCCGAAGAGCGGCTGCTGGGCCTGCGCGTCGAACGTCGCGGCGATGAAGACGGTGAAGAGCAGGACGTTGCCGACGATGCCGACCGGCCAGGCCCAGACCCGGCGCCGGAGCCCGCCGACGGCGGAGGCGAAGCCGAACGCGTTGCCGAGGATCTCGCGCCAGGTGATCGGGTGACCGGCGATGGTCAGGTGGGCGTCGTAGAACGAGGACAGGGTGCTCATGCGTCGTCCTTCCCGGCGTACGGGAGCAGCCGCTCGACGTACTTGGCGATCACGTCGACCTCGAGGTTGACGCGGTCGCCGGGCTGGCGGGTGCCGAGCGTGGTGCGCGCCAGGGTCTCGGGGATCAGGCTGACCGTGAACCGGTCGGTGCCCGCCTCGACGACGGTCAGGCTGACGCCGTCGACGGTGATCGAGCCCTTGTCGACGAGGTAGCGGCTCAGGGCCCCGGGCATGGCGATCTCGACGACCTCCCAGTGCTCGCTGGGGGTGCGGCTCACCACGGTGCCGACGCCGTCGACGTGGCCCTGCACGATGTGGCCGCCGAGGCGCTTGTCGGCGGTGACCGCGCGCTCGAGGTTGACCCGGTCGCCGGGGCGTACGCCGTACAGGCTGGTCTTGTCGAGCGTCTCCTGCATGACGTCGGCGGTCCAGGTCTCCGCGTCGTACGTCGTGATCGTCAGGCAGCAGCCGTTGACGGAGATCGAGTCGCCGAGTCCGGCGTCCTCGAGCACGGTGGTGGCGCGGATGCTGAGGCGGATCGCGTCGCCCTGGTCCTCGACCGCGGCGACGGTGCCGAGCTCCTCGACGATTCCGGTGAACATGTCAGTGCCTCTCGGGGGTCAGGGTGAACCGGACGTTGCCGTCCGGGTCACCGTCGAGCACGGTGATGTCGGTGACCCGGGGTCGGAACGCATCGGCGATGGTCGTGATTCCGAGGTCGGCGACGGCGGAGCGACCGGCGCCGAGGAGCATCGGCGCGACGTACACGACGATCTCGTCGACCAGGTCCGCGTGCAGGAAGGCGGCAGCCAGGGTCGGTCCGCCCTCGAGGAAGACGTGCTGGCGGTCGCGGGCGTAGAGCTCCGCGAGCGCCTCGCGCGGGTCCCGGGTGCGGAGGTGGACGCTGTCCGCGTCACTGTTGAAGAGCCGGCGGCCCGGGTCGAGGTCGCGCTCCCCCATGACCGCCCGCAGCGGCTGGACGGGGAGCGGCTGGTCCTGGTCGTCGCGGACGGTCAGCAGCGGGTCGTCGACGGCGACGGTGTTGGTGCCGACCAGCATGACGTCGCACAGCGCCCGGAGCCGGTGGGTGTCGCGTCGCGAGGCGAGCGAGCTGACCCAGCGGCTGGTGCCGTCGGCGGCCGCGCTGCGACCGTCGAGGGTGGTGGCGAACTTCCAGGTGACGAACGGGCGACCGTGCTCCACCGCGAAGGTCCAGACCGTGTTCAGAAGTCTCGACTCGACCGTCATCAGTCCCGACTCGACCTCGATGCCGGCGGCGCGCAGGGTGTCGGCGCCCCCGGCAGCGGCGGGGTTGGGGTCGGACTGCGCGAACACGACCCGGCGTACGCCGGCCGCGATGAGCGCCTGCGCGCACGGGGCGGTGCGGCCCGTGTGGTTGCAGGGCTCGAGGGTGACGACGGCGGTCGTCCCCCGCGCCCGGTCGCCCGCCCGGGCGAGCGCGTCGGCCTCGGCGTGCGGCGTGCCGGCGCCGCGGTGGAAGCCCTCGGCGACCGTGCTGCCGTCGTCGGCGAGCAGGACGCAGCCGACGCGCGGGTTGGGGCCGAGCGGGACGCCCGGCGTCGCCGCCAGCTCGAGGGCGCGACGCATCGCGGCCTGCTCGGCGGCGGTGGTGCTCATGGCTGGCCCCTCATCGTCCGATCACGGACTCCGGGGCTGGACGGGTCGCACACGTACGACGTACGCGTGACGACACCTGCGTGCGCTTCCCATCCGGACTTTCACCGTCGGTCCAGGATTCTCACCTGGTCAACCGGTCACTGGCTGTGACCGGGTCGCGGACTTCTGATCTCTCAGTCACCGCCGGCTCGGAATTACACCGACCCCAGAGCACGCGAGTTGAAAACTCGTCGGGGCGAGTCTGCCACAGAGCCGGTCGCCCGGCTCCGTGGGACGGGTCACATCACGAGACGGGACCGCTCAGCGGGTGGACGCCGCCTTGGCACGCAGGTCGCCGATCATCCGGTCGGGGTCGTCGGCGGAGTAGACGGCCGACCCGGCGACGAACACGTCCGCGCCGGCCTCCGCGCAGCGCTCGATCGTCTCGAGGCTCACGCCGCCGTCGACCTGGAGCCAGGTCTCGACGCCGTGCTTGTCCATCAGCTCGCGGGCGCGGCGGATCTTCGGCAGGCACAGGTCGAGGAACTTCTGGCCGCCGAAGCCCGGCTCGACGGTCATGATCAGCACCATGTCGAGCTCGGCGAGCAGGTCCTCGTAGGGGTCGATCGGCGTCGCCGGCTTGAGCGCCATGCTCGCGCGGGCGCCGTGGGCACGGATCTCGCGGGCCAGCCGCACCGGCGCCTTCGCGGCCTCGACGTGGAACGTCACCGAGCCGCAGCCGGCCTCGACGTACGCCAGCGCCTCGTTGTCGGCGTCCTCGATCATCAGGTGCGCGTCGAGGGGTACGTCGGTCGAGCGGGCCAGCGCCTCGACCATCGTGGGGCCGAAGGTCAGGTTGGGCACGAAGTGGTTGTCCATCACGTCGACGTGCACCCAGTCGGCACTGCCGATCCGGGCGACCTCCTCGCCCAGGCGGGCGAAGTCGGCGTTGAGGATGCTCGGCGTGATCTGGATGTGGCCCACGCCCGGAAGTCTAGTGACGGGCTAGCGTGGCCCGATGCCGACCTTCGACGAGTACGTCGACCACGTCCGCGCCGTCGTGCTGGCCACCGAGCCGGACGCCGAGGAGGGCACCAGCTACGGGATGCTCGCCTGGCGGCTGGCCGGGAAGCCGCTGCTGGGGATCAACCCTGCGAAGGCGCACGTCGGGATCTATCCGTTCAGTCCCGAGGCCGTCGACGCCGTGCGCGACCGGCTCGACGGGTTCACCGTCACCAAGGGCGGTGTGCAGTGCACGACCGAGCGCCCGGTCCCCGACGAGGTGATCGAGGAGCTGGTCCGGCTCCGGCGCGCCGAGATCACCGGCTAGGCCGGCTCCTCGACCGTCTGCACGACGCCGCGCACGAACTGGTGGATGTAGCCGCAGCTGCTGCAGGTCACCGCGTCGACCTCCTTGTTGAAGCCCGAGTTGGCGACCCCCGAGGTGATGAGCGTGATCGTGCGCCGGGTGAAGGTGCCGCCTTCGCACACCACGCAGCTCAGTGCGCGTCCCTCGACCTGCATGCGTTCGGGTGTCTTCATGCGTCCTCCTCGGGTTCGGTCGGCGTCACCGCGCCCGCGGCCTCGTCGCGCTCGGCCCACTCCAGGAGCGGCGTGATGTCGAAGGGGTGGTCGTCGATGTCGGCGTGCAGGTCGCCGAGCTCGGCGAACCGGTCCGGGACGGTGAAGATCGTGAAGTCGTGCGGGTCGGCGTCGTCGACCTCGTCCCAGCGGATCGGCGTGGAGACACGAGCATCGGGCAGGCCACGGACGGAGTACGCCGCGGCGATCGTGTGGTCGCGGGCGTTCTGGTTGTAGTCGACGAAGAGGTGGTGAGGGTCGCGGTCCTTCTTCCACCACTGCGTGGTGACGTCCTCGGGCATCCGGCGCTCGATCTCGCGCGCGAACGCGAGCGCACCCCGGCGTACCTGCTTGAACCCGTGCTCCGGACGGATCCGCACGTAGACGTGCATCCCCTTGCTGCCGCTGGTCTTCGGGTAGCCGACCGCACCGAGCTCGTCGAGCACCTCGTGGACCACGTGCGCGACCCGGCGGACCTGGGCGTAGTCGCTGAGCGGACCCGGGTCGAGGTCGATGCGCCACTCGTCGGGGACCTCGGTGTCCTCGCGCCGGCTGTTCCAGGGGTGGAACTCGACCGTCGACATCTGCACGGCCCAGATCACCGCGCCGAGCTCGGTCACGCAGAGCTCGTCGGCGGTGCGGTTCCAGCGCGGGAAGTGCAGCTGGACCGTCTCCACCCACGGGGGCGCGCCGTTCGGGAGCCGCTTCTGGTGGACCTTCTCCCCCGACAGCCCCTTCGGGAAGCGGTGCAGCATGCAGGGCCGCTCGAAGAGCGCGTTCACGATGCCCGGACCGACGGCCAGGTAGTACTCGACGAGGTCGAGCTTGGTCGCGCCGCTCTCCGGGAAGTAGACCCGGTCCGGGTTGCTCACTCGCACCACCCGGTCGTCGACGTCGATCTCGACCGCGGGCGGCTTCGAGGGCATGCGCCCAATGTAGGCGGTCCGGCGTCGTACGGTTCGGAGGTGGACTTCGACCAGCCGCCGGTGGTACGCGTGGAGGTGGACCCCGAACGCCGGCTGCCGGCGGGAGCCTCGCCGATGACGATCCCCGCCGTCGCCCAGCTGGTGGCCGACGGGCTCACCCTCCCGCCGGGCGTGACCTTCCTGGTCGGGGAGAACGGATCCGGCAAGTCGACCATCGTCGAGGCGATCGCGATGGCCTACGGCCTCGGCGCCGAGGGCGGATCGACGGGCAGCCAGCACGCGACGCGATCGTCCGAGTCGCCGCTCGGGCGGACGCTCCGGCTCCGGCGCGGGCTCGGGGGCGGACGTTGGGGCTTCTTCCTCCGCGCGGAGACGATGCACGGCTTCTACAGCTACCTGGAGGACAACCCCGGCCCGCAGGACGCCGGGCGCCGCGACCCGCGCTTCCACGAGATGAGCCACGGCGAGTCGTTCCTGGCCGTGCTGCGCACCCGCTTCGACTCGTCGGGCTTCTACTGCCTCGACGAGCCCGAGGCGGCGCTGTCGTTCTCGTCCACCCTCGGCCTGATCTCCACGCTGGGCGCCGTGGTCGAGGACGGCGGGCAGGTCCTCTGCGCGACGCACTCCCCCGTGCTCGCGGCGATGCCGGGCGCCACGATCCTCGAGGTCGGTGAGTGGGGACTGCGGCGTACGACGTGGGAGGAGCTCGAGCTGGTGCAGCACTGGAAGGCCTACCTCGACGCGCCCGGCCGCTACCTGCGCCACGTGCTGGACTGAGAAAAGTCCCGGTCGCCTGTCACCTGACGGGGCACTCGAGGAGTCTGATCTGCTGTGACGAGGAACGATGCCGAGGAGTTCGCCGAGTTCGTGCGGACCACCGGGCCGCGGCTGCACCGATCGGCGCTGCTGCTCACCGGGGACCACCACCTCACCGAGGACCTGACGCAGGCGACGTACGCCCGCGTCTACGCCTCGTGGCGTCGGGTGTCGCGCGCCGACGACCCGCTGGCGTACGCGCGCCGGACGCTGCTCAACACCTACCTCTCGCACCGCCGGCTGCGTCGCAACAGCGAGCTGCCGGCGGATCCCACCCTCGGGCCGGAGCCCGCCGCGCCCGAGGACGACCACACGACCCGGCTGGACCTGCTGGACGCGCTCGCCACCCTGCCGCCGCACGACCGGGCGGTGCTGGTGCTGCGCTACTGGGAGGACCGCAGCGTCGCCGACACGGCCCACGACCTCGGCATCACCGAGTCGGCCGTGCGCACCCGCTCCCGGCGCGCGCTCCAGCGGCTCCGCCCGCTGCTCGCCGCCGACCTGATCGAGAGGACCACCTGATGACCCACGACGACCCCACCGAGCTCGGCACCGCACTCCGCGACCGGGTGCGCGACGAGGACCCCGACCTCGACCAGCTGATCCGCGTCTCCACCCGCACCGGCACGCGCATGCGCCGCCGTCGTACGGCGGCCGCCGGACTCGGCTGCGTGGTCGCCGGCGTGGCCGTCGTCGGGATCCTCGGCAGCTCCCTGGGCGGCTCCGACGACACCACCGGCACCGATCCCGGGGTGGCCACCCAGCCGACCCCCACGGCCTCGGCGACACCGCCGCCCCCCGACGTCGTCCAGCCGACGGCCCAGCGCCTGCCCGTGACCGTCGTGCTGGGCGCGCTGCCGGACTGGGAGGTCGGCACCGCTGCCGACGACAAGTTCCCGGTGTCGAAGGGCGACAGCTTCCTGACGGTGGTGACCCGGCCGATGTCGGAGTACGACTCCTGGTCCGGCGACGACCCCGACCACCCGTCCGACCAGGTCGTGCACGTCGGCGCGAACTACTTCGTGACCGTGCAGCCCGCCGACGACGTGCCCCTGGACGTCCTCCACGAGCTCCTCGACGCGCTCCGCTACGAGACTCGGTGGAAGAAGTAGCTCACCGTCTGCGCAGCAGCGCCAGGAACATCGCGTCGGTGCCGTGCCGGTGCGGCCACAGCTGCAGCGTGCCCGGCAGCGGACCTGCCGCGTCGGGCACGTCGGGGAGCACCGGGCCGAGGTCCTCGAGGAGGACGTCGTCGCGGCTCTCGAGGACGGCCCTGACGACGCCGGCGGTCTCGGCGAGCACCGGCGAGCAGGTCGCGTAGAGCACGACGCCGCCGGAACGCGTCAGGTCCAGGGCCGACGCGACGAGGCTCTCCTGGAGCGGCACCAGCTCGGCGATGTCGGCGGGACGACGGCGCCAGCGCGCCTCGGGGCGACGCCGGAGCGCACCCAGTCCGGTGCAGGGCGCGTCGACGAGGACGCGGTCGAAGGCGCCGGACCGGTACGGCGGCCGCGTGCCGTCGGCGGCGACGACCCCGAGCACCCCCGGACCACCGGTCAGGGCCTTGCGGACGAGGCCGGCGCGGTGCGGCTGGCGCTCCGACCCGACCAGGGCGGCGCCTCGCTCGGCGGCCAACGCGGCGAGCAGCGCGGCCTTGCCACCAGGCCCGGCGCAGAGGTCGAGCCAGCGGGCGTCACGGCCATCGACCGCTGCGGCGGCGGCGGCGATCGCGACCAGCTGCGAGCCCTCGTCCTGGACGCCCGCGCGTCCCTGGGCGACCGCCCGGACCTGGCCGGGGTCGCCGCCGGCCAGCACGACGCCGTACGGCGAGAAGCGCGTGGGCTCACCCCCCAGCTCCTCGCGGGTGGCGCGGCCGGGCCGGGCGACCAGGGTGACCTTCGGGCGTGCGTTGTCGGCGGCCAGCAGCGCCTCGAGCTCGTCGTCGCGGCCGAGGGCGGCGCGGAGCTCGTCGACCACCCAGGCGGGGTGGCTGGAGGCGGTCGCCACGTCGGGCGCCACCTGGGCGGTCCAGGCCTCCAGGTCCTGCTGGGAGACCTTGCGGAGCACCGCGTTGGCGAAGCCGGCCGCGCCCTGGCTGACGCGGAAGCGCACCAGGTCGACGGTGGTGCTGATCGCGGCGTGGGTCGGCACCCGCATGGCGAGCAGCTGGTGGCAGCCGAGCCGCAGGCCGTCGAGCACCTTCAGCTCGACCTTGTTCAGGGAGCGGTCGATGCAGGCGGCCAGGATCGCGTCGTAGAGCCCCTGCCAGCGGATCGTCCCGGAGGCGAGCTCGGTGGCGAAGGCGGCGTCGCGGCCGCTCAGGCGGTGCTCGCGCAGCAGGGCGGGCAGCACCAGGTTGGTGTAGGCGTCGTCGACGCGGACCGCCTTGAGCACCTCGAAGGCGACCATCCGGGCCGGGTCGACGCGGGGCTTCCGGTCAGCCGGCATCGGCAGGCACTCCGACTGCTGCGCCGGTCTCGATCCGCTGGCCCCGGACCCAGTCGGCGGCGGGCATCTGCTTGCGCCCGTGCGGCTTCACGTCGCCGAGGCGTACGGCGTGGGTGCCGGTGCCCACGAGCACCTCGGCCTTGCTGACCTCGAGCCGGCCGGGCTCCAGCACCTGCTCGGTGAGCGTCACCGGGCCGACTTTGACGCGCTCGCCGTCGTACGTCGTCCACGCGCCGGGCGCGGGCGTGCACGCGCGCACCTGGCAGTCGACGGCGATGGCCGGCCGCGACCAGTCGATGCGGGCGTCCTCCACCAGGATCTTCGGCGCGAAGGACACCCCCTCGGCCTGCTGGGGTCGCGCGTCCAGGGAGCCGTCCTCGATCCCGTCGAGGGTCGCGACGAGCAGCCCCGCGCCGCCCTCGGCGAGCCGGCCGAGGAGGTCGCCGGAGGTGTCGTCGGGCTGGATCCGTTCGGTCATCACCCCGAAGGTCGGGCCCGCGTCGAGCTCCTTGACGATCAGGAAGGTCGTCGCGCCGGTGACCTCGTCGTTGTTCCAGATCGCGTGCTGCACCGGGGCCGCACCGCGCCAGTGCGGCAGCACGGAGAAGTGCAGGTTGACCCAGCCGACGGTCG
Organism: Nocardioides sp. Root1257; assembly: GCF_001425175.1. GTDB lineage: Bacteria > Actinomycetota > Actinomycetes > Propionibacteriales > Nocardioidaceae > Nocardioides. The sequence continues at coordinate 147,934 of NZ_LMDV01000014.1, read as the reverse complement.
GGATGTCGAGTGCCGACTGCGGCAGCATCGCGCCGTACGCGACCACCGGGCAGCACTCCGGCCGGAGCGCGCGCAGGGCCTCCTGGAACTCCGGGTCGCGCGGGTGCTCGGGCTTGAGGACCGGGACGCCCAGCTCCTCGGCGCGCACGGCCACCGGGCTCGGCGTGAGCTTGCGGCCACGGCCGAAGGGCGCGTCGGGCCGGGTGACGACGCCGACGAGCTCGTGGCCGGACGCGGCGATGGCGTCCAGGGAGGGCAGGGCGACCTCGGGGGTGCCGGCGAAGACGACGCGCATCCCGCTCAGAACCCGAAGCCGTTGGTGGCGTGCGGCGACACCTTGACCGTCGGCCGCTCGAGCCCGAACCACTCGGCCTCCCGGATCGCCTTCATCGCGGCCTTGCGGGCATCGGTGTCGAGCCGGTCGACGAAGAGCACGCCGTCGAGGTGGTCGGTCTCGTGCTGGATCGCGCGGGCGAGCAGCTCGGAGCCCTCGATCACGACCGGCTCGCCGTGCATGTCGAAGCCGTGGGCGACCACCGAGAGCGCGCGGGTGCAGTCGAAGCTCAGGTCCGGGATGGAGAGGCAGCCCTCGGGACCGTGCTGGGTGTCGGTGGAGAGCTCGAGGCGCGGGTTGACGAGGTGGCCGAGCTCGCCGTCGACGTGCCAGGTGAACACTCGCAGGCCGACCCCGATCTGCGGCGCGGCCAGGCCGGCACCGGGTGCCTCCAGCATCGTGTCGGTCAGGTCCTCGACCAGGCGGCGGAGCTCCTTGTCGAAGTCGACGACCTCGATCGCGGGCTTGCGCAGGACGGGGTCTCCGAAGAGTCGGATCGGCTGGATGGGCACCGCGACAGTCTAGGGAGGACGCGCAGCGGACTCCCTGTCGGTGGTCGAGCAAGCGCCCGGGGACGCGTCAGCGGACCCGACGGCGCGTGTCGAGACCAGGAGCGCCTCAGAGCGTCGGGGGGTCGACCTGGATGCGCACGGCGTCGAGCTTGCGCGCCGAGCGAAGCCGCTGGAGCTCGCCGAGAGCCCGCGACAGGTCGGCACCCTCGGCCCGGGGCACCCGGACGACGACCCGGCTCTCCCCCTCGGAGACGTCCACCGGACCCAGCAGCTCGGCCGACGCCGGTGCCGCCAGGAGCGTGACGGCGTCGTCGACCGCCCCGGGCTCGCCCGTGATCGTGGCCAGCCGGCTGGCGGGCGGCAGGTGGGCCGCCAGCCGCTCATCTGTCTCGCGCTCGGCGTGACCGGCCGGGTCCCAGCGCACCAGCGCCTGGAGGGTCGGGTGGGCCGGGTCGCCGACGGCGACCACCCGCCCTCCCGGCCGGACCAGCGCGGCGGCGTCGGCCCACCGGCGCAGCGCCTCCTCGCCGGCGCGCAGGTCGATGCGCGAGAGCAGCAGCCAGGTGTCGAGCAGCACCACCGCGGCGTAGCCGCCCTCGGCGACCGGTTCGGCCCCCGGAGTGGCGACGACGACCTGGCGGGTGCCCGAGACGGTCGCGAGGACGGTGTCGCCGGAGCTGGTGCGGACCCGGATGTTCGGCAGTGCCCGGCCCAGCTCCTCGGCGGTCCGGGCGTCCCCGAGGACGGGGGCCCGCAGCCCGCGGTGCCCGCACTCGCGGCACGCCCAGGCCTCGTCGGCGGTGCCGCACCACCGGCACGCCGGCGGGGTCGCGGGGCCGGTCAGGGCGAGCGGCCCCTGGCACACGTCGCAGCGGGCCGGCGTGCGGCAGCGCTCGCAGGCGAGGACGTTGACGTAGCCCAGCCGCGGCGTCTGGACCAGGACCGGACCGGTCTCCAGGGCGTCGCGGACCACGAGGTGGACCTCGCGCGGGATCCGCGCACCGCGCGCGTGCAGGTCTCGGTCGGTCTCGGTGCCGGCGACCTGGACGGTCACCCGCCGGCGTACCTCCGCCCGGTCGGCGGTGATCTCCTGGGCCCAGCCGGTGCGGAGCAGGTACGCCGCCTCGACGGTGCGCACGAACCCGCCGATCAGGGCGCCCGCGCCCTCGCGCTCGGCGCGCAGCAGCAGCGTCTCGCGGGTGTGGGGGTAGGGGGCCCGCGGCTCGGCGTGCAGGTCGTCGCCGTCGTCCCAGATGACGACGAGCCCGAGGTCGCGGACGGGGGCGAACCCGGCCGCGCGGGTGCCGACGACGACGCGCCGGGCCCCTCGGCTGACCGCGAGGAAGTCGCGGTAGCGCCGCGCCGGGCCGGCGTCGGCGGTGAGGGTGACGTGCTGACCCTCGCCCATCGCCGCGACCAGCGCGCGGTCCACGCGGGCCACGTCCTTGCCGTCGGGCACGCAGATCACGACGCCCCGGCCCGACGCGTGCGTGGCGGCCGCGGCGTGGGCGACGAGCGCCGGCCAGTCGGTGGCCGGCGCCGCGGACCAGACCGCTCGGGGGCTGCCGCCGACGGCCAGGTGCCGCAGGAAGGCCGGGCCGGGCGCGTGCTCGGCCCAGGCCTGCTCCCCCGCTCGGGCGTCGTGGCGCCACGGCACCGCGGCCGGGGACGGCTCCTTCTCCGTGGTCGCATGCCGGGTCGGGATCGCGAGCCGCAGCACGTCGGAGCGGGTGCCGGCGTACCTCTCGGCGAGCTCGCCGGCCAGCCCCGCGATCTCGCGGTGGATGACCGGCTCGGGGCTGACGACCCGGCGCAGCGGGGTGAGACGACCGGCGTGCTCGCTCTCGGTGCCCCGGGCGAGCACGAAGCCGTCGACGTCCTGCCCCGCGAAGCGGACCTTGACCCGCGCGCCCGGGACGGCCGTGTCAGCCATCGCGGCCGGGACGGCGTAGTCGAACGGGCGGTCCAGGTGGGCGAGCGGGACGTCGACGAGCACCTGCGCCACCGGGTCGACGGCCGCCGGCTCGGCCTCCGCGGCCTTGCGCGCGCGGGTGGCGCGGGCCTTGGCCTGTGAGGCCTTCACCGACGCCCGGGCCATGCCCGGCAGCAGCTCCGGGTGCTCGTCGGGGTCGGCCATGGGCGCAGTTCTACCAGCGCCCGCTGACGGTGCGGACTACCGGCGCTTCTTCGCCTTCACCTTCCCGGTCGCCTTCGACGTCGCTGTCGCCGTGGCGTAGCCGGCCCTGCTGCCCGTCACCCGCACGGAGATCCGCTTGCCCTGGTCGGCCCTGGTCACGGCGTACGTCGACCTCGTGGCCTTGTTGATCGGCTTGCCGTTGCGCAGCCACTGGAGACGGAGGGTGACCCCCGCGGGCCTCCAGGTCCCCGGCTTCACGGTGAGCCTCGCCCCGACCTGGGCCTTCCCGGCCACGGTCGGCGTGCCTCGCACCAGGGTGCCCAGGCCGACGGCCGCCGTCGGGCCGCTGGTCGCGGTGCCGGAGGTGAAGCCCGCCTTCACCGCGGTGACCCGGACCGACAGGGTCTGTCCGACGTCGGTGGCCACCGGCGCGTAGCTCGCCGTCGTCGCACCGCCGATCGGGGTGCCGGCGCGCAGCCACTGGAAGGCGAACGAGTCCGGGGTCGGGGTCCAGCTGCCGGGAGCGGCGGTCAGGGTGCTGCCGACGCGCGGACTGCCCGACACGGTCGGCGCCACCGAGCTCGCGAGGGCGGGCACGTCGCAGGTGTACAGCGAGATGTCGTCGACCGCCCAGCCCGGGAAGGAGATCGAGCTGTCGGTGTTCATCGTGAACCGAGGCTTGACCGAGCTCCCTGCGAAGCTGCTCAGGTCGACCCGGCTGGCGAGGTACCCGCGGCTGTCGCCCCCGAAGCCCAGCCGGCCCGCTGCCGGGTTCGAGAAGCCCGAGTGGATCGTCTGGCTCGGACCGTTGATCCAGGGCAGGCTCGCGGTGTCGACCGGACCGGCGCCCGCATCGACCTCGACGGTGCCGCCGTCGTAGAAGCCGCCCGTGTCGTAGTCCAGCACGCGCCACTGCTGGAAGTAGAGGTAGGACGACTGACCGGCGGGCAACGGGACCGACGTGCTGGCGACGAGGGCGCTCGTCCCCACGGCGGCGGGATCGCTGGACACCCAGGCGTCCGGGGCGGAGTGCGACAGCGTCGCCTCACGCGCCCAGGTCGGTCCGGCGACGAAGGTCGACGCCGGCGCGCCGGTCTCGCTGTCCATGAGCACCCGCTTGGTCGTGCCCGCCGGGCAGTCGGCGGCGGCGTCGGCCGGCTGGGGGTTGTTGGTGGGGGTGTCGCGGAGCTGGGTCGCCAGCGTCGCCTTGTGGACGTTGGTGCAGTCGTCGGCGGTGAACCCGGCCGTCCCTCCGGCGAGCAGGGCCTGGCAGCTCTGGTCGAGCACGGCGGCCTCGTCCGCGTAGTCGCTGCCGGAGGTGAGCGACTGGTCGACCAGGACCCACAGCCGCGCCGACTTCGTGAGCGTCGGGTCCCCGGTGTCGATCCCCGTCATCGTCTGCCCGTTGAACGTCCCGCCCTGGGAGATCAGGAACGCCGTCTTGTTGCCGACGCCGGAGTTGGTGTGCACCCCGTCGTTGTCGGGGTAGGTGCTGGCCTCCTTCCGGTAGAACGTGCTCGACGTCGTGTCGGGGTCGTTGAACACGGTCGGGTCCGCCATGTTGCGGAGGCCGTCCGGGAAGCCGGGGATGTCCTCGCCCATCGCCCAGTTCGTCGGTGAGTCGCCGGCCGACGGATGCCGGTGGTCGATGATCTCGCCGATGATGTCGGAGATCGACTCGTTCATGGCGCCCGACTGGCCCCAGTAGAAGAGCCCGGAGTTGCGCTCGGTGAAGCCGTGCGTGATCTCGTGACCCACGACGTCGTCCGCCACGGCGTACCCCTGGCCGTAGTACATCTGGGAGCCGTTCCAGAAGGCGTTGTCGTAGGGGCACGCGTTGCTGGAGCCGGTGTAGCACCACCGCACCGTCGAGGCGAGCTTCTTCTGGCCGGACACGGTGATGCCCAGCAGCTGCGTCAGGTCGACGCCCGCGACCTGCTGGTAGAAGTCGGCCACCACGCCGCTCAGGTCGTACGCCGTGTCGACGTCGGCCTGACCGTTCGCCGGGGCGCCCTCCGTGCGCGCGAAGCCCGAGGTGCAAGGCACGTCGCTCGACCGGCGGACGTTGTTGTCGTCGCAGACGACCCGGTCGACCGCGTGCTGGATCTCGTCGACGTCCATCAGCACCGCCCCGGTGCGGTCGTCGATCATGATCTGGCGTCGCTCGTCTGCGTCGCGGGTGACCTCGAACCGCCAGACACCGCGGGCGTCGACCGCCGGGTCGCCTCCGATCAGTCCGGCGTCGAGCACCCAGCGGCCCAGGGATTCGACGGTCGTGCCGCCGCCGGCCCCGGAGCCCTTGAGGAACGCCGCCCGAGCCTCCGCCTCCGCCTCGCTCTCCCCGACCGTCGCGTCCGCGACCCGCGTGACCTCGGAGGTCTCGGCCAGCATCGAGGACAGCTCGCGGTCGGAGCGGAGACTGACCACGACCTGGCCCCCGACGACCGGCACCCCCGCGACCTCCTGCTGGTAGCGGACGACGTCGCCCACGGCGGTCGGCCGTGCCGACGTCTGGTTCCAGGTCGTGCCGGAGCGCTCCGCGCCGACCGCCGCGCCGTACCGGGCGACGTGCAGGTCGGCGGCCTCGGCCACCCCGGTGCCGGGGTGCACGTCGGGGTTGTCGAGCTCGCCGCCGGCGGGCACCCCGATGAAGCCGGCGTGTCCGCCCGACCCGGCGCCACGCATCGTGACCGGCCGGTCGGAGTCGTCGTCGAGGCGGGCCAGCGCCCGGCTCTCCGGGTCAGCCGCCCCGGCCGGCGAGGTCGGCACCGCGGCCAGGGCTCCGCTCACCAGGAGGAGGGCGAAGAAGTGCGACAGCATGCGTGGCCTGGACATCGTGGCTCCTGGGGCGGGATGGCAACCCGAGCGGACGATTCACGCTAGGCCCACGACGCGACAGCGGACATGCCCCGATCGGGGCATGTCCGCTGTCGATCTGCTGTGAATCTGCGCCTGTCAGAGGCCGGCGGCCGCCTTCAGGGCGTCGGCGCGGTCGGTGCGCTCCCAGGTGAACTCCGGCAGCTCGCGGCCGAAGTGGCCGTACGCCGCGGTCTTGGCGTAGATGGGGCGCAGCAGGTCGAGGTCGCGGATGATCGCGGCCGGGCGCAGGTCGAAGACCTCGAGCACCGCCTGCTGGATCTGCTCGTCGGACACGGTGCCGGTGCCGAAGGTCTCGATGAAGACGCCGACGGGCTGGGCCTTGCCGATCGCGTAGGCGACCTGCGCCTCGCAGCGACGGGCCAGGCCGGCGGCCACGACGTTCTTGGCGACCCAGCGCATGGCGTACGCCGCCGAGCGGTCGACCTTCGACGGGTCCTTGCCCGAGAAGGCGCCGCCACCGTGGCGGGCCATGCCGCCGTAGGTGTCGACGATGATCTTGCGGCCGGTCAGGCCGGCGTCGCCCATCGGGCCGCCGACGACGAAGCGGCCGGTCGGGTTGACCAGGAGGCGGTAGCCCTCCGAGGGGATCCTGAACGTGTCGAGGACCGGGTCGATGACGTGCTTCTTGACGTCGGCCTCGAGCGCGTCGAGCTCGGTCTCCTCGGAGTGCTGCGTCGAGAGCACGACGGTGTCGACGCGCACCGGGCGGTTGTCGGCGTCGTACTCGATGGTGACCTGGGTCTTCCCGTCGGGACGCAGGTAGGGCAGCGTCCCGTCCTTGCGGACCGCGGTGAGCTGCTCGGCGAGCCGCTGGGCGATCACGATCGGGAGCGGCATCAGCACGTCGGTGTCGTCGCAGGCGTAGCCGAACATCAGGCCCTGGTCGCCGGCGCCCTGCTTGTCCATGGCGTCGACGGACCCGGTGCGACTCTCGTGGCCGGTGTCGACGCCCTGGGCGATGTCGCCGGACTGGCCGCCGATCGCCACCATGACGCCGCAGGACGCGCCGTCGAAGCCCTTGAGCGAGGAGTCGTAGCCGATCTCGAGGATCCGGTCGCGGACCTTCTGCTTGATGTCGACGTAGCCGGTCGTGGTCACCTCGCCGGCGACGACGACGAGGCCGGTGGTGAGCAGTGTCTCGACCGCGACCCGGCTGTGGGGGTCCTGCTCGAGCATCGCGTCGAGGACGGAGTCGCTGATCTGGTCAGCGATCTTGTCCGGGTGGCCCTCGGTCACCGATTCCGACGTGAAGAGACGTCCGGTCACTGCTGCTCCTTGGTGCGCTGGGTGGTGCGATGGGGTGGTGCGGAACACCCTAACTGGCGTCCCACGGGGTGGTACGGCGGTCTCAGCGGTTCAGCGGAGACGGCTGCGGACCTGGTCCCAGATGACGTGGGCCAGGGCCGACTTGGATCCGCGCGGCACCTCGACGTCGCCGCCGTCGGCCGCCAGGATCATGGCTTCGTTGTCGGGGCTGCCGAAGACGGCTCCCCCGCTCACGTCGTTGACCACGAGCAGGTCGCAGCCCTTGCGCACGAGCTTCGCGCGCGCCAGGTCGAGCACGGAACCGGTCTCGTCACCGGTCTCGGCCGCGAAACCGACGACGACCTGGCCCTCGCGGGCGCGCTCGGTGCCGATCTCGTGGAGGATGTCGGGGTTCTGGACGAGCTCGATGGCGGGCGCCGAGCCGTCCGCGGCCTTCTTGATCTTCGCGTCGCTGACGCCGGTGGGCCGGAAGTCGGCCGGGGCTGCGGCCATCACGACGGCGTCGGCCGCAGCCGCAGCGGAGACGACCTCCTGGCGGAGCTGCGCGGTCGTCTCGACCCGCACGACCTTGACCCCGGCCGGGTCCGCCAGGGTCACGTTGGCGGCGATGAGCGTCACCTCGGCGCCCCGGGCCGCGGCCGCCCGGGCCAGGGCGTAGCCCTGCAGCCCGGAGGAGCGGTTGCCGAGGAAGCGGACCGGGTCGAGGTACTCCCGCGTCCCGCCGGCGGACACCACCACGTGGCGGCCGGCGAGGTCGAGGTCCGTCGTACCGCGGGACAGGACCTCGCGGCAGACCTCGAAGATCTCGTCGGGCTCGGGCAGCCGGCCCTTGCCGGTGTCCTTGCCGGTCAGGCGGCCCTCGGCGGGCTCGATGACGAGCGCGCCACGCTCGCGGAGCGTGGCGACGTTGGCGCGGGTGGCCGGGTGCTCCCACATCTCCGTGTGCATCGCCGGGGCGAAGACCACCGGGCAGCGCGCGGTCAGCAGCGTGGAGGTCAGCAGGTCGTCGGCGAGACCGTGCGTGGCCTTGGCCAGAAGGTCCGCGGTCGCCGGCGCGACCACGACGAGATCGGCCTCCTGGCCGATCCGGACGTGCGGCACCTCGTGGACGTTGCTCCACACGTCGGTGGCCACCGGCTTGCCGGACAGCGCCGACCAGGTCGGCGCGCCCACGAACTCCAGCGCGGCGGCGGTCGGGACGACGGTCACGTCGTGGCCCGACTCGGTGAGGCGCCGCAGCAGCTCGCACGCCTTGTAGGCGGCGATCCCGCCGGACACCCCGAGAACGACACGAGGCCGCCTCCCGGAGGAGACGGCCGTGTCGTGACGCTCAGTCGTCGGGGTCATCGACCCGTCAGGTCAGTTGCCCGCGAGGCCGGCCTCGGCGGCAGCCTGGGCGGCGGCCTCCTCGGCAGCGAGCTCGGCGGGGTCGATGTCCTCGCAGACCAGGAGGTCGTCGTTGATCTCGCGGAGCGCGATCGACAGCGGCTTCTCCTGCACGTGGGTGTCCACGAGCGGGCCGACGTACTCGAGCAGGCCCTCGCCCAGCTGCGAGTAGTAGGCGTTGATCTGGCGAGCACGCTTGGCGCTGAAGAGAACCAGCTTGTACTTGCTGTCGGTCTTGGAGAGCAGGTCGTCGATCGAGGGGTTGGTGACACCCTCAGCGGCGATGTTCGGGGCAGCCACGCAGAAGCCTCACTGATCGGTTGGGGATTGCAGCATCAAGGCTACCAACTCCTCGGCTGCAGCGTGAACTTCGTGGTTCACGATGCTCACGTCGAACTCCTCCTCGGCGGCCAGCTCCTCGCGCGCGGTGACGAGCCGGCGCTCCCGTTCCTCCGCCGTCTCGGTGCCCCGACCGACGAGTCGGCGGACCAGCTCGTCCCACGAGGGGGGCTTCAGGAAGACGAACAACGCGTTCGGCATGCTCGCGCGGACCTGCCGCGCGCCCTGCAGGTCGATCTCCAGCAGGGCGGGGCGGCCGGTCGCGAGGACGGCCTCCACCGGCTGGCGAGGGGTGCCGTAGCGGGCCGCCTTGTGGACGACCGCCCACTCGAGCAGGTCGCCGCGCTCGATCATCGCGTCGAACTGGTCGTCGTCGACGAACCAGTAGTGCACGCCGTCCTGCTCGCCCGGGCGCGGCGCGCGGGTCGTCGCGGAGACCGAGATCCAGGCCTCCGGGTGGTGCCGGCGTACGTCGGCGGCGACGGTGCCCTTCCCGACCGCGGTCGGTCCCGCGAGAACGACGAGCCGGGAGGGCTCAGTCACGCGCCGCGAACTCCTTCTCGAGCGCCGCCACCTGCTTGGTGCCGAGGCCCCGGACCCGCCGGCTCTCGGCGATGCCGAGGCGCTCCATGAGCTGGCGCGCGCGCACCTTGCCGAGGCCGGGCATCGCCTGGAGCAGGTCGACGACCCGCATCTTCCCGATGACCTCGTTGCGCTGGCCCTCCTCGAGCACGTCGGCGATCGAGGCACCCGAGTTCTTCAGCCGGTTCTTGACCTCGGCCCGCTCCCTCCGGGATGCGGCGGCCTTGTCGAGGGCCGCCTGACGCTGTTCAGGGGTGAGCGGGGGCAGAGCCACGAGCACGGGTCCTTCGGGGTTCGGGAGGTGGTGCGGGACGCAGGTGGTCAATCTAGTCAGAACGGCGGACGGGCAGCAATCGGGGCGTCAGACCGTCAGCGGGGTGTGGCAGACATCGCGTGCCTGCTGGTCCAGGTCCGACAGGGCCTGCAGCGTGGCACCGCTCCCGACATCGGCTGCTGCCGCGTCGATCTTCTTCTTCTCGTCCGTGGTGAGACTGGCGGGAGGGTGGGCGCGGTCGTAGGTCGCCGGGTCGACGCCGGCGTCCTGGAGTGCCTGCTTCAGGCTCTTCAGACTGCGGATCACCTGCTGCCACTCGTCCGTGATGTCGGCGGGCGCCTGGTCGGCCAGGTCCTGGAAGGTGCCGAGCGCCTTCAGCAACGCGTCCGGCGACCCGTCGCCCAGGGTCTCGCTGAGGTCCTTCTGGTGGTCCTGCACGGCGTCGCAGTAGGCGTCCTTGTCGTCGCCGCACCCGGCCAGGAGGAGCGGCAGCAGGAGCGAGACGACGGCGACGCGCCTCACGAGCGCAGCTCCTGGTTGGTGCGCAGGACGTAGTCGCGCATCGCGTCCGGGCCCTGGAGCCGGAGCACCTCGCGCGACGAGCTCGGGAGCACCGCGGCCGCCGAGCCGAAGAGGCGGCGTACGTCGGCGATCGTCCCGCCCTGGGCCCCGAACCCCGGCGCGAGGATCGGTCCGTTGAAGGCGAGGTCCTCGTCGGTCGAGCCGATGGTCGCTCCCACGACGGCACCGAAGGAGCCGAGCGGCTCGGCGTCGGCGTTGAGGCGGCGCAGGTGGTCGAGCATCAGGCCGGCGACCGTGCCGCCATCCGCGGTGCTGGCGTGCTGGACCTCGGGCCCCTCCTTGTTCGAGGTCAGCGCGAGCACGAAGACACCGCCGTCGTGCCGGCGCGCGCTGTCGAAGATCGGGTCGAGCGAGCCGAAGCCGAGGAACGGACTGACCGTGATCGCGTCCGAGGCCAGCGGCGAGGTCGGGTCGAGGTAGGCGTCGGCGTACGCCTGGCTGGTCGAGCCGATGTCGCCGCGCTTGACGTCAAGCAGCACCAGCGCGCCGGCGGCACGTGACTCGGCGATGACCCGCTCGAGCACCGCGATCCCCCGGCTGCCGAAGCGCTCGTAGAACGCCGACTGGGGCTTCACGACGCTCACGTGCGGGGCGACCGCCTCGACGACGGTCATCGCGAAGGTCTCGAGGCCCGCCACGTCGTCGGTGAGTCCCCAGTCGTGCAGGAGCGCCGAGTGCGGGTCGATGCCGACGCAGAACGGGCCGCGATCGGCGATCGCGGCGTGGAGGCGGGCTCCGAAGGTCATGTCAGTTCCTCTCTTCGGTCTCGCGCAGCGCGCGGCGGGACCTACGATTCGGCCCGTGGACGGACCCTCCCTGCGCGAGCGCATCGACGGCCAGGACGCGACGAGCATCGGACGTCCGCGCCCTGCCGCTCGTGTTGCCGCGTTCGTGCTGGCGACGGTGATCCACCTCGTGACGCTCGCGATCGCCGTGCTCGGCGGTTGGCTCGTCGAGCTCGGCGACAACTGGGTGCAGCGGACGCTCGGCATCGTGGTGCTGCTGCCCGTGCTGGCACTCGTGCTCCCTCGCCGGGGCCACGAGTCGCACGAGCTGGTCCAGCCCGACACCGCACCGGAGTTCATGTCTCTGCTCCGGGAGCTGTCGGATTCCCTGGGCACTCCGGCACCGACGTACGTCGCCCTGGACGCCAGCATCAACGCGTACGCCGCCAACCGCGGGCTGCGTCAGCGGGAGCTGGTCATCGGGGCGCCGCTCTGGGTGGCTCTCGGCCCCCAGGCGCGGATCGCGCTTCTCGGGCACGAGCTCGCGCACTTCGCCGGACGCGACGTCGTCCACGGTCGGTACGTCTGGTGGGCGGACCGCACCCTCCGCTGCTGGCTCGACCTGGCAACGCCCGATGGCCTCGTGAGCACCGAGGGCCGACTGCCGCTCTTCGCGACCATCGCCACCGCGCCGCTCCGACTGCCGCTCGTCGGCTACGTCCGACTGATGGAGATCGTCCACGCGGCGGCGTCGCGGCGCGACGAGCTGCGCGCCGACACCGCAGGCTCGGTCCTGGCCGGGACGGCGGGCGGCATCGAGATGCTCGAGACCCTGCTGCTCGGCGACGTCATCGACGTCGCGGCCAATCGCGCCGCCGTGGATCCGGGCCGTCCGGACCTGGCCGTCGAGATCCGCGAACGGGTCCTGGCCGTCAGTGAGTCCGCTCGCCGTGCCCTGCCAGCGCAGGCCGACGGCAGCCGCGTCGATGCCACCCACCCGAGCACCGCCGATCGACTGCGCCTGCAGGAGTCCCTGCCGGTCCGCGCGCCGAGTGTCACGCTCGACCAGGGCCGCTGGGCCACCATCGACGAGGAGCTCCGACCTGCGCGCGACGCGGCGCTGCGGCGACGAGCCGACCACTACCGCTACGCGTGGTAGGCCCGCCACTCCCTTCACCCCTGCACGCCCCTGATGATCCGGCGGGGCCACAGCGGGCCCTCGTAGATGAACGCGGTGTAGCCCTGCAGGAGGGTGGCGCCGGCGTCGAGGCGGGCCCGCGCGTCCTCGACCGTGGTGATGCCGCCGACGCCGATCAGCGTCAGGTCAGGCCCGACCCGGCCGCGCAGCAGGCGCAGCACGTCGAGCGACCGGTCGGTGAGCGGACGGCCCGAGAGCCCCCCGGCGCCGATCTCCTCGACCTTCGCCTCGGGCGTGCGGAGCCCCTCGCGCGAGATCGTCGTGTTGGTGGCGATGATGCCGTCGAGGCCGATCGCGAGCGCCAGGTCGGCGACCGCGAGGACGTCGTCGTCGGACAGGTCGGGGGCGATCTTCACGAGCAGCGGCACGCCGCCAGCGATCGCCTGCACCGCGGTCAGGATCGGCTCGAGCTTCTCGACCGCCTGGAGGTTGCGCAGTCCGGGCGTGTTCGGGGAGCTGACGTTGACGACCAGGTAGTCGGCGTACGGCGCGAGCAGGCGGGCCGACTTCTCGTAGTCGCGGACCGCCTCGTCCTCGGGGACGACCTTGCTCTTGCCGATGTTGACGCCGAGGACCGGTCCCGGGCGGCGCCCGCGGGCCCTCAGCCGCTCGGCCACGACCTCGGCGCCGTCGTTGTTGAAGCCCATCCGGTTGACGACCGCGCAGTCCTCGGGGAGCCGGAAGAGCCGTGGCTTCGGATTGCCGGGCTGCGGCTCGCCGGTCACGGTGCCGATCTCGACGTGGCCGAAGCCGAGGGCTGCGAGACCGTCGATGCCGACGGCGTTCTTGTCGAAGCCGGCGGCCAGTCCGAGCACGTTGGGGAAGGTCAGGCCGAGGGCCTGCACCGGCGTCCCCGGCGTACGTCGTAGAGAGGTGACCGGCCGGGCCGCCCGGATCGCCCGGAACGCCGCGTGGTGCGCCTTCTCCGGGTCGGTGCGGGTGAACCCGTGGTCGAAGATCGTCCGGTAGATCACTCGGCCGTCTTCCTGGCCAACGCCCAGTCCTGCAGCGACCGCACGCCGATCTCGCCCCGCTCCAGCGCCTCGATGCCCTGCACCGCCGCGCCCAGGCCCTGGACGGTGGTGATGCACGGGATGTTGGCCATCACCGCGGCGGTGCGGATCTCGTAGCCGTCGACGCGCGCCGAGCCGCCGCTGGTCGAGCCGTTGGGCGTGTTGATGACGAGCTGGATCTCACCGTCGAGGATCAGCTGCACGGTGGTCTTCTCGCCGTTCGGCCCCTCGCCCTCCCAGTGCTTGCGCACGATCGTGGTGCGCACCCCGTTGCGGCGCAGCACCTCGGCGGTGCCCTGGGTCGCGAGGATCTCGAACCCGTGGTCGGCGAGCACCTTGATCGGAAAGATCATGTGTCGCTTGTCGCGGTTGGCCATGCTCACGAAGACCTTGCCGCCGGTCGGGAGCGGGCCGAACGCGCCGGCCTGGGCCTTCGCGAAAGCCGTGCCGAAGTCGGCGTCGAAGCCCATCACCTCGCCGGTCGACTTCATCTCCGGGCCGAGGACCGTGTCGACCTGCTTGCCGTCGGGGCTGCGGAACCGGTTGAACGGCATCACCGCCTCCTTGACCGCGATCGGCTGGTCGGCCGGCAGGGTGCCGCCGTCGCCGGTGGCCGGCAGCATGCCGGCGTCCCGCAGCGAGGCGATCGACTCCCCCAGCATCACCCGCGCCGCTGCCTTCGCGAGCTGGGTGGCGGTCGCCTTGGAGACGAACGGGACCGTGCGGCTGGCCCGCGGGTTGGCCTCGAGGACGTAGAGCACGTCGGAGCCGAGGGCGAACTGGATGTTCAGCAGCCCGAGCACGCCGACGCCGCGTGCGATCGCCTCGGTCGCCGTGCGGATCCGGTCGATCTCGGCCTTGCCGAGCGTGATCGGCGGCAGCGCGCACGACGAGTCGCCGGAGTGGATGCCGGCCTCCTCGATGTGCTCCATCACGCCGCCGAGGAAGAGCTCCTCGCCGTCGAACAGCGCGTCGACGTCGATCTCGACGGCGTCGTCGATGAAGCGGTCGACCAGCACCGGGTGCGCGGGGCCGATCTCGGTGGAGCGCGCGATGTAGCCCGCGAGCGCCTCGTCGTCGTACACGATCTCCATGCCGCGACCGCCCAGCACGTACGACGGCCGAACCATCACCGGGTAGCCGATCTCGGCCGCGATGCGGTGGGCGTCGGGGAAGCTGGTGGCCATGCCGTACTTCGGCGCGGGCAGCCCGGCGTCCGCGAGCACCCGCCCGAAGGCGCCGCGCTCCTCGGCCAGGTGGATCGCCTCGGGCGAGGTGCCGAGGATCGTCACGCCGTTGTCCTTGAGGCCCTGCGCGAGCCCGAGCGGGGTCTGGCCGCCGAGCTGGCAGATCACCCCGAGCACCGGGCCGGCCTGCTCCTCCGCGTGCACGATCTCGAGCACGTCCTCGAGGGTCAGCGGCTCGAAGTAGAGGCGGTCGGACGTGTCGTAGTCGGTCGAGACCGTCTCCGGGTTGCAGTTGACCATGATCGTCTCGTAGCCCGCCTGGCTCAGGGTGAGCGAGGCGTGCACGCACGAGTAGTCGAACTCGATGCCCTGGCCGATCCGGTTCGGGCCCGAGCCGAGGATGATCACGGCCGGCTTCTCCCGGGGCGAGACCTCGGTCTCCTCGTCGTACGACGAGTAGTGGTACGGCGTGGCCGCGGCGAACTCGGCGGCGCAGGTGTCGACCGTCTTGTAGACCGGCCGGATGCCCAGGGCGTGGCGCACGCCCCGGACGACGTCGGCGGTCATGCCGCGGATCTTGCCGATCTGCACGTCGGAGAAGCCGTGCCGCTTGGCCTTGCGCAGCAGGGTCGGCGTCAGCTCGGGCGCCGCGGTGACCTCCTCGGCGACCTCGTTGATCAGCAGCAGCTGGTCGACGAACCACGGGTCGATCCGGGTGTGGTCGAAGATCTCCTCGGCCGTGGCGCCGGCGCGCAGCGCGTCCATGACCTTCTTGAGCCGGCCGTCGTGCGGGACCTCGATCTCGGCCAGCAGCGCGGCCTTGTCGAGCTCGACCCACTCCTGGTGCCAGTCGAAGGCGGCGTCCTTGGACTCCAGCGAGCGCAGCGCCTTCTGGAGCGCCTCGGTGAAGCTGCGGCCGATCGCCATCGCCTCGCCGACGGACTTCATGTGCGTGGTCAGCCGCGGGTCGGCGCCGGGGAACTTCTCGAACGCGAAGCGCGGGACCTTCACCACGACGTAGTCGAGCGTCGGCTCGAACGCCGCGGGCGTGCTGGAGCCGTCGGCGCGCACCGTGATGTCGTTGGGGATCTCGTCGAGCGTGTAGCCGATCGCGACCTTGGCGGCGATCTTGGCGATCGGGAAGCCGGTGGCCTTCGAGGCGAGCGCACTGGAGCGCGAGACCCGGGGGTTCATCTCGATGACGATCACCCGGCCGTCGGCGGGGTTGACGGCGTACTGGATGTTGCAGCCGCCGGTGTCGACGCCGACCTCGCGGATGATGCCGATCGCCAGGTCGCGCAGGTGCTGGTACTCCCGGTCGGTGAGCGTCATCGCGGGGGCGACGGTGATCGAGTCGCCGGTGTGGACGCCCATCGGGTCGAGGTTCTCGATCGAGCAGATGATGACGACGTTGTCGGCCTTGTCGCGCATCACCTCCAGCTCGTACTCCTTCCACCCGATGATCGACTCCTCGATCAGGACCTCGGTGGTCGGGCTGGCGGCCAGGCCGGCGCCCGCGATGCGCGCGAGGTCGCCCTCGTCGTAAGCGATGCCGGAGCCGGTGCCGCCCATGGTGAACGACGGGCGCACGACCACCGGGTAGCCCAGCTCGACCGTCGCCTTCTCGCAGTCCTCGAGCGTGTGGCAGACGAAGCTGCGCGCGGTCTCGCCGCCCACCTTGTCGACGATCGCGTTGAAGAGCTCGCGGTTCTCGCCACGGTGGATCGCCTCGAAGCTGGCGCCGATCATCTCGACGCCGTACTTCTCCAGGATGCCGCGCTCGTGCAGCGCGATGGCGGCGTTGAGCGCGGTCTGACCGCCCAGTGTCGGGAGCAGTGCGTCGGGCCGCTCCTTGGCGATCACCTTCTCGACGAAGTCGGGCGTGATCGGCTCGACGTACGTCGCGTCCGCGAACTCGGGGTCGGTCATGATCGTGGCCGGGTTGGAGTTGACCAGGATGACCCGGATGCCCTCCTCCTTGAGGACCCGGCAGGCCTGGGTGCCCGAGTAGTCGAACTCGCAGGCCTGGCCGATGATGATCGGCCCGGAGCCGATCACCATGACGGACTTGATGTCCTCGCGCTTCGGCATCAGACGGTGCCCTCCATGAGCTGAACAAAGCGGTCGAAGAGGTACGCCGCGTCGTGCGGGCCGGCGGCGGCCTCGGGGTGGTACTGGACGGAGAAGCCCTTGAGCCTCCCGTCCTCGCGGAGCTCGAGGCCCTCCACCACGTCGTCGTTGAGGCACACGTGGCTGACGGTCGCCTCGCCGTACGGCGTCCTGGTCGAGCCGTCGAGCGGGGCGTCGACCGCGAACCCGTGGTTGTGGGCGGTGACCTCGGTCTTGCCGGTGGTGCGGTCCATGACCGGCTGGTTGATGCCGCGGTGGCCGTACTTCAGCTTGTAGGTGCCGAAGCCGAGCGCCCGCCCGAAGAGCTGGTTGCCGAAGCAGATGCCGAAGTAGGGCAGCCCGTCGGCCAGCGCCCCCTGGAGCACCTCGATCTGGTGCGTGGTCGCGGCCGGGTCACCGGGACCGTTCGAGTAGAACAGCCCGTCCGCGCCGGTCGCGCGGATGTCGTCGAGCGTCGAGGTCGCGGGCAGCACGTGCACCTCGATGCCGCGCTCGGCCATCCGGTAGGGCGTCATGCCCTTGATCCCGAGGTCGAGGGCGGCCACGGTGAAGCGCTTCTCCCCCGCAGCCGGGACGACGTAGGCCTCCGCGGTGGACACCTCCGAGGCGAGCTCGGAGCCGGCCATCTCGCCGGACGCGAGCACCCGCTCCAGCAGGGCGGCCGGGTCGGTCTCGGTCGAGGAGATGCCGACCCGCATCGCACCGCGCTCGCGCAGGTGACGGGTCAGCGCGCGGGTGTCGATGCCGGAGATCCCGACGACGCCCTGCGCCCGCAGCTCGTCGTCGAGGCTGCGCTGCGAGCGCCAGTTCGAGGCGCGGCGGGCGGGGTCGCGGACGACGTACCCGGCGACCCAGATCCGCGAGGACTCCGGGTCCTCGTCGTTGACGCCGGTGTTGCCGATGTGCGGAGCCGTCATCACGACGACCTGGCGGTGGTAGGACGGGTCGGTCAGCGTCTCCTGGTAGCCGGTCATGCCGGTGTTGAAGACCGCCTCGCCGAAGGTCTCGCCCTCCGCGCCGTACGTCTCGCCGGTGAAGGTGCGCCCGTCCTCGAGGACGAGGAGGGCGCTCATGCCAGCTTCCCGTCGAGCACGGTGGCCTTGCCGCGGAGGAACGTCGCGACCACGCGGCCGGGCAGCTCCATCCCGCGGTAGGGCGTGTTGCGGCTCAGGCTGGCCGATTCGGACGGGTCGACCGTCCGGGTCGCGCCCGGGTCGTAGAGCACCACGTTGGCGGGGGCGCCGACCTCGATCGGACGGCCGTGGTCGGCCACCCGACCGATCCGGGCCGGCGCGTAGGACATCCGCTCGGCGACGCCGGCCCAGTCGAGCAGGCCGGGGTCGACCATCGTCTGCTGCACGATCGAGAGCGCGGTCTCGAGGCCGAGCATGCCGAACGCGGCCGCCGCCCACTCGCAGTCCTTGTCCTCGTGCGGGTGCGGCGCGTGGTCAGTGGCGACGATGTCGATGGTGCCATCGGCGAGGCCGGCCCTGACCGCCTCGACGTCGGCGGCCGAGCGCAGCGGCGGGTTGACCTTGTAGATCGGGTCGTAGGTCGCCGCCAGCTCGTCGGTCAGCAGCAGGTGGTGCGGGCAGGCCTCGGCGGTGACGTCCACGCCCTTGGCCTTCGCCCAGCGGACGATCTCGACCGACCCGGCGGTGCTCAGGTGGCAGACGTGCAGGCGCGAGCCGACGTGCTCGGCGAGCAGCACGTCGCGGGCGATGATCGCCTCCTCGGCGACCGCGGGCCAGCCGGCGAGGCCGAGGCGGCCGGACAGCTCGCCCTCGTTCATCTGCGCGCCCTCGGTGAGCCGCGGCTCCTGGGCGTGCTGGGCGACGACGCCGTCGAACGCCTTGACGTACTCCAGGGCCCGCCGCATCAGCACCGGGTCGTGGACGCACTTGCCGTCGTCGGAGAACACCCGCACGCGGGCGGCGGAGTCGGCCATTGCACCGAGCTCGGCGAGGCGCTCGCCCTGGAGGCCGACGGTGACGGCGCCGATCGGGTAGACGTCGCAGTGACCGGCCTCGCGACCGAGCCGCCAGACCTGCTCGACGACGCCGGCGGTGTCGGCGACCGGCTCGGTGTTGGCCATCGCGAAGACGGCGGTGAACCCGCCGAGCGCGGCCGCCTGGGTCCCGGAGTCCACGGTCTCGGCGTCCTCGCGACCCGGCTCACGCAGGTGCGTGTGCAGGTCGACCAGGCCGGGCAGCGCGACCAGGCCGGTCGCGTCGATGACCTCGACCGCGTCGTCGGCCGCAAGACCCGGCGCGATCTGCTGGATCGTCCCGTCCTGCAGCAGCAGGTCGGTCGGCTCGCCGCCGAGGATCGCGGCGTTCTTGATCAGGTAGGACGTGCTCACTCTTCTCCTCCGACAGCCGGCTCGGAACCACCGAGCAGCAGGTACAGGACGGCCATCCGCACGGCGACGCCGTTGGTGACCTGCTCGACGATCACGGAGCGGTCGGAGTCGGCCACGTCGGCCGTGATCTCCATGCCGCGGACCATCGGGCCGGGGTGCATCACGATCGTGTGGTCCTGGAGCATCGCCATCCGCTTGCCGTCGAGGCCGTAGCGGCGCGAGTACTCCCGCGCGGTCGGGAAGAACCCGCCGTGCATCCGCTCCCGCTGGACCCGCAGCATCATCACCGCGTCGGCCTTGGGCAGCACGCCGTCGAGGTCGTACGACGTCTCGACCGGCCAGCCCTCGATGCCGACCGGCAGCAGGGTCGGCGGCGCGACCAGCGTGACCTCGGCGCCGAGGGTGCGCAGCAGCAGCGCGTTGGAGCGCGCGACCCGGCTGTGCAGCACGTCGCCGACGATCGCGATCCTGCGGCCCTCGAGCCCGCCGGGCTTCGACTCCCCCAGGTGCTTCCACATCGTGAAGGCGTCGAGCAGCGCCTGGGTCGGGTGCTCGTGGGTGCCGTCACCGGCGTTGACCACGCTGGAGCGCACCCAGCCGGAGTGGGCGAGGAGGTGCGGGGCGCCGCTGGCGCCGTGCCGGACGACGACCGCGTCGGCACCCATCGCCTCGAGCGTCAGGGCGGTGTCCTTGAGGCTCTCGCCCTTCGACAGGCTCGAGCCCTTGGCGGAGAAGTTGATGACGTCGGCGCTCAGCCGCTTGGCGGCCGCCTCGAACGAGATCCGGGTGCGGGTCGAGTCCTCGAAGAAGAGGTTGACCACGGTGCGGCCGCGCAGCGCGGGCAGCTTCTTGATCGGCCGGTCCGCGAGCGAGCGCATCTCGTCGGCGGTCGCGAGGACCAGCTCGGCGTCGTCGCGGCTCAGGTCGGCCGCGCTCAGCAGGTGTCGCTTCACCGTGCTCCCTCCTGAGGTCCGAAGCCCTCGATGGTCACGGCGTCGACGTCGTCGACGCCCAGGAGCCGCACCTTGACCCGCTCGACCAGCGAGGTCGGGAGGTTCTTGCCGACGAAGTCGGCGCGGATCGGCAGCTCGCGGTGGCCACGGTCGACGAGGACGGCGAGGCGGACCGCGGTCGGGCGGCCGATGTCGCCGAGCGCGTCCAGCGCGGCCCGGATGGTGCGGCCGGAGAACAGCACGTCGTCGACCAGGACGACCACCTTGCCGTCGATCCCGCCCGGCGGGATCTCGGTCGGCAGCAGCGCCCGGGCCGGCTTCAGCCGCAGGTCGTCGCGGTACATCGTGATGTCCAGCGAGCCGACGGGCACGTCGTGGCCCTCGACGGAGGCGATCCGCTCGGCGATCCGGCGGGCCAGCGGGACTCCTCGGCTCGGGATGCCGAGCAGGACGAGGTCGTCGGCGCCCTTGTTGCGCTCGAGGATCTCGTGGGAGATGCGGGTCAACGCCCGCGTGATGTCACCGGCGTCGAGGACGACGCGGGAGAGCGGGACGGACTCTTCGTACGGGTGCGCAGGCAACTGCCTCGGACCTCCTTCTCCGCCTCACGGGACGGCTCGTTAAAGGATGTCGATCGAGACGCACCTTACCTGCGCCGAGGGCCGACCGGCCAACCGGGATCCGACGATTCTCAGGGGATGGACCGATCCTCCAGCTCGTCCACCCAGGCAGCGTGCTCGGTCCGCGCCCAGCGCGTCGAGACCCGTCCGGTGCGCATGCCGCGGCGGGCCTCGGGGTCGCGGACGGCGTACGCGATGTGGCCGAGCACGAGGAGACCGAGCGCCAGGGCGGACCAGTCGTGCACGAAGGTGGCTCCGGAGCGCCACGACAGCCGCACCAGGCCGGTCCAGTACATGAGCGCGCCGGTGCCGAGCAGCACCCCGGTCGCCCCGGCGACCAGCCACGAGTTGACCTTCTGGCCGGCGTTGAACTTCCCGACCCGGATGGTGCCGTCGCGCCGGTCCTTGCTCCGCAGCCACCGCCAGTCGGCGGGGGTGAACCGGTTGAGGCGGCGTACGTCGGCGCGGTAGGCCGCCGAGAGCGCGCCGGCCAGCATCGGGACGGGCAGCGCGAGGCCGCTCCAGACGTGCACGGTCTCGACGACGTGCCGGTGACCGACCGCCAGCATCAGCGAGCCGTTGTAGAGGATCACGGCGGTGATCAGGCAGACGCCCATCAGGATCGCGACCGAGCGGTGCACCAGCCGCTCCGCGCGCGCGAACCGCGCCACGGAGTGGGCGGCGGACTCACTCACCGATGATCCCGTCGAGCGGGTAGCCGCGAGCCTCCCAGTAGCCCGGGTCGTCGTTGTCGGTCACCTCGATCTCGGAGAGCCACTTCGTGCTCTTGTAGCCGTACATCGAGCCGGAGTAGATCCGCACCGGACCCCCGTGGTCGTGGGTCACCGGCTTGCCGTACATCCCGAGCGCGACGATCACGTCGTCGGCCAGGGCCTGGTCGAGGGTCATGTTGACCGAGTAGGTGCCGTCGAAGGAGTGGAAGCGCACGCCGACCGCCTCGTCCGTCGGCGCTGCCCGGTCGAGCAGGTCGGAGAGCCGCACGCCCCGCCATGGCACGTCCGGCACGTGCCAGCCGGTGACGCAGTGGAACGTGTCGGTGAACGAGAGCTGCGGCAGCGCCTCGAGGTCCGGGAGCCGGTACGTCGTGGGACGGTCGACGAGGCCGGCGACCTTCAGCGTGTACGTCGAGGCGTCGCGCGGCTCGACCGCGCCGGTGACGGAGTAGTAGCGCCAGGTGTTGCCGAGCGGGACCAGCGAGGTCAGGCCGGTCGGGTCGCGCAGCTGGACCGGCGCGAGCATCCTGCTGAGCCCGTCCTGGACCGAGGCGCCGGTGACGACCCCGAGCGCACCGAGCCCGAGGAGGCCGAGCACCACCCGGCGGCCGACCGGGGCGCCGTCCGGGCCGTGGCTAGGGCTTGCGTCCACGGATGCCGACCGACATGACGAAGGCCCCGACGAGCAGCACGATCGGGCCGATGACGGACCAGGTCCGGGTGCCGCTCATGGAGCTGCCCTGGATGACGTCGATGCCCTGCAAGGTCCACAGCAGTCCGACGAGCACGAGGACGACACCGACGACGACCCACAACGGTTTGGCCACCTCACCACTCAACCACGCGGTGCCTGAGATCGGTGGCCGTGCTGATTACGCGTCGGTGACGTCGATCAGCACCTTGCCGACCGCGCCAGCCTCCACAGCATCCTGAGCGGCGGCCGTCTCGGCCAGCCCGAAGTGGTGCAGCGGGACCCCCGCCTCGGCCCCGACCCGGAGCGCCCCGGCCGCGACGGCCGCGTTGACGTCCTCCATCGCAGCCCGGACCAGGTGGTCGTGCAGCGTGTAGAGGATGAGGAACTGGAAGCGAAGGTTCTTCCCGAACGCCGCGCGCAGCGGCATGGTCAGCTCGTCGCCGCCGTTGTTGGCGTAGATCGAGACCAGGCCGTGCACCTTGACCACCTCGAGGTCGATGCCGACGTTCTGGGCGGGCGCCACCTCGACCACGATGTCGACCCCGTCCGGTGCGACCTCGCGGATGGCCTGCGTCGCGTCGGACTCCCGGTAGTTGACGACGTGGTCGGCGCCCGCGGCACGCGCGAGGTCGGCCTTCTCGTCGCTGCTCACGGTCGTGACGACGGTCGCGCCGGACCAGCGGGCCAGCTGGATCGCGGCGTTCCCAACCGCGCCCGCTCCCCCGGCCACCAGCACGACCCGGCCGGCCAGGGTTCCCGGACCGAGCCGGTGGGGTCCGTCCTCGCCGGCGGTCAGCGCCCGGTGCGCCGTCACCGCGGGCACCCCCAGACTCGCGCCGAGGTCGTACGACGCCTCGTCGGCCAGCGGCGCGACCCGCTCGACCGGCTGCACCGTGAACTCGGCCGCGGTGCCGTAGGGCCGGCCGTGCTGGGCGAGCACCAGCCAGACCCGGTCGCCCACGGCGAACTCCTCGACGCCGGGGCCGACCGCGTCGACGACTCCCGCGCCGTCCTGCCCGGGGACGACCTCGTCCCACCCGGCCATCATCCCGGCGCGGAACTTCCAGTCCGTCGGGTTGACGCCCGACCTGACCACCCGCACCCGCACCTCGCCGGGACCGGGCTCGGGCAGGTCGCGCTCGACCGGCTCCAGCACCGACGACGGACCGGTCTCGCGATAGACGACTGCGCGCATGGTGAACCTCTCGCTGGGGAAACAGGGGACCTAACCTCGTCGTAACCCGTCTCCAGGAGGATCCATGCCCGAGCTCCCGTACCGCGACGACGTCCGTGCGCTGCTGCTGAAGCCGAATCCCGCCGTCGTGTCGACCCTGCGCTCCGACGGCCAGCCGATCTCGGTGGCGACCTGGTACCTCCTCGAGGAGGACGACCGGGTGCTGCTCAACATGGACGACACCCGGGTCCGGCTCCAGCACCTGCGGCGCGACCCCCGGGTCAGCCTGACCGTCCTGGACGAGTCCGGCTGGTACACGCACGTGTCCCTGGTCGGTCGGGTCGAGGGCCTGAGCGCGGACGAGGGGCTCGTCGACATCGACCGGCTCAGCACCCACTACACCGGCAAGCCCTATCCCAACCGGGAGAGCCCGCGCACCAGCGCCTGGCTGGTCGTCGAGAAGTGGCACGGGTGGGGTGCTGCGAAGAGCTGACCCACCACCTCCGGCCGGGTCGAGCGGCCGGAGGCAGCGAGCCAGCGGTCAGAGCGCCGCGGCCATCCCGGCGCAGGCCCGCAGCCACTGCATCCGGGTGTTCTCGGACAGCTGCGCGTAGGGCACCACCGAGCCGGCCACGAGCGCCGGGTCGTAGGGGACGCGGTAGACCCCGCGGGTGCGCTGCTGGTAGACGTCCACGAGGTCGGCCGCGAGCTTCGCGTCGACGTTCGCGGACGGGTCGGACAGCACCGTCACCGTCTTGTGCTTGAGATCCTGGTAGCCCGCGTCCTGCAGGGCGTCCAGCATCCACAAACCGCTGTAGCCGGTGTCCTCACGGACCGTCGAGGTGACGACCAGGAGGTCGGCTGCCCCGGCGGCGGCGAGCCAGTTCTCGGCCCGCATGTTGTTGCCGGTGTCGATCAGGATGACTCGGTAGAAGCGCTCCAGGAGCTTGTGCACCGAGTCGAAGTCCGACGCCTTGATGGTCCCGGTCACGTCGGGGCGCTCGTCGGAGGCGAGCACGTCGAAGTGGGCGTCGCCCTGGGAGCGCACGAACGCGCCCAGGTCGCCGATCCGGGACTGGTAGACGTCGGTGAACCGCTCGAGGTCCTCGAGCAGCTCGCGCGTGGTGTTGCGGTGGGCGCTGCGGGTGCCCCGGATGCCGAGGGTGCCGCGGGTCTCGTTGTTGTCCCACGCGACCACGCCGCCGCCGCGGACGGTGCCGAACGTGAAGCCGGCGGCCAGGAC
This sequence comes from Nocardioides sp. Root1257, assembly GCF_001425175.1. Classification (GTDB taxonomy): domain Bacteria; phylum Actinomycetota; class Actinomycetes; order Propionibacteriales; family Nocardioidaceae; genus Nocardioides. The sequence goes on along the minus strand of NZ_LMDV01000014.1, from coordinate 123,609 downwards.
GCCGGTCGTCTTCGCGGCGCCGCCCTTGGGGTTGATGAACGCGATGGTGCGCGGGCCGTCGAAGTCGCGCTGGATGGTGGCCCGGTCCTGCTCGTAGGCGAGCTCGTCGGGGCCCATCCGCGGCGTGATCAGGCCGCCGCTCCAGCGGCGGACCTTCCCGCGCCAGCCCCAGGTGGCCGGGCCGTGCTCCTGCTCGGCGTCGCGCCGGTCCAGGAAGTCGGTGGCCGACATGAAGCGGCGTACGTCGCCGGCGGCCTCGTCGGCGCCCGGCTGGGCCGGCGCGGCGGCCACCGGGGCCGTCGTCACCGGCGGGCGGGTGGCTGGCGGACCGGCAGCGGGCGGGGCGGCGGGCGGCGGCGGAGTCGAGGGCCGGTAGGCCGGCGGCGGGGTGTTCGGGGTGCTCGGCGTGCTCGCCGGCTGGGCGACGGGCGGGGCCGTGGGAGGGGCCGCCTCGACCGGCGGCTCCGCGGACGGGAGCGGGTCGGTGAGGGGGTCGCCGTAGGTCATCGGCTCGCGGCCTCCGGCGCCGCCGTCGCGGTTCTCCCGGCGGGCGGCGTACGCCGCGAAGTCCTCCGGCGTGTACAGCCGGTCGCTGGTGTCATCGGCCTCGTGTCGCGAGCCCCCGGAGCTCCATGCTTCCTGCGACATCGGTTCCTCCCTCAGGGCCGGGCCCGTCCCGGCTCCCGCAGGTCCTTCCCCGAAATTGACGTGGTCACACGCACCGGTCGGAGGCTCCTCAGAGATCGGCCAGCGCGGCGGAGATCGCCCGGTGGAAGGTCGGGTAGGCGTAGTGCATCCGGCGCAGGGTCTCGACCGGGATCGCGGCGTGCACGGCCGCGCTGAGCAGGCCGACGACCTCGCCGCCGTACGGCGCGACGACGGTGCCGCCGACCAGCACCCCGCGGTCTGCGTCGGCGACGACCTTGACGATCCCCTCGGCCTCGTTGATCCAGCCGCGCGCCGCGCGCGGGATGTCGGCGTGCCCGACCACGACCCGCAGACCGGCCTCGCGCGCGCCGGCCTCGGTGAGCCCGACGGCCCCGACCTCCGGATCCGTGAACGTCACCCGGCTGACCGCTCGGTAGTCGGCGGTCGGGCCGCCCGCGCCGAGCAGGTCGCGCACCGCGACCTCGGCCTGGTAGAGCGAGACGTGGGTGTACGCGCCCTGGCCGGTGATGTCGCCGACGGCCCAGAGCCGCTCCCCCGCCCGCAGCCACTCGTCGGTGTCCAGGTGGTCGGCGTCCGGGGACAGGCCGACCGTCTCCAGCCCGATGTCGGCGAGGTTCGGGGTGCGGCCGACCGCCACCAGCAGGTGCTGGGCGCCCAGGACCACACCGCCGACCTCGAGGACGAACGCGCCGTCGTGCTCGACCCGGGTCAGCTCGGCGCCGACCCGCACGTCGACGCCGTCGGCGCGCAGCAGTCGGGTGACGACCTCGGCGGCCTCCGGCTCCTCCGGGCCGAGCAGCCGGTCCTCGGCCTCGACCAGCGTCACCCGGGTCCCGAACCGGGCGAACGCCTGCGCCAGCTCGCACCCGATCGGGCCGCCGCCGAGCACGACCAGCGACTCGGGGGTCTCGACCTGCCGCATCACCTCGCGGTTGGTCCAGTACGGCGTCGCGGCGAGGCCGTCGACCGGCGGGACGGTGGGCGCGGTGCCGGTGTCGAGGACGACGCCGAGCCGCGCGTCGTACGTCGTGCCGTCGACCTCGACGCGGCCCGGCCCGGCGAGGCGGCCGTGCCCGCGGACGACCCGGACGCCGGCCTCCTCGAGCGGCCCGGTGTGGGTCTCGTCGTCCCAGTCGTGGTTGGCCTCGCGGATCCGAGCCGCGGCCCGACCCAGCCCCTGCCCGTCGTGGGCCGCATGGATCATCAGCTTCGACGGGGTGCAGCCGTAGAACGGGCACTCGCCGCCCACGAGGTCGCGCTCGACCCCGACGACCCGGAGGCCGGCCTCGGCGAGCTTGCGGGCGGCGTACTCGCCACCCGCGCCGAGCCCGAGCACGACGACATCGACGTCGGAGGTCATGGAGCTCCTAGCGGGAGAGGTGGCGGGCCTGGCACCCGAGGAGCGCCTGGTCGAGCCCGCCGCGGGCGGCCCGGTCGATCCAGTCGCTGTCAGGAGAGATCGGCGAGCGCGGACTCGATGGCGCGGTGGAAGGTCGGGTAGGCATAGATCATCGTCCTGAGCGTGTCGACCGGGACCTCCGCGTGCACCGCGACGGCCAGGAAGCCGAGGATCTCGCCGCCTGCCGGTCCCATCGCGGTCGCACCGACCAGGACCCCGCGGTCGGCGTCCTCGACGACCTTGATCAGTCCGTGCCCACCGGGACCGTGGGTGAAACCGCGCGACGACTGCTCCAGCCGGGTGAGACCGGTGCGCACCGACAGGCCCGCGTCGCGCGCCTGCTGCTCGCTCATCCCGACGCCGCCGATCTCCGGGTCGGTGAAGGTCGCGTGCGGCACCGCGTGGTAGCGGGCGGGGGCACCGTCCTCCCCGAGGACGTCGCGGAGAGCGACCGCGGACTGGTACATCGACACGTGCGTGAATGCGCCCTTGCCCGTCACGTCGCCGATGGCCCACAGGCCGTCCTGGACCCGGAGGTCGTCGTCGGTCGGCAGGGTCCGGGCGTGCGGGTCGAGGCCCACCGACTCCAGGCCGAGGTCGTCGAGGTTGGGGGTCCGTCCGGCCGCCACCAGCACCTTGTCGGCGACCAGCTCCTCGCCGGTGTCGAGGCCGAGGGTGAAGGCGCCCTCGGCGTACGACGCCCGCTGGAGCTCGACGTCGGTGAGCACCCGGATGCCCTCGTGGGCGAAGACCTCGGCGAGCAGCTCCGCCGCCTCGGGCTCGTTGGCCGGCACCAGCCGCGGCCCGTGCTGGACGACCGTCACCCGGACGCCGTACCGGGCGAAGACCTGGGCCAGCTCGCAGCCGATCGGCCCACCGCCGATGACGACCAGGGACCCCGGGAGCTCGGCGAGCTGCACGGCGTCGCGGTTGGTCCAGTACGGCGTGTCCGCGAGCCCGTCCACGGGCGGGACCGCGGGGCGGGTGCCGGGGTTGACCACGACGCCGCGACGCGCGGTGTAGGTGAGCGTCTCGCCGTCGGCGGTCTCGACGGTGACCTGCTTCGGGCCGGCGAGGCGGCCGACGCCGTGGTGCACGGTGGCGCCCGCGTCACGCAGCCGGTCGACGGCGATCGTGTCGTCCCAGTGGGTCGTCGCCTGCTCGTCGATGCGCCGGTGCACGACGCCCCACGACGGCGCGATGGTCGCCTCGCCGGCGACCTCCGCGGCCCGGCGTACCTCCGCGACGACGTCGGCGCCGCGGACCATCATCTTGGTCGGGATGCAGCCGTAGTAGGGACACTCGCCACCGACCAGGTGCTTGTCGACGGCGACGACCTCCAGGCCCGCCTTCGCGGCGCCGGTGGCGAGAGCCTCGCCGCCCGGTCCGGTGCCGATGACGACCAGGTCCACCTCACGCTGAGTCATGTGCCCAGCGTAGGGACATCAGACCAGCGACGCCTTGTTGCGCTGCACCGCGCCGAGGACGCCGTTGACGAACTGCGGCGACTCGTCGGTTGACAGGTCGGTGACCAGGGCCATCGCCTCGCTGATCGCGACGCTGTCGGGCACGTCGTCGGCGTACAGCAGCTCCCAGACGCCGAGGCGCAGGACGTTGCGGTCGACCGCGGGCATCCGCTGGAGGGTCCAGCCCTCGGCGAACTGCGCCAGCACCTCGTCGATGCGGCTGCGGTGCTCCTCGACCCCACGCACCAGGACGGCGGTGTAGTCGTTGGTCGGGCCCTCGCCGTCGGCGATCGCGTTCTCCAGCGCGGTGGTCGCGGACTCGCCGCGCACGTCGGAGGCGAAGAGGACGTCGAGCGCCCGCTTCCGGGCCTTCGAGCGAGCCGACATCAGCCCTTCACGCGCCCCATGTACGACGAGTCGCGGGTGTCGACCTTGACCTTCTCGCCCTGGTTGATGAAGAGCGGGACCTGGATCTCGTGCCCGGTCTCGAGGGTCGCCGGCTTGGTGCGGCCGGTGGCCGAGTCGCCGGCGAGGCCGGGCTCGGTGAAGGTGATGAGCAGCTCGACCGAGGCGGGGAGCTCGATGAAGAGGACGCGGCCCTCGTTGGTGGCCACCACGGCCTCCTGGTTCTCCAGGAGGAAGTTCGCGGCGTTGCCGACGATCTCGGGAGCGATCTCGATCTGCTCGTAGTCGGAGACGTCCATGAAGACGAACGACGAGCCGTCGTTGTAGAGGTACTGCATGGTGCGACGGTCGACCGTGGCGGTCTCGACCTTGGTGCCGGCGTTGAAGGTCTTGTCGACGGTCTTGTTGGACTCGACGTTCTTCAGCTTGGTGCGCACGAACGCGGGGCCCTTGCCCGGCTTCACGTGCTGGAACTCCACCACGGCCCAGAGCTGGCCTTCGATGTTGAGAACCATGCCGTTCTTCAGGTCGTTCGTCGTTGCCATGCGCGCGTAGCCAGCCTTCATGCGTCGGGTGGGTTCATGGGTCACCCACACGGATGGGCACCAGCGCAGGAGTCTATCGGGCGTCCCCGAGGTCGGCAGAATCCGCCGCGCGCGCGTCCCGCTAAGCGAGGTCCCACACGATCCGGACCGTCACGGACGCCTCGTCCCGGCCGGCGCGGATCGGCACCGAGGCTGCCCGGTCGAGCGCAGCGCCGAGGTCGGCGTACTGCTCGACCGGCGTCGGGAGCGGCTTGGCCCGCACCTCGTTGATGGTCACCACGTCGCCGAGGTCCTCGCCCGACGCCGCGGCGTACTGCTCGGCCTTCGTGCGCGCCTCCGCGACGGCGGCGTCGCGGGCCTTCTCCATGACCGCGTCGGTGTCCCCCACCAGGAGCTGGAGGTCGTCGACGCGTACGTCGTTGCCGCCTGCCGCGACCGCGGCGGTCACGGCGGCGCCGCCGTCCTTCAGGTCGTCGACCAGCACCCGGGCGCGCTCCGAGACGTGGTAGCCGCGCAGCACCGGTGGACCGTAGTTCGGGTAGTCGTAGACCGGGTCCATCGACAGCCCGGTGGTCTGCACGTCGCCCTTCTCGACGCCGTGCACCTTCAGCGACGCCAGCACCCGCGACATGGCGCGGTTGGCGGCGTCCAGGGCGTCAGCGAGGTCGGGACGGGTCAGGTTCACCGCCAGGGCGAACGACAGCTGGTCCGGCACCGCGCTGGCGTCCCCGGTCCCGGTCATCGTCAGCTCGTGCTTCTCGGCCGGTGCCGGTGTCGCTTCGTCGGCGGCCTCAGCGGTGCTGCCGCCTCCGCCCGCACCACCCAGCAGGTAGGCGATCACCAGCGCCGCCAGCACCAGGCCCACCAGGAGGAGGCTGCGCACACTCACGCTCACGTTGGAGTCCATGGGTGCTCGGACGGTGGTCCGACGCGATCGGTTCCCGACTGGTCAGCTCCGCGCGACGACCTCCAGGGCCAGCCGGTAGCCGTCGATCCCGTGGCCCTTCACCACCTCGGCGGCGTACGGCGTGACCACCGACGTGTGCCGGAACTCCTCGGGGCGCTGGTGCGGGTCGGAGATGTGCACCTCGACCAGCGGGGCGACCAGCTGGGCGCAGGCGTCGAAGATCGCGTACGAGTAGTGCGTCCACGCGGCAGCGTTGAGCACCACCGGGTTGCCCTCGTCGGCGGCCGCGTTGAGCCAGTCGAGCATCTCGCCCTCGTGGTTGGTCTGCCGGACCTCGACCTCGAGCCCGAGGTCGCGACCCCACCCGACGCACAGGTCGACGAGCTCCGCGTGGGTCGTGCTGCCGTAGATCTCGGGCTGGCGCTTGCCGAGCCGGCCGAGGTTGGGGCCGTTGAGGACCAGTACCTTCGTCACGCGGGACCTCCGATGGCAGCGTAGGCGGCGCGCAGGTCGGCCTCGTCCGGGCCGGCCAGCACCAGGGGCTCGCCGACGTCGCTCAGCACGACGAGGCGGAGGAGGTTGCCGCGCGACTTCTTGTCGACCTTCATGGCGGCGTGCAGGGTCTCGAACGGCGCGCCGTCGTACGTCGTGGGCAGCCCGACCCGGGCGAACGCGGAGTGGTGCCGTGCGACGACCTCGGGTGCGAGGAGGCCCGCGCGCCCGGCCACCTCGGCGACGAAGACGCAGCCGATCGCCACGGCCTCGCCGTGCCGGATCGTGTAGCCCTCGGTGCGCTCGATGGCGTGCGCCAGCGTGTGCCCGTAGTTGAGCGCCTCCCGGCCCGGGTGCCCGTCGCGGCCGCCGGTCTCCTTGAGGTCGGCGGCGACCACCTCGGCCTTGACCCGGATCGCACGCTCGACGAGCTCGTGCAGCACCGCTGAGTCGGCCGTCAGCTCGGCCGGATCCGTCGTCTCGACGAGGTCGAGGATGACCGGGTCGGCGATGAAGCCGCACTTCACGACCTCGCCGAGCCCGGCCACGAGCTCGGCGCGCGGGAGGGTCTCGAGCGTGGCCAGGTCGCAGAGGACGCCGGTGGGCTCGTGGAAGGAGCCGACGAGGTTCTTGCCGGCGCCGGTGTTGATGCCCGTCTTCCCGCCGACCGCGGCGTCGACCATCGCCAGCAGGGTCGTCGGCACGTGCACGACCTTGACCCCGCGCAGCCAGGTAGCGGCCACGAAGCCGCCGAGGTCGGTCGTCGCCCCGCCGCCGTACGTCACGACCGCGTCGGAGCGGGTGAACCCGGCCTCGCCGAGGACCTCCCAGCACCCGGCGGCGACCGTGGCCGTCTTCGCGCTCTCGCCGTCGGGGATCGCGATGCCGATGACCTCGTAGTCGCTCTCGAGTGCCTCGATGACCGGGTCGGCGGACAGGCCCTCCGGGTGCACGACGGCGACCCGGGTGACGCCCGCACCGAGGAGCGTGGGCAGCCGGTCGGCGACGCCGTGGCCGACGACGACGTCGTACGGCGCCGGGCCGGCCACCCGGACCACGGTGCTCATGCTCGCGCCGCCAGCGCCGACACGACCTCGTCGGCGACCTCGTCGGCGTCCCGGCCGTCGGTCTCGACCACCAGCGTGGCGACCGACTCGTAGATCGGGGTGCGCTCGTCGAGCAGGGCCTTGATGCGACCGCGGACGTTGCCGATCAGCAGGGGTCGCGAGGCGCCCAGGCCGACCCGCTTCACGGCGTCCGAGAGGCCGACCCGGAGGAAGACGACGTCGTGACCGGCGAGCAGGTCGCGGGTGCCGGGGTCGAGCACGGCTCCCCCGCCGAGCGCGAGCACCCCGTCGTGGGTCACCAGCGCCTCGGCCACCGCGGCCCGCTCGAGTGCACGGAAGGCGGCCTCGCCGTCGTCGACGAAGATCTCGGAGATCGGCCGTCCCGCGGTCGCCTCGACGTCGTGGTCGGTGTCGCGCAGGTCCGTGCCGAGGCGCTCGGCCACCAGACCGCCGACGGTCGTCTTGCCGGACCCCATCGGCCCGATCAGCACGATCATCGACGGGTCACCGGTAGCGGAGCGTGTCGAGGTAGGACTCGGCGTTGCGCCGGGTCTCCTGGACCGAGTCGCCGCCGAACTTCTCCAGGACCGCCTCGGCCAGCACCAGCGCCACCATCGCCTCGGCGACGATCCCGGCGGCGGGCACGGCGCACACGTCGGACCGCTGGTGGTGGGCGACGGCCTCCTCGCCGGTGGCGAGGTCGACGGTGCGCAGCGCCCGCGGCACGGTCGCGATCGGCTTCATCGCCGCCCGGACCCGCAGGATCTCGCCGGTCGTCATCCCGCCCTCGGTGCCGCCGGAGCGGCCGCTGACGCGCCGGATGCCCTCGGGCGTCGGCACGATCTCGTCGTGGGCGAGCGACCCGGGCGTGGCGGCGAGCTCGAAGCCGTCCCCGACCTCGACCCCCTTGATCGCCTGGATGCCCATCAGGGCACCCGCCAGGCGGGCGTCGAGGCGCCGGTCCCAGTGCACGTGCGAGCCGAGGCCCGGCGGCAAGCCGTGGACGACCACCTCGACGACGCCGCCGAGGGTGTCCCCGTCCTTGTGCGCCTGGTCGATGCGCTCGACCATCAGCTTGCTGGTGTCGGCGTCGAGGCAGCGCACCTCGTCCGCGTCCAGGCGCGTGACGTCGTCGGGCTCGGGCCAGAGCCCGGCCGGGGCGCGGACGCCGCCGAGCTCGATGACGTGCGAGACGATGCGGGCGCCGACGGCCTGCTCGAGGAAGTTGCTGGCGACCCGTCCGAGCGCCACCCTCGCGGCGGTCTCGCGGGCCGAGGCGCGCTCGAGGATCGGCCGGGCGTCGTCGAAGGCGTACTTCTGCATCCCGGCGAGGTCGGCGTGACCGGGCCGAGGACGGGTCAGCGGGGCGTTGCGGGCCATCGCCTCGAGCTCGACGGGGTCGACCGGGTCGGCCGACATCACCTTCTCCCACTTGGGCCACTCGGTGTTGCCGACCTGGATGGCGACCGGGCCGCCCTGGGTCTCGCCGTGCCGGACCCCGCCGACGAGGGTCACCTCGTCCTGCTCGAACTTCATCCGGGCGCCGCGGCCGTAGCCCAGGCGCCGCCGGGCGAGGGCGTCGGCGACGTCGGCCGACGTCACCCGGACATGGGCGGGCAGCCCCTCGAGGATCGCGACCAGGGACGGTCCGTGGGACTCGCCCGCGGTGAGCCAACGCAGCATGGGACCAGTGTTTCACGCGGCGTACGCAGGGGACGGCCGGTCACCCGGAGACGAGATGTCCCCACAGCGTGCCGCCCAGCACGATGCCAGCGACGACGCCCCCGAGCAGGAACGGCCCGAACGGCAGCGGCGTGCGCAGCACCGTGCGGTCGCGGCGCAGGGCAGCTCGGACGACGCCGAGCACGGCGAAGACCACGAAGGCGCCGTAGACGCCGACGAGGAGCTCCGCCCAGCCGAAGTAGCCGAGCACGAAGCCGACGACGGCCGACAGCCGGACGTCGCCGTAGCCCATGCCCGCCGGGTAGAACCACCACAGCGCGTGGAAGAACACGAAGACCACGACCGCGCCGACGACCGCGTGGAGGAGGGCCACCGGGTCTCCGTCGGCCAGGGCGGCCATGGCGGCGAGCACGGCGGTGCCGCCCAGCGTCGGCCAGACGACCTTGGTCGGGATCAGGTGGGTGTGCAGGTCGACGAACGCCAGCGCGACGGCCACGGGGACCAGCGGCAGCAGGAAGAGGAGCGGCCAGTCCAGGCCCACCGATCCGGCGACCAGGCCGCCGGCCACGGCCGAGACCAGCGCCGCTCGCCACGCGAGCCCGGGCAGGGCCGCGACCGGTCCGTAGCGGTCCACCGCCTCCTCCCCGTCCTTCGGGACGGGCTCCGGGATCCGGGCGATCAGTCGTGGCACTCCCCACCCGGCCAGCCCGCACAGGACGACGACCCCGACGAGCCAGAGCGGCACGCCGATCACGCCCGGTGTCGCTCTGCGAGCTCGGCCGCGCCCGCGGACCGCATCACGTCCAGCGGACCGGGCACGCCGGTGAAGAGCTCGAACTGCAGCACGGCCTGGTGGGCGAGCAGGTCGAGGCCGGAGACGAGGACCCGGTCCCCCGCCGACGCCGCGATCGGGGTCGGCCACGGGTCGTAGATCACCTCGAAGACCACCGGGACCTCGGCGCACCTGGCGACGAGGCCTTCGTCCTGGGCAGCCGCCGGGATCGTGCTCACGACGACGTCGCCGGCCACCGCACTGTCTGCGAGAGAGCCCACCTCCACGCTCGGTCCCGACGGATGGGCGGCGATCGCGTCCGCCGCCTCGGTGGCCCGGTCGGGACTGCGGACGAGCAGCCGGACGGAGGTCGCACCCAGGTCGACCATCGCCAGCCCGGTCGACGCCGCCGTCGCACCGCCGCCCAGCACGGTCGCCGTGCGGACCGGACCGTCGTACCTCTCGCGCACCGCGGCAGCCGCCCCGGGCAGGTCGGTGTTGTCTGCCAGCACGACGACGCCGTCCTCGAGGAGGAGCGTGTTGGCGGCGGCGGCCAGCGCCGCGCGCGCGGTGACCGAGCCCGCGAGCCCCAACGCCTTCCGCTTGAGCGGCATCGTCAGCGAGAGCCCCCGCCATCCGCCATCGAGCCCGCGGACGAAGTCGGTGAACTCGACCTCGGGCACCCGGACCGCGTCGTACTCCCAGTCGAGCCCGGTCGCGGCATACCCGGCCCGGTGCAGGACCGGTGACAGCGAGTGGGCGATCGGATCACCCAGGACGGCGCACCTCAGCACGCACCACCGGACTCGTTGGCGCAGTAGTCCTTGAGCTCCTGCTTGAACTGCAGGAACTCGTTGTAGTCGTCGGTGAACTTGGTCTCGCCGGTCTTGAGGTTGACGGTCACGTAGAAGAACCACGGGCCGTCGACCGGGTGGGCGGCCGCGGCGATCGCGTCGTCCCCGGGCGACTCGATCGGCGCCGGCGGCAGGCCCTTCTGCTTGTACGTGTTGTACGGCGAGTCCGCGACCGACTCGATCTGGTCCTGGGTCAGCACCGCGATGCCCGGACGGTCGAGCGCGTAGTTGACCGACGCGTCGATCTGCAGGTAGCCGGCGGCCGGGTTGGGCTCGATCTCCAGGCGGTTGTAGATCACGCGGGCGATCTTGGGCATGTCGTCACCGCGGCCCTCGGCCTGCACGAGGCTCGCGACCGTCATCAGCTCCTGCGGCGTGTAGCCGAGGTCGGCCGCCGCGTTCTCCAGGTCGGCGTCGTCGGCGGCCTGGCGCCAGCGGGTGACCATGGCCTTCAGCATCGACTCCGGCGTGGCGTCCGGTCCGAAGTCGTAGGTGGCGGGGAACAGGTAGCCCTCGGGGTTGCCCTCCGCGTAGTCGGGCAGCCCGAGGGCGCTCGGGTCGTCGAGCACCTTCTCGAAGGCGGCCTTCTTGAACTTCGTCTTCTTCGCCAGGATCGCGACCGTGTCATCGACGCGCAGACCCTCGGGGATCGTCACGGTGGACTTCACCATGTTGCTCGGGTCGACCAGGACCTCGACGACGTCCTTGGACGCCATCTCCTTGTGCAGCGGGAAGTAGCCCGCCTGGATCTTGTTCGAGTCGGGGTTGCCGTTGGCGGCGTCGATGAACGCCTCGACGGAGGCCACGACGCCCTGCGCCTTGAGGTTGCGCCCGATCGCGGACACGGTGTCGCCGTTGCTCACCTGGAAGGTGACCTTGCCGTGGCCGGGGCCCGGGTAGTCCTCGGCCGAGGAGAACTGGTCGCCGATCTTGTCGACGGCCCAGGTGCCGACGAAGTAGACGCCACCGGCGATCACCGCGAGGGCGAGCAGCACCGCGAGGCAGCCCGGCAGGCCGCGTCGGCGGTTGCCACGCCGGCGGCCGCCCTCGTACGACGAGTCCTCGGTCTGGTCGTCGAGGAGCGGCGCGCTCTCGTGGTCCGCGTCGTACTCGTCCGTCATTCAGCTCTCCTCGAGGATCTCCCCCGGCGCGGTCCCCGTCGCGCGCTCGGTGTCCAGTGCGTGCTGCAAGATCAGGACGGCGGCAGCCTGGTCGACCACCGCACGCCGCTTGCCCCCCTTGCGGCCTTGGTCGCGCAGCATAGCCTCCGCCGACACCGTGGTCATGCGCTCGTCGACCAGGCGCACGGGGATCGGCGAGACGCGCCGGGCCAGGCCGGCCGCGAACTCGCGCACCTTGGCGGCCGCCGGCCCCTCCCCGCCCGACAGCGACCGGGGCAGGCCGACGACCACCTCGACGACCGTCGACTCCTCCTGCTCGGCGGACAGGATCTTCGCGATCCGCGCCAGGTCGCCCTTGCCGCGGCGCACCGTCTCCACCGGGCTCGCGAGGAAGCCCGAGGGGTCGCTGCGGGCCACCCCGATCCGCGCGTCGCCGGGGTCGATGCCGAGCCGTACGCCGTAACGCATGTCCGTCAGGGTCGCGGTCAGCCGGCCGCGACCCGGCCGACCTCCGCGGCCACGACGGCCAGCGCCTCGTCGATGCGGGACATGTCGGTGCCGCCGCCCTGGGCGACGTCGTCCTTGCCGCCACCCTTGCCGCCGACCAGCGGGCCGACGGCGCGGACCAGGTCGTTGGCGCTCAGGCCCCGGGCACGTGCCTCGTCGTTGACGGCGGCGACCACCGCGACCTTGCCGTCGGCCGCACCGATGATGACCACGACGCCGGGCTCGCCCTTCGGCAGTCGGCCGCGGACATCGAGCGCGAGCGTGCGGACGTCACCGCCACCCGCGCCGTCCGCACGGTGCGCGACGACGTTGACCGGGCCGATCCTGGCGGCGCCGGACGCGAGCGACCCGCCCGCGGCCAGGAGCTGGCCGACGCGGACCTTCTCGATCTCCTTCTCGGCCGTGCGCAGCCGCTCGACCAGGTCGCCGACCCTGCCGACCAGGTCGTCCGGCTGGGTCTTGAGCAGGCCGGTGAGCTGGGCGACGACGTCGCGCTCGCGCGCCAGGTACCTGAAGCCCTCGACGCCGGTGAACGCCTCGATCCGGCGGTTGCCGGAGCCGACCGACGCCTCGCCGGTGACGACGATGGTGCCGATCTGCGACGAGTGGTCGACGTGGGTGCCACCGCAGAGCTCGCGCGACCACGGGCCGCCGATCTCGACGACGCGGACCTTGGTGTTGTCGTAGGTCTCGCCGAACAGCGCGATCGCGCCCCAGTCCTTGGCCTCCGAGAGGGTCATGTACTGCCAGCCGACCGGCAGGTCGGCGCGGAGTGCCTCGTTGGAGACCTGCTCGATGTCGCGCACCTGCTCCGGCGAGAGCCCCGTCGTCCACCCGAAGTCGAGACGCAGGTAGCCGGGCCGGTTGTAGGAGCCGGACTGCAGCGCCGAGGGCCCGAGCACCTCGCGCAGCGCCGCGTGGACCACGTGGGTGCCGGAGTGCGCCTGACGCGCGCCGGTGCGCCACTCGGGATCGACCTGGGCGTGCAGGAGGTGGTCACCGGGAGTGAACTCGCCGTCGACGACCCGGACCTGGTGGACGACGAGGCCGCGCACCGGGCGCTGCACGTCGAGCACCTCGAGCCGGCCGCCGTCGAACTCGATGGTGCCGGCGTCGGCCGCCTGGCCGCCGGACTCGGCGTAGAACGGCGTCCGGTCGAGCACCAGCTCGCCGACGTCGCCCGCGACGAGGACGGGCGCGGGGCTGCCGCCCACGAGCAGCGCGAGCGCGTTGGACTCGGTCTCGAGCGTCTCGTAGGCAAGCCACTCCGTGGGGCCGTGCTCGTCGAGGATGGTGCGGTAGGCGCCGGTGTCGGCGTGCTGGCCGCGCTTGGCGCGCGCGTCCGCCTTGGCGCGCTCGCGCTGCTCGGCCATCAGCGACCGGAAGCCCTGCTCGTCGACCGCGAGCCCCGCCTCGGACGCCATCTCCAGCGTGAGGTCGATCGGGAAGCCGTAGGTGTCGTGCAGGGCGAACGCCTCGTCTCCGGAGAGCGTGCTGCCGCCGGACTTCTTCACGCCCTGCGCGGCGAGGTCGAAGATCTGGGTGCCGGCCTGGAGCGTCTTGCGGAACGTCTCCTCCTCGGCGTACGCCACCCGCGAGATCCGCTCCCAGTCGGTGTGCAGGTCGGTGTAGGTCTCCCCCATCTTGTCCCGGCTCACCGGGAACAGCTCGGGGAGCGCCGGGTCCTCGTAGCCCAGCAGCCGCATCGACCGGACCGCGCGGCGCAGCAGCCGCCGCAGCACGTAGCCGCGCGCCTCGTTGCCGGGCGTGACGCCGTCGCCGATGAGCATCATCGAGCTGCGGACGTGGTCGGCGACGACCCGGAACCGTACGTCGTCCTCGTGGTCGGCGCCGTAGCGGCGGCCCGTGAGCTGCTCGGCCATCTGGATGACCGGGAACATCACGTCGATCTCGTACATGTTCTCGACGCCCTGCGTCATGAACGCGACCCGCTCGAGACCCATGCCGGTGTCGATGTTCTTCTTCGGCAGCGAGCCGGAGATGTCGAAGTCCTCCTTGGACCGCACCGCGCTCAGCTCGTCCTGCATGAAGACGAGGTTCCAGAACTCCAGGTAGCGGTCCTCGGCGGAGAAGTCGCCGTCGGCGCCGTACGCCGGGCCGCGGTCGATGAGGATCTCCGAGCACGGGCCGCCGGGGCCGGGGACGCCCATCGACCAGTAGTTCTCGGACTTGCCCAGGCGCGCGATCCGGTCGTCGGGCAGGCCGGTGATCTTGCGCCAGAGCGCGACCGCCTCCGGGTCGTCGACGTACACGCTCGGGTAGAGCTTCGCCTCGTCGAAGCCCCAGCCGCCGTCGGCGACCGGCTTGGTGACCAGGTCCCACGCGAGCTCGATCGCGTGCTCCTTGAAGTAGTCGCCGAACGAGAAGTTGCCGCACATCTCGAAGAAGGTGCCGTGCCGGGTCGTCTTGCCGACGTCCTCGATGTCGGGCGTGCGCACGCACTTCTGCACGCTGGTCGCGCGGTCGTACGGCGGGGTCTCCTGGCCGAGGAAGTACGGCTTGAACGGGACCATGCCGGCGTTGACGAACAGCAGGTTCGGGTCGTCGAGCAGCAGCGAGGCCGAGGGCACCGGGGTGTGGCCGTCGCGCTCGAAGTGAGCCACGAACCTCCGGCGGATCTCCGCGGTGTCCATCAGTTGCTGCCTTCCTTGTCCTGCGTCGTCTGCTGGGTGGCGACCGCCTTGTGGCGGCCTCCGGTGAGCTCGGGAGTTCCATGAGGCACGAGACCCAGTCGCTCGCGCAACTCGGATTCCTTCTCGGCCTGGCCCTGCGCCACCTCGTCGCGGACCAGGCGGGCGCCGACCTCGAGGGCGCCGAGGCGATCCTTGAGCCCGTCGACGGTGAACACCTCGGCCGCGCGCCGGCCCCGGACCATCACGTAGACGGCGGTGCCGGCCCCGGCGACGAACCAGAGCCCGCGTCTCATGCGGCGCTGCCCTCCTCGGGCAGGTCGGCGCGCTGGCGCTGCTGCCACTCGCGCACGGCTTCGCGGGTGTCGGCCTTGCGCTGCTTGCGGGCGCGCTTCACCTCGCGCTTCATCTCGAACCGGATCCGGTTGCGGGTCTCCGGGTCGAGCGCACGGCGTACGCCGTGGGCGAACGAGGCGGCCTTCACCACGGTCTCGCGCAGCACCAGGTCGGCGAACAGCGCCGTCCCGATCGCCGGCGCCGGCTCGTCCTCGGCCCTCTCGGAGGACTGGTCACGGCCGAGGTCGGTGATCACGAACGACGCCTCGGGCGTCGCCTTCGGGCGGTCCAGGCGGCGCTCGAGCGCGGCCACCTGGTCGCGGAGGGCGGCGGTCTCCGCCTGCGCCTCCGCCTGGACTCGCGCGATCGTCCGCTCGGTGCGGGACCGGGCCCTCAGGAGCACGACGGCCAGGGCCAGCGCCACCAGCGCAAGCACCCCCGCCACCACGGGCACGATCCAGTCCTGCATGGTGACCGACCCTATCGCGGGTCTCCACCTCGGATGATCCGGCGTACGCGTTCCCAGCGCTCCTTGATCGACGCCTCCGCGCCCAGGGAGGTCGGCTGGTAGTACTCGCGGTCCAGCACGACGTCGGGGGCGTACTGCTGCTCGGCGACGCCGAACGGCTCGTCGTGGCTGTACTTGTACGTCGAGCCGTGGCCGATCTTCTTCGCGCCGGCGTAGTGGGCGTCGCGCAGGTGCGGTGGCACCTGGCCGATCTTGCCGGCCCGCACGTCGGCGACGGCGGCCCCGATCGCGGTCGTGACCGCGTTGGACTTCGGGGCGACCGCGAGAGCGATGGTCGCGTGCGCGAGCGTCAGCTGGGCCTCGGGCATCCCGATCAGCTGCACCGTCTGCGCCGCCGCGACTGCCGTCTGGAGCGCCGTCGAGTCGGCGAGGCCGATGTCCTCCGACGCCAGGATCATCAGGCGCCGGGCGATGAACCGCGGGTCCTCCCCCGCCTCGATCATCCGCGCCAGGTAGTGCAGGGCGGCGTCCGCGTCGGAGCCGCGCACCGACTTGATGAACGCGCTGACCACGTCGTAGTGCTGGTCGCCCTGCCGGTCGTAGCGCACCGCGGCGCGGTCCACGGCGGTCTCGGCCGTCGCAAGGTCGACCGTGTCCAGTCCCTGCGACGTCGCGGCCCCGGTCGCCGCCTCGAGGTAGGTCAGGGACCGACGGGCGTCCCCGCCGGCCAACCGGACCAGGTGCTCGAGCGCCTCCTCCTCGACCGCGACCCGGCCGCCGAGGCCACGCTCGTCGACCAGGGCCTGGTCCAGCACCGCGCGTACGTCGGCGTCGGTCAGCGACTCGAGGCGGAGCAGCAGGCTGCGCGAGAGCAGTGGCGAGATCACGCTGAAGAACGGGTTCTCGGTGGTCGCGGCGATCAGGGTCACCCACCGGTTCTCGACCCCGGGCAGCAGCCCGTCCTGCTGGGCCTTGCTGAAGCGGTGCACCTCGTCGACGAAGAGCACCGTCTCACGACCGGTCGCGACCAGCTCGGCGCGCGCCGAGTCGATGGCCGCCCGCACCTCCTTGACACCGGCGGACACGGCCGAGACCTCGACGAAGCGCCGGTCCGTCTGCTGGCTGACGATCGAGGCGATCGTGGTCTTGCCCGTGCCCGGAGGACCCCAGAGCAGCAGCGACATCGACTGGTCGCCCTCGACCAGCTGGCGCAGCGGCGAGCCCGGGGCGCGCAGCTGCTCCTGGCCGACCAGCTCGTCGAGCGTCCGCGGCCGCATCCGGACCGCGAGCGGTGCGGACGCGTGCGTGTTCGCGTTCAGCGAGCCGCCCCCGGTGCGCGCGGCAGCACCGGGGGTCTCGAACAGTCCGTCGTCCACGCAGTCAGGCTAGGTGGTGCAGGGTCAGGCCGACGCCATGGTCTTGCGCTCGAGGTCGAACCAGGTGTCGGAGTAGCCCGGCTCGTCCGCCGCCAGGGCCGACGGGGTCGCCCCCGGGTCCGGTGCGCCGCTGTCGTCGACGCCGAGCAGGCCGGTCGTGACCGGCCTGTCGGGGTGCTGGCCGAGCTCGCCCGCGAAGTGGCAGGCGACCTTGTGGCGCTGACCGATCTGGAGGAGCGGCGGCTCGACCCGTGCACAGATCTCCTGCGCGATCGGGCAGCGGGTGCGGAACCGGCAGCCGGACGGCGGGTTGATCGGGCTCGGGACGTCGCCCTCGAGTCGGATCCGCTCGCGACGGCCACCGATCGCCGCCTGCTTCACGTCGGGCACCGCGGAGAGCAGCGCCTGCGTGTACGGGTGGTTGGGGCGGTTGTAGAGCGTCTCGCGGTCGGCGATCTCGACGATCTTGCCGAGGTACATGACCGCGATCTCCGGGCAGAAGTGCCGGACGACGGCGAGGTCGTGGGCGACGAAGAGGAACGCGATGTTGAACTCGCGCTGCACGTCCTGGAGCAGGTTGATCACCTGCGCCTGGATCGAGACGTCGAGCGCCGAGACCGGCTCGTCGGCGACCAGCACCTTCGGCTGCAGCGTGAGCGCGCGGGCGATGCCGATGCGCTGGCGCTGGCCGCCGGAGAACTCGTGCGGGTAGCGGTTGTAGTGCTCGGGGTTGAGACCGACGATCTCGAGCAGCTCCTGCACCCGGGGCAGGATCTTGTCCTTCGGGACCACCTTGTGGATCGCCAGCGGCGCGCCGACGATCGCGCCGACCGAGTGCCGCGGGTTCAGCGAGGTGTACGGGTCCTGGAAGATCATCTGGATCTCGCGACGCAGCGGCTTGAGCTGGCGCGAGCTGATGTTGGTGATGTCGCGGCCGTTGAAGTTGATCGAACCACCGGTCGGCTCGTACAGCCGGGTGATCAGGCGCCCGGTCGTCGACTTGCCACAGCCGGACTCACCCACCAGGCCGAGGGAGCCGCCCTCGGGGACCTGGAAGGACACCCCGTCGACCGCCTGGACGTGGCCGATCGTGCGGCGGATCACGCTCGAGGACTTCACCGGGAAGTACATCTTGAGGTCGCGGACCTCGATGATCGCCTTCGCGTCGGGGTTCGCCACCGAGGCGGCGTGCCCCTCGACGGGCGACAGGTAGTCGATCTCGTCGGCATCGACCGGGTCCTCGGTGCGCGAGATCGGGTCGTCCTGGGGCAGGAAACCGGCTGTGGCAGGCAGTGGCGTCAGCTTGTCGTCGCCGTGCTTGTCGTTCATCGCTCTTCCTCCACCAGGTCCGGCGCGATCTCCGGCAGGACCTCTCGTTCGTAGACGGCGTCAGGGTTCGTCAGGTGGCACCGCTTCAGGTGCGTCTCCGTCCGAGTGCCTGGCGCCAGTTCGGGCAGGGTCGTCACGCAGAGGTCGCCCTCGACCTTGTCCCGGTGCGGGCAGCGCGGGTGGAAGGCGCAGCCGGACGGGGGGGTGAGCAGCGACGGCGGGTTGCCCGGGATCGGGATCAGCCGTGCGTTCGTGTCGCCGGAGACATCGGGCACGCTCGAGAGCAGGCCCCAGGTGTAGGGCATCTCCGGGTGCGTCAGGATCTCCTTGCAGGTGCCGACCTCGACGGCCCGGCCGGCGTACATGACCAGCACCTCGTCCGCGACCTCGGCGATGACACCGAGGTCGTGCGTGATGATGATGACCGCCGACTCGAACTCCTTCTGGAGGTCCTGGAGGAGGTCGAGGATCTGGGCCTGCACGGTCACGTCGAGCGCCGTGGTCGGCTCGTCGGCGATCAGCAGGCTGGGGTTGTTGATCAGCCCCATCGCGATCATCGCGCGCTGGCGCATGCCGCCGGAGAACTGGTGCGGGTAGTCGTCCACGCGCCGGTCCGGCTGGGGGATCCCTACCCGGTCGAGCATCTCGATCGCCCGGGCGCGGGCGGCCTTCTTGCTCACGTTGTGGTGGACCCGGTAGGCCTCGCCGATCTGGTTGCCGACCGTGTAGTACGGGTGCATCGCCGACAGCGGGTCCTGGAAGATCATCGCGACGTCCTTGCCGCGCCGCCGCCGCATCTGCTCGTCGGAGAGCTTCAGCAGGTCGGTGCCGTCGAGCAGGATCTCGCCGCTGACCTGGGCACTGGTCTTGCGGTGCAGCCCGAGGATCGCCGAGCTGGACACGGACTTCCCGGAGCCGGACTCGCCGACGATGCCGAGGGTCCGGCCCTTCTCGAGGTCGAACGAGAGGCCGTCGGTGGCCTTGACGATGCCGTCGACGGTCGGGAAGTGGACCTTCAGGTCGCGGACCGAAAGATAGCTGGACACAGGGATCCCCTCAGCCGACGCGAACGCGCGGGTCGATGACGGCGTAGAGCACGTCGACGATGATGTTGGCCACGATGACGAAGGTGCCCAGGAGCAGCACCAGACCGATGATCGTCGGCAGGTCATTGGTCGTGTTGGCGTCGAACGCGAGCTTGCCGAGTCCGTTGTAGTTGAAGACCGTCTCGGTGATGATCGCGCCGCCCATCAGGCCCGCGAAGTCGAGGCCGACGAGCGTCACCAGCGGGGTCAGCGCGGCGCGCATGCTGTGCTTGAAGAGCACCCGACCCGACTTCAGGCCCTTGGCGCGCGCCGTGCGGACGTAGTCCTCCGACATCGACTCGAGCACGAAGGCGCGCGTCATCCGCACGTAGCCGGCCATGTAGAGCACGGCCAGGGTGACGGCGGGCAGCAGCAGGGAGGTCATCCACGCCCCGACGCCGGCCTCGGCGATCGGCGAGTAGACGGGCACCTCGACCCATTGCCACTTGATCGCGATGAACTTCAGCAGGAACAGACCGATGAAGAACGCTGGGAAGGCATAGAGGACCAGGGAGACCGCCACGATCCCCCGGTCGATGAGCGTGCCTCTTCGTACCGCGGCTATCACGCCGAAGAGCACACCGAAGAACAACCAGAGCACCAGGGCGGCGATGGAGATCGAGAGGGAGACCGGGAAGGCCTCCTTCATCAACTCGTTGACTGTCTTGGTGTTGACGACCGAGTAGCCGAAGCACGGAGCCGGGCAGTGCGTCACCAGCTCGGGGGCCGCGGCACGCAGCTCCGGGTCGTCCGGGTAGTCGCGACCCTGCACGACGCCCTTGAGGAAGTTGGTCCACTGCACGACGACGGGCTTGTCGTAGCCGAGCGACTTGCGGGTCTGCTCGCGCAGCTCTGGTGAGCAGTTCTTGCCGCACGCGTAGCGCGCCGGGTCGACAGGCGAGGCGAAGAACAGCACGAACGTCACCAGGCTCATCACGATCAGCATGATCACGCCGACGAAACAGCGTCGGATGACGTAGGCCAACATCGGGGGACCACCTCGGATAGATCAGGTGCGGGGGTGCAGCGGGCTCAGCACGGTAGTGCTGGAACCAGCATGCACCCTGGACGGAGGTGAGGGTGAGGACCCCTCGACGAGGCCCTCACCCCCGGTTGCCGGGCGGCCGCTGGTGAGCGACCGCCCGACAGGGTGTTAGTGGTGCAGTCCTAGGATCAGGACTCCACGCCGATGGCACCCAGGTCCGGGAAGCTGGAGCTCGCCGGGGTGGTGGTGAAGTTGGTCACCTTGGAGCCGTGGAGGAAGTAGAACTGCGCGATCTCCAGCGGGATGTAGGCGACGTCCTGGCCGAGCTGGATGTCAGCCTGCTGCAGGGCAGCGGTCTGGTCCTCCAGCGAGGTGGCGTTGGCGGCCTGGTCGACGAGCTTGTTGAACGCGTCGCTCTTGTAGGCGCCGTAGTCCTGGCCGTCCGAGTTCTCGGTCAGGTTCGGGCGGCTGTCGAACAGCGGCGGGGTGACGGTGATGGCGGAGGGCCAGTCGGAGCCCCAACCGCCCCAGATGACGTCGCTGTCCTTGGTCGGCTTCTGGATGACGTCGTAGTAGGTGTCACCGAGACCGTCGAGGGTCGTGTCGAAGCCGGCAGCGTCCCACGTCTCCTTGAGCGCGGCGGCCTGCTTGTCGGCAGTCTCCGTGCTCGGGTACGTGAAGGTGAGCGGGTACGGCATCTGGACGCCGGCCTCTTCGAGCAGCTTCTTGGCCGCGGCCGGGTCACCCTCCTGCGGACCGGAGAACGCCGGGTTGTCCTGGTAGCCGACAACGGCCGGGTTCACGATCGACTCGGCGGGCGCGAACGCCTTCTCGCCACCACCGGCGTCGATCCAGGCCTGCGCGTTGGTCGCGACCTTGAGGGCCTCGCGGACCTTCGGGTCGGACATCTTGCGGAAGTTCGGCACCAGGTAGTCGACGTACGGCGACGCCTCGAGCGTGGCCCGGTCGGCGACCGCGCCCTCGATCTGGTTGAAGTACGGCGCCGGGACGCGCTGGCTGGTGACGGCGGTCTGCGCGTCACCGGTGTCAGCGATCAGCTGGTCGTAGATGGTCTCGGTGGTCTGACCGATGTTGAACACGATCGAGTCCGGCAGCGCCCGGCGGATGTTCTCCGGGTCGTCCGTCTTCGGGTCGTAGTTGTCGTTGCGGACCAGCGTCGCACCCTTGTTCTTGCTCCAGGCGCCGTCCAGCTTGTAGGGGCCGTTGGAGAAGATCTGGAAGTTGGACTTGTCGCCGTTGTCCTTGTCCTGGCGGTACGGGTCCATCATGTGCAGCGCCGCGATGGCGAGCGGGAAGTCCGGCCACGGCTTGTTGAAGTTGTACGTGATGGTGTTGCCGTCGCAGGTGATGGCCTTGTCGAACAGGTCCTGGCCGTCGCCCTTGTAGGGGCCGTCGTAGGCCGGCAGACCGGTCTTCGAGTCGGTCGGGATGTCCAGGTAGCTCAGCAGGTAGTTCGGGCCACCGGTGATGACGTCGGTCGCGAACACACGGGAGGCGCCGTACTTGAAGTCCTCACACGTGATCGGCTGGCCGTCCTCCCACTTGACACCGTCCTTGACGGTGAAGGACCAGACCTTGCCGCCGTCCGACGACGTGCCCGTGTCGGTCGCCAGGTCGGCGACCGGGGTGTTCGACACCTTCGGGTCGGTCGAGATCGGGAACGTCACCAGCTGGCGGTAGACCGTCCGGCTGAAGTTGGTGATGTCACGGCCGACGTAGATCCGCTGGGGGTCGACGTGCTCGATGGGCGCGAAGATGAGGTAGTTGAGGGTGCCACCGGTCGCACTGGAGGTGGGCCCGCCACCGGCCTTGCCATCACTGCTGCTGTCGCTGCCGCCACAGGCCGCGAGGCCTCCGGCGAGGGCGATCGCAGCGGTGGCCGCAAGGACCCGCTTTCGATACGTGAACATTACTTCTCCTTGAGTGTGTGTCGCGCCTGGAGCGGCGGCACCTTCGGCGACTCCGTATCACCGAAATCTGGGGACTGCACGGGGTTGGTCAACGCGCCGTCTTGGGATCGAGCGCGTCGCGGATGCCATCACCGAGCAGGTTGAAGCTGACCACGATGATCATGATCAGGAAGGCTGGCATGAAGAAGAAGATGAAGTCGGCCGACGAGTAGTTGATCGAGCTCTTCAGGATGTTGCCGAGGGTCGGGGTCGGCGGGTGGATGCCGACGCCGAGGTAGCTCAGCGCCGCCTCGGCCGAGATGTAGGCCGGCATGGTCAGCGTGAACGTGACCAGCAGCGGCGCCCACAGGTTCGGGAGGATCTCCTTGAAGTAGATCCGGCGGCGCGACGCGCCGAGCAGTACGGCGGCGTCCACGAACTCGCGCTCGCGCACCGACAGCACCTGGCCGCGGATGATGCGGGCGATGCCGGGCCAGCCGAAGAGCGCGAGCACGAACACGACGTACGTCGCGTTGGGCAGCGGATCGGCGAAGCCTCCCGGGAGGATGTCGGCCATCAGCTGGATGCCCATGCTGGAGAGCGCCAGCAGCATCAGCGTGGACGGGAACGACAGCGTCAGGTCGATGCTGCGACCGATGATCGCGTCGACCCAGCCGCCCGTGAAGCCGGCGATGATGCCGAGCACCGCGCCGACCACGATGGCGATCAGCGTCGCGGAGAGTGCGATCGCCAGCGAGAAGGTCAGGCCGTACCAGATCCGGGACAGCACGTCGCGACCCGTCTGCGGCTCCACGCCCAGCGGGTGGTCCCAGCTGATCCCGCCGAGCCGGCCGATCGGCAGGCCACCGGTGTTCGGGTCGGTGAGGTCCTGGTGGAAGGTCGTCGGGTCGAGCACGCCTGCCTTGACCAGGAAGGGTGCGGCGATGGCGGCCGAAATGTAGAGCACGACGACCACGAACGAGACCATCGACAGCTTGTCGCGACGGAACCGGCCGATGGCGAGCCGGGTCGGCGACTGACCCTTGAGCTTGGAGAGGTCACCCTCCGGCGCGCCCGTGGGGTCCGGCAGCTGCTCGCTCTCCAGGTTGGAGGCAGTCGTTGTCATGGCACCTCTGTCTACTCGGTTCCCTCGGCGTTGACCCTGGTCCAGATGGCGGACCTGGGGTCGACGACCGAAGCGACTGTATGTGACGCCGACGCATCATCGGGTCTTCTGCGTGTAACGATCTGGTCTCGACAAAGCCGCTCTACATTCGCCCAAATCGGCGTGGCGCGCAACACCCTCCGCCGTTGGTCTCCGACGGCCGCGGACCTTGCGCCGAACGGCAGTCGGGACCAGAGGACGTACGGCGCGGCCTCCGCGTCGTGCGCCCTCCGGGGGGCGCGGATCACATTGCGGACGCAGCGCCCCCGTTATCGAGTTGTTACGCGGGATCGGTCGCCGGAGCGGGCTGCGCGTCGACGCCGGCCTCCTTGCGCTGCTGGACCGTGATCGGTGCCGGCGCCGAGGTGAGCGGGTCGAAGCCGCCACCCGACTTCGGGAACGCGATCACGTCGCGGATCGAGTCGCTGCCCGAGAGCAGCGCGACGATCCGGTCCCAGCCGAAGGCGATGCCGCCGTGCGGCGGCGCGCCGTACTTGAAGGCGTCGAGCAGGAAGCCGAACTTCTCCTGCGCCTCGTCCTCGCCGATGCCCATGATCGCGAACACCCGCTTCTGGATGTCCTCGCGGTGGATACGGATGGAGCCGCCGCCGATCTCGTTGCCGTTGCAGACGATGTCGTAGGCCCACGCCAGCGCGTTGCCGGGGTCGGTGTCGAACGTGTCGAGGTCCTGCGGCGAGGTGAACGCGTGGTGCACGGCCGTCCACGCGCCGTCGCCCACGGCGACGTCCCCCGCGGCGGTCGCGTCGTCGGCCGGCTCGAAGAGCGGCGCGTCGACGACCCACAGGAAGCTCCACGCGCTCTCGTCGATCAGTCCGCCACGACGGCCGATCTCGAGACGGGCGGCGCCGAGCAGCGCCCGGCTCGACTTCACCGGGCCGGCGGCGAAGAAGATGCAGTCGCCCGGCTGGGCACCGACGTGGGCGGCCAGGCCGGCCTTCTCCTCGTCGGTGATGTTCTTGGCGACCGGCCCACCGAGGTCACCGTCCTCCTGCACCAGCACGTACGCGAGACCGCGGGCGCCACGCTGCTTGGCCCACTCCTGCCAGGCGTCCAGCTGCTTGCGGGGCTGGCTCGCTCCCCCGGGCATCACGACCGCGCCGACGTACGGCGCCTGGAACACCCGGAACGGCGTGTCCTTGAAGTAGTCGGTGCACTCGACGAGCTCGAGGCCCATCCGCAGGTCCGGCTTGTCGGAGCCGTAGCGTGCCATCGACTCGGCGTACGTCATCCGCGGCAGCGGCACCGGGACGTCGACGCCGATCAGCTGCCACAGCGCGACCAGGATGTCCTCGGCGACGGCCAGGACGTCGTCCTGCTCGACGAAGCTCATCTCGATGTCGAGCTGGGTGAACTCCGGCTGCCGGTCCGCGCGGAAGTCCTCGTCGCGGTAGCAGCGCGCGATCTGGAAGTAGCGCTCCATGCCGGCGACCATCAGCAGCTGCTTGAAGAGCTGCGGGCTCTGCGGCAGGGCGTACCAGCTGCCCGGCTGGAGTCGCGCGGGCACCAGGAAGTCGCGCGCGCCCTCGGGGGTCGAGCGGGTCAGCGTCGGCGTCTCGATCTCAACGAAGTCGCGGGCGTCGAGCACATCGCGTGCGGCCTTGTTGACCTTGCTGCGCAGGCGGATCGCGTTGTTGGGGCCGCTGCGACGCAGGTCGAGGTAGCGGTGCTTGAGCCGCGCCTCCTCGCCGACGTCGATGTGGTCGGAGATCGGGAACGGCAGCGGAGCCGCGGCGCTGAGCACCTCGACGTCGGTGGCGACGACCTCGATGGCGCCGGTCGCGAGGTTGGGGTTCTCGTTGCCCTCCTTGCGCGCCGTCACCTCGCCGGTGACCTTGAGGCAGTACTCCGCGCGCAGCTGACCGGCGACCTCCTCGTCGCGGATCACGACCTGGACGACGCCGCTGGCCTCGCGGAGGTCGATGAACGCGACCCCGCCGTGATCGCGCCGGTTGGCCACCCACCCGGCGAGGGTGACGGTCTGGCCGACGTGCTCGGCGCGCAGAGCGCCGGCGTCCTGGGTGCGAATCACTGCTTCTTCTCCTCGGTGACGACCTGCGGTCGCAGGTCTTCGGTGGGTGGGGTCCAGGTCGCCGGGTCCGCGGCCACCTGCTCCCCCGATCGGATGTCCTTGACCTCGCCTGCGACTCCCGGGGAGCCCGGGAACCAGACGAAGGGGATGCCACGCCGCTCGGCGTAGCGGATCTGCTTGCCGAACTTCTGCGCGTTGGCCGCGACCTCGCACGGGATGCCGCGGGCACGCAGGGCGTCGGCGACGGCCGTGCTGGCGTCGCGGGTCTCCTCGTCGACGACCGCCACCAGGACGGCGCTCGGCACCGCCCGGCTGCCCGAGAGCACGCCGTCGGCGAGGAGCGGGATCAGGCTGCGCGAGACGCCGAAGGAGACCCCGACGCCGGGGTACGTTGTACGACCGTCGGACGCGAGGGCGTCGTAGCGTCCACCGCCGCCGACCGACTTCAGTCGCTCGTACCCCTCCATGAAGATCTCGACGACGGTGCCGGTGTAGTAGTCCAGGCCCCGCGCGATGCGCAGGTTGGCCTCCACGGTGACGTGACGGTGGCCGCCGGCGGCGCACCCCTCGACCACGGCAGCCAGCTCGGTCAGGCCCTCCTCGAGCAGGTCGTCCTCGACCCCGAGCTTGCGCACCTGCTCGACGAACGACGTGTCGGAGACGCGGATCGTCGCGAGCTCGAGGCAGCGCTGGGCCTGCTCGGGCGTCGCACCGGCGTCACTCACCAGGAGCGCCGCGACCCGGTCGGCCGGCAGCTTGTCCAGCTTGTCGATGGTGCGGATGGCGGCCGTGACGTCCGCGAGGCCGAGGCCACGGTAGAAGCCCTGGATCAGCTTGCGGTTGTTGAACTGGAAGCTCACCGGCGGGATCGGCAGCGCGTCGAGCGCGTCGACCATCACCCGCATCACCTCGACGTCGTGGTGGAAGGGCAGCACGTCGACGCCGACGATGTCCACGTCGGCCTGGGTGAACTGGCGGTAGCGACCCTCCTGCGGCCGCTCCCCCCGCCAGGCGGGCTGGATCTGGAAGCGCCGGAAGGGGAACTCGAGGTGGCCCGCGTGCTCGAGCACGTAGCGGGCGAACGGCACGGTGAGGTCGAAGTGCAGACCGAGCCCCGAGTCGCTGTCGCCGTCGCCTGCCTGGAGCCGGCGCAGGACGTAGATCTCCTTGTCGATCTCGCCGCCCTTCGCGAGTCGGTCCAGCGGCTCGACGACGCGGGTCTCGATGTTGGCGAAGCCGTGCAGCTCGAAGGTGCGCGAGAGCGAGGCGACCACCTCGCGCTCGACGACACGGGCGGCAGGCAGGAGCTCGGGGAAGCCCCCGAGCGGGGCGATCTTGTTGGCCATCAGAGGTCCTGCAGGTAGGGGTTGGTCGCGCGCTCCCGGCCGATCGAGGTCTGCTCCCCGTGACCCGGGAGCACGACGATGTCGTCGGCCAGCGGCAGCACCTTGCTCGCGAGGCTGCGCAGCATCGTCGGATGGTCGCCGCCCGGCAGGTCGGTGCGCCCGATGGAGCCCGCGAACAGCAGGTCACCCGAGAACATCACCTCGGAGATGTCGTCGGTCGGGTACGGCGAGCGGAAGGTCACCGAGCCCTCGGTGTGGCCCGGGGTGTGGTCGACGACGAACCGCAGGCCCGCCAGCTCCAGCTCCTGGGTGTCCTTGAGCTCCTGGACGTCGTCCGGCTCGGCGAAGCGGTAGTCGCCCCCGAGCAGCATCTGGGTGGTCTCGGGCGACATGCCCGCCATCGGGTTCGCGAGCAGGTGCCGGTCGGCCGGGTGGATCCAGGCGGTGGCGTCGTACGTGCCGGCGACCGGCGCGACGCACCACATGTGGTCGACGTGCCCGTGGGTGACCAGCACCGCGACGGGCTTGAGCCGGTGCTCGCGGACCACCTCGGCCACGCCGTCCGCGGCGTCCTTGCCGGGGTCGATGACGACGCACTCGGTGCCCGGTCCGGTGGCGGCGACGTAGCAGTTGGTGCCCCACGGACCCGCGGGGAAGCCGGCGATCAACACTCCGGCACACTATCGAGCCCGTGCGTGCGGCGTCGCACCGGCATCTGGGCTCCGGCTCGACGACGGCCGGACCTGACTAGCATGGGCGTCGACGACCAGCAGCGAGCGCGCTAGCGAGCGGAGTGAGCAGTGACCAGCCACGATTGGGGCCGCGTCGACGACGACGGCACCGTCTACGTCAAGACCGCCGAGGGCGAACGGTCCGTGGGCCAGTACCCCGAAGGATCGCCCGAGGAGGCTCTGACCTTCTTCACCGAGCGCTTCGCCGCGCTCGCGTTCGAGGTCGAGCTGCTCGAGAAGCGGGTCGCGAGCGGGGTGATGTCGCCCGAGGAGGCGACCGCGTCGGTGCGCACCGTGCGGGAGCAGGTTGCCTCGGCCAACGCCGTCGGCGACCTGGCGTCCCTGACCGCGCGGCTCGACGCGCTGGAGCCGGTGCTGGAGCAGCAGCGCGAGGCCCGCAAGGTCGAGCGCGCGCAGCGCGCCGCCGAGGCCCGCGACGGCAAGGAGCGGATCGTCGCCGAGGCGGAGACCCTCGCCGAGGGGTCCGACTGGCGCAACGGCGCCAACCGGATGCGCGACCTGCTCGACGAGTGGAAGGCACTCCCCCGCATCGACCGGTCGTCCGACGACGCGCTCTGGCGCCGCTTCTCGACCGCACGGACGGCGTACACGCGGCGTCGGAAGGCGCACTTCTCCGAGCAGCACGAGAAGCGGGACGCGGCACGGGCGATCAAGGAGCGGCTCGCGACCGAGGCCGAGGGCCTGGCCGCCTCGACGGACTGGGGTGGCACGGCCGGCCGCTACCGCGACCTGATGCGCGAGTGGAAGGCCGCAGGCCCGGCCCCGCGCGATGTCGACGAGGCGCTCTGGAAGCGCTTCCGCGGGGCCCAGGACACCTTCTTCGGGGCCAGGGACGCGGCCGCCGCCGAGCAGGACGTCGAGTTCGCCGCGAACGCCGAGGTCAAGGAGGCGCTGCTCGTCGAGGCGGAGAAGCTCGTGCCGGTCACGGACCTCGACGCAGCGAAGCGGGCGTTCCGCGACATCGCCGATCGCTGGGACGCCGCGGGCAAGGTCCCGCGCGACCGGATGAAGGACCTCGAGGCCCGCATCCGCAAGGTCGAGTCGGCGATCCGTGGGGTCGAGGACGAGCAGTGGCAGCGCTCCGACCCCGAGAAGTCAGCGCGCGCCGACGACATGGTCAGCAAGCTCGAGGCGGCGATCGCCAAGGTCGAGTCCGACCTGGAGAAGGCCCGGGCGGCGGGCAACGACAAGTTGGTCAAGGAGCTCGAGGAGAACCTCGAGTCCCGCCAGTCCTTCCTCGAGATGGCCAAGCGCGCCTCGGCGGACTACTCCGGCTGAAGGGTTGAATCGAGACTTCTGACGCTTGAATCGAGAGTTCTGGCGGTCAGAAGTCTCGATTCAAGCGTCAGAAGTCTCGATTCAACGTCTACTGGGTGACGCGGTAGGCGTCGAAGACGCCGGGGACGGACCGAACTGCCTTGAGGACGGTGTCGAGGTGCTTGGCCTCGGCCATCTCGAAGGTGAACCGGCTCTTCGCGACGCGGTCGCGCGAGGTCGAGAGGTTGGCGCTGAGGATGTCGACGTGGGCGTCCGAGAGCGCCATCGTGATGTCGGAGAGCAGCCGGGCCCGGTCCAGCGCCTCGACCTGGATGTTGACCAGGAAGCTGGACTGACCGGTCGGCGCCCACTCGACGTCGAGCAGCCGCTCGGGCTGCGACTGGAGGCTGGCGGCGTTGGTGCAGCTCTGCCGGTGCACCGAGACTCCCCCGCCCTTGGTCACGAACCCGAGGATCGGGTCCGGCGGCACCGGGGTGCAGCACTTGGCGAGCTTGACCCACACGTCCGGTGCACCCTTGACGATGACGCCGGAGTCCCCGCCCGGCTGGGCCTTGGCCCGGCCACGGCGGCCGGTGATCGTGACGCCCTCGGCCAGGTCCTCGGCCGCGCCGCCGTCGCCGCCGTGCACGTCGATCACCCGGCGTACGACGGCCTGCGCGCTGAGGTTGCCCTCGCCGACGGCGGCGTACAGGGCGGAGACGTCGGCCAGCTTGAAGTGGACCGCGGCCAGCATCAGCGACTCGTGGGACATCAGCCGCTTGAGCGGCAGCCCCTCCTTGCGCATCAGCTTGGCGATCTGTTCCTTGCCGCGGTCGATCGCCTCCTCGCGCCGCTCCTTGGTGAACCACTGGCGGATCTTCGAGCGCGCGCGGGGGGACTTCACGAAGCCCAGCCAGTCGCGCGACGGTCCAGCCGTCGGTGACTTCGAGGTGAAGACCTCGACGACGTCGCCGTTCTCGAGCCCGGACTCGAGAGGCACCAGCCGGCCGTTGACCCGCGCACCGATGGTGTGGTGGCCGACCTCGGTGTGCACGGCGTACGCGAAGTCGACGGGCGTCGCTCCGGTCGGCAGCGCGATCACGTCGCCGCGCGGCGTGAAGACGTAGACCTCGGCCCGGTTGATCTCGAAGCGCAGCGACTCCAGGAACTCGCCCGGGTCCTCGACCTCGTTCTGCCAGTCGAGCAGCTGGCGCACCCAGGTCATGTCGTCGACGTCGCCGGGACGGTCGGTGTCGACGCCGTTGCGGCCGTCCTCCTTGTACTTCCAGTGCGCCGCAACGCCGTACTCGGCGCGACGGTGCATGGCGTACGTGCGGATCTGCAGCTCGACCGGCTTGCCCTGCGGTCCGATGACCGTCGTGTGCAGCGACTGGTACATGTTGAACTTCGGCATCGCGACGTAGTCCTTGAACCGCCCGAGCACGGGGTTCCACCGCGAGTGCAGTACGCCGAGGACCGTGTAGCAGTCGCGGTCGTCCTCGACCAGGACCCGGATGCCGACCAGGTCGTAGATGTCGGAGAACTCCCGGCCGCCGACGATCATCTTCTGGTAGATCGAGTAGTAGTGCTTGGGCCGGCCGGTGACGGTGCACTTGACCTTCGCCTCGCGCAGGTCGGCGTCGACCTGGTTGATCACCTCGGCCAGGAACTGGTCGCGCGAGGGCGCGCGCTCGGCGACCATCCGGACGATCTCGTCGTAGATCTTGGGGTGCAGGGTCGCGAACGCGAGGTCCTCGAGCTCCCACTTGATGGTGTTCATGCCGAGCCGGTGGGCCAGCGGGGCGTAGATGTCGAGGGTCTCGCGGGCGACCCGCTCCTGGGTCTCCTGGCGCACGTAGCGCAGGGTCCGCATGTTGTGCAGCCGGTCGGCGAGCTTGATGACGAGCACCCGGATGTCGCGCGACATCGCGACGATCATCTTGCGGATGGTCTCCGCCTGCGCGGAGTCGCCGTACTTGACCTTGTCGAGCTTGGTGACGCCGTCGACCAGCTGCGCGACCTCGTCGCCGAAGTCCTGGCGCACCTGCTCCAGCGTGTACGGCGTGTCCTCGACCGTGTCGTGGAGCAGGGCCGCGGCCAGCGTCGACTCGGTCATGCCGATGTCGGCGAGGATGGTGGTGACCGCGAGCGGGTGCGTGATGTACGGATCTCCCGACTTGCGGGTCTGAGTGCCGTGCATCTTCTCGGCCGTCAGATAGGCGCGCTCGAGCAGCGCCAGGTCGGCCTTGGGATGGTTGGCGCGCACCGAGCGGAAGAGCGGCTCCAGCACCGGGTTGGCGGTCTGTCCGCGGGTGCCCATCCGGGCCAGGCGCGCACGCATGCTGCGCGTCGAGGGACCGGGCTCCGACGCGCGGCGCGGGCCTGCCGGGGCCGGCGCGGTCGTGCTCTCCTCGGTCACTTCCTCAGTCTAGGCCGTGCGGCTAGACCGTCAGCAGTGTCGTGAGGTCCACGTCGCCGACGGCGTCGCGGCCGAGGAGGAATCCCAGCTCCATCAGCATCGCCACCGCGTGCACCGTGGCACCGCACTCGGCGACCAGCTCCATGGTGGCCTTGGCCGTCCCGCCCGTGGCCAGCACGTCGTCGACGAGCAGCACCCGGTCCCCCGGCTCCAGTGCGTCCTGGTGGATCTCGAGCGTGGCCTCGCCGTACTCCAGCGAGTAGGACACGGCGTACGTCGCGCGCGGGAGCTTGCCGGCCTTGCGCACCGGGACGAACCCGACGCCCAGCGCCAGCGCCACCGGGGCACCCAGGATGAAGCCACGCGACTCCATGCCCAGCACCTTGTCGACGACCGGACGGCCGTCCGCGTCGCGACCCGCGGCGGCCAGCGCGCCGACCACCGCGGTGAGCGCGACGTGGTCGGCCAGGAGCGGGGTGATGTCCTTGAAGAGGATCCCGGGCTCGGGGAAGTCGGGGACGTCCGCGATCAGCGCGAGCGCTGCCTCCAGCCCTGGTCCGGGCTCAGTCATCGCGGACGGTCACTTCTTCTCGCGCTTGGACTTCGACTGCCGCGACGGCTGCTGCCGCCCGGCGGCCCTGCTCTCCCGCACCGGGCCGCGCGCCTCGGGCGCGATCCGGCCGCGACCGGCCGCCTCCGGCGCCCGCTGCGTGGAGGTCGGCGCCGCCGGTCGCGAGACAGGCGCACCCTCTCCGAGGTCGCCCTCGGCCTCGTCGAGCACACCGGGCTCGTCGGCCACCGGCATGTCCTCGGTGAAGGAGGGCACGGTGGCGTAGCGGTCCGCGTCGCGACGCTCGCGGGCCTTGGCCCGCTTGTCGGCGAGCTTGACCTCCGACTCCGTGGACTTCATCTGCACCAGCACGCGCGGGGCGATGAAGACGGAGGAGAAGACACCGGCGGCCATGCCGACGAACTGCGCGAGCGCGAGGTCCTTCAGCGAGCTGGCACCCAGCTGGACGGCACTCACGTAGAGGATGGCGCCGATCGGGATGAGCGCCACGATCGAGGTGTTGATCGAGCGGACCAGCGTCTGGTTGACGGCCAGGTTGGCGGCCTGCGCGTAGCTCTGGCGGCTCGACCGCAGGTCGTGGGTGTTCTCCCGGATCTTGTCGAAGACGACGACCGTGTCGTACATCGAGAAGCCCAGGATCGCGAGCAGGCCGGTCACGGCCGCCGGCGTCACCGGGAACCCGGACAGCGAGTAGACGCCGATGGTCAGCGCGATGTCGTGGAACAGCGCGATCAGCGCCGCGACCGACATCTTCCACTCCCGGAAGTAGCCCCAGATGAAGAGGACGACCAGGGTCAGGAAGATGCCGACGCCGATGATGGCGCGCTTGGCGACCTCCTTGCCCCAGCTGGCGCCGACCTCGGTCTTCGAGACGTCGTCCCCGCTCGCGCCGGTGACGTCCTTGATGATCGCCCGGACCTTCAGGTCGTCCGCCGCGCTGACGTTCTCCATCTGGACGATGAGCCCGTCGGTGCCCGCGGTCGTGACCTGCGGGGACGAGACGCCGCCGGCGGGCGAGTCACCGATCTCCGAGGCCAGCTCGTCCGCGGTCGACTGGCTGGCGACGTCGGAGGACAGGTTCGAGACGGTGTACTCCGTGCCGCCCGTGAATTCGATGCCGAAGTTCATCCCCTTGACGAGGATGACCAGGATCGCCACGCCCACCAGGGTGCCGGAGATGGTGTACCAGAGCGCGCGGTGCCCGATGAAGTCGTAGGACTTGCGGCCCTGGTAGAGGTCGTTGCCGAGCCGTGAGAACTTGCCCATCAGGCCTTACCTCCCGAGGCGACGCGGTCGATGCCGAGCGTGTTGGCGCTCAGACCGGACAGCTCGCCGCCACCGTTGAAGAACTTGAACCGTGCCAGGAACGTGACCATCGGCTTGGTGAACCAGAAGAGGATCGCCAGGTCGATGAGCGTCGAGAGGCCCAACGCGAAGCCGAAGCCCTTCACGGCTCCGGTCGCGAACAGGTAGAGCACCGCGGCCGAGAGGAGCGAGACCACGTTGGCGGCGAGCCGGGTCTTCTTGGCGCGCACCCAGCCCGTCTCGACGGCGACCCTCATCGACCTGCCCTCGCGCATCTCGTCTCGGATGCGTTCGAAGAAGATGATGAAGGAGTCGGCGGTGACACCCACACCGATGATCAGGCCGGCGATGCCGGGCAGGGTCAGCGTGAAGCCGGCCGTGTGGCCGAGCAGGAGGACCAGACCGTAGGTGATGGCAGCCGCGGTCAGCAGCGAGGCCAGCACGACGAGGCCGAGTCCCCGGTAGTAGACGAGGCAGTAGCCCATCACCAGGATCAGACCCAGGAGACCCGCGGTCAGACCCGCCTGGAGCTGGTTGCCGGCGAGAGACGGGCCGATCTCCTCGACCTGGGTGCCGTCGCGGTCGAAGGAGATCGGCAGCGCGCCGAACTTGAGGCTCGTGGCCAGGCTCTCGGCGGAGGTCTTGTTGAAGCTGCCGGTGATCTGGGCGTTGCCATCGGGGATCCGGCCGTTGAAGGTCGGGGCCGAGATGACCTGCCCGTCGAGGACGACCGCGAACTGCTGCTCGCTGCCGGCCATCGAGTCGGACAGGTCGGCGAAGACGTTCTTGCCGTCCCCGCCGAGGGTCAGGTTGACCTGCCAGGCGACCTGGCCCTGCGGCACGCCGGCGGACGCGTCCTTCAGGTCGGTCCCCTCGATCGCCGCCGGCGAGAGCAGGTACTTCGTCGCCGCGTCGTCATCGGTGCCGCAGGTGACGAGCCAGGTGGACGGGTTGTCCTCGGGCAGCTTCGTGCTGGGGCAGGTGTACGCCGCGAAGGCGTCGATCGCCTCCTGCGGCGGCGCCGTGATGAACGCCAGGGCTTCCTTGGCGCTGGCGCCGACGGTGCCCTGGGAGTCGCTGGGCGTCGCGGTCGGCGTACCGCTCGGGGAAGCGGACTCGCTCGGGCTCGCCGACGTCGACGGCGCGGCCGCCTGCTGCTTCTTCTTGGCCTTGTCGTCGGCCGTGAACGCCGGGCGGTTCTTCGGCGTCGCGGTCGACTTGCCCTTCGGCTTGGCCTTGTCCGAGGACTTCGGGGTCGCGGAGGGCGAGGCCGGCAGCGTCACGCCGACACCGGGCTCCGAGGTCGCGCTCGGGTCCGCGCTGGGGTTGGTCGGCGTCGCCGCCGACGCGCACGGTCCGGGCACGGCGGTCGTGCACGCGACCGTGCGGAACCGCAGCTGGGCCTGCCGGTTGACCGTGTCGAGGAGCGAGTTGTCGGTGTCGCCGGGGACCTCCACCACGATGTACTGGCTGCCCTGGGTCGTCACCTCCGCCTCGCTGAAGCCGGTGGCATTGACCCGGCTGTCGATGATGGCGGCAGCCTCGTCGAGGTTCTCCTGGCTCGGGTTGCCGTTGGCGGTCAGCGTGATCCGGGTGCCGCCCTGGAGGTCGAGCCCGAGGGCCGGCTTCCAGTTGCCGCCGATGGCGACGAGGCCGAAGAGCACGGCGATCCCGATCGCGAAGACGACCAACGTGCGGCCCGCGTGGGCAGCTGCGTTGCGTGCCATGTCAGTTCTTCTCCTCAGGGTCGGCGCCGTAGGCGTCCGGCTCGTCGTTCTCCGGCTCGAGGTCGCCCTCGTCCTCGTACTGGTGGATCTTGTTGCCGACCGCGGCCCGCGCCACCTTGATGACGACGCCCTCGGCGATCTCGACCAGGACGTGGTCGTCCGCGACCTCGCGCACGGTGGCGTAGACCCCCGACGTCAGCATGACCTCGTCGTCCACGGACAACGAGGACTGCATGCTCCTGAGTTCCTTCTGCCGTCGAGACTGCGGCCGGATGATGAAGAGCCAGAAGAGCAGAACGATGCCGACGATCGGCAAGAACTCCACGACGAAAAGACCTCTCGAGCAGAAAGCAGGGGCGCCGGAGCCCTGGCGGGCCGACCGACGGGCAAGTGTAACCAGCGAGGTGGCCCGGATCACCAACCCGGGGCACCCCCCTAGTACGACGCTCAGCCGTCGAACAGAGTTCCGTCCGACTCGGTGGGGGGTGCTGCCGTCGGCACGGCGAGGCCGAGGTGCTGCCAGGCGGCCGCCGTCGCGACCCGGCCCCGCGGCGTACGGGCCAGGAAGCCGTTGCGCACCAGGAAGGGCTCGGCGACCTCCTCGACGGTCTCGCGCTCCTCGCCCACGGCCACGGCCAGGGTCGAGATGCCCACGGGACCGCCCCCGAATCGGCGGCACAGGGCGTCGAGCACACCCCGGTCCAGCCGGTCCAGGCCGAGCGCGTCGACCTCGTAGAGGTCGAGTGCGGCACGGGCCACCTCGATCGTGACGACGCCGTCGGCCTTCACCTGCGCGTAGTCGCGGACCCGGCGCAGCAGGCGGTTGGCGATGCGTGGGGTGCCTCGGGAGCGCGAGGCGATCTCGGCGGCACCGTCGGCCTCCAGCTCGACGCCGAGCAGTCCGGCGGAGCGGTGGATGATCAGGTCGAGCTCGTGGGGCTCGTAGAACTCCAGGTGGGCCGTGAACCCGAACCGGTCGCGCAGCGGCCCGGGGAGGAGCCCGGCGCGGGTGGTGGCGCCGACGAGCGTGAACGGCGGGATGTCGAGCGGGATCGCGGTCGCGCCCGGTCCCTTGCCGATGACGACGTCGACCCGGAAGTCCTCCATCGCCATGTAGAGCATCTCCTCGGCCGGCCGCGCCATCCGGTGGATCTCGTCCACGAAGAGCACGTCGCCCTCGTTCATGCCGGAGAGGATGGCGGCGAGGTCGCCCGCGTGGGTGATGGCCGGGCCGCTGGTGAGGCGCAGGGGCGAGGTCATCTCGCTGGCGATGATCATCGCCAGCGTGGTCTTGCCGAGACCGGGCGGTCCGGAGAGCAGCACGTGGTCGGGCGCCCGCCCCCGGCGGCGCGCCGCCTCGAGGACCAGGCCGAGCTGGTCGCGGACCCGGACCTGGCCGACCACCTCGTCGAGGGTGCGCGGGCGCAGCGCTGCCTCGATGGTGCGCTCGTCACCGTCGGCCTCGGCCGCGGTCAGCGACGCGAGGTGCACCTCCTCCGCGGCGGCCAGGTCGTCCTCGTGCACGCTCAGGCCTTGCTCAGCGTGCGCAGGGCGGCGCGCAGCAGCGCGCCGACGTCAGGGGTGGGGCCGGCCTCGGGCGCGACAGCGTCGACCGCCTTCTCGGCGTCGCGCGTCGTCCAGCCCAGGCCCATCAGGCCCTGGTGCACCTGCTCGCGCCACGACTCGGTCGAGGCGGCCGTCGCCGGCCGACCCCCGGTGGGGGCACCGATCCGGTCCTTGAGCTCCAGGATGATCCGCTGGGCGCCCTTCTGGCCGATGCCGGGCACCCGGGTCAGCGTCTTCACGTCGTCGGACGCGATCGCGCGGCGCAGGTCGTCCGGCGCGAGCACCGCGGTGATCGCCTGGGCGACCTTGGGACCCACGCCGGACGCCGTCTGCACGAGCTCGAAGATCTGCTTCTCGTCCTCGTCGACGAAACCGAAGAGGGTCAGCGAGTCCTCACGGACGACCATGCTGGTCGGCAGTGTGGCGGTGTGCCCGGGGCGGAGCGTGGCGAGCGTGCCCGGGGTGCACATCAGCTCGAGGCCGACTCCCCCGACCTCGAGGACGGCGCTGGAGAGCGTGACGGCGGCGACCTGGCCGCGGACGAAGGCGATCAACGGGTCCTCCCGATCGTCGGTCGAGCCTGTCGAGCCCCGGCGAGCGCGGCGTCGATGCGGGCCTGGGCGCCCCCGCGCCAGATGTGGGTGATGGCGAGGGCCAGGGCGTCTGCGGCGTCCGCCGGCTTCGGCATGGCGTCGAGCCGCAGGATGCGGGTCACCATCGCGCCGACCTGGGTCTTGTCGGCGCGGCCGTTGCCCGAGACCGCGGCCTTGACCTCGCTCGGGGTGTGCAGCGCGACGGGCAACCCGCGCCGTGCTGCGCAGACCATCGCGATGCCGCTCGCCTGCGCCGTACCCATCACGGTGCTGACGTCGGAGCGTGCGAAGACCCGCTCCACGGCGACGGCGTCCGGGCGGTACTCGTCGAGCCAGGCGTCGATGCCCTTCTCGATCGTCACCAGGCGCTCCGGCACCGGGAGGCTCGAGGAGGTGCGCAGCACGTTGACGTCGACCAGGGACAGCGGCCGCCCGACCGAGCCCTCCACCACGCCCATGCCGCAGCGGGTCAGCCCGGGGTCGATCCCCAGCACGCGCATCGTCAGCCCTTCCGTCCGAACACCTGTTCGGAGGCAACGCTAACCGGCCGCCCTCCCGGTCACCGGCAGGACACGCCCGATTTCGTCACGCGTCGATGGACTCGAGCACGTCGTCCGGGATGTCGGCGTTGCTGTAGACGTTCTGCACGTCGTCCAAATCGTCGACGGCGTCGACGAGGCGGAAGACCTTGCCGGCGACGTCGACCTCGGCGACCGGGATGTCCATGGTGGCGACGAACTGGACCTCGGCGGAGTCGTAGTCGATCCCGGCCGCCTGGAGCGCCGTGCGTACGGCGACGACGTCACCGGACTCCGACTGGATCTCGAAGCTGTCGCCGTGGTCGTTGACCTCCTCGGCGCCCGCGTCGAGGGTCGCCTCGAGGATGTCGTCCTCGGTGACCTCCCACGGCTTGCCGCCGCGCTCCTGGCTCTTCTCGACCACCACGACGCCCTTGCGGGTGAAGAGGCGCGAGACGGAGCCGGGGTCGGCCATGGTGCCGCCGTTGCGGGTGACCGCGGTGCGGACCTCCATCGCGGCGCGGTTGCGGTTGTCGGTGAGGCACTCCACCAGCAGGGCGACGCCCTGGGGGCCGTAGACCTCGTACATGATCGTCTCGTAGTCGACGCCGCCGCCGTCGAGGCCACCGCCGCGCTTGACCGCGGAGTCGATGTTCTTGTTGGGCACCGACTGCTTCTTCGCCTTCTGGACGGCGTCGTAGAGCGTCGGGTTGCCGGCGAGGTCGGGGCCGCCCATCTTGGCCGCGATCTCGATGTTCTTGATCAGCTTGGCGAACAGCTTGCCGCGCTTGGCGTCGATCGCGGCCTTCTTGTGCTTCGTGGTCGCCCACTTGGAGTGGCCAGACATCCGTCCCTCTTCTACTCAGCCTTGGACCAGGTCCACGAACAACCGGTGGACCCGGGAGTCACCACCCACCTCGGGGTGGAACGACGTCGCCATCAGCGAACCCTGACGGACCGCGACGATCCTACCCGCGGCCGGGCCGTCGTCGACACGCGCGAGCACCTCGACCTCCGGTCCGACCGCCTCGACCCACGGTGCGCGGATGAAGACCGCGTGCACCGGGCCCGTGAGACCGGCGACGTCCAGCTCGCCCTCGAACGAGTCGACCTGGCGACCGAACGCGTTGCGCCGCACGGTGATGTCGAGGCCGCCCAGCGTCTCCTGGCCGGCCGTCCCGCCCTCGATCCGGTCGGCCAGCATGATCATCCCGGCGCAGGTGCCGAAGGCCGGCATCCCCTCCTCGATGCGCTGGCGGATCGGCTCGAACAGGTCGAAGGTGCGGGCGAGCTTCGCCATGGTCGTCGACTCGCCGCCCGGGATCACCAGCCCGTCGCACGCCGCGAGCTCCGTCGTACGACGCACGGTGGTCGCCCGGACCCCGAGCCCCTCGAGCATCCGCACGTGCTCACGCACATCGCCCTGCACGGCGAGCACTCCGATGGCGACGGTCACGGAGCGAGAGCCTAGGGTGCGCCCGCCGCCTGCCATCGACCGCATGCGTCCCGCCCGCACCACCACGCTCGGCGTCACGACCTGGGCGAGTCGCTGAGTCCGGGCCCTGGGGTCGCTCAGGTCAGGGTGAAGGTCACGGTGTCCGTGGTGACGTTGGCCCACGAGTCCGTGAGCCGGACGGTGAGCGTGTAGGTGCCGGCGGTGTCGTAGACCGAGCTCGTCGTCCCGTCCTCGTAGAAGACGTCCATGCCGGAGTAGGTGCCCGTGCTGGCCGGCTGGTACGCCGCACAGCCCGTGACCCACGAGCCCGCCCAGCAGCGCACCGTCGAGCCGACCGTCCGTTGCAGGATGTACTCGGCGGCGATCGTCGACGCGTCCGACATCGTCCCGCAGAGGATGATTCCCGTCGTCGTGCAGCCGGTCGCCCCCGTGAGGAACGTCTGGAAGGCCGCCCTGGTGCGCGTGGTCCCGTCCGGCGCCCGGATGTCCGCGACGGGCGGCACCGTCTCGCCGCAGGTGGGCTGGGCTCCCGCGTTGGCACCGGTCCTGAACTTCCAGGAGGTCGGGGCGCCGAGCCAGCTCGGCGTCCCCGTCGGGTAGCCGGTGGCCTGCACCGTGACGATCTTGTTCTGGTTGGCCGCGGTGCCGGGGTTGTAGTGCACCTGGAGCTGCTTGTTCGACCCGATGGTGGCGACGTTCGTCGTGGGGCCGGTGAGGCCCGAGACCGTGGGCGTGTAGGAGAGCGCGGGCAGCGGGGCCGCTGTGGCCGGCCACGTGAGGTTGACGCCGCGGTCGGTGCCGGTGCCTGGCGTCACCGCTGCGCAGGAGCTCCCGTCCGGCGCCGGGACGGTGTAGGCCGACACCGTGGTGCCCGAGACCGCAGTCGGGTCGGCCCAGGCGGCGAGTGTCGGCACCGTGCGCGCCTGCATGAGGACCCCTGCCGCGAGGGTGCCGCTCACGACGACCAGAGCCGTCGATGCCGCTGCTGCCCGGCCGGCGGCCCGTCCGGCTCGGTGGGTCGGCCGAGGCGGGTCACCATCGGTCGGGGGCTCGTCCGGTCGCTGGTCGGAGCGCACGATCACCGAGAGCAGGAACGCGGCGTACAGACCGAGCAGGAAGAGCCCCGGCGGCCCGGCCGCCCAACCGACGGCGTACCCCAGCCAGGGCAGGGAGAAGACGACCCTGTCAGCGTGGGTGACGACGTACGGCGTCGCGTCCGGGGTCTCGTTGGCGTCGCCCTTCAGCTGGAGGACGGCGGAGCCGTCCTGGTGCTCCACGGCCTGGATGCGGTGGGTCACCCGCTCGCCCGACTGCGTCGGCACCGACACGACCTGGCCGACCTCGAGGCTGGAGGCGTCCACGCGTTGGGCGATCGCGAGCGCACCGGTGCCGATCGTGGGCGACATCGAGCCCGACCGGAACACCAGCGGTCGGACGTCGAGCACGACCGCGGCGAGTGCAGCCACGATGCAGAGCGTCCCGACGATCGCTCCGACGGTCAGAGCGACCTGTCGAGCGGCGCCGAGGAGACGCGAGCGGCTCACGACAGGTCCGAGGTCCCGGTGAA
The DNA here is from genome assembly GCF_001425175.1 of Nocardioides sp. Root1257. Taxonomy (GTDB): domain Bacteria; phylum Actinomycetota; class Actinomycetes; order Propionibacteriales; family Nocardioidaceae; genus Nocardioides. The sequence continues at coordinate 83,289 of NZ_LMDV01000014.1, read as the reverse complement.
CGTGAGGACCACCGACGTCGTCGCACCCTGCAGGGCCGTGGCAGCGGCAGCCGGCAGGGTGACCTGGACGCAGACCTTCTCGCTCGCGCCGGCCGCCACCAGGCGTCCGGTCGGGAGCAGCGCGCCGTTCAGCGACGTGCCCGAGCCGGCGATGGCCGTGCCGGGGCAGGTCACGGTCGGCGTCGTTCCCGAGGTCGTCGCGTCACCGGTCACCTTGACGACCAGCGCGCTGCGCAGGTCCTTGCCGTCGGCGTTCGTGGCGGTGCCGCTGGCCGTGTACTTGAGCGGAGCGGTGCCGCTGTTGGCGATCGTGAGCACAGCCGCCGTCGAGTTCCCGGGCACCATCGCGGACAGGTTCAGCGTCGTGTAGCCGGTGACGTTGTCGCTGCCGTTGGTCTTGAGGTCGATCGTCCCGGCCGTCAAGGTCGTCCCGCTGACGGTGGCCGAGTCCGTCCAGTACGCGAAGGTGCCGGTCGCGCCGACGGACAGCACCACGCCCAGGCTCAGCGCCGCGCGGATCCGGGCGGACCCCGGTCCACGGCTCGCTCGTCTCTTCCCCATCGTGTGCTCCCCTCGACCCGGTCAGCCGGCCTGCGCCGGCGACGGGGTGATCCGGACCTGGACCAGGTCCCGGCTCCCCATCGACTCGTTGCCCGAACGCGGGTCCAGGTCGACCCGCACCCGTACCCGCCGTACGTCTCCCGAGGCCATCGGCAGCTCCAGGGCCGGCCCGTCGTCGCGCGCGCCCACCGGCACCCACCCCTGTCCGGAGCTCACCGCGAAGTGGAGTCCCCCGGACTCGGGGCCGTCGGTGCCATTGACCTGCACCGCGACCACGGCCGGCGCCCCGCTCTGGTTGCGCACCAGGAACGTCCGCGTCATCTCGTCACCGGGGACCAGCGCGACGTGCCGCGGGAACAGCGGGCCGACGAGCGAGCGGGTCCAGGTGTGCCCGTCGCGGCTCACGGCGACCGGCGACCACGTGTCCGCCGCCGATGTCGGCGGCGGCACCACCAGGAGCGTCCCGCTCGTGAGCGTCACCGCGACCGTCATCGTGCGCTGCCACCTCATGACCGACCACTCCCCCCATGGCTGCGTCGCCGCTCGACCAGCGCTCCGCGGACCTGCACCAGCCCGTAGCCGACCAGCCCGAGCACGAGGAGCCCGGTCAGCAGGCCACGCTGGTCGCCGGTGAACAGGGCGCCGGCGTACCCGAGGTAGGGCACGGCGTACCAGACCTCGCCCTTCAGCTGCTCCGGGACCACCCAGTCCGGGTCCGCCACGTCGTTCGCGTCGCCCTGGGTGCGCCAGCGGACCGCGCCCGTGCCGTCGTAGCCGATCGTCACCACCCGGTGCGTGACCACCGTCGGATCCCCGGAACGCTGCTGGTAGGTGATCACGTCGCCGAGCGCCACGTCGGCGGGGTCGCCCGACCGGACCACCACCAGCGTCCCCGGCGGAAGGCCCGGGCGCATCGACCCGGTCTCGATCACGTACGCCGTCCCGCCGGCGAGCCGCGGGACCACCACGGCGACGACCAGGACCGCCCCGGCCGCCAGGATGACGAACCAGGCCGCGACCTGACCGACCCAGCCGAGCGCACCCGTCCGGCGGTGCCCACCCACCGAGGTGGGCACCGTCCGCTCCGGGGTGGTCGCGACCATCGGACTACGACGGGTCGTGCGTCTGCGTGGCCGTGAACGTGAGGTCGTCGAGCGTCGCGCTCACCGACTTGGTGTTGTCCGCGGTGACACCCGACGGGAACGGCACGGTCACCGTGACCTGCACCGTGTAGGTGCCCGGGTTCGTGATGGGCGCGTACGCCGCACCGTCGACCTTGAAGGTCGCGGACGCCCCGCTGAGCGCGGCCTCGAGGTTCGCGTCACCACCGGGGCCGGCGAACGACGCGCTGCCGAGTGCCAGCGTCGCACCGATGTGGTTGCCGGTCATGGTGAGCGTCGTGTTGCACACCTTGGTGAGCGTGTCCCCGGGGACGATCGTGTCGGTGCCGGGCGTGAACGCGGTGCCGCCGTCGAGCTGCCAGCCGTGCGTGCCGGCGCTCACGTTGGTCGAGCAGTCCGGCGCGCTCAGCGTGATCGTGCCGGACGAGATGCTCGCCCCGCCCACGGTCGCGGTGCCGGTCCAGTACGCCAGCGAGCCGGCCCCGCCGACCAGCAGGCTGCCTGCTGCGGCGAGCGCCAGCGCGCCCTTCGTCGCCTTCTTCATCGGATGACTCCTCCACTTGATGCGTGTGGAGGACGCACAGCCCGAGGAGTCCCCCCGATGGCTGCATCGGGGGTCGACGAGGCCCACTTGAGGCCGGGGCCGAAATGCGGCTCGGCCCGCCTCTGCGTCTAGACCGCCGGCACTACCAGCCGCGCTCGGCGAGCCGGTGCGGCTGCGGGATCTCCTCGACGTTGATCCCGACCATCGCCTCGCCCAGGCCCCGCGAGACCTTGGCGACCATGTCGGGGTCGTCGTGGAACGTCGTGGCCTTCACGATCGCCTCGGCGCGCTGCGCCGGGTTGCCGGCCTTGAAGATACCGGAGCCGACGAACACGCCCTCGGCGCCGAGCTGCATCATCATCGCGGCGTCCGCCGGCGTCGCGATGCCACCGGCCGTGAAGAGCACCACCGGGAGCTTGCCCTTCTCGGCGACCTCCTTGACCAGGTCGTACGGCGCCTGCAGCTCCTTCGCCGCGACGTAGAGCTCGTCGCCCTCGAGGGCACCGAGCCGGCGGATCTGCTTGCGGATCGTGCGCATGTGAGTCACGGCGTTCGAGACGTCGCCGGTGCCGGCCTCACCCTTGGAGCGGATCATCGCCGCGCCCTCGGTGATGCGGCGCAGCGCCTCGCCCAGGTTGGTCGCACCGCACACGAACGGGACCGTGAAGGCCCACTTGTCGATGTGGTTCTCGTAGTCGGCCGGGGTCAGCACCTCGGACTCGTCGATGTAGTCCACACCGAGCGACTGCAGCACCTGGGCCTCGGCGAAGTGGCCGATCCGGGCCTTGGCCATCACCGGGATCGAGACGGCCTCGATGATGCCGTCGATCATGTCCGGGTCGCTCATCCGGGACACGCCGCCCTGGGCGCGGATGTCGGCGGGGACCCGCTCGAGCGCCATCACGGCGACCGCGCCGGCGTCCTCGGCGATCTTGGCCTGCTCCGCGTTGACGACGTCCATGATGACGCCGCCCTTCAGCATCTCGGCCATGCCGCGCTTCACGCGCGTCGTGCCGGTGTGGGACGTGTTCTCGGGGGTGTTCTCGACCATGCCTAGATCGTAGTGCTGGCCTCGGCCAGAGCCTGCTTCCGGACCACCCACACGCGCTGGACCACGGTCACGCTCGACGCGACGGCCAGTGCCCACAGGGCGATGTACATCAGCACGGGCAGGTCGAAGATCGCGCCGAGGCCGGTCATCACCAGGATCAGGACGAGCCGGTCCGCCCGCTCGGCGATGCCGACCTTGACGTTGAAGCCGAGGGTCTCGCCGCGCGACCGGGCGTACGACGTGACGCCGCCCATCAGCAGGCAGACGAGGCTGAGCACCAGGTAGAGCCGACTCGGCTCCTCCCACGCGAAGTAGAGGGCGAGACCGATGAAGATCGCGCCGTCGCCGAGGCGGTCGAGCGTCGAGTCCCAGAACGCGCCGAACTTGCTCACCCGGCCCGTCGTGCGCGCCATGTAGCCGTCGAGCAGGTCGCTGAACACGAACGCGGTGATCACCAGGACGCCGGTCAGCAGCTTGCCCTGCGGGAAGAACACCAGAGCCCCGGCGCAGACGCCGAGCGTCCCGACCAGCGTGACGGCGTCGGGGCTGACGCCGAGGCGGATCAGGAGGTGGGCGACCGGGGAGATGACCTTCGTGAAGAAGGCGCGGAAACGTTCCATCATGGCGGCAGCAGGCTACCGGTCCCTCAGACCGCCTGCGGAACCGCCTGCGGACGGTCGAGCACGGGCTCGAAGGCCAGCTCAGCGGCGCCGATCAGCGGCGAGTCGTCGCCCAGCCGGGCCGAGCGGATGACCGTGTCGGCGCGCGGCGACATCAGGCTGCTGCTCTCGAAGGACTCGACGACCCTCGTCTCCGCGGCGCGCCAGACCTGGGCCAGGCAGCCGCCCAGCACGACGACCTCGGGGTTGAAGAGGTTGACGATCGCGCGGATCCCGACGCCGCACCACTCGGCGACGCCGTCCACCGCTGCTGCGGCGCGGGCCTCACCGGCCTCGGCCGCTGCGATCACCTCGGCCACCGCCGGCGGTCCGCCGCCGGTGAGCCGTCCGGCGTTCTGCAGCAGGACGTTCTCGCCGACCTTCATCTCCCAGCAGCCGACCGCACCGCAGCGGCACTCCGGTCCCTGGCTGTCGACCTGCATGTGGCCGACCTCGCCGGCGTACCCACGTGCGCCGGTGAGCGGGCGACCGCCCACCAGGAACCCACCGCCGATGCCGACGCTGGCGCTGAGGTAGGCGACCTCGGAGTAGCCGACGGCAGCGCCTCGGATGTGCTCGGCGAGCACCCCGAGGTTGGCGTCGTTGGCCGTCGAGACGGGCCGGCCGAGCCGGGTCGCGAGCAGCTCGGTGAAGGGCTCGTCGTACCAGCCCAGGTTGGGTGCGAAGCGCACCAGACCGTCACTGGCCCGCACCGCTCCGGGGACGGCGGCGCCGATCCCGAGGCAGCGTCGGTGCTGCGAGGCCGACAGGGTCTCCTCGATCATCTGGGCGACCGACTCGACCACGTGGGCGACGTCGTGCTCACCCCGCTGGTGGCCGCGGGTACGGCGGTCCAGGACCTCGCCCCCGAGGCCGACCAGTGCCACGGCGATCCGGTCGACCCCGACGTCGACGGCGACCACCACGTTGTCCTCGCTGGGGACCACGAGGTGCGAGGGTCGCCCTCGCCCACCCACCACCGCCGTCTGCTCGGTGACCAGGCCGAGCGACTGCAGCTCTCCGGTCAGCGCGCCGATCGTGCTGCGGTTGAGCCCGAGCTGCTTCGTGAGCACCGCTCGGGTGGTCGGTCCGTGCGTGTGCACCGTCTGGAGGATGGCGCGCAGGTTCGCGCGCCGCAGCTCCTCGGTGCCGACGCCGGTGGGGGTGGGCATGGGGCTAGACCCGTCCGGATGCCTGGGCGCGTCGCCGGCTGAGGGCGTCAACGGTCGCGGCCAGCAGCAGGACGATGCCGGTCACGATGAAGACGATGCCCGCGGGCTGGTTCAGCAGGCCCATGCCGTTGGCCACGGCCGCGATCACGAGACCACCGATGACGGCGTCCGTGATCTTGCCCTTGCCACCGAAGAGGCTGGTGCCACCGATGACGGCAGCGCCCACGGCGTACAGCAGGGTCGACTGACCACCGGTCTGCGGTGAGACCGAGTTGGTCCGGCTGGCGATCAGGATGCCGCCCAGGGCCGCGACCGACGAGCACATCATGAAGCAGGAGACCTTGGTCCACGCCACGTTGATGCCCGCCCGACGGGCTGCCTCTGCGTTGCCACCGACGGCGTAGATGTGCCGACCCCACGAGGTGCGGCTCAGCAGGTAGCCGAGCACCACGACGAGGATGAGGATCACCAGGACGACGTTGGGCACGCCCTTGATCGACTTCAGCGTCGGATTGGGGCTCCGCTCGGCGGACAGGAACGCGACGAAGGCGAAGACCGCGATCGCAAGGGCGCCGGTCTTGATGCCCCACAGCAGCATCGGCTGTGCGACGAGGCCCTGCTGGCGTCGACGCGACGTCGAGATGAAGGTCGCGAGCCCGTAGCCGGCGACCGTCACCACCGCGAGCGTCCAGCCCAGCCACAGCGGCATCGCACCGTTGTTGAGCTTGAGGACGAAGTCGTTGCGGTAGCCGATGGTGCCGCCCTCGCCGATGATCTCGAGGATCACGCCCTGGAAGCCCAGGAACGCCGCGAGCGTCACCACGAACGACGGGATGCCGACCTTCGCGATGAACAGACCCAGGCACAGGCCGATGAAGGTGCCGGTGAGGATCGCGGTGAGGAGCGCCAGCCCCACGTTCCAGCCGTGGTTGCTGAGCGTCACGCCGAGCACGGCCGCGGAGACGCCACCGGTGGTGCCGGCCGACAGGTCGATCTCGCCGAGCAGCAGCACGAACACCAGGCCCATCGCGATCACCATGACGCCGGACGACTGGCCGATCAGGTTGGCGAAGTTGAGCTTGGTCGGGAAGGTGTCGGGCCGCAGCGCGGCGAAGACGAGGACCAGGGCGACGAGGCCGAGGATCGCCGGCAGCGAGCCGACGTCGCCGCCGCGCACCTTGGCGACGTAGCCGCTGACGATGCCGCTGAGGCCGGTCTGCTCCTGCTCGTCCTGAGCCGTGGTGGTGCTCATCGCTCGCCGCCGTTCTTCTCGGAGGCGCCGGTGGTGATCAGCTCGACCACCTCGCCTCGGGTGACCTCGTCCTTGCGCACCTGGGCCACCAGCTGGCCGAGGTAGAGGACGGCGATGTCGTCGGCAACCTCGAACACGTCGTTGAGGTTGTGGCTGATCAGCACGACGCCGAGGCCGCGGTCGGCCAGGCGCCGGACCAGCAGCAGGACCTGCTCGGTCTGCGCCACACCGAGAGCCGCGGTCGGCTCGTCGAGGATGACGACCTTGGAGTTCCACAGGACGGCGCGCGCGATCGCCACCGTCTGCCGCTGGCCACCCGACAGGGCGGCCACCTGGGTGCGCACCGACTTGAGGGTGCGCACGGAGAGACCGTCGAGCGTCTCCCGCGCACGGGTCTCCATCGTGGTCTCGTCGAGACGCAGGCTGGAGCCCATCTCGCGACCGAGGAACATGTTCTGGACGACGTCCAGGTTGTCGCACAGCGCGAGGTCCTGGTAGACGACCTCGATGCCGAGGGAGTTCGCGTCCTTCGGGCCGTGGACGTGGACCGGCTGGCCCTCGAAGTAGTACTCGCCCTCGTCGAAGGCGTGGATGCCGGCGATGCCCTTGATCAGGGTGCTCTTGCCGGCACCGTTGTCACCGACCAGGGCAGTGACCTGGCCCGGTCGTACGTCGAGGTCGACGCCGCGCAGCACGTGCACGGCTCCGAAGCTCTTCTGGATGCCCCGCAGGCTCAGCAGCGGCTGATCAGTCGCTGCTCGTGTTGCCTGCTCGGTGGCTGGGACGGACACAGGGATCTCCTCCGCCGGTGGGTTGATGGTCCGGGCAGCACACCATGGCGCGCCCGAACATGGAAAAGGGGCTCGGGGACCCGGTCCGGTAGGACCGGGCCCCCGAGCTGGATGTCGGCGTTACTTGATGCCGGCGGCCGTGCAGTCCTTCGCGAACTCGTCGACGCAGATGTCCGCCGCGGAGGCGAAGCCGTCGTCGATGACGCTCTGGACCTTGTCCTTCGTGATCCACACCGGGACGGCGAGGGCGGACGGGACGTCCTTGCCCGTCTCCGTGTCCTTGACCGAGCCGGTCGCCAGAGCGGCGGCGGCGTCGGTGTCACCGTTGATCAGCGCGATCGCCAGGTCCGAGGCCGTCTTGGCCTCGAGGTCGGTGTTCTTGTACACCGTGCCGCACTGGTTGCCGGCGAGGATGTTCTGCAGACCCTCGGTGGAGGCGTCCTGACCGGTCACCGGGACGGTGCCCGCGGTGCCGTTGTCCTTCATGCGGGCGATGATGCCGCCGGCCATCGTGTCGTTGGCCGACACCACGCCGTCGATCTTGCCCTTGTTCTGGGTGTACAGCTGCTCGTAGGCGTCGCCGGCCTTCGTGGCGTCCCAGAAGCCGCTCTGGTCACCGACGAGGGTGTAGTCGCCCGAGTCGATCTTCGGCTTGAGGGCCTCTTCGTAGCCGGACTTGAACAGCGCGGCGTTGTTGTCGTTCGGGTCGCCGTTGATGTAGATGATGTTGGCCTTGGTCTTGCCGGCCTCGTCGAGGCAGGCCTGGAGACCCGTACCCATCAGCTTGCCGACCTCGACGTTGTCGAACGACACGTAGTACGACGCGCCGCCACCCAGGGTGAGCCGGTCGTAGTCGATGCTCTGGACACCGGCGTCGGTGGCCTTCGACAGGCACGCCTTGCCGGACTCGGAGTCCAGGTTGACGATCATCAGCACGGTCACGCCGCCCGAGATCATGCTGTCGCAGAGCTGACCGAACTTGGCGGTGTCACCGCCGGCGTTCTGGATGTCGTAGTCGACACCCGCAGCCTTGAACGCAGCCTCCAGGCTGGGGCGGTCGTTGGCCTCCCAGCGCGGCGACGTCGTCGTGTCCGGCAGGATCACGCCGACCTTGCCGTCGGCCTTGCCGCCACCGCTGCCGGTGTCGCCGTCGCTGCCGCCCGCCGAGTCGGACCCGCCACACGCTGCAAGGGCACCGAACGCAAGCGCGCCCACTGCCACCAGGGACGCGAAGCGCGCACCCTTATTCCTGACCATTTCCTCGACCTCCATGGTTCGGATCAACCGTGACCGACGTCATGTGATCGCGGTCACGGCTTATGTTGTCCGGCACAACATACTGAGGGAGCACAGGCTCGGCAAGCGCCTGCCCACCCCGCGTTTTGTTGCACGTTCAAACCAAGTGCAGCCCCGCCTGAGCGTGACCGAATCGTAATCTGGCGGACTGGTCCGGTACGGCGACGAAACCCGGCCGACCCGCCTCCGACACCCGACCGACACGCGCCCCAGCGCGACGGGCGCGCCGCCAGGTCCAGATCGGGGGTGCACTGTGACCGCGATCACCGGGTATGTTGTGGGCGGCAACATACCCGGCGGCTTTTCGGCCCCCACGGGGAGTTGATCTCGACTTTGTTGGATGACCAAACGAAATCGCGCTGGAGGCCCGACACCATGACCACATCCACGAACGGCAGCTACGCCCCCACCCGTGAGGACAAGTTCTCCTTCGGTCTCTGGACCGTCGGCTGGCAGGGCGTCGACGTCTTCGGCGGCGCGGTGCGCCCGGAGCTCGCGCCGGCCGAGGCGATCCACCGCCTGAGCGACCTGGGCGCGTACGGCGTCACGTTCCACGACAACGACGTGTTCCCGTTCGACGCCGACCCGGCGACCAGGGAGAAGCACCTCGCGCCGTTCCGCAAGGCGCTCGAGGAGACCGGGCTCGTCGTCCCGATGGTGACGACGAACCTCTTCTCGCACCCCGTCTTCCGCGACGGCGGCTTCACCAACAACGACCGCGACGTACGCCGGTTCGCGATCCGCAAGGCGGCCGACCAGGTGGACCTGGCCGCCGAGCTGGGGGCCACGCTGTTCGTCGCGTGGGGCGGCCGCGAGGGCGCCGAGTCGGGCGCCGCCAAGGACGTGAAGACCGCCCTGGACCGCTACGCCGAGGCGTTCAACACCCTCGGGGCCTACGTGCTCGAGCAGGGCTACGACATCCGGTTCGCGATCGAGCCCAAGCCCAACGAGCCGCGCGGCGACATCCTGCTGCCGACCATCGGGCACGCGCTCGCCTTCATCAACGAGCTGGACCACCCGGAGCTGGTCGGCCTCAACCCGGAGACCGGGCACGAGGAGATGGCCTCCCTCAACTACGCGCACGGCCTGGCGCAGGCGCTGTGGCACGGGAAGCTCTTCCACATCGACCTCAATGGCCAGACCGGCCCGCGCTACGACCAGGACCTGCGCTTCGGTGCCGGCAACGCGCGTGGTGCGTTCTGGACCGTCGACATCGTCGAGAACGGTGGCTACGAGGGTCCGCGGCACTTCGACTACAAGCCGCCGCGGACCGAGGACATGGACGGCGTCTGGGCCTCGGCCGAGGGCTGCATGCGCAACTACCTGATCCTGCGCGAGAAGGTGCAGGCCTTCCGGGCCGACCCCGAGGTCCAGCAGGCGCTCAAGGACGCGCGCGTCGACCAGCTCGGCGTCCCGAGCCTGGCCGCCGGCGAGACCGTCGCCGACCTGCGCGCGGAGTCGTTCGACCCCGACGCGGCCGCCCAGCGCGGCATGGCGTTCGAGCACCTCGACCAGCTCGCGCTCGAGTACCTGTACGGCGTCCGCTGAGCTAGACCGACGGACGATCTGGCTGGACACGCCTCGTTCCCCAGCCAGATCGTCCGTTGCTGTGGATACTGACCACGTGGAGCGCGAGACCGACGAACGGCGACTGCTCCACGCGCTGAGCCTCACCGTGCTCGCGACCGACGGGCTCGGGGTCATCGCCTTCGCCAACGCCGCTGCGGCCGAGCTGTTCGGCCGCAGCCCCGAGGAGCTGGTGGGGACCCATGTCCTCGACCTGGTCGCGCTCGGCCCCGGGGAGGCGCCGGCCCTGCCCCACGTGCTGCAGGGCATCCGGTGGCAGGGCGACGTCATCGTCGACCGCGCCGGAGCCGAGGACGTGGTCGCTGCGGCGACCGTGAACCCGATCCTCGACGCCGACGGCGGAGTCGTCGGCGCGATCGCCGTGCTCGAGGACATGACCGAGATCCGGCGTACGGAGGCGGAGGCGGCGGCCAGCGAGCTGCGGCTCCGGCTCGCGCACGCGGCCGCCGAGCTCGGGACCTGGCACTGGAACGCCATCGACGGCACCAACGTGTGGGACGCCCAGATGCACCACATCTACGGGCTCCAGCCGGGCAGCTTCGACGGCACCTGGGACGCCTGGGTCGGCAGCATCCACCCGGACGACCGCGAGGAGGCGATCGCCGTCGTCCAGCGGGCCATGGAGGAGCGCGCCACCTACGTGCTGCGCAACCGGATCGTGCGCCCCGACGGCAAGCCGCGCTGGATCGAGGCGCACGGCAAGGTACTCGTCGACGCCGACGGCAACCCGGCCGGCACGATCGGCTGCGTCCAGGACGTCACCGGGCGGATCCGGATGGAGCAGCGTCAGGAGGACGCCGCCGCGCGGGCCCTGCTGCTCCAGCAGGTGACCGCCGACTTCTCGCAGGCACTGACGCCCGACCAGGTCTCGGCCGTGCTGGCCGCCAGCCTCGAGCGGGTGCGCGCGCTGATCGGCGGTGGCGCGGAGCTCGACGCGGACCGGTCCCTGTCGGAGGAGAACGCGCAGCTGCTGGACACGCTCACCACCCAGCACGCCATCGCCGCGGAGCGGGCCGAGCTGTTCCGGCGTACGACGGCGATCTCGGAGGAGCTCCAGTTCAGCCTCGCCGCCAGCCCGCTGCCGTCGTTGGAGCGGTTCGAGATCGCCGCGTTCTACGCCCCGGGTGGGGACGACCTCGAGCACGTGGGCGGTGACTGGTACGACGCCGTGGGCACGTCGAACGGCGGGGTGGTCCTCGTGGTCGGTGACGTCATGGGGCGCGGCGTCCGCGCCGCGACCACGATGATCCACGTGCGAGCCGGCATCCGGGGCCTGCTCACCGTCGAGCCGTCGCCCGCAGCCCTGCTGGAGGCGGCCGACGAGATGATGGTGCGCGACGCGCCGGAGCAGTTCGTCACCGCCACGGCGGTCCTGGTGGACCCGGAGGAGGGTACGCTCGAGCTCTCCAGCGCCGGCCACGTGCCACTGGTGCTCGCGCGCCCCGACGGCACGGCCGACGTCATCTCCCTCGGGGCAGGGTTGCCCCTCGGCGTCCAGCCCCGGATGCGGCGTACCTCCGAGCAGGTCACGCTGGAGCCCGGCTGCATCGCGGTGCTGATCACCGACGGCGTCGTCGAGTCCCGCAGCCGCGACATCGACCAGGGCGTCGAGCGACTGCGTCAGCGTGTGGCCGAGCTGGCCGGCCGTCCCCTGACGGAGCTGGTCGCGGAGGTCGCCGCCCTGGCCGACGACCGCCTGCACGACGACGTCACGGTGCTGGCGGCGCGCCTGCGCTGAGCAGGGCCACGACCTCGGCGACGGCCGTGGGCGCGCCGGCGACGTGCCAGTCCCTGCCGGCTGCCCGCACCTTCGCGACGTGCCCGCCGACACCACGGATGATCGCGGCGCCGGGCAGCTCGTCCCAGGGCGGCACGGAGTGCTGGCAGAGCACGTGCAGCCGGCCCTCGGCGACCGCCATCGCGTCCATCGTCCCGGAGCCGAGCATCCGCACCGTGGCGGCGCCGTTGGCCATCCGGCCGAACGCGGCGCCCACCTCGTCGCCGTAGAACGGCGGGTGCAGGTACGTCGTGAGGCAGGACTCGGCGAGCGGTCGGTCGACCAGCGGGGCCAGCGGCACGCCGTCGACGTGCGGCGGGAGGTCCGGGCCGCCGACGAAGGTGCGCCCGGTCGCCGGGTGGTGGACCGCGCCGACGAGCAGGTCGTCGCCGTCGATCAGCGCGAGCGCCGAGCACCACCAGTCGAGGCCGGCGACGAAGTTGTAGGTGCCGTCGACCGGGTCGATGACCCAGGTGCGTCCGCTGGTGCCGGCGCGGGAGGCACCCTCCTCCCCCAGCACCCCGTCGTCGGGGCGCTCGACGGCGAGGGTGTCGACGACCTGGCGCTCGGCTGCGTGGTCGGCAGCCGTGACGACGTCCGAGACCGACGTCTTCGTGTCCGCGGCGATGCCGTCCCCGCGCATCCGGTGCGCGAGCGTGCCGGCCTCGCGGACCAGGCGCGCGGCCAGGTCGGCGTCCGTCATGCCCACGCCTCGGCGAGCAGCGTCCGCGTGTCGGAGAGCAGCTGTGGGAGGGTCTTGGTGCCGGCGAGCACCGTGATGAAGTTGGCGTCGCCCGACCAGCGTGGCACGACGTGCTGGTGCAGGTGCTGCGACAGCGAGCCGCCGGCGACGCCGCCCAGGTTGAGGCCGACGTTGAAGGCGTGCGGACCACTGACCTCGCGGAGCACCTGCACCGCGCGCTGGGTCGTCGTCATCAGCTCGGTGACCTCCTCCGTGCTCAGGTCCTCGAGCTCCGCGACGTGCCGATGTGGCAGGACCATCAGGTGACCGGGGTTGTAGGGGTGCAGGTTGAGCACCGCGAAGCAGGTCTCGCCGCGGTGGATCACCAGGCTCTCCTCGAGCGGCTGCTCCCCCATCGCGCAGAACGGGCACCCCCCGCCGGTGGGCTCGGGCGGCGCGACGTACGCCATCCGGTGCGGGGTCCAGAGGCGGTCGAAGCCCTCGAACCCGTCGCGCTGGGCTCCCGCGGGATCGGTCATGGCCTCAACCCTAGGGTGAGGCCATGATCCGTCCTGCGCGACCCGACGACATGGGTGCCGTCGCCGACGTCTGGCACCGCGCCTGGCACGTGGCGCACCCCGGCAACGTGCCCGAGGGCCTGACGGCGGCACGCACCCTGGACGCCTTCCACGCCCGCACGCCGGCCCGGGTGGCCGACACCACGGTGGCCGAGGTGGACGGGGAGGTCGTCGGCTTCACGATGGTCCACGGCGACGAGGTCGAGCAGGTCTTCGTCGACCCGCGGCGCCACGGCTCCGGCATCGCCGCGCCGCTGCTGGCCGCCGCCGAGCAGCAGGTCGCGGCCGCCGGCCACGACGTCGCCTGGCTGGCGGTCGTGGCGGGCAACGCCCGGGCTCGCAGCTTCTATGAGAAGCACGGGTGGCACGACGAGGGCGACCTGCCGTACGAGGTCGTCGCGGACGGCGCGACGTACATCTCGCCCTGCCGGCGCTACGAGAAGGCCGTCAGTACTGGCGGAACCACCGCGACAGGTCGGTGACACCCGGGCAGGTGACGTCCAGGTCGCGGCTCTCGGCCACCCACTGGCCGAGCACCGCGTCACCGCCCTGGATCTGCCAGTCGTCGCCGCAGCGGTCCAGCGCCTCGGCCTGCGACGTCTCGCCCGCGGCGCGCCACTCGGGCAGCCCGAGCGCGAGGTCGCCGACCACCTCGCTCCAGAGGTGCGGCGTCGAGTAGACGCCCACGTCGTAGCCGGCGTCGGCGTACCCCCTTGCGGCGCCCTGCACGACGGCACCGTTGGCCTCGATGTCGTCACCCCAGTCGAAGTCGGGCACCGGCTCGACGTCGACCCAGATGATCGGGCTGTCGAGCCCGGCCGCGCGCATCGTGGCGACGTTGGCGAGTGCCTGCTGGTAGCCGGTGTTGGCGAGGGCACCGACGTCGGTCGCACCGTCGAAGGGCCCGGTGCCGCCGTGCTCGGCCACCGCGGCGGCATCGGGCCGGCTGACGACGGCGTACGCCGACGCGAGGAGGTGCCGCTCGCGGATCCAGGCGACCTGGCTGGCGAGACAGGGGTTGGCGGTGAACCCCGGCCCGTTGGTGAGACCGACGACGACGTACTGCGCCTCGGGGAGCGGCATCGGCAGACCGAGGGTCCGTCGCTCCGGGATGCCCATCCCTTTCGGGCACTGCGGCCAGCTGATGTCCGCCCCGAGCACCGGGCCGTTCGCCGCGAGCGCGGCCCCGGTCGGCGGCGCGCTCGGCAGCGCGGCCGCCCGCTGCTCGGCGAGCTGCGCGAGGGCCTGGAGCCGCGAGGTCTGCGGGTCCGCCGTCGGCGTCACGACGGCGGTCGGTCGCTGCGTCGACGGCGCTGCCGCGGGCGCGTCCGAGGGGCCGTCGCTCGCCGAGCACGCCGTGAGGAGCGCAGCGACGGCCACCAGGACGGCGCCGCGCACGGTCACCGGCCGGTCACACCTGCTCGCGCGACGCGACCGCGTCGACGACCCGCTGGATCGCCTCGGCGATCGGCACGCCGTTGTCCTGCCGGCCGTCGCGGTAGCGGAACGAGACCGCGCCGGCGGCGACGTCGTCGGCACCGGCGATCATCATGAACGGCACCTTCTGGAGCTGCGCGTTGCGGATCTTCTTCTGCATCCGGTCGTCCGAGTCGTCGACCTCCACGCGCAGGCCCTGCGCCCGCATCTGCTTCGCGACGTCGTACAGGTAGTCGGCGAAGGTGTCGGCCACCGGGATCGCCTGGACCTGCACGGGCGCGAGCCACGGCGGGAACGCGCCGGCGTAGTGCTCGACCAGCACGCCGATGAAGCGCTCGATGGAGCCGAACTTCGCCGAGTGGATCATCACCGGCTGCTGGCGGGTGCCGTCGGAGGCGACGTACTCGAGGTCGAACCGGTCGGCCGACGGCTGGTTGAAGTCGTACTGGATCGTCGACATCTGCCAGGTGCGACCGATCGCGTCGCGGGCCTGCACGGAGACCTTCGGGCCGTAGTAGGCCGCGCCGCCCGGGTCGGGCACGAGCTCGAGCCCCGACTCGATGCAGACGTCCTCCAGCACCTTGGTCGCGATCTCCCAGTCCTCGTCGGAGCCGATGAACTTGTCGGGCTTGGAGTCGTCGCGGGTGGAGAGCTCGAGGTAGAAGTCGTCGAGTCCGAAGTCGCGGAAGAGCCCGAGGCAGAACTCGAGGAGGTGCTTGATCTCCCCGGGCGCCTGCTCCTTGGTGACGTAGGAGTGCGAGTCGTCCTGCGCGAAGCCGCGCACCCGGGTGAGGCCGTGGATCACGCCCGACTTCTCGTGCCGGTAGACCGACCCGAACTCGAAGAGCCGCAGCGGCAGCTCGCGGTACGAGCGCTGCCGCGACCGGAAGATCAGGTTGTGCATCGGGCAGTTCATCGCCTTGAGGCGGTAGTCCATCCCGTCGACGTCCAGCGCAGGGAACATGCCCTCGCCGTAGTAGGGCAGGTGGCCGGAGGTGTAGAACAGCCCCTCCTTGGCGATGTGCGGGGTGCCGACGTACTCGAAGCCCTCCTCGATGTGCCGCCGACGGACGTAGTCCTCCATCTCCCGCTTGATCACGCCGCCCTTGGGGTGGAAGACCGGCAGGCCGGACCCGATCTCGTCGGGGAAGCTGAAGAGGTCGAGGTCGCGGCCGAGCTTGCGGTGGTCGCGGCGCTCCGCCTCCTCGATCCGGTGCAGGTGCTCGTCGAGCGCCTCCTTGGACTCCCAGGCGGTGCCGTAGATGCGCTGGAGCTGCTTGTTCTTCTCGTCGCCGCGCCAGTACGCCGCGGCCGAGCGCATCAGCTTGAACGCCGGGATCCGCTTGGTGGTCGGCAGGTGCGGGCCGCGGCAGAGGTCGCTCCACGCGACCTCGCCCTTGCGGTTGACGTTGTCGTAGATCGTGAGCTCGCCGGCGCCGACCTCGACGCTCGCTCCTTCTGCAGCGTCGTCGGACTTCCCGGACCCCTTGAGGCCGATCAGCTCGATCTTGTAGGGCTCGTCCTGCAGCTCGTGGATCGCGTCGTGGTCGGTGGTGACCCGGCGCTCGAAGCGCTGGCCCTCCTTGATGATCTTCCGCATCGCGGTCTCGATCTTCGCGAGGTCCTCGGGCACGAACGGGGTCTCGACGTCGAAGTCGTAGTAGAAGCCGTTCTCGATCGGCGGCCCGATGCCGAGCTTGGCCTCCGGGAAGAGCTGCTGCACCGCCTGGGCCATCACGTGCGCGGTCGAGTGCCGCAGGATGTCGTGGCCGTCCTTGCTGTCGATCGCGACGCCCTCGACCTCGTCGCCGTCGGCGAGCACGTAGGCGAGGTCCTTCAGGGCGCCGTTCACGCGCGCGGCGATCACCGAGGTGTCCTCGGCGAACAGCTCCCAGGCCTTGGTGCCCGTCGTGACCGACCGGTCCTCACGCGCATCTGCGTGGGCGAGGACGATCTTGAGGTCGGACACGGGTGCTCCTTGGTCGGGTCAGGTGCCCGGCGGACGCCGGGACCCGTCGATCGTATCGACCGGACCCCGGCGTACGCGCGGCAGTTCTGCGCCCGTGACCTACGGCGCCGTGTAGGCCCAGGTCAGGTAGCCGTACATGTCGTCGTTGGCTGCCCCGGTTGGCGCGGGTACGGCGCATGCCTCCGGCTACGTCGGGCACGCCTGGGAGACGTGCCCTACCCTCGCGGCGTGGAGGTGAGTCCGGACGACCCGCGTCGCGAGGACGTCGTCGCGCTTCTCACTGAGCACCTTTCCGACATGCGCGCGACCTCGCCGCCCGAGAGCATCCACGCGCTCGACGTCGACGCGCTAGTCTCCCCCGCGATCACCTTCGTGACCGCGCGCGAGGACGGAGTGCTGCTCGGCTGCGGCGCCCTCAAGGTCCACTCGGCCGACCACGGCGAGATCAAGTCGATGCGGACGACGTACGCCGCCCGCGGCCGCGGCGTCGCGGCCGACGTTCTCGACTGGCTGCTCACCGAGGCGCGCGCCCGCGGCCTGCGCCGGGTCAGCCTCGAGACCGGCACCCAGGAGTACTTCAGCGCCGCGCACCGGCTCTACCTGCGCCACGGGTTCGTCGACTGCGAGCCGTTCGGCGACTACCGGCTCGACCCGCACAGCCGGTTCATGACGATCGCCCTGGACTGACGTAGTCCAAGGCGATCGATTCTGGTGGGCGATACTGGGTTCGAACCAGTGACCTCTTCGGTGCAAACGGCAGAGCCGCGCTACCACCGGACCGAAATGACGCCGGGGCCACACGCATCGCGTGCGGCCCCGATCTGGTGGGCGATACTGGGTTCGAAACTGAATCACCCTCGTTCTTGAGGCCACCGTCTGACCTGCATAACGAGCATCTGACCTGCACCGATGCCATTCCGAGCACTTGGACACTTACGGGCCATCTGGGAGACTTTGGGGAACTACTGTTCCCCGTATGTTCCCCGTCTGACCCGATCGGAGTCGCCAGTGACGTCCTCCTCCCGCCGAGGTTTCGGTCGCATCGAGAAGCGATCGTCCGGTCGCTACCGCGCCGCGTACACCGGCCCGGACGGCTTGTTGCACCGCGCCCCGACGACCTTCGAGGCGAAGATCGACGCGGAGGCATGGCTCGCCGACCGGCGACGGGAGATCATCAACAAGACGTGGAACCCGCCGACCGTCGAGGGCGCGGTCCGTCCGAAGGTGCGGACGCTGACGTTCGAGGAGTACGGGCGGAGTTGGCTCACGCACCGCGACCTGAAGCCGCGCACCCGCGCACACTACGAGTCCCTGTTCACGACCTACCTCGTCCCGGAGTTCGGGTCGCGACGGCTGCACGAGATCACCCCTGCCGGGATCCGGTCGTGGCATGCGACCGTCGCGCCCGGTCGCCCGACGACCAGGGCACACGCCTACGGCCTCCTGCGGACCATCCTCGGGACGGCGACGCAGGACGAGCTGATCGCGGCGAACCCCGCCCATATTCGAGGAGCGGGCGCGACGAAGCGGAAGCACAAGGTCGAGCCGCTAACCCTCCCCCGTCTCGCGACGTTGGTCGAGGCGATGCCGGAGAAGCATCGCGCTATGACGCTGATTGCGGCGTTTTGCGGTCTCCGGTTCGGTGAACTGACTGAGTTGCGCCGTAAGGACGTCGACCTGAAGCAGGGCGTGATCCATGTCCGTAGGGCGGTCGTCCGCGTCGACCCCGACGAGGTCCCGGACCCGCTCCCCCGAGAGATCGTCCGGTGCGACTGCCGACCGGGTTGTCTGATCGGCCCGCCGAAGTCAGACGCGGGCGTCCGTGACGTGAACGTGCCTCCTCACCTCGTCCCGCTGATCCGCGACCACATCAACGATCACGCCGGATGGGGTCGAGACGGTCTCATGTTCCCGAGCGCTGACGGGGACCACCTCGCCCCGTCGAGTCTCTACGGTCGGGCGACGACGCCGAAGCGGATCGGGTGGGGGTTCTACAAGGCGCGGGTGGACGCCGGAGTCCCCTCGCTGCGGTGGCACGACCTACGACACACCGGGGCGGTTCTCGCCGCGCAGACCGGCGCGACCCTCGCGGAACTCATGGCCCGACTCGGCCACTCGACGCCTGCCGCCGCGCTTCGGTACCAGCACGCGGCGAAGGACCGCGACAAGGCGATCGCGGAGGCGTTGTCGGCGATGGTCGCAACTGCCGCTCCGGGCGACGGGGCGTAGTCCTACCGCCTCACGTTGTTCCACGTTCTGCCGTATTGCGCGGACATCGGGCCGAATCCTTGCCTGCCTGAACGATCCGGTCAAAGACTGGATTCCTCAGACAGACAGTGAGGCGTCCGGCCCACACTTTGGCGAGTCAGACCGGACGCCCCGCCCAGATCAAAGGGCAGGGTCCAGAATGGCACACACGGCACTTCACAGAGTTCCGAGCGACCCCGATCAGATGATCGGTCTCCCCGCCGCTGCGGTCGTCCTCGACGTAACCGAGCGGACCGTCCGTCGCTACATCGCCGAGGGTAAGCTCCCGGCCTTCCGCCTCGCCGGCGGCTCGAACCTTCGTGTTCGTCGTGGCGATGTCGACGCCCTCCTCGCGCCCCTGCCGACGACCGGATCGGCGGGCACCTCCGCGTAGCGCGTCGACGGCGACCGGGGGTCGGACTCTCTCTGACCCGGTCGCCGTCGCCTACCTGTTGAACCCGCCGACTTCCGCCGAGAAACCGGACGAGGAGGAATCCATCATGGCACCCGATCCGGAACGTGACGAGCCGATCCCGACGCTCCCCGGTCTCCGGCCACGGACCTCCGTCGGTCGTCTCGCCGAGAACTTTCGTCGACGTGAAGAGGACGCACGCCGTCGGCTCGATGCTCTCGACCCCGAGGACCGGTTTCCCGTCGTGCCGATGAGTCAGGCGGCACGTATCTACGCGGATCTCGACGAGGTGTACGTCGCCGCGTCGGTCGTCCGGATGCACGACCCGGAGATCGTCCGACTCCGTCGCCTCGAACGACGGGCAGCCGTGGCGGTCGCCGCCGAGGACACCCTGTGACCGACGAGGCGGGGTTCTCGTGGGGCACCACCTACGACGACGCCCCCGACTGGCAGATCGATCCCCACGGCGTCCCGCCTGAAGATGCGCTCCCACCGGATCCGGAGGCTAACGAACCGCCCGCCGACATGTACGACGACGGACAGTCCGCGTCCACCGACACCCCCGAGCCGTTGCTGAACCCCCGCCTCGACTGGTTCGAGTTGTTCGCCGACGAGAGCGAAGAGGAGTGGATCGCCTACCCGATCCTCCCCGCTCGGCGACACGTCGCGATCTTCAGTCCCGCGAAAGCCGGGAAGAGCCTTCTCTCGCTAGAGGTCGCGGTCGCAATCTCTCAAGGCGGCGACCTGTTCGGTTACCCGACGAAGCGGAGTCGGGTTCTCTACGTCGACTTCGAGAATGACCCTCGCGGCGACGTCCGGACCCGACTGATCGACATGGGCCAGAGCCCCGCCGCCCTGGACGGCCTCGTCTATCTGTCGTTCCCGACCCTCGCGAAGCTCGACACTCCGACCGGCGGCGCAGACCTACTACGCCACGTCGAGCACTACGGGTGCGAGGTCGTCGTGATCGACACCCTCTCCCGTGCCGTTGGCGGCGAGGAGAACGCGAACGACACATGGAACGCCGTCTACCGGTGTACCGGCCTCGCCCTCAAACAAGCCGGGATCGCGCTGATCCGACTCGACCACACCGGCAAGGACCACACCCGGGGGATGCGCGGCGGGTCGGCGAAGGAGGGCGACGTCGACGCCGTGTGGCGACTCTCGAAGGTCAACGAGTCGACGATCACCCTCGAATGCGCTGCGCACCGGTTCCCGCTCGCCGAGGACCGGCTGACCCTGACCCGCCGCACCGACCCCCGCCTCCGTCACACGGCGGCAGGCGACCCGTTCCGAGCCGCACAGGACGCGAAGGTCTCGGCGATCCTCGACACCCTCGACCGATTGGAGATCCCCGACGACTGGGGTCGAACGAAGGTCCGCGCCGCCCTCCGCGACGCCGGAATCGGCTACTCGACCAACGACCTCGCCGACGCTCTCCGCCTCCGGAAGATCCTCCCGAAACCTGTCCGGGACAGGTCTGACGATCTGATCCCGCTGAACCTGTCCGGGACACCTGTCCTCCCCGACCTCAACCCACCGCCTGACGACCTGTCCGGGACAGGTCGAGGACAGGGGGTCCCGAGCACATGAGGGGCACCTGTCCGCAGTGTCCGCATCTCTATAGATGCGGACAGGTGCCCATGCTCCCGATTTCAGCCGCCCGAATCCGACGGCACCGACCGAAAGGAACGCCCATGAGCCCCGGACTCCCCGACCACCTCTTCCGCCGCGCCGTCACCCAACTGATCCACGCCGCTGGCCCCGACGGCGTCGAAGAAGAGCACCTGATCGACGCCCTCGGCGCTCTCGAACGGCTCGCGGTCAGTGCCGGGATCTGGCAGACATGGGAAGCCGACCGCGCCGCGATCTCGTGGGACGGCACCGAACTCCGCTTCAGCTCGACGACAGACGAGGACCGGATCGCCCGGATCGCGCTCCTCGACGCCGAGATCGCGGACAACAAGAACACACTGAGCGACCTCGTCGACCGCGCCGCCCGTGATCAGCGATGATCCGCCGACTTCGAACGACCTCAACCGACTCGGGTCTGTTGTCGTCGAGATTCTCGACCGGGGGGGTATCGCCGCAGGGCGAGCAGTGCTGGCGGCGTCGGCGGCGTAGAGAAAACGGCGGCGTCCCGTCAGTGGTCGCGGTCTCGGTCTCGGCGTTCGATCATGACGGACCACTCGTCAACGGCTGGGGTCTCCGCCTCGTCGGGGTCGACGGGTCGTGTCGTGGTCTGGGGGTTGTAGATCTCGGGGAACTTCTGTCGCCATGCCTCGCGCCGTCGTTCCTGTTCGCGATCGAGTTCGGCCTGCCGTCTGGCCCGCTTGTCGTCGCGGCGACGGCGGACGGCGGGGATGAACGGCGAGAGCGCCCACTCGGACAGGGCGACGAGGGCACCGGTCACGGCGAACCAGAGGACGAAGGATCCCGCGACGATGACGATCGCGACGAACGCGATCAGGTAGAGCCCGTCGGGGAGGATCACGGTTCGCACGGTAGTTCGGTTGGGGCGTCGTGTCGGGCGATCTGTGAAGGTCGTCTAGTTGGCGTGGGTCGTCATGTCTGACGCGGACGGTCTGCGCGACGTGTTCCGGACGGAGCAGTCGGAGGCGGCGGCGGATCAGGTCGACGAGACGCTCCGCGAGATCGCCGACGAGCTCGGGATCCCGGTCTTCTACACGTCGGAGGTCGAGTCGGTGCGTGCCGCGTTGTCGGTGTGGCGGTTCGGTCGCGGGTGGTTGACGGGGTGCCGTCATGTTGTCGGGTCGTCGCCGCGCCCGGTCTACGGGTTGTTGGCGAGGCCGGGGCGGATCTGGTGTGCGGCGTGTTGGTTGCCGAAGGTCGTTCAGGTCGCGGACCGGAAGCGTTGTGACCTGTGCGGTCGTCGTGGTGACTCGTCGGCGCTCGTGGTGCTGGGTGAGGGCATGGCGACGTTGTTCGCGTTCGTGTGTCCGTCGTGTCGGGTGCCGCCTCCGGATGATCCGTCGTGGAAGGCGGCGAGGTAGGTGGTCGGGATTGATCGGCGTCGTCCTGGTCGTCGGGTTCCTCCGGTGCCGGCGGATGCCCGGTGGTGTGTGTCCGTGGGTCTTGTCCTGCGGGTTGATCCCGGCGAGGTCATGGCCCGGTGGGAGTCGTGCGCGGCGTCCGGGTTGCCGGGTGCGGTGGTGCGGCGTCGGGTCTGGTTGTCGCTGACGGGCGCGGGTGACCGTGTCGGTTGGCGTGTGTTTCCGGCGCGGTCGGAGCGACCGCGCATCTTCTAGGAGAGGTGTCTGATCGTGGAGAAGAAGACGGCGACGAAGGCGACGACGAGGCCGAGGACGACGAAGGTCGAGGAGAGCCCACCGACTGCCCGCAGGAGGCCGCAAGAGGCGCGTACGGGGACGCTGACGGCCCGGAAGGACGAGGAGGACGCGAGGTACCGGCGTCTCCGTGAGGACGACCTGGAGACGTGGGCGGAGACCGGTGGGGATCTGTCGTTGTGGCCGCGTGACTGGAACAAGGAGCCGACGGCGGGCGGGGCACGGAACCCGTTGTTCATTCCCCGCAACGTCCGCCCGTACTACTTCCGATCGGCGGAGCGGGATGCCGAGGTCATGCGGGCGTGGCCCGAAGATCGGTTCGAGACTCCGGATTCCGACGTCTACGGGGAGGTGTTGGCGGTCGACGGGTTCCCCGTGACGTTGTCGGGGCGCGACCCGGAGCTCGTGACCCATTGGTTCGCCATGTACGAGGCGCGTGCCCGGATCAAGGCCGACGGTGCGCGTCGTGGTCAGGCGGTCCGCGATGCGTTGAACCGGTGCGAGATCTGCGGGGAGGTCCGCTCCGACGTCGCCGGTCAGGCAGTCGGCGACCTGTCGGGGTCGCCGGTCGAGGCACCGCCTCGGGTGTGTGCCGGATGCATGGCGGTCGCCGAGATCGAGATCGAGGAGCGGCGGCGGGCACGGGCCGAGATGCACGCCGCCGAGGTTGTCGAAGGAGTTCCCCGGTCGGAGCGGGTGAAGGTCTGGATCGACGAGCGCGAGGGGCGGATCATGGGGGCATGACCGCGCCTCGGTAGGGGGCAGGTCGGAGCGGCGACTCGGTAGGGGTCACGCGATCCCATGTGATCCGTGCCCCGAGGAGGCGCACCCATGACTCATCTGTTGAGCATCCCGACAACCGTCCCGACCCGCGTCGAGCTGCGACGTGCGTCGCCGGGGTTCTACGTCGGTCTCGTCGTCCCGTACGGCGAGGTGTCCCGGATGACGGAGTACCCGCAGGGTGAGCGGTTCGTATACGGGGCGTTCGCTACGGACGCTGCCTCCGACCGGGTCTATCCCGTCGTGCTCGATCACGACCCGTCGATCGTGATCGGGTCGGTCGTGTATCTGGTCGAGGAGCGCGCCGGTCTGGTCGCGGGTCTCCGGTTCGACGAGGCGACCGAGGCCGGTCGGGTGGTTGCCCGTGCGGGCGTGCGGGAGTCGCTGCCTCTGTCGGTGGGGTTCAGGGCGACGGAGACGGCGACCGGTTTCGACGGGGCGCGGGTGGTCGTGCGGGCGACCCTCGACCATGTCGCGGTCGTCGGTCTCGGCGCGTACGGGTCGGCTCGGACATTCCCGACGGAGGTCGCGACACGGCGGGCGGTCCGTCAGGCGTTGACGTCGGTCCGGTGGCACGGCCTGACCTGACGTCCCCGCTCAGTCAGGGCAGGAGGCGTACGTGTCGGCCCGAAAGACCGTCAGGAGCGTGTCGAAGAACAGGCCCCCTTGGGGTTCGCAGTAGGAGCGAGTCACGTCGTCGATCGGGTAGGCACGGACTCCGTGACTACCCGTCGCGTCGAGGGTGACTAGATCCCGTCCGTCGCGTTCGCCGAGCACATAGCCCGTGAATGCCGCTTGGTCGCCTACTTCGATTCGCTCGGCGGGAAGCCACGAGTCTGCGGATGCGATGACGAACAGGACTGTTAGGCAGGCCGACCACAGGACGGCCCGGTCTACCCCGGACGACACGATCGAGGTTGGCGCGAGTATCCCGGCGCGAGATCGGCGACCTCCGAGCAACCACCCTGTGCCGACGAGTATGGACGCGGCGATGACGGTCCACCACGGGACAAGCAGGATCGCCGGTATCAAGAGGTACAACCAATGGAGCCCGATCGGCCCGAGTTCGCGGTCGTACGCCGCCAGGGCGTAGTAGCCGACGAGGACGAACACAATCGCCATCGCGACGAGCCTCGCGGACCCCAACGCCATGCCCAAGGCGAGAGTCGCCGTGCCGCCGTTCTGCACTACTGCCTTAGCGGTCGTCGTGTCGAAGCTCGAGATCGCGAGGACACGGAAGGCGAGGAGGACGAAGAACGACGCGGTCAGGACGAGACCGAGGTGTTCGAGCCACCATGGCCGCGCCTTCTCCGGGGCGGATGGAGCGGTCAGAGATCTCGACCGTCTGTTTCCCGTCCGGGCGAGAAGGCGGGCACGGGGGTCGGGTGGTCGCGCTCGCATGCGGTCAATCCTCGTGCCGCCGCCGATGGGCGACGGCACGACGCGCCGGAGGGGCGGTCGCCCGACCCAACGGTCGTACGCTTCCGCCGTGGCCGATCCCGACTGGTGGCTTCCCGACCAACCGTGGCGCGTGAAGATCGAGCGCGCCGACGCCCACATCGCCGACTTGAAGGCAAGGATCGCCGAGTATCAGGATCGCGGCCCGTTCGAGGTGAGGTACGAGGCAACCGACGAAGACGATTGGCAGCGGGTCCGACTCGTCATGACCGAACCGATACCGCCCGTCCTAAGTGCAGTGATCGGCGACGTCGCCCACAACCTGCGTTCCGCTCTGGACTCGGTCGCCTACGCCCTTGCACGGCAAGACTTCGACGGGGAGTGGACCGAGCAACACGAGGCAGCACCTGCGTTCCCCGTGAGGCGTAACGGACAGGAGTTCGAGAAGTTCTTCGCCCCCCGACGGAACATGCCCGAGGGCACTTTCAGTCAGCGCGCACAAGACGCCCTCCGCTTCGTTCAGCCGTTCTACTGGGCGGAGCAATATCCGGGAACGTCAGACCCTGCGACCCTCGACGACGAGTTCAAGTTCTCGACCCTGCGATTGATTCAGCACGCATCGAACGTCGACAAACACCGGCGGCTACTCGTGGCCGCTTGGACGCCCACGATCTTCTACTGGGGTTCCGACGGAGGCACGGCACGCCGGATGGTTGGGCCAAGGTCAGGCGACGACGCGGACGTGATCGCCTATCAGTACGACCCGCCCGAGGGGAGTACGGATACTGAGGTCACATGGGAGATCGAGCTCGTCCTCCGTGAGTCCGGATTCCCTGATGATCGGGCCTTGACCGACGTTGTGGACGGTTGGCGACAGAGCACATGGTTTGCCGTGCAGTCGATCTTCTCCGTGTGGGGCAATCCGGCGAAGCCGTAGCGTCCCGAGCCAACCGGACCAGTGGGTCCGTGTATCTACACGATCGACGCCTTCCTGTATCTACAGAAGGTCGTCGAGGAGGCGGGCGACGTCGCCCGATTGAAACCGGAGCGCGGGGTCGGCGAGGTAGTGCGCCCGCGCCGAGTCCGCCGCTTCCCGGATCACGTCGACCGGTGCCTCGATGTCGAGGAGAGCCGCGATCGTCTCCGCGTGGGGCGACTTGTTGTTGAGGTGGTAGCGGGCGCGCCCGTCGAGTTGGGCGATCTGGATTCCGCGTGTCGTGTTGGTTCGGGACGCCATGACCGGACGCTATGACCGACCACCGACAACGGGCCGGACGTGAGAGACCTCACCCGCTGCTTGTTCCCCGCCTCGGCACGGGGAACAACGCGGGGAACTAGCGGCGGGTCTTGTTCCCCGTATGTTCCCCGGAAACAGGTCAGGCCCGGCAAAACCGGGCCTGACCTGCGTAAACGTGCGTGGGCGATACTGGGTTCGAACCAGTGACCTCTTCGGTGTGAACGAAGCGCGCTACCACTGCGCCAATCGCCCTCTGTAGCGGTCGCAGACTCTAGCCTACCGACGGGCCGGTCCCGAATTCGGGGCACGCCAGGTGCGTCACGAGTCGGACGCTCCTCCGTCTCCTCTGCGTGAACCAGCAGCCGACCTCGCGGACCCTCTCCCAGCCCGTCGCACTCCAGTGCCTCGACGCGCGGGGCCGCAGCATCGACCTCCCCGCCGTCCTCGGCTACGACCCCGCGGATCCGTGGGCCGTCGAGGTGGTGTTCGGGAAGCCGACGGAGACCGTGCGCTGGCTGATCGGCCGGGACCTGCTGCTCCAGGGCATGACGGAGCCGGCCGGCGAGGGCGACGTACAGCTCTCGCCGAGCATCGACGAGTACGGCCGGGCCTGCGTGGTGCTCGAGCTCCGCTCGCCGCACGGACGGCTGGTCACCCAGCTGGCGACCCGCGACCTGGGAGCCTTCCTCGGCCGCACGCTCGCCGTCGTGCCGGAGGGCACCGAGTCGGTCGACCTCGACCTGCTGGTCGAGACGCTGACCCGCTCCGAGGCCTAGGAGCCAGCGGGGTCAGAGCCCGAGGAGCTCCGGCTCCCGTGCGCGCCAGGTGTCGGCAGCCTCCCGCGTGACCGGCCCCGGTGCGGGCAGGTCCAGGCCGTTCCACGACGCCACGGCCTGCACGTCGCGGGTCGTCGACGCCAGGAACACCTCGCTCGCCCCCTCGACGACCTCGATGGGCTCGTCGACCTCGCGGCCGCCGTACCACTCCAGGATCAGCGCGCGCGTGACGCCGGCCAGGCAACCGCTGGCCAGGGTCGGCGTCCGCAGCTCGCCGTCGACGACGTAGAAGACGTTGGAGCCCGTGCCCTCGCACAGGTGGCCGGCCAGGTTCGCGAAGATCGCCTCGCTCGCCCCCTGCTTCTGGGCGGCCGCCAGCGCCACGACGTTCTCGGCGTACGACGTGGTCTTGAGGCCGGCGAGCGCACCGCGCTCGTTGCGCGGCCACGGCACGGTCGCCACCGCCGTCGTCTCGGGCCACGCCTTCATCGCGTCCGCCACCACGACCACCGTCGGGTCGGCGTTCCCGCGACCCGACCCCATCGGCGCCGGCCCGCCCGTCACGGTGACCCGGATCCGGCCCAGCGGCAGGTCGAACCCGTCCAGGACGGCCGCGATGCCGCGCCGTACGCCGGCCTCGTCGAGCCCCTCCAGCCCCAACCCCGCCGCCGAGCGGTGCAGGCGCTCCAGGTGCAGGTCGAGCGCGAACGGCAGCCCGCCCACGACCTTGATCGCCTCGAACACCCCGTCCCCGACCGTTAGCCCGTGGTCCGCGACCGTGACCGCCGGAGCGGTCGCATCGGGCAGGAGGTCACCGTTGATCCAGGCACGCATGCGGCAACCCTAGGCCGCGCCGAACCCCCGCAAACGGCAGGCAACGCGCCGGGGCGGACCCGATTTTGCATGGTCTGGGGCTTGGGCTACTGTTCTCACGCACCCAGACCGGGACACCGGTTGAAGGCGCAGGCGGACATAGCTCAGTTGGTAGAGCGCAACCTTGCCAAGGTTGAGGTCGCGAGTTCGAGTCTCGTTGTCCGCTCGGAGAGGTCCCTCTCTGGTTTGGCCTCTATGGTGGGTTGGCCGAGAGGCGAGGCAACGGACTGCAAATCCGTGTACACGGGTTCAAATCCCGTACCCACCTCCATGCAGTCCTCTCAACAATTCAAGACCCGGGCGATTGGCGCAGCGGTAGCGCGCTTCCTTGACACGGAAGAGGTCACTGGTTCAAACCCAGTATCGCCCACCAGCAAGAGCCCCTGACCGGTACGCCGGCAGGGGCGCTTCCCATGTCCAGCCGCATCACCGGGTCGCCCGCCGGGTAGGGGGTGGACATGACTCGCTTCTCTGCGGACACCCGGGCCGAGGCCGTCGTGAGCGCCTCGCGCGCCGAGATCTGGGCAGTGCTGACCGACCCGGCGCTCGTCGCCGAGATGACGCCGTTCGTGCGGTCGATCAGCGCCGACGGCGACCACTGGCGCTGGGAGCTCAGTGGGCTGAAGGTGCTGGGGGTCGGGGTGGCGCCGAGCTTCACCGAGCTGATGGTGCTGGACGAGCCGGAGCGGATCGAGTTCCGGCACGACCCGCCGGAGGGCGAGGCGGAGCGCTCGGGGGTCGAGGGCTGGTACGCCCTCAGCGAGGTCGAGGCGGGCACCCGCCTGGTCACCTCGCTCGAGATCACGCTCGACCTGCCGCTCCCCCGCGCCTCGGGGCGCGCGGTCCGGGCGGCGATGAAGGGCATGATCGACCAGATGGGCGAGCGGTTCTCGAAGAACCTGCTCGCCCACCTGGACGCTGCCGAGGTCGGCTAGCGACTACTTCTTGACGACCTTGACGGTGACCTTGGCGGTGTCACCCGAGACGAACCGGTCGCCGAGGTAGGTGACCGTCAGGGACTTGGCACCGGTGGTCCGGAAGACCGGGAGCCTCACGACCGCCTTGCCGCCGCGGACCATGACGGTCTGCTTGGCGATGCCGCCGCCCGTGATCGTGACCTTGCCGGTCGGGCTGACGCCGGCGGCGCCGACCTTGACGGTGAGGACAGCACGCGTCTTCTTGACGACCACCTTGCCGGGGGTGACGGACGGCTTGGAGAGCGAGCTCCTCGCCTGGGTCACCGTGAGCGTGGCGGTGGCAGATCCGCCGTCGACCGTGTCGTCGCCGGCGTACTCGACGGTCAACGTGGTCCGGCCGGGGTCGAGCGACTTGGCCGCGATCGCCACCGTGGCCCGGCCACCGGAGAGGGTCCCGGTGCCGACGACCGTGGTGCCGGACCTGAGGGTGACCGTCCCGGTCGGCGTCGCGCCGTCGGCGCTGACCTGGACCGGGACGGCTGCGGCCTTGCCGTAGACGACGGCGTCGTCGTCCGCGGACACCGTGGCGGCGGCCTTGCCGACCGTCACCTGGATCTCGTCGCCGGCGGGACCGACGAGGTTGTCGCCGGCGTACGCCACGGTCAGGGCGTGGCCGCCCACGGCGAGCGAGCCCGCCGGGACCGAGACCGTCGCCGTGCCGCCCGCGAGCGTCCCGATGCCCACGATGCTGGTCCCGGAGGACACCGTCACCGTGCCGGTCGGCACGACGCCGCTGGCGCTGGAGCCCACCTGGACCGGCAGTGACAGCGGCTTCCCGTAGGCGACCGACGCGTCCGCGGCCGTCAGCGAGCCGGTCGACTTGGCGACGGTCAGGGCCACGGTGCCGGTGGCCGGCGCGACCTTGCTGTCACCCGCGTAGGCGATGGACAGGTTGCGTACGCCGGGGGCGAGCGACTTGGCGGGCACCGCGATCGACGCCGCGCCGGACGCCAGCTCGGCCGAGCCGACCACGGTGCCGGAGTCGAGCAGGGAGACTGTGCCGCCGGTCGCCGTGGCGCCGGTGGCCGTGACCTGGACCGCGACCGACGTCGCCTGCCCGTAGACGACCGAGCCGGGAGTCCCCGAGGCGGAGGCCAGGGAGTGGCACGGGAAGGTGCCCGACCGCAGCGAGTGGGTGTCCGTGTCGCCGTCGTCCGACCAGACGACCTCTTTCTTGCCGGCCACGCAGGTGGACTGCGGAGCCAGGGCGAAGCCCTCGTTGTTGAGGTTCGGCATGCCTGCCGGGCGGTCGTAGGCGTGATCGACGACGAACGCGCCGCCGGCCAGCTTCAGCTGCACCGTGGTGCCGTTGCAGCTGTCGTCGCAGACGGCCCACAGGCGTCCCAGCTCGGGGTCGAACGAGACGTCCATGACGCTCGGCGGACCGGCGTTCGTCAGTAGCCTCGGGTCCACGGTCGCGACCAGGTGGGCGGTCTCCTGGACCGCGGCGGTCTGGTCGAGGGCCACGACGTAGAGCATCCCGGTGCCCTCGACGGCGACGACGTACAGGCCGGTGCCGTGGTCGGGGTAGTGCGAGGGCAGGTACGCCGCGTCGGTGCTGTCGTCGACGAAGCCGCCGGCGACCAGGAAGCTGTCGGGGATCCAGGTGATGCCCTCGAGCCCGAGGTTGGCGCCCAGGGTCGGCAGCAGCGGGTTGAGGTCCCACTCGTCGGTGGCGTTGAGGGTCGCGCCGGTCGCCGCGTTGGCGTCGTACCGGAGCACCCGGTTCTTGCTCACCCCGCTGTTGGAGTTGTCGCGCTCGGTGGCGAGGTAGACGGCGCCGTCCGGACCGACCATGATGCCCTCGCTGTCGGGCGCACCGGAGCCGTCGTTGTACTTCGGCGTCCTGCTCCAGCCGGTGGCCGGCACCCAGGTGCTGCCGCTCTTGGTCATCTTCCAGAGCGTGCCGAGCTTGTTCTGGGCGACCCACAGGGTGTTCGCGTCGGACCGGTCGAAGGCGAGACCGCTCGCGTCCTGGTTGAAGGTCACCGCGTCATCGGACGGGGTGACGGTCGGCGAGCCGGGCCAGGCCTCGGTCACGACACCCGGGCACTGGTTGGCCGTCCCGATCGTGGCCGACTCCGTCAGCTTGAACGCCCCGACGCCGTCGGCGCAGCGGCCGAGGCTGGGCGTCGGATCCGTCGCCCAGGTCGCCGAGTCGATCAGCGCGCTCGTGCTGTCGAACAGCCGCACCGAGTCGGAGGCGTCGAGCGTGGCGTTCGTCGAGACGACGAGGTAGCCGTGGGCCGGGACGACGCTCGGTGCCGGCAGCGTGGTCGGGCTGGCCTCGGTGCTGTCCTTGACCACCCAGCCCGCGATGTCGACGGGCGAGGCGGAGAGGTTGACGATCTCGACCTTGTCGGGCGTCCCGGTGGTCAGGACCTCGTTGACCCGGATCGGGCTGCAGGCGTTGGCGGCGCCACGGGTGGCGACGGTCGTGACCCGGAACTCGCCCGTGCCGTCGGGGCAGCGGCCGTACGTCGTCGCCGCGTGCCCGCCGGCCCACGAGTAGGAGTCGACGACGGTGGTGCCGCGGTAGAGCGTGATGCTGTCGTCCGCGCCGAGGCCGAACCCGGGGCCGGGGATCTCGGTGTAGATCGCATAGAACGCACCGGGCGCGATCGTCGTGCCGCTGGGGATCGCGACGGCCGGGTTGTCGCCGGAGTCCTCGAGCGTCCATCCCGACACGTCGACCGCGGAGGCGCCGGTGTTGGTGAGCTCGACCCAGTCGCCGACGACGTCGCCGTTGGACTCGACCTCGTTGATCTTGACGGTCTCCGCCGGCTCCTCCGGGGGCACTGCGTCGAACGGGAACCCGAAGTTGCTGACACCGGGCGAGCCGTAGAACACGACACCCGAGATCGTGGGTCCGGCCCACGAGTCCTCGGCGTCCGCGAGCGTGGACTTCGTCCACCCGCTCGCCTTGTTCTTGCCCAGCGTCCGGGCGGAGACCCACGCGCTCGAGGTGTCGGTGCGCGGTCCGGCGACGTCGCCGGTGCCGGCGTCGTTGTACGTGAGGCGGTCCACCAGGGCGCCGGTCTCGTCGTAGACGTTGACCTCGTCGCTGCGGCCGAGGTTGACGGCGTTGCCGCCGATGACCTTGACGGAGGGGTCGAGGCCCCAGGTGGTGCGGAACGCGTCGGCGGACACCTCCGAGACGATCACGGACTCCCCCGCGGCGACGTTGCCGAAGGCGGACAGGCTGGTCGACGTCGCGGCCGGCGCCGGCGTGCGCGTGCTGTCGGAGTACGACCATCCGGTCATATCCTCCGGGGCGGACCCGATGTTGGTGAACTCGAAGAACTCGGAGCCGTTGTAGGCCATCTCGGTGATCCGGATCAGGCCGTTCGCGGAGCGGTTCGCGGTGGCGTCGAAGCCGCCCTGGCTGCTGGAGCCGGGCGAGCCGTAGAACACGACACCGGAGATCGTCGGACCGGCCCACGAGCCCTCGGCGTCGGCGAGCGTCGACTTAGTCCACGCGCTCGCGGTGTTGGCACCGAGCGCGGCCGTGGAGACCCAGGCGCTCGAGGTGTCGGTGCGCGGTCCGGCGACGTCGCCGGTGCCGGCGTCGTTGTAGGTGAGGCGGTCCACCTGGGCGCCGGTCTCGTCGTAGATGTTGATCTCGTCGCTGCGGCCGAGGTTGACCGCGTTGCCGCCGACCACCTTCACCGTGGCGGCGAGGCCCCAGGCCGTGCGGAACGCATCGGCGGAGACCTCCGAGACGATCACGGACTCGCCGGGGGCGACCCGCCCGAAGCCGGACAGGCTGGTCGACGTGGCGGCCGGCGCCGGCGTACGCGTGCTGTCGGAGTACGACCAGCCGGTCAGGTCCTCGGCCCCGAGCCCGACGTTGGTCAGCTCGAAGAACTCAGAGCCGTTGTAGGCCCACTCGGTGATCTTGATGTTGCCGGGCGCGGCTGCGGCACCCGCAGGGGCAGGTGCGGCCAGGACCGCGAGAACCGGCAGCGAGACGGCGACGACGGACGTGCACACGGTGGCGGCGAGGCCACGAAGAGACGAACGCAAGAGAGTTCCTCGACGAGGTCAGGTGCAGGCCCGAGCCGGCAGACGGGGTGGTCACGCGAACGCTGGCCACGCTGTCGACGCCGGGAGAACTGTCGGTGAACTCGTCGCCAATGGCTCGGCAACGGCCAGGAGCCAGTTGGCGCCGAGGTGTCAGTTTCGGCCGGCAGGGGTATGTCACTCGCATGGACGCCCAATACCTGAGCTGCGAGGTCACCCGTTGTCCCGCCTGCGGGCGGCGCTCGATGGTGGTGACCTACGAAGGTCTCGCCGACCCTGCCGGACCCGACGAGGTCGTGCTGTGGTTGCCGACGCACGGACAGTGCGAGCACGGCTGCGACACCCACGACCACCTGCTGCCGGGCCTCGCGCAGGAAGCCGCCTGAGACCCCGGTGACGAGCATCCGCCGGCCTCCGGGCGGCGGGCACTTCCTCTTCGGCCTGAGCCACGCCCAGACGTGGGTCCTGGTGCTCGGGCTGGTCGTCGTGCTGCTGGCGATCTACCTGACCCGACGCCGCTAGCGAGGCTCAGGCCTCGGCGGCCTCGTCCCACCGGCGGCGCGTTGCGATCTCGTCGTTGACCAACGCCACGAACTCGGTCGCCTCGTCCGTCATGCTGCGCTTGAGCTTCACCGCGTGCGGGTCGTGCCTGCCGGCGAGGTCGGTCGGGGCCGCGGCGACCCGGACGAGCACGACCGGCTTGCCCGTGCTGGTCGACCCGACCGTGGCGCCGTCGATCTGGGCCCAGCGGACGTCGTGCAGGCGCTCGACGCCGCGCGCCTCCGCCTCGGACTTGGTACGGCGGAAGGTCAGGCCGTCCAGGGTGAAGTCGATGCGGCCGTTGGTGCCGACCAGCTGAGTGCGTGCCACGCCGGGAGTTGACCACACGAAGATGAACAGGCCCGCCGACGGTCACCTGGCGTTCAAGCGGCATCCCTACCCTTCGCCCCATGCTGCGCGACGTCCGTGAGTACATCGACCGCCTCCAGATCGAGGGCCACACCATCGGTGAGGACCACGACGACGACCCGGTCCTCATCGACGCCGATGGCCGGGCCGTGGACACGTGGCGCGAGGGCTACCCGTACGACGAGCGGATGCCGCGCGCGGAGTACGACGAGGCGAAGTACCTGCTCCAGGTCGAGCTGCTGAAGTTCCAGAACTGGGCGGCCGACACCGGCAGCAAGCACGTCCTGCTCTTCGAGGGGCGGGACGCCGCCGGGAAGGGCGGCACGATCAAGCGGTTCATGGAGCACCTGAACCCCCGCTACGCCCGGACGGTCGCGCTGACCAGGCCCAGCGACCGCGAGCAGACCCAGTGGTACTTCCAGCGCTACGTCAAGCACCTGCCGTCGGTCGGCGAGATGGTCCTCTTCGACCGGTCCTGGTACAACCGCGCCGGCGTGGAGCGCGTGATGGGCTTCGCGTCGCCGCCCGAC
Source organism: Nocardioides sp. Root1257 (assembly GCF_001425175.1). GTDB lineage: Bacteria > Actinomycetota > Actinomycetes > Propionibacteriales > Nocardioidaceae > Nocardioides. The sequence goes on along the minus strand of NZ_LMDV01000014.1, from coordinate 49,342 downwards.
TACGAGCAGTTCATGGCCCAGGCACCGCTCTTCGAGCGAATGCTCGTCGACAGCGGCATCTCGCTCACCAAGTTCTGGTTCTCCGTGACCCGCTCGGAGCAGCGCACCCGGTTCATCATCCGCCAGGTCGACCCGGTGCGGCAGTGGAAGCTCTCCCCCATCGACCTCGAGTCGCTGGACAAGTGGCAGGACTACACGGCCGCCAAGGAGGCGATGATCCGGCGCACCGACACCGAGTGGGCGCCGTGGACCACGATCCGCAGCAACGACAAGAAGCGCGCCCGGGTCAACGCGATGCGCCACTTCCTCGCCCGCTTCGACTACGACGGCAAGGACACCGAGGTCGTCGGACAGCCGGACCCGCGGATCGTGCAGCGTGGGATCGACGCCATCGAGGACTGAGCGAGGACTGATCGACGATCGAGGGAACGAGCCGGTGAACGGCTCGCGAACTCGGCGTACGGCGCGTTTCGGCTCCTGGCCCGCCGCGCACCGTGAGGGCGTGACTGCCGCAACCCTCATCCTGGTCCTGGTCATCGTCACCGCGTTGGCCTTCGACTTCACGAACGGCTTCCACGACACCGCGAACGCGATGGCCACCTCCATCGCGACCGGTGCCCTGCGCCCCAAGGTCGCGGTCGCCCTGTCGGCCGTCCTCAACCTGGTCGGCGCCTTCCTCTCGGTCGAGGTGGCCCTCACCGTCACGAACTCGGTGATCAAGATCCAGGGCAAGGACGGGGCACCGAACCCCGACCTGGTCGCCGATCAGGGCTACGCGCTGCTGCTGATCATCCTCGGGGGTCTGGTCGGCGGGATCGTGTGGAACCTCGTGACCTGGTTGCTCGGGCTGCCGTCCTCGTCGTCGCACGCGCTCTTCGGCGGTCTGATCGGCAGCGCCGTCGCCGCCCTCGGCTTCAGCGGCATCAACTGGAACGGCGACGGCAGCAAGCTCGACGGGGTGGTCGGCAAGGTCATCCTGCCCGCGATCGCGTCACCGCTCATCGCCGGCCTGGTCGCCGGGATCGGCACCTGGCTCGTCTACCGGGTGACCGTCGGCGTCGCCGAGCGGTTCACCGAGACCGGCTTCCGGTGGGGGCAGGTCGGCAGCGCCTCGCTGGTCTCGCTGGCCCACGGCACCAACGACGCCCAGAAGACCATGGGCGTGATCACCCTCGCCCTGATCGCGAGCGGTCACTGGTCCGACACCGGCTCGGTACCCTTCTGGGTCAAGCTGAGCTGCGCTCTCGCGATCTCCCTCGGCACCTACCTCGGCGGCTGGCGGATCATCCGCACCCTCGGCAAGGGGCTCGTCGAGATCCGCTCGCCGCAGGGCATGGCCGCCGAGAGCGCCTCCGCCGCCGTCATCCTCGCCTCGAGCCACCTCGGGTTCGCGCTCTCCACCACCCAGGTCACGACCGGGTCCGTCGTCGGCAGCGGCGTCGGCAAGTCGGGCGCCGAGGTGCGCTGGGGCGTCGCCGGACGGATGGTCGTCGCCTGGCTGCTGACCCTGCCCGCGGCCGCGGTCATGGGTGCCGCGGTGTGGTGGGTCGGCGACCTCCTCGGCGGGTACGCCGGGCCGATCGCGATGGTGGTCATCCTCGTCGCCCTGGCGGCCTTCATCTACCTGCGGTCGCGGCTGCAGCCGATCTCGGCCGACAATGTCAACGACGCCTGGGACGGCACGCCGTCCGCGGCCCGACGCACGACGGAGGTGTCGGCATGATCGACAACCTGGGTTTCGCATTCGACGGCGCATGGCGGGTCCTGCTCGCGAGCCTGGTCTTCGGCGCCGGTCTGCCGGTGATCTACGCCCTCGGCATCCGGTCGCTGGCCTGGAGCGCCGGTGGGGACGCCGAGGTCAGCCACGCCCGCCCGAACCCGCTCGGCAAGGTGCTCGCCGGCCTGTGCCTGGTCGTGGTGCTCGCCGGCGTCGCGCTCGGGATCACGATCATCGCGGCGACCGGCTTCGGCAAGGCCGTCTCGTTCGAGCACGGATACCCGACGATCGTCGCCAAGGAGAGCTGATGAGCGAGAACGCCGTACCGTCCGCCGGTCGCCTGCGCGGAGTCCTGGACTGGCTCCGCGAGGGCTATCCGACCGGCATCCCGCCGAAGGACTACATCCCCTTGCTCGCCCTGCTCCGCCGCCGGCTGACGGAGGACGAGGTCCGGGAGATCGCCGGGGAGATCGCCAACCTGGACCACCCCGACACCGAGGACATCGGGGTCCACATCACCAAGCTGACCGACGCGCTGCCGAGCGCCGAGGACGTCGCCCGGGTCGAGGCCCGGCTGACCGAGCACCACGGGTGGCCCGAGGGAGCCTGAGAGTGGACACCCGGCGGCTCGCACGCACGATCCTCGTACCCCGAGTACCGGGACCGGGTGCGTGCCGCCGGGGCTCGATCACTATGCGCGCGGTCGGCCGGTCGCGGCTCACCCGGGAGGATGAAGGCGCGGGTGATCGATCGGTGCCTACGCCTCGAACGCCGGCAGCGTGAAGCGGAAGAGAGAGCCGCGGCCGGCCGGGTTGGGGAGCGCCTCGATGGTGCCGCCGTGCCGGTGCACGATGCGGCGCACGATCGAGAGGCCGAGGCCGCTGCCCTCGTAGTCGCGGTAGTGGGCGCGGTGGAACTCCTCGAAGACGCGCTCGCGCTCCTCCTCGGGGATGCCGATGCCGTGGTCGGTCACCCCGATCGTGACCAAGCGCGCGTCGCTGCGGCAGCCGTGCACGACGATCTTGGCCTCCTCCCCCGGCTCGACGTACTTGAGCGCGTTGCCGATCAGGTTGTCGAGCACCTGACGGACCAGCACCGGGTCGGCCAGCACCGGCGGCACCGCGCCGACGCTGACGAAGCCCTGGGCGCTGCGGGCGGCGACGATCTCGTCGACCATGACCGTCACGTCGACCCGGCCGACCTCCAGGTCGCGCGAGCCGCTGGTGGCGTGCGTGAGCAGGTCGCGGATCAGCTCGCGCATCCGGTGCGACGACGAGCGCACCCGGGAGACGAACTCCTGTGCGAGCTCGGTGTCGAGGGCCCCGTTGTCGAGCTCGTCGGCGATCATCTCCGTCCAGCCGTCGATGGCCGCGAGCGGGTTGCGCAGGTCGTGCGCGACGACACCAGCGAAGGCCGCGAGCTCCTGGCGGCTCGCGTGTTCGTTGGTGGTGTCGCGCAGCAGCACGAGGGCCCGGGTGCGTCCCTGGCGCGCGTCGCGCGGCAGCGGGATGGCGGAGACGGTGAGGACCCGCTCCCCCACGCCGTCGACGCGGACGACCATCAGCTCGCCCTCGACGCGCTCGCCACGCAGGGCTCGCGCCGTCGGTCGCTCCTGGGGCGTCATCTCCGTGCCGTCGAGCGTCCAGCTGCTCAGCGAGAACCTGGTCTCGGTCGACAGCTGGTCACCGACGCCGAGGACCCGGGCGGCCGCCTCGTTGTGGACCAGCAGGTCACCACGCTCGTCGACGACCAGGACGCCCTCGGTCATCGAGCCGATGACCGCGGCCCGGACGCTGCCCTCGTACGCCGTGTCCTCCTGCGCGCGGCGCAGGTCGTCGGCGAGTGCCTGCCGCTCGTCGCGGCCGGTGGCGATCGCGAGGCCGGTCAGGGCGATGGTCGCGATGTAGAACTGGGCGATCATGAAGCCGACGTCGGGGTCGTCGACGCGGGCGAACGGCCCGATCCCCTGCAGCGTCAGCATCATCGTCACGAGACCGACGACGAACGAGTGCGCGGCGCTCAGCAGGGTCGAGAAGCGGGCGGCGTACCAGACGGTCGCCGCGAGCAGCGGGAAGGCGAGCGGGAGGTCGTCGAGGCTGAACGCGAGCCCGTACATGAAGACCGTGAAGGCGGTCGCGACGAGCAGCTCGGACGGTCCGCCGTCGACACCACGGAGCGGCGGCCACGGTCGCGGCGAGGTGACGCGCTGGCAGATCATGATCCCGAGCGCGACCACGATCAGCGCGCTGCCGACGTTGCGGCCGAACCAGAGCCCGCTGGCGACCGGGTCGAAGGCGTCGCCCGCGCCGGGGAGCAGGACCGCGCCGATGCTCGCGAGCGCCGTACCGGCCGCCATCGCGACGGCGAGGGCGGCACCGAAGCGGGCCACCACGCGAGGAGTGTCGAGCGCCCGGTCGCCACCGCTGCCCCAGGTGTCGGGGCACCACCGCTGCAGGAGGAGCACGGCGAGCCAGCTCTGCACCAGGCCGGCGGCGGCGAAGGCGGCCGCGACGGCCGGCCCGGAGCCTGCGATCAGGTTGGCGAGGAACGCCGCGACGAGCACCAGGGCCGAGTCGACCACCGGGCCGCGTCCGTTGCGGACCAGCAGCCACAGGATCGGCAGGCCGCCGGCCGGCCAGAGCTCGGAGAAGCCCGCTCCCGAGAGCTCGATCCTCCGGGTGACGGTCGAGCTGGCGACGAAGACCACGGCCACGAGCACGCTGAAGCCCAGGCCGACACCCGCGCCCTCGCGCGGTGTCGCCTGGACATGCGGCACCGCGCCGCGCACCGGGCCCCCACCCACGCGTGCAGGCTAGCCGGGTCGGTGAGGCTGCGGGTGGACCCGCGAGGGTTTCGTCCGTTAATCAGCCGAACGGCCCACCCGCACGCCCATCTGTGCAGGTCAGAAGGTCCGTCTGGACCAGACCAGCAACACTCCGGTCGTTCGCTCAGTCGTCGGTCGCGAACTCCTCGTCGTGCGTCCCGGGGCGCGGCGCCCAGGGCAGCTCGCGGGCCGGGCGGACGACGATCAGTCGGTCGCCCCGGGCGAGCTGGGTGACCACCGGGTCGAAGTAGCGGTAGACCTTCTCGTCGCGCACGACGGCGATGACCTGGTCGGGCAGCTGCTGGGGCTGCTTGCCGACCTCGGACACGATGAGCTCGCGCTCGGCGACCTCGAGGCCCTCGCCGTACGTCAGCAGGTCCTCCATGACCGAGCCGAGCGTCGGCGAGAGGGACGAGAGGCCGAGCAGGCGGCCGACCGCGTCCGAGGACGTGATGACCGAGTTGGCGCCGGACTGCTTCATCAGCGCGACGTTCTCCTGCTCGCGCACGGCCGCGACAATCCAGACGTCCGGGTTGAGCTGGCGCACCGTGAGGGTGGCCAGCACGTTGGAGTCGTCGCGGTTGGTGGTGATGATGACCTGGTCGGCCTCGCTCACGCCCGCGCGTCGCAGCACGTCGCGTCGCGTCGCGTCGCCGGTGACGACCGCGAGGCCGTCGGCGTGCGCCTCCTGCAGCGCCTCGGCGCCCGGGTCCACCACCACGATGGACTCACGGGTCAGGCCGTTGTTGACGATCGTGTCGACCGCGGCCCGGCCCTTGGTGCCGTAGCCGATCACCACCACGTGGGCTGCCATGCGCTTCCTCCAACGGGCGACGCGGAAAATCTCGCGACCCTGCGAGGCGAGCACCTCGAGGGTGGTCCCGATCAACAGCACCAGGAAGGCGATGCGGAGCGGGGTGATGACGAAGGCGTTGATCAGCCGGGCGTGCGGGGCGACGGGCGCGATGTCGCCGTACCCGGTCGTGCTCAGCGTGACCGTCGTGTAGTAGATCGAGTCGACCAGGTTGACGCCGTACCCGGGCGGGTCGTTGCCGTCGCGGTAGGCGTGCCGGTCGAAGTAGACGATGAGCACGGTGCTGACGAGGATCCCCATCGCCAGCAGCAGGCGTCGGCTGAGCTCCCACCACGGCGAGCGCACCTGGTCGGGGAGCGAGATGAGCCCGACGGTACGACGGCTGCCCCGCCCGACCTCGCTGGAGTCATCCACCACGGCGATGAATCTAGTCGGTCTCCTGGCGGGAACCGATCCGACGCAGCCGGGCGACCAGCTCCGATCTCGCCAGCATCGTCGTCGTCTGCGGGAAGACCGTGTCGAAGGCGGCGTTGACCGCCGCCCCGATGAGGACCGCGATCGAGACCAGGTAGAGCCAGAGCAGGACGGCGATCGGGGCGGCCAGCGGCCCGTAGATCGATCGTGAGTCCGTGGACGTGGCGGTGAGGAACCAGCGCAGCAGGAAGGAGCCGAACACCCAGCAGAAGAGCGCGAACGTCGCGCCCGGGAGGTTGAAGCTCCAGTTGGTCCGCACCGGCACCGACACGTGGTAGAGCGTCGCGAGGAAGCAGATGCTGATCAGCACCACAAACGGCCAGTAGAAGTGGATGAGGAAGTCCAGGCGCTGCGGCAGCCACTCCTGGACCAGGCCCGGGCCGGCGACGACGAGCGGGACCATGAAGACGCCGAGCACCATGGCGAGCACGTAGAGCAGGAACGAGAGCGCCCGGGTCTTCACGATCCCCCGGTGGCCGCCCAGCCCGTGCATGATCGTGATGGTGTCGACGAAGACGTGCAGCGCCCGCGATCCCGACCACAGCGCGAGCACGAAGCCGAGCGAGATCACGTCGAAGCGGCCGCCGGCGAGGACGTCGTCGATCGTCGGCTCGATGATCTTGTGGACCGCGCCCTGGGTGAGTGCCTGCTCCGAGAGGTCGAGCACCGCCTGGCGTACGTCGGCGACCTGGGCGGGGCTGAACTGGTCGGTGACGAAGCCGATCGCGCCCGCCATCGCGAAGATGAGCGGCGGCACCGACAGCACGGCGAAGAACGCGGCCTCCGCCGCGAGGCCCGTCACCCGGTAGCGCATGCAGCTGCCGACGGTCGTGACGACGAGGCGCCAGACCAGGTCGCGGGTCCGGCGGAGCCAGTCGGCGAACGCCGAGACGGAGGTGTCGGCGGGGGTCTCGGCGCGGGGCCGATCCTCCGCACGCTCCACCCCGGACATGGAACTACCGTAGACACATGAGCTCCGACATCCGGGTAGCCACGAACCAGGCCCCGCCCCTGGTTGGTCACAACATCGTCACGACGGACGCCTCACTGGTCGAGGCGGTGACCCGGCACGCGTCCGCCGAGGTGGTCGACGACCTCGCGGCCATCGGGGCGCTGGCCGGCACCGCGGAGGCGCGCGAGCACGGGATGCTCGCGAACGAGCACCACCCGCGGCTCACGCCGTACGACCGCTACGGGAACCGGATCGACGAGGTCGAGTTCCACCCCTCGTGGCACTGGCTGATGGAGCGCGCGGTCGGCCAGGGCCTCGCGGCCGCCCCCTGGGAGTCGGACTCGCCGCACGCGCACGTCCGCCGGGCCGCGGGCTTCATGGCGTGGTCGCACACCGAGCCGGGGCACGGGTGCCCGATCTCGATGACGTACGCCGCCGTCCCCGCCCTGCGCGCCGACGACGCCCTCGCGAAGGAGTGGACGCCGCTGCTCGCGTCGCTCACCTACGACCCGGGCGTCCGGGCGCCGTCGACCAAGCTCGGCGCGCTCGCCGGCATGGGCATGACCGAGAAGCAGGGCGGCTCCGACGTCCGCGCCAACGTCACCGAGGCGCGCCGTACGTCCGTCGAGGGCGAGTACACCCTGCACGGCCACAAGTGGTTCACCTCGGCGCCGATGAACGACGTGTTCCTCGTGCTCGCGCAGGCCGAGGGCGGGGTGACGTGCTTCGTGGTGCCGCGGGTGCTGGCCGACGGGACCCGCAACCGGCTCGACGTGGTGCGGCTCAAGGACAAGCTCGGCAACCGGTCGAACGCGTCGTCGGAGCTGGAGTTCGAGGGCACCGTCGCGCACCGGCTCGGGGACGAGGGCCGTGGTGTGCGCACGATCATCGAGATGGTCGCCGCGACCCGGCTCGACTGCGTGCTCGGCTCGACCTCGCTGATCCGCCGTGCGGTGAACGAGGCGTCCTGGCACGCCGCACACCGCTCCGCCTTCGGCTCGCTGCTGATCGAGAAGCCGCTCATGCAGAACGTGCTGGCCGACCTGGCGGTCGAGGCGGAGGCGGCGACCGCGCTCGCCGTACGACTCGCGGCAGCGGTCGACAACCTGCACGACCCCCACGAGGCGGCGCTGCGCCGGATCGCGCTGCCGCTGTCGAAGTTCTGGGTCTGCAAGCGCACCCCGATGGCCGTCGCCGAGGCGCTCGAGTGCCTCGGCGGCAACGGGTACGTCGAGGAGTCCGGCCTCCCCCTCCTCTACCGCGAGGCGCCGCTGAACTCGGTCTGGGAGGGCTCCGGCAACGTCAACGCGCTCGACGTGCTGCGCGCCCTCGGCCGCGAGCCCGAGGTCCTCGACGCCTGGATCACCGAGGTCGGCCGTGCCCAGGGCGGCGACGCCCGCCTCGACCGGGCCATCCAGGAGACCCTCGCGCTGCTGGGCTCGCTGATGGGCGACCCGGCGTCGATGGAGGTCAACGCACGCCGGCTCGCCTCGCGGATGGCGCTGTGCCTGCAGGGCTCGCTGCTGGTGCGCTTCGCCCCGCCCGAGGTCGCCGACGTCTTCTGCGCCTCCCGCCTCGGCTCGTCGTACGACGGCGTCTTCGGCACCCTCGACGGTGGTGACCTGCGGTTCATCGTGGAGCGGGCGACGCCGGTCGTGTGAGCCTCCGGCTCCACGGTTGGTGACCAATCGGCAGGTGGGAGCGCTCCGGATCTGCGCTTGGTGACCAAACGTCGCCCCCGGAGGCTGGGACCTACCTCAGCCGGCCCGGCCAGTCCCCGGCCCCCCCGGCTCCACGGTTGGTGACCAAACGGCAGGTGGGAGCGCTCCGGATCTGCGCTTGGTGACCAAACGTCGTCACCGGAGACAGCGGACCTACCTCGGCGCGCCGGCGGCGGCCTCGGCGGCGGCCTCGGGGTCGGGGTCGGACGCCCGGGCAGGTACGTCGTCGATCATCGTCCGCTCGTCGAAGGGCAGCTCGCCGGCGAGCACCCGGTCGAGGCGTTCGCGGTCCAGGCCGTCGGTCCAGTTGCCGATCAGCACGGTCGCGACCGAGTTGCCGGCGAAGTTGGTCAGGGCCCGGGCCTCCGACATGAAGCGGTCGATGCCGACGATGAGGCCGACGCCGTCGACCAGCTCGGGCCGGTGCGACTGGAGGCCACCGGCGAGGGTGGCGAGGCCGGCGCCGGTGACGCCGGCGGCGCCCTTGGACGCGATGATCATGAAGACCAGCAGCGAGATCTGCTCGCCGATGCTCAGCGGGTCGTCGAGGGCCTCAGCGATGAAGAGGGTCGCCATCGTCAGGTAGATCGCGGTGCCGTCGAGGTTGAACGAGTAGCCGGTCGGCACCACGATGCCGACGGTCGTCCGGTCCACGCCGGCGTGCTCCATCTTGGCGATCAGCCGGGGCAGCGCCGACTCGGACGACGAGGTGGCCAGGATCAGCAGGAACTCGCGGGCCAGGTAGCGGAAGAGCGAGAAGATGCTGACCCCGGCGAAGACGCGGAGCACGGTGCCGAGGACGACGAAGACGAAGAGCGCGCACGTCACGTAGAAGCCGAGCATCAGCACCGCGAGGCTCTTGAGCGCGTCGGCCCCGGTGGCGCCGACCACGGCCGACATGGCGCCGAACGCACCGATCGGTGCGGCCCACATGATCATCGCCAGCACCCGGAAGACCAGCTTCTGCGCGTACTCGACGACGGTCAGGATCGGCTTGCCGGCCGGCCCCATCTGCTGGAGCGCGAAGCCGATCAGCAGGGCGACCAGCAGCGTCTGGAGGACGTCCCCGGACGTCAGCGACGAGAACAGCGAGTCCGGGATGATCCCGAGCAGGAAGTCCGTGGTGCTGCCGTGGCCCTCCTTGGCCTGCTCGGCCCCGGCGGCGACCGCCGAGTCGTCGAGGTGCAGTCCGTCGCCGGGGTGCAGCAGGTTGCCGACGACCAGCCCGATGGTGAGGGCGAACGTCGACATGATCAGGAAGTAGACGATCGCCCCGAGCCCGACCTTGCCGACCTTGGCCGCGCTGGCGACCGAGCCGACGCCCAGGATGATCGTGCAGAAGATGACCGGCTGGATCATCATCGTGATCAGGGCGACGAACCCGTCGCCGAGCGGCTTCAGCTCCACCGCGAAGTCGGGGAAGAGCAGCCCGACCGCGATCCCGAGGCCGACCGCGACGATCACCGCGATGTAGAGCCAGTGGGTGCGGTTCTTGGGCGCCTGCTTCGGGGGCGGGGACGTGGCGACATCGGTTTGTGGCATGGGTCACGCGTACCCGACTCCCCTCCGGGCAAACAGGACCGCCTGCGTGGACCCGCCACCTCCCGTTCACCCCGACCCGCGACAATCCGCGACGTGACCGGCTCCCCCACGACGATGCTGCCTGCGCTGCTCGCCTCCGACCGGGCTCCGGCGCCGCGGACCCTCGCCGACATCCTGGCCGCGACGACGGCCGACCACCCGAACGCGGTGGCGCTGGACAGTGGCGTCGACCAGCTCACGTACGCCGAGCTCGAGGAGGCCGCCGGCGACCTCGGCGCCCGGCTCCGCGAGGCCGGCGTACGCCGTGGCGACCGCGTCGGGATCCGGGTCAAGTCGGGCACCACGGACCTGTACGTCGCCATCGTCGCCACCCTCCTCACGGGCGCGGCCTACGTGCCGGTCGACGCGGACGACCCCGACGAGCGGGCCCGGACCGTGTTCGACGAGGCCGCGGTCGCCGCGGTGGTCGGCAACGACCTGGCGATCGCGAGTCGCCGCCCGCCGACCGACCAGCCGGCAGACCCCGAGGGCGCCCTGCCGGAGCTGACCGACGACGCGTGGATCATCTTCACGTCCGGCTCGACGGGCACGCCGAAGGGCGTCGCGGTGACCCATCGCAACGCGGCCGCCTTCGTCGATGCCGAGTCGCGCTGGTACCTCCAGGACGCCCCCATCGGGCCGGGCGACCGGGTGATGGCCGGGCTGTCGGTGGCCTTCGACGCGAGCTGCGAGGAGATGTGGCTGGCCTGGGCGTACGGCGCCTGCCTGGTCCCCGCACCACGCTCGCTGGTGCGCTCCGGCGTGGACGTCGGGCCGTGGCTGGTGGCCAACGACATCACCGTGGTCTCGACCGTGCCGACCCTGGTCGCGCTGTGGCCGGCCGAGTCGCTCGCGACCGTGCGGCTGCTGATCATGGGCGGCGAGGCGTGCCCGGCCGAGCTGGCGGCCCGCCTCCAGGCGCCCGGCCGCGAGGTCTGGAACACCTACGGCCCCACCGAGGCCACCGTGGTCGCCTGCGGGACCATCCTCGACGGCACGGACCCGGTGCGCATCGGTCTCCCGCTCGACGGCTGGGACCTCGCGGTCGTCGACGCCGAGGGTCACCCCGTCGCCGAGGGCGAGACGGGCGAGCTCATCATCGGCGGGGTCGGGCTCGCGCGCTACCTCGACCCGGCCAAGGACGCCGAGAAGTACGCCCCGATGCCGACGCTCGGCTGGGACCGCGCCTACCGGTCCGGCGACGTCGTCCGCAACGACTCGGCGGGCCTGGTCTTCGGCGGCCGCGCCGACGACCAGATCAAGCTCGGCGGCCGGCGCATCGAGCTCGGCGAGATCGACGGCCAGCTGCTCCGGCTGCCGGGTGTCGTGTCCGCGGCGGCCGCCGTCCGTTCGACGAAGTCGGGCAACCAGCTCCTGGTCGGCTACCTGACGGTCGACGAGCGGTACGACGACGTGGGTGCCCTCGAGCTGCTCCGCGGGCGGATGCCGGCCGCGCTGGTGCCGCGCCTGGCCGTCGTCGACCACCTCCCGACCCGAACGTCCGGGAAGGTCGACCGAGACGCCCTACCCTGGCCGCTCCCCCGCTCCGGCCCCGGCCGCGAAGCCGGTCTCACCGACACCCAGACCTGGATCGCCGAGATCTGGGCCGACGTCCTCGGCGCCGAGGTCACCTCGGTGCGCGACGACTTCTTCGACTTCGGCGGTGGCTCGCTGACCGCCGCCCAGGTCGTCGGCCGGCTGCGGGAGCGGTTCCCCGAGGTGGCCGTCGGCGACCTCTACGCGCACTCCCGGGTCGGGCCCCTGTCCGCGGCGCTCGAGGAGCTCGGCGGCACCGCCTCGCGCACCGACCGCTCGGTCTTCCCCATCCCGCGCAAGACCCAGGCCGGCCAGCTCGCCGCCCTCGTCGGCCTGCGCGCCCTCGCGGCGGCCCGGTGGCTGAGCTGGCTCGCGCTCGGCTCGACGATCGCGTCCCACCAGCTCGACTACCTCCCGTCGTACCCCCTGTGGGTGCTGGTCCTGACCACCGGCGTCTTCCTGACCCCGCCCGGCCGGATGGCGCTCGCGGCCGGTCTCGCCCGGCTCGTCCTGCGGGGTGTCCGTCCGGGCGCCTACCCGCGCGGCGGCAAGGTCCACCTCCGGGTCTGGCTCGCCGGTCGCATCCAGGAGGAGCTCGCCGCAGCAGGGGTCGCGGGCGCCCCGTGGTTCACGGCGTACGCCCGCCTGCTCGGCGCGACCGTCGGCAAGGGCAGCGACCTGCACGCGCTGCCGCCGGCGACCGGCTTCCTGCACGTCGGCGCGGGCGCGGCGATCGAGCCGGAGGTCGACCTCACCGGCCACTGGATCGACGGCGACGTCTTCCACCTCGGCGAGGTCCACGTCGGCCGCGGCGCGCGGGTCGGGGCGCGCAGCACCCTCGCCCCGGGCGCGATCGTGCGCGCGAACGCCGAGGTCGCCCCCGGCTCGCTGGTCATCGGCGAGGTGCCGGCCGCCGAGTACTGGTCGGGCTCCCCCGCCGAGCGCCAGTCCGCTCACGCCCGCGGCCCCTGGCACGACCAGGCGCCGCCGCCCGGACGCTCCTGGCTGCTCGGGTACGCCGGCGTCGCGGCCCTGATCGGCGCCCTGCCGGGGCTGAGCATGCTGGCCGGGCTGCTCGTCGTCATCGGTCCGCTGCGAGGTGCCGACTCGGTCGGCGACGCCTTCGCGGCCGCGCTGCCGTGGGTGCCGCTGGCCGCCCTCGTCGGGTACGTCGTCCTCACGCTGCTCGTGCTCGGGCTGGTCCGGGCGCTCTCCCTCGGCATGAGCGCCGGCGTGCACCCGGTCCGCTCCGGCGCCGGGCTGTGCATCTGGGGCACCTTCCGGGTGCTCGACGACGCCCGGACGTGGCTGTTCCCGCTCTACTCCAGCACCCTGACCCCGGCCTGGCTGCGGCTGCTCGGGGCCAGGATCGGCGAGGGCGTCGAGGCCTCGACGGTGCTGCTGCTGCCGAAGTTCGCCAGCGTCAACGACCACGCCTTCCTCGCCGACGACACCCTCATCGGCTGCTACGAGCTCGGCGGCGGCTGGGTCCGGGTCGACGACGTGAAGATCGGCAAGCGTGCCTTCGTCGGCAACTCGGGCATGGCCGCCGCGGGTCGCAAGGTGCCGAAGGCGTCGCTCGTCGCCGTGCTGTCCGCGGCGCCGCGACGCGCCGTCGTGAAGGCCGGCTCCTCCTGGCTGGGCAGCCCGCCGACCAAGCTGCGGCGCGCCGTCGGCCAGGAGGACGACAGCCGGACCTACGACCCGCCCCGCCGCCTGCGGACCTACCGCGGCCTGGTCGAGGCCGCCCGCGTCGTACCGCTGGTGCTCGCCGTCCTGCTCGGTGCGAGCGTCGCCGCCGTGCTGCTCGCCCTCCTGGACGCGTCGCCGTGGGCGGCCGTCGTCCTCGGCGGCCCGGTGCTGCTCGCCGGCGGCATCGTCGCCGCGCTGGTGACCGCGGCGGCCAAGTGGTCGATCGTCGGTCGGCACCGGCCGTCCGAGCACCCGCTCTGGAGCGGATTCGTGTGGCGCAACGAGCTCGCCGACACGTTCACCGAGGTGCTGGCGGCACCGTGGTTCGCGTCGGTCACCCAGGGCACCGTCGCGCTCAACGTCTGGATGCGGCTGCTCGGCGCGAAGATCGGCACCGGGGTCTGGTGCGACACCTACTGGCTGCCCGAGACGGACCTCGTCGAGCTGCGCGACGGCAGCACGGTCAACCACGGCTGCGTCGTGCAGACCCACCTCTTCCACGACCGTGTGCTGGCGATGGATACGGTCGTGCTCAAGGCGGGTGCGACCCTGGGACCCAACAGCGTTATCCTTCCCGCCGCGACGATCGGCCGTCACGCGACGGTCGGACCGGCGTCGTTGGTCATGCGCGGGGAAGGTGTCCCCAGCCGCACACGGTGGATCGGGAACCCGGTCGGGCCGTGGGAAGGGGAAGAGATCGAATGACGGGGACCGACCCGTACGTGCCCGGGCACGGAGACGCGTCGTACGCCGTCACCCACTACGACCTCGACCTCGGCTACCGCCCCGAGGGCAACCGCCTCGATGGCGAGGCCACCCTGAGCTGCGTCGCCGTCGACGACGTCGTCCGGCTGCGCGTCGACCTGCACCACCTCCGCGTCGCCCGGGTGAGCGTCAACGGCCGGCCGCCGGCCCGCTACACGCACCGCGACGGTGCCGTCGGGATCTGGCTGGACTCCCCGATCGCGGCGGGCAGCGAGTTCGAGGTGAAGATCAAGTACTCCGGGCAGCCCGCCGTGATGAAGAGCAAGCTCCTCGGCGACGCGGGCTGGGAGGAGCTGACCGACGGCGTCATCGTCGCGGCCCAGCCGCACGGCGCGCCGACCTGGTTCCCCTGCAACGACCGACCCGACGACAAGGCGACGTACGCGTTCACCGTCGCGGCTCCCGCGGGCTACGAGGTCGCCATGAGCGGCGACCTGGTCGACTCCTCGCGGCGCAGCTCGGCGGTGGCCTGGCGCTACCGCCAGGACGCGCCGATGGCGACCTACCTCGCGACCTGCCAGATCGGGCGCTACTCGGTCCTCGAGCAGGACGGGCCGGTGCCGATGCGGGTCGTCGCCCCCGAGGACGTCGCCGGCGAGGGCTTCGACGCGGCCTTCGGCCCGCAGCCCGCCATGATGCGCTTCTTCGTCGACCGGTTCGGCCCCTACCCGTTCGACACCTACACGGCGGTGATCACCGACGACGACCTCGAGATCCCGCTGGAGTCGCAGTCGCTGTCCACCTTCGGCCGCAACTTCTGCATCGACTCCTGGGACACGATCCGGCTGGTCGCCCACGAGATGGCGCACCAGTGGTTCGGCAACGCCGTCACCCTGCGCCGGTGGCAGGACATCTGGCTGCACGAGGGCTTCGCGTGCTACGCCGAGTGGCTGTGGTCGGAGGAGTCCGGCGGCGACAGCGTCGAGGAGTGGGCGCGGACCCACCACAAGAAGCTCGACGGCAAGCACCAGGACCTGGTGCTGGCCGATCCGGGCCCGGAGCTGATGTTCGACGACCGCGTCTACAAGCGCGGCGCCCTCACGCTGCACGCGCTGCGGGCCGAGGTCGGCACCGACGCGTTCTTCGACCTGCTGCGCAGCTGGGTGACGACGCACACCGGCGGGTCCGTCACGACCGAGGACTTCATCGCCCACTGCGAGGCCGAGACCGGCAGCGACCTCACGGACCTGTTCGACGCGTGGCTCTTCCAGACGGAGCTCCCGCCGCTCCCGGCGGTGTGACCGGGAGCGGCTGAGGCTGCGTCAGCTCAGCTCGAGGCCCGGGTAGAGGGGGTGCTTGTCGAGCATCTCGGCGGAGGCGTCCTTGACCTTGTCGGCCACGCCGTCGCCCAGCGTGTACGACGCCTTCGACGGGCCACCCGCCTTGGTGGTGCCGGGCTGGGTGTTCTGCAGGACGTGGACGATCAGCTCCGCGACGTTGTCGAACTCGTCGTGGCCGAAGCCCCGGGTGGTGAGCGCCGGCGTACCGAGACGGACGCCCGAGGTGTACCAGGCACCGTTCGGGTCGGCCGGCACCGAGTTGCGGTTGGTGACGACGCCGGCGTCGAGCAGCGCGGACTCCGCCTGCCGACCGGTGAGGCCGAACGACGAGACGTCGAGCAGCACGATGTGGTTGTCGGTGCCGCCGGTCACCAGCGTGGCGCCGCGGCTCAGGAAGCCGTCGGCGAGCGACTTGGCGTTGTCGGCGACCTGCTGGGCGTAGGTCTGGAACGCGGGCTGGCGCGCCTCCGCGAGCGCGACTGCCTTGGCCGCCATCACGTGCGAGAGCGGCCCGCCGAGCACCATCGGGCAGCCGCGGTCGACGCTCGGGGCGTACTCCTCCGTGGCGAGCACCATGCCGCCGCGCGGGCCGCGCAGCGACTTGTGGGTGGTGGTCGTGACGATGTGGGCGTGCGGCACCGGGTCCTCGTCGCCGGTGAAGACCTTGCCCGCGACCAGGCCGGCGAAGTGCGCCATGTCCACCATGAGCGTGGCGCCGACCTCGTCGGCGATCTCGCGCATCTTGGCGAAGTTCACCCGGCGCGGATACGCCGAGTAGCCGGCCACCAGCACCAGCGGCTTGAACTCCTTCGCCTTGGCGCGCACGACGTCGTAGTCGAGCAGACCGGTCTCGGGGTCGGTGCCGTACTGCTGCTGGTGGAACATCTTGCCGCTGATGTTCGGGCGGAAGCCGTGGGTGAGGTGGCCGCCGGCATCCAGCGCCATGCCGAGCAGGCGCTGGTTGCCGAGCTCGTGGCGCAGCGTCTCCCAGTCCTCGGCGGTGAGGTCGTTGACGTTCTTGGCGCCGTACTTCTCCAGCCAGGGGCCCTCGACGCGGTGGGCGAGGATCGACCAGAAGGCGACCAGGTTGGCGTCGATGCCGGAGTGCGGCTGGGCGTAGGCGTACTCGGCGCCGAACAGCTCGCGGGCGTGCTCCGCGGCGAGCGCCTCGACGGTGTCGACGTTCTGGCAGCCGGCGTAGAAGCGGTGGCCGACCGTGCCCTCGGCGTACTTGTCGCTGAACCAGGTGCCCATGGTGAGCAGCACGGCCGGCGAGGCGTAGTTCTCGCTCGCGATCAGCTTGAGCGAACCTCGCTGGTCGGTGAGCTCCTGACGGGTGGCCTCGGCGATCCGCGGCTCGACCGAGGCGATCACCTCGAGGGCCTGCTGGTAGGCGCTGCTGGTCAGGGCGGAGATCTGCGCGTCGCTCATGGCGAAAACTCTAGTGGTCGTCCCGTGGTCGATGCCTCCGGTCGCGGCCCCCGATGTGACGTGCGCCGCACGACGCCCGGGTCCACGCCTCACGGCCTCGATCCTGTGTCTCACATCATGGATCCTCGTCTCATTCCATGAGATTGGCGTTTGTCGGATGGGCGTCCGACCCGTGAGACTCCTTGACATGATCACTGCTGTCACGACGTACCTCGTGGTTCGACGCCACGTGGACTTCGGTCGTACGCGCAGCATGATGTGTTGGCATTCCTGACCAGCAGCAGCCCAGCTTCTGGCCGCTGACCTCCCGGCAACGACGCCGGTCGAGGTCGCTGGCCCCGCCTCGTCAAGGAATCGACAGACATGTCTGACCTCCGCTTCACCGCCAAGCGCGCCGAGCGCACCGAGATCCCGCGCCCCAAGCGCGGTGAGGGCCAGTGGGCGCTCGGCTACACCGAGCCGCTGAACAAGAACGAGCAGTCCAAGAAGGACGACAGCCCGCTCAACGTCCGCGACCGGATCCTCTACACCTACTCCAAGCGCGGCTTCGCCTCGATCGACCCCGCCGACCTGCGCGGCCGGTTCCGCTGGATGGGTCTCTACACGCAGCGCGCCCCGGGCTTCGACGGCGGCAAGACCGCGATGCTCGAGGAGGAGGAGCTCGACGACGAGTTCTTCATGATGCGGGTCCGCTCCGACGGAGCGCTGCTCTCGCACGACGCGGTCCGGGCCCTCGGCACCATCGGCGTCGACTTCGCCCGCGACACCGCGGACGTCACCGACCGCGAGAACATCCAGTACCACTGGATCCGGATCGAGGACGTGCCGGCGATCTGGGAGCGGCTCGAGGCCGCTGGCCTGGACACCATGGAGGCCTGCGGCGACTCGCCCCGACCGTTCCTCGGCTCCCCCGTCGCCGGCGTGGCCAAGGACGAGATCATCGACGGCACCGCGGCACTCGAGGAG
Organism: Nocardioides sp. Root1257; assembly: GCF_001425175.1. GTDB lineage: Bacteria > Actinomycetota > Actinomycetes > Propionibacteriales > Nocardioidaceae > Nocardioides. Next base: position 31,589 of record NZ_LMDV01000014.1, on the reverse strand, counting down.
ATCAAGCGCCGCTTCATCGGCAACCCGGACTTCGCGAACTTCCCGCGCAAGTTCAAGACCGCGCTCACCGGGCACCCGAGCCACGACGTGGCTCCGGAGGTCAACGACATCGCGTTCGTCGGCAACGTCCACCCCGAGCACGGCCCCGGCTTCGACCTCTGGGTCGGCGGCGGCCTGTCGACCAACCCGATGCTCGCCCAGAAGATGGGCGTCTGGATCCCGCTCGACGAGGTCGCCGACGCCTGGGAGGGCGTCGCGTCGATCTTCCGTGACTACGGCTACCGCCGGCTCCGCTCGCGCGCCCGGCTGAAGTTCCTGGTCGCGGACTGGGGCATCGAGAAGTTCCGCGAGGTCCTGGAGAACGAGTACCTCGGACGTCAGCTGGTGACCCTGGCGTCGCCGCCGTCCCCGACCGGGCACCGCGACCACATCGGCGTGCATGAGCAGAAGGACGGCAAGCTCTACGTCGGCATCGCGCCGACCGCCGGCCGGATCTCCGGCACCCTGCTCGTGCAGCTCGCAGACCTGATCGAGGAGTACGGCGTCGCCGGCGCCCGCCTCACGCCGTACCAGAAGATCGTGCTGGTCGGCGTCGAGCCGGCGGTCGTCGAGGCCCTGGTCGAGCGCCTCGACGCGATCGGCCTGTCCGCACGGCCCTCGAACTGGCGCCGCAACACGATGGCCTGCACCGGCATCGAGTTCTGCAAGCTCGCGATCGTCGACACCAAGGAGCGTGCCCGCGCGCTCGTCACCGAGCTCGAGAAGCGCTTCCCGGAGCTCGACAGCACGATCACCGTCAACGTCAACGGCTGCCCCAACGCCTGCGCCCGCACCCAGCTCGCCGACATCGGCCTCAAGGGCCAGCTCGTCATGCACGAGGGCGAGCAGGTCGAGGGCTTCCAGGTGCACCTCGGTGGCGCCACCGGGCTGCAGGCCAACTTCGGCCGCAAGCTGCGTGCGCACAAGGTCACCAGCGCCGGCCTCGACGACTACGTGAGCAGCCTGGTCGTCAACTACCTGGCCGACCGCGTGGACGGCGAGTCGTTCACGACCTGGGTCGCGCGCGCCGACGAGGAGCTGCTGCGCGGCGACAAGACACTGGAGGGAGTGGCGTCATGACGGAGCGCGCCGTCCCCTTCCACTGCCCCTTCTGCGGGGAGGAGGACCTGCGTCCGCACGAGGTCGTCTCAGAGTCTGGCGAGGTCAGCTCTCCGCACGGGACCTGGGAATGCCGCGGGTGCCTGCGCGCCTTCAGCCTGAAGATGCTCGGCTTGATCCGACCCTCAGGAGCTCAGTCATGAGTCTGACCACCACCACCGCCCGCAACAACCGCGGTATCGAGACCGCCGGTCGCTCCCCCGAGGAGCTGCGCGAGCTCGTGTCCCACTGGGGCGCCGAGCTCGAGCTGGCCCCGGCCGAGGTGATCGTCGAGTGGGCCGCCGCGACGTTCGGCGAGCGCTTCTGCGTGACGTCCTCGATGGGTGACGCCGTGCTGGCCGACGTCGTCTCCAAGGTGGTGCCCGGGATCGACGTGCTCTTCCTCGACACCGGCTACCACTTCGTCGAGACGATCGGCACCCGCGACGCCGTCGAGGCGACGATGCCGGTCAACCTGATCTCCATCACGCCCGTGCAGAGCGTCGCCGAGCAGGACGCGGCGTACGGCAAGGACCTCTACAAGACCGACCCCGACCTGTGCTGCAAGCTGCGCAAGGTCGAGCCCCTCGCGGACCGGCTCGCGAACTACGACGCGTGGGCGACCGGCCTGCGTCGCGCGGAGACCAAGAACCGCGTCATCGCGCCGGTCATCGGCTGGGACGCGAAGAAGGGCAAGGTCAAGATCTCTCCGCTCGCTCGGTGGTCCGACGAGCAGGTCGAGAAGTACATGGCGGACAACGGCGTCCTCGTCAACCCACTGGTCTACGACGGCTACCCGTCGATCGGCTGCTGGCCCTGCACCCGGCGCGTGGCGCCCGGTGACGACCCGCGCAGCGGGCGCTGGGCGGGCACCAACAAGACCGAGTGCGGGATCCACTCATGACGAAGCTCATCTCGAACACTGAACGGAGGTAGGCCTGATGGCTGCACCTGCACTGGTGGCCCTGGCTCACGGAAGCCGTGACCCGCGGTCCGCCGCCACGATCAAGGCCCTCGTCGCCGAGGTCAAGACGATGCGCCCCGACCTCAAGGTCGAGGCCGCGTTCCTCGAGCTGTCCAAGCCCTCCTTCCAGACGGTCGTCGACCGCCTGGTCAAGGCGGGCCACGAGGAGATCGTCGTCGTCCCCCTCCTGCTCACCGAGGCCTACCACGCCAAGGTCGACGTCCCGAGCGCCGTCGCCGAGGCGACGACCCGGCACCCGGGCGTGCAGATCCGCGCGACGTCCATCCTCGGTCTCGAGGCGCACTTCCTCGAGGTGCTCGACCTCCGGATGCGCGAGGCGCTCAAGAGCTCCCGCGTGCGTGAGCTCGACGCGCTGGTGCTCGCCGCCGCCGGGTCGAGCGACCCGCTGGCCAACCAGGCCGTCGCGCGCCTCGCACGCGTCTGGGGCGCCCGCCACAAGCTGCCCGTGACCGCGGCGTTCGCCTCGGCGTCCCCGCCGGCCACCGGCGAGGCGGTCCGCGCGTTCCGGGCCGAGGGTCGGCGTCACATCGCGGTCGCCTCGCTGTTCCTGGCACCCGGGTTCCTCCCGGACCGGGCCGCCGAGCTCGCCGTCGAGGCGGGTGCCATCGCGGTCTCCGAGCCGCTGGGCGCACACCCGGAGCTGGCGCGCACGATCCTGGCCCGCTACGCCGTCGGCGCGGTGGAGCTCGTCCCCGTCTGATCGGCACCTGGGGACAGCCAGCCTGTACCTCAGGTGGAGGCGGGTGATGCCTCCGACTTCCTAGCGTCGGGGGCATGACGATCCTGCTCTCGGACGAGCGCGTCCGCGCGGTCCCCGTGCTCGAGTCGGGCGAGCCGCTGGTGCGGCTGCCCCGCAGCCTCTCCCCCGCCGGTGCGCTGGTGCGCGCCGGCCTCGCGGACCGGCTGATGGCCGCCGACATCCAGCTGCCGCCCGGCATCCGGCTGCGGGTGGTCGAGGGCTACCGCCCGGTCGAGGAGCAGCGCGCGATCATCGCGTCGTACGCCGCCCAGGTGCGCGCCCACCACCCCGGGGTGGACGACGTCGAGCTCGCGCGCCTGACGAGCCGGTTCGTCTCGCCGGTCGACGTCGCGCCGCACGTGGCTGCGGCCGCCGTCGACCTGACGCTCGTCGACGTCTGCGGCGAGGAGCTCGACCTCGGCACTCCGATCGACGCGACCCCGGAACAGAGCGACGGCCGCTGCTACTTCTCCGCGGCCGGGATCGGGGCGGACGCCCACGCCCACCGCGACCTGCTGGCGACCGTGCTGACGCGTCAGGGGCTGGTGAACTACCCCACCGAGTGGTGGCACTGGAGCTTCGGCGACCGCTACTGGGCGCTGGTGACCGGGGCGCGGCACGCGCTCTACGGTCCGGTCGCGGCGGCGGTGGCGGCATGACCAGCCTCGCCGTCCGCGACCGCACGACGACGGCCGCCGGCCCGCGGCTGGACATCGACCTGGACGCCGTCGCCCGCAACACCCGCCTGCTCACCGACCGGGCCGCCGGCGAGGTGATGGCCGTGGTCAAGGCGGACGGCTTCGGGCACGGGGCGATCGACGTCGCACGCACCGCGCTTGCCCACGGCGCCACGCGGCTCGGCGTCACGTCGCTGGACGAGGCGTGGCCGCTGCGCGACGCGGGGCTCGGCGTACCTCTGCTGAGCTGGCTCAACCCGGTGGACGCCGACTACGCGCTGGCCGCCGAGCGGGACGTCGACGTCGCCGTCCCGAGCGCCCAGCACCTGAGCGCGGTCGCGGCCGCTCCCGGCCGCAGCCGCGTGCACCTGCACCTCGACACCGGGATGGCCCGCGACGGTGCCGATCCCGCCACCTGGGGGTCCCTGTGCCGCGCCGCCCGTCGCGCCGAGCAGCGCGGCGAGCTCGAGGTCGTGGGCGTCATGGGCCACCTCGGCTGCGCCGACGACCCGGACGACGAGTGCAACGCGCTGGGGCGGACCCGCTTCGCCTGGGCGCTCGAGACCGCCCGCGCGGCCGGCCTGCGGCCCCGCGACCGGCACCTTGCCGCCACCGCGGCGACCCTGACCGACCCGCGCAGCCACCACACCATGAGCCGCGTCGGCGCCGGCCTGGTCGGTATCGACCCGTCCGGCACGACCCGGCTGCACCCCGCGATGACGCTGACGGCGCCCGTCGCGCAGGTGCGCCGGGTCCGTGGCGGGACCCCGGTCGGCTACGGCCACAGCCACCGCACCGCCGCCGCGACCCACCTCGGCCTGGTGCCGCTGGGGTACGCCGACGGGCTGCCCCGGCTCGCCTCCGGCCGCGCCGAGGTCCTGGTCCGCGGCGTCCGGCGCCGCGTCGTCGGCCGGATCTCCATGGACCAGCTGGTCGTCGACCTGGGCGAGCGCGGCGTGGATCCCGGCGAGACGGTCACCGTCTTCGGGCCGGGCACCCACGGCGAGCCGACCGTCGCCGAGTGGGCGACCTGGGCCGGCACCATCGAGCACGAGGTCGTCACCGGCATCGGCGCCCGCGTCGAGCGCCGCACCCTCGCCGTCCCGCACCTGCGGAGCCTGTCGTGAGCACCGCGTCGGCCCGGACCAGGGTCGCCGTCATCGGCGGCGGGCAGAGCTGCGAGCACGACGTCTCCCTCGCGTCGGCCGCCTCGGTCGCCGCGGCGCTCGACCCCGCGTCGTACGACGTCGTGCCGCTGACCATCGGCCGCGACGGCACCTGGCGCGACCGCGGACTCCGTCCGATCGGGCTGTGCGGCGCGGCGCAGGTGCTGCGCGGCTGCGACGTCGTCCTCCCCGTGGTCCACGGGCCGCACGGCGAGGACGGCACGCTCGCCGCGCTCTGCGAGCTCGCCGGGCTGCCGTACGTCGGCTCCGGGGTCCGGCCGGGCGCCCTCGCGATGGACAAGTGGGCGACCAAGCTGGTCGCCGACGCGGTGGGCATCGCCACGACGCCCGGCCACCTCGTCACCGCCGCGACCGCCGAGCACGAGCGCTGGACGCACCCCGTCGTCGTCAAGCCCGTCGCCGCCGGCTCCAGCCTGGGCGTCAGCCTGGTCGCCCGCGCCGAGGACCTGCGACCGGCGCTCGACGCCGCCCTCGCCCTCGACACCCGCGTGCTGGTCGAGGACGTCGTCATCGCGCGCGAGATCGACGTCGCCGTGCTCCGCCGGGCCGACGGGACGCTCCTGGTCCCGCCCGCGCTGGAGATCGTCGCCGACGGGCTCTTCGACCACGAGCTGAAGTACGGCGGGCACGCCGACTTCCGGGTCCCCGCCCTGCTCTCCGAGGTGGAGGCCAAGGCGCTCGAGGACGCGGCCGTGGCCACGTACGAGGCCCTCGGCTGCGCGGGCGTGGCCCGGGTCGACTTCTTCCTGACCGACGACGGCCCGGTCCTCAACGAGGTCAACACCGTGCCCGGCATGACCGAGCACTCCCAGGTGCCGCGGATGTTCGCCGCCGCCGGCATCTCGTACGCCGAGCTGCTCGACGAGCTCGTCCGCGGCGCCCACCGGTGACCGGGCGGATCGACGGCCTCGACCTGCTCCGTGGGATCGCTGTCGGGCTGGTGATGCTGCGGCACGCCGTCCCGGACGTTTTCCCGGGTGCCGGGGTCGTCGGTGTGGTGATGTTCTTCGCGCTGTCGGGCTACCTGATCACCGGCGTGCTGGAGAGGCGGCCCCGGCTCGGCGACTTCTACGCCCGGCGGGCCTGGCGACTGGTCCCGGCGATGCTGGTGCTGGTCGCGGGCGTGGTGCTGGTGACGCTGGTGCTCGACCCGCTCGGTGACCGCGACCGGCTGCTGAAGACGGTGGTCGTGGCGCTCACCTGGACCGCGGACCTGCCGTTCGGGCACGCGAGCGATGCGACGTACCACCTCTGGACGCTGGCGCTCGAGGAGCAGTTCTACCTGCTCTGGCCGGCGACGCTGCTGGTCCTCGGACCACGCCGGGGGCTCGTGCTGGCCGCGATCGCGACGACGGCGGCGTGTGCCCTGACCACCTGGTGGCTCGCCGAGGACCCCGACCTGGCCTACTCGCTGCCGACCAGCTGGGCGCTGTGCTTCGTCGTCGGCGCCGCGGCCCGGGTGCACCGCGACCGGCTCCGGCCACCGGGTTGGCTGGCACCCGTGGCGCTGACGGCGCTGGCCGTGCTGAGCATGGTTCCATTGCGGGGTCACACCCTCACCTACCTGGCAGGAGGACCGGCCATCGCTGTGCTCACCGCGGCCCTGGTCCTGTCCTGGCGCACCTGGACCACCGTCTCCCAGCCGGCGCTGCGCGCGCTGGTGTGGCTCGGCACGGTCTCCTACGCGGCGTACCTCTGGAACTACCCGCTCACGCTCTGGCTGCGCCCGCACGCCGGGCTCGCCGTCGTGCTGACCCTGGTCGCGGCCGCGCTGTCGTGGCGCTACGTCGAGGCGCCGCTCCAGCGGCGCCGGGTGGCGGTGCCGGCATGAGCGTGAGCTGGTGGCAGAAGTGGGGCCCGGACGTCGCGCTCGGCGCGGTGGTCGCGTTCTTCGGCCTGGCCGAGGTGCTGGGCAGCTCTCGCTACATCTTCGACGACGAGCGCACCGCGCTCGCCTTCATCGCGGTCGGCATGGGTGTCGCGGCCGCCTGCGCACGGCACGCGCCGGCCGCCGCCCTGGCCGTGGTGTGGCTGGTCTGCGGGCTGCAGGTGCTCACCGGAACGACGGTGATGCTCACCCAGATCAGCGTCGTGATCGTCGGCTTCGGGACCGCCCGGTGGGGCCGCCCCGCCACGGTGGTCGCGAGCGGGCTGTCGATCCCGCTGGCCGCCGTCGCCGCCGTCTGGTTCCTCGACCAGGGCTACACCATGCGGGCCCTCGAGCTCGGTGAGGTCTCGCGGATCATCGAGGACGCCTACCAGTACGGCGACAGCTGGCAGATCGGCGCCGGGCTCGTCGGTCTGGCGATCCTCGCGATGCCCTGGCTCGCCGGGCTGGCCTTCCGCTACGCCGACCGCGCCCGACAGTCCCGGGTCTCGCAGGTCGAGGCCGAGGCCGAGCGCGACCAGGCCGAGGAGATCGCCCGGCTGCGCGAGGACCAGGCGCGCCTGGCCCGCGACGTGCACGACGTGGTCGGCCACTCCCTCGCCGTGATCCTGGCGCAGGCGGAGTCCGCGCAGTACCTCGACGAGGTCGACACCCAGGGGCTGAAGCGGACCATGAACAACATCGCGACGTCGGCCCGCACCTCGCTCGACGACGTGCGTCAGGTGCTCGCGTCGACGAGCGGCACCGCGGCGCCGCGCGCCGGCAAGGTCGACCTCGACGGGCTGGTCGAGGGCGTGCGCGCCAGCGGGCACGAGGTCGTCTCGACCGAGGTGGGTGTGCCGCAGCCGATGCCGCCCGAGCTCGAGGTGGTGGCCTTCCGGGTGCTCCAGGAGATGCTCACCAACGCGATCAAGCACGGCCCGCGCGACCGCCCGGTGCGGGTGGAGCGGCACTGGGAAGGTGACCTGCGGATCGAGGTCCAGAACGCCCTCGACTCCGTGAGCGACGAGACCCAGCCGCTCGCAGTCGTCGTCGACCCGCCGACGCCGGGAGGTCAGGGCATCGACGGGATGCGGCGCCGGCTCGACTCGGTGGGCGGGCGCCTCGACGTACGCCGCCGGCTCGACCCGCCGACCTTCACGGCGACCGCGTGGGTGCCGGTGCGCGCCCGATGACGACGCCGGAGAAGATCCAGGTCCTGCTGGTCGACGACCAGGAGCTGTTCCGCGAGGGCGTGCGGGTGATCGTGGACGCCCAGGAGGGCATGGAGGTCGTCGGCGCCGCGGCCGACGGGCTCGAGGCCGTGAGCCTGGTCGACGAGCTCTCCCCCGACGTCGTGCTGATGGACATCCGGATGCCCGAGATGGACGGCGTCGAGGCGACCCGCCAGATCTTCCTGCCCGAGCGCACCTCGCGGCGTGCGAAGCCGGTGCGGGTGGTCGTCCTGACCACCTTCAACCTCGACGACCGGGCCGCGACCGCGATCCGCTACGGCGCCAGCGGCTTCCTGCTCAAGGGCACCACCCCGGTGATGCTGGCGGACGCGATCCGCACCGTGCACTCCGGCAACGCGGTGCTCGCGCCGGCCGACCTCTCGACCCTGCTCGAGGGACAGTTCCAGGGCCAGGCGCCCACCCCGCCGGCGTACCTCGGGCTGACCGACAAGGAGCGCGAGGTGTTCGGCGCTGTCGCGAAGGGGCGGTCCAACACCGAGATCGCCGGCCAGATCTTCGCCAGCGAGTCCACCGTGAAGACCCACGTCGGCGCGATCCTGCGCAAGCTCGGGCTCCGCGACCGGGTGCAGATCGTGGTCTTCGCGCACGAGCACGGCCTGGTCTAGGAGACGAGCTTCTCCAGCAGGTGCTCGAGCTGGCGGGCCGGGTCGGTGGTGGTGCCGCCGTGCACCGGCCCGGGCTGGAGGACGGTGCTGCGTGGTGCCTTGAGGAAGCCGAAGCGCTGGCTGATCGGCGCCGACCCCGCCTCTCCGCCGCGCTCGTCGCCGGCGCAGACGCCCTCGACGAAGGCCAGTGCGTCGCAGACCTGGTCCAGGTCGAGGGCGGGGTCGAACGCGGCCAGCCGGTCGCGGTCGACGTGCCAGGCGACGTCGAGGAAGTCCGTGGCATGGCAGTAGACGACGACGCCGACGTTGACGAACTCCTCGCGGTCCACGCGCGGGACGCAGCGGAGCACGACGTACTGGTAGGCCAGGCGGCTCGAGGCGGTCATCGCGCGGCCTCCAGCGGCAGCCACTGGCGGGTGCCGAGCCGCGCCAGCAGGAACGACACGTACGCCGCGCGGACGGCCTCCGGCGTCTCCGCGCCGGGCACCGGCTCCAGCCACTCGTCGGGCACCTCGGCCAGCACGTCGGCGAAGACCGACTCGTCGAGCAGCGCCGTGATCTCGGCGTCGGCAGCACCCAGCCCCGACGCGGCCGAGCGGAGCACGTGGTCGTCGACGCTCCACGGCTGCGCGGCGAACCGCCCCGGGGCGCCCTCCTTCAGCAGCGCCCCGCCACCCCAGCCGTGGTGGAAGTAGAGCGACGCTCCGTGGTCGATGACCCAGAGCTCGCGGTGCCAGACCAGCAGGTTGGGGTTGCGCCACGACCGGTCCACGTTGGCGGTGAAGGCGTCCAGCCAGAGCACCCGTGCTGCGACCTCCGCACCTGCCGGCAGCTCGCCGTCGTACCCGAAGGAGCCCGGCAGGAAGTCGATGCCGAGGTTGAGACCGGCGCTCGCGTTGAGCAGGTCCTGGACCTCCTCGTCGGCCTCGTAGCGCGCGATCGCGGGGTCCAGGTCGAGCGCGACCAGCCGCGGGGTGCGCAGCCCGATCCGGCGCGCGAGCTCACCGACGACCACCTCCGCGACGAGCACGCGCAGGCCCTGCCCGGCGCCGCGGAACTTGCAGACGTAGGTGCCCAGGTCGTCGCCCTCGACGATGCCCGGCAGGCTGCCGCCCTCGCGGAGCGGCGTCACGTAGCGGGTGACGGCAACAGTCGGGATCACGTGCAAACCCTAGGGGACGGATAACGGACGACATTGTGCGGTTTACCGCTACCCCGGTGGGGTAGTCGGTGCATGGGCATCCGGTGGGGGTGCCCATCACGGGAGGACAACACATGCGTACACGCCGCTTCATCGGCTCCCTGCTCGCCACCGCGGTGGCGGCATCGACGGTGGGGGTCGCCGTCACATCCGCTCCGGCGTCGGCCGCGACCACGGTGCAGACCCGCATCGTCTCCGGCAGCTCGGGCAAGCCGGTCATCAGCAGCTACTCCAAGTCACCGGCGTACGGCGACTCGCTCTCGATCTCCGTCAATGTCGAGGCCCTCATCGACGGCACCTGGCAGCAGATCTACAACGGCCCGGTGTCCGTCACCGAGCAGGTGACGGGCACCGCCGCACGGGCAGTCGCCTCCAGCACCTCGGCGTACGTCTACGACAGTGTCCCGGCTCATGGCCGGGCCGTCTACACCGTCTCCTACGGCGGCGGCACCGGCGGGTACCCCGAGTACACCTACGCGCCGAGCTCGGCGTCGTACTCGGTCACGAGCGTGCAGCGGAAGCTGTCGACGTCGACCCTGTCCGGCAAGCACGCCGGCTTCAAGGGCAAGATCTCGCCCGCCAAGAAGCTGAAGATCGTGGTGTTCAAGAAGCACGGCAAGAAGTTCAAGAAGTTCAAGACCCTCAAGACCAGCAAGTCGGGTCGCTTCACCGTCGTGCTGCCGGCGCCGCGTCGCGGCAAGTTCTTCTGGCGGGTCGTCTTCACCGGCGACAAGCGGTTCGCCCCCAGCGTCATCCAGGGCAACACCTACAAGCTCTGAGCAGTCGATCTCTGCGCAACCCGACGGGTCAGGCTCTCGCGTCCTCCGCGAGCAGCCTGGCCCGTTCGGCGTCCACGTCGAAGTCCGCGGCCGGCCAGCCCAGCTCCATCCCGCGCAGCGCAGCCAGCAGCAGCTGCCCGACCGCGAGGTTGCGGAACCACTTGCGATCGCTCGGTACGACGTGCCAGGGGGCGTGCTCGGTGTGGGTGCGCTCCAGCGCCGTGGTGTACGCCGCCCGGTAGGCGTCCCAGCGCGCGCGTGAGTCGAGGTCGCCGGGCTCGTACTTCCAGTACTTCTCCGGGTTGTCCAGGCGGGCGAGCAGCCGCTCGCGCTGCGTCTCCTTGCTGATGTGCAGCATGCATTTGAGGACGACCGTGCCGTCCTCCACGAGCTCGCGCTCGAACTCGTTGATCGCGTCGTAGCGGCGCTCGATCTCCTCCGGAGCCGCCAGCTCGTTGACCCGCGCGATCAGCACGTCCTCGTAGTGGGACCGGTCGAACACGCCGACGTACCCCGGCTGCGGCAGCGCCTTGCGGATCCGCCACAGGAAGTCGTGGGCCAGCTCCTCCTTCGTCGGCGCCTTGAAGGAGCTGATGCGGACGCCCTGCGGGTCGACGAGGCCGACCGTGTGCTTCAGGGTGCCGCCCTTGCCGGACGTGTCCATCCCCTGCAGCACCAGCAGCACCCGGCGGTGCGACCCCGTCGCCCGCCCCTCGGCGAACAGCCGCTCCTGGAGCTCGGCGAGCTCGGGCCCGAGCGCGGCGAGCCGGGCCTTGCCGTCCTGCTTCCCCCCGGAGAAGCCGGGGGTGGCGTCGGTGGCGATGGCGTCGAGGTCGACAGGTCCGGACGGCAGCTGCAGCGGGTCGGCGGTCATCGGCCGATCATCCCAGCACCTGCGCCACATCGAGGGAACAACCGACCACCGTGTCGACGGTGCCGTCCTCCTGGGGCTCGTCGAACCAGAGCCCGGCGACGAACCCGGCCTTGGCGAGCATCCGCAGCGACGCGGCGTTGCGGTGGTCGGGGGCGGCGAAGTACGTCGGCGCCTCCGGCAGGCGGTGCCGGGTGCGCAGCATCCACGCCCACAGCACCCGTGGCCCGAGACCGCGACCGCTCCACTCCTCGGCGAGCGCGTAGTCGACGCCGATGGCGGCCGGGTCGGGGCCGAGCAGCGCGTAGTCGGGGTAGTCGGAGATCCGGTAGTCCTGCAGGAACCCCACCGAGCGCCCGTTGACCTCCGCGACCCACATCCGCGTCGGGCTCATCCCGTCGATGCGGGGGCCGTAGCGGGCCTCGACGGTGTCCTCGGTCGGCTCACCCTCGGCCGCCCACCACCGGCGGACGTGGTCGCTCCGGCGCCAGCGCAGCAGGTCGGGCAGGTCGCCGCGCGTCATCGCCCGCACGGTCACCCGCTCGTCGTGGTCGACGACGAACTCCTTCACCTCGCCGGACAGGTCGCGCGGTGCCGGCTCGGCGTGGACGCTGGCACAGGTACGCCGGGCCGCCGCGGCCCAGGCCTCCCCCGGCCGGACCACGCCGGACAGGTCACGACCGCGGTCGTGGACGACGACCCGGACCGGCTCCTCGGTCACGGGCCCGGCTTCGCCCGCTGCACCAGGGGCGGCGCCGCCGACCACGGGAAGTCGATCCAGGCCTCCGTGTGCCGCCAGACGTACTCCGGCTTGATCACCGTCCACGGCTTCTCGTAGATCACCGCCGTGCGCGCCTCGGCCACCTGGTCGGCAACGAAGTCGCGGACCACCTCGAGCGTCTTGCCGGTGTCGGCGACGTCGTCCGCGATCAGGATCCGCAGCCCCGCCAGGTCGACGGCGGCCGGTGTGGGCGGCAGCATGATCGGCACGTCGAGGCGCTGGTCGACGCCGGTGTAGAACTCCACGTTGACGGCGGAGAGGTTCTTCACGTCCAGCGCGTAGCCCAGGCCCATGCCGAGGCCCAGACCGCCGCGCGCGATCGAGAGGATCAGGTCGGGCTCGTAGCCCGAGTCCACCACCTGCTGGGCCAGGTCACGCACCGAGGTGCCGAACATCTCGTACGTCAGGATCTCGCGCTCCGCCACGGGAGCATTGTGTCGGGTCGGACCCGCTAGTCGTCCAGTCCCTCGCGCCCGGCGTTCGCCAGCTCGTCGCGGACGACGGCGAAGGCGAGCCCCGAGCCGTAGCCCTTGCGCGCGAGCATCCCGACCAGCCGCCGGGTCGCCACGGTGTCGTCGAAGCGCGCCAGCGAGCGCAGCTTGCGGCGCACCAGCGCGCGGGCCGCGGCCTCCTCGTCGTCCGGGTCGATCTCAGCCAAGGCCTCGCGGGCGATCTCGTCGTCGACGCCCTTGCGGCGCAGCTCCTGCGCCAGCGCCCGCGTCGCCAGCCCCTTGCCCGGCTGACGCGACGCGATCCAGGCGCGGGCGAACGCCTCGTCGTCGATCAGCCCGACCTCCTCGAACCGGTCGAGGAGCCGGGTCGCGATCTCCGTCGGCACGTTCTTGGCCGCCAGCTTGTCGGCGAGCTCCTTGCGGGTCCGCGCCTGGCCGGTCAGCTGGTCGAGCAGGATCTTGCGGGCCACCGCCTCCGGGTCCGCCTCGGGGACCTGGGCTTTGGTGTCCTCCGGGGGTGGAGCCGCGGTCGGGGCGGACGCGCGCCGTGTCCACGCGTCCACCCCGACCGAGACGTCGCCGGCCCAGTCGGGTGCCGGTCGGTTCTCCTCGAGAGTCATCGGATCCCTTCCTGGTGGGTCGGAGGTTTCGAGACGGTTGCTGGCGCAACCTCCTCAACCACCGACCTCACGGTGGTTGAGGAAGGCGCCCTGGCGCCTGTCTCGAAACCACCAGCGCCTAGAAGGAGTCGACGCCGATCGGCTCGTCGGAGAGCGGGGCCTCCTGGTCGACCTGCGGGCCGACGCCGAGCTTCTCGAGGATCTTCTTCTCCAGCTCGTTGGCCAGGTCGGGGTTGTCCTTGAGGAACTTGCGGGAGTTCTCCTTGCCCTGGCCGAGCTGGTCGCCCTCGTAGGTGTACCAGGCACCGGCCTTGCGGACGAGGCCCGCCTCGACCCCGACGTCGATCAGGCCACCCTCGCGGCTGATCCCCTTGCCGTACATGATGTCGAACTCGGCCTGCTTGAACGGCGGGGCGACCTTGTTCTTGACGACCTTGACGCGGGTCCGGTTGCCGACCATGTCGGTGCCGTCCTTGAGCGTCTCGATGCGACGCACGTCGAGGCGGACCGAGGAGTAGAACTTCAGCGCGCGACCACCGGTCGTGGTCTCGGGCGAGCCGAACATCACGCCGATCTTCTCGCGCAGCTGGTTGATGAAGATCGCGGTGGTGCCGGAGTTGTTGAGGGCACCGGTCATCTTGCGCAGCGCCTGGCTCATCAGGCGGGCCTGGAGGCCGACGTGGCTGTCGCCCATCTCGCCCTCGATCTCCGCGCGCGGCACCAGGGCGGCCACCGAGTCGATGACGATCAGGTCGAGCGCGCCGGAGCGGACCAGCATGTCGGCGATCTCCAGCGCCTGCTCACCCGAGTCGGGCTGGGAGACCAGCAGGGCGTCGGTGTCGACGCCGAGGGCCTTGGCGTACTCCGGGTCCAGCGCGTGCTCGGCGTCGATGAACGCCACGATGCCGCCGGCGGCCTGGGCGTTGGCCACCGCGTGCAGGGCGACCGTCGTCTTGCCGGAGGACTCCGGACCGTAGATCTCGACCACCCGGCCGCGCGGCAGGCCACCGAGGCCCAGCGCGACGTCGAGGGCGATCGATCCGGTCGGGATGATCTCCAGCGGGGCGCGGGTCTCGTCGCCGAGGCGCATCACCGAGCCCTTGCCGAACTGACGCTCGATGTTGGCGAGTGCGGCGTCCAGCGCCTTGTCGCGGTCTCCACCAGCCATGGTGTGTGTCCTTGTCTCTCGTCGGGTGTCAGGCACGTCTGCGACGCTAGAGCGAGCCACCGACAGCGCCTGATCAGCGCTGACACCGCTGTGGAGAACCTCGTCCGCGTCGTGCCTGTGGACACAACCTAGCCCGAACACCTGTTCGACCGCCGTACGTCGCCCGGCGTGTCGCGGCGGGGGTCAGGCCGGGGGTCAGGCTGGGGAGTCAGGCCGGCAGCCGGACCAGGAACCGGCAGCCGGCGGGCACCGGCTCACCGACGTTCTCGACCCGGACGACGCCCTGGTGGGCCTCGACGATCCCCTTGACGATCGCCAGCCCGAGGCCGGCGCCGCGCGCCCAGGGCGCGCCGAGCGCGGGCTCGGGGGTCCGCGCCGTCTCCCCGCGCCAGGCCAGGTCGAAGACCCGCACCATGTCCTCCTCGGAGAGGCCGCCGCACTCGTCGCTGACGCTCAGCTCGACGGCGTCCGGGAGGGCGCGGCCGCGGATCTCGACGGCGCCGTCGGCCGGGGTGTGCCGGATCGCGTTCATGATCAGGTTGGTCATCACCCGCGACATCCCGGCCGCGTCCGCGGTGAGGACGACACCGTCGTCGACGCTGCCCCCCAGTCGCACGCTGCGGGCTCGGGCGACCGGGTCGGCCCCTGCGATCGCCTCGCTCACGAGGTCGCGCAGCATCACCGGCTCGGGGGTCATGCGCAGGACGCCGGCGTGGATCCGGGAGAGCTCGAAGAGGTCGTCGACCATCCGGACCATCCGGTCCACCTCGGCGCGGATCTGGCGGTGGTAGCGCTCGGGGTCCGCAGCCATGCCGTCCTCGAGCGCCTCCGTCATCGCGAGCATCCCGGCCAGCGGCGTGCGCAGGTCGTGGGAGACCCACGAGATCAGCTCGCGCCGCGACTCCTCCAGCCTGGCCTCGCGGAGCCGGGACTCCTCGAGCCGGTCGCTGGTGCGGGCCAGCTCCTCCGACAGCGCCTGGAGCTCGCTGGGGCCGCGGCTCACCGCGACGTACGACCCGTGCGCGTCCAGCAGGCGCGCGTCCTCGCGCAGCGCCTCGGACCAGCGTGAGATCGCGATGCCGACGGCGAAGGCCACCACGAGCGACACGACGCCGGCGACACCCGCGACCAGGGCGATGACGCCCCAGTCATGGGTGGAGATGAACATGAGGCGCGCGGCGGCGACGATGCCGAGCAGCACCGATCCGATCGAGACGACGACGATCAGGCCGAGCTGCCAGCGGATCGACAGGTGCCGCACCAGCCAGGCGCCCACCAGGCCGATGACGCCGACACCGATCGCGCACAGCGCGGCCACCGCCACGATCTGTGCCTGGTCACTCGTCATGCGGTCGCCTCCCAGCGGTAGCCAACTCCCCAGACGGTCTGGAGACGCTCCGGTCGCGTCGGGTCGCGCTCGACCTTCTCCCGGAGCCGTCGGACGTGCACCGTCACCGTCGAGTGGTCACCGATCGACCAGCCCCACACCTGGTGCAGCAGCTCCTCGCGCGAGTACGCCGTACCCGGGTGGGCGAGCAGGAAACGGAGCAGGTCGAACTCGCGCACCGTCAGCGCGAGCGCGGTGCCGTCGCGGCTCGCCACGTGGGCCGCCTCGTCGACCACCAGGTCGCCGTCGACCAGCACCTGCGGCGCCGGCGCCGAGCCGGTGCGTCGCAGCACGGAGTCGACCCGCAGCGCCAGCTCGCGCGGGCTGAACGGCTTCGTGACGTAGTCGTCGGCACCGGTCTCCAGGCCGACCACCCGGTCGGTCTCCTCCCCCAGCGCGGTCAGCATGATCACCGGTACGTCGGTGGTCGCGCGCAGCTGGCGGCACACCTCGAGGCCGTCGATGCCGGGCAGCATCAGGTCGAGCACGACCAGGTCGCAGGGGGTCTCCCGCATCGAGGCCAGCGCGGTCTCGCCGTCGGCGGCCTCGACGACCTCGTGCTCGTGGGCGCGCAGGTAGGAGACCACCACCTCACGCACGGTGTGGTCGTCGTCGACCACCAGGACGCGGGCCACGAGCACCTCCCTCTCTCCGTGAGCGTAGGACCGATGCGACCACCACGGCCACGAGGGTGAGGGCGGCGAGCACCAGCCATCCCGCCGTGTAGCTGCGGTCGAGCAGGGTCGCATTGTCGGGGCGGGCGCCGAACCGCCCCAGCACCGGTACGGCGAGCAGGGTCACGGAGCCGAGCACCACCGCGCCGACGACCGCCGGCCCCCGCGCCGCCCGTGGCAGCAGCGGGACCAGGACCGCGGCGAGCACGAGCGTCAGGAGCGCGAGGACGCCGTCGTGCAGGACGACCCCGGCCCCGAGCCAGATCGCCGCGTTCGTGAGCTGGTCGAGGTCCTGCCGGCTGAGCAGCAGCCAGGCACCGAAGGCGCCGACGACCACGCCGAGAGCGCCGAGGAGCAGCCGCACGACCCTCATGCCGACACCTCCAACCGAGCGACCCACTTGGTCTGGAGCACGCCCGGCCGGTTCGGTGCGATCAGCCGCGCCGGGTAGCCGTGGTCGAGCGCGAGGGGCTCGCCGTCGAGCGCGAGCGCGAGCAGGGTGCGGTCGTCGTCGGCGAAGTTCCCCTGCAGCACCGTGTGCTTGTAGGGCCCGGACTCCTGGAGGGACAGCACCTGCACCTCGCTGTCGGCGGGAGCGTCGACGAGGTCGAGCAGCGTGCGCACCCGCACCCCGGTCCACGTGCCGCTGGCGCTCCAGCCCTCGACGCACGCGATCGGCAGCGTCTGGGTCGTCTGCTCCATCGCGAGCAGCTCGTCGCGGGTCATCGAGACCTCCTGCTCGCCGTACGCCACGGTGAAGCGGTACGCCGCGCTGGTCGCCGCCGGGGCGACCTTCGCCGCGGCGGCCGACTTGTTGATCGGGATCCCCTGGGGGCCGTCGCCGGAGCGCACGCCGAAGACCGAGACCCTGCGCAGCAGCGGCACCGTGCTGCCGGCGGTGACGAGCACGGCCACACCCGCCGCGAGCCAGGTGGTGCGCAGCAGGCCGCGTCGCGAGAGCGATCCCGGCTCGGTCGCGCTCGGCCGGTCGTGCGTCGTGTCCTCGACGTCGGAGGTCAGGGCGCCGCGGATGATCGGCAGCTTGACCGCGATGTGCACGACGAGCGCGCCGATCGTGATCCATGCGATCGCGTAGTGCGTGGTGCGGAAGGAGAAGCTCCACGGGTACCACTGCGCCGAGTTGGCGAGGCCCGAGGCGAGCTGGAAGATCGCGCCGGCGACGAGGACGGCGATCGAGCCGCGCTCGAGCACCTCGAGCAGGAGCTTGCGCACGCCGCGCGGCGGCCGGATGAAGAGCCGCGGGTAGACCGTCCAGAGCTTGACCAGCAGCAGCGGGACGGCCGCCGTACCGGTGATGACGTGCAGGCCCTGGGTGACCCGGTATCCCCACGACGGGCTGGTCGGGAACGGGATCGGCTGCGAGACGTTCTGGGCGTAGTGGCTGATCAGCCCGGTCGCGAAGCAGATGCCGAAGCAGATGCCGAGCCAGGTGCCGACCCGTGCGGTGACGGCGGCGCTGCGGAGCCGGGAGCGGAAGTCCGACGGAGCCGGGACGGGGACCTTCACGCCGCTTCCTCGAGCACGGCGCACCAGCGTTCGCCGGACCGCAGCCGCTCGACGACGGCGAGGCCCGCCTGCGCCGCGATGTCCTCGATGTCCTCGATCCCGACGACCGACCAGCGGATGACCTGGTGCTCGGCCCCGCACTCCAGCCGGGCCCAGCCGTCGGTGTGCGGCGTGCCCGGCGCCGCCAGCTCGGCGACGACACGGCCACGGGGGTCGAGGAGCTCGCGCAGCCGCCGCAGCAGGGCTACCGGGTCGCCGCCGATCCCGACGTTGCCGTCGGCCAGCAGGGCGGTCTCCCAGCGTCCCTCGCCGGGCAGCGTGTCGAAGACGTCGCGCCGCAGGGCCGCACCGCCACGACCACGGGTCAGGCCGACGGCGCCGCTGACGACGTCGATGCCGAGCACCACCCCGCCACGCTCGGCGAGCGCGGCGGTGAGTCGGCCGGGGCCGCACCCGACGTCGAGCGTCGGGCCGGTGCAGCGCGCGAGGATCTCGTGGTCGTCGGCGTCCGCGGGCCGGTCCCACTCGTCGAGGCGCAGCCGGACGGTCGGCAGGTCGAGCGTCATGACCGAGCGTCCCGCCAGGCGCGGGCGAACTCACCGGCGGTCGCCTGGGCCGCGACCGCCTCCGCGTCCGCGACGGTGTCGACGTCGCGCAGCGTGGCCGTCACCGCCACGTCGAGGCCCTCGCGGACGAGCGCGGCCCGGGTGTCGTCGTACGTCGTGGGCGTCGACATCGGTACGTCGTGCAGCGATCGTGCCGCGGTCGGCCGGCGGAGCGCGAGGACCCACCAGCCGCCGTCCTCGGCGGGGCCGAGCACGGCGTCGTGCAGAGCGGCCGCGTCGGCGACGTCGGTCAGCAGCGCGGGTGTGACCTGCGGCGTGTCCATGCCGACCTGGACGACCGCGCCACCGGGCGGGACGTCGAGGTGGGCGTTGGCGAGTCGCTGGGCGAAGGTGCTCCCCCGCTGGCGGGCGACGGACCAGCCGTCGACCGCGCGCGTCAGCTCGTCCCCGCGGACGGCGTCGGCGAAGTCGCCCTCGATCGAGAGCAGGCAGGCGTCCGGCCCGAAGCCGGCGCGACAGGCAGCCATCGTGTCGAGCAGCGCGGCGGCCGCGATCTCGGCGGCCGACGCCATCCCGATCTCGGCACCGAGCCGGGTCTTCACCCGGCCGGCGATCGGCGCCTTCGCGACGACCAGCACCCGTGCATCCGTCATGTCAGCACCTTCCAGAAGTCGCGAGCGGCACGGACCGTGCCCCGGACCGATCCGGAGACCTTGGAGCGGGTGCCGACCGCTCGCGGTCGGTAGGAGACGTCGCGCTCGGCGAGCCGCCACCCCGCGGTCGTCGCCTTCTGCAGCAGCTCCACCGGGTAGCCGAACCGTCGGTCGCGGACGTCCAGTGCCAGGAGTTCGTCGCGACGGCAGATCCGGATGGGTGCGATGTCGTGGGCGGCCATCCCGATCCGGCGGCGCAGCCACCACACGATCAGGCCGTTGCCGAGCCGCGCGTGCCACGGCCACACGCCGCGGTCGACGGGGCGGCGGCGCCCGACGGCGAGGTCGGCGCGGCCGGAGCGCACGTCCTCGAGCATCGGGAGCAGCTCGGCGGGGTCGAACGAGTCGTCGCCGTCCATGAACGCCACGTAGTCACGGGTGGCCGCGAGCAGGCCGGCGTGCACGGCGGCGCCGTACCCGGGGGCGCTCTCGGAGACGACGGTGGCGCCCAGGCGGCGCGCGACCTCCGCCGTACCGTCGACGGAGCCGTTGTCCGCCACGATCACCGCGAACTGCGGCGGGACCGTCGGCAGGAGCAGCGTGAGCGCGGCAGCCTCGTCACGGCACGGGAGCACGAGGTCGCAGATGGGCTCCATGTCCTGAAGGTAGCCAGGACCGGGCTCGCTCAACCGCGGCAGAACTTACGAAGCGATGACGGCGCCCTGGCTAGGGTCGTGGCCATGCCGACCACCCGTGCCCGCGCGCCGTGGTGGGGTCTCTCGACCGCGGTGGTGCTCGTCGCGGTCGCGTTCGCGGTGCCGCCGCTGCTGGACTGGGAGGTCTGGGCGCGCGCGCCGCGGAGCATCGCGGCCGGAGAGCTGCCGCCGCTGCACGGCTACTGGGAGCCGAAGCTCTTCGGCGCCGGGACCCTGCCGGCGGTCGCGATCGCCCTGCTCGGGTGGCGGTACGCCGTCGACCTGGCCGAGCGGCTGTCCTGGCGTCGACTGCTCGCCGTGTCGTACGTCGTCGGTCTGGCCTGGCTGCTGGCGCTGGCGCTCGTGGACGGGACGTCCGGCATCTCGCGGGTGCTCGGCGACAAGTACGAGTACTTGCGCAGCGCCCGCGAGGTCACGAGCGTCCACACCCTGCTCTCGACGTACGTCGACCGGATCCCCTACTCCGCCCCGGACAACTGGCCGACCCATCCGGCCGGGCACCCGCCGGGCGCGCTGCTCTTCTTCGTGGGCCTGGTGAAGGTCGGCCTCGGCGGCGACCTCGCGGCCGGCCTCGTCGTCACGGTCCTCGCCGCCACGACCGCGGTGGCGGTGCTGGTGACGCTGCGAGCGCTGGGAGCCGAGGCGGTGGCACGCCGGGCGGCGCCGTTCCTGGTGCTGACCCCGGCGGCGGTCTTCATGGCGGTGTCGGCGGACGCGGTCTTCGCGGCCGTCGCCGCGTGGGGCCTGGCCTGCCTCGCGGTCGGCGCGACCGCGACCTCGCGAGCCCACCTGGTCGCGTGGTCGGCGCTGGCCGGGCTGCTGCTCGGCGCGGGCGTGATGATGTCGTACGGCCTGCCCCTGATGGGGCTGCTCGCCGTGGCGGTGCTGGTCCTGGCCCGCTCCTGGGTGCCGCTGCCGGTCGCCGCGGGGTCGGCGCTGCTGGTGGTGCTGGCGTTCGCTGCCGGCGGCTTCTCGTGGTGGTCTGCGTACCCCGTCCTCAACGACCGCTACTGGGACGGGATCGCCGCGGACCGGCCCGCGGCGTACTGGATGTGGGGCAACCTGGCGGCGCTCGTCGTCTGTGCGGGGCCGATGCTGGGCGCCGGGCTCGCGCAGGTGGTCGCGCTGGGCCGCCGCGCCGACCGGGTGGTGCTGTGGCTGGTCGGCACCGCGGCGACGGCGATCGCGCTGGCCGACCTGTCCCGGATGAGCAAGGCCGAGGTGGAGCGGATCTGGCTGCCGTTCGTCCCGTGGCTCCTGCTGTCGACGGCCCTGCTGCCGGAGCGGTGGCGGCGCGCGGGCGTGCTCGTGCAGGTCATCAGCGCGCTGCTCGTGCAGCAGCTGCTCTACACGAGCTGGTGATCACGCCCGCAGCGGCGCGGTCGCGAACTCGCGGAGCCCGTCGGCGGGGCGGATCGACGCGGCGAAGCCGAGCTCGGCGCGGGCCTTCTCGGGCGACGCCACGATGTGCCGCACGTCGCCGAGGCGGTAACCACCCGTGACCTCCGGCGCGACTCCGGACGCCGTGCCCGCGCCCACCATCTCGGCCACGCCGAGGATCGGGACCGGCTCGCCCGAGGCGACGTTGTAGGCGTCGTACCGGCCGGGCCCGGCCGCGACGACCGACGACAGCGCGGCCACGTTGGCGCGGGCGACGTCGGCGACGTGGACGAAGTCGCGCATCTGGCCGCCGTCCTCGTAGACCTGCGGCGCCTCGCCGCGCTCCAGCGAGGAGCGGAACATCGCGGCCACCCCGGAGTACGGCGTGTTCCGGGGCATGCCGGGGCCGTAGACGTTGTGGTAGCGCAGCGCGACCGCCGAGGCGTCGGCCTGGCGGACCCACGCGGAGGCGTAGTGCTCCTGCGCGACCTTGCTGGCGGCGTACGACGAGCGCGGGTCGAGCCGCGCGGTCTCGTCGACGAGCGACCAGCCGAGGACGCCGCCGCAGACCGGGCAGTGGTTCTCGAAGTCGCCACCCTCGAGGGCGGCCACGGCGCGCGGCGGCGGGGTCTGGTCGCCATGCTCGGCGCACGTGTAGCGGCCCTCGCCGTAGACGACCATCGACGACGCGAGCACCAGGCGTCGGACGCCGGCATCGTGCATCGCGGCGAGGAGCACGGCCGTGCCGAGGTCGTTGTGGCCGGCGTAGTCGGGCAGGTCGCCGACCTTCACCCCGGCCCCGACGACGGCGGCCTGGTGGCAGACCGCGTCGACCCCGTCGAACAGGTGCGTCCACTCGTCGGCGCGGCGCACGTCGAGCTGGTGGGTGCCGTCGGGAGGCGTGGCGGACCCGTGCGCCATCGGCAGCATCAGGTCGACCCGGACCACCTCGTGGCCGTCGGCCTCCAGCGCCGCGCCGATCGCCGTACCGATGAAGCCGGCGGAGCCCGTCAGGAGGACCTTCACGACGGCACGTCATAGGTCAGGTCGATGCCGTCGGCCCACGTCGAGCACGAGCAGCCGTCGGGGTCGGGCAGCGTCTCGATGGTGCGGGTGAGGATCCCGGTCAGCCGCTCGAGGTTGGCCTTGAAGAGCGCGAACACCTCCTCCTGCCCGACCCCCTGGCCGCTCTCGGCACCGGCGTCCATGTCGGTCACGAGCGCGATGGCGGTGTAGCACTGCCGCATCTCGCGGGCCAGCGCCGCCTCCGGGTGGCCGGTCATGTTGATCAGGCTCCAGCCCTGGTCGGCGTAGCTGCGCGACTCCGCGCGGGTCGAGAAGCGCGGCCCCTCGATGACGACCATCGCTCCCCCGGACGTGATGACCGGGTCGGCGGCGGTGACGGCGGCGGAGAGGCGGTCGCAGTACGGGTCGCCGAAGGGCAGGTGCACCGCACCGGTCTCGACGTACGACGGGATCCGGCGGTAGGTGCGGTCGACGAGCTGGTCGGGGACCACGATGTCGCCGGGCGCGACCTCGGGCCGCAGACCGCCGACCGCGCACGGCGCGAGCACCTGGCGCACGCCGAGGGAGCGCAGCGCCCAGAGGTTGGCGCGGTACGGGATCGCGTGCGGCGGGTAGGCGTGGTCGACGCCGTGCCGGGGCAGGAACGCCACGGAGCGGCCGGCGACCGTGCCGACAGCGATCCGGGCCGAGGGTGCGCCGTACGGCGTCTCGACGACGTGCTCGTCGTAGTCGTCCAGGAAGGCGTAGAAGCCCGTGCCGCCGATGACGGCAACGTCCGCAACAGTCATGGCCTCACCCTGTCAGCCTCGGTCAACTCCGTGGTGGCGCGGGCGCCGAAACCGGCGATGGCCACCAGGGCGACCAGGCCGATCGAGCAGATGGTGAGCGCCGGGTAGCCCCACGCGTCGACGACGAGACCCGCGAGACCACCGGCGGCGGCCGCGGTCAGCCCCATCACCAGGTCGCTCGCGCCCTGGACGTCGGTGCGTGCCTCGAGCGGGGCGTGCTGCGCGATCAGGGTTGAAGCCGAGACCGTCGCGAACGACCAGCCGAGGCCGAGCAGGAACAGGCCGGCAAAGATCTGCCAGGAGCTGCCCTCGGGAGACCGGGCGCACAGCACCATCGCCGCCAGCAGGAGGACGGCGCCGGCGACCAGGGTGACCGGCCGCCCGCAGCGGTCCGCCAGGAAGCCGACGACGGGCGAGAACGCGAACATGCCCAGCACGTGCAGGCTGATCACCAGCCCGATCACCTCGAGCTCGGCGTGCCCGTGCTCCATGTGGAGCGGGGTCATGATCATCACGCCCACCATCGCCGCGTGCGCGCAGGCCATCCCGAGCACCGCGAAGAAGAGCACCGGCCGCTCGCGGGCGGCCACGATCGCGCGCGCCCAGGCGGTGCCGGTCGGCGGCGTCTCGACCACGCCGGCGACCTCACGGGCGAGGAGCAGCGGGTCGGGCCGGAGCAGCACCCCGACCACCACGGCTGCGACCACCATGCCGATCGCCCCGAGCGCGAACGGGCCGGTCAGCTCGGGGATGCCGAGCACGTCGGCCAGCCAGCCGGCCGGGCCGGTGAGGTTGGGACCGAGCACCGCGCCGATCGTCGTGGCCCACACGACGGTCGAGAGCGCCCGACCCTTGTGGGCGTCCTCGGCGAGGTCGGTCGCGGCGTAACGCGCACTGTTGTTGGCGGCCGTCGTGGACCCGAGCAGGAGCGCGCCGACCAGCAGCAGCGCCATCGAGCCGACGACGCCGGCGAGCACGGCCAGCACCGCTCCGGTCGCGCCGAGCAGGTAGCCGGTCACCAGGCCGATCCGGCGGCCGCGGTGGGACATCAACCGCGCCAGGAGGTACGCCGCGAACGCCGTGCCGAGCACCTGCGCGGTCTGGGCGAACCCGGCCTGGCTCTCCGAGCCGGAGAGGTCACGGGCCAGCAGCGAGGCCGTCGCGATGCCGATCGTGATGCCGAGCGCGCCCACCGCCTGGACGACGACGAGCGTGCGGATCGTGTGCCGCTGGACCGCCGCCAGGTCCGTGACGTCTGCTCCGCTCACTTCTGGGAGGCCGGCAGCTCGAGGGTCCGCCACACCGCCAGCCAGACCTGCTTGGGGGCGACGCCGGCGTCGAGAGCCTCCTGGGCGGTCCGGCCGTCGAGCTCGCGCATCACGAAGCTGCTCGCCCACGAGCGGGCGTACGACGGGCCGAGCGCCTGCTCCATCCGCACCCAGAACTCGGTGTGCCTCATCGGCGCCTCGCCACCGCGTCGAGCCACGGCTCCCCGTTGCGCGCGCTGGTGGTGTGATGCACCTGGCCGACGGCCCAGCCGGCGGCCTCGAGCACCTCGCGGAGCTCGGCCTCGCGCCAGTAGACGAACCGGCGCGGCGCGGCGACGCTCCCGTGGGTCGACCAGCCGTCGCCGTCGCCCTCCTTGAGCGACACGGCCAGCACACCCCCGTCCCGGGTCGCCGCCGCCAGCCGCGACAGCAGCACCGGCAGGTCGGCCCGGTCGACGTGCAGCAGGCAGGCGCTCGCCCACACCCCGTCGTACGGCGTGCCCGGCCGCGCCGGGTCGTCGAGGTCGTCGGTGAGGGGGTCCAGCACGTCGGCCGGGTGGCCGTCGGCGCGCAGCAGGTCGACGAAGGCCGGGGTGATGTCGGTGCGGCGTACGTCGAGCCCGGCGCTCTCGAGGAGGGCAGCGTCGCGTCCGGGACCGCTGCCGACCTCGAGCACCCGGCCACGCGGACCGACCGCCTCGGCGAACGCCAGCGCCTGCTCACGCAGCAGGTCGTCGACGACGGGCGCGTTGGCGCGGTAGGCCGCCGCGTGCGCGTCGTACGCCTCGACGGTCGCCCGCACCGTCGCAGCGCGGACGTCCCAGGCGTGGTGGACGATGTCGTGGAGGTGGTAGAGCCCGATGCTCTCGACGGTGAACTCGCTGCCGTTGCTGCGGAACCCGCGCCGGCCCCACGCGCCGGGCGGCACGGACTCGTAGCGCTCCGCGGCGGACTCGGCCGCGTCGAGGAGCTCGACGGCGACCGTCGCCGGGTCCTGCTCGGCGTACCGCTCGGCGACGGCGGTCTCGTCCTGGTCCCAGTTGGCGAAGGTCGGCTCGTCCTGGTCGAGCATCAGCCCGACCCGGAGGTCGAAGATCCGGTGGACGTCGCGGACGTGGCAGGCGTACTCCAGCGGCGACCACGTCGTCGGCTCCGGACGCGTGCCCGCATCGTCGAGCGTCAGGACCGCCTCCCAGGTGGTGGCGTTGTCGCGGATCACACCCGGGATCCGGTCGACGGTGAGCACGGACGCCTCGAACCCGCACTCCGGGCACGGCTGGTCGAGGACCCAGGTCCAGTCCTTGATGTCGGGCTCGATCGTCATGTCGCCCATCCTTCCAGCCGGGTCCGACGGCCCGCGCGCGAGTTCCGGCCACGGTCCGCGAAGATGGCGCCATGGTTGTCGTACGCCGCGCCACCGAGGCCGACCTGCCCGCGATCGCCGCGATCTACGACGTCGAGGTGCTGCACGGCATCTCGACGTTCGCGACCGAGCCGTCGACGCTCGACTACTGGCGCGAGCGTCTCGACTCGACCCACCCGGGCGACCACGTGCTCGTGGCCACCGACGCCGACGAGGTCATCGGCTACGCGTACTCCGGCAGCTACCGGCCGCGGGCCGCCTACGCCCACACCCGCGAGACCTCGGTCTACCTCGCTGCGACCGCCCGGGGCCGCGGGGTCGGTCGCCTCCTGTACGACGAGCTGCTCGGCCTGATGCGCTCCGACGGCGTACGCCTCGTCGTCGCGGTGATCGCCCTCCCCAACGGCGGAAGCCAGGGCCTGCACCGGGCGTGCGGCTTCGAGCGCGCCGGGGTGCTGCACGACGTCGGGCGCAAGTTCGAGCGCTGGATCGACACGGAGCTGTGGGAGCTGCGGCTCAGCGCCGAGGTCAGCGCAGGTCCGTGAGGAACGCGTCCACGTCCTCGATGCTCAGGGTGAGCTCGCGCAGCCGGACCGGTACGCCGAGCACCCGTCCCTCGGCAGCCGGCTCGACGGTGATGCGCACGAGCGGACCGGAGGCGGTGTTGACGAGCCAGCGTCCGCGCCAGCCGTGCGCGCCGATGCTGAGCCGGCGCCACGGGACCGCGGCCACGGCGGCGATCGACGCACGCGGGACCGTGGCGCGGAACGACCAGCCGAGCGCGACCACCAAGGAGCTCGCGGTCACCTCGACGCGCGGCCAGAGCAGCAGCATGGCGAAGAGCGCGCGCAGCAACGGGTTGCCGTGCGGCATCGGGTGGCGGCTCACGTGAGCAGCAGCTTGTCGAGGCGCTTGCCGACGATCCGCAGGCCGATGACGCCCATCGCGACCAGGTAGACCACCGAGACGGCCGAGCCCCACGAGAGGGCGCCGGTGGTGAGCTCGCGACACAGCACGACGCCACGGTAGAGGGGCGTCAGCTCGACGACCCAGCGCACCACGGTCGGGTAGGCCTCGACCGGGAAGAACGTCGCCGAGAAGAGGAACATCGGGATGGTCGCCAGGGTGACCCACTCGAAGTCCTGCCACGAGCGCATCCAGGTGGTCAGGGCCATGCAGACTCCGCCGAACGCCAACCCGATCAGCAGCGCCGCCGGGACGACCAGCAGCGCCCACCAGGACGACACCAGGTCCATGGCGACCATCACGAGCAGGAAGCCGGCGGAGTAGATGCCGCCGCGCAGCAGCGACCAGGTCAGCTCGCCGCGGGCGATGTCCATCGTCGTCAGCGGCGTCGCCAGCATCTGGTCGAAGAGCTTGTTGTACTTCAGCTTGAAGAAGAAGTTGAAGGTGCTGTCGAGCAGCGAGCCGTTCATCGCCGACGCCGCGAGCATCCCCGGCGCGACGAACTCGGCGTACGGGATGTCCCGCCCGTTGAACTCGAAGCCGGTGACCAGCTGGCCGACACCGACGCCGATCGAGAAGAGGTAGAAGACCGGCTCGAGGAACCCGCTGGCGAAGATGTACCAGGCGCGCCGGTAGGCGAGGTAGTTGCGGTAGACGAGCAGGCCGGTGGCCTCGCTCGCGGAGAGCGGGCGGGCGGCCGAGCGGCCGACGGCGCTGACGGTGAGGGACATCAGCCGACCATCCGCCTCGTCAGCCGGCGGACCGCCCAGAACCAGCCGAGCACCGCGAGCACGACCAGGTAGGCGACGTGCACCAGCGCGGTGCTGCCGTCGAGGGTGTCCAGGGTGAGCATCCGGGTCAGGTCGACGCCGTGCCACAGCGGCGTCGCCTTCGCGAGCGCCGCCATCCAGGGATCGAGGTTGTCGATCGGGAAGAACGCGCCGGAGAAGAGGAAGAGCGGGATCATGCCGAGCCGGAAGACGAGCGCGAACGGGCTCTCGTCCTTGAGGCCCGCCGAGAAGGCATAGATCGGCGTGGCGAACGCCAGCCCGAGGAGGAACTGGACCAGGTAGGCGAGGACCGCTCCCCACACCGTCGCGAAGACGCCGAACGGCGCCATCACCAGGGTGAAGACGCCGCAGGTGAGGCCGACCCGGAACATCACGAAGCCCAGGTGGCCGAGGATCACCTCGCTCACGGTCAGTGGCGAGGCCGTCATCCCGAAGTAGGTCTTGTGCCACTTGATCATGCCCATCACCGGGTACGTGACCTCGCCGAAGACGGTCTGCATCGACTGGGCGGCGAGCAGGCCGGGCGCGATGAAGACGAGGTACGACGACGCGCCCTCGAGCTGCGCCGGGTCGCCCTCGACGTAGTCGCCGAGCAGTACGCCCATGGCCAGCACGTAGAAGAGCGGCGTGATGAAGGACGAGATCGCCGAGCCCTTCCAGGTGCGCTTGTAGACGATCACCCAGTAGTCGACGAGCCGGGCGGCGCCGGCGAACGCGTTGGTGGGGACGCTGCTGTCCGTGGCCATCAGTCGACCAGCGTCCGGCCGGTGAGGCGGAGGAAGACGTCCTCCAGGGTGGCGCGGCGTACCAGTGTCGCGACCGGCTCCAGGCCACGCTCGTGCACCTTGGCGACCGTCTCCTCGCCGTCGGCGGTGTAGAGCAGCAGCCGGTCGGGCAGCACCTCGACCCGGTCGGCGAGGTCGGCGACCTTGTCGGCCGCGGCCTCGTTGTCACCGACGCCGAACCGCAGCTCGGCGACCTCGCGCGTGGAGTGCTCGGCGATCAGGCTCATCGGCGACCCCTCGGCGACGATCAGCCCCTTGTCCATGACGACCAGGCGGTCGGTGAGCTGCTCGGCCTCGTCCATGTAGTGCGTGGTCAGCACCAGCGTGACGCCCTGCTGCTTGAGGCGGAAGAGCCGGTCCCAGACGACGTGCCGCGCCTGCGGGTCGAGCCCGGTGGTCGGCTCGTCGAGGAGCAGGATCTCCGGGCGGTTGATCAGGCTGCGCGCGATCGTCAGGCGCCGCTTCATGCCGCCGGAGAGGTCCTCGACCATCGAGTCGGCCTTCTCCGTCAGCTGCACGAACTCCAGAAGCTCGTCGACCCGCTCGCGGACCTCCTTGCGCGGCAGCCCGAAGTAGCGGCCGTAGACGAAGAGGTTGTCGCGCACCGTGATCTCGAGGTCGAGGGTGTCCTCCTGCGGGCACACCCCGATGCGCGATCGGATCTGCGGCCCGTCCTCGGCGGGGTCCATCCCGAGGATGCGCAGCGTCCCACCGCTGACCGGCGACACCGCCGCCACCATCCGCATGGTGCTCGACTTGCCGGCACCGTTGGGTCCGAGGAACCCGAACGCCTCGCCACGGCGTACGTCGACGTCGATCCCCTTGACCGCCTCGAACGAGCCGAACGACTTGCGCAGGCCCTGGGCCAGGATCATGGAGTCCGAGGTCGTCACGATCGACGACCCTACAAAGGTCCGCCGACATCGCTCACCTGGATATCGGTGGGACTGGCGCCGTTTTGGGCGGCTCCGGCTCCACGGTTGGTGACCAAACCGCAGATTCTGCGGCCGAGATCTGCGCTTGGTGACCAAACGTCGTGCCCTACGCTGCCGACGTGACGACACCGGCACCTCGCCAGCACGCCCGCTCCGGCTCCCCGTTCGAGGCCTCCATCGGCTTCAGCCGCGCCGTGCGCGTGGGCACCACGGTCGCCGTGAGCGGCACGGCGCCGGTCTGGCCCGACGGCACGGTCGACCCCGATCCGGCGGTCCAGGCGCGTCGCTGCTGGGAGATCATGCTGACCGCGCTGGAGGAGCTCGGCGGCACGGTGGCCGACGTCATCCGCACCCGGCAGTACGTCGTGGACGCGGCCGACGGCGACGCGGTCGGTGCCGTGCACGGCGAGGTCTTCGGCGAGGTCCGCCCGGCCAGCACGATGGTCGTCGTCAAGGAGCTGCTCGACCCGCGCTGGAAGGTCGAGATGGAGCTCGACGCCGTCCTCGGCTGATCGGTGGGCACCACCGCACTCGTCCTCACCCTGCTCGCCGCCGTCGTCCACGCCGGCTGGAACCAGCTGCTCGCCGGCTCCCGCGACCCGCAGGCCCGGGTCGGTGTCGCCATGCTGGTCGGCGCCGTCGCCACCGCGCCGATCGCCCTCGTCGGCTTGCGCTGGGACACGAGCGTGTGGCCGTACGTCGGCGCGTCCGTCGCGTTCGAGCTCGCGTACGTCGTGCTGCTCGCGGCGGCGTACCACGTCGCGCCGATGTCCACCGTCTACCCGGTCGCCCGCGGCAGCGCTCCGGTGCTCGTCCTGGTCGTCGGCGTCGTCCTGGGGGTGCAGGTCGGGTGGCTGGCCGCCCTCGGGGCCGCGCTGGTCGTCGCCGGTATCTTCCTCGTCCGCACCCCGTCGCACGCGTCCACGCGGGGAGTGCTGATGGCGCTCGGGGTCGGCGCCTGCATCGCCGGCTACACCCTGGTCGACGCCCACGGTGTCGACCACGCCAGCGTCGCGGCGTACCTCCTGGTCGTCCTCGGCCTCACCGCCGTCGCCCAGGTCGCGCTCGCGGCACGCGGCCGCGGCGTCGGGGACCTGACGAGGGCGGCGTTCGCGCGCGACGAGTGGTGGCGCACCGTCCTCGCCGGGCTCGGCTTCTTCCTGGCCTACGGCCTGGTGCTGCTCGCGCTGCGTACGGCGCAGGCCGGTCCGGTCGCCGCCGTTCGCGAGACCAGCGTCGTGATCGCGGTCCTGATGCTGACCGCCACCGGCCAGGAGCCGCTCCGGGCCCGGACGCTCGTCGGCGCCGCCGTCGTCACCGCCGGGGTCGCCCTCATCGTCCTGTGACGACCTCGGCCACCACACGGCCGAGCTCCTCGCCGGCGTCCTCCTGGAGGAAGTGGCCGGCACCCGCGATCGTGACGTGCTCCCTCCCCCGCGCGCCCGGCACCCGCTCCTGGAACACCGCGTCCCAGCCGCGCGTCGCCGGGTCGCCATCCGAGTACGCCGTCACGAACGGCCGGTCGAACTCCTCGAGCGCGCGCATCGTCCGCCGCCCGATCCGGGCGCCGACGTCGTTGCGGGTCAGCGGCAGCAGCGCGATCATCTGCCGCAGGCCGGCGGTGTACGACGGGTCCGGGTACGGCGCGTCGTACGCCGCCAGCACGTCCGCGGCGGGCGGCGTGGTCGTCGCAGCTCCGACGAAGTCGCTCGGGCGCAGCACCGGTGCGCGCTGGGTGTAGAGCAGGTAGTCGACCAGCGCCTCCTCGATCACCACCCGCGACTCCCCCACCCCGTGGACGGCCCAGTCGAGCCGGCCCGCCAGGTCAGGATCGGCGGTGTGCAGGATCGTGTTCGCAGCGACGACGCGCGCGAACCGGTCCGGCTCCGCGGCCAGCACGCTGAACCCGATCGGCCCGCCCCAGTCCTGCGCGACCAGCGTGATGTCGCGCAGGTCGAGCTGCGTGACGAGGCTCCGGGTCCACTCGATGTGCCGCGCGAACGTGTAGTCGGTCGCCACCGCCGGCTTGTCCGAGCGGCCGTACCCGATGTTGTCCGGCGCGACCACCCGGATCCCCGCCGCCACCAGCACCGGCACGACGTGGCGGTAGAGGTAGGACCACGTCGGCTGACCGTGCAGCAGCAGGGCCACCGGCCCGTCCGCCGGCCGCTCGTCCAGGTGGTGCATCCGGAGCCGCGGCATGCCCTCGGCCTCGACCTCCACGTAGTGCGGCTCGAAGTCGTAGCCCGGCAGGCCGACGAACCGCTCGTCCGGAGTCCGCAGCACGTCGCTCACGCGCGTCAGTGTGGCGCAACCGCGGCGATCTGATCGACCGCTAGCTGTGATGCCCAGGCACGTTGTGCGATTGGGTACGGCGTAGCTGTAGATGGGTGAAGGCCTCCCGGTGTGGAGTGGAGCTGTCTAGGAACCGCTCCGCCA
>NZ_LMDV01000013.1:0-200000 GCF_001425175.1 Nocardioides sp. Root1257 | reverse complement strand
CATGAAGTCGGAGTCGCTAGTAATCGCAGATCAGCAACGCTGCGGTGAATACGTTCCCGGGCCTTGTACACACCGCCCGTCACGTCACGAAAGTCGGCAACACCCGAAGCCGGTGGCCTAACCCTTGTGGAAGGAGCCGTCGAAGGTGGGGCTGGCGATTGGGACGAAGTCGTAACAAGGTAGCCGTACCGGAAGGTGCGGCTGGATCACCTCCTTTCTAAGGAGCACACGCCCCGCACGACCACCTGACCGTCCGGTCTCTCCGTCTTTGGCGGAGTGTGTGGTTGGCATTGGTGGTGTTCACTAGTGGAATCGTCGATGATGCTTCGGTCCTGTGGGCCGTCTCTTCTCAGTACTACCCAGCTCTTTGAGCAGCCTCCCTGCGTGCAGGGTGGTGGGTGTGGAACCTGGAGGGATGGGTCGTGGGGTCGGGGTTGGCACACTGTTGAGTCCTGAGGCATCAGCCGTCAGGCAGAGCTTCTCTGGCCCTCCGGGACCGGATCGCCGCGTGTGGCCTTGCCCGTTGGTGGGTGGGGTCGTGGTGGTCGGCTCGGGTGGGTGTGTTTCTTGTGAACTGGATAGTGGACGCGAGCATCTTCGCAGCAGCTTGTAGGCATCCCAGGCCGTGCCCCGTGTGGGTGGGGGTTGGGGTGGACGCTGTTGCGATGTTTTGACGGCGATCTCTGCGTCTGGTCCTGGTGAGTCCATCGGGGTTGGGTGCTGTAAACAGAGGGGTCGTCGTTGTTCTGTATCTTTGTAGTTTTTGTTGAGTGTTTGTGCGACAAGCTATGAAGGGCACATGGTGGATGCCTTGGCATCAAGAGCCGATGAAGGACGTAGGAGCCTGCGATAAGCCCTGGGGAGTTGGCAACCGAGCTGTGATCCGGGGGTGTCCGAATGGGGGAACCCAGCACGAGTCATGTCGTGTTACCCGCGCCTGAATATATAGGGCGTGTGGAGGGAACGCGGGGAAGTGAAACATCTCAGTACCCGTAGGAAGAGAAAACAACAGTGATTCCGAGAGTAGTGGCGAGCGAAATCGGAAGAGGCTAAACCTTATCTGTGTGATACCCGGCAGGGGTTGCAGGTAGGGGGTTGTGGGACCACTCGTCTGGGTCTGCCGGCCTGGAGAACAGTAAGAAAAGCTGGTTGAAGTTGAAGTCCATTGGAAAGTGGCGCCGTAGAGGGTGATAGCCCCGTAAGTGTAAGGCCAGCTCTGTTGAGTGGTATCCCAAGTAACACGGAACCCCTGAAATTCCGTGTGAATCTGGCGGGACCACCCGTTAAGCCTAAATACTCCTTGATGACCGATAGCGGACAAGTACCGTGAGGGAAAGGTGAAAAGTACCCCTGGCGGGGAGTGAAATAGTACCTGAAACCGTGTGCCTACAATCCGTCAGAGCCCGGCTGCCTCCCTCTTTGCAATGGGGGTGTTGGGGTGATGGCGTGCCTTTTGAAGAATGAGCCTGCGAGTTTGCGGTGTGTTGCGAGGTTAACCCGTGTGGGGAAGCCGTAGCGAAAGCGAGTCCTAATAGGGCGTTTGAGTAGCACGCTCAAGACCCGAAGCGAAGTGATCTATCCATGGGCAGGTTGAAGCGCGGGTAAGACCGCGTGGAGGACCGAACCCACTTAGGTTGAAAACTGAGGGGATGACCTGTGGATAGGGGTGAAAGGCCAATCAAACTTCGTGATAGCTGGTTCTCCCCGAAATGCATTTAGGTGCAGCGTTGCGTGTTTCTTGCCGGAGGTAGAGCACTGGATAGCCGATGGGCCCTACCAGGTTACTGACGTTAGCCAAACTCCGAATGCCGGTAAGTGAGAGCGCAGCAGTGAGACAGTGGGGGATAAGCTCCATTGTCGAGAGGGAAACAGCCCAGACCATCAGCTAAGGCCCCTAAGCGGTGACTAAGTGGAAAAGGATGTGGAGTCGCAGTGACAACCAGGAGGTTGGCTTGGAAGCAGCCACCCTTGAAAGAGTGCGTAATAGCTCACTGGTCAAGTGATTCCGCGCCGACAATGTAGCGGGGCTCAAGTCATCCGCCGAAGCTATGGCATTCATGCGTTAACTCGGCCACGAATGTGGTCCAGGTGTGTGGATGGGTAGGGGAGCGTCGTGTCGCGAGTGAAGCCTCGGAGTGATCCAGGGGTGGACGCGACACGAGTGAGAATGCAGGCATGAGTAGCGAATCACGGGTGAGAAACCCGTGCGCCGAATGATCAAGGGTTCCAGGGTCAAGCTAATCTGCCCTGGGTAAGTCGGGACCTAAGGCGAGGCCGACAGGCGTAGTCGATGGACAACGGGTTGATATTCCCGTACCGGCAAAGTAGCGCCCATGACGAACCCGGTGATGCTAACCACCCGAAACTCAGCTGACCGATCCCTTCGGGGTGAGGCGGTTGAGCGGAGCGTGGGACCCGATCCGGTAGTAGTCAAGCGATGGGGTGACGCAGGAAGGTAGCCCAACCGTAGCGATGGTTGTCTACGGGTAAGCAGGTAGGGGACGGTCTAGGCAAATCCGGACCGTTGTGTTTGATCACGACCCTGAGATGTGATGCCGAGCCCTGATGGGTGAAGTGGGTGATCCTATGCTGTCGAGAAAAACCTCTAGCGAGCTACGCGCCGCCCGTACCC
Source organism: Nocardioides sp. Root1257 (assembly GCF_001425175.1). Classification (GTDB taxonomy): domain Bacteria; phylum Actinomycetota; class Actinomycetes; order Propionibacteriales; family Nocardioidaceae; genus Nocardioides. The sequence continues at coordinate 197,368 of NZ_LMDV01000013.1, read as the reverse complement.
CAAACCGACTCAGGTGATCAGGTAGAGAATACTAAGGCGATCGAGAGAACCATGGTTAAGGAACTCGGCAAAATGCCCCCGTAACTTCGGGAGAAGGGGGGCCGGATACGTGAACCCACTTGCTGGGGGAAGCGTTGAAGGCCGCAGAGACCAGGCCCAAGCGACTGTTTACTAAAAACACAGGTCCGTGCGAAGTTGTAAGACGATGTATACGGACTGACTCCTGCCCGGTGCTGGAAGGTTAAGGGGACCGGTAAGACACTTTGGTGTCGAAGCTGAGAACTTAAGCCCCAGTAAACGGCGGTGGTAACTATAACCATCCTAAGGTAGCGAAATTCCTTGTCGGGTAAGTTCCGACCTGCACGAATGGAGTAACGACTTGGGCGCTGTCTCAACCATGGACTCGGCGAAATTGCACTACGAGTAAAGATGCTCGTTACGCGCGGCAGGACGGAAAGACCCCGGGACCTTTACTATAGTTTGGTATTGGTGTTTGGTTCGGCTTGTGTAGGATAGGTGGGAGACTGTGAAACCTCGACGCCAGTTGGGGTGGAGTCAACGTTGAAATACCACTCTGGTCGTACTAGATGTCTAACCTAGGACCATTATCTGGTTCAGGGACAGTGCCTGATGGGTAGTTTAACTGGGGCGGTTGCCTCCTAAAATGTAACGGAGGCGCTCAAAGGTTCCCTCAGCCTGGTTGGCAATCAGGTTTCGAGTGTAAGTGCACAAGGGAGCTTGACTGTGAGACAGACATGTCGAGCAGGGACGAAAGTCGGAACTAGTGATCCGGCGTCGGCATGTGGAAGCGACGTCGCTCAACGGATAAAAGGTACCCCGGGGATAACAGGCTGATCTTCCCCAAGAGTCCATATCGACGGGATGGTTTGGCACCTCGATGTCGGCTCGTCGCATCCTGGGGCTGGAGTAGGTCCCAAGGGTTGGGCTGTTCGCCCATTAAAGCGGCACGCGAGCTGGGTTTAGAACGTCGTGAGACAGTTCGGTCCCTATCCGCCGCGCGCGCAGGAAACTTGAGAAAGGCTGTCCCTAGTACGAGAGGACCGGGATGGACGAACCTCTGGTGTGCCAGTTGTCCCGCCAGGGGCACGGCTGGTTGGCTACGTTCGGAAGTGATAACCGCTGAATGCATCTAAGCGGGAAGCACGTTTCAAGATGAGGTTTCCCACCGGGTAACCGGGTAAGGCCCCCAGCAGAACACTGGGTTGATAGGCCGGAGGTGTACAGCAGCAATGCCCAGCCGACCGGTACTAATAGGCCGAGGGCTTGTCACACAAACCCTCAACAAAAACTGTCAAACCTGCAGACACTCGCGTCCACGAATCCAGACACACCACACATGTATGTCTAACTGAACAACGAGCTTGGAACACACCACCCGTGAACAACCCGGGACTGGTGTGGACCGCAAGAGTTACGGCGGCCATAGCGAAAGGGAAACACCCGGTCCCATCCCGAACCCGGAAGTTAAGCCTTTCAGCGCCGATGGTACTGCAACCGAGAGGTTGTGGGAGAGTAGGACGCCGCCGGACATNGAAACACCCGGTCCCATCCCGAACCCGGAAGTTAAGCCTTTCAGCGCCGATGGTACTGCAACCGAGAGGTTGTGGGAGAGTAGGACGCCGCCGGACATACACTCAGTAGAGGCCACCTTTTGTAAGGTGGCCTCTACTCATTTCAGCCCCTTTCGAACAACCCAGGAGCAGACAGTCGTGGCCGAGCAGCGTCGCACCCAGCGCCCGTCAGGTGACGGACCCCGCCGAGGTGGCGGCAAGCCCCCGTCGAGCGGCAAGCCGTCGTCCGGTGGCAAGCCGAGGTCGGGCGGGAAGCCTGCCGGCGGCGGCAACCGCGACAGGTCCGCCAAGTCCAACGAGCGCTCCACCAAGTGGTCGCCGTCGGACGAGCGTCGGGCTCCGGGCAAGGGCTCGTCGCGCAGCAGCGGCGGTCGGACGTCGGCTCCTCGAGGCGGCGCGGGTCGCGAGAAGCCGGTGCGCACCGCCGACCAGGCCGTCTACGACGGCCCGGACCTCCCCTCGGAGGTCACCGGTGCCGAGCTCGACCACAGCATCGCCGCCCAGCTGAAGGGCCTGCCCGAGAAGCTGGCCAACCGCGTCGCGCGACACCTGGTGATGGCCGGGATGCTCGTCGACAGCAACCCGGAGCTGGCCTACCAGCACGCGATGGCCGCGCGCGCTCGTGCATCGCGCATCGCGGTCGTCCGCGAGGCGACGGGCGAGACGGCGTACGCCGCCGGCCACTACGCCGAGGCGCTGGCCGAGCTGCGCGCCGCCAAGCGGATGAACGGCGCCACGGCGTACCTGCCGATCATGGCGGACTGCCACCGCGCCCTGGGCAAGCCCCAGGAGGCGCTGAAGCTGGCGAAGAGCCCGGGCGTTGCCAACTTCGGGCCCGAGGCGAAGGCCGAGATGACGATCGTCGAGGCCGGCGCCCGTCGCGACCTGGGTCAGATGGACGCGGCGCTGCGGACGCTCGAGCTCGCCCCCCTCATGTCGAAGAGCCGGGCGGCATGGGTGGTCCGGCTGCGCTACGCCTACGCCGACACCCTGGTGGCCGCGGGCCGGGACCAGGACGCGCTTGCGTGGTTCCACCGCACCTACTCGATCGACTCCGACGAGCTGACCGACGCGGCGGAGCGAGCAGAGGCGCTGGAGAAGAAGCTCGGCTAGGTTTCCTCCAGGCGGGTCCGGGCAGGATCGACCCGATCGCGCGCGAGGAGGAAGCCATGTTGCGGTTCTCGGGTGCTGGAGTCAGTGACGTCGGACGGATCCGGCCTCACAACGAGGACTCCGCCTTCCACGGTCCCTACGTGGCGGTCGTCGCCGACGGCGTCGGAGGCGCTGCCGCCGGCGAGGTCGCGTCCGCGACGGCGGCGTACGTCGTGGCCGCCACGGCACTTGCCCGGTTCGGCGACGACCCCGCCGCGGTGCTGGTCGACGCGGTCCAGGACGCCCACGCGAGCCTGCGGGCCGGCGTCGCCGCGGACGACGAGCTGGCCGGGATGGCGACGACGCTGACCGCCCTCGTCACCGACGGGTCGCGTGTCGTCCTCGGGCACGTCGGGGACAGCCGCGCCTACCTGGTGCGCGACGGGGCGATACACCAGATCTCCCAGGACCACACCTACGTCCAGCACCTCGTCGACAGCGGCCAGCTCGACCCCGCAGAGCGGTTCGGCCACCCGTGGAGCAACGTCGTGCTGCGCTCGCTCGACGGTGGTCCCGACCAGGCCTTCGACGTCACCGAGCTGGAGGTCCGGCCCGGCGACCGCCTGCTCCTGTGCAGTGACGGTCTGTCCGACCTGGTGCGCGACGAGCGGATCGCCGAGGTGCTGCGGCTGTCCGACCCGCACTCGGCGGCCGCCGTGCTGACCCAGTCGGCGCTGCTCGCCGGCGGCAAGGACAACATCACCGCGGTCGTCCTCGACGTCGTCGACGGCCCACTCGTCGTCGGGGACGGGCGTCTCCTCGGGGCGCTGCGGGACGTGCAGAACATCGTGGACCCCGGCTCGGTCCACGTCGCCCGCTGAGTCCGGGTCGCCGCGTGGCAGACTCGCCGGCATGAGCGACGTGAAGCGCCCCGCGCTCGAGGGCAGCGTCGCCGTACGCGACGATCGTCGCCTCAGCTTCGCCGAGTACGGATCGCGTCGAGGGCCGGCGATCGTGTGGATGCACGGCACCCCAGGTGCGCGTCGGCAGATCCCGCTGGAGGCCCGCGCGTACGCCGAGCGCCACGGCCTGCGGCTGATCGGGCTGGACCGGCCGGGGATCGGCTCGTCGACCTCGCACCTCTACCCGGACGTCCTCGACTGGACCCGCGACCTCGAGCTGGTGCTCGAGACGCTGGCGATCGACACGGTCCGCGTGATCGGCCTGTCCGGCGGCGGCCCGTACGCCCTGGCGGCCGGCGCGGCCCTGCCCGAGCGCGTGCACGGGGTGGGCGTGCTCGGTGGCGTGGCACCGACCCGCGGCCCCGACGCCGCGGACGGCGGCATCGTCCAGCTCGCGGTCCAGCTCGCGCCGCTGCTCACGGTCGCGCGGGTGCCGCTGTCGGTGGCGCTGACCCAGACGATCCGCCTGGCCCGGCCGCTGGCCGGCCCGGCGCTCGACCTGTACGCCGCGCTCCAGCCGCCGGGGGACAAGAACCTGCTGTCCCGCCCGGAGTTCAAGGCGATGTTCCTCGACGACCTGCTCAACGGCAGCCGCTTCCAGACCTCGGCGCCCATCAACGACCTGATCCTCTTCACCCGGCACTGGGGCTTCGAGCTCGCCGACGTGTCGGTGCCGGTGCGGTGGTGGCACGGGGACGACGACCACATCGTGCCGTTCCGGCACGGTCAGCACGTCGTCGACCGGCTTCCGGACGCCCAGCTGTCCGCCATCGACGGCGAGAGCCACCTCGGCGGGCTGGGGATCGCGGAGCAGGTGCTGGCGTCGCTCATGGAGCTCGGGCCGCGGCGTACGGCCCCGACGCGGGCACGCGGTCGCTAACACTGGTGTTCTCCCGCCCCATGGGCCACAATAGGTCCCACAACTACATGCGTGTCACTCACCTCATTCATCTCCGGGAGACCGCTGGGGAAGGCGCATCTCGCGCCGGAGATGAAGGAGGACCCGGTGACCGCTAGCACTGCAACCCGCACTGCGACGAGGGGCGTCCTGTACGTCCACTCAGCGCCGTCCGCGCTGTGCCCGCACATCGAGTGGGCCGTCAGCGGTGTCCTCGGCATGCCCGTGAGCCTGGACTGGACGCCACAGGCCGCCCAGCCCGGCGCCTACCGGGCCGAGCTCTCCTGGTCCGGGGCGACCGGGTCGGCGGCGGCCGTAGCGTCGGCGCTGCGCGGCTGGAACCAGCTGCGCTTCGAGATCACCGAGGAGGCGACCGCGTCCTCCGAGGGCTCGCGCTACTCGTACACGCCCGAGCTCGGCGTCTTCCACGCGGTCACCGGCCTACACGGCGACATCATGATCCCCGAGGACCGGCTCAAGGCCGCGGTCGTGAAGGCCGCCCTCGGCGACACCACGCTCCTCGTCGAGATCGACAAGCTGCTCGGCAAGCCGTGGGACGACGAGCTCGAGACCTTCCGGCACGCCGGCGACGGCGCCCCGGTGCGCTGGCTGCACCAGGTGGTCTGAGACCAGAGGCTCAGCGGGGCCGGCTGAGCCGGAAGTGGGACGGCTCGAGCCAGACCTGGTGGTCGGCTCCGGTGGGGCCGTACCAGTGCATCAGCGCCCGGATGGTGAACCGGCCGGGTCGCGTGGAGTAGCGGCAGAAGCGGAAGTGGCTGTGCTGCGCCCGCGGGTCGGAGTCCGAGATGAACACGCCGGACGCGATGCCCTCGCCGGTCCGGTCGCGGAGGAACGTCTCGAGGGTCCAGTCGCCGGTCGGCGGCTGGAGCCGGTAGCCGTAGCGGTAGTTGTGGCACCCGCTGCGCAGCGTGCCGTCGGGCGCGCTCGTGCGGCCGTAGCTGGAGCGCTCGCGCGGTGCCGGCTGGCCGCCGTCCGGGGGCGGTGACTGCCCCACCAGGGCGCCCAGCAGGCTCGTCACCGGGTCGGTAGGAGTCGAGGCGGCGGTCGCGGGTGCCACCAGGAGCCCGAGCCCGAGCCCGGCGCCCGCCAGGACGGCGGTGATGCGTGTGACCCCGGTCATAGAGGGTCCAACGGGAGACCCCGTCCCAGGGTTACGGGACGGTCGGGTCAGAGTGGGTCAGAGTGGGATGTTGCCGTGGGCGCCTCGGTGGACCCCGCCGGACTGCACCGCGGCCTCGATCGCCTCGGCCAGCGCCGACCGGGTCCGGCTCGGCGAGACGACCTCGTCGACCACGCCGATCTCGACCGCCTTGTCCACGCCGCCGGCGATCCGCTCGTGCTCGGCCGCCAGCTCGGCCTCGACCTGGGGACGGATGTCGGGGGAGACCTCGGCCAGCCGGCGCCGGTGCAGGATCCGGATCGCGGCGACCGCGCCCATGACCGCGACCTCCGCGCCCGGCCAGGCGAAGACCCGGGTGGCCCCGAGCGAGCGCGAGTTCATGGCGATGTAGGCGCCGCCGTACGTCTTGCGGGTCACGAGGGTGACGCGGGGGACCACGCACTCGCCGAACGCGTGCAGGAGCTTCGCGCCGCGGCGGACCACGCCGTCCCACTCCTGACCGACGCCGGGCAGGTAGCCGGGCACGTCGACGACGACGATCAGCGGGACGCCGAACGCGTCGCACATCCGCACGAAGCGGGAGGCCTTCTCGGCGGACAGCGAGTCGAGACAGCCGCCCAGCCGCAGCGGATTGTTGGCGACCACGCCGACCGTGCGACCGCCGAAGCGGCCCAGCGCGGTGACGATGTTGGGTGCCCAGCGGGCGTGCAGCTCCTGGGTCGTGCCCTCGTCGAGGATCGACTCGACGAGGGGGTGCACGTCGTACGCGCGCTTCTTGGACTCGGGCAGCAGCGCCTCGAGGTCGCGGTCCTCGATGTCCGCGAAGGCGAGGCTGCCCTGGTCGCCGAGCAGCGACGCGACGTCGCGCGCCCGGTCGAGGGCGTCCCGCTCGGAGTCGGCGAGGATGTGGACCACGCCGGAGCGCCGCCCGTGCGGCTCGGGTCCGCCGAGGCGGAGCATGTCGACGTCCTCACCCGTGACCGAGCGGACCACGTCGGGGCCGGTCACGAAGATGCGGCCCTCGGGGCCGAGGATCACGACGTCGGTGAGCGCCGGTCCGTACGCCGCGCCGCCGGCCGCAGGGCCGAGCACCACGGAGATCTGCGGGATCTTGCCGGAGGCCTGGGTCATCACCTGGAAGATCCGGCCGACGGCGTGCAGCGAGAGCACGCCCTCGGCGAGGCGGGCCCCGCCGGAGTGCCAGAGGCCGATGATCGGCACCTGGTCGGTGAGCGCGCGGTGGTAGGCGTCGACGACGACCCGGCAGCCCAGGTCGCCCATCGCGCCGCCCATGACGGTGGCGTCGGAGCAGAACGCGACGGCGCGGGCGCCGTCGACGGTGCCGACCGCGGCGAGCATGCCCGAGTCGTCGTCGGGGGTGATCAGCTCGAGGCTGCCCTCGTCGAAGAGCGCGGTCAGCCGGTGCACCGGGTTGCGCGGGTCCTCCTCGCGGGGGAGCTTCGCGGGCTTGGCGCTCGGCGTGGCCGTCGCGGTCATCAGATGCTCCCGAAGATCACGGCGACGTTGGCGCCGCCGAAGCCGAAGGAGTTGTTGAGGGCGGCGATGTCACCGCTCGGCAGGTCGCGTGCCTTCGTGGCGATGTCGAGCTCGACCTGCGGGTCCTGGTCGTCGAGGTTGATCGTCGGTGGCGAGACCCGGTCGTGGAGGGCCATGACGGTGGCAACCGCCTCGAGGGCACCGGCGCCGCCGAGCAGGTGGCCGGTCATCGACTTCGTGCTGGTCACGACGACGTCGGTGGCGTGCGCACCGAGCGTCGCGTGCAGCATCAGGCCCTCGGCGATGTCGCCCTGCGGGGTCGAGGTCGCGTGGGCGTTGACGTGGGCGATGGTGCCGGGGTCGATGTCGGCCTCGCGCAGCGCCGCGAGGATCGCGCGGGAGCCACCGCGGCCCTCCGGGTCGGGCTGCGCGATGTCGTGGGAGTCGGCGGTGATGCCGGCGCCGAGGACCGTCGCGTAGATCCGCGCACCGCGGGCCTTCGCGTGCTCCTCGGACTCCAGCACCAGGACGCCGGCGCCCTCGCCGAGGACGAAGCCGTCGCGCGCGGTGTCCCAGGGGCGGGACACGGCGGTCGGGTCGCCGCCGCCCTCGCCGCTCGCGGTCTTGGACAGCGCCATCATGTTGGCGAAGGCCGCCATCGGCAGCGGGTGGATCGCCGCCTCGGTGCCGCCCGCGACCACGACGTCGGCCCGGCCCAGCCGGATCTGGTCGATCGCGTGAGCGATGGCCTCGTTGCCGGACGCGCACGCCGAGACCGGCGTGATGACCGCCGCGCGCGCCCCGACGTAGAGGCTGATCTGCGCTGCCGGCGCGTTGGGCATCAGCATCGGCACGGCGAGGGGAGAGACCCGGCGGGGGCCCTTCTCCTTCAGCGTGTCGTAGTTGTCCAGCAGCGTGGTCACGCCGCCGATGCCCGAGGCCATGCAGACACCGAGCCGTTCCCTGTCGATGTCGCCCGACTCCTGCAGAGCGACCAGCCCGGCGTCCGCCCAGGCCTCCATGGCGGCCACCATGGCGAACTGCGAAGAGCGGTCCAGGCGGCGGGCCTTGACCCGCTCCAGGACCTCCGAGGGCTCCACGGCGATGCGACCGGCGATCTTGACCGGCATCTCCTCGGCCCACTCGTCGGTGAGGTAGCGGACCCCGGAACGCCCGTTGAGCAGGGCGTCCCAGGTGCTTGCCACGTCACCCCCGACGGGGGAGGTGGTCCCGAGACCGGTGACGACGACTCGCTTCGACATGGTGCTCCTCTGTGAAGACTCGGTCCCTGAGGAGGTTGCGCTGCAACCGTCTCGAAGGGGGGTGGATCAGGCCTGCGCGCGCTCGATGAAGGCGACGGCGTCACCGACGGTCTTGAGGTTCTTGACCTCGTCGTCGGGGATCGAGACGCCGAACTTCTCCTCGGCCGCGACGACGACCTCGACCATGGACAGCGAGTCCACGTCCAGGTCGTCCACGAACGACTTGTCGAGCTGGACGTCGTCGGCGTCGATGCCGGCGACCTCGTTGACGATCTCGGCGAGGTCGGCGCGGATCTCTTCGGTGGTGGCCATCAGGCAGTTCCTTCTCTCATGTGGGGTTGGGTGGTGCGTTCAGGGGACGGTGACGACCTGCGCGGCGTACGCGAGGCCGGCACCGAAGGCGATCAGGAGGGCCGTGTCGCCGCTGCGGGCCTCACCCTCCTGGATCATCCGGTGGAGGGCGAGCGGGATCGACGCGGCCGAGGTGTTGCCCTGGTCGGCGATGTCGCGGGCGATCTTGACCCGTTCGGGGAGCTTCATCGCCCGCGCCATGGCGTCGGTGATGCGCATGTTGGCCTGGTGCGGCACGAAGACGTCGAGGTCGTCGATGCTGACCCCGGCGCGGTCGAGGGCCTGCCGGCCGGTCTTCGCCATCTGGTACGACGCCCAGCGGAAGACGGCGTTGCCCTGCATGGTGAGCGGCGGGATCTCGGGGCGCTCGGACGCGACCACGTCGCGCCAGTCCTCGCGCTGGCGGATCAGGTCGAACTGCTCGCCGTCGGAGCCCCACACGACCGGGCCGATGCCGGGGGTGTCGCTCGGGCCGACGACCGCGGCGCCCGCACCGTCGGCGAAGATGAACGCGGTGCCGCGGTCCTTCCGGTCGAGGATGTCGGTGAGTCGCTCGACGCCGATCACGAGCACGTGCTGGGCGCTGCCGCCGCGGATCATGTCGTTGGCCAGCGAGATGCCGTGGCAGAAGCCCGCGCACGCTGCCGAGATGTCGAACGCCGCTGCCTGGTCGGTGCCGAGCTCGAAGGCGATCGCCGTGGCGATCGCCGGGGTCTGCATCATGTGGCTGACGGTGGCGACGACGACGCAGTCGATCTGGCGTGCGTCGATCCCCGCGGCCTCGAGGGCATCTCGCGAGGCCGCGACCGACATCATCTGGATCGTCTCCTCGGGGGAGGCGAAGCGGCGCTGCTTGATCCCGGAGCGCTGCTGGATCCACTCGTCACTCGAGTCGATCGCCTCGATGACCTCGGCATTCGGGACGACGCGCTTCGGGCGGTAGGCCCCGATGCCGAGGATCGCGGTGTGCTCGATGCCCGGCGCCGGCTGGATGGCGACCATCAGTAGCCTCCCTGGGGGTGCAGGCGGATCAGCGGCTGGCCGGGCGAGACCAGGTCGCCGTCGTGGACGAGCCACTCGACGATCTCGCCGCCGTGGGCAGCCGTGATCGTCGTGCGGTCGCGCAGGCTGGCGACCTCGCCGATGGTGGCGCCGGCCGGCAGCACCTCGAGCGCCTCGGCCTCGGCCGAGATGTGGAACGTGCCCTTGGCGGGGGAGACGACCATCCGCCAGGTCGGCGTCGTGTTCATGCCGGAGGACTCGCCGTGCTTGGCGCAGAACTCGCGGGCCGCGTCGAGCTGGTCGGGGGTCTTGAGGGCGAACGTCTCGACGCCCTTCAGGGCCCGCTTGGCGATCCCGGTGAGAGTGCCCGCCGGCGGCATCTCGAGGATGCCGGTGACGCCGAGGTCCTCCATGGTCTCCAGGCAGAGGTCCCAGCGGACCGGGCTGGCGATCTGCCCGACGATCCGGGCGAGGACCTCGCGGCCGTCGTGGATGACCTTGCCGTCGCGGTTGGAGATGACGCGGGTGCGCGGGTCGTGGACCGAGACCGAGCGGGCCAGGCCGGCCAGGTGGCCGACCGCCGGCTCCATGTGGCGCGTGTGGAAGGCGCCGGCGACGCTCAGCGGCATCAGCCGCGCCTTCGTGGGCGGCTCGTCGGCGAAGGCGGCGAGCTGCTCGAGCGTGCCGGCGGCGACGATCTGGCCGGGCCCGTTGTCGTTGGCGGCCGTCAGGCCGTGCTTGTCGATCGCGGCGAGGACCTCCTCGCGGTCGCCGCCGAGCACGGCGGTCATGCCGGTCGGGGTCACCCCGGCGGCCTCCGCCATCGCCCGACCTCGCTCGCGGACCAGGACCATCGCCTGCTCGGCGGTGATGACGCGGGCGCCGGTGGCGGCCGCGATCTCGCCGACGCTGTGGCCCGCGACGGCGCCGACCTGCTCGAAGGCGTCGGAGGGGTGCGGGAAGACCTCCAGCACCGCGACCAGGCCGGTCGCGACGAGCAGCGGCTGCGCGATCTCGGTCTGGCGGATCGTGTCGGCGTCGGCCTCGGTGCCGTAGTGGGCGAGGTCGAGACCGGCCACGGTGGAGAGCCAGTCGAAGCGGGAGGCGAATCTCGGGTCCTCGAGCCAGGGCTGGAGGAAACCGGGGGACTGGGCCCCTTGGCCGGGAGCGACGACGACGAGCACACCTCCACTCTGCCGTGGACCGGGCCGGAACCTCGCCTATGGCCCGCACGAAAACGGCCCGCGAGTCTTTGTATGGTTCCTACAAACAGTGGTGTGGTACGGCGGGTCGCTAGGACGTCCGTCCGGACAGCCGGCCGAGCACCAGGGCGATCTCGAGGGTGAGCGCCTCGCGGGGGTCGGTCGGGGAGAAGCCGGTCAGCTCGGCGACCTGCCGGAGCCGGTAGCGGACCGTGTTCGGGTGCACGAACAGGTCGCGGGCGGTGGCCTCGATCGACGAGCCCTGCTGGAAGTACGACGAGATCGTCTCGATCAGGGTGCCGCGCGCGTTCAGGAGCGGGAGGTAGATCTCCTCGACGAGGTGGCGCCGGGCGTGGCCGTCGCCCGCCAGGGCGCGCTCGGGGAGCAGGTCCGCGCTGCGCACGGGTCGGGGCGCCCCGGGCCAGCCGGGCGCGGCCCGGTGGGCCGCGAGCGCGGCCCGCGCGGAGACGTGCGCCTGCCCGAGGTCGTCGGCGACCGGCCCGACCACGACCGGGCCGGGACCGAACTGGTCGACCACGGCGGCCGCGGCTGCGCGCGAGTCGTCGACGCCGCCCAGGACGATGACCAGCCGGTCACCCTGGACGGCGCAGAGCGCATCCATGCCGCCGGCCCGCGCGGCCCGGCGTACCTCCTCGAAGCTCTCGCTCTCCCGGCGCTGGACGCTCGCGCTGCCGAGCACGACGGCGACGTCGCCCCGGCCGGCCCAGCCCAGCGCACTGGCCCGGGAGAGCAGGGCCTCGTCGGGGTCGGACCGGAGCACGGCGTCGACCACGAGCGCCTCGAGCCGGGCGTCCCACGCGCCGCGGACCTCGGCCGCCCGCGCGTAGACCTCGGCCGTCGCGAACGCGACCTCGCGGGCGTAGCGGAGCACGGCGGCACCGATGTCGGCGGCGTCGGCGGGGTCGAGCAGCTCCTCGATGTTGGCCTCGACGACCTCGATGGAGAGCCGGACCAGGTCGACGGTCTGCTGGAGGTTGATCACCCCTGCCAGGGCGCGGGGGGCGACGCCGAAGACGGACGCGACCATCTCACCGCCGGCCGGGGCGGGCTGGTCTCCGGCCAGGCGGTACCAGTCGACGAACCCCCGGATGCCGGCCTGCACGATGCTCGACACGAAGGACCGGTCCTCCGCGCTCAGGGCGCTGAACCAGGGCATGTCCTGGTCCATCCGCGCGGTCGCCGCCGTGGCGAGCGCGCCGGTCGCTCGCTGGAGCGCCTCGGCGGCGCGCTCGTGGGGCGTCGAGGCTGCGCTCTTGGTCGGACGGGGGGCCACCCCGCGAGGCTATTGCACTCGACGCCACGTGCGCCCGACGAGGGGAGGTCGGTGTAAAACCCCGGTAAATCAAGGGGATCGGTCCCCGAGACCGTCTCTGCGTCTGATTGAATCGCCACTTGCCCCGTCATCCGGAGTCGTCCAGCAGGGGAGAGCGCGTGGCTGACCGCTACGACGTCCAGTTCGTGACCATCCACGGACACCGCCGCGCCTACGTGCGCGCGGGGTCCGGCCCGGTCGTGCTGCTGCTTCACGGACTCGGGTGCGACCACACCACCTGGGACACGGTCATCGAGTCGCTGAGCAGGCGCTACACGGTCATCGCCCCGGACCTGCTCGGTCACGGCCAGTCGGACAAGCCTCGCGCCGACTACAGCGTGGGCGGCTACGCCAACGGCATGCGGGACCTGCTGACCGTGCTGGGGATCGACAAGGTCACCGTGATCGGGCACAGCTTCGGCGGCGGCGTGGCGATGCAGTTCGCCTACCAGTTCCCCGAGCGCACCGAGCGGCTGATGCTCGTCTCCTCCGGGGGCCTCGGCCCCGAGGTGACGCCGGCCATCCGCGCCATCACCACCCCGGGCTTCCACGAGGTGATGGGCGTGCTCACCCTGCCCGGCCTGCGGCACCTGGGGGTCGCCGGGCTACGCACCCTGTCCGCGCTCGGCTGGAAGGCGACCCGTGACTTCGACGAGGTCGCCGAGGTGTTCGACACCTTCAAGGACCCCCGCGCCCGGCACGCCATCCGCCACGTCGTACGTGCCGTCGTCGACTGGCGTGGCCAGATCGTCACCATGGTCGACCGGGCCTACCTCACCGAGGAGATGCCGATGTGGGTGGTGTGGGGCCGCGACGACCGGGTGATCCCGGTGCGGCACGCCTCGCAGGCCGCCCGGGTCGCGCCGAACGCCCGGGTCGAGGTGATCCCGGACGCGGGGCACTTCCCGCACAAGGACCACCCCTACCGCTTCAGCCGGATCGTGCACGACTTCATCCGCTCGACCGAGCCAGCGAAGTACTCCCGTGCCCGGTTCCGCGCCCTGCTCAAGGACGGCGGCGAGTCGGCTCCGGCACCGCTGCGCGCGGTGGCTGAGCTGTCGAGCTGAGCTTCACCGGTGGTCGAGCCTGTCGAGACCCCCGAGCGTGCGTAGGGCGGTGACCGCATCGGTCACCGCCCTACTTCGTCTCACCGGGTCTCGACACGCGGGTCGCGACTTCGCAGGCTCAGTCGCGCCGCTTGCTCGACCACCATCGTGGAGCCGCCTTCCTTCGTCAGGCGTCTCCACCCTCCTGCTTCACGCCGGCGACGGCCGTCGGGTCGTCGATCCGGTAGCGGGCGAAGGCCTCCTCGACCTTGGACCGGTCGATCTGACCGGCGTCCGCGAGCGCCTGGAGCGTCTGCACGACCACCGACTGGGCGTCGATGTGGAAGTAGCGCCGGGCGGCCGGACGGGTGTCGGCGAAGCCGAAGCCGTCGGCGCCGAGGACCCGGTAGTCACCGGGGACCCAGCGCGCGATCTGCAGCGGTACGGCGCGCATGTAGTCCGACACGGCCACGACCGGACCGCTGATCGCCTGCAGCTTGTCGGTGATGTACGGCGTCCGCGGGCTCTCGCCCGGGTGCAGCAGGTTCCACTCCTCGGCCGCGACGGCGTCGCGGGCCAGCTCGTTCCACGAGGTGACCGACCAGGTGTCGGCGCGCACGCCCCACTCCTCGGCGAGGATCCGCTGCGCCTCCTTCACCCACGGGAAGCCGACGCCCGAGGCGAGCAGCTGGACCTGGGGTCCCTCGACCTCTCCGGACGAGACGTGGTGGATGCCCTTGAGGATGCCCTCCGCGTCGACGTCCTCCGGCTCGGCCGGCTGAGCCACCGGCTCGTTGTAGACGGTCACGTAGAAGATGACGTCCTCGGCGTTCTCGCCGTACATCCGCTCGAGGCCGCTCTGCATGATGTGGCTGACCTCGTAGGCGAACGCCGGGTCGTAGTGCACGACCGCGGGGTTCGTCGCCGCGAGCAGCGGCGAGTGGCCGTCGGCGTGCTGCAGGCCCTCGCCGGTGAGCGTGGTGCGGCCGGCGGTGGCACCGATGAGGAAGCCGCGCGCGATCTGGTCGGCCATCGCCCAGACGGAGTCGCCGGTGCGCTGGAACCCGAACATCGAGTAGAAGATGTAGAACGGGATCATGTGCTCGCCATGCGTGGAGTACGCCGAGCCGGCGGCCGTCGCCGAGGCCATCGCGCCGGCCTCGGAGATGCCCTCGTGGAGCATCTGGCCCTGCGCCGACTCCTTGTAGGAGAGCAACATATTGCGGTCGACCGACTCGTACTGCTGTCCGGCCGGGTTGTAGACCTTCGCGCTCGGGAACATGGCGTCCATGCCGAAGGTCCGGTACTCGTCCGGCGCGATCGGGACCAGGCGCTTGCCGATCTCGGGGTCCTTCATCCAGTCGCGGAGCAGCCGGACGACGGCCATCGTGGTGGCGATCGCGTTCTTGCCGCCGCCCTTCTTGAGCTCGGCGTACATGCCGTCGCCCGGGAGCTGGAGCGGCTTGGCCCGCAGCACCCGCTTCGGCAGCGAGCCGCCGAGCTGCTTGCGGCGGTCGAGCATGTACTCGATCTCCGGTGCGTTGGCGCCCGGGTGGAAGAACGGCGCGCCGCCGGTCTCCTCGTAGGAGCGCTCGAGGTCGCGGTCGGAGATCGGCAGGTAGAGGCGGTCCCGGAACTTCTTCAGGTCGTCCTGGGTCAGCTTCTTCATCTGGTGGGTGGCGTTCTTGCCCTCCAGCGCGTCGATCGTCCAGCCCTTGATCGTCTTCGCGAGGATCACGGTCGGCTGGCCGACGTGCTTGGTCGCGGAGTCGAAAGCGGCGTAGACCTTGCGGTAGTCGTGGCCGCCGCGCGGCAGCTTCTCGATCTGCTGGTCGGTCATGTGCTCGACCATCTTGCGCAGCCGCGGGTCGCCGCCGAAGAAGCTCTCGCGCACGTAGGCGCCGTCCTCGGTGGAGTAGGTCTGGAACGCGCCGTCGGGCGTCGTGTTCATCTTGTTGACGAGCACGCCGTCGACGTCGCGGGCGAGGAGCGGGTCCCAGCCCTGGCCCCAGACGACCTTGATGACGTTCCAGCCCGCGCCCCGGAAGTTGGCCTCGAGCTCCTGGATGATCTTGCCGTTGCCGGTGACCGGGCCGTCGAGCTGCTGGAGGTTGCAGTTGATGACCCAGGTGAGGTTGTCGAGCTCCTCGCGGGCGGCGATCCGGATGGCGCCGAGCGACTCGGGCTCGGCCATCTCGCCGTCACCGAGGAAGGCCCACACACGCTGGTCGGCGGTGTCCTTGATGCCCCGGTTGGCCAGGTAGCGGTTGAAGCGCGCCTGGTAGATCGAGTTGATGCCGGTCAGGCCCATCGAGACCGTCGGGAACTCCCAGAACTCCGGCATCAGGCGCGGGTGGGGGTACGACGAGAGGCCGGCGTGCGGCCCGTGCTGGACCTCCTGGCGGAACCGGTAGAGCTGCTCCTCGGTCAGTCGGCCCTCGAGGAAGGCGCGGGCGTAGATGCCGGGGGAGGCGTGGCCCTGGATGTAGATCTGGTCCCCGCCGCCGGGGTGGTCCTTGCCGCGGAAGAAGTGGTTGAAGCCGACCTCGTACAGGCTCGCCGACGACTGGTACGTCGCGATGTGGCCGCCGACCTCGAGACCCTTGCGGTTGGCGCTGGAGACCATGACGGCGGCGTTCCACCGGATGAACGCCCGGATCCGGCGCTCGGCCTCCTCGTCACCGGGGAACCACGGCTCGCGCTCGGGCGGGATCGTGTTGATGTAGTCGGTGCTCCGCAGTGCGGGCACCCCGACCTGCATCTCACGGGCGCGCTCCAGGAGACGGAGCATGACGTAGCGGGCACGCTCGCGGCCTCGCTCGTCGACCATGGAGTCGAACGAGTCGAGCCAGTCGTTGGTCTCGTCCGGGTCGATGTCGGGCAGCTGGGTGGGCAGGCCTTCGTGGATGACGGTCGGGATCGTGCCGCTCCGCTTGGTGTCCGTGCCGGAAGTGGGGGTGATTTCTTCGGTCACCCGCTCATCCTTGCACTCGCTCCCACGGGGCGAAATTTACCCACCAGTACGTCCACGATCAGGTCACGGTGACGGACACGGGTTGCGCGCCCGGGTGAACTCCGGTGGACTACTCCCCACTTCTAGCGTCGCGGCACCGTGTCGCGCACGATCTGATCGGAGGCGTCCGTTGAGCTCGACCCCGGGTGGTGGGTCCACCCAGACCGACCCTGACTCCACTCCGGCCGACCGGCTCGGCTTCAAGCCGGGCCTGGTGGTGCAGGAGCTCGGCTGGGACACCGACACCGACGACGAGCTCCGGGTCTCGATCGAGGACCGCATCGACGCCGACCTCGTCGACGCCGACTACGGCAACGTCGTGGATGCCGTGCTGCTCTGGTGGCGCGACGAGGACGGCGACCTCGTCGACGGCCTGGTCGACGCGCTCACGGACCTCGTGGGCGGTGGCGCGATCTGGCTGCTGACCCCCAAGGTGGGCCGTCCCAACGCGGTCGACCCGGCGGACATCGCCGAGGCCGCTCCGATCGCCGGGCTGTCGCAGACGACGACCGCCGCGGTCAGCAAGGACTGGTCCGCGACCCGCCTGGTCGCCCCCAAGACCCCTGCGTGACGGCCGGCTGAGCGCGGCGGCGTAGCGTCGGTCACGGCTCCGGGACGTTTCCGGCCCGGTGTCGTTGGGACCTCGTCCCGACACCCGGCTTGGAAGGTCTTTACGTGCCCGTGATCCCGAAGGTCCGCGCTGGTCTCGACGCCGGCGGGACGACGCTGAAGGTGCTCGGCCGGGCGGGCGTGCTCCGCCCGCACAACCCGTTGGCGCTCGCGCGGGCCGCCCGGGCGCTTCGCTCCTGGGGCGTCGGGCCCGCGGGCGGGTTCACCGCCGCAGCCCTGCTCGACCCGCACCGCACGGCGATCGTCGACGAGCTCGGCTCGTTGACGTACGACGAGGTGCACCGGCGCTCCAACGCGCTCGCCCGTGCGCTGGCCGACCTCGGTGTGTCGGCGGGTGACGGGGTCGCCGTGATGTGCCGCAACCACCGCGGCTTCGTCGACGTGAGCATCGCGACCGCCAAGCTCGGCGCCGACATCCTCTACCTCAACACCGCCTTCGCCGGCCCCCAGCTCGTCGACGTCATCGAGCGCGAGAAGCCCCGGGTCGTGGTGCACGACCAGGAGTTCACCGACCTGCTCGCCGGCGCCGACGTCGCCGAGCGGGTGCTGGCCTGGGTGGACGGTCCGAGCGAGGGGGCGACCCTCGAGTCGCTCATCGGGTCGCACTCGGACGACGACGTCGAGCCCGCCGGACGCAACGGCCGGATCGTCATCCTGACCTCCGGCACCACGGGTACGCCGAAGGGCGCGCCGCGCAGCGAGGCCGGCGTCGAGGCCGCCGTCTCGCTGCTCTCGCGGATGCCGCTGCACTACGGGTGGCGTACCCACATCGCCGCGCCCCTCTTCCACACCTGGGGCTTCGCCCACCTGGCGCTGGCGATGCTGCTCGGCTCGACGATGGTGCTGCGCCGCAGGTTCGACCCCGAGGCGTGCCTCGCGGTCATCGAGGACGAGCGCTGCGACTCCGTCGTGGTGATCCCCGTGATGCTCCAGCGGATCATGGCGCTGCCCGAGGAGAAACTGTCCGGCCACGACCTGTCGCGGGTCCAGGTCGTCGCCTCGTCGGGCTCCGCGCTGCCGGGCGACCTGGCCCTCGAGTGGATGGACCAGTTCGGCGACAACCTCTACAACATGTACGGCTCGACCGAGGTCGCCTACGCGTCGATCGCGACCCCCGAGGACCTCCGCGCCGCACCGTCCGCGGCGGGCAAGCCGCCGTACGCGACCATCGTGCGGATCCTCGACCCCGAGGGCCGACCGGTGCCGGACGGCGAGACCGGCCGGATCTTCGTCGGCAACGGGCTGCTCTTCGAGGGCTACACCGGCGGTGGCCACAAGGAGGTCGTCGACGGTCTGATGTCGACGGGCGACGTGGGCCGCTTCGACGAGGACGGGCGCCTGCACGTCGAGGGCCGCGACGACGAGATGATCGTCTCCGGCGGCGAGAACGTCTTCCCCAAGGAGGTCGAGGACACCCTGATGCGCCACCCGGCGGTCGTGGAGGTGGCCGCCGTGGGCGTCGACGACGCGGACTTCGGCAAGCGGCTGCGGGCGTACGTGGTCATCACGGGCTCGGTCAGCGAGGACGAGCTGAAGGGCCACGTCAAGGACAACCTGGCCCGCTTCAAGGTCCCGCGGGAGATCGTCTTCATCGACGAGCTGCCCCGCAACGCGACCGGCAAGGTGCTCAAGCGGGACCTCTCCGCCGACTGAGTCGCGCCGATTGCCGGGGTGTCTCCGGCGAGTGACAGGATTCGGGCATGACCGGACTCGAGCTCGGCGGACCAGCGCCCGACTTCATGCTGCGCGACCAGTTCGGTCAGGACGTCTCGCTCTCGTCGTACCGCGACAAGAAGGCCGTCGCGATCCTCTTCTACCCCTACGCGTTCTCCGGGGTGTGCACGGGGGAGATGACCGGCGTCCGCGACCGGCTCGACGAGTTCCTGACCTTCGACACCGAGGTGCTCGCGATCTCCTGCGACCCGGTCTACGCGCTCCGCGCCTTCGCCGACCAGGACGGCCTGAACTTCCCGCTGCTCTCCGACTTCTGGCCGCACGGCGAGGTGTCCCGCGCCTACGACGTCTTCGACGACGCCAAGGGCTGCCCGCGGCGCTCGTCGTACGTCGTCGACAAGCAGGGCCTGGTGCGGTGGGCCGTGCACAACGCGATGCCCGAGGGCCGCGACCTCGACGAGCACCTGCGCCAGCTCGCTGCCGCTGTCTAGACCGTGGTGCCGCGTTCGGCTGAATTTCGTCGGGTGACGAGACAGCGTCGCCGGCTCGGCTCTAATCTCGTCGTCGTTGAGCCGCAGGTGACCCGAGACGCCTGCGGCTCGACTTCATTTCTGCCGCGGTTCGTGCGTAGTCTGTGCGCGCTCCAGGGGCGTATAGCTCAGCGGTAGAGCACCTCCCTTACAAGGAGGTGGTCGGGGGTTCGATCCCCTCTGCGCCCACCCTGTCGCGGCCGATCCCAGGGATACCCGGTTGACCGGGTATCCCTGAACTTCAAGGGCTTTGCAAAGCCTGACAAGTTCACGAAGTGCCGGTTGACCGGGTATCCCTGTCGACGCTCACCGGATTCGCGACCTGGGCGCCGTGCGATATGGTTGAAATCGAAAGGGAGTAGTCCCCAACAGCTGCGTCGACACACTGGCTCTCGAGCCCGGTGCAGCAGGCCGCCCGGTACGACGGGGTGGCGGACGAGACTTTCGACCAGCAACACGATCCTGCTTCATCAACGGACGTGCCTGGTCGAAGGTGCGTCCAGGCGAGTCAGGGCGTGATCTCCGGCCGGGCCGGAGAGGAACCCATGTACGCCTTCCTGCTCAGCACCGCCGTGATCTTCGTGGCGGAGCTCGGGGACAAGTCCCAGCTGATGGCGATGACCTTCGCCGTGCGCTACCGCGTCCGCGACGTGCTCATCGGCATCACCGCCGCCACCGCCCTGGTCCACCTGGCCTCGGTCGGCATCGGCTACTTCATCGGCGACGCGTTCGCCGACTACCAGGGGGCGATCTCGGTCATCGCCGGCGTCGCGTTCCTCGGCTTCGGTGCCTGGACGCTGCGCGGCGACGAGCTCACCGACGAGGAGGCCGACAAGGCGCGCACCAGCCAGGGCGCGGCCATCCTCGCGGTCGGTGTGGCGTTCTTCCTCGCCGAGCTCGGCGACAAGACGATGCTCGCGACGATCACGCTGGCCACCCAGCACGGCTGGCTCGGCACCTGGATCGGCAGCACCGTCGGCATGGTGGCCGCCGACGCCCTGGCGATCCTGGTCGGCGCGCTGCTGGGCCGCAAGCTGCCCGAGAACGTCATCAAGTACGGCGCGGCCGCGCTGTTCTTCCTCTTCGGTGTCGTGCTGGTGGTCGACGGCCTGATGATGTGACGGTGCCCGAGCCAGAGCCCGTCGACGTCGTGACCGCCGTCCGGGACGCGCTCGCGTCCGGCGGCGACCCCGAGAAGGCGGCCCAGCAGCAGGCCTACATGAAGTCGGAGCTGCCCTACCGGGGCTACGCCGCGCCCGAGCTCAAGGCACTGCTGCGCCCGCTGCTCGCGGCGTACCGGCCCACCGACCGGGCGTCGTGGGAGGCGGCGGTGCGGTCGCTGTGGGACGAGGCGACCCACCGCGAGGAGCGGTACGCCGCGCTCGCCGTGGCCCGCCACCGGAGCGCGAAGCAGTGGTTGGCGCCGGAGTCGGTGCCGCTCTACCGGCACCTGCTCGTCACCGGCGCGTGGTGGGACCTCGTCGACGAGACCGCGGAGCACCTGGTGCGCCCGACCCTGGTCGCGCACCGCGCCGAGCTCACCCCGGTGCTGTGGGCCTGGGCGGCCGACGACGACCTGTGGGTGCGGCGTACGGCGGTGATCTGCCAGCTCGGCCTGTGCGCCGACACCGACCTCGACCTGCTGGTGCACGCGATCGACGCGAACGTCGACGACCCGACCTTCTGGCTGCGCAAGGCGATCGGCTGGGCGCTGCGCGACTACGCCCGCACCGACCCCGGCTGGGTGCGCTCGGAGGTGGCCCGGCACGGTGAGCGGATGTCCGGCCTCTCACGACGTGAGGCTCTCAAGCACCTGTGATCGGCGGAGGTAGTAGGTTTTCGCCATGATCCGGTTGTTGATCAGCTTCGTCATCCAGCTGGCCGCCAACGCACTCGGCTTCGTCGTGGCGGCGGCCGTCCTCGACGGCTTCGAGGTCTCGACGACCGGCTTCGTCGTGGCCGTCCTGATCTTCACGGTCGTCTACGCGCTGGCCCAGCCCTTCCTCACGCAGATGGCCCTGAGCAAGGCGTCGGCGCTGCGCGGCGGGGTGGCGCTGGTCGCGACGCTGATCGGCCTGATCGTCACCGACCTGCTGGTCGACGACGCCGACTTCAGCATCTCCGGCGGCGCGACCTGGATCGAGGCGACGGTGATCGTCTGGGTCGTCTCGCTGCTCGGTGTCCTCATCCTCCCCCTGATCTTCGTGAAGAAGAAGGTCCAGGAGCGACGCGACTGATGCCTGGGAGTCGAAGCACGATCTCGGAGCGACTCGAGGGGCAGCACGTGCTCCTCACCGGTGTCACCGGCTTCGTCGGTGAGGCGTTGCTGCTTCTCATGCTCGCCGAAGTCCCGGGTGTCCGGACGACGGTGCTGGTGCGCGGGAAGGGCTCGACGAGCGGCACGGCGCGGACCGCCGCGCTGCTGCGCAAGCCCGCCTTCGCCGACGTCGTCGAGGCCGCAGGTGGCGTCGAGGAGCTGATGGCGGCGCGGGTCGCCGTGCTGGAGGGCGACCTGTACGACGCCCCGGCGCTCCCGACCGACCTGGACGCCGTCGTGCACTGTGCCGGTGACGTCTCCTTCGACCCGCCGGTCGACGAGGGCTTCCGCACCAACGTGCTGGGCGCCCGCGAGCTGCTGGCCCGGGTGGCCGAGGCCGGACCGGACCTCCACTACGTGCACATCTCGACGGCGTACGTCGCCGGGCGGCGCCGCGGCAGCATCCCCGAGGGGCCGGTGCCGCAGGTCGTCGACCTGGAGGCGGAGCTCGCGTGGGGCCTCAGCCAGCGCGAGACGATCGAGCACCGCTCGCGGGGCACCGAGATCCTCACCGCCGAGCGCAAGAAGGCGGAGAAGGAGCACAGCCGGGCCGGGCTGCTGACCGCCGCCAACGCGACGGAGGAAGCCCGCAAGCAGTGGGTGAAGGACGAGCTGGTCCGGATCGGCACCGAGCGCGCCCGCAGCCTCGGCTGGACCGACTGCTACACCTTCACCAAGGCGCTCGGCGAGCGGATCGTCGAGGAGCACGCGCGCACCCACCGGGTCTCGATCGTCCGGCCGAGCATCATCGAGTCGGCGCTCGTGAAGCCCTACCCGGGCTGGATCGAGGGCTTCAAGATGATGGAGCCGCTGATCCTGGCCTACGGCCGTGGTGAGCTGCCGGAGATGCCCGGCGCCGCGGACACCACCGTCGACGTCGTACCCGTCGACCACGTCGTCGCCGCGATCGTCGCCGTCCTGGCGCACCCGCCGGAGGTCGGCACCCCGGCGTTCTTCCACGTCTCGTCCGGCGACCGCAACCCGCTGACCTTCCGCACGCTCTACGAGAACGTGCGGGCCTACTTCGACGCGCACCCGTTCATCTCCGGCGACCGCGGCGCGACCCGGCTGCCCGAGTGGCGCTTCCCGGGCTCGCAGTCCGTGGAGCGCCTGCTCAGCACCAGCGAGCGCGCCTTCAAGGTGGCCGACTACGTCATCGGGCACGCGCCGCGCGGCGACCGCACCCGCGACCTGGCCCGCAAGCTCGACCAGCAGGGTCGGCGCCTGGAGTTCCTGCGGCGCTACATGGGCCTCTACCAGGAGTACGCCCAGGCGGAGCTGCGGTTCTCCGACACCAACACCCTGGCGCTCTACCGGTCCCTGTCCGAGGAGGACCAGCAGACGTTCGCGTTCGACACCGCGGTCGTCGACTGGAAGGTCTACCTCCAGGACATCCACTGTCCCGCCGTCACGGCCCCGATCCGGCGCCTCGACGAGGTGCGCGCGGCCCGCAAGAAGCCGGCGGCGTCGGCCCAGAAGGCGCTCGTCGAGAAGCCGGGCGTCGCCGCGTTCTTCGACATGGACGGCACGCTGCTGTCCTCGAACGTCATCGAGACCTACCTGTGGCTGCGGCTGCAGGAGCTCTCGGGCACCGAGCGGCTCGGCGAGCTGAGCCGGATCGCGGCGAAGGTGCCGAGCCTGCTGCAGGCCGAGCGTCGCGAGCGCAGCGCCTTCCTCCGCTCGGTCTACCGCGAGTACGACGGCGCCCGGCTCTCCGACCTCGACGAGATCGCCGACGAGCACCTGACCGACCACGTCCTCACCCGGCTCTCGCCGGCGGCCGTGCGCAAGATCCGCGAGCACCGCGCCGCGGGCCACCGCACGGTGCTGATCACCGGCGCGATCCGGCCGCTGACCCGGCCGCTGCGCCCGCTCTTCGACCACATCGAGGCCGCCGAGCTGGCGGTCGACGACCGCGGGGTGTGCACCGGCTACCTCGCGTCCTCGCCGCTCGTGGGGGAGTCGCGGGCCGCGTGGATGCGGCAGTACGCCGTCGACCACGGCATCGACCTCGCCTCGTCGTACGGCTACGCCGACTCGCACTCCGACCTGCCGCTGCTCGAGGCGGTCGGTCGCCCCGTCGCCGTACGCCCCGATGTGCCGCTCTTCCGGCACGCGCGCAAGGCGCGGTGGACGATCGTCGACTGGCAGAGCTCGAGCTCGCACACCCGCACCCTCAATCCCGCAGGGGGTCAGCCATGATGCTCGCGCTGGAGATGTTCCGGTCCGTGCCGCGGACCATGGCCGGCAAGGCGATCGGCGGCCGGATGCCCGGCATCCTGTCCGGGTACGCCGCGCCGCTGCGGCTGGTCACCATCCAGGAGCCGCGCCTCGAGCGGCCGGGCTGGGCGCGGCTGCGCACCCGGCTGTCCGGGATCTGCGGCTCCGACCTCGGCATGCTGTCCGGGAGGACCAGCCTCTACTTCTCGGCCGTGGTCTCGCTGCCGTTCGTGCCCGGCCACGAGGTCGTCGCCGAGCTGCTCGACGACTGCGAGGACCTGCCGGCCGGCACCCGGGTCGTCGTCGACCCGGTGCTGACCTGCGCCGCGCGCGGCGTCGAGCCCTGCGAGTCGTGCGCGACCGGCGCGACCAACCGGTGCTCGCGGATCACCGTCGGCCACCTGGCACCCGGCCTCCAGACCGGCTTCTGCAAGGACACCGGTGGCGGGTGGGGGCAGCAGCTCGCGGCCCACCGCAGCCAGCTCCACCCCGTCCCCGAGGGCTTCTCCGACGAGCAGGCGATCCTGATCGAGCCGCTCGCGTGCGCGGTCCACACCGCGCTGCGGGCCGGCGTCACCAGCAACGACCGCGTGCTCGTCAGCGGTGCCGGATCGGTCGGGCTCTTCGCGACCCTCGCGCTGCGCCAGCTCACCGGCGCCGGCGAGATCATCGTGGTCGCCAAGCACGGCCACCAGAAGGAGCTCGCCCGCGAGTTCGGGGCGACCGAGGTGGTGGCGCCCGGCGAGGTGCTGCGCCGGGTACGCCGGTCCACCGGCGCCTTCCAGCTCAAGCCGCAGTACTCCGCGCCGTACCTGCTGGGCGGTGTCGACGTCGCCGTCGACGCGGTCGGCAGCAAGCAGTCGCTCGAGACCTCGCTGAACGCGACCCGCGCCGGTGGCCGGGTCGTCCTCTCCGGGATGCCGGCCCCGGCCGACCTCTCCGCCGCCTGGTTCCGCGAGCTGGAGGTCGTCGGCACCTACGCGTCGGCCCAGTCCGAGGAGTCCTTCCGGATCGCGACCGACCTGGCCGCGACCGACGCCGTCCAACAGCTCGCCAAGAACGTCGCGACCTACCCGTTGCACCGTTGGCGCGAAGCGCTCGACCACGCCCACTCGGCCGGCCGTCTCGGCACGGTCAAGGTGGCCTTCGACCCCAGGAGCACACGATGAGTCGCCCCGGTTTCGTCCTCGACGTCGACGACCGCACCCCTCCGCTGATCGTCCACGAGGGGCTCGGCTTCCGGCTCGAGAACTTCCCGCTGGGCACCCGCGTCGTCTACCCGCCCGAGTCGCTGCCGGCCGTGCCGGACGTCGACCAGGCGATCCGCGAGGCGCTGCTGCACCCGCAGGACATGGACCCGCTGCCCGAGCTGCTCTTCGCCGGCATGAAGCTGACGATCGCGTTCGACGACCTGTCGCTGCCGCTGCCGACGATGCGCGCGCCCGACATCCGCGGCCGGATCATCGAGCACGTCCTGACGATGGCGGCCGACGCCGGGGTCGACGACGTCGAGCTGATCGCGGCCAACGCGCTGCACCGCCGGATGACGGCGGCCGAGCTCAAGCACATCGTGGGGGAGCGGGTCTTCCGCTCGTTCTACCCGCAGGGCAAGCTCTACAACTTCGACGCGGAGGACCGCGACAACCTCTCCCACCTCGGCACCACCGAGAAGGGTGAGGACATCGAGATCAGCAAGCGGGCTGCGGAGTCCGACCTGCTCGTCTACGTCAACGTCAACCTGGTCGCCATGGACGGCGGCCACAAGTCCGTCGGCATCGGCCTGGCGTCGTACAAGTCGCTGCGGCACCACCACAACGCCAAGACCATGGTGCAGTCGCGGTCCTTCATGGACCACAAGCACTCGGCGATGCACCACTCCGCCTGGCGGATCGGCCGCGTCATCAAGGACACCGTCAAGGTGTTCCAGATCGAGACGACGCTCAACAACGACATCTTCCCCAAGCCCTACGACTTCCTGCAGAAGCGCGAGTGGGAGTGGTCGGTCAAGGACCAGGCCACGATGCTCGGCATGCGCCGCGGCCTGTCGGTCGCGCCGGCGAAGCTGAAGCACAAGATGTTCCACGACCTGCGGTCGGTCTACGGGCTCACCGGCGTGAACGCCGGCGAGGTCGAGGCGGTGCACACCAAGACGCTCGAGAAGGTGCACCAGCAGCAGCTCGTCGAGGTGCAGGGCCAGTCCGACGTGCTCGTGATGGGGATCCCGTACGTCGGTCCCTACAACGTGAACTCGTCGCTGAACCCGATCCTGGCCACCTGCATGGGTCTCGGCTACTACTTCAACTCCTACCTCGGCCAGCCCGTCGTCCGGAAGGGCGGCGCGGTGATCCTCTACCACCCGCTCAACGAGGGCTTCAACCAGCTGCACCACCCGTCGTACGTCGACTTCTACGAGGAGGTGCTCGCGGAGTCGACCGACCCGGCGGTGGTGGGGGAGAAGTACGAGCAGCAGTTCGCCGAGGACCCCTGGTACCGCCACCTCTACCGGACCTCGCACGCCTACCACGGCGTCCACCCGTTCTACATGTGGTACTGGGCGGCGCACGCGATGGACCACGTCGACGAGGTCATCTGGGTCGGCGCCGACCGCAAGGTCGCCTCCCGCCTGGGGTTCCGCGCGGCGAGCACGCTCGCGGACGCGCTCGAGATGGCGTCCGGCACGGTCGGCACCAGCCCGTCGATCACCTACCTCCACAACCCGCCGCACCTGCTGGCGCACGTGCGATGAGCACTCCCGCGAAGGGTCTGGTCACGGGCGGCATCGACGACGTCCGGCAGGTCGCGCGCGGCTGGCGCTGGGGCCGGCGCTCGCAGGTGCCGCGGTCGGCGGAGGAGTTCGTGCTGCCGGCGAAGTCGACGGTCTTCCCGAGCGACTGGTCGCGCCGCAAGCCCGCGATCGCGGCGCGCGAGGTGGCGCAGAAGGGCGGCCTGCAGCCGCTCTTCCGCTCGGTGAGCCGGACCCGCGTCGAGGGCCTCGACGTCCTGGACCGCGTCGAGGGCCCGGTCATCTTCGTGGCCAACCACGCCTCGCACCTCGACACTCCGCTGATCCTGCTGTCGCTGCCGGACGAGTGGCGCCGGCGTACGGCGGTGGCCGCGGCGGCCGACTACTTCTTCGACACGTGGTGGCGGGCGGTCGGCTCGTCGCTGTTCTTCAACACCTTCCCGATCGACCGGCGCGGCGGCACCATGGCCGCGACCCCTGGCGAGGTGCTCGCGGACGGCTGGAGCCTGGTGATCTTCCCGGAGGGC
This sequence comes from Nocardioides sp. Root1257, assembly GCF_001425175.1. Classification (GTDB taxonomy): domain Bacteria; phylum Actinomycetota; class Actinomycetes; order Propionibacteriales; family Nocardioidaceae; genus Nocardioides. The sequence goes on along the minus strand of NZ_LMDV01000013.1, from coordinate 170,336 downwards.
ACCCGCTCGACGGACGGCTGGATGGGCAAGTTCCGGATGGGTGCCGCGTTCCTCGCGAAGGAGTACGGCGTCCCGGTGGTCCCCGTCGCGCACCGCGGCACCTTCGCCGCGATGCCCCGGGGCCAGGGATGGCCGTCGAAGGGGCGCCGGCAGCTGACGATCCGCTTCGGTGAGCCGCTGGTGGCCGGGGCCGACGAGTCCGTGCGCGACTTCGCGCCGCGGATCAAGGACGCCGTCGCCGCCCTGCTCGACGAGGACCGGAGCACGTGGTGGGAGGCCCGCAAGCGGGTCGCCGCCGGCGCCGTACCGGACCCGTCCGGGCCGCAGGTGGCGCAGTGGCGCCGGGTCTGGGAGCAGACCGAGTCCCCGGAGGCCGACGCCCCCACGCGGCGGATCTCCGCCTGGCGGCGCTGAGTCGCTGTGTGAGAGCTCCCTCATCGGGGGCTCATCGTCACCTCACCACGGCCCGGGAGGGTCGTCGTCGTAGCAACCACGATGACGAGGAGACACGATGAACAAGCTCACGAGGACCCCTCTGCTCGCGGGAGCCGGACTGGCCGCGGCCGCGCTGGTCGCCTGGCAGGGATCAGCAGCCCTGGCCGACCACGGCGCCGACGACCCGACCACGCCGACGTCGACCGTCAGCACCTCGCCGACGGCGTCGCCCTCGGCCTCGCCCGACGTGCCGGGCGCCGACGACGACGCGGACCACGACGCGGGTGACGACCACCCGGGCGCCCGCCACCACGCCCGCCACGGCGCCGACGACGGGCCGGACCACGACGTGGCCGACGACCACGGTGACGACGGGCCGGCCCACGACGTCGGTGACGACCACGGCGGCGACCGCGACGACCAGGGCGACGACGACCAGGGTCGCGACGACGACCACCGGGCCGGGGACCACCGCGGCTCGGACCACGGCGAGGACCACGCCGACCACCACGACGACGGGGACGACGACGGCGACCACAGCGGCCACGGTCGTGACGGCGGCGACGACGACCAGGGCGACGACCACGGTGGCGACCACGGTGGCGACGACGGGGACCACGGCGGTCACGGCTCGGACGACTGAGTCACCGTCCGAGCCTTCGGGAACGGCGAGCGGCGCTCAGTGCCAGTCGCTGATCATCACGTCGCGCGGGGCAGGTGCGCCCTCGCCGGTCTCGACGAGCTGCTTGAGGCTGAGCAGGTACGACGCCCACTTGGTGCTGCAGTGGTGCATGAACTCGCCGGGCTCAACCCAGCCCTCGTGCTTGAAGAGCACGATCGTGTAGCCGTCGACCTCCGACAGGTCGAAGGTGACGTGCGTGCCGACCCACTCGGGCGGCCCGTCGGCGACCTGCCAGTGCACCCGCTTGGCGGGCTCCAGCTCGATCACCTCCATGTCGAAACCGCCGGGGATGAACCGGAACTCCAGCGTGCCGCCGACGTCGGGATCACCCGTCGTCCGGTCGGTCCACCAGCCGGCGAGCCCGTCGACGGTGGTGAGCGCCTCGTAGACCTCCTCGGGGCTCTTCGACGCCACGCCGACGCGGTGCAGGATGTCGACCATTGCCTTACCTCTTCTCGTTGTCGTTCTCGTTGTCGGTGTCGTCCTGGGAGCGTTCGATCGCCTCGGCGATCCGCTTGATGCGCTGCAGCCGGGCGTCCCAGGTCGCCCCGACCGCGGAGAGCTGCGCGACGGCGCGCGCGAACTGCTCGTCGTCCACGTGGTACCTCTTCTCCCGCCCGTACGGCGTGGCGTGCACCAGGCCGACCCGGTCCAGCACGCCGAGGTGCTTGGCGACGGCCTGCCGCGTGACCGGCAGCTGCTCGCTCAGGGAGGTGGCGGTGCCCGCGCCGCCGCTCAGCAGCAGGTCGAGCATCCGGCGCCGGGTCGGGTCGCCGACGGCCGACCAGAGGTCGTCGTCGATCGCCGGACCGACGGTGGGGGTCACGAGCTCGCGACCAGGCGGTCGGCGTACGTGCGCAGCCGCGGGATGAAGTGGTCCCAGCCCTGCACGTGGTCGACGTACGCCGCCTCGAGGACCGCGGCCTCCCAGCCCATCTCGCGGAAGCCGGTCTCGGTCATCCGCAGCGACGTGCCGGTGTCGGTCGGGGTGAGCTCGAAGACGACGAGCAGCGAGTTGCCGACCTCGGCCTCCTCGTCGATCGCGTGCGTCCACCGGAAGGCGAAGCGGCGCGGCGGGTCCGACTCGACGACGGTCATCGCGACGACGTTGGCCCGCGGGTTCGCGTCGTCGCCCCAGATCAGCTCACCGGTCGCGCCGGGTGCCGACGAGTCGAGGCTGATGTCGTCGGGCCACCACTCCTTGAGGTGCTCGGGGCGGCTGACCACCTCGAACACCACCTCGGGCGAGGCCTGGACGTGGATCTCGCGCTCGATGCTTGCGTACTCCATGGGATCTCCCGGTTCCGTAGTGCAACGTTTGGTTGCACATCACCGTAGACCGTGCTGTCGCCAAATGCAACCGTTGGTTGCGGGTCGGCGGTGAGCAGGCAACCGTTTCGGCGAGCCGTGCGGCAGGTTTCGGTTGCTGGCTCACCGCTGCCCGACGTCAGCGGTTGAAGCGGTAGCCCATTCCTCGCACCGTCGCGATCGCGGTGGGTCCGAGCTTCTTGCGCAGGTAGCCGACGTACACGTCGACCACGTTGGAGCCCGGGTCGAAGTCCATGCCCCAGACCTGGTCGAGGAGCTGCTCGCGGGAGAGCACCTGGCCGGCGTTGACCATGAACATCTCGGCGAGCGCGAACTCGCGGGCGGAGAGCTCGACCTCGCGCCCGGCGACGTCGGCGCGCCGGCTGCGTACGTCGAGGCGCACGCCGCCGGACTCCATGACATCGACGGCCGTCCGGCTGCCGTCGCCGTGCTGGCGCAGCCGGAGCCGGATCCGGGCGAGCAGCTCGGCGAAGCGGAACGGCTTGGGCATGTAGTCGTCGGCCCCGCCCTCGAGCGCCGAGACGGTGTCGCCGACGGAGTCGCGGGCCGTGAGCACGATGACCGGGAGCTGGGAGCCCTGCGAGCGGAGCCGGTCGAGCACCTCGAAGCCGTCGATGCCGGGCAGCCCGATGTCGAGCACCATCAGGTCGAAGTCGTCGCTCAGCGCGTGCTCCAGGCCGTGGCGGCCGTCGCCCACGCAGGTGGTGACGTGCCCGTCGGCACGCAGCCCCTTCGACACGAACGCGGCGATGCGCTCCTCGTCCTCGACGATCAGGATGCGGGCCACTCGTCCTCCAGCGTCTTGGTCCTGGGCAGGGTCACGACGAACCGGGCGCCCGGCGGCTCGGCGTCCTCCACCGTCACGGTCCCGCCGTGCGCCCGCACGACGGCCCCGACGATGGAGAGGCCCAGACCGAAGCCCTCGTCACCAGGGGGTACGGCGGAGCGGCCGAAACGTTCAAAGATCAGCTCACGGTCCTCGGGCGGTACGCCGGTCCCGGTGTCGCGGACCCACAGGCGGGCCTCGGTCGCGGTCGCCGAGGAGCCGATCGCGACGGTGTCGCCGTCCCGGGTGTGCTTGACCGCGTTGTCGGCGAGCTGCAGCACCGCCTGGGTGAGCCGCTGCTGGTCGGCGACGATCTTGACGTCGGCGCTGTCGTCCAGGACCCAGTCGCGATCGCCGAGCCCGCGCGCCTTCGCGACCAGGTCGAGGGTCAGGCCGCCGAGGTCCACCGGCGAGGACTGGAGGAAGTCGGGCCGGTCGCTCTTGGCGAGCAGGATCAGGTCGCCGACCAGGCGGGACATCCGATCGATCTCGTCGAGCAGCAGCAGCCGGGTCTCCGCGACGTCGTCGGGGTTGCCGGTGTCGAGCAGCTCGAGGTGCCCGCGCAGCACGGTCAGCGGCGTCTTGAGCTCGTGACCGGCGTCGTCGAGGAACTGGCGCTGGCCGACGAACGCCGCCTCCAGCCGCTCGAGCATGCCGTTGAACGTCCGGGTCAGCGCGGTGAGGTCGTCGTTGCCGGTGACCGGCAGTCGCTGGGAGAGGTCGTTCTCGGAGATCTCGTCGGCGGTCTCGCGCAGCGTGCGCAGCGGCGAGAGCAGCCGGCCCGACACCCACGCGGCCATCGCCGTGACGAGCAGCAGCGCGAGCGCGGCCACGATCGCGTAGGTGCGCATGGTCTCGTGCAGCCCCGCGCGCGAGCGGTCGAGGAAGGTGACGACCACGAGGGCGCCGGTCCGGTCGCCCTGGGTCACGCTCTGGGTGGAGACCTGGAGCTCGCCGAACTCGGAGTCGACCGTGGTGGTCCCGTTGTCGGCCAGCAGGGGGCGTACGGCGTCCGCGAACCAGGCGCTCCTGCTGATCGTGTTCCACTTCGGCGACTGGGCCTGGACGCCGTCGTCCCACCAGCCGATGAGCAGCTCGTTGTCGTCCGGGACGTTGCTCTCCATGAACTGCCGGACCATCGCCTGGGGGCTGTCGAAGGGCCGGCCGGTCGCCGGGTTGAGGCCCTTCGCCTGGAGCTTGGAGAACTCCGCGAACTCCTGGTCGACCTCGGCGGTGATCTGCTGGTCGACGCGTCGGGACTCGATCGTCGCGACGACCACCCCGGCGACCACCAGGCCCGCGAGCACGAGCAGTGCGACGGTGGCCGTGATCCGGACCCGGACCGAGACGCTAGTCCTCGCCACTGCCACCGTGCCCGCCGTCGTCGCCGCTGCCGTGACCGCTGTGGTCGTCACCGCCACCGTCGTCGCCACCGTGGCCCCCGCCGTCGTCACCGCCGCCACCGTGGCCGCTGTGGTCGTCGCCGTCGCCGTCGTCGTCGCCGCGGTCGTCGTGGTCGTCGAAGTCGTCGTAGTGCGGCGTGATGACCTCGACCTCACCCGTGTCGCTCGGCTCCGAGGTCGGCGGCGGCGTGCGGGTCGGGGTGGGGGACGGCGAGGCCGAGCGGCTGTGCTCGGTCTCGTTGATCTGGATCGTCTGCCGGGGCGTCGGGTCGTCCGAGGCGGACGCGGCGAGCGAGCCCGCGACGTACGCCCCCATCGGGACGACGAGGGCGAGCCCGAGCAGGACCTTCCAGACCGTCTTCATGTGAGGACCATCCTCCCCGATCGTGGGGCATCCATGAGAGCGCCATGAGAGGACTCTCATCCCCGCGGCGGCTGGCTACAGTGGCGACATGATCGTCCCGTTCAGCGTTTCGGACTTCATCGATCGAGCCGTGCAGGTCTACGGCGAGCGAGTGGGCGTCGTCGACGAGCCCGACCAGCCGGCGCCGCCGCTGAGTGGATCCTCGGGCAGCGGCGAGCTCACGTACGCCGAGGTCGGAGCGCTCGCGCGGCGGATGGCCGCGAAGCTCGACGAGCTCGGGCTGGAGGTCGGCGACCGGGTGGCGATCGTCAGCCACAACAGCGCGCGGCTGCTCACGGCGTTCTTCGGGGTCAGCGGCTGGGGCCGCGTCCTGGTGCCGGTGAACTTCCGGCTGCGCCCCGACGAGATCAGCTTCATCGTCGCGCACTCCGGCGCGCGGGGGCTGCTGGTCGACCCGGAGCTCGAGGACGCGCTGCAGGGCGTCGAGGCCGAGATCAAGCTGGTCCTGGGCGACGACGACAGCCTGTACGCCGCGGCCGACGCCGAGCCGCGCGCCTGGGAGCCGGACGAGAACGCCACGGCCTGCATCAACTACACGTCGGGCACGACCGCGCGCCCCAAGGGCGTCCAGATCACGCACCGCAACATCTGGGTCAACGCGGTCACCTTCGCGATGCACGCGACGGTCTCGGACCGCGACGTCTACCTGCACACGCTGCCGATGTTCCACGCCAACGGCTGGGGGATGCCGTACGCGATGACCGGCCTGGGAGCAAAGCACATCGTGCTGCGCAAGGTCGACGGCGCCGAGATCCTGCGCCGGGTCCGGGACCACGGCGTCACCGTGATGTGCGCAGCGCCGGCCGTCGCGGCGGCGGTCCTGGAGGCGGCGCAGACCTGGGAGGGCGAGATCCCCGGGCGCGACCGGGTGCGGATCATCATGGCCGGCGCGCCGCCGCCGACGAAGACCGTCGCGCGCGTGCAGGAGGAGCTGGGCTGGGAGTTCATCCAGATCTACGGCCTCACCGAGACCTCGCCGCTGCTGACCTTCAACCGCACCCGGGCCGAGTGGGACGACCTCGACGCCGAGGAGCGGGCGACGAAGCTGACCCGGGCGGGCGCACCCGCCCTCGGCGTACGTCTCGCGATCTCGGAGGGCGACCCCGAGGACGGCGGCGGGGAGGTCCTGGCGCGCTCGAACGTCGTACTCGAGGGCTACTGGGAGCAGCCCGAGGAGAGCGAGCGGGCGCTCGCCGGCGGGTGGTTCCACACCGGCGACGGCGGGGTCGTCGGCGACGACGGCTACCTGACGATCTCGGACCGCAAGAAGGACGTGATCATCACCGGCGGCGAGAACGTCTCCTCGATCGAGGTGGAGGACGTGATCTTCTCGCACCCGGCGGTCGCCGAGGTCGCGGTGATCGGCATCCCCAGCGAGAAGTGGGGCGAGACGATCATGGCGCTCGTCGTGCTGGCCGAGGGGGAGTCCGTGACCGAGGCGGAGCTGATCGCCTGGTGCAAGGAGAAGGCCGCCGGCTACAAGGCGCCGACGATCGTCGAGTTCCGCGACGAGCTGGCCCGCACGGCGACCGGCAAGCTCCAGAAGTTCAAGCTCCGCGCGCCGTTCTGGGAGGGGCGGGACCGGCAGGTCAACTGAGCCTGTTGGGGTAGTCCCTGACGTTTCGGCCCCTTGGGATCGCTCCCAGAGACCAAATCGTCAGGGACTACCCCAAGCCACGTCAGGAACCCTTGACGTCGAGCACGACCTCGAACTCGAGCAGCTCGGCGCCGGTCGCGACGGGGTTGGCGCGCTGCCCGGCGTGGGCCGCGGCCGCGCCGCCGTCGCGCCAGGCGGCGAAGGACTCCTCGTCCTCCCAGTGCGTGACGACGAAGTAGCGGTCCTCGCCCTTGACCGGACGGAGCAGCTGGAAGCCGAGGAAACCGGGCGAGCCGTCGACCGTGTGCGCGCGGTGGGCGAAGCGCTTCTCGAGCTCCTCGTGCGCGTCGGCGGGCACGGAGATGGCGTTGATCTTCACGACGGACATGCCACGAGCCTAGCCAGGGCGCACCGGGTCCCCGACCCGGATCGTCCCCGACGAGAGTGCCCGGAACGCCGTACCTCCACGACGGCGCAGCGCGACCCGTCCGCCCGGCCCGATGGAGGTCTCCATGATCCGGCACGGCGCCGCGATCCGGACCGCCTCCAGCAGGACCTCGCCGACGACGATCCGGGCGCCGGGCTCGGTCGGGACCGGTACGTCGACGGTGACGTTGCGCCTCGTCATCGGCGGGGTGACCGGCGCGCCCAGGTCGGCCGCCGCGGCGTCGAGGTCGGCCGCCGACTGCACGGTCACGTGTCGGTGCCGACTGCCGTGGTAGCGGTCGCCGACGATCCCGCTGCCGGCCTCGACCTGGATCGACTCGCGCGGCTCCATCGCGGCGTGGTGCTCGGCCGCGACGTACAGCGCGATGACGGTCCCCTCCACGACGTGCATCCTCCCCGATAGCCTCGGCCCATGCCTCACCTGTCGGACGTCGTCGACCTGCTCCACGGCTGGTACCCACCCGAGACGGCCGACTCCTGGGACGCCGTCGGCCTCGTGCACGGCGACCCGGAGCAGCCGGTCGGCAAGGTGATGTTCGCCGTCGACCCGACCCTGGAGGTGGCGCAGGAGGCGGCCGCGTGGGGCGCGGACCTGCTGGTCGTGCACCACCCGCTCTTCCTGAAGCCGGTCCACGGGTTCGCGGCGACCACGCCGAAGGGTCGGACGCTCGCGACCCTGGCGGGTGCCGGCTGCGCGCTGCTGACCGCCCACACCAACGCAGACCAGGCGCTCGGCGGCGTCTCGGAGGCGATGGCGACCGCGCTCGGCCTGACCGACGTCGCGCCGCTGCTCCCCGCGCCGGGTCTCTCGATGGACAAGCTGACCGTCTACGTGCCCGTCGACGACGCCGACCGGCTCCGCACGGCCCTGGCCGACGCCGGCGCGGGCCGGATCGGCGACTACGACACCGCGTCGTTCTCGACCCCGGGGACCGGCCGCTTCCGGCCGCTCGCCGGGGCCAACCCGACGATCGGCGACGTCGGCCGCCTGGAGGCCGTCGCCGAGGAGCGGGTCGAGGTCGTGCTGCCCCGCAGCCTCCGCCGGGCAGTCGTGGCCGCCATGCTGGCCGCCCACCCCTACGAGACCCCGGCCTACGACCTGGTCGAGCTGGCCGACCCCGGCACGTCCGACACCGGGACCGGGCGGATCGGCTCCGTGCCGCCGACGACGCTGGGGGAGTTCGCCGCCACGGTGGCCGGAGCGCTGCCGCCGACGGCGCACGGCGTACGCGTCGGAGGCGACCCGGACCGCGTCGTACGACGGGTGGCACTGTGCGGGGGAGCCGGCGACTTCCTGCTCGACACCGTCGCGCGCACCGACGCGGACGTCTACGTGACGAGCGACCTGCGGCACCACCCGGCGGGCGAGTTCCTGGAGCGGGGCGGGCCCGCGCTGCTCGACGTGGCGCACTGGGCGGCCGAGTGGACGTGGCTCCCGGTGGTGGAGGCTCGGGTGCGCGAGGCGCTGGACGATACGGTGGAGACCCGCGTGAGCACCATCTGCACGGACCCCTGGCAGCACCGCATCTGAGGAGACCCCGCTGAAAGCCGATCCCGCCGCCCAACTCAAGCTCCTCGACGTGCAGGAGCTCGACTCCCACGTCGACCAGCTGCGTCACCAGCGGGCCAGGCTGCCCGAGCTCGCCGAGATCGCCGAGCTCACGGCCAAGCGCACGGACGTCGACAACCTGGCGCGCGACGCCCGGATCACCGTCGACGACCTCACCACCGAGCAGAAGAAGGTCGACCTCGACGTCGAGGCGGTCAAGACGCGACGCACGCGCGACCGCGACCGGATGGACCAGGGCCTGATCACGAACCCCAAGGACCTCGAGCGGATGCAGCACGAGCTCCAGTCCCTGGAGCGCCGGATCTCCAGCCTCGAGGACGACGAGCTCGAGGTGATGGAGAAGATCGAGGAGGCGCAGAAGGAGCTCGTCCAGTACGAGACGATGGTCGCCGAGACCGACGAGCGGCTGACCGCGCTGGCGGTCGCCCGCGACGAGAAGGTCGCCGCGATCGACGAGCAGCTCCAGGACCTGGCTGCCCGGCGCGGTCCGGCGGGCGAGGGCCTGCCGGACGACCTCGTCGCGCTCTACCAGCGGCTGCGCGAGCAGAAGGGCGGCGTCGGCGCGGCCGCGCTGCGGGCGCGGACGTGCACCGGCTGCCAGCTGACGCTCGACTCGGTCGAGCTCAGCCGGATCAAGGCACTCCCGGAGGACGAGGTGGTCCGCTGCGAGGAGTGCAATCGGATCCTGGTGCGCACCTCCGAGTCGGGGCTGTGACGCAGGCTCGACCGAGCAAGGTCCTCATCCAGGCCGACGGGGGCTCGCGCGGCAACCCCGGCCCTGCGTCGTACGGCGCGGTGCTGACCGACGCCGAGACCGGCGACGTCCTCGCGGAGGACGGCAGCACGATCGGGGTGGCGACCAACAACGTCGCGGAGTACTCCGGCCTGATCGCCGGCCTGCGGCTGGCCGCCGAGCTCGCGCCCGACGCCTCTGTCGAGGTGCGGATGGACTCCAAGCTGGTCGTCGAGCAGATGTCGGGGCGCTGGAAGATCAAGCACCCCGACATGAGGCCGCTGGCCGCCGAGGCCGCCGAGCTGGCGCCGCCCGGCACGACGTACACCTGGGTCCCGCGGGAGCAGAACTCGCACGCCGACCGGCTCGCCAACGAGGCCCTCGACGGCAAGCGCAGCGGCGTGACCGTGGCCGGGGCCCCGAAGGTCGAGCCCAAGGCCGAGCCCAAGGCCGAACCCAAGGTGCGCGCCTGGGGGCCGCCGAGCGTGCCGACCACCGTCATCCTGGTGCGCCACGGCGTCACGCCGCACACCGTCGACAAGCGCTTCTCCGGCGGCCTCGCGAGCGCCAACCCGGGCCTGAGCGACGACGGCAAGGACCAGATCCGCGCGGTCGCCGACTGGCTGGGCCTGCTCGCCGACCGCGTCGACGCCGTCATCTCCTCACCCGTACGCCGCACGCTGGAGTCGGCCGAGATCATCGCCGCCGCGCTGGGCCGCGAGGTCGAGGTGGAGCCCGGCTTCGCCGAGATGGAGTTCGGCACCTGGGACGGGATGACCTTCGCCGAGGTCGGCGAGCGCTTCCCCGACGACCTCCAGGCGTGGCTCGGCTCGCTCGACGTGGCGCCGGGCGGGGGAGAGTCGTTCCGTGTCGTCGAGGAGCGGGTGCTCGCCGGTCTCGCGCGCGTGCTCGATGAGCACGCCGGCCGCACGGTCGTCGTGGTGAGCCACGTGACGCCGATCAAGACCCTCGTCGCGCACGCGCTGGACGCGCCGCTCGATGCCGTCTACCGGATGGAGCTCACGCCGGCGTCCGTCACCGTCCTGAACTGGTACGACGGCCGCCCGTCGATGCGGCTCTACAACGCGCTGCCGCCAGGCCGCGACCCGCTCGCTACACCTCGCTGACGACCACGTCGAGGCGACCGCCGTCGACTTCGACCGTCCAGCCGAGGTCGCGCAGCGCGTCCGCGAGCTTCGCCGGCGTCCGTGGGTCGGCGCCGCTCTCGAGCAGGGCCCGGACGATCCGCCCCTTGGTGGCCTTGTTGAAGTGGCTGACGACCTTCCGCTGGCCCTGGTGCTCGTGCAGCACCCGCACGGTGGCGACCTTGACGTCCGGCGTGGGCTTCCAGAACGCGCCGTACATGCCGCTACGCAGGTCGACGAGCAGGCCGCGTCCCACGGCCGCGGTCGCGACCGCGCCGAGGTGCTCGCGCCACACGCCGGCGACCGGGCCGAGCCCGGGCAGGGAGGCGTCGCCGGAGAGGCGGTACGCCGGGATCCGGTCGCTGGGGCGCACCAGTCCGAAGAGGCTCGACGTGACCGCCAGCCGTGCCGTGGCCCGGCGGCGGGCGGCCGTGGAGAGCGTCGCGACGTCGAGCGCGTCGTACAGGACGCCGGAGTAGACCTGATCGGCCCGCGCGGTCGCGCTGGTCCGCAGCGAGCGGTTGAGCGCGACCAGGTCGAGCTGGGTGCTGCCGATGCCGAGGGTCTTCGCGGCGACGTCGGGGTCGCCCTCGCACAGCCCGACCAGGGCGTCCAGGATCCGCTCGCGCGGCTCTGTCAGAGCGGCGAAGTCGAGGGCGGCGAGGTCGAGCGGCTTGCCACGACGTGGCGCGGACTTGCCCTCGCTGGGCGGCAACAGGATGAGCACGCAGTTATGGTGCCGGTATGCCGAGCAGTCGCGTCGTCCGGGTCCGGTCCGTCGATGACGGGGTGGCCGCGGCCACGCTGCGGGGAGGCATCGAGGCCATCCTGAGCGAGATGGATGTCTCCCCGGCGTTCCCACCGGAGGTCGAGGCTGCGGCCGAGGCCGCGGCGGCCGCGCCGCGCCTGCCGGAGCTGGACCGCACCGACGTCGCCTTCGTGACGATCGACCCGGAGGGTGCCCGCGACCTCGACCAGGCGATGCACCTCTCGCGCGCCGACGACGGCGGGTTCGTCGTGCTCTACGCCATCGCCGACGTCGCGGCCTTCGTGACGGCCGGGGACCCGGTCGACGTGGAGGCGAACCAGCGCGGCGAGACGTTGTACGGCGCGGACACCAAGGTGCCGCTGCACCCGCCGGTGCTGAGCGAGGGTGCCGCGTCGCTGCTGCCCGGCGAGGTGCGTCCGGCGCTGCTGTGGACGATCAAGCTCGACGCCGAGGGCACGCGCACCGACGTACAGGTGGAGCGGGCGCGGGTGCGCTCGACCGCCCAGCGGACCTACGAGGAGGTGCAGCGCTCGCTCGACGACGGCACCGCCGACGAGTCGATGGTGCTGCTCAAGGAGGTCGGCGAGATCCGGATCGCCCGCGAGGCGGCGCGCGGCGGTGTCTCGCTGCCGCTGCCCGAGCAGGACGTCGACGTCCAGGGCGACCGCTGGCACCTGGAGTTTCGCGAGCAGCTGCCGGTCGAGCGCTGGAACGCGCAGATCTCGCTGCTCACCGGCTACGCCGCCGCCGACCTGATGATGTACGCCCGGGTCGGGCTGCTGCGCACCCTGCCGCCGCCGGACCCGCGTGACGTGCAGCGCCTGCACCGCACGGCCCGCGCGCTGGGGATCGAGTGGCCGGCCGAGCTGCTCTACCCCGACTTCATCCGCTCGCTCGACCCGTCGATCGCTGCGCACGCCGCGATGGTCAACGCCTCCGCCCGCCTGCTGCGCGGCAGCGGGTACGTCGCCTTCGACGGCGAGGTGCCCGCGCAGCCGCTGCACTCGGCCCTGGCGGAGGAGTACGCCCACGTCACCGCGCCGCTGCGTCGCCTGGGGGACCGGTACGCCGGCGAGGTGTGCCTCGCGCTCTGCGCCGGCACGGAGATTCCCGACTGGGTGCACGCCGCGCTGCCGGGGCTGCCGAAGACCCTGCAGGCCTCGGCCTCGCGCGCGCACGCCTACGAACGCGCCGTGCTCGACCTCGTCGAGGCCGGCGTCCTCGCCGACGACGTGGGCACGACGTACGCCGGCGTGGTGGTCGACGTCGACGACAAGGACCCGCACCGCGGCATCGTCGTCGTGCACGACCCCGACGTCGAGGCGCGCGTCGTCTCCACGTCGCCGCTGCCGCTCGGGACCGACGTACGCGTGCGGCTGTCGGTAGCAGACGTGGCGACGCGCCGCGTGGAGTTCGAGCTCTCGGCGGACTGACTCACCTCTGCGGGTGAGCGGTGGACCAGACCTCCGGTGGCCGATCGCTGCCATGGCCGGATCCGGCGCCCTGATCGCCCGGGTCGACCCCTAGCGTCACCAGGACATCGAACTGGGGGGAACCGTCGTGATGACGAAGCTGCGCGCCCGCGCGCTGACGCGGACAGGTCTGGTCGGGGTGCTGGTCGCCGGCATCCTGGCGCTGGTGCCGGTCGCGCCGGCGTCGGCGATCCAGACGATGGCATGGACCACGGCGCCGCCCGCGACCGCCGCCCTGGGCCAGCCGGTCTCGTTCGCCTGGACCGGGACGGCGAACACGTTCCTCGGCGCCCGCATCACCGGCTGCTTCGCCAACTTCCCCGATTCCCCCAACTACACGAACACCTTCGGCGGCAACTTCACGACGGGCAACTGCAACATCACGAACCGCGTCGTCACCACGTCCCCGACGTACACCATCCAGGTCGGCTTCAACCTCTCGACCGGCGGCCAGATGACGATGAACTGGAACATCAGCGTCCAGGCCGTCTCGCCGACCCTGATGAGCCTGCCGACCGGCAACGCGCTGAGCCTCACGGCCAACACGTCTGGCGGCGCCACCGTGCCGGCGTGGAACGTCTACGGCTACGACAGCACCTACGGCACCTACTCAGCCACCTGCACGCCGGCTGCCGGCACCATCATCTCGGCGCCCGGGACCACCGGCTCCTGCTCGGCCACCAACCCGGGCGGGCAGACCACGACGCAGGCCATCACCATCAACGTCGCCAAGGGCACGCCGACGGCGATCTGGAATCCGGCCGGCCAGTACAACGCCGGCACCACCTGGGCCTCGGTCATGAACGCGTCGGTCACCCCGGCAGGGCTGGCCGGCACCTGGACCTATAGCGACGGCAACGCCAATCCGATCAACAGCAACGCCGCGATCCCCGTCGGCACGACCCAGGTCACCGCCACGTTCAACCCGACCGGCACCACGGGCACCAACTGGAAGTCCGCCACCGTGACCCGGAACATCACCGGGATCCAGACGACCCAGTCGGTCTCGTTCTCGAGCCCGCCGTCGTCCAAGACCTACGGCAACGCCCCGTTCGCCGTCACGGCCGTCGGGACGTCGGGCGGTGGCCAGGTGGCCATCAACGCCCAGGCGGGCAGCCCGTGCACCGTCGCGAGCCCGTCGGGCACCACGACGGTGTCCGCGACCGTCACGCTGACCGGCGCCGGCAGCTGCGTGCTCCTCGCCAACCAGGCGGCCAGCGGCTCCTACACGGCGGCCCCGCAGGGCAGCTGGACGGTCGCGGTCGGGAAGGCCACGCCGTCGGTCAGCTACACGTCGGCCTCGCAGATCACCTACGGCACGACGCTGGCCTCGGTCCTCAACGCCACCGGCTCGGTGCCGGGCACGATCACCTACACGATCAGCGGCACGCCGGTCAGCGCGAGCACCGTGCTGAACGCCGGCACCTACCTGATCACTGCGACGCTGACTCCGACGGACAGCGCCGACTACACGACGGCCTCTGCGAACCTCAGCCAGACCGTCACCCGGGCCGACGCCGGCCTCTCGGTCAACCCGGTCGCCGACACCACCTACGGCACCGGCGTCCCGCAGATCACCGCCTCGGCAACCTCGCCAGCGACCCGCCAGTACTCGACCAGCACTGCGAGCGTCTGCACCGTCAGCAGCTCCGGTGCCGTCACCCTCGCCGGCACCGGCACCTGCACGGTGAGCGTGTCCGTCGCCACGGCGGCCAACTTCAACGCCTCGACCAAGTCGGTCAGCTTCAACGTCGCCAAGGCGGTGCCGAGCCTGGCCTGGTCGTCGCCCGCAGACATCACGTACGGCACCGCCCTCGGCGCCGCCCAGCTGGAGGCGGTCCTCAACACCTCGGCGTTCCCCTACGGCACCCCGGCGATGGGCGACATCGTCTACACCTACGGCAGCGGCCTCCCCGCCTACGGCGCCGTCCTCGGCGCGGGCGACCACGTCCTCACGGCGACCTGGACCCCGTTCGCCAACTTCGCCGGCCGCTACGGTCCCGTGACACGCACCGTGTCGATCCACGTGGCGAAGGCAGCGCCGACCCTGACCTGGGCCGCGCCGGCCGACATCACCGACGGCACGGCGCTGGGCGCCGACCAGCTCGGCGCCACGGCCGACCAGCCGGGCACCTTCACCTACATCCTCGACGACGAGACCGGTCCGGCCACCGGACGGAAGCCGGCGATCGGCGATCACGTGCTCCACGTGCGGTTCGTCCCGGACTCCTCCGACTTCGCGGTCGCGACCGCTCAGGTCCCGCTGACCGTGTCGCCCTCGCCCGAGGCCCCCGACGTCCTCGGCCCGGCCGTCCAGCACCAGGTCGACGAGCAGCGGGTGGAGACCCAGGCCGACCTGTCGGCGGGGGAGACCCGCACGATCTCGGTCGGCTGCCCGAGCGGCTACGTCGCCAGCGACGGCTCCGGCCGGGTCGACGCCGTCGACCAGGGCACCGGCACGCTCGCCGACGTACGCGTCCTCGAGTCGCGCTCGACCGCGCTCGACACGTGGACCGTGACGATGACCAACCACGCCACCGGGCGTGCGCAGGGCAAGGTCTTCGCCGACTGCGTCCAGCGCGAGACCTCCACCGTCGACGGCCACCGACACGCGCTGGTGCTCGACCAGGCCTCGCCCGTGACCCGGACCCTCTCCGGCCCGACCACGGTCACCGTCGCCTGCGCGGACGGCCGGTCGCCGGTCGCACCCGGCTTCGAGCTCGACGGCGACGCCGTCGTACGCCGCAGCGCGCCGGACGGCTCGTCCTGGGTCTTCGAGGTCGTGCCCCACGGCGCGACGACCGGCACGTTCTCCGCTCGCTGCCTCGCCCACCGGGTCGCGACCGTCGACGGCCACGACCACCGCCTCGCCCTGACCCAGGTCGACCAGCACGTGACCGTGGCGGCCGGGCAGGTGGCCGAGCTCCAGACGACGTGCGGTGACCTGGCGCGCGGGATCGTGGGCGGCTGGTCGCTCGACGACGGCCTGGTCCTCACCGGCGCCGACCCGCGCGCCAAGACCCGCGCCACGCGGCTCTTCAACCCAACCGGCGCGCCGCTGTCGGCCGACCTCACGCTCGAGTGCCTCGACACCCGGACCGTGGGCGGCGCGGACAGCACAGCGGCGCCGGTGCCTCCGGTCGCTGTCGCCGCGCCCGCGGCCCAGCAGTCCGTCGCTCGCCTTGCCTCGAGTGCGGTCACCGTCCTCGCCCGTGGCCGCATCTCCGCAGCCGTCGTGTGCGGCGACGGTGGGACGCGGTGCACGGGCACCGTCAGCCTGGTCGCGCTGCGCAGCCAGCGTGTCGCCGGCCGGGTGCTGCGGAAGGGCACGGTGCTCGCGACCGCGACGTACGCCGTCGCCGCGGACAGCGCGGGTCAGGTGGTGCTCCGGACCACCCGACGCGGCCACCAGACCCTGCGTGCCCACGGCCTGCGGCGCGCGCAGCTGCGGATCGACGACCAGGTCCGGACGGTCCGCCTGCGCCGCTAGCGGGTGGAAGTCACACGCGAGCGCTGAGCGGAGCCTCGACCGGCTCGGACGACCCGATCCGGGCGTGGACCGCGAGGGTGTCGCTCCTGGCGCCGTCGACCCAGATGTGGGTCGCGCCCTCCTCGGTGAGGACGTGCTCGACCGCTGTCAGGAGCTTGTCCATCAGCGTGAGGGGCAGGGCCGTGTTCAGGTTGAAGATGTGGTTCTCCGCGAGCATGCAACGTCCTTGGGCCAGGAGGGGGGACCCATTGGCGGCGCGGAAGGGGGCTGGCTGCCTCAGGTCGAACGAGCCGCAGATTAGCGCGTTGATCTGCCGCTCGGGAAGGTTCTGGCGCAAGTCTTGTCATAAGTCGGCAGGTCGCACGTGCGCCGCCGCCACCCACCCCAGGTGCGCGTGCGCTTTCAGGTTGCCGCCGCCGTCCACCCAGACCACCAGCGCCTCCCAGCTCCCGCGGCTGTCGACCCGCCAGTCGATCAGCACCCCGGCGTACCGGTACGCCGGGCTGCCGGTCACGTTGACCCACACATGGCGGGGCATCGTGTGGCCTCGCTGCCCTGATCCGTCACCCGCCCTCACAGGTCCAGATTAGAACATGTGTTCGATCACGGGTCAGGGTGCTGCTCGTTCGTCCGGGACGGCACCCGGCCGCCCGCTCGTCCCCGGGCTGGTATCGGTCTGTGAGAGCCACGTTGACCTCCTCGCGGTGTCGCGCCCGTCGCTCCGGCGCATTTCGACCATGGCACTCCGTACACACGGGCGACAAGCAGCGACCGGCAACGTCCGACGGGTTGGCACGAGGTCACGCACCCGACAGCATGGTGACCGGTGCCTGGCAGGGAGGTGGGTGGTGGATCTCGACACTGGCCTGCGCGCGCTGCTGGTCGTGTCGATCGTCTCCGCGGCGGCACCGTTCGTGTGCGCGCTCCTCGCCCGCTTTCGGGTTCCCCAGGTGGTGGTGTTGATCGTCGGCGGAGTGCTGGTCGGTCCCGAGGTTGCGGGGCTGGCGGAGCCGGACGCTATCGCGCTGGTCGCCAACGTGGGTCTGGGCTTCCTGTTCCTCCTCGCCGGCTACGAGCTGGAGCTCGACCACTTCGGTGAACGCTCCGGCCGGCTGGCCGTGGCCGGCTGGTTCGTCAGCGCTGTGCTCTCGGTCGTTGTCACCGGCGCGCTCGCGGCGGCCGACATCGTCCACGCCTTCGTCCCCGTCGCGCTTGCGCTGACCGCGACGGCGCTCGGAACCCTGTTGCCGATCTTGCGTGACAACGACATGTCGGCCGGCCCTCTGGCGCGGTTCGTGCTGCCCGCCGGGGCAGTCGGTGAGTTCTTCCCGATCGTCGGCATCGCTGTCTTTCTCGGCTCACGTGGCCGCCTGTTCGGCCTGGTCTCGCTCGTGGCGATGTGCGTGCTGGCGCTGGGCCTGACCTGGTTGCCGCGGCTGGCCCGCCTCGATCGGTTCGAGGCGATCTCCCGCAGGGGCGAGAACGCGACGTCGCAGACGACGCTGCGCCTGACCGTGATGCTGTTGTTCGGCCTGCTGGTCTTCGCGAGCGACGTGGGGCTGGACGTGGTCCTCGGTGCGTTCCTCGCGGGCGTCGTCCTGCGTCGTTGGGCGCCTGGAGACGTCGAGGCCCTCGAGGACAAGCTGGACGCGGTGGGCTACGGGTTCTTCATCCCGGTCTTCTTCGTCTCCTCAGGTATGGGTCTCGATCTCGACTCGATCAAGGAGGCGCCGGCCCGGCTGGTCGGATTCTTCGTGCTGCTGCTCGCGGTGCGCGGTCTTCCCTCGCTCTTCCTCTACCGCCGCGACCTAGTGCTGCGTCAACGGGTGCAGCTGATGCTGCTGACCGCGACGTCGCTGCCCCTGCTCGTCGCGCTGTCCGCAATCGGGCTGGACACCGGCCACATGCTGCCGGAGAACGCCGCTGCACTCGTCGGGGCGGGCGTGCTCTCCGTGATGGTCTTTCCTGGACTGGCGGTTGCGCTCAACCGCCCCGTGCGCGCCCGCGATCCTGACGAAGCACCACCTGCCGGTGCCGAGCCGTCGCTGTAGCGAGCATGGGGGTAGCGACGTACGCCGATGAGGAGTACCAAGGAAGCAGCGGGTACCCCCGCCCGCGGGACGGACGGACACCATGGCAAGTCAGATGCCGGATCACCGCAGCGAGCCGACACGGGCGTACGACGAGCGGTGGGCCTCGACCATCGCGTTTCTGGGCGCGGTGCTGCTGGGCGCGGGAATCATCGGGCTGTTCATGTTCATCACCTGGTTCACCTACGCAACGGACTGACGTAGCTCGTGACGACCAAGGAGGACTTCTCCGAGGAGGAGTGGACCCGGATCGTCCGAGCACCGTTGGTGGCCGGACTTGCTGTCGCGCTTGCCGATCCAGGCGGTCCGATCGAGGTCGCGAAAGAGTCGATGGCGATGATCAGGTCCGCCACCAACCCGTCCAGTCGCGAGCAGCTGGTCGCCGAAGCTGCGCTCGACATCCAGGCAGCGGTCCAGCAGAAGAGGAATCCGCTCAAGGGGTACCGCCCGACCTCGCCAGGAACCGCCCCGGCGGGTGATCAGGTCCTGGTCGAGCTCAGGGAGGTCCGGGCGATCGTTGCTGCGCGGGCGACCCCTGACGAGACGACCGCCTTCGGGCAGTGGCTGGTCGAATCGGCGCAGGCCGCCGCCGACGCTGCGAAGGAGGGAGGCTTCCTGGGGTTCGGTGCGAAGCAAGTGAGCGAGGGGGAGCAGCACATGCTCGACCAGGTCCGCGCGGCCGTCTCACCCACCTGACGGTCGCAGGCATGACGTCGTCCCAGCCTGAGGAGGACGGACCGGACGCTGCCGCCGGTCGCCGAGCTCGAGGCGGCCTGGGCGAGCCTCGGTGGCCGATGGCCGGTGCAGTCCTGGTGTCCGTTGCTCTGCAGCTCTCACTCCCCGATCGTCATGTGCTGTCCCCGTCGGTGCTCTTCCCGTCGGTGGAGGTGCTTCTCCTCGCGGTACTCGTGGTCGGCGATCCAGGTCGCATCGACCGGCGTTCCCCGACCCTCATGAGGCTCACGATCGCTCTGGTGGTTGTCATGACCGTGGACAACCTCGCCGGGGTCGCGGAGCTCGTTCGAGGCATTCTCGATGGGTCGGACCGTGACAACGGCCCGGTACTCCTGGCGACGGGAGCGGCGCTCTGGGTGACGAATGTGATCGCGTTCAGCCTGTGGTTCTGGTTGCTCGACCGGGGCGGCCCGGCCGCTCGCGCGTCGGGCAGGCCGCTCGCCGCGGTCTTCGCGTTCCCGGAGAACGCCGCACCCGACCTGGCCCCGCCGAGCTGGTGGCCGCAGTACCCGGACTACCTGTATCTCGCGTTCACCAACTCAGCCGCACTCAGTCCCACGGACACGATGCCGCTGACCCGCTGGGCAAAGATGCTGATGCTCCTCCAAGCCTCGATCTCGTTGGTGATTGCCGTCATGATCGTCGCGCGAGCCGTCAACATCCTCGGCTAGCGGAGACATCTCCCAACACCGTCGACAGGTACCCGGCCCGACATCCGCGTGGGTTCGTGCGACACAAATGGGTGGCAACTCCCCATGTGCCGCGGATGCGACGGCGCGAGTGTTGAGGTCCCGGCGGCACGAGGCCCCGGGACGACACAAGGAGTAGCAATGCAGCGTTTCATCATCGAGCGGGAGATCCCGGACGCGAAGGACCTGACCCAGGACCAGCTGGCCGAGATCGCCCGCACGTCCAACGCGGCCGTCGAGTCGCTCGGGGTCCCGTACGTCTGGATCGTCAGCTACGTGGCTGGCGACCGGATCTACTGCATCCACGACGCCGTCGACGGGGAGGCGATCCTCGAGCACGCCCGTCGAGGCGGCTTCCCCGCGAACAGGGTCACGCCCGTCGTGGCGGAGTTCGGACCGCACACGGCGAACGTCTGAGCCGACGGCCACATGACGACCGACGATCTCCTCGGCGTCACGGAGGAGGGCACCTACACTCGGGCTGTGCGGCTCTTGGAGCGCAGCGCCGAGGTGGGTGTCCTCCGGGCAGCCCTCGGCCACGCCCGTGGCGGTGACGGCAGTGGGGTGGCCATCACCGGAGACAGCGGTGTCGGCAAGTCGTCGCTGGTCGACGCCGTCATCGCGGAGACGGCGGCGGCAGGGTTCGAGGTGCGCGTGCTGCGCGCCCATTGCGACCCGCTCGACACGCCGCGACCGCTCGGCCCCTTCCGCGACCTCGAGCTTCTCGGTGCCGCGGGCGACCCACGGCGCGAGGACGAGTCGCGAGCCGAGCTGTGCGAGCGAGTGTACGACGCCCTACGAAGCGAGCCGAGTCTGCTGATCGTCGAGGATCTGCACTGGGTCGACGCCGCGACAGTCGATGTGCTCCGCTTCCTCGCACGGCGGGTCGAAGCGATGCCGCTCCTTCTCGTCCTCACCTACCGCGACGGGGAGATCGGCCCGCGACACTCCGCGAGGCCGCTGCTGGGCGACCTCGCCTCGCTCGATGGCTTCACGCAGCTCGGGCTCGCGCCTCTCTCGGTGGACGCGGTCCGTGAGGTGGTCAGCGGCACCCACCTGGACGCGTCGCGCGTGCACGCGCTCACCGGAGGCAACCCGTTCTTCGTCGCGGAGGTCGCCAAGGAGCCCGACCGCCCCCTGCCGGCCACCGTGCGTGATGCGGTGCTCGCGCACACGACGGACGTCACCGACCACGACTTCGAGGTCCTCCAGCTGATCGCAGCCGCCCCCGACCACCTCGACAACCGAGTGCTGCCGCACCTCGACGTCGACCTTCCGACCCTGCGGCGTCTCCAGGACACGTCGCTCCTCTCGCGTACCGCCGACGGTCTGGTCTTCCGCCACGAGCTCGCCCGGCAGGCGATCGAGAGCACGATCCCGCCCGGTGGCGGACCACGACTGCATGCCCGGCTCGTCGTCGCGCTCGAGACGATCGATCCTGCCGATCCGGCCGTCCTCACCCACCATGCCGTCGCTGCGCGCGACGGCGCGCGGGCGACGTCGTACGCCCGCCGGGCCGCTGAGGACGCGAACGCGGCCGGATCCCACAGCGAGGCGGCTGCCTTCTTCGAGATCGCACTGGAGCACCTGGAGACCCGTGATCCCGAGGAACGGGCACGTCTCCTGCTCGAGCTCGCCTACCAGCAGTACATGACCAGCCGACTGTCGGAGGCGATCTCGAACGTACGGGCGACCTTCCGGCTCTGGGAGGAGGCGAGGAACCACGAGGGGCTCGCCGATGCGCACGACGCGGTCGCGCTGTTCGAGTACTACAACGCACACCGCGAGAAGGCCGAGCACCACTCCGAGACGGCGGCGCGGATCGCTCTCGATGCCACCACGCCGTCCACCTACGGCGCGGCGCGGGCGACCCAAGGCTTCCTGGCCTATCTCCGCAACGACCTCGTACGGGCACGCGAGCTGGCCGCGGAGGCACGTCTGGTGGCCGAGCGCAGCGACCTCGGCGTGCTCGGTCTGCGCAGCGAGGTCGTCACGACCGTGAGCGACCTGGTGAGCGGCGACGAGGCTGCGCGAGCCACGTTGCTGACCCAGGTCGAGACCGCCCGTGACCGAGGCTGGGACGAGCTGGCGTCGACGGTCTACTCGCAGGTCGCCAGCCTCGACGTCGAGCACGGTCGGTTCCGCGACGCCGAGCAGCTGCTCCAGGTCTCCATCCCCTTCGCCAACCAGCGCGACATCCCGATCTGTCGCCACTGGCAGACCGGCGTGCGTGCGCGGCTCAAGTTCCAGCGCGGACGGTGGGAGGCGGCGCTGGAGGATGCCGCCACAGTCATCGGTGACGACGGGATGCCCCTCGCCACCTTGTGGCCGCGGCTGGTCAGTGTCCTCGTGCCGTTGCGTCGTGGCGAGGATGCCGAGCTCGGCATCCTCGATGACGCGTGGTCGCTGGCGGAGCAGATCGACGAGCCGCTCCGCCGGCTCTCCGTGCTCGCGGCGCTCGCGGAGGCGGCGTGGATGACGGGACGCACGGACCATCGCGTGTCCGACTACGCCGTGTCGCAGCTCGCCGTACTGGGCGCGTGTCCCGGTGCCGAGTGGGGTGCGGGGCACGTGGGCGCGTGGCTGCGTCGCCTGGGCCTCCCGGTGCCTCAGCTGGCCCGGGTCGCCGAGCCCTACCGCCTGGCAGACGAAGGCAGGGTCGCCGAGGCCGCGCGGGCGTGGCAGCTGCTGGGCGATCCCTTCGCCGAGGCGATGGCCTGGACCGACTCGGTGGTCCCCGAGGACCGGGTCACAGGCATCCGGTTGCTCGACTCGATCGGCGCGGTCGGCACGGCCGACCGGCACCGCGTCGTGCTGCGCCAGGAGGGCAGCGTGGTCGTGCCCCAGCGCCCTCGGGAGAGCACCCGCGCGAACCCGGCGGGCCTCACCAACCGGCAGCTCGAGGTCGCACGACTGGTCGCGCGAGGGCTCTCCAACGCCGAGATCGCGACCCAGCTCTTCATCTCACCGAAGACCGCCGACCATCACGTCTCGGCCATCCTGACCAAGCTCGCCGTACCCAACCGGCGTGCCGTCGTGGTCAACTCCGCGCAGCTCGGGCTGACCTGATCTCCGCTCCCGCCGGGGCACGAGCTCGAAGCGCACGTACCAGACCAGCATGAACGCCGTGGTTCCCAGGTGGAACGAGTGCAGCGCCCACAGTGGACCCGGCGCGAGGCTGAAGACGTACACCGAGTAGATGGCGTTCCCGAGGTTCGCCAGCATCAGGTTGCCCAGGCTGTAGGAGCTGAGCTCGCGCGTGCGCAGCGCCTTGCCGAGCATCGGCATGGTGCTGGAGGCGAAGATCACCGTCGATGCGATCCCCGCTAGCACGGGCAGGGCGATGTACATGTCATCACGCCCGGAGCGGCAGGGCGGGACGCGCAGTGGGCTGACGCCCGCCCATGTCGGCGCCAGTGGGCCGGTCGCTCAGCGCGCGTCCTTGCCGTCGCGCTCTGCGGGAGGCCTTCGCGGTGCGCCGTCGGTCGGCGTCGGCAATCATCTCTCGCCGGCGAAGACTGGCCAGGTCCAGGCTGTAGGGGTTGTACATGGCATCACCTCGTCGTATCGGTTAGGACACGACAAGGCTGGTGTCGCGAGCGACCCCGGACATCGGAGGAAATCCCCACCTTTGGCGCAATCTCGCCCAGGTAACGAGCGCAGCTGCGGCGGGTGCTGCAAGGCCTCGTGCGCGACGGGCTGGCCTGTAGGCCGGGTTCTGTACGCCGAAGCGTGGCGACCATCCATCTACGACGACCGTTGCCGGCCGCCTCCAGCGATCTACCCGCGTACTCGGGCGGGCAGCCCTCGGACGTACGCGCGTTCGGGGCCTGGGGGCTCCGAACTTCTTGATCTTGCTCCAGGTGGGGTTTGCCTAGCCGGCCGGGTCGCCCCGACCGCTGGTGGTCTCTTACACCGCCGTTTCATCCTTACCGCCCGGCGCGGAGCGCTGGGAGGCGGTCTGTTTTCTGTGGCACTGTCCCGCAGGTTGCCCCGGGTGGGTGTTACCCACCACCTTGCCCTGTGGAGCCCGGACCTTCCTCGGGGAGTTGCCTCCACGCGGTCGCCCGGCCAGCCCGTCCGCAGGCCAAGGATAGGGGAAACGGCTCCGGGCGCGGCTCTCGCCACGTACGGTCGCGGACAAGCGCAGCGACGAGGGGAGACGACGATGCGGATGCGACGTACGGCGGCGGGGGCCGTCATGGTGACGACGGTGGTCGTCGTGAGTGGCCTGGTCGGGGCCGGGCCGGCGGCAGCGGTGTCGTGGCGCAACTGCGACGCCGTGCACCGGACCTACCCGCACGGGGTCGGCAAGGTCGGGGCGCGCGACCACACGAGCGGGACTCCGGTGACGAGCTTCAAGCGCTCGAACGCGCTCTATAGGACCGCGATGCGGGTGAACAGCGGGCTGGACCGCGACAAGGACGGGATCGCCTGCGAGGCGAGCTGACGGGTTAGGTCGCTTGTCGGTTTCCGGGGTTTCGAGACGGCGCTAGCGCGCCTCCTCAACCGCCGGGAGACTGGCCCGGTGCTTGGTGACGGGTATGTGATCAGGGAGTTGCGGGTGGGGGACGGGGCGGCGCTGGCGGCGGCGTTCCGGAAGAACAAGGAGCACCTGTCGCCGTGGGATCCCGGGCGGCCGGACAGCTTCTACGCCGACGCCGGGCAGGAGGCGGAGGTCGCGCGCAACCTGGGGGAGACGGCGGCGGGCCGGTCGTACATGTACCTGGTCTGGCACGACGACCTGGTCGTCGGGCGGCTGATGATCACCAACATCGTCCGGGCGGTGCTGCAGTCGGGGACAATCGGCTACTGGATCGACCACGAGCACCTGGGTCGCGGGCTGGCGACGGCCGGGGTCGGGCACATGGTCGTGCAGGCGACGAGGCTCGGGCTGCACCGGCTGGAGGCCGGGACGCTGGTCGAGAACACGCCCTCGCAGGCCGTGCTGCGGCGCAGCGGCTTCCAGCAGTACGGCGTCGCCGAGCGCTTCCTCTACATCCGCGAGGAGTGGCGCGACACCATCCTCTTTCAGCGCCTCCTGCACGACGATCCACCCGGGAATCCCGTGCCCTGAGAGAACGTTCAGGAGGCATGAACGACGACATGCTGCCCACGCCGCCCGTCGTGTTCCCGGGACAGACGGCGGCTCCCGAGGCGGCCTACCGCACGGCGTACGATCTCCTGGAGCGTCGCGCCGCGAAGGAGGCCCTGGAGGTCCTCGAGCCGGCGCTCGAGGCGGACCCCGACAACACCGGCCTGCTGACCCTGCGCGCCTGGGCCTACCTGATCCGCGTGCAGCTCCAGCGCGCCGAGACCGACCTGGAGCGGCTGGTCGCCGAGAACCCCACCGACGACTGGGCGCAGCACGCGCTCGGCCGGTGCCTCGAGCGGCAGAGCCGGTACGCCGACGCGCTGCCGCACCTGCGGCTCGCGGCCGCCATGAGCGGTGACTGGGACCACGGGCTCGCCGTGCTCCGCGTCGAGGAGCGGCTCAGCACGAAGGACGAGTGAGCCTCAGGGCGCCGGCGCGAAGTAGGTCTGCTCGACGCTGAACGACGCGACGTCGTACGCCGCGCCGCTCTGCGTGGTCACCGACCAGACGCCGGCGGCCGTGAGGCCGCCGTGCGGGACGTGCAGCGGGATCCAGGGCGACACGAAGCTGCCGTCGCCCTGCATCGTCGTGCCGCTGAGCGAGGCCGTGTCGGGTGCGCCCGGCGTGCTCGGCCCGCCGGTGGCGGTGACCCGGATCTGCTCGTGGCCGGTGTCACCGACCGCCAGGAAGTCCGCGGTCGAGGGGTGCGTGGCACCGGCGCCGCAGCCCGGGCCCGACCGGAAGGACAGGCCGTCGGCGTAGCGGTCGGACCCGACCGGGCCGCACGAGTCGGTGCCGCAGCCCTGGGGAGCACCGGGAATGGCGCACGCGCCGGGAGAGCGGGGCGTGTGCGCGGCGTCGTACGTCGTGGTGCGCGTGTGCTCGACGAGCGGTGCGGCGGAGACCGTCAGCGGGGTGTCGGACACGGCGCGGTTGCCGGCCAGGTCCTCGCCGACGACGTGGAGCACGTAGGAGCCGGGCGGCTGGACCGCGCCCGAGGCGTCACGCCCGTCCCAGCGCAGCATCGGGCAGCCGCCGCTGTAGTACCAGCCCCAGCCGTGGTCCGGCTCCCCGGAGTAGCACGGCGTGTCCTCGGCCGTGAGCGTCCGCACCGCCGCGCCGGCGGCCGTCTGCACGGTGGCGTGGATCTGCGGGGCGGTGATGTCGTGGCCCTCGAACTTGAAGCGCACCTCGTCGGAGAACAACGTGGTCGCCGGGTAGACCGTGGTGCGGTTCGCCGTCACCGTCGGGTCGGGGGCGGTCGTGTCGAGGATCCACGCCCCGATCCAGCCGCTGCTGGCCGTGTGGTGCGGCCGGGCGACCTGGGTGCCGGCGATGGCGAGGTCGTAGCGCCCGGCGGGCACCGGGTTGCCGTGCTCGTCCAGTCCGGACCAGTCCCAGACGTGGTGACCGGCGCTCATCCGGCCGAGGGGGATCCGTGCCACGACCTTGCCGTGGCCATGGTCGACCCGGACGGCGCCCTGCACGACCATCGGCTGCTCGAGCGTGAACCCGAGCCGGGCGACGTCCTGCTGTCCGTCGCCGTTGGGGGAGAAGAAGTGCTGCACCGTGCGCACCGGACCTTGAACGGCCCGGACCATGCGGACGTTGGTCCGGGCCCGGCGCGCTGGCCCGACGTCCTGGACGCGTGCCTTGCGGGTCGGAGAGGCCCAGAAGACGATGCTGAACCGGCCCGGCTTCTGCCGCCACGCCTGAAGGGAGTAGAGGTCCTCGGCGGGGACCCGGTAGGTCCCCGGCTTCAGCCGGCAGCCGGGCCGGCCGAGGCACACCAGCCGGTTGTAGGCGACGTCGGTGTCGCCTCGGGTGTAGGTGACCGTCGCGTGCAGGTAGGCCGCCTGGCGCAGCCGCACCGGGATCACGAGACGGTCGTGGTAGCCGTCCCCGTTGGGGGAGAACTCGTGGCGGTACTTCCCGATCGAGATGACCGGGCCGCTCGCTTCCGCGGGCGCGGCGCTCAGGGCGGCTCCCGCGGTCAGGCCGGCACACACGACGGCGACGGCAGCGACGATGCGCGTCCTGAAGCCCATGATCGATCCCCCTTCGCACGGGCGACCCGATGGCGCCCGGCACGCACTACAGCGCCGATCGGTGCCCGGGCGTTACATGCCGTCGTGGGCCGTCGTGGGTCACGCCAGCCGGGTGAGCGCGACGTCCACGCTCATGGACGACGTCTTCGCGCCCGAGAAGATCCCGCTGAGCGGCTGGACGTCGCCGTACTCGCGACCGGTCGCGACCACGACGTAGCGGTCGCCCGGCTCGGAGTCGTTGGTCGGGTCGAAGGCGTGCCAGCCGTGGTCCCACCACTCCACCCAGGCGTGCGACTCGCCGGGCACCTGCTCGCCGACGGCGGGTCGGCTCTGCGGGTGGAAGTAGCCCGAGACGTAGCGCGCCGGGATGCCGAGCGAGCGGAGCCCGCCGATCGTCAGGTGCGCCATGTCCTGGCACACGCCGGCCCGCTGCTCCCAGGCGTCGGCGGCCCGGGTGTGCACATCGGTCGCGCCGGCGCGGTACTCGACCTCGCGGTGGACGAGGGCGCACACCTCGCGAGCGGCGTCGCCGGGGAGCTCGGCCTCGGCGCGGATGCGCTGCACCCGCTCGCTGAGCTCGGGGTGCAGCGCCACGGCGGGCGTGGTGGCGAGGTACTCGGTGTGCTCGTCGGCGACGTCGGGGTCGGCCAGCTGCTCCCAGCCGATCGTCGGCATCCCCGTCGGCGCGCGGTCGGTGTGGACCGTCGAGGTAGCGGTCACCGTCATCGTCTCGTGCGGGTCGAGCACCTCGAACGCGGTCACGGCCGTGCCGAAGTAGTCGCGGTAGTCGTAGAGCCACGGCGCGGGGGAGACCTCGAGCCGGCTGTGCGACACGATCTGGCCGGGCGTCGTCAGCGGCGTCATCCGCGCCTGGTTGTACGACGCGACCGCGCGGCCGTCGTACTCGAACGTCGTGCGGTGCACGATCCGGAGCTGCATGCTCACGAGAGGACCCCCTGCCACGTGAGCGACTCGGCTCGGGCGAAGTAGCGACGGGTGATGGCGTCGGTGGCCAGCGCGCAGGTGCGCTGGAGCCGCTCCATCTCGTTGGGCAGGTCGGCGAGCACGTCGGAGAGCGAGCGGTACTCGAGCTCGGCGCGAGTCCGGCCCAGGAGCCGCTGCCCCTCGTTCTGGAAGCCGGCGCGCTGGCCGGACGACTCGAGGTTGTCGACGCACTGCTCGGCGCGGTTGAGCGAGAACACCACCGATCGCGGGAAGAGCCGGTCGAGCAGCAGGAACTCCGCGGCCGCGCGGTCGGTCTCCAGGCCGCGGTAGGTGCGCAGGAACGCCTCGTAGGCACCGCAGGCGCGCAGTGTGCTCGTCCACGGCGAGCCGGTCGAGACGGCGGCGGTCGCCACCAGGCGCGAGGTCATGTCGGCGCGCTCGATGCAGCGGCCCAGCATCAGGAAGTGCCAGCCCTCGTCGCGGGTCATGGTCGCGTCCGCGGTGCCGTTGATCAGGGCCGCGCGCTCGCGCACCCACTGGAAGACCATCGGCGGGCGCATGGACCGGAACTGGCCGGACGGGATGGCGCGGTACGTCGTGTTGAGCGCCTCCCACATCGGCACCGACAGCGTCTCGCGGGCCCGGCGGGCGCTCTCGCGCGCGGCGCCGAGGGCGGTGGCGATCGAGACCGGCGACTCCGGGCTGTAGGCGAGGTGGCGCAGCACCGTCGTCACGTCGACCTGGTGGAACTCGGGGTCGTCGTCCTCGATCTCGACGCCCATGATCTGCAGCAGCATCCGGCACGTCTCGCGCTCGTCGATGCCGGCCTCCTCGAGGATCAGCTGGGTCTGCACGTCGAGGATGCGCGCCGTGTCCTCGGCGCGCTCGACGTAGCGGCCGATCCAGAACATCGACTCCGCGATCCGGCTCAGCATCGGCCCACCCCCTGCTGTTGCTGCTGTTGTTGCTGCTGCGGCTCCTGGTCGGCGCCGGGCTCCGACAGTGCGGGACCGGTGGTCTGCGGCGTCGGCGCAACCGGCTCGACCTTGACGGGCTCGGGCGGCCGCGCCGCCTGGCCGGTCCCGGCGAGCACCCAGGTGTCCTTGGAGCCACCGCCACGCGAGGAGTTCACGATCAGCTCTCCCTCCGCGAGGGCGACGCGGGTCAGCCCGCCCGGAAGCACCCAGACGCGCTGGCCGTCGTTGACCGCGAACGGACGCAGGTCGACGTGGCGCGGCCCGAACCGCCCGTCGACGTACGTCGGGACCGTCGACAGTTGCACGACGGGCTGGGCGATCCACGAGCGCGGGTCGGCGAGGATCTTCGTGCGCAGCTCGACCAGCTCGGCCGCGGTCGCGCGCGGGCCGATCACGATGCCCTTGCCGCCGCTGCCGTCGACCGGCTTGAGGACCAGCTCGTCCAGGCGGTCGAGCACCTCCTCGCGGGCCTCGGCGTCGCCGACCCGCCAGGTGTCGACGTTCTTGAGCACCGGCTCCTCGCTGAGGTAGTAGCGGATCAGGTCGGGCAGGTAGGTGTAGACGAGCTTGTCGTCGGCGACGCCGTTGCCGATGGCGTTGGCGATCGTGACGTTGCCGGCGCGGGCGGCGTCGATCAGGCCGGGGCAGCCGAGCATCGAGTCGGCGCGGAAGTGCACCGGGTCGACGAACTCGTCGTCGACGCGGCGGTAGATCACGTGCACCGGCGCAAGGCCCTTGGTCGTGCGCATCATGACGCGGCCGCGACGGCACTCGAGGTCACGTCCCTCGACCAGCTCGACGCCCATGGTGCGGGCGAGCAGCGCGTGCTCGAAGTAGGCGCCGTTGTAGACGCCGGGCGTCAGCACGACGACGGTCGGGTCGGCGACGCCGGCGGGGGCCGCGGCCCGCAGCGCGGCCAGCAGACGCTGGGGATAGCCCGCCACCGGTCGGATCCGGTGCTCGGCGAACGGCTCGGGGAGGGCGGAGGAGATCGCGCGCCGGTTGGTCATCACGTACGAGACCCCGGACGGCACCCGGACGTTGTCCTCCAGCACCCGGAACTCGCCGTCGTCGTCGCGCACCAGGTCGATGCCGGAGACGTGCACGCGGACGCCGTTCGGCGGGCGCACGCCGGCGGCCTGGCGGTGGTAGTGCGACGACGTCACGATCACCCGGCGCGGGATCACACCGTCGGCGAACACCTGCCCGGCGTCGTACACGTCGGCCAGGAAGGCCTCCAGCGCCGCGACCCGCTGCTGGACGCCGCGCTCGATCGTGGACCAGGTGTCCATCTCGATGACCCGCGGGAGGATGTCGAGCGGGAACGCGCGCTCCTCGCCGCCGATGTCGAAGGTCACGCCCTGGTCGAGGTAGCTCGCCTGCAGCGCCTCGACCCGGGCGGCCAGGTCGGGGATCGTCAGGTCGTTGAGGGAGTCGCGCAGGCGCTCGTACGGCGGGCGCAGCTGCTCGGCGTCGAACATCTCGTCGTACGCGGCGCGCGTCCCCGAGTAGCCCTCGAACAGCGTGCTCATGGGCGTTTCCATGCGCGGACCCTACCCATCCTGTTGTTTCGGGAACGTTGCGTCGGCGACTGGTCTGGGTACGTTGCCGTCATGAGTGACGACTTCTGGTTCTGCGTGAAGCACCACCGCGTCGAGCAGGGCGAGGACATGTGCCCGCCGATCGACCGCCTCGGACCGTT
This sequence comes from Nocardioides sp. Root1257, assembly GCF_001425175.1. Lineage (GTDB taxonomy): Bacteria > Actinomycetota > Actinomycetes > Propionibacteriales > Nocardioidaceae > Nocardioides. Next base: position 139,733 of record NZ_LMDV01000013.1, on the reverse strand, counting down.
CGGCAGCCGCGAGGAGGCCGAGGGTGCGCTGGGCAAGGCCGAGCAGCGCAACGAGGACTGGGACAACGACCCGAAGTGGAATGACTGACACCCGCCTCACCCCGGCGTCACCGTGGCCGTTCGTCGGCATGGCCGGGATGGCGTGCGCGTTCTTCCTGTACGCCGCGAGCGGGCTCATCGTCCCGTGGTGGGCGGTCGTGCTGCTGCTCGGCGTCTGGGTCGCGCTCTTCGCCGTCGCCTGCGCGTGGTGGACCCTGCACCCGACCAGGCTGCCGTGGGTGGCGGTGCTCGCGCTGGTCGTCTGGGTCGCCGCGATCTGGCTTGTCGGCCTGGCTACCTGACCTTGCCCGCGACCCTCAGCCTGGTGGTGACGGTGCGGTAGCCGGGCGCCGTCACGGTGACCAGCACCGAGACAGCCTTGCCCGCGACGGCCTCGAGCGCCTTGCCCGCCAGCGTGAACTTGGTGGCTGTGGCCTTCGGGATCGCCTTCGCGCCGGCGTACCACTGGATCCGCACCGTGGCTCTCGACGGCGTCCAGACGCCGGGGGAGACGGTGAGCGTGGCGTTCTTCCTCGCCGTGCCGGTGACCTGGGGCTTCCTGGTCGCCGTCAGGACGCCCTTGCCGACGATGCGGGCCGCCGAGGTGGCGACGCCCGCGGTGTGGCCGGCGGCCGTGGCGGTGACCCGCACCTCCAGCCTCTTGCCGAGGTCGGCCGGCACCGGCCGGTACGACGAGGTCGTTGCGTGCGCGACCGGTGTGCCGGCCACGAGCCACTGGTAGGTCAGGGTGGGGTCGGCGGGGGTCCACGTGCCGGGCGCCGCGGTCACGGTCGCGCCGACCCGGGGTGCCCGCGTGATCGCCGGTGGTGTCGCGCTGGCGACCGGCTGGTCCGCCGGTGCCACAACGGCGGTGGCACCGGAGGTCGCCGTCCCGGCGTGGTAGCCGGTCCTGGTCGCGGTCACCTCGAACCGCACGGTCTTGCCGACGTCTCCCGCCGCGGGCAGGTACGACGTACCGGTGGCACCGGCCACGGGCTCCCCGTCCACCAGCCAGCGGTAGGCGAAGGAGAGCCCGCCGGCGGGATCCCACGAACCGACGGCGCCGGTCAGCGCTGCGCCGACCTGCGGGGTCCCTCCGATCGTCGGCAGCGCGGTGTTGGTGATCGCAGGCGCTGGTCCGTCGACGCTCAGCTCCACGTCCTTGCCGCTGGTGGTCGCGCCGCCCGTGACCGACACCGTGGTCGCCGTCTCGACGGTCCAGGCGTCGTCCCACCACTCGCTGACGTAGCCGCTGCCGGACGGCGCCGCGAACCGCAGCCGGAAGCCCCCTGTCGGGAGCCCATCGAGGTCGTAGTCGCCCTCGTCGTCGGTCAACCTCGTCACGCCGGTGCGGTGCCAGTCGTCGCCGACGAGCTGCCAGGCCGACACGTCGACGTCCGCGACAGCGACGCCACCGGTGCCGGTGACGGTGCCGGTGACGTGACCGGCGACGGCCAGCTCGGCGTTCGCGGTGGTCGTCACGCCGGCCGTCACCGGGACGTTCGTGGCGGTCGCCATCGTGGTGGCGTCGTCGTAGTACTCGGTCGCGTAGCCGGAACGGCTGAACACCATGCTGTGCGGGCCGCCCGCCGCGACGTCGACGTCGTACTGGCCGTTGATGCCAGTGAGTGTCGTGGCGGCGAGCATCCAGTTGCCTTCGTTGAGGTACCCCACGCTGACCCAGACGTTCGCGAGCGGCGTGCCGCCCGGTGCGGTGACGACCCCGGTGATGTGTCCGGTCCCTGCGGCGAGGGTCGGGCCTCCGGGCACGCACACCGCCGTCACGACCAGGACCAGGCCCGCTAGCCAGGCGATCGGACGTACGGCGGCGCGGTCACGTCGCATGCAGATGTGTCTCCCCGTGCAGTGGCGAGGCCCGATGCCGCGTCGCTGGTCCGGGACAGGCTAGGGGTGACCGTGCTCCGGGGGAGTCGTTTCCGTGGAACCGGCACTCAGACGGATGCTGACCTGCGTGATCCGGTGCCGGTCGACCTCGGTGACGACGAGCTGGTGGTCGCCGACGACCACGGTGTCGCCGGGCTCCGCGAGCCGGCCGAGGGCGTGCATGACGTAGCCGGCGACGGTCTCGTAGGGGCCGTCGTCGAGGGGTACGCCGGTCAGGCGGGCGAACTCCTCGATGGTCAGGCGGGCGTCGACGACGTCGGGCGCGGTCTCCGGGTCGGCCTCGTCGTACTCGTCGCGGATGTCGCCGACCAGCTCCTCGACGAGGTCCTCGAGGGTGACGATGCCGTCGGTGCCGCCGTACTCGTCCACGACGACGGCGATGTGGCGGCCCTCGTCGCGCATCCGGGCCAGCGAGGGCAGCAGCCGGTTGGTGGCGGGCAGGTGCAGGATGTCGCGGGTCAGGCCCCGGATGCGGCGCTGCGGGTCGGCGCCCAGCAGGTCGCGCACGTGCAGGAAGCCGAGGACGTCGTCCTGGCTGGTCCCGATCACGGGGAAGCGCGAGTAGGGGTGGGAGAGCGCGGCCTCGACGGCCTCCGCGACGGTGCAGTCGATGGCCAGGAAGGTGACGTCGCGGCGCGGACGCATCACCTCGCTGAGCGAGCGGTCGCCGGCGTCGAAGACGTCGGTCAGGATCTTGCGCTCGTCGTCGGCGAGACCCTCGTGCTGGTCGACGAGGAAGCGGAGCTCCTCGTCGCTGAGCTCCTCCGCCGTGGCCGACGGATCGCCGCCGAAGAGCCGGACGATGCCGTTGGTCGAGACCGACAGCAGCCACACGACCGGCCGCATCACGATCGCGAACCGGTCGAGCGGTCCGCCCACCGCGTACGCCACGCCCTGGGAGCGCTGCAGCGCGAGCCGCTTCGGCACCAGCTCGCCGAGCACCAGGGAGAGGTAGGCGATGAAGAGGGTGAGCAGGATCAGCGCTGCGGTGTCGGCGGCGGCTCCGCTGAGCCCGGCGTTCTCGAGCACCGGGGCGAAGTCGGGCGCGAGGGTCGAGGCGCCGTACGCCGCGGAGAAGAAGCCGGCGACGGTGACGCCGATCTGCACCGCGGCGAGGAACCGGTTGGGGTCGCGCGCGACCCGGGCCACGCGGGCTCCGCGCGGACCACGCTCGGAGAGGGCGTTGATCTGCCCCTCACGCAGCGAGACGAGGGCGATCTCCGTGCCGGCGAAGACCCCGCCGACGAGGATGAACGCGACGACGAGAAGCAGGTTGATCAGGGTCTGGGTGTCCACCGGGGGTCCGCGGGCTCCGTCAGGTCGGGATCAGGAGTCCTCAGCATGCCGGATCGCTCCAAGGCGCCGCCGATCAGCGCTTCGGGCGGACCCGCAGGATCGCGTCGGTGCCGCTGCCGTTGTCGGTGGTGACGAAGAACGTCGAGCCCGGCCCGTCGACCACGGTGCGGATCCGACCGAACTGCCGCAGCGCCGCGGGCACCTTGACCCGCTGCAGCTTGCCGGCCTTCGAGAACGTCAGGAAGAGCACCCGCTCCGCCTTCAGCGCGGCGACCGCCAGGGTGCCGTTGTAGGCGCCGAGGCCCACGCCGTACACGAACCCGCCGCCGGAGGTCGCGATCGTCGGGTCGCCCGAGCTCCACGCGGCACCGATCTGCTTGCCGGGCAGCGACTGGTCGGTCATCGGGACGGACTCGTTGTAGCCCGGCACCGGGTTGTAGCCGTAGTCGCCGCCGTTGCGGAGCCGGTTGACCTCGTCGTCACGGTAGGTGCCCTGCTCGATCGACCACAGCGAGCCGTCGGCGCGCTGGCTCAGACCCTGCACGTTGCGGTGGCCGTAGGTCTGCACGTAGCGCTTGTTGTGGTTGGTGCTGCTGATGAAGGGGTTGCTCGGCCAGGGCGCACCGGTCATCCGGTTGAGCCGCAGGGTCTTGCCGCCGAGGGACGTCGTGTTCTCCGGGTTGGTGCCGGTGGCAGCGTCGCCGGTGCCGACCAGCAGGGAGCCGTCGTCGGCGATCAGCAGGCGGCAGCCGCCGTGCCGACCGGAGGTCGTCGGGAACCCGCCCACCAGCTGCTTGATGCGGGTCGCCTTCGTGGCCTTCGCGTTGAGGCGCCACGCGATGACGCGGACGTCGTGGCCGCCACTGCGCGTGATGCCGCCCTGGCAGGTGTAGATGCGGTGGTTGCTGGCGTAGGCGGGGTCGACCTCCAGCCCCATCAGCCCGGTCTCGCCGCTCACCCAGACCGAGCTGCTGGGGAACTTCACCCGGTGCTTGCGCCCGTGCGCCCACGTCGTCAGCGTGGCGCGGTCGCGCTGCGTGTAGATCAGCCGCCCGCCGCCGAGGGACCGGACGTCCCACGGGTGGTCGAGCCCGGTGACCAGGCGCTTGACCTGGAGGACGGGGTACGCCGCCCGCTGGTGCTTCGCCTGATGTGCGTGCTGCTGCGTGTGCTGCTGGGGTGCGAGCTGTGCCTGGGTGGGCGCCGGCGCGACCGTGAGGCCCAGCGTCAGGCCCAGCGTGAGCGCGGTGACAGGTCCGAGAACGAGGGAGCGCATGCCTGGCACGTTACCCAGCGAAGATGAGATCACGCCGCCAGCGACCAGCCGCCGGCGCGCAGGCCGTCCTCGATCTGGTCGAGGAACGCCTCCGGCTGCAGCCGCAGACCGAGCAGCGGCACCCGGAGCACGGTGTCGCCGTCGAGCGCGACGGCGTTGTGCCGCAGCGCATCGCCGACGAGGTTCTCCACCCATGCGTGGTGGATGCCGTCGATCTCGACGACCAGCCGGTAGTCCGGCCAGGAGAGGTCGAGGTAGTAGCGCCCTCGTCGGTCCTGCCGCACTGCCTGACGCGCGGGCGCAGGCAGTCCACGTCGTCGCAGCAGCGTCGCGATGTCGATCTCGCCCAGGGACTGCGCGCCGTCGAGCAGCTCGTTGACCACGGAGTGGAGGAGTAGCCGACGCTTGTCGCGACGCACGCGGAGCAGCTCGGTGCCGATGTCGCGCGCGGCGACGATGCGCTGCTGGACGGCGAGGAGCAGGACGTACGTCGCCTCGCGGTCGGTACGGGCCCACAGGGCGGCGCGGATCGCGGCAGTGGCGCTCCTGGTGCGGGGCAGGCCGACGCGGATGATGTCGCTCTCGGCCCACCGCCGGGTCTGGCGGATGTCGAAGCGCGGGTGACGACGGATCCGGGCGCCGCGCGGCACCGAAACCCGGACGCGCTCCAGTGTGTAGCGCTCGAGACCGGCCGCGACCAGGGCCGACCCGCCGTCGAGGCACGCCCGCGGACCGCCGTGGAAGACCGCAGCCCATTGCTCGCCCTCGGGGGAGAGGTGGCCGTTCTCGAGGTGGACGCACTGGTCCCCGATCAGCTGCCAGCGGTGTCCACGCACCTGGCCGCGGATCTCCCACCGCGTGATGCCGACGCCGTACAGCTGAGGTCGAGAGAGCACGCCGCCCTGGTCGGCGGCCAGATCACGCGCAGCCACGAACCGATCGTCGTCGTACGGGACCTGGCGGGGCATGGGTGCAGCGTTGCCTCATCGAGGCTCCGAGCGCCGATGCCGTGTCGGCGGGTGTGGAGGAGGCGGCTCGCGGTGGCGCTGTGGACGACTTCCGGTCCAGGGCGCCCCGCGGGACGTCATACGGACGGAGCAAGCGGATGCTCCGTCCGTATGACGTCCCGCCAGCCGCCGGTCAGAGCCAGCCGTTGCCCTCGGCGGTCAGCACCGCCTCGGCGCGGTTGGCGGCGCCGGTCTTGCCGATGGCGGAGGACAGGTGGTTGCGGACCGTGCCCTCCGAGAGGAAGAGCCGCGCGGCGATGGTGGCGACCGGGGAGCCGTCGCGGGCGGCCTGGAGGACCTCGGTCTCGCGCGCGGTCAGGGGTGATTCCCCGGCGAGCAGGCTGTCGGTGGCGAGGGCGGGATCGACGACGCGCAGGCCGGCGTGCACCCGGCGTACGGCGTCGGCGAGCTGGGAGGCGGGGGTGTCCTTGACGACGAAGCCGGACGCGCCGGCCTGGAGGGCACGCCGGAGGTAGCCGGGGCGGCCGAACGTGGTCACGATGAGCACCCGGGTGTCGGGGGCGTCGCGGCGTACCTCCGCGGTCGCGGCGATGCCGTCGAGGCCGGGCATCTCGACGTCGAGCAGGGCCACGTCGGGGCGGTGCTCCAGCACGGCGGGCAGGACGGCATCGCCGGAACCGACCTCGACGACGACCTCGAGGTCGGGCTCCAGGTTGAGCAGTGCGGAGAGAGCCCCACGGACCAGCGCCTGGTCGTCGGCGAGCAGGAGGCGGATCGTGCTCCGTCCGTTCACGGGCGCACCACCTGGAGCGAGAAGCCGGGGGAGAGGTGCCGGACGACGACGGTGGCGCCGACCCCGGCGGCGCGTTCGCGCAGCCCCGCGAGCCCGGAGCCGCCGGCGTGCTCGCTCTCGCACCCGGGGCCGTCGTCACGGACCTCGGCGCTGGTCGGGGTGAGCCGCACCTCGCAGGTCTGCGCGCCGGAGTGGCGGATCACGTTGGTGACGCCCTCGCGGACCGTCCAGGCGAAGAGCTCGCGCAGCTCGGTCGGCACCTCGTCGGCGGAGTTGGGGAGCCGCGCCTCGATCTCGGCTGCCGCGAGCGCGTTGCGGGCCCGGGTCAGCTCGCCGGGCAGCGTCAGCTCGCGGTAGCCCTCCACCGCGCGTCGTACGTCGGTCAGCGCGTCGCGGCTGAGCCGCTCGAGGTCGGCGAGCTCGGTGCGGGCGCGCTCGACATCGACGTCCAGCAGGCGCTGGGCCAGCTCGGCCTTGACGGTGATCACGGTCAGCGAGTGGCCGAGGATGTCGTGCAGGTCGCGGGCGAAGCGGGTGCGCTCGTTCTCGACGGCGAGGCTGGCGTTCTCCTGCTCGGCCTTCACCAGCGCGAGGTTGCGGCGCATGATCGTGCGCATCCCGAGCACCGCGACCGACGACGCCATGATCGCGAAGGCCAGCCCGGTCTGGCTGCCCCAGCCCTCGACGGCGCTGAGCGACAGCGACCCGACGACCAGCACCACCACGATCGGGCTGGCCACGCGCAACGGCAGCACCATCACGCAGCCGACGGCCAGGTAGACGGCACTGGTCATGCCGACGGCACCGAGCGTCGCCACCATGACGGCGCCGAGGACGACCATGCCGCCGAGGTAGACGGCCACGAAGCGGTGCGACGGGTTCTCGATCAGTCGCATCCGGTTGGCGCGCACCTGCACCCAGAGCGCCATGTACGTCGCCGCGAACGCCAGGGTCGCGAGGAGGCCGACGACACCGGCGAGCTCGTCGCGGTGCCGCCAGCCCTCGAGCAGCGGGTCGATCAGGAAGAACAGCCAGATGGCCGCGAAGAACGGACCCGTGCGGTCCAGCCGGTTCGGGTGCGCCGACGGGTTCTCGCTCACGACGCTCAGGCTAGTCACACGCGGGCCGTGTCCTTGGCCATCCGCCAGGCCGCGCCGCCGACGAAGATCGCCAGCCACAGTGCGGCGTTGACGACGGCGTACCACGGGAGGTCGTGCGTCAGCGGGGCGCGGGCGACCATGGCGACGCCGTACATCGGGGTGAAGACCGCGACGTGCCAGACGGCGCTGCCCTCGGTGAGCGGCCAGAAGACGCCACCCAGGAAGGACAGCAGGGCCAGGCCGGGGCCGAGGATCTGCATGGCGTTCTCGCCGGGGACGATGTAGCCGACGAAGACGCCGAGCGCGGCGAAGGTCAGCGTGCAGAACAGCGTGACGATCGCGGAGACGACCCAGATGTCGGTCGGCATCTCGGCACGACCCTGGAAGATCCCACAGGCGTTGACGACCGCGATGGCGAAGGCACCCATGAGCAGGGCCACGATCGCCTTGACCAGGATGTAGGACACTGGGTTCAGTGGGGTGAGCCGCAGCTGGCGCGACCAGCCCAGGGCGCGCTCCATGGCGACCATCGAGCCGCAGGAGGCAGCGGTGAGGGCGGCGCCGTACAGCGCCATCGAGATCAGGATGTACGCCGCCTCGTTGCCGGACCCGACGGGGGAGTCCCAGGTCTGGTCGCTGCCGGTGATCGCGAAGTAGAGCGCCGCCGGCAGCACCAGGGTGAAGATCACCGTGCGGCGGTTGCGCAGCATCCGGCGGATCTCGAGACCGAGGACGGTCAGGTTGAAGCCGCCGAGCGGCGGCACCTTGCGGACGGTGGGGTCGATCACTGTGGTGGTCATCGGGCGTCTCCGGTCAGGCTGATGAAGGCGTCCTCGAGTCCCTTGGCGGTGATCTCGAGGTCGCGGGCGTCGGTGGAGGTGAGCAGGTGCCGGGCGACGGCGTCGCTGTCGTTGGCGTGCAGGATCACGGTGTCGCCGCGGACCTCGACGCCGTCGACACCGTCGATGCGCGCGAAGGTCTCGGGGTCCGGGTCGGGCAGCGTGAAGCGGACGGTGCGGCCCGAGGCGAGCGCCTTGATCTCGGCGCCCGTGCCGTCGGCGACGATCCGGCCGTGGCTGATCAGCACGATGCGGTCGGCGTACTGGTCGGCCTCCTCGAGGTAGTGCGTCGCGAAGAGGACGGTGCGTCCCCGCTCGGCGTCGCGTCGGATCGCGGACCAGAAGGCCCGGCGGCCCTCGACGTCCATGCCGGTGGTCGGCTCGTCCAGCAGGAGCAGGGCCGGGTCGGACAGCAGCGCCATCGCGAACCGCAGCCGCTGCTGCTCACCGCCGGAGCACTTGGCGACCTTGCGGTCGGCGATCTCGGTGATGCCGGCGTCGGCGAGCACGTCGTCGACGGCGCGGGTGTCGGCGAACAGGCTCGCGGTGTACTGGACGGTCTCGCGGACGCTGAGGTCCTTGAGGAGCCCGCCGGTCTGCATCACCGCGGACACGAGGCCACGCGAGATCGCCTGGCGGGGCTCGAGCCCGAGCACCGTGGCCGTCCCGGTGGTGGGCTTCGAGAGCCCCAGGATCATGTCGATGGTGGTGGTCTTGCCGGCGCCGTTGGGCCCGAGGAAGGCGACGATCTCGCCCTGCTGGAGCTCGAGGTCGATGCCCTGCACGGCGTGCACGCTCTGCCCTCCGCTGGCGAAGTCCTTGGTGACGCCGGAGAGCCGTACGGCGGCGGTCCGAGTGACGGTGCTCGTGGTCATGGCCTCAGCCTGCCGTCGTACGGCGGTGTGCTCCTCGCTCCTGCGTCACGACGTCGGCATGACAGATGTCATGCGCCACCGCGGCTCAGAAGGTGTGCTCCTCCGCGGGGAAGGTGCCGGCCTTGACGTCGGCGGCGTACTCCTGCGCCGCCTTGAGCAGGACCCCGTGGACGTCGGCGTACTGCTTCACGAAGCGGGCCATCCTGCCGGTGCGGAAGCCGAACGCGTCGCCCCACACGAGCACCTGGCCGTCGCAGCCGGGGCCGGCGCCGATGCCGATGGTGGGGATGCCGACGGCGGCGGTGACCTCGGCGGCGACGTCGCCGGGGACCATCTCCATGACGACGGCGAAGGCGCCGGCCTCCTCCATCGCCTGGGCCTCCTCGACCACCTTCTTGGCGGCGTCGCCGCGGCCCTGGACCCGGTAGCCGCCGAGGTTGTGCTCCGACTGCGGGGTGAAGCCGATGTGCGCCATCACCGGGATGCCGCCCTCGGTCAGCTTGCGCACCTGCGGCGCCATCTCGACGCCGCCCTCGAGCTTCACGGCGTGGGCGTTCGCCTCCTTCATGAAGCGCACGGCGGTCAGGTAGGCCTGCTCGGGCGAGGCCTGGTAGGAGCCGAAGGGCAGGTCGGCGACGACGAGCGCGCGGTGCGCCGAGCGGGTGACGGCGCGGACCAGCGGGATCAGCTCGTCGACCGTGACCGGCAGCGAGGTCTCGTTGGCGAAGACGTTGTTGGAGGCGCTGTCACCGACGAGTAGCACCTCGATGCCGGCCTCGTCGAAGGTCTGGGCGGCGTACTGCTCGTAGGCGGTGAGCATCGCGAACTTCTCGCCGCGCTGCTTCATGTCGCGCAGGTGGTGGGTGCGGATCCGCTTGATCTGCGGGGCGTCCGGCTTGGCCGGACCCGTGCCGTACGGCGCGGTCTCCTCGGGCATGACTCACTCCAGAGATGTCATCTCGCGGCTCCCTGATGGAGTCCACGGACCGTTCCTCAGGCTAGCCCCGGGAGGCGGCGCCGACGCTGTGTCGCTGGTCACGACCCGCCCACGTGACGACCACCAGACCGGCGACGGCGACGGCGATCGCGACGCCCAGCGCGCCGCGGGGGCCGAGCCCGGTGCCGGCGACCGCACCGAGCAGGTACGGCGCGAAGAAGCCCAGGTAGGTCAGTCCGTAGAACACGGCGACGACGGCCCCGCGCTCGTCGGGAGGGGCCAGCCGCTCGACCTCCCGCAGCCCCGAGACGAGGCCGCACCCGTAGCCGGCGCCGAAGAGCGGCGCGGCCACCAGCAGCAGCACCCGGCTGTCCGCCGTCACCGCTGCCACGCCCACGAGCAGACCGGCGCAGGCGCTCAGCATCCCCACCCGGCCGGCGAGCAGGGGACGGCGGTCGTCGAGGCGGCGGGCCAGCGGCTGCACCGCGACGCCGGTCCCGAGTGCGACGCCGGTCAGGATGCCGGCGAAGGCGACGGCGCCCGAGGTCGGCAGGTCGACGACGCTGGGCAGGTAGGCGAACGAGATCGCCACGCAGCCGAAGACCCAGGGGGCGATCGGGGCCACGGTGAGGAGGAACCGCCGGCCCCTCGTGACGCGCGGCAGGCTCACGAGCGGTCGGTGCACCGCTGCCTGTGGGGCCGGGCCGGGAGCCGGCAGGAGCACGACCAGGGCGACCATCCCCAGCACGAGGTGTGGCACGTAGGGCACGACCAGCGGGTGCGCGGAGATCTCGGCCAGGACGCCCGCGACCAGCGGACCGAGGCCGAAGCCGGCGGAGAGCGACAGGGCGGCCCGGCGGGCGCCGGTGCCCGCCGCGTCGTCGGCGGAGAGGTCGGCCATCCAGGCGCTCGCCGCGCCGAACACCACCCCCGAGCTGAGCCCGGCCAGCAGCCGGGCCAGCGCCAGCCCCGGGATCCAGTCGCTCCAGATCATCAGCAGCGCAGTGGCCACGGGGGAGAGGGCGACGAACGGTACGACGACCGCCCGCCGGCCCCACCGGTCGGAGGCGGACCCGCCGATCAGGAGCGCGGGGATCAGGCCCACGGCGTACAGGGCGAAGAGCAGCGCCCGGGCCTGCGCCGACATGCCGAGCTCGTCGCGGTAGGCGAGCAGCATCGGCGAGAACTGGTTGGCGCCCCACCCCACGGCGAACATGGCGACGGAGACACGCTGCCAGGGATGGAAGGTCACCCGTCGACCGTAGGCCAGCGACGTTTCAATGCCCGTTGAACGGTCGCGGGGCTAGGTTCGACGCATGAGCGGTGACACGGACCTGGCGGCGATCGGAGCGCTGATCGGCGACCGCGTGCGGTCGGCCATCCTGCTGTGCCTCCTCGACGGCGGGGCCACGAGCGCCTCGGACCTCGCCCGGGCGGCTGAGGCGTCCCCGTCACTCACCAGCGCCCACCTCAAGCGTCTGCGGGAGGGCGGCCTGGTCGAGGTGGCGACCGCGGGGCGCCAGCGGCTCTACCGGCTGGCGTCGGTGGAGGTCGCGGAGATGCTCGAGACGATGCAGCTGCTCGCTCCGCCGACGCCGGTGACGTCGCTGCGCGGCGCGAACAGCAAGCGGCGGCTGCGCCGCGCGCGGATGTGCTACGACCACCTGGCCGGCGTGCTGGGGGTGGCGGTCACCGACGCTCTCGTCGGCCGCGACGCGCTGCACGCCGAGACGCTGGCGCTAGGTGACGAGGCCGAGCGGGTGCTCGCGGAGCTGGACGTCTCGCTGGCCGCCCTGGGCTCGGCGTCGCGGCCCGTCGTACGCGCGTGCATGGACTGGACCGAGCGCCGCCCGCACGTGTCGGGCGGAGTGGGCGCGGCCGTGGCCGACGTCCTCCTCGATCGGCGGTGGGTCGTGCGCCGCACCGGCTCGCGCGGCCTCGACGTGACCGCGGACGGGGCAGCCGGACTCGAGGACTGGCTGGGGATCCGGCTCACGGATCGGGCGGAGTGGCAGGAGTCGGCCTGATCGGCGCCGCGGCGTCGGCCGCGGCCTCGATGTCGGCGATGATGATCTTCTGCTGCGTCATCATCGCGGCGACCGCTGCCTGGGCGCGGAGCGGGTCGGGGTCGGAGATCAGCTCGTAGAGACGCACGGGCACGACCTGCCAGGACAGCCCGAACTTGTCCTTGAGCCACGCGCACTGGTCCGGCTGTCCGCCGGCGACCAGGGTGTCCCAGTAGTAGTCGACCTCGGACTGGTCGGCGCAGCTGATGCTGAGCGACACCGTCTCCGTGAAGCCCGCATGGACCGGCCCGCCGTTGATGCCGCGGAACGACCGGCCGTCGAGGGTCCACTCCGCGGCCAGCACGCGGCCGTCCTCGTAGTGGGAGACCCCGCGCCGCTCGGAGTTCGGGAAGACGGTCGTGTAGAACTCCACCGCCTCCATGAGGTCGTCGTCGAACCACAGGCAGGTGCTGATCTCGGGCATACCCCTCAGACCCGCACCGACGCGTGGACTCATCGCGGGACCGCCCAGCCCTAGACTCGCCACGTGGACTTCTACTCCGCGTACGCCCAGGGCTTCGCCCGGGTGGCGGCCTGCACGCTGCCGGTCGCGATCGCCGACCCGGCCGCCAACGCCCGCGCGATCCTTGGGCAGGCCCGGCTCTGCCACGAGGACGGTGTCGCGGTCGCGATCTTCCCGGAGCTCTCGCTGACGGGCTACTCGATCGACGACCTCTTCCTCCAGGACACGCTGCTGGACGCGGTCGGTGCCGCGATCGGCGACCTGGTCGCCGGTACGACGGACCTCCGGACCGTCCTGGTCGTCGGCGCGCCGCTCGTGCACGGCACGCGCGTCCTCAACTGCGCCGTCGTCGTGCACGCCGGCCGGGTGCTCGGCGTCGCGCCGAAGTCCTACCTGCCGACCTACCGTGAGTTCTACGAGCGCCGCTGGTTCGCGCCGGGCGACGACCGCCGGGGCAGCACCATCGTGGTCGGCGGCGTCGAGGTGCCGTTCGGCCCCGACCTGATCTTCGACGCGACCGACGTGCGCGGGCTGCGCCTGCACGTCGAGGTCTGCGAGGACATGTGGGTGCCGATCCCGCCGAGCGCCGAGGCCGCGCTGGCCGGCGCGACCGTGCTCGCGAACCTGTCCGGGAGCCCGATCACCGTCGCCCGCGCCGAGGACCGGCACCTGCTCACCCGCAGTGCGAGCGCGCGCTGCTCGGCGGCGTACGTCTATGCCGCGGCGGGCCAGGGCGAGTCGACCACCGACCTGTCGTGGGACGGCCAGACGATGGTCTACGAGTGCGGCGAGCTGCTGGGGGAGTCCGAGCGGTTCCCCGACGGCCCGCGCCGCACGATCGTGGACGTCGACCTCGACCGGATCCGGCAGGAGCGGATGCGGCAGGGGACCTTCGACGACAACCGTCGGACGTACGACGACCGCGTGGCCGACTTCCGCACGGTGGCCTTCGAGCTGCGGCCGCCGGCCGGTGACATCGGGCTGCGCCGCAAGGTCGACCGCTACCCGTTCGTGCCCGACGACGCGGAGCGGCTCGCCCAGGACTGCTACGAGGCCTACAGCATCCAGGTATCGGGGCTCGAGCAGCGCTTGCACGCCATCGGCAACCCGAAGGTCGTGGTCGGCGTCAGCGGCGGACTCGACTCGACGCACGCGCTGATCGTCGCCGCGCGCGCCATGGACCGGCTGGGCCGCCCGCGGTCCGACATCCACGCGTTCACGATGCCGGGATTCGCGACCGGTGAGCAGACCAAGAGCTACGCGACCCGCCTGTCGAAGGCGCTGGGGGTGACGTTCGAGGAGCTCGACATCACCGCAGCCGCGCGGCAGATGCTGGCCGACATCGACCACCCGTTCGCCGACGGCGAGCCGACGTACGACGTGACGTTCGAGAACGTCCAGGCCGGGCTGCGCACCGACTACCTCTTCCGGCTCGCCAACCACCGTGGCGGCATCGTGCTCGGCACCGGCGACCTGAGCGAGCTGGCGCTCGGCTGGTGCACGTACGGCGTCGGCGACCAGATGTCGCACTACAACGTGAACGCCGGGGTGCCGAAGACGCTGATCCAGCACCTGATCCGCTGGGTCGCCGCCCACGGCGTGGTCGACGAGGAAGCCAACGAGCTGCTGCTCGAGATCGTCGAGCAGGAGATCACTCCCGAGCTCGTGCCGGGCGGGGCACAGTCGACCGAGGCGACCGTCGGCCCCTACGCGCTGCAGGACTTCACGCTCTACCACGTGCTGCGCCGCGGCGCCCTCCCTAGCCGGATCGCCTTCCTCGCCTGGCACGCCTGGCGGGACGTGGCGGTGGGGGACTGGCCGCCGAACTTCCCCGAGGAGCGCCGCTCGGCGTACGACCTCGCGCAGGTGCGGCACTGGCTCGAGGTCTTCACGAAGCGGTTCTTCGCGAGCCAGTTCAAGCGCTCGGCGCTGCCGAACGGTCCGAAGGTGAGCGCCGGCGGCACGATGTCGCCGCGCGGTGACTGGCGGATGCCCTCGGACGCCGCGCCCACCGCGTGGCTCGCCCAGCTCGAGTCGGTCCCGACGGAGTGAGGCCGCGCCGGGCGCCCGCGGCGCTCCTTGCCGGTCTCGGTGTGCTGCTCGCTGCCTCCCTGGTGGTGGGGCTGGTGCTGCTCGTGACCGACGACGACCCGAGCGGTCCGCCCTGCAACGGGCACGCCGAGCTCTGCTCGCGCTCGTACGACGAGGTCGCGTTCGCCGCGACCCACAACTCGATGTCGGCCGCGGCCGAGCGCGGCTGGTTCTTCCCGGACCAGCCGGACGGGATCGTCGCCCAGCTCGACCACGGCATCCGCGTGCTGCTCGTCGACAGCTGGTACGGCCAGCGGACCGACCGTCCGGGCGTCGTCGCCACCGCCGGCTCACGGCGCTCGGACGGCATCGCGGAGGCGAACGGCGAGTTCGGCGAGATCGCCGTCCGTGCGGCGCTCCGGGCGCGAGGAGCCAGTCGGCTCGCGCCCCGCGGCCCGATCACGCCGTACCTCTGCCACGCGATGTGCGAGCTCGGCTCGACGCCCTGGCTGCAGAGCCTCGAGGACACCCGGGCGTGGCTCGACGAGCACCCGCGCGAGGTCGTCACGATGTTCGTGCAGGACATCGTGACGCCGGAGGACACGGCTGAGGTCTTCACCGAGGCGGGGCTGCTGCCCTACGTCTACACGCCGACCTCGCGGTCACCCGACCGGTGGCCGACCCTCGGCGAGATGATCGACTCCGGCCACCGCCTGGTGGTGCTCATGGAGGAGCACGGCGGCGGCTCGGCGTATCCCTGGCTGCTGCAGGGCTTCGACCGCGTCCAGGACACGCCGTACCTCTTCGCGAGCGCCGCCGACTTCACCTGCACCGCCAACCGCGGCCCGGCCGACGCGTCGATCTTCCTCGTCAACCACTGGATCGACGCCAAGACCCGCCCGGCGGCTCACGCGCTCGAGGTCAACGCCCGCGACGTGCTGCTGCCACGCCTGCAGGAGTGCGAGGCCGAGCGCGGGCGACTGCCCAACTACGTCGCCGTCGACTACTACAACCGCGGCGACCTGCTCGACGTCGTCGACGAGCTCAACGGGTTCTAATGGCGTCATGCCCACCGAACCGAAGGACGTCCTCACCAGCTACCTGCGCGGCGCGCGCGACTCGATCCTCTGGAAGCTGGAAGGCCTGTCCGAGCGCGACCAGCGCCTGCCGCGCACGCCGACGGGCATGAACCTGCTCGGCATCGTGAAGCACGCGCTCAACACGGAGGTCCTCTACTTCGGGCAGTGCTTCGGGCGTGAGTGGCCGACCCCCGACGAGCTCGTGCCAGGAGACTGGGCCGACCCGCAGGCCGACTGGTACGCCACCGCCGACGAGTCGGCCGCCGGCATCGTCGACCTCTACCGGCGGGTCCAGGTGTTCGCCGACGAGACGATCGCCGACCTGCCCCTCGACGCGGTCGGTCACGTCGCCCACTGGGGCGGGGCGGAGGTCACGCTCCACGAGATCCTGGTCCACACGCTCGTCGACCTGCAGCGGCACGCGGGCCACGCCGACATCGTGCGCGAGGAGATCGACGGGGCCGCCGGGCTGCTGCGTGACTCGAGCAACCTGCCCAGCGACGCGGACTGGCCGGCGTACGTCGCGAGCCTGACGGCGATCGCTGATCGGTTCTGAACCGGAGTGGGGCCGGGTGGCCGACGGTGGTTTCGAGGCTCGCTCCGCTCGCACCTCAACCACCGAGCCTCGAAACCACCACGCCCCGGGGTTTCGAAAGCGGCTCGGCAGGTGGTTCGCCCGGTCCGGGTGAGGCCGGGGGCGCGTGGCTGCGGCAGCATCGATGTGCTCGGGTGGCGTAGGCCCGAGCGCAGGAGGCAGCGTGTCGCAGGGCGAGGCTCCGAGGGGGCTCAGGGAGCCGTCCCTGAGCGATGCGCTCGTGCCGCTGATCGCGCTGGCGACGCTGATCGCGGGGGCGCTCGCCCTGTTCGGGCTGGACGCGCTCGACGGGCCGATCCAGGTCGCACTGCTGATGTGCTGCGCGGTCGCGGCGCTGATCGCGATGAAGAACGGGCACCCGTTCACGGCGGTGCAGGAGGCGAGCAAGGGTGCGGTGGCGTCGGTGACCAGCGCCGTCTTCATCCTGTTCGCCGTCGGGGCGCTGATCGGGGTCTGGAACCTCAGCGGCACCATCCCGACGCTCGTCTACTACGGCATCCAGGTGCTCTCGCCGGGGTGGTACTACCCGGCCACGGCGCTGATCTGCGGCATCGTCGCGCTGAGCATCGGCAGCTCGTGGACGACGGCGGCGACGATCGGCGTGGGCCTGGTCGGGATCGCCGGGCTGATCGGGGTGTCGCCGGAGATCACCGCCGGAGCCGTCATCTCCGGCGCCTACCTCGGCGACAAGACGTCACCGCTGTCGGAGACGACGATCCTGACCGCGCAGATCGTCAAGGTCGACGTCTACGAGCACATCAAGCGCCAGGTGTGGACGTCGGTCCCGGCGTTCCTGATCGCGCTGGTCGTGTTCTTCGTCCTCGGCGTCACCGGCCCCGACACGGTCAGCGATGCCGAGACGACGTCCGACCTCGACAAGCTCAATGACATCTTCAACATCACGCCGCTCGCCCTGCTGCCGATCGTGCTCCTCGGCTACCTCTCGATCCGCAAGGTCCCGGCCTCCCTGGCACTGCTGGCCGCCACCCTCTTCGCCGGTGTGCTCGGCGCGTTCCTGCAGCCCGACGTGTACGCCGACTTCGTCGCTGGCAGCGGCAACGTGGTGGTCGAGTCGCTCAAGGCGGTGTGGTCGGCGATGGCCACCGGCTTCTCGATCAGCTCGGGCATCCCCGACGTCGACCGCCTGTTGTCGCGCGGCGGCATGGACAGCATGCTGCTGACGATCTGGCTGATCCTGGGCGCCGTGACGTTCGGGGCGATGCTCGAGGAGTTCGGCCTGATCAACCGCCTGGTCGACCCGATGATCGCCGCGGCGACGAGCACGGGCCGGCTCTTCCTGACCGTCTTCGCCTGCGGCTTCGGGCTCAACGTGGTCGCGGGTGACCAGTACATCGCGCTGGTCCTCCCGAGCCGGATCTTCCGGGCCGAGTTCGCACGCCGTGGGCTCGCGCCGACCAACCTCTCGCGGCTCGCTGCGGACAGTGGCACCGTCACGTCTCCGCTGGTCCCGTGGAACTCCTGCGGCGCCTTCATGGGGGCCACGCTGGGCGTCTCCACACTGCTCTACCTGCCGTACGCCGTCTTCTGCTATGCCAGTCCTGCACTCAGCGTGTTGTACGGCGTGACCGGCTTCAAGATCGAGAAGATCGAACCCACCGAGCTCCAGGAGGAGACGGCATGAGCACTCACACGGAGGAGGCGCCGACCAGCGCCGTCGCCACGATGAGCGTCCCCACGCTGACTGCCATGGTGGTCGGCGGCATGGTCGGCGCCGGCGTCTTCTCGCTCCCGGCCCGCTTCGGCGTCGCGACGGGCATCCTCGGCTCGCTCATCGCCTGGGCGGTCGCCGGCACCGGCATGCTGATGCTGGCGTTCGTCTTCCAGAACCTCGCGATCCGCAAGCCCGAGCTCGACTCCGGTGTCTTCATCTACGCCAAGGCCGGCTTCGGCGACTACGCGGGCTTCAACTCCGCGATCGGCTTCTGGGCCAGCTCGATCGCCGGCAACACCTTCTACTGGGTCTTCATCGGGGCGACCCTCGGCGGCATCTCGCAGAGCGACTCGGCCGTCGGGGACTTCTTCCGCAGCTTCGGCGACGGCGACACCGTCATCGCGGTCGCGCTCGCCACGGTCGGCGTCTGGACCTTCCACTACCTGATCGCCCGTGGGGTCCGCGACGCCGCGGTGATCAACCGGATCGTGACGGTCTTCAAGATCATCCCGATCCTGGTCTTCATCGTCGTCATGTTCTTCTACTTCGACGCCGGCGTCTTCGCCGACAACTGGACCGCGACGGGGTACGGCGACCTCGGCAACCTCAACGAGCAGGTCCGCAACACGATGCTGATCACGACGTTCGTCTTCATCGGCATCGAGGGCGCCAGCGTCTACTCCCGCTACGCGAAGAGGCGCGAGGACGTCGGCAAGGCGACCGTCATGGGGTTCCTCTCCGTGCTCTCGATCTTCGCGCTGGTCACGTTGTCCAGCTACGCGGCCGTGCCGCAGCCCGAGCTGGCGAACACGCGGCAGCCCTCGATGGTCGGGGTGTTCGAGTCGCAGGTGGGTGACTGGGGCGGGACCTTCATCAGCGTCGCCGTGATCGTGTCGGTGCTCGGCGCCTACCTCGCCTGGACGCTGATGGCCGCGGAGGTCATGTACATCCCGGCCCGCCAGGACGACTTCCCCGAGTTCCTGGGCCGCGAGAACGAGGCCGGCACCCCGATCACCGCGCTCGTCGTCACGTCGCTGGCCGTGCAGGGCCTGCTGGCCCTCACGCTCTTCGTCACCGACGCCCTGAACTTCATGCTCGACCTGTCCACCAGCCTCGCGCTGCTGCCCTACCTGCTCGCCGCGGCGTACGCGCTCAAGCTCGGCCTGACGGGGGAGTCGTACGACGGCGTCTCGGCCGGCACCCGGCGCAAGGAGACGATCGTGGCGGGCGTGGCCACGGCGTACACGATCTTCCTCTTCGACGCGGCCGGCATGAAGTTCGTGCTGCTGATGACCGTCATCCTCGCCCCCGCCTCGCTGCTCTACGTCAAGGCCCGCAGCGAGCACGGGCGGCGCCTGTTCAGCCCCGCGGAGATCGGGCTCTTCGCCCTGATCGTCGCCGGCGGCGTCATCGGTGCGATCGGTCTCTGGACCGGTCGCATCTCCCTCTGAAAGGAACACCATGTCCGCGTCGCCCTCCAGTCCTGCTTCGGCGTACGGCGTCCACTCCGAGGTCGGCCGGCTCCGCAAGGTGCTCGTGTGCCGTCCCGGCCTGGCGCACAAGCGCCTCACGCCGAGCAACAACGACGAGCTGCTGTTCGACGACGTGATGTGGGTCGAGAACGCGCAGCGCGACCACGCGGACTTCGTCAACAAGCTCACCCAACGTGACGTCGAGGTCGTCGAGCTGCACGACGTCCTCGCGCAGACCCTCGCCGTGCCGGGTGCACGCGACTGGCTGCTGGACCGCAAGATCGTCCCCAACCAGGTCGGCCTCGGCCTCGTCGACGACACCCGCAGCTATCTCGAGTCGCTGCCCGAGAAGGAGCTCGCCGAGTTCCTGATCGGCGGCCTCGCGACCAGCGACCTCCCCGACGACTTCCGCACCGACTACGTCAACCTGGCGCGCGAGTCGACCGGAGCCCGCGAGTACCTGATGCCGCCGCTTCCCAACACGCTCTACACGCGCGACACGACCTGCTGGCTGTACGGCGGCCTGACCATGAACCCGCTCTACTGGCCGGCGCGCAAGGAGGAGACCCTGATCTACAAGGGGATCTACCAGTTCCACCCGGACTTCGTGGGCTCGACGGTCTGGTGGGGCGACCCCGACCAGGACTGGGGCCAGGCGACGTTCGAGGGCGGCGACGTGATGCCGGTCGGCAACGGCGTCGTGCTCGTCGGGATGAGCGAGCGCACGTCGCGCCAGGCCATCACGCAGGTCGCCAAGGCGCTCTTCGACCAGGGCGCCGCGACGCGGGTGATCGTCGCCGGCATGCCGAAGCTGCGCGCCGCGATGCACCTCGACACGGTCTTCACCTTCGTCGACCGCGACATCGTCACGCTCTACCCGACGATCATGGACGCGGTGCACACGTTCACGCTGACGCCGTCGGACACGGCGCCCGGCGTCGAGGTGCGTGACGAGGGCTCGGCGCGGTTCGTCGACGTGGTGGCGCGCGAGCTCGGGCTGCCCTCGATCCAGGTCATCGACACCGGCGGCGACGTCTACCAGTCCGAGCGGCAGCAGTGGGACAGCGGCAACAACGCCGTCGCCCTGGAGCCCGGCGTGGTCTTCACCTACGAC
The DNA here is from genome assembly GCF_001425175.1 of Nocardioides sp. Root1257. GTDB lineage: Bacteria > Actinomycetota > Actinomycetes > Propionibacteriales > Nocardioidaceae > Nocardioides. The sequence continues at coordinate 119,213 of NZ_LMDV01000013.1, read as the reverse complement.
CGCAACACGCTCACCAACACCCTGCTGCGCAAGGCCGGCGTCGAGGTGATCACGATCGTGGGTGCCGAGCTCGGACGGGGCCGCGGTGGCGGGCACTGCATGACCTGCCCGATCATCCGGGAGCCGGTGGAGTTCTGAAGCCCTGGCTCATCCGGCTTGGCCTGCTGGCGTTGGCCCTGGCGGTCACCGCGTTCGTCATCAGCCTGATCGGCCGGGTCGACTGGGGCGAGGTGCGTAGCGCTCTGGCGCACCTCGCCTGGTGGCAGTTCCCGGTGCTCCTCGTCGTGCTGCTGCTCCGGCAGGTGCTCAACGCGCTCCCGCTGTCGCTCTACATCCCGGGCGTCTCGGCGTACCGCGCCACGCAGAACGACCAGGTCGCCATCCTGATGTCGACCATCGCGCCGCCGCCGAGCGACATCGCGCTGCGGATGGCGATGTTCTCGTCCTGGGGCGTCCCCGTCGCGAAGGGACTGGCGGGCACCCTGATGAACACGCTCACGTTCTACATCGTCCGCTTCGGTGCCCCGGCCGTCGGCTTCGTGCTGCTCGCGACGACCGGGGGAGAGGTCGGGCTGCGCTGGGCGGACCTCATCAGCGTCGCCATCTCGGTCTCGATCTTCGTCGGGGTGGTGCTGGTGATCCGCAGCGAGGCGCTCGCGCGCCGGGTCGGTACGACGGGTGGCCGCCTCGCCCGGCGCTTCCGCAGGAGCGTCGACCCGGAGGCGTGGGCGGCCGCGTGCGTCCAGTTCCGGATCGACATCGCGGCCCGCTTCCGCCGCGGCTTCCCGCGGTCGCTGATCGCGCTGAGCGCCATGCTCGTCGTCGACCTGACGATGCTGATCATGGCGCTGCGGTTCGTCGGCCTCGACGACGGCGAGCTGCCGGTCGTCGAGGTCGCCATCGCCTACCTCTTCGCCTACCCCTTCACGCTCTTTCCCTTCTCCGGCATCGGCATCGTCGACGCCCTCGTGCTGGCCGCGATCGTCGAGTACGCCGGGGCCGACGTCGAGGCGGTCGCCGTCGCCGGTCTGGTCGTCTGGCGGGTGTTCACGATCGGCGGTCCGCTCGCCCTCGGCGCGCTCGGTCTCGCCGCCTGGCGACGCACTTCCGGACCAACGCACGAGACGGTCGCGACCAGCCCCTAGGCTCTGGCCCATGGGTAAGCAGGAAGACTTCGTCCTCCGCGCTCTCGAGGAGCGTGACGTCCGGTTCGTCCGGCTGTGGTTCACCGACGTGCTCGGGTTCCTGAAGTCGGTCGCGGTGGCTCCGGCGGAGCTGGAGCAGGCGTTCTCGGAGGGGATCGGCTTCGACGGCTCCTCGATCGAGGGCTTCGCCCGCGTGTACGAGTCCGACATGCTCGCCAAGCCGGACCCGTCGACCTTCCAGATCCTGCCGTGGCGCAGCGGCGAGGGCCCGTCGACCGCCCGCATGTTCTGCGACATCGTGATGCCCGACGGCTCCCCGTCGTACGCCGACCCGCGGCACGTCCTCAAGCGGACGCTGAGCAAGGCGGCCGACAAGGGGTTCACGTTCTACACGCACCCCGAGATCGAGTTCTACCTCTTCAAGGACGTGCCCGAGGACGGCGGACCGCCGGTCCCGGCCGACCGCAGCGGCTTCTTCGACCACACCGCCCAGTCGATGGGGGCCGACTTCCGCCGCGAGGCGATCGGCATGCTCGAGCAGATGGGCATCTCGGTGGAGTTCAGCCACCACGAGGGCGGCCCGGGCCAGCAGGAGATCGACCTGCGGTACGCCGACGCCCTGTCGACCGCCGACAACATCATGACCTTCCGCACCGTCGTCCGCGAGGTCGCGCTGACGCAGGGCCTGTGGGCCTCCTTCATGCCGAAGCCCTACACGGAGCACCCCGGCTCCGGCATGCACACCCACGTCTCGCTCTTCGAGGGCGACAACAACGCGTTCTTCGCCGCCGGGGCCGAGTACCAGCTCTCCGAGACGGGCCGCCGCTTCATCGCGGGCATCCTCAAGCACGCCAACGAGATCAGCTGCATCACCAACCAGTGGGTCAACAGCTACAAGCGGATGCTCTGGGGCGCCGAGGCGCCGTCGTACATCTGCTGGGGCCACAACAACCGTTCGGCGATGATCCGGGTCCCGATGTACAAGCCGCTCAAGGGCCAGTCGACCCGGGTCGAGCTGCGCTCGCTGGACGCCGCCTGCAACCCCTACCTGGCGTACGCCGTCGTGCTGGCCGCCGGCATGAAGGGCATCGAGGAGGGCTACGAGCTGCCGCGCGAGGCCGAGGACGACGTGTGGTCGCTCTCGGAGCGCGAGCGCAAGAGCCTGGGCATCGACCCGCTGCCGCGCAGCCTCTACGACGCCATCAACATCGCGGAGAGCTCCGAGCTGCTGGCCGAGACCCTCGGCGAGCAGGTCTTCGAGTTCTTCCTGCGCAACAAGCGCGCCGAGTGGGACGACTACCGCGGTCAGGTCTCGGCCTTCGAGCGGGAGCGCATGCTCCCGGTGATCTGATGAGCGACGTCGAGATCTCCGACGAGCGCGCCAAGGGGATCCGCCGCCTGCTCTACGTCGTCCTGGGGTTCGCCGTGGTGCTGCTGGCCCTGAGCCTGCCGCTGGTCCTCGGCGACTACGTCCAGTACGGCGTGATCGTGCTCGCCATCGCCGTGGTCCTCGGCGTCCTCGGGACCCTCGCGCTCCAGTCCGTCCGCGGCCGGACCGCGCCCGCCCGGCGGCTCTGCATCATCACCGGCGTGGCGACGATCGTGCTGTCGGTGCCGCTGATCCCCATCTGGATCGGCCTGCTGACGGCCATCACCGGGGTCGGGCTGCTGGTGGTGGTCCTCGCGCCCGAGCGCGAGGAGGCGTCGTGAGCGGGCGGGTGCTGGTCGTCGAGCACGACGCGGAGTGCCCGGCCGCCCTGATGGGCACCTGGCTGACCGAGGCCGGCTGCACGCTCGACGTCTGGCGCCCGTACGCCGAGGGCGCCGGTGAGCTGCCCGGGCCGGCGTCGTACGACGGGCTCCTGGTGCTGGGCGGCCCGATGGGTGCCGACGACGACGCGAAGCACGGCTGGCTCGGCCCGGTCAAGGAGCTGCTGCGCGAGGTGCGGGGGAGCGGGCTGCCGACGCTCGGCATCTGCCTGGGCCACCAGCTGATCGCCTCGGCCCTCGGTGGCCGGGTGGAGCGCAACCCGCGGGGCCAGCAGGTCGGCCTGCTCGACGTCGGCTGGACCGACGCGGCCGCCGCCGACCCGCTCCTGGGGCCGCTCGCCACGCCCCGGCGCGGGGTCCAGTGGAACGACGACCTGGTCACCGCCCTGCCGGCCGGCGCGACGCTGCTCGCGGAGACGGCGTACGGCGAGGTGCAGGCGGTCGGCTACGGGCCTGCGATGTGGGGCGTGCAGCTGCACCCCGAGGTCGACGCGGCGGGGCTGCGGCCCTGGGCCGACGAGGACCGGGGCAGCCACGAGACCCGCGGCATCGACACCGACGCCGTGCTCCGCGAGATCGAGGCCGCCCGGTCCGAGCTCGACGAGGCCTGGCGCCCGCTCGCCACCGGGTTCGCGGCGCTGGTGCGATGACCCGGGCGGCGACCAGCAAGGGCAACCTGCTGCGACTCGGGTTCCAGGACCCCGACGCCGCCCTCCAGGACCTGCTCCGCCTCGGCGAGGCCGCGGAGCCGCTGCTGGCGCTGCTGGGCCGGACCGCCGACCCCGACGCCGCGCTCTCCGGGCTGCTGCGGATGCGTGAGGTGGTCGCCGATCCCGACGCCCTGCTGGCGGCTCTGGTCGACGACGAGGGCACCGCCATGCGGCTCCTGTGCGTCCTCGGCGCCAGCGAGGCGCTCTCCGACCACCTCGTCCGGCACCCCGAGCACTGGCGCGACCTCACCGCGCCGCACCTGGGCTCGACCCGGCCGGCGGCGTGGGCGATGCGGGAGTCCCTGCTGACGGCCGTCACGGGGCTGCCCGACGCCCAGGCGGTCGACGCGCTCCGGGTCGAGTACCGGCGCCAGCTGCTCCGGCTCGCCGCTCGCGACCTGACCCACCACCTCGGCGTGGACGACGCCGCGGCCGAGCTGTCCGACCTCGCGGCGGGCACCCTCGAGGCGGCGCTCGAGATCGCCCGCCAGCGGGTCGGTCCCGAGGCGGCCACGGCCCGCCTGGCGGTGATCGCGATGGGGAAGTGTGGCGGCCACGAGCTCAACTACGTGTCCGACGTCGATGTCATCTACGCCTACGCCCCCGTCGAGGGCGCCGACGAGAGCGCCGCCCTGAAGGCGGCCACCCAGCTCGCCAGCCAGCTGATGCGGGTCTGCTCCGACCACACCGGCGAGGGCACGATCTGGCCGGTCGACGCCAACCTGCGCCCGGAGGGCAAGGCCGGCCCGCTGGTGCGCACCATCGCCAGCCACCGCGGCTACTACGAGCGCTGGGCCAGCACCTGGGAGTTCCAGGCGCTGCTCAAGGCCCGGCCGGTCGCCGGCGACGTGGAGCTCGGTCGCGAGTTCGTGGAGATGACCTCGCCGATGGTGTGGTCGGCCGCCGAGCGCGAGGGCTTCGTGCAGGACACCCAGGCGATGCGGCGCCGGGTGATCGACCACATCCCGGCGCGGGAGGCGCAGCGCCAGCTCAAGCTGGGTGCGGGCGGGCTGCGCGACGTGGAGTTCGCCGTCCAGCTGCTCCAGCTCGTGCACGGCCGCGCCGACGACACGATCCGGGAGCCGACGACGCTGAGCGCGCTCGCCGCGCTCACCGACGGCGGGTACGTCGGGCGCGAGGACGGCGAGGCGCTGCACGACGCGTACGCGTTCCTGCGCACCCTCGAGCACCGCATCCAGCTGCACGGGCTGCGGCGTACCCACGTCGTGCCGGACGACGAGGTCGCGCTGCGCCGCCTCGGTCGCAGCATGAACTTCCTCAAGGACCCCGTCGGCATCCTCGAGAAGACCTGGCAGCACCACCGGCGCGAGGTCCGGCGACTGCACGAGAAGCTCTTCTACCGCCCGCTGCTCGCCGCGGTCGCCCGGATCCCCGGCGACGAGGCGCGGCTCTCGCCAGAGGCCGCCGAACGACGGCTGGGGGCGCTGGGCTTCGCGGACGCGCGCTCCGCGCTGCGCCACCTCGAGGCGCTGACCTCCGGCGTCAGCCGGACCGCCCAGATCCAGCGCACCCTGCTGCCCGCGATGCTGTCGTGGTTCGCCGACGCACCGGACCCGGACGCCGGGCTCTTCGGCTTCCGCCGGATCAGCGAGTCCCTCGGCGCGACGCCGTGGTACCTCTCGACGCTGCGCGACGAGGGCCAGGTCGCCGAGCGGCTGGCCCGCATCCTGGCCACGTCGCGCTACGCGACCGACCTGCTCGAGCGCGAGCCGCAGGGCGTCCGGATGCTCACCGGCGACCTCCAGCCGCTGTCGGCCGAGGCGCTCACCGAGGAGATGCTGGCCCTGGCCGGCCGGCACGAGGCCGAGACGGCGGCCAAGGCGATCCGCGGCATCCGCCGGCGCGAGCTGCTCCGGATCGCCGCCGGTGACCTGCTCGGCCAGACCGACGTCGCCGTCGTCGGGGCCGGGCTGTCCCGGCTCACCGACGCGACCCTCGAGGCGACGCTCGCGGTCGCGGGCCGTGTCGCCCTGGCCCAGCGGAAGCTCGACGAGGCGCCGACCCGGATGGCCGTCGTCGCCATGGGCCGCTACGGCGGCTTCGAGCTCTCCTACGGCAGCGACGCCGACGTGATGTTCGTGCACGACCCGCAGCCGGGCGCCGACCCGCAGGTCGCGGCGTCGTACGCCCAGGCCGTCGCCAACGAGCTGCGCCGCCTGCTCGCCCTGCCCGGCCCGGACCCGGCGCTCGAGATCGACGCCAACCTGCGCCCCGAGGGCGCCCAGGGCGCGCTGGTGCGCACGCTCGACTCCTACGCCGCCTACTACGCGAAGTGGTCGAAGGTGTGGGAGGCGCAGGCGCTGCTGCGCGCCGATGCCGTCGTGGGCGACCACGACCTGCGGGTGCGGTTCGAGGAGCTGATCGCGCCGCTGCGCTACCCGCCCGACGGGATCTCGCAGGACGACGTGGTGGAGGTGCGCCGGATCAAGGCGCGCGTCGACTCCGAGCGGCTGCCGCGCGGCGCCGACCCGCACACGCACCTCAAGCTCGGGCGCGGCGGCCTCGCGGACATCGAGTGGACGATCCAGCTGCTGCAGATGCGCTACGCCGGCGCCGTGCCCGGGCTGCGCACGTCGCGCACCATCGAGGCCCTCGCCGCCGCCCGCGAGGCCGACCTGATCAGCGAGGACGACGCCGCGGTGCTCCAGCAGGCGTGGCGCCGGGTCAGTCGGGTCCGCAACGCGGTCACGCTGGTGCGCGGCAAGCCGGGCGACGAGCTGCCCCGCGACTTCCGCGAGCGCGCCGCGGTCGCCTCGGTGCTGGGCTACCCGCCGGGCTCCTCCGACGCGATGGTCAACGACCAGCTGCGCTACACGCGCCTCGCCCGGGCCGTCGTGGACCGGGTGTTCTGGGAGTAGCGGCCGCACGGGGCGGCGGCGGGTCGCGCGGGTTTTGGCGGTCAGCCGGTGAAACCCGCAGATCCGCCCCCCGGCGTGTCGGTCCCGGGCACACGGGCTGTCACCTGTCGGCCGATCCCTGCGCGGCACGCCGCGGGTCGGCGGCGCGTCGTGCGGGTCTTGGCTGACAGGTGTGCGGGTTTTGGCGGTCAGCCGGTGAAACCCGCAGATCCGCCCCCGGCGCGCCGCGCGGCGGCGCGGGTGGCCCTCAGACCTGGCGGACCGGCTCCTCCATGCGGTAGCCGACGCCCCGCACGGTCCGGATGTAGCGGGAGCCGCCGAGCTTGCGGCGCAGGTTGCCGACGTGCACCTCGACGACGTGGGTGTCGCCGATCCACGGGGTGCCCCAGACGGACTTGAGCAGCTCCTCGCGGGTCACCACCTTGGTCGGGCCGCGCATCAGCTCGGTGAGCAGGTCGAACTCGGTGCGGGTGAGCAGCAGCTCGTCGCCGTCGCGGAAGACCCGCCGGGCGGAGATGTCGACGCGCAGGCCGCCGTACACGAGGACCTCGGAGGGGGTGCCGTCGGCGGGGACGCTCGGGCGCGGGCGGCGGAACATCGCGTTCACCCGGGCCTGGAGCTCGCGCAGGCTGAACGGCTTGGACATGAAGTCGTCGGCGCCGGTCTCGAGGCCGAGCAGGCGGTCGATCTCGTCGGCGCGGGCGGTGACCATGATGATGTAGGCGTCGGTCGTCTCGCGGATCTGGCGGCACACCTCGATGCCGTCGATGCCCGGCAGCCCGAGGTCCAGGGTCACCAGGTCCGGGTTGACGGTGCGCACGGCCTCGACGCCACCGGGGCCGGTGTCGACGGCGGTGACCTCCATGCCGAGGTCGGTGAGCGTGTGGGTGATCAGCTCACGGATGTCGCCGTCGTCCTCGACCACGACGGCGCGCCGGACCGGCTGCGGAACTCCCTCCATGGGGACGGATGATGCCACGAACGTGCCCGTTATCGTTCCGTGATCGGCCAGTGACCTTCTCGTTGCCTGCGCCGGAGCGCCCGCCTGTCGGTCGGGGAGACCGTAGCGGCCGTGGGTTACGGGCGTGTGTCGGGAGATCGGGCGTCCGCCGTCACGGCGCCGAAACAGCCCGGACACGTGGCGCCCGTACGTTCGCGACCACCAGCCGTGGGGAGCGGCGTACGACGCAGGGAGCCCGAGTCACATGAGCGCGAACAAGGTCCGTCTGCAGGCGATCACCGACGTGGAGTCCTACGTCCCGCCCGCGATCAGCTTCGACCCCGGCGAGGAGCCGGGCGAGATCTTCGGCCAGAACGTCTTCAGCCTGAGCGTCATGCAGAAGCGGCTGCCGAAGTCCGTCTACAAGTCGGTGCTCGGGACCATCGCCAAGTCGACCCCGCTCGACCCCGACGTCGCGGACGCGGTCGCGTCGGCGATGAAGGACTGGGCGCTCGAGAAGGGCGCGACCCACTACGCGCACGTCTTCTACCCGCTCACCGGGCTGACCGCGGAGAAGCACGACAGCTTCCTCGACCCGGTCGGCGACGGTACGGCGCTGGCGTCGTTCTCGGGCAGGACGCTGGTGCAGGGCGAGCCGGATGCGTCGTCCTTCCCGAACGGCGGCCTGCGCAACACCTTCGAGGCACGCGGCTACACGGGCTGGGACGTGATGAGCCCGGCGTACGTGCTCGAGAACCCGAACGGCAACACGCTGTGCATCCCGACGGTCTTCATCTCGATGACCGGCGAGGCCCTCGACCACAAGACGCCGGTACTGCGCTCGCAGCAGGCGATGGCCGCGCACGCCGAGCGGGTGCTCAAGCTCTTCGGCCACGACGACGTCGAGCGGATCGTGTCCTACTGCGGCCCGGAGCAGGAGTACTTCCTGGTCGACAGCCACTTCTTCCTCGCGCGCCCCGACCTGCTCAACGCCGGCCGGACCCTCTTCGGCGCGAAGCCGCCGAAGGGCCAGGAGTTCGACGACCACTACTTCGGCGCCATCCCCGAGCGCGTCCTCGGCTTCATGATGGACACCGAGCGGGAGCTCTTCAAGCTCGGCATCCCGGCCAAGACGCGGCACAACGAGGTGGCTCCCGGCCAGTTCGAGATCGCGCCGATGTTCGAGCGGGCCAACGAGGCCTCGGACCACCAGCAGCTGCTGATGACGACCTTCCGCGCGGTCGCCAAGAAGCACGGCATGGAGTGCCTCTTCCACGAGAAGCCCTTCGCCGGCGTCAACGGCTCGGGCAAGCACGTGAACTTCTCGGTGGGCAACTCCGAGCTCGGCAGCCTCCTCGTCCCCGGCGACACCCCGCACGACAACGCGCAGTTCCTCGTCTTCTGCGCGGCGGTCATCCGGGCGGTCCACAAGTACGGCGGCCTGCTGCGGGTCTCGGTCGCGTCGGCGTCCAACGACCACCGGCTCGGCGCCAACGAGGCGCCCCCGGCGATCATCTCGATCTTCCTCGGCGACCAGCTGGCCGACGTGTTCGACCAGATCGCCAAGGGCGGGGCCACGCACTCCAAGGAGCGCGGCACCCTGATGATCGGCGTCGACACGCTGCCGAACCTCACCCAGGACCCGGGCGACCGCAACCGGACGAGCCCGTTCGCGTTCACCGGCAACCGGTTCGAGTTCCGCGCCCCGGGCTCGCTCCAGACCGTCGCCGCGCCGATGGTCGTGATCAACACGATCATGGCCGAGGCCCTCGACTACTGCGCCACGTCGCTCGAGACCGCGGTCGCGGACGGCACCGACTTCAACGAGGCGGTCCAGGCGCTGCTGACGACGATCATCGGCGACCACGGCGCCGTGATCTTCAACGGCAACGGCTACTCCGAGGAGTGGCCGGTCGAGGCCGAGCAGCGCGGCCTGAAGAACCTGCGGACGACGGTCGACGCCCTGCCGGAGCTGATCTCCGAGGAGGCGATCGAGCTGTTCTCGACGTACGGCGTGTTCAGCGAACGCGAGATGCAGAGCCGCTACGAGGTCGGGATCGAGCACTACTGCCTGACCGTCGGCGTCGAGGCGAACCTGACGCTCGAGATGGGCACCACGATCATCCTGCCGGCAGCGCTCCGCTACCAGACCGAGCTCGCCACGAACGTCGCCGCCCTCACGGCCGCCGGCGTCGAGGCCGACGTCGCGACCCTGCGCGCGGTGTCGGCCCCGATCGCGGACCTCCGGACCGGGCTGGCCGACCTGGCGGCGGCGATCCACTCGCTGCACGAGCTCGGCGGCCTGGACGAGGCGACGTTCGCCCGCGACAACGTGCTCCCCGCGATGGCGGCGGTCCGCGAGGCGGCCGACACCCTCGAGGGCCTGGTCGCAGACGACCTGTGGTCGCTGCCGACCTACCAGGAGATGCTCTACATCCTCTGAGGGACCACCGGCTCGGCCCCCTCGGCACTTCCCGCCGAGGGGGCCGATCCGGTCAGCCCAGCGTCGTCAGCCCAGCGTCGCCAGGAGGTCGTTGATCGACTGCTCCTCCTGGGTGGGGTCGGGGTTGGCCGCCCGGACCGCCGACAGGACCGGGTCGATCTGCTGGTCGACGTACGTCCACGCCTGGCAGTCCTTGCCCTGGAGCGAGTCCTGGTCCTGGTCCCACGCGGTCTCCAGGTCGGTGACCCGGCTGGAGGCTCCGGCCGCGTCCCCCGACTTCACGAGGGCGAGCGTGTCGGTGGCGATCGTCTTGTAGCCGCTGACCGAGTCCGCGGGGAAGTGGGCCGCGACGTGCTGGGTGGCCTGGGTCTGGTTCAGGGGCGAACCCGAGCAGCTCGGCGCACTTCCTTCCTCGGCCGCCAGGGCACTGGTGTGCGGCTGCTGGTTGGCCCACGCCAGGAGACCGAGGGTCGCGACACCCACGGCGACGAGCACGCCGAGCAGGGCCCGCTGTCGCTCGGGTCGTGCGTAGTGCCCGGTCTGCCTGACCTCGTGGTCCTCGATGACGTCGGCGCGGGAGATGGTGAGGTAGATGACGGTGCCCAGGATCGCCGCCAGGAAGACGATGCTCGTGGCCAGCGTGCCGAGCCCCAGGCCCTTCTCGCTCGACGGGGTGGCCAGCCAGTCGCCGATGTTGGCGCCGAGCGGTCGGGTCAGGATGTAGGCGAGCCAGAACGTCAGAACCTCGTTGGCGCCCAAGCGCCACACGAGCGTGACGATGCCGATCAGGGTGAGCGGGAGCAGCACCGACTTGCCGGGACCCCAGCCCGTGAGCTCCAGGGTCCAGTCCCCGGCTGCGGTGCCGAGCGCGAAGGTGACGAGCACCGCGAGCCAGTAGAACGCCTCGCGAGGCGTCGTCACGATCGAGTGGATCGAGAGCGTCCGCTCGCGCGCCCACCAGACGCCGAACACCACCGCCAGGAGGGCGGCGAAGACCGTGGTGCTGAACCAGAGGGGGACACCCAGCTGGTCGGTGAGGATGTCGGTGTAGAGCGTGCCGGTGACGCTCACGACCACGACGGTGAGCCAGTACGGGAACGGCACGTACCGGTTGAGCCGCATCTGGACGACGAGCACGACCGCGAAGATCCCGGTGAACAGGATCGCCGTGTTCACGAGGCCGACGCCGAGCGTCATGTTGATCCAGTCGGCGAAGCTCTCGCCGACCGTCGTGCAGAGGATCTTGATCACCCAGAACCAGATGGTGACTTCGGGGACCTTGTTGAGCATCCGGCGCGCGACGTCGCCTCGTTCGGCTGTGGTGGAGTACTGGGTCATGGCGGCACGTTCGCGTGCCGACCCTGCCATCAACCTGATCACCTGCCGGTCCCGATGCAGTCAGGTGCGGTTCAGGTTCTCGCGCCTAGCGTCCCCGAGATGATCCCGGCGTACGAGTCGACCGCGTTGCTCGCGGTCATGGCCGCGCTGGTCGCCGAGCGCGGGGTCGGTGTCCGCCTCGGGATGGCCGCCGACGGTCTCGTCGCGGCGGTGGGTGCGCTGACGTACGTCGAGGAGGTCCACCTCCCGGCCGTGGCCGCGGCCGGCTGGTTGGCGGCCGCAGCAGTCGCCGGTGACCAGGTCGCCCGACTCGCGGGCCAGTCGCCGCAGCGCGACCCGTTCGGCCTCCTGGTGCGCGCCCATGGTGCAGGGACGTTCGCGCTCGCCTCACTCGTCAGTGACGTGGTGTGGATCGCCGGGCTGGTCGTGGCCGGGCGGGTGCTCGCCGCCGTCCTGCTGCGCTGATCGGTCCGCGTCACCTCAGGTGGTAGACGTGGTAGTCGCCGGCGACCTCGACCAGCCGGTACTCCTGGTCGAAGGCCGGCTGCGCCGTGCGGGCGTCGACGCCCCACGTCGCGAGTGACGTGCCGTTGACGACCGCCCACGTCGGCGCGTGCGGCCCGGTGATGACGTGGGTGAACTCGCGCAGCCGTGGGTCGAGCACCCGGACCGGGAGGCTCCAGAGCTGCGGGTAGGGGCTGCTCAGTCCGGCGGCCTCGAGGATGGCGGGGTTGCCGAACCCGACCACGCCGGTGTCACCGGGTGCCTTGTGCGCAGCGAGGTAGCGCGCGACCGCGACGTCGGAGGGCACCGTCCCGTCGTGGACGGCGACGCCGGCCGTCGAGACGATCCCGACGACGGCGGCGTACGCGAGCGCGACGACGGCCCAGCGCGCTCGGGCCGGTCGATGGGCGGCGAGGGCGCTCGCGGCGAGCACGAGCCCCGGGACCAGGCCCACCAGGTAGTGGAGCCAGTAGCTGCCCCCGAAGGCGATGCCGACGGTCTCCCACGCGAGGAGCGCGGTGGCGAGCAGGCGCACGTCGGGGTGTGCGGCGGTCCGGCGTCGTCCGGGCAGGAAGGCGAGCACGACCAGGACGAGGGCGCCGCTGGCGAGGAACGAGAGCAGGAGCGTCATCGCGCGACCCGGCGTCGCCGAGTTGGCCTGCGCGGAGATGACGGCGGCGGCGTCGGCGCGGAAGACGACGACCGCGTCCCAGAGTGCCAAGGGCCCGGTGCCGCGGGACGCCGCCCACGCCAGGACGACGCCGAACAGGCCGCCGGCGCCGAGCCCGAACGAGGCGATCGCGTCAAGGGCCTCCCCGGTCCGCCGGCGGGTGAGCAGCCACACGAAGAGGGTGGCCGCCAGGACGAACCCGTCGAGCATGCTCTGCTTCACCAACGGCGCCGCCATGGCGGTCGCCCCCGCGAGCAGCCACCACCTGCCGCGTGACCGGTGCACCGCGAGCAGGGAGCAGAGCACGCTGGCCAGCACGAACGGGACGGCGAGCAGCTCGCCGTCGACCTCGCTCGTGCCGAAGAGCGGTGTCGTCATGAAGACGCCGGCGGTGGCGGCGACCAGCACCGGTGCGCGGCGTACGCCGGGCGCGACGAGCTCTCCGATCCTGCCGGCGAGCAGCACCGAAGCGACGACGGCCAGCAGGCCGATCAGCCGGAGGGCGAGCAGCCCGCCGCCGAGGTCGGCCAGGCGGAAGATGCCGATCAGGAGCGGCGGCCGGTCGACCCAGTAGTCGCCGTAGAGCGAGGTGCCGGGGGACCACTGCGACGCGACGAGCAGGAACCCGCCCTCGTCGGAGGACAGCGGGCGGGCGAGGTTCGGCAGCCACATCAGCGCCGCGACGGCGGCGACGACCGCGACCGTGCCCCGTCGCTCGAGCAGCCCCCTGGGTGCGGGCGGGCGGACCGGCCGCGGCAGCAGGGAGGTCATGGGGACACCAGGGCGAGGTCCAGGCCGTGCGCGCGGAGCGGGCCGATGTCGGCCCCGGTCGCGGCCCAGCGGGTCAGGAGCAGCTCGCTCGCAGCGAGCGTGCGCCGCCACGAGTCCGGCGCCGAGGTCCGGTCCGTGTCGTGGAGCAGCAGCGTCCCGCCCGGTCGCAGCGTCCGGCCGACGGTGGTGACGATGCGACTCGGGGTGGCCCGGCGTTCCCAGTCCCGACCCCAGGCCGACCAGAGCACGGTGCGCAACCCGGTGTCCCGTGCCGCCGCGAGCGCCGCCGGGCTGAGGACGCCGTACGGCGGGCGGTACCAGCGGACGGGCGTGCCGGTGAGGTCTCCCAGGATCCCGGCGGTCCGCCGCACGCCCTCGCGCAGCACGTCAGGACGCTCGCGCAGCACGCACCGGTGGTCCCAGCCGTGGACCGCGAGCTCGTGGCCGGCTGCGGCCATCTCGCGGACCAGTGCCGGGTGCTGCACGGCGTGCTCGCCGAGGACGAAGAAGGTGGCGCGCTGGCCGGTCCGGTCCAGCAGGCGCAGGAACGCCGGCGTCGAGACCGGGTCCGGCCCGTCGTCGTACGTCAGCGCGACGTGAGGAGTGGGGCCGATGCCGGCGAGCCCGGGCCGGACGCGACGACGCAACGACCCGACGCCGGCCACGAGCACGTCGACCGCGGAGCTCATCCGGCCACCGCCACGGGAGCGCCCGAGAGTGCGTCGACGAGGTCGGGTGCCGCGGTGACCGGCAGGGCCGGAGCGCCACCGGCCAGCACGGCGCGGGCGAGCAGCAGGGGCAGGGCCTCCGGGTCGCGTGCCCACGGGGCGAGACCGGACGCCTCCAGGGCGGCGGCGTTGGTCTCGCCGTGGCCCGGGAGGCAGCGGTAGCTGAGCAGGGGTACGCCGGCGGCGAGCGACTCCAGGGTGGTGAACCCCCCGGCGTTCTGCACGACGCAGCTGCTGGCGCGCAGCAGGTCGGGCATGTCGCTGCGCCAGCCGAGCGGGACGATGCCGGGGTGGGCGTCCAGCCGTCGCCGCAGCGACTCGTTGTGTCCGCAGACGACGACGGGCACGGCCAGCCCGGTGGCGGCGATGTCGAGCGCGGACCGCTCGAGGTCGCCGACGCCCTCGGAGCCGCCGACCACGAGCGCGATGTCGGCGTCGACCGGGAGCCCGAGCCGGGACCGCAGGTCGGCGGCGTTCTCGGACGACCGGCGCAGGCACGACTCCGGCAGCAGCGGCTGGATGACGGTGGTCCGGCCGCCCAGGTGTCGTGCCTGCGCGGCCGTGACCTCGTGCAGGGCCAGGTGCAGGTCGATGTGGGGATGCACCCACAGCGGGTGCACCGATGCGTCGGTGAGATAGGTGACCGCTGGGACGGACAGGCGTCCGGTCGCGCGGAGCCGGCCGAGTGCCTGGCTCGCGAAGGGATGGGTGGAGATCACGAGATCGGCCCCGGCGACGCTCTCGAGCATCCGCGTGCCGGGGATCGCGAGCAGGCGGGCCGCGAGCCGGTGTGGCCAGGTGCCCGGCTCGAGCCGGCGCAGCATCGCTCCCCACGACCCGGGCGCGATCCGCAGCTGCAGGAAGTACGCCGACCGGAGCAGCCGGCCGAGCCCGAGGGGGAAGAGGTCGACGACGTCCGAGGTGCGGACGTGGTGGCCGGCGGTCGACAGGCGCTCGGCGATCTCACGGGCGGCGGCGTCGTGGCCCGCCCCGTAGCTGCCGCTGACGACGTGGACGCGCTGCGGCTCGTCCCAGGCGAGCAACGGCGGGGCGACGGGCACCGGGATCGCTCGTGGCTCGGGCGCGGCGGTGAAGACGAAGCGCCGGTAGGACCAGTAGCGGAAGGCGGTGCCGAGGCCGAGACCGATGATGTTGGCCGAGATGTTGTCGGCGAGCGGGCTCGTGAAGCCGAGGACGTCGTGGCTGAGGACGAGCGTCGCGACGGCGATGCCGAGCCCGATCAGGTTGAGGACGACGAAGGTGATCACCTCGCGGCGGGTGTCGCTCGAGCGTTCCCGCCAGGTCAGCAGCCGGTTGCCGAGGTAGGTGACGACCATGGCCACGCAGACGGCGAGCACCTTCGAGACCGCCGGGTCGAGGCTGCCGGTCAGGGGTTGCCCGCGCAGCCAGTTGAAGGCGAGGACGTCGACGACGTACCCGGCGCCGCCGACGGCGAGGAAGGTCAGGACCTCGCGGCTCGGGAGCAGTCGTCGGGCGCGGCTCGACCTGGCGTCAGACGGCACTGCCGGCCCCGACCGGGCGGGCGGGGCCGACCGCGCCCGCGATCTCGCGGGCCCGCCACTGCAGGACGCGGACCAGGGCCTCGACGGCGACCCGCCGTGACATCTTGGAGGCGCCGGCGCGGCGCTCCGTGAAGGTGATCGGCACCTCGAGGACCCGGGCGTCGGCCCGCTCGGCGCGCCAGGTGCTCTCGATCTGGAAGCAGTAGCCGCTCGACTCCGAGTCGAGCACGCCGAGGTCGAGCAGGGCGGCGGTGCGCCACGCTCGGAAGCCGGCGGTGGCGTCCCGGGTGCGCAGCCCGAGCACCAGGCGGGCGTAGCGGTTGGCGCCCGTCGAGAGGAGCCGTCGCCCCGACGTCCACCCGGCGGTCGAGCCCCCGAAGACGTAGCGGGACCCGATCACCAGGTCGTGCCGGAAGAGTGCGAGCACCATGGTCGTGATCCGGTCGACGGGGTGCGAGCCGTCGGCGTCGACCTGCACGACCGCGTCGTACCCGCGCTCGACGGCCCACGCGAACCCGGCCCGGTACGCCGACCCGAGTCCGTCCTTGGTCTCCCGCGACAGCAGGTGCACCCGGCGCCCGAACGCCGGGTGCCGCCGGACCAGCATCCCGGTGCCGTCGGGGCTGCTGTCGTCGACGACGAGGACGTCGGCGTCGATCTCGGTGGTCGCGGCGAGCGCCTGGTCGAGGAAGGCCTCGATGGTCTCCGCCTCGTCATAGGTGGGGACGACGACGAGGCAGCGTCGCGCGGGAGTGGTGGTCATGGTGCGAGAGTGGCGCCGGGAACCTGCCAGGCACCTGACCGTCGGAGGCTGGCGAAGATGTCGTCGACCAGGTGCTCGCCGGGCCGTCGCCCGACCTCGCGGAACCATTCGCGGCCGAGGACCCGCCGGGCCAGCGGCTTCGGGAGGCGGAGCAGGAGGGCGAGCGTGCGGGGCCCTCCGCCGGCCTGCGACGCGTGGGCCCGGAGGGCGGCGAGCTTGGCGTCCAGGTGGGCCCGTACGTCGACCTGGTGGGTGAGGTCGGCACGTGCGGTGAACGCGCGGCTCGTGTCGGGCAGCTCCGGCACCGGCACCACGCGAGACAGCTGCCGGAGGGTCCGCACCACCCGGTCGATCAGGCCGCGGTCGAGGGTCGCCTCCAGCACGACCGGGGTACGCGCCAGCTCGGCTGCGCGCCGCCCGACCCGGTGCACCTGCACGTGGTCCGGGTGGCCGTACCCGCCGGCCGCGTCGTACGTCGTCAGGACGTCGGCCCGCTCCGCTCGCAGGATGTCCGCCACCCGGTTCGCGGCCTCGTCGAGGTCCACCTCGCCGAACCGCGAGTCGCGGTAGCCGAGCACCTCGACCCGGGCGATGCCGAGCGCCGCCGCGGACGCCGCCAGCTCGCGGGTGCGGCGCTCGGCGAGGTCGGCCAGCTCGAGCGGCGAGGCCAGGCCGGCCTCGCCGGCGGTCGCCACGACCAGGACCACCCGATGTCCCTCCGCCGCGGCGCGGGCGAGGGTGCCGCCGGTCAGCAGCGCCTCGTCGTCGGGATGCGCGTGGAAGGAGACCACGGTGAAGCGGGCGCCGGTCATGCCGCGCTCACCCGAGGCAGGCCGCGGACGGGTGTCCTCGCCGTGGCGGTCGCCTCGGCGTACAGCTCATGGGTGCGACGGCGGGCCTCGACCCAGTCGTGCCGCGGGGGCACGGTCGCGTTGTGCTGCGCGATCCGCTCGCGCAGCGACACGTCGGTGAGCAGTCGGGCGATGTGGGTGGCGAGCATGCCGTCGGTGGCGCCCAGGAGTCCCTCGCGCTCGTGCTGGACGAACTCGGTGACGCCGCTCAGCGAGCTGGCGACGACAGGCAGACCGGCGGTGCGAGCCTCGAGGGCGGCGATGCCGAACGACTCGAGCTCGGCCGGTGCGACGAAGACGGAGGCGTCGGCGAGCACCCTGCCGATCTCCGTGCGGTCGAGGCGGCCGGGCAGCTCGACCCAGTCGTCCATCCGGTGCCGTCGCAGGAGGCGCTCCAGGGCGGGTCGCTGGGGGCCGTCGCCGACGACCACCGCCCGCAGCGGCACCTCGGCCGGCACCCGTCGGCGTACGTCGAGCAGGATCCGTGCCAGCGGCAGCGTGCGCTTGGTGCGCGTCATCCGCATGACGCTCACGACCGTCGGGACGGCGGGTGCGACCGGCACCCGACCCGGCCGCCAGGACGCCGGGTCGACGGCGTTGGGCAGCACGTGCACCGGCGTGCCGGGGCCGAGCATCCTCCGCAGGGGCGCGGCCGCGGGCTCGCTCACCGCCGACCAGGCCAGCGGCCAGGAGCCGAGCCGGAGCAGGGCGTGCGCCGTTGCTGGCAGCGGACCGAGTCGCGACCACATCGAGTGGACCGTCACCAGTGTCGCGAAGCCGAGCCACGAGGCACGCCGGGCCGCGGTCGACGCGAACGGCGACAGCACCGAGACGTGCACGTGGACGACGTCGGGGGCCAGGTCCTCGAGCAGTCGACGCAGGTCCGCGTCGGCGCGGACCAGGCCGCCCAGGGGGCCGGTGGTGGCATGGACGCGGTGCACCCACGGCTCGTCGACGACGTCGGACGCCGCCGGTGTCGTCGTGATGACGTGCGGGTCGTGGCCCTCCGCGCGCTGGTGCTGGACCAGGTCGCGCAGGTGGATCTCGATCCCGCCGAGACGCGGGAGGTAGCAGTCGCTGACGTGGACGATCCGCATCACGCCACCGCCTCGACGGGTCCGGGCACGGCTCGGCGTCGCAGCCAGAGCCACACCGCCAGCCCGACACCTCCGACCGGGATCTCCAGGCCGTAGGTGAGCGCGCGGTAGAGCAGCACGCCCGCGACAACGCTCGCCGGCGCGCCGCCGAGACCGATCAGGGCTCCGGTGAGGCCGACCTCGACGACCCCGGCCCCGCCCGGGGTCAGACCGGCCAGCGTCAGCAGCCGCTCGACGGCGAACCCCGCCAGCACGGCCGCCGGCGCCAGCGCGGCGCCGGTGACGGCGAGGCAGGCCCAGAGCAGGGCGAAGAGCAGCGCCGTGTAGAGCACCATGCCGAGGCTCAGCCGCATCCACCGAGCCCGTACGACCGCGCTGCAGGTCGCCTGGAGATCGACCAGCGCGGCGCGCAGGCGGACCCGGCGCGAGGAGCGCACCACCCGCAGCACGCCGTGCGCCGCGCGCTCGAGGAGCCCGCCGACGAGCCCCGCGACGGACGGCCCGGAGAGCACCGCGACGATCGCCGCGCACCCGACGGCGAGGCCGACGGCGGCGAGCACGGCGGGGCCCAGGACGGGTCCGATCGAGACCCCGGTGGCGAGGGCGATCACGGGGACGACGGTCAAGGGGAGCGCGAGCTTGGCGAGCACGTCCCAGACGTTGGTGATCACCGTGAAGGCGGCGAACTGGTCGACGCCGTACCCCCACTGCCTGGCCATCCGCCCGTTCAGCGCGATGCCGGCGGCGCCGCCGAGCGGCAGCACGTTGGCGACCGCGCTGCCGGTCAGGCTCAGCGTCAGCGCCCGGCGGTGGGTCAGCGTCGGCAGGGCGGCGGTCAGCGTGATCGTGTGGGACAGCAGTCCCAGCGCCCACAGGCCGACCAGCCCCGCGAGCTCCAGCGCAGGGATGGCGGAGACCACGGTCCAGGCACTCGCCCAGGGGACGCCGGTCGCCAGGGGGAGCACCACGGTCAGCAGGGCGAGCGCCAGGCAGACGCCGAGCACCCAGCGTCCGGTCGTCGTCATGGTCACGCGCCCAGGGTCGGGCGCACTTCCTGAACGCCACCTGACTGTCTGGCACGTCCTGGTCAGGCGGGCTGCAGGTCCGTGGCACGAACCTCTGCCCGTGCCCGCCTCCCTGCCGCCCGTCCCGCGCTGGCTCCTGCGCATGTGGGCGATCGCGCTCGTCTTCGCCGCGGTGACGCTCTGGCGCTCCTCCGTGGTCGACATCCCGGTCCGCGATCCTGGCGGAGAGATCTTCCGGGTCCGGATCGCGATCACGGCCGGGACGTTCGCGGCGCTCGCTCTCCTGGACGCCGTACGACGGGTGCCGCGGGGGGACCGTCGGACCGGCCCGGTGCTCGAGACGCTGCGGCGTCGCTGGCCCGCTCGGCGTCTGATCGTCGCGGCGGCCGCGCTGCTGGCCTACCACGTCGTCTACGCGAGCTATCACAACCTGAAGAGCTGGGACGTCCTCAACGCACCCCGGGACCACGCGCTGACCCGTGTCGACCAGGCGCTCTTCCTTGGCCACTCACCGGCGGTGCTGCTGCACTCGGTGCTCGGTGAGCACTGGTCGGCGTACGTCCTGGTGGTGGTCTACGAGTCGTTCCCGACGCTGGTGTCGGTCGCGTTCGTCGCCGCCGTCGTCGGGGTCGACCGCCTGCGTGACGGTGCCGTCTTCCTCGCGTCGGCGATGTGGGTGTGGATCCTCGGCGTGGCCACCTATTACCTGGTCCCGTCGCTCGGTCCCTTCGACGACCGGCCCCAGGACTTCGCCGGCCTGCCGCACACGATCGTCACCACCACGCAGGCCACCTACATGGAGCAGCGCGCCCACCTGCTCGCGGACCCGTCGGCCCACGACGCGTTCGCCCAGGTGTCGGCGTTCGCCAGCCTGCACATCGGGGTCACGACCGTGATCGTGCTGATGGCGGTCTACTACCGGCTGCGGCGGACCGCCGTCGTGCTCGCCGGATACCTCGCACTCACCGTGCTCGCGACGATCTACCTCGGCTGGCACTTCGTCGTCGACGACGTCGCCGGGCTGGCGATCGGGATCGCGGCGGTCGGCCTCGGGATCCTCACGATCTACCCGACCCGCCGCTCCCGCCAGGGCGTTCAGGCTGTTGGCAGGTTGTCGGGTCGAGAATGGGCCGCATGATCATCGGAGTGTGTGAGGACGACCCGGCCATCCGCCGGCTCCTCGCCGAGGCGCTGCGGTTCGCGGGCCACGAGACGGTGATGGCGCACGACGGGGGAGAGGCCCTGCGGCTGTTCGGTGCCGACAGCGGCATCGACGTCATGGTCGTCGACATCGGGCTGCCCGACTCCGACGGTCGCGACGTCTGCCAGGCGCTGCGCTCCGCCGGGCAGAACGCGCCCGTCCTCTTCCTCACCGCGCTCGGTGCGACCCACGACCGGCTGGCCGGCTTCGGTGCGGGCGGTGACGACTACGTCGCCAAGCCGTTCGAGCTCAAGGAGCTGATCGCCCGGCTCGAGGCGTTGGGCCGACGCGGCCGGCCGCCGCTGTCCACGACCGCGGGCCTCGACCTCGACCCGGCCCGCCACGCGGCGCGGACGCCGTCGGGCGAGGTGCTGCTGACGCCGACCGAGTTCCGGATGCTGGCCGCCATCACGTCCCGGCCCGACGAGGTGGTGCGGCGGCGTACCGTGATCGCGGCAGCCTGGCCGGAAGGAGCCGTCGTGGCCGAGAACACCGTGGACTCCTTCATGCGCCGGATCCGGACCAAGCTCGAGTCGATCGGCTCGCCGGTCTCGATCGAGACGGTGCGCGGCGTCGGGTTCCGCATCCGGTGAGGTGGCCCCGGCCGCCGCGGTCGTTCCGCCGGCAGATCGTCGTGCTGACCGCGGGCATCACGGCGGTCGCGATGCTGCTCCTCACCCTGGTCGTCCAGCTGGTGCTCGCCCGGATCACCAACAGCGACGTCGACCGCGTCCTGCAGGACCGGGCCGACGCCGTGATCAGCTCCGCCTCCACCGGTCCCGACGGCGAGCTGGTCGTCCCGAGCACCCAGCTGGACGCCGGCGTCGCGGTGTACGACGACCAGGGCACCCTGGTCGCGGGCGACCCGCCCGACAGCCTCAGCGAGCACTACG
The DNA here is from genome assembly GCF_001425175.1 of Nocardioides sp. Root1257. GTDB lineage: Bacteria > Actinomycetota > Actinomycetes > Propionibacteriales > Nocardioidaceae > Nocardioides. The sequence continues at coordinate 97,962 of NZ_LMDV01000013.1, read as the reverse complement.
GAGACCTGTCGACGGTCGACACCAAGACCGTCGAGACCCATGCGGAGCACGGGCGCATCCTGGCCGACCCGTTCACGGCGACCGGCGGCGCGTCCGGCGTCGTCATCGTGACCGAGCGGCTGGAGCCGTACGAGGAGGCGGAGCGGCTCGCCCTGATCGTCACCCTGGTGACCGGTCTGCTGACGACGGTCGCGGCCGCCGCGATCGCTGCGTGGACCACCCGGCGCGCGCTGCGTCCCGTAGCGGTGATGGCCGAGACCGCTGCCGAGTGGAGCGAGCACGACCTCAGTCGCCGCTTCGACCTCGGCGAGCCGGACAACGAGCTCAGTGCGCTGGCCGCGACGCTCGACCAGCTCCTCGAGAAGGTCGCCTCCGCGATCCGGTCCGAGCAGCGGTTGACCTCCGAGCTCGCCCACGAGCTCCGGACGCCGCTGACCACCATCCAGGGCATGGCCGACCTGATCCTGCTGCGCGACATCCTGCCTGCGGAGGCGCAGCGCGACGTCGAGGAGATCTCGGCCGCCAGCCAGCGGATGTCGGCGACCATCACCGCGCTGCTGGAGCTTGCCCGCAACGAGGCGCAGATCGTGACGGCGTCGCACTGCTCGCTGACCGAGGTGCTCCGCGACGTAGCCGAGCACGCCGGCCCGAGCGAGGTGACGCTCGGCGTCGACGTGGCGGAGGCGCGGCTCGGACTGCCGCACGCGCTCGCCGTCCGCGCGCTCAGCCCGGTCGTCGAGAACGCCTTGCGGTTCGCGCGCACGCGTGTGGACATCACCGCCAGCCAGACGCCCGGCGCGATCGAGATCTACGTCGACGACGACGGGCCGGGTGTGGCCCGCGACGAGGCGGAGCGAATCTTCGAGCCGGGGCGTACGTCGGCCTCCGGGTCGGGAGCGGGTCTCGGACTCGCCATCGCCCGCCGGATCGCGCGCACGGTCGGCGGCGACGTCGCCGTGGCGCCTGACGACGTCAGCAGCCGGTTCGTGATCCGACTGCCTCGCGGCTGACCTCGGAGGTCGTGCCGCCCGAGCGTCCCGCACGGGCGCGGTGCCGCAGACCAGCGACGACGACCGGCACGACCGAGACGGCGACGACGGCCAGGACGATGAGCTCCACGTGGTCCGCCACGAACGGCACGCCGCCGAGGAAGTAGCCGGCCGTCAGCACGCCGACGCCCCAGGTGAGGGCGCCGATGAGGTTGTAGACGAGGAACCGGCGGTACGGCATCCGTCCGACGCCGGCGACCACCGGCGCGAAGGTGCGCACGACCGGCACGAAGCGGGCCAGCACGACGGCCTTGGAGCCGTGCCGGGCGAAGAACGCCTGGGCCCGGTCGGCGTGCGCCTGGGAGAAGAGCCGCGACTCGGGGCGGTTGAAGACGCGCGGACCGCCGCGCCGCCCGATGAGGTAGCCGACCTGGTCACCCACGAACGCGGCCACGAGGACGCCGAGCGCCACGACCCCGAACGGCAGTCCGAGCACGCCGGCCGAGGTCAGCACCCCGACCGTGAAGAGCAGCGAGTCGCCCGGCAGGAAGAAGCCGAGCAGGAGGCCGGTCTCGGCGAAGACGATCGCCATCACGACGAGCAGGGCGGCGGGGCCGAGGCCGGTCAGGAACGGCGTCAGGGACGGGATCACGTCGTGACCGTAGGAACCGCGACCTGCCAGGGACCTGACTGCGCGGGCTCAGGCGTCGGGTGACACCCGGGGCAGGTCGATCACGAACTCCGCGCCCGGGCTGCCGGTGTCGTCGAGCCGGATCGCGCCGCCGTGCTCCTGCACCAGCAGCCGGGTGATGGCCAGCCCGAGACCGGTCCCGCCGTCGTCGCGGGCTCGCGCCTCGTCGAGGCGCACGAACCGGTCGAAGATCCGCTCCCGGTCCGCGGCCGGCACGCCGTCGCCGTCGTCGCGGACCCGGAGGTGCGCCGTCGTACCGGTGGAGGTCAGGGTGACCTCCAGCAGGGTGTGGGTGTGTCGCTCGGCGTTGTCGAGCAGGTTGCGGGTGGCGCGCGCCAGGGCGTCCGGGTTGCCGAGGACGAGCACGTCGGGCGCGACGTCGCAGGTGACGGCGACGCGGCGGGCCCGCCCGGCCTCCGCGCGCACGACCTCGCTCAGGTCGAGCAGCTCGTACGACGGCGGCGCGGTCGACCCCGACCGGGCGAGCAGGAGCAGGTCGGCGACCAGCCGCTCCAGGCGTGCGGTCTCGGAGAGCACGTCGGCGGACACCGCGGGCCAGTCGGCCCGGTCGCCGGCGGCGTCCGCGACCTCGTGCAGGGTGCGGATGGTGGCGACCGGGCTGCGCAGCTCGTGCGAGGCGTCGGCCACGAAGCGCCGTTGCGCGTCGGCGGACCTCTCGAGGCGGGCCAGCATCTCGTTGAGGGTCACGGACAGCCGCTCGACCTCGTCACCCGTCGTCGGGACCGGGAGCCGCGCGGACAGGTCCGCGGCCGTGACCTCGGCGGCCTGGGCACGCAGCGACTCGACCGGGCGCAGCGCGCGGCCGACCAGGACGTAGGTCAGGAGCGCGACGAGCAGCACCAGCAGCGGGTCGCCGACCGCCAGCAGCCCGATCGTCGACCGGGTGGCGTTGTCGACCGTCTCCAGGCTCTGCGCCGCCAGGACCGACCGTCCGTCGCTGGCCGGCGCGACGACCACCAGGTAGCGGTCCTCCTCACCGTCGAGACCGGAGAGCACGTGCCGGGTCGGCTCGGTGACCCCCGCGGCGTCCACCAGCGCTGGCTCACCCTCGAGCGAGTGGCTCGCGGCGAGCACCGTGCCGTCCGCGTCGAGGACCTGGATCAGCACCGACTCGCCGCCCGCCGGGGTCTGGACGGCCGAGTCAGGTGCGGCGCCGTCCGCCATCGCCGCGGCCACGGTCTCGGCCTGGTCCTGCGCGACGACGGCCACGCCGTCGATCAGCTGGTGGCGCTGGTGGACGACGCCCGCGACGGACACGATCAGCAGGGCCACCGCCACGGCGACGGAGGCGGCGATCGCCGTCCGCATCCGGACCGACACGCTGCGCCCGCGCGACATCCGGCTCACCCGCCGTCGCTCGCGAGCCGGTAGCCGGAGCCGCGGACCGTCTGGATCGAGGAGCGGTCGAACGGGACGTCGACCTTGCGGCGCAGGTAGCGGATGTAGACCTCCACCAGGTTGTCGGCACCGTCGTGATGGACGTCCCAGACCGCCTGGAGGATGTCCAGCTTCGAGACGACCAGGCCCTTGTGCCGCATCAGGAAGTGCAGCAGCCCGAACTCACGTGGGGTCAGCGACAGCTCGACCTCCCCGCGACCCACGACCCTGGTCGCCGGATCGAGGTGCAGGTCGCCGGCCGTCAGGATCGGGGGCCGCTCCACGACGCCGCGTCGGATCAGGGCGCGCAGCCGCGCGACCAGGACCGCGAACGAGAACGGCTTCACCATGTAGTCGTCCGCCCCCAGGTCGAAGGCGTCGACCTGGTCGTAGTCGCCGTCCTTGGCGCTGAGCATCAGGACCGGCGTCCAGACGTTGGCCTCGCGCATCTTCTTGCACACGTCGTAGCCGTTCAGCCCGGGCAGCATGATGTCGAGCACCACCACGTCGTACGACGTGGACAGGGCGCTCGCCAGCCCGGACCGACCGTCGTGCTCGACGTCGGTGAGCAGCCCCTCGGCGGTCAGGCCGCGCGCCAGGGCGCGCGCCAGCGTTCGCTCGTCCTCCACCAGCAGCACCCGCACGCGCCCAGGGTGACGCATCCACCTGACAGCGCTCTCAGGTTCTCTCAGCGGGCTCACAGCGGCTCCGGTCGACAGTGGTGGTGTCACATCAGATCCCACAGGAGGAACCATGAAGAACCTCAGGCGCAACGCGGCCCTGGTCGCCGCAATCGCGGTCATCGGTGCCGTCGGCATCGGCGGCGTGATGACGGCGACCGCCGACTCGCCGCGCGGCTCCGGACACTCGCAGACCGAGAAGTCGGACGGCGACGGCGAGGTCGACGACGCGACCGAGGTCGGCGAGGTCGACGGCGCCGGGGAGGCCGAGACGAACGACGACGCCACCGACACCGGTCCGGACGCCAACCCGAACGAGCCCGGTCACCAGGACGCCAGCGACGCCGGCGACGGTGACGGCGAGACGGCCGACTGACCCGGCGGGCGGATGGCCGCCCGCCGAGCCGGACGTCGCGGCAGCAGTCAGGTTGCGTGCAGGAAGTGGTCCCTAGCGTGCGGCCGTGACCTCGACACCCGACGCGCTCGACGCGCCCGTGCCCACCCGCTCCCGCCGCTCGCGCCTCGAGCCCGTCGCCGCCAAGGTCCCGGAGATCACGGCCCTCTTCTGGGTCATCAAGGTGCTGACCACCGGCATGGGCGAGGCCGCCTCCGACGGTCTCGGTGAGACCAGCCTCGTGCTGGGCGGGATCATCGGGGTCGGCGGCTTCTTCCTCGCGCTGTGGCTGCAGCTGCGCAGCGACCGCTACCACGCCCCGACGTACTGGTTCTGCGTCTCGATGGTGGCGGTCTTCGGCACGATCGTCGCCGACGTCCTGCACGTCGCGACCGGTCTGTCGTACTACGTCACCTCGGCGTTCTACGCGGCCGCGGTCGCCGTCCTCTTCACGTGGTGGCACCGGTCCGAGGGGACGCTGTCGATCCACCACATCGACACCCGCCGCCGCGAACGCTTCTACTGGGCCACCGTCCTGGCGACCTTCGCCCTCGGCACCGCCGTCGGCGACCTCGTCGGCCTGACGATGCACCTCGGCTTCTTCGCGGCCGGCCTCCTCTTCCTCGCCGCGATGATGGTGCCTCTGGTCGCCTGGAGGCTGGGGGTCAACGCCACCCTGTGCTTCTGGACGGCGTACGTGCTGACCCGGCCGCTCGGCGCCTCGTTCGCCGACTGGATCGGCAAGGACCACGACATCGGTGGCGGGCTCGGTTTCGGTGACCTGCGCCTGACCGCGATCCTCGTGCTGGCGATCGCCGCCCTCGTCGCCTACGCGCACCGCTCGGGCCACGACATCCAGCGGCCGATCCCCGTGGATGCCGACGCGTGATCGACCTCTGGCAGGCCGTCGTCCTCGGCGTCGTCGAAGGTCTCACGGAGTTCCTCCCGGTCAGCTCGACCGGCCACCTCAAGATCGTGGAGGGTCTGCTCGGCATCGACGTGGCCGACGACAGCGTCGTCGGGTTCACGGCGGTCATCCAGATGGGTGCCATCGCCGCGGTGCTCGTCTACTTCGCCCGGGACATCGCCCGGCTCGCGACGGCGTGGGTGCGCGGGCTCGCCAGCCGCGAACGGCGGACCGACCCCGACTACCACTTCGCCTGGTGGATCGTCTGGGCCACGATCCCGGTCGTCATCGTCGGACTGCTCGCCAAGCCACTCATCGACGGCCCGCTCGCCTCGCTCTGGGTGGTCGCCGCCGCGCTGGTCGCGGGCAGCGCGTTCATGTGGGCGGCCGACCGGATCGGCTCGCACGCGCGGCCGGAGTCCGAGATCACAGTCGTCGACGCCGTCGTCGTCGGTGCGGCGCAGGTCCTGGCGCTGCTCTTCCCCGGCTTCTCGCGATCGGGTGCGACGATCTCGACCGGGCTGATCCGCGGCCTCGACCGGGTGGCCGCCACGCGACTCTCGTTCTTCCTCTCGATCCCGGCGCTCACGGGTGCGGGGATCTACGAGCTCAAGGACGCGGTCGGTGGGGGAGTCGGCGTCGGATCCGTGGTGGTCGGGACGGTCGTCTCGTTCGTCGTCGCCTACGCGACGATCGCCTGGCTGCTGCGCTACGTCTCGCGGCACAGCTTCGACCTGTTCGTCTTCTACCGCCTCGGCGTCGCAGCGCTGCTCGTCGTGCTGCTCGTCACCGGGGCGGTCGCGGCCTGAGTGGTGCTGCCCCCGGCCGCGAGGTCGGCAGCAGCACCCGCAGGTGCGCACCGGCGGGGGAGTCCACCAGATCGACCCGCCCTCCGGCGCGCTCCGCCAGGCTGCGCGCGATCGCGAGACCGAGCCCGCTGCCCGAGTCGTGGGGGCGGGCAGCCTCGACCCGGTGGAAGCGGTCGAAGACCCGGTCGCGGTGCTCGGCCGGCACGCCCGGACCGTCGTCGACGACGTCGAGCCTGGCCCACCCTCCGTCGACGCCGACCGCCAGGCAGACCCGCGACGACGCGTGGGCGACCCCGTTGTCGAGGAGGTTGCGCACGATCCGGCGTACGTCGTCGGCGCTCGCGTACGCCGGCGCCCCCGAGACCTCCGTGGTGTCGATGCTGACACGTGCCCCGAGCCGGCTGCGCACGGCCTCCTCGAGCACCAGCTCGTCGAGGTCGAGCAGCGTGGACCGCGGCACCGCACCGTCGTCGACCGATGCGAGCACGAGGAGGTCCTGGACCAGCCGCTCCATCGTCTCGGCGGACGCCAGGACCTCCGACCCGAGCCGCTGGACGTCGGCCTGCTCCGGCTGGAGCAGCGCGAGCTCCACGGCGACGCGCTGGGCGGCCAGCGGGCTCTGGAGGTCGTGGGAGACGTCGGCGATGAAGTCGCGCTGCCGCCGGGCGGCGGCATCGAGCCGCTCCAGCATCGCGTTCATGGTCGCGGCGAGTCGTCCGACCTCGTCGTCGACCCCGTCGCCGGCGACGCGGCTGTCGAGGTTCTCGGCCGAGATCCGGTCGACCTCCGCGCGGATCCGGTCCAGCCGGCCGAGCGCGCGGCCGAGGAGGAGCCAGATGACCAGCGCGAGTGCCGCGACGACGCACGGGACCCCGATCCACAGCGAGCGTCGCAGCGCGGCCGACGCCTCCGTCACCGACTCGAGGCTGTTGCCGACGTAGACGGTCACCGGGCCCTCCGGGCTCGGGCCGGAGGCGTACCAGAAGCGGTAGGTCTCCATCTCGGCGTCGTCCGGTGCCCGGAAGGTGCTGGTCCGTGGCGACGCACCTGCCTCGAGGTCGGCGACTGCCGGGCGGCCGTCGATGTTCGGGGACGCGGCCACCACCTCGCCGTCGGACCCGACGACCTGGGCGACCCCGTTGTCGTCCACGTTGCGCAGCTCGCTGGGGAGGTCGCCGGTGCGAGCGAGGTCGAGCAGGTCGACGACCCGCGACCGGGACAGCTGGTCGCTGGCGTCGGTCAGGCGGCTCTCGAGCGTCGAGACGAGCAGCACCGCACCGACCGCGAGGAGCACGGTCGCCACCACGGTGCCGAGGAGGGTCGCCCGTGCCCGCAGGCTCAGCCGCCCGGTCACGGCACCGGCTCGCGGGCGTCGTCGACGAGCCGGTAGCCGACGAGGCGGACGGTCTGGAGCGAGCGGCGTCCGAACGGCTCGTCGACGCGTTGTCGGAGCTGCCGGACGTACACCTCGACGATGTTCGGGTGGCCGTCGTACGCGAAGTCCCAGACGTGGCCCAGGATCGTCGCCTTCGACAGCACCTCACCCTCGTGTCGCATCAGGAACTCCAGGAGCGAGAACTGCCGCGGCGTCAGCTCCACCGGTACGTCGCCGCGCCAGGCCTGGTGCGTCGCCGGGTCCAGACGCAGGTCACCGACCTCGAGCACGACGGGCCGCTCCCGGCCGGCGCGGCGCATCAGCGCGCGGAGCCGAGCGGTGAGCACCATGAACGAGAAGGGCTTGGCCAGGAAGTCGTCGGCCCCGGCGTCGAGCGCACGGGCCTCCTGCTCGGGACCGCTCCGGGCGGTGAGCATCAGGATCGGTGTCCAGTCGCCCGCCTCCCGCAGCCGCGAGCACAGCTGGTCGCCCGCCAGGCCGGGCAGCATCACGTCGACGACCATCGCGTCGTACGCGTTCTCGGTCGCGAACCACTCACCCTCGGTCCCGTCGAGGGCGACGTCGACCGCGTGGCCCTCGGCCTCGAGCCCGCGACGCAGGCCCGACGCGAGCTGCTTGTCATCCTCCACGACCAGGATCCGCACCCCGCCAGCGTCGCACCCACCTGCTGAACGCCCGCTGAAGGCCGGCTGAAGGCGTGAGGGTGGCGCCCTCCTCCGGTCTTCAGGCTGGCTTCAGCACCGGAGGCCGAAGGTGGTGACGACAGCCGACGAAAGGAGAGCACGATGCGCAAGCGAACGATCATCGCTGCCGCGGGACTCGCGGCCGTGGCCGCCACCACCGCCGGAGGGGTCGCGGTCGCGACCGGGGGCGAGGACGACGGGCCGGCGAGCCACAACTTCACCCAGGAGCAGGCCGACGCCGCCACGAAGGCGGCCCTGGAGGCCACCGGCGGCGGCCAGGCCAACAGCGTCGAGACCGACAGCGAGAACGGTGCGACGTACGAGGTCGAGGTGACCAAGCCCGACGGCACGACCGTCGACGTACGCCTCGACGGCAGCTACCACGTCGTCGTCATCGAAGGCGACGGCGGCGAGTAGGTCCCTCGCCGGCTGACGGGTCTCCCGTCAGCTGGCGAGCAGCCGACGTCCGGTGATCTCCCGCCGGTCGACGACGACGTGCAGGGCATGGGAGCCGGCCGGCCAGGTCTCGAAGCCGGGCCAGGTGCGGGGGATCCGCGTGGCGTCGTACACGAGGTGCGCGGTGCCGCGGACCAGCACGCTCCACCCGGAGCGGGTGAACTCGTCGATACCGTCGACCTGGAAGCTCACGGGCAGGTCGTCGACCTCGCGCGCGAGCGACGAGTGCGCGGTCGTGCGGAACCAGATCTCGCCGTCGTCGAGCACGAAGTTGACCGGCAGGACGGTCGGGCCCTGCGGACCGTTCCAGGCGATCCGCCCGACGAGCTGTGTCGCCAGCAGCCGGTCGCACTCGTCGGTGCTGAGCTCGACGAGGCCACCGTCCGTCCACGATGAGGCACCCATGCTGTCCATGGGTCGATCGTCCGTCCGATCGTCCTGCGCCGGAAGGTACGTCGGTCCCCAGGCGGCAGGGACGAAAGACCCTCGGCGAGGTCAGCCGGCCGCGATGCGCTGCTCGAGGACCTCGACGACCAGCCGGTGGTCGTCGAGCTGCGGGAGCCCGGAGACGGCGACCGTGCCGATGCACCCGGTGCCCCGGAGCAGGATCGGGAAGGCGCCGCCGTGGGCGGCGTACACGGTCGGGTCCAGGAGCGAGTGGGTCTCGAACGACTTGCCCGCGACGCGGAACTGCTCGCCGATCCGGAGCGACGAGCACCCGTAGCGGTCCACGACCGCGCACTTGCGCTCGAGCCAGCCGTCGTTGTCGGCGGACGCCCCGGAGAGTGCGGCGTGGAAGAGGCGCTGGCCGTTGCGACGCACGGAGATGGCGACCGGCAGCTCCCGGTCGCGCGCCGTCTCGCGGAGGGCGAGGCCGAGCTGCCACGCGTCGTCGGTGCTGAAGGCGTCGAACACGAGGCGTTGCTCCTGGGCGATGAGCTCGTCGAGCAGGGCGCGGTCGGTCATGACGACACCGTAGCGAGAGGCATCGGGACGGGCCCGGGCGGGAACAAGGAGGGCATGCCTGCCACGAGGAAGCCCGGCCCCAGCGTCAAGGACGACCACCTCTACGAGGCGCTCCGCGACGAGGGCAACAGCAAGGAGAAGTCCGCGCGGATCGCCAACGCCACGGCCAACACGTCCCGGTCCGCCGTCGGGAAGAGGGGCGGCTCATCGCCGTCGTACGACGACTGGTCGGTCGCGGACCTCCGCAGGCGTGCCGCCGAGCTCGAGATCGAGGGGCGCTCGTCGATGCGGAAGTCCGAGCTGGTCCGCGCCCTGCGGGACCACTGACCGGTGGACGGCCGCGACGAGACCGAGGAGGAGCGCCTCGATCGCAAGTTCGACGACCTGTTGCAGGAGCTGCGGGTCATGCAGACGGGCGCGCAGCTGACGGCGGGCTTCCTGCTGACGCTGCCGTTCCAGAAGAGGTTCGAGGACCTCGACGACTTCCAGCTCACGACGTACCTGGTCCTGGTCGTCCTCGCCGCCGCCACGACCCTGCTCCTGCTGACGCCCGTCGTGATCCATCGCCGGCTCTCGGGTGAGCACGTCAAGGGACTCGTCCTCGCGGCGGCCAGCCGCCTGGTCGCCGCCGCGATGACGACCCTGTCCCTGATGATCGTCGGGATCATCTTCTTCACCTTCGACATGGTGATCGACCGGGCGGCCGCGCTGGTCGCCGGCGTGGGGATGGGCGCCCTCGTCGCCGGGCTGCTCCTCGGGGTGCCCACCTACCTCTCGCGAGCCGGCGAACGGGCATGACGTCGCGAACCGCGGGCGGCGAGAACCGGCTGCCGCCGGGCGCCGCCGTGGTCGTCGCGATCGTGGTCTACGCCCTGCTACCGAGCTCGGTGCTGCTGACCAACCGGCTCATCATCCCGGTGGTGGAGGTGCTCCTGCTGGTCGCGCTGGTCGTGACCAACCCGCGCCGGATCACCCGGGAGACCCGGTGGTCGCGGTGGGTGTCGATGGCCCTGGCCTCCGTGGTCATCCTCACCAACCTCGGTTCGCTCGTCCTGCTCGTGACCGAGCTGACCGGGTCGACCCCGAGCGGCAGCAAGCTGCTGGCGGCCGCCATGCAGATCTGGCTGACCAACGTGATCGGCTTCGCACTGCTCTACTGGGAGCTGGACCGCGGCGGCCCGGTCGCACGCCGGAGCGAGAAGCGCACCGAGCTGCCCGACGCGGACTGGCGCTTCTCGCAGGACGAGAACGACGACACCGTCGTCGAGGTGAGCCGGGGCTCCAGCAAGTCCTCGGGCTGGGTGCCGATCTTCGTCGACTACCTCTACCTGTCGCTCACCAACTCCAGCGCGTTCAGTCCCACGGACACGATGCCGTTGACCAGCCGGGCCAAGGTCCTGATGGGCATCCAGGCGACCGCCGCGCTGCTCACGTCGCTGGTGCTGGTCGCCTTCGCCGTGGGGTCTCTCGGGGGTTGAGCACGGCGTTTGCCGGGAGGGGTGAACGGTCACCGTCGAGGTAGTACGACGCCGCACTCGACCAGCAGGAGAGACGATGACCGACGTACCCCAGCCGAACGACGGAACCTCGATCGCGACCGGCCCCTCCGAGGAGGCGCAGATCGGGTCCACCACCGAGACCGGTGCCCCGGCGCCGAGCGACCGCAACTCGCTGACGGTCGGCCCGGACGGCCCGATCGTGCTCCACGACGTGCACTTCCTGAACCAGATGGCGCACTTCAACCGCGAGCGGGTGCCGGAGCGCAACGTGCACGCCAAGGGATCGGGCGCCTTCGGTGACTTCGAGACCACCGAGGACGTCTCGGCGTACACGAAGGCGGCGCTCTTCCAGCCCGGTGCCACGACCGAGATGCTCGCCCGGTTCTCCACCGTCGCCGGCGAGCTCGGCTCGCCCGACACCTGGCGCGACCCGCGGGGCTTCGCGCTGAAGTTCTACACGTCGGAGGGCAACTACGACCTGGTCGGCAACAACACCCCGGTCTTCTTCATCCGCGACACCATGAAGTTCCCGCACTTCATCCGTTCGCAGAAGCGCCGCGGCGGCAACGGGCTGCGCGACAACAACATGCAGTGGGACTTCTGGAGCCTCAACCCGGAGTCGGCGCACCAGGTGACCTACCTGATGGGCGACCGGGGCATCCCGAAGAGCTACCGGCACATGAACGGCTACGGCTCGCACACCTACCTGTGGGTCAACGAGGCCGGCGACAAGCACTGGGTGAAGTACCACTTCCACTCCGACCAGGGCGTCGAGGGCCTCACGGACCAGGACGCCACCCGGATCGCGGGGGAGGACGCCGACTTCCACCGCCGCGACCTCTACGAGCACATCGACGCCGGTGACTTCCCGTCGTGGACGCTGTCGGTCCAGCTGATGCCGTACGACGACGCGAAGACCTACCGGATCAACCCGTTCGACCTCACCAAGATCTGGCCGCACGCCGACTACCCGCTGGTGAAGGTCGGCACGATGACGCTGAACCGCAACCCGGAGAACTTCTTCGCCCAGATCGAGCAGGCGGCCTTCGAGCCGTCGGCGCTCGTGCCGGGCATCGGCTTCTCACCGGACAAGATGCTGCTGGGCCGCGCCTTCGCGTACGCCGACACGCACCGGCACCGGATCGGGCCGAACTACCTCCAGCTCCCCGTCAACCGCCCGAAGGTCGAGCTCAACACCTATACGCAGGACGGCGCGATGGCCTACGAGCACCGCGGTGACGATCCGGTCTACGCGCCGAACTCCTTCGGCCGCGGGTACGCCGACCACGTCGGCGAGGTCGACCCGGGCTGGGAGTCGGACGGGCCGATGGTCCGGCAGGCCTACACGCTGCGCGAGGACGACGACGACTTCTCGCAGGCCGGCACGCTGGTGCGCGAGGTGTGGGACGACGAGATCCGCGCGAACTTCGTGAAGACGGTGGCCGGACACCTGCTCGGCGGCGTCGAGGGCGACGTCCTCGAGCGTGCGTTCCAGTACTGGCGGCTGGTCGACGACGAGACCGGCAAGCAGATCGAGGTGCTGGTCCGCGCCGACGCCGACCTCGGCGCTCCCGGTGCGCAGGATGACGCCGCGAAGGCGGACGCGACCGACCCGGTCGTCGAGTCGGACACCCACGCGAGCACCTGACGTGGTGGGAGTCCGGACCGTCGGGGTCGAGGAGGAGCTGCTGCTCTTCGACCCCGAGAGCCGGGAGGTGGTGCCGGCGGCACCCCGGGTGCTCAAGGAGTTCCGCGAGCACGGGAGCGGCCGGCAGCCGTCGACGACGGCGGCCGACGAGGTCGACCAGGAGCTGTTCCGGCACCAGCTGGAGACGCGCACCGACCCGACGACCGACCTCGACGACGTGCTGGCCCAGCTGACCGCGGCACGTCGTACGGCGGGGGAGGCGGCACGTGCTGCCGGCCTCGCGATCGGCGCCTGCGCGGTCGTCCCGCTCGCGGGGGACCGGTCGGTCGTCACGCCCGGCGACCGCTACCGCGACATGGTCGACACGTACGGCGAGGTCGCGCGCACGGGTGGCACCTGCGGGATGCACGTGCACGTCGCGATCGACTCCGACGAGGAGGGCGTCGCGGTGATCGACCGGATCGCGCCGTGGCTGCCGGTCCTCCTCGCACTCAGCGCCAACTCGCCGTACGTCGACGGCCGCGACAGCGGCTACGCCTCGTGGCGCGCCCAGGTCTGGTCACGGTGGCCGAGTGCCGGACCGACGGAGGCCTTCGGGTCGCTCGAGGGCTATCGCGAGGTCTGTCGCACCATGCTCGAGTCGGGGGCCGCCCGCGACCCCGGAATGCTCTACTTCGACGCCCGTCTGGCCGTCGAGCACCCCACCGTCGAGATCCGGGTCTGCGACGTCTGTGCCGAGCCCGGCCAGGCGGTCGTGATCGCGGCCCTGGCCCGCGCGCTCGTCGAGACGGCGGCCCGCGCATGGGCCGACGGCGTGCCGGCACCCGCGTGGCGCTCGGAGTCGCTGCGGGTGGGGCACTGGCGTGCCGCTCGCTACGCGCTCACGGGCTCGCTCCTGCACCCGGTGCTGGGCGAGCTCCGACCTGCGCGCGAGGTGCTCGACGCCCTGGTCGAGCACGTCGGGGCGGCGCTGGCGGACGCCGGTGACACGGAGCGCGTCCGGCACGGCCTGGCCGAGTCCCTGCACGACGGGGGAGCCGCCCGCCAGCGTGCGGCGTACGAACGGACCGGCGACGTGGCCGGCGTCGTCGACGACCTGATCGCCCGTACCCGACAGTCCTGGGAGGACCACGCATGACCACTGTTGCCGAGCTGCTCGTGGACGCACTCGCCGAGCACGGCGTCACCCAGGTGTGGGGCGTCGTCGGAGACGCGCTCAACCCCGTCACCGACGCGATCCACCACAGCGACCAGGTCACCTGGATGGGGGTGCGTCACGAGGAGGCGGGGGCGTTCGCCGCCGGAGCCCAGGCGCAGCTGACCGGCCGCCTCGGTGTCTGCATGGGCACGGTCGGGCCCGGCTCGATCCACCTCCTCAACGGCCTGTACGACGCCAAGAAGTCGCACGCGCCGGTGCTGGCGATCTGTGGGCAGGTGCCGCGGCCCGAGATCGGGAGCGACTTCTTCCAGGAGGTCGACAACGACGTGCTGTTCGCGGACGTCGCGGTCTTCACGGCCACCGTGAGCAGCCCCGAGCAGCTCCCGGCCCTGGTCGAGCGGGCCGGCAACGCCGCGCTCCAGCAGCGCGGCGTCGCCGTGCTCACGCTGCCGGGCGACGTCGGCGGCCTCGACGTGCCGAAGGGCACGCCGGTCCCGCGCTTCGTCACCGACCAGCCGCCGGTGCCGCCGCTCGCCGCCGCGGTCTCCGAGGCCGCGGCCGCGATCAACGGGGTCGGGAAGGTGACGATGCTGGTCGGTGCGGGAGCACGTCCGGCCCGCGCCGAGGTGCTCGCTGTCGCCGAGCGGCTCTCGGCGCCGATGGTCGTGACCCTCAAGGGCAAGGAGGGCCTGGAGGTCGACAACCCCTTCGAGGTCGGTCAGTCGGGCCTGCTCGGCAACCACGCGAGCGCAGTCGCCTTCGACGGCTGCGACGTGCTGCTGATGGTCGGCACGGACTTCCCGTACAAGGAGTTCTACCCCTCCGGCAAGGTCGTCGTGCAGATCGACGCAGTAGGGGAGAACATCGGCCGACGGCACCCGGTCGACCACGCCGTGGTCGGCGACGCGCGGGTGACGCTCCAGGCGCTGCTGCCGCTGCTCGAGGCGAAGACCGACACCGGCCTGCTCGACAAGGCGCGCTCGTCGTACGACGCGTGGCGCGAGCGACAGCACCACCTCGCCGACCCCGACTACGAGCGCAAGCCCGTCGGTCTGCTGCGACGCAAGGTCGAGAACCCCGGTGACCGGATCCGCCCCGAGCTGCTGGCCTCGGTGCTGGACCGGCAGGCCTCCGACGACGCCGTCTTCACCACCGACACCGGCATGGCGACGACCTGGCTGGCCAGGTTCGTGCGGATGCGTGGGCGCCGTCAGCTGCTCGGCTCCTTCAACCTCGGCTCGATGGCCAACGCGATGCCGCAGGCGCTGGGCGCGCAGGCCCTCGACCGGGACCGACAGGTGATCGCGTTCTGCGGTGACGGTGGGCTCTCGATGCTGCTGGGCGACCTGATCACGGCGGTCACCCACGACCTGCCGGTCAAGCTCGTCGTCTTCGACAACGGCAGCCTCGGCATGGTCAAGCTCGAGATGGAGCAGGCGGGGCTGTCCCCGTATGGCACCCGGCTCGACAACCCCGACTTCGCCGAGGTGGCCCGGGCGATCGGCATGAAGGGGATCCGGGTCGAGGACCCGCACGACGTCGAGGGTGCCGTCCTCGAGGCGCTCACCCACGACGGGCCGGTGCTGCTGGACGTGCTCACCAACCCCGACGAGATCGCGATCCCGCCGAAGCCCACCCTGGAGCAGGGCTGGGGCTTCGCGATCGCGAAGTCGAAGGAGTTCCTCGAGTCCTCGGAGTGAGGGCGAAGTGCCCTAGTCGCCCGGCCACTCACCGGTCCAGCGCTCGAAGACCCGAGCGCCGCCCCGGTTGATCAGGGCCCGGACGACGGAGAAGATCGCGCCCTGCACCAGGGCCGCGAGCAGGATCTTCTGCAGCGGGTACTCCGACTCCAGCGGCTTCGGCGGGTCGTCGGTGCCCGCCGGGTCGACCCGCTTCCAGACCTGCTGGAAGATCTGGCTGGCGATGAGCCCGCCGAGCAGGCTCGCGACCAGCCCCCAGGGGCGGTAGAGGATCTTGGCGGAGCGGCTGGACTGCCGCTCGGCTCTCGCGGTGGTCATCGGTGGTTCCTTCCTCGTACGCCGCGGACGACGGCGAGCGTGACCACGAGCGCCACGGCGCCGCCGACGACCAGGGCCGTCGTGGTGGGGCGTCCTTGCGGGGTCACGAAGCGGTCGCGCACCCGGGTCTTCACGTCGAGCCTGGCGGCCAGCTGGTCGACGGTGTCGGCGAGCTCGGCGCGGGTGCGCTCGATGTCGGCCTCGAGGTCCGCCGCGATCGGGGTCGGGGTCGGGTCGGTCATGTGTCGCTCCTGTGGTGGCGAAGGGTCTCGACGTCTTCCTTGACGCCCTCGACGGCACGGGTGGGGACCGGGGGCACGGCCTTGCTCACGCGGTTCTTGCCGGCGAGCGCGGCGACGCCGGCGGCCGCCAGCACCACAATGGCGACTATCAGGGCGGCGAGCCAGGCGTCGACCGCGAGGGAGAGCGCGAGGATCGCCGTGGCGATCAGCGCGCCGACGCCGTACAGCGCGAGGATGCCGGCGGCGCCGAACATCCCGGCCCCGATGCCGGCCTGCTTCGCCTTGCCGGAGACCTCGACCTGGGCGAGGCGCAGCTCGTCCCTGACGAGCTGCGAGAGCTCCGTCGAGAGCTGGGACACGAGCTCTCCTGTGGAGGGTTGCGTCGGTTGGGTCATGGGGATCCGGTGCCCCGGAGCGCGGCGCGTCATGCGGCACTCACCTGGCCGGGTGAGGTTTGCCGCGGACGCGGCTCGGACACCGATCCGGCGTGACCGCCACCGATCCTCAGCTCGTCGACTTCGGCTCCCTGCGCATCGCCTTCGACGACCGGGTGCTGCGGCCCCGGGCGTGGACGGCGGACCAGTCCCGCTGGGCGGCGGACCTGCTCCCGTCGGCCCCGGTAGGGCCCGTGCTCGAGCTGTGCACCGGGGCCGGCCAGATCGGGCTGCTGGCCGTCGTCGACTCCGACCGGCACCTGGTCTGCGTCGACCTCTCGCCGGTGGCCTGCGCGTTCGCGCGGCGCAACGCGGACGCCGCGGGGATGGCGGACCGGGTCGAGGTGCGGGAGGGGTCGATGGACGCCGTGCTCGGCGACGACGAGCGGTTCGCGCTGGTCGTCGCCGACCCGCCGTGGGTACGCCGCACCGAGGTCGGCCGCTACCCCGAGGACCCGCTGCTCGCGATCGACGGCGGCGACGACGGCCTGGACGTGGCACGGCTCTGCATCGACGTCGCCCGTCGTCACCTGGTCCCCGGCGGCTCTCTGGTGCTGCAGATCGGCACGCTCGACCAGGTCGAGCGGCTCCGTGGCGAGCTCGGTGGCAGCGACCTCGCCGTCGTCGAGGTCCGCGAGTGCGAGCGCGGCGTACTGGTCCGGCTGGACCTCAGCTGAGCCTGTCAGCTGGGCCGCAGCCGCTCGGGCAGCACCTTGTGGGTGCCGTCGCACCAGGGGAGCGACGCCGACCTCTCGCACCGGCACACGGCCGTGACCGGCCGGGTCGTCTCGTGCGGGACGCCGTCCGCGTCCCCCACGACGTGCCGGCCGCGCAGCAGCATCGGCCCGCCGGGGCAGACGATCGTCTCAGGGTGGTCGTACGGGGTGCTCATGCCACGTCCCGCTCGTCGCGGACGCCCCACCGGTCGAGCATCTGGCGGGCGACCCGGTCCTCGAGGTCGAGGCACGTGAACGCGCCGAACCAGGCGTCCTCCGCGAGCTCCGGTGCCTCCTCGAGCACCGCCCCGATGATGGTGCGTACGGCGAGCTGCTCGTGCACGGCGTCCGCCTCGACGTGCTCGGCGTAGTAGCCGACCAGCTCCTGCGGGAACCCGAGCCGCTCCAGTCCCTGCACCATCCGCCGCGAGGGCAGCGAGCTGGTCGCCTCGAACGCGGCGAGGTGCCCGAGGGCCGCCGCCCGGTGCCGGCGGTGCAGGCCGAGCAGGGTCATCGCGTTGTTCTGCTCGAGGATCTCCGTGGACGCGTCGTCGACGTACACGCCGAACGTCGCGTCCAGGCCGCTCGCCTCCATCCCGAGGGCGAAGAGGTGGTGGTGCAGGCGGTTCGGGTCGCCGGCGCCGTACTCGTCGTACTGCAGCTCCATGAGGGCCGCCTTGGCCCGGGCGCCCAGCCGGGGGACCACCCAGGCGGTGGGGTCGGACTCCATCAGGTGGTAGAGCGAGCGCTCCCGCAGCATCTCGAGCACCTGGTCGCGGGTCGCCTCCCGGTGCACGTGCACCGCGAGGGACGCGCCGTCGTGCTCGTCGACCCAGTCGAAGAAGTCGACGACGAAGGAGAGGCCGGTGGGCGCGGTGAACCGGGAGCGAAGACGGCGTTCGAGGTCGTCCTCCAGCAGGGCACGCAGCCGGAGCAGCTGCGGGTCCCACTCCAGCGTGTCGGGCACGCCGGTGATCTCGCGGTAGTGGAGCTGGTGGAGCACCCACAGGCAGAGCGTGCCGTCGTCGACGGAGGCGCCGGAGGTCTCGGCCAGCACGGGCAGGAAGTCGTCGGTGGAGCGCAGGGCGGCGAACAGCGCCTCGCTCAGGGGACCGCGGGGGGTGGGCAGCTCCATGCACCCCGGGTACCCCGGGGGCCGGAGGTCACGCTCACCCTTCGGGGCGATCGGCCTGCCGTCACCGCTCCGTCGCTTGCGTCCAGTCGATCGTGAGGAGGTCGCGGGGGAGCTCCTCCACGCGGAGCGCCCCGGCGTCGAGCAGCTCGGCACGGCCGAAGCCGCCCGATCGCAGCGCGATGCAGCCCAGGTCGGCGCGGGCGGCCGCCTCGACGTCGTACACGGTGTCGCCGACGAAGACCGCGCTCTCGACACCGTCGAGGCGCCGCAGGGTCTCCTCGACCAGGTCGGGCTCGGGCTTGGAGTCGTCGACGTCCTCGGAGGTGACGAGGGTGCTGATCGCCGAGCCGATGTCGAGGAGGTCGACGGCCTCCTGGGCGAACTGCGGGTCCCCGGACGATGCCAGGGCGACCACGAAGCCGTCGTCGGCGAGCCGGCGCACGACGTCTGCGGCGCCCGGGAGCGGTCGCACCTCGGCGCGGAGCTCGAGGTACTCCTCGCGCCACGCGTCGCGGAGGTCGTCGCCGTGGCGGTCCTCGGTCTCGTCGTCCGCGACCTCGGCGACGAGCCGGTCGCCGCCCATGCCGATCGTGCGGTGGATGCGCCACAGCGGGGGCGCCTCGGTGATCCGGGCGAAGGCGCGGTGCCACGCGACGGCGTGGTGGTAGGTCGAGTCGACCAGGGTGCCGTCGATGTCGAACAGGACGGCCCGCGTCACCCTGCCGCTCCAGGGGCCGCCGACCGCAGCTTGTCGAGCAACGGGCCGGCAGCCTCGGACAGGAACCGGTCCTGGCCCTCGTCCCCGATCTGCACGATCGCGATGTCGGTGAAGCCGGCCTTCCAGTACGCCGACACCGCCTCGACGACGGCATCCAGGTCGGGGCCGCACGGGATCGAGTCGGCGACGTCCTCGGGCCGCACGAACTGGGTCGCGCCGGCGAACCCCGCCGGGGTCGGCAGGTCCGCGTTGACGGACCACCCGCCGCCGAACCAGCGGAACTGCTCGTACGCCCGCTTCACGGCGATGTCGCGATCGGGGTCCCAGCAGATCGGGATCTGCCCGATCGCCCTGGCCCCGCTGCCGATCTGCTTCGTGGCGGCGGCGTTCCAGTCCTCGACAAGAGAGGACTCCGGCTCGACGCCGATGAGGTGGTCGCCGAGCGGGGCCAGTGCCGCGATCGCCCGGTCGCCGGCGACGGCGAGCCCGATCTCGACGCCCTCGTCCGGGACGTCCCAGATGCGGGCCGAGTCGACCTGGAAGTACTCGCCGCGGTGGTCGACGAGCTCGCCGGTGTGCAGCGACCGGATGATCTCGACGGCCTCGGCGAGCATGTCCTGGCGGTCCTGGATCGCCGGCCAGCCCTCACCGACGACGTGCTCGTTGAGGTTCTCGCCACTGCCGAGGCCCAGCGTGAAGCGGCCCTCCGCAAGGATCTGCACCGTCGCCGCCTTCTGGGCGACCACCGCCGGGTGGTAGCGCAGCGTCGGGCAGGTCACGTAGGTCATCAGCCCCACCCGCGAGGTCGCCTGCGCCACCGCCCCGAGGGTGGCCCAGGCGTACGGCGCGTGCCCCTGCTCGGTGAGCCAGGGCGAGTAGTGGTCGCTCATCACCTCGAAGTCGAAGCCGAGGTCCTCGGCGGCCACGGCGTACCGCACCAGCTCGCGGGGGCCGCTCTGCTCGGTCATCAGGGTGTAGCCGAAGCTCGTCATGCCGCTCGGGTACCCGAGCGGCGGACCGGCATTCGCCGACGGTCGGGTCAGTCGGCCTTGTCCGAGACCCTGTCCGAGACCTTCTCCGCGACCTTCGAGCCCGCCTCGCTGGCCTTCTCGACGACCATCGCGCCCGCCTCGCCGGCCTTGTCCTTCACGGCCTGCTGGGCCTGGTCGGCCCGACGCTGGACGCGCGGGTCCTGCCACACACCCTGCGCCTTCTGCGCGATCTGCTCGTAGCGCTCACGTCCGGCGCGCGCGCCGAGCACGTAGCCGGCACCGAACCCGACGAGGAACGAGATCTTCCCGGCCATGGTGTCCTCCTCCACTCGGGCGCCCTCCTGACGGGAGCCGTCCTTCCTTCGGTGCCCACCCCGGACCCGGTCATGCAGACCGCCGCGGGGGTCCCGTCATCGGTGGAGCTCTCGGAGGGCGTGGTCGACGTCGCTCGAGCACTTGCGCACGATCGTGACGCGGCAGCCCTCGGCCTCCACGGCTCCCACGCTGTCGGCGAGCACGGAGACGACCTCGGGCGAGATCGACGGCACGCCGGTCAGGTCGATGGTCAGCCGGGCTGCGGACCGGCCGTGGACGTCGACCGCCTCGCGCAGGGCGGTGGAGTCTCGAGCGGTGCACGGTCCGGCGACGCGAAGCCGTCGCAGGCCGCGCTCGAAGGCGATCTCGGCCATGCCTGCTCGGTTTCCCGGACGCCCGACGGCAAACGGGTCAGGTCCGCGACGGTTCGAGACGGGCCATGACCGGGGTCGACAGCACGCCGTGCACCAGCACCGAGGCGACGATGGTGAAGGAGACCGTCGACCACAGCCAGTCCTGGCCGAGCTCGGGCGCCTCGCCGGCGGCGTACGCGAGGTAGTAGAGCGACCCGACGCCACGGACGCCGAAGAACGCCGTCGCCCACTGCTGCGGCCGGGTCAGGCCGCCGACGTCGTCCGGCGAGCGCGCCCAGGGCGCGAGGGCCACGATCCCGGCGAGCGGACGCACCACCAGGATCAGTGCCAGGCCGATCGCGACCCCACGCCAGTCCAGGGCGTCCAGCAGCCCGCGGGTCAGGGCGATGCCCAGGATCAGCAGCACGAAGAGGGTCAGCAGCCGCTCGAGGCGCTCGGCCACCTCGTGCATGGCGGCGTGGTAGTCGTGCGACCGCTCCGCGGAGCGGAAGGTCATCGCGCAGGCGAAGACCGCGAGGAACCCGTAGCCGCCGAGCACCTGGCCCACGCCGTACGACGCGATGAGGGCGGCCAGCGCGAGCAGTGACTCCCCGCGCTCGGCGACGCGGAGCGAGCGGTTGCTCGACCGGAAGGCGAGGTAGGCGAGCGCCCGGCCGACGACGATGCCGGCGACCACGCCGATGACGATCTTGCCGACGAGGTAGTAGCCGACCCAGCTGAGGGCCCAGTGGGACACCGCGCCCTCGGTGGCGAGCAGGATCGCGACGTACACGAACGGGAACGCCAGGCCGTCGTTGAGACCGGCCTCGGAGGTGAGCGTGAACCGGAGCTCGTCCTCCTCGTCCACCTCGAGGTCGCCGGTCTGGGGACCCGCGACCTGGACGTCCGAGGCGAGCACCGGGTCGGTGGGCGCGAGGCAGGCGCCGAGCAGCACTGCGGCAGCGGGCGCGAGACCCGCCGCCCAGCCGAGGAGCGCGACGGTCGCGATCGTGATGGGCATGCCGATCGCCAGCAGCCGCCAGGTCGACGCCCAGCGGCGCCAGCTCGACCGGTTGCGCAGCGACAGCGGGCGGTCGATCGCGAGACCGACGCCCATCAGCGCCACGATCACGACGAGCTCGGTGACGTGCTCGATGGCGGCCCGGTTGTCCTGCGGGTCCAGCGGGAGGTCATCGGGCAGCGATGTCAGCCCGATCAGCATGCCGACCCCGACGAGCACCACCGGTGCCGAGATCGCCCATCGCGAGAGCAGGTCGGGCAGCACGACGGCCAGCAGCAGGCTGACCCCGGCGACGAGGTAGACGAGGTCGGCGGTCAACTGCCGGGGGTCCTGGTGCGCCGCTCGGCGACGTACGCGAGGCGGCGCAGCGTCTCGGTGTTGCGCCAGTGCAGCTGGACCTCCCGGAGGGGCTTGGGCACCAGACGGCCCGGTCCGCTGATCGCGTCCTCCACGATCACGACCCTGGTCCCGGCACCGACCGCGTCCAGGGAGATGGTCACCTCGGCGACGCCGGTCGGACGCGCCTTGGCGTGCAGGGTGAGCGACGACCCCGGGACCACCCCGACCACCTCGGTCTCGTCGTCGAGCAGCAGCGGCCAGGTGCCGACGGAGTGGTGCAGGCGGGCGCCCACGGCCGGCCACTCGTCGTCGACCTCACGCATCCGCGAGGCTCCGACGACCCAGAGCGGGTAGAGCCATCCGTCCGCGAGCACGTCCCAGACGGCGGAGGGCAGCGTGGTGGGGAGGTCTCGGGAGTTCGTGGCCATGGGTCACGGGTACCCGAGGACGGTCGATGCAAGCGTCGCGCAGGCAGGACTCAGCCCGGGTCGAGGAGGTCGCGCGCCTGCCCCGCGACGTCGGCACCCGTGGTCCGGCGGGGCTGCGGTGCCATCCCGTTCCGCATGCCCCACGCGACCGCCTGGGACCGGCGCGAGACGCCGATCTTGCGGTAGATCGCCCGGATGTGGGACTTCACGGTGTTCTTGGAGACGAACGCGCGCGCGGCGATCTCCTCGTTCGACAGGCCCTGGGTGATGAGACCGAGGATCTCCGACTCCCGCGCGGACAGGCCGTCCTGGTCGCCGGGCCAGCGGCCGAACTGGTCGTCCGGATCCGTCGACCCGGTGGACGGCGTGACCACGTCGCCGGCGTGCACCCGCTCGAGGAGGCCGACCAGCGCGTCGGCGCCCACGGCCTTGGAGACGTAGCCGTCGGCACCGAGCCGGAGCGCGCGGTCGACCAGCTGCGGCTCGGTGTTCCAGCTGAAGATCACCACGCGCCGGCTCGAGGACGCACCGAGCGCCTCGAGGTCGATCGAGTCGCCCTGGACCTGGCCGAACGTGTCGTAGAGCAGGATGTCGACGCTGCTGAGCAGGGGCAGCTGGCTGTCGAGCTCGACGACCTCGATCCGGTCGGCGTACGGCGCGAGTGCCGACGCCACGCCGAGCACCACGAGCTCGTAGTCGTTGACGACCGCAACCCGGATCGGCCCCGCAGCAACCATGCCGCGACTCTACCGACGGCACGTACGACGATCCGCCGACCGAAAATCACCCCGGCGGGTGAACGGGACCGTGTTTGTCGCCTCCAGGGGGGCGGAAGGTGAAGGACATGACCCTGGAGCGCCAGACCCAGACCCGCCGTCTCTTCGATGAAGCGCGCGCGGCGGGGCCGGCGGAACACCGCCGGCTCATCGACGAGATCATCGTGATCAACCTGCCCGTCGCCCGCTCGATCGCCGGTCGCTACCGCGGTCGCAGCGTCGCGGTCGAGGACCTCGAGCAGGTCGCCTACCTCGCGCTCGTGCGAGCGGCCAACAAGTTCGAGCCCGCCAAGGCCGAGGACTTCCTGAGCTATGCGGTCCCCACGATCCGTGGCGAGATCCGGCGCTACTTCCGTGACCACGGGTGGATGGTGCGACCACCGCGCCGGGTGCAGGAGGTCCAGTCCCTCATCCAGGGCGTGGATCCCGTGTCCGCCGACGGTCGAGGGACCACGGCCCACGACCTCGCAGGCCGCCTCGGCCTACCGCTGAAGGACGTGAGCGACGCCCTCCAGGCGCAGGGCTGCTTCCGTCCGACGTCGCTGGACGCCCCGACGATGGCCTCCGGAGAGCCGTTGGCCGACCTGCTCGTCGACGACGAGGTGGACGAGCTCGAGGCTGCCGAGGCGCGAGCCCTGATCCGCACCCTGGTCACGGAGCTCAAGCCCCGCGACCGGCTCATCCTCTACCTGCGCTTCTTCGAGGGGCGCACCCAGCAGGAGATCGGCGACGAGCTGGGCGTCACCCAGATGCAGGTGTCTCGGCTGCTGAGCCGGATCCTGGCGGACCTGCGGGTCCGCGCGGGCGCGAGCACCACGGCGGCCTAGCCACTCAACGGCAGAGGCGGCCACAGGGAAGCGGCCACAGGGAGAGGGAGAGCAGTGGGAGCAACGGTCGAGACGTACTGCGAGCAGGGGGAGTGGCGCAACCGCCTGCGTGGGCGGGATCCACTTCCCGGGACCTACCGGGGACAGGAGGCGGCGGTCGAGGTCGGCCGCGCCGAGGCCCGCATCCGCGGCGTCGCCCACGTCATCCGCCGGGAGGACGGCAGCGTCGCGGAGCGAAACCGCTACCCGCGACGGTCCGAGGAGATCCCTGGCTGAACCCGGGACGGCCGGGCCGGCGCGGCTCTACGCTGCGGCATGCGCTCAGTTCCGCTCGCTGCTGCCGGGGCCGTCGCCCTGGCCTCTCTGACCGCCGTCGGCATCACCACGTCGACCGCCCACGCCGCGCCGGCCGACATGGCGTACGCCCTGTCCGGCTCGACCCTCCTGAGCTTCGACCTCGCCGACCCCCAGGACATCGACGGGACGCCGTTGACCGGCCTGACCTCCGGTGAGACGTTGATCGGCCTCGACGTCCGGCCGCAGAACGGCGAGCTCTACGCACTCGGCGTCAACGCGACCGCCAACACCGGCACCGTCTACGTCGTGCACCCGCAGACCGGTTTTGCCGCTGTCGTCGGGACGGCGGGGAGCGTGGCGTTCACGACGGACGGCGTGACGGCCGTCGACCTGCCGGACCCGGCCGTCGTCGGCTACGGCTTCGACGTCAATCCGGCGGTCGACCGCATCCGCGTGGCTGCTGGTGGCCTCACCTTCCGGGCCAACCCCAACGACGGCGCGCCGGTCGACGGCAACAACGGCGGCGGTGCGACCTCCGGGACCAACCCCGACGGGCCGATCAGCGGCGGGACTACGACGATCGACGCGTCGGCGTACACGAACGACGTCGCCAACAACGGCGGAATCACTACGCTCTACACGCTGGACTCCTCCTCCAACTCGCTCTACATCCAGAATCCGCCGAACGCCGGCACCCAGACCTCCGCCACCGCGGTGACGCTGGGTGGCAGCCCGCTCGACTTCTCCGGCATCAGCGGGTTCGACATCCCTTCTGGCGTCAACGCGTCGTCCAGCAACGCAGCGGTCACCAGTGGCAGCGGCTACGCCGCTCTGACTGTCGCCGGCAGCACGTCGCTCTACTCGATCGACCTGGTCTCCGGCGCGGCCACGCTGGTCGGCGCCGTCGGCAACGGCGTGTTCCCCGTTCAGGGCCTGGCGATCCAGCGGGACCCCGACGAGGGGCTCCCGGCCATCGTGCTCGATCAGGCCGGCTCCAACCTGGTCCGGTTCTCGACCGCGACGCCCGGCACCACGACGACCCAGGCGATCGGCACGGGCAGCCTGGTGGCGGGGGAGACGCTGGTCGCGATCGCCTGGAGGCCGCAGACGGGCCAGCTCCTCGCACTCGGGGTCAACGCGAGCGCCGACACCGGCACCCTCTACCGGCTCGACCCGCAGACCGGTGGCCTGACCTCGCTGGGCTCGAGCCTGGTGGCGTGGGCCGGCACCGACCTGCCGAACCCCACCGTGATCGGCTACGGGATGGACGTCAACCCGGCCGTCGACCGGGTGCGGGTCACGGCCGGTAGCGGCCTCAACGGGCGCGTCAACCCTGCCAGCGGGGCGGCCGTCGGGGTCGTCCCGGACTCCGCGACCAGCCAGCCGCTGACCGGTGTCAGCTACACGAACGCCTACGGTGGCGAGCTCACCGGTCGACCCACGACGCTGTACGGCGTCGATCCGGACGCCAACGAGATCGTGGTCGTCAATCCGCCCAACAACGGCACCGCCACTCTGCCGCACCCGGTCACCCTGGGTGGCTCGCCGCTCGACTTCGACGCCTTGCTCGGTTTCGACATCCCCGAGGGAGTCACCGTCGACACCAGCAATGCGGCCGCGACCGGCTCGGCGTACGCCGTGCTGACGGTGAGCGGGACGACCGGGCTCTACACGATCGACCTGGCGACCGGCGCGGCGACGAACGCCGGCCCGCTGCTCACCACGGCGCGCGGGCTCGCTGTCGGCACGGCCGGCGCCGACCGTCCGGTCGTCACGCCGCCGCCCCCGCCGCCAGCCGCCGTGCCCGCGACGCTGACCAAGGTCGGGAAGGCCAAGCAGCAGAAGAAGGTCGTGGACACCGGGCGCGTCCTGACGTGCCCGTCGGGCTTCCTGGCGGCGTCGTGCACCAGCAAGCTCAAGCTGACCGCCACCTACAAGGTCAAGATCAAGGGCAAGACGAAGGTGCGGTCCGCCGTCGTCGGTGCCGCGACGGTGAAGACGACCAAGGGCAAGGCCACCCGGCTCAAGGTCGCCCTCTCGAAGAAGGGCCTGAAGCTGCTCAAGCAGCGCGGCAGGCTCGCCGCCAAGGTCGCGATCGTGGCGTCGATCGGGCCGAAGGCGGCCAGCCGGACCACGACCGTGAAGGTGACACTGCTGAAGAAGAGGCTCTAGCCCGAGCGGCCGGGCGGACCGACTCGACTAGCCGAGCATCTTCTCCATGTTCTTCTTGATGATCCCGATGCCGCGGCTGGGCATGAGCCGGATCATCCGGTCGAGCATCTTGGCGTCGTTGCCGATCCGCACCCGCGGCCGGTTCTTCTCGATCGCCTCGATGATCTGCCGCGCCGCCTCCTGCGGGCTGGTGAGTTTGGCCTCGAGCTCCGCCCGGCGCCTGTCGTCCATGTTCTCGACGCCCTCCGGCATGGCCGCGCCGGAGTTGTCGGTGATGCTGGTCGCGATGCCACCGGGGTGGACCACCGTCACCTGGACGGCGGTGTCCATCAGCTCGGCGTAGAGGCCCTCGGTCAGGAGCCGCACGGCCGCCTTGGACGCGCCGTACGCCGTCTGGCCGGGCACCGGTCCGTAGGCGCCCATCGACGAGACGTTGACGATCGCCGCTGCCGGTCGCTCGAGCAGCAGGGGGAGGAACGCCTTGACGGTGTTGACGGTGCCCCAGAAGTTGACGTCCATGACCCGCTCGATGGCCTCGAACGAGAGCTCGTTGACCGGCTTGAAGTCGTGGATGATGCCGGCGACGTTGACCAGGCCGTCGACCTCCTCGTGGACCGCGACGACCTGCTGCGGAAGCGCCAGGACGGCCGCACGGTCGGTGATGTCGACGACGTGGGTGGTCAGCCGGTCCCCGGCGCCGGCGAGCTCGGCGGTCTCCTGGAGTCCGGCCTCGCTGAGGTCGAGCGCCGCAACCCGGCTACCGCGGGCGAGCAGGCCGCGGACGACCTCGCGACCGATGCCGTTGCCGCCGCCGGTGACGACGAAGATCTTGCTCTCGAGCTGCATGTCAATCCGTTCCTGATCGTCCGTCGGGGTTCGGCTGGTGGCGCAGACGGTACGACCTCGACGCCGACGTAGCCACGGCGTCGCGTCACGAAACATCCGGGAAGTCCTTGCGCCGCGCCGCGCTCTGCTCCATATTGGACACGTGTCCAGCCAAGTGTCCGCCGCCCCGCGGCAAGGTCTCAACGCCCGTCAGGCCGAGACCGCCGAGCGGTTGTTCGCCGCGGGCCACGAGGAGCTGCGGGCGGTCGGCCACGAAGCGCTGACCGTGCGGACCGTCGCCCAGCGGGCGGGCGTCTCGCCGGCCACGGCGTACACCTACCTGGCCTCGAAGAACCACCTCTTCGCCGAGCTCTACCTGCGCTACCTCGTCGCCGACGAGGGCTGGCAGCCGTCCGGCGGATCGCCGCTCGCCCGTCTGCAGTCGGTCACCCGGCACCTCGCCGAGATGCAGGCGGCGGCGCCCGAGCTGGCCGCCGCCGTCACGCCCGCGCTGCTCGGCTCGGACCCCGACGTGGAGCGGCTGCGCCTGCGGATCGGCGCGGAGTTCGTCGACCGGTTCCGGAGCGCTCTCGGCGAGGAGGCGGACCCGGCGGTCGTCGAGACCGTCGCCCTCGCGTTCTCCGGCGCCCTGCTCCAGGCCGGCATGGGCCTGATGACCTACCCCGAGCTGGCCGACCGCCTCGACGCGGTCGTCGCCGTGATCATGAAGGGCAACTGACGGATGAGCGTGCTGCAGAGCAGTCCGACGGTGCTGGACCCGTACGATTACGGGTTCCAGGACGACCCGTACCCGACGTACGCCTGGCTGCGCGAGCACGAGCCGCTCCACCACAACGCGGAGCTCGACCTCTGGGCGCTCACCCGGCACGAGGACATCGCCGACGCGCTGCGCACCGAGGGCACCTACTCCAACTCCTACGGCGTCGCCATCGAGAAGTCGGCCTGGGGGCCTTCTGCCTACAAGGTGATGTCGATCCTCGGCATGGACCCGCCCCGGCAGAAGCGGCTGCGCTCGCTGGTCTCGCGCGGCTTCACCCCGCGGCGCGTCCACGACCTCCTGCCGCGCGTCCAGGAGCTCACGGACCGCTACCTCGCCGAGTGCCTCGAGCGGGGCAGCTTCGACTGGATCGCCGACTTCGCCGGCAAGCTCCCGATGGACGTCATCTCCGAAATGATGGGCGTGCCCGAGGAGGACCGCGCCGAGGTCCGCCGACAGGCCGACATCGTGGTCCACCGCGAGGACGGCGTGTACGACGTTCCTCCGGCGGGAGCCGAGGCGTCGCTCTGGCTGGTGAGCTACTACATGGACATGGTCGCCGAGCGGCGCAGGAAGCCGACCGACGACCTCACCAGCGCCCTGATCGAGGCGGAGATCGACGGGGAGCGGCTGAACGACGACGACGTCATCGCCTTCCTCTTCCTCATGGTGGTCGCCGGCAACGAGACGACGACCAAGCTGCTCGGCCACGCCGCGTTCCACCTGACGCGGCACCCCGACCAGCACGACCTCGTCTTCGGCGGCGCCGGCCGCACCGACCTGGTGGCGCCCTGGGTCGAGGAGACGCTGCGCTACGACACCTCCAGCCAGCTCCTCGCTCGCTACCTGCTGCGCGACGTCGAGCTGCACGGCCGCGTCGCCCCGCAGGGATCGAAGCTGCTGCTGTGCCTGGGATCCGCCAACCGCGACGAGTCGGTGTTCTCCCGGCCCACGGACTTCGACATCACCCGCGACGACGACGAGCTGGCGAAGATCCTGTCCTTCGGCGGCGGGCGGCACTTCTGCCTCGGCGCCAACCTGGCCCGGCTCGAGGCGCGGGTCGCGCTGACGGCGCTCGTCCAGCGGGCTCGCTCGATCGAGGTCGACCACGACGCCTGTCGGCGGGTGCACTCGGTCAACGTCCGCGGCTTCGCCGCCGCGCCGATGACGGTGGTGGCGCGCTGATGGGCAAGTACGCCCAGCCCGACCGGCGTCCTGCGGTCGTCACCGGTGCGTCCGCAGGCATCGGCGCGGCCACCGCGCTCGTCCTCGCTGCCGCCGGCTACCCCGTGGCGCTCGGCGCCCGGCGTACCGACAAGTCCGAGGAGGTCGCCGAGACCATCCGAGCGGCCGGCGGTGAGGCCGTTGTCCACGCGCTCGACATCACCGAGCCCGACTCGGTCCAGGACTTCGTCAAGGCGGTCACCGCCGACCTCGGCGACATCGAGATCCTCGTCAACAACGCCGGTGCCGTCGGGCCCGGCATCGTGCACGAGGTCGAGAGCGAGCGGTTCGCCCGCGAGCTGGACCTCAACATCGTCGGTGCGCACCGGATGGTGCACGCCGTCGTGCCGGGCATGGTCGAGCGCCGTCGCGGCGACGTCGTCTTCGTCTCCAGCGACGTCGCCGTCCGGGCCCGGCCGTTCATGTCGTCGTACGCCGCCGGCAAGTGGGGACTCGAGGGCATGGCGCACGCCATGCAGATGGAGCTCGAGGGCACCGGGGTCCGCGCGTCGATCGTGCGCCCGGGCGGCACCTGGAGCGAGATGGGCAGCGACTGGGATCCCGAGCTCGGCGCGGAGGTCCTCAACCACTGGGTGCACTTCGGGTTCGCCCGGCACCCGCACTTCCTGAAGCCGCAGGCCATCGGCGAGGCGATCTCCACGATCGTGTCGGCGCCGAGGGGCGTGCACCTGAACCTGGTCGAAGTGACCCCTGAGGCACCCCTGGAGGACAAGTGACCAGCCAGATCCCCGAGGTCTCGTACGTCGTCCCCGACGACGGCCACGGACACCTGGCCGAGATGCGGGTCGACCCGGTCGGCCTCTTCCAGCGGGTGTACGACGAGTGCGGCGACATCGGCCGCTTCCGGCTCGCCGACAAGGACGTCGTGCTCGTGTACGGCGCGGAGGCGCAGGAGCAGTTCTTCCGGGCTCCCGACTCGACGCTGGACCAGGCCGCGGCGTACCCCTTCATGACGCCGATCTTCGGCAAGGGCGTGGTCTTCGACGCCTCGCCCGAGGAGCGTCAGCAGATGCTGAAGAACCAGGCGCTGCGCGGCGACATGATGCGCGGGCACGCGTCCACCATCGAGGCCGAGATCAACCGGATGGTCGCCGACTGGGGCGACGAGGGCGAGATCGACCTGCTCGACTGGTTCGCCGAGCTGACGATCTACACGACCTCCGCGTGCCTGATCGGCAAGCCGTTCCGCGAGGAGCTCGACTCCTCGTTCGCCCACCACTACCACGACCTCGAGCGCGGCACCGACGCGCTGGCGTACGTCGATCCCTACCTGGACATCGAGTCCTTCCGGATCCGCGACGCGGCGCGCGAGAAGCTGGTCGAGCTGGTGCAGGGGATCATCGATCGCCGCAAGGAGCGTGGCACCGTCGCCCGTGAGGACCGGGACCTGCTCGACGTCCTGATCTCGATCGACATGACCGCCGACTACATCACCGGGATCTTCATCTCGATGATGTTCGCGGGCCACCACACCTCGTCCGGCACGGCGTCGTGGGCGCTGATCGAGCTGATGCGCAACCCGGGCGTGATGAAGGACGTCGTCGCCGAGCTCGACGACCTGTACGCCGACGGCTCGGAGGTGTCCTTCCAGGCGCTGCGCTCGATCCCGCAGCTGGAGGCGGCGCTGAAGGAGACGCTGCGGCTGCACCCGCCGCTGATCATCCTGATGCGGGTCGTCCAGGAGGAGATCGAGCTCGCCGGGCACGTCATCCCGCCGGGCACCGTCGTCGCGGCCTCGCCGCGGGTCTCGAACCGGATCCCCGAGGACTTCCCGGAGCCGGAGCGCTTCGACCCCACGCGCTACCTCGACGAGCGCCAGGAGGACCTGCAGAACCGGTGGACCTGGATCCCCTTCGGGGCTGGGAAGCACCGCTGCGTGGGCAACGCCTTCGCGATGATGCAGATGAAGGCGATCTTCTCGGTGATCCTGCGCGACTACGAGTTCGAGATGGTCCAGCCGTCGGAGTCCTACCGCGACGACGTGTCGAAGATGGTCATCCAGCTCCAGCAGCCCTGCCGGGTGAAGTACCGCCGGAGGGTCACGTGAGTCCGCGCGGTGGTGGTTTCGAGGCTCGCTCCGCTCGCACCTCGACCACCGACACGGACGGCAGGTCATGAGCTTCCGGGTGGTCGCCGACCTCGGGCTCTGCCAGGGGCACCAGATGTGCCAGGGCGAGGCGCCCGACGTCTTCGGCTTCGACGACGACACCGACCAGGTGACGGTGCTCCAGGAGCACCCCGACGAGTCCGTGCGGTCCGACGTGCAGTCGGCCGTGAAGTACTGCCCGGCCATGGCCTTGGCCATCGAGGAGGAGTGACCGTGTCGCTGACGCGAGCAGAGATCGAGGAGTTCTGGGAGAGCTGGCTCGACATCAACCGCCAGGCCGAGGCCAGTGGCGACTGGCGGGTGATGGCCGAGTGGTACGCCGAGGACGCGACGTACGGCTGGATGTACTCGGTCGACGAGCACTTCATGGCGATGGGACGTGACCAGATCCGCGACTACGCGATCGGCATCGAGATGGACGGTCTCGACGGCTGGCACTACGACTACCAGGTCACGATGATCGACGAGACCAAGAGCATGGTGCTCGGCTTCTGGAAGCAGCGCTCGGGGATCGTCAACGACGAGACCGGCCAGGAGTACGAGATCCTCGGCATCGGCGGCTCGTGGTTCGGCGTCGAGCGCCAGGTCGGTGGGGCCGACGACGGCAAGATCAAGTTCGCCTGGCAGCGCGACTGGTTCGACATGCCGTCCACCGCGCACACGTTCGTCGAGATCATCAAGGCCGACAAGGCTCCTGACACGCTGCTCAAGCGGATGTCCGTCAGCGGCCTCGACGTGCCGGGTCACTACCGCTACCAGGACATCCCCTCCAGCGTCTGGCCGCCGCCGGTCGAGCGCGGCGACTACATCGAGCAGAAGGCGCCCGGCGCATGAACACCCTTCCTCCCGCAGCCCAGCAGCTGATCGACGGCAAGCTCGTCGGTGGCTCCGACGGCACGACGTACCCGATCCTGAACCCGGCGACGGGCGCGGAGATCGGGCAGGCACCGGACGGGACCGCAGCGGACGTCGAGGGGGCGATCGCTGCGGCCCGACGGGCCGTCGACGAGACCGACTGGTCGACGAACACCGAGCTCCGGCTCCGGTGCCTGCGACAGCTGCACCAGGCGCTGCTCGACGACGCCGACGCGTTCAAGGCGCTGACGACCGCCGAGGTCGGGATGCCCACCTTCATGATGGGCGCCGCCGGCTTCGACGTACCGGTGGACGGGCTGAAGTGGGTCACCGACCTGCTCGAGGGCTACGAGTTCGAGAGCGACCTCGGCGTCGCCGCGCCGATGGGCATCTCGAGCCGTCGGACCGTGCGCCGTGAGGCGGTCGGCGTCGTCGCGGCGATCTCGCCGTGGAACGTGCCGACCCAGATCAACCTCGCCAAGGTCGGCCCGGCGCTCGCGGCCGGCTGCACGGTGGTGCTCAAGCCCGCCCCGGACACCCCGTGGCTGGCGGCCGAGCTCGGTCGTCTGGTCGCCGAGCACACCGACATCCCGGCCGGCGTCTTCAACGTCGTCACGCCGCGGTCGAACGAGGTCGCGGCCCTGCTCACCACCGACGCGCGCGTCGACATGGTCTCCTTCACCGGCTCGACCAACGTCGGCCGGGCGATCATGGCGGCCGCCGCGCCGACCCTGAAGAAGGTCTTCCTCGAGCTCGGCGGCAAGTCCGCCGCGATCGTGCTCGACGACGCCGACATCACCTCGGCTGCCGGCGCGACGGCGTTCACCGCGATGATCCACGCCGGCCAGGGCTGCGCGATCACGACCCGACTCGTGGTCCCGCGGGACAAGTACGACGAGGCCGTGCAGGTCGCGGCGGCGACGATGGAGTCCATCGGCGCCAAGGACCCGGCCGACGCAGGTGCCATCTGCGGTCCGGTCATCTCGCAGGTCCAGCGGGACCGGGTCGAGGCCTACCTGAGGCTGGCCGAGGAGGAGGGCGGCACGTTCGCCACCGGCGGCCAGGTCATCGACCAGGACGGGTTCTGGATCCAGCCGACGGTCGTCGCCGGTCTCGACAACACGTCGCGCCTGGCGCAGGAGGAGATCTTCGGCCCGGTGCTCGTCGTCATCCCGCACGACGGCGACGACGACGCCGTGCGGATCGCCAACGACTCGCCGTACGGGCTCTCCGGCTCGGTCGAGTCCGGCTCGCTCGAGCGCGCCAGGGCTGTCGCCGCCCGGATCCGGACCGGCACCATCGCCGTCAACGGCGGCGTCTGGTTCAGCCCGGACGCGCCGTTCGGCGGCTACAAGCAGTCCGGCATCGGCCGCGAGATGGGCGTCGCCGGCTTCGAGGAGTACCTCGAGACCAAGACGCTGGCTTTCCCCGCGTGAGCCTGCGAACGCGGGAAGACCAGACAGCGGGTTGAGCGAGCCCGCGACCGAGGAACGAGGTCGCGACGGCGAGTCGAAACCGAGTGAGCCAAGAGGAGACATGAAGTGACAAGGTTCGAGAACAAGGTCGTCGTCGTCACCGGCGCGGCGCAGGGGATCGGCGAGGCGTACGCCCGCGCGCTCGCGGCCGAGGGTGCGTCGGTCGTGGTGGCGGACCTCAACGCCGAAGCCGGCCAGAAGGTCGCGGCCGACATCGGCGGGCTCTTCGTCCGCTGCGACGTCTCCTCCCACGAGGACGCGGCGTCGCTCGTCGAGGCCACCGTCGCGGCGTACGGCGGGATCGACGGCCTGGTCAACAACGCCGCCATCTACGGCGACATGGCCTTCGACCTGCTGATCAGCGTCGACTGGGACTACTACAAGAAGTTCATGTCGGTGAACATGGACGGCGCCCTCGTGATGACCCGCGCGGTCTACCCGGAGCTCCAGAAGCGCGGCGGCGGCTCGATCGTCAACCAGTCGAGCACGGCGGCGTACCTCTACGCCGGCTTCTACGGTCTCGCCAAGGTCGGCGTCAACGGCCTCACCCAGCAACTCGCCCACGAGCTCGGTGGTCTGAAGATCCGCGTCAACGCGATCGCCCCGGGCCCGACCGACACCGCGGCCACCCGCACCCAGGCCGGCGACGCCGCGAAGGAGCTGGTCAAGGGGCTCGCGCTCAAGCGGATGGGCCAGCCCGAGGACATGGTCGGCGCCTGCCTCTTCCTCCTCTCCGAGGAGTCGGCGTGGGTGACCGGGCAGATCATCGCCGTCGACGGCGGGCAGACCTTCCGTGCCTGACACCAAGGTCGGGTTCGTCGGGCTCGGCAACATCGGCAAGCCGATGGCGCTGCGCCTCGCAGCGGCTGCAGGCATCGAGCTCACCGTGTACGACGTCGCGCCGGACCCGGTCGCCGAGCTGGTGCAGGCCGGCGCCCAGGCGGCCGACAGCGTCGCCGCCCTGGCCGCCGGGGTCGACGTCATCTGCGTGATGGTGCGCGACGACGACCAGGTCCGCGACGTGCTGGGGGAGGTCCTCGGCGTCTCGGGTGACGCGCAGACCGTCGTCATCCACTCGACGGTCGCGCCCGGCACTCCGGCCGAGCTCGCCGACACCGCGGCCCGCCACGGCGTGAAGGTGCTCGACGCGCCGGTCAGTGGTGGCGCGATGGGCGCCGCCGACGGCACGCTCGCGATCATGGTCGGCGGCTCGGACGAGGCGTTCGCGGCCGCGCGCCCCGCTCTCGAGGCGATGGGCTCGCTGGTCACCCACGCCGGCCCGATCGGCTCCGGCACCCGGTTCAAGCTGGCGCGCAACATGATGCACTTCGTGTCGTTCACCGCGGCGACCGAGGCGCAGCGCCTCGCCGAGGCGGCCGGGCTCGACCTGGTGGAGCTCGGCAAGGTCGTGCGGCACACGGACGCGATCACGGGTGGCCCCGGCGCGATCATGCACCGCGCGACCACGGCACCGATCGCCCAGGACGACTTCTGGCACGGTGTCTTCGAGCACGTGCTGGCGCTGGGGGAGAAGGACCTCCGCTTCGCGATCGAGCTGGCGGACGAGCAGGGCGTCGACGTACCGCTCGCGCGGCTGTCACTGGAACGACTCGGAGAGGGGCTTGGCCTTGAGTAAGTTCGACGACCTTCCGGAGAAGCGCCGGATCGGCCTGGAGAAGATGGAGGAGGTCTACGGCTTCGACATGACCGACGGTGCCGGCGACTTCTTCGCCATCACCGCCGACCATCTCTTCGCCGACATCTGGACCCGGCCGGGGCTCTCCGACCGCGACCGGCGCCTGCTGCTGATCGGGCTGCTCGCCGGCAGCGGCGGCCACGACGTGCTGACGATCCAGATCCCCGCGGCGTACGCCGCCGGGGAGCTCGACGACGAGCAGCTGCGCGAGATCGTGATCTTCCTGTGCCACTACGCCGGCTGGCCCAACGGCGCGCGCATCAACTCGATCGTCGAGGACACCATCGCCAAGGCGAGGCGGAAGCAGGAGCGCTGATCCGCGTCAGAGCCAGGCTGCGTCGTCGGAGACGTAGCGGCGGATCGGCGGCAGGGGACCGAGCGGCACCGCGGTCGCGGTCGACACGAGCACGCCCTCGGGGGTCAGCGCGTTGGTCGTCAGCCACCACACCCGACCGTCGACGACGGCGGTGTCGCCGTCGACCGGGACGTCGGACGGGTCGCGGAGGAGTCCGCTGCCCTCGGCCTTGAGCACCGCCTCCTTGCGCGTCCAGGCCTTCAGCAGTGCTGTACGACGGTCGCCCGGTGCGACCTGCTCGAGGGCGGCTCGCTCACGCGCGCTGAGCACGGACGCACCGATCTCGTGGAGCTGGCCGGAGCGGCGGTCCAGCCGCTCGACGTCCACCCCGCACCGCGCCCCGGCGACGAGCGCCACGACGTACCGGTCGCATCGCGACAGCGAGACCTCGGGGCCGCCGACCAGCTCGGGCCGGCCGTGCGCCGTCGACCCGCACTGCGCACAGACCCGCCGCACCTGAAGCGCGTCGCCAGGGCCTGCGGCGTACCGCTCGGCCAGACGACGCAGCAGCCCGCGCGACGTCGCCAATCGGTCTGCCACCGGTGCCGCGCTGGACTCGCACACCTCGATCTCGGGCGAGGACAGCAGGTCCCTGACCGCGGCCCACCGCTCGACCGGGGCGACGAACAGCTCGCTGGCCGAGGGATCCACACGACGGAGCCTAGGGGTCGCCCCACCGGAGGGTGACCCGGCGCAAGAACGAGGAACGGCGTCTGATGCCGAGGGACGTCGAGAACGTTCAGTCGACGAGCGGGTGGCTGCGGGAGATGCGTACCTCGTCGATGTCGAGCCGGGCCTGGACCCGGCGCAGCACGATGTCGTCGATCCGCTGCGCGTCGCGCAGCTCGAGCAGCGCCTCGCGCCGGCGGCCGATGAGGGCGAGCGACAGGCTCGTGTACTGGTCGTCGTGCACGACGACGGGATCGCCGTCGGCACCGGAGGCGGCGATCAGCGTGCGCTGCTTGTCCAGCTCGTGCCGGACCCGGGCGACGGCTGTCGGGCCGGTGCCGAGCTCTGCCGCGGTGGCGTCGACGGCCTCGATGGCGGCGTCCAGGGTGTACTCCTCGGCGAGCTGGACCTCTTCGGCGACGGAGTTGTCGACGGGCAGACGGGCGAACCGCACCACCGCCGGCAGCAGCAGCGCCTGGAGCAGGGTCAGCACGATCACGCCGCAGGTGATCAGCACGATCAGGTCCCGGTCGGGGAACGGCGCACCCGAGTCGACCGTGTGCGGCACGGCCAGGATCGCGGCGAGCGAGACCGCGCCGCGGAACCCGGCCACCGCACTCACCGTGCGCTGACGCGCACCGACCCGTCGCTCTCGCTGCTGTGGGCGGCGGTCGACGAGACGGATCACGTACGGCGTGGTGTACGTCCACGCCCAGCGCACCCCGATCACGACGGAGGTCACGACGAGCGTGTCGACCAGTGCGCTCAGCAGCGAGGTGCTGGTGAGGCCGCGGAAGGCAGACTGCGCCGAGAGCCCGACCAGCACGAACAGCGAGCTGCTCAGCACCGTCGTCGACAACGCCCAGAAGGGGATGACGATCTGGCGGGTGGCCGCCCCCGTGATCCGCGGGGTCACCTGGCTCATGAACAGCCCGCAGGACACGACGGCGAGGACGCCGGACCCGTGGACGACGTCGGCCAGCAGGAACGCCGCGAACGGGGTCACCAGCATCGCGATGCCCTCGAGCATCGGGTCGTCCATCCGACGGCGGACCTGCCAGCTGATCAGCCCGACCAGGCCGCCCGCCAGCACACCCCCGCCGTACGCCAGGACCAGCAGCCAGGTGACGTGCCAGCCGGTGAGGTGCTGCTCGCCGACGGTCACGCCCACGGCGAGGCCGTAGAGCACCAGCGCGGTGCCGTCGTTGACGAGGCTCTCGGCGCGCAGCACGGTCACCGTGCGGCGCGGTAGGTCGCGGGCCAGGACACCGACCGCCGTCGCATCGGTGGGGGCCAGCGCCGCGCCGAGCACCCAGGCCGGTCCCCACGCCAGTCCGAGCGCGTGCGCCACCACCGCGACCGCGGCCGCGGTCGCGACGACCAGGACGGTGCTGGTCAGGACGACGACACGCAGGTTGTTGCGGATCTCGCGCAGCGAGGTGGTCAGGCTCTCCCAGTAGAGCAGCGCCGGCAGGAAGAGCAGGAGCACGACCTCCGGCGGCAGCTGCGCGTGACGCAGGTGCGGCACGAAGCCGACCAGCATGCCGACGAGGACCAGCAGGATCGCGGGCGCGATCGGGTACCGACGCGCCAGTGCCCCGCACGCGACCAGGGCGACCCCCAGCAGCACCACCATCTCGAGTCCGAGCACGGGACCAGTGTGGTCGAATCCGGTGATGGACGGGCGTGCTCCTCGTGATCGAGGATGAGGCATGACCCGCGACGACGAGATCCATCAGCGCATCAGCGCCCTGGTCGAGGAGGAGCACCAGCTCCGTGCCTCCGGCGCCTCGGACGAGCACCGGCGGCGGCTCACCGAGCTCGAGCGACAGCTCGACCAGGCCTGGGACCTCCTCCGGCAGCGTCAGGCGGCTCGGGAGTTCGGCAAGGACGCCTCCGAGGTGACGGAGCGATCCGAGTCCCAGGTCGAGGGCTACATCCAGTAGTTCCGTCCCGCGGGTCGGAACGCGAGAAGGCCCCCGGATCGCTCCGGGGGCCTTCGCGCTGGACGAGAGATCGGTTTCGAGACGCCAATCGCGAGCTCGTGCCTCGCTCGCGCGGCTCCTCAACCTGGCGCCTGGGTCCCAGCCTTCGCAAGCTCAGGCTGGGGGCGCTCAGATGTCGTAGTAGAGCTCGAACTCGTGCGGGTGCGGGCGCAGCTGCACGGGAGCGATCTCGTGGGTGCGCTTGTAGTCGACCCAGGTCTCGATCAGGTCGGGCGTGAAGACGTTGCCCACCGTCAGGAAGTCGTGGTCGGCCTCGAGAGCCTCGAGGACGGCGCCGAGCGAGGTCGGCACCTGGTCGATCTCGGCCATCTCGTCCGGCGGGAGCTCGTAGATGTCCTTGTCGATCGGCGCGGCCGGCTCGATCTTGTTCTTGATGCCGTCGACACCGGCGAGCAGGAGCGCGGAGAACGCGAGGTACGGGTTCGCCGACGGGTCGGGGAAGCGGGTCTCGATGCGCTTGGCCTTCGGGTTCGAGCCGGTGATCGGGATCCGGACCGACGCGGAGCGGTTGCGCGAGGAGTACACCAGCGAGATCGGGGCCTCGAAGCCCGGGACCAGGCGGTGGTAGGAGTTCACCGTCGGGTTGGTGAAGGCCAGCAGCGCCGGGGCGTGCTTGAGGATGCCGCCGATGTACCAGCGGGCCATGTCCGACAGGCCGCCGTACCCGGTCTCGTCGTAGAACAGCGGCTCGCCGCCGGCCCACAGCGACTGGTGCACGTGCATGCCCGAGCCGTTGTCGCCGAAGATCGGCTTCGGCATGAAGGTGACGGACTTGCCGTTGTTCCACGCGGTGTTCTTGATGAGGTACTTGAACTTCATCACGTCGTCCGCGGCCTTGAGCAGCGTGTCGAACTTGTAGTTGATCTCCGCCTGGCCGGCGGTGCCGACCTCGTGGTGGGCGCGCTCGACGAGCAGGCCGGAGGCCTCGAGGTTCTTCACCATCTCGTCGCGCAGGTCGCCGTAGTGGTCGTACGGCGCGACGGGGAAGTAGCCACCCTTGAAGCGGGTCTTGTAGCCGAGGTTGTCGCCCTCCTTGCCCGAGTTCCACCAGCCCTCGATCGAGTCGATGTGGTAGTAGCCCTCGTTGGCAGCGGTGGAGTAGCGGACGCTGTCGAAGATGTAGAACTCGGCCTCGGGCGCGAAGAACGCGGTGTCCGCGATGCCCGTGGTCTCGAGGTAGGCGAGCGCCTTGCGGGCGATGTTGCGCGGGTCGCGCGAGTACGCCTCACCGGTGATCGGGTCGTGGATGAAGAAGCTCAGGTTCAGCGTCTTCGCCGTGCGGAAGGGGTCGACGTACGCCGTCGACGGGTCCGGGAACAGCGCCATGTCGGACTCGTTGATCGCCTGGAAGCCGCGGATCGAGGACCCGTCGAAGGCGAGGCCGGTGTCGAAGACCGACTGGTCGAACGACGAGACCGGCACGGTGAAGTGCTGCTCGATGCCGGGCAGGTCGACGAAGCGCACGTCGACCATCTCGACGCCTTCGTCCTTGATGAACTTGAGCAGCTCGTCGCTGTTCTGGAACATTCGTCCTCCTTGGCCGCGCCGCGAGGCGCCGGCCGACGTGCGTGCGGATCCAGGACCCGGTGCAACGCTGCGCCGGACCAGCCCGAAACTACGTACGGGTCGTTTCTCGACCGTATCGGGTTTGTTTCTCCCGTGTAACAGGTGCCCACCTGCCAAGCCTCGCTGAGCGCCGATCTACGCTGTGCGACGTGCCCGACCCCGCGTCCCTGCCGTACGAGACCGCGTCCTGGGGACGGCGCGTGGTCGCGCTGCTCGTCGACTGGTTCGCCTCGACGCTCGTCGTGGTGTTCTTCATGGGCTGGAGCGACTACTCCCGGACCGGGAGCCCGGGCAGCCTGTACGTGCTGATCGTCTTCGTCCTGGAGTCCGCCGTGCTGACCTGCACGGTGGGCGGCTCCTTCGGCAAGCTGGCCACCCGGCTGCGGGTCGTCCGCGTCGACAACGGCGGTCGCCTCGACCCGCTGCGCTCCCTGGCTCGCTCGATCCTGGTCGCGCTGGTGATCCCGCCGCTGGTCTTCCGGCCCGACCGGCGTGGCCTCCACGACATCGCTGCCGGTACGGCGACGGTCACCCTGCAGACGGCTACCGGCCACACGCCATAGCCCGACCGGAGGTTTCCGGCCTTGGGTCGGCGGGAGATGCTGGAGTCATGACGCGCCCGCCCGCCGCCCGCCGTACGTCCCGTCGACCCCTGCGTCGCAGCCTGGCCGCCGCCGCGCTGGCTCCGTTGCTGGTCGCTGGCCTGGTCGCCTGCGGTGACAAGGACGACTCCGGCTCCGAGGCGAAGGACCCGGCCGCCGCGGCTGTCCTGACCGGTCTTCAGAAGGGCGACGAGGTCGACCCCGGCGACTTCGTCGACACCATCGAGGACGGCGTCAAGGCGTCGACGACGGCCCACATGACGATGAAGGTCGGGCTCGGGTCGATGGGGGAGATGAGCGGCGAGGGGGACATCGACTACACCGCTGACACCCCGGAGATGGCGATGACGATGGACCTGCCGATGGCGGGTGACGGCACGAAGACCGACGTGCGCTTCGTCGACGGCATCTTCTACATGAAGCTCGGGTCGATGTCCGGCGGCAAGTTCTGGAAGCTCGACCCCTCCGACTCCGACAGCCCCCTCGGCGACATGGGCAGCATGCTCGACCAGTTCGACCCGGCGAGCACGCTGAAGAAGATGGAGCCCGCGATCGACAAGGTCACGTACGACGGCGACGGCCACTACGAGCTGACGGTGTCGCCGGAGGACCTGGTGACGGCCATGGACATGCCCTCCGGGGCCGAGTCGCAGCTGCCCGACTCGCTCACCTACGACATTTGGCTCGACGACGAGAACCGCCTGTCGAAGATGCACATGGACCTGCCCGTCGCCGGGACGGAGTCCACCGTCGACATCTCCGCCTCGGACTGGGGCAAGGACGTGACGATCGAGGCCCCGCCGGCCTCCGAGATCACCGAGATGCCCGACCTCGGCTCGATGACGGGCGGCACGACGGCGGGCTAGAGGCTGCGTCTCGCCTCACCGGGTCTCGACACGCGCCTTCTGACTTCGCAGGCTCAGTCAGAGCGCTTGCTCGACCACCATCATCGGATCCGCTGGCGCGGCTCCGATCAGCGACCGCGCATCTGCCCGCGCATGCCCTTCATGCTGGTGGGGACGGGGCCCTTGGGCATCGGGATCGCCGAGCGGTTGGCGTCGAGCGCCTTGAGCCGGTACAGGACGTCCGTCATCTCGGCGGGCTTCACCTGACGGCCGAGCTTCTGCACGTAGCGGGCCAGCTTGGGCAGCGGCACCTCGCCCTCGCCGTTGCCGCAGATCACCTCGTGGATCGGGATGCCCTCGGCGACCCGCTCGTGCTTGCGACGCTCGCTGGTCATCAGCTGGCGCAGCCGGTTCGGGTTGCCCTCGCCGACCAGGATGATGCCGGGAGGCCCCACGACGCGGTGCACGACGTCCTGCTGCTTGGTGAAGCCGATCACCGGGTCGGTCTTCCAGCTGCGGCCGCGCAGCATCCGGAGCGCGGCCGCGGCAGCGCCCGGCTGGCCCTCCATCTGGCTGTACGCCGCCCGCTGGGCGCGTCGCCCGAAGACGATCATCGCGAGCAGGGTGCCGAGCAGCAGGGCGCCGACCACCGAGATGACCCAGTGCAGCCAGCCGGAGCCGGGCAGCAGGAAGTAGAAGACCGAGAAGCCGACGACCGCGCCGAGCGCGAACGAGCCGAGGATCCACAGGCCGAGCCGGGGGTCCGACTTGCTGGCCATCCGGTAGGTCTCGACGAACTGCCTGCCGCGGCTCATCTTGTCCGGGTCGACGGGCTTCGGGTCCTTCGCCATCTTCTGGTGTGCCTCGTTCTTGTTGTGCTCGGTGGGGGTGGTTCAGGCGGTCGCGGCGCCCGCGCGGGCGTCCATCGCCTGACGGTACAGCCGACCGGCCCGGTACGACGAGCGGACGAGCGGCCCGGACAGCACGCCCGCGAAGCCGATCTGGTCCGCCTCGTCGCGGAGCTCGACGAACTCCTCCGGCTTCACCCAGCGCTCGACGGGGTGGTGGCGCACGGAGGGGCGGAGGTACTGCGTGATCGTGATCAGCTCGCAGCCGGCGCCGTGCAGGTCGCGCAGCGCCTGCGAGACCTCCTCGCGGGTCTCGCCCATGCCGAGGATCAGGTTGGACTTGGTGACCAGGCCGAAGTCGCGGGCCTGGGTGATCACGTCCAGCGAGCGCTCGTAGCGGAAGGCCGGGCGGATCCGCTTGAAGATCCGCGGCACCGTCTCGACGTTGTGGGCCAGCACCTCGGGCCGCGACTCGAAGACCTCGCGCAGCAGGTCGGGCTTGCCGTTGAAGTCGGGGATCAGGTTCTCGACGCCCGTGTCGGGGTTCATCTCGTGGATGGCGCGCACGGTCTCGGCGTACAGCCAGGCACCGCCGTCCTCGAGGTCGTCGCGCGCGACGCCGGTGATCGTGGCGTAGCGCAGCTCCATCTTCTGGACGGACTCGGCGACGCGGCGCGGCTCGTCGCGGTCCAGCGGCTGCGGCTTGCCGGTGTCGATCTGGCAGAAGTCGCAGCGCCGGGTGCACTGGTCTCCGCCGATGAGGAAGGTGGCCTCGCGGTCCTCCCAGCACTCGAAGATGTTGGGACAGCCGGCCTCCTGGCACACGGTGTGGAGTCCCTCGGACTTCACCAGGCTCTGGAGGTGCTTGTACTCGGGGCCCATCTTGGCCCGGGTCTTGATCCACTCCGGCTTGCGCTCGATCGGGGTCTCCGCGTTGCGCACTTCGAGTCGGAGCAGCTTGCGTCCTTCTGGGGCGGGAGCTTGCGTCACGGGAGCCAGCCTACGCGGGTGACCCACGGTTCCCAGGATCGGGCCGTTGCGTGATCGGTAACCAGATGGTTACCTGTATCCGTGGACGCCTTCGCGGCTCTCGCCGACCCGGTACGACGCTCGCTGCTGCGGGCCCTCGCCGCCGGTCCGCGCCGGGTCGTCGACCTCGCCGACGGCCTGCCGATCTCGCGGCCCGCGGTGAGCAAGCACCTGCGCCTGCTCGCCGAGGCGGGCCTCGTCGAGGCCGAGGAGCGCGGCCGCGAACGCCACTACACCCTGCGTCGCGCCGGCCTGGCACCGCTGACGGCGTACGTCGAGGGGCTGGTGCTGCCGCAGCCACTGACCCCGAACGCGCTGGACGCGCTCGACACCGAGGTACGCCGCGTCACCCGCGACCGGCGTACGACATCCGTCGACATCGAGGAGACCGCATGAGCAAGGAACCGACCGGGACCGTCGAGTCCGCGGAGGGACGGGCCCGCCTGACCATCGTCCGCGAGTTCCGCGCGCCCATCGAGGACGTCTGGGCGGCCGTGACCGAGTCCGAGCGGCTTGCGCGCTGGATCGGGACCTGGACCGGTGACCCGGCGTCCGGCGAGGTGCTCTTCCGGATGACCGCCGAGGAGGGTGCGCCCGAGGACGGGATGCGGATCCGGGAGTGCGTGCCGCCGCGCCGGCTGGCGGTCTCCACGCAGGTCGGAGAGGAGTGGTGGGACCTGGACCTCGACCTGACCGAGGCCGACGGCGTCACGACGCTCACCTTCACCCAGCCCGACGTCGACGCGACCATGGCCGACAGCGTCGGTCCCGGCTGGGAGTACTACCTGGACCGGCTGGTCGCCGCCGAGACCGGGGGAGACGTCGCCGCGATCGACTTCGACCGCGACTACTACCCGGCGATGGCCGAGCACTACCGCGGCTGACTAGGGCACGTCGCGGCGCCGGAAGGTGACCACCGACCCGACGGCGACCACGGCGAGGATGACGCCGAAGTAGGGCAGCGACTCGGCCCGGGTGACGACCGTCTCGCACGCCCCGTGCTCGACGACGGTGTCGTTCGGGAAGCAGTCCCAGTCGTACGTCGTGGACGAGCCCACCATGTAGGCCTCGTAGTTGGTCCACGGCATCGCCTGCGCGTGGTCGGAGAGCCCGGTCGCCCCGACGAGGGCGCCGCCCGCGGCGGCGATGCCGAAGAGCACGCCGAGCGTGGCGACCGTGCTCCGGAAGAACATCGTGAGGGCATAGCCGAAGACCGCGGCCACCGAGGCGAAGAAGGCGCCCAGCACGCCCTGCTTGTAGGCCGCGACCATGGCGTGGTCGGGGAGGTCGAGGTTGCGGTGCACCGAGACCGCCCACAGCCC
This sequence comes from Nocardioides sp. Root1257, assembly GCF_001425175.1. Classification (GTDB taxonomy): domain Bacteria; phylum Actinomycetota; class Actinomycetes; order Propionibacteriales; family Nocardioidaceae; genus Nocardioides. Next base: position 53,281 of record NZ_LMDV01000013.1, on the reverse strand, counting down.
GCTCCAGTACGCCGTGAGCACGACCAGCGAGACCACGAAGGCGACGACGGCCAGCATCGCCGCCTTGACCAGCCACACCCGGCCGCGCCGCGGCTCGAAGAGCAGCTGGTTGCTCATCGAGCCGGTGTTCCAGTCGTGGCCGACGAACGTCGTGCCGACGAGGACGAAGAGCATCGCCAGGATCAGCGCAACCGCGATGCCGGAGCCTCCGGTCCGCTCCTGCACGATGCTCAGCTGGGCGTAGTAGTAGTCGTAGTCGGTGAAGTCGTCCGGCCGGGGCCGGGTGTCGTGCACCAGGAACGCGAAGATGATCGCGGGGACCGCCACCGCCGCCCCGAGGAGCAGCAGGACCGCGCGGCGCCACCGCAGCCGGGTCAGCTCGACCCGCAGCAGCCCGATCACTGGTCCGTCCCCATCTCGGTGCCGGCGGTCAGCTCGAGGAACACCGACTCCAGGTCACGACGCACCGGGGTCAGCCCGGTGAGCCAGATGCCGGCGCCTCCCAGCGCCTCGGTCACCGATGCGGGGGTGTCGGTCTCGACGACGAGGTCGTCGCCGACCCGGAAGCCGGCGTCGCCCAGCACCTGCCGGGCGGCCACCGGGTCCGGTGCCTCGACCCGGTACGCCGTGCTGGTGCCGACGAGCTCGTCGACGGGACCGGACGCGAGCAGCCGGCCGTGGCCGATGATCGTGGCCGCGGAGCAGACCTGCTGCACCTCGACCAGGATGTGCGACGACAGCAGCACCGTGACCCCGCGAGCGCCGAGGTCGCGGATGGTGTCGCGGACCTCGCGGATGCCGGCGGGGTCCAGACCGTTGGTCGGCTCGTCGAGGATCAGCAGCTGCGGGTCCTTCAGCAGGGTGGCCGCGATCGCGAGCCGCTGCTTCATGCCCAGCGAGTAGCCCTTGTAGCGGTCCTTCGCTCGGGCCGTCAGACCGACCGTCTCGAGCGCCGCGTCCACCCGGGTGTCCGGCGCGCCGATCGAGCGCGAGAGCAGGAGGAGGTTCTGCCGACCGGTGATGTTGGGGGAGAACTTGGGGTTCTCGACGACCGCGCCCACCCGACCGACGACCGCCGGCAGCCGGTCGGGCACCTGCTCGCCGAAGAGTCGCATCGTGCCCGCCGTGGAGCGCGCGAGCCCGAGCAGCATCCGGATCGTCGTCGTCTTCCCGGACCCGTTGGGGCCGAGGAAGCCGTGCACGCCTCCGGCCGGGACGGCGAGGTCGAGGTCCCGGACCGCCACCTGGTGCCCGCGTCTCGTGTAGTACTCCTTGCGGAGCCCCTTGGTCTCGATCACCAGCTCGCTCATCCACGTCCTCCCGGGTCGGTCGTTGGACGACCCAACCACCGAATCGGTTGCAGCGAAGGTGAAACGGTCGAGACGCGCCGAGCGCTCAGGGGCGGCTCGGGGTGAGCAGCTCGATGCGCGGCTGCTTGGCGGGGTCGGGCCGCGCCTCGTAGTCCGGCGTCGCGTCGTACGGCGCCCACGCCAGCATCTCGGCGATGTGCCGCTCCACCAGCGGCAGCACCTCGGTCGTCGTGACGTCGCGACCGAGCTCCTTGCTGAGCGAGGTGACGCCGGCGTCGTCGATGCTGCAGGGCACGAAGCGGTCGAACCAGGCGAGGTCGACGTCGCAGTTCAGGGAGAAGCCGTGCATGGTCACGCCGCGGCTCACCCGGATGCCGAGCGCGGCGATCTTGCGCTCCGGGCCCCGGTCGTCGGCCTGCAGCCAGACGCCGCTGCGGCCGGGGACGCGCGCCGTGGTCACGCCGAGATCGGCACAGACCTGGATCAGCGCCTCCTCCACCCGGCGTACGTAGTCGACGACCTTGACGTGGTCGGGCAGCGCGACGATGGGGTAGCCGACCAGCTGGCCGGGGCCGTGGAAGGTGATCGTGCCGCCGCGGTCGACGTCGATGACGGGTGCGCCGTGCGGGTCGGCGGGCCGGTCGTGCGGCTGGGTGCGCTTGCCGGCGGTGAAGACCGCCGGGTGCTCCAGCAGCAGCGTCGTGCCGGCCTGCTCGCCGTCCGCGACCCGCTGGTGGACCTCGCGCTGGAGGTCCCACGCGGCGACGTAGTCGATGGTCCCGACGTGCTCGAACTTCACGCGGTCGAGCGTACGCCGCGGGCGGCTGTGGATGACGCCGGCATCCCCACGCGCGACGGGGTAGGACCGTGGGGTGACCTTCCTGCAGCAGCTCGTGCACCAGCTCCTGGCGGGCCTGCTCGCGCTCGCGCCGGGGCAGCCGGCCGGTGCCTCGGCGGTGCTGCACGACTGGGACGACCGGCGCGCCGCGGCGTGGGCGGCCGGGGACCCCGTCGCGCTGGGATCGCTCTACGCCGCACGGGCGTCGGCCGGTCGCGCCGACGTGGCGATGCTGCGCGCCTGGCGGGCGCGCGGCCTGCGGGTGCGAGGGATGCGGATGCAGCTGCTCGACCTCGAGGTGCGACGCGCGACGGCGACCCGGCTCGACCTGGTCGTGACCGACCGGCTGGCAGGCGCGGTCGCGCGCGGGCCCGGCGTACGACTGCCGCTGCCGGAGGCCGGGGCGTCGACGCGGCGGGTGCTGCTGGTGCGGTCCGGGTCGACCTGGCGGGTCGCTCAGGCGAGCGCGGTGCGGACCACCTCGTGGACGGTGCGGTCGCGGAAGGAGTAGCCGCCGTCCTCGAGCACGGTCGGGCGCAGGTCGATCGAGCCGAGCACCTCGCCCGCCACCGGTCCGGCGCCGAGGCGTACGGCGAAGCCGGGTGCGACCAGGAACGCCTTGCGGTCGACCGCGCGAGCGAGCGCGTCGGTGAACTCCGCGTTGGTGGGCGTCGTCGGGCAGCACAGGTTGACCGGTCCGGAGACGTCGTCGTGTTCGACGAGGTGCGTCACGCCGCCGACCCAGTCGCGCAGCGAGATCATCGCCATGTGCTGCCGGCCGTCGCCGAGCCGGGCGCCGAGCCCGAGCTTCGTGAGCAGGCGCAGCTGCTTGAGCGGGGCGGCGGAGCGGTCCATCACCGGTGCGGTGCGCAGGAAGCAGACCCGCGCCCCGGCCGCGACCGCCGGCTCGGCGGCCSCCTGCCACTCCCGAGTCACGCTGGTCATCAGGCTGTCGCCGCGGCTGTCGGACTCCTCGGTGACCGGCTGGTCGCCGTGGTCGCCGTACCAGGCGATCGCGTTGCCAGCGAGGAACGCGGGACGTCGCTCGCTGCCGGCGATCGCCTCGGCCAGCACGCGTGTCGTCGTCACCCGGCTCTCGCGGAGCTGTCGCGCCCAGCGGGCGGAGTGTGGGTTGCCGATCGTCGGCGTACCGGCCAGGTTGACGACGACGTCGGCTCGCTCGATCACGTCGCGCTCGTAGACCCCGGCGTAGGGGTCCCAGCTCGACTCGTCGGGTGCCGAGGTCGGGCGCCGGGTGAGTGCGACGACGGCGTGCCCCCGCTCCACGAGCTCTCGCCCCAGGTGGGTGCCGAGGAATCCCGACGCTCCCGCGATCACGACCGTCCGTGCGTCCATGACCCCAGCCAAGCACGCCGCGCCCAATCGACTCCGGGATCGCCCAGGTGTGTGCAGACCGGCAGCAGATGGGGGAGCATCGGCCCCATGGTGCGCCCCGAGACCGACGATCGCTCGCGCGAGGAGCTGGTCGAGGAGCTCGAGCAGCGGGAGCGAGAGCTCGCCGAGACCCAGTCGATCGCGAAGATCGGGAGCTGGGAGTTCACGGCCTCCGACAAGGTGCTGCGGTGGTCCGACGAGCTCTTCCGGGTGTTCGGCTTCGAGCCCCGGTCGTTCGAGCCGACGGGGGAGACGCTCTTCGACAGGCTGCACCCCGACGACCGCGAGGTCGTGGAGGCGGCGTACGACGCGATGTCGAGCGCGGGCGCTCCGATGGGCTTCGACGTCCGCCTCAGGCCCGAGCACGGCCAGCCCGTCCAGTGGGTGCGCGTGCGCGGGATGGCCACGCTCGACGACGCGGGCGACCTGGTCCGCGCGGCGGGCACCGTCCAGGACATCACCGAGAGCAAGGAGGCCGAGCAGGGGCTCGCCTTCCTGAGCGCGATGGCTGCGGCGGCCAACGAGGCGCCGACGCTCGGCGACGCCCTGGTCGCCGCCGACACCATCGTGCGGCCCTTCACCCAGTGGCCGGCGATCATCGTGTCCGCCCCGACGGTCGAGGACCCGGCCACGCTGGTGCACTTCGACGCCGGCTGGCGCGAGTTCGACGCCGAGGACCTGGCCTTCGCCCGCGCGATGGCCGAGGAGGTGACCGTGGGTCGCGACGTCATCCAGCGCGTCGGGCCGTCGGGCACCGTCTTCGTGGCCGGGCCCGCGCTGGTCCGCGACCGCCTGGCCTGCGTCGTCGTCTCCGACAGCCGCGCGGCCAGCACCCCGCGACCGTACGAGCTCGCGATCTTCCTGCAGATGCTCGCGCTCCTCGCCACGGTCGCGCAGCGCGAGGAGGTGTCCGGCCAGCTGGCCACGGCCCGCGACGACGCGCTCGCCGCGTCGCGGGCGAAGTCGGAGTTCCTGGCGACCATGAGCCACGAGATCCGGACGCCCCTCAACGGCGTGATCGGGCTGTCCGAGCTGCTCAGCCGCACCGAGCTCACCGACAACCAGCGGCGCTTCGCGGACGGCATCGACCAGGCCGGGCGTGCCCTGCTCGCGCTGGTCAACGACATCCTCGACCTGTCGAAGGTCGAGGCGGGCAGGCTCGACCTCGAGGAGGTCGACTTCGACCCGCGGGACGTCATCGAGCGCAGCGTGGCGATGGTGGCCGAGGGTGCCACCGGGAAGGGCCTCGAGCTGGTGATCTCCAGCGTCGACAACATGCCCGCCCTGGTGCGCGGCGACCCGGTCCGGTTCGGCCAGGTCGTGACGAACCTGGTCGCCAACGCCGTGAAGTTCACCGACCACGGCGAGGTCGTCGTCCGGGCGAGCGGCACCGGCCAGTCCGCGCTGCGGGTCGAGGTGAGCGACACCGGGATCGGCATCGACCCGGAGGTCCAGGACCGCCTCTTCACGGCGTTCTCGCAGGCCGACAGCTCGACCACCCGGCGGTACGGCGGCACCGGTCTCGGCCTCGCCATCAGCGAGCGGATCGTCACCGCGATGGGCGGCGCCATCGGCGTCATCAGTGCCCCCGGCGAGGGCAGCACGTTCTGGTTCACCGCGCCGTTCCTCCCGGCGGCCGGCGTCGGCTCGCCGGCCCTGCGTGAGGGGGCCGTCGCCGGGCTGCGGGTGCTCGTCGTCGACGACAACGCCACCAACCGCTTCATCCTGGCCGAGCAGCTGCGGGCCTGGGACGTCGACGTGACGGTCGCGGCCTCGGGTCACGAGGCCCTGGGCGAGCTGGACGGCTCGCTGCGACGCTCCGACGGGTACGACGTGGTGCTGCTCGACTACATGATGCCGGAGTTCGACGGCGAGCAGCTCGCCCGCGCGATCCGCTCCGACGAACGGCTGCAGCCGCTCCGTCTGGCGCTGCTCTCCTCGGCGATCGCGCCCAGCGCCGGCTGGCTCGAGGACGTCGGCATCGACACCTTCGTCTCCAAGCCGATCCTCGCCTCGCGCCTGCTCGACGAGCTCGCGGTGCTGGGTGGTCGCTTCGACCCGCAGCGCCCGGACCGCCCTGCGATCCCGGAGTCGCCGACCGACGTCGTACGAGGTCGGGTGCTGGTCGTCGAGGACAACGCCGTCAACCAGCTGGTCGCGACCGGGATGCTCCGCCACCTCGGCTGCGAGGTGGTGATCGCCCCCGACGGCGCCCGCGCGGTCGCGGTCGTCGCGGACTCCCCGGAGCACTTCGACGCGATCCTGATGGACTGCCAGATGCCGGTGATGGACGGCTTCGACGCCACTCGCGCGATCCGCGCGATGGGCGGCGCGCTCGACCGGATGCCGATCATCGCGATGACGGCCTCGGCGACCCAGGAGGAGCGGGAGCGCTGCCGCGACGCGGGCATGGACGACTTCCTGCCCAAGCCCGTCGACGCCGGCCTGCTCGCGACCACCCTCGAGCGGTGGCTGCCCTGGGAGACCGTCGTACCCGACGACACGGCCGCGCCCCTGGTCGGCGAGTCCTCGACCGCGGACGCGCGTCTGCGCGAGCTCGTCGACGACGGCTTCAGCGCGGACCTGGTGCTGCGCATCGTGGACCGGTTCGGCTCGAGCGCGCTGCAGACGATGGTCGAGCTGGCCGCCTCGGCCGCCGCCGAGGACACCGTCGCCATCGCCGAGAAGGCGCACCGGCTGCGGGGCAGCGCCGACAACGTCGGTCTCACCAGCCTCGCCCGCCGCTGCCTCGACCTCGAGCTGCGCGCCGAGCAGGGCGAGGTGCCCGACCGCCGCGAGATCGAGGAGCTGCGCACGGCCGTCGCCGGCGCCATCGACGAGCTGGTCGAGGCCAGCGCCTGGTTGCGCTGAGCGTCATCCACAGGGCGCCGGCCGCCCACTCGCGGCTGCTCGCCGCAGCAGGCAGGATGCCGTGTGGACGACATCGAGCGGCTGCTTCGTGACCAGGACGGCGTGCTCTCGCGCACCCAGGCCTTGGAGGCCGGCATGTCGAGGACGGCTGTCGCTCGCGCGCTGAGGCGTCGGGAGTGGGTGGCCGTTCACCCCGGCGTGTACGTCGACCACACCGGGCCGCTCACCTGGCACCAGCGGGCCTGGGCTGCGGTCCTTCTGTGCTGGCCGGCCGCGCTCGACGGGCCGTCCGCACGACGCGCGTACGACGGGCCTGGGCGTCGAGGCGATGTCGACGGTCCGGTGCACGTGGCGATCGATCGCGACCGACACCTCCGACGTCCGCCGGGCGTGCGGCTACGACGGGTGAGTGGGCTCGACGAGAAGGTGCAGTGGAACCTCGGGCCGCCGCGGCTCCGGTACGACGAGCTGGTCATCGACCTCGCCGTCGCTGCGAGCGACCAGCTGGCGGCCGTCGCCGTGCTCGCTGACGCGTGCGGAGCCCGCCGTACGACCGCAGCACGACTGCTCGACGTGCTGCACCAGCGCAGGCGCGTCGCCGGGCGGCGGTTCCTCGTCGGCGTCCTCGAGGACGTGGCTGCGGGTGCATGCTCGGTGCTCGAGCACGGCTACCTGGACCGGGTCGAGCGACCGCACCGCCTGCCCGTCGGCAGCCGTCAGTCGGAGCGGTTCGCGCACGGCGGTCGGATCTTCCAGGACGTCGAGTACCGGGCGCTCGGACTCACGGTGGAGCTGGACGGGCGGCTCCACCACAGCAGCGTGGTCGAGCGGGACCGAGACCTGGAGCGCGACCTCGATCAGGCGGTGGCCGACGACGGACGCACCCTGCGGCTCGGCTACGGACAGGTCTTCCGGCACGGTTGCCGGACGACGAGCCAGGTCGCACGGCTCATGCAGCGCCTCGGCTGGCCCGGCGAGATGGCCAGGTGCCCGAACTGCGGTGGCCCGGATCAACCAGGTTGATCCGGGCCACCGCGTTGCGTCGTACGAGTTGCTCAGACCTCGAACTGACCGGCCTCCAGGCGCTGCTTGAGCTCGCGCAGGAAGCGGCCGGCGTCGGCGCCGTCGACCAGCTGGTGGTCGTAGGTCAGGGCCAGGTAGACCATGTAGCGCACGGCGATCGTCTCGCCCAGGTTCGGGTCGTCGATGACGACCGGGCGCTTCACGACGGCACCGGGACCGAGGATCGCGACCTGGGGCTTGTTGATGATCGGGGTGTCCCACAGGGCCCCGAAGCTGCCCAGGTTGGTGATCGTGAACGTGCCGCCGGAGAGCTCGTCCGGCCCGATCTTGTTGGTGCGGGTGCGCTCGGCGACGTCCGCGATCTTCTTCGCGAGACCGGCCACGGACAGGTCGCCCGCGTCCTTGACGACCGGGGTGAGCAGGCCCTTCTCGGTGTCGACCGCGAACGCGACGTGCTCGCGGTCGAAGTAGGTCACCTCGCCGGCCTCGGTGTCGATGGTCGCGTTCAGCGCCGGGTGCTGCTTGAGGGAGTCGATCGCCGCCTTCGCGAAGAAGGGGAGGTACGTCAGCTTGACGCCCTCACGCGCCAGGAAGTCGGCCTTCACGCTCTCGCGCAGCCGCGCGATGTTGGTGACGTCGACCTCGACGACCTGGGTGAGCTGGGCCGAGGTCTGCAGCGACTCGACCATCCGGCTCGCGATGATCTTGCGCAGCCGCGAGATCTTCTCGGTCTTGCCGCGCAGCGGCGACGGCGCGACCGGGACAGGCGACGTGGCAGCGGCGGCTGCGGGAGCGGCGGCCGGGGCCGCGGGGGCAGCCGGCTGCTGGGCGCGGGCGGCCGCGTCGAGCACGTCCTGCTTGCGGATCCGGCCACCGACGCCGGTGCCGCTGACCGAGCCCAGGTCGACCCCGTGCTGGGTGGCGAGCTTGCGCACGAGCGGGGTCACGTAGCCGGGGCCGTCGCCGCCGCCGACGGGCTGCTCCGGGTCCTTGGTCGTGGGCGACTGGGCGCTGGGGGCGGGCGCAGCGGCCGGCTCCGGCTTCTTCTCCTCGGCGACGGGGGCCGGCTCCGGCTCGGGCTCGGGCTCCGGCTCCGGCTCCGGCTCGGGCTCGGGCTCCGGCTCGGGCGCCTTCTCCTCGGTCTTCGCGGGGGCGGCGTCACCGGAGCCCACCACGGCGAGCTCGGCGCCGACCTCGACGGTCTCGTCCTCCTGGACCTTGATCTCCAGCAGCGTGCCGGCGACCGGCGAGGGGATCTCGGTGTCGACCTTGTCGGTCGACACCTCCAGCAGCGGCTCGTCGACCGCGACGTCGTCGCCGACCGACTTCAGCCAGCGGGTGACCGTGCCCTCGGTGACCGACTCGCCCAGCGCGGGCAGCGTCACCGACGTACCACCGCCACCGGACGGCTTGGTCTCGGCGGCGGGCTTCTCCGCCTCCTCGGCGGCAGGGGCGGGCTCCGCGGCGGCCTCGGGCTCGGTGGCCTTCTCCTCCTCGGGCTCCGGCTCCGGCTCCGGCTCCGGCTCGGGCTCGGCCTGCGCGGACTCGCCGCCGCCGTCACCGCCACCCTCACCCTCGTCGCCGATGACGGCCAGCACGGCGCCGACCTCCACCGTGTCGTCCTCGTTGGCCTTGATCTCCAGGAGCGTGCCCGCCACCGGGGAGGGGATCTCGGTGTCGACCTTGTCGGTCGACACCTCCAGCAGCGGCTCGTCGACCGCCACCGAGTCGCCGACCTGCTTCAGCCAGCGGGTGACGGTGCCTTCGGTGACGGACTCGCCGAGTGCCGGGAGGTTGACTTCGGTGGCCATGGAGTTCCTTCGCTCGTTCTTGTCTGGAGTGCTGGTAGGTCTGGTCTATCAGGCGTGGGCGTGCAGCGGCTTGCCGGCGAGCGCGAGGTGGGCCTCGCCCAGGGCCTCGTTCTGCGTCGGGTGCGCGTGCACGAGGGGGGCGACGTCGTCGGCGTACGCCTCCCAGTTGTAGATGAGCTGCGCCTCGCCGATCAGCTCGCCGACCCGGTCACCGACCAGGTGGACGCCGATCACCGGCCCGTCCTTGCGACGGATCAGCTTCACGAAGCCCTGCGTCTTGAGGATCTGGCTCTTGCCGTTGCCGCCGAGGTCGTAGGTCAGCGTCTCGATCCCGTCTGCGCCGTACGTCGCGGTCGCGGCGGCCTCGTCGAGCCCGACCGAGGCGACCTCGGGGTGCGAGTAGGTGACCCGCGGGATGCCGGCCTCGTCGATCGGCTGCGGGTCGAGGCCGGCGATGTCCTCGGCCACGAAGATGCCCTGCTGGAAGCCGCGGTGCGCCAGCTGCAGGCCGGGCACGATGTCGCCGACGGCGTACACGCCCTCGAGGTTGGTGCGGCACCGCTCGTCGGCGATCACGAAGCCGCGGTCCATGGTCACGCCCTGCTCGTCGTACCCGAGGCCCTCGGTCACCGGACCGCGGCCGACGGCGACGAGCAGCAGGTCGGCCTCGATGATGTCGCCGCCCTCCACCGTCACGGCGACTCCGGTCTCGGTGTGCTTGACGCTCTGGAAGGGCGTGCTCGTGCGGAAGTTGATCTTGCGCTTGCGGAAGGCGCGCTCGAGCGCCTTCGACGACGCCTCGTCCTCGACGGCCAGCAGCCGGGGGAGCGCCTCGACGATGGTCACCTCGGCGCCGAAGCTGCGCCACACGCTCGCGAACTCGCAGCCGATGACGCCGCCGCCGAGCACCACCACCGAGCTCGGGACGCTCTCGAGCCTGAGCGCGTGGTCGGAGGTGATCACCCGCTCGCCGTCGATCTCGAGGCCGGGGAGGCTGCGCGCGTAGGAGCCGGAGGCCAGCACGACCGCGCGGCCGGAGTACGTCGTGTCGCCGACGGTCACCTGCTTCGGACCGGTGAGGCGGCCCGCGCCCTCGATGACGGTGATGCCGCGACCCTTGATCAGGCCGGTCAGGCCCTTGAAGAGGCGCGAGATGACGCCGTCCTTGTAGGCGTTGACGCCGGCCATGTCGACGCCCTCGAGCGTCGCGCGGATGCCGAAGGTCTCCGACTCGCGGGTCTGGTCGGCGATCTCGGCGGCGTGCAGCAGCGCCTTGGTCGGCACGCAGCCGATGTGCAGGCAGGTGCCGCCGAGGCTGCCCTTCTCGACCAGCCCGACCGACAGGCCGAGCTGGGCGGCGCGCAGAGCACAGGCGTAGCCGCCCGAGCCTGCACCGAGGATCAGTACGTCGAAGTCGGTGTCGGCCACGAGCCCATCCTTCCACTTCGGCCCAGCGTGTCCACACCGGCCTCACTACGCATCAGTAGGTCGTGCGGGCACACTTGTCCCCATGGCATGGATGGACCGGTTCCGGCGCGGGCCGAAGATGAGCGGACCCGCGCGGGACGCGACGCGCACGGGCTCCACCCGGGTCCGCGCCGCCGACTCGATGGACCTCGACCACCTCTTCACCTGGTCGGCCGAGCGCCGCGGTGTCGAGGGCTTCGTCGAGCCCCGGACCGCGGTCAGCGACGTGACGCTCCTCCTCGTCGCGCACGACGGCGAGTGGACCCGCCGCCGGGTGCCGTCGGCCAAGTGGGCACACGAGTTCTGCAACAAGCAGCAGATCCCGTCGTACGACGCCGCGGTGGTCGGCATCCCGCAGCGGATGCGCGACTACAACCGCCGCAAGAAGCTCGGCGGGTAGCGCGGCGGCCCCGTGCGGGTTTCGGCGGTCAGCCGGTGAAACCCGCACGACACGCCGTGAGGACCCGGCGTGTCATGAGGGTTCTGGCTGACAGCTGTGCGGGTTTCGGCGGTCAGCCGGTGAAACCCGCAGCCGGTCCACCCGCGCGCCGCGGCGCCTACTCCGACGCCGCCAGCGCCCGGGCGAAGTCGACGACCGTGCCGACCGCGACCCCGGTGCCACCCGACGTGACGTGACCCCACGCGCCGCCGGAGTTGTACGACGGACCCGCGATGTCGAGGTGCGCCCACGGGATGCCGGCGGTGAACTCGCGCAGGAACGCCGCGGCGAAGAGGCCGCCGCCCCAGCGGATCCAGTCGTGCTGGGCCAGGTCGGCCACCTTGCTGCTGTGGATCCGCTCGGTCATCGCCTCGGGGATCGGCATCGGCCACATCTCCTCGCCCGCGGTGGCCGCGGCCGCCAGGACGTCGTCGACGACCTCGCCCGAGCCCATCACGCCGGCGACCCGGTCGCCGAGGGCGACGACCATGTGCCCGGTCAGCGTCGCGACGTCGAGCAGCACGTCGGGCTTCAGCTCGGTGGCGCGCACGAGTGCGTCGGCCAGCACGAGCCGGCCCTCGGCGTCGGTGTTGGTCACCTCGACGGTGGTGCCGCCGTAGATGGTGAGGACGTCGCCGGGCCGGACGGCGTTGCCCGAGATCATGTTCTCGGCCATCGGCACGAACGTGCTGACCTTGATCGGCAGCCCCAGGGTCGCGATCACGTACGTCGCCTGCACGACGGCGGCGGCGCCGGCCATGTCGGACTTCATCTCGTTCATGCTGCCGGCGGGCTTGATGGTCAGGCCGCCGGAGTCGAACGTGATGCCCTTGCCGACCAGCGCGAGGTGGTGCTTGGCGCCCTTGGGGGAGTAGGAGAGCTCGACGAGTCGCGGCGCCGCCGACGACCCGCCGCCGACGCCGAGGATGCCGCCGCACCCGAGCTCGGCGAGCGCCTTCTCGTCGTGCACGGTGATCGCGACCTTCGGGGCGCCCCGGCCCTTCGTCAGCTCCTTGGTCGCGGCGGCGACCGCGTCCGCGAACGCGGGCGGGGTGAGGTCGTTGGGGGGCGTGTTCACCCAGTCGCGGGTGACGGCCACGGCGCGGGCGACGACCTGGGCCTCCTCGAACGCCGTCTGTACGTCCTTGCGGCGCGCACCCTCGCTGAGGATCACCACCTCGCCGGGGGCGCCGCCCTCGGACTCCTTCTTGCCCTTCCCAGACTTGTACGTCGTGAACGCGTAGCCGCCGAGCACGTGGCCCTCGGTCGCGGCGCGCACGAGCTCGGGCGAGCCGCCGGGCAGCGCGACGGCGACCGACGCCGCGTTGCCGACCGAGCGGGCGGCGACGCCGGCGGCCCGGCGTACGGCGACGGTGTCGACCTTCTTGCCCAGGCCGACCAGGACCAGGAGGGGCGACGCGAGAGTGCCGGAGGTCGGGACCTTGACGGTCTCGCCGGTCTTGCCGGTGACGCCCAGGCTGGCGAGCAGCGGCCGCAGCTTGCGGCCGTAGGCCTTGCCGACCTCGTCGCCGCCGTCCGCGAGCTCGACACCCTTGGGGGTCTGCACCACCCCGACGACCACGGCGTCGCATCGGGTCTTCGCGGGGTTGGCGCTGCGCAGGGTGTAGGTCGTCACCGAGGCAGGATAGTCGGGCAGTCCCTCGGCTAGGGTCGCCCCATGTCCGACCTGCTCCGTTCCCCACTCCACGACCGGCACGAGGAGCTGGGGGCGAAGTTCTCGGCCTTCGGCGGCTGGTCGATGCCGCTGGAGTACCCCTCCGGCGTGGTCAAGGAGCACACCGCCGTGCGCGAGGCCGTCGGGGTCTTCGACGTCAGCCACCTCGGCAAGGCGGTCGTCGCCGGGCCCGGCGCCGTCGACTTCGTCAACAGCACGCTGAGCAACGACCTGCGCCGGATCGGCCCGGGTCAGGCGCAGTACACGCTGTGCTGCGACGACGCGACCGGCGGCGTGGTCGACGACCTGATCGCCTACGTGTACGCCGAGGACCGCGTCCTGCTGGTCCCCAACGCCGCCAACACCGCCGAGGTCGTCCGCCGGCTCGCCGCGGCCGCGCCCGACGGCATCACGGTCACCGACGAGCACCGCGACCACGCGGTGCTCGCCGTCCAGGGCACGAAGTCCGACGAGGTGCTCGCCGCGGTCGGTCTGCCGGTCGGCCACGACTACATGTCCTTCGCGGTCGCGTCGTTCGAGGGCACCGACGTGGTCGTCTGCCGCACCGGCTACACCGGCGAGCGCGGCTACGAGCTGATCGCGCCCAACGCCGTCGCCGTCGCCCTGTGGGACGCGATCATGGCGGCCGGCGCGCCGTACGGCGTGCTGCCCTGCGGGCTCGGCGCCCGCGACACGCTGCGCACCGAGATGGGCTACCCGTTGCACGGCCAGGACATCTCGCTCGACGTCACCCCCAACCAGGCCCGGCTCGGCTGGGCCGTCGGCTGGAAGAAGGACGCGTTCTGGGGGCGCGAGGTGCTGAGCGCCGAGCGCGCCACCGGTCCGGAGCGGGTGCTGCGCGGCCTGGTCGCCACCGGCCGCGGGATCCCGCGGCCGCACATGACGGTCAGCCTCGCCGCCGACGTACCTCTCGGTGAGGTCACCTCCGGCACGTTCTCGCCGACGCTGCGCAAGGGGATCGGGCTGGCCCTGCTGCCGGCGTTCGTCGACCCGGACGCGGAGGTCGGCGTCGACATCCGGGGCCGCCGGGAGATCTTCCAGCTCGTGAAGCCCCCCTTCCTCGACCCGTCCGTGCGAGAGGCGTGAGCCAGTGAACCTGCCCGAGCAGCCGCCGACCTTCCGTCCGCCGACGCCGGCCGAGCGCCCCTGGTGGTGGCGGCTCGAGGACAGTGCCGGCGCCGAGGTCGACGTGGCCGGTGAGCTCGGCGAGCAGCGCTTCGCCAGCCAGGCCGACGCCGAGTCCTGGGTCGGCGAGCTGTGGTCGGACCTGGCCGCGGAGGGCGTCGACGCCGTGGTGCTCTTCGAGCACGACCGACGCGTCTACGGTCCGATGTCGCTGCACGCCTGACCGCCAGGGAGCAGGATGCTCCCATGCCCGGGGACGACGCGGACTTCGCTGCCTACCTGGCCGCCCGCTGGCCGTCGGTGGTCCGCACCCTGGTGCTGCTGGGCTGCACCCGCGCCGAGGCCGAGGTCCTCGCCCGCAGCGGTGCCGCGCACTGCCACCGCGACTGGGACCGCGTACGCCGGGGCGACGACGTCGACGCCTACCTCTACGCCACCGTCGTCGGCCGGTGGCACCGGCACCGGCGGCGGGTCCCTCAGCCTCCGCCCGACCCGCTGCCGGACGAGCCGACCGACGACGAGCTGCTGAGGGCGGAGCTCGTCGAGCAGCTGGGTCGGGTCGACGCCGACGAACGCGAGGCGCTGGCGCTGCGGTTCGCCGCGGAGCTGGACGAGGCGCAGGTCGCCGATGCGCTCGACGTACCGCTGGAGTCCGCCCAGGCGCGGATCACCCACGGGCTGGGCCGGCTCGTCCTCGACGCGCCCGCGGCCGAGGTCTTCCGCCGGGCGGCCGAGTCCGTCGAGGTGCCCACCGCGCCCCTCGACGACGTGATCGCCGAGGCCCGGGCCTGGCGGCGCCGTCGAGTGCGCATCGCGGTGGTCGCCGTCGCGGCTGCCGCGGTGGTGCTCGCCGTCGTCACCTGGGCGACGAGCCGGGACTCGGCGTCGCCCGAGGACGACCTGGCACCGGCGCCGATCACCAAGGCGGACAACCCGGTGCGGGTCGCGTGGTACGCCAACGGCCACCTCCACCTCGACAACGTCGTCGTGGCGGTGCCCCGCCTCACGGACGTCGTCGAGCTGAACGGCGGGGCCGTGTACGGCGACCAGGACGGCACGGTCGCGTTCGTCGCCGCCGACGGGCAGCGGCGCAAGATCGGCGACAAGAGCCCGACGTCGCCGCTGGTCGCCTCGCCCGAGGAGGGCTGGGCGGCGTGGACCGACCCCGGGTCGAACGAGGGCCAGCCGCCGGCCCTGGTGGTCTACGACGTCAGCAACGGCACGCTGCTCGACGCCCGGGGGGTGTCCGGGGGAGAGGTGCGGCCGATCGCGATCGACCAGCACCAGGTCTTCTACGAGGAGGCCGACGGCTCGACGTACGCCTGGACGCCCGGCGTCGAGCCGCCGCTGAGGCTGACCAGGACCGACCTGCTGGACGTGGAGTCCGCGAACCGCGTCTACCAGGTCGAGGGCTCGATCGAGATCGAGCAGGCGTTCTTCAACGTCTCGTTCCTCCGGCCGGGCACCGGCGCCCAGCTCTCCGAGGGCGGGATCCTCGTGCTGAGCAAGGCGGACCGAGCGGGTGTCGACGACCGCGACCCGTTCCGCCCCCTGCTGTACGACGCCCGCTCCGGCGACAAGAAGCCGACCGGCATCGGGCCCGGCGAGCTGGCCGTAGACGCGACGTTCGGTCGCAACAACACCGTGGTCTACCTGGTCGTCCAGAAGGCCGACCTCGCCGGCGGGTCGGACCTCGACGGCAACGTCGACCCGCTGCTGGTGCTGCGCAGCTGCGACCTGTCCAGCTCGCGGTGCACCGACGTCGCGCCGGTCCCGACCGGGACGGACGCCCCGATCCTGGCGCACTAGTTTGGCTCCATGCGCTTCAGCCAGGTCGACGTCTTCTCCAGCGAGCCGCTGCGCGGCAACCCGGTGGCCGTGATGCACGGCGCCGACGGGCTCACCGACGCGCAGATGGCGGCGTTCGCCCGCTGGACGAACCTGTCGGAGACGACCTTCCTGCTGACGCCCACGGACCCGGGTGCCGACTACCGCCTGCGGATCTGGACACCGGGCGGCGAGCTGCCGTTCGCCGGACACCCGACGCTCGGCAGCGCCCATGCGTGGCTGGAGGCCGGGGGAGTGCCCCGCGGAGCGGATGTCGTCCAGGAGTGCGGTGCGGGGTTGGTGACCATTCGTCGCGCCGAGCGGCTGGCCTTCCAGGCGCCGCCGCTGACGAGGTCGGGCCCGGTCGACGCCGCCGACGTGGCGGCCATCTGCCGCGCGCTGCGGCTCCCCGAGACGGCGATCGTCGAGACGACGTGGATCGACAACGGCCCCGGCTGGGTCGGCGTGCTGCTCGAGGACGCCGCGACGGTGCTCGCGCTCGACCCGGACTGGGCCGCGTTCGGCGACCTCAAGATCGGGGTCGTCGGGCCGTACGCCGAGGGACCGGTCGCCGTCGAGGTGCGCGCCTTCTGCCCCGGCTACGGGATGCCGGAGGACCCGGTGACCGGCTCGCTCAACGCCGGGATCGGCCAGTGGCTGGCGGGCGGCACCCTGCCGACGTCGTACGTCGCGAGCCAGGGCACCGTCCTGCAGCGCGCCGGCCGGGTGCACGTGTCGCTGGTCGACGGCGACGTGTGGGTCGGCGGTGAGACGCGCACGACCGTTGCCGGATCCGTGGACCTCTGAGGACTAGGGTCGGAGGCGTGCAGCAGTACCTCGATCTCCTCCAGCGGATCCTCGACGAGGGTGTCGAGAAGGGCGACCGCACCGGCACCGGGACGCGATCGGTCTTCGGGCACCAGATGCGCTTCGACCTCACCGCCGGGTTCCCCCTCGTCACCACCAAGAAGGTGCACACCCGCTCGGTCTTCGGCGAGCTGCTGTGGTTCCTGCGCGGCGACACGAACGTGAAGTGGCTCCAGGACCGTGGCATCTCGATCTGGGACGAGTGGGCCGACGACAACGGCGACCTCGGCCCGGTCTACGGCTACCAGTGGCGGTCCTGGCCGACCCCCGACGGCCGGCACGTCGACCAGATCGCGCAGGTCGTCGACCAGATCCGCGACAACCCCGACTCGCGGCGCCACATCGTGTCCGCGTGGAACGTCGCCGACATCCCCGACATGGCGCTGGCGCCCTGCCACACGATGTTCCAGTTCTACGTCGCGGACGGGCGGCTGAGCTGCCAGCTCTACCAGCGCTCCGCCGACGTCTTCCTCGGCGTGCCGTTCAACATCGCGTCGTACGCCCTGCTCACCCACATGGTCGCCCAGGTGACCGGCCTCGAGGTGGGCGACTTCGTGCACACGCTCGGCGACGCGCACCTCTACCTCAACCACCTCGAGCAGGCGCAGCTCCAGCTGACCCGCTCGCCCCGCGCGCTGCCGCAGCTGGTGCTCGACCCGTCGGTGACCGCCCTGGACGCCTTCGACCTCGAGCACATCGCCGTCGAGGGCTACGACCCCCACCCGGGGATCAAGGCGCCCATCGCCGTATGAGGATCGTCATGGTCGCCGCCGTCGCCCGCAACGGCGTCATCGGTGACGGCCCGGACATCCCCTGGAAGGTCCCCGGTGAGCAACGGCTCTTCAAGGAGCTGACCATGGGGCACACGCTGCTGATGGGGCGCACGACGTACGACTCCATCGGCCGCCCGCTGCCCGGCCGCACCACCATCGTGCTCACCCGCCAGCCCTCGTGGTCGGCCGGCCCGACGGGGGAGGGCGTGCTGGTCGCCCACGGCCTCGACGAGGCCCTCGAGGTCGCCGCCACCCTGCCGGGCGACCTGATGGTCGTCGGCGGCGCGCAGGTGTACGCCGAGGCGCTGCCGCTCGCCACCGACCAGGTGCTCAGCGAGATCCCGCTCGCGCCGTCGGGCAACGTGTTCTACCCGGACTTCGACCGGTCCGCCTGGCTCGAGACCTCCCGCGAGGCGTTCGAGGGCTTCGAGCGGTTGCACCTCGTGCGCGCCGCCGACCGGCTGTAACGCGGGGTTAGGACCACTGGTGACCCCGTTCGAACGGGGTGCCTAGTGGTCCTAACCCCGCGTTACATGCGATTTGGCCCCCTGGCAGGCTGGCCCGCATGGAGCTGCGCATCTTCACCGAACCCCAGCAGGGCGCGACGTACGACGACCTGGTGACCGTCGCCCAGGAGGCCGAGCGACTCGGGTTCGGGGCGTTCTTCCGCTCCGACCACTACCTCGGGATGGGCACGGAGGGGCTGCCGGGGCCGAGCGACGCGTGGATCACGCTGGCCGGCCTCGCCCGCGAGACGAGCACCATCCGGCTCGGCACGATGATGACCAGCGCGACCTTCCGGCACCCGGGACCGCTCGCGATCTCGGTCGCGAACGTCGACCAGATGAGCGGCGGGCGGGTGGAGCTGGGCATCGGCGCGGGCTGGTTCGAGCAGGAGCACACGAAGTACGGCATCCCGTTCCCGGGCACGGGGGAGCGGTTCGACCGGTTCGAGGAGCAGCTCGCGATCATCACCGGTCTGTGGGCGACCGAGGGCGGCTTCTCGTACGACGGCACGCACTACCAGGTGACCGACAGCCCCGGCCTCCCGAAGCCCACCCAGGCCAAGCCTCCCGTCCTCATCGGCGGCGTCGGCAAGAAGCGGACGCCGGCCCTCGCCGCGACGTACGCCGACGAGTTCAACCTGCCGTTCGTCGACGAGGGCACGACCAAGGACCAGTTCCAGCGCGTCCGCGCGGCCTGCGAGGCCCAGGATCGCGACCCGGCAACGATGCGGTGGTCCAACGCGCTGGTGCTCTGCGTCGGCGCCGACGAGGCGGAGGTCGAGCGCCGCGCCGCCGCGATCGGCCGCGACAAGGACGAGCTGCGCGAGAACGGCATCGCCGGCACCCCGCAGGAGGCCGTCGACAAGATCGGGCGGTACGCCGCGCTCGGAGCCGAGCGGCTCTACCTCCAGGTCCTCGACCTCTCCGACCTCGACCACCTGCGACTCGTGGCGCGCGACGTCATGCCGCACGTCGCCTGAGGACGCCGACGCACTAACCTGACACCTATGACGTCTGCACCTGCTGCGCCGTTCGGCCGCATGCTCACCGCGATGGCGACCCCCTTCGGTCCCGACGGGAGCGTCGACCTCGACGGCGTGCAGCGGGTCGCGAAGCACCTCGTCGCCCACGGCCACGACGGCCTCGTGGTCTCCGGCACGACGGGCGAGTCGCCCACCACGACCAAGGAGGAGGACGGCGAGACCCTCGCCGCGGTCCGGGAGGCGGTCGGCCCCGAGGTCAAGCTCGTCGCCGGCGTCGGCACCAACGACACCGCCACCTCGACCTTCCTCGCCCGCCAGGCGCGTGAGCGCGGCTCCGACGGTGTGCTGCTCGTGTCGCCGTACTACAACAAGCCCGGTCAGCGCGGCATGCTCCACCACTTCCGCCAGGTCGTCGACGCCGCCGAGATCCCGGTGATGATGTACGACGTGCCGGGCCGCACCGGCAGCACGATCGCCCTCGAGACCTACGAGGAGATGGCCGGCTGGGAGTCGGTCATCGCCGTCAAGGACGCCGTCGGCGACATGCCGCGCGCCGCCAAGCTCGCCCAGCTCGGCTACGCCGTCTACTCCGGCGACGACATCAACACTCTCGGCTTCCTGGCCCACGGCGCGTGCGGGCTCGTCTCGGTCGTCGGGCACGCCGCAGGCAAGGAGCTCGCCTCGATGATCGACCAGTTCCTGGAGGGCGACCACCAGGGCGCGCTCGCGACGTACCAGCGCCTGCTGCCCGCCATGGAGGCGGTGATGGGCGTGCCCAACTACGGCGCCACGACGGCGAAGGCCTCGCTCCAGCTCCTCGGCGTCCTCGACAACCGAGCCGTCAGATCGCCGCTCGTCGAGCTCGACGACGACGAGGTCGCCGCCCTGCGCGCGGGCCTGACGACGGCGGGTCTCCTGTGAGTCATCCGCATCCGGAACTGTCGACGCCGGGCAAGCTGAAGAAGGGCGGCCTCCGGGTCATCCCGTTCGGCGGCCTCGGCGAGGTCGGCCGCAACATGACCGCGTTCGAGTACGGCGGTCGCCTCCTGATCGTCGACTGCGGCGTGCTGTTCCCCGAGGACCACCAGCCCGGCATCGACCTGATCCTCCCGGACTGGTCCTCGATCAGCGACCGTCTCGAGGACGTCGAGGCGCTGGTGCTGACCCACGGCCACGAGGACCACATCGGCGCGACGCCGTACCTCCTGCGCGAGCGGCGCGACATCCCGCTCGTCGGCTCCCAGCTCACCCTGGCGCTCCTCGACAGCAAGCTGCGCGAGCACCGGCTGCGGGAGACCGTCCACCACGTCGTGAAGGAGGGCGACCGGCTCACGCTCGGGCCGTTCGACCTCGAGTTCGTGGCGGTCAACCACTCCATCCCCGACGCGCTCGCGGTCGCGATCCGCACCGGCGCCGGCATGGTCCTGCACACCGGCGACTTCAAGATGGACCAGCTGCCGCTCGACGGCCGGATCACCGACCTGCGCGCGTTCGGCCGGCTGGGGGAGGAGGGCGTCGACCTCTTCCTGACCGACTCCACCAACGCGGAGACGCCCGGCTTCACGCCGTCGGAGAAGAAGATCACGCCGGTCATCGACCAGGTCTTCCGCGAGTCGGGCCAGCGCATCATCGTCGCCTGCTTCGCCTCCCACGTGCACCGCGTCCAGCAGGTCCTCGACGCGGCGTACGCCCACGAGCGCCAGGTCGCGTACGTCGGCCGCTCGATGGTCCGCAACATGGCGATCGCCCGCGACCTGGGCTACCTGAAGGTCCCGCCGGGCGTGCTGGTCGACACCAAGGACCTCGCCGACCTGCCCCCCGAGCGTCAGGTGCTGATCTCGACCGGCTCGCAGGGCGAGCCGATGAGCGCGCTGTCGCGGATCGCCCAGCGCAACCACAACTTCGTGCACATCGAGGAGGGCGACACCGTCCTGCTCGCCTCGAGCCTGATCCCGGGCAACGAGAACGCCGTCTACCGCGTCATCAACGGCCTCGCGCGCTGGGGCGCCCGCGTCGTGCACAAGGGCAACGCGATGGTGCACGTGTCCGGCCACGCGAGCGCCGGCGAGCTCCTCTACTGCTACAACATCGTGAAGCCGCGCAACGTGATGCCGGTCCACGGCGAGATCCGGCACCTGCTGGCGAACGCCGACCTGGCCCGCGCGACCGGCGTCGAGAACGTCGTGATCGCCGAGGACGGCGTCGTCGTCGACCTGGTCGACGGGGTCGCCAAGGTCGCCGGCAAGGTCGACTGCGGCTACGTCTTCGTGGACGGCTCGTCCGTCGGCGACATCACCGAGTCCGACCTCAAGGATCGCCGGATCCTCGGTGAGGAGGGCTTCATCTCGGTGATCGTCGTCGTGGACTCGGTCAGCGGGAAGGTCGCGGCCGGCCCCGAGATCCACGCCCGCGGCAACGCGCTGGACGGCGAGACCTTCGACGAGCTCCGCCAGCCGATCATCGACGCGCTCGACCGCGCCATCGCCGAGGGCAACACCGACGCCCACCAGCTGCAGCAGACGATGCGCCGGGTCGTCGGGCGCTGGGTGAGCAACACCCACCGCCGTCGCCCGATGATCATCCCGGTCGTCATCGAGGCCTGAAGAGTTTCATCGGCCAGCCGATGAAGCTCTTCCGGTGAAGACACGCGCTCCTGTGGTGCGTGTGACTGGTGTGACCCCTGCGTAGGGTGGGGACTATGGCGACCCGTACGTCTTCCCCGCCGGGGTCGCGGAGCAAGAGCACGTCCAGCACCCGGACCACGAGCACCTCGCGTAGTCCGGGCACGAGCGGCTCGAGCACCCGATCCCGGAGTACCAGCCCGAAGCGCAAGCCTGCCCCGAAGAAGGGCACGGCCACGACCGCCGCGAGCAAGCGCAAGCCTGCTCAGCGCCGTCCCGCGCCCAAGCGTCGCCCCGCACCGCGTGCGGTGCGCAGCGGGCCGGGTCCGATCGCCCGCTTCTTCGTGCTGGTCTTCCGCGGCGTCGCCGCGGTCTGGCTCGCCGTCGCGCACGGCCTGGGCGCCGTCGCGCGCAGCATCGGGCACACCGCCCGCGACCTCGAGCCCGAGCACCGTCGCGACGGGTTCGGCCTCTTCCTCTTCGGTGGGGCCGTGGTCGTCGCCGCGGCCGTGTGGTGGCAGCTGCCGGGGTCCGTCATGGATGCGGCCCGCACCGTCGTCCAGGGCTCGGTCGGCAAGGTCGGCTTCCTCGTCCCGCTCGCGCTGCTGTACGTCGGCTGGCGCACCATGCGCGACCCCGAGCACGCCGGTCCGGCCGGCCGCCAGGTCATCGGCTGGACCTCGCTGGCCTTCGGCATCCTCGGCATCGTCCAGATCGCGGAGGGCAACCCGCAGCCCGACCTCGGCGACACCAGCGACCTCCAGCGCGCCGGCGGCGCGGTCGGGTACGTCGTGGCCAGCCTGCTGCTCGACCTGCTGCGCTCCCCGTACGTCGTGGTGCCGCTGCTCGCGCTGCTCGCCTTCTTCGGCGTCCTGATCATCACCGCCACGCCGCTCTACCAGGTGCCGGCCCGGCTCGCCGCGACCCGCGACCACCTGCTCGGCCGCGAGCCCTACGCCGACGAGGATCCGGACGAGACGCAGGCCATCCCGGCCGTCCGCGGCCGCAAGCGCAAGGCCGACGAGACGGGCGAGATCGACCCGGAGATGGGCGATCCGGCGTACGACAGCCCGGTCCTCAGCGACCGCGAGATGCGCAAGCGCAAGAAGCGCCTCGAGACCACCGAGGACGGCCTCGACATCTTCGCGCCGGAGGCGCCGACCGAGGTCGCCGCGCCGGTGGTCGAGGAGAAGGTCGACCTCGAGCCCCCTCCGCACACCCCGCTCCCGCCGCGCGTCGAGCAGCTCGCGCTGTCCGGCGACATCGCCTACTCGCTGCCGGCCAACGAGGTGCTCAAGCCCGGTTCGGTCCACAAGGCCCGCTCCAAGGCGAGCGACGCGGTCGTCGACCGCCTCACCCAGGTGATGGAGGAGTTCAGCATCGACGCGCAGGTCACGGGCTACACCCGTGGCCCGACCGTCACGCGCTACGAGGTCGAGCTCGGCCCCGCGGTCAAGGTCGAGAAGGTCACCGCGCTCTCCAAGAACATCGCGTACGCCGTTGCCTCCGCCGACGTCCGGATCCTCAGCCCGATCCCCGGCAAGTCCGCGATCGGCATCGAGATCCCCAACCTGGACAAGGAGATCGTCTCCCTCGGCGACGTGCTCCGCTCCAACACGGCACGCTCGGACCACCACCCGATGGTGGCCGGCCTCGGCAAGGACGTCGAGGGCGGCTTCGTGGTCGCCAACCTGGCGAAGATGCCGCACCTCCTGGTCGCCGGCGCCACCGGCTCCGGCAAGTCGAGCTTCATCAACTCGATGATCACCTCGATCCTGATGCGCTCCACGCCCGACGAGGTCCGGATGATCATGGTCGACCCGAAGCGGGTCGAGCTGAACGCCTACGAGGGCGTCCCGCACCTGATCACGCCGATCATCACCAACCCCAAGAAGGCCGCCGAGGCGCTGCAGTGGGTCGTGCGCGAGATGGACATGCGCTACGACGACCTCGCCAACTTCGGCTTCCGGCACATCGACGACTTCAACAAGGCGGTGCGGGCCGGCAAGGTGCAGGTGCCTCCGGGCAGCGAGCGCCAGCTCACGCCGTACCCCTACCTGCTCGTGATCGTCGACGAGCTCGCCGACCTGATGATGGTCGCCCCGCGCGACGTCGAGGACTCGGTCGTGCGGATCACCCAGCTCGCGCGTGCGGCCGGCATCCACCTGGTGCTCGCCACGCAGCGCCCGTCGGTCGACGTGGTGACCGGTCTGATCAAGGCCAACGTGCCGTCGCGGCTCGCGTTCGCGACGTCCAGCCTCGCCGACAGCCGGGTCATCCTCGACCAGCCGGGCGCGGAGAAGCTGGTCGGTCAGGGTGACGGGCTCTTCCTGCCGATGGGTTCCTCGAAGGCCGTGCGTGTGCAGGGCTCCTGGGTCACCGAGGCCGAGATTCACGCGGTGGTCAAGCACTGCAAGACCCAGCTGGAGCCGACGTACCGCGAGGACGTGACCGCGCCGGCCGCGGCCAAGCGCGACCTCGACGACGACATCGGCGACGACATGGACCTGGTCGTCCAGGCGATCGAGCTCGTGGTCACCTCGCAGTTCGGGTCGACCTCGATGCTGCAGCGCAAGCTGCGGGTCGGCTTCGCCAAGGCCGGCCGACTGATGGACATCATGGAGAGCAGGGGCGTGGTCGGGCCGAGCGAAGGCTCGAAGGCCCGCGACGTCCTGGTCAAGCCCGACGAGATCGATGGTGTGATCGCGACCCTGCAGGGGGAGATGTGAGCAACCTCAGCGCTGAGCTCCAGGAGACCACCGACACCGGGGTCTCGCCCGAACCCGTGGAGGTCCGCCGCAACGGCGCGCTCTCCGGCGGCATCGGCGTGGTCGCGGCCGTCGTCGCGCTCGCCTACCTGACCCGGGGCGCCGGTGGTGGCTCCCTCCTCGACTGGGTGCTGGCCGTCGCGATGGGCGCGGTCTCGGTCGCCTACCTGCAGGCCTGCCTCGACGCGCGTACTCCGCTGCTGGTCGCCGACGAGCACGGCATCCGGATCCGCAAGGGCCGGCGCTGGCAGGGCTTCCCGTGGGCGGCGCTGGAGGAGGTCGCGCACCTGCCGCGTCGCGGCCTGCTGCGCGACGGGCGCCTCGTGGTGGTCGCCCGCGACGCGGACGCGGAGCTGTCGGTCCCGCTGTCGCTGTCGACCTGGGTCTCCGGCGCCGACGAGGGCCTGACCGTGGCCCTCGAGCGCCTCGCGGACGACCCGGCCGTGGTCGTCGAGAGCGCCGGGCACCAACCGGTCGACCAGGACTGGACCGAGGACGGGCCGGCCGACGAGTGGAACGACGACGAGCCGGAGGAGGAGTGGGCCGAGGACGACGCCCACCACGTCCTCCACGACCCGCGCCCGGCGCTGGCCCGCGGCCTCGACTACCTGGCCGACCGGCTCGGCCTGGGACGCGGCACGGACATCGACCTCGATACGGACGACGACGACGTCGACCGCCCCGAGCCGACGGTCGCGCTGCCGATGGTCGCGAGCGCGACGCCCTTGCCGCTCCGCGACCCGGTCGGGGGCTCGCGCGTCGAGGCCCGGTTCGAGGGTGCGGCGGCGCTGCAGCTCGACCCCGCCGACGGCGACGACCACGACACCAGTGGCCTTCCCGAGCTCTCCGAGCTGCGTCGCAACGACGACTTCGCCGTCGAGACCGACATCGAGCCGATGGTCATCGAGCCCATGGTGATCGAGGATGTCGACATCGAGCCCGCAGACGACCCGGTGATCGGCCCCGTGCTCGCGGCTGCGCGCACCCGTCTGGCGCTCTCGGTGGACCAGCTCGCGGAGCGCACCCGGATCCGCCCGCACGTCATCGAGTCCATCGAGGTCGACGACTTCGCTCCCTGCGGCGGCGACTTCTACGCCCGCGGCCACCTGCGCACCCTCGCCCGGGTGCTCGGCGTGGACGCAGCACCCCTGCTCACGTCGTACGACGAGCGGTACGCCGACGCTCCCATCGACGCCCGCCGGGTGTTCGAGGCCGAGCTCGCGACCGGCGCCGAGGGCCCGATCCGCAGCATGCGCGGCGGCCCGAACTGGTCGGTGCTGATCGCCGCCGTGATGGCGCTCGTGCTCGCCTGGTCGATCGCGCGGCTGATCATGGACAGCCCGGTCGAGCTGACCAGCAAGCCCGTGCTCAACGGCTCGCCGTCCTCTCAGACCAAGCTCGGCCCGGCCGTGCCCGTGCTCCTCGACGCCGCTGCCGGTGGCACCCACGTCGTGGTCCGCGACGGCGCCGGCGAGGTCGTCTTCAACGGCGACCTGGCGTTCGGCGAGAAGCGGTCCGTGAAGGCCGCGCCGCCCGTGCAGGTCCAGGCCTCCGACGGTGCCCTCCAGGTGACCGTCGACGGCCAGAAGCGCGGCCCGCTCGGCGCCGAGGGCCAGCCCTCGACGAACACCTTCGCCGCCGCCAAGGGCTGACCGAGGCTGACGGGACCGGCTCACCGCGAGGTGGGCCGGTACCTCCGCTCGGGCCGCCCGGCGCCGCCGTACTGCAGTCGGACGGTCGCCGCGCCCGTCGCGACGAAGTGCTCGAGGTAGCGACGCGCGCTGACCCGCGAGATCCCGACCGTCTCGGCGCAGGCCGCGGCGCCGACCTCGTCCCCGGCGCGGAGCGCCGCGAGCACGGCGTCGGCGGTCTCCTGGCTCAGCCCCTTGGGCAGCTCCTCGCGGGCGCGGCCGACCGGCGCGAAGACGGCGTCGATGTCGGCCTGGTCAGGCACGTCGCTGCCCGCCAGCGCGGCCTGGGCCTGGCCGAACGCCGCGAGCCGCGCCGCCAGGTCCTCGAAGACGAACGGCTTCACGAGGTAGTGCGCCGCACCGCCGGCCACCGCTGCGCGCACCGTGTCGGCCTCCCGGGCGGCGGTGATGACGATGACGCCGACGGCGTTGCCCTCGGCGCGGAGCCGGCGCAGCACCTCGATCCCGCTCATGTCCGGCAGGTGCACGTCGAGGAGCAGCAGGTCGGGCGCGAGCCGCTCGACGTCCTCCAGGGCGGCGCGACCGGTGCCGGAGACGCCGACGACCCGGTAGCCGGGCACCCGCTCGACGAAGCGGGTGTGGATCGAGGCGACCATGAAGTCGTCCTCCACCACCAGCACGTCGAGCTCGGTCATGAGGTTCCCGTCCAGGCGCCGGCGGGCAGTCGGGCGGTGAAGACGGCGCCGGACGCATTGTGCACCGAGACCGACCCTCCCCGGCGCTCGCACACCACCTGGACCAGGGCGAGACCGACGCCGCGGCCGCTGGCGTCGGACGGCTTCGTGGACCAGCCGCGCCGGAAGATCTCGGACACGTCCTCGGGCCGGACGCCGGGCCCGGAGTCGGCGACCTGGATGACGACCGTGGGACGCTCGCCCTGGTCGACGGAGAGGCGTACGTCGACCCGCGCGCCGTCGCCGGCGGTGTCGGCTGCCGCGTCGACGGCGTTGTCGACCAGGTTGCCGAGCACGGTGCCGACGTCGGCGGACAGGTCGGGCTCGAGCCGCGGGAGCGCACTGTCGGCGCTGAGGTCCAGTGCGACCCGGCGCTCGGCCGCCAGGCTCGACTTGGCGATCAGCAGGGCCGCGACGGCCGGGTCGTCGACGCGGGCGGTCACGAAGTCGCTGATCGCCGCCCGGCGCGACGTCACCCCCGTGACGAACCGGCCGACCTCGTCGTACTCCTCCAGCTCGAGCAGACCCGAGATCGTGTGCAGCTGGTTGCTGAACTCGTGCGTCTGCGCGCGCAGCGTCTCGGTGACGCTCTCCCGGGCGCTGAGCTCGCTCTGCATGGAGAGCAGCTCGGTGCGGTCGCGCAGCGTCGTCACGGTCCCGGCCGACCGGCCGTCGTGCTCGACGCGGTTGCCGTTGAGCACCACGACCCGGCCGCCGACGACCAGCACGGCGTCGCGGACCTGGTCGCCGCCGCGCAGGAGCGAGGCGAGGTGGTCGGGCAGATCGAGCTCGTCGAGACGCCGCCCGCTGGCATCCGCAGGCAGGTCGAGGAGCTCGCGGGCGCTGTCGCTGACGAGGGTCACGACGCCCTGGTCGTTGATGGCGACCACGCCCTCGCGGAGCGACGTCAGCAGTGCCTCGCGCTGGTCGGCCAGCCCGGCGATCTCGGCGGGCTCGAGGCCGCGCGTACGCCGGCGCACGAGCCGTGAGAGGAGCCACGCGCCGAGCGCCCCGATCGCCAGCCCGGCGGCGAGCACCGCCAGCACGTCGGTGCGGGTCTGCGCGAGACGCTCCGTCAGGGGCGGGTAGTCCTCGGTCACCACCGCGATCCCCACCTGGGCCGGCGCCACGGGCGGGTCGGCGCGGGCGTCCCCGGGGCTGAAGACCGGCACCTGGGCGGCGATCGCGCGGTCGCCGAGGTCCACGACGTCACCGCTCCAGACGCGCCCGTCGGCGGCGTCGCCCGGGCCCAGGTCGACCTGCTCGCCGACACGTGTGGGGTCGGTGGAGACCAGGACGGTGCCCGTCAGGTCGGTCAGGTGCGCGGCGCTGGCCCCGACGTCGTTCGCGCGCTGCTGCAGCGAGAAGCTGAGCGCTCGGCGGTCGACGTCGCCGGCGAGGCTGTCCTGCACGACCGCGGTGTTGGCCAGGCTCTCGGCGGCCGAGCGGAGCCGGTCCTCACGCGAGGTCCGGAAGTCCTCGTCGCTCTGGCGCAGCGAGACCACGCTGACGACGACCACCACGGCGAGCAGCACCACCAGCTGGAGCAGCAGGACCTGCCCCGCGAGCGTGCGGGGTCGCGGCGTACGGGACCGTGACCACAAGTTCCACAACCTCCTTTGGTTGCCCAATGGTGACGCCGGTCACCTGGCGGAGTGACGATCGGCACGTGCAGACCTCACCACCGACCGACCGGCCACGACGGGCCCTCCTGCGCGCCATGCTCGCAGGTGCGTGCGCGCTGGTGCTCCTCACCGGGTGCGGTGTCACCCGCGGCGACGACACCAAGGACCTGGACATGTGGATCCCGAACAGCCCCGGCGGCGGCTACGACCAGACGGGCCGCGCGGCGGTCGGCGTGCTCGAGCGGGACGACGTGACCGGGGGCAACATCCAGGTCACCAACATCCTCGGCGCCGGCGGCTCGGTCGCTATGTCCCGGCTCTTCGGCGAGGAGGGCAACGAGCACCTGCTGATGACGATAGGCCTCGGCGTGGTCGGCTCGACGTACTCCTTCGCCGTCGACTCCCGCCCCCAGGACGCCACCCCGATCGCGCAGCTGATCGAGGACCAGGAAGGTGTGCTGGTGCCGGCGGACTCGCCGTACAAGACGATCGACGACTTCGTCGAGGCCTGGAAGAAGGACCCCGGCGGCATCGCCGTCGGCGGCGGCTCCTCGCCGGGCGGCCCCGACCACCTCTTCCCGATGCAGCTGGCGAAGGCGGTCGGCATCGACCCGCGCGAGGTGCGCTACGTGTCGTACGACGGCGGCGGGCCGCTCACCAGCGCGCTGCTCGGCAACAAGATCCAGGTCGGCTTCTCGGGACTCGGCGAGTTCGAGGGGCAGATCGAGGCCGGGGACCTGCGGGCGCTGGCCGTGTCGGGCGAGGAGCGCCTCGAGGGCGAGACCGTCGCCGACATCCCGACGCTGCAGGAGAGCGACATCGACCTGGTGTTCACCAACTGGCGTGGGGTGCTCGCGCCGCCCGGGATCTCCGACAAGCGCAAGCAGGAGCTCATCGACTACCTCACCGAGATGCACGACTCACCCGAGTGGCAGCAGGCGCTCGAGGACAACGGCTGGATCGACGCCTTCCACACCGGCGACGACTTCGAGAAGTTCCTGGTGGCAGAGGACGAGCGGGTCGCAACGACCCTGAAGGAGCTGGATCTCATTGACCACGACGCCTGAGACCCGAGTGGCGCCGCCGCCCGACGAGACCGTCGGCATCGACCGCGCGCAGTACGGCCTCGCCGCCCTCCTCGCGGTGGTCGGCGCCTGGACCGTGTACGACGCCTCCACCCTCGACGTCGGCTTCGCCGACCCCGTCGGGCCACGCGTGTTCCCCTACGTCATCGGCACCGGCATGATCGTGCTCGCCGTGCTGCTCGCGGTCGCGACGGCGCGGGGGTCCCGCCCCGAGCCCGAGGCGGGCGAGGACGTCGACCTGACCGTCTCTGCCGACTGGCTGACGGTGACCAAGCTGCTCGGGGTCCTGCTCTTCACGGTCGCGACGATGAACCTGCTGGGCTGGGCGGTCAGCGGCGCGCTGCTCTTCGCGGGCGCCGCCTGGGTCCTGGGCAGTCGGACGGTCATCCGTGACGTGCTCGTCGGCGCCGTCCTCGCGGTCGGCAGCTGGTACGGCTTCTACGTCGGCCTGGGCATCCCGCTCACGCCGGGCATCCTCGACGGAATCCTCTGAGGAGCCGACATGGACAACCTCGACCTCCTCTGGGGCGGCCTGCAGACCGCGGTCACGCCCGAGCACCTGCTGTACGCCGCCATCGGCGTCCTCCTCGGCACGTTCGTCGGCGTGCTGCCCGGCATCGGCCCGGCGATGGCCGTCGCCCTCCTGATCCCGGTCACGTTCACCCTCGACCCCACGTCGGCGTTCATCATGTTCGCGGGCATCTACTACGGCGGCATGTACGGCGGCTCGACGACGTCGATCCTGCTGAACACACCGGGTGAGTCCGCCTCGGTGATGACGGCGATCGAGGGCAACAAGATGGCCCGCAAGGGCCGGGCCGCCCAGGCGCTCGCCACCGCGGCCATCGGCTCGTTCGTCGCCGGCACCGTCGGCACCCTGCTGGTCGCGTTCTTCGCCCCGGCGCTGGCCGACGTGGCCGTCGAGATCGGCGCCCCGTCGTACTTCGCGATCATGGTGCTGGCGCTCGTGATGACCACCACCGTGCTGGGCAGCTCGCCGCTGCGCGGGTACGTCGGCCTCTTCCTGGGCCTGTCCGTCGGTCTCGTCGGGCTGGACCTCAACACCGGTCAGCAGCGGCTCACGATGGGGGTCCCGCAGCTGATCGACCGCATCGACATCGTCGTGGTGGCGGTGGGCATCTTCGCTCTGGGCGAGGCGCTCTGGGTGGCGGCGCACCTGCGCCGCTCGCCGATGCGCGTCACGCCGGTCGGTCGGCCCTGGATGGGCCGCGACGACTGGCGCCGCTCCTGGAAGCCGTGGCTGCGCGGCACCGCGTTCGGCTTCCCGTTCGGGGCGATCCCGGCCGGCGGCGCCGAGATCCCGACGTTCCTCTCCTACGCGACCGAGCGCCGCCTGTCGCGCAACAGCGACGAGTTCGGCCACGGCGCGATCGAGGGCGTGGCCGGCCCCGAGGCCGCCAACAACGCCTCCGCCGCGGGCATGTTCGTGCCGATGCTCGCCCTCGGCCTGCCGGTGACCGCGACCGCGTCGGTGATGCTCGCAGCCCTGCAGGGGTACGGGATCCAGCCCGGTCCGCAGCTGATGAGCGACCAGTCCGACCTCGTCTGGACGCTGCTCGCCAGCCTCCTGATCGGCAACGCGATGCTGCTGGTCCTCAACCTGCCGCTGGCGCCGCTGTGGGCTCGGCTGCTGCGCATCCCGCGCCCCCAGCTGTACGCCGGGATCCTGTTCTTCGCCTGCCTGGGCGCCTACGCGACCAACCTCGACCCGTTCGACGTCGGGCTCCTGGTCGTCTTCGGCCTCATCGGCCTGATGATGCGGCGCTTCGGCATCCCGGTGCTGCCGTTCATCCTCGGCGTGATCCTCGGACCGCTCATGGAGTCCAAGCTGCGCGAGGCGCTCGCGATCTCCGGCGGTGACTTCTCGGTGCTGCTCGACGAGCCGCTCGCGATCGCGACGTACGCGCTGATCGCGGTGCTCGTCGTGGCGCGACCGGTCTTCGCGGTGATCAACCGCAAGGAGCACGACGAGACCGACCGGTCGCACGACGAGGAGCTGGTGGAGCGATGAGCGAGCAGTGGGTGGTCGTCGCCTGGACGCCCGACGAGTACGGCGCGGCCGCGCTCGACCACGCCCTGGGCGAGGCCGCGCACCACGGTCGCGCGGTGGTCGTGGTCAACGGCAGCCGGGGCGACGCGCTGGTCGACGACCGGTACGCCGGTGCCGACGCGCTGGCCGACGTACGGTCCCGGCTGGCCGACTCCGGGCTGACGCACGACGTCCGCCAGTCCGTCGGCGGTGAGGTCGCCGACCAGGTGCTGGCGGTGGCCGACGAGCTGGGCGCCGCACTGGTCGTCGTCGGGCTGCGGCACCGCACACCGGTCGGCAAGCTGCTCATGGGCAGCGTCGCGCAGCGGATCCTGCTCGGCGCGACCTGCCCGGTGCTGGCGGTGAAGCCGGGCCCCGGGGTCGGCTGAGCCCGTCGCCGGTTCGCCCCAACGACCGGTCGGTTGCGATACTCGGACGGACATGACGACTGAGACGAGCTCTGCCCCCGCCCGCGAACTGCTGTCGGTCGCCATGGTGACCCTCGGGTGCGCCCGCAACGAGGTGGACTCCGAGGAGCTCGCCGGACGGCTCGAGGCCGACGGCTTCCGGCTCGTCGGCGACCCGGCCGACGCCGACACCGTGGTCGTCAACACGTGCGGCTTCGTCGAGTCGGCGAAGAAGGACTCGGTCGACACCCTGCTCGAGGCGGCCGACCTCAAGGCGACCGGACGCACCCAGGCCGTGGTGGCCGTGGGCTGCATGGCCGAGCGCTACGGCAAGGAGCTCGCCGAGTCGCTGCCCGAGGCCGACGCGGTGCTCGGCTTCGACGACTACCCGGACATCGCCGCGCGGCTGCGCTCGATCGTCGCGGGGGAGTCCCACGCCGCGCACACCCCGCAGGACCGCCGGCTGCTGCTGCCGATCACCCCGGTCGAGCGCGCGCTGTCGACGACCCCGGTGCCGGGCCACGCGTCAGGACCGGCGTCGCTGCGACGGCGCCTGGACTCCGGCCCCACGGCGTCCCTCAAGCTGGCCAGCGGCTGCGACCGACGCTGCTCCTTCTGCGCCATCCCCTCCTTCCGCGGCTCGTTCGTCAGCCGCCGCCCCTCGGACGTGCTCCAGGAGGCGCGCTGGCTGGGGGAGCAGGGCGTGCGCGAGCTGTTCCTGGTCAGCGAGAACTCCACGTCGTACGGCAAGGACCTCGGCGACCTGCGGCTCCTCGAGACGCTGCTGCCCGAGCTCGCTGCGGTCGACGGCGTCGACCGGGTCCGGGTCTCCTACCTGCAGCCCGCCGAGACCCGCCCCGGCCTGGTCGAGGCGATCGCGGGCACGCCCGGGGTCACGCCGTACTTCGACCTGTCGTTCCAGCACGCGAGCGCCGGGGTGCTGCGGCGGATGCGCCGCTTCGGCGACCCGGAGAGCTTCCTCGGCCTGCTCGAGCAGATCCGTGCGCTGGCCCCGGAGGCCGGGGTGCGCAGCAACGTGATCGTCGGCTTCCCGGGTGAGAGCGACGAGGACCTGCAGACCCTCTGCGACTTCCTGGTCGCCGCCCGCCTCGACGTGACCGGCGTGTTCGGCTACTCCGACGAGGACGGCACCGAGGCCGCGACGTACGACGGCAAGCTCGACGAGGACGAGGTGCGGGCCCGGGTCGAGCACGTCGGCGACCTGGTCGAGGAGCTCACCTCCCAGCGGGCCGCGGACCGGATCGGCGAGACGGTCGAGGTGCTCGTCGAGAGCGCCGACGCCGAGGACGGGCGGGGCATCGAGGGCAGGGCGGCACACCAGGGCCCCGAGGTCGACGGGTCGACGTACCTGCTCGACGCCGACGCCCGGGTCGGCGACCTGGTCCGCGCGGTGGTCGTCGAGTCCGACGGCGCCGACCTCTACGCTCGGGTGCTGTGATGGCCGAGGCGCAGGTGCAGCAGCCCAGCAACTGGAACGTCCCCAACGTCCTGACGACGTTGCGGATCGTGGCGGTCCCGTTCTTCGCGTGGGCGCTGCTGGTCGACGGCGGCGACTCGATCACCTGGCGCTGCGTCGCGTTCGTGATCTTCTCGCTGGCGATGATCACCGACAAGATCGACGGCGACCTGGCCCGCAAGCACAACCTGATCACCAACTTCGGCAAGATCGCCGACCCGATCGCCGACAAGGCGGTCACCGGCATGGCCTTCATCGGGCTCTCGATCGTCGGCGACATCTGGTGGTGGGTGACGATCGTCGTGCTGATCCGGGAGTGGAGCGTGACGCTGCTCCGTCTCTCGATCCTGAAGAAGGTGGTCATCGCGGCCGCCGACCTCGGCAAGATCAAGACGACCTTCCAGGCGGTCGCCCTAGCGACGCTCTGCCTGCCCCTGCGCGACCCCGACCTGCCCAGCGGCCTGGAGGTCCCGGGCGAGGTGATCTTCTACCTGGCGCAGGCGTGCCTGGCGATCGCGGTCGCCCTCACGCTGTGGTCCGGCTGGGAGTTCTACCGCGACGTCTGGAAGCAGCGCGCGACCCTGCGTTCGTAAAATCTCGGCCGTAGTCCTCAGGCTTACGCGTCCGATGCCGATCTGTAACAACTTGTTCACCGTATCTCTTGCGAGAGACGAACGTTTCGGGGTTAGGTTCCCTTCACCACGCTCCGCGCCGGAGGGCTTCCCCCGTCGTTGATTCGTTCTCGGGAATTCTCTTGCTGTTCCCGGGTCTGGTCGCGATGTTTCCGATGGCCGGTTCGATGGCGCTGCCCCCGTCCTCGCCCTCACGTTCGGAGAACGCCCTTCATGCTCGCTACTCGGAAGCGACTGACCGGAGCGTTCGCGCTCGCGGTCGTCGCCAGTGGTCTGTCCCTGTTGCCGCTCGCCCCCGCCTCGGCGAACCCCGCCGGCACCGGCCTCGTCATCAACGAGGTCTACATGAACGGCGGCTCGACCGGCGCGTCCTTCAAGGACCGCTTCGTCGAGCTCTACAACCCCACCGGCTCGCCGATCACCTTCACCGGCTCGGTGCAGTACCGCTCAGCCACCGGCACGGGCAACGCCAGCGGTGTGGCACCGCTGGTCGGCGTCACGGTCGCCTCCCACGGCTACTACCTGATCCGCGGCGCGAGCAACGGGGCGAACGGTGCGGCACTGCCCTCGCCCGACCAGACCGCGACCGGGCTCAACATGGCGGGCGGCTCGACCGGGGGAGGCACCGTCTTCCTGACGACCACCTCGAGCGCGTCCAACCCGACCACGGACAGCGGGATCGTCGACCGGCTCGGCTACGGCACGAGCAACTTCCCGGAGGGCACGGCGCCGAGCGCCGGGTGGGACGTCACCCACAGCCTCACGCGAACGGGTGGGGCGGACGCGGACGCCAACGCCACCGACTTCACCACGATCACCCCGCCGACGCCGACCGGCTCGGGCACCACGCCGTCCCCCCTGGGCGCGACCGACCCGGGCGACAAGACCACGATCGTCAACCTGCCGATCACCGGGTTCACGCTGGAGGCCACGGGCGGCACCGCGCCGTACCACTGGGTGGCGACCGGCCTGCCCGCTGGCGTGACGGTGGCCGACGGCGGCGCCGTCTCCGGTACGCCGACGGCCACGGGCACCTTCGACGTCACGGCGACGGTCACCGACTCTGCCGGGACCCCGACGACCGCTCAGACGTCCTTCAGCGTCACGGTGACGGAGGTGCCGACGCTGCGCACGATCGCCGAGGTCCAGGGCCCCGGCGACCGCTCGCCGTTCGCCCCGGCCTCCGGCACGGACGCGGGCGAGAACGTCCGCGTGCAGGGTGTCGTGACCGGCATGTACGCCGACCCGTACCCGGCTGAGCTGGGCGCCAACGGCGGGCTCGACGGCATGTACATCCAGACCCCAGGTGCCGACACCGATGGCGCGTCTGACGCGGTCTTCGTCTACGGCAACAACTCGATGCCGGCGGGTGTGGCCATCGGCGACTCGGTCGAGGTCGTAGGACCAGTGAGCGAGTTCGCGGGGCTGACCGAGATCACGCCGGTCGCCGGCGGCGTGAACGAGATCGCGTCGATCGGCACGGCCGATGCGCGGGCCATCGCGTACCCGACGACCGAGGGGGCACGCGAGGCACACGAGGGTGAGCTCCTCGCCCCCACCGACGAGTTCACCGTCACCAACAGCTACAGCACCAACCAGTACGGCGAGGTCGGGCTGGCCACCGGTGACCACCCGCTCGTGCAGCCGACCGAGGTCAAGGCCGACGACGACGTCGCGGGGCTCGCCGCTGTCAAGGCGGACAACGCGGCCCGCGGGGTCGTGCTCGACGACGGGACGAGCATCAACTACCTGACCAACGACTCTCCGCAGCAGGACCTGCCGCTGCCGTGGCTGGGCCCGGACCACGCCGTGCGCGTGGGCGCCGAGGCGACGTTCCACCAGCCGGTCATCCTCGACTTCCGCAACAGCGTCTGGAAGTTCCAGCCCTCGCTGCCCGTGAAGGACCTGGGCGACGCCGTCGTCACGTTCGAGGACACGCGGACGCCGAACCTCGCGCCCCAGCCGGTCGGCGGAGACCTCAAGCTGGCCACGTTCAACGTCCTCAACTTCTTCAACACCACCGGTGAGCAGTACGTGCTCAACGGCGCCGCGCAGAGCCCCGCCGTGAACACGGCCTGCTCGTACTACACCGACCGTGACGGCAACAGGATCGGCAACAACACCTGTGGTGTCGTCACGAACGGCACGAACGCCGGCAACGGACCTCGCGGTGCGGCGACCCAGGCGAGCCTGGACCGCCAGCGCGACAAGATCGTGCACGCGATCAACACGCTCGGGGCGGACATCGTCAGCCTCGAGGAGATCGAGAACTCCATGAAGCTGGTCGGCGAGACCAACCGGGACGACGCGCTCGCCTACCTGGTCAACGCCCTCAACGCCGACGCCGGAGCCGGCACCTGGAAGTTCGTGCACTCGCCCGCCGAGGCGCTCGACGCCACCGCGATCTCCGAGCAGGACGTCATCCGGCCCGGGTTCATCTACAAGCCGGCCAAGGTCCAGCCGGTGGGCATCTCGGACATCCTGTTCGGGACCACCGAGTTCGCGAACGCCCGTGAGCCGCTGGCCCAGGCGTTCAAGCCCACGGGCGCGCTCGACTCGGCGGCGTTCGCCGTCATCGTCAACCACTTCAAGTCCAAGGGAGACAGCAACCCGGCGGCCACGGGCGACAACGCCAACAGCCCGGACACCGGTGCGTTCAACGGGGATCGGACGCGTCAGGCCACTCGGTTGGCCGCGTTCGCCCAGGAGTTCGCGCAGAAGCGGGGGATCTCGGCGGTGTTCCTCACCGGCGACTTCAACTCGTACTCGAAGGAGGACCCGATGCAGGTCCTCCACGACGCGGGCTTCACTGCGATCGAGTCCGACGACGCCGGTGAGGAGAGCTACTCCTTCGGTGGGCTCTCCGGCTCGCTCGACCACGTTCTCGGCAACGCGGCTGCGTACGCGATGGTGACCGGGGCGGACATCTGGGACATCAACGCCGCGGAGTCGGTCGGCTACCAGTACAGCCGCTACAACTACAACGTCACCCAGCTGTTCAACGCTGCGAACCCCTTCGCAGCCTCCGACCACAACCCGGAGATCGTCGGCATCGACCTGCCCGCGTTCACCACCGATCACTCCGAGGTGCAGATCCTCGGCACGAACGACTTCCATGGTCGGCTCCTCGCCGATGGTGCCAACGCAGCGGGTGCAGCCGTGCTCGCCGGTGCCGTCGACGAGATGCGGGCCGACAACCCGGACACCGGCTTCGTCGCTGCCGGTGACCTGATCGGCGCGTCCACCTTCGAGTCGTTCATCCAGGACGACGAGCCCACCATCGATGCACTCAACGAGGCCGGGCTGGACGTGTCCGCGGCAGGCAACCACGAGTTCGACCAGGGCTACGAAGACCTCGTCGGACGCGTGCAGGACCGGGCGGACTGGAAGTACATCGCCGCGAACGTCGTGGAGCCGGCTGGTCGTGACGACCTCGCTCCCTCGTGGATGCAGACGTTCGACACCGACGCCGGCGACATCAAGGTCGGTTACGTCGGCGCGGTGACCGAGGACCTTCCGTCCCTGGTTTCGCCGTCCGGCATCCAGGGCGTCACCGTGACGGACATCGTCGACGCGACCAACGCGGAGGCGGCCAACCTCAAGGCCGCAGGTGCCGACCTCGTCATCCTGCTCGTCCACGAGGGTGCTCCCAGCACCGACTGCTCGACGATGACCGATCCCTCGACGACGTGGGGTCACATCGTCACCGGTGTCAACGACTCCGTGGACGCCATCGTGTCGGGGCACACCCACCTGGCCTACAACTGCTCCTTCCCGGTCGCGGGTTGGTCCGGGCGGGCAGTGACCAAGCGTCCGGTCGTCTCGGCCGGTCAGTACGGCACCTTCCTCAACAAGCTGGTCTTCAGCTTCGACAACACCAGCGGTGACCTGGTGGCGACGTCGCAGGACGTGATCGGGCTGGCGGGTACGGGGTACGCGCCGAACGCCGAGGTCGCCCAGACCGTCGCTGACGCCAAGGCCCAGGCCGACGTCCTCGGCGCTGCGGTGCTCGGCAAGATCGGCGGTGGCTTCAACCGGGCCAAGCTCGCCAACGGCACCACGGAGAATCGCGGCGGCGAGTCGTCGCTCGGGAACCTGGTCGCCGAGGTCCAGCGCTGGGCGACGGAGACGCCGACGTCCGGGAGCGCTCAGATCGCGTTCATGAACCCGGGCGGTCTGCGCGCGGACATGACCGGGACCGGCGCCGGGACATTCCCACGGGACCTGACCTACAAGCAGGCCGCGGTGGTCCAGCCCTTCGCCAACACGCTGGTGAACATGAGCCTGACCGGCGCGAACATCAAGCTGGCGCTCGAGCAGCAGTGGCAGCGCGACGCCAGCAACAACATCCCGTCCCGTCCGTTCCTGCGGCTCGGCATCTCGAAGGGGTTCACCTACACCTACGACCCCTCGAAGGCGGAGGGCTCCCGAGTCACCGGGATGTGGCTGAACGGGGTCGCCATCGACCCGGCAGCGACGTACTCCGTGACGGTGAACTCGTTCCTGGCCTCCGGCGGCGACAACTTCCGCGCCTTCAACAACGGCACGGCCAAACGGGACACCGGCAAGGTCGACCTGCAGGCGATGGTCGACTACATGGATGAGTTCGCCGGCACCACGCCGCTGGCGGTGGACTTCAGCCAGCGCTCGGTGGGTGTGAAGTTCCCGGCTGCCGCTCCGGCTTCCTACGGGCCGGGCGACCACATCGTGTTCGACGTGTCCTCGTGGAGCATGTCGACCGCCGCGGACACCAAGGACACAGCGGTCCAGGTCAAGCTGGGCAGCCAGGTCCTCGGAACGGCGCCCCTCGACAACACGGTCGGGACCGACGTCTTCGACGAGTACGGCAAGGCAGCCGTCGACGTCGTCGTGCCGGCCGACGTCGTCGGGGGAGCCACGGCTCTCACTCTGGTCGGGACCGACACCGGTACGCAGACGCGGGTGCCGGTGACCCTCGTGGGAGCGCCGCCGACGGAGCCGACGGCGTCGACGGTCAGCGCTGGCAACGTGTCGGTGACCTACGGCAAGGCGGGCACCGTCACGGTGACCGTGGGGCCCGCGGGTGCCACCGGAACCGTGCAGCTGTTCGACGGCGCCAAGAAGATCGGCGTGGCGACGGCGGTACCGGCATCCGGGATCACGAAGGTGGTCCTGCCGGCCCGCTCCCTGAAGCCGGGGTCGCACACGCTCACGGCGGCCTACTCCGGGGACGAC
Organism: Nocardioides sp. Root1257; assembly: GCF_001425175.1. GTDB lineage: Bacteria > Actinomycetota > Actinomycetes > Propionibacteriales > Nocardioidaceae > Nocardioides. The sequence goes on along the minus strand of NZ_LMDV01000013.1, from coordinate 14,085 downwards.
GACTTCACGTCGGGCTCCGACACCTTCAAGGTCGTCGTGGCCAAGGCGGCGTCGGGGACGAAGGCGACCGCCAGGCCCGCCAAGGCGAAGCTGAGGAAGACCCGGGTCACGTTGAAGATCGAGGTCGACGGCCAGCCCGGCGTCGCCGCGACCGGCAAGGTGCGGGTCACGGTCCCGGGCCAGGGCACCAAGACCCTGACCCTGCGGGGCGGCAAGGCGACGTTGACGCTGGGGAAGTTCACCAGCACCGGCAGCAAGACGATCCGCGTCAGCTACCTGGGGAGTGACGTCCTCAAGCCGAGCGCGGACACCGTCCGGGTCGTCGTCAAGCGGTAGCAGCGCACGACGCACACTGACCCGCTCGCGCCACGCGAGCGGGTCAGTGTGCGTCTGGGGCGCTGTCTCGGGCCTCGGCGAGGTCGAAGGCCGCGTGCACCAGCGCGAGGTGGCTGAACGCCTGGGGGAAGTTGCCGACCATCCGTCCCCGGGCGGGGTCGTACTCCTCCGAGAGCAGGCCGACGTCGTTGGTCAGGTCGCAGAGCCGGTCGAAGAGGGCGGTGGCGTCGTCGAGGCGCCCGGCGCCGGCGTACGCCGAGACGAGCCAGAACGAGCAGGCCAGGAACGGGTGCTCGTCGCCGGCGAGCCCGTCGACACCGGTCTGGGTGCGGTAGCGCAGCAGCAGGCCGTCGCGGAGCAGGTCGCGTTCGACCGCCTCGATGGTGCCGAGCATCCGCGGGTCGTCGCCCGCGACGATCCCGATCTGGGGGAGCACCAGCAGCGCCGCGTCGACCTCGGTGCTGCCGTAGAACTGCACGAAGGAGCCGCGCCCCTCGTCGTACCCGTGCTCGAGGACCTCCTCGCGGACCCGGTCGCGCAGCCGGCGCCACTCGTCGACCGGCCCGTCGACGTCGAACTCCTCGACGGCACGGACGGCGCGGTCGAACGCCGCCCACACCATCGCCTGCGAGTGCGTGAAGCGCTGCTGCGGGCCGCGGATCTCCCACAGGCCGTGGTCCTTGCGCTGCCAGGTCGTCGCGAGGTGGCTGACCAGCGCCCGCTGCACCGCCCAGGACGCGGGGTCGGCGTGCCCGGTCGCCTGACGGGTCTGCTCGAGCGCGACCATCACCTCGCCGAGCACGTCGAGCTGGCGCTGGAGGGCCGCACCGTTGCCGATCCGCACCGGGGTCGACCCGGCATAGCCGGGCAGGTGCGGCAGCGTCTCCTCGGTGAGCCGGCGTCGCCCGTCCACGGCGTACATGATCTGGAGGTCGTCGGGGTCGCCCGCGACGGCGCGCAGCAGCCAGGCCCGCCACAGCTGGGCCTCGTCGACGTGCCCGGCCCGGATCAGGGCCCCGATCGTCAGGGCGGCGTCGCGCAGCCAGCAGTAGCGGTAGTCCCAGTTGCGCTCGCCGCCCGGGTCCTCCGGCAGCGACGTGGTGGGCGCGGCGACGATGCCGCCCGAGTCCTCGTCCGTGAGCAGCCGGAGCGTGAGCAGCGAGCGACGCACGACGTCGACCCGCGGCACGTCCGCCCGGCAGTGCGCCGACCAGCTGCTGCTCTCGCGGACGGACGTCTCGATCTGGTCGTCGGGGGCGCCGATCCCGTCGAGCGGTGCGTACGACGGCAGCCAGGTCGTCGAGAAGGTCAGGACGTCACCCTCGGTGACGTCGAACTCGTCGAGGTGGCGGTGGTCGTCGGCGCGCGGCAGCCGAGGGCCGCGCAGCACCAGGCGGTCCGGACCGCCGATGGCCGTGATCACGGCCTCGCCGTGCACGGTCTGGCGTCGCACCCACGGCACGATCGCGCCGTAGTCGAGGCGGACCCGCCACTCGTGCCGCATCCGCACGCTGCCGCGCACGCCGGTCACCCGCCGGACCAGGTCGGCCCGGCCGTCGCCCTGCGGCATCGCGTCGGTGAGCGTGACCTCGCCGGTCGCGGTCGTGAAGGTCGTCTCCAGCACCGCGGAGCCGTCGAGGTAGCGCCGCCGTACGTCGTGGTCGTCGACCGGGCAGAGCTGCCAGCGCCCGTGGTCGTCGGTGCCGAGCAGGGCGGCGAAGCAGGCGGGGGAGTCGAAGCGCGGCAGGCACAGCCAGTCGACCGAGCCGTCGCGGCCGATCAGCGCGCCGCTGCGCCGGTCGCCGACCAGTGCGTAGTCCTCGATGGGGAGCGCCATGCTCGGACACTAGGGCACGGCTCCTGATCCGGAAGCGCCCGCTACGCGGTCTTTCGCATCCGATCTGGCGGCGAAGTCGCCACCCCACGGAAAGCACTCGCTGCGCTCGCGTTTCCGCGGGGACCCCGGCAAAGCGGCGACTCGACGGGACTCCGTCCCGCCTTCGCACCTCCGCCTTGCCAGATACGGCGCGAAACCCCGCTCGCGATGGCGCCGGATCAGGAGCCGCACCCTAGCCTTGTCCGCGTGAGCGACCCGGCCGAGAGTGTGCAGCGGCTGCTCCGCGCCGCGGGGGAGACGGTCGCGACCGCCGAGTCGCTCACCGGCGGCCGGCTGGCCGCGCTGCTGACCGGCATCCCCGGCGCCTCGGACGTCTACGTCGGTGGGGTCGTCACCTACGCGACCGAGCTGAAGGCGTCGCTGCTCGGCGTACCGGACCGGATCATCGAGGAGCACGGGGTCGTCTCGTCCGAGTGCGCCCAGGCGATGGCCACCGGAGTGCGCGCGCTGACCGGGGCGACGTACGGCGTGGCGACGACGGGGGTGGCCGGTCCGGCCGAGCAGGAGGGCAAGCCGGCCGGCACGGTCTTCGTCGGGATCGCGGGTCCCGACCTGGTCGCGGCGGTCGCGCTGGAGCTGCGCGGCAAGCGCGGGCAGATCCAGGACCGGACCTGCCGGGAGGCGCTCTCGGCCTTTGAGCAGGTCCTCCGGCGGGAAGAAACACCTCTCGGGTAGCGTTGGGCCCACAGGTCGACGTGATGTCTGCCGATGTTCTGTCGGAGAAGGAGGCGCGCATGGTGCTGTTTCGTCGGATGCTCGGCGACGTGCTGCGCGACGCCCGCATGCAGCGCGGACTGACCCTGCGTGAGGTCTCCGCGGACGCCCGGGTGAGCCTCGGCTACATCTCCGAGATCGAGCGCGGCCAGAAGGAGGCGTCCTCCGAGCTGCTCGCCTCGCTCTGCGCGGCCCTCGACATGCCGCTCTCCGACGTGCTGCGTGAGGTCTCCGACCTGGTCGCGATCGAGGAGGCGGCCGCCGAGCTGACCCGCATCCCGGTCGCCGCGCCCGCCGGACGCCAGGTCGTCAACTCCGCAGCCTGAGTCGCCCGCACTCGACCCCGCGTCAGCGAGGGGGCTGGCAGCGAGGGCACCAGTACGCCGCGCGCTCGCGTCCGGGCTCGCCGAGCTGGGCGTGCTCGATCCGGCTGCCGCACCGCCGGCAGCGCTCGTGCAGCCGCCCGTAGATCCACAGGCTCCGCCCCCGACGCTTGTCGCCCGTCGTGCAGATCTGGGGCAGGTGCCGGTTCTGGTCGAGCATCGACCTCGCCAGCCGGACCATCCGGAGCGGGTCGGTCACCAGCCCGACGGGCGTCCGCGGGTCGTAGCCGGTGAGGAAGCAGAGCTCGGTGCGGTAGATCGTGCCGATGCCGGCCAGGTTGCGCTGGTCGAGGAGTGCCTCACCGAGAGGCCGGGCCGGGTCGGCGACCAGGCGGCGCACGGCCTCCTCCTCGTCCCAGTCCGACCCGAGCAGGTCGGGGCCGAGGTGGCCGACGACCTCGTGCTCGCGATCGCGCGCGACCAGCTCGACCACGCCGAGCTGGAAGCCGACCGCGGTGCTGTCCGCGGTCTCGAGCACGACCCGGACCAGGTAGTCCGGCCGGCCCCAGCGCTCACCCGGCGCGAAGGTCCGCCAGGACCCCTCCATCTTCAGGTGGGTGTGCAGGGTCCAGTTGCCCGCGTCGCCGTCGCCGTCGATCCGGGTGAGCAGGTGCTTGCCGCGCGACACGGTCTCCACGACGGTGCCCCCCGACAGGTCGACGGTGGCGATGGCGGGCACCCGGAAGTCCGTGCGGGTCAGCCGTCGACCCGAGATGCCGCGCTCGAGGCGCCGGGCCGTGCGCCAGACGGCGTCGCCCTCAGGCACCGGCCGACCTCAGCCGGAGTCCCTTGGGGGTGGCGACGAACCCGGCCGCCTGGAGTGCCTCGCGCAGCGGGGTCGACCCGGAGCCGAGCAGCTGCTCGCCGTCGGCCTTCTCGACGGTGAGCCGGCCCAGCGACCCGCGGCGGACCGCCTCCGCGAGCGACGCCGCGGCGGGCGTGAGCAGATCGGCGTCCTCGCTCCAGGTGAGCAGCGTGCGACCACCGCGCTCGACGTAGAGCGTGAGCACGCCGTCGACCAGCACCACGATGGCGCCGGCCTTGCGGCCCGGCCGGTGGCCGGTCGTCTCCGGCCACGACAGCGCGGCGCCGTAGGGGTTCGCGGGATCGGTCGCGGCGAGGGCGATGGCGGTCGGCTTGGCGTCGGCCGGGACCTCCGAGAAGGTGCGCAGGCGGTCGATCGCGCCCGCGGTGCCGAACTGGGCGGCACCGAGCCCGTCGACGAAGTAGCCCCGCCGGCAGCGGCCGGAGTCCTCGAACGCCGACAGCACCTTGTAGACGGCCGCGAACCCGCCCGGCACCCGCTCGCTGACCACCGCGCCGCGGATGACGACGCCGTGCCGGTCCAGGAGCCGCTCGGCGGTCGCGTGTGCTCGTCGCGTCGGATCGGTGTCGATCTCGGGCAGCAGCGCCCAGCGACCGGCGGTCTCGGGCGGCCCGGTGCGGACCGGCCGGCTCGCGCGCGGCGGTGGCCGACGGCTGCGGTGGGCGGGCGTGCCGCCGCGGGTGAGCGCGCGCAGCGGGGTGAGCGTGTCGTTGCTGATCCGGCCCGCCCAGACGAGGTCCCACAGCGCGGCCGAGAGCGCTGCGTCGTTGGTGGCGCGGATCGAGTCGGACAGCTGGCGGAAGAACCAGGCGCCGCCGGGCGCCAGGGCGTCGAGGACAGCCTGGTGGAGCTCGCTGTGCTCGAAGGGAGCGTGCTCCGGCAGCGTCAGCGGTGCCTGGTCGGCCAGGTGGAGCGACACCCAGCCGTCGGCACCGGGCAGCGGGCTGTGGCCGGCCCAGATGACCTCGCCGGAGGCGGTGAGCTCGTCGAGGTAGGACGGCTCGTAGTCGCGCACCCGGGCGCCGAGCACCAGGGGCTCGAGCGCCGAGGCCGGGACCGGGCAGCCGGCGAGCTGGTCGATGACGCTGACCACGCCGTCGACGCCGCGCAGCCGCCCGCCGATGTGCTGCCAGGCGGCCAGGAACCGTCCGAGCGACTCCGGCTCGACCGGCTCGATCTCCTGACGGAGCCGGGCCAGCGAGCGGCGGCGGAGCTTGCGGAGCACCTCGGCGTCGCACCACTCGGTGCCAGAGCCGGACGGTCGGAACTCACCGTCGAGCACCCGGCCCTGGGCGGCCAGTCGCTGCAGGGTCAGGCGGACGACCGCGATGCCGAGCCCGAGGCGGGCCGCGACGTCGTCGAGGGTGAACGGGCCGTGCGTGCGGGCGAAGCGGGCCACGAGGTCGGCCAGCGGGTCGTCGACCGGCTCGGCGAAGACGTCGGGCGTGCCGGGCGGCACCGGGACGCCGAGCCCGTCGCGGAGCCGGCCGACGTCCTCGATCGCCGCCCACCGCTCCTCGCCGGCCATCCGGACCTCGACCACGCGCCGGCTCCCGGCGAGGGAGCCGAGCCAGTCGTCGGTGTCGGCGCCCTCGACGGACCGCTCCGCGACCTCGGCGGTCGTCAGCGGGCCGAGCAGGCGGAGCAGGTCGGCGACGCCCTCGGCGTCGCGGGCTCGCCGGTCCGGAGCCAGCCGCTGCAGCTCGGCCTCGACCTCGACCAGCACCTCGGGATCCAGCAGCTCGCGCAGCTCGGCGCGGCCGAGGAGCTCGGCGAGCAGGCCCTGGTCGAGCGCGAGCGCAGCCGCCCGACGCTCGGCGATGGGGGAGTCGCCCTCGTACATGAACTGCGCGACGTAGCCGAACAGCAGGGTGCGCGCGAACGGCGAGGGCTGGTGGGTCGCCACGTCGACGACCTGCACCTCGCGGCGGTCGATGCCGCGCATCAGCGCCGTGAGCGACGGTAGGTCATAGACGTCCTGGAGGCACTCGCGCACCGCCTCGAGGACGATCGGGAACGAGGGGTACTGCACGGCGACCTCGAGCAGCGCCGCCGACCGTTGCCGCTGCTGCCACAGCGGCGAGCGGCGACCGGGGTCGCGGCGGGGGAGCAGCAGGGCTCGGGCCGCGCACTCGCGGAAGCGGGAGGCGAAGAGCGCCGAGCCGCCGACCTCCTGGGTCACCACGGCGTCGATCTCGTCGGGCTCGAAGACGATGACGTCGCCGCCGGGCGGGTCGGCGTCGGTGTCGGGGATCCGGATCACGATGCCGTCGTCGGAGGCGACCGCCTGGCCGTCCACGCCGTAGCGCTCGCGCAAGCGGGCGTTGATCGCGAGCGCCCAGGGTGCGTGCACGGGGACGCCGTACGGCGAGTGCACGACGAGCCGCCAGTCGCCAAGCTCGTCACGGAAGCGCTCGACGACCAGGATCTGGTCGCTCGGCAGCAGGTTGGTGGCCTCGAGCTGCTCGTGCAGGTAGCCGACCAGGTTGGCGGCGGCGTACTCGTCGAGGCCGTCGGCGCGGGCGCGCTCCTCGGCGCGGTCGCGGGGGAGCGCGCCGAGCTCGCGGGTGAACGCGCCGATGGCCCGGCCGAGCTCGGCGGGGCGGCCGAGGGCGTCACCCTTCCAGAACGGCAGGCGACCGGGGATGCCCGGCGCCGGCGTGACGAGGACCCGGTCGTGGGTGATGTCCTCGATGCGCCAGCTGGTCGCGCCGAGCGCGAACACGTCGCCGACCCGGGACTCGTAGACCATCTCCTCGTCGAGCTCGCCGACGCGCCGTCCGGGCCCGCTCTGCTCGTTCCCGGCCCCGACCAGGAAGACGCCGAACAACCCGCGGTCGGGGATGGTGCCGCCGCTGGTGACCGCGAGGCGCTGGGAGCCGGGTCGGCCGGTGATCGACCCGGTCACCCGGTCCCAGACGACACGCGGGCGCAGCTCGGCGAACTCGTCGGACGGGTAGCGGCCGCTCAGCAGGTCGAGCGTGGCGTCGTAGGCGCTGCGCGGGAGCTGCGCGAACGGCGCGCTGCGCCGCACCAGGTCGAAGAGCTCGTCGACCTGCCACGCCTCGAGCGCGGTGGTGGCGACGACCTGCTGGGCGAGCACGTCGAGCGGGTTGGTCGGCACCCGGAGCGACTCGATCGAGCCGGTGCGCATCCGGTCGACCGCGACGGCGGTCTGGGCGAGGTCGCCGCGGTGCTTCGGGAAGAGCACGCCGCGGGAGATCTCGCCGACCTGGTGGCCCGCGCGCCCGACCCGCTGCAGGGCGCTCGCGACGCTCGGCGGGCTCTCGATCTGGATCACCAGGTCGACGGCGCCCATGTCGATGCCGAGCTCGAGGCTGCTGGTCGCGACCACGCAGGGGAGCCGGCCGCGCTTGAGGTCGTCCTCGATCAGCGCTCGCTGCTCCTTGGAGACCGAGCCGTGGTGGGCCTTGGCGACGACGGCCTGGGCGCCGTAGGACTGGCCCGACTGCGCCATCACCTGCGCGGGCGCCTCGCCCTCCGTGTCGACGGCGACGCCGGCCCGGTCGGCGGCGATCTCGTTGAGCCGCGCGGTCAGCCGCTCGGCCAGGCGTCGTGAGTTGGCGAAGACGATCGTCGAGCGGTGCTGCTCGATCAGGTCGACGACCCGCTCCTCGACGTGCGGCCAGATGCTCTGGGCGCGCTGCGGGTCGTCGCTGTCCTCGTCGTAGTCGGCGGGAGCGGTCATGTCCTCGACGGGTACGACGACCCTGAGGTCCCACTCCTTCTCGCTCGGCGGCGCGACGATGTCGACCGGCGCCGTGCCGCCCAGGAACCGGGCGACCTCGTCGAGCGGGCGGACCGTGGCGCTGAGGCCGATGCGCTGCGCCGGCCGGTCGAGCAGCGCGTCGAGGCGCTCCAGGCTGACCGCGAGGTGCGCGCCGCGCTTGGTGCCGGCGACCGCGTGCACCTCGTCGACGATGACGGTCTCGACGCCGCGCAGCGACTCGCGGGCCTGGCTGGTGAGCATCAGGAACAGCGACTCGGGCGTCGTGATCAGGATGTCGGGCGGTGCGGTCGTGAGCTTGCGCCGGTCGGCGGCGGGGGTGTCGCCGGAGCGGACGCCGACGCTGACCTCGGGCACGGGGCTGCCGAGGCGGTCGGCGGTGTGCCGGATGCCGGTCAGAGGGGCCCGGAGGTTGCGCTCGACGTCGACGCCGAGGGCCTTGAGCGGCGAGATGTAGAGCACCCGGCACCGCTTCGACTTCTCGGGCGGCTCCTCGGTGCTCAGCAGCCGGTCGAGCGACCAGAGGAACGCGCTCAGCGTCTTGCCGGACCCGGTGGGTGCCACCACCAGTGCGTGCCGACCGGCCCCGATCGCGTCCCACGCCCCGACCTGGGCAGGCGTCGGCTCGGCGAACGCCGCACCGAACCAGGTGCGCGTCGCCTCGCTGAACCGGGCGAGGGGATCGGTCACCCGACCATCCTTGCTCACGGCACCGACAGTGCCCTCAGTACGTCGAGTCGAGGGCGCAGGCCGCCACGCCGTCCTCGTCGACGTGCGGCGGCCGGTCGACGGGGATGGTCACGACCAGCGAGCGGTGCACGGTCCCGTCGACCTGCGCACGGCCGGTGCCCGTCCCGACCAGGTCGGAGGTGTTCTCGTCGGCGTACGCCGTGACGGTCACCGTCACCGTCTCCTCGTCAGCGACGGTGCCGTCGATCGCGATCGTCGCCTCGGCACGGTCGCTGCCCGGCCGGTAGACGCACGCCGGGTGCTCCTCGGTCTCGCTCCACGTGACCGTCAGGCCGGTGTCCTGGTGGTCGTCGTCATCGGAGTCGCGCACGACCCACCAGGTCGTGACCGCGGCGAGCACCGCGACCGCGGCGAGGGCGAGCGTGACGACGCGCCTCACGTCGCGGCCGACCACTCGCGCCGGAGCAGCCCGTAGACCCACGAGTCCGAGACCACGCCATCGACGACGCAGTCCTCGCGGAGCGTGCCCTCGCGCTGGAACCCGAGCTTCTCCAGCACCCGGGCCGAGCCGGCGTTGCGCGTGTCGGTCTCGGCCTGGACGCGATTGAGGTCGAGCGTGTCGAACGCCCATCCCAGCAGCGCCCTCGCCGCCTCCGTCGCATAGCCGTGGCCCCAGGCAGCCTCGCCGAAGCAGTAGCCCAGCGCCCCGCTCCGGTACGTCGGGTCCCACCGGCTGAGGCTGCACCACCCCAGGAACGCGTCGTCGTCACGTCGGTCGATGGCGAGCCGCACCCCGCTGCCGTCCTCGGCCATCTCCCGGCAGCGCTGGAGGAAGCCGTCGGCCCGGGACCGGTCGGTCCAGGGCGGTGAGTCCCAGTAGCGCAGCACGTGCGCGTCGGACTGCAGGGCGTACAGGGCGTCGGCGTCCGTGCCGCTGAACGGCCGCAGCAGCAGGCGCTCCGTGCTCAGCACCGGCGTGGTCAGGGACATGCGGCACATCTTGCCCGCCCGACGGCGGGTCGCGTCCCCGACCGAAGATGTACTAAGTGACCCAATATGGTTCATTTAACGTCGGATGCCACTGAACTCGGGAGCAGACATGACCACCCCCTACGAAGCCCTCACCGGTCGGCTCTCGCGCCGTGCCGTCACCTCCGCCGGTCTCGCCGCGACCTTCGCCCTCGGCGCGAGCCCCGCGTTCGGTCGTGCCGGTCGCCCGGCCGCGCGGCACGGTCGGCCGCCGAGGCTCGACGAGTCGCTGCACGCGTCCGTCCGCGGCTACAGCCAGTACGGCGTCCACCGGACCGGCACGCCCTCGCAGGAACGGGCACTGGAGTGGCTGGAGCAGGAGCTGAAGCGCCGCGGCGGACGGGTCGGGAGCTGGAGCTACGACTTCCCGTTCTACGACTGGCACGCGGACGTGAGGGTCGGGCAGCACCGGGTCGACACCGTGCCCCTGTACTTCGAGGGCGAGGGTCGGTTCTCCGGCCGCGCCGACTTCGTCCGCTCGGTGACGACCAAGCTGGACGGCAACGACCCGGCGGTGCTCGGTGCGCTCGCCGATGCCCGGGCCGCCAACGCCCGTCTGGCCGTGCTCGCGACGAACGCCGCGCTCGGCACGAACCCGCTGTACGACGGCCTGATCGGCTACAACAGCGATCCCGACCTCCCCAAGACCGGTGTCCCGACCCTGCTCGTGCCGGGTCGGGTCGCCAACGACCTGGCGGCGTACGGCGCCGAGGTCGAGTTCTCGGCGCGGACCATCACGCGACGGACGCGCGTCGTCACCGCCTGGTTCGGGACCCGCAAGCCCGTCGTCGACCCCGTGATCGTCACGACGCCGCTCACCGGCTGGTTCAACTGCGCCGCCGAGCGCGCCACCGGTCTCGCGGTCGCGCTCGAGCTGGCGACGGACCTCGCGCAGGACCAGCCGGTGCTGTTCGTCGGCAACACGGCCCACGAGCTGTACAACTACGGCGCGAGCAGATACCTCGCGGAGGAGTTCGACCTCGAGCCCCGCGCCGTCTTCCACCTCGGATCGGCGATCGGCGCCACCCGTCGGCAGCCCGACGGCTCGCTGGTGCTCGGCCCCCGCGCCGCCTACAGCCAGCCCGCGAACGCCACCGTCCCGGACCTGGTCGACGACCTGAAGACAGCGAACATCGGGGTCGCCGCGAAGTGGCCGGGCGAGGGGCAGGTCTGGCACGACCGTCTCGGTGACGGCGTCCCGCTGCTGTCCGTCGCCGGCAACTTCCGGGAGTTCCACTCGCCGGACGACGTGGTGAGCGTGTCGACGGATCCCGCGACCCTGCGCCAGGCGTACGACGCGATCCGTGCCGGGGTGGGCGACCTCCTCGCCTTCACCGCCTGAGTCGTCCCCTGCGGGTGGTCGGTGCCCGGGGCTAGGGTTTCCGCCATGTCGATGGACCACTCCGATGCGGTGTTCTTCGGGGGTGACGAGGCGTTCGAGGCATGGCTCGTCGACAACGCGTCGACCGCTTCGCACGTCTGGGTGCGGATGGCGAAGAAGGGCTCCGGAGTCACGTCGATCGACTGGACCACGGCCGTGGACGTGGCGCTCTGCTTCGGCTGGATCGACGGCATCGCCCGGCGGGTCGACGACGAGTGGTACGTGCAACGGTTCACCCCGCGGCGCGCCAGGAGCGTGTGGTCGAAGATCAACTGTGCGCGCATCGAGCGCCTCACCGCCGAGGGTCGGATGCGCCCCGCCGGCCTGGCCGAGGTGGAGCGAGCGAAGGCGGACGGTCGCTGGGACGCCGCCTACGACGGCCCCGCCAGCGCGGTGGTGCCCGACGACCTCGCCGCCGCCCTGGCCGCGCGCGACCTCACCGACGTCTACGCCGCGCTGGACGGCCGCAACCGCTTCGCGTTCCTGAACCGCGTCCAGACGGCGGTGCGTCCGGAGACCCGAGCCCGCCGCATCCAGCAGCTCACCGACGCCCTCGCCCAGGGCAAGACGCCGTACCCGGCGCCCACGAAGAGGCCTGGCACCTAGGCGGACACGACCTGGCTAGGGACGTCCCGGACCGCAGTGACGCCTACCGCAAACTAGTGGTTCGTGGTCGCTTGCCGGCTCAGACCGGAGGATGTCCGCCACTGTGGCCATGGCGAGTCGTCGCCATGGCGAGAGGTTGAGTCATGCAGTTCAAGTTCGAGCCGTTCCCCGAGAACACGGAAGCCGGCAGGAGCTTCAAGAGCGGGTGGGAGGACTTCGTCCAGCGGCAGCACCTGCCTGATGTGTTCTGGGACCCGGTGCAAGCCCGCTGGGAGACCTACGACCGCCGTACACACGCGTTCGCGCGGATGAGCCTGCCGGTGGTCACCCTCGGCGACGACTACTGGACCGAGCACAACATCCTGCGTGAGGTCCTGAACATGGGGACGGCCACGCGGGTGATGGATGTCGCCGCGATCTGGGATCCCCGGGACGGCTACTGGTACCACTTCACGAGGGTCCCGGCGACGCAGCCGCCCCCGCCGGCGACACCGGCCCCGCCCGTGCCGGACTGGATGGTCCGGCTGAACCGTGACCTTGCTGCGGTGGACGCGAACACGAACCTGACTCCGGAAGAGCGGCGCCAGGCGCGCGAGTCCCTGCTCCAGGCAGCGCTCGAGAACGCACAGCGAGGTGCGTGATGCCTGACCTCGTCTGTCGTTGGGACGCGAAGGACTTCGCCGCGTTCGACGTGCCGACCGGCGAGAACCGGATGGTGCGCGTCACCGGCACGGGCACCTGCCCGCAAGGCGGCTTCGACGTCGGGCTCGACCATGGCCCGATCCCGATCGTGCCGGAACCGTGGCGCCTCCACCTGCGACTCGTCGAGAACCCACCACCAGCAGGAACGGATGCTCTCACCGAGGTCGCCATCGACCAGCTGTTCGAGATCTCGGACGAAGTGACGGAGGTCGCCGTTCTCGGGGTGGGAGTCATCCCGATCCAGTAGGCGGAGACAGCTGCTGACGGGCGTGGCGTGCCGTCCGCGGATAGCCCCGATGCGGGTTGCGGGCCAGGTCGGGCGCGGTGAACGCTGAGGGCATGCGTGCGAGGGGTGCACGAGGTCCCGTCGCCAGCGTCGTCCTGGTGCTGACGCTCGGGCAGCTCGCTGCCTGCACCTCCGGTGACGGCTCCCCGGAACCCCGGAGGTCCGAGTCCTCACCTGCCCCGTCGGAGGCGACCGGCGACCGTGCGGAGCTGGACGCGGTTCTCGAGCACTGGCGCACGGTCGCCCCGCACTACGCCCTTCAGGTGCCCGGCGTCATCCTCCTGGTCTCCCAGGGCGATCAGACCCGGGCACTCGCTCTCGGCAACGCCAGGATCAGCCCTGAGCGGCCCATGCGCACCGACGACCGCTTCGGCATCGCGAACGTCACCAACACGATGGTCGCGGTCGTGGTCCTCCAGCTCGAGGCGGAGGGAGACCTCACCTTGGGCGACACGGTCGAGCAGTGGCTTCCCGGCATGCTCTCCTTCGGCGCCGACGTCACCATCGAGGACCTTCTCGACCACCGCAGCGGCATCTGGGACGTGACGGCCCGTAGGAACTACGACTGGGGCACCGATCTGACAGATCGACGGTTGCAGGAGCTGCTGGACCACCCGCCGACCGGCCCCGCCGATGCCGTCACCCGCTACACCAACCCGGGCTACTGGCTCCTCGGCAAGATCGTCGAGAGGGCGACCGGACAGCGGCTCGCCACCGTGCTCCACGACCGGGTGTTCGTCCCGGCGGGGATGAACGACTCCGTGCTGTCGGCCGATCTGGACCGAGAGCCGCGGCTGGTCCGCGGGTACGACGAGAACGGCAACGACATCACCCTCGGCGACTACACCGGCACCTGGGCGACCGCCGGGGTCGTCACCACCGCAGCCGACATCGCTCGGTTCTTCGGCGCGCTCCACGGAGCCCTGCTCTCCGATGCCAGCGTCGACGACATGACCACGGCACGGGGGAGCCTCCCCACCGGCCATGAACCGGGCTACGGGCTCGGCGTCATGCTGCTCGGCCGTGACCGCAGCATCCCGTTCGGCCACGAAGGCGTCGTCGACGGCTACCACACGCTCGCGTTCCACAACCCTGAGCTCGACCGGACGGTGGTCGTCTTCACCAACACCAGCAGTGATGCCGGCGCTGAGGCAGCCGTGAGCCTGCTCGACGCCATCTCCTACGAGTAGCCATCGAACATGTCCCTGGGTCCAAGGAGGGTGTCGTGAAAGCACTCCGATGTTGGTTTTCCCTGCACAGCTGGGAACGGGTCAGCTCGGAGGACGGGTCCGGGCGGTTCCGACGGTGCCGGCGGTGCGGGAAGCACGACTACCCGTCATCCGGTGGTGGCGGCAACTGGGGCGCGGGGACGTTCGGCGGCGGCTAGCTGTGATGCCCAGCCAGGTTGTTCAACCGGGTGATGGGTGTTTGGCCGCCGATTGCTGAGTGGGGCCGGTGGTGGTTGTACTGGTGGAGCCATCCTGCCA
>NZ_LMDV01000012.1 GCF_001425175.1 Nocardioides sp. Root1257 | reverse complement strand
AGGTCGAGGACGGGCCGGATGCTGACCCGGGTGCCGGCTTGGGTGCACCACTCGACCAGTTGGTCGATGGTGGCGTACGGGACGTGGCCGCCCTCGATACCGACGATGCCGTGGGCCTCGGTCGGCTGGTGGTGGGCGTAGATGACGACCTCGCGCGGCACAGCAGCATCGCCGCCGAGGTGTCCGGCGGCCATGGCACGGCGGGTGTCGAGGTCGAGCTCGGGGTGCTCGGTCAGCAGGGCGTGGGCGCCGGCCTTGATCTGTGCCTCGAGGGCCAACGCGTCGGTGTAGTCGAGGAGTCCGGTGACGGGGACGAGGCCCCGGTTGAGACGTGCGTCGGTCAACGCGATGTCGAGGTGGGCCTGGGCGGAGCAGTCGAGGCGTTCGCCTTCGGCGTGCTCGGGGTCGGCCTCGGCGGCGGCGGTCTCGACCTCCGACTCGACCTTCGCCCACGAGCAGGTCGCGAGGACGGGTGCCAGCTCGTGGTCGACTAGTGCGGCGGCGGTCGGGTCGAGACGGTGGGTGCGGTCGGTGACCCGGCGGACCTTCCACACCGGCACCTCACCCGACATGGTCCGGGACCAGATCTGGGGGAGCCGGTACTTGGCCTCGAGGGCGGCGCCGAGGAAGTTGCGGCCCTGGTAGGCGGACATCCCCACGGCGGCGGCGAACTCCGCGACCGCGAACTCCGACATCCCCGGTGCGCCTTCGCCGGCCAGGGTGATCGGCTGGTCGCCGAACATCACCAGGTCGCCGAGCTCGTCGACCACCGCGTCCTCGACCGGTGCCGGGTGGGCCTCGGCCCAGAGTGCGGCGAGCTCGAACTTCCGGGCCGCGGCCAACCGCTCAGCGAGATCAGCCTCGGTGGCACGCTCCAGCAGATCCCGCAGCCGCGGGTCCTGGGTGGGGGTGCGTCGAGCCATGCTCGATACTACCATGATTCGAACGTGTGTTCTAGTCATTCATGAGGTTGGTTCGAACTATTTCGAGCANGCCGCGGCCAACCGCTCAGCGAGATCAGCCTCGGTGGCACGCTCCAGCAGATCCCGCAGCCGCGGGTCCTGGGTGGGGGTGCGTCGAGCCATGCTCGATCCTACCATGATTCGAACGTATGTTCTAGTGATCCGTAAAGTTGATTCGAACTATTTTCAGGCAGACCCGGAGCCCGGGCAGCGACCGCAACCACCCGCCCGCCGTACCCGGCGTAGCCAGCCTGTCGGCGGCCGACCCGAGCGGACCCGCGAGCCGCGCACATCGCCTTGCTCGGCTTTCCGGGGTTTCGAGACAGGCGCTAGCGCGCCTTCCTCAACCACCGTGTGCCGGGCGGCGACCGCAACCCACCGCCGACGTCGCCCGCTGTAACTAGCCTGTCGGCGGCCGACCCGAGCGGAGCCGAAAGCCGAAAAGGTCACACTCTGTAGCCGACGTCACGCGGCGCTCCTATCGTTCGCTGCATGACTGTCGAGGGTGGGCTGGACGAGCCCGAGGAGCTGGAGCCTGCGCAGGGCTCGCTCGACCTGGCGGACCCGGCGGACACCTGGACGGTGGCCGACTGGGAGCGCGAGGCGGCGGCCGTGCTGCGCAAGAGCAAGCGGCTCACGGACGAGGACGCCGACGAGCGCGTGTGGGCGAAGCTCACCCGGAGGACCCTCGACGGCATCGACGTCACCCCGCTCGGTACGCCGGACCAGCTGATCGGGCTCGAGACGAGCGGACGACCGACGCGGCAGGGCGACTGGGACGTGCGGTCGTACGTCGACGGCCGGGACGCGAAGGCCGCCAACGAGGAGTCGCTCGTCGACCTGGACGGCGGCGTGACCAGCCTGTGGCTGCGCGTCGACGCGGACACCGACCTCGCGGGCCTGCTCGACCGGGTGCTCCTCGACCTGGCGCCGGTCGTGCTCGACGGCGCCGACCCGCAGGCGTTCGCCCAGTACGTCGAGGGCCGCGAACTGCACCCCGAGACGAACCTCGGCGTCCCCGCGACTGAGGCGACCGCCGAGGTCGCGAAGCAGGCCCAGCGCCTCGAGATCCGCGGCTTCGTCGTCGACGCCACGCGCGTCCACGACCGGGGCGCGTCGGACGCGCAGGAGCTCGGCTGGTCGATGGCGGCGGCCGCGGCGTACCTCCGCACACTCACCGAGGCCGGCCTGGGCGTCGACGAGGCGGCGAGCCTGGTCGAGTTCCGCTACGCCGTCACCGACGAGCAGTTCCCCTCCATCGCCAAGCTTCGCGCGGCCCGTCGGCTCTGGGCACGCGTGCTCGAGATGTCCGGCGGCGCGGGGGAGATGCGGCTGCACGCCGTCACGAGCCGCCCGATGATGAGCAAGTACGACCCCTGGGTCAACATGCTGCGGACCACGGTCGCGGCGTTCGCTGCCGGCGTCGGCGGCGCCGACAGCGTCACGGTGCTGCCCTTCGACAGCCCGCTGGGCCGCCCGGACGCGTTCGGTCGCCGGATCGCCCGCAACACCTCGCACCTCCTCATCGACGAGTCGCACGTCGCGCACGTCGCCGACCCGGCGGGTGGCTCGTACGCCGTCGAGAAGCTCACCGACGACCTCGCGCGCGCCGCGTGGGAGGTCCTCGGACGCCTGGACGACGGCGGGTCCCTCGACACGGAGATCGAGGCCACCGTCGCCGAGCGCGAGCGACAGGTCGCCACGCGCAAGCGCCCGATCACCGGCCTGACCGAGTTCCCGAACCTCGACGAGACGCTGCCCGAGCGGCCCGCGAGCGACGACTGGGACGACGTGCGGTCCTACGGCGCCAGCTTCGAGGCGCTCCGCGACGAGCCCGCGACGACCGCGGTCCACCTGGCCACGATCGGCACCGTCGCCCAGCACACCGCCCGCGCGACGTTCGCCAGCAACCTCCTCGCGGCCGGCGGCATCGCGGTGACGCAGGAGGCGGCCCGGGTCGTCTGCCTGGCCGGCACCGACGCGGCGTACGACGAGCAGGGTGCCGAGGTCGCGGCGGAGCTGCGCAGCAACGGTGCCGAGTGGGTCATCGTCGCCGGCAAGCCGCGCGACTGGGCCGACGACTCCTGCGCGATGGGCGTCGACGCGCTCGACTTCCTGACCCGAACGAGGGAGAAGCTCGCATGACCGTCCCCGACAGCTTCAGCGGCGAGCCGTGGATGTCGCCCGAGGGCATCGAGATCAAGCCGTTCTACACCGAGAGCGACCTCGAGGGCCTGGACGCCCTCGGCACCTTCCCGGGCCTCACGCCGTTCCTGCGCGGCCCCTACCCGACGATGTACACGACCCAGCCGTGGACGATCCGGCAGTACGCCGGCTTCTCCACCGCCGAGGAGTCCAACGCCTTCTACCGCCGCAACCTCGCGGCCGGCCAGAAGGGGCTGTCGGTCGCGTTCGACCTCGCGACCCACCGCGGCTACGACTCCGACCACCCGCGGGTCCGCGGCGACGTCGGCATGGCCGGCGTCGCGATCGACTCGATCTACGACACCCGCACCCTCTTCGACGGCATCCCGCTCGACGAGATGTCGGTGTCGATGACGATGAACGGCGCGGTCCTGCCGGTGCTCGCCCTCTACATCGCGGCGGCCGAGGAGCAGGGGGTGAAGCCGGAGCAGCTCGCGGGGACCATCCAGAACGACATCCTCAAGGAGTTCATGGTCCGCAACACCTACATCTACCCGCCGGCGCCGTCGATGCGGATCATCAGCGACATCTTCAGCTACACCTCGGCGAAGATGCCGCGCTTCAACTCGATCTCGATCTCCGGCTACCACATCCAGGAGGCCGGGGCGACGGCCGACCTGGAGCTCGCCTACACGCTCGCCGACGGCGTGGAGTACATCCGGGCCGGCCTCGACACCGGCATGACGATCGACCAGTTCGCGCCGCGGCTCTCCTTCTTCTGGGCGATCGGCATGAACTTCTTCATGGAGATCGCCAAGATGCGCGCGGCCCGGGCGCTGTGGGCGCGGCTGGTCCGCGAGTTCGACCCGCAGAACCCCAAGTCGCTCAGCCTGCGCACCCACTCGCAGACGAGCGGCTGGTCGCTGACCGCCCAGGACGTCTTCAACAACGTGGGGCGCACCGCGATCGAGGCGATGGCTGCGACCCAGGGACACACCCAGTCGCTGCACACCAACGCCCTCGACGAGGCGATCGCGCTGCCGACCGACTTCTCCGCGCGGATCGCCCGCAACACCCAGCTGCTGCTCCAGCAGGAGAGCGGCACGACGGGCACGATCGACCCCTGGGCCGGCAGCTACTACGTGGAGCGGCTGACCCACGACCTCGCCGAGCGTGCGTGGGCGCACATCCAGGAAGCCGAGCAGGCCGGCGGCATGGCCGCCGCCATCGAGCAGGGCATCCCGAAGATGCGCATCGAGGAGGCGGCCGCGCGCACCCAGGCGCGGATCGACTCCGGCGCCCAGAAGGTCATCGGCGTCAACACCTACCGGCTGGCCGCCGAGGACAAGCTGGACGTCCTCAAGGTCGACAACGACGACGTCTACCGCCAGCAGGTCGCCAAGCTCGAGCGGCTGCGCGCGGAGCGCGACGACGACGCCGTACGACGTGCGCTGGAGGCGCTGACCAACTCCGCCGACCGGGGAGCGACCCAGGGCAGCCTCGACGGCAACCTGCTCGCCCTCGCGGTCGACGCCGCGCGCGCCAAGGCCACGGTCGGCGAGATCTCCGATGCGCTGGAGAAGGTCTACGGGCGGCACCAGGCCGTGATCCGTACGATCAGCGGCGTGTACCGCGACGAGTCGAGCCAGGGCGACGGCACGCTCGTCCAGCAGGTCCTCGACGCGACCGAGGAGTTCGAGGAGGCCGAGGGCCGGCGCCCGCGCATCCTGGTCGCGAAGATGGGCCAGGACGGTCACGACCGTGGCCAGAAGGTCATCGTGAGCGCCTTCGCCGACATGGGCTTCGACGTCGACGTGGGCCCGCTCTTCTCCACGCCCGAGGAGGTCGCCCAGCAGGCGGTCGACGCCGACGTGCACATCGTCGGGGTCTCGTCGCTCGCCGCCGGCCACCTCACGCTGCTGCCTGCGCTGAAGTCGGCGCTCGCCGAGCAGGGCCGCCCGGACATCATGGTCGTCATCGGTGGCGTGATCCCGCCCGACGACGTACCCACGCTCCAGGAGATGGGTGCCGCCGCGGTGTTCCTGCCCGGCACGGTCATCGCCGAGTCCGCGCTCGACCTGCTCGCGAAGCTGCGGGAACAGCTGGACCACTGAGCATGCCCGACGTCGAGACCCTCCTCGAGGGCATCGCGGAGGGACGGCGGTCCGCCGTCTCGCAGGCGATCACGCTCGTCGAGTCGACGAGCCGCAGGCACCGCGAGCAGGCGCGCGAGCTGATGACGCGGCTGGAGCAGCGCGACGCCGTCCGGGTCGGCATCTCGGGAGTCCCGGGAGTGGGGAAGTCGACGTTCATCGAGGCGCTCGGCTCCCGGCTGACGGCCGCCGGCCACCGCGTCGGCGTGCTGGCGGTGGACCCGTCGAGCGTGCGCACCGGGGGATCGGTGCTCGGTGACAAGACCCGGATGGCGCGGCTCGCCAACGACCCCCAGGCGTTCGTGCGGCCCTCGCCGAGCGCCGGCACGCTCGGCGGCGTCGCCCGTGCGACCGTGCAGGCGATGGCCGTGCTCGAGGCCGCGTCGTACGACGTCGTGCTGGTCGAGACCGTCGGCGTCGGTCAGTCCGAGGTGACCGTCGCCGGGATGGTCGACACGTTCCTCTTCCTCACCCTCGCCCGCACCGGCGACCAGCTGCAGGGCATCAAGAAGGGCATCCTCGAGATCGCCGACGTGATCGCGGTCAACAAGGCGGACGGCGACCGCCAGCAGGAGGCCCGGGTGGCCGCCCGCGACCTGGCCGGCGCCCTGCGCCTGGTGCGCGGGCACGACGAGTGGGCGCCGCCCGTGGTGACCTGCTCGGCCCTCGAGGACTCCGGCGTCGACGACGTGTGGGACCGGGTGATCGCGCACCGCGACCACCTGGGCGAGGCCGGACTCGCCCGCAAGCGCGCCCACCAGCAGCTCGACTTCACCTGGGCGCTGGTGCGCGACGAGCTCGACCAGCGGCTGCGCCACTCCGCCGGGGTGAAGGCGATCCGGGCCGAGGTCCGCGAGGCGGTGCTCGGCGGGGAGCTGCCCGCCACCGTCGCCGCGGACCGGATCCTCGCCGCCTACGACGCGCGCTAACCTCGTGCTGATGTCTCCCGCCGATCCCCACCCCGCAGCCGGCTCCACCGGTGCCCTGATCGACGAGGTCGTCCGGGGTCTCGAGGACGAGCTCGTCGGGCTGCGCCGCGACCTGCACGCCCACCCCGAGCTGTCCTGGCGCGAGGTGCGCACCACGTCGCTGGTGGCGGCCCGGATCACGCAGGCGGGCTGGCGGGTCACCGAGCTGCCGCGCACCGGGCTGGTCGCCGAGATCGGCACCGACGGACCGGTGCTTGCGCTGCGCGCCGACCTCGACGCGCTGCCGGTGCCCGACCTGACCGGCGACCCGTGGGCCAGCTCCGTCGAGGGCGTCACCCACGCGTGCGGGCACGACGTCCACACCGCCGCCCTGGTCGGGGCCGCCGTGGCACTCGGCCGGGTCCACGCCCAGGGGCTGCTGCCGGGCCGGGTGCGGCTGCTCTTCCAGCCGGCCGAGGAGGTGATGCCCGGTGGCGCGCTGTCGCTCATCGAGCTGGGCGCCCTCGACGACGTCGACCGGATCTTCGGGCTGCACTGCGACCCCACGCTCGACGTGGGCAGCGTCGGCCTGCGCGAGGGGCCGATCACCGGCGCGGCCGACCACCTCGACGTGACGCTCTCGGGCTCAGGCGGCCACACCTCGCGACCCCACCTGACCGAGGACCTCACCTTCGCGCTGGGCAAGGTCATCACCGAGCTGCCCGCCATCCTGTCGCGCCGCCTCGACCCCCGCTCCGGGGTCAGCGTGGTCTGGGGCGTCGTCCGGGCCGGCTCGGCCCACAACGTGATCCCGGCGACCGGCCGGGTCGGCGGGACGGTCCGGATGCTCGACGCCGTCGCCTGGTCGGAGGCCGAGAAGCTCGTCCCCCTGCTCGTGGAGCAGATCGTCGCGCCGTACGGCGTGCACGCGCAGGTCGACTACCAGCGCGGCGTGCCCCCGGTGGTCAACGACATCGGCTCGATCGCCCTGCTCGCCGGGGCCGTCGAGCGCGTGCTCGGCCCGGGTGGGCACGTTCCCACGCAGCAGAGCCTCGGTGGCGAGGACTTCGGCTGGTACCTGGACCGGGTGCGCGGCGCGATGGGCCGCCTCGGCACGCGCACGCCGGGCGGGCCGACGTACGACCTCCACCAGGGCAACCTGCGCGTCGACGACCGTGCCGTGGGCATCGGCGCCCGCGTGCTGGCACAGGTCGCGGCGTCGTTCCACGGCGTTCTTTGACGAAATTCCCGGCTCGGGGATGAGTATGTCCGCCCGGTCCGCATCGACTCGATAACAACTTCGTGAACGCGACCGCTCCGCCGCATGAAGGCCCTAGGGTTTCGTCTGTTTCACGCCCGTTCGGGGCGTTTCACGGACCACGAAGGAGGCGTCTTGCGACGCACCACAACATTTGCAGCCCTGCTGTCGGTGAGCGTGCTTGCCCTGGGGGCGTGCAGCAGCAGCGACAGTGACGGTGGCGACAAGGCCAGCGACAACACGTCCGCTTCCGCCAGCGCCAGTGCCGACGTCTGCAAGGACGCCGACGGCGACGGGCCGAAGATCGGTCTCGCGTACGACGTGGGTGGCCGTGGCGACCAGTCCTTCAACGACTCCGCGTACGCAGGCGTCGCGAAGGCTGTCGACGAGCTCGACGCCACCTGCCTCGAGGGTGAGGCCCAGGACGCTGAGCCCGAGTCGGCCCGCGAGGACCGCCTCCGCCAGATGGCTGACGCCGGCGCGAACGCCGTCGTCGGTGTCGGCTTCGCCTACAGCGACGCCATCAACGCGGTGGCCCCCGACTACCCGGACGTGAACTTCGGCGTCGTCGACGGCTTCGACCCCGACGACAAGCCCAACGACAACGTCGCGTACTTCTCCTTCGCGGCCAACGAGGCGTCCTTCCTCGTCGGCGTCGCGGCGGCCGAGAAGACCGCGTCCAAGCAGGTCGGCTTCGTCGGCGGCGTGCACAACGACCTGATCAAGGGCTTCGAGGCCGGCTTCACCGCCGGTGTGAAGGCCGTCGACCCGAGCATCAAGGTCGACGTCGCCTACATCGAGGAGAGCGATCTGTCCGGCTTCAACGACCCGGCGGGCGGCAAGACCGCTGCTGCCGGTGAGTTCGACAAGGGTGCCGACGTGGTCTACCACGCGTCCGGTGCCTCGGGCAGCGGCATCTTCGACGCCGCTGTCGAGGCCGGTGACGGCAACTGGGCGATCGGTGTCGACTCCGACCAGTACCTCACCGCCACGGCCGACCAGCAGCCGCACATCCTGACCTCGGCGCTCAAGCGCGTCGACGTCGCGACGTTCGACTTCATCAAGTCGGTCGCCGACGGCTCGCCCAAGACGAGCTACGTCACGTACGACCTGAAGAACGACGGCGTCGGCTACTCGACGTCCGGCGGCTTCGTCGATGACATCAAGGCCGACATCGACGGCTACGCCGACAAGATCAAGAGCGGCGAGATCAAGGTTCCGACCGCCCCGTGACGGGCGGGCGAGACATCGCCTGAACTAACGTACGGGCCCGGGAGTAGTTTGCTCCCGGGCCCGTACGTCTTCTTTTCCCGCCCTGCCCCGACACACTCCCGACAACCCGGAGGTCCCCGTGCCCGCAGCGCCTCCCGCTCCTGGCGCCAGCTCGACCGAGGCGGTCATCGAAGCCCCTGAGGTCCGCCTGATCGGCATCGGCAAGCGCTTCCCGGGGGTGATCGCCAACCATGACGTCGAGGTGACGATCCGCCCCGCGACCGTCCACGCGCTGATCGGCGAGAACGGCGCCGGCAAGTCCACGCTGATGAAGATCCTGTACGGCGTGCAGAAGCCCGACGACGGCACGATCGAGGTCGGCGGCACCGAGCGCAGCTTCCGCACGCCCACCGACGCCATCGGCGTCGGGATCGGCATGGTCTTCCAGCACTTCATGCTGGCCGACAACCTGACCGCCCTCGAGAACGCGGTCCTCGGAGCCGAGAAGCTGCACGGCATCGGCGACAAGGCGCGCGCCGAGTTCGAGTCGATCTCCGAGCGCTACGGCTTCGGCCTGCGCCCCGACGTGCTCGTCGAGAAGCTCGGCGTGGCCGACCGGCAGCGGCTCGAGATCCTCAAGGTGCTCTTCCGCGGGGCGAAGGTCCTGATCCTGGACGAGCCGACCGCCGTGCTCGTGCCGCAGGAGGTCGACGCGCTCTTCGCGAACCTCCGCGACCTGCGCGCCCACGGCCACTCGATCCTGTTCATCTCCCACAAGCTCGACGAGGTGCTCGCGATCGCCGACGACATCACCGTCATGCGCCGCGGCACCACGGTCGGGTCCGCCGTCCCGGGCGAGGTCACCAAGCAGGAGCTCGCCGAGATGATGGTCGGCTCCGAGCTCCCGTCGCCGGAGACCTCCGAGTCGACCGTGACCGATGTCGTCCAGCTGTCGCTCTCCGGCGTGACCCTGACCGACGACGCCGGCCGCGACCTGCTCAGCGACATCAGCTTCGACATCCACCGGGGCGAGATCCTCGGCATCGCGGGCGTCGAGGGCAACGGCCAGGCCGAGCTCGTCGAGACCGTGATGGGCATGCGGCGCCTCACCTCCGGTCGGATCCTCCTCGGCGAGGAGGACGTCACGGACTGGGACACCCGGCGCCTGCGCGAGTCGGGCGTCGGCTACATCCCCGAGGACCGGCACCGGCACGGGCTGCTGCTCGACTCGCCGCTGTGGGAGAACCGGATTCTCGGCCACCAGACCCGCCCGCCGAGCGTCAAGGGCCCCTGGATCAACCGCAGCGGCGCCCGCAAGGACACCCGCCGGATCGTCGACGAGTACGACGTCCGGACGCCAGGGATCGACACCGTCGCCCGGGCGCTGTCCGGCGGCAACCAGCAGAAGCTGATCATCGGCCGCGAGATGAGCGGCGACCCGGTCCTGCTGATCGCCTCCCACCCGACGCGCGGCGTCGACGTCGGAGCGCAGGCGGCCATCTGGAGCCACATCAAGCGCGCCCGCCACGACGGCCTCGCCGTGCTCCTCATCTCGGCCGACCTCGACGAGCTGATCGGCCTCTCCGACCGGATCGAGGTCATCCTGCGCGGCCGTATGGTCGGCACCTTCGACCCCGCGGGGGTCACGCCCAAGGACCTCGGCGCAGCCATGACGGGAGGTGGTGAGGCGTGAACAGCCTCAAGCGCGTCGGCTTCGCCCTGCTCGCCCCGGTGATCGCCGTGCTGATCGCGGTCCTCGCGACCAGCGTCGTGATCGCGGCGTCGGGCAGTGACTCGAGCGCCGGCGACTTCTGGTCCGTCATCCTCTCCAAGCCGGACAACCGCCTGCTCGTCAACATCCTCAACCAGACGACGATGATCTACCTGGCGGCCGTCGCAGCGGCGATCGGCTTCCGGATGGGCCTCTTCAACATCGGTGTCGAGGGTCAGTACCTGCTGGCGTCGTACACCGCCGCCACGTTCGCGGGTGCCGCCCTGCTGCCCGGCGCGCTCAACATCATGGCGACCCTGGTCATCGCGATGGCCGTTGGTGCGATCTGGGCCGGCATCGCCGGCATCCTGCGCACGACGCGGGGGGTGAGCGAGGTCATCTCGACGATCATGCTCAACTCCATCGCCCTGATCCTGGTGGGCTACCTGCTCGACCGGTACGGCCTGCACGGCGGCAACCAGGTCCGCACCAAGGACCTCCCCGAGTCCAGCCAGCTCGCCGGCTGGCTCCCGTTCGAGAGGCCCGACGGTCCGATCTGGACGCTCGGCCTGCTCGCGGTCGCGGTCGGCGTCGGCTTCTGGGTGCTGCTCAACAAGACCCGGTTCGGCTTCGACCTGCGGGCGACCGGCCTGTCGCAGACCGCGGCCGTCGCGAGCGGCATCAAGGTCGACCGGATGGTCCTCATCTCGATGCTGCTGTCGGGCGCCGTCGCCGGGCTCATCTGGATGCCGGCGTACTTCGGCTCGGCCCACACCTACGGCACGACGTTCCAGGCGGGCCTCGGGTTCACCGGCATCGCGGTCGCGCTGCTGGGCCGCAACCAGCCGGTCGGCATGGTCTTCGGCGCGGTGCTCTTCGCGTTCCTGAGCACGCAGTCCAACACGCTGACCTTCCAAACCGACATCTCGCCGAGCATCGTCCAGATCACCCAGGGCGTCGCGGTCCTCGCGGTCGTGATCGCCTACGAGCTGGTCCGGCGCTACCGCATCAGGCTCGAGCAACGCACGGTGGCCCGAGCGCGCACCGCTCCCGTCCAGGAGGTGACCGCATGAGCACGACCCAGGTCGACAAGTCAGCCCCCTCGGAGCGCGCTCGCAAGATCGGTGGGATGTACCGCACCTACTGGCTCGTGATGCTGGTGGCGGTGGTCGCGCTGTCCCTGGTGCGGATCGCGACCGGCGCCGACGACATCACGGCCGCCAACACGCTGCGTGCCGCCATCCTCTCCGCCTGCCCGATCCTGCTCGCCGGCATGGGTGGCCTCTGGTCGGAGCGCGCCGGCATCGTCAACATCGGGCTCGAGGGCCAGATGCTGCTCGGCACCTGGGGCGCGGCGTACTTCACCTACAACTACGGCCCCTGGGTGGGTCTGCTCGGCGCCGCGGCGATGGGCGCGCTCGGCGGCCTGCTGCACGGGCTCGCCACGATCACGTTCGGCGTCGACCACATCGTCTCCGGTGTCGCGATCAACATCATCGGTCTGGGCGCCACCACGTTCCTGGCCGAAGCGTTCTTCTCCGACTACCAGTACGGCGGCCCGCGCCAGCTGACCGGCCTCGACGGCCTGCCGTTCGTGACAGTTCCCGGGCTCTCCGACGGGCTGAAGTCGCTGAACGACCAGGGCTGGTTCGTGATCTCGGACCTGGCCGGCCTGCTCGCCGCGCTGACCACCAAGGTCTCCGTGGTCACCATCCTGATCGCCGTGATCGTGGTGCTGACCGCCTGGATCCTGTGGCACACGTCCTTCGGCCTGCGGCTGCGCTCGTGCGGTGAGAACCCCGCGGCGGCCGAGTCGCTCGGCGTCAACGTCTACCGCTACAAGTACGTCGCGGTGCTGGTCTCCGGCGGCCTCGCCGGCCTCGGTGGCGCGTTCCTGGCCCTGGTCGCGGCGAGCGGCTTCACGACCAACCAGAGCAATGGGCGCGGTTACATCGGCCTGGCCGCGATGATCTTCGGCAACTGGAACCCGTTCGGCACGCTCGGGGCGTCGCTGCTCTTCGGCTACACCGATGCGCTCCGGCTGCGGTCGCCGTCCGCCGTGCACGCGCTGCTCCTCGTCGTGGCGATCGGCCTGCTGGCCTACGCCGCATGGCGGTTCTACCAGGGCGCCCGGACCTCCGCGATCGTGCTCGGCCTGATCGGGGCGGCCTTCCTGGTCTGGTTCCTGACCACCGACACCGTCCCGCGGGAGTTCACCGGCATGACGCCGTACGTCGTCACGCTGCTGGTGCTGGCACTGGCGAGCCAACGGCTGCGACCACCTGCCGCCGACGGACAGGTCTACCGCAAGGGCAGCGCCGGGTAGTGGCGGCTGTGAAGTTCGACTGGGAGTCGCTGAAGGCGGCCGCTGCGGAGGCGATGACGCACGCCTACGCGCCGTACTCGCACTTCTCGGTCGGCGCCGCCGCCACCGTCGACGACGGCCGGGTCGTGACCGGCTGCAACGTCGAGAACGCGGCCTACGGCGTCGCCCTGTGCGCGGAGTGCGGGCTGGTCAGCCAGCTGCACATCACCGGTGGTGGCCGGCTGACGCACTTCGTGTGCGTCAACGGCAAGGGCGAGGTGATCATGCCGTGCGGCCGGTGCCGCCAGCTGCTGTACGAGAACGGCGGCCCCGAGCTGCTGCTGATGACGGTCTCCGGGGTCAAGACGATGGACGAGGTGCTGCCCGATGCGTTCGGTCCCGACAACCTCGATTGACCTGGGCGACCCCGCCGTCGTCGCGGACCCGTACCCGTACTTCGCGCGCGAGCGCGAGCAGCACGCGGTGGCGTGGCACGAGGCCTCGGGGATGTACCTGACGTTCGCGCACGCGACCGTCGGGCAGGTGCAGCGCGACCGGCGGCTGGGCCGGATCTGGGTCGACAAGGAGCCGCTCGACTACCTCGAGCCCTTCAACCTGCTGCACCGCAACCAGATGATGGAGAACGAGCCACCGGCCCACACCCGGCTGCGCCGACCGGTCGCGAAGGCCTTCGCCCGCGGCCACATCGAGCGGCTCCGCCCGCGGGTGCGCGAGATCGCGGCCGACCTCCTCGCCGACCTCGCTGTCACCGACGCCGGGCAGGACGGGTTCGACGTCATCGAGGCGTACGCGGAGCCCCTGCCGGTGCTGGTGATCGCCGACCTGCTCGGCGTACCCCGCTCCTACGCCCACGACCTGCGCGACTGGTCCCAGGCGATCGTGCGCATGTACGAGGCGGCACCGTCGGAGCAGACGGTCGCCGACGCGGTGCGGGCCGCCGAGGAGTTCGCCGGGCTGGTGCGCGAGATCGTCGGGGAACGACGCGCGGCTCCGGCCGACGACCTGATCAGCGACCTGGTGGCGACCGAGCTCAACGAGGACGAGGTCGTGGCGGCCGTGGTCCTGCTGCTGAACGCCGGCCACGAAGCCTCGGTCAACGTCTTCGGCAACGGCCTGGTGGCGATGCTGCGCCGGGGGCTGCGCCCGGGTGCGGACGTCGCGGCGACCGTCGAGGAGATGCTCCGCTTCGACTCCGCCCTGCAGCTCTTCGAGCGGACGGCGATGGAGGACGTGGAGGTCGCCCACGGCGGGCAGAGCGTGGTCGTCCGCGAGGGCGAGAAGATCGCGGCCCTCCTCGGTGCGGCCAACCGCGACCCGGAGGTGTTCGACGCGCCCGACGAGTTCCGCGTGGACCGGACCCCCAACAACCACCTGGCGTTCGGCGTCGGCGTGCACTTCTGCCTCGGCGCGCCGCTGGCGCGCATGGAGCTGGCGGAGTCGTTGCCCGCACTGTTCGAGCGGTTCCCGGCCCTCGAGCTCGTGGGGGAGCCCGAGAGCCGGGGAACGTTCGTGCTGCGCGGCTACCGCCGCGTGCTGGTCGGCTGACGCCGCGGGCGGGTCAGTCGACGATCCGCACGCCCAGCGAGGCCGGGATCTTCGCCTTGAGGATCACGCTCTCGGTCTTGCTGCCGGCCCAGGTGGTCTGCTTGACCCGCGCGACGACGTGACCGAAGGTGCGCTGGCACACGACGCTCTCACCGGGTCGCAGCGTGATGTCGCCGCCCGCACTGCTGGCCTGCTCGGCGCTCTGCGTGACGTTCCTGTGCACGCTCGCCTCGACGTTCACCTTCACGACCGAGAAGACTCCGGCCTCGACGGACGAGCTCACCGACCCGCCCACCTCGACCGACTTGCTGACGGTGCGCGAGAACGAGCAGTGCATGTTGGCCTTCTTGTGCCGGGACTTGTTCTCCAGCGGGATGGCCTCGACGACGACCACCTTGATCTGGCTCTTGAGCAGCTTCCAGCAGCGGCCCGAGTGGGACCCGCTCCCCTTGGCGCACTTGACCACGGAGCCCTTCTTCGCGGCCTTGAGCAGTGCCTGGTGCTGCGCGGCCTGGTGAGTCGCGCTCGACGACGCCGTCTGGGCGGTCGCCGCGGTCGGTGCACCCAGTGCGGTGACGACCAGTGCGCTCGCGGCGAGCGCGGTCAGAATCTTCCTCATGCTGTGTCTCCCAAGACTTCGTGATGAGGCCCCCGTTTGTCGGCCTGACCCGGATCTGCCCGCCGCCCCTGTCCGACAAACCTGCTGGACCAACCTCTAGGGTCGGGGGCATGCAGCAGCACGACGCGGTCGAGGTCATCTCAGCGAAGCGGGACGGCCACCAGCTCAGCGACACCCAGATCGACTGGGTGGTCGACGCGTACACCCGGGGGGCCGTCGCCGACGAGCAGATGTCGGCGCTCGCCATGGCCATCCTGCTCAACGGGATGGACCGCCGCGAGATCGCCCGCTGGACCGCCGCGATGATCGCGTCAGGGGAGCGGATGGACTTCTCCGGCCTGTCCCGGCCGACCGCGGACAAGCACTCGACGGGCGGCGTCGGGGACAAGATCACCCTCCCGCTGGCTCCGCTGGTGGCGGCGTGCGGCGTCGCCGTACCCCAGCTGTCGGGGCGCGGCCTCGGCCACACCGGCGGCACGCTCGACAAGCTCGAGTCGATCCCGGGCTGGCGGGCGGCGCTGTCGAACGAGGAGATGTTCGCCCAGCTCGAGTCGCTCGGTGCCGTGATCTGTGCGGCCGGCGACGGGCTGGCGCCCGCCGACAAGAAGCTCTACGCACTCCGTGACGTCACGGGCACCGTCGAGGCGATCCCGCTGATCGCGTCCTCGATCATGTCGAAGAAGATCGCCGAGGGCACGGGCGCGCTGGTGCTCGACGTGAAGGTCGGCACGGGCGCGTTCATGAAGGACGTCGCCTCGGCCCGCGAGCTCGCGGAGACGATGGTCGCGCTCGGCCAGGACGCCGGCGTCCACACGGTCGCGCTGCTGACCGACATGTCCACGCCGCTCGGCCTGACCGCCGGCAACGCGATCGAGGTCCAGGAGTCGGTCGACGTGCTCGCCGGCGGCGGCCCCGCCGACGTCGTCGAGCTGACCCTCGCCCTGGCCCGCGAGATGCTCGCCGGCGCCGGGCGCGGCGACATCGACCCGGCCGACAAGCTGGCCGACGGCTCCGCGATGGACGCCTGGCACCGGATGATCCAGGAGCAGGGCGGCGACTCGCACGCCACGCTCCCGACCGCGCGCGAGCAGCACGTCGTGGCGGCGCCGTCGACCGGCGTGCTCACCCGCCTCGACGCCATGGCCGTCGGCCTCGCCGCCTGGCGCCTCGGCGCCGGCCGGGCCCGCAAGGAGGACCCGGTGCAGGCTGGCGCCGGCGTCGTGTGGCACGCCCGCCCCGGCGACGCCGTCACCGAGGGTCAGCCGCTGTTCACGCTGCTCACCGACGACGAGCACCGCTTCGAGCGCGCGCTCGCCTCGCTCGAGGGCGGCTACGACGTCGCCGCCGAGGGCACGGCGTACGACGCGACGCCGCTGGTCATCGACCGGGTGGGCTAGGGCAGCAGCAGGACGACGGTCTCGGCCACGCAGGCCGGCTTGGCCTCGTCCTCGATCTCGATCGTGTAGCGGATCGTGGCCTGCTTGCCCTTGGGCAGGTCGGCGACGTCGGCGATCGCGACGTGGGCGCGGATCCGCTTGCCCACCAGGACCGGGTTCGGGAAGCGGACCTTGTTGGTGCCGTAGTTGAGCTTCGCGCCGGGCGTCTGGAAGCTGAGGACCTGGCTGCCGAGGAACGGCACCAGCGACAGCGTCAGGTAGCCGTGGGCGATGGTGCCGCCGAACGGGCCGTCCTTCGCGCGCTCGACGTCGACGTGGATCCACTGGTGGTCGCCGGTCGCCTCGGCGAACTGGTCCACGCGGGCCTGGTCGACCGTCAGCCAGTCGGAGGTGCCGATCTCCTCGCCGACGGCCGCGGACACTTCATCGAGAGTCTTGAACGTGCGCATGTGCGCCAAGATATCCGGCACGGTCCAACGGGTCTGATTGGATCGAGGCATGACGCCCACTCGTGACCAGGTCCGGAGGGCACCGAAGGTGCTCCTGCACGATCACCTCGACGGCGGGCTGCGCCCGCAGACGATCATCGAGCTGGCCGCGGACTCCGGGCACCAGCTGCCTGACGTCGGCGGCGAGATGACGGCAGAGTCCCTGGGGCGCTGGTTCGCCGAGGCGTCCGACTCCGGGTCGCTCGAGCGCTACCTCGAGACCTTCGACCACACCGTCGGGGTGATGCAGACCGGGCCGGCGATCACCCGCGTCGCCCGCGAGTGCGTGGAGGACCTGGCTGCCGACGGCGTCGTGTACGCCGAGATCCGCTACGCCCCCGAGCAGCACGTCGAGACCGGCCTGACGCTCGACGAGGTGGTCGCCGCCGTGCAGGAGGGCTTCGACGAGGGCGTGGCCGCGGCCGGCGGCCGGATCGTCGTACGCCAGCTGCTGACCGCGATGCGGCACCAGGCCCGCTCGATGGAGATCGCCGAGCTCGCCGTGGCCTGGCGCGACCGTGGGGTCGCCGGCTTCGACATCGCCGGCGCGGAGGCGGGCTACCCGCCCACCCGCCACCTCGACGCGTTCGAGTACCTCCAGCGCGAGAACTTCCACTTCACCATCCACGCCGGCGAGGCGTTCGGGCTGCCGTCGATCTGGCAGGCGATCCAGTGGTGCGGCGCGGACCGGCTCGGCCACGGCGTCCGCATCATCGACGACATCACCGTGCAGGACGACGGCTCGGTCGAGCTCGGCCTGCTGGCGGCGTACGTCCGCGACAAGCGCATCCCGCTCGAGATGTGTCCCTGGTCCAACATCCAGACGGGGGCGGCCGCGTCGATCGCGGAGCACCCGATCGGGCTGCTGAAGGAGCTGCGCTTCCGGGTCACGGTCAACACCGACAACCGGTTGATGAGCAAGACGTCGATGACCCACGAGATGAGCTCGCTCGTCGACGCGTTCGGCTACGGTCTCGACGACCTGGAGTGGTTCACGCTCAACGCGATGAAGTCGGCGTTCCTGCCCTTCGACGAGCGGCTGGCGCTGATCTCCGACGTCATCAAGCCGGCGTACGCCGCGCTCCGCGAGGAGGTCGCGTCGTGAAGATCCACTACGTGCCGACCGTGCTGCTGCTCGGCTCGGCGGTCCTGATCCTCCTGGTCGGCGCGGGCCTCCTCGTGAAGGGTCGGGCCGTACGCCGCTCCGCCGTCAGCTTCCGCAGCCGGGCGGTCGCCATGACCGGCACCGTGGTCGCCCTCGAGGCCAAGGACCTCAGCCTCGGCGCCGAGCCGGACACCCGCTACTTCCCGCGCGTCAGCTACCAGCCGGCCGGGGCCGCGGAGCCGATCGAGGCGCAGACCCTGACCGACGTACCGTCCCCGCCGCCGCGGGTCGGCGACCCGATCGAGATCGCCTACGACCCCGAGCACCCGGACCGCGTGGACGTCGCGGCGACCGAGGGCGACGCGGAGGGCGCGGGTCGCACGTGGTTCGTGCTCGCTGCTCTGACGAGCCTCATCGCGGTCGGTGTCGCGGCCGCGTGGCTGCTCCTGGTCTTCGTGGTCTGGACGTCCTGATGCCCTCGGCGGGCGACTCGCTCTTCTGGGTCGCCCTCTGTGCCGTGCTCGCCCCGCTGCTCACCGGACTGGTGCTGCGCGGGAAGGTGCCCGAGGTCGTGCTGCTCCTGGTGCTCGGCATCGTCATCGGCCCGAACGTCCTCGACCTCGCCGAGACGGGGGAGGGCATCGCGATGCTGCGCGAGCTCGGGCTCGGCATGCTCTTCCTGCTCGCCGGCTACGAGATCGAGGTCGAGGAGCTGGTGGGACGCGGCGGGCGCCGAGCGCTCGCCACCTGGCTGATCTGCCTCGTCGTGGCGCTCGGGCTGATCGCGCTGATCGGGCTCTCCGAGCACATCCACGCCGAGGTGGCGGTCGCGATCGCCCTGACCTCGACCGCCCTCGGCACGCTGCTGCCGATCCTCAAGGACAGCGGCCTGCTCACCACGGGCTTCGGCCGGGCGCTGATGAACCACGGCGCGTACGGCGAGCTGGGGCCGATCGTCGCGATGGCCGTGCTGCTCGGCGTGCGCGGTCCGATCGGCTCGGTCGTGGTGCTCGGGGCGTTCGCGCTCCTCGCGGTGCTGGTGCACCGCCTGTCCGTGCGCCACAGCCGTGAGGGCTCGCGGGTGCTCGAGGTCGTCCGACGGGGCGCCGAGACCTCCGGCCAGACCCAGGTCAGGCTCGTGGTGCTGCTCCTGGTCACCCTCGGCGCCGCCGCGGCGACCTTCGAGCTGGACGCCGTCCTCGGCGCGTTCGCCGCGGGGTTCATCCTGCGCCGTCTGATCCCCGAGGGCCACGAGAGCCTGGAGCACAAGCTCGAGGGTCTCGCCTTCGGGCTGCTGATCCCGGTCTTCTTCATCACCTCGGGGATGGCGATCGACCCGCAGGCCGTGGTCGACGAGCCGGTGGCCCTCGTCGCCTTCCTCGCCCTGATCCTGCTGGTCCGCGGCGGGCTGGTGCTGGCCGCGACCTGGACGACCCGGGAGGAGGGCAACCGCGTCTTCGACCGCCGGGAGAGCCTCTCGATGGGGCTCTTCGCCTCGACCGGCCTGCCGATCATCGTGGCCGTGACCGCGGTCGCGGTCGACGCCGGTCAGATGACCCCGACCAACGCGTCCGTGCTGGTCGCCGGGGGAGCGGTCACCGTCCTGGTCTGCCCGCTGCTCGCCCAGCGACTGCTGGCGGGCCGCTCACCCGGTTCAGGTGAGCCCGTCGAGGTGAGGTAGTCCCTACGGTCCTGCCATGGACTCTTTCTGGGACTTCTTCTGGTTCATCATCTCCTTCTTCCTGCTCATGGCGTACCTCGTGGTGCTGTTCCAGATCCTCACGGACCTGTTCCGCGACCGGGACACCAGCGGCTGGGCGAAGGCGTTCTGGGTGTTCTTCCTGATCATCTTCCCGCTGGTCACCTCGCTGGTGTACCTGATCGCCCGCGGCCAGGGCATGGCCGAGCGCAACATCGCGGCAGTGAAGCAGGCGCAGGCCAGCCAGGAGGAGTACATCCGCTCGGTCTCGGGCGGCGGCGCCTCGCCGGCCGACGAGATCGCGCGGGCCAAGGCGCTGCTCGACTCCGGCGCCATCTCCCAGGCCGAGTTCGACGCGCTCAAGGCGAAGGCGCTGGCCTGACCTGCCTGGCCTGATCTGCCTGGCCTGATCCGTCAGCGGGGGAGCACCGCCCACCAGCGGTGCTTCCACCGCGACGACGAGATCGGGACGACGGCCCCCACCGCGGGGTTGTAGACGAAGGGCTCCCCGTCACGCTCGTCCAGCACCAGGACGACGTGGCGGGGCAGCCACCGGCTCCCCAGGAAGACCGGGACCGGGGCCGGCAGGGCGGCCAGCACCTCGGCCTGGCGGTAGCGGCGCACCCGCCCACCCAGCTCCCGCGCCACCGCCCACGGCGGGGTGCCGAACATCCGCAGCCAGGGCAGCTGCCACCGACCGTTGCGGTCGCGCAGCCCGGTCAGCCGCCGGTGCATGGCCAGCACGTCGGCCTCGAAGTCGGGCCACGGGCCCGGCAGCCCCTCGGCCACGACGACCGAGGACGGGCCGCAGGTCCGGTTGTCGGGTTGCCGCGGCCAGTCGGGCATCAGACGGCCAGTCGTCCGACCGCGGCGTACGCCTGGTCCGAGGTCATCGGCTCGCAGCCGAGGTCCACGGCGTGCGACACGACGCGCTGCTGGTCGCGCATCAGCGCGAGGCCGCGCCGCACGAGCACGAGCGGTGGCTTGCGGTGCTCGCGCAGGTCGCGGGTGAGCCGTCGCCAGAAGGTCACCATCGGGTGCTGGCGCACGCAGTACGCCGCCGCGAGCAGCCCGCTCGTCTCGCACCGGCCGACGACCTCCTGGGCGAAGATCCCCTCCGCGACGAAGAGGCGGTGCTCGCCGAGGTCAAGCGCCTGCCAACCGGTGCGCGCGCTCAGGGAGATGTCGTAGACGGGCACCTCGGTCCGGCCGGTGCGGCAGAGCTCGTCGAGCGCGGCCATGGCGTCGGCGAGCAGCCACGACTCCGGGACGTCCCAGTCGACGATGCCGGCGTTGGCGCCCTCGGTGATCAGCGGGAGCGAGGGGTCGCCTGCACTCTTGTAGAAGTCGTCGAGCCGGAGCACCGGCAGCCCGATGCGTTCGGCGAGACGGGACTTCCCGGCCCCGGACGGGCCAGCAAGGACGATCACCTGCGCGTGCACCGGCCTATTCTTGCAGTGGTTGCAGAGCGCCGATCAGCCCCACCGGGGTGCCCTCGACGACCGGCTGCCGCGGGGCTGTTGCGGAGGCCAGGCAGGTCGGGTCGGGGAGCGGGTCGACCTGGTCGACCCAGGACTGGTCGGGGCCGCCCACGACAGGCAGCGTGACCGTCCAGGAGACCGCGCCGGCGTCGCCGGGGACGGCCTCCAGCCGGGCGACGACGGGGCCGGCGCTCTGCCCGTCCTCGGCGTCCAGGCGCAGCGTGACCACGCCGCCGGTGCTCCGCGAGCAGGCGGCGTACGTCGGGAGCCAGCCGGTCATCGAGCCGACGACCGCGGCGAGGGCCGCCGACGGCTGACGCGGTCCGGGGGTCAGGGTGCCGGTGGCTGCGGGCGCGTGGCGCCGCCGGTCGCCGTCGGGGGTGTCGGGGTCCGGGACGGGGGTGCCGAGCGACGCGAACCACGGGTCCGCGTCGAGGGCCGAGCTCCGGGCCTCGTCGTCGGCGGTGGGACCGTC
Organism: Nocardioides sp. Root1257; assembly: GCF_001425175.1. GTDB lineage: Bacteria > Actinomycetota > Actinomycetes > Propionibacteriales > Nocardioidaceae > Nocardioides. The sequence continues at coordinate 289,308 of NZ_LMDV01000012.1, read as the reverse complement.
GTCCGACCAGGACGGTGCGTCCACGTCGTCGTCCGCGTCGCCGCGCGGCTCGCCCCCGGGCAGGTCCGGGGCCGGGTGGTCCGAGCCCCCGCCCAGGCAGGTGTCCTCGGCGGCGACGGCCGGCCCGAGGCCCGGCCAGTCCTCGTCCACGTGGTGGGGGACCTCGGCGGTGACGACGACGTCGACGAGGCCGTCGTCCGCCCGGGCCCCGACCTCGGCGACGGCGGCAGCGTCGGGGTCCGTGCCGCCGCGCGTGAGCACCGCCGTGACCTCGTCGTCGGCGCAGGTCGCCCCGACGAGCGTCCAGTCGTGCTGCTCAGCGGCGGCGACCTCCTGCCCGGTCGCGGCGGTCGCGTCGACGCCGGCGTACGTCGTCCGCCGGACGCCGGCGGTGCGGTCGACCTGCCCGTTGCTGCCGTAGGCGGCCTCGGGCACCGCGAGGTCATTCGGCGCCACCCAGGGGTCGCTCCACACGGCCTGGGCACGGGTGAGGTCGACCGGGTCCGCGTAGAGGTCGCCGGGCAGGTCCGAGCAGCCGGTGAGGAGCAGCCCGCCGACAAGGGCGGAGGCCGCTCCGGTGCGCACCCTCACGACTCCGGGACCACGACGAACCACGGCTCGCTCCAGCCGGCCACGTCGAGGGTGCCGTTGACCCAGTCGTCGCGCGAGACGGTGATGGTCGAGCCCTCGGAGGGGTCGTAGACCGACAGGGTGTCACCGCCCTGGCTGGCGGTGACGAGCGTGACGTGACCGGGCCGGGTGTCGTCGCCGACGTAGATCGGCACCGTGCTGCCGTCCTCGCTGGCCCGCACGACGGCGTCGAAGCTGCGGCCCCGGTCGTCGGGGTCGACGACGGTGACGTCGTACGACGTGCCGGGGACGCCCGAGCCGCCGTCGGCCGACATCTCGGCCGCCAGCGCCCAGGGTTGGGTGCCGGCCTGCGGCGGCCACGGGAACTGCAGGTCGTGGTCGCGATCCACGGGCAGATTGGTGCGCACGTGCATCGCCTGCGACTCGTCGGCGAACCGCTCCTCCGGCGTGCGCGGGTCGGTCTCGCCCGTCAGCGGGTCGTAGCCGGTCTGCATCCACATCGCGTACGCCGGGTCGTTCTCCATCCGCGACATGACCAGGGAGGACGAGCCGCAGGTCGTCTGGTCGGGTTGGGTGGCCTGGTCGCCGCGGAAGCCGCTGGGATCGAGGTCGCGGAGCTCGCTGGGACTCATCTGGTCCAGCTGGTGCGCGTAGTTCGTGAGCGCGTCGCCGCTGAGCCCGGATGCCACGGCCGCCATGATCCACGCCCGGGCGGCCGGGTCGCTGCCCTCGAGCAGCCGGCGTACCTCGGCGCGCTCGTCGGCGCTCATGGCGCCCAGGGCGTCGTCGTAGCGGGAGAGGGTCGAGCCGTCGAGCGGCCCCTCGTCGTCGGACCACTGGTTGACCAGGTCGATGGTGCTGGGCACCGCGCCCGGCGCTGACGGGAGGTGGTCGGGCAGCTCGATGCCGTCCATCGCGGTGACGACCGCCCGGCGGGCGGTGGCGGCCGCCTCGGCGGCGTCCTCGTAGGCTCCGATCAGGTCCTGGACGGCGTCGATGACCTCGCCGACGATGCCGCTCAGCTTGCTGACCAGCTCCCAGGGGAGGGCGTCGTCCCACGAGATCGACAGGTGGTCGCGGAGGCCGTCGAACGCATCGGCGTGCCGCTTGCGGGCGGCGTCCATCGAGCCCGCCATCGTGTCGAGGGCCGTCGCGACGCCCCGCGCCGCCTCCGGGACGGTGTCGACCTTGTCCGAGAGCACCGTGACGGAGCTGCGGAACCCGTTGCCGGCGTCGCCCTCCCAGATGGCCGTCGTGATCTCGTCGTGCAGCGACTCCAGGGAGGCGTGCGCCCGGTCCGTCGTGGTGGCGATGAGCCGCCACTCGTCGGCGGCGTCGCGCAGGTTGGACGGGTCGGGCTCGGGCGGCTGGGACGCGATCTCGACGGCCCGGGAGACCAGGCGCACGATCGTCTCGGCCGCGTCCCAGGGCGGCCAGAGGTCGATGCCCTGGAGGTCGGCCAGGATCGAGCGGAGCTCGGTGACAGTGTCGTCGAGCAGGTCCTCACCGAAGCCCATCGAACGCTCCCGCGCTGGTGTGGTCGGTCGTCTCGTACGTCGACAGGCACGCCTCGAGGTTGGTGCCGTGCTCGGTGACGAGCGCCTCGCACACGTCGAGGACGCCGGCCAGGTCGGCGGCGGCGTCGGCGACCACGGACGCGACGGTCGCCAGGTCCGTCCCGCTCGCCGCCGACGTACGGCGCCGGGCGGCCGTGACCTCGACGCCGGCGTCGACCCCGTGCAGCCACGCGCGGCGTACGGCGGCGGGATCGACGTGGAGGGTCATGCTGGGCTCATCCCCGCTGCCGGCACCGGACAAACGGTCGGCCGCGGACCCGCCCTACGGGCGGTCAGACGCCGATCGGGTGCCAGACGGTCTTGATCTCCAGGAACGCCGTCATCGGCTCGAGGCCGGGGTCGAGGGCCCAGTCGGGCTCGGCGGCCGGGGCGCGGCGGACCCGCTTGAGGTTGTCGGCGGCGGCGACCTCGAGGTCGGTCGCGAGGGTCGCGTCGCCGGCGATGCCCGTCAGGTCGATCGCGTTGACGTCCATGTGCGAGGCGAGCCACGGAGCGACCGTGGCGGCCGAGCCGGTGAGGATGTTGACCACGCCACCGGGCACGTCGGAGGTCGCCAGCACCTCGGCGAAGGTCACGGCCGGCAGCGGCCGGTCGTAGGACGACACCACGACGACGGTGTTGCCGGTGACGATCGCGGGCGCGACGACGCTGACCAGGCCGAGCAGCGAGGACTCCTGCGGTGCGAGGACGGCGACGACCCCGGTCGGCTCGGGCGTCGAGAGGTTGAAGAACGGCCCGCCGACGGGGTTGGCGTTGCCGATCACCTGGGTGACCTTGTCGGCCCACCCGGCGTACCAGACGAGCCGGTCGATGGCCGCGTCGAGCGTCTTCTCGGCCTTGCTGGCCGACAACCCCTCGGACTGCACGACGGCCTGCACGAACTGCGGGCGCCGGTCCTCCATGACCTCGGCGATCCGGTAGAGGATCTGCGCTCGGTTGTACGCCGTGCGCGAGGACCAGCCGCCGAACGCCTTGCGCGCGGCGATGACGGCGTCGCGCGCGTCCTTGCGGGACGCGAGGGCCGCGTTGGCCACGAACTTCCCCTTGGTGTCGGTGACCTCGTAGGAGTACGCCGACTCCGAGCGCGGGAACGCGCCGCCGATGTAGAGCTTGTAGGTCTTGCGGACGTCGATGCGGTCGCTCACTTGAGATACGCCTCCAGACCGTGGCGGCCGCCCTCGCGGCCGTAGCCCGACTCCTTGAACCCGCCGAACGGGCTGGTCGGGTCGAACTTGTTGAACGTGTTGGCCCAGACCACGCCGGCGCGCAGCTGGTTGGCCATGTGCAGGATCAGCGAACCCTTCTCCGTCCACACCCCGGCCGACAGCCCGTACGGCGTGTTGTTGGCCTTCTCGACCGCCTCGGACGGCGTGCGGAAGGTCAGCACGGAGAGCACCGGCCCGAAGATCTCCTCGCGGGCGATCCGGTGCGCCTGGGTGACGTCGGTGAAGAGCGTCGGCGGGAACCAGAAGCCGTGCGCCGGCAGGTCGCACGGCGGCGACCAGCGCCCGGCACCCTCGGCCTCGCCGATGTCGGAGAGCTCGCGGATGCGGGCCAGCTGCTCGGCGGAGTTGATGGCGCCGATGTCGGTGTTCTTGTCGAGCGGGTCACCGATGCGCAGCGTCGACATCCGGCGCTTGAGCTTGGCGAGCAGCTCGTCGGCGATCGACTCCTGGACCAGCAGCCGCGACCCGGCGCAGCAGACGTGGCCCTGGTTGAAGAAGATGCCCGTGACGATGCCCTCGACGGCCTGGTCGAGCGGGGCGTCGTCGAAGACGATGTTGGCGGCCTTGCCACCGAGCTCGAGGGTCACCTTCTTGTCGGTGCCCGCGACCGTGCGGGCGATCGCCTTGCCGACGTCGGTGGAGCCGGTGAAGGCGACCTTGTCGATGCCCGGGTGGCCGACCAGCGCCTGCCCGGTGCCGCCGGCACCGGTGATGATGTTGACGACGCCCGGCGGCAGCTCGGCCTGCTGGCAGATCTCCGCGAAGAGCAGCGCGGTCAGCGGGGTCGTCTCCGCCGGCTTCAGCACGACGGTGTTGCCGCACGCCAGCGCGGGGGCGATCTTCCAGGCCAGCATGAGCAGCGGGAAGTTCCACGGGATGATCTGGCCCGCGACGCCGAGCGGCTGCGGGTCGTTGCCGCGGCCGGCGTACTCCAGCTTGTCGGCCCAGCCGGCGTAGTAGAAGAAGTGGGCGGCGACGATCGGGACGTCGACGTCGCGCGACTCCTTGATCGGCTTGCCGTTGTCGATCGACTCCAGGACGGCGAGCTCGCGGCTGCGCTCCTGGATGATCCGGGCGATCCGGTAGAGGTACTTGGCGCGCTCGCGCCCGGGCATCTTCGACCAGACCTTGTCGTAGGCCTTGCGCGCGGCCTTGACGGCGGCGTCGACGTCGGCCTCGTCGGCCTCGGCGACCTCGGCGAGGACCTCCTCCGTCGAGGGGCTGATCGTCTTGAACGACTTGCCGTGGCCGTCGACGAACTCGCCGTTGATGAACAGGCCGTACGACGGCTTGATGTCGACGATGCTGCGCGACTCGGGGGCCGGGGCGTACTCGAACGGGTTCTTGGTGTTCTGGGGAGCCATGTCGATCAGTCCAACGTGAAGTAGTCGGGACCGGAGTAGCGGCCGGTCGTCATCTTGGTGCGCTGCATCAGCAGGTCGTTGAGCAGCGTCGAGGCGCCGAAGCGGAACCAGTCGGGGTCGAGCCAGTCGGGACCGGCCACCTCGTTGACCATCACGAGGTACTTGATGGCGTCCTTGCTGGTGCGGATGCCGCCGGCGGGCTTCACGCCGATCATCCGGCCGGTCAGCTCGCGGAAGTCGCGGACCGCCTCGACCATGATCATCGTGACCGGCAGCGTCGCCGCGGGCTGCACCTTGCCGGTGGAGGTCTTGATGAAGTCGGCTCCGGCCAGCATGGCGAGCCAGCTCGCGCGGCGTACGTTGTCGTAGGTCTGCAGCTCGCCGGTCTCGAAGATGACCTTGAGGTGCGCGTCGGTGCCGCCGGGCCGGGCGCAGGCGGCCTTGGTCGCGACGATCTCGTCGAAGACCTGCTGGTAGCGACCGGCGAGGAACGCCCCGCGGTCGATCACCATGTCGATCTCGTCGGCACCCGCCTCGACCGCGTCCGCGGTGTCGGCGAGCTTGATGTCGAGCGCGGCCCGGCCGCTCGGGAACGCCGTGGCGACAGCGGCGACGTGGACGCCGGAGCTGCCCAGCGTCTCCTTCACGGTCGCGACCATGTCGGGGTAGACGCAGACCGCGGCGACGGCGGGGCAGGTCGGGTCGGCGGGGTCGGGGCGCATCGCCTTCGACGCCAGCGCGCGGACCTTGCCGGGGGTGTCCTGGCCCTCGAGCGTCGTGAGGTCGACCATCCGGATCGCGAGGTCGAGCGCGAACTCCTTGGCGGTGGTCTTGATGGAGCGGGTGCCGAGACCGGCGGCTCGGGCCTCGGCGCCGACCTGGTCGACGCCGGGGAGGCCGTGGAGGAACCGTCGGAGCGACGCCTCTGACTTGGTCACGTCGTCGAGCCCGGGGCCGAGGACGGTGGAAGTGGCGGTCACCGACCCAGCATAGGGTTGGCGCCGTGACCTACCCAGTCCCCGCCCCTGACGAGGCCGTCGTCGAGCGGTTCGCGCCGACGAGCGGGCGGATCAGCGGGATCGTCGGCCTCGCGACGGCCGCGGTGATCCTGGTTCTCGCGCTGATCGCCGGCGAGACCGGTACGCCGCTCGGCGTCGCGATCGTGGCGGTCCTCGCCGGTCTGCTGATCTGGGCCGCGCTGCTGCGCCCCGCCCTGTGGGTGACGTCGCGCGACCTGGTGCTGCGTGGCATGTTCAGCACCCAGCGGGTCCCGCTCGCGGCGATCGACTCGGTCGTCGTCACCCAGGTGCTCGTCGCGAAGGCGGGCGAGCACCGCTACGTCTCCCCGGTCATCGGCTACACGGTGCGGCAGACGATCAAGTCCAAGGCCCGCGACGGCCGCGGCCCGACCAGCTCGGCGCCGTCGGCGACCAACGACCACCAGGCGTTCGTCGAGGCCCGGATCGCGTTCCTCGCGCAGGACGCCCGGGACCGCCTGGGCATCCGCAAGGGCTCGCCGGAGCAGCAGGCCCTCGCCGCCGACGTACGCCGCTCCTGGGCGTGGCCCGAGCTCGGGGGCTGCGTGGTGCTGGTGCTGGCGTTCCTGGTCTGGCTCGTCGTCGACTGAGGGTCCTCAGATGCCCGCCGCGGCCTTGATGCCGTTGCGGAGCGCGTCGAGGCGCCCGACGGCGGCGATCCGGGCGGCGTCGACCCCGTCCGCCGGGTCCACGGGCACGACGACCTCCAGGTAGCACTTGATCTTGGGCTCCGTGCCGCTCGGGCGCACGATCACGCGGGCGCCGTCCGCGAGGTGGTAGCGCAGCCCGTCGGTCGGCGGCAGGTCCGGGCTCCCGAGGTCGAGGTCGTCGACCGCCTCGACGGCCAGGCCGCCGAGCTCGGTCGGGGGAGTGGCGCGCAGCCGCGCCATCGCGGCGCCGATCTCGGCGAGGTCGGTGACGCGCGCGGACAGCTGGTCGGTGGCGTGCAGGCCGTGGGCCAGCGCGATGTCGTCGAGGAGGTCGACCAGGCCGCGGCCGGCGGCCTTGGCCTCGGCGGCGAGCTCGCAGAGCAGGAGCAGCGCGGACACGCCGTCCTTGTCCTTCACGTTCTCCGGGTCGACGCAGTAGCCCAGGGCCTCCTCGTAGCCGAAGGCCAGGTCGTCGACCTTGCTGATCCACTTGAAGCCGGTCAGCGTCTCCGCGTACGGCTGGCCCGCCGCGGCAGCGAGCTTCCCGAGCAGGCTGGAGGACACGATGCTGCAGGCGTAGGTGCCCTGCTTGCCCTTCTGGATCAGCGCGTGCGCCAGCAGCGCCCCGACCTCGTCGCCGCGCAGCATCCGCCAGCCGTGCGGGCCCGGGACCGCGGCCGCGCACCGGTCGGCGTCGGGGTCGTTGGCGACCACCAGGTCGGCGCCGTTGCGCTCGGCCAGGGCCATCGCCAGGTCCATCGCGCCCGGCTCCTCGGGGTTGGGGAACGCGACGGTCGGGAAGTCCGGGTCCGGCTGCTCCTGCTGCTCGACGACCGACGGCGCGTCGAAGCCGGCGGCCTCGAGGACGCGCTCGACGGGGACGCCGCCCACGCCGTGCAGCGGGGTGTAGACGATCTCCAGGTCGCGCGGACCGTCCTCGACGAGCCCGGCGACCGTGTCGAGATAGCTGTCGACGATCTCCTCCTCGAGCACCGTGCCCGGCCGTCCGCGCGGGACGTCGGCCATCGCGCCGACGGCGGCGATCCGGTCCGCGATCTCGGTGTCCGACGGCGGCACGATCTGGCTGCCGTCGCCGAGGTAGACCTTGTAGCCGTTGTCGCGCGGCGGGTTGTGGCTGGCCGTGACCATCACGCCGGCCGCGCAGCCGAGCTCGCGGATCGCGAACGCGAGGATCGGGGTCGGCAGCGGTCGCGGCAGCACGTACGCCGTGAACCCGGCGCCCGTCATCACCTCGGCGGTGTCGCGGGCGAAGACGTCGGAGTTGTGGCGCGCGTCGTAGCCGATGACGACCGAGCCGCCCCGGTGACCGGTGTCGACCAGGTAGGAGGCGAGGCCGGCCGCGGCGCGGGTGACGACGACGCGGTTCATCCGGTTCGGGCCGGCGCCGAGCTCGCCGCGCAGGCCCGCCGTACCGAACTCCAGCGTCCCGTCGAAGCGGTCCGCCAGGTCGGCGGTGTCGCCGCCGGCCTCGACCGCGGCGATCGCCGACTCGAGCTCGGCGCGGGTCTGGGGGTCGGGGTCGTCGGCTGCCCAGGCACGGGCGGCGGCGAGGAGGTCGCTCATGGAGGGCACGATACGAGGGTGAGCCCCACCTTCGCCTTCCGGGACGGCTGGGAGGTCGCGGCGCCCCCGGCCGCCGTCCACGACCTCCTCGTCGACCTCGAGCACTACCCCGCGTGGTGGCCGCAGGTCGTCGCCGTCGCCTCCCTCGGCCCGGACGACGCGCGGGTGCTCTGCCGCTCGACCCTGCCGTACACGCTCGACCTGGTCCTGCACGCCGTGAACCGCTCGCCGGGGGTGCTCGAGGTGGGCGTCTCCGGCCACCTGGTCGGGACGGTGCGCTTCGACCTCAGCCCGGTCGACGGCGGCACCCGGCTCGACTTCGCGCAGGAGGTCAGGGTGCCGGGGTGGCTGGGGGTGCTGTCGTCCGTCGCGGGTCCGGTGCTGCGCTGGAACCACGACCGGATGATGGCGGGCTGCCGGCAGGGGCTGCGTGCGCGCCTCGAGTGAGTACGGGGAGTCAGATCGGGTCGGTCGGGTACCGCCGGATCACCACCCATCGCACAGAGGAGTGAACGTGTCGGACGACAACAACGCCGCCAAGGAACTGGTCGAGACGCTCAAGGACGGTGAACGTGGCTTGGCCAACGCCGCCGACAAGCTGCGCGACGGGGACCACGCGGAGTGGGCCAGCACGCTGCAGCGCCTGTCGGAGCAGCGCGCCGGCTTCCACCGCGAGATCGTCGCGCTGGGCCACGACTACGGCGAGGACGTCGACGAGAGCGGCAGCCTCGCGGGGACCCTGCACCGCGGCTGGATCTCGCTGAAGGACGCCCTGACGGGCGACGACGCCTCCGCCGTGCTGACGGCGGCGGTGACCGGCGAGGACCACGCGGTGTCGGAGTACGAGAAGGCGCTCGGGCAGGACCTCAGTGCCGGCTTCCGGCAGGTCGTGACCCAGCAGCACGCCGCGGTCGTCGCTGCTCGCGACGAGATCAAGGCGCTGCAGACCCGCGCCTGACCGCAGTGCTCGCGCGCGGTGTCCGGCAGTCCGGCCGGACACCGCGCACCGGCTCAGCTGTCGATGCTGCTCAGGTCGCCGTACCGGTCACCGACGACGGCGTCGCGGGGGACCGCCTGGTCGAGTGCGGCGAGGTCGTCGTAGGTGAGGGTGACGTCGGCGGCACCGACGTTCTCCTCCAGGTACTTCACCCGCTTGGTGCCGGGGATCGGCGCGACGCCGAGCTCGTCGTCGCCCTGGGCCAGCACCCACGCGAGCGCGAGCTGGCCCGGCGTGCAGCCCTTGGTGTCCGCGATCGCGCGGACCCGGTCGACCAGCTCGAGGTTGGCGCGCAGCCCCTCGCCGTTGAGGCGGGGGAAGTACGCCGAGCGGCGGGAGTCGCCCTCCTCCATCGCGGACTCCGACGTGATGGCGCCGGTGAGGATCCCGCGGCCGAGCGGCGAGTAGGGCACCAGGCCGATCCCGAGCTCGCGCAGCACGGGCAGGATCTCGTCCTCGAGGTCGCGGGTGAAGAGGGAGTACTCCGTCTGGAGCGCGGTGATCGGGTGGGTCTCGTGCGCCCGCCGGATCGTGGTCGCCGAGGCCTCCGACAGGCCGAGGTGGCGGACCTTGCCGGCCGCGACGAGCTCCGCCATCGCGCCGACGGTCTCCTCGATCGGGACCGTCTGGTCGACGCGGTGCTGGTAGTAGAGGTCGATGTGGTCGACCCCGAGCCGCTGCAGGGAGGCGTCGCAGGCCGCGCGGACGTACTCGGGGCGGCCGTTGATGCCGACCCGGCTGCCGTCGGCGCGGCGTTCGTTGCCGAACTTGGTGGCGAGCTGCACCTCGTCGCGGCGTCCGGCGATCGCCTTGCCGACCAGCTGCTCGTTGGTGAACGGCCCGTACATGTCGGCGGTGTCGAGGAAGGTGACGCCGAGGTCGAGTGCCCGGTGGATGGTCTCCAGGCCGGCCGCCTCGTCCGGGCTGCCGTAGAACTCGGACATGCCCATGCAACCGAGGCCGAGGGTGGAGACGTCGAGCGAGGAGGTGGTGCCGAGGGTGCGCTTCTGGATGGTCATGCGCTCCACTCAAGCGGTTCGAGTGCGCTCCAGGTCAAGTGCGTCGAGCTTCGAGCTGTAGACGCCGATCTTCCGGTCGATCGCGCCCAGGTGCTCCTGCACCTCCGCGAGCTGCGCCAGCACCTGCACGCGGTGCGCGCGCAGCAGGTCCAGGCGGCTCTGCTCGGTGCCGTCGCCCAGGCGGACCAGCTCGGCGTACCGGCGTACGTCGCGGATCGGCATGCCCGTGCCGCGCAGGCAGTTGAGCAGGTCGATCCACCCGAGGTCGGAGTCGGTGTAGCGACGGTGGCCGGTCGCGGACCGTGCGACCGGGCGCAGCATCAGCCCGTCCCGCTCGTAGTAGCGCAGGGTGTCGGGGGTCAGTCCGGTCGCGTCAGCGGCTTCGGCGATGGAGTAGGGCACGCCCCAGTGTCACTCCTGGAGTGCGCTCCAGGTCAAGCGCGGTCCGGGGCGGTCAGCGCGCGTACGCCGGCAGCCGCTCGCCGAGCTCGGCGAAGAGCGCCTGGTTCAGGCGGAACGCCGTCCTGACCTCGTCGACGACCCGCTCCTGCTCCTCGGCGGTCAGGTCGAGCGCGTCGAGGCGGGCCCGGTAGCCGTCCTTGTAGATCTTCGGCTTGGCGATCTCCGGGAAGTCGTAGAACGCGATGCCGGCGCCGTCGAGCCCGAAGGTGCGGTCGAGGATGCGGCCGATCGCCTGGCCGCCCGAGAGGTCGCCGAGGTAGCGGGTGTAGTGGTGCGCGACCAGCAGCGTCGGCCACTCGGCGGCGGCGTCCACCAGACGCTGGCGGTAGGCGTCGGCGGCGGGGGAGTCGACGGACCGGTCGCCCGTCCCGCCGACCCAGTGGTCGAGGTCGGCGTCGATCGCCGCCAGGCGCTCGAGGGTCGCGTCGTGGACGGCCGCCACCCCGGCGTCGTCGCGGTGGGCCCGGACCAGCTGCTCCATCGTGTCGTAGGCGACGCGCAGGCGGAGCAGGTAGTCGGCGTACCCCTGCTCGTTGACCCGGCCGCCGAGCAGCTCCGACATGAACGACGAGTCCTCCGCCGCCTGGTGCTCGGCGAGGGAGCCTTCGCGCATGGCCGCCGACAGCGCGAGGTCGGTGGTCTGTCCGAGGACGGTCATGGGTGCTCCCGATCGGTGGGTGAACTGAGGTGACAGATTGTCAGCACGATAGTGACAGGTTGTCGAATCCGTCCAGACATTTAGGTAAGGCATGCCTTATTTAGTGTTACCTTACCTCCATGGGTGGGGTGATGAGAACGGCTGCCGTCCCGACGGTGGTCCTCCTGGTGGCGGGCGCGCTCGCCTCGTGCGGCCTGTCCGCGAAGGCCGGGTCGGAGAGCGGCGCCGGGGGCGGGTCGTCCACGACGGCGGTCGCCCGGCAGGACGCACCGCCGCTCGCCGACGTGACGCCGCTGTCGGACGTCCGGGACTGGGACGGCGAGGTCGACGCCGTGGCCGACGCGCCGATCGACCCCGTCGCCGACGACCCCGAGCCCGCACTCCCGACCACCGTCACCGACGCCCAGGGCACGAAGGTGACCGTCGAGGACACCAGCCGGATCCTCGCGCTCGACGTCTACGGCACCCTGTCGCGCACCGTCTTCGAGCTCGGCCTCGGCGACCGCCTCGTCGGGCGCGACGTGTCGACCGAGTTCGACGAGGCGAAGGGCCTGCCGCTCGTCACCCAGAACGGTCACGACCTCAACGCCGAGGCGATCCTCGGGCTCGACCCGACGGTGATCATCACCGACACCTCGCTCGGCCCGTGGGACGTCGTCCTGCAGATGCGCGACGCGGGCATCCCGGTCGTCGTGGTCGACTCCGACCGGACCCTCGACAACGTCGCGGAGCTGATCCACCAGGTCGCCGACCCCCTCGGCGTACCGCAGGCCGGCGACGCGCTCGCCCAGCGGACCCAGCGGCAGATCGACCAGGTCACCGCGCAGATCGCGAACGTCGCGCCGAGCGACTCGGGCGACAAGCTGCGGATGGTCTTCCTCTACGTGCGCGGCCAGTCGGGCATCTACTACATGTTCGGCGAGGGCTCCGGAGCGGACTCGCTCATCGACGCGATCGGCGGGTACGACGTCGCCGACGAGATCGGCTGGAACGGGATGAAGCCCCTGACCGACGAGGGCCTCGTCGCCGCCCAGCCCGACCTGGTGCTGATGATGAGCGCCGGCCTCGAGTCGGCCGGTGGCGTCGACGGGCTGCTGGACCGGCTGCCCGCGCTGGCCAACACCCCGGCCGGCCAGCACCGTCGCTTCGTCACCATGGACGACTCGCAGATCCTCGGCTTCGGCCCGATCACCGCCAGCGTGCTGAACGCCCTCGCGGTGGCGGCGTACGCCCCGGAGGAAGTCCGGTGACGGCCGCCGTCGTCGAGCACCAGCGCGCCGGCATCCGGGCCCTCGCCGGGCGGATCGGCCTGCTCGGCGGCCTCACGGTCGCACTGCTGGTCTCGCTGGTGCTCGCGGCCGGCCACGGCCAGCTCGACGTGCCGCCCGCGGAGGTGCTCGGCTCGCTGATGCACAAGATCGGCCTCGACATCGGGCCGGTGCCGCACCACCCGCAGGGCGAGAACACCCTGTGGCAGGTGCGGTTCCCGCGCGTCGTGATGGCCGCGCTGGCCGGCGCCAGCCTCGCCACCGCCGGTGCCCTCATGCAGGGCGTCTTCGGCAACCCGCTCGCCGAGCCCGGTGTCGTCGGCGTCTCTGCCGGCGCCGCGGTGGCCGCCGCGGCCGCGATCGTCTTCGAGCTGACCTTCGCCGGCACCTGGACGATCGCCATCTGCGCCTTCGTCGGCGGCCTGGTCACCACGACGCTCGTCTACGCGATGTCCCGCGACGGCGGCCGCACCGAGGTCGTCACGCTGGTGCTGACCGGCATCGCGATCAACGCGATGACCAGCGCCGGCCTCGCCTTCCTGATGTTCCTCGGTGACACCCAGGCGCGCGAGGAGATCGTCTTCTGGACACTGGGCAGCCTCAACGGCTCGCGCTGGCAGTACGTCGGCGTCGTCCTCCCCATGGCCGTCGTCGGCATCGCGGCCGCCATGTTCCTCGCTCCGAAGCTCGACCTGCTCGCCCTCGGCGACCGTGCCGCCCGCCACGTCGGCGTCGACGTCGAGCGGCTGCGGATGTCGACGATCGTCGTGGTCGCCGTGCTCACCGCCGCGGCCGTCGCCTTCTGCGGGATCATCTCCTTCGTCGGGCTGATCGTGCCCCACCTGATACGGATGGTCGCCGGGCCGGGCCACCGGCTGCTGGTGCCGGCGAGCGCCCTCGGCGGTGCGGTGCTCCTGGTGCTCGCCGACCTCTGGGCCCGCACGCTCGTCGCCTACGCCGACCTGCCGATCGGGATGCTCACCGCGCTCGTCGGCGGCCCGTTCTTCTTCTGGCTGATCCGTCGCGCCCGTCGTACGGCAGGAGGCTGGGCATGACGACCCTCGGCACCCGTGGCCTCGGTGTCAGCTTCGACGGCCACCCGATCCTCGCCGACGTCGACCTGGACGTCCGCGGTGGCGAGCTCGTCGCCCTGGTCGGACCCAACGGGGCCGGCAAGACCACGCTGCTCGGGGTCCTCTCCGGCGACGTCGACCCGACCTCGGGTCGTGTCACCCTCGACGACAAGCCGCTCGCGTCGTACGCCGCCCGCGAGCTGGCGCGGCAGCGGGCGATGCAGCTCCAGAAGCAGGGCCTGGCCTTCGGGTTCCGGGTGCACGAGGTGGTCCGGATGGGCCGTTCGCCGTGGCACCGCACCGCGCGCGAGGACGACGACGACCGCGTGGTCGCGGAGTCGATGGAGCGCGCAGACGTGACCGACCTGGCCGACCGGCTCTACCCGACCCTGTCGGGCGGCGAGCAGGCGCGCACCTCCTTCGCCCGGCTGCTCGCGCAGGAGACCCCGGTGCTGCTGCTCGACGAGCCGACAGCGGCGCTCGACATCCGCCACCAGGAGTCGCTGCTCGCCGTCGCGCGCTCGGCGGCGGAGGCGGGCGCCGCCGTGGTCGTCGTGCTGCACGACCTGTCGCTCGCGGCGGCGTACGCCGACCGGATCTGCGTGCTCTCGCGCGGCCGGGTGCGGGCCAACGGCACGCCGGCCGACGTCCTCACCTCGGCGCTGCTCACCGAGGTCTACGAGCACCCGGTCGAGGTGATCGCCCACGACGGCAACCTGCTCGTCGTCCCGGTCCGGGTGAAGGGAGTGGTCCCGTGGCCCGCAGGCTGATCCTCGCCGCGCTCGTCGCGGCCGCCCTCCTCGTCCCGGCCCCGGCGTTCGCCGACGCGCGCGTCTCGGTCACCCCGGGCTCCGTCGACCCGACGTACGCGACCACGGTGCAGGTCTCCGGCTCGGGCTTCCAGTCGATCAAGGGCGGTCACGGCGGCGTCTACGTCTTCTTCGGCACCGTCGACCCCGGCTGGCAGCCCAGCAAGGGCGGCGTCACCGGGCAGGACTACTACTACGTGCCCGACAGCGAGTCGAAGGACAACCAGGGCTTCCAGCGGTTCGTCGCCTTCCCCGGCTCGGACACGGCGTCCTCGGCCAACGGTGGCTCGATGTCGGCGTCCGGTGCGTGGTCGACGCAGATCGTGGTGCCGGGCGCGACCTTCCAGACCTACGACCGCGCGGGTGCCGTGCACACCGTCGACTGCCGCAAGGTCACCTGCGGCGTCATCACGGTCGGCGCTCACGGGATCACCAACGCCCACAACGAGACCTTCACCCCGGTCACCATCGGATCGAGCACCTCCGGCGCGACGTCGAGCCCGAGCGCCACCCCGACCGGCGGCTCGACCGCGGCCGCGGACCCGACCGCCCCGGCGACCGCCGAGCCCGGCGCCGGCGCCACCGCGAAGCCCGCCGGACCGGCCACCCTCGAGGTCGACCGCGGCTCCGCCGTCGCCGGCAACGTCCTCGCGTTCCACGCCACCGGCCTGCCGTCCGGCACCCAGGTCTCGGCGGTCTTCGACGACGGGGCCGCCGGCGCGGGGCCGTTCGTGGCCGGCACCGACGGATCGCTCGCCGGGGTCATCACGCTGCCGGCCGGGACCGGGCCCGGCACCCACGAGCTGCGCCTGTACGGCGTGGACGCCCCGCCCTCGGTGAGCTTCGCGGTGCAACCGGCCGAGACGACCACCGAGGGCGTCGAGACGCAGGCCGCCGACGAGGACGACACCCGGGCGGCGTGGCTCTTCGCGGGCGCCGCGGCCCTGGTGCTGCTGGTCGCATCGGTCCGGCTCGGCCTCGGGCTGCGGAGGAGACGTCGTGCGGCGTAGCCGGGTCGCGGGCCTGCTGCTCGCGGTGGTCGGGAGCGCGCTGCTCGCCGTACCCGCCCTCGCGGACGACCCGGGCGCAGCACCCACCACGGGGCCGACCGAGCTCGACGGGGTGTCCCTGCGGTGGGGTCTCAACGACGAGTCGAGCAACCGCGCCTTCGCGCCACGGACCTACAACTTCTTCTCCGCGGGGCGGGTGCCCGACCCGGGCAAGGGCGGGACGACGCTGCCCCGCGACCGCTGGCACCAGAGCACCGGCGACGTGGAGATCGAGAAGTGGAGCGGCTCCGCCTGGAAGCCGGCCACGTGGGCCGGGCTGACCACCGACAGCAACGGTGCCGCACTCGGGTCGCCCACCGCCGGGACCTTCAGCAAGCACCGGTTCGTCTTCGGCGCCGGCGCCGGCACAGCTGACGTCGCTGCCGGCACCGCCCACGTCGCCTGGGACGGCGACGTCACGGTCCTCTACTACTCGGGGATGTCGTTCTTCACGATCTCCGACCCGGTCCTCGACGTGGCCGACGGACGCGGCACCGTCACCGCGACGGTGTCCGGCTACGCCTCGTCGGTCGACGACCCGACCTCGTGGGCGCCGGTGCCGGCAGCCCAGGTGACGCTCGCAGACCTCCCCGACGTGACTCTCGACGAGGACGGGCTGACGGCCGCGCCGGCGTACCTCGGCGTGACGGTCTCGGGGGCCGGCCAAGCCGCTGGGGGTGCGTCGTTCGGCTCGTTCCCGCAGACGTTCGTCGACTACATGAAGCGGTTGGGTACGGCGGCGTTCTGGCTGTCGAGCGGCGCGTCGACCGATGCGTTCAAGGTCCCGCTGCCGCTCACGGTCGCGTTCACCTCCGCCGAGGAGGAGGTCGAGCCGACCCCGAGCGTCGCGCCGACCAAGCAGCCGATCGACAACCCGGTCGTCCCGCCGCCGGTGACGGTGACGGTCACGGCCGCGCCGGTCCCCGTGGCCCCGATCGCACCTCCGGTCGCACCGACCCTCCCGGCGGTGCCGACCTCGTCGGCCGCTGCGCTCGGCGCCACCCTCCCCTCGGCGGCGCAGCTGGTGGCCGCCCCCCTGACTTCGACCGACGCGGTCGAACCCGAGTCCGACGCCACCTGGATCTGGTGGCTCGGCGGCGGCCTGCTTCTCGTGGCCGCACTCACCCTGCTCGTCCCCGTCGGCCGACCGCGCCGACCCCGACTGAAGGAAACCGCATGACTCAGCACACCCGGACTCGCACGCTGGCGGTGGCCGCAGCCACCGCGCTGGCGGCGACCTCGTTGGCGGCCGTCGGCGTCGCCGCCACGACGACCTCCGCCTCCGCGGCGACCCCGGCGCCGGCGACGTTCACCTGGGCGTTCTCGGAGTACATCAAGCGGCCCGCGCCGTCCGGCCAGTTCGCCGCCCCGGCCGTCAGCGACCACGCGACCTACGACGCCTCGACCGGCAAGGTGACCTTCGTCGACGGCCAGGGGCGCACGGACACCGGCACCCACGTCACCAGCGTCACCTACGACGGCACCGCCGCGTTCAGCGACAGCCACGGCGGCACCAGCTACACGATCACGTTCAGCGACCCGACGGTCACCATCGCGGCCGACGGCAACGGCACCCTGACGGCCGACGTCTCGTGGGCCGCGCTCGGCGAGACCCCGGGCTCCGCCCAGGACGTCCAGCTGACGTCGTTCACCGGTGCCGAGACCGCGTGGGCCAACCCCCTCGCCCTCACCGCGACCGCCGACTGGACCGGCGAGGTCCCGGCGGACACCTACGGCGCAGGCAAGCCCACCGACGGCAAGTCGTGGGCGCAGGCGTACGTGACCGCGATCCCGGCCTCGGTGCGCGCGTTCTTCTACGCGTCGGGCTCCGGCAGCGACGCGCTCAAGGCCCCGGCGCCGTTCGACGCGGTCCTCCCGGCTCCGCGGGTCACGGCGGCCACCACGGCCCAGAGCCCGGCCGGTGTCTCGTTCAGCGTCGCCGGCTCCGGCTTCAGCGCCGTCACCAACCCCGGCGACGCAGGCGTGTACGTCGGCCTCGCGCCGGCCGGCGGCCTGCCGGACGTCAGCACGATGGACGCCATGGACAAGTTCGCCGACGCGAAGTACGTCACCCCCGGGATGATCGTCGACGGGGCGTTCGCCACGTCGCTGAGCGCGACGCCGGACCTGCTGACCAAGGACACGGCGTACTCGGTCTACACCTGGCAGGCGCACAGCCACTCCAACACCACCCAGGACACCGAGACCCCGGTGACCATCGACTGGTCCGAGCTCACCGCGACGCCGGTGACGCCGGCCAAGGCTGCGACGAAGGCGACCGCCAAGGTCACCAAGGTGCCCACCACCACGAAGGCCGGCAGGCTGGCGGTCATCCTGAAGGCGACCGGTGGCAAGCCCGCGGGCAAGGTCACCGTCAAGCTGACCAGCAAGGGCAAGAAGGCCGTCAAGCGGACCGCGAAGGCCACGAACGGCAAGGCGGTCGTCACGCTGCCGAAGCTGAAGGCCGGCAGCTGGAGGGCCACGGTCGTCTACGCCGGGTCGGCTGCCTTCACGTCGGCCACGAAGGTCGTGGCCTTCAAGGTCAAGCGGAGCAAGCGGAAGTAGCGCATCACCCTGGGCCCGCGACACCCACCGCGCGCAGCACGAACGACTCGATCGTCTGCGCCGGGAGGTGTCGCGGGCTCAGGCACGCGTGGATGAGTGACATCGTCGGCTCGAGGTCCTCGATGGTGAACGACCCGTCGGCGGTGCCGGCCGCGAGGATGCCGCGCAGCACGTCCTCGACGGCGACCACGTGCTGGCGGATCGCCATCCGCGAGTCCGGGCCGAGGACGCCGTACAGCTGCGGGCCGAGGCCCATGTGGAACCGCTCGCCCTCGGCGAGGTGGTGGCGCACGTAGAGGCGCAGCCGGGTGGCCGGGTCGTCCGCCCCGGCGAGGACGTCGCGGAGACGGTGCAGGTACTCCTCCGTCTCGTGCGACGCGAAGGCCACCACGACCGACTCCTTGTCGGGGAAGTGGTGATAGATCGCGGTCCGGCCGACATCGGCCCGCTCGGCGATGGCGGCCATCGTGATCGCGTCGAAGCTGCGCTCTGCCATCAGGTCGGCGAACGCCTCGAAGACGCGCCGCTGCAGCTGCTCGCGGTGCTGCTGCAGGGTCTCGCCGGAGATGCGGGGCACGAGGGCGAGATTAGCCCGCGGGGGAGGTGAGCCGCTCGCTCTCGACGTCGTAGCGCTCGACGTACTCGGAGAACCGGTCGCGCACGGCCGCCTCGGTGAGGCCGAACTCGGCGACGTCGTAGCGGTGGCCGCCGAACTCGCCGCGCGGGTGGGCGGAGAGGAAGTCGGACATGGCGTCGAACGCACCGGCTCCGGGCTCGAGGCCGAGCGAGTCGTAGACGCCGCGGACGGTGTCCACGGGATCGCGGGCCAGGTCGGCGTAGCGGACGTCGAGGATCGGGTGCTCGGGGCGCCGGGCGCGGAAGTCCTCGACGCGGTGGATCGACTCCTCGAGGGTGTCGCTCCAGTGCTCGGCGATGTAGGAGCAGTGGTCGGCGTCGGAGAACGTGCTCGACATGACGTTGATCAGGCTGCACACCGACCCGGTGAGCGCGACCGGGTCGCGGTGGAGAAGCACCAGGCGGGCGTCGGGGTAGGTGTCGACGAGTGCGTCGAGGGCGAGTGCGTGGTGCGGGCTCTTCAGCGTCCAGCGGCCGCGGACCCCGGCGCTCTGCAGGGTCTGCAGGACCAGGCGGTGGTAGTCGTAGGCGCCGCGGTTGTCGCCGGCCCGCCACCAGGCACCGTACGACGGCACGTTGGCGATCGCCTCCCACGAGATGCTCTGGAACGCCTGCCCCATCACGGCGATGCACTCCGTCGGGTCGGCGGCGGCCTCGTGGTGGATCGCACTGATCGCCGGGTTGAGCATCTCGAGCATGTCGACGCCGCCCTGCGCCGCATCGACGCGGGCGCCGGTCTTGCGCTCGCCGGGGAGCGGCGGCGGGACCGAGTCCTGCGACTCCCAGCCGAGCAGCGCACGGTTGGCGGGGTCCATGTCGAGCAGGTGCGAGAAGAAGGTCGTGCCGGCCCGGAACATCCCGATGACCACGACCGGCGCCTCGATCCGCTCGTCGGCGACGCCCGGGTGCTGCTTGGCGTGGTCGACGACCTTGAGCCGGTTGACGAGCGCGGCCACCAGCGACGGCGGGAGCGCGACGTTGCCGAGGTCGTTGAGCCGGGCCTCGTCGACCAGCGCCGCGCAGTAGCGCTCGAGCCCCTCGCGATAGCTGGGGTCGCCGAAGTCGTCGAGGCCGGTCTGCTCGGTGGCCTGGGCCTGCAGGTCGTCGGGGTTCATGACGGTGCTCATTCCCGGTCTCCGATCTGGACGACGGTGCGGCCCGACGTACGACGGGCCGCGTGGTCCTCGAGGGCGGCCGCGACGTCGTCGAGGCCGATCCGGCGCCCGATGACCGGCCGGATGCTGCCGGCGGCGACCAGGTCGAGGAGCGCCGCGTGCACGCGCTGCCCGTCGGCCGGTGAGAAGGCGTTGATGCCGAAGCGGCGGAAGTCGCGGGGCGTGTCGAGGTAGGCGAGCAGCACCCCGAGCACCGACATGTTGGCCATCGACAGCTTGCGCAGCGGACGGCCGGTGAGCCCGGACTCCGGGTCGTCGTTGAAGCCGACCGCGAGGTAGCGGCCGCCGAGCGCGCCGCAGGTCCACATCGTCTCCGTCAGTCCGCCGCCGATCGGGTCGAAGATCACCTCGGCGCCGCGGTCGCCCGTCGCGTCCATGACCGCGTCGAAGACGTCCTCGGACGTGTGGTCGATGGCGACTTCGGCACCGAGGTCGCGGCAGAGCCGGGCCTTCTCCGCGCCGCCGGCGATCGCGAGCACGCGGGCGCCGGCCGCGACAGCGAGCTGGATCGCCGCCGTACCGACCGCGCTGGCGCCGCCGCGGACGACGACGGTCTCGCCGGGCTGGAGCCGGGCACGCTCGTGCAGGGCGAGGTAGCCGACGTGGAAGGGGAGCGTGAACGCGGCGGCCTCCGCGTCGTCGAGCTCGGGGGGCGCCTCGAAGACGCTCCCGGCGAGTGCCTGCTCGGCCAGGCCGCCGAGCGACTGGGGTGCGATGCCGACGACGCGGCGGCCGATCCACTCCTCGGCACCCTCCCCGGCGGCCTCGACGACGCCGGCGAGGTCCATGCCGAGGGTGAACGGCGGCTGGGCCATCACGGCGGCGACGCCACCGCGGCAGCGGGCGATGTCGCCGAAGTTGAGGGAGGCGGCCGAGACCGCCACCCGGACCTGGCCGGGACCCGGCTCGGGGACCTCGACGTCGTCGCGGACCTCGATGGCCGCGGTCGGCTCGCCGTGGCGGACCACGCGGACTGCCCTCATGTGACCCCCATCACTCGGTGATGCCGGGACCGTACTAAGAGGGGGTTTTAGCCGTCAAGGGGTGGCGCCGTCGCCATGCCCGCCGCCATCGCGACCAGGTTGCGCACGAAGCGTTCGGTGGGCAGCTGCGCGCGACCGGGCGTCCCGGTCTGCTGGGCGCGGGCCCGCGCGGCGACGGTGCGGAGGATGAACTCGGTGACCAGGGCCATCCGCTCGTTGTGGAGCGGCTCGTCGAGGGCGGGGAGGCGCTCGGCGAGCAGCGCGTAGACGTCGTACCCGCCGGTGGCGGTCAGCGCGGCGCGGACGGTCGGGTCGAGGCGGTCGTACTCCTCGACGAGCTGACCGACGATGACCAGGTAGTCGCGCCCGGACGGGCCGGTCTCGGCCAGCTCGATCGCCGGTCGCACGATCGCCTCGAGCACCGCGGCGAGGTCATCCGGGGGCGTCGCCCGCGCGATCTCGAGGAGCTCGCCCTCGCGGGCCGCGAGGAAGGCGGTGTGCTGCTCGAGCACCGCCACGACGAGGGCCTCGCGGGAGCCGAAGTGGTAGTGCACGGCGCCCCGGTTGCGCTGCCCGGCGCGACGGGTGACCTCGACGAGGGACGCGGTGAGCACGCCGTCCTCGGCGAAGGTGCGGGTGGCGGCCTCGACGAGCGCGGCGCGGGTGTCGCCCATGTCGTCTCCTGGCTAGATGCGGGGGACGATCCGCCCCAGCAGGTCGCCCATCCGGGAGGCGGCGGCCCGGCCGGCCTCGAGCACCTCCGAGTGGTCGAGCGGCTGGTCGCTGATGCCGGCCGCCAGGTTGGTGACCAGGCTGATGCCGAGGACCTCCATGCCGGCCTCGCGGGCGGCGATCGCCTCGAGCGTGGTGCTCATGCCGACCAGGTGGCCGCCGAGGATGCCGGCCATCCGCACCTCTGCCGGGGTCTCGTAGTGGGGGCCGGGGAACTGCACGTAGACGCCCTCGTCCAGGCTCGGGTCGACCTCACGGCACATGGTCCGCAGGCGGGAGCTGTAGAGGTCGGTGAGGTCGACGAAGTTGGCGCCCTCGATCGGGCTCCTGCCGGTGAGGTTGATGTGGTCGCTGATCAGCACCGGCGTACCCGGCGTCCAGCTCGGCTTCAGCCCGCCGCAGCCGTTGGTCAGCACGATCGCGCGGCAGCCCGCCTGGGCCGCCGTACGCACCCCGTGGACGACGGCGGCGACACCCTTGCCCTCGTAGTAGTGCGTGCGGCTGAGGAAGACGAGCAGCTGCTTGTCGCCGGCGCGGACCGAGCGGATCTTCCCGGAGTGGCCGGCGACCGCGGCGGCCGAGAAGCCGGGGAGGTCGGTCGTGCTGATCTCGGCCGTCGCCTCGCCGAGGGCGTCGACCGCGGGCAGCCAGCCCGACCCGAGCACCAGTGCGACGTCGTGCCGCTCGACGCCGGTCAGCTCGGCCAGCCGCTCGGCGGCGTGGGCGGCGAGCTCGTGCGGGGAATCCGGGATGGCTGCGTGACTCACCCGGAGGACTCTAGTCGGGCACGATGTGGTGATGATCGACCACTTCGGCATCAACTGCTCCGACCTCGCCGCGTCGGCGGCGTTCTACGACAAGGTCCTCGGGGTCCTCGGCTTCGAGCGGATCCTCGACTTCGAGGTCGCGATCGGCTACGGCACCCCCGGCAAGCCCGACTTCTGGATCGGCACCCAGCCCGACGGCTCCGGCCCCTCGTCCCAGCCCAACCGCGAGGTCCACATCGCGTTCGCGGCGACCTCGGCCGACGCCGTGCGCGCCTTCTTCGACGCCGCCGTCTCCCTCGACGCGGAGGTCCTGCACGAGCCGAGGCACTGGCCCGAGTACCACGACCACTACTTCGGTGCGTTCGTCCGCGACCCCGACGGCAACAACGTCGAGGCGGTCTGCCACACGGTGGCGCCGGGCTAGCCAGGGATCCCCGGTTGTCCGGGTATCCCTGAACAGGGAGGGCACTGCAAGGGCCGTCAAGTTGCGGAAGTGCCCTCCCAGTACGTCGGCGGCGGGTTGTCCACAGGCGCCAGATGGGTGGCATGCGGACCGTCGGAACCCGGGCAGAACCCGGGCATGATCAAGCCGGCAGGACGTCCCGACGACGACCCCCGCAATACTCCCGTGCGGCTGCGAGGGGAGCTGCTCGCCGAGGGGTACGACGACTATGGGATCGCGCGCCTGGTGGCGGACGGCACGCTGGTCCGAGTGCGTCGCGGTGCTTATGTCGCCAAGGCCGATCACGACAGGCTGGACGTCTCCGGACGCCACGCACTGCGGGCGCGCGCGGCTGTCAAGCAGGCGAAGACCGATGTTGTCCTGTCGCACGTGTCGGGTCTGCCGGAGTACGACGCCCCGATCTGGCGGATCGACCTCGACGAGGTCCACCTGACCCGTCTCGACGGCAAGGTCGGTCGACGGGAGGCCGGCGTACGGCAGCATCGCGGCCGTGTGCTCCCCGGCGACATCGTGACGCGCAATGGGGTGAGGGTGATGAGCGGGACGCGGACCGCCCTCGAGACCACTACGCTCGTGGGCGTCGAACCAGCGTTGTGCGTGGTCAACCACCTGCTGCACCACGGTCACACGACCCTCGAGCAGCTGGCCGAGCGCTACCGCAGCATGGATCACTGGCCGAACACGCTGAGCACCGACATCGTGCTCCGACTCGCCGATCCCCGGATCGAGACGGTCGGCGAGTCGCGGTGCTTCTACCTCTTCTCCCGCCACGGCATTCCTGCGCCCGTGCCGCAGTACGAGGTCCACGACGAGGACGGCGAGCTGATCGGTCGCGTCGACTTCGCCTGGCCGGATCTCGGGGTGTTCTTGGAGTTCGACGGGAAGGTGAAGTACGAGAAGCCGTTCAAACCGGGACAGACGCCGTCCGAGGTCGTGATCGCCGAGAAGCGACGTGAGGACCGGATCCGCCGCCGTACCGGGTGGCGTTGCATCCGCCTGACCTGGGACGACCTCGAGCACCCCGAGCGGACCGTCGCGATGCTCCGCCGCGAGGTCGGCCCGACCCGGCTGCCGGCCGCTGGTTGAGGACTGGGAGGGCACTTCACCAGGTTGTAGGCCTTTGCAATGCCCTCGGAGTTCAGGAACACCCGGTCGACCGGGTATCCCTGGGAGCCGGCCAGCTACTGCCCGATCGACCGGCAGGGCCGCATGCGGAGCGCGGCGACGTAGTCGGCGGGGGCGTCGGCGGCCTCGGCGGCGTCGGCGAGGACGCCGAGGTACGACGCGGAGGGCAGGCCGCCCTCGTAGGCGTCCAGGACGTAGGTCCAGGCGACGACCGAGCCGGTGAGCGTCGCGACCCGCACGCGCGTCTTGCGGTAGAGGCCGGAGTCGGCCGCCTCCCAGCCGTCGAGCTGCGACTCGTCCTCGCGGGAGACGTCGTAGACCGCCACGAAGACCTGGTCGATCGGGTCCTCGACGAGGGTCGAGAGCGCGCCGTCCCAGCCGTGCTCCTCGCCGCCGAAGGTGAGGCGCCACCCCTGCACCCACCCCGTCGTCGACAGCGGTGAGTGCGGGCACCGCTCGCTCATCCGGGCGGGATCGAGGTTGGTCCCGTAGGCGGCGTAGAGCGTCACCGCCGAAGAGTAACCAACCGGAGGCGAGTGGGCTGCCTCACGTCAGTAGGCTGGCCTGCGTGAGCACGCACTTCAACGTCCTTGTCCTCGGTGCCGGCCCCGGTGGGTACGTCGCCGCGATCCGCGCCGCCCAGCTCGGCCAGTCCGTGGCCGTGATCGAGGAGAAGTACTGGGGAGGTGTCTGTCTCAACGTCGGCTGCATCCCGTCGAAGGCGCTGCTGCGCAACGCGGAGATCGCGCACATCATCACCAAGGAGAAGGACGTCTTCGGCATCACCGGCGACGCGTCCATGGACTTCGGTACGACGCACAAGCGCAGCCGCGGCGTCGCCGAGGCCAGCGCCAAGGGCGTGCACTACCTGATGAAGAAGAACAAGATCACCGAGCTCGACGGCTGGGGCACCATCAAGGGCACCAACGAGGTCGAGGTCGACAAGGACGGCAACAAGCAGACCTACACGTTCGACAACCTCATCATCGGCACCGGCGCCAAGGTCCGGATGCTGCCGGGCATGAGCGCGAGCAAGAACGTCGTGACCTACGAGGAGCAGATCCTCGACAGCACCCTCCCGGGCAGCATCATCATCGGCGGCTCGGGCGCCATCGGCGTCGAGTTCGCCTACGTGCTCACCAACTTCGGCGTCGACGTCACGATCGTGGAGTTCCTCGACCGGATGGTCCCGACCGAGGACGCCGACGTCTCGAAGGAGCTGCTCAAGCAGTACAAGAAGCTCGGCGTGAAGGTGCTGCTCTCCACCAAGGTCGAGAACGTCGAGGACACCGGCTCCGGCGTCAAGGTCACGGTGAGCAAGGACGGCGGCACCGAGGTGCTCGAGGCCGACAAGATGCTCGCCGCGTTCGGCTTCGCGCCGCGCGTCGAGGGCTACGGCCTGGAGAACGCCGGCATCGAGCTGACCGACCGCGGCGCGATCGCGGTCGACGGCCGCGGCCGCACCAACGTCCCGCACATCTACGCGATCGGCGACGTGACCGGCAAGCTCATGCTCGCCCACACCGCCGAGGCGATGGGCGTCGTCGCCGCCGAGACGATCGCCGGCGCGGAGACGATGGAGATCAACTTCGACATGATCCCGCGGGCGACCTTCTGCCAGCCGCAGATCGCGTCGTTCGGCTACACCGAGGCCCAGGCCACCGAGAAGGGGTACGACGTGAAGACGTCGTCGTTCCCGTTCTCGGCCAACGGCAAGGCCCGCGGCATGGCCGAGGGCGTCGGGTTCGTGAAGATCGTCGCCGACGCCGAGCACAACGAGATCATCGGCGCCCACATGATCGGGCCCGAGGTCACCGAGCTGCTGCCGGCGCTGACGCTGGCCCAGCAGTGGGACCTCACCGCCGACGAGGTGGCCCGCAACGTCTTCGCCCACCCGACGCTGTCCGAGGCGATGAAGGAAGCGATCGAGGGCATCGCCGGCCACATGATCAACCTCTGAGCATGAGCACCGAACGCGTCGTCATCATCGGCGGCGGCCCCGGAGGCTACGAGGCGGCGCACGTCGCGGCCCAGCTCGGCGCCGAGGTGACGATCGTCGACACCGACGGCGTCGGCGGCTCGGCCGTGCTCACCGACTGTGTGCCGAGCAAGACCCTGATCGCGACCGCCGAGGTGATGAGCGAGCTGTCGGGCGCGGCCGAGCTCGGCGTCGAGTTCCAGGACGCCGAGGGCGACGCCGCGACCTCGATCCGGGTCGACCTGGCCCGGGTCAACGCCCGGGTGAAGGCCCTCGCCGCCAGCCAGTCCCAGGACATCGAGCGCCGGCTCACCCGCGACGGGGTCACCCTCGTCCACGGCCGGGGCCGGCTCGACGGACCCGGCCGGGTCGTCGCGCAGCTCGCGGACGGCACGGAGCAGACCCTCGAGGCCGACGCCATCCTGCTGGCGACCGGTGCCGCACCCCGCACGCTCCCGACCGCGCAGCCCGACGGTGAGCGGATCCTGACCTGGGAGCAGGTCTACGACCTCACCGAGGTCCCGACCAACCTGATCGTCGTCGGCTCGGGCGTCACCGGCGCCGAGTTCGCGAGCGCCTACCTCAACCTCGGCATCCCGGTCACCCTCGTCTCCAGCCGCGACCGGGTGCTGCCCGGTGAGGACGCCGACGCCGCGAAGGTGCTCGAGGACGTGCTCACCCGGCGTGGCATGAACGTCCTGTCCAAGTCGCGCATGGAGTCCGTGACCCGCGACGGCGACGTCGTCACCGTGACCCTCACCGACGGCCGCGCCGTCCAGGGCTCGCACTGCATCCTGGCGCTCGGCTCGGTGCCCAACACCGGCGACATGGGCCTCGAGGAGGCGGGCGTCATCCTCAAGGACGGCGGCTTCGTCAACGTCGACCGGGTCTCGCGCACGTCGGCGCGCGGCGTCTACTCAGCCGGCGACTGCACCGGTGTCCTGATGCTCGCCAGCGTCGCGGCGATGCAGGGCCGGATCGCGATGTGGCACTTCCTCGGCGACACGGTGCACCCGCTCGACCTGAAGAAGGTCTCCTCGAACGTCTTCACCGCCCCCGAGATCGCCACCGTCGGCTGGTCCCAGCAGGCCGTCGACGCCGGCGAGATGCAGGCCGAGATCGTGACCCTGCCGCTGTCGGGCAACCCGCGCGCCAAGATGCAGGGCGTCCGGGACGGCTTCGTGAAGCTGCTCTGTCGTCCCGGCACCGGCATCGTCGTCGGGGGAGTGGTCGTCGGGCCGCGCGCCAGCGAGCTCATCCACCCGGTCTCGATCGCGGTCGCGGAGTCGCTGACGGCCGACCAGCTCGCGCAGGCGTTCACGGTCTACCCGTCCATGAGCGGGTCGCTCGCCGAGGCCGCGCGCCGCTTGCACCACGTGTAGCCTCACTGGCTCGACTGCTTCTCGGGGGGTACCGATGATGATCCGACGTGCCATCGCGTCCATCGCCACTGTCGCTCTGCTGCCGGCTCTTGCCGCCGTCGCGCCCGCCCAGGCGGCGCCCGAGCACCCGGCCAACGAACGACGCGCCCTGTCGACCGTCACGTTCGAGACGACCGGCTGGGGGCACGGCAAGGGTCTGTCGCAGTACGGCGCCCGCAACCGGGCCGCGGCCGGGCAGACCTGGCGGTCGATCGTCCGGCACTACTACCCCGGCACCCGGTGGGGGAAGGGCGGCGACATGATCCGCGTCCAGCTCACCTCCGACACGTCCCGGGACGTCGTCGTCCGCGCCCGTCCCGGCCTCAAGGCCCACTCGCTGGGTGCTCGCAAGACCTGGCGGCTGCCGGCCAAGGTCCGTGGCAAGCAGGTCCGCACCTGGCGGATCACGCCGGCCCGCGACCGGTCGACGATCTCCTACCGGACCAACCGGTGGCACGTCCTGCGCGTCGCGAAGGGCGACGCGGAGTTCACGGCCGGGGGTCAGCCGATCGTGCTGCTCACGCCGTCCGGCCCGGCGCCGTACCGCGGCAGCCTCCGGTCGACGTCCGTCAACGCGTCCGGCTCGCAGCGCGACACCGTCAACGTGCTCCCGCTCGACGCCTACCTGCGCGGCGTCGTCGCCCAGGAGGTGCCGGCCTCCTGGCCGACCCACGCGGTCCGCGCGCAGGCGGTCGCCGCGCGGACGTACGCCGCCTTCGAGCGCCGCGCGCACAAGCGCTCGGCGTACGACCTCTGCGACACCTCGTCGTGCCAGGTCTACGGCGGCTACGCGGCGGAGAACCCGCTCTCCGACACCGCGATCAAGGCGACGTCGCGCACCATCGTGACGTACGCCGGCCGGCCCGCGTTCACGCAGTTCACGTCCAGCAACGGCGGGTGGAGCAACGCGGGCGACTTCCCTTACCTGCGCTCGCGCGAGGACACCTTCGACCACGGCACCGCCGGCGACCCGACGAGGACGACGTTCAACGCCGAGCAGATCACCCGCAACTGGCCGGGCATGGGCGACCTGGTGTCGATCGAGGTCACCGGGCGCGACGGCAAGGGGCCCTACGGCGGCCGCGCCACCGAAGTCACGGTCACCGGCACCGGCTCGACGCAGACGGTGTCCGGGGCGACCCTGAAGACGTGGCTCGGCCTGCGCGAGACGCTGTTCCGAATTACGACGTCGTAGTTCTCAGGTTCCCGTTGCGGGGCCGATGAGACGCATGGTGCGATTGCTCGTCACACCTGCACCACCGACCCCGAGGACACCATGCGTCGCGCCCTGCTGCTCGCCTGCACGACGCTGGCGCTCGTGGCCACGACGGCCGTCCCGGCGGGTGCCGCGGCGCGCGGCGTCCGGGCCTGGGACGTCGCCGGCAACGCGCGGATCACGATCAGCGGTCACGGCTACGGGCACGGCCACGGGATGTCGCAGTACGGCGCCGAGGGCGCCGCGCGCCAGGGCCTGACCGCCCGGCAGATCGCGGAGTTCTACTACCCGGGCACGGCATGGGGGACCGGCGGCGGCCGGGTGTCCGTGCAGCTCACCGGCGACACCACGCCCCAGGACCTGGTGGTGCTGGCCCGCCCCGGGCTCACGCTGCGCGACACGGCCGTTCCCGGCCGCACGGCGCTCCCCAACAACGGCGCGAGCCAGTGGCGGGTCGCGACCGGGCCGCGCGGCGTCACCCGGGTGTCCTACCTGGCCACGCGGTGGCGGTCGTGGGCGACCTTGAAGGGCCCGGGAGAGTTCTACGCCGGCGGCGCCCCGATCACGCTGGTCACGCCGTCGGGCGAGCGCGCCTACCGCGGGCGCCTCCGGACCGCGGTCACGACGTCCGGCACCCGCGTCACCGTCAACGACCTCAACCTCGAGAGCTACCTCCGCGGCGTCGTGCCCCTCGAGATCCCGGCGCTATGGAGCCCGGCGGCGGTGCAGGCCCAGGCGGTCGCCGCCCGCACCTACGCGGCGTACGAGCGGGCGCACCCGCGCTCCTCGGCGTACCAGATCTGCGACACGTCGTCCTGCCAGGTCTACGGCGGGTACGACGCCGAGCACCCCGCCGCCAACGCGGCGGTCGACGCCACTCGGCGGCAGGTCCTGACGAGTGGCGGGGAGCCGGCGTTCACGCAGTTCGGCTCCAGCAGCGGCGGCTGGACGTCGGCCGGATCGGTCTCCTACCTGCCCGCGCGGCAGGACCCGTACGACGGCTGGTCGGGCAACCCCGTGCACGACTGGAAGGTGCGGCTGAGCGATGCGGCCCTGGAGAAGGCGTGGCCGGCCATCGGCGACCTCACCCGGATCGCCGTCACGAGCCGCGACGGCAACGGCGCCTGGGGCGGCCGGGTCCGGTCGATCACCCTCACCGGCTCCGCCGGTCGCGTGGTCGTCAGCGGCGACACGTTCCGCTCCGTGCTGGGGCTGCGCTCGACCTGGCTGACCTTCGCGGTCAGCGCTTCGGCAGGCTGAAGAAGATGGTGGCGCCCGCGTCGCGCTGACCCTGGCCGCTCACGCTGCCGCCGTGGCGCTCGACGATCCGGGCGACGGAGGCCAGCCCGAGTCCGGTGCCGGGGAACTCCGACTCCGCGTGCAGCCGGGCCATCGGCCGGAAGAGCCGGTCGGTCTCCGCGGGGTCGAAGCCGGCGCCGTTGTCGCGCACGAAGAAGGTCGTCAGGTCCGGACCGGACTCGCTCCGACCGACCTCGATGACGGCCTCGTCGACCCGCCCGGTGTACTTCACGGCGTTGCCGACCAGGTTCTCGAGCACCATCCGGGTCAGTGTCGGGTCGGCGACCGCGCGCAGCCCGTCCTCGACCCGGAGGCGGATGACGCGCTCCGGCTCCCGGGCGACCAGCCCGCCGCCGACCTCGCGGGCCAGTGCGCTGAGGTCGACCTCGTCGGGCTCCAGGTCGCGGTTGGTGACCCGGTAGAGGGCGAGCATCCGCTCGATCTGGTCACCCATCCGCTGACCGGCGTCGACGAGCGTCCGCGCGAAGGCGCGTCGCTTGCCCTCGTCGAGGTCCTCCTCGGCGATCAGTTCGGCGTACCCCATCATGGCGCCGAGCGGGCTGCGGAGGTCGTGCACCAGCGTCTGGATCGCGGCCTCGAGCTCGCGGGTGCGCTGGGCGAGGTCGTCGCGCTCGTCGATGCGGCGCTCGATCGCGCTGCGCAGCTCGAGATTCTCCAGGGCGACCGCGGTGCTGTTCGCCAGCACCTGGAGCTGCCGGACCTCCTGGCGGGTGGGCTCGTGCTGCTCACTCCAGTACGCGCCGAGGGCGCCGACCGGGTCGGACGCGCGGATCGGGGCCATGCACAGGCTCTTCACGAAGGTCGGCCGGTAGGCGTCCAGCGGGACCCGGGGGTCGACGTAGATGTCGGGGATCGCCACGGCCTCGCGGTGCAGCATCGCCCATCCGCTCACGCAGGTCTCGAGCGGGAAGCGCTTGCCCTTCCAGAGCGGTTCGATCGCGTTCTCGTCGGCGTAGAAGCAGTGGCCGTCCTCACGCAGGACGAACGTCGCGCCCTGGGCGCCGGTCAGGCTGCGCACCGCGCTCGCGACGATCTCGGTGACCCGCTCGAGGCTGGTCGCGCTGGACAGCTGGGTCACGGTGCGCGCCAGCACCTCGTCGGTCTCCGGCACGGCCGTCATCGCTCCCCATGTCTGTCGGGCAGGCCCCCCACGTGACCCGTCAGATCGATTATCCCGACGGGGGGAAGGGCCAACCCTCCGGTCTGGACCAGAGTCAGCGGGTGGGTCGCAGGAGCGGTCGCAGGACCAGGCCCGAGACCAGTGCCCAGAACGCAGCGCCGATGCCCAGGATGGTGACGCCGGAGGCGGCGACCACGAAGCAGACCACGGCGGCCTCGCGACCGTCCTCGTCGCCGAGCGCGCCGGCCAGGGAGGCGGCGAGCGTGCCCAGGAGGGCGAGACCGGCCGCCGCCTGCATGACGTCGCCCGGGGCGGCCGCGACCAGGGCGGTCAGGGCGCCGCAGGCGAGCGCGAGCGTCAGGTAGGTGACCGAGGCGGAGACGGCTGCGATCCAGCGACGGGTCCGGTCGGGGCCGGCCATCGGTCCGGCCGTCATCGCCGCGGTGATCGCGGCGAGGTTGATCGCGTGCCCGCCGAACGGGGCGCCGAGCACCGTGCCGATCCCGGTCACCGTCATCGTCTCGCGCCACGGCACCTGGTAGCCGTAGCTCGACGTCACCGCGACGCCGGGCACGTTCTGCGAGGCCATCGTCACGATGTAGAGCGGGACCGCGATGCTGACGACCGCCGCGACCGTCCAGTGCGGCGTCGTCCAGGCGAGCGTCGGCACCAGGTCGCCGGCGGCCACGTCGGAGCCGGCGGTCACGATGACCACGAGCAGGGCGACCGCCAGCGAGACCGGCACCGCCCAGCGCCGCGAGATGCGGTGCATGACCACCCAGGCGAGCACGACGGGCCCGACGTACGCCGGGGAGTCGGCGAGCCCGATCACCGGCTCGAGGCAGATCGGCAGCAGCACCCCGGCGAGCATCGCCCGGGCCAGCGAGGTGGGGATCCGGGCGATCAGGTCACCGAGGGCCGGCACCAGCCCGGTGAGCAGGATGAGCAGGCCGGTGACCACGAACGCGCCGACCGCCGCCGACCAGCCGCCGGCGACCGCGCCGGTCGAGAGCAGCAGGGCGGCCCCGGGCGTCGACCAGGCGAGCGTGATCGGGGTGCGGTGCCGGACCGCCAGCCAGAGCATGCCGAGCGCCTGCGTGACCAGGAGGGTGAGCAGGCCCGAGGCGGCCTGCTCGTGCGTGGCGCCGACCGCCGTCAGGCCGGCGAGGACGACCACGAACGAGCTGCTCGACCCGACGACCGCGGTGACGATCCCGGCGACGACGGGTGTCCCCTCGTGCTCGCTCATGGCAGACTCCGTGGTGAGAGAGTTCTGTAAACAGAACGCACGCTAGCGGGAGGTCGCCGTGGCGAGTCAACCGGGTATCGCCGTGGGCGCCCGGATCCGGGCCCTGCGCGCCGAGCGCGGGATCTCCCTCTCGGCCCTCGCCTCCGCGGCCGGCATCGGCAAGGGATCGCTCTCCGAGCTCGAGACCGGCCGGCGCAACCCCACCCTGGACACGCTCTACGCCCTCGCCGGGCCGCTCGGGGTCCCGCTGGCCTCGCTGGTCGACTTCCGCGACGGGTCGGTGGTGGCGGACGAGGGATTCGAGACGGTGCTGCTGCACACCGAGCGCACGTCGGAGACGACCTCCGAGGTGTGGCTGCTCCGCGTGGGCGCCGGGGTCACCCGGTCGTCACCAGCGCACACGCCAGGCGTGGTCGAGCAGCTGGTGGTGCTGGCCGGCTCGTGTCGCGTGGAGTACGCCGAGGAGTCGGTCGAGATCGCCACGGGCGGTCACGCCGCATGGCCGGCCGACGTACCTCATCGCTACACCGCGCTCGGCGACACGGACCTGCGCGCGATCAACGTGATCCTGACGCCGTCGTGAGGACCGTCCGGCGAACTAGGACAGCACCAGCACCAGGTCGCCGCCGTCGACGGCCTGGGTGCCGGGGAGCGCGATCCGCTCCACGGTGCCCGCGACCGGCGCGGTGATCGAGGCCTCCATCTTCATGGCCTCGATGGTCGCGACGGTGTCGCCGGCCTGGACCGACGCGCCCTTCTCGACGACGACCGTGACCACGCCCTGGAACGGCGCGGCGACGTGACCGGGCTGGCTCGTGTCGGCCTTCTCCGCGACGGCCACGTCCGAGGCGACGTTGCGGTCGCGGACGTTGACCGGGCGCAGCTGGCCGTTGATGGTCGCGAGCACCGTGCGGAAGCCGCGCTCGTCGGGCTCGCTGATCGCCTGCAGCCCGAGGATGAGGGTCTTGCCCTCCTGGAGCTCGACCTCGTGCTCGACCCCGGTGCGCAGGCCGTAGAGGTAGTCGATCGTGTTGAGCACCGAGACGTCGCCGTACCGGGCTCGCGACTCGGTGAACTCGCGCGTCGGGCCCGGGAACAGCAGCTCGTTGAGCGTACGGCGGCGGGTGGGGCTCTCGCCGGCGAGTCCCGCCTGCTGCTCCTCGGTGAGCGTCTCCATCGGCGGCTTGTGGGTGCGGCCCTCGAGCGCCTTGGTGCGGAACGGCTCGGGCCAGCCGCCGGGCGGGTCGCCGAGCTCGCCGTTGAGGAAGCCCACGACCGAGTCGGGGATGTCGAACCTGCCGGGCTCCTCGGCGAACTCCGCCGGGTCGGCACCGGCGCCGACGAGCGCCAGCGCCAGGTCGCCGATCACCTTCGACGACGGTGTGACCTTGGGGATCCGGCCGAGGATGTCGTTGGCCGCGGCGTACATGTCCTCGATCTGCTCGAACTTCTCGCCGAGGCCGAGCGCGATCGCCTGCTGGCGCAGGTTGGAGAGCTGGCCGCCGGGGATCTCGTGGCGGTAGACGCGCCCCGTCGGGGCCGGCAGGCCGGACTCGAACGGCGCGTAGACCCGGCGGGTCGCCTCCCAGTAGGGCTCGAGCGCGTTGATCGCCGCGAGCGACAGCCCGGTCTCGCGAGCCCCGTGGTCGGTCGCCGACACGAGCGACGAGATCGGCGGCTGCGAGGTGGTGCCCGCCATCGAGGCGGTGGCCGCGTCGACCGCGTCGACGCCGGCGTCGATCGCCGCGAGCAGGGTCGCGAGCTGGCCGCCGGGGGTGTCGTGGGTGTGCAGGTGCACCGGCAGGTCGAAGCGCTCGCGCAGCGCGGTGACCAGGGTGTGCGCGGCCGGCACCCGGAGCAGACCGGCCATGTCCTTGATCGCGAGCACGTGCGCGCCGGCCGCGACGATCCGGTCGGCGAGGCGCAGGTAGTAGTCGAGCGTGTAGAGGTCCTCGTCGGGGTTCGACAGGTCGCCGGTGTAGCAGAGCGCGACCTCGGCCACCGACGTACCGGTGGCGCGCACCGCCTCGATCGCCGGGCGCATCTGCTCGACGTCGTTGAGGGCGTCGAAGATCCGGAAGACGTCGATGCCGGTGGCCGCCGCCTCCTCGACGAAGGCGTTCGTCACGTCGGTCGGGTACGGCGTGTAGCCGACCGTGTTGCGGCCGCGGAGCAGCATCTGGAGGCAGATGTTCGGCACGGCCTGGCGCAGCGACGCGAGCCGCTCCCAGGGGTCCTCGGAGAGGAAGCGCAGCGCCACGTCGTACGTCGCACCGCCCCAGGCCTCGAGCGACCACAGCTCCGGCGTCGTGCGCGCGACGTGGCCGGCCACGTTGAGCAGGTCACGGGTGCGGACCCGGGTGGCGAGCAGCGACTGGTGCGCGTCGCGGAAGGTGGTGTCGGTGACCGCGACGTTCTTCTGGGCGCGCAGCCGACGCGCGAACTCCTCCGGTCCGACCTCGAGCAGCAGCTGGCGGGTGCCGTCGGGCGCGGGGACCTCGAGGTTGACGGCGGGCAGCTTGGTGGCCGGGTCGAGGGTGACCGGCGCCGGCCCGTGCGGCTGGTTGACGGTGACGTCGGCGAGGTAGCCGAGCAGCTTGCTGCCGCGGTCGCCCGAGCCGCGCGCCTGCATCAGCTGTGGATGGGTCTCGATGAAGGACGTCGTGACGTGACCGGCGGCGAAGTCCTGGTCGGCCAGCACGGCCTGGAGGAAGGGGATGTTCGTGGAGACGCCGCGGATCCGGAACTCCGCGACCGCGCGGCGCGCCTTCTCGACGGCCTTCTCGAAGGTGCGGCCGCGACAGGTGAGCTTCGCGAGCATCGAGTCGAAGTGCGCGGAGACCTCGGCGCCGGTGTAGACAGTGCCGCCGTCGACGCGCACGCCGCCGCCGCCGGGGGAGCGGTAGGTCGTGATCACGCCGGTGTCCGGGCGGAAGTTGTTGGCCGGGTCCTCGGTGGTGATCCGGCACTGCAGGGCGGCGCCGCGCAGCCGGACGGTGTCCTGGGAGAGGCCGAGGTCGTCGAGCGTCTCGCCGGACGCGATTCGCATCTGCGACTGCACGAGGTCGACGTCGGTGACCTCCTCGGTCACCGTGTGCTCGACCTGGATCCGCGGGTTCATCTCGATGAAGACGTAGTTGCCGTGGGGGTCGAGGAGGAACTCGACGGTGCCGGCGTTGCGGTAGCCGATCTCCTTCGCGAACCGCACCGCGTCGGCACACATCCGGTCCCGCAGCTCGGGGTCGAGGTTGGGCGCCGGCGCGATCTCGACGACCTTCTGGTGGCGCCGCTGGACCGAGCAGTCCCGCTCGAAGAGATGGATCACGTTGCCCTCGCCGTCGGCGAGGATCTGCACCTCGATGTGCCGCGGCTCGACCACGGCCTGCTCGATGAAGACGGTCGGGTCGCCGAACGCGGCCTCGCCCTCGCGCATGCAGGTCTCGACCGCCTCGCGGAGCTGGGCGGGGTCGTCGACGCGACGCATGCCGCGCCCGCCGCCGCCCGCGACGGCCTTCACGAAGAGCGGGTAGGGCAGCTCCGAGGCGGCCTCGACGAGGTCATCGACGTCGGTGGACGGCTCCACGCTCGCCAGGGTCGGGACGCCGGCGGCCTTGGCCGCGGCGATCGCCCGGGCCTTGTTGCCGGTCAGCTCGAGGACGTCGGAGGTCGGCCCGATGAAGGTGATGCCCGCGTTGGCGCACGCCTCGGCGAGCGCGGGGTTCTCCGAGAGGAAGCCGTAGCCGGGGTAGACGGCGTCCGCGCCCGCGCGCACGGCGACGGCGACGATCGCGTCGGGGTCGAGGTAGGCCCGGACGGGGTGCCCACGCTCGCCGATCTCGTAGGCCTCGTCCGCCTTGAGCCGGTGCTCGGACCAGCGGTCCTCGTACGGGAAGACGGCCACGGTCTTGGCGTCGAGCTCGTACGCCGCGCGGAAGGCACGGATCGCGATCTCGCCGCGGTTGGCTACGAGGATCTTGGAGAACATGCGGTCACCCTATGAGTCCGGCCGATCGCGCGCTGTGGCACTCGTCTCCGGCGAGACGAGGAACTGGTCGACGAGGAACTGGCCGACGAGGTCCGGCAGGGCCGCGTGGGCGAGGCCCAGCGCCGCCTCCTCCGGTACGTCGAGCACGGTCACCGCCTGCCGTCCGCCGGCGGTCGTCGCGACCAGGGTGGTGAGGCCGGCCCGGCGCTGGAACCAGCTCGAGCGCAGGTTCCAGCCGATCACGCCGCGGACCGCCAGGGCGTCGCGGCGGCGGTCCAGGCTGCCGGAGCGGGCCACGACGTGCCCGGCGAGCAGCGCGTGTCCCAGCGAGGCGGCCCGGTCGCGCGCCACGAGAGCCGCGACGGGGAGCGCGAGGGCGACGGCGAGCCACCACGTCGACCACTCCTCGACGCCGACGAGCAGCACCGCCGCGACCACGACGACGGCCGTCGGCACCAGCGCCCGGGTGTAGCGGCGGCGACGGGCGCGCGGCCCGTGGCCGACCAGAGCGGCGACCACCGGCTCGGGGTGGCCGAGCACCTCGCCCGCCACCCCGTCGACGACACCGCGGGGCGCAGGGGGCGCCAGCAGCGAGCTGCCGGCGGAGTCGCCGCCGAGACCGGTGACGATCGCCGAGACGCGAGCCCCGCGGGCCAGGCGCAGGCCGAGCGGCGCGGCGACGGTGACGCCGCTGACCCGCTCGTCGTCGAGGGTGGTCTCCCGGGTCGTCAGCAGGCCGCGACGCAGGTGCCACGCCCCGCGCCCGGCGGGTCCGGTGTGCGTGAGGGTGAAGCCCCAGTTGGTCACGACGTACCCGCCGATCGCGAGCGCCGAGACCGCGACGAGCAGGAGCACCAGCCCGATCGGCACCGCCAGCGCGACCGACCAGCCGGCGGTGCTGTCGGCGAGGTCGTCGGGGTCGACCCGGTTGAAGCCGCCGAAGGTGTTGATCGTCTGCGCCAGCACGCCCAGCGCCGCTCCGGCCAGCACCAGCCCGGTGGTCGTCAGCGGCGCGAACCGCACCCACGTGGGGTCGAGCCGGACCACGACGCGGTCGTCGGTCGCCGCCTCCGTCGGGCCGGTGGCGCCCAGGTGCAGCAGCTCGCCGCGGAGCGCCCGGGCCCGGGCGGCGGGCAGCCCGTCGAGGTCGAGGTGGTCCTCGTCGTCCTTGGACGCCGTACCCGTGCCGATCCGGACCGTCGTCAGGCCGAGCACCCGGTGGGTGAGGGAGGCGGAGACGTCGACGGTCCGCACCCGGTCCAACGGCGTCGACAGGCGGTGCCGGTTGACCAGCCCGCGCCGCAGCTCGACCCGGGTCTCGGTGATCCGGAAGTACGTCGTGAAGTAGCGCAGCACGCCGAGTGCCATCGGGATCGCGATGCCGAGCCCGTGCCACCAGTCGGTGCGGCCCGACGCGGTGCCGGCGACGAAGATGCCGAGCAGCACCGGCAGGAACCGGACCAGCTCGCGGAACGGGTAGACCAGCAGCATGCGTGGGTCGAGCCGCTGCCAGTCCTCCTCGGGTGTCACGTCGCGTCGCCGGGGACGGTGTCGGCCTGGATCGTCAGCTGGGCGACGAGGGCCAGGGCCCGCTGCCGCTCGAGCCCCACGATCTCGAGCGCGCCGGCGGCCGACGCGGTCGTGACGGTCACGGTGGCCAGCCCGAAGACCTGCGCGAGGAAGCCCTCGGCGTGGTCGACCGTCTGGATCCGCGACATCGGCGCGATCCGGCGCTCCCGCACCCACCAGCCGGTCTGGGTGTAGACGGCCGTGTCGGTGACCTCCCAGCGGTGCACGCGGTAACGCCACACCGGCATCCCGACGGCGTACGCCGCGGCCACGAGGCCGACCAGGACGACCGCCCAGACGTGGATGGGCAGCCAGTCGGTGACCGGTCCGACCACGACGAGCAGCGCGACCAGCATCGCGCCCTCGAGCGCCGCCGCCGTCCCCCACATCAGCCGCGCCCGCGGACTCACCCGCTCGCTGGGCTCACGCAGCTGCATGCTGTGAGGCTAGCGGGGCCGTGCGCAGCCCTACAGTGAGCCCATGACCGTGCGCGTCGTCTTCGCAGACGACAACTACCTGGTGCGCGAGGGTGTCGCCGGGCTGCTGGCCGAGGCCGCCGAGGTCGACCTGGTCGAGACGGCGTCCGACCCCGACTCGCTGATGCGCGCCGTGGCCACGCACCGGCCGGACGCCGTGCTGACCGACATCCGGATGCCGCCGACGTTCACGACCGAGGGCATCGACGCGGCGAAGCGGATCCGGGCCAGCTACCCGGGCACGGGCGTGGTGGTGCTCTCGCAGTACGTCGAGGAGGACTACGCGCTCGAGCTGCTGTCGGAGGGGGTGGAAGGGCTCGGCTACCTGCTCAAGGAGCGCGTCTCCGAGGTGGACGAGCTGGTGCGGGCACTGCACGACGTGGCGCGGGGTGGCTCTGCGCTCGACCCGAAGGTCGTCGAGGGCCTGCTGCTGCGCAAGAACCAGGACGGCGGCTCCGCCCTGCGTGGCCTGACCGAGCGCGAGCTGGAGGTGCTCCGCGAGCTAGCCACCGGCCGGAGCAACGCCGCCACGGCGAAGGCGCTCTACATGAGCGAGCGGGCCGTCGAGAAGCACGTCGGATCGGTCTTCCAGAAGCTCGGGCTCGTCAGCGAGTCCGACACCAACCGCCGCGTGATGGCCGTCCTCGCCTACCTCGAGGCCACCGGCGGCTCGTCGCGATGAGGGGGAGGAGCTGACGCCGTGGCCGACGTCCGGGTGCTGATCGTCGACGACCAGGAGCCCTACCGGCGGGCGATGGCCTCGGTCGTCGCGGCGACCGACGGCTTCGCCGTCGTCGGGACGGCCACCACCGGCGAGGAGTCGCTGGTCGCCGTGACGGAGCAGCGGCCCGACCTCGTGCTGATGGACGTCAACCTGCCGGGGATGGACGGCATCGAGGCCGCGCAGCGCCTGACCGCCGACCCGGACGGACCCGTGGTGGTGCTGCTCTCGACCTACGACGCCGACCAGGTGGACCTGGCGGGCAGCGGCGCTGCGGCGTACATCGCGAAGGCCGACCTCGGGCCGGACCGGCTCTCAGCCGCGTGGAGCGACGCCCGCGGGTGACGCCGGGACCGACACGAGGAGGACACCGTCCTCCGCCGTCGCTGTCCCACCGGCCGCACCCACCCGGTCGGCGATCGCCTCGAGGTCGAGCCCGCCGGTGTCCAGGCCCTCGACCCGGAGCCGCACCTCGTCGCCGTCGAGACCGAGCTGCAGCGCGCTGCCGCCCCGCCGCGCCGCCTCCGCGCAGCAGAAGTACAGCGCCGCCTCGACCCGCGGCGAGAACCGGAGCCCGGCCACGCCGTCGACGCTCAGCGCCGGCGCGCGGTCGGTCCGCGCCAGCGTCGTCCGCAGGGCCGGCTCCAGACCAGCCCGGGCCAGCTGGGAGGGGAAGACGCCGCGGCTCAGCTCACGCAGCCCCTCGAGCGCCCGGTTGGTGTCGGTGACCAGCCCGTCGATGCCCGTCGCGGCGCCCCCGGTCGCGACGTCGGTGCGCACCGCCGCGATCCGGGTCGGCAGGTCTGCGATGAGGGGGAGCACCTCCCGGCCGATGGTCGCCTCCAGGCTCCGGCGCGCCGCGTCGTCCGCCTCGACCAGCCGGAGCCGCGACCGGGTGAGCCGGTGGGTGGTGTGCTCGAGCTCGTCGACGTGGGCCGCGAGCTGTCCGGCGAGCACGGTGTTGCCGAACGCGACCGCGGCCTGCTGGGCGACGGCCTCCAGCAGCCGCCGGTCGGCGTCGCCGAGGTCCCGGCCGCGGGGGAGCGCGACGCCGATGGTCCCGAGGACGCGGCCGTCGAGGCGCACCGGGATCGTGTGGCCCCACCCCGCGGTGCCGTCGCCCCACGTGCCGGTCAGCGGCTCCCCGCCCGGTACGTCGAGCCAGGCGACCGCGCCGGGCGCCGACACCGCCCGGCCCGCTGTCTC
Organism: Nocardioides sp. Root1257; assembly: GCF_001425175.1. GTDB lineage: Bacteria > Actinomycetota > Actinomycetes > Propionibacteriales > Nocardioidaceae > Nocardioides. Next base: position 249,237 of record NZ_LMDV01000012.1, on the reverse strand, counting down.
GGCGACGGCCGGCATCAGGGCGCCCGGTGGTGGTGCCGCGGCCAGCCGCCGGCTGAAGTCGGCGAGGGCCTCGTACGGCTGCGCCCGCTGCCCGTAGGCGAGCCGGTTCGCCAGCCGGACCACGCCGCGGCGCAGCGGCTGGAAGGCGAGCGCGACGACCGCCGTGCCGACCAGCGACAGCCAGAAGCCGCGTCCGGTGCCCTCCACCACCCGGCCGAGCGTGACGACCACCGCCGTGTAGCCGACCGCCGCGAACACCACGCCCGCGACCACCACGGCGGTGCGGTTGATGATGACGTCGAGCTCGTAGAGCCGGTGCCGCAGGGCGGCGACCGCGAACAGGACCGGCATCAGGAAGTACGACACGAAGAGCGGCAGCGCCGCGGCCCAGGTCTGGCGATCGCCGTTGAGGCTCTGCACCACCAGCAGGCAGACCACGCCGATGGCCGGGAACGCGGCGGCGAGCGCGATCAGCCGGAGCGCGCGGCGCTGGTCGCCGCTGCTGCGGCGCCACCGCACCAGCATCGAGGCGACGGACGCGATGAGCCCGGCGATGATCGCCAGGAAGCCGACGGAGAGCGCGAGGCGACGCGTCGGCCCCATCTGCGCCTCGTCGGTGAGCAGGTGGTAGCCGATCGGCGACATGGTGAGGACGGCGAGGAGGCACAGCGCCGCGCCGACGACGATGACCCAGGCGGCGTACCTCCAGCGGCGCGAGAGCAGGTGGCCGTCCGGCGCGAGCAGGAACATCAGGGCCAGGCCGGCGATCGACACCTGGCCGCCGGTGAGGGTCGAGAGCCAGGCGGCGATGTCGCCGAGTGCGGCCGGGCCCGGCCCGTCGTTCTCCTGGACCCAGAAGGCGTACGCCTCGGTCACGAGCGAGACCGCACCCGTCACCCCCACGATGGTCAGCAGCCACCCGATCAGGTGGCGCGGGTAGCGGGCGACGATCAGCGCGCCCAGCACGGCGGAGCCGACCACCGCGAGCTCGACGAAGGGGAACCCGTGCACGGCGATCGCGGTCTCGGAGGTGAGCGGGACGGCCTGGGCCGCCACGACCACGTCGGCCACCGCCAGCACGACCGTGGTCCACGCGAGGGCGCGGGTGACGCGGGCGGCGTCCACGTCACACCGCCGACCGGCTGGGCAGGGTCGCCGGCAGCAGGACGTGCACGCGCGTGCCGCGCCCGGGTGCGGAGACCACCACGAGCCGGCCGCCCACGGACTCCACCCGCTCGCGCATGTTGGTCAGGCCCGACCCGCTCACGGCCGCGGAGTCGAACCCGCGTCCGTCGTCGACGACGCTGAGCTCGAGCACCTCCGGCGTCCCGATCAGCTCGACCCGGGTGGTCGAGGCCGCCGCGTGCTTGACCACGTTCTGCACGGCCTCGAGGCAGCAGAAGTACGCCGTCGCCTCGACCGGCGACGGGTAGCGGCGGACGCCGGTCGCGACCAGCTCGACCGCGGGGTCGGCGCCGAGTGCGGCCCGGAGCGCCCCGGCGACCCCGCCCTCCTCGAGCCCGGGCGGGAAGATGCCGCGGGCCAGCCGCACCAGCGTCTCCAGGGCATCCACGGCGGCCTGCTCCTGCTCGGCGAGCAGGGTCGCCGCACGCTCCGGCGACCTCGTCGCGAGCGTGCCCGCCAGGCGCAGGTTGACCGCGAGCGCGACGAGGTGCTGCTGGGCGCCGTCGTGGATGTCGCGCTCCAGCCTCCGGCGCTCGGCGTCGTGGGCGTCGACCAGCCGCTCGCGGGAGACCCGCAGCTCCTCGGCGCGGGTCGAGAGCTGGTCGAGCCGGTCCTGGAGCTCGGCGCGCAGTCGCGCTCCGCGCAGCACCAGGGCGGCCTGGTCGGCGAGCCCGGCGAAGAGTCGCTCCTCGACCGTCGTGAGGGTGACGTCCGGCGGATGGAAGACGACGAGCGCCCCCAGGTCGTCGCCACCGTGCCGCACCGGCATCCGGCGGGCGTGGGCGCCCGGGCCGACGACGTGGCCGGGCGGCCAGGTGGCCGCGAGGACGCCGCGGTCCACCATGTCGACCCACACCTGCGCGGACTCGGCGCCCGTCCCGTCCCGCAGCACGCGCGCCAGCCGCTCCGGCAGCTCGCTGTCGGGGTGCTGGTCGGCCAGCGTGGTCGTGAACCTGCGCACCACGTCGTACGGCGAGGCGCGGCCACCGAGCACGGTCCGGGTCGTCCAGCGCTCCAGTCGCCGCTGCACGGGGTCGAAGGCGACCGCGACGACCGCGGTCGCCAGGACGGACAGCGCGAGGCTCGGCGAGGACGTCCTCCCGAGGAGGACACCGCCGCCGAGGACGACCACCACGTAGGTGAGCACGACGAAGGCGGTCAGCCCGGCGCCGACCAGGGCGGCCGCGAGCAGCTCGCGCCGGGTGTGCCGGCGCCACCTCTGACCGGGGCGAATCGCGCTCATGCCAGCAGTGTGCGCGCGTCCGCGCTCGCCGGGGAGGGAGGAAACCGAACTCCGGGGGTGGGGAAAGCCGCACGCACAGCCCCCCGCAGCGCGCGGTCAGCGCCCCCGGCCCGGCGCCCAGCCCCATCCCGTCGGGGCACCTCGGAGCGGTGTGCTCGTCCTACGCCCTCCGACCGGCGGGCGACACGACAAGGAGAACCACCACCATGACCCCCACCATCACCGCCACGACCATCCCCGGCCACCCCGGCGCGGCCGTCGGTGCCAGCATCGCCGCCCGCGCCGAGCACCTCACGAAGGTGTACGGCGTGGGCGAGGCGACCGTCGCCGCGCTCGACGACGTCAGTGTCGAGCTGGACCGAGGTCGCTTCACCGCGATCATGGGCCCGTCCGGCTCCGGCAAGTCGACGCTGCTCCACCTCCTCGCGGGCCTCGACCGGCCGACCTCGGGGACGGTGCACCTCGGCGACACCGAGATCACCTCGCTCCGGGACAAGGCGCTCACCACCCTGCGCCGCGACCGGATCGGCTTCATCTTCCAGTCGTTCAACCTGCTGCCGACGATGACGGCCGCGGAGAACATCGTGCTGCCGATGAAGATCGCCGGACGCAAGCCGGACCCGCACTGGGTGGCCTCGATCGTCGAGACGGTCGGCCTCGCCGGCCGGCTCGGCCACCGTCCCTCGGAGCTGTCCGGCGGCCAGCAGCAGCGCGTCGCCGCGGCCCGGGCCCTGGCCTCGCGCCCCGAGATCGTCTTCGCCGACGAGCCGACGGGCGCGCTGGACTCCCGGTCCGGGACCGAGCTGCTCCGCTTCCTGCGCACCGCCGTCGACGACCTCGGCCAGACCGTCGTCATGGTCACCCACGACCCGGCGGCGGCCTGCTACGCCGATCGCGTGCTCTTCCTCGCCGACGGCCACGTCGTCGACGAGATGTTCGCGCCGTCGGCCGATGCCGTTCTCGACCAGCTCAAGCACCTGGGGGACTGACCGATGTTGACCGCAACCCTCCGCGGCATGCTGGCGCACAAGCTGCGCCTGCTGCTCACGACCTCCTCGATCGCCCTGGGCGTCGCGCTGCTCGCCGGCACCCTGATCCTCACGAACACGATGGGGATCGCCTTCGACATGCTGTTCGGCAAGATCTCCTCCGGCACCGACGCGGTCGTGCGCACGCACGCGCCGTACACCTCCTCCGAGGGCGTCGGCACCGACCGGGGACCGATCTCTGCCGATGTCCTCGACCAGGTCCGGGGCGTCGACGGCGTCCGCGCCGCCGCCGGCTCGGTCAGCGGCTACGCCCTGCTGACCGACAACGACGGACGCGCGATCACCACCAACGGCGGCGCACCGACGAACGGGTACTCCATGCCCGCCGACGAGGCGCTGCGCGGCCAGGTCGAGCTGCTGTCCGGCCACGAGCCGCACGGCGCGCACGAGGTCGCCATCGACGCCACCAGCGCCGAGGACCACGACATCGCGCTCGGCTCCACCATCAAGGTGCTGTTCCAGGGCCCGACCCAGGAGTTCACCGTGGTCGGCACCGTCGGCTACGGCGACGGGATCAAGGATCTCGGCGGCACGACGTCGGCGTACTTCGACACCGCGACCGCCCAGCAGGTGCTCGGCTCGCCGGGCGAGTTCGACGCCATCGACGTCAGCGCCGACCCGGGCGTCTCCCAGCAGGAGCTCGCCGACCGGCTGTCCGAGGTGATCCCTGCGGGCACCGAGGCCGTCACCGGCGCCGCCGTCGCCCAGGAGAACGCCGACGCGACCAAGGCGAACTTCAAGATCGTGGGCATCCTGTTCGGGATCTTCGCCGCGATCGCCCTGTTCGTCGGCTCCTTCATCATCTGGAACACCTTCACGATGACCGTGACCCAGCGGTCCCGGGAGATCGCGCTGCTCCGGGCGCTGGGCGCCCGCCGCCGCCAGGTCCTCGGCAACCTCCTGCTCGAGGCGCTGGTCCTCGGCCTGGCCGCGTCCGCGGCCGGCATCGGGCTCGGCGTCCTGGTCGCCAAGGGGCTGAAGATGCTGATGGACGGCGTCGGGCTCGCCCTGCCGTTCACCGCGCTGCAGGTCCCGTCCTCGGCGATCTGGGCCTCGCTCCTGGTCGGCACCGGCGTCACGGTGGTCGCGGCCCTGGTGCCGGCCCGCCGCGCGACCAAGGTGCTGCCGATCGAGGCGCTGCGCGAGTCGACTCCTGGCGCGGAGAGGCCGTCCGTGGTCCGGGCCGTGGTCGGCATCGTCGTCGCCGCGGCCGGCGCCGGGGCCATGCTCTGGTCGCTGTACGGCGGCGCGTCGTTCAAGGTGTTCGGCCTGGGTCTCCTGGCCCTGATGATCGGCGTCCTGGTCACCCTGCCGCTCGCGGTGCGACCGCTGGCCGCCGCCATCGCTGCTCCGCTCAAGCTGCGCGGCATGCCCGGCGAGCTGGCCCGGCAGAACGCGACGCGCAACCCGCGTCGTACCTCCGCCACCGCCGCTGCCCTGATGATCGGCCTGACCCTGGTCGTCAGCATGGGCGTGTTCGCCTCGTCCCTGAAGACGTCCTTCGGTGACGTGCTCGACGACCGGACCGACGCGGACCTGTACGTCGCCACGACGAGCACCCAGGCACCGGGCTTCAGCCCGGCCGCCGTGGAGGCCGTCAAGGCGGTCGACGGGGTCGCCGAGGTCTCGGCCAACGGCTGGGGTGAGGCGCGCTTCGCCGGTGGGCCGTCGAGCTACTCGGCCGTCGACCCGAGCAACGCCGACGACGTCATGAACCTCGACGTCTCGCAGGGCTCCTTCGCGGACCTCGGCAAGGACGGCGTGGTGGTGTCGAGGTCGGCAGCGACCGCGCACGGCTGGACGCTGGGCGACACCGTCCCGGCCCAGTTCGCGCAGAGCGGCGACCACACGCTCCGGATCGTCGGGGTGTACGACGCCAAGGGCTGGATCGGCGACGACTACGTCATCAGCGTGGCCGAGCAGAACGCCTTCGCCGGGGCGCAGCTGGTGTCGTCGGCGCTGGTCACCGTCGACCAGGGTGCCGACGTGGGGCAGGTCCAGGACGCGATCGACGCGGCCCTGGCCGACCACCCGGACGCCCAGGTGCTCGACAAGGAGGGCTACCAGAAGGTCGCCACCGGGTTCATCGACGGCCTGCTGACCTTCGTCACCGTGATGCTGGCCCTGGCCGTCGTGATCGCCCTGCTGGGCATCGTCAACACCCTGGCCCTGTCGGTCTTCGAGCGCACCCGGGAGCTCGGCCTCCTGCGTGCGGTCGGCATGACCCGCGGCCAGGTCCGGGCGATGGTCCGGTGGGAGTCCGCCGTCATCTCGCTGATCGGCGCGGTGAGCGGTGCGGTCCTCGGCACCGGCATCGGTCTGGCGCTCTCCCAGGTCCTCAAGGACGAGGGCATCAAGTCGGTCTCGGTCCCGGTCGCGCAGATCGTGGTCTACCTGGCCGTCGCCGCCGCGGCGGGCGTGCTCGCCGCAGTCGGTCCCGCCCGGTCCGCCGCCAAGGTGGACGTGCTGAAGGCGGTGGTCACCGACTGAGCTGTCGACGACGACGGCCCCCGGGACATCCCGGGGGCCGTCGTCGTACGTGCGTCTGTCAGTCCTTGATCTCGCAGACGACCGCGCCGTTGCCGATGGTGGCGCCGACCTCGGCCTGCAGGCCGGTGACGGTGCCGGCCTTGTGGGCCTTGAGCGGCTGCTCCATCTTCATCGCCTCGATGACCACGATGGTGTCGCCCTCGGCGACCTCCTGGCCCTCCTCGACGACGACCTTGACGACGGTGCCCTGCATCGGGCTGGCCACGGCGTCGCCGCTGACCTTGGCGCCGGCCTTCTTGCCGCCGGCGCGCTTGGCCTTCTTCGCGCCCGCTGCCGGACCCGCGGCGAGGCCGCCCAGACCGCCGGGGATGACGACCTCGAGCCGCTTGCCGCCGACCTCGACGACCACGGTCTGGCGCTCCCCGGCCTCCTCGGCCTCCGCGCTCTCGCCGCCGTACGGCGTGATCTGGTTGTCGAAGTCCGTCTCGATCCACTGCGTGTAGACGTCGAACGAGCCCTCGCCGGTCGGGTTCGAGGGGCCGACGTACGCCGGGTCGCGCACGACCGCCTGGTGGAAGGGGATGACGGTCGGCATGCCGTCGACGACGAACTCGTCCAGGGCCCGGCGCGAGCGCTCCAGCGCCTGCGTGCGGTCGCGGCCGGTGACGACCAGCTTGGCGATGAGGGAGTCGAACGAGCCGGGGATGGTCTCGCCGTTCTCGTAGCCGCCGTCGAGGCGGACGCCGGGGCCGCTCGGCGGGCTCCACGAGGAGAGGGTGCCGGGGGCCGGCATGAAGTTGCGGCCGCCGTCCTCGGCGTTGATGCGGTACTCGATCGAGTGGCCGCGGATCTCCGGGTCGCCGTAGCCGAGCTCCTCACCGGCCGCGATCCGGAACATTTCGCGGACCAGGTCGATGCCGGTGACCTCCTCGGAGACGCAGTGCTCGACCTGGAGGCGGGTGTTGACCTCGAGGAACGAGATCGAGCCGTCCTGGGCGACCAGGAACTCGCAGGTGCCGGCGCCGTAGTAGCCGGCCTCCTTGAGGATCCGCTTCGACGACTCGTAGAGCTCGGTGAGCTGCTCCTCGGAGAGGAACGGCGCGGGCGCCTCCTCCACGAGCTTCTGGTTGCGACGCTGCAGCGAGCAGTCGCGGGTGGACACCACGACGACGTTGCCGTGCTGGTCGGCGAGGCACTGGGTCTCGACGTGGCGCGGCTTGTCGAGGAACTTCTCGACCAGGCACTCGCCGCGACCGAAGGCGGAGACCGCCTCGCGGACGGCCGACTCGAAGGCGTCGGGGATCTCCTCGAGGGTGCGGGCGACCTTGAGGCCGCGGCCGCCGCCGCCGAAGACGGCCTTGATCGCGATGGGGAGACCGTTCTCCTCCGCGAACCGCACGGCCTCGTCGGCGTCCTTCAGCGGGTCCTTGGTGCCGGGCGCGAGCGGGGCGTCCGCCTTGACGGCGATGTGCTTCGCCTTGGCCTTGTCGCCCAGCGCCTCGATGGCGGCCGGCGGGGGACCGATCCAGGTCAGCCCGGCGTCGATGACGGCCTGGGCGAACTCGGCGTTCTCCGCGAGGAACCCGTAGCCCGGGTGCACCGAGTCGGCGCCGGACCTCTCGGCGACCGCGATGATCTTGGCGATGTCCAGGTAGGAGTCGGCCGGCGTCGCGCCGCCGAGCGAGTGCGCCTCGTCGGCGATCCGGACGAACAGCGCGTCCCGGTCTGGCTCGGCGTACACGGCGACGCTGCCGATGCCGGCGTCCTTGCACGCTCGGATGACGCGGACCGCGATCTCGCCGCGGTTCGCGATCAGGACCTTCTGCAACGGCTTGCTCTCGGGCACTACCCCTCCTGCTTCCAGACATGGCGGATCTTTCACGACCCGCCCGGCAGGGTATCGCCAGCCGGGCCCGACGGGGCCCCGGTGTCCGTGTGGCCCATCTCGCACCAAGCAGAAGTTTGGTCGGATCGGCCGACTCGTCCGGTCTCGGCAATTTCGCTCATGGACGCGTCCGTCGCGCCGATCACCGGGATGGACAGCCGGAGGACTGAACCGGCGACGACCCCGAGGAGCACCCTCACCATGCCCGACCCCGATCGCGATCTCACGGGGCTCGTCGCGGCCCTGGACCGCTCGCTGGCCGTCATCGAGTTCGACCTCGACGGCACCGTCATCACCGCCAACCAGAACTTCCTCGACCTGATGGGCTACGCCCTCCCCGCCATCAAGGGCAACCACCACCGGATGTTCTGCACGCCCGAGCACGCCGAGACGCCGGCGTACGCCGACTTCTGGGCGCGGCTGCGGGCCGGCACCTTCGTCCAGGACGTGTTCCTGCGGCTGACGCGCGACGGTCGCGAGATCTGGCTGCAGGCGACGTACAACCCGGTCCTCGACGAGGAGGGTCATCCGACGCGGATCGTCAAGATCGCCCAGGACGTCACGGAGGCCAAGCGCGTCGCTGCCGACCACCTCGGCAAGGTCGCGGCCATCGACCGGGCGCAGGCCGTCATCGAGTTCGACCTCGAGGGCCGGATCCTGAACGCCAACCGCAACTTCCTCGACGTCGTCGGCTACGCGCTGCCCGACATCCAGGGCAAGCACCACCGGCTCTTCGTCGAGCCCGAGCACGCGCAGAGCCAGGAGTACGCCGACTTCTGGGAGCGGCTCGCCGCCGGCCAGTACGAGGCGGGGGAGTACCGCCGCTTCGGCAAGGGTGCCCGTGAGGTGTGGCTGCAGGCGACGTACAACCCGGTCCTCGACGCCAAGGGCGCCCCGATGAAGGTCGTGAAGTTCGCGACCGACATCACGGCCGCCAAGCAGGCGAACGCCGAGATCGTGGCCCGCGCCGACGCGGTCGACCGCGCTCAGGCGGTCATCGAGTTCGACCTCGAGGGCATCGTCCTGGACGCGAACGAGAACTTCCTGCGCACGATCGGCTACTCGCTGCGCGAGATCGTCGGTCAGCACCACAGCCTCTTCTGCTCCGAGGACTACACGCGCTCCACGGAGTACCGCGACTTCTGGCTGCGCCTGGGCAAGGGCGAGATCATCGCCGGCCGGTTCCACCGCAAGGGCAAGTACGGCCGCGACGTCTACATCCAGGCGACGTACAACCCCGTCCTCGACCTGCGTGGCAACGTCGCCAAGGTCATCAAGTACGCGTACGACGTCACGCCCGAGGTCGAGCGCGAGCAGCGCATCGACGACGGCACCCGGCAGATGACCGGCTCGGTCCGGGAGCTCGCGGGCTCGATCACGGAGATCGCGACGCAGTCGCGCACGGCGACCGAGCTCGCCGCCGAGACCCACGCGAACGCCGAGCAGGGCGTCGAGGCGCTGCGTGCGTCGATCGAGGCGATCTCGCTGATCCAGAAGTCGTCGACGGCGATCAGCGACATCGTCAAGGTGATCGGTGAGATCGCCGGCCAGACCAACCTGCTGGCGTTCAACGCGTCCATCGAGGCCGCGCGGGCCGGTGAGCACGGCGTCGGCTTCTCGATCGTCGCGGGCGAGGTCCGCAAGCTCGCGGAGCGGTCCTTCGAGGCGGCCCAGCAGATCGGGCGGCTGATCGAGGAGTCCGCCGACCGGGTCAACCAGGGCTCGGCGGTCTCGCAGCGCGCGGAGGTCGCCTTCGAGCGCATCGTGACGAGCGTGACCCGCACCAACGAGGCGATCCGCACGATCTCGGCGTCCACCCGGGTCCAGCAGGAGGCGTCGGAGCAGGTCAACAGCCTGATCGACCAGCTCGCCTCGGTGACCCAGGACGCCTGAGCGGATGACCGTCGATCCCGTCTACGGGCTGCTCCAGCTCGGCGACCTCGACCTGGCGCTCCCGCTCTCTGCGTTGCGCGAGGTCGTGGCGCGACCCGCCACGCTCGCGGCGCTGCCGGCGGTCGCTCCCGGCCTGGTCGGCGCGATGAGCCTGCGCACGACCGTGCTCCCCGTCGTCGACCTCCGGCCGCTGCTGGGGCGCACGGACGCGGCGCCCGGCGAGCAGGTCGTGGTCGTCGTCGCGCACGAGCGCCGGGTCGTCGGCCTGGTCGTCGACCGGGTGTGCGGCGTGACCCGGGTCGCCGAGACGGAGCTGCTGCCGCTGACGGCCGCCTCGGGCGCGCTGCTGGTCTCGCACGCCTTCCAGCACGACGAGGAGGCACGGCCGGTCGGCGTGCTCGACGCGGCGCAGCTGCTCGCGCTGCCGGGGGTCCCGACCGTGGCGGAGCAGGTCGCGACCGAGACGACCGCGGCCGCTGGCCCGGAGCACGGCGAGAGCCTGACGCTCGTGCGCTGCGGCTCGCAGCTGCTCGCGGTCGAGGTCGGCGCGATCCACACCACGATCCCCCTCACCGAGGTCCGGAAGGGCCTGCTGACCGGTGGCGACTGCCTGGGCGTCACGACGTACGCCGGGCGCGAGGTGCCGGTCGTCGACCCGCTCCGGTTGGTCGGCCTGGCTCCGATGGGCGAGGACGACGTCCGCGCCGGGGTCGTCCTCGACCTCGGCCGCGGCCTGGTCGTGCTGGCCGTCACGGACCTGGTCGCGCTGCGGAGCCGGGAGACAGGCGTGCTGCTCGTGCCCGGGTTCGCGAACGCACGCCCGGAGCTGGTGCGCGGTGTCCTGGAGCTGGACGACGGTGCCTGCCTGGTGCTCGACGGCACCGGCCTGCGTCGCGACCCCGACCTGGGCGCTCTCGCCACCGTCAACGTCGACGTCGCCGGAGCCACGGCGGCCGGCGGCGACCTCGCAGACGTGCTCGCGGGCGGCGCCACCGCCGGCCCGGCGTACGTCACCTACACCTCGGGCGGCAGCACGCTCGCCACGCCGCTGGACCAGGTCGCCGAGATCCTGCCGCTCCCGGGCGCGCTGACCCCGTCGCCGGTCGACCTGGTCGAGGGGCTGGTCGTGCACCGCGGCCGGGCCGTCCCGGTCCTGTCGCTGGCGCGGCTGCTCGGCCGCGAGGCCGCCGAGAGGGGTCCCTCCTCCTGCCTGCTCCTGGTCGACCACGCCGCCGAGCAGGTGGCGTTCGCGGTCGACGGGCTCGGCAGCATCGAGCCGCTCGTGTGGACGGACCCGGACCACCGTGGCCGACCCCTCGAGGACCCCACGAGGGCCGTCCACGACGCACCCCTGGTGCGCCTGGACGGCGACGCGCGGCTCCTCCCCGCACTCGACCTCCGGGGCCTCGCGGCCTCGCTGGGCCCCACCCACGCCCCGGCGACCGCGCCGGTGGCGGCATGACCTCCACCGGATAGGCAGACACATGACCGTCAGTTGCTCGGGACTGACCAGCGACACGACCGGATCACCCGGCAAGCTGCGCAGCCACGGCCTGCGCGCGCCGACGGGTGACGACCTCCGCCAGGCCCTGCGGGTCGGCACGACCGAGCCGGTCGAGCTGACCTGGGAGGCGGCCTGCGAGCGGGCCGGCCTGGGCCACCCCCTCGACGACCCGTCGCTCGACGAGCTCGAGCAGCTGACCGAGGCCCTCCGCGGCATCGGTGGCCCGGCAGGGCTGGTGGGGCGGGCGATGGGCGTCCGGCTCGCGACGTACCGGTCGATCCGGGCCCGGGGCGGCGACGCGCGCCCGCCCGCGTGGGACTGGGCGAGGTCCGCGATGGACACCCTGCTGCAGACCCGGACGCCCGGCCCGGCCGTCATCGAGGAGATCCTGTCGCTGGACCCCTTCGCGGACACGGTGCGGGTCGAGCTGGACCAGGCCGCCGCCCGGGTCGCCCAGCGCCTCGGGACCGCGCTCGGTGGCGTCAGCGTGGTGCTCGGCGGCGCGCTCTGCCTCGTCGGCGCGTACGGCGGCCGGGGCACCTGGATCGCGGAGGCGCGTGGGAACCCGCTGGAGTGGTCGTTCTGCGCGACGAGCGTGCGGACCCGGGAGCCGTACGTCGTCCCGGACGTCCAGGACGACGTGATCCACCGCCACAACCCGACCACCGTCCACGACGGCGTACGCAGTTACGCCGGTGCCCCGCTCCTCACCTCGCGCGGCGAGGTGCTCGGCAGCTGCTGCGTCATCGACGTCGTCCCGCGCGCGTTCACGGCCGAGGACGTCGCCGTGCTCCAGGAGGAGGCGGCCGCGATCGTCGCCGAGCTGGAGCGTCGCCGCGAGGCGCGGGCCGCGGGGCAGACCACCGCAGGTTAACAATCGCTAACCAAACGGCTAGGGTGCGGCTCATGACCACTCAGTCGTCCTACGAGCTGTCCCGCGAGCACGAGGAGTTCCGCCGCAGCGTCCGCGACTTCGCGGAGGCCGAGATCGCCCCGCACGCCGCCCAGTGGGACCGGGAGCACCACTTCCCGGTCGACGTCGTGCAGAAGATGGGCGCGCTGGGCCTCTTCGGGCTCACCGCCCCGGAGGAGTACGGCGGCGCCGGCGAGGACGGCGACTTCACCAGCCTGTGCGTCGCGATCGAGGAGATCGGCCGGGTCGACCAGTCGATGGGCATCACCCTCGAGGCCGCGGTCGGGCTCGGCATCAACCCGATCCTGACCTACGGCACCGACGAGCAGAAGCAGACCTGGCTGCCCGACCTGGTGTCGGGCGAGCGGCTCGCGGGCTTCGGCCTGACCGAGCCCGGCGCCGGCTCCGACGCGGGTGCCACCAGGACCAAGGCGGTCGTCGAGAACGGCGAGTGGGTCGTCAACGGCGCCAAGCAGTTCATCACCAACTCCGGCTCCGACATCACGAGCCTGGTCACGGTCACGGCCCGCACCGGCGAGCGGGAGAACGGCAAGCCGGAGATCAGCACGATCATGGTGCCGAGCGGCACGCCCGGCTTCACCGCCGAGAAGGCGTACGACAAGCTCGGCTGGCACGCCTCCGACACGCACCCGCTCACGTTCGTGGACGCCCGCGTCCCCGAGGCCAACCTGCTCGGCGAGCGCGGCCGCGGTTACGCCCAGTTCCTCGCGACCCTCGACGACGGCCGGGTCGCGATCGCGGCGCTCGCGGTCGGCTGCATCCAGGCCTGCCTCGACATGAGCCTCGAGTACGCCGGCGAGCGGCAGACGTTCGGTGGCCCGATCGGGCGCAAGCAGGGGGTGGCCTTCCAGGTCGCCGACCTCGAGGTGATGCTGCACGCGAGCCGGCTGCTGACCTACAAGGCGGCGGCCATGAAGGACGGCGGCGCTCCGGTGAAGGAGTTCAAGCAGGCGGCCGCCGTCGCGAAGCTCTACGCCACGGAGTCGGCGGTGACCGCGACCCGGATCGCGACGCAGGTCTTCGGTGGCTACGGCTTCATGGAGGAGTACCCCGTCGCCCGGTTCTACCGCGACGCCAAGGTGCTCGAGATCGGCGAGGGCACCTCGGAGGTGCAGCGGATGCTGATCGCGCGGGGGCTCGGCCTGCCGGTCGAGTAGCCCACGCGTGACGGGCGTCACCACTGGGTACGGAGGTCGTCGACCCCTACTCGGAGGAGTTATCCCGTGGTTCCGTCGTTCCTCGCTCGCGACCGCATCGTCGCCGGGCCCGGCTACAGCCGATGGCTGGTCCCTCCCGCGGCGCTCGCCGTCCACCTGTGCATCGGTCAGGTGTACGCGACCAGCGTCTACAAGACCGCGCTGGTCCAGCACTTCGACTCCAACCTGACCCGCATCGGGCTGGTCTTCTCCATCGCGATCGTGATGCTGGGGCTCTCGGCAGCCGTCTGCGGCACGTGGGTGGACCGCAACGGCCCGCGCGCCGCGATGTTCACGGCCGCCTGCTTCTGGGCCACCGGGTTCCTGGTCGCCGCGCTCGGCGTCGGCACCGACCAGCTGTGGCTGGTCTACCTCGGGTACGGCGTGATCGGCGGCATCGGACTCGGCATCGGCTACATCTCGCCGGTCTCGACCCTGATCAAGTGGTTCCCCGACCGGCCCGGCCTCGCGACCGGGCTGGCGATCATGGGCTTCGGTGGCGGCGCGCTGATCGCCAGCCCGCTGAGCGCGCGGCTGCTGTCGCTCTACGACAGCGGGTACGACGCCACGGACCCGGCCTCGGTCGCCAGCGGCCACGCCGTGATGCTGCTCTTCGTCACGCTCGGCATCGTCTACTTCGCCTTCATGATGTTCGGCGCCTTCACGATCCGGGTGCCCGCCGAGGACTGGCGGCCTGAGGGCTGGGACCCGGCCGAGGTCGCGGAGAAGAAGCTGGTCACCACCGCCAGCGTGTCGGCGGCGACCTCGATCCGCACCCCGCAGTTCTGGCTGCTCTGGCTCGTCCTCTTCTGCAACGTGACGGCCGGCATCGGCATCCTCGAGCAGGCCGCGCCGATGATCCAGGACTTCTTCCGCGACGACAGCGGGACCTCGTCCGTCACCGCGACGGCGGCGGCGGGCTTCGTCGGGCTGCTCTCGCTGGCCAACATGGCCGGGCGGTTCGTGTGGTCGTCGACCTCCGACGTGGTCGGCCGCAAGCCGATCTACTTCCTCTACCTGGGCGGGGGGATGGTGCTCTACCTGCTCCTCGCCACCGTCGGTGACAGCACGGTCGCGCTGTTCGTGCTGCTCGCGGCGATCATCCTGTCGTTCTACGGCGGGGGGTTCGCCACCGTGCCGGCCTACCTGCGCGACCTCTTCGGCACCTTCCAGGTCGGCGCGATCCACGGTCGGCTGCTGACCGCCTGGTCGGCGGCCGGGGTCGCCGGGCCGCTCATCGTCAACCGCTTCCTCGACGCGAAGGGGACGCCGGGAGAGCTGACGGCGTCGGCCTACCAGCCCGCGCTGCTGACGATGGTGGGCGTCCTTGCCGTCGGCTTCGTCGCCAACCTGCTGATCCGGCCGGTCGACCCGCGCCACCACGAACCCGACCGTTCCCCGGAGCTCGAGAGGAGTGCGGCATGACCGCCCGGATCGTCCTCGCCTGGACCCTCGTCGGTGTCCCGCTGGCCTACGGCCTGGTCGAGACGCTGCGCAAGGCGTCCGACCTGTTCACCGGCTGAGCGCCACTCCTTGACCTCATCCGCGCTTGAGGTTCTAGCGTCGGCGTCATGAAGATCTCCGTGCTGGGCACCGGGGCGGTCGGTCGCGCCGTCGCCGGCCGCCTCGACGACCTGGGCCACGCCGTCACCATGGCCACCCGCGACCCGGCGGCGACGGCCGGCCGTGAGGACCACGTCGACTGGGCGGCCGCGCACCCCGGCGTACGCCTGGTCGTGTTCGGGGAGGCGGCGGCTGAGGCCGACCTCGTCGTCAACGCCCTGGGCGGGGACGTGGCGCTGGGGGTGCTCGCCGAGGTCGGCGACGACCTCGCCGGCCGGGTGCTGGTCGACCTCTCGAACCCGCTCGACCACAGCCACGGCTTCCCGCCGCGCCTGTTCGTCAAGGACGACGACTCGCTCGCCGAGCAGGTGCAGCGGGCGCACCCGGGCGCCCGGGTGGTGAAGACGCTCAACACGATGAACAACGCGGTGATGGTCGACCCGGCCCGGCTGGGGGAGGAGACGACGGTCTTCGTGTCGGGGGACGACGCCGACGCCAAGGCGACCGTGTCCGCGCTGCTGCGCGAGCTCGGGCACACCGACGTGATCGACCTCGGCGCCCTCGAGACGGCCCGCGGACCGGAGATGTTCCTGGCACTGTGGGTTCGTACGGCGGTCGTGCTCGGCGGCTCGGACTTCAACATCAAGGTGGTGCGAGGGCCGTCGCTGCGGGCCTGAGCGTGGCGAGCGGTTAGCCTTTCGGTATGGGAAGCCGCTGGCATCGGATCTTCACCGAGGCCTACCGCTTCCTCGCGGTGGGTGGTCTCGCGACGATCGTGGCGATCCTGATCTTCAACTTCCTCGTCCACGGCTTCCACACCGGCTGGGACGCCCCGCTCTCCGGTCAGCCCTACCTGGCGTTCGTGATCGCCAACCTGGTCGGCATGGTCGTGAGCTACCGCGGCAGCCGCACCTGGGTGTTCAAGGACCGTCCGCCGCGCACCGCCGACGGCGGCCGCCTGCTCTTCGTCATCATCAACCTGGTGACGATGCTGATCCCGATCGCCTGCCTGTGGATCAGCCGCAACGTCCTCGACCTCGACGACCCGTTCTCCGACAACGTGGCCGCGAACATGATCGGGCTGTTCCTCGGCATGGCGGCCCGCTTCTACCTGTTCCGCACCCTCGTCTTCCAGCGGCCCGTGCACCTCGCCGACCTCAAGCAGCACCCGCTGCAGGTCTTCGAGCTGGCCGAGCTGGACATCGAGCCGCTGGACGCACCGGTCGACGTCAGCGAGGAGCCCACAGCTCCGTCCACGAGTGACCCAGCTCGGCGACCAGCTCCCTGACCAGCGGCAGGCTCACCCCGACCACGTTGTGGTGATCGCCCTCGATGCCGGTGACGAACGCGCCGCCGAGGCCGTCGACGGTGAACGCGCCGGCCACGACCAGCGGCTCCCCGGTCGCGACGTACGCCGCGATCTCGTCGTCGGTCACGTCGGCGAAGTGGACCGTCGTGGACGCGGTGGCCGCTGCGACCCGACCGGTCGCCGTGTCGCGCAGGCAGTGGCCCGTCTGCAGGACGCCGGAGCGGCCGCGCATCGCCTGCCAGCGCCGGGTCGCGGTCGCGGCGTCGCCGGGCTTGCCGAGCGCCTCGCCGTCGAGCTCGAGGACGGAGTCGCAGCCGAGGACCAGGGCGCCGTCCGGCACGTCGTCGCGCGCGGCGACCGCGGCGCACTTCAGCTCGGCGAGCTGGAGCGCGAGCTCGGCGGGCGGCAGGTCCGCCAGCTGGTCCTCGTCGACGCCGGAGACGATCACCACCGGCTCGATCCCCGCGCTGCGCAGGGTGGCGAGGCGCGCGGGGGACTGGGAGGCCAGGACGAGGCTGAGGGCGGGAGTGGTCACGCCGGCGATTGAAGCACCTCGAGGTCGTCGCCGAACGCGCAGGTGGCGAGCGTGGTGAGCGGGTCGCCGGGCTCGAGGTGCTCGGGCGCCCGCATCGAGATCATCACGTTGAGGAGCATCCCGTACGCGACGAAGTCGCGGACCTGCTCGTCGTCCCACCCCGTGCGCTGGATGGTCGCGAACACCGCCCCCATGCACCGACGCGCGGCGGCGGCGATCTCCGGGACGTCGCCGTTCGAGAAGCCGTGCATCATCACCTGCAGGAAGTCGTGGTCACGCAGCAGCTCGGTGTAGGCGAGCCCCATCCGGGCCTTGTCGTCCTCGCTCGCGGGGTCGAACGGGCCGTCGGCCAGGACCGCCTCGAACGCCGCCTTGATCCGGCCGACCGAGCCCTCGAACACCTCGAGGAAGAGGTCGAGCTTGGTGCCGAAGATGCGCACGACGTACGGCTGGGAGACACCGGCCTCCTTGGCGACCGCGTCGGTGCTGGTGCCGTGGTAGCCGCCGTGGGCGAAGGCCCGGGTGGCGGCCTCCAGGACCAGGGCCCGACGGGCCTCGGCGGACATCCGGCTGGATTTCTCGGCGTTCATGGTTGACATGTTATCAGTCGATTACTTACTGTCAGGACATAAGTAATCATTCAATGCCTTCTTCGACGGAGAACCTGATGACCACTCTCGACGAACCCCGGGTCGTAGGCCCGGACCAGCCCGCGGTCCGACGACGCCACATCCCGGTGTGGGTCGCGATCGTCGCCGCCTCGCTCCCGATGTTCATGGCCACGCTCGACAACCTCGTGATGACCAGCGCGCTGCCGGTCATCCAGGGCGACCTCGGCTCCTCGGTCGGTCAGCTGTCGTGGTTCATGAACGCCTACACGCTCACCTTCGCGACGTTCATGCTCCCGGCCGCGACGCTCGGCGACCGGATCGGACGGCGCCGGGTGATGCTCGCCGGCATCACCGTCTTCACCCTCGCGTCGATCGCCTCGGCGCTGAGCACCACCTCCGAGGCGCTGATCGCCGCCCGTGCCGTCCAGGGCCTCGGTGCCGCGGCGATCATGCCGCTGTCGCTGACCCTGCTGGCCGCGGCGGTGCCGCCGGCCATGCGAGCCGCCGCCATCGGCATCTGGGGCGGCGTCTCCGGCCTCGGCGTCGCGCTCGGCCCCGTCATCGGCGGCGCGGTCGTCGAGGGCGTCAGCTGGCAGGCGATCTTCTGGCTGAACGTGCCGGTCGCGATCGTGGCGCTGCCGCTCATCGTGGTCGCGATCTCGGAGTCGAAGGGCGCGTGGCAGCGGCTGGACCCGGCCGGGGTCCTGCTGCTCGGTGGCGCGGTCTTCCTCGGCATCTGGGGCATCGTGCACGGCAACGACGACGGCTGGAGCGACCCCCGCGTGCTCGGGCCGCTGGTCCTCGCCGGGCTGCTGCTGCCGGCGTACGTGCTGTGGGCGCGGGGCCGGTCGTACGCCGTCCTCCCGCTGCGGCTCTTCGCCGAGCGCAAGTTCGCCGTCGCCAACGTCATCTTCCTGATGTTCACGCTCGGCATGTTCGGGACCGTCTTCCTGCTGGCGCAGTACCTCCAGGTGGTCCAGGGCTACACGCCGCTGCAGGCCGGCCTCCGCACGCTGCCGTGGACCGCGGCCCCGATGGTGGTCGCCCCGATCGCCGGCGCGCTGGTGGGGAGGCTGGGCTACCGGGCGCTGCTGTTCACCGGCCTGGTGCTGCAGACGACCTCGCTGGTCTGGTTCGCCGTCATCACGGAGAACGGGTCGTCGTACTCGTCCTTCCTGGTGCCGCTGGTCCTCGCCGGCGTCGGCATGGGCCTGGTGTTCGCCCCGGGCGCCTCGATGGTGCTCGACGGCCTGCCGGACAGCGACTTCGCGATCGCCAGCTCGGCCAACTCCACGATCCGTGAGTTCGGCGTGGCGCTGGGCATCGCGGTCCTGGTCGCGGTCTTCCTCGGCAACGGCGGCGAGATCACTCCGACCGGCTACGACGGCGCGATCGGGCCCGCCCTGCTGACGGGTGCCGGGGCGGTCGCGGTCGCCGCGGTCGCCAGCCTGTTCGCTCCTGGTCGCAGCCGCGGCCGGGCCTGAGATCGACAGCACGATCCCGAAACCGACAAGGAGTCCCTCATGTTGAGCTACGACACCACCACGATCACGATCCTCCTCGCGGTCTTCCTCACCATCGCCGCGCTCGCCGCTCTCGTCGCGGTCGCCACCGTCGGCAGCCTCGTCGTCGGTCACCGTCGCACCGTCGCAGCCCGACGCGGGAGGACCGGCAGTCGTCCGGGCCGGCCCGCGTCCGACCGGGTGGGGCGGACCGGGAAGCAGGCGCCTCGCTTGGCATGATGGCGCGGTGGACCTTCTCCGATCGTCTCGCACCACGCCCCGCCGGCTGCTGGCCGGCGGGGCGTTCGTCGCCCTGGCGGCCCTGACCGGGTGCTCCAGCGGGTCTGACGGCTCAGCCGGCTCGGACCCGGCGGCCTCCCAGCCGAGCCGCGACGCCCAGACGGTGAACCCCTACGACGGTCACGAGCAGTTCGCCGACCCGGGCTCGAAGGTCGCCCAGGCGGCGGCCCAGGCGAAGACCGACGGGGACACCGATCGCGAGGACGACTTCACCCGGCTCGCCGGGGTGCCGCAAGGCATCTGGCTGACGCCGGAGCAGTACCCGGCCGGCTCGGTCGGGCCGTTCGTCGCGAAGATCGTGGCCGCCGCGGACGACGCGGGCAGCGTGCCGACCTTCGTCATCTACGGCATCCCCGACCGCGACTGCACGGGCCAGCACTCGGCCGGCGGCCTGCCGGCCGACCAGTACGGACCCTGGGTCGGCGAGATCGCCGACGCGGCCGAGAGCGGCACCGACGTGGCGGCGGTCGTCGAGCCCGACGGGCTCGCGTCGCTGCTGGAGTGCGGCGACCGCGGCCAGCGGGTCGGGCTGATCGCCGACGCCGCCCACCGGCTCGCCGCGGCCGGCGTGACGACGTACCTCGACGGCGGTCACTCCCACTGGATCGACCCCGACAAGATCGCGCCGCTGCTCCAGGACGCCGGGGTCGCGGACGTGCGCGGCTTCTCGACCAACGTCTCGAACTTCCAGAGCGACGACGACGAGAAGGCCTACGGCGAGCAGCTCAGCGCGCTCGTCGGCGGGGCGCACTTCATCATCGACAGCGGGCGCAACGGCTTCGGCGCGACCAAGGACTGGTGCAACCCGCCCGGTCGCGCGTTCGGGACCGACCCGGGAGCGGTCTCCGGCGGGGGCAACCTGGACGCGTTCGTCTGGGTCAAGCCTCCCGGCGAGAGTGACGGGGAGTGCAACGGCGGACCGGCAGCGGGCCAGTTCTGGCCCGAGCGGACGATGGAGCTCGCCTCGGCATCCGGATGGTGACCGACTGGACGGTGACGGCGACACCCGAGCCGTTGTTAGGCTGCGCGTCATGGAGCCGGGTAACCAGTGGGTCGCTGTCATCATCGAGGACGACCCCGACGTGCGCGATCTCATCGACATCGTGCTGACCCAGTCCGGTTTCACGACGGTCGTCACGGAGAACGGCACCGATGGTGTCGAGGCCGTGCGCAAGCACAACCCGCTGATCACCACGCTCGACGTGAACATGCCGGGCATGGACGGGTTCGCGGTCGCGAAGCGGCTGCGTGAGTTCAGCAGCACCTACCTGATCATGATCACGGCGCTCGCCGACGAGATCGACGTGGTGCAGGGCTTCGAGGCGGGGGCCGACGACTACCTCGTCAAGCCGTTCCGGCCGCGCGAGCTGCGCGCCCGCGCCGACTCGATGCTGCGCCGCCCGCGGGCGCGGATGGACAAGCCGCACGGCTGGGCCGACGACGAGCCGGAGGCCCCGGCTCCCGCCGCGCCGGCGCCGGCGCAGTCCTGGGCGGCCGCCGCCGCCCGGGAGTTCGCGGAGTCGCAGCAGGTGGCGCCGCCCCAGGCGCCGCCCGCGCCGTCGGCGCCGCAGCCGCAGCCGGTCCAGCCGCAGCCCGTCCAGCCGCCGCCCGTCCAGCCGCAGCCCGTCCAGCCGGTGCAGCCGCCGGCGCCCCAGCAGCCGACCCAGCCCGCCTTCCAGCCCGCGGCACCGCCGACGGTCCAGCAGCCGCCCGCACCCGCCCCGCAGGCGCCGCAGCCGGTGCCTGCGCAGCACGGCGCCGTCACGGCCGAGGCCGGCACCGGGTGGATGCGGTTCAACGGACTCGCGCTCAACGCCGAGACCCGGATCGTGACCGTCAACGGCGGCACGGTCGACCTGACGCGCACCGAGTTCGACCTGCTCTACTCGCTGATGGGCACCGGCCGCCGGGTGCGCAGCAAGGCCGACCTGGTGCTGACGATGCGCGGGCAGCAGTACGTCACGTCGTACTTTGTCAACGAGGCCGACAAGCGCTCTGTCGAGGTCCACATCGCCAACCTGCGCCGCAAGCTCGGCGACGACGCCGCCACCCCGCGCTACGTCGAGACGGTCCGCGGCGTCGGCTACCGCCTCGCCGAGGCGGGCTGAGCGACCCTCTCAGTTCGCGTCGACGGGGATGTCCTGGGCCTCGGTGGCCTGGTCGGAGGCGAAGATCGCGATCGGGACCCGCTGCTTGATGGTCTTGCGCGCGAACGTGCCCGACCCGGCGCGACGCTCGACGTACACCGTGGCGGTGAAGGTCAGGTCGATGCCGACGGTGTCGTCGGCGGTCGGCTTGATCGTCTGGTTGCGGAGCTCGAAGGCGCCCTTCGGCGACGTGATGAGCATGCCGCGCTTCGTCGAGAGCGGCTCCGGGTCGAAGGTGACCTCCTTGGCGATCGCGTTCAGCTCGTAGGGCCGCTCGTCGTTCGTGCCGGTCGAGGTCTTGACCGTCGAGGTGACCTTGATCCGCTGGAGGTAGACCTCGCGCTTGGTCGAGAACGGGTCACGGATGTCGCGGTCGAGGTCGTAGGCCTGGAAGGTGAACGTGAAGTACTTGTTGCCCTTGGGGTACCACTCGTTGGTCCGCGGCGTGGCCTTCGTCGGGTAGAGCGTGTAGACGAAGTCCATCCCGTCGATCTCGATGTGGGACTGAAACGTGCCGTCACGCGTGAACTCCGACTCGTACGGCGTCTCGCTCGCCGAGGGCGACGCCGACGGCGTGGCGGAGGGGTCGTCGTTGCCCGTGAGGCCGTCGACGACGGAGCAGCCGGAGAACGCCGCCATCGCGACGACCGCCGCCAGGGCGCCGGCCAGGCCGCGGGCGTACGGGCGCGTGCGGGTGCTGCTCATGGACGTCTCCTGCGGGTGGGGGATGGGCGTGCGGTCGACGCGGTGACTCATGCCTTGAAGCCGCGGTAGCGCTTCATGGCCTTGAGGCACATCCAGGCGGTCTGGAGCACGGTGATGACGCCGAGGATCGGCCAGCTCACCGCGAGGATGTCGGAGCGCAGCCCGATGGGCAGCTGCAGCCAGATCGCCGCGGAGACCGCGAAGATGAAGAAGAACGCGAGGAACGGGTAGGTCCAGGCGACGCCCTTGCCGCGCTCCGCCTTCGCCTGCGCCGCCCAGTTGTCGGTCTGCTGGCGGCTGAAGAACTTCAGCCAGGCCCGGATGAAGTGGCCCATCCGGATGATCATGTAGCTCTCGGCCGGCACGATCAGCAGCGCGAAGAGGTAGTCACGCCGGTTCGCGAACTCCATGGACCGGGCCACCCGGAAGTTCAGCCAGATCGAGGCGAACGGCGGGATCAGCCACCAGGGGCTGAACACGAACGCGTGGATGTTGAGCGAGCCGGCGAGCAGCAGCACGAAGAGCACGCGGGTCGTGATGTTGATGACCATCGAGAGGTGCTCGAACCAGCGCAGCCGCAGGTTGGGGTGGAACGGTTGGCCGCGGGTGTCGCCGCGCTGGCCGGGCCACATCAGGTCGATGGCCCCGAAGTTCCACTTCACCTGCTGCGCGTCCAGCGAGCGCAGCGTGTCCATGCCGCCGACGTGCGCGCGGGCCCGGGCGCTGATCTTGGTGAGGTAGCCGGCGCTCTTGATCTGGAGCGAGAGGAGCGAGTCCTCGACCTCGCTGTCGCTGACCCACGGGGTGCGCTGGTGGCTGTCGCGGAGGACGTCGCGCAGCGCCTGCGTCGAGAAGATCGAGAACTGGCCGCCGAGGACCGCCATGTTGCGGCCCTTGAGGAGGTTCTGCATGTTGAACGCCGAGAACTGGGCGCGCTGGCCGGCGATCAGGAACTTCGCCATCCAGCCGTCGAGGGCGCTGTCGTCGATCGAGTAGATCGCGGAGATGCCGCCGATCCGGTCGTCGCTGGAGATCTCGTCGACGAGGTGCTGGATCGCGTCCGGCTCCGGGGTGGTGTCGCCGTCGACGCCGAGCAGGAAGTCCATGTGCTCGACGAGCGAGTAGCCGTAGTTGAGCGCGCCGACCTTCTTGTCGGGGTTCTTGCCGATGTCGTGGACGTAGATGATCGTGCTCTGCTCGCCGGTCGGGGTCATCCGCGTGTGCGGGCCGGCGTAGTGGCTGGCGATCTCGACGGAGTCGTCGGAGGTGTTGTTGACGATCAGGTGGATGACGTCGGGGAGCCGGGTCTGCTGGAGCAGCGAGTCGAGCACGCCCGCGATCGTCTCGGCCTCGTTGTAGGCCGGGATGATGCAGCCGACGGTCGGCCGGTACGTCGGGAGGTCGTCGACCTCCTCCTGGTACTGGTTCTCGTACGCGGCCAGGTCGGGGTCTGCCACGCGCAGGTAGGGATCGGCGGGCGCCGATCCGTACTGGGTCCCCATGTCGTTGACGTCCACCCTGGTCCTCGCCTCCGTGCTGCGGGTGCCGCCCGATGCGGCCGCCCGTGTGACTCCAGTCTGGAGACCGCGTCTCAAGCCCCCACACCGATTACCCCAAAGATCTCCCTAAGTATGGGTCAGGACGGTGGTCCAGGTCACGGCTCAGGTCACGGCTCAGCGGGGCAGCGCGCTCGAGCGCCAGCCGCCGGGTCCGTGCGGGAGGGTCCGGCGCACCGTGCGGTGCGGCGCCGACCACTCCGGCGTACGACGGGGCGCCGGCGCGGCCTCGGTCTGGAGCGCGGCGAAGACCGCCACGATCGCCGCGACCTCCTCCGGGGTGGCGTCCGCGTTGACGATGCGCAGGGCGGGCTTCGCGTCCTCGGCGACCATCAGAGCGGGATGTTCCCGTGCTTCTTGGCCGGCAGCGTCTCGCGCTTGGAGCGCAGCAGGCGCAGCGCGCGGACGATCTCGACGCGGGTCTCGTGGGGCGAGATGACCGCGTCGACGTAGCCGCGCTCGGCGGCGATGTAGGGGTTGGCGAGCGTGGTCTCGTACTCGTCGATCAGCTCGGCGCGCTTGGCCTCGACGTCGCCGCCGTCCTCCTCGACCTTCTTGAGGGTCTTGCGGTGCACGATGTTGGCGGCGCCCTGGGCGCCCATCACGGCGATCTGGGCGGTCGGCCAGGCGAGGTTGATGTCGGCGCCCAGGTGCTTGGAGCCCATCACGTCGTAGGCCCCGCCGTACGCCTTGCGGGTGATGATCGTGACCAGCGGGACCGTCGCCTCGGCGTACGCGTAGATGAGCTTGGCGCCGCGCCGGATGATGCCGTTCCACTCCTGGTCGGTGCCCGGCAGGAAGCCGGGCACGTCGACGAAGGTCAGCACCGGGATGTTGAAGGCGTCGCAGAACCGCACGAACCGGGCGGCCTTCTCGGAGGCGTCGATGTCGAGGGTGCCGGCGAACTGCATCGGCTGGTTGGCGACCACGCCGACCGGGTGGCCCTCGACGCGGCCGAAGCCGATGACGATGTTGGGCGCGAAGAGCTCCTGGACCTCGAGGAAGTCCTCGTCGTCGACGACGGTGGTGATGACGTCGCGCATGTCGTAGGGCTGGTTCGGCGAGTCCGGGATGATCGTGTCCAGCGCCCGGTCCAGGTCACTGAAGTCCGTGTCCGCGACCTCGTCGTACGTCGGAGCCTCGTCGAGGTTGTTCTGCGGCAGGTAGGACAGCAGCGCCTTGACGTACTCGATGGCGTCGTCCTCGTCGGAGCCCATGTAGTGGGCGTTGCCGGACTTGGTGTTGTGGGTGCGCGCGCCGCCGAGGTCCTCCATGGTGACGTCCTCGCCGGTGACGGTCTTGATGACGTCGGGGCCGGTGATGAACATGTTGGAGGTGCCGTCGACCATGATCGTGAAGTCGGTGACCGCGGGGGAGTAGACGTGCCCGCCGGCGCAGGAGCCCATGATCATGGAGATCTGCGGGATGACGCCCGAGGCGTGCACGTTGCGGCGGAAGATCTCGCCGTACAGGCCGAGCGAGACGACGCCCTCCTGGATGCGGGCGCCGGCGCCCTCGTTGATGCCGATGATCGGGCAGCCGGTCTTGATGGCGAGGTCCATCACCTTGGTGATCTTCTCGCCGTACACCTCGCCGAGCGAGCCGCCGAAGATCGTGAAGTCCTGCGAGAACACGCACACCTGGCGGCCGTCGATGGTGCCGTAGCCGGTGATCACGCCGTCGCCGTACGGGCGGTTCTTCTCGAGCCCGAACGCCGTCGAGCGGTGCCGGGCGAGCTCGTCGAGCTCCACGAACGAGCCCTCGTCGAAGAGCAGCTCGATGCGCTCGCGGGCGGTCTTGCGGCCCTTGGCGTGCTGCTTCTCGACGGCCTTCGCGGAGCCCGCGTGGACGGCCTCGTCGAGGCGTCGGTCGAGGTCGGCCAGCTTGCCCGCGGTCGTGTGGAGGTCGATGTCCGCGGGGACGTCGGTGCCTTCGCCGGGCTCTGCAGTCATCGGGGTGGACTCCTCATTGGCACGGGGTTGGGACCGTGGGCCAATCTAGTGCCCGTGACCGCCGACGCCATGAGACGCCCATCACTCGACGCCCGGCGACTGGCGTCGCTCGCTCCAGCGCTGGACGTCGAGGTGCTCGAGGAGGCGACGTCGACCAACGCCGTCGCCGCCGACCGCGCCCGGGCGGGCGCCGCCGAGGGCCACGTGGTCGTCGCGGAGCAGCAGACCGCGGGACGCGGACGCCTCGACCGCACCTGGCACACCCCGCCCCGCGCCGCGCTGCTCTTCTCGGTGGTGCTGCGTCCGACCGTGGCCGCGGCGGACTGGCCCTGGCTGCCGCTGCTCACCGGTCTCTCCGTGTCCCGAGCGCTGCAGGGCCTCGGCTACGACGCGGGCGTCAAGTGGCCCAACGACGTGCTCGTCGCCGGTGCCGACGGGGAGAGCCGCAAGCTCGTCGGCATCCTCGTCGAGCGGGTGGAGACCCCGGACGGGCCGGCCGCGGTGGTCGGCGTCGGCATCAACGTCTCGCTGACGGCCGCGGAGCTGCCGGTCCCGACCGCGACGTCGCTGGCGATCGAGAGCGGCACCGAGCCGGACCGCACCGCGGTTCTCGCCACGGTGCTCAGCACGCTCGTCGAGGCGTACGATGCGTGGCAGGCGGGGGGTGCGGAGTCGCACCGGCGCCTGGCCGCGTCGTACGCCGCCGCGTGCGTCACCGTCGGCCGCGACGTACGGGTGGAGATGCCGTCGGGGAAGCCGCTGCTCGGCCGGGCCACCGGGGTGGACCGCGGCGGCCGTCTCCTCGTCGACGGACCGGACGGCCAGACCGCCGTCGGCGCTGGTGACGTAGTCCACGTGCGCGCCGTCGATCGGTGACATGATCGCCCCGTGGCCATCTCACCGAAGCTCCTGAACGAGGGCGAGAAAGTCGTCGTCGACACGCGCACGCACGTCAAGGCACTGATCTTCCCGATCTTCATGCTGGTCCTCTTCCTGGCGATCGGGACGTTCGTCCAGGTGAAGGTCGACCAGGGCATCCTGACGAACGGCGTGTGGATCCTGGTCGCCGTCGGCGTCATCTGGTTCGTCCTCCGGCCGCTGATCATCTGGGCGACCGCGACGTACACGTTCACCGACCGCCGGCTGATCACCCGCACCGGCGTGATCGTGCGGCGCGGGCACGACATGCCGCTGGCCCGGATCAGCGACATCGCCTACGAGTTCGGCCCCATCGACCGCCTGCTCGGCTGCGGCACGCTGCTCATCTCCGACGCGAGCACGCACGGCACGATCAAGCTGCACGACATCCCGCGGGTCGAGGAGACCCAGCGCCAGCTCAACCAGATGCTCCAGCGGATCCACGACCCCGCGGCAGGACATGACGACGGAGCCTGATCGGCCCGGCCCCGACGACCTCGAGCGCGCCATCCTCGGGGAGACGCCGGAGCTCAACGCCCTGGAGGTCGCCGAGGCCACCGGGGTGACCCTCGAGGAGGCCCGCCGTCTCTGGCGCGCCCTGGGCTTCCCCGAGCACGGCCTCGAGAACGCCTACACCGACGCGGACACCGAGGCGCTGTCGACGATGATCAGCGCCGTCCGCGCGGACCTCATCGACTTCGACCTGGCGGTGAACCTGACCCGCGCGGTCGGCCAGACCATGGCCCGGCTCGCCGACTGGGAGGTCTCGACGCTGGTCTCCCGGGTGGACGACCTCGCCTCCGACCCGACGACCGACGAGGGGCGCACCGGCTCCGCCCTGCGCCTGATCGAGCAGATCAAGGACCCCTTCGAGGAGCTCCTGGTCTACGTCTGGCGCCGTCACCTCGCCGCCGCCGTCGCCCGGGTCGAGGCGCTGCGGGCCAACGAGGAGGACCTCAACACCGTCCAGCTCACGGTCGGCTTCGCCGACATCGTCAGCTTCACCGCGCTGTCCAACCGGCTCACCGAGGAGCGGATCGGCGACCTCGTCGAGATCTTCGAGTCCCGCTGCGCCGACGTCGTGACCACGCAGGGCGGCCGGGTCATCAAGAGCATCGGGGACTCGGTGCTGTTCGTGAGCGACGACCCCGTCCGCGCCTACGACATCGCCGAGGGCATCATCAACGTCGTCGGCCGCGACTCCCGGATGCCCGACATCCGGCTCGGCCTCGCCAGTGGCGCGGTCGTGATGCGGCTCGGCGACGTCTTCGGTCCGCCGGTCAACCTGGCCGCCCGGCTGACCGCGGTCGCGCGTCGCAACCGCATCATCATCGATGCGACGACGGCCGACCTGCTGCCCGAGGACGAGTTCGAGACCCGCCGGCTGCCGGCGCGACCGGTGCGCGGCTTCGGCATCGTCGAACCGCTGACCGTGCGGCGCGCCTGAGCGGGCGAGGTTTCGCGCAATTCGGACACCCCAGGATATTTCGGCATTTGCCCACCTGACACGCGTCACCTTCCTACGGTGGGCAGATGCTCGAGGTCCAGGAGATCAGGCTCGACCCCGAAGAACGCCGTACGTGGCGCGGGGGCGAGGAGATCGTGCTGTCGCGCAAGGAGTTCGACCTCGTCTATGCGCTGATGACCCGGGCCGGAGACATCGTCAGCCGTGAGGACCTGATGCGCGAGGTCTGGCACACGACGTTCTGGACGTCGTCGAAGACGATCGACGTGCACCTGGGGTGGGTGCGCCGCAAGCTCGGCGACGACAGCCGCCAGCCCCACCTGATCACCACGATCCGCGGCCGCGGGCTGCGGTTCGAGACCGAGGACCTGCGCAACGGCTCCTGAGCCCGACCTCTAGTCTGGGCGCGTGCCTGCGCCGGACCCCACCCACGCGCCCACCCTCGCCGTGATCGGCGGCGGCCAGCTGGCCCGGATGATGGCGGAGCCGGCCGCGGCGCTCGGACTGCCGCTCCGGCTGCTCGCCGAGGCCGAGGGCGTCTCCGCCGCGCAGGTGATCCCCGACCACCGGGTCGGCGACTACCGCGACCTCGAGACGCTGCGCGCGGTCACCGCCGGCTGCCCCGTCGTCACCTTCGACCACGAGCACGTCCCGACCGAGCACCTGCACGCCCTCGAGGCGGACGGCGTCGCCGTACGCCCCGGGCCGGAGGCGCTCGTGCACGCCCAGGACAAGGGCGTGATGCGCGAGCGGCTCGCCGAGCTCGGCGTCCCGTGCCCGCGCAACGCGATCGTCTCCTCGGTCGCCGAGGTCGAGGCGTTCGGCTTCCCGTGCGTGCTCAAGACGACGCGTGGCGGGTACGACGGCAAGGGCGTGTGGTTCGTCCGCTCGGCTGCCGCCCTGTCACAGGTGGCAGCCGACGCCTTCGCCGCAGCGGAGACCGCGGGGGTGCGGATCCTCGCCGAGGAGCTGGTCGACTTCCGCCGCGAGCTGTCGGCGCTGGTCGCCCGCTCGCCGAGCGGGCAGGCGGCGTCGTACCCCGTCGTCGCCTCGACCCAGCAGGACGGCATCTGCCACGAGGTCGTCGCGCCGGCGCCGGACCTCGACCCCGCCCTGGCCGGGCAGGCGCAGGAGATCGCGCTGCGCATCGCCGGCGCCCTCGACGTCACCGGCATCCTCGCGGTCGAGCTCTTCGAGACCAACGACGGCCGGATCCTCGTCAACGAGCTGGCCATGCGGCCCCACAACACCGGGCACTGGACCCAGGACGGGGCGGTGACGTCGCAGTTCGAGAACCACCTGCGCGCCGTGCTCGACCTGCCGCTCGGCTCGCCCGCGCCGCGGGCACGCTGGACGGTGATGGTCAACATCCTCGGCGGCCCGGACAGCACCGTCGGCCGCCTCTACGACGGCTACCCGCACGCGCTGGCGCGGGACCCGCACCTGCGGGTGCACCTCTACGGCAAGGACCTCCGTCCGGGACGCAAGGTCGGGCACGTCAACGCGTACGGCGACGACCTCGACGAGTGTCTCGAGCGGGCCCGGCACGCGGCCGCGTGGTTCCGGGGCGACCTGGGGAACGAGAGTGAGTGAGATGGCATCCGTCGGCATCGTGATGGGCTCCGACTCGGACTGGCCGGTGATGAAGGCGGCCTCCGAGGCGCTGGCCGAGTTCGACATCGCCTTCGAGGCGGACGTCGTCTCCGCGCACCGGATGCCGGAGGAGATGCTCGAGTACGGCCGCTCCGCCGCCTCGCGCGGGCTGTCGGTGATCATCGCCGGCGCCGGCGGCGCCGCCCACCTGCCCGGCATGCTCGCGTCGGTGACGCCGCTGCCCGTGATCGGCGTACCGGTGCCGCTGAAGTACCTCGACGGCATGGACTCCCTGCTCTCCATCGTGCAGATGCCCGCCGGTGTCCCCGTCGCCACCGTCGCCGTCGGCGGCGCCCGCAACGCCGGTCTCCTCGCCGTCCGCATCCTCGCCGCGAGCTCGCCCGAGCTGCAGGAGAAGATGCTGGCGTTCCAGGCCGAGCTCAAGACGTCGGCCCAGGAGAAGGGCGCGGTCGTGCGCAACGACGCCGGTCCGCGGAAGGTCGGCTTCTAAGGCCCTCTGTCGGTTGCCTGCGGGTTCGCTTCCCAGCACCCGGTGGTTGAGGAAGGCGCGCTAGCGCCTGTCTCGAAACCCCGGAGCCGAGCAGGGGCGATCTGCGCGGCTCGCGGGTCCGCTCGGGTTGGCCGCCGACAGGCTGGCTACGCCGGGTGAGGTCGGCGGTGGGTTGCGCTCGCCTCCCGGGCTGCGGGTCCGCCCGAAAATAGTTCGAATCAATCCCGAGGCCTATCGAACATTCGTTCGAATCGTGGTAGGATCGAGCATGGCTCGACGCACCCCCACCCAGGACCCGCAGCTGCGGGATCTACTGGAGCGTGCGACCGAGCAGACCCAGGTCGCGCGGATGGCCGAGGCCTCCCGGTTCGAGCTCGCCGCCACCTGGGCCGAAGCCCACCCCGCACCGGTCGAGGACGCCGTGGTCGACGAGCTCGGCGACCTGGTCATGTTCGGCGACCAGCCGATCACCCTGGCCGGCGAAGGTGCACCGGGGATGAGCGAGTTCGCGGTCGCGGAGTTCGCCGCCGCCGTCGGCATGTCTGCCTACCAGGGCCGCAACTTCCTCGGCGCCGCCCTCGAGACCAAGTACCGGCTCCCCAACATCTGGTCCCGGACCATGGCCGGTGAGATCCCCGTGTGGAAGGTCCGTCGAGTCACCGACCGCACCCACCGCCTCAACCACGTCGCCGCCGCCCACGTCGACCACCAGTTGGCCCCCGTGCTCGCGACCTGCTCGTGGGCCAAGGTCGAGGCAGAGGTCGAGACCGCCGCCGCCGTGGCCGACCCCGAGCACGCCGAAGGCGAACGCCTCGACTGCTCCGCCCAGGCACACCTCGACATCGCGTTGACCGACGNGGTCGAGACCGCCGCCGCCGTGGCCGACCCCGAGCACGCCGAAGGCGAACGCCTCGACTGCTCCGCCCAGGCACACCTCGACATCGCGTTGACCGACGCCCACCTCAACCGGGGCCTCGTCCCCATCACCGGGCTCCTCGAGTACACCGACGCCCTCGCCCTCGACGCACAGATCAAAGCCGGCGCCCACGCCCTCCTGACCGAGCACCCCGAGCTGGACCTCGACACCCGCCGCGCGATGGCCGCCGGACACCTNCGCCCTCGACGCACAGATCAAAGCCGGCGCCCACGCCCTCCTGACCGAGCACCCCGAGCTGGACCTCGACACCCGCCGCGCGATGGCCGCCGGACACCTCGGCGGCGATGCCGCTGCGCCGCGCGAGGTCGTCATCTACGCCCACCACCAGCCCGACGAGCCCCACGGCATCGTCACCGTGGAGGGCGGCCACGTCCCGTACGCCACCATCGACCAACTGGTCGAGTGGTGCACGGCCCAGGGCACCCGGGTGTCGATCCGGCCCGTCCTGGACCTCTCCGAAGAGATCAGCACCGACGCCTACGCGCCGACTGCCCGGCAGCGGGAGCAGGCGATCCTGCTGACCCCGAGGTGNCACTGCAGCAAGGACGCCCGGGGCTGCGACCTCGACCACATCACCCCCTACGCGAGCGGCGGGAAGACCACGTCGTGGAACCTCGCCCCGTTGTGCCGGTTCCACCACCGCGTCAAGACCTTCAGCACCTGGACCTACCAGCGCACCTCCCGCACCAGCTTCGTCTGGACCTCCCCCAAGGGCCGGGTCCACCCCGTCGACCTCACCGACGAACACCGACGACGAACCCGCTGACCCCCACCCCGCCGACACCGCTGGCGGGGCCATTCTCATGCCACCCGGGCCACCACGGTCGACCCGAGCGGACTCGCAGCCCACCAGGCGCTGGAAATCGCCCCCGCAACCACCGACCACGGTGACCACGTATCCCGGTAGTCGCGTCAACAGCAGCAACCACCACGAACCGCGGCGCCGAGAACAGCCGGGAAGATCTGGTGCACCGGGTAGATCAGATGTTCCCGGGTGATCGCCCGGTCGACGCCGCGACCGGGGGCGCGTCGCGGAGGGCGCCCTTGACGGCCGCGGCGCCGATCCGCACCGTTGTCCCATGCTGACGGCGAGCTGTGTGCGCTGCCCGGCTCCGGTGGCGGAGGCGACGGACGGCAGCTGGTCGTGCCCCGACCACGGCGCGACGAGCCCGCTGTGGCGTGCCGAGGAGGCGTCGTACGACGGGTTCGCGGAGCACCTGCGCACGGCGGACGGCTTCCCGACGTACGTGCCCTGGCCGCTGAGCCCGGGGTGGACGCTGACCGACTTCGCCGCCGTGGCGCCGGCGCCGGGGGAGGCGACCGCCGTCCTGACCTGTGCCTCGGGCACGAGCGAGCTCGACGGCCCCGTCGACGTGCTGGTGGTGGCCGAGGAGGCCGGCACCGGGCTGGGGGCGCGGTGTGCGGGAACGCGCTACACCGACCCCGGCTCCGAGATCGGCGAGCGTCCGCCCTCGGCGCGGGTGCGGATCGGCAGTCAGTCGGTGAACCTCTGGGACATCTCGACCAGCAGCTCGGACGGCGAGTGGGACCGGTCGGTGCTGGCGGGCGAGGCCGCCGGACGGTGGCTGTGGATCGTGATGCGACCGGCCTCCGCGCTGCTGCTGTTCCGGGACGACTGGATCCTGCGTGACGTCTCCGCGGCGGGCCCGCAGCTGGTCGAGCTGCCGTTCGGGGGACACCGGCCGGGCTGGTGACGACCGGCACACCCTAGGGTTGAGGCGTGCGCATCGACCTGCACACGCACTCCCGTGCCAGCGACGGGACCGACACCCCGGCCGAGCTGGTGCGTGCGGCGGCGCGGGCCGGGCTGGACGTCGTGGCGATCACCGACCACGACACTGCCGACGGGTGGGCCGAGGCGTCGGTGGCGGCCGAGGACGCCGGGGTCACGCTGGTGCCGGGCATGGAGATCAGCACCGGCCACCACGGCCGCAGCGTGCACCTGCTCGCCTACCTCCCCGACCCCACGAGCCCCGCCCTGGCCGACGAGCTCGCCCGCGTGCTGACCGGCCGCGAGTCGCGGGTCCCCGACATGGTGCAGCGGCTGCGCGGCCTCGGCATCGAGATCACCGCCGACGACGTACGCGCGGCCGCCCACGGTGCCGCGGCCACCGGGCGACCCCACATCGCCGACGCCCTCGTCACCCTGGGGGTCGTCGGCGACCGCACCGAGGCCTTCGACCGCTACCTCGGAGCGGGCAAGGTCGCGTTCGTGAACCGGTACGCCGCTCCGCTGGAGACGACGATCCGTGCCGTGACCGAGGCCGGCGGGGTGTCGGTGATCGCGCACCCGTGGGGGAGGGGCGGCCTCGGCCGGCCCGACGAGGCCACGCTGGCGCGCCTGCGCGACGTCGGGCTCGCCGGCATCGAGGTCGACCACCAGGACCACGACGCCCCGACCCGCGAGCGCCTGCGCGCGATGGCGCGCGACCTGGGCCTGGTGGCGACCGGGTCCAGCGACTACCACGGCGTCGGCAAGATCGACCACGACCTGGGCTGCAACACCACCGACCCGGAGGAGTACGAGCGGCTGATGGCGATGGCGGCCGAGGCGGCCGCGCTCAGCAGCCGTCGGACCCCGACTACTTCCGGCCCAGCTACTTCCGGCCCAGCTACTTCCGGCCCAGGGACTGGAAGCGCTTGAGCAGCGGGGTGGGGACCATCCGCGCCGCGCGCGTGATCACCTTGTACTGAGCCCCGGGGATCGAGAACACCTTGCCCTTGGCGTGGTCGGCGAGCGCGTCGGCCACCAGCTCGTCGGCGTCGAGCCACAGGAAGTCGGGTGCCGAGCCGCGCGAGACGTCCATCCGCTCGTGGAACTCGGTCTTGGTGAACCCGGGGCACAGGCACGTGATCGTCACGCCCTGGTCGCGGTACTCGTACGCCGCCCACTCCGAGAAGGAGTTCACCCACGCCTTCGCGGCGCTGTAGCTGCCGCGGGGCAGGAACGACGCCACGCTCGAGACGTTGATGATGCCGCCCTGGCCGCGCTCGGTCATCGGCCCGAGCGCCGCGTGGCTGAGCCGCATCACCGCGGTGACCAGCACCTCGAGCATCGCCTGCTCGGCATCGACGGAGTTGTCGAGGAAGCGCTGCTTCAGCCCGAAGCCCGCGTTGTTGACCAGCAGGTCGACCGGGCGGTCCCGGTCGGCGAGCCGGGCCTCGACCGCAGCGAGCTCCTCGCGGTCCACGAGGTCGGCCGGCAGCACCTCGACGCCGACGCCGCACGACGCGGTCAGCTCGGCCGCCTCGGCCTCGAGCCGGGCCCGGTCGCGGGCGACCAGCACGAGGTCGTAGCCCTGGGCGGCGAGCTGGTGGGCGAAGGACCGGCCGATCCCTGCCGTGGGTCCGGTCACGAGAGCAGTCTTCGACATGTGCCCGAGTAAATCAGGTGTCAGCCCAAGCAGGTGCCTGCGGGATCTGCGCGCACCGGTCCGGCATGATGGTCACCGATGACCACCACGCTCGCGATCGCCAACCAGAAGGGCGGCGTCGCCAAGACCACGACCGTCGCCTCGGTCGGCGCCGCACTGGCCGAGCTCGGGTACTCCGTGCTGCTGGTCGACCTCGATGCGCAGGCGTGCCTGACCTTCTCCCTGGGCATCGATCCCGAGGACCTCGAGCTGTCCGTGCACCACGTGCTCACCAAGGGCGTCGACCCGAGCGAGGTCATCATCGCCACCGACGACGGTGTCGACCTGCTCCCGGCGACGATCGAGCTGGCGCGCGCGGAGGCCGAGCTGCTGACCCGCACCGGCCGTGAGCACGTCGTGAAGTCGATGGTCGAGACCCTGGCCGAGGACGGCACCGAGTACGACTGGGTGCTGCTCGACTGTCCGCCGTCGCTCGGCGTGATGACGGTCGCCGCGCTCACCGCCGCCGACGGCGTGCTGATCCCGCTCCAGTGCGAGACGCTGTCGCACCGCGGCGTCGGCCAGCTGCTCGACACCGTCCACGACGTACGCCGCTTCACCAACCGCAAGCTCGAGGTCTGGGGCGTGCTGCCGACGTTGTACGACGGGCGCACCAACCACGCGCGCACCGTGCTCGAGACGATCTCGGACACCTACGACCTCGACGTGATCGAGCCGCCGATCCCGAAGACGATCAAGTTCGCCGAGGCGCCCGCCGCCGGCCGCTCGATCCTCGCCACGAACCGCAGCAGCAAGGGCGCCCGTGCCTACCGGGAGGCGACGGAGGCCCTGGTCGCCCGCGCCAAGCGCCCGAAGGTCAAGAAGAAGAAGACGGGACGAGTGTCGTGACCGAGCTCCGCGGCGCCCACCGCGCAACGCCGATCCGGCCCCGCTACGGCCGGCTCAGTGCGCTGGGCGTCTCGCTCGCGGTCACGGCGATCGCGGTGCTCGGCTCGTTCGGCGCGCTGCCGTTCTCCGGCGACGACGCCCAGGCGCAGCAGCAGCCGCACGCCAACCAGGCCGCCGCCGACGTCGGCGCCGCGGCGAAGCCGTCGACCTCGACCTCGACCCCGACCCCGACCTCGCCGACGCCGTCAGGCTCGACCGCGTCCGCGGACAGCACCGAGTCGGCGAGCGACCCCGCCCTCGACACCGCGCTCCCGGCCGACTCGGGGACCGGCAAGCGGGTCGTCTTCAGCCAGAGCCGGCAGCGGGTGTGGCTGGTCGACGCCGACACCGGCGTACGCCGTACCTACCTGGTCTCGGGCAGCCTGCTCGACAACCTCGAGCCCGGCAGCTACGAGGTCTACAGCAAGTCCCGGTGGGCGGTCGGCGTCGACGACTCCGGGGTGATGGAGTACTTCGTGCGCTTCACGAAGGGGCCGAGCGGGGCCGCGATCGGCTTCCACACGATCCCGACCAAGGACGGCACGCCGCTGCAGACCAAGGCGCAGCTCGGCACCCCGCGGTCGCACGGCTGCATCCGGCAGAAGACCCCCGACGCGATCGCGCTGTGGAACTTCGCGCCGGTCGGGGGCTCCGTCGTCGTGACCGCCTAGCGGATCACTCCGCGGCGGGAGCCTGGTCGCCGCCACCCGAGCCGCCGGAGCGGCGCCGACGGTTGCGGTTGCGGTTGCGGCTCGCACCAGCGGGAGCGTCGCCGCCCTCGGTGCTCGCGGCCGCGGCCGCGGCCGGCGCGTCGGTGGTGGCTGCCTCGCCGGAGCGGGTCCGGGTCCGGCTGCGGTTGCGGTTGCGCGCGGGACGGTCGCCGGAGCGCTCGCCCCGGTTGCCGCCGCGGTCGCCGCCCCGGTCCTCGCGCGGCTTGCGCTCCACGGGCGCCGGGTCGACGATGCGGCCCTTGGTGCCGGGCGGGATGCCCTGGTCGTGGAAGAGGTGCTCGGACGTGGAGTAGGTCTCCTGCGGCTCGTCGAACGGCAGGTCCAGCGTCTTGTTGATCATCTTCCAGCGGTGCAGGTCCGCCCAGTCGACGAACGTGATCGCGATGCCGGAGGCGCCGGCGCGGCCGGTGCGGCCGATCCGGTGGACGTAGGTCTTGTCGTCCTCGGGGCAGGTGTAGTTGATGACGTGGGACACGCCGCGCACGTCGATGCCGCGAGCGGCGACGTCGGTCGCCACGAGCACCCGGATCTTGTCCTCGCGGAACTTCGTCAGCGCCTTCTCGCGCGCCACCTGGGCCATGTCGCCGTGCAGGGGGCTGGCGCTGAAGCCGCGCTCGACGAGGTCGTCGGCCACCCGCTGCGACTGCCGCTTGGTGCGGGTGAAGACGATGATCTTCT
The DNA here is from genome assembly GCF_001425175.1 of Nocardioides sp. Root1257. Classification (GTDB taxonomy): domain Bacteria; phylum Actinomycetota; class Actinomycetes; order Propionibacteriales; family Nocardioidaceae; genus Nocardioides. The sequence goes on along the minus strand of NZ_LMDV01000012.1, from coordinate 212,523 downwards.
CGGCGTCCTCGGCCTGCAAGATGCGGCCGATGATCTCCGGCTTGTCGAGGTCGTGGGCCTGGTAGATGAACTGGGCGGTCGCCGGCACCATCGAGGTGTCGTACGACGACTCGGCGCGGATGTTCATCGGGTGCCGCATGTGCATGCGGGCGAGCGAGACGATCGCCGACGGCATGGTGGCCGAGAACAGCATCGTCTGGCGGGTCTCGGGGGTCATCCGCAGGATCCGCTCGACGTCGGGCAGGAAGCCCAGGTCCAGCATCTCGTCGGCCTCGTCGAGCACGAGCGCGTGCACGTGCGAGAGGTCGAGGGCGCGGCGGTTCGCGAGGTCGATCAGGCGTCCGGGGGTGCCGACGACGATGTCGACGCCGGACTCGAGCACGTCGAGCTGGGTGTCGTAGCCGACCCCGCCGTACACGGTGAGGACCCGCAGGCCGGTGTCGGCGCTGGCGATGGAGAGGTCGCTGGAGACCTGGAGCGCGAGCTCGCGGGTCGGGGCGACGATCAGCGCCTGCGGCTTGCCCTGGGGCATGTCGGCGTACGCCGGGTCGGTCGGGGAGACGCTGCGCTGCAGCACGGGGATGCCGAACGCGAGGGTCTTGCCGGTGCCGGTGCGGGCCTGGCCGATCAGGTCGGTGCCCATCAGGGCGACGGAGAGGGTCATCTCCTGGATGGCGAACGGGGTCGTGATGCCGTGGCGGTCGAGCGCATCGCAAATCTCGGGGAGCACCCCGAGCTCTCGGAACGTGGTCAGTGTCTTCTGCTTTCGTGAGTCAGCCGGGTATCAACCGAGTGAATGTCGGGTGCGGCGGACTCCGTCACAGACGACGGGCAGGTCTGCCGCGCACATGCGGGAGGTCGCGGCCGAACGAACAGCTGAGCGACCTCGGTCACGTCCACTGTATCTGTAGGGTGCGCACGTGCCCCCATCGACGCCGGACGACACCCCGGTCGCGTTCCAGGACCCGCAGTACCGCGAGGCCGTCATCGACCTGCTCGCCGCGATCGCGTACGGCGAGATCTCGGCCTTCGAGCGCCTCGCGGAGGACGCCAAGCTGGCGCCGACGCTGGAGGACAAGGTCGCGATCGCCTCGATGGCGTCGGCGGAGTTCGGCCACGTCGCGCGGCTGCGCGAGCGGCTCGCCGAGCTGGGCGCCGACCCGTTCCAGGCGATGGCGCCGTTCCGCAGGCCGATCGACAAGTTCCACGAGCACACCGCGCCCGCCGACTGGTACGAGGGCCTGATCAAGGCGTACGTCGGCGACGGGATGGCCAACGACTTCTACCGCGAGATCGCGGCCTACCTCGACGCCGACACCCGCGACCTGATCGTGGCCTCGCTCGAGGACACCGGTCACTCGGAGTTCGTCGTCGGCCGGGTGCGCGCCGCGATCGCCGCGGACCCGCGGCTCGGCGGCCGGCTGGCGCTGTGGGGCCGCCGGCTGATGGGCGAGGCGCTCACCCAGGCGCAGCGGGTCGCCGCCGACCGCGATGCGTTGACCGCGCTGCTGGCCGGAGGCATCGACCGGCCCGGTCTCGACCTGGCCGCGCTCGGCCGGATGTTCGCCCGGATCACCGAGCGGCACGCCGAGCGGATGGCCGAGCTCGGCCTCGACAGCTAGCGGGACACGCGTCCCCGACGCCCCGTGAGCGTCGCTGCGATCGTCACCAGCACCGCAGCGGCGACGACCTGCCAGCCGTGGCGCCACCAGTCGACCCCGAGGGTCTGCGGGTTGAAGAACAGGCCGTAGAGGTAGTCGCCGACGAGGCAGCCGCCGATGCCGCACAGGATCGTCAGCCACAGCGGCACGTCGTCGCGGTCGCCCGGCGCGACCAGCTTGCCGAGCAGGCCGATCACGGTGCCGCCGATCACGGCCCACAGCAGGGCGGAGATCATCCCTGGATCATGCTCCTGGTCGTGGTCGGAGCGCTACGAGCGGAAGCCGACCTGGCCCGCGACGCCGTGACCCAGCTCGACGTACGCCAGCTTGGCGACGGGGACGATCAGGCGCCGACCCTTGGCGTCCTTGAGGTTGAGCACGCCGTCGCCGGAGACGGCGTCGGCGACGAGCTTCTCGACGGCCTCGGCGGTCTCGTCGACCTCGATCGTCAGCTCACGGGCGGCGTTCTGGACGCCGATCTTGACCTCCACGAGGTCCTCCTTCATCGATCCTGCTCGGGGGTGGTGCGGGGTGCTGCGAGGGGTTGGTCAGTGGTCGTCGGTGAGCGGGTATCCGCGGATGCCCCGCCAGGCCAGCCCGGCGACCAGCGCAGCTGCGTCCGGGCGGGGGATGTCACCGTGCTCCGCGAGCCAGAACCGCGCGCTCACCTGGGCCATTCCCACCAGGGAGACGGCCAGCAGGCGGGAGGCGTCGTCGGGCAGGCCCGTGTCGTCGTGGATGACGTGGGCGATCATCGCGGCGCACTCCGTCGTCACCCGGTCCACGTGCTCGCGGACGGCGGGCTCGTTGGTCAGGTCGGACTCGAAGACCAGGCGGAACGCGCCGGTCTCGCTCGAGACGTACTCGAAGAAGACGTCCATCGTCGCCGCGACCCGCTGCTTGTTGTCGTGCGTCGAGGAGAGCGCGTGGCGGGTGTTGTCGATGATCGTGTCGCACGAGCGGTCCAGCAGCGCGAGGTAGAGGTCGAGCTTGCCGGGGAAGTGCTGGTAGAGCACGGGCTTGGAGACACCCGCGCGCTCGGCGATGTCGTCCATCGCTGCCGCGTGGTAGCCCTGGGCCACGAACACCTCGAGGGCGGACTCCATCAGCTGGGCGCGTCGCTCCCGCCGGGGCATCCGGCCGCCGCGGGGTCGCGCCGGTGCGTCGTACTGCTCTGCCGTCACCCGCCGAACACTACCGGGCAGTCACCAGCGTCCGGATGACGGGACGCGGCGATCCGCGCCGCGTCCCGGCGGGGAACATGGCAGGACCGGAGGTTGTTGGTCCGGCAACCGATCGATCAAGGAGTACGCCGTGTCCTTTCCCGCGCTCGTGGAGCCCGCGGACGAGCTGACCATCGACGAGGTGCGTCGCTACAGCCGCCACCTGATCATCCCCGACGTCGGGATGACCGGTCAGAAGCGCCTCAAGAACGCCAAGGTGCTGGTCATCGGCGCCGGCGGTCTCGGCAGCCCGGCCCTGCTCTACCTCGCGGCGGCCGGCGTCCACACGCTCGGCATCGCGGAGTTCGACGAGGTCGACGAGTCCAACCTGCAGCGCCAGATCATCCACGGCCAGTCCGACATCGGGAAGTCGAAGGCGGTGTCGGCCAAGGAGTCGATCGCCGAGACCAACCCCTACGTCAACGTGATCGTCCACGAGACCCGTCTCGACAACGACAACGTCATGGAGATCTTCCGGGGCTACGACCTCATCGTCGACGGCACCGACAACTTCGCGACGCGCTACATGGTCAACGACGCGGCGTACTTCCTGGGCATCCCGTACGTCTGGGGCTCCATCTACCGCTTCGACGGCCAGGCCTCGGTCTTCGCGCCCACCCTCTCCGACGACGCGCCGTGCTACCGCTGCCTCTACCCGGAGCCCCCGCCGCCGGGCATGGTCCCGAGCTGCGCCGAGGGCGGCGTGCTCGGCGTGCTGTGCGCGTCGATCGGGTCGATCCAGGTCAACGAGGCCATCAAGCTGCTCACCGGCATCGGCGAGCCGCTGGTCGGCAAGCTGATGATCTACGACGCCCTCGAGATGGAGTACCGCAAGCTGAAGGTCCGCAAGGACCCGAACTGCGCGCTCTGCGGCGAGCACCCGACGGTCACCGGCCTCATCGACTACGACGCCTTCTGCGGCGCGATCTCCGACGACGCCGCCGAGGCGGCCGCCGGCTCGACGATCTCGGTGACGACCCTCGAGCACATGCTCAAGGAGCGCGCCGAGGGCACCCGCGACTTCGTCCTGGTCGACGTGCGCGAGCCGAACGAGTACGAGATCAACAAGATCCCCGGCTCGGTGCTGATCCCGAAGGGCGACTTCCTCAACGGCTCGGCCCTCGAGAAGCTGCCCGCCGACAAGCAGATCGTCATGCACTGCAAGTCGGGGGTCCGCTCGGCGGAGACGCTCGCGATCGTGAAGGGCGCCGGGTACGCCGACGCCGTCCACGTCGGCGGCGGCGTGGTCGCCTGGGTCAACCAGATCGACCCCTCGCAGCCGACGTACTAGATGCTTCAACCGACGCTCCCGGTCTGTTACCCACGCGTAACCGGCCGGGAGCGTCGTCGTTGACCCGGGCATGAGCCTCACTCGTTCCCAGCTGGCCGCCGTGTTCGCGGCCGTCACGATCACGATCCTGACCGCCGCGCTGCTGACGCTCACGCCGTCGCGCGCCGACAGCGCGCCCACCTGGGCGCCTGCCGACACGGCCGAGATCCACCCCGGCACGATGATGTACACGGAGGGTGCCCAGTGCACCGCCAACTTCGTCTACACCGACGGCGCCGGCAACGTGTACGTCGGCTACGCCGCCCACTGTGCGGGCACCGGCGAGGCCACCGACACGAACGGCTGCAACGTCGACTCGCTGCCGCTCGGCACGCCGGTCACCTTCAACGAGGGTGGCAGCCTGGTCGACGAGGGCACCCAGGTCGGCTCGGGCACGCTCGTGTACTCGTCCTGGCTGACCGAGAAGCAGCTCGGCACCACCGACGCCAACACCTGCGCCTACAACGACCTCGCCCTGGTGAAGGTCAGCGCTGCGGACGTCGGCAAGGTGAACCCCTCGATCCCGTTCTGGGGTGGCCCGACCGGCATCGACACCGACGGCACCGCCGCCGGCGACCGGGTCTACACCTACGGCAACTCCAGCCTCCGCGCCGGCATCTCCGTGCTCTCCCCGCACACCGGCATCAGCCTCGGTGACGACGCGGCGGACGGCGGTTGGTCGCACCCGCTCTACACCGTGGGCCCCGGCATCCCCGGCGACTCCGGCTCGGCGTTCGTCTCGGCCGACGGCAAGGCGATCGGCGTCCTCTCGACGCTCGGCCTGGCCCCGCTGCCGCTGTCGAACAACATCGGCGACCTGAGCAAGGAGCTCGCGTTCGCCCAGCAGCACTCCGGCATCTCCGGTCTGCAGCTGGTCAACGGCACGGAGCCGTTCTCGCCCATCCTCTGACCCGGGTAGGTTGCCGGGCATGACGGCCCGGCAACCCGCTTCACGGCAGGGAGCCCTGGCCGCGGCATTGGTCGCGGCCGGGGTCCTTCTCGTCGTCCTGCTGGTGACCTGGGCGGCCTCGATCGGCCCCAGCGGGGTGCTGCGCGGTGACGGCCCGGGCGCCGTACGGCCCACGACGGAGCAGACGACGGCCACGGCCGCGCCGCAGCCGCAGCCGAAGCCGGTCAAGGACGAGCGGGGCGACGGCGGTGGTGGCTACCTGTGGATCGCCGCGCTGCTGATCAACATCGCCACCGCGGTGCTCGCGGTGGCGCTGCTCGTGTGGCTGGTGCGCTGGCTGGCCAGGGTCCGCCGGGTACGTCGTGCCCGGCGTCGCCGCGAGGCGGCCGTCGACGCCGCGGACATCGACGTGCTGTCACCGGGCGAGGCCGTCGCGCGTGAGCTGCTGGCCGACGTCGACGCCCAGCGGTCCGCGCTCTCGGGTGGCGCACCGCGCAACGGCATCGTGGAGTGCTGGCACCGCTTCGAGGTCTCCGCGGCCGCGGCCGGGATCGAGCGCCGTCCGTGGGAGACGTCGTCCGAGCACACGCTGCGCGTCCTCGACCTCGTGGACGCGGATCCGGCGGCGGTCTCCCGCCTCGCCGCGCTGTACCGCGAGGCCCGCTTCTCCGAGCACGAGCTCACCGAGACCCACCGTGCCGCCGCGGTCGAGGCGCTGGACCGGATCCACCACACCATCGGGGCGCCGGCATGAGGGACCGGTGGTGGCTGCGGGTCGCGGGCGGGCTCGTGGCCTACGTCGGCTTCGAGGTGCTGCTGACCCTGCTCGACGCCGACCCCGACCCGCTGCGCCTCGCGCTCCTGGTCGCGACCTGCACGGCCATCCTCGGGCTGGTCTTCGACGCCCTCGACGGCGGTGAGCCCTCCTGGCAGGTCGACGTCGAGCGTCCGTCGGTGCGCGACAGCGGTGACCCGCGCCTGGTCCGGTACGTCGGGCTGATCGAGGCCCACCAGTCCTCCCGGACGCCGGACCACGCGCTGCGCGACCGGCTCGCCGTGCTCACCGACCAGGTGCTCCGGCAGCGGCACGGCATCGGCCGCGCCGACCCCGCGGCAGCAGCGGTGCTCGGACCCGAGCTGACCGACCTGCTGACCGCTCCGCCCCGGCGACTCAGCAACGCCCAGATCGACCACTACCTGACCATCATCGAGGAGCTCTGAGCATGACCACATCGCCGCAGGCGACCCTGTCCGTCGCCGAGGCAGCCGAGCTGGCGGCCCGCGTCGTCACCGAGGTGGAGAAGGCCGTCGTCGGCAAGCGCGAGGCACTGCTCCAGGTCCTCGCCGCCATCCTCGCCAAGGGGCACGTGCTGCTCGAGGACTACCCGGGCCTCGGCAAGACCCTCGCGGCGCGCTCGTTCGCCCAGGCGCTCGGCCTGGACTTCCGGCGCGCGCAGTTCACCCCCGACCTGCTGCCGGCCGACCTCACCGGCTCGTTCGTCTACGACCAGCGCGAGGCCCGTTTCGACTTCCGTCCCGGACCGATCTTCACGGGCCTGCTGCTCGCCGACGAGATCAACCGGACGCCGCCCAAGACCCAGTCCGCGCTGCTCGAGGCCATGCAGGAGCGGCAGGTCACGGTCGAGGGCGAGACGTTCCCGCTGACGGCGCCCTTCCACGTGCTGGCCACGGCGAACCCGATCGAGTACGAGGGCACCTACCCGCTGCCGGAGGCCCAGCTCGACCGGTTCCTGCTGCGGGTCAGCTTCGGGTACCCCTCGGCCGGGGAGGAGTACGACGTGCTCGCCCGCCGCCTCGAGCGGCGCCAGGAGGAGGTCGACCTCGAGCCGGTCACCGACGCCGCCGGGCTGCTCGCGATGCAGGCGGCGGTCGAGACGGTGGTCGTCGGCGAGGACGTCGGTCGCTACTGCGTCGACCTCGCCACCGCCACCCGCACGCACGCCGACGTGCTCACCGGCGCCTCGCCGCGCGGCTCGCTCGGCCTGGTGCTGGCCGCCCGCGCCTTCGCGCTGATCCGCGGTCGCGACTACGTGATCCCCGAGGACGTCAAGGCGGTCGCCCGGTCCGTGCTCGCCCACCGCATCACCGTCCGGCCCGAGCTCTGGATGACCGAGGCGAGCGGCCGCGGGGTCGTCGACTCGGTCCTCGCGAAGGTGCCGACCCCGAGCACGCTCGAGCGCCGATGACCCAGCCCGTGACCCACGGCGACGCCGTGTGGCGCCCCACCGCCGCCCTCGGGCGCGCGGTCTTCACCGCCGCGGTCGCGGTCGCCGGGGCACTCCTCGTCGGCGAGCCGGCGCTGGTCGTCCTCGCCGTGCCCTTCATCGCGCTCGCGGCGCTGGGCCTGCTGCACCGGCCGACCCAGGCACCCCGGCTGACGACGCACCTGGACCACACCTCGCTGCACGAGGGCCAGGGCACCACGTCGCGGCTGACGGTCGCGGACGCCGGAGACGCGGAGTACCTGACGCGCGCCTCCGGCCGGCCCCCGTACGTCGTGATGCGGCCGCACGCCGGACAGGTCGGCGCCCTGCTGAGTGGGCCCGACGGGGCCGGGCCGACCGTCGAGATCAGCCCGCGCCGCTGGGGCCTCCGGTTCGTCGGCCAGGAGAAGGTGGCGCTGATGTCGCGGTGGGCGGGCTTCCGGTTCGGGCCGGTCCCGCTCGGCGGCCAGCACCTGCGGGTTCTTCCGATGGCGGCCGTCTACGACTCGCGCGCGGACGCACCGCAACCGGTCGGCCTCGTCGGCGCGCACCGGTCGCAGCGGCCCGGGTCGGGCACGGAGCTGGCGGGCATCCGCCCGTTCACGCCGGGGGACCGGCTGCGGCGGGTCAACTGGCGGGTCTCGCTGCGCACCCGCGAGCTGCACGTCGTCAGCACCCGGGCCGAGGAGGACACCGCCGTGCTCCTCGTCGTCGACGCCCTCGCCGACCACGGTGCCTCCGGCGGCGTCGACGGGGCGGCGAGCAGCCTGGACCTGTCGGTGCGCGCCGCGTCCGCGGTCGCCGAGCACCACGTCCGCTCGGGCGACCGGGTCGCGCTGCGCGTGGTCGGTCGCGGTCGCGAGCTGGTCGGCTACGGCACGGGCGCCCGGCACCTGCGGCGGATCCAGCACACCCTGGCCGGGATCCGGAGCGGCGAGGTGGCGGAGGCCGAGGCGGGCGTGCTGCAGCTCGGTGTCACCGGTGGCACCGTCGTCGTCGTGCTCTCCCCGATGCTGGCCGAGTCGATCGGCGCGGTCGCCGCGACGCTCACCCGCCGCGGCGTGCCGGTGCTGGTCGTCGACACGCTGCCCGGCGACGTCCGCCCCGGGGTCGCGCCGGGCACCGACCCCGACCTGGCGTCACTCGCCTGGCGGATGCGCACCTTGGAGCGGACCGCGGTGCTCCAGCGCCTGGCCGCGCTCGGCTGCCCGGTGGTGCCGTGGCGGGGTCCTGGCACCATCGACGACGTCCTGCGCCGGCTCGCCCGACGGGCGGCCCAGCCTCGGGTGGTGGCCCGGTGAACGGCCTGCTGAGCGCGGTGACCGAGCTCTCCCGCAGCCAGCTGGTGCTCCGGGTGCTGATCTTCCTCGGGCCGGTGGTGGCCGTCCTCGCCGCCGGCCCCGCGGGGCGGTGGCCGACCTGGTGGGTCGCGCTCGGGATCGTGGTGCTCGCGGGCGCCTTCGCGGCCATGCCCGAGTCCGCGGTCGGTGCCGCCGTGATGCTCGCCGTGCTCGCCTGGTGGGCCGGTGCGCTCGACGACGGCCTGCACCCGGCGGTCCTGGTGGCCGCGACCGGGCTGCTGGTGGCCCACCTCGCGGCGCTGCTCGCCGGCTACGGTCCCGACCGGATGCCGGTCGACCCGGCGCTGGTGCGGCTGTGGGTACGCCGCGGGGCGCTGCTGCTCCTCGGCGTACCCCTCGTCTGGGGGCTGGCGCTCGCGCTGCGCGGCCAGCCGGAGCAGCCCGGGATCTGGGTGGTCGGCGTGATGGCCGGCCTCGTCGCCACCGTCGCGGCTGCGGTGGCCCTCACATGAGCCTGGACTTCGAGGAGTACGTCGAGCTGGTGCTGCGCTGCGTCGAGACGGTGCCGCGCGGCCGGGTGACGACGTACGGCGTGATCGCGGAGGTCGTCGGCGCCGTGGTCGGTGGCGGTGGCCCGCGCCTCGTCGGCAACGTGATGGCGACCCACGGCAGCGGCATGCCGTGGTGGCGGGTCGTGCGCGCCGACGGGTCGCTGCCGCCGAGCCACCAGGGCGAGGCGCGCCAGGCCTACCTGGAGGAGGGCACGCCCCTGCGCCCGTCGGGCAACGTCGACATCAAGGTCGCGCTCTGGCGGCCGCCGACGCCCAGTCGCACCTGAGACAGCCGCACCTGAGATGACCGGGCGTTGTGTCAGGAAGCAGACAGTGCCGACCCTGCCCACGTCCCTACCGTCACGGCATGACCACTCTCGCGAAGGCCGTCGCGGCCGCCGTCACCGTCGTCCTGGCCACCGTGGGCAGCCTGCTCCTGCCCGTCGGGAGTGCCGTTGCCAACGACGAGGACGCGGGCGCGTTCTCCGGGACCTGGCACCACGTGCACTGGCACATCAACGCCTACGGCGGGGGAGCCGGCGGCAGCTGCGAGGGCAGCTGGCGTGACGACGCGGGCTTCTGCCAGGGCCGCGCCGAGTGGCGGACCTGGCACGACAGCTACCCCTTCAACAACACGACGTTCGTGCGGTGGGCGTCGCAGCCGACGCGCTGCCCCGACGTCCCCGGCGGCCGTGACCCGGCCGTGTGGCGCCACGAGGTGCACGTCTACGCGGCGCACGTGGGCACCGGCCAGAACAGCTGGCTGTGCGGCTGGGTCGACCGTGGCTGGAACACGATGATCGTGACCGGCGGCCAGGTCCGCGGGTACGACGGCTACTTCCACGACATCGCCCCCAGCAGCGGCAAGGTCGCCGACCGCGAGCACGTGCAGGGTGGGCCGCTCTACGTGTTCCTGGACGCCAACCGCGAGCGCGGCGCCGTCATCGGCCTCCGCGGGTGGATCCGCTACTGACGCTGCCGCGTCAGCTCGGCCAGCCGCGCCAGCGCCTTCGGGAAGATCTCCGCGGGCGGGGTGACGAGTCCGGCCCCGACCTGGCCGGTGCCGGCGACCTTGCCGGCCATGCCGGTGTTGATCTGCGGCAGGATCCCGGTGCGGCACACCTTGGTCACGTCGATGCCGCTCGGGGTGCCCTGGAACTCCAGCACCGGCACCGTCCACCGCGGGTTCTCGCCGAGCGTGATCTCGTGCATCCGTCGGGTCGTGGCGAGCGCGTCCGGCACGGAGCCGCCGACCAGCCGGACGATCGCGGGCGCGGTCGCCATCGCGAAGCCACCGATGCCGGCGGTCTCGGTGATCGCCGAGTCGCCGATGTCGGGGTTGGCGTCGTCGGGCCCGTAGGAGCCGAGAAATAGGCCGTCGGCGAGCTGGGCCGGCCCGGTGAACCACTCGTCGCCGGTGCCCGCGACCTGGATGCCGAAGTCGGTGCCGTTGCGGGCCATGGCGACCACCATCGTCGAGCCCTCGATGCCGCGCGCTGCATCGAGCGCGAGCTTGCAGGCGGGCATCGCCAGGTTGAGGAAGAAGTGGTCGTTGCTGCCGATGAAGCGGAACGCCTCGGCGATGTCGTCGGGGGCGGCAGCGCTACGCACCAGAGCCGGCGCGAGGTCGCGCAGCAGCATCAGGGTGCCGGCCCGGTTGCGGTTGTGGGCCTCGTCGCCCATCTGCAGCATCTGGGTGAGGATGCCCGTGACGTCGACCGCGCCGGTCGCCCGGACGGCCTGCTGCAGCAGCGGGCCGAGCACGTCGCGCATCCAGCGCAGCCGGGTCAGCACCTCGGGGCCGTAGGCGCCGTACCGCAGCACCTTGCCGAGCCCCTCGTTGAGCGAGCAGTACGTACGGCGGCCGGTCGTCGCGTCCTCGAGCACGAACATCCACATGCTCGGCGTGACGACGCCGGCCATCGGACCGACGGTCGAGCGGTGGTGGCACGGCTCGAGGGAGACCCCGGAGCCCGACTCGAAGAGCGCGGCCGCGTCCTCGGGGTCGTCGACCAGCCCCTCGAGCGCCGCTCCGGCCATCAGCCCGCCGCGCAGCGGGCCCGACGCGCGCTCCCACGCGATCGGGGGGCCGGCGTGCAGGAACTCGCCGCGCTGGAGGCCGAGCACCTCGGACGCCGGGGCCACGTCGACCAGGTTGGCGGTGACGTCGAGCATCGCCGCGAGCGCGCGCTCGTTGGCGGTACGGCGCAGCGGGTCGGCGGCGACGGTCGCGAGGTCGGCCTCGGTGCCGGTCATCGGCGGGCGCCAGTCGACGCGGGTCACCGGCGTGGCCTGGTCGGCGATCGCATCGGCGAGCAGGTCGGCGCCGACGTTGACGACGGCCCCGGGTGTGCTCAGGGGGTTGCTCATGCGTTGTCTCCCAGCAGCTCGAGGGCGCGGCGGGTGGCGCCGGCGTTGGACAGGTGCACCTCGGCGCCGGCGTCGACCAGCGCCCGGACCTGGCGGTCCCGGCCCTGGGGATCGCCGACGGTGCCGACGACGGCGATCACCACGGGCTGGTCGACGGCTGCGACGGCCGGGGCGAGCAGCGCCGCCGGGTCGGGCTCGGCGCCGTGGCCGAGCACGACGTCGAGCAGCAGGACGCCGGTCGCCGGGTCGGCGGCGGCTCGGGCGAGGTGCTCCAGCCGCAGGCTCGGGTCGATCATCGGGTGGGCCCGCCCGGACGTGTACTCGTCGTCGCCGAAGTCGACGAAGCTGTGCCCGCCGTCCTGCCCAGAGATGTGCTCAGCGGCGATGAGCTGGGCCTCGGTCTTCAGGGTGCCGCCGACGAACAGCCCGCGGATCGCTCCGCTGCCCCGGCCGGCCTCGCCGGTCACCGGCCAGGCGGGGACGTCGCGACCGAGCCGGCGCAGCACCGACTCGGCGGCCGCGGTGAGGTCGGGCCGGCCCTCGCCGAGCAGGGCGAACTCGACCGGCGTCGCCAGGCTCGCGGCGTACGCCTCGATCTCGGTGGCGACGTCTGCTGCGGGAGGCTTCGAGATGACCACGACCAGCTCGACCGCGGGATCCTCGTCGAGGCGGCGCAGCGCCTCACGGGTCGAGGCACCGCGGACCTCCGAGGAGAGGTCCCGGCCACCGACGCCCAGCGCGGACCCGACGCCGACCCCGGCGTGGTCGAGCAGGGCGAGCAGCTGCTGGCACCCGGTGCCGGACGCCGCGACGATGCCGACGGGGCCGGGGGAGACGACGTTGGCGAAGCCGAGTCCGAGCCCGCCGACGACGGCGGTGCCGCAGTCGGGCCCCATCACCAGCACGCCGCGCTCGGCGGCCGCACGCTTGAGGGCGACCTCCTGCTCGACGGGCACGTTGTCGCTGAAGACGAGCACGTCGCGGCCGGCGTCGACGGCGTCCATCGCCTCGACCAGCGCGCTCGGGCCGGGGACGGACACGACGACGATCTCGTCGCCCGGGGTGCCGGCAGTTCGCCGCAGCGCGCTGCCCGTCGTCCGCGGTGCCGCGACCTCGCTCGAACCCTCCGGACGCCGGTTGGCGTCGCGCAGCGCCTGGTCGACTCCGGCGAGCGCGGCGGCCAGCGCGCCCTCGTCCGCGAGGCGCAGGGCGACGACCATGTCGTTGGTGGTGGCCTCGGTGGGGACCTCGAAACCCATCTCGGTGAGGACCTCGATGTTGAGGGCGGTCGCCATCGCGACCTGGGCCGCGAGCACCCCGTCGAGGCCCTGCACGGCACGGCTGACCTGGAGCAGCGTGACCGAGTCGGCGTACGCGCCGGCTCGGAGCTCGACGTGGCCGAACGTGGGGGTGGTCATGCGGCACCTCTCATCTCGTGCAGGGCGAAGCGGGCACCCTGGAGCATGCCGCGCCCCGAGGTGTGTCCGACCGCCGCGAGGGTCGCGGTGCGGTCGGGGTCGTCGGGGGCGGCCAGCCAGGCCGCGAACTCGGGGATGACCTCGCCGTGCATCGCGCAGTCCAGCAGCGTCGCCGACAGCAGCGTCGTGCGCGACAGGCGGGCGCGGACGGCGGCGTCGACCTCCGGGGTCCCGACACCGGCCGCCCGGTGGACCGCGAACCAGCCGCACAGCACGTCGTCGTCGTACGGCGTCAGGCCGTCCCCGCGGCCGACCATCGCGGCCACCTCGCCGGGCGGCGGTGCCGCCACCCGCGCGTGGGGGAGCCGGGGCACGGAGACGTCGACCAGGCGGCCGACGAGCAGTGCCTGGTCGTCGAGGTGCAGCACGCCGTCGTGCAACCGGGCGGTCCCGATGTCCGGCAGGGACGGGACTCCGGTGCGCAGCGCGCAGGGCACCGCGGTCGCCCGCGACGACACGACGCCGACGCACCGGCCGACGATCTCGACGTACACGGCGTCCCGTCCGCGGTGCACGATCGGCACCGGTCCGTCGGGCGTCGACCGCAGCAGGTCGCGCACTCGCGGAGGTGCGCTGACGGGGATCACTGCACCGACGCTATCCGGGGCGGTTACGGTTTGGGGATGTGAGGTTGTGCCAACGCCTACGTCGAGGGAGTGCAAGTGTTGATAACCGGTGACCGCGAGGAGCTCGCCAGCGCTGCGCTCGCGCGCATCGACGCGCTGCACAGCGGGCTCACCCAGATCGCTCTCGAGGGCGGCAACCTCGACGGGATCGCAGCCGAGGTGAGCCGGGTGCTCGGGCTCGGCGTGGCGTTCACGTCCACCGACGGCCGGGTCCGCGAGGCGGCGCTCACCGACGACCACCGGACCCTCCTGGAGACCCACCACCTGCTCGACCCGACCGGCCGGATCCGGGTCGAGCGGATCGGCGGTGTCCCCGCCTACATGACCCGGGTCGCTGCCGGCGGCATCGACCTGGCCCGCCTCGTGGCGGTGCGCGCCGACGAGCCGATCCCGGACGACGACGTGCACGCGCTGGAGCGCGCGGCGGCGATCGCGGCGCTGCTGATCACCCGGGAGACGGCGGTCGCGGCGGTCGAGAACAAGTACCAGGGCGACTTCCTCCGCGACCTGCTGCTGCGCCGCAACGTCGACGCGGCGTACGTCGCCGAGCACGCCTCGACCTTCGGCTGGGACCTCGACCGGCCGGTCGTCGTCGTCACCGCCGAGATCGACCCGGTCCTCGAGACGACGCCGGGCGAGGAACCGGTCTCGAGCACGCAGCGGCGCCAGTGGCAGGAGCGCTTCTCCGCGGCCTGGCGCCAGGTCGGCGACTCGCTCGCGCCCGGCATCCCGTCGGCCGACTTCTCCTCCGAGGTCGTCGTCCTGCTGCCGCTGCTGGAGGCCCCCGACGCGCAGGGCGGTGAGCCCGTCGACGGGCACGGCGTCGTACGCCGCGCGGTGACCGCGGTGGCGGGCGACAAGGGTGGCGGCCGCCGTCCGTTCTCGGTCGGTGTCAGCCGGGTCGCGCACTCCCTCGACGACCTGCCGGGGGCCTACGCCCAGGCGCGGCGTGCGGTCGAGGTCGGTCGCCGGGTCAGCGGTGGCGGCTCGACGACGTTCTTCGACCAGCTCGGCCTGCACCGGCTGATCGCCCTGATCCCCGAGGGGCCCCAGGGCGACGCGGAGCTGCGCTCGTTCGTGCACGACGTGCTCGGCTCGCTCGCCGAGTCGACCACCGAGGCCGCGGACCTCCGCGAGACCCTCCAGGTGCTGCTGGACACGAACTTCAACGTCGCCGAGGCCGCCCGTCTGCAGTTCTTCCACTACAACACGATGCGCTACCGGGTCTCCAAGCTGGAGCGCCTGCTCGGCCCGCTCTCGACCGATCCGCACCTGCGCCTCGACGTCGCCGTCGCGCTGCGGGTCCTGGAGATCACCGGCTGATCACGCCTCGGTTACCGGGCATCCGAGCGCGCGCCGCGCCCACAACTGCTGCCATCGGATGCGGCGTTCCTTCGGCATCTGTCGCCGTCGAAGGTGTGTCATGGCTCTCATTAGGTTGAGCGGGACTCGGGGCCTGTCCTGACACCGAAAGGGTGTGCGCAATGTCGATGTTCAAGTGGGACGTGGTTGATCCACAGCCTGGCGAGCCGGTAGGGCCGCGACAGCGGCTGCCGTGGGGCAAGACGGTGGGCGTCGGAGCCCAGCACGTCGTCGCCATGTTCGGGGCGACGTTCGTCTTCCCGATCGTCATGGGGCTCGATCCCAACCTGGCGATCATGTTCTCCGGTATCTGCACGATCCTGTTCCTGCTCGTGACGAAGAACATGGTTCCGAGCTACCTCGGCACCAGCGCGTCCTTCGTCGCCGGCGTGGCAGCGATCCGGGCGCAGGGCGGCGACTCCTCCGACGTCACGGGAGCGATCCTGGTCTCCGGGCTCGTGCTCCTCGCGGTGGGCGTCCTCGTCCACTTCGCCGGCTCGGGCATGATCCACGCGATCCTGCCGCCGGCCGTCACCGGTGCCGTCGTCATGCTGATCGGCTTCAACCTGGCGCCGGTCGTCGCCCAGATCTACTGGCCCCAGGACCAGTGGGTGGCACTGCTGACCGCCACCTTCATGGTGGTCGCGGCCTGTCTGTTCCCCGGCTTCTGGTCCCGGATCGCGGTGTTCCTCGCCCTGATCTTCGGCTACCTCGTGTCGTGGCTCTTCGACGCCGTCTTCGGCCAGATCAACTCGGTCCTCGGTGGCGCGACGGAGGCGACCGACCACGACCGCGTGTCGTGGGCGGGCGTGAAGGCGGCCGACTGGATCGGCTTCCCGAGCGGCAAGCTCGCCGACGGCGTCGACGTGGTCCACGGGCCGAGCTTCTCCCTCACCTTCATCCTGCTCGTGCTGCCCGGTGTCATCGCGCTGATCGCGGAGAACACCGGCCACGTGAAGGCCGTCGCCGAGATGACGGGCGAGGACCTCGACCCCTACATGGGCCGGGCGATCGCCGCCGACGGTGGCGCCACCGCGCTCGCCAGCCTCTTCGGTGGCTCGCCGACCACGACGTACGCCGAGAACATCGGGGTCATGGGAGCGACCAAGGTCTACTCGACCGCCGCCTACTACGTGGCCGCGATCGTGGCGATCCTGCTGGGTCTCTGCCCGAAGTTCGGGGCGATCGTGAGCGCGACGCCCGGTGGTGTCCTCGGCGGCATCACCGTCGTGCTCTACGGCATGATCGGTCTCGTCGGCGCCAAGATCTGGGTCGAGAACCGGGTCGACTTCGGCAACCCGGTCAACATGGTCGGACTGGCAGCAGGCATCATCGCCGGTATCGGCGGCGTGACCCTGAAGATCACCGACGACTTCGAGCTCAGCGGCATCGCGCTCGGCACCATCCTGGTGATCGTCTACTTCCACCTCGTCAACATCCGCGGCCGCCACACCGACCGAACGTCGGGAGAGGTGACCAAGGTCCTGTGAAGCCAGCACCGTTCGCGTACCGCCGGCCGGGGACCATCGCCGAAGCTGTCGAGGCCCTGGCCGGCGAGCCGAACGCCAAGGTGCTGGCCGGTGGCCAGAGCCTGGTCCCGTTGCTGTCGATGCGGCTCGCGGCTCCCGCGACGCTCGTCGACATCAACGGGATCCCGGGCCTGGACACGATCACGGTGCTGCCGGAGAGCGAGAACGGTGGCGGCGTCCGGGTGGGTGCGCTCGCCCGGCACGCCGCCGTCCTCGCCTCGGACGACGTACGACGCGTGCAGCCGCTCGTCCCGCTGGCGCTCTCGCACGTCGCGCACGCCACGATCCGCAACCGGGGCACGACGGTCGGCTCGCTCGTCCACGCCGACGCGGCCGCCGAGATGCCCGTCGTGCTCTCGTTGCTCGGTGGGTCCGTCGAGGTCGAGGGGCCCGCGGGTCGCCGTACGATCCCGGCCTCCGAGCTGTACGTCGGCCCGCTCGAGTCGTCCCTGCACCACGACGAGATCGCGGTGTCGGCGTTCTTCCCGGCGCTCGCGCCGGGGGCCGGCGTCGCGTTCGAGGAGATCGCGCGCCGCCACGGCGACTACGCCCTGGTGGGCGCGGCGGCGCTCGTCGACGGAGCCCCTGGTGATGGGCAGAGCGTCAAGGTCGGCTACCTGTCGGTGAGCGACGTGCCCACGGTCGTCGACCTCAGCGGCGTCGCCGACGACGAGCTGGGGGAGGCCGCGCTCGCGCAGCTCGACCCGGCAGAGGACATCCACGCCAGCGCCGCCTACCGCGCGCAGCTGGTCCGCGTGCTCACCGCACGCGTGGTTCGATCGGCCCGAGTGTTTCGACAGGCTCAACGACCGGAGGAGCTCTGATGGAGGAGCTGCACGACGTACGGCTGAGCGTCAACGGCCACACCCACGAGATCCGGGTGCCCGCGCGGCGGCTGCTCTCGGACGCCCTGCGCCACGACCTGAGGCTCACCGGCACCCACGTCGGCTGCGAGCACGGGGTCTGCGGCGCCTGCACGATCCTCGTCGACGGCGCCCCGACCCGGGCCTGCCTGATGTTCGCGGTCTCCGCGCAGGGCAGCGAGATCACGACGGTGGAGGGGCTGACCAGGCCCGACGGCTCGCTCGGTCCGGTGCAGCAGGCCTTCATGGAGTGCCACGGCCTCCAGTGCGGCTTCTGCACGCCCGGCTTCCTGACCACGATCACGGCCGGCCTGCGCGACAACCCGACGCCGACCCACGACGAGGCGCGCGACATGGTCGCGGGCAACCTCTGCCGCTGCACCGGCTACCAGAACATCGTGAAGGCCGTGGAGAGGGCCGCGGAGATCGCGGGCGAGGAAGCGGCATCGTGACCACCAAGCTGATGGGCCAGAAGGTCCAGCGCGTCGAGGACCAGCGCTTCCTGCGCGGCAACGGACGGTACGTCGACGACGTGGCCGTCGAGGGAGGCACCCTGCACGCCGCCGTGCTCCGCTCGCCGCACGCGCACGCCCGGATCCTCGACATCGACGTCGAGGCCGTGCTCGACCTGGAGGGCGTGCACGCGGTCTTCACCTGGGACGACCTGGCATCGTGCACGCCGCAGATGGCCGAGCCGCTGCCGCTGCTGATCCCGCACCCGGCGCTGACCCACGGCCGCACGCAGTACGCGCTCGCGAAGGACGAGGTCAACTACGTCGGCGAGGCGATCGCCTTCGTCGTCGCCGACGACCGCTACATCGCCGAGGACGCGGTCGGCCGGATCCGCGTCGACTACGAGTTCCTGCCGCCGGTGGTGGGCATCGACGCCGCGCGGGCGGCGACCTCGCTGGTGCACGACGACGTGCCCGGCAACATCGGTGCGCGCCTGGAGCAGAACGTCGGCGACGCGCCGGCCGCGATCGCCCAGGCACCACACCGCCTCGAGCTCGACCTCACCGTCGAGCGCAGCGCCTGCATGCCGATGGAGGGCCGGGGCACCGTCGCCCGCTGGGACCCGGACCTCAACCGGCTCCAGCTGTGGACCTCGACCCAGAGCTCGACCGGCGTGCGCGCCGCGGTCGCGGTGAAGATGGGCCTCGACCTCGGCCAGGTCGACGTGATCACCCCCGATGTCGGCGGCGGCTTCGGGGTGAAGATCAACCACCCGTGGCCCGAGGAGCTGCTCGTCCCGATGGCGGCGAAGGCGCTCGGCCGCACCGTGAAGTTCACCGAGGACCGGCGCGAGCACTTCATCTCCTCCGCGCACGAGCGCGGGCAGGTGCAGCACATCGAGGTCGGCTTCGACGACGACGGCCGGCTGCTCGGTCTGGACGTGGAGTTCTGGCACGACCACGGTGCGTACACGCCGTACGGCCTGATCGTCCCGATCATCACCTCGACCCAGCTGCTCGGCCCCTACAAGCCGCAGAACTACAAGGTCGTCTTCGAGTCGCTCTACACCAACACCGTCATCGTCACGCCCTACCGCGGCGCCGGTCGCCCGCAGGGCTGCTACGCCATGGAGCGGACGATGGACGCCATCGCGGCCTACCTCGGCAAGGACCGTGCCGAGGTGCGCGCCGTGAACTTCATCCAGCCCGACGAGTTCCCCTACGACCAGGGCCTCATCTTCCAGGACGGGCGCGAGCTGGAGTACGACTCCGGCGACTACCCGGCGATGCTGGAGAAGACCAAGGCGCTGGTCGGCTGGGACGAGTTCCCGGCGTTCAAGGCAGAGATGGCGGCCCAGGGACGGCAGGTGGGCATCGGCCTGGCCTGCTACGTCGAGGGCACCGGCGTCGGTCCCTACGAGGGCGCGCACGTGCACATCGAGACCAGCGGCAAGGTCAAGGTCGCGACCGGCCTCACCACCCAGGGCCAGGGCCACGCCACCGTCTTCGCGCAGCTGGTCGCCGACGAGCTCGGCGTGAAGTTCGAGGACGTCGAGGTCGTCACCGGCGACACCCGCCGGATGCCGTACGCCGTCGGCACGTTCGCGTCGCGCGCCGCCGTGATGAGCGGCTCGGCCATCCACCTGGCCGCGAAGCGGGCCAAGGAGAAGGCGCTCAAGATCGCCGCGGAGGCGCTGGAGGCCGACGAGAAGGACCTCCAGATCGTCGACGGCGTCGTGTCGGTGAAGGGCTCGCCGGGCACGTCGATCGACCTCGGCACCGTGTCCGTGCTGTCCAACCCGCTGCGCTACGCCTTCGACGAGGCGTCGAAGGCCGCGACCCAGTTCTCCGTCGGCGACCCGGGCAAGCCGCCGGTGCCCGAGGACGACGAGCCGGGACTGGAGGGCAAGGACTTCTACTCGCCGGAGCGGGCGACGTTCGCCTCGGGCATGCACGCCGTCATCGTCGAGACCGACCCCGAGACGGCCGAGATCACCATCCTCAAGTACGCCGTCGTCCACGACTGCGGTCACCTGATCAACCCGATGATCGTCGAGGGCCAGATCCACGGCGGCGTCGCCCAGGGCGTCGGGGGAGCGCTCTACGAGCGGATGGCGTACGACGAGTCCGGGCAGCTGCTCAACGCCTCGTTCATGGACTTCCTGATGCCCTACGTCACCGAGGTGCCGGACGGCATCGACATCGACCACCTCGAGACGCCCTCGCCCCTCAACCCGCTCGGCATCAAGGGCGCGGGCGAGGCCGGCGTGATCCCTTCGGCCGCTGTCTTCGCCGCCGCCATCGAGGACGCGGAGGGCACCCTGCATCCGGGAATGGGCATCACGGCGATGCCGATCTCGCCGTCCGAGCTGTACGCCCTGCGCCAGTCACATGATGGGAAGAACTCATGAAGATCAGCGGTACCAACGTCGTCGACCAGCCCGTCGAGAAGGTCTGGGACGCGTTGCTCGACCCGCGGGTGCTGGTCGCCACCATCCCCGGCTGCGAGCGACTGGTCGCGACCGGCGACAACGCCTACGACATGACGGTCACCGCCGGGGTCGCCGCGATCAAGGGCACCTACCAGGGGCAGTGCACGCTCTCGGACCTCGAGGAGCACCGGGGCCTGACCATGCGGCTCTCCGGGGCAGGCGCGCCCGGCACCATCGACGCGACCGTGCAGGTCTCCTTCGCCTCGCCGGCCGCCGGCAGCACCGAGATCTCCTACGAGGCCGACGCGGTGGTCGGCGGCATGGTCGGCGGCGTCGGCCAGCGGATGCTCTCCAGCGTCTCCAAGCGGATGGCGGGGGAGTTCTTCGGCAACGTCGGCTCCGCGATCGCGGGTGGACCGGTGGTCGAGCCTGTCGAGACCCCCGCAGCCGATGCGCCCGCCGGGACCACGTTCACGGCGCCGGCGAAGGCCTCCGTGTCGTCCCAGGACGACTTCCTCAAGGGCATCGCCGTCGGCGCCGGGCTCGTGGTGCTCGGCGTCGTCGTCGGACGCCTCTTCGGCCGCCGATGAGCCTCGGCGTCGAGTCGACGGCACGCGACCAGGCCGACGCCGTACGCCGTCGCGAGATCTCCGCGCGCGAGCTGCTCGACCTGCACCTGGACCGGATCCGTGCGCGCAACCCGCAGCTCAACGCGATCGTCTCGCTCGACGAGGAGCGCGCGCGGGCCGGCGCCGCCGAGGCCGACGAGGCGCTCGCGTCCGGCGCCGAGGTGGGGCCGCTGCACGGGCTGCCGTTCGCCTTCAAGGACACCCACGCGGTGGCCGGCTGGCGCACGACGTACGGCTCGCCCCTCTACGCCGACCACGTGCCGGACCGGGACGAGCTGATCGTCGAGCGCGTGCGCCGGGCCGGGGTGGTGACCATCGGCAAGACCAACGTGCCCGAGTTCGCCGCCGGCTCGCACACCTTCAACACGGTCTTCGGCACCACCCTCAACCCGGTCGACCCGTCGCGCTCGGCGGGCGGCTCGTCCGGTGGCGCCGCGTGCGCCCTCGCCGCCGGGATGGTGCCGCTGGCCGACGGGTCCGACATGGGCGGCTCGCTGCGCAACCCGGCGTCGTTCTGCGGGGTCGTCGGGCTGCGGCCGAGCCTGGGCCGGGTGCCGGAGTGGCCGCTCTCCAACCAGTGGGAGACGACGTCGGTCGGTGGCCCGATGGCCCGCAACGTCGGCGACCTCGCGCTGCTGCTGTCCGTGATGGCCGGCCCCGACCCCCGCGCGCCCCAGGCGCTCGGGGACCCCGGCGCGGCCTTCGCCCCGCCGGTCTCCGGGTCGCTCGCGGGCCTGCGGGTGGCTCTGTCCGTGGACCTCGGTGGTGCCTTCGACGTCGACGACGAGGTGGCCGCGATCGTGGCCTCGGCCGGCGGGGTCTTCGGCGACGTGGCCGACGCCCACCCGGACCTGCACGAGGCCGACGACACGTTCCGCACCCTGCGCGCCTGGCACTTCCAGGCCCGTTTCGGCGAGCGGCTCGCGCAGCACCCCGACGCCTTCAAGCAGTCCCTCGCCGACAACATCCGGCTCGGCGAGGCGCTGAGCGGCGCCGACGTCGCGCGCGCCTACGCCCAGCGGACCACGCTCGCCGAGCGGATGCGCACCTTCTTCTCCCCCGAGGACGGCGGCGGGTACGACGTCCTGGTCCTGCCGGTCTCGCAGGTGGCGCCGTTCCCGGCCGACCAGGAGTACCCGACATCGATCAACGGCCGCCCGATGGAGACCTACCTCGACTGGATGCGGGCGGCGTACTACATCACCGTCACCGGCTGCCCCGCGATCTCCGTCCCCTTCGGCCACACGCGCGACGGGCTGCCGGTGGGCATCCAGATCGTCGCCGCGCACGGCCGCGACCGGTTCCTGCTCGAGGTCGCCGCGGCGTTCGAGGCGGCCGTCAGCTGACGGCCGGCTAGGGCCGTCGGTGGAAGTCGATCTCACGGTGAGCGGGGAAGATCTGATCCACCCCGTGCACCAGATCTTCCCGGCTGACCGCTGACTACCACCCGCGGGCCGGGAGGCGACGCCGACCTGAGACCGCCGTGCCCGGCGTAGAAAGCCTGTCGGCGCACAACCACGGACCGCCCGCAGGCTGCGGGGGTTTCGAGACGGGCCCAGCGGCCTTCCTCAACCACCGACATTCATCCACAGGGGTGGTGGATAACCTGTGTGATCCGGTGCACATCCTGTGGATGGTGGGCCCGGAAACTGTGGGGAACGGGTCAGTTTCGGTGGAACCGGAGGAATGTTGCCGCAACCTCTTGCGCGCCCTGATCCGGAGGGCATAGAACTTCTCCCACGCCCTCCGGCAACGGGGAGCGGGACAGCTCGAAGGTGAGGGTCCGTACGACGAAGAGCCGGCTTGCCGGGGACGCGTCGCGGCGACTGGATGACGAAGTCGCTGGGGCCGGAATCGACGAGAGGTCGATCGGGAGCGTCATCAGTACCGGTCACTTGAAAGGCCCTTGCGACTCATACTCGCAAGGGCCTTTCTCCTTTTGTGCCCCGCGCTGGTGGATGCCCGATCCCGCTCAACTGTGGGGATCTGGGCGTTTTCTGTGGACAACCAGGGTCGGTTCTGTGGACGAAGTCCCCTATTTCGGTGGAACCGGAAGAATGTTCCGGAAAGCTCTTGCGCACCGGGTTCGCCAGGGCATAGAACTTCTCCCACGCCCTCCGGCAACGGGAGGCGGGACAGCTCGGAGACGAGGGTCCACACGAGAGCGAACCGGCTTGCCGGGGAGTGATCGCGGCGGCGAGATGACGACGACGCCGGGGCCGGAAGCGAGGAGCAGTCGATCGGGAGCGTCATCGGTACCGGTCAACCGAAGGGCCCTTGGAACTCATACTTCCGAGGGCCCTTCACCTATTTCAAGACCTGTCTCGGGCACCTGTCTCGGGACGAGGGTTTCCCCGGTTCCGACGATCCGGCCACCGTGCTCCGATGGAGACATGCCTCGGACCCTCCGCATCGTCCTGTCCGTCCTGGTCGCGCTGGTGGTCGCGCTCGTGGGGTCGGCGGGCCTGAGCGCCGCCCCGGCGTACGCCGCGACCTACCCGACGCTGAGCACCGGCGCTACCGGGGCGAACGTCACGAGCCTCCAGCACCTGCTCACCTCGCGCGGCTACTCCACGGCCGCGGACGGTGACTTCGGCAGCGGCACCCAGGCGGCGGTGCAGGCCTTCCAGTCCGGGGCCGGGCTGAGCGCCGACGGGGTGGCCGGGCCCGCGACGTTCGGAGCCCTGGTCAGCACGCTGCGCCAGGGCGACAGCGGAGCGGCGGTGCAGGCGCTCCAGGTGCAGCTGGTCAAGCACGGTGCGTCGGTCACGGCCGACGGCGCGTTCGGGCCGGCCACCGACAGTGCAGTCCGCAGCTTCCAGTCGGCGGCGGGCCTGGGCATCGACGGGGTGGTCGGGCCGGCGACCTGGCAGGCGCTGCTCGGGACCGGCGGAGGCGGCTCGACCCCGGGCACGACGTACGACTCCCTCTCCGAGGAGCAGAAGCAGAACGCGCGCACGATCATCGGGGTCGGGCAGGACGCGGGCATCCCGGAGTACGGCTGGGTGATCGCGCTCGCCACCGCGATGCACGAGTCCACCCTGGTCAACGTCGACTACGGCGACCGTGACTCCCTCGGCCTCTTCCAGCAGCGGACCAGCCAGGGCTGGGGGACCGAGGCGCAGATCCTCGACCCGGTGCTCGCGAGCAAGGCGTTCTACGGCGTCGCGACCCACACCTCCAACCCGGGCCTGACCGACATCAGCGGCTGGCAGTCGATGAGCGTCACCCGGGCCGCGCAGGCGGTGCAGCGCTCGGCGTACCCGGACGCCTACGCGAAGTGGGAGAGCCTCGCGCGCGACATCGTGGCCCACGAGGCGTGAGACGCCCACCTCCCACGACGGCCAGGACCGTGGACGAGGAGTCGGCTGACTGACGGGTAACCGCAAGACTGGACGGGTGGTCATGTACTCGGTCCTGCACGCGGTCGTCCCGCCGGTCGCGAAGCTGGTGTGGCGACCGACGGTGACCGGCCTCGACAACGTGCCGCGCACCGGGGCCGTGCTGCTGGCCAGCAACCACCTGAGCTTCGCCGACTCGCTGGTGATCCCGATCGTGGCGCCGCGCAAGGTGCACTTCCTGGCCAAGTCCGACTACTTCCGCGGCGGCGGGATCAAGGGGACGCTCCAGAAGGCGTGGTTCGAGGGCATGGGGATGCTGCCCGTCGACCGCGACGACCCCCGGGCCGCGATCGCCAGCCTCGACACCGCGCTCGAGGTGCTCGGCCGCGGCGATGCGTTCGGCCTCTACCCCGAGGGCACCCGCTCCCGCGACGGCCGGCTCTACCGCGGCCGCACGGGTGTCGCGCACCTCGCCCTGACCGCCGGCGTCCCGGTGGTCCCGGTCGGCATCACCGGGACCGAGCGGCTGCAACCCGTCGACGCCCGCTTCCCGCGCGTCGTCCCGGTGTCGATCAGCTTCGGCGAGCCCATCCAGGTCGTGGGCCGGTACGACGGGGTGCCGCTCGGCAGGGCCCGGCGGCAGATCACCGACGAGATCATGACCGCGATCCAGGCCCTCACCGGCCAGGAGGAGGCCGGGATCTACAACGAGCGGGCGCCCGACGCCTGAGCCGCCCAGGAGATCGCGGGCGGGTGCACCCGGGCGCAGCGCGGACCGCCCTTCTCGTCGGTGAGCGACACGGTCGCCACCAGGGTGCCGTCGTCGCTCGCGGGTGGCGCGTCGGCGAGCATCAGCTTCGCCCGCCGGAACATGCCCCAGTCGTCGCCCACCGGGCTGCCCCAGGTCAGGTAGAGGAACCGCTCGCCGCGCTTCCCGTGGACGGCCGGGCCCCGGAAGTCCCCGTCGACGACGCGGACCTCGGTCTCCCACCGCGCCGACGCCGCGTCGCCCGGCACCGGGTCGGCCGGGTCGGTCCGGACCTGCAGCGCGACGTGCACGTCGGCGTACGACGCGAACGTGCGGCCGGGCAGGTCCCGGCCCTCGATGACGATCCGCATCCGCTCAGCGACTCGTCTCGTGCGGGCTCGCGAGTTCCTCGGCGCGGGCCCGGTCGGCCCGCTCCCGGGTCACCTGGGACCACGGACTCCACAGGAACCAGCGCGGCAGCGCGGACAGCAGGCGGGGCGGACCGGCGGCCTCGATCCGACCGTCGGCGACCGCCTCCTGCCACGTGCAGTAGCCCTGGAAGACGTCGGCGAAGGTGTCGGTGGTCGCGGAGACGACGACGTCGACGTCGAAGCCCGGGTGCACCATGCACACCGACACCTCCTGCCGGTCGAGGACCAGCCAGATGACCTGGACGGCGGGTCCGGTGTGCCGCCACTCGATGACCGTGCGGTGCGGCGGGAAGCGGGCCGGGTCCACGCGCCGGTGCATCCACCACATCAGGGTCGTCGGCGGCACGTCCTGGGGTCGCATGTCGTCGAAGAGCCACTCGATCGCCCACCGGCCGAAGCTGTCGATGACCCGCTCGAGGTCCCGGCCCGCGGGAGTGAGGTGGTACTCGTTGCCCCGCCCGGTCGGCGAGGGCCAGGTCTCGAGCACGCCGTTCTTCTCCAGGTGGCGCAGCCGCTGCACCAGCAACGACCGCGAGATCCCGGGCAGCCCCCGGGCGATGTCGTTGAAGCGGGTGTTGCCGAGCACCAGCTCCCGGATGATCATCGGCGTCCAGCGGTCGGCGACGACCTCCGCGGCCATCTGCACCGGGCAGAAGTCCCCGTAGTCGGGCATGGTCCATGATCGCGCGGCCGGGCGCCGTTGCGGAAGTAGCGAATCTGGACCAGCAGGGTCGCGAACCTGCACTAGTTGCGGTCGGTTCACCCGTCGGACCGTGGAGACATGACCATCACTGCACCGATCTCCAGCCAGACCCTGACCACGCGAGCCGCCGCCCTCGGGCCCGAGCTCGCCTCCCACGCCGCCCGGCACGACGCCGACGGCACCTTCGTCTCCGAGTCCTACGACGCCCTCCGCGACTCGGGCCTCCTCGCCGCCGCCGTGCCGGTCGAGCTGGGCGGCGACGGCGCGACGATCGCCGAGCTGACCGCGCTGCAGCGCGAGCTGGCGCACCACTGCGGCTCCACGGCGCTCGCCAGCGCGATGCACCAGCACGTCGTCGCGTTCACCGCCTGGCGCTACCGCCGCGGGCTGCCCGGGGCGGAGGCGACCCTGCGCCGGGTCGCGGAGGAGGGGATCGTGCTCGTCTCCACCGGTGGCGGCGACTACACCCACCCGCGCGGCGACGCCGTCAAGGTCGACGGCGGCTACCGCGTGAGCGGCACCAAGCGGTTCGCGAGCCAGTCGCGCCACGGCACCGTCCTCTCGACGATGTTCACGTACGACGACCCGGAGCAGGGCCGTCGCGTGCTCAACGTGGCCGTGCCGGTCGCCTCGGCAGGGGTGACGGTCGCCGACAACTGGGACACGCTCGGCATGCGCGGCACCGCCAGCAACGACATCGAGCTCGAGGACGTCTTCGTGCCCGACGAGCGCGTCCTGGCGAACCGGCCCTACGGGGTGGTCGACGGCCCCCTGCAGGTGATCTCGAGCATCGCCTTCCCGATCATCAGCGGCGTCTACCTCGGCGTCGCGGAGGCGGCGTACGCCGAGGCCCGCGCGGCCGCCGGCCTCAAGTCCGGCAACGTGCTGGTGCAGCGCCAGGTCGGCAGGATGAAGCACGCCCTGCAGGTGGCGTCGTGGGCGCTGGACGGCGCCCTCGGCGCGGTCGGCGACGACCCCGAGCCGTCCCACGACACCTACCTGGCGGTGATGATCGCCAAGGCGGAGGTCGCCCGCGCCGGCATCGAGGTGTGCGACCTCGCGATGGACGTCGTCGGCGGCCCGGGCTACTTCCGCGGTTCCGTCGTGGAGCGGGCCTACCGCGACATCCGGGCCGCGAAGTTCCACCCGCTGACGCCGGAGGCGACGCAGGTCGCGACCGGGCGCCACGAGCTGGGCGAGTCGGGCCTGCTGCAGTGAAGCCGTCCGCTGGCAGAGGTTGCCGGAGAACGGGAGGGCCGTCGGCAACCTCTGCCGTGGTCCCCGCGGCTGTGGGGCCGGTTGAATCGACCCGTGCCCTCCCACCAGCTCGTCGTCGCCGACGCCACCCTCCGCGGACGTGAGGGACGCTGGCACGTCGCGGTCGACGACGGTCGCATCACGAGCATCACCCAGGACCGGCCGAGCGCGACCCGAGAGATCGACGCCGCCGGCGGCCTGGTCACCGAGAGCTTCGCGAACGGCCACATGCACCTCGACAAGGTGCACACCCTCGACCGCATCGGCGACGCCGCCCTGACGGCGTACACCTCCGGCGACATGGGCTCCGCGCTCACCTCCATCGAGCTCGCCTCGGCGGTCAAGGCCGGCTACGACCGGAGCTGGATCGAGGTGAACGCGCGGCGCGCGGTCATGGAGGCGGTCCGGTACGGCGTGCGCCACGTGCTGGCCTTCGCCGACGTCGACACGAAGGCGCGGCTCGAGGGCGTGATCCCGCTGCTGGCGCTGCGCGAGGAGTTCCGCGGCGTGGTCGACCTGCAGGTCGTGGCGTTCCCGCAGGACGGCCTGCTCTGCGACCCGGGCGCCGAGGAGCTGGTCCGCGAGGCTGTCGACCTCGGCGCCGACGTCGTCGGCGGCATCCCGTGGATCGAGCACACCGACGCCGAGGCCCACGAGCACGTACGCCGGATGTGCGCCCTCGCCGCGGCCCACGGCCGCCGGGTGGCGATGCTCGTCGACGACGCGGGCGACCCGAGCCTGCGCACCACCGAGATGCTCGCCGCCGCGATGATCGAGCACGGCCTCGTCGGCCGCGGCGTCGCCAACCACGCCCGTGCGGTCGGGCTCTACCCGCGTCCCAGCCTCGAGCGGCTCGCGGGCATCGCCCGTCGCGCCGGGCTCGGCTTCGTGAGCGACCCGCACACCGGCCCGCTGCACCTGCCGGTGCGCGAGCTGACCGCGATGGGGCTGCCCGTCGCCCTCGGCCAGGACGACATCGAGGACGCCTACTACCCGTTCGGCCGGCACAACATGGTCGAGGTCGCGTTCCTCGCCGCCCACGCGCTCGAGGCCGTGGACGCCCCCGGCATCGACCTCGTGTACGACGCGGTCACGACCACCGCGGCCCGCGTCCTCGGCGTCGACGGGCACCGGCTCGAGGAGGGCGGCAACGCCGACCTCGTCGTGCACCACCACCCGACGCTGCGCTCCGTGCTCACCCACCACGATGCGCCGGCGTACGTCGTCGCGTCGGGCAGGCTGGTGGCGAGCTCGACCACCGCCACGACCTTCCACCTCCAGGAGGAGAACGCATGACCCGCCGCATCCGGATCGGCATCGACACCGGCGGGACGTTCACCGACGTCGTCGCCTTCGACGAGGACTCGGGCGAGCTGGTGACGACGAAGACCCCGTCGACGCCGAGCAACCCCGCCGACGGCTTCCTCGCCGGCATCGACAAGGTGCTCGGCCTGCTGGGCGCGACCGGCGCCGACATCGACGCGGTCAGCCACGGCACCACGGTCGCGACCAACCAGCTCCTCGAGGGCAAGGTCGACCGGCTCGGCTTCATCACCAACACCGGCTACGAGGCCATGCTCGAGATCGCCCGGCAGTCCGTGCCCGACGGCTACGGCAACTCCTACTTCTGGGTGAAGCCCGACCGGATCGTGCCTCGCGACCTGGTCAAGGGCGTCGAGGGCCGGCTCGACGTCGGCGGCGAGGAGGTGCGCCCCTTCGACGAGGAGGGCGCCCGGGCGGTCGCGCGCTGGTACCGCGCGCAGGGCATCAGCACGCTCGGCGTCTGCTTCCTGCACGCCTACGCCAACCCGGTCCACGAGGAGCGGATGCGCGCGATCCTGGCCGAGGAGCACCCCGAGGCCGTCGTCTCGCTGTCGAGCCAGGTGCTGCGCGAGTACCGCGAGTACGAGCGGGCGATGACCACCCTCGTCGACGCGGCCGTCAAGCCGCGGCTCTCGGCGTACGTCCGCAACATCGCGACCCGGCTCCACGACCTGGACGACCGGACCATCCCCTTCTACGTGATGAAGTCCAACGGTGGCGTGCTGTCGGCCGACGAGGTCGTCCACCAGCCGATCACGACCGTGCTGTCCGGCCCCGCCGCCGGGGCGCTCGGTGCCGCGCTGATCGCCAAGGTCGCCGGCTTCGACAAGGTGCTGACCTCCGACGGCGGCGGCACGTCGACCGACGTGTCCGTGGTCATCGACGGCGAGCCGACGCTGACGACCGAGGGGTCGGTCGGCGCGTTCCCGTCGAAGATCCCGATGATCGACGTGGTCACCGTGGGCGCCGGCGGCGGCTCGATCGCCTGGCTCTCGCCCGAGGGCACCCTGAAGGTCGGCCCGCAGTCGGCGGGCGCCGACCCCGGCCCGATCTGCTACGGCAAGGGCGGCACCGAGGTCACCATCACCGACGCCCACGTCTTCCTCGGCCGGATCCCCCCGCACCTGCTCGGCGGCGAGATCCCGCTCGACGTCGACGCGGCCCGCGCCGGCATCGAGGCGCTCGCCGCGCAGCTCGGCATGACGCCCGAGGCGTGCGCCGCCGGCGTCCTGGAGATCTCCGCGTGGAACCAGGCCAACGCGCTGCGCCAGGTCACGGTCAAGCGCGGCCTCGACGTCCGCGACTTCGCGCTGACCACGTTCGGCGGCTCCGGCTCGCTGCTGCTGTGCCGCCTGATGGACGTGCTCGGCATCCCGACGGTCCTGGTGGCGCCCAACCCCGGCAACGTCTCGGCGTTCGGGCTGCTGACCGTGGACGTCAAGAACGACTACGTGCAGACCCACGTCACCCTCGCCGACCAGCTCGACCCCG
Source organism: Nocardioides sp. Root1257 (assembly GCF_001425175.1). Classification (GTDB taxonomy): domain Bacteria; phylum Actinomycetota; class Actinomycetes; order Propionibacteriales; family Nocardioidaceae; genus Nocardioides. The sequence continues at coordinate 182,287 of NZ_LMDV01000012.1, read as the reverse complement.
CGGTCGTCACCGGCGTGTACGACGCGCTCGCGGCCCAGGCCGCCGAGGCGCTGACCAAGGAGGGCTTCGACCCGGCCGAGCACCAGTTCGTGCGGACCGCCGACCTGCGCTACTTCGGCCAGGCCTTCGAGGTGCGGGTGTCCGTCCCTGCCGGCGAGCTCGACCCGGCCGCGGTCGCCGATGCCTTCCACGCCGAGCACCGCGCGCTCTACGGCTACGACTTCTCCGGCGACCCGACCCAGCAGGTCGAGTGGGTCAACCTCCGGGTCTCCGGCATCGGCCCGATCCAGCGACCGGAGATCAAGCGCCACCCGGTGGTTGAGGAAGGCGCGCTAGCGCCTGTCTCGAAACCCCGGAGCGTCCGACAGGTCTGCTTCGAGCCCGCGGACGGGTACGTCGAGACGCCGGTCCTGTGGCGCACCGACCTCGCTCCCGGCACGGTCGTGGAGGGCCCGGTCATCATCGAGGAGTTCGGCTCCACCGTGCCGGTGCACCCCGGCTTCGACGTACGCGTCGACGAGTTCCTCAACATCATCGTGACCCGGAAGGACGCCTGATGAGCCGCCGTGCACCCACCGAGTTCCCGTTCGGGCACCTGACCGCCGACGCCGGCGCGAGCGCCGACCCGGTGCTCGTCGAGATCGTCCAGGGCTCCCTGGCCTCCGTCGAGATGGAGGTCGAGACCGCCATCGGCCGCACCAGCCGCAGCCCGATGATCCGCGACGCCCACGACTTCCGCGCCGGCATCCACGACCGGCTGCTGCGCAAGCTCACCGGCCGCTCGTACTCCGCGCTCGTGCACCCGGTCGCCCGCGACTTCCCGATCGAGGACATGCAGGAGGGTGACGTCTTCTTCCACAACGACGTCTACCGCTCCGAGGGCGGCATCGGGCACCTCCCCGACCTCTGCGTCACGGTCCCGGTGTTCTCCGGGGGCAAGGTCGTGGCCTTCGTGCAGGCCTTCGGCCACCACGACGACATCGGCGGCGCGGTCCCCGGTTCCATGCCGTCCAACGCCACCAGCGTCTTCGAGGAGGGCCTGATGGTCCCGCCGATCCGGCTCTGGGACGCGGGGGTGCCCAACCGGGCCGCGCTGTCGATCATGACCCGCAACTCCCGGATGCCCGAGTCGCTGGCGGCGGACCTGGACGCCGAGTGCTCGGCCTGCCTGATGGGCGCGCGCCGGCTCGGCGAGCTCTTCGACCGGTACGGCGTCGACACCGTCGAGTCCTGCTTCGACGCGATCATCAGTCGCACCACCGAGACCTACCGCCGCGAGATCCTCAGCCAGATCCCGGTCGGCAGCTGGACGTGGGAGGACTACGCCGAGCACGACGGCGTCGACGAGCCGATGCTGCACACCCAGCGCATCACGCTGACCCGCACTCCTGCCGACGATCCCGAGGGCGAGCGGCTGGTCCTCGACTTCGACGGGACCAGCCCGCAGGCCAAGGGACCGATCAACCACTGCGGCGACTACAGCGACGGCGTCTTCCTCAAGAAGTGGCTCGCGCCGATCCTGCGCAACCTCGCCGAGAACCCCGAGCGGATGGCCGAGCTCGACGTCAACGAGGGCATCGTGCCGCTCATCGAGATGCGGTTCCCCGAGCCCGGCACCCTGCTCACGCCGGTCTTCCCGGCGCCCACGAACGCCCGCACCTTCGTCATCCTGCGGCTGCTCGGCGTCCTCGCCGGCGTCGTCGCGAAGGCGGTCGACGGGCGGATGCCGGCCGACCAGGAGACGATCCGCTACACCGGCGTCTACGGCGACGACCTCGACGGCCGGCCCTACCTGATGCGCGAGGTGCTCGGTGGCGGCTCGGGCGGCCGCTACTACGCCGACGGCGAGGACACGATCCACGTCGTCCCGGACTCGCGGAACCTGCCGTCCGAGTTCACCGAGGCGCGCTTCCCCTTCCGGGTCGAGTCGCTGTCGCTGGCGATGGACAGCGGGGGAGCGGGCCAGTTCCGCGGTGGCCTCGGCTACGAGAAGCACATCCGGATGCTCAAGGACGGCCACTTCATGTCCATCGCGGACCGCTCGATCCTCGCCTGCTGGGGCGTGAAGGGCGGCCTCGCCGGCAAGCCGTTCGAGGTTGTCATCGACGCGGGCGGACCCAACGAGCGCGAGGTCGACGCCCTGGCCGACGCCGAGCCCGTCGCCGCCGGCGAGGTGATCCGGATCCGCACGACCGGTGGTGGCGGCTGGGGCAACCCGCTCGACCGCGACCCCGCCCTGGTGGTCCGCGACGTCGTGTGGCGCAAGGTCTCGGCCGAGGCCGCGCTCGCATCGTACGGCGTGGTGCTGACCGGTTCGCTCGACGACGACTCGCTGGCCTACGACGAGGCCGCGACGGCCGCCGAGCGGGCCGCCCGGCCCACCGCGAGCGAGGCGTTCTTCGACCGCGGCCCGGGCTACGCGGCGCTGGCCGACGGTGCGGCGTACGCGGAGGTCGACCTGGTCTGAACTCGGGGCACCTTGTGGCCGTGTCACAGAGAGCGCACCATGAGGTGCACGGCGCACGAAGAAGGTGATGCCGATGGGCACGACCGATGTCCTCCGCAGCTCGATCCAGCACAGCCAGGGTCGGCTCTCCGACCGGCTCGGCGAAGCGCGGTCGATGGAGGCCGCCCGGGACCGGCCTCGCGACGGCCACGAGCGGATCGACGCGTTCCTGGCCCTGACGAGCATGCACCTGCACGCGGTCGACGCCGTGCTGCTGCCGCCGGCCCGACGCAAGGTCCGCGACGGTGGGCAGCTGGTGCACGACTACCTGCGCTCCAGCAAGGCGCTGGAGGTCGAGCTCGCGCACGTGAAGGCCCACGAGTACGGCTCGGTCTACGAGACGTCGTACGGCTGGAGCGACGTGTGGACCGACGTCGAGGTCGCGATGACCGACCACCAGCGCCACGAGGGGGTGCTCGGGGACCGGCTCAGCGACACGCTCCCCGACGACGACCTCGACGTGCTGGCACGGCGGCTCTTCGCGGCCGAGCTCGCGGCACCGAGCCGACCGCACCCGTACACGCCGCACACGGGGCCGCTGGGCCTGGTGGCCCGCCGGGTGATGCATGCCGTCGACCTCTTCTGGGACACCGCCGAGGGCCGGATGGTGCCCGAGCCGGCTCGCGAGCCGAAGAAGCGGCCCGGACTGGTCGCCCAGTACTTCCTCGCCGACCCGCGGTTCGACGAGGAGCGGGACCGGGGGTAGGTCGCTACGCTCCAACGCGTACAGGGTGCACACCGACCACGCCTGGGAGCGAGATGACCGTCGACAACCCGCTCGAGAAGTACTTCCGGTCCAACGACAAGAGGCTCATCCACAAGTGGATGCACTTCTTCGAGATCTACCACCGCCACTTCGCGCGATTCCGCGGCAAGCCGGTCACGATCCTCGAGTTCGGGGTCAGCCACGGCGGCTCGCTGCAGATGTGGCGCGACTACTTCGGGCGCAAGGCGATGATCTACGGCGTCGACATCGACCCGCGCTGCGCGAAGCTCGGGGGCCGGCGTACCAAGGTCTTCATCGGCGACCAGGAGGACCGCGACTTCCTCCGGTCCATCGCGGACGAGATCGGCCCGATCGACGTGCTCATCGAGGACGGCGGCCACACGATGGGCCAGCAGATCGCGACGTTCGAGGAGCTCTACCAGCGGATGACCCCCGACGGGGTCTTCCTGATCGAGGACCTGCACACGAGCTACTGGGAGCGGTACGGCGGCGGCTACCGGCGGCCCGGGACCTTCATCGAGTACGCCAAGGGACTGACCGACCAGCTCAACGCCTGGCACTCGCACGAGGAGGGCTTCGTCGTCGACGAGTTCACCCGCACCACGAAGTCGATGCACTTCTACGACAGCATCATCGTCTTCGAGCGCGGGCCGGTGTCACCGCCGCACGCCGAGCGCACCGGGCGGTGGAGCTTCGGCAAGAACAAGGGCACCATCGCGACGTACGACGAGGAGTAGGGCGTGCGCGTCGCCGTGCTCGGTGGTCACGGGAAGACGGGCCGCGCCGTCTGCGGGGCCCTGGCCGAGCGGGGAGCCGACCCCGTTGCGCTCGGTCGCGCCGACTGGCCGGACCTCGCCGGCGCACTCGCCGGCGCCGCGGCGGCGTACGTCGTCGCGCCCAACCTGCACCCGGACGAGCCGGCGTACGTCGGCTCCGTGCTGGAGGCGGCGCGGACGGCCGGGGTGGACCGAGTGGTCTACCACTCCGTGGCCTCGCCGTACGTCCCGGCGATGCCGCACCACCTCGGCAAGGCGCAGGCGGAGGACCTGGTGCGCCGCTCGGGGCTGCGCTGGACGATCCTCCAGCCCGGCGCCTACCTGCAGAACCTCGACCTGACCGGCCCGGTGCGGGTGCCGTACGCCGTGACCGCGCCGTTCGGCCTCCTCGACCTGGCCGACCTCGGCGCGGCCGCCGCGACCGTGCTGCTCGACGACGCCCACGTCGGTGCGACGTACGAGCTCGCGACGCGGACGACGAGCGTGGCCGAGCTCGCCGCCGAGGCCGGGGTCACCGCCGAGCAGGTCGACGACCCCGGCACCCACCCGTGGCTGAGCGCGATGTTCGCGTACTACGACCGGCACGGGCTCCCGGTCGGCACGCTCCCGCTGCGCGCGCTGCTGGGTCGGACCTAGGGCACCTAGTTGCTGTTGTTCTGCGGCAGCTGCGGGATCAGCCAGCCGAGGAACGCGTCCTGGCTGCGCGTCTGCAGGTAGATCCGGCCGGGGCCGGTCAGGTCGCACACGAGGCCCTCCCCGGAGAAGAACGTCGACTTCCAGTTGCCGACCTTGCGGACGTTGTACTGGATGCCGTCGGTCCAGGCGACCATGTGGCCGGTGTCGACCGTGTAGGTCTGGCCCGGCTGCAGGTCGATCGCGTGGATCGCGCCGTAGCTGGACAGCACCAGGTCGCCCTGGCCGGCGACCCGCAGCATGAAGAGGCCCTCGCTGGAGAAGAAGGTCTTGCCGCCGCCCCACTTCGTGTCGACCTCGAGCCCGGCCGACGAGGCGAGGTAGGAGCCCGACTGCACGAAGAGCGTGCCGTTCAGCGGCCAGTGCACGATGTCACCGGACAGGGTGGGCGCGAGGTAGAGCTCGGCGCCGTCTGCCTGGGCGGTGAAGGTGTTCATGAAGAACGACTCGCCGCCGAGGAACGAGCGCTTCAACCCCTTCATGATGCCGCCCTGCGTGGAGGTCTCCATCGCGATGCCGGGCGACATCGCGAGCATCGCGCCGGACTCGGCACGGACCACCTCCCCGGCGGTCAGGGTGAGCTTGGCGGCGGCGTACGCCGGGCTGTAGAGGATCTCTGTCTGCATGCGCCCGAGCGTAGGGCGCGCTACTCCGGGATCGGTGGACCCACGACCTCCATGCCGTAGCGCGGCGCGGCCTCCATCCAGCGAGGGATCTCGACCTCCGGCTCCAGACCATCGGCGCCGGGAAGGCGCATCTCCGTTGCGGGGATGCCGACCTCGTCGTACAGGTGCAGGAGCGCGCCGGGCTCGGCGAGCGCCAGGAAGCGCGCCGGCTGGTCGCCCCGGATCCGGAACGCGTGAGGCAGGCCGGCCGGGAGGTACATGAAGCAGCCGGCGTACAGCTCGAAGTCGTCGTCGCCCGCGCGGTAGTCCATCCTCCCGTCGAGGAGGTAGAACGCCTCGGACTCACGGGTGTGCCGGTGCAGCGGCGTGGCGACGCCGGGAGGCTGGGTGACCAGGGCGACCCCCAGGCGGTCGGCGCCCGGCGGCGACTCCAGCAGGTGCTCGAAGAGCGAGCTCATCGCCCAGGTGCCGCGGCCGGTGCCGGGCTCCCGCACCACCACGCCGTCCTGCGGATCGGTCTGCGTCATGGCTACTCCTCTAATCATCCGAATAGGCTTCGGATCAATTGCTACGCTAGGACCCATGGGCGATCCGGTCAAGAAGCGGAGCTACGACTCGTCGCGGCGCCGGGCGGCGGCCGAGAGGACCCGGACCGCGGTGCTGGTCGCGGCGCGGGACCTCTTCACCACTCGGGGGTACGCCGGGTCGGGCGTCGCCGACATCGCCGCAGCCGCCGGGGTCTCGATCGACACGGTGTACGCCACGGTGGGCCGCAAGCCGCAGCTGCTCCTCGCCGTCCACGACATGGAGCTCGCCGAGGGTGACGTACCCCTGGCGGCGGAGCAGCGAGGCTACGTGCAGGACGTTCGCGCCGCGGAGGGTGCGGCCGCCAAGATCGCCGTCTACGCGGCTGCCCTCGGTCGCGTGCTGCCGCGGACGGTCCCGCTCCTCGAGGCGCTGCGCGTCGCCGGGCAGTCCGACCCCGCCTGCCAGGCGGTGCTCACGTCCGTCAGCGACCGTCGCGCCGCTCACATGCGACTCTTCGCGGCTGACCTGCGCGCCACGGGCGAGCTGCGCGAGGACCTCGACGACGACGACGTCGCGGACCTCGTGTGGTCGATGAACGCCCCCGACTACTACCTGCTGGTGCGCTCCCGGGGCCGGACCCCGGCGGAGTACGCCGACCTGGTGCGTGACGTCTGGACGCGCACCCTGCTGGCGGCGCCGTGATCCGGCGAGCGCCGGATCAGAGCACCAGGTGCGCAGGTGGTCCGGACAGGACCGACTTCGCGACCTGGCTGGTCTCGTCGCCGAGGACCTCCTCCTCGCCCTTCTCCAGGGCGTCGAGCACCTGGGTGACGAGGTCGGCGGGGTCGGACTTCGGCGCGGTGACGTCGGCCGTCATGTCGGTGTCCATGTAGCCGACGTGCACGCCGACGACGAGGGTGCCCTGGTCGCGCAGCTCGCCGCGGGCGGCGTTGGTCAGCGACCAGAGCGCGGCCTTGGTGGCGGAGTAGCCGGCCACCTGCGGGCTGGTGAACCACGAGAGCGCGGAGTGGATGTTGACCACCGCGCCGCCGCCGTTCGCCGCCAGGATCGGCGCGAACGCGCGGGTCACGTGCAGCGGCCCGATCACGTTGGTCTCGAGCTCCTCGCGGAAGCCGTCGAGCGACTCCCCGCTGAGCAGCGAGCCGCTGCGGCCGATGCCGGCGTTGTTGACCACGACGGTCACGTCGCCCAGCTCGGCTGCCGCCGCGGCGACCGAGGCGGGGTCGGTGACGTCGAGGCGTACGGCGGTGACGCCCGGCGTCGTGACCGACCGGGGGTCGCGCGCCCCGGCGTACACGGTGGCGCCGGCGGCGACGAGGGCCTCGGCGAAGGCCTTGCCGAGGCCGCGGTTGGCCCCGGTCACGAGGACGGTGGACTGGTCGAGGGAGATGCTCATCGGTGGGCCTTTCGATGCGGACACGTAGCGGACCGATCGGTCCGTCATGGTCGCAGCCTTGGTCGGCCCGGTTTCATTCCCCGACACGCCGAAGCCCGGACCAATCGGTCCGTTATCGTCGACGCATGCCCCGTCCCGCCGACCCCGCCACCCGCGACCGCATCCTCGACGCGGCCGGCAAGCTGTTCTACACGCGCGGGATCCGGGCCGTCGGCATGGCCGAGATCGTGGCCTCCGCCGGCTGCGGCAAGAACGTCCTCTACCGCCACTTCCCGAGCAAGGACGAGCTGGTGCTCGCCTACCTGCACCGGGCGGCCGAGCAGCTGGACGGCTCCATGGACGCCGCGGTCGCCGGCCTCGACGAGATCCCGAGGGCCGCCCTGGTCGCCGTGGTCCGCGAGGTCGCGGACCGGGTGACGGCCCGCGGCTACCGCGGCTGCCCGTTCCGCAACTACCTGCGCGAGATGCGCGACCCGACCGACGTGCCCGGCCGCTTCGCGATGACCGAGATCAGGGGCCTCCGCAAGCGCGTCGACCGGCTCGTCGCCGAGGTCGACGTGGACGACCCGGAGCTGCTCGCCGACCGGGTCTGGCTGCTGGTCGAGGGGCTCTACGCCAGCGCGCCGTACGGCGACCGCAAGGAGGCCGCCACCACCGCCGTCGGTCTCGTGCAGGAGCTGCTCGCCGCGGCATAGTGGAGTTCATCGCTAGGGTTACTGCGTGACTGCGCGCCCGAACGTGATCCTGGTCCTGGCCGACGATCTCGGCTACTCCGACATCGGCTGCTACGGCGGTGAGATCCGGACATCGAACCTCGACCGGCTGGCCGCCGACGGCGTACGGCTCGCGCAGTTCTACAACACCGCGCGGTGCAGCCCCTCGCGCGCCTCGCTGCTGACCGGGCTGCACCCGCACCAGACGGGAATCGGGATCCTGACGAACGACGACGGCCCGCGCGGCTACCCCGGCACGCTGCGCCCCGAGGCGGCCACGGTCGCCGAGGTACTGGGCTCCGCGGGCTACGACACCGCCATGTTCGGCAAGTGGCACCTGACCGGACGGATCGAGGAGCCCAACGACTCGTGGCCGACGCGGCGCGGGTTCGACACCTTCTTCGGGACGCTGAGCGGCTGTGGCAGCTACTACTGGCCCTCGACGCTGCACGACGGCGAGCAGCCGGTCGGCGACCTCCCGGTCGGCCGGCCCGACTTCTTCTACACCGACGAGATCTCCCAGCGGGCGTGCGACTACCTGGACGAGCGCGACGGCGCGACGCCGTTCCTGATGTACGTCGCCTACACCGCGCCGCACTGGCCGCTGCACGCCCAGCCCGAGGACGTCGCGGCGTACGACGGGGCGTACGCCGACGGCTGGGACGCGCTCCGCGAGCGCCGGCTGGAGCGGCTCCACGCCAGCGGCCTGCTGCAGCAGGGGACCGGCCCGTCGGAGCGCGATCCGTCGCAGCCGGCCTGGGAGGACGTCGACGACCCGGAGTGGCAGCAGCGCCGGATGGAGGTCTACGCCGCCCAGGTCGAGGTGATGGACCGTGGCATCGGCCGGATCCTCGACCACCTCGACGCCAGCGGCCTGGCCGACGACACGATCGTCGTCTTCCTCGCCGACAACGGGGCGTGCGCCGAGGAGCTGCCGTTCGGCGACCCCGAGGTGTTCCGGGCCCGGCGCTCGATCGTGCCGGTGTCGACGCGCGACGGAGCGCCGCTGGCGCTCGGCAACACCCCCGACGTCGTCCCCGGTCCTGAGGACACCTACGCCAGCTACGGCCAGGCCTGGGCCAACCTCTCCAACACGCCGTTCCGGCTCTACAAGCGCTGGGTCCACGAGGGCGGCATCGCGACGCCGTTCGTCGTGCGCTGGCCGGCCGGCGCACTGGCGGACGGGGGCGTCGTGCACACGCCGTTCCAGCTCACCCACGTGCTGCCGACCCTGCTCGAGGCGGCGGGCGTCGAGCACCTCGCCGCGTCCGCGCCGAGCATGCTGTCGGCCTGGCGCGGCGGCGAGGTGGATCCCGGCACGCTCTGCTGGGAGCACCTCGGCAACAGCGCGGTGCGCCGCGGTGGGTGGAAGCTGGTGCGCGAGCACGGCGACCCGTGGGAGCTGTACGACGTCGGGACGGACCGGTCCGAGACCGACGACCTCGCCGCGACCCACCCGGAGCTCGTCGCCGAGCTTGAGGCGGCGTACGACGCCTGGGCGGAGCGCGTGGGCGTCGTGCCGCGCCAGCAGATCGTCGACCTCTACGACGAGCTCAGCCGGCGCAAGGTCGTCGTGGAGGGCGGCGTCGACGGCTAGAAGGTCGGGACGACGATCTGCTGGAGCGCCCACCGGTTGCCGTCGGGGTCGGCGAAGTGCACGAAGCGGCCCCACGGCAGCTCCTCGACGCCGCGGCACTCGACGCCGCGCCCCTCGAGCTCGGCGAGCGCGGCCTCGGCGTCGGCGACGACGACCTGGATGTATTGCGACGAGCCGGTCGGCATCATCTCGATCCCGATCCCGAAGCAGATCGAGCAGGCCGAGCCGGGCGGCGTGACCTGCACGAAGCGCAGCTCGGGGGTGACCGTGCGGTCGTGGTCGACGGACCAGCCGAGGGTCTCGCCGTAGAACCGCACGGAGCGGTCGACGTCGGACACGGCCAGGGGGATGAGCTCGATCTTGAAGTCCATGCCCCCAGCCTGACGGCCCTTCAGGTCAGTTCCTGACCGCTTTCGGAATCGGTGCGGGATCGGAGCGTGATACTGGCCGGATGAGCATCACCGAGACCGATCTCGCCCACCTGCGACGCTGCGTCGAGCTCGCCCGCGAGGCGCTGGACGACGGCGACGAGCCGTTCGGCTCGGTGCTGGTCTCCGGGTCCGGCGAGGTGCTCCACGCCGACCGCAACCGGGTCAAGGACGGCGACCAGACCCGGCACCCCGAGTTCGACATCGCCCGCTGGGCAGGGGAGCACGTCCCGCAGGACGAGCGGGCCGCCTGCACGGTCTACACCTCGGGGGAGCACTGCCCGATGTGCTCGGCCGCGCACGCGTGGGTCGGGCTGGGTCGGATCGTGTACGCCGTCTCCGGAGCCCGGCTCGGCGAGTGGCTGACGGAGTGGGGCGTCGCCCCCGGACCGGTCACCCCGATGTCGATCCAGCAGGTCGCCCCCGGCGTGCCCGTCGACGGGCCGGCGCCCGGGCTCGAGGCCGAGGTGCGGGCCCTGCATGCCCGGTTGCACGGAGTCTCGGGCTGACGCCCGTCCGGAGCGGGCGCCCCTAGGCCGAGCAGGAGGGCGGCAGGAGCTCGATCGACGCCTCGTCCGACTCCTCGCCGAACTCGGCCAGCACGACGAGGTCGGGTCCGCTCGCGGGGTCGATCCACACGCGCGTCGCGCCGTGCTGGAGCAGCACGTGCTCGAGGGCGTCGAACGTCGCGAGCCGGACGGCCATCTCGACCTCGGAGTGCATCGTGAGGACTCTCATGACGAGCTCATCTCTCCCCTGGTCACAGGTCCGGAGCGAGCGGGGGTGCCCGTCCCGTGATGAGTGGTCAACCGTCGGGGTGACCGTTTCGTCACGCTCGGTGCGGCGATTGCGACTTGTATCACGCCGTGCTCGCTGTCGCGCGCCGCGTGGACGCGGTGACAGACTCGGGCCGTGCCGCACCCACCCGTCGCTGACGCCCTGGACCTCCGGCCGCACCCCGAGGGCGGGTGGTACCGCCAGACCTGGCGCTCGCCGGTCGACGTGACGCTCCCGGACGGACGGGTCCGGCCGACGGCGACGCTCATCTACTTCCTGCTGCCGGCGGGGGAGTCGTCCGCCTGGCACAAGGTGGCCTCCGACGAGCTCTGGATGGCGCACGACGGCGTCGTGACCCTCGAGCTCGGCGGGTCCGGACCGACGCCGTCGTACGACGTCAGCCTGACCGTCGACGCGACGACGCCGCAGGCGCACGTGCCGGCCGGCGTGTGGCAGCGCACGGTCCCGACCGGCGCGGACGCGCTCGTGAGCTGCCTGGTGTCGCCGGGCTTCGACTTCGACGACTTCGAGCTGGCATGACCGTCCTGATCACCGGGGGCACCCGGGGCATCGGCGCCGCGACCGCGCTGCGCCTCGCGCGCGACGGCCACGACCTCGTCCTCGGCTACGCCAGCGACGACGCCGCCGCCGAGCAGGCCCGGCTCGCGGTCGAGGACGCCGGCGTCCGCTGCGTCGTCGTCCGCGCCGATCTCACCGAGCCGGAGGCGGTCGACCGGCTGTTCTCCGTCGCGACGGAGCACGGCCCGTTGACCGGCGTCGTCAACAACGCGGGCGCGACCCTCCACCTCGGTCCGCTCGCCCAGACCCCGCCCGAGGTGATCGCGGCGACGGTCGACCTCAACCTCACCGCGGCGCTGCTGGTCGCGCGGGCCGCCGTACGCGCGCTCGGCACGTCGTACGGCGGGAGTGGTGGCGTGCTCGTCAACATCAGCTCGGGCGCCGCGACGCTCGGCTCCCCGGGCGAGTACGTCCAGTACGCCGCGGCCAAGGCCGGCGTCGACGCGTTGACCGTCGGGCTCGCCCAGGAGGTCGCCGGCGACGGGATCCGGGTCGTCGGGGTCGCGCCGGGGATCGTGCGCACCACCATCCACGCGGACGCCGGCGAGCCCGGACGCGTCGAGCGCGTCGGCCCGCTGGTGCCGCTCGGTCGCGCGGGCGAGCCGCACGAGATCGCCGACGCGGTGGCGTGGCTGATGAGCGACGAGGCGTCGTACATCACCGGGACGACGCTGCGGGTCGCCGGAGGACGCTGAGCCCGTTCAGGGCTCGATGAGCCCCGCGCGGATCGCGTAGCGCGTCAGCTGGGTGCGGTCGCGCATCCCGAGCTTCCCGAGGATGTTGGCGCGGTGCCGCTCGACGGTCTTGATGCTGATGGTGAGCGCCTGGGCGATCTCCTTCGAGGAGCTGCCCTCGGCGATCAGCTTGATGACCTCGTCCTCGCGCTCGGTCAGGACCGTCTCCGGCACGCGTTCGCCGCGCCGCATCCGGTCCAGGTAGTCACGCACCAGGGCGCTCATCGCGCCGGGGTAGACGAACGCCTCGCCGCGCAGTGCGGCGCGGCACGCCTCGACCAGGTCCTCGTCGGCCACCGACTTGAGGACGTACCCGGACGCACCGACGCGGAGCGACTCGAAGAAGTACTGCTCGTTGTCGTGCATCGACAGCATCAGGACCCGTGGCGGCTCGCCGCTCGCCGTGCGCCGGCCGATCTCGCGGGCCGCCTGGAGGCCGGTCATCCGGGGCATCGCGATATCCAGCACGACCAGGTCGACCTCGGTGCTGCGGGCCAGCTCGACGGCCTCGGCGCCGTCGCCCGCCTCGGCGACCACGGTGAGGTCGGGCTCCTGGTCCAGGATCAGCCGGACGCCACGGCGCACCAGCGCGTGGTCGTCGGCCAGCAGCAGCCGCGCGGCGGTCACGCGGGAGCCACCGGTACGGCGAGCCGGACCGTCGTACCGTGCGACGCGCTCCTGAGCGTGAGGTCGCCGGCCACCAGGGTGGCGCGCTCCCGCATGCCGCGCAGGCCGGCGCCGTCCCGGGTGGTGTCGAAGCCGTGCCCGTCGTCCGTGACCTCCAGCACCACCCGGTCGCCGGCACGGGTCAGCGACAGCGTCACGTCGTGCGCGGCGGCGTGCCGGGCCGCGTTGGTGAGCGCCTCCTGGGCCACGCGGTAGACGACGAGCTCCGCCTCGCTCGTCAGCGGCGGGAGGCCCGGTGCGACGACGCGACGCACCGACGCGCCGCTGTGCTCGGCGAAGTCGTTCGTCAGGGACGCGAGCGCACTGGTCAGCCCGAGGTCCTCGAGCACCCCGGGGCGCAGCTGCCGAGCGACGCGTCGTACGTCGTCGAGGCCGTCGCGGGTCGCCTCCCGCAGCAGGGCGAGCTCGGCCGCGAGGTCGGCGGGCGCGCGCCGCTCGAGCTGCTTGAGGCCGAGGAGCACGACCGTCAGGTTCTGCCCGACCTCGTCGTGGAGCTCCTGGGCGATCCGGTGCCGCTCTGCCTCCTGCGCGGCGAGGGCCCGGGCGTTGCTCGCGTCCTGCTCGGCACGCATCTCCCGGATCACCCGGTCGACCGGGGCCAGGCTGGTGCGCAGGACCAGGGCGTTGGCGAGCAGCATGATCCCGAGACCGATGGTGAGGACGAGCACCTCCGAGACGACGACCTGGCGCGAGACGCTCACCGGCGCGAGCACCAGGGACAGCGTCGCGGCGCCCAGGACGGTGCCGTTGATCAGGAAGACCTTCCAGTACACGGGCACGTCTCCAGCCTCGCCGACGACCGGTTGCCAGGTCCATGGTCGGCGTTCGATCCGGGACCGAGATGGGTGGTAGACCCCATTCTCCGTGGCCCTCCGCTCACGAAGACTCGAGGTGTCCGACGGAGGGAGACCCGCCATGAAGACCGCCGAGACGCACGCCGTCCTCGACCCGAGCTCGCCCTGGGTGCTGGGCGTGGTCGCCGGCCTCGTGCTGCTGGTGGTCGCGGCGAGCGCCCTGCGCCGGGTCGTCTCCGACCAGGTGGTCGTGGTCGTGCGCCGCGGCAGGGTCCGTCGGGTCCACTACCGTGGGTGGGCCTGGCGGGTGCCGGTGCTCGAGAGGTTCGAGGCCCAGCTCGCTCTGGAGCACGACATGCCGGTCGGCGTCCGGGCGACGACGCGCGACGGTGTGCCCGTGCTGCTCCTGGTGGAGCTGACCATCCGGGTCGCGCCGCCCGAGCCGGGTGATCCGTACGTCGACCCCTGGCCCGACGCCGAGCTGGCCGCCGAGGCCGTCCTCGCCGATGCCGTGGCGTCGTGGACGGTGGGAGGCCTGCCGGACGCGGCGGCGGTCGCGGTGCGGCCGCTGCTGCGCCCGGTCCAGTCGGCGACCCGGGAGCACGGCGTCGAGTCGGTGCGCCTCGAGCTCGTGGAGATCGACGTACCCCTGCTGTGAGCCGGCGCCGATGAGCCACACCGTCGTCCTGGCCGCGGTCGCGATCTTCGCGGTCACCTACGCCTTCATCGCGACCGAGAAGGTGCACCGGGTCGCCGCCGCGCTCGGTGGCGTCGCGGCGATGACCGCGATCGGGCTGGTGGACGCCGACAGCGCGTTCTTCAGCCACGAGACCGGCGTCGACTGGAACGTCATCTTCCTGCTCTTCGGGATGATGGTGATCGTCGGGATCCTCAAGCACACCGGCCTGTTCGAGTTCCTCGCGCTCTGGGCGGCGCGCACGTCGCGGGGCCGGCCGGCGCGGCTGATGGCGCTGCTGGTCCTGGTCACCGCGGCGGTCTCGCCGATCCTCGACAACGTGACCTGCGTGCTCCTGGTCGCGCCGGTCACGCTCTCGGTCTGCCAGCGGCTGGGGCTCTCGCCGGTGCCGTACCTGATCACCCTGATCCTCGCGGCCAACATCGGTGGCACCGCGACGCTGATCGGCGACCCGCCCAACATCATCATCGCCAGTCGCGGTGGACTGACGTTCAACGACTTCCTGGTGCACTCGCTCCCGATCACCGTCGTGCTCATCGGTGGGCTGATCCTGCTGACGCGCTTCCTCTTCCGCCGCGAGCTCGCGGTGGAGACGCTCAACGACATCGCCGACATCCGCCCGGGCGACGCGATCGTGGACCGGCGCCGGCTGGTGCGCTGCCTGGTCGTGCTCGGCGTCGTGATGGTCGCGTTCAGCCTGCACACGGCACTCCACCTCGATCCCTCGATCGTGGCGATGCTCGGCGCGGGCGCGATGGTGGTGGTCGCCCGGGCGACACCCGAGGAGTTCCTCGCAGAGATCGAGTGGACGACGCTGGCGTTCTTCATGGCGCTCTTCGTGCTCGTGGGCGGTCTGGTCGAGGTCGGCGTCATCGGCGACCTGGGCCGGCTCGCGGCCGACGCGATGGGGGAGCACGAGCTGCTGGCCTCGACGGTGCTGCTCTCCGGCTCCGGCATCGTGGGCGGGTTCGTCGACAACATCCCGTACACCGCCGCGACGGTCCCGATCGTCGACGACATGGTCGCGGCCTCGCCCAACGACGGCTCCGGCAGCCCGTTGTGGTGGGCGTTCGTGCTCGGCGCCGACCTCGGCGGCAACACGACCGCGGTCGCGGCCGGTGCCAACGTCGTGGTGCTCGGCATCGCGGCCAAGGCCGGTCACCCGATCAGCTTCTGGAGGTTCACCCGCTACGGGCTCGTCGTCACGTTCGCCTCCCTGGTCGTGGCGTGGTTGTACGTGTGGCTGCGGTACTTCGTACTCGCCTGAGGCCCGTTCTGTTGGCAAGTCCTGCCATCGCACCATCCCCGCGCGGTCGTTAGGTTCGATCCATGAGAGTCCTGGTCGCGCTCGGCGGCAACGCCATGACGAGTGCCGACGGCCGAGCCCGGCCCGAGGACCAGATCGGCGCCGCCGGAGTGGCGATGGCAGCGGTCGCCGACCTCCTCCAGCGCGAGGTCGAGGTCGTCGTCACCCACGGCAACGGTCCGCAGGTCGGCAACCTGCTCGTGAAGAACGAGATCGCCGCCGCGGTCGTGCCCCCCGTCCCGCTCGACTGGTGCGGCGCGCAGACGCAGGCGACGCTGGGCTTCGTGCTGATGGACGCGCTCGAGGCGGAGCTGTCGCGCCACGGCATCGACCGTCGTACGGCGACCGTGGTCACCCGCACCCTCGTCTCCTCCGACGACGCCGGGTTCACGCACCCGACCAAGCCGATCGGGCGCTACCTGCCCGCGGACGAGGCCGCCGTGCTCGTCGAGCACGGCGAGACCTGGGAGGACCGGGGCGAGAAGGGGTGGCGCCGGGTCGTCGCCTCGCCGGAGCCGCTGCGGATCGTCGACGCGCCCGCCGTCCAGGCCCTCGTCGCCGCCGGCTTCGTGGTCATCGCCAACGGTGGCGGCGGCATCCCCGTCGTCGCCGACGCCGACGGCAGCCTGCATGGCGTCGAGGCCGTCATCGACAAGGACCTGGGCGCGGCGCTGCTGGCCCGCTCGGTCGAGGCCGACGTGCTCGTGATCGGCACCGACGTGCCCCACGCCGTGCTCCACTACGGCACCCCCGAGGCGCGCGACGTCGGCGTCGTGACCGCCGCCGAGCTGCGCTCCCACGCCGCCGAGGGCCACTTCGCCAGCGGCTCGATGGGCCCCAAGGTCGACGCCGCCTGCCGGTTCGTCGAGAACGGCGGCGCCCGGGCCGTGATCACCGACCTCGCTCACCTGTCCGACGCCGTCACCGGTACGTCGGGCACCGTCGTCGTACCCAACTAGTGAAGGAACGTCATGCCTGACGCCATCGAAGTACGCAAGGTCCCGATCCACTCCGTCGCCGACGCCAGCGAGCTCGCGAAGCTCATCGACGACGGCGTCATGGAGGCGTCCCGCGTCATCGCGATCATCGGCAAGACCGAGGGCAACGGCGGCGTCAACGACTACACCCGGATCATCTCCGACCGGGCCTTCCGCGAGGTGCTGGTCGAGAAGGGCGCGCCCGCCGACCAGGTGAAGCAGATCCCGATCGTGTGGTCCGGCGGCACCGACGGCGTGATCAGCCCGCACGCGACGATCTTCGCGACCACCGACGCCGAGCCGACCGAGGAGCCGCGCCTGACCGTCGGCTTCGCGATGAGCGAGGTGCTGCTGCCCGAGGACATCGGCCGCGTCGCCATGGTCGAGAAGGTCGCCGACGCCGTGAAGGTCGCGATGGAGCGGGCGGGCATCACCGACGTCGCCGACGTCCACTACGTGCAGACCAAGACGCCGCTGCTGACGGTCCACACCATCCGCGACGCGAAGTCGCGCGGCAAGACGGTCTGGACCGAGCACACCCACGAGTCGATGGACCTCTCCAACGGCACCACCGCGCTCGGCATCGCCGTCGCGCTCGGCGAGATCGAGATGCCGACGGACGAGGACGTCATGCACAACCGCGCGCTGTACTCCGCGGTCGCCTCGTGCTCCTCGGGCGTCGAGCTCGACCAGGCCCAGGTGGTCGTGGTCGGCAACGCGACCGGCGTCGGCGGCCGCTACCGGATCGGCCACTCGGTCATGGCGGACGCCCTCGACGCCGACGGCATCTGGGCCGCCATCAAGGACGCCGGCCTCGACCTGCCCGACCGCCCGCACCCCTCCGACCTCGACGGCCGCCTCGTCAACGTCTTCCTCAAGTGCGAGGTCTCCCAGGACGGCGTCGTCCGTGGTCGCCGCAACGCGATGCTCGACGACTCCGACGTGCACTGGCACCGCCAGATCAAGTCGGCCGTCGGCGGCGTGACCGCTGCCGTCACCGGTGACCCGGCCGTCTTCGTGTCGGTCTCCGCGGCCCACCAGGGCCCCGACGGTGGCGGTCCCGTGGCCGCGATCGTCGACCTGGGCTGAGACGCGTCGCCGTGCGGGTTTCGGCGGTCAGCCGGTGAAACCCGCACGACACGCCGTGGTCCACCGGCGCGCCGTGCGGGGCTCGGCTGACAGGTCCGGGCGCGCTGTTCCGTCCAGCGAAAGCGCGAGCCGTCGCCGCTGGTGACCGGCGCGTCAGAATCGGGAGCATGACACTCCTCGACGCTGCGACCTGGACCGGGAAGATCTTCATCGACGGCTGGACCGACGGTGGCGGAGGCGTCGCCACCGCGGTCGAGCCGGCGACCGGCGAGTCGCTGGGTGAGTACGGCGTCGCGTCGGTCGACGACGTACGCCGGGCCGCGACGCGCGCCGCCGAGGCGCAGCGCGAGTGGGCGGCCCGCAAGCCCGAGGAGCGCGCCGCGGTGCTGAGGAGGGCTGGCCAGCTCTTCGAGGAGCACGCCGCGGAGATCGAGGACTGGATCGTCCGCGAGGCCGGCAGCATCCCGCCGAAGGCGGGGCTCGAGACCCACATCGCCGCGAACGAGTGCTTCGAGGCGGCGGGCCTGCCCGGCCATCCTGCCGGAGAGGTGCTGACCAGCAACGAGGAGCGCTGGTCCTTCGCGCGGCGGCGTCCGGTGGGCGTGGTGAGCGTGATCGCGCCGTTCAACTTCCCGCTGATCCTGAGCATCCGCGCCGTCGCCCCGGCGCTCGCGCTCGGCAACGCGGTGCTCCTCAAGCCGGACCCGCGCACCGCCGTCTGCGGCGGGGTCGCGCTGGTGCGTGTCTTCGAGGAGGCCGGCCTGCCCGACGGGGTGCTGTCGCTGGTGCCGGGCGACGGCGAGATCGGCGCCGCGGTCGTCGAGGCGCCCGAGGTCGCCGTTGTCGCGTTCACCGGCTCGACCGCTGCCGGTCGCAAGGTCGGTGAGGCCGCCGCGCGCGGTCTCAAGCGCGCCCACCTCGAGCTGGGCGGCAACAACGCCCTGGTCGTGCTCCCCGGCACCGACGTCGCCGCAGCCGCCAGCGCGGGCGCCTTCGGCTCGTTCATGCACCAGGGCCAGATCTGCATGACCTCGGGGCGGCACATCGTGCACGAGAGCCTCTACGAGGAGTACGTCGCAGCGCTGGCCGAGAAGGCGCAGCACCTGCCGGTGGGCGACCCGAAGTCCGGCATCGTCGCGCTCGGCCCGTTGATCGACGAGAAGCAGCTCAAGCGGGTCGACGGCATCGTCCAGGACGCCGTGCAGCACGGCGCCCGCCTGCTCGCGGGCGGCACGAACGACGGTCCGTACTACCAGCCGACCGTGCTCGCCGACGTCGCGCAGGACAACCCCGCGTGGACCGAGGAGATCTTCGGCCCGGTCGCTCCGGTGGTCTCGTTCTCGACCACCGACGAGGCGGTCGCGCTGATCGAGGGCAACGACTACGGGCTGTCGGTCGGCATCCTCGGCGATGTCGGTGAGGCGATGCGGATCGCGGACCGGGTCACCTCCGGCAAGGTGCACATCAACGAGCAGACCGTCTCCGACGAGGCAAACGCGCCGTTCGGCGGTGCGAAGTCGTCGGGCAACGGCTCGCGCGTCGGCGGCGCCCAGGCCAACATCGAGTCGTTCACCGAGATCCAGTGGCTGACCATGCGGCCCGACGTGGCGCCGTACCCCTTCTGATTCCTCAGGGAGCGATCACCAGCCGGCTGATCCGCTCCTCGTCGTCGAACCCGAACACGAAGCCGAGCAGCACCGGGCTGCCCGGGAAGTCGCCGGAGATCTCGACGGTCGCGACGTGCGTCCCCGCATCGGTGTCGGCCACCTGGCGCACGTCGTAGCGCACGCCCGGCACGCTGCGCCGCCAGGCACGGACCGCGTCGACGCCGACGTGCGTCCGGCCGTCGTCCTCCACGACGACCTCGGGTGCGAACTGCGCGACGTACGCCTCGACGTCGGGCTGGGCGGCGAGCACGAAGTAGCGCTCGATGCGCTCGGTGGGGGTGGCCATGGAGCCACGGTGCCACCGGCCACCGACAGTCGGGCAGGTCAGCTGTAACGCCGGGTTACCGGCTGTTCCCACGGCGTTGCAACCTGGTGGGAACAGGCAGTAACCCGGCGTTACATGCGCCGTCCTCAGACGAAGTCGAACATCCGCACCCCGGCGCGGGGGGTACCCGTCGGGCCGGGCCAGCGGTGCACGCCGACCCGGAAGCCGGCATCGTCATCCGCGACGAACGCGACCTCCTCGAAGCCGGCCTGCGCGAAGAGCCCGCGCACCAGCTCGGCAGGGTCGCCGTCGTGCGAGGTCGGGTCCATCGGCACGTTGTTGCCGCGGGTCCAGACGACCTGCCCACCGGCGGTGAGCAGCGAGGGCAGGGCGGCGACGGTGCGGGCGATGTCCGCATCGGTGACGTTGCCGAAGACCCCGCACGCGAGGAACACGTCGGCCGGGCAGACGTCGGCGTACGACGTCGTGATGCCTGCGTCGGCGGTGCGGACCTCGATCCCAGCGGGAGCAGACGCCCGCGCGCGTTCGGCGAGCTCGGGGTCGAGCTCGACGAGGACGCCGGTCACGATCGCGTCCGAGGCGTCGAGCACCGGGATCGTGTCCCGGCCGTCACCCGCGCAGATGCTGACCAGCCGCACCGGCCCAGTCGCGGCCTCGAGCAGGCCCTGCAGAGCGCCGCGCACCACCACGAGCCGGCGGGAGAGCCCGGACCCGGGCTCGTCGTAGCGGCGGTGCCACTCGTGCCAGTCCCGGCTCATGCCGGGCTCACGACTCCAGCCACGCGCGGATCGACTCGTTGTGCTGGCCGAGCGTCGGAGGAGCGACGTGCGAGGACCGGCCGCCGGAGAACGCGTTGTCGTCGAAGCGGATCGGTGAGCCGGGCAGCTCGAGCTCACCCTGCGTCGCGTGGTCGACGGAGAGCAGCAGGGCCTGCGAGAGCACCTGGTCCCAGCCGTAGACGTCGTCCATCGTCCGCACCTTGCCGGACGGCACCCCGGCGTCGGAGAGCATCGCCAGCCAGTGCTCGGCCGGCTGGTCGGCGAAGAGCGACTCGATCCGCTCGACGAGCGTGTCACGGTTGGCCACCCGGAGCGCGTTGGTCGCGAACTCCGCCTCCGCCGCGTCCCAGCCGAAGGCGCCGCACAGCGCGCGCCACAGCCCCTCGGAGCCGCAGGCGATCTGCACCGGCGCCGTACCCGTCGCGAACATGCCGTACGGCGAGATCGACGGGTGGTGGTCGCCCGCGAGACCGGGCACCTCGCCGCCCACCGTCCACCGCGTGCCCTGGTAGGCGTGCACGCCGACCATCCCGGCGAGCAGCGACGTGCGGACGACCCTGCCGAGTCCGGTCTGCGACCGCTCGTGCAGAGCGGCGAGCACGCCGTACGCGCCGTACATCCCGGCGATCAGGTCGGCGATCGGCACGCCGACCTTGGTCGGCTGCTCGGTCCCGGTGATCGACATCAGGCCGCCCTCGCCCTGCGCGATCTGGTCGTAGCCCGACCGCGTCGCCTCCGGCCCGTCGTGGCCGAACCCGGTGATCGACAGGACGATCAGCCGCGGGTTCAGCTCGTGCAGGCGCGACACCGGGAAGCCGAGGCGGTCCAGCACTCCGGTCCGGAAGTTCTCCATGAGCACGTCGGCGCGCTCGACCAGCCGGGCGAGGACGTCGCGGTCGGCCTCGGACTTCAGGTCGAGGACCAGCGACTCCTTGTTGCGGTTCGCCGACATGAAGTACGTCGACTCGCGCTCGTCGTCCTCGCCCACGAACGGCGGTCCCCAGCCGCGGCTGTCGTCGCCGGTCGGCGACTCGACCTTGATCACCCGCGCGCCCATGTCGCCGAGCATCATCGCGGCGTGCGGGCCGGCGAGGGCGCGGGTCAGGTCGAGGACGAGCAGGTCGGCGAGGGGTCCGTCGGTCATGGGCCCGACGCTACCCAGCGGCGTACGACGCTCCTACGGCGAGAGGTGACAACCCGGGTCGCTCACGATTGCCACATCCACTCCATCTCGGTCACCGTCGCGTCACGCGTGGCCGCGCCGGCGAGCTCCTGGACGACGTACAGGCTCGCGTCGACGCCGGCCGAGACGCCGGCCGAGGTGACGACCCGCTCGCTCGAGCGCACGAAGCGCTGCCCCCGCACGACCGTCGTCGTCGGCGAGAGCGCCGCGAGCTCGTCGAACGCGTCGTGGTGGGTCGTCGCCGACCGGTGCTCCAGCAGGCCGGCGGCCCCGAGCAGGAGCGCTCCGGTGCAGACCGACAGCAGCAGCTCGACCTCGCCGGCGCGCTCGCGCAGCCAGGCGAGGAGTCGCTCGTCCCGCAGCAGCGGACGGGTGCCGGCGCCGCCCGGGACGACCAGGAGGTCGGCCGGCGGCGCGTCGTCCAGGGAGTACGTCGGCTGCACGGTGAACCCGCCGCGGCCCACCGCCGGGGAAGTGGTCAGCCCGACGGAGAAGACGGAGAACGGTGCGCCCGCACCGAGCTCCCCGGCCACGTTGAAGACCTCGTAGGGGCCGGCGTAGTCGAGCACCTCCATGTCGTCGAAGGCGAGGATGGCAACGGTTCGCTGACTCACCGCCCCATTGTCGGGTGCTGTCGGCGCCAGGTGGTCGAATAACCACATGACGACCACCGCGATCTCCTACCGCCTCGTGCGGCCGGACGTCGCGGTCGACGTGCCCACCCTCGACGAGCACCAGCAGCGCGTCGTCGACCACCCGGGTGGGCCGCTGCTCGTGCTCGCCGGTCCGGGCACCGGCAAGACCACGACGCTGGTCGAGGCGATCGTCGACCGGATCGAGCACCGCGGCGCGCGCCCCGACGAGGTGCTGGCGCTGACCTTCTCGCGCAAGGCCGCCGAGCAGCTGCGCGACCGCGTCACCGCCCGCCTCGGCCGCACCATGTCCACCACGCTGAGCTCGACCTTCCACTCCTTCGCCTACGCGCTGATCCGCCGGTACGCGCCGGCCGAGCTCTACGAGGCGCCGCTGCGGCTGCTCAGTGCGCCCGAGCAGGACGTCGTGCTCCGCGAGCTGCTCACCGACCACCCCGAGTCGGTCCGGTGGCCCGACTCGCTGTCCCGCGCGCTCGGCACCCGTGGCTTCGCCCGCGAGGTCCACACGGTCCTGTCCCGCGCGCGCGAGAAGGGCCTCGACGGGGAGGAGCTGCGGCTGCTCGGCGAGGCCGAGGGCGTCCCCGAGTTCGTCGCCGCGGGACTCTTCCTCGACCAGTACCTCGACAGCCTCGACAGCCAGGGCGCCATCGACTACGCCGACCTGATCCGCCGCGCGACCATCGAGGCCGAGGCGCACCGCGACGAGCTGCGGGCCCGGCTCCGCCACGTCTTCGTCGACGAGTACCAGGACACCGACCCCGGGCAGGTGGCACTGCTCCGCGCGCTCGCCGGCGACGGCCGTGACCTCACCGTCGTGGGCGACCCGCACCAGTCGATCTACGGCTTCCGCGGCGCCGAGGTGCGCGGCATCCTCGACTTCCCGACCGAGTTCCCGCAGGCCGACGGGGCTCCGGCCGACGTGGTGGCCCTGCGTACGACGAGGCGCTTCGGGCCGCGGCTGCTGGTCGCGTCGCAGCGGGTCGCGCACCGGCTCGCGCTGCCCGGCTCGATCCCGCTCGAGGCGCGCGAGGCGTTCCTCTCGCCCCAGGCGCAGGCGGGGCCGCTCGGGGAGGGCCGCGTCGTCGTCCGCACCTTCGACACCGAGCGCGCCGAGGCCGAGCACCTCGCCGACCTCCTGCGGCGCGCCCACCTCGAGGACGGCATCGCCTGGGACGACATGGCGGTCCTGGTCCGGTCCGGTCGCACCTCGATCCCGCCGCTGCGCCGGGCCCTGGGCGCCGCAGGCGTCCCGGTCGAGGTCGCCAGCGACGAGGTGCCGCTGGTCCGCGACCCCGCCGTGCTGCCGCTGATCGACGGGCTGCGGGCCGTCGTCAACCTCGACAACACCGACCTGGACCACGTCGACTACCTCGACCCCTCCCGCGCCGAGGCCCTCCTGCTCGGCCCGCTCGGCGGTCTCGACGCCGGCGACGTACGCCGCCTCGCCCGGCTGCTCCGCGCCCGGGAGAAGGAGCAGAGCAAGGCCGAGGGGCGGGTGCCGCGCACCTCGCGCGACCTGGTCCGGGCCGCCGTCGTCGAGCCCGGCTGCCTCGACGGTCTCGACGGTCTCGACGGCCCCGAGGTGACCCGCGTGCGGGCGCTCGCCCAGCTGCTGGCCGACGCCCGCGACGACCTGACCGGCGGCGCGTCCGCCGAGGAGCTCCTCTGGACGCTCTGGTCGCGCACCGGCTGGCCGGCCCGCCTGCGGCGCTCCGTCGACCTCGGTGGCGGGGCCGCGCGCCGTGCGCACCGCGACCTCGACTCGGTCTGCGCGCTCTTCGAGGTCGCGGCCCGAGCCGAGGAGCAGCGCGACCACGTCGGGGTCCGCGCCTTCCTCGCCACCCTCGTCCAACAGCAGATCCCCGCCGACACGCTGGCCGACCGGGGCGCCCGTGGCGCCGCCGTACGCCTGCTCACCGCCCACCGGGCCAAGGGCCTGGAGTGGCGGCTGGTCGTCGTCGCCCACGTCCAGCAGGAGGGGTGGCCCGACCTGCGGCGCCGCTCGACCCTGCTCCAGGCCGACCGGATCGGCGAGGACGGCATCGTCCCGCCGGTCTCGCCGCGCGAGCTGCTGATGGAGGAGCGCCGGCTCTTCTACGTCGCCTGCACGCGCGCGCGACAGCGCCTCGTCGTCACCGCGGTCGCGTCGGCCGAGGACGAGGGGGAGCAGCCCTCGCGCTTCCTCGACGAGCTCGGCGTGAGCGTCGAGAAGGTGGTCGGCCGCCCGCTGCGTCCGCTCTCGATGGCCGGCCTGGTCAGCGAGCTGCGCCGTACCCTCGCCGACCCCGCCACCAGCGAGGCGCTGCGCGAGGCGGCCGCCCGGCGACTCGCTCGCCTCGCGGGTGAGTCGGTCGGTCAGCGCGCCCTCGTCCCGAGCGCCGACCCCTCGACGTGGTGGGGCACCCGCGCCGCGAGCCGCTCGGTGCAGCCGGTCCGCGACCCCGACCAGCCCGTGCCGGTGTCTGCGAGCGTGCTGGAGTCGCTGATGGTCTGCCCGACCCAGTGGTTCCTGGAGCGCGAGGCCGGTGGCGTCGCCCGCGCCCATCAGTCGGCCAACCTGGGCGAGCTGATGCACGCGCTCGCCCAGCGGGTCGCCGACGGGGAGGTCGAGCCGGCGGTCGAGGTCCTGATGGAGCACGTCGACGCGGTCTGGGACCGCCTCGACTTCCGGACGCCGTGGTCGAAGGCCCGCGAGCACGACCGGGTCCGCGCCGCGCTCGCCCGCTTCCTCCAGTGGCACCTCGACAACCCGCGCCGGCTGCTGGAGACCGAGGCCAGGTTCGCGACCGTGGTCGAGCTGGACAACGGCGAGCAGGTCCAGCTCACCGGCTACGCCGACCGCCTCGAGCTCGACGCCGACGGCAACGTCGTCGTCGTGGACCTCAAGACCGGCCGCACCAAGCCGAGCAACAAGGCGGTCGAGTCGCACGTCCAGCTCGGGCTGTACCAGTACGCCGTCGACCACGGCGCCGTCGACGACCGCGCCGGCGAGCAGGCGCACGCCGGTGGAGCGGAGCTGATCCAGCTCGGCATCCTCGACGACAGCACCACCGCCGTCGTGCAGGCCCAGGACGTGCAGCCCGAGGACGGCCCCGACCGCAGCCTGCTCCGCGACCGCCTGCGGCACACCGCGTCGCTGCTGCGGGCCGAGGAGTTCCCCGCGGTGTCCGGCCAGCACTGTCGCGACTGCAGCTTCGTGCCCATCTGCCCGATCAAGGGCGCCGGGTCGGTGACGTCGCAGTGACCGCCACCCGGAGCATCACCGAGATCGCGTCACCCGAGGACCTCGCCCGGGTGATGAGGACCGACTACGCGCCCAGCGACCAGCAGTGGGCGGCCATCTCGGCGCCGCTCAGCCCTGCCGTCGTGATCGCCGGCGCCGGCTCGGGCAAGACGACGCTGATGGCGGCCCGGGTCGTCTACCTCGTCGTCACCGGCCAGGTGCGCCCCGACGAGGTGCTCGGCCTGACGTTCACCACCAAGGCGGCCAGCGAGCTGCGGCAGCGGATCCGCACCGCCCTGACGACGGCAGGTGCGCTGGAGGAGACCGACGATGGTGACGTCCTCGAGCCGACGGTGCTCACCTACAACGCGTACGCCGCCGGCCTGCTCACCGACCACGGCCTCCGGATCGGGCACGAGCCCGACACCCGGGTCATCACCGACGCCGCGCGCTACCAGCTCGGGGCGCGAGCGGTCGACCGCTTCACCGGCGAGGTCCGCCACCTGACCGACCACCCGGCGACGGCGATCCAGAACCTGCTGGCCCTGGACAGCGCGATGAGCGAGCACCTCGTCACCCCTGACAACGTCCGGGCGCTCGACACCGACGCACGTGCTGGGTTCGAGCGCGCGCTCGCCGAGGAGGTCGCCGGCAAGGCGCGCACCACCTACCGCGAGCCCGTCGAGAAGGCGATCTCCGCGATCGACCGGCGCACCGAGCTGCTCGGCCTGGTCGAGGCCTACCGGCGGCTCAAGCGCGACCTCGGGCTGATGGACTTCTCCGACCAGATCGAGCTGGGCGCCCGGCTCGCCAGCGAGCAGCCCGACGTCGGCGCGCTGGAGCGGTCGCGCTTCAAGGTCGTGCTGCTCGACGAGTACCAGGACACCTCGGTCGCGCAGGCGACGATGCTGTCCCGGCTCTTCGGCGAGGGCCACGCGGTGACCGCGGTCGGCGACCCCAACCAGGCGATCTACGGCTGGCGGGGCGCGTCGGTCTCCAACATCCTCGACTTCGCCGGCACCTTCCCGGCGGTGAGCGGCCCGGTCCCGACGTACCCGCTCACCGTCAACCGCCGCTCCGACGCGCGCATCCTCGAGGTCGCCAACCGGCTCGCGACGCCGCTCTACGAGAAGTACGGGCAGGTCGAGCCTCTCGTCGCCAAGCCCGGAGCGGAGGTCGGCTCCGTGACGCTCGGCGTCTTCGAGACGCACGCCGACGAGCTCGAGCACCTGGTCGCAGCCGTGCAGGCGGCTCATGACGAGTCATGGGCCGCGATCGGCGTCCTCACCCGCGACAACGCCCACGCCGAGGACGTCTTCGACGCCCTGACCTCCGCCGGCATCCCGGTGGAGATCGTCGGGCTCTCCGGGCTGCTCCGGCTGCCCGAGGTCGCCGAGATCGTGGCGACGCTCCACCTGCTGCACGACGTCACGGCCAACGCGTCGCTGCTGACCCTGCTGACCGGGCCGCGCTGGGCGATCGGGCCGCGCGACCTGCGCCTGCTCAGCCGGCGGGCCCTCGAGGTCGCCGGGCGTCAGGGCCGCGGTGCGGAGCCCGCGTCCATCACCGACCACCTCCTCGAGATCGCCGACGGCATCGACCCCGCCGAGATCCCGTCGCTCGACGACGCGCTCGCCGACCCCGGGGACGCGCCGTACGCCGCCGAGGCCCTGGAGCGGTTCGCGCTGCTGTCGGCCGAGCTGCGGATGTTGCGCACCTACGTCGGGGAGCCGCTGCTCGACATCGTCCGGCGGATCATCGACACCAGCGGCACCGACGTCGAGCTCGCGTCCGCGGTGAGTCCGGCGGCCGGCGCGCGCCGCGACAACCTCGACCTCTTCGTCAAGGCGGTCGCCGACTTCCAGGCCGTCGACGGCGACGTCACGCTGCCCGCGCTGCTCGCCTACCTGACCGCCGAGGACGACCAGGGCAACGGCCTCGACGTCGCCACCCCGACCGAGGCCGACTCGGTCAAGCTGCTGACCGTGCACCGGTCCAAGGGGCTCGAGTGGGACTCGGTCTTCCTGGTCGGCGTCTGCGAGACCCGCTTCCCGTCCAACCGCTCCCGGACGCTGTGGACCTCGTCGCCCTCGATCCTCCCGGCACCCCTGCGTGGCGACGCCCCCGACCTGCCGCAGCTGCAGGGCTGGGACAAGGCCGCCCTCGACACCTACCGCCAGGACACCCGCGCCCACGACGCCGAGGAGGAGCTGCGGCTCGGCTACGTCGCGTTCACGCGCGCCGCCCACCACCTGTCCGTCACGTCGTACCTCTGGAGCCCGCGGGCCACGCCGTTCGGCCCGTCGTCCTACCAGGAGACCGTGCGCGACCAGCTGCTCGCCTGGGGTGAGCCGACCGAGGCCTGGCGCGACAAGCCCCAGAAGGGCGACCCCAACCCCTACGCCGCCGTCGACCCGTCCCGGCCCTGGCCGCCGACCGGCGTGGGCCGGGAGGCCGCGCTCCGGATCGAGGCCGCCGGACGGGTCCGTGCGGTCGATGCCGCGCAGCCCGACCACGGGCTCGACATGATCGAGGCCGCTCGGGTCGCCGAGTGGGACGCCGAGCTCGACCGGCTCCTCGTCGAGGCGCGCCGCGACCGCAGCACCGACGTCGCCGTGCCCCTGCCGAGCAGCCTGTCCGCCACCGCGCTCGGCCGGCTCAACGACGACCCCGAGACGTTCGCCCGCGAGCTGGCCAGGCCGATGCCGCGCCCGCCGTCCTCGGCCGCCAGGTTCGGCACCCGGTTCCACGCCTGGGTCGAGGCGCGGTTCGGGCAGCAGGACCTCTTCGACTACGGCGACCTGCCGGGCCGGGCGGACGCCGGCATCGACGACGACGCGGACCTCAAGGACCTGATCGCGACCTTCGAGACCGGCCCGTTCGCGACCCGGACCCCGCACCAGGTCGAGGCGCCGTTCGCGCTGGTGCTCGCGGGCCAGGTGGTCCGCGGCCGGATCGACGCCGTGTACGCCGACGGGGAGGACGGATACCTGCTCGTCGACTGGAAGACCAACCGCACCGCCACCGCCGACCCGCTCCAGCTGGCGATCTACCGGCTCGCCTGGGCCGAGCTGCACGGGCTGGAGCCCGAGCGGGTGCGCGCCGCCTTCTACTACGTGCGCACCGGCCGCCTGGTCGAGCCCGACGACCTGCCGGGCCGCGCCGGGCTCGAGGGACTCCTGGGTGCCCCGAACGGGCCATCGTGAACGCTGGCTGACTGGACCACACTGGGCTCAACGCAGCTATCTCGGAGGCGACATGAGCACGACACAGCGGCCGGAGCAGCAGTGCGACCTGGTCATGAAGGGCGGCATCACCTCGGGCGTGATCTATCCGGCGGCCCTGGTCCGGCTGGCGGAGACCTACCGGTTCCGCGGGCTCGGCGGGACCTCCGCGGGTGCGATCGGCGCGGCCGTCGGCGCGGCGGCGGAGCTGGGTCGTGAGCGTGGCGGCTTCGACGCGGTCGCCCGGCTCCCCGAGAGCCTGGGCGACGGAGCCCTGGGCAAGCTGTTCCAGGCACAGCCCCGCACCGCCGGACTGCTGCGGCTGCTCTTCGCCTACCTGCGCTCCGGCTGGAGGGCGCTCGTCCCCACCGTGCTCCGTACCTTCCCGTTGACCTCCCTCGTCGGCCTGCTCCCGGGCGTCGTGCTCGTGGTGATCGGCGTCCTCGAGGGCGGGCTCGCCGGGATCCTGCTGGCGGTCGCGGGCGTCGTGCTGGCCCTGATCGGCTGGGTGGTCGCGGTGGGCCTCCGGCTCTTCCGGATCGCCACCGTCGACGTGCCTGCCAACCTCTTCGGCATCTGCCGTGGCCTCGGCACCCACGGGACGCCCGGCTTCACGGAGTGGCTGTCCGACGCGATCGACGACGCGGCCGTGCTGTCCGACGCGCAGCGGCCCCTGCTCTTCGGCGACCTGTGGTCCGGCGAGGTGGCGCGACCGGTCGCCGGGTTCGGCACGCCGATGCCGTCACGCCCGGAGATCGACCTCCGGATGATCACCACCTGCCTGAGCTTCGGACGGCCCTACGAGCTGCCGATGGAGGTCCGGACCTTCTTCTACGACGAGTCGGTGTGGGAGACGCTCTTCCCGCCGCACGTGATGGCGGCGCTGCGCGCCGGGAGCGACCCGGTGCCGGCCGACGTGGACGCCGTCACGACCGAGACCGGTTGGCTCGACCTGGTCGCCAGCCAGCGAGGCCTGCGGCGGCTCCCGCCCGCGCGGTCACTGCCGGTGATCGTGGCCACGCGCCTCTCCCTGAGCTTCCCGGCGCTGATCTCGGCAGTTCCGATGTGGGACGTCGACTTCGGCGCCGAGGACACGCGGATGTCGATGGCGGCGGTGCGGGCCGCGATCCGCGACAAACGCCCGACGCCGGTCTCCGCTGTCACCTTCCGCCGGCTCTGGTTCTCCGACGGCGGCCTGTGCAGCAACTTCCCCGTGCAGTTCTTCGACGGCGCTCTCCCCACCCGGCCGACGTTCGCGATCAACCTGGGCTCGTTCCCCGACGACCGCTCCCCGGACCCGGACCAGAGCCGCAACATCGAGTACGCCCGCACCAACGACGTGATCCCGGCGATCTACTCCGACCTGCCGACCTCCGGGGTCGGCGCTCTCACCGGCTTCGCGGGCCTGGCGTTCGGCACCGCCCGCAACTGGAACGACTCGTCCCACCTGCAGTTCCCGGGCTACCGGGACCGGATCGTGAAGGTCTTCCAGACCGACACCGAGGGCGGGCTCAACCTCGACATGGAGCGCGAGGTCATCGACGGCCTCGGTGCCCGCGGAGCGGCCGCCGCGACGGCGATGGTCGAGCAGTTCGACACCGACCACTACAGCCCGCCGCACGCGACGGGGTGGGACAACCACCGGTGGGTCCGCTACCGCGCGCTGCTCGCCTGCATGCCGGCGTTCCTGGGCTCGTACGCCGCCGGCCGGGCGGCGCTCGGCATCGACAAGGACCCGCCGTCCTACCCCTTCAACCGCACCGCCACCCGGGACCTGGCGGCCCAGCTGTCGGAGGCGCTCGACCGGGCCGCTGCGGTGGTCAAGGAGGCCGACCCCGAGACGATCGCCGACCTGGTCGGCGAGCCCAACCCCGCGGGGGTCATCCGGCGCGTGCCGCGGACCTGATCTCGTCGCGCTCTCGCGACAGCCACTGCGCCACCCCGCGCGCGGCGGATCGTCCCGCGCGGTTGGCGCCGATGGTGCTCGCAGAGGGCCCGTAGCCGACCAGCTGCACGCGCGGGTCCGCGACCGCGGTCGTGCCGGCCCGATCGAGCTGGATGCCACCGTGCTCCGAGCGCAGGTGCAGGGGAGCGAGGTGGGCGATCGCCGGCCGGAATCCGGTCGCCCAGAGGATCACGTCGGCCGGCCACAGCTCGCCGTCCGGCAGGCGTACGCCGTCGGGCTCGATCCGCTCGAACATCGGGTGCTGGTCGTAGGCACCGAGCCGCTCGGCCTCGCGCTCTTGCTCGCGCAGAGCCAGACCGGTCACGCTGACCACGCTGGCGGGCGGCAGGCCACGGCGTACCCGCTCCTCGACCAGCGCCACCGCCTCGCGGCCGCGGTCGGGGTTGAACTCGTCGGTCCGCCACACCGGCTCACGCCGGGTGACCCACAGCGTGTCCGCCGCGACCGGCGCGATCTCACCGAGCAGCTGGACCGCCGAGGCGCCGCCGCCCACGACGACGACCCGCTTGCCCCGGAAGGGCTCCGGTCCGGGGTAGGAGACCGTGTGCAGCTGCTCGCCGCGGAAGGCCGCGATGCCGGGGTAGTACGGCAGGTGCGGCTGGGTCCAGGTGCCGGTGGCGTTGACGATCGTGCGGGTCCGCCAGCTGCGGTCGACCGCGTGCACCACCAGCAGCCCGTCCTCATCCGTCACGCGGTCCACCCGCACGGGGCGCACCACGGGGAGGTCGTGGGTGCGCTCGTAGGCCCCGAAGTACGCCGGCACGACCGCGTTGGCGCGTCCGGCGGCATCGGTCGGCGACTCCGCATCGGGGAGCGCCGCGATCCCGTGCACGTCGTGCATCGTCAGGGAGTCCCAGCGGTGCTGCCACGCGCCGCCGGGCGAGTCGTCGGCGTCGAGCACGACGTGGGAGAGGCCGCGGCGCTTGAGGTGGTACGACGCCGAGAGGCCGGCCTGCCCCGCTCCGATGACCACCGCGTCGTACGTCTCCACGACGGGTGAACACCCGTGCGGCGGTGGATGTTTCGCCGGACGACGTGTCCGGGCACACCCTCGGCATGGTGACGACCGACCCGCAGGGCGTGGCGTGGTCGGTCGAGCTCCGCAGCACGGGGCGGATGTGCCTCGACGTCCGGCGCTGGCGGACTTGGGCGTACGTGTTCGTCGCCGGCTACCTGACCCTGATCGCCCTGGGACTGCTGGTCCTCGTCCGCGGGGTCGGCGGCGTCCTCGTCGGCGCCGGGCTCCTGCTCCTGGCGGTGCCGATGACGGTGTCGACCCTCCGGCAGGGCTTGCGGCTCGGCTCGTGGGCCTCGCCGGTGGTCGTCGTCGACGCCGCGGGCGTCACGGTGCGTCACGGTGTGCTCAGCGTGCCGTGGGACGAGCTCGCCGGCGCGGTCGCCTACTCCGCCAACCACAACCGGTGGATCGCGCTCGTCGTCACCGACGCGTTCTACGACCGCTGGTTCGCCTCACTGTCGTGGCCTGTGCGGATCCTCGGCCGCGGCGGGCGTCGCCGGGTCGGCACCACGATCAACCTGCCGCCCAACCTGGCGGTCGACACGGACGCCTTCGCCGCGTGGCTGACCGAGGAGATCTTCGACCGGCTGCGGGCTCAGCTCTGAGCGAGACCCGCCTCGAGCGCGATCTCGACCATCGCGCCGAACGTCTGCTCGCGCTCCTGCGAGGTCGTCTCCTCGCCGGTGACGAGGTGGTCGGAGACCGTGCAGATCGCCAGCGCGCGGCGGCCGTGCTTGGCGGCCAGGGTGTAGAGCGCGCTGGCCTCCATCTCGACCGCGAGGACGCCGTAGTCCACCATCCGCGCCGACAGCTCGGGCCGCGCCGGGTAGAAGGAGTCGCTGCTGTAGATCAGGCCGACGTGCACGGCCTCGTCGAGGTCGCGCGCCGTCGCGGCGTCGTGGGCGGCGCGCAGCAGTCCGAAGTCGGCGACCGGGGCGTAGTCGAGGCCCTCGAACGCGATCCGGTTCATCGAGGAGTCGGTGCAGGCGCCCGAGGCGATGACGAGGTCGCGTACGGCGGGCCGCTCGGTCATCGCGCCGCAGGAGCCGACCCGGATGACCGACTGCACGTCGTACTCCCGGAAGAGCTCGTTGACGTAGATCGCCAGCGACGGCTGCCCCATGCCGGAGCCCTGCACGGAGACCCGCCGACCGCGCCAGGTGCCGGTGAAGCCGTACATCCCGCGCACCTCGGAGTAGCAGCGGGCGTCGTCGAGGAACGTCTCCGCGATCCACCTGGCGCGCAGCGGGTCGCCCGGCATCAGGACGAGGGGCGCGATGTCTCCGGGCTGGGCGGCGATGTGGGTGCTCACGGCGAAGACCCTAGGACTAGCCTCGCGTGAGTGACGTATCAGCACGAACGCCTCTCCGCGAACGCTCACGACCGGTCCGGGGTGCACCGCGCCGACGACGCCTGGCTCGAGGAGAAGTGGGCCGACCCGGAGAGCCGGGTCCTGGTCGTCTCCGGCACCCGCATCAAGCCACGCGACGGCAGCCTGGACTGGGTCGCGCCGGCCGACGCGCCCGAGGGCCTACGGGTCCTGCTCGGCGAGCACGACGACCGCACCTGGTTCGCGGTGATCGTCGACGCCGAGGTCTCGCGGACCGACGGGGGCTGGGCGCCGCTCAGGGGCCTGCTGCCCTTCCTGGCCGACGACACGCTCGCCGGGGCGCCGCTGGTCTTCCACGCGCTCGGCCTCGCCGAGTGGCTGTGGGTCACCCGCTTCTGCCCGCGCTGCGGTGAGCCGCTGCAGCCGCG
This sequence comes from Nocardioides sp. Root1257, assembly GCF_001425175.1. GTDB lineage: Bacteria > Actinomycetota > Actinomycetes > Propionibacteriales > Nocardioidaceae > Nocardioides. The sequence goes on along the minus strand of NZ_LMDV01000012.1, from coordinate 148,879 downwards.
CTCGTCGGCGCACGAGCTGGTCTGCGCCAACGGGCACACCCAGTTCCCGCGTACCGACCCGGCCGTGATCATGGTCGTCACCTCCGGCGAGCCCGGCTCCGAGGACGAGCGCTGCCTGCTCGGTCGCGGCGCGACCTGGCCGGAGGGTCGCTACTCCACGCTGGCGGGCTTCTGCGAGCCGGGGGAGACGCTCGAGGACGCCGTACGCCGCGAGGTGCGTGAGGAGTCGGGTATCGAGGTGGGTGTGGTCGAGTACTTCGGCAACCAGCCGTGGCCGCTCCCGGCCAGCCTGATGCTCGGCTTCATCGGCCGGGCCGTGTCGACCGATATCGCGGTCGACCACCACGAGCTCGAGGACGCGCGCTGGTTCACCCGCGCGGAGATGAAGTCGCTCGCCGAGGCGGGCACCCTGCTGCTGCCGCGGGGGGTCTCGATCAGCCGGTCGCTCGTCGAGCACTGGTACGGCGGCGAGCTGCCCGGGCAGTGGTGAGGCCTCAGGCGGAGGCGAGCTCCTCGAGCTTGGCCTTCACCTGCGCGAGCGACGGGTTCGTCTGCGCGGTGCCGTCGGCGTAGACCAGCGTGGGGACCGTCTGGTTGCCGTTGTTGGCCGACTCGACGATCTGCGTCGCCGACGGGTCCTGCTCGATGTCGACGATGTCGAAGGGGATGCCCTCACGGTCGAGCTGGCTCTTCAGCCGGTGGCAGTAGCCGCACCAGGGGGTGGTGTACATGGTGAAGGAGCTGCTCATCTGGGACTGTCGCCTCCGACGTCTAGGGTGTGGATCGTCCACCGGATCCAACCATCACAGCCCAGGAGTTGTTCCCGCAGATGCCCGACCTCCTCGACGCCCTCGACCCCGAGCAGCGCCAGGTCGCCGAGGCGCTGCGTGGTCCGGTCCGGGTGCTGGCGGGCGCCGGCACCGGCAAGACCCGGGCGATCACGCACCGCATCGCGCACGGGGTCGCGACCGGCGTCTACGCACCGACCGAGGTCCTCGCGGTCACGTTCACGACCCGGGCCGCGGGCGAGATGCGGGGCCGGCTGCGCTCGCTCGGGGCGGGTGGGGTCCAGGCCCGGACGTTCCACTCCGCCGCGCTGCGCCAGCTCCGCTACTTCTGGCCGCGCGTCCAGGGCACCGAGCTGCCGTCGCTCATCGAGTCGAAGATCGGCCTCCTGGCCTCCGCCGCCCGCCGGCAGCGGCTGAACGCCGACCAGGCGCTGCTGCGCGACCTCGCCTCCGAGATCGAGTGGGCCAAGGTCAGCAACGTCCACCCCGACGACTACGCCCGGGTGGCCCGCACCCGGGGCCGCTCGGTGTCCGGCCAGGACCACGACACCGTCGCACGGGTCTTCGCGGCCTACGAGGACGTCAAGCGCGGCCAGGGCCGGATGGACATGGAGGACGTCCTGCTGCTCACCGCCGGGCTCCTCGACGAGGACCAGCGCGTCGCCGCCCAGGTGCGCAGCCAGTACAAGTGGTTCGTCGTCGACGAGTTCCAGGACGTCTCGCCCCTCCAGTGGGCGCTGCTGCGGCTCTGGCTCGGCGGTCGCGACGAGCTGTGCGTCGTGGGCGACCCCGCCCAGACGATCTACTCCTTCGCCGGGGCCGACGCGCGCTACCTGCGCGACTTCCGCACCGAGTACCCCGCGGCCGCCTCCATCGAGCTGGTGCGCAACTACCGCTCGACCCCCGAGGTCGTGGACGCGGCCAACACCCTGCTCGCGGCCTCCAGCAGTCGCGGCGTGGACCTGCGCGCGCAGCGCCCCTCGGGGCCGACGGTCACCTACACCCCGCGCCCCGACGAGGTCGCCGAGGCCGACGCCGTCGCCGCCCAGATCGCCCGGCTGCGCGATGCCGGCCGCTCGCTCGGCGAGGTCGCGGTGCTCTTCCGCATCAACGCCCAGTCCGAGTCGTTCGAGGAGGCCCTCTCCGCGCGCGGCATCCCGTACGTCGTCCGCGGCGCCGCCCGCTTCTTCGACCGCGCCGAGGTGCGCGAGGCCGTGACCCGGCTCCGTGGGGCCGCACGATCGGGGGAGGGGGCCGACGACGGCATCGTCGCGGCCGTCACCGGCATCCTGGGCGGCATGGGGTGGAAGGCCGAGCCGCCCACCGGTCGCGGCCAGACCCGGGACCGCTGGGAGTCGTGGCAGGCGCTGGTGGACCAGGCGACCGAGTTCGCGGCCGCGCCCATCGAGGGCCGGAGTGCCGACCTCAACGCCTTCGTCGACGACCTCGACCGCCGCGCCTCCGAGCAGCACGCCCCGGTCGCCGACGGCGTCACGCTGGCGACCTTCCACGCTGCCAAGGGCCTCGAGTGGGACTCCGTGTTCCTCTGCGGGCTCCAGGACGGCACCTTGCCGATCACCTACGCCGAGTCCCCGGCGGCGATCGAGGAGGAGCGTCGCCTCCTCTACGTCGGCATGACCCGCGCCCGCGTCGACCTGTCGCTGTCCTGGTCGCTGGCCCGCAACCCCGGGGGGCGCGCCTCGCGCAAGCCGTCCCGCTTCCTCGACCCGCTGCTGCCCGCGTCGGCCCGCACCACCGGCGAGCAGCCGCGCAGCCGCAAGATCGCCAGCTGCCGCGAGTGCGGCCGACCGCTGACGACGGGCGCCGAGAAGAAGGTCGGCCGCTGCGCGGACTGCCCGGCGTCCTACGACGAGGCGCTCTTCGAGAAGCTGCGTGAGTGGCGTCGCGAGCGGGCCGGCGAGGAGGGCAAGCCCGCGTTCGTGGTGTTCACCGACGCGACCCTCCAGCTGATCGCCGAGCACAAGCCGCGCACCCCCGACGCCCTGCTGAAGATCAACGGGATCGGCCGCTCCAAGGTCGAGAAGTACGGCGACGAGGTCCTCACCCTCGTCGACTGAGCCTCGACGGAGCCTCGACGGAGCCTCGCCCCGAGGGGTGGCAGAAACTTTTTGAGAAATGGGCAGTAAATCGTTTGCCCCTTACCTGTATGAACCGATAGTTTTCTCTCACTTGACCAGCAGCGCACCACGGTCCTGGCACGACCGGCGCACTACGCATCGAAGGAGGTGGCTCCACATGAACAGCAACAAGCTCTGGATGACGGCTCCCAGCATCTCGACTGCCAGCCCGTCCGGCTTCGCCATGCCCATGGGCAGCCACGCCTTCTGCGCGACGACCGTCGTGCGCGAGCGAGTGGCAGTCATTGCCGGCACCACGGATGCCGCCAAGGCGGGTCTGGGTCTCACCCAGGCCTACTTCCCGGGGACCTCTGCCTGGAGACCACCGACCTGTTGACACCCAACAGCCATCGGCAGCCTCCAGGCCGCGAATCCCGAACCGGGATTCGCGGCCTTTGTGTTTTTCGAACACAGCACACGACCACCAGCACCGCACACCAGCGATCAGGTCAGAAGAAGGAGGTGAAACATGACCATCAGTGAACTCATCCGCACCGATGGGACTGCCGAGGCGTCGGCCCAGGAGATCAGCCTGGGTCAGCTCCACGACGAGGCCAACCGGGTCGACGAGGAGCTGCTGCCCTGCCGGATCAACAACCCGGAGCTCTGGTTCGCCGAGTCGCCCACCGACGTGGAGTTCGCGAAGGCGCTGTGCCTGGACTGCCCGGTCCGGACCCTCTGCCTCGACGGCGCCCTCGAGCGTCGCGAGCCCTGGGGAGTCTGGGGAGGCCAGCTCTTCCTCCAAGGCGTGGTGATCCCGCGCAAGCGTCCGCGTGGCCGTCCCCGCAAGAACGAAGTCGCCGCCTGAGGCAGCGTCCCCGCACCACCCGCCCGCACCGCACCACCCTTCCGACAACGACGTCAAAGGACACCGAGATGAACTTCAGCACCGAGGACCTGGCTCGCGCTCAGGTGAGCACGCGACTCGTCGAGGCGCTGCACTGCCGACAGGGCCGCCGTCTGGCCCGCGTGATCAGCTCCGGCCGCCGGGCCGAGCAGGTCGCCCAGCAGGCCCGACTCGCCATCGTCCGCACGCTCTGAGCACGCCGCAGATCTAGAAAGTCGACATGACTCCGATGAACACCACCACGAACACGAACCCGAACGGACTCACCGAGATGAATCTTCTCCACGAAAATCTGGCCCGAGCGCAAATGTCCGAGCGCCTGGGAGAGGCGCACCAGCTCCAGCTGGGCTACCAGCTGGCCCGTGCCCGTCGACTCAGCCGCAAGGCCGAGCAGGCGGCACAGCAGGCGCGTCTGGCCCTCGCTCGCGCGCTCTGACCACGACCACCACCTACCCCGGGAGCCGGGTACGACGACACGTCGTACCCGGCTCCCGGCGTTCCAGGACTAGCCTGCAGAGGTGACCACCTGCGACTTCTGCGGCAAGCAGGAGAGCGACGAGGCCAAGACGCTCACCTGGACCACGGCCACCGAGCGGGGACGGCTGCGCGTCTACTGCGACGAGTGCTCGCGCACCCACCTGCGGGCGATGGAGGGCAAGCTCGACAGCGAGTGGTGGTGAGTCAGCCGACCTCGGCGCTGAGCACGATGTCGGCTGCCGACCGGCCGACCTCCACGGTGAACGCGCCGGGCTCCCGCACCCAACCGCCGTCGGACCAGTGCTCGAAGGCACGCGCCGGTACGCCGATCCGCGCGGTCGCGCCGGCGCCCGGCCCGGCCTCGACCCAGGCGTGGCCGACCAGCCAGCGCACCGGTCGCTCGACCGCGCTGTCGGGCCGCGCGAGGTAGACCTGCACCAGCTCGCGTCCGGGCCGGTCCCCGGTGTTGGTCACGGTGACCGCCACGTCGGTGCCGGTGACGACGAGGTCGTCGTACGTCCACGTGGTGTAGCCGAGACCGTGCCCGAACCAGTACGCCGGCTCGACGCCGTCGCGCAGGAACCTGCGGTAGCCGACGTGCAGGCCCTCGGTGTAGTCGAGGCGCCCGTCGACGGGGGTGGTGGACGGCAGGGCTGCGTCCTCCGACGCCGGCCAGGTGGTCGGCAACCGGCCGCCGGGCTCCACCCGGCCGAGCAGCACGTCGGCGAGCGCGCCGCCGAACTCCTGGCCGGGGAACCACGCGAGCAGGGTCGCGGCGACCTCGTCGCGCCAGGGCATCAGCACGGGAGCGCCCGCGTTGACGACCACGACGGTCTCGGGCCGGGCCGCCGCGACCCGGTGCACCAGCTCGTCCTGACGACCCGGGAGCGCCAGGCTGGTGCGGTCGAAGCCCTCGCTCTCGACCTCCTCGGTGGTGCCGACCACCACGACCGCGAGGTCCGCTGCGGCCGCATCGGCGACGGCGTGGGCGAGTGAGGCGTCGTCGTCCTCGACGGTGCAGTCGACGGCGAGCTGCATCGAGACGAGCAGGTCCTCGTCGGCCGTGTGGTCCTTGACGACGTGCACGAGCGAGACCCGGACCTGCTGGCCGGCCGTCAGCGCGACCGTCGCCCACTCCTGCGGCGGGCGCATCAGGCCCTCGACCGGGTCGGCGCCCGGCGGCAGCTCGAGCAGCTCGTCGAAGGCGGGGTGGTCGTCGAGTCGCAGGCGGTAGCGCCCGACCCCGGACGCGCCGATCCGGTACTCGCCGCTCTGGTCGGCGGTGACGACCACGTCGAGCGCGATCTCGGTGATCAACGCGGGGTCGACGCCCTCGAAGGCGTTGTTCCAGTTGAAGGCCGAGCCCAGCCGGCGATCCGCCCCGAGGACCTCGCCGCCCGCGCCGCGGAACTCGACCCGGATGCCGGGCTCGCCGCCCGGGGTCGTCAGCAGCGCGGGATCCGCCGCCGAGACGCGCTCGTGGCCGCGCGCACCGAGGCAGTAGGTCACCTCGACGTCGGGGCCGAGCGCCGCCAGCAGCCCGGCCAGCGGGGAGACCGTCGCGGGCGGGAAGACCAGCGCGCTGCCGCCGCCGAGGAAGCGCGCCTCGCGGGCGTTGGGGCCGATCACCGCGACGCGCTTGATCCCGGGACGGACGGGGAGCACGGGCGCGTCGCCGACGGGGGCGTTGCGCACGAGCACGAAGCCGGCGGCGGCGGCCCTCTGCACCAGGGCGTCGCTCTCGGCGTCGGTCCACGGCTCGACGGGCTGGGCCTCCGGCCCGTCGGCGAGCGCGCCGACCCGCGTGGCGAGCCCGAGCAGCCGCAGGACCTTGGCGTCGATGTCGGCCTCGTCGACCCGCTGCTCGCGGACCGCGTCGACCAGGGCCTCGCGCCATGGCCCCGTCGGCCCCGGCATGATGAGGTCGAGCGCTCCGCGCGCGGCCGCCTCCGTCGAGCGGCCGGCGTACCAGTCGGTCATGATGACGCCGTCGAAGCCCCACTCCTCGTGGAGGATCGCGCGCAGCATCGGACTCTCGGTCATCGTGGCGCCGTCGACCGAGTTGTACGCCGCCATCACCGACCAGGCGCCCGCGTCGCGCACGATCGTCTCGAACGGCGCCAGGTAGAGCTCGCGCAGCGTGCGCTCGTCGACCCGGGCGTCATAGGTCAGCCGGTCGGTCTCCGAGTCGTTCGCGACGAAGTGCTTGACGGTGGCCGCGACGCCCTGCGACTGGAGCCCCTCGACGAGCGCGGCGCCGATCGATCCGGTCAGCACCGGGTCCTCGCTCAGGCACTCGAAGTGCCGGCCGCCGTACGGCGAGCGGTGCAGGTTGACGGTGGGCGCCAGCACGACGTCGACGCCCTTGCGACGTGCCTCGTGGGCGAGCAGCCGACCGAGGGTCGCGGTGAGCTCGGGGTCCCAGCTCGCCGCGATGGCCGTCGGCGACGGGATGTTCGTCGACGGGTCGCGCTCGTCCCAGAGCTCACCGCGGACGCCGGCCGGGCCGTCCGAGGTCACCATCCGGCGCAGGCCGATGGCGGGCTCGTCGTACAGCGCCCAGAAGTCGGCGCCGGTCAGCAGCCGCACCTTCTGCTCGAGGGAGAGGCGGGAGACCAGGGCAGGCAGGTCCAGGGAAGGCATCGAGGGAGAACTCCAGGTCGGTGACGGATGGGTGGGGGAGCAGGGGCTACTAGGACTTCACGCCGCCCTCGCTGAGGCCGCTCTGCCAGAAGCGCTGCAGGGCCAGGAACGCGATCATCAGCGGGATGATCGACAGCAGCGCGCCGACGACGACGTACAGCTGGAGGTTGCCGGCGATCGCCTTCTGGCTGTTCCAGGTCGCCAGCCCGAGCGTGACCGGGTAGAGCTTGGTGTTCTGGAGCATCACCAGCGGCAGCAGGTAGTTGTTCCAGATGGTGACGAACTGGAAGAGGAAGATCGTGACCAGCGCGGGCGCCATCAGCCGGGAGGAGATCGTGAAGAACGCCCGGAACTCCCCGGCGCCGTCGAGCCGGGCCGACTCGAGCAGCTCGTCGGGCACCGACGCGGCGGCGTAGATGCGCGCCAGGTAGACGCCGAAGGGCGACACGATGCTCGGCAGCAGCACCGCCCAGAACGTGTCGGTCAGGTCGAGCTTGCTGAAGAGCAGGAAGAGCGGCAGCGCGAGGGCCGTCGCCGGCACCAGGACCCCGGCGAGGATCACGTTGAAGACGACCTCGCGCCCCGGGAAGACGTACTTCGCCAGGCCGTAGCCGGCCATGGCGGCGAACAGGGTGCCGATCGTGGCCCCGGCGGTCGCGTAGACGATGCTGTTGAGGATCCACCGGACGTAGACGTGGTCCTGGTAGGTGACGACGTTCCTGATGTTGGTCCACAGCTCGAACTCGCCGTGGAACCACAGGCTGGTGTCGGTGAGGCCGCCGCGGGTGGTGCTGGAGGCGACCACCATCCACCACAGCGGCAGCAGGAAGTACGCCGTGCACACGACCATGAAGAGCGTCGCCGCCAGCACCGGGACCGGGCGGTCGCGGAACCGGGTCCTCTCGAGGGTGCTCACTGGAAGGCTCGCTTCTGGGTGACCTTGAGGAACGTGAAGGACAGCGCGCAGGTGATCAGCGCGAGCACCACCGAGTAGGCCGCCGCCAGGTGGTAGTTGGGGATGCTCGACGTCGCGTAGACGACCATGTTCGGCGTGTAGGTACTGCTCACGGCGCTCGAGATGGTGCGGAAGATCTGTGGCTCGTTGAAGAGCTGGAGGGTGCCGATGATCGAGAAGACGCCGGTGAGGACCAGCGCCGGTGTGACGTGCGGGATCTTGATGGACCAGGCGATCCGCACCTGCCCGGCACCGTCGACGGTCGCCGCCTCGATCACCTCCGCGGGGATCGCCTTGAGGGCGGAGTAGATGATCAGCATGTTGTAGCCGGTGTAGATCCAGTTGACGACGCTGGCGATCGAGAACATCACCAGGTCCGGCCCGAGCAGGTCGAAGCGGTCGGCGAAGGCCGGGATCGGCGTGGTGCCGGGGGAGAAGAGGAACCCCCACATCAGCGCGGCGATCACGCCGGGCACGGCGTACGGCGCGAAGAGGGCCAGCCGGAAGAAGCGGTGTGCGCGCAGGACGGGCGAGTCGAGGAGCAGTGCGAAGAGCAGCGCGAGGCCCAGCTGGATCGGGATCGAGATCAGGAAGAACTGGCCGACCCGGACCAGGCTGTGCCAGAACTCCGCGTCGGAGAAGACCTCGGAGTACTGGCTGAGCCCGCCCCAGACGTCGTGGGCGACGCCGAACGTGCCCTGGCGCTCGACCTTGAAGAAGGACTGGTAGACGGCGTACGCGATCGGCAGCACGTAGAACAGTGCGAACGAGACCAGGAACGGCGCCAGGAAGCCGATCGCGGCTCGTCGGTGCCGTCGGCCGCCGGAGGGACGCGCCGCGGGTCGGACCTTCTTCGGGACCGTCGTCGTCGGGGGCAGTGCCGTCATCGGGTCGGTGTCCTCCAGGTCCTCGGTGGCGGGTGGTGCGTGCGGCCGGCCGGGAGAGGTCGACGGCCGGCCGGCCGCACGTGCGGGGTGGTGCGGTTCAGTCCGCGACCGTGAGCGACTGCGACTTCATCGTCTCGACGGTCTTGTCCTGCGCGGACGTGAGCGCCTCGTCGAGGGTCCCCTGCCCGTTGACGGCCTTGCCGAGACCGTCGGCGAGCGCGGCGTACGTGTCGGTCATCGTCGGACCCCACTGGAAGCTCGGGTCCACCCCGGCCGATGCCTGGGCGAAGACCTCCCACACCTTCTGGTCGCCGTAGTAGGGCAGGCCCTCGGTGAGCGCCGGCAGCTGCTCCTGGCCCTCGGTGGTGGCCGGGTACTGGCCGCCGTTCTTGTTGTTGAGCGTCAGTGCGTCCAGGTTGCTGAACGCCCAGGTCGCGAACTTCGAGGCCTCGTAGGGGTACTTCGAGTTCTTGAAGACGACGGCGGTCGAGCCACCCCAGTTGCCGGCGGTGTTGTCGCCGGCGGTCCACTGCGGCATGGGTGCGACGGCCCACTTGCCGGCGGTCTTGGGCGCCGAGCTCTCGAGCAGCTTGGTGGTCCAGGCGGCGCCGATGATCGACCACTCCTTGCCGGAGTCCAGGGCCTTCCACTGCGGGTCACCGAGGCCGGGGACGCTGTCGACGAGCTTCTCGTCGATCAGCTTCTGCCAGTAGTCGGCGACCTGCTTGGTGGCGTCGTCGTCGAGCGAGACGGTCCACTTGTCGTCGTCGACCGAGAACCACTTCGCGCCGTTCTGCCAGGCCAGCGAGGTGAACCAGGCGGGCTGGTCGGGCGGGAAGTCCCCGATCGTGGCGCCCTTGGCCGCGATCTTCTTCGCAGCCTCGTAGTACTCGTCCCACGTCGTCGGCACCGGGATGCCGGCCTGGTCGAAGAGGTCCTTGCGGTAGTAGAGCGCCATCGGGCCGATGTCCATCGGGATGCCGTAGACGGCGTCCTTCTCACCGAAGCCGGTCTGGTCGATCGCCCACGAGACGTACTTGCTCTTCGCCTCCTGGACCGGCTCGCAGCCGCCGACGTTGGTGAGGCCGTCCTGGAGCCGGAACGACGGGAGGTTGTCGAACTCGATCATGCCGATGTCGGGCGTCTTGCCGGCCTTGATCTGGTTCGAGTACGCCTGGTAGGTGCCCTGGTTGCCGCCGACGACCTCCTTGTAGTCGACCTGGATGTCCGGGTTCTCCTTGTTCCAGAGGTCGACCGTCTCCTGCATGCCGGGGACCCACGAGGTGAAGGTCAGCGTGACCTTCTTCCCGGCGGGCTTGCAGGAGCCGGAGTCGGCGGACGTGCCGCTCCCGTCGGAGTCGCTGCTGCCGCATGCGGCGGTGAGCAGCAGTGCCGCCGAGACGAGGGCGGCTGCCGCCCCGGTGCGGCGCCTACGAGCTGTGCGCATCTGGCTGTCCCTTCCCTGTCCGGCCGAGGCCGGGTGCGATGTCGAGATACGGATCCACGTGGTGGGCGGCCGTACTGCGACGGGCTTGTGATGGCAGTCACAGCGGGTGGCCGGGGCGATCTAAGCACACTTGCTGACAGGTAAGTAAGTAGTGACGGCGAAATTGTTACCTGCCGAGACCGCCGCCGCTCAGACGGCGGCGGCGACGGTGCGCTCGGTGCTTCCCCAGCGCTCGAGGATCGCGTCGATGACGAGCGCGACGGTGGCCGGCATCCGGATCTCGTCGGGCGCCAGCAGCCACTGCACCTGGAGCCCGTCCATCACCGCGATGATCGCGCTGGCTGCGGACTCGACCTCCTCGGGCGGCGGGTGCTGCTCCGAGGGCAGGGATGCCTCCAGGGCCGCGACGATCAGTCCCCGGAGCACGGCGAAGCGATCCCGGAAGGACGCCTGGGCGGGGTGGCCCTCGGTCACCGACTCGGCCGAGAGGACGACGTACGCCTGGACCAGGCCGATCCGGCCGGTGTTGACGACCGCGGTGTGCACGAGGTGGCGCAGCAGGTCGGGACCGCGCGGCGGCTCGTGGTTCTCGAAGCCGGCGACGTCCAGCCGCTCGCGGTGGGCGAGGGCCTCGACGAACAGCTGCTCCTTGGAGCCGAAGTGGTGCAGGATCCCCTGGTGGGTGATGCCGACCCGCTCGGCGATCTCGCCCAGGGAGGCCTTGTGGAAGCCTCGCCCGCCGAACACGTCGACCGCGGCGACCAGGATCTCCCCGCGACGCTGCTCCGCCGAGACCCGGGGGGCGCGAGGACGAGTGGGTCCGGAAGTCGTCATGCGGCGCAGCCTACTCGCCACTTACCGCCCGGTCAGTTGCGCCGAGCGCGTCCCACGCGCAGCCGCAGTGCGGGTGCCGGGACCACTCGCGCCGGTCGGGGTCCAGGTCGAGGTCGAGCCGGACCGTCGCCGACCAGGTCGACGGGACCGCGCCGGTCAGGTAGCGCAGCACGTCGCGGACCGCCCAGGTCAGGGCGAGAGCCTCGAGCAGGGCGTCGTCGGGCGCCGCCGCGCGGCCGGCCAGCTGCTCGACGACGACGCCGCGCCGAGGATCGCGCTCGGCGAGGTGGGCGTCCACGCAGCGCAGGCAGGCCGTGGCGCCGGGCTCGATGAACGGTCCGACCCGGAAGCCCCGCGGGCCGGCGCCGACCACCAGGTGCGCCTGCCCCGCGCGCACCCGGTCGTCGACCAAATCGCGGGGCGGCTCCCCGGAGGAGACGACGACCGCCAGGTCCGCCTCCTCGAGGGGCGCCGGGGAGACGTCGGCCGCCCGCAGCAGCCGGACCACCTCGCCGGTCGGTCGCGCGTCGCCGACCACGGCCACCGCGGCCGTCGGCAGCGGGGCCACGGCTGGACCGAGCATGCCGGCGGCGCGCAGGTCGCGGAGCGCCCGGTGCCCCGCGTGGGTGGCGGGGGAGGGCGCGCGTCCCGCCACGAGGTCGTCCAGCACGGCCTGCACGTCCGGGTCGTCCGGCACGACCACCCGCCACGGCGGATCCAGGCCGATCTGCAGGTGGCGGTCGTCGCGGCGTACGACGTGGAGGCCGGGGCGCAGGAGGTCCATGCCGGCTCCCTACCCCGGATCCGGGGCCTCGGACGGCTGTCCACAGGGAGGTTCGCCGAAAGACGACAGCGGCGCCGCCCCGGGAGGGGCGGCGCCGCTGTGGAACTCGTGGGGCTGAGCGCTCGTGCGTCAGGCCTTGCCGAGGATCCGGTTGAGGTTCGTGCCGCAAACGGGGCAGACGCCCTTGGCCATCTTGGTGCCCTTGTCGTTCACGCGAATCTCGCCCTCGGCCTCGCGCTTCTCCTTGCACTTCACGCAGTAGAACTCGCCGCTCCAGGTCTCCGCCATGACGGCCTCCTTGCTTGTATTCATTTCACGGTCGTCGCGACGGGGATGAAGGGGAAGACCCGTCGGAGTCCAGCGGGGTGCCGCCGAACCGTCTCAGACCCTACGACACGCGGGGCTGAGCGTGCAGGAGGCCCTCGGCGCGCCGTGGATGAGCGCGATTTCCCTCACGGCGCCGCGGGAGCCCGATGGGTACCTTGAGCGCATGTCCCACGACTCCCTGAGCCTCAGCCACCTGCGCCTCGAGCGGCCCCGCGACGGCGTCGCCCTGCTCACCCTCGACAACCCCGACCAGCGCAACGCGATGTCCGACGAGATGACCTCCTCGTGGGTCGCCGCGGTCGACGAGCTGGCCGCCGACCGGTCGGTGCGCGCGGTCGTGGTGACCGGCGAGGGTTCGGCGTTCTGCTCCGGTGGCAACACCTCCTGGATCGCCAGCGAGCCCGACGCGTCGGTCGACCACCTGCGCACCCGGATGATCGCGTTCTACCGGGCCTGGCTGTCGATCCGCCGCCTCGAGGTCCCGACGATCGCGGCCGTCAACGGCGCGGCGATCGGCGCCGGCCTGTGCCTGGCGCTCGCCTGCGACCTGCGGTACGCCGCGGCCGGCGCGAAGCTCGGCGCGCCGTTCGTGAAGCTCGGCATGCACCCCGGCATGGCGGCGACCTACCTGCTGCCCAACGTGGTGGGCGAGGCGCACGCCCGCGACCTGCTGCTCACCGGGCGGGTCGTGGAGGCCGACGAGGCGCTGCGGCTCGGGATGGTCTCGCGGGTGGACGAGCCGGCGACGTTCCTCGAGGGCGTGCTGGACACGGCCGCGGGGATCGCCGCGACGGCGCCGATCGCGAGCCGGCTCACGAAGCTCGCGCTGCGCGACGGCGGCCACGCGGACGTCGAGGCCTGCCTGCAGTGGGAGGCGATGGCGCAGCCGATCACGCTCGCGACCGTGGACCTCCAGGAGGGGATCCGGGCGGCGCAGGAGAAGCGGGCTCCGGCCTTCACGGGGCACTGACCGGCCCCGGCGGGGCATGAAGAAGAGGCCCCCGCGCCGCCAGCCGGACACTTGCCTTCCCCTTGCGAGTGTCCTTCGGCGACCCGGAGGCCTCATCTGGGGACGACGCTAGGAGCAGGGCGGAGCGCCGGTCAACGCGGCGTGGCCCCAGCCTGTGGACAACGTTGTGGACAAACCTGTGGAAGACCGGCTCTGCCGGTGGAGGACGCGGCCTGTCGCCGGGACACGGCTGTGGACGAACCGCCACGTCACGGCCGCCGCGCGGCGCTGACCAGCGACAATGGCTCTCCACCGGGTGTGGAGGAAAGAAACTCGGGACGGATATCGGGAGGGCACGGCGTGTCGCACGACGGGAGCTACGACGGGGGACCGGTGGCGGCGCTGCGCCGGATCGCGTTCCTGCTGGAGCGGGCCCGGGAGGACACCTACAAGGTGAAGGCGTTCCGCGGCGCGGCCGCCACCCTCCTGCCGATGCCGGCCGACGAGGTGGCCCGCGCCGTGGAGGAGGGGACCCTCACGCAGCTGTCAGGGGTCGGGGCGAGCTCGGCGAAGGTGATCGAGCAGGCCGTGCGGGGCGAGCTGCCCGAGCGGCTCGCGGCCCTCGAGCGCGACCACGGCGGCCCACTCACACCTGGCGGCGCGGAGCTGCGGGCCGCGCTGCGCGGCGACCTGCACTCCCACTCGGACTGGTCCGACGGCGGCTCCCCGATCGAGGAGATGGCCTTCACCGCCATCGAGCTCGGCCACGACTACCTGGTGCTCACCGACCACTCGCCGAGGCTGACGGTCGCCCACGGGCTGAGCCCCGAGCGGCTCACCCGGCAGCTCGGGGTGGTGGACGCGGTCAACGAGCACCTGGGCGGCCGGGCCGACGGTGGCTTCACGCTGCTGAAGGGCATCGAGGTCGACATCCTCGACGACGGCTCGCTCGACCAGGACGACGAGCTGCTCGCCCGGCTCGACGTCCGGGTCGCGAGCGTGCACTCCAAGCTGAAGATGGACCCGGCGGCGATGACCAGGCGGATGATCGGAGCGGTGCGCAACCCGCGCACCAACGTGCTCGGGCACTGCACCGGCCGGATGGTGATGGGCAACCGCGGGACCCGCGCCGAGTCCCAGTTCGACGCGAAGGCGGTCTTCGAGGCCTGCGTCGAGAGCAACACCGCCGTCGAGATCAACTCGCGCCCCGAGCGTCGCGACCCGCCGACGCGCCTCCTCGAGCTGGCCCGCGACCTCGGCTGCCTCGTCTCGATCGACAGCGACGCCCACGCTCCCGGGCAGCTCGACTTCCAGGTCTACGGCTGCGAACGGGCCGAGGAGGCCGGGATCGACGCCGACCGGATCGTCAACACGTGGTCGCGGGAGCGCCTGCTGACCTGGGCGAACGGCTAGTTTCAGGTCATGACGACCCGGCCCGAGGTGGAGGTACGCCGCTCGAAGCGGCGCCGCCGTACGGTCTCCGCCTACCGCGACGGCGACCGCGTGGTCGTGCTGATCCCCGCCTCGCTCTCCCGCAAGGAGGAGGCGGAGTGGGTCGAGACGATGATCGCGCGCCTCGAGCGGTCCGAGCGCAGGCGCAAGCCCAGCGACGAGGACCTGATGAAGCGGGCCAAGGCGCTCAGCGACCGCTACCTCGGCGGCCTGGCGCTCCCGGAGTCGGTGCGCTGGGTGGAGAACCAGGAGGCCCGGTGGGGTTCCTGCACCCCCGGCGACCGCTCCATCCGGCTCTCGGCGCGACTCCAGGGGATGCCGTCCTGGGTCATCGACTACGTGCTGATGCACGAGCTCGCGCACCTCTTCGAGGCCAGCCACAACTCGCGGTTCTGGGGCTGGGTGGACCGCTACCCGCAGGCCGAGCGGGCGAAGGGCTACTTGGCTGGCTGGTCGGCCGCGGCCCGGCTGGACCCGCCGCCGGTCGACCACGACGAGGTCGACTAGCTCCTCAGTCGAGCGAGTGCGACCAGGTCGACGAGGTCGGGCTGCGGGTCGGGCAGCGCGTCGGCGGGCCACCAGCGGACGTCGAGCGACTCCTCGCTCACCGCGTGGGCGACGCCGGCCGGCGCGACCGCGACGAACCGTACGTCGAGGTGGTGCACGTCCCGGGTCGGGCCGCAGAACGGTACGGCGTGCTCGCTGAGCTGGACCGGCACCGGGTCGAGCCGCAGGCCGGTCAGCCCGGACTCCTCGGTGGCCTCGCGCAGCGCGGCGCCCGCCAGCGTCTCGTCCTCCGGCTCGCAGTGGCCGCCGAGCTGGAACCACCGCTGCGCCTTGGCGTGCAGGGTCAGCAGCACCTCGGTGCGGTCGGGGCTGAGCACCACCGTGCTCGCGGTCACGTGGTCGGGACGGCACTCACGGGTCAGGCCGTCCGGGTGCGCCTGCAGGTGCGCGACGTACCGCTCTCGCAGCGCCTCCTGGGCGGCGTCCGGCGCCCGCCAGCCGGTCAGGACCGCGAGCGCGTCGGCGTGGAGGCTCACTCCTCGGGCTTGTCGAGGAGCTTCTTCAACTCGGCGTCGAAGTCCTCGTCGCTGAGCGCGTCCGGTGCCGAGGCGTCCTCACGGAAGCCGAGCGGGTCGTCGAGGTCGGCCGGCGTCGGTAGCAGGTCGGGGTGCATCCACACGCCGTCGCGGGCCTCGGTGCCCTGGCGGGTGCGCAGCGAGCCCCACAGGGTGGAGGCGTCGCGCAGCCGGCGCGGGCGCAGCTCGAGGCCGACCAGGGTCGCGAAGGTCTGCTCCGCCGGACCGCCGGCGGCACGGCGCCGGCGGAAGGTCTCCTGCAGCTTGGCAGCGGTCGGCATCCGCTCGGCGGTCGCCTGGCCGACGACGTCGTCGACCCAGCCCTCGACCAGGGCGAGGGCGACCTCGAGCCGCTGCAGCGCGGCCTCCTGGGCGGGGGAGCGCTCGAGCTCGAACATCCCGCCGTCCAGCAGCTCCTGCATGGACTCGGGGTTCTGCGGGTCGATGCCCCGCATCTGCTCCTCGATGCGCGACTGGATGCCCTCGGCGTTGATCTCGATGCCGCGGGCGTAGTCGGTGACGGCGCCGATCAGGTAGTCGCCCAGCCACGGCACGTGGGCGAACAGCCGCTGGTGGGCGGCCTCGCGGAGCGCGACGTACAGCAGCACGTCGTCGGCGCTGACGTCGAGGTCGGCCGCGAAGGCGTCGAGGTTGGCGGTCACGATCGCCGCACGGCCGGGCGCGGCGAGCGGCAGCCCGATGTCGGAGACGCTGAGGACCTCGGAGGCGAGCGCGCCCAGGCCGGAGCCGATCTGGCCGGCGAGCATCCCACCGACGGCCTTGCCGAGGATGCCGAGCAGCGGGCCGGACATCTCCCGGGTCTCGGGCGGCAGGGCGCCGCCGAGCGCCTGCACGGACGACTCCGCGATCGGCTCGACCAGCACCTTCCAGACCTCGGTGGTGCCGACGACCCACTCGGCGCGGCTCCAGGCGGCCGGGGCCGTGACGCCGGACGGGAACGCGGTGGTCTCGTCCAGCCAGTGGTCGGCGAGGCGCAGCGCGTCGGCGACCGCGTCGCGCTGGCGCTGGCTCGGCGTGGGGTCCGGCGACTGCGCGACGGTCTTGCGGGCCAGGTCGAGCGCGAACTCCCAGTTCACGGGGCCGTCGTGGGGCTGCAGGAGGTTCTGGAGCTGGCCGAAGAGCTGGCTCAGGTCGGGCATCGCGCCACCGCCGGTGGCCGCGCCGAAGAGCTGCTCGAACGGCGTGCCCTTGAAGGGGTTGTTCGCGCCGTCATCGGGGTTGTCGGCGGGCTTGTCGTTCATGCCACCACGGTACGCGGATACTGTCTGCCCGTGTCCGCCATCCGTCTCGTCGACCTGCGCGAGGAGCCCCTCGACGTCACCGAGGTGCTCGATGCCCTCGACGACGACGCATCCGGCGGGCTGACCCTCTTCGTCGGGCGGGTCCGCGACCACGACCACGGCAAGGGCGTGGTCGGGCTCGACTACACGGCCCACCCCACGGCGCTCGAGCGGTTGCACGACGTCTGCGCGCGGATCGCGGAGGAGTACGACGTGCAGGGGCTCGCCGCCGTGCACCGGGTCGGGAGCCTCGACATCGGCGACATCGCCGTCGTCGTCGCGACGGCGTCGGCCCACCGCGGGGAGGCGTTCGCCGCGTCGCGCGCGCTGATCGACACCCTCAAGGCGGAGGTGCCGATCTGGAAGCACCAGCGCTTCGGCGACGGCACCGAGGAATGGGTGGGGACGCCTTAGTGGCGAGCCTCCCCGCCGCGGAGCACCGCAGTGCCTAGCCTCGACCCGTGGAGATCCTGCTCTGGCTGGTGCCGTCGGTCGTGGTGGCCGTCGTGGCCATGCTCTGGGTCGCCTGGCTCGGCCGCGAGGGCCGTGGCGAGGTCGACCGCGACGTCGCCGTACGCCGGCTTGCGGACGCCCTCGACGGTGACCGGCGCCGTCGCCGCCGGCCGGCCCCCGGCTACGCGGCTCCGCAGCCCGAGGACGACCGCAGCACGGGCATCGCGGTGCGGCCGTCGCGCCGGGCGTCCTGACCTCCCGCGCGCGCGTTGGGTGGGTCTGACAGTCTTGGCGCCATGACGCAGCGGACCCTTGCCGGCCTCCTGGCCGTGCCGCTGCTGCTCGCCCTCTGGGTGGCCGCCGCGTTCGAGTCGCTGCCCTACGTGACCTACAGCCCCGGACTGACCGTCAACGTCCTCGGCGACAACGACGAGGGCAAGGCGATCATCCAGATCGAGGGCAAGCCGACCTACGCCGACGACGGCCAGCTGCGGATGACCACCGTCTACGTCTCGCAGCGCGACGCCCACAACCACCTCTTCGAGCTGATGCACGACTGGATCAGCCGCTCGAACGCCGTCTACCCCAAGTCGGCGATCTACCCGCCCGGCGGCACCGTCGAGAAGGACAAGCAGGAGGGTCAGCAGGAGATGACCTCGTCCCAGGACGCCGCGACCGCCGCCGCGCTGACCCAGCTGGGCTACGACGTGACCGAGGCCGTCGTCTCCGAGGTCGAGAAGGGGTCGCCCGCGGACGGCAGGCTGCAGAGCGGCGACGTGATCCTCACTGTCGACGGCACCAAGACGCTCGACGCCGACGACGTGGTGTCCGCCGTGACCTCGGCCGACGCGGGGGAACCGGTCACGTTCGAGGTACGCCGCAAGGGCAAGACCGTGCCGGTGGAGGTGACGCCGCGCGAGGTCGACGGCAAGCCCCAGGTCGGCGTCCAGATCGGCACCAAGACCACCGACTTCCCGGTCGACGTGACGATCGCGATCGACCCCTCGATCGGCGGCCCGAGCGCAGGTCTGATGTTCAGCCTCGGCATCTACGACACCCTGACCAAGGGCTCGCTGACCGACGGTCGCACCATCGCCGGCACCGGCACCATCGACGCCGGGGGCAACGTCGGCCCGATCGGCGGCATCCAGCAGAAGATCGTCGGCGCGCGCGACGCGGGCGCCGAGCTCTTCCTGGTCCCGCCGGACAACTGCGACGAGGCCGTCGGCGCCGCGAACGGCGACATGCGGCTCGTCGAGGCACCCACCACCGAGAGCGCGATCGACTCGATCGAGAAGTGGGTCGCCGACCCCGACGCCACGCTCCCGACCTGCGGGGACGACGCGGCATGAGTGAGGCAGCATGAGCGAGTACGACTCCGAGCTCCCCGGCTTCTCCGACGTGGACCCTGCCCTGGCGGCGGCCGTCCTCGAGATCGAGGAGCACATCGCGGCCGACGGGTGGGACCAGCCGTCGCGGCTCTACGCGCTGGTCGACACCGCGGCGCTGGTGGCCAAGGAGCCCGCGCTCGCCGCGGCGATGGGTCTCGACGACTCGTCGGCGGCGGGGTCGCTCACCCCGGTCGAGCAGGAGCTGCTGGCCCCGGGCCGGACGCTGGAGGAGGCGCTGGGCTCGATCAGCTGGCCCCCCGGCGTGACCGGCTGCGCGGCCGTCGTGGAGCGCCTGGTGCTCCCGCCCGACGCCGACGAGCAGATCCCCGACGACCCGAAGTCGGCCGAGGAGTTCGCCCGCGAGCACCCCGACCGCCAGGAGGTCCGCATCGTGGCCGGGGCGACCCGCGCGGGCGCGACGTACTGCGCACTGCGGCTGAAGGCCCATGACGACGACCAGTCCGTGGTCGGGGGCGCCGACCTGGTGCCCGGACTGCTCGAGCTGTTGATCGCGACGCTCGAGGACGAGCCCGAGTAGGGCCGGAAGAGGAAGAGACGCACGCATGAGTGAGCTGTTCGACGAGGAGCCCCAGGCGGCACCGCCCCGCGGGTCGCGGCGGTCGCGCGCACTGATCATCACCGCGGTGGTGCTGGTGCTCGCGTTCCTCGGGCTGTCCACCGTCGCGTCGCTCTACACCGACCGGCTCTGGTACCAGGACGGCGGCTACTCGGGCGTCTTCAGCACGCTCTTCTGGACGAAGGCGGGGCTCTTCCTGGCCTTCGGTGCGGTGATGGGCTTCGTCGTCGGCCTGAACATCTACCTCGCCTACCGGTTCCGCCCGTTCTTCCGGCCGAACTCGCCCGAGCAGAACGGTCTCGACCGCTACCGCGACGCCGTCACCCCGATCCGCACCTGGTTGCTGATCGGCATCCCGGTCGTGCTCGGCGCCTTCGCCGGCAGCTCGGCGATCGGGGAGTGGCGCGACTACCTGCTGTGGCGCAACGGCGTGCCCTTCGGCGAGACCGACCCGTGGTTCGACAAGGACATCGGGTTCTACGTCTTCACGCTGCCGTGGCTGCACTACCTGGTCGACTTCACGATGGCCGTCCTGGTCGTCGCGCTGATCGCCGCGATCGTCGTGCACTACCTGTACGGCGGGATCCGCCTCCAGGCCACGCGGGACCGGCTCTCCGGCGCCGCCCAGGTGCAGATCTCGGTGCTGCTCGGCCTCTTCGTGCTGGCCAAGGCCGTCGACTACTACCTCGACCGCTTCGACCTGGTGCACAAGTCGGGCTCGCTGATCACCGGCATGGACTACACGGCCGACAACGCGATCCTGCCGGCCAAGAACATCCTGCTCGGCATCGCCGTCATCTGCGCGATCCTCTTCTTCGTCAACGTCTGGCGACGCACCTGGCTGCTCCCGTCGGTCGGTCTGGCGCTGCTCGCCGTCTCGGCGATCCTGCTCGGCCTGATCTGGCCCGGCATCGTGCAGCAGTTCCAGGTGAAGCCGTCCGAGGCCGACAAGCAGGCGCCCTACATCCAGAAGAACATCGACGCCACCCGCGCGGCGTACGACGTGGGCGAGGACAAGGTCGAGGTCGAGCCGTTCTCCAGCACCAAGATCAGCGAGACGGCGGCAGCCCTGGACGCCAAGACCTCCTCGATCCCGCTGGTCGACCCGAAGCTGGTCCGCCAGACCTTCAAGCAGAACCAGCTGGAGCGGGCCTACTACTCCGTCGCCGACGTCCTCGACGTCGACCGCTACAAGATCGACGGCACCGATCGGGCGCTGGTGCTCGGCGTCCGCGAGCTGGACCAGAGCGGCATCGACCCCAACGACCGCAACTGGTCCAACCTGCACACCGTCTACACGCACGGCTCCGGCGTCATCGCGGCGTACGCCAACCAGCGCAGCGAGGCCAACCTCGTCCCGTCGGTCAGCGACGACGACAAGACCCAGTGGGCCGAGGGCGAGGCCCCGGGGGAGGACGCGCTGACGAAGGCCACGGGCGGCTTCCGCGAGCAGGTCTACTTCGGTGAGCTCAGCCCGGACTACTCGGTGGTCGGCAAGTCCAGCAAGGACGCCAAGAGCGTGGAGCTCGACCTCGGCTCCTCCGACGCCAGCGGCTCGGCGACCGACGAGACCACGACGTACGACGGCAAGGGCGGCGTGCCGATCGGCAGCACCTTCCGGCAGCTGATGTACGCCGTGAAGTTCGGCGAGCCGAACTTCCTGCTCTCCGGACGGGTCAACAGCAACAGCGAGGTCATCTACAACCGCGACCCGGCGACCCGCGTGGAGAAGTTCGCGCCCTGGCTGACGGTCGACAGCGACCCGTACCCGACCGTCGTCGACGGCAGGATCGTGTGGGTGCTCGACGGCTACACGACCACCAACAACTACCCGGGCGCGGAGCGGGAGTCGTTCAAGAAGATGACCGACGACTCGCTGCAGACCGAGACCCAGCTGCGGACGCTCCCGACCGACGAGATCAACTACATGCGCAACGCCGTCAAGGCGACGGTCGACGCGTACGACGGCACCGTGACCCTCTACGAGTGGGACGAGACCGACCCGATCCTCAAGACGTGGGAGAAGGCGTTCCCCGGCACGGTGCAGCCGAAGTCGGACATCCCCGAGCAGCTGATGGACCACATCCGCTACCCGGAGGACATGTTCAAGGTGCAGCGCTACCAGTACGCCCGCTACCACGTCACCGACCCGGTGCGCTGGTACAGCGGCAACAACCGCTGGGCCGTCCCGGAGGACCCGAACTCCTCGGGTCGACTGCAGCCGCCGTACCGCGTCTTCGTGGACGAGCCGCAGGGCGACCAGGGCGTCTTCTCGTTGACCTCGACCTTCGTGCCTTACAACAAGAGCAACCTGGCTGCGTTCGTCTCCGTCGACTCCGACGCCACCTCGCCGGACTACGGCAAGATCAAGGTGCAGCAGTTGACCGACCAGAGCGCCAAGGGTCCCGGGCAGATCGCCAACGACTTCATCTCCGACACGAACGTCGCCGACCGCCTCGCGCAGTTCAACCGGAGTGGCGGCCAGGTCATCTACGGCAACCTGCTGACGCTGCCCATCGACGACGGCCTGATCTACGTCGAGCCCGTGTACGCCGTACGCCCCGGCTCGAGTGCGAGCTACCCGAGCCTTGCCTACGTGCTGGTCTCCTTCAACGGCGAGGTCGGCATCGGCACCTCGCTGCCGCTCGCCCTCGCCGACGCCATCGGTGTCGACGACGTCGGGGGCGGCACGGGCGGCAACGGCGGCACCGGCGGCGACGGCAACGGGAGCGGCACCGGGGGCGAGCCCACCGGCAGTCTCGCCCAACAGATCCGGGCGAAGCTGATCGCCGCCGACCAGGCCTTCCGCGACGCCGACGAGGCCCAGCGCAACGGCCAGTCGGTCAAGTGGGCGCGCCTGGTGGAGAAGGGCGAGGCCCTGGTCGCCCAGGCGGTCAAGCTCGCCCAGCAGATGCCGGCCACCCCGTCCGACACGTCGTCGGACGCCCCGTCCGACACGGCCAGCCCGTCCTCGAGCCCGAGTGCGAGCCCGTCGTCCTGACCCCGATTTGGCCCGCCCGACCCCGGTCTGTAAGGTTGGTTTCACCGACGCGGGGTGGAGCAGCTCGGTAGCTCGCTGGGCTCATAACCCAGAGGTCGCAGGTTCAAATCCTGCCCCCGCTACAAAATTCAGGCTCGGATCCCCTGGGGATCCGAGCCTGAAAGCATTTGAGACTTGATTACGTCATCACAAAGTCATCACTTACTCGGCCGATTGGCCCATTCGAAGGCCCTTGCCGCGCACCAGCGTCCGCGTGAGCATGGACTGCTTCGGGACTGCTCGGGTCCACTTGGACAACGCCGCGCACCTCAGGGACATGACGACACAACTGCGAACAGTCCCCGGGCTCGATCCGCTGCTGAGCATGGAGAATCTCGCGGAGTACCTCGGGGTGCCGATCGCGACCATCTACGACTGGCGCGTCGACGGCAAGGGTCCGCGTGGCATCCGGGTCGGGCGCCACGTGAAGTTCACGACGGGCGACGTGCTCGCCTGGATCGAGACACAGCGCGAGGTGCGACCCGACCAGAAGCGGCGGTGATCTGAGATGGGTCGTCCGCGGACCGACATCGGGACCTTCGGGGACTTCTCCTACCTCCCCACACCGAACGGCAAGGTCAAGGCGCGCGTCCGCTTCCGTGACGATGACGGCCGACTTCGTCTGGTCCAGGCGACCGGCGGGAGTCGCAAGTCTGCCGAGCGAGCGTTGAAGCACAAGCTGTCGCGGCGCGACAGCTACGCGGCCGGAAGCCTCGATCTATCCGGCGACAGCACATTCGGGGTCTTGGTCGACGTATGGCTCGATGACCTCGACGTCACCGGCAAGCTCGCACCGAGCACCCGTTCGCTGTACGAGCGCAACATGCGGCAGCTCGTCCTGCCGGTGTTCGAGCACTACGCGCTGCGCGAGATCACCGTCCGCAAGGTCGACCAGTTCATCAAGACCCTCGCGACAGCCAAGAGCTACAGCATGGCGAAGCAGGCCCGGACCGTGATGAGTCTGGCCTTTGGCCTGGCCGTGCGCTACGACGCGATGCGCTCCAACCCGGTCCGCGACACTGCTCGTCTGCGCAAGCCGCCCTCGCAGGCGATGTCGCTGACGCTAGAGCAGGTCGAGGCCATTCGCTGGGCCGCGCAAGGCTGGCGTCGGGCGGACGGCCTTCCCGGGCCCAGGCCGGACGGACAGCTCGAGCAGATCATCGACGTGATGCTCGGGACCTCCGCTCGGATCGGGGAGGTGCTCGCCATCCGTCGGTGCGACATCGATGTGACCACGTCGCCGGCGACGGTCCGGATCTGCGGCACGATCGTTTCGCCCACCGGCAAGCCGACGCACCGGCAGGCGCACCCCAAGACCGCGAGGTCCAGCCGGACCGTATCGGTCCCGTCCTTCGCGGCTGAGGTCCTGCGCGACCGAATGGCCGCCACGTCGTCCGACAACTTTGACCATCTCCTGTTCTTCAGCCGCAACGGCACTCCGCTGACGACGAACAACGTTCGTCGTCGCCTCCGGGCCGTCTTGGTGGAGGCAGGCATCGAGGGCGTCACGCCGCACTCGTTCCGCCGGACGGTCGCGACCGTGCTGGACCGGGCCGGGGGAGCGGACCTCGCCGCTGAAATGCTCGGGCACACGTCGTCCCAGATCACCAAGGACCACTACATCCAGCCGGACGAGAAGGTGAATCCCGTGACCGCAGAGATTCTCGAGTCGCTCGCTCCGAGACGTCGGACCGCGGACGGATGAGTGAGCGGCTACCGGACCCGGACCCGATCCAGGACCGTGGTCGCCGTGGCGTCAGCCCCGGTCCCGCCCCCGGTGCGGGGCCGTAGCGTCCGGGTCTGCGCCGGGCGCATAGCCGCCGTCTCCGGTGGTGCACCCGGTGCACCGCCGTACGGTCCCGCGTCCGACGCGAGACCGGAGACTGTGGTGGTGGACCCGGTCCACGACCCTGGAACCAGCTCGGCTGTGCACCGGGTGCACAGCCGTAGAGGCCGAAGGTGCGTCGGACGCACCACCGGCGCGGGCGGCCCCGCGCCCGCGGTGACGGCCGTGCGTTTCCCCGAAAGCTCTCTGATGTCGGGTCAGAGCCCGAAATCGACGCTTGCCGCGGCCGCGGGTCGGTACTCGGCTCCCGTGGGAGCCTGGCCGGGTCGCGGCGAGACGGCGCTCCCGTAGCGGTTGAGGGCGTCGATCGCCTGGTGGCGTGCGTGGGCGGGGCCGAGGTCGGCGCGGTCGCGTGCGAAGACGTCGACCCATTGGCGGCGGGCGTCGTCGAGGTCGTCGGCGACGAGGTGGGCGGTGTTGTGGTGGCGGGCGCGAGTCATCGCGACGTACGCGGCCGAGGCGCCGGTGTGCTCGCCGATGAGGGCGTGGGCTGTGTCGACGGTCTCGCCTTGGGCGCCGTGGACGGTGGTGGCGTAGGCGAGCTCGACGAACCGGGCTGCGTACTCGGCCGGGACCACGCGGTCGCGGCCGTGCCCGTGGAGCAGGAGGCTGCCGTCGTTGCCGAGGCCGGTGACGGTCCAGGTCTGGCGGTTGGTGACCTGGAGGTCGGGGTCGTTGCGGCGGGTCGCGACCCGGTCGCCGAGGCCGATGCGCTCTCCGGCCGCGGTGGTGAGGACGTCGTCGATGTCGCGATCGCCGCTGCGATTGGCCTGGGCGTGGTGGTCGCGGATGGTGGCGTTGAGGTCGGCGACCTGTTCGCGGGTGTCGGCGATGACCAGGTCACCGCGGGCACCGGCGTCGGCGAGGGCGGCGGTGCGTTCGACTTCGGTGGGATGGATGAGTATGTGTCCACGCCGCAGTAGGTCGTCGAACACGGCGGCGGGGTCGTCGCCGGTCCGCATCCGCAGCGACAGGTCGGCGTAGTCGGGGTCGGTGAACCGGTGCACCCTCTCGAGGGTGACCACGGCGGTGGGGTGCGCGAAGGCGATGGCGTGGTCGAGGACCCCGCCGCGGCCGACGGCGGGGAGTTGATGGCGGTCCCCGACCAGGGCGAAACGGGCGCCGGTCTCGTCGGCCAGGGTCAGCAGCGCCAGGGCGACGTCCTGGTCGAGCATGCCGGCCTCGTCCACCAACAGCAGATCCCCTGGACGCAACCGCGCCGCTGGGTTGGGGGAGGGATCGGGTTGGCGGGTCCAGTGGCCGTCCTCGTCCCAGCGCCACCCGTGCTGGTGGATCAGCCAGGAGACGGAGTGGCCGTCGGCGCCGGTCTCGGCGGCGGCGACCTCGGCTGCCTTCAATGTGGGGGTCACCACGACGAGTCGGTGACCCCACCGGGCGAGACGCTGCTGCGCGGCACGCAGTGCAGTGGTCTTCCCGGCGCCGGCGGCACCTTCGACCACGACCAGATTCCCGTCGCCGGCCAGGGCGCTGACCACGGCTGCGTGCTCCGGACCGGCCCGCTCGCCCTGCCAGGCGCGTCGGACGGGTCTGGTTCCGCGTCGGGCCAGCCGGGCGATGAGGTCGGCCTCGACTTCGAGCACGCGCGGGGAGGTGAGGGCACGCACGTGCTCGGGAACCCCGGACATGGTGGATCCCTGGAGCAGGCGGGTACAGCCTTGGAGGGCGCGGGCGGTGATGTCTTCGGCGAGCTCGACCCGGACCGCCCGATCCGTGACCAGCCCGGTCTGGGCGAGCAGCACCTCGGTCTTCCCGCGGATGTCGGCGGTGTTCCACGCCGATCGCTTCGATCCCAGGATCGAGATGACCAGGTCGGCGACAGCGTCCCGGTCAATCCGCCCCGGCCGTGTCCCGGCTGGGGGGACCGGCGCGGCTGGGCCATCGGGGTCCTGGTAGCCGAGGTCGTGCAGCTCGCTGTTCCACTGCGCCACCAGCTCGCGGCCATCGCGGGGCACGACCTTGTCGGGGCGCGCCTGCGCCCATGCACGCCGATCCCACCCCTCCCGCAACCGCCGACCCGGCTCCTCGCCCGGATGCTCGGCCCTCCACTTGGCCTCGTAGCGGTCGACGTTGCGGCGGATCTGCGCCGCCCGGGCGCTGAACGCACCCGTGTACGGCTTGAGCTGGGCGATCTCGCCCGTCTCGGGATCGAGCGTGTACCCGTGCTCGGCCAGGACGCGTCGGAACTGCGGGTCGGTGGCGACCACCGCGTGGCCGATCCCGTTGATCGCCTCGATCGAGTCGCGGATCCCCACCGAATGGATCCCGCGCCACGCATTGGCCGCCCAGACGCGGGCGTTGATCTGCAGGTGGAGGTGACGGTGCGGATCCCCGGCCCGCGAGGTGTAGTGCCGGATCACCGCCGCCTCGACCTGCTCGACCGGGACCTGGACCTGCCTGCCCCGCGGACCCACCCGGGTCGTCGCATGAGCGGCGACCCACCCGACGATCTCCGCGGCCGCACGATCCTGGGCCGCATCAAGTGCCTCAGAGATCGCTGGGTGCAGCGAGGCCGCGAGCGACCACGTCTTTGGACCGTTCACGACGACCTCGACGAACCGCAGCCCGTCCGCATCGTTACGGAGCCGTCCCTTCTTCGCGCCGGCGTCGATGTCCATCCCGGCCACCCACTGCTCGTAGGTGTCACCGTTCATCGCGCCGGCGAGGTCGACGCTCTTTGGGGTGGCGACCAGTCGCATCGCGATCGCGTCGCCCTCGGACAGGTAGTAGTCATCCGCCCGAGACCGGTCCCGCTCGACATACAGGCGCGCCGCCTTCGCTGCGCCGCTGTAGAACTTCACCCCGCCATGCACGCGACACCCCCGAGACCTCTCCGATCTCAAGGTGCACACCGCCCGCCTACGGACCTCCGTAGCATGCGTGCCGCGAAAATTCAGTGACTGTGGCAGGGGTATCTGTGTGCGGGGGCCGAGATTATCGAGACCGAGGGCCGCCGACGGTTATCAACCATCTTTACCCCACGTCGGTGCGACTTCTGGACCTTTGCGGACATGCGACTGCTCGTTGGGGCGACCCTCGTTCCCGACCTGGCTTGGTGCACCGGCAGACGTCAGCCGTCAGCGTAATCAACCTTGAGCCCACAGCGGAGTCGCCCAAGGTAGAAGTAGCCAGCGAGGACCTGGGTCGGGTGAGTGCTCGCACGTGCTGAGGATCTGGCCTTAGGTTGGGGGTCAGCAACAACGGGAGCGTGATCAGGATCAAGGCCGCCAGCGTGGCGCGGTTCGATCGTGCGGATGAAGTCTTCGGCGACGCCCGCCGCATGACCGCGGCCCTTCTCGAAGACGGCGTCCACGCACTGATCAACAGGGCAGTTCTCGGCGCCAGCACCGAACAGGTCGGCGGAGGCGAAAACGTCTGGCGGGGGACTCTGGCGGGGGACTATCGAAGTTCTTGTCTGGCCTGCAGGACTATCGCGACGTCATCGATCTGGGCTGACGTTTCGACGGCTGCGGGCGGGGCATCGGTTCGATATGACCGAATGGGTCTCGCACGCCGCCGCTGCCGAGCTGGTCGGCTGTGCGACCAGCACGATCGAGCGACACCTCGACGAGATCGCACATCGAGATCGCCGAGGTGGTCGGCCGTGCCTTGATCGCGAGTCGGTGGTGAGGTGGGGCGACGCATGGCGAGCTGCCCGGACTCCGCTTCGTCTGCCCGCTGGTCGCGAGCCGGTCGACGAGAGTGCACCCGACGACGGACAGGTGTGGCTGGATCCGACTACCGCCGGGCTCCTACTCAGTTACACACCGCAATACGTCACGCGGCTCGCCCTCGACGAACGGATCCCGGCCGTGCGCCGCGGCCGTCGTTGGTGGCTGCGCCGGCGTGACGTCGAGACCTACTCCGCGGCTCGCGCGTTCGCGGCGCGAACTCGAGCGGCCTAATACGGGCACGGGTGCAGCCGATCCTCATTCGCAGTCGGTCTAGCGGTCGGACCAGTGCTGTGTCAGGCAGCGCGCCCCATCCATGTCGTTACTGCCCCTGTCAGGCCACTGTTCTTCGCAAGCGACGCAGCAAACAGCGCCAAGTGCTGCTTAGGGTTCACCAGGTCGCTAAGGACCAAGAGTCATCTTCTGCGTTCCAGAGGAACGCTGACGTTGCGGGTTGGGGAAGGTCCTCCCACGCACTCTCGGCTAGTGAGAGCGCGGTCTGGCACCGTCTAGCAGGTAAGCGCACAGCACCCGGTTGCTGCTGTTGCACGGCGAACCGCTAAGGCGGCAGCCGACGTTGCCGACTCGGGTGTGCAGATGGTAGGAGAGCGCATCGATTGCCACCTCCGTCAGCGGGATGGTCCTGCGGCTCGTCGACGTTTGGGCCAGGAACACGTTCCACCAGCAGAGCCCCCGAGGCGCCGCTAGCGTTCAATCTCGACCCCGCCGGGGACCCGAGACTTCGGCGCTGTCACCTGCCCGACAGGTGCACTACCGCTCCCATGACGACCTGCGCGAACACAAGGGGGAATCACTCAGCTTGGAAGTGCCAGCTGCGCCCGTCACCCCGGTGGCGGGGCGCCTTCGGGCGTTCACAGGTCTAGCCCGAGGCGCAGCCCGCGGGCAAGATTTTAGATCTTGGGAACGCAGAGGTTCATTCGCCCTATGCTGGGTTTGCTTCGGCCATTTGATCGCACCTGTAGACCGCGTCTGAACTTCTCGGTAGGGGAATTGGTGTCCGTGTTCAGCTGGCCTGTGAAACGGGCTTTCGTTACGTGTATCGCGACGCTCGCTGCTGTGATCGGATTCGCCGCACCAGCGCACGCGTGGGCGGTAGACATCTACAGTCAATCCAGCACACTCGGGGGCGGCGGCGGCGAAGTCTGGGGTTCGGGGACCTTCACCGACAGGGACTCGTTCACTTACGCGATGTCGGTCAAAGACCGGTGCCCCGGCGATGGCTTGGGCGTGGCCTTTTACTTCGAGATGAAGCTCGCGGGCGCCTCCTATAGTTCGATCTCGCAGGTCTTCGGTGTCAACCGGTATGGCTGCGAGGTCCAAACCGTAAGCGCTAGCGGCAAGGTGAATCGTCAATCAGACATGATCAAGATGCGGGCGCTCCTGTGTTACACCAACGGCGCTGACTCCTGTGCCTTCGTCAACGACGATGGGTTCAGCGTGTGGAAGATCAACCCGAACGTCTGAAGACCCAAGGCCACGCCACCAGAGCAAGCACGAAATACGCTGTGGAAGGACATCACCGATGAATCTCCGTGACACCGAGGCCCCCGCGAGAGCCGAGAGGTCAGGTCCGAGCGAGGAGCGTCGTGATTCTGCGCGCTCTGGGCGTCGTCTCAGGCGATGGGTGGTGCCGACGCTCGTTGTTGGTGTCGGGATCGCTGGTGCGGTCACGCTGCGCCCCTTTCTCAGCGATGACGCCGATCAGACATCTGCTGCTGCGCCCGACTTCAAGGGCTATGTCGCGTCGGACATGCGAGACCGGATGATCACCTCCGCGGAGTCGGTTCTCGGCAAGTCCATTCCAGACACAGCAAACCCGAAATTCGTGGCCGGAACCGCAGAGTTCCAGGAACTGGAGCAAGCGAACTACGCGGACGCTGACTACATGAACGTTCTCTTCGGCGATAAGGCCAGCCACAGCGTCCAGCTCTACTCCGGACACACGAGCGATGCCCCCAACCCGAACGCGTACTGCTGGGGCATCGACACTGGCCGACAGGTGAGTTGCGAGGTCGAGAAGCTGTCCTCCGGCGCCTCCATGGTCACCACCGTCACACCGTTCCTTCGGGCGCCCGAGTTCGGCAGAGGCAAGTTCAAGATGGTCGACTACCGCACCCTCAGCCAGAACGACCTCGCGAACATCGACGTCGAGCGCGCTGTCCGCGTGATCCACCCCGGCGGGTTCGAGATCATGGTGACCGAGCGGATCGCTGGCCCATCGTCCCTCGACGACGATGCGTTCTCGGTTCCCTCCGACGCCATGGAGAAGCTGGCGTCGGAGGCGACCCTCGCCATCCCGCGGCCCAGGTGAACCCGAACTGACTGAACTCTCCCGACTGACGCCCCGTCACCCTCGTGGTGACGGGGCGCTTTCGTTTTAGGTCTGTACGTAGGTTGCGAGGGAGGATCCTCCGCGGCAACATCCGCCCGATCAGCGACTTCCACGCAGAGGACCAGCCAATCCAGACCGAGGCCCATGCCTTCGCGACCGTGATGACGCAACTCGAGGAGCTCCGCCCGACGGCTGGCAGCTCTCTATGTCCAGGTCGACCGCGGCGGGCTGATGCCTGACTGGGTCGCGTGGCTCCTGGTCGTCGCCGGCCTCACGATCGGCGGTTCGCTGCTGAGGTCGTGCTGGCGCGATCAACCCTGACACAATGCGAAGGTGCTTCACGCCTTCGTCGACGAGTCGTACACCAACGACTGGTTCTTCATTGCCGCTGCCCTTGGCGATGATCAGCAGGTGACAACGCTGAACAACAACATGCCTTGGCTTGTGATCGAAGCCGCTGAGTCCTTTCAGCTGGCAACCGTGCCCAACGAGCTCCACGGATACGAACTGCTGCAGGGCATCGGGCCGTGGCGAGTCATGCCACTTCACGATCGACTGGACATCGAGCATCACCTTGGCGGAGTGCCACAAGACGCCCGCACCCGGGTTATGCAATGTGATTCCAGCTAGCAGTAGGTGAGCGAGCAGGCATTGCGCGGGTGCTGTCGTTCCATCGGCCGCTGCGACGGACCCCTGCTTTGGTGGTCGAACGCGCAAGTGGCGCAGATGCGTCCTCGGCGACGTCAGTACGGGGCGGTGTCCCCCACGAAACAGAGATGCGTGCGCAGGGGACAGTCGGGGCGTTCCGCATGACGAAACGCTGCGACGGACAACTCTGGGATCTCTGCAACTGTTAGCTTGCGCGGCGGTCCGAAGTGGAGCAGAACGCCGTCCTAACGGAACCCGATGCACTCGGGTTGCGTGCTACGACTTCATCGCAAACCGAAGTAGCACTTGCGCCAAACGCCTGACACGGTCGGGAATCACCCATAGTCTCCGCCTGATTTGTTCGTAACCTGCGCCGGTCCTCCCGTTGCAGCTAACACTTCGGGAGTTGGCCTTGGTCGCAGCGCACCGCTCTGCCCGTTCTTCAGCATTGTTGGTCGCGTCGTTGGCGGTCGGGCTAGTGGTCTCTGGCGGCGGGCTTCCCGTCGTCACTCCAGCGACCGCAGCGCTATCGGTTCAGGCGGCGAGTACATCGACAGAACAAGCCGAGGTCTCTCGCCCTGATCGAGTCTCGGCGATGGTGACAGCGCGAGCCCTGGGGCAGAGGGTAGAGGACGCGTCGCAACGCAATGAGATCAGTCGCGTGTACGCCAATCCGGATGGCACCTGGACCTCGGAGATCGCGTCGGCGCCCGAGTCGGTGCAGGACGAGAGTGGCACCTGGCATGACATCGACCCGTCGCTCGTTCAGGACGGTAATCGTCTGGCCCCGAAGTATGGGCTCTCGGACGTGACCGTGTCCGCTGGCGGCGACAAGGTGTTCGCCACCATGACCGAAGATGGCAAAGACCTAGCCTGGAAGTGGCCGACGGTCCTACCGGAGCCTATACTCGAGGGCCCGTCGGCCACATACGCGGGTGTCGCTGCCGATGGCGCGGGCGACCTGGTCGTCACTGCCAATGACAGCGGATTCTCCTACAACGTTGTACTCCATGAGGAGCCAACCGCGCCCGTCGAGGTAGCGGTGCCGGTGATCACGGACGGCGGGGTGCTCAAAGAGACCTCGGACGGCGGTCTTGTGGTCACTACGAACGACGGCAAGCCTGTCGTCAGCGCGCCGGAGCCGGTGATGTTCGACGCGAGTGCGAACGATGAAGGCGACCCCACCAATGTGGCGACCGTCGATGTAGACGTAGCCAAGTCGAACGGCCCAGCATCCGTGCTAACGCTGCTGCCGGACCAGGACTACCTCCACGACCCAGACACCGTGTACCCAGTGACAGTCGACCCGACGTTCGACGGGATCCACGCGATCAACGACCCGCTGTACAGCACTGACTCGTGGATCCAGACTCCGGACTTTCTCAATGGCCAGGATTCCAGTCAGGAGTTGCGGGTCGGGAGTAAGGATGCCGGAAGCCACAAGGCGCGCGCCTTCATGCACTTCGGCGGTACCTCGAATATGTGGGCCTTCACGACGATCGACTCAGCAGATCTGGTGCTCCGCAGCTTCGACTCCGGCTCGTGCACCAGTGGTGTCGTCCGTGCCGCAATGATCAACCAGGCGTGGACCGGTGGCGCGGGGAATCTGTCTTGGCCAGGCCCTTCGGTCGCGGCTTCCTATTACAGCGATTACGCTCCGGCGCAGGGCTACAGCTCGTCGTGCCCGGCAGGCGATGCGACGTGGGACGTCACCGCGATGGTGCGCCAGTGGGCAGCCGGCGCGGCCAACAACGGGATTCGATTGTCGGCCACGGATGCGAACGCGAACCAGAGCAACACCTATCGGCGGTACCGGTCAGCGAACTACCAGAACTACCCTGGCCTCCGGCCGCACCTCAACGTCACTTGGCACACTCTGCCTAGCATCGCTCTCGCGCCTACGGTCGCTCCAAGTTCTTACTACACCCCGCCGGGAGGGCCGTCCGCGCTCTACACCTCGGCAGCTAAGCCCACGTTTACATCCAGTGCCGCCGATGGGGACGGTGGGCTCGGAAAGATCGTCTTCCGTGT
Organism: Nocardioides sp. Root1257; assembly: GCF_001425175.1. Taxonomy (GTDB): domain Bacteria; phylum Actinomycetota; class Actinomycetes; order Propionibacteriales; family Nocardioidaceae; genus Nocardioides. The sequence continues at coordinate 115,940 of NZ_LMDV01000012.1, read as the reverse complement.
GTACGTCGGAGGATCGACCAATTGGTACACCGCGTGTACTGGGTCCTACGCGACCCCAGGCGTGAACGCCGCGTGCGCGGTGCCCGACGCGTTGCCCGACGGTACCTATACGGTCCGAGGGAAGGCGGGCGACTACTGGGGTTGGGCAGGCGGCGGTTCGTTCGAGGACGAGACTGGGTGGTCGACACGAACCACCTTCACCGTGGATACCTCAGCCCCGTCCATTGCGCTCACAGCGACCGGCTTGGCGGACAACACGTGGTACACGACTGCCCCGACGAGCAACACCTTTACATTCGACGGTGCACCCGACACTGTGTCGATGACGTACTCGAAGGACGGCGCCGCACCAGTCGCTCTGTCGGGAACTCAGATCAGTTCTACGGGTGACGCCAACCTAACCTGGCTCCCTGGGCTCGGATTTCACACGCTTGCCGTCACAGCGACCGACCGCGCCGGTAACAGCTCCTCCAAGTCCTTTAGTTTCGGAATCGGTGATTCGCCTTCGTTGTCAGCGCCTGCAACTCGCATGAAGTCGAACGCGACGTTCCCGCTGTCGGTACTCGCTCCGCTCAGATCGAGCGGAGACCTTCGACTGCAGTGGCGTTACGCCGGCGCTAGCGCCTGGAACACCATCGCCTCCCAAACCGCTCCGTCATCTGGCTCCATCAAGACCTACGCCGGAATCACATGGGACGGCCAGCAGACCGTCGACGGGCCTTCCCAGCCGCAAGCTGCAAGTTCGGACACCTTCGACCTTTTGTGGGACGCGACGAAAGAAGACCGAGATCCCACCGACAATTCAGCAGACACGCTCGCTGCACCCGCGTTGCTCGAGGTCCGAGGGTGCCTGGGAAGTCTGAATTGCACTCCGGCGCGGGCCGTCCAGCTGATTGATAACCCCAACGCGCCGACGACCAGCGTCGGTCCGATGACGGTTGACCTCGGAACAGGTGATGCGTCATTGGGCGGCGCAGATGCGGTCGATGCAAATGCTGGCGTCGCCCGCCTCTTTGCCAGTACAGACGATGCGACGAAAACGGACGGACCCTTCGGCAAGGGATGGTCGGCCAGCGGACTGTCCGCCTACGCTGACCTGTCAGCTGCGACAGTGAACGACGCCGTCGACCAACAAGGCAGCATTGCTCTGTCTCCGCCTGGAGGTAGCCCGATCATCTTTTCGCCGGTCGGTGCGGCCAGCGGCGGCGTCACCATTCTGAGGCGCGCCGATGCTACCGATGATGGATCGCGGCTGACTGTCAACACTTCAGGAAGTCCAAACACGCTGACATGGTCCGCGCCCTACGCCGGCACGGTGACCTGGACCAAGACTTCCGCCGGTTGGGGGTCTCCCACGGCGAGTTCGTCGACGGGTTCCGGAACAACCAGCCAGGCTTCCAGCGGGGGACTTCTGACCTGGATTGCTCAAACGCCATCGGCCGGTGGCGTGGTCTGTACCGCCAGTACTCAGGATCCTGGATGCCGCGGGCTCAAACTGACCTACGACGGCGCACAACACGTCACCCAGATCGCTCGCGTCGCTTACGATCCCAAAGCAGGTGTTGACGGGCTGGCCGGTCCTGGTGCAGGGGTGACAACAACTCCGATTGCAACGTACTCATACGACGGGTCGGGTCGCCTGGTTCAGGCATGCGATCCTCGACCGTCGACGCCGCTTTGCATTTCCTACGAATACATCAGTGTAAATGGGCGAACGCTTATTGCGGCTGAAACACCCCCCGGACAATCAAAGTGGTCATTCAGTTACGACGGGTCTGGCCGACTGATCAAGGTCGCCCGCCCGGTCGACCCGAACACCAACCCTGGGATCAGCGGAAACGCGACATGGACCGTGGTCTATGGTTCCGCGCTCGACGCCATTGGGCTACCAGCGATGGGTGGCAATGACGTTGCGAGGTGGGGCCAGACCGATGTCCCAACAGACGTAACGGCCGTCTTCCCGCCGAACCATGTACCGGCGGCGAATCCGACTATCGGGGATTGGAAATACGCCCAGCTCTTCTACACGCGATCCGACGGCGCGCAGACCAACTCTGCCGTCTTCGGCGCTGGTCAGTGGCTGGTCGACACCGCCTGGTATGACAGCTACGGAAACATCATTCAGTCGCTGAACGGTGCTGGCCGGTCGCGAGCCTTGTCTGCAGCGACGGACGCAGATCGGCTCCGGCTGGCTAAGGAAGCCTCCAGCGTGACGATCTTCAACTCTCAGTCAATCGGAGCCGGACAGAACTCGATTCCACCTGGCTCGCGCGTCGAGGCAACCTATACGCCTGCTCACGCTGCGTACCTGACCGATGGCACATCGGGTCTCTTCAGGAGTCGCACGAGCTACACCTATGACGACGAAGGGTCAATTGCTGGCGACACTAGGCCCCCGCTTCCAGCCAACCGAGTCAACTTCGGGTTGATCATCAAGACGACCAGTGACGCAGTCCTTCCCGACCTCACGGGATCGTTCGACGCGTCGATCGTGCGCCACCAGTACAGTCCCGTAGTGGCGGGAGATGGCGATGGCTGGACGATTGGCCGTCCGACGCGGGAAGAAACTCAGCTCGAAGACGGATCGTGGTCGACAACAGTCACCCGCTTTGACACCGAAGGTCGAGAGATCGAGCGTCGCCAACCTGGTGGACATGCGGACGCCATCGGGAGGGGCGACGACGCTCAGACAACGATGACCCAGTACTACACCGCAGGAAACCCCGACAGCGATTGCAACACCAATGGTCAGCCTTCTAAAGCCGACTGGATCGGCCTGATCTGCAAGCAGGGGCCAGCTGGTGCGCCTATGTCTCCATCAATGCCCAGCTCTGCTGTCACCGGCTACGACGTCGACCTCCAGGCAACCCGCACGGTCGAGTCATCAGGCACCACCGTTCGCACCTCAGTGAATGTGTTCGACGACTTGGGGCGCGAGACTGCTCAGTCATCGTCCGTCAGCGGCGGCGACACTCGCTCGATTACTAGGACCTACGACAGCGCAACTGGTGCGCCGAGCAGTCAAACTGACACCAGCGTGAATGCCAGCGGAAGCGAAAGTCAGACTACTGACTCGTGGGGACGCGAACGCTCCTATACGGACGCGACCGGGATGACGTCCCGACCCACGTACACAATCGATGGAGAACTCAGTACATTCGACGATGGGGCCGGTACATACGCCTATTCGTACGACGAAGGGTCCGGGGCGAATGAGGATCACCGTCGCCTCGTCACCACCGTTGACCTGGGCCTCTCGTCCGGACCGGACACCGTCACCCTTAAATACAACACTCTTGGGGCTCCATCATCCGTGACCTACTCGAACGGAATGGTGGCCTCCTACACATACGATGAGCTCGGGATCGCTCACAACCTCAAGTACGCCAATGCATCCGGCGATGAGGTGGTCGGTTTCGGCAGCGATCATCTCGTCGACGGGAGGGTCTCGTCGAACAAATCCACCGGCAGTTCTCAGCACTACACGTACGACGCACTCGGCAGACTGAGGAGCGTCCAAGATCAACGACCCGACGCGAGTATGGTCACGGCGTGCACCACTCGCATGTACGGCTTCAACCTGGCCCCGGGTCGCACCAGCTTCAAAACGTACGGCCCAGCCAGCGACAAGAGCTGCCAGACCGCGACGCCGTCGATGAGCAAGTCGAACGCTTATGACGCTGCGAATCGACCGATCAACAGCGGATACAGCTACGACAACCTAGGTCGCACCCTTACAACGCCAGCCATCGATACAACCAAGACCGGCGGAGGGGCACCCGCCGGTCCTCTTGAATCTAGCTACTTCGCTAACGACATGATCAAGACACTGAAGCAAGACGTTAACGATGGCAGTGGCGTTACCACAAAAGAAGCTGTGTACGGTCTTGACGCCTCGGGCCGCATCACGAACATCATCAACCGCTCCGGCGGCGCTGAAACGAGCCGCATCGTGTATCGATTCTCGTCTGATGGCGACAGCCCGACGAGTATTCGCAGTTCGAACGACGGCGGTTCCGGGTGGGCCACCACGCGGTATTTGCAGATAGCTGGGCTTGGGGCAATCGGCTCCACCGACATAGCATCGGGAAGTAGCCAGTTCGGCATCTCGAACCTTCACGGAGATATAGTCGCCTACTCTCCGAACGTGTCAGGCGCTGTCACGATCTCGTCCTACCAAGAGGCAGACGAGTTCGGAAATTCGGCTTCTGGAAGGTACTCCTATTTGGGGACCCAGCAGCGCGCCGCCGACGGCATTGGCGGCACGGTACTTATGGGCGCCCGCCTCTATAATCCCGCGTCCGGGAACTTCCTCACACCTGACCCCATCCCCGGAGGAAATGCAACACGGTACGGGTATCCATCGGACCCGATCAACGGGGCCGATATATCTGGCAAGTTCGGCTACGATATGCGGTTCCGTCTCAGAAAATGGGCCGGCAGCCAGTTTGACTTCTTCTTCAAAGTCCAAGCCAACTTCACTAAGGTGTTCCCGATCTCTGGCGCCAAGGACCTTAAGCAGGGAGCGGAAATGAATCTTCATCCGCTGAAGATTCTATACTTCCCGGTTAAGGTATCCAATATCTACCTGAATGGATGGCGATTCGAAGCTCGCAGAGGCCATCCTGACTATCCGGGCGGTTGGATTCAATTCAATTTCGAGAAGGGTAAGGATGGCTACATAACCTTGGTCGTCAAGGCGCATATACCCACCTTTTCAGCAGGAGGCGCCTGCATTGTAGCCGGCCCCACGTGTGTCGCACTCTATGGCGGCAATGCAAGATATACGTGGGGAAAGTTTGCAGACAACCTCGTAGACTTCTTCTGGGGATGAGGCGGAGATGAGGGATGTGAGAGTGGGCGGTGCTCAGACATCGGGCCTGTCGCCGTGTAGAGGGTCGTCCGCTGCTGTTGACGCTGGGCGGCGACGGAAGGGCGGCCTTGCACTACTTAGCACGCTCATGTCAATTGCGTTGTTGAGCTGTGGGCAGGGTCATTTACCGGACACGAGCACGAGCACGTCCGCCGAAACGCCGCATCTCGATGACGAGAAGGGCCCGCTTCGATCTGACCGATCGCCGCTGTCCAATTTCGTGCTCGTAACTTCCGGCGAGTCGTTCTCCTCTAGCGCGCTCGACATTCCCCTGTTCGTTGAAGGTGACGAGCCGATTGTTGTCGATCGGATCAAGTTGGTTTCCGTAGCAGGATTGGCTTCGCCAAAAGTAGTTTCCGCAAGAATTGACGCTTCTGCCGCCGTCGGTCACATTGTGAACCCGGTGACGGACGCTCGCAACGCCCCGCTGCTTAGTTTTACCGTCGGGGCGAACGGCCGTGTCTCGGCCAACCGCATCGTACAAGTTTACTATCATCTCACCAGTAGCGGCGATTCATTCACTGCCTCGTTCGCAACGCAGTGGGTGCTCTGTGAAAAGTCCGAGTTTACCTACGCGCAGTGCGCAGACGCGCTAGACGTAAATGACTGACCAGGCTGGTCCTTCGCTTTGCGATTGGGCGATAGTCCGCCCTGCGTGCATAGCCCGCTGGGAGTCCAGGGCATGGGTCGTGCCGTTCAGGACGTACAGTTCACGGATCATTGCGAAATGAGAGGCGCGAGTCATCGGAGCTTGTCCGAACGACCGCCCACGTACTTCGGCACGAACGTCCCGCTTGACGCGGGATTAGGTCGGATCAAGTCGACTGACTTCGCTGGATATAGCCGCAGCGTAAGAATCGGATTCGGCCCAGAAGCGTGGACGTCGGCCTCCAGCAATCTGCTGCGTTGGGAGGTGAAAGCCCGTAGCGGATTTTCTGTCTGGCCAATGGTGAATGACTCACAGGCTCCTATCGTCAAGGTGGGACAGCGGTACTGGCTGATCGCCCACGTAGGGCCTGTCCGCATTGGCGAACCGGTCGAAGTCGTAGAGGTGGCGGATGAATCGAATCTAAAGGCGTTCAGTTATAGGACCCTCGCCGGGCATCCGATCAAGGGTGAGGAGGCATTCATTATTGACCGACGCGAGGACGGATCAGTCTGGTTCACCGTCCGATCGGTCTCCTCTGCTGGCGACGGGGTCTGGCGGGTCGCCTATCCACTGCTGCGCGCGGCCCAGCCGCTCTACCGACGTCGCTACTTCAAGTCTCTAGCCCAATAGCAAGCGAGGAGGAGTGCAAAGGTCGGGATTGGTCTCGTGCGTGCTAGGCGTCGTTAAGCGCACCCGAGTTTGGTGCATCGCAGAAGAATGCGGGCAAGTGGCAGCCCGCTGCTGTGTCCTAGCGATGCGTCGTGCCACCGGGCGCTTGCTCCCTGAACCAATCGCCCTGTCTGGGCGCGCCCTTCCAGATGCAGGAAATGTCGAGGGTCAGCCAGACGCAGATCTGCAGGTCGATAACGTCGGCGCTTACCGACGTACGACGCCCGGTGGACGGCCCGGGGGAGTGGCCGACGGAGGAGCCGGGTCGCCGGTACAAACCGGCCATGACGCTGACACCCACTCCCGCACCGCTTGGCCTACCCAGCGGGCTCACGGTCGAGGACGCGGTCCGGATCGCCGCCGCTCTCGAGGCTTCGCTCGCCCCCGCGACGCGGATCCTGTACGCGCACACCTGGCGGGTCTGGGCCCGTTGGTGCGCTCAGCGGGGGCTCGAGCCGCTGCCCGCAGACCCGGCCGCGCTCGCCGCCTACCTGGTCGAGCGGGCCGCCGACGGCACCGCCGTGGTCTCCCTCGACGTGGCGTGCGTCGCCATCCGCCACGTCCACCTCCAGCACGGCCTGCCGAACCCCGCCGAGACCGAGCTGGTTCGCCAGGTCCGGCTCGGGCTGCGCCGCACCTACGGCACCGCACCCCGACGACTCGCCCGCCCGCTCACCACCACCGAGATCCGCCAGATCCTCGCCGCCATCGACACCAGCGTCCCGATCGGCATCCGCGACACCGCCATCATCCTGCTCGGCTACGCCTCCGCCATGCGCGGCTCCGAGCTCGCCGAGCTCACCCTCGCCGACATCGACCACAAGCCCGCCGGGATCCTGGTCACCATCCGACACTCCAAGACCGACCAGGAGCACCACGGGCAGAGGGTCGCCGTCGCCCACGGCACCCACGCCGCCACCGACCCCGTCGCCGCCCTCGCCGCCTGGACCCGGCTCCGTCGGCAGCAGCTCGGGGACGACTCCCAATACGGGCCCGGCGAAGGGGCTGGGGAAGCGCTGTTCACCCGGATCTGGCAGACCCGGATCAGCGACCAGCCCCTCGGCAAGTGGGTCGTCGCCCGGATGCTCCGCCAGCGCGCCGAACAAGCAGGCCTCGACGGCACCCGCATCACCGCCCACTCCCTGCGCGCCGGCCACGCCACCACCGCCGCCCTCGCCGGCGTCCCGCTCCACCGGATCGCCGCTCAGACCCGTCACAAGGACCTCGGCGTCCTCCTCAACCGCTACATCCGCCCCGTCGAAGCCCTGGCCACGACCTCGAGTCGCGACCTCGGCCTGTGACCTACCGGTCTCCCGTGCCGCCTGCGGGTGCGCGATCGACAGGCTGGCTCTCCGGGGGCGTGGGCGTGACTGGTGGCAGCTCGGGGATGACGAGATCCTGGATCTCACGAGTGAGGTGCTCTGCGTGGCGCTCGACCTGACCGACGAACCAGTCCCGCACCGGCGACACGACCACGATGCCGAGCATGAGCGCGAGAGCAAGTAGCTTCCTGATCCGCCGAGGCATCAAGAAGTCGAAGTCGCTCGCATCGAAGACATCCACGACCGCACCTTCCCACCGGGCACCGACAGTCCGCGGCCACCTGCAGAGCACATGACCTCATCGGAAGCCGTCGTCGGCGCCGACGCCATCGACAGACGAGATCCGCCAACAGCCGGACGGGTGTCGACGGCCGGTGCCACCATGGCGACGCCGACACCGTCGACTCACATCGGGAGCAGCACATGGGTCTCCTCGACCGATTCCGCAAGCGCGACGCGTCGACCACACATGCCCGGACGACGGTGCCGCAACCGTTCCCGACTGCTGGGACGCCCCAGGGCCAGCCGCACTTCGCCGTGATCGACGTCGAGACGACGGGCCTGTCCGCCAGCCAGCACCGAATTGTCGAGATTGCCGTCATCACCACCGACCCCTGGGGCCGGGTCCTCGACGAATGGGCAACCCGCGTGAATCCCGAGGGGCCTGTCGGCGCGACCCACATCCACGGCATCACGGCCGCCGACGTCGCCAACGCGCCCGTGTTCGCCGACATCATCGCCCCGCTCAGCCAGCGGCTCGCCGGGGCAGCGGTCGCTGCGCACCATGCCAACTTCGACCTCGCCTTCGTGCGCGCCGAATACGCCCGAGCTGGCTGGGACATGCCCCACCTCCCTGCCCTGTGCACCCTGGAGGCCTCCGAGTACCACCTCCCGACGCTCGAACGACGCCGCCTCGCGGACTGCTGCTGGGCCGTCGGTACTCCACTGGTGGGAGCGCACTCCGCGCTCGGCGACGCGCGAGCGACCGCGTCGCTCCTCGCCGCGTACATGCACCCGCATGTCGGATACCCGCCGCCGGCCGATCACCTCGACCTCCCGACCCGCGGGCTCAGTGTGCGCTGGCCCACAGGTCCTTCCCGTGCTCCGTCCCCAACCGTGGTGATCTCGGGGTCACCGCGGTCGCGGCCAGATCCTTCACCACGTGCCCGCTCGGTCATGGCGGCCGAGGCCCACGCCCCGCTACCGCAGGCGCTGGTCGAGCTCGTCGAGAGGTTCTCGCTCGTCGACGCCCTGGATGAAGGCGCCCCGCCCGGAGCGCTCGCCTACTTGGAGAAGCTCGCCGAGGTACTCGAGGACGGCGAGGTGACTGCTGACGAGGCCGCCGACCTCGAAGCCGTCGCCGACGCCGAGAACCTGACCAGCGCCGACATCGCCGCCGCCAACCAGGCGTTCGTCCTCACGCTCGCGCACGCCGCTCTCGACGACGGCAAGGTCACTCGAGCCGAACGCGCCGAGCTACAGGCGGTCTCCGACCTCCTCGGCGTCAACCACAAGCTCCTCCCCGCCCTCCTCGACCGCGCCGAGCAGGCCCGCAACCAACGACTCTCCGCCAGCCTGAAGGATCTCCCGTCGGACTGGTCTCACGGCGAGCCACTGCGTGTCGGCGACAAGGTGGTGTTTACCGGGTGTGACGAGGCGCTGCGGAACCGTCTGGAGGCGAGGTCCGAGCAGCTCGGCGTCAGGATCATCTCCTCGGTCTCCGCCAAGACCGCGATGCTCGTCACCGACGGAACCATGGACGGCGGGAAGACCGCTAAGGCGCGCGAACACGGCACCCGCACCGAACACCCCACGGTCTACGCGACCTTGCTCGAGCACCTCCAGCCCGCGGTCGCTCGCGACGCCAAGCCCGTCCCCAAGGCCCCTGCCAGGCCCCAACCTCGGCACAGCAGCGACCAGGCCTCACCGGAAAGCGTGAGGCCGGTGGAAGCCCATCCGAAAAAGCCGGACGTGAGTCCCTCCGAAGTCCGGGCGTGGGCTCGAGCCAACGGATACGAAGTCGGCAGCCGAGGCCGCCTTCACCAAGACATCCTCACCGCGTACACCGCCGCCCACGCTACGGCGGACTCTGGCTGAGCCGCTGACAGATTTGCGGAACGACCTGTTGTGGACCAGGAGGCAGCGGTGCGCAGTTCTGGTTCGGGTTCGCCGCTACGCGGTAGCGTCCTACACCGTGAATCGGGAGTGGGCGACTGCGAAGCTGGTTGAGTATCTGGAGCTCTGCAAGCAGATCCGCGTTGCCCAAGATGCCGCAGACGGTTTCTGGGGTCCTGAATGCACACGACTGAACGATGTGGCCACGGAGCGCCTCTCCACGGTTGAGCGCATTGTGCGTTCCGTGACCCCGCAAGCGCCCGCACCGCTAATGCCGCCCAGCTACTCCAGCGCAGACAGTGCGCAGTACGTCCTTCGCGCTCTAGGGGCTCTGCGTGATCAGGCTGAGGTTGAAGTCAACCTGATCCCGGACTCACCAACCTTGCCTGCTGATGGCCTACACCCGAGCATTTGGGCGCCGGCGTCCTCGATCTGGACGACCGGACAGTACGCCGCCGCGATTCAGGGGGCTGCTCTTGCTCTCTCTGCGCACGTCCAGCAAAAGGCTGGTTCCAAATTGCGCGACGGAAAACTGGCGGCGCAAGTGTTCTCAAGCGAACGTCCAAAGTCCGGGCAGCCGCGCCTGCACTTCCCGGGGTGGACGCCCGACGACGAAAGTTGGCTCTCGAGGCAGCGCGGTCTCCACTTGCTGGCCCAGGGCGCGTTCGCCGGGATCCGAAACCTTGTCTCACATGATGTCGTGGAACTAACGGAGCATGAGGCACTGGAGCAGATGGCGGTTCTCTCAATGGTCGCCCGCTGGGTCGACGAGACCGAACTGGTAGAGGCGTCCTAGTTGGCCGGCCGTCCGAAGAAATCGACTCTCATCGCGAGTCAGAAGAACTTGAACGCCAGATGGAGCAGTGGCGGGACAAGGGATGTGGGCAGAATAGAGCCATGAGTTTCACTGGCCACCTGCGGAGAGTTCGTAGTGCAAATTAGGTGCTTTCGTGTTGAGAACTTCAGGCGACTCAAGAATGCTCGGGTTGACCTCGATCGGCAGCGCACCATATTCGTCGGCGCAAACAACAGCGGTAAGACGTCGGCCACGCATCTGTTCCAGATGTTCCTGTCGCAACAACCCCGTGCGCCGTTTCAGATCTATGACTTCACGGCCGACTGCTGGGAGGTCTTTGACTCGTTCGACGTCGACGGCGGGGATCCAGACGTCGAGCTTCCGCGAATCACGTTCGATCTGTGGTTCGAGGTCGACGAGGACAACCTGCATCGCGTGCTCGAACTCCTGCCAAGCCTGGACTGGGAAGGCGAGCCCGTCGGTGTCCGAATGGTGTACGCACCCAGGGACGGCGCCAAGTTGGCTGCGAACTTTAAGGAAGCGCGTGCGAAGGCCAAGGCGACCACTGGCGACGTGCAGACGTCCTATAAGCCGTGGCCTCAGACCATGGTGGAGTACCTGACGAAGCGGCTTCAGCAGGAGTACGAGATCAAGTACTACGCACTCGACGCCAATGAGTGCGACGACCAGTTTGTGCTCAACGACGGGTACGATCCGTTCTTCCTCGGCACGCACCTAACCGGCGCGTCGAGCATCGTTGACTCGATCATCCGCGTCGACTTCCTCAACGCTCAGCGTCACCTGTCCGATGTCGACTCGCACGGCAGGAGTGAGGACCTCTCGAAGCGACTGAGTCGCTTCTACGAGCGGAACCTTCAGAAGTTGGATAGCGACCTGGACGCCCTCGGGGCTATCGCCGAATCGGAAGAGCGGCTGAACAAGCACTTCGCCGACGTCTTCGGACCGACCCTGGAGCGGCTGGGGGAGGTGGGATACCCGGGCATCGCCAATCCCGGCCTGGTTGTTAAGGCGTCATTCAACGCGCATGGCATCCTCAGCACAAGCGCTAAGGTCCACTACTCGCTGCCAGCACCGGCGGGCGCAGGTGCGGGCAGCGAGCAAATGCTGCCCGATCAGTACAACGGCCTTGGCTTTAAGAACCTCATCTACATGGTCGTCGAGGTGCTCGATTTCCATCAGGCATGGGCGGAGGCCGAGATCGACCGTCCGCCGATCCACCTCGTCATGATCGAGGAGCCAGAAGCCCACCTGCATGCTCAGCTGCAGCAGGTGTTCATCCGGAAGATTCTCGAAATCTTGCCCGCGCCTGAGGCGGACTTCCAGACGCAGCTCGTGGTCACGACGCACTCGCCGCACATCATCTATGAGAGCAACTTCAAGCCGATCCGCTACTTCTGCCGATCAGTCGCGCCGAATGGGCTGCACTGCAGCGACGTCAAGAACCTGTCGGTGTTCTACGACGATGAAGAGGTGTCGACGCGGGACTTCTTACAGCAGTACATCAAGCTGACGCACTGTGATCTCTTCTTTGCGGATGCCGCCGTCCTAGTAGAGGGCAACGTTGAGCGCCTGCTCCTGCCGCTTGTCATCGAGCGATTCGTGCCTGACCTCCGCTCGTGTCACCTGACGATCCTGGAGGTCGGCGGTGCCTTCGCGTACAAGTTCGCCAAACTCCTGGACTTCCTGAGCCTGCCGACGCTGGTCATCACAGATCTGGACAGCGTGGCTGTTCCTGAAGCTAGCGGGGAGGACGACGAAGACGCCAAGCAGGCATCTGCCTGCGCGGTCGACACGCCTGGGGCCGTGACGTCGAACGAAACGCTGAAGCAGTGGCTTCCAAAGATCGGTGGGATCAGCGAACTGCTGGCGGCCAGTGCTGAGCAGAAGGCACCCGCCAGTCCTGATGGCGGCCCCGGCTTGGTTCGTGTTGCCTATCAGACCTACGAGACGGTGTCGTGGCAGGCGGCCGATGAGGACCGAGCTGGTCGGACGTTGGAGGAGGCGTTCGCTCTTCAGAATCTCGACTGGACGCAGAGCGTGGACGGCAAGGACCTGGGACTGCGCATCGCTAAGGCGTCCGAACTCTCGATCACGGAGTTGCACGAGAAGCTCTTCAAACGCGTCAAAGGCACGCACTTCGACAAGACCGCCTTCGCCCTCAGCGTGATTGCGGCGGCCGAGCAGTCCTGGAAGTCTCCGGCGTACATCGTCGAGGGCCTTGAGTGGCTGCGCGAGCAACTGGAGCTTGTCGTGCCGGAGGAGCTCGCCAGCCAGGTTGCTGAGGAGTCCGACTCAGAATGACGTCACGAGTCGACGCGCCTGACACCGACGCCGATCGCCAGATTCGAGAGATTCTGAACCAGGATCACCTGATCGGGTTCACTGTCGTAGCTGGCGCAGGATCAGGCAAGACCACGTCGCTAGTGAAGGCGCTGGCACATGTAACGAGAACCCGCGGGCCTTCGCTGCTCGCAAAGACGCAGCGCGTCGCCTGCATCACCTACACAGAAATTGCCGCGCGGGAAATTCACGAGGAGATCGGCAACGATCCTCTCGCCTCCGTCTCTACGATCCATAGCTTCTTGTGGGCGTTGGCCAAGCCGTTCCAGAAAGACATCGGCCTCTGGGTTGCGACCCGCATCGATGAGCAGATCGCCGGGCTTCTCGAGAAGCAAGCGAACTACAAGCCCGGCACGCGTCAGACGACAAAGGACAACGACGCGGCGGCTCTCGAGAAGCGTCAACACCAACAGGCCGCCGTAAAGGGCGTCAAGCGGTGGACCTACGGCATCGGGGCTGACTACGCCCGGGGCATCGTTGGCCATGCCGACATCATCAAGATGGTGCCGGAGATGATCCTTGAACGAAGGCTGCTGGCGCAGCTTGTCGGTCGCCAGTTCCCGTTCATCTTTGTGGACGAGAGCCAGGACACCTTTCCCGAGGTCGTTGAAGCGTTGAAGCACGTTTGGTCGCTCGCGGCCGGGAAGATGTGCCTCGGCTTCTTCGGCGACCCGATGCAGCAGATCTATCAGCAGGGCGTTGTCTCGGTGTCGCTGGAGCCTGGCTGGGTCAACGTCGACAAGCCTCAGAACTTCCGGTCTTCGCGGCGGGTGTTGGCCTGCGTCAATGCTGTACGTGCCGAAGGTGACACGCTCCAGCAAGTGAGCGGTCTGTCGGAGCAGCCCGCAGGAGAAGCATTCTGCTTCGTTCTTCCGTCAGACGACCAACGTAGCGACCGACTGGAACTCGTTCGTGTTTGGCTGGACCAACACAGCACCTCAGGGAACTGGACTCGCAGCGCACACGAGGGCGGCTCCAAGATCCTGATGATCGTGCACCGCATGGCAGCCAAGCGTCTCGGCTTCGAGAACCTGTACGCGTCGTTCCACGACAACAAGTCCAGTAGCCTCGGAGACGCATTCGACGAAGGCAACGCGTGGCCCCTGACTCCATTCAGAGACGTGATCCTGCCGCTCTGCCTCGCGAAGGAGGCCAGTTCGCCCGCCGTTCTGGCGGTACTGAGAGAGAGCAGTCCGCTTGTGCGTGTGGGGCAGGCATCCCGGCAGCTCAAGGCCGCACTCGCATCAAGCAAGGCAGCCGTTGAGGAGTTACGCCAACTCGCAGCAGATCCGAGCACAGCGAAGCTGGGCGACCTGCTCCGCAGTGCAGCCAATAGTGAACTCATCGAACTCGACCCTCGGATGGCTGCGTACCTTTACCCGGATGGCGAACACGGTGACGTCGTCCTCGACGAGCGGGTTGTCGACGTATTGAACGCCATGGCCGAGTGCGTCCTGTCCGAGTTGGAGGGCTACTACACCTACGTGAAGCAGGAGTCGCCGTACTCCACGCAGCACGGAACAAAGGGATCCGAGTTCGAGCGCGTCATTGTCGTCCTCGACGACAATGAGGGGCGGTACTCGCTCTACTCGTATGACAAGTTCCTCGGCTTGAAGGATCTGTCGGCCACCGATGTCGACAACCAATCGAGAGGTGTCGACTCTGCGATCGAGCGGACGCGCAGGCTGTTCTACGTCTGCGTCTCTCGTGCGCGGGAGTCACTCGCTGTCGTCTTGTTCTCCGATGACGTGGCTCGGGCCGCCGAGGCAGTTCGCCAGTCAGCGATTGGGCAGCATGTTCAGGTTCTCACCGTCGATGATCTGTCACCTCTGGCCTGACCGTTGGCGGATCGCACACCGGTTACTGGCCGGACTCGCTCCGGAGAACTCGTATTGCAGGTTCGACGGCTGCTGTCGGTGAACCGCATGCGGGAATGGCGGCCATGACGTGGTCGTTCTTCTGGAAGTTTGCGAATTCACCATTCCAGCCCCTCGGCCTGCACAGCGTCCAAGCCGGCCTCATCCGTGACAGGGAGAACCGGTGAGCTTGGCCACGCGCTGGTCGGCCGATCCCGTCGGCTCAGCTGCGCCGGCGCAGGCGGCGAAATGAAGCAAACATCGGCAGGCATCGAGGCGGCCGGCGCCCGCGAGGTGGACGAGGGCATCTGTGGCCTGGGCAGGACGAGCAAGTTTCTAGCGGCGGGACTGCCCTCGCGCGACATCGGCCCTTGCTGCCCGACCGGCCTATCTGTCGGGATTGGTCGGGTTGAACAAGGCCAGTCCGCCGTAGACGGACCGCCGGCGCCAAGGCGGCGCGTAGCCCCAACGGTGACGTCGCTGTGCCCACAGCATCCGGTGGCCGCGCCAGCCGATCCGCCCCATGAGTGCTTCGCGGGACGCGTCTCGAATCCATGGGAGTAGGAATGCGTCCACGTAGGCACCGAGCATGAAGGCCAACTGAAGTTGAGGAGAGGCGGTCGGTGCCGTCACCGAGGTACGCGCGTTGAGCCCTTGCAGGACGGTCGGGTAATACCACCGCAGCAAGCCCTGCTCGGTGTCCCATGGCCGGCCGGGCAAATCCCAGACTTCGCTCACCAGCATTGAAGCGAACGGGATCGAGTTAATGACGCGCACCCAGTCCTCGTCGGAGCAGTCCGCCCATGTCGCCCGCGGCATGTCTTCCAGCGTCATCCACGTACCGTCGATGTCGCGGATTTCGGGGTTGTCGTACAGCACGTCGATCAGGAGGTTAATCAGGTCGAGGCGAATGGCTCGGCCGTAGACGCGGACCCGCAAGGTCGCTTCGATCACCGAAAGTTGGTGGTCCGCGGCCCTGACTCGCTGGAGAAGCCGGTCCGAATCGTCCTTGGGGGGCGGCTCCGAGCGGCTGACGTCCGTCGCGATCGCCAGGACATCGAGGATGGACTGCCACGCCCCCATGTAGGCGTCCGTCAGCGGCACCCGTCGCGCGGATCGCGCAGTCACCACCGAAAGCCACACCGCGGCGAGCGCCGCGAACCCGCTGGAGACCTGCGCCGCGTCCACCCACCCGCTCGATGTCACGAGCGCGATCCTTGCAGGCGCTGGGCACCCGGCCATGTATTTGGCGCGGGACTGCCTTGCAGGGTGAAACGGGCTCGCTTGGTGACCCGCCCCGAGGCGGTGGAGGAGCGTCCGGTGACTGGAGCCCTCCGTGGAAGGTCACGAGCGGTGGGCCACCATGTTGTGCCACAGTGGGCGGTGACCAGGTGGCTGCATCATCAGTTGGCTTCGGATGGGATCTCTGGGTCCTCGGCCCTGGGGTGGTCGGCCGAGTCTCTGACTCGCGCCTTGCGGTTCTGGCCGCGACACGGACGAACTGGGTCGTCGCGGATGGCGACGGGTGCCAAGATGTCGGTGTGGCCGTGTCTCTCCTTGATCGTGCGATCTACTCGTACTCCGACGTGGATCGTCTCGTTGGCCTGCACGCGGGTACAGCTCGTCGTTGGCTTGAGGGATACGAGCGTCAAGGGCGTTTCTACGACCCTGTTCTCCGTCAGGAGCCGTCGGGCACTGATTCGGTGACTTGGGGGGAGATGGTCGAAGCGCGGCTGCTTGCGGAGTTCCGTAACATGAGGGTGACCGTGCAGCGGATGCGCCCTGCGATCCTGAAGTTGCGCGAGGAATTCGGCCGGTACCCGCTGGCGCACGCGCGACCGTTGCTCGATGTCGAGGGTCGTGAGCTCGTCCAGGTGGTGCAGCAGGAGGTCGGCCTGGAGCGCAGCCTTCAGCTCGTTGTGGTGCGCGATGGTCAGTACCTCCTAAGTCCTGCCGCGCAGCGGTTCAGCTCTGCTGTGGAGTATGCCGACAACGTGGCCGGGCTGCTTCGCCCCGATCTGCGGACGCCCGACGTGGTGATGGATCCGCGGCGCGCTTTTGGACAGCCTGCTGTGCGCAATGTTCGGACAGATGCGCTCGCTGAGGACTACCGCGCTGGCACCAGTCGCGACGACCTTGCCGATCTCTACGACCTGAGTCTCGAGCAGGTCGATGAAGCAATCCGATTCGAGCTCATCGCAGGTGCTGAGCGCGCAGCCTGATCATGTCGACCCAGGCGCCGGTGTACTTCACCGACGAGAACACCCTGGGCCTCGGCAAGCTCCTGCGGCGTGCTGGCCGAGACGACGTTGTCTACCCCGGCCACGACGACCTGCCTGAGGTACCGGTCGGCACACTCGATCTGGACTGGATGCCGGTCATCGCGCGCCGGAGGCTCATCGTCGTGACCCGGGACCGTCGGATCCGAAGTCGCCCGGCCGAGCTTCGGGCGTATTGGGAGCACGGCATCCGCTCGGTCTGGATCGGCGCCAAGCAGGACCTCGGCCCACGCGAGCAGGTCGAGCTGTTCCTGCGACATGAGGAGCGCCTGCAGCGAGAGATCACCAAGCGCGGCGCCGGCCCTTGGGCGCTGGCGATGAGCCCTACCGGCATCCGGCCCTTGTCGCTCCGCCAGCCCGACGCCGGCCAAGGCGACGCGTGATCGAGCGATTCGAGAGGTCATCGAAATGTCATCAGATATGACCGGCAAGGGACCCGAGATGGTCCGATAGAGTTGAAGGCGTCCGATGGGGAACCTCCTCAACAACCCGAGGTTCTCCAGGGGAATCCAGAGTCTGAGGTGGCCCGGCGAGGGCCTCCGATCTTGTCCAGAGGTCGCAGGTTCAAATCCTGCCCCCGCTACAAATCAAGGCTTGCAGAGCCTGACAGGACCCCAGCCCCCGGCTGGGGTCCTGTGCATTTCGGGCCGTCTGGGTCCCAGGGCCGTTCTCTCGGACCGGGTTTGTGGCGCGTTTGTGTCGCGAACCTGGTCCGGCGTGCCCCCGGTTGCCCCTCGTGGCCCCGGTTGCCCCCGACCGGCCCCGACCCCGCCCCCGGTGCCGACGGCCACGAGTCGGTCGTCGCGCTGTCGAGTCGGGCGCAGACCGGGGGCAGATCCGGGGCAACCGGGGGCAGCCGCCGCCCCGGTGCCGCCCCCGGTCCGGGTGCCTGCGTGGGTGATGGGGGAGGGCGCCCCGTCCCAGGTCTGCCCCGGGTCTGCCCTCGGTTGCGGTCGACAATGCCCCCGATGTCCGGATGAGCACCGGTCTGCTGCGTCCGATCACCCCGACGCAGGAGCAGCACCGATGTCCGTCCCCACCACCCAGCCCGCCCAGCAGCCCACCCAGCAGTACCGGCCCGACGCCGCGATGACGAAGAAGGAGGCCGCGCAGGCGACCGGTGCCAGCGTCGACACCATCAAGCGCCGGATCGAGGACGGCACGCTGAGCACGTTCCCCCGCGAGGGCGACAACCGCGGCACCCTCCTCATCCCCGTCACCGAGCTGGTCGCCGCCGGCCTGCTGGGCGCCGACGCGCTGCGCGACGTGGCCGAGACCGTCGCCACCGCGAAGCACGGCCGCGAGGCCGGCGCCCTGGAGACCGCCCGCCAGGACCTGGCCCTCCAGGTCGCCGCCCTCCAGGCACGGGTCACCGGCCTCGAGGCGCAGCTCGCCGGCGCCGTCGACGAGCGCGACTTCCTCCGCGGCCTGATCACCGGCACCGGCGCCGGCGCCCTGAAGGCGGCCTGAGATGGGACGCCCACTGTCCGGCCGCATCAAGCCCACCCCCACCGGGTTCCGCGCCGACCTCCCCGAGGCCACCGGCAGCACCCGACGCATCGGCGGCACCTTCCCCGACCGGGACACCGCCCAGGCGTGGCTCGACGACGCGATCGCCGCCCACCAGAGCGGGACGCCCATCACCCACCCCCGGGACTGGCAGACCGCCCGTCACATCGACGCGGCCGAAACCGCCGAAGCCCGCCAGCAAGCACCCGCGAACCAGTCCATGCCCGGCGGTGACGCCGAGGGCGGTGGCGGCCGGGGCGACGCCGTGTCCGCGGTGTCCCAGGAGACCGACGCTCCGGCCACCTTCCGCGCGGTCGCCAGCGCCTACCTCCGCGAGCGCTACGTGCTCGGCCACCAGGCCGGCGGTGACCGGGAGATCGCCGAGCGCGACCTGCTCGACAAACTCGACCGGGCGTTCTTCACCGCCCGCGGGCTCAGCCCCGTCACCCTGACCCGCGACGCCTACCTCAGCATCCTGTGCCAATGGGCCGGCACCGAGACCGGCCCCCTGAACAAGCGGATCCCCGCCCACCAGGTCGACAACGCCGACTTCCCCCGCGGCTACTCCGCCCAAGGCGTCCGCAACCACCGGCAGACCCTCGACAAGGTGCTCCGCTACGCCTGGAAGGTCCTCGGCCAGCCGGCGCTGTTCGACCCCGACACCGTCGAGACCCCCAAGACCGACGCCCGCAAGAAGGCACCCAAGCGGGCCATCACCCTCGCCGAGACCGCGGCCGTCGCCGCTCACCTGCACGCCGTGCACCAGCTCACCCTCTGGGTGCTGCGGCTCTCCGGGCTGCGGATCAGCGAATGCTTCGGACTGCACGTCGCCGACGCGGCTCCGGTTCCCGACGGCTCCGGTCGTGGGCTCCTGGTGGTCGCCCGGCAGGGCGGCCGCGTGTTCTGGGAGCGCCTGCCCGACGGCACCCTGGTCGCGCGCACCGAGGTGGACCGGGTCAAGACCGAGCAGTCGGTGCGGCTCGTCCCGATCCCGGCCGCCCTGATGCGGCTAATCCGGCTCACCATCGAGATCTTCCACACCGACGCGAACGGTGACGTCGACCCGAACACCCGCCTGATCCCCGACCTCACCGGAGCCGGGTCAGGCCAGGGCAGCTTTCGGGCCGCGTTCGCCAAGGCCGCCGCCCGGGCCGGACTCGACGTGTCCAGCGACCTCGTCGACGGCTGCGAGCTGCCCATCCCGCACGACCTCCGCAAGACCATCGGCACCGACCTCGCCGTCGCCGAGCTCCCCGCATGGGTCCGGCTGCGGCACCTCGGTCACGCCGCCGGCACCGACGTCCACCACCGCCACTACCTGCTCGACGACCCCGCCGCCGCACCGCTGCTCAGGGTCGCCGACGCCCTGCAGGCCACCTTGGATGCCGACCTCCCGGCCCCGGTCGCCACCCGACTGGTGGTGCCCACGCTGGAGCGGTGCACCGCCGGCAATCAGTCGGCGCTCGCCCGCCGCGCCGACCAGATCGACGCCCAGCTCCTCGAGGCTGACTGGCTCATCACCCCCACCGACGCCGGCACCGACCTGCTCGACGCCGCCCAGGTCGCCGCCTACCTCAACATGAGCGCCGTCACCGTCCGCCGCTGGCTGCGCGACGGCATGCTCCCCAGCCGGCCGCTTCCCGGTGGTCGCGCCGACCGCCGCTGCGCAGCCCTTGCCGACGTCGAGGCGCTGCGAGTCGCTCTCAGCGACGGGACCACGATGGCCGACCTCGCCGACGAGCTCGACTACGGCGCCGCGAGCCTGCACCAGGCCGCAGCCCGGCTCGGCCTGCCGCTGGAGCGTCGCGGCAGGATCACCCTGGTGCCCGAGCAGACCCGCGCCGGCCTCACCGCCTGGGTCGCCCGCCGCCGTCGGCTCGAGGCCGACGGCTACACCCATGACCAGGCCGCCGCACGGCTCCGCGTCCCCGTCCAGACGATCCGAAGCCTCGTCAGATCCGGCGTCCTGACGGCCCTGCCCACCGGCACCGGCGAGCGCGCCTACGTCACGAGGCCCTCGGTCGACCAGGCGGACCTCACCGGGGCTCGGAGCCGCCGGAGGCGACGGTCGACTGCCCGGCGTGACGCCGCGTGAGACCGGACCGCGTGACGTGAGACCGGACCGCGTGAAACGGCAGCCGAACAGGGCGGACTCGGATAGCGTCGCAAGCCGATCAGACTCAGCGTTGGGATACCGTTCGAGGGGGAACGATGACGGACGAGGCCCTGCGCCTTACCAAGGACGAACTGCTCGCCGCCTACCCGGACCCAAAGTGGCAGCGGTCATTCTTCGAAGTGCAACGCATCATTGACTTCCTGTCGGGATCCATCCTTCAGGAGAAGTACAAGGTCCCCGACGACCTCAGCAGAATCGTGCACCTGACCGAGCATGGCAATCAGGTGCTGAACAAGCTCGTCTCCAAGCACGAAGTGAATCCGAAGGTCGCTCGGCTGCTGTGCCTCCTGCAATTGGTCCACCGCGAGCCCCTGGTCGATCTCCAGAAGACCGATGTCGAGGAGCTCCGCTCGTGGGTGGACCAGCAGGTGCGCGGGCGCGACCTGCTCTTCCCGTTCATCGCCGGACGCGACCTGTACGACCGTGCGGCCGAGCTCTTTGAAGAGGCTCGAGACAGCCTCTCGCATGCGGACACCCTCAAGCTGTTGGACGGCCTTCCGATTGGCGTCTTCCAATCAGGCCCCTTCGTCTCCGGGCCATACGGCCTGCTACGCGGTCTGGAACAGCGCTGGTTCGCCCCCATCAAGACGGTGCCGATGTACCACTGCAGCGAGCTCACCTGCGGCGCCGTCCACCGGTGCCGCCTCAGCAGCGACTACTCCGCCCCGATCAACGAGCATTGGTCGACCCTGGAGCGAGTGGTCGAGTCGTACGGACTTGATGACTCCGAATGGGGCGAGTTCGTCGAAGAGATCGGTGGAGTCCAAGGACACCGCTTCGACGATCGCTCCACCGAACCCATGGTCTTGGTGCTCACAGATCTCTTGGCAGACGACGAGCTCCGCATCCTTCTCAGCGACGTCCTCGACAACTCCGCCGGATCACTCCGGTCGATGGTCGAGCCACTGGGCCTGATCGGCAAGGCCGATGACATCGCGGAGAAGCAGGGCCGCGCCGAACTCATCCAGCTGCTGCTGCTTGCCCCCAACGACGTTCTATTGGCCAGGCTCGACAAGCTCATCGTAAACGGCGGGCAACCCGGCCACACCGGCCCCGCGATTCGAGTCGAGGCGGGCGAGGTCCGCCGCCTGATGACGAACCGGGGAATGGGCTACGGAACCTTCGGGACCTATCCCGAGATCTCCCCGTTCGGAGTCCGTTTCACCTCCGATGACTTCGCGCTCGGTCCGATGCGTCTCAAGCGGCTTGTCGAAGCGCTGTACAGCATGGACGATCACGGCGAGGTCGACGAGCTGCAATGGCAGCTTCGCGAGGTCGAGGGCGACGATCCACATGAGCAGCTCGAGGAGTTCGTCCGATCAGCCGAACCCGACGACGTGATCGCCCGACTGATCTTGGCACGCCGCACGAACCAGATCCTCGCGTGCGAGAAGCTCGGACTCGACTACGACGACTTCAGCGAAGACGGCGTGTTCGTCGACGCCACCTTGTGGAAGCTGGGCTTCTACAACCAGGAGTTGCTCGATCCGAACCGGGAATTCTGGGACCATCACGGTCGCCTCAAGCGGTACGCCCAGACTGCCGGCGTCGGCGCCCGCGTTGACGCCGGCGAGCTGCGCTCACGTGCCGTGAACTACTTCGTGGAACTGGAACGCGTCCTGGACGACACCCTCGCCTTTGCGACATGGGCGATGGTCAACGATCACCTGGCCGCCGACCGCCCCTTCGCCTACGAACCGTCGGCGGAGCGTGCTCGGTCGTTCGCGAGGCTCAACGAGCAGGAGGAACTCCGGGACTCCGGCGACGAGGTCATCCGACTCGGTGAGGAGAACACCCTATTTCCGTTGGTGCGCGGATTCGGAATCCTGGCGGACCTACTCGAACGACTCCGAGCCGAGACGGCCAGCCACCAACGCGACCTCGCCCAATATCCGCGGTATGCCGCCTTCACGACGCTGAAGAGCTTCCCGTTCGTGCACACCGCCCCGTTCCTCGACCTCCTGCCGAAGTCTCAGGACCGCGTGATCGAGTCCCTCCGCCACGTCCGCAAGACCCTCGAGGCCGCCGCGGTTCACGAGGTTCGCAACGACTACATGCACTACCGGGCCTCCGCCACGGACCTGCCACGGCTGGATCAATCACTCGACGCCGCTCAACGTGCAGTCGGCAGGCTCGAGGCAGATGGCCTGTGTCGGACCATGTTCGCCTTGGCTACCACAGTCGGTGATCGCTGGGATCGACGAGTATTCACCCTCCGCAGCGCCAAGGGTCGCGAGCTCGCGTTTGCTCGGCCGGGTGAGTACGACTGGAATCGCATGCCGACGCTCCGAGGCATTCAATACGTCGTTCCGGCCGCGGTGTTCGCACGTCCCAACGAGATGCTTCGGTTTCGGCCCGTGTTCAAGACCCGCTATGCCGAGTACTGGGACGACTTCCCGAAGCCGCGCCAGCGCCGCTCCGGTGTCACCATCGCGGCCGACGTCCATCAGGACGCCGTGGCGCCGTGATCTGGCGCGCGGATGCGTCGGTCCAGCATCGCGAGCTCCTATGGCGCAGCGTCCTGCCCAGTGCGGCGGCCTTCGGCAACCAGGATGGCCAACCTGAGACGCAACGCGATCGCGCCGCGGGCGGGTGTCTCCAGGCCGACGAGCTGGGCCCGGCGGCGCCAGTCCGCAGCGGTCCCCTCGTTGAGCACCCGGTCCAGGGCGGGGCCGTCCAGGGCAGGCTGAAGGTGGCGCGCGAAGTCCGCGTATCGGTTCCATACTTCGGCGCGGTGCTCGCGTGACACGCCACCGTGGCCCTCGAAGATGGCGAGCATCCGCTCGACGAGCCCGTCGAGACGCGTCACCTCGGCAGTGATTGCCTTGGGGAGCCTCCCCTTGTCGGCGACCTCGAGCCCGTACGCGCGTGCGCGTGCGCGAAAGGCTTGGCCGGTACTCGAACCCCGACCGGCTGCACGCCGTTCGATGACGTCCACTCGACGCTGATCCAGGAGATGGGTGCAGTCGCCAGTCAGTTCGGCGTACCGGGCGGGGAACGGCATGCCGGTCGGATCGCAGAGGCACGCCGCGCACAACAGCCCAGCGGCAATCTCGGGTGCGGCGACGTACACCGTGAAAGCGCCTCCGCAGGAGCACTGTCTGACGGACACGGTGCGCAGGCGCCCCGCGCCCGGATGCACGTCGACCACCGCACGACTGATGGCCTCGTCCACGCGCTGTCGTGCCGTGTTCGGCCGAGCGCCCTGTCGCTCCAACGACGCCCTCAGTTCCAAGGTGGTCGCCGTACCGCCGTGTTCGCCGATGAGCGTCTCCAAGGTGCGAGCGTCCGCGGTCTCGATCAGGAAGCCCTGCCGCGACATCTTGCCAAAGGTGCCGTCCAGGTAGGTTTCGCAGATCCGACGCTCGAAGTCCGTCTGCGACGTCTGGATCGCGAAGACGCGCAGGCGGATGGCCTTGGCGACGGCGGCGCGAGCACCACGGACCGGGTGCAGCATGATCCACGAGGCCGCAGATGTGGACATGTGCTTCGCGAGTGCGCTGGTCATCCGATGCCGTGCTGCTCGACCAGTCTCGACGAGAGGACCGGCGAACTCGCGCAGATCTGCGCCGTCCGGCGCGTTGAGCCAGTCGCAGGCAGCCCAGAGCGCTCTGCCTTCAACCTCGACAGGCGTCCCCAGGTACTGCGACTTCAGGTCGGGAACCGTGATCATGACCGGCTCGAAGGTGGCGATCCCTCGGTTCGTCGGAGCGTGAAGTGCTGCGCGAACCGTCATCAGCCCGGGTATGTCCGGAACCACGCTGATCTGCAGCAGTGTTTGAATCAGGGGTGGGAAGGTGGGGTTGTCGGGACCGATCCCGTGCGCCAGTGTCGCCAACGCCCGCGGCACCAGATCTGACTCGATCCGCCACGCCTCATCCTCAGATGCAGAGCTCTGCAGCTCGCTCAGCTTGTGTTCGAGCGCTTCCAGCCGCTCGCCCAGGACGTCGGCATCCCTCTCGTACCTGTCTCGCAGTGTCGCGGTCACGGCACGCGTGCTCCGCTCGACGGCGTATGTGACCTGCTCTCGAACAGTCTCGACGGCCTCTGACAAGGTCTGAAGATCGCGGGAACCGTCGCTCAGCCACTGCCGCCATTCCAAGGGGACGGCGCGGGCGTCGACCGTGGACACCAATGCTCCCTCGGCGAGGGCCGTCGCGACTCGATCGGCCAGCATCACCTCGAAATCGGCGCTGATCACACCAACCCGGTTCCCGGCAGCATTGTTGACCGCGTAGCGCCGCTGGCCGGATTCGTCCCGAAACGCCCGAAGGCGCCACTCACCGTCGTCGCCGGGGTAGGTCGCGCCCGAGTACGGCGAGCGCCTCATTCGTGGCTGGATCTTCTGGCGCTCCGCAAGCCGTCGCTGAACCGCGCGGGCCATATCGATCTCGGCGGGGGAGAGATCGAGCGCGCCGACGCGGAACTTGGTGGTCACGTACGCGCGGCCGTCCGCGGTGTGGATAACGGGCTCGCGGAGGTACTCCGCGGCATTGAGCGGACAGCTCTCCCTGACCTCGTAGACGCCAGAGATCCAGGCATCCATGCCGCGGCAGAACCCTCGAACATCTGGCAGATAGCCGTCGGGGTAGGGCTCGTGCGGCTCTAGGACACGCCATGCGCCGGTCCCGCTCCGTCGGGGCCCAACGACACGGAACTCCCGCAGGAGCCGCCGGGCCTCCATGAACGGGACTCCCTCCTCGAGGGCGGGCAGGACGTGTCGCAGCGCAACCTCCCGGACCTCCGGATCGACCTCGATCTGACGGTTGCCCACGAACCGATACCCGGCGGGGGGAACTTGCGCTCGCGCCCACCGGTCGCGTTGGGCCTCCTGCCTGGCACGATTCTCAGTGAGTTTGCGGACGAGGAAGTCGCGGTCCTCAGCGGCCTTCTGCTGCAACTCTGCCAGCCTGTTCCAGCCGACCTCAGAGGTGAGATCGATCCGCTCGGTTGCGAACACCACTTCGCGCACGCGCGTCTTGCGCATCTGCTTAGCAAGAATGTTTTCGTCGTCGTTCACCGTTCGCCACAGGCGTCTCGGCTCAGATGCATACAACACTCGCGCATGGGACTCCGCGAGCGCCGAGGTCAAGTAGCGCTGGTAGACGGCGACATACGCCTCATCTCGTTCCGCCGCAGTGCCCTTGTACATCTGAATGGCGAGATCGCCGACGGTAAACCTCGCAAAGTGGGCGCCTGTCTGCGGGTCGCGCCCGTACTCGCCGATTCCCGACGTCGGGTCCAACGGCTTGGCGCCGATCTCGATCAACAGATCCGCCTCGGCTCGACTGATGACGCCATCGGCGCACGCAAGCTCAGCGATGGTTGCGAGCTGGCCCTCCTGAGACGCCTCGACCTTCGGCTCAGTTGAACTGGTGCGGGGGATGCCCAGGGCCAATGACCCCGGCTTGATGCCCGGCTGGACCAGCACCGTCAGGTCGCCGTTCGACCCGTCATCCTCTGGGTCTACCACTGCCGCACGTCGGTGTCGACCACTGGAGGTGGTTGATGACACACTTGTGTCGATCGCTCCCATCAGAGATCAGCCCCTATAGCCGCAACCACCTCTGTTGAGCGGGATTGAGCTTCGGCGGAGTTTTCTGCGTCGTCGAGGATCGGATAGCTCGCCGCACGACTAACCGCAGCGAGGTCGGCCAACTCGCGCTGGTCGAGGGCGCGTCGGATCGCGTCGCTGAGGGCGGGCATGTACACCCGCATCGGAGTCGACCCATCAGGAGGTGAAGTGATAGCCATGGGCCGACTGGTCCGACGGCCGCGCCGGCGTGCAGGGCCGACCGCCCGCGTCCGAGGAGGGCAGCAGTCCAGCCGTCCGCAGGTAGCGCGGAGCACGGCGGACATGGCGGCGCGGCAGTTGCTTCTGCGCAAGTCGAGGGGCGCAGTGGCGTGCCCGTGCTCGGCCCGCACAAGCACGGCGCAACAATCCGGAGCGCCCGCAACGCCATGCGCACTTGACTCGGACCGATTCCCAATGTGTCGGAACCTGGACGGTCCGGGCTACGTCAATTGCTGAGATCTCAGGCCGCACCGCTCACGACGTCGCGCGGTCCTGTCGTCGCCCCCCAGCAGGCCGCCATGCCGAGTCTCGGAGCCATCATGGTCGTTTTTCCAAGGAGCTGGCAGGGAACTCGATCATGACCTCGGACGGGCCTCCGGGACGCGCTGCCTACCGAGGATGACGTGAATGGGCGACGTCGAAAGGGCCAGACTCGCGACCAGGCTCCGGACCGTCAGACAATGCAGGGTTGAAGAGCGGTTGTTACGGTCGCCTGCCCTCCGGAGGATGACGCCTACATGGGAACGCGCTGGCGCTAACGCCCGAATTGAGCGGTCCGCACGTCTGTGACGATGGACGGCAAAGGCTGGGCCGACGTGATCACAATTGCGATAACTCGATGTTCGTTGGGGCGTAGCCGTGGCCTGCGCAACCGCCGGCAGCGCCGAGTTTGATACGACACCGCACGACAGCGGCCGCCTGGCGACGAAACCGTGTGGCGGACGTGTTGTACATCGCTTCGTCGGTGAATCCTGCTATCGAGATTGAACACGCAATCGGCTGCCCGGCACTCATCCGCTCACGGGTCGAGCGGAGGCAGGCGTAAGCATGCGGTGACGACCGCCGGTCGACCCAGAGGAAAGTAGCGGTGAGCCGGGCCGGCGAGACCGGGCCAGGCGCGGCGTCTGGTCAACGTGGCGTCGATTGCCGGAGTTGCGCCCCCTTGCACGGTCGCAGCCATGACTACGCGTTCTGACACTCCATCGCCCGACGATCCCGCCCGCACAGAGGGACGATCCATTCCGGTGCCTCGTGCGGTCGAGCCCCGGCGGGGTCCGGTCACGGTGATGGCCAGGTGTTCGGAAGGTCAGCCGATCGTGTTGGAGGACGGAACGAACGGGCGGGTCGTCTGGATCCTGGCTGATGGCGATTCCCAGCAGGATGCCGTTCTCGGGCTTGCGACTCGGTGGCGCGACGTTCCTGAACCGGGCGGTGGTTGGGAGGCATGGGTCGTCGAGCTTCGGACTGGCAAGGACGCGTCTTCCTACGTTGCCGGGTCGTGGGTGCATTGTTCGCTGCTCGAGCCGATTGAGACGACGTCGACGCGTAGCGCAGCTTGATGTCCGGTCCGGCTGGCCACATCGTGTCGCCGACGTAAGGCGAGATGCGTATCGGCCGAGGTCGTTGGCCGTGATCGATGCGAACGCGGCCCCGCGAGCTCGTGTCACCGGCAGCGTCGCCTTCGTGGTAACCACCGCGACCCTTCGAATGATGGCGTCACCAATGAGCTCCAGTCGTGTCGGAATGTCTCACCGGTGGACGGTCTGTCCCACGGCATGCGCCGATGCGAGCGTGGCCGAAAGCCGACCGCTCTGCCGCCAGCGGCGGGGGACGGCTCCCTACTGTCGGTGGCCTCGTCCAGACTCAGCGTGTGTCACAGGCAGCTTTGGTCTCTGGGCTCGCTGGCGACGGTTGCCGTCACCGGGTCTCGATCAACGCCCACCTGACTCTTGACCGCAGCCGTCTCTACGTTGCCTCTCATGCCTTGGCAGATTGTTCATTCTCGGGGGGCGGATGTTCCGACGCGTCGGCACACTTCGGTCAGACGCTTCCCTTCCGCACGGTCGGGGTGTCGCGGTGAGCGGCACGGCGGGCGAGATCGGAGGGACCAAGCCAACGCTCCCACCACCGATCTGGTTGTTGGACGTCGATGGAGTTGTAAACACGACTCGACCTGCCAGGGGTTGGGGCTCAAGCCCGCACCAGGCACGTGCCCACGCGTTTGGGCAGGAGTGGAACCTCCGGTGGGCGCCGGCGTTGGTCAAGCTCATCGGGGACTGGCACCGTCAGGGCCGTGTGGAGGTCCGATGGGCGACCACGTGGTGCCCATATGCCAGTCAGCTCGAAGCGCTGTGGGGTCTTCCGCGTCTGGAGCGGACGCTATCCGCGGCGGACGTGGCGACGCGTGAGACGGCGACGGCCGCCAAAGTCCGAGTGGCGTTGGCGGTTGTCGCGGAGGGGAGGGCGATGTGCTGGACCGACGACGATGCGATCCCGACGGATCCAGAGATCTTGAGTCGGCTTCAGGCGTCAATACCGTGCCTGCTGATTGCACCGCCCGCGAACCGTGGGCTGAGCCCCGAGGATCTTGATCGCATCGACCGGTTCCTCGACTCCTGCGACACATGATCGGCCCGTTCAGTCATAGGCAGGGAGCAAGTTAGCGAGGCCGAGATCGGGTCATGTCGTCGGCGATCTGCTCGGCCTGGTGGAGTGGGATGCCGGCGCGGGTCGCGTACTCGTGCCACTGGCCGATGGCGTGCAGGACGTTGCCGACGATCGTCTCGTTTTCCGAGACCTCGTGCCGATTACCGACGGCATACAAGTCGGACAGCGTGATGCCTTCGGTGCGGCCGTTGACGCGCATCTGATGCCTGGGGTGCGCCGCTGGGGCGGCGTGATTCGTGTAGGTGAGGTCGTAGGCGGGGGCCAGTTCCCACTGTCCGTGTTCGCGGAGCAGGAAGGCGAGGTTCTTGGTGTGATCGTCGCGGTTGACCGCGGCGACGTTGAACACCATCCGACGGTACGCCTGCGCCATCGCCTCCGCGCCGAGACCGAGCTCGGCGACCGTGTCGAGGTACTGGTCGTAGGAGTGTGCTCCGGCCAGTCGGACGTCCAAGTGTGCGAGCGCGCACAGTGTG
Organism: Nocardioides sp. Root1257; assembly: GCF_001425175.1. GTDB lineage: Bacteria > Actinomycetota > Actinomycetes > Propionibacteriales > Nocardioidaceae > Nocardioides. The sequence goes on along the minus strand of NZ_LMDV01000012.1, from coordinate 86,620 downwards.
AGGACGTGGTGTCGCTCACCCTCCGGCCCGCGGTCGAAGCGACGGGTCATGAAGTGAGCGCGGGACCCCTCGAGCAGCAGCTCGGTGTCCACCATCGTGATGCCCGCATCAATGGCCATCAGGTAGTAGGCGAACTCGACTCGCCCCTCCGCGGACGGGGCGCCGACCTCGCCGACCGGATCCTCGAGTCGGAGGTCGCTGACACCGTCGAGCTTCAGCAGATAGTCCACGAATCCGGGCTCGCGCGGCGCGAGCTGGGAGCGGACCTGGCCGGTCTCCTTGTTGTAGAGGACTGCGGCCTTAGGGCGGGCGCCGCCCGCGCTGGCCCCGACCTGGACAAGCTGGCGAAGCTCACCTTCGACAGGCGCATCGGTGCTTGCATCACCATCAAGGATCCTGCGTGCGGCCACGACGAGATCGGCCACCTGGATAGTCGTCGCCTCGGCCGGCGTCGGTCCGATTTGGGGTCGGAAAGCCAGCGCTCCCATTCCACCCGCGCCGGCGTAGGCAAGCCGATCCAGTGCCGTGACGTCACGGCGGTCGAGTCCTCGCTCGGCCATCGCGGCATCCACCACCGCGCTGCCGAAGGAGTCGGGCAGCGCGTCCGCGAACAATGCCGGCAGCCGTCCGAACGTGTCCACCGACAGTCCGGGGAACTGGTAGGGCTCGGCCCGCAGCGGCATGTGCAGCGGGGCCAGTTCGATCCCGGTGGCCTGCCACTGAGGTGTGTACGCGAACGCGTAGAAGCCGGTGTCGGGGTCCTGGGCGAGGCGGCCGACCCAGCGATCCCACGCGTCGACCTCGACGAGCGGCACCTTCGTGGCGGGCATCAGCTGTCGTCGCGATCGCTCATGCTGGCAACGGAGCGACCGTCATGCACCCGGCGCCCAGCGGTGACCTCGACAGCGGGAAGGTCGAGAGGGTTGAAGGTTGGTCGGGGAACGTAGAGCGTCCCCAGCCAGTCGTCGAGACCAAGTGCACGCAGCACCCGGATCAGGGTCCGGACGTTCGCGCCGCGACCGGACTCCAGGTTCTTCAGTGCGCCCACCGAGGTGTTCGCCAGGTCTGCGACCTCCAACTGCGTCAGCCCTTGAGCTCGCCGCGCATCACGGACCTGCCCACCGAGCTGGACTTCGACTTGCCCGACAGCAGCGGGATCATTCAGGCGGCCGCTCATAGACATGATTATAGCTACGCCAACGGTCGCCCGGCTCGGTGGAACGCCTCGATCGCCATTTTTATGACGACGTGGGAGCTTTCCTTGAGGAGCCGGCGAGCGCGCGCTCATGGCAGCCCCGACACCGAACGTGCATTCGAATAATGTCTATGCTGAGTCGCGTGGGTGCGTCGGACCGGGATCGTGCGAACGTCCCTCGCCCGCGGCCGGTCTGGGTTGACGTGACGGGGCATTGGTATGACGAGAAGGACTGGCGGCCCGGCCTGCTCCTCGAGTGGCGCTCGATTGCGACTCGCCAGAACACGGTGCGGTGGGAAGGACTCGTGGTCTGGGCGTCCGGGGGTGGTGAGCTGCCCTGGTCGGTCTCCCAGGGGTGGGTGCGTTCAGGAAACGTGCGCCCGATGTACCCGGCGGACCCCTGGCATGTCGAAGGCTCTCCGCCAACGCGGTGATGAGCGTTACCGCGTCTGTTCGCCGCGTACCTGGTACGCGCCCCGCGTCCGGCGGACGATGCCGGCGGCGTCGAGAGCGCGCCGCACGGCGGTCTGGGTCCGATCTGTCAGCTCCGCGAGTTCGCGTAGCGACCGGCCAGCCTCGTACTCGGCCACAACGAAAGTGACGAGCGCTGCACGCTGCGCCGGCGTCGGACGGGTCGTGTTGGATCCGACGAACTGGGGGAGTGGCTCCAGGACGGGGCGGGCCGGGTAGGGCACATCAACAACGTACGTCTACGGCGCTGGTGTCCACGTGCGTACGCAGGCGCAGGCGTCCTGATTCGCAGAGCGCGCATCCAGGGTCCAAGTCCCAATGCTGGCGCCGGCGCTGGTCTTCGCCGACGCCAGCATGGTGACCTGACGTGAGACTGCGACATGGCCCCGACCTCAGCGACTGCCTCAGCGACTGCCCCTGCGACTGCTGATCAGACCGAAGGCTCCTCGAGCATCTCGGCGATCTCGTCCTCGCTGTAGTGCTCGAGCATGAAGCCGATCTGGGTGCGCAACCCACCACCAATGATCTCGGCGGACGCGCACTCGCGCTCGATCACGAGCCTCTCGTAGTACTCCTGGTAGTCGTCGTCGCTGGGTGCGCTGAAGACGGCCTGGAAGGTCCACCTGAGCACTCGGTTGACGGCATGGGCGAGGTGGTCGGAAGGCAGGCCGAGAAGCTCGGCACGAGCGAGGAGCGGTGCGACCTTCCCCTCCGACGCGCGAATCTGCTCGCCGAAGACGGTGCTGATGTACATGCTGACTCCACTGGGTAGGGACTGGCGGTCGCCGAGGTCGACGGCCGATCGATAGGGACTGTGCGACGTGAGAGCCGCGGGATCTGAGGCCGCCGCCTCACAACAACCACCGTGCTGCGGTGACGTCGGCACGCAGTCACGACCACCGACCCACACGCTCCGGGCGACCCACCGACCGAGAGCCAGCCGTCAGGTGGCGGTTGTCCGCCACCTCAGTGGAACACCAGACTCCGGACTCCACGGTCGGGGTTGCCGTGGGCACGCCGCCCGGCATGCTCGGATCGAGCGCGGCAGATAGCCATGACTCCAAGAAGATGATCCTGAATACCCGCACCACCCCGCGCGGTGGTGTGGTCGCGATCGACGACACTCAGGGTCGTCGCCATTGAGTCGAACCTGGTGCTGTGTTGAGCGCCTCGACGGTGCTAAACGCTCACCCGATCTCACGGTCTGCACCGCCAGCGTTTCCGGTCGTGCGGTCGGCATTGCGGCGACGTCGGAGCACCGCACGGTCCCTCCTGAACGACCTACTCGCCACGATCCCGACCGAGATCCCGGCACAGTCACGAAGGAGCCCAACCCATGCAGACGCCGCACATGATGGACACCGTTGACTCGAGCGGAGGGACCATCTCCGTCAACATCGAGGACGTTCTCGAGCTGGAACGAGTGGCCGACGAGCTCAGCCTCGACGCGGACCAGCTCGCCGAGATCCTGCACGAGGACGCCTGGCGCAGCGTGTCGAACCTGTACGGAAACCTCAACCCGGAGGACGTCGGCGATACCCGGGACTGGGACGACGAAGGCGACGACGACGCCTACGCCAACTGGCTCGAGAGCCACGTCTTCAACGTCATCGAGTCGGTCGAAGGGGGAGCCGGAGGAGGGCCGTTTGCCTACCTGGTCGGACGGGGATGGACTCCGGACAACCTGCGCGCGGAGCTCTCGCGCCTGACGGCGTGACTGAGGTGCAGCCGCGACGCCGCCAGGCGAGTAGGCGGAGCGTGGCAGAACTCGACGACCTACCGGGACCCAGTCCAGCTCGCCTCGATACGGGTCCGTCGACCACCTCACCGAGTCAGCCCTCCACTGAATCGTCGACCCCGTACCACTCGTGCTCGCTGGGTGGCACGGCACGGACCGACTGTGCGTCGTGCCCGAGATCGTGCGACCGGTGGTCACCGCATCGACGGGGTGCGGGATGCGGGATGCCGTACTGGTATCAGCTGGCCCGAGGCGTGACGAGCGCGGTTTCACGTTGCCGTCGAGTGCTGCTGAAACTCAGTCCACGCGGCGCGAAGACAGCGGGAGACACGGCTTCAACACCTCCAGACACAAGGGGCTGTCCGCGAGGGAATCTTGAACGGTTCGCGAAGATCGCTCGACAGAGCGCACCCCAATGATCGCCTCTTAGTGCCCTGGCCCGCACCGACTCCCCAGTCGGCGCGGGCCTGGTTCTGTCTACGCGGCGGCGACTGCCATCGTGAGTGGACTCACGGGGTGAACCCACCTATAAGACCTCGCGCTTCGACCTTGGTCTGTTTTCGCAGGTCAGATGGCGTTTCGACGTTACGCGTCGAGGAGGTTGACGTCCGATGATGCCCCACGGCGGGTCCCGCTCGTGGACGAATGCGGCGACGTCCTGCTGCGCGCATCCAACAAGGACCAGGCCCGCTGCGGCCGCGGAGGCCCGCACGTCAGATCGGTGGGTGCTCTCTCGCCAAGAGCTTGGCGTTGGCAGCGTCTCAAGCAACAGCAAAAACTAACGTTTGTTGACAGAGCGGGCGAGGCGTGCTTTTCTCCTCGTGTGTGGCCCGTCACAACGCACGAAAATTGGCCGCGCGATCGCCAGAGGGTTGTGGGGCCGTGATGCGCAGACCGGCGTCTGGAGCTCGGTTCGTACCTGGCGAGAGACCAGATGTTCGGCCAAGGAGGAGTGGCGAAGGTGAGTCCTGAGCAAGCTGTCAAGCCGTTGGCAGGCGCCAGCGCCAGCCAGTCACCGATCGACGGCCGCGACGGTCACGACCGCCCCAGCAGCCCCGTGCGAAGGTTGATCGGCGCCGGGTCGAGCCTTGCCCCGATGGCCGCGTTGATCGCTGTGCTCCTCGTGGTCGGCGCTGCCGGCTCGGAGCTCTGGATCGACGTGGCGAACCTGGCCATCATCGCGGCGCTCGGTGCGATCGGTCTGGACCTCCTGCTCGGTCACACCGGGCTGATCTCGGTGGGCAACGCCGCTCTGCTCGCCATCGGTGCGTTCGTGGTGGCCACCGTCAACCGCGAGATGGAGGTGCCGTTCCTCCTTGCGGTGGTCCTCTCCGGAGTCGCCTGCGGGATCGTGGGAATGGTCGTCGCCCTCCCTGCCTTGCGGATCACCGGCCTCTACCTGGCGGTCGCCACCATGGGCTTCCACTTCGTCACCATCTGGGCGCTCCGCGAGTGGCAGACCGGTCAAGTGGGCGACAGCGGGTTCGTCGTCCCGATCGCAAATGTGTTCGGGTTCGAGCTGCTCGAGCTCAGAAGCTGGTTCATCTTCCTGTCCGTGTGCCTGGTGGTCGTGCTTGTCAGCTACCGCGCGCTGGTCACCAGTCGCCCTGGCCGCGCCCTTCACGCCATCCGCGAACGACCTGCACTCGCCTTGATGAGCGGGATCTCCGTCACGCGGCACAAGGTGAGTGCGTTTGCGCTGAGCTCCGTGCTGATCGGGGTGTCGGGTGCCTTCACGGCCTACTACATCGGCAACGTCAGCTATGGCACCTTCGCCAGTTTCCACATCGCGATCGAGTATCTCGCCATGGTGATCCTCGGTGGGCTGGGGACGGTCTACGGCCCGGTCATCGGCGCCGGAGTCATCGTGGCCCTGCCTTACGTCCTCCGCGATCTGCGCCTCATGCTGGGCCTGACCGACGTCATCGACACCACGCAGATCTACCTGGTCCAGGGAGCCGTCGTTGGCTTGGTGGTCTCGGCGATGGTCATCTTCCAGCCCCGCGGGCTCGTGGGGATCGGTGCATCGGTGTCGGGACTCTTCCGGAGGAAGCTGTGAGCTACCTGGAGGCGAAGGACGTCAGTGTCCGCTACAGCCGGGGCGCCGCTGCGGTGCACGGGGCCAGCCTGAGTGTCGAGCAGGGCGAGTGCGCCGTGGTGCTTGGTGCCAATGGAGCGGGGAAGACCAGCCTCGTCCGCGCGATCTGTGGCTTCCTTCCGCACGAAGGTGTTGAGACCCGCGGCGAGGTGACGGTCAACGGGGTCAACATCTCGCGAAAGTCTCCGACCAAGCGCGCACGGACTGGCATCGCGTACATCCCGGAGCGGGACAAGATCTTCCGCGAGCTCAACATCTCCGAGAACCTCGAGATCTTCGCGCAGCGCCGTCGCAGCAAGGTCGGGTTGAGCACTGACCGGGACCTGGCGTTCGAGATGTTCCCCGCGTTGTCGCGACTTCCCGCCGATCGGCCAGCCGGCCTGCTCAGCGGCGGCGAACAGCAGATGCTGGCCATCACCGGAGCTCTGATCGGAGCGCCCGACGTCCTCCTGGTGGACGAGCCGTCGCTGGGGCTCGCACCGATCGTCGTCCTCGAGATGATGAGCGCGCTCGGACGCATCCTGACGGAGCGCAACCTGGCACTCCTTCTCGTGGATCAGAACGTTCGGTCGACCCAGCACCTCGCGCAGCGGGTCTACACGATGGACTCAGGACACCTCCAGCACGAGACCGGGCCGGACGTTCACGCGCGCCTGATTCGCGAGGGCTACTCGAAGGCGGCCTCGTGAGCACGGCGCTGCAATGCGACGCCGTCTCGCTCCACTTCGGAGGCGTCTCCGCTTTGTCCGAGGTCTCCTTCGACCTGTCGTCGCACGAGATCGTGGGCTTGATCGGTCCGAACGGCGCTGGAAAATCCAGCCTCATCAACTGCCTCACTGGCTTCTACCTCCCGCAGGAAGGCACGGTCAGGATCGGCGGGCGCGACATCCGCGGTCTCGACCCGCGACAGGTGTCGTTGTTGGGCGTCTCCCGCACCTTCCAGCAAGCCGAAAGCCTCTCCGGGATGGGAGCCGCCGACGTCATGCTTCTGGGCCGCGACCGGTTCCTGTCGTCCGGGTTCCTCGCGTACGCCGTGGGCTGGCCGCCGGCACGTCGGCGCGAGAAGGAGGCCCGCTCGCTCGTGCTGTCCCTCGCGACCGAGCTGGGCATCGCCGACGTGGTGCGAGCGAATACCGCGTACGAAAACCTTCCGTACGGCGTCCGCAAGCTGGTCGATCTCGGCAGGGCGCTGGCCTGCGAGCCCGAGATCCTCCTCATGGATGAGCCGGCAGCTGGTCTCACGAGCGACGAGAAGCAAGTCATGTCCTCCGCGATTGCCGCGATCCGCGACTCACGGGGCATTGCCCAACTTCTGGTCGACCACGACCTCGGCTTCGTCACTGCGCTCGCCGAGAGGCTGGTGGTGCTGGACGCCGGTCAAGTCATCGCCGCAGGAGACAACGCCACGGTACTGGCGGACTCGAGGGTCATCGATTCCTACATCGGCCGCCCCGACGCCGAGGTCACAGTGAGGGAGCCGTCATGAGCACAGGCATGGCCTACCAGACCCTGATGAGCGCGCTCGTCGTCGGCGTCATCTACAGCCTTGTGGCCCTCGGCTATGTCGTGGTCTACCGCGCCAGCCGGGTGTTCAACTTCCTGCAGGCACAGTTTCTCTACTTTGGCGCGCTCCTCTTCATCAGCCTGTGGGGAGGTGGCGGTGTCGCGTCGTTCGCTCTCGCGCTGGTGGCGACTGTGCTGATCGCGGCGGCGGCCGCGATCGTGCTCTACGCGCTCGTGATCCATCGGACGACGGGCCAGCCGCACTGGATCCAGATGCTGCTGACGATGTTCCTCGGCATCGCCGGGCTCAACATCGCTCAGCTCATCTGGGGATCGGACCCGCGCTTCCTCGATCCGCCGGGAGCTCGGGTGAACTGGACACTCCCGGGTGGAGCGGTCATCAGCCGTGTCGACGTCGCCATCCTGGTGGTGGGCGTGATGCTGTGGCTGGCCCTCTACTGGCTGATCACGGTCTCGCCGATGGGCGTGCGACTTCGCGCGACCTCCGAGAACTCGACGCTGTCCGCCTATAGCGGTATGCCACTGATGGTGTGGTTCGGCGTCGCCTGGGCGATCGCAGCAGCCGTTGGCGTCGTCGCCGGGGTCAGCTTCGCAGTCCGCCTCCCGGTCGACCCGACGATCACCGAGATCGGACTGCTTGCTTTCCCGGCAGCCATGATCGGCGGGATGGACAGCATCAAGGGCTGTCTGGTGGGTGGCTTGATCCTCGCACTCGTGCAGCAGTACACCGCGGTCATCTGGGACACCCAGACGAGCATCGCGGCTGGTTTCGCCGTCGTGCTCCTGGTCCTGATCGTCCGCCCCCGGGGCCTGTTCGGCTCACCCATCGTGGACCGCGTCTGACGCGTCCCCGCACGGCGTCGGGCAGTCCGACGTCGAACCCGAGAAAGAGGCAGCACATGAGAACTGGAACTTCCAAGGCCCGCTGGAAGCGGATCGCGGCCGCGTCCCTTTCGGCCTCGGTAGCCATGTCGACGTTGGCCGCCTGTGGCGGGGACGATGGCGCGTCGGCGGCCGGCGGCGGGGGCTACAAGGTCGGATTTGTGGGCAGCCTCTCGGGCCCGCTCGCGCCGGTCGGTACCGCCATGCTGGGAGGGGTCAAGCTCGCCATCGACGACGCCAACGACAACGGTGGTGTCAACGGGCAGAAGATCGACCTCATCACGGAGGACGACGAGGCTGACCCCTCGGCTGGCGTGACGGCCACACGTTCGTTGCTCTCGCAGGACGTCCTCATGGTCGCGGGTGGCAACATCAGCACCGTCGTGGAAGGTGTCCTCCCGACCCTTGAGCGCGAGAAGGTGGCCTTCGTGGCACAGGCCGCGTCGCCGGCCATCCTCGACCCGGTCAAGGAGTCCATGTTCCAGATCGACCAGACATCGTCGTCGAACGCTCAGCCGATGGTCGAGTTCGCGGCCGCTCTGCTGGGGACCGATGATTTCACCGTCGGCATCGGGCCGGTTGAGAGCCCCGCAGGCGAGGCGTGGGGGGACAACGTCGAGAAGCTCGCCGATGACAAGGGCTTCAGTATCAGCAATCGGGTGACGCTCCCAGTCAGCCCCGGCGACATCACCGCGCAGGCGCAGCGGCTCATCGACGGCTCGCCAGACATGCTCCTCCTAGAGGCGCCCGACGGCGTGCTGGTGGCGCTGGCGCAGAAGATCCGCGACCTGGGCTTCTCGGGTCCGATCGCGAACTTCTCCTACGGAGCCGCGACGACCACGCTGGAGAAGATCGGCGACAAGGACCTGTACGTCTTCCGCACCGCTGCGCAGTACGACACCACCAGCACGGAGCCTGGCACGAAGAAGTTCGTCGAGCTCGTCGATGCAGCCGGTGACCAAGAGGTCGCGAAGGGTGCCACCCAGTACACCCAGGGATATCTCATCGGCCTCATGGTCGTGAAGGCGCTGGAGAAGTGCGGCAAGGACTGCGACCGCGCTGGCATGGTGAAGACCCTCAACGACATCGAGGTGGAGACCGACGGGTTCACGCCGAACCCCTTGGCGTTCACGTCGGAGGACCACCTGGCCACCAAGTCGGGGTCCTTCTACTCGTTCGACGGCAAGGCGATCGTCCCGGCTCTGGACGGCAAGGCCTTCGCCGCCACCGTCTACAGTCTCGACGCCGACCTGCCGGAGTCCTGACAGCTCGCTCACGGGTCCGTCGGCGCGGCGGACCCGTGGCAGCCGTCGTAGCCACGCGTACGTCAGACCAAGGGGTCGAGGTTGACTGCACAGGCACTGGTGACCGGAGCAGCGTCCGGCATAGGCGCGGCGACAGCGCGCTACCTGGCCCAGAGCGGATTCGACGTCACGGGGGTGGACGTCGACGCCGAAGGTTTGGATCGACTTCACGGTGCAGGCGTCACGGTCCGCAGCATCGCCCTCGACCTCACCGACCGGACGGCCGTCGAGGAGGCACTGGCGGACGTCGAGGTCGACGCGCTCGTCAACGCGGCCGGGCTCGGCCCGGACACCGAGTCCGCGAGACTCATCTGGACGGTCAACCTTCTGGCCCCGCTCTGGGTGTCGAACGCCGTCGATGTGCGACCCCGTGGCTCCATCGTCAATGTCGCCTCCATCACCGGCGAGCTCGCCGACGGCCGCCACGACGCGCTACTCGAGCGTCCGCTTCGGGAGGACTTCCTCGAGGACATCGTGGTCGCGGTTCCGGCGCCGGTGGACGCCTACAAGTTCAGCAAGCGGGCGCTGCTGCAGGAGACCGAGCGGTCGGCAGCCCGCATGGCACCCGGTGTCAGGGTCAACGCCGTGTCACCGGGCGTGATCGAGACCCCCATGGGCACGCGCAGCATGACGTTCGACTGGACGCGGAAGGCGGTACGCCACATCCCGGCGGGCCGGCTCGGTCAGCCAGAGGAGGTTGCGGAGGTCATCGGTTTCCTCCTTTCGGATCGGGCCGCGTACGTCTCTGGCGCCCGGCTCGTCGTGGACGGCGGCTACGTAGCTTCGCGAACTGTCGTCGGGCTACGCCGTTGACGTCGGACGGCAGGCCGATCGGTGTCGGCGTCATCGGACTCAGTGCCACCGGCGGTTGGGCAGCCAGATCGCACGTACCGGCGCTACGGCTGGTCGACAGCGTCCGCCTCGTCGCGTGCTCCGCATCCTCCGCAGACTCGGCGAGGGCGGCGGCGCAAGTGCACGGAGTCGAGCGAGCACATCCCGACGCGCGGTCCCTGGTCAGCGACCCGGCGGTCGACGTGGTGCTGGTCACCGTCAAGGTCCCCGACCACCGGGCTGCAGTCGAGCAAGCGCTGCGAGCGGGGAAGCATGTCTACTGCGAGTGGCCTCTGGGACGGTCGACGGCCGAGGCCGAGGCACTGCTCCAGGCGGCTGAGAAAGCGGGGCGTCTGACCTTCGTCGGGCTGCAGGCGCGCAGGTCGCCGGCGGTGACGCTGGTCCGCGACCTCGTCGGCGATGGCGCTGTCGGGGAGGTCCTCGACACCGCCATCGCGGGCACTGGTCTGGTCGGCACGCCGATCCAGACCAGCCGGAGCGCCTACCAGCTCGATGTCGACAACGGGGCCCACCTCGGCACGATCGCCCTGGCCCACCTCGTGGACACCGTGGGTCATGTGCTCGGACCGTGGGACTCCCTGGTCGTCGTCGAGCGGACGGCATTCCCACAGGTCGAGCTCAAAGACGCCGGGAGGACGGCCCCGGCAACGAGCCCCGACCACGTCGTTGCGGCCGGATCGGCGGGTGGAGTCCTCGCCACGATCCACGTGCGGCCAGGCAAGCCGGAGTTCGGGCTGCCTGGCTTGCGATGGGAGATCCGCGGTACCCACGGTGCGCTCGTCGTCCGTGGCGAACTGGCCCTGCCTCAAATGACGCGCATCTCGGTCGAGCTCCGGGACGAATCCGGCTCCCGCTTGACCACCTGGGACGACCTCACTGCGAGCCTTCCCACCACGGACCCGGTGGTCGTGCCGCTGCTAGACGTCTGGCAGGCCGTTGCGGACGCTGTGCGATTCGGCCATTCCGGGCTGCCCGGATTCGGCGACGCCGTACCCCTCCACCGCCGGCTGGACACGGCGAGGGGCACTGCCGACTACGCCTCCTCGTAGACGACGACCTCCGGCGGCGACGAGGAGCGGTCAATGAGGTCCGACCGCTCCACGCGGCCATCGCGCATCGCGGCGCCCAAGCCTGCCAGAGCCTCAGCGACACGGTCGGCCTCGACCTCGTAGACAGTCATTCGGCGGCGCGGCCCCTCGGTTGCTCCGCCGATCTGGGTGCGGGACTGCACGAACCTCCGTCCCGATACGACGCCCGGCACCGCGTCGATGACCTGCGGGATGTGCACCGCGTCGTACCACTCGTCAAAGGCGCTCTCGTCCGCTGTCGACCTCGGCGATGAGAAGACCAGAAGTCGTGCGTACGTCATCCCGCGCTCGCCGCCAGCTGCTCGGCCAGGTCGCTGCGGAGGCTCCTCTTGAGCACCTTGCCGTAGGCGTTCGTCGGCAGCTCGTCGAGCCAGACGATCCGCTTCGGGACCTTGTACCCCGCCAATGCCTGGCGGCATGAAGCGATCACGGTGTCCTCGTCGAGCGACGCCCCGTCGGCACGGACGAGGACGGCGGTGACCTCCTCACCCCAGATCCGGTGCGGCAGACCGATGACGGCCGCGCGCTCGACGCCCTCGACGGCGATGAGCACGTCCTCGACCTCACGGGCGTAGACGTTGGAGCCGCCGGTGACGATCATGTCCTTCACCCGATCCACGAGATAGAGGTAACCCTCCTCGTCGAGGTAGCCGACGTCGCCGGTGTGCAACCAGCCCCCGGCGAGGGCCTTCTCGGAGTCCTCCGGGCGATTCCAGTACCCGCTCATGAGTTGGGGCGCCTTCCCCCAGACCTCGCCGGCGACACCAGTCGCGGCGTCGTGCCCGTCGGCGTCGACGATCCGGATCTCGCGGCCCTCGATCAATTTGCCTGCCGACCGGATGAGGGGCGAGTCGGGGTCGTCCATGGCGCGCAGGTGCACCTCGGCGTCGAGTGCCGTCAGGAACATCGGCGACTCCATCTGTGCGAACGACTGCACGAGCCTGCCGCCGAACGCCTGTGCCGCCTCCACGAAGGTGGTCGGGTCGATGGGGGAGCCCGCGTAGTAGATCCACCGGAATCTCGACGACGGCTGCCAACTCTCCGGGAGGGAGTCGAGCAGCATCCGGATCATCGATGGCACCAGGAACATGCCCTGCGCTTCGCCCGAGGCGATGCGATCGGCGGTGTCCCGCGGGTCGAAGGACCGGACCAAGAGGTTGGTCCCGTGGTGGCGCAGGGTCGGGATCAGCAGGAAGCCGGCGCCGTGGGTGAGTGGCGCCGGGTGCATGATCGAGATGCCCTCCTCGAATCCCAGCAGCTCGACGCAGGTATCGCTGACGCTGCTCCACGAGCGGTGGCTCAGCATCACAGCCTTCGGCGCTCCCGTCGTGCCGCTCGTGTACATCAGCGAACAGAGGTCGCTCGGCTGCTTGTGCTCGGGCTCTCGGCCGTCGTCGGGTGCACGCAGGTCTGCGAGGCTGACGGCGTCCTCCGACGTTCCCGTTACGTCGACGACCAGCGGGACCTGGATCGTCGAGTCGGAGCGCAGCTCAGCGAGGAATGCCGCATCCGTGACCAACGCGGACACCTCCGCGTCCCTGAGCATGTGCGCGAAGTCCGGCACGGTCAGGCGTGTATTGAGGGGTACGACGACCAGCCCGGCGGCGAGTGAGCCGAGGAACGCCTCGACGTACTCACACGAGTTGTGCAGCAGCAGCGCCACCCGGTCTCCCGGCACCAAGCCACGTCCGCGCCAGCCTGCGGCGACCTCGGCGCACGCGTCCCTGAGGTCGGCGTACGAGCGTGTGCTGCCGGCTGTCAGGTCACTGAGTGCCGTGACAGAAGGGCTCTGTCGGGCCGAGTCCCAGAGCGCGGTGGCGATGTTTGCGTTGGTGACCATGGATGTCCTCGTACTCGTCAGTTGTCGTCGTGCGCGGTCACAGGTCGAGCGCGGCGAGTGCCTCGTGCGTCAGGCCGAAGGCCAGGTTCTCGTGCATCTGCTGCTTGAACGGCCGTGTGAGCACCTGTCGCACGTAGCGACGGGCGAGCATCGGCTTTGCCGCGATGCCGGCCGCCAGCTCACGCGCACGGGGCAGCACCTGTTCTGCGGGCAGCACCTCATTGACCACGCCGTAGTCAAGCGCCTGCTGGGCGTCCAAGACCTGACCGGTCAGGAGGAAGTAGCGCGCGCGGGTGTTGCCGAGGACATGGTTCCAGACGACGTGAGCGCCGTCGCCGGGGACGATGCCGGACGCGAAGTGCGGAGAGTCGGTGAACTGGACCGTGTCGGACGCGATGATGATGTCGTTGATGACCGCGATCTCGGGGTGCACGAGCGCCGGCCCGTTGATGGCCGAGATGACCGGCACCTGGATGGCGAGCAGATTGTTGAGCAGCCGCTGGCCCTCGAAGATGATCTCCGCCCAGTCGTGAGGCGTTCCGAGGTTGAACGAGCTGAAGTCGATGTCCGGGCAGAACGCGTCGCCGGCGCCGGTCAGGATCACCACCGCATTGTCCGGGTCGCACGAGATCTGCTCGAAGCAGTAGGCCAGCTCGTCGTGTGCGGTCGACGTCCACGTCAGTGGGCCTCCGTCGGTGTGGATCGTCACCTCGAGGACGCCGTCGTCGGATCGTTCGAGCCGGATGTTCTCGTACTTGTCCCGATAGTCCTCGAAGGTGGGAGCGATACGGCGGGTCATGGCAGTCCTTCCTCGAACGTCCGCGGGGCCGGACGTGACGGTCGCTACATCTGGTCTTGATCGTGGCACCAAAACAAACGATTGTCTACGGTGATGGTGGCGGTAGTCACTCAGCAGGGCTATAGTCCCAAAACAAACGATCGTTCGCAGAGGGGTTTCCGATGGATTTTCGTCATACCGAGGAACAGCAGGCGTGGAAGGACATGCTCCACACGTTCATGGACAAGGACGTCGGGCGTGAGTACACCCGCGAGCGCGACGAGAGTCGCCAGTTCCCGGACGAGGCCTACAAGAAGATCGCGGACAACGGTTGGCTCGGCCTGCTGGTACCCGAGGAGTACGGCGGTCTCGAGGCTGACCCTGTCTTCTACGCGATCTTCTGCGAAGCCATGGCCAAGTTCAGCTTGGACACCGCTGCGTGCGTGATGACCTCGATGTTCACCGCAACCAACATCGTGCGCCACGGCACGCCGGAGCAGAAGGCGGAACACCTGCCTGCGTATCTGAGTGGTGACCGGAAGTTCAGCGTGTCGATCTCCGAGCCCGAGGCCGGGTCGGACGCGGCCGCTGTCCGCACGACCGCCGTCCTCGACGGGGACGAGTGGGTGCTCAACGGCAACAAGATCTGGTGCTCCGGCGCGCACCTCCCGGGCGCGGTCATCACGGTCCTCGCCCGCACGAGCGAGGATCGCCACGCGGGCCTCAGTCTGATCCTGGTTCCCAATGACACGCCCGGCCTCGACATCCAGAAGATGCCCACGATCGTCCGGCGCAGCCTCGGCACCACCGAGTACTTCATGACGGATGTGCGGGTCCCGAAGGGCAACATGCTGGGTGAGCCCGGCCAGGGATGGGAGTTCATCAACGGCCACCTCGAGTACGAACGGCTTGGCCTGGCGGCGTCGTACGTCGGCAACGCCCGTACGGCACTCGACGACACGATCGCCTACACGAAGCAGCGGACGCAGTTCGGGCGCTCACTCTCGTCGTTCCAGGTCCTCAAGCACCGGATGGCCGAGGATGAGACGCGCTTGCAGGCCGCCCGTCTCCTCGTGTTCCAGGCCGCTACCAAGATGGCGCGCGGCGAGCGCGCCATCCAGGAGGTCTCGATGGCCAAGGTCTTCGCCGCGGACACCGCGTTCCAGATCGCGTTCAACGGCATGCAGGCGCTGGGAGGCTACGCCCAGCTGCCCGAGTACGACATGGAGCGTTACTTCCGCGAGGCCAAGCACGGAATGGTCGGCGGTGGGGCCAACGAGATCCAGCGCACCATCATCGCGCGGGAGATGGGCCTATGAGCGTGGGCGGCACGGAGGCCGTGAAGACGATCGAGGACTTCCAGGTCGGCGAGACGATCGAGACCGCTGGCCGCACGGTTGAGATGTCCGACATCCTCACGTTCGCCGGCCTGACGGGGGACCACTACCCGCTCCACGTGAACGAGGAGTATGCGCGCACCACGCAATTCGGCGGTCGGATCGCGCATGGCCCGTTGACATTCGCCTTCGCGGTGGGGCAGGTCGCCCTCCACGGGTGGTACGGCGACGCGATTGTCGCACTCAAGGAGTGCGCCAGTCTCCGGGCGACCGCGCCCGTGCGACCGGGCGACACCCTGCGGGTGCGCGCGACTGTTGTCGAGGTGACAGGCGCGCGACGACCGGAGCACGGGACTCTGCACGTCGACTACGACGTGCTCAACCAGCAGGACACCAGCGTGATGACGTTCCGCTGGATCATGATCGCCCACCGACGGACCCCCTTGGAGGCTTCCGATGACTGACGTGTTGGACCACGAACTGCCATTCCCCGAACCGGGCACCGCGGCCGACGCCGCCTTCGTCGGCATCGGTGAGATCCCGTCCGGGAAGTTCCCCGATCGCACCTTCATGGGAGCGCTCGTGGAGGTCTCGGCGCGAGCGATCCTCGACGCCGGCCTCGCGCCACGCGACATCGACACCGTCCTGCTGATCCCGTGCCTCCACGGTGGGCGGGACCAGGCCGACCTGATCTTCTCCCGGCTCGTCGAGGAACTCGGACTCAACGGCCGCGCCAAGAGCAGCATGATGATCCACTCTGGGGGATCGACCAGCGACAGTGCGACCCGCGTCGCCGCTGGCCTGGTCGCCTCCGGGCAAGCCCGCAACGTGCTCATTGCCCAAGCCGACAAGTGGGGCTCGGCGCCGGTGACCGAGATGGTCGACATGCTCAGTGGCTTCGGGATCCCGCGCGAGTGGGAGGTGCCGTCGGGAGTCACGTTCAACGCCGTCGGTGGCCTCATCACCCAGCGCTACATGCACGCGACCGGATCGACCGCGGAAGAGATGGCATCAGTGTGCGTCGCCCTCCGCCAGTGGGCTCGGCTCAACCCCAACGCGATGTTCAAGGACAAGGACCTGACGATCGAACGGGTGCTCACGTCGAAGATGATCTCCGACCCGGTCCACGCACTGGAGTGCCCGATGCTGGCAGACGGCGCGGTCGCGCTCGTCATGACGAGCGCGACGAGCGCTCGTCGCAACCACGACTCGTGGGTGCGAATCGCCGGGTCAGGAGGCACGGTCTCGCACTACAGCCTGGGACAGGAGCGCGACCTCGCGGTGATGAACTGGCCGCGCGCCGGGCGGGAGGCGTACGAGCAGGCGGGATGGGGTCCGGAGGACGTGGACCTCGCCCAGGTCTACGACTCCTACGCCGCCGTCCTGGCCCAGGGCCTGGAGGGACTCGGGCTGGCGGCGGAGGGCGAGGCCGCCCGCCAGTTCGCCGCCGGCCGTTTCTCGCCGGGTGGCGAACTGCCGGCGAACACCAACGGTGGCCTGCTCTCAGCCGGGCACACCGGCGTTGGTGGCGGCACCGCCCTGTTGGCGGAAGGGGTGCGACAGCTCCTGTGGCGCGCGGAGCCCGAACGACAGGTGGAGGGCGCGACCCGCGCCGTCATCGGCGGCACCGGTGGCACGTACATGGACAGCCAAGTGATGCTCCTGGAGAGGGTGACCCGATGACTGCGGAACCGATCATGACCGACCTCACGGTGGACTACTACGAGTCTCTAGGCCGTGGCCAGCTCGTCGTCCAGGAATGCGGCGACTGTGGTGCACTGATCATGTACCCGCGCTACCGCTGCACCGAGTGCTTCAGCTCGAACCTCGGGTGGCGGCAGGTCGAGGGCGGTGGGATCCTGCACAGCTTCACCATCATGCGCCTGGGGGCCCCGTCGGGCTACGAGGCGGACCTGCCCTACGCCGTAGGGATCGTGAAGCTCGACGAGGGGCCGCAACTTCTCGGCCGTCTTTGGCCGGGTGAGGACGGCACTTGGGACGACTACGTGTGCGACGCGCGGGTGACCTTCAAGTCCGCACCGGCCGCGGACGTGGCCAGTCGTCCTGCGCCGTGGTTCGAACGCGCCAAGTCGTGAGCGAGCGGAGCGGGGCGCGCACCGAGCTGGAGACCTGCTACGTCGAGCGGGTCGCCGACGGCGTGGTGGTCCTCACCCTCAACCGGCCCGATCGCGGCAACGGCGTGGTGCCTGAGCTTGCGCGCGACCTGTTGCACGTCCTCGACGATCTCGAGCCCGATCGATCGGTGCGGTCTGTGGTGCTGACGGGTGCCGGGAAGCAGTTCTGCGCGGGAGCGGACCTGCCCGCGATGCAGCGCTACCTCCGCGACGAGCTCCCGGTCCGGCAGGAGCCCTACAACGCACGCGTGCTGTTCCCGGTCACCCAGCGGATCACCGCATCCCGGCTGATCTTCGTCGCGGCGATCAACGGCGCCGCAACGGCCGGTGGGTTGGATTTCGCGCTCGCATGCGATCTGCGTGTCGCCTCAGATCGAGCGCGACTGGGGGAGACCTACGTCAACATGGGCCTAGCGCCCGGCAACGGGGGCACCTGGTTCCTCCCCCGGCTCGTCGGATCCGGCATGGCGGCGGAGCTGGCCCTCACCGGGGAGATCGTCGACGCCGCGCGTGCACTCGAGATCGGCCTGGTGGGGCGCGTAGTGGCGCATGACTCGCTGATCGAGGAGGCGACGAACCTGGCCGGCCTGATCGCGGCGAAGCCCTGGCGCGCGCTCGAGGCGACCAAGCAGGCACTCAAGGCGTCGTGGCAGCACGACCTGACCTCGGCGATGACGGCGAGCTACTGGACGACGGCAGCCCTCCAGTACACCGACGACATGCGCGAAGCGGTCGATGCCTTCCTCGAGAAACGGCAGCCGAGGTTCAACCTCGACGTGGGTGACGGTGATTGACGCTCTGTGAGCGTTGACACAGATCCTGGGCCGAACTACGTTGAAAACAACTGCTTGTTTTCGCGGACGGAGCCGCTCTCCGGCCGTCAGTCCCACACCCAGGAGAAGTTGTGACCGCAGAGAAGTTCGGCCGTGACATGTTCGACGACTTCGACATTGATGCACCCGTGTTCAACGACAGGTTCCTCGAGATCCAGGATGAGCTCGTATCGAAGTGTCCGGTGGCGCACAGCACGGTCGGCGACGGTTACCACGTCATCAATCGCTACGAGGATGTGAAGAAGGCGGGCCAGGACTGGAAAACGTTCAGCAGCGCAAAGGGTTTCCAGCCCAACCGCGCGGACGGCGTGCCCTACCTGTACCCGGAGGAGTGCGACCCGCCCTACCACAACAACTGGCGCACGGCGCTCAACCCATTCTTCGCCCCCGGCCCCGTCAGCGAGATGGAGGATGCCATCCGCCAGGACGCCCGCGAGCTGATCGACGCTTTCGCAGACCAGGGCTCGTGCGAGTTCGTCAGCGAGTTCGCGGCGGAGCTGCCTGGTCGGGCCTTCTTCAAGAACCTCATCGGCGTGCCGGTGGAGGACCTTCCGATGCTGCTCCAGGCCATGGATGCCGGGATCTACGGGCCGGTGGAGGAGCGGCCCGCAGCCTTCGGGAAGGCGTTCGGCTACCTCGGCGAGTACCTGGCAACCCGTAAGGACGAACCCAACCGCGGTGACCTCATCGACACGATCGCCGCGGGCGTGGAGCGCGACGGTGAGCCCTGCCCGTGGGAGGACCGGGTCAGCATCCTGACCGACCTCACTCTCGGCGGCATCGCGACGACGACCTACGTCATGTCGGGCGCCATCTACCACCTGGCCACGCATCCCGAGGACCGCAAGAAGCTCGTCGCGGACCCCTCGATGATCCCCAACGCGATCGAGGAGTTCGTCAGGTTCTTCCCGCCTGTGGTGGCCCTGGGCAGGTCCGTCACTCAGGACGTCGAGCTCGGCGGCTACCAGTTCAAGAAGGACGACTTCGTGTTGCTCAACTACGCCTCGGCGTCGCGTGACCCGGAGGCGGTTGACGACCCCCAGACGCTTGACATCGAGCGGGACAGGATCGTCCACACGGCCTTCGGCGTCGGCGTCCACCGTTGCATCGGCTCGCACCTGGCCCGGCTCGAGCTCCGCGTGGTCCTCGAGGAGTTCCTCGCGCGGATCCCCGAGTTCGAGGTCAAGCCAGGTATGGAGCCCTCGTACGAGACTGGTGTGCTGCGGACGATGAAGTCGCTGGAGCTCGTCTTCTGAGTGCTCCGCGTCTTGGCGCCAGCTGAGCACCGCTACGACTCGACACCCGCCGACCCCGCAGGGGGCCGGCGGGTGTCTTAGGTCGGGCCCGGATGCGGACCGGGTCGAGAAGAGGTGAGAACGCGGATGAGATGTGGAATCCCCGGCCGGCGCCTCCGGAGAGAAGCGCCGGCCGGGGAGGCTGGTGCGTTCGAGCGGGGGACCGGCTACTGGGCGGTCCAGCCGCCGTCGACCGCCAGAACCTGGCCGGTGACGAAGTCGCTGCCGGGCGAGAGGAAGAAGACGATGGCCGAGCCGACGTCCTCCGGCTTGCCGAGGATCCCGGCCGGAGTCGCGGCCGACACCTGAGCGAGCAGCTCCTCGGTGATGTCGCCGAGCATCGGCGTCTGAGTGACGCCAGGTGCTACGACGTTGACCCTGATGTTCTGCGCGGCGTACTCGATGGCCACCTGGCGCGACATCGCGATCACGCCACCCTTCGACGCCGAGTAGGCCACGACATTGGGCATCCCGATGAGTCCGGCGGTGGATGCGACGTTGACGATCTTGCCCCCGCCTGCCTCGAGCATGTGCGAGATGACGGTCCTCATGCCGAGGTAGGGCCCCTTGAGGTCCACGCCGGTGATCCGATCCCATCCGGCATCGTTCTGGGTCGTGAGCGCGTCGCTCGCCGAGACGATGCCGGCGACGTTCGCCAGACCGTCGACGCGACCTCGTGAAGCGAGCACCGACTCGACCACGCGCTCCCACGCGGCGCCGTCGGTGACATCGAGTTCGTGAGCCTCGCCTGAGCCTCCCGCAGCCTGGATCTCCGCCAGCGTCTCGTCCTGCGCCTTGATGTCGGCGGCCACCACGTATGCGCCCTGCTCGGCCGCGAGGAGGCACGTGGCCTTTCCGATCCCCGACCCGGCGCCGGTGATCAGAATCGTCCGCCCGGCCAGCACGCCGTTGCTCTCGCTCATCTCGTCCTCATTCCTCGAATCCCTCGGGTCGATCCCGCGAGCAACTCAATCTAACAAATGGTTGTTTCTGTGCCAATGGTCACAAACGTCAGGGTGCGAGGCCGAGCACCAACAGGTCGCCGATCGCGTCGGCGAGCTGTTCGGGCGAGGATGAGCCGGTCGGTGTGAACCACTCCGTGGCCGAACCCAGGACGCCGATGATCGTCAACGTCGCGACCTTGCGCTCTGCCCGCGGATGCAATGAGCCGTCGGCGCTGCCCTCCCGCAGGAGCGTGCGGAACACGTCCTCGTAGTTCTGCCGCACCTCCACCATCTGGTCGTGACGCTCGCCGGTCAGGTAGTGCCACTGGTGGAAGGTGACCCGAGTCTGGTCCAGGTTGACGGCCAGCACCTCCATGTGGGTCCGCAGCGCGAGTCGCAAGCGCTCGCTCGCCGGGAGGTCGGCAGCGACAATCGGGGTCAGCGCCTGGGTGAAGTTTTCGACGCCGGTGCTCACGATGTCGAGCAGCAGCGCCTCCTTGCTCTCGATGTGTGCGTACAGGCTTCCAGGCAGGATGCCGACGGCCTCGCTGAGGTCGCGCATCCCGATGACGGGGTACCCGCGCTCGCTGAACAGGCGGATCGCTGTGTCCTTCACGAGCTGTCGGGTCACCGGCGAGGAGCTGTTGTCGTGACGACTGACGTTGCGTCTTCCCACAGTCTCGGTTCCCTCTGTGTGGACCAGCCAGGCCGCGTGCGACCGGTGCTCTTGTGGCGATGTCAGTGGAAGTCTACGATACAAACACACGTTTGTTTCAGAAAGGCTCTCATGACTGTCTCCATCCTGGGCACCGGGATCACGAGGTTCGCGCAGCGGCCTGACGTCACTCTTCGGACCCTCGCCAACGAGGCCGTCGACAGCGCGCTCCAAGACGCGGGAATCACTGCCAAGGACGTGGAGATGGTGGTGCTTGGTAACGCTACCGAGGGCTTCCTTCACGGCCAGGAGATGATCCGAGCGCAGGTCGCCCTTCGCCACTCGGGCCTGGCAGGAGTTCCGATGATCAACGTCGAGAACGCCTGTGCCTCCTCGTCCTCGGCGTTCCATGTGGCATGCATGGCCGTGGCCTCGGGTGCGGCCGAGGTGATCCTGGTGCTCGGGGCCGAGCGCTTGAGCCACCCGACGAAGCGCCGGAGCTTCGACGCGCTAGCGACGGCGGTGGACCTCTCGGAGTACCCCGAGCTCGCGTCCGCGGTGGGAGCGACAGGGGCCGACCCCGACCTGCAGGCGGCGTCGCACTCGCCGCTGATGGATCTGTACGCGGCCAAGGCGCGGGAGTACATGGACAAGTCCGGCGCCACTGACGACGACCTTGGTCTCGTCTCGGTCAAGAACCGGGCGCACGCCGCGCTCAATCCCTTCGCGCAGTTCCAGACGCCTGTATCCCACGAGAGGGTGATGGCGAGCCGGATGATCTCTGATCCGCTGCGCATGCTGATGTGCTCGCCCATTGGCGACGGTGCGGCTGCCGTCGTCGTCGCATCGTCGAGCTACGTCGCGCGCAAGGGCAGACCGGACATTCGAGTGGCGGGCTGGGCACTGACGTCGAACGGCGCCGACCCGAGCGCGGCGGAGCCCGTGGCACGCGCGGTGGGCAGGGTGCTCAACCAGTCGGGCTTTGACATCGAGGACCTCGATGTCGTCGAGGTGCATGACGCCTGTGCCCCGGCAGAGCTGTGGCTCTATGAGGAGGTCGGCCTCTGCAAGCAGGGTGGATCCGTTGAACTGATCCGGAGCGGGGCGACGAAGCTGGGTGGGCGCATCCCGGTCAATACCGGCGGTGGTCTTCTAGGGCGTGGACACCCCTTGGGGGCCACGGGCTGTGCGCAGATCGTGGAGATCGCCGACCAGTTGCGCGGCCGCGCCGGCCCCAGGCAGGTGCCAGGAGCCCGCGTCGGCCTCGCGCAGAACAGCGGCGGCATCCTCGACGAGCTGGACGAGGCAGTTGCTGCGGTGACGATCCTCGCTGCCCACCAGTGATGACCGACCCCGGCACCGTCTCGGAACGGATCCGGCACCTGGACCACGTCGCAGTTGCCGTCGCCGACATGCGGCCAGCGGCCCGGCTATTCGTTGACGTACTCGGCGGACGGCTGCTCTCCGGTGGTGACAACGACGAGACCGGTACGCGTCTGATGCAGCTCGCGCTGGGCGGGTTCAAGGTAGAGCTGATGCAACCGCTGCGGCCCGACAGCACGCTCGCTCGGCACCTGAGCAAGCGCGGCGAGGGCCTGCACCACCTGACATTCATGGTGGACGACGTCCCCTCGACGGTTTCCGCGCTCGAGGTTCTTGGATACGACGCCGTGGGCACCGATGCCTCGTCGGCGAACTGGGCAGAAACCTTCCTGTCCCCACGTCAGTCGTTCGGTGCACTGGTCCAGTTCTGCGCGACCAGCCTGCGCTTCGACATCGAGTCCGATGCCTTCGGGGTGGAGGATGTGCTCGCCGGTCGGGTCGAGTGGCGGGACCGCGTGGCGTGCCTGAGAGCGGCGATCCGCTAACGTATGTTCGTTTCTTCGAGCGTTTCACTGCAGACGCTTCGCGAAGTCCCGGACCCGGGAAACAGGTGACGTCAGAAGGTAGGACCGTGACAAAGGCTACGGCGCAAGGAACGCCGCGGGAGTCGATCGTCCGTGCGGCGACGGTTCTCTTCGGCCGCGAGAGCTTCCCCGCGACGTCGATGCGGGACATCGCCGCCGAGGTGGGCATCCTCGCGGGAAGCCTGTACGCGCACATCGACGGCAAGGAGTCCCTGCTGCTCGAGATCATCGAGCAGGGGATCGGCGAGTTCCTGGACGCGGTCTCGGCCGCGGCGGAGCAGCCGGGACCGGCGGTCGAGCGACTGCGCGCAATGATGCGCGCGCACGTGGAGGTCGTGAGCCGCGATCCGCTCAAGACGCAGATCGTGTTCCACCAGTGGCGATACCTGGGGGAGGAGAACCGTCGGCGGGTCCGCGCCAGGCGAAGCCGCTACGAGGACCTGTTTCGGGACGTGATCGACGCAGGAGTGGCCGACGGCAGCTTCGACTCCGCGACCGACGTGCGCATCGCCGTCCTGAGCACCCTCGGTTCCCTCAACTGGACCTCGGAATGGATCTCAGCAGACGGGCCGACCCCGGTCGAGGTGCTGAGCGCCCAGCTCGCAGACACGATGCTCAACGGCCTCATCAAGCGCTGACCGTCATCCGCCTGACAAGGCGACAGACGATGCGCGGAAGGCCAGACGACCCTGGAGGAACTCCCGCGGACTGTTGGCGGCCAGGACGGCGCTGACTCGACCGTCGACCTCCCACTCGGCAACGAACTTCCCGCTCTCGAGGTCGCCCGACGTGATACGGGGAGCGACGTCCGGTGGCGCATGACCCACCGACATGAGGCGAAGCTCGGCCTGGTGGGACCAGAAGTAGTTCTCCGACACGTCGTCGTCGAGGTCCAGCCCGCTCATCGCGGCCGCCACCCGCTGCGCGGAATCGGCGGCGGCGGTCCAGTGCTGGACGGGAGCGCAGTGGTCTGCGCCGTCGTGCAGGCAGACGACATCGCCGGCGCCGTACACGTCCGGTGCAGAGGACCGGCCGGTTGCGTCGCAGACGAGGCCCGCATGGGTTCGTAGGCCGGCCGACGACATCCAGTCCAGCTCGCGTGTGACGCCGACGCCCACGACGACGAGGTCGGCTTCGGCTTCCGTGGTGTCGCTGAGGACCAGCGTGGTTCCAGAGGCCCGCACGTCAGCGGCCACCACCGAAACCCCGCAGCGGAAGGTAACGCCACGCGTCGTGTGCCAGCCCTGCAGCCAGGTCGCGACCGTCGGACCGAGCGGCCCGCAGAGCGGTGTCGGTGCGACCTCGACGACGGTGACCTCGCAGCCCAGCGATCGAGCAGCCGCCGCCACCTCCAGGCCGATGAACCCTGCCCCGACGATCGCGATCCGCGATCTCGGCGCCAGTCGCTCCCGGATCGCGCGGGCGTCCGCCATCGTCCGGAGGTGCTGAATGCCCTCGACACCGTCGAAGATCGGGAGCGACCGGGCGCGCGTCCCTGTGGCGATGACCAGGCTGCCGTAGGCCACGGCGGGCTCGTTCTCGACCACGACAACCTTGCTGTCGAGGTCGAGCGCTACGACGCGGTGCGACAGACGGACGTCGATGCCAGCTGCCGCGGCGTCCTCGGGTGCGAGCAGGCAGGTTGCGGACGCGTCTCGGTCCAGCAGGACGTCCTTGGACAGTGGAGGGCGGTCGTAGGGGTACTCCGCCTCCTCCGACAACACCGTGATGCCGCCGTCGTGGCCGTACGACCGGAGCGCGAGCGCCGTCCGGGCGGCAGCCAGCCCGCCGCCGGCGATGACGACGTCGCCGAGCGGGCCCTCGCTCACACGCTCACCGTGTCTGCCGCGGCCAACATGCGGATCGCCCGCTCGATCAGGAGGAACTTCTGGACCCTGCCGGTGACAGTGCGCGGAAGGTCGGAGGCATCGATGAACAAGACGCTGGCGGGCACTTTGAAGCGTGCGACGCGCGCGGCGCAGAAGGCGATGAGGTCCTCGGCGGCCGGCGGCGCGGCGGGATTGACGACGACCCAGGCACAGCCAACGTCGCCG
This sequence comes from Nocardioides sp. Root1257, assembly GCF_001425175.1. Classification (GTDB taxonomy): domain Bacteria; phylum Actinomycetota; class Actinomycetes; order Propionibacteriales; family Nocardioidaceae; genus Nocardioides. Next base: position 61,690 of record NZ_LMDV01000012.1, on the reverse strand, counting down.
TACCGCTCGTGGGGGATCCCGACGACGTGCGCTTCGAGGACACCCTCGTGCTGAACGAGCACTTCCTCCACGTCGCTGGGGATCACCAGCTCGCCGCCGAATCGGTAGGACTCCTTCTGACGTCCGGTCAGGGAGAGGTAGCCCTGCTCGTCGACGCGGCCAAGGTCGCCCGTCTGCATCCAGCCGTCGTCGGTGAACAGCTCTGCCGTCTCGACCGGCTTGTCGAAGTAGCCCTGCGTGATGATCGGCCCCCTGGTCAGGAGCGCTCCGATCTCACCGAACGGGAGCTCGTCGCCCGTTGCGATGTCGACGACCTTGTAGACAGCCAGACTCCCTTCCAGCGACGGATCGCCGGCGCAGCCGCCCGGCTTCCGTGTGCCGTTCGTGGTGGTCAGGCGATCGAGGCCATCCCCGGGGAGGGTGCACATCGTCGAGGCCGTCGTCTCGGTTTGTCCGTACGCGGTGTAGATGCGCTCGATCCCGAACACCTCGTCCATGGCGGCGAACATCCCCTCGGGATGCGGCGTGCCTGAGGAGAAGATGCTGGTCAAGGACGAGAGGTCGTAGCTCCCCGCCTTGGCCTTCTCCAGGAGGACGCTCGTCATGGCGGGGACGCACATGATCTCGTCGACGTCGTGCCGGGCGACCGCGCGGAGCATCTCCTGGCCGTCGAACATCGTCTTGGGGACGATGGAGCCGGCAACGAACAGGACGGCGACAGTCGCCTCCACGTAGCCGAACACGTGGTAGAGCGGCATGGCGTACATGATCCGGAAACGCTCGGGCAAAGCACGGTGGAGGGCGCTGGAGTACGCCGTGCGCAGCACGCCGTCGTGCGTGAGGAGCACGCCCTTCGCCTTGCCCGTCGTGCCAGAGGTGTAGAGGAGGTCGGACACCGCCTCCGGGTCGCCAGATGCGGTCAGCTCGAGGATGCCGGTCCGCGGCACTTCCGCGCCGCGCTGGAGCAGGTCGTCGAGCGAGGTCCCGCGAGCAGGACGTCCGCCCTGCGTTGCGAAGACGATCACCTCGCGCAGATCTGGAAGCGCATCACCGCCCCCCAGCTCGTCCCAGCCCGGGGCGAGCTGGTCGAGCTCTGCGAGATAGTCGAGGCCGCGGAACGAGTCCATGGTGATGAGCACGGTGCTGCGTGACTGACGGAGCACGTAGCCGAGCTCCTGGTGACGGAGCATGAAGTTGACCGACACCGAGACGGCGCCCAGCCGCGCAACCGCGAACTTGAGCGCGACAGCCTCGACGAAGTTGGCCATGTCGACCGCGACGTGGTCGCCGGCACGAATGCCGATCGCGTGCAGACCGGCAGCGAGGTCGATCGAGAGCTCCGCCAGGTCGTGGTACGTCCACGTGCGCGCGTCGGTCACGACATAGGGGCGGTCAGGGTGGTCGGCTGTGACCCGGTCGAGAAGCTGCGCGGTCGTCCTTGGCTGCCACGGGCCCCACGTCTCCTCGAGCATGGCCCGGCTCTGCCGGACCTGGTCCTCCAGCTCCGCTGCAGTCTTCACGGCTGGTCGATTCCTCTCGTGACGGGTTCGTGGGCTGCGACGACCTGTGCGACGTCGTCCTCGGTGAGGCCTGCTTCTCGAAGCACCTCGGCAGTGTGCTCGCCGACCGCCGGAGCCTGTCGGCGGGGAGCGGAGCGGGCGAGATCCATCGGGAGGTGCATCTGCTGGAGGCCGTCGACTCTGCCTGGCTCGGCCGGGGCAATCAGTCGGCGTTCGTTGGTGAGCGGGTGGGCGATCGCCTGGGCGAGGTCGTTGACAGGACCTGCGGGTATCCCCGCGCCCTGGAGGACGCTCAGCCAGTGACCTGCCTTCTCCGTGGAGAGGACTTGCTGGATCAGGGCCGCCAAGGTGTCCCGACGGGCGATGCGGTCAGGCATCGTGCGGAAGCGCGGGTCGTCGACCAGGTCGTCGAGCCCCAGTGCCCGGCAGAGGGTGTGGAACATACGATCCGTGGAGGTCGCGATCATGATCGGCTGGTCGAGGGTCTGGAAGGCCTGGTAGGGGGCCGCGCTGGGGGCTGCAGACCCGAGCGGGCCGGGAAACGACCCGGTTCCTAGGAACCCGACGACCTGGTGGCACTGCAGGAAGAGGCCGGAGTCGATCAGCGTCGACTCGATGCGTTGGCCTTCCCCGGTCGCGTCGCGTCGGACCAAGGCGGCTTGGACGGCGAGCGCGGCCCAGAGCCCCGTGGAGATGTCGATGATCGACGGTGCCGCTCGCACCGGACTGCCACCGGGCTCGCCGGTCATCGCCATAATGCCGGTGAAGGCCTGCACCAGTGCGTCGTAGCCGGGACGGTCGTGGCCGAGCGGGCCTGTGCCGAAGGCGTTCACGGACACATGGACGAGGTCCGGCTTGGTCGCGAGCATGTGGTCGAAACCCAGGCCCAACCGATCGGCGACACCGGGTCGGAACGACTCCACGACCACGTCCGCGGTGCCGACGAGGCGGAGCACCGCCGCGCGCCCGGCGTCGGACTTGAGATCGATCGCCACGCTGCGCTTGTTGCGGTTGACGGTCTGGAAGACCGTCGCCTCCGCTCCCCAGAACGGGGGGAGCGAGCGTGTGGAGTCACCAGCACCTGGGCGCTCGATCTTCACCACGTCGCTGCCCATGTCGGCCAGGATCATGCAGGCGAGGGGCCCAGCGATGTTCTCGCTGAGGTCCAGCACCCTGAGGCCGGCGTACGTCTCGTGGAACTCCACGTCCCCTCCTTCTAACAATCACTTGTTTTTATCCTGAGGCCCACGTCACAGTCAAGGGGTCGACCATGATGCCTCAAGGATAAAACGAACGTTTGCTTGACCGTGTGTCGGCTGCGTGGCACGGTGGGATCGCCCGCAACGTGGCGATGGTCACTGTCGACGTGGAGGACCGCATGAAGCTACTCGTGAACGGCTCGGTATGCACCGGGCATGGCCGCTGCTACACCTTGGCGCCGGGTCTGGTCGAGCCAGATGACAACGGGTTCGCGACCCCCGCCGACACTGCCGTCGAGGTGGCGGCGCAGGACGAGGAGCAGGCCCGTCGGATCGCCGGCACCTGCCCCGAAGGCGCGATCTCGATCCAATGAGCATCGACCGACGTACGCCGCGGAGCCGAGCGCGGCGAGGGAGCGCGTCATGACCTTCGTGATCACCCCAGGATGCTGCAGCGACGCGTCCTGCGTCTCGGTGTGTCCGGTGCAGTGCATCCGACCGCGCCCGGGTGATCCTGACTTCCTCACCGTCGAACAGCTCTACATCGACCCGGCCACCTGCATCGACTGCCAGGCGTGCATGGACGAGTGCCCCATCGACGCTGTGCACGCCGACTACGACATGCCCGAGGAGTTCGGTGACCTGCTCGCGATCAACGCGGACTACTTCCGCGACAACCCGATCGTGGAGTCCGGTCCTCCGCCGCACGCGCGTGTGCGGTTGCCTGAGTCACGTCCGGAGTTGCGGGTCGCGGTCGTCGGCACCGGCCCGGCGGCCTGCTACGCCGTGGAGCAACTGGCTGCGGTGAAGGGCGTGCGCGTGTCGGTGCTCGAGAGGTTGCCTGCGCCGTTCGGGCTGGTGCGTGCCGGCGTCGCGCCCGACCACGTGAAGACCAAGCAGATCACCACCAGGTTCCAGCGAGCGCTCGGCCACGCGTCGGTCGACTGTCACTTCAATGTCACCGTCGGTGAGGACGTCAGCGTGGCGGACCTCCTCGAACACCATCACGCAGTCCTGTGGGCTGCCGGTGCGAGCGGCGACCGTCGGCTCGGCGTGCCGGGGGAGGAGCTGCCGGGCTCACACTCCGCGCGGGAGTTCGTGGCTTGGTACAACGGCCACCCGGACCACGCCGAGGACGTGCACGACCTCTCCGGTGAGCGCGTCGTGCTGATCGGCAACGGCAACGTCGCGCTCGACGTGGCCCGGACCCTGGTCAACCCTGAGTCGGTCAGGCATGCATCGGACATCGCCGAGGCCGCGCGCGGAGCGTTCGACGACGCCGCGGTCTCGGAGGTCTGGATCGTGGCCCGAAGGGGTCCTCGGTACGCCGCCTACACGACGGGAGAGCTCGAGGCGCTGGACCGGATCCCGGATGTCGACCTCGTCGCCGATCCCGCCGAGGTGGCTGACCTCGACGGCGTCAACGACCGCTGCCGGCGGATCCTCGAGGCTGCGGCCGGGCAGCCAGCTGTCGCAGGGCGGCGAAGAATCGTCCTGCGTTTCGGTCTGACGCCCCTGTCGATCCAGGGCGCGGACCGCGTGGAGGCCGTGACCTTCGGCCGTCCCGACGGCGAGGAGGAACGGGTCGCAACGCATCTCGTGCTCCGCGCCGTTGGCTACCGCGGTACCGCACCGCCGGGCCTGCCGTTCGACGAGGCGAGCGGACGGATCCCCAACCTCATGGGACGGGTTGCCGACACGGAGAGCGAGAGGGTGCTTCCCGGGCTCTACTGCTCGGGGTGGAGCAAACGCGGCGCTACGGGCGTGATAGGCACCAACAGGGTCGACTCCGAGGAGACGGTCGCCGGGCTGCTCCACGACTTCGCCAGCGGGGAGCTCGTCGACCCGACGGCCCCGCCGGAGGACTTCGCGGACCTGGTCCGGCGACGTCAACCAAGCGTCGTCGACTACGCCGGCTGGTGCCGGATCGACGCTGCCGAACGTGACCGCGGTCGCGAGGTCAACCGGCCGCGCGTGAAGTTCGTGAGCGTCGACCAGATGCTCGCAGCGAGCCGCATGTGAGCAACCACCCGAGGAGAGGTCGAGCACGATGACGAGCAACGGCAATCAGGGCGCCATCGACGAACTGTTGGACCGGCAGGCGATCCATGACTGCCTGATGCGCTATAGCCGCGGCGTCGACCGCCTCGATCGCGCACTACTGCTGTCGGTGTACCACCCCGACGCTATCGACGACCACGGCATGTTTGTCGGAGGGCCGGAGGAGTTCGCTGACTGGGTCATCCCCATGCACACCTCGATGCACCTGAGTCAGCAGCATGTCCTCATGAACCACTCGTGCGAGCTCGACGGATCGACCGCCCACACGGAGACCTACTACATGTTTGTCGGCATGAACCGGCAGGGCCCTCCCGTGTCGGTCAGCGGCGGGCGCTACGTCGATCGCTTCGAGAAGAGAGACGGCCGATGGGCGATCGCGCACCGGATCTGCGTCCGGGACTGGATCCTCACGGATGAGCCTGTTGATCCGGACGACCCGGCCGCCTACACCGCGGTCAAGGGCGGGCTCCCGCCCGAGCTCGCCGCTCTGATGGCGTCGGCAACACCGTCGGCGCGCAACCGCACCGATGCGTCGTACGCGCGCCCACTTGCTGTCAGCCGGCAGCGCCTCGCGGCCTCGGGTCGGGGCTGAGGACGGAGCTGCAGGAGTCCATACCCACGCTGCACGCCGCATCCGACGTCGTGGGTGTCGCTGCCGGGCCGCCCGCCATCATGACGGCCGGCTGGGTGCTGCACGACGTGCAGATCGCACGTCGTTGACGCCTGCGGGGGCCGTGTCGCGTGGGATGTGCGATCGCGCAAGCCAGTCGGTTGACGGGCTTGTGAGAGCGTGCGAGAGTAGAAAAAACAATCGTTCGTAAGGAAACCGGGCGGCGGGCCGCCGAGAGGAAGACCGAGATGACGACAGAACCCGACTTCGACGCCGTGGTGATCGGTGCAGGGATCAGCGGCCTCTACCAGGCGTACCGCCTGCGCGAGATGGGCTACCGGGTCCTCGGTGTCGAGGGGTCTGACGACCTAGGTGGCGTCTGGCACCACAACCGCTACCCGGGCTGCCGCATCGACTCCGAGAGCGAGGTCTACGGCTACTTCTGGAATGACGAGCTCATGCAGGAGTGGAACTGGTCCGAGCGCTTCGCCGCTCAGCCCGAGGTGCTGCGCTACATCCACCGGGCCGCCGAGATCATGGACATCCGCAAGGACTTCATCTTCAACGCCAAGGTCGACAAGGCGGTGTGGGACGAGGAGAACAGCCTCTACACGCTTGGGTTCCAGCAGCCCTACCGGGCGCCGGTCACGGCGCGCTTCGTGTTCTCGGCGCTCGGGCCGCTGTCGACCCCCCAGATGCCGAACCTGCCGGGGATCAACACCTTCAAGGGCGAGAGCTACCACACCGCGAACTGGCCGCGGGAAGCTGATGGCTTCGGCCCTGCGGGTCTGGATCTGGCCGGCAAGCGGATCGGCGTCATCGGCGTTGGTTCTACGGGCGTGCAGACCATCCAGGAGATGGCCAAGATCGCCGGCCACCTGACGGTCTTTCTCCGTGACCCCAACTGGTGCACCCCGCTGGGCAACGGCCCCATGGAGCCCGAACGGATGGACTACATCAAGGCGAACTACCACGAGTTCACCGCCAAGTGCGATGCGTCGCTCGCAGGCTTCCCGCACGAGTTCATCCAGAAGAACCTGTTCGAGGTGCCGAAGGAGGAGCGGGACGCGACCCTCGAGGAGCTCTACAAGGGGCCGGGTTTCTCGCTCTGGCTGGGTGCCTACCAGGACGTCCTGTCGGACCCGGAGGCGAACAAGTACGTCTCCGACTTCGTGGCGAACAAGATCCGTCAACGAGTCAAGGACCCGCGCACCGCCGAGATGCTCATCCCCAAGGACCACGGCTTCGGGATGAAGCGGGTACCGCTCGAGACCAACTACTACGAGGTCTACAACCAGGAGAACGTCGAGATCGTCGATCTCCACTCGACCTCGATCACCCGGGTCACCCCCGAGGGCATCGAGACTCCCGAGGGCCTGCACGAGCTCGACGTCATCATCTACGCGACTGGCTTCGACGCGGTCAAGGGGTCGTGGAACCGCATCGACATCCGGGGCGTCGGGGGCGTGGCTCTCAAGGACGAGTGGGAGAAGGGTGTCACGACCTACATGGGCATGCAGTGCCCCGGGTTCCCGAACTTCTTCATGCTGGTCGGCCCGCAGAGCGGAGCCACGTTCTGCAACATCCCGCGGTGCTCGGCGCTCGCCATCGACTGGCTCAGCGACATGATGATCAGCGCGAAGGAGGCCGGGGTTCGGCGCATCGAGTCCGAGCAGGAGGCCGCCGATAGCTTCACGCTCTACGCGGCAAAGCTGCAGGGCAAGCTGCTGCTGGGGCAGACCAACTCGTGGTTCACCGGCGTCAACCAGAACATCCCAGGTCGCGACAAGCGCGAGGTCCTGCTGTTCGTCGGCGGCAACCCGCGCTTCCGCGCGTACTGCGAAGACGTCAAGGAGCACGACTACAAGGGCTACGTGATGGCGTGACCGATCGGCTGGCGCGTCGGACGGCGACAAGGCAACACCAATGAAGGAGTACGGGGAATGACTCGACTGTCCGGCAAGACGGCACTGGTGACCGGTGGCGGTGGCGGCCTCGGTGCCGCAATCTCGACCGCTCTGGCCGCCGAGGGGGCGCACGTCCTGGTGGTGGATCGCCTCGTCGATTCCGCCGAGGGGGTCGTCAAGGCGATCACCGACGCCGGTGGCTCGGCCGAACCACATGAGCTAGACATTGCTGATCGTGACGCCGTCCTGGCTTTCGGCGCCCGCGTGCTCGAGCGGCACGAGCGAGTGGACGTCCTGGTCAACAACGCGGGGGTGTCGCCGCGCATCCGAGAGGCCGATACCGATGTCGCCGAGAAGTGGGATCATGTGCTCGACATCAACCTCACCGGGCAGTACGACGTCACCGTGTCCCTCCTGCCGGGCCTGCGGCACCAGGGTGCGAGTGTCATCTTCCTGTCATCCATCGCCGGCTTCTCAGCCCCTAGGTCCAGCGCCGCCTACGGCGCCACCAAAGCGGGCGTCCGATCCTTGGTCCAGTACTTCTCCCGCACGCTCGGCCCGACCGGCGGTCGCTGCAACGGACTCGCGCCTGGGCGCATGAAGAGCGGGCTGATGACGGTCGAAGGTGAGGGCAACGCAAAGTTCCTCCAGCGAGTGCCACTCGGACGCGTGGGAGAGACCAACGAGATCGCGGGTCCCGCGGTTTTCCTGGCCTCCGACATGTCTTCCTACGTCACCGGCGTGACCATCCCCGTCGACGGCGGCTACCTCGCCCTCTGAGCTGCAGCAGATGGTCGCGACCAGGAGGATTACATGGGCTTGACCACGATCGAGCCGTACGAGCCGGCGGATCTGGCACAGATCGGTTCCGGCCTGAACCGTCCGGAGTGTGTCCTCGCGGCACCGGACGGATCGCTCTACACCGGTGACTGGACGTTGGGGATCGCGCGTACCGCCCCAGACGGCACCACCGGTCCGGCGGTTGAGGCGGACCTCGTGGGGCAGGGGTTCCGGCCCAACGGCATCGCGCTGACCGCGGGCGGTGAGTTCCTGTTCGCCAACATGGGACGGGCAGGGGGCGTCTGGAAGGTCGGACCGCGAGGCGACGCCTCCGCGTTCGCCACCGAGCTCGCCGGCCAGCCGATGGGACGCACGAACTTCGTGCTGGTCGACGGCGACCGTGTCTGGATCACGATCAGCTCCCGCGCACGCCATCACGAGCACTTCACGGCGGACGAAGACTCCGGGCAGATCCTGCTCGTCCGTGACGGCCAGGTCACCTTGGCTGCTGACGGGCTCAACTGGACCAACGAGGTGCGGGTTTCGCCGGACGGTGCGCACCTGTTCGTCAATGAGACCTTTGCGTGCCGCACCACGCGCTACGACGTGTCGGCGGACGGCTCCCTGAGCAGTCCGGTCCAGCTCAACTATCCCGGCGACACTTACCCCGACGGGATGGCGTTCGACGCAGAAGGCGCCCTGTGGGTCGTCTGCGTCATCTCCAACCGACTGATCCGGGTCGCCCCGGACCTGAGCTGGAAGGTCCTCTTCGAGGACGTCGACCGCGACGAGCTCGCCCACATCGCGTCCACCCACGCGGCAGGCGACCTCACGTGGGAGCACATCTCGCAGAGCCGCGGGTCGCGCGTGGCGAACCTGGCGAGCGTCGCTTTCGGCGGTCCGGACCTGAAGACGCTCTACCTGGGTGGTCTGGGCGTCTCTCAGGTGCAGGCACTGCAGTCGCCGGTGGCCGGCGCGCCGATGGCGCACTGGCGTTAGGACCGGTCGGGTGAGGGCGATGACTGCCGGGAGACACGCCGGGGGCCGACGCGACTGGTGCCGAGCGAGCTCGGTGTCACCACCTCAGCCGGGCGGCACCGTGACTGATCGCATCGGCCACGGCGGTGACCTCGGGCCGTCGAAGGTTCGCTGGTCGGCTCGTCATCCAGTAGGTCAGCTCGACACCCACCTCGTGCGGGAGCACGGCGACGAGGTCGGAATGCGGCTCGGCGAGGTAGGAGGGCAGCAGGCCGACTCCCGCCCCTGCCCTGACCAGCGCAACCTGCGCGAGGACGCTCGTGGCACCGATGAGCCGCCGTCGCTGCGGGAAGAACTGGTCGATCAGGTCCAGGTCTGCCACTTGGAGCATGGACTCGACATAGAAGACGGGACAGTGGTCGCGCAGGTCGGCGCGCGCGCGGATCGGCGGCCGCGCGTCGACGTAGGAACGCGCCGCGAAGAGGGCGAGCCGGTACGAGGCGAGCTCGCGAACCTCCAGCCTTCGTGATCGCGGACGCGTGACGCCGATGTCGAGGTCGTTGCTCGGGCCGTGCTGCGGCAGCGGGCGCGTTGCGGAGATCACCTCGCACGAGAGCTCGGGGTGCTGCCCCGCGAGGGCCGCGACTGCGCTGGTCACGACCTGCACCACGAACGCTTCGGGTGCGCTGAGGCGTACGACGCCACGCAGACGTGCCGTGGAGCGCTGGTCGGCGCTGCCCGCCAACTCGTCGAGGGTTGCCTCGATGGAGCTACCGGCGTCGCTTGCGCTCCGTCCGAGTGGAGTGAGGTCCCAGCCGCCTGGCGACTCAACCAGGAGTCGTCCTCCCAGAGCGGTGGAGAGCGCTTGAAGGCGTCGCGCGACGGTGGTGTGGTCGAGGCCGAGCTCGCGAGCAGCAGCGCTGAAGGTCCGGTGGCGTGCCACCGTCGTCAGGACGACCAGGTCGTCACTTCGCACTCGACTCATCTGTGCATTTTCGCACATCCGGCTCGCACATGTGTGTCTTGCCGGTGCTGCTGTGCACTGCGAAACTTTCGACGAACCGAAGTAGTAGGACGTCCTAGTAAATTCAGGAGGGCCGCATGAACGACGATGGTGGGCCGCTCGACGGTGTGCTCGTCGTTGACCTGAGCCGTGCGCTCGCCGGCCCTCAAGCAACGATGATGCTGGCCGACCTCGGTGCACGGGTGATCAAGGTCGAGAGCTCTGCCGGGGACGACAGCCGTCACTGGGGCCCGCCCTTCGTGGGGGAGGACCGGACCTCGACGTACTTCTTGTCGTGCAATCGAAACAAGGAGTCGGTGACGGCAGACCTGAAGTCGGACGAGGGTCGTCGCCTCCTCGAGGCCCTGGTACGGCGAGCCGATGTCCTGGTTGAGAACTTCCGACCCGGCGTCCTGGATCGCCTGGGATTCCCAGTAGACACACTGCAGGAGCTCAATCCTCGATTGATCGTCTGCTCGCTGACTGGCTTCGGCCACGATGGCCCGGAAGGCCAGCGGCCCGGGTACGACCAGATCGCTCAGGGCGAGGCCGGCCTGATGAGCCTGACGGGCGAGGACGGTCATCCGACCAAGGTCGGCGTGCCCATCGGCGACCTGCTCGCCGGGATGAACGCGGCGTACGGCGTCGTCTCCGCGCTCTACGAGCGCGAGCGCACGGGTCGCGGCCGGGTCGTGCGTACCAGCCTGCTGGCAAGCATCGTCGGCATCCACGCCTTCCAGGGCACTCGCTACACCGTCGGCGCGGTCGTGCCCCGAGGTGAGGGCAACCATCACCCGTCAATCTCCCCGTACGGCCTGTTCGAGACCGCAGACGCGCCGGTGCAGATCGCCTGCGGCAACGACGACCTGTGGCGTCGACTGTGCGACGTCACGGGGTTGAAGGCTGACGCTCGCTCCTATGCGACCAATGCGGACCGTGTTGCCGATCGCGACCAACTGACCGCGGAGCTCGAGACGGTCTTGCGGACCGCGAGCGCCGAGCACTGGTTGAAGCTGCTTGCCGACGCAGGCGTGCCCGCCGGACGAGTGCGAACTCTCGACGAGGTCTACGCCTGGGACCAGACGAGGTCACAGGGCCTTGTGGTGGAAGTCGACCATCCCAGACTCGGTCCGCTCGAGCTCCCCGGCCCGGTGCTGCGATTCGACGACCGGCCCTACGCCGGGGGCCGCCCCAGTCACACCCACCCGCCGTTGCTGGGCGAGCACGACGAGAGCGTGCGCGCCTGGCTCGATATATCGGAGACATCATGAATCTCGACGACGAGGATCTCGCCGCCATGACGGACGCGGTCCGCAAGTTCGCCGAGAGCGAGCTGGCCCCGCACGCCCAGGAGCGAGACGAGAAGAAGCTGTTCCCGACCGATGTACTCGTGCGCGCCGGTGAGCTCGGGCTGGGTGGGCTCTACGTCGGAGAGGAGTACGGCACCGGGCTGTCCCGCCGCGACTCAACCCGCCTGCTCACCGAGCTGGCGCGCGGGGACGTCGCCATCGCGGCGTACGTGAGCATCCACAACATGGTGGCCTGGATGGTCGATACGTTCGCGGCTGACGACGTCCGGGCGGAGTGGCTCCCAGGCCTTGCGGCCATGGAGCACCTCGCGAGCTACTGCCTGACCGAGCCGGACGCCGGCTCCGACGCTGCGGCTCTGCGCACGACCGCGCGTCGCGACGGTGACGAGTACGTGCTGACCGGGGTGAAGCAGTTCATCTCGGGGGCGGGCAACTCGCACGCCTACCTGGTCATGGCCCGGACCGGCGACGCGGGGGCGCGAGGCATCTCGGCCTTCCTGTTGCCGGGCGACAGCTCCGGGCTGAGCTTCGGCGCCAACGAGCGCAAGATGGGCTGGAACGCCCAGCCGACGCGTCAGGTGATCATGGACGGGGTCCGCATCCCGGCGCGTTATCTCCTCGGCGGCGAGGGCGACGGGTTCGGCATCGCGATGCGCGGCCTCAACGGAGGCCGGCTCAACATCGCGGCCTGCTCGCTGGGTGGCGCCTCGTGGGCGGTCGACCGGGCGGCCACGCACCTGCGCGAGCGGGTCGCCTTCGGCCGGCCCCTGAGCGCTCAGCAGGCACTGCAGTTCCGGCTCGCCGACATGGAGACCAGCCTTGAGGCGTCCCGCTGTCTGCTCGAGCGCGCAGCAACGGCCCTCGACGAGGGCGCGCCCGACGCGGTCAAGCTCTGCGCGATGGCCAAGCAGTTCGTCACCGACCACTGCTTCGACGCTGCGAACGCCGCCCTTCAGCTGCACGGCGGCTACGGCTACCTGGCCGAGTACGGCGTCGAGCGCGTCGTCCGGGACCTGCGGGTCCACCAGATCCTGGAGGGGACAAACGAGATCATGCGACTCATCATCAGCCGCGCCGTCCTGGAGGGTGCGGCATGAGCGACAACGCTGGCACCGACGACCGTCCGGTGCTCGTCGAGCAGCGCGGCCGCCTCGGCGTGCTCACCCTCAACCGGCCACGGGCGATCAACGCGCTCACCCACGAGATGGTCGGCATCTTGGACCATGCGCTCCGACAGTGGGCGGGCGACGACACGGTCGAGACCGTCCTGCTCCGGGGTGCCGGGGACCGCGGGCTGTGCGCGGGCGGCGACATCGTCTCCATCCACCGCGACGCCGTCACCGGGGGCCGCGGGTCCGAGGACTTCTGGCGCGACGAGTACGCGCTCAACTCCCTCATCTCCGGGTACCCCAAGCCCTACGTCGCACTGATGGACGGCATCGTGTTGGGAGGTGGGGTCGGCGTCTCGGCGCACGCCTCGCACCGGATCGTCACCGAGCGCACGCGGATCGGGATGCCCGAGACGGGCATCGGCTTCGTACCGGATGTCGGGGGCACCTGGCTGCTCTCGCACGCCCCGGGGGAGCTCGGCACGTACGTTGCCCTCACTGCCGGTCACGTCGATGCGGGCGACGCGCTGGCCCTTGGCCTGGCCGACCACCACGTTCTCGCCGCAGACCTGCCTCGCCTGGTCGAGCTCCTGACGGACCGACCCGTGGACGCCGCGCTCGGGCACGTCGTCCAGCCGGTGCCGCAATCCCGGCTGTCGGAGATCCGCGCGTGGGTCGACGCGTCGTTCGCTTCTGACGACCTATCCGCGATCCTCGACCGCCTGGCCGCCAGCGATGACCCGGCCGCCGAGCCGGCCCGTGAGGCGCTGGCACGGAACTCGCCGACCTCCTTGGCCGTGACGCTGCGCGCTCTTCGCACCGCACGGGGGATGAGCGGGCTGGACGAGGTGCTCGACCAGGAGTACCGCATCGCAGTGCGGATGCTCCGCGGCCACGACTTCCCTGAGGGCATCCGGGCCCAGGTCATCGACAAGGACCGCAATCCGCGCTGGGAGCCGGCGACCGTCGCCGGCCTCGACCCGGCCGCTATCGACGCCTACTTCGCACCACTCTTTCAGGAGGAATCGGCATGACCACCACCACGCCCACGAAGGTCGCCTTCATCGGACTCGGCAACATGGGCGGCCCGATGGCCGCCAACTTGGTCAAGGCCGGGTACGCCGTCGCCGGCTTCGATCCCTCCCCGGCAGCCGTGGACCTCGCCCGTGAGCACGGCATCGCGCTGGCGGGATCTGCCGCCGACGCAGCCGCCGATGCGGACGTCGTCTTCACGATGCTGCCCACCGGGAGCCACGTGCTCGACGTCTACCTGGGACGTCGCGGCAACGCTCCGCTTCTCGGGGCCGCGCCCGCGAGGGCACTGCTCGTCGACTGCTCCACGATTGCCGTCCAGGACGCCCGCGAAGCTGCTCAGGCGGCGCTCGCTGCCGGCTATCGCGCGGTCGACGCCCCGGTCTCCGGTGGCGTCGTTGGCGCCGCAGCCGGGACGCTGACGTTCATGGTCGGCGCGACTGACGCCGACCTCGACGAGGTTCGTGTGCTCCTTGAACCCATGGCTGGCCGGGTTGTGCACTGCGGTGAGAATGGTGCGGGGCAGGCCGCGAAGATCTGCAACAACATGATCCTCGGGATCTCGATGATCGCCGTGTCCGAGGCCTTCGTGCTCGGCGAGAGGCTCGGCCTCACCCACCAGGCGCTGTTCGACGTCGCCTCCACCGCCTCGGGTCAGTGCTGGGCATTGACGACCAACTGCCCGGTCCCGGGCCCGGTCCCGACCAGCCCGGCCAACCGCGACTACGCCCCGGGCTTTGCCTCTCCGCTCATGGCGAAGGACCTCGCCCTTGCGATGAAGGCGGCGGACACGACGCTGACCGACGCCCGCCTGGGTCAGCTGGCTACCGACATCTACCGCCAGTTCGCCGACGGTGACGGCCGCGGCCTCGACTTCTCGGCGATCGTCGCGACGATCCGCGAGGAGCCCGTCGAGGCGCTTCACAAGGAGGAGGTGACGGCGTGAGGGCGTACGAGAACATCCGCGTCGAGCAACGCGGCCGCGTCGGCATCATCACTCTGGACCGCCCCAAGGCGCTCAACGCGCTCAACGTCGCGCTCGGCGCGGAGGTCGTCGATGCCGCCGCGGCCATGGATGCGGATCCCGGCATCGGGGCCATCGTGCTGACCGGCTCCGAGAAGGCCTTTGCCGCAGGCGCCGACATCAAGGAGATGGCGACCCGCGGCTACGCCGACATGGTCCGCGAGGACTTCTTCGCCGGCTGGGACCGCTTCGCCGCCGTGCGTACGCCGACCATCGCCGCGGTGTCCGGCTACGCCCTCGGGGGTGGCTGTGAGGTCGCGATGATGTGCGACCTCCTCATCGCGGCCGAGAGCGCTAGGTTCGGTCAGCCCGAGATCACGTTGGGCACGATGCCGGGCATCGGCGGCACGCAGCGATTGACGCGGGCGGTCGGCAAGGCCAAGGCGATGGATCTGATCCTCACGGGGCGGATGATGGACGCCGAGGAGGCCGAGCGGTCCGGACTGGTCTCTCGGGTTGTTCCCACCGAGTCGCTGTTCGAGGAGACCTTCGCGATCGCCGAGAAGATCGCGTCCATGTCGCTGCCCGCGACGTACGCCGCCAAGGAAGCCGTGGCCCACGCCCACGAGTCAACTCTGGCCTCGGGCATCCGGTTCGAACGACGCACATTCCACGCCACGTTTGCTCTGGCCGACCGCGCCGAGGGCATGGCCGCCTTCTCTGAGAAGCGGCCGCCGCGCTTCACCCACGCCTGATCCGAGACCGTAGAGCAGGAGACCGACATGAAGTACCAGACCATTCTCGAACTCGGCGGTGCCGACGTCCCCGATTGGCCGATGTACATCGGCGGCACCTGGGTGCCTTCGGAATCGGGCGAGTGGCGCGAGGCCGTGTGTCCGTCGCGTGCCGATACCGTGCTCGCCCGCGTGCCCGCCAGCACGGCGTCGGACGTCGACCGCGCGGTGGAGGCGGCCCGGGCGGCCCAGCCGGCGTGGGCAGCGCTCCACTTCACAGCGCGCCAGCGAGCACTCAACACGATCGCGGACGCCCTGGAGGCTGAGGCCGAGGCGCTGGCCGTGCTGACCGCCCAGGACACCGGCAACGCGCTGCGTACCCAGGCTCGGCCGGAGTCGACGACGCTCGTCGCCCTGTTCCGCTACTTCGCCGGGGTTGCGGGCGAGTTCAAGGGCACCGTCCTCCCCGCGGGCGACGACCAGCTCCAGTACACGCGGATCGAGCCGCTCGGCGTGGTCGGCGCGATCCTGCCGTGGAACTCACCTCTCATGATCGCGGCGATGAAGATCCCGGCCGCTCTGGTCGCCGGCAACGCCGTCGTTGTGAAGCCAGCTGAGGACGCCCCGCTCACGATCCTCCGGCTCGCCGAGATCGCCGGGGAGCACCTGCCTCCCGGCGTGCTCAACGTCGTCACTGGCACGGGCAGCGTCGTCGGCGAGGCCATCGTGCAGCACCGTGGGATCGACAAGGTCTCCTTCACCGGCTCCTCCTCGGTCGGTCGTCACGTGGCTACCGCCGCCGGCGAGCGTCTCGCGCACATCTCCCTCGAGCTCGGCGGCAAGAGTCCCAACATCGTCTTCCCCTCGGCGGCGAGCCCCGAGCGGATCGAGGCGACCGCGGCCGGTTCTCTCCTCGCCATGCGGTTCACCCGGCAAGGGCAGTCCTGCACGGCAGGCTCCCGGCTGTTCGTGCACGAGGACGTGTACGAGGAGTTCCTCGAAGTGCTGGTGCGTCACGTCCGTGCGCTGAAGGTCGGAGACCCGCTCGACGAGGACACCGACATGGGCACGATCATCAGCGCCAAGCAGCACGAAGCGGTGTGCGCCTACGTCGAGGACGGCAAGCAACAACCCGGCGTGCGGGTGGCGCTGGACGGCTCGAAGTACGTCCCGGAGGGCCTCCAGGGCTACTACCAGGGCCCCACGATCCTCGCCGGCGTCAGCAATGGCTGGCGCGTCGCGCAGGAGGAGATCTTCGGTCCCGTGTTGGTGGTCATCCCGTGGCGGGACGTCGACGAGGTCGTCGAGATGGCCAACGACTCCCACTACGGCCTCGCGGCGTACGTGTGGTCCGCCGAGATCGACGAAGCCGTCCGCACGGCACACCGCATCGAGTCCGGATGGGTTCAGGTCAACCAGGGTGGAGGCCAGGTCGTCGGCCAGTCGTACGGCGGCTACAAGGACTCCGGCATCGGACGCGAGTTCTCCATCGAGGGCGCGATCGCCGGCTTCACCCAGACCAAGCAGGTCAACGTGAAGCTTGGGGTCTGAGGCTAGACATGAGGCTGATCATGATGGGCCCTCCTGGCGCAGGCAAGGGAACACAAGCCAAGCGAGTCGCTCAACACTTCAAGATCCCTGCGATCTCTACCGGAGACATCTTCCGGGCGCACGTGTCGAGAGAGACTGACCTCGGGAAAGAAGCCAAGGGTTACCTGGAGGTGGGGGAGTATGTGCCTGACGAGGTCACGAACCTCATGCTGCGCGACCGACTCGACGAGGAGGACGCCGTGCCCGGGTTCGTCCTGGATGGCTACCCGCGCACGATTGCTCAGGTCGCTGAGCTCGACGGAATGCTCCACTACGCCGGGTACCAGGTCGACCGGGTCATCTGCCTGTCGGTCGAACACGACCAGCTCATCGCCCGGCTCCTCGATCGGTCCCAGCTAGAAGGCCGAAGCGACGACACCGAACCGGTCATTCGGCGCCGCCAGGAGATCTTTCTCGAGCAGACTGCGGGGCTGGTCTCCGTCTACCGTGACCGGGGTCTTCTCGCCGAGATCGACGGGTCCGGCGACGTCAGTCAGGTGACCGAACGCGTTCTGTCCTCGCTTCAGGTCGGACCGCTAACGGGAGCCGGCCACGGCTAGAGAATGGACGAACTTCCGCCGGCGAGGGAAACGCGGGAACCCGGTCAACGAATCGGTGCCGGCCGGCCCGGCGGCAAGATCTCCGCAGCTGGCGGCTTCAAGGTTCAGTCGCGAGCTGTCCGCTCGATCAGGATCGGCCACGGTGACGTGTCGCCGGTCGAGCTCCTGGATGCAGGGTTGAAGCTCGTGGTCAGGTCCTCGACGTACAGAGCATGGGCGCCTACGGCATCGCTAGCTGGACCCCGCTGCCTCGACAAGTCGAGGCGATCCGTGGGTGACCCTCACACAGTCGACGCACGCCTCTGTCGTGCCTGCGCCAAAGGGCAGATGCCAGAAGGCGCGCCAGTCGACGAGCTGGATGCCGCACGCCGTGGTCGAATCCTCGCTTCGACGCGCATGGCGGGTTCCCCACGGCTGCCTACCCTCCAGAGTGTGCATGTCGAGGTGTCGGGTCGTGACGAACCATCGGGTCGCGATGTCGGACATCAGGGCCTCCAGAGAGGAATGGCGGGATCTAGGGTGCGCCGTTGCGCAGGGCGACGAACAGGCCGTGGGCGGAAGCGACGACGAAGCCGTCTGGTGCGGTGAGGCGGGCAGAAAGGAAGCGCTTGCGGCCGACCTCTTCGTCGACGGTGGCGTCGAAGAGGTAGTCGACGTACGGCAAGGTCACTCGGTGGTAGTCGGTGCGCAGGTAGGCGGTCCGGCAGGGGACCTCTCGGTTCGCGTTGGAGAGTCGCCCGAGCAGCTCGTCGAACAGCAGGGGCACGATGCCGCCGTGCACGGCCCCTCGGCCGCCAACATGAGACGCGTCGAACCGGACATCGGCTGTGATGACGTTGGTCGCCCAGCTGGTGGTCACGGCTGGTACCAGACCCGGGTGGCCGCGGCCCGGCAGGTCGTACCGGCGCCCGCTGAAACCGTTGCCCGGTTCGACCCCGGACTCACCCAGCGTTGCGGTCACGTCGCGCAGCTGCAGGGTGACAGATCGCATCGTCGACTCGTCCGCCATCGAGGCCGCGAGCGCCTCCCTCGCCTCGCAGAACGCTTCCAACAGGTCGGCGTAGGCGGTGCCGCCGCCGTTGTAGTCGAGATCGTCGATCCAGGGATCGAAGGCGATCGGCTCACCTGGATCGACGGTGCGCGGCTCGTTTGCCGGCGGCAGAACTGCGTCGCTGGTCTGGGCACTCATCTCCTAGACGACCTGCCGCAGGTCGATGAGGAGCTGTTCACCTTCCAACTCTTCGACGAACTCTGCGGTGCAGCTGACCCGGAGTGTCTGACAGACATCTTCCAATGCTGCGGGCCAACCTTCAGGCTCAGAACCGACAACCCGAAGCGTCAGCTCGTCACGACCTCCAGGTCGGGTCACGACGAGCTGGTAAGGCAGAGCCAGTCCGTGGCGCTGGAGCACCCCCTTGATGGAGCCGGGCACGACGAACATCCCCTTGACCTTCGTGATGTCGCCTACCCGTCCGACGATCCGGCCGATCCTGGCCGTCGCCGTTCCACAGGCACATGGCGCCGTCGTGACCTCGTCGATCAGATCGCCGGTTCGCATCCGGATGATCGGCATCGCCCGGCGAGCGGTGTCCGTGACCACGATCTCGGCGGGTCGGTCCGGGCTGGCAGTGGCGACCGGGTCACCCGTCTGGGGATCGATCAGCTCGACGAACAGGTCCTCACGGAGGTGCATACCCGGCTCGAGGCCGCACTCCACGGCCACCGGTCCCACATCGCCGGTGCCGTAGAACTCGCACACCGATACGCCGTACTCACGCAGGATGCGGTCCTTCTCGCGCGGATCGTGCAGCTCGCCCATCACCATCGCACGCTGCAGCGGAAGCTTCTTGCCCTGGTCACGGGCGGTGTCGAGCAGGTGGACCAGGAAGGTGGGGAAGGCGAGGATGCCGGTCACTCCGAGCTGTTCGATGACGTCGATGTGGCGCTGGGTGTCGCCGGCTCCGCCGGGGACGACGGTTGAGCCGATCTTCTCGAGCGCCTTCCCCAGGATCGAGCCGGCGATGACCCAGTTGTAGAGCGTCGTCTGGTCGACCACGTCGGCGGAGGTGAACCCGCCGGCCCTGATCGCGGCTGCAAAGCGCGAGGCCAGCGCGTCGATGTCGCCTGCCGTGAGCGGCACGAACATCGGCCCTGGCGCCACGAAGCACCAAGCGATCTCCTCGGCGGGCACGCCCAGCCGATCGCCGTACGGCGCCCCGGGCGCGACGCCCTCGATGAGGACCTCCTTCGACAGGAGCGGCAGGTCGGTCCACCGCTCTCGTGAGATCTCGATGGAGCCCAGCTCGCGAGCGTAGGCAGGCGTGTTGAACGCGATCTTCGCGATCTCGACCGCCTCCTCGAGGGAGCCGGAGGTGACGTGGTCAGCGAGGTGGGGCATGGGTGAGGCCTCTTCGATCCGACGGAGTGGACACCGTTCAGCGTGCCAGTGACGTTCACCACTGTCAACAGTAGTGTTGAAAGACGTCGAGCGCGCTCATGCGTCCCCGTCCCATTGCTCCGTCTACAGAAGTGTTGACGAGCGGGTATCAGCAACCTAGTCTCGAAATTCGTCGGTGCGACTGTGACCACTTGGCGCCGGAGCGACCGGCCGGCAGGGCACCGGATAGGGGCCTTTCCGTGTCTGCACACCAGTCCTTTGACCACCAGCTCGACGTCGACGTCCCCGCCGCGGACTCGGTGTTCATCGGCGGCGAGTGGAGGGCCGCCACGTCGACCGACACGCTGCCCGTCATCGACCCGGCGACAGAGCAGTTGCTGACGCGCGTCGCCAAGCCGTCGATCGCCGACGCAGATGCAGCCGTCTCGGCCGCGCGTGACGCCTTTGACCGCGGGCCGTGGCCGCGGATGTCTCCGGACGAGCGGATCGACGTCGTCCAGCGCTTCTGCCACGCGATCGAGAGTCGGCTCGACCAGATCGTGCGGGCGGTGGTGCTCGAGTCCGGCGTCACGCTGGCGTACTCCCAGGTCCTCGGGGCCGGCGCCGCGCCCGCGGCGTGGAACGCCTCCCTCGATGCCGCTCGCAAGCTGCCCTGGGAGAGTCGTGATGGCGGCGTCGTGCTGCGTCGCGAGCCCGTCGGAACCGTGCTTGCCGTGCTGACCTACAACGGGCCGGTGTCGCTGGTCGGCATGAAGGTCGTCCCGGCGCTGCTCGCCGGCTGTCCCGTGATCGTCAAGCACGCCCCCGAGAGCCAGCTCAGCGCGCATCTGATCGCAGACGCTGCCCTCGAGGCAGGATTCCCGACCGGGGTGCTGAGCTTCCTCCCCGCCGAGACCGACGTCACCCAGCACCTGGTCTCCCACCCCGGGATCGACATGGTCACGGTCACCGGGAGTCAGGCGATCGCCCGAGACGTCGTCGCCCGGACGTCCCAGCGCCTCGCCAGGACGGCGCTCGAACTCGGCGGTAAGTCCCCGGCCATCGTCGGCGAAGACACCGACGTCGCCGAGGTCATGGCCACCCTCGGCGACGGCGCAACGGCGGGCACCGGCCAGGTCTGTGTACTGCTCTCACGGGTTCTGGTGCCACGGTCCCGGTACGACGAGTTCGCTGACGCGTTCATCGAGTTCCTCGCGAGCCGTCGCCTCGGCGACCCCTTCTCGGCAGACACCGACCTCGGACCCTTGAGTGTCGAACGAGCCCGCGACCGCACGGAGAAGTACGTCGAGGTCGCGATCGCGGACGGCGCCAAGCTCGCAGTCGGCGGGAAGCGCCCGAGCCACCTGCCGCGTGGCTACTACTTCGAGCCGACGCTGTTCACCGACGTCCGGAACGACATGCGCATCGCCCAGGAGGAGGTGTTCGGACCGATCACGACGCTCATCGCCTATGACGACATCGAGGACGCGATCCGGATCGCCAACGACACCGACTACGGGCTGGCCGCTTCGGTCTACATGCGCGACCCGGAGGAGGCGGCGGACGTTGCGCGCAGGATCCGCTCCGGCACCGTCGCCATCAATCAGGCCGGTATGTCGCTGAACCACGCGTTCGGCGGGGTCAAGCAGTCAGGCTGGGGTCGGGAGTGCGGGCCCGAGGGAATCCTCGAGTTCACGGACATCAAGCAGATGCTCCTGCCCTCCGGCGGCAGCTTCCTCTCCGCATGAGCACCCCACTGACCGCGGAGCCAGCGCCCGCACGCAGCGTCGATGAGCTGGTGATCGCCACCCAGCAGTTCATCGCCGACGAGGTCATCCCGTTGGACGACGCCCACGACGGGGACATCGACGCCGCCGGCGGCGAGCCGATCCGGCTCCGACTGCAGGGCAGAGCCCGCACCCTGGGACTGCTCTCGCCCCACGCCCCGGTCGACCTCGGTGGACACGGGCTCACCATGACCGACCGCGCGCCCGTCTTCGAGGCTGCCGGATACTCGCTGTTCGGTCCGATGGCCCTGAACATCAACGCCCCCGATGAGGGCAACGTCCACCTCCTCGACCACGTCGGGTCACCCGAGCAGCGCGAGCGGTACCTCCGGCCACTGGTGACGGGGGAGTGGCGGTCCGCATTCGCGATGACCGAGCCCAGTCCAGGGGCGGGCGCCGACCCGACAGCGCTGCAGACGCGGGCCGTCCGGGCAACTGGCGGCTGGCGGGTCAGCGGCACCAAGCGCTTCATCACCGGCGCCGACGGGGCGGGGTTCTACATCGTCATGGCACGGACGAGCGGCGAACCCGGAGGTCCCGGAGGGGCAACGATGTTCCTTGCGCCAGCGTCGGCCGACGGCATCGTCATCGATCGTCACGTCGACACCATCGATCGATCGATGCTCGGTGGGCACTGCGAGGTCTCGTTCGCTGATGTTTTCGTCCCCGACGCCGACGTGCTCGGAGAAGTCGACGAGGGCTTCCGATACGCCCAGGTGCGGCTCGGTCCGGCGCGCATGACCCACGTGATGCGGTGGCTCGGAGCGGCTGGTCGCGCGCACGAGACCGCCGTCCGGTACGCCGCCGATCGCCGAGCGTTCGGCGCTCGGCTCGCGGACCTGGGCATGGCCCAGCAACTCATCGCCGACAACGAGATCGATCTCGCCGCAACCCGGGCGCTCCTGCTCGCTGCGTGCGCTGAGCTGGACGCCGGCAACCGTGCGTCGAAGGCCACATCGATCGCCAAGACCTTCGCCGCGGAGGCTCTGTACCGGGTGGCCGACCGCTCGACCCAGCTGTGCGGCGGCCTGGGGGTGTCACGGGACCTGCCCGTGGCGAAGATCGCCAGAGAGCTGCGCCCGTTCCGCATCTACGACGGACCGTCCGAGGTGCACCGGTGGTCCATCGCCAAGCAAGCCGTCCGCCGCTACGCCGGCCCCGACGCGTCCGCATGACCACGGTCTCCTCGGCGCCCCACCTGTCGGTCGTGGAGCTGGGCGGTATCGCCCGGGCGATGCGAGCCGAAGGCGTCCCTCTCGGCGGCGACCTGCGCGCAACGCTGATAGCCCGCGGCCGGTCGAACCTCACGTTCAGCCTGACAGATGGAATGCGGACCTGGGTTCTACGAATGCCCCCGCGCACGGGACGGACTCCGTCGGCGCACGACGTCGCACGGGAGTATCGAGTCACCTCGGCGCTCGCTGGCACCGAGGTCCCGGTGCCTCCTACCGTGCTGCTCCACGAGGACGAGTCACTGCTGGGAGGGCCCTTCGTGCTCACCGAGTTCGTGGAGGGTGTCACGATCCAGACAAGGCTGGAGCTGGATCTCGCTGAAGCCCCTGGACCTGCGCTGACTCGAACACTGGTGGGGTCGCTGGCAGCCCTACATCGCGTCGACTACGTGGCAGCCGGTTTGGGTGCCTTCGGCCGCCCGGACGGCTACGCCGCTCGACAGCTCCGGCGTTGGAGCGGCCAATGGGAGATCGTCGGCAGTGCCGAGCACGAGCGCGCTGCGCAAACCTTGCTTGCGCGCCTCCATGCGCAAGTTCCGGAGCAGCGGTCGACCAGCATCGTGCACGGAGACTTCAGGATCGACAACACGATCCTCGACCTGACGAAGCCTGACGACCCGAGGGTGGCGGCGATCGTGGATTGGGAGCTCTCCACGATCGGCGACCCGGTCGCCGACGTGGCGATGATGTGCGCGTACCGGAACGACGCATTCGACCTGATCGTTGGCGAGGCCAGCGCCTGGACGAGCCCGAGGCTGGCGAGCGTGCCCGACATCCTGGGCCAGTACGAGGCCGCCGGCGGAACCTCGCTGGAGAACTGGACGTTCCACCTCGCGCTGGCCTACTTCAAGGTCGCCGTGATCGCCGCAGGGATCGACCATCGGGTCCGCGCCGAAGGGGCGGTGAGAGATGGCCACGGAACTGCCGGCCTGTCGGTGCTCCCTTACCTCGAGCTGGGCATCCGGACGATAGAGGAGCGGCCATGAGATCGGCGTTGATCACTGGAGCGTCCCGCGGCATCGGTCGCGGGATCGCGCTTCAGTTGGCGCAGCAAGGATTCGGGCTCACCGTGACCTCGCGAGACGAGAGTGACCTGGGCTCGCTCGCCGTGCACCTGAGGGAAGCGGGGGCCCAGCAGGTTGTCATGCATGCAGCTGAGCTCAATGCTCGTGACCAGCTCGATGCCGTGGTCCGCACCCACGCCGACACGTTCGGCACGATGCACGCGCTCGTGCTGGCAGCCGGCGTCGGGACAGCGGGACCGGTCGGAGACCTGCCCGACCACCGCGTCGACAAGACGTTCGCCGTGAACGTTGCCGCCACCCTCAAGCTTGTCCAGGCATCGCTTCCGCTCCTTCGCCTTGGCGCTGTGGACGATCCGATACACGGTGCGCGGATCATCGCGCTGGCGTCGATCACCGGTGTCTACGCTGAGGGCGGACTGGCCGCGTATGGCGCATCCAAGGCCGCCGTGCTGTCACTCATGGAGACGATCAACGCCGAGGAGTCGAAGAACGGCGTGATGGCCACCGCGATCGCACCCGGGTACGTCGACACCGACATGTCCGCCTGGGTCGCCGACAAGATCGCTCCTGCGTCGATGATCCAGGTCTCGGACGTCGTCACCGTCGTCACGATGCTGCTCGAGCTGGGCGCGACGACGTCCATGACTCGGCTGGTGATGACCCGATCCGGGAGCGACGGGTACCGCGCCTGACGAAGGCGCATCACACCTGAGTGCGTGGCCGGGTTAGGCGAGGTCCCATCCGGACCAACGTCCGCCTGCGCCCGCGCGGGCTCGCGGCTAGCCCATTTGTGGCCGGTTGCGCCGGTGAGCGCCGCCGCGCGTCAACGTAAGTGTTATTTCCGTCAACTAGACTGTTGACAGGCGCGGAGCCATGCCTCAGAGTTGCTGTGGTCAGCCTCACACCGCGTAGTCCCGGGGACCCGGAGTGAGTCGCCCGAGGGACGTCCTCCGGCCTTTCTGAAAGGGATTGCGATGCTTCGCAGAAGTTGGAAACTCGCTGCCACGGCCGCCGTCGGCGCTCTCGCCGTCACGCTTCTGGCGGCCTGCGGCTCTGGCTCCGAGCAGACGAACGCCAGCGGTTTCACCGAGATCAAGCTGAACTACACGACCCCGCTTCCGAAGACCGCTGCCGTCGAGGGCATGCGGACGAGCTTCTCGGACAAGCTGGCCGACGCCACTGACGGAGCGGTCGAGGTGAACCCGTACTACTCGGACTCGCTCCTCCCGGCGACGGACATGCTCAAGGGCATGCAGGACGGCCGCGTGGACATGGGATATGTCTGCGCCTCGTACTTCCCCGAGCAGCTGCCGCTCTACCAGATCACCGGCCTGCCCTGGCTGACTGATAACGCCGAAGCCGTCGTCGGAGCCCTGGACAAGATGTCGAAGGAGAACGACGCCTTCGCCGCGGAGTTCGAGAAGCAGGGCGTCAAGCCGCTCTTCTTCGTGCCGATCCAGAACGCGGTCATGGTCGGGAAGGAACCGCTCACCTCCGTCGACCAGTTCAAGGGCATGCGGGCGCGCTCCTACTCGTTCCCCGCCGAGATGATCGAGAATGCCGGCGGCGAGCCGGTGTTCCTCTCGTACGCCGAGGTCTACGAAGCGATGTCGCGCGGCACGATCGACGCGGTGTTCCCTTCCACGACGGACAACGCCCTTGATGTCTCCTTGACCGAAGTTGCCAAGCAGTTCGACGACCTCGGTGCCGGCCAGTTCGTCTCCTGCTTCGTCGGCCTCTCCACCAAGGCGTGGGACAAGATGTCGCCGGAGACCCAGGACGAGGTCACCAAGCTTGCCGACGCGGCAACCCCGGAGAACCTCGACGCCTTCGTCGGCCTCGAGGACAAGACGTGCGACCGTCTGAAGGAAGCGGGCGGCACGCTCAGCAAGGTCGACCAGAGCGTCGTCGACGAATGGAAGGAAATGTCGGGCTACGACTCCTTCGAGGGCGACTGGGCGGCTGCTGCCGAGAAGGCGGGCGTCGAGAAGGACGCCGCGGACTCGTTCCTCACCGACTACAAGGCGTCAATCGCCGACCTGTCCGCCAGCAACGACTACGTGAGTGGTCTCACCCGCTGCATGGAGGGATGAGCCGGGGGTGCCGGGTGTGAAGAGCACCCGGCCCCCTTCGCCCCCTCCGCCACACATCAAGGAGCCGACTGTGCAGCAGTCAACTCAGGACCCGATCGTGAACACGTCGACGGACGCAGGCCGTCAGGCCAAGCCAGACGTCCTCCAGACCTCGGCGCGGCGCATCATGCGTGTGCTCGACCTGATCGGCGTCATCGTGTCCGGCGCGCTCGTCGTCTTCCTGATGCTGCTGAGTGTCTTCGACGTGGGCATGCGGCAATGGGGTTCGCGCGGCATCACCGGGACCATCGAGTGGACGGAGGTCCTCCTCGTCATCATGGTTTTCGCGGGCCTGGCCCCAGCCGAGGTCAGCAAGGCGAACATCCGTACCCCGCTGGTGACGAATCGACTTCCGGACAAGTGGGCGCACGGGGTCCGTGCGTTGGCGCAGGCCATTGCAGCGGTCTTCGTCGCGTGGCTTGCCTTCAAGGCACTCACCGAGGCACGACTGGCGCTCGACATCCACGAGCTCAAGATCGGCGTGGTCGAGGTGCCCGTCTGGCCGGCCAAGTTCTCCATCGCCGCCGGCCTGTTCGCGCTCTGCGCCGTCATGATCTGCCGCGTCATCCTCCACCTCGACGACCTGAAGCGCGGTGCACCCGCGCGCGACGAGGAGTTCGAGGGACTGCCGTGACCATCACCTACCGCAAGACCGAAATGAGGGCGCTCGATGAATCCTGAACTCGCCATCGCCTTGTCCGTCGGGCTGTTCCTCGTGCTGATCGTCATCGAGATGCAGATCGCCGTCGCGATCTCCATCGCTGGAACCGTCGGGATCACGCTGATCCTCGGTTCGGACATCGCCAACAGTGCCATCTCGACCATTCCGTACTCGGCCTCGTCGAAGTACGCGCTGTTCGTCATTCCCATGTACATCCTGCTCGGCAGCCTGATCGCCAACGCAGGGATCGGGACCAGGATCTACTCTGCGGTCAACCGGATCGTGCATCGACTGCCGGGCGGTCTGGCTGCCTCCGCTGTCCTCGCCACCTCGATCTTCAGCGGCATCTCGGGCTCGAGCGCGGCTGACGTCGCGACGTTCGGTCGACTCTCTGTTACCGAGATGTCGCGCAACGGCTACTCGCGCAACTACTCGGCGGCAGTCGTCGCCGCGGCGGGCACCTTCGCCGTCCTGATCCCGCCGAGCATCACGGTCGTCATCTACGGGTTCATCGCCGGCGAGAGCGTCGGCGCGATGATCCTCGCTGGAGTCGTCCCTGGCATTCTCGCTGCGGTCGTTCTGACTGGCTATGTCATCACCCGAGCGGTCGTGAGTCCGGCCGGCAGCACCGAGTTCGGTCGACGCGTGCCGCGCGAGACGGTCTCGGAGGCGTCGCCAGCCCTGGCCACGGCGGGCGTTTCGAGCGCGACGTCAGTCACCAGCCGAGGAACGCTCCCGACTCCCGAGACCCCGTCGCTTCCTCCGGCGAGCTCCCAGGGAGGAGCGGGCGCTGCCGCGACCTCCGGTGGGGGTCTGGTCTACGACCTGATGTCGTTGGTGTACGCCGGCATCCTGTTCGCGATCGTCGTCGGAGGGCTCTACTCCGGGATCTTCACTGCGATCGAGGCCGCCGCGATCGGCGCCTTCGTTGCCCTGATCATGGCTGTCGCCATCGAGCGCGGTCGACCCTCGAAGCTGCTCCCGCTCCTCTGGAAGTCCGTACGGGAGACGGTGTCCGTCACCAGCATGATCTTCCTCCTGATCATCGGAGGAACGATCTTCGCGACGGCACTCGCCTACTCCCGGCTCCCAGTCACGATGGTCGAGTGGGCCGCTGACCTTCCGGTTCCGCCGACCGTCGTGATCATCCTGATGCTGCTGATCCTGATCCCGCTCGGGGCAATCCTGGACGGGCTGTCCATCCTGCTACTCACCGTTCCGATCATGGCGCCCGTGGCCACCGGACTCGGCTTCGATGGCGTCTGGTTCGGAATCCTGGTGATCAAGGTCATCGAGGTCGGACTGATCACCCCGCCCGTCGGGATCAATGCGTTCATCATCTCCGGGATCACCGGAATCCCGGCCGAGAAGGTGCTCCGCTCGTTGGTCCCGTTCGTGATCCTCGATCTTTCCTTCACGGCGGTGCTCTTCGCGTTCCCGGACATCGTCATGTGGCTGCCTCGATACGCAGGCCTCGGGTAACCGCGGAGGACGACGGCCTCCGGCGAGGCTCAGCCTCGCCGGACGCCGATGCCGTCGAGGACCATTGCGGTGAAGCCGTCCGCGATCTCCTCCGCGGAGGCACGACCCTCAGGCTTGAACCATCGGTGGCTCCAGCTCACCATCCCGATGACACCGTGGGCGACCAGCCCGGGGGAGAGCTGCGATGAGAGCGAGCCATCGGCCAAGCCCTCCGCGACGACACTCTTGAGCGCGGAGTAGTAGGCGTCGCCGAGGCCGACAAGCTGCGTGCGCCAGTCCTCGACGGCTGCGGCGGCTGCGGGCTTGCGGCCCTGCCGCCGCACCTGGCCCCGGCGACCGAAGTCCTCGGCCACGAAGAGAAACAGGTGCGGGTAGTTCTTCTCGTAGCTGTCCATGAGGAGATGGATGGCCTGGGACAGCTTGTCCGCACCGCTTCCTTCGCCGTTGCGGACCTTCTCGACCGCGTTCACGTTGTCGTGGACGACGTCCTCGACCACGGCCCGGTAGAGATCCTCTTTCGACTCGATGTAGTAGTAGAGAGTCGCGCGATCCAGGCCGGCTCGCTTCGCGATGTCGTTCAGCGAGGCGCCGTCGAGGCCCTGCTCGCGAAAGATGTCAGCGGCCGCGCCCATGAGGCGCCCACGCCGCTCCATGTAGAGAGGACCCTGCTCCTGCGCAGCGGCCTTCCGTCGGCGGCTGATGTCACTTGCCACGGGACCCGTCCTTCCGGTGGTTGGGGAGAGCGGATCGCACACGCAATCCAGAGTCAACGATCTCACCATGAGCCGAAATCAACGGTGAGGTTGACAATCTACGGCGCGTTCCGTTCCCGTGCAACAGAAGTGTTGATAGCGTTGGGGGTCGGCTCCGATGTTCCACCTGCCGACCTCGGACATCGCTTGATCGGCGTGACACACGGAGGTACCTGGGATGGATCCCACGATGACGACCGACCTGCAGAGGATCTCGCTCGCGGGACGTCGGGCGCTGGTGACCGGAGCGGCCGCCGGGATCGGTCGCGAGGTCGCCCTCGAGATGGCGCGGCGCGGTGCCCAGGTCGTCGCTCTCGACCTGCAGCCGGAGCCCCTCGACCTGCTTGTCTCGGAGGCCGCTGGCACCCCAGGGTCGATCGTCTCCTATGTCTGTGACCTCCGAGAGGTCGACGCGTTCGAGGATCTCGTTGCGTGGATGGACAACCAGCTGGGCGGGCTCGACATCCTGGCCAACGTCGCCGGCGTGACTCGGTGGAAGTCGTGGGACGAAGTCACCCTGGACGACTGGGAGGTCATCATGGACGTCGACGCGCGAGCCGTCTTCTTCCTCACGCAGAAGATCGTCCCTCTCATGGCGCGCGGGGGTGGTGGCGCGGTCGTGACGATCTCGTCCGTGTCGGGCAAGGGGTTCCGTGGCACGTCGTCGCCGGCCTATGCGGGGGCGAAGGCGGCCGTCATCTCGATCTCCCGGGTCCTCTCCCACGCGCTGGCGCCCTTCCGGATCCGCGTGAACTGCATCTGTCCTGGCCCCGTCGACACGGGGTTCCTCGCGGAGGGCATGGAGGGATTCGCGGCGCGCAGAGGCTCGACCGATGAGGAGGAGCGGCAGTCCTTCTTGGCCCAGGTCCCGTTGAAGCGCGCTGCGCCGCCGATCGACATCGCTGACCTGGTCTGCTTTCTCGCTGGCGACACCGGGGCCAGCGTCACCGGCCAGGCCTGGAATGTCGACGGTGGGCTGGTCTTCGACTGAGGACTCCCGCGGAACCACGAGTCAGCGGGGGTCGTCCGCCAGCCTGACGATGGTCTTGCCCCGGTTGTGGCCACGCAGCATCTCGATGAACGCGCGGGGGGCGCTCTCGATCCCGTCGTGAAACTCCTCGCGGTACGTGATCAGACCGGCGTCCACCCACGCGCTCATCTCGGCGAGGAACTCCGCGCGCAGCCCGTGGTGGTCGCGCACCAGGAAACCCTTGACGGTCAGGCGTTGGCTCAACAGCCGGAACCAGGGCGGGCCGGGCTCCGGGGAGTCCTGGTTGTACTCACTGATGAGCCCGCACACGACGACCGTGCCGCCGGGAGTGAGCGCCGACCAGACGGCGTCGCGGACCTTGCCCCCGACGTTGTCGAAGTAGAGGTCGATGCCGGCCGGGCATGCTGTCGCGAGGTCGGTGGCCATGCTGCTCGAGCGATGGTCCACGCACGCGGTGGCGCCGTACTCCTCCTCGACCAGTCGGCACTTCTCCTGGCCGCCGGCTATGCCGACCACGCGACAGCCGCGCAAGCGGCCGATCTGCGCGACCAGTGACCCGACCGCTCCGGCAGCGGCCGAGACCACCAGGGTCGAACCTGGCTTGATCGAGCCGAACTGTCGTAGCCCTGCCCAGGCGGTGAAACCGCTCGTCCCGTAGATCCCCAGCGCGCTCGAGGCCGGTCCCAGTCTCGGGTCGAAGACGTCAACGGCGTCACTGCGCGCCACCGAGAGCTCACTCCAGCCGCCGGGTGAGGTGACGATCGTGCCGGCTGGCACTGCCGGGTCGCGCGACTCGGCAACGACTCCGACAGTGGGTGCGTAGATCGTCTCGCCGAGCTCCAGCGGTGCGGCGTACGACTCGCGAGAGCTCATCCGGATTCGTGCCGCGGGGGAGATCCCGACGTGCAGCGTTCGGACGAGCAGCTCTCCGGGCCCTGGTGTCGGCCGCGGCTCCGACAGGACGACGAAGTCCTCCGGCGTCGGTTCGCCGACGGGATGCCTGCGGAGGGCGATCCGGCGGAACGTGTCCGTGGGCGCTGATGATGTCATCGGGTCTCCCTGTCACCTGACTCGCGTACGAATGGCCGGGAGTCGCGACGCTTGTCCGTCTCTCTGACCTACACGCTGGTGGCTTGGGGTGTCGCGGTGAGCTCCTTCGCCGAGGTCATGGCGAAGTTCGGGTAGCCGGCCGCTGCCTCGTCGGCCAGGATGCCGCGATACCGCACGGCGCCTCCGGTGTAGATCATGTGTCGCGGACGGTCGTCGCGGTCCAGGTTGACGTTGTGCCCGTTGAACCAGGAGCGGGTCTTGCTCATCAGGACCTTGGAGTTGATGTCGGCCACGTGATCGAGCCATCGAGCCTCTGCTTCCGCGGTGGGCTCCACGCGGACGATGTCATGGTCGATGAGGTACTGACAGAAGTCGGTCATCCACGCCACGATGTCCTCGATCCCGCGCGGGAAGTTGGCGGCGACCGAGCCGGACTGCGGGCCGACGCAGGTCAGGAGGTTCGGGAAGTCCGTGACCTGGACGCCCATGTAGGTGGTCGGCCCGTCGGCCCACTTCTCCCGGAGCCGGACTCCGTGGTCGCCGACGAAGTCGATGCGGTCGAAGGCCCCTGTCACTGCGTCGAACCCGGTGGCGAATACCAGGACGTCGAGTTCGATGTCCTCGGTCCCCGCGGGGGTCGTGATCCGGACCCCGGTCTCGGTCACCTCCGTGATCGGCTCCACGTTGACGTCGATCAGTCGCACGTTGGGCTGGTTGTAGACCTCGTAGTACTTGGTCTCCAGGGGTACCCGTTTGGTGCCGAACCCGTGGTCCTTCGGAATGAGAACCTCCGCAACCGCTGGGTCCTGCACCCGCGACCGGATCTTGCCCGCGATGAACTCCGAGAGCTCGGCGTTGGCTTCCTCGTCCATCATCGTGTCGCGGTAGTTGCCCAGCCAGATGCCGAAGCCCGGCTGGTCGTAGAGCTCCTCCCAGAGCTTGAGACGTTCCTCGCGGGAGACGTCGGTGCTCACCTCCCGGAGCGGGCGGTGGATGAACCCGTTGGGCGACCGGAAGCACTGCTCGAAGATCGCGTCGTAGTTGCGACGGATCTCTTCCATCTCGTCCTTGGCGAGTGGAGCGTTGTGCAACGGGGCGCACCAGTTGGGGTCGCGTTGGAAGACGGTCAGCTCGCCGACGTCCTTGGCGATGGTCGAGATCACCTGGACGCCGGTCGAGCCGGTACCGACCACTCCCACGCGCTTGCCCTTCACGTCCAGGCCCTCGGACGGCCAGTAGAACGTGTGGATCGCCTCACCGGCGAAGCGTTCCAGCCCCGGCAGCCGTGGAGTGGTGGGGACTGACAGGAGACCCATCGCAGTCATCAGGAAGCGGGTGGTGATCTCTCGACCGTCCTGGGTGCGAACCCGCCACATCGACTGCTCCGCGTCGAAGTGCGCTGCCTCCACCTTGCAGTTGAACTGGATGTGCTGACGCAGCTGGAACTTGTCCGCGACGTACCGCAGGTACTCCAGCGTCTCGCCCTGCGGGGCGAACCGCTCGGTCCAGTCCCACTCGTTCAACAGCTCCTCGGAGAACGAGTACGCGTACGTGTAGCTCTCCGAGTCGAAGCGACAGCCGGGATACCGGTTGCGGAACCACGTGCCGCCGACGTCGCCGTTGAGGTCGAGTGCGGTGACTCGGACGCCGAGCTGCAGCAACCGGTAGAGCTGGTAGAGCCCGCACACGCCACTGCCGATGATGACGAAATCGTAGTCCGGCCCCGTGCTGAGGGACTGCTCGGAGGACTCCACCTGTGATGACTGCATGTCGTAAGCGTATGTGTTGACGCGGGTTCCGTCAACGCTAGTGTTGACGAATCTGGTTGACGTAGCCCTCGAGGTTTCGCGAGGCACCTTCGCCGTCGCGGCCGACGTAGGCACTGAAGGCAACTGGCCCTGCTTCGGAGCGTTCATACATCGCGTCGACGAGCTCGTCGTACCGGTCGACGACGACTGCTCGCCGCAGCTTCAGACTCCGTGTGAGCTCTCCATCGTCGACGGTGAGCGGCTTAGGCAGCACGCCGACGAGCGCGATCCGCTGAGAGCTCGGCAGGGTCTGGTTGAGCTTCTGGACCTCGGCGACGACGAGCGCCTCGATCCGCTGGTCGACGACCATCTCCTGGTACGACGAGGGGTTGTCGGACGAGGACTGCTGACGCTGGACGGCGTCCTCGTTCAGCTGCACCAGGGCGCCGATGCGTGAGTCTTCGCCGTGCCCTCCGATCAACACGAAGTTGCTGAAGTAGGGACTGCTCATGGCCGCGATCTCGATGGGCTGCGGGGCGAATGTCGTGCCGTTGGGCAGGTGCTGGATGTTCGTGATCCGGTCGAGGATGTGAAGTGCGCCGTTCTCGATGACGCCGGCGTCACCACTGCGCAGCCACCCGTCGTCAGTAAGGTCGAGCTTGTTCTTGTCGCCCCAGTAGCCCGCGCACCGGACTCCTGCGAGCACCTGGACCTCCCCGATCTCAGTGATCCGGAGCTGGGTCTGCTCGGCTCCGTACAGGCTGGGGATCGGCGCCCCCACGCTCTCGGAGGGGTCGCCGTCTCTGGTCGACGTGATGATGCCGACCTCGGCGAAGCCGTAGACGTTGCGAATCCTCAGTCCGAGCTGCGCGAAGAACTCGAGGACCTCGGGGCCCAGGGAGCCGCCGGCCGTGACACATCCGGTCACGTGCTCCAGCCCAAGGGTTCGGCGGATCTCGTCACGCCGTCGAACGATCTCGTCGGGATTGCTCAGCAGCTCCTGGGGGAGCGTCGCACGAAGCTCCTCCCACTGCCGCGGCCCGAGGTACTTCATCGTCGCCTCCGAGGTGACGAACTCCGCGTCTGCAGCTGCTGGCGACGAGCTGAAGGCGACGTCGAGCGGCACTGCGGCCGCGAGCGTCAGGCCGTTGTACTGCTCGACCGAGAAGGCGGCCGGAAGGTAGCTCAGGTACCGGGCGAACGGCTGCGCGTCGTACACGAATCGGTAGCGGGCGGCGACGTCGAGCATGTACGCGTTCGATCCGAGCACTCCCTTGGAGACCCCGGTGGTCCCGGACGTGAGGATGACGCACGCGATGTCCTCGAGCGTGCCGGCGTCGATGAGCTCGTCCACGGCGTCGGGCCGGCGCTTCAGGAGCTCCGCCCCCATGCGGCGCAGCTCGCTGAACGTCAGGACGCGCGGGTCCTCGACGATGGGCTCCGTGCCCCACTGGACGATGCGCTCGACGGACAGCGTGTCAGTGGCTTCCAGGAGACGTCCGGTCGCCTCGGAGGAGCCGCTGAACGCGATCGACACCGGGTAGGACTCAAGGGTGACGCGCATCTCGGGCGTCGAGATCGCGCTGAACAGCGGAAAGGCGGTCAGGCCCACCGCCTGGAGCGCGTACTCGGCGATGAAGTGCTCGGGCGAGTTGGGACCCACGACGAATCCGGCCTGTCCGGCCTGGCGGGCGGGTAGCTTTCGCTCGAGCTCGAGGATGCCGGCAGCTGCCTCGACCACCACGGCGTACACCTGTGCCCAGGTCATCGAGTCCCATCGTCCTTGAGACGCCGGCGTCCGGTAGGCGACGCGGTCGCCGAACTCGGCCGCGTTGCGCCGGACCAGCTGCGGCAGCGACGACGGGGCGTGTCCGGCGGCCTCTGTGAACCGCTCATCTGTGCGGGAGTTCGGCAGGGTGGTGGTGGCGTGCGACATCGGTTTCCTCCAGGAGCTAGCTCGATGTCCGCATTGTTACCCGGCTCACAGCCGGCGTCAACAGGTCTGTTGATACGATCGCTTCATGAGGACCGTGTGGTGTGCGGAGGGCCTGTACGAGCCCAGCGACGGCCTGGTCGCCTACCTGCGTCGTTGGCCGGCGACCGCGAGCGATCCGGTCCGGCTGGTGTTCGGGGTGCGTCGTACGGCAGTCCCGGACGAGGTCGTCCGGTCGCCTCATGTGTCCGTCGTCAGCCCCTTACCGGGGAGGGGGCTGCGTGACCTCGAGGTGGAGTACCTCCCCTTGAGCTACTTCGAGCTCTGCGAGGCGATCGCCCGCGGCGAGGTGGGCGTCGACGCGGCCGTCGTGGTCGGCTGCCGCTCTGGCGAAGGCCACGACCTGGGAGTGATCAACGGCTATCTTCAGGCCGTCCTGGACCGTGCGACGGTGGTGGTCGTGGAAGAGCGGAGCCGTCTGCCGCGGGTCACCGGGGCGGCCGTCGCACGCCGAGCCGACCTGCTCGTCCCGGTCGAGGACCCCGTTGCCTATGTGCCGCTCAGTGGTCGACCGGACGAGACCAGTCAGCGGATAGCCCGCAATGTCGCCGACCTCGCACGGGAAGCAAGGGTCCTGATGCTCGGCGTCGGTCGGGTCGCCGAGGCGGTAGCCGACAGCCTGGATCCATCCGGTCGTCTGCGGGTGATCACCGGAGCCGTCGGCGAGAGCACGCTGCAGCTCGCGTCGCGGGGGGTCCTCGACGACCAGGCTCCCATTCAGGCGATGTCCGTGGTCGGTCCGCCGGAGGTCGTTGACTGGGCCTGTGAAGACTCCCGGGTCCAGCTGCTTCCCTCCGCAGTGGTGCACTCGCCGCGCTGGCTCGCGTGCCACGACGGTCTCGTGGTCGTCCTCGGCGGTCTCTCGGTCGACCCGAGTGGAAACCTGAACGCAGAGCGTGCCGGGGCGCGCCAGGTCTCAGGCAGGGGTGGCGCGCCCGACTTCGCCGCAGGCGCCCACGCCAGCCGCGGGGGCCGGGTGATCGTGGCGCTCCCGGCGACGTCGCCGTCCGGAGCGTCGAACCTGAAGGACGCGCTTGATGCCATCACGGTGTCGGGTGCGCTCGTGGACGCCGTCGCGACCGAGCACGGAACAGCTGTGCGTGGGACCGATGAACGCCAGTGGCGCAGGCAGCTGGAGCAGATCTTCCGCTGAGCTCACCGACCGCCGGCAGCGTCGCGAGCGCCACAGGCGTGAGGCGCGCGTCCCTAATATCTCGGCTGTTCCGGAGGCACGATCTCGGCCAGTGCCGTGAGATCGGCACCGCTCAAGGTGACGGTGACGGCGCCCAGGTTCTCGTCGATCCGATGGGTCTTCGTAGTGCCAGGGATCGGGAGGACGTCCTGATCCGTGAGGAGCCACGCGAGTGCGATCTGGGCCGGTGTTGCTTCATGGGCGGACGCGATGCGAGCGATCTCGTCGACGATCCGCTGGTTCTGTGCGAGCGCCTCGGGTGTGAATCGAGGGTTGCGCGAACGGAAGTCCGTCGAATCGAACCTGGTTGCCGCGCTCATCGCCCCGGTCAGGAAGCCTCGTCCCAAAGGCGAGAAGGCGATGAAGGCGGCGTCGTGCTGCCGGCACCACGGCAGCACCTGGTCGAGCGCTCCGCGCTCCCAGATGGAGAGCTCGCTCTGGATGGAGCTGACTGGGTGGATCCGGTGCGCCTCATCGCACTGGTCGACGGTCACCTCGCACAACCCGAGATGCCGAGCCTTGCCTTCGGTCACGAGGTCGCCCATGGCGCCCCACGTCTCTGCCAGCGGCACCTCGGGGTCGGTGCGATGGAGCTGGTAGAGGTCGATGTGGTCGACGCCGAGCCTGCTCAGCGAACCTTCGCACGCAGCTCGGATGTGCTCCGGGCGACCGTTCGGTCGCATGAAGTCCTCGTCGGGGACGAGCCCGCCCTTGGTGCTGATCACGACGTCCTCGCGCCGTCGTCGAAGAACGCGACCGACCAGTTCCTCGTTGGTGTGCGGACCGTAGAAGTCGGACGTATCGAGCAGTCGGACCCCGCTGTCCAACGCGTGGTCAAGCACGCGCTCGGGGTCGTCGGGCTCGCCCGAGGTCGCGGTGTAGCCGAAGGTCAGTCCCATGCACCCGAGCCCGATGTCGCCGACAGCGATGGTGCCGATGTGCCGCGTCATCGTCTAGCTCCGTCCGGTTCCGACGACCTCCTTGGTGCGTCCACTCGACGCTAGAGCCGTCTCGAGCATGCTGTCAACAGTACTGTTGACAGACTCGACGGGTGGAGTTACGTTCGAGCGGCGCCGGTGCGGCGTGGTCAACCCATGAGTCGACGGAGAGCAGCGTGGATTTCGTTCCGTTCCCACACCAGAGCCTCAAGCCCGAGCTTCGACAGCTCGTGCAGAGCATCTGTGCCAAGTACGACCTTGAGTACTGGGACCAGTGCGACGCAGAGAAGCGGTTCCCCGAGGAGTTCTTCCGGGACTTCGCCGCGGCCGGACTGCTCGGCATCACGGTTCCCGACGAGTTCGGCGGGGGCGGTGGAGACCTCAGCGATCAGGTAGCCGTTCTCGAAGAGCTCGCCGCAAGCGGCGGCGCCATCAACGCATGCTCCTCGGTGCACATCCCGCTGCTGTGCATTCCCACCCTGCTGGCGTTCGGGACCGAGGAGCAGAAGAGCTCCGTGCTGCCGCGGGTCGCTTCAGGAGATCTCTACGTCACCTTCGGTGTGACCGAGCCTGACGCCGGGACGGACACGACCAGCATCCAGACGAAGGCGGTGCCGACCGACGGGGGATACCTGGTCTCGGGGACCAAGGTCTGGAACTCCGGAGCCCTTCGCGGCGACAAGATCCTGCTGCTCGCGCGCACGTCGACGCCGGGGGAGGGCGACAGGAAGGCCTCGGGACTCACCTTGTTCCTGACGGACCTCGACTCCCCGCAGATCGAGATCCGAGCCATCCCCAAGATTGGCCGCAACGCCGTCGCGTCGGCGGAGGTCTTCTTCCACGAGCACTTCGTCCGCGCAGACGAGGTCGTCGGTGAGGTGGGAAGGGGTTTCTACCACCTGCTGCACAGCCTCAACGGAGAACGGATCTACCTTTCCGCCGAGGCCCTCGGGGTCGGCCGATGGGCACTCCAGGCCGCCGCCCGCTACGCGTCGGAGCGCGTCGTGTTCGATCGACCGATCGGAAAGAACCAAGGCGTGCAGCACCCGCTGGCGCACAGCTACCTCGCGTTGCTGGCCGCCGGTCAGGTCGTCTACAAGGCCGTCGAGACCTACGAGACGGACGGACCCGCCGCCGTCGGCACCCTGGCGAATG
The DNA here is from genome assembly GCF_001425175.1 of Nocardioides sp. Root1257. Classification (GTDB taxonomy): domain Bacteria; phylum Actinomycetota; class Actinomycetes; order Propionibacteriales; family Nocardioidaceae; genus Nocardioides. The sequence goes on along the minus strand of NZ_LMDV01000012.1, from coordinate 23,818 downwards.
CCGCGAAGTACCTCGCCACCGAAGCCTCGTTCGGAGCGACCGACGCCAGCATGCAGGTCTTCGGCGGCTACTCGTTCGCCCGCGAGTACCACATCGGGCGTCACTGGATCGAGTCCCGGCTCCAGCGGATCGCCCCCGTGAACAACCAGATGGTCCTGAACTTCATCGCCGAGCGAACCCTCGGCCTGCCCCGGAGCTACTGAGGATGCCTGGCGCCGCTGACCATCGGTGGCCGCGCGAGACACACCGCCACGACTTCTTGGCAGGAGTCAGCGTCCTCGAGATCTCGGCGCGAGCCTCCGGCGCGTACGCAGGACGACTGCTCACGATCTTCGGCGCGAGCGTGACAAGGGTCGACCTGCCGCCGCTGCTCGACTGCACCCCGGACGAGCTGGATCTCGTCGCCAGCGTCCTCCACGAGCACAAGGACACGGTCACGATCGAGGCCGCGCTCGCGGCGCATTGGGACCTGGTGATCGTCGACTGCGCCGGGAACGGGCATCCGGACGAAGCCGTGCGCGCCGATGTCGAACGCCTGCTCGCGGCCATGGGTCCGCGCACCCACGTGGTCGCCGTGCCCGGCCGCGCCGACGATCGCCCTGCCACCTCAATCACGGCATCAGCGGCATCAGGCATGTCGTGGGCGATCGGCGATGCCGACGACGTCCCGCTGACGCTTCCCTTCGACGTGCCGGACTACCTCGCCGGCGCCGAGGCCGCTGGGGCCGCAGCTCTCGCGCTGGCCACTGGCGACGGTTCCGGGCAGAGCTGGTCCATTCCCGTCACCGACGTGCTGTCTGCCTACGTCGGTCAGATCGCCTCGAACTTCGTGCCCTACGAACGTCCATGGCGCAGGGACGGCGCGCGGGCCACGATGTCGGGAGGCTCCTACCCGGCCGCCATGTTCCGGTGCTCCGACGGGTGGATGTCCGTCATGTGCCGCACCGAGCGGGAGTGGCATGGTCTGGTCGAGGCCCTTGGTCACGCTGAATGGCTCCACGATGAGAAGTACCGCGACGCACGAGTGGTCGCACGGAACTACGCGGACGAGCTCGACCCGATCGTCTCCGCGTGGTGCCGCGACCGTACCCGGGACGAGGTCTTCGCCGCCGGCCGGGAGCACGGCTTTCCCGTCGCACCGGTCCTGACGATGCCTGAGGTTTTCGAGCAGGAACAGCTCGCCTTCCGTGACTTCTTCGTGCAGCGAACGCAGGACGCTGCGCCCTCGCTCCTGAGCCCGGGCAGCCCCTACCGCGTCACCGAACCGACCGCGCCCGGGCGAGCGATGGGTCCCCCCGAGCGAACCACGGGCGCGCGGCCGCTCGAAGGTGTTCGCGTACTGGATCTCGCGTGGGTCTGGTCGGGCCCGATGGTGGCCGCGTCGTTGGCGGACCTCGGCGCCGAGGTCATAAAGGTGGAGAGCCGCACCAGGCCGGACCCGTCGCGAGTGCGGGGACGGGCGTTCAGAAACGGAAAGCCGATGGACGGCCCGGAGCTCGAGGTGACGCCGTACCACAACCAGATGAACCGGTCGAAGCGCTCGATCGAGATCGACATCACGACCGACGCAGGAGCCGACCTGGTGCGCCGTCTGGCCAACGAGTGCGACATCGTCGTCGAGAACATGCGGCCCGGGGTGCTCGCCAAACGTGGTCTCGACTACGCCGCGCTGTCCAATGACCATCCCGAGCTGGTGATGGTGTCGCTGTCGATGCTCGGCCAGACGGGACCCCTGAGCGGCATCCGCGGGTATGCCGTGGTGATGTCCGGCCTGGCTGGCCTCGACTCGCTCATCGGCTACAACGCCGAGCGGTTGATCGGCACCTTCAACCCGGCGCTCGGCGATCCGAACGGCGCAGTCCACGGCCTCGCGGCGGTTCTGGCGGCCTGGCACCGCCGCACGAGGACGGGCCGTGGTGCCTGGATCGACGTGTCCCAAGTGGAGGCGTTGCTGAGCATCCTGCCGGTTCCGATCCTCCGAGCGGAGCGGGCCTCAGTGCTCCCGCCCGCGAACGCTCACAGCACCTGGGCGGTGCACGGCACCTTCGCCACCAGCGGGACAGACAGCTGGGTGAGTGTCGCCGCGCGCTCCGAGCTCGAAGAGGCGCGGCTCGCTGAATGGGCAGCGTCCAACGGTCGAGGAGGCGACGACCTCGAGGCCCGAGTCGCTGCCTCGATCGCGGCACTGACCCAGACCGAGGCTGTGCACCAGCTCCAAGCGCTCGGAGTGCCCGCCGCACCTGTCGTCGGATACGAGGAGATCGTCCGGTCAGGCGAGGTCTGTGACCTCGTCCCGCACCGGTGGCTCGGCGAACAACCCCTTTTCGGCCTCGTGTGGAGACGCGCCGGCCAACGCCTGCAGATCCAGCGTTCCTCGCCACTCCTCGGGCAGGACACCGTCGGGGTACTGCGCGACGTGCTCGACCTCAATGCCGAGCAGCTGGACGAACTGAAGCTACTCGGCGCGATTCCACCTGACACCTGCACCGACGTGTCCGACGACGAGGTGAGCGTCAGTGTCTGACGACCAGCAGATCGCCGGTCTCTACGCCGCCTACGCCCTCGCGATCGACGCTGGCGACATGGCGGCGCTGCGCACCTGTTTCGCCGACGACGCCCGATACGAGGTGGAGGGCTCCTACGTCGAGACCGGTGCCGACGCCATCCTCGTACGAGTGAAGTCGCGGCGACATGAGGGGTGGACCCACGTGACCTCCAACCTCTCCGTGTCGATCGCGGGATCGACAGGTTCGGGCCGTGCGACGTTCCTGGTTCTCGACGACGCCGCGCAGCCGATCGCGACGGGTGAGTACGACGACGACCTCGTTCGAACGGCAGACCAACGTTGGGTCTTCTCCCGTCGCCTCATCCGCTACCGCGGCACCCGGAACAGCCTTCGCGAGCGGGCATGACGAACGGTCGTCTGGGGCTCGACGCGGACACCCTGTTGACCACGACCAGGGCCGTTCGGCGTCGCCTCGACCTCGACCGTCCGGTTCCTCCGGCGGTCATCGACGAATGCCTCGGCATCGCTCTGCAAGCCCCCAGCGGGAGCAACATGCAGTCATGGCACTTCGTCGTCGTCCAGGATCCCGAGACCCGGTCCCAGGTGGCCGGCGTCTACCGCAGGGCGTTCGCCGACTACGCATCCCGTCAGGCGACGGCTGTCGGTCCCCAGACCGCTGATCGCAGGCGACGCTCAGAACAGGGGCGCGTCTTCGACTCGGCTTCGTACCTGGCCGACAACCTGCACCGCGTGCCGTGCTTGGTCATCCCGATCGCGGAGGGCCGATGCACGCGCCTGTCGACCGCACACCGGCAGGCCATCTTCTGGGGAAGCATCATTCCGGCGGCATGGAGCTTCATGCTCGCGGCGCGCGAGCGCGGCCTCGGCACGTCGTGGACGACCATGCACCTCCGCTACGAGGAAGAGGTCGCCTCGGTCCTGGGCATCCCCTTCGACAGGTTCACCCAGGCGGCGCTCATCCCAGTGGCGTACAGCCTGGGCACGAGCTTCAAGCCAGGGCCGAGACGCTCTCTCGACGACGTCGTACATCGCGACTACTGGTAGCGTCAACATGTGTGTTGACAAACGCCTCGACGGCGGTCACGATGACCAGGACGCGTTGAAGCCGGTCGACTTGCCGGTGTCCCGCCGCCACTCGAAGCAACCGGAATGAGGTCCCCATGACGAGCACCGTGACGGCCGAGGTGTCTGGCCGCGGAGCACTGTCCAACATCGACGAGGTCGCGATGCGGCGGGCGATGGACACCGTTCGCACCTTCGAGACAGTGAGCCTGGCGCTGCCCGTGCGAAACGGAAAGGGTCCGGTCGGCCCACGTCGTCAGCCGCCACAGCACTTCATGGTCCGCGACGGTGGCGACGCCGCGGTCGCGCCGGAGCTCACGGCCAAGCACGGGTTCTCGTTCAGCGACGACATCCTGCTCATCCCCACCCATGGCACCACGCACCTGGACGCGCTGTGTCACGTCTGGCAGGACGGCAAGATGTACGGCGGGTTGTCGTCGGACCTCGTGACCAGCCGTGGGGCCAAGCGCCTGGGCATCGAGGAGGCCGGACCGATCCTGACTCGGGGCCTCATCGTCGACGTGGTGCCGGATGGCAAGCGGTGGCTGGACGTCTCGGAACCCGTGGATCTCGACCTCCTGCGACGCAAGCTGAAGGATGCGGATCTGACCCCTGAGCGCGGCGATGCGCTCTTCGTGCGCACTGGTTGGGTCGAGGCGTGGGAGGAGGGGGAGCAGAACCAGCTCGGCTGGGGTGGCTTCGACGTCGATGCGATCGATTGGATCCTCGAGATGGGGCTCTCCGTGATCGGCGCCGACAACATCGGGGTGGAGATGTCGCCGGCCAGCGACCCTGACTGCGCGGTGCCACTGCACGTACGCCTGATGCGCGACCACGGGGTCTACTTCGCCGAACTCCTGAACCTGGCGGGCTTCAAGGGGAGCCCTGCGGTCGCCGGCATGCTCACCATGAGCCCGCTCCGCATCATGGGTGCGACGGCGAGCCCGGTAGCGCCGTTCCTGGTGTTCTGATGGTCCGGGCCGTAGTTGCGGGAGTAGGGGAGTCGCACCCCGTACGGGCGTCTGGTCGACGCGTCACCAGCCATCTCTTCGCGGCGATCGACGCCGCGCTCGAGGACGCTGGGATCTCTGCAACGGATGTCGACGGCGTCATCACCGAAGCCAAGCTGACACCGACGGCACTGTCGATCGACGATCTCGTGCCAGCTCTCGGGATTCAGAACCTCCGCTTCCAGGCCCTCTCCAGTCCCGTCGGCGCCGGAATCATGCTGGCGGTCGCGCAGGCCCACGAGGCCGTCACCAGCGGCCGCGCAACCCACGTGCTCACCTACTTCGGTGTGGACTGGGGCTCCTTCGGATCGGGGCCGTCGGGCATCCACGGCGCCATGGACGCGAAGCGTGAGGTCGAGTACCCGGTCGGATTCGGCGGGCCCCAGCTCTACTTCGCCACGATGGCGACCAGGTACGCCGCCGACTTCGGGCTCAGCAGACCAGAGCTCGAGGACCTTCTCGGAGGCGTCGCCGTCGCCGCACGCCGCAACGCCCTACGACACGAGCACGCACAGCTTCGCCGCGACCTCAGCCTCGACGAGTACCGCGCTGAGGAGTTCTTCGCAGAACCACTGCGTCGCTCGGACATCTCGCTGCTCAGTGATGGCGCCGTCGCCATCCTCGTCTCGGCCGAGGGCGCCGTGCGCCCGGAGCGTCGCGGGGTCGAGATCGCCGCCTGGGCACATCGAGTCCAGTCGATCCCCGACCAGGCGTTCTACACCCAGAGCCGCGACCTCCCCGCCTTCCCGGCGACCACGGCCGTGGCCGACGAGATCGAACGAACCCTCGGCGCCTCGGTCGCGTCGGCCGGTGTGCTCGAGCTCTACGACTGCTTCAGCGTCGCGACGGTGGTGCAGCTGGAGGCTCTCGGCGTCACCAAGCCCGGCCAGACGGCAGCTCTCGTCGCAGACGGTGCCCTGGAGATCGGCGGCGAACGACCGACCAACACGCATGGCGGCCTGCTCGCACACGGCTACCTGCTCGGCGCCTCTCACGTGGCCGAGGCGGTCCGTCAGCTCCGTCACGACGCGGCCGGCACGCAGGTGGAGGGAGTCGACTCCGCCTTCGTCGGTGCGGGTCCCGGGCGGCAGTACACGGGGTTGTACCTGAGGAGGACGGATGCCTGAGTCCCGCGACGATGACCTCTACAAGCCGCGGCGCGAGGGGCTCGAGAATGGTGTCATCCGCCTGACTCGCTGTGCCCGGTGCAAGGTCGTCGAGTGGTACCCGTTGGCCCGGTGCGTGCACTGTCGCAACGAGGCCTGGGAGTGGTTCGACATCGATCCCCGCGGACGCGTCCACTCCTGGTGTCGGGTGGTGCGCCCCACCGTCCCGATCGACGGGCTGGAGGCGCCGTACGTCCTCGCACTGATCGAGGTCGAGGAGGCGGAGGGCGCACGCATCGTCGCGCTCGCCGAGGATCCGACGCAGACGCCGATGGTCGGAGACGCGGTTCGGCTGACCACGCAGTCGGTCGCCGGTGCAGCGCAGCCGCACTTCGTTCTAGCGCCCGCTGGGTCCTGACGGTCCGCCCGCGCTGTCGGATGGCGAGCGGACGCTGAGTGACGGGCGCCGCCGCGCGGTCCCGAGAGGGGAAGGCAGCAGGTGGGGGAGCCCAGCGTGACGGACGCGCCCGATCTCGAGGTGACACGGTCGCGCACCCAAGCTGCGCTGCTCCTGGTCGCGTTCTTCATGCTCGGCATGAGTCTGCGTGGGGCGTTGGGTGGCATCTCGGTGCTGCTGCCGATGATCGGCGACGACCTCGATCTGTCACCAACCCAGCAGGGTGCGCTCACCTCGGTTGCACTGGTGAGCATGGCCGCCGCCGCCCCTTGGGGCGCACGCGTCGGACGCCGACTCGGGCCAGATGCTGCGCTGGGCTGGGTGTTGGCGATCTTGGCACTGGCAGAGGCGGCTCGGTTCCTGACGACGACCTTGGCAGGTCTGCTGGCAACGGTGGTCGCGGTCGGAGTGGCCATGGGGATCGGATCGACCCTCATCCCCGCAGCCGTCCGGCGACGAGTCGTCCGAGATCGGTACGGCCTCACGACTGGTCTTCACGGTGCCGGCATGGCGATCGGCGTCGCGAGCGCAGCGGCCGTTGCACTGCCGATCGCAGACGCCACGGGCAACTGGCGCCCCGCCCTCGGGGTGTGGTCCGTCGCGACAGCTCTGACCGGCGTCGTGTGGTGGTTGGTGCTGCGCACCACACGCCCGGTCGCCGTGGGCAGTGAGCTGACGAGCTCCGACGTCCTTGTGGGCAGCCCGGTCCGCTTGTACCGGTCGGCAGCCGCATGGCTGGTCACCGGCTACTCCGCGGTCGTGATGGTGATCGGCTTCACGGTGCTGGCCTGGATGCCCACGATGTTCGTCGCCGAAGGCCTCAGCCTGGGTGCGGCCACGACGAACCTCGTGCTCTTTCAGGTGATCCAGCTCGGCTCGATGACGGTCTTTCCGATCATCATCGACCGGGTGGCGACGGTCCGGGCGCGCCTGTGCGTCCTGCTCGTCCCGTTAGGCGCGGCGGTGATCGCGCTTGCGCTCCTGATCGTGGCGCCGGTCTCGACAGGGGCTCCGGCGGCCACCCTCCTGGGCTTCGGTGCCGGCGGGGGCACTGCGCTCGGCATGACACTCATCGCCCGCTTCGCCTCCTCCGATGTCCACGCTGCCGGGCTGGGGTCGATGGTGTTCGCCGTCTCGTTCACCGCGAGCGCACTCAGCCCGGTACTGGTCGGGCTGTCGGCGCAGCTGACCGGCAGCTTCGCCTACGGGCTTGGCGCGCTGGCTCTCCTCGCGCTCGCAGTCTTCGTGATGGTCAGTGTCGCCTTTACCCGTGTCGAGCCCCGCTATCCGTAGCGGCGGTCAACTGATGTGTTCAGGGCGTCAACTAATGTGTTGACAGAATGTCCTCGGCGATCTAGCGTCATGGGCATGACCATCGAGGCCCAGGAAACAACCCTCGACGTGCCGCTCTTCCGGCTCGCGCAAGCGCGCTCCGGGGACAAGAACGACACGTCGGACATCACCGTGTTCATGACCAGCCGTGAGCTGTTCGAGTGGATCGAACCTCGGCTCACGGAGCAGGTCGTGAAGGAGTTCATGGCTCCGTTGGTGCATGGAGACGTCCAGCGGTACCTGCTGCCCCGGCTGTACGCCTTCAAGTTCGTCTGTCATCAGGCGCTGGGCGGCGGCGGGTCGAGCAGCCTGCGCGGCGACAACCTGGGCAAGTCCATGGCTTCGGCGCTGCTTCGCTGGGTCGCCACTGACGTGCCGTCCGACCTGGCGCGCACCAGTCCGCTGTTCGATGGCCCGCCCGTCCCGACCCCGAAGGTGGCTGTTCGATGACCGACCCGATCCGGCTTGCTGCCGGCCAGGCGTTCTACGGCGACGCCTCGCGTCCCGCACACCGCACGCTCGAGTCCGCCGACGTCGACTACATGGCGTTCGACGCGCTTGCCGAGCTGACTCTCGCCATCCTGTCGAAGGACCGCGCGCGCGATCCTGGCCTCGGCTTCGCCCGCGACCTGCCCGGGCTGTTCGCCTCCCTGCTTCCTCTCGCCCGGAAGTCGGGAGCGACCCTGCTCAGCAACGGCGGTGGGCTCAACCCGCTGGCAGCCGCGCACGCCGTCGTCGACCAGTGCGCTGCAGCGGGGTACGACGATGTCGTCGTCCACGCGCTGACCGGTGATGATGTCCTCGACAAGCTCGACACGTGGCACGCCGAAGGCCTGGACCTCTCCGACCGGGACACCGGTCAGAGCTACGACCAGCTCCCTGAGAAGCCGATGTTCGCCAACGCCTACCTCGGAGCCACCTCGTTCGCCGAGGCCATGAACGAGCCGGGCGACTTCGTGGTGACCGGTCGTGTGACGGACACGTCGCTGTACCTTGCACCCTTGGTCGCTCGCGGCCTCATCGACCCCACCGATCCGCAGCAGGTGGCGCGCGGGATCATCGTCGGTCACCTGCTCGAGTGCGGCGGGCAGGCATCGGGCGGCAACTTCAGCGGTGACTGGTGGAACGTGCCCAACCTCGAGGACATCGGGTACCCGATGGCCGAGGTGGACGGTGACCGCATCGTGATCACCAAGCCTCCGACCACCGGTGGCCGAGTCAGCCGGGCGACCCTGCAGGAGCAGCTCTACTACGAGATCCACGACCCGACGACGTACCTGACACCTGACGTCATCGCGGACTTCTCGGACGTCGACCTCATCGACGTCGGGGAAGACCGGGTCGAGGTGACGGGAGTCAAGGGCCGACCCGCCCCGGACACGCTCAAGATGATGGCCGGACTCGCCGACGGCTACCTCGCGACGGTCTCGCTGCCGTTCTCGTTCCCGTACGCCCTGGCCAAGGCCGAGCGGGCCGCGGACATCCTGCTCAAGCAGGTGGCGATCGAGCAGATCCCGCTCCGCGAGAGCCTGGTCGAGTTCGTGGGCGTGAACTCGCTCCACGGCGGCCTGTCGGTCCAGCCGTCCGAAGACCTCAACGAAGTAGTGATGCGAGTCTCGATCCGCACCGACGACCGCGCCAGTGCGCAGGCGTTCACCAAGCTGCTCCCGCCTCTGGCCATCAACACCTTCCCGTTCGTGGGCGGTCTGCGTGGTGGCTCGTCCATCAGCCAGGTGCTGAAGGAGTGGAGTGTCCTGGTGCCTCGCGAATTGGTCGAGGCGGACGTCAAGGTGACGCGGGTGACGCATGGGTGATCCCGCGACGGAGCTCGTGCTGGCAAGGGTGGACGGTCACGTCGCCACCGTCACCCTGAACCAGCCCGAGCGAAAGAACCCGCTGAGCGATCCGATGATCCGTGCGCTCACTGCTGCTTTCGAGCTGCCGGAGGTGCGTGGAGCGGGTGTCGTTGTGATCCGCGGGGCCGGGGGAGTGTTCAGCGCGGGCGGGGACATCAAGCAGTTCCATGCCTCATTGACCACAGACGCGTCCGAGCAGCTGGAGGGCACGCGGGACTTCCGCGAGATGCTCCTGACTCTCGAGAGTCTGGAGGCCGTGACGGTTGCCGTGGTCGAGGGCCCGGCGCTGGGTGGTGGGTGTGGCCTCACGGCCGCCTGCGACTACGCCATCGCCTCAAACACCGCGAAGTTCGGCTGCCCCGAGATCAAGCTCGGTGCTTTCCCGATGCTGATCGCTCCAGCGCTGGTCCGGGCGATCGGTGCGCGAGCGACCTATGCGCTCTCGGTGTCGGGCGATCTAATCGACGCGCAGCGAGCGCTCGACCTCGGCTTGGTGAGCCAGGTGGTCAGTGCGGCTGCTCTCGAAGAGCACGTTGCTGACTACATCGAACGAGCCAACGCCGTACCGGCCGACGTCCTGAAGATGGGCAAGATGGCCGTCCGGGCAGCCATGAGCAACGACTACCGAGCCGGCGTCGAGGCTGGCTCGACGCTCCGATCTCTGTTGTTCTCGTCGCCGGCCTTCCACGAAGGCGTGAACGCCTTCGTCTCGCGTTCCAGGAGCTGAGCAATGGGCGGCTTCGGTGAGTTCGACAGTCTTGTCGAGCAGATCGGCTCACGGTCGCTCGGTCGACCGGTCGTCGTTGAGCCGCACGTGTCCGACGCGGTCGAGGCAGTGGTGTCCGAGATCGCCGAACATGGCGGTTCCGCTGTGCTGGTCGGGGACGAGGAACGCATCAGCGCGCTGTTGAGGCAGCTGCGCGCGCCGACTGAGTCGTTCGAGGTCCGGCACGCCTCCGACTCCGCGGTCGCGGTGCGCATCGCCGTAGAAGAGGTGCAAGCCGGCCGAGCTGAGTTCGTCGTGAAGGGGTCGATCCCCACGGCAGCACTGCTTCGCGGCATGCTCGGGCGAGAGCGTCTCGGGACAGGTCGCGTGGCCAGCCACCTCTACGTGATCGAGGCTCCGGCCTACCGGAACCGCGTGCTCGCACTGACGGATGCGGGGGTGAACATTGCACCCGACCTCACCACCAAGGCGGACATCGTCCGCAACGCGGTCGATGCGCTCGCGATGCTCGGCATCACCCGGGCACGGACGGCAGTGCTGAGCGCAGTCGAAATGGTCAAGCAGGAGCTGTCGAGCGCAACCGATGCCGCCCTACTGACCGTCATGGGGCAGCGCGGACAGCTTGGCACGCTCGACATCGACGGGCCCCTCTCCATCGACGCAGCTCTCTTGGCGGCCGCCGCTCGCGACAAAGCGCTGTCCGGTGAGGTCGCCGGGAACGCCGACCTCCTGGTAGCCCCCGCGATCGATGCCGCCAACATGGTCGGCAAGGCCCTCATCGGTGAGACCGGCCGGGCAATGGGTGTCGTCGTCGGCGCGCGGGTGCCGGTGGCACTCCCGAGCCGTGGAGACTCCCTCTGGACGCGTCGGCTGAGCCTGCGGCTCGCCTCCTACCTCGTCCCGGTTGCGCACGGCGCGGAGCCAGCGGCTCGGGTCCGGGCCTCGTGACCTTCGACCTCACGGGTCACGTCGTGGTGATCACCGGCGCCGGCTCTGGCATGGGGGCCGCGCACGCGCGGGGCCTGAGTCGCCGCGGCGCTGACGTCGTCATCAACGACCTTCCCGGCGTCGGCGAGAAGCGGGCAGCCGAGGTGGCTGAGGGGGTCGTGGCGGCCGGTGGTCGGGCGGAGGTGATCGCCTGCGACGTCTCCGATCCGACCAGTGCACAACAGCTCATCGACCTCACCCTGGACCGCTTCGGCGGCATCGACGTGCTGGTCAACAACGCGAGCATCCTGAGGGACGGCGACATCCCGGACCTGTCGACCGCGGACTGGCGGGCGGTACTTGGAGTCAACCTCGACGCCGCCTTCTACCTGACCCGCGCCTGCTGGCCACGCATGGCCGAGCAGGGCGCCGGGAGTCTCATCCACATCGGCTCGGCGTCCGGTCTGTTCGGGAACGTCGGACAGCTCAACTACTCGGCCTCGAAGATGGGATTGGCGGGCTTGTCCCGAGCCGCCGCGGTCGAGGGAGCTCCCTTCGGCATTCGGTCGAACCTGATTGCTCCGATGTCGGCGACGCCGATGAGCAGATCGGCGAACCAAAGCGAGGGCTCTGAGCCAGCGCCGCGTCGCTCGAGCCGAGTGCCAGCTCGCGAAATCCTTGGACACGAGCTGTTCGACTCGTATGCACCCGAAGACGTCACGACCCTCGTCGCCGTCCTCGCGCATCGGACTTCGACGATCTCCGGCCACTACTTCACGTCCGCGGGCGGCAGAGTCAGCGAGGTCGTGGTCGCAGAAACCGACGGATACGGCTTTTCCGGGCTCAGCGACGAGGCACTCGCCACCGCTCTCGAGCCGCGGGTCGTAGTGCCCGGGCTCAGCATCCACACCGGCATGCTCGGCCACCTCGAGGCTCTCCGCGGCGCGTCCCGTCTCTAGGCACTCCCGCTGCTCGACTGCATCCGTTCGGCGAGTGACGGCGAGCTGCGGCCCGTCGACTGGTGTCTGTCGTCCGACTCCTGCGTCAGATGTCGTAGCGGCACCTGGCTCACAGCGCGGGCAGCAGCAGACCTGGAGTTGGCTGCTGGCATTGGTCCTCAGCGAGGACTCCCAAAGTCTAGAACGAGCCCTTCGGAAACCAGGTGAGATGTCTGAGGCCTTGATCGATCCGTTCAGGTCTTGCCCAGTTCGACTCACGTGATGATAGCACCGCTGATCGGTGGCCCGCATACGATTCGGGCCCGGCGCTGGTGCCGTCCGTCGGGCTTGACTGTCATGGGTGTGACGGAGCGCAGAACGTCTGCAGGCTCAGGCAAAGCAGAGGCAGGTCTTTCCGCGCTCGTCGGCGACGTTGTCGATCACCCGGGCGGTCTCGCTGTGCGAGCCGCCGAGAGTGGCCCAGATGCACATGACCTGAGTGAAGAGATCGTCATTTGGGTCGAGTCCGCTCATGTCGCGCTCCATCTCTTCGGCGATGGCCGGGATTGCTTGCTTGAGTTCGGCCATGGAGCAGTCGGGGCCGACGCGCTCCCGAGCCCGAAGCACTGTGAAGTCGGACAAGTTGTCCGCGACCGCATCCCGAAGGTCGGCCCGGTCAAGACCGAGATGCTCGGCTCGGTGGAGGAGCCAGTGCAGCTTGTCCGCTTCGTCCGATTCCATCCCCAGGTCCAAGAGGCGGCGAACCACGGCGTGCCCATCGGTGCATTCGGCGGGATCGATCGGCTCCTCGCCGAAGATGCTCGAGTGGTGGATCGTGATGGAGTCGTTGTCTGCGACGAGTGTCGACTGGTTGTGCATGGGTTCCTCAGTATCTGTTTGTTGTGGACAGGGGTCGGTGATGAGGGATCGAAGCGCGCGAGCGCTGCTGACCGGTTGGTCGGCCGGGATCGTGCTGTCTCGCCGCGCGAAACGGTCGTTCGAAGCGGCCTTGTGCGACCAGTGCTCAATACCTTGACGGATGGTTGAGCACGCAACAAGCGAATGGGACGAATATTGTCCGAATATAGTGAGCCTGTTGTGAATTGACCTGCACGCCGCGACGGAGCAGCTCATGTCGACGACCGTCACAGGAACCGACCGGCGCGCAGTCTCGACCATGTTCCTGCGCGGCCGGTCCGGATGGTCTGGGCGGAGGTACCGGCGTCACGTCGGTCGAGCGATGCGACCCGATCGCGATCGCTGGTCGCTATTGCAGCAGGCTCGCGTCGTCGCACCTTTGCGCTTGACCCTTCAAGCAAGCAGAGGAACCAACATGCAGATCAAAACCCCAGATGGTCGCACCGCACCCATCGACACCGATGCCGTTGCCGAACTGCGCAAGCATGTGTCGCGGCTCGGCCTCACCACACCCGACCTCGCCGAGGTCGTGTTCGAGACCTGCTGCAACGCGATTGCGGACCTGTCCGGCAACCTCCTGCCGGAGGATGTCGGCAGCGACGCCATCATCGATCTCGACTCGGACGACGGCGGCGTCGACGACCCGCAGCGTGTCTGGGTCTACCAGCACGTTCTCAGCACCGGGGCGGCCGCGAACGAGAGCGGAGAGGCAGCACAGCTCGCGTTCATCCTCGACTGGTACGAGGAGTCCGACGTCGTCATCGAGGAACTCGAGCGCATCGCGAAACTGAAGGACCAGTGGAACAGGCGTCACCCCGACGGACCTACGTACCCACCCGGCCCGCCATTCATCCTGTGCGTCGACGACGTTGGACGGACCCGTTCGTACAGCTTTCCGACGGCACCCGCGTAGAAGGCGATGTGCGTCTGCGGGGTTGCGCGCTCGGCTTAGTCAGCGCCCATCGCCAGGGGCCCTGCGGCATCTGGTCGTCTGCTCTCGGGTTGATCGCCGAGCCGTCTGCTCGCGGCTGCTGTCGCTGTTCGTCCGCGGGTCGATTCCATGCGAAGCACTGTGCCGGGCGCCGCCGACAGTCGCGCTCTCGTGGCGGCAGGGAAGAACCGCCGACGATGAGCGGCTGGCGGCCGCACTCTTCCCGCGTGCAGGCCGACTAACGGTAGTCGCAGATGCCAGGACTACATCCGATTCTGGCCATCGCAGGCATATGTGATGGCGCCGTTTGGCGGCGGAGTGACGCACCTCCCTCGCCACGAGACTCACCCACGTGCAATGGGCTCAGCGCGGCCTCCCCAGGGCTTCGGGCTGAACCAGCTCAACTCTGACACTCGTGCGGACCGCTATATCGTTCACCAACCCGCCAAACGAAGTCGCCACCCGCAGATACATTCGCTCCATGGAACCCATCAACAACTTCGGATGCAGAACAGCGCCGAGGTGGTTGATGTGAACCTGCTCGACCGCATCGATCAGCGCCTCTCCGATACGCGTGCACGGATCAACCCGCACGACTTCGAAAATTGTGCGACCTCCCTGCTCAGCCCCCTCCACCCCGGACTCGTGCCGATCACCGGAGGCACAGACTTCGGTCTCGACGCAGAGATCACCGACGACGAGCGGACCACCGGACTCATCGTCACGTCCTCGCGGAGCTGGGACGGCGCGAAGAAGAGCCTTCGAGACAGCCTCCGTTCGATGAGGAAGAACAAAGTCCCCGTCGACCGTGTCGTCGTGGTCAACCTCGCCGAAGCGAACAGGTCCAAGCGCGAGAAGCTCAAAGACATCGCCAAAGAGTTCGACTGCGAACTCGTGCAGGTCTACGACCGAGCATGGTTCGCGAACCAGTTCCGCGAGAACCCCGACTGGCGACGAAAGATCCTCGGCATCGAAGGCGGCCCATACAGCTTCTCGCGCCAACCGCGCGGAGCACGCCCCGACGAACAGCAACTAGCGACCATCGGACGCGACGCCCTGATCGCCGAGGTGAACGAGTCCGACACCGACGTGACCCTGTTCGGAGTTCCAGGCGTCGGAAAGAGCCACGTAGCCAGCAAGCTCGAGGGCGCACTGTTCCTCGAACGGCAACCCACGCCCGAACGCCTTCTCGACGACCTCATCGAAACCAGGCCCGCCCTGGTCATAGTCGACGACGCTGGCGCACGCCTCCAAGACCTCAACCTGCTCCTGCTGCTACGAGACGCGGAGAAGCTCGAGTACCGGATCGTCGCAACCTGCTGGCCGCACGAGATTGACCGGGTCGCAGACCACCTTCCGAAATCGGTCCAGTTTGAGGTCGACCTCCTCACTCGCGAAGAGCTCGGAGCAATACTCCGGGAACGCGGCATCACCCGGCTTTCCGTGATCGTGCACCTCCTCACGCAAGCCGACGGCCGCCCGGCCTGGGCGCTGAACCTGGCCGACCTCCTCATTCACGAAAGTGACTGGAAGTCCGTGTGGACCGGCAACGCGCTGCGCGACCAGATCTTCGGGTTCCTGCGCATGTCCAAAGCCTCGGAGGACGCAGTCGATGTGCTCGGCACCCTGGCACTCCTCGGGCAGGTGAACGACGACCAAGTACGACGTTTGGCGGACCTTCTCCAGATCCGGCAACCCGAACTGATCCGACTCATCCGCTCGGTCGCGATCGCCGGTCTCGTCGACGTGCAGGACCACAAGCACTACAACCATGAGACGAAGCAGATAGAACACACCCAGACCTACCGCGTCCAACCGCACATCATTGCCGCGAGTGTCGCATCCGAGGTCTACTTCTCCGGCGCTGCTTCACCCGTCCGCCTCAGCGACGTCAAAGACGCGTTCCCTGAACTGGCTGCCGACATCATGCAGATCCAGATCTACACCAAACTCCTCGGCGCAACGCACCCAAGAGTGCCGACCACCGCAGACCTCATCGCTGTGCGACCCGACGCCAAGAAGGACGTCGAACTCCTACGAAGCTTCGGCCAGCTCGGCCCCGAACAGGGCCAAGCTGTCGTCGACATCCACTTCGCCCGCGTCACCACAGCGCTCAACACCGGCTACCCCACGACTGCCGAGAGCGAAGCGAAACTCCTAGCCGCACGCGTCGCCGACGCGGTGGAAAGCAACATCCCTGGCGTCGTTCGCACCTTCGTCGAGGCGCTCACCCTGCTCGAAGGTGCAGGTCGCGACATCAAGCCTGCAGTCAAGGAGCTCGTCGAAGAAGTCCGCAACGCCCGCAGCGGCGACCAGCCCCAACTCGCCGACCTCATGAAACTCGTCGAAGCGCTCCAGTCCGTACCGGATGCCGACCTCACCGACACCGTCCGGGTCGCACTGGCGTCCGAAACCCTCGCCCCCACGTTCGACGGCAACTACATGAACCCCGAGGTCCTCCACCAATTCATCCTGCAGTCGTTCACCTGGGCCGCCACCCACATGGAAACGTTGTACGACTCCCTCCAGCCTGCACTCGCAACTCGTGCCCCCGGTCTGACGCCCGCCCTTCAGCTCGAACTGATCGACCTGCTCGACAAATGGGTCCGGATCGCGAACGGATGGGCCCTTCCCTTCGGAGGTAAGACCAACAAAGCCCAAGTACGGGCCGGCAAACGCATCGCGAAGGACATCGCGAGCACCCTCGCCCCGACCATCATCACCCCCGGTGTCCGAGCCCGCTTCAACAAGACTGCGAGCACCCTCAAGATCCGGCTCGACGAACCAGACAAACTGTTCGCAGCCCTCACCCAAGATCGCGAACGCCTGACCGACTACGAAGAAGTCATGCGCCGCAAAGAAGCCGCGCTCGACAAGGCCCTTGCACCGTTCCAACAACAGGCACCCGACGTGCTCATGGAGTGGCTCAAGACCCACGAACCCGAACTTGCAACCGCCGGCCAAACAACCACCGGCACCTGGCAAGTGTTCGCCCGCCTCGCGTACCAACCGGATCCCGACCCAATGAAGTGGCTCACCGCGGCCATCGACCACGGGCTCGCCGGATCAGCATCCGCACTCATCGACGTATGCGCCCGCACCGACCAATTCACCACCACCAAGATCGCCGACCGACTGCTCGCCGAGCCGAACAGCCGACACGGCGTCATCAGCGCGGTCGTCAGCCAATCGACCCATTCGGCCTTAGTCCAAAGAGTCGTCGACCAACTGACCCCCGATGACCTCCAACAACTGGAGTCAGGGTTCGTCCTCAAACACGCACCCGAACCCACCAGGCGGGCGCTGTTCACCCACCCCAACCAAGACGTCCGCGGAACCGCCGCAGCGCTCTGGGCCGCCGAATGGACCTATGACAACGACCCCAGACCTGAAGACTCGGACTGGCTCAACGCCATGAAGTCCTACACCGTCCCGGAGAACAGCAGGCGCGACTACATCCACACCCAAGCGCTCAACGCGCTCGCCAAAGCGTCACCCGAGGTCTTCATCGAACTCTTCACCAGGCACGCCACGAACACGATGCCCGGCAGCTATCGAGACCTCGACGAATGGGAAGAACCCGTCCGGCTCCTCACCCCCGCCGAACGGACCAAGCTCTGGCAGAACGTCAAAGGCACCGAACTGGCGCGCGAACTCTTCTGGGTCATCGCCGGCAGAAACACCGACTGGATCACCGAAGCCGTCAGCGACCCCACCTTCAACATCCCAGTCCGCAGGCTGCTCGGCGCACTGCAGTTCCAGTTCGGACCCCGCTACTCACTCGACACCCTTGCCACCATGCTCCGCCCACTCAACCCTGACCCCGACGACCTCCTCCACACCCTCGAAGTCGGAACATTCTCAGGCGAGGACCATGAACGGTACGCAGCCAAACTCGACAACCTCCGAGACCTCGCCACCTCTGACGACGAGGACATTGCCCGCCTCGGCCGGCGCGGCATCGAGATCTACGAGCCCCTACTCAAGGAAGCCCTCGCCCAAGCAAGACGGGCGGCTGTCCGCGGAACCCGCGACTACTAGCGGCAATGTGCGGTGATTATCCGGCGCGTAGGGGGACGCATTTCACCACGCGGAATTGGGTCAAGCTTCGCGGACGAGGACTGCGTCTTTATGGGCTACTAGAGACTCCCCGGCAGGACCGGCGTCTGGCCAGACTCG
This sequence comes from Nocardioides sp. Root1257, assembly GCF_001425175.1. Taxonomy (GTDB): domain Bacteria; phylum Actinomycetota; class Actinomycetes; order Propionibacteriales; family Nocardioidaceae; genus Nocardioides. The sequence goes on along the minus strand of NZ_LMDV01000012.1, from coordinate 5,848 downwards.
GTCTCAGGTGCTCGGCGGGCTCGCTCTCTTTTGGGCTGCCCACCGGCGTCGTCGGTGTGGCCCTCTTCCGGTTTGCGGCCCGCTGAGCACTGCTGACGAGGCGTGGCTCAAGAGGGGACTGCCCAGCTCGTAGTAGCAATGCCCACCTCGCCGTCCATCTGGAAGCGAACAGGCGGGAAACCACATGAGCAAGGCAATCGGCCGGGTCGTCATCGGCGTCGATCCACACAAGCTGTCAGCCACGATCGAGGTCATCGACCAACACGAGAAGAAGCTCGGCAACGGGCGGTTCACCACCGACCACGCCGGCTACACGGCCATGCGCGCCTACGCGAGCACCTGGCCTGACCGGGTCTGGGCCGTCGAAGGAGCCAACGGCGCCGGGCGTCCACTGGCCCAGCGGCTCCTCGAAGCCGGCGAGAACGTCGTCGACGTCCCAGCCAAGCTCGCAGCCCGAGTCCGCCTGTTCGACACCGGCCACAACCGCAAGACCGACGCCCTCGATGCGCACTCCGTCGCCGTCGTCGGCGTCCGCACCAAGACCCTCCGCGTGCTGCACGTGGACGCTGAGCTCGAGGCCATGCGGATGCTCACCGACCGCCGCGAAACCCTGACCCGACGACGCGTCCAGATCGTGTGTCGCCTGCAAGCACTGCTCGCAGAACTCCAGCCGGGGCAGGCGAAGAAGGACCTCACCTCCGGCCAGGCGAAGGCCATGCTCGCCAGCGTCCGACCCCGCGACATCGCCGGCAAGACACGACGCCGCATCGCCGCCGAGGAACTCGCCGACCTCATCGCGATCGAGGTCAAGATGAAGAAGGCCACCGCTGAGCTCAAAGCGATGGTTCAAGCCCGCGAGTCGCACCTGATGGACATCCACGGCATCGGACCCGTCGTCGCCGCCCGGATCCACGCCGACGTCGGGGATGTCGCCCGGTTCGCTGACCGCAACCGGTTCGCCTCCTGGACCGGCACCGCGCCACTGGACGCATCCTCCGGCGAACAGAACCGGCACCGCCTCTCGCGAGCTGGCAACCGCCGGGTCAACCACATGATCCACATCGCCGCGGTCACACAGCTGCGGCTCGACACCGAAGGCCGTGCCTACTACCGCCGCAAACGAGCGGCAGGGAAGAAGCCCCAAGAGGCGCTGCGCTGCCTCAAGCGCCGAATCTCCGACGCGATCTACAAGCAGCTCGTCGCCGACACCATCGCGTCCCCGACGAGCCCGGGAGGGCACTGCGGGGCGTCTCAAGAATCCAGCGCGGTCGACCTGCCCCCGCACATCGACACTTCGGATCAGCCACTCCCGGACCCGCACCTACGACGCTACGCCGCCCAGCACTCAACGCGACAGAGCCCCGAACAGTCAGACCTCAGAAACACGGGTTGACGACAGAGGGGAGCCGGGATGACGCGTTCACGAAAGGCATCCTCCCGGTTGTTTCCTGCCGGTGTCAGGTCGGCGGTCGGCGCGACTGTGGTCGACGATGCATCCATACATTGGTGCCGGCGCAGTGCCCTACGGTGCCTGGGACGTCGAGCGAAGGTCGGGCGACGCCGCGAGCCCGTCCCGCACCAGCGCCTCGTGATTGCAGTGATCACGAGGCGCTGGTCGTCCAGGACACGGCTACCTGGCTTCGCGCCGGTCCTTGGGCCTACTCGAAAATGCTCGCGGCGGCCGGGTGCTTGCCAGACCAGCACCGCACCGTGGTGGCGTCAGTGGTGATGGCGCAGCCACCGGCTTCGCTCGCGCTCACCCGTGCGTAGTCGGCGGCGGTCCCGACTCGGATCGGTGTCTCGCCGTAGTCGTGGATGGAGTAGTAGCCGTCCCTGTAGTCCGTCGCGTCCGCCTGACCTAGGCACCACACGGTGTGGTCGGTCTTGGTGGCACACGTCAACCAGCCCGCCGCGCTCACCGTGGCCCAGTTCGTGCCGTTGTCGACCCGGCCCGGTTCAGAGCGATCGACACCTTCGTCCAGGTCCCACGCCATGCCGAGCTCCCCCGCATAGGAGTAGCCCCAGCACCATAGGGTGCCGTTCGTCTTGGTGGCGCAGCTATGCGTGTAGTCCACCGACAGGGAGCGCCAGTCGGTGTCAGTGCTCATCTTCACTGGGGCCGTGAACACCTTGCCTTCTTCGCCGCTCTTGAACCAGAGGCCGTCGTCCTGCCCCCAGCACCACAGGCTCCGATTGAGGTCGAGGCCACACGTGTAGTCGATGCCGGTCTGCACGCTGAGCCACTGATGGTTGCCTCGCACCTTGGTGGGTGTGGGGTTGGTCCACTTGCCGCTAGTGCCATTGCCGAGCTGGCCGAGGTCGTTGCGGCCCCAGCACCAGGCGCTGGTGTCGGCCTTGATGGCACAGGTGTGGTCGCCGCCAGAGGAGACCTCCGCCCAGTTGCTGTCCGTGCCGACCTGCGCGGGACTGGTTACCCCGGCACTGTCAATCGGCTCTCCGATCGTGGGCCTGCCGCCGCGCTGTCCGTTGTAGTTCTCCCCCCAGCACCACAGCGTGCGCACCGTGGTGATCGCACACTGCTGGCTGACCTTGGACCACGTATGTGTGGCACCCACGCGCACCGGGGTCAGCGTGGAGTCAAATGATGAGGTGCCCTGCCCCAGTGCCCCGTAGGCGTTGGAGCCCCAGCACCACAGGGTGCCGTTGCTCTTGACCGCGCACGGCGTTGCGCCGGCAGAGACGCCTCCTGCGATCTCGATCCTCGGCAGGGTGGGGTCGTCTTGGCTGCCCGGATCCCCGGGAGTCGTGGGCGCGTCGGGGTCAACCGGGGGCAGTTCATCCTTCAGCTCGATGGCGAACTCCCCGGTGACGCTCTGGTCCCACAGGTCGGTGGCCTTGACCGTGAACGTGTAGTCACCCAGTGCTCCGGTGGGGGTGCCGGTGATCTGTCCGTCGGTGCCGAGTCGAAGGCCCGCAGGCAGCGCGCCGCGCACGATCTTCCACGTGCCGGTGCGGTACCCGACCAGCGACAGAGACTTCTCGTACGGAGTCTTTAGGTGCGCGTTCCACAGGTAGGAGTTCGCAATCTGCGGCGGGTCCGGCGGCGGCGGGTCCTCGTCGCTGGCGCATGCATCGACTGAGGATTCGGCTCCGAAGTCGGTCTTCCACGATGCCTCAGGCAGTTCGACCGGCATGAGGTCTTGCAGGTGGCTGCTGAACCCGAGGGTCAGGGAGAGCTCGGGTCCGTGCTTGGCCGCGCAGGTCCAGTCGTCGCCGTCGTAGCCCAGTGCGATCTCCATGCCGTAGCCGATGGCGACGGTGGGGCCGAAGACGTCGTACATGTAGAGGCTGGCCTGTGCGCCGATGCCCATGCCTGCGGTGCCGTTGGCGGTGATGCCGGTGAGGTCGCCGGATACGTCGGGGGCGTCGAAGGTGAACTTGGGCTTGAGGCCGTGATCGTGGTCCTTGTCGCCTTCCACGCCGACGTAGGCGAGCCCGGTGGTATCGGTGACGAACTCGATGCCGACGTTGCCCTCGGCGTGCATGGTCGCCACGATGGCTCCCTCGACGGTGACCGCTACCGGGAGCGGGCCGATGGCTCCGGCGAAGGTGCGCGAGATCTCGGCGATGGTGAACTCGCCACTGCAATCAGGCTCGGCCTCTTCCGAGGTGTCTCCGGAGTCTTCACCAGCTTCGCTGTCGGAGACGTGTCCGGTGTCGGAGTCGGTGGTGCACAGGGCCTCACCGATGGCGTTCTTAGTGGTCGCCGTGATCTTGGTGCGCACACTGCTGTCGAAGTCCATGCCCGCCCCGAGACGGTAGGAGCCGAGGTCGGCGAACCAGTCAATGTCGACCTTGAGGTCGGCCTCGGGGTTGACGTTGACGTCGCCGTCGATCTCGACCGCGATGGATCCGCCGTCGCCCAGCGGGACGGTAACCGTCGTGGTCGGGATGGAGAAGTCGATGCCCTCGTCGTCCTCATCGCTGGAGGCGGCGGCGATGACGGCGCGCCCGAACGCCGGGCTACGGCGCATCCGGGTGTTCGCTGCGACCCCGTCGAGGACAGGTCTCGCCGTCGTGGAGACCGGGGTCAACTGGATCTCTGACATGTTGTCGGGCAGATCAGTGACCGCGTCGGTGATCTGGGCCGGGCCGGTGGTGATGGTCTTGGTGCCGCCCGGGTTGGTCGTCACCGCGATGACCTTGCGTAGAGCGCCGCGCGGTGTCTTGGTGCTGACGCCGAAGGCCAGCACGTCTCCGGCGCTCGCGTTGGCGAGTGCTGGGGGAGCGTTGCGGTCGAGGATGATGTCGCCGGTCTGGGAGTCGTAGGTCTCGATGGTGGTCATCGCGGTGAGATCAACCACGGTGAGGTCGGGACTTTCGGTGACTTGCTGGGCAGTGATCGTGAGGGTCTGGCTCGCGGAGGCGACGGCGGCGGCGCCCTTGAACGCCCGTGCAGTGGCGCGGTAGGCGAATGCGCCCGCCGTGATGGCAGAGAGGTTGAACGTCGCGGCACCGGTCGCGCCCTGCGCGGCCGAGGCGACGGTGAGCCAGGTTCCGCCTTCGCGGCGCTGCACATCGACCATCCGACCCTTGCGGACTGGGGAGAACTGGGCGGTGATAGCGAAGTTCGTGTTCTGCTTCACCGTGGGCGGCATCTTCAGCGTCCCGGACTGGGTGACGATCTTGAAGGACCGTTTGAGCAGCTGCGCCGCCGGTAGCCGCTTGCCGTTCACCTTGGTGGCTGGGGCGATGATCCGGTACGTCACGCTCACACCGGTGCGCTGAGGGACCGCGGTCGCGAAGGCGACCTTGCCCTTGCGGGTGGTCTTCTTTCGGGCCACGGTCTGCCACTTCTTACTGCCGCCGACCTTGGCCTGCAATACGACCTTGCGGGGTTTCGCCACGCGTACCCGGGCGCTCAGTACGACCTGCTCGCCGGCGATGACCCCGGCTGCCGCAGCGCGGTCCTGCGGAGGATGGCTGCCCGCAGCGGACCCTGCAGCCGACGGGCTGCCCGTACCCGGTGCGGCGGATGCAGCGTCGGCAACCGGGGTGGCGCCGACGAGAGGCAGAACGCCGGCACTCAGGACGAGGGAGAGCAGCAGCGCGAACGCGCTGCGTCGGAGGTGACCGACAAGCGTGGAGATCAAGGTCGACTGGCTTCCTTCGTTGCTACGCGGGAAAGGACGTTCCGCGGGAAGAGAGATTGGGGGCGCTTTGGAGAAGGGACGAAGCTGGCCACAACAGGTCCGACCAGACAGTCGGACCCAGCCGAGCCGTGATCCTAGGTCCCTATCGGACTCAAAATGTCCGTTCTGCCTGGAATGGGCGAGACTGCGGATACAGCGGCAGCGGACTCAGCGCCGGCGAGGCAACGATCAGGGGACGACGACCAGCAGTCCGCGGAGCGTCGTGAGTAGTCCGTGCCACCCTCCGTGCAAGGTGGCGAGACGGGGAGCGGATCGCGACAGATCAGCGTCTTGACATCCTCGTCGTCACGCGGCGACTAGATAGCCTTCAGTGCGGTTCGCCTGTGGCCGGTCGGGCGGACTCAGGCGCCGCCGAGAGGCGACTGTTGCCGTCAGGGCGCGGCGGTGAGAGTCTGAGTGAGACGCGCTAAGCGCGCTCAACGCCCGCCGAGAGTTTGTGGATCGATGATCGGGACGACGCTCCGAGATCTGGTGCAGCACCTGGTGCAGCAACCTGGTGCACGGCTCGATGTACGCGGGAAGCCGCCGCCGCCTGGGATCGCGATCAGGGCGCTGGGACGTCCCCCCGCTACAAATGTGATGTCTCAGGACATCGCGGACACCCGGACCTACGGAAACGTAGGTTCGGGTGTTCTTCATTTGGGGGTTCGTGGCTGGTAGTCCTTGCTGGGGTC
>NZ_LMDV01000011.1 GCF_001425175.1 Nocardioides sp. Root1257 | reverse complement strand
CCGTCTCGTTGGTGCGCTCCACGATGGTCACCGCCTCGGTCGCGACCCGCGCCGCGTCGTTGGCCGACGCGGCGATCTCACGGATCGAGGCACCCATCTCGTCGGCACCCGCAGCCACCGTCTGCACGTTGCGCGACACCTCATCAGCGGCACCCGCGACCACGCCGGCCTGCACCGAGGTCTCCTCAGCACCCGCAGCGATCTGCTGCGACGAGGCCGACAGCTCCTCCGACGCAGCCGCGACGGCATCCGCCGAGCCCTGCACCGCGGTGACGATGCCGGCCACCGAGTCGATCGACTGGTTGAGCGCGTGCTCCAGCTCGCCGAGCTCGGCGGCCGAGGTCTCGTCGGCGCGCTGCGAGAGGTCGCCGCCCGCGAAGGCGGTCAGCACGGCGACGCTGCGGCGCAGCGGGCCCACGATGGAGCGCGCGATGAGCGCGATCAGGGTCACCATCAGCAGCAGTCCGAGGACGCCCGTGACGATGGTGGTCCACAGCACCCGGTTGCGGACCCCGTCCTGGTCGGCGTTGTACGCGTCGGTCGCCGTACGCACGCTGTCGACCGCTGCGTCGATGACTCCGTCGAGCTGCTCCGCGCTCTTCTGGATCTCGTCCAGCTGCCTGCGCGCCGCGGCCTGGTCGGTCAGCGCCGCCTGGACGAACGCCGACGCCTGGGTGATGAAGTCCTCGAAGCCCTTCTGGAAGGCCGCGGAGTCCTCCTCGGACAGCTCGAGCTTGCTGCTCGAGAGGTTCATGCCCTCGAGGCCGTCCATCACGCCCTGGAGCTCGCCGATGTGGGCCTGGAGCTGGTCGGGCACGCCCGACGGGTCCTCGAGGCTGGCCGCCAGGTAGGCGTCGGAGGCGATGCTCTGGGCGACGTGGTCCAGCGACTGGACCATGCCGGTCGCCGCGCCCATCTTGTTCTGCTCGTCCGAGGACGCACGCAGGTCGTTGATCCCCGAGATGGCGACGGCGCCCAGGATCGCCATGGTCAGGCCGCTGATGACGGCGACGGCCGTCAGGCGCCGTGCGACCGACCAGCTGCGAAGGCGGTTCATGGTGTGTCCTCGTTCGAGAGAGTGATGGTCTGGAGGGATCAGGCCCGCTGGAAGCGGGAGATCTGGCTGCGCAGCTCGGCGGACATGCCCGCGAGCTCGTCGATGGCGGAGCGGGACTGCGACAACGCCTGCGTGGTCGCCTGCGCCGCACCCGAGACACCCGAGATGTTCGCGGCGATCTCACCCGAACCACTCGACGCCTCAGCCACGTTGCGCGACATCTCGTTGGTCGTCGCGGTCTGCTCCTCCACCGCCGAGGCGATGGTCAGCTGGTAGTCGTTGATCGAGGTGATGATCGTCGAGATCTCACCGATCGCCTCCACCGCNGTCGTCGCGGTCTGCTCCTCCACCGCCGAGGCGATGGTCAGCTGGTAGTCGTTGATCGAGGTGATGATCGTCGAGATCTCACCGATCGCCTCCACCGCACCGGTCGTGTCGCCCTGGATCGCCTCGACCCGACGAGCGATGTCCTCGGTCGCCCGCGCAGTCTCCTGCGCCAGCTCCTTGACCTCGTTCGCGACGACCGCGAAGCCCTTGCCGGCCTCACCAGCACGAGCCGCCTCGATCGTCGCGTTCAGCGCCAACAGGTTCGTCTGCTCCGCGATCGAGGTGATCACCTTGACCACGTTGCCGATCTCCTGGCTCGACGTACCCAGCTTCGCCACCGTCTCGTTGGTCACCTCGACCATCGACACCGCCTGCGAGGCCACGCGGGCCGCTTCGTTCGCCGAGTGCGCGATCTCGCGGATCGAGGCACCCATCTGCTCAGCACCCGCGGCCACGGTCTGCACGTTGCGCGACACCTCATCGGCCGCACCCGCCACGACATCGGCCTGCACCGAGGTCTCCTCAGCACCCGCAGCGATCTGCTGCGAGGAGGCCGACAGCTCCTCCGACGCAGCCGCGACGGCATCCGCTGAGCCCACCACGTCGCTGACGATGCGCGACACCGAGTCGATCGACCGGTTCAGCGAGATCTCCAGCTCACCGAGCTCGGCGGCGGACTTCTCCTCCACCCGCTGGGTGAGGTCACCGCCCGCGAAGGCGGTCAGGGCGTCGATGCTGCGCCGCAGCGGCCGGGTGATCGACCGGGTGATCAGGAACGCGAGCGCGACCAGCGCGACGAGGCCCAGGAGTGCCGAGAGCAGCAGCAGGAACATGGCGTGGCTCCGGGTGCTGTCGGCCTCCTTCGCCTTGGCGTCCGTGGACGTCTCGATCTGATCGATCGCGCCAGAGAGCAGGTCGTCCATCTGGTCGTTCGCCGCCTGCACGTCCTCGACGTTCTTGCGCGCGGCGGCCTGGTCGGCCACCGCCGAGTCGACGAAGTCGGCGATGGTCTGCCCGTAGGCCACCCACGCCTGGTCGAACTGGTCGGCCTGCTCCTGGGCGGCGCCGAGGTCGAGGTCCTTGAGCTGGTTCACCAGGTCGGTCACCGTCGCGTTGTCGTCGACGACGTCCTGGGGCAGGCTCGAGTTGTCGGGGTACGCGACGGCCTTGAGCCCGTCGACCTTGAGCTCGCTCGAGCGGGTGTCGAGGGCGTGCATCAGGGTGCGCGCGTCCTCCCACTTGGCGAGCTCGGTGGCGTCGGCGTCGAGACCGCGGAAGCCCGCGAGGGCGACGCCGGCGACGACGGCAGAGGTCGCGGCGCCGATGACGGCGATCGCGGCGAGCCGGCGGCCCACCGTCCAGGTGATGTTCAGGGACATGGCTGTTCCTCGGGTTGGGTCTGGGAACGCACTCAGGCGGCGACGGCTCTGTCGACGTCGAGTGCGAGCAGGAGCTGGCTGTCGAGCTTGTAGGCGCCGTGCAGGAACTCCCGCGACGGGCCGCTGAGCGTGTCGGGCGGCAGCTCGAACTGGTCGTCGTCGACGTCCATGACCGCACCGATGCTGTCCACGAGCAGGGCGATGGTCTCGCCGGCGACCCGGACCACCACGAGCATCGGCTCGTGGTCGGCGTCCCGGTCGGGGAGGCCGAGCCGCGCCCGCAGCTCGACCGCGCTGAGGACCTGGCCCCGGAGGTTGATCAGGCCCGAGACGCTGTCGGGCGCGAGCGGGATGCGGGTCTGGGGCTGGCCACGGAGGACCTCCTGGACCGCGTTGACCTCGACGCCGAAGAGGCGTCCGTCGAGGGTGAAGGTGACCAGTCGGGTGCTCACATCGTCTCCTGGAGCTCAGCGTCGAACTCGTCGGACGCGGTGTAGAAGGTCGGGTCGGCGGAGAGGATCGCGGCGCGCACGTCGAGGACCTCGACGATCCGGTCGCGGACCAGGGTCGAGCCGAGGACGCCGTGGTCGGTGACCTCAGCGTGGAACTCGGTGTTCTCGTCCACGATGTCGACGATCTCGTCGACGGCGATGGCGACGCTGCGGTCCCCCACCGTGTAGATGACGACCACCAGCTCGTCGCCCTCGCGGTCGCTGATGGCGCCGTAGTAGTTGTTGAGGCGCACCACCGGCAGGATCCCGCCGCGGTACTGCACGACCTCGCGGTTGCCGATGCGCTCGACGGCCGACTGGTCGAAGTTCTCCAGGCGGGTGACCGAGGAGAGCGGGATGGCGACCTTGCGGCCACCACCGAGACCGGCGACCAGCAGGCGCAGGCTCTCGGCCGTGACGGCCCGGGTGTCGTGGTCGTCGGTGTCATCGAGCTCGAGTGCGTCGGCGTTGAGGACGCGGCGGGCCAGGGCCTGCACGTCGAGGATGAGCGCGACCCGACCGTCGCCCAGGATGGTGGCGCCGGAGTAGGTGCCGATCGCCTTCATCTGGGAGCCGAGCGGCTTGACCACGATCTCCTCGGTGCTGAGCACGCGGTCGATGACGAGGCCGAAGCGCTTGCCCTCCGCCTGGAGCACCGCGATGACGACGTGGCCGTCGGAGCGGTCGGACTCGACGCCGAGCACCTCGGCGAGGCGGACGAGCGGGAGCAGGGTGCCGCGGAGGCGGTAGACCGACGCGCCGTTGATGTCCTCGACGGCGTTCGCCGCACGGTCGGCGTCCAGCGACACGAGCTCGAGCAGGCTGACCTGCGGGATCGCGTAGCGGTCGCCGGCGCACTCGACGGTGAGTGCGGGCACGATCGCGAGGGTGAGCGGGATGCGCAGGCGGCACGTCGTACCGCGGCCCACGACCGACTCCACCTCGATGGTGCCGCCGATGCCCTCGATGTTGGTCTTGACGACGTCCATGCCGACACCACGACCGGACACGTTGGTCACGGCGGCGGCGGTCGAGAAGCCGGGCACGAAGATCAGCTGGAGGACGTCGGTGGGCGACATCTGGGCGATCTGCGCCTGGGTGCGGAGGCCGCGCTCGACGGCCTTGGCGGCCACCTTCTCCGAGTCGATGCCGGCACCGTCGTCGCTGACCTCCACGACGACCTGGCCGCCCTGGTGGTAGGCGCGCAGGGTGAGGACACCCTCGGCCGGCTTGCCCGCGGCGACCCGGTCCTCGGGGCTCTCGAGCCCGTGGTCGACGCCGTTGCGGACGAGGTGCGTGAGCGGGTCCTTGACCGCCTCGAGCAGGGTCCGGTCGAGCTCGGTCTCCTTGCCGACCATGGTCAGCGAGACCTGCTTGCCGCAGTTGGCACCGAGGTCGCGGACGACGCGCGGGAGCTTCGACCAGAGGTTGTCGATCGGCTGCATGCGGGTCTTCATGACCCCCTCCTGCAGCTCGCTGGCGATCAGGTTGAGGCGCTGGGAGGAGCGCATCAGGTCGACGTCCTGCTGGTCGCCGGCCTGGCGGACGATCTGGTTGCGGGTGAGCACCAGCTCACCGACCAGACGCATCAGGGTGTCGAGCAGGTCGACGTCGACACGGATCGAGGAGTCGGCGACGGTACGCCGGTGGACCGGGTCCTCGTGCTCGACGACCGGCTCGGCCGCGACGGGGGCCTGGGCGACCGGCACGAGGGCGGGGACGACCGGCGCCTCGGGCACCAGGTCGACGACGGGCTCAGCGACGGGCTCGGGAGCGGGTGCGGCCACCGGCTCGGGGGCCTTCCCGTCCAGGATGGCGGTGATGTGACCGACCACGACGCTCACGTCGGTGTCGCCCTCGCCGCCGGTCTGCTCGATCGTCGCGAGCAGGTCGCGAACGGTGTCGACCATCGCCAGCAGCACGTCGGTCGTCTGCGGGCTCATCGACATCTTGCCGTCGCGCAGCCGGGCGAGCAGGTTCTCGCCGACGTGCGTCACCGACTCCAGCTGACCGAAGGCAAGGAACCCGCTGGTGCCCTTGATCGTGTGGATCGTGCGGAAGATGCTGCCGAGCAGGTCGCGCGAGCCGGGCTCGCGCTCCAGCGCGACCAAGTCGCGGTCGAGCTGGTCCAGGTTCTCGTGGCTCTCCACGAGGAACTCCTGGACGATCTCGTCGATCTCATCCACGGTGCGCTGCCTCTCGTCGTTCGTGCCGTTCGACGGGGCATATCGGCCATCCGCGGGATGACCTGAGCGAACCTCGCTCCGGACCTGGTCAGGTCCTCCTGGTCTGGATCAGCTGTGGGCGGAGGCCCAGAACACGGCGACGCAGACGTTGGCGACCGTGAGCAGCAGCAGGATCGCCCACAGCCCGGTGGCGATGCGCTCCTTGCGGAGGTTCGCCATCACCAGCACGAGGATGACGAGACCGATCAGGCTCTTGACCGCGATCTTGGCGTGGTCGACCGACCCGTCGTCGGCCTCGATCACGCCGACCAGCAGCAGGCCGGCCACGAACGCCGTACCGGCGCCATCACGCATCAGGCCGTTGACGGACTTCTCCGGGCTCCGGGCCTGGACCAGCAGGCCGCCGAAGAGGGCCGCGAAGCCGAGCAGGTGGAGGACGAGCAGCAGGTGGCGCAGGAAGTCCATGCGCTGAGACTAGAGAAGCCTCCGGTCCGACGCCCAGCGGGTGAGCTCGTGGCGCGAGGAGAGCTGGAGCTTGCGCAGCACGCTGGACATGTGGGTCTCGACCGTCTTGATCGAGATGAACAGCTCCTTGGCCACCTCCTTGTAGGCGTAGCCGCGGGCGATCAGCCGCATCACCTCGCGCTCGCGCTCGGTGAGCCGGTCGAGGTCCTCGTCGACGGCCGCGACGTCGATGGAGCCGGAGAACGCGTCCAGCACGAAGCCGGCGAGCCGGGGCGAGAAGACCGCGTCGCCCTCGGCGACCCGGCCGATCGCCTGCACCAGCTCGGGCCCGGTGATCGTCTTGGTGACGTAGCCGCGGGCGCCGCCTCGGATGGTGCCGATGACGTCCTCGGCGGCGTCGCTGACGCTGAGGGCGAGGTAGCGGGTGTCCGGTGAGGCGTTGGACGTGGCCATCCGCCGCATCACCTCGACGCCCCCGCCGCCCGGCAGGTGTACGTCGAGCAGCACCACCTGGGGACGGTGCTCGGTGACCGCCGCGATGGCCTCGTCGACGTCGGCCGCCTCGGCGCGTACGTCGACGAGCCCGCGGCCCGCGCTCTCCAGCTCCGCGCGGACGCCGCGTCGGAACATCGCGTGGTCGTCGACGATCACGACGCTGACCGGCTCACTCATGATTCTCCTCCTGTGCTCGCGCGTCCTGGTGCCGGGTCAGGTGCAGGCGCACCTCGGTCCCCTCGCCGGGCGCGGACCGGACCTCGGCCGAGCCCCCGTGGCGCTGCATCCGGTCGACGATGCTGTTGCGGACGCCGTAGCGGTCGGCCGGCACGGACGTCAGGTCGAAGCCGCGGCCGCGGTCGCGCACGAAGACGTCGACGGCGGTGTCGCCGACCTCGGCGTAGACGTCGACCTTGCCGGTGCCGGCGTGCTTGGCGGCGTTGGTGACGGCCTCGCCGGTGGCGTGCACGATCGGCCGCAGCAGCTCGTCGAGGTCGCAGTCGCCGACGTTGACGACGTCGACCGAGACGGCGTACTCGTCCTCGATCCGGGCCGCGACGCCGCGCAGGGCGCTCGCGACGGTGCGCTCGTCGGTCGACTCACCGGCGTACAGCCACGACCGGAGGTCGCGCTCCTGGGCACGGGCGAGCCGGGCGACCGTGGCGCTGTCGTCGGCGTTCTTCTGGATCAGCGCGAGTGTCTGGAGCACCGAGTCGTGCAGGTGGGCGGCGACGTCGGCGCGCTCCTGGGTGCGCACCCGCTCGGCGCGCTCGTCGCTCAGGTCGGAGGCCAGGCGGTAGATCCACGGCCCGATCACGATCGCCAGCCCCACGACGGTGAGCAGCGCGGCGACGGTCACGTCGCGGGCCATCCCGACGGAGCCGCCGCTGAAGGAGTAGAGCACCAGCGCGAGCACGATCAGGCCGATGCCGGCCGCGACCCGGGCGTACGACGCCCAGCCACCGTCACCGAAGACGACCCGCTTGGGGTTGATCCGGCCCGAGCTGTCCAGCCACCGCTCGCGCTGCGCCTCGTCGGCCTGGCGCCACAGCAGGGCGATGCCGACGATGCCGATCACCAGCGGCCAGAAGACCGCTCCCCGGCCCAGCACGGCCTCCATCAGCAGGATCGCGCCGAGCCCGAGCGCGGCCAGGGCGATCGCCGGGCCGACATCGGTCAGTCGCCGGATCCGGCCGGGTCGGCGGCCGCCACGGGTGGCGCTCTCGATGCCGGGTGCGGCGGTCTCGAAGTGCGCGTCCGACGGGAGCATCCACCACAGCGCGGCGTAGAGGAGCACGCCGGACCCGCCGAGGAACGCGGCGATCACGAAGCCAGCCCGCACCCACAGCACCGGGAACCCGAGGTGGTGGGCGAGCCCGGAGGCGACGCCGCCGAGGATCGGCTCCTGCGTGTCGCGGTAGGCGCGCCGTCCCCCCATCGGGACCGACGCGCCTGCGTCGGCGGTGGCGTGCGTGCTGTTCATGTCGAGGTCAATCGTCACACAGCGGGGCACCCCGGACCATGAGGGCGAACCCCGGCCCGACCCTGACCGCGGCGACCCTCCCCCGGTGCAGGATCAGGGGCGTCCCCGATGGTCCGGGGCCCGCCGAGGCCGCAGTCTTGATGCCATGACCACCACACCACCCGACGCTCCGTCCGGCCCACCGCCGCAGGACCCCACCCGGGACTCCGGCCCCCGCGTCGACCGCGACCAGGTCCGCGACCTCGGCCGGCTGCGCCGCTCCACCACCGACCGCAAGGTCGCGGGCGTCGCGGGCGGCCTCGGACGGCACCTCGACGTCGACCCGCTGATCCTGCGGGTGGCGTTCGTGGTGTTCGTCTTCTTCGGCGGCGCCGGCCTGATCCTGTACGGCGCGTGCTGGCTGCTGGTCCCCGAGGACAACGACGACAAGGCGCCGTTCAACCTCGACGAGCGGACCCGCACGGTCGCGCTGGTCATCGTCGGCGGCGTCGCCGCCCTCGCACTGATCGGCGACTCGTGGGGCGCCTTCTGGTTCCCCTGGCCGATCGCGATCGTCGCCCTGGTCGCCCTGTGGCTGCTGACCCGCAACAGCCCACCCCAGGCCACCACGCCTCCGGCGCAGCCGACGTACGGCGCCACGCCCGGGCCGGCGTACCAGCCCACGGCCTACCAGCCGCCCCCGCCGCCGCTGTCCTACCCGACCCAGCCCACGCCGTACGTCGCGCCGCCCGTGGTGCAGCGTGTCCCGAACCCCCGCAAGCGGGGACCGATCCTCTTCTGGTTCACGCTCGCCCTGATCGCCCTGTGCGAGGGCCTCCTCGGGATGATCGACCTGGCCGGCGCCGACGTCGCCCCGGGCGCCTACCCCGCCCTGGCGGTCGGTATCTGCGGCGCGATGCTGCTGGTCGGCTCGTTCTTCGGCCGGGCCGGCGGGATCATCCTGCTCGGGCTGCTGGCGACCGTCGGTCTCACCGCGGCGACCGCCGCGGACCAGATCGACACGGACTCCTACACCGCGACCCCCACGACGGCGGCCGACGTCGAGTCGGACTACTCGCTCGACGCGGGCGAGCAGCGGATCGACCTGTCGCAGGTGAGCGACATCGACAACCTCGACGGCCGCACCATCACCGTCGACGGCCACGTCGGGACGATCGACGTCACCCTGCCGCCGGGCCTCCGCGCCGACATCGACGCGACCATCGACGGCCCCGGCGACATCAAGCTGTTCGGCGCCGAGGAGAGCGACTGGGGCGTCCAGCAGCACCGCATCGTCGGACCCGTCGACGCGCCCACCATCACGCTGGACCTCAACCTCAGCGTCGGAGAGATCGAGGTGACCCGATGACCATCACAGCCAACGAGCCGAAGAAGCTGTCCGGGCGGCACCCCGTCAACGTCGGCCACCTGGTCATGGGGATCGCCTTCCTCGGCCTGGTCGGCGTCTGGGCCCTGATCCAGACCGACGCCGTCGGCGGCGACGACGTGCGCTGGCTGCTGCCGGTGCCGTGGGTGCTGGCCGGCCTCGCCGGGCTGCTCGCCATCGGCCTCTCGGGCAGCAAGCGCTGGTCGACCCGCCAGGTCGGCTGGGTGCCGCCGGCGCCCGAGGCCACGACCGACACGACCGACACGACCGAGACCACGGCCGAGACCACGACCGAGACCACCGACATCCCTGCAGAAGACCCCACCGACACCACGGTCCTGGAAACCGGGACCGACCACGAGGAGCCCCGATGAACACCACCACCAGCAAGCGCCTGACCCGACGCAGCGACGACCGGATGGTCGCCGGCGTCTGCTCGGGAGTCGCCGACTACGTCGGGCTCGACCCGACCCTGGTCCGGCTGCTGGCCGTCGTGGCGGCCGTCTTCAGCGGCGGCGCGGTGGCCGTCGCCTACATCGCCGCCTGGATCCTGATGCCGGAGGCGTGAAGCCGCCGGGCCTCCAGCGTCGTGTCCGGCTGATCGGTGAAGAGCCCGTCCACCCCTGCGTCGAGGAACGCCTGCGTCTCCTCGATCGAGTCCCCGGGGTCGGACGGGCTCTCGCCGCGTCGGTAGCCGGTCGGCAGGAAGGCGTTCTCGTCGCGCATCGTCCAGACGTGCACCTGCAGCCCGACGGCGTGGGCGTCCGCGACCAGCGACGACGGGTCGCCGATCGTCCCGAGCCCGGGGTGCCGGGGCAGCACCAGGTCCTTCGCGACACCGACCGCGTCGGCCCACCGGGCCACCCGTCGCAGGCCGGTCGAGGTCACCAGGTCGACTCGTCCGGTGGCCTCGACCAGCTGGACCAGCGGCAGTCCGGTGCGTGACCGGAGCCACTGGAGATTCTCGGGCTCGAACGACTGGATGAAGACCGGCGCCTCCGGGTCGCCGTACCCGTGCACCGCCAGGGTGTCGAGCAGCGGCTCCTCCAGCGCGAGCCCGATGGCGTCGAAGTACGACGGGTGCTTGGTCTCGGGGTAGACGCCGATCTCACGCCCGAGGCGCTCGGACTCGGCGGTCACGAGGCCGAGGATCTCCTCGAAGGTCGGGATGTCGTAGCGCCCGTCGAAGCGGGTGTTCTGGGGCCGGATCTCCGGCAGCCGCTCCACCGCGCGCAGGGTCTTGAGCTCGGCGAGCGTGAAGTCCTCGACGAACCAGCCCGACACCTGGCGGCCGTCGATCTCCTTGGTCGTCAACCGGTCGGCGAACTCGCCGCGCCGACCGACGTTCGTGGTCCGGCTGATCTCGGCCTCGTGCCGGGCGACCAGCACGCCGTCCTTGGTGGAGACCAGGTCCGGTTCGACGTAGTCCGCGCCGAGGGCGATCGCCAGCCGGTACGACGCGAGCGTGTGCTCGGGTCGGTACCCGGAGGCGCCGCGATGCGCGATGACGAGGGGCTGCACCATGGACTGGGCCGGTCGCATGCCCCCAGCACAACCGGGACCGGTGTCCGTGGGGCGGGTAGGACATGAACCCCAGGTGAAGCCGGCCGGTACGACTCGACCGGGCAGGATGGGCGCATGACGACGCCGAGCCTGGGACGCCTCGAGACCGTGCCCGCCCTGGACCGACCCGACCTGCTGGCCGAGCCGGTGGCCACCGCCCTCACGGGCTGGACGCATGCGCGTGAGGTCGGGGTGGTCGAGATCGACCCCGAGATCGCGGACACCGCGGCGATGTCGGCGGCGTACGACCTCGGCCTGGACACCGGCGCCAACTGCGTCGTCGTGGGCGGGCGGCGCGACGGCGAGGAGCGGGTCGCGGCCTGCCTGGTGCGCGCGGACACCCGTGCCGACGTCAACAACGTCGTGAAGCGCGCGCTCGACGTGCGCAAGGCGTCGTTCCTGGCGATGGACCGGGCGGTCGAGGAGTCGGGCATGGAGTACGGCGGGATCACCCCCGTCGGACTGCCCGGCGGCTGGCGGCTGCTGGTCGACCCGCGGGTGCTGGACATCGAGGTCGCGGTGATCGGCTCCGGCGTACGCCGTTCCAAGCTGCTGATCCCCGGCCGGCTCGCCGCCGACCTGCCCGGCGCCGAGGTAATCGAGGGACTGGCGGGCTGATCCTGCGCCAGACTCCTCCCATGAAGGTGGTGTGGCTGGTCGCGGTGGCGCTGCTGGCCGCCGGCTGCTCGTCGAGCGAGGGCCCGTCCGCGAACGCGCCGGAGCCCTCGCCGTCCCGCTCGATCCGCACCCTCAGCCCGCTGCCGATGCCGACCCAGCCACCACCGACCGGCAGGCTGCTCGCCGACATGCGTCAGTCGTCGCGCGACGCCGCCGCCGGGCGGATGGAGGTCTGGATCGACAACGACACCGCGGACCAGATCACGCCGACCCGGATCACCTACCGCGACCCGCGCTACCGCACGCCGCTGCCGGGCACCCGGCTGCGGCCGGTCCCGTCGCAGTCCGAGCGCGGCTTCCAGTTCCTGCTCCCGCGGCTGCCGGCGTGCGACCACCCGCGGGGCAGCGGGACCGTCACCGTCACGTACGGCGGGACGACGACCACCCTGCCCGTCGAGGACGAGACGAACGTCGCCGGCCGGTTCACCTCCGCCCGCTGCCTGGAGCTCGCGATCGCGAAGGTCGCGGACCTCTCCTGGGACGACGACGTCGACTTCAGCGGCAAGGTCGGCGACCCCGCCACGCTGACCCTCGTCGTACGACCGACCGGCACGGCGGGCGCGACGCTCACCATCGACACCGTCTCCGGCACCCCGATCATCGCCCCGGTCGGCGCCGACGTCTGGCGCCCCGACGTGACGATCCGCGGCACCGACGCACCCTCCCGGGTCGAGCTGCCGATGAAGCCGAACCGGTGCGACGACCACGCGTTCCAGGAGTCCGGCGGCGCCACGGCCTTCAAGATCGGGCTGCACCTCGACGGCAGGCCTGGACAGATCACGCTCCGGATGAGCACGGCCGGCGCGAAGAACGCGATCGACTTCGCCAAGGGCTCCTGCGGCAACCTCGACACCGTGTCGGGTGGCGGGTGACCGCCGTCACCGCGAAAACAATTCGCTGACGAAGGGCTTCTCTCCGTAGCGTGGGCCGGGTGCGCCAGCTCCCCCTCGACCACCCCGGTACGCCGGAGACCCGCACCCCCGGCGCGTTCCTGTGGTGGATGGCGCGCCGGCAGTGGCCGACGCTCGCGGGCGGCATGTTCTTCGGCATCGTCTGGATGAGCGCGCAGGCCGTGATGCCCGCCGTGATCGGCCACGCGATCGACGACGGTGTCGCCGCGAAGGACCGCGGCGCGCTCCTCGAGTGGGCCGCCGTGCTGTTCGGGATCGGCCTGGTGCAGGCCGGCGCCGGCATCATGCGGCACCGCTTCGCCGTCACGAACTGGCTGATCGCGGCCTACCGCGTCGTCCAGCTGGTCACCCGCCAGGCGACCCGCCTCGGCGGGACCCTGCCGCGCAAGGTCTCGACCGGCGAGGTCGTGGCGATCGGCACCAACGACCTCTCCCACATCGGCCAGGTCATGGACGTCTCCGCGCGCTTCGCCGGGGCGGTCGTGTCGTTCTTCGTCGTCTCGGCGATCCTGCTGCGCACCTCGGTGACGCTCGGCCTGGTCGTGCTCGTCGGCGTCCCGCTGCTGATGGTCGGCGTCGCGCCGATCCTCGGGCCGCTCCAGCGCCGCAGCGCGCACCAGCGCCACCTGATGGGCAGGCTCTCCAACACGGCCAGCGACATCGTCGGCGGCCTGCGGGTGCTGCGCGGCATCGGCGGCGAGCAGGTCTTCGCCGACCGCTACCGCCGCGAGTCGCAGACCACCCGGACCGCGGGCGTCCAGGTCGCCAAGCTCCAGTCGGTGCTCGACGCGCTGCAGGTCTTCCTGCCCGGCCTCTTCGTCGTGGTCGTCGTCTGGCTCGGCGCGCGGTACGCCGTGCAGGGCACGATCAGCCCCGGCGAGCTGGTCGCGTTCTACGGCTACTCGGCGTTCCTGATGATCCCGCTGCGCACGGCGACCGAGTACGCCAACAAGGTGATCCGCGCCCGGGTGGCCGCGGCCCGCATCGTGCACGTGCTGGCCCTGGAGCCGGACGTCGCCGTCCCCGCCGAGATCGCTCCCTCGCCGGCCGTCGGCTCGGACCTGGTCGACGCCCGCACCGGCCTCACCGTGCGCGCCGGGCAGCTCACCGCGATCGTCAGCGAGCAGCCCGACGACTCCGCCGAGCTCGCCGACCGGCTCGGGATGACCGCGTCGCCCGTCGACACGGAGGTCAGCCTGGGCGGCGTCCCCCTCACCTCGCTGCACCCCGACGAGGTCCGCGCGCGCATCGTCGTCTCCGACACGGGCGCGATGTTCTTCTCCGGTCCGCTCGGCGCCGGCCTCGACCTCTCCGGGCACGGCGACGTCGCCCGGGCGCTCGACACCGCCTCCGCCGACGACGTGCTCGACGCCCTGCCCGATCGGCTGGAGACGATCGTCGCCGAGCGCGGTCGCAGCTTCTCCGGCGGTCAGCGGCAGCGGCTGGTGCTCGCCCGCGCGCTCGCGACCGACCCGGAGGTGCTCGTGCTCGTCGAACCGACGTCGGCCGTCGACGCCCACACGGAGGCCCGGATCGCGTCGCGGCTGCGCCACCACCGCGCCGGCCGTACGACGGTCGTCACCTCGACCAGCCCCCTCATGCTGGACGCCGCGGACGTCGTCGCGTTCCTCGACGGCGGGCGGGTCGTGGCCACCGGCACCCACGCCCAGCTGCTCGAGACCGACCCGGCCTACCGCCGCGTGGTCACCCGCGAGTCCGAGGCGGACCTGGCCGTCAGCGAGGTCGCCCGATGAGCACCCATCTCCCCGTCGCCGACACCCGCACGGTCCGGACGTACGTCGGCACGCTCGCCCGCCGCCACCCGAAGATGCTGTACGGCGCCCTCGCGCTGCACGTCTCCGCGGCGGTCGCCGGCCTGGCCGCGCCCCGCCTGCTGGGCGGCCTCGTCGAGGCCGTCGAGCAGGGCACGACCACCCACCACGTCGACATGATCATCGGGCTGCTCGCGGTCTTCCTGGTCGCGCAGACGATCCTGACCCGCTTCGCCCGCTACCTCAGCCAGGTGCTCGGCGAGCAGGTGCTGGCGGAGCTTCGCGAGGACTTCGTCGACAACACGCTCGCGCTGCCGGTCGGCGTCGTGGAGGACGCCGGCTCCGGCGACCTGCTGACCCGGACCAGCCGTGACGTCGACCAGCTCGGCTGGTCGGTGCGGATGGCGCTGCCCGAGTGGACGATCGCCGTCGTCACCGCCGTCCTCACCTTCGTCGCCGCGATCAGCGTCGGCTGGTGGGTGGCGCTGCCGTGCCTGCTCGGCGTCCCGCCGCTGGTGATCGGGCTGCGCTGGTACCTCAAGCGCGCCAAGGACGGCTACCTGCGCGAGAGCGCGACGTACTCCCAGATCAACGCCACCCTCACCGAGACCGTCGAGGGCGCCCGCACGGTGGAGGCCCTCGGCCTCGGCCAGCGCCGCATCGACGCCAGCGACGACGACATCCACAAGTCCTACCTCGCGGAGCGCTACACCCTCTACCTGCGCACGGTCTTCTTCCCCAACATGGAGATCGCCTACCTGATCCCGACGGTGGCGACGCTGCTCTTCGGCGGCTACCTCTACACGCAGGGCCAGGTCTCGCTCGGCGCCGTCACCGCAGCCACGCTCTACGTGCAGATGCTGATCGACCCGGTCGACCGGATCGTCTCGATCCTCGACGAGCTCCAGCTCGGCGCCGCGTCGCTCGCGCGGCTGCTCGGCGTCGCGCAGGTCCCCGACGACCGCGAGGTCAGCGGCCGCGAGCCCACCGGCGAGCAGATCGCCGCCGACGACGTGCGCTTCTCGTACGTCGAGGGGCGCGACGTCCTGCACGGCGTCGACCTCGACGTCGGGGTCGGCGAGCGGATCGCCATGGTCGGCCCGTCGGGCGCCGGCAAGTCCACGCTCGGTCGGCTGCTCGCCGGCATCCACCCGCCGCGCACCGGCTCGGTCACGGTCGGCGGGGTGGGCCTCACCGAGCTCCCGCTCGACGACCTGCGCGGCCACGTCGCGCTGGTCACCCAGGAGCACCACGTGTTCGTGGGCTCGGTGCGCGAGAACCTCGTCCTCGCACGCCCCGGCTCCTCCGACGACCAGGTCCGCGAGGCGCTGGACGCCGTCGACGCCCTCGACTGGGTCGAGGCGCTGCCAGACGGCCTCGACACCGAGGTCGGCTCGGGCGGCCGGGCGGTCACGGCGGCGCAGGCGCAGCAGATCGCGCTGGCCCGCCTGGTGCTCGCCGACCCGCACACCCTCGTCCTCGACGAGGCCACCTCGCTGATCGACCCGCGCGCAGCCCGGCACCTCGAGCGCTCGCTGGCCGCCGTGCTCGAGGGACGCACCGTCATCGCGATCGCGCACCGCCTCTTCTCGGCCCACGACGCCGACCGGGTGGCCGTGGTCGAGGACGGCCGGATCGCCGAGCTCGGCTCCCACGACGAGCTGGTCGAGGCGGGCGGCTCGTACGCGGCACTCTGGGACAGCTGGCACGGTCGCAGCGGGGCCTGACAACCTTTCGGCACCTCCAGCGCGTTCCGGGGCTGGAAGGAGTGTGCGGGTGGACGGGGTCGTCGTGGGTGCGGAGCTGGAGCGGGCGGGGTCGTTCGACGACTTCGTCGCCGCGCGCGGCGACGCACTCTGGCGCAGCGCCTGGCTGCTGACCGGCGACGCCCACCTCGCGGAGGACCTGGTGCAGACGGCGCTCGCGAAGTCCTACGGGCGCTGGGACCGGATCGGCGACACCGGCGGCTTCGAGGCCTACGTGCGCCGGACGCTGTTCACGACGTACGTCTCGTGGTGGCGACGCCGCTGGAACGGCGAGCGCGCGACCGCCGAGCTGCCCGAGACGCCCACGCCCGGACCCGACCTGGCGCTGCGCCGCGACCTGCTCGCGGCACTCACCCAGCTGAGCCGGGGCCAGCGGGCCGTGGTCGTGCTGCGCTACGTCGAGGACCTCACCG
Organism: Nocardioides sp. Root1257; assembly: GCF_001425175.1. GTDB lineage: Bacteria > Actinomycetota > Actinomycetes > Propionibacteriales > Nocardioidaceae > Nocardioides. The sequence continues at coordinate 237,249 of NZ_LMDV01000011.1, read as the reverse complement.
AGCGCGAGACCGCCGCGGTCCTCGGCTGCAGCGTCGGCACCGTCAAGAGCCAGACCGCACGGGCGATCTCGGCCCTGCGCGACTCCTCCGCCCTACGCGACGAGGAGGACCGATGAGCGACGACGACCGGCTCCGTGACCAGCTGCAGGCGCTCGTGCCGCACCCGCCGCCGACACCCGGTCGGGCCGCCGCGGCGCGCGACCTGCACCACAGGAGCCGGCGGCGCACGACGGTCGCGGTCGTGACCGTGGCCGCCGTGGCCGTGGTCGCCCTGGCGACCGCTCCCCTCCTGACGTCGGGTGACGAGCCGGGCGTGACGCGCCCCGCGACGCAGACACCGACGCCCACGCCGAGCCCGGCGGATCCCGAGGCGTTCACCTGCCCGGCTCCCCGCGCGCAGGCCGACACCGACACGGTGCCCGCAGGCGCGACGGCAGTGCACCTGTGCGCCGGCAGCGGCACGGGCTTCGACGCACCGACCGACGCGCTGGTCACCGACGTCGACGAGCTCGCCGGGGTCGTCAATCGTCAGCCCCTGGTGACGGCACCGGGCCAGAACGTCTGCCAGACCGACCTCGGACCGGGCTACGTGCTCGCCTTCGAGTACGCCGACGGATCCATCGTCCCGGTCGGCGGCGACCTCTACGGCTGCCACGAGCTGCGGGTCGGCACCAGCACCCGCGGGCATCCCGAGCGTCCGTGGTCGAGGTTCATCGCCCTGCTCCGTGCCCAGCGCGCCGCATCGAGAGTCGCTCCCCGGATCCCCCACCGTCCCGCGTGCGGCGACCAGCGCTTCGACACCGGCCGCGGCATCTCACCGGTCGCCGGGCCCGACGAGATGGTGGCCGCGACGCTCTGCGTCAGCTACCAGACCGAGACCGAGCACGACCCGCAGGGCGTCCCGGTGCCGGCCCGCGACCTCGCGATCCTGCTCGCCGACCGGGCCAGCCACCACGACCCCGTCAGCACCGAGGACTGCGACCCCGACACCCCCAGCTGGGAGCTGGTCGGCGCGACCGCGTGGGGCGACCTGGTCACCGCGGACGGGTGGTGCGGCGCCTGGAACGACGGCCGGGGCATCGGGGGGCCACCCGGCCCCGCCGCCCAGCGCGTGCTCGACCGGCTGGTCGGGCACACGGGTAGGCCCGTCCCCACGGTCGACGCGACCTCGACGGCGGAGCAGGTGGTGGCGGCGTACGTCGACCTGCTCAACGCCGACCTCCGCGACGAGGCGCTGGCGCTCTGGCACCCGCTCGGCACCCCGGACCTGCCCGTCGGCTACGGCCACGTCGACGCCAAGGTCGAGAGCGTCCGCCCGTTGCGCTCCATCTCGGCGTACGGCGACGCGACGGCCGTGACCGCGCTCTACCGCGAGGTGCCGCCGGACGGCGCGTTCACCGACTACCGGGAGGCGACCTTCACCCTCGGCCGCGACCAGCAGGGGGTCTTCCGCATCGTCCACGTCGATCTCGGGAAGGTCGTCCCGACCGGGCGTTGACCCCGACGCAACCGTGACAGTTATGCTGTCACAATGAAGCTCTCGACCCCCCTCATGTACTCCGGCAACCCCCGCGAGGCCGCCGACCAGGTCGTCGCCCTCGAGAAGGCCGGTCTCGACACCGTCTGGGTCGCGGAGGCCTACGGCTTCGACTCCCCCACCTTGATGGGCTACCTGGCGGCGAAGACCGAGACGATCGAGATCGGCGCCGCCATCCTCAACGTCTTCTCGCGGACCCCGAGCGCCCTGCTGCAGACCGCCGCCGGCCTCGACAACGTCTCGGGCGGCCGCGCGATCATCGGCCTCGGCGCCTCCGGCCCGCAGGTCATCGAGGGCTTCCACGGCCTGCCCTACGACCGCCCGCTCGGCCGCACCCGCGAGGTCATCTCGATCATGCGCCAGGGCCTGCGCCGCGAGCGGCTCGAGCACCAGGGCAAGATCTTCACCCTGCCGCTGCCCGCCGACCAGGGCCTCGGCCTCGGCAAGCCGCTGAAGATCCTCACCCAGGTCGAGCGCAACGTCGTCCCGATCTGGGTCGCCGCGCTCGGCGACGGCAACGTCGCCATGACCGCCGAGGTCGCCGACGGATGGCTGCCGTTCCTGTTCCTGCCGGAGAAGGCGCAGCAGGTCTGGGGCGAGCCGCTCGCCAAGGGTGCCGCGAAGCGCTCCGCCGACCTGGCTCCGCTCGAGATCGCCGCCGGCGGCATGGCCGCCATCGGCGAGGGCCCCGAGACCAAGGCGCTGCTCGACTTCATGCGCCCGATGTACGCCCTGTACGTCGGCGGCATGGGCGCCCGCGGCAAGAACTTCTACAACGAGCTCGCGTGCCACTACGGCTACGAGAAGGAGGCCAAGGAGATCCAGGACCTCTACCTCGACGGCAAGAAGAAGGAGGCCGAGGCGCTCGTGCCCACGGAGTGGCTCGAGGCCGGCAACCTGGTCGGCCCCGCGTCGTACGTCCAGGAGCGGATCGCCGCCTTCCGCGAGGCCGGCGTCACCAACCTGCAGATCTCCCCCGTGTCGGACGACCCGGTGGCCACCGTTGCGCAGATCAAGGAGTGGGTCAGCTGATGTCCGAGCGTCCGTCCATCTACGAGCAGGAGCACGAAGACTTCCGCGCCTCGGTGCGCACCTTCCTGGAGAAGGAGGTCGTCCCCTTCCACGACCAGTGGGAGAAGGACGGCCAGGTCAGCCGCGAGGTCTGGACCAAGGCCGGCGAGGCGGGCCTGCTCTGCTTCGACGTCGACGAGGAGTACGGCGGGGCCGGGGTCAAGGACTTCCGCTACAACACCGTCGTGGCCGAGGAGATGGCCCGGGTCGGCGCCAGCGGGCCCGGCTTCCCGGTGCACAGCGACATCATCGTCCCCTACATCTCGGCACTCGGGACCGACGAGCAGAAGCAGCGCTGGCTGCCCGGCCTCGTCAGCGGCGAGCTGATCTCGGCGATCGCGATGACCGAGCCCGGCGCCGGCAGCGACCTGCAGGGCATCCGCACGTCGGCCGTCGACAAGGGCGACCACTACGTGCTGAACGGGTCGAAGACCTTCATCAGCAACGGCATCCTCTCCGACCTCGTCATCGTGGTCTGCCGCACCGATCCCGACGCCGGCCACAAGGGCATCAGCCTGCTCGTGGTCGAGCGCGGCATGACGGGCTTCGAGCGCGGCCGCAACCTCGACAAGGTCGGCATGAAGGCCCAGGACACGGCCGAGCTCTTCCTCGACAACGTCGAGGTGCCCAAGACCAACCTGCTCGGCGAGGAGGGCTCCGGCTTCATCTCGCTGATGATGAACCTCGGTCAGGAGCGCATCTCGATCGCCGCGATGGCGGTCGCCGCGATCGAGCACGTGCTCGACCTCTCCCTGACCTACGCCAAGGAGCGCACCGCGTTCGGCAAGCCGATCGGCTCCTTCCAGCACAACCGCTTCGTGCTGGCCGAGATGGCGACGTACGCCCACGTGGCCCGGGTCTTCATCAACGACTGCATCCTGAAGCTCAACGCCGGCGAGGTCGACCCCGCGCTCGCGTCGATGGCGAAGTGGTGGACCACCGAGCTGCAGAAGCAGGTCGTGGACGCCGGCGTCCAGCTGCACGGCGGCTACGGCTACATGATGGAGTACCCGATCGCGAAGGCCTTCACGGACAGCCGGATCCAGACGATCTACGGCGGCACGACGGAGATCCAGAAGGAGATCATCGGCCGCAGCCTCGGGATCTAGCGGCGCGGACGTCATACGAATCGTGGGTTCCGGCCCTCGATTCGTATGACGTCCCGGACACGACCCGCGGAACCCCGGATCGATTTCGAACGTTCTCTGGCGTCCCGCGGTCCCCATCCGCGAGGCTGTGACGTACGCCACGCGACCACCGTTCCACCCCGAGGAGCAGCAGATGTCCGACGTACTCAGTGAGCGATCCCGCATCCAGGCCGAGGTCGAGGGCCGCACCCTCGTCGACGCCCTGGCCGACACCGTGGGCCGGTACGGCGGCGAGCCGGCGTACTCCGACAAGCACCACGTGCCGGAGGGTGAGTCGTGGCGCACGCTGACCTGGGCCGAGACCCAGGAGCGGGCGCTGGACCTCGCGGGCGGGCTGATCGAGGCCGGGGTCGAAGCCGGCGACACCGTGGCGATCATGGCCAGCAACCGGGTCGAGCACTTCCTGGCCGACATGGGTGCGGTGCACGCGGCGGCCACGCCGATGTCGATCTACAACACGCTCGCCTCGGAGCAGGTCGCCTACATCGCCTCGCAGGCCCACCCGACGGTGGTGTTCCTGGAGAGCGCCGACCACCGGGCGCGCTGGGCCAAGGCCCTCGACGAGGTCGACAGCATCCGCAAGGTCGTGATGATCGACGAGGACTGGGACGCCCTGGTGGCCGCGGGCGCCGCGTACCGCGCCGCCCACCCGGGCGCCGTCGAGGAACGGGCCGCGAGCCTCTCCCCCGAGGCGCCGGCGACGATCCTCTACACGTCCGGCACCACGGGCAACCCCAAGGGCGTGGTGCTCACCCACCACAACGTGCTCTTCGAGACCATCGGCACCCAGGAGTCGTCGGGTCTGACCGAGCCGCAGGTCGGCGTGAGCTACCTGCCGCTCGCGCACATCGCCGAGCGGGTGCTCGGGCTCTACGGCCCGCAGGTGATCGGCGGGCACGTCCACGCGATCGACGACCCCGCGCAACTGCTCGCCACATTGGGCGAGGTGCACCCGACGATGTTCTTCGGCGTCCCACGGGTCTGGGAGAAGATCAAGACCGGCCTGTCCGCCAAGCTCGCTGCGGACCCCGACAACCGCGAGATGGTCGAGACGGCGATGGCCGCCGCGCTCGCGTGGGTAGAGGCGCAGGAGGTCGGCGGCGTGATGACGCCGGAGATCGAGGAGGGCTACCGCCAGGCCGAGGAGGGCATCCTCGGCTTCCTCAAGCTGCTGCTCGGGCTCGACCAGGTCTCCTGGGCCGGCTCGGCCGCCGCACCGATGCCGCTCGACGTCGCGAAGTTCATGGCCGGCCTCGGCCTCAAGGTCTACGACGTCTACGGCATGACAGAGACCTGTGGCGCCGTCACCGCCAACGGCCCCGGCGGCTTCAAGCTCGGCACCGTCGGCCGCGCCAACCCGGGCATGGAGATCAAGCTCGGCGAGGACGGCGAGATCCTGGTGCGCGGCCCGGTGAACACCCCGGGCTACCACCTCCAGGAGGAGGCCACCCGCGCGCTGATCGACGGCGACGGGTGGCTGCACACCGGCGACATCGGCACTCTCGACGACGACGGGTTCTTCGCGGTCGTCGACCGCAAGAAGGAGCTGATCATCACCTCGGCCGGCAAGAACGTCGCGCCGTCCAACATCGAGAACTTCCTCAAGGAGTCGCCGCTCATCGGCCACGCCATGGCGATCGGCGACAGCCGCCCGTACGTCGTCGCGATCCTCACCCTCGACGGCGAGATCGCGCCGATCATGGCGCAGCAGATGGGCCTCGAGTTCGGCTCGCTGGCGGAGCTGGCCGAGAAGCCCGAGATCCGGGCGATGGTGCAGCAGGCGGTCGACGCCGCCAACGAGCGGCTCTCGCGCCCCGAGCAGGTGAAGTCGTTCGAGCTGCTCGGTGTCGAGTGGACCGCCGAGTCCGAGGAGCTCACCCCGACCCTCAAGCTCAAGCGTCGGGTCGTGAACACCAAGTACTCCGACGTCGTCGACCGCCTGTACAGCTGACCTGCGACCTGCCGGGAGGGCACTCCACCAACTCCGCGGCCCTTGCAGTGCCCTCCCTGTTCAGGGATACCCGGTCGGCCGGGTATCCCTGGACCCCCCACACCCACCCGAAACCACGCTGAAACAACCCTTGCCTAGCCTCGGCGGGCATGACGGGGTTCGACGTGCTGCAGCCCGGGTCGGGCCCGATCCGGGGTGACCGCTACCTGCCGTCGACGGCCGACCACGTGCTGTGGGGGCGGCTCCCGTGCGCGGGCGACGACCCGGTGCTCACCGTCGAGCCGGGCACCGAGGTCACGTTCGACACCGTCAGCCACGAGGGGATCCTGGAGGACCAGGGGCGCGACCCGAAGGCGTTCTTCGGGCAGTACGACGTGGTGGGCGTGCTCGACGACGCCATCGAGATCGCGGCCGGCGACCTGCCGCACACCTTCGGGGTCGACGGGCCGCACGTGGTCAACAGGCCGGTGCGCGTCGAGGGGGCGCGCCCCGGCGACCTGCTGGCGATGACCGTCGTCGAGACGCTCCCGCGGGTGCCCTACGGCGTGATCTCCAACCGGCACGGCAAGGGAGCCCTGCCCGGGGAGTACCCGCGCGAGGGTGACGTCTTCAGCGCCTTCGCGAGCGTGGACGACGCCGGCACGCACGGCCTGCTGCCGCTGCGGCCCGGCGCGGAGCCGAGCGTCGCGTTCCCGCTCGCGCCGTTCCTCGGGATCATGGGCGTGGCCGTGGCCGACGACGCGCGGCCGCACTCGGTGCCGCCGGGTGCCCACGGCGGCAACATCGACATCAACCTGCTCACCGTCGGCGCCACGCTCTACCTGCCCGTGCAGGTCGACGGCGCGCTGGCGTACGTCGGCGACCCGCACTTCGCCCAGGGCGACGGCGAGGTGTCGCTGACCGCGATGGAGGCGTCGCTGCGGGCGACGGTCCGCCTCGACGTGGTGCCGCGCGAGGACGCCGTACGCCGCTTCGGCGAGCTGGCCGGACCGCTCGCGGAGACCACCGACCTCCTGGTGCCGACGGGCATGGACGAGGACCTCGACGTCGCCGTCCAGAACTGCGTGCGCGCCGCGATCGCCCTGCTCGGGGCCCGCTTCGGGATGGACGAGCGGCTGGCCTACGCCTACCTCTCCGCGGCGACCGACTTCAACATCTCCCAGGTCGTCGACGTGGTGAAGGGCGTGCACGCACGCATCCGCACGTCAGACTTCCCTGTATGACGACACAGAGGCCGGTCCCCGCGGGGCTCGTCGAGGCGTTCTGGGAGTACGAGCGTGCGCTGATGGCCGACGACGTCCCCACGCTGGACCGGCTGTTCGCGGACGGACCGACCACGCTGCGCGGCGACGCGAACGGCCTGCTCGTCGGCCACGACCAGATCAGCGCGTTCCGCAGCGGTCGCGGGGGCGCCCCGCAGCGACGGATCGTGCAGACCCACGTGCAGACGGTCGACGACGACCACGCGCTCGTCATCGCGGTGACCGAGCTGGCCCGCGGCGGGCGCGGCCAGCAGACCCAGATGTGGGTGCGCACCGCGGACGGCTGGCAGGTCACCGCCGCCCACGTGTCGGTGCCCGCACCCGCCCTCGACACCCGCATCTGGCGCGTGGTCGGCGACCCGCTGGTGGCGCCGCTCGGCAGCGGTCCCCTCGACGGCGAGAGCGTCGCGGTCAAGGATCTGTACGCCGTCCAGGGGCAGCGCATCGGCGCCGGCAACCCGGCCTGGCTGGCCGAGGCGCGCGTCGAGCCGGTGCACGCCCGCGCCGTCGAGCTGCTGCTCGAGGCCGGTGCGTCGGTGCGCGGGATCGCCCGCACCGACGAGTTCGCCTACTCCCTCGCGGGCACCAACGCCCACTACGGCACGCCGCCCAACCCGAAGGCGCCGCTGCGCAGCTCCGGCGGCTCGACGTCCGGCTCCAGCAGCGCGGTCTCGCTCGGCCAGGCGACCATCGGCCTGGGCACGGACACCGGCGGATCGATCCGGGTGCCAGCGGCGTACCAGGGACTCTTCGGCATCCGCACGACGCACGGCGCGGCGTCGGCGTACGCACTGCTCCCCCTCTCACGGTCCTTCGACGCCGTCGGCTGGGTGGCCCGGAGCGCCGAGCTGCTCCAGCGGGTCGGGGAGGTGCTGCTGCCACCGAGCCCGCGCGACCCGGCGAGCGACCTGGTCAGCGTTCCGGGGCTGCTGGCGATCGCCAGCGACGAGGTGGCGACGGTCGTCGACCGGTACGCCGCCGAGCACGGCGCGATGCGCGAGTCGTGGGACCTCAGCGCCCTGCCGACCTGGCTCTCGGCGTTCCAGACGCTGCAGGCCTGGGAGGCCTGGCAGGAGCGCGGTGCCTGGGTGGCGTCGCGGTTCGACGAGCTCGGCGCCGACGTGCGCGGCCGCTTCGAGGCGGCGGCGCTGATCGACGACGAGCGCGCCGCGGCCGCGCGCACCCTGGTCGACGAGGCCCGGGCCCGGTTCCGCGAGCTGATCGGCGACCGGGTGCTGGTGCTCCCGTCGGCGGCCACGGTCGCCCCGCTGGTGGGCGAGGGGCTGGACGCCGTCCGCGCCGCGACCATGTCGCTCACCTGCCTCGCCGGGCTCGGCGGACTGCCCGCCGTCAGCGTCCCGCGGAGCACGCCGCAGGGGCTGCCGGTCGGCGTCTGCCTGGTCGCCGGACCGGGTCGCGACCGCGATCTGCTCCAGCTGGCCATCGACCTGGACTGACCCGGAGAAGTAACGTCTCTGAAACGGTTGTTTCGGTCCGCCTTTACATCGGATCCCTAGTGTCACGACGCAGTGTCATCGCCGGAGGAGGAACGTTGCAGCTGGAGGAGTTCAACGCGATGACGGCCGCGGATGCCGGCGACGCGGTGCGCCCGTGCGTCGACATCGATTCCTGGGTGAGCGGCGTCGTCGCGGGCCGCCCGTACGCCGGACTCACCGACCTGCTGGGCAACGCCGACGCGCTGGCCCGCGCATGGTCGCCGGCCGAGGTCGAGCAGGCGCTCGCGGACCACCCCCGGATCGGTGAGCGACACGCCGGCTCCGGCACCAGCGCGCAGATGTCCGGCAGCGAGCAGGCCGGGGTCGACCCGCACGACGCCGACGTCCAGCGGCGCCTGGCCGCGGGCAACGCGGCGTACGAGGAGAGGTTCGACCGGATCTACCTGGTCCGCGCGGCCGGGCGCAGCGCCGAGGAGATCCTGGCGCTGCTCGAGGAGCGACTCACCCACGACCCGGACACCGAGCTCGCCGTCACCACGGAGCAGCTGCGCGAGATCGCCCTGCTCCGCCTGGAAGGACTTCTCTCATGAGCACCTTGTCAACGCACGTTCTCGACGCTGCGTACGGCGTGCCTGCGGGCGGCCTCGTCGTCGCACTCATCGGTCCCGAGGCCGAGGAGCTCGCCGTCGCGGCGACCGACGCCGACGGCCGGGTCCGCTTCGAGCCACAGCTGGCCCCGGGCGGCTACGGCCTCTACTTCGACACCGGCCCGTGGTTCGCGGCGGCGGGTCGCGACACGTTCTTCCCCGGGGTCTCGCTCGGCTTCGCCGTCGGCGACAACGAGCACTACCACGTGGCGCTGCTGCTGAGCCCGTACTCGTACACCACCTACAAGGGGAGCTGACGTGAGCGGACGCATCGTGCTGGGACCCAACCAGTACGGCAAGGCCGAGTGCCGCCTGGTGAAGGTCACCCGCGACACCGAGCGCCACGTCATCGAGGACCTCAACGTCACCAGCCAGCTGCGCGGCGACTTCGAGGCGTGCCACACCGAGGGCGACAACAGCCAGGTCGTCGCCACCGACACCCAGAAGAACACGATCTACGCCTTCGCCCGCGACGGCGTCGGCTCGCCCGAGGAGCTGCTGCTCCGGCTGGGGCGGCACTTCACGACCGAGTTCGCGTGGGTGAGCGGCGGTCGCTGGGCCGCGGAGCAGTACGCGTGGGAGCGGATCGCGGACGGCGACCACTCGTTCGTGCGCACCGGTCGCGAGACCCGCACCGCCGTCGTCGAGCGGGACGGCGACGAGACGACCGTGACGGCCGGGCTGAAGGACTGCACCGTCCTCAAGTCGACCGGCTCGGAGTTCCACGGCTTCCCGCGCGACCGCTACACGACGCTGCAGGAGACGACGGACCGCATCCTCGCCACCAGCGTCACCGCGTCGTGGCGCTACGCCGGCACGGAGCTCGACTTCAACGCTGCGTACGACGGCATCCGCGACCTGCTCCTGCAGACCTTCGCCGACGTCCACTCGCTGGCGCTCCAGCAGACCATCTTTGAGATGGGCCGGGCCGTGCTCGAGAAGTACGACGAGGTCGTCGAGATCAGCCTCTCCTGCCCCAACAAGCACCACTTCCTGGTCGACCTCGAGCCGTTCGGGCTCGACAACCCCGGCGAGGTCTTCTTCGCGGCGGACCGCCCCTACGGGCTGATCGAGGCCACCGTGCTGCGAGAGGACTCCTGAGTGCGCGTCGACGCCGTGCAGGCGCAGCGGGTGCTGCTCGACGGAGACCTGAAGCCGGCCACGATCGTGGTCGAGCACGGCCGGATCGCGGCCATCGAGGCCGTCGACCACCCCGTCGACGGCGTGGTGCTGCGCGCCCCGGACACGGCGTACGTCGTGCCCGGCGTCGTCGACACGCACGTGCACATCAACGAGCCCGGGCGCACCGAGTGGGAGGGGTTCGTGTCGGCGACCGAGGCCGCGGCGCTCGGCGGTGCGACGACGCTCATCGACATGCCCCTCAACTCCATCCCGCCGACGACGACCGTCGAGCACCTGCGGCGCAAGCAGGAGGCGGCGAGGGACGAGCTGATGGTCGACGTCGGCTTCTGGGGCGGCGCCGTGCCGGGCAACCTGTCCGACCTCGAGCCGCTGTGGGACGCCGGGGTCTTCGGCTTCAAGTGCTTCCTCGCGCCGAGCGGCGTGGACGAGTTCCCGCCGCTCGACGCCGACCAGCTCCACGACGCACTCCGGGAGATCGCGCGCTTCGACGGGCTGATGGTCGTGCACGCCGAGGACGCCGCCGTACTCGACGAGGCGCCGTCACCGCCGAGCCGCGCCTACCAGGACTTCCTGCTGTCCCGGCCCGACGCGGCGGAGACGACCGCGATCGGGCGGGTCCTCGACGGGGCCCGTGAGACCGGCGCGCGGGTGCACGTCCTGCACCTCTCCAGCGCGCGTGCCCTGGGTGCGATCGCGGACGCGAAGGCCGAGGGGCTGCGCGTCACCGTCGAGACCTGCCCGCACTACCTGTGCTTCGCGGCCGAGACGATCCCGGACGGGTCGTCGCAGTTCAAGTGCTGCCCGCCGATCCGCGACGCGGGCAACCGCGAGGAGCTCTGGCAGGGGCTGCGGTCCGGCGTCATCGACATGGTCGTCAGCGACCACTCCCCCGCGACGGCCGAGGAGAAGGGCCGCGGCGACGGCGACCTGCAGCAGGCGTGGGGCGGCGTGTCCGGGCTCCAGGTCGGCTTCAGCGCGGTCGTCCAGGAGGCCCGTCGCCGCAACATCGGCGTCGAGCAGGTCAGCCGGTGGATGTCGCGCAGCACCGCCGACTTGGTGGGCCTGACCACCAAGGGCCGGATCGAGGTCGGCGCCGACGCCGACCTCGCCGTCTACGACACCGGCGTCGAGTTCCGCATCGAGGCCACCCGGCTCGCGCACCGCAACCCGATCTCGGCGTACGACGGGTTGCGCTACGGCGGCCGCGTCACCCGGTCGGTCGTGCGCGGCAACGCCATCGACATCGAGCACCCCGATCACCGGTGGGGTCAGCAGCTGAGGAGGCCCGGCTCATGACGGCACCAGGGATCGGTCCGATCGATCCGCCGCCACGACTGCTGATGGGCCCGGGCCCGATCAACGCCGACCCGCGCGTGCTGCGGGCCATGTCGGCGCAGCTGGTCGGCCAGTACGACCCGTGGATGACCGCCACCATGAACGAGACGATGGCGCTCTACCGCGAGGTCTTCCGCACCGCCAACGAGCAGACGTTCCTCGTCGACGGCACCTCGCGCGCGGGCATCGAGGCGGCGCTGGTCTCGCTGCTCGAGCCGGGCGACCGGGTGCTGGTGCCGGTCTTCGGCCGGTTCGGCCACCTGCTCACCGAGATCGCCGCACGGTGCCGCGCCGAGGTGCACACGATCGAGGTGCCCTGGGGTGAGGTCTTCGAGCCCGAGCAGGTCGAGGACGCCGTACGCCGTGTGCAGCCGAAGGTCCTCGCGATCGTCCAGGGCGACACGTCCACCACGATGTGCCAGCCGCTCGCCGACCTCGGGGAGATCTGCCGGCGCCACGACGTGCTGCTCTACTGCGACGCCACCGCATCGCTCGGCGGCAACGCGTTCGAGGCGGACGCGTGGGGGCTGGACGTCACGACCGCCGGCCTGCAGAAGTGCCTCGGCGGCCCCTCGGGCAGCGCGCCGATCACGATCTCCGACCGGGCCGCCGCGGTCATCGACGCCCGCAAGCACGTCGAGGCCGGCATCCGCTCAGCGGACGACGTCGACCACGGCGAGCGGATCGCCAGCAACTACCTCGACCTGGCGCAGGTCATGGACTACTGGGGCCCGCGGCGGCTCAACCACCACACCGAGGCGACCACGATGCTGTACGGCGCCCGCGAGTGCGCCCGGCTGCTCGTCGAGGAGGGGCTGGACGCCGCGGTCGAGCGGCACGCCCGGCACGGCCGCGCGATGCTCGAGGGCGTCCGCGGCCTCGGGCTCGGCGTCTTCGGCGACGTGGCCCACAAGATGCATAACGTCGTCGCCGTGGAGATCCCCGACGGCGTCGACGGCGACCGCACCCGCGGCGTGCTGCTCGACGACTTCGGGATCGAGATCGGCACCTCCTTCGGACCGCTCCACGGCAAGGTCTGGCGGATCGGGACGATGGGCTACAACGCCCGTACCGACGCCGTCCTGACCACGCTCGCCGCCCTCGAGCAGGTGCTCCGCACGACGGGCGGCGTCGCCGCCGCGCAGGAGGTGTACGCGTCATGACCACCGCCCGCGACGTCCTCGACCGGTGCGCCGAGCTGGACCGGTTCACTGCCACCCCGCCGCAGCTGGAGCGGGTCTACCTCTCCCGCGAGCACGCGAGCGCGAACGCCGTCGCCGGGCGCTGGATGGAGGAGGCGGGGCTGCGCACCTGGCAGGACGCGGCCGGCAACCAGTGCGGCCGCCGCGAGGGTGCCGCGCCGGGGCTGCCCGCCCTGCTCGTCGGCTCCCACCTCGACACGGTGCCCGACGCCGGCTCGTACGACGGGATGCTCGGCGTCGTGATGGCGATCGCCGTCGCCCAGCGACTGCGCGACCGCGAGCTGCCGTTCGCGCTGGAGGTCATCGGCTTCAGCGACGAGGAGGGCACCCGCTTCGGCAAGGCGCTGCTCGGCAGCCAGGCGCTCGCGGGCGTCTGGGAGGAGGACTGGTGGGACCTGCGGGACCGCGACGGGGTCACGCTGCACCAGGCGTTCCTGGAGTTCGGGCTCGACCCACGACGCGTCGGCGAGGCCGCCCGGCGACCCGACGAGCTGGTCGGCTACCTCGAGGCGCACATCGAGCAGGGCCCCTACCTCGAGGCCGAGGACCGTTCCCTCGGCTACGTCACCACGATCGCCGGGGCGCGTCGGTTCCGCCTCTCGTTCATCGGGGAGGCGCGGCACGCCGGCGGCACGCCGTACTCGCGCCGGCGCGACGCGCTCGTCGGCGCCAGCGAGGCCATCGTGCTGATCGAGCGGCGGGCGCGGGCGTCGGACTGCATCGCCACGGTCGGCCGGATCGAGGTCCAGCCCGGCGCCATCAACGTGATCCCCGGTCGCGCCGACATCAGCCTCGACCTGCGGGCCGCCACCGACGACGAGCGCGATCTGATGTGGACGATGCTGCGCAGCGAGATCGAGCGGGCCTGCGCACAGCGCGGGCTGCGGCTCGAGGTGCGCGAGACCCACCACGCGTCGGCGATGCCGTGCGCACCGTGGCTGCAGGAGGCCGTGATGGCGGGCATCCGCAGCACCGGCGACGACGATCCCGTGGGGCTGTGGAGCCGGGCCGGGCACGACGCGATGGCGGTCGGGCTGACCACCGACGTCGGCATGCTCTTCCTGCGCTGCCACGACGGCATCAGCCACCACCCCGAGGAGGACGTCCGCGAGCTCGACGTCTCCGCCGGGCTGGACGCACTGGAGCGTGCGGTCCTGGAGGTCGCGGCACGGATCGAGGTGTCCGCATGAGCGAACGTATCGACGAGCGGATCACCCAGCGGTACGCCGTGCTCTCGCCCCAGGAGCGCCGGGCCGCCGAGACGCTGATGGAGCACCTCGACGACCTCGCGACCTACCGCTCCGCGGAGCTCGCGGACCTCGCCGGGGTCTCGAAGGCCACGATGAGCCGGCTCTTCCGGAGCCTGGGCTTCACCGACTTCGACGAGGTGCGCGACCACCTGCGGGCCCTGCGCACGGCCGGGGAGCCACGGCGGGTCGACGGGGCGTCGACGATGCTCGACCACCTCGCGCACGAGCAGGAGTCGCTGCGGCACGCGCTGGAGAGCCCGGTGCTCGACGACGTCATCACGTTGCTCGCCCAGGCCCCACGGGTGCTGGTCGTCGGGTGGCGCAACAGCCACCCGGTGGCGCTGCACCTGCGACAGCAGCTCGCCCACGCCCGTGGCGACGTCCGGCTCGCCCCGCTGCCGGGGCAGGTGATCGGCGAGGAGCTGGCCGACCTCGGCTCCGGCGACGCCGTCGTGGTCGTCGGCTTCCGGCGCCGGCCCGCGGACTTCGGCGCCTTCCTGGAGGAGGCCGGTCGCTGCGGTGCCACCGTCGTGCTGGTCGCCGACCCGACCGCGCGGCGGCACGCTGCTGCTGCGGCGTACTGGCTGGAGTGCCCGGTCAGCAGCACCCTCGCCTTCGACAGCTATGCCGCCGCGATGAGCCTGGTGAGCGTGGTCGCCGACGGCGTGCTCTCGACGCTCGGGCGGCCGGCCCGCAACCGGGTCGCCGAGATCAGCGCGTCGTACACCCGGCTCGCCGAGGTCGAGTGATGGACCTGGCCACCGTCACCAGCCACCGGCTGGCGCGCGGGCGCGACGACCTGGCGCTCGCGCCGGGCGAGACGCTGCTCGCCGGCGGCACCTGGCTGTTCTCCGAGCCGCAGCCGGAGGTCAGCGGGCTGGTGGACCTGACGACGCTCGGCTGGCCGGACTGGGAGTCCGAGCCGGACGCGCTCCGGATCGGCGCGACCTGCACGGTCGAGCGGGCCCTCGGTGCTCCGTGGGGTCCGGCGGCGTCGTTGGTGTCGGCGGCCGCGGACTCGTTCCTGATGTCGTGGAAGGTGCAGCACGTCGCGACCGTCGGCGGCAACCTGGCCCTGGCGCTGCCCGCCGGCGCGATGGTCTCGCTCTCCGCCGGCCTGGGTGCGTCGGTCGTCATCTGGACGCCCGACGGCGGCACCCGCGAGCAGCCCGTCGTGGACTTCGTGACCGGCGCCGGCACGACCACGCTGGCGCCCGGCGAGGTGATCCGCGCGGTCGACGTGCCCGTGGCCGCCCTCTCGCTCCCGCTCGCCTTCCGACGTACGTCGCTCACCCCGCTCGGCCGGGCCGCGGCCGTCGTCGTCGGCTGCGGGCGCACCATCACCCTGACGGCGTCGACCACCCGCCCCGTCGTGCTCGACGCCGACGACCTCGACGCCGGCCTGGCCGAGGTCGACTGCTGGTACGACGACCCCCACGGCCCCGCCGACTGGCGCGCCCACGTCACCGGCGTGCTGGCCCGCGAGGTGCGCTCGGATCTGGCGCGATGAGCGCGCGTACGCCGGGGAGCGGTGAGCCAGCAACCGTTTCCGCCCGAGGCCGCCGCCGATTCGGTTGCCTGCTCACCGCCGCCCGGTGGCGACCATGAGGATCAACGGCGAGCCGGCCGAGAGCACCCCCGCGCCGGGCCAGTGCCTGCGGACGTTCCTGCGCGACGCCGGTCGCCTCGACGTGAAGAAGGGCTGCGACGCCGGCGACTGCGGCGCCTGCACGGTGCACGTGGACGGCGCGCCGGTGCACTCCTGCCTCTACCCGGCGGCACGGGCGCTCGAGCACGACGTGACCACCCTGGCCGGGCTCGGCACCCCCGAGGACCCGCACCCGGTGCAGCAGGCGTTCGCCGATGCCGCCGGCTTCCAGTGCGGCTTCTGCACGGCCGGGTTCGTGATGACCGCCGCCGGTGCACCGGAGGGGGCCGATGTCGAGCGCTGCTTCAAGGGCAACCTGTGCCGCTGCACCGGCTACCGCTCGATCCGCGACGCGCTGGCCGGGCGCGTCAACGTGGGGCCGGCGACCGCCGACGGCGCGGCCTTCGGGGCGTCGCTCGGCGCCCCTGCCGCGCCGCGCGTCGTCACCGGCACGGAGGCCTACACGCTCGACCTGCCCGCGACCGGCGTGCTCCACATGGCGCTGGTGCAGAGCCCGCACGCCCACGCCCGGATCACCCGCATCGACACCAGCAGGGCGGAGGCGGCCCCCGGCGTACGCCTCGTCCTCACGCACCTCGACGTCCCCGACGTCCTCTACTCCACGGCTCGCCACGAGAGCCGCCTCGACGACCCCGACGACACCCGGATGCTCGACGACGTCGTCCGCTACCGGGGACAGCGCGTGGCCGCCGTCGTCGCCGGGTCCGTGCGCGAGGCGCAGCTCGCGGCGGCACTGGTCGAGATCGAGTACGACGTGCTGCCGGCCGTCCTCGACCCCGAGGCCGCCCGCGCGTCGGGCGCACCGCTGCTGCACGCCGACAAGGGCCCCGAGTCCCGGATCGCCGAGACCCGCCGCAACGTGGTGGCCCAGACCCACGGCGAGGTCGGGGACGTCGCCGCCGGGCTGGCCACCGCGGCCGCGACGGTCAGCGGGACGTGGCGGACGGCGCGCGTCACCCACGCCGCGATGGAGACCCACGGTGCGCGCGGGTGGATCGACGAGGACGGGCGCCTGGTGGTCCGCAGCAGCACCCAGGTGCCGTTCCTGGTGCGCGACGAGCTCGCGCACGTGCTCGGCCTCGAGCCCGACCGGGTGCGCGTGGTCGCGGGTCGCGTCGGCGGCGGCTTCGGCGGCAAGCAGGAGATGCTGGTCGAGGACCTGGTCGCCCTCGCCGTGCTCACGATCGGCGAACCCGTGCAGCTCGAGCTGACCCGCGAGCAGCAGTTCACCCTGGCGCCCTGCCGGCACCCGATGCGGATCTCGGTGACGGCGGCGGCCGATGCCGACGGCGTCCTCACCGCGCTGGTCGTCGACGTCCTCAGCGACGCCGGCGCCTACGGCAACCACTCGATCGGGGTGCTCTTCCACGGCTGCCACGAGTCCGTCGCGCTCTACCGCTGCGCCAACAAGCGCGTCGACGCCGAGGCCGTCTACACCAACAACGTGCCGTCGGGAGCGTTCCGCGGCTACGGCCTGGGCCAGGTCATCTTCGCGATCGAGTCGGCCCTCGACGACCTGGCCCGAGAGCTCGGCCTCTCCCCCGTCGAGCTGCGGCGTCGCAACGTCGTGCGCCCCGGCGACGACTTCGTCGTCAACGACGCCCCCGACATCGACCTGGTCTTCGGCAGCTACGGCCTCGACCAGTGCCTCGACCTCGTCGAGCAGGCGCTCGCCACCGTAGGCGAGGAGGCGCCGGAGGGCTGGGCGGTCGGCGAGGGCATGGCGGCCTCGATGATCGCCACCATCCCCCCGCGCGGGCACCACAGCGAGGCGACGGTCGCGATCGACGACGACGACGACGGCACGGTCACGGTCGGCGTCGGCAGCGCGGAGTTCGGCAACGGCACCGCGACCGTGCACGTCCAGATCGTCGCCGAGGAGCTCGGCGTCGACCCCGCCCGCATCCGGCTTCACTCCTCCGACACCGACGCGGCGGCGTACGACACGGGCGCCTTCGGCTCGACCGGCTCGGTGGTCGCCGGGATGGCCGTCGCGCAGGCGGCCCGCGAGCTGCGGTCGGCCCTGGACGCCGGTGGCGAGCCGCCGCTCTCGTGCACCGGCCGGCACTCCGGGACCCCCCGATCCGTCGCGTTCAACGTGCACGGCGTGCGGGTCGCCGTCGACCCGGTGACCGGCGAGCTGCGGGTGCTGCGCTCGGTGCACGCCGTCGACGCCGGCCGCGTCATCAATCCCGAGCAGCTGCGCGGGCAGGTCGAGGGCGGCGTCGCGCAGGGCCTCGGCAGCGCGCTGCAGGAGGAGCTGCTCGTCCGCGACGGCGAGGTCGTGACCCGGGCGTTCCGCCACTACCGGGTGCCGCAGATCGCGGACGTCCCGCCGACCGAGGTGCTCTTCGCCGACACGTACGACGAGCTCGGCCCGCGTGGCGCGAAGTCGATGAGCGAGGCGCCGTACAACCCGGTCGCCCCGGCGATCGCCAACGCCGTGCGCGATGCCCTCGGCGTCCGCCCCTACGAGCTGCCGATGAGCCGGGACCGGCTCTGGCGACTAGCACAGGAGACCCGATGACCGACGAACCCTGGCTCGCCCGCGCCCTCGACCTCGCCGTGGCCAACGTCGCCGAGGGTGGTGGCCCCTTCGGCGCCGTGATCGTCCGCGACGGCGCCCTGATCGCGACGGGTCAGAACCGCGTCACCCGCGACAACGACCCGACTGCGCACGCCGAGGTGCTCGCGATCCGCGCCGCCTGCGCCGACCTCGGGGACTTCTCGCTGGCCGGCTGCGTGCTCTACACGTCGTGCGAGCCCTGCCCGCTGTGCGTCTCCGCAGCCTTGTGGGCCCGCCTCGACCGGGTCGTCTACGCCGCCGACCGCCACGACGCCGCACGCGGAGGCTTCGACGACCGCGAGTTCTACGAGCTCTTCGCGCGGGACCGGGCGACCTGGCCCACCATCGTGCACGCCGGTCGGCACGCCGACTCGTTCGCGCCGTTCGACGCCTGGCTCAAGAAGCCCGACCGGGTCGACTACTGACCCCTCCCTTCCAAGGTATAGCCGACCCCCGGGCTTGCGGCAAGGCCCCGGGGAGCCCCCAGAATCTCCTGTCGTGACCAGCGCCTTCGCCCTGCCCGACGACCTCGCCGCCAAGGCCGACCCCCGCCTGATCGCGGCCGACGAGGAGCACTTCGCGGCCATCGCGGACTCGCTCGCCAGGTCGATCGCGGACCTCTCCGAACGCCTCGACACGGCCCGCCGCGACCCCGGCGCGCCCGAGGGCGCCCGCGACGGCGAGGCCGGAGGAGCCGGCCAGGTGGCCCTGGACCGCGACCAGGAGGTGCACCGGCTGACGGCCCGCCTGCGCACGCTGCGCCGCTTCGGGCTCGACCTCTGCCTCGGGCACGTGGTCAGCGAGGACGGCGAGGCGGTGTACGTCGGTCGGCTCGGTCTCACCGACAGCACCGGTCGCCGGCTGCTCGTCGACTGGCGCTCGCCGGTCGCCGAGCCGTTCTTCGGCGCCACCCACGCGCACCCGATGGGGTTGGCGAGCCGACGCCGCTACCGCTGGACCCGCGGCCGGATCAGCGACTACTGGGACGAGGTGTTCACCGACGACGGCCTCGACGGCCTCGACGGGCACGCCGCCGCGCTCGACGACCAGTCGGCGTTCATCGCGAGCCTGGGGGGCAGCCGCTCGTCGCGGATGCGCGACGTGCTCGGCACCATCCAGTCCGACCAGGACGCCATCATCCGCGCCGGGTCGCGCGGCGCGCTGGTGGTCGACGGCGGCCCGGGCACCGGCAAGACGGTCGTCGCGCTGCACCGCACGGCGTACCTCCTCTACGCCGACCCGCGCCTCGGCCACCGACGGGGTGGCGTGCTGTTCGTCGGACCGCACCAGCCCTACCTGTCGTACGTCGGCGACGTGCTCCCCAGCCTGGGCGAGGAGGGCGTGCAGACCTGCACGCTGCGCGACCTCGTCCCCGTCACCGGGACCGTCCCGCCGGAGCCGGACCCTGCGATCGCCCGGCTGAAGGCGACCGCGGCGATGGTGCGGGCGATCGAGCCGGCGGTCGGGCTCTACGAGGAGCCGCCGACCGAGGGCATGGAGGTGGACACGGCGTACGCCGACCTGTGGCTGAGCACCGACGACTGGCGCGACGCCTTCGACGCGGTCGCCGGCACGCCCCACAACGAGGCTCGCGACGACGTCTGGGAGGAGCTCGTCACGATCCTCCTCGAGAAGTACGACGACCTCGACGGCGCCGACGCCACCCACGACCAGGTCCGCCGGGCGCTCAACCAGCACACCGGGCTGCGCTCGACGCTGACCCGCGCCTGGCCGCTGCTCGAGCCGACCGACCTGGTCGGCGACCTGTGGGACGTGCCGGCCTACCTGCGTCGGTGCGCGCCCTGGCTCGAGCCCGAGGAAGTGAGCGCCCTCCAGCGCGACGATCCGCAGGCCTGGACCGTCTCGGACCTGCCGCTGCTCGACGCGGCCCGCCGTCGGCTGGGCGACCCGGAGACGTCGCGGATCCGGCGCGAGCGCGCAGCCGACATCGCCGCCCAGCGCGAGCAGATGGCCGACGTGGTCGACCACCTCATCGCCGCTGACGACGACGGCGGCATCGTCACGAGCCTGCGCCAGGACGGCCTGCGCGACGCACTCGTCGACGAGAGCGGCCTCCGCACCGTGGAGACCGACCCGCTCGACGGGCCGTTCGCGCACGTGGTCGTCGACGAGGCGCAGGAGCTGACCGACGCCGAGTGGCAGATGCTGCTGGCGCGCTGCCCGTCGCGGAGCCTCACCATCGTCGGCGACCGCGCCCAGGCCCGGCACGGCTTCACCGAGACGTGGGAGGAGCGGCTGCAGCGGATCGGCCTCGAGCACGTCGAGATCGCGTCGCTGAGCATCAACTACCGCACGCCGGCCGAGGTGATGACCGAAGCGGAGCCGGTCATCCGGGCCGCCCTGCCCGACGCGAACGTGCCGACCTCGATCCGCAGCAGCGGCCTCCCCGTCGGCCACGGCCCGGCCTCCGACCTCGAGCAGGTCCTCGAGACGTGGCTCGCCGCAAACGCCGACGGCATCGCCTGCGTCATCAGCACCGACGGCGCAGCGGTCCCGGGGACCGCGCGGGTGCGGTCGCTGACCCCGGAGCTGTCCAAGGGCCTCGAGTTCGACCTCGTCGTGCTCATCGACCCTACGAGCTTCGGCACCGGCATCGAAGGGGCCGTCGACCACTACGTCGCGATGACGCGGGCGACCCAGCAGCTGGTGGTCCTGACCACCGCCTGAACGCGCGACACGCCGTACGGGGTTTGGCGGCCAGCCGGTGAAACCCGCACGACACGCCGTACCCACCCGGCGCGTCGTGCCGGATTCGGCGGCCAGCCGGTGAAACCCGCAGCCGGCGAGTCGGACTTTTCCTCAGCGAGGCCCGGTGAAACGAGCGTTTTAACGCTCGCGTTACGTCGGCCGCGAAGTCCGGCAACGTGGCGCTCCTACGTTCGGGCCGTCTCGGACACCCGTGATCCGCCGTACCTAGGAGAAGCCCCATGACCTTGTCGTTCCGGTCGCGCCGGTTGTCGCGCAAGGGTGCCCGACGCACCGCGCTCCAGCTCACCGCCGTCCTCGCCGTCGCCACGCTGTCCCTCGCAGCGTGCGGGTCCGACTCCGAGGGCTCGTCGTCCGACGGCACCTCCCCCAGCGCCGGAGCCGAGGGCGGGGACTACGGCGACGTCAGCGTCCAGCTGTCCTGGATCAAGAACTCCGAGTTCGCCGGCGAGTTCATCGCCGACTCGAAGGGCTACTACTCCGACGCCGGCTTCTCCTCGGTCAACCTGCTCGCCGGGCCGGTCGCCCAGGAGGAGATCGTGGCCACGGGCAAGGCGGAGTTCGGGCTGAGCAACGCGGTCTCCACCGCGGCCGCCGTCGCCAACTCGGGCTTCCCGCTGAAGATCGTCGGCGCGACGTACCAGAAGAACCCGTTCAGCATCCTGTCGCTCGCCGACAAGGGCAACATCGCGACGCCCGCAGACCTGTGTGGCAAGAAGATCGGCGTCCAGGACCCGAACCTCAGCCTGTTCAACGCCTTCCTCAAGGCCAACGACATCGACCCGGGCTGCCTGACGATCGTGCCGAACTCGTTCGACATCTCGCCCCTGGAGGACAAGCAGATCGACGGCCTCGTCGCCTACCTCACCAACGAGTCGCTGCTGGTGAAGGGCGACGGCTTCGACACCGTCGACCTGCCG
This sequence comes from Nocardioides sp. Root1257, assembly GCF_001425175.1. GTDB lineage: Bacteria > Actinomycetota > Actinomycetes > Propionibacteriales > Nocardioidaceae > Nocardioides. The sequence goes on along the minus strand of NZ_LMDV01000011.1, from coordinate 215,364 downwards.
TTCGCCGACAACGGGCTGCCGTTCGTCGCCGAGACCGTGATCACGACCGACGACATGATCAAGAACAACCCCGACGAGGTGAAGGCGTTCCTCAAGGCCGAGATCCAGGGCTGGACCGACGCCTGCAACGGAGACACGGGCTACGAGGAGGGCGCCAAGCTCGCCGTCGACGACTACGGCAAGGACATCGACCCGCCGCTCGAGCTCGACAAGGAGATCGAGCAGTCCAAGCAGCAGTGCGAGCTGCTCGTCCAGAGCGACGAGACCAAGGCCAACGGCCTGTTCACGATGAGCCCCGAGATGATCGACGCCAACATCGCCTCGATCAAGGAGGCCGGCATCGACATCACCGCCGACGACCTCTTCGACAGCTCCCTCGTCGACGAGGTGTACGCCGACAACCCGGACCTCAAGGGCTGAGGCTCGACGGCAGGCTTCGAGAAGCGCGACTCGTGACCGACGCACCAAGGCCGGCCGGAGGCAAGCACGCCCTCAAGGGCGAGCTCGCCTCCGGCACCGGCATCCACATCCAGGACCTGACCAAGACCTTCTCCTCAGGTCGGCGGCAGGTCACCGCCCTCCAGGACGCCACGCTCCACACCGACCGCGGGAGCTTCCTGTCGCTGCTCGGCCCGTCCGGGTGCGGCAAGTCCACGATCCTGCGCATCCTCGCGGGCCTGGAGACCGCCACCAGCGGCCGGGCGCTGGTCGACGGCAAGACCCCGGCCGAGCTGCGTCGCGACCACGAGCTCGGGATCGCCTTCCAGGACTCCGCGCTGCTGCCGTGGCGCAGCGTCGAGTCCAACATCCGCCTGCCGTTCCAGGTCTCGGGAGAGAAGGCCGACGACGCGCTGGTCCGGGAGCTGATCAAGCTCGTCGGTCTCGAGGGCTTCGAGAAGTCGCGACCCGCCCAGCTCTCGGGCGGCATGCGGCAGCGCGTCTCGATCGCCCGCGCCCTGGTCGTGAAGCCCAGCGTGCTGCTGCTCGACGAGCCTTTCGGCGCGCTCGACGACATGACCCGCCAGCGCCTCAACCTGGAGCTGCTGCGGATCTGGACCGAGAAGCCGGCGACCACGCTGATGGTGACCCACGGCATCGCGGAGGCGATCTTCCTCTCCGACCAGGTCGCCGTGATGAGCCCGCGTCCGGGTCGGGTCAAGGAGGTCATCGCCGTCGACCTGCCCCGCCCGCGCACCCCGGAGATGATGCGCACGCCGGAGTTCCACGCCCTGCACGACCACGCCTCCGAGCTGCTCTTCGGCTCCGACGGCGCCGCGATGGGCGACTGATGGCGGCCCGGCTGCGCCGCCTGGTCCCGGGTGCCCTCGGGATCGTGTCGGTCCTCGCGCTGTGGTGGGTCCTGGCCGAGCTGTTCTTCACGCCCAAGCAGGTCCCGCCGCCCCCGGACGTCCTGGCCGTCTTCCGCGACCGCGGCTTCGACTACTACCGCGAGATCTTCTCGGTGACCCTCCGGGAGGCCGCCACGGGCTACGCCTGGGGCGTCAGCATCGCGCTCGTGCTGGCCGTGCTGGTGCTGCTGCTGCCCTTCCTCGAGCCCGTGGTCATGCAGTTCGCGGTGATCACCTACTGCCTGCCGATCGTGGTGCTCGCGCCGATCCTGATCGTCGCCCACGAGATCCCGGTCAAGGGCGGCACGTCCCCCACCGCCATCGACCTGGCCGCGATCTCGGTCATCTTCACCACGGTGGTCGGTGCGGTGCTCGGCTTCCGCAACGTCGACCAGGCGAGCCTCGACGTCGTCGAGGTGTACGGCGGCGGGCGGGTCCAGCAGCTCCGCCGGGTGCGCCTCGTGTCCGCCCTGCCCGCGCTCTTCGCCACCTTGCAGATCGCGGCGCCGGCGGCGTACCTCGGCGCGCTCCTGGGCGAGTGGTTCGACAAGCACCTCGAGATCGGCGTCGGTCCGTCGCTCTACCTGGCCCAGAACAACCGCGAGACGGCGCTGGCCTGGTCGCTCGGGCTCGGCTGCGCGCTGGTGTCAGGCCTGGCCTACCTCGCGATCGGCTGGATCGGGAAGAGCATCACCCCTTGGGCGAAGGGGACCGCGCCGTGACCGCGCTCAAGGCGGTCGGGCGCCCGGTCTTCAACCTGCTCTTCGTCCTGGTCTGTCTCGTGATCGCCTGGCAGGTGCTGCTGAACGTCGGCGGCGTCAACGAGCTCGTCGCGCGTACGCCGGAGCAGGTCCTCACCTGGCTCTTCAACGACGACTCCGCTCGCGAGAACCGGTCGGCGGTGCTCCACCCCCTCGGGCAGACCCTGATCGACGCCGGGATCGGCTTCGCCGCCGGGCTGCTCGCCGCGACGGCGGTCGCGACCGCGACGTACCTCTGGAAGGGCGTCGAGGCGGCGACCATGCCGGTGGCCATGATCGTGCGGACCGTGCCGCTGGTCGCGCTCGCACCGATCATCACGCTCGTGGTCGGCAACGGCTTCTGGACGGTTGCCGCGATGAGCGGGATCGTCGTCTTCTTCCCGGCGCTGGTGACGATCTCCTTCGGGCTCCGCTCGGTGACCCAGCAGATGGTCGACGTCGTGCACGTGTACGGCGGCTCCGAGTCCGCCGTGCTGCGCCGCGTGGCGTTCCCGCACGCCCTGCCGAGCTTCTTCGCCGCGATCCGGATCTCGGTGCCGGGCGCGGTGACGGGCGCGCTGATCGCGGAGTTCTACACGACGCCGGACAGCGTCGGGAAGGCCGTCAACCAGGCCCTCGCGCTCTACCAGTACGACACCGTCTGGGCGCTGCTGGTCGTCACGACGCTCGCCTCGATCCTGCTCTACATGGTCGCGCAGCTGCTCGAGCGGCTGGTGCTCACCCGCTACGGGCACGTCGCCGGCTGAGGGTGCTGCTCCCTACGGCGGGCCGGCGAGCGCCTGGGCCGCGCGGGCGAGGTCGTCGACGCCGCGGGCGAGCTCGTCGGACGGGTCGGTGGCGAGGTCGAGGTGGAAGCCGTAGAGGGCCGAGTCGACGAGCGTGACGATCCGGCGGGCGCGCCGGGCAGGGGCACCGCTGCGGACCAGGTAGGCACGCAGCGCGGCGGACCAGCGCTCGTTGCTGGCCTGGGCCTCGCTCAGGTAGGGCTCGCTCCCGAACAGCCCCGTCGCGGCGGCCTGCACGTACACGTCCATGCAGCGGTTGAGCGGCTCGACGTCGTACGCCGCCCAGAGCCGGTTGACGGCGGTCCGGACGTTCGGCGCCGCCGGCAGCGCGTCGACGGCCACGACGCTGCGCTCGCCCGCACGGGCGACGACGGCGGAGACCAGGCCGTCGCGGCTGCCGAAGTGATAGATCAGCATCCGGTCGCTGGTGCCGATGGCGGCCGCGACCGGGCGCAGCGTCAGGCCGACCAAACCGTGCTCCAGCACGTGGTCGGTGACCTGGTCCAGCAGGTCGTCGCGGCGGCTCACGCCCCTAGCGTAGCGAGTGCTACAGTTGTAGCAGTCGCTACATTCGAAAGGAACGACCATGCTCGCCGCGATCCTGCTCGCCGTCGCCATCGCCCTGGAGGTGACGTCGAGCGCCCTGCTGCCGAAGGCCGAGGGCTTCACGGACGTCCCCTGGACGATCGTGGTGATGGCCGGGTACGCCGCCGCGATCTGGCTGCTCACGATCATCGTGAAGACGGTCCCGGTGTCGGTCGCCTACGCCATCTGGGCGGGCACCGGCACCGCACTGGTCGCCGTCGTCGGCTACCTGTTCCTCGGCGAGTCGCTCGGCTGGGTCAAGGCCGCGTCCCTGGCGATGATCGTCGTCGGCGTGGTCGGCCTCAACCTCACCGGCGCGCACTGAGCGCCTCATACTGAGCGCCTCCCACGGAGCGCCTCAGACCGTCAGCGCGGCGGCCAGTCCGCTTCCAGCGCGACGTCCACCCGCGCGCCGCCGGCCCACTTGGCACGGTAGAGCGCGCGGTCGGCCGCCGCGGCGGCCCTCGTCGGCCCGCGCTCGTCCACGAGGGCGACCCCGACCGAGACCCCGACGCCGGGCCCCTTCTCGGCCCAGACCCTCACCAGGCCCTGCATGCGTTGCTCGGCGATCGACAGCGGGGTGCCGGCGAACACCACGAGGAACTCGTCCCCGCCGTACCGCCCGACGAAGTCAACGTCGCGGACGCTGGCCCGCAGCAGCGCTCCGAAGGTCCGTAGCGCCCGGTCGCCGGCCGGGTGCCCGTGCGTGTCGTTCAGGCTCTTGAAGCCGTCGAGGTCCAGCAGGCACACGACGTCCCCGGAGCTGGCCGCGGCGAGCCTCGTGTCGGTCTCGCCACGGTCGGCCAGCCCGGTGAGCGCGTCGGTGCGCGCCCGGGCCTCCTGCCTCAGATCGTGGTCGCACCGCGCCGCCGCGGCACGCGCGTCCTCCAGCAGGAGAGGGAGCTGCTCCACCAGGAGCTCCCGAGCCGAGTCATCCCCGTTCACGGGGACCACCACCACCGCTTCGCCGACGCCGAGCGACACATCGTCCGGGAGGGCGGCCGGACCAGCGTCGCGGACCTCGACGATCCGGCCACCGAGGTCGCGGAGCGCGTCGTGCAGCGCGGCTGCCGCTTCCGTCCGGGTGGTCACGCGGAGCAGCCTGCGGGCCGCGATCAACGCGACGGCATCACCGACCGTGCCTGCGCGCTCCTCGTTGTCCGTCATCGCACCCCCACTGTCACATCCCTCGGGTGACAGCATGCCTCGTGGCGTGCCGGTCCCGCGAGGCTGCCGGAGGCATCGCGCCACCTACGGACCCGGATGGACGTGGCGGTCTATACACCTGCCTCGCTCCGGCACGCGGACCGCGTCAGGCGTTTTCCCCGATTTGGGCACGACATCGACCCGTCATCCCTAGGGTGTCTCTGGGCCCGGGCCCACAGGATCCCGGCACGAGGGGTGATCCGATGCGCGCACCTGACCCGAGCGCCGCAACGTCGACGCCTCCGAGCAGTGACTCGGGTGTCGTCGAGACCGACGTCCCTGCGGCGTGCGTCGACATAGACGGACGCTTCACCGAGGTCAACAGCGGGCTCTGCCGTCTCGTCGGCCTCTCGACCGACGAGCTGGTCGGCACGCACCTGAACGCGCTCGCCGACTACCCGACCGACGTCCGACGGGGACGGCGCGCGCTCGTCTCGGCCGCCGCCGGCACACCGTGCGGCGGCTTCACCCAGCACTGGACCCTCGAGGACCGGACGTCACGCCGGGTGCGTCTGGTGTGGACGCTGAACCGCGACGCCCACGGCGCGCCGGCCTCGCTCAACGTCTTCTGCCTCGACGAGGCCCGTCCGTCCGCGGGCGAGCGGTTCTGGGAGGCGCTGCTCACCGAGTCCGCCGACATCACCTGGACCGCCGACGCCGACGGCGTGCTGACGACGGCGACCGCCGGGGTCGAGCACCAGACGGGCCTGTCCGCCGCCGAGCTGGTCGGTACGCCGTTGCTGGACCTGGCCCACCCGGACGACCAGGACGTCCTGCGCGAGGCGTGGGACCGCCTGCTCCGCGGCACGGGCCGCGAGGTCGTCGAGTACCGGTTGACCCATCCCGCGCACGGCTGGCGGCTCGTCCGGCAGGTACTGACCGACCACCGCGGCAACCCCGACGTGCGGGCGGTCGTCGGCAACGCGGTCGACGTGCACGAGCTGCGCCGGCTGGAGGCGGCACTCGGCGAGGCGACGACGCTCGGACGGGCGCAGTTCCAGCTGTCGCCCGTGCCGCAGGTCCAGTGGGATGCCAGGGGTCGGGTGACCGACGTCAACACGGCGTTCTGCGAGCTCGTGGGATGGTCCGCCGCGTCGCTCGTCGGCCGGCCGACGGAGGACCTCCTGCACAGCTCCGCCCCCGGGTACGGCGGTGCCTTCGACGGACTGCTCCCTCTCGACGGCGCGGGCGTCGCCGACCAGGTGCTGACCGGTCCGGACGGGCAGCCGGTGCCGGTCGCAGTCACCGGCACCGTGCTCTACGACGAGGACGGCAACCAGACCGGCGTCTTCGCCTCGGTCCAGGACGTCAGCGGCGTGCGCCGGCTGGCCCGCCGCCGCGAACGACAGGAGAGCTTCTTCCTCTCCCTGGCCCAGCGGGCCGGCGACCTGTCGATGGTCACGGACGCGACCGGGCTGGTCCTCTACATCTCTCCGGCGCTGACCGATCTCGTCGACTGGCGGGTGGAGGACCTGATCGAGCTCGCCGGGACCGATCGGGTCCACGCGGACGACAAGCAGGCCGCCCTCGACGCGTTCGACCGGGTGGTGGAGGCGAGCATCACGGAGACCGTCGCGCTGCGCATCCGGGGCGTGGACGACCGGTGGCGGTGGACGGAGGCGACGGCGACGAACCTGCTCGACACCGCCGTGGGGGGCGTCCTCTGGAACCTGCGCGACATCGACGACCGGGTGCGTGCCGAGGCCGCGCTCCGCGCCTCGGAGGCGAGGTACCGCGCGATCGCCGACAACGCCGAGGAGGGGTTGGCGGTCTTCGGGCCGGACGGTCGCATGGTCTACGCCAACCACCGGCTGCTCGAGATCCTCGGGGCCGAGGCGGGGGCGCTCCCCCGGCTCTCGCTGCACGAGCTGCTGCCACCCATGCACGTGGTGGGACTGGACGGACCGGCCTCGTCCGAGCGGCACCCCGAGCGCTACGAGGTCGACTACCGACACCCGGACGGGCGCCGGCGGACGTTGCGCGTCTCCGCAGCCCCTCTCGACGACATCGGCGGCAACGTCGAGGGCTCGCTCGCCATGATCTCCGACGTCACGGACGCACGGCTGCTCGAGCAGCAGCTCCGCCGCGCGGCCCTGCACGACACGCTGACCGGCCTCCCCAACCGTGCGCTGCTCTTCGACCGCCTGGAGCACGCCCTGGTCCGCGGGGCCGACGCCACGGCCGTCCTGTTCGTCGACCTGGACCTGTTCAAGAGCGTCAACGACGGGTGGGGACACGCCGTCGGCGACGAGCTGCTCGTCCTGGTGGCCGGACGCCTGGTCGCTGCCGCCCGCCCGGGAGACACGGTCGGCCGGTTCGCCGGGGACCAGTTCCTGGTCGTCTGCGAGGACGTGGACGAGGCGGCGGCCCGGCAGCTCGCAGCCGACCTGCTGACCGCGCTCGACGGCCCCTACGACGTCTCGGAGGGCCAGGTACCCCTGACCGTGTCGATCGGCGTCGCGACCTCGCCGACGCCGTCGGCGGAGGAGCTGGTCCACCGCACGGACGCCGCGATGCACGCAGCCAAGGCGGCCGGGCGCCACCGGGTCCGCTTCTTCGACGCCAGCCTCGCCGACACCGACGACCACCACCTCGGTGCGGACCTGCGTCGGGCCCTCGAGCGTGACGAGCTCCGCCTCCACCACCAGCCGGTCGTCGACCTCGGCACCGGTCGGGTGCTCGGCACCGAGGCACTGGCCCGGTGGCACCACCCCGTGCACGGTGACGTCGCGCCCAGCCGGTTCGTCGCGCTCGCCGAGCACCTCGGCCTGGTGCCCGAGCTCGACCGATGGGCGTTGCGCCGGGCGCTCGCCGACGCGCGTTCGCTGCGCGAGGACGGAGCCATGGCACCCTCGGCGTACGTCGCGGTGAACATGTCCGTCTACACGCTCGGCGACCCGGACGTCGACAGCTGGATCGCCGACGCCGTCGAGGCGGCAGGGTTCGCACCCACCGAGGTCCTCCTCGAGGTCACCGAGAGCGCGATCATGGCGGACGCACCGACCGCGGTCGGGGTGCTGACCCGGCTGCGCGAGCGCGGGTTCGCGATCGCCGTCGACGACTTCGGGACCGGCCACAGCTCGCTCGCGTACCTCCACCACCTTCCCGTGACGGTGCTGAAGATCGACCGCAGCTTCGTGACGGACGTCGTCTCGGACCCGAGCGCGCTCGCCATCGCGGCGTCGATCGTGGAGCTCGCGCGGGCCGTGGGCCTGAGCGTCGTCGCGGAGGGCGTCGAGACCCAGGAGCAGGCCGACCTGCTGCGCGGTCTGGGCTGCGACGCGGCCCAGGGCTGGCTGTGGAGTCGCGCGGTCTCGCCGGACGAGGCCCGGACGACCGGCGCCCTCACGTCCGGCTACTGACCGGGGCCCGGTCCGCCGACCTCACGGCTGCGCGACGGTCGTCGCGCCCCCACCGGCCCGCTTCGAGCGGTACATCGCGGCGTCGGCCTCCTGGACCAGCTGCTCGACGGGGAACGGCGGTGAGACGGCGACCCCGACGCTCGCGTCGATCCCCACGTGCTCGTGCCCCAGGTCGAACGGCCGCTTGAGGGTCGCCTGGACCCGAGCCGCCACGACCGAGGTGCTCGCGTCGTCGACGTCCTCGCAGACCACGACGAACTCGTCGCCGCCCATCCGGCCGACCGTGTCGGTCGTCCGCACCGCCGCCACGAGGCGACCCGCGACCTGGCGGAGCAGCTCGTCGCCGGCCTCGTGGCCGTGGGTGTCGTTGACCGGCTTGAACCCGTCGAGGTCGATGAAGAGGACCGCGGTCCCCCCGCTGTCGGCGCGCTGCTGACGCGCAGCGGCCATCTCGAGGCGATCGCGGACCAGATAGCGGTTGGGCAGCCCGGTGAGCGAGTCGTAGAGGGCGCGCTGACGCAGGTCGCGCTCCGAGAGACGGGTCTCGGTCACGTCGGTGACGGTCAGCAACGATCCCAGGCCGGCCCCGTCCTCGCCCAGCGGGCTGCTGGTGACGGCCAGGATCCGATCGAGACCTTCCGGGTGCGCGTACACGATCTCCTGGCGTGCCTGCACGCCGACCGCCCGGTCGCCCCCGCCGAGCAGCGCCGGCAGGTCCAGGCCGTAGAGCTCGTCGGAGGAACGGCCCAGGATGCGGGTGGTGGCGACGTTCACGTAGCGGGTGGCACCGTCCTCGCCGATGACCGCGATGCCCTCCTCCGAGGTCTCGACCATCGCCCGGTGCAGCGCCGCGGACAGGTGCGCCTCCTCCTGCGTGCGGATCTGGTCGGTCACGTCGTGGAGCCTCGCCACCAGGCCACGGAGGTCGGGATCGCCGAGGCAGTTGGACAGGGTGACCTCGATCGACCGCCACCGGCCGTCGGCGTCGCGCAGGCGGGTCGTCAGGCGCTCGACGTGCTGCGGGTCGGCCAGGAGCCGGTGCGCCGCCTCACCGACGGCGACCCGGTCGTCCGGGTGGACGATGCGACCGCTCCCCCGCGGGAACAGGTCGGCGGCCGCCAGGCCGAGCAGTGCCGTCGCGGCCGGCGTCGCGTGCCGGATCGCCAGGTCGTACCCCAGGATCAGCACGGACTCCCGGTCCCGCGCCAGGCGACGAGACCGTCGCGAGTGCAGCTCGGCCGTGGCGTCGCGGACGATGGCCGTCGCCCCGGTCACCTCACCGCCGGTGGACAGCTTCGCCGCCAGGTCGACGAAGGCCTCGAACGCGTCCCCGTCGCGACGCACCGCGACGTCCACGACGGTCGTCCCGGCCGCTCCCGCCCGCAGCAGCCAGGCCCGGCCGGCCCGGTCGAGTGCCCTCCCCAGCTGGGGCGCGACGACGGAGACGTGCCGACCCGACAGCTCCGCCGGCGGCCAGCCCAGGACGTCGAGCGAGGTCGGCGCGACCCAGACGATGGTTCCCTCGAGGTCGAGCGAGAGACAGCAGCCCGTGCGTGACGAGCCGACCGGTCGGGACGCTTCCCGGACGGCTGACGGCTCGTCCTCGGGCCTCACCCCAGACCCACCACTCGCAGGTACCCGTCCCACAGCGGGGCGCCCGCGAACAGGCCGACGGCCGCGCCGCTGAGCAGGAACGGCCCGTGCGGGACCCTGGCCCCGCGCTGGTGGCGGCCCGAGGCGATGAGCAGCACCCCGACGACCGCGCCGATCACGAAGCCCATGACGAGGCCGACGACGCTGGTGCCCCAGCCGAGCCAGCCGAGCGCGAGGCCCAGCACCGGGGCGAGGGCGACGTCGCCGAGACCCATCCCCCGCCCGGCCGTGAAGAACCAGATCCCGCCGTACACCGCCAGCCAGATCGCGGTGGACAGGAGTGCCGTCGGCACGGCCGCCGGACCACGCACCACGACGTCGACGACGAGCGCCAGCACGGTGCCGACCGCCGCGGCCCCGGTGACCGCGAACGGCAGCCTCAGGTGGTCGAGGTCGATCATGAACAGGGCGACGCCGGCCGCCATCACGACCAGGGCGGCCGCCGTGTACGGCGACGAGCCGAAGCGCCACGCCGTCAGGGCGAACAGCAGTCCCGTCGCGAGCTCCACCATCGGGTAGCGCAGGGAGATCGGGGCGTCGCAGTCGCGGCAGGAGCCGCCCAGCAGCAGCCAGGACAGCACCGGGACGTTGTCACGCGGCCGGACCGGGTGAGCGCAGGCCGGGCACGCGGACCCGGGCGACACCAACGACAGGCCGGCCGGGACCCGGTGGACGACGACGTTCAGGAACGAGCCGATCAGCAGGCCCAGCAGCCCGAGCAGTACCGGCAGGAAGGCCGGCGGCAGGGCGCTCGTCGCGGCGACGTACCCGGTCATGCTCCTGCGTCCGCGGACTCGAAGGCACGCCAGAGGCTCTCCATCTCGGCGGAGCCGACCAGGGCGATCAGCTCGCGGCGCAGCGTCGCGAAGGGACTCCGCCCCGCGCCGTCGCTCGCCACCTCGGTCGGCCGCAGGCCGCGGGCGAGCTCCCACCTCAGGTCGACCGACGCCATCTGGGCGTCCCCTGCGTGCGCGGCGGCGGCGATCAGGTAGGCCTCGAACGTGGCGACGTCGGCCTGGTGCGACATCCGGTCCGCGGCGGTGAGCTCGCCCTCCACGTCCATCACCTCGCCGACGTGCAGGCAGTCCGTGGCCACCTGACGCAGCTCCGACACCAGCTCCCCGACGGTGAGGTCGCCCAGCCGTTCGCGCACGGGAGCCTCCCGCGCCCGCTCGGGGTCCGTCACCGCGTCGGGCTCGCACGCGTCGAGGTGGTCGAGCGACGGGAGCTGCTCCCTGAGCATCTCGTGCACGGACTCGTCGAACGTCAGGATCATGGCGCGACGGGCTTCCTCGACCACGGCGCGCGGCAGCACCTCGCCGCTGACCCCCGCCGCGAGCGCCTCCAGGGCCCGGGCCACGGACTCACCGACGTCGGCGAGCTGGGCGACCGGGTCCGGCACCTCGGCGAGACCGTGCTCCCAGAGCAGCTCCTCGAGCACGTAGACGTCGGCCGTCCACGACGCCAGCTGCGAGCGGCGTACGTCGCCCTCGGCGGCGTACCGGCTCGCGAGTCGCACGAGCTGTGCCGGCACGCTCAGGCGCTCGGCCGCGTCGTTGGTCCGGTGGTGTTCGGTGACGGTGGTCATGGTCCGACTCCCTCCGGGATCAGCGGGGCTTGCGCGAGAGACCGCGCCGCCGGCCGGGGATCTCCGAAGCGGCGGGCGGGGGCACGGGCAGGACCGCCTCCGCGAGCTGGTACGCCGCGAGGCCGCCGTCCGGGTCCGGCTCGACCGCCTCCGGGTACAGCGCCGTGAGCACGGCCTGGGCCGGAGCCGACACGGCGCCGTAGCCGGCGCCGGACACGTCGCCGGACACGTCGCCGGAGAGGTCGGGCGCCTCGACCGGCGCAGCCACGGGGTGCGCGGCCAGCCCGGCGAAGACGTCCGCAGCGGGAGCCGGCGCTACCGGCGCCGCACCCGCCGCCGACCCGAGCTCGAGCTCCTCGCGACGGTGGCTGGGGTTCGTCGAGCCCTCCTGGTGCGCACGCGCCGACAGCTCCCTGGTCATCGGAAGGATCGGGCGCTCCATCTGGTTCGGGACGCCCAGTCGCTCGACGGCGGCGGCGACCCGGGCCAGGGTGCGGCGGGGGTTCTCGTCCTCGCTGGTGTGGGCGGCGAGGCCGCGCACGACGAGCGAGACCTGGCGCAGGTAGGCCTCCGACTGCTGGGCCGCGACCTCCTCGACCCGGGCGAGGGCAGCGGTCGGGTGGTCGGCCGCCTGCTGCTGGACCACCTGCTCGAGCTCCCGCAGCTGCTCACGCAGGGCCCGCAGCTCCGCCTGGTCCCCGGTCCCGGCACCGGGCTCGACGCCCTCGGCCTCGACCGGTGGGGCCGCGACGTCGTCACGACGGGCGCGGCGGCGGAGCCCGCGGCGCCGGGCGACGACCGGTGCGGCGGTCTCTGCCGGCGCCTCGACCTCCGCCTCGACCTCCGCCTCGACCTCCGCCTCGACCTCCGCCTCGACCTCCGCTGCGACCTCCGCCGCGACCTCCACCGGGACGTCGGGCTCGACCTGCACCGGAGCCTCCGGCTCCGGCTCGACCACGACCTCGGCCTGGGCCTCTGCCTTTGCCTCGACCACGGCCGCGGCCTCGGGTGTCGCGGCGGCCTCCGCCGTCGCACCGCGAGACCGTCGGCGCCCGACGGCTCGGACGAGGAGGAGCAGCGCCAGGAGGGCTACCAGCCCCAGAAGCAACATGGTCTGCGTGGTGGGTTCCATGGTCAACACTCCTCGCTCACTGCTGTGCGGTCGTGACGTCGTCATCGGATGGATCGGCGACCGGGGGCATCACGAACATGCGCCCCGTGATCGACGTGGTGAAGGTGCCGGTGCTGTCGTCGCCCGACCCGGCCAGGTCGACGGACGTGATCAGGTAGGCACGCGCCAGGTGCTCGAGGTTCTCGAGCAGCCGCTGGGTCTGGTCGTAGGTGCCGGTGACCGAGACGGAGACGTCCTGGGTCGCCAGGGTTCCGGTCCCGGCCGCCGGTGGATCGGCGGTGACGCCGTCAGTGCCGGCGCCGATCACGGGCGGCGTCGGCGCCAGGGTGGTCACACCCTGCGGACCGATGCCGGCGTCCACCGCGGCCGCCGTGACCTGCTCGAACAGGCCCGGCTGGTCGGCGGTCGGCGGGAACTTGGTCGCGAGCTCCGCAGCGACGACACGCGTCCTCCTCAGCTCGGTCTTCTGCTGCTGGAGCTGGCCGAGCTGCTGCAGGAGCAGCGTGTTCTGCTCGCGTGTGGAGTCGACCTGGACGCGCGTGTCCGACAGGGCACTGGTCTCCGGTCCGACCACGAAGGTCCAGCCGAGGGCGACCAGGGCGAGCAGGCACAGGGTGCCGACGACCTTGCTGGTGGTGGGGCTGCCGAGGTCCATCAGGACTCTCCTCCCGTGGCGGCGGACGCCTGGTCCGCGCCGTCGTCGGACGTCCCCGATTCCGGGGTGTCGCTCGTCTGGGCGGCCGGGACCGTGCCGTAGCGGTGGCTGTAGACCTTCTCCGAGAGGCCGACGGAGCCACTGAACGCCACGGTCTGGGCGTCGCCGGTCGTCGTCGTCGAGATGAACGGCTCGACGAAGAGGCCCATGCTGCCGAGCCTCGTCACGAGCTCACCGACCTCGGCACGCGACACCGCCGTACCGGACAGCGTCACGCACCCGACGACCGCCTCGGTCTGGAACGGGTCGGGTCCGGGGCACACCGAGGCACCCGCGTCTCCGGCAGCGGCGGAGGAGCCCGCGGCGTCCGCCGCCAGGGTCACGGCGATCGACTGGAGGGTCGTGCCGATCGGGCTGGCGCCGCGGATCCCCGACAGGACCCGCGAGAAGTAGATCTCCTGGCCCATGGTCGCGGCCACGGTCTGCTTCTGGCCGTCGACGCCGGCCACGAAGGTCTTGATGTCCGTCAGCTCCTTGGCCTCGCCACTGAGCCGGTCGGTCTCGGCCTTCTCGACGGTCACGAGCTTCTTCGCGTCGTTGACCCGCTGGTGCTGGACGAACCAGCCCGCGCCGACGAGCAGGGCGAGCGCCACGCCGCCGGCGACGAATCGGGTGCGGAGCCGGCGGACCGCGATCCGGTCCAGGTCCGACTGCGAGAGCAGGTTGACGCGGGGCAGGCCCGGGCGCGGGTGGCTGCCCCCACGGCGGCCCATCATCGTGCCGCTCCTGCGCAGAGGCCGGCCGCGACGGTGAGGGCCGACTCGTCCGCGCGCGTCAGCCTCGAGGTGCGGGATCCCTTCAGGGACGGCTTGACGTCGAAGTGGCTGACCGGCTTGCCGAGGCGGTCCTCGAGCAGCTCGCGGAAGCCCCCGAGCTGCGCCGCACCTCCCGACAGCACGACCCGGGCGACCTCGGCGCGGCTCGGGTCGTTGGTCGCGGCCTCGGCTGCCGATGCCCTGAAGAAGTCGAGTGTGGTGCCGATCTCCCCGACGAGGGCGGTCGCCGACTCGACGACGACCTTCTGTGCGGGGTGCTCGAACCCATCGGTGGGGCCTGTCGTCGCCATGCGCTGCGAGTCGTCGAGCGTCGCGTGCCCCGGCAGCCCGACGAACAGCTTCGTGCGCTCTGCGTCGTCCCAGCTCCACCCGAACGCCTGCTGGACCGCCTGCGTGATCGAACCGCCGCCCATGCCCGGGATGATGCGGACGTAGCGCGGCACGCCTCCGCTGTGGACGACGACCGTCACGACATCGGCGCCGATGTCGACGATCGCCTCCGTTTCCGACGTGGGGCTCAGGCCGCCGGGCGTCCGGGCCCGCACCAGCGCGAAGGGCATCAGGTCGACGGCGGTCGTACGCAGGCCGGCGCGGCGGACCGCCTCGACGAACGGGTCGACGACCTCGCGGGCCGCGGCCACCAGCACGATCCGGACCATCCGTTGCGGGTCCTTGCCGTCCTCACCCAGCTCGAGCTCCTCGATCAGGTGGTAGTCGAGGTTGGCGTCGTCGACCGGCATCGGCAGCGCGTCCTGCACCTGGTAGCGCAGCGCCTGGCGGAAGTCGGCGGGAGGCATCCAGTCGAGGACCATCTGCCGCACCATCACGGCCGAGTTCGCCACCCCGAGCCGGACGTCCTTGCAGCCGAACTTGCCGATCGACCACAGCTCGCGCAGGGCCGCTGTCAGCGCCTCGCCGTCGAGGACGACGCCCGCACGGACGACGTCGGGGCCGAGCGGTACGGCGGCGAAGCGGCGCAGGGATGCGCGGCGCCGGCCCGGAACGAGCTCGGCTGCGCGGACACCGGTGCTACCGATGTCGAGACCGACCAGGGTGCGTGCCATGGAGTCCTCGCGGTGCCTAGAGAGTGAGGGGTTCACAGGGATCTTCGGTGCCGGCGGAGCCCGACTTGACGGGCACGACGGGATTTCCTGGAGCCCGCCCCGAGCACATACCGGCGCTGGATGACATCGACCGCGTTCCGCCACACGACCGAGTGGGGCCGTGGTACACAAACCCGTGTCGACTGCGAGACGGGGAGGCACGGCGTTGACACTTCAGATCGCTCCATTCCTTCAGGCCGTGGTGGTCAACAACGGGTCGGACCTCCACATCAAGGTCGGCGCGCCGCCGAAGATCCGGATCTCGGGCGACCTGGTCCCCCTCGAGGTGGACCCGCTCACCGTCGACGGCATCGAGGCGATGATCCGCGAGACCATGCCTCCCGGGGTCCGCGCGACCTTCGACGAGACCAACGAGGCCGACTACGCGCTGTCGGTGCCCGGCATCGGGAGGTTCCGCGTCAACGCCTTCCGGGCCCGGGGCGCGGCCGCGTGCGTGCTCCGGCTGGTCCGCATGGAGCCGATGTCGCTGGACGACCTCGGCCTGCCCGACGTCATCCGCAGGCTGGCGCTCGAGCCCCGCGGCCTGGTCATCGTGACCGGCCCGACCGGGTCCGGGAAGAGCACGACCCTGTCGGCGATGGTGGACGCGATCAACGAGGCGCGTCCTGTCCACATCCTCACCATCGAGGACCCGATCGAGGTCGTGCACCACGACAAGCTCGCCAGCGTCACCCAGCGCGAGCTCGGCACCGACACCGCTGACTGGACGGTCGCCGTACGAGCAGCGATGCGTCAGGACCCCGACGTGATCCTGATCGGGGAGATGCGTGACGCCGAGACCGTGCGGGCCTGCCTCTCGGCCGCCGAGACCGGCCACCTCGTGATGTCGACCCTGCACACCACCGACGCGAAGGAGACGGTCAACCGGCTGATCGACTTCTTCCCGCCGCACGAGCAGAAGCAGGTACGGCTCGGGCTGGCGACGACGCTGCGCGGGATCGTCTGCCAGCGACTCGTGCCGCGCGCGGACGGTGAGGGCAGGGCGGTGGCGATGGAGATCGCGGTCAACAACTCCCGCCTCACCGAGGCCGTCGCCGACCCCGACAAGACCGACACGATCGAGGACATCATCGCCGCGAGCGGCTTCGACGGCACCCAGACCTTCGACCAGCACCTGGTGCGCATGGTGCTCGACCGCACGGTGTCGATCGCCGACGCCAAGCTGCACAGCTCCAACACCCACGACATGTCGGTCATGCTCAAGCGCGCGGGCATCGACCCCGGCTTGGTCGACCAGGCGGGATGACGAGACCATGAGCCCAGCTGAGGAAGCAACGCCCCGCCGCCGCACGCTCGTGTCGACCGTGCCGTCCGAGGAGCTCGCCGGCCTCGACCTCGACCAGCTGCGTGCCTACCGGCACGAGCTCGAGGCCGAGGAGGACCGGGTGTCCTACTGGCGGCGCCTGGTGCACGCGCGGATCGACGTGCTGGA
Source organism: Nocardioides sp. Root1257 (assembly GCF_001425175.1). Taxonomy (GTDB): domain Bacteria; phylum Actinomycetota; class Actinomycetes; order Propionibacteriales; family Nocardioidaceae; genus Nocardioides. The sequence goes on along the minus strand of NZ_LMDV01000011.1, from coordinate 198,896 downwards.
GGCCGAGTCGGGCACCGGCCAGCCCCTCGCCATGGACGATCTCGTCCGTGCGCTCGGGGACACCGGGTCCGGACGCACCCGCCGCGCGCTGGTCCGCTTCCGGGCTGCCGACCCGTTGCCGGACCTGCCGATCCTCAGCGAGATGTGGGTGGTCGAGGTCGACCCCCACGACGCTGCCCAGGTGGAGGACGCCCTCGGGCGGCTCCGCACCGCCGAGCAGCAGCTGACGACGTACCGGCGGGCGCTGCACGGCCACATCGACGAGGCCACTCGGGAGCTCATCCTGCGCTACCGGGAGAACCCTCTCGCCGCGCTGTCAGTGATCCCACAGGAGTGATCATGAAGTCCCAGACCGATCAGCAGACAGTCAGCGCCCTCCTCTCGGCCGGGCTCGTCACGACCGCCGACCTCGACGAGGCCGACCGGCTCGCGACCGGGGAGTCGCGCAACGTCCTCGAGGTCCTCCTCGACAACGGCGTCGTCGAGCGCGGCGACATGCTCCGCACGGCGGCGTCGAGCGCCGGGCTCGAGTACGTCGACCTGACCGAGTACGCCGTCGACATGAGCGCGGCCGCGCTGCTGCCGGCCGAGTTCGTGCGGCACGCCAGCGTGCTGCCCCTGCGGCTGGAGCACGGCGAGCTGGTGGTGGCCGTGACGGTCCGCCAGGCCGGCAACATCGAGCTCAAGGACGACCTCAGCCGGATGGCCAACCGTCGGGTGCGCTTCGCCATCGCGAACCGCGGCGACATCGACCTGAAGCTCAACCAGGTCTACCGCGCCGAGGGCGAGCTCAACGACCTCTCCCACGACCTCACCGCGGACGAGGAGTCCGCGGACCTGTCCGGGCTCACGGAGGTCTCGGACGAGGCGCCGGTCGTGCGCTTCGTGAACCTGCTCATCAGCCAGGCGATCGCGGACCGCGCCTCCGACATCCACATCGAGCCGACCGAGCGCGACCTCCGCGTCCGCTACCGCATCGACGGTGTGCTGAAAGATGCGCACCACTCCCCCAAGAACATCCAGAACGGCGTGGTCTCCCGCTTCAAGATCATGGCCGACATGAACATCGCCGAACGCCGGGTCCCCCAGGACGGCCGGCTCTCGGTCAACCACGACGGGCGCCGGATCGACCTGCGGGTCGCGACGCTCCCGACCGTCTGGGGCGAGAAGGTCGTGGCGCGCATCCTGGACAACAGCAACACCCAGCTCGCGCTGCCCGACCTCGGCTTCAGCGAGGACAACCTGCGACGCTTCGAGGAGTCGTACACCAAGCCCTACGGCATGATCCTCGCGACCGGCCCGACCGGCTCCGGCAAGTCGACCACGCTGTACGCGACCCTCAACCAGCTCAACCGACCCGACGTCAACGTCATCACCGTCGAGGACCCGGTGGAGTACCGGCTGGCCGGGATCAACCAGGTGCAGGTGAACGTGAAGGCGGGACTGACGTTCGCCTCCGCGCTCCGCTCGATCCTGCGCTCCGACCCGGACATCGTCCTGATCGGCGAGATCCGGGACCACGAGACCGCCCAGATCGCCGTGGAGGCCGCCCTGACGGGCCACCTGGTGCTCTCCACGCTGCACACCAACGACGCGCCGTCGGCGGCGACGCGCCTGGTCGAGATGGGCATCGAGCCGTTCCTGGTCGGCTCGGCACTGGACGTCGTGGTCGCGCAGCGGCTGTGCCGCTCGCTGTGCGAGCGCTGCAAGGAGGAGTACCGCCCGGAGCCCGCCGACCTCCTGCGGGTCGACTACCCCTGGTCGGACGGTGAGCCCTTGCCCGTGCTCTACCGCCCCGTGGGCTGCTCGACGTGCTCGCAGACGGGCTACCGCGGGCGGCTCGCGCTGCACGAGGTGATGACCGTCAGCGAGGAGATCGCCCGGCTCACCGTCGCCCGGGCGGCCACCGACGAGATCACCCGGAGCGCGGTGCAGCAGGGTATGTCGGAGCTCAAGCAGGACGGCTGGCTGAAGGTCGCGCAGGGCCGGACGTCGATCGCGGAGGTCCTGCGCGTCGTCGTCTGACGGGCACGGACTCAAGTCACGGCGCTGAGCCACCGATCACCTAGGTGGCCCATCCCTTGACTGGCAGCTCGGAGGAGCATCCGTGAACGACGTCCTCAGGAACGGCTTCGGCCTGACCCTCGGCACGATGCCGGAGCCCCCGCAGCCCGCCGCGCCGGCCGCACCGCTGGTCGCGGCACCGGCGTACCCGGAGTACCCGACGGCTCCGAGCAACCTCATCATCGACGAGCTGCTGATCTCGGTGCTGCGGCTCAACGGCTCGGACCTCCACCTCACGTCGGGCGCTCCCCCGACCGTCCGGATCCGCGGCGACATGGAGCGGCTGCCGGGCTACCCGGAGCTGACCGGTGAGCAGCTGCGCCGCACGCTCTACAACGTGATGACCGAGCGGCAGCGCAAGGTCTTCGAGGAGGAGCTCGAGCTCGACTTCGCGTACGCCGTGCCGGGTCACGCGCGGTTCCGCGTCAACGTGTTCCAGCAGCGGGAGGACATCGGGGCCGTGATGCGGGTGATCCCGTGGGAGATCGTCCCCCTCGAGGACCTCGGCATGCCCGAGGTGCTCGGCACCTTCGCCGACCTGCCGCGAGGCCTGGTGCTGGTCACCGGCCCGACCGGCTCGGGCAAGTCGACGACGCTCGCCGCGATCATCGACAAGATCAACCAGTCCCGGCGCGGGCACATCATCACCATCGAGGACCCGATCGAGTTCCTCCACGAGCACCGCGGGTGCCTCGTCAACCAGCGCGAGGTGGGCGCCGACACCCACGGGTTCCGCGCGGCCCTCAAACACGCCCTGCGGCAGGACCCCGACGTGATCCTGGTCGGCGAGCTCCGCGACCTCGACACGATCTCGGTCGCGCTCACGGCCGCGGAGACCGGCCACCTGGTGCTGGCCACCCTGCACACGCAGTCGGCCCAGGACACCATCACCCGTGTCGTGGACGTCTTCCCGTCCGAGCAGCAGCAGCAGGTCCGCACCCAGCTGGCCGCGACGCTGCAGGGCGTCGTCTGCCAGACCCTCGTGAAGACCGCGGACGGACAGGGCCGGACGGCGGCCGTCGAGGTCATGGTCTGCAACACCGGCATCCGCGCCATGATCCGCGACAACAAGCTGCAGCAGATCCAGGGCTCCCTGCAGGCCGGCGCACGCGACGGCATGCAGACCCTGAACGCACACCTCGCGGCGCTCGTGAAGGCGGGCCGGATCACCTATGCGGCGGGCGCCGAGGCGTGCACCAACCGGGCCGACTTCGAGACGCTCGCCGGACCGGGCCACACCCGCGCCGTCGCGTCCTGGCAGTGACCACCACCCACCACGATCCGAGGACAGACAGATGACCGTCACCGCGACGCAGTACTCCTACAAGGTCCGTGACACCCAGGGTCGCCTGAGCGAGGGGAAGGTCGAGGCCGCGTCGGAGGGCGCGGTCGCCGACAAGCTGCGCGCGATGGGCTACGTGCCGCTCGAGGTGCGACCGGCGAACGTCGGCATGCAGCGCGAGATCAAGCTCGGCTTCAAGAAGCGGGTCAAGACCCGCGACCTCGCGGTCTTCTCCCGCCAGTTCGCGACCATGATCGACGCCGGCCTGACCATGACCCGTGCGCTCACGATCATGGCGGAGCAGTCGGAGAACGAGGCGCTGCGCGCCGTCCTGCGCGCGGTCAAGCAGGAGGTCGAGTCCGGCCTGAGCCTGTCCGCCGCGTTCGCCCGGCACCCCGACGCGTTCCCGCCGCTGATGGTCAGCATGACCCGAGCGGGCGAGGCAGGCGGCTTCCTCGATCGCGCCATGCGACAGATCGCCGACAACTTCGAGGCCGAGGTGAAGCTGCGCGGGAAGATCAAGGCAGCGCTGACCTATCCGGTCGTCGTCTTCGTGCTGGCGATGCTGATGTGCGTCGCGATGCTGATCTTCGTCGTGCCGGTCTTCCGGGACATGTTCGCGAACCTCGGTGGTGAGCTGCCGTTGCCGACCCGGGTCCTCGTGTGGCTCTCCGACGCCATGAAGTTCCTCCTCCCGCTGGGGGTCGTGGCCGGCATCGCGTTCACCATCTGGTGGCGGCGGTACGGCCGGACCGAGCGGGTCCGCAACGTCGTCGACCCGGCCAAGCTCAAGCTCCCGGTGTTCGGGAAGCTGTTCCAGAAGCTCGCGCTGACCCGCTTCGCCCGCAACCTCGGCACCCTGCTGTCCTCGGGGGTCCCGATCCTGCAGTCCATCGACATCGTCTCCGAGACGACCGGGTCGATCGTGATCTCGCGGGCGCTCAAGGAGGTCCAGGAGTCGGTACGCCGTGGCGAGTCCGTCGCGGGGCCGCTCGCCGCGCACGAGGTCTTCCCGCCGATGGTGGTGCAGATGATCGCGTCCGGCGAGGAGGCCGGCGCCACCGACCAGATGCTGATGAAGGTGGCCGACTTCTACGACAGCGAGGTCGAGGCCATGACCGAGTCGCTCACCGCTCTCATCGAACCGTTGATGATCGCGTTCCTCGGCCTGCTGGTCGGGTCGATGATCGTCGCGCTGTACATGCCGATCTTCAAGGTCTTCGACATGATCGGCTGAGCACGTCGGCGCCGGGGGGGCGCCAGGACACATGGGGGTCCTGGCGCCGCGCCCGGACGGTCAGATCCGCTCCTTGTGCCGACTGGCTGCGGCCTCGAGCACGGAGGTGATCTCGGCGCCGATCAGCTCGTGACGGCTCACCAGCGCATCCCGCAGCGCCGCGACCAGGTGCATGTTCTCGGCCAGCAGGTCGTGGACCTGCTGCTTCTGCTCGTGCAGCAGGCGTTCGACGGCCGCCCGCCCCTGGGGGTCGCCGAGGACCCGGCCGACGATGTTGGTGTCCGAGAGCGCCGCGCCCTGGACGGCCTGGAAGGACACCAGGCTGTCATCCATGCCGCACACCCCGACCATCTGTGCCGCCACCGTGGTGGCTGCGACCAGGTCGCCGCCGGGACCGGTCGAGACGTCGGACACGAACAGCTCCTCGGCGACCATGCCACCCATCGCGATCCGGATCAGGTTGAGCATCTCGTGACGGGACCGGGTGAAGACCTCGTCCCGGTCGCCATGTGCCAGCAGCCCCAGCGCGTCACGGCGCTTGATGATCGTGAGGACCTCCAGGCGCCGCTCGGGTGCGATCAGCCACGCCGTGGTGGCGTGCCCGGCCTCGTGGGTGGCGATCAGGGTCCGCTCCTGGTCGGTGTACTGCACCGGCTGGCCCAGACCGATCTCCTCGGTCAGCCGGGCGCGTTCGATGTCGCGGACGGTCATCGCGCGGTCCCCGCGCCGCAGCGCGTTGACCAGGGCCTCGTCGAAGAGGTGCTCGATCATGACGGGCGTGTAGCCCTGGGTCAGCGCCGCCAGGTGCTCCCGTACGGCGTCGTCGTCCAGCTCGGGGACGTGTGCCTTGCGGGCCAGGAAGTGGTCGACGAGCTCACGGCGGCCCACCCGACCGGGTGGGTCGAACGTCAGCCGGCGGTCGAAGCGGCCCGGGCGCAGCAGTGCCGGGTCGAGGTTGTCGGCGCGGTTCGTCGCCGCGATGACCAGCACGTTCGTCGGCACGGGCGCCGGCCGCCGCAGCTGACGGTGGGCCGGCAGCAGCGCGTTGAGCTGCTCGATCAGCCAGGCCTGGGCCTTCTGGGAGCCGCTCGGCTCGTTGAACGACTGCATCTGGACGAGGAGCTCGTTGACCACGCCGCCGGTGCCCTCACTGATGGTCGAGCGGTTGATCGCCGGGGCCCGGTCGACGGTGAACACCGTGGCCGGCGGGTGCCACCCGCACGAGGTGTGTCCGATGAGGGACGAGTCGTAGGGCAGCACGGGGTCGAGGCTCGGCGCGGGTACGGCGGACATGCCTCGCCGGGTCACCGCGATCGCGTCGATCTCCTCGATGAAGCCGATGGCGCCCCCGTCGCGTCGGGCGGCCTTGCGCAGCTCTCGGAAGTAGGAACGGATCTTGCGTGCGGTGGCGCCGTAGTACATCGACTGGAACGAGGTCGCGGACACGAAGAGGAACGGGACGCCGGCCTCGCGGGCCATCGCCTTGGCCATGTGGGTCTTCCCGGTCCCCGGCAGCCCTTCGAAGAGCAGTCCGCGCCGCGGCGTACCACCCATCTCCTCGGTGAACGCGCGATGGGCGAGGAACAGGTTGAGGGAGCGGACGACGTCCTCCTTGACGGCGTCGACCCCCCTGACGTCGTCGAGGGTGACGTCGATCTGCTCCGGCCTGAAGAGGACGTGTGGCGAGCGGCCTGCCCCGATCGTCGTGGCGAGCAGCACGCCCACCATCGTGAGCAGCAGCAGCGACGCCATGAACAGGAACGGATCGAACGTCGGGAGGTGCCACGAGCGCACGTCGATCGGGTCGCCGTGGAGCAGGCGCCACCACAGCCACGCCATCAGCACGGCCAGGACGAGCGCGAGCCGGCGGAGGGCGAGCTGCCTGCGCCGCTCACGGGCAGCGCCGACATCGGCCTCGGAGGCGACCAGGCGCCCGACCCCCGCATCGGTCAGCAGTGATGGTCCGTTATCGAGCCTCTTGGTCACCCGTCCACCCCCGCCGGCCACGCCCCTGGCCCTCTGGTCCCGCCGTCGTCGCCATCCTCGACGAGGAAGGCGACCTCGGCAGGCAACCGTGGGTCCAGTCCCCAACTCAGGTGACCACCCGGACCAGGGCGGGTGTCGCCGGGTGCGCTGCCCCGGGCGTCAGTACGCCGGCGTGGACTCGCCGTACGCCTTGACCCCCCACGACGACCGGACGGGGTCGAGGAAGAACGGCGGCGGCGAGTAGCGCAGGCGGGTGTCGTACTCGTAGCTCTTGGTGAAGCCGGTGCCGCCGGCCAGTCCGACCGGGCCACGGAAGCGCTGGGCGATGGTCCCGAAGACCGAGAGCGTCCCCAGGTTCGACGCCTGGTCGTACATCTGGACCGTGAAGCTGTGCTGCAAGGTCAGGATCGCGGCGTAGACCTTGGCGTTCTTGAAGATGCCGGCGCTGTTCGGTCGGGACAGCTCGGTGTAGTTCGAGCAGCTCGAGCTGAAGGGGTTGCTGCAGGTCGACTTCACGGGGTGGTAGATCTTCACCGAGTTCTCGGCGATCAGGCCCAGTGCGTCCAGGCCGGTCTTCCCACCGGAGTAGGTCAGGTCTCCCGTGATGACGATGTTGTTCGCCGCCGAGAACGTCAGGCGACCGGCGAGCTGACCCTCGACGTAGAGCGTTCCGTAGCCGCAGCTCGCCTCGTTGAGCTTGCGGTTGATGTCGTCGGTCAGCGGGTACCCGTCGCCGATCGCACCACCGGTGCACGCGACCGACGTGGCCGCGGTGGCCTCGTTCGAGGGCACGTTGCGCACCATGACCAGGTTGTTGTTCGGGATGGTGACGGTGACGCCGTTGGGCCGCGTGCCCCCACAGCCCGAGTTGACCCCCGAGACGGTGAAGGGGCTCCACACCTTCATCTTCGAGTACGTGCTGCCGTCGTCGATGAGCTTGATCCGCGTCGGCCCGGTGTAGAGGCACCCCGGTGTCGAGGTCTTGGTCGGGTCGACGTGCTGGGAGAGGTCGCCGATGCTGGTCGGCAGCTCGACCTCGGCCCGGTAGTTGATGCCCTTGTCGAACTGCGGGTTCGACGTGCCGTTCTTGGTGTAGCAGGAGGTCGCCGGGCGCGCCACGCCGTTCACGGGCTGGCACGCGGGGTCGGACGTCGTCACCGTCCCCTGGAACAGCGGGTTCCCGCCCGTCAGCATGGTGTCGTTGGTGTGCAGCGGCCCGTTGATCTTGTCGTTGTCACCGAACTGGATGTTCACGCACCCGGTGACGCCGCCGATGCTCTGGTTCTTGGGTCGGGGCGTCGTGGGGTCCCAGGCGTAGTGCGAGCACTTGTCCTGGGCGGTGGCATTGTTGAGCCCGTAGACCGCCTCGTTCGCCGGGTCGATCGTCTCGTAGACGGTGTAGTAGAGGAACTCCCCGAACCCGCCGCGGCGCAGGACGGTCGAGACCGTGCGCGTCACGCTGCCGACGCGTCCGGTCGCCGTGAGCTTGATGGTGCCGTTCACCGGCGTGCTGGTCGTGACGACGTCGTAGTGGAACTGAGCACGGTCGCCCTGCGGGACATCGGCCCACCCGATGGTGGTCGACGCGCCCCAGGAGCACCTGCTCACGTTCGGCTTCCGCATCGCGACGTTGGTGCAGTCCGGGCTGGTGACCCAGTAGTTGTCGTCGCGGTTGAGCCGGGCCAGGTAGTCGTCGACGCCGGCCTCGGCAGCGGCGAGCGCGGCGTTCCAGTCGTTGGAGTGCCGGGCGAAGGCCGCCGTCTTCATGGCCAGCGTCGCGGCGACGGTGACGATGAGGGTCAGGACCATCATCATGCCGAGCACCACCAGGAGGGCCGAGCCCTCGTCGTCACGTGTGCGCATCTTCCACCTCACGGCGATGGTTGGACGAGGACGTTGATGTCCGAGTTGGGCAGCCGGACCCGCTTGACCACGGTCGTCGCCGGGTACCTGGTCTGGCCCTGGACGGTCTGGACCGTGAGGGTCACCTCGACGCTGGCCACCGACGCCAGGTCGGCGCTGCTGAAGGTGGCGGACGTGATCTGGGCGCCTGCGAAGTTGTAGTACGCGAGCAGGTTCGCCGCAGGCCACGCGAGACCTCGGGCGAGCACCCTCGTCTGCACCACGCAGCCTGCGTTGGCCGGGTTGCAGAAGGTGTACTTCCCACTGCCGAGGTCGGTCGGCGGCTGCAAGGTCTGGACCAGCTGGCCGGAGGTCTGGGTCGCACGGGGGTCCTGGACGACCCGCAGCGTGACCAGGCTCGGTCCGACGACGCTGGTGGCGCCGAGGTTGGCGTAGAAGGAGACCTGCGTGCGCGTCGCCTGCACGATCGCGGTGTCGGCGCAGTCCACGCACGACACCTCGGTCAGCTGGTCGGGCAGGATCGCGGTGCGCAGGACCTTGCTCACCGCGTCGGTGGCGAGCTGCCCTTGCGTCGCGTTGTCGGTGCGGTTGCCGAGGTTGGCCGCGACCCGGTAGCCGAGGACGGACGTCACGGTGAGCATCACGGTGAGGAGGACGAAGAGCCCCATGGCCACCACCAGCTCGGCCATGCTGCCGCCCTCGTCGTCCAGCCGGGCCTCGGGGTCTCGTGGTCGGATCGTCATGGCAGGTTCACCGATCGCGGGCTGTCGCCGCTGGCGACGGTCACGCTCGCCGTCTTGGTGCCGGACTTGATCGTCCAGGTGCCGAACGGGACGCTGGTCTTCAGCTTGCCGCTCGCGGCGGTCGTGCCGAGGGTGATCGTCAGCCCCGAGGCGCAGGCCGAGTCCGCGGCGTGCACGGCGGTGATCGCCGCGTTGGCGGGACCCTGGACGTCGATGGCGCCGAGCGGGACGTTGACCGGGACCGTGGTGCCCGGGTCGGTCGTGATCGGGAGCCCGCGGTCCTGGTCCGTGAACTGCGGGTCGTTGTCGAGGCAGGACCCGGCCCACACCTGGTAGCCGGAGGGGTAGGGCCAGAGGTTGGCCACCGTCCGGGTGTTGCCGGACCCGGCGACGCTCTTCGACCCCGACGGGAGCAGGGCGCTGTTGCCGAGCGCGATCGGGATGGCGTTCGTGGTCGGGAGCGCGTAGCCGCTCGCGGTGGTGAAGGTCGCCGTCAGTGCCGCCGCCTGGTCGTACTCGATCGTGGTGCGCCACAGCTGCCCGACCTGGACCTGCGCGGTGGCCGTGCCGGCCGGGTCGCCGTTGCGGTTGACGTAGCCGACCGACTGCACCTTCACCTGGTAGGTCCCGGGCGCGAGGAACGCGAACAACGCGCAGCCGTCGTCGGAGGTCGTCTCGGTGTAGGTGCCGGAGGCACCGGTCGCCGTCACCGTGCGGCCGCCGAACGGGGCACCCGACGCGTCGATGACCTTGACCCCGATGTGGCCGGTCAGCGCCGAGTAGGTGCCCTTGGGCGGGGTCATGACGGTCGACATGGTCACCGGCGGCCGGTCACCCAGCCCCGGCCACGACACGTCCACCTGGACGCGCAGGTAGGCCAGCTCGATGGACCCGCCCTCGTCGCAGGTCGACGCCGCGGTCTGACCCATCTCGGACCACTGCGCCGTACGCGTCACGGTGTAGGGGACGTTGTCCACGACCAGCGGCTGGCCGGCGGTGCCTCCCGCGAGAGGCGACGGGTTGACCGCCTGGTTCACGTCGATGGTCGTCGGTCCGCGCACGCCCGAGGCGAACGCGTCCCGCGTGATCTCGAGCTCGCGGCTGGCGAGGATCGAGGCCTCCATGTGGAAGCGGTCGTCGCGGGTGAGCCGGATCGCCCCTGCCAGCAGCGCGAGGATCGAGCCGGCCATCACCGCGAAGAGCGTGATCGCGACGACCACCTCGACGAGGGTCATGCCCTCGTCGGCCGGACGTCGCCCGTCCCCCACGGCACTCTTCACAGCACTCTCCATCACGACGAAAGATCTGGCTGCCAAGGTTGTCGGCGCGCGCCACCCGTGACTTGACGGTGAGTCGCTCCGGATGTGCCCGCTCTCAAGTGGCCGGTCGCCGGGCCCGAAGAAATCGTCGACAAGGCGCGCGCCGGGACATCCCGTGCGACATCGCGCTCGGCTGCTCAATCACTGTGGGGGAATCAGATGCTTGCTCGACTCAAGAAGTCCATGGACGAGAAGGATGACCAGGGCTTCACCCTGATCGAGCTCCTCGTCGTCATCATCATCATCGGCATCCTCGCCGCGATCGCCATCCCGGTCTTCCTCAACCAGCGCCAGAAGGGCGTCGACGCGGGGATCAAGTCGGATCTCAAGAACGCGGCGACCGTGCTCGAGACGATCACGACCGACGACCCGACCGGCAAGCCGGCCAACGCGACCACCGCGTACTGGACGGCGGCGAACGTGACGACCGCGGGGTTCAAGAAGAGCTCGGGCAACGTCGTCACGGTCACCGGCGGCCCGGCCGTCGGCTACTGCATCAAGGGCTCGAACTCGGGTGGCACGGGCGGCACGACCAGCTTCTTCTGGTACGACTCCGCGCTCGGCGGACTGCAGCCCGGAGCGGCCACGGCGACGGCGCCGACCGGCGGCTCGTGCGCGACCGCGGCGGCCACCATGGGGCCGGCCGTGACGCTCAGCTGAGCCATCGGGGTCGCCGACCTCGGCGATCCCACCAGGCAGCTGGGGTGGGTGCCCGTGCGGGCGCCCACCCCGGTGTCATTTCAGGCGGCGGAAAAAAGTTCTCGATCGCTCTCAAGGGGCGGTTTCGCCGCACCGACGATCTCCATGACAGTCAGGCGCTCGAGCCACACGGCCGGCGCACATTGATCCCGAAAACGCACAGGAGAAACGTCATGCTCGCTCGGCTCAAGAAGTCCATGAAGGAGACGGACCAGGGCTTCACCCTGATCGAGCTCCTGGTCGTCATCATCATCATCGGCATCCTCGCCGCGATCGCCATCCCGGTGTTCCTCAACCAGCGCCAGAAGGGCGTCGACGCGTCGATCAAGTCCGACCTCAAGAACGCGGCGACCGTCGCCGCCACGATCACGACCGACGGTCCCACCAGCACGACCGCCTTCACGCAGACCATCCTCGAGGGCGCCGGCTGGAAGCACGACTCCTCGACCACCTTCAAGGTCACCGGAACGCCCGCGGGTGGCGACTTCTGCATCTCGGGCTACAACTCGGGCGCCAGCGCCAACGCCGCCGCGAACGAGTGGAAGTACGTCGAGAACGGCGGCGGCCTCCAGGCCGCCAAGGGCGCCGGCTGCTGATCCAGCCGCGGGACGGGGGGCAGCGCTCGGGGGGGCGCTGTCACCACCAGGCAGTACTCGGGGGGGGTACCGCCGTCACCGCAGGGGGCAGTACTCGGGTGAGTACTGCCCCCTGTTCCTTCTTCTTCCGAGATCGAAGCTCGACCACTCCGAGACCAGGGGGGACCGGCCATGCGTGGACTGCTCCGCATCTTCAGCGTCCGCGGCCTGATCGCGGCCGCTGCGCTCGTTCTCGTGGTCCTCGCGATCGACACCGGATCGGTGGTGCTGACCAAGATGTCGTCGCACGACGACGTCCAGCAGGCCGGCTACCAGGCGGCCGCCATCGCCAAGCAGGGACCGGCCAGCCGCCAGACCGCGGTCGTCGCCCTGGCGGCCGCCGAGCGCGATGCCGAGCCGCACGGGATCACGGTGGCCAGCAAGGGCTTCACCATCTACCCGGACGGCAGCGTCACGCTGACCGGCACGAAGACCGCACCGACGCTGCTGATGAAGCACGTGGGGGCGTTCGACCGCGTGATCCACGTGAGCACCACGTTGACCGTGGCGCCTCTCCCGTTCGACTGACCGGCCGCTCCACTCCCTCTCCAGGAGGACATCATGACGATGACCGCTGACAGCAGCACCGCCGCCCAGCTGACCCCGGGCCCCGCCCGAGACACGCTCCTCGAGATGGCGGCCGTGGTCCGCACCGTCTTCGGCGCCGGTCTCGAGGCCACGCGCCGGGCCACCGAGACGGTCACCGTCGAGGTCGAGGCGCCGCAGGAGCGCGTGGTCGCGACGACCACCTCGTCGGCGGGCTCAGCTCCGACGAGCATCCCCGTGCCCGGGCTGTCGAGCGTGGCGCCGCCACAGCCGCTGCCGTCGGTCCCGGAGGCGCCGACGCCGTACACGGGCGAGGTGCCCGCCCTGCGCGTCGTGCCGGGCTCACCGGCCCCGGCGGACGACGTGCCGGCCGAGCGCCGACAGGCCGTGCTGCGCGAAGTCGCGTTCCTCGACGACTGACGCCCACCGATCATCCAGGCGAGGACCCTCATGGCCGACGGCAGCCAGCACACCCCGGACCCGCGCGGGTCCGGGGTCGCGGCCGTCGTCGCCCTGGTCGTCGCGGCGGTGCTCGTGCTCGTGCCGCTCACGACTGCCCCGGCGGACGCGGAGCGGGCGGCGGTCCGTGACAGTGCCGGCACGCGTGGCCGCACCGCGCAGGAGCTGGTCGACGAGGCAGCCGCGGCGTACGCGGCCTCGCGGCTCCGGGTCGAGGGCCTGAGCGCACAGGCCGAGCGCCTGAACGACGCCGCCGACGTGGCCGAGTCGACCGCAGCCGCGCTGGGCGACGAGGTCGCCGACGAGAAGGGCGGCGCCCTGCACGCCCTCGGGGACTTCTTCTCCGGCGGTCAGTCCGACGTCGACCGGGCCGCCGAGGCCGCGTCGAACGCCGAGGACGTCCGCCGGCTCGCGGACCTCGTGCAGGGGGTGCTCGACGACGCCATCGCGCGCGCCGAGGAGGACCGCCAGCGGTGGGAGACCGCGCAGGCCCGGTTGGAGCGGGTCGAGGCGACCTGGTCGGCCGGTCAGGTCGTCGACTCGGCGATCCGTCGCTCGCAGCCTCCGTCCGGCTACGCGGCGGCCGACCCCGCCCAGCGGCGCCGGGACCGGCAGGCGCTGCGCTCCTGGGAGCGCTACCTGCACCAGGTGGCGCGGGCGGGCGTCGTCCCGCCGGCCGCCCGGGACCTGCTGGATCCCGAGCACCTCGCACCCGGCCTGGAGCAGGTGCGGGTCGCCGGCTTCCGGCCCGTACGGGGCGTCGCGGCCGCGCGGCTCCCCGACGGCCGACCGGTGACCGTGCTGCCCGCCGAGGCCGTCCGGGCCGTGTCGGACGCGTTCCACCGCCTCGGCCTCGCCGAGGTGCCCGGCGGGATCGATCCGACGACCTACGCGTGCGGCGGCCTGGTCGCCAACACGTGGGGCACGATCACCCTCCCGGCCGGCGCCGGCGACCAGCTCAGCGACCTCCCCCCGGTGCCGCGGCGGGTCGTCCAGGTCGGCGACCTCGTCGTGCTCGGCAGCAGCCGCGCCGGACTCGGCGAGACCGGCGTGTACGTCGGGCCCGGCCTCGCCATCGTCGCCGATCCCACGACCGGCACCGCCGGCGTCCGCAGGGTCGACGACCACGCCCTGCTGGCGATCCGCCGCCCCAGCCTCCTGAAGGACCGGTCGTGGAGTCCTTCGGGTGAGAATGTCGACCCCCCGGCGTACGGCGTCTGCGGGGGAGACTCCGACGCCGAGGGGTCGGCCGGCGACGGTCCGTTCGTGCTGCCGGTCGCCCCGGGCAGCTACACGCTGTCGGCCGGCTTCGGCAGCGCAGGCGAGCTCTGGTCGTCCGGCGAGCACACCGGTCAGGACTTCGCCGCACCGATCGGGACTCCGGTCGTCGCTGCCGGCCCCGGCGTCGTCACCATCCAGCACCCCTCCTGGGCGGGCAACCTGGTCCGTGTCGACCACGGCGGCGGCGTCGAGACGCTCTACGCCCACCTGTCCCGCGTCGACGTGACCGACGGACAGAGCGTGGTCGCCGGTCAGCAGGTCGGCGCGGTCGGCAGCCGTGGCAACACCACGGGCCCGCACCTGCACTTCGAGGTCCGGCTCGACGGTGTGCCCGTCGACCCTGTCCAGGTGCTCGAGGTGCCCGAGGCGCCGCGCCCGTCGTACCCGAACGGCGAGATGCCGGGCGACGCGCTCTGTGCCGCCACTCCCGACGGCGCGCAGCAGCTGCGCTGCGACGCCGCCGTCGCCTACCGGCTGATGGGCGCCGCGTTCGAGCGGGACAACGGCGAGACCCTGTGCATCACCGACTCCTACCGGTCCCGGGCGGGACAGGAGGACGCGCACGTCCGCAAGCCGACGATCACGGCGCAGCCCGGAACGTCGGTGCACGGCCTGGGGCTGGCCGTCGATCTCTGCGGCGGCATCGAGACCTTCTCGGGCAGCGAGCACGCCTGGATGGTCGACCACGGGCCGACGTACGGCTGGATCCATCCGTCCTGGGCGGCCGCAGGCGGCAGCCGCCCCGAACCCTGGCACTTCGAGTACGAGGGCTGAGGCGATCGACTATGGTGCCGCCAGGATTCCGCCCGGCGACGGGCGCGACCGAGGGGGATGGCATGGACGACCCTGAGAGCTCCGTGGACCTGCTGTGGCGCCGGTTCAAGGAGACCGGCGACACCGAAGCTCGCGACCGCCTGGTGCTCCAGTACTCGCCCCTGGTGAAGTACGTCGCGGGCCGCGTCCGCTCCGGGCTGCCGTCCTCGGTCGACCAGGCCGACCTGGTCTCCGACGGCGTCATCGGCCTGATGGACGCGATCGAGAAGTTCGACCCGGGCCGGGGGCTCCAGTTCCAGACCTATGCCGTCTCGCGGATCCGCGGCGCGATCGTCGACGGCCTGCGGGCCTCCGACTGGGTGCCGCGCTCGATCCGCGAGAAGGTCCGCGCCATCGACGCCGCCCAGGCGCGGCTCGAGGCACGGCTCGGGCGTGCTCCCGACGACGAGGAGGTCGCGGCAGAGCTCTCGGTGCCCGTGGCCGAGCTGCGCACCATGTACTCCCAGACGGCGCACACCACGGTGGTCAGCTTCGAGAGCGCGGCCGTCGGCGACGAGGAGACGCCGCGGAGCGAGATCGACCTCCCGGGCGCCGACGACGACATCCCGGCCGGCTTCCTGACCGCGGTCCGCGAGCTCGCCGAGCGCGACCAGGTGGTGATCGCCCTCTACTACTGGGACCGGCTCACCCTGGCAGAGATCGGTCAGGTCCTGGGCGTGACCGAGTCGCGCGTCAGCCAGCTGCACAGCCGGGCCACCATGACCCTGCGCCGCAAGCTGCTCGAGGCTGCGAGCTGACCTGCCGCTCCCCCGTCAGACCGCGCGAGCGGCGGCCCGGCCCGCCGTACGGCCGGAGAAGAGGCAGCCGCCGAGGAACGTGCCCTCGAGCGCGTTGTAGCCCATCATCCCGCCGCCACCGAAGCCGTTGACCTCGCCCGCGGCGTACAGCCCGGGCAGCGGGGTGCCGTCCGAGGTCAGGCAGCGGCCGTCGAGGTCGGTCTCCAGGCCGCCGAGCGTCTTGCGGGTCAGGACGTTGAGACGTACGGCGATGAGCGGGCCGGCCTTGGGGTCGAGGATCTTGTGCGGCGTGGCGACCCGGATCAGCTTGTCGCCGCGATAGGTGCGGGCGCCGCGGATCGCGGTGACCTGGGCGTCCTTGGTGAACGAGTTGTCGATCTCGCGGTCGCGGGCCTCGATCAGCTCGCGCAGCTCGGCCTCGACGATGAGAGGCTTGTCGCCGACCTGGTTCATGCCCTTCACGAGGGTGGAGAGGTCGTCGGCCACGACGAAGTCGTCGCCGTGCTGCTTGAACGCCTCGATCGGGCCGGGCGCGCCGGACTTCACCCGGCTCAGCAGGAGCTTGATGTCCTTGCCGGTGAGGTCGGGGTTCTGCTCGGAGCCCGAGAGCGCGAACTCCTTCTCGATGATCTTCTGGGTGAGCACGAACCACGAGTAGTCGTAGCCGGTCGTGCGCAGGTGCGTCAGGGTGCCGAGGGTGTCGAAGCCCGGGAAGTACGGCGCGGGCAGCCGCTTGCCGGTCGCGTCCAGCCACAGCGACGACGGGCCGGGCAGGATCCGGATGCCGTGGTTGTCCCAGATCGGGTCCCAGTTGCGGATGCCCTCGACGTAGTGCCACATCCGATCGGGGTTGATGACCCGGGCCCCGGCCGCCTCGGTGATGCCGAGCATCCGGCCGTCGACGTGCGCGGGGACGCCGGCCACCATCGTCTTCGGGGGTGTGCCGAGCCGCTTCGGCCAGGTCTTGCGGACCAGGTCGTGGTTGCCGCCGATGCCGCCGCTGGTCACGATCACGGCCTGGGCGCGCAGCTCGAACTCGCCGACCGCCACCCGGCTCGAGG
Organism: Nocardioides sp. Root1257; assembly: GCF_001425175.1. Taxonomy (GTDB): domain Bacteria; phylum Actinomycetota; class Actinomycetes; order Propionibacteriales; family Nocardioidaceae; genus Nocardioides. The sequence continues at coordinate 182,150 of NZ_LMDV01000011.1, read as the reverse complement.
CCTTGCCGCGCTCGATCGCGCTGGGCTCGAGGAGGGTGCCACGGACGCCGACGACCGCGCCGTCCTCGACGACGAGGTCGTCGACCTGGTGCCGGAAGCCGAACGTCAGCCGGCCGGTGGCGGCGTGCTCGCGCACGCGGCGCTCGAACGGGTCGACGACCCCCGGACCGGTCCCCCAGGTGATGTGGAAGCGCGGGACCGAGTTGCCGTGGCCGTCGGCGCGGCCGTCGCCACGCTCGGCCCAGCCCACGATCGGGAAGGTGCGGTGGCCCATCTCGCGCAGCCACGCGCGCTTCTCGCCCGACGCGAAGTCGACGTACGCCTCGGCCCAGCGCCGCGGCCAGCGGTCCTCCTCGCGGTCGAACTGTGCGCTGCCGAGCCAGTCCTGCATGGCCAGGTCGCGCGAGTCCTTGATGCCCATCCGGCGCTGCTCGGGGCTGTCCACGAAGAACAGGCCGCCGAGGCTCCAGAACGCCTGACCACCCAGCGACTGCTCGGGCTCCTGGTCGAGCAGCAGCACCCGCTTCCCGGCGTCGGCGACCTCGGCCGCGGCCGCCAGGCCGGCCAGGCCGGCGCCCACCACGATGACGTCACTGGTCTCCACACTCGTGCTCACGGGCGCGATCCTCGCACGTCACCGAGGAGATCCGTGGCGAAGGTTACCCATCGGTCACCACTTCCGGTCAGCGGAAGCCCGAGGTGTGAGCGCCGTCTCCACCGGGTCACCGTGTGGGCACACCTCTCGGGAAAGGCTCGACCATGACCACGACCATCGACTCCGGCCGCCGTACGCCGACCGCCACCGGGCTCTGGCCCGTGGTGCTGTGCTGGCTCGCCGTGGCGCTCGAGGGCTTCGACCTCGTCGTCATCGGCGCGGTCATCCCCGTCATCAGCAAGTCCGGCGACCTCGGCTTCACCGACGCCTCGCTCACCACGGCGGCCACGGTGGGCCTGGTCGGCGTCGGCATCGGCGCCGCGGTGATCGGGCCCGTGACCGACGCGTTCGGGCGGCGCCGCACCCTGATCGCCTGCGTCGCCTGGTTCTCCGTGCTCACGATCGCGGTCGCGTTCGCCCCGAGCGTGGCCGCCTTCACGACGCTGCGCTTCCTCGGCGGCCTCGGGATGGGCGCCTGCCTGCCGATCGCCCTGGCCTTCATGTCCGAGCACGCGCCCGACTCGCGCAACGGCAGCGCGATGACCCGGGTGATGACCGGCTACCACGTCGGCGCGGTGCTCACCGCGCTGCTGGCGCTCTGGGTGATCGACGCGTGGGGCTGGGAGGCCATGTTCGTGATCGGCGGCGTCGCCGGCCTCCTCTTCCTGCCGGTCTTCTGGCTCAAGCTGCCCGAGTCGGAGTCCTACCTCCGCTCCCGCGAGCAGGCCCCCGAGACGCGGCGCCCGAGCCGCGCCGCTGACGTCGTCCGGGGCTCCTACCTCCGCATCAGCCTCGGCCTGTGGGTCGCGTCGTTCATGGGGCTGCTGCTCGTCTACGGCCTCAACACCTGGCTGCCCAAGATCATGGGCGAGGCCGGCTACTCGATCGAGGCCGGCACGACGCTGCTGCTGGTCCTCAACCTCGGCGCGGTCACCGGCCTGCTGGTCGCCGGGCGGATCTCCGACTCGCGCGGCAACAAGCCCACGGTGCTGGTGTGGTTCGGGATCGCGGCGCTCTGCCTGGCACTGCTGTCGATCAAGCTGGAGAGCACGGCCCTGGTGTACGTCGCCGTGCTGGTCACCGGCGTCTTCGTGTTCAGCGCCCAGGTCCTCGTGTACGCGTTCGTGGGACACCTCTACCCCGACTACCTCAAGGGCACCGCGCTCGGGCTCTCGGCCGGCATCGGCCGGGTCGGCGCCATCGTCGGCCCCTCGATCACCGGCGCGCTCGTCACGGCTGGCATCGCCTACCCGTGGGGCTTCTACGTGTTCGCGCTCGCGGCCGTCCTCGCGGTGGCGGCCCTCGCACTCGTGCCCGCGCACGCGCCGAAATCCGAAGGTCTCGCCCTTCCCGGCCGATAGGAACGACCTGGCGCAGGTGGGGGGCACCGACGCCGCGAGATCGCGCAGGGGGGCCGGTGGAAGCGAGTCGACGCACCATGGTCGTGCGCGCCCTCTGGACGATCGAGGTCGTGATCGTCGCGATCCACCTGGCGGGGCCGAGCGGCCGGGCCGGCGACGCGACGTACCTCCTCGGCAACGCCGTCCCGGTGGCCCTGGCCGGTCTCGGCCTCCTCGGTGCGGTCCGCGGCCGTCGCCTCGTCCCGGCCCTGATCACCGCCAGCATCACGCTGGCCGCGGCCGGCGACCTCGTGCTCGTCGCCCACGCCTGGAGCACCGGCGAGGCGGACCGGTCGGTCGCCGACGCGCCGTACCTGATCGGCTACCTGTGCCTGGTCGGGGCGCTGGTGGTGGTCACCGTCGCCCGGAGCGACGGCCGTCGGTTCGCGGGCGACGCGCTGCTCGACGTGGTGACCGTCGCCGTCGTGAGCGTGCTGGTCGTGTGGACCTGCACGGTCGACCAGCTCGCCACCGAGGACACGTCCGGGGAGTTCGCGCGGCTGGTGTGGGTGGCCTTCCCGGTCCTCGACGCCGTGCTGATCGGGCTGGCGCTGCGCGCCCTCGTGCACGGCCGGACCCGGCGTGCCGTCGGGACGCCGCTCGCGGTCGGCATCTGGTGCTGGCTCTTCGCCGACATCGGCTTCTACGTGCTCGCCATCGAGGAGGCGCGCTCGGCGCTCCCCGAGGCGGGCTGGATGCTCAGCTCGATGGCGCTGGCGACGGCGACGCTCCGCCAGCCCACCGCGGTGGCCGCCGTGCACCACGACCTCGACGACCGGCGCACGCACGGCAAGCTGCTGATCGCGATCGTCCCGCTACTGGTGCCCACCGCCCTGTGGGCGCTCGGCAGCCGCCTCGGCATGGTCATCGACCCGTCGACCATGCTGCTGGGCAACCTGTCCCTGATCGCCCTCGCCTTCGTCCGCACCGCGCGGCTGCTCCGCTCCGAGAGCGCGTCCCGCGCCGAGCTCGCGGCTGCGCGGGACGCGGCGCTCGAGGGCTCCCGTGCCAAGTCGGAGTTCCTGGCGACGATGAGCCACGAGATCCGCACGCCGATGAACGGCGTCATCGGGCTGACCGGCCTGCTGCTCGCCTCCGAGCTGGACGACCGCCAGCGCACGTACGCGGAGGGCGTGCGCACGGCGGGCGACGCGCTGCTCATGATCATCAACGACATCCTCGACTTCTCGAAGGTCGAGGCCGGCCACCTCGAGCTCGAGACCATCGAGTTCGACCCGGTCCGGATGGTCGACGAGGTCGCCGAGCTCGTCGCCGAGTCGGCGGGCGAGAAGCGGCTCGAGCTGCTCGCCTCCTGCACGCCCGGGATGCCGGCGCGTCTCCAGGGCGATCCCGCCCGGCTGCGCCAGGTGCTGCTCAACCTGGCGAGCAACGCGGTGAAGTTCACCGAGGCGGGCGAGGTCGTGGTCCGCGCCGAGCACACCGGACGCACGACCGAGTGGGACGGGTCGGGTCGCCGGACCAGCATCGCAACCGTGCGGTTCGAGGTGCGCGACACCGGGATCGGCGTCGACACCACGGACCTGACCCGTCTCTTCGACCCCTTCTCGCAGGCGGACTCCTCGACCACCCGGCGGTACGGCGGCACCGGCCTCGGGCTCGCGATCTGCCGTCAGCTCGTCGAGGCCATGGGCGGCGAGATCGGCGTCGACAGCGAGCTCGGGCAGGGCAGCACGTTCTGGTTCTCGGTGCCGCTCGGCGTCGTCGACGAGCCGACCGCCGCAGCCGCGCCGACGCCCGACGTGCTCGTCGGCCGGCGGGTGCTGGTCGTCGACGACAACGCGACCAACCGGATGATCCTCGAGGACCAGCTCACGGCCTGGGGCATGACCGTCGACGTGGTGCCCGACGCGCCCTCCGGCCTGGAGGCCCTGAAGCGGGCGGCGGCCGCGAGCGCGCCGTACGACCTGGGGGTGCTGGACCTGTGCATGCCGGGCATGAACGGGCTCGACCTCGCGCGGGCCGTCGGTGCGACCCCCGAGCTCGACGGCACCGTGCTGGTGCTGCTGACCTCGAGCCCGGCCGTCGGCCCGGCCGAGGCGGAGGAGGCGGGCTTCGCCGCGCTGCTCTCCAAGCCGGTCCCGCTGTCGCGGCTGCGCAGCATGCTGCTCGACGTGATCACCCCGGCGGTGCGCGCGCCCGCCCCGCCGCCGAGCGAGCCCGAGCCGGTCGAGGCACCGTCCCGCGGCCGGGTCCTGGTGGTCGAGGACGGCGAGATCAACCAGATCGTCGCCGAGGGCATCGTCACCGCGTGCGGCTTCGAGGTCGACCTCGCTGACGACGGTGTAGAAGGCCTGGCGGCGATGGCGGACCGGGACTACGACCTCGTCTTCATGGACGTGCAGATGCCGGTCATGGACGGGTTCGCCGCGACCCGCGAGATCCGCCTCCGGGAGGCCGACGGGCGGCATACGCCGGTGATCGCGATGACCGCGAGCGCGATCGACGGCGACCGCGAGCGCTGCCTGGACGCCGGCATGGACGACTACCTGACGAAGCCCATCTCCCCCGCGGCGGTGGCCGCCGCCCTCGAGCGGTGGGTCGCCCCGCTCGGCGTACGCCGGTAGGGCCTCAGTAGAGCGCGGCGCGCTGCGACGCGACGATCGCGGCCATCGCAGGACGGGCGGCGTGCGAGAAGTACGGGAAGCTCAGGAAGCCGTGCGGCATCTGGTGGAAGTCCTCCACCGTCACCTCGTTGCCGGCGTCGGCGAGGGCCTGCGCGTAGCGGACGCCGCTGTCGTGCAGCGGGTCGAGGCCGGCGACGACCACCACCGCCGGCGGCAGGCCCGAGAGGTCCGGGGCGAGGATCGGCGAGAGCCGGAAGTCGGTCCGGTCGACCTCCTCGCTGAGGTAGTGGTCGCGGAAGACCTCGATGTCGTCGTTGCTGAGCACGATGCCCAGGACGTTGCCCAGGAACGACTCGTCCTCGCGCGACGTGTCGGTCATGTCGGTGGCCGGGTAGACCAGGGCCTGGTGCGCGACGGCCGGGCCGTGCTCGTCACGCGCGAGGATCGACACCACCGCCGCGAGGTTGCCGCCGGCGCTGTCGCCGAGGACCCCGAGCCGCGCCGGGTCGCCCCCGAGGTCGGCCGCGTGGGCGGCCGTCCAGAGCAGGGCGTCGTAGGAGTCCTCCACGGCTGCCGGGAACTTGTGGGCCGGCGCGAGGCGGTAGTCGACCGAGACCACGACGGCATCCAGGTCCGCGGCCACGGTGCTGCAGATCCAGTCGCACTGGCGCGCGCTGCCGAGCACGAAGCCTCCGCCGTGGATGTTGAGCACCACCGGTCGCGGGGTCCGCGACCAGGCGTCGGGCGTGTAGATCCGCAGCGGCAGGTCGCCGCCCCGCGCGGTGAAGCTGTCGGTGCGCACGGTGACGCCCTTGCGCAGCCGCCCGAGGAACAGTCCCGCGACGCCGCCGTCAGGGATGACGGTCGTCTGCACCTTCTCGAGCTGCTCCGGCGTCATCCTGGCCACCGACATCGAGGGCATCGACTTCATCAGCCTGTCGAGGGCCCGGACACCGGGGCGCAGCCTCGTGCTCTGCTTCGTGGTCATGGTGCTGCCAGTGTAGAAGTGGTTCGATGGCACGGTGACCGCACCGGAGCACCTGCTCGAGGCACTCGAGCCCGTCGTCGCCGAGAACCTCGACCGCCACCTGGGCGTCGCCCAGGAGTGGCACCCCCACGACTACGTCCCCTGGAGCCAGGGCCGCGACTTCGCGTTCCTCGGCGGCGAGGACTGGGCGCCGGAGCAGTCGCAGCTCTCGGAGACGGCGAAGGCCGCGATGTTCACCAACCTCCTGACCGAGGACAACCTGCCGTCGTACCACCGCGAGATCGCGACCCGCTTCGGCCGGGACGGGGCGTGGGGCACGTGGGTGGGTCGCTGGACCGCTGAGGAGAACCGGCACGGCATCGCCATGCGCGACTACCTCGTCGTGACCCGCGGCGTCGACCCGGTCGAGCTGGAGCGGGCCCGGATGGACTACATGACGTCCGGCTACGACTCGGGCGACAAGACCGCGCTCGAGGCGGTCGCCTACGTGTCCTTCCAGGAGCTCGCGACCCGGGTCTCCCACCGCAACACCGGCAAGGTGACCAACGACCCGATCGCCGACAAGATGCTCGCCAGGATCTCCAAGGACGAGAACCTGCACATGATCTTCTACCGCAACATCGTGGCCGCGGCGATGGAGATCGCGCCCGACGCCACGATGCAGGCGATCGCCAAGGAGGTCATCGGCTTCGAGATGCCCGGTGCCACCATGGCCGGCTTCCGGCGCAGCTCGATGATCATCGCGAAGGCCGGCATCTACGACCTGCGCCTGCACCACGACGAGGTGATCATGCCGGTGCTGCGCGCGTGGAACGTGTTCGACCGGACCGACCTCGGCCCCGAGGGCGAGCAGGCCCGCGAGCAGCTGGGCGCCTTCCTCGAGGCCCTCGACGCGCAGGCGACGAAGTTCGTCGACCGGCGCGCCGAGAACCGGGCCCGGGTCGCCGCCCGCGACGACGGCGTCAGCCCCGACATCGCCTCCTGAGGCTCAGTCCTCCCAGAAGGCGCGGAGCTCCAGCCGGCCGGACGCGGCCATCGGGTGCGCGGCCGCGATCTCGATCGCCTCGTCGAGGTCGGCGCACTCCAGGACGTCGAAGCCGACGATCCACTCGTGCGTCTCGGCGAACGGCCCCTCGGTCACGCTGACCTTGCCGCCCCGACGGCGTACGACGACGGCCTGCTCGGCAGGCCGGAGCCGTTCGCCGAGCAGGCGCGTGCCGGCTGCGTCGTTCTTCTCCACCCACTCCTCGATGGGCATGGTGCCGGTCTCGTCGATCTCGGTGGGCCGGTCGGGGTCGGTCGCGACGAACATCAGGTACTTCACGGTCACTCCTCGGTGGTGGGACTTCATCCTCGTACACCGCGATGACGGACGAGCGGACGCCGGATCGACATGAGAGCGTGGTCCGCATGAGTCCGGTCGTCGGTGTCGTCTTCCGTCCGCAGTCGCCGTCCGAGGAGCTGCGCGCCGTCGTCGAGCACGCCGAGTCCGCCGGTCTCGCGGAGCTCTGGCTGTGGGAGGACTGCTTCCTCGAGGGCGGGCTGACCACCGCGGCGGCCGCCCTGGCGTGGTCGACCCGGTTGCGGGTGGGCATCGGACTGCTGCCGGTGCCACTGCGCAACCCGGCCCTGGCCGCGATGGAGATCGCCACGCTGGCCCGCCTCTTCCCGGGCCGCCTCACGGTCGCGCTCGGGCACGGCGTCCAGGACTGGATGGTGCAGGTCGGCGCGGCCGCCGCGTCGCCGATGACGCTGCTGCGCGAGCACACCGAGGCGGTCCGCTCGCTGCTCGCCGGGGAGACCGTCACCGTCTCCGGGCGCTACGTCAATCTCGACGCGGTCGCGCTGGACTGGCCGCCCGAGGTCCCGCCGACGCTGCTGATCGGGGCGCGCGGGCCACGCACCGTCGCCCTGGCCGGCGAGGTCTCGGACGGCGTGCTGCTCGACTCGGTGGTCGACCCGGACGTCGTACGACGGGCGCGGGACGTCGTGGGCCCGGACCGCCGGGTCGTCGTCTACACCGAACGCGCCGACACCGCCGAGCTCGGCGCCTGGGTGGCCGAGCTCGGTGACGCCGGGGCCGACTCGGTGGTCCTGCAGGCCACCGAGGCCACCCCCGACCCGCGGCCGCTCATCGACGCGCTGTCCTGAAGCCTCAGACAGGGCCCCGTCCGGCCGATGGTGGAGGCATGACGAACTCCGCCGACCCCGAGAACTGGGTCGCCGGCTGGCTCGACGACTTCCGTCTCTGCCTGCACGGCGCCCACGGCACCGCCTGGCGCGCCCGCGCCGAGCAGGAGCTGCGCGCGACCAACTCCGCGCTGGCCAGCGACCGCCAACGGGCGACCGCGTGGCGGCGTACGCGCGAGGAGATCCTCGGCGTCTCCGCCGCCTGACCGCTGACGACCGGACGGGGTCAGCCGCGGCAGGCGGCCATGTCCACCCGGTAGGGCTTCGCGGCGGTGCGACCGTCGGCGGCGTACTTCACGACCCCGCCCTTCACGGCCCAGTACTGGTCGCCGTACAGCACGAACGTCTGACCGGACGAGCAGCCGACCTTGTTGGGCGCCACCAGGCCGGTGTCGTCGACGCAGCCGGTGTACTTCCGGTCCAGCGTGGCGCCCTCGACCCAGATGGTCGAGCACGCGGGGCCTTCGGGAGCCGCGCTGCTCTCGACGTCCGTCGGGCTGGCGGCCGGCGTGGTGGGCTCGTCGGTGGCGCTCGAGCCGCCCGAGTCGGAGCCGCAGGCCGTCACGAGGAGCAGCATCGCGCCGGCGAGCAGGCCCGTGCAGGTACGGCGGATCGTCGCGGCGCTCATGCAGGGAGTGTAGGCCGCACCTCCGGGTGGTGTGGTCCACCCCACGCAGAGGTTTCGCCGTCCGCCGTACGGGACACCTACTGACGGATTCTCGGAGTCATGTCGTCAGTAGGAGCACAGCACCATGGACACCTGCCCGATCTTCACCGCTGTCGCCCGCGACCTGCAGCTCGACCCCGAGCTGTTGCTCGCGCCGCCCGAGGCGGATGCGCCGGCAGCGGTCGCCACCGGCCCTCAGGCGCGGCGGTAGTCCTCGAGCGCCCGGTCCATCACGCCAGCCGGCAGCGGGACGCGGGCGCCTCCGGGCTCGACGAGCTCCAGCCGGTCGAGGACCACCTGGAGCTGGGACTGCAGGTCGCGCACTCCCCCGGACCACAGGCTCGACCCGTCGTCCGTGAGCTCGAAGGTCCACCCCTCGTAGACGCGGACCAGGTCGGCTGCCGTGAGCTTGCCGAGCGCGCTCTCGACCTCGGTCTCGAGGAGCACGGCGTGGTTGATCCAGTCGGCCGCGCCGATCAGCTCGACGAGGCTGCACGGGCGGTCGTAGACGGCGATCGCCGCGAACACCCAGGCGTCGGTGAACTCCCAGGGCGTAGCGGACGTCATGCGGACAGTGTGACCGCCTGCTCCGACGGTATGACGTCCTGGGGGCCGCTCCGGCTTCGCCGGTGACTCAGGTTTCGAGCCGCCCGTCGCGGCCTCGCAGGCTCGGCCGCGGGGCTCCCTCAACCTCTTCGGGTCGCTCCGGCTCCGCCGGAGCGCCTCAGACGTTGAAGCGGAACTCGACCACGTCGCCGTCGGCCATGACGTAGTCCTTGCCCTCCATGCGCACCTTGCCGGCCTCCTTGGCCTTCTGCATGGAGCCCAGTCCGATCAGGTCGTCGAAGGAGACGATCTCGGCCTTGATGAAGCCGCGCTGGAAGTCGGTGTGGATGACACCGGCGGCCTCGGGAGCGGTCGCGCCCTGCGGGATCGTCCAGGCGCGGGTCTCCTTGGGGCCGGCGGTCAGGTAGGTCTGCAGGCCCAGGGTCTCGAAGCCGACCCGGGCCAGCACCTCGAGGCCCGGCTCCTCGACGCCCATCTCGGCGAGCATCTCGCGGGCCTCGGCGTCGTCGTCGAGCTCGACCAGCTCGGACTCGAACTTGGCGTCCAGGAAGATCGCCTCGGACGGCGCGACCAGCGCGCGCATCTTGTCCTTGAGGGACTCGTCGGAGAGCTCGTCGGCGTCGCAGTTGAAGACGTAGATGAAGGGCTTCGCGGTGAGCAGGGAGAGCTCGCGGATCAGGGAGCGGTCCACCTTCGTGGCGATGATCGGCGTACCGGCCTCGAGGTGGCCGAGCGCCTCCTTCACGACGTCGAGGACGGCGGCCTGGGACTTGTTCATCCGGGCCTCCTTCTCCAGCCGCGGGATCGCCTTCTCGACGGTCTGCAGGTCGGCGAGGATCAGCTCGGTCTGGATCGTCGAGATGTCGTTGCCGGGGTTGACCTCGCCGTCGACGTGGGTGACGTCCTCGTCGCGGAAGACCCGGGTCACCTGGCAGATCGCCGACGACTCCCGGATGTGGGAGAGGAACTTGTTGCCCAGGCCCTCACCCTCGGAGGCACCCCGCACGATGCCGGCGATGTCGACGAACTCGACGGTCGCCGGGAGGATCTTGGCCGACCCGAAGAGCTCGGCCAGCTGCGGGAGCCGCCCGTCCGGGACGCCCACGACGCCGACGTTGGGCTCGATGGTCGCGAACGGGTAGTTCGCGGCGAGCACGTCGTTCTTGGTCAGTGCGTTGAAGAGGGTCGACTTGCCCGCGTTGGGGAGCCCGACGATGCCGATGGTGAGTGCCACGGGCGGTCACTTTACGGGCGTACGACGACCGCGCCCCAATCCGAGCTGACGATCAGCCGGCGGGCCGGATCGGACCGCCGCCCGGCGCCACCCGGTCGAGGATCTCGACCTCGTCGCCGACGCGGATCGTGACGCCCGGGGTGTCGGGCACCAGGTTGACCCCGAACCAGGTCGCGCCGTCCCACCGGCGGATCCGGGCGAGCGAGGCGATCGGCTCCTTCCCGCGGGCAGCGGTGTCCGGGTCGATCGTGGTGAGCACGCAGCGGGCGCAGCCCTTGACCGCGCGGAAGACGGCGTCGCCGATCCGGATCCGGCGCCAGTCGTCCTCCTCCCAGGCCTCGGTCCCGGCGATCACGACGTTGGGTCGGAAGCGGGTCATCGGCAGCGGTGGGTGAACGCCCTCGGACCGCTCGAGGACCACGTCGTTCAGGGCCGCGAGGGACGCCTCGGTCGCGACGAGCAGCGGGTAGCCGTCGGCGAACGACACCCGGTCGTCGGGCTCGCTGAACTCGATGCTGGTGGGACGGCGGGTCGGGTCGTCGAGGTGCACGAGGCGCGCCGTACGCCCGAGCGCCTTGCTGAACCACGCGTCGGCCTCCTGGCCCGCAGGCGCGGCGGTGAGCGTGGAGTGCCAGATGGTGACGCCGGTCTGGGTGCCCGGGTCGGGGGTCCGCACCTCGAGCGGCGGGAGCTCGGGCGCCGTCAACGCGAGCCCGTCGGGGGTGATCGTCGGGTCGATCAGCACCAGGCCGTTGGCCTCGCGCGCGGTGATGACGGCGCCGTCCTCGTCGACGACCATCCAGCGCCGGTCACCGGCAAGCCCCCAGGGCTCCACGACCGCGGCGTCGAGGTCCTCTCCCCGGCAGGACTTGACCGGGAAGCGGTGGATCGAGGACAGGCTCAGGGGCACGGGATCACGGTACGGCGAGCTGCCGCTGCCACGCGAACCGCAGCACCGTCACCGAGAAGACCAGGGTGAGCGCGACGATGACCGCCTCGACGACCCCGCCACCGCCGGAGGTGAAGATGCCGTTCTCCACGTCGTACAGGAAGTCCATGCCGAAGAGGTAGAGACCGGCGGACCCGGCGCAGGTGAGCCAGAACGTCGCCGACGGACGTTCGCGGGACAGGGCGACCAGCGCCAGGACGCACGCGACGCCGAGCCAGAGGTCGGCGAGCGGGAAGGCGTTCTCGAACTCGTAGTAGGCCTGCGTGTGCTCGCTGGCCAGCACGTCACGGTCGATGAACCAGATCGCCCAGTAGGCGATGTCGATGACGACCGCGATCACGAGCATGACCTGCACGCTCTGCCTGATCGGGGGGAGCCTCATGGTCGCGATCCAACCAGTTCCTCCTCGGGGCGGAGGCTGATCGCGCGGATCGCCGGGCGCGACAGCGGGACGAGCATCAGCAGCGCCATCGCGAGGCCGAAGCCGGCGCAGGCCCACGCCACGCCGGCGCCCGAGGCGAAGAGGCCGAAGACGACCATCCCCAGTGGCATGAGCACGTCGTCGCCGAGCATCTGGATGGACGCCATCCGGCCGAGGTAGGCACCGTCGACCGTGCCGACGAAGACCGCGGACAGCAGCGCCGAGGCGGCGCCCGAGGTCGCCCCGATCACCGCGCACGCCAGAGCGGTCGTGACGAGCGGGCCGGCGGCCAGCACGGCGATCGCGCCGCCCTGCAGCACCAGGAACCAGAAGCCGGTGGTCGCCTCGTGCCGCGGCCGCCAACGGAAGAGCGCCAGCGCGCCGAGGGCGGCGCTGAGGCCGACGGTGGCGTTGAGCAGGCCGAGGGTGTGTGCACCCCAGTCGGCCTCGCGGACGTGCAGCGCCAGGCCCAGCGAGAGCGCCGGGGAGACCGCGAGGTTGAGCCCCGACAGGGTCAGCACCAGCGTCCGGGTCGCGGGCACGTCCCGCAGGTGGGCGAAGCCGCGCGCGATCCCGCGGATCGCCGGCTCCGACTCGGCTCTCGGGAGCGGGTAGCGCGGACGCAGGGCGAGCGCGAGGTAGCCCACCACGACGCCGAAAGTGACGGCGTTGGCGACCGCGCTGCCGCCGATCCCCCACGTCGCGACGACGGCCCCGCCGAGCGCCGCCCCGGCCATGCCGCCCAGGCGGTTGGCCGTCTGGCTGGCCCCGGCGTACTCGGGGAGGGTCTCGGGCGGCACCAGCTGCCGGCCGATCGTGGCGGCCGAGGGGATGTAGATGGCGTCGCAGATCCCGAAGCCTGCGGCGGCCAGGGCCAGCAGCGGCACCGACGCGCCGTGGACCGCGACCAGGACGGCCGTGACGACCAGCACCACCACGCGCACGGCGTTGACGAGCAGCATCACCCAGCGGGTCTGCAGCCGGTCGGCCAGGATCCCGCCCACCAGCAGCACCACGGCGCGTGGCAGCGTCCCGGCGGCGACCACCAGGCCGGCGACGGCCGGGGACGCCACCTGCACCGCCGTCCACGCCAGCGCGACCGTCCACACCGCGTCGCCCGCGGCGGAGAGGCCCTGGAGGCCGATCCAGCCCAGGACCAGCCGGTCGCCGCGCAGGCCGCTCACGGGCGCGTGGGGAAGCCGTAGGAGAAGACGAACACCGGGCGGCGCTCCGTGCCGTCGTCGAGGTCGATGCGATCGCGCCACTCGCGCGTCGCCACCCGGAGGGCCTCCGAGAGCTCCTCGAGCTCCTGCGGGCTCGCCATCGCCAGCGCGTCCGAGCTGAACGCCGCGTGCCGCCAGGCCGGGTCCGCGCGCTCCGTCTCCCGCATCCACGCCGAGAGCTTGGCCAGGTGGTGGTCGGTGTTCAGCCGCTGCGCCGCCTTGGCCTGCATCCGCTCGGCGGCGTCGGCGAAGTCGTCGACCGACCACGACACGCTGTCCTGGTCGAGGCGCCACCAGCTGGTCCGCCCGTCGGTCGCGAGCTCCGGTGCCGGCGCCACCACCCCCGCGCGCTGCAGCATCCGCAGGTGGTGGCTGATGCTGCCGACCTGCTGCCCGAGCTCCCGCGCCAGCGTGCCGACCTGCGTCGGACCGTGCAGGAAGAGGTAGTCGACCATCCGTCGCCGCGTCGGGTGGTGGAAGGCCCGGAGGGTCTCGATCGAGGTCATGCCAGGGACGCTAGGGGCGTCCTCCGGAACCTACAAGAGTTCTTGTACATCTCCGGCCGTAGGGTGACGCCCGTGCGCATCGCGACCTGGAACGTCAACTCCCTCCGGACCCGGATCGACCGTGTCGAGGCCTTCCTCGACCAGCACGAGATCGACGTGCTGGCCCTGCAGGAGACGAAGGCGCGCGAGGAGCAGCTGCCGCTGATGGGACTCCAGGCCCGGGGGTACGAGGTCGCCGCAGCCGGCACCAACCAGTGGAACGGCGTCGCGATCCTCAGCAGGGTCGGGCTGGAGGACGTCGAGATCGGCTTCCCCGGCCAGCCCGGCTTCACCAAGGAGCTGGACACCCCCGCCGAGGCGGAGTCGCGGGCGATCGGCGCTACCTGCGGCGGCGTACGCCTGTGGTCGCTGTACGTGCCCAACGGCCGCAAGCCCGACGACCCGCACTACGTCTACAAGCTGGACTGGTACGCCGCGCTGCGCGAGGCCGCCCGCGGCTGGCTCGACGGCGACGCCGTGCTGGTCGGCGACTGGAACGTCTGCCCGACCGACGACGACGTCTTCGACGTCACGCAGTTCAAGAACTCCACCCACGTGACGCCCGCCGAGCGCGCGGCGTTCTTCGCGTTCCTCGAGGACGGCTGGGTCGACACGGTGAAGCCGTACGACGCCGGCTACACCTACTGGGACTACTACCGGCAGCGCTTCGAGCGCAACCGCGGCCTGCGCATCGACTTCCTGCTCGGCTCGCCGTCCCTGGTCGGCCGGGTGAGCGGCGCCTTCGTGGACCGCGACGCCCGCGACCCCGCCCAGGGCACCGGCGCCCCGTCCGACCACGCCCCGGTGATCGTGGACCTCAGCGACTGACCCGGTAGCGCACGTGGGTCGCGTACGGCGAGTGCTCCGCCTCGACCGGCTCCAGGCGGGCCACGACCGTGCCGTCGAAGATCCGCTCGCCCGCGTCGAGCAGGATCGGCGCGATGTCGAGGGTCAGCTCGTCCAGCTCCCCCGCAGCCAGCGCCTGCCGGACGACCGAGGCGCCGCCGGCGATCGACACGTCGCCGTTGCCCGAGGCGCGAGCGCGGGCCAGTGCCGCGGCGAAGCCGTCGGTCACGAAGTGGAAGGTCGTGCCACCCTCCATCGTGATCGGCTCGTGGCCGTGGTGGGTGAGCACGAAGACGTCGGCGTGGTACGGCGGGTCCTCGCCCCACCAGCCACGCCACTCCTCGCCGTACGACTCCCACGGGCCGCGCACCGGGCCGTACATGTTGCGGCCCATCACGTAGGCGCCGCCCGGCACCAGCACGCGGTCCCGCCACCGGCGGTCGACCGCCGTCGCGTCGTCGGCGAACATCCACCGGTGCAGGTCCTCCCCGCCGACGCCGAGTGGCTGCTCCAGCCGCTGGTCGGGACCGGCGACGAAGCCGTCCAACGAGATGCTCAGGTGTGCCTGGGTGATCGCCATGTGTGCTCAGACCCGCTCACGGCGCGCAGCTCATCGGTCGGGTCCCCGTCACTGTCGGTGGTCGCCGCCATGCTGGCCGCATGGACCTCCTGACGCTCTTCCTCACGCTCCTGGTCGGCCTGGCCATCGGTGCGGTCGTCGGCATGCTCTGGTCGCGGTCCCGCCCGTCCTACACCGGCGGCGTCGTCGACCAGGCCGAGGTGATGCAGGGGCTGGACCGGCTGAGCGACCAGATGCACCACCTCGACCGGGCTCGCGCGACCTGGCAGGGGCAGTTCGACGCGCAGGTCGGACAGCTGCAGCGCGAGACCCACTCCCTGGCGACGGCGCTGCGCAAGCCGCAGGTCCGGGGCCGCTGGGGCGAGCTGCACCTGCGGCGGGCCGTCGAGCTCGCCGGTCTCGTGGACCGGTGCGACTTCGCCGAGCAGGTGCGACTCGACGACGGGGCGCTCCGGCCCGACCTGGTGGTCAACCTGGTCGGCGGGCGGCAGGTCGTGGTCGACGCCAAGGTGCCCCTCGACGCCTACCTCGACGCGACGAGCACCGACGACGAGGACGAGCGCGAGCACCACCTCCGCCGTCACGCCGGTCAGCTGCGCACCCACGTCGACACGCTCGGCGCGAAGCGCTACTGGCGCTCGTTGGAGGAGAGCCCGGAGTTCGTGGTGCTGTTCGTGCCGGCCGAGTCGTTCCTGGCCTCGGCGCTCGAGACCGACGGCTCGCTGATCGAGTACGCCGCGGCGCGGCAGGTCGTGCTCGCCACCCCGACCACGCTGATCGCCCTGCTGCGCACGGTCGCGCACGGCTGGAGCCACGAGGCGCTGGCCGACCAGGCCCGCGACATCCACCGCCTCGGGCGCGAGCTGCACGAGCGGCTCGCGAGCATGAACGGTCACCTCGACCAGCTCGGCCGCTCGCTCAACGCGGCCGTCGGCCACTACAACCAGACCGTGGGCTCCCTGGAGTCGCGGGTGCTGGTCTCCGCACGCCGGTTCGGCGACCTGCCGGCACCCCGCCAGGTGGAGTCCACGACCCGCTCGGTGGACGGTGCGGGCGCCCCGGGGCTGCACGCGGTCGACCGGCGCGGCGCCGACGACGAAGGTCCCGCGGGCCATAGCGTGGCCCTGTGAGCCAGAGGACCCTCTGGGAAGAGGGGCACGAACCTGCCCGTCAGGTGGTCGTGCTCGGAGTCGCGCTCGCCCTCACGATCACCGCGCTGGACCTGCTCGTCTTCGGGCACCTCACGGTCCTCTTCGACATCTGCTTCGTGCTGGTCTGCGTGCTGCTGGCGCTGCTGGTGCGACCGCGCGACTTCTTCACCGTGGGCGTGCTGCCCCCGCTGCTGATGGTCGGCGTCTTCCTGCTGATCGGGGTCACCCGGCCCGACGTGATCGCCGACGACACCGACGGCGCCGTCCAGGCGGTCGTGAGCGGACTGTCCCACCACGCCGGCTCGCTGATCATCGGGTACGCCGCCGCGCTGGGTGTCCTCGCCCTGCGCCACCGCGTGCTGCGCCAGAGGGCGCAGGACGCTCAGGCCGCCTCGAACCTGCTCGGGTCCCCGGCGCCGACGCGCACCACCTCGGGGTAGCCCTCCGACCAGTCGATGACCGTCGTCGGCTCGGCGAGGGTCTCCCCCGCCTCGACCACGACGTCGACCTGGTGGTCGAGCTCCTCCTTGATCTCCCAGCCCAGGCTGCGCGGCTCCGTCTCGTCGGGGAGGATCAGCGTGCTCGTCAGCAGCGGCTCACCGAAGGTGTCCAGCAGCGCCTGCACGAAGACGTGGTCGGGGATGCGGACGCCGACGGTCTTCTTCTTCGGGTGCATCAGCCGCCGCGGCACCTCCTGGGTGGCCGGCAGGATGAACGTGTACGGCCCCGGGGTCGCCGCCTTGATCGCCCGGAACGCCGAGTTGGCGACCTGCACGAACTGGCCGAGCTGGGCGAAGTCCTTGCACATCAGCGTGAAGTGGTGCCGGTCGTCGAGGCCGCGGATGCGCAGGATCCGGTCGCGACCGTCGCGGTTGCCGAGCCGGCAGCCCAGCGCGTAGCCGGAGTCGGTCGGGTAGGCGATCAGCTGGTCGTCGCGCAGCGCGTCGGCGATCTGGTCGAGCAGCCGCTGCTGCGGGTTGTCCGGGTGGACGTCGAGATAGCGGGCCATCGGATCGGCTCAGACCCGGCCGGCGGCCTTGAGGTCGCGCCGCAGCTCCGGCGGGAGCGCGAAGATCAGCGACTCCTCGGCACTGTGCACGGCCTGGGCGTCCGGGTAGCCGCGCTCGGCCAGGAAGGCGAGCACGCCGTCGACGAGGGCCTCCGGGACGCTCGCGCCCGACGTCACGCTGACGGTGCGGACTCCGTCCAGCCACGCCTCGTCGATCTCGGACGCGTCGTCGACGCGGTAGGACGCCTTCGCGCCGGCCTCGAGGGCGACCTCGACCAGGCGCACGGAGTT
Organism: Nocardioides sp. Root1257; assembly: GCF_001425175.1. Lineage (GTDB taxonomy): Bacteria > Actinomycetota > Actinomycetes > Propionibacteriales > Nocardioidaceae > Nocardioides. The sequence continues at coordinate 164,849 of NZ_LMDV01000011.1, read as the reverse complement.
GGACGAGTTGCCCGAGCCCACGACGATCACCAGGTCGGCGGCTGAGGAGATCTCCTTGACGGCGAGCTGGCGGTTCTGGGTGGCGTAGCAGATGTCGTCGCTCGGCGGGTCGAGCAGGTCGGGGAACCGCTCGCGGATCGCGGCCACGGTCTCCAACGTCTCGTCGACCGAGAGCGTGGTCTGCGAGAGCCAGGCGACCCGCTTCGGGTCCCGGACCACGATGCCGGGCACGTCGGCGGGGCTCTGCACCAGCTGGATGTGCTCGGGCGCCTCGCCCGCCGTGCCCTCGACCTCCTCGTGGCCGGCGTGCCCGATCAGCAGGATGTCGTAGTCCTCGCCGGCGAAGCGCTTCGCCTCGTGGTGGACCTTGGTGACGAGCGGGCAGGTCGCGTCGATCGTCTTGAGCGAGCGCTCCCCGGCCTGGCGGTGCACCTCGGGCGAGACGCCGTGGGCCGAGAACACGACGGTCTGGCCGGCCGGCACCTCGTCGAGCTCCTCGACGAAGATCGCGCCGCGCGACTCCAGGTCGGCGACCACGTGCTTGTTGTGGACGATCTGCTTGCGGACGTAGACGGGCGCGCCGTACAGGTCGAGCGCCTTCTCGACGGTGATGACCGCCCGGTCGACGCCGGCGCAGTAGCCCCGCGGGGCCGCCAGCAGGACCGCCTTCTCGGCGTCCTCCGGCGACAGGATCGGGGGCATGCCCATGTCGGTCGTCATGGTGTCCAGTCTAGGAGTGTCGGCCTGATCCCCTAATCTCGCGGGCATGGCCATGGAGACGTCGCTCGAGTCCCCGGCCCCGGTGCGCCAGGTCGCCAACGCGATCGCCGGCTGGGTGGACCGGCTCGGCGCGGTGTGGGTCGAGGGACAGGTCGCGCAGGTCAACCGCCGCCCGGGCATGAGCACCGTCTTCATGACCCTGCGCGACGCGGTGGCCGACATCTCGGTCACGGTGACCTGCTCCCGCACGCTCTTCGACGGCCTGAACCCGCCCGTCGTCGAGGGCGCCAGCATCGTGGTGCACGCGAAGCCGTCGTACTACGCCAACCGCGGCACCCTGTCGCTCTACGCCCGTGACATCCGGATGGTCGGCCTCGGCGAGCTGCTGGCGCGCCTCGAGCGCCGTCGCCAGCTGCTCGCGGCCGAGGGGCTGTTCGCGCGGGAGCTGAAGCGGCCGCTGCCGTTCCTGCCCGGCACCGTCGGGCTGGTGACCGCGCCCAACAGCGCCGCCGAGCGCGACGTGCTCGAGAACGCGAGGCGGCGGTGGCCGGCCGTCACCTTCGAGGTCGCGTACGCCGCGATGCAGGGCCAGCGCTCCGCCGCCGAGGTGATCGAGGCCGTGGAGCGCCTCGACCGCAACCCGGCAGTCGACGTCATCGTGGTCGCCCGCGGTGGCGGCTCCGTCGAGGACCTGCTGCCGTTCTCCGACGAGGCGCTGATCCGCGCCGTGGCCGCCGTGCGTACGCCGGTGGTGAGCGCGATCGGCCACGAGCCCGACCAGCCCCTGCTCGACCTGGTCGCGGACGTCCGAGCCTCCACCCCGACCGACGCCGCCAAGCTGGTCGTGCCCGACGTCGCCGAGGAGCAGCGCGGCGTCACCCACGCCCGCGACCGCGTCCGGGGCGCCGTGCGGGCCTGGCTGGCCCGCGAGCAGGCCGGCCTCGACGCGCTCCGCTCGCGCCCGGCGCTGGCCGATCCGCGCACCCTCCTCGACGCCCGCCTCGACGAGGTCGCCCAGCTCCGCGACCGGGCCCGGCGCACCCTGGGCCACGCCCTCGACCGGGCGGCCGACGACATCGGGCACCACCGGGCGCGGGCCCGGGCGCTCTCGCCACTCGCGACCCTGCAGCGCGGGTACGCCGTGCTGCAGGACGCCGACGGCCACGTCGTCACCTCGGTCGCCGGCGTCGCGGCCGAGCAGCAGATCAGCGTGCGCGTCGCCGACGGCCGCATCCACGCCACGACCACCACCACCGAGACGCTCGAGGAGACCCATGCCGAAGAAGGCTGAGCAGCCCGCGGACACGCCGTCCTACGAGGCCGCCCGGGAGGAGCTCATCGACGTGGTGCGCCGCCTCGAGGCCGGCGGCACGACGCTGGAGGAGTCGCTCGCCCTGTGGGAGCGCGGCGAGGCGCTGGCGAAGATCTGCCAGGACTGGCTCGACGGCGCCCGGCAGCGGCTCGACGCCGCGATCGAGACCGAGGACGAGTAGGGACGAGTAGGACTGCAACACTTCCGGCCCGGCGCCCCTCTAGACGGGTGTGACGACCGATGTGGTGGATGAACCGGTGACGACAGCCCGCCGAGCGGCGAGCTTCGAGGAGTTCGTCGTCGCGACCGGCGACCGGATGCTGCGGACGGCGGTGCTGCTGACCGGCGACCGCCACGCGGCCGAGGACCTGGTGCAGAGCGCCTACGCACAGGCGTTCGCCCGGTGGCGCCTGGTGGCCCGGGCGGACAACCCGACGGCGTACACCCGGGCGATCCTGACCCGGCTCTTCCTCTCCGACCGTCGCCGCAAGCGGGTGCGTGAGCTCCCGCTGCTCGCCGGGGCCGACGCTCCCGCGACGACCACCGATCCCGCCCTCCGGCTGTCCCTCGTGGAGGCGCTGGCCACGCTGCCGCCGACCGATCGCGCGGTGCTGGTGCTCCGCTACTTCCACGACCTCCCGGTGGCCGAGGTCGCCGACCAGGTCGGGCTCTCGGAGTCCGCCTGCCGCACCCGCGCCTCCCGCGCACTCGCCCGACTCCGCACCCACTTCCCCGACCTGGCCGACCAGGCCTGACCGAGACGAGGACCGACCATGAAGCTGCACGACTCCCTCGACCACGCCGTCGCCGACGTCTCCGCCGACCTGCCCGCGCTCGTCGCCGGCTCCCGCCGGCAGGGCCTCTCGATCCGCCGGCGCCGCCGGGCCCTCGCCACCGTCGGGACCGCCGCCGCGGTGTCCGTCCTCGCTCTCGGCGCCTACGCGCTGGTGCCGGGCGACCAGGGTCCGAGCGACACCGGCGTCGCCACCGACATCGCCTCGCCGGTGCCGGTCGGCGCGCTGAGCGGGCGGACCGCACCGATCACCAGCGGCGGGGTCGCCGCCGCGCTGGCCGCGACGGTGGAGGACGTCGCGGACGGCACCTTCGGCCGGTTCCAGGGCGACGCCTCGAACCGCGAGGGCTCCGCGGCTCTCCTGTTCGAACCCGAGAACGGCTCCGGGCCCGCGGGGCAGGTGTTCATCAACCTCCAGCCGCTCGCCATGGCCGGTCAGGCGCCCTACACGTGCGAGGGCTACCTCGAGGACTACCTGACGGACTGCACGGTCCGACAGCTCCCGAACGGCGACACCCTGCGCACCTACCGCGAGGACGACGACACCGAGGTCGGCGCTGGGTCCCAGCGCGTGGTCGCAGAGGTGCTCCGCCCGGAGCAGCGGCTCCGCATCCTCGTGTTCGCCAGGAACAGCAACCCCTGGGCGATCGGTGAGCTCCGCGCTCGACCGGTGCTCACCACCGAGCAGCTGATCGAGATCGCGACCCAGCCGTGGTGGAGCCGCACCGAGCTGCCGGTGGAGTACGTCGAGGCCGGCAACGACCTCGAGCTCTACCAGAACTAGGGGGTCAGCGGGGCGTCGGTCAGCGACTCGACCAACGTCCGCAGCGCCTCCGGGTCGCCGGAGCTGTAGACCAGCACCGTGTCGTCACCGTGCTCGGCGGTGTAGGCGTGGTCGCCGTCGGTGTCGACCCAGGCGGTCCACGTCCCGATGTCGGTCGTCAGGGTGCCGTCGTCGTCCTCGGTCACACCGTCGCCGACGTACGTCGACAGCAGGTCGTGCTCCGACGCGTCCTCCTGGTGGATGCCGGCGGTGTGGGCGTCGTCGGTGGTGAACACGACGTCGAGGGCGGGACGGTCGCCCTGGGTGAACAGGGCGTCCTTCACCGACCAGCCGTCGGGGAGCTCCGGCGCGTAGACGGGCTTCAGGCCCAGCTGCTGGACGCTGGTGACCAGCTCGCGGTAGTCGATCTTCTCGGGCTCGTACTCCGGGGTGTCGCGGAACGCGCCGCGGAAGACCACGATGCCGAGGACCACCAGCACCAGGACGATCATCGAGCCGATCAGGCCGCCGGTGGACCGGTTGTAGCGGCCCGCCTTCTCCGGCTGGCTCGGCGCGGTCGTCGGCTCACTCACCGGAGCAGTTTCCCAGGTGGCCTGGACGGGGGATTTCCTGGGGTCGTGCAAGCGAGCGGCGCTCAGCGCCGCGCTGGCCAGGCGGCGAGCGAAGGCAGACCCGAGTCCGTCGAGCGCTGGCAACGCAGCCAGCGCGGATGCTGAGCGTCGCGCAGCGTGCGAGACCAGGGAATCCGTCGTCTAGGGTCGCGTCGTGGCGGCCCTCGATCTCATCCCGGTGGCCGCCCTGCTCGGACTCCTCGCGACGGCGTACGCCCACCCGTCGGGCCGCGTGGAGGCGGGCGTGGGCCTGGTCGCCGCGCTCGCGACCCTCGCGACCGGGATCCTGACGTGGTCCGACGTCGAGGACACGGTGCGGCACCTCGGACCGGTCGTGCTCTTCCTGGTCACGATCCTGGTCGTCGCCGACGTGTGCGCGCGGGCCGGCCTGTTCGCGGCCGCCGCGGCTCGGGTCCGCGACGCCGGCGGCGGTCGCGCGGTCCCGATCTTCACCGGCGTCTTCCTGCTGGCCGCCGCCGTCACGGCGGCGCTCAGCCTGGACGCGACCGTCGTCCTGCTGACCCCGGTCGTCGTCGCCGCGGCCGTCAGCAGCGGCACGTCGTCGCGCCCCGGCGCCTACGCCTGCCTGCGGATGGCCAACTCGGCGTCGCTGCTGCTGCCCGTCTCCAACCTCACGAACCTGCTCGCCATGCCGCACCTCGACCTCACGTTCGGCGGGTTCGCGGTCGTGATGGCGCCGGTGCTCGCGGTCGTCCTGGTCGTGGAGTACGTCGGGCTGCGGTTGCTCTTCCGCCGCGACCTCGCCGCACCGCCGGGTCCGTCGTACGCCGAGGAGACGCCGCCGCTCCCCCGCTTGCCGCTCGCGGTCGTGCTGCTGATGCTGGTCGGCTTCGGGGTCGGCTCCCCGCTGGGGATCGAGCCGTTCTGGGTCTCCGGCGCCGCCGCGCTGGTCCTGGTCCTCTGGGCCCGACGGCGCGGGCTGCTGGCCGTCCCCGACGCCGTCCGGGCAGCGCACCCGGCGTTCGCGCTCTTCGTCCTCTCCCTCGGCATCGTCGTCGCGGCCCTGGCCACCGGCTTCCTGGGCGACTGGGTGAGCGACGTGCTGCCCGACGGGACCGACTTCGCGAGCCTGCTGCTCATCGCCGTGCTGGCGACGGTGCTCGCCAACCTGCTCACGAACCTGTCGGCGACGCTGCTGCTCGTGCCGCTGCTGGCGTCGCTGGGCGACACCGCCATCCTCGCCGCGCTGCTCGGCCTCAACATCGGCTCCGGGCTCAGCTACACCGGCTCGCTCGCCAACCTGCTGTGGCGGCGCGGCATGGTCCGGCTCGGGCACCCGCCCTCGCTGCGGGAGTTCCACCGGGTCTCGCTGCTGGTGACGCCGGTCAGCCTGGTCGCCGCGGTCGCTGTGCTTTCCTTGGTCGCGTGAAGCTGCTCGGACTCGCCGCTGCCCTCGTCCTGCTCCTCGCCGCCTGTGGCAGCGACTCCGACGGAGGTGGCGGCAGCAGCGGCACCACGACCCTCACCGTGTACGCCGCCGCCTCGCTCACGTCGACCTTCGAGCAGATCGGCAAGGAGTTCGAGGCCGAGCACGACGGCGTGAAGGTCGAGTTCGACTTCGGCGGCTCCTCCGACCTCGTCACCCAGATCACCGAGGGCGCGCCGGCCGACGTCTTCGCCTCCGCCGACACCGCCAACATGGACAAGCTCGTGGACGGCGACCTCGCCGACGGCGACCCGCAGGACTTCGCGACCAACACCCTCGAGATCGCCACCCCGCCCGACAACCCGGCGGGCGTCACGAGCTTCCAGGACCTGGCGAAGAAGGGTCTCCAGCTGGTGATCTGCGCGCCCGAGGTGCCGTGCGGCGCCGCGACGCAGACGATGGCCGACAACCTCGGGGTCACGCTGAGCCCGGTCAGCGAGGAGCAATCGGTCACCGACGTGCTCGCCAAGGTCACCTCGGGCGAGGCGGACGCCGGCGTCGTCTACGTGACCGACGTGAAGGCAGCCGGGGACGCGGTCACGGGGGTCACCTTCCCGGAGTCGGGGGACGTCGTGAACACCTACCCGATCGTGCCGGTCGCCGACAGCAAGGAATCCGACCTCGCGAGCCAGTTCGTCGACTTCGTGCTCGGCGACACGGGCCAGGGCATCCTCCAGGACGCCGGCTTCGGGCAGCCTTAGGGCGTGAAGCAGCGGCAGGTCGGCCTCCCCGGCTGGATCTTCGTCCCCGCCGCGCTGGGCGCCGCCCTGGTGCTGCTCCCGCTGGTCGGGATGGCGTCGCGGGTCGAGTGGGGCAGCTTCGTCGAGCTGGTCACGTCCGACTCCGCGCTGACCGCGCTCTGGCTGAGCCTGAAGACCTCGCTGGTCGCCACCCTGCTCTGCCTGCTGCTCGGCGTGCCGATGGCGCTCGTGCTTGCGCGGACGAGCTTCCGCGGCCAGGGCGTCGTGCGCTCGCTCGTCCTGCTGCCGCTGGTGCTGCCGCCGGTGGTCGGGGGCATCGCGCTGCTCTACACGTTCGGCCGGCGCGGGCTGCTCGGCGAGGAGCTCGACGCACTCGGCCTCCAGGTCGCGTTCTCGACCTCCGCGGTCGTGCTGGCGCAGACGTTCGTCTCCCTGCCGTTCCTGGTGGTCAGCCTCGAGGGATCGCTGCGCAGCGCGGGCGCTCGCTACGAGGAGGTCGCCGCGTCGCTCGGCGCGCGGCCGACGACGGTGTTCCGCCGGGTCACCCTCCCCCTGGTGCTGCCCGGCCTGGTCTCGGGCGCGGTGCTGTCGTTCGCCCGGGCCTTGGGCGAGTTCGGAGCGACGATCACCTTCGCGGGCAGCCTCGAGGGCACGACCCGGACCCTGCCGCTCTTCATCTACAACCTCCGGGTCGTCGACCCCGACGCCGCCGTCGCGATGTCGCTGGTGCTCGTCGCGGTCGCCGTCCTCGTGATCGCGTTCGCCCGCCCGGGACGGAGCACCTGGTGAGCCTCGAGCTGGACGCCCAGGTCGCCCAGCGCGACGTCGACGTCGCGCTCGAGGCCGCCGACGGCGAGACGGTCGCCGTGCTCGGCCCCAACGGCGCCGGCAAGTCGACGCTGCTCGCCGTGGCCGCCGGGCTGCTCCGGCCCGACACCGGGCGGGTCGTCCTGGACGGCGTCGAGCTCACGGGCCCCGGTGTCTGGGTCGCCCCGCACGCGCGACGGATCGCGCTGCTGGCCCAGGACCCCCTGCTCTTCCCGCACCTGAGCTCGCTCGAGAACGTCGCGTTCGGCCCCCGCAGCCGCGGCGTACGACGTCGCCCGGCTCGCGAGCAGGCGCGGTCGTGGCTCGAGGAGGTGGGCGTCGCCGACCTCGCCGACCGGCCACCCGGTGAGCTGTCCGGCGGGCAGGCGCAGCGGGTCGCGGTGGCCCGCGCGCTCGCCGCCGACCCCCGGCTGCTGCTGCTCGACGAGCCGATGGCCGCACTCGACGTCGCCGTACGCCCGGCGCTGCGGCAGTCGCTGCGTCGCGTGCTCGCCGACCGGACCGTCGTGCTGGTCACCCACGACGTCCTGGACGCCCTCCTGCTGGCCGACCGCGTGGTCGTGGTCGACGCCGGACGCGTCGTCGAGGCCGGACCGACGACGGACGTGCTCACCCGGCCCCGCAGCGCGTTCACCGCCCGGATCGCCGGCCTCAACATGGTCCGCGGCGCCTGGCGTGACGGGGCGGTGGTGGCTCCGGACGGCCACGTCGTCCGGGGTCTCACGGCCGACCCCGCACCCGCGGACGGGGACACCGTCGTGGCGGTCTTCCGGCCCAACGCCGTCTCCGTCTTCCGGGAGCCGCCCGGCGGCAGTCCCCGCAACACCATCGACGCGACGGTGACGGACCTGGAGCCGTTCGGCGACCAGGTCCGGGTCCGGGCGGCGACCGCGAGCGGGCACAGCCTCGCCGCCGACGTCACCTCGCTCGCGACCGCCGAGCTCGACCTGGTCCCGGGCGCTCCGGTGGTCTTCAGCATCAAGGCGACCGAAGTGTCGATCTATCGCACCTGAAGGGGATTCCGGGCCCGATAGAGTTCGGTCATGCCCGAGCCTGAGAGCCTCACCGTCGCTCCCGAGTCGCCCGATCGCAACCTCGCCCTCGAGCTGGTCCGGGTGACCGAGGCGGCCGCGATGGCCGCCGGTCGCTGGGTCGGGCGCGGCGACAAGAACGGCGCCGACGGGGTCGCGGTCAACGCCATGCGCGTGATGATCTCGACCATCGGCATGAACGGCGTCGTCGTCATCGGCGAGGGCGAGAAGGACAACGCCCCGATGCTCTACAACGGCGAGCGCGTGGGCGACGGCAGCGGTCCCGAGTGCGACGTGGCGGTCGACCCGATCGACGGGACGACCCTGACCGCCAAGGGCATGAGCAACGCGGTCGCCGTGCTCGCGGTCGCACCACGGGGCTCGATGTACGACCCGTCCGCGGTCTTCTACATGGACAAGCTCGCCACCGGCCCCGAGGCGGCCGACGTCGTCGACATCCGCTACCCGGTCGCCGAGAACATCCACCAGGTCGCGAAGGCCAAGGGCGGCAAGGCCGAGGACGTCACGGTGGTCCTGCTGGACCGCCCCCGTCACGCCGCGCTCGCGGAGGAGATCCGCACGACCGGGGCCCGGATCAAGTTCATCGTCGACGGCGACGTCGCGGGCGCGATCTCGGCGGCCCGCCCCGACAGCGGGGTCGACCTGCTGCTCGGTGTCGGCGGCACCCCGGAGGCGATCATCACCGCCTGCGCGATGAAGGCGATGGGCGGCGTCATCCAGGGCCAGCTCTGGCCCCAGGACGACGACGAGCGGCAGAAGGCGCTGGATGCCGGCCACAACCTCGACAGCGACTTCGTGCTCGGCACCGACGACCTGGTCACCGGCGACGACTGCTTCTTCGTGGCCACCGGCATCACCGACGGTGACCTGATGCGCGGCGTGCGCTACTACGCCGGCGGGTGCACGACGGAGTCGCTGGTGATGCGCTCGCGCAGCGGCACGATCCGCAAGATCAGCTCGGAGCACCAGCTCCAGAAGCTACGCGCTTTTGCCGCGATCGACTTCGACGGCTGAGGCGCTGGTCCGCAGCAGGCTGTCACCGACGATGTCGATCACGCGCGGGTCGAAGGCCATGCCCAGGTGGGAGGCGGTGACCTCGACCTCGCGGGCCACGGGGTCGATGCACGCCCGCCAGTCGACGATCCCGTCGCGGCGCGAGTAGACCGACGTGAAGCCGATGCCCGCAGGCATCGGCGCCCGACACTCCTCGAAGCTCTGGCGGGCGCACGCTCCGGCGACGCAGTCCTCGGCCATCAGGCCGGGGACGCCGGCCTTGCTCAGCCGCACCAGCATCTCCACGCTGGCGCTCAGCGAGCGGTGGTGCGCACCCGGCGCCAGCATCGGGCTGCCCAGGGTGACGACGTTGGAGACCAGGTCGGGCCGGCGTACGGCGACGCCGCGGGCGAGCATGCCGCCCAGGCTGTGGCCGACCAGCTGCACGCGCGTGCCGCGCCGGATCGAGATCGACTCCAGCCGCGCCTCGAGCTGGGCGGCGGCGTTGAGCGTGCAGCCGATGTTGGCGTGGATGTGGGAGCGGTAGGTCCGGAACCCCTGGGCGCGCAGCGAGCGGGACATCAGGGCCAGGGTGCCGTCACCGGCGAGGAAGCCGGGGACGAGCAGCACCGGGTCGCCGAGCCGGGAGACCCCACGCTGGGCGTACGGCGTGTCGCGGCGGGTCCGGCGGTCACCCGCGGCGCGGAGCGCGAACCGGCCGATCTCGACGACGGCGCTGCTCTCGCGCAGCACCGCACCCACCGCGGGGGCGGCGAAGCCCTCCGGCAGCAGGAAGTCGGCCAGCGCGTTGCTCGGCATGCTCTCCACGGTACGGCGCAGCGTCGACACATCGGCGCTTTTCGGCCGGAACGTGTCCCAAGTTCGGTATCGCACGTCACCTCCCTCGTGGCACCGGGACCGATGGATGGTTGACTGGTCAAGTGCCTCCCGGAACACGACGTACCCGCGCCGCGGCCTCCGAAACGCCGGTCCAGGCCACCGTGCCCGCGGCCGAGGAGCTCTTCGCCCCCGTCGGTCGCGGCATCGAGCTCTGCTACCAGACCTTCGGCGACGCCGACGGCGACCCGCTGCTGCTGGTGATGGGCCTCGGCGGCCCGATGACCTGGTGGGACACCGAGCTCTGCGAGGCCCTGGCGCGCGCCGGGTTCTTCGTGATCCGCTACGACAACCGCGACACCGGCCGCTCGACGGTCCTCGATGCCCGTGTCTCGCGGGCGACGCTGGTCCGCGCGTTCGCCGGTGTCCGGGTGCGGGCGCCGTACGCCATCGCCGACCTGGCCGACGACGCCTTCGGCCTGCTCGACCACCTGGGCCTCGACTCCGCGCACGTCGTCGGGGTCTCGATGGGCGGGATGATCGTCCAGACGATGGCGATCTCGCACCCGGCGCGGGTCCGGTCGCTGACCAGCATCATGTCGACGACCGGCAAGCGCACCGTCGGCTGGCAGGACCCGACCGTCCTCCCCCGGCTGCTCGCCCCGACGAAGCCCGGTCGCGCGGCGTACGTCGCGAGCAGCCTGGCCTTCACACGGCTGATCGGCTCACCGGCCTACCCCGACACCGACGAGCGGATCCGCGGACGCGCGGAGACGACGTACGACCGCGGGCTGCACCCCGCGGGCACCGTGCGCCAGATGCTCGCCGTGCTGACCCAGCCCAACCGGGGCAGCCGGCTGCGCGGCGTCCGCGTCCCGGCCCTGGTGGTCCACGGGCTCGCCGACAAGATGGTGCACGTCTCGGGCGGGCGGGCCACCGCGGCCGCGATCCCCGGCGCCGAGCTGCTGCTCATCGACGGCATGGGCCACGACCTGCCGCCCGCGCTCTTCGAGACCTTCGTGGCCGGCATCCGGCGTACCGCTGACCGAGCCTGAAACGCCGACCCGGCGCCAGTTTTCACCCTCACGGTGAAAGCTGGCGCCGGGTCGACTGAAAACTGGCCCGGGGTCGGCTAGTCGGAGAGGCGCTCGCCCGTGTCGGTGTCGAACACGTGCACGTTCTGCGGGTCGGTCGTCACGTAGACCGTCTCGCCCTTCTGCACGTGGTCGCGCCCGTTGACGCGGATGATGATGTTGTTGGGCGTGCCCTCGACACCGCTGGTGCCGTAGACGAAGGCGTCGGAGCCGAGGTCCTCGACCACGGTCACCCGGACCGGCATGCCGGCCTCGCTGTTGCCGACGATCCGCCACGCCTCGGGGCGTACGCCGACGGTGATGTTGCCCTGCATCTTCGCGGCCGCGGCCGGGTCGACCGGCACGAGGTAGTCGCCGATCTGGGCCTTGCCGTCCTGCGCCTGGGCCTCGAGGAGGTTCATCGCCGGCGAGCCGATGAAGCCGGCCACGAACAGGTTGACGGGCTTGTCGTAGAGACCCAGCGGGGTGTCGACCTGCTGCAGGTAGCCGTCCTTCATGACCGCGACGCGATCACCCATCGTCATCGCCTCGACCTGGTCGTGGGTGACGTAGACGGTCGTGACGCCCAGGTCGGCCTGGAGCTTCGCGATGTCCGTGCGGGTCTGCACGCGCATCTTCGCGTCGAGGTTCGACAGCGGCTCGTCCATGCAGAAGACCTGCGGCTGACGGACGATCGCGCGCCCCATCGCGACGCGCTGGCGCTGACCACCGGAGAGCGCCTTCGGCTTGCGGTCGAGGTACTCGGTGAGGCCGAGGATCGTCGCCGCCTCCTGGACGCGCTTGTTGCGCTCGTCGGTCGGGACCTTCGCCATCTTCAGCGCGAAGCCCATGTTGTCGGCGACCGACATGTGCGGGTAGAGCGCGTAGTTCTGGAACACCATCGCGATGTCCCGGTCCTTCGGCGGGATGTTGGTGATCTCCCGGTCCCCGATGAAGATCTTCCCCTTGTTGACCTCCTCGAGCCCCGCGAGCATCCGCAGGGTCGTGGACTTGCCGCAACCGGAGGGGCCGACGAGGACCATGAACTCCCCGTCACCGATCTCGAGACTGATGCCCGGGACTGCGGGCTTGTCGGCGCCGGGATACCACCGCTGCGCCTCTTCGAACCTGACTGTGGCCATGCTTCAACAACTCCTTCACCGGCAGGTACGTGCCGGACGATCCGTCGTAAAGGTGAGCGCGCTCACAGTAGCGGGTGCCCCTGATCGAAGAAATGTCAACGTTTACATCGCGACGAAAGGGGGCTACATGTGATCTAGACCACTGGGGAGGTGGAGCGCATGGATCGAGTACGTCGCGGAGTCGCCGCGGCCGCAGCGCTGATCACGGCTTCCGGGCTGCTCGCCGCCTGTTCGGCCAACGCGGACTCGGGCAAGCCCGAGCTCATCTGGTACATCAACCCCGACAGCGGCGGACAGGCCGCCGTCGCCAAGAACTGCTCCAACGACGACTACACGATCAGCACGCAGGTGCTGCCCCAGGACGCGAACGAGCAGCGGATCCAGCTGGCCCGCCGGCTCGCCGCCCGGGACTCGGGCATCGACATCATGAGCATCGACCCGCCCTTCACGGCCGAGTTCTCCAACGCCGGCTTCCTGGCGCAGATCCCGCAGGACCTCCAGGACAAGCTCAAGGACCAGTCCTTCCAGGGAGCGACGGACGCCGCCACCTGGAACGACCAGATGGTGGTGGCCCCGTTCTGGTCCAACACCCAGGTGCTCTGGTACCGCAAGTCCTTCGTCGAGAAGGCCGGCATCGACATGACCAAGCCGGTCACCTGGGACCAGATCATCGACGCCGCCTCCAAGAACGGCGGCAAGGTGGCCGTGCAGGCCAACAAGTACGAGGGGTACGTCGTCTGGATCAACGCCCTGATCTCCGGCGCCGGCGGCGAGCTCGCCACCGACACCGACAAGGGCATCGACCTCAAGCTCGAGATCGACTCCCCCGCCGGAGAGGCGGCGGCCGGCGTGATCGAGAAGCTCGCCCACTCGAAGGCCGCACCCGCCGACCTGTCGGTCGCCCAGGAGGGCCAGGCCGGCAGCACCTTCGGCGGGCCGCAGGGCGCGTTCATGGTCAACTGGACCTACATCTTCAACAGCTACGAGGGCACCGACCCCGGTTTCAACAAGGACATCGGCTACACGCGCTACCCGCAGACGACCGAGGGCGACGAGTCGCGACCGCCGTACGGCGGCATCGGGCTCGGCGTGAGCAAGTACTCCAAGCACGTCGACGACGCCATGAAGGCCATCGAGTGCATCACCAGCCCGGAGAACCAAGAGGTCAACGCGGAGATCACCGGCAACATGCCGGCGAGCGAGGCGGGCTACGCGGCCAACGACGACGCGCTGCAGAAGACCTACCCCGCCGACCTGCTCCAGCTCTTCCAGGACAGCCTGGACGCCGCGGCCCCGCGCACCGTGACGCCGTACTGGAGCGACATCTCCGGCGGGCTCCAGTCGACCTGGCACCCGCCCGCCGACGTCAACAAGTCCACCCCGGCGGACTCGCAGAAGTTCATCGACGACGTCCTGCACGGAAGGAGCCTGCTGTGAGCACCGTGGCGAAGGCACCGGGCAAGCCGGTGGTGAGCGACCGGGCCCGGGCCGAGAACCGGCTGGGCCAGAAGCTCGTGCTCCCTGCCGTCATCGTGATGCTGGTCGTCACGGCGTGGCCGATGATCCAGGCGATCTACCTCTCGCTCTTCCGCTACCGGCTGACCACGCCGGACGACAAGTCGTTCGTGGGCCTGTCCAACTACGGGACCGTCCTCACCGACTCGCTCTTCTGGCAGGACACCCTCAACACCGTGATCATCATGGTGGTGACGGTGGCCATCGAGCTGGTCATCGGCTTCGCGTTCGCGATGGTGATGCACCGCATCGTCTTCGCCCGCGGCGCGATCCGGACGTCGATCCTGATCCCCTACGGCATCATCACCGTGGTCTCGGCGTACGCCTGGCAGTTCGCGTTCAGCCTCAACAACGGGTTCGTGAACGCCTGGTTCTCGTGGCTGCCGTGGATCGAGCCGGACACGAACTGGTTCGGCAGCCACTGGCCGGCGATGTTCGCGATCATGGTCTCCGAGATCTGGAAGACGACGCCCTTCATGGCGCTGCTCCTGCTCGCCGGTCTCTCGCAGGTGTCCGAGGACATGATCGAGGCCGCCGAGGTCGACGGAGCCACCTGGTGGCAGCGGCTGTGGAAGGTGATCCTGCCCAACATGAGGGCGGCGATCATGGTCGCGGTGCTCTTCCGGGCACTCGACGCGTTCCGCATCTTCGACAACATCTACGTGATGACCCGAGGGGCCCAGGACACCGAGTCCTCGTCCTTCCTGACCTACCGCCAGGTCATCCAACAGTTCCAGCTCGGCCTGGGCTCGGCGCTCTCGGTGCTGCTGTTCCTGACCGTGCTGCTGCTGGCCTGGCTGATCGTCAAGCTCTTCCGCGTTGACCTCGCGCAGGCGAGAGGAGAGGCGTGATGGCCATGTCGAGGACGCGCAACAAGATCGGCACGTGGGTCGGCTTCATCGTCATCCTGGTGTGGTGCCTGCTGCCGGTCGCCTGGATCGTGTCGCTGTCGTTCAAGGGACCCGGTGAGACCGCCTCCGGCAGCCCGCAGTTCCTGCCCAAGAACCCGACCCTCCAGAACTTCCGGGACATCCTCGGCATCGGCTCCGTGACGCCGGGCCAGGAGAACACGCACGCCGACTTCCTCGACGCGCTGCGCAACTCGTTCGGCATCGCCGCGATCGCGACGGTCCTGGCGGTCATCTTCGCGACGCTCGCGGCGTACGCGATCGCCCGGCTGGAGTTCAAGGGCAAGCGCCTCGTGCTCTCGCTCGCGCTGGCCATCGCCATGTTCCCGGTGGTCGCCCTGGTCGGACCGCTGTTCGACCTGTGGCGCACGCTGCACCTCTTCAACACCTGGCCGGGCCTGATCATCCCCTACATGTCGTTCACCCTGCCGCTGGCGATCTGGACGCTGTCGGCGTTCTTCCGGGAGATCCCCTGGGAGATGGAGCAGGCCGCACAGGTCGACGGTGCGACGTCGTGGCAGGCCTTCCGCAAGGTGATCGTCCCGCTCGCCGCGCCCGGCGTGTTCACCGCGGCGATCCTCACGTTCTTCTTCGCGTGGAACGAGTTCGTGCTCGCGATCTCGCTGACGTCCACCACCGAGTCGCGCACCGTGCCCGCACAGCTGTCGTTCTTCGTGGGACCGGACCCGTTCAACCCGCCGTACGGACTGCTCGCCGCCGCCTCCGTGGTGGTCACCGTCCCGATCATCATCATCGTCCTGCTGTTCCAGCGAAAGATCGTCGCCGGCCTCACCTCCGGCGCAGTGAAGGGGTGACCTCATGGCTGCCATCGACATGAAGAACATCGTCAAGAAGTACGGCGACGGCTTCCCGGCTGTGAACGACGTCAGCATCGACGTGGCCGACGGGGAGTTCATGATCCTTGTCGGGCCGTCCGGGTGCGGGAAGTCGACGCTGCTGCGGATGATCGTCGGCCTGGAGGACATCACCTCCGGCGACATGATGATCGGCGACAAGAGGGTCAACGACCTGGCGCCTCGCGACCGCAACCTCGCCATGGTGTTCCAGAACTACGCGCTCTACCCGCACCTCACCGTTTACGAGAACATCGCGTTCCCACTGCGGCTCGCGAAAGCTCCCGACGCCGAGGTCGACGAGAAGGTCCGGGCCGCGTCGAAGACCCTCGAGCTCGACGAGCACCTCGAGCGCAAGCCGGGCAACCTCTCGGGTGGCCAGCGGCAGCGCGTCGCGATGGGCCGGGCGATCGTGCGCGAGGCCGACGCGTTCCTGTTCGACGAGCCGCTGTCCAACCTCGATGCCAAGCTCCGCGGCCAGATGCGCACCGAGATCTCCCGGCTCCAGAAGCGGCTCGGCATCACCACGGTCTACGTCACCCACGACCAGACCGAGGCGATGACGCTGGGCGACCGGGTCGCCGTGCTGAAGCGCGGCGTCCTGCAGCAGCTGGCGACACCGCGGGAGCTGTACGAGAACCCCGGCAACCTCTTCGTGGCCGGCTTCATCGGCTCCCCGCCGATGAACTTCCTGCCGGCGACCGTCGAGGGCACCACCGTGAAGCTGCCGTTCGGGACCGTCGAGATCCCGGCGGAGAAGGCCGCGAAGGCCGAGGGCAAGGGCCTGCTGATGGCGGGCATCCGGCCGGAGTACTTCGAGGACGCGAGCGTGAAGACCGACCCCGGCAACGGGTCGACCTTCCGCGCGAAGGTCGACGTCGTCGAGTGGCTCGGCAACGAGACCTACGCCTACATCCCGTTCGAGGCGCCGCCCGAGGTCGAGGAGCAGCTGCGCCAGCTCGAGCGCGACCTCGACGGCGAGGCGCTGCACACCCAGCTGGTCGTCTCGCTCGACGGGGCCAGCCGGATCACCGAGGGCGAGGAGGCGGAGATCTGGGTCGACGGCAGCAAGATCCACCTCTTCGACCCGGCCTCGGGCGACAACCTCACGGTCGACCGGGAGCGCGCCGGCCGGATCCCGGGTGGTGCGATGGAGGACGCGGCCGAGCAGCCGGCGGCCGCCGGTTAGCGGCGGGCGCGCCGGCGGCGCTTCTCGCCCGGCATCGGCTTGCGGTCGACCGAGACGCCGCCCCAGATGGCGACGCCGCGGATGCGCACGGTCGGCGAGTTGGCGTCCAGCTCGGCAGGCACCTTCTCGCTCGGCCCCGAGTAGCCACCCATGATCCCGGTGCCCTCCATCACCACGTGGGTGTGCGGACCGACGGTGATCTGAGCGCCGCCCATGAAGGCGTTGACGGTGATCACGACCTCCTGCGCGGCGAACTTCGCCTGACGAAGGTCCAGGTCGGCGCCGCCCATCATCGCGAACACCGACATCCGCCGCGGCACGACCCAGACCCCCTTGCGATCGAGGCCGTTGAGGATCGCGAGGTGGCTCTCGCTCGCCGGCCCCTGGACGACGGGCGAGGGCAGCGCGGGAGGCTGCCAGGGCAGCTGGTCGCCGGTCGGCAGGTCGGACGTGATGGGGACCAGGTCGGCGTACGTGCGCGCGGCGTACGCCGCCTCGAGGCGCTCGTCGAGCTCGTCCATGTCGATCCGGCCGTCGCCGGCGGCAGTGCGGAGGATCTCGGCGACCTGGTGCCGCTCGGCGTCCGAGATGCGCATCAGCGTCGGGTCCGGGGTCGCGCGGGGCTGGAGGTCTCCTTCCATGCGACCAACCTACTGTCGTGTCGGCTGTCAGTCAGCGACGACCAGCACCGGCACCGGATCGACCTCGACCCGCACGCGCTCGCCGACGGCGAGCCGGGACGCGACGCTGCTCGGCAGCTGGGCGACGACGAGCGTCCCGTCCGCCAGGGTCACCGTCGCGCGGGAGACCGGGCCGAGGAAGGCGACGGAGGCGACGGTCGCCTCGCCCTCCCCGTCGGCCGTCAGGCGCACGGACTCCGGCCGCACCAGGGCGACCCCGGACGTCTCGGCCGACCCGGGCAGCACCGGGACGGTCGTGCCGAGCACGTCGGCGCGCTCGGCGGCGACCTGCGTGGGGATCCGGTTGCTGAGACCGACGAACTGACCCACGAACGGCGTCGCGGGCGCGTCGTACAGCTCGGCGGGCGGCGCGATCTGGTCGAGCCGGCCGGCGTTCATCACGCCGACCCGGTCGGCGACGGCGAGCGCCTCCTCCTGGTCGTGCGTCACGAACAGCGTGGTCGTGCCGACCTCGATCTGGACCCGCCGGATCTCGTCGCGCAGCTGGACCCGGACCTTGGCGTCGAGCGCGGAGAGCGGCTCGTCGAGCAGGAGCACCGCGGGCTCGATCGCCAGCGCCCGCGCGAGCGCCACCCGCTGCTGCTGACCGCCGGAGAGCTGGTGCGCGTAGCGGTCGTGGTGCTGGCCGAGCCCGACCAGGTCGAGCATGTCGCCGGCGCGCTGGCGACGCTCGGCGCGGGACCGGCCGCGGAGCTTGAGGCCGAAGGCGACGTTGTCGACGACCGTGAGGTGCGGGAAGAGGCTGTAGGCCTGGAACACCATGCCCATGTCGCGCTTGTTGGGCGGCACCCGGGTGACGTCCTTCCCACCGACCAGGACGGTCCCCTGGTCGGGCCGCTCGAGGCCGGCGAGGATCCGGAGCGCCGTGGTCTTGCCGCAGCCCGACGGGCCGAGCAGCACGACCATCTCGCCGGGCGCCAGGCTCAGGTCGAGGCCGTCGAGGGCATGGACGTCGCCGTACGAACGGCGCAGCCCGGCCAGCTCGACGGCGGTGCCCGGGGACGAGGTGGTCATGGGTTCCTCCGGGTGGATCGGCGGCGGTCGAGCAGGGACAGCCCGACGAGCAGGACGAACGCGAGCATGATCGAAGCGAGGGCGGCCGCCATCGACGTGGGCGCGTCGCTCTTGCCGAGCAGCACGATCGCGACGGGGAGCGTGTCGTAGTGCAGCAGCGAGGCGATGGTGTACTCCCCCAGCACCAGGGCCACCGAGATGAACGCCGCGCCCAGCACGCCCGGCCAGATGTTCGGCACGATCACGCGGGTGATCACCGTGATCCACCCGGCGCCGAGCGACCGTGCGGCCTCGGCGAGCGTGGTCGCGTCCAGGCCCGAGAGCGAGGCGTCGATCGCCCGGTAGGCGAAGGGCAGCACCAGGACGACGTACACGAAGGCGAGCGTCAGGGGCGAGTCGCCGACCAGGTAGTCGACCCAGGCGTAGACGTTGCTGAGCCCGACCACGACGACGAGCGCGGGGATCGTCAGCGGGAGCAGGCACAGGAACTCGATCAGGCGGGTGGCGCGGGGGACCCGCAGCCGGACCCAGATCATCGTCGGCACCAGCAGCACGACCATCCCGACCACCGTGATCAGCGCGAGCAGCAGCGACGTGCGGATCGCCTCGCTCATCGTCGGGTCGTTGACGAGCTGCCGCCACGCGTCGCCGGTGCGGGACTTGGTGATGACGTCCTTGGTGCTGAAGTTGAGCAGCGCGAGGAGCGGCAGCAGGAAGAACCCGGCGAACAGCAGCAGCAGGAGCGTGCGGGCGACCCGCCACAGCGCGGTGCTCACCGCATCCACCTCGACGAGCGCCGCAGCATCAGGGAGTAGACCCCCATGACGATCGAGACGACCACGACCATCTCGAGGGCCAGGGCGTAGCCGAAGTCCTGCTGCCCGAGGACGACCTCGCTGGTCAGCGCGGACCTGATGAGGAGCGGGGTGATCAGGGCGCCCTGGCTGATCAGCGCGGCCGCGGTGGCGTACGCCGCGAAGGCGTTCGCGAACAGCAGCAGGGCCGACCCGAGGAACGCCGGGCGGAGCAGGGGGAACGCGACCTGGGTCCAGTACTGGAAGGTCGTCGCGCCGAGGTTGACCGCAGCCTCGCGCCACTGCGGCCGCAGGCTCTCCAGTGCCGGCAGGAAGACGATCACCATCAGCGGGATCTGGAAGTACGTGTAGACGAGCACCAGGCCCGGGAGCTCGTAGAGCCACGAGTAGCCGGTGTCGGACGCGCCGAACAGGTCCGCGAGCAGGTTGGTGAGCAGGCCGCCGAAGCCGAGGGTCGCCATCCAGGCGAACGCGAGGGTGACGCCACCGAACTGCGCGAGCACACCACACACGGCCGTGGTCACCCGGCGCATCAGGCTCGTGGGCGGCGAGGCCACCACGAGGTAGGCGAGCAGGGCGCCGAGCACGGCACCGATGGCTGCCGAGCTGAAGGAGAGGATCAGGCTCTCCCGGAGCGCCCGCATCGGCGTCTCCTCGGTGAGCGCCCGGACCCGCTCGAGCGTGAAGCCCCCGTCGTCACCCTGGAACGCGCCGACGACGACCGTGATCGTCGGGACGATCAGGAAGATCGTGACGTAGACGAGGAACGGCAGCAGACCGAGGGACGGCCCGACGCGCAGGCGCCGGACCGTCCTCGCAGGCGTGGTGGCGCTCAGCCGACTGCCTTGGCCCAGTTGTCGGCCAGGTAGGCCGCCATCTTCTCGGTCTGGTCGTTCGTCGGGATCACCGGCTCACCGTTGACGGCGGGGAGGGCGTCGTACTTCTCCTGGTCGATCGTCCCGGCCTCCACCATGGCGTCAGCGAGGACCGGACGCGCGCCGCCGGCGAGCCAGAGGTTCTGGCCGTCGTCGCTGTAGAGGAACTCCTGCCACAGCCGCGCGGCGGCCGGGTGCGGGGCGTCCTTGTTGATCGCCTGGAAGTAGTAGCCCGCCACCGGGTCGGCGTCAGCCGGTACGACGACCTTCCACGAGGGCAGCTTGGCGGTCTCCGCCGCGTTCAGGTAGTCCCAGTCGATGACGACCGGGGTCTGGCCCGACTCGATGGTCGCGGCGGTCGGGTCCACGGGCAGGAAGTTGCCCGCGTCCTTGAGCTTCTTGAAGAAGTCGACGCCGGGGGCGATGTCGTCGGCCGACCCGCCGTTGGCCAGCGAGGCCATCACGACCCCGCTGAACGCCGCTCCGGCCTGGGTCGGGTCGCCGTTGAGCGCGACCTTCCCCTTGAAGTCGGAGCCGAGGAGGTCGGAGACGTTGGCGACGTCCGGGACCTTGCTCGAGTCGTAGCCGATCGACATGTAGCCGCCGTAGTCGTTGACCCAGGTGCCGTCGGGATCCTTGAACTCGGCCGGGATGTCCGCGAAGTTCTCGGTCTGGTAGGGCGCGAAGAGGTCCGTGTTCGCCAGCGCGACGGACTGACCGAGGTCGAAGACGTCCGGGGCCCGGTCGCTGCCCGCCAGCTGCTTGGCGGCGTTGATCTCGTCCTGGCTCGCGGCGTCCGGCTGGTCGGACTTCACCGTGATGTCGTACTTGTCCTGGAACGCCTTGATGATGTTGCCGTAGTTGGCCCAGTCGGGGGGCAGCGCGATGACGTTGAGCGTCCCCTCCTTCTGGGCGGCCTTCACCAGGGCGTCCATGCCGCCGAAGTCATCGGCGGACGTCGCCGTCTTGGCGTCCGTCCCGCCGCTCGAGCCGTCACTGCTGTTGTCGTCGGACGAGGGCGGAGCACACGCCGCGAGCGCGGTGGTGGCCGCAAGCGCGACCCCGGCGACGACCCATCTACGAACCTTCACGAGACCTCCTGAGTAGGGCGCCCGAATTCGCGCCTCGCGAACCCTCACGGGTGCGGTTGTCCGGGACGTTACTCCCAGTTGGACCCGTCCCGGCGCCATTGTGAACCTGGGCGTAGTCTCAGCGGCCGTGGCGAACGATGCAGAGTTCCGTTATTCCGACCTCCTGCCGACGGGCCCGGACAGCACGCCGTACCGGCTGCTGACCACCGAGGGCGTCTCGACGTACGAGGTCGACGGTCAGACCTTCCTCCGGGTCTCCCCCGAGGCGATCCAGCGGCTGACGGCCGAGGCGATGCACGACATCAGCCACTACCTGCGACCGGCGCACCTCGCCCAGCTGCGCAAGATCATCGACGACCCGGAGGCGTCGGGCAACGACCGCTTCGTCGCGCTCGACCTGCTCAAGAACGTCAACATCTCCGCCGGCGGCGTGCTGCCGATGTGCCAGGACACCGGCACCGCGATCGTCATGGGCAAGAAGTCCGAGGGCGTGCTCACCGGCATCGACGACGGCGAGGCGATCTCGCGCGGTGTGTACGACGCCTACACGAAGCTCAACCTGCGCTACTCGCAGCTCGCCCCGCTGACGACGTACGAGGAGAAGAACACCGGCACCAACCTGCCCGCGCAGATCGAGATCTACTCGACGCCGCAGACCAGCGGAAAGCCGGAGTACAAGTTCCTCTTCATGGCCAAGGGCGGCGGCTCGGCCAACAAGTCGTTCCTCTTCCAGGAGACCAAGGCGGTGCTCAACCCGCAGCGTCTCCTCACGTTCCTGGACGAGAAGATCCGCTCGCTCGGCACGGCCGCCTGCCCGCCGTACCACCTGGCGGTCGTCATCGGCGGCACCTCGGCGGAGTTCGCGCTGAAGACCGCGAAGTACGCCTCTGCGCACTACCTCGACACCCTCCCGACCGAAGGCTCCATGTCGGCCCACGGCTTCCGCGACGTCGAGCTGGAGGAGGAGGTCTTCAAGCTGACGCAGTCGTTCGGGATCGGCGCACAGTTCGGCGGCAAGTACTTCTGCCACGACGTACGCGTGGTCCGGCTCCCCCGCCACGGCGCCTCCTGCCCCGTCGCCATCGCGGTGTCCTGCTCCGCCGACCGCCAGGCGCTCGGCAAGATCACGCCCGACGGCGTCTTCCTCGAGCAGCTCGAGATGGACCCGGCGCAGTACATGCCCGACGCCGGCGTGGCCGAGGACATCTCGGGCGGCGAGGTCGTCGCCATCGACCTCAACCAGCCGATGGCCGACATCCTCGACGAGCTCTCGAAGCACCCGGTGAAGACCCGCCTCTCGCTGACCGGCCCGCTCGTCGTCGCCCGCGACATCGCGCACGCCAAGATCCAGGAGCGGCTCGACGCCGGCGAGGAGATGCCGGCGTACCTCAAGGACCACCCGGTCTACTACGCCGGGCCGGCGAAGACGCCCGAGGGCATGGCCTCCGGCTCCTTCGGCCCGACGACCGCCGGCCGGATGGACTCCTACGTGAAGTCGTTCCAGGCCGCCGGCGGCTCGATGGTGATGCTCGCCAAGGGCAACCGGTCGAAGCAGGTCACCGAGGCGTGCGACGCGTACGGCGGCTTCTACCTCGGCTCCATCGGCGGCCCGGCGGCCCGCCTCGCCCAGGACTGCATCAGGAGCCAGGAGGTCATCGAGTACCCCGAGCTCGGCATGGAGGCCGTCTGGAAGATCGAGGTCGAGGACTTCCCGGCGTTCATCGTCGTCGACGACAAGGGCAACGACTTCTTCACCGACCCCTCCGGCACCGTCACCGTGCCCGTCACCGGGATCCGGGTGCGCTCGGCGGAGTGACGCTGCGGGCGTCCCGGCCGGGACGCTGCCGGCGGACGTCATACGAATCGAGGTCCCTAGGCCACGATCTTGATGACGTCCGGGGTCCAACCCGCCGCCCGCAGGGCCTGCTCGATCTGGACCATGAAGTCGTGCGGCTCCAGGCGCAGTCCGAGCAACGGCAACCGGAGCATAGTGTCGCCGTCGAGGGCGAGAGCGTTCTGCCGGAGGGCATCCCCGACCACGTTCTCCGCCCAGGTGTGGTGGATGCCGTCGATCTCGACGACCAGCTTCCACTGCGGCCAGTACAGGTCGAGGTAGTAGCGGCCGCGATCGTCCTTGCGGAGCACCTGACGCTGGGGTCGGGGCAGGTTGCGACGGGCGAGCTCGTCACCTATCTCGAGCTCGCCCAACGAGCGAGCGCCGTCGAGCAGGTCGTTGACGAGGACATGCAGCAGCCCTCGCCGACGATCGCGCTTGACCCGGAGCAGCTGCCGCCCGATCTCCTCCGCCGTCGTGATGCCCTGCTGGACAGACATCGTCACGACCAACGCGGCCTGACGGTCGCTCCGAGCCCAGAGACCGGCGCGCACCGCCGCCGCAGCCGGCCGCACGCGGGGCACGCCGCTCGCCGCGAGGTCGGCTGCGCTCCACCGACGGGTCTGTCGGATGTCGAAGCGCCGGTTGCGACGGACCTTCGCTCCGCGCGGGACCGACACCCGCACCCGATCGACCGCGAACCTCTCGAGACCTGCCTCGACCAGGGCAGACGCGCCATCGAGCTGTGCGCGCGGACCACCCTGGAAGACCGCGGCCCAGTGCTCTCCCCGCTGCGACAGGCTGCCCGTGTGGGTACAGATCGACTGGTCGCCGATCGCCTGCCACCGTCGTGCGCGCAGGTTCGCCGTGACCTGCCAGCGCGTGACCCCGAGCGCGTACAGGCGTCGTCGCGAGATGACGCCGTCCTGGTCGTCAGCCTCCTGCAGCGCCTGCTCGATGGGTGTCATCCGTCCACGGTGCGTCCGGACGCGGACCAGGTCGACGCCGGTGCTCCCGACCTGGGGAGACAGCTTCCGCCAGGGCCCTTGTGGACGGTTTGTGGTCGCACGCGGCGCACAGACGTCATACGAATAGTGGGCTCCCAGCCACGCTTCGTACGACGTCCCGCTCGCGCGTCACGGAACCCTCGCACGCTCCCACCCGTTCGACGAGGTGAGCGACGAGAGGACTCCCCATGCTCTGTCCCACCGACGGCGCCACCCTCGTGATGAGCGAGCGCAGCGGGATCGAGATCGACTACTGCCCGACCTGCCGGGGGGTGTGGCTGGACCGCGGCGAGCTCGACAAGATCATCGACCGGTCCGTGACGCGGCCCGCGCCCGCCCCGGCGCCCGCGTACGGCGAGGGCCCGCAGGGCTACCAGCAGCAGGGCTACGCCAAGAAGAAGCGCAAGGAGAGCTGGCTCAGCGAGCTCTTCGACTGATCCTTTCCTCGTCGGGAAGACTGGCCGCGTGGAGGCAGATCACGTGGAGTACGGCGAGATCGCTCGGGCCGAGTCGGAGCGCGGCGAGCTGGTGCTGCGCGAGCGCCGCCCCGAGGGTGGGCCGACGTCTCTCGAGCTGCGCGCCAACGGGGTGTTCGTAATGGACACCCTCGAGGTGGCCACTGAGCGCGCCCTGGCGAGCGCCGCGCTGGCGGCGGTCGACGATCCCGCCGCGGTGGTGGTCGGCGGCCTCGGGCTGGGCTTCACGATGCACGAGGTGCTCGCCGACTCGCGGGTGGAGAAGGTCGCGGTCGTCGAGATCGAGCAGGCGCTCGTCGACTGGATGCGCGACGGCACGGTCCCGCACGGGCCGGCGCTGCTGGCCGACGAACGGGTCAGCGTGGTGGTCGCCGATGTCGCGATCGCCCTCGCCGAGGCGAAGCCGGCGTCGTACGACCTGGTGCTGCTCGACGTGGACAACGGCCCGGGCTACCTCGTCCACGAGAGCAACGCGGCGATCTACGAGGCGCCGTTCCTCGAGTCCGCGCGACAGGCGCTGCGCACCGGCGGCGTCCTCGCGATCTGGTCGGCTGCACCCGCGCCCGCGCTGCTGGAGAGCATGTCCACCGTGTTCGGCGACGCGCACGGCCACGGGCACGACGTACTGCTCCAGGACCGCGAGGAGACGTACTGGCTCTACGTCGCGCGGGTAACGTCCGAGGCATGACCTCCGGAGACGAGTTCCGCACCGAGCACGACAGCATGGGCGAGGTCCGCGTGCCACGCGACGCCCTGTGGCGGGCCCAGACCCAGCGCGCGGTCGAGAACTTCCCGATCAGCGGTACGCCGATCGAGCCGGCGCTCATCCACGCGATCGGCCGGGTGAAGTCGGCGGCCGCGACCGTCAACGCCGAGCTCGGCGTCCTGGACGCCGACCGGGCGGCGGCCGTCGTGGCGGCCGCCGACGCCGTCGTCGCCGGCGAGCACGACGCCGAGTTCCCGATCGACGTCTTCCAGACCGGCTCGGGCACCAGCTCCAACATGAACGCCAACGAGGTCATCGCCACCCTGGCCGGCCGCGCCGGCACGGACGTCCACCCCAACGACCACGTCAACGCCAGCCAGTCGAGCAACGACACCTTCCCGACCGCGATCCACGTCGCCGCCGCCCTCGCCGTGTCCGACGACCTGCTGCCCGCCCTCGACGTGCTCGCCGCGAGCCTGGGCCGCAAGGCCGAGGAGTTCACGGGAGTGGTGAAGTCGGGGCGCACCCACCTGATGGACGCCACGCCGGTGATGCTCGGCCAGGAGCTCGGCGGCTACGCCGCCACCGTGCGGTACGCCGGTGAGCGGCTCGAGTCGGTCCTCCCCCGGGTCCGCGAGCTGCCGCTGGGCGGCACTGCGGTCGGCACCGGCATCAACACCCCGCCCGGCTTCGCCGAGCGCGTCATCGCCGTGCTGTCGGAGCAGGCCGGCCAGCCCTTCACGGAGGCGCGCGACCACTTCGAGGCGCAGGGCACCCGCGACTCGCTGGTCGAGCTCAGCGGAGTCCTCCGGACGTACGCCGTCGGCCTGATCAAGATCTGCAACGACCTGCGCTGGATGTCCTCGGGGCCGACGACCGGACTCGCGGAGATCCACCTGCCCGACCTCCAGCCCGGGTCGAGCATCATGCCGGGGAAGGTCAACCCGGTGCTCCCGGAGGCCACCTTGATGGTCTGCTTCCAGGTCATCGGCAACGACGCCGCCGTCACCGCAGCGGGCGCCAGCGGCAGCTTCGAGCTCAACGTCGCGATGCCCGTCATCGCCCGCAACGTGCTGGAGTCCGTCCGCCTGCTCGCGGCCGCCTCCCGGCTGCTCGCCGAGCGCTGCGTCGACGGCATCACCGCGAACGCGGAGCGGATGCGCCAGTACGCCGAGTCCTCGCCCTCCGTCGTCACGCCGCTCAACAAGTACGTCGGCTACGAGGCCGCCGCGAAGATCGCCAAGCAGGCGCTCGCGCGCGGTGCCACGATCCGGGAGACGGTGATCGAGATGGGCTACGTCGAGCGCGGCGAGCTCACCGAGGCGCAGCTGGACGAGGCCCTCGACGTGGAGAGCATGACCCACCCCTGAGGCGCCCCCCGGCTGCCTCTCAGCTCACCCGGTCTCGACACGCCGGTCGCGGCCTCGCAAGCCCGCCCGCGCGGCTCGCTCGACCACCATCACTGACCGGTCCCGCTACGCGGTCCCGATCAGTAGAACCCGTGCGACTCCGAGTGCGCCCACGCGCCGCAGGGGCTGCCGTAGCGGTCCTGGATGTAGCCCAGGCCCCAGGTGATCTGGGTGGCCGCGTTGTGCTCCCAGTCGGGGCCCGCGGAGGCCATCTTGGAGCCCGGGAGCGCCTGCGGGATGCCGTAGGCCGAGGACGACGGGTTGTCGGCGCTGACGTTCCAGCCGCTCTCCCGCGTCCAGAGTGAGTCGAGGCAGCCGAACTGGTCGGCACCGAAGCCGAACTGACCCATCAGCGCGCGGGCGATGTCTCGGGGATCGCCGTCGCTGAGGTCGACCGAGCTGGTGCGCGCCGGACCGCTGGTGGCCGACAGCGCGCTCACCTTCGCCGGGTCCGCCTCACGACGGCGGTCGGCCGAGCGCGAGGTCGTCGTCCGGTCGATCGTGGCGGCGGCACCGGCGGCGGCCGCGTCACCGTCGCCGAGCGTCGAGCCGAGGTCCTGCGCCGTCGTCGCCACCTGCGCCGGCGAGCCGAGCATGCCGCCGGACACGGCTATGCCGGTGACCGCCACGGCGACGGAGGTCATCACGACCCCGGTGCGGAGCGCCTTCTTGGGCGCCTCACGCAGGGTCGGCTCAGCGACGTGGCGGTGCTTGGGGACGTACTTCTTGTGCTTCGACAAGGCCTCGGGGCTCGGGTAGACGACTCGGGGAGACCAACGACGGCGTTGTCAGAGGTCACGAAAAGATCACGGCCACCCTGCCTGACGAGGGAGGTGGTTGCAAACCGAACGGCCCAACCGGTCGGACAAAATGGCCGGTTGGCCACCTCCCCCGTCACAGCAGTCACAGGGGGCGCAGGAGCACCAGGATCAGAGCGCCACGTTCTCCAGCATCTCGGTCACCAGGGCCGCGATCGGCGAGCGCTCGGACCGGGTGAGGGTCACGTGGGCGAAGAGCGGGTGCCCCTTGAGCTTCTCGATCACGGCCACCACGCCGTCGTGCCGACCGACGCGCAGGTTGTCGCGCTGGGCGACGTCGTGGGTCAGCACCACCTTGGAGTTGGCACCGATCCGGGACAGCACCGTGAGCAGCACGTTGCGCTCCAGCGACTGGGCCTCGTCGACGATCACGAAGGCGTCGTGCAGCGAGCGGCCCCGGATGTGGGTCAGCGGCAGCACCTCGAGCATCCCGCGGTCGAGGATCTCGTCGATGACCTCCTTGGACGTCATCGCCCCGAGGGTGTCGAACACGGCCTGGCCCCAGGGCGACATCTTCTCGCTCTCCGAGCCCGGCAGGTAGCCGAGCTCCTGGCCGCCGACGGCGAACAGCGGACGGAAGACGACGACCTTCTTGTGCTGGCCGCGTTCCATCACCGCCTCGAGGCCGGCGCAGAGGGCCATCGCCGACTTGCCGGTGCCGGCCCGGCCGCCGAGCGAGACGATGCCGACCTCGGGGTCGAGCAGCATCTCCAGGGCGACCCGCTGCTCGGCGGAGCGGCCGTGGATGCCGAACGCCTCACGGTCGCCGCGGACCAGGTGGACCTGCTTGTCGGGGCCGACCCGACCGAGCGCCGTGCCCCGGTCCGAGAGCAGCACGAGGCCCTGGTGGCAGGGCAGCTGGCGGGCGGCCTCGAGGTCGATCACGCCGTCGTCGTACAGCTCGTCCAGGTCGGCCGCCGCGACCTCGAGCTCGGCCATGCCGGAGTAGCCGGTGTCGGAGTCGCTGACCGCCTCCGCGCGGTACTCCTGGGCGTCGAGCCCGACCGCGGACGCCTTGATCCGCAGCGGCAGGTCCTTGGAGACCAGCGTGACGTCGAAGCCGTCGTTGGCGAGGTTGCGCGCCACGGCCAGGATCCGGGTGTCGTTGTCCCCGAGTCGGAAGCCGGACGGCAGCGACTCGGGATCGGTGTGGTTGAGCTCGACGCGCAGCGTCCCGCCCTCCTCGCCGACCGGCACCGGCTCGTCCAGGCGGCCGTGCACGACGCGCAGCTCGTCGAGCGAGCGCAGCGCGGTGCGGGCGAAGAAGCCCAGCTCGGGGTGGTGCCGCTTGCCCTCCAGCTCGGTGATCACCACGACCGGGAGCACGACCTCGTGCTCCGCGAAGCGCCCCAGCGCCCCTGGGTCGGCCAGCAGCACGCTGGTGTCCAGGACGTAGGTGCGGACGCCGGGCGTCGGCACCGCGGTGGCTTTGGCGCGGGTCTTGGCAGTGGAGGCGGAGCGCTGTGACTTCTGAGCCTGGGTCGGCACGATGACACCCCTTCGCAGGCCGGCGGGCACTCCGCGTCCGGCCATCTAGCTCACACTGATGGACCGGAACGAGCCCGAGCGCCGGAGTGCCGGCTCCCGGTCGCGCACCAGCAACGCTGCTGCTGCGCTGTGCAGTCGTGAATACTCACGAACGGGCCTCCCGATACGGCGAGCTTCCCCACTCCCCGATACCTCGGAAAGTACGCCGCTGGGGGGCACGTTCCGGGGCGACACGCCCGACCGTTGGGTGAACGTCACGTAGCGGAAATACGGACAGGGTCAGGCCTGTATCGCCGCGGATCGGCGGAGGCAGGCTAGGAGCCGAAACGGCGCTCGCGCTGGGCGTACGCGCGGATGGCGCGCAGGAAGTCCACGCGCCGGAAGTCGGGCCAGTAGGCCTCGCAGAAGTAGAACTCCGACTTGGCGCTCTGCCACAGCAGGAAGCCGCCCAGCCGCTGCTCCCCGGAGGTGCGGATCACCAGGTCCGGGTCGGGCTGGCCCTTGGTGTAGAGGTGCTCGGCGATGTGCTCGACGTCGATGACGGTCGCGAGGTCCTCGAGCGACATCCCCTTGGCCGCCGACTCGTGCAGCAGGGCCCGCACGGCGTCGGCGATCTCCCGGCGGCCGCCGTACGGCACCGCGACGTTGACGAGCATCCCGTCGACGTCACGCGTCGCCTCCTCGGCGGCCTTGAGCCGCTGGGCGATCGACGCCGGGAGCAGGTCGAGCGCGCCGACCGGGTGGATCCGCCACCGCTGCTGGTCGGCGAGCGAGGCCACCGCCTCGGCGATGATGTCGAGCAGGGGTGCGAGCTCACGCTCCGGGCGCGTGTCCAGGTTGTCGGTCGACAGCAGCCACAGGGTGACGACCTCGATGCCGACCTCGTCGCACCAGCCGAGCAGCGGCTCGATGTTGGCGGCCCCGGCCCGGTGGCCGTGGGCGGTGTCGCGGCCGACGGCCTTCGCCCACCGGCGGTTGCCGTCGAGCATCACGCCCACGTGCTTGGGCACGTCGGCGGGCATCCGCCGCAGCATCCGGGCCTCGTAGGCGGGGTAGAGCACCCGGCGAGCTCCCCGCTTCCAGTCCACCCGTCGATGGTACGGCGTCGGTGCGCGTGTCGGAGACGTTGACGTGACGTTCACCGCCTGTGGCGTTTCCGTGCCCTACCTGCGGGTAGGTTCTGTCCATGGACCAGTCCGTGAACCAGACGATGCGCGCAGGGATCGACCACCTGCAGGATGCCGTCGCCGACCTCGCGGCGGACATCAAGCCCAAGCTCCGTGGCTGGCTGCACCTCGGCACCGCTCCGCTGACCCTCGCGGCCGGCATCGTGCTCATCGCGCTCTCGCCGAACAGCACCACCCGGATCGGCTCGGCGGCCTTCACCGGCACCGCGCTGATCCTCTTCACCGTGTCGGCGATCTACCACACCGGCACGTGGTCACCACGCACGTGGGCGTTCCTGCGGCGCTTCGACCACGCCAACATCTTCCTGCTGATCGCCGGCTCCTACACCGCATTCAGCCTGCTCCTCCTCGACGGCGCCACGCGCTGGATCCTGCTCGCCACCGTGTGGGGCGGCGCGATCCTCGGCGTGCTGTTCCGGATCTTCTGGACCGACGCCCCGCGCTGGCTCTACGTGCCCCTCTACATCGCGATGGGCTGGGCGGCGGTCTTCTTCCTGCCGTCGTTCCTCGACGGGGCCACCCGCCTGGGCGTGGGCATCGGCATCGCGACGTTCACGATGATCGTGGTCGGCGGCGCGCTCTACACCTTCGGCGGCGCCGTCTACGGCTTCAAGCGGCCCAACCCGTGGCCTCGGTGGTTCGGCTTCCACGAGGTGTTCCACACCTTCACGATCCTCGCGTTCGTGGCCCACTACGTCGGCGTCTCGCTCGCGACATACTCGCTGCGCTGACCGCTCCGCGCTGGTCCCGGCGGGCTACGGCGCAGCGCCGGCCGCCCAGGCCGTCCCGGTCCAGTACGCCGAGGAGCCGTTGCCGAGCACGACCTTCTTGCCGGTGGCCCACGCCGCGGCGGGGGTCGCGGTCACCCCGGACAGAGCCGCCAGGTTGAAGGGGATCGGTGAGGCCGCCGGAGTGAACGTCCCGTCGTCCTTGGCCCCGGTGACCGGCCCGGGCGACTTGCCGCTCTGCCAGGCCGAGCCGTCCCAGTACGCGTTGTTGCCGTCGCCGAGCACGACGTAGTCGTTCTTGGCCCAGATCGCGGCCGAACCCAGGTCGAAGTGGCTGTCGGCGTTGATGGCCGCCAGGTTGGTCGGCTTCACCGACCCCGCCGGGGTGAACGATCCGGGGTTGCCGGCCGTCACTCCGGTGGCCGGCGGCCCGGGCGACTTGCCGCTCTGCCAGGCCGAGCCGTCCCAGTACGCGTTGTTGCCGTTGCCCAGCACGACGTAGTCGTTCTTGGCCCAGATGGCGGCCGAACCCAGGTCGAAGTGGCTGTCGGCGTTGATGGCCGCCAGGTCGGCCGGCTTCACCGCTCCCGTGGGCGAGAACGCTCCCGGGTTGCCGGCCGTGACACTGGTGGCCGGCGGCAGGGGCACCGTGACCGTCATCGCGTACGTGCCGCCCGCGTCCGGCCCGACCGGGTCGTCGATCACCACGGTGTCGTCTCCCGGGCGCCCGTCGACGGTCGCCGACACGGTCCAGCTGCCGGCGGGCAACTGGAACGTGTAGGTGTAGCCCGTGGTGCTGACCGGGTCGGTGTAGTCGCGCGGGCTGGTGTCCGGCAGCGGGGTCGCGAGGGACGTGAGCGTCAGCAGCGCCTGCGGGTCGCTCGGGATGTGGCCGTTCACGGTGACCACGAGGGTCGCGTACTCGCCGTCGAGGCTCAGCGACACCGGGAGCGCGCCGCCGGCCGGCTCGGTGTCCGGCACCGCGGCGGTGGTGGTCTGGTCGGAGCCGAAGAACGCGTTGGCGGGCGACGGCACCCCCTTGACCACGTAGCCATTGCCCCCGGTGGGGAGCCAGACGAGCGTGGGCGAGGCCGAGCCGACGCTGACGTCGACGGGAGTCACACCCGGGTCGTCGCCGGCGCGGGTGATGGAGACCTTCGCCGTACCCGGGAAGCCGCTGCCCGCGAACCCCGGGACGATGCTCTTGCCGGCGCTGATCGCGACGGCGCCCTCGTGGATGGTGACGTCGCCGGTGGCGCGGTCGGCGTCGTCCTCGTCGCCGGAGAGGACCAGGCCCGTGCAGGTGCCGACCTGGTCGTCACCGTTTCCGGTGTCGACGACCGCGCTCGCGCGCCCGTAGTGGTGGTGGGCGGTGTCCGGGGTGACGCTGACCTGCCAGCACCCCCACGGCACCGACTCGAAGGTCGCTTCTCCCCCCGTGACCGTGGCGGGAGAGATCGGCGGACCACCCGCGCGGCTGATGGTCACCGTGGCGCCATCGGTGCTGCCGCTCGTCCAGCTGGGTGACACGTCGAGCGTGATGCCGCGGGTCACGCCGACCAGTGTCGGGTTGATGTTGGTGAAGCCCGCGGCGACGTAGCTGAAGGCGAAGCTGCCGAGGGGCTGGGTGAGGTAGCCGTGCTTGCTGAACACGAGGTACCAGGTGCCGTCGGGGACGGTGGTGAAGCTGAAGTGCCCGGTGGCGTCGGTCTTCGTCCGCATCGGCTGGCGATCGGTGCCCTTCGCCGCCCCGGAGCCGTCCTCGTGGACGTCGGCGGCACAGGCGTCGTCGGGGCAGATCCGGACCAGCACGTCCTTGATCCCGCCGGCGACCACACCGCTGGCGATGCTGGACCCTCGGACGATGCCCAGGTCCCGCGTGAAGGTGGGCGTGCCCTCCTCGAAGGTCGTCGAGCTCGCCGTCGAGATGTAGCCCGACTTCGAGACCGCGATCTTGTACGAGCCCGGCACGACATTGGTGAAGACGTAGGACCCCGAGTCGGCCGGCGTCTCGGTCGGCACGTTCGGGAGCGTCGTCAGGCCGTCGGGGGTCTGCAGTCGCACGGTGGCGCCCGAGACGGCGCCGACCTGGTCGGTCACCTTGACCGTCACCTGGGTCAGGTCGACCCACATGTTGACGGTCTTGGACACGGTGGTGCCGTTCAGGCCCTCGATCAGGACGCCCGGCAGGGCCCCGCTGGGGGTCGCTCCGGGCAGGTGGAAGCCGGGGGCAGATGCGGTCAGCAGCCAGTTGCCCGAGTCGATGCCCTGCTGCGAGGTGGAGCCGGTCAGGGTGAACTGACCGAGGTCGTTGACCGACGCGGTGAACCGCTTCGACGTGTCCGCGTGCGCGCAGTAGTGGGTGCCGGCCGGGACGTTGTCGCAGAAGGTGAGCTGCACCTCGGCACTGGCGAGTGCCCGGACCGGGGTGTCCGGATCGTCCGGGTCCGCCGACGCGGGCGCGATGATGCCCTTCACCGTGCCGGTCACCGTGCCGAGTCGGGTGAGGGTCACGGTGCAGGACTGCCCGGCGCCGGGCGGGATGTTCGTCGTCGTCCTGCTGGACACCGGGGTCGGCGCGTCGCAGGTCATCGGCAGGGAGCCCGCGCCACCGCCGGCGACGCCGAACGCGTGCGACGCGGCGCGGATCCGCACCTTGTAGTCGGTGGCGTTGGGCTTCAGCCCGGAGAACGTGACCGAGTTCGACGACGCCGCGGCGGTCACGGTCTGGAGCTCGGTGGTGCCCTTGAAGAGCGTGAACTGCGCGCCGTTCACGCTCCCGCCCGCGTCGACCGTCGAGACCGTGAGCGAGCCCTGCTTGACCAGGGTCAACGGGTCGCCGCCGTCCCAGACGCAGGACGTGGCGCCGACGTCACAGGTCACCCCGAGCGGCACGGACTCGTAGCCCGCGAGCGTCGCGGTCACCTTGTAGTGGCCGGGGCGGGCCATGCCCGCAGGCAGGCGGGAGTCGTTCCAGTTCAGGTGGGCGTGCCCGTCGACGGCGGGGACGTCCGGGCTGGCCGTCAGGGACACGAAGGTGCCGCCACCGGTGATGTCGACGCTGAACGTCACGTTCGCCCAGCTGATGCCGCTGTCGGTCGGGTTGGAGAGCAGGGGGAGGGAGTTGCCGTCGATGGCGGTCGGGTTGAGCGTGAACGCGTTCAGGCCGCTCGTCAGGAGCTGACGGTTGGTGATGAGCAGCGGGTCGTAGCCGTCCTTGTCGATCTCGATCGACGAGGCCGCGCTGGAGCGGAAGGTCTGCACGGCGAGCGAGCCCGCGGTCCAGGCCCCCGCCGAGGGGCACTCGCCCGCGCTGGGCTGGGTGGTCGTCACGTCGGTCGGGTTCGGCTGGATCGCGAAGCAGCCGAGCTGGTCGGTCGTCATCTCCGCGGTGCCGAGCACGGTCGAGCCGGTGTTGTAGGTGCTCGGCGCGACGACCTTCACCGACGCGCCGTCGATCTTCTTCGCCGTGCCGTCGATGTTGGCGGTCACCTGCCCGACGACGTTGCCGATCGGGAGGGTGAGCGTGAGGTCGACCGCGATGTCCTGGTCGAGACCGATGAAGACGCCGCTGCGCGAGTCCTTGAGACCGGCGGAGTCGGTCGCCGAGATCGTGTAGGTGGCGTCCTTGATCTTGGTCAGGGAGACGCGTCCGGTGCCGTCGGTGGTCCCGACGATGTCGTCCGTGGTGTCGGTGGGTGTGCCGGGGTCGAGCCGCACCGGCACCAGCGTCGCCGGGACGAGGTTGCCCGAGGTCCCGGGCTTGCGGACCGTCACCGTCAGGCGGCCCTTGCGGTGCAGCGGCACGCTGAAGTTCTGGGTGTCCCCGACACCGAGGACCTTGACCGCCGGATCGGCCGCCTCGTACTCGGGGTCCGACGGCTTCACGTAGACCGTGTACGAGCCGTGCTTGAGGACCTCGACCGAGTAGGTCCCCCGGCCGTTGACGAAGGCGCAGACCGGCTGCGGCTCCGTCGAGTCGAGGGCGAAGGTGCCGGACGTGGGCGTGCAGGTCGGGTCGGCACCGGTCGTCGCCTGCGTACAGGTCTCGCTCGGCTCGTCGTCGCCGGTCGGCACGACCCAGATGCAGGTCGGGCCGGAGGGGGTGCCGACGACCGAGGTGATCGTGCCGGTGACCTTCGGAGCCGGGTAGAGGCCCAGAGTGCCGATGTTGACTGTGCCGTCGGCCGGGACCTGGACCCGGGTCGTGGCCAGCTCGTAG
This sequence comes from Nocardioides sp. Root1257, assembly GCF_001425175.1. Lineage (GTDB taxonomy): Bacteria > Actinomycetota > Actinomycetes > Propionibacteriales > Nocardioidaceae > Nocardioides. The sequence goes on along the minus strand of NZ_LMDV01000011.1, from coordinate 129,719 downwards.
CTGGGCGCGGTGACCTCGACGGTGTGCAGGCCCGGGAGGAGGCCGGTGCTCGTGTCCTCCGGGAGCGTGAACGTGTCGCCGGGGAGGAACGTCGTCGGGTAGGTGACCCCGCCGGCGCCGCTCGGGTCGGCGGTCGCTCCGTCGGTGTCGATGTCGGGCTCGAAGACGCGCGCCGTCAGGCACTCGGAGCCGGCCGGGGTGCAGGTGATCGCCAGGCCGGTGCCCGCGTCCACGACCTGGCCCTGGATCTTCGACCGGCCCGCGAGAACGCCGCCGGCGAGCTCGTCGACGACCCGGTCGAGGTTCGTGGTGCGTCCGGCGCGGACGGTGACGGTGACGTGGTCGGTCACGAACCCGAAGAACTGCGTCGTCAGCGCGTAGGTGCCGGGCGCGACCCCGTCGAGGAGGTAGCTGCCGGCGGGCTGCGACGTCGACATCGTCTTGTACGTGTTGTCGGCGTTGGTGAGGGTGAGTCCGGCACCGATGACCGGGTCCGTGTCACCCGAGGTCGCCTTGCTGGTGACCGTCCCGCTGACCGAGCCGGTCGACGGGACCAGGTCGGCGCTCGTCGCGGCCCGGGACTGCCCGGGCTTCAGCGTGACCTTGCTCGTCTGCGTCTGCATGCCGGGACCGGTCAGGGTCACGACGTACGTCCCCGGGGCCGGGAGGCCTGGCACCGTGTAGGTGCCGACGAAGTCGGCGGAGACCCGGGCGCTGCTGCCCGCGACCTTGTCGCCCTGCGTCAGCGTGGTCGCCGTGCGGACCTCGCCGGACTCGCTGGTGACCGTGACCGTGGCGCCGCCGACCCCGGTGAGCTCGCCCGACTCGTTGACCGAGCGGACCCGGCCGGTGAGGCTCGCGACGCCGGCCTTGAGGACGAGGTCGGCGGTCGCGGTCCCGCCTGCGGCCAGGCCGACCATGCGGGACTCGCTCGAGAAGCCCGGCTTCGAGGCCTGTACGACGTACGAGCCGGGGGTCGAGAGTCCCTTCACCGACCAGTGCCCGATGTCGCCGCGCGAGTTGGTGCTCGTGGTGAGGGTGGTGGTGCCGTCGGAGATCGTCACCGTCGCCGCGCCGACGCGGCCGCTCGGGCCGACGACCGTGCCCGAGAGCGCGCCCTCGCCGGCGGCGAGGTCGACCTCGAGCGGCTCGGCCGAGGCATCGCTCGTCGAGTCGATGACGTAGGACTGCTTCTGGAAGCCGGGCTTGCTGAAGGTGAGGAGGTAGTAGCCGGGCTTCTTCACCTTCGCGAAGGCCCACGACCCGTCCGCGGTGGTCGTCGCCGTACGGTCCGACGGCGTCGTCGGCAGCGACCGGTTCAGGAACGCCGACGCGAGGCTCATCCCCGTGCTGCCCAGCTGTGACCTCGAGACGCCGACGCCGACGCCGCCCTGCGCCTTCTCGTCGACGAGCGAGGTCGGCTCCAGGCTGACCCGGACGCCACCGGGCTGGTCTCCGGCCACGGTGCCGGTCAGCGTGAGCTCGGAGTCGTCGGCGTCTGCGGCCGCGGACTTCGCGCCGCCCTTGCCGCCGCTGCCACCGCCGGTCCCGGCGGTGCCGCCCGACCCGCCCGAGGAGCCCGACCCGTCGCCGCCGCCGTCCTTGCCGCTGCCGCCCGGGGCGCCGTCGGCAGTCGTCGTGGTGGTCGACGAGCCGCTGCCGATCCGGTCGGCCAGGTTCGGGATGAAGATCACGGCCGCGCCGATCCAGATCGCGAGGACCGAGAGCAGGGCCACGGTCTTCATCAGCACCGTGCCCACCAGCGGGTGCTGGGTCACCGAGCCGTCGACGTGCCGCAACGACTCGGTGCCGCTCGCACTGACCGTGAAGGTGTGGTGCTCGCTGCCGCCGAAGAGCCGGCGCCGGGACACCGTCGCCCGCCCGCGCACCAGCTCCGTGGCACCGGGCAGCACCTCGACGACCTTCTTGCGGAACCGGACCCGCAGGCGAGGGGAGGTCTGCACGCCGAGGGTCACCCGGGCCGGCTCGTTGCCGCTGTTGCGCAGCGCGAGCTTCATCCGGCGCGAGTTGACCGTGGACAGCGACCGGGGCCGGAGCTCGAGGGTGAGCTGGTTGCGCGGGTTGACCACCAGCGTGCTGTCGACCATGACCGCGCCGCCACCGGTGGAGCGGCCGGTCGCCGGGTCGAGGGCCTGCACCGTGAACGCGAACGGATAGTGCGCAGGCACCGTCCCCTGGGCCGGCGACATCTCGAGCGTGACCATGACGCTCTGGCCCGGCTCCAGCACGGCGGTGCGGATCGGCGCGGGCAGCCACGCGGAGTCCACGCCGAGCGCGCCGACCGCGAGGACCCGCGGCGACGTCGCGTTGTTGGTCAGCGTGACCTCGACCGGGAGCGGTGACCCCGCAGCGGTACGCAGGTGGCTCGCGACCAGCAGGCCGGGTGCCGGTTCGGCGTTCGGGAACATCGACGTCACTGCTCTGCCCTCAGGGTGATGGTCCGCTGCTCGCTGGCGCCGAGCTGGACGGTCCGCGAGCCCTGCGGCGCGCTGCCGCGGGTCGGGCGGACCTCGATCACGTAGACCTCGGGCGCGTCGACGTCCTCGAAGTCGAAGTGGCCGCTCGCGTTGGTGCGGACCGTCCGGTAGGGATCGTCGGGGTAGTCGGACGACCGGTAGATGTCGACGTACCACCCTGCAGGCACCGTCGAGCCGCCCTGGGTGACCGTGCCGGAGATCGAGGCCGCGGCGGCGAGCACCGGGCTGTAGTCGCGCACCTGCCCGGCGGTCAGCTGCATGATCGTCGACGTCGGGCTGACGCCGTTGCGGCTGACGCTGACGGTGTAGGTGCCGGGAGGGATGTTCTCGATGCGGTAGGCGCCGAGGTCGGCGGCGGGCACCGTGGCGGTGATGACGGTGTACGTCGCGCTGCCGGAGCTGAGCTGGACCGTCACCTCACCGACGGGCACGTTCGTCGACGACCCACCGGAGACGGGCTGCTTGATGACGCCCTTCACGACGGCGGCCGACGGCTGCATCGACACCTCGATGCCCTCCGAGGAGACCGTCGCGCCCTGGGATCCGGGCGTGATCTGGCCGGAGGCGTCGAGCGACACCGACAGGGTCTGCGAGGCGAGGTCCGCGCGGGTGAACGTGACGGTGTAGGTGCCCGGGATGGCCAGGCCGCCGACCTTCCAGCTGCCGATGTCGCCCGCGCTCTGCGTCGCGGTGATGATCGTCTGCTCGCCGTCCGTCACGGTCACCGCCACCCCGCCGGCCGGATCCCGGTCTGGCAGCAGGGTGACGGACCCGTTGAGGGAGCCGGACGACTTGCCGAGCGTCAGCGCGACGCCGGTCAGCTTCTGCCCCTTGGCCAGGGTCAGCGTCATCGTCTGCGTCGCGAACCCGGGCTTGCTGGCGACCACGGTGTAGCTCGCCGGGGTGGGGAGACCGCGCAGCGTGAAGCTCCCGACGTCCCCACTGGTCAACGAGATCGTGGTGACCTCGGTCTGCCCCGAGGAGGCGGTGATGGTGACCCCGCCGAGAGCCCCGGCCGCGGAGCTGACGGTCCCCGAGATCACACCGTCGCCCTTGCGCAGGGTGATCTCGACGCCGTCGCGCTCCTCGCCCGCACCCACGTCGACGCGTTGGGTCGCGGTGGCGTAGCCGGTCTTGGTCACGACGAGGTCGTAGACGCTGGGCGACGGCACGTTGGTGAGCTCGAACGACCCGTCGGAGCCGATCGGGACGGTCTGGACGACGGCGCCCGTGGTGGAGTCGGAGCCGCTGGTGACGGCGCCTCCGGCCACTGGCACCGTGAGCGCGAGCGACGCGGCCGAGACGTCGTCGCCGAGCACCGTGCCCTTGATGGAGGCGGGGACACCGCCGAGGGAGACGTCGAGGCCGGCCTTCTTGCTGTTGGCCTCGAGCGTGACCGTCTTCGAGTTGTCGGCCGACAGGGCCTGCGGGTACCAGAGCTGGACGAAACCGGCGCCGCGGAAGGTGAGCTTGTAGTCGCCGGCAGGCAGGTCGGAGACCGACCAGGTGCCGGCCTTGTTGGTCGCCGTGTTGGCGATGGGCTCCGAGGTGTCGTCGGCCGGGAAGACGTCGACGGCGACACCGGGCACGGGCTTGCCCGAGGTCAGCAGCAGGACGGTGCCCGACATCCCGCTGCTGCCCGAGGTCGCGGCCGCGTTGCGCGCCTGCGCGATCTCCAGGGCGAGGTTGCGGTCGGCTGCCGACTGGCCGACGATCCGCGAGAGAGCGAGCGTGATGACGACCGCGAAGACGGAGAGGGCGAAGAGCAGCCCGAAGAGGGACAGCAGGCCCCGGCCGAGCAGGGCCTTCTGCACGAACGAGGCGTTCGCGAGCGGCGCGTCCTCCGAGCCGGGGCGCGGTGCGGCGCGGTTCTTCTTCTTGGGCTTCTTGACGGTGAGCTTCTGGTCGACCGACTCTGCCGCCGGCGGTGCGACGGGCACGGGAACGCCCGCGGGCAGCGGGTCCTCCATGCCGATGTCGAGCACGCGGACGAACGGGCCACCGACCAGCGGCCGCTTGGACTTCGCCTTGATCTCGACGACCGCGTGCTCACCCGGCTGGAGGTCGAGCACGGGCGGGTCGAACTCGAACTGGACCTTGCCCTCGGCGTCCGTCCCCGTCAGCCGGCCGCTCACGTTCGTGTTGCCGGTGTTGTCGACGAGCAGGCCGAAGCGACCGACCTTGCCCGCCGTCAGCGCCATCGGGTCGACCCGCATCTGCACCGAGCGGGTGCCGGGGACGACGAGCACGATCTCCTCGACGCTGGTCGCCTCCGGCGGGGTCAGCTCGCGCACCTGCACAGTGATCCGCCGGTCGCCGGCGACCATCCCGTCGGGAATGGTGATCATCGCGGTGATCGTCCGGGTCTCGTCGGGGAAGAGCGAGATCTCGGTCTCGTCGATCTCGATCCAGCTCGGGTCGGCACCCAGGAATCGGAGCGTGTAGCCGCCGATCACGTCGCTGGTGTTGCTGATCGTGATCTCGATCGGCTCCGGCCGCCGGGGTACGGCGATGATGCGGCGCTGGCTCAGCTCGACGTACACGTCAGCCCGCCGCCTTCATCACGAAGCCCTGGACCGAGGTCGCCCCGGACTTCACCGTGACGATGCCGGTCTGCTGCTTGAGACCGTCGGCCGTGACGGTGACGCTGTAGGTGCCGGGCAGCAGCGAGCTGAACAGGTAGCCGCCGTTGGCGAGGGTGCCGCCGGCCGAGCTGCTCGTGGTCACCCAGGAGCGGGCCCCGTTGGTGGCGGTCACGGTCGCGCCGACGAGCACGCCCCCGCCCGGCCCGGTGACGGTGCCCCGGATGCCTCCGAGCTGCGTGTCGAGCGTGACGGCGACCTTCGGCGGCGTGCCGTTGGCGCCCAGGCTGATCGGCACCGTCTCCGAGGCGTAGCCGTCGGCGACGAACGTCAGGGTGTAGTCGCCAGGTGCGCTCAGCCCGCAGATCGAGAAGCTGCCGACCGCCCCCTCGGTGAGGGTGGTCGTCGAGGGGACCGTGCTCGGGTCGGCGGTGCTGCCGCTCTGCACGGAGCCACCCTGGAGGACGTTGACGCCCCCGAGCAGGTTGCCGTCGGCGTCCTTGACGGTGCCGACGGCACACCCGCTGCCCGACGCCAGCTTGACGTTGACCCCCGCCTTGCTCTGCCCGGCCTCGAGGTCGACGATCACCGCCCGGGAGCCGTGGTCCTCGCTGGTGAACGTGAGCATGTAGGTGCCGGGGGTCGCGAGGTGGTCGAGGGTGTAGGCGCCGACCTGGCCCGTGGTCGGCGTGATGACCGAGACCTCCTGGCCCGCGACCGTGCTGGTGATCTTCACGTTGCCCAGCGGGTTCGTCCCGTCCGTGACGACGCCGCTGATCTGACCGCTGCCGGAGCTGAGCACGACGGTCGGCTGGATCCGGGACTCGCCACCGCCGACGGTCGTGACCACCTTCGTCGCCTGGTAGCCGGGCGCGCTGAAGCTCAGCTCGTACGTCGCCGGCGCAGGCAGGTTGGTGAGCGAGTAGCTCGCGCCGTGGGCGACCGTCTGGGCCACCGGCGCGGTGCCGCCGGCCGCGGAGGTCGACCGCGCGACGACCTTGGTGGTGACGGGGACCAGCGAGGCGCCGGGGTCGATGTCGCCCGTGATGCTGCCGGGCTTGCCCTGGATGACGACGTTGATGCCCTCGGACTTGCCCTGGGCAGCGACGGTGACCTGTTTGGCACCTGCCTTCGACGGGGCGTTGGGGTACCAGACGGGTCGGTAGCCGTCGGCGCTGAACTTCAGCCGGTACGACGTCGGGTACAGCCCGGCGAGGCTGTAGGTGCCGTCGGACTGGGTCGCCGCCGAGCTCACCTCCAGGAGCTTGGCGCGACCCTGGCGGTAGGCCTGGACGGTGATCCGTCCCGCGGGCAGCTGGTCGCTGGCCGCGGTGACCGTGCCGCTGATCTCGCCGCCGACGCCCGCAGGCAGCAGGCCGGTCTTGGGCATCGCGCCCGCGGGCGCGGGCCCGGTGGTCGCCGCGGACGGATCGAGGTCGCCGGAGGCGTCGTCGGCCGACACCGGGAAGAACGACGCGGGCGCGGTCTTGGTCATCGGGTCGCCGGCCAGCACCTGGGTGAGGCCGAGCAGGAAGATCGCAGCCCAGAGGACGACGATGCTCAGCAGGATCAGCGCGGTCAGCAGACCCCGACTGACCAGCGGCTTCTGCCGGAGCCGGACGACGGTCTCGCGCTCGAGCTCGGGGATGGTCTCGGTCTCGTCCATCGCCGGGATCGTGTGCGCCCGCTTGGCGACGAGTCCGACGGTCACCATCCGGTCGGTCTCGGAGCCGGTGAACATCCGGGGGCCCTTGACCGCCAGGATCACCGGGGTCGAGGCGCCGGGCTCGACGTGCACGGTCTCGGGCGTGAACCTCGTCTTGGTGCGCTTGTCCTCCTGGGTCGAGGACAGCACGGCGTCGAGCGCCACGTTGCCGCTGTTCTCGATGTTCAGGACGAAGCGGCCGGTGCGCTTGGACCGGATGGTCTGCGGGTCCGGCGCCAGCTTGATGTCCGGGCGGGCCGACACGGACAGGTCGATGTCGACGTGCTGGGTCGGCGAGCCCGAGCCGTGCGAGACGACGGCGACGGTGAGGGGGTGCATCCCGGCCGGCTGGTGCGTCGGCACGCCGATGGTCAGCGTGATCTGTCCCTGCGCGTCGGGGAACAGCGGCAGCAGCTGCGGCTCGACGCTGATCTGCCCGTCGGGGAGCCCGATCAGGTGGGCGGTCACGCCCTCGATCAGCTCGCCGGTGTTGACGACGTCGACGCAGACCTCGACGGTCTCTCCCGGGTTGGCGGTGACCAGTCGGTGCTCGGTTGCTACGCGCACGACTGTCCTCCCCGGGCGACTTGGCTGACCGTCCGATCCTAGGAATCGAAGGCGCGTGCGCGTGGCCGAATGCGGAAACCCGATCGGGTCAATCCCCTGGCCCGTTCGGGCGGTGTCAACCACCCCGGAAGGGGACGGTCACCCGAGGGGCGATCTGGGCGATTTCATGTGGCCCCACGGGATGCGTGCCAGACTCGCCGCGTGTTCATCAGCCACGTGGACTCGAGCCTCGAGAAGCTGCTCCGCGCACGGCTTCCGCTCCCGGAGGAGATGGGCGACGTCTCGTTCGACCCACCGAGCGGCACGTGGTCGGCGCAGCTGTCGCGGATCACCGTCAACCTCTTCCTGTACGACGTCCAGCGCAGCAACCAGCCGTCCGCGCCGGCCACACGCAACCCCGAGGGCGGCCCCGCCCAGCGCCGCCGGCCGCAGCCGATGATGCAGCTCGGCTACCTGGTCAGCGCCTGGGCCGGCAGCCCCCGCGACGAGCACCAGCTGCTCGGCGACGTCGTGAGCATCTTCGCGGGCGTCGAGGCGATCCCCGAGGACCTGCTCCCGGCCGAGCTCTCCTCGACGGTGCGGCTCGGCCTGGGCGACAGCGACAACAAGGTCCGCGAGATCTGGGCGGCGTCGGGCGGCTCGCTCAAGGCGTCGTTCAGCCTGATGGTGACCGTAGCCGCCGACACCTTCGACTGGGAGCTCACTCCCCCGTCGGTGGAGCGGATCAGCGGCATGGCTTCGAGGATGGACGACGGTCCGCATGCCTGATCGCTCCTTCCTCGGGCGGTGCGCGGTGACCGCGGGGTCCGTCGTGCTCGCCCTGCCTCTACTCAGCGGCTGCGGGTACTTCGGCGGCGGCGACGACAGCAAGGGCGTGTCCGTCTTCAAGATCGAGCCCGGCCAGTGCTTCGAGGCCCAGAGCGAGGTCAAGGCGCAGCTCAGCGAGCTCACCGCTGTGGGCTGCGACCAGGACCACGCGCAGGAGTCGTACGCCGTGGTCCCCTACGTCTCCGCCGGTGGCGACGCCGGCGACACCTACCCGGGGGACGACGCCCTCGCGAAGTTCGCCAACGGCGCCTGCGCCGGCCAGTACGGCAAGTACGTCGGGGTCGACTACCTCGACTCGAAGCTCTTCTACACCTACCTGCTGCCCTCGGCCCGCAGCTGGGAGGACGACGACCGCAGCGTCATCTGCTTCGTGACGAGTGCGGGCGAGCCGTTGCAGGGCTCCGTCAAGGGCTCCAAGCGCTAGACACCAGGAGGACGTCATGGGTCAGAACGCAGTGATGGGTGCGATGCTCCAGTGCTCCTTCGGGCTCGCCCCGTCGACGCTGGTGCCCAAGGGCCTCAGCAAGGTGATGATCGAGGGGCGGCCGGCGGCGACGACGATGGACAACATCGGCGGCGCGAACATCCCGCCGTTCGGCATGTGCAACAGCCTGGCCAACCCGACCGTCGCCGCGGCGACGGCGGCCGCGCTCGGCGTGCTCACCCCGATGCCGTGCGTCCCCGTCGTCCCCGGCCCGTGGGCGCCCGGCGCCATCAAGACGATGCTCGGCAACCAGCCTGCGCTGGTCTCGGGGTCGACGTGCCAGTGCGTGTACGGCGGCGTCATCCAGATGACGATGCCCGGCGCGATGCGGACCCAGTCCAGCTAGGGCCGACCCCAGCCGACCACCAGGTGGCCCTGAAGTCACTTGACGATTGGCCGGGCGGGCATCAGCCGCCACGGCTCGGCGCCGGTCGACCTCGCCCCCAGCGACCAGGCGAACACCTCGCCCGGCGCGAGTCCGCGTCGGACCCGCTCGAGCTCCGTGACGATGGAGCCCGCGTCGGCGTCGCCGTACGCCGCCATCGACAGCCACGCGGCGGCCATGTCGGGCCACCGGGCGGGGTCCCGCACGGTGTGGACCGTGATCCGCGACCGCACCGCCAGCGCCTCCCGCAGCGCGGGAAGGGCGACCGGCCCGCGACCGTCGGTGACCAGGTGCAGCCGTGACGCCGTCGGCCAGTGGGCGCGTGACCGGTTGACCTCGTCCAGGAAGCCGAGCAGGGCGCTCGCGGCGTCGACGGGCGCCGGCGGCAGGTCGGCGCGCAGCGCGGCGTCGAGCTCGCGCAGCGCGTCGTCGGAGCCGGACTCGTCGGTCCGGTCACCGGCGCGGGACGGCTCGCGGACGTCGAGCACCGCGAAGCTCTCCGGAGGCCCCATCCGCAGCGCCAGCACGGCGGCCACGCGGCCGGTGAGGCTCGGGGCGACCGCGAGCCGGAAGCCACCCCGCACCGGCTGCAGCCCGTAGGTGTGCCAGGCCCGCACCACCGCGCCGCGGCCGACGCCGAGCTCGTCCCCGAGCAGCCGCGACGACCAGTGGCTGACCGCCAGCCGACGTGGTGGGGTCGCGAGCGAGGCGGCCAGCAGGTCGGGCGCGGCGACCTGCGGACGGCGACCCGGCCGCGACCGGTCGTCGAGCCCGTCGATCCCGGCGTCGACGTACCGCTGCCGCCACACCAGGACCGTCGGGCGCGACACCCCGACCTTGTCCGCGATCTCGGTGTTCGACAGCCCGTCGGCAGCGAGCAGCAGGATCCTGGCCCGCTGCGCGAGGCCGGCGCGCACCGTCGGGCTGCGGGTCATCGCCGCCAGGCGGGGCTGGTCGCCCTCGCGGAGCTCGAGCGCGGCGGCGGGGCGGTTGGCCATGCCCGATCATCGGGACGGCCGCCGCCAACCGTCAAGACATCTTCGCGCCATCGGCATAGTCATTTCGGGCCATGTGTCGCTGTTCCCGGTGCAGCGCTCCCGGGGCGGGAGCAGTCTGCCGATGTCCTTCCACCTGTCGCGAGAGCGGATCAAGAGATGCCCACTTACACCGCACCCGGCGTCTACGTCGAAGAGGTCCCGTCGTCCCAGAAGGTTCTGTCCGCCGCGCCGACCGCGGTGGCTGCCTTCGTCGGGTTCACGGCGACCGCCCCGACCGACGACCCCAACGACCCCCAGGGTCTTGCGCCCCGGCTCGTCACGAGCTGGACCCAGTTCGAGTCGCTCTACGGCGGCTTCTCCGAGGGCTGCGTGCTGCCGCTCTCGGTCTACGGCTACTTCGCCAACGGCGGCAGCATCGCCTACATCTGCCGCGTCCCGAACACCGAGCCCGCCGGCCAGCCGGCCACCCTGGCCCTCCCGGCCGCGGACCGCGCGCTGGGCCTGCCCGTGGCCGTCGAGAGCCTCGAGCCCGACGCCAACATCACCCTGCAGGTCACCACCGACGACGGCGGCGACGACGAGACCGACGGCCCCGCGAGCTTCACCATCACCGTCCTCGAGGGCGGTGAGGCGGTGGAGTCCTTCTCCGGCCTCGGCTTCGGCAGTGGCGACTCCAACGTCGCGACCGCCGTCAACGCCACCTCGACGAAGATCAAGATCGAGCTCAACCTGGACGACAGCGTCGACCTGGCCTCGCAGCTCGAGCTGGTCAAGCCCGGCCTCTACCCGCTGGAGAAGGCCGAGCCCGTCCCGGTGCCCGTCACCGGCGCCAAGTTCGCCGGCTCCGAGTCGGCCCGCAAGGGCATCAACGGCCTGGCCGTCGCCGAGGACGTCACGATGGTGATCGTCCCCGACCTGGTCACCGCCGCCACGGGCGAGGACGGCACGATCGACCTCAACCTCTGGAAGGCCGTGCAGACGGCGCTGATCTCGCACTGCGAGCAGAACGGCAACCGGATGGCGGTCCTCGACGCGCCTCCCGGGATGTCGGCCCAGCAGATCAAGGAGTGGCGCAGCGACGTCGCCATGTACGACTCGGCGTACGCCGCGCTGTACTACCCCTGGGTCAAGGTCGACAACCCGACCGGCGTCAACGGCAACAGCGAGATCCTGATCCCGCCGTCGGGCCACGTGGCCGGCGTCTGGGCCCGGACCGACGACACCCGCGGCGTGTGGAAGGCCCCGGCCAACGACACGATGCGCGGCGTCCTCGACATCGAGCGCACCGTCACCCAGAACGAGCAGTCGCTGCTCAACCCGATCGGCATCAACTGCATCCGTCCGTTCGGCACCCGCGGCATCCGGATCTGGGGTGCGCGCACCCTCTCGTCGGACACCGACTGGAACTACATCAACGTCCGCCGCCTGTTCAACATGGTCGAGGCGACCATCCTCACCGGCACCCAGTGGGCGGTCTTCGAGCCCAACGACATGGCGCTGTGGGAGGGCGTGAAGCGCACCGTCGGTGCGTTCCTCCGCGGCCTGTGGTCGGCCGGTGCGCTCTTCGGCACCTCCGCCGACGAGGCCTTCTACGTCAAGTGCGACGCCGAGACGAACCCGCCGGAGTCGATCGACCAGGGCCTCCTGGTCGTCGAGGTCGGGATCGCCCCGGTGAAGCCTGCGGAGTTCGTGGTGTTCCGCATCAGCCAGAAGAAGCAGGTCGCCGGCTGACGCCGGGACCCCGTCAACCCACTAGCACGCACTAGAGACCGGAGTCCCCAGTCATGCCCAACGACCTCATCTCAACCGACCCGATCGTCGCCCAGAACTTCTACCTGGAGATCGACGGCGAGAACATCATCCTGTCCGGCGTCTCGGGCCTCGACGTCGAGCACGACGTCGTCACCATCCAGCAGAACGGCCCCACGGGTCGCATGCAGGTGGTCAAGACCCGCGGCAACACGCAGAAGGCACCGGACCTGACCATCACCCGGATGGCGCCCTCGGACGCCATGGCCGACCCGATCTGGAAGTGGTTCATCGCGATCCGCGACAAGGGCCTCACGATGGACCGGGCCAGCGCCCGCAAGAACGGCTCGATCGTCCTCTACGACACCTCGTTCGTGGAGATCGGCCGCTTCAACTTCCTCAAGGGCTGGCCGAGCAAGATCGCGACCGACGCCGTGAGCACGGAGTCCAGCGAGGCCGTCAAGGAGACGATCACTCTGGTGATTGAGCGCCTCGACCGCGTCAAGTAGGGCAAAGTAGGAGCGTGAGCTCTCTGCGTACGTCGTACGAATTCACCCTTCCGCGTGGCTACGTGGACGGGCAGGGTCGTCTGCACAAGACGGGCACGATGCGGCTGGCGACAGCCCGCGACGAGCTCGAGCCGCTGCGCGACCCGACAGTGCAAGGCCCCGACGACCCGCGTCTCACCATCCTGGTGCTGACGCGGGTCGTGGAGGAGCTCGGCAGCCTCGACCTGGTCACCTCGTTCGACATCGAGGGCCTGTTCGCGGTCGACCTGGCGTTCCTCCAGGACTTCTACGGGGTGATCAACTTCGGCAGCCAGGAGGAGTACGACGCGCTGGTCAACGCCCAGGCGTCGTCCTCGCTCCTCGGCGTCGGCTCCGCCGCCGCTCCCGCTCCGACCGCCGATACGGCGGACCCGGAGTCGGGCGCGGCGGCCGAGCCGGCCGCGTCTGCTGCCTCGACGGATCCGGGTCCGCGACCGAACCTGCGTCGAGCGGTCGAGGAGATCCCGCGCAAGGCCCAGTGATGGGCCCCGTGAACGGCCCGGTGAGCTGAGGTGACGACGCAATGATGCGTTACCCCACGGAAGCCCTGTGGCAGGAGATAGCGTTTCTCGCGTACCACCTGCACTGGCGCCTCGACGAGCTGCTCGACCTCGAGCACATGGACCGGGTGCGCATGGTGCGGGCGGTGGTCTCGCTGAACGATCGAGCCTGGCAGGCGGTGCGTGAATATGGGCAGCAGTGACATCACTACGCCCCTCGGGGGCGACCTGCCCATCGCCAACCGGTTCCTCTTCGAGCTGGACGGCGTCGAGCTCGGCGTCTTCAAGGAGGTCACCGGCCTCAACGTCTCGGTGCAGGTCGACGAGGTCCGCGAGGGCGGCCAGAACGGCTTCGTCCACCAGCTGCCCGGCCGGATGACCTGGCCCAACCTGGTCTTCCGCCGCGGCGTCACCAACGGCAACGCGCTCTTCGACTGGTTCAACAAGACCTCGGGTGAGGGCTTCGCGAGCAGCGACAACAAGCTCACCCGGTCGACCGGTGCCGTCACCGTGATCGACCCCGTCGGCGAGCGGCTCCGATCCTGGGAGTTCATCGACGTCTTCCCGGTGCGGTGGAAGGGGCCCGACTTCTCGGTCGAGAGCCGCGACCCGCTCGAGGAGGAGCTCGAGGTCGCCCACCACGGCTTCCGGGCGGTCACGCAGGCGTCATGACGACCACGTCCCCTGCGTCCGCGGAGACCCTCGCCGCACCCGACCTGCGGCTGGGACGAGACGTCGTACGCCGGATGCGGCTGCCCGGTCCGCCCCTCGGCCAGCCGCTGCCGAGCCGGATCGGCAGCCTCGCGTCGTCCGTGTCGCGTTTCGCGGCGGCGACGTCACGACCGATCGACGTGCGCCGTGCGCTGATCGGGCCGGGTCCCGGAGGCCTCGCCGGTAGCTCGGCCCCGCCACGGTGGTGGACCCCCGTGCACACCGAGCCCGCGACCGAGGCGCCCGCCCCGACCGCCGAGGCGGCACCCGTGCGGCGCCGTACGACCGACGCGGCGACGGCCGACTCCGCCGTCCCTGCGACGCTCGGCTCCCCGGACGCGACGACGCCTGCGTGGCTCGCCCCGGCCCGACCGGTCGCCATCCGTCGCCTGCCCGAGCGCGGTCTGCCCCGTGCGGCCCGCGAGGTGCCCGACGAGTCCAGCTGGACCCCCGGCGGCATCCTCGGCGGGCTGCGCGGCGAGGTCGCCCGGATCCGCCGTCTCGACGAGGTCACCGCCGTCGGCCCGATGCTCACCCAGAACGACCGGACCAAGCTCAACGCCGGGCTCGCGGCCCGGGGCGCGCAGCAGGCCGCCGCGACCCAGCAGGCGGCCGCCCAGCAGGCGAGGCAGGCGCAGCCGGCGGTCGCCCGACGCGCGACCACGCGTACGCCGCGCCAGAGCGCCACGGCCACGCCGCCGACCCCCTCCGCATCGGAGCCCCCGACAGCACCCCCCAGCCCCTCCGCGACGGCGTCGACGCCGGGCGGCGGTGGCCCAGCAACCGTTCCTGCGGTCTCCGGATCCGGTTCGGTTGCCAGCGCACCGCCGGCCCCGTCGAACAGCTCCTGGAGCAGCCAGTCCGCGCCGGGCAGCGGTGGCTCAGCAACCGTTCCTGCGGTCTCCGGATCCGGTTCGGTTGCCAGCGCACCGCCGGCCCCGTTGAGCAGCTCCTCGAGCAGCCCGTCCGCGCCGGGTAGCGGTGGCACCGCAACCGTTCCTGCGACGTCCGTGCCTGATTCGGTTGCTGGCGCACCGCCGGCCGCGCCGACCCTGCGTCGGGTCGCCCGGCCGTCCTGGCAGCTGCGGTCGCAGCAGTCGCGGTTCGACGGTCTGGTCCGACGGACCCCGATCGGGCACGGCCCGGCGGCTCCCGGCGCCGCCCCGGCCGGCACCTCGGCGACGGCGACCGCCACCACGACGACCGCGGCACCGGGCTCGGCGTCCGCACCCGCCGCCGCCTCGGCGCCCGTGGGACTGGCGAGCGTCGTCTCCCGGCTGGCGGTGCCCGAGCGGGCGCGTCCGACCGGGTCGACGGCCAGTCTCGAGTCGGGGGTGCGCGGTCCGGAGACGGTGGCCGCGGCCGGACCCGGCCTGATCGCGGGCGGCGTCGACGCCCCCGCGACCGTGCGCCGGCACGCCTGGTCGGCCGGCAGCCTGGTGATGCGCCAGGCGGCCGACGCCCGCGGGCAGGCCGGCACCCTCGGCGCC
Source organism: Nocardioides sp. Root1257 (assembly GCF_001425175.1). Taxonomy (GTDB): domain Bacteria; phylum Actinomycetota; class Actinomycetes; order Propionibacteriales; family Nocardioidaceae; genus Nocardioides. Next base: position 114,674 of record NZ_LMDV01000011.1, on the reverse strand, counting down.
GCTCGCGCGAGCGTCGCCTCCGCTCCGGTCGCCGCTCTCGCGACTGCTTCCGCCTCTGCCTCCGTGCCAGTCGCCTCCCGCACCACCTCACCCGCTGCCACCTCGCCGACGACCACCTCCCCCGGCACCGTCCCGCCCGCTGCGCCGTCGTCACCCGCTGCTCCGGCGGCCCGGGGCACCGAGCCGGTCGTGCGCCGGCTGCCGTCCGGGGTCGGGACCGCCCCGGTCACCGCGTCCGACCCGGCCGCACCTGCCGCAGCTGACGGTGCGCAGCCAACCTCTCCCGTCGCCTCGAGTGGCTCGGTCGCCCACCCACGGGCGCCCGGCACCAACCCAGCGACGGGCACCACGACGGACCCGGCGGCCGAGCCCGCGCCGACCCTGCGTCGGTTGCCGCGCCTGTGGCGCCGCGCGACCGAGGTCCGGCCCGCGACGGACGTCCGTACGTCGGTGCCGGCGCCCGTCGTACGCCTCGCGAACGACCCCGCCGGCGCGAACACCCCTACGACGAGCACCCCGATGACGAGCACCCCGCGGGCGACGCCCTCGACCGGGGCGACACCCCCCGCGGCGCAGCCGATCCGTCGGCTCTCCGCGACCGGCAGCGCGGCCACCGACGCGCCCGCGGCCACCAGCACGCCCGAGACGAGCGCACCGGCGGCACGCTCGACCACCAGCCCCGCAGGGGCAGCGGCGGCATCGGCATCGGCACCGACGCCCGCCGCGGCCGAGGTGCACCGCTCGACCTACCCCGTCAGCCGGATCGGCTCCCACGTCGCGACGCCCGGCATCGCCGGCGCCCGGCTCGGGATGCCGGAGCTGATGACGATCCGGCGGGCCACCGCGCACGGGACCGACGCCACCCGCACCCTCGCCACCGGGTTCGGCAGCCCGCAGACGATCCGTCCGGCGGGCAGCCCGGTCGCCGCACCGGCCGCCGCCGTCGAGGGCGAGTCCCGGCTCTGGCGACGAGCGGTCACGCCGCACGGAGCACCCGCCACCCGGTCCACCGGCTCACCCGGCACCCCCGGCTCCCCCGTCACCGTCGGGGCGGCTGCGTCCGGCTCAGGCTCGGCCGCGGCCACACCAGCTGCGACCGCTCGCGCCGGAACCCCCGGCGGCCGGTTCGCCGCCGCGTTCGCGGGCGGCCTCGCGGCCGCCTCCACCGCGACAGCTCCCGGAGCGCCGGCCACTCCCGTCCGACGCACCTGGCAGCCCTGGTCGGACGCCCCCGTGGCGCGCTCCGGTCAGCCCGCCGCGCACCCGCCCGCTGCGTTCCCGGCCGGGCCCGGCTCGGCCTCGGCCCCCGCCGGACGCCGTCCCGCCGCCGACGCACGCCGGATGACGGTCGCCCCGCCCCGGATCAGCCTGGCGCCCGCCCAGCCCGCGCCGCCCCCGGTGCCCGAGGTCGCCCGCACCGGCAACCTGCCGGTCCCCGCACCCCACGGCGAGCCGCCCGTACGCCGCAGCACGACCGCCGGGTCCGGCAGCTCGCTGGTCGACTCGACCGCCCACCTCTTCGCGACACCGGACGCACCGCTCGTCCGCCGCTACTCCCCACCAGGAGGCTCCTCCATGTCTGCGCCCGCCCAGCCCGGATCGTCCGCGCAGCCGGTCATCCGTCGTCACTACGGCTCGTCCGGCTCGAGCGCCGACATGTCCTCCGACTCCGTCGGCGAGATCTCGGAGAGCATCGTCGACCAGGTCGTCGAGCGTCTCGAGCGCCGCGTGCTCGAGGAGCTCGAGCGACGCGGGCGCCGCCAGGGTCGAGGTGGCTTCTGATGGCCGAGCTCGAGAAGGCGTTCCTCGAGATCGAGGGCTCCAACGACAAGGTCCCCTGCCTTTACAACCCCGAGACCGTCACCGTCGGCCGCCGCAACAACTGGGTGTCCAACCCGATGCCCGGCCAGGGCGTCCCGACGCTGCGGTACGCCGGCGCCACCTCCGGCTGGCTCAAGGTCGACCTCGTCTTCGACACCACCAAGGACGGCACCGCGGTCACCGCGCACACCGGGAAGATCGTCGACCTGATGGACGTCGACCCGTCGCTGCCGGGCGCCGACGAGGCGACCAGCAACGTGCGGCCACCGACCGTCACGTTCCACTGGGGCGACCTGCACTCGTTCAAGGCCGTGATCGAGGGGCTGCGGCTGAGCTTCACCTACTTCTCCTCGGCCGGCGTGCCGCTGCGCGCCAACATGGAGCTGGAGCTGCGGCAGTACGAGAAGTCGCAGGCGTTCGGTGCCCAGAACCCCACCTCCGGCACCCCGAAGCCGCACCGCGTGCACCGCGTGCAGCCGGGCGAGACGCTCGACCGGATCAGTGCCCGCTACTACGGCGACTCGACCCGGTGGCGCCTGCTCGCGTCCGCGAACGGCCTCGAGGACCCGCTGGCGGTGCGCCCGGGGACGATGCTGACCGTGCCGCGCCTGGAAGGGTCCTGACGTGACGGCACAGGCCATGGCGCTGATCAGCCCCTCGATCAAGGCCGGGGGTACGGCGCTCACCGCGGCGCAGTACGGCGCGCTGACGCACATGGACATCGACCTCGGCCTCAACCTGGTCGGCCGGTCGACGCTGCGCTTCGTCCAGTCCGCCCACGACGCGAGCCTCTCGTCGAAGTTCGGGCTCGGGACCGAGGTGGTCCTCGGAACCATCGAGAGCGGCAGCGACAAGGACCTCTTCAAGGGGCTCGTGACCGGGGTCAGCCTCGACTACGACGGTCTGCGCGGCATGACCATGCTGACCGTCACGGTCGACGACGCCTCCTACAAGCTCGGCGAGAACACCCAGAACACCGCGTTCCTGAACTCCAGCTATTCCGACGTCATCACCAAGATGGTCTCCGGAACCGGCCTGACGAGCTCGATCGACGCCACGACCGCCACCCACCCCTACCTGCTGCAGACCGGCTCCAACCTCAACTACCTGAACTGGATCGTCGCGCGCTGCGGCATGGTCTGGTGGGTCGACTTCGGCAAGCTCAACGTCAAGAAGATCTCGGCCGCCCCCGGCAGCGCCGCCGCCAAGGTCACCCTGGGTGAGGACCTGATGCGGCTGTCGACCCGCGCCTCCGGCCTGCACCCCGGGAAGGTAACGGTCACGGGCTGGGACGAGGCCCAGCAGGCCGCGGTCGCCAACGTCGCCTCCGACACCGCCAGCGCCGAGGCCGACCTGGTCGCGAAGTACCCGGGTCGTGCGGCGGCGTCCGGGGCCGGGCTCAAGGTGTCCGGCGCCTCGCCGCTGACCGCCGACGAGGCGAAGCTGGTCAGCGAGACGATCCTCGCGGAGTCGACGGCGGCGGCCGTGACGACTCGTGGCACGTGCTACGTCAACAGCTCCATCCGGCCGTTCACGAAGGTCGAGGTGGCCAACGCCGGCCCGTCGTCGGGCAAGTTCCTGGTCACCCGCGTGCAGCACGTGTTCGACGGCAGGGACGGCTTCCTGACCCACTTCACGGCCGGGCCGCTGCGCCCCGAGGGGCTCGTCGACCTGCTCTCCGGCGCACCGGACACCGCCGGGTCGACGATCGACGGCCTCCTGGTCGGCGTCGTCACCAACATCGACGACAGCGAGGGCAAGCTGGGCCGGGTGAAGGTGAAGTTCCCGACCATCAGCGGCGACATCGAGTCGGAGTGGGCCCGGGTCGTCACGCTCGGCGGCGGCCCCAAGCGCGGCGTCGTCTTCCAGCCCGAGGTGAAGGACGAGGTGCTGGTCGGCTTCGAGCAGGGCGACACCCGCCGCCCGGTCGTCCTCGGCGGCCTCTTCAGCGACAAGAACGGCCTGCCGACCAGCGACAACGTCGAGTCCGGCGCCGTGAACTACCGCCGGATCAACTCCCGCGTCGGACACCTCATCGAGCTCGCCGACGGCACCTCGGACGACAAGAAGCACATCCTGCTCAAGACCTCGAACGGCCACCTGCTCCGGGTCGGCGAGGACACCATCGAGATGAAGACCGCGAACAAGCCGATCAAGATCACCAACGGCGACGCGACCATCACCCTCACCGACAGCGGCGACGTGACCATCCAGGGGAAGAACGTGACCATCAAGGCAACGCAGGGGGCGGTGAAGATCGAGGCCGCCGCCGGTGACGTCGCGATCAAGGGCGTCAACGTCAAGGCCGAGTCGACCGCCAACCTCAACCTCAAGGCCGGGGCCCTGGGGTCGGTCGAGGCCACCGGACCGCTGACGGTCAAGGGCGCGACGGTGGCGATCAACTGATGACCGAGAAGTCAGTGAGCCGGTACGACGAGCCCGGGCAGCCCGACTCGTCGTTCATCGGTCGCGGGTTCACCTGGCCGCTGGCGGTCGACCACACCGGCGCGATCGGCCTCTCCGCCGGCGTGCCCGACCTGGACCGGTCGATCGAGATCGTGCTGATGACGGCTCCGGGCGAGCGCCTGATGCGGCCTCAGTTCGGCTGCCGCATCTGGGACCTGCTCTTCGAGCCGGTGACCGGCAACCTGCTCGGCCTGATCGCCGAGGCGGTCCGCGACGCCCTCGCGCAGTGGGAGCCGCGGATCGTGGTCGAGGACGTGAAGCCCGAGCCGGACCCCGACAACCACGCGTTGGTACGCATCCAGATCACGTATCGGGTGCGCGCCAGCAACGACCGCCGTAACCTCGTGTACCCCTTCTACGTCATTCCTCACGACGCCGAGTAGGACGCCAGATGCCGCTGCCCACCCCCGCTCTCGACGACCGGACCTTCCAGGACATCGTCGACGAGGCGAAGCGCCTGATCCCGCGCTACTGCCCGGAGTGGACCAACCACAATGTCTCCGACCCCGGCGTCGCGCTCATCGAGCTCTTCGCCTGGATGAGCGAGATGGTCCTCTACCGGGTCAACCAGGTGCCGGACCGGCTCTACGTCCACTTCCTCAACATGGTCGGCATCGAGCCCTTCCCGCCGTCGGTCGCCCGCACGGACCTCACCTTCTGGCTCTCCGCCGTGCTGGAGCAGCCGGTCGTGGTGCCGGCCAACACCCAGGTGATGACGCAGCTCAGCGCCGCCGAGGGTGAGGGCGTCGTCTTCAGCACCGTCGACGACCTCGTCATCGCGCCGCCCGAGCTGATGGCCGCCAAGTCGGCCGCGGCCGACAACGAGCAGGTCCTCGACGTCTGGGAGGACCTGCGGTTCGGCACCGACGGCGCCAGCTGCTTCCCGGCCGACACGATCACGCCCGGGGACGCCTTCTACCTCGGCTTCCGCGAGAGCCTCGCCGGCATGGTGCTGCGCCTCGAGGTCGAGGCGCGTGCCGAGGGCATCGGCGTCGACCCGCGCAACCCTCCGCTCATCTGGGAGGTCTGGAACGGCGAGGGCTGGCTGCCCACGCGGATCTACGAGGACACCACCGGCGGGCTCAACCGGCCGGGCGAGGTGGTGCTGATGGTCCCGGTGGAGCACCAGCCGCTGACCGTGGCCAACGAGTCGGCGTACTGGCTCCGTGCGCGCCTCCTGGCGCCGCGCGCCGGTCAGCCGATCTACCGCAACTCGCCCCGGGTGCGCGGCATCAAGGTGTCCGCGCTCGGCGGCACCGTCGGCGCGGAGCACGCCGAGAACATGCCCGCCGAGGTGCTGGGCCGCAGCAACGGCGCCCCCGGGCAGACCTTCCAGGTGGACCGGTTCCCGGTGCTGCCGCGCCGCGACGACGAGACCCTGCGGATCCTCGACGGCGACCGCGTCGACGCGTGGGAGGAGGTCGAGGACTTCTCCGCGTCCGGCCCGACCGACCAGCACTTCGTCTGGGACAGCGGCACCGGCATCGTGCACTTCGGTCCCCGGATCCGCTACCCCGACGGCTCGATCCGCCAGCACGGCGCGATCCCGCGCGACGGCGCCTTCATCGAGGTGTCGGGCTACCGGCACGGCGGCGGATCGCGCGGCAACGTCGGCGCGCGCACCCTGACGGTGATGCGTACGGCGGTGCCGTTCGTCAACGGCACCATCAACCTCGGCCCCGCCTCGGGCGGCGTCGACGCGGAGTCCGTCGCCGAGGCGAAGATCCGCGGCCCGCTCACCCTGCGCACCGGCAACCGGGCGGTGACGGCGCGCGACTTCGAGCGGCTCACCATCGAGTCGTCGATCGAGGTCGCCCGGGCGCGCTGCCGTCCGGCGGGCCGCGGCAACGGTGCCGTGCAGCTGCTCGTCGTGCCGCACGTCCGCAGCGAGCCGACCGGCCACAAGCTGGACGACTTCGCGATCTCGGCGCCGCTGATGTCGACGATCTCGGAGGCGCTCGACGAGCACCGCCTGGTCGGGACGTCGGTCGAGGTGAGCACGCCGTACTACCAGGGCGTCTCCGTGGTCGCCCTCGTCCACGGCGCCCCGGGACGGCCCGCCGCCCTGGTCCGCCAGCGCGCCATGGACGGGCTGTCGCGGTTCCTCAACCCGCTCGTGGGCGGCGGTGACGGCACCGGCTGGCCCTTCGACGCCGATGTCAACCTGGCCGTCATCACCCAGCTCCTCGAGAGCGTGGATGGCGTCGAGCGCGTCGAGGAGGTGCTGCTGTTCGAGTACGACCTGCGCACCGGTCGCCGGCTCGGCGGCGGCAAGGACGTCATCCGGCTCGACAAGCAGTCGCTCTTCCTCTCCGCCGGTCACCAGGTCGTGGTGCGGTGACGATCGAGCGGATCAGCGCGACGGTGGTGCCGGGTGGTCAGACCCGGCCCCAGCGGTCACCGACGTGGATGCTCGACCAGCTGCCGGTCTCGATGCTCGACCACGACTTCTTCGTGCGCTTCGTCTCGATCTTCCAGCACCTGGGCACCACGCTCCTTGAGGACGCCGACAACATCGAGCACGTCGCCTCGACGACGGTCGCGCCCAGCCCGCTGCTGCCCTACCTCGCGTCCTGGATCGGTGTCGAGACGATCGACGATTCCCAGCCGGAGAGCCTCCAACGCCGTATCGTTGCGGGTGCAGCGAAGACGTTGACGTGGCGGGGCACCGCTCGCGGACTCAGGTCCTACCTGGAGCTGATCAGCGAGGGGCCGGCCGACGTCGAAGAAGGCGGCGGCATCTGGCGTGCCGGCGACGCACCTCAGGACACCGCGTGGGTGGTGATGCGGGTGCGGTCGACGGGGCTCCTGGAGCTCACCGACTTCATCGACGTGGTCCGGGACGAGGTGCCGGCGCACGTCCGCGCCGAGCTGTACGTCGGGCCCGACCGGGTCTGGACTTCAGATGAGGAGTGGCCGGGGTGAGCGAGACGCTGACCGGGAAGCACATGTCCTCGGGCGAGGGACCCCAGGGATCGACCCCGGGATCGGCCCAGGACGCGACCGCGTCCATGCCGGTCCCCGGCGACGACCAGGCCACGACCTCGCTGGCGCCGCCCCTCGCCGTACCCACCGCGACGGGCGCGCCGGAGGAGCAGGTCACCTGCCCCGAGTGCGGCACGGTCGCGATGGTCGCCCTGACCCGCCGCGAGGCCGACGACTTCTGCGTGCAGTGCGACTACCCGCTCTTCTGGACGCCGTCGAAGATCGTGCTCGACAGCGGCACCACCTCGCAGGAGTCGCTGCGCCGACTGCCGGGCACCTCCGGGCGGGCGCTCGTGGGCTCGGTCCCCTGCCCGCACTGCGCCGAAGGCAACCTGCTGACCGCCGAGCTGTGCTCGCGCTGCGGCGGGCTGATGAACCCGCCCGCGCCGGCGCCCGTCGTGGCGGCCCCGCCCCCGCCGCCCGCACCCGCTCCGGAGCCCACGACGCCGGTCCCGTGGTGGATCTGGGCCGTCGGCGGGACGACGCTGCTGCTGCTGATCGCCCTGATCGTCTACTTCGTCAGCTGACCCCCCGGGTGCGGGCCCGAGCCTGCGACACGAACCGTCCGCGTTCTAGCGCGCGCACCAGCCCGACTCTCGAGTCACCGGGTTTCGAGACGCGTCGCTGATCGCTGCCCTCGCGGGATCGGGCCGCGGCGGCTTCCCAAGAACTAGAACCTGTTCCTATGGTGGGCGGGTGACTGTCGAGGGCACCTGCCACCCATCGTTCGAACCGCTCCGCGACCTGCTCGCGGCCAACCTGGCCGGGGGCGTCGAGTCCGGGGCGTCGGTCGCCGTCGTCCACGACGGCGAGCTCGTCGCCGACCTGTGGGGCGGCGAGGCCCGCCCGGGTGAGCCGTGGCGCGAGGACACGATCGTCCAGGTCTGGTCGGTGACCAAGACGATGGCCGCGCTCACCGTGCTGGTGCTGGCGGACCGCGGCGAGCTCGACCTGGACGCGCCGGTCGCGTCGTACTGGCCGGAGTTCCGCAACGGCGACGTGCTGGTCCGGCACCTGCTGGCCCACACGTCGGGCCAGGCCGGGTGGACCGAGCCCCTCTCCGTGGACGGCCTGCTCGACCTCGAGCACGCCGAGCGACTGCTCGCCGAGCAGGAGCCCTGGTGGCCGCCGGGGACGGAGTCCGGCTACCACATGGTCAGCTACGGCCACCTGCTCGACGGCCTGGTCCGCGGTGCCACCGGCACGCCGCTGGCCGACCAGTTCCGGACCCTCGTCGCGGAGCCGTTGGGCGCCGACTTCCACCTCGGCGTGCCCGAGACCGCCCTGGACCGGTGCGCCGACCTGCTCCCGCCGCCTCCCGGCGGGCTCGACCTCTCGCTGCTGCCGGAGGGCAACCTGCTCGTGCCCACGATCGTCAACCCGGTCCTCGACGTCGGCGGCTTCTGCAACACCGCACCGTGGCGCCGGGTCTCGGTCGCCGGCGCCAACGGGCACGGCAACGCGCGCTCGATCGCCCGGGCCCAGTCCGTGGTCTCGCACGGCGGCGAGGTCGACGGCGTACGCCTGCTCTCGCCGGAGATCGTCGACCGGATCTTCGAGGTCCAGGCCGACGGCCCCGACCTGGTGCTGATGGTCCCGCTGCGGTGGGGCATCGGCTACGGGCTCCCCCAGCCGTCGGCCGCTCCGGCGGTGCCGGAGGGCCGGGTCTGCTGGTGGACGGGGTACGGCGGCGCGATCGTCGTCAACGACCTGGACCGCCGCACGACGGTCGCCTACGCCATGAACCGGATGGAGAACCACTTCACGTCCTCGCCCCGGACCGACGGCTACGTGACGACGGCGTTCGCCTGCGTGGAAGGAGCGACGGCATGAAGGTCTGCATCATCGGCGCGGGCTGCTCGGGGATCACGACCGCCAAGCGCCTCCAGGACCACGGCATCGACTACGACCAGTTCGAGCTGTCCGACGACGTCGGTGGCAACTGGTACTTCCGCAACCCCAACGGCCGGTCCGCCGTCTACGAGTCGCTGCACATCGACACGTCGAAGACCCGGCTGGAGTTCGAGGACTTCCCGGCACCCGAGGAGTGGCCGGACTTCCCGAGCCACCGGTTGATGCACGACTACTTCCGCGCGTACGTCGAGGAGTTCGGCCTGCGTGACGCCATCGAGTTCGAGACCGGGGTCGAGCGTGCCGTCCGCAACGCCGACGGCGGTTGGGACGTCACCCTGAGCACCGGCGAGACCCGGTCCTACACCGACCTCGTCGTCGCCAACGGCCACCACTGGAAGCCGCGGCTCCCCCCGTGGGCGACAGAGGACCCCGGGCACTTCGACGGCGTCCTGATGCACAGCCACGCGTACGTGTCGCCGTTCGAGCCGGTCGAACTGCGCGGCAAGCGCGTCATCGTCGTCGGCATGGGCAACTCCGCGATGGACATCGCGAGCGAGCTGTCGTCGCCGTGGATGGCCTCAAGGCTCTACGTGTCAGCACGGCGGGGCGTGTGGGTGCTGCCGAAGTACCGCAACGGCCAGCCCGCCGACAAGGTGATGGCGCCGCCGGACATCCCGAAGGAGCAGGCCCTGGTCGCGTCGCGGGCGCTGATCCGGGAGCTGGTCGGGTCGATGAGCAGCTACGGCCTCCCGGAGCCGGACCACGAGCCGCTCGCGGCCCATCCGTCGGTGAGCGCCGACTTCCTGACCAAGGCGGGCTCGGGCGACATCCACATGCTGCCGGCCATCGAGCGGCTGGACGGGTCGACGGTGCACCTCAGCGACGGCTCCTCCGTCGAGGCGGACGTCATCATCTGCGCCACCGGCTACGAGATGAGCTTCCCCTTCTTCGACGACTCCGAGACCGACCTGCACCCGGACGACGAGCACCGCTACCCGCTCTTCAAGCGGATGATCAAGCCCGGCGTCGACCACCTCTTCTACCTGGGCCTGGCCCAGTCGTCGCCGACGATCGTCAACCTCGCCGAGCAGCAGTCCAAGCTGCTCGCCCGGCTGCTCGACGGCTCGTACGCCCTGCCGCCGGTCGAGGAGCAGGAGCGGATCATGCGGGCGGACGAGGCCGCCCACCTCGAGCAGTACTACGACGTGCCGCGCCACACCATCCAGATCGACTTCGGCCGATACTGCGTCGACCTGCACGCCGAGATCTCCGCAGGTGAGGAGCGCGCACGACATACCCTCGACCGGTGACCCTCCCGCGCCGCCTGATCGCCTCGGTGGCGCTGGCGATCCTGACCACCACGACGATGACGTGGGGAGCGGCCGCCCCGGCCGGGGCCGTGCCGCCCGTCGACCCGCCCCAGCCGTGGCACCTGCCGCTGCGGCTGTACGCCGACGCCCCGGTCCACGCCACCCTGCCGGCCGGTGCGCGGGCGCGCGCCGCGACCGCGGTCGGCGTCTCGCCCACCAGCGGCAGCCAGGAGACCCGCTTCCTCGGCACGGGCACGGGGTTCACCCCCGGCTCCTCGGTCCGGATCGCGGTGACCCGGCCCGACGGCGCGGCGTACACCGGCAGCTACCCGCACACGAAGACCGCGGCCAGCGACGGGTCCTTTGCGTGGTCGTGGATCTGGGGCTCGGGCGACCCCCTCGGCACCTACACCTACACCGCGACCGACGTCTCGGGGACGGTCGTGCACACGACCTTCACGATCACCTCCGGGACGGGAACCCCGCCCGCGCCGGCCGGCAGCCAGCTGATGTTCGACGCGGCCTCGGCGCCCAGTCTCGCGACCATGAAGGCGTGGCTGGCCTCGCCGTACCGCACCGTCGGCGTCTACGTGCCGGTCGAGCCGGGCACGGACGACCGCCACGACAAGGTGCAGTCCAACCTGACCGCCTCCTGGGTCGCCGAGGTGACCGCGCTGGGGTGGCACGTGCTGCCGATCTACCTCGGGGTCCAGGCGCCCGAGGCCTGCCAGGGCCACGACTTCTGGCACCTCTCCGGCACCCCGGCGACCGCACGCACGCAGGGCGCGCAGGCCGCGGCGTACGCCGCCCGATCGGTCGCGGCGCTCGGGATCAGCACCAGCATCCCGGTGTTCTACGACATGGAGCCCTACGGGTCCGGCTGCTCCGCGCCGCTGCAGGCGTTCTTCGACGGCTGGACGACCGGCCTGCACGACGCCGGCCTGCGTGCCGGCGCCTACGGCACCCAGATCACCGTGATGAAGGACCTCGCGGCCCGCCTGGACGACCCGACCTTCCACGAGCCGGACGCCGTGTGGGTCGCCACCGACAGCCGCACGACGACGACCACCGGCTTCAGCGCACCTCCCGACGGGAGCTTCGTCGCCGAGCGCGCCAACCAGTTCCGCCTCGGCGTCACCCGCACGTACGGCGGGGTGTCCATCAACATCGACGAGTCGGTCATCAACACCGGGGTGCTCACCGGCACGCCGCCCACCCCGATGCCCACGGCCACCACCCGGGCGCTTGCGCCCGTCACGACCACCGGCCGGGTGACGGCACGCTGGAGCGGCACGGCGCCGCCCGACGCGACGCTCACGTCGTACGACGTCCGCACCCGCGTCGGCACGACCCGGACCCGCCTGGGCGCCTGGCGGGTGCGGTCCGCGGTGCCGTCGACGACCCGCTCCCTGGCCGCCCGGGTCGCACCCGGCCGCACGTGGTGCCTCGGCGTACGTGCCCACGACAGCGCCGGCCGGGTATCGGCGTGGTCGGCACCGGTCTGCAGCAGCCGCCCCGTGGACGACCGGGCCCTGACCGCGCGCGGCTGGCTGCGCCAGAAGGCGGCCGCCGCCGACTCCCGCACCCTGACCTCGACCGGGCGACGTGGGGTCGCGCTCCGCCTGAAGGCGGTGCGCAGCGGGCACGTCGCCGTCGTCGTGCGGGGCGCGACGCGCAACCGACTCCGCGTCACCCTGGGCGGTCGGCTGCTCGGCACCACGCCGGCGACCCGGGGGCCCGGGCGGCACGTGCTGTGGCTGCCGGCACGCGCGGCCCGCACCGGGACGCTCGTGCTGACGACGACCCGCACGGGCGCGATCCGGGTCGACGGCCTGCTGACCGTGGCCTCCGGCTGACCCGCTAGACCACCGGGCCGGATCCCTCAGGCGGGCCCCGGTGTGTCCGATCTCTCGTGCACAGCACCTCTCGGGCGGGTGTCGCCCTGTCGAGGAGAGAGCCCGCCATGAAGAACATCCGCTGGACGGTCGGTCGCCGGATCACCGTCATCACCTGCATCGGACTCGGGTCCGCCGTGCTGGTCGCGCTCGTCGCGTGGGTCGGTGCCGGCGCGGTGTCGCACGACGCCGAGCGCACCCGCACCCACGACGACGCCCGGTCGCTCGTGCAGCAGCTCGACACCCGCTCGAGCGAGCTGAAGGTCGACGGCTTCAAGGCCGTCACCCTGGACGACCCGACCTCCGCGCAGGCCGACGTCGCCGACGACACCCAGCAGGTCGCCGACCTGATCGCCACGCTGCGGAAGCTGCCACTCGACCCCGACGACCTCGCCAGCATCGACGACCTCGAGGGCGCCTTCCAGGGCTACACGACCGCGATCGCCCAGTTCGTCGATGCCGCCGTCGCCGACCAGGACGCCCAGCGGTCCCGGGCGGAGCAGATCCAGCAGGCCAACGAGAAGATGGACACCGTCCTCGGCGACCTCGTCGACTCCCTCTCCGGCGACGCGACCGCGGCCTCGGACGGCCTGCTCGACACGGCCCACGGGATGCGCGGCGAGGTGCTGCTCGTCGCCCTCCTCGGCCTGGCGATCGCGGGTGGGCTGGCGTGGGCGATCACCCGCAGCCTGGTCCGCCCGCTCAAGGGCTCGGTCGACGCCCTGCAGCGCTTCGCCGCCGGCGACCTCACCTACCGGCTCGAGGAGAGGTCCTCCGGCGAGGCCGGCGACCTGGAGGTGGCCTTCAACCAGACGATCGACTCCGTCAGCGCGATCGTCGCCACCGTCGCCGGCTCGGCCGAGGCCGTGGCGGCTGCGTCCGAGCAGCTGTCGGCGTCCTCGCACCAGATCGCGGCGGGCGCCGAGGAGACCTCCGCCCAGGCGACGGTCGTCTCCAGCGCCGCCGACGAGGTCTCGCGCAACGTGCAGACCGTCGCCGCCGGTGCCGAGCAGATGGGTGCCTCGATCCGCGAGATCGCCGGCTCGGCCAACGAGGCCGCCCGGGTGGCGACCGAGGCCGTCGGCATCGTCGAGCACACCAACGAGTCCGTCTCCCGCCTCGGCACGTCGAGCCAGGAGATCGGCGACGTGGTCAAGGTGATCACCTCGATCGCCGAGCAGACCAACCTGCTGGCCCTCAACGCCACGATCGAGGCGGCGCGTGCCGGCGAGGCCGGCAAGGGCTTCGCCGTCGTCGCCACCGAGGTCAAGGAGCTCGCCCAGGAGACCGCGCGAGCCACCGAGGACATCGCCCGCCGGGTCGAGGCGATCCAGGGCGACACCGGCGGCGCCGTCGACGCGATGAGCCAGATCGCCACGATCATCGGCTCGATCAACGACTACCAGCTCACCATCGCATCGGCGGTCGAGGAGCAGACCGCGACCACCAACGAGATGTCGCGCAACGTCGCGGAGGCCTCGACCGGCTCCGACGAGATCGCCACCAACATCTCGACGGTCGCGAGCGCCGCGGACAGCACGACGAACGCGGTCGGTCAGACCCTCTCCGCGATCGCGGAGCTGGCCCGGATGGCCCAGGACCTCCGCACCGAGGTCGGACGGTTCACCATCGCCTGACGTCAGGCGACCAGCTCGACCGCGACGGTACGGCGGGCGGCGCGTCCCGCGACGACGCCGACCGCCGTGCCGGACGCGGCGAAGAGCACGGCCAGGAAGAACCAGCCCGGCCAGCCGTGGTCGACCGCGGTCGCCGTGACCAGGGCCGGCGCGACCATCGCGGCGAGCGAGTAGCCGGTCTGGGTCAGGCCCTGGTAGGCGCCCGCGCTGCGCGGGTCCGCGAGCTCGAACGCCAGGCCCCAACCGCCCGCCTCGCACCAGATCTCCGCCCAGGTGCTGAGCAGCTCGGCACCGACGAGCACCACCACGGCGACGACCGTGCCGACGCTGCCCGCGGCGGCGTACAGCAGGCACGCGGTGGCCAGGAGCAGGCTGCCGCGGCGTACGGTCCGCCCGGCGACGAGGACGTCGTGGGTGCCGCGCGCCGCGCGGACCTGGAAGAGCGCGACGAGCACCGTGTTGAGCACGAGCAGCAGCGAGATCACCACGGCCGGCGCCTCGGTGCGGGTGACGATCCAGAGCGGCACGCCGACGCTCGTCATGCTGAACTGCATGGCGATCACGGAGTTGAGCGCGGCGCTCGCGAGGTAGGTCCGGTCGCGTAGCGGGGACGGGCCGCGCTCCCGGTCGGGGTCGAGGTGGACGTCCATGCCGGCCGCGAACCCGGGCACCCGCCGCAGGCCCGCGAGCGGAACCGTGGCGGCGGCCGTGAAGAGGCCGACCAGGACCATCGTGGTGCGGTACGCCGCACCCGTGTCGACCAGCAGCGCGATGCCGGCCAGCACCGTCCCGAGGCCGATGAAGACGTTGGTGACGACCCGGAGCCGGGCCCGGATCTCGACGCGCTCGGCGCCCAGGAACCAGCGCGCCTGGAGCGTCGCCTTGGCCGAGCCCTGCAGGCTCCGGCTGCCGACCGCGACGCAGGCGATCAGGGTGAAGGCGAGGGCGTCGGTGGCGAAGACGTACGCCAGCAGCGCGACGCCCTGGATCCCGTTGGCGACCAGCTGGAGCCGGTCGGCGCCGACCCGGTCGGCGGCGTACCCGCCGAGGAACGACGCGGCGACCCCGACGGCGCCCGCCACGGTCAGGCCGAGGCCGACCGTGGTCGCGGCCAGCCCGATGACCCGGGTGAAGTAGAGCGCGCTGATGCTGTAGAAGAGGCCCGTCGAGAGCGAGGCCGTGATCGTCGCCAGGGTGAGCGCCCGCTGGACGGGGTCGGACGGCAGCAGCAGGCGGTGGAGGCGATCGAGCACTCGACAGTTCTGTCACGGCTCGCGGGCGCGCGCGAACGATGTAGCGTTGTGCTTCATGATCGAGTACGAGCTCGCGGGCGCCGATCTCGGCGAGGTGCGCTTCGCGATCTCCCCGATCAACGAGCTGACCCTCTCGCTGCGCACCTGGCGCGACCCGGGGCGCTATCCCCTGCACCTGCCGTGGCTCCAGATGACCGAGGACGCGCGGCGCGACCTCGACACCGAGATGATCCTGGCGCTGACGAACCGGGAGCTGTGGACCCCGGACTTCCTGACCCCCCGGCCCTTCTCGCCGCTCACGAGCTTCGCCGACCAGCTCGACGCCCTCGCCGACGTACCCGCGAGCGTGCTCCGGGAGGACATCGCGGAGGTCCACCCCGACCCGGCCACCCGGCCGGCGGTGCTGACCGGACGGCCGGCCCGCGTCCTCGGCCGGATCCAGCGCGCGCTCGCGGACTACTGGACCACCTGCTTCGAGCCGTGGTGGCCGCGGATGCAGACCATCCTCGAGGCCGACGTCGTGCACCGCGGCCGGTTGATCGCCCGGTCCGGGATCACCGCGATGTTCGCCGACCTCTCGCCGACCCGGATCAGGCTGGTCGGCAACGTGCTCCAGGTGCACATGAGCAGCGACGCCCACTTCCGCCGGTCCACCGCCGGCGAGGGGCTGACCCTGGTGCCGACCCTCTTCACCCGCAACGCCTCCGCACCGATCTCGCCGGACGAACCGCCGGTCGTGATGTACGGCGCGCGCGGCGTCGGCACACTCTGGGAGACGGAGCGCCCGGAGACCCCTGACGCGTTGGTGGGTCTGATCGGAGCCGCCCGCTCGCGGCTCCTCGTCCTGCTCGAGTCACCGGCGTCGTCGACCGAGCTCGCCGTACGCCTCGGCGTGACGCCGACCGCCGTCAACCAGCACCTGCGGGCCCTGCTGCACGGCGGCCTGCTCACCTCCGCCCGCCACGGCCGCTCGGTCCTCTACCTGCGCTCCGAGCTGGGCGATCGCCTGGTGGCGGGGTAGTCCCTGACGGAACGGCTCACCGCCGGCCCGGCAGCCGACCATTCCGTCAGGGACTACCCCGACGTGTCGTCAGCGCACCCTGACCTGCACCGTGCGGCTGTGGCCGTTGATGTGGCGCTTGTCGGCAAGCTTCACCACACGGTACGCGTGCCGCCCGCCGCGCCACTCGCGGTACGGGATGGCAAGCCTTCGGGCTCCGGTGCGGCGGGTGTCGAAATGCTTGGTCAGGACCGTGCGCCACGCGTTGCCGTCATACCGCTGGAGCAGGACCACTCCCCGCGAACCCGCCGGCGCACGCACGGTCGAGAAGTGGACGACCGATCCGCGACGCACGGAGGCCCGAGCACTGGTGCGGGCGGACGGCGACGGCGCGACTGACTCCGACTCGGGAGCCGTCAGGTCTGTCACCGGCGCGACCAGCGCGTTCGCCGTGACCTGCGACACGTTGCCGACCATCCGATCCGTCGCCGGCACGACGATCTTGTAGAGGCTGTTCTCCACGGGAGTCGTCGACAGGGAGAACCGTCCATCACGCCCGGTCCGCACCCTGTCAACGGGCGAGCAGTCCTGGTCGACATAGTGCACGCTCGACTGGCTGCACAGGATCAGCAGCCGCCCGGCCAGGCCCGGGCCCTTCATCGCGTCGCGCGGGTCGACGTAGTCCCACGCAAGACGGAGCCGGCCAGAGAACTCGATCGGCTCACCGAGAGTGACCTTCTGGCTCAGCCAGTCCTTGATGTCGAGGCGGCTGCCTTGGACGGTCACGAAGGTCGGCGGACCCAGGCGGCCCGACGATCCACGAGCCACGACCCGGTAGACGCGCGTGTCACCGGTCTCGACCGCGCGCGCGACGTACCGATTCGCCCGACCGCGGTACATCCCGTAGAAGTCTGTCCCGACGAGCGCAGGCAACTTCTCCGGATGCTCGGACTGCACCATGTCGATGACGACGTCACCGAAACCCGACGGATTCTGCCAGGTCAGGGTCGTGGTGGTCTGGTCGCCGTTCTGCGGACCGACGTTCGCGACCGCCAACTCTGTGATCGGCCCAGGTGCCGCAGGCTCGTCGGGTAGCGCGGCCAGGGGCGCGGTTGCATTGAAGGCGATGCTGCCCTCAAGACCAGCCTGGCCGCCAAGTGCCTGGCAGCTCAGCTCATAGGTCGCCGCGAATCGAGTCAGTACAGCGTGTTCGTCGCTGACGAGCTCGATGATGTGGACCGTTCCGATGGCGACCTCCGACTGGCGCGCATCTGCGGCCATCTGGTCACGGCCAGTTCCGCAGACCGTGCCCTCGCGCAGCGGTGACACCCGACCGCTCCCGGCCGGCGGCTTGCCACGACCGACGATCACGGGGAAGGTCACCCCAGCCCGGAGGATCTCGCCCGCAGGTGGAGACAGCTCGACGTCCATCGTGCGCTCGAGGTAGTCGCCCGCGGTGCCGATGTTGAGGTAGGTGGGTCCACCCATTTCCGTGGACCAGTTGGCCCAGCCCTGCAGACCGTCGTCCACCGACCACGAGTAGGTCATGCCCGTCCCGGGCACGGCCGCGTCCTCGCGTGACGTCCACGAGGTGTACCCGTCAGCGGTGGCGTCAGCTGCCGCCGGGACAGCCGCAAGGACACCCGAAACGAGGAGGAGCACGACTGCTCGCAGAACGGCGCAAGGCGACACCACAGACCCGGACAACGGCACTCCTCGTACGTCGGCATGCCCGTCCGGGCCGCACATCGGACGCACAGCGTACGGCGGGACCGCCGGCCCCGGAGGAGAACGGCGGAAGCGCTACTTCTTGCCGCGACCGTGCAGCAGGCCGAGGACCTGGGCGAGCTGCTTGTCGGCCTTCTCGGTGCGCTCGAAGCTGGTCAGGTTGATCATCGGCTTGAACTTCTGGCGCGCGATCGCCTTGGCGTAGGTGAACTCCTTGAGCCCCTCGGGGCCGTGGATGCGGCCGAAGCCGGAGTCACCGACGCCGCCGAAGGGCAGGCTGGGGATGCCGGCGAAGGTGATCACGCCGTTGACCGCGGACATCCCCGAGCGGACCCGCTCGGCGATCGCCATGCCGTTGGCCTTGCTGAAGACCGTGTTGCCGAGCCCGTAGCGGGTCGCGTTGGTCTTCTCGATCGCCTCGTCCATCGTCGCGACCTTGGCGATGGTCAGGGTCGGCCCGAAGGTCTCCTCCTGCACCGCCAGCGAGTCCTCGGGTACGTCGACCAGGATGGTCGGCTGCACGAACCGGTCACCCACGGCGTCGACGCCGCCGAGGACCGCCCGGCCGCCGCGGTCGATCGCGTCCTGCACGTGGCTGCGGATCACGCCGACCTGGCTCGGCATCGTGATCGGCCCGATCTTGCCGCCGGCGACGGCCTCGAGCCCGGCCGCCTTCGCGGTGATCGAGGAGACGAACTCGTCGTACACCTTCTCGTGCACGTAGACCCGCTCGACGCCGATGCAGGTCTGGCCGGCGTTGGCGCACGCACCCCACAGCGCGGCGTCCGCGGCGGCGTCGACGTCCGCGTCGGCGTCCACGATCACGGAGTCCTTGCCGCCGGCCTCGATCACGACCGGGGTCAGGGTCTCGGCGCACGCGGCCATCACCTTCTTGCCGGTCGCCGTGGAGCCGGTGAAGGCGAGCTTGTCGACGCCGGCGCGGCACAGGAACGAGCCGGTCTCGCCGAGGCCGGTGATGAGCTGGAGCACCGGCCGGCCGACGGCCTCCTGGAACGTCTGCACCAGCCAGCCGCCGACACCGGGCGTGTACTCGCTCGGCTTGAAGACGACCGCGTTCCCGGCCGCGAGCGCGTAGGCGATCGAGCCCATCGGCGTGAAGACTGGGTAGTTCCACGGACCGATGACGCCGACGACGCCGAGCGGCTTGAACGCCACCGACGCGGACTGGTTGACCATCAGCAGGCCCGAGGAGACCTTGCGACGACCGAGCACCTTCTTGGCGTTGCCCGCGGCCCAGGCGATGTGGTCGACGGCGAGCCCGGCCTCGAGCATCGCGTCGGAGGCCGGCTTGCCCATCTCGCGGCTGACCAGGTCGGCCAGCTCCGGCAGGCGCTGGGTCATCAGCGTCTTCCACGCGTTGAGGTGCGCCTTGCGCTCGCCGAAGCTCAGCCCGGCCCACCAGGCGGCCTCCTGGCGGGCGCGCGTGACCGCCGCGCGCACCTCCTCCTCGGTCTGCACCGGATGGGTGCCGACGACCTCGCCGGTCGCGGGGTTCAACGACTCGAACGTGGAGCCCGACTGCGGGCGAGCAGGTGCCTGGGTCATGACGGTCACAGTAGTGCTGTCACGGTCATCGCGACAGGGCCACCTCGAGGTCCGTCACCGACGTGACTGGACGCTCGCAGACGAAGCCCCGGCACACGTACGCCGTCGGGCGATCGTCCACCGCGGTCCGGCCGACGAGCAGCGGGATGTCGTCGGTCGGCTGGTCCACGACGACCACCACCGCGCCGGGGTGCCGGCGCGCGCGACGCTCCAGCTCGTCCCGCTCGGCGGTCGGCTCACCGACGATCGCCACCTCCACCGGACCGTCGAGCATCGCCTGCGCGGCGGCCAGCGACCACCCCGCGAACCGCGGCGCCTGCTCGGCGAGCACCGCCACCGTGTCGAGGGCCGCCTCCGCGGCGTCGCGGTGCCGGCCCGAGCCCGTCAGCGCGGCGTACGCCGTCAGCGCGTGCAGCAGCGAGGAGAGCCCGGAGGGCGAGGCGTTGTCCGAGGGGTCGCGCGGCCGGGCGACCAGCGCCTCGGCGTCGTCGGCCGTGTCGTAGAAGCCACCGCCCTCGGCCGCGAAGCGCGTCAGCGCGGCGTCGAGCAGCACCTCGGCGCGCTCCAGCCACACCGGGTCGCCGGTCGCCTCCAGGAGGTCGAGGAAGGCGGCGGCGACGCAGCCGTGGTCCTCGAGCACCCCGGCGGGTGCGCCCACGACGCCGTCCCGCGAGACCCGCCGCAGCCGGCCGTCGACCACGTGCACCCGCCAGAGCAGGTGGCCGACCACCACGGCGTCCTTGACATAGGTACGTCGGCCGAGCAGCCGCCCCGCGCGGCACAGGCCGCTGATCGCCAGCCCGTTCCAGGCCGCGACGACCTTGTCGTCACGGGCCGGACGCTCCCGGCGGTCGCGGGCGGACCGAAGGAGCCGCTGGACCCGGTACCAGCGCTTCAGGTCGTCGGGATCCGCGAGCAGCTGCAGCGTCGAGGCGCCGTGCTCGAACGTCCCGGTCTCGGTGACCGACAGCAGATCGGCCGCCCAGGCGCCGTCGTCCGGACCCAGGACGTCGACCAGCTGCTGCGGGGTCCAGACGTAGTAGGTGCCCTCGGCGCCCTCGGAGTCGGCGTCGAGAGCGGACGCGAACCCGCCCTCCGGCGTGCGCAGCTCGCCGAGCAGGAAGTCTGCGATGCCCTCGGCGACCTCGGCACCCTGGGCGGTCCCCCACCCGGCGTACACCCGGAGCAGCAGGGCGTTGTCGTAGAGCATCTTCTCGAAGTGCGGGACCACCCAGTCGCGGTCGACGCTGTAGCGCGCGAACCCGCCGGCGAGCTGGTCGTGGATCCCCCCACGCGCCATCGCGCCGAGGGTCGCGTCCAGCATCCTGCGCGCCTCCGTCGGCGTCCCCGGGTCGCCGGCGATCCGCGACAGGAGCTCGAGCACCATCGACGGCGGGAACTTCGGCGCTCGACCGAAGCCCGCCGACTCCTGGTCGAACTCGCGGGCCAGCGTGATCACGGCGCGCTCGAGCAGCTCGGGCCACTCCTGGGTCGTCTCCCCCCGGACGCCGCCCGAGGAGGAGAGGTGCTCGCGCAGCGTCTCGGCCACGCGGGCGACCTCGTCGGCACGGTTGGTCCACGCGTCGCTCAGCGCCTCCAGCACCTGGCGGAACGACGGCTGCCCGTTGCGTGGCCGGTCCGGGAAGTAGGTGCCCGCGAAGAACGGGTTGCCGTCGTGGTCGAGCACGCAGGTCATCGGCCAGCCGCCGTGCCCGGTCATCGACGTGGTCGCCTGCATGTAGACCGCGTCGACGTCCGGCCGCTCCTCGCGGTCGACCTTGATGCTGACGAAGTGCTCGTTGAGGTAGGCCGCGGTCGCCTCGTCCTCGAACGACTCGTGCGCCATCACGTGGCACCAGTGACAGGCCGAGTAGCCAACTGAGAGCAAAACTGGTGTATCACGGCGCTTAGCCTCGGCGAAGGCTTCCGGCCCCCATTCCCACCAATCCACCGGATTCTCCGCGTGCTGGAGCAAGTACGGGCTGGTCGCAGTGGCTAGGCGGTTGGCCATCTCCCATGACTCCTCACGAGTGGCACGTGTATCATTTCTGACCTTGTGATACACGAAAGTGATACACGAACGTTCTTCTCGGGAGCCTGACGCCGGCTCCACGGTCCAGCCTAGGAGGGACGCGGGTGCCGACTCGCAAGAAGCCAACGCTGCTCGCGCAGGGCAAGCCGCGCACCCTCGGTGGCAGTGCGCGGCCATGGCGGGTGAGGCTCTATGCCCCAGAAGCAGGCGGCACGAAGTATCAGGTGATGTTCCGCGCACCCGCCGGCGACGGCGAGCCCTGGAGGCGGGTGCTGCGCCGAGCGAACTCTGAGAGCGAGGCGCGCAGGATCTTCCAGCAGGCAGAGGCAGCGCTGGACACCGAGAGGGAGACACCAGCTCGCGCCGATGTCCGCGCCGCCCGCACCATCCGCATGCTCGGCGAGGAGTACCTCAAGGACAGCGTCGAACGCGGGAAGCAGCCACGCACCATGGAGCAGCGCCAATCAAGATTGAACGCTCACATCCTGCCCACCATCGGTGAAGTACCTGTTGCGAGGTGGCGCGTCGAGCACAGTCGCCAGGTCATGGGCAAAGGATCGAAGACGATCTTCTCCAATCGCGGGCGCGAAGACCTGCGTGGTCAGCTCGCAGCTATGCGCAAGCTCGCTTGGCGCCTTGGCTGGCTCGAACGAAGTGTCGACCCGCTCGACGGTCTGGAGATCGGACGCTCCACCGTCCTCCACGGAGCGACCGCCCACTATGTCGATCCTCGGTTGCGCCCGGAGACACGGCAAGTACGAGCGATGGCGGATGCCGCGGACGAGCTGTGCGGCCACGATGGCACCGACCCACTTATGACCCGCCTCCCCCTGTTCGGAACCAAGATCCGCGTCGCTGGCTTCGGCGGTCTCCGCCTCGGCGAGCAGAACGGCCTACGCGTGATCGACGTCTTCTTCGACCGCGGCTACGTCCACGTCAACGGATCATGGACCACTCCGCGAGGACAGGCGGGCTTTCGCGGACCGGTGAAGAACCACAGCATCCACGAGGTTCCGCTTCCCAAGTCGCTCATGCACGACGAGCTACTCCCCCGCGTCAAGGAGCTGCTCGACCTGCCCAGGACGGCATCACTCCAGCAGGTCGTCAACGCACAGGAGACCGAGCGGCAACGCCGAGCTTCACTGGCGGCTCTGGATCGGGACCGAAGTCTCGCCTGGTGGAATTACCCCGTCTCACCCGAGGACGAGCACTGGCTCTTCGTCGACTCCGTCACTGGCCTGCCGGTGAAGCCCGAGATGCACAACGAGCGCTGGCACCGCGTTCGTCGATGGGTCGAGCAGAACGATCCCGACAACGCATGGCCCCAGACGATCGTCTACCGAAACCTCCGGCACCACGCTGCGACCAAGTGGTTCCACGAGGAGCTCGGCGAGTCGTGGGAAGTCGTCGCTCAGTACCTCGGCGACAAACTCACGACCGTCCTCAATCACTACGTCCGCGCCGGCGAGGACGCCCTGCGCGACTCAGTGGGAAAGCTCGCCGAGCACTAGGGACAACCGGTGCTCACGGGGCAACAAAAGAACTGCAATCCACGCCTGAGTCGTCCCTCCGATCCGGGGGGTCGGAACGTTTTCGGCGGATTCCGGGACGGATCGCGCTCACATCGGACAGCGCGTCGCCGCCCAACGCCGATCGTCGGCGCTCACAGCGTGGGAATGCGCGATTCCCTGCCAGGGAGACGCCATCTGCGGCAGGATCCCGACACCAAGACTGCTCACGGGACTACGGGGTGATCACGAATGTCGGGTCGCGGAGACAGCCTACCCACCGTGTGGCCGCAGGAGCCGCACACGAAGGCCAAGCATGACCTCCTGACCGGCTACCTGGGAGCCTGGTTCGGAATCTTGGGATCGAGCCCCCGTCACGCTCGGGTGATCGTCTTCGACGGATTCGCCGGCCCCGGTGTGTATGAGTCGGGCGAGCCCGGATCTCCTGTTCTCACCATCAACCGGCTGCTGCATCACGACCACTTCTCGAGATGGGGCAACACCGAGTTCGTGTTCGTGTTTAACGAGCGCGACGACGACCGGTACGTCTCTCTGGCAGACACCCTGATCGAGCTCGAGCGGGCCCAACCTGGTGGCGCATGGCCGTCCAACGTTCGGGTCCATCATCGGAACGAGAGCTTTCCCGGCCTGGCAGAGAACCTCCTCGAAGGCCTCGCCGGCGCAACGCTCGCACCAACGTTCGCGTTCGTCGATCCCTTCGGCTACAAGGACGTCCCCCTCGACCTCATCAAGCGCCTCCTGAGCTACGACGCCTGCGAGCTGTTCATCTACTTCGACTTCAACTCAGTGAGCCGGTTCGCTACGGCCGGCAACGTCGACAAGCACTTCGGGGCCCTCTTCGGGACGGACAGGTTTAAGGACGCACCGCCCGCAGGCGATCCGGCCAGGCCGCGGTTCCTGCATGACCTCTACGAGGAGCAACTTCGCAGCGTCTGCGACTTCGCGTACGTACAGAGCTTCGCGATGGTCAACCGCGGCGGCCGGGTTGGCAACTACATGTTCTTCTGCACCAGGAACCTCACGGCGTTCGACCGTATGAAGAGCACGATGTGGAGGCTCGCACCCGACGGCGACTACAGGTTCGAGGACCGATTCGCCGACCAAGACGTACTGTTCGCCGACCAGCGCGACACCGAGCCCCTGAAGGCGGCACTCCTGCAGAGGTTCGCGGGAAGCACGGTCTCGATCGACGACATCCTGAAGTTCACGATCGAAGAAACGCCGTTCTACAGCGGTCAGGTGAAGCGCGAGACGCTCGCCCCGATGCAGCGCGACGGCCTCATCTCGGGTGGACCAAACCAGAAACGGGCGTGCCAGTACCCAGACGGCACGCTCGTGGTGTTCCCGCCTAAACCCTGACCGTTACGGGCATCTCATCCCACGTGCGTCCCTCGAGGTCACGACCGTTCGCCTTCGGCGTACGACCGCCCCACTGCTTGAAGAAGAACGCGACGCCCGCCTGCTCACACTGGTCGCGGATGTCGGTCACCCAACGGGGATCCATCGGACGAGCGTTCGGTCCCGACTCTCCGCCTGCGATCACCCAGTCGATGCCGTCGAAGTCGAGCCCGGGGAGCGCTGACAGGAGCGGCTCGCAGGACAGGAACCGGACGGCCGCCGGTGTGGCCCGTAGGTGGTCGATGCGGTCGACGGCGTCGAACGACTCAACGGAGACGCCCATCCAGACGTTTTCCGGCCACTCGAGTTGATCTGCGACCTTCGCAAGGCGGCTCGCTCTCTTGGTGAGCACCTGGTACGTGTGCTGCGGGGTCTCGCGCATCACGTCGAAGACGTCGCGCACGAATGACATCGGAACCTTCGCGTGGAAGAGGTCGCTCATAGAGTTGACGAAAACCACCTTGGGGCTCTTCCACCCGCGTGGTTGGCTCAGTGAAGCGGGGTGGATGGTGACTCCGAATCCGGGGCCAGACGTCCGGGGGTCGCCGTCGTTCTGGTACTTCTCGGCACCCATGGCCTTCAGCCGCTTGGCGAGTGCCAGCGCGTAGCAGTTGTCGCAGCCGGAAGCGACACGATCGCACCCCGTAACCGGATTCCAGGTCACCTCCGTCCACTCGATGTTGCTGTTGGTGGCCACGGCTGAGCTCCTTCGGTCGGCAGGTCGACCCCGCCCGGGCAGCGTACGCCGGGTCAGGCGCCAGGCGCACAGACATGGCGAAGCCGCCCGCTCCGCAGTAGGGCTTGGCATCGCAGGCGAGCGCTCGCTCGGGCCGCGAAACTGCGGTACTTCGGTGCGGCGGGCCAGCCATCGCGCACCAGGCTCGAGCCGAATGCCGGGGCGGCGGCACCCATCACGCTGCGCAGGCCATAGGCCGTAGAAGTTCGAGCACCGACGGACGCGGCGCCCGCCGTGGCGGCAACGCGACCCAGGTGCTCACCGCGCGACGCATCGAGCAGCCGCCTCCTAAGCGAAAGGTCGTAGGTTCGACTCCTACCTGGGGCACCGCCGCGAACGCGCAGGTCAGGACGCCGAACATCCTTCTGACCTGTGCGTTTGTCATCTCTGGGCTCCTGTCGACCCGTGTCGGGCTGTGCCGGGCCGGGTTGAGGCGGCCTATGCGAATGGCTTGTTGACGGCAGATTCGCAGCCGATCTATGGGAATTCTATGTGAAACCCGGCGCATCGAATGGGGATGGTGCGCAGCCCCGCGGACGTCACCACCCTTCGACTATCTGGCAAACGAGCTCGCTGATCGCCGATGTCTGATGGTCCAGCGTTCCGGGAGCGGTCCACAGCACCCCTGCGCTCGACGTATCAGTTCTCCGTCGTCGAATCGCCGCAAGATCGAGACAGAGCATCGCACTTGCGGCCTCGGCCCGACTCTCCGTCCACACGGTCGACGCGCGATCGCGGTACGCGGCGTGGACAAGCTCATGGCCCAAAGTCTCCACCACCTGGAACGCCCTCAGACCTGCGTTCAGCGCGATGAGTCCTACGTCGTCCAGGTACATACCGCGAAGACAGTCATCGGGCCACGGCACGCTGATTACCCTCACGCCCATCTCGCTTGCCAACGACAGATGCCGACTGATCAGACGCTCGGTATCGGTAGTCGCCGTGCGATCTCGTTCGAACTCGAGGTTCGCCGCAGACGTGGCGCGAGACAGCTCCGCTTGAGCGATCTGCGCTCGAGCGATCGCAGCGCAAAGCGTGATCCGCCCACGTCGGGCCGGCGATCTGACGGCCCACGGGACGATGTCCAAGGCACAGGCAACGGCGCAATCTTCAGCTTCAGAAACCTCGCCGCCTCTCACCCCACGCCCGGGTGCCAACGGCGGGGATATGTTGCATGATCGATCCATGGGTCTTCGTGCCTCCGTTGCACGCAGGTCCTAGGCCTTGGCGGGTGCGCTAACACCCGTCGAGGCCGATTTCAGTTGTCAGTGCGATCACCCTGCTCGATCCAATTGATCGATCTGAGCGATGGCCTGCTCTTGCCCAGCAGCGTCTGCTGCTGCCTGGTGGTCTCGCGTCTCCTCTCTACGCCGCGAGCGCTGAACCTTGCCTCGCCCAGACACGAATCTGTGGATTAACCCGTACGAGGAGGCGCCTCTGGAGCGGATGGGGCTAGCGTCCCGAAGGAGTCCGTTGGATTCGGGCGCCTGCGAATGGATCGAATGACCCGCTCGTCGACCGAAGGCCCAACTGATCGAAATCTCGTCGCCCGCGCCGGATCAGGTCGGCGTACTGGTACGTGACGGATTCGGTCGTTCCGCCGCGATGAGGCTCATGGCTATGGGCGCGGGCGTGGCGCCTTTGCGACTGCGGCGGCCTTCATCTCGAGCCCAGTCCGACCGACGGGCGTCGCTGGCCAGGCCCCTGGGAGCTGCGGCGCATTTGTCGTCAGTTGCCGGCGAATGCGAGCCCGACCCAGCGCCATGAGGAGCCGAGTCGGACGGTCACGACGCGCGGCGGAGCCAGATCCCGCTCCATGGAGCCGCCGCCTGACTGGCTCCTCGTTCGGAGATGTCGCGACCGGAGTGCCGGTAGCGTCCACATGTGCACCCGTCAGCCGACGAGCGGCGACTCAAGAGCAGGCCGTCGTCGCAAACGCGGTGCGTGGTGTCGCCGGTGGTCTCGTCGGCGAGGCGTTTGCGCATATCGACTTCTTGCCAGCGACCACCGGCCGGTGATCCGCCGCCCGCGCCGGCTATGGGAGCTGGGCAGCAGCGTCGACGCGCGCATGGCTACACCAATGGCTACGGGCCCCGACGTAAACGCCGGATAACGTGCACGTCCCTCGCCTGTCTTTGCAGGGCGGGGCCTTTTCGTGGAGTCGCCTATCAGAATCGAACTGACGACCTTCTCATTTCGGTTCGCAGCAAACCCCAGCAAGGCTGGGCAACAAATTTCATGGTCGAAACATGCTCTGACCTGCACCTTTGTCATCCCGACCCGACCCGCGACCTCCCGGCGGCTCCCGCCCGCTCACCGAAAGCCGCACCGTTTCTCGCCCGTAACTCGCATCTGGATGGCGAGCGCCCTCCCCAGGGATCCGTCGTTTGCCGGCGCCTCGCTCTAGGTCCCGCTAGCGTCCCGCGAGCAGAGGGGGTAGCTGATGTCGGGATACACGTGCATCGACTTCGAGACCACCGGCCTCTTCCCGACCCGGCACGACCGGGTCTTGGAAGTGGGCGTCGTGTTCGTCGACGACGACGGCAAGGTCGAGGGCGAGTGGTCCACCTTGGTCAACCCGGGTCGTGACGTCGGCCCGACCAGCATCCACGGGATCTCCGCCCGTGAGGTCTTGAAGGATCCGACCTTCGCCGACCTCGCTCCCCTCCTCCTGCAGTCGGTCGCGGGCCGCACGGTGGTCGCCCACAACGCACCCTTCGACGCCCGCTTCCTCAGGGTCGAGCTTGCCCGGTGCGGCTACTCCTGGACCGGTCCGGACATCCCTGCGCTGTGCACCATGGAGCTGGCCGGGCGCTACGTGCGTTCGTCGTCCCGCAAACTCAGCGACTGCTGCCGGGCCGCCCGCCTCGACGTCGCCGGCGAGCACGAAGCTCTTGCTGACGCGCGAGCAGTTGCCGCACTCTTGGGACACGTCATGGCCGCCACGTACGCCCCGCCGCCGTGGTCCACTCTGGTCAACGAGTCCCGCGGCTACGGCTGGCCGGTGTGCGACTCGGCGGCGATGCCCGAGTTCGTAGTCAGATCCGGCAACGCGCCCGTGCGTGAGAAGTTCTGGCTCGACCGGATCGTCGCGGGCATGCCCCGACACTCCGACTCCCGGGTCGACTCCTACCTGGAAGTCCTCGAGTCAGCGCTCCTCGACCGCTACCTCTCTGCTCACGAGGAGGAGGCACTCATCGAGACAGCGAACCACTTCGGTCTCGACAGAACCCGACTCGACTCCATCCACCGCGATTACCTGACCTCGATGTCCGCGGTCGCCCTCGAGGACGGCGTCGTCACCAAGGCCGAGCTCGCTGACCTGGAGATTGTCGCTCGCCTCCTCGGACTCAGCAGGGACGAAGTGGCGATCTCTCTGGACGCTGCCAAGGCAGCAGCGAGCCGCCCGGTTGCCGCGGCCTTCCAGCTCCAACCGGGCGACCAAATATGCCTGACGGGACAGATGACCTACCCACGCGAAACGATCGAATCGATGATCGCGGAACGAGGACTCGCCGCGGGCGGACTGACGAAACGGACTCGCCTTCTCGTCGCCGCAGACCCCGACAGTCAAAGCGGGAAAGCAGCAAAGGCCCGGACGTACGGGGTGCCAATCCTCAACGAGTCCGCGCTCTTCGGACTGCTGCTCTCTATGACCTCGGAGTCCAGACAGCCGTAGCCCATCCCGCCCAGAATGACGCAGGCGTTTCGCGATACGAACTGCTCAGTTGTCGTCCGTGTCACTCAGATCGAGCTCGTCTTCGGGCTCGTCTCGGACGTCTGACAGCCAATGGGCGGGAACGAGCGCCTCGCTGCCGCGCCAACGCTCCACGACCGCCTCTCGGAACCAGTCATCCGAAAAGTCAGCGTGATCAAGCACGATGACCTGGAGACGTCCGTTTGCCTCCTCGACCACATCGCGCATGAGCCTGAACAGTTGCCGCGCTCGGTCCTGATCACCGACCTCCAAGTCGCCGATCTCCGTGTCGCGGGGCGTCTCCTCGGGGAAGAAAACCTGGGTCGGCTGATCAAAGACGATGAACGATGGAACGGGGCGCTGGTGATCGATGAAGTACTCCTGAAGTGCGAGGTAGGCAGTTAGGTGGTAACCCACCCAGTTCATGCCGCTGCCGATCTCGTTTTCGCTCATGTAGGCGGGCCCAGACGGGAGGTCTGCCACCACCGTGAGCCGCTGAGGATCGAGTCGAACACCGGTGTCCGCGTGCTCCAGACCCAAGGTGCGGGCCAACTCCGCCATTCGGCGGGAAACCTGCGTCATCAGGGCAACCGTCCGCGAACGGACCGCGTCGCCGTCGACCTGCTCCTCCAGATCGGTGATCCTTGCCTTCAACGCGCGTATCTGACCGCGCAGAACGTCGATGTCCATGTCTTGCGCGACGTCTCGCGTCTCAAGGAACAACGAGATCCGTCCGGCGACGTAACTACGCATTTCAAGTCGGCGTGCACGGGTCGACTCTGTCGCCCGCAGAGAGTCGATTGTCCGGATTGCCTCAAGGCTCTGCTCGTAGGCAAGTCGGTCTCCATCAAGGCCGGACTCCAGCTCGGAGATCGCCTTCTGAATGCGCTGCTTGTCGCGAGCCGCCGAACTCACCCGTTGCTCAGAAACCTCAAGCGCCTCAGTCAGCTGGGACTTCATCTCATCAGCTTGATCGCTTGCGTCGTGCCCACAGACAGGGCAGTTGTGAGCGGCGCCCGTTGGCAAGAGACCCAAGGAAAGTAGCCGAGAATTCTGCTCAGTAGATTCGATCTCATAGCCGACGTTGACCTCGGCGAAGCGTTCTAGCCCGCGGATCTGAGCCGCGCGCTCTCTGATCGCCTCGCGGAGGCGGGCCGATTCGTCGATAAGGCGTTCATACTCGTCCTCCGGCGCGCTCACCGGAGTCGGCGTGCTGGGAGTGTCAATCGACACGGCCAGGCGGAGTTGTTCAACGATGCTGGAGCCCGGTTGTGGGTTCGTGTCCAGTAGGCCGTAGTCGCGCGCTTGGGCCACCAGCGCGCCGGCTACTCGCTCCTCCTGCTGACGGAAGGCGGTCAGCTCGCCGACCTGCCTCTCTAAATCCCGGACTTGCCGGCGCAGACGTCGGATCTCGTCTCGAAGCTCCATCTCTCGGCGCCCCTGCGCACCCATGAAGTACGGGAGGGTGTCTCGGATGGTCTGGGGCTGCCAGTCGCGAGACTGTCGATGGAACAGGCTTCGGGGATTGGCGATCTCACCCTGCTCCAGAAAGCAGTAGTAGAGGGAGTGGACAAAGGTTGCCGCAAGCGGTCTTCTGGATTGCGTCGTATCCGGCACGTTCTCGTTCGCTTCGATACCGAGGAGTTCACCGAGAAACGTGCGCACCGCTTCCGAGGTTGTGTTTACACCCAGGTCGGCGGCCCGGGGCGTTTCATCCGCATCGGGAAGCAACATCGCCTGGTTAGTCGTCTGGTTCGCCCCCACGCGAGGACGACCGATGAAGAACCTTTGTCCGTCAATCTCCGCGAGAAGGCCATACCAGTCCACGGCCTTGCGGATCAGCGCTGGCGCATGCGGTGACCCCGATCCCAAGAGGTAGCGGATGATCCCTATCAAGCTCGACTTTCCCTTTAACGATGCTCCCGTTATGACGTTTAGTTCGCCGGGACGGAGGAGGATGGATCGCTTCTCACCGTCGTTGCTGTAAAGGGCGATTTCAAGGATCTGCATCTACGGCTTCACTCCCCAATAGGTGAACAGCGACATCGCCGGTGAGGTCTGGGCGAACCAGCGCGCCAGCCACTCGACCCGTGCGAAGCACTCGCGCACCTCCTCGGAGACTCCTTGCGGCATCCTGCGTGCAGATCCGCGAATAAGAAGGCCTCCCTGCGCGACGACCAGGCCAGTCGAACACGCGAGAGAAATCGCGTCTGAGACACGCGGCTTAAGACTGACTGCGTGGCTTGGGAACGCGCCGACGAGCGATGGGTGGTCCTGCATCCAGACCAGAAGATTCGTACGAGTAGTCGAGGGTAGAGCTCTCCGGGTCGGGCCGTGCAACACAACTGGGAGCACAAGGTAGGCGAGGGCCACTGGCATCCCGCGCCTTTGAGTCTTCTCCCATCCATACGCAGCCCGATTGATCATGTATCCCAAGAACGCAGGATTGAAAAGCGCGAACTCCTCAGTGGTCCTCACCCCCGACGGAATCTCGTCCGCTGTCACGGTCACGCGACATCCTCACTTTCAGAGGATGGCTCGTCTACCAGCAGGGCTCGCAGCCGGTCGACCCATTCCGGGTGCCACCCAACCTCGAGTCGGTCGGCGAGTATGTGGAGCGAACCCGTCGCGATGAATTCGTCACTGACGCCCCCACGGATTCGAGGCAGGGTGCTTGCCTCGAGTCTTAGGTATCGCGCACGCGCGTCATCCACGCTGGTCTCTGCTTCCGAGCCGGAGCCGTCCGCCTCCGGCAGAAAGTGCCGTTTCCAAGCAGTCTTCAATCGCTCGTCATAGGTGCCTAGCTCGCCAACGCGTAGCAGGGACTCGCGCTGCCAGAACGATCGATTGAAGAACGCGCGGTTGTGATCTTGGATGGCGATGGCGATGCGTTGGTCGTGCAGGGCGATCATCCGGAGCTGCTTGACGAAGGTCGCCTCGTCGCCCGATACGGGCAGCTCTGCCAGGTCGTAGAGAACTGGCAGGTCGTCTTCGCGCATGCGATCGCGAGTTCCGTTGATCGTCGCCTCCAGTTCGAGGAGATCGATGCCCTCGGCATTTCCCCTCCAGAAGCCGATGAGATGCTCGCGCACTCGTCGACCCCACCAGCCGCGGAGAGCCGCGGCCCCCGCCGCCGCATATTTCGGCCCGAAGAACGGACGTAGCTTTTTGGCGAGCAGCTCATCGAGCTGGTCCGCCTGCGGCGCCGAGTGGATCACCTCGACGTTCGTCAGAAACGCAGCCCGTCCGCTCTTGGTGAGTTTCGCCCAATCAGTGGCGTGCTCCATCAACTTCTCAGACTTGGTTTTTTCGAGCGCACTGTCGAGAAGCGCGACGGCCTTCTTCTCGTCACGATCTGTCGCTCCGAGATGAACGTACGATGTCCCGTCCGCAGGTTTCGCCGTCGTCAGGAAGAAGCACTTGGTCGGTTGTTGAGGCCGACGGTGGCGGAGCCAAGCACTCAAGGCCTTCCAGAACTCGACATCGGAGTCTGAGAGCGTTCTCGTGGGGTCAACCGAGTGCTTAGTCTGCCACCACTCCGAGGTTGAATGATCCCCCGGCTTAAGCGAGAAGTCGTCTTCGAGCTCCACCGACAACGCCATGTTGACCTCGCCGGCGAGTAGGCAATCGACTCCGCGCGCGAGTGCGTATTCAACCTGCGCCAAGTAGCCGAGCATCGATCCGGCGGCTGAAGTGTCATTCCCTACGACCACCGGTCGACCCTAGGCCATCCGAAACTTTGCGGCACGAGGTTCGAAGTCATCCGACGCCAACAACTCCGGCCAAACCCCGCAGCATCGTGTGATCTACGAGATTGTCCGCGGACGTTGACATCCAGCGAGGACGCCGCTCGTGCGTCACTCCGCCGCCTGGCTACGTCGCGCATCGGCGGCCATTCGGACTGACCGCGACGCTTTTGAACCGGCGGTAGACGAACTTGCGAGGGCATGGAAGCGGTTCATTCGCGCATCGTGAAGCGCCTGTCGGACGTGTCCGGTCTGAAGGTAGACCGTTACCTCATCGCCGGGCTCGAGTCGTTTTGGCAGGGCTGCTGCAGCGTTCAACTGCGAGAGTTCGTTACTCGCGAACGGCAGGATCGACTTGGTTCCTCTCCAACGCTTGGGTCGGATGCGCGCGGACCATAATCGATCCAGCATGGTGTGCTTGCCAAGCGTCAGATGCACTGACTGTAGAACGGTTGCGCGCCGACCCGCATTCGTCACCGTCATTGCCACTACATCAAGGGGCGGCGTGCCTTGGGAGTAGATCTGCATCTCCCTAGCACGAACTTTGAGGCGTGCCCGGTCTACTCGAACCGCGAACCAGAGCTGCCAACTCAGCGAGATCGCAGCTAGAGCGAAACCGGCACCTGCGAGGGTGTTCCACCCGTCGTCCATGCGGACACCGTAGATGGGGTGGGGCTCGCAAGCGCGTCCTTCCGCCGCCTCCCGGACGCGGCGTTCTTCGACTCGCGTGCCCTTTCGAGCGGCCGATCGGAGTTCGTATATGTTCGCCGGCCATGGGGCGCGCTGAACTAGTCGATCGCCGGCGCATCTCCGTTCATCATCTTTACAGCGACCGCAAGCATTGCGAATGCCGCGCTCGGGTCCGCCGTGATGCCAGGGTTCTCCTCGAGTGCTCTCTGCTCGAGCACGGTCAGACGCCGGGCTAGGACAACTGGAGTGGCCGCACCCGGTGGCAGGAACTTGACGACGAGATTGCCGCCGACCTGGATGCAACCGGCGTCAGAATCCTTCAATCCCTCAATAAGGGTCTGCATGCTTGCGGCGTTGATAGCGTCGACCTCGGCCTGCGCCTTCCCGATTAGTGCGAGGCTAACGGCGGCGTCGATTTCCGCGGCCTTCTTGCGCACCAACTCTGAATCTGCCGCCTTCTCAACATTTCCTCTGAAAAGTCGCCAAATAGATCCACGCCGTTCGTCTGCGACTCGCGTCTGACGCAGGCCTGAGTACTCGGCCAGCCGCAAGAGGCTCTCTTGAAAGCGCTGCAGCACCTTGTCGTCATAGTCGCTGAGGTAGAACGACACGTACGGGCTCATTTGGCGGGGGTGGCCAGTCCGCTCATACCGCGAAGCCAAGGTCACTCGATAGGCGCGCACCCGGCGGTCTGCACTCTCAGCGCGAGTCACTCGATATGGCGCTGGTAACCAGCTGACTCGAGTCTGCTGACCGGACGTTGGCCCACGGCCCAGGCGGCGACGGCGCCTCTCACGCTTCTCAAGTTCGGCGATCCGGCGTTCAATCAAGGCTCTGTCCCGCGGGGACAGCGTTGGATCGCTCAACGCCCGTCGCAGTCTAGGCAGCGAGGCTGAAATCCTTAACTTGCGCCGAGTGCTGTCTCTCATAGGCGAATGGAACCAGAAATCGTTCCAACCCAGCGGCCACACGTCACGACGTGCAACCGGTTCTTTTCGAACGCTCAGTTGCCTGGCAGCCGCGAGAGTGCCGACGGACGACCGCCCTGACAGCAACCGGCAAGTACGTCCTTGCAGCGCCTGGCGAATCCTCGGTGTTCCGAGATCTGCAGAACCGAGCGTCGTACCGCCGCCTTGTCCGCGCAACCCGGGAACGCTCTGGTAGCCGACGAGTGAACACGCCTGACGCGCAGATGATTCGATGGCGTCATGACCGAAGGGCTGGGTGCGCTCGTCCGGAAGAAGTGGTCGCCACTGATCGCCGAGGGCTTCGAGATTGCCGAAGAGGATGCTCACCGCGTTGTGTTGGAGTCACACCGGCTCACTGTCGTCGCCATCCACTATCCACGAGGCGAAGTGGATGTACGCGCCTTCCCTCCTGGAACTGAGGAACACTACGGCTGGTCGTACAGCGGGATGGCGGGCACAGCGTCGGTCGGTCGCCTGTTAGAGATCGCACATCAAGAGATGCGCGCGGATCCTGCGATTCTTCAAGGGGATCCCGAGTTCTACGCGCGCGTGGCGAGCGATAATCAGGCCAACGCAAGGGCATGGACCGAGTTCTATGCGGGCCAAGGTCCACGACCCAGCACGCGGCACCCTTCCCTAGCCGTCAACGCCCGCTCACGGCGCTGCGAGTGCGCTTCAGACTGCGTCTTTGCGCCGCGTATCAGCGACCTCGCAACGCGCGCTCATGGCGGGATCCGGTCGTTGCAACCGCCGCGAGGAACTGCCGCCGATACGTCATGACCTACGAGGAGATCCAGCACCAGTCGAGGTGTGCCGGACACGTGATCGGCCGCGGTCATCCCAGGGGGTGGGCGAACCCAGCGGAGCCTGCGGTCCCGGCGAGGGTGCTGGCCGGGACCGCAGGGCCTGCACTCACCTGATCCGGATCACCCCGCTCAGGCGCACATCCGAGGAGGAGTCCCCGACGTAGACCTTCACCCGTCCACGGGGCGTCACCCACCTGTCGACGTCAGAGTTCCAGTAGGACAGCACTCGTCGCGGAAGGTTGATCCGCACGGTCTTCTGCTCCTTCTTGCCCAGGTGGACCTTGGCGTAGCCGATGAGCTTGCGTGTCGGCGAGTCGAGGCCGGGTAGCGGGCCGCCGTACACCTGCACGACCTCGGTGCCGGCCCGTGCCCCGGAATTGCGGAGCGTGACCGTCGCTCGTGCTGCTCCCCCGTTGCCCCGGGCAGGAATGCCGGTGAGCGCGAGCCGCTGGAACTTGAAGGTCGTGTAGGACAGGCCGAACCCGAACGGGAACAGCGGCTTGGTCCTAGAGGCGATGTACCCCCGATACCCGATGTCGACGCCTTCGCTGAAGTCCACGTCCAGGTTGCCCTTGGTGTCCCAGGGATTGTGGACGCCGGGCGGCAGCGCGTCCTCGCTGCGTGGGTAGCTGATCGGTAGGTGACCCGAGGGCGCGATGTTTCCGAAGAGGACGCGCGCAAGGCTGTTGCCCTCCTCCTGTCCGCCCATGTAGTTCTGCACGACGGCCGGCACCTTGCTGAGCCATGGCATCGTGACGGCACCAGCGGTCGCCAGGACCACGATCGTGCGTGGGTTGGCTGCGGTGACGGCCGAGATCAGCTGGTCTGCGCTCTGCGGGAGCTTGAGTGACACGCGGTCGCGCTCCTCGCTCTCGTAGGTCCGCACGTAGACCACCGCGACGTCCGAAGCCCTCGCGGCTGCGACGGCCTGCTTGATGCCCGGCGAGAGGGCACCCGTGGGCGGCGCCCACTGCAGGACCACGCTTCCGGGCTGCAGTGACACGAGGGGCCGGGTTGCGGCGTACTCGACCCGGATCGCGTACCGCTGCCCTGCGGTGAGCTGGACCGGGGCATCAACGGTTCGACGGCCGTCAGCCCCGGTCATGTCGACCAGGAGTTGATCGTCGAGGTAGACCTTGCCGTCACCCCAACCGGTGAGTCCGAGTCGGTAGGTGCCGGTGCTCGGGGCGGTCAGGAATCCGGTGTACTTCACCGATTGGCCCGACCCCAGGGGGTTGCCGATCGCGGGGACGGGAGGAACCTGCGATGAGTAGAGCGTCGCAAACGCAGGTTGCCCGCCAGTGAACCCGGTGTCGTACAGGACCTGGTGCTCCACCCGGGTGACGCTCTGGCCGCCGAAGGAGGTGTCGGCGTAGTGGCGGGCCGTGAGGCCGGTACCGGATCCGGTCTCGGGGGTCAGCACGGTCGAGGGCACTGCTGTCATGTCGGCTGTCTCGAGCATCGAGGCCCCGTTCACGGGGTCGTTGCCGGGGGCGTAGCGCACTGTCGTTCCGGCTCGCGCTGCCCGCTGACGGAGCGCGTCAAGAAGGCTGACCTGGTAGGTGGGCTTCACCGCGAACGACCCGCCGAGTAGTGCTGGGACGTTGGCGTCGCCGCCGATGACGGCGACCGAGTCGACCCGGTTCTGACGCAGGGGCAGGGTGCTCTTCTTGTTCTGCAGGAGCGTGATGGCTTGGTCCTGCACGTGTGCCGCGACGGCACCGTCCTTCGCGACGGGGATCGACGTCGGCGTGTAGTCGTTGTCGAAGACTCCGATGGCGAACATCGTGCGCAGGATGCGTCGCACTGACCGGTCGACCAGGGACTCGGGTACGCGCCCGTCCTGGACCGCCTGGAGCAGAGCAGCGCCGTAGGAGTCGCCGGTGCCGGTCTCCATGTCGGTCCCGGCCTCAATCGACGGCTCGGTTGAGTGGATGGCACCGAAGTCGGTGATCACGAACCCCGTGAAGCCCAGCTCTTGGCGTAGCACCTCGTCGAGCAGGACGTCGTTCTCGCACGCATAGACGTCGTTGATCTTGTTGAACGAGCACATCGTCGAGCCGAGGTCCGCCTTCTGGATCGCCTCGGCGTACGGGTAGGTGTAGACCTCGTGCAGAGCGCGTTCGTCGATGAGGGAGTTCTGCCCGGCGCCTCGGTCCACCTCCTGGGTGTAGCCCGCGTAGTGCTTGAGGTTCGCGATCACGTTGTCGCTCTGAACCTCTCGGACGTATGGCGTCGTGATGGACGCCGTCAGGACGGGGTCCTCGCTCATCCCTTCACCGATGCGACCCCAGAACGGCTGGCGTCCCATGTCCGACCCCGGCCCCAGGAGCATCGCGTGCCCGGTGGCCTTGGTCTCCGTCGCCACTGCGGCGGCGTAGGCACGGGCGATCTTGGGACTCCACGTCGCCCCGAGATTGACGCCGGCTGGGAAGGCGGTCGCGTGATCGCCGGTCCCGGGCAGCTCCCAACCGCGGGAAGCGACGCCACCGCCGGCGTCGGCCATCCGCAGCTCGGGGATGCCCAAGCGCGGGATCGGGCCGTTGTAGAACGCGGACGGCGCCTCGCCCTGGTCGCCGGTCATGAGCTCGACCTTCTCCTCGAGCGTCATCGCCACCAGGAGACGCTCGGCCCGGATGTCCGGCGGCAAGGACGCCTTCATCCACGGCCGGGTCGTGGGTGCTGCTTCAGCGTCGGGTGTCACGTTGAGGCCAGCGAACACGAGGGCGGATACCGCGAGGACGGCCGCGCCGGTGCGACGGGTGCGACGCCCGATCGGCCCGGGTCGGTCCTGGCCGTGAGGACTGCTGGGTGGGTCTGTCCAGGGCGGGTGCAGGGTGATGGTCATGACAGTCCCCTTTCCGGGGTCTAGGTCTCAGCGGGGACCGGGGTGGTCCTTGCTGAGTCAGACGAGCCGGACGGACGTCGAACGGTCACGGACGCGACAGCGCCGTTCCCGAGTGGGTGCATGTATGTAAACGGGCGCCACTGCACAGGTCGAGGAACATCGGCATCATGGCGTCGGAACCTCGTAACCCGCTGCTGACGACACACCTTCGGCGGGACCTGAACCCGCGTCCGATACGGCACCCTGCACCTCCAGCCGCCCGAGTGCGGCTCTGCTCTCCATCAATGCAGCCCCGTCGGGATGTGTCAACGGTCATGCTTCTTGGAGTGTGTCGCCGTCGATGAGTGCTCGTCGTTCCCACGAACCGCGGGGCTACGCGAAAGGCATGATTACGTGCAATGACCTCGTGACTGAGCCGACGACAGAGACCTACGACGCTGTCGTAAAGGATTGGTCCGCACTGCGCTTGACTGCTTCATCATCAAGGGCGCACCGCTCCCGGCCCAGCGACCTCGCCGCGCTCCGCTATCGCGCCGACGACGGACGAGAGCTTCCACATGGTCTCGTCGTACTCCGCCCGGGCGTCGGACCACACGGTGACGCCGCCGCCACATCCGATCTCGTAGGTGTGGCCACCGGGCGCGGACGTCGCCACCGCGGATCTGATGACGACGCCGAGGTCGGCTGTGCCGTCGGTGCCGATCCAACCGAAGGCGCCCGAGTAGATCCCGCGGGCGGTCGGCTCGATGGAGTCAATCAGCTCCATGGTCCGCCGCTTCGGTGCTCCGGTCATGGACCCCGGAGGGAAGATGGCGCGAATTGAAGCCACAGTGCTCACCTCCGGACGGAGCCGCCCACGGACTGTGGACACGAGCTGGTGGACGTGTTCGTAGGACTCCACCTGCATCAACTCGGGCACCGTCACGCTCCCGACGGCGCACACCGTCGCGAGGTCGTTACGCAGGAGGTCCAGGATCATCAGGTTCTCCGCGCGAAAGCGGGCGTCCGTGGCGAGGTCCCACCGAGCCGCTGCATCCTCGGCAGTGTTCCGACCGCGGGACGTGGTGCCTTTGATCGGCTTCGTCTCCAACCACCGGTCCTCGTCGACCTTGGCGAACCTCTCCGGGCTTGCGGCCAGGAGGGTGGTGCCGCGGTGGGTCAGCAGGCCGGCGTATGGCGCAGGGTTGAACTTCCGCAGACGCAGGTAGGTCGTCATCGGATCGCAGGTGGACAACCGAGACGTCCGGTAGGTGAGGTTCAACTCGTAGGTGTCTCCGGCCCGCAAGTGGTGCTGGACGGTGTCGAACCAGTGCTCGTACTCCTCCAGCGTCGGGACGTCCGCAGGTACGTCGGAAGTATGGTCACCGCGGCCAGTCCGGCTCTCAGGGACCGTTGGCTCGTCGACGACGACGGGAGCGCGGCAGCCCATCCAGACGGCGTCCGGAACCCCATTGATGCTCGCGCGGGCGGGAAGGTCCGTCCGGCTGGCGTAGCCGAAGTAGCCGACCCACATCTCAATGCTCCCCGCGAGGGCGGCCATCTCGCGCTCGAGCGCGTCGAAGATGTCGGTCCCGACCTCCTCGACGACCCCGTCGCAATGACGTTCGACCACGCCACGATGAGCATCGAACACCAGGGACGGATCCCCCTCTTCGAGGAGTCCGAGAATCGACCTTCGCCCGGACCAACTCCTCCCGCCCGCCCCGTCGAGCCAGAACCCCCGCACGCGGTCTCCAGCCTCCCGGAGACTCGACAACACGTCGTGGACGGTCATCGCAGCCCCAGGAAGTTCGAGACGAAGCGATCGCCGTGCTCGGTCAGGATCGATTCCGGGTGGTACTGGACGCCCCAGACCGGCCGGGTGCGATGAGCAATAGCCATGACCGTGGGCGACCCCGCTGGCCCGCACCATGCCGTTGGCTGCAAGACGTCGGGAAGGTCCAGGACCGCGAGCGAGTGGTACCTGACGGCGTCGAACACGGCGGGAATCCCGCTGAACATGGGGTGCTCACCGTGCCTGACCCGACTGACCAGCCCG
The DNA here is from genome assembly GCF_001425175.1 of Nocardioides sp. Root1257. Classification (GTDB taxonomy): domain Bacteria; phylum Actinomycetota; class Actinomycetes; order Propionibacteriales; family Nocardioidaceae; genus Nocardioides. The sequence goes on along the minus strand of NZ_LMDV01000011.1, from coordinate 74,671 downwards.
TGAGCGGGCTCGACCTGAGCGACCACACCGCCCAAGGCGGTGGCGATGCCCTGCATCCCGAGACAGACACCGAGCACAGGCACCTGCGCGCGACGGACAACCTCGCGACCCACTGAGAAGTCCTCCGGATCGGTGGGCCGGCCGGGGCCTGGCGACAGGATGATGTGGGTGAAGGCTCCGGCCAGCACCTCACGAGCCGACACCTGATCGTGTTGCACGACGTCCGGGTGCCTTCTCGTCGCCTGCCCGACCCGGTGAACCAGGTTCCACGTGTACGAGTCGTAGTGGTCGACTACCAGGACCCGGCTGTCGCGGACCCCCACTCGCTCGGTCATCGACGTCGTCAAGGGACGGTCGCCAGCCCTCCGGTGGAAGAGGACATCCTCCGACCGACGTGGACGGCGATCGACGACGCGCGCACGTCATGGACACGGACGCCCCAACAGCCGGCTGCCGCGACCAACGCAGACACTGACGCCGTTGCGGTGTCGCGGTCCTGCAACGAGGCATCCGCCCCGCCGACCATCTCGGTGAGGAATCGTTTGCGTGAGGCACCGACGAGGACCGGAAGTCCGAGGCTTGTACGGAGGCGATGGAGGCCCCCAAGGACCTCCCAGTTGTGACGACTGTCCTTCGCGAAGCCGAGGCCGGGGTCCACGATGATCCGCTCGGTGGCGATACCAGCAGCCACGGCGCGGTCAACGCAACGCTCGAGCTCGAGGGTCACCTCCGCGAGCACGTCCCTGTAGTGGGCCTTCGTGGACATCCCCTCGGAGTGTCCACGCCAATGCATCAATACGCAGTGCTGGCCGGTCGCAGCAAGGAGCGGGAGCATCGCGGGATCGGCGGCGCCACCCGACACGTCGTTGACGAACCGGGCCCCGGCGTCGATCGCCGCCGCGGCCACGTGAGCGCGCATCGTGTCGACCGAGACGACCACCCCGTCGGCCACGAGTCGGTGCACGACCGGCATGACGCGGGCGATCTCCACCTCGAGAGTTGTGCGGCGCGCGCCGGGCCGGGTGGACTCGCCACCGATGTCAACGACGTCTGCCCCCTCCGCCACCATCTGATGTCCCCGGGCGACGGCGACGTCGTGGTCGAGGTGTTTCCCCCCATCGGAGAAGGAGTCGGGCGTCACGTTGAGCACGCCCCAGACCTGGCATGGCGCCTCGGCCGTCTCCTGCGCGGTCGAGTGGCCGTGATCGGCCCAGGTGTCCGGCCAGCTCACCATGGCGTACCGGGTCAGCCCTTGGCGACCGCGACGTGGACTAGCTGTCGACGAGCCGCGGCCACCGTCTGCTCGAGTAGCGTCGCGATCGTCATCGGCCCGACACCCCCCGGTACCGGGGTGATGAAGGAGGCCCGCTGGCTCGCGGAGTCGAACTGCACGTCGCCCCGGTTGTCGGCGTAGCCGGCGTCGACCACGACCGCACCGGGCTTGACCCAGTCGCCCTCCACGACGCCCGGCACGCCAGCCGCGGCCACCAGGATATCCGCTCGACCGACGTGGTCGGCGAGGCCGACTGTCCGCGAGTGGCAATAGGTCACGGTGGCGTTGCGACCGAGAAGGAGCATCCCCATCGGCCTGCCGAGGATCGCACTGCGCCCGATGACCACGGCATGCCGCCCAGCGAGCGCAATCTCGTACGCGTCGAGCAACCGCAGGATGCCTCCCGGGGTGGCGGAGTGGTAGCCGACGCCTGAGTCCGCCATGGCGGCGAACGACGCATGCGTGACTCCGTCGACGTCCTTGTCGGCAGCGATGGCCTCGAAGGCGGCCCGCTCGTCGATCTGGCTCGGGACGGGGTGCTGCAGCAGGATCCCGTCGACCCCCGGATCGGCAGACAGGTCGTGCAGGATCGCCAGGAGTTCGTCGGTCGAGGTGGACGCGTCGACCTCGATGCGTCGTGACTCGATGCCGACCTCGGCGCACCTGTTCGCCTTCATGCGCACGTAGGTGTGCGAGGCAGGGTCGTCACCCACCAGGACGGTGGCCAACGTCGGCGCCCGACCATGTACTCGTCCGATCTCTGCGGCATCGACCGCACACTGCTTCAGCAAGTCGGCGGCGACGGCACGGCCGTCGAGAAGTCGTGCTGACATGAAGCTTCCTGTCGTTGTCATCAAGCCGTCGGTCGATGGCGCTCGGGAGGTGACGGTGCGGTCGTCAGGTTCTGGCCCGTCGTGAGGTAAGTGCGGCAAAGGTGATGGCGATGAGGAGAGCTGCGCCGTTGAAGAGGTCTCGGACGTAGGGCTGGGCACCGTAGAGCTGGAGTCCGGTGATTCCGACAGCGAGGACCAGGATGGCGATGACGGTCCCAATGCTGTTGAACCGGCCCGGGCGGATGCAGGTGGCGCCGAGGAATGCTGCCGCGTAAGCGGGCAGCAGCTCACCGAGTCCAACGGAGGGTGAGGATGCACCCAGGATCGAGACGGAGACGATGCCGCTGAATGCTGCGAATGCGCCTGCTCCGATGAAGCACGTCCAGGTGACGCGGTCCACCCGCACGCCCGCGAGGTACGCCGCTCTTGGGTTTGCGCCGGTGGCGTGCGCCTCGCGCCCCCAGGAGGTGTACTCGAAGGCGATCCAGAGGACGAGCATCAGGACGAGTACATAGACCATGGTCAGGGGGACGTTGCTGACGGTCCTACGAGTCAGGTCAGTGAAGGTGGTCGGTAGCTGGCCGGTGACCTGCAGGTTGCCGGTGTACCAGCCGGTGATGCCGAGGACCAGAGTGCCGGTACCGAGCGTGGCGATGAACGAGTTCAGGCGGATCACGCAGACCAGGAACCCGTTGAAGGCACCGATCAGGACCCCCACTCCGATGGCGATCAGCCCGGCCACGGGCCATGGCAAGCCGTTCTCGAGGATCAACTTGGCGCAGACCGCCTGGGACAGACCAAGCTGGAACGCGAGCGAGACGTCGAACTGGCCCACGACCAACGGCAGGACGGCAGCAAGGGCGAGGATGGCGACCACGGCCTGGGTCAGGGCGATGGACTGGAACTGCGTGAGGGTGAAGAAGGTGTCGGGCTTCAGGTAGGCGAACACCGCGATCTCGATGACGAGGACGCCGATGAGTCCGTACCTGCTCACCAGGTTCCGGAACGACACCTGTCGCGCCGCCCGGTCTCGAGCGACCGGGGCCTGCTGGTCGTGAGTGGTTGTCATAGCTCTTCTCCGTAGCTGGCTCGGGCGACGTTCGAGGCAGTGAGCTGCTGTCCGGTCAGCTCCGCGGTGATGGTGCCGCCCACCATGACGAGCGCCCGGTCGGCCAGATGGGCGACCTCGTCGTAGTCGGTCGAAGCGAAGACGACGGCCGTACCCTCGGCAACGGCGTCCCGAACGAGCTTGTGGACCTGTGCGCGTGAACCGATGTCAACGCCGGCGGTGGGGTCGTCCAGCACCAGGAGCCGCGGGCTGGTCCGAAGCGCCCGGGCACACACGACCTTCTGCTGGTTGCCCCCCGAAAGCGTCAGCATCGGCCGTTCGACGGATCCAGCCGGCCTGAGAGTGACGGAGTCCGCAAGCTCTTGCGCGAAGGCCCGTTCGGCCCCGGGCAGACGGAACACCTGGTTGCCGCGGCGCCCCTGCCCGCCACGCCGAGTCACGAACAGGTTCTCCCGGATGCTCATCTGGCCCACGACGCCCTCGCCCTGACGGTCGCCCGGGACGTAGGAGCACCCCGTGTCCCGGATCGCTGCCGGATTCCCCAGGGGCAGTGGCACGGACTTGAGGGCGACCGTCCCCGAGACCGGGTGCAGGTCGCCGCCAAGGACGCGGGCAACCTCTTTGGCGCCACAGCCGATCAGCCCGCACAGGGCGACCACCTCACCGGCTCGCACCTCGAACGAGACAGGAGCGCCGTGGTGGCGTACGTCGAGGTCGGTAACTTCCAGTACGACCTCGCGCGGCCCCGAGGAAACCGCCGCATGAGATGGGTGAGGAGAGACGCTGTCGTCCTCGGACCAGCCGGTGGCCATGACGGCGCCACCGTCGGTGTGGGGGTCTGCTCTGGGTTCGATGATCGCCTCGACGATCTTCGCCTTGTCGAGGTCGGCCATGGCCGAGGTCAGGACGACCCGGCCGTCGCGCAGAACGGTCACGCGGTCCGCGAAGCCGAAGAGCTCGTCGAGCCGGTGGGTCACGTAGACGTAGCCCAGCCCGAGCGCGGTGGTCTTCTTGATGGTTCCGAGCAGGCGCGTCACCTCAGGGCTCGGCAGGCTCGAGCTGACCTCGTCGAGCACGAGTGCACGCGCGTTCAGCGAGAAGGCGCGAGCGACCGCCACCATGACCTTCTCGTCCTGCTCAAGCGATGCGACCGGGGCATTGGGGTCCACGTCGAGGCCGAGCTCGATGGTGGCCTTGCGACCGGCCAGCGCCGTGCCCCTGAAGTCGATCAGACCCCACTTGTGTGCGTAACCCGCCTCGAGAGCGATGTTCTCCGCGACGGTCATCTCCTCGATCAGACCGAGGTCCTGGTGCACGAACGCCAAGCCCATCTGGTTGAGGGCGTGCCCCGTCGTGTGGCGTGGAACGTGCTGACCACAGACATCGATCGAGCCAGAGTCGTAGCTCACCAGCCCGGCGAGAGCCTTGATCAGCGTCGACTTCCCCGCGCCGTTGGCACCCAGCAGCGCGTGGATCTCACCCGGCCTCAGGTCAAACGAGACGTCCTCGAGAACCCTTACCGGACCGTAACTGTGGGTCAGCCCCTCGACCTTCACCAAGGTGGCGACCCCCCCGGCAGGAACCGAGGCCCCTGCCGGGGCGGCAGCCCGTGTCACTTGCCCCAGAGCTTCTCGTAGGCACTTGCGTAGTCGAAGCCACCGTCGTAGCTGCCGGTCACCGCCTGCTGGGAGACGTTGTCCTTGACGACAAGACCCGACACGACCGGGACCTCAGGGATCGCCTGACCCGCCAGGTTACGAGCGATGGCGTCGATCGACTGGTAGCCGATCCACTCAGAAGGAACCCCGGCCGTGGCGTTGAGCTGACCGTCCTCGATCAGCTTGATCGCGGACGTGCCTCCGCCGGTCGCCACGAGCTTGACCGGACCCTGACCCGAGGCCTGGATCCCTTGGTTCACGAACGTCGCGGCAGCGTCGTACGGCGCGAAGACGTAGTCGATGTCAGGGTTTGCCTGCAGCGCGCCCTTCACGATGGTGGGGACGTCGGTAGTCATGGCGCCGAGGGTGAACTTCTGCTCCGACGCAACCTTGCAGTCCGGGCACGCCGTGGCGAGCTCCTTCTTGAACGCGTCGTCCATGACCTCGAGCTCAGGGAACTCAGGGTCGCGGAGGACAAGCACCTGTCCAGTGCCGCCGGAGTCCTGTGCGATGTAGTCCGCGATGACCCGGCCCTGCTCGGCGCGGTCCACGGCGACCAGGGACGTCGCGCCCTGGGCATCGAGGCCGTGCGCGTAGATGACCGGCACACCCTTCTCCTTGGCCTGGTCCATCCCGGCCTGAACAAGCGCCGGTGGCACCGCGGACAGAATGATCGCCTGGGCCCCACCGGCAAGCGCGGCCGACATCGCGGCGTTCCAGTCAGTCGGGTTGCCCTTGCCGTCCACGACGGTCACGTCCCACCCCAAGGCCTCCCCGGCCGCCTTCGCGCCATTGGCTGTGCCGACGCACGACTCACCGATGGCACTGCACTCGATCACTGTCACCTTGGTGCCTGGAGCCGGCGAGATCGGGTCCGTCGGACCCGGGAACGCAGCGACCGGCTGCATGGCAGCCTCGAGACGCTGTGACGCCTCAGCCGGCAGGGAGGACGCGGCAGCAGTGCTGGAGCCCCCATCGGAGGCGCCGTCGGAGCCGCCGTCGCTCTCGGTCGTGCCGCAGGCCGCGAGCGAGATAAGCAGAACGCTGCCGACTATCGCCGTTGAGAAGCGAGCCGGTGTCGTCGGAAGTTGTAGCCGCATCGAGATTCTCCTAGTTGATGTTGTGTGATGCATCGACGGCGGCGGTGTCACCCGAAGGACACCGATGTTTCGGGGCGTTCGTGGGGTCAGGCGCTGGTGAGGGGCGCGTTCGAGCGGTAGTCGGTGCGCGCCTTCGCTACCAAGGGAGCAGGTTGCACGGTGGCGCGGATGCGGACCTGGCGGTGGTCCTCGACCTGAACCTTCGAGGACGGCTTCCCCTCGCCCCAGAGGACGGTCACCTCGGTGCCCGGCTCGGCGTTCGCGGCGTCGACGACGGCGATGGACAGCATCGACCGCTCGTTCGCGGAGTAGCCGACGTAGTTTGATCTCCCGGCGTACGTGCCGCCGGTGGTCTCGACGCGGTCGTACTGGTACGTCGCGTAGTTCGCGAGCGGGAGGTTGAAGTACTTCGCACCGATCTCGACGTCGAACATCGACCCGAAGGCCTCGGCAGTGTCATCGCGGTTCCACACCAGGGTGACCTTGCGATTGGCCTCCGCGGTACCGTCCTCGAGCTGTGTCTCGAGTGCGTCGCGGCCGATGAAGTCGTGGTCGAGCTTCAGAATTCGGCCGTAACCCAGGTCGAACGGCGTGAAGTAGTAGTCCTCGATGTTCTCGGAGTAGAAGCTGCCACCGAGCGACGCCCTCGCGTCATGTGAGCTTGCCGAGAGCCACTGGCGGTGGTCGTTGGTGCTGTCCCCGGTGAAGATCGCAGGCAGCGGGCGTGGCAGCCACCCCGACTCGAGGGTGTTGGTGAGGTAGGCGCGGCCGCCCACCTGGACCATGTCGTGCCTGGCGCCGGCCTTGAGCAGTGCCTCGTGCACGGCCTCGTGGTCGACCCAAGGCCCGACGAACTCGAATCCGGGCTCACCCGCCATGCCGTGGCGCAGGGCGCGAACCTCCTTGCCGGCGATGCGCACCCGTGTGCCGTGGAAGAACTTCACGGTCGGCAACTCGCCCTCGATCGCGTCCTGGATGACATCGAGGGCACCGGGGCCTTGCACCTCGTAGCGGTAGACCTTCGGAGGCCCGGCGCGGAGTGCCGACGGGGTGTCGCTCCACAGTTCGACGTCGTAGCCACCGGTGGCCGCGTGGTACTCGAGCCAGTTCATCGTGGCCGCCATGCCGACGGCCTGAAACTCGTCTTCCTCGTTGCGGAAGAGGATGTTGTCGCCGATGAGGAAGCCCTCACCACTGACGGCGACGTACTGCTTCGCGGCGTTGACCGGGAAGTACTCGGTGCTGTTGATCGCGGTGTCCCGGATCAGCTTCAGCGCGTCAGGGCCCTTGATGTTGAGGTTCCACATGTGGTGGCACTGGTCGAACAGGACCGAGGTGCGACGCCAGGCCAACTGTTCGTCGCGCCAGTTGGTGAACTCGGGCGTGAGCCCGGAGATCACGGCGGCAGGGGTCTGCGACTCCCACAACAGGGCGTGCGCGCTGCCGGCCCTGGCAATGGCAGCCTGAAGAGTGTTGCCCACGATCATCCTCCACGTAGATCTGAGTTTGGGCACGCCTGAATCCCGTCGACGTCAGGGTTCAGGGATCGAACTCCGGGCGGACAGTTCTGGTGACGAGCGTCACCTGAAGGCGTGGTGGCGACGATGCTCCCCTCGCCGGAGAGCCCTGTAAAGCGGGCAAACGCGTGGTGAAAAACGTGAAAAGGCGAAGTAGTGCAATTCGGGCCCAGCGGAAAGCGAGTCCGCTTTTCTCCGCTTTTTCCGAAGTTCTCTGAGGCTCACCATGGAGAGCACAAGTGAGACGTCGGCCACAACCCTTCGTCGGCCGCGATGGGCACCCGAAAGCCCGACACCCAACACGTTCAGGAGATCACGAGCCATGATCCACCCCATGTCGGCTCGCAGCGAGACCGCGCGAGGAACGCTGAAGGACACGCTGGCCAGGGCTGGGTACGAGGTCATTCCCCTCAGGAGGGCCGAGGAGGACGTGCTCGCGTCAGTCCCCCGGGACGTCCATCTCAGCGTCACGGCCTCGCCGGGCAAGGGGCAGGACGCCACACTCGAGCTAGCAGCCCGCCTCGTCGGCCACGGCTACTCGGTCGCGCCGCACTTTTCGGCCCATCAGGTCCGCAGCAGGTCCCACCTCGAGGAGCTGCTCGCACACTGCCGCGAGGCCAACATCACCGAGGCGTTCGTGATCGGCGGCGACCGCACGGATACCCCGAGCGAGTTCGCAGATGCGCTCGCCCTGCTGCGCGCGATGCACGACCTCGGCCACGGCTTCACCGACATCGGCATCGGGGGTCACCCCGAGGGACACCCTGCGGTCTCGGACGAGGTACTGATGAAGGCCATGCAGGACAAGGCCCTCCTGGCGACGCACATCACCACACAGATCGTCTTCGACCCCGCAGTCATCCTGGCTTGGGCGCGCGACCTGCACGCACGCGACGTCACCCTGCCGATCCACGTGGGCGTTCCCGGCGCTGTGCACCGCCAGAAGCTCCTGCGCGTGTCGAGCGGCCTGGGCATCGGGGAGTCCGCACGGTTCCTCACCAAGCAGCAGGGGATGCTGTGGCGCTTCTTCGTGCCCGGCGGCTACCGCCCCGACAAGATCATGCGCGGACTTGCGCCGCACCTGGGCCAGCCCGACAACCACCTCGCCGGCTTCCACGTGTTCACCTTCAACGACCTCGCCTCGACCGAGGAGTGGCGGACGCGATCCCTCAAGCGTTTGGCCTGACCCCGAACTCTGAGCTCTGGACCTCCCGACCACCCGCGAATGCAGGAGCATCACCGTGAGCAACACAACGACCAGCAGCACCCCGCAGCTGTTTCAGTCGACCCCGCCGCCGCACGTCCTCGCCGACAGCGGACGGTTGCTGATCCAGTGCGCCGACCGCCCTGGGATCGTCTCCGCCATCAGCTCCTTCCTGACTGGCGCCGGAGCGAACATCGTCACCCTGGACCAGCACGCGACCGAGGAAGCCGGCGGGACCTTCTTCCAGCGCACGACCTTCCGGCTGCCAGGGCTCGCCTCTGCCCGGCCCGAGCTCGAGCACACGTTCGCGGCACAGGTCGCAGAGAAGTTCGACATGCAGTTCCGGCTGACCGAGGCCTCGAAGCCGAAGCGGGTCGCCATCATGGTTTCCAAGACCGACCACTGCGTGCTCGACCTCCTGTGGCGCCACCGCCGCGGCGAGCTCGACATGAACATCGCCATGGTGATCTCGAACCATCCCGACCTCGCCGAACAGGTCCGCCCCTTCGGCGTTCCCTACTTCCACATTCCGAGCACGAAGGACAACCGTGCCGAGGCGGAGCAGCGACAGCTGGAACTGTTGCAGGGGAACGTGGACCTGGTGGTGCTGGCCCGCTACATGCAGATCATCACCCCCGGGTTCCTCGACCAGGTCGGGTGCCCGTTGATCAACATCCACCACTCGTTCCTGCCCGCGTTCATCGGCGCGGCGCCCTACCAGAAGGCCAAGGACCGCGGGGTGAAGCTGGTTGGCGCAACTGCCCACTACGTCACCGCCGACCTCGACGAGGGCCCGATCATCGAGCAGGACATCGTGCGCGTGAACCACCGCCATGGAACAAACGACCTGACGCGTCTGGGTGCGGACGTCGAGCGCGCGGTCCTCTCGCGCGCCGTCCGCTGGCACCTAGAGGACCGCGTCGCCCGCCACGGCAACACGACCGTCGTCTTCTAGGACGACGCGCCGAGGACCCGATCGATAGCAGAGCGGAGCTGCGTGACGGCCGTGGAAACGTCGTCGACGCCCGTCGCGTGGCGCCACGCGACGTAGCCGTCCGGCCTCACGAGCAGGCAGCCTGCCTCGTCGATCTCGCGGGCGCGGTGCCAGGCGAAGTAGGAGTCATAGACCCCGCAGGCACCGACGACGACAGTACGGAGCCACGGAAGGTCGAGGGCGTCGGCAGCTGCACTCCAGCAGCTCCCGGCCGGCCCGGTCACCAGGGTGAACATTCCCTGGCCCGTGACGTCCAGCGTGGAGACCTTGCGGCCGGCATCGTCGGTCAGCCACACATGCGGGATCTTCGCCCCCGGACGCGTGGTTGCCTGGAGGTACAGGCCGGGGTCGCGGTCCCACACCTCGGTGGCACTAGGTTCATCGGGGATCACGGCGGCGGATTCGTAGCGCTGGTTGAGCTCGATCCCCTGGGCGTTGTGCTCGCTGTTCTTGAGCAGGAGCGCCTCGTTGAGCGACTCCCGGGCTGCGACACCCGCTGCACCGGGGTCGCGCAACCTCGCCAGTCCGGCAACGATCGGATCGTCGTCGCCGTTGTCCCGGAAGAGGTCGGCGATCGGCTGGTAGTCGACCCGCGACTGGTTGGCCCGGGCCACGATCTGCTTGCCGACAGGTGCCCGTTCGTCGGAGTACGTCGTCAGCAGGGACTCGCCAGCCCAGCCTTTCACTACGTACGCAAACTTCCAGGCCAGGTTGAACGCGTCCTGGATGCTGGTGTTGGAACCGAGCCCGCCGCTCGGCGGGTGCCGGTGGACGGCGTCACCGCCGCAGAAGACTCGGCCTGAGGAGTAGTACTTCGCCCACGCCTGGTTGATCCGCCAGGTGTTGGTGGAGTGGATCTCGATCTCGACGGTCGGGTCGCCGATCAGGGTGCGCAAGACCGGCAGGATGGCCGACGGGCTGGTGTCGGGCGGGTCGTCCGCGAGGTCGTAGCCCCAGCCGCCAATCCACAGGTCCCACGGCCTGATCGACCGCAGGGTCGCCATACCGATCTCGCCGTAGCCGACTTCGGGGTTCAGGATCCAGTGCAGCATGCTCGGCCGATGCTCGACGTGCCTGGTGAGATCGGCCGAGAACACCGTGTAAATGGTCGCGGCACGACCCATCTGACCCTCGATGGGCAGTCCGATGTCCGCAGCCACCTTCGAGCCGGCCCCGTCGGCGCCAAAGAGGTAGCGCGATCGGATCGTGTACTCGTGCTCTGACAGGCGGTCTCGGACCAGGGTGGTCACGCCCTCGTCGTCCTGGATGTGGGAGAGGTACTCAGTGTTGAAGCTGTAGTTGGCCCCTGCCGCTGCTGCCGCGTCGACAAGGATCGGCTCGAGCAAGGGCTGGGGTATGTCGAGCATCGGACACGGGCTGCCGGTGCGGTAGTCGGAGGTACGGTCCTCGCCGGTGCCGAAGGCCCGCATCCGGGCGACCTCCGGACCGGCGACGCTGGTCATGAAGGTCATGTCGCCCATCAGGTGCCAGGGTGCGGCCACGTCGGTCGCCTTCTCCTCGACGCCGAGGTCGCGGAGCACCTCCATCGCCCGCTGGTTGGTGATGTGGGCGCGCGGACCGTTGGCGAGCCAGTTCCACTTCGTCACGACGCGCGCACGGAGGCCGTACCGCGCCAATGCAAGTGCTGCCGTCGAACCGGTCGGCCCGGATCCGATCACAAGCACGTCGGTGTCGTAGGCCAGGTCGCTGGTCGTCGCGCCGGCGGCGCCCGGTTCGGGAGCCGCCGCATGACGATCGGTCTCGAAGCCACCTGTCGAACTCATGCCTCACCGCGCTCGACAGCGTCTCGGCCGTCTCGCAATGACCTGGCGAGCGCCTCGGTCAGCAACGGTTGATCGACGGAAACGGTGATCATGCCGAACCCCTGTTCAATTCGTTTGTCGGTGAGGGCAGCGTTGGCGTGCGCACCGGCGACCACACCGTGCCGACGGGCCGCTGCGGTGACAGCCTCGAGCGCGTCACCGAATCTGGTGTCCTCGTGGTCGAGGACCGGCGGTAAGCCAAGGCTCAAGGAGAGATCGGCGGGGCCGACGTACACGGCGTCTACGCCCGGGACCGCCATGATCTCGTCGACGTTGTCGAGGCCACGGACCGTCTCGATCATTGGAATGCAGGCGACGACGTCATCGGCCCAAGATCCGTAGTCGGCACCCCAGAGGATGCGGGCGTGGGCGGGCCCGAAGCTCCGAGCGCCTTCTGGCGGGTAGCGGCAAGCGGAAACCGCCATGCGCGCCTGCTCGGCCGACTCGACCATGGGCACGATGACGCCGAGTGCGCCGGCATCCAACGCCATGCCGATAGCTGCCCCAGCATTCTCGGATACCCTGACCAGCGGCGTAGTCCGTGCGGCAAGGGCGCTGACGATACCTGGGGTCGTCGCCCCGGTCGCCGCACCGTGCTGGACGTCGATCCCGACGTAGTCGAAACCGATCGAGCCAGCGATCGCGGCCACCAGCGGGTCGGCGGTGAGGACCCAGCCTCCCAGCGTGACCTCTCCGCGTGACCACTGTTCCCTCATGCGATTCGGGGTCATGGTGTGTTGTCCTTCGCGCCGACGGTCACTGAGACCGAGCCGCAGCCCTCGAAGTGCGCGGCCAGCTCCTCGCCTGGCGAGATCCAGGGTGCCCTGATGAAGGAGCCCGATAGCACAACGTCTCCCGGGTGCAGCGAGATGCCGAACTCATGGAGCTTGCCGGCCAGCCAGGCCACCGCGTTCACAGGGTTGCCCATGGATGCAGAGGCGCTGCCTCGCTCTACGACCTCACCGTTGACCTCGAGGTTTCCAGAGACGTCACGGATGTCGAGATCGCCGAGGCGCATCGGCCGACTGCCAAGGACGACACCGCCGCAGGTCGCCGCGTCGGCGATGCTGTCGATGACATTGCCGCGCACCCGGAACCGGCTGTCGACGATCTCCATCGCGGGCAGCACGAACTCGGTGGCGCGGATCACGTCGACCGCCGTCGGCCGCGCCACATCGATCGGCGCGTTCAGCACGAAGGCGAGCTCGATCTCGACCCGGGCGTGATTGAGCCGGTCCGCCGGATACACGCTTCCGTCCGGGACCATCCAGGTGTCGAAGAGGGTGCCGTAGTCGGGCTCGTCGACCCCGACCAGCTTTCGCATGGCCTCCGAGGTGAGCCCGATCTTGTGGCCCACGACCCGATGGCCGGCCGTGGTCTTCATCTCGGTTACGAGCATGGAGATGCGGTAGGCGTCCTCGATGTCGATCTCGGGGTAGGTCACGGTGAGGGGCTCGATCCAGGCGCGGTCGCGCTCTGCCGCGAACAGCGCCTGGGCCGCCGAGATACGCTGCCCGTCTGTCAGCTTCACGCGCCACTCCCAGCCCGGACGAAAGCGACGAACTCGGCCCGGATCCCGAGGTCACTCTCAGAGGCGTGGGTGACTCGGGCTGGCCTGGTCGTGGCATCGGGGAAGGTCTCCAGCCACGGTGCGTTGACGACTGGCCGCAGCGCGAGATCGGGGACGTAGAACGTCATGCGCACGACCTCGTCCCACGTAGCCCCGGCGGCGGCGAGGATCGCAGCTGCGTGGTCGAACACGTTGCGCGCCTGGGCTGCAGGGTCCCGCGGGACGACGCTGGTGCCGGGCTCGTAGCCGACCACCATGCTGGAGATCAGGAGCGGACCGAGTCGCGACGCCGCCGGGATCGGGTTGCGATGCGCGAAGCCGTCGATCTCGACGGCGCGACGGGACGTGAAACGTGAGTCGGCTGACATCATTCGAGGCCTTCTCCCGGTGCTCCAGCCTGGCGCCTGACCCAAGTGTCGAACTCGGGTCGCCGGTCAGCCGCGAGCGGAAAGGTGTCGAGGGTGCTCTCACCTTGTCGCACCCGCTCTGCGGCCCAACCCTCCTCCTGCTCCTGCTGGTGGGCGTCGCGAGCGACATCGGCCGCGAGCGCGGCCGGGATCACCGCGCAGCCGCTGCTGTCACCGATCATGATGTCGCCGGGCATGACCAGCACGCCGGCGCAGGCGACGGGCCGGTTCACCTCGAACGGGATGTGGCGGCGGCCGAAAGTGGCGCTGTGGATCGCCTGGTGGTAGCACGGGAGGCCGAGCTCGGCGATCGCGCCGGGGTCGCGGATGGCGCCATCGGTGACGACGCCGCCGGCCCCTCGCTGCTGGAGCCGCAACGCCAGGATGTCACCGATCGTGCCGGCGTCGGGTACGCCACGGGCGTCGATCACCAGGACGTCGTCCGGGCGGGCCTCCTCGATCGCCCGCCGTTGGGCATTGACTCCCGACATCAGCACCGGGCGCTGGTCCTCCCGTAGTGGCAGAAACCGAAGGGTCCGGGCATAGCCGAGAAGCCGATGGCCGGGTAACAGAGGCCGGAGACCGGTGAGGTAGCTGCTGGTGATGCCGCGCTTCTCCAGCTGATGTACGACAGTGTCCACCGCCACCGTAGTCAGCAGGCGGCGGAGCTCGTCGTCGAGCTCGATCGGGCGGTCTTTTGGAGTGGTGTCGCCGGTCACGTCCACGGTCGATGACCTCCGCTGGAGTGGTCGAAGCGCTCGTAGTGCCGCTGGATGAGATCGACGCCGTAGTCGCCCTTGCGCGGCGTCCGGACCAGGCTGTGGATGTGGTTGGCGGTCGGCTCAGGATTGTCGAAGGCCGTGCCGGCATGGTGGTCGAATTCGATCATCACGGCCGGGCTGAGGACCCGGTAGAAGAACGGTCCCGCGTCCGAGACTCGACCCATCCACAAGAAGCTGGTCTCGTCGAGGTACTCCGCGCACAGGGCGCGACGGATTGCGGCCGTCGAGTCTGGGCTCCAGCCGAGATACGTCGAGATCAGTTCGAGCAGCAGCGTGCGCTGGGCAGGGCTGAGGTCGGAGGCAGGGAGACCTTCGCTGGACAGCACGATGTTGTCACCGAACGGGCCCCCGAGCGCCCGGCCGCTGATGGGGTGGAGCAGCTCGGACGGTAGGTCGGCGGTGAGGATCGACGACCGGGCAGTGGCGATCGCGGCGGCCGCAGGGTCGAGGGACCGCATGAAGCGGAGCCCGGCCTCATGCTCGGCGCGCATGACCTCGGTGCCGGCGAGCGGGCCGGTCCTGATCGCGCACGGCTCGCTCCCCATGAAGGCGGGGGTGGTGACGACGTGACCGTCCACCACCACCACGTTGAGGTCGAGATGGTGTCCGTCGAGCTGCCACCCCCACGGCTCGTCGATACTAGGGTCGCCGAAGAGGGAGAAGAAGTAGGGCCACTCGCCGAACTCTTCGGCACGACCAGTGATCTCTCCGAGGAGGCCGTTGATCCGCATGATGTCGCGCGCCTGGGTGAAGCCAGCCTCCGAGAGCGACTCCCGCATGAGCGCGATCACGCGCCCACGCTGCCCCTCGGTGAGGTCCTCGAGGATCAGCCCGTGCCGGAGGATGTTGGGGTGCGAGTTGAGCCATTGTTGCCACTCCACCGCATCCGTCTCATGGGTGACGCGTTGCCGCTGCTCGGTGGTGAGCTCCGCGAGAACGTCCTGTGCCGCCGCGGTGATGGTCTTGGCGCGGTCGAGGTCGCCGTTCTCCGGCAGCAGCTCGACCGCCGGACGAGCGTCCGGCAGGTCACTGAGCTGCATGCCGGTGAAGGGACGGAGCGGCCTAATGATGTCGTCGTACATCGGGCCGGGCTCGACGACCTTGCGTGCCGAGCGTGGCTCGACCACGCGCGGCGCGAACGTCGTCCAGTCCGGTGCTCCCGGGATACCGACCTGGTGACTCATGACGAACCCTTCCTCGGTCGTTGGCTGGCAGGTGAACACCAGTGCGATCAGCCCTCGGAGGCGCCGGTCAGCACGAAGGCCACGGTGGCGGGCTGGTCGGACTTGTTGCGCCATGCGTGACGGCCGGCGAGTTGGACGATGGTGTCGCCGCGCTCCAGCTTCGTCTCCTGGCCGCTGCCGAGCTCAAGCCAGATCTCACCGTCAAGGACGATGCCGAAGTCGACGCTCTGGGTGCGGTGCATGCCCGGGACCTCAGGATCCATGGCGACGGCGAGGTCGGGCAGGTACTGGCCGAACTCGGCACCTGCCTTCGCGCCGTCGAAGCCCGGCTCCATCGCGAGCGCGTCAGGTGCGTACTGGACGACGATGAAGCTCGCCCCGCCGGGCGCTGGGAAGATCGGCCCGCTCTCGCTCGTGGTCTCCTCGGCCGGAACTGCGGTCGAGGGTGCCTCCTGGTTGAACCAGACGCGGGCGTGAGCCTGTCCAGGAAGGTGCTGGTACTCGTGGGAGTGCGGCACGACGCCGTCCGACAAGAAGACCGCTTGACCTGAGGAGTCGTTGCCTGCGACAACACGCCTGACGTTCATGGTGAATCTCCAGATTCAGTGGGTGGGTGGGTGGGTGGGTCGGCTCGGTCAGGGGACGATGACGTAGTTGCTGAACCCGCCGTTGCGGTTCTTGAAGACGGCGAGTGCGTTGTTCACGTCCTCGAGTTCGAACACCTCATGCTCGAGTGCGGAGAGGTCAACGGCGCCGCTCTCGGCGAGGGCGGCCATCTCCTGACCGTCGGCAGGGGTGAACCAGAGGGAGCCGAGAACGTTCTGGTCGCGATCGAGGACCTCGTGCAGGTTGAGCGGGATCTCTCCCGCGGTCGCACCGATGTTGACGTGGGTCCCACCGCGGCGCAGAGCTCCGAACGCGTCGAGGAAGCTCGACTGCGCAGCGCCGGGGCCGAGGGCGTCGACCACAACGTCGGCCCCCTCGCCGTTGGTGCGGTCGTGGACCCAGTCGGCGACGCTGGTCTCGCTCTCAAGGGAATGCACCTCGACGCGACCCGGCGCCAGTGCCTCGACCTGGCGGAGGAGGTCGACGTCGCGACCAGTGCCGAAGATCTTGCGCACGCCCAGCGCCATCGCGAAGAGCACGACACCGATCCCAAGGGTTCCGCTGGCGCCATTGACGAGCACCGTGTCGCCCGCCGACACGTCGGCCTTACGCAGCGCGCGGTAGCCCGTGCCGAGATAGCCCCAGCGTGCGGCGGTCTCGAAGGAGACGTTATCGGGCAGACTGACCAAGCTGTACTGGGGGGCCGTCATGTAGTCGGCCAGGCCGCCGTACGGGTAGTCCTCGAACATCTTCTGCGACTCGGGACTGAAGCCGAAGTAGCCGTTGAAGGTGTAGTACTTGCAGGCGGCCGGGTTGCCCTTCTGGCAGGGCCGGCACGTTCCGCAGTAGCGGGCAGGGTTGACGTACACCCTCTGGCCGATCTCGACGTTGTGGACCTGGTCGCCCTTGGCGACGACGACGCCGGCGGCGTCTAGTCCGAAAATGGCGGGCAGCGAGGGAAGCGAGAGGTGCGGGAACCAGGTGCCGATGTTGTTGAGCACGTTGCCCAGGTTGGGCACGATGCCGCACGCCTTGACCTCGACCAGGACGTCGGTCGTACGTGGTGTCGGGATCTCCAGTTGGTCGATCGTCAGGGGTTCGCCGACGGTGTGCATGCGCGCCGCGCGCATCGTCTTTGTGTTCGCCACAGTTCTGTCTCCGCTCCGGTCCGGTTGGTGCCGCGTGACCGTTGATGGCCAACGGGTTCGAGATCGCAGTAGCCGGAGGGTGTCCCGGGGCTGCTGCATGCGGCCTGCTCGACCTGCGCTCCGCGAGGCGAGTCCGCCCAGTGTTGCCCTCGTCACAAACGCGTGTAAAGCGGTGAGAAGCCCTCTAGAAGTTCGGGGGAATCGAAGTTAGGTTTGGGCCAGCGACGTGCTGGATCCAGGGAGGTCATCGACGCCGTGAACCCTTCGCCGCCGTCCTTCACTCTGAGGCAGCTGTCCTACCTGGTCGCAGCGTCTGACGCCGGCACGATCGTCGCCGCCGCAGAGCGTATGCACATCTCCCCATCCGCGATGTCGGACGCCATCACCGAGCTCGAACGGCTGCTCGGCACCCAACTCTGCGTACGCCGCAAGGCACAAGGCCTGACGTTGACCAGCGCTGGTATTCGAGCGGTGGAGGACGCACGACGCCTTCTGCACGCAGCGGATGAACTGAACGTCGCCCTTCACGCGGGCGGCACGAGGCTGGCCGGACCACTGGCGATCGGTTGCTTCACGACCATCGCGCCGACGGTGTTACCTCCGTTGCTCACCTCGTTCGCAACCGAACACCCAGGGCTGGATCTCGAGACGATGGAAGCGACCCAGGACCACCTCGTCAACCTGTTGGACACCGGTCGACTGGACATCGCTTTCGCCTATGACGCATTCATACCGGGGAACACGCCGCGGGAGAAGATCTTCGAGTTGCGTCCGCACGTGCTGCTCCCAGTCGACCACCGCTTGGCCGATGCTCCAGCCGTGCACCTCGAGGACCTGGCGGACGAGGACTTCATCATGCTCAACGCGCCACCGTCGACAGACCACGCCTTGGGCCTCTTCGCGGAACGTGGGCTGACTCCGAAGATCCGTCATAGGACTGGCAACCCCGACGTCGTCCGTTCGCTTGTCGGCAGGGGCCTCGGCTATGGACTGCTGCTCCAGCAGTGGCCCGACTACTCAAACGTCGGCGACTTCCCGACGGTGCGTCGAGAGCTCCTCTCTGACATTCCTACGATCGCGGTCGTCGTCATGTGGTCCGCGGCGCTCGGACTGACTAGTAGGGCTCGAGCGGCGGTGGAGTTCGTGCGGACCGTTTCGTGGCCGGTCGTACCGCCACTCCCAGCAGATGCTGGACGAGGAACGGTATCTCCCGGCTAGCTGGCTCTGCTTGCCCTAGTTGGCACCAGCATCGCCACCAGGCAGAAGTTCGTCGAGTACATCCCCCAGGGTCACCTCGCCTGAACTCGGCCCGTCGCCTGACAGTGCACGCTCATAGATCCATGCAGCCGCTTCGTGGAACCCGTGAGGTAGACCAGCATCGCGGAAGGTTTCTGCGACTGCCCGCATCTCGAAGGCCCATCGCCATCCCTTGCGTGCCGCGGCGTTTGCGGCCGCGTGGACCTTCGTCCCAAGATCAGGCTGGGACCGACCCCACTCAGCGAGGAGGTCCGACTCGACCCCGTGAGCGCGAGCTGCGGCGAGCCCGGCTAGCAGGAGGGCCTGGTTGCCCTTGGTCCAGGAGGCGTAACACATCTTCAGAGCCGACGCTGCTGATGGGCCTTCGAGCGTGATCGCCTCGACCGGTCCGCCGCCGAGGACCTGAGCGGCTGCTTGGGCAGCCGGGCCTGAGAGGAAGAGGCGCACGGGTCTCCCCTCGGTCGGGGGTTCACCGACCACACTACCGTCGACGAAGCGGCCACCGCCACCTTCGACCAAGGCTCGCAGCTGCGTCGACTGTGCCGGCGAGATCGCGTTCGCGTCGACGAAAACTCGTGCTCGATGACCGATCGTATGAGCGACATCGGCGGCTGCGTGGGGTGGGACGATCGAGATCACCAGGTCACACTCAGCCACCAGGGTCGCCAGGTTTCCGACGTCCTCGAGCCCCGCTCGGGTGGCGCGATGTCGTGTGCGGTGTCCCCGCGACTCCGAGGCCCAGATCACCCGATGGCCACGCTGGACGAAGCAGCGACCAAGCGCTGCACCCATGTCGCCGGGATGGACGATCCCGATCGTTCGTCGATCTGCCGCTGCGTCTGCCAACGCCGACTCCTGTCGTGGGGTCAAAACTGGTGGTGCCGGGCTCGGTTTCAGGTGACCGCCCCAGATGCGACGTACGCGGTCTTGACCTGGGTGAAGAACTCGCGAGCCTCCTCACCCTGCTCGCGCGGGCCGAACGACGAGGCTCCGCGGCCACCGAACGGGACATGGAAGTCGACCCCCGCCGTTGCCAGATTGACCATGACCATGCCCGCCTCGGCGCGCCGCCGGAAGTCGTGGGCGGCAGCGAGCGAGGTGGTGATGATGCCGGCCGTCAGCCCGTATGGGGTGTCGTTCGCGACCGCGAGGGCCTGCTCGTAGTCCTCGACCTCGATGACCGAGGCGACTGGCCCGAAGACCTCCTCGCGGTTGATGGCATCTTCCGGGTCGGTGCCCAGCACGAGCGCAGGGCGCATGAAGAATCCGTCAGTCGGGGCGGCCTCGAGCTGGCCGCCGACCACCTCGCGGCCGGCGTCCGCCGCCTCGCTCACATACCGTCGGTCCTGGTCGAGCTGGTCCCGGTCTACGACCGGGCCCATGTCGATCCCGTCCTCGAGCGCGTGACCCACTCGCAAGCCCGCCATGGCGACGCTCAGGCCGTCGACGAACCGGTCGTGGATCCCCCGGGTGACGATCAGGCGGGAGGAGGCCGTGCAGCGCTGGCCGGTCGATCCGTAGGCGCCAGCGAGCGCCTGGGTGACCGCGACTTCGATGTCGGCGTCGTCGAGGACGACGAGGGGATTCTTGCCGCCCATCTCCAGCTGCGCGCGGATGCCCGCTGCGCTGGTGCGCTCTAGCACCCGGCGACCGGTGTCCTCGGATCCGGTGAACGTCACGGCGTTGAGCCCGACTGAACCGGTCAACACGTCGCCGATCTCCCTGCCGCGGCCAAGGACCAGGTTGAGCACGCCGTCCGGCAGGCCGGCGCGGTGCAGAATGTCGACGAGGTGCCAGGCTGAGGCCGGCACGGCCTCTGCCGGCTTGAGGACGACGGTGTTGCCGTAGGCGAGTGCCGGCGCGATCTTCCATGCGGGGATGGCGATCGGGAAGTTCCACGGCGCAATGACGGAGACCACACCGACCGGCTCGCGCGTGATCGAGACCTCGATGCCTGGGCGGACGGAGTCCAGCAGTTGTCCCCGGTTGCGGATTGCCTGTCCGCCCTGGAACTGCAGAATCTGGGCCGCGCGGCGGACCTCGCCGATCGCCTCAGGAAGTGTCTTGCCCTCCTCGCGGGCGAGGACACGTCCGAGCTCGTCCGCGCGACGCTCGATCTCGAGGCCCGCGATTGTGAGGATCTCGCCGCGTCGAGCACCGGTAGTGGACGCCCACCCCGGAGCCGCGGCGACCGCTGCCTCGATGGCCTGGTGGGCGAGGTCCTCGCTCGCGGCTCCCCAGGAAGCGACGACGTCGGTCGAGTCCGACGGGCTGAGGTCGTGGTGGACCGGGCCACCCTCGATCCGCTCACCGCCGACGAAGTGGCTGAGGGTCATGATCCCCGTAGCCGACGTCACCGGAAGGCCGCGATTCCGGTCATGGCCTGGCCGATCGCGAGCGCATGCATCTCCGAGGTGCCCTCGTAGGTCAGGACCGACTCGAGGTTGTTCATGTGCCGGATGACCGGGTACTCGAGGCTGATGCCGTTGGCGCCGAGGATCGTGCGGGCCGTTCGGCACACCTCGAGCGCCTCGCGGACATTGTTCAGCTTGCCCAGGCTGACCTGTGCTGGGAGCAGGCCGCGGGCGTCCTTGGTGCGACCGAGGTGCAGCGCGAGCAGTGTGCCCTTGACGACCTCGACGGTCATGTCGGCGAGCTTCTGCTGGGTGAGCTGAAACCCGGCGATGGGCTTGCCGAACTGGGTGCGTTCGCTGGCGTACGCGAGGGCTGCCTCGAGGGAGGAGCGTGCCGCTCCGATCGCTCCCCACACGATGCCGTAGCGCGCCTCGTTGAGGCAGCTCAGCGGGCCCCGCAAGCCGACGACCTCGGGCAGGACGGCGTCAGCGGGCAGGCGGACCGAGTCGAGCACGAGCTCGCTGGTCACCGATGCACGCAGCGACATCTTGTGCTTGATCAGGGGAGCACTGAAGCCAGGGGTGTCGGTTGGCACGACGAAGCCACGGATGCCCTCGTCGGTCTGAGCCCAGACGATGGCCACGTCGGCAACGGAGCCGTTGGTGATCCACATCTTGCGGGCGTCGAGGATCCAGTCGTCGCCGTCGCGGCGGGCGCGGCTGCGCATCGAGGCGGGGTCGGACCCGGCATCGGGTTCGGTCAGTCCGAAGCAGCCGATGGCGCGGCCCGCTGCCATGTCCGGCAGCCACCGCTGCTTGTGCTCCTCCGAGCCCCAGCGGTGGATCGCGAACATCGCCAGCGACCCCTGCACCGAGACCAGCGATCGGAGGCCCGAATCAGTCGCCTCGAGCTCGAGGCACGCCAGTCCGTATTCGGTGGCGCTCATCCCGCCGCATCCGTAGCCCTCGAGGTGCATGCCGAGCACACCGAGTTCGCCGAGCTCGAGCGCCAGGTCGCGGATCCCGGGGATGGTGCCCTCCTCGAACCAGGTCGCGATGTGCGGCTCGACGCGGTCGTCGCAGTAGTGCCGTACGGCGTCACGGATGTCGCGCTCGTCCTGGCTCAGCACGACATCGATGCCGGCCGGGTCTGCGGGGTTGAATGTGAGGTTCCTGGTCGTGGCGCTCATAGGTGCTCCTGGTTGTTGACGGCGTCCGAGGTGGGGGTAGTCAGCCAGCGTCGGACGTCATCGTCGTGTTGGCCGAGGGTCGGAGGTGGGGTGGGGTGTGCGGGCTCGAAAGCCGAATAGTGGATCGGGTGAGCGACCTGAGGGGGTTCGCCATCGACATCGACGAGAGGGTCAAGGCCCAACGAGACGGCCAGGTCGATCCCATGAGCGATGTCCTTCACCTCACCAGCAGGCACGTCGGCGACGGTCAGCACCGTTTGCCACTCGGCAGCGGTGCGAGCGGCAAGTCGGTCCTCGAGCAGCGCGACGAGCTCGTCACGGTGCCCAACGCGGGCGCCGTTGGTCGAGAAGCGATCGTCACCGGCCACACGCGGAAGTCCGAGCACCTCGCACAGGCGCTGGAACTGTCGATCATTGCCACACGCCACCGCGAGCAGACCGTCGGCACAGCGCAGGGTCTCGTAAGGTGCTATCGACGGGTGTCGGTTGCCCAGGCGGTGCGGCGAGGTTCCCGTGGCCAGGTACGAGCTGGCCTGGTTGGCGAGCGACCCGATGAGGCTCTGCAACAGACTGACCTCCACGTGCTGGCCGAGCCCAGTCAGTCGCCGTTGGTGGAGAGCAGCCAAGATTCCGATCACGGCGTCCTTGCCCGTGAGGACGTCAACAAGTGCGACCCCAACCTTCTGCGGGTCGCCGCCAGGTTCGCCCGTGATGCTCATGAGCCCGCCCAGCGCCTGCACGACGAAGTCGTAGCCCGGCAGGTGAGCGCCGGCCCCGCTGCCGAAGCCCGTGATCGAGCAGTGGATCAATCGCGGGTTGACCACTCGATTGGCGACCGGGTCGAGGCCGTACTTGTCCAAGCCTCCCGATCGGAAGTTCTCCACCAGCACGTCGGCACGACGAACGAGCTCGTGAGCCATTGCGAGGTCGGCGGGCACCCGCAGGTCCAGCGCGATGCTCTGCTTCGAGCGGTTCGCGGAGCCGAAGTAGGACGACCCATTCCGCGTCCAGGGAGGTCCCCAGCGCCGCGTGTCGTCTCCGCCGTCGGGATGCTCGACCTTCACGACGGTCGCACCGAGGTCGGCCAGGGTCATCGTCGCCAGCGGCCCGGCGAGGACCCGGCTGAAGTCAGCGACGACGAGGCCCGTCAACGGCGGATCGCGCAGCACTGTCGGCGCGACAGCAGTTACGTCGTCACTCACGTCATGCCCCATGCAGCGTTGCCTCGATGTTCGCGTCGAACCAGTGGAAAAAAGAGAATCTTATAAATTCTAAGGAACTGTCAAGTGGATGGGCCCTCCGCTAGGCTCAAGGGCGATGAATGGTCCTCAGCACCCCGGTACGACCCGCAGACTGACGGCGCAGCAGTTCGCGCTCGAACAGATCCGGGAGCTCGTGGCTAGTGGTCGGCTGAAGCCCGATGCGCGGATCCGGCAGGAACAGCTCGCGGCAGAGTTGGGAACGAGCGTGGTCCCGGTGCGTGAGGCACTCAAGACGCTCGAGGCCGAGGGCCAGGTGCGCTACGAGCCGCACCGCGGCTACCAAGTCGCGCGACTGAGCCTGGCGGAGCTGACCGAGACCTACCTGATCCGGCGCCTGCTCGAGGATGAGATCGTGCGCATCGCAGCGCCCCTACTCGATGACAAGCGCTTCGCCGAACTCGACCGCCTCATGCAGGCGATGGAGTCCGCGAGCGCAGCGGGCAACCCTCACCTGATGATCGCAGCGAACCGTGATTTCCACTTCACGATCTTCGGGGCGGCCAGGCACCCTCGCATGGAGGACTTCATCCGCATGCTGTGGCAGAGCACGGACGCCTACCGCTCCGTGTACTACGCCGATCGAGGTGCGCGCGATCGCGTCAACGACGAGCATGCGAGCATCGTCGCGGCACTACGCGCCGGTGACATCGACCGGGCATTGCGCGAGCTCGATGAGCACCGCGGCCACGCCGTGACCGACCTCGCGGCTCGCCTCGAAGGCTGAGTCGGACACTTTCGGCTCAGCTATAGGTGTAGAACCCGCGGCCCGTCTTGCGGCCCAGCAGGCCGGCGTCGACCATCCGCTGCAGGAGCGGCGGGGCGGCGTACAGCGGCTCCTTGAACTCGTCGTACAGCGACTCGGCGACGGCCTTGGTGGTGTCCAGGCCGATCAGGTCGGCGAGGGCGAGCGGGCCCTGCGGGTGCGCGGCACCCAGGACCAGGCCGCGGTCGATGTCCTCCGCGGAGGCGAAGCCGGACTCGAACATCCGGATCGCCGACAGGATGAAGGGGATCAGCAGCGCGTTCACCACGAAGCCCGCCCGGTCCTGGCAGTCGATCGCCTGCTTGCCGAGCGAGCCCTCGACCCAGGCACGCGAGCGCGCGGTCGTGTCCTCCGAGGTCAGCAGGGAGGGAACCAGCTCGACGAGCTGGAGCACCGGCACCGGGTTGAAGAAGTGGATGCCGATCACCTGCGTCGGGCGGCTCGTGACCACGCCCAGCTTCATGATCGGGATCGACGAGGTGTTGGACGCCAGGATCGCGTCCGGCGCCTCGACGATCGCGTCGAGGGACTTGAAGAGCGCCACCTTGGCGGCCTCGTCCTCCGCAATCGCCTCGACCACGAACTCGCGGTCCGCCAATGCCTCGAGGTCGGTCAACACTCGGATCCGGCCGAGGACCTCCTCGACCGAGTCGATCTTGCCCCTGGCGGCGGCGCGCTGCAGCGATTTCTCGAGCCGCGACAACGTCGCCTTCGCGGCGACGTCGCTCGACTCAACCACCACGACGTCCTGGCTGGCCCGCGCGCTCACCTCAGCGATGCCCGAGCCCATCAGGCCACCACCGACAACACCGATCGTCTCCACCATCGTCACTGCACAACTCGTCTCGCCTGTGGGCTCGTTGACGGGGCACGACAACTTCGCTCGAGCTCTTCCCAGAAATCGGTCGAGGCGCGAACTCGCTGGCAAAGGGTGACTCTCGGGCCCAGCACCGGAGCAGGATCGACGGACGACGCTACGGCGCTCGCTGACGTGACCGACGAGTAAGAGACTGACCTCACAGGTCCTCTGGTTCGCCAAACCGCCGTCAGGGTCCGACCTACGCACAGACGACCGGCCAGCGACGAACGCACCGCTCGACGCCATCGGGACCGTCACCGACCACCGCGTCGTGGCCACCACTCCGAGGTAACCCCAGAGATCACCACTTCATCTACGACGTCGAGTCGACCTCGGCGTAGCCCTTTCGCCGCATTGACTCGCCGGACCTGCGTTGCCTACGGGCCGCGGTTATGGCCGACGCCGTTACCCAGATCGCTGTCGGTGTCCGCCGGGATCTCCGCAAGGACCTTCAGGTTGCCCCCGTCCGAGGTGATCCAGACTCTGGATACGCCGAGGTCGCGAAGGGACTGCTCCGTTGCTGTCAGCACGCGGTCGAGAAGTGAAAGGGGCAGGTTGCCTGCGATCGTCAGGATGTGGAGCTGTCTCACGCATTGCTCCGTCCACAGCGCTACGCCCGGGGTTGATCTGCCGACCCCGCACCTGCTTCCGATAGCGGGGCCGGCAGTCGTACCGGAAGTGTCGTTCCGATCACCTGGCGTCCGTCCCGTTGAGCGACAGACCAACGGTTTGGACTGCACCGACCACTCGAGGAGGGAGGGGAATCGTGTCGGTCGGTGCATTGTCGCCGCTGGCGGCCAAGCTCGGGACTCCGGCCGCCAGCAGTGAGCCGGAGTTTAGGGACGTGAGTTGTTGTGACTGGCGGGTAGGAGATCTACCTCATAGCGGCATAGATCGTCCGGTGGAACAAGTTCATTCGTCGTATTCGGGCGTTAGCCGCAGAAGTTGTGCCGCATCATGTCCCGCTGCACGTGCCCGAGCCGGAGATCGGCTGTTTCGCGCTAGATCTGGGACGGCGACCGACGCACCAGCGTCTCGGGGAACGGAAACGTAGACCTGGTCGAGTACACGCGGTGCCGGGGAGCTTGGCCGCCTGAGCGTGCTATCCGAAGCCGAGACCGAGGTCGCACGGGCGCGCTGGTCTCGCGCTTCGCCAGCGACCGCAACGCCGGCGAAGTGATGGCGGCCCGCTCGAGGGGTCAGACCGCGTGGCTGGGGAGAAGGCGGCTCCGATCCGCACACCTAGAACGAGCCGACGACATCGACTCGGCGAACACACCAGAGCAGGAGAACCACATGCGTACCAACCCCAGCACGCGGCGCGACCCCGGGCTGCCGTTCGCACCAGAAAAACATCTTCCCGATGAAAGACGGCACATTCATCTGGTTCGACGGCTACGAGCACCACGACGTCAGCCATCACCCCGTTTGGTGGAAGTGCCCTCGCGGACACGAGTGGCAGGAGTCTCTGGCGTCGATGACGGCGCGGGCCGCAGGTGCACCACGCTGCACCGCCTGCAAGCGCCCCTGACGTGAAGACCCAAGTTCGCCGGCCGGCATCCCACGGCGTCGGTCGACGAACTCAAGGTCGTTGCCTGCACCAGAGCCCGCCTTCTATGGTCGGAGCGCGGGATCGTCGAGCGTGTCGAGATCGAGCAACCGGACGTTCCCGGCCTTGCCGTTCTTGTCGAGAGACCACACTCGGGTGTCGTGGTCGGCGCCCGGCAGACGTACCGTCGCCTGGCCGCTCACGTGATAGTGGCCATGGATATGAAGCCGCGGACGTATGCCGAGAACTGCCTCAGTGACCAGCTCCCGCCCGACGCGGGCGTAGTCGACCCCGCGATCTGACCAGCCCATCGGGTTCGAACGCAAGATCTCGCCGACCTGAGGTACGCACCAAGGCGGTCCGGGCGCGTCGTGGGTCACCATGACGTCTGCGTACCCGCCGGCGACGGTTCGGTCGACGTCGTCCTGAGTCATCTGCTCCTCCGGCCACCAGTCCTTCCCACGGGTCCTGTATTCGAAGTCGATGCTCGGAGCGCCGCCGAGCGCGACGAAGGTCCGCCGTCCCATCGTCCAGCGCCAGCCCCGCGGCAGGATGGCGATGTGATCCGTGAGGTAGAGCGGGAGAGGTGATCCGCTCTCGTCCCGTCGCTTGGGGTTTTTCCACAGCATTTGCAGCCTGGCGTGATCCTCGTGGTTCCCGTCCACCACCTTCAGAGTGAGGTCGTACTTCGCGCAGACCGCGTCGACGGTGCGTAGGTACTGCTTGCCCGAACCGCCAGGCCAGACGCCGAAGTCACCGACCTGGATGGCTGCCTGGATGCCCCTCTCGCCGAGGGACTGCAGGCGCGCGTTCGCCCACATCCGGTCACCGTGAAGGTCCCCGATCACGGCGATGACGTTGTCGAGACGCGACGCAGTCATACGCTTCGCTCTTCCGGTTCGGACGCGCCTGGTCGAGGCAACCAGGGGAAGCCTGGCCACGGCGCCTGATCGCGGTCGCGGAGGGCGTCGCCCAAGGCGTAGTGGCGCCTTCCTCCGGCACGCGGATCGATCACCCAGCCAACTGTCAGGTCCGCGCGGCGGACCTCGATGCCGAGTGTGGCGAGCATCCGGGTGCGGACAAGACGCCACCCTCGGGCGCTCATGCCCGATGACAGGAAGACCTGCTCGAGGCTCATCTGTCGCAATGGGATCGCCCAGTCCTCCCGAGCGGCGTCCAGGAGGTCGATCGGCATAGTCCTCCCGAGATGGACGTCGTGAAGGAACTCCGCGCGCAGCCGTCGAGCGTCAGCCAGGGCGCTCCGCTGGGCCGTCATGTCGCTCATGCCCTGCGCTCCTCTGGACGCTCGAGCTTGTGGCCGAACGCCGGGTCCGGGAGGGGCGGAGGCGTGACCCCGATCGGACTGGTCACGCGCTGGCGTGCAGCACGCTCCGGGCTATCGGCCGGACCGATCAGATAGGCGGGTAGGCACGTCGCGCCGGCGACGCCCTGCGATGCCCCGGTCGGCCGCCGGGCGGACCTGTCCCGCAGCGGGTCTACGTCCTGCGGCACACCGACGGCTGAACGGAGAAGGTCGGCCGACAGAACTGCCGGCGAGTGCCGCTCCCGGAGCCAGAAGGGCGTCTGGGAGAGGATCGACGCTGCGGAGATGACGGACCGGAGGGCGACGCGGGTGTCGTCGGCGAGCGGACGTTGACGTGGGTCCCACATGCGGCAGCGCGTCCACTGGGACGCCTCCCCGTTGGGCCTGTCCACCTCCAGCCACCCGAACCGCTCAGTTGCCAGATGAGGTCTTGGAAACCACTCTCTCCAGGTCGCCACACCCACGCGGTTGGCCGTACGGTCTCTTGAAGATCCGGGAAACGTCCGCACCGCTTTGCCGACCTCCCGATAGACGGTTCGGCGGACGCGATCGCCGTGCCGCAGGACCGCAGCCGGAGGTGGGGCCACCAGGAAGACAACCGTCAACCCAGACGTTTCGAGCGGACTCTCCGCGAGGACCTGCATCCAGCGCTCGACCTTAGCCGTGAACTTCTCTCCGATCGACGAGGTGATCTCGATGGCGACGCGGAGACCATCGTCCCGCACGAGAGTGAGGTCCGGGCCGCCTCGACCGGCAGATGGGTAACGGCACATAGCCGTCAGGTCAGCGAAAGACGAGAGGTGCGGCCCGAGGACCGTTCCGATCTTGAGATGCCCTGCAGCGCGCAGCGCGAGCTCGGCGCCCAGCGTGTCGTGGCGGACATGCACGGCGTTGGTCGGGAGGGGGCGTCCGCCGGTGATGGCCACTGCCTCGGCGACCGACAGCTGCTGGATCAGCCGTCGAACGATGTTCAGGTCCCCGAGCTGATAGCCGACCGTTCCATCGCGGGCTGCGCCCAGGCCCTGGCCGAGATACGGGCTCGCGATGTCGATCAGTCCTGCGGCGAACAAGTTGGCGATGAGGTCGGAGCGAGGGTCGGCGAGCGACGGCTGGTTCGTGAACGTCGCCGCCTGGTTGTTCGTGACGGAGCCGTACGACGCAAGTGCTCCCAGCAGGTGGATGGCCGCGTTGCGTCTGGCCAAGGTCTGACGATTTGGGTCGAACGTCGTCGGCGCTCGGCGATAGGCAGCGGGCAGCGCAGGCCCTCCGGCTGCCGCCATGCCTGGGGCGTGCGCGAAGCCGGTTGCACCGGGGTAAGGACCGACGTCGCCGAAGATCTCGTCGTACGGGTCCAGCGATGTCGGCGCTTGCCGATTGCCGCTCAGTCGGGTCGGAAGGTGGCCGCTGATCGGATACGACGTGGCGTCGGACAGGTGCTCTTTAGGAATTGAATCGCTCATGGCGGTGAACATGCGTATGCACAGAGGAACCGGCGGCCGGGCGCAGGAAGTGGGCCGCGATTCTGGTCCGCGAACGCTCCATCTGGGTGGATAGACCGACGCCTGAATCCTCAGTGAACGCACTCTCAGGCCGAACCTCCTCTTCGACTCCGTCGAAGCGACGGCGCAGACACGAACACAACGATCCACCGAGCACCAGGTAGCGAGAGGCGAAGGACAGACAACGGCAAGACAGCGAGACACCACAATCGACACCATCACGACCTTCGAATCGACTCGCCCCGACACCGGATCGCCATCGACGCAACACCGGCCCGCCGAGCGAAGCGAGGCCTTATCTATGAGTCGCATGGACCCCACCCGTCGGGAAGCGCTGTCGCGCGGTCGCCGTGCCGGCATCTGCGGCGGCGGTCGGTCACGAGTCGTTCCACGAGTCGTTGTAGTCGGGGTGATCGGCGTATCTCCAGGTGAGGCGGCAGAGCGTCGGGCACGGATACGTGACCGGGCGCGGCCGCTCGGCAAGGGTCTCGACACAGATCGCACAGGCCCCACCGTCAGTGGCCCGATGGTCGGCAGCGATCTGTCGTCGAGCGGACAGGTCGTGCTCGAGGCGACGCGGGTCCTCCCGGAACCAGACCTCGACTCGATTGGGATGAAGTCGCAGGAAGTGATCATGGTGACCTGGATCGGCTGACCACGAGATCTCCACGGCCGAAGTTGTCGCCGACGCAGGTTCGAGTCGCGGCAGAGCCTCGAGGTACAGGAGGAGTGAGTCCACCCGCTCCTCGTCCTCGGTGAGCCGAGCGGAGAGGAAGTCCGCCGGGTCTCCTCTCATCGCTTCCACTCCGATGCGAGGAGGCGAGCCAGTTCAGTCAGGCCTGCACTATTTCCGCCCGACCTATCCCATTCCTCTGGCGTCATGTCGCCGAGCTCCGACGCAGGCGTGCGCAGCAGGATGACAATGCTCCACGGGTTGGCCGAGCCGTGCAGCACACCGATGAAGGAGGCGAAGGCAGGCTTGACCTCAACGACTCCGTCTGGTCGCCGCCGGAACTGCCAGACCGGATAGTGCGCCGCTCCTCCTTCGGGCACGAGACCCAGCACAGATCCGGATGCGGTCCGACGTTCCAGTTCTCCCACAGCGATGCCTAGGGCTTCCGCTGTTCGCTGCAGAGTCCAGAACGGCGCGAGAAGGTCCGCGATCTCATTGGGCTCGAACTCCTCATCCAAGGCTCCTCCTATCCGGGCCGTTAGGTCCTGACAACGCGCGTGCAGCGGAGCCCGCCCCATGACACAGCGTGAGAGGATCCGCGGGTGGGTGATCGACCAGACGCGCGCTCAGACCGGGACTGGGTACGCGATCGCCTCCAAGCGCTGAGGGCCGAGCGCGACGCGCTCGATCAACAGCGCAAGCAACTCACCGAGGAACGTCACCGTCTGTTGCGAGAGGCCCACGACCTCGGGTGGACGTGGTCCGAGATCGCCGCGTTCGCGGGCTACGAGAACGCGACCGTGGCCCGCAACCAGGCGACGGCTCGCGGTTCCCGTCCCCCGCCTGCCCACCCGCCTGGCACCCACTCCGTACGCGAGGCAGCGGAGCGACTCGGAGTCACGCCGCAGACCATCTACAACTGGATCGATGCTGGACGACTCGAGATCGCCGACGGTTCTGCGCGAGGCACACGCGTCTTCCTCCCGTCCGACCCGTCCTCAGCCGGCGAGTCCGAGTAGTTCGGGACTTACCCCCTCCGCCAGAAGGAGGAGCGCGTCCGCTTCATTCTCCTGGCGCAAGCGTTCGCGCGTGGCGCTCGAGACCGAAGGTCCGAGCGTGTAGCGGAGGCGGTAGACCGTATCCGCGTACTCGACCGGGCCCGGCAGAGTCGCGGGCCGGGTGGTCATGTCCGCGTACGCCGCGACGACAAGTTCGTGACGCTCCTGGGTCCTACCGCTCAGGCAGGGCTTCGTCGCGAGGCGTCGCTCGAAGGCGCGCCAGAAGTCGCTATCGGTGACCGATGTGAAGTGCGGAAGATCAGTTTCCACGTAACCCCCTCGAGACTGTTTCACTAGCGTAAGTCGGTTACTTACGTACGTCAAGTCGCGTCGTCGAGCGCGAGCGATCCGGCGGAGAGCCGGCGTTCGAAAAACTCCGCATGTAGGAGGTCATGCAGACAAATGACTCCATCAGCCAGCAACCTCACACGACCGCGCAGACAGGCATGGTCCTCGACCTACGTCGGGTAACCGACCTTCTTACCTCTGAGTGTGTCGCCGAGGCGCTCGGCGTCACCACAAAGACGTTGACGAACTGGCGCTCGCGCGGCGTCGGGCCGGCACACGTCCGGGTGGCCGGGCGCGTCTACTACACCCGCGACGCGTACGACGCGTACTGGCACGAGCAGACCGGTGGGGCCGCCTGATGGGCCGCCGACCGATCCCCCTCGGCGGCCACGGCGACATCCGACCAACCCAGGTCAAGGATCGACTGTGGGTCTCGAAGGTCCGATGGCGCGACGACGCCGGCGGGTACCACCGCGTCGCAGTCGACGCGCCCACGAAGGGTGACTGCAGGGAGCTGGCCGCTGAGCGGGTGCGGGAGGCCCTGGAAGACTGGCGTACCCGCCAGGTCGACGCCGCGGAGGTCAGGGACCTCACCCTCGACGAAGCAGCCGAACTATGGTTCACCGCGCTGGCCCGCACCAGCCGACGCCCGTCGACGATCGAGCAGTACCGCGCGTGCTGGCGAGGCACCCTCTCCCCTGTCCTCGGACACGAAACCGTCACCAGTCTCGACCGCGCTCGGGTCCAGCATGTGCTCCTCGAGGGATTGTTCGCCCGTCACCAGGGCCACCGCTCCGACAACGGGGCTTGGGTGGCCGGCGAGTACCGCCTCGACGAGAACGGCGACCGCATCCCGCTGCACGGCGCGCAACCACGGAACGTGATGCGCCTTCTTCTGCGGTGGACGGCCGACCGAGGACTGCGTGACGGGAACCCACTCGACGGCACGGCGAGTCCTCAGCGGCGCCAACCGAAGGTGCGCGCGCTCACGGACGAAGAAGCGACGCGTCTGACACAAATGGCCGAGGGCTGGTTCAGGACCGGCCACGGGGCGAGTGACACGCTCTGGCACGGACTCATCCTGCTCCGCCACCTGGGCCTGCGGCTCGGAGAGCTCTTGGCGCTGACGTGGTCTGACGTCGACCTCGAGACGGAGCCGCCGACCGTCACGGTTCGGCACACCCTCTTGGAGCAGCGGGGCGCCGTCACCGGCCTGGGGCCGACCAAGGGCGGCACCATCGACATCATCGCACTCCACGAGCGCGTCGTCGCCGTCCTCGAGACCAGGATGCCGACGTCACCCGCTCCGGACGACTTCGTCTTCGCGACCCGGACCGGCCGACCGGTCACGCACGCGAACTTCCGCCGTGCGCTTAGGGACCTGGTGCGCGACACAGACCTGGCCTGGGTGCACCCGCATTCGATGCGGCACACCCTCGGGACTAAGGCCAACGAGCACCTGGATCTCGAAGCGGCCCGCGACCTGCTCCGACACAAGGACGATGCGGTCACTCGTAAGCACTACGTGGAGCGCAACAGCATCCGCATCCTCGACCCCCGCGGCCTCTTTGAAAGCGAGAAGTGATGAGCGAAAGCGATCGGCTGAGCTTTGGCGAGCTCCCAGAGCCTGCCAGGCGAGCACTCGGGTTCCACTTGGCGGAACTCAAGGCCACGGCCAAGAAGTCGGAGGAGCACAGCGACATCGTTGCGCTCGAGCTCCAGATGCTGGACCTGGGAGACATCGGCAGAGCGGCCTGCTCGCTGAGAGGCCTTGCCGACGCGATGCAGCGATCGAGCGCCCTTGCTGACGCCAAAGGAAGGCACTTCGCGGCCATGTCTCGCATCCTCGAGCAGTTCGTCTGACGGACGGTCGGTTTCGCGCCGACTTGGAAATAGGATCGGCCCGATCGAGGACTCTCGATCGGGCCGATCCCACCTACGATCCCACTCGGGCTGACAGCGTGAGGCGACCGCGTTGGCTCAGCGTCGGACGATGATCACCACCGCCTTGGGCGCGGTAGTCGCGCCGGTTCCCCTGAGGATCACCCGCACCTTCACGGCCTTGCCCTTCGCGAGGTTCTTTGTGGCTTCTCGCGGCAGCGTGAACCGGATGACCTTCTTGTGCCCGGACCTTACAGAGACCTTCTTAATCAAGGACTTCTTGACGGCCGAAGCGATCTGCACCTTGCCGGTGCAGGCGGCGCATGCACTGGCGCAGCCGACCTCGACCGCGATCCTGCCCTTCTTGCTCGCGGTCGCCCTCTTGGTCAGGACGGTCAAGGTGCGCTTGGCGACCGGGGCTGGCTCGAGGTTCTCGACCGCCGCCGGGATCGCGTCAGCGTCGTACTTGAGTGCCGGCGTGATCGTCGGCAGGACCGGAGCCCGATTCGGCGAGATGGCCGCCCTCAAGGTTCGCAGACTCGACCTCAGCCGACGGCGCGCAGTCATCGCTGAGTCTGTGACCCCGGTCCAGGGTCTCGGGCTGGTCTGGGGCACGCCCAAGTCACACCAGCGCCGCGAGGTGCCGGTCCCACAATTCCTGGTCAAGGACCTGGCTCGCCACGTCGCCGACAAGGGGCCCGACGATCTGGTCTTCGGCGGCATCCGCCACAACCAGCCGCTGCGAGTGTCTACGTTCCGACACACCTTCACCACCGCTGCCACCGCGGTCGGAATGGCGGACCCGAACCCACACGAGCTGCGCCACACCGCGGCCAGTCTCGCCATCGCCTCCGGCGCCGACGTCAAAGTCGTACAGAAGATGCTCGGGCACGCCTCAGCCACGATGACGCTCGACACCTACGGTCATCTCTTCGACGACCGGCTCGTCGCGGTCGCCATGGAGGCAGCGCGCGACAACGAGCAGAACAAGCCTGCCGCTCATCTGCCCGCCGCCGCTCACGAAACCGGGCCCGCAGGAACGCCTACCGTTGACCCTGTTGCCATTTCGTTACGACGGACCCTTGAGATCCGAAACGGCGAAGACCTCCTGATCAACGTTTCCGCTGGTCAGGAGGTCTTCATGCAGCGCACCCCCAACGGGATTCGAACCCGTGCTACCGCCGTGAAAGTCCGAAAATCGGATGATGGGTCGATGTCGATCGTCATCGAGAGTTGACGAATGCGCTGGTCAGCGTCGGTATCGACCGTTGGATACCGCGAGCCGCGATCGGATTGTTCTGGCTCTGCTGTTGCCAATCTGTTGCCACGACACTCCACGACGACACAAGGGCTCAGGACACGCGGCTGGGCCGCGACCCCGGGCTCATCGGCCCATCAAGAGTCCTTGCAGATACTGATCAGGGCCCCGCGAAACTTCCTTGGAACCCGCCTTCGACGGTGCGAGTGATCTCGCACCGTCGACCCGGTTCTGGTGTTCGTCGTTCGGCTACTTGACCCGAAGCCGAAGCGCCGGCGCGTTGCCGGGCCTGAGACTCGCATTGCCGGCGTACGTCACCGACACCTTGTGAGTTCCCTTCTTCAGTCGCGGCAGCGTGACGACCGCCTTGCCATTACGCAGGTGCGCCTTCAGCGAGGTGACCTTTTTGGGGCTGACCCTGACCTTGACCACGACGGTGCCGTCCGCGCGAACGCCCTTCGGCGCGCTCACCTGGACGACGACCTTGGCGCGCTGGCTCGCCCGCACCGGGTTCTTCGCGAAGCTGGCCCGGACCGTGGCGGTGGCCTTGTTGACCTTCAGCGTGGCGTCCTGGGACAGTGCGTCGCCCAGGATGTTGCTGAACACCGCTCGGTAGCGTGAGCCGTTGGCCGCCGCGGTAGCGGTGACGCTGAGCTCAGTTGACGTGGCGCCCGGTACGACGACCCACGTCTTGCCGCCGTCGGCGCTGGTCTGCCACGACACGGTCGGAGCAGGCGTCCCGGTAGCGGTGGCCGTGAAGGTAGCGGTCTTTCCGACCGTCGCCGACGTCGAGGCCGGGTCCTGGGTGACGACCGGAGCCTCCACCTTGTCCAGGACGTTCACGTCAGCGGTGAGCCGGATGTCGTCGGAGGCAGAGCCGACCGTCAGCGTCCGCTGTCCGGTACCCACGATCCACTTTTGCTCGGCAACCGACCAGGAGGAGAGTTCGCGAGGCGCTACGTTCAGCGACACCGTCTTGGACTCGCCAGGGGCAAGGTCGACGTGGTCGAACTGCACGAGCTTGACTTCTGCCTGGTCGACGCCGGCCGGCAGTTCGCTGGACTCGCCGAGGTAGACCTGGGGCGACTCACCGCCGGCGACTGCGCCGGTGTTCTTCACGGTGAAGTTGACGTCCAGGCCGCCGTTCGTGGCCTGCTTGACGCCCAGGTCGCTGTAGTCGAACGACGTGTAGGACAGGCCGTGACCGAACGCGTACAGCGGGGTGTAGTCGTTGACGTTCTCGGCCGAGGCGTACCACCGGTAGCCGATGTTGAGACCCTCGGTCCACTTGATCGTCTTCTGGGTCTCGCCCGCGTCCTGGGTGCCACCTGCTCGCTCGGGGTGACCGGCGAATAGTGTCTGGCTGCTCGTGCGCGGGAAGGTGAGGGTGAGCTTGCCGGACGGGTTGGACTGGCCGTACAGGGTCGCGGCGGTTGCGGTGCCACCCTCCTGGCCGGGGTACCACATCTCGAGAATGGCGTCGACGTCGTCAGCCCACGGCATCTGGACGGCGTTGCCCGTGTTGAGCACGACGACGACCTTCTTGCCGGCTGCGTGTGCGGCCGCCTCGACGGTGGTCACCAGCTGGTTCTGGGTGGCGCTGAGCTGGGCGACGTCGGTCTGCGCCGACTCGCCGTCACCCGTCGTGGCGTTGGAGTCGTCGACGTACACCACGGAGACCGCGTTCGTCGCTGCAGCGGCGGCTGCCTCCTGTAGTGCGGCCGAGGTCGGTGACCAGGCGAAGCGAAGCGTGGGCGTCGTTGCCGCCGTGGCCTTGGGCTGGTAGGTGATCTTCACGGCGTGACGGCCCGGGGTGAGTGCGGTGGTGGCGGCGACGTTGTCGTAGCCGAGGTACTGCCCGTTGTCCGCGGTCGTCTGAACTCCAGGTGCACCGGTCGCGAAGGTCGGAACGGCGTTTTGGAGGATCTTCGAGTCCGGGTTCCGCAGCTGCACGTTGGCTCCGTCGAGCGTCATGCTCAGGGTGCTGGCGCTGACGTTGCGGGTCTGCTGGTTGTACTTGGTGTTGTCGCCCAGGTCGGTGCCGAACGGACGCTGGATCAGCAGCCGGTAGGTGTCGGCGGTGGGGACGTTCACGTACCCGGTCCAGGTGAAGGTCTTGCCTTTGGCCAGGTCGTTCTGGCGACCGTCGAGGACGGTGTCGACCTTGGTAGAGGTGCTGGCGTCGGCCTCGGTGGTGGTGCGGGTCAGGCCGGGGGTGACACCGTCGGAGTCGACGCTGAGGGCGGCGGCCGGGATGGTCGTACCGAGCAGGTCGATGCCGGGCACGGAGGTCACCGCGGAGCCGGCGATCGTCTTCATGGCCTTCAGGGGCGTGATGTTGACCCGGTCGCCGAACCCGATCGCGCGCTCTCCGCCGGGGCTAGCGGGCAGCAGTCGAGCGGACTGGCCCATCACCGCGACCGTGCCGTCGGTGCTGAGCGGCAGGGTCTGGGTGTCGTTCTTCAGCAGCGTGGCCGCACGCTCGGCGAGCTGCCGCGCCACGGTGATGCCCTGGTTCTTGTCCACGTTGATGCTGTTGTCGGGGCTGTCGACGTCACCGTGCTGCGGTACCGAGGACTGGTAGGCGGCCGGGATGTGGTCGTTGTCGAGCATGCCGAACCGCTCGTAGCCGTAGAGGATGCGGGCCGTGGAGTTGCGGGCGGCTGCGGCGTAGCGGCCGTCGTAGTCGGTCGAGGTGGGGTCGATCAACTTGAGGAGGTTGGCCTCCGAGAGGAAGCTCGAGAGGAACTCCTGATCGGCGCCGGCCAGCAGGTCGGAGGTGGCCTTGGCGCCGCCGTAGTCGGTGGTGATCCAGCCCGGGAAGTTCCACTCGCCCTTGATGATCTTGTTCATCAGGCCGTCGTTGGAGCATGCGTAGTCGGGCTTGCTCTCGAACCCGGCGATCTGGAAGGTGGCGTAGGAGCACATCATCGAGGTGACGTGCGCATCCTTCGCTGCGGCCTCGGCGGGGGCCAGGTAGATCTCGCGAGCCGCCTGCTCCCCAACGATCGACGGGGTCGTCTGGGTCTGGCCGCTGTAGAAGCTGACGTGCTTGACCTGGGACATCAGGCCCTGGGACTGGATGCCCTCGATCTCGCGGACGCCGAGCTGCTTGGCCACGTACGGGTCCTCGCTGAAGGCCGTCATGTTGCGAGTCCACGACGGTGTCCGAGCCAGGTCGACCTGCGGGCCGTAGAGAAGGTCCATGTCGAGGGCCTTGCCCTCGGTGCCTTCGGTTTGTCCGAGGAGGCTGAAGATGTCGCGGTCGAATGACCCGGCCAGACCCACGCGTGTCGGGAAGGCTGTCGAGTCGGCGAACCCTTCGATGCCGAGCGCGTCCGCGTGCCGGGCCTGCGGGATTCCGAGACGGACGATTGGGCGCACGTAGCCGGCCTGGTTGTGGGGATCCGGGTCGAGAGTGACATCGGTCTGGGTCTTGTTGGCCCAGCTGCCCTCGATCAGCCGTACTTGCTCAGCGGGGGTGAGCTGGTTGACGAGCCACGTGACGGTGGGTGTCCACGGGGCGTCGGAGGCGACGGCGGGGCCGGACGTCGGTGCGGCCGCGGCGACCGACGCTGATGCCGTCGCTCCGATCGTCCACGTGTTGGCGGTCACGGCGAGCGCCGTGACCGCGACCGCGGCTAGGGCGACCCCGCGCACACGGAAGGATCTGTTCGCTTGCATGGTGGTTCTCCTCGACATACTCCGAAATCGGAGAAATGGTCTGCAGGGTCCGGGTGAACCCCGCTGAAATGAGCGCGTGATGGACGCCACATGCTCTGGTGCCGAAGTATGTGTGTAGGCGAGAACGTCGTCAAGGGACTGTCCCGCTTCGAGATCAGAGCACATGTGGGCTTGCGTACCTGGCAGCGCTAAAGTTCGGCTAGCCACAGAGAGGTAGGCGCGCGTGAACGGATCCGGCAGGCTCGATGCGCGGGCGCGTGTCGTCAGAGTCCTGGCGGAAGTGGGGACCGCGTCACGCGCCGAAATCGCGCGCTCGACGGAGTTGGCGTTCTCCACCGTCTCTGCCGCTGTGAGCACCTTGCAGTCCCAGGGACTGGTTGATGAGGTGGCGGTCGCGCCGTCCGGGCTCACGATGGGCAGGCCATCCATGCTGCTGTCGTTGAACCGTCGCGCGGGGTTGGTCGGCGGCGTGGAGATCGGCAAGCAGCACTTACATGTCGTGCTGGCGGGTCTCTCGCACGCGGTGATCTCTGAGTCGCGTCGGCCGGTGCAACCTGACCTCCCGGCCGACGAAGGCGCCGCCCTTGTCGGAGCCACGGTCAGCGACCTGCTCGAGGAGGTCGGCGCGGACAGGTCGGAGCTGCTCGGTGTCGGACTCGGCCTGCCGGGGCCGATCCGTGAGCCGAACGGCGAGGTCGGCGACTCCTCCATTCTCCCCGGGTGGGTGGGTGTTGGCGTCGCTGAGTTGGTGAGCGCCGAGCTGCAGGTACCGGTGATGGTCGACAACGACGCGAACCTGGGCGCCCTGGCCGAGTGGATGTGGGGCGCCGGGCGCGGTTGTCAGGACATGGTCTTCTTGAAGGTCGCGACCGGCATCGGAGCAGGTCTGATCGTGTCCGGGAGCCCGTACCGCGGCACTGGGG
Source organism: Nocardioides sp. Root1257 (assembly GCF_001425175.1). GTDB lineage: Bacteria > Actinomycetota > Actinomycetes > Propionibacteriales > Nocardioidaceae > Nocardioides. Next base: position 35,681 of record NZ_LMDV01000011.1, on the reverse strand, counting down.
GCACAGCCGGCGAGATCGGGCACACCCAGGTGAATGCTCATGGTCAGTTGTGTCGCTGCGGCAACCGTGGGTGCCTGGAGACGGTGGCCGGCTCGCACGCCCTGGTGCAGGCGTTCTCCGAGACCCGGGAACGGACGCCGAGCCTCGAGCAGGTGATCGAGTGGGCCTTGTCGGGCGATGTCGGTAGCCGTCGTGTGATCGGGGACGCAGGGCGGGCCATCGGCTCAGCCATGGCGATGTTCTGCAACGTACTCAACCCGGCACGAATCGTCGTCGGCGGAGAGCTGGCGGCTGCGGGCACGTACCTGATCCAGCCGTTGCGAGAGGTGCTCGAACGAAACGCCATTGCCTCGGCGGCTGCGGACGTCGAGGTCGTCGTCGGAGAGCTCGGGGACCGGGCCGTCGCGCTAGGCGCCGTTGGTCTGGTTCTGCGCTCGACCACGATCGAGCTGCCCGAAGCGTCAAGGAGCGAGGCCCGACTCGGGTAGCTTCTTCCGACCGACTTCCGCGTGCCGGTGTTCGAATCCTCAGTCGAGGAAGTCGGGAAAGTAGTACGCCAGCTCGAGTGCGAGCAGCGTCTCGACCCCTCGGTCGCCAACGGGTCGCCCGAGCAGTTCCCCCGCCTTCGCGACCCGGTACGAGACCGTGTTCACGGCGATGAAGAGCCGCTCCGCGGTTGCTGTCCTGCTGCCGCCGTTCTGCAACCAGGCCCGCAGCGTCTCTCGTAGGGTGACAGACTTCGCGTCCGATCCCGACAGTCCCGCTAGCTCGGTTTGGGTGAACGTCCTCGCCGCCTCTGGATCCGTTGACAGCAGCGCGACGACGCGCACGTCGTCGAAGGGCCAGAACGTGTCGACCTCACTGTCACGACCGACCCTCGCGGCCTGCAGGCAAGCACGATGACTGGCGCGCACTCCGCGAACGCCCCGGTCGGGGACGCCCAGCGCCACGTTCATCCACACCGGTCGTGTTGCCTGGCGCACCCGATCCGAGTAGTCGGACGGTGGTGTCGACTTCCACGACCACCACACCTCCGTCACATCGTCCTGCGGCAACACCAACGTCCGGACGGCCCCCAAGGTCTCGCCCGCGGCATGGGCGAACGATGCGACGGCACCGTCCTTGTCCGGGATGTGGCCGGCTCCCCGGCTCCAGACCGAGGCGATCAGGTGGGCGTCCGTCAGGCGCACACCGAGGATCTCCTCGGCGCTGTTCCCCGGGTCCACGCCGGCGACCAGCTGGGTGAAGATGCGCAGCTGTTCGGCCGGCACGCGTCCCTTCCACAGCGCCAGCTCCTCCTCGTACTCACGGATGAGCTCGCCGGCGTAGGAGGTGATGTAGCCGTTCATCGCCCGGTTCAACTGCCGCACCTCGTCGACCAGACGGCTCTCGGGCACGACCTTCTCGACCTCGGCCAGGAGCGCGTCCTGGGCCATCGCGTGGCAGGCCCACACTGTTTGCAGGACCGTGTTGATCGCGACTCCGCGGTGCACCGACTGGTGCACGCTCTCGGTTGCGCTGCCGGAGCGCGAGACCGAGGGAACCCCCTGGTGAAGTCCGATGAGCACCGTGAGCAGGCTCGCCTCGCATCCCTCGCGTTCCGAGCCGGTCACCATCGCCGGAGAGTCGTTCTCGCGGAAACGGGTGGTGACTTCGGTGACGATCCGCTGCGCGGTCTGAGACGCCCACCAGGTCGCCGGCTCGCCGATCTCGCGCTTTGCGAGCTCGACAAGCTCGGGCGGGCTGACGCGCTGCGAAACGGGCTGGTCCGGGTCAGGTCTCAGCCCGGGGATCCAGGTTGAGGTCACGGGTCCTCCATCTTCGGCGACGCATCGCGCACGGTTCTCGGGTGCTCTGACGCCTGACGTTGTCGCCGGACGTCAACGAGTCGGAAATTTTTGGGAGCCGCTCCCAAGATCCAGCGCGTGTCGACGGTCATAGTTCCGACGAGACGCTGGTCACAGTAACCGAGCGCACACAGCGGAGGTCGCAATGGAACGTCACACGGTCGAGGCCCTCCTCGATACCTACTACAAGGGTCTCAGCAACCAGTCGGTCGCCGAGATCCCGTTGACCGCTGACGTGTCGTTCGTCGGTCCCCGGATGGGCCCGTTCGAGGGTGAGGAAGCGGTCCGGGCGATGCTCGCACAGGTCTCCCAACTGTTCACGGCGTTCACGATCACCCGTGAGTCTCAGGTCATCGACGGTGACACCGCCGTTCTGTTCCTCGACTTCGCGCTGCCTGATGGTCGCCACTTCTCGCTCGCCGACGTCTTCACCCTGCGTGACGACGCGTTCGCGAGCATCCAGCCGTACTTCGACCCCGGCCTGCTCCAGGACCTCGGCATGGCCGGGCCGGCGTGACCCGACGAGACGGACAGTGACTTCACGCGTGGTCTCACGTATCGACACCCACCAGCACATCGTCCCACCCGGGTACCGCGAGTGGCTCCTGGCCGAAGGCGTCGACGCCGGCGGCATGGCACCGCCCGCCTGGAGCGCCCAGGCCGCCGTCGCGAGCATGGACGAGCTGCACACCGAGGTCGGCATCGTGTCCTTGTCCACCCCCGGGGTGCACCTGTCCGGTGACAGCGCGCGGCCCTCTCCCTACGCACGCGAGTGGGCGCGGCGAGTCAACGACTTCTCCGCCGAGACCGTCAAGGACCGCCCGGACCGGTTCGGGTTCTTCGCCACCCTGACGCTGCCCGACGTCGACGGCGCCCTCGACGAGCTCGCCCACGCTCTGGACGTCCTGGGCGCGGACGGCGTCATCCTCCCGACGAACATCTATGGCCGCTACCTCGGCGACCCGGCTTTCGACGCCCTGTTCGACGAGCTGAACCGCCGCCGGACGACTGTTCTGGTTCACCCATCCGAACTGCCCGCGGCGCCGGTCGACGGTATCCCGCCGTTCGCGGTCGACTTCCTCCTCGACACCACCCGTGCCGCCCTGAACATCGCTCAGTCGGGGACGCTCGAGCGTTGCCCGGAGGTCCGAATGATCTTGTCCCACGCCGGTGGGTTCATGCCGTACGCCGCAGGCCGGATGGCGCCGTTCGCCGGTGCCGGGGACCCGAACCTGGGCCGGGAGCGGCTGGGGCGGTTCTACTTCGACATCGCGTTGTCGAGCCCAACGGCGCTGCCGTCGCTGTTCGCGCTCGCCACTCCGGACCGGGTCCTGTTCGGCAGTGACTTCCCGTTCCCGCCGCAGCCGGTCGTCGTCGGCGCGGCCCGCTCGTGGGAGCAGTTCGACGTCGACCCCGACCTGCGGCACGCCGTGGACCGCGGCAACGCCGAACGGCTCTTCCCGCGCCTCGCCGCCGGCACCGCTACAGATGCCGCCGCCGATGCCAGGGCTGGCCTGGACCGGCACCATCCGTCCGACTCACCCATCGCTACAGCAAGGACAGCTCATGCGTGACCTCTCTGTCGGCCCGCCGACCGCACTCGTCCGCCGCCCCACCCAGGCGCCCGCCACTCCGCCGGCGTGGGACACCGACAACAAGTTCCTCAACGGGCCGTTCGCGCCGTGGCGCGGTGAGTCCAGCGAGTACGACCTCGAGGTCATCTCTGGCCAGATCCCCGACGACCTGGCCGGTGCCCTGTTCCGCATCAGCTCCAACCCAAGGTTCGAGCCCCTCGACCTCGAGCGGTATCACTGGTGGGAGGGCGACGGCGCTGTCGCGGGGGTCTACCTGCGCGAGGGGCGCGGGAAGTTCGCGATGAAGTGGGTCGAGACCGACTCGATGAAGTTCGAGGTCGAACAGGGCCAGGCCGTGTACTCCGGGTTCGTCAACGGGTCCGCACCGCACCCGCCGCCCGTCGGGGGCCCGCCGGCCAAGAACGTCGCCAACACCAACGTCGGCATCTTCGACGACCACCTGCTGGTGTACTTCGAGGGCGGGCTGCCGACCTCGATGCACCCCGAGTCCCTGGAGACCTACGGGTCCTACGACTTCAACGGCGGCATCGACATCCTGTGCACCGCGCACTACAAGATCGACCCCGCCACCGGCGACATGCTGTTCTTCGCCGCCGTCGGACCGCACCTGACCTGGTACCGCGCGGACGTGAAGACCGGCAAGGTCGTCGACAGCCACACCATCGACATGGGCTGCCCCGCGATGGTCCACGACTACATCGTGTCCGAGAACTACGCCATCTTCCTGGTCTCCCCGACCCAGTTCCGCCTCGACATGATCATGCAGGGCCGCGCCGGCGTCCTGTGGGACGAAGCCGCCGTCCCGGACGGCGCTCGGTTCGCGGTCCTGGACCGCCGGACCAAGGACGTCACCTGGTACGACACCGGGCTGATGGTCGCCCCGACGCACTTCTTCAACGCGTTCGAGACCCTGACCGGCATCACCGTCGACGTCCACATCATCAACCGCCTCGGGAACCCCGCCGACGACCCGGACAACCCGGTCAGCTCCCACACCTGGTTCCCGCCCGCGATGGCGTGGCGCTTCGAGCTGGACCCGACCACGAAGAAGGCGACGAACACGATGCTCTCCGGTGTCGCCGGCGAGTTCCCCAAGATCAACGACGACTGGCTCGGCCGCGAGAACCGGTGGGGCTACTTCGCCACCACCCGCGACCTGAGCCCGGTCACCATGACCGACGGCATGGCGCGCCACGACCACACCACCGGGCAGACCATCGTCCTCGAGGGCCCCGACGGGCTCACCAATCCCAGCGAACCGGTCTTCGTGCAGCGCCGCGGCGCGACCGAGGAGAACGACGGGTACCTGCTGTCGTTGTGGTGGAACCCCGCCACCGGCCTGTCCGAGCTCCTCATCCACCACGCCGAGGCATGGGAGGCCACCCCGCTGGCCCGGGTGAAGCTCCCGGTCCGGGTGCCGTTCGGCTTCCACGGCAGTTGGGCGGACCAGGACGTCCTGGACAAGGCCGTCGCAGCCAACTCGCAGCGCAGCAACGAAGGAGCAACCTCATGACCACCACCGCCGACCCGAACACCGCCCCCGCCAGCCCCGACTCGACCGCGGTGCAGCAGACGTGGGACGGAGCCATCTTCGACGGCACCTTCCGGGCCGCGGCTGAGACGCTGACCGTGACCGCCCCGGCCACCGGGAAGACCATCGGCAGCGTCGGGAAGGCCACCACCGAAGACCTGGACCGTGCTGTCGAACAGGCCCGAACCGCGCAGCGGGAGTGGGCGGCGCTGCCGTACAGCGCCCGCGTTGCGGTGCTGCTCAAGGCCGCTCAGCTCCTCGAGGCCGACCCGGGCCGTATCGCCGGGTGGCTGGTCGAAGAGGCCGGGTCGGGTCAGGGCAAGGCCGGCTTCGAGGTCGGCCTGATGACGACCGAGCTCCAGGAGTCCGCAGCACTCGCGTCCCATCCGTACGGCGAGATGCTGCGCTCCAGCAAGCCGCGCCTGTCCATCGCCCGTCGCGTCCCCGTCGGTGTCGTCGGGGTCATCTCCCCGTTCAACTTCCCCGGCATCCTCTCGATGCGTTCCGTTGCCCCGGCGTTGGCGCTGGGGAACGCGGTCATCCTCAAGCCCGACCCGCGGACCTCCATCAGCGGCGGCATGGCCATCGCCGCCCTCTTCGAGGAAGCCGGCCTGCCCGCAGGAGTACTGCACGTGCTCCCCGGCGGCGGTGACCTCGGGGCGGCGATCGTGGCCCACCCGGGCATCCCGTGCCTGTCGTTCACCGGGTCCACCGCGGCCGGCCGCAAGATCGGTGAGGCCGCCGGTCCGCTGCTGAAGAAGGTGCACCTCGAGCTCGGTGGCAACAACGCCCTGCTCGTCATGCCTGACGCCGACGTCCAGGCCGCCGCGTCCGCTGGCGCGTGGGGCAGTTTCCTCCACCAAGGCCAGATCTGCATGACCACCGGTCGGCACCTGGTGCACTCCTCGATCGCGGAGGAGTACATCGCTGCGCTGAGCGAAAAGGCCAAGCACATCCCGGTCGGGGACCCCACCGACCCGAACATCCCGTTGGGGCCCATCATCGACGCCCATCAGCGCGACCGGGTCCACGCCCTGGTGACGGCGTCCGTCGAGGGCGGCGCCACCGTGACTGCCGGCGGCGCCTACACGGATCTATTCTACCAGCCGACCGTCATCACCAACCTGACCCTGGACACCCCGGCCTGGGCTGAGGAGATCTTCGGCCCGGTCGCACCGGTCATGGTCTACGAGACCCTCGACGAGGCCATCGACATCATCAACGCCTCCGAGTACGGCCTTTCGGTCGGCATCCTCGCAGGCGATGCCTACCGGGCCTTCGAGCTCGCCGGACGCATCGAGTCCGGCGCGGTCCACATCAACGACCAGACCGTCGACGACGAAGCCTCCATTCCGTTCGGTGGCACCAAAGCCTCCGGCGTCGGTGGCCGGTTCGGCGGCCCGAGCGCGAACCTAGACACCTTCACCGAGACCCAGTGGGTCACGATGCAGGCCGACATCGAGCGCTACCCCTTCTGACCCCACGGGGAGCCCGGTGGGCGCCGGGCAGGACAGCAGCCGTCCCTTCGCCGTCGCACTTGCTACGACGAGCCGCACCCGCCAACAAAGAACCGAGCATCCCGCGATGCTCACGAACGGAGACACGACTGTGCAGCAACACCTCAACGGCTTCCGGCCCGGTGACCCCGACGTCGCAGCCGCCGACCCGGCTCGTGCGGACCTAGGGCCGCTGCCGGACGAGGTCGATGTGCTCATCGTCGGAACCGGACCGGCAGGGCTCGTCCTCGCTGCCCAGCTCGCCAAGTTCCCCCACATCAGCACCCGCATCGTCGAACGACGCGACGGACCCCTCCAGCTTGGACAGGCCGACGGCATCGCGTGCCAAACGGTAGAGATGCTCGACGCGTTCGGACTCAGTGAGCGCCTGCTGCGTGAGTCCTGCTGGATCTCCGAAACCGTGTTTTGGGGACCCGACCCCAACTCTCCGGGCAACGTGGTGCGCACCGGCCGCATCCAAGACGTCGAGGACGGGCTCTCCGAGTTCCCGCACGTCATCCTCAACCAAGCCCGCGTCCAGGACATGCTGCTCGAGTCGATGAAGAACTCACCCAGTCGTCTGGAACCGGACTACGGACTCGAGGTGACCGGTCTGTCCATCGCCGAGAGCCGCGAGTATCCGGTGACCGTGTCGCTGCGCTCAACCGAGGACGAGGCCCCGGCCAGAGAGCAAACGGTCGCTGCCAGGTACGTCGTCGGCTGCGACGGTGCTCGCAGCGTCGTCCGCCAACACATCGGCCGCGCCCTGCACGGCACTGCCGCCAATCATGCGTGGGGCGTGATTGACGTCCTCGCCGTCACCGATTTCCCCGACATCAGACGCAAGGCACTCATCAAGTCGGACGCCGGGACCCTGATGGTCATTCCCCGCGAAGGCGGGTACCTGTTCCGGATGTACGTCGAACTCGACAAGCTCGCACCTGGGGAACGGGTCCGGAACCGACACGTTACCTCGAGCGACGTCATCGACGCAGCGCGCCGGATCCTTCACCCGTTTGTCATCGACGTGAAGGAGGTCGCGTGGTGGTCGGTGTACGAGGTCGGCCAACGCCTGAGCGACAAGTTCGACAACGTCAAGGACGGAATCGGCGCCACGCCCCGAGTGTTCGTGGCCGGCGACGCGTGCCACACACACAGCCCAAAAGCCGGCCAGGGCATGAATGTCTCCATGCAAGACGCTTACAACCTCGGTTGGAAACTCGCCGCAGTCCTCGAAGAACGCAGCGACCCTGAACTGCTGCACACCTACAGCACCGAACGGCATGCGGTCGCCCAAGAACTCATCGACTTCGACCGGCACTTCGCCACCACCATGAGCGCCCGCGCCACCGACACCAGCGCCGCGGACACACCAACCCTGAAAGAACAGTTTGCACACCAGGGCCGATACACCGCCGGAGTTGCTACCCAGTACGCGCCCGGCGCCCTCACCGGCCCCAACACCTGGCAGCACCTCGCCGCCGGGTACCCCATCGGGAGCAGGTTCCATTCCGCTCCGGTCGTACGACTCGCGGACACCCGACCGATGCACCTCGGCCACGTTCACGAAGCTGATGGACGGTGGCGGCTGTACGCCTTTGCGGACCAGCGCGACGTAGCTGACCCGTCATCACGGTTGCGTGCGCTGTGCGACGCACTGGCTGACGCCGAGCGGTCACCCATTCACCGCTTCACGCCGCCCGATGCAGACCCGGATGCGGTCTTCGATCTCCGAGCCGTCCTCCAGCAACACCACACAGCCGTCGACCCGACCGACCTGCCTTCGGTGCTGCTCCCGACCAAGGGTAGGTATGGCCTTCGCGACTACGAGAAGGTCTTCACCCCCGCCACTGAGGACATTTTCGACACGCGTGGCGTCGATCGCCGATCCGGAGCACTCGTCGTCGTACGCCCCGACCAGTACGTCGGCCACGTCTTGCCGTTGGACGACGTCGACGAGCTCACCGGCTACCTCACCGGTTTCATGCGCTGACACCAGGTCGCGCGGTGGTCGATGAGGGGCGCGGGTGAGCTGGACGCTACGACGAGCCTCACCAGCTTCGAGCCGGTTCGACGTCCTGCTCGTCGAGGCCGAAGACGTACCCAGCACCTGCACCGGGCGAAGCACATTGGCCACGGCACCGACCACAACCGGTCCGGCACCACGGATATCCCTTCGCCCGATTGCCTACGGACCTCGAAGAACACCATCGGCCTGACCACCAGGTCATGGTTCACCGCATCCACAACGCGTTGAACCGGTTGGTGGGCCGAGCGGCTTGCGGAGCGAGCCTGACATGTCGTCATCGTGCGGGTGCTGCTGCGTCGGCGGACGCCTCCTCGCGACCATGCACCCAGTACGCGTCGCGAAGGATTCATCGCGATCACCACGTCGTCGCGACGGATCGAGCGACGACCCAGGAACCGTCGTCGGTGCGGATGTAGGTCTGCGTCAGTACGAGGCGCCAGTTGGCTCGGGTGCCATAGACCGTGGCGTCGGTCAGAGTTCGCGCCCGCAGCACCGTCTCACCCTCAGTCACATCAACCGCGACATCTTGATCCACTATCCGGTGGTAGACGAACTGGCCACTACGCATCTCGGCCAGCCACTCGGACTTCGGCTGCTCGTAACCAGTCATGTGAGTGAGGGTGAATTCGTCGGACAGCAATGCGTCGAGTGCTCGCGTGTCACCGCTGACCATGGCATCCGCCTGGTCTTGGTAACACGCGAGCACTTCGGCGCGGTCGTCTGTTGTCACGGCTGGACGAGGACCTTGAGTGCCGTGCGGTCAGCCATGGCCTGGTAGCCGCCCGCGACCCCGTCGAGGTCGACGGTCTGGTCGAAGACCTTCCCGGGCTCGATCTTGCCGTCGAGGATGTCGGGCATCAGCTCCTCGACGTACGCACGGGCGGGGGCGGGTCCACCGGTGAGGGTGATGTTGCCACCGAAGAGACTGCCGAAGCCGATGGGCGCCTCCTCGTACTGCGGCACACCCACGCGGCTGATAACGCCGCCGGCGCGGACGATGCCGTACGCCTGCTGGTATGCCGGCATGTGTCCGACAGCTTCGATCACGATCTTCGATCCGTCGCCGCCGGTGAGGTCGCGAACCTTCGCGATCCCTTCCTCGCCGCGCTCGGAGACGACGTCGGTGGCACCGAACTCGCGACCGAGGTCGGTGCGGGCGTGGTGGCGGCCCATCAGGATGACCTGTTCAGCACCGAGCCGCTTCGCGGAGAGCACGGCGAGCAGACCGACGGCGCCGTCGCCGATGACGGTGACGGTGTCGCCGGGCTGTACGCCGGCCCTCAAAGCCGCGTGGTACCCGGTGCCGAACACGTCGGACAGCGTCAACAGGGACGGCATCAGTGCGGAGTCTTGCGCAACGGGAAGCTTCACGAGGGTGCCGTCGGCGAGCGGGATGCGGGCGGCCTCTCCCTGACCGCCGTCGTTGTCGCCAGTGGCCCAGAAGCCGCCGTGGACGCAGGAGGTCTGGAGACCTTCGCGGCAGTACTGGCAGGTGCCGTCGGAGTAGGCGAACGGCGCGACGACGAGGTCGCCCTTCTTCACTGTGGTCACGTCGGACCCGGTCTCTTCGACGATGCCGATGAACTCGTGGCCGATGCGTGCGGGACCGTCGGCGGCGGACATGGAGCCGTACGGGTGCAGGTCGCTGCCGCAGATGCAGGCGGTGGTGATGCGAACCAGCGCGTCCGTGGTGTCCTTGATGACGGGGTCGGGGACGTCCTCGATGCGGATGTCACCGGCGCCGTAGATGAGCGTTGCTCGCACTTCTTGTTCTCCTCAGGTGTTGACGTGCTTGATGTCGAACTCGGTGGTCAGCGGATCGTTGCCCAGCGGCGGAGGTCTGCTTGCACTGTGAGCGGTTCGTTGCCGAGCGGCAGACCGGGGCGGTCGTGGGCTCCGTCGGGCGATCCGGGAGCGTCGGGGTAGGTCGCGGCGTACGCGGCGTCCCAGTCCTCTCGCGGAGGACCTGCGACGGAGAAGACCTCGACGGTTCTGCTAAGCGCGACGGGGGTGCGAAGCGCCTGGACCAGGGCCTCGGCGACGTCTTCTCGGCGGACATGCCCGTACTCAGTCTCGTCGCCCTGGCGGAAGTCGGCGTGACGCTCGTTGCTGGCGCCGGCGTCGAACCAGCCGGGCCGCACGATGGTGTAGGGCAGCCCGCTGGCGCGCAGCAGTCGCTCGCCGCGGCGCTTCCAGTCGAGGATCTCGCGGGAGCTGCCGCCGGTGCCGGTGACCCCGATGGAGCTCATCAGAGCCACCCGCACCTCACGGCCGTCCAGCGCTTCCAGGAGCGTCGGCACCGCTCCGTAGTCGATGGCCTCGTAGCTGCCGGAGCCGTACGGCGCTCCGTGCGTCATGACGACCATGTCGACATCGACCAGGGCCTCTCTCACGCTCCTGGCGTCGGTGAGGTCGCCGCGCACGACGTGGACCTCGGCGCCGACTACCTTGCTTGCTCGACCCGGGTCACGGGACAGGACTAACGGGGACTCATCGAGCTCGCGGAGCCGGCTCACGACGAGGCGGCCGATGCTGCCGGTGCCACCGAGCACGAGGACGCGGCTCATCGCGCCACCGCCTCAGCCATGAGCTGTTCCTGGTCACGGTGCACCCGCCGCTGTGCGGGGACGATCACGCTGACGACGACCAGCAGGCACAGCGCGAGCAGTCCGGTACCCCACAGGAGCGCGGTCGCCACCTCGGCAGACAGGCTGCCAGCGCTGGCGGAGGCGGCGACCAGGATCGCGAGCCCGGTGGCCATGCCGAGCTGGTGGGCGGTGTTCACCAAGCCACTGGCCGCTCCGGCATCGACGGCACGAACGCCGGCCAGCCCGAAGTTGGTCAGCGGGGCGAATGCCAGCCCCTGGCCGGCTCCGATCAGGACCATCGGCAGGGCCACTGCACCCAAATAGGAGCTGGTCGGGTCGACCTGGGCCAGCCACCCCATCCCGATGAGCGTCAGGGCGACGCCGGCGACCAGCAGCGGCGCCTCGCCATAGCGTCGGGCAAGCCGTGGGAAAGCCGTGGCGACGGCGAAGTTGACCACCGTCATCGGGAGGAACCCGAGGCCCGCCTGGAAGGCCGTGAAGCCGAAGACGCTCTGCATCAGCTGGGTGGTGAAGAAAAAGAAGCCCATCATGGCCCCGAGGTAGAGGGCACGGGCGGCGTACGCACCGGAACGCCGGCGGTCGCCGAAGAGGCGCAGCGGCATGATCGGCTGCTCGGCGCTGCGCTCGTGGAGGACCAGGATGGTCAGCACCACGGCTGCCACGACAAGCGCGCCGACGACGGCGGGGTCGGTCCATCCGCGCTCGGCCGACTCCAGGATCCCGAAGACGAGTGCACCGACCCCGGTGGTCGCCGACAGCGCACCGGTCAGGTCGAAGCGACCGGGCTGGGGGCGAGTGGTGGGCAGGTAGCGGGGTGCGAGGGCGATCATCGCGATCCCGATGGGCACATTGATGAAGAAGCCCGCCCGCCAGGAGATCCACTGCGCGGCGGCACCGCCGACGAGCATTCCCAGGCTGGCGCCGATGCCCGCCGTCGCGGCGTACCAGGCAACCGCGCGGGAGCGCTGCTCACCCTCCGGGAAGCTCGCGGTCAGCAACGAGAGGGCCGACGGCGCGACGATGGCCGCTCCTATGCCCTGCAGCGCGCGTCCGCCGATCAGCCACCATCCGGCCGGGGCAACCCCGATGAGGAACGACGCCGTCACGAACACCAGGAGACCGGCGACGAACACGCGACGTCGCCCGAGCAGGTCTCCCAGGCGCGCGCCGAGGAGGAGCAGTCCGCCGAACACGAGCGTGTAGGCGTCCTGCACCCAGGACAGGCCGGACGGCCCGAGATTGAAAGCGGCGCCGATGCTCGGCAGCCCGGTGAAGATGATCGAGTTGTCGAGCAGGATCAGGAAATAGCTGACCAGGATGATGGCCAAGATCGCGCGAGGGTGCGCCGGGCCGGTCGAGTTGGTGGATGCGTCGGGTGAGGTCGTCACATGCACCAGACAACGCTTCTTCTACCGCTCGCAACAGGCACCGTTGATAGGGGTACTGACAGGGACTCCCACAAGTCAGCAACCGCCGTACCGTGGAAAGCATGGCCGCCAAGGACGACATCCGTGAGTTCCTCACCACGCGCCGAGCCAAGATCACCCCTGAGCAAGCAGGTCTTCCTGTCTACGGCGTGAATCGGCGGGTCACCGGCCTGCGGCGCGAGGAGGTGGCGCTGCTCGCCGGGATCAGTGTCGAGTACTACACCCGCCTGGAGCGCGGCACCGTCGGCAGCGTGTCGGAGGGAGTGCTCGACGGGTTGGTCCACGCCCTTCAGCTCGACGAGGCCGAGCGCGACCACCTCTTCCGACTGGCCCGAATCCTGGGCTCTCCGTCCAAGGGCACCGGCCCGCGGCGGGTAGCCGCGAAGAAGCGGGTGCGTCCCTCGATCCAGCGCATCCTCGACCAGATGCCGATGCCGGCGTACATGCGCAACGGCCGTTTCGACATCCTCGCCGCCAACGATCTGGGGCGAGCGCTCTACAGCCCTCTCTACGAGCAGGCCGACTCCAAGGGGCTCCCCAACAGCGCCCGCTTCCTGTTCTTGGACCCGGTCGCATCCGAGTTCTTTGTCGACTACGACAAGGCCCTCAACGACTGCGTTGCGTTCCTGCGAGCCGAGGCCGGCCGCGACCCGTACGACAAGGACCTGTCCGAGCTCGTCGGCGAACTGTCGACCCGGAGTGAGGACTTCCGTCGGCGCTGGGCCTCCCACGACGTCCGCTACCACCGCACCGGTCGCAAGAAGTTCCATCACCCGCTCGTCGGCGACCTCGAGCTGGACTTCGAGGCGTTCGAGCTGCCCGGCGACCCCGGACAGCGCATCAACATCTACACCGCCCCGCCCGACTCACCTTCGGCCGACGCTCTCAACCTGCTCGCCAGCTGGAGCGCTCGCCAACCCGTCACCAGCACCCCACAGAACGAGGAAACGTGGAACTCCTGACCCAGCAGCCCACTACACAAGGACCCGTCGAGCTCTTCACGGGCAACGTCTACTTCGACGTCATCGCCCGAGGAGAGGGAGAGTCGAGGATGCGCGTCAACACCGTGCGCTTCACTCCGTGTGCCCGCACCGCCTGGCACAGCCACAGTCTCGGCCAGACCCTGCACGTGACCGAGGGCATCGGCATCGTCGCCACACGCGACCAGGTCATCGTGATGCGACCGGGCGACACGGTGCACACGCCGCCAGGCGAGGAGCACTGGCACGGGGCCCTGCCCGACCACTTCATGGCGCACCTCGCCATGTGGGAGGACGACGACGCCACGTGGGGCGACCACGTCACCGACGACGAGTACGCCGCCGCTACGGCTGCGACGTGAGGCTGAGATGGAGTACCGCTCTCGGCCGCACCGGTGTCAAGGTCAGCCACCCGTGCCTCGGCACGACTATCTTCGACCGCTCGGGGGTCCGCGCCGTTACGTCCGCCGAAAGTCCGTGCGCTGTTGAGTTGGAGAACGTGCCACACATGAGGTCCGCTTGTCGGCGGGTCGCGATGTCGCCCGTGTTCTCGTGGCATGTGGACGTCATATTGGGATCTCCAGCAGACAGGTCACGTTCTGTCGGCGCTGCTATCTGGTATGTGCAGCCCCGCCACTGACCGAGCTAGAAGCGTCTGCTGTCGCGGTTGGCCGTTCACTTGGGCCAATCCAACGACTCGGAAGGAACGGATCGCGGAGGCGTGCGAACCTTGGAGCGATCCCCTTTTCGCCCGCCACCTCGCTCGCCACACCGTCTGGATTCTGAATGGCAGTTACAGCGAGTGCGAGACCGGCCACGATCGTCTGGTACTGGCCGATATCGAAGGTTTTGTCGAGAAACGACACAAACAGCCCGTCTGGCGCAAACATCAAACCGGCGATCACCGCCCCGGCGATTCTGCCAATGCCGGCCACATACGCGACGGCGAGAAGACTCAGTGACGTCAATGCAGAAAACGACAATGCCGAGACAGTCCCCTGTTGGTACGCCAACAAGGCGCCGCCAAGACCTGCAATGAAGGACGACACCACAAACGCAAACAGCTTGGTCGGTGCCACTCGGACTCCGACTGAGGAAGCGGCTCGCTCGTTCGACCTAACCGCGACGAGCATTCGCCCCGTTGTTGATGTGCGCCTTTGCCGACCATCGCGACGTCCGCGACCCGTCGTCACGACTGCGTGGCCTCTGTGATGCACTCCAAACCCCAGACGCTCACCAATCCGACGCTTCACGCCGACAGGTTCTGATCCCGATGCGGTCTTTGATCTCCGTGCAATTCTTCAGCAACACCACACCAGTGTTGACCCAACGGATCTGCCGAGTGTGCTCTTCCCACAGAAGGGCACATACAACTTGCATGATTATGAAAAGGTATTCACCCCGGCGGCCCTAGACATCTTTCAAAGCCGTGGAATCGATCGACGAGCGGGCGCAGTCGTAGTCGTGCGTCCGGACCAGTTCGTCGGACACGTCCTCCCCCTCGATGCCATCAATGAACTCTCGGACTACTTTGCCAGATTCATGTGCTGAGATTGACAAGCCAGGCTGAGCCGATGCACCCGGACGCACAGATCCATGCAGGGTTCGCGCTCGACGAGAACACTCGGTGTTGAAGGCAGGTTAAGAGTGTCGGATCGACGTCCGCCCTCGAAGGGAGCTGACTCTGATCAGTTGGCAGTGTTCCACCGCGCCACGACGTCACCCGGAATCCGACCGCGGTCCGCAACGCCGATGCCCTGAGCCTTCGCCCACACCCGAACATCTTTGGCGCAGTAGTCGCTCTTGGATCCGGCGCCGACACTATTGCGACGCCCACCGGTCTTCGTGGCGTGGCCGAAGTACACCGCGATCGCCTTGTGGAAGCCAGTCGCTTCCTTGACCGTCAGGTCAATTGATTACGTCGCCACACGGTACGAAACTCTATCGACTCCCGTTGCCATCGACGATGTCGTTTCCCGACAGATCGCTCACAAGCTGCGTGGTCACACGCTGAAGGACCACCGCTTGACCCTGCGCCCAGAGTCGTCCGCTAACGCGTTCCGGCTGAAGCGCCACCTGGCAGCCGATCCTGAGCCGGCAGGTTGCGGATGATCTCCTGCACCTTGTCCTTGGCGTCGCCGAAGAGCATCTGGCTGTTGTCCTTGAAGAAGAGGGGGTTCTGCACGCCGGCGTAGCCGGTGGCCATGGAGCGTTTGAAGACGATGACCTCGCGCGCCTTCCAGACCTCGAGGACGGGCATGCCGGCGATGGGGCTGTCG
This sequence comes from Nocardioides sp. Root1257, assembly GCF_001425175.1. GTDB lineage: Bacteria > Actinomycetota > Actinomycetes > Propionibacteriales > Nocardioidaceae > Nocardioides. The sequence continues at coordinate 19,888 of NZ_LMDV01000011.1, read as the reverse complement.
GGCTCGTCGAGGGCGGCGGGGTTGACGGTGTCGTTGGCGCCGATGACGAGGACGACGTCGGTGTCGGAGAGGTCGGGGTTGATCTCGTCCATCTCCAGGACGATGTCGTAGGGGACCTTGGCCTCGGCGAGGAGCACGTTCATATGTCCGGGCAGGCGCCCGGCGACCGGGTGGATGCCGAACCGGACCGTGACGCCCTGCGCGCGGAGCTTGGCGGTGAGCTCGGCGACGGGGTACTGGGCCTGGGCGACGGCCATGCCGTAGCCGGGGGTGATCACCACGGAGGAGGCGTTGGTGAGCAGGTCGGCGACGGCGTCGGCCTGGATCTCGCGGTGCTCGCCGTAGTCGCGCGCCTCGCCGGACACGGCGCCGTCGGAGCCGAAGCCGCCGGCGATGACGGAGACGAAGGAGCGGTTCATGGCCTTGCACATGATGTAGCTGAGGATCGCACCGGAGGAGCCGACCAGGGATCCGGTGATGATGAGCAGGTCGTTGTCGAGCAGGAAGCCGGCGGCGGCTGCGGCCCAGCCGGAGTAGCTGTTGAGCATCGAGACGACGACCGGCATGTCGCCGCCGCCGATCGCGGCGACGAGGTGGAAGCCGAGGAAGAGCGCCAGCGCGGTCATGGCGAGGAGCGGGACCAGCGCGATGGCGTCATCTGTCCACCCGTCGTACGACATGAACCAGAACAGCAGGCCCAGCGAGGCCAGGAGGACCAGCAGGTTGAGCAGGTGCCGCTTCGGGAGCACCAGCGGCGAGGACTTCATCCGCCCGCTGAGCTTGAGGTTGGCCACGATCGAGCCGGTGAGGGTGACCGCTCCGATGAAGACGCCGAGGAAGACCTCGACGTCGTGGATGGTCGCCTCGGGTCCGGTGTGCGGGGCGTTGGGGTCGAGGAAGGAGTTGATGCCGACCAGGACGGCGGCCAGGCCGACGAAGCTGTGCAGGATCGCGACCAGCTCGGGCATGCCGGTCATCTCGACCGTGCGGGCCCGCCAGGCGCCGATCGCGCCGCCGGCGCTCATGGCGAGCAGGATGATCAGCAGGGTGACGCCGACGCCGCGGAGGTTCTCGGCGCTGTCGAGCTCGGCGTTCTGCGAGGCCTTGAGCAGGGTGGCCACCAGGGCCAGGCCCATGCCGGTCATGCCGGCGATGTTGCCGGACTTGGCGGTCTCGTGCTTCGACAGGCCGGCGAGGGCTCCGATGAAGAGGACGCCGCCGATGATGTAGAGGCCCTGGATCAGGCCGTCGAGGTGTTCCCAGGTCAGGAAGTCCGACATGTCGCTCAGTCCTTCCGGAACATCTCGAGCATCCGGAGGGTCACCAGGAACCCGCCGAAGATGTTGATGGACGCGACGAGGACGGCGAGGGTCGCCATGATCGCGATGGCCGGGTTGGTGGAGCCGACCTGCAGGATGCCGCCGACCAGGATGATCCCGGAGATCGCGTTGGTCTCACTCATGAGTGGTGTGTGCAGGGCGTGCGCGACGTTCGAGATGACGTAGTAGCCCACGAAGACCGCCAGGACGAAGACGGTGAAGTGGCCCAGGAAGTCGGCTGGTGAGTACGTCGCGGCCAGGAGGAACAGCACCGCGAGGCCGGCACCGGCGTACGCCTTGCTACGTGGGTCGGGGGGCGGCTTCGGTGCAACAGGCTCCGGTACGGCGACCGCCGAAGCCGCTGCCGCAGAGACCTGGACGGGCGGCGGCGGCCACAGTGACCCGCCGTCGTGGGCGACGGTGATGCCGCGGACGATGACGTCCTCGAGGTCGAGTGTCAGGACGCCGTCCTTCTCAGGGGTCATCAGCTTGAGCAGGTTGACGACATTGGTGCCGTAGAGCTGCGAGGTCTGCGCCGCCAGCCGGCCCGGGAGGTCCGTGTAGCCGATGATCGTGACGCCGTTGCCGGTCACGACGACCTCGTCGGTGAGGGTCAGCTCCGTGTTGCCGCCGTTGGCGGCGGCCATGTCCACGATCACCGAGCCGGTCCGCATCCCCGCGATGGTTTCGGCGGTGATGAGCTTGGGGGCAGGACGCCCCGGGATCAGCGCGGTCGTGATGACGATGTCGGCCCCGCGCGCCTCCTCGTCGTACATGACCGCGGTGGCTGCGGCCTGGGCCTCGGTCATCTCCTTGGCGTAGCCGTCGGTCGAGACCTCCGACTCCATGTCCACCGTGACGAACTGCGCACCCATCGACTCGACCTGCTCGGCCACCTCGGGGCGGACGTCGAAGGCCCGCACGATCGCGCCCATGCTGCCGGCGGCGCCGAGCGCGGCCAGGCCGGCGACCCCGGCTCCGACCACGAAGACCTGGGCCGGCGGCACCTTGCCCGCCGCGGTGACCTGGCCGGTGAACTGGCGACCGAAGGAGTGCGCGCCCTCGATCACGGCACGGTAGCCGGCGACGTTGGCCATCGAGGACAGCACGTCCATCGACTGCGCCCGCGAGATCCGGGGCACGGCATCCATCGCCAGCGCGGTCACCTTCGCCGCGACCAGCGCCTCCACCAGCTCCGGGCTGCGGGCCGGCGCCATCATCGAGATCAGCACAGCCCCAGGTCGCAGGCGGCCGATCTCCTCGGCGGTCGGGGCGTTGACCTTGACGACGACGTCGCTCGACCACACCTCCTCGGCACTGCCGAGAGCGACGCCGGCCGCGGCGTAAGCCGCGTCGGGCTGGTCCGACCCGGAGCCCGCACCGGACTCGACGACCACGTCGTACCCCAGCTTCTGCAGCTGACCGGCCGTGGCGCCGGTCGAGCCCACCAACGTCTCGCCAGGCTTGGCCTCGCGGACGATGCCGATGCGCATCTCAGACGCCGCGGAAGCGGTTGATCGCGTCGAGGTGGGTGGCGCGCATCTCGTGGTCGCGGACGCCGAGGCCCTCCTCGGGGGCGAGGCAGAGGACGCCGACCTTGCCCTGGTGCTTGTTGTGGTGCACGTCGAGCGCGGCCTGGCCGACCTCGTCGAGGGAGTAGGTGCGCGAGAGGGTCCCACGACTCGCGGTAGTTGGCGAAGTGCGAGGAGATGATCCGCTTGAGGTTCATCCACAGGTAGCGGTTGTCGTACTCGTGCATGTAGCCGCTGGTCGAGGCACAGGTGGTGATGGTGCCGCCCTTGCGGGTGACGTAGACCGAGGCGCCGAAGGTCTCGCGGCCGGGGTGCTCGAAGACGATGTCGATGTCCTCGCCGCCGGTCAGCTCACGGATCTTGGCGCCGAAGCGCTTCCACTCCTTGGGGTCCTGGGTCTGCGGGTCCTTCCAGAACCGGTAGCCCTCCTCGGAGCGGTTGATGATCATCTCCGCGCCCATCGACCGCGCGATCGCGGCCTTCTCCTCGTTGGAGACCACGCAGACCGGGTTGGCGCCGCCGTTGAGGGCGTACTGCGTCGCGAAGCCGCCCAGGCCGCCCGAGGCGCCCCAGATCAGGACGTTGTCGCCCTGCTTCATGTCGCCGCCGTTCTTGGAGACCAGCTGGCGGTACGCCGTGCAGTTCACCAGCCCCGGGGACGCCGCCTCCTCCCAGGTGAGGTGGTCGGGCTTGGGCATCAGCTGGTTGGACTTGACCAGGGCGATGTGGGCCAGGCCGCCGAAGTTGGTCTCGAAGCCCCAGATCCGCTGCTCGGGGTCGAGCATCGTGTCGTTGTGCCCGTCGGGCGACTCCAGCTCCACGCTCAGGCAGTGGGCGACCACCTCGGCACCGGGCTGCCACTTCGTGACACCGGGGCCGGTGGCGAGCACGACGCCCGCGAGGTCGGAGCCGACCACGTGGTAGGGCAGGTCGTGGCGCTTCGCGAGCGGGGACAGGCGCCCGTAGCGCTCCAGGAACCCGAACGTCGAGACCGGCTCGAAGATCGAGGTCCACACGGTGTTGTAGTTGATGGCCGAGGCCATCACCGCGACGTAGGCCTCACCGGGGCCGAGCTCGGGCAGCGCCACGTCCTCGACGTGGAGGGACTGGCGCGGGTCCTTCTCCTTGGTGGGGACGTCGGCGAACATCTCGGCCTCGTCCTTGTGCACCGTCACGGCGCGGTAGGACTCGGGAAGCTCGAGAGCGGCGAAGTCGGCGGACGACGTGTCGCCCGCCATGATCGCGTCGAGGATGTGCTGCACGGTCGGCTCCTACAAATGATTGGGGAATCGGAGGATCAGCGGGGCGCCGAGCCTGGCCAGTTCCTGTCGGGTCGTGGGACCGGGCGGCCTGGCTGCTCACCGCCACGGGCCGCTAGGTAGGACTGCTTCGGGACCATCACCAGTCGGCGGAAGGTGCACACGATCGTGCCGTCCTGGTTGTAGCCGATGGTCTCGACATGCACGACGCCACGGTCGTCCTTGCTGGTGGACTCCCACTTGTCGAGCACGGTGGTCTCGCCGTACAGCGTGTCGCCGTGGAAGGTCGGCGCGACGTGGCGCAGGGACTCGACCTCGAGGTTGGCGATCGCCTTGCCCGAGATGTCGGCGACGCTCATGCCGAGCAGGATCGAGTAGACGTAGTTGCCGACCACGACGTTCTTGCCGAACTGCGTTGTCTCCTCGGCGTAGTTCACGTCGAGGTGCAACGGGTGGTGGTTCATCGTGAGCAGGCAGAACAGGTGGTCGTCGTACTCGGTCACCGTCTTGCCGGGCCAGTGCTTGTAGGTCGCGNGTGCAACGGGTGGTGGTTCATCGTGAGCAGGCAGAACAGGTGGTCGTCGTACTCGGTCACCGTCTTGCCGGGCCAGTGCTTGTAGGTCGCGCCGACCTCAAACTCCTCAAAGCTGCGTCCGAACTGCAAGAACCCTCCTGTGGTGGATCCGAGCGAGCGCGACGACGGAGAGGTTCGGAGGCAAGCCGCGCCCGCCCGGGACTATGGGTTGACGATCAGCCGGCCTTGTACTCCTTGAGGAGCGCCCGGCCGATGATCATCTTCTGGATGTCGGAGGTGCCCTCACCGATCAGCATGAACGCGGCCTCACGGTAGAGGCGCTCGATCTCGTACTCCTTGGAGTAGCCGTAGCCGCCGTGGATCCGGAAGGAGTCCTGGACGACCTCGTTGCAGTACTCCGAAGCGACCATCTTCGCCATGCCGGCCTCGACGTCGTTGCGCTCCCCGGCGTCCTTCTTCCGCGCCGCGCGGACCATCATCGAGTGCGCGGTCTCGACCTTGGTCGCCATCTCCGCGAGCCGGAACAGGATCGCCTGGTGCTCCGCGATCGGCTTGCCGAACGTCTCCCGCTGCTGGGCGTACGCCGCGCCGAGCTCGAAGGCCCGGTTCGCGATCCCGACCGCGCGGGCGGCGACGTTGACGCGGCCGACCTCGACGCCGTCCATCATCTGGTAGAAGCCCTTGCCCGGCTCGCCGCCCAGGATCTGGTCCGCGGAGATCTGGTGGCCCTCGAACACCATCTCGGTGGTGTCGATGCCCTTGTAGCCCATCTTGTCGATCTTGCCGGGCACCGTGACGCCCTGGGCGGTCTCCCCGAAGCCGGGCTCCTTCTCGACCAGGAACGTCGTCATGTTCTTGTAGACGCTGTCGTTGCCCTCGTCGGTCTTCACCAGCACCGCGACCAGGTTCGAGCTGCCGCCGTTGGTCAGCCACATCTTCTGGCCGGTGATCGAGTAGCCGTCGGTCCCGTCGTCCAGTGAGGTCTTGGTGGCCTTGGTCTTGATCGCCGACACGTCCGAGCCCAGCGAGGGCTCCGACATCGAGAACGCGCCCCGGACCTCACCGGTCGCCATCCTCGGCAGGTACTTCCGCTTCTGCTCCTCGGTGCCGTGCCGCATCAGCATGTAGGCCACGATGAAGTGGGTGTTGATGACACCCGAGACGCTCATCCAGCCCCGCGCGATCTCCTCCACGCACAGCGCGTAGGTCAGCAGCGACTCCCCCAGCCCGTCGTACTCCTCGGGGATCATCAGCCCGAAGATCCCGAGCTCCTTGAGCCCCTCGACGATCTCGGTCGGGTACTCGTCGGCGTGCTCCAGCTCGGTCGCGACCGGCAGGATCTGCTTCTCGACGAAGCTGCGGACGGCCTTGATGATCTCGGCCTGGTCCTCGCTGAGGCCATCGGTCTCGCACAAACGCATCTACCAACGTCCTTTCTCGGATGTTCGGCGGATCGGTCGAGGGCGAGGCACCGGCGGATGACTCCGGACGATCAGGTCGCACTTCGAGCACCGGTCGCCGGTCACGCTCTCGAAGGGCTGTCCCCAGAACTTGAACCAACTCAGTGCCGACTCGCCACAAAGCGTCAGGGTGGTGCCCATCACCTTGGCGTGGATTTCAGCGGTCGGGTCCTGGACCAATTCTCCTGACATCAGGCGCGTTCGGGCGAACCGCGCGGTAGCGAAGGGCTCTGCGTGCATCGAGATCACACGAGTCCCAGTTCGTTGGAGCCGAAGAAGGCCTCACGGATCGAGTCCCTCGAAGCGATGATCTCGCTACCGCCGACCCGGACGATCCGTCCGCCTTGAAGGACATAGGTCCGCTCGCAGATGCCCGAGAGCCACGCCAGGTTCTGCTCGGCGATCAGCCACGAGACCCCGCTTGCCTTCGTGCTCTCGATCGCCTCTCCCAACTTCTCGACGATGCTCGGCGCGAGGCCAATGGTCGGCTCGTCGAGCAACGCCACCACCGGCCGCCGAACCAGGATCCGGGAAATGGCCAGGATCTGCTGCTGGCCCCCGCTCAGCGTTCCGGCCAGGGCCTGGCACTTCTGCTCCATCGCCGGGAAGAGCGCGAAGACCTCCGCCTCGAGCTCGTCGTAGTCCGCCCTGATGCCTGCCAGACGAGCACTCATCCGAAGGTTGTCCCTGACGGTCAGGTGCCCGAAGACGTTTCGGCCCTCGGGTGCCCATCCCAGGCCGGACCTGAGTCGCTTCGCCGACGGGAGACGCGTCAGATCCTCGCCTGCAGCGGCCACGGAGCCGCGACCTGACTTCACGTCGCCGACGATGGCACCCAGCAAGGTAGATTTGCCCGCACCGTTGGGGCCGAGCACGACGCCGATCTCACCCGCGCTGAGATCGAGACCGACGTCCCAGAGCACCTGGAGCGACCCGTAGCCCGCGTCGAGTGAGCGCACCTCAAGAGCGTTCATACCGACTCCCCCTCCGCAGGTGCGGACTCGTGACTGGTAGACCCGAGGTATGCGTCGATGACAGCGGGGTTCCTCAGGACCTCGTCCGGCGTGCCGTCAGCGATGATGCGGCCCTCGTGAAGCGCGACGATCCGGTCGACCGCCGGCGCGAGCACCGGGATCAGGTGGTCGACTATCGCGACACACGCCCCTTGGTCGGCAGCGGCGCGCGCCACTGCCAAGACCACGCCGTGCTCGTCTTCCGTGAGTCCGGCCAGGGGCTCGTCGAGGAGGAGGACTCTGTTGCCCTGAATCGCCGCCTTGGCCACCTCAGTCAAGCGCCGGGCAAAGAACTGCGAGTCGTCACCGCGCCGGTCCGCTCCGTTCGGGATTGCCATCCGTTCCAGCACGGCGGTTGCATCGGCCTCGCGGACGCCACGCATTCCGAGCATCAGATTCTCGACCAGCGACAGAGACTTGAAGAGGCGCGGACTCTGAAACGAGCGACCGTATCCGTGCGCCGCTCGCCGGCTCGCGGACACTTGGCGCACCGAAGTCCCGTCGAGCTCGACATCCCCCGCCGAGGATCGTTCGATGCCGCTGAGGATGTTGCACAGCGTGCTCTTGCCGGCTCCGTTCGGTCCGACGATCCCGACGATCTCCCCAGGACGCACCCGGAAGCTGACGCCCTCAAGCACGCGGAGGCGACCAAAAGACTTGTGGACGTCGGCGATAACAAGGCCCGACCCGATGTCCTGCCCGGGTTCCGCCCACGCGAGTGACGCGATCACGTCCACCGGGGACTCGATCGACGACTCGTCATCCGGCGCGCTCGTGGCGGACCGTCGAGCACGCCAACGGCGGGGCAGCCGGAGAAGAGCTGTCGCGAGCTCTACCCCACCGAGTCGCGGCAGTACCAGGCGCACGATCAGGATCGCCACACCGAACTGCACGAGCTGCGCGTAGAGCGAGATCGTGGGGCTGCTGGCCAACTCTTCAGCAACCGTCTGCAACCCGAAGATGATCACCCAGCCGAGGAGCGGGCCGAGCGCCGTGCCGGGACCCCCGATGAAGACGGCGAGGGTCGCGAGGATGAGCAAGCTGATGTCGAGCGACGACTGTGGGATGGAGTAGCCGGAGTAGTACGCCTGGTAGGCGCCACCGAGGCCGAAGACCAGGGCCGAGCCCATGTACGCGGGGATCCGCTGGAGCTGGATACGCACACCGGCGACCTCTGCGGCAACGGCGTCGTCCCTGATCGCGCGCCAGTTCCGGCCCGGTCGCGTGTTGGCAACCAGAACGTTTACGAACATCACAGCGCCGGCAAGTAGTGCGAGGAGGATGAAGAGTGTCTCCTCGCTCATGGACGGGATGCTGATGGCGATCAGCCCTTCCGACCCGCCCAGCGTGTCCGAGCTCTGGACGAGAGCGGCAACGATCTCGCTCAGGACCAAGGTGAAGATCGCCAGGGTGAGACCGGAGACGCCCGAGACCTTGATCAGGACGGACATTGCCGCCCCGGCGAGCATGGTCCCGACCACGAGTGCCGGTAGGAACACCGCCAACGACACCGAGTTGTTGACGGCGAGGACGGTGGCGTAGGAGCCGATCGCCCAGAAGATCATGTGTCCGAAGGAGAACTCGCCGAGGTAACCGCCTACGAGGTTCCATCCGTAACACATGATCAGCAGCAGCAAGCCGTTGGTGAACGTCGGAAGACTGAAGGCACCGGCGCCACCGCCGATCGCCATGACGAGGACGAACGCCGTGGAGATCGTCCAGCCTCGCTCTAGCGATAGAAAGCTCCAGCTCGTCCACCGGCCCCGGTCGGCGCCGGGACCTTTGGACGAACTCGGCGAGATCCCCTCGCCGACGTCAACCGCGACAGCGTCCGAGGTGCTGACCGTGTTCATCGAGCGCTCCCGACCTGCGCGGAGCGGAACCCGGGCAGTGCCATCACGCCCGTTCTGAGCAGCCCCAGGACCCGCCCACCGACCAGCGCGACGAGGAACGTGCACATCGTCAGTGCCGCGGCGGTGTAGCCGTCGAGGCTGTAGCTGAACGCCGCCTGCACCATGCCGTAGACCAGACCGAGGACGAGGCACCCAAGGAGGTGGGTCCGGGCCACCTGGCTGACCAGGAACATCACCGTCAGGAGCTGCAGACCGAGGGTCGGCTCGACCGGTTGAGTCGCCATCATCATGCCGCCCGCGAGGCCCGCCAACACGCCGGAGATCACGAAGACACCCGCGTAGATGCGATCGACCGGAACTCCGATCGATCGAGCACCGAGGGGATAGCGGCTCGCGACGTACGCCAGCTTCCCGAGCATCGTGTAGCGGGAGACAACGAAAAGACCGAGCGATACGACGACGGCCAGGACGATGGCGGCCAGCTGCGCGCTGGTGAGGAACCCACCGAACAGGCTGATCGACGCGTAGTGCAGTCCGATCGACTGGACGTCGGCAGAGAAGAGGAGCTGGTAGACGACAGTGAGTGCACTGAAAAGAAGCAGGGTGAAGACGAGCTGCGATGCGTGGCCCTCTTGAGCCCGAGCCGCACGGATCAACAGGGCGTAGATCGGATAGCACACGGCACCGATCCCCACGGCCGCTATCAGGGTCGCGATCGCAAGTGGCACGCCGTCTCGCACCAGCTCGAGGGTGATGTACATGCCGCCCACCACGAACGCGCCGTGGGCGACGTTCACGATGTCGGCGACCTCTTGACAGAGAGAGAAGCCAATGGAGATGAGCACGTAGAGGGCGCCAACGGCGGCTCCCGAAAGCAGTGCCTGCGTCATGCCGGTTGCTCCTCGATCTGGGGGATGGTGCGTCGGGACCGCATGCCGGCCACCTTTCGCTCAGCGCGCTGGACGAGGTCGGCGGGGACGCCTATCGGCTCGGAGGCCGGCATCGCCGCCGACCAAGCTCACTGGATCTTCGAGTAGGGCACGAGGTCGGCGGTCGCGAGCTCGTCCGGGTAGACATATGCCAGCTTGCCGCCCGCGAGAATCTGGACGACAGGTGACAGCACGGCGAGGTTGTTGCCATTCTCGTCGAAGTCGACCCCTCCCGGTGTCATGTAGAACGGGAAGGTCGAGCCGGCTGGATCATCGAACTTCACGTCCGTCCTGAGCGCCGCTGCCACCTTTTCGGGATCCGTGCTCTTGGCTGCGGCCACCGCGTCGAGCGCCAGGCTGACGGCCGACGCGCCCGACGCGCCCGAGCTCTGGTCCATCGCCAGGCCGGTCTTCTCGGTGAACGCCTTCGAGAGCGCGTTGGACTCCGGCGTGAAGTAGTCCGAGGTCGTGTCCTTGTAGTACGCCAGGCCGGTCCAGCCCAAGGCGTCGTCACCGACGGCCTTGGTGAAGGCGTCTTGATAGATGGGCGCGCCCGCGAAGAAGAAGCCGTCACGAGGCCGCCAGGACTGGGCGCCGACGGCCTGGGCGAAAAGGATCGAGTCGTTCGGGTACTGGTTGCCCGTAATGAGGTCGACGTTCGCTGCCTCGAACTTGGCAAGGATCGGGGCAAAGTCCTTGACCTGACTCGGGTCGTACTCGACGACTGTCACGTTCAGGCCGAGCGCCTTGATGCCCTCCTCAAGGATTGGGCGCTGTGCCGGGCCAGGAGGCTGGTTGAGGATCAGAATTCCGACGTTCTTGAGATCGGGGTAGGTCCCCCCGTCTATGAGGCTCTTAATGTATGTGACGGCCTGGTCCGTGACGGCGGTGATGGACGGCAGGGTCCGGAAGATGTACTCCGAATCCTCAGTGATCGTCGGGTCCACGGCGCTAGTAACGGCGGGGATCTTGAGGCTCTCAAGGAGCGGCTTTGAGGCGATGACCTCCGCCGACGGCCCCGGCCCGAGAAACGCAGTGACTCCGTCACGTGCCATCTCGCGGATGATCTTCGTGGTGGTCGCTGGGTCGCTCTTCGTGTCCTCGACGATCAGCTTGACCTTCTTGCCGCCGAGTTCCTTGACGCCGCCGTCCGCGTTGATCTGATCGACGGTCATCTGCGCTGCGTCCGCCTGGGGCTTGCCGTACGCTGCGCTGGCGCCGGTCAGTGCCGCTGGGAATCCGAGCACGATCTCGTCGCTGTCCGATGCATTCGAACCGTTGTTGCCGCAGGCTGCCAGGGCGCCGGCGGCAAGCGCACCAGCCACGATCAGCCCCACTTGCTTCGGGGAACGCATTCTCATCGAGATCGACTCGCTCTCTGTGTGAACCTGAGTGACTGACGCCGCCTTGGCGAACAGTTGACTCGTGTCACACTTTGGATTGGCGTCTAAACTTGGTTGGGAATCTAGTAACCGACGCCACACTCGTCAAGAGGCAGTGAGAAGTCGGTCGCTCAGGGTGGCGCATCGATCCCTGCGGCTCAGCGCTTAGAGCACAGGAACGTTTGGCCCGATCCACGACATCGGGGGCGGACTGTGGAGTTGCCTCAGACGCCGTCGGAACGGACAGCAACGACGCCCTGCGCGACGAGCTGGGCGATCCGCTCGTCGTCGATCCCTGACTGCTCGAGGACCTCAACGCTGTGCTGCCCCAGCTGCGGGGCCACCAGGCGAATCGGCGTCGGCGCACCGTCCATCCAGAGCGGTCCGCGAGCGATCGGAATCGTCCCGAGCACCGGATGCTCGACCTGCTGAACGATCTGTAGGGCCTCGACCTGTGGCTCGCCGAACGCCTGAGCAATGTCGTTAATCGGCCCGCACGGCACACTGGCCTCCTTCAGCTCAGCCAACCACTCACTCGAGCTTCGCATCACCAGACGGCTCTCAAGCTCGCGCCGCAGGTCGTCCTTGTGGCCACGCCGGATCTGGGAGTCCTCGAAGCGAGGATCGAGCACGAGCTCGGGTCTGCCGACGACTGCGCAGAGGGCCCCGAACTGCGCCGCCGTCCCGGCTGCAAGGTTGATCGGCGAGTCTGCGGTACGGAATACGCCATAGGGGACGACGACCGGATGATCGTTGCCGACACCGTCCGGCACCTCCGACAAAGACAGGTAGCGCTGTCCCTGGAACGTCAGAACCCCGATCACGCTCTCGAGCAATGACGTATGCACCGTTTGTGACTGGCGCCTGCCGACAAGGGCCGCGCAGATTCCTAACGCCGCGAACATGCCTGACAGGTTGTCGGCGAGAGGAATCCCGGACCTCAACGGACCCGTCTCAGGGGAGCCTGTAATCGACATCAGACCTCCCATTCCCTGAGCGACCTGATCGAAGCAGGCCTCACCCGAGCGAGGACCGACGTGACCAAACCCGCTGATAGACGCAACGATCACGTGTGGATGCAGCTCCGCTAAGGACTTGGAGTCGAGATCCAGTTTCGCCATAACTCCAGGGCGGAAGTTCTCGACGAGAACATCGAAGCCGCCAACCATTTCCCGCAGTAGCGCACGACCCTGCTCAGACCAGATGTCGAGAGCGAGCGACCTCTTGTTGCGGTTGGCCGCGATGAAGTACAGGCTCTCGGACCCTTGGTACGGTCCCCACTTGCGGCAGAGTTCACCCTGAGGCGACTCGACCTTAACGACGTCAGCGCCGAGGTCGCCGAGCAATGCAGTACAGAACGGGCCGGACAGCGCTCGCGTGAGATCGAGGACGCGAATGCCCGTCAAAGGTAGACGTTGCTCCTCAGTCGCGTAAGTCACCTCGGCCGCCGCGCGGCCGTCACGACTCGAAGTCCGTCGACGCGCTCACGCTCTCCCACTCGGCGATCTCTGCCAGCTGGCCCTCAACCTCGCTCCGGATCGAAGCGATCGCATCCGTGCCAAGAAGGAGCCGGAACGGAACGCGCTCCCCCTCAATCAGGTTGACCAACGCCCGCGCGGCTCGCTCGGGGTCACCTGGCTGCGTGCCGTGCGTCGAATCGTTTTCCTTGCGGCGCACGCCGGCGGTGGCAGCATAGTCCCCGATAGGCTCCGCCGACTGGTGCAGCGATCGCCCGGCGAAGTCCGTCCGGAAGCCTCCCGGCTCGATGACGACGACGCGGATGCCGAGCGGGCCTACCTCCTTAGCCAACGCGTCAGACAACCCCTCCAAGGCGAACTTGGTTGCGGAGTAGTATCCCGAGCCCGGATTAGCCCGGCGACCACCGATCGAGGAAACGTTCAAGATGGTGCCACTGCGCCTTGCCCGCATCTGGGGAAGCACGGCCTTGATGAGATTGAGCGGTCCGAAGAGGTTGGTTGCGAACAGCTCGTCAATGTCGCCCTGCGGCGCCTCTTCCACTGCAGCGCGATAACCGTGGCCGGCGTTATTCACAAGGACGTCGACACCACCAAACGTCTCATTGGCCAAGCCGACGGCGGCGACGATCTCGTCCCCGTCACGCACGTCGACCTGGGCGGCGCGGGCTCGCTGCGGATATCGCTCGACGAGTTCGGCGACCGAACTCAAGGTCCGCACCGTCATGACGACGTTGTCCCCGTTTTCGAGGACCGCTTCGGCCAAAGCCCGCCCGAGTCCGCTGGAGCATCCCGTGATCAGCCACGTCGACACAGTGAGGGTCACCTCTTCATCGAATAAATTTGTACTGTCGTCTGTAGTTGGACTGACATCCAGTAGGAACGTAGTCACGCTTCAGACGGCCGTCAAGGTCGCTCGATCTTCAGGTCGTCTCGAACTTCGTCGCCATGTTGCCCAATCCATTCAGCGGGCGAACGGAGACCGACTGCTCGCTCGCGATGAGCCGCAGCGAGCGACTCGAGGTCGAGCGACGGCAGGTCGGATCGGCTTATGACCGACACCGGAACCGATGGAACCGAGAGCCGCTCACCTCGGTACGACATCGGCATCATCGTTCCGCTGCTCGCCGCCTGGTCGCTCGCGCACGCCTCACCGACCGTGAGTAGCGGAGACGCCGGCACGTCGACTCTCGACAGGAGAGTGACCACCTCGTCGCTCGTCATCTCGAGGATGCGCTCGCGGATAACAGCACGCTCCTCGGGGGCACGCGGTCCACGGCCATCACACGTTCCACTGCTCCAGTCGCCCCGATCCCGCATCTCCGCAGGCAGTCCGAGCGCGTCACAAAAACGCTCCCAGAAGTGCCGCTCAATGGGACAAACCACGACGTGTCGGCCGTCCGCCGTCTCATACACACCGTTGCGAGGTCCGGCATCCCGGTGCTCAGGCATACCGGTCCCGACGAGCGACAGGCTCAATGCGTCGCGCCACATCCACGAGACCGCCGCCTCCCAGACCGAGACATGCACAAACTGACTTCCGAGGCCACGCTCGCGTCGATACAGCGCCGCGAAGATGCCACTCGCGGCGGACATGCCTGCGGTATTCGTGCCGACGGTGCGGAAGCCGACCACAGGGTCGACGCGTTCACCCCGCCCCTCGACCTGGATCGACCCCGCCATCGCGTCGATGTTCAGGCCGTGAGCGCCGAGTTGAGACCACGGTCCACCCAGGCCGTAGCCGGTGATCTGGCAGTACACGACGTTGTCGTTGATGCTCAGCACCGACTGGTAGTCGATGCCGAGTTCGGCGGCCCGAGCGGGTCGATTGCCGACGATCACGACGTCGGCCCAACCCACAAGGTTTTTGACCACTGCCTCCCATTCTGTGGACCGCGGGTCGACCGCGATGCTCCTGACGCCCACGTTCAGGTAAAGATGGAGGATCCCCTCACCGTTGAAGGTTTGATCGCCACTGCGAAGGCCATCTCCATACCGCGGGTGCTCGACTTTGATCACGTCTGCGCCAAGGTGGGCCAGCCAGCGACTTGCCGTTGGGCCGGGAACATGGGTCGAGAAGTCGACGACGCGAGGTCGACCGCGATCTGGCGACGAGTCGCTCATCCCGCATCGCTCGCCACCGCGAACCGTCGACCTAGAGGCTGCGAGCTGGTGACCTGGTCCACACAGTTCTCACACGCACGAGGACCGTCGACCCGGAACGGAGCCCAGTACTTGAACCAGCTCACAGTGCCCAAGCCGCACGCCGAACGAGTCGTCCCGATCCGCTTAGCGTGCACGCGGAGCACGGCGGGAATGACCTCGTCATCTGCCACCGTGCCGGACGGGAAGGGCGCCGCCGCAAACCACAGCTCGGCATGTCCCATTAGGCCGCCCACTCTCTCGATTCCTCGCCGCACAATCCACGGGGAGTAGACTGGAGTCTATACTCGGACTGTTGTTCAGATCGACTGACTGCAGTCACGATGTCAACCTGGAGGTACGTATGCCCGGTCCCACGTCCGTCATCGTCGGTGGGGCTCGGACGCCGATCGGCCGACTGCTGGGCGCACTCAGCTCCGTTCCAGCGACCGAGCTCGGCGGCATCGCCATCAAGGGCGCTCTGAATCGAGTCGGCATCAGCGGCGACACCATCGACTACGTGGTCATGGGCCAGGTCCTCCAGACCGGCGCCGGCCAGAACCCGGCGCGAACCGCCGGCCTGCTCGCAGGAATCCCCGGCACTGTCCCCTCGGTCACGATCAACAAAGTCTGCCTGTCCGGCATCAACGCAGTCGCGATCGCCGACCAGCTCATCCGTTCCGGAGAGGCCGAGATCGTCGTCGCTGGAGGTATGGAGTCCATGTCCCGGGCGCCCCACTACCTGCCAGGGAGTCGTACTGGTTACAAGTTCGGCACGGTCGACCTCGTCGATTCGATGGCCCACGACGGCCTCTGGGACCAAGCGACCCGCCAACCGATGGGCGCGCTCGCAGAGACCTACCTGACCGGCCATGGCGTCACCAGGTCCGACATGGACGAGTTCGCGGCCCGCTCCCACCGACTCGCAGCAGAGGCCCAGACGAACGGGGTATTCGACGATGAGATTGTTCCGGTCCCGATCAGCACACGGTCTGGAGCAACCATAGACGTCCTTCGGGACGAGGGCGTGAGGCCCGACACCACGACCGAGACCCTGGGCCGGCTGAAACCGGCATTCGCTGCGGACGGCAGGATCACCCCCGGCTCCGCCTCGCCGATCTCGGACGGCGCTGCCGCGATGGTGATCATGTCGCGAGAGAAGGCCGAGAGTCTCGACCTTGCTTGGCTCGCCGAGATCGTGGCGCAGAGCACCGTCGCCGGACCGGACAGCAGCCTGCAGCTCCAGCCTGCGAACGCGACACGCAAGGCGCTCGCCAAGGCAGGCTTGACGGTAGACGACCTTGACGTCGTCGAGATCAACGAGGCTTTCGCGGCCGTCGGGATCGAGACCGCACGAGACCTCGGTCTGTCCGAAGACAGGGTGAACGTCAACGGCGGCGCCATCGCCATCGGCCACCCGCTCGGAATGTCGGGAGCGCGCATCGTGCTCCATCTCGCACTCGAGCTGCGCAGACGAGGTAGTGGCATCGGTGCGGCGGCACTGTGCGGAGGCGGCGGGCAGGGTGACGCTGTCGTCCTGAGGGTGCCGCGGTGATCTCGATGCCCGCTACGTCGGAATCACTGACGTGAACCATCTGAGACTCGGCTCCGATGACCGCGTCGCAACCGTGACGATGGATCGAGCACCGGTCAACGCGGTGGACCAAGCCATGTATTTGGAGCTCGTCGAGGTCTTCTCGAATGTCCGCCACCACCTGCCGGATGCCGACGTCATCATCCTCATCGGCGCCGGCAACACATTCTGCGGCGGCAACGACCTCCACGAGTTCATGACGATGACGCCGGAGAACGTGACAGCGAGGATGGCACTGGTCCACGCGGCCTTCCGATCGATCTACGAGTGCGAGATCCCTGTCATCGCGGCTGTTGACGGTGTAGCTGCGGGGACCGGTGTTGCGTTGGCGGCGTCGGCCGACCTCGTCGTCGCGACCGATCGAGCCCGCTTCGCGCTGCCGGAAATCTCGGTGGGTGCGATGGGCGGAGCAAAGCACCTCTCGAGACTCGTGCCCCAAGGCGTCGTCCGTCGGATGTTCTATACCGCCGAACGCGTCCCGGCATCCGAGCTCGCCAGGTACGGTGGAATTGCGTCGGTCGTGCCAGCCGAGGAGCTCGTGACCACAGCGACAGCCCTGGCACGCTCCGTTGCTCGGCACAGCCCCGTGGCGATCCGGATCGCCAAGAAGAGCCTCACCGAGATCGAATATCTCGATCTCCAGAGCGGATACGCCCGCGAACAGCGCTACACAGGCGAACTGAGCGGGTACGCAGACGCGAAGGAGGCGGTACGCGCGTTCTTCGAGAGGCGCGAACCGCGCTACACCGGCATGTAGGACTAGAGCGCTGGGGCCTCCGCGACGATCCGCGACGGACCTCGCTGTCTCAGGTAGTTGCTGCAGCCGACGAGTACGCCAACCGAGCAGCCCACCGCACTCGCTGCAAGCGCCCACCGCGGGCCGGCGTGCTGCCCGATATAACCGAAGATCGGCGCTCCCAGAGGCACTGCTCCCAGGAGTGCCATCATGTAGATCGACGTCACCCGCCCTCGCATCGCGGGGTCGGCGCGGATCTGCACTGTGACGTTCGCGCTCG
Source organism: Nocardioides sp. Root1257 (assembly GCF_001425175.1). Classification (GTDB taxonomy): domain Bacteria; phylum Actinomycetota; class Actinomycetes; order Propionibacteriales; family Nocardioidaceae; genus Nocardioides. The sequence goes on along the minus strand of NZ_LMDV01000011.1, from coordinate 2,379 downwards.
TAGCGAATGTGTAGAGAGTCAGCCCGACAAGGGGAACCATGGCCGCATAAACGGGGTACGTCGGCGCTAAAGCGGAGAGCATCTGCACTCCGGCGAAAAGAGACGCAGCGATTACCAAGCGCCTCAGACGGGGTTGGGGGCGACGCGCAGTAAGCACTGGTCCCGCCAACGACCCGATCGCCATCAAGGTCCCGAGGATGCCGAATTCGCGCGCCCCCTTGCCGAACTCGTCGGTCGCCATGAGGGCGCTCAAGATCGTGAAGTTCATGCCAAACATGCCGACGAAGAACGAAAGGGTCAGGACGAGCTGCAGATCTGGCCGCCTCTGCAGGTAGCGCACTCCCTGCCCGACGGCACCGCGACTGTGAGCTCGGGCGGGAAGCTTGTTGAGCAGCCTCGTGTCGAGGAGCACCAAGGATCCAATAGAAGCGCCGTATGTCGCAGCATTCGCCAAGATGACCCAGCCCGTGGCCGAGGCACCGGAGCCGAGAGCGGCGATCAGTAGTCCGGCGACGCCAGGACCGATCAATCGGCTGGCATGGAAAGACGCCGAGTTCAAAGCGACCGCGTTGGTCATCTGATGTCTGTCGACCAGCTCGGAGACGAAGGAGAGCCGAGCCGGGGTCTCGACCGCACGCCCAATACCGAACAGGAGGTTGAGCATCAGCACCTGCCACAACCCGGCCATGCCGGTCACCGCCAACACTCCGAGGATGGCTGAGAACGTCGCCATGACCGCTTGACTGCCCACGATCACGGTCCGCTTCGGCAGGCTGTCCGCCAGGGCACCCGCCCATGGAGACAGGACTAGGGTCGGCAGCATTTGGAGCGCGATCGCCGCCCCGAGTCCGGATCCGCCACCACCCACCTGAAGCACGAGCCACGACATCGCAGTGCTCTGCATCCAAGTGCCGACGTTCGAGATGAACCCACCGACGGCGTAGATCCGGAAGTTGCGATTACCGAGAGCGCTGAGGATCGGGGTCATGACATACCCGCACGAGATGAAACTGAGTGCTCGTCATCTCGCAACGTCGTCGTAACTCCAGTCGATTAGACATGCATCCATATTTAGATCTCAGTCTATGAAGGACGCCGGTCGGGGTCAAACCCCAAGGCTGCACAAGACGGTAGAGACGAAGGGAGGGACTCGTCGTGACGGGATCTCTGTTGGAGCGCAGGGAACCAGCTCGCCTCTCGCGGCGTCGCGCACGGACGGAGCAGCAACGCGCTCAGATCTATGCCGCGGCCCTCGAGATGTTCGCGAGGGCGGGCTTTGCTGGGACGACCGTCGACAGCATCGCGGTTGCGGCGCACGTTTCCCGCTCGACGGTTTTCAACCACTTCCCACACAAACAGGACCTATTGACGGAGTGGGCCAGCCAGTGTGGGCACCGTATGAAGAACGTCGTAACCATTCGGCGAAGCGTGATGTGCACCGTCGAGGACGCCCTACGCGACTACACGGCCGAACTCGCCCGACTCTGCGTCGATCAGTCCGAGACAGCGACTGCAGTCATCAGCGCGATGGAGCACCCAGCACGTTCGTTGGCATGGAGTTGGATCCGTCCCGACATCACCGAAATCGTCTCGCACAGCCGCCACCCCGGCGCACTCACGCACTCGACCGCTGAGCAGCTGAGCCTTCTCCTCTCGACCGCCTACGCCGCCACACTGGTGCGCTGGGCGACCGAGCCAGACGACCTCAATCTCGAGACGGCACTGAGAGCCAACGTCCAATTGCTCATCCGCGGCCTCCTGCCTACGTCACCTTCGATTCCCACCTGGACCAGTAGTTCCTCAGCCGGGAGCAGCGTCGGCCACCTCGCTCCGACCAGAGGTGCCGGAACGCAAGCGCTCCGCGTGGTCGACGGCCTGGTCGATGAGCTCGGCGACATGGTCGTCGACCAATGAGTGGACGATATGGCGTCCGTGCCGCTCGCTGTCAACTATGCCCATCGTCCGCAGCAGAGCCCACGAGCACGCCCTCGTCGTGGGGTCACCACACAATTCCCTGCCGTTTCTCCGCGTACCCATGCGTCAGCGCAATTGGGGCACACTCTCGCTAGTGCCACCGGCAATGTCCCCGCCGCCCAATCAGTCCTCCGAGCCGCCTGAGCTCTGCTTGGAGGCGATCAGGTCCATCACCGAGGAGTCGGCGAGGGTGGTGACGTCGCCGACCTCGCGGTTCTCGGCCACGTCGCGCAACAGGCGGCGCATGATCTTGCCGGAGCGGGTCTTCGGGAGCTCCGGGACGATCATGATCTGGCGTGGCTTGGCGATCGCGCCGATCTCCTTGCGGACGTGGTTGCGCAGCTCTTCGACGATGTCCTCGCCGCCGTCGCCGGCCTCCTCGCGCAGGATCACGAACGCGCAGAC
>NZ_LMDV01000010.1 GCF_001425175.1 Nocardioides sp. Root1257 | reverse complement strand
ACCCCAGCAAGGACTACCAGCCACGAACCCCCAAATGAAGAACACCCGAACCTACGTTTCCGTAGGTCCGGGTGTCCGCGATGTCCTGAGACATCACACTGTCGGGCTGACAGGATTTGAACCTGCGGCCTCTTCGTCCCGAACGAAGCGCGCTACCAAGCTGCGCCACAGCCCGATCGGCCCACCGGAGCAGGCCGGGGGCAACCATACCCGAGCACCTCCGACGTCCTGAAATCGGTTCAGCCCGCGGTCGGTCCCGGGGTCGCGACGAGGGTCAGGAGGGTGGCTTCGGGGCGGCACGCGACCCGGATCCGGGCGTACGGACTGGTGCCCAGACCCGCCGAGACGTGCAGCCACGAGGAGCCCGGGTCGCCGGGTCGTGACGCCGCCGGATGCCGGTGCAGACCCTTCGCGCGGGCCGGCTCCAGGTCGCAGTTGGTCGTCAACGCGCCGACGCCCGGGACGCACACCTGACCGCCGTGCGTGTGCCCGGCCAGCACGGCGTCGTACCCGTCGGCGGCGAACCCGTCCAGCACCCGGAGGTACGGCGCGTGCGCGATGCCGAGCCGCAGGTCGGCGCCCGGGTCGGCCGGCCCCGCGACGGCGTCGAGCCGGTCGTAGCCGAGGTGCGGGTCGTCGACCCCGGCGAACGCGATCCGCAGGCCGCGCACCTCCAGTGCCGCGTGCCGGTTGGTCAGGTCGACCCAGCCCGCCGCGGTGAACCCGTCGCGCAGGTCCGGCCAGGGGAGCTTGGGGGTGTCGGTGTGCCGGGTGCCGTCGTCCGGGAGCAGGTAGCGGATCGGGTTGCGCAGCGACGGGCGGAAGTAGTCGTTGGAGCCGAACACGAAGACGCCGGGCACGCCGAGCAGGTCTCCCAGCGACTCCAGGACGACCGGGACGGCGGCGTCGTGCGCGAGGTTGTCGCCGGTGTCGACGACGAGGTCGGGCTGCAGGTCGGCGAGGGAGCGCAGCCACTCCTGCTTGCGCGTCTGACCGGGTGTCATGTGCACGTCGCTGAGGTGCAGCACCCGCAGGTCGGGGCTGTCGGGCGGCAGCACGGGGACGGTGACCCGGCGCAGCGTGTACGCACGAGCCTCGACCACGGCGTACGCCGTCAGCGCGGTCCCTGCCGCCACGCCGCCGCCGAGGAGGCCGAGCGCCGACCGACGGAGAAACGACGAGGTGGTCACCGGGGCAAGGCTGCCACAATGGGCAACATGTCTGATTTGAAGGACCGTCTGCGTGCCGACCTCACCACCGCGATCAAGTCCCGCGACGAGGTGCGCTCCTCGACCCTGCGGATGGTCCTGACCGCGATCACCAACGCCGAGGTCGCCGGCAAGGCGGCCCGCGAGCTGAGCGACGACGACATCATCGGGGTGCTGTCGAGCGAGGCCAAGAAGCGTCGTGAGGCGGCGACGGCGTTCGCCGACGGCGGCCGCACCGAGATGGCCGAGAAGGAGACCGCCGAGGCGGCCGTGATCGCCGACTACCTCCCCGCGCAGCTCAGCGAGCAGGAGATCGCCGACCTGGTGACCGCCGCCGTCGCCCAGGTCGGCGCGGCCGGCGAGGGGATGAAGGCGATGGGCAAGGTGATGGGCGTCGTGACGCCGCAGGTCAAGGGGCGCGCCGACGGTGGAGCCGTCGCGGCGGAGGTACGTCGCCAGCTCGGGTGAGGCGGGGGCTCAGCGCCCGCCGCGACCCCCGTGACCGTGGCCGCCGCCGTGGCCGCCACCCCCACCGCCGCCGCCGTTGCCCCGCGGGGGCTTGCCGTTGGACGGGTAGATCGTCACCGACGATCCCTTCGACGCGTACGAGCCGCCGGACGGGGACGTGTAGGCGACGGTGCCCTCCGCGCTGCCGGAGTTCACCGGGCTGGAGACCGTCGGGAAGAAGCCCGCGTCCTCCAGCGTGCTCTCGGCCGTGCTGACGCTCATGCCCGAGGTCGACGGGACGGCCACCTGGACGCCGTTGACGATGTCGCTGGCCGGGGCGACGAAGTCCTGGTCGGGCAACCAGGCAGCGATCTTCTTCATCGCGTCGCCCCACATCGGGCCGGCGGTGGTCGAGCCGTGCGCGGAGACGACGTACTGGCCCGCGAGGGTCTGCCCGTTGAGGGTGATCGGCTGGCCGAGGCTGTTGGCGCCGGCGATCATCGACGCCGTCGCGAGGTTGGGCGTGTAGCCGCAGAACCACACGGCCATGTTGTCGTTGATCGTGCCGGTCTTGCCGGCCGACGGCTGGTTGAGGGCGATGCCCGCCTGGGCGCCGAAGCCGGTCTCCTGGACGCCGCGCAGGATGTCGTTGACGGCATCGGCGGTGCCCTTCGGCATCACCTGCTTGCAGTCCTTCGGGTAGTCCTTGAGGGTGCGTCCCTCGGAGTCGAGGATCGCGGTGACCGGCCGCGACGAGCAGTGCAGCCCCCGGGCAGCGACGGTCGCGTACGCCTCCGCCATCTCGAGCGGGCTCACGTTCGGCACGCCCAGGGTGAACGACGGGACCCGCTCGCGGTCGGGGTCGGTCAGCTCGATGCCCATCGACTTCGCGAGCTTGAACGGCTGGCACAGCCCGGTGCGCTCCTCGAGCTGGGCGAAGAACGTGTTCACCGAGTTCTGGGTGCCGGTGTAGAGGTTGAAGGTGCCCTCACCGGTCGAGTTGTTCACGTTCCACACGTCGGTGCTCGCGAAGTTGCCGTCGCAGTCCGGGAAGTCGGACATCGGGATGTCCTTGGTCTGCGGCGAGGCGATCGTCGTGTTCAGCGAGGTGCCGTTGTTGATCGCCGAGGCGAGCACGAAGATCTTGAACGTGGAGCCGGCCTGGAATCCGGCGGAGTCGCCGTACTTCGACGGGACCACGTAGTTGAGGTAGGTCTGGCCGTCCTTCTTCTTGCTGCCCATCGGGCGCGACTGGGCGACCGCCTTCACGTCGCCGGTGCCGGGCTCGACCATGGCGAGCGCGCCGATGGCCTGGTCGGTCGGAGCCACGTGGCCGGCGACGGACTCGTCGGCGGCGCGCTGGTCGCGCAGGTCGATGGTCGTCTGGATGGTGAGCCCGCCGGACTTGAGCGTCCGGCGCCGCTGCGCGACGCTCTTGCCGAGCGACGGGTCGGCGAGCAGGTAGTTCCACGCGTAGTCGCAGAAGAACGGCGCCTGCGAGTTGACGCAGCCGTTCCTGGCGGGCACGACGTGCAGCCCGAGCTTCATCTCCTTGGCCTTGTCGGCCTTCTCCCGGCTGATCACGTTGAGCTGGGCCATCCGGTCCAGCACGACGTTGCGGCGCTCGAGGGCCCGGTCGGGGGAGTTGGTCGGGTCGTAGCCGGACGGGTTCTTCACGAGGCCGGCGAGCATCGCGGACTGCCGCAGGTTGAGCTTCTTCGCGTTGATGCCGAAGTAGTGGCGGGCGGCCGACTGGATGCCGTAGGTGCCGTCACCGAAGTAGGCGATGTTGAGGTAGCGCTCGAGGATCCAGTCCTTCGAGTGGAGCTGCTCGAAGGCGATCGCGTAGCGCAGCTCCTTGAGCTTGCGCGCGTAGGTGTCCTCGGTCGCGGCGGCGCGCTCGGCCTTCGTGTGCGCCTGCGTCTGGAGGGTCATCTTCACCATCTGCTGGGTGATCGACGAGCCACCCTGGACGACGCCGGAGTTCGCCTGGTTGGTGACGAGCGCGCGGACGGTGCCCTTCAGGTCCAGGGCGCCGTGCTGGTAGAACCGCGAGTCCTCGATGGAGATGATCGCCTCGATCATCGTCCGCGAGATCTGGTCGAGCGAGACGTTGACCCGGTTCTCGTCGTAGAACGTCGCGATGGTGTTGCCGGCGGCGTCGACGAGCGTGGTGCGCTGGGGGAGCGGATCGGTCTCCAGCTCGGCCGGGAGGTTGTCCATCGCCTTGGCGACGTTGCGCGCGCCGACGCCGAGGACCCCGGCGAACGGGATCGCGAGGCCGGCGACGACGACGCCGAGGATGGCGGCCACGGCCACCATCACCCCGAGGTGTGAGGCGACGCGGCCGGCGGACAGGCGCTCGTCGCGCGGCACGGACATGGCTCCGAGGATACGGGACCGGCCGTAGAGAGCCCGATTCCTCGTCGGGGGCGCCTCATCCGGCCGGACTAGTCCGAATGGACTAGACGATCTGGGCACAATTGGTCTGTCACTGCGCTCAGCATTCTCTTAACTTTGCTCACCGAGGGGAACCTCCCGGGTAGGACGTCATGGGGACGCCGCCGATCCCGGTAGTGATGTGGGGACATCCGATATGTGGGTTGAGGATTGGGCGAGTGCGGCTGCGTGCCGCGAGTCGCAGCCGGACCAGCTGTTCGTGCGCGGAGCCGAGCAGAACAAGGCGAAGCAGCTGTGCTCCGGCTGCCCGGTGCGCACCGAGTGCCTCGCGGAGGCGCTCGACAACCAGATCGAGTGGGGGGTCTGGGGCGGGATGACCGAGCGGGAGCGCCGTGCGCTGCTGCGTCGTCGTCCGACGGCCTCGTGGCGCTCCGTCCTCGAGACGGCGCGCGAGAAGGGCGGAGTCTCGCCCGTCGTCTCCGTCTGACCTGAGGGTCAGTCTCCGGCGAGCAGCTCGCCCACCCGGCGCAGGCCGGCGAGGTCGTGCACGTCGCCGGGCAGAGCCGGTACGACGGCCGTCGGCACCTGCGGGTGCGCGGCCGCGAAGCGTGCGCGCAGCCGCTCCTCGCGCTCGACGATGCGGGACTGGTCGGCGTGCAGGTGCAGCAGGCCGGCGGTGAGCGACTCCGGGTCGCGCTGACGGAGCCGGGTCGCGGCCGCCATCGCCTCGTCGGCGGAGAGCGTGCCTCGCGGCGCCGGGCTCGCCCGGTTCACGATCATGCCCACGAGCGGCATGTCGTCGTCGGCGAGCCGCTCGACGAAGTACGCCGCCTCGCGCAGCGCGTCGGGCTCGGGCGCGGCGACCACGAGGAACGCCGTACCGTCGGCCTGGAGCAGCTCGAACGTCTTCTGCGCGCGCTGGCGGAAGCCGCCGAACAGGGTGTCGAAGGCGGCGACGAAGGTCTGCATGTCGCGCAGCACCTGCGTGCCGAGGATCTTGTTGAGCGCGCCGGTGATGATCCCGAGGCCGGCCGTCATCATCCGGGCCGGTCCCTTCGCGGGGGTGAGCAGCAACCGGATGAACCGGCCGTCGAGGAAGCTCGACAGTCGCTCCGGCGCGTCCAGGAAGTCGAGCGCCGAGCGGGACGGCGGGGTGTCGACGACGATCAGGTCGTAGGTGCCGTCGCGCTGCGCGTCGGCGTGGATCTGCCCGAGCTTCTCCATCGCCATGTACTCCTGCGTGCCGGAGAACGAGCTCGAGAGCGCGATGTAGAACGGGTTGTCGAGGATCTGGCGCGCCTTCTCCGGAGCCGCCTGGCTCTCGACCACCTCGTCGAAGGTGCGCTTCATGTCGAGCATCATCGCGTCGAGGCCGCCGCCCTTGCGGTTGCCCTTGGCGTTGGTGCGCAGCCCGCTCACCGGGCGGGGCGTGTTGTCGAGCTGCTCGATCCCCATCGACTGCGCCAGCCGCTTCGCGGGGTCGATGGTGAGCACCACGACCCGCCGACCGCGTTCGGCGGCGCGGAGGGCGAGCGCGGCGGAGGTGGTCGTCTTGCCGACCCCACCGGAGCCGCAGCAGACGATGATGCCGATCTCGCGATCGTCGATCAGGGCGTCGACGTCCATCTCGGGGGCGGGGCCGGGTCGGCTGGCGAGCGGGCCGACGCGAGGACGCGCCCTCTTCTGTGCGGCGGTCATGCGAGCCCCTGCTGCTTGAGGGTGGCGGCGAGCTCGTAGAGGCCGCCGAGGTCGACGCCGCCGGCCAGCCGGGGCAGCTCGTACGACGGCCGGCCGAGCCCGGCGACGACCTGGCGCTGGCTGTCCTCCAGGGCCCGGCGTACGGCGTGGTCGTGCGCCTCGGCGACCAGACCGTCGACCAGCCCGGCCGCGAGGTCCACGCCGGCCTCCTCGAGGTCGGCGGCGAGGCGGTCGGTGTCGAGGCGGCCGTCGCGAGCGGCGTCCAGGTCGTCGTCGGAGATATCCCGGGAGCGAACCTGGTTGACGACGACGCCGCCGACGGGCAGGCCGGCCGCCGTCAGGTCGACGATGCCGTCGGCAGTCTCCTGCACCGGCATCTCCTCCAGGACGGTGACCAGGTGCACGGCGGTCCGCGGGGAGCGGAAGAGCGTCATCATCGTGTCGGACTGGCTCTTGATCGGCCCGACCTTGGCGAGCCCGGCGAGCTCGCCGCTCACGTTGAGGAACTGGGCGATCCGTCCGGTCGGCGGTGCGTCGAGCACGACCGCGTCGTACTGGATGGCGCCCTTGTTGCGGCTGTTGCGCTGCACGGCCTCGAAGACCTTGCCGGTCAGCAGCACGTCGCGCACGCCGGGGGCGATCGTGGTCGCGAACTCGATGACGCCGAAGCGGTCCAGCGCCTTTCCGGCGCGGCCGAGCTTGTAGTACATGGCGAGGTACTCGAGCAGCGCCGACTCGGCGTCGATGTGCAGCGCATGCACGGTGCCGGGAGGGCGGTCCTCGTGGCGCAGGCCGGTCGCGAGCCGGCGCTCGGCGTACGGCAGCGGGTCGACGTCGAACATCCGGGCGATGCCCTGGCGTCCCTCCACCTCGCAGAGCAGCACCTGCTTGCCGTGCGAGGCCAGGCCGAGCGCGAGGGCGGCGGCGACCGTCGACTTGCCGGTGCCGCCCTTGCCGGTCACGACGTGCAGCCGCACGCGGGACCAGTCGGCGGTGCTCGGCACGGACATGGACCGAGGGTAGCCAGCGCAGCGGCACCCCTAAACTCCATCGCGAGGCAGGTCACAACGAGGAGGCCAGGCGTGGACAAGGTGGTGACGACCGCCGCGGAGGCGGTTGCGGACATCCCGGACGGTGCGACGCTGTCGGTCGGCGGGTTCGGCCTGTGCGGGACCCCGTCGGTGCTGATCGCGGCGCTGCTGGAGGCCGGCACGTCCGACCTGGAGGCGGTGTCGAACAACTGCGGCGTCGACGACTGGGGCCTGGGCCTGCTGCTGGCGCAGAAGCGGATCCGGCGGATGGTGTCGTCGTACGTGGGGGAGAACAAGGAGTTCGCGCGTCAGTACCTGGCCGGTGAGCTGGAGGTCGAGCTGACGCCGCAGGGCACGTTGGCGGAGCGGATGCGCGCGGGTGGCACCGGGATCGCGGCGTTCTTCACCGGCACCGGGGTCGGCACGCAGGTCGCCGAGGGTGGGCTGCCCTGGAAGTACGACGAGGCGGGCAACGTCGAGGTGTCCTCGCCGGCCAAGCAGACGCAGACGTTCGAGACCGCTGAGGGGCCGAGGGAGTTCGTGCTGGAGCACGCGATCGTCGCGGACTTCGGGCTGGTGCGGGCCTGGAAGGGCGACCGGCACGGCAACCTCGTCTACCGCGAGTCTGCGGGCAACTTCAACAACCTCGCCGCCATGTGCGGGCGGACCACGATCGCGGAGGTCGAGGAGCTGGTCGAGCCCGGCGAGATCCCGCCCGCCCAGGTACACACCCCGGGGGTGTTCGTGCACCGGGTGGTCGCGCTGACGCCCGAGCAGGCGGCCGACAAGCGCATCGAGAAGCGGACCGTGCGTGAGGTGGGGGAGCGATGAGCTGGACGCGTGAGGAGATGGCGGCGCGTGCCGCCTCGGAGCTGTCGGACGGCTCCTACGTGAACCTCGGGATCGGACTGCCGACCCTGGTTCCCAACTACGTGCCCGAGGGCGTGGAGCTGGTGCTGCAGTCCGAGAACGGCGTGCTGGGCACCGGTGCCTACCCGACCGAGGACGCCGTCGACGCCGACCTGATCAACGCCGGCAAGGAGACCGTGACGCTGCGCCCCGGCGCCAGCATCTTCGACTCGGCCACGTCGTTCGGGATGATCCGCGGCGGCAAGATCGACGCCGCGATCCTGGGCGCGATGCAGGTCTCGAAGACAGGGGACATCGCGAACTGGATGATCCCCGGCAAGATGGTCAAGGGGATGGGCGGGGCGATGGACCTCGTCAACGGCGCCAAGCGGGTCATCGTGCTGATGGAGCACGTCGCCAAGGACGGCACCTACAAGATCGTGGACGAGTGCTCGCTGCCCTACACCGGCCGCGGCTGCGTCCAGCGGATCATCACCGACCTCGCGGTCATCGACGTCACCGCCGACGGTCTGCGGCTGGTCGAGCTCGCCCCCGGCGTCACCGAGGACGAGGTCCGCGAGAAGACCGAGCCGGACCTGCTCGTCGGCTGATGTCACACCCGGGCAGGGCTGTCTCGTCCTCCTGGCATGAACACGACAACCCTCACCGTGGCGACGGGGGTGCTCACCGCGTCGGCGCTGTACGTCGGCTGGTGGGCGTCCCTGGCGCCGCGGTCCTTCTACGACAGCTTCCCGGGCCTGAACCGCATGTGGGTCGGGGGCGACGGCCCCTACAACGAGCACCTCGTGCGTGACGTCGGCGGGCTCTACCTGGCCCTCGCGGTCGCCGGTGTGCTGGCGATCGCCTGGCGCGAGCGGCGTACGACCCTGCTGCTCGGTGCCGCCTGGACGACCTTCTCCGTGCTCCACCTCGGCTACCACCTCCACCACCTGGACGACCTGGCGATGGTCGACGTCGTCGGCAACGTGGTCGCGCTCGGTGGGACCCTGGTCCTGGCCGTGCTCCTCCTGGTGCCGGCCCGGACCGGGACGCGGACGGAGGTGGCGGCATGAGGATCGCCGTGGCCGGCGGGACCGGTGTCGTCGGCCGGCACGTCGTCGAGGCCGCCCGCGAGCGCGGTCACGACGTGGTCGTGCTGTCCCGTGGCGAGGGCGTCGACCTGACCACCGGCGCCGGGCTGGCCGAGCGGCTGGCCGGGGTCGACGCGGTCGTCGACGTCACGAGCGTCCGCACCCAGAAGCGCGAGGACGCCGAGGCGTTCTTCGGAGGCGTCACCCGGCACCTCCAGGCCGCGGGCCCGGCGCACCTGGTCGCCCTCTCGATCGTCGGCATCGACCGCGTCGACACCGGCTACTACGCCGGCAAGCGGCTGCAGGAGCTGGCGCTGGCGGAGGGTGCGACCCCGTGGTCGGTGCTGCGGGCCACGCAGTTCCACGAGTTCGCCGAGCAGGCCCTCGGGTTCGTGCGGGTCGGCCCGTTCTCACTGGTGCCGCGGATGCGCAGCCAGACGGTCGCTGCTCGGGAGGTCGCGGTGGCACTGGTCGACCTGGCCGTCGCCGGTCCGTCCGGCCGGGTGCCGGACCTGGCCGGGCCCGAGGTCCACGACATGGTCGACCTCGCGCGGCGGGTCGCCGACGGCCGGCGGGTGGTCCCGGTGCGGCTGCCGGGAGCCGCGGGCCGGGCGATGCGCTCGGGCGGCCTGCTCCCGACGGAGGACGGACCGCGCGGCCGGATCACCTTCGACCAGTGGCTGGCGCACCGGTGAGCGACGACCTCGCGCCGGCGTACGACGCGGAGCGCGCCCGGCTGGTGCGGGTGGCCTACGCGATCCTCGGGAGCCACGCCGAGGCCGAGGACGTGGTCGCCGACTGCTGGCTGCGCCTGGTCGCGGCCGACGAGCGCGAGCCGGTCCGCGACATCGCGGCCTGGGCCACCGTCACCGTCGCGCGGGCGGCGCTCGACGTGCTGCGCTCGGCGCGGGTGCGCCGCGAGTCGTACGTCGGGCCGTGGCTGCCCGAGCCGGTGGTCGGACCCGTGGCCGGCGCGGTCGAGGACCGGGTCAGCCTCGACGACTCGGTGCGCTACGCCCTCCTGGTCGCCCTGGAGCGGCTGACGCCGGCGGAGCGGACGGCCTGGGTGCTGCACGACATCTTCGAGGTGCCGTTCCCCGAGGTGGCGGAGGCGGTGGGGCGCACGCCGGAGGCGGTGCGCCAGCTCGCCCGCCGGGCCCGGCAGCACGTCGCGGCGGGCACCCCGCGGGTCGCGGTCGACCCGGGGACCCACGACCGGGTGGTCGGGGCGTTCCTCGGCGCCGCCGCCGGGGGCGACCTCGCGGGCCTGGTCCGGCTGCTCGACCCGTCGGTCGTGCTGACCAGCGACGGCGGTGGCGTCGTCAACGCCGCCCGCCGCCCGGTGGTCGGGCCGGACCGGGTGGCCCGGTTCATGGCCGGAGTCACCCGTCGGCCCGGCCAGGTGGAGGTCGTCGACGTCAACGGCCGGACCGGCATCGCCTTCTACGTCGACGAGCAGATCCACTCGGTGCTGTCGTTCACCGTGGACGGCGACCTGATCACCCGCATCGACATCATCCGCGCCCCCGCCAAGCTCACCAGCGCCGCACGAAAGGGGTAGTCCCTGACGGAACGGTCCTCACGCGAGCCGGGGGTGGGCCGTTCCGTCAGGGACTACCCCGCGGGCCGGGTGCTCTCAGCGGGCCGCCGTTCGCGACGCGGTGACCACGCCGAGCACGGCGAGCCCGCCGGCGAGGGCGAAGACCGACACGAACGGGTCCGCACCGGCGCGGGTCGCCGCACCGAACACGATGCCGGAGAGCGACAGCGAGAGCGCGCCGCCGAGCGAGTCCGCGATCGAGAGGGCCGCTGAGTTGAAGCCGCGGTCGGCGTCGGTGGAGGCGGCCAGCATCGCCACTCCGGTACGCGGGTAGCCGAAGCCCATGCCGGCCCCGGCGACGACGTACGCCGTCATCGCGAGCACCGGCGACCCGTGGCCGACGACGACCGCCAGCAGCGCGACCGTCCCGACGAGCACGAGGCCGGTGCCCCAGCGCATCGCGGTCACGTCGGAGACCCGCGGGCCGAGGCGCGACTGCACCTGGCTCGAGCCCGCCCAGACGAGGCCGACCGCCGTCAGGGCGAGCCCGGCGGTGCCGGGCGTGAGTCCCCAGCGGTCCTGGAGCACGAAGACGATGTAGGCCTCCGCGCAGAAGAAGGACGCGCTGAGCAGCCCGCGGGTCCCGATCACGGCGGGCAGCCCGCGCCGCGCCAGCAGGGCACCCGCGGGGAGCAGTCGACGCAGCGCGACCACGACCACCCCGAGGGCGAGCAGCCCGAGCAACCCGGCGGCCCCGCTGCGCGACCCGAGCAGCTCGAGGGCGAGGACGGCGGTCGCACCGACCACGGCCCACGCCAGCCGCGAGCGGGGCGTCTCCGCGCTCCCGGCGCGCGGCTCGAGCCCGCGCAGGGCGGGCAGCACCAGCAGCGTCGACGCCGCGACCAGCACGACCACACCGAGGAAGACCCAGCGCCACCCGATCGCGTGTGCCACGAACGCCGCGATCGCGGGCCCGAAGAGCGACGGGAGCACCCAGGCGGCCGCGAAGCTCGCGAACACCGCCGGCTGGAGGGTCGCGGGGAAGACCAGCCCGACCACGACGTACAGGCAGACGGTCATCGCGCCGGCGCCGAGCCCCTGCACCACGCGTCCCGCGACCAGGACCTCCATCGACGGGGCCGTGCCGCACACCACGAGACCGGCGGCGAAGAGCACGAGCGCGACCGCGAGCGGCGCCACCGGGCCGTGCCGGTCGCTGCGGGCACCCGCGGCCACCATGCCGACCACGCCGCTCGCGAGGGGCGCCGCGAAGGAGAGCGCGTAGAGACCGATGCCATCGAGGTCGCGGGCGACCGTCGGCATCACCGTCGTGACCGCGGTCGCCTCGAACGCCGCGAACGCGACCAGCGCGAACATCCCGACCGTGGTCGCGGCGTACGCCGGGGAGAGCAGCCGCTCGCGCGGCGCCCGGCCGGCGGGGGAGCTCGGAGCGGTCGTGGTCACCCGCCGAACCTAGGACTTCAACACGGGTTGAGGTCAACCGAGTTCGCAAACGTTTTCCACGAGGGCAGGACTAGTGGTCTGGACCGAGCTGCGAGGACCCTCGACGACGACTTCGGCGGGTTCATGGACCGAATCCGTCCGATTTCGTTGCCTGACCTGCGGCTTTCGCAAGTTTCCCTCAAGTCGGGCGTGTCGCGGCCGACCCTAGTACCCGAGTAATTGGCATAGTCCGTTTGACTCATTTCGGACACTCCGGTTCACAAAACTCTCAGGATCACGTCAGGATTCTGCTCGTGAAGCGTTTTGACGGTGTGACGAGCCAACGGACCGAGCCCGACTCCACCGACCCCAGCCTGCTCGCCGAGGAGTACGTGCCCCTGGTGGCGCACCTCGTGCGTGAGCTGTCCGCCCGGATCCCGGCCTCCGTGGACCGCGACGACCTCCGCTCCGCCGGCCTGGTCGCCCTGGTCACCGCCGCCCGAGCCTTCGACAGCTCGCTCGGCGTGCCGTTCTCGGCCTACGCGACCACCCGGGTGCGGGGCGCGCTGCTCGACGAGCTGCGCTCCATCGACTGGGCGTCCCGGGCGGTGCGCCGACGCAGCCGCGACATCGAGGCGACCCGCCAGCGCCTGGCGACGGCGATGGGGGCCTTCCCCGACGACGCCGCCGTCGCGCACTCGCTCGGCCTGACGCCGGCCGAGGTGGCCCGCACCGACGCCGACGTGTCGCGGGCGGCCGTGCTGCCGCTGCACGGCGCCGACCACTCCATCGCCGACGTGCTGCCCGCCGCGACCCCCGGACCGGCCGACGTGGTCGAGAAGGCCGAGCAGATGGCCTACCTGGTCGACGCGATCGAGGAGCTCCCGGAGCGGCTGCAGGCCGTCGTCCGTGGCTACTTCCTCGAGGAGCGCCCGATGGCCGAGATCGCCGCCGAGCTCGGCGTGACCGAGTCCCGCATCTCGCAGCTGCGCGCCGAGGCGCTGGTCCTGCTCCGCAGCGCCCTGGCCGCGGCCCTCGAGCCGCACCTGGCCGAGCGCCCGGCCGACCCGAGCGGCATCGTCGCCCGCCGGCGCGCGGCGTACGCCGCCTCGGTCGCCGCGCGGCACGCCTCCCGCCGCGGCGTCCCCGCGTCCGCGGAGCGCTCCGCCTGACCGCCACCTGATCAGTCGAGACTGAGGCCGGCCGCCGGAGCGGTCCGGGCGGCGCGACGTGCTGGCAGCAGCGCGGAGAGCAGCCCCGCGACTCCGGCGACGAGGACGACCACGCTCAGCTGGCCCCAGGGCAGCACCATCGGCGCGGCGTCGACCGCCCGCTGCACCAGTGCCTGGACCGCGACCCACGCGAACGTCACCCCGATCGCGGTGCCGAGCACCGTCGCCACCACCGACAGCAGCAGCGCCTCGGCCGCGAGCGTCGCCCGCAGCTGACGGCGGGTCAGCCCGAGAGCCCGCAGCAGCGCGTTCTCCCGGCCCCGCTCGAGCACCGACAGGCCGAGGGTGTTCCCGATCCCGACCAGCGCGATCACGACGGCGATGCCCAGCAGCGCGACCACCGTGCCGGTGAGGATGTCCAGCTGGAGGGTCACCCACGAGCGCTCGCGCAGGCTGTTGACCACGTCGGCGTCGGCCGACTGCGCGATCGCGTCGAGGTCGCCCCCGAGGTCGTCCGCGTCGGTGCCGTCCGCCGCGCGGACCCAGACGGCCCACGGCTGGGGCGCACTGGTCAGGCTCGCCAGGGTGGAAGGGGCCACCAGCGCCGCCTCGCCCCATCCCGCCCCGCCGCGCACCCGCAGCTGCTCGGTGTGGCCGCCCGCACGTACCGAGACCAGGTCGCCGTCCGCGAGGTCGTCCATCAGCTCCCACGGCAGCCAGACCTCGCCGGCCTGCGGCGTGACCATCGGGGGCGCGCCGCGCACGATCCGCTCGGCGTCGGTCGGCGCGACCACCGGCAGGCGCCCGGCGCCGCTCACGGACCCCTCGGCGCCGTCGAGCTCGGTGGCCGACGAGACGCCGGGCACCGCCCGCACCCGGTCGAGCAGGTCCGCGGCCAGCGGGGCTCGGCTCGCCGTGAGCGTGACGTCGACCGGGTAGTCGTGGTCGAGGTCCTCGTCGACGGCGCTGCGGGAGCTGGCGAGGCCCACCAGGACGGCGGTGGTCAGCGTGACCCCCACCAGGAGCGAGGCGGTCGTGGCGGCGGTGCGCCGCGGGTTGCGTACGGCGTTCTCGGTGGCGAGCCGGACCGGCGCGCCGGCGACCCGGCCGACCAGTCCGCCGGTCGCGCGGATCAGGGCTGGCACGATCACCGGCCCGAGCAGCAGCACGCCGCTGAAGGACGCGACGCCGCCGAGGATCATGGCGACGGCGTTGCTCGCGCTGATCGACAGGGCGAGGAGACCGGCGCCGAGCGCGACCACCACCAGGCCGAGCAGCACCCGCAGCCGGCCCGCTCCGGTGCGGACGCTGGTCGCGTCGTCGGGGCGCAGCGCCGTGAGCGGGCTGACCCGGACCACGCGCCGGGTGGGCAGCCAGGCGGCGACCACGGTGACGAGTACGCCGGTGACCAGCGCGCCGGCGTACCAGCGCAGCGACGGCGTGGGCAGGGCCATGCTGCCGCTGGGCAGGGCGGACTTCGCCAGTGCCACCAGGGCGTAGCCGAGGCCGGTGCCCACGACGAGGCCGAGGACCGCGGAGGCGACGCCGAGGGCGAGGGCCTCGACCCGCACCGAGCGCAGCACCTGGCGGCGGGTCGCGCCGACGCAGCGGAGCAGCGCGAAGTCGCGGGCGCGCTGCGCGAAGAGGATGGAGAAGGTGTTGGCGATGACCAGCACGGACACGAACAGCGCGATCGCCGCGAAGACCAGCAGCAGGATCGCCAGCACGTTGACCTCGTTGGTCAGATCGGCCTGGCGGTCCTCGACGAACGCGTCGCGGTCCTGGACGGTGGCGCCGGCGGGCAGCGTGCCGGCGAGCGACGACGAGCCGGACCCGGCGTACGCCACCGAGTCGATCCACAGGTCGGAGTCGAGGCCGCGCAGGTCGGCCCAGGTCAGGTAGAGCTGCGCGCCGGCGCTCGCCGACGGGGTGTCGACCAGGCCGACCAGGGTCCCCTCGACAGCGCCGCGACCGCTCCCGATCTCCACCGGGTCGCCGACGGCGACGTCGTGGCCCTTGACCGCGTTGACGTCGGCCACGACCTCACCCGGGCGTGCGGGGAAGCGGCCCGACCGGAGCACCTGCCAGCGCAGGCCGGGGTCGTCGGCGACCCCGCCGACGTCGGCGCGCTCCTCGAAGAGCCGGCCGCCGATCCGGACCCGCTGGGGCGTCCAGCCGAGCACGGCGGCGGAGTCTCCGCTGCTCTCGGCCCGGTCGACGATGCGGCCCGCCTCGTCGGCGTCGACGTCGGTGACGACCACGTCGGCGCCGCGGTAGGGCACCTCGACCCCGGCGACGAGGCCGGCGCGGGTCGCGTCGGAGAGCAGGCTCGTGACGACGATGAAGGAGACGCCGATGACGACGGCGACGGCGGCCGAGACGTAGCGCCGGGTGTGGGTGCGCAGCGACGCGCGCAGCACGGTCCTCATCGGGCCGGCTCCGCCGCGACGGGGCGTACGTCGGCGGCGAGGCCGTCGGTGATCACGACGACGTCGTCGGCGTACGCCGCCGCGTCCGTCTCGTGGGTCACCATCACGACGGTCTGGCCGAGCTCGCGCACGGAGCGGCGCAGGAAGCCCAGCACCTCGGCGGAGGTCTCGCTGTCGAGGTTGCCGGTCGGCTCGTCGGCGAAGACGATGTCGGGCTGGCTGACGAGTGCGCGGGCGATCGCCACCCGCTGCTGCTGGCCGCCGGAGAGCTCCGAGGGGCGGTGGCCGAGCCGGTCGCGGATGCCGAGCACGTCGACGACCAGGTCGTAGCGCTCGCGCACCTCGGCGTCGACGCGGCGGTTGGCGAGCTCGAGCGGGAGCAGCACGTTCTGCCCGGCCGTGAGCATCGGCAGCAGGTTGAAGGACTGGAAGACGAAGCCGACGTGCTCGCGCCGGAAGACCGTGAGGGTCGTGTCGTCCATGTCGTGCAGGTCCCGACCGGCCACGGTGACGGTCCCGGAGGTGGGGGTGTCGAGGCCGGCCAGGCAGTGCATCAGCGTCGACTTGCCGGAGCCGGACGGTCCCATGATCGCGGTGAAGCGGCCGACGGGGAGGTCGAGGTCGACGCCGCGCAGGGCGTGGACGGCGGTGTCGCCGTGCCCGTAGACACGGGTGAGGCCGCGGGTGCTGGCAGCGAGAGTGGTCATGCGACGACTCTCGCGATCGCGCGGGCTCGGATCGTCAGCCCGCAGGCCGGACCCGGCGTACGACTCAGGTCGTACGCACCAGCCCCGTCTCGTACGCCAGCACGACGAGCTGGACCCGGTCGCGGGAGCCGGTCTTCGCGAGGAGGCGACCGATGTGGGTCTTCACGGTGGCCTCCGCGACGACCAGGTCCTGGGCGATCTCCAGGTTGGACCGGCCGCGGCCGACGTGCACGAGCACCTCGCGCTCGCGGTCGGTGAGCCCGTCGAGCCGGTCGTCGAGCGGGGCCGCGCCGGCGTCGGGCAGCGCAGCGGCGAAGCGGTCGAGCAGGCGCCGGGTCGTGCTGGGCGCGACGACGGAGTCGCCCGCGTGCACGGTGCGGATGGCGGCGAGCAGGTCCTCGGGCAGCGCGTCCTTGAGCAGGAAGGCGGCGGCGCCGGCCTTGATCGCGGCGAAGACGTACTCGTCCAGGTCGAAGGTCGTCAGCACGACCACGCGCGGCAGCTCGCCGCGTGCGGTGAGCGACCGGGTCGCCTCGACGCCGTCGGCCCGGGGCATCCGCACGTCCATGAGCACGACGTCCGCGGCCGTGACGGCCAGCTGCTGGACGGCGTCCGCGCCGTCGCCCGCCTCGCCGACGACGCTCATGTCGGCCTGGCTGTCGACGAGCATCCGGAAGCCGCTGCGCACCAGCTGCTGGTCGTCGACCAGGAAGACCCTGATCGGCTCCGTGCTCACAACGCCTTCCTCACAGGGGCAGCCTCGCAGCCACGCGCCAGCCGCCGCCCGGCCGGGGTCCGGCCTCGAGCGTGCCGTCGTGGGCGGTCGCCCGCTCCCGCATCCCGATCAGGCCGAGCCCGTGCTCTCCCGTCGCGACGGCCGCCCCGCGTCCGTCGTCCTCGACCAGCACGGTGACCGCGTCGTCGACCGCGACCACCACGCGCACCCGGACGCCGGGACCGGCGTGCTTGCGGACGTTGGTGAGCGCCTCCTGCACGACGCGGTACGCCGTCAGCGCGACGCCGTCCGGCACCGGCGTCGCCGGGTCCGGGAGCGTCGCGTCGACATCGTCGGCGGTCACCAGGCCGGCGAGGTCCGCGAGACCGGGCTGCGGCCCGAGCTCCACACCGTCGTCGGCACGGAGCAGGCCGAGGGTGTGGCGCATGTCCGTGAGGGACGCGCGACCGGTCGCGGCGATCGTCTCGAGCGTCGTCGCGGCGAGCGCGGGATCCTGCGCCGCGGCGTAGCGGGCACCGTCGGCCTGCACCACGATCATCGACAGCCCGTGCGCCACCACGTCGTGCATCTCGCGGGCGATCCGGGTGCGCTCGGCGGAGGCGGCGAGCGCGACCTGCTGGGCCGCCTCGCGCTCGATCTGGTCGCCCCGCTCGACGAGCGCGTCGACGTACGCCCGCCGCACGCGGCCGAGCGTGCCGAGCGCCCAGGCGGTGACGACGACGGCGGTGATGAAGAGGACGTACGACGTGAACGCGGACGGGATCAGCTGGTCGAACCCGCGCAGCCAGACGTACGACGCCACGAACGCGCCCGCGATCCCGGTCGCGAGCGCCGCCAGGCCGGCCCGGGTGGAGGCGTAGCGGCCGACCGAGTAGACGGCGACCGGGAACGCGACCTGGCTCCACAGCGGCGTGTCGATCAGCACCGCCTGGGCGGCGCTGAAGCCGGCGACCAGTGCGAACACCGCGACCGGGTGGTGCCGCCGCCAGTAGAGGGGCGCCAGCTGCCCGACCGCCACCACGAGGCCGGTCCACCCGGCGTCCGTGAACGGCATCGCGAGGGCCGGCACCAGGAGCGCTGTCGCGAGCGCGACGTCGAACCACACCTGGCCCCGCGGGCTGAGCCGCCAGGGCTGGTGGTGCGCGAGCGCGGTGGTCACCTGGCGACCCTAGTTGGCGGCGGCGGGCTCCGCGTCCGACCACGGGTGGACCCGGCGTCCGCCCCGAGTAGGGTGCCGAGCATGACGAAGTGGGAGTACCTGACCGCGCCGATCCTCACGCACGCGGCCAAGCAGATCTTGGACAACTTCGGGGCCGACGGGTGGGAGCTGGTGCAGATCGCGCCCGGCATGAACCCGGAGAACCTGGTCGGCTACTTCAAGCGGCCGCTCCAGTGAGCGCCCCCGAGGACCGCCTCGCCGAGCTCGGGCTCTCGGTGCCTGAGGTGGCCAAGCCGGTCGCGGCGTACGTGCCCGCCGTGGTGTCGGGCGACCTGGTGTTCACGTCGGGCCAGCTGCCGATGCGCAGCGGCGAGCTGATGTACACCGGCAAGGTCGGCGGCGAGATCGGTCCCGAGGAGGCGAAGGAGTGCGCACAGCAGTGCGTGCTCAACGCCATCGCGGCGGTGAAGTCCGTCATCGGTGACCTGGACCGCGTCGCGCAGGTCGTGAAGGTCGTCGCGTTCATCGCGTCGACGCCCGACTTCACGGGCCAGCCGCAGGTCGCCAACGGCGCCTCGGAGCTGCTCGGCCAGGTCTTCGGTGACGCGGGCATCCACGCGCGCTCGGCCGTCGGCGTACCGGTGCTGCCGCTGGACGCGCCGGTCGAGGTCGAGCTGATCGTCCGCGTCGCCTCATGAGGATCCCGCTCCCGCCGGTCCCGCTCCCGGACCGGCTGGTCGACGTCGCGCGCGAGTTCGAGGACGGCCGGCAGGAGCCGGCCGAGCCGCGCAACGCGGCGACCGTGATCCTGATGCGTCCCTCGGAGCAGGGGCCGGAGCTCTACTTCCTACGCCGCCAGGTCTCCATGGACTTCGCCGGTGGCATGTGCGTCTACCCGGGCGGTGGCGTCGACAAGCGGGACTTCGACGCGACCGTGGCCTGGGCCGGGCCCTCGCCGTCCGACTGGGCCGCGCGGCTCGGCTGTGACGAGGAGACCGCACGGGCGCTGGTGTGCGCCGCCGTACGCGAGACGTTCGAGGAGTCGGGCGTCCTGCTGGCCGGTACGTCGGACTCGAACGTCGTCGCCGACACGACCGCCGACGACTGGGAGGCCGACCGGGTCGCGCTGGAGTCGCGCGAGCTGTCGATGACCGACTTCCTCAACCGTCGCGGGCTGGTGCTGCGCACCGACCTGCTCGGTGTCTGGGACGCGTGGCTGACGCCGATCTTCGAGCCGAAGCGCTACCGCACCTGGTTCTTCGTCGCCTCGCTGCCGTCGGGGCAGGTGACCCGCGACGTCTCGACCGAGTCGTCGTCCGTGGACTGGATCCCGGCCCGCGTCGCCGCCGAGCAGGCGGACGCGGGCGAGCTCGCGCTGATGCCGCCGACGTACCTCACCTCGATGGAGGTCGGCGAGCACGACTCGCCCGAGGAGGTGCTGGTGGTGGCGGCGTCGCGGTCGGTGGAGATGTTCACGCCGTCGGTCGAGCCGCTGGGCGAGGGCTGGACGCTCTCGATGCCGGACCGGCTGCGGCCCCTGGTCGCGGCGCGCCGGCGGCCATGACGGCCCCCCGGAGCGACTGGTCGGGCGGTGCCTTCGGGTCGCGCGGCCGGTGCTTCCTGGCACCGAACCCCGGGATGATGACGCTCGACGGCACCAACACCTGGGTGCTCCAGGAGCCCGGGGCGTCCGCGTCGGTCGTCGTCGACCCGGGTCCGATCGAGGACGGCCACCTGGACCGGCTCACCGCCGAGCTCGGCGACGTCGGCCTGGTGCTGCTCACCCACCACCACTTCGACCACGCCGAGGTCGCCGCCGAGTTCGCGGCCCGCAAGGGGTGCGCCGTGCGCGCGCTCGACCCCGCGCTCTGCGTGGGCGCTGACCCGTTGGTCGACGGCGAGGACATCGACGTCGACGGGCTCTCGCTCCGGATCCTGACCACCCCCGGCCACACCGCCGACTCGATCTCGCTGGTGCTGCCCGGCGACGGGGCGCTGCTGACGGGCGACATGGTGCTCGGCCGCGGGACCACGGTGGTGGCGCACCCCGACGGCCAGCTCGGCCCCTACTTCGACTCGATCTCACGGATGCGGGAGCTGGCGCTCTCCGGCGAGGTGCGGACGCTGTGGCCGGCCCACGGACCGGTGCTCGACGACGCGCTCGGGGTGCTCGACTTCTACCTCGCGCACCGCCGCGAGCGGCTGGCCCAGGTCGAGTCGGCGTTGCGCGAGCTCGGCGTACCCCTGACAGCGGAGCTGGCCGAGGACGAGTCCCTGCCGCGCCAGGTCGTCGAGGTCGTGTACGCCGACGTCGACGAGTCCCTCTGGGGCGCTGCCGAGTGGTCGGTCCGCGCACAGCTCGCCTACCTGGCGGCGCGGTAGCGACGCACGCCCCCCAGCAGCGCGAGGAGCACGACGGTCGCCGCGGCCACGCCGAGGCCGATCGAGATCGCGATCCTCTCGTCGGTCCAGGGCCAGCTCGGCTCGGGGCGGCTCACGGTGGGGTCGTCGGACGACATCAGGCCGGTCGCGAGCGAGAGCGAGGGGCCGATCCCGCCGGGCACGTCGACGACCGGGGTGCCGGTGTATCCCGACTGGTCGAGCACCACCGACTCCGCGCCCTGCGGCCGGGCGTCGAGGAAGCGCACCGTGGCGCCGTCCGCGGTGGTGCCCAGCCGACGGTCCAGAGGCACGTCGAGGATCGCGTCGGGCTCGACGATGGTGTCGCCGACCCAGGTCTTGAAGGTGCCGACGTCCAGTCCGACGATGCCTCGGTCGTTGACCGAGATGCCGGGATCGGCGGCGGCGATCGCGCGGACGACGGCCTGGTCGGAGCCCGGAGGCACCCGGCCGATGACACCCGGGCCGCGGCTGCCCATGGAACCGGCGGTCCAGGTGTCCTGCGGTCGGCCGGTGAACGCCAGCCAGCGCCCGTCCTCCGACCACTCGATCCGGTCGATCGCCGTGCCTTCCTTGCCCGGCACGGGGATCTCCCGGACCTCGCCGGTCGTCAGGTCCACGACGCGGATGCCGCTCGGGATCGGTGCGGTCGCCGCGTCGGGACCGAAGGCGGCGTACCCGTAGGCCAGCCGGCGTCCGTCGGGCGACAGCGCGACCACGGGGATGCCGAGACCGCGGGCGAAGGTCTCGTTGTTGCCGGCGAAGTCGGGCAGGTCGAGCAGGTGGTAGGCGCCGTCCGAGGCGCCGACCACGACGGGCAGTCCCTGGTCGGTGACCCAGGCGGCGGCGCCGACGCCGACCACGGTCGGGTCGTCGGTCACCTCGTCGCGCATCCAGGAGCCGTCGTTCTCGCGATCCGACATCCGCTCGGGTACGGCGTACAGGCGGTCGGGCACGCCGAGACCGTCGGTGCTGGCGACGGGCGGATCGAGCCGGTCCGGCAGCCAGGACACGGCTCCGGCGAGGAGGGCGAGCGCAGCGGCGATGCCGGCGACCACGAGGCCGAGGTCGCGACGTCGGGCGCCGCGGGCGCGCGCCCAGGTGTCGTCGGGCACGTCGACGGCCGGTGCGTGCGCTGCGATGCGCTCGAGCTCGTCATGGAGGGTCATCGGGGGTCTCCCACGTGCTCGGCGAGGTCGGGGGCGAGGGCGCGAAGCCGGGCCAGGGCCTGGCGCGTCGTCGACTTCACGGTGCCGGCGCCGATCCCGAGGATGCCGGCGGTCTGCACCTCGGTCAGGTCCTCGAAGTAGCGGAGCACGAGCACGGTCCGCTGCTTGGTGGTCAGCCGGGCGAGCGCGTCCTCCAGGCTGAGGCGCAGGTCGGTGTCGGTGGTGACGGCCGCGGCGTCGTACCCGCCGAGGCGCTGCTCGCGCACGTGTCGACGCTGGCGCCACCAGGACACGTTCTGGGTGTAGAGGATGCGTCGGACGTACGGCTCCGGGTCGCCCTCGATCCGGTGCCAGCCCTTCGCCGCCTTGAACAGGGCGGTCTGGACGAGGTCCTCGGCGAGGTGGGCGTCGCCGGTGAGCAGGTACGCCGTGCGCGAGAGCGCGGCCGTGCGCGCCACCACGAACGCGCGGAACGCGTCCTCGTCGTACGGCTGCGGCACCTGGCCCCCTCTCACCCCCTCAGACGCTGCGGCGGGGTGGTGCGGGGGTCACTGTGCGCGAACTTGTTGGGCACTTCATGAACTTCTCGGCCTTTGCAAAGCCCTCGAAGTCCAGGGACACCCGGTGAACCGGGTATCCCTGAACGCGCTCAGCGGGCGCGGCGGCCCAGGCGCTCGACGTCCATGATCACGACCGAGCGGGGCTCGAGACGCAGCCAGCCGCGCGAGGCGAAGTCGGCGAGCGCCTTGTTGACGGTCTCGCGGGAGGCGCCGACCAGCTGGGCCAGCTCCTCCTGCGTGAGGTCGTGGTGGACGTGCACGCCGTCGTCGGCGGTGCGCCCGAAGCGGTCGGCGAGGTCGAGCAGGGCCTTGGCGACACGACCGGGCACGTCGGAGAAGACCAGGTCGGCGACGACGTCGTTGGCCTTGCGCAGGCGGCCGGCGAGCTGGGCGAGCAGGCCGCGGGCGACGACCGGGCGGCCCTCGAGCCAGCGCAGCAGGTCCTCGTGCGAGAGCGAGGCGAAGGTCGCGTCGGTCACCGCGGTCACCGTCGCCGAGCGCGGGCCCGGGTCGAAGAGCGACAGCTCGCCGAACATCTGGCCCGGGCCGAGGATGGCCAGCAGGTTCTCGCGGCCGTCGGACGAGGTGCGGCCGAGCTTCACCTTGCCGTCGAGCACGACGTACAGCTTGTCGCCGGAGTCCCCCTCGTGGAACAGCACATCGCCGCGCCGCAGGCGGCTCTCGGCCATCGAGCCGCGCAGGGCGGTGGCGGCCTCGTCGTCGAGCGCGCTGAACAGCGGTGCCTGACGGAGTACGTCGTTGTCCACGGATCCTCCTCGTGAAGATGGACCCGTAAGCACACGGGTTCCGCGTAGATCCTAGCCAGTGGGAAACCTCACAGGCTGCACCGGCGTCCGCAAGTCGCCCGCAAGGGCGAATCGGGGAGTGTCCCCGGGTCGCCGTACGCTTGCGCCGTGCCTGCCACCTCCGCCGAGACGCGCACCGGTCTCGTGCGCCGTGCGCGCAAGATCGACCGCGTCCTGGGCGAGACCTACCCGGACGCGAAGTGCGAGCTCGACTTCGACGATCCGTTCCAGCTGCTGGTCGTCACCGTGCTCTCCGCGCAGACGACCGACAAGCGGGTCAACGCCGTCCGCCCGACGCTCTTCGCGGCCTACCCGGACGCCCGCGCGATGGCGGCGGCCGACCGCGAGACGCTGGAGGGGATCGTCGGCCCGCTCGGGTTCTTCCGGGCCAAGACGGAGTCCCTGCTCAAGCTGAGCGCCGCGCTGGTCGAGGACCACGGCGGGCAGGTGCCGCCCCGGCTCGACGACCTGGTCAAGCTGCCCGGCGTC
Organism: Nocardioides sp. Root1257; assembly: GCF_001425175.1. Classification (GTDB taxonomy): domain Bacteria; phylum Actinomycetota; class Actinomycetes; order Propionibacteriales; family Nocardioidaceae; genus Nocardioides. The sequence goes on along the minus strand of NZ_LMDV01000010.1, from coordinate 309,757 downwards.
GGTCGCAAGACCGCCAACGTCGTGCTCGGCAACGCGTTCGGCATCCCGGGCATCACGGTCGACACCCACTTCGGCCGGCTCGCCCGCCGCTTCGGCTGGACCGAGGAGACCGACCCGGTCAAGGCCGAGCACGCCGTCGGTGCCCTCTTCGAGAAGCGCGACTGGACGATGCTCAGCCACCACCTGATCTGGCACGGCCGCCGGGTCTGCCACAAGCAGAAGCCCGCGTGCGGCGCGTGCACCGTCGCGCAGTGGTGCCCGTCGTACGGCGAGGGCCCGACCGACCCCGAGGCTGCGGCCAAGCTCGTCAAGACCGAAGGCCGCGCATGAGGCGTGCGCTGCTGGCCGCCACGGCGGCGGTCGCGCTCCTGCTGTCCGGCTGCAACGCGGACGACGTGAAGCCGCCGGGCCAGTCGAAGGTCGACGTCGACACCCCGCAGCTGCAGAAGCTCAAGGGCGCGACGGACATCGAGGACTGCGCCCCGGGGACGGCCACCGACGGCGGCCTGCCCGACCTCACGCTGCCCTGCCTGGGTGGCGGGCCCGACGTCGACCTCACGACCCTCCAGGGCCCGATGATCGTCAACCTGTGGGCGTCGTGGTGCGGACCGTGCCGCAAGGAGATGCCCGCGGTCCAGGCCTTCTACGAGAAGTACGGCGAGCAGGTCCCGGTGCTGGGGATCGACTACCAGGACCAGCAGCCCGCCGCCGCGCTCGCGCTCGCGAAGAAGTCGGGGGTGACCTACCCGCTGGTCGCCGACCCCGGCGGTGACATCAACGGCAGCGACCCGGTCCCGCACTTCCTGGGCATCCCGATCTTCCTGTTCGTCAGCGCCGACGGTGACGTCGAGGTCGTCCCCGGCGGGGTCGACTCGGTCGACGACCTGGTCGACCTGGTCGACGACCACCTGGGTGTCGCGCTGTGAGCGGGCCAGACGCGCCCGAGCTCCCCGACTGGCTGCGCCCGGTCGAGCGCGCGGCCCGCGAGATCGAGGCGTCCGACCTGACCCGGTTCGTCCCGCCGCCGGGCATTGACGCCCGGCGCGGCGCCGTGCTCATGCTCTTCGGCGACGGCCCGCAGGGCGGCGAGCTGCTCCTCACCGAGCGGGCCCACGACATGCGCTCGCACCCCGGGCAGGTGTCCTTCCCGGGTGGGTCGCTGGACCCGGGGGAGAACGTCGTCGAGGCCGCGCTGCGTGAGGCGGAGGAGGAGGTCGGTGTCGAGCCGAGCTCCGTCACGGTCTTCGGGCGGCTGCCCGAGCTGTGGCTGCCGCCGAGCAACTTCGCCGTGACTCCGATCCTCGGCTGGTGGAGCGAGCCGGCGGAGGTCTCCGTGGTGAGTCGCGCGGAGGTGCACGCGATCCACCACGTGCCGCTCGCCGAGCTGATCGACCCCGAGCACCGGATCACCGTGCGGATGCCTGTGGGCGACTACCGCAGCCCCGGATTCCTCATCGGCGCCGACCACGACGTCATCCTGTGGGGCTTCACCGGCGGCATCATCGCCCGGCTCCTGGACTTCCTGGGCTGGTCCGTCCCCTGGAACGAGTCGCGCATCCGCGATCTACCCGCTTATATGTTCACCGGACAGGAACGCCGCTCCGCTGACCTGCTCGACATCGACGACGAACAGCGCCGCGGGGGTGGACGATGAACCTGCTCGACTGGCTGCTGGTCGTGCTCGTCCTCGCCTACGCGCTCTCGGGCTACTGGCAGGGCTTCATCACCGGTGCGTTCGCCACGACCGGACTGCTGCTCGGCGGCCTGTTCGGCGTGTGGCTCGCGCCGACCGCCCTCGGTGACGCGGACCCGTCGATGTGGGTCTCCCTGGGTGCGCTCTTCATCGTGATCCTGTCCGCCTCGCTCGGTCAGGCGCTCTTCCAGTTCGTCGGCTCCCGGATCCGCGACAAGATCACCTGGCAGCCGGCCCGCGCGCTGGACGCGGTCGGCGGGGCGCTCCTCAGCGCGGTCGCGGTGCTGATCGTCGCCTGGGCCCTGGGCGTCGCGATCTCCGGATCGCGGATCGGCGGCATCACCCCGCTCGTCCGCGAGTCGGCGGTCCTGGCCCACGTCGACGAGGCGCTGCCCGACACCGCCGACGGCGCGCTCCAGGCGTTCAACAACGTCGTCGGCACCAGCTTCTTCCCGCGCTACCTCGAGCCGTTCGCGCCGGAGCGGATCGTCGAGGTCGGCCCCGGCCCCAAGCGGCTGCTGCACGACCCCGACGTCGAGCGCGCCGCCGCCAGCGTCGTCAAGATCCACGGCGACAACTCCTGCGGCCGCGGGGTCGAGGGCTCCGGCTTCATCTACGCCCAGAACCGCCTGATGACCAACGCCCACGTGGTGGCCGGGGTCAAGGACCCTGAGGTCGTCATCGGCGACACCACCCTGGACGCCGACGTCGTCTACTACAACCCCGACGTCGACGTCGCCGTCCTCGCCTTCGACAGCGGCGACACCGCCACCCTCCCGTTCAACCGCAGCGGCGGCGCCGGCACGGGGGTCGCGATCCTCGGCTACCCCGAGGACGGCCCGTACGACGTGCAGCCCGGTCGGATCCGCGCCCAGCAGCGGCTGCGGTCCCCGGACATCTACGGCAACGGCTCGGTCATCCGCGACGTCTACTCGCTCCGCGGCCTGATCCGGCCGGGCAACTCCGGTGGCCCGATCGTCTCCTCGAAGGGCGAGGTCGTCGGGGTCGTCTTCGCGGCGTCGGTCAACGACCACGACACCGGCTACGCGCTGACCGCCGACCAGGTCTCCCAGGCCGCGGCCGAGGGCCTGAGCCGCTCCGACCAGGTCAGTACGGGCGACTGCGCAGGGTGACAGCGCGGAGCGCTGGCACCCGCGGCGCAGGAGGATCGAGCAAGCCCCGCGGCTGAGGAACGAAGCCGCTACGGGCGGGTCGAGATCCGGTGAGCCGAGAAGCAGCCTCAGCCCCGCGTCAGCTCGTCTGACCCTTGAGCGCCTTCGGGATCTCGCGGCCCTGCTCGATCGCGCGCTCGGGCGCGCGCACCTTCTTGACGCTGCGGATGCCGAGGAAGACCAGGAGCGCCGCGAGCAGTGCGTAGAAGCCGAACACGATCAGGAACGCCCAGTGCAGGGCGAGGCCGTCGCCGTTCCAGTTGATGAAGTACGCGATCGCGACGGACAGCATGATCACCGCGAGCACCAGCAGGAAGACCGCGGCCGCGAACATCCCGATACCGACGCCGCCGGCCCTGACGCTCACCTTCAGCTCGGACTTCGCGAGCTGGATCTCCTTCTGGACCAGCGTGGAGATGTCCCGGGTGGCGTCGTGGACCAGCCTGCCGATGGTGGGTTCGTCCTCAGGCGTCGAAGGTGCCGGGGCCTGGTTGGTCGCCATGCGCGCAACCCTACAGAACGCTCAGCGGTTCTCGTCGCCCCGTTGGTAGACGTCGGGGACGCCGTCGAGGTCGCTGTCGAGCTCCTCGGCCTCGCACACCCGCCGGTAGACCCGGTTGCGGGTGCGCAGCACGATCGTCGCGAGCACGACCGCGACCAGCGACCCGACGAGGACGGCGACCTTCACGTGGTCGTTCTCCGCGCTGTCACTCCCGAAGGCCAGCTCTCCGATGAGCAGCGACACGGTGAACCCGACGCCAGCCAGCATCGCCATGCCGATGACGTCGATCCAGGCGAGCTCGTCGTCGAGGTCGGCCCGGGTGAAGGTCGACAGCAGCCAGGTCGAGCCGGCGATGCCGACGGTCTTGCCGACGACCAGGCCGCACACGATCCCGAGCGCGACGGGGTCGGACAGTGCGCTCCGGAGCCCCTCGACCCCGCCGACGGCGACCCCCGCAGCGAAGAACGCGAAGACCGGGACTGCCACTCCCGCGGAGATCGGGCGCACCAGGGTCTCGAGGTACTCGGCCAGCCCGCGGCCGTCCTGGCCGTCACGTCGGAGCACCGGCACCGTGAACGCGAGCGAGACGCCCGCGACGGTCGCGTGCACGCCGGACGCGTGCACGCAGCCCCAGGCGAGGAGGGCCAGGGGGATGAGCAGCCACCACGACCAGATCCGGCGTTGCACCAGCAGCCCGAAGGCGGCGATCGGGATGACGGCGAGGAGCAGCCAGCCCAGCGCGAGGTGGTCGGTGTAGAAGAGCGCGATGATCGTGATCGCCAGCAGGTCGTCGACGACGGCGAGCGTCAGCAGGAACGTCCGCAGACCGGTGGGCAGGTGCGTGCTGATCACGGCGAGGATCGCGACGGCGAACGCGATGTCGGTGGCGGTGGGGATCGCCCACCCGCTGAGGTCGCCGTTCGGGCCGAGGTTCCACAGCACGTAGACGATGGCGGGCGTGGCCATGCCTCCGACCGCGGCGACGACCGGCAGGGCCGCACGTCGCGGGTCGCGGAGGTCGCCGGCGACGAACTCGCGCTTGAGCTCGAGGCCGGCCACGAAGAAGAAGATCGCCAGGAGACCGTCGGCGGCCCAGGTGCCGAGCGTCAGGTCGAGGTGCAGGGCCTCGGGTCCGACGACGTGGTCGCGCAGGTCGAAGTACGCGTCCGACCACCGGGTGTTGGCCCAGATGAGGGCGACGGCCGCGGCGGCGATCAGCAGCAGGCCGCCGGTCGTCTCGGCCCGCAGGATCCCCGCCGTGCGCGAGCTCTCCAGCCAGCTGCCGCGGGAGAAGAGCGGCGGCCCCGGACGACGCTGGCTGGGCTGGCTCACGGTGCTCCCTGGAGGGTCGACGGCACGACTGCCGACCAGACTTCCCGGCGCACCTGGACCCACCCTAGCGAACGCCGACCCGGCGCTGGTTTCACCTCAGGAGTGAGAACCAGCGCCGGGTCGGCTGACAACCAGTGCCGGGTCGGCTACTCGTCGGAGCCGCCGGCCGACTCCTTGTCCTTGATCAGGTCCATGACCGTGGAGTCGGCGAGGGTGGTGACGTCGCCGACCTCACGGTGCTCGGCCACGTCGCGGAGCAGGCGGCGCATGATCTTGCCGGAGCGGGTCTTCGGGAGCTCCGGGACGATCATGATCTGGCGTGGCTTGGCGATCGCGCCGATCTCCTTGCGGACGTGGTTGCGCAGCTCCTCGACGATGTCCTCGCCGCCGTCGCCGGCCTCCTCGCGGAGGATGACGAACGCGCAGACCGCCTGGCCGGTGTCCTCGTCCTTGGCGCCGACGACCGCGGCCTCGGCGACCTTCGGGTGCGACACGAGCGCCGACTCGATCTCGGTGGTGGAGAGCCGGTGGCACAGGCGGCGCATGATCTTGCCGGAGCGGGTCTTCGGGAGCTCCGGGACGATCATGATCTGGCGTGGCTTGGCGATCGCGCCGATCTCCTTGCGGACGTGGTTGCGCAGCTCYTCGACGATGTCCTCGCCGCCGTCGCCGGCCTCCTCGCGCAGGATCACGAACGCACACACCGCCTGGCCGGTGTCCTCGTCCTTGGCGCCGACGACCGCGGCCTCGGCGACCTTCGGGTGCGACACGAGCGCCGACTCGATCTCGGTGGTGGAGAGCCGGTGGCCGGAGACGTTCATGACGTCGTCGACCCGGCCGAGGACCCASAGGTCGCCGTCGGAGTCCTTCTTCCACGTGATCGCCGAGATCCCGACGCNGGCGACCTTCGGGTGCGACACGAGCGCCGACTCGATCTCGGTGGTGGAGAGCCGGTGGCCGGAGACGTTCATGACGTCGTCGACCCGGCCGAGGACCCACAGGTCGCCGTCGGAGTCCTTCTTGGCGCCGTCGCCGGCGAAGTACCAGCCCTGCCTGTCGTCGGTCGCTGGGTAGCGCGACCAGTAGGTGTCCTTGTAGCGCTCGTCGTCGCCCCARATGGTGCGCAGCATCGACGGCCACGGCTCGGTGAGCACGAGGTAGCCGCCGGAGCCGTTGGGCACCGAGGTGCCGTCCTCGGTGACGACGTCGGCGGAGATGCCGGGGATCGGGATCATCGCGGAGCCGGGCTTGCCGTCGGTGACGCCGGGCAGCGGGCTGATCATGATCATCCCGGTCTCGGTCTGCCACCAGGTGTCGACGACCGGGGTGCGGTCGCCGCCGATGACGTGGCGGTACCAGACGTAGGCCTCCGGGTTGATCGGCTCGCCGACCGAGCCGAGGATGCGCAGCGACGACATGTCGAAGCGGTCCGGGATNCCGATGACGTGGCGGTACCAGACGTAGGCCTCCGGGTTGATCGGCTCGCCGACCGAGCCGAGGATGCGCAGCGACGACATGTCGAAGCGGTCCGGGATCTCGCGGCCCTGCTTCATGAACGACCGGATCGCGGTGGGCGCGGTGTAGAAGATGGTGACCTTGTAGTCCTGGATGATCTGCCACCAGCGGCCGCGCTCGGGGGCGTCCGGGGTGCCCTCGTACATCACCTGCGTCGCGCCGTTCGCGAGCGGCCCGTAGACCATGTAGGAGTGGCCGGTCACCCAGCCGATGTCGGCCGAGCACCAGTAGACGTCGGTCTCNCATCACCTGCGTCGCGCCGTTCGCGAGCGGCCCGTAGACCATGTAGGAGTGGCCGGTCACCCAGCCGATGTCGGCCGAGCACCAGTAGACGTCGGTCTCGGGCTTGAGGTCGAAGACCGCCCAGTGCGTGTACGACGTGCCGACGAGGTAGCCGCCCGTCGTGTGCAGGATGCCCTTCGGCTTGCCGGTCGTCCCGGAGGTGTACATGACGTAGAGCGGGTGCTCGGCGTCGAACGCCTCGGGGGTGTGCTCGTTCGACGCGCTGTCGACCGCGTCGTGCCACCACACGTCGACGTCGTCGTCCCAGTCGACGTCCTGGCCGGTACGACGTACGACCAGGACCTTCTCGACGACGCTCGTCTTGGTGCGCGCCTCGTCGACCGCGGGCTTCAGCGCCGAGGGTGCGCCGCGGCGGTAGCCGCCGTCGGAGGTGATGACGACCTTCGCCTGGCAGTCGTCGAGCCGCGACGCCAGCGCGTCGGCGGAGAAGCCACCGAACACGACCGTGTGCGGGGCGCCGATCCGCGCGCAGGCCAGCATCGCGACGACGGCCTCGGGGATCATCGGCAGGTAGATCGCGACCCGGTCCCCGGTCTGCACGCCGAGCTCCGTGAGCGCGTTCGCGGCCTTGCTGACCTCGTCCTTGAGCTGCGCGTAGGTGATGTCGCGGGTGTCGTCGAGCGGCTCGCCGACCCAGTGGATCGCGACCTTGTCGCCCCGGCCCGCCTCGACGTGCCGGTCGACGCAGTTGTACGACGCGTTGAGCCTGCCGCCCACGAACCACTTCGCGAACGGTGCGTCGTCCCAGTCGAGGACGCGGTCCCACTTCTGCGCCCAGTCCAGCCGCTCGGCCTGCTCGGACCAGAATGCGTCACGGTCCGACGCCGCCCGGTCGTACGCCTCCTCCTTGAGGTTGGCGTGCTCGGCGATCTCCGCCGGCGGCTCGAACCGGCGGTCCTCCTTCAGCAGGTTCGACAGGGTCTCTTCGGTCACGATCTCTCCTGGACGTTCCGGGGGCGGAAGTAGTGGTACCCGCCACAGTAGGACGTGGCGGGTACCAGGTGGTGAGGGGTCGGGGTCAGTGCTGGACGGCCTTCTCGGAGCCGGCGCCGCTGAGGGCGCGGACCTCGAGCTCGGTGTAGCGGTCCTCTGCGGTGGGCTCGCGCGAGGTGACCGTGCCGAGCCAGCCGAGGAAGAAGCCGAGCGGGATCGAGACGATGCCCGGGTTCTCGAGGGGGAACCACGAGATGTCGATGCTGGTGGGCAGCAGCGACAGGTTCTTTCCGGTGTTGGGGTCGATGCCCTTGCCGGACATGATCGGCGAGAAGATCACCAGCCCGACCGACGAGATCAGGCCGCCGTAGATGCTCCAGACGGCGCCGCGGGTGTTGAAGCGCCTCCAGAACATGTTGTAGAGGATCGCGGGCAGGTTGGCCGAGGCTGCGACCGCGAAGGCGAGCGCGACCAGGAACGCGACGTTCAGCCGCTGCGCCGGGATCGCCAGCAGGATCGCCACCAGGCCGATGGCGAGCGCCGACCAGCGGGCGACCTTGAGCTCCTCGCCCTCCGACGCCTCGCCGCGGCGGATGACGCCGTTGTAGATGTCGTGGGCGACGCTGACCGACGACGTCAGGGTCAGGCCGGCGACGACCGCGAGGATGGTGGCGAACGCGACCGCGGAGATCAGGGCCAGCAGGACGGCGCCCCCGGTCGAGCCGTCGCCGCCGCCGACGGCTTGGGCGAGCAGCGGTGAGGCGAGGTTCCCTCCCGAGGCCACGACCTTGGCGTAGTCGCCCTTGTTGAGCAGCGCCGCGGCACCGAAGCCGAGCACCAGCGTGAAGAGGTAGAACACGCCGATCAGGCCGATCGCCCAGAGCACCGACTTCCGGGCGTCCCGCGAGGTCGGCACGGTGTAGAAGCGGATCAGGATGTGGGGCAGTCCTGCGGTGCCGAGCACGAGCGCGATGCCGAGCGAGAGGAAGTCGATCTTGCTGGTGTCGCTCACGCCGTACTTGAGACCGGGCTCCAGGAACGCCTGGCCCTTGCCGCTGTTGGACGCCGCGGTGCCGAGCAGGTCGGAGAGGTTGAACCCGAACTTCGCCAGTACCAGGACGACGATCAGCGCGGAGCCGGCCATCAGCAGCACGGCCTTGACGATCTGCACCCAGGTCGTGCCCTTCATGCCGCCGACGGTGACGTAGAAGATCATCAGCGCGCCGACGGCGAAGATGGTGATGTTCTTCGCGGTGTCCCCGCTGACGTCGAGGAGCAGGGCGACGAGGGCGCCCGCGCCGACCATCTGGGCGAGCAGGTAGAAGATCGAGACGACGACGGTCGACGTCGCCGCCGCCGTGCGCACGGGGCGCTGGCGCATCCGGAACGCGAGCTGGTCGGCCATCGTGTACCGACCGGAGTTGCGGAGCATCTCCGCGACGAGGAGCAGCGCCACCAGCCACGCGACCAGGAAGCCGATCGAGTAGAGGAAGCCGTCGTACCCGCTCAGGGCGATGGCACCGGAGATGCCGAGGAACGACGCGGCCGACATGTAGTCGCCGCCGATCGCGAGGCCGTTCTGGACGCCGGAGAAGCCGCGGCCGCCGGCGTAGAAGTCGGCCGCGCCGGACGTCTGACGGCTGGCCCAGAAGGTGATGCCGACGGTGATCGCGACCACCGCGAGGAAGAGCGTGGTCGTCAGGAGCTGGTCGCCGTCCATCTCAGCCCCTCCCTTCGAGCTCGGCGATGTACTGCTCGTCGAGCCTGCGGGCGAGCGGGTCCAGGCGACTCGTGGAGTAGCGGCTGTAGACCCAGGCGAGCAGGAACGTCGTGACGAACTGGAGCAGCCCGAAGACGAGCGCGACGTTGATGTTGCCCCAGAGCTGGTGGCTCATGAAGTCGTGCGCCCAGTTGCTCATCACGACGTAGAGCAGGTACCAGGACAGGAACGCCACCGTCGCCGGGAAGACGAAGGCGCGGTAGGCCCGCCGCAGCTCGACGAAGTCCGGCTCCTGGTGGAGCGTGTCGTAGATCGGGTCGTGCCTGGCCGCCTGGTCGTGCGGCCGTTCGGTGTCGGTCACGGGTCTGCCTTCCGCTGGCCGGTGCTGGCTGTGATGGCCGTCACCCTGCCCATCCGGGCGGCCGGCGGGCAGGGGTGCGAGCGGGATCCGCGCCGAGCGGCTCGGTCGAAACGACGAGCGGTGGGCCTCGCGCGACGAGTGGTTTGCCGCCGTACGCCGTCCGTTGGTCTCGAGACGGTTGCCAACGCAACCTCCTCGACCATCGGTCCGTCGGGCTGGTACACAGCGCGCCGGCCGGCCGTGAGGTTGTGCGGGTCGTGAGGCCGTGAGGACAAGTTGACGTCTCCGGTACGGCGGCCCGAGGTGGGCGAAACGTCGGCGGCCGAGCGTGGTCCTCATGACGAGCTCGCACGCGACCGGACGGTGGATCGACGACTGGCGGCCGGAGGACGCCGAGTTCTGGGAGGGCGGCGGCCGGCAGGTCGCGCGCCGCAACCTGCTCTGGTCGATCTTCGCCGAGCACCTCGGCTTCTCGGTCTGGCTGATCTGGAGCGTGAGCTCGGCGTTCCTGCTGCAGATGGGGTTCGCGTTCTCCCCGCAGCAGCTCTTCGTGCTCGTGGCGCTGCCCAACCTGGTCGGCTCGCTGCTGCGGCTGCCCTACACGTTCGCGGTGCCGAGGTTCGGCGGCCGCAACTGGACGATGATCAGCGCCGGGCTGCTGCTCGTCCCGACCCTGCTCTTCGCGCACTTCGTGCAGCGCCCGGACACCCCGTTCTGGGTCTTCTGCGTGATCGCCGCGACGGCCGGGTTCGGCGGCGGCAACTTCGCCAGCTCGATGGCGAACATCAACTTCTTCTACCCGGCCGCCCAGAAGGGTGCCGCCCTCGGGCTCAACGCTGCCGGTGGCAACGCCGGGGTCTCGATCATCCAGCTGCTGCTGCCCGTGATGATCGGCGGCGCGGGCATCTTCGGTCTCGTCACGGCCAGCGAGGGCGGCCTGCACCTGCAGACGGCCGGCTACGTGTACGCCGGCCTCGCGGTGCTGGCCACGCTCGCGGCGTACCTCTGGATGGACAACCTCACCGGCGCCACCTCGAAGCCGCGGGAGCAGCTGCAGGTCGTGCGCAAGTCGCACACCTGGATCATGGCCTTCCTCTACATCGGCACCTTCGGCTCGTTCATCGGCTACTCCGCCGCCATGCCGCTGCTGATCAAGCTCAACTTCTGGGTGCCGGAGCCGGCGCCGCTCGGCACCGGCATCTACTTCGCCTACTACGCGTTCCTCGGCGCCGGCGTCGGCTCGGTCATGCGGCCGCTCGGCGGCTGGCTCGCCGACAGGTACGGCGGCGCGAAGGTCACCCTCGGCGCCTTCACCGGCATGGTGGTCTTCACGCTCGCGGTGCTGCTCACCCTCATGCAGCTCACCCCGAACCCCGGCGCCGACCCGGCGATCGCGAGCGACAACCAGTCGCTCTTCCCGTGGTTCCTCGGGTTCTTCCTGCTGATCTTCGCCTCGACCGGCATCGGCAACGGCTCGACGTACAAGATGATCCCGGCGATCTGGCGTCGCGAGGCCGAGACCACCACCGAGGCCGGGACGCCCGAGCGGACCGCCGCCATCTCAGCCTCGACCAAGCAGGCGAGCGCCGCGCTCGGTGTGATCGGCGCGATCGGTGCGCTCGGGGGCTTCCTGATCCCGATCGCGTTCAGCTCGCCGTGGGTGGACGACCCGCTGTCGGCGACCAAGGGCGCCTTCGTGGTGTTCACGGCCTACTACGTCGTCTGCGCCCTGGTGACCTACGCGGTCTACCTGCGCCGCCCTGCCCCTGCCGCGAAGCTCGCGATCGCCGGGGTCTGAGTGAAGACCCACTGCCCCTACTGCTCGCTCCAGTGCGGCATGGACCTGGAGCGGGTGGGCCGCGCCCTCGAGGTCCGGCCCTGGCCGGAGTTCCCCGTCAACGAGGGGGCGCTGTGCCGCAAGGGGTGGACGGCCACCGGGCTGCGCGGACACCGGGAGCGGCTGACGTCACCGCTAGTCCGGGACCGCGCGACCGGGGAGCTGCGCGCCGCCGGGTGGGACGAGGCGCTCGACCTGGTCGGCGCCAGGCTGCGCGGGCTGCGGTCGTCGTACGGCGCGGACGCGGTGGCGGTCTTCGGAGGTGGCGGGCTCACCAACGAGAAGGCCTACCAGCTCGGGAAGCTGGCCCGGGTCGCGCTCGGGACCAGCCAGGTCGACTACAACGGCCGCTGGTGCATGTCGTCGGCGGCGTCGGCGGCCAACCGCGCGTTCGGCGTCGATCGCGGCCTGCCCTTCCCGCTGGCCGACATCGAGCACACCGACGTGCTCGTGCTGGTCGGCAGCAACCTCGCCGAGACGATGCCGCCGGCTGCGCGGCACCTCGACCGGCTCCGTGACCACGGCGGTCACGTGGTGGTGATCGACCCGCGTCGTACGCCGACCGCCGACCGCGCCGACACGTTCCTCCAGCCGGTGCCCGGCACGGACCTCCCGATCGCCCTCGGTCTGCTGCACCTGCTGGACGCCGCCGGCGCGGTCGACGAGGAGTTCATCGAGAGCCGGACGACCGGCTGGGACGACGTACGGCGGGCCGCCGCCGCGTGGTGGCCCGAGCGGGTCGAGCGCGTGACAGGCGTGGAAGCAGCGCAGCTGCGCCGGTTGGGCACGCTGCTGGCCGACGCGGAGAAGGTCACGATCCTGACCGCGCGCGGCGCCGAGCAGCACGCGCAGGGCACCGACACCGTGCTCGCCTGGATCGACGTGGCGCTCGCACTGGGCATGCCGGGCCGGGCGAACGCGGGCTACGGCTGCCTGACCGGACAGGGCAACGGGCAGGGCGGCCGCGAGCACGGCCAGAAGGCCGACCAGCTGCCCGGCTACCGGATGATCGACGACCCGGCCGCCCGCGAGCACGTCGCGCGGGTGTGGGGAGTGCCGGCCGAGACGCTGCCCGGCAAGGGGCGCTCGGCGTACGAGCTGCTCGACGCGCTGGGCACCGACGGCGGCCCGAAGGCGCTGCTCGTCTTCGGCAGCAACATCGTGGTGTCGGCGCCGAACGCCACCCACGTCCGGTCGCGGCTCGACGATCTCGACCTGCTCGTCGTCGCCGACATCGTGCTGAGCGAGACCGCCGCCCTCGCGGACGTCGTCCTGCCGGTCACGCAGTGGGCGGAGGAGACCGGCACCATGACCAACCTCGAGGGTCGGGTGATCCTGCGTCAGCAGGCGGTCGAGCCGCCCGAGGGGGTCCGCTCGGACCTCGACGTGATGGCCGGGATCGCGGCCCGGGTGGGGTCACCCGTGGAGTTCTCCGCCGACCCCGAGGAGGTGTTCGCCGAGCTCGGCCGGGCGTCGGCCGGCGGCCGGGCCGACTACTCCGAGATCACCTACGACCGGATCCGCGAGGAGCACGGCGTGTTCTGGGCCGGCCCGAGGCTCTTCGCCGACGCGTTCGCCCACGACGACGGCCTGGCCCGGTTCGTCGCGGTCGAGCACCGCGGCCCGGCCGAGCCCGTCGACCCGGCGTACCCGCTCCACCTGACCACCGGGCGCGTCCTCGCGCAGTACCAGTCCGGCGCCCAGACCCGGCGCGTCCGCGAGCTGCCCGACGACGGGCCGTTCGTCGAGCTGCACCCGATGCTCGCCCGGCGGATCGGGGCGTACGACGGGGAGCCGGTCGTCGTGACCACCCGTCGCGGCGAGCTCAAGGCCCCGGCGCGGGTCGTCGACACCATCCGCCCGGACACCGTCTTCGTGCCCTTCCACTGGGTCGGCACCAACCGGCTCACCAACGACGCGCTCGACCCGTCGAGCCGGATGCCGGAGTTCAAGGTCTGCGCCTGCGCGGTGACGGCATGAGGACCGTCGTCGTCGGCGCCGGGATGGCGGCCAGCCGGCTCGCGCAGGAGCTCCCGGACGTGACCGTGCTCGGGGACGAGTCGCACCCGCCGTACAACCGGATCCTGCTGTCCGCCGTCCTCGAGGGCACCCACAGCCCGGACGCGCTGGCGATGCCGCTGCCGGAGCACGTCGACCTGCGGCTCGGCACCCGGGCCGTCGAGATCCACCGTGACGAGCGCGAGGTCGAGCTGGCCGACCGCAGCCGGGTGCCCTACGACCGGCTGGTGCTCGCCACCGGCAGCATCCCGACGCTCCCGCCGATCCGCGGGCTGGTGCGGATGGATGGGCGGCTCCACGAGAAGGTGCACGCGTTCCGCACGCTCGACGACTGCCACCGGCTCGACGCCGCGGTCGCGCACGCGCGCAACGCCGTCGTGGTCGGGGGCGGCCTGCTCGGTCTGCAGGTCGCCCGGGCCCTGAGCATCCGCGGGCTCGCGACGGAGGTCGTCGAGGGCGGCGAGCACCTGCTCCGCAGCCAGGTCGACGCGCGGGCCGGTGCCATCCTCGGCCGCGACCTGAAGCGGCTCGGCACCACCGTCTACACGGGGGCCCGCGCGGTGCGTCTCGACGATCGCGGCCTCACCCTCGACAACGGCTACACGCTCGAGACCGACCTCGTGGTGCTGACGGCCGGCGGACGTCCCTCGACGGCGCTGGCCCGCCGCGCCGGGCTCGACGTACGCCGCGGCATCGTGGTCGACCACCACCTCCGCACCAGCGACGAGCGCATCCACGCGATCGGGGACTGCGCCCAGCACGGCGACCAGGTCACCGGCTTCGTGCCGCCGGCGTGGGAGCAGGCGGGCCTGCTGGCGCGGCACCTCGCCGGCGAGGACGTCACGTACGACGGCTCCCGCACCGTCGCCCGCCTGCGCGCGACCGACCTCGACGTCGCCGTCCTCGGCGACCCCGAGCGGGCCGAGGGGCAGGTCGTGGAGGTCACCAACCCGGTGGTCGGCAGCCACCGCAAGCTCGTGGTCCGCGACGGCGTCATCGTCGCCGCCACCCTGGTCGGCGACCTCTCCCGGATCGGCCAGATCACCCAGCACTACGACCGCGGCACCGTCCTCGGCGCGCGCGAACCCGGCGACCTGCTGATGGGCGAGCGGACGGCGGGGCCGGTCGCCCTCCCCGACGACGCCGAGGTCTGCGCGTGCGCGGGTGTCAGCGCCGGCCGGGTCCGCGCCTGCTCCTCGCTCGACGACGTGCGCGCCACCACCCGCGCGACCACCGGCTGCGGCGGCTGCGCCCCCGCCGTACGACAGCTCCTCGCCACCCGCACCCTGGAGGGAACCCGAAGATGAGCACGCACCACCGCAAGACCCTCGTCGTCGCCGGCCACGGCATGGTCGGCCACCGCTTCGTGCAGGCCGCGATCGAGCGCGGCCTCACCGAGACCTACGACCTCGTCGTCGTCGGCGACGAGCCGCGCGCGGCGTACGACCGGGTGGCCCTGACGTCCTTCTTCGAGGTGGGCGCCGACGAGCTCTCCTTCCTGCCGGCGGGCGTGTACGACGACCCGCGGGTGCGGCTGCTGACCGGCACCGAGGTCGAGGGCTTCGACCCCGAGACGCGGTGCGTGCTGCTGTCCGGGGGCGAGGTCGTCCAGTACGACGAGTTGGTGCTGGCGACCGGGGCAGCACCGTTCGTGCCGCCGATCCCCGGTCACGACCTCGACGGCTGCTTCGTCTACCGCACCATCGAGGACCTGGAGGCGATCCGGGACGCGGCCACCACGGCGAAGGTCGGCGCGGTGATCGGCGGCGGACTGCTCGGCCTCGAGGCGGCCAACGCGCTCGCCCAGCTCGGCCTCGAGACCCACGTCGTCGAGATGGCGCCGCGGCTGATGGCCGTGCAGGTCGACGCCGCCGGTGGCGCCGTGCTGACGCGCCACATCGAGGAGCTCGGCCTGACCGTGCACACCGGCTCCGCGACCGAGCGGGTCCTGGGCGATGACCGGGTCACCGGCCTGGCGCTGAAGGACCGGGAGCCGGTGGCCGCCGAGATCGTCGTCTTCTCCGCCGGGATCCGGCCGCGGGACCGGCTGGCCCGCGACGCCGGGCTCGAGCTGGCCGAGCGGGGCGGCGTCCTCGTGGACGAGCGGTGCCGCACGTCCGACGAGCACGTCTGGGCGATCGGCGAGTGCGCGGCGCCGGGCGGTCGGATGTACGGCCTGGTGGCGCCCGGCTACGCGATGGCCGAGGTCGTCGTCGACGCCCTGCTCGGCGGGCCGGGCAGCTTCACCGGCGCCGACATGTCCACCAAGCTCAAGCTGATGGGCGTCGACGTGGCGTCCTTCGGCGACGCCTTCGCCGCGACCGACGGCGCGCTGGAGCTGGTCTTCTCCGATGCCGTCGCGGGCATCTACAAGAAGCTCGTCGTGAGCGAGGACGGCAAGCAGCTGCTCGGCGGGATCCTGGTCGGCGACGCCTCGGCGTACGGCGTGCTCCGGCCGATGGTCGCCTCCGGCATCGAGCTGCCCGACAACCCGGAGGAGCTGATCCTGCCCGCCGGCCGCGGCGGCGCCGGCGTGGAGCTGCCCGACGAGGCGCAGGTCTGCTCCTGCAACGACGTGACGAAGGGCGACATCATCGCGGCCGCCGCGACCCACGGGACGACCCGCGCCGGCAGCACCTGCGGCTCCTGCAAGGCGCAGACGAAGAAGATCATCGAGGACTGGTTCGAGTCCCAGGGCAAGGTCGTCGACCGGAGCCTCTGCGAGCACTTCGCGCTGACCCGGCAGGAGCTCTTCGAGGTGATCGCCGTCCACGGCCACACCCGCTTCGACGACATCGTCGCGGCGCACGGCACCGGCCGCGGCTGCGACATCTGCAAGCCGGCCATCGCGTCGATCCTCGCGAGCCAGATCAACGGGCACGTGCTGGAGGGCGACCGTCGTACCCTCCAGGACACCAACGACGCCTACCTCGCCAACATCCAGCGCAACGGCACCTACTCCGTCGTCCCGCGCATCGCCGGCGGGGAGATCACCCCCGACAAGCTGATCGTGATCGGCGAGGTCGCCCGCGACTTCGACCTCTACACGAAGATCACCGGTGGCCAGCGGATCGACCTCCTCGGCGCCCGGATGGAGCAGCTGCCCGCGATCTGGCGCCGGCTCGTCGACGCCGGCTTCGAGTCCGGGCACGCGTACGGCAAGTCCCTGCGCACGGTGAAGTCCTGCGTCGGCTCGACCTGGTGCCGGTACGGCGTCCAGGACTCGACCCAGCTCGCGATCGACCTGGAGCTGCGCTACCGCGGCCTCCGCTCCCCGCACAAGCTCAAGGGCGGGGTCAGCGGCTGCGCCCGCGAGTGCGCGGAGGCGCGGTCGAAGGACTTCGGCGTGATCGCGACCGAGAAGGGCTGGAACCTCTACGTCGCCGGCAACGGCGGCGCCAACCCGGCCCATGCGCAGCTGCTCGCGGGCGACCTCGACCGCGAGACGCTGGTCCGCTACCTGGACCGGTTCCTCATGTACTACATCCGCACCGCCGACCGGCTGCAGCGGACGGCGCCGTGGGTGGACGGCCTCGACGGCGGCCTCGACCGGGTGCGCGCCGTCGTCGTCGACGACGTGCTCGGGCTGGGCACCGAGCTGGAGGCGGCGATGGCCCGGCACGTGGACACGTACGTCGACGAGTGGTCGGCGACGCTCGACGACCCGGACAAGCTGGCCCGCTTCGTGTCCTTCGTGAACGCACCGGACACCCCGGACCCGCACATCTCCTTCACCAGCGTGCGCGGGCAGGTGCAGCCGGCCGACTCCGACGGTCCGGTGTCGCTGGGAAGGACCATCCCGGTGGGTGCGCCCCAGTGAACGGGGGAGTGCCGGTCTGTCGTCTCGACCAGATCGAGGTCGAGGGCGGGGTCGCCGCACTGGTCGAGGGCGCTGCGGTCGCAATCTTCCGGACACACGACGGCAACGTGTACGCGATCTCCAACTACGACCCTTGTTCCCAGGCATCGGTGCTGGCTCGGGGCATCGTCGGAACGCGCGGCGACGTCTCGTTCGTCGCCTCACCGATGCACAAGCAGGCCTTCGACCTGCGCACCGGACAGTGCCTCGACGACGCGGCGGTCCGGGTCCCGACGTACGACGTCCGGGTCGACGACGGCATGGTGCTCGTCGGCCGGCCACACGAGGAGGGTCCGTGACCGAGAGCCCGACCGGTCTTCCGCTCGAGGGCTTCCGCATCGGCGTGACCGCCGCCCGGAAGGTCGACGAGCAGGTGGGTCTGTTGGAGCGTCGCGGCGCGACCGTCGAGTGGGCGCCGGCCCTGTCCCTCGACCCCAACCACGTCGACGACGACGAGCTGCGGGCGGCGACCGAGGAGGTGCTCAGCCGGCCGGTCGACATGTTCCTGGCCACGACGGGGATCGGCATGAAGGCGTGGTTCGAGGCCGCCGAGCGGTGGGGCCTCCTGCCCGACCTGCTGGCCGCGCTCGAGGGAGCCGAGATCCTCGCCCGCGGCCCGAAGAGCGTCGGCGCGCTGCGCCGCCAGGGTCTCCGTGAGCTGTGGGCGCCCGAGTCCGAGTGCTTCGAGGACGTGCTCGAGCACCTGCGCGGCCGGCCGCTCGCCGGCCGCCGGATCGTCGTGCAGGAGCACGGGCAGTCGCTGTCGATGGTCGCCCACGCCCTGCGCCGCCAGGGCGCGGAGGTCACGACGGTGACCGTCTACCGGGTGGCGGCCGCCGACGACCCGGGACCGATGTTCGCGATGATCGACCTGATCGCGGAGCGCAAGCTCGACGCGGTCACGTTCACCTCGGCGCCGGCGGTCGCGGCGCTGATGGAGGCCGCCGGCTCCACCGGGCGTCGCGACGACCTGGTCTCGGCGTTCCAGGCCGACGTCGTCGCCTCCTGCGTCGGGCCCGTCACCGCCGCCGCCTTCGAGATGTGGGGCGTGCCGACGATCTACCCGGACCGCTCCCGCCTCGCTGCGATGGTCAAGCAGCTCGAGACCGAGCTGCCCTCGCGTCGCTCCGGCCTGACGATCGAGCTGGTCGGCGGTCGCCAGCTGCTGCTCCACGGCGACGAGGTGCTCCTCGACGGCGCCGACGTGAAGCTGACGCCCGCGCCGGCCGCCGTCCTGCAGGCGCTGGTCGCCAACCCCGGCAACGTCGTCTCCCGCCAGGCCCTGCTCGCGATGCTGCCCTCCGGGACCGCGGGCTCCGAGCACGCGGTCGAGATGGCGGTCGCGCGGCTGCGCGCCGGCCTCGGGACCCGGACGGTCCAGACCGTCGTCAAGCGCGGCTACCGGCTGGCGCTCGCGCCGTGAGGCTGGTGACGGTCGCCCACGGGACCCGCACGGCGGAGGGCAACGCCGTCGCCCGGGCGATCACCGGCGCCGCCGGCACCCGGCTCGGCCTGCCGTGGGTGGCGTCGTACGTCGAGCTCTGCACGCCGCTCTACTCCACGCTGTCCGACGAGCCGTCGGTGCTCGTCCCGCTGCTGCTGTCCACCGGCCACCACGTGCGCCACGACCTCCGGGGCGCCCGCGCGCTCGGGCCCGACCCGCTGCTCGCCGCCGCGCAGGCCGATCGCCTGGTCGCAGCGGGTGCATCTCCCGGGGCGCCGGTCGTGATGGTGGCCGCCGGCTCCCGGGACCCGCTCGCCACCCGCGACCAGGTGCTCGCCGCGGCGTACCTCTCCGAGGAGTGGGGCGGCCCGGTGCGGCTCGCGACGCTGTCCGGGGTCGGTCGCCGGCCGGCCGAGGTGGTGACGCCCGACGACGTCGTGTCGCCGTACCTGCTGGCCCCGGGGCACTTCGCGTCCCGGGTCCGCTCGGAGTCGGGTGCTGCGGCCGTCGTCGCCGACGTGATCGGGGCCCACCCCGCCGTCGTGGACCTGGTCGTGTCGCGGGCGGTCGAGGCGCTGGCGGGGCTGCGGTCGGCCTGAGGTCGCGCTTGTAACGCGGGGTTAGGGCCACTGGTGACCCCGTTCGAACGGGGTGCCTAGTGGTGCTAACCCCGCGTTACAAGCGATGGCGGCGTCAGACCGGGTCGGGGTCGCCCGTCGGGTCGAGCGCCTGCTCGTCGACGAGGTGCGCGCCACCGAGGGGGTCGCGCGACCAGCGGGCCACCGTCCACCCCGACGACGGGTCCCCGTCGAGGACCACGGCGCCGGTGTTGAGCAGCCGCTCCTCGCGCGGTCCGCCGTGCCTGGCGGCAAAGGTGCGGATCGCCGCACCGTGGCTGACCGCCACGACGGTCGCGTCGTCGGCATGGCCGGCGGCGATCGCGCCCACGGCTGCGTCGTACCGGTTGAAGAAGGAGTGCCCGTCCGGCCCGCCCGGCATGGGGACGGCGAGGTCGCCGGCGATCCAGGCGGTGACCGTGGAGGCGTACGACGAGATCGAGAGCTGGTCGGTCCTCATCTCGAGCTCACCGGCCCCGATCTCCTCGAGCCCGTCGCTGACGACGATCTCCAGGCCGCGGGCGGTCGCCAGGGGAGTGGCGGTGAGCTGGGTGCGGACCAGCGGCGAGGCGTGGACGGCCGTGATCGCCTCGTCTGCCAGCGCCGCCGGGATCGCGTCCGCCTGCCGGTGACCCAGCGGGGTCAGCGGCGCGCCGGGGATCGCGGTGTCGAGGGCGCCCGCCACGTTGGACGGCGTCTCGCCGTGACGGATAAGGATCAGGCGCACGCCGGCCAGCCTACGGATCGGGCCCCGCTGGCTGTAACGCCGGGTTAGTTGCTGTTCCCAGCGTGTTGCAACCTCGTGGGAAGAGTCAGTAACCCGGCGTTACAGCGGGCCGGGCGCCGATCAGCCCCGGTCCAGGTCCACGGTCTCCGGCGTGTGCAGCCGTACCAGGAACCGGTCGGCGTGGTCGGGGACCCGGGCGCGGGTGCCCAGTGAGACGACGACCATGGTGAGGAGGGCGAGCGGCACCGTCCACGCGGCGGGCTGGCCCATCAGCGCGTCCACCCAGCCGGACGGCGCCGGGGTGCGGACGGTCCAGGCGATCGCGACGGCGGAGCTGAGCCCGCCGATGGCGAGCCCCGCGACCGCGCCGTACGACGTGAGGCGGCGCCACCAGATGCCGAGCAGGAGCAGCGGGCAGAAGGTCGCGGCGGCCATGGCGAACGCGAGTCCGACCGCCCGGGCCACGCCCAGGTTGGGCACCAGCAGCGCCACGATGCACGGCACCGTCACCGCGACCACCGCAGCGACCCGGAACGCGCTCACCCCGCCCAGTCGCCGCCCCCACCACGCCCGCCCTGTCACGTCCTGGCTGAGCACCCCGGCGACCGCGATCGAGAGCCCCGACGAGGTCGACAGGAACGCCGCGAACGCGCCCGCGGTCACCATCCCCGTGAGCACCTCGCCGAGCAGGCCGTCGACCATGATCCGCGGCAGCTCCAGCACGAGGGCGTCCGACCGCCCGGTGGCCGCCAGCTCGGGGGCGTAGACCCGGCCGAGGGCGCCGTAGACCGGCGGCAGCAGGTAGAAGAGGCCGAGCAGCACCAGCACCACCAGCGTCGTACGCCGGGCCGCGCGACCGTCGGGGTTGGTGTAGAAGCGGACGACCACGTGAGGCAGGCCCATAGTGCCGAGGAACGTCGCGATGATCAGGGAGTAGGTCACGTAGAGGCCTGACCCGCCGCCCGACGCGAGCGGCACCGACCAGTCTCCGGCCCCGGACGGCCGCGGCGAGGAGTCGCCGGCCCAGACGACGAGCAGCACCGCCGCCGGGACGAGCAGCGCGGTGAGCTTGAGCCAGTACTGGAAGGCCTGCACGAAGGTGATGCTGCGCATCCCGCCGGACGTCACGTTGGCGAGCACCACCACCCCGACGATCACCGGACCGACCCAGGTCGGGGCGCCCACGGCCGAGCGCAGGGTCAGCCCTGCGCCCTGGAACTGCGGCAGCAGGTAGAGCCAGCCGATCGCGACGACGAGCACCGAGCAGGCCGATCGGACCCCGCGCGAGCCGAGCCTGGCCTCGGCGAAGTCGGGCAGCGTGTAGGCGCCCGAGCGACGCAGCGGGGCGGCGACCAGGACGAGCAGGACGAGGTAGCCGGCGGTCCAGCCGACCGGGTACCAGAGCATGTCGGCGCCGTTGAGCAGCACCAGCCCGGCGACGCCGAGGAAGGACGCGGCCGAGAGGTACTCGCCGCCGATCGCGCTCGCGTTGAGCCGCGGGTGCACGGTCCGCGACGCGACGAAGAAGTCGCTCGTCGTGCGCGAGAACCGCAGCCCCCACGTGCCGATCACCAGGGTCGCGACGGTGACCAGGGTGATCGCGACGATGCCGGGCGCGGCGTCGAGGCTCATGCACGCACTCGCTCGCTCATGCGTCCTGCTCCGAGACGATCTCGGCGAAGTCGCGCTCGTTGCGCTCGGCCCGTCGTACGTAGCCCCAGCCGAGCGCGACCAGCGCCGGGTAGACGACGACGCCGAGCAGCAGCCAACCGAGCGGTACGCCGAGCAGGCGGACCTCGGAGAGCTCGGGCGCCAGGTAGAAGGCGAGCGGCAGCAGCCCGATCGTCAGCGCCATCACGGCCAGCACGCCGAGCGCGAGCCGGAGCTGCTCGCGCAGCAGCGAGCGCATGTAGACGCCACCGAGACGGGTGCCGGCGTCGATGTCGGACGTGCGGGCCGTCGCCGCCCGCCGGCTCGGCGGGCCGGTGACCCGCACCCGCTCCGGCGGCTCCGCCGGATGCTGGCCGGGCTCGGTCACGGGCCAGCGGTCCGCGAGGCCAGCAGCAGCTCGCGCAGCTCGCGGGTGTGCCGCCGGCTGACGACCAGCTCGACGCCAGGCCCGTCCTTGGCAGGGCCCACGACGACCGTGCAGCGACCGCCGTCCATCCGGACCTCGGTGACGTGGTCGAGCGAGACCAGGAGCGAGCGGTGGATCCGCACGAACCCGGCGGTGGCCCACTCCTCCTCGAGCGTGGTCAGGGGACTGCGGACCAGGTGCGACTCGGTCGCGGTGTGCAGCCGGGCGTAGTCGCCCTGGGCCTCCACGTGCGTGATGTCGCAGCGGTTGAGGAAGCGGGTGACCCCGCCCCGCTCGACCGCCACCTGCGCGTCGTCCTTCGCCGTGCTCGACTCGGCCTTGCCCTCGACGGTGCTGACGACGCGGCGTACGGCCTCGGTGAGGCGGTCGGCGCGCACCGGCTTCAGCACGTAGTCGACGGCGTGCAGGTCGAAGGCCTCGACGGCGTGCTGCTCGTGCGCGGTCACGAAGACCACCGGCGGCGGCGTCCGGAAGCGGCTCAGCACCTGCGCCAGCTCGAGCCCGGTCAGCCCCGGCATCTGGATGTCGAGGAAGACCGCGTCGACGGCACTCTCCCGCAGGATGCGCAGGGCATCGGTCGCCGACGAGCTGGTGACGACGGCGCTGACCCGCGGCTCGGCGCCGAGCAGGAACGCGAGCTCGTCGAGCGCGGGCTGCTCGTCGTCGACGACCAGGACTCTCATGGGTCGACTCTCATACGTGCACTCCCGGGGCGAACTTGGGGACGCGGACCGTCACTCTCGTACCCGCTCCCGGAGCAGTTTCCACCACCAGCCCGTAGTCGTCACCGAACGTCGTCCGCAGCCGGCCGTCGACGTTGCCCAGCCCGACCGAGTCGAGGGCGGCGTCGCCGGCGAGCGCGCGCCGTACGACGTCGGGGTCCTCGCCCACGCCGTCGTCCTCCACCTCGATCACGCACTCCTGGTCCTGGTCGCGGGCCACGATGCTGATCGAGCCACCACCCTCGGCCGACTCGAGGCCGTGGCGTACGGCGTTCTCGACCAACGGCTGGATGCACAGGAACGGCACGGCGACGGGCAGCACCTCCGGGGCGATCCGCAGGGTCACCCGGAGCCGGTCGCCGAAGCGCGCCTGCTCCAGCAGCAGGTAGCGCTCGACCGAGCGGAGCTCCTCGGCGAGCGTCGTGTACTCGCCGTGCCGGCGGAAGGAGTAGCGGGTGAAGTCGGCGAACTCCAGCAGCAGCTCGCGGGCCCGGTCGGGGTCGGTGCGCACGAAGCTCGCGATCGCGCCGAGCGAGTTGTAGATGAAGTGCGGGCTGATCTGGGCCCGCATGGCGCGCACCTCGGCCTCCATCAGCCGGGTGCGCGAGGCGTCGAGCTCGGCGAGCTCGAGCTGGGCGCCGACCCAGAGCGCGACCTCGTCGGCGGCGCGGGCGAGGCCCGCGGTCGGGGCGGCGGCGAAGACCTGGAGGGTGCCGACGACCCGCTCCTCGGTGACCAGCGGGCTCACGACCGCCGACCGGATCTCGCAGCCCGCCACGTCGCAGGGCAGGTCGCCGCGGTCGAAGACGCGGGTGCGCCCGACCTCGACGGTCGCCGCCGCCAGCCGGGCGCACTGCTCCTCGTGGTGCTGCCCGTGCCCGTGCCAGGCCAGGGGGCCGGCGGTGTCGGTCAGCGCGAGGGCCGGGCTGCCCAGCAGGTCGTGGAGGTGCCGGATGCTGCGCTCGGCGCTCTCGCCGGTCAGCCCCGCGCGCAGCGGGGGTGCCGCCAGCGAGGCGTTGTGGAGCGTGCGGAAGGTGGCCCGGTCGGCCTCGGTGCCCAGGTGCCGGCGGCGCCACGGTCGGGGCATCGTCGGGCCGCGGTCTCAGCTGAAGTCGATGAGCAGGACGTCGTCGCTCTCGGCGGGTGCCGTGGTCGCGGGGCCGGCGTCGGCTGCCGGGTCGGTCGGGGCCGGCCGCTGCGCGACGGTCGCCCGGAAGCAGAAGGCGAGGTAGGGCAGCTGCATGCCGTCCATGCCGCGCCCGTAGTCGTCGTACAGCGCGAGCACCTCGGCGAGCTTGGCCTCCCGGGCCGGCTCGTCCATCACGGCGAGGTTGGAGCGCGAGAGCGCCAGGTCCTGCACGGAGTCGCGGTCGATCAGCTGCCAGTGCCGGAACGACTCCTCCTCGACGTCGTCGAAGTACGCCGACTCGACCAGCGGGCCCGCGTCGCGGAGGTGCTCCTGGGTGCCGATGACCCGACCGAGCTTGCGCACCCACGGGATCTGCTCGTCGCGCTGGTTCCACACCAGGGCCAGCCGGCCGCCGGGTCGCAGCACGCGCGCGATCTCCGGCAGGGCCCGGTCGAGGTCGAACCAGTGGAACGCCTGGCCGGCCACCACCACGTCGTACGACCCGTCGGCGGCGGGCAGCTCCTCGGCGGAGGCGACCGAGGTCGGGACGTCGGGCAGGCGGGCGCGCAGCCGGGCGAGCATCGCGTCGTCGGGGTCGGTGGCGTGCACGTCGTGGCCGACCGCCACCAGCGCCTCGGTCAGCTTGCCGGTGCCGGCGCCGATCTCGAGGACGGTGACCGGCTCGTCGCCCACGAGCCACGTCGCGGCCTCGGCGGGGTAGCCGGGCCGACCACGGTCGTAGGCATCGGCGACGGAGCCGAAGGAACGGGCGGGATCAGTCATCGGTCCAACCGTACCCGCCGGATAGCCTTTCGCCGGTGAGCCCGGATCCGTTGTCGCACCTGGTGTCCCTCGAGGGCGTCCCCTCGGCATACGCCGCCGCCCGCGACGGGATCGACGTGATGCTGCGCGACCGCGGTCTGCGCCGTACCTCTCCCGAGACGACCGCCGAGAGCCTGCTGCGCGGGGCGCACGCGAGCGCCGTGCTGGAGGGCTCGGCGGCGACCCTGACCGAGGTGCGCGCCGGCACGGGCGACGAGACCTCCGCCGACGCGGTGCGGGTGTCCACCGAGCTGCTCGGCCTGGCTCCGGCACTGAGCCGCGCTCCGCTGCAGGCGCTGGCGCGCATCCACGCGCTGGCGGCGGCCGGGCTGCCGGCCGAGAGCCGCGGCCGCCCGCGCGACGGGGGAGCTGCCGAGACGCTGCGCGGCGTCGGCCAGCTGATGACCGCGCCGACCGAGGCCCCGGCGCTGCTGGTCGCGGCGATCGTGCACGCGACGCTCGCGACCGCGGCACCGTTCGCCTCGCACAACGGCATCGTCGCGCGGGCCGCCGAGCGGCTCGTCCTGGTCGCCCGGGGCGTCGACGAGAAGTCGCTGGTCGTGCCGGAGGCCGGCCACCTGGCGCTGCGGGCGGCGTACGAGTCCAACCTGCGCGGCTACCGCGACGGCGGCGGCGCCGGGGTGCACGCCTGGCTGCTCTACGCCGCCGAGGCGTACGCCGCGGGGGCCGAGGCGAGTCCGCTGAGACGGTCGGCCGACTGAGGCTGCTGCCTCCCGCTCGACCACCCCGGAGTCCACCCGTGCGAACGGCACCCGGTTCTCGAGTGGTGGGCCGGGTGCCGTCGCTGACACGTGACGCCGTTGGCTACCAAGCGTGCACTCTCTAACTGCGGCCCCGGGTGTATCCCGGCTCGGCCAACGCCCTGATGAAGGGTAGATCGCCGCGTGGGTACCAGGCTCACGTGCAGGATGTGGAGTTCTGACCTCATGTGTACGCCGGTCCCGATCAGTCCGCAAGGGTTGACTTGCCGGGTGATTGGTGGGTCGGATCAGGCGCCGAGACGGCGGCGTCGGGCGTTGGCCCAGAGCACCCCGCCGACCGCCACGACGCCGCCCACGGCGAGCGCCGCGAGGGTCGGTCCAGCCGGAGGCAGCGGCATCCGGGCGCGCAGTGCGACCGGCTTCGTGAAGACCAGCACGGGCCACTCGTGGACGCTCGCCGCCTTGCGCAGCTCCTTGTCCGGGTTGACCGCGAAGGAGTGGCCGACGGCCTCCAGCATCGGCACGTCGGTCACCGAGTCGCTGTAGGCGTAGCTGTCGTCCAGGTCGTAGCCGACCTCCTCGGCGAGCTCGCGGATCGCGCGCGCCTTCTCCTCGGCGTACGCGTAGTACTCGATCTCGCCGCTGTAGCGACCGTCGACGATCTCCATCCGGGTCGCGATCACCCGGTCGGCGCCCAGCATCGCGGCGATCGGCTCGACGACCTCGGAGCCCGAGGCCGACACGATGACGACGTCGCGACCGGCGAGCCGGTGCTCCTCGATCAGCGACACGGCCTCGTCGTACACGATCGGCTCGACGACGTTGTAGAGCGTGTCGGCGACGATCTCGCGCACGGTCGCGACGTCCCAGCCGGTGCAGAGCTGCGACATGAACTGCCGCATCTTCTCCATCTGGTCGTGGTCCGCGCCGCCGACGAGGTAGACGAACTGGGCGTACGCCGAGCGCAGCACCGCGCGCCGCGTGATCAGGCCGCCGGCCTGGAACGGCTTGCTGAAGGCGAGCGTGCTCGACTTGGCGATGATCGTCTTGTCGAGGTCGAAGAACGCCGCGGTGTGCGCCATGGCCCCATCGTAGGTGGGTGCGGGCCGGGTTCCGTCCACAGCGCCGCCGTCGAACCGCCTTGTCCACAAGGGAAATCCACCCGGTCGCCCCTGAGGGCGGCAGCGGGAAGCATCGCCGCCATGACCGCTCCGCTCATCGTCACCCGTGACCAGTCCCTGCTGGACCAGCTGCTGCGCCTGGCCGCGGCCGCCGGCATCACACCCGATGTGGCGCCGGACCTCGGCGCGGCGCTGCGGCGCTGGCCGATGGCCCCGCTGGTGCTGGTCGGCAGCGACGTCGCCGCCGAGCTGGCCGCGATCTCGCCGGCGCGCCGGTCCGGGGTGCACGTGGTGGCCTGGGGCCCGGTGCCCGACGAGATGTTCCGGGTGACGGTCGCGCTGGGCGGCGAGAGCGTCGCCCAGCTGCCGGCGTCGGAGGGATGGCTGGTCGAGGCGCTGACCGACCTGGGCGACCCGCAACGACCCGCCGGCGCGGTGATCGGGGTGATCGGCGGCAGCGGCGGCGCGGGGGCGACGACCTTCGCGTGCGCGCTCGGCCAGCTGGCCGCCCGGCGCGGTCGGGCGGTGGTCGTCGACGCCGACCCCCTCGGCCCCGGCGTCGACCGGGTGCTCGGCCTCGAGGAGCGCGACGGGGTGCGCTGGGACGGGCTCTGCCACACCACGGGCCGGCTGAGCGCGCGGTCCCTGCGCGAGGCACTGCCCCGCCGTGAGGACCTCGCGGCGCTCACCTGGCACGCAGGGGCGCCCGGAACGCTGCAGGCGTTCGCCGTCCGCGAGGTGCTCTCGGCGGCCCAGCGCGGCCACGACTTCGTGGTGGTGGACCTGCCGCGGTCCGACGACGCGCTGGTCGACGAGCTCGTCGCCCGCTGCGACCGGCTGCTCGTGGTCGTCGTCCCGTCCGTCGCCGGCGTCGCCTCTGCCGTTCGGATCTGTGCCCGTCAGCCCGACCCTGGCCGGGTGCGGCTGGTGGTGCGCGGCACCGGCGTCGCGTCGTCCGCGATCGCTCGCGCGACCCGGGTCCCCGTGCTGGTCACCATGGCCGATCAGCGGGGTCTCGCCGAGTCCATCGACCTCGGCCTCGGCCCGGTCCGCTCCCGCCGCGGGTCGCTCGGGCGGGCGGCAGGGGAGGCGCTGGACCAGCTCACGCTCCTGCACGCGGCCGCGGCATGACGTTCCAGGTGACGGACCTGGAGACGGTCCGCGACCGTCTGGCCAGGACGCCGGGCGCGCTGACGCCGCACCGGGTCGCCGAGGCGCTGCGCGAGACCGGGCGGCCCGTCGGGGACGCCGAGGTGCTCGCGGTCTACGAGACGCTGCGTCGCGACGTCGTCGGGGCCGGCCCCCTCGAGCCGCTGCTGCGGACCCCGCACGTGACCGACGTGCTGGTCAACGGCGCGGAGCAGGTCTACCTCGACCGGGGACGGGGACTCGAGCTCACCGCGGTGCGCTTCCCCGACGAGGAGTCCGTGCGCCGGTTGGCACAACGGCTCGCCGCGCTCGGCGGGCGCAGGCTGGACGACGCGACGCCGCACGTCGACCTTCGGCTGCCCGACGGATCGCGGTTCCACGCGGTCCTGGCGCCGCTGGCCCGACCGGGCACGGTGATCTCGCTGCGCGTCCCGCGACGTCAGGCGTTCACGCTCGACGAGCTGGTCGAGCACGGCACGGTCGACCCGGCGACGGCCGAGCTGCTCGACGCGATCGTGACCGCGCGCCTGGCGTTCCTCGTCAGCGGCGGCACGGGCTCCGGCAAGACCACCCTGCTGGCCGCCCTCCTGGCCCGGGTCGACCCCGGCGAACGCCTCGTCGTGGTCGAGGACGCCAGCGAGCTGCGGCCCGACCATCCCCACGTCGTCGCCCTCGAGGGTAGGCCCGCCAACCTGGAGGGTGCCGGCGCCGTCGAGGTCCGCACCCTGGTGCGCCAGGCGCTGCGGATGCGACCCGACCGACTCGTGGTCGGCGAGGTCCGCGGCGCGGAGATCGTCGACCTGCTGGCCGCTCTCAACACCGGCCACGAGGGTGGCTGCGGCACCCTGCACGCCAACTCGGCGCTCGACGTCCCCGCCCGGGTCGAGGCTCTCGCGCTCGCTGCCGGCCTCGGCCGCGCGGCCGCGCACAGCCAGCTCGCGTCCGCCGTCGACGTGGTGCTCCACCTGGCCCGGGGCGCCGACGGCGTACGCCGGCTCCGGCAGGTCGCGATCCCCACGCGCGGCGCCGACGGCCTGGTGTCGATGGCCGCTGCGCTCGACGTCGGGTCCGACGCCCGGCCGCGGCCGGGACCGGCCGCGGGTTCCCTGGCGGCCCGGATCCGGGCCGCCCCATGAGTGCCGCGCTCCTCGCAGCGGGCTGCGCTGGGGTGGCGGTCGCGCTGCTCGTCCGCCCGCCGGCGCGGCTGGATCGCACGGCGCGCGCGGGGGTCTCCCCGCGGCAGGTGCTGCCGCTGGTCGTGGCCGCCGTGGTGGTGGCCGCCGTCGTCGCGCCCGGCGCCGGCGCCCTGCTCCTGGTGCTGGCGGCCGCGGGTTTCGCGGGCGTGGCGCTCGTGCGACGTCAGCGGCGACGCCGGGCCGCGGAAGGGGTCTCGGCGCGGGTGCTCGAGACCTGCGAGGTTATGGCCAGCGAGCTCGCGGCCGGCCGGGCGCCGGGGGAGTGCCTCGACCGCGCCGCCGGCTCCTGGCCGCCCATGGCGCCGGTGGCCGCGGCCTTCCGCGTCGGCTCGGACGTGCCGACCGCGATGCGCGACCTCGCGGCGGGTGTCGACGGTGCGGGCGACCTGCGGGTCGTCGCGGCCGCCTGGCAGGTCGCGCACCGCACCGGCGAGGGCCTCGCCTCGACGATCGACCGGGTCGCCGAGTCGCTGCGCGCGGCGGCCGGGACGCGCCGGGTCGTGGCCGGCGAGCTCGCCTCGGCCCGGGCGACCGCACGCCTGGTCGCCGGCCTGCCGGTGCTCGCCCTGGTGATGGGCTCCGGCGCCGGCGGCGACCCGTGGGGCTTCCTCGTCGGCACGCCGGCCGGCCTCGGCTGCCTGGCGCTCGGCCTGGCCTTCGGGCTGGCCGGGCTCTGGTGGATCGAGGCCATCGCCCGCGGCGCGGAGGAGGTCGCATGAACACCCCGATGATCTGGCTGGCAACGGCCGCGGCGGCCGCGGCGGTCGCGCTCCTGGTCCGGGTGCGCCCGCGGCTCCCGGTCGTGGTCGGCGGCCCGGTGGCCGCTCGCAGCTCCGACGCCGGCTGGCTGCACCGGCACCGGCTGTTCTGGGCAGGCCTGGCCGGCGTGGCGGCGACGGTCTTCGTCGCGGGGCCGGTGGGGGTGGCGGCGGGTGTCGCGGCGGCGGTGGGCACGTGGGTGGTCATCGGTCGTGCCGAGCCCGCCTCCGCCCGCGCGGCTCGACGTGCGGTCGCGCGTGACCTGCCGCACGTGGTCGCGCTGTTCGCGGCTGCGCTCCGTGCCGGCGCCGCGCCGGGGGAGGCGATCGACCAGGTCTGCCGGGCGCTCCCGGGGCCGGCAGCCGACCGGCTTGCCGGGGTGGCCGCCCGGCTGTCGCTCGGGCTCGACCCTGCGCAGGTGTGGTCCTCGCTGACGGACGACCCGGCGCTGGCCGGGCTCGGCCGCACCCTGGCTCGCGCGCACGCGACCGGTGCGCCGGTCGTCCCCGCGGTCGAGAGGCTCGCCGACGAGCTGGCCCGGACCGGGCGTGCCGACAGCGAGGAGCGCGCCCGCGCCGTCGGCGTCCAGGCGGCGGTGCCGCTCGGACTGTGCCTGCTGCCGGCCTTCGTGCTGATCGGCATCGTGCCGCTCGTGGTCGCCCTGCTCACCAGCCTCGACCTGTGACCGCACCGGGCCACGAACCGTCCACCGACGACTCCGCCGCACGGCTCTCCACAGCCGCGCTCGGCCCGCCAGCGGGATCCTCCGAGATCGCAGAAGGTCGGGGCGACGGGCCGCATCGGGCGGCCGGGAAACGGAGGAACACATGTCTCTGCGATCACGCGACGAGCGCGGCATCACCACGGCGGAGTACGCCGTGGGCACGGCCGCCGGGGCCGGTCTGGCCGGGCTGCTCTACAAGCTGCTGACCGGCGGCTTCGGCGACCAGCTGCTCAAGACCCTGTTCGATCACGTGCTCGGGCTGCTGGGCATCGGATGAACCAGCGGCCCACTCCCCGCGACGAGCGCGGTGCCGCCACCGCCGAGCTGGCGATGACGCTGCCGCTGCTGCTGGCGGTGACGATCGGGCTGGTGTGGCTGCTGTCGGTCGGCGCGGCCCAGGTGCGCGCGGTCGACGCCGCCCGCGAGACGGCGCGCGCCGTTGCCCGGGGCGACGCGACGGACGCCGCGATCGCGCGCGGGGAGCGGGTCGCCCCACCGGGCAGCACGGTGACGGTTCGCGACGGCGGTGGTGGCGAGGTCACCGCCGTCGTCGTCGGACGGGTCTCCGGGCCCGGCGGCCTCTTCGACCTGCCGTTCGCGCAGGTGTCCGCGGAAGCCGTCGCCGCGAGCGAGGAGACGACGCCGTGACCCGTCGGCAGGCCCGCGACCGACACCGTGACCAGCGCGGCTCGGCGACGCCGTTCGCGATCGCGTGCCTCGGCCTGCTGGTGCTGCTCGCCGCGGCGCTCGGCGTCGTGTCGGCGATGGTCCACGCCCAGCGCCGCGCCCAGTCGGCCGCCGACCTCGGCGCGTTGGCGGCCGCGCAGGCCCTCGCGCGCGGCGCCGACGGGTGCGCGGCGGGCGCACGGGTGGTGGCGGCGAACGGCGCCGCGGTGACGTCGTGCCGGGTCGACGAGCGCGACGTCCGGCTGGCCGTCGAGGTGCGCGGCCCGCGGTGGCTGGGCCAGACCGGCGACCTCGGCGCCGAGGCGCGGGCCGGACCCGCGGAGCGCTAGAGCGCCCGGGCCTCAGTAGTCGCGGTCGGTGTTCTTGTCGCGGTCCTCGTCGTCGTCGCGGCGCTCGGCGTCGCGCTTCTCCAGCTTCTCGGACAGCTCGTTGAGCTGCTTGGACTCGCGGCGCTGGCGCAGGGAGCGCTTGGTGCCCCACTTGCTGATGCTGAAGCCCCACAGGAGGGCGAGGCCGCTGCCGAGACCGATGAGGTAGAGCCCGAGGGCAGTGATGTCGAGGCCGAGCAGCTCGACGTTCGTGCCGTCGGCCGTCAGCACCGCTGCGACGACCGCGAGTGCGCCGACCAGCATGACGAGGAGACCGAAGACCATGCCGCGGACCCTAGGACATCGCCCGCGGCAATGCCTAGCCCCCGGTGAGCAGGAGGTCGAGGAGGGCGGCCGCACCGGCCTTGTCGAGCGGGTTGTTCTGGTTGCCGCACTTCGGTGACTGGATGCACGACGGGCAGCCGTCCTCGCAGGTGCAGGCGAGGATGGCGTCGCGGGTGGCGGTCAGCCAGGCGCGCGCGGTCCGGTAGCCCCGCTCGGAGAAGCCGGCGCCGCCCGGGTGCCCGTCGTAGACGAAGACCGTGAGCTGCCCGGTGTCCGGGTGCAGGGCGGTCGAGACACCGCCGATGTCCCACCGGTCGCAGGTCGCGAAGAGCGGCAGCAGCCCGATCGAGCAGTGCTCGGCGGCGTGGGCGGCACCGGGCAGGTCGCGGGCCGCGAGCCCGGACTCCGCCAGCGCGTGCTCCGGCACCGTCCACCAGACCGCCGCCGTGCGCAGCGACCGCTCCGGCAGGTCGAGCGGCTCCTCGCCGAGCACCTCGCCCCCGGGCTGGCGGCGTCGCAGGAACGCCACCACCTGATGGGTCACGTCGACCACCCCGAACGCGAGCCGGCACGACCCCCACTGCACGTGCTCACGCTCCTCGACGATCGCGATGTCGGTGACCTCGCGGGCCGTCGTCGAGTAGTCGGGATCGGCGCGGTCGATCACCGCGACGTGCTCCTCGAGGTCGAGGGAGCGCACCAGCCAGGTCTCGCCCCGGTGCACGTAGACCGCGCCGGGGTGGGCCGTCGCGTGGGAGCTGGATGCGTCGACGGTGCCGATCACCCGGCCGGTCTCGCCCTCGACCAGCTGCACGGGCGCGCCGCCCGCGGACCGGATGTCGGCGAGGTCGCTGGCCCGGCGCCGGTCGGTCCAGAACCAACCGCGCGGCCTCCGTCGGAGCAGTCCGCCCTCGGTGAGTGCGTCGACGACCTCGCGGGCGGTCGGCCCGAAGAGCGGCAGGTCGTCCTCCGTGAGCGGCAGCTCCTGCGCGGCGGCGCACAGCTGCGGGCCGAGCACGTACGGGTTCGCCGGGTCGAAGACCGTGGCCTCCACCGGCCGGCCGAGCAGCGCCTCCGGGTGGGTCACCAGGTAGGTGTCGAGTGGGTCGTCGCGCGCGACGAGGACGCCGAGGGCATCCCGCGCGCCGCGCCCGGCTCGGCCGACCTGCTGCCACAGGGCTGCGCGGGTGCCGGGGAACCCGGCCATCAGCACGGCATCCAGGCCGCTGATGTCGATCCCGAGCTCCAGGGCGTTCGTGGCGGCGAGCCCGGTCAGCGCCCCGCTGCGCAGCGCCTCCTCGAGGGCGCGGCGCTCCTCGGGGAGGTAGCCGCCGCGGTACGCCGCGACCCGGCCCGGGAGCGACGGGTCGACGTCGGCGAGCAGCTCGGCGGCGGTCATGGCGACCTGCTCCGCGCCCCGGCGCGAGCGGACGAACGCCAGGGTGCGGACGTCGGACGACACCAGGTCGGCCAGCAGGTCCGCGGTCTCCGAGGAGGCGGCGCGCCGGACCGGCGCGCCGTTCTCCCCCGTGTGGGCGGTGAACGGCGGCTCCCACAGGGCCAGCCTGACCCGGCCGCGCGGCGACCCGTCGCCGGTCACCGCCGCGACGTCGAGGCCGGTCAGCCGGCGGGCCGCGAGGTCGGGCTCGGCCACCGTCGCGGAGGCGAGGACGAAGGTCGGGTGCGCACCGTAGGACGCGCACAGGCGGCGCAGCCGTCGCAGGATCTGGGCGACGTGGGCGCCGAAGACGCCCCGGTAGTGGTGGCACTCGTCGACCACGACGTACTGCAGGGCACCCAGGAACGACGACCAGCGCTGGTGGCCGGGCAGCAGGGACCGGTGCAGCATGTCGGGGTTGGTGAGGACGTACTCGCCGTGGTCGCGCGCCCAGTCGCGCTGCTCCATCGTGCTGTCGCCGTCGTGGGTGGTGGCGCGTACGTCGAGCCCCAGGGCGGTGATGCTGGCGAGCTGGTCCTGGGCGAGTGCCTTCGTCGGCGCCAGGTAGAGGACGGTGGCGCCGCGCTGACCGCGCGTGCCCCTCGATCCTCGGATCGCGGTGAGGGCGGGCAGCTGGTAGCCGAGGCTCTTGCCGGACGCGGTCCCGGTCGCGAGCACGACGTGCTGGCCCTCCCACGCGGCCTCGGCCGCGACGGCCTGGTGCTCCCAGAGCCGGTCCACCCCGCGCCCACGCAGCGCCGCCACGACCTCAGGGGCCACCCACAGCGGCCAGTCGGCCTCCCGCGCCACCCGCGGTGGCAGCACCTCCAGGTGCCGCAGGCGATCCTCCCGGCCGGGCACCGAGGCCAGTCGGTCGACCAGGTCTCCCAGGTCGACCGACGGGGAGCGCGGGGCCGTTGTCACCCGTCCATTCTCACCGAGTGCGCCGACAACCGTGGACCCCGGACGCCCCACGAAGGCGCCGAGCGTCGTACCCTGCCTCGGATGATCGTCTCGCCCTTGTGGCCTACTTTGTGCGCGGGACGGCATGAGCGTGGTTTCATTGACCAGGCCGGACACGGGGCAACAGGTCCCGGCGGACCGGTCGACCGAACGAGCTGCACGGGAGACAAGTGGTGGACCTGACCCTGACGACGCGCGACGCCGGTGGGAAGACCATCGTTGCGGTCGGCGGCGAGATCGACGTCTACACGGCTCCCAAGCTGCGGGACAAGATCACCGAGCTGGTCGCTGCCGGCGCCTACGACATCGTGGTCGACATGGAGGAGGTCGAGTTCCTCGACTCCACCGGTCTCGGCGTCCTGGTGGGTGGCCTGAAGAAGGTCCGCGCCCACGACGGCTCGCTCGAGCTGGTCTGCAACCAGGACCGCCTGCTCAAGATCTTCCGGATCACCGGCCTCGCCAAGGTGTTCGTGATCCACGACTCCGCCGAGGCGGCCCTCGCCGGCAGCTGACCGGCCCCTCTGCTTCACCGTCACCCCCGTCGTCCTCGGACGACGGGGGTGTCGTCGTTTCGGGGGCCGATCCCGGGGCGATTGCGACTCGCCGTGTGTTCCAGGTCACATAACGGTGCTGCCGCCGGGCCAGGCGTGCGTAGACTCCGGCCCGTCCGTGTGAGATCTGCATCACGTCCGGCATCACACCCAGGAGGAACCGCATGACGGGGATCCATCCCGCTGCCGTCGAAGTCACCGGGGGCAATCTCGTCCTCGTCATCGTCGTCGCCCTGATCGCGCTCGGGGCGCTCGCCATGGCGGCGATGTTCCGCCAGGAGGTGCTCGCCGCAGGCGAGGGCACCGACAACATGAAGAACATCGCGCAGGCCGTGCAGGAGGGCGCGGACGCCTATCTCCAGCGGCAGTTCCGCACCCTGGCGATCTTCGCCGCCGTCGCGTTCTTCGCCCTGCTCGCGCTCCCCGCCGACGACATGACCGTGCGGATCTTCCGCTCGGTCTTCTTCCTCATCGGCGCGGGCTTCTCGGCCTCGGTCGGCTACCTCGGCATGTCACTCGCCGTCCGCGCCAACCTGCGCGTCGCGGCCGCCGCCAACACGACCGGCCGCGAGGCCGCGATGACGATCGGCCTGCGCACCGGCGCGATGGTCGGCATGCTCACCGTCGGCCTCGGCCTGCTGGGCGCGAGCCTCGTCGTCATCTTCTTCCAGGACGAGGCGCCCAAGGTCCTCGAGGGCTTCGGCTTCGGCGCCGCACTGCTCGCGATGTTCATGCGGGTCGGCGGCGGCATCTTCACCAAGGCCGCGGACGTCGGCGCCGACCTGGTCGGCAAGGTGGAGCAGAACATCCCCGAGGACGACCCCCGCAACGCGGCGACGATCGCCGACAACGTGGGCGACAACGTCGGCGACTGCGCCGGCATGGCCGCCGACCTCTTCGAGTCGTACGCCGTGACGCTGGTCGCCGCGCTGATCCTGGGCTCCCAGGCGTTCGGTGACCAGGGCCTGGTCTACCCGCTCCTGATCCCCGCGATCGGTGCACTCACGGCGGTCGCGGGCGTCTACCTGACCCGTCCGACCCCCGGGGTCAACGGCCTCACCACGATCAACCGCTCCTTCTACCTGTCGGCCGGCATCGCCGCGATCGCCAGCGTGGTGCTGTCCTTCGTCTACCTGCCCGGCAGCTTCGCCGAGTTCGACAACATCGGCGCGCTGGCCGGTGCCGACGGAGACCCCCGGGTCATCGCGAGCGTGGCCGTCGTCATCGGCATCGTGATGGCGGCGGGCATCCTGGCCCTCACCGGCTACTACACCGGCACCGAGTACAACCCGGTCAAGGGCGTCGGCAAGACGTCGCTCACCGGCGCGGCGACGGTGATCCTCTCCGGCCTCTCGGTCGGCTTCGAGTCGGCGGTCTACACGACGCTCGTCATCGGCGCGGCCGTCTTCGGGGCCTACCTGCTCGGCGGTGCTGCCCTGACCGTCTCGCTGTTCGCGGTCGCCCTGGCCGGCTGCGGCCTGCTGACGACCGTCGGCGTCATCGTCGCGATGGACACCTTCGGTCCCGTCTCCGACAACGCCCAGGGCGTCGCGGAGATGTCGGGCGACGTCAGCGAGGAGGGAGCGCAGATCCTGACCGACCTCGACGCCGTCGGCAACACCACCAAAGCGATCACCAAGGGCATCGCGATCGCCACGGCGGTCCTCGCGGCGACGGCGCTGTTCGGCTCCTACGCCACCTCGGTGGCCGAGGCGCTGGTCGACGCCAACCCGAGCGCCAAGGAGGTCAACCTCCTCAGCTTCGAGGTGTTCAACCCGGCCGTCCTGGTCGGCGTGCTCCTCGGCTCGGCCGTGGTGTTCCTCTTCTCCGGCCTCGCCATCAACGCGGTCGCCCGCGCGGCCGGCGCGGTCGTCTACGAGGTGCGCCGCCAGTTCCGCGAGATCCCCGGGATCATGGAGGGCACCGGCCGTCCGGAGTACGGCAAGGTCGTCGACATCGTCACCAAGGACTCGCTGCGCGAGCTGGTCACGCCCGGCATCCTCGCCGTGCTGGCGCCGGTCGCGGTCGGCTTCGGCCTCGGCGTGACAGCGCTGGCCGGCTTCCTGGCGGGCGCCATCGGCACCGGCACGCTGATGGCCGTCTTCCTCGCCAACTCGGGCGGTGCCTGGGACAACGCCAAGAAGCTGGTCGAGGACGGCAACCACGGCGGCAAGGGCTCCGAAGCCCACGCGGCCACGATCATCGGCGACACCGTCGGCGACCCCTTCAAGGACACGGCCGGCCCGGCCATCAACCCGCTGATCAAGGTGATGAACCTGGTCTCGCTGCTGATCGCCAGCGCCGTCGTGTCCATGAGCGTCGGCGAGGACCAGCACGATGCCCTGCGGATCCTGATCGCCCTGGTGGCGGTCGCGATCATCGCCGGCGCGGTGATCGTGTCCAAGAGGCGCGAGGTCGAGTTCGGCGACGCGCCGGCGGACACGCCTCCGCCGCCACCCCCTCCGGTCGTGCAGACCGACCCGGCTCCGACGCAGCAGTTCGAGGCGCCGCACCAGCCGTAGCCCGACGACGTCGACCCGCCCGACCCGCGAGGGGAGGGCGGGTCGTCGTCGTTTCGGCACGCCCTAGGCTCGAGCGGTGACCGAGTCCCTGCCGCAGCGCCTGCGCGCCGCCCTCCTCGACGCCGACTTCACGTACGACGAGGTGGCTGACCTGCTCGGGACGGCGGCGTACGACGCGCTCGCCCGCAACGAGACCACCCCCGCGCTGCGGCGGACGAGCGGCGGCAGCCCCCTCGAGACCCTGACCCGGCTCTTCCTGCTCCAGACGGTCGTCGGCCTGGACGACGCCGAGCGCGCGCTGCCCGGACTGGTCGACCGGCTCGCCGCCGAGGGCTTCCTCGAGCGCTCGGTCGGCGAGGTCGCTGCCCGTCTCGACGTCCGCCCGTACGCCGCCGACGGCGCGAACCTCTGGGTCGTCAGCGACCTGACCCCCGGGCTCGACGGTGGTCCCAACCGGGTCGGCCCGGACCACGTGCTCGGGATCAGCTCGGCGTCCACATCCCTTGCCCAGCTGACGATTCGCGAGCAGGTGGGCCGCTCGCTCGACCTCGGCACCGGGTGCGGTGTGCAGGCGCTGCACCTGGCCGGCCACAGCGGCGCCGTCGTCGCGACGGACGTCAACGAGCGTGCTCTGCGGCTCACCCGCTTCACCCTGGCTCTCAACGACGTCCGCACCCCGGTCGACGTCCGGGCCGGCTCGTTCTTCGAGGCCGTCGCCGGTGAGCGCTTCGACCTGATCGCGACCAACCCGCCCTTCGTCATCTCGCCCGCCACCGGCGAGCGTCTGGTCTACCGCGACTCCGGCCTCCCCGGCGATCGGGTCGTCGAGCACATCGTCCGCTCCGCGCCCGACCACCTCACCGAGGGGGGCTGGTGCCAGGTGCTCGCCAACTGGGTGATCCCGGCCGGCACCGACTGGCAGGAGCGGCTGGGCTCCTGGGTCGCCGACGAGTGCGACGCCTACGTCGTGCAGCGCGAGGTCGTCGACCCCGCGTCGTACGTCGAGCTCTGGCTCAAGGACGCCGGCCAGCACGGCGGCCCGGAGTACGCCGCCCGCTACGACACGTGGGTCTCGTGGTTCGAGCAGCAGGGCATCGAGGCGGTCGGCTTCGGCTGGATCAACCTGCGTCGCTCCGGCGCGGCCCAGCCGAGGCGCGAGCTCCTCGAGTGGCCGTACGACGTGGAGCAGCCGATCGCGCCCGCGCTCCTGGACTGGGCGGCCGCCGGGGACGCCGAGGTCGACCTCGACTCCCACCTCGTGGTCCGCCCGGACATCCAGCAGGAGACCGTGGGCGCGCCGGGCGCCGCGGACCCGGAGGTGGTCGTGATGCGGCAGCAGCGCGGGCTGCGCCGGGCCCGTCAGGCCGACACCGTCGAGGCCGCCCTGGTGGGTGCGTGCGACGGCGAGCTCAGCGTCGGTCAGATCCTCGACGCCCTCGCGGAGCTCCTCGACCTCGACGCCGAGGACACGCGCTCGACCTACCTCCCGACCGTGCGGGCGCTCGTCGCGGAAGGCTTCCTCAAGGCCTGACGCTCACGCGGCCGCTGCGGCGGCGCGGGCCCGGTCCCGGAGGCGGACCAGCCGCTCGCGGGTGGCGCCGGTCAGCAGGTCGGCGCGACCGAGCGGCTCGAGCTCGGGCACCCCGACCGGGCGTGCCCAGCGGTCGGCCCGGGGCAGGAAGCCGCGCAGCGTCGCGGCCACGACGTTCCCGTAGGACGACGCCGGGGACCGCAGGGCGAAGGCGTCCTGGATCGTGCCGACCCGTCGGGTGCCGACGGGATGGAAGGCGCCGTTGGCCTTGCCGACGGCCCAGCAGATCCCGGCGGCGAGGTGCGCCGCCGTCGCGGCGCGGGTCACCGACTCCGGGTCGTCGGCCCACAACGCCAGCAGGGCGTGCCGGAACGCGTAGGACATCTCGCGGTCGAAGAGCCGGGTCGCGACCGAGTCGAGCAGCTCGGCGGTCGCCTCCATGCGCTGGCGCTGGGCCGCCTGCGGGTACTCGACGGGCAGGTCGATCGCGTCGTCGTCCAACGGCTCGACGCCGAGCCCGTCGACCGCCGCCCGGCCGCCGCACACCTCGGCCAGCCAGGTGTGCACCTGCTCGTGCAGGGGAGGCGGCGGGGGCGCCGGCGGCGGAGCCGGTGGGCGGACGTGCGACCCCCACTCGGTGCCGGTCGCCGGCTCCTGCCAGGACTCGACCAGACGGCCGTCGACGAAGACGAGGTGGGTGACCAGGGGTGTGTGCCAGGTGTCGGAGTACATGCCGGGACGGTGCCACGCGCCGGCGGACCGGCGCGTGGCTCCTCCACAGGCCTACTTCTTGACGGTGATCTTCACCTTGCCGGCCGCCTTGTTGATCGTCTTGCTCCCGGCGTACGACAGCGTGAGCGTGTGCTTGCCGGGCTTGAGCTTGAGCTTGCTCAGCGGCAGCACCGCCTTGCCCTTGCTCTTGGCGGTCAGCTTGATGGTGGCGACCTTCTTCTTGCCGTCCTTGACGACGATGACGCCGGTCGGCTTGGGGAGGCCGGGCACCGCGAGCGTCACCGCGAGCTTGCCCTTCTTGAACACGCCCTTCACCGTCGCCGGCGCCTTCGGGACCGCGATCGGCTTGCTGGTGAAGACCGACACGGCGCGCAGGCCGTCGGGGTCGTCGATGGTGATCCGATAGCTCAGCTTCTTGGTCGCAGCAACAGCGGGGATCTTGAACTTCTCGAAGTAGTTGCCGAAAGAGAAGTCGTCGGCCGGCTTGCCGTCGAGGAACCACTCGATCGTCACGTAGTCCTTGTCGATCGCCGCACCCTGGAGCGCCCCGAACGTCGTGCTCACCACCTGACCGACGACGACCTTGCCGCTCAGCTTCGGCGCCACCTTGAACGCCGCTGCCGGGAAGAGCAGCTGGACGTCGTCCAGGACGCCGTCGACCAGGTCCAGGCCAGGAGCGCTGATCGCCCCCGTCGGGCCGACGGTCACGGTCACCGGCGCGGTGGTGTCGTCGAAGTTCATCAGGTAGGCGGTCTGGTAGCCCGACTTCTCGAACCTGAGCTGGTACTTGCCCGGCCTGACCGGGATCCGGTAGACACCACCGTCGCCGAGCGTGGCGTCGGGCCCGGTCGTGCCCTGCCGCTGGTTGGACGCCGCGGTCCCGGCGACCGGGATCGCGGTGACGGTCACGCCGTTGAGGGGGTCGAAGTTGACCGGCTCGTAGACCGTGCCCTTCAGGTCGTACGTCGTGTCCGCGGTGACCGCGGTGAGCACCGTCGTGAGGGTCGTCGGGGCTCCGTCGACCGTGAGGACGCCGCCCTGGCCGATCTGGACCTCCTTGGCGGGCTCGCCACCGAAGTAGGCCTGCTGGTAGCGGGTCGCGTTGCTGGTGTTGTCGGTGAAGCGGAGCCGGTAGGCGCCGATCTTGAGGCTGAGGCCGAAGGCGCCGCCTCCGCCCGTGGTCGTGC
The DNA here is from genome assembly GCF_001425175.1 of Nocardioides sp. Root1257. Classification (GTDB taxonomy): domain Bacteria; phylum Actinomycetota; class Actinomycetes; order Propionibacteriales; family Nocardioidaceae; genus Nocardioides. The sequence goes on along the minus strand of NZ_LMDV01000010.1, from coordinate 269,017 downwards.
TGGCCCCGGCGTTCGAGGTCTGGGAGGGGAGGGCTTCGACCGTGATGCCGGGCAGCCCGGTGCTGCCGTCGGTCGCCGTGCCGGTCACCGAATAGGACTTCAGGCCGGCCAGCGTGATCGAGCCGATGTCGCCGTCCGCCGCCGGCTCTCCGTCGACCGTGACGTTCGGGCTGGTGGTGGCGACCACCAGCGAGGACGGCGTCGCGTCGTCGGAGGTGAGGAAGCCGGTGGCGAAGTCGGAGTTGCCCGCGACGTCGACCCGGTAGGAGCCGGGCTTCAGGTTGAGGACGAAGTGACCGTCGTTGTCGCTGGTGGTGCTCGCCGTCTGCCCGCCCGAGACGGCGGTGGCGGTGACGGGCCGGCCGAGGATGCCGTCGCCGTTGGCGTCCACGACGTCGCCGTTGACGACGTAGGTCGTCTCGGCGGTGACCGGGGCGAGGCTCATGGTCAGCAGGGTGCCGTTGGGCGCGGTCGGCGAGCCTCCCGAGTAGATCGTGAGGCCCTGCCCGATCTTCACCGGGGTCGCTGCCACGGAGGTGGCGCTGTCGACGTACCAGGCTCCGACGTAGCTGCTGGTGCTCTCGACCTGCACCAGGTACGTCCCGATCTTGAGGCCGCCGAAGCTGTAGCCCCCGGACCCGTTCGTGGTGGTCGTGCCGATCGCGGCGGAGCTGTCGTCAGTGGAGAAGAGCTTGACGGACAACCCGCTGATGGCGGTGCCGCCGCTCTTCACCGTGCCGGTGACCGTGTGGGTGGTCGTGCCGACGAGGGCGACGTCCTCGAGCACCCGGTTCGGCACCGTCACACCGCCCGCCGTGACGGTTCCGCCGTCGGCGACGACGACGTCGACGACCACCGGCGGCGCGCTGTCGTTGCTGTAGAAGGCTGTGCTGAAGGAGGTTGCTTCGTACTTGATCCGGTACGTCCCGACCTTGAGGTCGAGCACGTAGTGGCCGTCGTTGTCGGTCGTCCTCACGACCTGGTTGCCGCCCGGAGTGGTGCCCTGCGGGACCGCGGTCACGCTGGCGCCCACGATCGCGTCGCCGTTGGCGTCGGTGAGATCGCCGCTCACGGCGTACGTCGTGTCCGCCGTCGAACGGGCGAGCTTGGTGACGCCGAGGTTGTTGCCGGGCCGGGTCACGTTGGCGACGATCGCCCCGCCGCCCCGGGCGATCTTGACCTCGACCGCGGGGCTGCCGCCGTAGGACGCACCGACGTACTGGAGGCCCGCGCCGTCGGTGTCGGTGAAGTTGATCGTGTAGGTGCCGACCGTCAGTCCGGGGACCGTGTAGACGCCGGACGCGTTGGTGGTAGCGGTGCCGGCGGTCGCGCTCGGGTCGCTGGTCGGGTGCACGGTGACGTGGATGCCGACGATGTTCGCGTCGTTGGTCGCGTCCTGGACCGTGCCGGTGACCTGGTAGGTCGCGGTGCCGGTGAGCTCGACGTCGTCGAGTGCGCCGCCCGGCGCCTCGACAGTGCCGGCCGTGACCGTGCCGGTGCCGGAGACGACGACGTCGACCGGCACGGTGCCGGCTCCGGTGTAGGAGCCGGTGCTGAAGTCGGTGGCCGCGTAGCTGATCCGGTAGGTGCCCGCCTTGACCGACAGGACGTAGTGGCCGGTGGCGTTCGTGGTCGCAGTCGCCTGGTTGCCGGGCGGCGTGGGGTCCTGGGGCACGGCCGTCACCGTCGCGGACGGGATCGGGTCACCGTTGACGTCGACGACGTCGCCGCTGACGTCGTACGCCGTCGTCCCGCTGGCGACGCTCAGCTGCACGTCACCGAGCGTGGCGACGGACGAACCGCCGTTGATCGTCAGCGTCCCGGTCTGCGCGACCTTCACGACGGCCGGGGTCGCGCCACCGATCCAGGTCGGCTGGTAGTCCGGCGCCGTGCCGTCCAGGTCGACGACCTGGACGTGGTAGGTCCCGATCGGCAGGTCGAGCGAGTAGGCGCCGTTGCTGTCCGTGGTCGTCGTGTCGACGACGTCGGCCAGCAGGTCCGAGTCGGCGGGGAAGGCCCGCACGGTGACGTTCGGGGCCGCAGCGCCGCCGCTGGCGGCGTGCACCGTCCCGGTCTTGGCGTACGGCGTGCTCGGCAGGGTGAAGTCGCCGAGCCGGTTGTCGGCGAGGGACTCGGTCGGGGCGGTGGACAGCTGCCCGTCGGCGGCCACGGTGATCGTCGACGACCCGCCGTCCACGCCGTACTGCCGGGTCTCGAAGCCGGTGCCTGAGAACGTCACGCGGTAGGTCCCGGGCAGCACCGAGACGCTGTACTTGCCGTCCACGTCCGTCGTGCCGGTGCCGGAGTCACCGGTCCCCGCGGCGACGGCGACGGCGACCTGGACCCCCGTGATGATCTCGCCGTTGGCGTCGAGCACCCGTCCGGCGATCGGGAACTCCGACCCCGCGGGCACCGGGGCCAGGGTGATCGCGCCCAGCGCCCGGTCGGTGCTGAGCGTGATGTCGTCCGGGGTGTCGCCGGCACCGGCGCCGTACCAGCGCGGGAGGTACGCGTGGCCGGAGTCGCTCAGCTGCACGTGGTAGACGCCCTCGGGCAGGGTGAAGCTGAACGCGCCGTTCGACGACGTGGTGACGCTCTGCACGACGTCGTCGTGGTCGTCGCTCGTGTAGACCTCGACGAGGATGCCCGTCAGCGGGTCGCCGCCGGACTTCGTCGCCGTCCCGGAGATCGTGTGCGTCGTCACGCTGTTGAGCACGACCTGACCGAGGTCGCCGTCCTCGATCGGCTCGTCGTCGATGGACGCGACGCCGTCACCGTCGACCGTGATCACGGAGGCATCCGCCCCGCCGAACCAGTCCGAGGTGTACCCGGACTTCGAGTAGCGGATCTTGTAGGTGCCGGCGGCGAGGTCGAGCGAGTAGCTGCCGGTGCCGTCGGTGACGTCGCTCGCACCTGCGCCCGGAACGTCAGCCAGGGTCGCCGCGTCCACCGCCTGCACGGCGACGCCGACGAGCTGTGCGCCGAGGCCGTCGGCGACGGTGCCGGTCAGAGTCGCTGGAGCGGCCTGCGCGGGTGCCGACGCGAGCACGACGGCCAGCGGCACGAGCACCACCGCAGCCAGCAGGGCGACGAGACGGCGCAGGGGGATGAACGAGGACGAGGGCATGCAGGGCCTCCAGGGGCGGGGACGTCAGCGTGAATCCTCGCTGGCGAGACGCGGCCGCGTGCTCGTCCTCGCACAGTAGACCAGATTGTCTAGACCAGTAAGAGGTCAGTGCAATCCGCCGGAGACCTGGAGGTCGTCCCGGCCGCGCAGCTCGCTGGCGAGGGTCGCGTCGACCTCCAGCTCGAGCACCGGGGTCGGGTCGCACGACGCGCGCACGACCCGCACCGTGCCCGAGCCCGACCCGCTCGCGGTGCTCGACACCTCGTTGGCGCGGCGGGTGCCGTCGGGCGAGTCCGCCATGAACAGCACGAGGGCGCCTGCCGGGTTGTCGTCGGGCCCGTTGGACGTCACGTCGACCGTCCGGCCTCCGCGGATCTCGTCGACCACGCCCTGGAAGTAGAGGAACGGCTCCACCGCGTGACCACCCTCGACGTGGCGGGGGCTGAAGGCCCAGATCCGACCTGCCGCCTCGGTGTCGTCCCAGGCGGGTGCGGTGCACGTGACCGTCACGTCCTCGAACGCGTACGTCGAGCCGTCGGGCCGGGTCATCACCAGGGTGCTCACCGGCGCGGACCCGGTGTCGGAGGCGACGGACGGTGCGGTGCCGTCGTCGCCGCTCGCCAGGGCGACCACGGTGCCGCCGACGGCGAGCACACCGAGCGTGGCGACGCCCGCGACCGCCGTACGCCGGCGCCGGCGGCGGGCGGCGACGCGTCGGCCGACCCGCTCGGCGGTGTCCATCGGCGGCGCCAGCGCCCCGTCGAGGCGGGCGTACCCGTCCCTGATCTGCTGCTCGGTCATCTCAGCGGTCCTCTCGTCCGGTCGCGACACGGAGGGGTCCGTGCTCGCGGGCGTGCTCTCGGAGCCGCTCGGTCCCGCGGGACAGCTGGCTCTTGACGGTGCCCTCGGAGCAGCCCATCCGGGCCGCGATCGCGCGGACGTCGAGGTCCTCGACGTAGCGCAGGGCCAGCGCGGTGCGCTGTCGGGGTGAGAGCGTGACGAGTGCCTCGACCAGCCAGGCGTCGGTCTCGCCGACCGTGTCGACCACGAGGTCGGGCGGCACCTCGTCGCGAGGACCGCCGAGGAGCGGCAGCTCACGACGCAGGCGTCGGATCCGGTCGATGTTGAGCCGCACCATCACGGTCCGTGCGTACGCCGCCGGCTCGTCGAACCGGGAGCGGCCCCATCGCTCACCCATCCGGGCGAGCGTCTCCTGGGTCAGGTCCCACGCGTCGTGCTGGTTCGCCGTGAGGGCGTGCGCGAAGCCGAGCAGCGGCCGGGTCTGCGCCGCCGCGAACTCCGCGAAGTCCGGGTCCAACCGTCGTTCCACCGCTGCCTCCGAGTCGGGTTCGCCTCTCTCACCTACGCTGCATTGACGGACGAGGCGCCCGGAACGTTGAGGGCTGTCAGCCCCATCCTCGCGAGACGCTCGGGAATGAGAAGTCGACGACACGCGCTACCGTGTTCGGCCGTGGGCTCCCTCACCGGGCGTCCGCCTCCCGCACAGCGAAGGAATGACAGGTCCAGTGGCACACAAGTTGGTGATCGTCGAGTCCCCGGCGAAGGCCCGCACCATCGGCGGGTACCTCGGTCAGGGGTACGTCGTCGAGTCCTCCATCGGCCACATCCGCGACCTCCCGCAGAGCGCCGCGGACACCCCGGCCAAGATCAAGGACAAGCCGTGGGGCCGCCTGGCGGTCGACGTCGACAACGGCTTCGAGCCCTACTACGTCGTGCCGCGCGACAAGAAGTCGCACATCACCAAGCTCAAGAGCCTGCTCAAGGACGCCGACGAGCTCTACCTCGCCACCGATGAGGACCGCGAGGGCGAGGCGATCGCCTGGCACCTCCTCGACGAGCTGAAGCCGAAGAAGGACATCCCGGTCAAGCGGATGGTCTTCCACGAGATCACCAAGCAGGCGATCCTCGACGCCGCCGACAACCCGCGCGAGCTCGACATGGACCTCGTCGAGGCCCAGGAGGCGCGCCGCATCCTCGACCGCCTGTACGGCTACGAGGTCAGCCCGGTCCTCTGGAAGAAGGTCATGTCCGGCCTGTCGGCCGGCCGCGTCCAGTCCGTCGCCACCCGTCTGGTCGTCGCCAAGGAGCGCGAGCGGATGGCCTTCCGGGTCGCGTCCTACTGGGACCTCGAGGGCACCTTCGACGCCGGCGCGTCCAAGGAGCCCCGGATGTTCCCGGCGAAGCTCCACTCGATCGACGGCAGCCGGGTCGCCGGTGGCTCCGACTTCGGGCCCGACGGCCTGATCAAGAGCAAGAAGGAGGAGCGGGTCCACCTCGACCGCACCGCGGCCGAGGCGCTCGTCTCGGCGCTCAGCGACACGTCGTACGACGTCCGCTCCGTCGAGGCGAAGCCCTACCGACGCTCGCCCTACGCGCCCTTCCGCACGACCACGTTCCAGCAGGAGGCGAGCCGCAAGCTCGGGATGAGCGCGTCGGTGGCCATGTCGGTCGCGCAGCGCCTCTACGAGAACGGCTTCATCACCTACATGCGTACGGACTCGACCACGCTGTCGGGCGGCGCGATCAACGCGGCCCGGACCCAGGTGCGGGAGCTGTACGGCGCGGAGTACCTGCCGGACGCACCGCGCACCTACACGAGCAAGGTCAAGAACGCCCAGGAGGCGCACGAGGCGATCCGGCCCGCAGGCGAGTCGTTCCGCACCCCGGCGCAGACCGGCCTGACCGGCGACCAGTTCCGCGTCTACGAGCTGATCTGGATGCGCACCGTCGCCTCACAGATGAAGGACGCGGTCGGCCAGTCGGTGTCGGTCCGGATCGGCGGTGCCGCCGCCGACGGCCGCGACGTCGTCTTCTCCGCGTCCGGTCGCGTCATCACCTTCCACGGGTTCCTCAAGGCGTACGTCGAGGGCACCGAGGGCGGCAAGCGCAGCGACGACGACCAGGTGCCGCTGCCCGACCTGCACGAGGGCGACCCCGTCTCGGCCGCGTCGCTGAGCGCCAACGGCCACGAGACCAAGCCGCCGGCCCGCTACACCGAGGCCACGCTGATCAAGGAGCTCGAGGACCGCGAGATCGGCCGGCCGTCGACGTACGCGTCGATCATCGGGACGATCCTCAACCGCGGCTACGTCTACAAGAAGGGCACGGCGCTGGTCCCGGCGTGGCTGGCGTTCTCGGTGACCCGGCTGCTGGAGGAGCACTTCCCGCGTCAGATCTCCTACGAGTTCACCGCGGGCATGGAGGACGTCCTCGATGACATCGCCGGTGGCCGCAAGGACCTGCAGACCGAGCTCGGCGAGTTCTACTACGGCTCCGACACGGTCGCGGGCCTGAAGCCTCTGGTCGACGGCCTCGGCGACATCGACGCGCGCGAGCTGGCGACCTTCCCGGTCGGCGGCCCCGACGCGGGAATCAACCTCCGGGTCGGCCGCTACGGCCCCTACCTCGAGGGCCCGGACGACGAGGGCACGCCGTACGCCGTGCGCGCGAACGTGCCCGACGACCTGCCGCCCGACGAGCTCACCCTCGAGAAGGCCAAGGAGCTGCTGGCCAACCCGGCCGGCGAGGAGATCGAGCTCGGCATCCACCCGGAGTCCGGGCTGCACGTGGTCGCCAAGAACGGTCGCTTCGGGCCCTACGTCACCGAGGTGCTGCCCGAGGACGCCAAGAAGGGCGACAAGGCGCGCACCGGGTCACTCTTCAAGTCGATGTCGCTCGACACGATCACCCTCGACGACGCGCTCAAGCTGCTCTCGCTGCCGCGGGTGGTCGGCGCCGACCCCGAGTCCGGTGAAGAGATCACCGCGCAGAACGGTCGCTACGGCCCCTACCTCAAGAAGGGCACCGACTCCCGGTCGCTGACCTCCGAGGACCAGCTGCTCAGCATCACCCTCGACGAGGCGCTGCGCATCTACGCCCAGCCCAAGCAGCGCGGCCGCGCCGCCGCGGCCCCGCCGCTCAAGGAGCTCGGCAACGACCCGGTCTCCGGGCAGCCGATCGTCGTGAAGGCCGGCCGCTTCGGCGAGTACGTCACCGACGGCGAGTACAACGCCACCCTCCGCAAGGAGGACTCGGTCGAGGCGATCACCCCCGAGCGGGCCGCCGAGCTGCTCGCCGAGCGTCGCGCCAAGGGTCCGGCCAAGAAGGCCGCCAAGAAGACCACGAAGAAGGCCCCGGCCAAGAAGGCCGCCGCCAAGAAGTCGGCGGCGAAGAAGACCACCAAGAAGGCCGCCGCCAAGAAGTCGTAGGGCCTATCGCCCGGAAGTGTGGTGGATCCGGTGCACCAGGTGCATCGGATCAACCACAGTTCTCGCACCGGGCGGGCTCGCCGGTCCACCCTCGCCGCCGCAGCACCCGGGCGAGGAGCGCGGCGGTCTGGCAGGGGCGGTCGAAGACCTGGCCCCACGAGAGCCTGATCGTCGCGGCCCCCTCGCCGGCTGCGGCGTCGAGGTCGCGGTCCAGGTCCCGGTCCCGCTGGCTGGTGGAGTCGTGGAAGAGGCGGCCGTCGAGCTCGACGACCACGCTGCAGGCGGCGTACTCCACGTCGCGGAACGTGAGGACCCCGGCGTGCCGGTGGCTGCCCTGGCGCTGCCCGGTCGGGAGACCGTGCGGGCGCTCGACCTGGGTGAGGTAGCCGTGCTCGAGGGCCGAGCACGTGCCGGCAGCGACGTCAGACAGGACGCCCGACAGCCACGCTCGCCGGCCCTGCCGTGGCCGGTCCGCCAGCACGCCCAGGATCCGGTCGGCCGTGGAGCGCCGCGATCCACACGCGTTGGCCAGCTCCGCGATCGCGTCCAGGTCGGTGGGCGCGTGCGCTGCCACGTCGAGTACGGCGTGCTCGTAGCGGATCCGGGGTGGTCCGAGGTTCCACTGGGCGCGTCCGGCCAGGTCGCCCACCCGGTGGGGGCGTACGCCGGTCGGCTCGATGAGGCGACGGTCGCGGGCGACCGCGACGTGGATGAGCCCCTCGTGGCGGTCGCGGCGCCCCGGGCCCTCGGCCGCCCGCAGCGATGAGTCGTGGCTCAGCGCGGCGGGCCAGGAGAACAGCACGGCGGCCCACGCGCGTTGGTGCCACGAGAGCGGTCCGGTGTGCTCGACGTACACGCCGGGATGGACGCGGGCGAGCTCCCGGCGCCGGAGGAGGCGGGCGACGGCCGGCGCGTCGAGGTCGCAGGCGATCAGCTGTCGTCGGGAGATCACGCCGTCCTGGTCGCGCAGGAGCTCGGAGACAGGATCCATCCCCGGAGCGTCGCCGCGGCACCGACCGACGAAACGACCCGACTGCCCACCTGTGGAGAGCACGCGTCGGTGCGGCCACCTAGGGTGTACGTCGTGACGCACTGGCCGGGCTCGTACGCCGACACGGGCGTGTTCGTGTGCTTCGAGGGCGGCGAGGGGTCGGGCAAGTCGACGCAGTCCGGGCTGCTGCGCGACTGGCTGCAGGAGCAGGGGTACGCCGTGCTGCTCACCTTCGAGCCCGGCGACACGATCGTCGGGCGCGAGCTGCGCCGCATCGTGCTCAGCCCCTCGACCGGCCAGCTGTCTGACCGCACCGAGACGCTGCTCTACGCCGCCGACAAGTCCGAGCACGTCGACACGGTCGTCCTGCCGGCGCTGCACCGCGGCGACGTGGTCATCACCGACCGCTACGTCGACTCGACCCTCGCCTACCAGGGCGCCGGGCGGTCCCTGGTGCCCGGCGAGGTCGAGCACGTCGCCCGGTGGGCCACCCACGACCTGCGCCCCCACCTGACCGTCGTCCTCGACCTCGACCCGCGCCGCGGTCTCAGCCGGTTCGCCGGTCGGGACCGGATCGAGGGCGAGTCGATCGAGTTCCACGAGCGGGTACGGGACGCGTTCGTCGACATGGCGAAGGCCGACCCCGACCACTACCTCGTCCTCGACGCCCGCGCCGACATCGACGAGATCGCCGCCCAGATCCAGGCGGCGGTCGCGCCCCTGCTCGAGCAGGCCGTGCGCCGATGAGCGTCTGGGACGCGCTGGTCGGCCAGCACCGGGCGGTCGAGGCGCTGCAGGCCGCAGCGGCCGGGCACGGCATGAGCCACGCCTTCCTCTTCACGGGTCCGCCCGGGTCGGGCCGGTCCAACGCCGCGGTCGCGTTCGCGGCCGCGCTGCAGTGCGCGGAGGAGACGCCCGGCTGCGGGACCTGCCATGCCTGCCACACCGTGCTCGCCGGCTCCCACGCCGACGTCTCCGTGGTCCGCACCGAGCGCCTCTCGATCGGCATCAACGAGGTCCGCGAGCTGGTCCGCCGCTCCGCGCTGAGCCCCGTCGGCCCCCGGTGGCAGATCGTCATCGTCGAGGACGCCGACCGGCTCACCGAGGGCGCCTGCAACGCGCTGCTCAAGGCGATCGAGGAGCCGGCCGCGCGGACCGTCTGGATGCTCTGCACCCCGACCGTCGAGGACGTGCTGCCGACGATCCGCTCGCGCTGCCGCCTGATCACCCTCGCGACGCCGACCACCGACGCGGTCGCGGACTTCCTGCACCGCACCGCGGGCGTCAACGAGGCGCTGGCGTCGTACGCCGCGCGCGCCAGCCAGGGCCACATCGGCCGGGCGCGGGCGCTGGCCCGGGACGAGGACACCCGCAACCGGCGCCGCGAGGTCGTCGCGATCCCCGCGCAGCTGACCTCGCTCGGCGCCTGCATGAGCCGGGCCTCGACGCTCAACGACGTCGCGAAGCAGGAGGCCGACGCGATCACCTCCGAGCTCGACGCCCGCGACAAGGCCGACCTCGACGCGGCGTACGGCGTGGTCGAGCGCGGCCGCAGACCGCGCGAGTACGCACCCGCGCTGCGCGACATGGAGAAGGACCAGAAGACCCGGGCCAAGCGTCGCCACCTCGACGTCGTCGACCGCGGGCTGATGGACCTGGTCTCGGTCTACCGCGACGCCATCGCGGTCTCGGTCGGCGCCCCTGGCACGCTCGTCAACGAGGAGATCCGCAGCGACGTCGAGCTGCTCGCGCGCACCGGCACGCCGGAGGTCCAGCTGCGTCGGATCGCGGCGATCTTCGAGGCCCGCGAGCAGATGCTCGAGTTCAACGTCCAGCCGGCGCTCGCCCTCGAGTCGATGATGTTGGCCCTGGTCGCACCCGAGGTGCGCGCCGGGTGAAGCCCGGGTTCGTGCGCTGGGTCGCGCTCGTCCTCGTTGCCGCGCTCGTGCTGGCCGGGATCGGCGTGGCCGCGCTCGCCGTGCTCGGGGGCGCCGACGAGCGACCGGACCCGGCGTCGATCCCCACCAGCACCCCGGCTCCCGGGTCGGACACGCCGCCCCGCCCCAGGCTCGCGCGCTTCTACTCCCAGACCCTGACCTGGGACTGGTGTCGTGGCGGCATCGACCTGTGCTCGACGCTCGAGGTGCCGCTGGACTACCGGCACCCCGGCGGCGAGACGATCCGGATCGCGGTGCTCCGGGTGCCCGCGGCCGATCCCGGCCAGCGGCTCGGGTCGCTCGTCGTCAACCCGGGCGGACCGGGCGCACCCGGCACCGACTACGCCGAGAGCGCCGCGGTCCCCGGCAACGTCTTCACGGCGCCCGTGCTCCGGGCCTACGACATCGTCGGCTTCGACCCGCGCGGCACGGGTTCGAGCGACCCGGTCGACTGCCTCTCCGACGACCAGCTGGACGCCTACGTGGCGCAGGACCCCGATCCCGAGACCCCGGCCGAGGCCCGGACCTACACCGGGTTCGTCGACGCGATCGGCGCCGGCTGTGCCGAGAGGTCGGGGGCGCTGGCCGCCCACGTCACGACGATCGAGGCGGCGCGCGACCTCGACGTCCTGCGCTCCGCGCTCGGCGAGTCGACCCTCACCTACTACGGCGCCTCCTACGGCACCGAGCTCGGCGCGACGTACGCCGACCTCTTCCCCGACCGGGTCGGTCGGCTGGTCCTCGACGGTGCGGTCGACGTCTCGCTGAGCTCGCGGGAGCTCAGCCTCCAGCAGGCGGGCGGGTTCGAGACCGCGTTGCGTGCCTACGTGCAGAGCTGCCTCGATGACGCAGAGGAGGGGGACGACTGCTTCCTCGGCGACACCCTGGACGCCGCGCTGGCCCGCATCCAGCAGCTGCTCGCCGACGTCGATGCCAACCCGCTGCCGACCGACGGTGACCGCGAGCTGGAGGTCGGCAACGCCTTCTACGGCCTGATCCTCCCGCTCTACAGCCGCGAGAGCTGGCCCGCGCTCTCCCAGGGCCTGCGGGCGGCCTTCGACGGCGACGGGACGCTGCTGCTGCGCTACTCGGACATCTACTCCTCGCGCGGGCCCGACGGCTACACCGACAACAGCACCGAGGCCTTCTACGCGATCAGCTGCCTCGACGACCCGTGGTCGATCCCGGCGTCGGAGGTGCCGACCGAGCTGCCGGACTTCGAGGCCGCGTCCCCGACGTTCGGCGACGTCTTCGCCTGGGGCCTGACCGGCTGCGGCGGGATGCAGGTGACCTCGTCCGAGAAGCCGCGCGACATCCGCGCGGCCGGTGCCGCCCCGATCGTCGTCATCGGTACGACGCGCGACCCGGCCACGCCGTACGACTGGGCCGTGCACCTCGCCCGCCAGCTCGAGTCCGGCGTCCTGGTCAGCCGCGACGGCGACGGCCACACCGGCTACACCGAGGGCAACACCTGCGTCGACGACGCGGTCGACGACTACTTCCTCGCCGGCGCGGTGCCCGAGGACGGGCTGTCCTGCTGACATGACGGAGCCCCGGGGAGGGTGCGTCCCCGGGGCCCCGGATCGTGGGTCAGCTGATGAGCTCGTCCAGGCGCGAGAACGCCGAGGCGTCGCCCTGGATGACTCGGCTGTGCTCGCCGTCGATGCTGACCGGCACGTCGCCGGCGACGGTGATCCGCCGGACCTCGCGGTACTGCTCGTCGAAGTCGGCGACGGCGTAGTGCTGCGTGGCGCGGTTGTCCCAGACCGCCACGTCGCCCTGCGACCAGGTCCACCGGATCGTGTTCTCGAGCTTGGTGACCCGGTTCTGCAGCAGCTGGAAGAGCGCGTGCGACTCGGCGGTGTTGAGGCCGACGAAGTTCTTCACGAAGTGGCCGAGCACGAGTGAGCGCTCGCCGGTCTCCGGGTGCACCCGCACGACCGGGTGCTCGGTCTGGAACTTGATCCGGGTGAACTCCTGGCGACGGAAGACGTTGTCTTTGTCGTAGTTGACCGCGTCGCCCTGCTCCGCGGTGGCCGCGTAGTCGTAGTCGTTGGTGTGCACGGCCCAGAGGTTGTCGACGAGCGCCTTCAGCGGCTCCGGCAGGGTCTCGTACGCCGTGACGGTGTTGGCCCAGTTGGTGGTGCCGCCGTACGCCGGGATGGCGACGCCGCGGAGCACGCTGATGGCCGGGACTCGGTCCACGAACGTCACGTCGGTGTGCCAGCTGTTGGCCGCCATGCCCTTGTTGGCCGCGAGGCTGAGCACCCGCGCGCTGCCGGTGTTGACGGTCGGGTGGGCCGTGGTGAGCTGGCCGAGCTGCTCGGCGAAGGCGATCTGGCCCTCGTCGTCGAGGTGGGACTGGCCGCGGAAGAAGATCACCTTGTGCTCGAGGAGGGCGGCGCGGATCGCGGCCACGGTCGCGTCTCCGAGGTCGGCGCCGAGGCGGACGCCGTCGATGCGAGCACCGATGCGCCCACCGAGCTTGGTGACGGTGACGTTGCCGGCTGCGGAGGCGGTCTCCCGGTCGAGGCTGATGGTCATGAGGGTCCTTTCAGAAGGTGGTCTCTCGCCACTGTCCGGAGGTCGACCGCCCCGGCCAAGGGTTTCTCTCACGGTGACTCGAAGGGCGCGTCGGAGTTTGAGACCGCGTCTCACATCGACTATTAATCCTTATAGTCAATCAAGTCACTCGACATTGATCCGGGTTCGAGAAGGGGTGCGGGGTGCAGCGTTCGCCGATGGTCGTCGTCTCCCGGGGCAGGCTCGCCTCGGCGGCGACGCGCGTCCTCGAGGAGCTCCGCGGCGCCGGACCGCTCGCCCGCGACCAGCTCGCCCGCGCCACCGACCTGAGCGGGGCCACGATCGCCCGCGCCGTGACGTCGCTCAGCAACGCCGGCGTGGTGCGCGAGCGCCGCGACCTGATCCCCGCCGGCGTCGTCGGCAGACCGGGGACGCCCGTCGAGATCGACCCCACGACGTACGTCGTCGTGGGCGTCCACCAGGGCGTGCTCGAGACCACGGTCGCGCTGTGCGACCTCGGGGGCCGCGTCGTGGCCAGCGAGTCGCGGCCGCACCCGCTGGGTGCCCCGCTGGACCTGGGCCTGATCGCCCGGCTGGCGGCCGACCTGCTCGCGACCTCGCCTGGCCGGGTGCCCCTCGCAGCGGGGCTGGTGGCGCCCTGGCGCGACCTCGGCCTGGATGCCCGGACCACCGGCGCGGCCCTCGAGGAGCTGCTCGGGCTCGACGTGACGACGGCCGACCACATCGCGGCCGTCGCCGCCGCGGAGTTCATCCACCGCCGGCACGGCACCGGCGGCATCACGACCTACGTCTACGCCCGCAACTCGGCCGGCTTCGTGATGGCCGTCGACCGCGACGTCCAGGTCGAGGTCTCCCGCGTCGGCAGCCTCACCCACTTCCCGGCCGGCACCGACGTGCCCTGCCACTGCGGTCACGCCGGCTGCTTCTCGGCGAGCGCCGGCGACCAGGCGACCGCGCAGGAGGCGTACGCCGCCGGCCTGGTCGAGCGCCGCCAGATCGAGGACGTCTACCTCGCGGCGAGCTCCGGCTCCGAGCAGGCGATGGCGCTGCTCCGCAAGCGCGCCCGGCTGCTGGGCCGGGTCGCCGCGACCGTGCGCGACATGGTCGACCCCGACCGGCTGATCCTGGTGGGCCAGGCCTTCACCGGCTTCCCTCCGCTCCTGGACGAGGTGGTCGCCTCGTTCGCCGAGACCACCCGCCTCCCGGAGCTCACCCCCAGCTTCACGCGCTTCGGCGCCGGCATCCAGGCCGTCGCCGCCGGGACCATCGCGCTCGGCCCCGTGTACGACGACCCGCTCGCCGCCGTACCCCGGCAGGTGCAGGAGCGATGTCAGGGCGCCGTCCCGTGCCCCGAGCACGTCATCGCCTGACCTGCCCCACCCGAATCCTCCGCTCCCCGAGATGCACCACCCTGCGAAAGGACGCCCCCGTGCGTAGATCCACCCGTCCCCTCCACGCCCTTGCGCTCGCCGTCGTCGGCCTGCTGGTCGTCGGTGTCCTGTCCTCGTGCTCGTCGGCGGTCGACGAGGCCAGTGGCGCCAGTGGCGACTCCGGTCCCAGCGACGGCGGCACGCTGCGCATCGGCTCGACGTCCGACATCGTGCCGGCGTCGATCTTCACCAACTCCTCCGACGCGACCAACACCCTGATCGGGGCCGTCTACGACAGCCTGATCGACTACCCGCTCGACAACCTCGACCCGGAGCCGCGGCTCGCGACGTCGTGGCAGGTGGCCAAGGACGGGCTCTCGATCACCCTCCAGCTCCGCGACGACGTGAAGTTCCACACCGGTCGCGAGTTCACGTCGAAGGACGTGGAGTTCAGCATCAAGACCTGGGCCGACCCGACGTGGACCGTCCAGCTCCAGCGCACGGCCGCGGCGATCACCGGCTTCGACACCAGCGACCCGCACGCGATCACGCTGACCTTCGACCACAAGCTGAGCAACATCTTCGACCTGCTCGACATGGTGCCGATCATCGACAGCGAGACCTTCGACCAGCTCAAGACGGGCAAGGCGTACGTCGGCACCGGGCCCTTCGTCTTCAAGTCGTGGACCCCGAGCTCGAAGCTGACCTTCACCAAGAACCCCGACTACTGGGGCGACGAGCCGCACCTCGACGGCATCGAGGTCGACATCGTCTCCGACCCGCAGGCCCAGGTCTCGCAGCTCCGGTCGGGCCAGCTCGACCTGGTGACCGGCGCGTCCAACCGCGACCTCGAGACGCTCGGCAAGGACAGCAAGTTCAGCGTCACCGGCTTCGACGGCGCCGTGCAGCAGATCTACGTCGGCGCCGACCTGGCCAACCCGGACCTCCAGGACGTCAAGCTCCGCCAGGCGATCGCCTACGCGATCGACCGCGAGCGGATCGTCGACGAGGTCTTCCGCGGTCAGGGCACGCCGATCAACCTGCCGTGGCCCGACTACTCGCCGGCGTACGACGCCGAGGCCAACAAGACGTACACGTACGACCCCGCCAAGGCCAAGGCGCTCGTCGCCCAGCTCGGTGACAGCCCGACCATCCCGTTGGCCTACCCCGCGGGCAACGCCAACTACGAGGCCGTCGCCCAGATCGTGCAGTCCGACCTCGAGGCCGTCGGCATCAAGACCCAGCTGCAGCCGGCGGAGTACAGCCAGTTCATCAAGCAGCTCATCGGCGGCACCTTCGGCGGCCTGTGGATCCTCCAGCACGGCTACGCGCACTACACGCCGTCGACGCTGGCGGTGAGCGCCTACCCGTTCAACGCGGACAAGAACGCCTCGCACTTCGTCTCGAAGGACTACAAGGAGCACGCGGACGCCGCGTGGAACCAGGACAGCGGCAGCTCGCCGGAGGCGGTCGCGGAGTACAAGAAGCTCAACAAGGACCTCCTCGACAACCTCTTCCTCATCGAGATGGCGCTGCTGCACTTCCAGACCGCCGAGACGAAGTCCGTGCACGGCCTGAACATGTCCAAGCGCGGCGAGCTCGACCTCCGGTCGACGTACCTCTCGGACTGAGGACGGCTGACATGGGTCACTACCTGCTCCGTCGGCTGCCGTCGGCGCTGGTCGTGCTGGCGATCGCGTCGTTCGGGATCTTCGCCCTGGTGCGGATGGTCCCGGGCGACCCGGTCTCCTCCCTGGCCGGACCGGACGCGACCCCCGAGGCGCGGGCCGCGATCCGGGCCGACCTCGGGCTCGACCAGCCGCTGGTGACGCAGTACGTGCACTGGCTCGGCCGGCTCGCCCACGGCGACTTCGGTACGTCGTACCGGATCGGCGGCCAGGTCAAGGACCTGGTCGCCGACGGAGCGGTCAACACGATCGTGCTGACCGTGACCGCGCTGCTGCTCGCCGCGATCGTGGCCCTCGTCGCGAGCGTGCTGGCCGTCGTCCTCGACAACCGCTGGGTCAACGCAGCGCTGTCGTTCGGCAACACGCTCGCGATCGCGCTGCCGACGTTCGTCACCGGGCTGGTGCTGATCCTGCTCTTCGCGGTCGTCTTCCCGGTGCTGCCGGCCGGCGGCACGCCGCCGGACGGCTTCCTCGCCCGGCCCGACATCGCCGCGCAGTACCTGCTGCTGCCGGCCGTCTGCCTGGCCCTCGGTGCGGGAGCGGCGCTGACCCGCTTCCTCACCGAGGCGCTGCGCACCGAGCTGCGCCAGCCGTACGTCACCACGGCCCGGGCGCTTGGCATCCCACGGCGGCGGATCGTGCTCACCCAGGCGCTGCGCAACGCGCTGCCCTCCGCGGTCACCGTCCTCGGCATCCAGTTCGGCACCCTGCTCGGCGGCGCGGTGCTCGTCGAGGCGATCTTCACCTGGCCCGGTCTCGGCGGGCTGATCGAGGAGGCCATCTCCGGACGGGACTACCCGCTCGTGCAGGTGCTGCTGCTGCTCTCGGTCGTCGTCTTCGTCGCGATCCAGCTGCTGACCGACGTCATCCACGCGTGGCTCGACCCGCGCGTCCGCATCGGAGGAGCGTCCTGAGATGAGTGAGTCCCTGATCGACGTCGCGGCGCCGGAGGCCACCCACCCCGACGACCAGTTCGACACCCGCCGCCGGCCCGGCCTGTGGACCGCGCTGCGCCGCGGCAAGGGGCTGGCCGGGCTGATCCTGATCGGCGCCGTGGTCGCCCTCGGGCTGCTCGGGCCGCTCCTCGCGCCGCACGGCCCGACCGAGCAGATCCCCGGCGCCAACCTGGTCGGCCCCTCGGGCGCGCACTGGCTCGGCACCGACGAGGTCAACCGCGACATCCTGTCGCGCACCCTCTACGGGATCCGGACCGACCTGCTCGTCGTGTTCCTCGCCGTACCCATCGGCGCGGCCATCGGGATCCTGGTCGGCCTGGTCTCCAGCTGGTGGACCTTCACCGACGTGCTCGCCCAGCGGCTCTTCGACCTGGTGCTCGCCTTCCCGACGCTGATCCTGGCGATCGGGCTCACCGCGTTCGTCGGCCCCGGGCTGCGCACCGTCTTCTTCGTCATCGTGGCCGTGGAGCTCCCGGTCTTCGGGCGGCTGACCCGCACCTCGGTCCGCACCGTCCGGGAGATGCCGTACGTCGAGGCTGCGCACGTCGTCGGCGCGGGCTCGCTGTGGCAGCTGCGGCGGCACGTGCTGCCCAACTCGCTGGAGCCGTTGCTGGTCCAGCTCGCGGTGTCCATGTCGGTCGCCGTCTTCATCGAGGGCGCGATGAGCTTCCTCGGTCTGGGTGTACGCCCGCCGCAGCCGTCGCTCGGCTCCCTGATCCGCGACGGCGTCCGCAACATGTACGACGCCCCGTTCTTCGCGGTCGGCCCCCTCGCCGTCGTGGTGGCGCTGGTGCTCGGCCTGCTGCTCGTCTCCCAGGCCCTGGCGGAAGCGCGCCGGGCATGACAGATCCGGAAGGCACGACCGTGACCACACCCCTGCTCGAGGTCACCGACCTCGCCATCTCCTTCTCCCACCCTCGACCGGCGGTCCGGTCGGTGAGCGTGACCGTCGACGAGGGGGAGGTCGTCGCCCTCGTCGGCGAGTCCGGGTCGGGCAAGTCGATGACCGCCCGCGCGGTCATCGGCTTGCTGCCCGACGGCGCGAAGGCGACCGGGTCGGTGCGGCTCCGCGGGGAGGAGCTGCTCGGCCTGCCCGAGCCGGAGCTGATCCGCTACCGAGGCCGCCGGGTCGCGATGGTCTTCCAGGAGCCGCAGACCGCGCTCAACCCGGTGCGCACCATCGGGTGGCAGATCGGCGAGGCGCTGCGCGCCCACGGCGGCGTCCGCGGCAAGGCGGCCAGGGCACGCGCCGTCGACCTGCTCCGCGAGGTGGAGATCCCCGACCCCGAGGAGCGGCTCGGCTACTACCCGCACCAGCTCTCCGGCGGTCAGAAGCAGCGCGTCGTCCTGGCCCTCGCGCTCGCCAACGAGCCCGAGCTGCTGCTGGCCGACGAGCCGACGACGGCGCTCGACGTGACCGTCCAGGCCGAGATCCTGGCGCTGCTCCGGCGGATCCGGGACCGCACCGGCACCAGCATCCTGATCATCACCCACAACATGGGGGTGGTCGCCCACCTGGCCGATCGGGTCGTCGTGCTCCGCCAGGGCGAGGTCGTCGAGGAGGCGGCCACCCGCGACCTCTTCGCCGACCCCAGGCACGCCTACACCCGCCAGCTCCTCGCCGCTGTGCCGCGACTGCCCGGGCCTGACGAGCGCGTGCACGCCGTGACCGACGACGACGTACCCGCCGTGGCGGCCGACGCTGTCGCTGCTCTGGAGTACGACGACGTGCGGGTCCACTACGGGTCGCGGATGCGCGGCCGGGTGCTGCCCGCCGTCGACGGCGTCACCCTGCGCCTCGAGCGCGGGCAGGTGCTCGGGCTCGTCGGTGAGTCGGGCTCGGGCAAGACCACCCTCGGCCGGCTCGCCGCCGGGCTGGTGCCGCTCGCCGGTGGCTCGGTGCGCGTCGGGGGCGAGGACCTGGTCCGTGCCCGCGGCCAGCGCCGGGTCGACCTGCGGCGACGCCTGGCCTTCGTCCACCAGGACCCCGAGGCGTCGCTGGACCCGCGGTTCTCGATCGCGGAGGCGATCCGAGAGCCGCTCGACGTCCACGCGGTCGGCAGCCGCAAGGACCGCGACGTCCGCGTGACCGAGCTGCTCGACGCCGTCCGCCTGCCCGCGTCGTTCGCCCGGCGCCGTCCGCGCGAGCTCTCGGGCGGCCAGCGTCAGCGCGTCGCGCTGGCCCGGGCGCTGACCCTTGATCCCGAGCTGCTGATCGCCGACGAGCCGACCAGTGCGCTCGACGTGTCCGTGCAGGCCGAGGTGCTCGAGCTGTTCGCCGATCTCCAGCAGCGGCTGGGCTTCGCGTGCGTCTTCATCAGCCACGACCTCGCAGTCGTCAACAAGGTCGCCGACCAGGTCGCCGTGCTGCGTGCCGGCAGGGTCGTCGAGTCCGGCTCGGCTGCCCGGGTCTTCGGCGCCCCGACGCACGACTACACCCGGCAGCTCCTCGCCGCCGTCCCCGTGCCCGACCCGACCGTCAGGGACGCGACCGGGCCCGCGCTGCGTGAGCAGCACATCGCCTCGTGACCCCCCACCTCAGGAGAGCCCCATGGACCGCACCCACCTGCCCTTCGACGGCACCCGTCCGACGTACTCTGCGGCCGTCGACGTCCGCGACCAGAGCGAGGCGCTGCCGCACCGGCCGCTCGCGCAGGCACCCGAGGGCGCGCCGAACGTCCTGGTGATCCTGCTCGACGACATGGGCTTCGGCGCATCGTCCGCGTTCGGCGGGCCGTGCCGGATGCCGGTCGCCGAGCAGCTCGCCGACGACGGGCTGCGCTACACCCGCTTCCACACGACGGCCCTCTGCTCGCCGACCCGCGCCGCGCTGATGACCGGGCGCAACCACCACGCCGTCGGCATGGGCACCGTCGTCGAGATCTCCACCGGGCGCCCGGGGTACGACGCGACCCGTCCGCTCAGCGCCGGCACGCTCGCACAGACGCTCTCCTACAACGGCTACGCGACCGGTGCCTTCGGCAAGTGGCACCAGACCCCGTCGTGGGAGCAGACCGCGGCCGGGCCGTTCGACCGCTGGCCGACCCGCGAGGGCTTCGACCGCTTCTACGGCTTCCTCGGCGGTGAGGCCAGCCAGTTCGAGCCGACCCTGGTCGAGGGGACGACGTTCGTCGACCCGCCGAGGACGGCCGCCGAGGGCTACCACCTGTCGGAGGACCTGGTCGACCGGGCGCAGGGCTGGGTGCGCGACGTACGCACGCACGCTCCGGACAAGCCCTGGTTCTGCTACCTGGCCTTCGGTGCGACGCACGCGCCGTTCCAGGTGCCCGAGGGCTGGGCCGACAAGTACCGCGGCGAGTTCGCGCACGGCTGGGACGAGCAGCGCGAGCGCACCCTGCGCCGCCAGCAGGAGCTCGGCGTCGTCCCACCCGACGCCGAGCTGGCACCATGGACGCCCGGCGTGCCGCACTGGGACGAGATCTCCGACGCCGACCGCGAGGTGGCCGAGCGGCTCATGGAGGTGTACGCCGCCTTCGCCGAGCACACGGACGCCCAGGTCGGCCGGCTGGTCGAGTCGCTGCGGGAGTCGGGCGAGCTCGACAACACCATCATCCTCTACGTCCTGGGCGACAACGGGGCCTCGGCCGAGGGCGGCATCGAGGGCACCCTCAACGAGACGCTGCGTCTCAACGGGATCGACGACGACACGGCCCGGATCGCGAGCGAGCTCGACAAGGTCGGCACCCCGGAGAGCTACGTGCACTACCCGGTGGGCTGGGCGGTCGCGATGGACACGCCGTACCAGTGGACCAAGCAGGTCGCCTCCCACTACGGCGGCACCCGCAACGGGCTGGTCGTGCACTGGCCGGAGGGCATCGAGGCGCGCGGCGAGGTCCGCCACCAGTGGCACCACGTCGTCGACGTGCTCCCGACGCTCCTCGAGACGGCCGGCGTGCCCGTGCCGGCGGTGGTCGACGGCGTCGAGCAGCAACCCCTGGACGGTGTGTCGTTCCGGTACTCCTTCAACGACGCAGGAGCACCGGAGCGGCACACCACGCAGTACTTCGAGATGTTCGGCAACCGTGGGATCTACCACGAGGGCTGGACGGCGGTGGCCAAGCACAAGACGCCCTGGGCGACCGCCCAGACCGACACCCCGAGCCTGTCCGAGGACCGGTGGGAGCTCTACGACACCCGCACCGACTGGACCCAGGCGCGCGACGTCGCCGCGGAGCAGCCCGAGCTGCTGGCCGAGCTGCAGGCGCTCTTCCTCAGCGAGGCGCGCCGCAACCACGTGCTGCCGATGGACGACCAGCTCTCGGGCCGCTTCGACGCCCGGACTGCCGGGCGCCCCGCGCCGCCGCGGTCCATCCGGCTGCTGCCTGGCGCCGGCCGGCTGCGCGAGGACGCCGTGCCCAGCCTGAAGAACACGTCCTTCGCGATCCGGGCGACCTTCTCGTCCGGCACCGGCACGGAGGGTGTCCTCGTCGCGCAGGGCGGCGGCTTCGGCGGCTGGTCGCTCTACGTGAAGGACGGACTGCTCACCTACGCCTACAACTTCGGTGCCGTGACGGTCACGCACGTGCGGGCCGCCGCGCCGGTGGCCGCCGGCACCCACGTCGCCGAGGTCCTCTTCACGTACGACGGCGGTGGCCTCGGCCGCGGAGGCGACGTGCAGCTGGTGCTGGACGGCGAGAAGGTCGGCACCGGTCGGGTCGAGCGGACCCTGCCGTTCTTCTTCTCGATGGACCAGACCCTCGACGTCGGACTCGACCGTGGCACGCCGGTCACGACGGACTACGGCTCAGGCACCGGCTTCCCGTTCACCGGCGCGCTCCACCACGTCGACCTCCAGGCCGGCGACGACGCCCTCACTCCCACCGACGACCAGCTCCTGAAGGCACACCTGGTCACCCACTGACGACGCCGGGCAGCGCCGACCCGCTCACAACGGGTCGGCGATCGCCTGGATCCGGGTGGTCGCCAGCTGGATCATCAGCTGGGCGGCGGGGGAGAGGGTCGCGCCGGCGCGGTGCACGATCGCGAACGTGTCGTACTGACGCGGCCGCAGCGACACCCAGCCGGCCTCCGGTGCCAGTCGGGGGAGCAGCTGGACGGCCGCACCCTTGGGGATCACCGAGTCGGAGTAGCCCATGCCGACCAGCTCGACCGCGGTCTCGACGTCCTCGACCTCGATCCGGGTCTGCGGGTTGCGACCGGTCTCGTGCAGCATCTGGCGCAGCACCTTGCGGGTCGAGTCGTCCGCGCGCCAGGTCGTCTCGGGCATCACGAGCGAGGCGAGAGCCAGCCGGTGCGCGGTCACCGGCGACTCGAGCCGGGCCGGGTCGCGGCTGATGTAGACGAGCTCGTCGCGCGCGACCGGGGTGACCTCGAAGCCCTCGCTGTTGACCGACGGTACGGCGATCATCGCGGCCTCGATCCGGCCCCGGCGCAGGTCCTCCTGCACGTCCGTCGAGTTCTGGCCGATCAGCTCGACCCGCACGCCCGGGTAGCGGGACAGCACGTCGGCGACCAGCCCCGCCCCGGCGTACAGGCGCGCGGTGCCGAACATCCCGAACCGGATGGTCCCGGTCTCGAAGCTCTTCACCCGGCGTACCGACTGCTGCGCGTCCTCGACCGCCGCGAGCACCCGCTCGGCGTGCGGGCGCAGGGTGTCGGCGACCGTGGTGGGCACGACGCCGCGCCCGACCCGGCGGAAGAGCTGCACGCCGAGCGACTTCTCGAGGGCCCGGATCTGCTCGGAGACCGAGGGCTGGGCGTAGCCGAGCTGCTCCGCTGCGCCGGTGAGCGAGCCGTGCTCGTAGGTGGCGAGGAAGCAGGTGAGCTGGTGCAGCGAGAGCACGATCACATCCCTAGGACTTGCCTTCGGTTTCCGAAGGAAACTAAGGCTACCCCTATGTCTACACCTGTCGGAGAATTGAGTCATCGACGGTGGCAGGAGCCCCGTCCCGCAACCCGAGAGTGAGGTCACCATGTTCGACCACCAGTGCACCGCGTGCCAGAAGCGTCAGCTCATCTTCCCGAGCCAGGTGACCTCCATGAGCAACACCGACCACGGCATCGTCGTCGCCTTCACCTGCTGGTGCGGCGCCGACCAGACGCTGGTCACCGGCAAGAAGGCCGTCTCCACCGAGAAGGTCGTCCTCGCCGCCTGAGCCACCGGCTCACCAGGACAACCCGCCTGACGACGTAGTCGCGTTCGTCGCCCGGACGGGGGCCGCATGCCCGGATCTGTGCGATCCGGGCATCGTGCATTTCCGGCCCGAACGCGGAGAGCGGCGCCGGTTTCGCGACCGGGCTCGCCCTTCCCTATACTTCCTCGGGTTGCCCGGTCGGTACGACGGACAGCACGCCGCCTTAGCTCAGTCGGTAGAGCATCTCACTCGTAATGAGAAGGTCGTCAGTTCGATTCTGACAGGCGGCTCCACTACCTCTCACCCGCTCCGGCCCACCAGCCACGGGTGGTCGGTGATCGAGGACGGGACACCGACCTCGTCGACCTTCAGGTCGAGGGCCGGCGCAAAGGCGATGCAGTCGATGCCGTGGGACACGACCTTGAGGCCGTGCGCGCGCAGGATGTCGTACGGCGAGCGTGGGTCGGCGCCGTGGTCGCGGAAGTTCATGTCCCCGGTCACCACGACCCGCCAGCCGACGGCGGCCGCGAAGTCGAGCATCGCCTCGAGGCCCTTCATCTGGCGGCCGTACTCGCGGGCGCGGTCGTTGTCGGTGCGCAGCAGTCCGCTGGCCTTGTCCTGGACGGACGCGTGCGGGTGGAGCACGACGTGACAGACGGCGCCGACGTCCGGGACGTCGAAGGCGGAGTAGGTGAACCACCGCTCGGGCGCAATCCGGACCGGGGTCGCGGCGTCGCAGCCGAGGACCTGCCCGGATCCGAGGGACCGCATCTTGGTGCGGATCAGGATCGGGTTGTCCTTCTGGCCCCGGCGGCGGTCCCTGCCCCCGCTCTCGACGACGAGCCGGTAGTCGCGCATCCGGCCGAGGGCGGGCAGGATCCCGTAGGCCTCGGTCAGGCCGACCATCGTGGCCTGGTGCTTGCGGATCTCCCGGGTCACGACCGCCGGGCGCTGACGGGCCGAGGGGGCGTGCAACGGAGCGTGCAGGACGGTGAGTCCCATGGCTCTTCCTCTCGTCAGGCGTGGTCCTGCACGCGGTAGGCCTTCGGGAAGAGCTTCCTGGCCTGCAGCGGCCCGAGGTTCCCGTCAGCGGCCTCGCTGCCGGGGGCGGCACCGTCCTTCTGGATCTGCCACTTCCGGACCTCGTCGCGGGTCATCTTCAGGTAGTTGCCGGTGACCGGCAGCTCGACGCCGCGGTCGAGGCTGATGTGGTTGAGCCGCTGCTGGAGTCGACGGACGCTGTCGGAGTCGCGCACGTCGAAGTGGAGCTCGTCGACGATGACGGTCCCCGAGTCGAAGGGGCCGGGCTTGGCGCGGCCGTAGACCTGGTTGGGCGGGTAGATCGTCACGCCGTTCGAGGCGACCTTCTTCGGCGGCGACTCGTCGTGCGGGATGCCGCTCAGGTAGGCGAACTTGCTCCCCTCGTCGTGGTGCCCGAACATCACGGCGACGTGGAGGTGCGGGCCGAAGCTGTGGCCCGAGTTGCCGGACTTGCCGATCTTCTGGCCGGCCGTCACCTGCTGGCCCGGCTTGACGCTGAGGCCAGGAGACAGGTGCATGTAGAGGATCGAGATCGGTCTGCCCTGGTAGGTGCTGCCCAGCAGCACGAAGTTGACCGGGGCGCCGGAGAAGCCGTGGTCCGGCGGGACGTTGTTGTGGACGCCGTCATGGGTCGCGAGGACCGTGCCGTCGCGGACGGCTCTCGCCGTCGTGCCGACCGGCACGGGGTAGTCGTAGGCCGCGTGGAGGCTGTGATCGCTGTACCGCCACGTCGTGCCCAGCTGCATCAGCTTCGGAGCGAGTGGAGTGACCATGTCCGAGCATGGCGCCGATCACCTGCCAATCGGCAGACCCAAAGTGGGGATGGTGCGCCCGAAATGTAAGTGACCCGCTGGAGTCTCGGGTCTCCAGCGGGTCGAACAGAACTCTAGGCGGAGGTACGCCGTCCGGGAAGCCTCTCGACCCAGTCTTGAGGAGGTCTTGAGGAAACTCCCGCGCGGCCGCCCGGCCACCAGGGCTCGGACACACTGGTCGCGTGTCCGCGAGCCGCCTGATCACGACGTACGCGCCGGAGCGACCGGAGGCGGTCGTGCTGCTCCTGCACGGCGGCGCCGCCCGCCCGGGGCGCACCGCCGTGCACCCCGCGCAGCTGTCCGTGCTGCGGATGGTGCCGCTCGCGCGCCGCATCGCCCGCGCCGGTCGCGGGCGGGTGGCCGTGCTCCGGCTGCTGAACTCGCACCGGGGCTGGGACATGACGCACACGCCGATCGACGACGTCGCCGGAGCGATCGCCGAGGTGCGGCAGCGGTACGGCGACGTGCCGATCGGCCTGGTCGGGCACTCGCTCGGGGGGCGTGCGGCGCTGCTGG
This sequence comes from Nocardioides sp. Root1257, assembly GCF_001425175.1. Taxonomy (GTDB): domain Bacteria; phylum Actinomycetota; class Actinomycetes; order Propionibacteriales; family Nocardioidaceae; genus Nocardioides. The sequence continues at coordinate 243,690 of NZ_LMDV01000010.1, read as the reverse complement.
CCGGCAGCCTCGACGGCGTGCGCGTCGTGGTCGCCCTCAACCCGTGGGTCTACCCGACGGATCGCGCCGACCTCCGAGGTCGGCGGGTGCTGGTCGTGCACGGCACCGACGACCGGGTCGCCGACCCGGAGCGGGCGCGCGTCGTGGCCGAGGCGATCGGGCAGACGACCGAGGTGGAGTTCGTCCCCGTCGAGGGCGGCAAGCACGCGATGCTGCGTCGCGGGTCCGCCTTCGAGCGGCTCGCGACGGACTTCGTGCTGGCGTCGCTGACCACGATCGCCTAGGTACGGCGCACCCGTCGGCGCAGCTGCCAGATCCTCAGCAGGCCGGCGACGGCGGTCAGCAGGATGCCGGCGACCGCGGCGATCATCAGGGCGACCGCGAGGGGTGTCGTGCCGTCCCAGGCGAGGAACGAGACGTGCACGTCCTGGGTGTTCTGGGCGATGAAGATGATCAGCAGGACCAGCAGCAGCGCCAGGGCGACGACCGCCACGAACGCGCCGCTGGTCCGCGACCGGCGCAGCGGGTCCTTCGGGCTCGGGGGAGTCGGCTCGTGCTCGGTCTCCGGGGGCGGTGCGGGGTCGGCCATGACCGGGCAGTACCCGATCGGTCGCGGCGTACGCCGTGGGTCAGCGGGACCCGACGGCCTGGTTGACGAGCTCGGCCAGGGCCTCCGGCGTCCGAGCGTCGGAGAGGTCGGAGACGAAGCCGAACTTCACGCACGCCGTGGCGATCTTCTGGAGCAGGGCCAGGTAGCCCGCGGAGTCGTCGCCCGGCGCGGCGATCAGCAGGACGAGCCGGACCGGCTCGGACCCGGAGGAGAACGTGACCGGCTCGGCGAGCCGGGCCACGGCGACCGACGAGGTCGAGACGGCGTGGCTGCGGGCGTGGGGCATCGCGAGCCCGCCCGGGAGGACGGTCGAGCCGAGCGCCTCGCGGGCCAGGGCTGCGTCGACGAAGACGTCGACGTCGCTGATCCGCCCGGCGTCGTGCAGGAGCCCGGCGAGCGAGCGGATGACGGCGGCGCCGTCGGCGCCGAGGTCCTGGTCGAGGCTGGCGATGTCGGGGGTGCTGACCGGCGAGGAAGTGTTCATGGCAGGTCCGAGCCTACGGGGTTCAGTCCCGGGTGCGTCGAGGTGCCCGGCGTTCGTAGGCGTCGTTGAACGCGCGCAGGCCGTGCGCCAGCTCGCGCACCTGGTCGGCGCCCATCTCGGCCAGTACCGAGCGGTAGAGGTCGGCGTGGATCGCCGAGTCGTGCTCGTAGAGCCGGCGGCCCTCGGCGGTGGGGCGCACCGGCCTGCTCGGACCGTCGGGCACGGAGAAGCGCTCCAGCAGGCCCGCGCGGACGGCCGCGTTGACCTGGCGGTTGATCGTGGACAGCTCGAGGTCGAGCTCCTCGGCGAGCTCGCGCAGCGTGCGTGGCCGGTCGTCGGAGAGCACCCAGAGCACCTTGAACGCCGACATGTCCAGCTCGGTGCCCTCGACGTTCACGTGCCGCCGACGCCCCACCCGCATCAGCTCGTCCGCGAGCTCGGTCAGCATCGACTGCTGGGTGCGGGTCGGTCCGGCCATGTGACGCATGCTACCTGCCATGTGCAAGATACATATGTAAGATGCACAAGGCTCGGCACACCGGGCCACCACAGCCTTGGAGGACGCGTGACCGACACCGTGAAGACCGCGAACGACGCGGACCCGCTCGTCGAGCAGGACCGCTCGTCGGCGCTGATGACGGTCATCTTCCTGTGCTTCGCCGGCATGAGCGTCGCGCTGATGCAGACCCTGGTGATCCCGATCCAGAGCGAGCTGCCCCAGTTCCTCGGCACCTCCGCGGCCAACGCCTCCTGGGTCGTCACCATCACCCTCCTCGGCGCCGCGGTCGCGATGCCGATCGCGGGTCGCCTCGGCGACCTCTTCGGCAAGCAGCGGGTGCTGGTCGGCAGCTCCGTCCTGATGCTCGCGGGCTCGCTGGTCTGCGCCCTGTCCGACACCCTGGTCCCCGTCATCGCCGGCCGCGGCCTCCAGGGCCTGGCGATGGGCTTCATCCCGGTCGGCATCAGCCTGATGCGCGAGGTCGTCCCGCCGGCGATGGCGACCACGGCCGTCGCCGCCATGAGCGCGACCCTCGGCGTCGGTGGCGCGATCGGTCTGCCGCTCTCCGCCTGGATCGTCCAGACCGGCGACTGGCACACGCTCTTCTGGGTCGCCACCGGCCTGGCCGTGCTGGTCGGGCTCGGCTCCTGGTTCCTCGTGCCGCACGTGCACGACGGCCACCCGGGCACCTTCGACTTCGGCGGCGCGCTCGGGCTGACCGTCGGTCTGGTCACCACCCTGGTGGGCATCACCAAGGGCAACACGTGGGGCTGGGGCTCGCCTCGCACCGTCGGGGCGATCGTCGTGGGCGTCCTCGTGCTCCTGGCCTGGGGCTGGTACGAGCTGCGCCGTACGGAGCCGCTCTGCGACCTCCGCGTCACCTCGCGCCGCCCGGTCCTGCTGACCAACATCGCCGCCCTGGCCATCGGCTTCGGGATGATGGCGCAGGCGATCGTCTTCCCGCAGCTCCTCCAGCTGCCGGAGGCGACGGGCTACGGACTCGGCCAGTCGGTCCTCGCGGCCGGGCTCTGGATGGCGCCGAGCGGCCTGATGATGCTGGCGCTCGCGCCGTTCGCCAGCTGGCTGATGCGCACCTTCGGCGCGAAGTACGCACTCGCACTCGGCGCCGCGGTGCTCGGCGGCGGCTACCTGCTCTCGTTCTTCCTGATGTCCGCGCCGTGGCAGATCCTGATCGCGACGCTGATCTGCGGCGCCGGCGTCGGCATCGGCTACGCCGCGATGCCCACGCTGATCATGAACGCCGTCCCGATGAACGAGGCGGGCTCGGCGGTCGGGATCAACGCCCTGATGCGGTCGGTCGGCACGACCGTCGCCTCCGCCGTGATGGCGACCGTGCTCACCGGCCAGACCTCGGCGCTCGGCATCCCGACCGAGGGCGCGTTCAAGGCCTGCTTCCTCGTCGCCACCTTCGCGGCGTTCCTGGGCGGGGCGGTGGCCCTGACCATCCCGAGGTCCGAGCAGGCCTGAGTCGGCTCCGTCCGACCTGCGCCATGGCCCGTTCGGGTCATGGCGCAGGTCGGGTGCCGGAGCTTCGTCGTCAGCTGACGGCGGGGACGGTGCGCGGCTGACCGTGCAGGAACAGGTCGGTCAGCTGCTCCGCCGTCCAGGTCGGCGAGAGCAGCGCGAAGAGCTTGCCCCCGTTGCGGGTCGGCGCGTCGACGTAGAGCGCGTGGTCGCCGCTCTGCGGGTCGGTGCCGACCCAGGCCTGGACGCCGTCGGGCGCGTCGATCGGCTGGGCGTCCTCCGGTACGGCGCCCGGGGACATCCGGGCATAGAGGTCGTCGGCCCGGGCCTCGCCGCGGTAGCTGAACGAGAAGCCGGCGACCTCGATGGTGCGAGTGACGATCGGGGGAGCGACGGCGCTCGGCCCGGCGGTGGTCGGCGGGGTCGGGTCGTCGGTGCCCGGCGCGGAGGCCCACACGACGGCGAGGGCGGCCACCACGGCGGCGGTCGAGGCGAGGGGGACGCCGACGGTGGCGACCGCGCTGCGCGGCGTCGGCACCCGGCCGGCGTACTCCAGGTCGTCGGTGGCGTCGCGGAAGGCTCCGCCCAGCTGGCGGGTCAGGTCATCGTCGGTCAACATCGGCGTTCTCCTTCTCGGGGGTGAGCACGACCCGGAGGCGTTCCAGGGCGCGCGAGGTCTGTGACTTGACGGTGCCGGTCGAGCACCCGAGCGTCGCGGCGGTCTCCTCGACCGTGAGGTCGTCGAAGTACCGCAGCACCAGCACGGCCCGCTGTCCCGCCGAGAGCTGCTCCGTCGCGCGGAGCAGCTCGTCGCGGTCCAGCAGCCCGTCGACCACGCCGATCGGGCCCGCCCGGTCGGCGCCCTCCAGGGGCGCCTCCGCGGGCCGGCGCGCGAGGTCGCGCCACCGGTCCTTGGCCAGGTTGACGACGACCCGGCGCGCGTACGCCTCGGGCTGCCGTCGGGCGCTCCGCCACCGGCGCGCGGTGCGCAGGAGGGCCGTCTGCACGAGGTCCTCGGCGTGGCCGCGGTCGCCGCACAGCAGGTACGCCGTACGGACGAGCCGGCTGGCCGAGGTGGCGACGAACTCGTCGAACGCGCGTCGGTCCCGGCCCGGGATCATGTCTGGCTCCGTCTGGTCACACCTGTCCTAACTCCGGGCCGACGACCTAGGTTGTCACCCGTGATCCTCGACGACTTCCGACTCACCGACCAGGTCGCCGTCGTCACCGGCGGGGGAGCGGGGATCGGCCGGGCGATCGCCGTCGCGTTCGCCGAGGCCGGCGCCGACGTCGTGGTCGCCGCGCGCACCGCCGCCGACCTCGAGGAGACCGTGCGCGCGGTCGAGGCGACCGGCCGCCGGGGCCTGGCCGTGGTCACCGACGTGATGGTCGAGGACGACCTCGAGCGCCTGGTGGCCAGCACGGTGGCGCGGTTCGGCAAGCTGTCGGTCCTCGTCAACAACGCGGGCGGCAGCCTGCCGCGCCCCGCGATGCAGACCTCGGCGCGCTACCTGACCACGGCACTGCAGTTCAACGCGGTCTCGCCGTTCCTGCTCAGCAAGCTGGCCGCGCAGGCCATGGTCGACACCCAGGGCGGGGGCTCGATCGTCAACATCTCGTCGCGCTCCGGCGACCTCGTGATGACCTCGATGCTCGCGTACGGCGCCGGCAAGGCCGCGCTCAACATGATCACCCAGGACCTGGCCGCCGACCTGGCGCCCCGGGTGCGGGTCAACGCGATCGGCGTCGGCGGGGTCGCGACCCAGGCGATGGACTTCGTGATGTCGGACGACGCCCTGCGCGCGACGTACGAGCAGGGCAGGCCGATGGGCCGGATCGGCCAGCCGCGCGACATCGCCGCCGCGGCGCTCTACCTCGCCTCGCCCGCGTCGTCGTGGGTCACCGGAGTGGTGCTGCGCGTCGACGGCGGCACGACCGCGCCGTCGTTCCAGATCCCGGTGCCGCCGCTGGAGCCGTCCGGCGACTAGCCCCCGAACATCCCCATCCAGGTCTCGGCCTCGGGCGTCATCCGGTCGTGCTCGCGGGCGACCCGGCACCACTTCTTGGTCGCGCGCAGGAACGTCGCCGGGTTGTAGATGTCCTCCTCGCACGACCACAGCCCGTCGCCGGCGTACGTGAGGATCGTGATGTTGCTGGCGCCGTGCGGCTGTCCGTCGCCGGGGTCGTGCATCTCGTTGTAGACGTCGCAGACGATCCGCCCGCGCTCCTCGTCGACGAGGTACCAGGTGATCGGGAAGTGCGGCATCTCGCGGCCGGGGAACTCCGACATCGTCCGGGTGATCCACTGCCGGATCTGCTCGCGGCCGCTGAAGCTGCCGTAGGCGTGCTCGACGTACGTCGCGTCCTCGGCGAAGAGGTCGGCGAACCGGTCCCAGTCGCCGCTGCCGGCGATCCGGTCGACCTCGTCCTGGTACTGCTGGAAGGCGGTCTCGAGCTCCTCGCGGGAGTACGTCGTCATGGCGCCAACCTAGGGCCAAACTGGAACGTGTTCCAGTGCTGCCGGCAGTGGCGGGGTAGTCCCTGACGTTCCGGACCGCTGGGAACGCTCCCGTGGACCGAACCGTCAGGGACTACCCCGACGGTCCGTCAGGTCGCCCACCTCGGGATGATGAAGACGCCCTCGGCCTCGACCGTCGGGCCCTCCTCGTCGCCGATGGAGGCGACGACCCAGACCTTGCGGCCCTCCTCGCGGTCGATGCGCGCGTCGAGCCGCAGGGGGCCGAGCGGGGTGCCGCGGCGGTAGACCATCGTCAGCGTGCCCGTGAAGGTGATCCGGGTGAAGGACGCGGCCGCGGTCTCGCCCATCAGGTGGTCGAGCAGCAGCGCGGTGACGCCGCCGTGGACGAGTCCTGGCGGTCCTTCGTACGCCGCCCCGAGGGTCACGGACGCGTGCGCGAGCCCGGACTCCACGTGCACGATGTCGAGCGGCGGGGCGATCGCGTTGCGCAGTCCGACGACCGCGTTGCCCCAGTTCCACGCCCGACCCTCGGAGTTGAAGCGCACCCCCGCGGGGCCGGGGAGCTGCTGCGCGCGCAGCCGCTTGACGACCGCCTCGATCTCGGCGAGCGCGAGGTCGGCCTCCTCGGGCGGCACCGTCGTCCGGATCGTCGCGTCGACGAGCTCGCGCACGGCCTCGGCGAGCGGGCCGTACGCCGCCTCGATGCGGTCGACCTCCTCGCTCGGTATCTCGTCGTGGATGAACCCGCCGATGCTCACGCCCGGCCCCTCTCCGTCGCTCGTCCCCACGAGTACGCCGCACGCGCGGCGTCCTCCGTCGCCTGGCGGACCAGGCCGTAGCCGCGGCAGTCGCCGACGGCGTACACGTCGATGTCCGGCAGCGCGGCCGCGATCGCGTCGTGCAGCCGCAGGTTCGCCTCGAACCAGCCGGTGACCACGACCGTGTCGGCACGCAGCTCGCGGGTCCGCCCGCCCTGCGGGGTGAACTCCACCCCGCCGTCGGTGTAGCCCTCGATCGCGGTGCCCACGTGGACGGCGACGCCGCGCCGGTCGAGCTCGTCCAGCTCCTCGGCGCGCCGCTTGGGACCGACCTCGGACGCCAGGTCCGCACCGGGCTCGAGCAGCGACACCCGGTGCCCGGCCGCGGCCAGGTGCCCGGCGATCGCGACGCCCGGCAGGGAGCCGCCGACCACGCAGACCTTGGCGCCGACGGGCCCGTCGCGGAGGACGTCGTCGATCGTCGTGACGTGCGGCCGGTCGTGGCCGTCCTCGGGCATCGTGAGCATCCCGCCGTTGGCGACCACGACCACGTCGGGCTCGAGCGCGGCGACGGTGTGTGGCTTCGCGACCGTGTCGAGGCGTACGTCGATCTCGGCCCCGGCGACCTCGGCGACCAGCCAGTCCAGGAAGAGCGCGTTGGCCGGGTGCGCGATCGCCGCGTGCCGGAACCTGCCCCCCAGCTCGTCGTGGTTCTCGAGCAGCGTCACCCGGTGACCCTGGGCGGCCGCGCGGCGTGCCGCGTCGAGGCCGCCCGGCCCGCCGCCGACCACGACCACGTGCAGGCGTCGGGCGATCGGCAGCGGGAGCAGCTCGTGCTCGCGCCCGGTGAGCGGGTTGACCGCGCAGTCCGTGGCGAGCCGCTCCTCCAGCGAGTCGATGCAGTTCTCGCAGGAGATGCACCGCCGCACGCGACCGCCCGTGGCCAGCTTGCGGGGCAGGTCGGGGTCCGCGAGCAGTGGCCGGCCGAGCGCCACGAAGTCTGCGCGACCCTCGGCGAGCACGGCCTCCGCCAGGTCCGGGTCGTGCAGCCGGCCGACCGCGATCACCGGGACGTCGACGACCTCCTTGACGGCCGCGGCCGCTCCGACGTTCAGCCCCTCGCCGTACGACGCGCCGTTGACCATCTGCGTGACCAGCCGGTCGATGACGCCGCCGCTGACGTGGAACGCGTCGACGCCGGCCTCGACCAGCAGCGGCGCCACCAGGGCGGTCTCGTACGACGGGCGCCCGCCCGCCACCCGCTCGTAGCCGGAGATCCGCAGCGTGACGGGGAAGTCCGGCCCGACCTCCGAGCGGATCGCGGCCAGCGCCTCGAGCACGACCCGGATCCGGCCCTCGACGGAGCTGCCGCGGTAGCGGTCGCCGCGTCGGTTGCGCTGCGGCGCGAGGAAGGAGCCCAGGAACATGTAGCCGTGCGCGGCGTGCAGCTCGACGCCGTCGTACCCGGCCTCGCGGGCCCGGCGCACGCCGGCCTTGATGCGGTCCAGGACCTCGACGATCTGCTGCGGAGTGACCTCGGTCGACGGGCGGCCGGTCAGGTACGACGGGATGACGGACGGTCCGAGCGAGTCGACGCCGTGCATCTCCGGACCGAGGCCGTCGGGGCCGGCGTGCACGATCTGCGGTTGGATGCGGGCGCCGTGCTCGTGGACCGCGTCGACGAGCCGACGGTGCGCGGCGACCGACCCGTCCGTGCCGAGGTGCAGGCCGCCGGGGGTCTCGGGGTGCAGCGGGTCGACGCCGGTGGCGCCGACGGTGACCAGCCCGACCCCGCCTGCTGCCCGGGCGGCGAAGTAGGCGACGGTCCGGTCCGAGGGGAGGCCCTCGGGCGTCCCGTACATCGTCTCCATCGGCGACATCACCAGCCGGTTGCGCAGCTCCATGCTGCCGATCCGGCCGGGCGCCAGCAGGTGCTCGTAGGCAGTGCCGCTCATGCGGGGGACCCTCCGAGGTAGGCCGCGATCGAGCGGGTCAGGCCGCGTCGCGCCAGGTCGAGGTCGGAGTACGTCGAGAGGTGGGCCTCGGAGCTCAGGCCCCGCATCGCGCCGGGCAGGAGGGCCGCGACCTCGCGCACCCGGTCGGGGTCGAGGTCCAGATCGGCGAACGCCGTCTGGCAGGTCTCGACCCAGCTCTGCTGCCAGGACGACAGGGCGGCGGCGGTGCGGGGGAGCTTCTGCTCGAGCTCGGCGCGCTCGCGGGGCAGCGCCATCCGCAGGGTGTCGATCGCGCGGGAGTCGGGCAGGTCGAGACCGCGCCACAGGGTGGTCACGATCTGCTGGACCCGGACCTCCACGCTCTGCTCGGCCGAGCCCGGGAACGACAGCGGTCCGCCGCGGCGCTCCTCGAGGTGGTCGAGCACCGCGGCCCACAGGCCGTCGACGTCGCCGAACTGGTACTTCACGGCGCCCCAGGTGACCCCGGCCCGGCGCGCGACGTGGTTGGCCGAGACCGCGTCGGGGTCGCCGCTCGCCAGGCAGTCCAGGGCCGCGGCGAGCATCCGCGCGCGGGTGGCGTCGCCGCGCCGGTTGCGGCGGTGCTGGTCGGCGCCGGCCGTCATCGCGCGCTCACGACAGGTGCACCAGGACGTCGTCGCGGAAGCGGTGCAGGCCCTCGAGCTTCTGCTCCAGCGTCGCCCGTCGACCGAAGTAGTACATCCACGGAGCGGTCATCACCTCGGTGACGCCGCCGTCGCGCGCCCGCGCGAAGTCCTCGGGCAGCAGCGCGTCGCTCAGCGGCGGGATGACCTCGAACGGGCCGTCGAGGCCGGCCTCCTCGCGCAGCTCGGCGAGCCGGCGCGCGGTCGCGATCGCCTCGTCGGTCGTGCAGATGTCGCCGACCCAGCCGTCGTGGCGTGCGGCCCGCCGCAGCGCGACGTCGGACAGTCCGCCGACCAGGACCGGCACGCGGCCCGGCTCCGGCTTCATCACCATCCGGGCGCCGTCGTACGACGTCCAGCCGGGCGACCAGAGGTCGCGCAGCAGGTCGAGCGCCTCGTCGGTGCGTCGGCCGCGGGTGTCGAACTCCTGGCCCAGCAGGTCGAACTCCTCGCGGCACCAGCCGACACCGACGCCCAGCGCGACGCGGCCGCCGGACACCACGGCAGCGGTGCCGACCGACTTCGCGACCTGGAAGGGGCTCCGCAGCGCCGCGACGTACACCGAGGTGAAGAAGCGCAGCCGCGTGGTCACCGCGGTCAGCGACCCGGCCAGCACCCACGGGTCCGGCCACGCGCAGTCGTGGTCCCAGCGCCGCTGGCCGCTCGCCTCGTAGGGGTACGGCGTCGCGAGGGTCTCGAGGTCGACGACGTGGTCGGCGATCGTGAGGCTGTGGTAGCCGAGCTCGTCGGCCGCGATCGCCACCGGGGCGATCTCCTCGACCGGCAGGAAGGCCGAGACCACCGCGAAGCGCATGGCCGTGATGCTAGTTTCATCGAGCCCTCTGTGAAAACCCTCTCCACAGACTGGGCGGCGAGGAGGAACGATGGACAGGATCCGGGTCTTCCAGGTGGCCACCGGCAACGTCGGCACCGAGATGGTGCGCCGGATCCAGCGCCACCCGGACCTCGAGCTGGTCGGTCTGCACTGCTACACCGCGGAGAAGATCGGGCGCGACGCGGGCGAGATCGCCGGCACCGGCCCGATCGGCGTGGTCGCCACCGGCACCGTCGAGGAGATCCTCGCTGCCGCGCCGGACGTGGTGACCTTCCACGGCGTGTGGCCGGACGTCGACCTCTACGAGCGGGTGCTCGGGTCGGGCATCGACATCGTGACGACCGCGGACTTCGTCACCGGTCACCACCGCAACGCCAACCACCCGCACCCGTCCGGCCGCACCGAGTCCGACGTCATCGCGGCGGCGTGCGAGCGCGGCGGTGCGACGTTCTACGGCACCGGCTTGAACCCCGGTCTGGCGCAGATCCTGACGATCGTGCACTCGGCGGACGTGACCGACATCGAGAACGTCACCTGCATCGAGTCCGTCGACGTCTCCTGCCACCACTCCGCCGACACGTGGCGCAACTGCGGCTACGGGATGCCGGTCGACGACCCCGAGGTCCCGCGCCTGCTCGAGCTCGGCACCCGCGTCTTCGGCGACGGCGTGCACCTGATGGCCGACTGCCTCGGCATCGAGCTCGACACGGTCGACTTCGAGTACGAGCTCGGGGCCTGCACCGAGGACGTCGACCTGGGCTGGTTCCAGCTGCCGAAGGGCTCGCTCGGCGGCAGCGCGTTCCGGTACGTCGGCAAGGTGGCCGGCGTACCCCGCGTCGAGCTGCACCTCGAGTGGCAGATGACGCCGAGGACCGAGCCGCACTGGGACATCCAGGGCTGCTACATCACCCAGATCCAGGGCGACCCGGTCATCTACAGCAAGCACCTGATCCTCCCGAAGCCCGGCACCGACTTCTCGTCGGTCGAGGCCTTCGCCGCGATCGGGATGACGGTGACCGGGATGCCGGCCCTGAACGCGATCCGGGCCGTCGTCGACGCGCCGCCCGGGATCATCACGAGCGCCGACCTCCCGCTGCGCGCCTTCGCCGGCCGGTTCAGCGTCTGAGGCGTTCCCAGTCAGCTCCCAGTCGGTCTCAAGAGGTCGGCGGCACTGTGGTGTCTGCCGGGGAACACCCCGACACACCGATCCGGGCCCACCACCCGCGGACCCGACCAGTCAGGAGAACCCCATGATCGACACCACCCTCGTCGCCTTCGCCTACGGCTTCCTCGTGTTCGCGGGCCTCGCCGCCGCGGTCGCGGTCGCCGCCGTCGTCGTCGCGCTGCGCGACCGCGCCGCCGTCACGCCGGTGCACCTCACCGTCTCCGGCCCGTCCGAGCGAGCCTTCACCCGCGCCGCGTGACCGGCCCCCGCGCCACGACGGCCCCCCCGAGAGCCCCTCTCCCGCCCCCACGGAGAGGGGCTCTTCGGGTTCCTCGTTGAACTTTCACCCCTTTGGGTGGTGAGTCCGAGTGGCTGCGGACGGGCGCGCCTCGGGAGGATCGATGGCATGTCCGTGCGCCCCGTCCGGCTGGTGATCGCCAGCCCCGATGAGGCCGTGACAGTGGGGCTCCGGCAGATCCTGGCCGGCCAGGCGCACCGGGTCGAGGTCGTCGAGGACGTGAGCGGTGCCGTCGACGTCGTGCTCCACGACGCCGACGGTCCGGGCGGCGAGTCGCGGGAGGCCGTGCTCCGGCGTACCGGCGCGACGGGATGGGTGCCGCTGCGCGTGGGGGTCGAGCAGATCGTGCTGATGGTGGAGGCTGCGGCGACGCCGTCGGTGCCCGTCGAGATCGGGCACGGGCTCAGCGCCCGTGAGGTGCAGGTGCTGGCGTTGATCGCCGCGGGCCTCACCAACCAGGAGATCGCCGACCGGGTCTTCGTGAGCATCAACTCGGTCAAGACCTACGTGCGCTCGGCCTACCGCAAGATCGGCGTCAACAGCCGGTCGCAGGCGGCGGTGTGGGGCCTGCAGCACGGACTCGTCGACCGCGACTGACCGTCCTCGACGGTGCCGGTCCGATCAGCGACGGTCGGTGTGCACGGTGACCATCCGGTAGTCCTTCTCCGGCCCGGCGGCGTCCCAGGTCACGGTCCAGGAGGTGACGGGGTCGCCGTCGACCTCGACCAGGCCGCGGTAGTGGTCGGGTGCGCAGGGGTGGTCGACCTGGTGCCCGACCGCCCAGGGGTGGAAGGGGCGACCGTCCTCGAAGCGCACCCACCAGCCGTCGTCCTCGCGCACGACGTCGAGGGTGCGGCTGACCGGCACCGAGTGACCGGGCCAGCTCATCGTGCCCGCCTCGGTCCAGCGGACCCGGCCGGCGTCGACCTCGGTGAGCTCGGCCGTGCCGACCACGTCGCGCCGCTCCCCGGTGCGGTGGTCGTGGACCACCCGGGTGAGCGTCCAAGTGCCCAGCAGCGCGCTGGGCGGCAGGTCGGCGGGCGGCACCGGACCAGGCGTCAGCGCAACGCCATGGAGCCCGACAGCGTCGGCTGCCAGGAGAGCTCGCCGTCGGCGGCGATCCGACGGTCGAGCGCGCCGGCGACGTCCTCGGGCCACGCGGCGCTGCGCCGGCTGTCCATGTCGATGTGCAGGAAGATCTCCTCCATCACGTAGCTCACCCGCTGGTGGCTGTCGTCGAGGAGGTAGACGACGACGTGCGCGGCGCGCTCGGAGCGGCCGACGACGCGGACGCGTGCCGAGATCTTGTCCCCGGTGCGCAGCTCGGAGAGGTAGGTCATGTGGTGCTCGGCGCTGAAGACGCCCTGCCCGGCCACGGTCGGCCAGTTCTGCGGGATCCCCACGTCGACGAGCGACTCGTCGAGGCCCTCGCTCGCGATCCCGACGTAGTGGCGGATGTTGAGGTGGCCGTTGATGTCCTCGAACGCCGTCGGCACCGCCTGGGTGGCGTAGGCGGGCAGGGCGGCGAGCTCGTCGTACGACGGATGCGCGGTGGTCACACCCGCGACGGTACTGGCCGCCGGTCACGGCCTCGACGGCGGTCCACGACACGGGCGTGGCCTCCGGGGCTCGAGGGACTCGCGGGGCTAGCGTGGTGCCCCAGCCGATGGACCGAGCCGGAGGGGAAGCCGCGTGGTCAGACGGGTCCTCCTCGGGCGCCGTGACGACGTTCGGCGACGCTCCAGGTGGACGGGTCCGCCGCCCCTGCTCCTCGTCGCCACCGTCCTCGGCCTGGCCGTCGCGCCCTTCGTGGCCGACGACAGCTCGGCGCCGGTGCCGCAGGCGGTGGTCGTCAGCGCCGCGCAGACCCCGCGCACCGTCGAGCCGCGGATCGTCCGCACCCCCACCCTCGCGAAGCAGGGCGGCCAGGTCGGCCACCGGATCGCGCCCGTGCGGCTGGCGCCGATCGACGTCGGCGTCGCGACGATGAACATGTTCCGCAAGCTCTCGCCGTCCGAGGCCGCGGCGGACGCGCGCCGTCTCACCTCGCACCCGGGCGTCGACGTCGTCGGCTGGCAGGAGGCCGACCCGTTCCGCAAGGTGCTGCACCGGCTCCCGGGCTGGACCTCGAAGACCTTCGGCGCCGACCAGGGTGCCGCCGAGCTGGCCGTGTCGTGGCGCACCTCCGAGTTCAGGCTGGTCTCCGCCCGCCTGCACAAGGTGGCGCTCGGGTTGAGCTGGCGGGAGGGGCGCTACCCCTTCGACAACCGGTACGTCGCCGTCGTACGCCTGAAGCACCGGGCCACCGGCCGGGTGCTGACCGTGCTGAACACCCACCTCCCGCAGAAGATCGAGGACCTCGGCGACCCCGGCCGGTGGCTCTCGACGATCAACGCGATCCGCGCCCGCGCGCAGCTCGACCGGCTGGCCGACATCTGGCACACCGTCCCCGGGCGGTGGGTCGTCGGCACCGGTGACTTCAACTTCGGCGCCCGGGCCGACGCCCGCGGTCGCCCCGTCGGTGGGCCGATGCGGACGCTGCGCCACCGGGCGGAGTCGACCTACCAGCTGCTCGGGACCGGCATCGGGCCCACGCACCCGCCGACCGCCCGCAACATCGACTACGTGTGGCTCGAGCGCACCGGGCTGCGGGACCGTCTCATCCAGCTGCGCGCGCAGCGGGTGCTGAGCGGCTACCACAGCGACCACCGGCCGCTGCTGGCTCGCCTGCGCCTCTCCTAGGCCTCGACGACCACCCGCTCGCCGGGCGTCGCCAGGACCGGGCGTACGTCGGGTGCAGCGGTGCCGAGCGCCTCGATGAAGCGGTCGCCCGGCGTCACGAAGAGCCGGTCGTGGTTGGCCCGGGCCAGGCGCCGCAGGCCGAGCGGCCAGAACGTGCCCCAGTGCACCGGCACCGCGACGTCGGCGCCGACCCGGCGCACCGCCTCCGCGCCGGCGACCGGGTCCATGTGGCCGTCCTCGAGCGTCGGGCCCCAGCCGCCGACCGGGACCAGGGCGAGGTCGACCCGGCCGACGTCGTACATGTCCTCGCGCACCTCGGTGTCTCCCGGGAACCAGCAGGACCGGGCCGCGCGGTCGATCCGGAATCCCAACGGAGGGCCGGTGATCCTGGTGTGCGGGCCGCGGCCGCCGTCGTGGGTCGCGGCCAGCACCCGGATCGTCGTGCCCCCGACCTCGTGCACGTCGCCGGGCTCGACGGGCACGACCCGGTCGGTGCCCAGGTCGCGGAGCAGCGACTCCCCGCCGCGCGGCACCAGGATCGGCACGTCGCGGGCGAACCGGCGGAGCGACGGCAGGTGCAGGTGGTCGTGGTGGAGGTGCGAGACCACCACGACGTCGGCGTCGGTGGCCTCGTCCCTCGGGTGCACCGTGTAGCGGCGCAGGTGGAAGAGCTGGTCGCTCAGCAGCGGGTCGAGGGCGATCCGGGCGTCGTCGATCTCGACGGTCGCGGACGCGTGCCCCCACCAGGTGAGAGCGAGCTGGCTCACCCCTGGACCTGCTGCTGGGCCCAGAAGACCAGCGGTGCGAGGAGGTCGACGGCCTCGTGGCCCGCGTCGGTGAGGGAGTAGTCGACGTGCGGCGGGACGACGGGCCGCGCGGTCCGCAGGACCAGCCCGTCGGCCTCGAGCGTCTGCAGCGACTGGATCAGCATCTTCTCGCTGACGCCCGCGATCTCGCGCTTCAGCTCGCTCCAGCGCATCGTGCGGTCGCGCAGCGCGAGCAGGACGAGCACGCCCCACTTGCTGGTCACGTGCTCGACCAGGGCGCGGGTGTCGGGGCAGGCGGTGTCGAGCTGGAGGTCGCGGGCGGCGGTCATGCGTCGATGCTACTCACCCCGAGGTGGGTACCCCACTTTGAAGTGGGTACTGCCCACCGGGAAGGTACGGCGACGAGTGGTCGTTCGGTCGGGTGAGAACACCCGATCCCTGGAGGAATGTCATGTCGTACGTCGTCACCGGAGCCACCGGACCCTTCGGCCGTGGGGTGGTGGAGTCCCTGCTGGAGCGCGGCACCGACCCCGCCGAGATCGTCGCGACGGGCCGCTCGGTCGAGAAGATCGCCGACCTCGCCGAGCGCGGGGTCCGCGTCGAGGTCCTCGACTTCGATGCCGTCCCCGACTCCGTGCCGTGGCTGTCGGCAGGCGACGAGCTGCTCCTCGTCTCCGGCAGCGAGGTCGGCAGGCGCGTGCCGCAGCACCAGGCGGTCGTCGACCTCGCCGTGCGCTCCGGCGTACGTCGGGTCGTCTACACGAGCGCGCCGAAGGCCGACAACACGACGCTGGCCGTCGCGCCCGAGCACGCGGCGACCGAGGCGCTGATCCGCGCGAGCGGGCTGCCCTTCACGTTCCTGCGCAACGGCTGGTACACCGAGAACTACCGGCCCGCCTTCGAGCAGGCCCGCGCGACCGGCCAGGTGCTGGGCAGCGCCGGGGACGGTCGCGTGGCGAGTGCGCCGCGCGCCGACTTCGCCGAGGCGGCCGCCGTGGCGCTGGCGTCCGACGGCCACGACGGCGCGGTCTACGAGCTCTTCGGCGACGTCGCGTGGAGCTTCGCCGAGCTCGCCGCCGTCTTCGCCGAGGTGCTCGGCAGCGAGGTCGTCTACCAGCCGCTGAGCGCCGAGGACCACCGTGCCGCGCTGCTCGGCGCGGGCCTCGACGAGGGCACGGCCGGCTTCCTGGTCGCCCTCGACCAGAACATCGCGGAGGGTCTGCTCGGCCTCACGACCGGGGACCTGTCGCGGCTGCTCGGCCGCCCGACCGTGCCGCTCGCGGAGACCGTCAGGTCCTGGGTCTGATCCCGCTGACGGCCTGACCGTCGATGGCGGGTTCGAGCCCCGCGGTGGTCATCAGCGCGGCGCTCACCGGCGCCTGCCGCTCGCTCGACTCGACGACGACGCGCCCGCCCGGCCTCAGCCAGGCGGGCGCGCCCGCGATCACCCGGCGCTGCACGTCGAGCCCGTCCGGGCCGCCGTCGAGGGCGACGTGGTGCTCGTGGTCGCGCGCCTCGGGCGGCATCAGCGCGATCTCGTCGGTCGGCACGTACGGCGCGTTGACGACCAGGGCCGCGACCCGACCGCGCAGCTCGCCGGGCAGCGCCGCGTAGAGGTCGCCGAGGTACACCCGGTCCTCCGGGAGGTTGCGGCGGGCGCAGGCCACCGCGTCGGGGTCGACGTCCGCGGCGTACACCTCGACGCCCGGCACGGCCGCGAGCACCGCGGCGCCGAGGGCTCCGGTGCCGCAGCCCAGGTCCACCACGACGTCACCGGCGCCGAGGCCGGCAGCGGCGACGCGGACCAGGGCGGCGGAGCGCTGGCGCGGCACGAACACGCCCGGTGCGACGAGGATCCGCAGGCCGCAGAACTCGGCGTACCCGACGACGAGCTCGAGCGGCGTGCCCGAGACCCGCTCCGCCAGCATCCGCGCCAGCTCGTCCTCGTCGCCGGCGGCGTCGAGCAGCAGCCGTGCCTCGTCCTCGGCGAAGACGCACCCCGCCGCCCTGAGGGTGGTGACGAGGTCGTCGAGGGGCATGGTCGATGATGCTCCCATGCCGAGCGTGTCCACCCAGATCACCTTCATCGTGGTCGGGTACGCCGTGCTGGTCGCCGTCCTCGCGCTGGTCGTCGCGCTGCGCAAGCAGGAGCGTCCGGGGTGGCTCGACCAGCTCGCCTGGATGCTCGAGGCGCTGCTGGTCGTACGCGCGCTGGCCGGGCTCGGCGCCTTCAGCGGCGACGGGCCGCCGTCGACGTCGACGTACGTCGGCTACCTCATCGCCTCGGTGTGTGTGCTGCCCATCGCGATGAAGTCGATCGAGGGCGACCGCGCCTCGTGGTCCTCCGTCGTGATCACCGTCGCCGCCGTCGCGGTCGGCGTCGTCGCCGTACGACTGGAGATGACCGCGGCATGAGCGAGTCGATCACCGCCCCGCGCACCGGGCCGCACAAGGTGCTGCTGGCCTTCTACGCGCTCTTCACCGTCGCCGCCGGCGCCCGCGCGCTGGTGCAGCTGACGACGCAGTACGACGAGGCGCCGGTCGCCTACTGGCTGTCGCTGGCTGCGGCCGTCACCTACGCCCTCGGCTGGTACGCCATCCGCGAGGCCTCGGTCGGCCGCACCGGCTTCGCCAGCGTGATGCTCTGGATTGAGCTGGCCGGGGTGCTCACGGTGGGCACCCTCAGCCTGGTCGAGCCGGACTGGTTCCCGGACGCGTCGGTGTGGTCCGACTACGGCATCGGCTACGGCTTCGTGCCGGCGGTGCTGCCGGTCGCCGGCCTGCTCTGGCTCCGGCACCAGAAGCGGGCGCCGTCGCCCGCTGACGTCTAGACGGGCTCACCCGGCCCGTCCCGGGCTCCGAAGAAAGGGCGACAGGACCCTTCGCCGACAGGAGCTCCCATGGACACGGTGTTCGCGATCGCCTTCCCCGCCGCCCTGCTGGTCGCCTACCTGACCACCCGGCCCGCGCCCCAGTCGCGTGAGTTCGCGCGCCGGGCCCGCCGGGTGTCCCGCCACCCCGCCCTCGTCAACCTCGGTGACGTCCAGGCGCGCCTCGTGGCCGACCTGCCGGCGCCGTACGCCGCGTTCGCGCGGGAGCGGATCTCCTTCCACCGGATCGGCGCGCAGACCGCCTGGGCCTGGCTCGAGCGGTACGACGCGCAGTCGCTGGTGGTCTTCCTCGCCGCCGGCCACGGTCACTCCGCGATGCTCGAGGTCCTGGGCGGTGCGAAGGGGTACGACGACGCCGCGCTCCGTGTGGTGGCCGGGCGCAAGGAGCCCGCCCTGTTCGAGCTCGCCGCCTGACTCCAAGCGCGCTCCCAGCCGGCGCCAAGAGGCTCGCGGGACCGTGGGGACACCGGGACAACGACGTCCCGCACCCCACCTGAGGAACCCGTTCGTGAACACCCTGATCGCACTCGGAGCCCCGATCGCCGTCCTGCTCGCCTACCTGGCGACGCGCCCGATGTCCCCCGCCCGCGAGGTGGCCCGCCGCGCGCACCGCGTGACGCGCCACCCGGCGCTCGCCAACCTCGGCGACGTCCGCGCCCGCCTCGACGCCGAGCTGCCCGGCCACCAGGTCGACTTCGTCCTGGCCAGGACCGCGCGGCACGGCGTCGACGCCCGCACCCTCTGGACGTGGCTGGACCGCTTCGGTGCCGAGTCGCTCGTGGTCGTCCTGGCCGCCGGCCACGGGTACGCCGGCCTGCTGCGGGCGCTGCGCGACGAGACGACGTACGACCTGGACGAGGCGCGCCTGCTGGCCGGTCTGAGCGAGCCCGAGCTCTTCCAGCTCGCCGCCTGACCATGGCGACGAATTGAAACGTGTTCTAGATTGCCGGGGTGGCCCTCGACTCCCCGCCTGACGTCTTCGCACCCACCCGGCTCGGCCCGGTCCGCCTGCGCAACCGCACGGTGAAGGCTGCGACGTTCGAGGGCCGGGCGCCGCACGGCCAGGTCACGGACGCCCTGATCGACTACCACCTGGCGCCGGCGCGCGGCGGAGTCGGGCTGACGACGGTCGCCTACCTGGCCGTCGCGCCCGAGGGCCGCACCCACCGCGAGCAGATCGTCGTCGGTCCCGACACCCGTGACGGACTGGCCCGGATGGCCGCCGCCATCCACGAGACCGGGGCGGCCATCGCCGGCCAGGTCGGTCACGCCGGTCCGGTCGCCAACGGCCGTTCCAACGGCGTCAAGGCGATCAGTGCCTCGCGGATGCCCAGCCCGCTCTCGATGCAGATGATCCGGTCCGCCACCGAGGCCGACCTGACCCGCGTGACGCGGGCGTACGTCGCCACCGCGCGCACCCTCGTCGACGCCGGCTTCGACGTCCTCGAGCTGCACATGGCGCACAGCTACCTGATCTCGTCGTTCCTGGCGCCCGGCCTCAACCGCCGCAAGGACGGGTACGGCGGGTCGCTGGAGCGCCGGGCGCGGCTCGGACGCCAGGTCGCGAAGGCCGTCCGCGAGGAGGTCGGCGACCGGGTCGCCCTGACCGCCAAGATCTCGGTCGCCGACGGGTTCAAGGGCGGCGTCACGACCGACGCCGGGATCGAGTACGCCCAGCTGCTGGAGGCGGACGGGCACCTCGACGCCCTGCAGCTCAGCGGCGGCTCGTCGCTGATGAACCCGATGTACCTCTTCCGCGGCGAGGCGCCCCTCTCGGAGTTCGCCGCGACGATGCCGCTCGTCGTACGCCTCGGCATGAAGACGCCCGTGGGCAAGGGCTTCCTCAAGGTCTACCCGTTCGAGGAGGCGTACTTCCGCGAGAAGCAGCTGCGCTTCCGCGAGGCGCTGACGATGCCGCTCATGCAGCTCGGTGGCATCAACCGCGTCGAGACGATGGAGCGGGCGATGGCCGACGGCTTCGACTTCGTCGCCATGGGCCGGGCGCTGCTCCGCGAGCCGAACCTGGTCAACGACCTCGCCGCCGGCCGCGCCACCGAGGGCGTCTGCATCCACTGCAACCGGTGCATGCCCACCATCTACTCCGGCACCCGCTGCCCGGTCATCACGCCCGAGCCGCCGTCGCTTGTAACGCCGGGTTAGGAGCTGTTCCCACCGTGTTGCAACACCGTGGGAACAGTCGGTAACCCGGCGTTACAGCTGGCGGGCAGCCCTTCCCAACCAACTAGAACGTGTTCTAGGTTGGCGCGCATGGAAGACAAGCTGAGGGTCGTCGTCTGGTCGACCGGGACCATCGGACGCCACGCGATCGCGGGCATCGACGCGCACCCGCGCATGGAGCTGGTCGGCGTGTGGGTGTCGAACCCGGAGAAGGACGGCAAGGACGCCGGCGTCCTCGCCGACCTGGGCCGCGAGCTCGGCGTCCTCGCGACGACCGACCGCGACGCGCTGATCGCGTTGCAGCCGGACGCGATCGTGCACACCGCGATGGCCGACGACCGCGTCTTCGAGTGCATCCACGACCTGTTCGGCTTCGTGGAGGCCGGCATCAACGTCGTGTCCAGCGGCCCCGTGCTCCTGCAGTGGCCCGAGAAGATCCTGCCCGACGAGATGCTCGAGCGCCTCGCCGAGGCGGGGCGTACGACGGGGGCGAGCCTGCACGTCAACGGCATCGACCCGGGCTACGCCAACGACCTCCTGCCGCTGGCCCTCACCAGCCTCAGCCAGCGCATCGACGAGGTGCGGGTGATGGAGATCGCCGACTACTCGACGTACTACCAGCCCGTCGTGATGGGCGACATGTTCGGCTTCGGCCGGCCGATGGACTTCCGGCCGCTGCTCTGGGAGCCGGGCATCCTGACGATGGCGTGGGGGAGCGTGGTGCGCCAGATCGCCGCCGGCCTCGACATCGTGCTCGACGAGCCCCTGGTCGAGAAGGTCGAGCGCCGCGCGGCCGAGGTCGACACTCCGAGCGTCTCGGGGGACGTGCAGGCCGGGACGATGGGCGCCGTCCGCTTCGAGCTGATCGGCAACGTGGACGGCATCCCGCGGGTCGTGCTCGAGCACGTCACCCGGACCGCCGAGGACCAGGTGCCCGAGTGGCCGCAGCCGGCCGAGGGCGGCGGTGGCTACCGGGTGATCGTCACCGGCGAGCCGATGATGCAGCTCGACCTCACCCACCACGGCGAGCACGGCGACCACAACGTCTCCGGGATGATCACGACCGCGCAGCGGCTGGTCAACGCACTCCCGGCCGTCGTCGAGGCGAAGGGCGGGCTCGTCACCGCGCTCGACCTCCCGCTGGTCACCGGCCGAGGCCTGGTGAGCACGAAGTGAGCATCCTCGACAGGTTCTCGATCGACGGCCAGGTCGCGATCGTCACCGGTGCGGGCCGCGGCCTGGGCGCCGCGACCGCCGTCGCGCTCGCCGAGGCCGGCGCGGACGTCCTCATCTCCGCCCGCACGGCCGAGCAGCTCGAGGTCGTCGCCGAGCAGGTCCGCGCGACCGGGCGCCGCTGCGTCGTCGTCGCCGCCGACCTCAGCGACCTCGACGCGGTCGCCGGGCTCGCGCAGGCGGCGTACGACGAGCTCGGCCGCCTCGACACGGTCGTCAACAACGTCGGGGGCACCTTCCCCAAGGAGTTCCTCAAGACCAGCCCGCGCTTCCTCAACGAGGCGTTCAGCTTCAACGTCGCGACCGCGCACGCGCTGACCCGGGCCGCCGTACCGCTGATGCTCCAGGACGACGACGGCAAGCAGAAGAGCGTCGTCACCATCAGCTCGATGATGGGCCGCACCGCCGACCGCGGGTTCGTCGCCTACGGCACCGCCAAGGCCGCGCTCGCGCACTGGACCAAGATGGCCGCGCAGGACCTGTCGCCCCGCATCCGGGTCAACGGCATCTACGTCGGCTCGATCCTGACCAGCGCGCTGGAGTTCGTCGCGGGCCAGCCCGAGCTGATGGGCCAGCTCGAGGGCAAGACGCCCCTCGGCCGGGTCGGCGAGCCCGAGGACATCGCGGCCGGCGTCCTCTACCTCTCGTCGAAGGCCGGGCAGTACGTCACCGGCAAGCTGATCGAGATCGACGGCGGGATCCAGCAGCCCACCCTCGACCTCGGGTTCCCCGACGTGGCCCCGTAGGGTCCGGACGTGAGCCACTCGAGCACTCCGACCGCCTTCGCCGTCTCGCCGGACTCCGGAGAGCACTGGAGCAAGGAGGGCGCCTGGAAGGTCGCCGAGGGGATCCACCGGATCCCGCTGCCGCTGCCGATGGACGGTCTCAAGGCCATCAACGTCTACGTCATCGAGACCGACGACGGGCTGACCTTGATCGACGGCGGCTGGTCGATCGAGGTCGCCCGCGACCTGCTCGAGCGCTGCCTGCGCGACGTCGGCTACGGGTTCGGCGACATCAAGCGCTTCCTCGTCACCCACGTGCACCGCGACCACTTCACGCTGGCCACGGTGCTCGGGCACGAGTACGGCGCGGACGTCGCGCTCGGCCTCGGCGAGAAGCCGGCGCTCGAGCTGCTCAACGACCCGGACCTGAACCGGAACCCGTTCATCGAGGTGCTGCGCACGGCCGGCGCGCACGAGCTCGCCGAGCTCTGGGCGGTCGGCGACGGCGAAGGTCCGGACATGTCGATGTGGATGTTCCCGGACACCTGGCTCGAGGGCGACCACGAGATCACCGTCGGCACCCGGACCATCGACGCCGTGCACACGCCCGGCCACACGCCCGGGCACTTCGTCTTCGCGGAGAAGGCCGCCGGGCTCCTCTTCGCCGGCGACCACGTGCTGCCCACGATCACCCCGTCGATCGGGTTCACGGTGCCGCCGACGCCCGACCCGCTCGGCGACTTCATGGCCTCGCTGACCAAGGTGCGGTCGCTGCCGGACCTCACGATCCTGCCGGCGCACGGGCCGGTCGCGCCCTCGTCGCACGCGCGGGTCGACGAGCTGCTGGCCTTCCACGAGCGCCGTCTCGACCTCAGCCTGGCCGCCCTCGCGGACGGGCCCGCCACCGGCTTCACCGTCGCCCACGAGCTCGGCTGGACCCGGCACGAGAGGGCGTACGCCGAGCTCGACGAGTTCAGCCAGGGGATGGCCGCGATGGAGACCAAGGCCCACCTGGAGCTGCTGGTGGCGCAGGGGCGCGCGACCCGCGAAAACACAGCGGACGGGGTGCTCTTCACCGCCCTAGAGTGAGGCCGGTGACCCGACAGAGCCCCGTGGACGCCGTCGCCGACCAGTACGTCGAGGACGTGGCCGCCCTCGATCCGGTGCTGGCCACCGCCGCCGGGATCGCCGGTCACGACCACGAGCTCCCGGACCTCTCGCCCGCGGGCTTCGACGCGCGCGCCGACCTGGCCCGCCGCGCGGTCGCCGCGATGACGGCGACCGCGCCCGCCGACGAGCGCGAGGCGGTCGCCCGCGACGCCTTCCTCGAGAGGATCGGCCTCGAGGTCGAGAACGCCGACGCCGGTCACGACCGGGCGGAGCTGTCGGTCATCAGCAGCTGGGCGCACGCGATCCGCGAGTCCTTCGACCTGATGTCGGTGGAGACCGACGAGGGTCGCGAGGACGTCCGGTCCCGGCTCGCCGGCATCCCGGCCGCGCTCGAGGGCTACCGCACGACGCTCGCCGAGGAGGCGGCGCAGGGACGCGTCGTCGCGCGCCGGCAGTACGCCGAGGTGGCGGGCCAGATCCGGCGCTGGACCGGGCAGGAGGGGGCGAGCGGCGACTTCTTCACGGGGCTCCTCCCGGACGCGCCCGAGGGCCGGGCCGCGAGCGCGGCGTACGCCGAGCTGGGTCGGTGGCTCGAGACCGAGCTCGCGCGGCGCGGGCTCGAGAAGGAGGCCGTCGGCCCGGAGCGCTATGCCCTCGCCTCGCGGGAGTTCCTCGGCGCCGCCGTCGACCTCGAGGAGACCTACGCGTGGGGCTGGCAGGAGCTCAAGCGCCTCACCGACGACATGGTCGCGACCAGCGACCGGATCGTCCCCGGTGGCAGCATCCCGGAGGCCGTGGCCGCCCTCGACGCCGACCCGGCGCGGCGGCTGGGGAGCCGGGAGGAGTTCCGCGACTGGATGCAGCAGCTCGCCGACCGGACCATCGCCGACCTCGCCGACGTGCACTTCGACATCCCGGAGCCGATCCGGCGCATCGAGTGCTGCCTCGCGCCGACGAACGACGGCGGCGTCTACTACACCGGCCCCAGCGAGGACTTCAGCCGGCCCGGCCGGATGTGGTGGTCACTGCCCGACGACAGCGACCAGCTGACCACCTGGCGCGAGGTCACGACCGTCTACCACGAGGGCGTGCCCGGCCATCACCTCCAGGTCGGCCAGACCGTCTACCGCGCGGACATGCTCAACCGGTGGCAGCGGATGCTGTGCTGGGTCAGCGGCCACGGCGAGGGCTGGGCGCTCTACAGTGAGCGGCTGATGGACGAGCTCGGTTACCTCGAGGACCCGGGCGACCGGCTCGGGATGCTCGACATGCAGGGCTTCCGGGCCGCGCGCGTCATCGTCGACATCGGGCTGCACCTCGAGCTGCGGGTCCCGGAGGACAACCCGTTCGGCTGGCGGCCCGGCGAGCGCTGGACGCCCGACCTGGTCTTCGAGTTCATGCGGATCCACTCGCGCATGGACGACGCGATGCTGCGCTTCGAGGTGCTGCGCTACCTCGGCTGGCCGGGCCAGGCGCCGTCGTACAAGGTCGGCGAGCGGATCTGGCTCGAGGCCCGTGCTGACGCACAGGCCCGGCACGGCGCGGGCTTCGACCTGCGGGCCTTCCACCGGGCCGCGCTCGACCTGGGCTCGATCGGCCTCGACCCGCTCCGGGCCTCGCTGGCTCGGATCTAGCGTCCGGTCAACGACGCAGACGCATCGGGAGGTGCGGGATCCCGTCCTCCAGGAACTCCGGCCCGTCCACCTCGAAGCCGAACGTCGCGTACCAGCCGGCCAGCGGTGACTGGGCGTCCAGCACCACGTCCCGTCCCTTGCTCAACTGCAACGCGATGTCCATGACGGCGTCGGCGAGCCCGCGTCCGCGCGCCTCCCGCGCGAGCACGACCCGGCCGATCCGCCAGGTGTCGCCATCGTCCAGCACGCGCGCGTAGCCGACCACCGCACCGTCGTCGTCCATGACGACGTGCCGGGTGCCCGGCTCGTCGTCGCGGCCGTCGAGGTCGGGGTAGGGGCACTCCTGCTCGACGACGAACACGTCCTGGCGCAGCCGCCAGACGGCGTACGCCGTCGCAGCGTCGAGGTGCGCGAAGGGGACTCCGACGATCCGCATGGCCCGAGTGTCACAGATCGCCGCCGGCCGGTGTCTTCATGCCACACCGATCAAGGAGACGACATGCCCAGCACGTTCCGCATCCCGAAGGCGCCGATCACCGGTCTCTACGGCAAGGTGCTCACCCTCTACACCCGCCGCACGTTCGGCGAGGTCCCCGACAACGCCTACGTCTACTTCCACCAGCCGAAGGTGCTCAAGGCGGTCCTCGGCTTCGAGGGCAAGGTGGCGAAGTGGGACGCCCTCGACCCGACCCTCAAGTCCTACGCCCAGCTCGCCAGCGCCGGCACCATCGGCTGCAGCTGGTGCCTGGACTTCGGCTACTTCATGGCCCACAACGACGGCCTCGACCTCGCCAAGGTGCGCGAGGTGCCGCGCTGGCGCGAGTCCGACGTCTTCTCGCCGCTCGAACGCGACGTGCTCGGGTACGCCGAGGCGATGTCGACCACCCCGTTGACCGTCACCGACGAGATGACCGGGCGCCTCATCGAGCAGCTCGGCGCGCCGGCCGTCGTCGAGCTCACCCAGATGGTCGCGCTGGAGAACATGCGCTCGCGGTTCAACTCCGCCGCCGGGCTCGAGAGCCAGGGATATTCGGATGTGTGCGAGCTACCCCTCGCCGTACCGTCGGGAGCGATGGAGAAGGCATGAGCACCCCCGACTCGACCGACGTCTTCGTCGCCCACCGCAACCTGCTCTTCACGGTCGCCTACGAGATGCTGGGGTCGGCGGCCGACGCCGAGGACGTGCTCCAGGAGACCTGGCTGCGCTGGGTCGACGTCGACCGCGGCGAGGTGCGCGACGAGCGCGCCTACCTGGTGCGCATCAGCACCCGGCTGGCGCTGAACCGGATGCGCACCAACGCCCGCCGGCGCGAGTCGTACGTCGGCCCGTGGCTGCCCGAGCCGCTGCTGACCACCCCCGACGTGGCCGAGGACGTCGAGCTCGCCGACTCGGTCTCGCTCGCGATGCTGACCGTGCTCGAGACGCTGGCGCCGACCGAGCGGGCGGTCTTCGTGCTGCGCGAGGTCTTCGACTTCGGCTACGACGAGATCGCTGCGGCCGTCGACAAGACGCCCGCCGCCGTACGCCAGATCGCCAGCAGGGCAAGGGCGCACGTCGCCGAGCGACGTCCACGGGCGGAGGCCACGGTGGGCGAGCGGGACCGGGTGCTGGAGCGCTTCATGGCGGCCGCCGCGACCGGCGACATCCAGAGCCTCCTCGACGTGCTCGCTCCGGACGTGGTGCTGGTGACCGACGGCGGCGGGGTCAAGAAGGCGGCGCTGCGTCCGATCCTCGGGCGCGACAAGGTGGTGCGCTTCCTCGATGCCGTGGCGCAGGGCCCCGCTGATGCGGACGTCGTCCTGGTCAACGGGTCCCCGGCCCTGCGCTTCGTCATCGACGGCGAGCTCGACACCGTGATGTCGATGGTCCTCGAGGACGGGCTGGTCACCGGCCTGTACGCCGTCCGCAACCCGGCCAAGCTGGCTCGGCTGGACGCGGCGGTCGCCCTCACGCGCTGAGGGTCTAGTCTCGACTCCAGAAGACAGGGGAGCACGCGCGAGCGTGCTGAGAGTGCGGACCAGCCGCAGACCCTACGAACCTGATCCGGTTAGCACCGGCGCTAGGGAGTCGAAGTGAAGTCCATCCGTGCGTACGCGTCCCTGCTCGTCCTGGCCCTCGCCACAGCGGGCTGCTCGACGGTCGGCAACAGCTCCGCCGACGACGAGCCCGCCGCCAAGCGCGTCGTCCTGGTCACCCACGAGTCGTTCGTGCTGCCCAAGCCGTTGCAGAAGAAGTTCGAGCAGGAGACGGGCTACCAGCTGGTGGTCCGCGCCTCCGGTGACGCGGGCGCGCTCACCAACAAGCTGGTGCTGACGAAGGACGACCCGTTGGGCGACGTGTCCTTCGGCGTCGACAACACGTTCGCGTCGCGGGCGCTCGACGAGGGTGTGTTCGCGCCGTACGACGCGACCCTGCCCGAGGGCGCCGACCAGTTCGTGCTGGACGGCGACGACGACCACCGCCTCACCCCGATCGACAACGCCAGCGTCTGCGTCAACGTCGACGACACGTGGTTCGCCCAGCATCACCTCGCTGCTCCGAAGACGCTCGACGACCTCACCGACCCGGCGTACCGCGGCCTCTTCGTCGCGCCGGGCGCGACCACCAGCTCGCCGGGCATGGCGTTCCTGCTGGCGACGATCGCGGCGTACGGCGACGACTGGCCGGCGTACTGGACGAAGCTGATGGCCAACGGCGCCGAGCTCGTGGCCGGCTGGTCGGACGCGTACGAGGTCGACTTCACCCAGGGCGGCGGCAAGGGCGACCGCCCGATCGTGCTCTCCTACGACTCCTCGCCGGCGTTCACGATCGCCGACGACGGGACCTCCACGACCAGCGCGCTGCTCGACACCTGCTTCCGCCAGGTCGAGTACGCCGGTGTGCTCGACGGCGCCGAGAACCCTGATGGCGCCGAGGCCCTGGTCGACTTCCTGCTGACGCCGGAGGTGCAGGCCGCGCTGCCGGAGAGCATGTACGTCTTCCCGGTCGACTCGTCGGTGCAGCTCCCTGCGGACTGGGCGACGTTCGCGAAGCAGCCGTCCGACCCGTGGCAGGTCGACCCGGCCGACATCGCCGCCCACCGCGACGACTGGCTGCGTGAGTGGAGCGACATCACCTCGCGATGAGTGCCCGCAGATGAGACGGAGCGCGACGCTCGTCGGCCTGGCGGCGATGCCGCTGGCCGTGCTCGGCGTGTTCTTCGTGCTGCCCGTGAGCGGGATGCTCGCCGAGGGGTTCTGGGTCGACGGCCACTTCGACCCGGTCGCCGTCGTCGAGGTGCTGACCCGGCCGCGGACGGTGCGGGTCGTGTGGTTCACGGTCTGGTCGGCGCTTGCGGGCACGACGGTGGCGGTGCTGCTCGGCGTACCGGCTGCGCACCTGCTGCACCGGCGCCGGTTCCGCGGGCGTGCCTCGCTGCGGGCCCTGCTGCTGGTGCCGTTCGTGCTGCCGACCGTCGTCGTCGGCGTCGCGTTCCGGGAGCTCATCGGGGAGGCCGGGCCCCTGGGCTTCCTGGGCTTCGACGGCTCGGCGGGGGCGATCATCGCGGGCCTGGCCTTCTTCAACGTCGCGGTCGTGATCCGGGCGGTCGGGGCCGCGTGGGAGTCGCTCGACCCGCGGCCGGCCGAGGCGGCGGCCGCGCTCGGCGCGGGCCCGGCGTACGTCTTCCGCACCGTCACCCTGCCCGCGCTGCGGCCCGCGATCGTGTCGGCCGCCAGCGTGGTGTTCCTCTTCTGTGCCACGGCCTTCGGGGTGGTGCTCACGCTCGGCGGGCTGCGCTACTCGTCGGTCGAGACCGAGATCTACCTGCTCACGACCAACCTGCTCGACCTGCAGGCCGCGGCCGCGCTCTCGATCGTGCAGCTCCTGGCGATCACCGCCCTCCTGTTCGTGACGAGTCGTCTGCGAGCCGTGGCCGACCCGAGCCTGGCGCGCACGACGGCACGGCCGCCCCGGGTCTCCCGCGGCGACTGGCCGGGAGTCGTGGCGACGCTGCTGGTGCTGCTGCTCGTCGGGCTGCCGATCGCCGCGCTGGTGGTCGGGTCCCTCCAGGTGGGGGACGGCTGGGGCCTCGGCAACTACCGGGCCCTGACGACGGTGGGCTCGCGGGACGCCCTGCTGGTGCCGGTGACGGACGCCCTCGTCACCTCCCTGCGCACGGCCGTCGACGCGACCTGGATGTCCCTGTCGATGGGGGTCCTCGTGGCGGTCGTCGTGACCCGTCGCTCGCACACCCGCGGCGAGCGCCGCGTCCGTGGCCTGCTCGACGGCCTCTTCATGCTGCCGCTGGGGGTGTCGGCGGTGACGCTCGGCTTCGGGTTCCTGATCACGCTCGACCAGCCGCCCCTCGACTTCCGGGACTCGCTCCTGCTGGTGCCGATCGCCCAGGCGCTGGTGGCTCTGCCCCTCGTCGTACGCACCCTCGCGCCGGCGCTGGGCGGCATCGACGACCGGCAGCGCCAGGCCGCCGCGTCCCTCGGTGCCGGACCGTTGCGCACCTTCGTCACCGTCGACCTGCCGGTGCTGTGGAAGCCGCTGCTCGCCGCCGCCGGCTTCGCGTTCGCGGTGTCGCTGGGGGAGTTCGGCGCGACGTCGTTCCTCGCCCGCGACGAGACGCCGACGATGCCGATCGTGATCTTCCACCTGATCGGCCACCCCGGTGCGATGAACTACGGCATGGCCCTCGCCGCCTCCGTCGTCCTCGCCGCCACGACCGCCGTCGTGATGCTCGCGGTCGAGCGGCTGCGGGTGCCGTCGCTGGGAGCACTGTGATGTCGAGGACCCGGGGATGCTGACGATCGACGAGGTCTCCGTCGCGTACGACGGCGTGCCCGCCGTCGTGGACGCCTCGCTCGCGCTCGAGTACGGCCAGGTGCTCGCCGTCCTCGGGCCGAGCGGGTCGGGCAAGTCGACGCTGCTGCGCGCGATCGCCGGCCTCGAGCCGGTCACGTCCGGCCGGATCGGCTGGGACGGCGACGACCTGGCCGGCGTGCCGACGCACAAGCGCGGCTTCGCGCTGATGTTCCAGGACGGCCAGCTCTTCGGGCACCTCACGGTGGCCCGCAACGTCGGCTACGCGCTGCGCCTACGCCGTACGCCGAACGCCGCCGCGCGGGTCCGGGAGCTGCTCGCGCTGGTCGGCCTCGAGGGGTACGGCGACCGGCTGCCGGCGACGCTCTCGGGCGGCGAGCGGCAACGCGTCGCGCTCGCGCGGTCGCTGGCGGTCCAGCCGCGGCTGCTGCTCCTCGACGAGCCGCTGTCGGCCCTCGACGCGGGTCTGCGGGAGCGGCTCGCCCACGACCTGCGCGACATCCTGCGCGAGGCCGGGACGACCGCCCTGATGGTCACCCACGACCAGGAGGAGGCGTTCACCGTCGCCGACCGGATCGCGGTGATGCGCGCGGGCCGGGTCGTGCAGCAGGGCGACATCGCCGCGGTCTGGCGGGCGCCGGCCGACCCCGAGACGGCGCTCTTCCTGGGCTACGCCCGGGTGCTGGAGGGCGAGCCTGCGGGGGTGCTGCTGCGGGCGGCCGGTCTGCCGGAAGTGGGTGCCGCGGTCGCCGTACGCCGCTCGGCGCTGGTGGTCTCGGACGCCGGAGACCTGTCCGGGACGGTCGTGTCGGCGCGGGTGACGCCGGAGCAGATCCGGGTCGTCGTCGACGTCGACGGCGTCGGGGAGCTCGACGCCGTGGCCCGCCTGGACACCCACCCGGCGGCCGGCGACCGGGTGTCGATGGTGGTGGACGCCTCACGGCTGGCCGTGACACCGAACCGTGCCTGAGTCGGAACACTCCCTACACTGACCGTCGTGTATCGCCGTGCCTGGACCCTGCTCGTGGTCAACGCCGTCGCCATGTTCGTGTGGGCGGCGATCACGGCCTGGTCGCTCGGCCGGCCGCTGATCGACCCCGACGGCAGCTTCCTCGGCCCGGCCATGGTGCGGCTGCCGATCCTGTGCATCGGCGCGCTCTTCCTCGACCTGGTGCCGCGCGCGCTGTGGATCTCGCGCGGCCGCCCGAGCCGGTGGCCGGAGCTCGTGCGCGACCGGTGGCGCACCCACTGGACCCGCGAGCGGATCGTGCTGGTGCTGCTCGGCATCGTCTGCTTCTACGTCATCTACGTCTGCTACCGGAACCTGAAGTCGTTCCTGCCGCTGGTCAGCGACCGCACGTACGACCGTGAGCTGCACGCCCTCGACAAGATGCTCTTCTTCGGCCACTACCCGAGCTCGCTGCTGCACGGCATCCTCGGCACCGACGTGACGGCGCACTTCCTGTCGACCTTCTACCTGCTCTTCATCCCGATGGTCGCGATCATGGTGACGGTCTGGCTGGTCTGGTCGCGCAACCTGTCCTACGGCTGGTGGTTCGTCACGTCGCAGGGCATCGCCTGGACGCTCGGGACGATCTCCTACTACGCACTGCCCACGATCGGCCCGGGGCTCGAGTACGACTGGCTGTTCCGCGACCTCGCGCACACCGGCACCAGCGACCTCATCGCGTCGCTCGTCAGCGCCCGCCACGGCGTGCTGTGGGGTGACGGCCAGGCGCAGACCGTGGCCGGGTTCGCCAGCCTGCACACGGGCATCGCGCTGCTGTGGGCGATGATGGTGCAGTTCACGGTGCGCAACCGGATCGTCCGGATCGCCTTCTGGGTCAACTTCGGGCTGATCGTGGTGGCGACCCTCTACTTCGGCTGGCACTACGTCGCCGACGACATCGCGGGCGTCGCGATCGCCCTCGTCTCCTTCTACCTCGGCGGCATCGCCAGCGGTCAGAAGTTCGACCGCCACGGCCTCTCCTCGCACCCGACCACGACGACCTCGCACGTCCCCGTCGACCGCTGAGCGTTAGCGACCAGCGACCGGACCGTCGGGGTAGTCCCTGACGGAACGGCCCTCGGGCGACCCCGATCCGGGCCGTTTCGTCAGGGACTACGCCGCCGCGCGCGAATTACAAGGTTGTAGTTCGTCAAGCCGACACGCCGGTGACTGGAGAAAAAGTTGGGGAAATTGTTTCCAATGTGACGAAAGTTGTCTAGCGTGCTCCGAGTGACGCCTGATGGGGGCGTCCTGACGAGGGGGCGATGCGGTGCGAGCGCGCGAGATGGCAGCGACCACGGTGCTCGCACTCGTGGCCTCCGGCCTGGTGGCCGGGATGGCCGTCGCCGACGACGACACCGTCCCCAGCAAGGCCGACGTCCGCGACGCCCGTACGGCGGTGCGCGCCCAGGTCGACGACGTCGCCGCGGTGCGCGCCCGGCTCGTGGTCGCCAACCAGCGGCTGCAGCAGTCCGCGGTCGCCGCGGCCCAGGCGGCCGAGGCGTTCAACGGGGCGCGGTGGAAGGCCGACCAGGCCCGTGACGCCGCGACCGAGGCGCAGGCCGGGGTCGCCACGGCCCAGGCCGACGTGGAGCGGCAGCGTCAGGCCTACAGCGACGCGGTCGTCTCGTCGTACGAGCTGGCCCCGGAGCTCACCGCCCTCGCCGGCGTGCTGGACTCCGACGGCATCGGCACCGTGCTCGAGCGCACCGACACGATGCGCAACGCCACCGACGCGATCGACGGCAACTACGACGAGTTCCGGGCCTCGGCGGTCGTCGCCCAGGTCGCCCAGGACCGGGCCGACCGCGCGCTTGACGAGGCCACGCAGGCCGAGCAGGACGCGCTCGACGCGCGGCAGCGGGCCCAGCGGGCCGCCGACGCCGCAGCCGCCGACGCCCAGGCGATCGCGCGGGAGAAGGGCGCCCTGATCGCGCGGCTGGCCGACCTCGAGCACATCAGCGTCGACCTCGCCCAGCGCCGCCAGTCCGGGCTGGAGGCCCGCGCGGCCCGGGCGGCCGCGGCCGCCGCGGAGCAGGCGGAGCAGGAGCAGCAGGCACCGCCGACTCCCACCACCGCCCCGACCCCCGCCGAGCAGCCCGAGCAGCCCACCGAGCAGCCCACCGACGAGCCCACGCAGCCGCCGACCGAGCAGCCGACCGAGGCCCCGGCCCCACCTCCTGCGGCCACCCCGGCGCCGAAGTCGGGCGCCCAGGCCGCGATCGCGTTCGCCCGCGCCCAGATCGGGGAGCCCTACCAGTGGGGCGCGGCGGGCCCCAACCAGTGGGACTGCTCCGGCCTGACCGCCGGCGCGTGGGGCGCGGGCGGCACCTACCTGCCGCACTACTCGGTCGCGCAGTACGAGCAGTCCACGCCGATCTCCGCGAGCCAGCTCCAGCCCGGCGACCTGGTCTTCTGGGGCTCGAGCGGCGACCCGGGCTCGATCTACCACGTCGCGCTCTACGTCGGCGGCGGCCGGATCATCCAGGCCCCCCGCGCCGGCCGCCCGGTCGAGGAGGTCTCGATGTACTCCTGGACCGCCCCGAACTTCTACGCCCGGCCCTGACCTCGGCCCGAGAGGTCCAGATCACCGCTTGAAGCCGACCTCCGGTGGGTAGTCCTCCGGCATGGCCACCGACACCGCCGTACCGTCCAGCGCGCCCGGCTACCAGGAGCCCGAGGTCGACGTCGCCGCCCTGACCGAGCTGCTCGACGGGAAGTACGCCGAGGTCCGCCGGCTCGTGCGGACCAACCTCGCCGACTACGCGTCCGTCCTCGACGAGGCCGACGAGCTCGGCATCGACGAGTTCCGCGACCGGGTCCGCGACATCGTCGTCGAGATGGCCGCGACCGGCCAGACCGGGATGGGCTTCCCCGAGGAGTACGGCGGCGGGGGCGACATCGGCGCCTCGGTCGCCGCCTTCGAGACGCTCGCCTTCGGCGACCTGTCCGTGCTGGTCAAGGTCGGCGTGCAGTTCGGCCTCTTCGGCGGGGCGATCCTGCAGCTCGGCACCCAACGCCACCACGACGCCTACCTGCGCGACCTCGTCACCGGCAAGCTGATGGGCTGCTTCGCGATGACCGAGTCCGGGCACGGCTCCAACGTCCAGGCCCTCGGCACGGTGGCGACGTACGACGTGGCGACGCAGGAGTTCGTGATCACCACGCACGGCGACGCGGCGCGCAAGGACTACATCGGCAACGCGGCCCGGCACGCCGAGGTTGCCGTCGTCTTCGCGCAGCTCGAGGTGGGCGGGAGGTCGGAGGGCGTGCACGCCTTCGTCGTCCCGATCCGCAAGGGCAGCAAGGTCCTCGACGGCGTCCGCATCGAGGACGACGGCCGCAAGATGGGCCTCAACGGGGTCGACAACGGCCGGATCTGGTTCGACGACGTGCGGGTGCCCCGCGAGGCGCTGCTCAACCGCTTCGCCGACGTGTCGCCGGCCGGGGTCTACGAGAGCTCGGTCGAGAACCCCAACAAGCGCTTCTTCACGATGCTCGGCACCCTCGTGCAGGGCCGGGTCTGCGTCGGCGGCGCCGGCATCAACGCGAGCAAGGTCGCGCTCGCGATCGCCACGAGGTACGCCGTACGCCGTCGGCAGTTCGAGGCGGCCTCCGACACCGAGGAGCAGCTGCTCCTCGACTACGGCATGCACCAGCGGCGGCTGCTGCCGCTGGTCGCGCGCACCTACGCCCTGCACTTCGCGCAGGACGTCGTCCGCACCCAGCTGCACGACGTCTTCACGGAGGCGGACGGGCCCGGCGGCGGCGTCGAGGTGGCGCGGCGCGAGCTCGAGGGGCGCGCCGCCGGCACCAAGGCGCTCGGCACCTGGCACGCCACCCGCACCATCCAGGAGTGCCGCGAGGCGTGTGGGGGCGCGGGCTACCTCGCCGTCAACCGGTTCGCGGCACTGAAGGCCGACAGCGACATCTTCACGACCTTCGAGGGGGACAACCACGTGCTGCTCCAGCTCGTGGCGAAGGGCCTGCTGACCGACTACGCCAGCGAGTTCGAGGACATGGACCAGCTCGGCATGGTCCGCTTCGTCACCAACCTCGCGGTGGGCACCGTGATCGAGCGGACGTCGGCCCACAAGCTGCTCGAGCGGGTCAAGGACCTGCTGCCGGGCGGCGACCAGTGGGACCAGGAGGCCGGGCTGCTCGACTCGGACTACCAGCTGGCGATGCTGCGCTTCCGCGAGGAGCACATGCTCTCCGGGGTCGCACGCCGGCTCAAGCGCGGCATCGACCAGAAGATGAACCCCGGTGTCGTCTTCTCCCAGGTCCAGGACCACGTGATCGGCGCGGCCAACGCCCACGTGGAGAGGCTGGTGCTCGAGGCCTTCGTCGACCGGCTGCGCGAGCTCCCCGACGACGCCCCCGAGGGCAACCGGGTCGCGCTCGGGCTGCTCTGCGACCTCTTCGCCCTGTCCACGATCGAGGCCGACCGGGCGTGGTTCATGGAGCACGGCCGGCTCACCGTGCAGCGGTCCAAGGCGATCAGCCGCGAGGTCAACGACCTGTGCCGCAAGATCCGCCCGATCGCGGTCGACCTCGTCGACGCGTGGGGCGTCCCGGAGGAGATGCTCCGCTCGCCCGACCTGCTGGCGTAGCCGAGGGGGTCAGTGACCCTCGGTCTTGAACCGCTCGAAGGAGGCGTGCACCTCGGCCTCGGCCTCGGTGCGGCCCACCCACTCCGCGCCCTCGACGGACTTGCCGGGCTCGAGGTCCTTGTAGACCTCGAAGAAGTGCTGGATCTCGAGGCGGTCGAACTTCGACACGTGCGAGATGTCGCGCAGGTGCTCCAGGCGCGGGTCCTGGGCGGGGACGCAGAGGACCTTGTCGTCGCCGCCGGCCTCGTCGGTCATCCGGAACATGCCGATCGCGCGACAGCGGATCAGGCAGCCCGGGAAGGTCGGCTGCTGGAGGATGACCAGCGCGTCGAGCGGGTCGCCGTCCTGGCCGAGGGTGTCCTCGATGAAGCCGTAGTCGGCCGGGTACGCCGTCGAGGTGAAGAGGGTCCGGTCGAGGCGCAGGCGGCCCGACTCGTGGTCGACCTCGTACTTGTTGCGCTCGCCCTTGGGGATCTCCACCAGCACGTCGAACTCGAGCACGTCTTCCTCCGCCATCGTCAGGCCATCTCGCACAGTCAGGGTGGGCCCGCGCGGCGGGCCGCGTCCAGTCTCCCGCACAATGTGGTCAAACGTGGAGTCGAAGGGGGTGCGAGGTGGGTCGACGTGACGCACGCCACGGCTCGCGGCTCGCGTTCTGGCTCCCGGTGGCGCTCGTCCTGGCTCTGCTTGCGGGCGGAGGTACGGCGTACTGGCTCGACCATGACCAGCCCGATCCCGACCGCGACCCCGCGCAGGTTGCGCCTCCGCCCGGCCTCGAGCTCCCGGCCCTGACGACCCCGAGTCCGGTCGCCGCGGCCGCGACCGGCGCCGCCGATCCCGCGAAGGTACGCCGGGCCCTGGCGCCCCTCCTCCGCGACGGCGACCTCGGCCCGCACGTCCTGGCGACCGTCGTCGGCAGCGACGGCGCGACGCTGCTCCGGCGGGGCTCGGGCGCGGCCGTCCCGGCGTCCACCCTCAAGCTGCTCACCTCCGCCGCCGCGCTCGAGACGATGGGCGCCCAGCACACGTTCGCGACCACGGTCGTCTCCGCCGGACCGCGCGGCATCGTGCTGGTCGGCGGCGGCGACCCGCTCCTCGCGTCGACCCGCCCGGCGCGCGACGACTACCCCCGGCCCGCCGACGTCGTCACGCTGGCGCGCGCCACGGCGGCGCAATTGCGCGCGAACGGCACCACGCGGGTCCGGCTCGGGTACGACGCCACCCTCTTCACCGGTCCCGACGTCAGCCCGCACTGGCCGGCGTCCTACGTCCCCGACGACGTGGCCGCGCCGATCCAGTCGCTGTGGGTCGACGAGGGCTGGTCGCCCGACGGCGACCCCGTCGACGACCCCGCCCAGGTCGCCGCGACGGTGTTCGCGGGTGCCCTGGCCCGGGCCGGCATCGACGTCGCCGGGGTGCCGAAGCCGCGTGCCGCCGACCCGGGCGCCACCGAGCTCGCCCGGGTCACGAGCCCGCCGCTGTCGCAGGTCGTCGAGCACACCCTGCTCGTCAGCGACAACCAGGCGGCCGAGGTCCTCGCCCGCCACGTCGCCATCGCGACCGGCGCGCCCGCCACCTTCGAGGACGGGGCGGCCGCCGTACTCGACACCGTCGGCGGCCTCGGGGTGCCGATCGCCGGCGCCACGACGTTCGACGGCAGCGGGCTGTCGCGCGACAACCGGCTCGCCCCCGAGACCCTGACCGCGCTGCTCGACCTCGCCGGCACGGCCGACCACCCGGAGCTGCGCAGCGTGCTGACCGGGCTGCCGGTGGCGGCGTTCAGCGGCTCCCTCTCGGAACGCTTCGACGGGTCGTCGGACGCGGCCGGACGGGGCAGCGTGCGGGCCAAGACGGGCACCCTCACCGGGGTGAGCGGTCTCGCCGGCACGGTGGTCGACCGGACCGGGACGCCGATGGCGTTCGCGGTGCTCGCCGACGACATCGCGCTCCTCGACACCCTGGATGCGCGGGACGCCATCGACGACATCGCCTCCGCGCTCGCCGCCTGCCGCTGCGCTGCCTGAGCGTTGGACCTCACCGGTACCGTCGGCGCATGACAAAGCCCCGCCCGAGCATGGTCGACTGGGACCTCGCCGTGTCGATCGGCTCGCGGCTGGCGGGCGACGGCCCCTCTGTCAGCTGGAGCGAGGCGGCGGCCGTCGTCGAGGAGCTCCGGGCCGGTGCCGACCGCTCCACGGGGCTGGTCCGCTCGTTCACGGGCCTGGACGCCCCTGCGGACACGGCTCCGGTCGTGGTCGTCGACCGGGCGGGCTGGGTGCAGGCCAACGCCGACGGGTTCGCCACGGTGCTCGCGCCGATCGTCACCAAGCTCACCGGTGACAAGCAGCCGTCGCGGCTCACCCACGCCGTCGGCTCCCGGATCACCGGCGCCGAGGTCGGTGGCCTGCTGGGCTTCCTCGCCGGCAAGGTGCTCGGCCAGTTCGACCCCTTCTTCGAGCCGTCCGGGCGGCTGCTGCTCGTCGCACCCAACATCGTGCACGTCGAGCGCGAGCTCCAGGTCGACCCCCACGACTTCCGGCTCTGGGTCTGCCTGCACGAGGAGACCCACCGCGTGCAGTTCACCGCGACCCCGTGGCTCGGCGGCCACCTGCTGGGCCAGATGCAGGGCATCGCCGACAGCCTCGAGCCCTCGGGCCTGTTCGATGAGGGCCTCGGCCGGATCACCGAGGCGCTCAAGGGCGGCGCGCGCGGCGGCAACCTCCTCGAGGCGGTGAGCACCCCGGAGCAGAAGGAGATCCTCGACCGGGTCACCGGCGTCATGTCGCTGCTCGAGGGGCACGCCGACGTGGTCATGGACGGCGTCGGTCCGAGCGTCATCCCGAGCGTCGCGCAGATCCGCAAGAAGTTCACCCAGCGTCGCAAGGGCGTCGGTGTCCTCGACCGCACGCTGCGACGGCTGCTCGGGCTGGACGCCAAGATGGCGCAGTACCGGGACGGGGCGATCTTCGTGCGGGCCGTGGTCGACAAGGCCGGGATGGCCGAGTTCAACGCCATCTGGGAGCGCCCCGAGAACCTCCCCACCAAGGCGGAGATCGGGGACCCGAACGCCTGGATCTCGCGGGTCCTCTGAGGGCATGAGCCTCCATCCCGCCGTCGCCGCCGTCCGGCACGGCGTACGCCGAGCGCTCGCCGACGTCGACCCGGGACGCACCGTGGTCGTCGCCTGCTCGGGCGGCCCGGACTCCACGGCCCTGCTGGCCGCCACGGTCTTCGAGGCACGCAAGGGCGCTCACCGCGTGGTCGGTGCGACCGTCGACCACGGGCTGCAGGCCGGCTCGGACGAGCGGGCGGCGGCGGTGGTCGCGCAGATGGCCGCGCTCGGTGCCGACGAGACCCTCAGCGCCCGGGTGCGCGTGGAGGGCGCCGGGCTGGGCCCGGAGGCCGTGGCCCGGCGGGCGCGGTACGCCGTGCTGGAGGAGGTCGCCCAGCACGTGGACGCCGCCGTGGTGCTGCTCGGCCACACCCGCGACGACCAGGCCGAGACCGTCCTCCTCGGACTGACCCGGGGCTCGGGCGGCCGGTCGCTGGCGGGGATGCGGCGGTCCTACGACCGGTTCGTCCGCCCGCTGCTCGACGTCGACCGTGCTGACACGGTCACCGCCTGTCTCGTCGAGGGCCTGGAGACCTGGGACGACCCCCACAACGAGGACCCGGCCTACACCCGGGTGCGGGTGCGACGCACCGTGCTGCCGCTGCTCGAGGAGCAGCTCGGCCCCGGCGTGGCCGCCACCCTGGCCCGCACCGCCGACCAGCTCCGGGCCGACATGGACCTGCTCGACGACGTCGCGGACGCGGCGTACGCCGACCTGCGCGGCAGCGACGGCACGCTGCCCGCGACCGAGCTGGCCGCCCAGCCCGGTCCGGTCCGGACCCGGGTGCTCCGGCTGGCCGCGCTGGCGGCGGGGGCGCCGGCGTCGGAGCTCTTCCACGAGCACGTCCTGGCGATGGACGCGCTGCTCACCGACTGGCACGGGCAGCGGTGGATCGACCTCCCCGGCCACCTCCGCTGCTCCCGCGTCGACGGCCGGCTGCGGATCGGTCCCGCCGCGCCCTAGACAACTCCTCGACTGCACGCCGGTGCTGCCGATGGATCCGGCATGCCCCGCCCCCTCGTCGCCGCCCTGTCCCTGCTCCTCGGGCTCGGCGTGGCCTCGCACGCCATCCCCGACTCCGTCGACGCCAGTGCCCTGGCCGTCGCGGCCGACGAGAGCACGTCGTCCCGTCTGATGCCGACCCGTCCCGAGCGGGGTCGCGCCTGGATCGAGGGCACGGTCGTGGACCGCGCGGGCCGGCTGCTCGACGGCATCGACGTCGAGGCGTACGACGTGGACGACCTGCACGGCGACCCGGTCGCGTCGTGGCAGACGTACGAGGACCCCGAGGACGGGCCCGAGCACGGCTGGTTCCGCCTCTACGGGCTGACCCCGGGCACGTACAAGGTCAAGATCAGCAGCGCGCCCGGCACGCCGAAGAAGGCGCGCTACCGGACCATCTGGACGCGGTCGGTGACGGTCGGCAACCGGGACGTCCAGCAGCTCGGCAGCACCGCGGTCACGTCGGTCATCAAGGCGGCCCCGAGGCTGACGGCGGCTCTCGCCGACGCCACCCTGAAGCCGGCCCAGGCGCCGCAGGTCCGCCTGGGTCTCACCGCCGCCGGCGTGCGGCCGGTGCTCGGCTCGGTCCGCGTCGTCGTCGACCACCGGCCGGGGCGGGCCGCCACCTTCCGCGCCACCGACCGCGGCCGCGTCACCGTCGCCCTGCCGCGCCAGTCGCTGGGCTGGCACACCGCCACGTTCGCCTTCGCCGGGAACGACGCCGTCGCGCCCTCGACGAAGCCGATCGTGGTCCGGTTCAAGGTCACGCGCACCGGTCGCTAGGCTCTCGACCATGGACGCATCCGACGTGCCGGACGACTTGGTCAACGTTCTCTTCACCGAGGAGCAGATCCAGGGGCGGCTGCGCGAGCTCGCCGCCGAGATCCAGGCCGACTACGAGGGCCAGGACCTGCTCATCGTCGGCATCCTGCGAGGCGCGGTGATGGTGATGGCCGACCTGGCGCGCAGCTTCAGCCGGCACCTCGAGATGGACTGGATGGCGGTGTCGTCGTACGGCTCCGGCACCAAGTCCAGCGGCGTCGTCCGGATCCTCAAGGACCTCGACACCGACATCTCCGGTCGCCACGTGGTCATCGTCGACGAGATCATCGACACCGGCCTGACGCTGTCGTGGCTGACGTCCAACCTGGCCTCGCGCGACCCCGCGAGCGTCGAGATCTGCACGCTGCTGCGCAAGCCCGAGGCGCTCACCATGCCGGTCGAGGTCAAGTACGTCGGCTGGGACATTCCGAACGAGTTCGTCGTCGGCTACGGCCTCGACTACCAGGAGCGCTACCGCAACCTGCGCGACATCGGCACCCTCGCGCCGCACGTCTACTCCTGACCCCCTCCCGGTCGAATCGAGACTTGTGACCGTTCAATCGAGACTTGTGACGATTGAGTCGGGACCTTTCTCCCGACTCGAGCGTCAGGACTCTCGACTCGAGCGTCAGAACTCTCGACTCGACCAACGGGCGAGGTCGATGCGCCCGAACGGCCGATTCCTGAGAGAATGCACATTGGCGAAGGTGTGTACCGTCGTCAGTTCAGTTGAGCGCCTGCGTGGTCGTGCGACCGCCGGGCGGCGAGCTCGTGTCGAGAGAAGCCTGTGAAGCGCATATTCAAGGGTCCGTGGCTGTGGATCGTCCTCGCGGTGGTGGGCGTGCTCATCGCCCTGCAGTACCTCGCCCCGAGTGGCGGGTACAACGAGATCGAGTCGTCCAAGATGGAGAGCTACATCTCCAGCGGCGAGATCAAGGAGATCACCTTCGTCGACGGCGGTGACCAGCAGATCAAGGCGACGCTCGACAACGGTGACAAGGTCAACTCCTTCTGGCTCGCCGGCACCCAGGAGTCCATCCGGGACGCGGTCCAGGAGCAGGTCGACAAGGGCACCATCGAGAAGTACACCGTCGACGTGCCGAAGCCGAGCCTGCTCGGCTCGATCCTCGCGACGCTGCTGCCCTTCGCGCTCATCATCTTCCTCTTCCTCTTCCTCATGAACCAGGTCCAGGGCGGCGGCGGCCGCGGCGTCATGCAGTTCGCCAAGTCCAAGGCCAAGCTCATCTCCAAGGACATGCCGAAGACGACGTTCACCGACGTCGCCGGCTGCGAGGAGGCCATCGAGGAGCTCGGCGAGATCAAGGAGTTCCTCCAGGAGCCCGCCAAGTTCCAGGCCGTCGGCGCCAAGATCCCCAAGGGCGTGCTGCTCTACGGACCTCCGGGCACCGGCAAGACCCTGCTCGCGCGCGCCGTCGCCGGCGAGGCGGGCGTCCCCTTCTACTCGATCTCGGGCTCCGACTTCGTCGAGATGTTCGTCGGCGTCGGCGCCTCCCGCGTCCGCGACCTCTTCGAGCAGGCCAAGGAGAACGCCCCCGCGATCGTCTTCATCGACGAGATCGACGCCGTCGGTCGCCACCGTGGCGCCGGCATGGGCGGCGGTCACGACGAGCGCGAGCAGACCCTCAACCAGCTGCTTGTCGAGATGGACGGCTTCGACGTCCGCGGCGGCGTCATCCTGATCGCCGCGACCAACCGTCCCGACGTGCTCGACCCCGCGCTGCTGCGTCCGGGTCGCTTCGACCGCCAGATCCAGGTCGACGCGCCCGACCTCTCCGGCCGCCACCAGATCCTCAAGGTGCACTCGCGCGGCAAGCCGATGTCGGCCGACATCGACCTGCTCTCGGTCGCGCGTCGTACGCCGGGCTTCACCGGCGCCGACCTGGCCAACGTGCTCAACGAGGCCGCGCTGCTCACCGCCCGCGGCAACCAGAAGCTGATCACCAACCCGGCCCTCGACGAGGCGATCGACCGGGTCATCGCCGGCCCGCAGCGCCGTACTCGCCTGATGAGCGAGAAGGAGAAGCTCATCACGGCCTACCACGAGGGTGGCCACGCCCTGGTCGCCGCGGCGCTGCCTGGCACCGACCCGGTGCACAAGATCACGATCCTGCCGCGCGGTCGCGCGCTCGGCTACACGATGGTGCTGCCCGACGAGGACAAGTACTCCCAGACCCGCTCGCAGATGCTCGACTCGCTGGCCTACATGCTCGGTGGCCGCGCCGCGGA
The DNA here is from genome assembly GCF_001425175.1 of Nocardioides sp. Root1257. Taxonomy (GTDB): domain Bacteria; phylum Actinomycetota; class Actinomycetes; order Propionibacteriales; family Nocardioidaceae; genus Nocardioides. The sequence goes on along the minus strand of NZ_LMDV01000010.1, from coordinate 201,564 downwards.
GGAGATGGTCTTCCACGACCCGACGACCGGCGCGGGCAACGACATCGAGAAGGCCACCAACCTGGCCCGCGCGATGGTGACGCAGTACGGCATGACCGAGTCGCTCGGTGCGATCAAGCTCGGCGACTCCAACTCCGAGCCGTTCCTGGGCCGCGACATGGGCCACCAGCGCAACTACTCCGAGGACGTCGCCGCGAAGATCGACGACGAGACCAAGAAGTTCCTCGCGGTCGCCCACCAGGAGGCCTTCGAGATCCTCGAGGAGAACCGGGACGTGCTCGACACCCTGGTGCTCGAGCTCTTCGACAAGGAGACCCTCGACAAGGAGCAGGTCGCGCGGATCTTCGAGCCGCTGCGCCGTCGCCCAGAGCGTCCCGCGTGGACCGGCTCGGACCGCCGGATCCCCTCGCAGATCCCGCCCGTGGAGATCCCGCAGTGGATCAAGGACCGGACGGCGGCCAACCACGCGGCGTTCGCCGCGTCCAACGGCGACGGGCCGACGAGCGACTCGGGCGAGGGCGGCGCGATCCTGACGCCGCCCGGATCCGGTGGTGACGTCCACGGCGGACCGGGTGTCCAGGGTTCCGACGCCGAGCCCCCGCGCTGACCTCATGACGGACTCGATCCGGCCCGACGACCGGGCGCCGGCGGACATCCCCGCGTTCGACCACGAGCGCGCCGCTGCGGCCGTCCGCGAGCTGCTGATCGCGATCGGCGAGGACCCGGACCGCGAGGGGCTGCACGACACGCCCGCGCGGGTCGCCCGGGCGTACGCCGAGCTGACGGCCGGCCTCCGGATGACGCCGGAGGACGTGCTGACCACGACCTTCGACCTCGGGCACGACGAGATGGTCCTGGTCCGTGACATCGAGCTGTGGTCGATGTGCGAGCACCACCTGGTGCCCTTCACCGGGGTCGCGCACGTCGGCTACATCCCGGCGGCCAGCGGGAAGATCACCGGGCTCTCGAAGCTGGCCCGGCTGGTCGACGTCTACGCCAAGCGCCCGCAGGTCCAGGAGCGCCTGACCACCCAGGTCGCGGACGCGCTCATGGACATCCTCGAGGCCCGCGGCGTCATCGTGGTGATCGAGGCCGAGCACCTCTGCATGACCATGCGGGGCGTGAAGAAGGCGGGCGCGCGCACCATCACCTCCGCCGTCCGCGGCACCATGCGCTCCAACGCCAGCACCCGTGCCGAGGCGATGGCGCTGATCCACCGGCGCTGAGGCTGTCCGGCGGGTCGCGTCAGTCCAGGCGCTCCGACTCCACGTCGAAGAACTCCTGGTAGTCGCGCACGCGCTCGCGCAGCTCGGCCTCGTCAAGCCCGGTCTCGGCGAAGGAGTACCGCTTCAGGCTGCCGCCCTGGTCGCCCGGGTGGGCGGCCAGGAACGCGCGCATCCGGCCCTCGGCCTCCGCGGTGAGCTCGAGCCCGATCTCGTCGTAGATCCGCGCCACCGCGCCGATCAGGTCGTGCCGGATGTCCTGGTAGCGGACGTCGACCACCTGGCCGGGCCCGAAGATCCTGTCGCGGCGCGCCTCGAGCGCGCGGTCCAGGCCGACGGGGATGTCGGCGCCGTACTGCGCGGCGAGCCGGGTCACCTCGAAGTGGTCGGTCGTCATCTCGCGCAGGCTGGCGCCGAGGGCGCTGATCGACGCGATCACCTTGAGCGGGTCGCGGTGGTTCTGGATCACGATCGCATCCGGGTACTCCGCCAGCAGCGCCGGCAGCGACCACAGGTGCGCCGGCGACTTCAGCAGCCACCGCTCGGAGTGGTGCTCCGACTGGAGGTGCTGCAGGAAGCGCCGGTGCCAGGCGTACGCCGGCGCCATGTCGGTCTCGTGCAGCAGCCAGTGGTTGTACGCCGGCACCTCGAACTGCAGCGTGTGCTGCATGGAGCGGAAGTCGCCGGTGAAGATCCGCACGTCCTCCTGGGCGAGCCGCGCCCCGAGCTCGTGGAAGGCGGCGAAGCCGGGGATGAACGACTCGACCAGGTCGAAGCCGGCCTGGCACTCCTCGATCCGCGGGTCGGTGTCGAAGGTCGCCGTCTGCGGCGCGGGGACCGGCCGCTCCATCTCCCAGCTGAGCGGCGCCCGGTTCGCCGGGTCCTGGGCCATCAGGTCGTGCAGGATCGTGGTCCCGGTGCGCGGCTGCCCGACGATGATGATGGGCCGCCGGATCTCCTGCCGGGCCACGTCGGGGTGCTCCGCACGCCAGGCCTCGATCCGGAGCCGGTTGGCGAGGTCGGTGACGATCCCGTCCTCGGCCACGCCGACGCCGATCTCGTTGAGCTGGGCGCTCTCGGCCAGGGACTCGAGGTAGAGGTCGAGGCCCTCCTGCCAGCTGTCGGCGCCGAAGTCGTCGGACCCGGCGGCCGCGATGGCGGCGGCGACGAGCCGGTCGTGGCGCTGGGCGGTGCTCTCGGCGTTCGCGGTGGTGGTCATCGGGCTCCTCGCGGATCGGGTCGTGGGTCGGGTGGCAGGTGGAGGGCGTCCAGGTGCTCCTGGACCAGGGCGGGGAGGTCGCCGCTGCCGCGGTCGACGAGCCACTCGTCGCACGCCAGCCGGACGGCCGCCATCGCCATCGCGCCCACCATCCGGGGACGCGGGTCGTGCGGCGCCAGTGCGACGAAGCGCGGTCGGACCGCGTCGGCGATGGCCATCTCCCAGTCGACGTAGAGCCGCAGCGTCCACGCGAACATCGCGGGCGAGGAGCGGCACAGGTCGGCCTGGTCGAGGAACGTCTGGCGGTTCGCGTCGAAGTCCTCGCCGAGGCGGGCGTACGCCGCGCGCACGGCGTCCAGGGGACCGACCTGCGGCGGCACCTCGGCCAGCAGCCCGACGATCACGAAGATCGCGGCGTCCGCGAGCCCGGTGGCGACGGCGAGCTCCTTGGAGTCGAAGTGCCGGAAGAACGTCGCCCGCCCGACCCCCGCCTCGGCGGCGATCTGGTCGGCGGTCGTGGCCGCCACCCCGTGCTCGCTCGCGAGCCGCGCGGCCGCGTCGGCGATCCGCTGGCGGGTCGCCGTACGCCGGTCGGTCCGCACCGATGTGACGGTCATCACACGGCGATGATACTGAGTCTCATTGCCGTGTCCAGGGTGGGCCAGACCGGATCCGGGAGGCGGGCGCGCTAGGTTGACCGCCATGCAGTACCTCGACTTCCTGTCCCGCATCCACGCGCTGCACCAGCCTGCCAACTACCTCGAGATCGGGGTGCGGTTCGGGCACAGCCTCGCGCTCGCCCAGTGCCGCGCGGTCGGCATCGATCCGGCGTACCTCATCGAGGCGGAGCTCTCGGGAGAGGTGCACCTGCAGCGGACCACCAGCGACGAGTACTTCACCCGTCCCGACTGCCTCGACGTGACCGACGGTCAGCCGTTCGACCTGGCGTTCATCGACGGGATGCACCTCTTCGAGTTCGGGCTGCGCGACTTCATCAACACCGAGGAGCACTCGAACCCCTGGTCCGTGGTGATCTTCGACGACGTGCTCCCGCGCAACGTGCCCGAGGCGGCGCGCGAGCGGCACACCGGCGCCTGGACCGGCGACGTCTTCCCGATCATCGAGGTGCTCCGCCGCTACCGCCCCGAGCTGGTCACGATCCTCGTCGACACCGCGCCCACCGGGCTGATGTTCGTGCTCGGGCTGGACCCGACCAACACCACGCTGCGGGACAACTACGACGAGATCGTCCGCGACTTCCGGCGGCCCGACCCGCAGGTGGTGCCCCAGCAGCTGCTGGACCGCGGCGGCGTCCAGACCCCGGCCCGGGTGCTCGACGCCGGCTTCTGGAAGGTGCTGCACGAGCAGCGGGAGCGCCCCGACCTGCCGGACTTCCACCTCCGGCTGCGCGAGCAGCTCGGCGCCGACCTCGGTACGGCGTACGCGCCGGTCTCCTAGCGGCTGCTAGCCACGCACGGAGCGCAGCGCCCGGCCCGCCAGGCGGCGGGCCTTCCCCGGTGTCGCCTCGACCGGCGTGGGTGTCGACGCCGCTGCTGCCGCCGCCGCCCGAGCGCGCCGTGCTCCACGCCTTCGCCGGGGGGCCTCGGCGACCGTCATGGTGCCGACGCCGTCGATGACGAGCCGCGCGCCGGTGGGCGCGAACGACGTGGGGGCGAAGCGGGTGAAGAGCGGGCTCTCGCCCGCCAACCCGCTCACCCAGGCCCGGAGGACCGGCTCGGTGCCGTCGTGCTCGAGCCAGGCGACGACGGGCATCGTGCCGAGGCGGAGCTCGCCGGTGCGGCGGGAGCCGGGCGCCAGGTCGAGGTTCGTGAGGCGGCTCGTCAGCAGGCTGCCGCGGGAGTCCTCGACGATCGTGGTGTCAGCCGGGACCAGCTGCCGGATCGGCTGGTGGGCGTGCGCGCCGACGTCGATGCCCAGGCGCTTGTTCCGTGAGAACGACACCACCGTCCGCTCCCGCACGCTCGCGCCGTGGGTCTTGTTCGGTCGGGCCCGGACCAGGACGGGCTCGCCGCCGTCGATCCGCACCGACGGCCACCAGAGACCGTCCGGCAGGGCCCCCGGGCCGGGTACGGCGCCGGGGTCGATCCGGAGCGTGACGGTGTCGCCGTCGACCTGCACACCCGACAGCGGCCACTCGACGCCGTACCGGTCGGAGTAGAGGCTGACCTGCACGTCCTCGGCCGGCTCCGACAGCTTGAGGACCAGGTCGAGGACGCCGTCGCCCCACTGCACGCCGGTCGTGCGCGCCCGGACCGACCCAGCGGCCTCAGGCGGCGTCCGGTGCTCCGGGGCGGGCCCGTCGACGAAGCACAGCGTGGTCGCGACCGACGCGGCTCCGGCGGTGGTCGTGTCGCTGCCGGCCAGGTCGGCGGCGACCTGCTCGGCCGTCGCCGTGGCGCGGCGACGCAGTCCCCCTGCGGGACCGGTGAGCTGCTCGGGCCCGTCCGGCAGAGCCGCAGGACGCTGGCCTGCGCGCCCCGTGAGGCCGAGGCAGACCTCGGCGCCGGTGGAGTCGGCCCGCGCGCCCAGGAGGGCGAGCGCGTCCGGCGTGAGGACGCGGTCGGGCGGCACGGCCGCGACGTACTCGCCGCTCGCCCGGTCGAGGAGGGTGGCGGCGGCGTCGGCCCCCGCGGGCACCGGCACGCGGGTGACGTTCGTGCGGTGGGCGACCAGGTCCTCGAGCCGCGCCGTGAGGCCGGCGTCCCGCTCGTCGTCGCCGATCAGCACCTCGAACTCCGCGGCCGGGAGGCTCTGTCGGTCGAGGCTGGCCAACAGGCTGCGGGAGCCGGCGGCGGTGGGCGGGACGAGGACCGAGACGCGCAGTGACATGGCGTCATTGTGCACGGCGCGGTCACACCCGTGGTGACGGCGCACGCTACGTTCGGGCCATGGACCTGCCGCGGCTGATGGGCGTCGTCAACGTCACGCCCGACTCGTTCTCCGACGGCGGCCGCTGGTTCGCGCCCGATGCGGCCATCGCCCACGGCCGCGACCTGCTGGCCCAGGGGGCCGACATCCTCGACATCGGCGGCGAGTCCACCCGCCCCGGGGCCACGCGGCCGCTGGTCGAGGAGGAGCTCGGCCGGGTGGTGCCCGTCATCGCCGAGCTCGCGGGCGGCGGAGCGACGGTCTCGGTCGACACGATGCGCTCCGAGGTCGCCGAGGCGGCGATCGCGGCGGGCGCCGCGATCGTCAACGACGTCTCGGGCGGCCTCGCCGACCCGCGGATGTACGACGTCGTGGCAGCCGCCGGGTGCACGTACGTCGCCATGCACTGGCGCGCGCACGCCGACCACATGCGCGACTTCGCCGTGTACGACGGCCCAGGCGGCGTCGTGACCGCGGTGCGCGACGAGCTGTCCGCGCGCGTCGACGCCATGCTCGCGGCCGGGATCGAGCCGGAGCGGATCGTCCTCGACCCCGGCCTCGGCTTCGCGAAGCGTCCCGAGCACAACTGGCAGCTGTTGCGCGACCTCGGCCCCATCGGCTCGCTCGGGTTCCCGCTGCTGGTGGGTGCCAGCCGCAAGTCGTTCCTCGGTACGCTCCTGGCCTCCGGCGGGTCCCCACGCCCGGTGGGCGACCGGGAGCACGCCAACACGGCACTCACGGTGCTGCTCGCCCAGGACGGCGTGTGGGGGCTGCGGGTGCACGACGTACTGGCCGCGAAGGACGCCCTCCGGGTGCTCGAGCGACTGACTGTGCCGGATCGAGAGGGGGAGGGGCCGCGATGACTGACGAGCTGGCCGTGCTCGGCATCGAGTGCTACGGGCACCACGGGGTGTTCGAGTTCGAGAAGCGCGAGGGCCAGATCTTCGTGATCGACCTCGTGCTGGGCATCGACACCGCGCCTGCTGCGGCGAGCGACGACTTGCGGGACACGGTCGACTACGGAAGTCTCGTGGCCTCGGTGAAAGCCGCCGTGGAGAGAGATCCGGTCGACCTGATCGAGACCCTGGCCCAGCGGATCGCGGACGTCTGCCTCTTGGGCGACCGTGTTGAATGGGCTCGGGTGACGGTCCACAAGCCGGACGCGCCCATCGACGCGACGTTCTCGGACGTCGCGCTGACGATCACCCGGAAGGGCCCCCGTGACTGAGACCCCGAACCCCCACATCATCGACACCGACACGCTGACCGGCGAGATGCGACCCATCCGCCGCGCCGTCCTCGCGCTCGGGTCGAACCTCGGGGAGCGGATGGCCAGCCTCCAGGGCGCCGTCAACGCGCTCGCGGACACGCCGGACGTGTGGATCACCGGGGTCTCCCCGGTCTACGAGACCGAGCCGGTCGACTGCCCTCCCGAGGCCAAGAACTACCTCAACGCCGTCGTGCTGATCGACACCACGCTCGCCGCGTCGCGCCTGATGGACCGGGCGCTGGCGATCGAGGACGCCTTCGAGCGCGAGCGGAGCGAGGTGCGCAACGCGCCCCGCACCCTCGACGTCGACCTGATCGTCGTCGGCGACCGCCGCAGCGACGAGGAGTCGCTCCGCCTCCCGCACCCGCGCGCCCACGAGCGCGCGTTCGTGCTGCGGCCGTGGCTGGACCTCGAGCCCGACGCGGCGCTGCCCGACCGCGGCGCCGTCGCCGACCTGCTCGACGCGGCCGACCAGACCGGCATCAAGGTCCGCGAGGACCTCGTCCTCGAGATCCAGTGACGCTCCCGACGTGACCCACCGGAAGTGACTCCGCGGTGATCGACGGCCCCGCCGGCCCGGAGGACGAGGAGCGGGAGACGGTCCAGCCGGGTCGTCTCCGGCCCACCTCGCCCGGAGCGCTGACCGGGTGGGCGGTCATCGGCCTGGTCGGCGGCTGGCTGCTGCACCCGCTGGCCGAACGGGTGCGGGACACCGCCCCCATCGTCACCTGGGCCCAGCCGCTCGCGCTCGTCCTCGTGGCGGCGATCCTCGGCGCCACGGCGTACGTCACCTGGCGGGCGGTGCACGTGCAGCACCACCGCCTCGAGCCGCACCAGGCCGTCAACCGGCTGGTGCTGGCCCGCGCGTGCGCCCTCGTGGGCGCGCTGGTGGCCGGCGGCTACTTCGGCTACGCCCTCAGCTGGGTGGGCGTCGACACCGAGCTGGGCGACCAGCGGATGTGGCGATCGGTCGTCGCGGGCCTCGCGGGCGTGGCGATCGTCATCACGGCGCTGCTCCTCGAGCGAGCGTGTCGCGTCCGATCCGACCCCGAGGACGCCTAGCCTGCTCCCATGGCTTCCCCTCGCTCCACCCGGCGTCGCCAGCGCAGCACGCGCCTGACCGTCGCCGTCGTCCTGCTCGCGCTCGCCGCCGTCACGGTGCTGGGCGCGATCGTGAGCGGCTCGTGGCTCCTCGTCACGCTCGCCGCAGCGGCCGCTGTGCTCCTCGGAGCCGCCGCCACCAAGATCACCCACACCGAGCTGGTCACCGCGCGGCACGACGCCGCCCGGGACCGGGCGGAGCAGGCCCAGGCCTACCGCCGCCTCACCGACGAGCGCACGGCGGAGAACGCCGCGTTCGCCGAGTCCATGCAGCAGAAGCTGGCGCACCGTGAGGCCGCCGTCGGCGAGCTCGAGGTCGCTCTCACGTCGGCCCAGCAGCGGGCTGCGGAGGCCACCCGCAAGCTCAACGCGGAGGCCCGTCGGGCCGAGGCCGCCGAGCGCCAGGGCCGCGACGTCGAGGAGCGGCTGGGCGCGCGGCTCGCCGACGCCGAGGAGCGGGCGGCGGAGGCCGTCGTCCGGGTCGTCGAGCTCGAGCAGGAGCTGGACGTCGTCCGCGCGGAGCTCGAGACCGTCACCCAGGCCTGGCGCTCCGCCGAGGCCACCGCACGCCGTCGCGCCTGAGCTGAACGCTGAGTCGAACGTCACGGGGTCTCCCGGGGTCCCCGGCCGGTTCACGCTGCGCCGGACGGGGGAGGATGGACGACTGTGATCCCCGACGAGAACCGGTTCGAGAGTGACCCCGACGCGGCCCTGGGGGCCGTCTCCGGCCTGCCGCGGGGCTGGACTGTCGGCACCCCCGACCCCGCCGACCGCTTCGACGTCGCGCGCCTGACCCACCTGCTGCGCGCCCACGAGCGGCACGGCCGCGGCTGGGCCGGCGCCGGCGTCGACGACGTGCTCGTCGAGGTGTCCGAGCACGGGCTGCGGATGCGCGAGAACGTCGTGGTCCGTGACGAGGACGGCGACATCCACGCGTGGGGCAGCGTCCACGACCGCTCGGTCGGCCGGATGCTCTTCGTGCACGTCGTGCAGCGGGACCTGCCCGACGACGTCGCCGACCGTTGCTCCGACCTCCTCGTCGAGTGGGCGGAGGCGCAGGCCCGCGCCGTGGGGGCCGCTCGCGGCCTGACCACGCAGCAGATCGACACCGGCGCGTTCCAGGGCGACGAGCGCCAGGCCCGATGGCTGTCGGGGGCCGGCTTCGAGCGGGTGCGCACCTGGTGGCAGATGAGCCGGCCGGTGACCCCCGACGAGGCCGACCTGGTCGACTCCCCGGACCGCTGGGAGGCCGACGGGGTCGTCGTACGCCTGGTCGGGCGCACCGGCGCCGGGCTGCCCGACGAGGACGACCTGCGCGGGGTCCACGACGTGCTCGAGGGCGCGTTCGTCGACCACTTCAACTCCAGCGAGGAGACCTTCGAGGAGTTCCTCTTCCGGCTCCGGGAGGACCCCGGCCACCGCTGGGACCACTGGTGGCTCGCCGAGCTCGTCGACGGCGACGAGCCGCAGCCCGTCGGTGCGCTCATCGGCACGGTCTCGGAGTCGACGAACGGCCCGGACGGGTCGTACGTCTCCTACCTCGGCGTGCTCGAGGCGGCGCGCGGGCGCGGTGTGGCCAAGGGCCTGCTGCGCACCATCATCGCGGACGCCGCGTCCCGCGGGCGCGACCGCGTCGGTCTCGAGGTCGACGCCGACTCGCCGACCGGTGCTGCCGGTCTCTACACCTCGATGGACTGGGCGACGAAGTACGTCACCGAGTCCTGGCACCGCGACGTCCCGATCGACTGACCACCGCCCGACCGTCGGGGTAGTCCCTGACGGAACGGTCCTCCGGTCACGCTCCCACGGGCCGAATCGTCAGGGACTACCCCTCCGTCGCCATCTCCGCGAGCGCGGCGCGCAGGGCGCGGTGCACGCCGTTGGGGGTCAGGACGCCGACGAACTGCGCGCCGTCCTGCACGCCCACGACGCCCCGGTCCTCGCGGAGGAGTACGGCGAGGGCCTCGCCCAGCGAGATGTCAGTGCCGACGGTGGCGCCGAGGTCGCCGGTGCGGACGCCGTCGAGGGGCTCGATGTGGGCGGGGTCCAGGGGCGTGACCGTCAGCCGCCGGAGGCCGGACGTCGAGCCGACGAACTCCGCGACGAACTCGTCGGAGGGTCGCCCGAGCACCCGGGCCGGGGTGTCGAACTGCGCGAGCCGGCCGCCGCTCGCGAAGACCGCGACCCGGTCCCCGAGCCGGACCGCCTCGTCGATGTCGTGGGTCACGAAGACGACCGTCACGCCGACCTCGTCCTGGAGGCGGAGGAACTCGTCCTGCAGGCGGGTGCGGACCACCGGGTCGACCGCGCCGAACGGCTCGTCCATCAGCAGCACCGGCGGGTTCGCGGCCAGCGCCCGCGCCACGCCGACCCGCTGCTGCTGGCCACCGGACAGCTGGTGCGGGTAGCGGTCGGCGTACGTCGTCGGGTCGAGCCCGACGAGGTCGAGCAGCTCGCGAGCGCGATCGCGGGCGACCGACCTCGACTCGCCGTACAGCAGCGGCACCGTCATCACGTTGGCCAGGATCTTCTGGTGCGGGAAGAGCCCGACCTGCTGGATCACGTAGCCGATGCTGCGGCGCAGCTTCACGGGGTCCTGGTGCGTGACGTCGTCGCCGTCGATCTCGATCGTGCCGGTCGTGGGCTCGATCAGCCGGTTGATCATCTTCAGCGTCGTCGACTTGCCGCAGCCCGACGGACCGACCAGGCAGACCAGCTCGCCGCGCTGGATCTCGAGGTCCAGCTCCTGGACGGCGACGGTGCCGTCGTCGTACGTCTTGCCGACACGCGACAGCCGGATCATGGGCTCAGTCGCCGGCTCTGTCATACCTGGGGGCAGCCCGTCGAGGAGGTAGCGTCCATGCGGTGACCCTACTCGTGGCGGCGGTGGCTGCGGCCGACGCGCCGAGCTGCTACAGCCGGCTGACCAACGAGTGGTTCTGCTGGCAGTACGTCCAGGACCGCAAGCCCGAGATCGTCGACGCGACCGTCCAGCACATCCAGATCACGGTGATCGCGGTCGTGGTCAGCGTGCTCATCGCGTTCCCGCTCGCGCTGGTGGCGCGTCGGCTACCGCGGCTCGAGGCGCTCATCCTCGGCCTCTCGACCGCCGTCTACACGATCCCCTCGCTCGCGCTGCTCCCGCTGCTGGTGCCGTTCACGGGGCTGTCGGCGACCACCGTGGTCATCGGGCTCTCGCTCTACGCGCTCACGATCCTGGTCCGCAGCATCCTCGAGGGCCTGCGCTCGGTCCCCGCCGACGTGCGCGAGTCCGCGACCGGCCTGGGGTACGGCACGACGCGGCGGCTGTTCCGCGTCGAGCTCCCGCTGGCGCTGCCGGTGATGATGGCCGGCCTGCGGGTCGCCACCGTGTCGACGGTCGCGCTCACCACGGTCGGCACGCTCGTGTCGTACGGCGGTCTGGGCAACCTGATCAACGACGGCGTCCGCACCAACTTCCGCGCCGAGCTGATGACCGCCTCGATCATCTGCGTCGGGCTGGCCGTCGTCCTCGACCTGCTGATCGTCGGGTCCCAGTGGCTGCTCACCCCGTGGACCCACGGACGGGGGGAGACGACATGACCGTGGTCACCGATGCGTGGGACTACCTCACGACCGCGTCGAGCTGGACCGGCGAGGACGGGATGCTGCACCTGATGGAGCAGCAGCTGCTCCTGACGCTGACGGCGCTGCTGCTCGCGATGGCGATCGGGCTGCCGATCGCGCTGGGTCTCGGCCACCTCGGCCGCGGCGGGCTGCTGGCGATCAACATCTCGAACATCGGCCGCGCCGTCCCCACGTTCGCCCTCCTGGCGCTCCTGGTCGTCGCGGACTGGCCGGGCACGCGGGAGTTCGGGCCCTACGGCCGCGCGGGGCTCGCGACGATCATCGCCCTGACCCTCTTCGCGCTCCCGCCGATCATCACCTCCGCCAACGTCGCGATCCGCGAGGTCTCGCCGTCCGTGCGCCAGGCGGCCGACGGGATGGGGATGACGGGTGGCCAGAAGTTCTGGCGGGTCGAGCTCCCCCTCGCCGCGGCGCTCGTCATGTCGGGCATCCGCCTGGCCCTGGTGCAGGTCTGGGCGACCGCGACCATCGCGGCCCTGGTCGCCGGTCCCGGGCTCGGCCGGGTCATCACCGACGGCTTCTACCGCACCAACTACGGCAAGGGCATCGCCGGCGCGATCGTGGTCGCGGTGGTCGCCCTGGTGCTCGAGGCGTTCGCCGCGTTCGCCCAGCGACGGCTCGACCCGGTGCCCCGGGAACCGTCACCAAAACGTCATCGGGGAATGTCGGCGACCCGCCCTATGGTTGCCGAGGAGGTCGACGCCGTCGGCCACTAGCTCGACCGGACACGCGCGGCCGAACCGCGGGACACAGAAGGTGAAGCACATGCACGTACGACGTTCCCTGGCCGCGGCCCTCGCCGTCGGCTCCCTCTTCCTCGCTGGCTGTGCCGGCTCCGACCTGTCCGAAGGGTCCGACAGCCCCGGCGCGGACGACTCCTCGTCGGCCGCGGCCGACAAGGGTCCGATCAGCATCTCCGGCCAGTCCTTCCCGGAGGCCGCGCTGGTCGCGGCCATGTACGAGGAGCTGCTGACCAACGCCGGCTACCAGCCCGACGTCAAGCTGGTCGACACCCGCGACGCCTACATGGCGACGTTCCCGGACAGCATCGACGTCGTGCCGGAGTACGTCGGCGGCATCGTCAACTTCCTGAACTCGCGCGAGAACGGCGCCAAGGCCAAGCCGTTCACCGCCGGTGACGGCGCCGAGCTGGCCACCCAGGGTGCCGACCTGCTCGACGCGGCCAAGATCACGCTCCTCGACCAGTCGGCCGCCACGGACACCAACGCGTTCTTCGTGACGAAGGACTACTCGGAGTCCGAGGGCGTCACCAAGCTCTCCGACCTGAAGGGCAAGTCGGTCGTCCTGGCCGCCGCCCCCGACTGCGAGGGCCGGCTCGACTGCGAGGGCGGCCTCTCCGACCAGTACGGCATCGACGTCACCAAGGTGCTGCCGCTCGGCTACGCGAGCGACCAGACCTACCAGTCGGTGATCAAGGGCGAGGCCCAGCTCGGCGAGACCAGCACCACCGACGGCACCCTGGAGTCCCAGGGCCTGGTCGTGCTCGAGGACGACATGCAGATCCAGCCGGCGCAGAACCTGGTGCCGGCCGTCAGCAGCGCCTTCCTCGAGCAGCACCCGGACGTCGCCGACGTCCTCAACGGCCTGATGGCCAAGCTGACGACCGAGGACCTCACCACGCTCAACGGCGAGGTGGCCGTGGACCGGAAGACGCCCGAGGAGGTCGCGCACAGCTACCTCGACAGCGCCGGTCTGCTCTGACGAACCGCTGACGACGAGGCCGGCCCGGGACCATCCGGGCCGGCCTCGTCGCGTGCGGCCCGGACCGAGGCGGGGCTACTCGAGGAGTGCTGCGACGACCCGCTCGGCGGCCCGTCCGTCGTGGAGCGCGTTGAAGGTCCGGTTGAGCTCCGCCGTGGCTGCGGCGTACGTCGCGCCGACGCGGTCGCGGTCGCGGACGGCGTCGACGACGCTGTCGGTGTCGACCAGGTGCGGGCCGTGGGTGGTCGCGTCGAAGTCGATGGGCGCCGGCACAGCGGCCAGGTAGGCGTCGTGGTCCGGCACGTGGAAGATCGCGGGCTTCGCGGTCAGCGCCCAGTCGAAGCGCCGGTCGGTGTAGTCGAGGACCGCGACGTCGGCGGTGAGCAGCAGGTCGTTGAGGGACCGGTGGGCGCTGACGTCGACCACCGTCGCTGCCTCGTCGTCGTCGCTGGGCGTGTGCGGGACGCCGACCGTGAGGATGACGTGGCCCGGCCCGAGACCGCGGGCCAGCCCCGCGACGTCGAGCTCGTCCGTGGCGCCCGCCCTCAGGAGCGCGGCGCGGGTGGCACGGTCGCGCTGCGAGCGGACGTGCAGGACCACGACCCGGTCGACCGGGACGCCGAGGCGCCCGAGGACCCCCCTCCGCACGACCTCCGGGTCCCGGGTCACGAGGTCGTCGGTGCGGGGGAGGCCGGTGACCAGCACGCGTCCGTCGTACTCGTACTCGCGTCGGTAGATGTCGGCGACGTCCTCGCTCGGGGCGACCAGGACGTCCCACTGGCGCCGCCGGCGCGCGATCTCGAGCTGGACGGCGTGCTCGCTCATCCCGCGGGCCTGCCAGGCGCTGCGACCGACGGGGCGCACCGGGAACCCCGGGAACAGCTGGGCGGTGCGCTGCCACGGCGCCTTGACGAAGAAGTCGGGCAGGTCGTCGCCGGCCCAGATGACCGGCGCGCGGTCGAGGGCGTCGTACCAACCGCGGCTGTGCTGCAACAGCTCGCCGGCGCCCGGCGGCGTGGCGAGGCGGTCGGGGTCCGACCAGGCGCACGAGACCTCGGGACGGGCGGCGGTCAGGGCGGCGGTCAGGGCGGTGCGGGCGTCCGGGTCCCCGCCCTCGAGTAGCACCGACGTCGCACCAGGCGGCGTGAGCACGTCACGGCGCCGGTGCGCGAGCTGACGCGCGTGCCGGAACGCGGGGGAGCGCTCCTCGTCGTCGAGCGGCGCCTCGAGGCGTACGGCGACCACCTGGTCCTGACGCAGGCGGACGGTGGCCCGGTGCCCGGGCGTCGCGTGCGACCACGGTGCGGCCGCGGCCAGCGCCTCGTCGGCCCGGGCCTCGAGCTCGAGCCCGTCGCCGGTGTGTACGACGACCGCGTAGCCGCCGGGCTGCGCGGTCGCGCCGAGATCGAACCGCACCGTCGCGGAGCCGGGTCCGCGGGCGATGGTCGTGCCGGGGAGGTCGGCGTGCCGACCGGTGAGGGCGACCGTGGCCAGGTCGTCCTCCGTCAGGCCCGCGGTGCGCAGCCGCACGACAAGCGATCCGTCCTCCAGGTCGATCCGCTCCACCAGCAGGCTCCGACCGTCGAGGACGGCCTCCACCCGGCCGTCCGGGGTCGGGCGCCACGCCGCGCCCCCCGGCGCGTCGGGACCGACCGGGTCCGCCCCGGCCGGCCAGAGCAGCGGCTGCATGCGTCCTCCCGGGACGCGGGCCCGCAGGACCCAGGACGGTCCGGCCTCGCCGTCGATGCCGATCGCGAAGTTGCCGTCGTCGCCCGCCATCGTCGAGACGGCGCCGCTCGGTCCCCGCGCCGCCACCTTCGTGCCGGCGGGATCAGCGGTCCGGAGGCGTCCGCGCAGCACACCGTCGGTCGGTGGGAGCAGCTCCTCCACCACGACCGCGGCCGGCAGCACGGTGACCTCGAAGCCGCCCCCGGACTCCCAGCGCGGCTCGACCCGCACCGGCCCCCCGTCGAGCTCCACGACGGCCTGCCGCGGCCGGTCGGCGCCCGAGCCGTCGACGGCGACATGGACGCCGGCCTCCCGCACGATCTCGCCCTGCTCGAGCCGCAGCCGCAGCCGCCAGGTCGCGGGCGCCCCGTCGGTCGGGACCAGGTCCGCCAGCGGGGCCACGGCGGCGAAGCCGGCGGCGGCATGACTCACCGCGGGGTCCTCCGCCCAGTCGTCGATGGCCGGGTCGGTCGCCGGCGTCACCGTCAGCGCGACGCTCCCGGCGCCCTCGGTGCGCACGAGCGTCGCCGTCAGCACACCCGGTCCTGCCAGGCCGGGCACCAGGGCGTAGCCGGCCACCACCACGGCACCCTCGTCGAGCCGGACCGAGCGGAGGGCGGCTCGGAGCGCCGTCTCGGACGCCGTGAGCTCCCAGGCCGACTCCGGCACCAGCGCGACCACCGACGCCGGCAGGTCCGGCACGGCCGACATCCGGGCGCCGTCGACGCGGACGATGGTGTGCCGGTCGCCGGCGAAGGCCGCCTCGGCCTCGGCCAGCGCCTCCCAGTGCTCGCCTGCGCACAGCCACGCCCGCACCAGCCGGTCGTGGCGGACCGCCCGCAGGGCGCGCTCCGAGGCCCGGTCCAGGAAGGTGCGGTACGTCGCCGCCATCAGTGAGCGGTACTCGGCCGTCCCGGTGAGGGCATGGGCGAGGAACGGGCGGAAGTCGATGTCGAGGCACCGCCCGACCCACGCGTCGTACGTCGCCGCGCTGGCCTCAGCCTGGAGCAGGTCGTAGGCCTCCTCCTTCACCGCGACCCGGTCGCGGAGGTTCTGGAGGAGCGCCTTCTGCTGCCCGATGCTGCTGTGGTCCTCACGGATGCGCCAGTGGTAGGTGACGTTCGACAGCACGTCGAAGCGCTCCGCGCGCAGGTAGGCAGCGAGCATCGGGACGTGGTCCTCGTAGGCGATGCCCTCGCTGAAGTCGCCGATCCGGCTGCGCCAGAACTCGGTCCGGAACATCCGGTTGCACGCGACGATGTCCTGGATCGCCTCGGGGAACTCGTCGATGGTGGTCGCGATCCGGTCGAACTCGTGCACCGTCGAGCCCCACGCCACCTGGCGCATCCGGCCGTGCTTGAACCGGCGGGCCGCGCCGACCACGAGGTCCGAGCCGGACCGCCGCAGGGTCCGCACCATGAGCTCGAAGGCCCGCGTCGGGACGGTGTCGTCGGAGTCGCAGAAGGTGAGGAACTCGCCCCGGGCCGCCCCCAGGCCGGTGTTGCGCGCGCTGCCCAGGCCGCCGTTCGCCTGCCGGATCACGCGCAAGCGGTCGTCCGCGGCGGCGTACCGCTCGAGGATCTGCGGGCTGTCGTCGGTCGACCCGTCGTCGACGGCGATCACCTCGAGGTCGACCAGCGACTGGCCGAGGACGCTGTCCAGGCACTCGGCGAGGAACGGCGCGACGTTGTAGACCGGGACGACGACGCTCAGGACCGGGGCGGCCGGTGGCTCCGACGGGCTGGCCGGGGCTGCCGGCTCCGCGTCGACGTCGCGCGACCGGGTCCGGCCGCGGAAGACGCCGGTCAGGCGGCGGCGGGCAGCTGGGTCGTTCATCGGCCTGTTCTGAGCGTCCGGGCGAGTACGCCGGCAGCCTAGTGCCCGGCGCGTCGTGCCCTAGGCTGGGCCGCCGATCCCGGGCGGCAGCACGGGAGGCGCGAGCGGGAGCGAGGAACGGCGTGGCGGCAGGACAGGGTGGTGGGCTCCGGGCCTTCGCCGGACGCGTACGGCGGAGGCTGCAGCGGCAGCCGGAGGTCGTCGAGCGCCCTGCCGTGGTCGTGGACGAGGAGCTGCTGGCGCTGGCGACCGACCTGGTGGGCGATCGGGCCGCGCCGCGCATCGTGATCATCGCCGGACCGGGCGCGAAGCCGCTGGCCCGTGCCCTGCGGTCCCGCTTCCCGGGCGCCGCCGTCAAGGTCGTCCCGGCCGAGGCCAGCGCCTCCCGCCGGCACCTCGGCGTCACGCTCGCCGGGCCGTTCGACCTGGCGCTCGACCTCGTCGGCACCCCTCAGGGGCGGCTGGGCCGCTTCCAGGAGCTGTTCAACCAGCTGTCGGCCGGCGGGCACCTGGCCATCGCCGGTGCGGCGCCAGACGCGCCCCGCGCGGAGGACGACGCTCCCCCGACCGGCGAGCCCAGTGGGCTGGAGCCGTTGCTCACCGGGGCGGTGGCCCGGGTGGGCAAGAAGGTCCGCACCGACCGCAAGCGCGTGCCGGTGCGGCGCATGGACGAGCAGGCCCTCGCGGACGCGCTGACGGCGACCGAGATCCGCGGCGACTACCTGGTGCTCACCAACGGGGTCGGCCCGGCGCACGCCAAGCTGCGCGAGGACGAGGGCATCACCGTGATGCGGAAGCGCCCCGAGCTGGGCCACTCGGTCCTCGAGACCGTCGAGGGGCTGCGCTTCACGTCGCGCTGCGACCTCCAGCAGAACACCCCGACCCGCGGCGCGTTCCAGCCGACGGAGTACGACGCGCCTCCGGCGTACCTCCGCGACTACCGCGGCGTCGTGGTCGCCCCCGGCCAGATCGTCGCCGACGACCGCGTGCTCTGGCCCGACACCTACCGCCACAACGCCCGCAAGCGGCTGCGCAACATGCACACCATCGAGGTGGCGCCGGGCTACGCCCGCCTGCCGTTCTCGACCGACGGCCTCCCGGTCCTCGAGGGCACGTACTTCCACCTCGACAACGAGGTGCGCGGCCACTTCGGGCACCTGCTGACCGAGACCGTGTCCCGCCTGTGGGCCTGGCCGCGAGCCAAGGAGCTGGAGCCCGACCTCAAGGTGCTGGTCGCGACCAACCGGCGTCCCGAGCTGATGTCCTACGAGCTCACGATCTACGCCGCCGCGGGCATCACGGCCGACGACATCGTGATGATCCAGGAGCCGGTGCGGGTCGAGCGGCTCCTGTCGCCCAGCCCGATGCTCTCGAACCCGGAGTTCGTGCACCCGGCCATCGCCGACACCTGGCAGCTGATGGGCGACGCGCTCGCGGCGGACGCCACCGGCGACCTCCGGCCCGACCGGATCTTCTGCTCGCGTCGCATCAAGAAGCGCGCCTGCAACAACACCGACGAGGTGGAGGAGATCTTCCGCGCCGCCGGCTTCGAGGTGCTCTTCCCCGAGGACTACCCGCTCGGCGACCAGATCGCGATGTTCCGCTCGGCCAGCGTGCTCGCCGGCTTCGCGGGCAGCGGGCTCTTCAACGTCTGCTTCGCGCCCGACCCGGTGCAGATGATCATGCTCAGCTCCGACGCCTACTCGGCGCGCAACGAGTACCTGATCGCCTCCGTCCTGGGCCACTCGATCACCTCGGTGATCTCGAAGGCCGACAACCCGGGCGAGTTCCAGTCCTCCTTCACCTTCGACGTCGAGGACGAGGGTCGCTACCTGGCCCGAGTGCTGGCCGCGCTGGACGACTGACCGTCCGCAGGACCGCCCGTGGTCCGGGCGGCCTGGGTCCGCGGGATACGATCGGCCGCGATCCGCCAGGAGAAGGGGAGGACACCGCGTGCGCGCACGCCAACGCATCGAACGTGTCCTCGTGCGGGCAGGCAAGGCCACTCCGGCCGGTGTCCGCGGACCGCTCGGGCGGGCGACGCGCACCTTCCGGGGGCGCTGGGAGGGTCCGCGCGTCACCATCGTGGTCGCCGTCAGCGACAGCGAGACCCGCCGGGTCACCCCGTGCCTCAAGTCCATCCGCGGCCAGCAGCACCGCAACCTCGACGTCCTCGTCGTGCCGTACGGCGCGGCCGCGGGTGCCCTCGAGGGGGCCCGCGAGCAGGCGGCGGAGGACTGGCGGATCCGGATCGCGCCGCCCGCAGCCGACCTCGCGTCGGCCTGGAACTCCGGCGCCGCGCGGGCCCGCAACGGCTACGTCATGTTCGCGCGCGGTGGCGACGACCTCGCCACCAGCGCCATCGAGCGGCTGGTCACCGTGCTCGAGGAGACCGGCTCGGCGATGGCGGTCGGCCGGATCGAGCCGCCGCTCTCCCTCAACGCCTCGGTGGAGTCGCCCTTCGAGGCCGCCCACCTCACCGAGATCCGCGGCACCACGCTCGCGGCCTCGCCCGTCGCGATCACCGACCTGGGCGTCGGCAACCGGATGTTCCGTCGCTCCTTCTGGGTCGACTCCGGGCTCCGCTTCGACGCGGACGACGAGCAGGGCCTCGAGCTCGCGCTCGCGTCGTACGCCGCCGCGCCGTCCTTCGACCTGCTCCGCGACGCCGCCTACATCCCGAGCGGTCGGCGCGAGGGCGTCAGCGTCGGCGCGGTCCGCGACGTCCTCTCCGAGCTCGGGGACTGGCTCGACGAGCACGCCGCGACCCAGCGGTCGGTGGCCGCGCTGAACCTGCCGGACGTGCTGGACTGGTGGCTCTGGGGCACCCTCGACGCCGCGATCCAGCCGTTCCTCGGCGACGTCGAGCGTGCCTCCGCCGAGCAGTGGACCCGCCTGCGCGAGGTGGTCGACGAGCTCGTGGCGTCCGGCGGCGAGAGCGCCTGGGCGGCGCTGCGCGCGGACTCGCGGATCAAGCTCTGGCTGGTCCGGGAGGACAAGCGGCAGGAGCTCGAGGACTACGTCGGCGCCCGGCTCTTCGAGCGCTCGAACCGGCCGACCGAGGTCCGCGGCGGCGTCGTGCTCGCGCACCTGCCGTACTTCGAGGATCCGGCGGTCGGGGTGCCGCTGAGCTCCTACGAGATGCGCGAGGCCGAGACACCGCTCTGGGCGGTGCTCTACCGGATCGGGTGGGTCGCCCCGGAGCGGATCGAGCTGCGCGGCTTCGCCCGCATCGAGCACCTCGACCTCGGCGCCGACACCCAGGTGAGCGGCTGGCTGGTCGAGCACGGCACCGGCGAGCGCCTCGAGCTCGACGTGGAGCGCTACGCCGACCCGCGGGCCAACCTGTTCGAGGGCTCGCGCTACCAGGACTACGCCGAGGGCGCCTTCACCGCCACCGTCGACACCACGGCCCTCGCCGCGCGCGCGGCCGAGCGCGGTGGCGACACCGCCTGGTCCGTCGAGCTGGAGGTGCGCGCCCACGGCGTGACCCGGCGCGGCGCCGTCAGTGAGATCGACGACCGGGCCTCCGCGGCCATGGTCGAGACCGGACACCTCGGCGACCGACTGGTCGGCGGGGCGCGGATCGGCCTCCGCGGTCGGAGCGCCAGCCGGTTCCACCTGCTCGCGGCACCCGGCTCGTGGCCGCAGCTGGTCGAGGCGGACGTCGTCGGGACGACCGTGCGCGGCACCCTCGACCCGGGCAGCGACCAGCTGAGCGAGGTCCGAGCCGTCGACCAGGTCGGCGTGGTCGCCCGGGCCCGCTGCGTCGCGGCCGCCGGTGGACACACCTCCTTCGCGCTCGAGCTCTCCCGCCCCCGGCCGGCCGACCCGCCGCGCCGGCTGCGCCTGGTCGGCGTCACGACCTCCGGCGCGGAGGTCCGGGTCGCCTGGCCCGCCGCCGCCCCGCAGTGGCTCGCCGAGGGTGCGGGCCCGGTCGCCCTCAGCCGCTCCGAGACCGGCGACGTCGACGTGGTCGACGCCCTGGGCACCCTCGTGGTCGAGGACGTCGCGCTCACGAGCGGCGCCCTCGAGGTCACCGCGCGCTGGCTGGGTCCCACCCCCGCCCGGTACGACGTCCGGCTCGGCCGTCGCCGCGTGACCGTCGACGGTCAGGTCGCCGGCCCGGTCGCCGGGCAGGAGGGCGCGCTCCGGATCACGTTCCCGACCCGGTGGGACGAGTGGGGCCTGGGCGAGACCAGGCTGCCGGTCGGCAGCTACCGCTTCCGGGTCGAGTTCGGCCCCCAGGCGGCGCCGCACGAGGGCCGCGCCCTGGTCGGGGAGGCGCTCCTCGACCGGCTGCTCGACTTCCAGGTCGAGGACGGCTTCCGGATGCGTGCGTCCCGCAGCGGCCGCGAGGCCGGGGTGATCCTGCTGCCGCCGCTCACCGACGACGACCGCGGCCAGCTGGCGCAGGCCCGACTCCAGGAGTGGTACCAGGCCTGCGACCTGCCCCTCGACGACTCGGCCGTCTACCTCCAGGCCTACACCGGCAACACCGCGACCGACAGCCAGCTCGCGATCCACCACGAGCTCCGGCGTACCCACCCCGAGCTCACGATCCACTGGGGCGTGGTCGACGGCGCCTCCGTCGTGCCCGAGGGCGGTACGCCGGTGCTCATGCACTCCCGTGAGTGGTACCGGGTGATGGCGACCGCGCGCTACCTCTGCCTCAACATCGACCCCGACCGGTGGTTCGCGCTGCGCCCCGGCCAGCAGATGCTGCAGACCTTCCACGGCTACCCGGCGAAGTCCATGGGCATCCGGATGTGGGAGGGCAAGGGGTACACCGCGCGCCGGATCGACCTCGAGCTGAAGCGCACCTCCGGCGACTGGTCGATGATCCTGACGCCGGCCCCGGAGATGGACGAGCACTACCGCCGCGAGTACCGCTACGACGGCGTCATCCACCACGAGGGCTACCCCCGCGACGACGTCCTGGTCTCGCCCGACGCGGAGCGGATCCGCGAGGAGACCCGGGCCCGGCTCGGGATCGCGCCGGGCCAGCGTGCCGTCCTCTACGCGCCGACCTGGCGCGACGACCTGGCGACGAACTGGCGGCGTGCCGAGGCGGTCCTGCACCTCGACGTCGAGGCCGCCAGCCGCAAGCTCGGCAAGGACTACGTCCTGCTGATGCGCGGCCACCGGTTCCACGGCCGGAGCGCCACGCCCGAGGGCGACGCCCAGCTGGTCGACGTGACCCACTACCCGGAGATCAACGACCTGATCCTGGCCTCCGACGCCGCCGTGCTCGACTACTCGTCGCTGCGCTTCGACTTCGCGCTCACCGGCCGGCCGATGGTGTTCCTGGTGCCCGACCTGGCCACCTACACCGGCGGCGTCCGCGGCTTCCTCTACCCGTTCGAGGAGTCCGCCCCCGGTCCGCTGGTGGACACCCCGGACCAGGTCATCGCGCTGCTGCGCAACCTCGACGGCGTCCAGCAGGAGTACGCCGACGCCATGAAGACGTTCCACGACCGCTACAACTACCTGCAGGACGGCCGGTCGGCGCAGAAGGTGGTCAAGGCCTTCTTCGGCTGAGGCCGCAGCGTCGGTCCGGGAACCGACTGCGGGCGGTGCCCCGGGGGTAGTCCCTGACGGAATGGCCCTCGCGCGACCCCGGGATGGACCGTTCCGTCAGGGACTACCCCCGACGGCGGCCGCCGCTCACATCGGGGTTCTCGCCGTCGTCGGTCAGAGGTCGGCGACGGTGTCGCTCAACCGGAGCGACTCGAGCGGGTCGAGGCGGCGCAGGTCGATCACGTGCCCGGTGCCGCCGGAGACCAGCGCCTCCAGCGAGGCCTTGGCGACGGCCGTCGACTCGAGCAGCGAGCCGGCGGGCTCCTCGCCGAAGGCCTTGGTGCGCATCGGGGTGCCGGTCCGCTCCGGGTTGATGCAGTTGACCCGGACCTTGTCGGCCGCCCACTCGTCGGCGAGCGCCTGCGTCAGGTTGACCGTCGCCGCCTTCGCGGACGAGTAGAGGCTGTAGCCGCTGCGCCCCCGGGTGTAGGAGCTCGACGTGAAGAGCAGCAGGCAGCCCGAGGTCTCCCGCAGCAGGGAGTGGAACTCCTGTGCGATCAGGATCGGCGCGATGTAGTTGATGTCGGTCGCGGAGTAGATCGTCTCGTCCGACGCCTCCACCAGCGTGCCGCGCGGCAGCACGCCGGCCGTGTTGACCACGAAGTCGACCGAGCCGAAGCGCTCGACGGCGTCGCGCGCCGCGGCCGCGATGTCCTCGCGGCGCTGCACGTGGGTCTGCGTCGTCGAGCGGCTGTACGACGCCACGTTCGCGCCGTACGACGCGGCGAGCTCGGCGATGTCGTGGCCGATGCCGTAGCTGCCGCCGAAGACGACCATCGTCTTCCCGGCGAGCGCCGTGCGCATGGCGTCGTCGCTGCGCATCGCGGGCGCGTCGTTGCCGGTGAGCTGGAAGAGCTTGTCGGCCAGGTAGATGTCGATCGGCTCGGTGACCTTCATGTTGCGCTCGTCGCCGGGCACGACCCAGATCGGGACGTCGGGCAGGTAGCGCAGCACGACGGTGCAGTCGTCGGTGGCCTCGAAGTTCGGGTCCTCGCCGGCGTGCCGGTAGGCCTCGCGGATCGTCGAGAGCTTGAACGCCTGCGGGGTCTGGCCGCGGCGCAGGTTGGAGCGCGGGGGGATGTCGCGGATCGTGTTGTCCGGGCCGACCTCGATGATCGTGTCCGCGGACGGGATCGCGACGTCGACGGCGTCGTGCGTGTCGAGCGCGGCGAAGCAGTCGCTGATGATGCGCGCGCTGACCAGCGGGCGCACGGCGTCGTGCAGGAGGACCTTGCAGTCCTCGTCGCCGAGGGCGGCGAGCGCCGCGAGCGTGGTGTCGTTGCGGGTCCCGGCGCCCTCGAGGATCGCGGTGACCTTGCCGTAGCCGCCGTCACGGACCATCGCGTGCACCGCGTCGAGGTGCCCAGGAGCCATCATCACGATGATCTCGTCCACGTCCGCGTGCCGGTCGAGGATGGCGAGCGTGTGCTCCATGATCGAGTGCCCGGCGATCTTGATGAGCTGCTTGGGCACGTCGAGGCCGACCCGTACGCCGACGCCCCCTGCGAGCAGCACGGCTACGTTCTTCTGCGGTCCCGACACGTGTACTCCTCCTGGATGGCAACCGGCGTAGTTTCCCACAGCAGGTGCGGTCGGGCCGACTCGGCGGAGGCCCGTTAGTCTCGCCGCATGCGGGACACCGACGACCTCCGCGAGGTCATCCGCGCCGAGTTCGCGCGGCTCGACGCCGACCACACCGGGATGACCGACCGTCTGGAGGAGTACGCCGTCGGGGCGGCCGGCGGCTCGGACCCCGAGGCGGCGGCGCAGGTCGCCCTCGCGGTGGTCGAGGGCACGCACGCGGTCGTCGCGGCGCCGGCGCCGGCCCCCGAGGTCACGGTCGGTGAGCTGTCCGCCCGCCAGCTGGTCGCCGCGGCGCTGCGCCTCCGTCGTACGCCGCGGGCCGACGGATGAGCGAGGCACTGCCGGACGGCACCCGGCTGCTGCACATCGGGCCGCACAAGACCGGGACGACCAGCGTGCAGCGGGCCTTCTGGGACACCCGCGAGCTGCTGCCCGAGCACGGCGTGCACTGGGCCGGCGGGCTCGCCCACCCGATGAGCGCCGCGATGGCGGCGGCCGGCAACCAGCTCGCCACCGGCCAGCAGGGCTCCGGCGACGAGCGGTGGGCCGACCTGGCCGCCGAGGTGCGTGGCTCGACCGCCCGGATGACGGTCGTCAGCAGCGAGTTCTTCTCCGACGCCCCGGCGCCGCGGGTCACGCAGATCGTCGAGGCGCTCGGCGCCGAGCAGACCCGGGTCGTGATCACGCTGCGGCCGGTGACCCGGATCCTGGCCTCGCAGTGGCAGCAGTACATGCAGAACCAGCCGATGGTGAAGTACGTCGGCAACCCGGACTACGAGGGCTGGCTGGACCAGGTCCTCAACCACCCCGAGCAGCAGGACGTGACGCCGTCCTTCTGGCGCCGGCACCGCCACGACCGCCTCGTCGAGACCTGGGCCTCGGCGCTCGGGCCGGAGCGGCTGGTCGTCGTCGTGGTGGACGACGCGCGGCCGCGCGACATCCTGACGTCCTTCGAGCAGCTGACGGGCCTGCCGGTCGGTCTCCTCCAGCCTCGCGAGGCCTCCGCGAACCGCTCCCTGACCCTGCCCGAGGTCACCATGCTGCGGGCGTTCAACGCCGGTTGGACCGAGCGGGGCTGGTCCGCGGCCGACTACACCCGCTACGTCCGCTTCGGCGCGGTTCGGCACCTGATGACCCGCCGGCCCGAGCCGGACGAGCCGCCGATCCGGACACCCGCGTGGGCGGTCGAGCGCGCCAACGAGATCGGCGCGGAGATGATCGCCGCCATCGAGCGCACCGGGGTGCGGGTCGACGGCGACCTCTCCCTCCTCGCCTCGGCCGAGCCACGCTCCGTGGGGGACAACCCGGCCGTGGTCGAGGTGCCCGACGAGGTGGTCGCCCGGTTCGCGGCCGGCCTCGCCAAGGTCGTCGCCGAGACGCCCGGACGCCCGGCGCCGTCGGCCCGCAGGGCCGGACCGCTCGAGACCGGGGTCCGCGAGTTCCGGGCCCGGCGTACGCCGGCCGCGACGTCGGACCCTCGTCCGCTCGCGGGCGTGGGCCGGGTGCGACTGCTCCGTGCCGCGGCCGGTCGGGTCCGCCGCCGGGTCCGGCGTCAGCTCGCGGGGTAGCCGAGCTGCTCGAAGTCGGCGGCGTAGAACTCGTGCAGCCGCGCGACCACGTCGTCCGGCACGTCGACCGCCGAGCTCGGCAGCCCCTTCTTGCCGCTGCGCAGGCGGTGCGACAGCTCGGCGGTGAGGCCGAGGTCGAAGCGCGCGTTGAGGTCGCTGACCATCGCCTCGAGGCCGTCCTCGAGGCGGTAGGTCGCCGTGTTGGGGAGCAGGAAGTCCGTCTGCGGACGCAGGTGGTTGTCGAGAGCGTAGGGGTTCCGCTGGTAGCGGCCCATCACCTCGTCGGTCCACACGCGCACCCGCTCGGCGTCGCCGTGCTCCAGGTCGGGGTGGCGCATGGCGAACTCCGATCGGAAGCGAGCGAGCGGGTCACGCACGATGGCCGCGGAGAGCTGGAACCGGCCGAGCGCGAAGAGCTCGGAGAGCATCGCCGCGTGGAGGTGCTGGGGCGAGCAGCGGTAGTAGCGGAAGAGGTCGGGCTCGGTCTTGCGGGTGCCGCGGAAGTGCATCTGCCAGCCCGAGTCGGTGAAGAGCCGCTCGATCGACGACCCGCCGGTCTTCGGGACGTGGATGAAGAGGACGGCGCGGTCGTCCTTGATCATCACCGGCACCGCTCGCACTCCTCTGCCTCGGGGGTCCGTGCGGACCACGGCCGGAACACTACCGGTGCCGGCTGTGCTGTGACCTACCCCACGGGACGACCCCGTTCCTGCACGGTTCGCCGCGGCGTACGCTCGAGGAGTCAGCATCGCTAGTCCGGTACCCCACCCGGCTCGCCCCCTCGGGAGCGAGTGGTCGGAGGGACTGGAACGAAAGGTTCGACAATGACGCTCCACTCCCGGGAGACCGGGCTGCGGGTGGGGGTCGTCGGCGCGGGTCGCGTCGGCGCCGTCCTGGCTGCTGCCCTGCGCGCCGCCGGCCACGAGATCGTGGCCGCCGCCGGCGAGTCCGACGCGTCGCGCGGCCGCATCGCGGACCTGCTGCCCGGCGTGCCGACGCTCAAGCCGACAGCGGTCGCCCGCGCCTGCGACCTGCTGCTGCTGACCGTCCCCGACGACATGCTCGGCAACGTCGTCACCACCCTCAGCGACGCCGGCGCGATCCGGCCCGGGCAGTACGTCGTGCACACCTCCGGCCGGCACGGCCTCGACGTGCTGGCTCCGGCCGCGGCGCTCGGCGCGCGCGTGGTCGCGATGCACCCGGCGATGACCTTCACGGGCACCGCGCTCGACCTCGACCGGCTCGCTGGCTGCGTCTTCGGGCTCACCGCCGGACCGGCCGAGCGTCCCGTCGCCGAGTCCCTCGTCCACGACCTCGGTGGCCGCCCGATGTGGGTGCCCGAGGAGATGCGCACGCTCTACCACGCGGGCCTCGCCCACGGCGCCAACCACCTGGTCACCCTGGTGACCCAGGCGATGGAGATGCTGGCCGCGGCCGGCGCCGACGACCCGGCCGGCACCCTCCGGCCGCTGCTCACCGCGGCCCTCGACAACGCGCTCGAGCAGGGCGATGCCGCGCTGACCGGGCCGATCGTGCGCGGCGACGTCAACACCGTCAAGGCGCACCTCGCCGACATCACGGCCAACGCGCCGCAGACCCTGGCGTCGTACGTCGTGCTGGCGCGCAACACGCTCGACCGGGCCGTGACCGACGGGCGGGTGCTGCCGATCCGGGCCGCCGCGATCCTGCGGGTGCTCGACGCGGCCGAGCGCGAGGCGCCGTCGCACGTCCACCGTCGATGAGCGCGACCCCCGTCGTCGCCACGACCCGTGACCAGCTCGCGGCGCTGCTCGCCGCCTCCCGGACCGCCGGCCGACCGGTCGGGCTGGTGCCGACCATGGGTGCCCTCCACGACGGCCACGCCAGCCTGATGGAGACGGCGCGCGAG
This sequence comes from Nocardioides sp. Root1257, assembly GCF_001425175.1. Taxonomy (GTDB): domain Bacteria; phylum Actinomycetota; class Actinomycetes; order Propionibacteriales; family Nocardioidaceae; genus Nocardioides. The sequence goes on along the minus strand of NZ_LMDV01000010.1, from coordinate 174,329 downwards.
CGCGTCGCCGGCGCGGGGCAGGGCGGTCCGCTCGTCGTCTCGATCTTCGTGAACCCGCTCCAGTTCGGTGCGGGGGAGGACCTCGACCGCTACCCGCGCACCTTCGACGACGACCTCAAGGTCTGCGAGCGCGAGGGCGTCGACATCGTGTTCGCCCCGAGCGTCGACGAGGTCTACCCCGGCGGTGAGCCGCAGGTGCAGCTGAAGCCGGGACCGCTCGGCAAGGTGCTCGAGGGCAAGACCCGGCCGGGCCACTTCCGCGGTGTGCTCACGGTCGTCGCGAAGCTCTTCGGACTGGTCCGGCCCGACGTCGCGGTGTTCGGGCAGAAGGACTACCAGCAGCTCGCGCTGATCCGCCGGATGGTGCTCGACCTCAACATGCCGGTCGAGGTCGTCGGCGCCGAGACCGTGCGCGAGCACGACGGCCTCGCGCTCTCCAGCCGCAACCGCTACCTCGACGACGAGCAGCGCGGGCAGGCCACGGCGCTGAGCCGCACCCTGCGGGCCGCCCAGGAGGTGGCTCACTACGGGGCCGACGTCGCCCTCGACGCGGCGCGGGCCGAGCTCCGCGCCTCCGACGGCGTCGACCTCGACTACCTGGTGATCACGGACCCTGCCCTCGGCGCCCTGCCCGCCGTCGTACCCCCGGGCACCGAGGCGCGCATCCTGATCGCCGCCCGCGTCGGCACCACCCGTCTGATCGACAACATGCCGCTCGTCCTCGGGACCCCGGTGGCGTCGCGAGAAGGAGAGTCCTGATGCTGCGCACGATGATGAAGAGCAAGATCCACCGGGCCACCGTCACCCAGGCGGACCTGCACTACGTGGGCTCCGTGACCGTCGACGAGGACATGCTCGACGCGGCGGACCTGCTGTCCGGCGAGCTGGTGCACATCGTCGACATCACCAACGGCGCCCGGCTCGAGACCTACACGATCGCGGGTGAGCGCGGCTCCGGTGTGATCGGCATCAACGGCGCCGCGGCCCGGCTGGTGCACCCCGGTGACCTCGTCATCCTGATCGCCTACGGCCAGATGGAGACGGCCGAGGCGCAGGAGTTCCAGCCGCACGTCGTCTTCGTGGACGCCGACAACCGGATCCTGGCGACCGGCTTCGACCCGGCCGAGGCGCCCGAGGGCTCGGGCCTGTTGCGCGGCGACCAGGTCGCCCACCGTTAGATTGCGCAGATGCCCTCCGCTCCCGTACGCCGCGTCCCCGGGCGCCTGCTCGCCCCCGAACCCGGGTGGACCACCACGGCCGACGTCGTCGTCGTGGGGTCCGGCATCGCGGGCCTGACGGCCGCGCTGCGACTGCGCCACGAGGTGGGCAAGGTCCTGGTCGTCACCAAGGACGTGCTGGCGGCCGGCTCCACCCAGTGGGCACAGGGCGGCATCGCCGCGGCCCTCGGCCCCGGGGACACCCCCCACGAGCACGAGGTCGACACCTTGGTCGCGGGTGCCGGCGCGTGCGACCGGGCCGCGGTCGAGGTGCTGGTCACCGAGGGGCCCGACGCCGTACGCGAGCTGATCGCCCTCGGCACCAACTTCGACCACGACCCCGACGGCGAGCTGTCGCTGACCCGCGAGGGCGGCCACCACCGCGACCGGATCGCGCACGCGGGCGGCGACGCCACCGGTGCCGAGATCCAGCGCGCGCTGATCGCGGCCATCGAGCAGGCGCCGGAGATCGAGGTCATCGAGCACGCACTGGCCGTCGACCTGCTGCTCGCCGAGGACGGCGGGGTCGCGGGACTCACCCTCCACGTGATGGGCGAGGGCCAGCGAGACGGCGTCGGCGCGGTGCTCTGCCGTGCGGTCGTGCTCGCCAGCGGCGGCCTCGGGCAGGTGTTCGCGCAGACCACCAACCCCGCGGTGTCGACCGGGGACGGGATGGCCGTCGCGCTGCGCGCCGGTGCGGTGCTGCGCGACCTCGAGTTCGTGCAGTTCCACCCGACCGTGATGTACCTCGGTCCCGAGTCCCGCGGCCAGCAGCCGCTGATCTCCGAGGCCGTGCGCGGCGAGGGCGCGTTCCTCGTCGACTGGGACGGCGAGCGCTTCATGCAGGGCGTCCACGAGCTGGCCGACCTCGCGCCCCGCGACGTGGTCGCCAAGGCGATCATGCGGCGGATGCTCGACACCGACCACCCGCACATGTGGCTGGACGCGCGCCACCTCGGGGCGGAGTTCTGGGAGCGCCGCTTCCCGACCATCCTCGCCACCTGTCGCAGCCACGGCGTCGACCCGGTGACCGACCTGATCCCGGTGGCGCCCGCGTGCCACTACGCCTCCGGCGGCGTGCGCACCGACCTGTGGGGTCGCAGCAACGTGCCCGGCCTCTACGCCACCGGCGAGGTCGCCTGCTCCGGCGTCCACGGCGCCAACCGGCTGGCCTCCAACTCGCTGCTCGAGGGGCTCGTCTTCTCCCGGCGGATCGCCACCGTGCTGCCGGCCGAGCTGCGCCCGCTGCTGCCGCCGGTCGCCGACCCACGCACCCCCGGCCTGGTGCCCGGCGTCGTACGCCGCGAGCTGCAGGAGGTGATGACCTCCCACGTCGGCGTGCTGCGCAGCGCCGAGGGGCTCGCCGACGCGGGCGGGCTGCTCGACAAGCTCGCGACCGCCGGTGCCGACGCGATCGACCAGGAGTCCTGGGAGACCACCAACCTGGTGACGATCAGCCTGGCGCTCGCCGACGCCGCGACCCTCCGCGAGGAGACCCGCGGCTCGCACTGGCGCGAGGACTTCCCCGAGCGCGACGACGCCGGGTTCGCGGGGCACTTCGACGTGGTGATGACCGACGGCGCGAGCACGCTCGCGTTCGTCCCCGAGGCCGCCTCGGACGGCGACCTGTGACGCCGTACGACGACGAGCTCGCCGCCGCCGGGCTCGACCCGGCCGCGGTGCTGGCCCAGGTGCGCGCGGCGCTCGCCGAGGACCTGCCGGCCGGCGACGTCACCTCCGAGGCGACGATCTCCGCGGACGCCCTCGGGACCGGTGTCTTCGCCGCCCGGGAGCCCGGCGTGGTCGCCGGTCTGGGTGTCGCGGCGCTGGTGTTCCACGAGGTCATGGGCGACACCGTGACGGTCTCCGACCGGGTGCCCGACGGGACCCGCGTCGCTACCGGCGACGTCGTGATGCGGGTGGCCGGCCCGACCCGTGGCCTGCTCACCGCTGAGCGCACCGCGCTCAACTACGCGAGCCACCTCTCCGGGGTCGCCACGGCCACGTCGCACTGGGTCGACGCCCTGGAGGGCACCCGCGCCCGGGTGCTCGACACCCGCAAGACGCTGCCGACCTACCGCGCCCTCCAGAAGTACGCCGTCCGCTGCGGCGGGGGCGTCAACCACCGGTTCAGCCTCAGCGACCGGGCGATGGTCAAGGACAACCACGTGGTCGCCGCCGGTGGCGTCGTGCCGGCGTACGAGGCGGTGCGTGCGGCCCACCCCGACCTCCGCGTCGAGGTCGAGGTCACCGACCTCGACCAGCTCCGCGAGCTCCTCGCGGTCGGCTGCACCGAGATCCTGCTCGACAACATGGACTCGCCGACGATGGCCGAGGCGGTGCGCCTCACGGCCGGCCGGGCGACGCTGGAGGCCTCCGGCGGGCTGACGATCGAGCGGGCGCGCGAGGTCGCCGAGACCGGGGTCGACTTCATCTCCGTCGGCGCCCTCACCCACTCCGTCAAGGTCTTCGACCTCGGCCTCGATCTCTCCGAGGGCTGAGCGGTGGTCCTGCTCGCCGCCGACATCGGCAACAGCCACACGGTGCTGGGGCTGGTCGGCGAGGGGCAGGTGAGCGCCGACTGGCGGGTGGCCACGGACGAGCGCCGTACCTCCGACGAGTGGGCGGTGCTGCTGCGCGGTCTGCTCGGCCCGGCGCTCGACGAGGTCGACGGCATCGCGGTCTGCGCGACGGTGCCGGCCGTGCTGCACGAGTGGCGCGACATGCTCGTGCGGCACTTCCCCGACGTCACCCGCGTCGTGGTGGAGCCAGGCGTGCGGACCGGCGTCCCGATCCTGATGGACAACCCGCGCGAGGTCGGCACCGACCGGATCATCAACGCCCTCGCGGCCGTGCACGAGTACGGCGGCCCGGCGATCGTCGTCGACTTCGGGGGCACCGCGACGACCTTCGACGTCGTCAGCGGCCAGGGGCAGTACGTCGGCGGGGCGATCACGCCCGGCATCGAGATCTCGCTCGAGGCGCTCGGCCGGCGCGGCGCCCAGCTGCGCAAGGTCGAGCTGGCCCGGCCGCGATCGGTGATCGCGAAGAACACCGTCGAGGCGCTCCAGTCCGGGATGGTCTTCGGCGTGGCCAGCCAGGTGGAGGGCATCGTCGACCGGATGATCGTCGAGCTCGGGGTCGCTGCCGACGACGTCACGGTCGTCGCGACCGGCTACCTGGCGCCGCTGGTGCTCGACGAGTGCCGGTGCTTCACCGACCACGACCCGTGGCTGACGTTGCGCGGCCTCGAGATCGTGTATTCGCGCAACGCCTGACGCCGACTTTATCCGCGTAATTCCATTCCTATTGGCGGCGGTTATGCGCGCCGAATAGACATTCCTTGATCGCGAATGCCAATATCGTCAAGATATTCGTACGGGGGACAAATCGGAGGGCATTTCATGGCGCAGAAGATCCACATTGTTCTCGAGGACGACCTCGATGGCAGCGAGGCCACCCAGACCGTGTCGTTCGGTCTCGACGGCACGTCGTACGAGATCGACCTGAACGACAAGAACGCCGGCAAGCTGCGCGACGCCCTCGCGGCGTACATCGGGCACGGCCGCAAGGTCGGTGCCTCTCCGCGCCGCGGCGCCCGCAAGGCCGCAGCCGCCGCCGGCGGCCCCAGCGCCAAGGAGATCCGCGACTGGGCGCGCAGCAACGGCTTCGAGGTCCCCGACCGGGGCCGGGTCTCCGCGGAGGTCCGCTCGGCGTACGACGCCGCCAACTGACTGCTCACTGACCGGCCGAGTCGGCGCTGTCCCTCCCTGAACCGGGGTGGGACAGCGCCGACTCGGCGTTCAGCGGCCGGTGACGAGGAACTGGAAGTCGTTGTCGACCGACGCGAAGCTGCCGTTGTAGATGTAGACGTCGAACACCTGACCGGACGCGAACTGGTTCGTGACGGCCAGTCGCACGTTGGCGGCGCCCGTCGGCGGAACGTTGCCGCCGGCCTCGTCCACCTCGGGGGTCACTGCCGGCACCAGGCTGAACCCGCTCAGCAGCGAGGTGTTGAGCGTGACGTGGTACTGCCCCGTCCCGAGCTTGGTGACCGAGGCGACATTGAAGTTCGTGTCCAAGGTGCCGCTCGCCGTGACCCGGCCCCACGCGACGACCGCGTTGTCGCGGTAGCGGGTGCCGATCGGCACGGTCTTGCCGTTCCCGGCGTCGTTGGCGATCACCATGCCGTTCGCCGCCCGGACCGCGAACTGGTTGTCGGCCGTCGAGGTGAAGTTCGCGTTCGTGCTGTCGGCCCACACGAACGAGCCCGTGTTGGTCGCCTGGGCCCGACGGCCGACCGCGAGGCTGAAGGCGCCCGCCGTGCTGCCGGTGCCGCCCGCCGCACTGAAGTCGCCCGGCACGACGCCGGGCAGCAGCTGGGCCGCCTGGGCCGTCACGGCGGACTGGGCGGTCTGTGCCGACACGGCCGCGGGTGCCACCGCCGAGCCGGCGAAGGTGTCGGTCGTGACCGAGCCGGCGGCCAGGTCGGTGCCGCCGACGGACCGGTCCTTGAGGTCGGCGCCGGTGAGCGAGCCGTCCTTGACGTCGGCGCCGATCAGCGACGAGTTCTTGATCTGCTTGGTCGTGACGGTCGACTTCTTGATGCTCGCTCCGTTGATCTTCTGGGCGGCCCACGCGGGCCCGCCCATCGCGATGAAGAGAGCGAGCAACGCGATCACGAGCGCGAGGTGGTGCGAGGTGCGTTTCAGCATGGCGGATCCCCTGCCCCAGTGACGGGCTCTGGGCGATCCCGCCGGTCCTCGCAACGTAGGCGGCCTGCCGGCTCCGACGCCTGACGCAAACGGGCTAGCCGACGGGCTACACCGCTCTGGCCCGGTCGGGCCTGGCGCGGCCCGGTCTGGACGTGTTCGCTCTCAGCGGACTGCATTGGCGCTGCCGGGGGAACGCGTAGGCTGTCAGCGGGGTTGGTTCTCTCGTACCTCCCCTCCGCGCCGGCGGGGGAGGGCCCCACGAAGCTTCAGGAGCGATGCGCATGTTCGAGCGGTTCACAGACCGAGCCCGGCGAGTTGTCGTGCTGGCCCAAGAAGAGGCCCGCATGCTCTCCCACAACTACATCGGCACCGAGCACATCCTGCTCGGTCTCATCCACGAGGGCGAGGGCGTCGCTGCCAAGGCGCTCGAGAGCCTCGACATCTCGTTGGAAGCCGTCCGCGCCCAGGTCGAGGAGATCATCGGCCAGGGTCAGCAGGCGCCGAGCGGCCACATCCCCTTCACGCCGCGCGCCAAGAAGGTGCTCGAGCTGTCCCTGCGCGAGGCGCTGCAGCTCGGCCACTCCTACATCGGCACGGAGCACATCCTGCTCGGCCTGATCCGCGAGGGCGAGGGTGTCGCCGCCCAGGTCCTGCAGAAGCTCGGCGCCGACCTCAACCGGGTCCGCCAGCAGGTCATCCAGCTGCTCTCGGGCTTCCAGGGCAAGGAGGCGTCCGGTGCGGGCGCCGCGCCCGGCGGCTCGACCAGCGACGCCCCGTCGTCCTCGCTCGTGCTCGACCAGTTCGGCCGCAACCTGACCCAGGACGCCCGCGAGGGCAAGCTGGACCCGGTCATCGGCCGCGAGCAGGAGATCGAGCGGGTCATGCAGATCCTCTCGCGCCGTACGAAGAACAACCCGGTCCTGATCGGTGAGCCCGGCGTCGGCAAGACGACGATCGTCGAGGGCCTGGCCCAGGACATCGTCAAGGGCAACGTCCCGGAGACGCTCAAGGACAAGCAGATCTACACGCTCGACCTGGGCGCCCTGGTGGCCGGCTCGCGCTACCGCGGTGACTTCGAGGAGCGCCTCAAGAAGGTGCTCAAGGAGATCCGCACCCGTGGCGACATCGTGCTGTTCATCGACGAGATCCACACCCTCGTCGGTGCCGGCGCGGCCGAGGGTGCGATCGACGCCGCGAGCATCCTGAAGCCGATGCTGGCCCGCGGCGAGCTGCAGACGATCGGTGCGACGACCCTCGACGAGTACCGCAAGTACCTCGAGAAGGACGCCGCGCTCGAGCGCCGCTTCCAGCCGATCCAGGTCGCGGAGCCGTCGATCGCCCATACGATCGAGATGCTCAAGGGCCTGCGCGACCGCTACGAGGCGCACCACCGGGTGACCATCACCGACGAGGCGCTGGTCTCGGCCGCGACGCTGGCCGACCGCTACATCTCCGACCGGTTCCTGCCGGACAAGGCGATCGACCTGATCGACGAGGCCGGCTCGCGGCTGCGGATCCGCCGGATGACGGCGCCCGCCGACCTGCGCGAGTACGACGACAAGATCGGCGAGGTCCGCCAGCGCAAGGAGGCCGCGATCGACGGCCAGGACTTCGAGGCCGCCGCTCGTCTGCGCGACGAGGAGAAGCAGCTCATCCTGAAGAAGTCCGAGCGCGAGAAGCAGTGGCGCGCGGGCGACATGGACGAGGTCGCGGAGGTCGACGAGGAGCTGATCGCCGAGGTCCTCGCGGTCGCGACCGGCATCCCGATCGTGAAGCTCTCCGAGGAGGAGTCGACCCGGCTGCTCAACATGGAGGACGAGCTGCACAAGCGCGTCATCGGGCAGGACGAGGCCGTCAAGGCGATCTCCCGCGCGATCCGGCGTACCCGTGCCGGCATGAAGGACCCGAAGCGCCCCGGCGGCTCGTTCATCTTCGCCGGTCCGTCCGGTGTCGGTAAGACCTGGCTGTCCAAGACACTCGCCGAGTTCCTGTTCGGCGACGAGGACTCCCTGATCCAGCTCGACATGTCGGAGTTCGGCGAGAAGCACACGGTCTCGCGGCTCTTCGGCTCGCCTCCGGGCTACGTCGGCTACGAGGAGGGCGGCCAGCTCACCGAGAAGGTGCGGCGCAAGCCGTTCTCGGTCGTGCTCTTCGACGAGGTCGAGAAGGCGCACCCGGACATCTTCAACAGCCTGCTGCAGATCCTCGAGGAGGGTCGCCTGACCGACTCGCAGGGCCGGGTGGTCGACTTCAAGAACACCGTCATCATCATGACGACCAACCTCGGCACCCGGGACATCTCGAAGGGCGTCAACCTCGGCTTCCAGCAGGGCAGCGACGCCGGTTCGTACGACCGGATGAAGGCCAAGGTGTCGGAGGAGCTCAAGCAGCACTTCAAGCCCGAGTTCCTCAACCGTGTCGACGAGATCATCGTGTTCCCGCCGCTGACGCAGGAGCAGATCGTCCACATGGTCGACAACATGGTCGCCTCGGTCGAGCTGCGGATGCGCGACCGCGACATGCGCATCGAGCTGACGCAGGCCGCGAAGAACCTGCTCGCCGAGCGGGGCTTCGACCCGGTCCTGGGTGCCCGGCCGCTGCGCCGCACGATCCAGCGCGAGATCGAGGACGTGCTCGCCGAGAAGATGCTCTTCGGCGAGGTCGGCCCCGGCCAGATCGTGCTGGTGGGCGTCGAGGGCGAGGGCCCGACCGCGACGTTCACGTTCGTCGGTCAGAAGGTCGGCGCACTGCCCGACCTGCCCCCGTTCGAGACCGCCGAGGTCGCGGCGTCCGACGTTCCTCCGCTGGAGGGCCCGGACGACTCCGAGAGCGGCACGGACCTGCCCCGCGAGATCTGAGCCGACCCGGCGCCAGTCTCCAGTCGACCCGGCGCTGGTCTTCACCCCACAGGTGAAGACCAGCGCCGGTTCGGCATTCAGGGCAGTGCGTAGGTGTCCGGGCCGGACTCGACGACCAAGCGGTCCTCGATGAGGCCGGCGAGGCAGCGCAGTCGCTGCGGCTCGTCCGCCCACGCCGCGTCCAGGCGCGAGCGGTGCACGGGGCCGTCGCTGTCGCGCAGCACGGCGAGCAGCCGACCGCGGCACTGACGGTCGGTGCCCGCCCAGGTCTGCACCTTGCGCGGCGGCCCGTCGTACGCCGGGTGCCCGGCCGCACGCCAGGCGCACCGGTCGGCCACCGGGCAGTCGCCGCACCGCGGGTTGCTCGCGGTGCACACCAGCGCTCCGAGCTCCATCACGGCGACCGACCAGGTCGCGGCGGTCGCCGGGTCGACGGGCAGCACCTCGGCGGCGGCGTCGCGCTCGGCGCGGGTCACCGACGCCGCCGGGAACTCGACGCCCTGGAGCGTGCGCGCCAGCACCCGGCGGACGTTGGTGTCGAGCACGACGTGGCGCCGGCCGTAGGCGAAGGTCGCGATCGCGGCGGCGGTGTAGTCGCCGATCCCGGGCAGTGCGCGCAGGTCGTCGTACGACGACGGCACCTCGTTGCCGTGCTGCTCGGCGACGACGGTCGCCGCGGCGTGCAGGCGCAACGCGCGTCGTGGGTAGCCGAGCCGCCCCCACGCCCGGACGGCCTCGCCGGTGCTCTCGGCCGCCAGGTCGGCGGGGCTGGGCCAGCGCTGCAGCCAGGCCTCGTGGACCGGGAGCACCCGGGCGACCGGCGTCTGCTGGAGCATGAACTCCGAGACCATGACCGACCAGGCCGAGGCGTCCGGGCCGCGCCAGGGCAGCTCGCGCGCGTGGTCGTCGTACCAACGCAGGACCGGCTCGATCAGAGTGCTCATCTCCCGCCCATTGTGCCGGTGTGGCACCACCGCGTGCCGTGGGGGACTGACTAGCGTGAGTTCATGCCTGCCACGACCCGCGGACCGCTGCCGGCCCGGGTCTACTGGGTGCGTCGGATCATGGTGCTCGGCACCGCGCTGCTCCTGGTCTTCGCGATCGCGCGACTGCTCGGCAACGGCAGCGACGCCTCGTCGAGCGGTGACGGCGCCGCCCGTCTCTCCGCGGACTCGGCCTCCTCGTCGACGCCGAGCGACGACCTGACGATCACCCTCTCGACCTCGCCGAGCCCGACCAAGAAGGTCCGGCCCGGCAAGGCGGCGACGACCAGTGAGGCGCCCGTGCTCGCGGAGCCGGAGGGCACCTGCCTCGGCTCGGACATCGCGGTGACGCCGAAGGTCCAGCACGCCGTCGCCGGTCGCGACGTGCTGGTCGTGCTCCAGCTGCGGACCATCAGCACGCCGGCCTGCAACTGGCGCGTCTCCCCGGAGGCGCTCGCGGTCTCCATCACCTCCGGCAAGGACCCGATCTGGAACAGCCGGTCCTGCCACCGGGCCATCCCGCGACGCGACGTCGTGGTGCGCCCGGACGTGACCACCAACGTCGGGATCACCTGGAAGCAGGCCAAGCGCTCCGACGCGGACTGCTCGTCGCGCACGGACTGGGCGTCGCCGGGCTGGTACCACGTCACCGCTGCCGCACTCGGCGGCGAACCGTCGGACCTGCAGTTCGAGCTGACCCGGCCGACGGCCGCGACCATCACCGTGACCGCGACGCCGAAGCAGTCGCCGACGCCGTCGAACAAGCCCAGCGGCAAGCCGAGCGGGAAGCCCAGCGGCAAGCCCAGCGGCAAGCCCAGCGGGTCGCCTTCGGCGCCCGTCGACTAGAGACCGCTTCTCGGCCCACCGGGTCTCGACACGCGGGTCGCGGCTTCGTTCCTCAGCCGCGCCGCTTGCTCGACCACCATCGACGGGTCCGCTGACGCGTCCCCGTCAGACGTAACGCTCGAGGATCGTCGACTCGGCCAGGCGCGAGAGGCCCTCGCGCACGCTGCGGGCCCGCAGCTCGCCGACGCCGTCGACGGCCTGGAGGTCGTCGATGCCGGCGGAGAGGAGCTTCTGCAGGGTGCCGAAGTGGTCGACCAGGCGGTCCACGACGGTGCTGGGCAGCCGCGGCACCTTGGCGAGCAGCCGGTAGCCGCGCGGCGCCACGGCGCCGTCGAGGTGCTCGCCGGTGCCGAGCCCGAGGGCGCGGGCGGCCGCCGCGGGGTCGACCAGCTCGATGGAGGAGAGCGACTCGAGGCGGGCGAGCACCGACTCCGGGGTGCGGGAGCGGCGACCGACGGGCAGGTAGTCGCGGATCACGAGCTCGCGCTCGATGTCGACGCCGGTGATGAGCTCCTCGAGCTGGAGCGAGAGCAGGCGGCCGTCGGTGCCGAGCTCGAGGACGTAGTCCTCGATCTCGCGGGCGATCCGGGTGACCATCTCGAGCCGCTGCGCGACGACGGCGACGTCGCGGACGGTGACCAGGTCCTCGATCTCCAGCGCCGACAGGGTGCTGGACACCTCGTCGAGGCGCAGCTTGTAGCGCTCCAGGGTCGCGAGCGCCTGGTTGGCCCGCGAGAGGATCTGGCCGACGTCCTCGAGCACGTGGCGGGTCTCCCCGACGTACGCCGCGATGATCTGCATCGACTGCGACACGGAGATGACCGGGAAGCCGGTCTGGCGGGCGACCCGGTCGGCGGTGCGGTGCCGGGTGCCGGTCTCCTCGGACGGGATCGTGTGGTCGGGCATCAGGTGCACGGCGGCGCGCAGGATGCGGGTCACGTCCTTGTCGACGATGATCGCGCCGTCCATCTTCGCCAGCTCGCGCAGCCCGGTGGCCGTGAACGGCACGTCGAGCATGAAGCCGCCGGTGGCGATCGACTCCACGACCTTGTCCTGGCCGAGCACGATCAGGGCGCCGGTGCGACCTCGCAGGATCCGCTCGAGGCCGTCGCGCAGCGGCGTGCCGGGCGCGATCGTGGCGAGTGTGGCGCGCAGGCGCAGCTGCTCGTCCGAGCGGTCGATGGCCACCGCGACGTCCTCCCGTGGGTGAAGCCGGGGCATCCGTCGGCCCCCGCGGCGGTCAGTCTAGGGCGTGCAGGCGGTCCGGAAGGTCACAGAACGCTCACGACGTCGCGTCCTGACTGGACCTGTCACATCGCGTCACACCCCGCCACGCCCCGTCACACCGGGCGGGGGCCACTCGGACCGCGCTCGGCCGCGAGGTTGACGAGCCGGAGGGCGCCACGGACGTCGGGCACGTCGACGACCCGCATCCCGTCGACGGTCCAGGACTCGGGGGAGCGTGGTCCGCCCTGGCCGGGCTCGGAGGGCACGACGGCGAGCTGGAACCCCAGCCGGGCCGCCTCGGCCAGGCGCTGCGGCAGGTCACGCACCCGGCGCAGCTCGCCGGCCAGGCCGATCTCGCCCATCGCGACCATCCCGCGCGGCGCGGCCACGCCCTCGCTGGCCGAGGCGAGGGCGACCGCCACGGCGAGGTCGCTCGCCGGCTCCATCACCTTGGCGCCGCCGACCGTCGATGCGAAGACGTCCATCGTCTGCAGACGGATCCGGCAGTGCTGGTGGAGCACCGCCATCACCATGGCGACCCGCGAGGAGTCGAGGCCGGACGTCGTACGCCGGGGGCGCTCCGCCGCGCTGTGGGTCACCAGGGCCTGCACCTCGGCGAGCAGCGGCCGACGACCCTCCATCGTGACCGCCACGCAGGTGCCCGGCACCTGGCTGTGGTGGTTCTCGACGAAGAGGCCCGTCGGGTCGGTGACGGCGCTGATGCCGTCCGCGCCGAGGTCGAAGCAGCCGACCTCGTCGATCGGGCCGAACCGGTTCTTCATCGCCCGGACCATCCGGAAGCGGGAGTTGCGGTCGCCCTCGAAGTTGAGCACGACGTCGACGAGGTGCTCGAGGACGCGGGGCCCGGCGATGGAGCCGTCCTTGGTCACGTGACCGACCAGGACCGTGGTGATGTTGCGGGTCTTGGCGACCCGGATCAGGGCCGCCGCCACCTCCTTGACCTGGGTGACGCCGCCGGGCACGCCCTCGATGCCGGACGCGCCGATCGTCTGCACCGAGTCGACGACCAGCAGGGTCGGGCGCACCTGCTCGATGTGCGTGAGCACCGCGCCGAGGTCGGTCTCCGCAGCGAGGAAGAGCTCGTCGTGCACCCCACCCGTCCGGTCGGCGCGCAGCCGCACCTGGGAGGCGGACTCCTCGCCGGTGACGTAGAGCGTGCGGCGCTGGTAGCGCGCGGTCTGGGCGGCCACCTCGAGCAGCAGCGTGCTCTTGCCGACGCCCGGCTCGCCGGCGAGCAGGATCGCCGCGCCCGGCACCAGGCCGCCGCCGAGCACCCGGTCGAGCTCGGGGACGCCGCTGGTCCGGAAGGCCGACTCGGTCACCGAGACCTGGCCGATCGGGACGGCCGGGGTGGTCACCGGGGCGGCGGAGGTGCGGCCGGTCGTGACCGTGGCCGCCTCGGCCACCGAGCCCCAGGCCTGGCACTCTCCGCACCGCCCGACCCACTTGCCGGTCTCCCATCCGCACTCGGAGCAGCGGTAGGCGGGCCTGGCGGTCTTGGGCATGCGCACACGGTAGGTGTCGGCGCCGACACCCGACGTACGGCGCCGGGATGTGGTGTCATTGGAACGATCAAGCGGTCGCCCCGTCAGGTCGAGGAGGTGCGGGTGCCCCAGAGCTCCGAGGACGCCATCGGTCGGATCGAGGCCCGACCCCCGCTGTCGGTGACCCCGCCGACGCTCGCCGACGTCGCCGAACGCGCCGGTGTCTCGCGCCAGACGGTGTCCAACGCGATCAACAACCCCGACCTGCTGCGCCCCGACACCCTGACCCGCGTCCTGGAGTCGATCGACGCGCTGGGCTACTCGCCCAACCGCGCGGCGCGCAACCTGCGCACCCGGGCCTCGCACCTGATCGGCATGCGGATCGGGCCCGCCCAGGAGGGCACCGCGAACGCGACGATGGACCGCTTCGTGCACTCGCTCGTCGACACGTCGCGCGAGGCGGGCTACCACGTGCTGCTCTTCGCCGGCGCCGAGAGCAGCACCAACCCGCTGTCGGGGTACGACGACCTGCTGCGCTCGACCGCGGTGGACGCCTTCGTCGTCACCGACACCTACCTCGGCAACCCGCAGGCGGCCTGGCTCGAGGAGCGGCGCGCGCCGTTCGTCGCCTTCGGCCGGCCGTGGGACGCCCAGCAGAACGGTGGACGCGCCCGGCACTCCTGGGTCGACGTCGACGGCGCGGCCGGCACCGAGCTCGCCACCCGGCACCTGCTCGACAAGGGTCACGAGCGGATCGCCTGGATCGGCTGGCGCAAGGACTCCCGCATCGGTGAGGACCGGCGCTCGGGCTGGACCCGTGCCCTGCACGGCCGCGGGCTGCCGACCACCGGCCTGGCGTCCCGGGTGGAGGACACGGTCGCGTCCGGCCGCGAGGCCAGCGCCCACCTGCTCGACAGCGCCCAGCCCTCGGCCTTCGTGTGCGCCTCCGACACCCTCGCGATGGGGGTCCTGCACACCCTGCGCGATCGTGGGCTGCGCGCCGGCGAGCACGTGGCGGTCGTCGGGTTCGACGACTCACAGGTCGCCCAGGTCGTCCCGCCGGGGCTGACCTCGGTGCGGCAGCCGCTGGAGCAGGTCGCGGTGGAGGTGGTCACCGCTCTCGAGGGGCTGCTCGCGCACCCGCCCGTCGTCGGCACCGGCGTGATGCTGGTGCCGACCCTCGCCGTACGCGGGTCGTCGTAGGCCGCACGGAACCGCGCGCCGGGATCGACCGTCGTACCCCCTGACCCCAGGAGGAAGCGATGCCCCCGCTCGTCAGGCTGCCGATCGTGCTCGGCTCGTGGGCCGCCGTCGCCGGCTGGCTCGTCACGTACGTCGTGCGCAGGATCGCCGGCGCCTCGGACTCGGACCCGCCCATCTGCACCAACATCGTCGGCAGCGTGATCTCGTGCGACGACGGAGTCGGCTCGTGGTGGCTCGACGCCTTCGGTGTCGCCGCCCTGGCCTTCGTCGTCGTGGCAGGGGCGACGCTCCTCGTCGGTCGCGCTAGAAGCCTCGCCACCAGACGTTGACGGCGTAGTCGACCTCGGTGCCCTCGTGCTCGGCCAGCACGGCCTCGGCCACACCGGGGTTGAGCTCGATGCGGACCACCGACTCCAGGTCGGCGCGCGAGGTGAACGACCACCGCATGTCGACCGGGATCCGGCTCCAGCCGCGTGTCGACCAGAACCGCTCGACGGCGACGGGGTCGACGTCGGGGAAGCCGCGGCGGAACCACGAGCCGAAGGTCGACCGGGTCGGGTCGTTGTCGATGACGAACGCCGTGCCGCCCCGTCGTACGACGCGGTCGAGCTCGGCGAGGCCCGGCTCGCAGCCCGGACCGAAGAAGTAGGCCCAGCGGGCGTGTGCGACGTCGACCGAGGCGTCCGGCAGCGGGAGCGCCTGGGCGGTGCCGCCGTGGACGGTGACGTTCGGGAGCCGGCGGGTGCGCCGCCGGGCCAGGGACACCAGGTCGCCGTGCGGCTCCACGCCCACCACCGAGGCGGCGGTCGCGGCGAACCACGGCAGGTGGAAGCCGGTGCCGCAGCCGACGTCGAGCACGGCCCGGCCGTCCCAGGACGCGACCGACCGCATCGCGGCCTCGATCGCACCGTCCGGGTCGACGGCGCGGTTCTCGGTCTCGTACGTCGCGGTGTGGTGCCAGATGTTGGGGCTCGGCCGAGCCCCGGGGGAGACGCTCAGGGCGTCAGAGCCGGACGAGCCCGCGGGGCGTCTGGAACTGGACGGCGAGGATGCCGGGGGTGCCGTTGGGGGCGACCCACTCGACCTTCACGTCCTCCAGCGGGGCCTCGACGGACTCGCCGAGCCACTCGCTGACCCGCAGCGGGTCCCCGACGATCTCCAGGCAGGCCAGGGAGAAGTCCGGGTCGGCACCCGTGCTCGGGTGCATGTCGGCGGGGCTCTCCCACTCGATGAAGAAGGGCAGCTGCGGGTCGGACATCAGGCCGCTCACGCCGATCTGCTTCCAGCGGAGCTCGGAGCCGTCGGGGCGGTGCCGGTTGCCCTTGACGGCCTCGCGGCCCAGGCGGGACTCGACGACCGCGATGTCCTTGACGGCGACGACCCAGCCGAGCCAGCCGCCACCGAGGGCGGAGCGAGCGCGGACGGCCTGGCCGAACGCGGCCTTGTCGGACGCGGGGTGGTCGAGGACCTCGACGATCTCGAGGTAGGTGCCGCCGGCGAGCGGCAGGATCATGTTGCGGGTGCCGAAGCGGGGGTGCACACCGCCGTCGACGAAGTCCTTGCCGAGCAGTCCCCCGAGGCGCTGGGCGGTGCTGGCGAGGCCATCAGGTCCCGCGGCGAAAGAGAGATGGTCCAGGCGCATGCAGAAGATTCTGAGCGCCCTTCCGACGACGGTGGACACCGGGGTCGGGGTTTCTTGATGTCGAGATGGTTACCGCGGATCGGCAGGATGGAGCGCGAGCGCCGACCGGGAGCGGACGTGCGCGTCGCAGTGCCGCACCAGCTCCTCGTACGCCGCCCGGCCCATCAGCGCGGTGAGCTCGGCCTCGTGGGTGAGGTAGACCGGCTCGGGGGCGACGTGCGCCTCGGTGTTGCCCGAGCAGTACCAGTCGAGGTCGTGGCCGCCCGGCCCCCAGCCGCGACGGTCGTACTCGCCGATCGAGACCTCGGTGTACGACGTGCCGTCCTGGCGCTCGACGGTGCGGAAGGTGCGGCGGATCGGCAGCTGCCAGCAGACGTCGGGCTTGGTCTCGACGGGGTTCTTCTCGAGCACGAACGCCAGTGCGTGCAGGGCGCAGCCCGCTCCGAGCTCGAAGTCCTTGCGGTTGTGGAAGACGCAGGCCTGCTGCCCGTCGACGACGGTCGTGAGCGTCTTGCGCTCGCCGTCCTCGTCGACCTCGATCCAGTCCTTCTTCTTGACCGCGCGTCCCTGCGGCTTCTGCTGCCACAGCTTCTCGTCGAGCTGGTCGACGTAGGCCGCGACCCGCTTCTCGTCCGCCTTGTCGGCGAAGTGCGCACCGAGGGTGCAGCAGCCGACGTCGGGGGCGTCGTCGTAGATGCCGCAGCAGCCCTGGCCGAAGATGCACATGTAGCTCGACGTCAGCCACGTCAGGTCGCAGCGCAGCACCTCGGACGCGTCGTCGGGGTTCACGAACTCGACGTACGCGCGGGGAAAGACCAGGTCGACTTCGGGCACGGACGCAACCCTACGGTGCGGTCCCCGGCTAGTAGCGTGGGAGCCATGCGTCTGGGCGTCCTCGACATCGGGTCCAACACCGGACACCTGTTGGTGGTCGACGCGCACCGCGGCGCCGCGCCGCTGCCGGCCTTCTCCTACAAGGAGCCGCTGCGCCTTGCCGAGCACCTCGACGACACGGGAGCCGTGTCGCAGCAGGGGATCGACGCCCTGGCCGCCTTCACCGCGCAGGCCCAGAGGGTCGCGGAGGAGAAGGGCTGCGAGGACATGCTCGCCTTCGCCACCTCGGCGGTCCGCGACGCCGTCAACGGCGACGCCGTGCTCGCCGAGGTCGACGAGCGCACCGGTCTGCCGATCGAGGTGCTCTCGGGTGACGACGAGGCGCGGCTGACCTTCCTCGCCGTACGCCGCTGGCTGGGCTGGTCCGCCGGACACCTGTGGGTCTTCGACATCGGCGGCGGATCGCTCGAGATGGCCGGCGGGGCGGACGAGGAGCCCGAGGTCGCCTGGTCGCTGCCGCTGGGCGCCGCGCGACTGGCGCGTCAGCACTTCGACGTCGACCGCCCCGACGAGGACGACGTACGCCGCCTCCGCAAGCAGATCCGTGCCGACATCGCACGTGACGCCGGCCGGATGCTGCGCCACGGAGCCCCCGACCACGCGGCCGCGACCTCCAAGACCTTCCGCTCCCTGGCTCGGATCTGCGGCGCGGCCCCGTCCGGGGACGGGCCCCTCGTGCCGCGCTCGCTGCCGGTGAGCGAGCTCTCGGAGTGGATCCCCAAGCTGGTCTCCATGAGGCGCGACGAGCTCGCACACCTGCCGGGGGTCTCCTCCAGCCGGGCGCACCAGATCGTCCCGGGGGCCCTGGTCGCCGAGGCCGTGATGGACATCTTCGAGCTGCCCGCCCTGGAGATCTGCCCCTGGGCGCTGCGCGAGGGTGTGATCCTCGAACGTCTCGACCAGATCGGCGCGCTGCTGTGACCACCCCACAGCATCGCGGCCTTCCCCCGCTGCGCTCCTCCCGTCCACGATTCTGCGGGGACCCCGGATGAGCAGCGTCCCGCGGATCGGTCTCTCGACGGTCTCGGTCTACCCCGAGTCGTCGGCCCACGCCTTCTCCTACGCGTCGTCGCTGGGCTACGACACGATCGAGGTGATGGTCGGGATCGATGCCCTGAGCCAGCAGACGTCGGCGATCAAGCAGCTCTCCGACCACCACGACCTCCCGGTCTCCGCCGTGCACGCGCCGTGCCTGCTCTTCACCCAGCGGGTCTGGGGCACGGAGCCGTGGGGCAAGCTCGAGCGCTCCGCCGAGATGGCGCACGCCGTCGGCGCCGAGGTGGTCGTCGTGCACCCGCCGTTCCGCTGGCAGAAGGCCTACGCCCGCGAGTTCGTCGACGGGATCGCGGCCCTGGAGGCCTCGACCGGTCTCGCCTTCGCCGTCGAGAACATGTATCCCTGGCGGGCCTCCGGCCGGAAGGCCGAGATGTACCTGCCCGGCTGGGACCCGTCGACGGAGTCCTACGCCAACACCACGATCGACCTCTCGCACGCGGCGATCGCGCACGACGACGTGGTCGCGATGGCCACCCGGCTCGGCGACCGGCTGCGGCACATCCACCTCACCGACGGCACCGGCTCGGCCAAGGACGAGCACCTCGTGCCGGGCCGTGGGTCGATGGACGCCGACGTGTTCCTCCGGCACCTCGCGACGACGGGCTTCTCCGGCGAGGTGGTGCTCGAGATCAACACCCGCAAGTGCGTCGACCGCGCCGAGCGGGAGCGCGACCTGCGCGAGTCGCTGGAGTTCGCCCGCGAGCACCTGGCGGTCGGGACTCCGTGACGAGCCCCCGGCGGGGACGCCGACCGGGCGCGCCGGACACCCGGGCCGGGATCCTGACAGCGGCCCGGGAGCTCTTCGCCGCCCAGGGCTTCGCCGGTACGTCGATCCGCGCGGTCGCGGCCTCGGCGGGCGTCGACGCCGCCCTGGTGCACCACTACTTCGGCAGCAAGGACGACCTGTTCGTCGCCGCGCTCGAGCTGCCGGTGGATCCGCGCGAGCGGCTGGCCGAGGTCGTCGCGCTGGGACCGGACGGCGCGGGCGAGCGCATGGTGCGCGTCTTCCTCTCGGTCTGGGACGACCCCGACCTCCGGCTCCCGCTGGTCGGGCTCGCCCGCAGCATCTTGGACCCGTCCAGCCAGCGTCTCCTGCGTGACGGGTTCGTGCCCGCCGTGCTCCAGCCGGTCGGCGTCGCCCTCGGCATCGACCGGCCCGACGTTCGCATGCCGCTCGTCGCCAGCCAGGTGATCGGCCTGATCCTCACCCGCTACGTCCTCGAGGTCGAGCCGATCGCATCCCTGCCGGCCGACGACCTGGTCGCGATCTACGGCCCGACGGTCCAGCGGTACCTGACCGGGCCGCTGTCGTAGGTCGGCGTTCCCAGGGATACCCGGTTGACCGGGGAAGCTCGAACTGGGAGGGCATTGCAGTGCCCTCCCAGTTAACGAAGAGACGGTCGGCCGGGTATCCCTGCGACCTCTTGCGACCCCCGCTCCACACGACCCATAATTCATCACATGGTGAAAAACGCGGTGGAGATCAGCGACCTCCACGTCGTCCGCGGCGGGCACGACGTGCTGGAGCACCTCGACCTCTCGATCGGCGACGGGGTCACCGGGCTCCTCGGCCCGAGCGGCTGCGGCAAGTCGACGCTGATGCGCTGCCTGGTCGGTGTCCAGCAGGTCGCCGGTGGGACGGTCCGGGTGTTCGGCCAGGAGGCCGGCAGTCGGCCGCTGCGCGACCGGATCGGCTACGTCACCCAGGCCGCGAGCGTGTACGACGACCTCTCGGTCGCCGAGAACCTCCGGTTCTTCGCGCGGGTGCTCGGCGTCGACCGGCAGGAGGTGGACCGGGTGGTGGAGGCCGTCGACCTCGGGAGCCAGCGCGACCGCGTGGTCGGGCGGCTGAGCGGCGGTCAGCGGAGCCGGGCCAGCCTGGCGGTCGCGCTGCTCGGCAGCCCCGACCTCCTGGTCCTGGACGAGCCGACGGTCGGCCTCGACCCCGTCCTGCGCGAGGACCTCTGGGCTCTCTTCCACGAGCTCGCCGCCGGTGGCACGGCGGTCCTCGTCTCCAGCCACGTGATGGACGAGGCCGAGCGGTGCGACCGGCTGCTGCTGATGCGCGAGGGCCGGATCATCGCCGACGGGTCGCCGACCGAGATCAAGCAGCAGGCCGGCGCCGACTCCGTCGACGCGGCGTTCCTCGCCATCGTCCGCTCGGACGCGGCATGAGTCCCCGCATCCTGGGGGCGGTGACGGCCCGCGTGATCCTTCAGGTCCGCTGCGACCCGCGCACCCTGGTCCTGCTGCTGGTGCTGCCGTGCGTCCTGATCACCCTCCTGTGGTGGATGTTCGAGAACACGCCGTACTTCGACCAGTTCGGGCCGGCGGTGCTCGCGATGTTCCCGTTCATCGTGATGTTCCTGGTGACCAGCGTGACCACGCTGCGCGAGCGCAGCGGCGGCACCCTCGAGCGCCTGCTGGCCATGCCGATGGGCAAGATCGACTTCCTCGGCGGGTACGCCGTGGCGTTCGGCGCCGTCGCCGCGATCCAGGCCGTGCTCGCGGTCGGGCTGAGCGTCGGCGTGCTGGGCCTCGACGTCCAGGGGCCCGTCTGGCTGCTCGCGGTCGTCGCGATCGCCGACGCGGTCCTGGGCACGGCGCTCGGCCTGTTCGTCAGCGCGTTCGCGCGGACAGAGTTCCAGGCCGTGCAGTTCATGCCGCTGGTGGTGATCCCGCAGATCCTGCTCTGCGGGCTCTTCGTGCCCACCGACCAGCTGCCCGACGCGCTCGAGTGGGTCAGCCGGGTGCTGCCGCTCACGTACGCCGTCGACGCGATGCAGACGCTCACCGTCACGGCCGACACCGGTGACGTCTGGCAGGACCTCGCGGTCATCGCCGGGTACGCCGTGGTCGTGCTGGTGCTGGGCGCGGCGACCCTGCGCCGACGTACTCCCTGAGGGGCACCCCTGAAATCGGGCTTCGGCCGGGTCCCGTCGTAGCCTGAGAGGCATGTCGCTCCTCCGCCAGCCCCTGCTGCTGCTCGCCCGCAGCGAGCAGGTCAAGAAGCTCGTCAGCACCATGCCCGTCTCCGCCGGCATCGTCCGCAGCTACGTGCCCGGTGAGACCACCGCGGCCGCCGCCGACGCCACCGCCGTGCTGTCCGAGGACGGGCTCCTCGTGACGCTCGACTTCCTCGGCGAGGACACGCTGGACGCGGAGCAGGCCGACGCGACGGTGACGGCGTACCTCGACCTCCTCCAGCAGCTCTCGGCGCGCGGCCTGACCCGCGGCGCGGAGGTGTCGGTGAAGCTGAGCGCGATCGGGCAGTTCCTCCCCGAGGTCGGCCACAAGGTCGCCCTGGAGAACGCGCGCACCATCTGCCGGGCGGCCCGCAACGCCGGCACCACGGTCACCCTCGACATGGAGGACCACACCACCACCGACTCGACCCTCGGCATCCTGCGCGAGCTGCGCAAGGACTTCCCCGAGACCGGTGCCGTGCTCCAGGCGATGCTGCACCGCACCGAGGCCGACTGCCGGGCGCTGGCCCACGAGGGCTCCCGGGTCCGGCTCTGCAAGGGTGCCTACCTCGAGCCCGAGGAGGTCGCCTTCCAGGACCGGCTCGAGATCGACAAGTCCTACGTCCGCTGCCTCAAGGTGCTGCTGGCCGGCGAGGGCTACCCGATGATCGCCACCCACGACCCGCGCATGGTCGAGATCGCCGGCTCGCTCGCGAGCCGCTTCGGTCGCGCGCCGGGGACCTACGAGTTCCAGATGCTCTACGGCATCCGACCCGAGGAGCAGCGCCGGCTCGCGGGCAAGGGCGAGCGGATGCGCGTCTACGTCCCCTACGGCACCGAGTGGTACGGCTACCTGATGAGAAGGCTCGCTGAGCGTCCGCAGAACCTGTCATTCTTCGTCCGCTCGCTGATCTCCAAGAAGTAAGTCCCCAGAAGTAAGGACGAGCCCATGTCCCAGACCGCCATCCTCGGCGCCGGAGTCATGGGCGAGACCCTGCTCTCGGGCCTGGTCCGCGCCGGCCGCCGCGTCGACAACCTGCTCGTCGGCGAGAAGCGTCCGGAGCGTGCCCGCGAGCTCGAGGAGCGGTACGGCGTCGCCGTGGTCGACAACCGCGAGGCGGCCGAGAAGTCGGACACGGTCGCGCTCGTCGTCAAGCCGCAGGACATGGGCGACGTGCTCGACGAGATCGCCTCCGTGCTGCGCCCCGGCCAGCTGCTCGTCTCGCTGGCGGCCGGCATCACCACCGCCTTCATCGAGTCCCGGGTGCCCGAGGGCGTCGCCGTCGTCCGGGTCATGCCGAACACCCCGGCGCTCGTCGACGAGGGCATGGCGGCCATCTCGCCCGGCAGCCACTGCTCCGACGAGCACCTCGCCGAGGCGGAGGCGCTGATGGCCTCGGTCGGCAAGGTGCTGCGCATCCCGGAGCGCCAGCAGGACGCCGTCACGGCGATCTCCGGCAGCGGGCCGGCGTACATCTTCTTCGTCGTCGAGTCGATGATCGAGGCCGGCGTGCACCTCGGGCTGCCGCGCTCCACCGCGACCGACCTCGTCGTCCAGACCGTCGTCGGCTCCGCGAAGATGCTCCGCGAGACCGGCACCCACCCGACCGTGCTCCGCGAGCAGGTCACCTCGCCCGCGGGCACCACGGCCGCGGCGCTGCGCGAGCTCGAGATCCACAAGGTCCGGGCCGCCTTCCTGGCCGCGATGGAGGCCGCGCGCGACCGGTCCCGCGCGTTGGCCGAAGGCAGCTGATGCTCCCGCTCGTCTGGGGTGCCACCCCGGACGAGCACGCGCGCACCTACCCGGCCGACGCGATGGTCGACGGCCCGGTGCTGCGGATGACCCGCGCCGTACCCGTCGCCGCCGGCCCCGAGCTGGTCTGGCGGTGGCTGTGCCAGATGGAGGTCGGGCCCTACTCCTACGACTGGATCGACAACCGGGGCCGCCGCTCGCCCCGTCGGCTCACACCGGGCGTCGAGGACCCGGCGGTCGGCCAGCGGGTCCAGGTCTTCCGGGTCACCGACGTCGATCCGGGCCACCACTGGAGCGGCCTGACGATCCCGAAGGTCTTCGGTCGCACCGCCGTCACGTACGCCGTGGAGGCGGACGGCGCCGGGAGCCGCCTCGTCTGCCGGATCCTCACCGGCCAGCGCGGGCCGGTCGCCTGGGCGGCGTCGCGACTGCTCGCCTGGGGCGACCTGGTGATGATGCGCAAGCAGCTGCTCACCTTCCGGGAGCTCGCCGAGCGCGACGCGCGCTCGGCCGACTGAGGGAACGACCGAACCGAACCGCCGTCAGCAGGCATCCTCAGGGTGTGAGCACGGTGCCGGACTTCGCGAGCTTCTACGTCGCGGCGCGCCCGACGCTGCTGCGCACGACGTACGCCGTCACCGGTGACCGGCAGCTCGCCGAGGACGCCGTGCAGGTGGCCTTCGCCAAGGCGTACGCCTCGTGGTCGCGGGTGCACCGCGCCAGCGACCCGACCGCCTACGTGCGCCGGATCGCGATCAACGCCGCGATCGGCCACCACCGCCGGGCGTCCTTCCGCCGCGAGACGCCGGTGGACCGGCTGCCGGACCGCGTGGCGGACCCTGCTCCGGACCTGCTCGAGCGGGACGAGGTCTGGCGCGCGGTGCGCGCCCTGCCACCACGGCAGCGTGCGGTCGTGGTGCTGCGCTACTACGAGGACCTGAGCGAGCGCCAGATCGCCGACGCCCTCGGGTGCCGCCCGGGGACGGTGAAGTCGCAGGCCGCGGCCGCGCTGGCGACCCTGCGCACCCGGCTCGGCGAGCTGGACCCAGCGGAAGGAGACCGCGCATGAGCCCCCGCACCAGCATCGAGGACCGCCTCCGCAGCCGGCTGACCGACGGCCTCGCCGGTGTCGACCCGGGGCCGGGGGACCGGTTCGCCGCTGAGCAGCTCGGCCGGCGCCTCCGACGCCGTCGGAGGATCGTCGAGGGAGCGGCCGCGGTCGCGGTCCTCGCCGTCGTCGTCGCGCTGGTCGCTGGCCCGAGACTCGGCGACGCCCGTCGTGTCGACCCGGCCCCGGCCCCGCCCGTCGGCGGCAGCTGGCACGCCGGCGCCCCCTCGCCGGTCGGCCCTCGCTGGGCGCCGGTCACGGCGTGGACCGGCACGGAGGCGCTGGTCCTCGGCGGCGGCACCGACTCGCCCTGCCCGCCGGCCGCCAGCTGCGTGGCCGCGGACCCGATGGCCGAGGACGGCGCGGCGTACGACCCCGCGACCGACACCTGGCGCCGGATCGCCGACGCACCGGTGCCGATCGGCTACTGGTTCCGCCCGGTGGTCGTCGGCCGGACCCTGGTGCTCTTCGACGGCGCGCGCCGCTGGCTCGCCTACGACATCGAGGGCGACACCTGGTCGTCCCTGCCCGCGGCGCCGGCGCGGGTCTCCGACAGCGGCAACCTGCAGGCCCTCGACGGCCAGGTGTACGTCATGTCCACGTCGGGCCGGGTGATGGTGCTCAACCCCGCGGCGCGCGCGTGGTCGCGCCTGCCGGTCGACGACCAGGAGCCCCGGCTGACGGCGTACTCCGTGCTGCCCACCGACGACGGGATCTTCGCCTGCGGCGCCGATCCGGACGTGGCGCCCGACGACGGGGACACCCCACCCTTCACGATCGTCGACCGGTGGGACGGGGCGACCTGGAGCGAGCGCTTCCCGACGACCGGCACGATCGGCGACCTCTGCGCGCACTGGACCGGCACGCGTCTGGTCGCGCTCGACATCCAGACCGCACCCGGCCTCGACGGGAACCCGCCCATGGGTGGACGGCTCGACCCGGAGACCGGACGGTGGAGCAGGCTGCCCGGCGCGCCCGACGTGGAGGCGCGGACGGGCGACGGGTGGTACCCCCACGCCGCGGACGGCCCGCTCATGGCGGCCTGGGGCTACGTCTACGACGACGACGCGGAGACCTGGACGACGCTCGGCAGGCCGCGCTCGGACGTCGACCTCCAGCAGGGCGCGGTCTGGGGCGACGGCCGGCTGATGGTCTTCGGTGGCATCGACGAGGCGACGGCGTACGACGACCCGTCGGGGATCTCGGACGAGACGTGGATCTGGAGCCCCTGACCCGGGGCCGGACCCGGGTAGCCTCGGCCCCGTGATCGAGCTGACCAAGGGCCAGGAGATGGCGCTGCCCGTCGACGCCGGCGTGCTGCGGATGGGGCTGGGGTGGGACAAGAACCCCAGCGCCGGCGGGTTCAGCAGTGGCGGCAACCGTGACGTCGACCTGGACGCGTCGGCCGTCGAGTTCGGTGGCGGTCAGCTCTTCGACCTCGCCTTCTACAACAACACGAGGACCCGCGACGGCTCGGTCGAGCACCTCGGTGACAACACCACGGGCAGTGGCGACGGTGACGACGAGACCATCACCGTCGACCTCGCGAAGGTGCACCGCCAGATCGACACGATCTTCCTGCTCGTCACCAGCTACCAGGGCCACTCGCTCGAGTGGGTCGCCAACGCCTACTGCCGCGTCGTCGACGACCAGGGCACCGAGCTGGCCCGCGTGACGCTGACCCTCGGCGTGCCGGAGACCGGCGTCGTGATGGCCCGGATCGTCCGCGACGGGGAGGGCTGGACCCTGCGCGCCGTCGCCGAGGGGATCGCCGTCAAGCTGCCGACCGAGTCGGGTCCGAAGCTGCGCGCCTTCCTCTGACGCCGGCTCACCCGCGCTCGCCCGTGCGCCGCCGCTCCCCGGCTTCGAGGCACTGCGCGCCCGCGATGGCCGCGCACGCGAGCACGGAGATGAGCACGGAGACCGGGATGCCCACGAACCACACGAGGTACGCCGTGCCGACGCCGGCGTGATCGTCGTGCACCGAGGCAGCCACCAGGCCGGCGAACCAGGTGAGCCAGACCGCGGCAAGGGTCCACAGGTACGGCCTCACGGCAGGGCACCCGACCGGGTCCGGTCCGAAGCTGCGCGCCTTCCCCTGACCAGCCGCCCGACGATCAGCACGTTCAGCACCGCGGCGAGGGTCAGGGCAAGGATCCCGACGACGTCGGTCGTCACCAGGAACCAGGTCGCCGCCTCTCCCGAGCTGGATCCGTGGCACTCGCCCGCGGACGTGCACGACATCGACCCGCTGCTGGTGCTCGGGTTCGCGCCGGGCACCTGCGCCAGCAGGCCGAAGACCACGTAGAAGCCGATCCCGGCCGGCACGCTCGTCGGCAGGGACAGCACTCCCGCGACCAGGATCGGGGCCGGCGAGTCCGTCACGAAGCCGACGGTCGTCATCGTCGCGATCGTCAGCACGTACGCCGCGGCGAGGCCCCGGGTGATCACGACCGCAGCTCCCTCATCAGGCCGACCACGTCGTCGACGACCCCGCGCACGACCGGCATCCGGGACAGGCGCACCAGCCGGTCCACGATCGGGACGATCCGCCGCACGAGGGTCCGGGTCCGCTCCTGGTCCGGGCTGGCGTCGTACACCCAGAAGAGCACGGTGCCCATCTGCAGGAGCCACAGGAGGTCGGGCAGCTCGGCGCGCAGGGCCGGCGCCAGCTTGGCGTCCGACCCGTCGAGCAGCGTCGCGAAGAGCGCGATGCTCGCGTCGCGCGCGGCCGTGGACTCCTCGCTGAACGGCGACAGCGGGCTGCGCGGGTCGGCGGCGTTGCGGAAGAACTGGCCGGCGAACTCGTGGTGCGGCGCCGCCACGTCGAGCCACGCGAGCAGCACCCCCTCGAGACGGCGCGCGAACGCGCGATCACCGTCGAGCACCTGCGCCGCCGCTTCCGCGTGCTCCACCTGGAGCTGGTCGTAGAACGCCTGGACCAGGTGCTCCTTGGAGCCGAAGTAGTAGTAGGCGTTGCCCACCGACACCCCGGCCTCGGTCGCGATCGCGCGCATCGTGGTCCGGTCGTAGCCCTCCTGACGGAAGAGCCGCATCGCGGCGCCGACGATCGCGCCCCGGGTCTGCTCGGCCTTGGAGGTGCTCATCCGAACAGCACCCCGCCGGAGATCACGACCACCAGGAAGAGGAAGGCGGCGACCGGGACGGCGGCGCCCGCGAACGCCAGCCCGACCCCGACGTGCCGGGCGCGCCCGGGGAGGACCGCCAGCACCAGGCCGCCCAGCACGAAGCCCCAGACGAGCAGGACGAAGAGTGGTCCGAGCGGGTCGACCGCGAAGGCCGCCACGACGGCGACCAAGCCGACGGCGACGGTCGCGAGGGTGACCACCGACCCCGGGACGAGCGGCTCCCGGTCTGTTTCGAACGCGTTCAATTCCGCCATGACGACAGCGTACGCCGGGCTCTTGAACATGTTCAAGAGCCCGTTCCGTCACAGGCCGATCGCCGCCTCGGCCGCGGCCAGCACCGGCGCGGTGACCTCCCGGCAGCGCTCGGCCCCGGCGCGGTAGACGCCGTCGACGTACGACGGGTCCGCCGCCAGCTCGGCGTACCGCTTCTGCAGCGGCTCGAGCTCGGCGACGACCGCGTCGGTGACGCTCCGCTTCAGGGCGCCGTACGTCGTGATCCCGTCGGTCGAGCCGCCGCACGCCGCCAGGATCTCCAGCAGGTTGGTCACGCCGGGCTTGCCGGGGTCGGCGCGGACGGCGTCGGCACCGGTGTCGGAGTCCGTGACCGCGCGCGCGACCTTGCGGCGTACGACGTCGGGCGGGTCGAGCAGCGCGATGACGCCGGCCGCGGAGGTGTCCGACTTGCCCATCTTGCGGCTCGGGTCGTCGAGGCGCATCACCCGCGCGCCGACCGCGGGCACGGTCACCTCGGGGACCGTGAAGACCGGGCCGTAGGCGTTGTTGAAGCGGAGGGCGAGGTCGCGGGTGAGCTCCACGTGCTGGCGCTGGTCGGCGCCGACCGGCACGCGCTGCGTGCGGTAGAGCAGGATGTCGGCCGCCATCAGCGCCGGGTAGGTGTAGAGCGAGACCCGCGTCGAGTCGACCCCGCGGCCCTTCTCCTTGAACTGGATCATCCGGTTCAGCTCGCCGGTGTGGGCTGTGCACTCCAGCAGGTAGGCGAGCTGCGCGTGCGCCGGCACCCGGCTCTGCACGAAGAGCGTCGCGTCGTCGAGCCCGGCGGCCAGGAGCAGGGTGGCGGTCTCGCGTACGACGTCGCGCAGCTGCGCCGGGTCGTGCGGCGTCGTCAGGGCGTGCAGGTCGGCGATGCCGTAGAAGCAGTCGTCCTCGTGCTGGCCGGCGGCCATGGGGCGCAGGGCGCCGAGCAGGTTGCCGAGCGTCAGGTGGCCGCTCGGGGTGAGCAGCGAGAGCTGGCGGTTCATGGGTTCTCCTGGAGGTGAGAGCCCACGGGTCGTCCGGACATGACGAACGGCCGCCCGTGGGCGGCCGTCGAAAGGGTGTGCTGAGAGGCGGGCCGCCGTCAGGCGGGCCACCACTGGGTGGAACGGGTCGTCAGCACCCACCCACTGTAGCGGTAGCGTCCGTCACATGGCCCCGTCGTCGCATGCGTGCTCAGGGCCGGCCACGGTCGTCTTCGACCCGAGCCTGACCGAGTACGACTTCGGACCGGACCACCCGATGTCGCCCCTGCGCGTGGACCTCACGATGCGGCTCGCGAGCGAGCTCGGTGTGGTCGGCGACCGGCTGCGCGTCGTACCCGCGCCGGTGGCGTCGGACGACCTGATCGCGACCGTGCACCGCCCCGAGCTCATCGAGGCCGTCATCCGGGCCGGTCGCGACCCGCGCACGGTCGACGGTGTCCACGGCCTGGGCTCCGACGACAACCCCGTCTTCCACGACATGCACCACGCGACGGCGCACATCGTCGGCGCCAGCGTCGAGGCGTTCCGCCAGGTCTGGACCGGGGAGTCGCTGCACGCCGCCAACATCACCGGGGGCCTGCACCACGCCATGCCCGGCCGCGCGAGCGGATTCTGCATCTACAACGACGTCGCGGTCGGCATCCAGAGCCTGCTCGACCAGGGCGCCGAGCGGGTCGCGTACGTCGACCTCGACGTCCACCACGGCGACGGCGTCGAGAAGATCTTCTGGGACGACCCGCGGGTGCTGACGATCTCCCTCCACGAGACCGGCCAGATGCTCTTCCCCGGCACCGGCTTCCCGCACGACCTCGGCGGCCCGGCCGCACTCGGGTCGGCCGTGAACGTCGCACTGCCGCCCGGCACCGGCGACGCCGGCTGGCTGCGTGCCTTCCACGCCGTGGTGCCCCCGCTGCTGCGCGAGTTCAAGCCCCAGCTGCTCGTGACCCAGCACGGGTGCGACTCCCACGCGGAGGACCCGCTCGCCCACCTGATGCTCACGGTCGACGGCCAGCGTGCCGCCTACCTGGCCGTCCACGACCTGGCGCACGAGCTGTGCGAGGGCCGCTGGGTCGCCACCGGTGGCGGCGGCTACGCCATCGTCGACGTGGTGCCACGCGCCTGGACGCACCTGCTCGCGATCCTCTCCGGCGCCCCGCTCGAGCCCGGGCTGGACACCCCCGCCGCCTGGCGCGAGCACGTGCGGGAGCGGCTCGGCCGGATCGCGCCGATGCGGCTCACCGACGGCCGCACCCCGGCGTACCGCGACTGGCGCGAGGGCTACGACCCCGAGACCTGGCTCGACCGGGCGATCCACGCGACCCGCATGGAGGCCTTCCCGCTGCACGGCCTCGACCCGCTGCCCTAGGTGCACGCGGCCGGGACGATTCGGGGCGCCCGCGCAAGCGGACACGCCGTGTCCCAATCGTTTCTTTGGTGAACCTCTTCCCCACGAGTCACATCAGGCTCTATTCTCACGGAGCGCGGCGCGTGTGATCACTGGTGGGGAAGCCGGTGGCGCGTCAGACAGAAAGTATCGGTGCACGATGGCTACCAGTTCCGGAGACATCTCTGACTCGAAGTTCCTCACCGTTGCCGAGGTGGCAGCGATGATGCGGGTGTCCAAGATGACCGTCTACCGGCTCGTCCACGGCGGCGACCTGCCCGCCGTCCGGGTCGGCCGGTCCTTCCGTGTCCTCGAGGAGGACGTGGACGAGTACCTGCGCAAGAGCTTCTACAGCGCTGGCTGACCGACGCACCCTCGGGTGCTCAGACAGGGCTCATTCGGGCTCACCCGGTCCGGATGGACCGGCCGATTCTGCCGGGGCACCATCCCCGGATAGGCTGGGCCGGTCCTCCGGGCTGGTCCGGGGGCAGCTGTATGGCTGTTGAAAGGTTTCCCTGTGGGTTCTGTCATCAAGAAGCGGCGCAAGCGCATGGCCAAGAAGAAGCACCGCAAGCTGCTGAAGAAGACGCGCGTCCAGCGTCGCAAGCTCGGCAAGTAGGCCGCGCGGCTCGTTCGCCGTATGGGCAGCGCCGGCAGGGTCGTCCTCGTCACCGGGGTCTCACGTGACCTCGGTCGGAAGTACGCGCGCGCTGCCGCAGCCGACCCCGACGTCGCTCGGGTCATCGGCGTAGACGCCGTGCCGCCACGCGGCGACATCGGCGACGTCTCCTTCGTCCGCGCTGACATCCGCAACCCCGTCATCGCGAAGATCATCGTCAAGGAGGACGTCGACACCGTCGTCCACATGAGCGTGATCTCGACCCCCGGCAGCGCCGGGGGTCGCAACACGATGAAAGAGCTGAACGTCATCGGGACGATGCAGCTCCTGGCGGCGTGCCAGAAGGCACCCGAGCTTCGTTCACTGGTCGTGAAGTCGACGACGACCGTGTACGGCGCGAGCAGCCGCGACCCCGCCATGTTCACCGAGGACATGGAGCCGCGGCGCCCCCCGCGCTCGGGCTACGCCAAGGACGTCGCCGAGATCGAGGGCTACGTGCGCGGGTTCGCGCGCCGGCGCCCCGACGTCCGGGTGACGCTGCTGCGCGCTGCCAACGTGATCGGCCCGCACGTCACCAGCCCGCTGACGTCGTACTTCCGGCTGCCGCTCATCCCGACGGTGCTCGGCCACGACGCCCGCCTGCAGTTCCTCCACGAGCAGGACCTGCTCGCCGTGCTCCGGCACGCCACGCACTCCGACGTCGCCGGCACGTTCAACGTCGCCGGCGACGGCCTGCTGATGCTCTCCCAGGCCGTACGCCGCCTCCAGCGGCCGACCGTCGCGCTGCCGCCCTTCGCCGTCGGCAACGTCGGCTCCGTGCTGCGCTCGGCCCGCGTCGCCGACTTCTCGCCCGAGCAGACGGCGTTCCTCACCTACGGTCGCGGCGTCGACACCACCCGGATGCGCAGCCTGCTCGGCTTCGAGCCCACGTTCACCACCGCGTCCGCGTTCGCGGACTTCGCCGAGCCGTTGCCCGCGACCGGCGGTCGCACCGGCCGGGTGCTCGATCGCCTCGCCGAGCGGCTGCCCGATGCCGGGCCCGATCCAGCGACCGTGCCTGCCGTCGGGGGGAGCGACCATGGGTGACGCCGAGATCATCCCGATCGGCACTCGCGGCCGACCCGGCCGCGGTACCGGCACCCAGCCGTCGTCGGCCGCTCGCGGGCTCGCCCCCAAGACCGCCGCGCCGAAGTCGGCCACCCGGCCGGCACCGGCCACGAAGGCGGCCCCGAAGCCCAAGCCGAAGCCGAAGGCCAAGCCGAAGGCCGCGTCCGAGGCGACGGCACCGGAGCCCACGCGGGCGCCGACCACGACCGACGTGCCGATGCCGAACGGCATCCCGGCCGCCGACTGGCTGGCCGCCGTCCAGCACGGCGCGGCCGAGGTGTTCGGAGAGGACTGGGAGCCCCAGCTGGCGCGCTTCCTGGCGTTCCTGCGCCGACGGGTGGCCGGCGACTACCGGGTCGACGAGTACGGCTTCGACCAGGAGATCACCGAGCGGTTCCTGATGGCCGCACTGCGACCCATCGCCCAGAAGTGGTTCCGGATCGAGGTCCGCGGGATCGAGAACATCCCGACCGACGGTGGCGCGCTGGTGGTCTCCAACCACTCGGGCACGGTCCCGGTCGACGGCCTGATGACCCTCGTGACCATCCACGACGAGACGGGCCGGTTCCTGCGCCCGCTCGGCGCCGACCTGGTCTTCAAGATGCCGTTCGTGGGCTCGATGGCGCGGCGCAGCGGCGCGACGCTGGCCTGCAACGAGGACGCCGAGCGGATGCTCAACGGCGGCGAGCTCGTCGGCGTGTGGCCGGAGGGCTTCAAGGGCATCGGCAAGCCGTACGCCGAGCGCTACAAGCTCCAGCGCTTCGGCCGAGGCGGCTTCGTCTCCGCGGCGGTGCGCACCGGCGTGCCGATCATCCCCCTGTCCGTGGTGGGCGCGGAGGAGATCTATCCCCTCGTCGGCAACCTGCCGTCGCTGGCACGGCTGCTCGGGGTGCCCTACATCCCGATCACGCCGTTCTTCCCGCTGCTCGGCCCGCTGGGTCTCGTGCCGCTGCCCTCGAAGTGGCTGCTCGAGTTCGGCGAGCCGATCCGGACCGACGAGTTCGACGCCGGTGCCGCCGACGACCCGATGCTGGTCTTCAACGTCACCGACCAGGTGCGCGAGACCATCCAGCAGACGCTCTACTCGCTGCTCATGAAGCGGCAGTCGGTGTTCCGCTAGTCGGTTCGTCCGCCCCAGACGCGCCTGGGGCTAGCCGAACGCGGACGACCCGCTCAGGGCTTCGCGGTGCTGCTGGGGACCAGCAGGCCGGTGACCGGGTCGACGACGCCCTGGAGGATCTCGCCGACGCCGCCGACGACCTGGCCGAGCGGGCTCGACGACGGGGAGCTCCCGGAGCCACCGGACGTGCCGGTGGAGCCCTTGCCGGTGAGCACCCCGGTGAGGCCGTCGGTCAGGTCCTTGATCGGGTTCGGGCTGGTCGACGGCGCGGTGCTCGGGTCGAGGACGCTCCCGGGCGGCACGTCGTCGCCGACGACCGGCAGCTGCGGGTCACCCTCGTCGGTGCTCGTGCTGCCCTGCGTGCCGCTCCGACCGGGCTTGCCGGCCTTCTGCCCGGTCGACTGAGCGGCGGGCGGCGTGGGCAGGGCGACCTGCTCGGCGGCGACGAGGGTCGGCGGGATCGACTCGATGACGGTGCCTCCACAGGTCGGGCACTGGAGCGTCGCCTCGGAGTCGATCTGCGCGATCGTGCTGGCCGCGGCGATCAGCTCGTCGCGAGCGCCGTACGGGATCTGCGGCTCGAGGGCGGCGAGCTGGGTCATGCTGCTCGACGCGAAGTCGTGCAGCTCGGCGATCGACGCCTCGCGGCCGGTGTGCGCGTAGTCGGCGAACAGCAGGTCGGCGCCGGAGGTGGCCTGGTCGGTGAAGGTGCTGAGCGTGCGTGCGATCTGCTCGTCGTCGGACGAGTCGCCGGCCTGCGTCAGCGCGGTGGCCTCGTCGAGGCGGCTGGACGCGTTGGCGAGCTCGGTGCTGCCCTTGCGGGCCTCGCCGAGCGACAGGCTGGTGTGGGCGGACTCGAGGACCCGCTTGATCGGGTAGAGCGACTCACCGGGCAGCGCGGACTGCGCCGCCATCGCGACGGAGGTCGTGGCGCCGACGAGAGCGAGGCCACCGACGACGGCGGCGATCCGCCGCTCCCGAGTGGTACGACGAGCCGGTAGCTGGAGTCGGGAGACATCGGTCGGGACCAGCGCGGTCTCCGCCTCGGTCATCAGCCGGGTGCGCAGGTCGGCCACGAACTCGGGCCGCGGCTGCGGGTCGGGCACGCTGCGCAGCGCCCCGACGAGCTGGAGCAGCTCGGCGTCGCGCGCGGCACCGGCGTCGTACGTCTGCCCGGTCGAGAGCTGCTCGACCAGGGTGTCGAAGTCATCGGCGCGCCGTTGCGCCCTGGGCCCCCATGTCATGTCGTGCTCAACGACGCGTCAGGCGGCGGAGTTACGGCAGATCCGCGATCCACGTAAACGATTTCGGGTACGCCGGGCATCAGTCCCGGATCCCTTCCGGCATCAACTTGGCGAGGTTGCGCACCCCGCGCAGCTGGAGCTGCTTGACGGCGCCGTCGCTGCGGCCGAGGACCGCCGCCGTCTCGGCGATGCTCATGCCCTGCAGGAACCGCATCACGAGGCAGTCGCGCTGCTCGGCCGGGAGCTCGGTGAGGGCCTGCATCAGGACCTCGTTGGTCAGCCCGGCAAGCACCATCCCCTCGGGCCCGTCGTCGGTCGCGTCGTCGTGGAGGCTCATGTCCTCCGTGGTCATCTCGAGGCGGGTGCGGCCGGCCTTGAAGTGGTCGGTGGCGAGGTTGCGCGCGATCGTCATCAGCCAGGCGCCGAAGTCCTTGCCCTGCCACCGGAACCCGTTCATGCTCCGCAGCGCGCGGAAGAACGTCTCGGAGGTGAGGTCCTCGGCCAGCGTGGTGGACCTGGTCCGGTAGTAGAGGAAGCGGTAGACCGAGCCCTGGTAGTGGTCGTAGAGGAGGCCGAACGCCTCGGCGTCGCCGCCGCGGGCCAGCTCGACCAGCGCGATCAGGCGGCCGCGCTCGGCGGCGTCCTCCTCGGAGGAGGCGGCCAGGTCGGAGTCGTCGTACCCGCCGCCGGAGCCGGTCCCGGTCTGGGTGCGGCCGGTCGTGACCGCCTCGGTCGCCAGCACTCCCGGCATCCCCGCGAGGAGCGGACGTTCGGCGAGCAGCACCTCGGCGACGAGACGGCGCAGCGAGTCCAGCCCGCGCGCGACGTCATGTCCGACCTGTGCCATGTGGCGAACCCTCCCGATGCTCCTCACTCAGCCATTCCCCAGTAAACGCGAGTTACTCCTCCCGGACCAGACCAGTCGGGTAAAGCCCAGGGGGTGGACGGGCGGGGTCAGTGCCGCCGGCCCCGCAGCGCGACGCCCGCGGCGACGGTGCCCGAGACGGCGCCCGCGACCCCGCCTACGACCAGGCCGGCGCGCAGCGCCTTGCGCCCGGTCCGGTAGTCGTGGATCCGCCAGCCCTGCTCGCGGGCGTACGCGCGCAGCTTGTGGTCCGGGTTGATGGCGCACGGGTCGCCGACCAGGGTGAGCATCGGCAGGTCGTTGTGGGAGTCGGAGTACGCCGAGCACCGGCGCAGGTCGAGCCCCTCGCGCGCCGCCAGCGCCTTGATGGCCTCTCCCTTGGCCGGCCCGTGCAGCATGTCGCCGACCAGCTGGCCGGTGTAGACGCCGTCCACGTGCTCGGCGACGGTGCCCATCGCCCCGGTCAGCCCGAGCCGCCGGGCGATGATCTGGGCGATCTCGATCGGCGCCGCCGTCACCAGCCAGACCCGCTGGCCCTCGTCGAGGTGCAGCTGGGCCAGCGCGCGGGTGCCGGGCCAGATCCGGTGGGCCATGCCCTCGTCGAAGATCTCCTCGCCGAGCTCCTCGAGCTCGGTGACGGTGTGGCCGGCGATGAAGCTGAGTGCCGAGGAGCGGGCCTCGGCCACGTGCTCGGGGTCCTCGACCCCGACCACCCGGAAGTAGGCCTGCTTCCAGGCGGCCCCGAGGATCTCGCGGGTGGTGAAGAACCTGCGCCGGTGCAGCCCCCGCGCCAGGTGGAAGATGCTCGCGCCCTGCATCACGGTGTTGTCGACGTCGAAGAACGCGGCCGCCGAGGCGTCCAGCGGCGGCGTGAGCGCGGACTCGACCTCGGTCGCGGCGGCCGCCGCCTCACCCGCGAGCGTGGACCGCTGCTGCAGGTTGCGCGGTCGCGGCTTCCGGTCAGGGGGCGTCACACGGGCAGGGTAGACCCACCCGGCACGACCGCGAGGTATGGAAGTATCCCGGTATGTCTGGCATCCGGGACGTGGCTGAGCTCGTCACCCTCGCGGCCACCGAGAGCCCCGACCGCCTGGCGGTCGTCGAGGCCGGCGGCCGCAGCCTGACCTGGGCCGAGCTCGAGGACGAGGTAGGCCGCATCGCCACCGGGCTGGCCGCCTCGGGCATCGTCGGCGGGCACCGGGTGCTGATCGCGATCGGCAACCGGCTCGAGTTCGTCACGACGTACCTGGGGGTGCTCCGGGCCCAGGCCGTCGCCGTCCCGGTCAACCCGCTCGCGAAGGCCGGCGAGCTCGCCCGGATGCTCGCCGACTCGGGCGCCCGGATGGCCGTGGCCGACGGCGACACCGTCACCACCCTGCGTGCCGCCGTCGACGTGCTCCGCAGCGTCGTCGACGGCGGGGACGAGCTGGATCCCGAGCTCGCGGCCCGTGCGGTGGTGCCGCGGGTCGTGGTCGCCGGTGCCACGCTGCTGCCCGGCGAGCGCTCCTACGACCACCTGCGCGCCGACACCGCCCGGCCGGCGCCGCCGCTCCAGGATCCCGAGAAGCTGGCCGCGCTCCTCTACACGAGCGGTACGTCGGGCCTGCCGCGCGCCGCGATGCTCACCCACCGGGCGCTGCTCGCCAACATCGACCAGGTCGCCCAGGTGGAGCCGCCGATGATGCACGGCGACGACGTCGTGCTCGGGGTGCTCCCGCTCTTCCACGTCTACGGGCTCAACGCCGTGCTGGGCGGCGTGCTCCGGCACCGCGCCAAGCTGGTGCTCGTCGAGCGCTTCGACCCGCAGGAGACGCTGGCGATCATCGACGACGAGGCCTGCAGCGTGGTGCCGGTGGCGCCGCCGGTCTTCGCCTACTGGCGCGGCGAGCAGGACCTCGAGGAGCGCCTCGGGCCGGTCCGGCTGATGCTGTCGGGGTCGGCCCCGCTCAGCCCGGAGGTCGTGAACGAGTTCACCGAGCGCACCGGCGTCCCGGTCCACCAGGGGTACGGCCTGACGGAGGCGTCGCCGGTCGTCACCAGCACCCTGTGCAGCGAGACCTTCCAGGTCGGCTCCGTCGGGGCGGCGTTGCCGGGCATCGACATCCGCCTGCTCGACGACGACGGGAAGCCGCCCGAGGGCGACGACCCCGGTGAGATCGAGATCCGCGGCGCCAACCTCTTCAGCGGCTACTGGCCGGACGGCTCGGGTGGGCCGGACGCCGAGGGCTGGTGGGCGACCGGGGACGTCGGCTTCCTCGACGACAGCGGCGACCTCTTCCTCGTCGACCGGCTCAAGGAGCTGGTCATCGTCTCCGGCTTCAACGTCTACCCCGTCGAGGTCGAGGACGTCATCGAGGAGGTGCCCGGGGTCGCCGAGGTCGCCGTCATCGGGGTCACCGACGAGCAGACCGGAGAGGCCGTCGTCGCCTACGTCCGCACGGTCGACGCCGACCCGGCCGCGGTGGCCGACGCCGTGCGCGAGCACTGCGCCGTCCGCCTCGCGCGGTTCAAGCAGCCGTCCCGGATCGAGATCGTCGACACGCTGCCGCGCACCGTCACCGGCAAGGTCCAGAAGGGCCGGCTGCGGGGCCTGGAGCGGCGACGTGCGCTCGGCCTCCTGGAGTGACGGGTCTCGGATGAGCACGCCCCGGATCACCCTCTACTCCCGCCCCGGCTGCCACCTGTGCGACGAGGCCCGCCTGGTGATCGAGCGCGTCTGCGCCGACCTGGGGGAGTCGTACGGCGAGGTCTCGATCGACGACGACCCGGTGCTCCGGGAGCGGTTCGGCGAGGAGATCCCGGTGACCTTCGTCGACGGTCGGCAGCACGACTTCTGGCGGGTCGACGAGCAGCGGCTCCGGGCGGCGCTGGCGGGCTGACGGACCCGCTCGGCGTGGCTCATGTCACATGTGCTAGTCCCACGGGCCCGCCGACCCGCTCTCGTTTTGTTCTCCCGTTCACAAACTCCTACAGTGAACGAGCCGCCGGGCCTCCGGAACGAGTCGTTCCAGTGCGCCCGACGACGGCCCAGCAGCCCCCCGGCTATGGAGAAGGCAACTCAGTGAGCGCTCGCACGTCACCCGACAGCTCTCGGGACATTCCCGAAGCAACGGTTGCGCGGCTGCCCATCTACCTCCGAGCCCTCACGACGCTGTCCGAGCAGGGCACCAGCACCTGCTCCAGCGAGGAGCTCGCCGTCGCGGCCGGGGTCAACAGCGCCAAGCTGCGCAAGGACCTCTCCTACCTCGGCAGCTACGGCACCCGCGGCGTCGGGTACGACGTCGAGTACCTGCGCTACCAGATCGCCCGCGAGATCGGCGTGACCCAGGACTGGCCCGTGGTCATCGTCGGCATCGGCAACCTCGGCCAGGCGCTCGCCAACTACTCCGGTTTCCGCAGCCGCGGCTTCCGGGTGGTGGCCCTGCTCGATGCCGACCCGGCCCGCCGCGACGAGGTCGTCGCCGGCATCGAGGTCCAGGCCTTCGACAACCTCGAGCAGATCGTGAAGGACCACGACGTCGCCATCGGCGTGATCGCGACCCCCGCGGTCGCCGCGCAGGACGTCGCCGACCGGATGGTCGCGTGCGGCGTCACCAGCATCCTCAACTTCGCGCCGATCGTGCTCTCGGTGCCCGAGCAGGTCGACGTGCGCAAGGTCGACCTCTCCATCGAGCTGCAGATCCTGGCCTACCACGAGCAGCGGAAGGCGGCGACGGCGTGAGTGTTCTGGTGGTGGGGATCTCCCACAAGTCCGCGCCGGTGTCCCTGCTGGAGCGGGTCGCCCTGGACGCCGACGGCGTCCACAAGCTGATCGACGACGTCGCCGCGTCCGAGCACGTCACCGAGGCCACGGTCATCTCGACCTGCAACCGCCTCGAGATCTACGCCGACGTCGACCGCTTCCACGGCAGCGTCGAGGAGGTCTCCAAGCTCCTCATCGAGCGGGCCGGCGAGGCGACCGAGGCGATGCTGCCGCACCTCTACGTCCACTACGACGACGGTGCCGTCTCGCACCTCTTCCAGGTGGTCGCGGGCCTCGACTCGATGGCGGTCGGCGAGGGCCAGATCCTCGGCCAGACCCGCGACGCCCTCAGCGCGGGCCAGGAGATCGGCACGGTCGGTCCCTCCCTCAACGTGCTCTTCCAGCAGGCCCTCCGGGTCGGCAAGCGGGCGCGCGCCGAGACGGACATCGACCACGCCGCCCCCACCCTGGTCTCCGCCGCGCTCGACCGCAGCCACACCGCCGTCGGCGACCTGACGGGCAAGCGCGCCCTCGTTCTCGGCGCCGGAGCGATGGCCGGCCTGGCCACCGCGACGCTGTCGCGCCGGGGCGCCGCGAGCGTCACCGTCGCCAACCGCACGGCCGGCAACGCCGTCCGTCTCGCGGGGGAGTACGGCGCCCGCTCGGCACTGCTGAGCGACGTCGCGGCCGAGCTCGCCGTCGCCGACGTCGTGGTGTCCTGCACCGGCTCGACCGGCGTGATCGTCACCGCCGAGATGGTCGCAGCCGCGACCGCCGACGGCCGCGAGCTCGCGATCATCGACCTGGCCCTCCCGCACGACGTCGACCCCGCTGCCGGCGAGCTGCCCGGGGTCACCCTGATCAACCTGGCCGAGCTCGCCCGCGAGCTGCACGACTCCGACGCCGGCCGCGAGGTCGAGGCGGTCCGCGGGATCGTCACCCAGGAGGTCGCGGCGTTCCTCTCCGCGCGCCGCCAGGCCAGCGTCACTCCCACGGTGGTGGCGCTGCGCTCGATGGCGACCTCGGTCGTCGATGCCGAGATGGACCGGCTCGCCGGTCGGCTGCCCGACCTGGACGAGGCCACCCGCGCCGAGGTCCTGCACACCGTGCGCCGGGTCGCCGACAAGCTGCTTCACGAGCCGACCGTGCGGGTCAAGGAGCTGGCCAACGAGTCCGGCGCCGTCTCGTACGCCGCCGCGCTCGCCGAGCTCTTCGCCCTGGACCCGGAGGCCGTCGACGCCGTCACCCGCCCGGAGGGTCTGTCGTGACCGCGCCCCGAGAGACGGCAGTCCGCGTCGGGACCCGCGCCTCGGTCCTCGCCACCACCCAGTCCCGGCTCGTCGCCGACCAGATCGCCGCTCGCCTCGGCCGCGAGGTCGAGCTCGTCGAGATCGCGACCGAGGGTGACCGCAGCCAGGCCGCCGGCACCCCGCTCGCGGGGACGTCGTCGACCGGCGTCTTCGTCAACGCCCTGCGCGACGCCCTGCTCGACGGCCGGGTCGACGTCGCCGTGCACTCGCTCAAGGACCTGCCGACCTACGCCGCCGACGGCATCACCCTCGCCGCCGTACCCACCCGCGAGGACCCGCGCGACGCCGTCGTCGCCCGCGACGGGCTGACGCTCGGCGAGCTGCCCGTCGGCAGCCGGGTCGGCACCGGCTCGCCCCGGCGCGCCGCCCAGCTGCACGCCCTCGGCCTCGGCGTCGAGGTGGTCGGGGTGCGCGGCAACGTGGACACCCGGATCGCCAAGGTCCGCTCCGGCGAGTACGACGCCGTCGTGCTCGCCCGCGCCGGCCTGGCCCGCATCGGCCGCCTCGAGGAGGCGACCGAGGTGCTCGACCCGCTCCAGATGCTGCCGGCCCCCGGGCAGGGCGCGCTGGCGGTCGAGTGCCGTACCGATGACGACCTCGCGGTGCAGCTGCGCGAGGTGCTGGACGACCCGCGGACCCGCGCCGCGGTCGAGGCGGAGCGAGCCGTGCTCGCCACGCTGGAGGGAGGCTGCTCCGCGCCGATCGGAGCCCTGGCCGAGGTGGCCGAGGGCGAGGACGGCGAGGAGCTGTGGGTGCGG
The DNA here is from genome assembly GCF_001425175.1 of Nocardioides sp. Root1257. Lineage (GTDB taxonomy): Bacteria > Actinomycetota > Actinomycetes > Propionibacteriales > Nocardioidaceae > Nocardioides. The sequence goes on along the minus strand of NZ_LMDV01000010.1, from coordinate 133,799 downwards.
GCGATCGCACTCTCACCCGACGGGGGGCTCTCGGTGCGGATGTCCGCCACCGGGGACCCCGCCGATGCCGCAGGCGTCGGTGACCGGCTCGCGAAGGAGATGCTCGCCGACGGCGCGGCTGACCTGACGCAACCAACGAACGACTCGCCACACGACGAGCTAGACAAGGTGCAGAACGCATGACCCGAGCCAAGACCAGCCCGAACCCCGACCAGCCGCGCGGCTGGGTGTCGTTCGTCGGCAGCGGCCCCGGCGACCCGGGCCTGCTGACGGTGCGCGCCGTCGAGCTGCTGCGGCGCGCCGACGTCGTGGTGACCGAGGTGCCCGAGCACGCCGAGCTGATCCGTCAGGTCCTCGACCTGCCGGTGCCCGCCGAGGACGAGACGGAGCCGGCCGGCCCCGAGATCGTCGACGGCGGCTTCGGCGAGGACGGCCAGCCGCTGACGCACGCAGCGCGCGGCAAGGTCGTCGTCAAGCACGCCAAGCGCGGCGTGCGCGTCGTCCGGCTGCTGAGCGGCGACCCCTTCCTCTACGCCTCGGGTCCCGAGGAGGCGCAGGCCTGCGTCAAGGCGGGCCTCGCCTTCGAGATCGTGCCCGGCGTGTCGTCGGTCAACGCGGTCCCGGCGTACGCCGGCATCCCGCTGACCACGAAGGACCACCGCGAGGTCGCCGTCGTGACCTGCGGTGACAAGGTCGACTGGAGCCAGTACGCCGGCAAGCGGACCCTCGTCCTGCTCTCGGCGGTCGGTCAGATCGGTGACATCGCCAAGGCGCTGGTCGCCGCCGGCCGCTCGCCGCAGACCTCGGTCGCGATGACCCGCGTCGGCACCACCACCGAGCAGGCCACGGTCACCTCCACCCTCGAGCGGATCGCCGCCGACGCCCGCGCGGCCCGGATGGCGCCGCCCGCCGTGACCGTCGTCGGTGACGTCGTCGACCTGCGCGAGACGCTGTCGTGGTTCGAGACCAAGCCGCTCTTCGGCTGGCGCGTCCTGGTGCCCCGCACCAAGGAGCAGGCGGGCTCGCTGTCCGAGCGCCTCCGCGGCTACGGCGCCGTGCCCGACGAGGTCCCCACCATCTCGGTCGAGCCGCCGCGCAACCCGCAGCAGATGGACAAGGCCGTCCGCGGCCTCGTCGAGGGCCGCTACGAGTGGATCGCCTTCACCTCGGTCAACGCCGTCAAGGCGGTCCGCGAGAAGTTCGAGGAGTACGGCCTCGACGCGCGGGCCTTCTCCGGCCTCAAGATCGCCGCGGTCGGCGACAAGACCGCCCAGGCGATCGGCGACTGGGGCCTGCGTGCCGACCTGGTGCCCTCCGGGGAGCAGTCGGCGGCCGGTCTGCTCGAGGACTGGCCCGAGTACGACGAGGCGCTCGACCCGATCAACCGGGTCTTCCTGCCCCGTGCCGACATCGCGACCGAGAACCTCGTCGCCGGCCTGATCGACCTCGGCTGGGAGTGCGACGACGTCACGGCGTACCGCACCGTCCGGGCCGCCCCGCCGCCGCCCGAGACCCGCGACGCGATCAAGACCGGCAAGTTCGACGCGGTCGTGTTCACGTCGTCCTCGACGGTGCGCAACCTGGTCGGCATCGCCGGCAAGCCGCACACCTCGACGATCATCGCGGTCATCGGCCCCGCCACGGCGAAGACGGCGGAGGAGCACGGCCTGCGCGTCGACGTCCTGGCCAGCCGCCCGGACGTGGAGGAGCTCGTCGACGCGCTCGCCGACTTCGGTGCCGCCCGTCGCGCCTCGCTGGTCGAGGCCGGTCAGCCGGTCACCAAGCCGTCCGAGCGCAAGCCCTCGGCGCGGCGCCGGGTGCGGGCGGAGTGACCCGGGCATGAGCGAGCACGGTGCCCTCACGGGCCCGGTGACCGGACCGACGGTCCGGCCACGCCGTCTGCGGACCACCCCGGCCCTGCGCCGGATGGTCGCGGAGACGTCCCTGGAGGCGCGCCAGCTCGTGCTGCCGCTCTTCGTCCGTGAGGGCATCGACGAGCCGAAGCCGATCTCGTCGATGCCGGGCGTCGTCCAGCACTCCCGCGACTCGCTGCTGAAGGCGGTCGCCGAGGCTGCCGACCTCGGGCTCGGCGGCGTGATGCTCTTCGGCATCCCGGAGAGCAAGGACGCGACCGGCTCGGGGGCGATCGACCCGGCCGGCATCCTCAACCTCGCGATCACCGACGTCGTCGCCGAGGTGGGCGACACGCTCACGGTGATGAGCGACCTGTGCCTCGACGAGTTCACCGACCACGGCCACTGCGGCGTGCTCACGCCCGACGGGAAGGTCGACAACGACCGCACCCTGGCGGCGTACGCCGAGATGGCGCTCGCGCAGGCGCACGCCGGGGTCGACATGGTCGGCCCGAGCGGGATGATGGACGGGCAGGTCGCGGTGGTCCGCGCCGCCCTCGACGCCGCGGAGCACACCGACGTCTCGATCCTGGCCTACTCCGCGAAGTACGCGTCCGCCTTCTTCGGCCCGTTCCGCGAGGCCGTCGACTCCTCGCTCCAGGGCGACCGGCGGACCTACCAGCAGGATCCCGCCAACGCCCGCGAGGGCGTGCGCGAGGCGCTGCTCGACGTCGCCGAGGGCGCCGACATCGTGATGGTGAAGCCGGCCCTCGCCTACCTCGACGTGCTGCGCCAGGTGCGCGACGCCGTCGACGTCCCGGTGGCGGCCTACAACATCTCGGGCGAGTACTCCATGGTCGAGGCGGCCGCCGCCCACGGCTGGATCGACCGCGAGGCGGCCATCCTCGAGACGCTGACCTCGATCCGGCGGGCCGGTGCCGACGTGGTGCTCACCTACTGGGCTGCTGAGGCCGCGCGGCTGCTCGCTCGATAGAGCCTGCTTCTCGGCTCACCGGGTTTCGAGACGCCGGTCGCGATCTCGTGCCTCGCTCGCGCGGCTCCTCAACCTTGCGCCTGGTCTCGGTCCGAGCACGCTCGGACCGAGGGCGCTAATGCGTGTAGGCGTACACGCACTGGTCGTAGGGGTCGTCCGTGCGCAGCACGTTGTCGATGTAGCCGTCGAGCAGGCACTGGGCCCGGGCCTGGACCTCGGTGAGCACCTGGTCGATCGGGGAGACCGACGTCGACGGGAGCGGCGGCAGCGTCAGGGTCGGCAGCGGCAGCTTCGGGCCGTCCGTCGGGGTGGTCGGCAGGTTCGGTCCGGAGGACGGCGAGGTGCTCGGCTTCGTGGTCGGCTTGGCCGTCGGCTCGCTCGAGCTGCCACCGGGGTCGGTGTTCCCGCCCGTGTGGCCGCCGTGGTGACCCTTGCCCCCGTGGTGGCCCTTGCCGCCGCTGGCCTGGGGGAGCTGCGGGACCACGTAGCCGGCCGAGGTGACGCCGTTGGGCACCGAGGTGAACTCACCGGCCAGGTAGGCGTTCATGATCGACAGCACCAGGTCGACGTACGACTGGCTGTGGTTGTAGCGGAGGACGGCGGAGCGCTGGCCGGCCGTGGTGCCGAGGTCGTCGCCGCCGGAGCAGAGGTAGACCGCGGTCGCGAGCGCCGCGTCGTCCACGTCCTGCGGGTTGCGCTGGCCGTCGCCGTCGGCGTCCACGCCCACCACCGACCAGGTGGAGGGGATGAACTGCATCGGCCCGACCGCGCGGTCCCAGGTGGCGTCCGCGTCGTACTGGCCGGCGTCGGTGTCGGCGATCTTGCTGGTGCCGTCGCCGCCGTTGAGCGGGGGACCGTAGATGCCGGGGGTGGCGACGCCCTGGGCGTCGAGGGTGTTGCCGTTGGTGCGGCCGTGGTCGGACTCGACCCGGCCGATCGCCGCGATCAGCTGCCACGAGAGGTGGCAGCCCGGGTCGGCGGAGTTGATGACGGTCTCGGCGCGCTGGTAGGCCGCGAGCGCGGCGGCCGGGATCCCGGAGGTCGAGGCCGTGGCGACGGCCTGCTGCACGTCGCCGGTGATGCCGGGGGCGACGCCGCCGGCGGCGGAGACGCTCGCCGGGACCTCGATGGCCTCGGTCGGGAGGCTGGTGCCGTCGGGGAGCTTCTGGTCGGTCGTCGCGTCGGCGAGCGCCGTGCCGGCTCCCGTGGTGGCGATGCTCGCGGTCCAGGCGACGGAGAGCACGGCCAGGGGGATCAGGGCCATGACCTTGTGGCCACGCCCGAAGCGCCCCCCACGGGCATCAGTCGACCTGGTCATTCCCCTGCTCCTGCTCCCTCGGACCCGGATGCTCCCACAGCACTCGGTGTGACGGACATCAAACGACCGGGTCCACTACCAGTTACGGTACGTCGCTTGCCGGTCTGGTGCAGCCGTTCGTCAGTGTGACGACCATTCCCGCAGGTCGTGACGGTGAAACCCGTTGCAGATCCGCCGGCGACGCGGCCCCGCCGACGTGGCCTGGCCCACCCCGTGGACCGCTGCGGCGGCCCTCGACTGGGGCGGGTTGGCGTCCTCGGGGACAATGGGCCGGTGCCCCGACCGACCACCGCCAGCGCAGCCCTCTTCGAACGGGCCCGAGCCGTCACGCCGGGGGGCGTGAACTCCCCGGTCCGCGCGTTCAACGCGGTCGGCGGCACTCCGCGGTTCATCCGCTCGGCGGCGGGTGCCTGGCTGACCGACGCCGACGGCAACGAGTACGTCGACCTGATCTGCTCGTGGGGCCCGATGCTGCTCGGGCACGCGCACCCCGAGGTCCAGGCCCGGGTCGCCGAGGCGGTCGCGCGCGGCACGTCGTACGGCGCCCCCACCGAGCCGGAGGTGGAGCTCGCCGAGGAGATCGTCGCCCGCACGCCGGTCGAGCGGGTCCGCTTCGTGTCCTCCGGCACCGAGGCCACCATGTCGGCGATCCGGCTGGCGCGTGGCTTCACCGGCCGCGACGTCGTGGTGAAGTTCGCCGGCTGCTACCACGGCCACGTCGACTCGCTCCTGGCCTCCGCCGGCTCCGGCCTCGCGACGTTCGCGGTCCCGGGCACGCCCGGCGTCCCGGCGTCGTCGACCGAGCTGACGCTGGTGCTGCCCTACAACGACCGCGCCGCTGTCGAGAAGGTCTTCGCGGAGTACCCCGACCGGATCGCCTGCCTGATCACCGAGGCCGCGCCCGGCAACATGGGTGTCGTCCCGCCGGAGCCGGGCTTCAACGCGTTCCTCGCCGAGACCTGCACGCGGCACGGTGCCCTCTTCGTCAGCGACGAGGTGATGACCGGCTTCCGCGCCAGCAAGCTCGGTCAGTGGGGCCTCGACGGTGCGGTCGAGGGCTGGCGCCCCGACCTGGTGACCTTCGGCAAGGTGATGGGCGGCGGCTTCCCGGCCGCGGCCTTCGGCGGCCGCGCCGACGTGATGTCGCGGCTGGCGCCCGAGGGGCCGGTCTACCAGGCCGGGACGCTGTCGGGGAACCCGATCGCCACCACCGCAGGCCTGGCCACGCTGCGGCTCGCGACCGACGAGGTCTACGCCCACATCGGGGCCGCCGCCGACACGATCAGGGCGGCCGCCTCCGACGCGCTGACCGCCGCCGGCGTCACCCACGTCGTGCAGGCCACCGGCACGATGTTCTCGATCTTCTTCACCGGTGGTGACGGCGGTCGGGTCCGCGACTTCGAGGACGCGTCGCGCACCGACTCCGCGGCGTACGCCGCCTTCTTCCACGCCATGCTCGACGCGGGGGTCTACCTGCCGCCGTCGGCCTACGAGGCGTGGTTCCTGTCCGCTGCCCATGACGACCGCGCCGTGCAGACCGTGCTCGACGCGCTGCCCGGCGCTGCCCGCGCGGCCGCTGCCGCCCAGGCGTAGGAGAGCCAGCTGTGAGTCACCCAGAGATCCAGGGCAGCCCCGACACGATCGTCCACCTGCTGCGCCACGGCGAGGTGCACAACCCCGAGGGCATCCTCTACGGCCGGCGCGACGGCTTCCACCTCTCCGACCTCGGCAACCGGATGGCCGCGCGGATCGCGGAGAGCATCGGCGACCGCGACATCGTGCACCTGCGCGTCTCGCCGCTGGAGCGCGCGCAGGAGACCGCGCGGCCGCTGGCCCAGGCCCGTGGCCTCGAGATCGTCACCGACGAGCGGGTCATCGAGTCCGGCAACAAGCTCGAGGGCCTGAGCTTCAGCCAGGGCGCCTGGTCGATCATCAAGCGGCCGAGCATCTGGCGGCACTTCTACAACCCGGCGCGGCCGTCCTGGGGCGAGCCGCACAAGGAGATCGTGGTCCGGATGATGGCGGCGGTCGAGGACGCCCGCGCGGCCGCGGTCGGCCACGAGGCCGTCATCGTGTCCCACCAGCTGCCGATCTGGACGACCCGCCTGCACGTCGAGGGTCGCCGCCAGCTGCACGACCCGCGGCGGCGGCAGTGCACGCTCTGCTCCCTCACCTCGCTGCACTTCGTCGGCGACCGGATCACCCAGGTGAGCTACTCGGAGCCCGCTGGCGACCTGATCCCGGTCAAGGACAAGAACGCGCCGTTCTCCGCCGGCGGCGCGCCCGAGGAGCAGCGCCCGTGACCCTGAAGCGGATGCTTCTCGGCGTGGCCGCCCCGCTGCTGCTCGCGCTGACCGCCTGCACCTCGCTGGGCGCGACCGGCAACAAGGGCTACATCAGCGGCGACGGCAGCGTGCAGGTCATCGACGCCGCCGACCGCGACGACCCCGTGACGTTCTCGGGCACCTCCCTCACCGGTGAGCCGATCTCCTCGGAGGACTACCTCGGCAAGGTGCTCGTCGTGAACAAGTGGTGGTCCGGCTGCGGCCCCTGCCGCACGGAGATGCCGATGCTCAGCGAGATCTCCTCGGAGCTGGGCGACGAGGCCGCCGTGGTCGGGATCAACATCCGCGACTCGAGCGCCGACAACGGCCTGGCGTTCATGAAGGGCGTCGGCGCGGACTTCCCGTCGGTCTACGACGTGCAGGGCAAGGCCGGGCTCGCGTTCGCCGGCAAGGCGCCGATGGCGTCCACCCCGACCACCATCGTCCTCGACGACGAGGGCCGGGTCGCTGCTGTCATCTCCGGAGCGATCCCCAGCAAGCAGACGATCCTCGACGTGATCGACGACGTCGCCGGGACCTCGGATGGCTGACTGGTTCCAGGAGACGGCGCTCTCCGGGTCCCTGGTGCTGGCGATCCCGGTCGCGCTGGTCGCCGGCCTGGTGTCGTTCTTCTCCCCGTGCGTGATCCCGCTGCTGCCCGGCTACCTGTCGTACGCGACCGGCCTGTCGGGCGCTGACCTCGCGAACGGCGTCGCCGGCACCCGCCGGGGCCGGATGTTCCTGGGCTCGGTGCTCTTCGTGCTCGGCTTCTCCACCGTCTTCGTCATCCTCGGCACGGCATCGGGGGCGCTCGGCTCCTGGCTGTTCGAGTGGCAGGACCAGATCACCACCGTGCTGGCGATCGTGATGATCGTGCTCGGCCTGGCCTTCGCCGGCTGGCTGCCGATCCTGCAGCGCGACGTACGCGTCCACCAGTTCCCGGCCGTCGGCCTCGCCGCGGCCCCGGTGATCGGCTTCCTCTTCGGGCTCGGCTGGACGCCGTGCATCGGCCCGACCCTGACCGCCATCACCAGCCTGTCCTTCACCGAGTCCACCGCGGCTCGCGGCGCCCTGCTGTCGGCCGTCTACGCGCTCGGGCTGGGCATCCCGTTCATCCTCGCCGGGCTCGCCTACGAGAAGGCGCTCTCGGCGATCGGGTGGGTGCGCCGCCACCAGGTCTGGGTGATGCGCGCCGGCGGTCTGATGCTCGTGCTCGTCGGGGTCCTGCTGCTGACCGGCTGGTGGGACCAGCTGGTGACCTGGATCCAGGTCCAGCTCGTCACGTCGACGGAGACCGCAGTATGAGTACGGCCCTCTCCACGCGTCCGCCCGAGGACGACCGGCGTCCCGGCGAGCTGACCTTCCGCGAGCTCCTGCGCTGGGTGTGGCGCCAGGTGACCTCGATGCGGACCGCGCTGATCCTGCTGCTCCTGCTGGCGCTCGCGGCGATCCCGGGCTCCGTGATCCCGCAGACCGGCGTCGATGCGCTGAAGACCTCCAACTGGCAGTCGGACCACCCGAAGCTCACACCCGTCTACGAGCGGCTCGGGCTCTTCTCGGTCTACGACTCCGCGTGGTTCTCGGCGATCTACATCCTGCTGATGATCTCGCTCGTCGGCTGCATCGTGCCGCGCACGTTCCACTACTGGCGGGGGATGCGCGCCAAGCCGCCGACGGCACCGAGCAACCTGGGTCGGCTGCCGGACCACGCGTCGTACGTGACCACCGAGGATCCCGAGGTCGTGCTCGAGCGCGCGCGCCTGCTGCTCAAGCGTCGCCGCTACCGGCTGGGCGACGGGACCGAGGCGGTCTCGGCCGAGCGCGGCTACCTGCGCGAGGTCGGCAACCTGGTCTTCCACCTCTCGGTGTTGGTCGTCCTGGTCGGCTTCGCCATGGGTGGGCTGTTCGGCTACAAGGGCGGCGTGATCATGCTGGTCGGCGACACGTACGGCTTCGCGAACACCCCGGACCAGTACGACGAGTTCAAGCCCGGCAGCCTCTTCCAGGCCGACCAGATGGAGCCGTTCTCCTTCTCGATCGACGACTTCGACGTCGACTGGCTGACGACCGGCCCCCGGGCGGGGATGGCACGCGGCTTCCAGTCGCACCTGAAGTACCAGGACTCGCTGGCCGGTGCCGAGAAGTCCTACGACCTGCGGGTCAACCACCCGCTGACGATCGGCAACACCGACATCTTCCTCATCGGGCACGGCTACGCCCCGGTGATCACGGTCCGCGACGGCGAGGGCAACGTCGTCCAGAGCGGCCCGACGATCTTCCTGCCGACCAGCCAGAGCTTCCAGTCGATCGGCGTGGTCAAGGCGGCCGACGCGGAGCCGACCCAGATCGGGCTCGAGGGCGAGTTCTACCCGACGGTCGCCTTCTCGCAGGAGACCGGCAGCTACTACTCGCTGCTCGGCAAGCCGATCGACCCGATGATCTCGATGCTCGTCTACACCGGCGACCTGGGCATGGACGACGGCGTCCCGCAGTCGGTCTACGCGCTCGACAAGAGCAAGACGACGATGCTGACCAAGAAGAACGGCACGCCGTACCGCGTCGACCTGCGGCCCGGGGAGACCCAGAAGCTGCCGAACGGGCTGGGGTCGGTGACGTTCGAGAACGTCGCCGGTGTCCCCGGTGGCGTCCAGCAGTGGAACAAGATCCAGATCAGCCAGACCCCCGGCAAGTGGGTCGCGCTGACCGGGGTCGTGCTGGCCCTGATCGGCCTGCTCGGGTCGCTCTTCATCCGGCCCCGGCGGGTCTGGGTTCGCGCCCGTCGCGAGGGTGACGGCACACTGGTCGAGGTGGCCGCGCTCGACCGGTCCGGCGGCGGCGACGTCGCGGTCGTCGTGGACGAGCTGGTGACCACCCTGCAAGGCAAGCAACGAGAGGACGAGTCGTGACCGACGCAGCGTGGGAGAGCCTGAGCAACCAGGCGATCGCGGCCGCAGGACTGCTCTACTTCCTCGCGCTCCTGGCGCACCTCGTCGAGTGGGCGTCGCTGCGCAAGGTGCCGCTCGCCTCCGGTGCCGCCGCGAGCGAGTCGGTGGACATCCCCGGTGGGGTCGCGCTCGCGACCGGACCGGACAGCGACGAGGCCGAGGACCGCGCCCGTCGTACGGCGCTCTTCGGGCGGCTGGGCTACCTGGTCACCTGCCTCGCGGTCGCGGTGCACTTCGTGTCGCTCTTCTCCCGGGGCATGGCCGCGGACCCGAACCGGGTGCCGTGGGGCAACATGTACGAGTTCACGCTGACCGGCACCTTCGTGGTCGCGTTCCTCTACGCCGTGCTCTACCGCAGGCTGCGTCTCGCCTGGATGGCGCCGATCGTGCTCGCCTTCGTGCTGACGGTCCTGATGGTCGCCGTGATCTGGCTGTACTCGCCGGTCGCGCCGCTGACCGAGGCGCTCTCGTCGTACTGGCTGGTGATCCACGTCGTCTCCGCGATCATCGCGACCGGCGCCTTCACCCTCGGTGGCATCACGTCCGCCCTCTACCTGGTGAAGGCGCGCGCCCTGGCCAGAGGCGCCGACGCCGAGAGCGGCTACGTCGCGCGGCTGCCGCAGCCCGAGGCGCTGGATCGGGTCGCCTACCGGCTGCACGCCTTCGGCTTCCCGGTGTGGACCTTCGCGGTGCTGATCACCGGGCCGATCTGGGCGCACCAGGCGTGGTCGTCGTACTGGAACTGGGACCCCAAGGAGGTCTGGGCGTTCATCACCTGGGTCGTCTACGCGGCCTACCTGCACGCCCGCACGACGGCCGGGTGGAAGGGGCGCAACGCCGCCATCCTCGCCCTCGTCGGCGTGGCCACCCTGTGGTTCAACTTCATCGGGATCAACTACTTCTCGACGACGTCGCAGCACTCGTACGCCGGCGGCGCGCCCGCGCCGATCTCGGCGGAGACCCTGCAGCGCTAGCTGTCGCGTTTCTTGTAACGCCGGGTTATTCACTCTTCCCACCGTGTTGCAACCGGGTGGGAACAGCAGGTAACCCGGCGTTACAGCGGACGGCGCCGAGCTGCGGTCACTCGGTCGGATCCTCGGGGTGCTTGCGCTTCCGGTCCAGGTCGCGGAGGAAGTCCGGGTCGTCGTCCGGACCGACGAACCGGGGCGGCTCCGCACGCTTCGGGCGCGGCCTCGGGGTGGGCGCAATGCCGCGTCGCTGGATCGCGCGGGTCGTCAGGTAGACCGCGACCGCGATCAGGATCACGACCAGGAGGAACTTCAGCACCCCTCCAGGGTAGGACCAGGGTGGTCAGGATCTACCCTGGGTCCGTGAAGGAGTTCTACGTCTACACCTCGCTGCGCATCGTGCTCTTCCTGGCATCGCTGGCCATCGTGGGCGGAGTGTGGGCGCTGGTCGGCGGCGAGGTGCTCTGGCTCTGGGTCATCGTCGCGTCGTTCCTGATGAGCGGCATGGGCTCGTACTTCCTGCTCAACCACCAGCGCGAGGCGCTCGCCCGGCGGGTGCAGACCCGCGCCGAGGCGATGACGAGCAAGATCGACGAGATGCGCGCCAAGGAAGACGTCGACGACGAGGCCGAGCCCCGGTCCTAGTCCTTCCGGCGGTTGAGCTGCCGGTCGATCCGGGAGCGGTCCTGGCCCAGGATCCTGGCCAGCAACGGCGCGCGGAAGCGGTAGGCCAGCACGGCCACCACCACGATCAGCACGATCACCCAGAGCATGCTCCGAGCGTACGCCGCGCGTGGTCGCTCAGCCGCAGACGATCAGCGCGGCGGCGACCAGGACCGCCCAGAGCAGCTCGGCGAGGCCGGTCTGCTGGAGGACGGGGATCAGCCCCGGGCCGACCGCGCCACCGAGGACGGTGCGGGTGGCAGGCACGGCGAGCACCAGGAAGCCGAGGCCGACCAGCACGCACCAAGAGGTGACGACGGCGACCGCGACGACCGCGGCCGCGGCGGCGACCACCAGGACGGCGTACAGCTGCCGGGTACGGCGGTCGCCGAGCACGACCGCGAGGGTGCGCTTGCCGGCGACCGTGTCGGTCGGGATGTCGCGCAGGTTGTTGGCGACCAGGATCGCGCAGGCCAGCGCGCCGATCCCGCACGCGGTCCAGAGGGCGGCCCACTCCCACGTCTCGGTCTGGACGTACGTGGTGCCGATGACCGCGACCAGGCCGAAGAAGACGAAGACCATCACCTCGCCGAGACCGAGGTAGCCGTAGGGCTTCGAGCCGCCGGTGTAGAACCACGCGGCCAGCACCGAGACGGCGCCGACGGCGACCAGCCACCAGGCCGTCGTGGCGGCCAGCGCCAGGCCGGCGACGGCGGCCACGCCGAAGGCCAGGAACGCGGCCCGCTTCACCGCAGCGGCGGGTGCCACCCCCGAACCGACGAGCCGCAGCGGCCCGACCCGGTCGGCGTCGGTGCCGCGGATGCCGTCGGAGTAGTCGTTGGCGTAGTTGACCGCCACCTGGAGCGCGAGGGCCACGACGAGGGCGAGCAGCGCCTTCCACCACACGGCGCTGTCGGCGTACACCGCGACGCCGGTGCCGGCGAGCACGGGGGAGACGGCTGCGGGGAGCGTGCGCGGTCGCGCACCGGCGAGCCACTGAGCAGGAGTTGCCACAAGGGGTGATTCAAGCAGTCGCCGGCTGCTGGGTGCGCGCCAGGTAGCGCTCAGCGGCCCGCGACGACGGCCCCATCCCGAGGGTCGCGAGCACGACGATCGCCGCGATGATCACCCAGCCCGGCGTACCCCACTCCATCGCCAGGAACGTGTACGCCGCGGGCGCCCAGACGCCGCCGAGGGTCTCGCCGAGGAACGCCGCGCCTTGGTACTCGCCGCGCCGGTCCGGGTCCGAGAGCTCGGAGAGGAAGCCCCACCGGCCCGCGGACTGGTAGAGCTCGGCACCGGTCACCGTCACGTGGCCCAGCCACACGAGCACGATCGTCGTCCAGCCGATCGTGTCGTGGGTGAACGCGACGATGCCGCACGAGACCACGAAGAACACCGAGCTGATCCGCGCCGCGCGGACAGAGGAGTCCACCGAGTTCACGCCGCGGGCAGCCGGCACCTGGAGCAGCACGGCGAGCACCGTGTTGGTGCCGAAGAGCCAGGCCAGCAGGACCCGTGGCGCATCGGTCTCCTGCACCAGCCAGAGCGGGATGACGACGTTGAGCAGCACCTGGTTGGTGCTGAGGACGCCGTCGCAGACATTGAGCAGCAGGAAGCCCCGGTTGCGCAGGGCGCCGGACGTGAGCGCCTTCTCGACCGGCGTCTCCGGCACGACGTCGTGCTCGGCGTCTGGCATCCGGCTGACCAGCACGGCGTTGAGGACGAGGATGGCGCCGGTCAGCAGCGGCACGGCGCGGACCAGCGCGTCGCTGTCGAAGGCGAGCGCCAGGCCGCTGATCAGCGCACCGAGCGTGTAGCCGATGTTGCGGGCGGCCCGCATGAACGCCATCGAGCGGACCCGCTCGTCGTGCGGGAAGACGTCGATCGTGTAGGCGTTGCGGCCGGTACGGGCCGCGGTCTGGACGAGCTCGAGCGTCACCATCATGACGAGGAACGCCGCGAAGCTCCCGATCAACGGCCACACCAAGAAGAGCGCGGCCTGGGCGGTGGCGCCGATCCACCACATCCTCCGTGGCCCGATCCGGTCGGCCAGCTTGCCGAGCGGCACGGCGAAGAAGAAGGTCACGACGCCGGCGACGGTCAGCCCGAGCCCGACCTGCGCGGCGCTGAGGCCCACGATGTGGGTGAAGAAGACCGCGCTGCCGGTCAGGAACGCACCCTCGCCGGCAGCCGACAGCACCGACTGCTCCGACAGTCGTCGCGCGAGCGGCGTGGGCGGCAGGAGTCGGTCGAGACGGGTCGGCACCCGGACATCCCATCACTGCGCACTACTGTCGGTCGCGTGATTTCTGCGGTCCGTGAGCTCGACGCCTGGCTGGCCGCCGACGACCCGGAGCCGTGGGTCGTGGAGACCTCCGGCTCGACGGGTACGCCGAAGCGGGTCGTGCTCTCGCGGGCCGCGGTGCTCGCGTCGGTCGAGGCCTCGGCCCGCCGCCTGGGCGGCTCCGGCCGATGGCTCCTGGCCGTGCCGGCGTCGTACGTCGCCGGCGTGCAGGTCGTCTGTCGCTCGCTGGTCGCCGGGCACCCGCCGGTGCTGCTCGAGGAGCACGGGTCGTTCGCCGACGCCGCCCGCGACGCCGACTACGTCTCGCTCGTCCCGACCCAGCTGCACCGCCTCCTCGACACCGATGCCGAGGCGCTGCGTGGCTTGCGCACCGTGCTCCTCGGTGGTGGGCCGATCGACCCCGCCCTGCGTCGACGCGCGGAGGACGCGGGCGTCCACGTCGTGGCGACGTACGGCTCGGCCGAGACCGCGGGCGGCTGCGTCTACGACGGCTACGCGCTCGACGGGGTGGCGCTCGCGCTCGACCCCGGCGGCCGGATCCGGATCAGCGGGCCGACGCTCTTCGAGGGGTACGCCGGCGACCCGGGTGCGACCGCCGAGGTCCTCGTCGACGGGTGGTTCCTCACCTCCGACGCGGGCCGTCTTGACGAGGACGGCCGGCTGCACGTGCTCGGCCGGATCGACGACGTCGTGGTGAGCGGTGGCGTCAACGTCCCGGCCCCCGCCGTCGCCGCCCGGCTGCGGGAGCACCCCGGGGTCCGCGCCGCGGAGGTGCTCGGCGTGCCCGACGAGGAGTGGGGCAACCGACTCGTCGCCTTCGTGGTCGGCGACGTGTCGCTGGACGAGCTGCGCGGCTGGGTCGGCGAGACCCACGCCCGGTCCTGGGCGCCACGACAGGTGGTCGTGCTCGACGAGATCCCGCTGCTGGCCAACGGCAAGCCGGACCGGGTCACGCTGCGGAGCCTGGTGTGAGGGTCTACAGCCTCCCGATGCGCACCCGCTTCCGCGGGATCACCGTCCGCGAGGGCGTGCTGCTGCCGGGTCCTGCCGGTTGGGGCGAGTGGAGCCCCTTCCTGGAGTACGACGCGGCCATCGCCGAGCCGTGGCTGCGCTGCGCCGAGGAGGCCGCCGCCGGGGACTGGCCGGCCCCGGTGCGGGACAGCGTGCCGGTCAACGTCACGGTGCCGGCCGTCGGTCCCGAGCAGGCGCACGCCGTCGTGCTGCGCGGTGGCTGTCGGACCGCCAAGGTCAAGGTCGCGGAGCCCGGGCAGACACTGGCGGACGACCAGGCGCGGCTCGAGGCAGTCCGCGACGCCATCGGCACCGACGGTCGGATCCGGATCGACGTCAACGGCCTGTGGGACCTCGACACAGCGATCGCGGGCATCCCCGTCCTGGACCGGGCCGCCGGCGGCCTCGAGTACGTCGAGCAGCCCGTCGCCAGCGTCGAGGACCTCGCCCGGGTGCGCCGGGCCGTCGGCGTACCGATCGCGGCCGACGAGTCGATCCGCCGCGCGACGGACCCCTACCGCGTGCGCGACCTCGAGGCGGCCGACGTGGCGGTGCTGAAGGTGCAGCCGCTCGGCGGCGTCCGGGCCTGCCTGCGGATCGCCGAGGACATCGGCCTTCCGGTCGTCGTGTCGTCGGCGCTGGAGACCTCGATCGGGATCGCTGCCGGCGTCGCCCTCGCGGCCGCTCTGCCCGAGCTGCCCTACGCGTGCGGCCTCGCGACGGTCCAGCTCCTGGAGTCCGACGTGGTGACCGACCCTCTTCTGCCGGTCGACGGCGCGCTGCCGGTGCGGCTGCCGGTGCTGGACGAGTCGCTGGTGCACGCGGCGCCCGACCGGGTCGCCCACTGGGAGGCCCGGCTCGCCGACGTGCTCGCCCTGCGGCAGGATCGTCGGTCGTGACCGCCACCGACACCGCCCGCGCCGTCGTCACGGCGCTGGTCGAGGCCGGCGTCGCCGAGATCGTCGTCGCCCCGGGCTCGCGCAACGCGCCGCTCGGCTTCGCGGCGTACGACGCCGCCGCGGCGGGACTGGTCCGGCTGCACACCCGCATCGACGAGCGTACGGCGGGCTTCCTCGCCCTGGGGCTCACGAAGAACGGCCACCGGGCCGCCGTCGTCTGCACGTCCGGCACCGCGGTCGCCAACCTGCACCCGGCCGTCCTCGAGGCGGCCCACGTCGGGCTGCCGCTGGTGGTCGTGACCGCGGACCGGCCGGATCGTCTGAGGGGGACGAACGCCAACCAGACCACCGACCAGCGGGGGGTGTTCGGTCCGCTCGTCGCGACCCAGGACGCCGGTGCGATGGACCTGACAGGTCTCGCGCCCGTCCACGTCAACGTGCCCCTCGACGAGCCGCTGCTGCCCGAGGACACCTGGCAGCCCGCGGTCGTCCCCGGCACGGCTCCCCGGCCGGTCCACCCGGCGACGACGGAGTGGCTGGGCAACGGACCGCGCACGGTCGTCGTGGCCGGCGACGACGCCGGGCCGCAGGCCCGTCAGCTCGCCGAGTCGGGCGGCTGGCCGCTGCTCGCCGAGCCGTCGAGCGGATCGCGCACCGGCGCGAACGCCATCCGGACCTACCGGCTGCTGCTGTCCGGCGACCTGGGCGCGCGGATCGAGCGGGTCGTCGTCTGCGGTCACCCGACGCTCTCCCGACCGGTGTCGCGACTGCTCGCGCGCGACGACGTGCAGGTGGTCGACACCCCGACGCTCGGCGCGTGGGCCGAGAGACCGTTCCCGGTCGACGAGCGGCTGCCCGTCGTACCCCACGTGCAGGAGCCCGACGACCCGGCCTGGCTGGAGGAGTGGCACGCCGCCGACGCCAGCGTCTCCCGGCAGCTCGACGCCCTGCTCGCGGCCGAGCCGGACCTCACACCGCACGAGGTGGCCGGCGCGGTGGCCCGGGCCCTGCCGTCCGGCGGGCTGCTCGTGGTCGGCGCGTCCAGCCCCATCCGCGACCTCGACCTGATGGTGCCCCGCTACGCGGTCGGTGCCCGCCGCAAGGTGGTCGCCAACCGGGGCCTGGCCGGCATCGACGGCACCATCTCGACCGCGATCGGTGCGGCCCTCGCGCGCGAGTCGACGCGGTCCTTCGCGCTGATGGGCGACGTGACCTTCCTGCACGACGCCAACGGTCTGGTCATCGGCCCCGGCGAGCCGGTCCCCGACCTGACGATCGTCGTCGTCAACGACGACGGCGGCTCGATCTTCACGATGCTCGAGCAGGGCGACCCGGCGTACGACGACCGCTTCGAGAAGCTCTTCGGGACCCCTCACCACGTCGACCTCGCCGCCCTCTGCGCGGCCACCCGCACGCCGCACTGGAAGGTCGGCTCGCTCGCCGAGCTCGACCAGGCACTCGCCTCGCCCAACGGTGGCGTCGAGGTGGTCGAGGTCGTCGTACGCCGCGACAACCGGCGTGACCTCGACGCCCGGATCAGAGCGCTGCGGCCGTAGGTCGCCGCTCCCAGGGATACCCGGTCGACCGGGTGTCCCTGAAGTGGGAGGGCATTGCAGTGCCCTCCCAGTTCAGGAGGTGCCCTCCCAGTCCGCCACGGATCGGCTCAGCGCCCTGCCCGGTCGACCAGGTCCGTGATCGCTGCGGCGACCTCGTCCGGGTCGACGAGCTGGTGCAGGTGCCGGCCCCGGAGGACGGTCACGGGCCAACCGCGGCCACGCGCGGTGGCGATCTCGTCGGCGTACGTCTCGCCGAAGGCCAGGTAGGCCGAGGGCCGGTCTGCCCAGCCGGGCGGCACCTCGACACGGGAGCTGAAGTAGGAGAGCGGCAGCCGGGGCTGCTCCGCCTCGACGCGGGCGCGGGTCGACGGGTCGGGGAAGAGGTCGCGCACGTCGTCCTCGCTCCACCAGTGCGTCCACGGCGGCAACAGGCCGTCGTCGTCGGCCAGGCCGGTCAGGAAGTCCAGGAAGCGCGGCGGCGCCAAGCCGGTGTCCGGCCCGTCGCCGGCGAGCGCGGCGTCGACGTACACCGTCGCCCGCGCCCCGAGCCGGGAGGCGAGCAGCGGCGCGTGGAGCCCGGCGTTGCTGTGCACGACCAGCACCACGTCGGCAGGTCCGGGCTCCACCGCGTCGACGGTGACCACGCGTCCACCCAGCAGCTCCGCCACGGGAGCCCAGGTCGCCGGCCCCAGCAGCGGGCTCGGGACGAGCAGGTAGGTCACCAGCGCAGGCTACGCAACCACGATCAAGCGGCACCCGCGTCGCACGCCGCATGATCGACCCATGACCACCGCTCCGGATCTCTTCGCCGGGTTCGTCGACCACCTCGCCGAGGCGCTCGACGACCACGACCTGGGGGCCGACGAGCGGGCCGCGCGGCTGCACTTCTCCCGCTACCACCTCGACCGCATGATCCGGTCGATCGCGGGCGAGCCGCCCGACGCGTTCCGTCGGCGCATCCTGCTCGAGCGCGCGGCCTACCGCATGATCACGACCTCCGCCCCGCTGCTCGACATCGCCGTCGAGGCGGGCTACGGGTCCCACGAGGCGTTCACCCGCGCCTTCACCAGGGCGTACGGCGTCGCGCCGTCCGCCTGGCGCCGCCGGCCCGGTCACCTGCAGATCGAGGCCCCCAGCGGCGTCCACTTCCACCCACCCGGCAGCCTCCGGCTGCCGGCGAGAGACCAGGTGACACCCATGGAACTGCTCACGAAGATGGTCGAGCACCACGTCTGGCTGACCGGCGAGATGATCCGCCTCGCGGACCGGCTCAGCGACGAGCAGCTCGACCAGGTCATCGAGCTCGACGTCGACGACGACCGCCAGACGATCCGCTCGCTCCTCTCCCGACTCGTCGGCCAGATGGGCATGTGGAACGCGGCCCTCGCGAACCGCGAGTACGACTGGTCGGTCGAGGAGCACGAGTCGGTCGCGTCGCTCCGCGACCGGCTGGCGACCGAGGGCCCGACGTACCTCTCCCACGTCCGCGACGTCGTCGACGCGGGCCGCCTCGACGACACGTTCGTCGACGCCCTCTGCGAGCCCGCCGAGGTCTTCACGTACGGCGGGATGATCGCCCACGTGCTGACCTTCGCCGCCCACCGGCGGACCCTCGTCGCGCTCGCGTTCGGCAGGCACGGCGTCGACGAGCTGGGCTGGGGCGACCCGATGCTCTGGGTCGCGCAACCCGCCTGACACGTCCATCGGGGAGGATGGGCGCGTGCATGTCGCCCTCCTCCTCGTCGCGTTGGTCGTCTCGGTGCTCGCGGGGGTCGTGATCGCGCGCTGGATCGGGCTTCCCGCCCCGCTGGTCCTGGTCGTGGCGGGGGTCGCGGCGTCCTTCCTCCCGTTCGTGCCGCAGATCCACCTGGAGCCCGAAGTGGTGCTCCTCGGGCTGCTGCCGCCACTGCTCTACTCGGCGGCGATCACGTCATCGCTCGTGGACTTCAACGCCCACCGGCGGGTGATCCTGGCGCTGTCGGTCGGTGCCGTCCTCTTCACGATGGCCGGCGTCGGCGTTGTCGTCCACGCGCTGCTGCCGGGGGTGTCCTGGCCGATCGCGTTCGCGCTCGGCGCCGTCGTCGCACCACCCGACGCGGTCGCGGCGACAGCCATCGGCCGCAACATCGGCCTGCCCCGGCGGATCGTCACGATCCTCGAGGGGGAGTCGCTCTTCAACGACGCGACGGCACTGGTGGCACTGCGTACGGCGGTGGTGGCGACCGGCATCTCGTGGCACGTCGGGGTCGACTTCGCGGTCGCCGCCGGCGGGGGCGTGCTGATCGGACTGATCGGCTTCTTCGTCGTCGCCAAGTTGAGGCACCGGATCACCGACCCGGTGCTCGACGTCGGCCTCTCCTTCGTCATCCCCTTCGCCTGCTTCATCGCGGCCGAGGAGATCGACGCGTCCGGCGTCGTCGCCGTCGTGGTGGCCGGGCTCCTGCTCGGTCACAAGGCCCCGCTGCTGCAGACGGCGCAGTCCCGGATCGCCGAGCACACCAACTGGCGCACGATCGCGTTCCTGCTCGAGAACACCGTCTTCGCGCTGATCGGCCTGCAGGCCCAGTGGCTCTTCCAGGACCTCGCCGACAGCTCGCTGTCCGGCGGCCGGATCGCCGCCGTCTGCGCCGCCACTCTGCTGGCCTGCATCGTGCTCCGCATCGTCTGGGTCTACATCTCCCGCTGGATGCTGGTCCGGCCCGGCCCCGACCCCACTACCGGCCGGCGTCCACCGATCGCGGAGACCTTCATCGTCGGCTGGGCGGGCATGCGCGGGGTCGTCACGCTGGCGGCGGCCTTCATCATCCCGGACACCGTCGAGCACAAGGAGGTCCTGCTGATGGCGGCCTTCACGGTGGTGGCCGGCACCCTGCTCATCCAGGGACTCTCGCTGCCGATGATCGCGCGCTGGCTGAGGGTCCCCTCGCCCGACCCGTTGGACGACGCCCTCGCCCGCGCGACCCTGCTGCAGCAGGCGTCGAAGGCGGCGGAGGACGAGCTCGACGGGATGGAGTACGACGACCACGCCAACGTCGTCGACCTGATCCGGCAGCGGCTGGACCAGCGCAACTTCGCCGCGTGGGAGCGGCTCAGCACCACCGCCGACCAGGAGTCGCCGGCCGCCCTCTACTACCGGATCCGGACGCAGATGCTCGACGCCGAACGGCGGCGCATCCTCGAGATCCGCAAGTCCGGCACGGTCGACTCCGAGGTCATCGCGGACGTGCTGGCGACGTTGGACATCGAGGAGTCGATGCTCGACAGCGCCGAGGCGGAGCGCGACGAGTCCGCGTCGTACGCCAGTCGTCGCTGGACCACCGGCGAGCTGTGCCCCGACCTGGAGCACTACCAGGTGACCGAGGCGGAGCAGGCGACGTACTGCCAGGCCTGCCTCGACGAAGGCACCCAGTGGGTCGCGCTGCGGCGCTGCCTCGAGTGCGGCAACGTCGCCTGCTGCGACTCCTCACCCAAGCAGCACGCGACGCGGCACTTCCACGAGGAGCAGCACCCGGTCATGCAGTCGGCGGAGCCGGGGGAGGACTGGCGCTGGTGCTACGTCCACCACCTGACCGCTTAGCCGCCGGGCGTAAATCGGATCGGGAACGACAGGGCCCCCGTGTTGCCGGAGACCGGCAGCCACTGACCGGGCCCGTCCGGCACGGCGTCCGGCATCCGGCGGGCGAGCAGCGGCAGGGCGACGGCCATGTCGGTGCGCGCGACGAAGTGGCCCAGGCAGTGGTGGACGCCGGCGCCGAAGCCGTGGTGCGGCGGGCGCTGCTGGGTGATGTCGAAGGCGGGGTCGGGCATCGCCGACGGGTCGGTGCCCGCGCTGTGCGACAGCATCTGCACGATGCCGCCCTGCGGGATGTGCAGTCCCTGGAACTCGACGTCCTCGAGCGCCTCCCGCGTCACCCACGTGACGGTCGGGTTGACGCGCATGACCTCCTCGACGGCGTTCTCGCCGAGGTCCGGCCGCTCGCCGAGGAGGCGCCACTGGTCGGGGTGCCGGAGCAGCGTCTGCAGGGCGAGCCCGAGCTGGTTGCGGGTGGTCTCCATGCCCGCGAAGGCCAGGAACACCAGCGCGACGCCGAGCTCGTGGCGCGAGAGCCGGTCGCCGTCCTCGGTCGCCTGCACGAGCGTCGTGACCAGGTCGTCGCGTGGGTGTGCGGTGCGATCGGCGACCACCTCGTCGACGTACCCGAAGAGCCCGTCGAGGGCGGCCTCGATCTTCGGGACCTGGTTGCCGACGTCGATCGAGAAGGACGCGCCGAGGTCGTCGGCCCAGTGGGCGACCTGGAGCCAGTTGTCCTCGGGCAGCCCGAGCAGCACGCAGATGATCCGGGCGGCGTACGGCTCGGCGAACTCGGAGATGAGCTCGACCGACCCACGGTCGGCGAAGCCGTCGATGAGCTCGTTGGCCAGCGCCTGGAACCGCGGGCGCATCGCGGCGATCGTCTTGTTGCGGAAGGCCGGCACCATCAGCCGGCGGATCCGCGCGTGGTCGTCGCCCTCCAGCGACAGCAGGGTCTCCTGCCACCAGTCGGAGAAGAGTCCCGAGTGGATGCCGTTCTGCGCCGGCCAGCGCGCGTTGCCCTGGCGGAAGCGCCGGTCGCGCAGCAGCGCGCTCACCTCGGCGTACCGCAGCACCGCCCAGCCCCAGTTGGTCTCGACGTACCAGCTGTCGTCGCGGGCTGCGTGCACCGTCGGCGAGGTGACGTCGAACGCCGGGTCGGACAGGTCGAAGTACGTCATGGTCGGACCATCCTGATCTCCCAGGTCCCGAGCCCGTCGTAGAAGTCGCGTGCTCCGTCGGCGACGAAGCCGTTGCGGCGGTAGAACCCCTGCGCGCGGTCGTTGTCCTCGAGGACCCAGAGCGAGCACGGCTCGTCGGGTCGTACGGCGTCCCAGAGCTCCTGCCCGAGACCGGTGCCCCACCACGCCTGCCGCGTGTAGATCGCGTAGAGCTCCGTGGCGGCATCGCCCTCGTGGCGGCCCGGACCGACCACGGAGAAGCCCACCACCTCGCCATCCGCCTCGGCCAGCACGCGCGGCGGCCCCTGCGTCAGGTGCCGGGTCCACGCCGCCAGCCAGCCCTCGGTGTCGGCGAGGCGCTCGGCCAGCAGGGCGGGGTCGGCGTACGGGCCGTAGGCCTCGCGCCAGCAGTCCGCGTGCATCACCGCGCAGGCGGCCGCGTCACCGGGCACGGCCTGTCGGAGGATGGCCCGTCGGAGGTGAGGAGTCACGCGAGCATCGTATGGATCGCGAGGAGGGCGATGACGGCGGCCGACACCAGGCCGGTGACCAGGTGGGCGCGGTGGCCGGTCGCGACCCGGCCCAGGGCCGCGCCGCCGCCGGCCAGCAGGAGCTGCCACGACGCGCTGGCGACGAACGCCGCGAGCACGAACACCACGCCCTCGGCCGCGCCCGACACGAGGTGCTGGTTGCCCAGGACCACGGCGGCGAAGTAGACGACGGTCGTGGGGTTGACCGCGGTGATGCCGAGGAAGAGCGCGTACGCCGCGCCGGCGCCCATCGGCCGCACCTCGCGGACCCTGCCGGCGGTCCCGATCGCGTGCACCGCCGTGAGCCCCGCGATCACCAGCAGCACGATGCCCGACGCGATCGTCAGCGCGTGCGCGACGGGCTCGAGCGCCGCGGCCACGGCCGCCCCGGCGGCGACGGCCAGCAGCGCGTACCCTCCGTCGACCGTGGCGATGCCGAGCGCGCCTGCCGCGCCGACGCGGAACGACGTCCGCGACGCGAGCGTGACGAGGAACGCCCCGACGGCGCCGATCGGGATCGCGATCGCCCAGCCGGTGACGAGACCGGACACGACGGCTTCGAGCACGGTGGCATCGTAGGGACATGCGGATCACGAAGTTCGGCCATGCCTGCGTCCGGATCGAGCACGACGGCACCACGCTGGTGCTCGACCCCGGCGTCTTCACCGACGTCGAGGCCGTCGACGGCGCGGACGCGGTGCTGATCACCCACGAGCACCCCGACCACTACGTCCCCGACCACCTGCGCGCCACCGACGCCCGGATCTTCACGATCGACTCCGTCGCGGCCAAGATCCGCGAGGACGCCCCCGAGGTGGCCGAGCGGATCACGGTCGTCGCTCCCGGCGAGACCTTCGACACCGGGCTGCCGGTCCGGGCGGTCGGTGAGATGCACGCGGTCATCCACCCGGAGATCCCGCGGATCTTCAACAGCGGGTACGTCGTCACCGCCGGCGACGCGAAGGTCTACCACCCGGGCGACTCGCTGACCGAGCCCGGCGAGGACGTCGACGTACTCCTGGTGCCGTCGTCGGCGCCGTGGCTCAAGGCCTCCGAGGCGATCGAGTTCGCGCGCGCCGTGAAGGCCCCGCGCAACCTGGCCATCCACGACCGGATCTACACCGAGGCCGCCCACGGGATCCTCGAGACGCAGATGAACCTGTTCCTGCCGAAGGCCGGCCAGGAGTACGTCCGGCGCGCCGACGGCACCGACCTGTAGGGCGTCAGCCCGCGGTCAGCGCGTCCCGCACCGGCACGAACTTCGCCTGCGCCTCGGCCAGCTCTGCCTCGGGGTCGGAGTCGGCGACGATGCCGCAGCCGGCGAAGAGGCGCACGGTGGACCCGGAGACTCGGGCGGAGCGCAGCGCGATGCCCCACTCGCCGTCGCCGGACGTGTCCATCCAGCCGACCGGACCGGCGTAGCGGTCGCGGTCCATGCCCTCGATCTCCGCGATCAGGGCGGTCGCGACCGGGGTCGGCGTCCCGCCGACGGCCGCGGACGGGTGCAGCGCCTCGGCGAGCTGGAGCGACGAGACGGTCGCCGAGTCGTGCACGACCCCGGCGACGTCGGTGGCCAGGTGCATCACGTTGGGCAGGTGCAGCACGAACGGCGCCTCGGGCACGTTCATGGACGAGCAGTGCGGCTCCAGCGCGTCGGCGACGGAGCGTACGGCGTACTCGTGCTCCTCGAGGTCCTTCGAGGACCGGGCCAGGGTGGCGGCCAGGGCGAGGTCGCGCTCGTCGTCGCCGGTGCGCCGGATGGTGCCGGCGAGCACCCGTGACGTGACGAGGCCGCGCTCGCGGCGGACCAGCATCTCGGGCGTCGCACCGAACATGCCGTCCACGTGGAACGTCCAGCACATCGGGTAGGTCTCGGTCAGCCGACCCAGCGGCCACCGGACGTCGATCGGCTCGTCGGCGGTGGCGACCAGGTCGCGGGCCAGGACGACCTTCTCGAGCTCGGAGCGGCTGATCCGCGCCACGGCGTCCGCCACGACCGACATCCACTGCTCGCCGTTGAGTGCGCCGTCGGCGAAGCTCACGCCCACCGGCGCCGCGGCCGCGGGGGCCGGGTCCAGGGCGGGGTCGGCGTCGTCGCCGACGACGGTCAGCCAGGCGACGTCTCCGCGGCGACCGACGACCACGCGCGGCACGACGAGCACGGACTCGCCGGGCTCGTTGGCGAAGGTGAACGTGCCGAACGCGACCGGGCCGGTGCCGGGCTCGTTGACCTCGTCGCGGACGCTCGCCCGGGCCGTCGTCTCGCGCCACCACTTGTCCGCGTCCGCGAAGCGGGTGGCGCCGTGGGTGCGGACCTCGGCGGCGACGCCCCAGCCCACCAGTCCGTCCCCGCGGCGCAGCCAGGTCACCGGACGGTCGGCCGGGACCAGGTCGAGGAGCCGCGTGGCCTCGGCGAGCTCGAGGCGGGTCGTGCGGACGGTGAGCGTCACGGGCCGAGCGTACTCACGGACCCGTCGAAACCCCGCGTCGGCTGCACCGGTAACGTCGGAGGGCGTGAGCACCCCCACAAGCACCGGTCGACCCTCGGTGGTCGCGATCCTGCTCGGCCTCCTCCTGCTCGGCCTGGTCGCCGCCTTCGCGATCGGCCTGCCGAAGGCGCAGGGAGACGAGGCCGCCGCCGAGCCCGAGGCGCTGGAGCTGGCGCTGCCGGACACGCTTCCCGGTGGGTACGTCGCGTCCGACGACCCGGCCGCGTTCGCCGACGGCCAGCTCGCCGACCAGGCCGAGGACATCGCGAAGCAGGAGCAGGCCAACGCCGACTACGGCAACGGGGTGCTCCCGGATGCGCTCGGCACGTCGGCCGCCACCCGGACCTACGTCGCCAACGGCACGGAGGCCGTCTTCGTCCAGGTGTTCCAGTCCGAGGGCGGCGCGTTCGCGCCCAACAACATCCCCGACCCGGCCAACAGCGGCGGCCAGGCCGCCACCGAGATGGCCAAGGTCGGCGACGGCGCCTGCATCCTGACCTACGGCCAGGCCCAGGCGGCCGGCCAGGCCGCGCCCGTCGCGTTCAGCCAGTGCCAGGTCTCCCAGGGCGAGGTGACGGTCCAGATCGGCTCGTCCGCCATCGCTGCCGAGGACCTGGTCGGCGTCGCCGACGACCTCGTGAAGACGTTCCAGCAGGACTGAGCCCCCTCGGGGCCGCTCGGGCCGCTCGGGCCCTCGGTCAGGACCAGTAGACGACGACCGTGTCGCCGACCTGGACCTGGTCGAAGAGGTGCGCGACCCCGTCGTAGTCACGGATGTTCACGCAGCCGTGCGAGGCGCCGGCGTACCCCCGGGCGGCGAAGTCCGACGAGTAGTGCACGGCCTGGCCGCGGTCGAAGAACATCGAGTACGGCATGGCCGACCCGAAGAGCCGCGACACGTGGTCCGCGTCCTTGAGGTAGACGTGGAAGACGCCCTCACGCGTGGGCGTGGCGGCCGCGCCGAACCGGGCGTCGAGGGTCTGCTGCACATGCCCGTCGACGACGAGGCGGAGCGTCGAGCTGGTCTTGTCGATGCAGAGCACCCGGCCGACACGGCACCGCGGATCGAGGGCGCCGGGGACGTTGCCGCGGTTGTGCAGCTCGGCGGTGGTCGGCTCGACCGTCATCGCCGCGAGCCGGTCGAGGGTGCGCTGGTCGACCTCGCCCGTCACGGGGATCTCGCGCTTGGCCTGGAAGCCGCGTACCGCCTCGCGGGTGACGTCGCCGTACGTCCCGGTGACGTCGGCCTGGAACCAGGCGATCTGCTTGAGTCGCGCCTGGAGGTCGCGCACCCGTGCGCCATCGTCGCCCGGGCCGAGCAGCCGCGGGCCCGGGACGAGCTCCACGGGCTTCGGCTTCGCGGGCGCGGAGGGCGGCTCGGGTGTCGGCGTCGGTGTAGGCGTCGGCGTGACCGCGGGAGTCGGGGTCGGGGTCGGCGTCGGGGTGACGGCGACCGCGGTGGGCGAGCCCGTGGCGGGCTCGGCCTCCGGGGCGCCGGGCGTGCCGGTCGCGGAGGGGTGGGCCGTGGGGCTGTCGCCGAGGGCGTAGCCCGCGACGAGCGCACCGGCGCACAGCAGGCCTGCCGTGGCGGCGATGAGCAGCAGGCGACGCAGGAACAGCATGAGCTCTCCCGGGGAAGTAGGTGAGTCGGACACGAGGGTGACGCCTGGGCGCTCCATCCGGTTGCATCCGGGCGGCGTGTTCCTCGCGCCGATGCCAACCTGTTACCCGCGCCGGGGGGCCGAGCCGGCCCCGGATCGCACCCCCGTATTCTCGGCGCGTGCCCCGCGCAGAGCTCGACAAGCAGCCGACCGACGTACGTCGGATGTTCGACGCCGTCGCCCGCCGCTACGACGTCACCAACGACGTGCTGTCGATGGGCCAGGACCGGCGCTGGCGCCGCGAGGTGATCGCGGCGGTCGACCCGCAGCCGGGCGAGCGGGTCCTCGACCTGGCTGCCGGCACCGGCACGTCGAGCCAGCCGTTCGCCGACCGCGGCGCGACCGTCGTGCCGTGCGACTTCTCGCTCGGCATGCTCCAGGTCGGCAAGAGCGCGAAGCCGCACCTGCCCTTCACGGCCGGCGACGGCACCCAGCTGCCGTTCGCCGACGAGACCTTCGACGCCGTCACGATCTCCTTCGGGCTGCGCAACATCGTCGACCCCGAGGCCGGGCTGCGCGAGATGCGGCGGGTCACCCGCCCTGGGGGCCGCCTGGTGGTCTGCGAGTTCAGCCACCCCACCTGGGCGCCGTGGCGCACGGTTTACCTCGAGTACCTGATGAAGGCACTGCCGCCGATCGCCCGGGCCGTCTCCTCGGCACCGGACGCCTACGTCTACCTCGCCGAGTCGATCCGCGCCTGGCCCGACCAGCGCGGACTGGCCGCCCTGATCGCCGGGGCCGGCTGGGAGTCGCCGCAGTGGCGCGACCTCTCCGGCGGCATCGTCGCGCTCCACCGCGCCAACCGCTGACGTCCGGGGCGGCTGGAAGCCTGTAACGCCGGGTTACTGACTCTTCCCACCAGGTTGCAATGGGGTGGGAAGAGCGGGTAACCCGGCGTTACAGCCAGCCAGGGCGCCGGCCCGAATTAGGGCATATCCGCATTCCCTAAATCCCCAGGTCAGGCTGGGGATCCGGGACCTTCGACCCCATTTCGTACGCCGCGCCGGGGGTCGCGTGCGCCTCCCGAGGTGGAGTGGTTAACTGTGTTCCGCGCCACTTAGTGATTCAGTTCACAAAGTCACAAAATCGGCCCTTCCGGACCGAGTCCGGGCGCAGCGGACACAGGAAGGAACGCGAGGCATGTCGCTCTACACGCCGGTCCTGGCGCTGACGCTCCTCGCGGCGCTGTTCGCCGTGGGATCCGTGGCCATGAGTGCCCTCGTCGGCCCTAAGCGCTACAACCGCGCCAAGCTGGACTCCTACGAGTGCGGCATCGAGCCGACCCCGCAGCCGGTCGGCGGCGGGCGGTTCCCGGTGAAGTACTACATCACCGCGATGCTCTTCATCGTCTTCGACATCGAGATCATCTTCCTCTACCCCTGGGCCGTGCGCTTCGACGCGCTGAAGCTCTTCGGCCTGGTCGAGATGGTCGTCTTCATCGCCACCGTCTTCGTCGCCTTCGCCTACGTATGGCGCAGAGGTGGCTTGGAGTGGGACTGAGAGGTAACTGACCCATGGGTATCGAAGAGAAGCTCCCCAGCGGCGTGCTCCTCACCACCGTCGAGGGCGTCGCGGGCTACATGCGCAAGGCGTCGTTCTGGCCGGCCACCTTCGGCCTGGCCTGCTGCGCGATCGAGATGATGACCAGCGGCGGCCCGAAGTACGACCTCGCCCGGTTCGGCATGGAGGTCTTCCGGGCCAGCCCGCGCCAGGCGGACCTGATGATCGTCGCCGGCCGGGTGAGCCAGAAGATGGCCCCGGTCCTGCGCCAGATCTACGACCAGATGCCCAACCCCAAGTGGGTCCTGGCGATGGGCGTCTGCGCGAGCAGCGGCGGCATGTTCAACAACTACGCCGTCGTCCAGGGCGTCGACCACGTCGTGCCGGTGGACATGTACCTGCCGGGCTGCCCGCCGCGCCCCGAGATGCTCATCGACGCGATCCTCAAGCTCCACGACCAGGTCCAGCACACCAAGCTCGGCGCCAACCGGGCCCAGGAGATCGAGCAGCTCGAGACGGCCGCCCTGCGGGCGCTGCCGACCTCCGAGATGCGGGGTCAGCTCCGATGACGAACAACGACCACACCGACGAGACCCCCGAGAACCTGCCGGCCCAGTCCGGCGAGGTGCACGCCGTCGGCGTGCGCCAGGGGATGTTCGGCATCCACGGCACCGGCGACACCAGCGGGTACGGCGGGCTCACCCAGCCGATCGTCTACCCGGGTGAGGCCCAGCGGCCCTACGGCGGCTGGTTCGACGAGGTCGCCGACGCCCTGGAGCAGGCCGCGACCGCAGCAGGGGTGGAGGTGGCGACGCCGCGCGTGGTCGTCCACCGGGGCGAGATCACGTTCCACGTCCGTCGCGAGGACCTTCCGGTCGTCGCCCAGGTGCTTCGCGACGAGCCGCGCCTGCGCTTCGAGCTCTGCTCGGGCGTCAACGGCGTCCACTACCCGGCCGACACCGGCGCCGAGCTGCACGCGGTCTACCACCTGCTCTCGATGACCCACAACCGCCGGATCCGCCTCGAGGTCTCCGCCCCGGACGCCGATCCGCACATCCCGTCGATCGTCTCGACGTACCCGACGAACGACTGGCACGAGCGCGAGGTCTTCGACATGTTCGGGATCGTCTTCGACGGCCACCCCGCGCTCACGCGCATCCTGATGCCCGACGACTGGCCGGGCCACCCCCAGCGCAAGGACTACCCGCTGGGAGGCATTCCCGTGGAGTACAAGGGCGGCACCGTCCCACCGCCCGACCAGCGCAGGAGCTACAACTGACATGACTGCCGACCAGGATCTGTACGCAGGCTCCAACGAGACCACCGACGGCCGGGTCTTCACCGTCACCGGTCAGGACTGGGACTCGATCGTCGAGGGCCTCGCCGAGGACGTCGACGAGCGCGTCGTCGTCAACATGGGCCCGCAGCACCCGTCGACGCACGGCGTGCTCCGCCTGATCCTCGAGCTCGAGGGCGAGACGGTGACCGAGGCCCGCTGCGGCATCGGCTACCTCCACACCGGCATCGAGAAGAACATGGAGTACCGCTCCTGGGTCCAGGGCGTCACGTTCTGCACCCGGATGGACTACCTCTCGCCGTTCTACAACGAGATGACCTACGTGCTCGGCGTCGAGCGGCTGCTCGACATCGAGGACCAGATCCCCGAGAAGGCGGAGGTGATGCGGGTCCTCCTCATGGAGCTCAACCGGATCTCCTCGCACCTCGTCTGCATCGCGACCGGCGGCATGGAGATCGGCGCCCTCACGGTGATGACGATCGGCTTCCGGGAGCGCGAGCTGGTGCTCGACCTCTTCGAGCTGATCACGGGGCTGCGCATGAACCACGCGTTCATCCGCCCCGGTGGCGTCGCGCAGGACCTCCCGCCCGGCGCGCTCGACGAGATCCGCAGCTTCATCGCGCTGATGAAGAAGCGGCTCCCCGAGTACGCCGACCTCTGCAACGCCAACCCGATCTTCAAGGCCCGCCTCGAGGGCGTCGGCCACCTCGACCTCGAGGGCTGCCTGGCGCTCGGTCTCACCGGCCCGGTGCTGCGCAGCACCGGGTACCCCTGGGACCTGCGCAAGACGCAGCCCTACAGCGGCTACGAGACCTACGACTTCGACGTGCAGACGTGGGACACCGCCGACTCCTACGGCCGGTTCCGGGTCCGGCTCGCGGAGATGTGGGAGTCGCTGAAGATCATCGAGCAGGCCGCTGACCGGCTGGCGAAGATGGACGGCGCACCGGTGATGGTCGCCGACAAGAAGATCGCGTGGCCCAGCCAGCTCGCCATCGGCAGCGACGGCATGGGCAACAGCCTCGACCACATCCGGCACATCATGGGTGAGTCGATGGAGGCCCTGATCCACCACTTCAAGCTGGTCACCGAGGGCTTCCGGGTGCCGGCCGGCCAGGCGTACGTGCCGATCGAGTCGCCGCGCGGCGAGCTCGGCGCCCACGTCGTCTCCGACGGCGGCACGCGCCCCTTCCGGGCGCACTTCCGCGACCCGTCGTTCACCAACCTGCAGGCGACGAGCGTGATGAGCGAGGGCGGCATGGTCGCCGACGTCATCGTCGCGATCGCCTCCATCGACCCCGTCATGGGAGGTGTCGACCGATGACTCACCCCACGAAGTTCTTCGGCTCCACCGCTCCGCTCCTCCGCCTCACAACTTCGAGGGGACCCCGATGACGTTGACCACGGAGACGTACGACGAGCTCCGCGCCATCGGCGCGCGCTACCCCGAGGCCCGGTCGGGACTGCTCCCGATGCTGCACCTGGTGCAGTCGGTCGAGGGTCGCATCACCCCCGAGGGCATCGAGGCGTGCGCGGAGGTCCTCGGCATCACCGCCGCCGACGTCAGTGGCGTCGCGACGTTCTACACGATGTACAAGCGCCGCCCGGTCGGCGACTACCACGTCGGGGTCTGCACCAACACGCTCTGCGCGGTGATGGGCGGCGACCAGATCTTCTCCCGCCTCAAGGAGCACCTCGACGTCGGCAACGACGAGACCACCGAGGACGGCAAGGTCACCCTGGAGCACATCGAGTGCAACGCGGCGTGCGACTACGCGCCGGTGATGACCGTCAACTGGGAGTTCATGGACAACATGACCCCGGACGCCGCCGTCGGCCTCGTCGACGCCCTCCGCGACGGGGCAGAGGTGCACTCCACCCGCGGCCCGCGCATCGTCACCTGGCGCGAGGCCGAGCGGGTGCTCGCCGGCTTCCCCGACGACCTCGCCGACGAGGGCCCGGCCGCCGGACCCGCGTCCCTGGTGGGGCTCGGCATCGCCCGCGACCGCGGCTGGACCGCCCCGCACCCCGACACCGACGCCGGCAGCGGCCGCACCGCGGACTCCAAGCAGGAGGCGGTGGCCCAGGCCGACACCGGCCGCGCCGAGACCGAGACCAAGCAGGAGGAGGGCAGCGATGACTGACGTGCTCACCCCGGTCCTCACGGACAACTGGGGCGACGACCGCAGCTGGACGCTCGACTCGTACGCCGCCCGCGGCGGCTACGAGGCCCTCGACAAGGCGTTCGCGATGGCGCCCGACGACGTCATCAACGAGGTCAAGGAGTCCGGCCTCCGCGGCCGCGGCGGCGCCGGCTTCCCCACCGGCATGAAGTGGGGCTTCATCCCGCAGGACAACCCGAAGCCGAAGTACCTCGTCGTCAACGCCGACGAGTCCGAGCCGGGCACCTGCAAGGACATCCCGCTGATGATGGCCAGCCCGCACACGCTGGTCGAGGGCGTCATCATCAGCTCCTACGCGATCCGCGCCAACAAGGCGTTCATCTACATCCGCGGCGAGGTCCTCCACGTCGTCCGGCGCGTCCAGCGCGCCGTGCAGGAGGCCTACCTGGCCGGCCACCTCGGCAAGAACATCCACGGCTCGGGCTTCGACCTCGACGTCGTCGTGCACGCCGGCGCCGGTGCCTACATCTGCGGCGAGGAGACCGCCCTCCTCGAGGGCCTGGAGGGTCGCCGCGGCCAACCGCGGCTGCGCCCGCCGTTCCCGGCCGTCGCCGGTCTCTACGCGAGCCCGACCGTCATCAACAACGTCGAGTCGATCGCCTCGGTGCCGAGCATCATCGCCCACGGCCACGGCTGGTTCTCGTCGATGGGCACCGAGAAGTCCAAGGGCTTCGGCATCTTCTCGCTCTCCGGCCACGTGCAGAGGCCGGGTCAGTACGAGGCTCCCCTCGGCATCACCCTGCGGACGCTGATCGAGCTCGCCGGCGGCGTACGCGACGGGCACGAGCTGAAGTTCTGGACGCCCGGTGGCTCCAGCACCCCGCTGCTGACGGCCGAGCACCTCGACATGCCGCTCGACTTCGAGGGCGTCGGCGCGGCCGGGTCGATGCTCGGCACCCGGGCCCTGCAGATCTTCGACGACAGCACCTGCGTGGTGCGGGCGACGCTGCGGTGGACCGAGTTCTACAAGCACGAGTCCTGCGGCAAGTGCACCCCGTGCCGCGAGGGCACCTGGTGGCTGGTGCAGACGCTGTCCGCGCTCGAGAACGGGCAGGGCAGCGAGGCCGACCTCGACCTGCTCCTCGACCAGTGCGACAACATCCTCGGCCGCTCGTTCTGCGCGCTCGCCGACGGCGCCGTCAGCCCGATCACCAGCTCCATCAAGTACTTCCGCGACGAGTACGTCGCGCACCTCACCGAGGGCGGGTGCCCCTTCGACCCGGCCCGATCGACCGCCTGGGCAGGACAGGAGGTGAACGCCTGATGACGACTACTCCTGAGAAGACCGACCTGGTCACGCTCACGATCGACGGCGTCCAGGTCAGCGTCCCCAAGGACACCCTGGTGATCCGGGCGGCCGAGGAGGTCGGCGTCCAGGTCCCGCGGTTCTGCGACCACCCGCTGCTCGCACCGGTCGGTGCCTGCCGCCAGTGCCTGGTCGACATCCCCGACGCCGGCAACGGCCGCGGCTTCCCGAAGCCGCAGGCCTCCTGCACGCTGCCGGTCGCCGAGGGCATGGTCGTCAACACCCAGGCCACCAGCCCGGTCGCCGACAAGGCGCAGCAGGGGATCATGGAGTTCCTGCTGATCAACCACCCGCTGGACTGCCCGGTCTGCGACAAGGGCGGCGAGTGCCCGCTGCAGAACCAGGCGATGTCCAACGGCCGCGGTGAGTCGCGCTTCTCCGCCGGCGGCGGTGTGAAGCGGACGTACCCGAAGCCGATCAACATCTCCGCCCAGGTGCTGCTCGACCGCGAGCGCTGCGTGCTCTGCGCCCGGTGCACGCGCTTCTCCGAGCAGATCGCCGGCGACCCGTTCATCGCGCTGATCGAGCGCGGCGCCCTCCAGCAGGTCGGCATCTACGAGCGCGAGCCGTTCGACTCGTACTTCTCCGGCAACACCATCCAGATCTGCCCGGTGGGTGCGCTGACCAGTGCCGACTACCGGTTCCGGTCGCGCCCGTTCGACCTGGTCTCGACGCCGAGCATCGCCGAGCACGACGCGTGCGGCTCCGCGATCCGGATCGACCACCGGCGCGGCAAGGTGATGCGCCGCCTCGCCGGCAACGACCCCGAGGTCAACGAGGAGTGGATCACCGACAAGGACCGCTTCGCGTTCCACTACGCCACCGAGGCCGACCGGCTGTCCTACCCGCAGGTGCGGGACGAGGACGGCAGCCTCCGCCCGGCGTCGTGGCCCGAGGCCTTCGCCGTCGCCGCACGCGGCCTGCAGGCCGCAGGCGCCACCGGCGTGCTCACCGGTGGCCGGGTGACGGCCGAGGACGCCTACGCCTACAGCAAGTTCGCGCGGGTCACGCTCGGCACCAACGACATCGACTTCCGCTCGCGCCCGCACTCGGCGGAGGAGGCCTCGTTCCTGGCGTCCGAGGTCGTGCTCCGGAGCACGGTCACGTACGCCGACCTCGAGTCCGCGAGCACGGTCGTCCTGGCCGGGCTCGAGCCCGAGGACGAGGCCGGGATGATCTTCCTGCGGCTGCGCAAGGCCGCGATGCACCACGGCACCCGCGTCGTCGCGATCGCGCCGTACGCCACCCGTGGCCTGGCCAAGATGTCCGGCCACCTGGTCCGCACCGCCCCCGGCGACGAGGCCGCCGCGATCGAGGCACTCGTCGAGCAGGGGGAGTTCGGCATCGACAAGACGGCCGTCGTCCTGGTCGGCGAGCGGCTCGCGACCGTGCCGGGCGCGCTGAGCGCCGCGGCCGGCCTGGCCGCGAAGACCGGTGCCCGGCTCGCCTGGGTCCCGCGTCGCGCGGGTGACCGGGGAGCTGTCGAGACCGGCTGCCTGCCCAACCTGCTGCCCGGCGGCCGTCCGGTCGCCGACCCCGCCGCCCGCGTCGACGCCGCCGCCGACTGGGGCGTGGACCACCTGCCCGACGCCGTCGGCCGCGACGCCGACGGCATCGTCGCCGCCCTCGGCGCCGGCGAGCTCCAGGGTCTCGTCATCGGTGGCGTCGACCCCGACGACACGAGCGACCCGGCCGCCACCCGCGCCGCGATCGCCGCCGCGTCGTTCGTCGTCGCCCTCGAGCTGCGCGAGACCGACGTGACCCGGGCCGCCGACGTCGTCTTCCCGGTGGCCCCGCCGGTCGACAAGGCGGGCATGTTCGTGACGTGGGAGGGCCGACCGCGCACCTTCGACGCGGTCTTCTCCAGCCCCAGCTCGCTGCCCGACCTGCGCATCCTGGCCGGCATCGCCGAGGAGCTGAGCTCGATGGGGCCGGGCCGGTCACTCGGGTTCCGCACCGTCGCCGAGGCGCGCGTCGAGATGGAGGAGATGGGCCCGTGGGACGGCGAGCGCGCCGGCCTCGGAGGTGTCGAGACAGGACCTCGTCCTTCCTCGACCACCGAGGGCTTTGCCCTGGCGACCTGGAAGCTGATGGTCGACAACGGCTCGCTCCAGGACGGCGACAAGGCCTACCGCGCCACGGCGCGGGTGCCGGTCGCACGGGTCTCGGCCGCGACGTACGCCGCCCACGGCCCGACCGTCACGCTCACCGGTGACCGTGGCTCGGTGACCCTGCCGGCCGAGGTGGCCGACCTGGGCGACGACGTGGTGTGGCTGCCGGCGAACTCCTTCGGCAACGGTGTGCTCGCCGACCTGGCGTCGCCCGGCAGCCGGGTCACGATCGCGAAGGGAGTCGAGTCATGATCGCGATGGCGGCCGAGCCGCTCGACCAGTTCGGGCACGACGTCTGGTGGGTCATCCTCGTCAAGACGGTGCTGATCTTCGTGATCCTGGTGCTCCTGACGCTCTTCAACATCTGGTGGGAGCGCCGGGTCGTGGCGCGGATGCAGCACCGCATCGGCCCCAACGTGCACGGGCCCTTCGGCCTCCTCCAGTCCCTCGCCGACGGCGTGAAGCTGGCGCTCAAGGAGGACCTAACCCCCAAGGCCGCCGACAAGGTGGTCTTCCTGATCGCACCCGTGTTGGCCACCGTGCCGGCCTTCGTGACCTTCGCGGTCATCCCGTTCGGGCCGACGGTCAACTTCTTCGGCCAAGAGACCCCGCTCCAGCTGACCGACATGCCGGTCGCGGTCCTCTTCGTGATGGCCATCGCCTCGATCGGCATCTACGGCATCGTGCTCGGCGGCTGGTCCAGCGGCTCGACGTACTCCCTGCTCGGCGGCCTGCGCTCCAGCGCGCAAATGATCTCCTACGAGGTCGCGATGGGTCTCGCCCTCGTCGCGGTCTTCCTGTACGCCGGCTCGATGTCGACCTCGCAGATCGTCGACGCGCAGGACGACCTCTGGTTCGGCCTGATCCTGGCGCCGTCGTTCGTGATCTACGTGATCGCGATGATCGGAGAGACCAACCGCGCCCCGTTCGACCTCCCCGAGGCGGAGGGCGAGCTCGTGGGCGGGTTCCACACCGAGTACAGCTCGCTGAAGTTCGCGCTCTTCTTCCTCGCCGAGTACATCAACATGGCGACCGTCTCGGCGCTCGCGACGACGCTCTTCCTGGGCGGGTGGCACGCGCCGTTCTGGATCGACCACGTGTGGGCCGGTGCCAACGAGGGCTACTGGCCGGTGCTGTGGTTCTTCGGCAAGGTCCTCTTCTTCATCTTCATCTTCATCTGGCTGCGCGGCTCGCTGCCGCGGCTGCGCTACGACCAGTTCATGGCGTTCGGCTGGAAGCGGCTGATCCCCATCGCCCTGGTGTGGATCGTCGCCGTCGCGACCATCCGCTCGATCTCGCTCGAGGGCGGCATCGACCGGCGCTGGCTGCTGATCGGCATCGGCGCGCTGGCGGTCGTCTTCGTCGTGCTGTTCTTCATCGGTGACTCGCAGGAGGAGACCGACGAGGTCGAGGCCGTGGCGACTCCGGGTGGCTTCCCGGTCCCGCCGATGCCGGCCGGAGGCGCCGTGCGCGGTGCCGCCCAGCCACTGACCTTCGAGAACCGATCACCCATCACGGAGCCTGTCGCCGCGACGCGCAGCGCAGGGGAGGAGATCTGATGGCTGACGAGCAGTCCAAGAGCATGAAGGAGCAGCTCTGGGACCCGATCGCCGGGTTCGGGGTCACCTTCCGCACCATGTTCAAGAAGGTCGTCACCGAGCAGTACCCGTTCGAGAAGCTTCCGACGGCTCCGCGCTTCCACGGCCGGCACCAGCTCAACCGCTGGCCCGACGGGCTCGAGAAGTGCATCGGCTGCGAGCTGTGCGCCTGGGCGTGCCCGGCGGACGCGATCTACGTCGAGGGCGCGTCCAACGACGACTCAGCCAACGGCGAGGGCCGCTTCAGCCCGGGTGAGCGCTACGGCCGCGTCTACCAGATCAACTACCTGCGCTGCATCCTGTGCGGCCTGTGCATCGAGGCGTGCCCGACGCGGGCGCTGACGATGACCAACGAGTACGAGCTGGCCGACAACAACCGGGCCGACCTCATCTACGAGAAGTCCGACCTGCTCGCCCCGCTCCTGCCCGGCATGGAGCAGCCGCCGCACGCGATGCTGCTCGGCGACGACGAGGGCGCCTACTACCGGGGCGAGTTCGCCGCACCCGCCCCGGCCGCACGGGAGGCTGACTGATGGTCGCGTTCTGGATCCTCGCGCCGGTCATGGTGATCGCCGCCCTCGGCATCCTCTTCGTCCGCAAGGCCGTGCACGCCGCGCTGCTGCTCGCGGTCGTGATGATCTCCCTGGCGGTGCTCTACCTGACGCTGGACGCCCCGTTCCTCTTCGCGGTGCAGATCATCGTCTACACCGGCGCCATCCTGATGCTCTTCCTGTTCGTGCTGATGCTCGTCGGCGTCGACGCCTCCGACTCGGTCGTCGAGACGATCCGCGGCCAGCGGGTGCTCTCCATGGTCGGCGGCGTCGTGCTCGGGACGGTCCTCGTGGTCGCGCTCGGCCAGATCTCGCTCGGTCCGGCGGTCGGGCTCGGCGCTGCGAACGCCAACGGCAACATCGAGGCGGTCGCCGACATCCTGTTCTCGCGCTACGTCTTCGCGTTCGAGACCACCAGCGCGCTGCTCATCACCGCGGCCGTCGGCGCGATGGTGCTCGCCCACCGCGAGCGCCTCACCCCGAAGGCCGGGCAGCCCGAGCTCGCCGCACAGCGGGTCAAGGACTACGCCGAGAAGGGCACGCATCTCGGCCCGCTGCCTCCTCCGGGCGTCTACGCCCGCCACAACGCGGTCGACACCCCGGCGCTGCTGCCCGACGGCACCGCGGCCTCGAGCTCCGTGTCCCGGGTGCTCGCCGCCCGCGGCACCGTGCGGTCCGCGCCGGCGACTGCCGACGCGATCGAGGACATCGAGAAGCAGATCGGCTGGGCCCCGCACGCCGGCCGCGACTCGGCCCCGCCTGCCTCGACCACCGAGGAGTCGCCCGCGACCGGCGGCCACGAGACGGGGAGCGACGCGTGAACATCCAGGCGTACGTCGTCCTCTCGGCGATCCTCTTCACCATCGGCTGCGTGGGTGTCCTGACCCGGCGCAACGCGATCGTGGTGTTCATGTGCGTGGAGCTGATGCTCAACGCCTCGAACCTCGCGCTCGTCGCCTTCGCCAAGCAGCACGGCAACCTCGACGGCCAGATCGCCGCCTTCTTCGTGATGGTGGTGGCCGCGGCCGAGGTCGTGGTCGGGCTCGCGATCATCATGACCATCTTCCGGACCCGGCGCTCGGCCTCGGTCGACGACGCCAGCCTGCTGAAGCTCTAGGAGTCGCGTAGATGTTTGCGTTCCACGAAGGCGGCGGCATCCCGGTCGTCGCCCCCACCTCCGCGGACGGTGTCTTCGGCCTGCTCTGGCTGGTGATCGCGCTGCCTCTCGCCGGCGCCGCGGTGCTGCTGATCGGTGGCAAGTACACCGACCGGTGGGGCCACCTGCTGGGCACGCTGCTGCCGATCGGGTCGTTCGTCATCAGCCTGGCGATGTTCATCGCCCTGCTCGGTCGCGACGAGTCGGACCGCCAGATCAGCCAGCACCTCTACCAGTGGATGCAGACCGGCCACCTCGACGTCGGCATGGACCTGCTCTACGACCCGCTGTCGGCGCTCTTCCTGCTGCTGATCACCGGAGTCGGCTCGCTGATCCACGTCTACTCGATCGGCTACATGGCGCACGACCCACGCCGGCGCCGGTTCTTCGGCTACCTGAACCTCTTCGTCGCCGCGATGCTGATGCTCGTCCTGTCGGAGAACTACCTCGGCCTGTTCCTCGGCTGGGAGGGCGTCGGCCTCGCGTCGTACCTGCTGATCGGCTTCTGGCAGCACAAGCCCACCGCGGCCGCGGCGGCCAAGAAGGCGTTCGTCATCAACCGCGTCGGCGACATGGGGCTGTCGCTCGCGATCATGCTCTTCTTCATCACCTTCGGCTCGACGAGCTTCACCGTGATCAGCGCCGGTGCCGGTGACGCCTCGACGACGACCATGACGATCCTCGGACTGCTGCTCCTGCTAGGCGCCTGCGGCAAGTCCGCCCAGTTCCCGCTGCAGGCCTGGCTCCTGGACGCGATGGAGGGCCCGACCCCGGTGTCGGCGCTCATCCACGCCGCGACCATGGTCACCGCCGGCGTCTACCTGGTCGTGCGCTCCAACTTCGTCTTCGAGCTCGCGCCACACGCGCAGACGGTCGTCGTGATCGTTGCCGTCGTCTCGATCTTCTGGGGCGCGTGGATCAGCTGTGCCAAGGACGACATCAAGAAGGCCCTGGCCGGATCGACGATGAGCCAGATCGGCTACATGATGCTGGCGGCCGGGCTCGGCGTCGCGGGCTACGCGTTCGCGATCATGCACCTGCTCATGCACGGCTTCTTCAAGGCCAACATGTTCCTGGGTGCCGGCTCGGTGATGCACGGCATGGACGACGACGTCGACATGCGGCACTACGGAGCCCTGCGCAAGATGATGCCGGTGACGTTCCTGACGTTCGCGATGGGCTACCTCGCGATCATCGGGTTCCCGGGTTTCTCCGGCTTCTGGTCCAAGGACAAGATCATCGAGACCGCGCTCGCCGACAACTGGATCATCGGCCTGTGCGCCCTGGCCGGCGCCGGCGTCACCGGCTTCTACATGACCCGGATGATGCTGATGACCTTCTTCACCGACAAGAGGTGGGAGAAGGGCGTCCACCCCCACGAGTCGCCCTCGGTGATGACGGTGCCGCTCATCGTGCTCGCTGCACTGTCGGTGCTCGGTGGCGTGGTGCTGATCAACGACTGGATCGTCGACTTCCTGGCCCCGGTCACCGGCACCGCCCCCCACGAGGACCCGCCGATCCCGGCGATCGCCGTCAGCGTGATCGCGGTGGCCGTCGTCGCCGTCGGCGTCGCCGCGGCGTGGTTCCTGGTCGGCAAGCGGGAGGTTCCGCGCACGGCGCCTCAGGACGTCTCGTTCGCCACCCGCGCCGGTCGCGAGGAGCTCTACGGCAACACGATCAACGACACCCTCGTGGTCAACCCGAGCAGGCACCTCACCACGGCGCTGCTGGCCACCGACAAGTACGCCGTCGACGGCGTACTCACCGGGGGCCCGGTCGCCGTGGGACTGCTCGCCGGGTTTGCCCGACGCGTCCAGAACGGCTACGTCCGCTCGTACGCCCTGTCCATCCTGGTCGGCGCCCTCATCGTCGCCGCGGCCCTCCTGGCGGTGAACCTCGCGTGAACGACTTCCCCTGGCTCACCACGCTGATCGTCGTGCCGCTCGTCGGCGCGCTGGTCACGGCGCTGTTGCCCAAGGCCGGCCGCGAGTCGGCGCTGCCCAAGCAGGTGGCGCTCGCCTTCTCGCTCGTCACCGCGGCTGTCGGCATCGTCATCGCCACCCAGTTCCACGCCGGCGACGGCATGCAGCTGGAGGAGACCCACACCTGGATCGAGGCGCTCGGCGTCCACTACGCCCTCGGCGTCGACGGGCTCGGCCTGCTGATGATCCTGCTGACCGTCGGGCTGGTGCCCGTCGTGTTCGTGGCGTCGTGGCACGAGGCCGACGGCCGCAACCCCGCGGCGTTCTTCGCCTGGGCGCTGGCACTGCAGGGCTTCGCGCTCTGCGTCTTCGCCGCGACCGACGTCTTCCTCTTCTACGTCGTCTTCGAGGCGACGCTGATCCCGGCGTACTTCCTGATCGGCGGCTTCGGCCGCGAGGGCCGCGGCTTCGCGGCACTCAAGTTCCTGATGTACCAGCTCGGTGGCGGCCTCGTGCTGCTCGCCGCGGTGATCGGGCTCTACGTCGTCTCGGCCGACGCCGGCACCCCGTCGTACCTGCTCAAGGACCTCCAGCAGCTCGACATGAGCACCACCTGGGAGCGCTGGCTCTTCGTCGGCTTCATGATCGCGTTCATCGTGAAGGCGCCGCTCTTCCCGCTGCACACCTGGCTGGCCGACACCACCGAGAAGGCGACCCCCGGCACGAGCGTCCTGCTGGTCTGCATCCTCGACAAGATCGGCACCTTCGGGATGCTGCGCTTCTGCCTCGGCATCTTCCCGAACGCCTCGCAGTGGGCGACGCCGGTCGTCATCACGCTGGCGCTGATCTCCATCGTGTACGGCGCGTTCCTCGCGATCGGGCAGGACGACATCCTGCGCCTCATCGGCCTGACGTCGCTGAGCCACTTCGGCTTCATCACGCTCGGCATCTTCGCGCTGACCAGCCAGGGCGGCTCCGGCTCGATCCTCTACATGGTCAACCACGGAGTCGGCACGGCCGCGCTGTTCCTGCTCGCGGGCTACCTGATCAGGCGCAAGGGCACGTCCCTGATCAGCGAGATCACCGGCGTCGAGCACCGCGCACCGGTGCTGGCCGGCCTCTTCCTGGTCGCCGGCCTGGCCACGCTCGGCCTGCCGGGCCTGAGCCAGTTCGTCTCCGAGATCCTGGTGATGATCGCCGCGTTCGACTACCACTGGTGGGTCGGCGCCGTCGCGGTCACCGGCATCGTGCTGGCCGCCGTCTACGTGCTCTGGCTCTACCAGCGCACGATGACGGGGCCGGAGGTGCCGGAGGACGCGGGCATCCGTGACCTCGACCGGCGCGAGCTGGTCGCCGTCGTACCCCTGGTCGCGGCGCTGGTCGTCTTCGGCTTCTTCCCGATGCCGATGCTCGACGCCGTCAACCCGACCGTCGACTCGCTGCTCCACCACGTCGGCGTCACCGACGACCCGCCGACGGTTCCCGCCGCTGACCACGACGAGGAAGGTGCTCACTGATGGACTTCACCAAGCCCACCATCGAGTACGCCGACATCTGGCCGCTCATCCTCGTCTTCGGTGTCGCGTGCGTCGGTGTCGTCGTCGAGGCGTTCGTCCCGCGACAGCGTCGCTTCCTGGTGCAGACCGTGCTCGCCGCGGCCGGCCTGGTGGCCGCCCTGGTCGGCACGATCCTGGTCGCCCGCGACCTGACCGTGCACAACGACGGTGCCGCCCGCGGCGCGATCGACGTCGAGGGCACGCTGGCCGTCGACGGCCCGGCCGTCTTCTTCTGGGGCCTGATCCTCGTCGTCGCCCTCGGCGGCGTGCTGCTCTTCGCGGAGCGCCGCCTCGAGGGCGGGGTGTCGGCGTTCGCCGGCCAGGCGGCCGCGCTGCCCGGCACCGAGGCGGAGCGCCAGGCCTCGAAGAGCGGCCTCGAGCACACCGAGATCTACCCGCTGCTGATGTTCGCGGTCTTCGGCATGCTGCTCTTCCCGACCGCCAACGACCTGCTCACGCTGTTCGTGGCGCTCGAGGTCCTCTCGCTCCCGCTCTACCTGCTCTGCGGTCTCGCCCGCCGGCGTCGGCTGCTCAGCCAGGAGGCGGCCCTCAAGTACTTCCTGCTGGGCGCCTTCTCATCCGGCTTCTTCCTGTACGGCGTCGCGCTGACCTACGGCTTCGCCGGCTCGATGTCGTACGCCGAGATCAACGAGTCGGTCCGCAACGACCTCTCCAACCAGACGCTCCTGCTGCTCGGCCTGGGCATGCTGACCGTCGGCCTGCTGTTCAAGGTCGGCGCGGCGCCGTTCCACTCGTGGACCCCCGACGTCTACCAGGGCGCGCCCACGCCGGTCACGGCGTTCATGGCCGCCGGCACCAAGATCGCGGCCTTCGGCGCGATCCTGCGGCTGTTCTACGTCGCCTTCGGCTCGGAGCGCTGGACCTGGCAGCCGATGCTGTGGATCATCGCGATCCTGACGATGGTCGTGGGCGCGGTGCTC
Source organism: Nocardioides sp. Root1257 (assembly GCF_001425175.1). Classification (GTDB taxonomy): domain Bacteria; phylum Actinomycetota; class Actinomycetes; order Propionibacteriales; family Nocardioidaceae; genus Nocardioides. Next base: position 91,407 of record NZ_LMDV01000010.1, on the reverse strand, counting down.
GCGGTCGTCCAGACGGACATGAAGCGGATGCTCGCCTACTCCTCGATCGCGCACACCGGCTTCCTCCTCACCGGCGTCCTCGGCGTGCAGCAGGCCTCCGAGCTCTCCGACGGCGAGGTCACGTCGATGCAGGCGGTGCTGTTCTACCTGACGACGTACGGCTTCGCGATGCTCGGCGCCTTCGCGGTCGTCACGCTGGTGCGCGACTCCTCGGGCGAGGCCTCGACGTTCGCGCGCTGGCAGGGCCTGGGCCGCCGTTCGCCCCTGGTCGCCGGCCTGTTCGCGTTCTTCCTGCTCTCGATGGCAGGCATCCCGCTGACTGCCGGGTTCGTGGGCAAGTGGGCGGTCTTCACGGTCGCGCTGTCGGCCGGGGCGTGGCCGGTCGTGGTCGCGGCGATCGTGTGCAGCATCATCGCGGTCTTCTTCTACGTGCGGGTGATCGTGCTGATGTTCTTCGTCGACGTGACCCCCGACGCGGGCGAGCTCGCCAGCGTCGCGCGGCCCTCGGTGCTGACCTCCGCGACCATCGCCGTAGGGCTCGCCGCGACGATCGTCCTGGGCGTCGTACCCGGCCCGGTGCTCACGTTGGCCGATCATGCTGGACAATTCCTCAGGTGACGTCCGGATCTGCCGCTCTCGCACTACCCGTCGGCGACGACGAGCTCGCCGCCCGACTCCACGAGCGCCTCGCTCTCGTCGAGGAGGCGCTGGCGGTCCACGTCCGCAGCCGCGCCGAGTTCGTGACCGAGACGGCCAGCCACCTGATGGCGGCCGGCGGCAAGCGGTTCCGGCCGCTGCTGGTGCTGCTCGCCGCTGAGCTGGGCGACCGGGCCGGCTCCGACGAGGTGATCACCGCGGCCTGCGTGGTCGAGCTGACCCACCTCGCCTCGCTCTACCACGACGACGTGATGGACGAGGCCGACCTGCGCCGCGGCGCCGTCGCCGCCCACACCCGCTGGGGCAACCACGTCGCGATCCTCACCGGTGACTTCCTCTTCTCGAAGTCTTCCGAGCTGACCGCCGAGCTCGGCGCCGACGCCGTGCGGATCCAGGCAAAGACGTTCACCCGGCTCGTCGAGGGACAGATCCTCGAGACCGTCACCCCAGGGCCTGGCGAGGACCCGCTCGCGCACTACCTCGAGGTCGTCGCCGGCAAGACCGGGTCACTGATCGCCACCTCCGCCCGCTACGGCGCCCGCTTCGGCGGAGCCCCGCGCGAGGTGGAGGAGGCACTGACGGCGTACGGCGAGATCGTGGGCGCGGCCTTCCAGCTCTCCGACGACATCCTCGACATCGCCTCCGACTCGGTCGAGTCCGGCAAGGTGCCCGGCACCGACCTGCGCGAGGGCGTCCCCACGCTCCCGGTGCTCATGGCCCGCGCCTCCATCGACCCCGCCGACGCCCGCCTGCACGAGCTGCTCGACGGCGAGCTCACCGACGATGCCCTGCACGCCGAGGCCCTCGACCTGCTCCGCAAGCACCCGGCCCTCGACGAGGCGCGCGCGTACGTCGTCGCCCAGGCCGCCGACGCCAAGCAGCACCTGGCGGTCGTGCCCGAGGGCCCGGTCCGCGCGGCCCTCGAGGCGTTCGCCGACATCGTGGCGACCCGCTCGGCCTGACGGGTTGAATCGAGACTTCTGACGGTCGAGTCGGGAGTTCTGACGGTTCAGTCGGTACTTCTGGACAGTCGATGTGTCGAGAAGTACCGATTCAACGGTCACAACTCTCGATTCAACCCGTCAGAGGGCGGCCGCCTCCACCGTCAGGCGCAGCTGCCGGCGGCGGTGCCGGATCGCCTCGACGGTGAAGATGACGAGCGCGATCCAGACCAGCACGAAGCCGGCCCAGCGCCCGGCGGGCATGTCCTCGTGGAACCACAGCACCCCGAGCGCGAACTGGATGATCGGCGCGAGGTACTGCAGCAGCCCGAGCGACACCATCGAGACCCGGGTGGCGGCGGCGCCGAAGCAGATCAGGGGGACCGCGGTGACGATGCCGGTCGTCATGAAGAGCAGGGAGTGGCCGACGCCGTGGCTCGCGAAGTTGGACCCGCCCGTCACGCCCAGCCAGGCGACGTACGCCAGGGCGAACGGCGCGATCACGGCCGTCTCGTAGGTCAGGCTGTCGGTGGCGCCGACGTTGGCGGTCTTCTTGCACAGCCCGTAGCTGCCGAACGTGAAGGCCAGCACGAGCGCGACGTACGGCAGCCGGCCGTAGTCGAGGCTCAGCACGACGACGGCCGTGGTTGCGATGCCCATCGCGACCCACTGGAGCGGCCGCAGCCGCTCGTGCAGGATCACCACGCCCATCAGCACCGTGACCAGCGGGTTGATGAAGTAGCCGAGCGACGTCTCGACGACGCGGCCGTTGTTCACGCCCCAGATGTACGTCGCCCAGTTCACGCTGATGACGGCGGCGGCGACGGTGAGCAGCACGCGCACCCGCCGGTCGCGCCAGATCGCCCGGAGCTGCGGGCCGCGGCGCAGCACCAGCAGCAGCACGAACATCGAGACGCACGACCACAGGACCCGGTGGGCCAGGATCTCGAACGCGCCGGCTGGCTCGAGCAGCGGCCAGTAGAGCGGGAAGAGTCCCCACATCGCGTACGCCGCGACGCCGAACAGCAGACCACGGCGGGCATCGGGCACCGGCTCAGGATAGGCGGATGGTTAGCCGCCGCCACCAATGGGTATCCGGCCGGTGCGTTGATACACCGTGAGACACGAAAGGGTCCCCGCTCTCGGGCGGGGACCCTTTGTCCGTGGTGGGGTGCGCGTCTCCGCTAGACGACCGTCCAGGTGTCGCCGCCGCCGATCAGGGCGGCGAGCCGGTCCTGGGGCTCGCCGGGAGCGGCCTGCTGGGCCGAGGCGATCTGGCCGCGGGCGCCGTCGTCGTACGTCGGCCGCTCGACCTGGCGGAAGATGCCGATCGGCGACTGGTTGAGGTAGCCGGAGTCGGTCAGCCGCGAGATCGCGAAGGCGGTCGTCGGGTCCGTGTTGTGGGCGTCGTGGACCATGATCGCGTCCTGACCGACGTCGGCCACCAGCGCGACCTTGACCCCGCCGGTCTCGGTGTCGCGGACCAGCCCCTTGCTGCCGTTGCCGAAGAGGATCGGCTCGCCGTGGACGAGCGGGATGATCGCGTCGGCCTTGGTGTCGTTGTTCTTGATCGCGTCGAACGCGCCGTCGTTGAAGATCGGGCAGTTCTGGTAGATCTCGACGAACGACGTGCCGCGGTGCGCGGCCGCCGCCGACAGCACCGAGGTGAGGTGCTTGCGGTCCGAGTCGATGGTGCGGGCCACGAAAGAGCCCTCGGCGCCCAGCGCGAGCGACACCGGGTTGAACGGGTGGTCCAGCGAGCCCATCGGGGTCGACTTGGTGATCTTGCCGGCCTCGGAGGTGGGGGAGTACTGGCCCTTGGTGAGGCCGTAGATCCGGTTGTTGAAGAGCATGATCGTCATGTTCACGTTGCGGCGCAGCGCGTGGATCAGGTGGTTGCCGCCGATCGAGAGCGCGTCGCCGTCACCGGTGACGACCCAGACCGACAGGTCCTCGCGGGCCGTCGCGATGCCGGTCGCGATCGACGGCGCGCGGCCGTGGATCGAGTGCATGCCGTAGGTGTCGAGGTAGTACGGGAACCGCGAGGAGCAGCCGATGCCAGAGACGAAGACGATGTTCTCGCGCCGCAGGCCGAGCTCGGGCAGGAAGCCCTGCACGGCCTTGAGGACGGCGTAGTCGCCGCAGCCCGGGCACCAGCGCACCTCCTGGTCGGAGGTGTACTCCTTGCCGGTCTGGGGCTGGTCGTTGGTCGGGACCAGCTCGACACCCGACCGGAGGCCGGGGAACGGGAGCTCGGTACTGGTGGTCACTGCGATGCCTCCTGCGGAGTGAGGTCGACGGTCACGCCCTCGGCCTCGGCGACCAGGCCGCCGATGGCGTCGGCGAGCGCTGCTGCCTTGATGGGCATGCCGTTGACCTGGTTGTAGCCGATCGCGTCGACGAGGTACTTGCCGCGCAGCAGCAGGCTGAGCTGGCCGAGGTTCATCTCGGGGCAGAGCACCTTGTCGTAGCGCTTGAGGATCTCGCCGAGGTCCTTCGGAAACGGGTTGAGGTGACGCAGGTGCACCTGCGCCACGTTGTAGCCGGCCTTGCGGACCCGGCGGCAGCCAGCGCCGATCGGGCCGTACGTCGAGCCCCAGCCGATCACCAGGACCTTCGCCTCACCTGAGGGGTCGTCGACCTCGAGCGGCGGCAGCGAGTCCGCGATCCGGTCGACCTTCGCCTGGCGGATCCGGACCATGTAGTCGTGGTTGGCGGGGTCGTAGGAGATGTTGCCGGTGCCCTTGGCCTTCTCGATGCCACCGATGCGGTGCTCGAGGCCGGGGGTGCCGGGGATGGCCCACGGGCGGGCGAGCGTGTCCTCGTCGCGCAGGTAGGGCCAGTACTCCTCGACCTCGGTGCCGTCCTTGGCCGTGACCGTCTGGTTGCGCTCGGTCGCGAACGCCGGGTCGATGGTGGGGAGGTCGGCGATCTCCGGGATCCGCCACGGCTCGGAGCCGTTGGCGAGGTAGCCGTCGGAGAGCAGCAGCACCGGGGTCCGGTAGGTGATCGCGATCCGCGCCGCCTCGAGCGCGGCGTTGAAGCAGTCGCCGGGGGACTGCGGTGCCACGATCGGCACCGGGGCCTCGCCGTTGCGCCCGAACATCGCCTGCAGCAGGTCGGCCTGCTCCGTCTTGGTCGGCAGACCGGTGGACGGCCCGCCGCGCTGGACGTCGACGACGACCAGCGGGAGCTCGGTCATCACGGCCAGGCCGATCGCCTCGGACTTCAGCGCGAGGCCGGGACCTGAGGTGGTGGTGACACCGAGCGAGCCGGCGAACGCGGCTCCGATGGCCGCGCCGATGCCGGCGATCTCGTCCTCGGCCTGCAGCGTGGTGACGCCGAACGCCTTGTGCTTCGAGAGCTCGTGGAGGATGTCCGAGGCCGGCGTGATCGGGTAGGAGCCCAGGAACACCGGCAGCCCCGACTGCACGCCGCCGGCGATCAGGCCGTACGAGAGCGCCAGGTTGCCGCTGATGTTGCGGTAGGTGCCCGCGCTCATCGGGGCCGGCTTGATCTCGTACTGCACGACGAACGCCTCGGTCGTCTCGCCGAAGTTCCAGCCGGCCTTGAACGCCGTGATGTTGGCGTCGCGGATGTCTGCGACCTTCGCGAACCGCTTCTCCAGGAAGCTGATCGTCGAGTCGATCGGGCGCCCGTACATCCACGACAGCAGCCCGAGCGCGAACATGTTCTTCGCGCGGGCGGCGTCCTTGCGGGACAGGCCGAACTCCTTGACCGCCTCGACCGTCATCCCGGTCAGGTCCAGCGGCTGGACCTGGAACTCGCCGAGCGGGTCGTTCGCGTCGCCCAGCAGGTCGAGCGGGTTGACGTCGTAGCCGGCCTTGTCGAGGTTGCGCTTGGTGAAGTCGTGGGTGTCGACGATGATCGCCGCGCCGCGGGGGAGGTCGCCGAGGTTGGCCTTGAGCGCGGCCGGGTTCATCGCGACCAGCACGTCCGGGGCGTCGCCGGCGGTGAGGATGTCGTGGTCGGCGAAGTGCACCTGGAAGGACGAGACGCCCGGCAGCGTGCCCTGGGGCGCCCGGATCTCGGCCGGGAAGTTCGGCAGCGTCATCAGGTCGTTGCCGAAGACGGCCGACTCCGACGTGAACCGGTCACCGGTCAGCTGCATGCCGTCACCGGAGTCGCCCGCGAACCGGATGATCACCCGGTCGAGCTGCTTGACCTGCTTGGACACTGTGCGCCCACTTCCCTCTGTTGCTGCTGTGCTCTTGCCTGCTCGTGCCGTAGCGCCCGCACCCCAGCCCGTGGCGGCGGACGCCATCTCGATCGTACTCACGGTACGCAGAAACTGGAACACGTTTCAGTTTCTCGCGTGGATCCCCGCAAGCACGGCCTCCCACGATAGTCCGCCGCCCTCGGCCGCCGGACGCGTCTCCCCTGATGGATCCGTGATCCGTCCCACATCATATATTTTCCCGCCGCAATGGCCCCAATGCCAGTTACTTCGACTAAGTCCACTACTCTGCTCGTCATTGACTAGAAATGGTCCCGGGTGCGGGGTCAGGAAAGAGAAGGCGATGAACAAGACGATCAAGGTTGCGGTGGCCCTGTCGGCCGCCGGGGTGCTGGCCTTGACGGGGTGCTCCAGTGACTCGTCCAGCGACAGTGGCGACACCGTCAACGTCGTTGGTTACTCCGTTCTCCAGCAGGCCAACGAGGGCGTCATCGACGCCTTCAAGGACACCGATGCCGGCAAGGGTGTCGACATCAAGGGCTCGTACGGCGCCTCGGGCGACCAGAGCCGTGCCGTCGTCGCCGGCCAGAAGGCCGACGAGGTGCACCTGTCGCTGGAGCCCGACGTGACCCGCCTGGTCGACGAGGGCATCGTCGCGAAGGACTGGAAGGACAACGACACCAAGGGCATCTGCACGACGTCCGTCGTGGTCATGGTCGTCAAGTCCGGCAACCCCAAGGGCATCGACAGCTGGGACGACCTGGCCAAGCCCGGCGTCGGCATCGTCACCCCGAACCCCGCGTCCTCCGGCTCCGCCAAGTGGAACCTCCTCGCGGCGTACGGCTCCGTCATCGGCGACGGTGGCAGCGAGGCCGACGCCGAGACGTACATGAAGAGCTTCTTCGACAACGTCGTCGCGCTGCCCGACTCGGGTCGCGACGCGACCACCGCCTTCACCAGCGGCACCGGCGACGTCCTCCTCTCCTACGAGAACGAGGCCATCCTGGCCCGCCAGAGCGGCACCGACTTCGACTACGTCATCCCCGACTCGACCCTGCTCATCGAGAACCCGTGCGCCCTGACGAAGGACGCCTCGGACTCGGCGAAGGCGTTCCTCGACTTCCAGAAGAGCGCCGACGGCCAGAAGCTGTACGCCGAGACCGGCTACCGCCCGCTGGTCGACGTGGGTGACGTCGAGGTCGACGGAGCCAACGACTCGAGCGACCCGTACCCGGACCCGGCGAAGCTGCTGACCATCGACCAGGACTTCGGTGGCTGGGCCGAGGCCAACACGAAGTTCTTCGACGAGAACGACGGCATCCTCACCAAGATCCAGGCGGAATCGGGCCAGTAATGGCCTCAGCCGTAGCAGTGGGCGGCCGGCCGGCGCGAAAGCGCCGGTCGGCCTCGTCCGGTTCTCTGACCCGAGGGTCGGCCTTCGGGCTCGGCGTCTCCATGATCTGGTTCAGCCTGCTGGTCCTGATCCCGCTCTCCGCGATCATCGTCAAGGCCGCCGGCGGCGGCCTGTCGACGTTCACGGACGTCCTCACCAACGACAACACCCGGGCCGCGCTCGGCCTCACCGTGGTGTCGTCGCTCATCATCACCGCGATCAACATGGTGATGGGCACGATCATCGCGTGGGTCCTGGTCCGGGACCGGTTCCCCGGCAAGGGGCTGCTGGACCTGATCATCGACATCCCGTTCGCGATGCCGACGATCGTCGCCGGCCTGGTGCTGCTGTCGCTGTACGGCCCCGAGAGCCCGATCGGCGTGGAGGTCAACAGCACCCGCTGGGCGGTGCTCCTCGCGATCGCCTTCGTGACGCTGCCGTTCGTGGTGCGCACGGTGCAGCCGGTGCTCGAGGAGCTCGACACCGACGTGGAGGACGCCGCGGCGTCACTCGGTGCGACCCGGTTCACGACGTTCCGCCGGGTCGTCCTGCCGTCGCTGGTGCCCGCGATCTTCGCCGGTGCCGCGCTGTCCTTCGCTCGAGGGATCAGCGAGTACGGCGCGCTGGTGCTCATCAGCGGCAACCTGCCCCGCAAGACCGAGGTCGTCTCGGTGCGGCTCTTCTCGTTCCTCGAGGGCGGCAACACCGAGGCCGCTGCTGCGGTGGCGACGATCATGCTGCTGGTCGCGCTCCTCGCGATCGTGGCGCTCGACGTGATCCAGCGACGGGTGGCCCGACGTGGCTAGCCGGGGGAGCACGGCGGTCGCGAACCAGTCGTCGGTCGTGAAGTGGGTGCTGCGGTTCCTGGTCATCGGCTACCTGCTGATGCTGGTCGCGTGGCCCACGGCGTACGTCGTCAAGCACACCTTCGCCGACGGCCTCACGGGCATCCAGGACGCGCTCGCCGACCCCGACGTCGTGCACGCGCTCAAGCTGACGGCCCAGATCGCGGTGATCGCGGTCATCATCAACACCGTCTTCGGTGTCGGGATGTCGCTGCTGCTGGTGCGCAAGACCTTCATCGGCAAGCGCGCGCTGTCGGTGCTGATCGACCTGCCGCTGTCGGTGTCGCCGGTCGTCGTCGGCCTCGCCCTGGTGCTGGTCTACAACGGCCGGTTCGGGTGGTTCGGGCCGTGGCTGGAGGACCACGGGATCCAGGTCATCTTCGCCAAGCCCGGCATGATCATGGCGACCTGCTTCGTGATCCTGCCGCTGGTCATCCGCGAGGTCGTCCCGGTGCTCGAGGAGCTCGGCGACGACCAGGAGCAGGCCGCCCGCAGCCTCGGGGCCAACGCGCGGCAGACCTTCATGCGGATCACCCTGCCTGGCATCAAGTGGGCGGTCGTGTACGGCGTGGTGCTGAGCCTCGCCCGCGCCCTCGGTGAGTTCGGGGCCGTCAAGGTCGTCGCCGGCAACGTCGGCGGCGAGACCCAGGTGGCCACCGTCCTCGTCCAGCAGAAGTACCAGAACTTCCAGCAGGAAACGGCGTACTCCGTGGCATTCATGCTCGTCTTCATGGCGGTGCTGTGCCTGGTCGTCGTCGCCCTGCTGCGTCCTAAGGAGCAAGAATCGTGAGCATCGAGATCAAGGGCGTCAACAAGAAGTTCGGGGACTTCGTCGCGCTCGACGACGTCAACGTGTCGCTGCCCACCGGCCAGCTGACCGCCCTGCTGGGGCCGTCGGGTGGTGGCAAGTCGACCCTCCTGCGGATCATCGCGGGCCTCGACTCGGCGGACACCGGGACGATCAGCATCGAGGGCACCAACGCCACCGAGCTGCCGCCCCAGAAGCGCAACGTCGGCTTCGTCTTCCAGCACTACGCGGTCTTCAAGCACATGACGGTGGCGAAGAACGTCGCCTTCGGCCTGGAGATCCGCAAGCGTCCCAAGGCTGAGGTGGCGGAGAAGGTCGACGAGCTGCTCCGCCTGGTGCACCTGTCGCAGTTCGCCCACCGGCTGCCGTCGCAGCTCTCGGGCGGTCAGCGTCAGCGGATGGCACTGGCGCGCGCGCTCGCCGTCGAGCCGACGGTGCTGCTGCTCGACGAGCCGTTCGGCGCGCTCGACGCGAAGGTCCGCAAGGAGCTGCGCGACTGGCTGCGTCGCCTGCACGACGAGGTGCACGTGACGACGGTTTTCGTGACGCACGACCAGGAGGAGGCCATGGAGGTCGCCGACGAGATCGTCGTCATCAACGAGGGCCGGGTCGAGCAGGTCGGCACCCCCGACCAGCTGTACGACGAGCCGGCGAACGACTTCGTGATGGGCTTCCTGGGCGAGATCACCACGCTCAACGGCGTGATGCTGCGCCCGCACGACGTGCACATCTCGTTGACCCCGCAGCTGCCCGGTGCCGCAGAGGGCACCATCTCCCGGCTGCTCCGGGTCGGCTTCGAGGTGCGCGCCACGGTGCTCACCGACGACGGCGACGAGGTCACCGTCGTGCTCACCCGCACGCATGCCCGTCAGCTCGGCCTCGAGACCGGTGTCCGGGTCTGGGTCACCGCGGCCTCGGGCGCCCTGACGATGCCGTCGCTGAGCGTCGCTCGCTGATCAGGGGCGGACCGAGGCCACGAGGCGACGCGCGTCGTCGGCCTCGGTCCGCCACTGGCTCGGCCGTGCGCTCCAGGTGACCCACGCGTCCCCGGCGTCGACGGTGACCGCCCGCCAGGTGCCCGTGGGCGCCTGGAACTCTCCGGGCTTCCTGCGCACCGTGAGCCAGGTCAGCCGGTCCGAGCCGGGCTCGTAGCGGACGTCGGTGACGCTCCTGCGGGAGCGCAGCCGGTCGGCGCGCTCGGCGAGCGTGAGGCTCGGACGCGGCTCGATCTCGGCGTACCGCAGCAGCGACGCCCGGCCGGGGCGCAGGTAGAGATGGCAGCTGTTGCCGTAGCTGTCGATGGACTCGGTCTGCGGGATTGGCGGCCGGAAGGTCACGGTGAGGCCGCGCGCGCGGCACGTGCTCCGGTCGCTGTGCACCAGCCCCACGCTGCGGCGTACCGCGCGGGAGGTCGCCGCATCGGGGCCCTTGCGGTGCGGCGTGGTCCAGCTCAGGCGTACGCCGCGGGCCTGCACCGTCCAGACGTCGAGGTCCTGCCCGTCGCAGTAGCAGTAGTAGGTCAGCCGCTCGCCGCGGTGCCGGCCGAAGACCGGCACGTCGGCCGCGTAGGCGATGTCGCTGACCGAGTCGTCCCCGCCCTCGTCCTCGAAGGGGTCGACCTCCCGCTTCTTCACCGCCTCGAGGGTCTCCAGAGGCCCGACCGAGAGCGACAGGTCGCGGCCGAAGCCGGGCCCGGTGAAGTCGCATCCGGCCCCGCCGCGCGACGTCGCGGCGTACCCCGGCGGCACGCTGACCCGGACGGCGAGGCCGGAGCTCCGGTCCGGGCGGCGCAGGTCGGAGCACTGGGTGAACGTGAACCCTCCTGGCACCGCCGCCGTCGCGGGTCGGAACGGCTCGGGGTCCTGCCGGGGCGCGCTCACCGTGGGTCCGGCGGCGCTGTGGGGCTCGGCGCCACCGCTCGAGCACCCGGCGGTCGCGAGCGCGACCGCCAGGAGCAGGGTGGCGAGGCGGCTCACCGGTAGTTGGTGAACTGCACCGCGAAGTCGTAGTCCTGCTGCTTGACCAGGGCCTGCACGGCCTGGAGGTCGTCGCGCTTCTTGGAGGAGATGCGCAGCTCGTCGCCCTGGATCTGCGCCTTCACGCCCTTGGGGCCCTCGTCGCGGATCAGCTTCGAGATCTTCTTCGCGTCCTCCGAGGAGATGCCCTCCTTGAGTGCGATCCCGATCTTGGACTGCTGGCCGGACTGGCGCGGCTCGGAGGCGTCCAGGATCTTCAGGCTCTGCTGCCGCTTGATCAGCTTGTCCTTGAAGACGTCGAGGACCGCGTTGGCCCGGTCGTCGGCCGACGCGGAGATCTCGATCGCCTCGTCGCCCTGCCACTCGATGGTGGCGCCGGTGCCCTTGAAGTCGAACCGGGTCGCGATCTCCCGGGCCGTCTGGCCGAGCGCGTTGTCGACCTCCTGGCGGTCGATCTTGCTGACGATGTCGAACGACGAGTCGGCCATCTTCACTCCTCCGGTCTGCTGCGCCAACGAGGGCGCCTGAGTTTTCGTGTGCCGCGGGGGCTGCGCTATTGTTTCGCCTTGTTGTCGTCGAGCCAAACGGCTCTCGAGAACACCCCCAGGCAGGTTGCCCGAGCGGCCAATGGGAGCGGACTGTAAATCCGTCGGCTTTGCCTTCGAAGGTTCGAATCCTTCACCTGCCACAGGGAACGCTGGCCCTCGCCTCAGGCGGGGGCCAGCGTGGTTTCCGGTGCGTTCAGCTGGCGCTGGTCGGCGGCAGGCGTCGGTCCAGGAGCGGATACACGGCGCGAGCGTTGCCCTCGCACACCGCGAGACGCTGGCTCTCCGTGAGCGGGCTGCGCTCGACGTACCGGAGGGTGTCGTCGAAGTAGTGGCCGGTCGTCGGGTCGATGCCGCGGACGGCGCCGACCATCTCGGAGCCGAAAAGGACGTTGCGGGCGTCGATCACCGAGGTCAGCAGGTCGATGCCGGGCTGGTGGTAGACACAGGTGTCGAAGAAGACGTTGCCCATCAGGTGGTCCTGCAGCGGGGGCCTGCCGAGCATGTCGGCGAGCCCCCGGTAGCGGCCCCAGTGGTACGGCACAGCGCCGCCGCCGTGCGGGATGACCAGGCGCAGCTCCGGGAACTGCGTGAAGAGGTCGCCCTGGAGCAGCTGCATGAACGCCGTGGTGTCGGCGTTGAGGTAGTGCGCGCCGGTCGCGTGGAAGGCCGGATTGCAGCTCGCCGACACGTGCACCATTGCGGGCACGTCGAGCTCGCACATCGCCTCGTAGATCGGGAACCAGTAGGGGTCCGTCAGCGGGGGAGCGGTCCAGTGGCCGCCGCTCGGGTCCGGGTTGAGGTTGAGCCCGACGAAGCCGAGGTCGACGACGCGGCGCAGCTCGGCCACGGCGGCGTCCAGAGGGTCGCCGGCGGTCTGGGGCAGCTGGGCGACGCCGGCGAAGTTGTCGGGGAACAGCTCGACCACCCGGGCGATCAGGTCGTTGCTGACCTGGGCCCACCGCGTGCTGACCGCCAGGTCGCCCTCGTGGTGGCCCATCGCGGAAGCGCGGGGGGAGAAGAGCGTCAGGTCGGTGCCCCGCTCGCGTTGGAGCCGCAGCTGGTTGGCCTCGATCGACTCGCGGATCTCGTCATCGGAGAGGCGGGGGTACGCCGGTGCCGGGTCCCCTGCGGCGTACGCCGCGAGCTGCGCCTCCCGCCACCCGGTGTGCGCGGCCGGGGCGGTCGTGTAGTGGCCGTGACAGTCGATGATCACGCGTCCTCCGCACCTTGATTGTTAACCATTTTGTTCTCAGATAGGGTGCGACTGTACACAGGAACCGTCGGGAAGTGGAACGCGCTGCCGACGTCGGTCACTAGAGTCGAGGGTCATGAGCGCCACGTCAGCAGCGGAGCCCGTCGAGCCGGCCGGCCGTGCCGACGCGGTCGCCGACCGGATCCGCGCGACGATCCTCGCCGGTGACTTCGTGCCCGGCCAGCGCCTTGTCGAGGCCGAGCTGAGCGACGCGTTCGGCGCCAGCCGTGGGGCCGTGCGCGCCGCTCTCCTCCAGCTCGACCACGAGGGTCTCGTGGAGCGGGTCGCCAACCGTGGCGCCCGCGTGCGCGCGGTCAGCGTCGAGGAGGCGGTCGCGATCACCGAGGTGCGGATGGTGGTCGAGGGACTGTGTGCCGCGAAGGCTGCCGAGAACGTCACGGACGCCGACATCACTGAGCTGCGAGACATCGGACGCCGGATGCAGGAGGCCGTCCGCGCCGGCGAGATCGTCGTGTACTCGCAGCTCAACACCATGCTCCACGACCGGGTGCGCGAGCTCGCGGGCCAGCCGGTCGCGACCGAGGTGCTGTCCCGGTTGCTGGCCCGCAACGTGCGTCACCAGTTCCGCCTGGCGCTGCGCCCGGGGCGTCCTCAGGTGTCCCTGCCCGAGCACCTCGCGATCATCGACGAGATCTGCTCGCGCAGCCCCGAGGGCGCCGAGCGGGCGGCTCGCCGCCACGTCGCCAGCGTCATCGAGGCGCTCCGCGACGCCACCTGAGTCGCCGACATCCCTGCGGTCGACGGCGATCGACGCCTGCGTCGGTCGCCGAACAGTGTCTGCTCTTTTGAGAGCAAGATTGTTCTTCACATTGTGAACAATCGGTTGTAGTCTCCGTCACACGTGGCCGTCGGAGGCCCGGTCTGCGCCTCGCGCGGAACTTCACCATCGAGGAGACTCCATGCACCTGACGAACCTGCGCGGCACCCGCCGGCGCCGCATGGCCGTCGCCGCCCTGCTCGCCCTGTCGGTCAGCCTCACCGCCTGCGGCGGGAGCGACAGCGGCGGTGGGGACACGGGCGCGGACGGCACGACGAGCATCACCGTCGGCGTGATCCCGATCATCGACGTCGCCCCCATCTACCTCGGGATCAAGCAGGGCTTCTTCGAGGACGAGGGCCTGGACCTGAAGCTCGAGACCGCCGAGGGCGGCGCGGCGATCGTGCCCGGCGTGATGAGCGGCCAGTACCAGTTCGGATTCAGCAACAGCGTCTCGCTGATGCTGGCGCAGTCGCAGGGCCTGGACATCAAGGCGGTCTCGGCGGGGGTGGCCTCGACCGGCAAGGACGGCAACGACTTCGGCGGCGTCGTCGTGCCCGCCGACAGCGACATCAAGTCCGCCAAGGACCTGGCCGGCAAGAAGATCGCGGTCAACACCCTCAAGAACATCAACACCGTGACCATCAACGAGGCGGTCCGCGCCGACGGCGGCGACCCCTCCACGATCGAGTACGTCGAGCTCGGCTTCCCGGACATCGCTCCCGCGGTCGAGAGCGGCGACGTCGACGCCGGCCAGCTGGTCGAGCCGTTCCTGACGATCGCGGCCGGCAACGGCGACCGCCAGGTGTCGTCGAACTACGTCGCGACCGACCCGAGCCTGATGGTCGGCCTGTACTTCACCTCGGCCAAGTACATGGACGAGAACCCGGACGTGGTCGACGGCTTCACCGCCGCGATGACGAAGTCGCTCGAGTACGCCACCGACCACCCGGACGAGGCGCGGGCCATCCTCAGCGAGTACACCGACATCGACGCGGGCGTCCAGGAGAAGGTCGTGCTGCCGGCCTGGCCGACCGAGATCGGCACGGACTCGATCGACAAGCTCGCCGACCTGATGGTCGAGGACAAGCTCGTCGACTCCAAGCCTGACTCGAGCGCGCTGCTGCCGTGACCGTTGCCGTCCATCCGACCTCGACCGGCGCCCGTCGCGGCACCGGTCGGGGTCGTGACGCCGTGCCCGGGGCGCTCGGCCTCCTCACCGTCGTCGCGCTGTGGGAGATCCTGCCGACCGCCGGGGTCGTCAACCCTGAATACCTGCCGCCCTTCACCGAGGTCGCGTCCGCGCTCGCCGACCAGCTCGGGACCAGCACCTTCTGGACCGCGCTCGGGCAGACCCTGCGCGGCTGGGCGATCGGGCTCGCGATCTCGATGGTCGCCGGCATCGTCGTCGGCATGCTGATCGGGAGCTCGCGCCTGGCGCGGGAGCTGACCGCCTCCACCATCGAGTTCCTGCGGCCGATCCCGTCGGTCGCCCTGATCCCCCTCGTCGTGCTCCTCTACGGGAGCCAGCCGAAGTCGGCCCTGGTGCTGGTCGTCTACGCCGCGTTCTGGCAGGTGCTCGTCCAGGTGCTGTACGGCGTCGCCGACGTCGACCCCGTCATCCGGGACACCGCACGGTCCTACCGGTTCTCCCGGTGGGCGCGCTTCCGGCAGGTCGTGTGGCCGACCGCGCTGCCGTACGTCGTGACCGGCTTCCGGCTCGCCGCGGCCGTCGCCCTCATCCTCGAGATCACCGCCGAGCTCGTGATCGGAGTACCCGGTCTGGGGCAGCGCGTCGGCGTGGCCCGGTCCTCCGGCGCGACCGACACGATGTACGCCCTCGTGGTGGTCGTCGGCCTGATCGGCGTCGCCGTCAACGCCTCCGCGCGCACCGTCGAGCGACGCGTGCTGCGCTGGCACCCGTCGGTGCGGAGGGAGAGCGCATGAGGATCCGGCACCTGCTCCTCCAGCTGCTGAAGGCGGTCGCGCTCCCGATCGTGCTCGTCACGATCTGGTGGGTCGCGTCCGCGGACAGCACCAGCTTCTTCTGGCCGCCGCTCTCGGAGATCGTGAAGACGTTCCCCGAGACCTGGGACTGGGATCGCATCCAGCACGACGTGCTACCCAGCCTCGCGCGCCTGGCGATCGGCTACACGATCGCGCTCGTCGTGGGAGTCGCCCTGGGGAGCGCGATCGGCCTCTCGCGCACCCTGCGCGCGTTCCTGGAGCCGACGCTGGAGTTCTTCCGGGCGATCCCGCCGCCGATCCTGGTGCCGGTGATCGCCGTCTTCGCCGGCTACACGGGCTGGACCGGCAAGATCATCACGATCGCGCTCGGCTGCCTCTGGCCGATCCTGCTCAATGCCGTCGAGGGCGTCCGAGGGCTCGACGAGGTCCTCGTCGACACCGCCCGCAGCTACCGGCTCCGCCGCCGGACCCGCTTCGCCCAGCTGGTCCTGCGCGGCTCGAGCCCGCAGGTCGCCGTCGGCGCCCGGCAGGCGCTCTCGATCGGCGTCATCGTGATGGTGATCAGCGAGCTGTTCGGCGCCAACCGCGGGCTCGGCGCCTCGATTGTGCAGTTCCAGCGTTCGTTCGCGATCCCGCAGATGTGGACCGGCATCATCCTGCTCGGTCTCATCGGCTTCGCGCTCTCGGTGGTCTTCCGGATCGTCGAGCACTACTCCCTCGCCTGGTACCGCGGCCTGCGCCAGGCCGACCGGGGAGCGTGACATGACCAGCACCCAGATCCCAGGAGCCACCGACGTGACCGACCCCGCGACCGACCCTGCGACCGACCTCGCCCTCGACGTACGCGGCCTGAAGAAGGTGTACGACGGCCAGGGGCGCAGCGTCGAGGCCGTCCGCGACCTCACGTTCTCCATCGAGCGCGGCTCCCTGGTCTGCATCGTCGGCCCGTCGGGCGCAGGCAAGACCACGCTGCTGCGCTGCATCGCCGGCCTGCTCGGCATCACCGACGGCGAGGTGGTCCTCGACGGCGAGCGGGTCACGAGCCCGCCGGCCGGCATGGCCGTGGTGTTCCAGGAGTACGGGCGCAGCCTCTTCCCCTGGATGACCGTGCGCCAGAACGTCGAGCTGCCGCTGAAGGAGAAGGGGCTCAGGAGGGCCGAGCGCCGGCGCCTCGTCGACGAGGCGCTCGCTGCGGTCGGGCTCACCGACAGCGAGGACGCCCACCCCTGGCAGCTCTCGGGCGGCATGCAGCAGCGGGTCGCGATCGCGCGGGCGGTCGCCTACGAGCCGACCGTGCTGCTGATGGACGAGCCCTTCGCCGCCGTCGACGCGCAGACCCGTGCCGACCTGGAGGACCTGGTGCGCACGCTCTGGAAGCGGCTCGGCGTGACCGTCCTCTTCGTCACCCACGACATCGACGAGGCGGTCTACCTCGGCCAGCGGGTGCTGGTGCTCTCGAACCGGCCGACCGTGATCCTCGAGGACGTCGCGATCGACCTCCCCGACGAGCGCGACCAGCTCGAGACCCGGTCGACGCCGAGGTTCGCGGAGCTGCGGCACCACGTCTACGAGCTGATCCAGCAGGCCAAGCGCGGCCACCGGCCCGACGGTGAGGCGCCGGCGTGAGGACCGTGATCGTCACGGACGTCCCCCACCCCGACGCCGACCACGTCGAGCGGCTCCGGTCGTACGGCGTCGCGACGATCCACGAGGCGCTGGGACGCACCGGCAGCCTCGGTCCCGACCTGCGTCCGGTCCAGCAGGGCCTGACCATCGCCGGGCGCGCGGTCACCGCGCTGTGCTGGCCCGGCGACAACCTGATGATCCACGCCGCCATCGAGCAGTGCGGGCCGGGCGACGTCCTGGTGGTCGCGACGGTTACGCCCAGCGGCCACGGCATGTTCGGTGACCTCTTCGCCACCGCACTGCGGCACCGTGGCGTCCCCGGCGTCGTCATCGACGCGGGAGTGCGCGACACCGAGACGTTGCGGGAGATGGGCTTCGGGGCCTGGTCGCGCCACGTCTCGCCGCAGGGCACCGTCAAGGCCAGCGCCGGCAGCGTCAACCTGCCTGTCGTCATCGGCGGTCAGGTGGTCGAGCCCGGAGACGTGGTCGTCGCGGACGATGACGGCGTCGTCTGCGTGCCCCGGCTCCGCACCGGCGAGGCGGTCGACGCCGCAGCGGCCCGCGCGGCCAAGGAGGACGCGACCCGCGCGGCCTTCGAGGAGGGCGAGCTGGGCCTGGACCGCTACGGGCTGCGGCCGCTGCTCGAGCGGCTCGGCGTCACCTACGAGCCGTGGCGGGAGGGTCGGTGACGGGCGTCCGGTGTGCGCTGATGCGCGGCGGCACGTCCAAGGGCGCGGTCTTCGTGGCGGACGACCTGCCGTCCGACCCGGCCCGGCGTGACGCGCTGCTGCTGCGCATCATGGGCAGTCCCGACGCCCGCCAGATCGACGGCCTGGGCGGCGCCCACCCGCTCACCAGCAAGGTGGCGGTCGTGTCCCCGTCCGACGACCCGGACGTCGACGTCGACTACCTCTTCCTCCAGGTCGCCGTCGACCGACCCAGCGTCTCCGCCTCGCAGACCTGCGGGAACATGCTCGCCGCCGTCGGGCCGTTCGCGATCGAGCGCGGTCTCGTGCCCGCCGCCGACGGCAGCACCGAGGTGCGGGTGCGGCTCGCCAACACCGGCGCCCTCGCGACCCTGCGGGTCCGGACGCCGGGAGGCGTGGTCACCTACGCCGGCGACACGGAGGTCACGGGGGTGCCCGGCACCGCGGCGGCCGTCGAGGTCGTCGCGGTCCCGACCGGCAAGCCGCTCTTCCCGACCGGCCACGAGCAGGACCACCTCGCCGATCACGACGTCACCTGCGTCGACAACGGGATGCCGTGCGTGGTCGTCCGCGCCGAGGACCTCGGCGTGACCGGCGCCGAGTCCCCGGCGGACCTCGAGGCCGACGACGCCCTGCTCCACGCCGTACGCCGGATCCGCGCCGCGGCCGCCGAGGCGATGGGTCTCGGCAGCGACCTGGACTCGATGACCGTGCCCAAGATCGTGCTGGTCGCGCCACCAGCGGCCGGTGGAGCCGTGCTCACCCGCAGCTTCATCCCGGAGCGCGTGCACCAGGCGATCGGCGTGCTGGCCGCAGCCTCGGTGGCCGCCGCCCTCCGGGCCGGGGGCTCCGTCGCGCACGGGCTCGCCGACCTGCCCGCCGACGGCGACCCGCTGCGCATCGAGCACCCGACCGGCTTCCTCGACGTCAACGTCGACGGCGCGGCCACCTCGGTGGTCCGCACCGCGCGCCTGCTCATGGACGGGTTCGTCCACCCCGGGCCCGAGCGGATCCGGCCGACCGACCTGGAGGAGATCCTGTGAACCCCGCACGCGGCGACATCGCCCACCTCGGACATGCGGAGCTGCTGACGCCCGACCTGGACGGGACCGTCTGGTTCTTCACCGAGATCCTCGGCCTGACCGAGACGAAGCGCGTCGGTGGCTCGGTGCACCTGCGGACCTTCGACGACTACGAGCTGACCAGCCTGGTCGTCACCGCCCACGAGACCAACGGCCTGCGCCGGATGGCACTGCGAGCCTCGAGCCCCGAGGCCCTCGAGCGGCGGGCGGCCGCGTGCATCGAGGCGGGCCGCGCGGGGGAGTGGGTCGACGGCGAGGCCGGGGCCGGCCGCACCTTCCGCACCACCGACCCCGACGGTCACCTCTTCGACCTCTACTACGACACCGAGTACTACGTCGCGCCCGACGACCTGCGCCCCTCGCTGAAGAACCAGCCGCAGGCCAGGCCCAACCGCGGCGTCGGCGTACGCCGCCTCGACCACGTGAACTACCTGGCCGCCGACGTCCTCGCCAATGCCGAGTTCATCGAGCACACGCTGGGCGGCCGGCCCACCGAGCAGATCAAGCTCGACTCCGGCAAGGTCGCGGCGCGGTGGATGACCTTCAACAACAAGTCCTACGACGTCGTCTACACCGAGGACTGGACCGGGACCGAGGGGCGGCTGCACCACATCGCGTTCGCGACCGACGAGCGCAACGACATCCTGCGCGCCGCCGACCTGTGCATCGACCGGGGCGTCCACATCGAGACCGGCCCGCACAAGCACGCGATCCAGCAGACGTTCTTCCTCTACGTCTGGGAGCCCGGCGGCAACCGGATCGAGCTGTGCAACCCGCTCACCCGCCTCGTCCTCGCCCCCGACTGGCCGATGGTCACCTGGACCGAGGAGGAGCGCAAGAAGGGGCAGGCCTGGGGCCTGCAGACGATCTCCACGTTCCACACCCACGGGATGCCGCCCGTCGGCTGATCGCCGCTCCAGCACGCTGGAGGTTTGTCGCGGACCGCGATCGGTCACTGTCCCGGTGTCGCGGGGGGCGATGAACAAGGAGAACATCATGGGTTACGGCGTCGGCGTCTTCCTGCTTGCCCTCGGCCTGATCCTGGCGCTCGCCGTCCAGGACTCCCTCTCCGGCGTGGACCTGACCATGGTCGGCTGGATCCTCGCGGCTGTGGGCGTGCTCGCGCTGGTCCTCACCGCGGTCACCCTCAACCGTCGTGGTCAGGGGTCGCACACGCGGGCGACCACGACCCGGGCGGACGGCAGCCAGACCGTCCGTGAGTCCCGCACGGACCTCTGAGGAGAGGGCACAGGTCCACCCATGACGGTCACGATGCCCGTCCCGAGCGCCACCGAGCGTCCCGAGCCGCCCCTGCACGAGCACGCGTGGCGGCTGCAGGCCGTGTGGCACGAGGACGGCGTGGCGACCGAGGAGTTCGGGTGCTCCGGGTGCGGGCGGGTCACCTTCCGGTGACCGATCGACCCGGGATGTAACGCTCCGGACCGGTCACGACATGTGCAGGTGCCGGCGGTCCCCACCTGTCGCGTCCCCCCGCGTTGGGACCGCCGGCACCTAGACGCGCACCAGCACGTCGCGCGTGAGCTCGGCGATCGACGCGTAGCCGTTCAGTCCCATGGTCAGGTCCGCCTCGGCGAGCAGGCACGAGAGCACGAACTCGACGCCGGCCGTCCCGCCGAGGACCGCGCCGTAGCCGTACGGCCGGCCGATGCCGACCGCCGTCGCACCGAGAGCGAGCGCCTTGACGACGTCGACGCCGGAGCGCACGCCGGAGTCGAAGAGCACCGGCATCCCCTCGGCGGCGTCGACGACCCCGGGCAGCAGGTCGAGCGCCGGTGCGCTGGCGGCCTGACGACCTCCGTGGTTGGAGCAGTAGATGCCGTCGACGCCGGCGTCCTTTGCCCGGCGTACGTCGTCGGGGTGGCAGATCCCCTTGAGCAGCAGAGGCAGGTCGGTGAGCTCACGCAGCCAGGCGAGGTCGTCCCAGGTGAGGGCCGGGTTGCCGAACGTGAAGGCCCACTGGATCGCCGCCGCGCCCAAGTCATCCTCGGGCGACTTCTCGAGCTTGGACCGGAAGACGGGGTCGGTGAAGTAGTTGGCCAGGCAGGCGCCGCGCAGCTGTGGGAAGGTCGCGTGCTGGAGGTCGCGGGGCCGGTAGCCGAGCGACCAGGTGTCGAGCGTGACCACGATGCCGCGGAAGCCGGCTGCCTCGGCGCGGTGCACGAAGCTCTCGGCGAGCTCGCGGTCGTTGGGCGTGTAGAGCTGGAAGAAGCCCGGGGTGTCGCCCAGCGCCGCGGCGACGTCCTCCATCGGGTCCTGCATGAGGGTCGAGGCCACCATCGGCACGCCGGACGACGCGGCTGCCGCAGCCGTGGCCACGTCGCCGTGCTCGTCGTCGGTCATCACGCCGAGCACGCCGATCGGCGCCATGAAGACCGGCGCCGGCAGCCGGTGGCCGAAGAGGTCGACCGACAGGTCGCGCTCGGCGGCACCGGAGAGCATCCGCGGCAGGATGCCCCAGCGCTCGAAGGCAGCGACGTTGCCGCGCTGCGTGTGCTCGTCGCCCGCACCGCCGGAGACGTAGTCCCACAGCCGGTGCTCCATCTTCTCCTGCGCCGCGGCCTCGAGGCCGGCGAAGGTGAGCGGGTACGCCGGCGTCTCGCCGCCGAGGCCGGCGAAGTAGAGCCCGAGCTGGAAGTCGGAGTAGTTGGCCATGCGGCCCATCCAAGCAGTCAGGTGCGGGCGACGCCCGGGATCCGGTAGCCGTTGATCGAGTCGGCCCACCCGACGTACGTCAGGTGCCACTCGCGGGTCAGCCTGCTCAGCGAGATGGTCGCGACGACACCCGAGCCGCCGGCGTCGCTGGAGCGCACCCGGCCGTGGCCGACGGAGATCGCGATGTGCCCGGCGCCGGCGCTGCCGCCGGTCCAGTAGACCGCCGCGCCCTTCGGCGGGGTGACGTCGTGGGGGTGCCGGCCCGTGGCGTGGTCCCAGGCGGTGGCCGCGGTCGAGTAGCGCGACGGGATGTCGGCCTGCTCGCGCGCCCACCCGAGGCACTGGCCCGGGATGTTGTACGTCGAGGCCTCGGCTGAAGCGACCGTCTCGGCGGCGTCGCTGCTCGCCACCGGCACCGTGGGGATCGGCTTGCGGACGATCGGGATCGACGGCCGGACGCGCTGCTCGACCTCGCGGGTGGCGGTGCGGTCGAAGTCGCGCGACGCGAGCGGCTCACGTGCGTCGGACGACGCCCCGGCTGCCGCGGCCGGCGTACGCGCCGGGACGGCGTCGGCCACCGGCGTGGGGAGCGGGGTGAGGTGACGATGGCCGGCGACGACCGCCGTGATCGCGACGATCGTCACCGCGAGCACGACGACGACCCAGCGGGGCGCGTTCGCGGCGCGGTCGAGCATGGACGGGGACGATGACAACTGCTGACTCCTTCATCGGCGGGCCAGCGGCGGCCGTACGGCGGCCTGACAACGACACCTGATCGTGCGGTCCTGGCGAGGGAGAGCGCGCGGCGGGCCATCACCCACCGCAGGCGCTACGAGGTCCAACGACGCCGACCCGCCCTGTTATCCCGAATCGGACGTGACCTGACGCATATACGCGGGGCGAGGCACGTGGTCTTCGCCACAACCACGGCGGAACCCGCTAGCCTCGCGGTCGTGACCGGCCCGATGAACCGAATCCTCAACCGCGCGGTGCTGGCGTCCTCGCGCTGGCTCGACAAGGTCGGCCAGATCGTCCCCGGGACCCGCGCCGCGGAGCAGTTCGGGAGCCTCGGACGGGGAAGCAGCATCGGCTTCCCGATGGCGACCCTGATGGGGCAGCGCTCGATCCACATCGGCGAGGACACCCTGGTCGGGCGGCACGTCAGCCTCGCGGTCGGGTACGGCGTCCTCGACACTCGCGCCCCGGAGCGGGCCCTGGTGATCGGCGACCGCAGCGTGATCGGCGCCCGCTGCACGATCATCGCGCACGAGTCGATCGTGATCGGCGACGGCGTCTGGTTCGGCCAGGACATCTTCGTGTCCGACGCGAGCCACGGCTACCAGGACCCGGAGCTCCCGATCGGCGAGCAGTTCGGCACCCACGACCCGGTCGAGATCGGCTCGGGCACCTGGATCGGGCACGGCGCGATCATCCTGCCGGGTGCCCGGATCGGCCGGAACGTCGTCGTGGCCGCCGGCTCGGTCGTCCGCGGTGTGGTCGAGGACCACACCGTCGTCGGCGGCGCGCCCGCGAAGGTGCTGCGGCGGCTCGAGCCCGGGGTCGGCTGGGTCGGCACGCGGGGCGACGTACGACCCGTGCTGCACGGCCCGTTCGGACTGGCCGCAGCGGCAGCAGCCGAGGCAGAGGCCGAGGAGACCGCCTAGCTACTGCAGGACGGTCAGCACCCCGGCGACCAGGAAGCCGACGACGGTCAGCAGACCGACGGTGCGACCGCCGTGCTTGTAGGACTCCGGGATCATCGAGTCCGCGAGCATCATCAGCACGGCACCACCGGCGAACGCACTCGCATAGGTGCCGACGTGGTTGAGGTGGTCGGCCATCACGTAGCCGAGCCACGACGCGAGGCCGCAGGCGATCGTCAGCAGGGTCCACATCACGGTGATGCGTCGATCCGGCGTGCCCGCCTCCTGGAGGCTGGTGGTGCCGGCGAGTCCCTGCGGGATGTTGGAGACGAAGATGGCGGCCAGGAACGCCACGCTGATCTCGCCGCCGAGGGCCAGCCCGAGACCGAGGATGAAGGCCTCCGGGATGCCGTCGAGCAGCGCCCCGAGGAACATCGCCATCCCCGAGCCGCCCTCGCCCCTGCCGGCCGCGACCGACACCCGCGCGGCACCGCCGCCGTTGTCGACGAGCCGGTCGCCGACGTAGTAGACGAGCGCTCCGACGAGCGCGCACCCGCAGATCTGCCAGCCGTCGGTGAGGGTGCTCTCGGGGATCAGCTCGTAGGCGACGGCGGCGAGCAGGGTGCCGCCGCCGAAGCCCATCATCAGCCCGATCGCGCGCTCGGACCGTCCGAGCGGCTTCGCGAGCAGCTGGCCGAGGAACAGTGCGGCCGAGGAGAACAGGCCCCAGAAGAGTGCGGCCCCCATGACCCGTCAGACCTGTCCGGGGACCTGCATCTCGCCGGTGTAGATCGGGGAGTCCTTGCGGGACAGCAGCTCCCGTCGGTCCTCGGGGGAGAGCGCCTCGACCTGTGCTCGCACGTCGGACGGGAAGCCGCTCACCTCGGGTGCCTCGTCGGCCGGGACGACGGTGTGCACGATGCGGTCGTCGTACAGGTGCACCATCGTCATCGCCTGGTGGCCGTCGACGCCGGACACGAACCGCGCGAGCGGCGCCGGGTCGGAGGTGTAGCAGGTCGCTGAGGCGACGGACACCGGGATGCCGGCGAACGTGGAGTACGTCGAGTAGTGGAAGTGCCCGCCCAGGATGCAGCGCACGTCGGTGCCCTCGAGCACCTCGGCGAGCCGCGCCTGGTCGAGCAGCTCGATCACCTCGGCGGCGGGCATCATCGGGATCGGGATCGGCGGGTGGTGCAGCGCGAGCAGGGTGCCGTGCGGGGCCGGGGTGGCGAGCTCGTCAGCGAGCCACGCGAGCTGGGCCTCGGTGATCTCGCCGTGGTGGTAGCCCGGCACGCTGGTGTCGAGCGAGATGATCCGCAGGCCGTCGACGTCGTGCACCCGGTCCTGGGTGCGCTCCTCGCCCGACGCGGAGGACTCGTCGAAGAGCTCCGCGGCGTACGTCGCGCGCTCGTCGTGGTTGCCCATCACCCAGACCACCTGGGCGCCCATCTCCGCGGCGATCGGCTCGACGAGCTCGCGGAGGCGGGCGTACGCCGCCGGCTCGGCCTTGTCGGCGAGGTCGCCGGTGAAGACCAGGGCCTGGGGGAGCGGGTCGAGGCGGGCGATCCGGGCGAGCGCCAGGGCCAGGCCGACCTCGGTGTCGATCACGCCGTACTGGCGCTCCCCGGCGGCCAGCAGGTGCGGGTCGCTGAGGTGCGCGATCGTGTGGCGGGGCGCGGGGTACTGACCGAACTGCACGTCGACACGCTACCGGGACGGGTCAGAAGCCGACGGCGGACACCGGGGTGACGTCCGAGCGCAGCGCGCGCCAGAGCTCGCGGGCCGCGCCGGGTCGCTGCTCGCTGACCAGCCCGGCACGAGCCAGGCCGAGCAGGTTGGCCCCGCCCAGGTAGGCGCTGCCCAGCGCCTGCACCGGGAGCCGGACGTCGGCGTCGGCCTCGGTCCGCTCGACCGTGGCCGCGCCCGAGGCGTCGGCGTGGATCCGCCACCGACCCTCGTTCCAGGGCGCCGACCGGTCGGCGACCTCGACCACCACGTCGCAGGGCGCGCTCCAGGAGCGGTCCATGAGCGCCTCCGGCAGGTCGACGAGCCGGACCCACAGGCCGTCGTAGGTCTCGACGCCGCCGGTCGCGCGCGGGCCGCCGGCCCAGTGGATCAGGGCGTCGTCGGCGGCGACGTTGCCGAGCTTGACGGTCGAGACCAGGTCGAAGTCGAGCAGCCGTCGTACGAGCGCGAGCCGGGTGGCGGGATCGCCGACGACCACCCAGGCCTCGAGGGTGCTGTCGGGGCGCGAGTGCGTCCACTTCTCGTTGCGCCGGAAGGCGGTGAACCCGACGTCGACGCCGTCGCGGCGGGCGAAGAGCACCCGCCACGGCTCCTTGCCCCGGAGGTTCTCCGGGAGCTGCTGGCAGACGCGCTCGTAGTAGCCCTGCGCGCCGATGATGGCGCCGAGCTCGGCGTTCGCGAGATGGACCTCGCGCACGCGCGCGGGCATGCCCGGGTCCGTCACGGTCGCCAGCTGGGTCGTGATCCCGTCCGCGGCGTCGTCCAGGTGGGGCGCGGTCAGGGTCGCGCCCCGCGACAGGGTGACCGTGAGCTCCAGGGACGCGAGGCCGTAGCCGTGGCGGCCGTAGATCGCCGGCTCGCTCGCGTGCAGGGCGGAGACGTGCGTGCCGGGCTCCGCGTGGACCTGCTCGAAGTGATGGCGCAGCATCGCCGTCAGGATGCCGCGACGTCGGTGGTCGGGGTGTACGCCGACCCAGGTGAGCCCCGCGCACGGGACCTGGCGCGTCGCGTCCTGCGGGCCGGGGATCGAGAGCGTCATCGGGAAGACGCCGTAGATCCCGGGGTACGTCGTCGGGTCGGCGCCCTCGAGGTCGACCGCGAAGCGCTGGTCGACCGGCAGCCCGATCAGCTGCTCCTCGGTGCTGGCCGCCGGCACCTCGGCGAACCACACCGTCTGGTCGGTCGCGAGGTAGCGGTCGGCGTCGGAGGCCACCTCCACACGGATGTCGCTCATGCCCTCAGCCAACCGCCGCTGGGTGGCCGCCACAACCGGTTTAGCGGCCGTCCTCGTCGAGGTAGGTGCGGTCGCCGACCGGTCCGAGCGGCTCGACGCCGGACAGTCCTCCGGCAGGACGGGCCGAGCGCTCGATCGCCTCGTGCAGCCCGGACCACCTGATGCCGACGGTCACCGCCCAGGCGACGACCGCGGCGAAGAGGGCGAGCTGGCCGAGACCGATGATCAGCAGCCCGAGGTAGGCCAGCACGGCGCTGCCGGAGTCGTCGTTGTAGACCGACTCGTGCGGCCACTCCACCGAGGCGATCAGGGCGCCGAGACCGATGGCCACGACCCCGCCGACGACAAGGCCACCGACCAGGTTGCCGGCGTTGGTGCGATCACTCATGGCTCCGGTCTGCCCCGGACCGCGGTGCGCTAACCCCTAGCCTCGCGCGGGCTCGATCCGGCCGACGACCTCGCCGAGGGTGATCCGTCCGCCACCGGTGCCGGGTGCCGAGTAGCGCAGCACCACCTCGGCGCCGTCGGCCAGGAACGCCGACTCGTCGCCCCAGCCGATCTCCAGCAGTGACCCGCGCTGGTCGGCATCGGGCCCGCTGATCGTCCCGGACCCGTAGAGGTCACCGGTGCGCAGGGACGCGCCGTTGACGGTGAGGTGCGCGAGCATCTGGGCCGGCGACCAGTACATGTCGCGGTACGACGGCCGGCTGACGACCACGCCGTCGACCTCGATCTCCACGTCGATGTCGAGACCGCGAGTGGCGCCAGGACCCAGGTAGGGCAAGGGCTCCGGATCCTGACCGGGCAGGTCCACCCAGGCGGCCTCCAGTGCCTCGAGCGGAGTCACCCAGTGCGAGATCGACGTCGCGAACGACTTGCCGAGGAACGGACCGAGCGGCACGTACTCCCAGGCCTGGATGTCGCGCGCCGACCAGTCGTTGAGGCCGACGACGCCGAAGACGTGGTCGGCGAACGCGTCGTGGGGCACGGGGGTCCCGAGCCGGGACCCGACGCCGACCACGAAGCCGAGCTCGGCCTCGATGTCGAGACGTGCCGAGGCGCCGAAGACGCCGCCCGGCCGCTGGCCGCTCGGTCGCACGACCGGCGTGCCGGACGGGACGACGGTCCCGGCGCGGCCGTGGTAGCCGACGGGCAGGTGCTTCCAGTTCGGCAGCAGCGCGTCGCCGTCGGGTCGGAAGATCCTGCCGACGTTGGTCGCGTGGTGCTCGGAGGCGTAGAAGTCGACGTAGTCCGCCACCTCGACCGGCAGGTGGAGGGTGACGTCCGCCAGGGGGAGCGTCGGCGATCCGCCCTCGAGCAGCTCGCGGGCCTGGGCACGGGTCTCGGTCCAGACCTCGGGCCCGAGGGCCAGGAACGCGTTGAGGGAGGACGTCGCCAGCTCCGGCCGACCGGTCGCGGCGGCGAGGTCGAGCACCGTGTCGTCGAGGCGGACGCCGACCCGGGGCGTGTCCCCGAGGTGCGAGAAGACGCCGTACGGCAGGTGGTCGAGCCCGAAGCCGCTCATCCGACCAGGCCCAGTTGGAGCAGGTCCTCGAGCGGCTCGCTGACCGAGCACGAGCCGAACGACGTGAACCACCGGCGCGCACCCGCGAGGTCGAGGTCGCGCGCGGTCTCCACGACCACGGCGGGCTCGCGCTCGTCGAGGACGTCGGCCACCTCGGCGGGGGTGCTGCCGTCGAAGGCGTGCCGAGTGGCGACGAGGACGTTGAGGAAGCCGTGGTGCTCGAACCCGTCGTCGCCGGTGTGACGGACCGCGCGGTGCAGGCCGGCCGTGCACTTGAACGGCGTCTCGCGGTCGAGCGCCGCGTCGATCCAGCCGGCCAGGGTCGCGGCGGTCGGGAAGGCATGTGCCTCCAGCCCGCCGGTGCGGAGCTTGAGCCGGTGCTCGGCGGCCGCGACCTCGTCGGCGGCCGCGAGCCACAGCGGCTCCGGGCACGACGCGGGGATCTCCACGAAGACCGGCACGTGGTCGTCGAGGACGCCCTCGGCCCGGGCCGCGTCGACGGCGGCGACGACGCGACGGGCGGCGCCCACCGGGTCGGCGGGGTCGCGCAGCGCGATCTCGAGGCCCTCGACGGCGACGTGGAGCTTGCGGCCCAGCCCGGCCGCGCCGGCGACCTGGCCCGCGCCGCCGGTCACCACGACGGACAGCGCGAGCGGCGTGCCGCGCAGCAGCGGGATGTCGGTGTCGCGGGCGACGAACGTGCCGACCAGGTCGGCGTACGGCGCGTGCCGTCGGGCGGCGTGCTCGGCCGCGGCGTCGTGCAGGGGAGCGTCGCCCGGGGGGAAGATGGCGGCGTCGTCGACGAGGCCGCGCCAGGTGGCTGGGAGTGGTTCCGTTGACACCCTGGCTACTCTAGCCAGAGATCAGATATCGGACGACAACGTTCGATTATCGGACACATGGAGATCCTGATGGCCCACTACCGATGCCTCGGCTCGGTGCCGCCGAAGCGGCACACCCAGCACCGCGACCCCGACGGGCACCTCTACTACGAGGAGCTGATGGGGGAGGAGGGCTTCTCCTCCGACTCGTCGTTGCTCTACCACCGCGGGGTGCCCTCGGCGATCGTCGCCAGCGAGGTCTGGGAGCTTCCGGACCAGAGCCGGACGCCGAACCACCCGCTGAAGCCACGACACCTCAAGCTGCACGAGCTCACGACCGGGACGGATGCCGTGAACGACCGGCGCCTCGTGCTGGGCAACAACGACGTGCGGATCTCCTACGTCGTGACCGGCACCGAGGCGTCGCCGTACTACCGCAACGCGATCGGCGACGAGTGCGTGTACGTCGAGTCCGGGTCGGGCGTCGTCGAGACCGTCTTCGGCGTGATCGCCTACCGCGCCGGCGACTACGTGATCGTGCCGCGCGCGACGACGCACCGGTGGCTGCCGTCCGAGCCGAGCCGGCTGTACGCGATCGAGGCCAACAGCCACGTCGCGCCGCCGAAGCGCTACCTCTCGCGCTACGGCCAGCTGCTCGAGCACGCGCCGTACTGCGAGCGCGACCTGCACGGACCGACCGAGCCCTTCCTCCAGGACGGCGCCGATGTCGAGGTGCTCGTCAAGCACCGCACCAGCGCCGGGATCGTCGGCACCCGGATGACCTACGCGACGCACCCGTTCGACGTCGTCGGCTGGGACGGCTGCCTCTACCCGTACACGTTCAACATCGAGGACTACATGCCGATCACCGGCAAGGTGCACCAGCCGCCGCCGGTGCACCAGGTCTTCGAGGGCCACAACTTCGTGGTCTGCAACTTCCTGCCGCGCAAGGTCGACTACCACCCGCTGTCGATCCCGGTGCCCTACTACCACTCCAACGTCGACAGCGACGAGGTGATGTTCTACGTCGGCGGCGACTACGAGGCCCGCAAGGGATCCGGCATCGGGCTCGGCTCCATCTCGCTGCACCCCGGCGGCTACGCGCACGGTCCGCAGCCGTCCGCGATCGAGGCCTCGCTGGGCGCCGACTACTTCGACGAGTCGGCCGTCATGGTCGACACCTTCGCCCCGCTCGACCTCGGCGAGGGCGGGCTGGCCGTCGAGGACCCGGCGTACGCGTGGACGTGGGCGGGACGGGGCCCGGACGACCCGGCGGTGTTCTCGAACAGCTGAGGAACGGTGGTTGAGGTGCGAGCGGAGCGAGCCTCGAAACCACCACCGACTCAGCGTGTGGTGAGCCGGAAGACCGGGATCAGCCGGTCGGTGCGCTCCTCGTACCTGGCGAAGTTCGGCCAGGTCCGCAGCATCACCTGCCAGGCCGCGGCCCGGTCGTCGTCGGCCAGCTCCTGCGCGGTGACGGGCACGTGCTGCCCGTCGTACGCGATCTCGGCCTCGCCGGCCGCACGCAGGTTGCCGACCCAGACCGGCATGTCGGGACCACCGAAGTAGGAACCCGCGATCAGCCAGGTGCCGTGGTCGGGCACGCACAGGAGCGGCGTGCTGCGCGGCAGCCCGCTCTTGCGGCCGACGACGGTGAGGACCAGGTTCGGCAGCCCGGCGACGTCGAGGATCGAGATCCGCCCCCGGGTCAGCCGCTGCAGCCCGCGGTCGGTCCAGACGATCTGCGGCAGCAGCTTCGGCATCCAGGGGATGGCGCCGATCCGGATCGCGAGTGGCGTGAGGACTCCCATGCGCCGCTAACTACCGGACCGGCGCCGGGGTCACGCCGCGACCGGCTCGTTGTTGAGCGTCTTGTACGTGTACGCCGTGCCGATGAGGATCACCGGGACGGCCACGATCAGGCCGATCCCGCAGAGGCAGGCACCGACCAGCCACGCCACCACGCTGAGGAGGAACCACAGGATCACGTTGCCGGCGTTGTTCTTCGTGAACTCGAAGCTGGCCCTGATCGCATCGATCGCCCCGAGCTCCTGCTTGTCCATCAGGAAGTAGAGCGTGTACGACGTGAAGAACATGATCAGGAGACCCGGGATCACGCAGAGGATGAAGCCGACGAACGTCGCGACGCCGATCAGCAGGGACGCGACGATCACCTCGGGGAGCTTGGTCGGAGTGAGGATCGTCTTCGGGTCCAGCTCCTTGCCCTCCGTGATGTCCAGGGCGGCCCGCACGATGCCGGCGCCGATGATCATCGAGATGACCCACGAGATCAGGCTGAAGATCCAGCTGATGATGTTCTGGACGACGAAGATCCCGCCGTTGCACGTGTCCAGGTGGGTCTCACCGGTGGAGGAGTTGTAGGTGAGCTGCGGGTCGCAGGCGGCCGCGCGCCCCAGGAAGAACCCGATGGCCTGGATGACGATCAGGACGCCGACCAGCACGAGGACGGCGATCAGGATCTGCCCGACGTTCTGGGTGAACTTCGTCCAGCCGTAGGAGAAGGCGTTCCCGACGCTGTAGCCGCCAGTGCCACCCGGAGGTGCGGGCGGAGGGGGCGGCGGCACCTGCCCGTACCCACCGGTCGGCGGTGGGGGCGGCGGGGGAGCCTCGCCGTACTCGCCCGACGGCGGCGGTGCGGGCTGCTCGGGAGGGGGTTCGTTCGTGGACATGAAGGCTCCTCGTTCGTCGCTTGAGCGGCAGACCCCTGCAACCTAGCGGGATCCAGGCGTTCGCGGACAGGGCCGGGCCGGACTATTGCGGCTGGCACATCCCTTGCCGGAGTGGTGGGTACCACTGCGGCATGACGGCACGCGGCAGGATGGGGACATGAGGAAGGCACCGAAGCACGACATCGACGAGAGCCACCTCGAGATCGAGAGGCCCAAGCAGGCGGCGGCGGGCGCGACCGCCGTCGCGATCTCGATGAAGCTCGCGGTCGAGCAGATGGGCGTGCGGCGTACGGCGCAGACCCTGCTGCGGCTCAACCAGGCCGACGGCTTCGACTGCCAGGGCTGTGCCTGGCCCGACCCCGACCCGAGCCACCGGCACACCGCCGAGTTCTGCGAGAACGGCGCCAAGGCCGTCACCGAGGAGGCGACCCGACGCCGCGTCGACCGGGCGTTCTTCCTCGAGCACTCGATCGACGACCTCCGCGACAAGACGGACTATTGGCTGGGCCAGCAGGGCCGGATCACCGAGCCGATGGTGCTCCGGTCCGGGTCCACGCACTACGAGCCCATCGCGTGGGAGCAGGCGTTCGACCTGATGGGCGGGCTGCTGAAGGGGCTGGCGTCTCCCGACGAGGCGGTGTTCTACACCTCAGGCAAGACCTCGAACGAGGCCGCGTTCGCCTACCAGCTCTTCGCCCGTGCCTTCGGGACCAACAACCTCCCGGACTGCTCCAACATGTGCCACGAGTCGACGTCGGTCGCGCTCGCGGAGGCGATCGGCATCGGCAAGGGCTCGGTCAGCCTCGAGGACATCCACCGGTCGAAGCTGATCGTGATCGCGGGCCAGAACCCCGGGACCAACCACCCGCGGATGCTGAGCGCGCTCGAGATCGCCAAGCAGAACGGTGCCCGGATCATCGCGATCAACCCGCTCCGCGAGGCGGGGCTGGTGCGCTTCAAGAACCCGCAGAAGGTGCGCGGCTGGGCCGGAGCGGGCACCGGGCTGGCCGACCTGCACCTGCCGGTGCGCGTCAACGGCGACCTCGCGCTCTTCC
This sequence comes from Nocardioides sp. Root1257, assembly GCF_001425175.1. Lineage (GTDB taxonomy): Bacteria > Actinomycetota > Actinomycetes > Propionibacteriales > Nocardioidaceae > Nocardioides. Next base: position 59,241 of record NZ_LMDV01000010.1, on the reverse strand, counting down.
AGGCGATCGGCGCGCTGCTGCTCGAGTGGGACGCCCTCGACCACGAGTTCGTCCGCGACCACACCGCCGGCTTCGAGGAGTGGGCGACGGCCGCGCGCGAGCTCGACTGGGACGCCGTAGGCCGGGCGACGGGCCTCGACCGGTCCGAGGTCGTGGCCGCGGCCCGGATGTTCCAGGAGTCCGACGCGACCGTCGTCTGCTGGGCGATGGGCATCACCCAGCACCGCAACGCGGTCGCCACCGTCAAGGAGATCGTCAACGTCGCGCTGCTGCAGGGCAACATCGGCAAGCCGGGCGCCGGCCTGTGCCCCGTGCGCGGCCACTCCAACGTCCAGGGCGACCGGACGATGGGCATCTGGGAGAAGCCGCCGTCGCACTTCCTCGACGCGCTCCAGCAGGAGTTCGGCTTCGACCCGCCCCGCGAGCACGGCTACGACACGGTCAAGGCGATCGAGGCGCTGCGCGACGGCAACGCCAAGGTGTTCATCGGGATGGGCGGCAACTTCGTCTCGGCCGCGCCCGACACCGAGGTCACCGAGCAGGCGATGCGCAACGCGGACCTGACCGTCCACGTCTCCACCAAGCTCAACCGGTCGCACGTCGTCACCGGCCGGGAGGCCCTGATCCTGCCGGCGATGGGGCGCAGCGAGCGCGACCTGACCGGTGGCCGGCTGCAGCGCGTGACGGTCGAGGACTCGATGTCGGCCGTGCACGCCTCGCACGGGCCGCTGAAGCCGGCCTCGCCGTACTTGAAGTCCGAGGTCGACATCGTCTGCTCGCTCGCGATCGCGACCCTCGGCGACCGGCACGGCATCCCGTGGGACGCGTTCCGCTCCGACTACACCGAGATCCGGCACCGGATCGCGCGGGTCGTGCCGGGCTGTGCGGCGTACGACGAGAAGGTCAGCCAGCCGGGCGGCTTCGTGCTGCCGCACCCGCCGCGTGACTCGCGGACGTTCAAGACCGAGGCCGGCAAGGCGATGTTCACGACCAGCCCGACCGACGTCCTTCACGTCCCCGAGGGCCGGCTGCTGCTGCAGACGCTGCGCTCGCACGACCAGTTCAACACCACGATCTACGGCCTCGACGACCGCTACCGCGGCATCCACAACGGACGGCGCGTGGTGTTCGTGCACCCGGACGACATCACGGCGCTCGGGCTCGAGGACGGGTCGGTCGTCGACCTCGTCAGCGAGTGGTCGGACGGCTCGGAGCGCCGGGCGCCGCAGTTCCGGGTGGTGCCCTACGAGCAGCCTCGTGGCTGCGCGGCGGCGTACTACCCCGAGACGAATCCCCTGGTCCCTCTGGGCTCCACGGCGATCGGCAGCAACTGCCCGACCTCGAAGTCGGTCATCGTCCGCCTCGAGCCGCCGACCGGTGGGCAGGGCGTCGAGGGCAGCGACGCGGGCCACGTCTCGGGCGGCGACAAGAAGCGCACCGTGGAGCCGGAGCACCTGAGCTGATCCACAATGGGGGCGTGAGCAACCTCGAGGAGAAGCCACCGGAGCTCGACTGCCGTACGGCGCCCGCGGCGGGCGTCGAGATCATGACGCCGCGAGACGTCCCGCTCGGCGGTCCGCGGGCGATGCGGGTGCGGCGGACGCTGCCGCAGCGCGAGCGCTCGCTGATCGGCGCCTGGTGCTTCGTCGACCACTACGGCCCCGACGAGGTCGCCGCCACCGGCGGCATGGTCGTGCCGCCGCACCCGCACACCGGGCTGCAGACCGTGAGCTGGCTCTTCACCGGCGAGGTCGAGCACCGCGACAGCGCCGGCCACCACGCGATGGTGAGGCCCGGCGAGGTCAACCTGATGACAGCGGGGCGCGGCATCAGCCACTCCGAGGTCTCGCCGCCGTCGACCACGACCCTGCACGGCGCGCAGCTGTGGGTGGCGCTGCCCGACGCCTCGCGCTTCGTCGATCCCGACTTCGCGCACCACGCTCCCGAGCCGGTCATGGGGGACGGCTACGAGGCGCGGGTCTTCCTCGGCTCGCTGCTGGGCGAGTCGTCGCCGGTCGCGACGTACACGCCCCTGCTCGGCGCCGAGCTCCTGCTCGAGCCGGGCGCCCGCCTGGTGCTGGACGTCGACCCGACCTTCGAGCACGGCGTCCTCGTGGACACCGGCGTGCTGACGGTGGCCGGCACCGAGGCCGAGCGGCACGACCTCGCCTACGTGCCTCCCGGCACCGCGACGCTCGAGCTCACGGCGTACGACGAGCCGGTGCGGCTGCTGCTCCTCGGCGGGCCGCCCTTCGGCGAGAGCATCGTGATGTGGTGGAACATCGTCGCCCGGACCCACGAGGAGGTCGTCGAGTGGCGCACCGCGTGGCAGGACCAGATCGTCGACGGCCGGCTCACCGACGGGTGGTTCGGCATCCCGGTCGGAGACGAGCGCCCGCCGATCCCGGCGCCGCCGCTGCCCAACGCCCGCCTGAAGGAACGGCGCTGACGCTCGGACCTCAGGACGTCTCGACGATGACGTTGGTCGACTTCACGACGGCCGTGGCGGCGACGCCTGGCTCGAGGCCGAGCTCGTCGGCGGAGTCGCGGCTCATCAGCGACACGACGCGGAAGTCGCCGCACTGCAGCTCGACCTTGGCCATCACGCCGTCGCGCACGACCGACACCACGACGCCGGTGAACCTGTTGCGGGCGCTCGAGGAGCGCTCGGAGCTGGCGGTCGAGGCGATCAGGTCACCGAGCCGGTCGGCCGCGAGCACGCGCTGGTTGCCGCGACGCTCGAACGTGACCCGGCCGTCCGCCTCCCAGCGGCGCAGGGTGTCGACGCTGACGCCCACGGCCTGGGCGACCTCGCCGATCCGCAGGTAAGCCGTCACGCGAGCACGATAGTGCGTCAGTCGCTGGGGAACCTGACGGCGTGCTCGAGGCGCACCCGGACCCGGTCGCCGGTGCCGATCCGGGTGCCGCGGTGGAAGGTCCTCAGCGTCCCGCGGGCCGTCGCCAGGTCGACCCGGACCCCGTCCTCCATCCGCAGCTCCCGGGTCACGGTCGCCTCGAGGTCGCCGGCCTCGTCGAGGTGGACCCACGCGGCGCGCGTCAGGACGCGGGTGCCGTCGGGCTCGACCAGCTCCCCGTCGTACCCGAGGAAGCGCGCGACCTCCGCGGACGGCGGCTCCCGCAGCAGGTCGTCGGGCGCGCCGTCCGCGAGGATCCGGCCGTCGAGCAGGACGAGGACGCGGTCGGCGAGCGCCCAGGCGTCGGCCCGCTGGTGGAGCACGACCAGGACCGCACGGGCCGCGTCGCGGAGCGCCGTCGAGGTGTCCTGCACCAGCGCGGCATGGGTCTCCGGGTCGAGGCCCGCGAAGGGCTCGTCGAGCAGCAGCAGGTCGGGGCGTACGGCGAGGCCGCGCGCGAGGTGGACCCGACGGCGCTCCCCGCCGGACAGTGCCGCCGCCTGGCGCCGGGCCAGGTGCTCCGCGCCCAGCTGGGCGAGTGCTGCGTCCGTGCGGGCGCGTCGCTCACCACGTGGCACGCCCCACCACGACTGCGCCAGGTCGACGTTGGCGCGCACCGAGCGTGAGGCCAGTCCCGGGCTCTGCAGGACGGTCGCGACCCGCCCGTGCCGCGTGACCGTCCCGGCGGACGGCTCGATGATCCCGCCGACCGCCTCGAGGATCGTGCTCTTGCCGGCGCCGTTGGGGCCGAGCAGCGCGACCACCTCCCCGGCCCGCAGGTCGAGGTCGAGGTCGTGGACGACGGTGCGGCGGCCGCGCTTGATCGAGACCCCCGCCAGGGTGGCGACGGGCTCCGTCACGCGTGCCTCGGGACCCGGTTGCGAGCGCCGGCGTACTGCAGCACGGTCAGCACGGCGGAGATGAGCAGGATCAGCCCGAGCAGCAGGATCCCGATCGCGATCGCCCAGGAGTAGCGGCCCGCGTTGACCTCCTCGAGCGCCGCGCTGGCGAGGGTCTGCGTCGCGAACGGCAGGTTGCCGCCGATGATGGCCACCGCACCGACCTCCGAGAGCCCGGCGCCGACGGCGGCGATGAGCGCGGCGATCACGCCGACCCGCGCCTCGCGCAGGGCGAGCAGCGCGATCCGGTGCCGGCGGGCGCCGTACGCCCGGGCCTGGGAGATGAGCCCCTCCGAGATGTCGCGCACGGCGGCGGCCGTGAGGGCCACGATCACCGGGAGGGCGAGGATGGTCTGGGCGACGTACACGCCCTTGAGCGTGAACACGAGGTGGAGCTCGCCGAGCGGACCCTGCGGGAGGGCGACCACGAACAGCATCACGCCCACGATGACCGGCGGCAGGCCGAGCCCGGCGTTGGCGACGGTCAGGGCGAGGCCGCGCCCGCGGAACCTCGCGAGCCCGAGCAGGAGCCCGATCGGGAGCCCGATCACGGCCGCGGTCAGGGTCGAGACGATGCAGACCTTGAGCGTCACCTCGAGGAGGTTCATCAGGTAGGGGTCGCCGTCGACGAGCAGCTGCCAGGCGTCCTGGATCCCCTGCCAGACGAAGTTCACGGGGTGGCGTCCTTCGGCACGACGTAGACGAGGCGGCCGTCCTCGAGGCGGTAGACGGTGCCCACCTTCTCGCCGTTGCCGATCACCTTCTCGCCGTCCGGCGGGACGGAGCCCGAGGTCTCGTCGGGCTTGACGGTGACCGAGTTGTCGGGCGTGAGGCCGGTCTTGGTGATCGCGGACTCCAGGTTGAGCGACGCGAGGGCGGCGAGCAGGAAGCCGACGGCCAGCACGATGCCGAGGTCGAAGAGGTTGACGAGACCGTCGAGAGGATCGCCGGCACGGTCCTCGCGGTGGTGGGCGCGGGTGCTGACCCTGATCATGGCGCCACCTGCTGCGACCCGACGGGCGCCGTGAGCACGGCGGCGACGTACTCGAGGTCGGAGTGGTCCTGGCCGTAGATCCGGTCGCGCGCGAGGGAGAGGGCGAACGCGGCCGCGCCGACGAGCAGGCCGAGCACCGTGATGCTGAAGGCGAGGCGGAGGTTGTCCGTCAGGGCGGCGACGTCACCGTCCGCGAGGCCCTCGAGCGCGGGTGAGAGCGGGATGAGGGTGCCCATCAGGCCGAGCGCCGGGCCGAACCTGACGAGCAGCCGGGTCCGGCTCAACCGCCGTTCGGACGCGAAGTCGAAGTCGGCGAGCTGCTTGGCGAGCCTGGGCTCGGCTCCGGGCGTGCCCGCCTCCTCCGAGAACGCCGAGAGCACGCGGCCCATCTGGTCGCTCCACGCCACCGGCTGCAGAGCCGCGCGTACGGCGGCCCGGTCGCCCGCGTCGAGGGCGGTGCGGGCCGCATCGGCAGCCCGGGACAACGCCGGGAAGCTCCGGCGCTGGCGTCGGATGCGTTCCGCCAGGAACGCCCCCGTCTCGACGATCACCGCGAGGAGCGCCGCCACCGCTGCCAGCACCACCGGGAGCTCGAGTGCCTCGGCGACGTTGAAGATCACCTGGTAGATGTCGTCGGTCACTAGTGCATCCTCGCGGGCGGACGCAGCCGTCGCCACCAACCGGGCCGTGCCTCGCGGAGTCCGCCGAGGACCAGGAGGGTCGCGCCGACGGCGGCCGCGACCAGCCAGCCGGGAAGGGTCAGCGGGTGGTGGTCCGTGACCCGCTCCGCCTCCGGAGCCTGGACGCTGCCCGGTGGCGGCTGCTGCACCGGTGCGACCGCTTCGGGCTGCTGCCCGGCCGAGAGCAGCACCAGGCCGTCGACCGCGACGCCTGCGTCGGACGGTGTCGCGTGCGGCGTCGTGCTGGAGGTGCTCGTCGGCCCGGCTGTCGGCCCGGCGCTGTGACCGGTGGCCGGGCTGCCGCCGGACCGGCCACTCGTTCCTTCGGTCTGGTCGGCGTCGGGGGTCCCGCTGGAGGTCGCGGTCGGTGTGGCTGTGGGGGTCGCGGTGCCGGTGGCCGACGCGCTGGGTGTCGTCGTGCTGGGTGTCGTCGTCGGCGTCTCGGTGGGTGGCTCGGTCGGCCCACCGAACGTGACGCGCGCGTAGGTGCTGCCGCTGGAGCCGTCCGCGCCGGTGACGACCAGCGCGACGGTGGCGTAGTCGCTGGCGAACGACGACGCCCAGGTGTGCGCGACGGAGGCTCCTGCCCCGTGGCCGCTCCGGTCGCCGAAGTCCCAGTCGTAGGTCAGCCCCGTGCCGGACGGGTTGTCCACCGTCGCGGAGAGCTCGACGGGGCTGCCCTTCCGTGGGTCGGGCGAGACGTGGATGACAGGGGCGAGGAGCTGCCCGCTGGCGTGCACCGTGATCCGGAGGGCACCGCCGGGGTCGGTCTGGAAGAAGCCGCCGACCTGTGGGTCCTGGGACAGGTTGACGTCGTCGTCGCCGCGGAGCGGCCGGATGTAGCCGAGCTGGTCGCCACTCACCCCGTAGATGACCGGGCCGCCCTGGGTGAAGCCGTTGGACCCGACGGCTCCGAGGTCGCCCGCCTGCAACGGGTGGCTGCGGTCGCCGGCGTCGAACACCTCGGTGAAGGAGGTGGCGTCGGGATCGAGCTGGGAGCCCGGGTGGTCGGGGTCGGCGATGTCGGAGACCAGGTCACGCAGCAGGGTGCCGCCGCCGACGATCTGGTCGCTCGTCCTCCCGTCGTCCCCCCGCAGGATGTAGTCGTCGTCGGCCGCAGCATCGTGCAACCGGGCGAGGTCGGCGAGGTCGAACGTCTTGCTCGTCGTCGTGCTGCCGACGACCGAGACGATCACGCACGGACCGCCGCCCGGGCACCCCGGCGCGGCGTACGCCGGCCCCGGCCCGGCCCCGCCGAGGACGGCGAGACTGAGCCCGGTCAGCAGTGCGAGCCGTCGGATCAGGTCAGGAGACCTTCACCTTGCGGGAGAACCCGGTCGTGGCGGCCGTGAACGAGGTGCCGTTGGAGTAGCGCACCCGCAGCTTCCAGACGCCCTTCTTGAGCTTCACCCGCACCTGGTACGCCGCGGCTCCGGACCTCGGGTGCACGGTCCTGAGCAGCCTGACCTTGTGCGCGCCGAGCTTGCCGTAGACCTGGACGACGGCACCCTTGTAAGCGTGGGGGCCGAGCTTGCCGCGGACCTGGACGACCCGGTGCTTGCCGACCTTCGGCTTGGCGATCGTCGCGCTGCCGACCACCACGGTCCGGCCGGCCGGGGCCGACGTCCCCTCCAGGAGGTCGCCGAACACCGGGGTGAGGGCGGCGTTCTCGATCTGCGTGATCTCGTCGACGGCGACGCTGTAGATGAGCGACTTCTGCGGCTTGTACGAGAAGGCGAAGTGCCCCGCGGAGTCGGTGGTCGTGGTCGCGACGGTCACCGGCGTGTTCCCAGGCCCGGCCGCAGGTGTGCCGACGAGCCGGACCGGGACGCCGCTGAGTGCCGGGGTGCCGGGAACGACGTTCGCGAGGTCGCCGCTCACCTTGATCGCGGCCCCCGCCTTGACCTTCGCCGGCGCGCTGGTGACGGTCAGCTTCGGTGCGGCCGACGGGAGGAACGGCGCGTCGGCGGTGTCGTTGAGGTAGCTGCCGACGGCAGCCTGCCCGGCCGTCGAGGTCACCCAGTCGAGGAACGCCAGGGCGGCGGGCTTGTTGATCTGGACGCTGGGCGTGCCCGTGAACTTGTCCGGGTTGATCGCGTAGGCGTGGAACGAGTTGACGAGCAGCAGGGAGTCGCCGCGCACGACGACCTGCAGGTTGGGGATCCCGGTCTTCTTCAGGTACTGGAACGTGCCCCGGTCGGTGAAGACGTAGCAGTTGTTGTTGCCGGTCCCGCCACCCGGAAGGGTCGTGCACACGTCAGCGGTCTGGATGTTCGGGGCCTGGGTCTGGCCGGTCGCGGGGTACCAGCTCGGGAAACTCGCCTGGATCGTGCCGGGGGCACCCGTCGGGCAGGCGCCGCTCACGTCGTCGGCCGCGGGTCGCACGCCGCCGCCGTTGGCGGTCGACACCGTGCAGGTGTGCACCCCGGTGGTCTCCGCCCAGATGTTGTGGGACTGCACGTCGGTGCCGGACCCGGTCTCGCGGGCCACCAGGAAGGCGTTGCCCGCCGCGCCGGCCGCCGCGATCTTCTGGAACGCCTCGGTCGGGTTGGTGGCCGGCGAGCTGCCGGACATCACGTGCGCCGGGTCGGAGGCCGGTCCCAGGAGCACGAAGTCGCCCCAGAAGATGGCGCGACCGAAGGGCTCGACCGAGAACCCGTCGCCGACGAACTGGTTCTCGAGGCTGGCCGCGTGCACGATCAGCGCACTGCCCAGACCCTGACGAGCGTTGTCGATCGCCTTCTGGGTGGCCGAGCCCTGGTAGGTGACGGTGTACTGCGGGTACGCCGCCTCGAAGCCGGGCTTGAGCACGTCCAGGAAGAGGTGCGAGTCGGAGACGTCGCTGGTCCCGACGATGGTCAGGGTGCTGTCGGAGTCCGCCTCGGCGGACGTGGTCGGTACGGCGACCAGCGCGAGGCTGGCGCCGCCGATGGCGAGGAGGGCGGCGAGGCCGCGGCGAGCGCGAGGGATCTGCACCTCGCCTGTTATATCAGGGCTTTTCCTAGGTAGTACCTAGCAATGGCGATTTCCTCGATCCGCGGTAGCCAGGTCTGCTCAGTGGTGCAGCGTGCCCTGGATGGCGCCCGCGGGGTACGTCGGGTTGTGCACGTTGAAGTAGTACTGGCGCGGGTGCCGCAGGATCTGCCTGATCGTGCGTGCGGGCACGCCGGTGGCGCACCGCGGGCCGCCGGTGACCGAGCCGGCCAGGTCGACGACGATGCTGCCGTCCGACACCCGGTGGATGTGCGCGGCGTCGGGCCGCTGGATCCGTCGCCACTCGACCGTCGCGCAGACCCGGCCGCGCGCCTTGTCGAACGTGAAGTGGGCCTGGCCCGACCCGTCCGGGTCGCCACTGGGACGCAGGCGGGTCTCGAGGCGCACCACGGCGCGCTCGGCGGGAGCGGCGTGGGCCGCGGTGTCGACGAGGAAGCTCGACGTCAGGAGCGTGAGTCCGGCGCTGAGCGCCAGCAGGGCGGGCGTGCGGTTCGTCATGGGAGTGACACGACCGGGGACGCCGCGGGGTTCAGGTGTCGGCGGTCTGGGTCAGGATGGGGCCATGGGACCGCTGATCGGTGAGGACGGGGTCGCGCGCTGCCCGTGGGCGGGCGGTGCGGGGGTGATGCGCGACTACCACGACGAGGAGTGGGGTCGCCGCGTGGACGGCGAGGCGGCGTACCTCGAACGGCTGACCCTGGAGGCGTTCCAGTCCGGGCTGTCCTGGTCGACGATCCTCAACAAGCGGCCGGCGTTCCGCGAGGTCTTCCACGGCTTCGACGCGGAGGCGATCGCGGCCTTCGACGAGGCGGACGTCGAGCGGTTGATGCAGGAACCCCGGATCGTCCGCAACCGGATGAAGATCGAGGCTGCGGTCACCAACGCCCGCGCGAGCGTGGCGCTGCGCGACGCCGAAGGGCTGGAGGCGTTCGTGCTCGGGTTCGCCCCCGACGAGCCCCCCGCGTGGAAGGACACCGCGGAGATGGCGACCACGTCGGCCGAGTCGGTCGCGCTCTCGAAGGGCCTGAAGAAGCGCGGCTTCGCGTTCGTGGGACCCACGACGATGTACGCCCTGATGGAGGCGATCGGCATCTTCGACCCGCACCTCGTGGGCTGCTTCCGGCGCGGCCTCAGCTGACGAAGGCCAGGACCTCCGCCGCCACCGCCCCGGGTTGCTCCAGCTGGAGGAAGTGGCCGGCGCCGGCGATCTCCGTCGCGCCCGCGAGGCGCGCCAGCCCCGGCTCCATGCAGCGGTCGCCGTCGCCGTGCAGGACCAGGAGCGGGTGCACCGGCTCGGCGAGTGCCGGCGCGATCCCGCTGCCGAGCATCGCGCGGTAGTACGACACCACCGCCCGCGCGTGCGCGCGGTCCGGTACGGCGGCGCGCAGCAGGTCGAGGTCCTCGCGGGCGTCGTACGCCGGTGACCACGATCGCCACAACCGCGTCGTGAGCCGGTCGAAGGTCCGCTCGGACAGGCCGGGGACCTGGTTGGCCGCGATGTACCAGGAGTGGAAGGGCTGACGCACCATCGCTGCCAGCCACGGCCGCCACGTCGACCGCGAGGGGTTCATCGCCGTGAACGGCGGCACCGCGAGCGAGACGTGTCGGGCGTACGGCGAGGCCGGGTCGGCCGCGACCGCGTTGGTCGTGATCGCGCCCCAGTCGTGGCCGACCAGCACGCTGTCGGTGTCACCGCCGAGGGCGTCGTGGAGCGCCACCGCGTCGCCGACCAGCGCGCGCACCGAGTAGTCGCCGTCGGCGGGGATTCCCGACGGCGCGTAGCCGCGCAGGAACGGCGCGGCGACCCGGAGCCCGCCCTCGGCCAGTAGCGGCGCGACCCGGCGCCAGGTCGCGGCAGTGTCGGGGAACCCGTGCAGGGCCACCACGAGCCGACCGTCCGCCGGCCCCCACTCGAGGACGTGGACGGTGTGGCTGGGCAGCTGGACGTCGTACCGACGGGTGACCACGGAGACACACCCTAGAGTCAGCCTCATGTCCCCGCAGGCCGCGCCGGCCGCCGGCGTCCCGCGCACCCACCCGGCCCGATGGGTCCTGAGCCGGGTCGAGCGGTCGGCATGGTTCACGACCCGGGTCACCTGGGCGCTGCCGGACGGCGGGGCGGTGCGCTGGGCGTCCCGTCTCGCCCGCCGCCGCGGCCGGGTGGAGCTGCTCGACGCCGAGGGCTCGGCCGTCGGCTTCGTCGACGCCGCACCTCCGACCGCCCGTCGGCTCGGTCGGGCCAACCTGGTAGCCGCGACCGCGTTCACCCTCGGCGGCGCACTCTTCGCCGTCGGGGCGCTGATGGCGCAGCTCGACCTGGGTGACCTGCGGGACGTCGACCTCGTCTACCTCGTCGGCGGGGTGTTCTTCAGCCTGGGCGGCTACGTGTCGGTGCTCCAGGCGTCCAACACGCCCACGGACATCGACGACACCGGCGCCCTCGCGTCCGCGCGCTGGCGATGGGCCGCCTTCGAGCCCGCTCACATCGGGTGGCTCAGTGCCGCCGTGCTGTTCGTCGGGACGCTCTTCTTCGGCGTCAGCCTGGTGGCTGCCTTCGCCCAGGACCTCACGCCGCGGCAGACCAACGGCTGGATCTGGGTGCCCGACATGGTCGGCTGCGTCTGCTTCCTGGTCTCCGGGCACCTCGCGCTCGTCGAGGTCGGGCACGGTCGCATCTGGCGCGTCGTCAACGACCTCGGGTGGTGGATCGTCGGCATCAACCAGCTCGGCTCGATCCTCTTCCTCCTGGCCGGGATCGCCGCGTTCACCCGACCCGCCACCTCGACCGCCCTGGACGTCGGGCTGGTCAACTGGGGCACGTTCTGCGGCGCCGTGTGCTTCGCCGTCGGCGGGGTGCTGCAGCTGTTCGAGCGACCGCAGACCGCCGCGGGTGGGTCCCCGGGCTAGTCCAAAAGGGGTGACGACGCGGAGGTCCGCACGTGCTTGGCTCGGTGGCATGAACCGTGCATCGGACGACCGGGCAACCGCCCTCTTCGGCAACCGCTTCCTCACTGAGTCGGCGCCGTCCACGACCTTCCCCGAGAGCGGCATGGTGCCCGTCGAGGCCATGCGTCTGATCGGTGAGGACCTGGTGATGGAGGGCGACCCCCAGCGCAACCTCGCCACCTTCGTGACCACCTGGATGGAGCCGGAGGCGCAGCGGATCATCGCCGAGAACCTGCACCGCAACTTCATCGACCACGCCGAGTACCCGATCTCCGCCGAGATCGAGCAGCGCTGCGTGCGGATGCTCGCGGACCTCTTCCACGCACCCGGCGAGACGACCGGCTGCCGCACCCAGGGCTCGTCCGAGGCGATCATGCTCGGCGCCCTCTCCCTGAAGTGGAAGTGGAAGGAACGACGGGAGGCCGCCGGGCAGCCGGTCGACCGGCCCAACCTGGTCTTCGGCGGCGACGTGCACGTCGTCTGGGAGAAGTTCTGCCGCTACTTCGACGTCGAGCCGCGCATCGTGCCCTTGGCCGAGAACAAGTACACGATCGGTCCCGACGACGTCGTGGCCCACCTCGACGAGAACACCATCGGCGTCGTCGGGGTGCTCGGGACGACGTTCACCGGGCACATGGACGACATCCGCGGCATCAACGACCTCCTGGTCCGACTCAAGGCCGACCGTGGCCTCGACATCCCGGTGCACGTCGACGGCGCCAGCGGCGGCTTCGTGTGGCCCTTCCTCTACCCGGACTCCGCCTGGGACTTCCGGCTCGAGCAGGTCCGGTCGATCAACGTCTCCGGCCACAAGTACGGGCTCGTCTACCCCGGCATCGGGTGGCTCGTCTTCCGGGAGAGGAGCGACCTCGCCGAGGACCTGGTCTTCTACGAGAACTACCTCGGCAAGACCGACGCGACCTTCACGCTCAACTTCTCCACCGGGGCCGCGATGGTGCTCGCGCAGTACTACATGTTCGTCCGCCTCGGCCGCGAGGGCTACACCTACGTGATGCGGCAGATGCAGGAGAACGCGAAGGCGCTCGCCGACAACCTGCGCGCCGGCGGGCGCTTCGAGGTGATCGGCGACGACCAGGAGCAGCTCCCGCTCGTGGCCTTCCGGCTCAAGGCCGGCCACGACGTGTCGTACGACGAGTCGGACGTCGCCTGGCAGCTCTCGGCCGAGCGCGGCTGGATGGTGCCGGCGTACACGCTGCCGCCGGACGCCCAGGACGTGAAGATCCTGAGGGCGCTGGTCAAGGAGACGATGAGCCGGGCCCAGGTCGACCGCCTGTGCCAGGACATCGAGGACGCCTGCACGACCCTCGACCACAAGGGCGCGGCAGCCGCGGTGGAGCGTGAGCAGGTCAAGCAGGGCTCCGGCTACTGACCCGCGGCATCGCTCCGGCGGGCGATGAGGTAGCCCTGCGGCTGCACCTCGTCGGGGTCCGCCGGCCGTCCCGCCGAGAAGACGACCTCGAACCCGGCCTCGCGGAACCGCTGCTCGACCTCCGCGGGTGAGTGCCAGTAGACGTCGAAGCCGATGCCGAGGTCGAGCGACTGACCACCTCGACGGCGGGTGTCGTCACCGACCTTGTACGCCGTCGCGACGAACCCGCCCGGCTTCACCACCCGAGCGATCTCGGCGAAGGCGGCGGCCCGGTCGTCGGGATCGAGGTACATCAGGGAGTACCACGCGACGGCGCCGTCGAGCTCCGCGTCGCCGAACGGCAGCGCGCGCAGGTCGCCGACCTGGAAGTCGTGGCCGGGGTGGTCACGGCGCGCGACCCGGATCATCTCCGGTGACAGGTCGACGCCCCGGCTCGTGAGTCCCTGGGCCTCCAGGTACGGCGCCAGGCGGCCGGTCCCGCAGCCGAGGTCGCCCACGGGACGACCGGCGCCCGCGTCGCGCACGAGCTCGGAGAAGAGGCCGAGCACGGCGCGCTCGATCGGCATCTGGTCGAGCAACCCGGTCAGCCGCTCGACGTACACCTCGGCGAGCACGTCGTGGGCGTCGCGGAGCTCCTGCGTCTGTCGGTCCACGACCGAGACCCTAGGCGCGGCGCCGCGGCAGCAGGCCGAGCGACGCCGACACCAGGAGGGTGAGGCCGGAGACCACCGCGGTCCAGGCGGGGCCGTCGTCGAGGCCCGCCAGGGTCGCGGCGCCGCCGACCAGCGCCACGGCGACGAGCGCCACGGCGAGCGGGGTGAAGAAGGGCTGCCGGAAGGCTCGGGCGAACGGGACGAAGTGGAGCCCCAGCACCAGCACGACCCACACCGGGGTCAGGTCGTCGCGGCCGAGCGCGCGCAGCGCTGCCGCACCGAGCGGGATCGAGATCACCAGCGCCGTGACGGCGATGCCGTAGAGCCGCAGTCCAGCGCGCGAGGGCGGCGGCGGAGCGACCGGCGAGGAGCGGAGGTAGCGGGTCAGCGAGATGACGACCAGGGCCCCGAGCGCCAGGCCGAGAGCCCGCACGATCGCCTCGCCCGGCAGCCCGTCGGCGTTGACCTGCACGAAGACCTCGCCGCCGACCAGCCCGACCAGGCTCCCGAGAGCACGTCCGTCCAGACCCACGGGGCCACTCTTCCATCCGGGTCGGACGGTCAGCGCAGGGCGGCAGCCTCCGCGGCGAGCCGGGTGACCCGGTCCCAGTCGCCGGCGGCGAGCGCGTCCGGCGGGGTGATCCACGAGCCACCGACGCAGCCGACGTTGTCGAGCGCGAGGTACGACGGCGCCGAGCCCAGCGTGATCCCGCCGGTCGGGCAGAACCGGGCGGCCGGCACGGGGGCGCCGACGGCCTTGAGGAACGCCGTGCCTCCGGAGGCTGCCGCCGGGAAGAACTTCATCTCGGTGCAGCCCGCCTCCAGGGCGGCCAGCACCTCGGAGACGGTGGCGGTGCCGGGCAGGAACGGCAGCCCGGTGTCCTGCATCGCGTGCAGGAGAGACCGGGTGGTGCCGGGGGAGACCAGGAACTGGGCGCCGGCATCGAGGGCGTCCTGGGCGTTCGCCGGCGAGGTGACGGTGCCGGCGCCGATGAGGATCTCGGGCACCTCGGAGGCGATCGCGCGGATCGCGTCGAGGGCGACCGGCGTACGCAGGGTGAGCTCGATCGCCGGCAGGCCGCCCGCCACCAGGGCGCGAGCGACCGGCACGGCGTGGGCGAGGTCGTCGATGACGACGACCGGCATCACCGGGACGACGTCGAGGACGCTAGACGGACTGGGCAACGGGGACCTCCTGGCCGGGGGCGGTGACGCCCGGGAAGACGCTGGCGCCGGTGTCGGCCGAGCCGACCGTGGCGCGGAAGGCGGCGAACAGCTCGCGGCCGGTGCCCGCCCACTCGGGACCCTGGGGCGCCCGGCCGGTGATCGGGCGGCGGGCGAAGACCTCGTGGTCGACGTGCAGGCCGAGCAGCCCGCCGTCGGCGTCGACGGTGATCACGTCGCCGTCCTGGATCCGCGACAGCGGACCGCCGAGCGCGGCCTCGGGGGTGACGTGGATGGCGGCCGGGACCTTGCCGGACGCGCCGGACATCCGGCCGTCGGTGACGATCGCGACCTTCTGGCCGCGGTCCTGCAGCACGCCGAGTGCCGGGGTGAGCTTGTGCAGCTCCGGCATGCCGTTGGCGGCCGGGCCCTGGTAGCGGATCACGGCGACGAAGTCGCGGCCGTCGAGCTCGCCGTGGCCGAAGGCCTCGAGGAAGTCGTGCTGGTCGTCGAAGACCACCGCCGGCGCGCTGACGAAGCGGTGCTCCGGCTTGACGGCCGACGTCTTGACGACGGCCCGCCCGAGCGGCCCGGTCAGCATCCGGAGGCCGCCGTCGGGGGAGAACGGCGCGTCGGCGGGACGCAGCACCGCGTGGTCGAGGGACTCGGTCGGCCCGTCCTCCCAGGTCAGGTCGTCACCACGGAGGACCGGCTCCTGCGTGTAGCGCCAGAGCCCGTGGCCGGCGACGGTCAGCACGTCGTCGTGCAGCAGCCCGGCCTCCAGCAGCGTGCGCACCAGGTAGGCGATGCCGCCGGCGGCGTGGAAGTGGTTCACGTCGGCCTCGCCGTTGGGGTACATCCGGCTGAGCAGCGGTACGACGGCGGACAGGTCGGACAGGTCGTCCCAGGTCAGGGCCACGCCCGCGGCCCGCGCGATCGCGACCAGGTGCATCGTGTGGTTGGTCGACCCGCCGCTCGCGAGCAGCGCGACGCAGGCGTTGACGATCGCCTTCTCGTCGACGATGTGCCCGATCGGCGTGCTCTCGCCGTCACCGGCGCCCTGGGCCGTCAGCTCGGTGACCCGGTAGCCGGCCGCGCGGGTCAGCGCCTCGCGCAGCGGCGTCCCGGGGTTCACGAACGACGAGCCGGGCAGGTGCAGGCCGAGCACCTCCATCAGCAGCTGGTTGGAGTTCGCGGTGCCGTAGAACGTGCAGGTGCCGGCGGAGTGGTACGACGCCGCCTCGGCCTCGAGCAGCTCGTCGCGGCCGATCTTGCCCTCGGCGTACAGCTGACGGACCCGGGCCTTCTCGGAGTTGGGCAGGCCCGAGGTCATCGGACCGGCCGGGACGAACACCGTCGGCAGGTGGCCGAAGGACAGCGCGCCGATCAGCAGGCCGGGGGTGATCTTGTCGCAGACCCCCAGCATCAGGGCGCCGTCGAACATGTCGTGCGAGAGCGCGATCGCGGTGGCCATCGCGATGACGTCACGGCTGTAGAGGGAGAGCTGCATGCCGTCGCGGCCCTGGGTGATCCCGTCGCACATGGCGGGGACGCCGCCGGCGAACTGGGCGATGCCGCCGGCCCGGATGACGGCCTTCTTCAGCGCCTCGGGGTAGTCGCGGTAGGGCTGGTGCGCCGAGAGCATGTCGTTGTAGGAGGAGACGATCGCGACGTTCGGCTTGGTGCGGCCGCGCAGCGCCTTCTTCTCCGTCGGCTCCGAGGCGGCGAAGCCGTGGGCCAGGTTGGCGCAGGCGAGCCGGCCGCGGGCCGGGCCGACCTGGCCGGCCGCGTCGATCCGGCGCTGGTACTCGGCGCGGCTCTCCGCGCTGCGCTCGACGATCCGGGCCGTCACGGCCTCGAGGGTGGGATGCAGCTGCTGAGGGGGAGGGGTCACTGGTCGGGCTCCTGCCAGGTTCGGCCGTCCCGCTCGAGGAGCATCGCGGCGGCGGTCGGACCGGTCGTGCCGGCCGGGTACTTCCGCGGCCGCTCGGGCGTCGCCGCCCAGCGACGCAGGATCGGCTCGGTCCAGGTCCAGGCCGCCTCGACCTCGTCGCGGCGCATGAAGAGCGTGGGGTTGCCCTTGATGACGTCCATCAGCAGACGCTCGTAGGCGTCCGGCAGCCGCTCGTCGAACGCGGTCGCGTAGCTGAGGTCCAAGGAGACCGGCCGGAGGCGGTAGCCCCCGGGCCCGGGCTCCTTGGCGGTGAGGTGCAGGCGCATGCCCTCGTCGGGCTGGACCAGGATGTGCAGCCGGTTCGGCGCGGTGACGCCCTCGGCCCCGGGGAACATCGAGTGCGGCGGCTCCTTGAAGACCACCACGATCTCGGACGCCCGTCGATCCATCCTCTTGCCGGTGCGCAGGTAGAACGGCACCCCGGCCCATCGCCAGTTCTGCACCTCGGTCTTGAGGGCCACGAAGGTCTCGGTCCGAGACCCCCCGTGACCCAGGTCCTCGGCGTACGACGGCACGGCGGTGCCGTCGACGAGTCCTGCCTCGTAGCGACCACGGACGGTGTCCTGGTCGACGTCGGTCGGTCCCATCGGTCGCAGTGCCTGGAGCACCTTGACCTTCTCGTCGCGCACGGTCTCGCGGCCGACGTACGTCGGGGGCTCCATCGCCACCAGGCAGAGCAGCTGGAGCAGGTGGTTCTGCACCATGTCGCGCAGCGCGCCCGCGTGGTCGTAGTACTCGCCGCGGCCACCGACCCCGACGGTCTCGGAGACGGTGATCTCGACGTGGTCGACCCAGCGGGAGTTCCACAGCGGCTCGAGGAACGTGTTGGCGAAGCGCGTGACCAGGAGGTTCTGGACGCTCTCCTTGCCGAGGTAGTGGTCGATCCGGAAGATCTGGGACTCGGCGAAGACCCGGCCGACGGCGTCGTTGACCTCGCGGGCCGACTCCAGGTCGTGGCCGATCGGCTTCTCGAGGACGACGCGGGCGTGCTCGTCGACGACGCCGATCTCGTCGAGGCGCTGGCAGATCGAGCCGAACAGCTTCGGGGCGACGGCGAGGTAGAAGACGCGCACCGCGTCGTCGGGGCGGGGCCGGTCCTTGAGCAGCGCGTGGAAGCGGTCCCAGTCCTCGGGGACCTCGGCGTCGAGCATCAGGTGGAAGAGCCGCGCCAGGAAGCGGTCGACCGCACCGTCGTACAGGTCCGCGGCGTCGACGTGCAGGGAGAGGGCCTCGCGCACCTCCGCGCGCCAGCCGGCGTCGTCGAGGTCGGAGCGCGAGACGCCGAGGATCCGGTAGTCGGCGGGCAGCTGACCCTCGAGGTCGCGGTGGTAGAGGGCCGGCAGCAGCTTGCGCAGGGCCAGGTCTCCCGTGCCACCGAAGACGGTGAAGTCGCACGCGGCCGGCAGCACGTGCGGGCTGGGGTGAGGGTCCATGTCGTCCACGGTAGGAACTAGTTCGGCTCATTGCAAGCACAACTAAGGTTCTTTCACGATCAAAGTAGGGCGCGTTATGCTCACGCCCGTGACGCAGACCTCGACCCGCGCCGCTCAGCCGCGCACCGACGTGCGCGAGAGTGCCGCTCCGGCCACCGCCGGCGAGCTGCTCGACCTGGTGCGCAGCGGCCGCGCCAGCACCCGGTCGCAGCTGCGCGCCCTCACCGGGCTGTCCCGGACCGCCATCACCACCCGGGTCAGCTCGCTGACCTCGGCCGGGCTGCTGCTCCTCGGCGAGGAGCTCGCGTCGACCGGCGGGCGTCCACCCGGCGCCCTGGTCTTCAACCAGCACGCGGGCGTCGTGGTCGCGGTGGCGATCGGCCGCTCCCGCAGCCAGCT
Organism: Nocardioides sp. Root1257; assembly: GCF_001425175.1. Classification (GTDB taxonomy): domain Bacteria; phylum Actinomycetota; class Actinomycetes; order Propionibacteriales; family Nocardioidaceae; genus Nocardioides. Next base: position 40,820 of record NZ_LMDV01000010.1, on the reverse strand, counting down.
GGCCGTGATGGACCTCGACGGTGAGGAGATCGCATCCGACTCCCGCGACCACGAGGTCGGCGTCGGCCCCGACGAGCTGATGCCGGAGATCGCGACCCGGCTCGCCGGCCTGCTCGACGGGGTGGAGCCCCCCGTCCTCGGCATCGGGCTGAGCCTGCCCGGCACCCTGGACTCGGTCCGCGGCCTCAGCATCGGCTCGCCGGTGATGTCCGGCTGGGACGGCGTCGAGCTGGCGCCGTACCTCGACGGGGTCACCCGGGCACCGCTCTTCGTCGGCAACGACGCGGACGTGCTCGCGCGCTCCGAGCTCCTGGGTCGCTCCGCCGCCCTCGACGACGTGCTCGTGGTGAAGGCCTCCACCGGTCTGGGTCTCGGCATCATCGCCGACGGCCGGGTGCTCAGCGGCCACCTCGGCGCCGCGGGCGAGATCGGGCACACCAAGGTCGACGCCGCTGCCGGGCTCCCGTGCCGCTGCGGCGCGACCGGCTGCCTCGAGACCCTCGCCGGCGGCTGGGCCCTGGTCGCTCGCGCCCGCGAGTCCGGGCACGAGGTCGGCCACCTGCGCGACCTGGTCGCCCTCGCCCTGCAGGGTGACCCCACCGCCCGCGGGCTGCTGCGGGACAGCGGCCGCGAGCTCGGTGAGGTGCTGGCGATCGCGATCAACCTGCTCAACCCGGCCGCGATCGTGATCGGCGGCGACATGGCGTCGGCGTTCGACTTCCACGTCGCCGGGATCCGGGAGAGCGTCTACGCCCTGGCCGCGCCGCTGGCGACCCGCGACCTGCAGTTCCTGCCGGCGACGCACGGCGACCAGGCCGGCCTGGTGGGCTGCGCGGCGCTGGCGCTGGACCACGTGCTCGCGCCGGTGGCCGTCGACGCACGCCTGGCGGCCGCTGCGTCGTAGGTGGCGGCCTCGATAGGGTCGGCCGCGTGGACGCGAACACCTGGCTCTGGATCCTCGCCGGATTCCTCGCCTTGCTCTTCCTCGGGACCGGCGTTCTCAAGCTGACCCGCACGCGCGAGCAGATCGTCGCCGAGGGCCTCACCTGGGCCGAGGACTACTCGGAGTCTCAGCTGCGCGCCCTCGGCTGGGCCGAGGTCCTCGGGGCCGTCGGCCTCGTCGTGCCGCCCCTCGTCGGGCTCGGCATCGTCACCCCCGTCGCAGCGACCTGCCTGTCGGTGCTGACCGTCGGTGCCCTGGTTGTGCACGTGCGCCGGCGCGAGCTGCTCCCCGACGCGCTGCGCACCATCGCCCTGATCGTGATGTGCGTGGTGCTCGCCTACTGGCGCTTCGGTCCCGAGGCGTTCTGACCCAACCGCCGTCCCCGCGGCGCTAGCCTCGGCTCGTGAGCCGTGTCCACGCCTTCAGTGACGACGCCCTCGGTGACCTCGACGCGGTCGGGCTCGTCACCGCCATCCAGGAGGGCGAGGTCTCGATCCCCGAGGTCGTCGAGGCCGCGATCAGCCGCACCGAGCGGCTCCAGCCCGACCTGAACGCCGTCGCGCACGTCGCCTACGACCGTGCCCGCGCCGAGGCCCGGGACCCCCGCGGCGGCTTCTTCGCCGGGGTGCCGACGTTCCTCAAGGACAACGTCGACGTCGCCCGGATGCCCACCCAGCAGGGCTGCGACGCCTACCGCGGCCATCCGCTCGCGGTGGACGGCGACTTCGCCCGGATGTTCCTGGCCACCGGGCTGGTCCCGCTCGGCAAGACCCAGCTCTCGGAGTTCGGCTTCAGCCCGTCGGCCGAGCACCCGCGGCTCGGCCCGGTGCGCTCCCCGTGGGACACCGAGCGGACCGCGGGCGCCTCGTCGGCCGGTACGGCGGCGCTGGTCGCGGCGGGCGCCGTACCCCTCGCGCACGGCAACGACGGCGGTGGGTCGATCCGGATCCCGGCGGCGGTCAACGGCCTGGTCGGGCTCAAGCCGACCCGGGACCGGCTGGCCCAGGACAAGCTGAACCGGCAGATGCCGATCCGGATCGTCTCGGACGGCGTGCTGACCCGCTCGGTGCGGGACACGGCCGCGTTCCTCCGCGAGGCCGAGCGCGTCTACCGCGAGCTCCGGCTGCCTCCGATCGGCGACGTCACCCGACCGGGTCGCAAGCGGCTGCGGGTCGCCGTGCACACCGCCGGCATCGGCCGCGCCGCCGCCCCCGAGGTCGTCGAGCTCACCCTCAAGACCGCTCACCTGCTCGAGGAGCTCGGCCACGAGGTCGAGGAGGTCGCGCACCCCGCTCCGCTGACCGTGCCCGACGACTTCCTGCTCTACTGGGCGATGCTCGCGATGATGATCGTGCGCACCGGCCGTCGCGCCGCCGGCCCCACGTGGGACCGGTCGCGCCTCGACAACCTCACGCTCGGCCTCGACCGCCACTGCCGTCGCAACATCCACCGACTGCCCGGCGCGATCCGCCGACTGCGTCGCCTCCCGGCCGTGTCGGCGGACTTCCACCGCACCTACGACGTCGCACTGTCGCCGACCCTGGCCCACGAGACGCCACTGGTCGGACACCTCGACCCGACCGCGTCGTACGACGTCGTGATGGAGCGGATCCTGGACTGGGTCGCGTTCACGCCGTGGCAGAACGCCACCGGCGACCCGGCCGTCTCCCTGCCGCTGGCAACCACGGCCGCGGGGCTGCCCCAGGGGATGATGCTCACTGCCGGTGCAGGTGACGAGGCCACCCTCCTGGAGCTCGCCTACGAGCTCGAGGGGGCCGCGCCCTGGCCGTCCCTGCGCTGACTCACCGAGGCACCACCAGCAGCGCCTGGGCCGAGCGGGCGACCAGCCCGCTCTCGTCGTACGCCGCGGAGGTCGCGACGCCCACCGAGCCGTCGGACAGGGTCGTCTCGGCGTCCAGGCAGATCCACTCGCCGACCGGCTCCCGGAGCACGTGGACGGTCAGCTCGGTGTTGAGGAACCCCCACTCGCGTACGTCGAGCGCGGCGCTCGCCCCCGACGCCGAGTCGACGCACGCCAGCAGCCGCTGCACCGGTGAGATCGGCTCACCCTCGACCAGCGCGGGGCTGCGCATCCACACCGTGCCGGTGCCGGGGACGTCGAGGCCGCCACTGACCCATCGCCACTCGATCGCGTCCAGGTAGCCGCCGTGCCAGCCGTCCGGGCGGGCTTGCTCGGCGCCGTCGGCGGGGGAGTGCGGGAGCGGCTCCGGGTCCCCGCCCGGACCGTCGGCGCGCGGGAACATCCAGGCTCGGGCGGTGGCCGCGACCCGGTCCCGCGACACGTCACGGAGCTCCGCGCCGAGCAGCTGGACCGACCGGCCCGCGCGCAGGACGGACGCGCTCACGGCGACCGGACCCACCGGCACCGGACCCAGGAGCTCCATCGTGAAGCGGCCGATCCGGGCGTCCGACAGACCCTCGATCGCGCGGGCCAGGAGGGCCGCCGGCGGGCCGCCGTGCTGGCTGTCCGGCGACCACGGGCCGGCCGTCGCAGGGAGTGAATCGAAGGCCTCGGCGGCGTCGTCGGAGCCACTCCGCGAGGTGCTCGTCAGGCGGTAGAACGGGGTGTTCCGGGCCGATTTCTCGTTCACGCATCCCCCTGTGTATCGTTCTCCGTCGTTGCCCCTTTAGCTCAGTCGGCAGAGCGTCTCCATGGTAAGGAGAAGGTCTACGGTTCGATTCCGTAAAGGGGCTCTGGGTGCGGGAGCCCGCCGGTCGTAGACTGACTGGTGGGAGCCCCTGTCCCCCTGGCGGGGTAGCTCAGGTGGTTAGAGCACACGACTCATAATCGTGGTGTCGCGGGTTCGAGTCCCGCTCCCGCTACTCGAACCCCGTACGACCAGCATCACCCGAATCGACAAAGGACTTCCCGTGGCCAGCAAGAGCAGCGATGTTCGCCCCAAGATCACGCTCGCGTGCGTGGACTGCAAGGACCGCAACTACATCACCAAGAAGAACCGGCGGAACGACCCCGACCGGCTCGAGATGATGAAGTTCTGCCCGCGCGACCGCAAGCACACGATGCACCGCGAGACCCGCTGATCCCAGCTTCGTCGACGACCCGCCCGAGTTCTCGGGCGGGTCGTTCGCATTTCAGGGGCGGCGTCGTGCCGCTCTGAGACGTTGCCCTCTCAGCTCGTTGCGTCGAGCTCGATCGTTCGCCTGACGGTCCGCAGGGCGACCGGCAAGGTGCTGAGGTCGGTCGACCCGAGTGCCAGGCGGATGGCCTGCGGGGTGTGGCTGGTGGTGGCGAAGGGCTCGGCGGTGGAGACCGAGATCCGTTGCCCGGCGAGGTCGGCGGCGATGCGGTCGGCGCGGGCGTCCTCGGGGAGGGGGAGCCACACGAAGTAGGACGCCGGATGGCTGAGGTGGGGCAACGGGTGGAGCGCCCCGCGGGCGATGCTCTGACGCTCGGCCGCGTCCTGTCGCTTCTGCGCCTCGAGCTCGTCGACGGTGCCGTCGGCCAACCAGCGGCAGGCGATGGTGACGGTGAGGGCAGGGGTGTTCCAGGTGCTCGCGCGGATGGCACGTCCGAGCGCGGGCACCAGTGCGGCGGGTGCCGTCACGTAGCCGACCCTCAGTCCGGTCGCGATGCTCTTCGACAACCCCGAGACATGCACGGTGATGTCCGGCGCGAGCGCCGCCAGGGCAGGAGGCGGCGATGCCTCGAGGTACGCGTAGGACGCGTCCTCGATGAGCAGCTGTCCGTGGGTACGGGCGATGGAGACGAGTCGCTGACGGCTCGTCTCGTCGAGCACGGTGCCGAGCGGGTTGTGCAGGGTCGGCATCGTGTAGATCGCCCGCACCGGACGCTGTGCGCAGAGACGTTCGAGAGCATCGAGGTCGGTCCCGTGCTCGGTGATCGGCACCGCGGCGAGCTCGAGGTGCAGGGCGGCGGCGACGACCTTGAACCCGGGATAGGTGATCGCGTCGACGGCCACCACGTCTCCGGGGCCTAGGGTTGCCATCAACGTCACCATGAGGCCGTGCTGGGCTCCGCTGACGACCAGGACACGCTCTGCGCTGGTGGGGATGTCGCGGCGGGTCAGATGAGCGGCGATGGTCGCCCGGTCCTGCAGTCTCCCGGCGTGCGGCTGGTAGCGAAGCAGCGCATCCAGGTCGCCGGAGCCGGCGACGTCACGGAGCGCCTGACGCAGCAGGTCGGCCTGGCCAGGCAGCGACGGGTAGTTGAAGCTCAGGTCGACGGTGTCCCCGGCGACGGCCTGCTGGTCGATGCCGTGGCCGATCGGCAGCGCGAGGTCACGCACGAAGGTGCCGCGGCCCTGCTCCCGGCTGACCAGGCCGATGGCCTCGAGCTCGGCATAGACGCGGGTAGCCGTCACCACCGCGATGCCCTCGCGAGCAGCGAGCTCCCGGTGCGTGGGCAGACGCGCGCCCGCAGCAAGCCGTCCCGATCGGATGGCGGCGGCGTACGAGTCGACGAGTGACGTGTAGCGCGGTGCCGGCATCGAGCGATTGTATGCATGACAATTCTTGGACTGTCCTGCTTGATCGGTCCTACCGTTGCGGACCCACAGACCGAGAGGACCGACGTGCACATCGCCATCCTGACCTTCGAGGGCTACAACGAGCTGGACTCGCTCATCGCCCTCGGCGTCCTGAACCGCATCAAGGACGACGACTGGCGGGTCACCATCGCGACGCCAGCTCCCCGGGTGACGTCGATGAACGGAGTGGTCATCGAGCAGATGTCCACCCTCGACGAGGCCGTCGCCGCCGATGCCGTGATCGTCGGGAGCGGGATCGCAACGCGTGAGGTGGTCGAGGATCCGTCGATCATGCGCACGCTCGGGCGCCTGGACCCGTCCCGGCAGCTCATCGCTGCCCAGTGCTCAGGTGCGCTCGTCCTGGCCAGGCTGGGACTTCTGCGGGACATCCCCGCCTGCACGGACCTGACCACCAAGCCCTGGGTCGTCGCCGCAGGTGTCGACGTCCTCAACCAGCCGTTCTTCGCGAAGGACAACATCGCCACCGCCGGCGGCTGCCTCGCCTCCCACTACCTCGCGGCCTGGCTCATCACCCGCACCCGCGGCGCCGAAGCCGCCGGAGCCGCCCTGCACTACGTCGCACCCGTCGGCGAGAAGGAGGAGTACATCGAACGGGCATGGCGCAACATCACGCCCTACCTGCCGACGCGCGAGTCGGCCATGACATCGGCCTGACCGGAGCGCTCACGGGAGGCGGTCAGACCTCGCAACCGGGCCGCTGCCACCGGCGTACGTCGGCGACGTCGAGCCGCACCAGGGTCGGTACGACGGGGTGCCCGCCCGCCTCCTGGTAGCGCCGGCTCCCGGACTCGCTGACCACCCACATCCCGTCGCGGCCGGCCGGCGCCATCCCCTCGGCCCCCGGGACGAAGCCTCGTCGACCGGACGGCCCGACCAGGATCCCGCAGCGGGTGTTCGACCGGGCCCACCACAGGCCCGGCTCCCGGGCGCCGAGACGCCCCCAGAACACACCCTGCGTGTGCGACGGGCCGACCACGTGCTCCAGCACGTCGCCGTCGTCGATGACGGTGGCGCTCCCGGCGACGAGCGCGTCGGGGTCGAGCCAGTCCAGCCAGCCGCGGCGGGCGGAGCGGTAGGCGCCGACGCCCAGACGACCCGCGTCGTCGACGACCGCGAACGAGCCGCGGACGCCCGCCTGCAGCGACCAGGCGTGCTGCACCTCGAGGGTCTCCGGGTCGAGCAGCCAGAGCCGGGCGGCCTCGGCGAGCCAGAGGCCGTGCCCGTCGATCGTGATCCCGCCCGCGTGCCGGCAGGAGCGGGTGCCGTCGGGCAGCGCGACGTCCCGCAGCACCCGGCGGTCCTCCGTGCGGCCGGTCCGCAGGTCGGTCCGGACCACGGTGCACCACAGGTGTCCCTCCCGGCCGTCGCCGTCGAAGCCGCTGACCCAGGCCGTCCGCCCGCGCACCGCGACGCCCTGGGCGACGAAGCCGCTGCGCGCGAGCGCCAGCCACGTCGCGGCGCACGCGGCGTGGTCGTTGGGGAACCGGTCGGGCTCGCCCTCGACGTACGCCGGCGTCGGCCCGGAGACGCTCTCGGAGGTCAGTGGCCCGCAGCCGCTCGGGGTCCTCGGCGCTGATCGCGGCGGGTCGCCCGGGTCCGCCGCCGTGCAGCCGACCGCCAGCACGACGAGCGCGAGCACAACGCTAAGTTGGAGGCATGCCAGTCGACCAAGAGCTCGTCGGTCGGACCTTCCCACCCACGCGACCCTACGAGGTCACGGAGGAGAAGGTCCGCGACTTCACCGAGGCGACCGCCGGCGAGTACGCCGGGGGAGCCGCCCCGCCGACGTACCCGATCGTCGTGGCCTTCGACGCGATGAACGCCTTCCTGGAGGCCGTGTCGGTCGACCTCTTCCGGATCGTGCACGGTAACCAGAAGTTCGCCTACGAGCGCCCCGTGGTCCCCGGCGACGTGCTGACGGCGACGCTCACCGTCACGTCGCTGCGCCAGATCGCGGGCAACGACATCATCGGCACCACCAGCGCGATCAAGGACCAGACCGGTGCCCTGGTCTGCACGACCAGCGCCACCCTGGTCCACCGAGGTGCGGCATGAGCGCTCAACCGACCTTGGAGACGCAGACCTACACGATCACCCGCGCCGACCTGGTCCGGTACGCCGAGGCCGGCGGCGACCACAACCCGATCCACCAGGACGAGAGCGTGGCTGCCAGCGTCGGGCTGCCGGGCGTGATCGCCCACGGCATGTACACGATGGGGCTCGCCGCACGTGCCGTCACGACCTGGTACCCCGGCGCCGAGGTCGTCAGCCTCGGCTGCAAGTTCACCAACCCGGTCGTCGTGCCCGCCGACGGCGGCGTCGAGATCGAGGTCGCGGGGGAGGCGAAGGACGCCGACGGGCTGACCACGGTGTCGCTCACGGTCACCTGCGCCGGGCAGAAGGTGCTCGGCATGCCGAAGGCCGTCCTGCGCGCCTCCGGACGATGACGGAGCTGCGGGAGCGCACGACGCTCCGGCTCGGCGGCCCGGCCGAGCGCTGGGTCCGGGCCACCACCGAGGCCGAGCTGACCGACGCGCTCGTCGACGCCGACACCGCGGGCGAGCCGGTCCTGGTGCTCGGCGGCGGCAGCAACCTGGTGGTCGCCGACGGCGGCTTCCAGGGCACGGTCATCGAGGTCGCGACCACCGGCGCCGAGATCGAGGCCGACGACGAGCCCACCTGCGGCGGCGCCACGGTCACCGTCGCCGCCGGCGAGAGCTGGGACGACGTCGTCGCCCTGGCTTCCGAGCGCGGATGGGTGGGCATCGAGGCGCTCTCGGGGATCCCCGGGTCCGTGGGGGCGACGCCGGTGCAGAACGTCGGCGCCTACGGCCAGGAGGTCAGCCAGACGATTACGCGCGTGCGGGTCTGGGACCGGACCCTGCGCGGCGTGCGCACCTTCGCGAACGCCGACTGCCGCTTCGGCTACCGGACCTCACGCTTCAAGCAGGACCCGTCGCGCCACGTCGTGCTGTCCGTGTCCTTCCAGCTCCGCCAGGGCGACCTCGGCGCACCGGTGGCGTACGCCGAGCTCGCCCGCGCCCTGGGTGTCGAGCTGGGTGAGCGGGCACCGCTCGGCGACGTACGCGAGGCCGTCCTCGGCCTGCGCCGCGGCAAGGGGATGGTGCTCGACGCGGCCGACCACGACACCTGGAGCGCCGGGTCGTTCTTCACCAACCCGGTGGTCGACGCCGACGCCGTGCCCGAGGGCGCGCCGGCCTGGCCGCAGCCCGATGGCCGGGTCAAGACGAGTGCCGCCTGGCTGATCGACCACGCCGGGTTCGCGAAGGGCTACGGCACCGAGCGCGTCTCGCTCTCGACCAAGCACACGCTGGCGCTCACCAACCGGGGTGGCGCCAGGACCGACGACCTGCTCGCGCTGGCCCGGGAGGTCCGCGACGGCGTGGCGGAGCGGTTCGGGATCGTGCTGGTCAACGAGCCGGTCCTGGTCGGCTGCGAGCTGTAGCTCTCAGTAGCCGCTGTCGTACGTCGTGCTGCTGCTGGTTCCGACGGCGACCAGCGCCACGATCAGGATGACCACCGCGAGCGCGGCGAGGATCAGCAGGATCGTGCCGACGATCCCCATGATCCGGCCGCTGTTGGCCTCGTCGCGGCCGCCGACGGTGCCGGGCGGTGCTGCGTCGATCTCCTTGACGGCCCGGCTGCCGATCGCCCACGCGAACGGGGACAGCACCAGCGTCACGCCGCCGCACGACAGGATCCCGACCAGGCCGATGATGCCCAGGACCATGGCGGTCGTCGCCGAGGGGTGCTTGGGCGCCGGCGGCTGGTAGGCGTACGGCTGGCCGTACCCGTACGGCGGCGGCTGCTGGGGCGGCTGCTGCTGGTAGGGCTCCTGCGGTGCGCCGTACGGGTTCTCCGGTCCGGTCGTCATGGCGTCATCCTGTCAGGCTCGCGCTGGCGTCGTCGAAGGCGTTCGGGTCGTTGATCGCGACGATGATGATGACGACGAGGACCGCGATCGCGAGGACCAGCAGCACGGTCCCGATGATGCCGAGGATGAAGCCGGTGAGGGCCAGACCGTGGCCGCCGAGCTGGCCCTGGGAGCGCTTGATGCGGTTGAGCGACACCTTGCCGAGCACCAGCGCGACCGGCGACGCGAGCAGTCCGAGACCGTAGGCGCAGGACAGCACGAGGGCAGCGATGCCGGTGATCATCGAGCCGAGCGCGAGCCCGTCGGTCGGCGGCGCCTGCGTCGCGTAGGGGTACGCCGGCTGCCCGTAGCCCTGCTGCTGGTAGGGCGGCTGCGGCTGCTGCTGGTACGGCTGCTGCTGGTACGGGTTCCCGTACGGCGGCTGCTGCGGCTGCTGGTACGGCGAGGGCGCGCCGTACGGCGAGGGGGCGGGTGGTGGCGGGGGCGGGCTGTCGGACGGCGAGGGGGAGGGGTCCTGCTCGCCGTACGGGTTCTCCGGACCGGTCGTCATGCGCGACATCCTGTCAGGCAGGAGCCGCCAGCCACCGGTCGATGTCCGCGAGGATCGCCGCGCGCGTGTCGTCGGGCGCACGGGAGGCCCGCACCGACATCCGGGCCAGCTCGGCGAGCTGGGCGTCGTCGAGCTCGTGGGCGGCGCGCATGGTGGCGTACTGACCGGCCAGCTGGGAGCCGAACAGCAGCGGGTCGTCGGCGCCCAGGGCGACCGTCGCGCCGGCGGCGAGCAGGGTCGGCAGCGGCACCGAGGTGAGGTCGGAGTAGACGCCCAGCGCGACGTTGGAGACCGGGCAGACCTCCAGCGCGACGCCGGCCTCGACGATGCGGTCGAGCAGCGCGGGGTCCTCGGCAGCGCGCACGCCGTGGCCGAGCCGGTCCGCGCCGAGCGCGTCCAGGCAGAGGCGGATGTGCTCGGGTCCGCGCAGCTCGCCGCCGTGCGGCGCCAGCAGCAGACCGGCGCGATCGGCGATCCGGAACGCCGACGCGAAGTCGGCGGTGCTGCCGCGACGCTCGTCGTTGGAGAGGCCGAAGCCGACGACCCCCCGTCCGGCGTACTGCCCCGCGAGGCGGGCGAGGGTGCGCGCGTCGAGCGGGTGCCGGGTGCGGTTGGCGGCGATCACGACGGCCATCCCGAGCCCGGTCGTGCTCGACGCGTCCCGCACCGCGTCGAGCACCAGGTCGGTGAACTCGGTGATGCCGCCGAAGCGGGCGCCGTACCCGCTGGGGTCGACCTGGATCTCCAGCCAGCGCCCGCCGTCGCGGACGTCGTCCTCGGCGGCCTCGCGCACCAGCCGACGTACGTCGTCCTCGGTGCGCAGCACCGACCGGGCCACGTCGTAGAGGCGCTGGAAGCGGAACCAGCCCTTCTCGTCCGCGGCTGACAGGGTCGGCGGCCACTCCTCGACCAGCTGGTCGGGCAGCGCGATGCCGTCGCGGGTCGCCAGCTCGAGCAGGGTCGAGTGCCGCATCGACCCCGTGAAGTGCAGGTGCAGGTGCGCCTTCGGGAGCGTGAGGAGATCGCGCATGGTGGCGGTGGTCAGCCGCCCAGCTTCTCGGCCGCCGCGAGCAGCACGCAGGTGGCCACGGCCTCCATCGCTCCGGTCACCTCGCCCAGGGTCGGGTACGTCGGGGCGAGGCGGATGTTGGTGTCGCCCGGGTCGCGGCGGTAGGGGTACGCCGAGCCGGCCGGCGTGAGGGCGACCCCGGCCGCCTTGGCCAGCTCGATGACCCGGGTCGCCGTGCCGGGCAGCACGTCGAGGCTGACGAAGTAGCCGCCGCGCGGCTGGCCCCACGTCGCGATCCCGAGCCCGCCGAGCCGCTCGGAGAGGATCCGCTCCACCTCGGCGAACTTCGGGGCGAGCAGCGCGCGGTGCTTGGCCATGTGGTCGCGGACGCCCTGGACCGAGCCGAAGAGCTCGAGGTGCCGCAGGTGGTTGACCTTGTCGGGGCCGATCGAGCCGAGGCCGAGGTGGGCGTGGTACCAGGTCATGGTCTCCCGGGAGCCGCCCACGAACGCCACGCCGGCGCCGGCCCAGGTGATCTTGGAGGTCGAGGCGAAGAGGACGGGACGGTGCGGGTGGCCGGCGACCGCCGCGAGCGACAGGATGTCGGCGCTCTTCGTCTCCTCGGGCGTCAGGTGGTGCAGCGCGTAGGCGTTGTCCCAGAAGATCTTGAAGTCCGGCGCCGCGGTCGGCATCGACGCCAGGCGCTCGGCGACCTCCTGCGTCGTGACCTGCCCGGTCGGGTTCGCGTAGGTCGGGACCAGCCACATCCCCTTGATCGAGGGGTCGTCGGCCACCAGGGCCGCGACCGCGTCGACGTCCGGGCCGTCGTCGGTCATCGGCACCGGGATCATCTCGATGCCGAACCACTCCAGCAGCGTGAAGTGCCGGTCGTAGCCGGGCACCGGGCAGATGAAGCGGACCTTCTCCTCGGCGGCCCACGGCCGCTCGGAGTCGACGCCGCCCTTCAGCCACAGGTAGGAGAGGACGTCCTTCATCAGCGTCAGGCTCGACGTGCCCTGCGCGGAGAGCTGGTCGAGCTCGATGCCGAGCAGCTCGGCGAACATCGCCCGGAGCTCGGTGACGCCGGCGAGGCCGCCGTAGTTGCGGGCGTCGACGCCGTCCGGCGTCGTGGTCGTCGTGGGCAGCGTCAGCAGGGCGTCGGAGAGGTCGAGCTGCTCGGCCGAGGGCTTGCCGCGGGTGAGGTCCAGGCTGAGGCCGGCGGCGACGAGCTCGTCGTACGCCGTCTGCTGGGTCTGGCGGAACGCGGCCAGCTCGGCGGGGGACAGGTCGGCCAGTCGCTGGTTGGGGGGCTGCTGCTCGCTCACCCTCCCATCGTGTCAGAGCCGGCCCGCGCGCGACCGCGCCGGTCCGCGGACAGACCTGATTGGTGCTCTCGACCACGGGGACCGTAGACTCCGGGTTTGGTGGATCAGCCAGATGCTCGGCCGCGCCCGGAAACGGTTTCGGCGGTGCAGGGTCCACCGGAGGGCACTAGCTCAACTGGCAGAGCATCGGTCTCCAAAACCGAAGGTTGGGGGTTCAAGTCCCTCGTGCCCTGCAAGGTCAGTCAGGTACGAATCGAGAGGGTGTGACCGGAGTGCCGGACAGCAAGGCGGTCCACGGTGAGCGGGGCGGCAGCGCCCACAAGCGCACCAGCCTCCCCACGTTCTACCGCCAGGTGGTGGCCGAGCTCCGCAAGGTCGTCTACCCGACGCAGGAACAGCTGATCACCTACTTCATCGTGGTGATGGTGTTCGTGATCTTCATGATGACGCTCGTCTCGCTGCTCGACCTGGGCTTCGGCAAGCTCGCCTTCGAGGTCTTCTCGGGCGGCTCGTCATCCTGACCGACCGGCGGATCGACCACAGCAGCACCCAACGTGATGGAGCAGGACGTGTCTGAGCAGGAGCCCACCCTCGAGGACCAGTACGGCGAGCCGAACGACGGCCCCGAGATCGAGGAAGACCCGCGCCTGGACGCCGAGGTCACCGACGAGGACAGCGACGAGACGCGGGGTCTCGACGACACCCGGGCCGACGGCGCCTCGAGCATCGAGATGTCCGAGGCCGAGGGCGACGAGGGCCCCGAGGGTGACGAGTCCGCCGACGACGCCGACGACAACGACCCGCTCGAGGTCTTCCGCCGCGAGCTGTGGGCCAAGCCCGGTGACTGGTTCGTCGTGCACACCTACTCCGGTATGGAGAACCGGGTGAAGTCGAACCTCGAGAACCGCATCATCTCCCTCAACATGGAGGACTACATCCACGAGATCGTGGTCCCCACCGAGGAGGTCGCGGAGATCAAGAACGGCCAGCGCAAGATGGTCAAGCGCACCGTCCTCCCCGGCTACGTCCTGGTCCGCATGGACCTCACCGACGAGTCCTGGTCCGCGGTTCGGCACACCCCGTCCGTCACCGGCTTCGTCGGCCACAGTCACCAGCCGGTGCCGCTGTCGATGTCCGAGGTCGAGAGCATGCTCGCCCCCGCCGTCGTCGCCCGCGCCGAGGCCGAGGCCGCCGCGGCCGGGACCCCGAGCGCCTCGTCCGGTGCCGCGGCGAAGAAGCCGGTCGAGGTCGCCGACTTCGACGTGTCCGACTCCGTCATGGTGGTCGACGGCCCGTTCGCCACGCTGCACGCGACGATCACCGAGATCAACGCCGAGTCGCAGCGCGTCAAGGCCCTCGTCGAGATCTTCGGCCGCGAGACCCCGGTCGAGCTGTCGTTCTCGCAGATCCAGCGCGTGTGAAGTCGCCGGCGTAGCCGGCAACTTCGCAAGCCCGCGCTGGGATTGAGGAGCGCTCGGCTCGACCGCGCGAAGCGCGGGCGGGCGACGCGTCTCGAAATCCAGAGGATCCGGATTTCACAGAACTCGAGAACCGCCGCACAATAGTCAGGTTGCCCACGCTCAACCGGGCTCCAGCAGTAGGTGGCAGAGGCGTACGACGTACTCCTCGTCATGACCACGAGACAGAAAGAGAAGCACGATGCCTCCCAAGAAGAAGATCGCCGCGCTCGTCAAGGTGCAGCTCCAGGCCGGTGCCGCGACTCCTGCTCCGCCCGTCGGTACCGCTCTCGGTCCGCACGGCGTGAACATCATGGAGTTCTGCAAGGCCTACAACGCGCAGACCGAGTCCATGCGCGGCAACGTCGTCCCCGTCGAGATCACCATCTACGAGGACCGTTCGTTCACCTTCATCACCAAGACCCCGCCGGCCGCCGAGCTGATCAAGAAGGCCGCCGGTCTGAAGAAGGGCTCGGGCACCCCGCACACGGAGAAGGTCGGCAAGCTGACCAAGGACCAGGTGCGCGAGATCGCCCAGACCAAGCTGCCCGACCTGAACGCGAACGACATCGACGCAGCCATGAAGATCGTCGAGGGCACCGCCCGTTCGATGGGTGTCACGACCGACTGACCGTGGGAGGGCCGCGCTGGCCCGCTAACCACATATCTTTTTCGAAGAGAAACGAGAAGCACATGCAGCGCAGCAAGACCTACCGCGCGGCGGCGGACACGTTCGACAAGGACGAGCTCCACGCCCCGCTGGCCGCGATCAAGATCGCGAAGACCACCAGCAAGAAGAAGTTCGACGAGACCGTGGACGTCGTCATGCGTCTCGGCGTCGACCCGCGCAAGGCCGACCAGATGGTTCGCGGCACCGTGAACCTGCCGCACGGCACCGGCAAGACCGCTCGCGTCCTCGTGTTCGCGAACGCCGACAAGGCCGAGGCCGCCCGTGAGGCCGGCGCCGACGTTGTCGGTGGCGACGAGCTGGTCGAGAAGGTCGCCGGCGGGTGGCTCGACTTCGACGCCGTCGTCGCGACCCCCGACATGATGGGCAAGGTCGGCCGTCTGGGCCGCGTGCTCGGCCCGCGTGGCCTGATGCCGAACCCGAAGACCGGCACCGTGACGCCGGACGTGGCCAAGGCCGTGTCCGACATCAAGGGCGGCAAGATCGAGTTCCGCGTCGACCGCCACGCCAACCTGCACTTCATCATCGGCAAGGCCTCCTTCTCCGAGGGCCAGCTCGCGGAGAACTACGCCGCGGCGCTCGACGAGGTGCTGCGTCTGAAGCCGGCCAGCTCGAAGGGCCGCTACATCAAGAAGGTCACCGTCTCCACGACCATGGGCCCCGGCGTCCAGGTCGACCCCAACCGCACCAAGAACGTCGCGGTCGAGGACGAGGCCACCGCCTGACCCAGATCCACCGCGGAAGCCCGTCACCCACCTGGGTGGCGGGCTTCTGTGCATGTCGTGGGGCATCTGGGAGGCTGGCCGCGTGCCCGATCCCCTGCACTGCGTGATCCTCGACGACTACCAGGGCGTCGCCACGTCGTACGCCGACTGGACGACGCTCGACGGGGTCACCGTCTCCGCCGTCCGTGACCACGTCGGCGACGAGGACGTCCTGGCCGACCTCCTCGAGGGCGCCGAGGTGCTGGTGCTGATGCGGGAGCGGACGCCGCTGACCCGGACCCTGCTCGAGCTGCTGCCGTCGCTCCGGCTGGTGGTGACCACGGGGATGCGCAACGCCTCGATCGACCTCGACGCCTGCCGCGACCACGACGTGACCGTGTGCGGCACCGGCTCGCTCCCGACGCCGACGGTGGAGCTCACGTGGGCCCTGATCCTCGGCCTGTCGCGGCACCTGGTCGCCGAGTCCGAGCTGTTCGCAGACCCGGCCACACCCTGGCAGTCGACGGTCGGGACGGACCTCGCCGGGGCGACGCTCGGCCTCGTCGGGCTGGGCCGGATCGGGTCCCGGGTCGCGCGTGTCGCCCGTGCCTTCGACATGGACGTGCTCGCGTGGAGCCCCCACCTGACCGAGGAGCGGGCCGCTGCCGCGGATGCGCGCCCGGTCCCGAAGGCCGAGCTGTTCGCCCGCTCCGACGTGGTGTCGCTGCACCTGGTCCTCTCCGACTCCACCCGCGGGATCGTCGGCGCTCCCGAGCTCGCGGCGATGCGCTCCACGGCGTACCTCGTCAACACCGCGCGGGCGGGCCTCGTCGACGGCGACGCCCTGGTCGCCGCCCTGCGGTCGGACGCGATCGCGGGCGCCGGCCTCGACGTGTACGACGTGGAGCCGCTGCCCGGCGAGCACCCGCTGCTCGAGCTCGCCAACGTCCTCGCCGTGCCGCACCTGGGCTACGTCACCGAGGGCAACTACCGGACCTTCTTCACCGAGGCGGTCGAGGACGTCGCCGCCTGGATCGCGGGGAGCCCGGTCCGGGTCCTCACCGATTTGTCCTGACCCGCGGGCGCGCCGTACTGTTCCTCCTGAAACCAAAGACCGCCGGTTGTCGTCCTGTGCACTACAGGGTGACCGAAGGGTTCGCGAAGCGGACGGCCTGCGCAGGGGACAGAGCAAGAACAGCGGGACAACCGCGAATTCCACGCCCTGAGCCTTGCGCTCGGGGCGTTCGTCTTTCCGGGACCGGGACGCCGGGGTCTACCACCGGAAGGAGACCCATGGCGCGGGCAGACAAGCAGGCAGCCGTCGCGGAGATCGTTGACTCGTTCAACGACTCCGCCGGTGCTGTGCTGACCGAGTACCGCGGTCTCACCGTGAAGCAGCTGCAGGACCTGCGGCGCTCCCTCGGCGAGAACGCCAGCTACGCCGTGGTCAAGAACACGCTCGCCAAGATCGCGGCCTCCGAGGCCGGCATCTCTGGCGTGGACGACCTCCTGAACGGCCCGACCGCCATCGCCTTCATCAACGGCGACGTGGTCGAGGCCGCCAAGGGTCTGCGTGACTTTGCCAAGGCCAACCCCACCCTTGTCATCAAGGGTGGCGTCCTGGACGGCAAGCCCCTCGACGCCTCCGAGATCGCCAAGCTGGCGGACCTCGAGTCGCGTGAGGTGCTGATGGGCAAGCTGGCCGGCGCGATGCTCGCGTCGCTCAGCCAGGCCGTCTACCTGCTCAACGCTCCTCTCGCCCAGGCCGCCCGTCTCGCGGGTGCGCTCCAGGCGAAGGCCGAGCAGGACCCCTCGATCCTCGCAGGTGGTGCTGGCACGCCAGCCGCCGCCGAGGAGGCCCCGGCCGAGGAGACCGCCCCCGAGGCGGCCGCCGAGACCGAGACCCCCGCTGACGAGGCCCCTGCTGCGGAGGCCGACGCCCCCGCCGCCGAGGCCTCCGACGAGGGCGAAGCCACCGAGTCCTGATCCTCCGGATCAGCTCGGTACACACCACCTGAAACCCGGTCCGGACGGCCACCTCGCCGCCCGGGCCACCGAATGGAAGGAAACGCCACCATGGCGAAGCTCACCACCGACGAGCTGCTCGACGCGTTCAAGGAAATGACCCTCATCGAGCTCAGCGAGTTCGTGAAGCAGTTCGAGGAGACCTTCGGCGTCACCGCTGCTGCCCCCGTCGCCGTTGCTGCCGCTCCGGCCGCCGGCGGTGCCGCTGGCGGCGCCGCTGACGCTGCCGCCGACCAGGACGAGTTCGACGTCATCCTGGAGTCGGCCGGCGACAAGAAGATCAACGTCATCAAGGAGGTGCGCGGCCTCACCTCGCTCGGTCTGAAGGAGGCCAAGGACCTCGTTGAGGCCGCTCCCAAGGCGATCCTCGAGAAGGTCGACAAGGCTGCCGCCGACAAGGCGAAGGAGGCCCTCGAGGCCGCCGGCGCCACCGTCACCGTCAAGTGACGTTGTTGTCCTAGCTGCACCCAACGAGGGGCGGTCACCGGAAGGTGGCCGCCCCTCGTGCCATTTCCAGGGCGGTGGCCGCGAAAACGGTCCAGACCTTCCCGTCCGGGAGGTGTAGCCGCCGTCACAGCGGGAAGGAAACTCGCGCGTAACTTCGCCGGTGGCTACCCGTTGGTACGGGTCAGGGGAGATGGGGACCGGTCCGAACGCGCCGTGGCGCGTGCAGTGACAGAGGAGGGACAGGACGCTCATGGGTGTAGAGATCAAGGTCGACAACCTCAGCAAGTCGTTCGGCAAGCAGCTGATCTGGGGCAATGTCACGCTGACGATCCCCGCGGGCGAGGTGTCCGTGATGCTCGGTCCGTCCGGCACCGGCAAGTCCGTCTTCCTCAAGGCGCTGATCGGACTGCTCAAGCCCGACGAGGGCTCGATCCTCATCGAGGGCACCGACATCGCGAGCTGCTCCGAGAAGGACCTGTACGAGATCCGCAAGCTCTTCGGCGTGCTGTTCCAGGACGGCGCGATGTTCGGCTCGATGAACCTCTTCGACAACGTCGCCTTCCCGCTCCGCGAGCACACCAAGAAGTCCGAGTCCGAGATCCGTGACGTCGTCATGGAGAAGATGGACCTGGTCGGCCTGGTGGGCGCCGAGGACAAGCTCCCCGGTGAGATCTCCGGCGGCATGCGCAAGCGTGCCGGCCTCGCCCGGGCCTTGGTCCTGGACCCCGAGATCCTGCTGATCGACGAGCCCGACTCCGGCCTCGACCCGGTGCGCACGTCGTTCATCAACCAGCTCTTCATCGACCTGAACGCGCAGATCGACGCGACGTTCCTGATCGTCACCCACGACATCAACACGGCCCGCACGGTCCCCGACAACATCGGGCTGCTCTACCACCGGCACCTGGCGATGTTCGGTCCGCGCGAGATGCTGCTCTCGTCCGAGGAGCCGGTCGTGCGCCAGTTCCTCAACGCGCAGACCGTCGGCCCGATCGGCATGTCCGAGGAGAAGGACGCCGACGAGCTCGAGGCCGAGAAGGACCTCGACATGCCGCCGCTGCCGCCGATCCCGCTCCAGCTCGAACCCTCCAACGGCATCCCGCGGCGCAGCCAGCGCGAGCCCGGCGCATGGTGTCGCGACAACGGCGTCACGCCGCCTCCTGGCTCGTTCCAGGAGAACATGTCCATGGTCACCGGTGGCTGACGGAAGCGTGTCCTGATGTCCTCGTCCACCGCCCAGCGTGCCCTGGCGCCGATCGGGACCGCCGGCAACCTCTTCGCCTTCGGTCTCGACGTCGCGCGGGGGCTCTTCCGGCGCCCGTTCCAGACGCGCGAGTTCATCCAGCAGGCCTGGTTCATCGCCTCGGTCACGATCATCCCCACCGCGCTGGTCGCCATCCCGTTCGGCGCGGTGATCGCGCTCCAGGTCGGCGGACTCATCAAGCAGTTCGGTGCGCAGTCCTTCACCGGCTCGGCGGCCGTGCTCGCCGTGGTCCGCGAGGCGGGTCCGATCGCCACGTCGCTGCTGATCGCGGGCGCAGCGGGGTCGGCCATCGCGGCCGACCTCGGCGCGCGCAAGATCCGCGAGGAGCTCGACGCGATGATGGTGCTCGGGATCGACCCGATCCAGCGCCTGGTCGTGCCCCGCGTGCTCGCCTGCATGCTGGTCGCGTTCTTCCTCAACGGCCTGGTCAGCGTCGTCGGCGTCTCCGGTGGCTACGTCTTCAACGTGGTGCTCCAGGACGGCACGCCCGGCTCCTACATCGCGAGCTTCACCGCGCTCGCGCAGCTGCCCGACCTGTGGCAGGGCATGCTCAAGGCGCTGGTCTTCGGCCTGATCGCCGCGATCGTCGCCTGCTACAAGGGCATGAACGCGAAGGGCGGCCCGAAGGGCGTCGGCGACGCCGTCAACGAGTCCGTCGTCGTCACCTTCATGCTCCTCTTCATCGTCAACTTCGTGATGAGCGCGATCTACTTCCAGCTCGTCCCACCGAAGACCGGCTGACGGCGATGGCGAACATCAAGGCGGTCTACGACCGACCGGCCAAGTTCCTCGACAACCTCGGGGCGGAGCTCCTGTTCTTCGTCCGGGCGCTGGCCTGGACCCCGCGCACGCTGCGGCGCTACAAGAAGGAGATCCTGCGCATCCTGGCCGAGGTCACCCTCGGCTCGGGCGCGCTGGCCGTGATCGGCGGCACCGTCGGCGTCATCACCGCGATGTGCTTCTTCACCGGCACCGAGGTGGGGCTGCAGGGGTACGCCGCGCTCAACCAGCTCGGCACGTCGGCGTTCTCCGGCTTCGTGTCGGCCTACTTCAACACCCGCGAGATCGCTCCCCTGGTCGCCGGCATCGCGCTGGCCGCCACCGTCGGCTGCGGCTTCACCGCCCAGCTCGGCGCGATGCGGATCTCCGAGGAGATCGACGCGCTCGAGGTGATGGCGATCCCGTCGCTGCCGTTCCTGGTGACCACCCGGATCATCGGCGGGCTGATCGCGATCGTCCCGCTCTACGTGGTCGGCCTGCTGTCGTCGTACTTCGCGACCCGGCTGACCGTCACCCAGTTCTTCGGGCAGAGCACCGGCACCTACGACCACTACTTCAACCAGTTCCTGCCGCCCGGCGACGTGCTGTGGTCCTTCGGCAAGGTCCTGGTCTTCGCCGTCACCGTCATCCTGATCCACTGCTACTACGGCTACAACGCCTCCGGCGGCCCCGCGGGCGTGGGCGTCGCGGTGGGTCGCGCCGTCCGCACGAGCATCGTGGCGATCAACGTCATCGACCTCTTCCTGTCGATGGCGATCTGGGGCGCGTCCACCACCGTCCGGATCGGTGGGTGACGCGGATGGCTCGCAGCACGCTCGGCAGCTCGGCTGCTCCCAAGGTGATGGGCATCGTCTTCCTGGCGATGGTCGTCGGGGGCGTCTACCTCACCTTCGCGATCTTCACGAAGAAGTTCACCGACTACGACGAGGTGACGCTGCAGACCTCGACGATCGGCCTGCAGCTGCCCGACCGCGCGGACGTGAAGATCCGCGGCGTCATCGTCGGCGAGGTCCTCGGCTTCGAGGCCAACGGCGCCGGCGACGGTGCCAACGTCACGCTCGGGATCTTCCCCAGCGAGCTCGACACGATCCCCGCAGACGTGACCGGGTCGATCGTGCCGAAGACGCTGTTCGGCGAGAAGTACGTCTCGCTGGTGGTGCCCGACAAGCCGGACTCCGACCACATCGAGGCCGGCGCCACCATCAAGCGGACGGTGGTCTCCACCGAGGTCGAGCAGGTGCTCTCCGACCTCTACCCGCTGCTGCGCACCGTCCAGCCCGCTGCGCTCAACCAGACCCTCAACGCGCTCTCGACCGCGCTCGACGGCCGCGGTGACCAGCTCGGCCAGAACATCGAGACGCTCGACGGCTACCTGAAGAAGATCAACCCCCAGATCCCGGCACTGATCGAGGACCTCCGGCTCACCTCCCAGGTGTCCGACAACTACGCCGAGGTGATGCCGCAGATCGCGCAGATCCTCGACGACACCGTGCTGACCACCGGCACCCTCGAGGGCCGCGAGCAGAAGCTGCACGCGCTCTTCCAGGACGTGTCCGCGTTCTCCGACACCGCCACCGACTTCCTCGACGAGAACGGCGACAACCTGATCCGGCTCAGCGAGGTCGGCCAGGAGCAGCTGCGCGTCTTCGCGAAGTACGCGCCCGAGTACAACTGCCTCACGCGCGGCATCGTGAACGCCGGCAAGCTCCAGGCCGAGGCGTTCCGCGGCTTCACCCTGCACATCGTCCTCGAGACGCTGCCGCACCAGCCCCGGCCCTACGACGCCAACGACACCCCGCACTTCGGGGAGGACCGTGGGCCGAGCTGCCTGCACCTGCCGAACCCGCCGTGGAACCAGTCCAACCCGGTGCGGCACCAGCCGAACTTCGACGACGGCGTCGACGAGCCGACCGGCAAGGGCACCAGCCGGGTGGCCCCCAACGCCAACTTCCGGACCAGCGTGCCCGGGAGCCCGGAGGAGACCGCCCTGCTGCGCTCGCTGCTCGCCCCGGCGCTCGGCGTCACCTCCGCCGACGTGCCCGACCTCGGCGTGCTGCTGGTCGGTCCGATGGCCCGGGGAGCCGAGGTGTCGCTGCGATGAAGCTCCTCGACCGCCGTACCACCTCCGACCTGGTGAAGCTGATCATCTTCATCGTCGTGACGACCCTCGCGACCTCGGTCCTCGTGGTGCTCATCGGCAACATCTCGTTCTCGCCGAAGCACGACTACCGCGCCGTCTTCGTCGACGCCACCGGTGTCGTCAAGGGCGACGACATCCGGATCGCCGGCGTCAAGGTCGGGACGGTCAAGAGCGTCGACGTCGTCGATCGCACCCGGGCGCGGGTCACCTTCAGCGTCGAGGACGACCAGACGCTCAGCAAGGCGACCCACGCGTCGATCCGCTACCGCAACCTGGTCGGCCAGCGCTACATCTCCCTGTCCGACGAGATCGGGGACACCGGCGAGCTGAAGCCCGGCGACACCATCCCGGTCGCGCAGACGTCGCCCGCACTCGACCTGACGGTCCTCTTCAACGGCTTCAAGCCGCTCTTCCAGGCGCTGTCGCCGGCCGACATCAACCAGCTCTCCTACGAGATCATCCAGGTCTTCCAGGGCGAGGGCGGCACCCTCGAGGGGCTGCTCTCCCACACCGCCTCGGTGACCTCGACGCTCGCCGGGCGCGACCAGGTGATCGGCGAGCTGATCGACAACCTCAACTCGGTGCTCGACCACATCGGCAACCGCGACGACCAGCTCAGCCAGCTGATCACGACCTTCCGCACGTTCGTGGGCGGGCTCAAGGACGACCGGAAGGCGATCCTCGGCTCGCTCGACGACATCTCCGAGCTGTCCGTCCAGACCGCGGGCCTCGTGTCCGGCATCCGCGAGCCGTTCGTCAGCGACATCAAGCAGCTGCGCCGGCTCTCCGGCAACCTCGACAACGGGAAGGCCGAGCTCGACCGGGCCCTCCAGGTGCTGCCGATCAAGCTCAACAAGGTCGGCCGCACCGCGACGTACGGCTCCTGGTTCAACTTCTACCTCTGCCACTTCCAGGGTCGCGTGCGACTGCCGGGCGGTCAGTCCGTGCCGGTCGACTACAGCACCGGCAGCGACAGGTGTGATCTCGGATGAACCACCCCTCGAAGTTCTTCTCCTCCGCTTCGCTCCCCCGAACAACTTCGAGGGGACCCCGATGAAGCCCTTCCGTGAGCGCAACCCCGTGATCATCGGGGCGGTGAGCCTGGCGGTCGTCGCCCTGCTGGTGATGGCGGCCTTCCGGGCCCAGGACCTGCCGGTCATCGGTGGCGGGGACACCTACTACGCGGCGTTCAAGGAGTCCGGCGGCCTGAAGGCCAACGACGAGGTCCGGATCGCCGGCGTCCGCGTCGGCAAGGTGGAGTCGGTCGCGCTCGACGGCGACCACGTCAAGGTCACCTTCCGGGTCGACACCGACTCCGGGTTCGGCAAGGACACCAACGCCGCGATCAAGGTGAAGACGCTGCTGGGCGCGATGTACCTCGCGCTCGAGCCGGCCGGCCCCGGTCAGCTCGCGAAGGGAGACGAGATCCCGGTCGAGCGCACCACCTCGCCGTACGACGTGGTGGACGCGTTCTCCGGCCTGGCGCAGACGTCCGAGAAGATCGACACCGACCAGCTCGCGAAGTCGCTCGGCACCCTCGCCGACCTGACCCGCAACACCCCGGAGGAGTTCCGTGCCGCCCTCTCCGGCGTCTCGCAGCTCTCCTCGAACATCGCGGCCCGCGACGACCAGATCAACACCCTGCTCACCAACCTCGACCGGGTCTCGACCGTGCTCGACGACCGTGACCAGGACATCGTCGGGCTGATGAAGGACTCCGACGTCCTCTTCCGCGCCCTGGTGGCCCGTCGCGAGGCGGTCCACAACCTGCTCGTGTCGACGAGCGGGCTCTCCGAGGAGCTGACCACGCTGATCCGGCAGAGCCGTGCCGACCTCAAGCCGGCGCTCGACCACCTCGACCACGTGCTGGTGGTGCTGAACAAGAACGAGGACAACCTCGACAACAGCCTGCGGCTGATGGCGCCGTTCTACCGCGTCTTCGCGAGCACACTCGGTGGCGGTCCCTGGTTCGACACCTACATCCAGAACATGCCGCCCGTCCCGAAGGTGGGTGGCTGAGATGGCGACGTTGAAGCGGGTCGCCGTCCCCGCCGTCCTCGTGCTCCTGCTGGTCGCGGCCGCGTTCACGATGTTCCGCGGCGACGACTCCAAGACGCTGACCGCCCACTTCCCGCGGACGATCTCGATCTACGAGGGCAGCGACGTCCGGGTCCTCGGCGTCCCGGTCGGGACCGTCGACAAGGTCACCCCGTCCGGCACCGACGTCGTCGTGACGATGCACTACGACGCGGACGTCCAGGTCCCCGACGACGCCAAGGCCGTGATCATCGCCCCGTCGGTCGTCGGCGACCGCTACGTCCAGCTCACCCCCGTGTACGACGGCGGGAAGGTGCTCGCCGACGGCGCGACGCTCTCCGTGGACCGGACCGCGGTCCCGCTCGAGCTCGACCAGATCTACAGCAGCATCGATGACCTGACCGTCGCGCTCGGCCCGACCGGCGCCAACAAGGAGGGCGCGCTCACCGACCTCCTGGAGAGCACGGCGGCCAACTTCGGCGGCCAGGGCGCGAAGTTCAACACCACCATCAAGAACTTCAGCAAGCTCAGCGCCACCCTCGACGACAACAAGGACGAGCTCTTCGGATCCGCACGGAAGCTCGAAGGCTTCATCGGCACCCTGGCGACCAACGACAAGACGGTCCGCAAGTTCAACGACTCGCTGTCCGACGTGTCGACGATGCTCTCCGGTGAGCGCGACGAGCTGTCCACCGCTCTGCGCAACCTCGCGACCGCCCTCGGCGAGGTCTCGAGCTTCGTCAAGGAGAACCGCGACGCGCTGGGTCGCAACATCTCCGGGCTCAACCGGGTCTCGAAGGTCCTGGTCAAGCGCCGCTCCGAGCTCGACCAGATCCTCGACTCGGCGCCGCTCGCGCTCAACAACCTGGCCCTGACCTACAACCCGGAGGCCGGCACGCTCGACACCAACGCCAACCTCGGCGAGGTCGTCAACCAGGTCACCGGTGACCCGTCGTCGTTCCTCTGCGGTGTCGTCGGCCAGGCCGACAGCTCCGGCGCGCTGTGCAACCTCGTCAAGCAGGCGCTCGGTCGCTCGGCTCCCAACGGCAGGACGTCGGGTGACAAGTTCGACCCGACGCTCGGTGGACTCGTGGAGGCGGACCGATGACCCGTCCCCGTACGTTCCTGCGCGCCCTGGTCGCCGCCCTGGCCGGTGTGCTGCTGCTGACCGGCTGCGACCTCGACGTCTACAAGCTCCCGCTCCCCGGCGGCACCGACGTCGGTGACGACGCCATCACGGTCTCGGCGGACTTCCGCGACGTGCTCGACCTGGTGCCGAAGACGACCGTCAAGGTCAACGACGTCAGCGTCGGGCAGGTGACCGACATCGAGCTCCGCGACGGGCACGCCGTGGTCACCATGGACCTGCGCAAGGACGTCGAGCTGCCGGCGAACGCGATCGCCGAGATCCGGCAGACCAGCCTGCTCGGCGAGAAGTTCGTGTCGCTGAGCCCGCCGACCGACGTCGCACCCCAGGGCGAGCTGGTCGACGGCGCCGAGCTCTCCCTCGACCAGACCGGGCGCAACCCCGAGGTCGAGGAGGTGCTGGGTGCGCTGAGCCTGGTGCTCAACGGCGGCGGTGTCGCCCAGCTGAAGACGATCGCGACCGAGGTCAACAAGGCGCTCGACGGACGCGAGGGCGCGACCCGCTCGGTCCTCGACCAGATCCGTGCCTTCATGACGCAGCTCGACGACAACAAGGACGACATCGTCACGGCGATCGAGTCGGTCAACCACCTGGCGAAGTCCGTCCGCGACCAGCAGGGCTCGATCGACGCGGCCCTCGAGGAGCTGCCGAGCGCGCTGACCTCCCTCGACAAGCAGCGCGGCGACCTCGTGAAGATGCTGCGCTCGCTCGACCAGCTCAGCGCCGTCGGCGTCCGGGTCATCGACGCCTCCAAGGCCGGCACCATCGAGTCCCTGCGCCAGCTGAACCCGGTGCTGACGGAGCTGGCCAACTCCGGCGACGCGTTCGTGAAGTCGTTCAACGTCTTCCTGACCTACCCGTTCGTCGACGAGGTCGTCGGCCGCGACCCGCAGGTCGCCCGCAACCTGCACATGGGCGACTACACCAACCTGTCGATCCAGCTCGACATCGACCTGTCGGGCGGCATCACCGGCGTCCCGACCAAGCTGCCGACACTGCTGCCGGGCGACCTGGAGCCGACCAAGATCGTCGACCTGCTGACCCGCTGCCTGTCCAGCGGCGACCTCAGCAGCCGCGCCTGCCAGCGCCTGATGAGCAACCTCCAGGGCCTGACCCAGCTGCGTGAGGCCTGCCTCAAGCCGGCCAACCGCGACTCCGCGGTCTGCCAGGCGCTGGCCCAGGTCCCGGGCCTGCCCGCGGTCCCCGGCCTCCCGCTGTCCCAGCCCTCGGGGGCGCCGTCGGTCCCGATCCTCGGCGACCTGCTCGGCCTCGGCCGGGCGGCCGCCGGACCGACCCGGTCGGCGCACGGCCCGACGATGGGCCAGCTCAGCCGGGCGTTCGACCCCGCCCTCGTCCGCCTGCTCGTCCCGGGGATGGTGAGCACCCGATGATCACGCGTCGTACCCGACTCCAGCTGCTCGTCTTCGTGGCGATCACCCTGCTCGGGGTGAGCTACGTCGGAGCCCGCTACGCCCGCCTCGACCGGGTGTTCTTCGACGACCACTACACGGTCGTCGCCCACCTCGAGCGCTCCGGCGGCATCTACGAGGGCGGCGAGGTGTCCTACCGCGGCGTCCAGGTCGGCAGCGTCGGCAAGCTCGTGCTGACCGACGACGGCGTCGACGCCTACCTCGACATCGACAACTCCGACGACGACATCCCCGCCGACACCCTCGCGGTCGTCGGCAACCGGTCGGCCGTGGGGGAGCAGTACGTCGAGCTCCAGCCCCGGACCGACAAGGCGCCGTACCTCGGGGAGAACTCGGAGATCGCGATGGCGGACACCCGCACGCCGATCGCTACCGAGAAGTTCCTCGGCGACATCTCCGACACCGTCGAGTCGGTCGACAAGGACGCGCTGGCGACCACGGTCGACGAGCTGGGTCAGGCGTTCGCCGGCACCGGCACCGACCTGCAGCGCATCATCGACACCGGCAACTCGTTCATCAACGAGGCCGATGCCAACTTCGAGACCACCACGGCGCTGATCCGCGACAGCAACACGGTGCTGCAGACGCAGTCCGACAAGGCCAGCGCGATCCGCACCTTCGCCCAGCAGCTCAGCCTGTTCACCGGCTCGCTGGCCGGCTCCGACAAGGACCTGCGCGAGGTGATCGACCAGGGCTCGGCGACGGCGACCCAGCTGCGCACGTTCCTCGAGGACAACCGCGTCGACCTGGCCGAGCTGCTCAACAACCTGGTGACCACCGGCGACGTGATCGTCAAGCACCTGCCCGGCATCGAGCAGATCCTGGTGGTCTACCCCTACGTCGTGGAAGGCGGCTTCACGGTCGTCTCCAAGTCCCCCGACACCGGCCTCTACGACGCGCACTTCGGCCTCATCCTGACCAACAACCCGGTCTGCCACCGCGGCTACGAGAGCACCGACACACGCCCGCCGCAGGACGGCAGCAACCGGCCGATGAACACCAAGGCCGGCTGCACCGAGCCCGCGTCGCAGAGCAACCCCCGCGGTGTGCAGAACCTGAAGCGCGCCGGTGCGGCCTACCGCCCGCCGCCGGTCGCCTCCTACGACCCCGACAGCGGCCGGCTCCGCTGGGGCGGCCAGGTCAGCGCCGCCAGCTCGCAGCCCGGCACGCTCGCCCCGAAGAGCTTCGGAGAGGACACGTGGAAATGGCTATATCTCCAGCCGTTGACCGAGAGCCAGAAGTGACCAGCGCCGCCGCGCCGGTCCCCGAGGAGCCGCGGGGCGCGCCCAACGGGCGCTTCCGCATCGTGCTGCTCGGCGTCCTCGTGGTCGCGCTGCTCGCCTCCGCGGGCGCACTGGTCTGGCTGCTCGCGCAGCGCCAGGGCGACGCCGGGGGAGCGCAGTCCGAGCGCGACGCGGTGCTCCGGCAGACCGAGCAGTTCGTGCTCCGCCTCAACACCTACGGCCCCGACGGTCTCGACGCGCAGAAGCACCTGCCCGACTACCAGAAGCAGGTCACGGCGGTCATCACGCCGAAGTTCGCCGCCGACTTCGAGAAGTCCGGCCTCCCGATCGCGGAGCAGACGGTCGCCCAGGCGGGCTACGCCCGCTCGGTGAAGGTCTACGGCGTGGGCGTCGAGTCGATCGATGCCGACTCGGCGACGGCGATCGTCGCCGCCGGGTTCACCGGCAGCTACCCCGACCCCCAGCACCCGAAGGACGCCTCGAAGCGCGTCGACTCCGACGCCGACGTGCTCCGGTGGCAGGTCGACCTGGTGCTGTCCGACGGCACCTGGCTGGTCGACGACTACGCCCCGGTCAAGACGGAGGACGGCCAGTGAACACCCCGAGCTGGTACGACCTCCTCGGCGTCGCCCCCGACGCCCCGGCCGACGAGGTCCGCGCCGCCTGGCGCGCGGCGATCGCCGACCTGGACCCGACCGACCGCCGCTTCGGACCGCTCAACCGGGCCGCCGAGGTGCTCCTCGACCCCGAGCGTCGCGCGGCGTACGACGCCGAGCTGGCCACCGCCGAGCCGGAGCCCGAGCCCGAGGCGGTGGCGACGCCCGAGCGGGAGCCCGAGCTGGTGGCTGCCACCCCGGGTGCCCTCGACGCCCCGGCCCGCGAGCGCCGTGTCGTCCCCGGGTGGCTGCTCGTCGGCGTCGCGGTCCTGACGCTGCTGGTCGCCGGCAGCGCCGCCGTGGTCGCGGCGACCGTCCCCTCCGACCGGTCCGTCGACCAGGCCTCCACCGCGGCCCGGTCGGCCGCGGAGCGGGCCATCGTGCCGGTCCTGTCCTACGACGCCGCGCACCTCGACGACTCGAAGGCCGCTGCCGAGGGCTACCTCACCGGCAGCTACCGCAAGAAGTACGACGAGCTCTTCGACGGCATCATCGCCGCGAACGCCCCGTCGACGGGCACCGTGGTCACCGCGCGCCTGGTCAGCTCCGGGGTGGTCCGCGCCGACGACGACCGGGTGCAGGTCTTCCTCCTCGTCGACCAGACGCGCACCAACAAGGCCGAGAAGCAGCCGGTCGTCTACAAGAACTGGGTCACCGTGACCATGGAGAACGTCGACGGCGACTGGCTGGTCTCCGGGCTCGACACCTGAGCGTCGGGGCGACGGTGCTTGACCTGACCGCCGCGGGAGTTCATGATCGACGCCAACGCCGCTCCGGTGATCTGAGACCGGGGTTTGTGGCGGCTGCGCGCGTGCGGTAGCCTGTTCCTTTGCGTCCGCTCTCAAATGCGCTCCAGCCTGCCCGGTGGCTGGTTCAGTGGTGGGCCGACGCCGATCTCACAGCGTAACCGTCGAAGGACACCTCTTGGCCGCGCGCACCACTTCCGGTAACTCCCGCCGCATCTCTTTCGCAAAGATCTCCGAACCACTCGAAGTCCCGCAGCTCCTCTCCCTCCAGACCGACAGCTTCGACTGGCTGGTCGGCAACGAGGCTTGGCAGGACGTCGTCCAGCGCCGCCTCGACGCGGGTGAGGACGTCTCC
Organism: Nocardioides sp. Root1257; assembly: GCF_001425175.1. Taxonomy (GTDB): domain Bacteria; phylum Actinomycetota; class Actinomycetes; order Propionibacteriales; family Nocardioidaceae; genus Nocardioides. Next base: position 11,428 of record NZ_LMDV01000010.1, on the reverse strand, counting down.
CAGAAGTCCGGTCTGACCGAGATCTTCGAGGAGATCTCGCCGATCGAGGACTTCTCCGAGACCATGTCGCTCTCGTTCGAGAACCCGGTCTTCTACGACCCGAAGTACACGGTCGACGAGTGCAAGGAGAAGGACTTCACCTACTCCGCACCGCTCTACGTGTCTGCGGAGTTCACCAACAACGACACCGGTGAGATCAAGGGCCAGACGGTCTTCATGGGCGACTTCCCGCTCATGACGCCGAAGGGCACCTTCGTCATCAACGGCACCGAGCGCGTCGTCGTCTCGCAGCTCGTCCGGTCCCCGGGCGTCTACTTCGAGCGCACGGCCGACAAGACGTCCGACAAGGACATCTACACCGCGAAGCTGATCCCGTCGCGTGGCGCCTGGCTCGAGTTCGAGATCGACAAGCGCGACCTCGTCGGCGTCCGCCTGGACCGCAAGCGCAAGCAGAACGTCACGGTGCTCCTCAAGGCCCTCGGCCTGACCATCGAGGACATCCGTCGCGAGTTCGCGGACCCCAACAGCACCGACGGCCGCGCCTACGAGTCGATCGAGCTGACCCTGGAGAAGGACCACACCCAGGGCGAGGACGACGCGCTGCTCGACATCTACCGCAAGCTGCGTCCCGGCGAGCCGCCGACGCGTGAGGCTGCGCAGACGCTGCTGAACAACTACTACTTCAACCCGAAGCGCTACGACCTCGCGAAGGTCGGCCGCTACAAGGTCAACAAGAAGCTGGGCCTCGTCGAGGCGTTCGACCAGCAGACGCTCACCGTGTCCGACATCGTCGCCGCGATCCGCTACATCGTCGCGCTGCACGACGGCCAGACCGAGGTCGAGGCGCCCCAGGGTGCTCTCGAGATCGCTGCGGACGACATCGACCACTTCGGCAACCGGCGCATGCGCACGGTCGGCGAGCTGATCCAGAACCAGCTCCGCACGGGCCTGGCCCGCATGGAGCGCGTGGTCCGTGAGCGGATGACGACCCAGGACGTCGAGGCCATCACGCCGCAGTCCCTGATCAACATCCGTCCGGTCGTCGCGGCGCTGAAGGAGTTCTTCGGCACCTCGCAGCTCTCGCAGTTCATGGACCAGACGAACCCGATCGCGGGCCTGACGCACAAGCGTCGTCTCTCGGCCCTCGGCCCGGGTGGTCTGTCCCGTGACCGCGCCGGCATGGAGGTCCGTGACGTCCACCCGTCGCACTACGGCCGGATGTGCCCGATCGAGACGCCGGAAGGCCCGAACATCGGTCTGATCGGCTCGCTGGCCTCCTACGGCCGGATCAACCCGTTCGGCTTCGTCGAGACGCCGTACCGGAAGGTCGAGAAGGGTCGCGTCACCGACAAGGTCGACTACCTGACCGCCGACGACGAGGACAAGTACGTCATCGCCCAGGCGAACGCCGTCATCGACGACAAGGGCCGCTTCCAGGAGGAGCGCGTCCTGGTCCGTCAGCGCGACGGTGAGGTCTCCGAGGTCCTGGCCGACGAGGTCGACTACATGGACGTCTCGCCGCGCCAGATGGTGTCGGTCGCGACCGCCCTGATCCCGTTCCTCGAGCACGACGACGCCAACCGCGCGCTCATGGGTGCCAACATGCAGCGCCAGGCCGTGCCGCTCATCACGAGCGACTCGCCACTGGTCGGCACCGGCATCGAGTACCGCGCCGCGGTCGACGCCGGCGACGTGGTCGTCGCGACCAACGCCGGTGTTGTGAAGGAGGTGTCCGCGGAGCTCGTCGAGACGATGAACGACGACGGCACCTACTCGACGTACAAGCTGGCGAAGTTCAAGCGCTCCAACCAGGGCACCTGCATCAACCAGCGTCCGCTGGTCTCCGAGGGTGACCGCGTCGAGGTCGGCTCGCCGATCGCCGACGGTCCGTGCACCGACGACGCGGAGATGGCGCTGGGCACCAACCTGCTCGTCGCGTTCATGCCGTGGCAGGGTCACAACTACGAGGACGCGATCATCCTCAGCCAGCGCCTGGTGCAGGAGGACATCCTCACCTCGATCCACATCGAGGAGCACGAGGTCGACGCCCGCGACACCAAGCTCGGGCCGGAGGAGATCACGCGGGACATCCCGAACGTCTCCGAGGAGATGCTGGCCGACCTCGACGAGCGCGGCATCATCCGCATCGGTGCCGAGGTCCAGACCGGTGACGTCCTGGTCGGCAAGGTCACGCCCAAGGGCGAGACCGAGCTGACCCCGGAGGAGCGCCTGCTCCGCGCGATCTTCGGTGAGAAGGCGCGCGAGGTCCGCGACACCTCGATGAAGGTGCCGCACGGTGAGTCCGGCACGGTCATCGGCGTCCGCGTCTTCGACCGCGAGGAGGGCGACGAGCTGCCGCCGGGCGTGAACCAGCTGGTCCGCGTCTACGTCGCGCAGAAGCGCAAGATCTCCGTGGGTGACAAGCTCGCCGGCCGTCACGGCAACAAGGGCGTCATCGCGAAGATCCTGCCGATCGAGGACATGCCGTTCATGGAGGACGGCACCCCGGTCGACGTGATCCTCAACCCGCTGGGTGTCCCGCGACGGATGAACATCGGTCAGATCCTCGAGCTCCACCTGGGCTGGCTCGCCAAGCAGGGCTGGGACCTGGACCTGCACGACGGTCCGAAGGACGAGGACTGGAAGAAGCGCCTGATCAAGATCCACGCGGACAAGGCCGCGCCGAACTCCCGGGTCGCGACCCCGGTGTTCGACGGCGCCCGCGAGGACGAGATCACCGGCCTGCTCGGGGCGACCAACCCCAACCGGGACGGTGTCCGGATGATCGACGCGACCGGCAAGGCGGACCTCTTCGACGGCCGCTCCGGCGAGCCGTTCCCGGACCCGGTGTCGGTGGGCTACATGTACATCCTGAAGCTGCACCACCTCGTCGACGACAAGATCCACGCGCGCAGCACCGGCCCCTACTCGATGATCACGCAGCAGCCCCTGGGCGGTAAGGCCCAGTTCGGCGGCCAGCGGTTCGGCGAGATGGAGGTCTGGGCGATGGAGGCGTACGGCGCCGCCTACGCCCTGCAGGAGCTGCTCACGATCAAGTCCGATGACGTGCCTGGTCGCGTCAAGGTCTACGAGGCCATCGTGAAGGGCGAGAACATCCCCGACTCCGGCATCCCCGAGTCGTTCAAGGTTCTCGTCAAGGAGATGCAGTCGCTCTGCCTCAACGTGGAGGTGCTGTCGCAGGACGGCACGGCCATCGAGATGCGCGACGCGGAGGAGGACGTCTTCCGCGCCGCCGAGGAGCTCGGCATCGACCTGTCCCGCCGCGAGCCCAGCTCGGTCGAAGAGGTGTGAGTCGCGGGGCCGGCTCCGGTCGGCCCCGCCTCCGCCCCCCTCACTCAGATTTCTAGAACTACCGAAGGGTTGCAGCCATCGTGCTCGACGTGAACTTCTTCGACCAGCTTCGGATCGGCCTGGCCACCGCGGATGACATCCGCACGTGGAGCCACGGTGAGGTCAAGAAGCCGGAGACGATCAACTACCGCACGCTCAAGCCCGAGCGTGACGGTCTCTTCTGCGAGAAGATCTTCGGTCCCACCCGGGACTGGGAGTGCTACTGCGGCAAGTACAAGCGCGTGCGCTTCAAGGGCATCATCTGCGAGCGGTGTGGCGTCGAGGTCACCCGGTCGAAGGTGCGCCGTGAGCGGATGGGCCACATCGAGCTCGCCGCCCCGGTCACCCACATCTGGTACTTCAAGGGTGTCCCGAGCCGCCTCGGCTACCTCCTCGACCTCGCCCCGAAGGACCTCGAGAAGGTCATCTACTTCGCGGCGTACATGATCACCTCGGTCGACGAGGACGCGCGCCACAAGGACCTGTCCTCCCTGGAGAACAAGGTCGGGCTGGAGCGCGAGCGCCTCGAGAAGCGTCGTGACGGCGCCGTCGAGGACCGCGCGAAGAAGCTCGAGGAGGACCTCGCCGCCCTGGAGGCGGAGGGTGCCAAGGCCGACCAGCGCCGCAAGGTGAAGGACGGCGCCGAGCGCGAGATGAAGCAGCTCCGCGACCGTGCCCAGCGCGAGATCGACCGCCTCAACGAGGTGTGGGACACGTTCAAGAGCCTCAAGGTCCAGGACCTCATGGGCGACGAGATGCTCTACCGCGAGATGAAGAACTGGTTCGGCAAGTACTTCGAGGGCTACATGGGCGCCACGGCGATCCAGAAGCGCCTCCAGGACTTCGACACCGAGGCCGAGGTCGAGTCGCTGCGCGAGACCATCGCCACCGGTAAGGGCCAGCGCAAGGTCCGTGCCCTCAAGCGGCTCAAGGTCGTCGACGCGTTCCGCAAGACGGGCAACAAGCCGCAGGGCATGGTCCTGGACGCCGTCCCGGTCATCCCGCCGGACCTGCGCCCGATGGTGCAGCTCGACGGTGGCCGCTTCGCGACCTCCGACCTGAACGACCTCTACCGTCGCGTCATCAACCGGAACAACCGCCTCAAGCGGCTCCTGGACCTGGGCGCGCCGGAGATCATCGTCAACAACGAGAAGCGGATGCTCCAGGAGGCCGTCGACTCGCTGTTCGACAACGGCCGTCGTGGTCGCCCGGTCACCGGTCCCGGTAACCGCCCGCTCAAGTCGCTGTCCGACATGCTCAAGGGCAAGCAGGGTCGCTTCCGTCAGAACCTGCTCGGCAAGCGCGTGGACTACTCGGGCCGTTCGGTCATCGTGTCGGGTCCGCAGCTGAAGCTGCACCAGTGCGGTCTGCCCAAGCAGATGGCGCTCGAGCTCTTCAAGCCGTTCGTGATGAAGCGCCTCGTCGACCTGTCGCACGCGCAGAACATCAAGTCCGCCAAGCGGATGGTCGAGCGGGCCACCTCCGGTGCCCGGTACGCCGTGGTGTGGGACGTCCTCGAAGAGGTCATCACCGAGCACCCGGTGCTGCTCAACCGTGCGCCCACGCTGCACCGCCTCGGCATCCAGGCCTTCGAGCCCCAGCTGATCGAGGGCAAGGCCATCCAGATCCACCCGCTCGTCTGCTCGGCGTTCAACGCCGACTTCGACGGCGACCAGATGGCGGTGCACCTGCCGCTGTCGGCCGAGGCGCAGGCCGAGGCCCGGATCCTGATGCTGTCGACCAACAACATCCTGAAGCCGTCGGACGGCCGTCCGGTGACCATGCCGACCCAGGACATGATCATCGGCCTGTTCTTCCTGACCACCGACCGGGACAACACCCAGGGCGACGGTCGGGCGTTCGCGTCGCAGGCTGAGGCGATCATGGCGTTCGACCGTGGCGAGATCTCGCTGCAGAGCAACGTCAAGATCCGCTTCAACGACATCGTGCCGCCGCTGGAAATGGGTGGCGACGAGGGTGCCCTGGGCGACCAGATCACGCTCGAGACGACCCTGGGTCGGGCGATCTTCAACGAGGCCCTGCCGGCCAACTACCCGTACGTGAACTACGAGGTCGGCAAGAAGGCCCTCGGCGCGATCGTCAACGACCTGGCCGAGCGCTACACCAAGGTCGAGGTCGCGGCCTCGCTCGACGCCCTGAAGGACACCGGCTTCCGCTGGGCCACCTTCTCGGGTGTCACCGTCTCGATCGACGACGTCACGACGCCGCCGGAGAAGGTGCAGATCCTGTCGGGCTTCGAGGCCCAGGCAGCGAAGGTCCAGACCCAGTTCGAGCGTGGTCTGGTCACCGACGAGGAGCGCCGTCAGGAGCTCATCGAGATCTGGACCCAGGCGGCCAACGAGGTCGGCAAGGCGATGGAGACGACGTTCGACCGCGCCAACCCGATCTACATGATGGTCGAGTCCGGTGCCTCCGGAAACATGAACCAGATCCGGCAGGTCGCGGCCATGCGTGGCCTCGTGGCAAACCCGAAGGGCGAGATCATCCCGCGCCCGATCAAGTCCAACTTCCGTGAGGGCCTGACCGTCCTCGAGTACTTCATCGCGACGCACGGTGCCCGCAAGGGTCTGGCGGACACCGCTCTGCGGACCGCGGACTCGGGCTACCTGACCCGTCGTCTGGTGGACGTCTCGCAGGACGTGATCATCCGCGAGGACGACTGCGGCACCGAGCGCGGCCTGCCCAAGCGGATCGGCGAGAAGCTCGAGGACGGCAGCGTGGTCAAGGCGGAGAACGCCGAGACCGCGGCGTACGCCCGCTCGGCGGCCACCGAGGTCACCCACCCGAAGACCGGAGAGGTCCTCGCGGCCGCCGGTGAGGACCTGGGCGACGTCAAGATCGGCGAGCTGATCGCGGCCGGCATCGAGGAGGTCAAGGTCCGCTCCGTGCTGACCTGTGACGCCAAGACCGGCACCTGCGCGAAGTGCTACGGCCGCTCGCTGGCCACCGGCAAGCTCGTCGACATCGGCGAGGCCGTCGGCATCATCGCGGCCCAGTCGATCGGTGAGCCCGGCACGCAGCTGACCATGCGTACCTTCCACACCGGTGGTGTGGCTTCGGCGGACGACATCACGCAGGGTCTGCCCCGCGTGGTCGAGCTCTTCGAGGCCCGCTCGCCCAAGGGTCGTTCGCCGATCGCCGAGGCCGCCGGCCGCGTGGAGATCGACGAGACCGACAAGACCCGGAAGATCCTGATCACGCCGGACGACGGCTCCGAGGTCCAGGAGTACCCGGTCTCGAAGCGGTCGCGTCTGCTGGTCGCGGACGGTCAGCACATCGAGGTCGGCCAGATGCTCACCGTCGGTACCCCCGACCCGCAGGACGTCCTGCGGATCCTGGGTGTGCGCCGGGCGCAGGAGCACCTGGTGGACGAGGTCCAGGCTGTGTACCGCAGCCAGGGCGTGTCGATCCACGACAAGCACATCGAGATCATCGTCCGGCAGATGCTGCGCCGGGTCACGGTGATCGAGTCCGGTGAGACCCACCTGCTCCCGTCCGACCTCGTCGACCGGGGTCGCTTCGAGGAGGAGAACCGTCGGGTCGTCTCCGAGGGCGGCAAGCCGGCCTCGGGTCGTCCGGTGCTCATGGGCATCACCAAGGCCTCGCTGGCGACCGAGTCGTGGCTCTCGGCGGCCTCCTTCCAGGAGACCACCCGCGTCCTCACCGACGCAGCCATCCACGGCCGCTCGGACTCGCTGCGCGGTCTGAAGGAGAACGTGATCATCGGCAAGCTGATCCCGGCGGGCACGGGCCTCGAGCGCTACCGCAACATCCGGGTGGAGCCCACCGAGGAGGCCCGCGCCGCGGCGTACTCCGTCACCGGTTACGACTCCTACGACTACGAGTTCGGCAGTGGCGGCCAGGCCGTCGCCCTGGACGACTTCGACTTCGGTTCCTACCAGAACTGATCCAGTCGTACGTTGGCCCCATCACCTTCGGGTGGTGGGGCCTTCGGCATTTCCTGGCAACTCCGAGGTGTGTCCGGGCGTCCCAGTGGCATGACCAAGTTCCTGATGAGTCTTCTGCTGGCCGCCGGTCTGTCGACCCTGGTGGGAGCGCCGGCGCACGCTGCGGCGCCTGAGTGCACGAACGCCGAGCTGGTGGCGTCGTACCGCAGCACGGGCAGCGGGATGAGCCACGAGTTCGGCCGGATCGTGCTGCGCAACGTGTCCGACACGGCGTGCTCGATCCGCGGGTACGGCGGGCTGTCGTACGTCGGGGGCGGGGACGGCACGCAGGTGGGTGCCGCGGCGACGCGGACGTCCGGCCCCGTGCGCAGCATCCTGGTGCGGCCCGGGAAGCGGGTCGTGAGCGAGGTGTCGGCCAGCGACTTCTCGCCGTACCCGCGGCACCGCTGCCGGCCGGCGCACGTCGACGGGTTCCGGGTCTACCTGCCGGACGAGGACCGGGCCCAGTTCGTGGCGCACCCGACGACGGGGTGCCGCAACGACCGGGTGCACCTGCTGGCGCACCGGGCGTTCGCGAGGCCATGAACTAGCCTCGACGGATGACTCGGGTCCTCCTGGCCGTTGCCCTCGCGATCACTCTCCTCGGCGTCGCGCCGCCGTCGTACGCCGCCCCGGTGCGAGCGGACCGGGGTGTGCAGCCGGTGCCGGTCCCGAAGGACGGCCGCGCCGTCGACACCTCGCACCCGGACCACGTCGTCGGCCGGGGCACGCCGGCGAGCTGCACCTCGGCCGCCGTGGTGCGGGCTGTGCGTGCGGGTGGTGTCATCACGTTCGACTGCGGCCCCGATCCGGTGACCATCCGGATGACCCGGACCGCGAAGGTGCTCAACGAGTCGCGTCGCGTGGTGATCGACGGCGGGGGCCTGGTGACCCTCGACGGCGGCGGGACGCGCCGGATCCTCTACCAGGACACCTGCGACCAGCGGCAGCACTGGACGACGTCGCACTGCAACGACCAGCCGTTCCCGCAGCTGGTCGTCCAGCACCTGACGCTCGCGCACGGGAACGCGACGGGCCAGCACGAGGAGGGCGGCGGTGGCGGCGCGATACTCGCCCGCGGCGGGCGCCTCAAGATCGTGGACTCCCGCTTCCTCGGCAACCGGTGCGACCGGCGCGGCCCGGACCTCGGGGGCGCGGCGGTGCGGGCGTTCGACCAGCACCGGGACCGGCCGGTGTACGTCGTGGGCAGCGAGTTCCGCGGCGGCCGGTGCAGCAACGGCTCAGCCCTGAGCAGCATCGGGGTCTCGTGGCGGGTCCTCAACAGCACCTTCGTCGGCAACCGCGCGGTCGGCCGTGGGGCCAACCCGGCCCAGTCCGGCACCCCGGGCGGCGGCAGCGGTGGGGCGATCTACCTCGACGGCAACCGGTTCACGCTGGACCTCGGCGGCACGCTGATCCGCAGCAACGTGGCCAACGAGGGCGGGGGCGCGGTGTTCTTCGTGAGCAACGACCGGACCGGCACGATGCGGGTCCGGCACTCCACCCTCGAGCGCAACGTCAGCCGGGGGTTCGAGACCCGAGGACTGCCCGGCATCTTCTTCCTCGGCGCGCGGCGACCCAGCGTGACCGACTCGGTCGTGCGCTGAGACAATCGGAGGATGAGCACTCCGACCGAGACCGACGTCCTCGTCGTGGGCGCCGGCCCAGCGGGGTCGGCGGCCGCCGCGTGGGCGGCTCGGTCCGGTGCGGACGTGGTGCTCGCGGACGCGGCCGTCTTCCCGCGCGACAAGACGTGCGGTGACGGTCTCACCCCGCGCGCGATCGGTGAGCTCCAGCGGCTCGGGCTCGAGGACTGGCTCCGCGCCCACACCGTCAACCAGGGCCTGCGCGCCCATGGCTTCGGCCAGACGCTGCTGCTGCCCTGGCCCGGGGGCACGCTGCCCGACTGGGGATCGGCCGTCGCCCGCACCGAGCTCGACGACCACCTGCGCACGACCGCGATCAAGTCCGGGGCGACCGCGGTCGACGGGCACCGCGCCGTCGACGTACGTCGTGAGGGCGACCGGGTCGCGGCCGTCGTCTTCAAGACCGACGCCGGCCCGGTCGAGATCGCGTGCCGGCGGCTGGTCGTCGCCGACGGCGTCCGGTCCCCGCTCGGGAAGGTGCTCGGCCGCGAGTGGCACCGGGAGACCGTCTACGGCGTCGCCGGCCGGTCGTACGTCGCCTCCGGGATGTCCGACGACCCCTGGATCAGCTCGCACCTGGAGCTGCGCGGCCAGGACGGGGCGATCCTCAGCGGCTACGGCTGGATCTTCCCGCTCGGCACCGGCGAGGTGAACCTCGGGGTCGGGACCCTCGCCACCGCCAAGCGGCCGACCGACCTGGCGGTCAAGCCGCTGATGGCGCACTACGCGGGCCAGCTGCGCGAGGAGTTCCAGCTCGGCGACGAGCTGCGGATGCCGACCTCCGCCCTGCTGCCGATGGGGGGCGCGGTCTCCCACGTCGCCGGTCGCAACTGGGCACTCATCGGCGACGCCGCGGCGTGCGTGAACCCACTCAACGGCGAGGGCATCGACTACGGGCTCGAGACCGGCCGGCTGATCGCCGAGATGCTCGACGAGCAGGACGACCTGACCCGGGCCTGGCCGGCGCTGCTGACCGAGCACTACGGCGAGTCGTTCTCGATCGCGCGTCGGCTCGCCGGCCTGGTCACCGTGCCCCGCGTGCTGCCGGCGCTGGGCCCGGTCGGGATGCGGTCCGACTGGCTGATGACCCTCGCCCTGCGCTGGATGGGCAACCTGGTGACCGACGAGGACCGGGACCGCGCCGCGCGGGTCTGGCGCTGGGCCGGGCGCCGCTCGATCGCCCGCGACCACCGGCCGCCCTTCTCGTGAGCCGGCCCCGATGAGCGGACTGCCGAAGCGGCAGCGGGTCGCGGCGTACGCCGTGATCCTGCGCGACGGCGCCATCCTGCTGAGCCGGCTGGCGCCGACGGTCACACCCGACGAGCTCTGGACCCTGCCCGGTGGCGGGCTCGACCACGGCGAGGACCCGCGCGACGCCGTCGTGCGCGAGATCCACGAGGAGACCGGACTCGACGCCGTGATCGGCGAGACCGCCCGCGTCTACTCCGCGCACCTGCCCGGGGTCTGGCGCGACGGCCGTCGCGTCGACGCGCACGCCCTGCGGATCGTCTACGAGGGCTGGGTCGCACCCGACGCACCCGCGCCGCGTGTGATCGAGGTCGGCGGATCGACGATGGCCGCCGACTGGAAGCCCGTCTCCGACGTGCTCGACGGCACCGTCCCCGTTGCCCCCATGGTCCTCGAGGCACTCGCCGACCACCGACCCTTCCGCCACCAGCGGCTCGGCGCCTACGCCCTGGTGCGGCGCGGTGACGACGTGCTGCTGACACGGATCTCCGAGCGCGGCTTCCACACCGGCTCCTGGACGCTTCCCGGTGGTGGCGTCGACCACGGCGAGTCACCTCGCTCCGCGGTGCTCCGCGAGCTGCGCGAGGAGTGCGGCGTCGGCGGCACCGTCGGTGAGCTGGTCGCCGTGCACGACGACCACTTCAGCGGTACGGCGCCCTCCGGTCGCTACGAGGACTTCCACGCCGTGGCCATGGCCTTCGCCGTGACCATCGACGACGCCGCCGAGCCGGGGCTCACCGAGGCCGACGGCACCACCGACGCCGTCGCCTGGGTGCCGGTGGCCGACATCGAGTCCGGCGCCCTGCCGGTCCTCGACCTGGTGCGCGAGGCGCTGGGCTCGGCATAGCTCCGGACGTCTCGGACCAGAGGGTGCGGAGCGCCGCGGTCAGTGGTGATTGCTGCTGGTGACGCGACTACCGGGATGCGTGGTCACCGTGGGCGGTGGTTGCGGTGGCGATTTCCAGTGGCTGGTCGGGTTGCGGGTTCGCTCGGGTCGACCGTCGTGGCCCGGGTGGCATGGCAATTGCCCCGGCGATCGCCCGGGAACATCTGATCTACCCGGTGCACCAGATCTTCCCGGCTGTGCTCAGCGCCGCGGTTCGTGGTGGTTGCTGCTGGTGACGCGACTACCGGGATACGTGGTCACCGTGGTCGGTGGTTGCGGGGGCGATTTCCAGTAGCTGGTCGGGCTGCGGGTTCGCTCGGGTCGACCGT
>NZ_LMDV01000009.1 GCF_001425175.1 Nocardioides sp. Root1257 | reverse complement strand
TGGCACCGGTGCTGGCGTCGTGCTCGTGGGCGAAGGTCGAGTCGGAGGTCGAGACCGCCGCCGCCGTGGCCGACCCCGAGCACGCCGAGGGCGAACGCCTCGACTGTTCCGCCCAGGCTCACCTCGACATCGCGTTGACCGACGCCCGTCTCAACCGGGGCCTCGTGCCGATCACCGGGCTCCTGGAGTACACCGACGCGTTGGCCCTCGAGGCCCAGATCAAGGCCGGCGCCCACGCCCTCCTCGTTGACCACCCCGAGCTCGACCTCGACACCCGCCGCGCGATGGCCGCCGGACAGCTCGGTGGCGATGCCGCTGCGCCGCGCGAGGTCGTCATCTACGCCCACCACCAGCCGACCGAGGCCCACGGCATCGTCGGCCTTGAGGGCGGCCACGTCCCGTACGCCACCATCGACCAACTGACCGAGTGGTGCACCACCCGGGGCACGAAGGTGTCGATCCGGCCCGTCCTGGACCTCTCCGAGGAGATCAGCACCGACGCCTACGCGCCCACGCAGCGGCAGCGGGAGCAGGCGATCCTCACCACCCCCACGTGCGTGTTCCCGCACTGCAGCAAGGATGCCCGGGGCTGCGACCTCGACCACATCACCCCCTACGCGAGTGGCGGCAAGACCACGTCCTGGAACCTCGCGCCGTTGTGCCGGTTCCACCACCGGGTCAAGACCTTCAGCACCTGGACCTACCACCGCACCAGCCGCACCGGCTTCACCTGGACCAGCCCCAAGGGCCGGGTCCACCCCGTCGACCTCACCGACTTCACCGACGAACACCGACGACGAACCCACTGACCCCCACCCCGCCGACACCGCCGGCGGGGCCAATCCCATGCCACCCGGGCCCCAACGGTCGACCCGAGCGAACCCGCAACCCGACCAGCTACTGGAAATCGCCCCCGCAACCACCGACCACGGTGACCACGTATCCCGGTAGTCGCGTCACCAGCAGCAACCACCACTGACCGCGGCGCTGAGCTCATCGCGGCGCGCGACCTTCCCGACCGGCGGGGTACGGCGCTGGTGGTCGGCGCGCTGACGTGCCTGGTGTCGGCGGCGTCGTTCGTGCTGGCGGTGGTCGACATGGGAACTCCGGACCCGGGTGGCACGACGATCCGGATGTCACTCCCCTAGGAGCTCCCGCACCCGCGGCACCACCTCGGTGCCGTAGAGCCGGATCGACTCCAGCCGCTCGGCGTGCGGCAGCGTGCCAACGGCGTACTTCAGCTGGAAGCGCGACAGGCCGAGCGTGCGGACCGCCCACGCGATCTTCTGCGCGACCGTCTCCGGCGAGCCGACGAAGAGCGCGCCCTGCGGGCTCGCGCCTGCCTCGAACTGGTCGGGCGAGTAGGGACCCCAGCCGCGCTCGCGGCCGATCTTGGTGAACGCGGCAGCCTGGTGCGGGTACATCTGCTCGCGCGCCAGCTCGTCGGTCGCGGCGACGTGACCGGGGCTGTGCATGGAGATCGGGAGCGTCGGCTGCTCGTAGTGCGCCAGCGCACGGTGGTAGAGGTCGACCAGCTGCACGAACTGCGCGGGCGAGCCGCCGATGACGGCCAGCACCAAGGGCAGCCCGAACGACGCCGCGCGCACCACCGACTCCGGCGTGCCGCCCACGCCGACCCACGCGACGAGCCCGTCGGCCGTGTGCGGGTAGACCGAGGCACCCTCAAGCGGCGGGCGGATCGTGCCTTCCCAGCTCACCGGCTCCTCGCGCAGCAGCTGGGCGAAGAGCTCGAGCTTCTCCGAGAAGAGCACCTCGTAGTCCTCGAGCGAGAGCCCGAAGAGCGGGAACGACTCCGTGAACGAGCCCCTGCCGAGCGTCACCTCCGCGCGTCCGTTCGAGACCGCGTCGAGGGTCGCGAAGCGCTGGAAGACCCGGATCGGGTCGTCGGAGCTGAGGACCGTCACCGACGTGCCGAGCCGGATCCGGGAGGTCTGGCCCGCGATCGCAGCGAGCACGACGTCCGGGGCGCTGATCGAGAAGTCGGGGCGGTGGTGCTCCCCGACACCGAAGAAGTCGAGGCCGACCTGGTCGGCCAGCACCGCCTCGGCCACGACCTGACGGATCGCCTCGGCCTGCGGGACGGGCTCGCCGTCGGGGCCGTCGGCGACGTCGCCGAAGGTGTCGAGACCGAAGGTGGGAGAGGCCGGTGATCCCAGCCGGGTGTCCAGTGCGTCGATGTTCACAACACCATCCTCGCCGGTCGGGTAGAAATGGAGACATGACAACCGGGGGTGGGCCCCAGCCGACGGACGACCCTCTGGTCCTCCGGCGGCTCTTCGACGCCAACCCCGACGGTCTCTGGCTCTTCGACGACACCGGCATCACGACCTGGGCCAACGCCAAGATGGCGCGGATCCTGGGCCGCGAGGCCGCCGATCTGCCCGGACTCCCGGCGCGCGAGGTCTTCGACGAGCAGGGTCGCCTGGACTTCGACGCCAACCTGGCCGGCATGGTCGCGAGCGGCCGCGGCGCGGAGAACATCGAGGCCTACTTCCTGCGCCCGGACGGTACGGCGGTCTGGGGGCTGCTCAGCTATGCGCCGGTCCTCGACGGGGACGGCGCCCGGACCGGCTGGCTGCACCGCGTCACGCCGTACACCGAGCGCAAGGAGCTGGTCGAGACCCTGCGGGAGAGCGAGCACCAGCTCGCCACCGCGCAGCGGATCGCCCACATCGGCAGCTGGGAGTGGGACGTGCCCGCCGATCGGGTGCAGTGGTCCGACGAGATGTGCCGGATCTTCGGCGTCGAGGTCGGGACGACCCCGGACTTCGACACGTACATCTCACTGCTGCACCCCGAGGACCGCGAGCACGCGGGCGGGGTCATCCAGCGGGCGGCCGAGAGCGGCGAGAGCGAGTACCAGTTCGACCACCGGGTCCTGCACCCCGACGGCGAGGTCCGGTGGGTGCGCGGTCGCGGCGTCGTCGAGCGGGCGGCCGACGGCACGGTCGTCCGGATGAGCGGCACCGCCCAGGACGTCACCGACCTCCACAACGCCGACGCGCTGGCGGCCGAGGCCAGCCGACGGCTCTTCCTCCTCCAGCAGATGACGACGGCGGCGAACCGCGCCACCAACCTCCGCGAGGCGCTGCTGATCGCCGGCGCCGGCGTGCCCGAGCACACCACCTGGGCGGCGATCTGCGGCTTCCTCTACGACTGGCAGGTGCCGGGCGTCGAGGTGCTGGACATGAGCGGTGGCCAGGCGGTCGTCCAGCCCGACCCGGAGCTCGCCGACGAGGCCCGGCGTACCGCTCTCGTCACGGTCGGCATCCCCTCGACGATGGCCGAGACCCACAGCCTGGTGGCGATGCCCGTCATCCTCGAGGGCGAGGTGATCGCGGTCGTCGAGCTGATCGCCGACGAGCTGCCCCCCGACGAGAACTCCCACCAGCTGATGGCCCAGATCGCCCACCAGCTCGGGCTCGTCGCCGAGCGCGAGCGTACGGCGGCGCAGCTCGCCGAGGCGCGCGACGACGCGATGGAGGCGTCCCGGCTGAAGTCGGAGTTCCTGGCGACCATGTCGCACGAGATCCGGACGCCGATGAACGGTGTCATCGGCCTCACCGACCTGCTGCTGCGCACCGACCTCGACGATCACCAACGGCGGCTGACCGCCAACCTGCAGAACGCCGGCATGACGCTCCTCGGCATCATCAACGACATCCTCGACCTCTCGAAGATCGAGTCCGGCAAGCTCGAGCTCGAGGCCGCGGACTTCGACGTCCGCGCGGTCTTCGACCAGGTGGCGACGGTGCTCAGCGGGCCTGCGCACGAGAAGGGTCTCGAGCTGATCGTCGCCTGCCACCCCGACGTGCCGGTGCAGCTGCGCGGCGACTCCGTGCGCTTCGGCCAGGTGATCAGCAACCTGGGCTCGAACGCCGTGAAGTTCACCGACGCCGGCGAGGTCGTCATCGAGGCCCGGGTCGAGCGGCAGACCCCGCGCGACGTGGTGCTGCGCGTCGACGTGACCGACACGGGCGTGGGCATCGACCCCGCCTCGCGCGAGCGACTGTTCGAGGCGTTCACCCAGGCGGACCCGTCGACCACCCGTCGGCACGGCGGCACCGGACTCGGCCTGGCGATCTCGCGGCAGCTGGTGGACGCGCTGGGCGGCGAGCTGTGGGTGACCAGCGAGCCGGGTGTCGGCAGCACCTTCTCCTTCACGCTGCGGCTCGAGCGGGTCGCCGGGGCGGCCGCCCGCCGGTTCGAGGTCCCGGTGCAGCTGCGCGGTCGCAGGATCCTGGTCGTCGACGACAACGAGACAAACCGCTTCATCCTCGAGGACCAGCTCGCGGCCTGGCACATGCGCGCCTTCGCGGTCTCGTCCGCCGCCGAGGCCCGCACCACGCTGCACGAGGCCGTCACGCTCGGCGACCCGTTCGAGGTCGCTCTCCTCGACCTGCGGATGCCCGACGTCGACGGCCTCCAGCTGGCCGAGCAGCTGCGCGGTGACGCCGGGCTCGCCGGCCTCCAGATGGTGCTGCTCAGCTCGGAGCAGGTGCCCCGCCAGCGCGCGGCCGACGCCGGCATCCGCAGCAGCCTCAGCAAGCCGGTCCGCGAGGTCGAGCTGCACGACGCCCTGCTCGGCGTACTGGCACCGCGACCGCCCGGCGCGACCCGCGCCCGGAGCACCGTCCCGGGAGCGGACCTCGGCGTCCGTGTCCTCGTCGTCGAGGACAACCCCGTCAACCAGATGGTGGCGACCGGGCTGCTGGAGAACCTGGGCTGCACGGTCGACGTCGCCGACGACGGGATCGCGGCCGTCGAACGGCTCTCCGGGGAGCACGGGTACGACGTGGTGTTCATGGACTGCCGGATGCCGCGCCTCGACGGCTTCGACGCGACCCGCCAGGTCCGCCTCGCCGAGCCGCCCGGGCAGCGGGTGCCGATCATCGCGATGACGGCGTCCGCCCTCGAGGGCGAGCGGGAGCGCTGCCTCGAGGCAGGGATGGACGACTACCTCACCAAGCCCGTTGACGCCGCCGAGGTCGAGCGCACGCTGCGCACCTGGGCCGGACTGCCCGACACACCGGTCGCCGAGGCTCCGGTGCACCGGGAGCCGCCTCCGGAGGCGGCCGCCGTGATCGGTGTCCTCGACGCCGACCGGGTCCGGATGCTCGAGGGCCTGGTCAAGGACGGCACGTCCTTCTTCGAGCGGACCGCGGCGTCGTTCATGGGCCGCGTGGGCGACCAGCTCCTCGCGATCCGCGCCGCCGTCGAGCGCGCGAACGCCAACTCGCTGCTCACCTCCGCCCACCAGCTCAAGGGCAGTGCGCTCAACCTCGGGCTGCCGCGGGTCGCCGCTGCTGCGGCCGACCTGGAGGCGCTCGGCATCGCCGGCCGCACGGACGGCGCCGAGGCGATGCTCGACGAGCTGACGGCCGAGGTCGACATCGCCGTCTCCGCGCTCCAGGAGGCGACGGCCAAGGGACGCTGAGCGACCCCTAGGGTTTCCCCGTGCGCCCACTCCCCCGATTCGCCGAGGTGGGTCGCCGCCGACCCGTCGACCTGGTGGTCGCCGGGTCGACGCTCGACGAGGTGGTGGCGCCGTACGCCGCCGCGACCGGGCCGGGGTCGCTCGAGCTGTCCTCGGGCACCGACCGCCTCGTGGCGAGGTACGACGGGGACGCGGTCTGGCTCGAGGTGACGACCGGGGGCCGGACCACGCGGCACCGCTCGCGGCGATCGGCCCGGCCCCGCGGGCCGGTCGGCGAGGTCGGCCTGGCCCTGACCGGCACCCACCTCACCGCGCTCACGCGCGACGCCGGCGAGTGGGTCGCCCGGGCCCGCGTCGACCTGGAGGACCGGATCGACACCCACGACGAGACGTGGCTGGGCGGGCTCCGCAGCGACGCCGCGGTCGCCGGCCGGTTCGGCCAGCTCGGCCTGCGCGACGTCCGCCTGGTCAGCGGTGTCCCGGACGGCCGGGTGGTGCTCTCGGCGACCAGCGCCGGCCCGGGCTTCTTCGACACCGCGCACACCTCGCTGTGGGAGCTGACGCCCGCCACGCTCGGGCTCACCCACCTCTCCGACGTCTTCTTCCGGCGACCCGACCGGCCCGGGGCCTTCGGCGACCACGCGACGCACGTGCTCCGCGACACCAGAGAGGACGGCACCGGTGAGTGGCTGGTGGCGACCAGCACCTGGGCCGACTTCGACCGGCGGCGCCCGACCGTGGGCGTCACGCTGGCGCGCACGAGCGCCGACCTGCTCAGCGGCACGCACCTGCTCGACACGGAGCCCCTGCCACTGCCCGTCGACGGGCTGCGTTCGGTCGGCGTGTGGGACCCGCACCTGGCGCGCACCGACGACGGCTGGCTGGTCGGCTTCGTCAGCGCCACGAAGTTCTTCCGCTTCCATCCCGCCCTGGCCGGGGGTCCGAGCCTCGACGCGCTGACCCTGCGTGGTGCCGCCACCGGCCTCGTCGAGGCGGAGGGGACCACGCTGCTGCGCCTCGACGACGAGTGGCAGGTGCTCGCGAGCGACAAGCGCGCGCAGTCCTACCCGGTCTTCGACCTCGCCCTGCGCCAGACCGGCACCGTGGCCGCGCCGTACCTCTCCAACATCCCGTGGCCGACGCTCGTGCCCGAGGGCGACTCGTGGCTGCTGGTCGCCTTCGACGGGACGCCGTACGGCGGCCGCGTCTGCGGCTACGGGACACACGGCGACGTGGTTTTCCTGCGACCGGAGGTCGGGACTACCGTGTGATCCAGAGCACGCGCCACCCCTGCGTGCCGACCCACACGACGCCACCCACCCCGTGGCCGACCCAGAAAGCAGGACCATCCATGTCTGCGTCCCACCCGGTCGACGTCTTCGACCTCGGCAGCGAGCACGAGCAGGTCGTCTTCGCCAACGACCCCGCCACCGGCCTCAAGGCGATCATCGCGGTGCACTCCACCGCTCTCGGCCCGGCGCTGGGCGGCACCCGCTTCCACCCCTACGCCTCGACGGCCGATGCCCTCCGCGACGTCCTCAACCTCTCGCGCGGCATGTCCTACAAGGCGGCCCTGGCCGGCCTCGACCTCGGCGGCGGCAAGGCCGTGATCATCGGCGACCCGACCACGCAGAAGTCCGAGCCGCTGCTCCGCGCGTACGGCCGGCACGTCCAGGCGCTCGGCGGTCGCTACTACACGGCCTGCGACGTGGGCACCTTCTCCGCCGACATGGACGACATCGCCCGCGAGTGCTCGTTCGTCACGGGCCGCACGGTCGCGCACGGCGGCGCGGGCGACAGCTCGGTGCTGACGGCGTACGGCGTCTTCCAGGGCATGCGCGCCGCCGCCCAGACCGCGTGGGGCACCACGTCGCTGGCCGGGCGCACGGTCGGTGTCGCCGGCGTGGGCAAGGTCGGCCGGCACCTGGTCCGGCACCTGGTCGAGGACGGCGCCGCCGTCATCGTCACCGACGTCTACGCCCCGGCGCTCGCGCAGGTGCGCGACGAGCACCCGGGGGTGCGCGTGGTGGGCTCCGAGGCCGAGCTGGTCGCGTCCGAGCTCGATGTCTACGCGCCGTGCGCGATGGGCGACGCCATCACCGACGACGTCGTGGAGACGCTGAGCGCCACCATCGTGTGCGGCGCCGCCAACAACCAGCTCGCCCACCCGGGGGTGGAGAAGGCGCTCCAGGAGCGCGGCATCCTCTACGCGCCCGACTATTGCGTCAACGCCGGCGGCCTGATCCAGGTCGCCGACGAGCTCGAGGGCTTCTCGTTCGAGCGCGCCCAGCAGCGCGCGACGGGCATCTTCGACACCACGCTGCGCGTGTTCGAGCTCGCCGCGTCCGACGGCGTACCCCCCGCCATCGCCGCCGACCGGCTGGCCGAGCGGCGGATGCGCGAGGTCGGTCGCCTGCGCGGGACCTGGCTGCCCCGCTGACCGTTCAGGACGTCATACGGGCTGGTCGTTGCGGCGACCAGGTCGTATGACGTCCGCTCCGGCGTGCGTCAGTCCCGGCGAGGGCCGGAGTAGTCCGACCACTTCTCGAGCTCTTCGGGCTCTACCTGGCCGCTGTCGTCCTCGCCAGAGGAGCCGTGGAGCTCACTGGCGAGTGCACCGAAGTCCGTCTCGTGAGTGCGGTACTTCAGGTCGCGAGCGACCTTCGTCTGCTTGGCTTTCGCTCGGCCGCGCCCCATAGGGTCAGCCCCCTCGCACGCTCGGCCGGGGCACAGTGGCTCCCGGGCTGGTCTCAAAGAGTTCTCGTGAGGCCAACGCTACCTGTTGCCCGGCTGTTCCTGCACATCGGTTCGCGCGATTCCCGCCGGAATCACAGTTTGTGACGACCCGCGTCACCAGCCGGGGTGCTGACCGACCAGCTCGACGGCGCCGCCGCGACCGGTCGCGGGCGTCACCTCGCCGGCGACCCAGGACCGGACGCCGTGCTCCGCGAGCACCGCGATCGCCGTGTCGACGTCGTCCGGCGGGGTCAGCGCGACCATGCCGACGCCGCAGTTGAGGGTCGCCTCGAGGTCCGGCTGGGGTACGGCGCCGACGCGGCGCACCAGGTCGAAGATCGGCTGCGGGGTCCACGTCGACCGGTCGAGGGTCGCGGACAGCTCGACCGGCATCACCCGCTCGAGGTTGGCGGCCAGCCCGCCGCCGGTGACGTGGGACATCGCGTGGGTCTGGGTCCGGTCCGCGAGCGCGAGGCAGGCCTTGGCGTAGATCCGGGTGGGCTCGAGGAGCTCCTCGCCGAGGGTGCGGCCGAGCTCGTCGTGGTGGCCCTCCAGCGCCAGGCCCGCCTTCTCGAGAAGCACGTGGCGGACCAGCGAGTAGCCGTTGGAGTGCAGGCCCGAGGCCTCCATCGCGATCACCACGTCACCGGGGCGGACCCGGCCCGGGCCGAGCAGCCTGTCGGCCTCGACCACGCCGGTGGTCGCGCCGGCCACGTCGTACTCGTCGGGGGCCAGCAGGCCGGGGTGCTCGGCGGTCTCGCCGCCGATCAGCGCGCAGCCCGCGAGCACGCAGCCCTCGGCGATGCCCTTGACGATCGCGGCGATCTTCTCGGGCTCGACGCGACCGGTCGCGATGTAGTCGGTCATGAAGAGCGGCTCGGCCCCGCAGACGACCAGGTCGTCGACGACCATGCCGACCAGGTCGAACCCGATCGTGTCGTGGATGTCCATCGCCTGGGCGATCGCGACCTTGGTGCCGACGCCGTCGGTCGAGGTGGCCAGCAGCGGCCGCTCGTAGCGGGTCAGCGCCGAGGCGTCGAAGAGCCCGGCGAAGCCGCCGAGCCCGCCGATGACCTCGGGCCGGCGGGACTTCTCGATCCAGCCCTTCATCAGCTCGATCGCCGTGTCGGCGGCCTGGATGTTGACGCCGGCCTCGGCGTACGCGTTGGACTCCGTCACGGGTGCTCCTGGATCAGGGGTTGTTCAGGACAGGCAGCGCCTTGCCCATGGTCGGCGACTTCAGCGTCGCCTCGAGGAGGTGCTTGCCGAGGAGGCTCTCGTCGGGCAGCTCGATCGGGTACTCGCCGGTGAAGCAGGCCCGGCAGAGCCGGTCGGACGTCTGGCCGGTCGCGTCGATCATGCCGTCGAGCGAGATGTAGCCGAGGGTGTCGGCGCCGACGCTGGCGGCGATCTCCTCCGGCGTCAGCCCGTTGGCGATCAGCTCGGCGCGGGTCGCGAAGTCGATGCCGTAGAAGCACGGCCACTTCACCGGCGGGCTGGAGATGCGCACGTGCACCTCGAGCGCCCCGGCCTCGCGGAGCATCCGGACCTGGGCGCGCTGGGTGTTGCCGCGGACGATCGAGTCGTCGACCACCACGATGCGCTTGCCGCGGATCATGTGCTCGAGCGCGTTGAGCTTGAGTCGGATGCCGAGCTGGCGCAGGGTCTGGCTCGGCTGGATGAAGGTGCGGCCGACGTACGCGTTCTTGACGAAGCCCTGCCCGAAGGGGATCCCGGACTCCTCGGCGTACCCGGCCGCGGCGGGCGTGCCCGACTCGGGGACGGGGATGACGAGGTCGGCGTCGACGGGGTACTCGCGGGCGAGCTGGCGGCCCATCTCGACGCGGGACTCGTGGACGCTGCGACCGCTGATGGTGGCGTCCGGGCGGGCCAGGTAGACGTACTCGAAGACGCAGCCCTTGGGGGCGGCCTCGGCGAAGCGGTGGGAGCGCAGGCCGTTCTCGTCGATGACGATCATCTCGCCCGGCTCGACCTCGCGGACCACACTGGCGCCGATGGTGGCGAGCGCGGCGTCCTCCGACGCGACGACCCAGCCGCGGTCGAGGCGGCCGAGCACGAGCGGCCGGATGCCCTGGGGGTCCCGCGCGGCGTACAGGGTGTTCTCGTTCATCCACACGAAGCAGAACGCACCCTTGAGCAGCGGCAGCACCTCGAGCGCCCGCTGCTCGAGCGAGGTGTCGGGGTGGTGCGCCAGCAGGGCGGTGACCAGCCCGGTGTCGTTGGTCGAGTTCTCGACCGGCCGGGTGTGCAGCTCCAGCTCGTCGTCGGGCCCGGGCAGGTCGACGACCATCTGGGCGAGCTCGGCGGTGTTGATCAGGTTGCCGTTGTGGCCCAGGGCGATGGAGCCGTCGGCGGTGGGGCGGAACGTCGGCTGCGCGTTCTGCCAGGTGCTGGCGCCGGTCGTGGAGTAGCGGCTGTGCCCGATCGCGAGGTGGCCCTTCAGCGACGCGAGCGTGGTCTCGTCGAAGACCTGCGAGACGAGGCCCATGTCCTTGTAGACCAGGATCTGGCGGCCGTTGCTGACCGCGATGCCGGCCGACTCCTGGCCGCGGTGCTGGAGGGCGTAGAGCCCGAAGTACGTCAGCTTGGCGACGTCCTCGCCGGGCGCCCAGACGCCGAACACGCCGCAGGCGTCCTGGGGACCCTGGTCGTGGGGGTCGAGCGCCGCGGTCAGCCTGCCGTCGCCGCCCTTGCGGGGGCTGGATTCGAAGGGCACGGCCCGAGTCTACGGCCGCGCGCGGGCGGGATCGATTCGGCGTGACCGGTGGACGGGAAAGGCTCAGCCGCGGCTGCTCGCTGACGATGAGGCTCCCAGGCGTGCGCGGCGACGTCTGGTGGCTGCGCCGTACCATGACCTCACCCGAAGAAGACGAGGACCGATGGCCCGGGACGTGACCCCCGAACAGTCCGCCGCACGCCTGCGGTGGTCGGACTCTGCCTCGAGGGACACGCTCCAGCTGATCGCCGAGGGGGTCACCGAGGTGGCCGGCTTCGGGATCGCCGCGATCAGCGTGGTCCGCCAGGACGGCGCCCTCGAGTCGGTGGCCGTCGCCGGGTCCGAGGAGGCGCGCGCCGAGCTCGAGGGCACCCGCTCCACCGAGGCGCGGCTCCTCGAGGAGCTGGCCAAGGCCGATGACTGGGGCCTGCTCCGCTTCGTCCCCCACGAGCGCACCGACGAGGGCGCCGGCGACACCTGGGGCTGGGTGCCCGACTACGAGCCGATCGACGAACCCGACGCGTGGCACCCCCTCGACCTGCTGATCGCGCCGCTGTACGACGACGACGGCCTGCTGCTCGGCACTCTCGCGATGGACCTGCCCGTCGGAGGGCGCCGGCCCGACGAGGCACAGCGCGCGGTCCTGAACGCGTACGCCGTCCAGGCGGGCCGCGCGGTCGTCGTCGCGCTCGAGCGGGAGGCGCTCGCCGAGCAGGTCCGGATGGCGGAGGCCGCGCGGCGGATCGTCCGGCGCGCCAGCGCCCAGCTCAGCCTGGACCGGATCTTCTCCGACAGCCAGGACGCCCTCATCGAGGGCTTCCGCGCCGCCGGCATGTGGATCCAGACGTTCGGCCACGACGGTGCTGACACCGGCCACATCTACTCCTCCGACGGCGTGGACGTGCGCCTCAACGCGCGGATGGTCCAGATCGCGCAGGCTGCCGCGTTCGAGGCCTGGGAGCGTCAGCAGGCCGTGGTCATCGCTCCGGACCGCTCGTTCGAACCGCTGTCCGACGAGGAGGCCGGCGAGGTCCTCGCCTTCCTGCAGACGCTCTCGGTCGAGTCCCTCCTCTTCATCCCCCTCGGCGCCGGGCCGGAGTGCCTCGGCAACCTCGTCCTCACCCGGCTGAGCGGCGCCCCGGCCTGGACCGAGGCGGAGGCCACCACGGCCCTCGACATCGGGCACGACCTCGGGCGCGCGATCCTGAACGCCCGCAGCTTCCAGCGCGAGCACCAGCTGGTGAAGGAGCTCCAGGAGCTGGACACCTACAAGGGCCAGCTGATCGCCACCGTCGCGCACGAGCTCAAGAACCCGCTGTCGTCGGTGCTCGGCCACCTCGAGATCCTCGGGTCGGCGCCCGACGTCCCGGACCGTACGGCGAGCTCGCTGGCCGCCATGGACCGCGGCGCCCAGCGGATGGTCAAGGTCATCGACGACCTGTTGCTGCTCTCGAAGGTCGGCGACCCGGAGAACCCGGTCATCGCCCGCCCCGTCGACCTGAGCCAGGTCGTAGACGACGTCGTCGACCTGGTCGCGGTCTCGGCCCAGCAGAAGCGGATCGAGCTGCACGTCGAGCTGCCCGACGCCCCGGTCCTCGCCCTCGGGGACGCCGACGAGCTCGACCGGCTCTGCGGCAACCTCGTCAGCAACGCCGTGAAGTACACCCCCGAAGGCGGCGACGTGACCGTCAGCCTCGAGCTGGTCGACGGCGAGGCGGTGTTCACGTGCCACGACGAGGGGATCGGCATGTCGCCGGACGACGTGGCCCGGCTCGGCACGGAGTTCTTCCGGTCCTCCAACCCGGAGGCGCTCGCGCAGCCGGGCACCGGCCTGGGGCTCGCCATCGTGCGTCGCATCGTGGAGCGCCACGACGGACGCCTCGACATCGACTCCGAGCTCGGCGCCGGCAGCACCTTCCAGGTCCACCTGCCGGCCGCCTGAGACCGGCTGCTTCCCGCCTCACATCCGGCTACATCCGGCGCGCGCCCTGCTCGATCGCCTCCCGGATCCGGGTGTAGGTCCCGCAACGGCAGATGTTGCGGATGCCGTCGAGGTCGGCGTCGGTGATCGAGCGGCGCTCCCGGCGTACCTTCCGGACCAGCGCGACCGCGGCCATGATCTGGCCGGGCTGGCAGTAGCCGCACTGGGCGACGTCGCGGTCGAGCCACGCCTGCTGCATGGGGTGCAGGTCGCCGGCGACGGTGTCGGCCAGGCCCTCGATCGTGGTCACCTCGTCGGTCTTCTTCAGGTCGCCGACCCGCACCGAGCAGGGGTTGAACGCACGTCCGTTGACGTGGGACGTGCAGGCCTTGCAGACGTTGATGCCGCAGCCGTACTTGGGGCCGGTCACACCGAGCAGGTCCCGGAGCACCCACAGCACGCGGACGTCGTCGTGGACGTTCAGGGTCACGGTCTTGCCGTTGAGGACGAAGGTCTGTCGGGGCACGCGGCGCTCCTCAGTAGGTGAGCTTGAGCCCGTTGGTGGGCGACTGCGGGACGGGTGGCACGTACGGCTTGGGCTTGAACTCGAGCGGGTCTCGGTGGTTGACCGGGAAGTACGCCGGGGTCGCGCCGGTCGCCCGCGCGTAGGCGCACGCGACGGCGGCGAACGTGGCCGCGACGCCCGCCTCGCCCGCCCCGCCGGGCTGGCCGCTCTCGGACGGCATCACGATGACCTCGACCTCGGGCGGGGTGTTCCACTGCCGCGTGTAGAAGTAGTTGTCCCAGCTGGCCTCGAGGAAGTGGCCGTCGCGCAGGTGCATGCTCGACGTCAGCGCGAGGGCGATGCCGTCGTTGATGCCGCCCTGCATCTGGGCCTCCAGCCCACGCGGGTTGACCACGAGGCCGACGTCGATCGCGAACACCACCTTCGTGACCCGCGGCCCGCCGACCCCGTCGCGGATGTCGCGGCCCGTCTGCCGCGGCCGGTTGTCGATCTCGACCAGGCAGGCGCTGCAGCCCTTGTACTCCTTGTGGATCGCGATGCCCTGGGCCGTGCCGTGCGGCATGGCGCGGCCCCACCGCCCGGCCTTCGCCACGGCGTCGAGGACGGCGACGACACGCGCGTTGCGGAGGTTGGCGCGACGGAACTCGTACGGGTCCTGACCCATCGCCGCCGCCAGCTCGTCCACCGTCAGCTCGCCTGCCGCGCGCACGTCGGGCGAGTAGATGTTGCGCATGCTGCCGGTGTTGAAGCGGTCGTCGGTCTCGGTGAGCGTCTGGCTGATGACGCCGAAGTCGTAGGGCACCTCCTGCGTCAGCTCGAAGACCGTCTCGCTGAAGCCGAGGTTGCCGAGCCCGGTCGGCAGGCTCGCCGCGGTCGCGGTGATGACCTCCCCGAGCCCGTGCCGGAAGTCCGTCTCGACGCTCGTGTGGGTCTGCTGGAAGGCGAGCACCTGCCCGCCGGCGTGGACCGCTCGCACCCTGCTGGTGGCCATCGGGTGGCCGCGACCGACCCGGGCGTCGTCGGCGCGGTGCCACATCAGCTTCACCGGCTTGCCCATCGCCTGCGAGATCTTCGCGGCCTCGAGCGCGCCGTCGAAGAACAGCCGGCGCCCGAAGGAGCCGCCGGCCTGCACGACGTGGACCGTGACGGCGTCGACGCTCATCCCGAGCTCCTGCGCGATCCGCTCCTGGGCGGTGATCGGCGACTTGAGGCCGGCCCAGATCGTGGCGCGGCCGGGCCGGACGTCGGCGATGGCGGAATTGGTGTCCATCGCGGAGTTGGAGCGGAAGTAGAAGAGCGTGTCGACCTCGACGGTCTGCGCCAGCGGGTTGTCGGCGAGCAGGTCGGACAGCGAGTCGGTGAGCGCCGGCAGCGGCAGCTCGGCGGCCCGCAGCTCGTCCACGATGTCGGCGTCGGAGAGCCCGGCGACGGGACCGTCCTCCCAGTCGACCTTCATGGCGCGGATCGCGTCGATGCACTGCCCGAAGGTCCGGGCCCGCACGGCGACCCCGGTGTCGACGACCGCGACGTTGCGCACGCCGGGCATCGCGAGGATGCGCTTCCTGTTGCGCAGCCTCTTGGGAGTGCCGTTGAGGGTGGGCGCCCGGCAGACCATGGTCGGCAGCGCGCCCTTCACCTGCATGTCCGTGGCGTACTTCTTGCGCCCGGTCACGGCGTCGCGCGCGTCGACCCGCGGCCGGCCCACGCCCACCACCCGGAACGCGCTCGGGTCCTTGAGCTGCACCTGCACCGCCCGCGGCGTACGCCGGGCCGCGGCGCGCGCGAGCTCGCCGTACGACAGCCGGGCGCCGCCCGGTGCAGAGATGACGCCGGCCTTGGCGCGCAGCGTCTCGACCGCGTCCCCGAGCTGGATCGCGGCGGCCTCGAGCAGCGCGGACTTCGCGACGGCCGCAGCCACCCGGATCGGCGTGTAGGTCGAGATCGTGGTGTTGGAGCCGCCGGTGAGCTGGTTGAAGAGCAGCTCGGGGCGGGCGTCGGCGAGGGTGACCCGGACCTTCTCGACCGGGAGCTCCAGCTCCTCCGCGATCAGCATCGCGGTCGACGTGGTGATGCCCTGGCCGACCTCCATGCGCGGCAGCGCGAAGGACGCCGTGCCGTCCTCGTGGACGGTCACCGTGATCAGGTTGGCCGTCGGCATCGCCGCCTCGGTGAGCATGTCGTTGAGGTCGTAGAGCTCGGCCGGCTGCGGCACCCCGGGGGCCGAGGCGGCGGCGTCCGGAGCGCCCAGACCCAGGTCAGCGGCGGCGACCAGCGTCGTCCCGGCGACGACGTACCCGAGGAAGGAGCGCCGGGCGATCCCGGCTGGAGCGGTGTCGAGATCGCGAGGCATGGTGGCCCAACGACGAGGCGTGACCTCGGTCACGGGCTGCCCCTCATAGGATCTGGCTGATGTCCCAGCAGCCCGATGACTTCGAGCGACCCGTGCGCGGGTCGCGGTGGTCCGACGACCAGGCCCGCGAGGCGCTGCTGCCCATCGTCGAGACGCTGGCGGCGGTCACCGGCTTCGAGGTGATCGGGGTGAGCGGCGTGCGGGACGACGGCTACCTGCACCAGCTGTCCGTCGTCGGGCCCGCGGACGCCCGCGAGGTCCTGCTGGACAGCCTCGCACCGGTCGCGATGCTCGTCGACGCGCTGACGGAGGCCGACGACTGGGGCGCGCTGAAGTTCGTCCCCCACGACCGGCACTCGCTCGACATCGACCGGTGGGGCTGGACGTCCGACGCACCCCGCGAGACCGTGCCCGGCGTCTGGCACCCCGAGGACATCCTGGTGGCGCCGATGCACCACGCCGACGGCTCGCTGCGCGCAGTGCTCGGCTTCGACGCCCCCCGCGACGGTCGCGTCCCGGACGGCGCCGAGCGGGTGCTGCTGGACACCTACGCGCGCCAGGCCTGCCGGGCGATCGCGGCGATCCTCGAGTCCGAGCGGCTCGCGGAGCAGGTCCGGCTCGCCGACGCGGCCGCCGACATCGTGCGGCAGGCCACTGGCTCGATGTCGGTGGACGACGCCCTCACCCAGTGCGGACCCAGCATCGTGGACGGCTTCCGGGCCGACGCGCTGTGGACCCACCTCTTCGGGTCGGAGCCGCGACCGGTCCACGACGCCGCTCCGCACGCGCCGCCGCCGGCGCTGATCGACATCCTCGCCAGGTACGCCGCGGCCGCCTGGGAGCAGCAGACCGTCGGGGTCTTCGCCCCCGAGCGCCGGCCGCCCGAGCCGCTCGACGACGGCGAGCTGACGCTCGTGCTGGAGTTCCTGGAGGCCGAGTCCCTGCTCGTCGTCCCCCTCGGCGCCGGCACGGAGTGCCTCGGCTGGATCGGCCTGACGCGCGGCCGCGGGAACGCCGAGTGGAGCGTGGGCGAGACGGCGGTGGCCCGCGACCTCGGACGCGACCTCGGGCGGGCGCTCGCCAACGCCACGACGTACGAGCGCGAGCACCGGCTGGTGCAGGAGCTCCAGGAGCTCGCCGACTACAAGAGCCACCTGGTCGCGACGGTCTCGCACGAGCTGCGGACCCCACTGACCAGCATCGTGGGGTTCCTCGAGCTGCTCGAGGGCGACCCCGGCCTGTCGGACCGGTCCCGCTCGGCGGTCGCGGCGATCCAGCGCGGCAGCACCCGCCTGTCCCGCGTCGTCGAGGAGCTGCTGGTCCTGCACCGCACGGCCGACAGCGAGCTCGACGCCGCGCGCAAGGTCGACTTCGCGGCGATCGTCGCCGACATCGTCGACCTCAACGCGGGCCCGGCCGCCCGCCGCGACATCAGCGTCACCGGCCGTCTCACCGACGAACCGGCGTGGGTCCTCGGCGCCCAGCACGAGCTCGAGCACATCGTGGCCAACCTGGTCAGCAACGCGGTCAAGTACACCCCTGACGGCGGGCACGTGCTGGTCGCCCTCGAGCAGACCGAGGGCACCGTGCTGCTGACCTGCACCGACGACGGCATCGGCATCTCGGCCGCCGACCAGGCCCACGTGTTCGAGGAGTTCTACCGCTCCGCGGACCCGGCCGCGATGCACCAGGCGGGCACCGGGCTGGGGCTCGCGATCGTGCGCCGCATCGTGGACCGGCACGGCGGCAGCATCGAGGTCGAGTCCGTCCTCGGCTCGGGCAGCACCTTCCGGGTTTGGCTGCCCGCAGCCTGACGGGCTCGTCTGGTCAGTCGGCGAGGTTGCGCAGCAGCAGCGCCTCGGCCAGCACGACCCGCTCGAACTCGGCGAGGTGCAGCCCCTCGTTGGCGCCGTGGGCGCGCGTGTCGGGGTCCTCGACGCCGGTCACGAGGACGCTCGCCTGCGGGAACGCCTCCAGGAACTCCGCGATGAAGGGGATCGAGCCGCCGACCCCCATGTCGACCGGCGCCGTGCCGTCCCAGGCCTCGGTGAACGCCGCCCGCGCCGCGTCGTACGCCGGGCCGGTGGCCTCGATCTGGGTGGCCTCGCCGGTGTCGACGACGGTGTGCGTGAGGGTCGCGCCCCACGGGACGTTGGCCTCGAGGTGGCGGACCAGGCAGGCGAGCGCGTTCTCCGTCGTGTCACCGGGGGCGATCCGCAGCGAGATGCGGGCGCGCGCGGCCGGGACGAGGGTGTTGCTGGCACCGGCGACCTTGGGCGCGTCGAGGCCGGTGATGCTGAGCGCGGGCTTGGTCCAGAGCCGCTCGACGGTCGAGCCGCTGCCGATCCACTCGATGCCGGGGGCGCCGCCCGACTCGGCGCGCAGCCGCTCCTCGGGGTAGTCGACGTCGGCGGCAGGACCGCTGTGCAGCCCGTCCACCGCGACGTTGCCAGCGTCGTCGTGCAGGCTGGTGATGACCCGGCTGAGCGTCATCAGCGCGTCGGGGACCAGGCCGCCCCACATGCCCGAGTGGACGGCGTGGGTGAGCGTGCGGACCTCGACGTCGACCCGGACCAGGCCGCGCAGGCTCGTCGTCAGGGCGGGCACCCCGATGTCCCAGTTGCCGGAGTCGGCGATCACGATGACGTCGGCCTCGAGGCGCTCCTTGTGCATGCCCAGCAGCTCGACGAGCGTGTCCGAGCCGACCTCCTCCTCACCCTCGATGAAGAGGCGGACGGTGACCGGCAGGTCGTCGCCGAAGACCCGCAGCGCGCCGACGTGCGCCAGGATGCCCGCCTTGTCGTCGGCGGCGCCGCGACCGTAGAGCCGGCCGTCGCGCTCGGTCGGCTCCCAGGGCGCGGAGTCCCAGTCGGCGTGGTCGTTCTCGGGCTGGACGTCGTGGTGGGCGTAGAGCAGCACCGTGGGTGCGCCCTCCGGCCCCTTCTTCTCACCGATCACGGCCGGCGGGGCGCCGTCGTACGCCCGCACGATCTCGACGTCGACGCCCTCGGCGGCGAACAGCTCGGCCGTCTTCTCGGCGCTGCGCTCCACCTCGTGGAGCCGCTCGGGGTCGGCGCTGACGGACTGGATCCGCACCAGGTCCTCGAGGTCGGCGCGGACCCCGGGAAGGACGGACTGGACCTTGCTGCGGAGCTCATCAGTCATGGACGTCAACCTAGACGTCGGGGTAGTCCCTGACGAAATGGTCCCCGGGAGCGCTCCCGGAGGACCATTTCGTCAGGGACTACCCCAGCGGCAGGTACGGCGTCAGGTCGGCGCGCTCGCCGCTGGCGCGGACCCGGCCGGCGGCGTCGGCGTCGGCCCAGGTGAGGGTGCCGGTGGCGAGGGCGACCCAGGTGTCGGCGTCCATCTCGATCACCGCGGGCGGGGTGCCCCGGGTGTGCCGGACGCCGGGGATGACCTGCACCGCGGCGTACGGCGGCACCCGCACCTCGACGGAGTGACCCGGGGCGCGGTCCTCGAGCACCGCCATGAAGTGCTTGGTGAGCAGGCGCAGGTCGCCGGCCTCGACGGCGTCGGCGAGCGCGGCCGGGGCGAGGCGCCGGAGCCGGGCGGGCATCAGTCGCCCTCCGGACGCTCGGGATAGGGCTGGATCATCTGGTAGATCGAGTACGTCGAGCGCTCGTCGTCGCTGCCCTGGGTGCGCTCCCGCCACCGCCGCAGCACGGCGCCCAGCTCCTCCATCAGCTCGCCGGCCTCGTCCTGGGTCAGCCGCAGGGCGGAGTCCGAGAGGCTCCGGCGGTTGTCGGGGTCGGGCGCGGTGAGCGCCTGGTCGACCAGGAAGTGACCCCAGGCGACGGCGTTGCGGCGGAAGACGTCCCACGCCGCCTGCCCGCCGGGCTGGTCGAGCATGTCCTGGGTCCGGAAGTTGATGCCGTCGGTGGCGGTGAGCCGCCACACCCGGTCGCGCTTGTCGCGGGCGTCCTCGGGCGCCTCCTCGACCAGCCCGTACTTGGCGAGCTGGCGGAGGTGGAAGCTCGCCTGGTTGGCCGGGATGTCGAGCATCCGGGCGATGTCAGCCGCCCGGATCGACCCCGACGCGTGCAGCTCGGCCAGGATCCGGTTGCGGGTCGGGTGCGCGATCGCGCGCAGGATGCGCGGGTCGTCGTACATCGTCATGGGCGCAGCCTAGCCGAATTGCGCACGTACTATTGCGCAACGTTAGGTGCGCAACATATGGTGCGAATATGAGCAGCTACCGGACCCTCGCCCGCAACCACGACTTCACGGTCCTCTGGGTCGGTCAGACGATCAGCGAGCTCGGCAGCCGGGTGAGCACGTTCGTCTTCCCGCTCGTCGCGTTCGCGCTCACCGGCTCGCCCCTGGCCGCGGCCGCCGCGGAGGCGGCGTACCTGCTCGGCATGGTGACCACCCTGCTCCCTGCGGGCGTGCTGGCCGACCGGCTGCACCGGCGCCGGATCATGCGGTGCGCGAGCGGTGGCGGCGTGCTGCTCTACGCCTCGCTCGTCGTCGCCGGCGTCGAGGGCGCCATCACGATGCCGCACCTGCTGGTCGTCGCGGTGCTCACCGGCGCGGCCGCCGGGGTCTTCGGCCCGGCCGAGATGTCCGCGGTGCGCACCGTCGTCGCGGACGAGGACCTGCCCACCGCCCTGTCGCAGAACCAGGCTCGCCAGCACGTAGCCGGCCTGCTCGGTGCGCCGCTCGGCGGCGTGCTCTTCTCGGTGACGCGGTGGCTGCCGTTCGCCGCCGACGCCGTCTCGTTCGCCGTCTCGTGGGTGCTGCTCGGGCGGATCCGCACCGACCTCTCCGCGCCGACGACCACCTCCCCGCGCAGGCCCGGCCAGGACCTGGCCGAGGGCATCCGCTTCATCGCGCACCACCGCCTCTTCCGGGTGCTCGTCGTGTGGTCGGCGCTCGCCAACCTCGCCGTCAACGCGCTCTTCTTCGTGGCGGTGCTCCGGCTCATCGAGGGCGGCTTCGCGGCGTACCAGATCGGCCTGGTGGAGACGGCGGCCGGCGTCTGCGGCATCCTCGGCGCGGTCGTCGCGCCGTGGCTGATCGACCGGGTCCCGACCGGCCGGCTGACCGTGCTGATCGCCTGGAGCTTCGTCCCGCTGGTGGTGCCGATGGTGCTGTGGAACCACCCGGCCGTCGTGGCCGCCGCGCTCTCGGCCGGGCTGTTCCTGAACCCGGCGGGCAACGCGGGCATCGGCTCCTACCGGATGGCGGTGACGCCGCCGGAGCTGATCGGACGCGTCCAGGCGACGACGCAGTTCGTCTCGATGGCCGCGATGCCGCTCGCCCCCGTGATCGCCGGCGCGCTGCTGACCGGGGTCGGCGGTGGCGCGGCGGTGGCGGCGCTGGGCCTGCTGACCGCCGGGGTCGCCCTGATCCCGACGCTCTCGACGAGCGTCCGGTCGGTCCCCCGGCCGCGGGACTGGCCGCGACTCAGCCAGGCGGCGGGCGAGCCGGCCCTCGCCGCCTGAATCCTCAGGTCCGGCGCCGGTGGGCCGATCACTGCGCCATGACGTCCAACCTCTCCTGGTTGCCTCGGGGCGCCCGCCTCACCGAGGCAGAGTTCCGCTCCCGACATGACGCCTTGAGCATCGTGCTCCTCCTGCACCTCCCCCTGCTCGGCAGCCTCGCCCTCTGGTGGCACCCGGAGGGCGGGCTGTCGGGCCCGGGAGGGTGCGGCTGCGGCTGGGTGCCGATCGCCGGCCTCGCCGCGATCGTCACCCTGCTCGCCATCGGTCGCGTCGCGACGAGCCAGGCGGTCCGCGCCGCCGCCGTCAGCACCGGCCTGATCCTCAGCTCCTGCCTGCTGGTGCACATCTCCGGCGGCATGACCGACCTGCACCTGCACTTCTTCGTCACCGTGGCGCTGGTCGCGCTCTACCAGTCCTGGATCCCCTTCCTGCTCGCCATCGCGATCGTCGCCGTGCACCACATCGGGATGGGCCTGGCCGCTCCGACCATGGTCTTCTCCGACCCGCGCGCCCAGGCGCACCCGATCCTCTTCGCCCTGCTGCACGCCACCCTGCTGCTCGGCGAGTGCGCGGCACTCGCCTGGTCGTGGAAGTACACCGAGGCCGCCGACGACGCCCGCCGCGTCGAGCAGCAGCGCGCCGACGAGACCGTCGCCGAGCAGCTGCGCTCGCAGGAGGCGCTGGTCGCGGAGCAGGCCAAGGCCGCCGAGCTCGCCCGGACCGAGCTGGCCGCCCGCGAGGGTCGCACCGCCGAGCTCGAGCGCCGCCTGGTCGGGCTCAACGCGGCCGGCTCGACGCTGCAGGCGGGCGTCACCGAGTCCGAGACCGTGATGGGCGACCTGGTCGCCGCCGCCGCCGAGATCGACGCCGCCGCCTCCGGCGCGGCCGCCTCCGTCAGCGCGGCCGCCGCCAGCGTCACCGAGTCCAACGTCGTGATGCGGCGGCTCGAGGAGTCGGCCACGCAGATCGCCGACATCGCCCGCACCATCACCGGCATCGCCGCGCAGACCAACCTGCTCGCGCTGAACGCGACCATCGAGGCGGCGAGGGCCGGCGACGCCGGTCGCGGGTTCGCGGTCGTCGCCGGCGAGGTCAAGGAGCTGGCCACCGAGACCGCCCGCGCCACCGAGCGCATCGAGGCCGTCGTGGCCGAGGTCCGCACCGGCACCCGGGACGTGCTGGTCAACGCCGAGCAGATCGAGGCGGTCTTCGCCGACGTCAGCTCCGCGCAGTCGACGATCTCGTCCGCAGCCGCCGCCCAGCTCACCGCCGCCGACTCGGCGCGGGTCGCCATCCGCGGCGTGGTGGGGACGACGCAGCAGGTCACCGACGAGGTCGCACAGCTCGCCCGCTTCGAGGGCTAGCTCGAGACGGCGCGCCCGAAGCGCTCCGCCGCCCGGGCCACGAGCTCCACGAGCTCGGGCGGCCCCTCGACCACGAACTCGCTGTCCAGGTGCGCGAGCACCATCAGCGGCCAGTCGAGCGTGTCGGTCTGCATCGTCATCACGCAGCCGGTGCCGTCCGGCTCGACGGTCGCCCAGCGCCCGACGTACGACTCGACCTCGGCGAGGCCGGCCGTCAGCCGCACGCGGACGACGTACCGCTGGCCGACCGCCTTGATGCCGGCGCGCACGAACGCCGGGGCGTCCTCGGCCGGCAGCTCGCGCGGCCGGAACCGCTGCCCGCTCGCCTCCGGGTTGCTGATCCGGTCGACCCGGAACGACCGCCAGTCCTGGCGGTCGCGGTCGTAGGCGACGAAGTACCACCGCCGGCCGAGCGAGACCAGCCGGTGCGGCTCGACCCGACGGTGCGTCGCCTCGGAGTCGCGGGCGACGTAGTCGAACGTCGCGAGCTCGTCGTCACGGCACGCCTGGGCGAGCACGGTCAGCACCTCGGCGTCGATGACCTCGCCGCCGCGACCCCACGGGACCCCGTCGGTCTGCGACCGCAGGGCGTCGATGCGCCGCCGCAGCCGCGGCGGCATCAGCGCCGTCACCTTGGTCAGTGCCTGCAGCGACGTCTCCTCGAGGCCGGCGACCGCGCCGGACGCCGCCGTGTGCAGCCCGACGGCGATCGCGACCGCCTCGTCGTCGTCGAGCAGCAGCGGCGGCAGCGCGCCGCCGGCCCGCAGCTGGTAGCCGCCGGCGACCCCGCGCACCGCGTCGACGTCGTACCCGAGCTCGCGGAGCCGGTCGATGTCGCGGCGCAGCGTGCGCGGGCTCACCTCGAGACGGCCGGCCAGCTCCGAGCCGGGCCAGTAGCGGTGCGTCTGCAGCAGCGAGAGCAGCCGCAGCATCCGGGCACTGGTGGACATGCCGCCAGCGTAGGCCCGATTGAGGTCAGGACCTGGCCGTTGCCACCAGCACCGCGTCGGTGACCGTGTGGGTCTCGCCGTTGCGCGTCTCGGTGCGCGTGCGCGCCTCGGGACGTACGTCGAACTGCTCCGGGTCGACCGCGGGCGCGAGCTCGTCGGCCGTGAACATCACGCCGGGCATCGACCAGCGCAGCCCGGTGTGCTCGTCGTCGGGGTGGTGGCCGGCGACCAGCAGCGTGCCGCCCGGGGCGACGGCCGCGGCCATCTCGCGGGTGGCGTCGAGCATGCCGTGGTCGAGCAGGTGCAGGAAGCAGGAGGTGACCAGGTCCCACTGCTCACCCTCGGCCGACCAGGTGCGCAGGTCGGCCTGGCGGAACTCGATCCGGTCGGCGACCCCGCGCTCGGCCGCGTGCTCGGCGGCCTTGCGCAGCCCGGCCTCCGAGAAGTCGATCGCCGTCACCTGCCAGCCCTGCTCGGCCAGCCAGATCGCGTCGCCGCCCTCCCCGCAGCCGAGGTCGACGGCCCGGCCGGGCGTCAGGTCGCTCGCCTCGGCGACCAGCACGGCGTTCGGCCGGCCGCTCCAGGTGCGGCCGTCCCCGCCGTACCGCTCGTCCCACGACGCCTGCTCGAAGTGGTCGCGGGTCAGCTCCTGGTGGCCGCCGTGCTGGTGGTCGTGGCTCATGCGCTCTTCCTCCGGTAGGCCTCGACCGCGGTCGCGGTCTCTTCCTCGATCAGGTCCATGTTGATCATCGCAGCGGCGTTCAGCCCGCCCGCTGCGGCCGAGATGACCTGCGCACGCAGGTCGGTGACGTTGCCTGCGACCCAGACGCCGGCGACAGCGGTCCGGCCGGACGGGTCGACGGCGGGCACGGCGTACCCGAAGACCTCGCCGAACATCTCCTGAGCGACCGGCTCGAGGCCGAGCGACGCCAGCAGGTCGGAGTTGGCGACGAACTGCGGGGCCGCGACCAGGACGTCGCGCGCGACGACCTCGCCGGACTCCAGGCGTACGCCGGTGAGCCGGTCGTCCTCGACCACGACCGCGGCGACCGGGCCCTCGACCACCGTCACGCCGCGGGCGGCGAGCCGCTCGGCATCCTCCTCGGACAGCGGCGGGCGGCCGTTGAGGAAGAGCGTCACGTCGGCGGTCCACTGGCCCCAGAGCTGGGCGCCGTGCACGGCGAACGGGTTGCTCGCGATGATGCCGACGGCTCGGTCGCGCGCCTCCCAGCCGTGGCAGTAGGGGCAGTGCAGCACGTCGCGGCCGAAGCGCTCGGCCAGGCCGGCGACGTCGGGCAGCACGTCCGTGAGGCCGGTGGTGACGAGCAGCCGGCGGGCCGCGACGCGGGACCCGTCGTCCAGCGTGAGCTCGAAGCCGACGTCGGTCCGCACGGCCGTGGTGGCCCGGGCGCGACGCACCTCCACGCCGTACGCCGCGACCTCCTCCCGGCCGATCGCGTAGAGCTCGGCCGGGGGGGTGCCCTCCCGGCCGAGGTAGTTGTGCACGTGGCTCGCCGGTGCGTTGCGGGGGTCGCCCGCGTCGACCACCAGGACCGAGCGGCGGGCGCGGCCGAGGGCCAGCGCTCCGCTCAGTCCGGCGGCGCCGCCGCCGACGACGATGACGTCGAAGCTGGGTGTGTTCTCCATGTCCCCGAGTGTGCGGGCGCCTTCGCCGGATTGACAAACTTCGTTGCCGGAATGGCAAACTGGGCGCATGAGCGAGTTCGACGAGGTCCTGGACGCGGTCGGTCCCCGGCTGCGGGCCGCCCGTATCGAGCGGGGCGGGACGCTGGCCGAGCTGGCGGAGTCGACCGGCATCTCGGTGAGCACGCTGTCGCGCCTGGAGTCCGGCCAGCGCAAGCCGACCCTCGAGCTGCTGCTGCCCCTCGCCCGAGCCCACCAGATCCCGCTCGACGAGCTGGTCGACGCCCCCGAGACCGGCGACCCGCGGATCCGGTCCAAGCCGATCGTGCGGCACGGTCGCACCTACCTCCCGATGACGCGGCGGCCGGGCGGGCTGCAGGCCTTCAAGGTGATCTTCCCGAAGGACGAGAACCTCCCCTCGACCCTCGCGACCCACGAGGGCTACGAGTGGCTCTACGTGCTCTCCGGCCGGCTCCGGCTGGTCCTCGGCGACCAGGACATGACCCTCAAGCCGGGCGAGGCGGTCGAGTTCGACACCCGTACGCCGCACTGGCTGGGCAACCCCGGCCCGCACCCCGTCGAGGTGCTCGCGCTGTTCGGCCCCCAGGGCGAGCGGATGCACGTGCGCAGCTAGGCTTGCGCCCGTGAGTGACGGTGACCGTCTCGCCGACTGGCTCGAGGGCCTCGGCCTCGTCGACGCGTTGGCGGAGGCGGGTCTGCCGACCTTCACCCGCGACGCGTCGGGTCACGCGGTGTGGAGCGAGCCCGACCGCGTCGAGGAGCTCGACCGGCTGCTGCACAGCGAGGGGACCGAGCCCGAGCACGCCGTGCCGGTCGGCCTGCTGCTGATCGCCCGGCAGGCGCGGCTGCGCACTGCCCTGCTCGAGACGCCGTGGTTCGGCTACGAGACGCTCGCGGAGGTGCGCGGCGCCTCGGTCGACGCGACCCGGTACGCCGTGCACAAGGCGGCGCAGACGCACCGGCTGCTGGTGGTCCCGGTCGAGGGCGGCGTGGTGGTCCCCGGGTTCCAGCTCACGGACGAGGGCGAGGTCCGGCCCGACGTCGCCCCGCTGCTGGAGCCGCTGCTCGCCTCGGGGATGGACCCCTGGCGCGCGTGGGCGTGGCTGACCCAGCCCGCCGCGCTCACCTTCGGGCAGGCCCCGGAGGAGGCGGTCACCGACCCGGACCTGGCCGACCTGGTGCGGCACGCCGCCGTACGACTGGCCGAGAGAGTGCACGCCGACAGCTGAGCACCCGGGGCACGCCCTAGGGTGATCGCCGTGGCCGAGTCCTTCGACAAGCTCATGTCCCGGCCGGTCGCCGACACGGTCGACCGGCTGCACGCCCGGATCGAGGCGCGCTTCCCGGGCCGGGGGCTGTGCGACGTCGCCGCGGAGCTGGGGAGCCTCGTCGAGCAGGTGGCGAGCGGCGCCGCGGTGCACCGTTCCCGGATCCGTACGGCGCGTGTCGTGTCACGGGCCCTGATCTCGCTCATCGCGATCGGCACCGTCGCGGCCCTGGCGCTCGCCACGCACGCGGCCGTGGGCGACCAGGGTCCCGACGGGCTCGACTGGCTGCCGCTGATCGAGACCACGATCAACGACGTGGTCTTCGCGGCGATCGCCGTGTTCTTCCTGCTCAGCTTCCCCGAGCGGCTCCAGCGCGGCTCGATCCTGGAGATGCTGCACCGACTGCGCTCGCTGGCCCACATCATCGACATGCACCAGCTGACCAAGGACCCGGAGCGGCTGCGCGCGTCGTTCGTGCCGACCGCCCTCAGCACCGACGTCGGCCTCGACCGCGACCAGATGGAGCGCTACCTCGACTACTGCTCCGAGATGCTCAGCCTGGTCGGCAAGACGGCGGCGCTGTGCGCCGAGGAGTCGCGCGACGCGGTCGTCCTCGACACGGTCAGCACGATCGAGACACTGACCACCGGGATGTCGCGCAAGATCTGGCAGAAGATCTCGGTGCTCTCA
The DNA here is from genome assembly GCF_001425175.1 of Nocardioides sp. Root1257. Taxonomy (GTDB): domain Bacteria; phylum Actinomycetota; class Actinomycetes; order Propionibacteriales; family Nocardioidaceae; genus Nocardioides. The sequence goes on along the minus strand of NZ_LMDV01000009.1, from coordinate 987,555 downwards.
CGCTAGGTCGCGCAGGTGGGCGAGCGTCGTCGCCCAGGCGTCCGAGTCCGGGTCGACCAGCGTGAAGTGGTCACCGTCGACCTCCACCAGCTCGGCGCTCGCTTCGGCGCCGGTCGCGGCCGCGACGTACGCCCGCGACTGGCTGAGCGGGACGATGTCGTCGCCGGTCCCGTGGATGCACCAGACCGGCACGTCGAGCGGCACCTGCTGGACCGGGTCGACAGCCGCGTCCGCGGGCCCGAACGGGTGACCGAGGAAGAGCTCGACCGCTCCCCCGCCGAGCCCGGCGTCGTACGCCGCCTGCAGGTCGAGGACGCCGGCCTGGGAGACGACGTGGGTGAGTCCTCCGTGTCCGGCGGCCCAGGTGACCAGGTGGCCGCCGGCTGAGTGACCGATGCCGACCACGGGACCGTCGACGTCGGGACGGGCGTCGATCGCGGCCCGGACGTCGTCGAGGGTGTCGGCGGCGCCGGTGCCACGGCGGTACTCGATCGCCCAGGCGGCCCAGCCCGCGGCCACCAGGCTCGGCACCAGCGGGGTGGCGTACTCGATGCCGTACTCCGGCTTCCAGAACCCGCCGTGCACGACCACGGCGACGCCCTTCGCGTCACCGTCCGGCAGGGTGAGCTCGCCGTACTGCGCGGGATCGTCGCCGTACGAGACCTTGCGCATCCCTCGCTCCTCGCTGCGTCGGCCGGGTCGGCTGCGTCCACACGCTGCCGCGAGCCCGGCGACCGCGGGCAGCATCAGGAGGGTACGTCGGCGCACGGTGGTGGTTCGGCGCCGACGGCCTCGCGGACTGGGAGGGCACTTCACCAACTCCGCGGCCTCTGCAATGCCCTCCATGTTCAGGGATACCCGGTCGACCGGGTATGCCTGGGAAGGGGTCAGCCCAACGCGGCCGGCAGCGTCGCGGTCCAGGCGGCCCGCAGCTCGTCGAGCGGGATCTCGAACTGGCCGTCGACACCGAGGACGTCGCCACCGGTGACGCCGATCGAGGCGATCGGGACGCCGTGCTCGCCGGCGAGCTGCACCAGCCGCTCGGCGTCGCCGTCGGCGACGGTGACGAGCACCCGCGCCGTCGACTCGCTGAAGAGCGCGACGAACGCGTCGTCCGGCACCTCGACCCTGACACCGACCCCGTGGCGCAGCGACGCCTCGGCGAGCGCCTGGGCGAGGCCGCCGTCGGAGAGGTCGTGGGCGGAGCTGAGCAGGCCGACGCCCGCGTGCAGCAGCCGCGCCAGCGCCTGCTCCGCCTCGAGGTCGACCGCCGGCGGGAGGCCGCCGAGGTGGTCGTGGACCACGTGCGCCCACTCGGAGCCGGAGAGCTCCTCGCGGGTGTCGCCGAGCAGGAAGACCCGCTCGCCACCGGCCGACCAGGCCGACGGCGTACGCAGGGTCACGTCGTCGACGACGCCGAGGACGGCGACGACCGGCGTCGGCAGGATGGCCGTCTCCGCGGTCTGGTTGTAGAGGCTGACGTTGCCGCCGGTGACCGGGATGCCGAGCTCGAGGCACGCGTCCTTGAGGCCGCGGCAGGCCTCGGCGAACTGCCACATCACGGCGGGGTCCTCGGGCGAGCCGAAGTTGAGGCAGTCCGAGATCGCGAGCGGCCGGGCCCCGCCCGTCGCCACGTTGCGGTAGCTCTCGACCAGGGCGAGCTGCGCCCCGGCGTACGGGTCCAGCTTGGCGAAGCGGCCGTTGCAGTCGGTGGAGATGGCGACGCCGAGGTTGGTGTCGGGGTCGACGCGGATCATCCCGCTGTCGCTCGGCTGCGCGAGCACGGTGTTGCCGCGGACGTAGCGGTCGTACTGGTCGGTGATCCAGGACTTGTCGCAAAGGTTCGGAGACGCGACCAGGGTCAGCAGCGTCGAGCGCAGCTCGGCGCCGGTGGTCGGGCGGGCCAGCGCCTCGGCGGCGTCGGCCTGCAGGTCGTCCTGCCAGTCGGGACGCTCCAGCGGGCGGTGGTACGTCGGGCCGTCGTGCGCCACCGAGCGCGGCGGCACGTCGACGACGCGCTCGCCGTGCCAGTCGATCTGCAGGCGGCCGGTGTCGGTGACCTCGCCGATGACGACGGCCTCGACGTCCCACTTCGCGCAGATCGCGAGGAAGCCGGCGACGTCGTCGGGCTCGACGACCGCCATCATCCGCTCCTGCGACTCGCTCATCAGGATCTCTTCGGGCGCCAGGGTGGAGTCGCGCAGCGGGACCCGGTCGAGCTCGACGTGCATGCCGCCGTCGCCGGCGGACGCGAGCTCGGAGGTCGCGCAGGACAGACCGGCACCACCGAGGTCCTGGATGCCGGCGACCAGGCCGGCCGCGAAGATCTCGAGCGTGCACTCGATGAGCAGCTTCTCCATGAAGGGGTCGCCGACCTGCACGCTCGGCCGCTTCGCCGGCCCGTCGGCGTCGAAGGTCTCGGACGCCAGGACCGAGACGCCGCCGATGCCGTCGCCGCCGGTGCGCGCGCCGTACAGGATCACCTGGTTGCCGGCGCCGGACGCCTTGGCCAGGTGCAGGTCCTCGTGCCGCAGCACGCCGACGCAGAGGGCGTTGACGAGCGGGTTGCCGACGTACGACGCGTCGAAGACGGCCTCGCCGCCGATGTTGGGCAGGCCCAGCATGTTGCCGTAGCCGCCGACGCCCGCGACGATCCCGGGCAGCACGCGGTGGGTGTCGTCGGCGTCGAGCGGGCCGAAGCGCAGCGGGTCCATGACCGCGACCGGGCGCGCGCCCATCGCGAGGATGTCGCGGACGATGCCGCCGACGCCGGTGGCGGCGCCCTGGTAGGGCTCGACGTACGACGGGTGGTTGTGCGACTCGACCTTGAAGGTGACGGCGTAGCCCTGACCGATGTCGAGGACGCCGGCGTTCTCGCCGATGCCCGCCAGCATCTTGCCGACCGGCGTCTCCTGGGGGATCTCGGAGAACTGCTTGAGGTGCACCTTGGAGCTCTTGTAGGAGCAGTGCTCGCTCCACATCACGGAGTACATCGCGAGCTCGGAGCTGGTCGGGCGACGCCCGAGGATCTCGCGGATCTCGGCGTACTCGTCGGGCTTGAGCCCGAGGTCCGCCCAGGGCTGCTCGCGGGTGGGGTCTTCGGTGGCGACAGCGACGGTGTCCAGCACGGCGTCAATCTACCGGCGCCCCCGCGCGGCGGCGCACCTGGCTCCGGCTCCCTCCCTCTCCCTCATGCTCGGTAATTGCGTGCCCGGATCCGCTCCGGACCGGAGGACCTCCCTAGCGTGCGACGAATCCGACACCCCCGGCGGGTGGCTCCGGGGGGTGGAGCGAGCGAGGCGGACCCCATGAGCCCAGATCAGCAGCGCACCCGACGGTTCCCCAGGTCGACGGCGCTGGTCGCCGCCGCGATCGGCGTCCTGGTCGTCGCCGGACTCAGCGTCGTCGTCGCACCCGCGGCGGTCGCCGCACCGTGCGACGCTCCCGTCGCCAGCCCGGTGGCGTGCGAGAACACGAAGACCGGCAACCCCGAGAGCGAGTGGGGCATCACCGGTGCCGGCAGCACCAACATCCAGGGCTTCGCGACGCAGATGAGCGTGAACGTCGGCGAGACCGAGGGCTTCAAGATCGACACCAACGCCTCGTCGTACCGCCTCGACATCTATCGGATGGGCTACTACGGCGGCCTGGGGGCACGGCTCGTCACGACGGTCGCTCCCACCACGATCGTGCCCAACCAGCCGAACTGCATCACCGTCGCCGCCACCGGTCTGACCGACTGCGGCAACTGGACCCAGAACGCGACCTGGCAGGTGCCCGCGGACGCCGTGTCCGGGATCTACTTCGCCAAGCTGGTGCGCACCGACGGCACCGCAGGGTCGAGCCACGTCTTCTTCGTCGTCCGCAACGACAGCTCCGCGTCCAAACTGCTCTTCCAGACCTCGGACACCACCTGGCAGGCCTACAACGCGTACGGCGGCAACAGCCTCTACACCGGTGCGCCCGCGGGCCGTGCCTACAAGGTCAGCTACAACCGGCCGTTCACCACGCGCGCCAACGCGCCCGAGGACTTCGTCTTCAACGCGGAGTACCCGATGGTCCGGTGGCTGGAGTCCAACGGGTACGACGTGAGCTACACCTCCGGGGTCGACACCGACCGTCGCGGGAGCGAGCTGCTCGAGCACCAGGCGTTCCTGTCGGTCGGCCACGACGAGTACTGGTCGGGCCAGCAGCGCGCCAACGTCGAGGCGGCGCGCGCGGCCGGGGTCGACCTGGCCTTCTTCAGCGGGAACGAGATCTTCTGGAAGACCCGGTGGGAGAACAGCGTCGACGGCTCCGGCACGCCGTACCGGACCCTCGTCTCCTACAAGGAGACGCACGCGAACGCCGCGATCGACCCGCAGGACCCCCCGACGGCGACGGCGACCTGGCGCGACCCGCGCTTCGGTGCGCCCGCCGACGGCGCGCGCCCCGAGAACGCGCTGTCCGGGACGATCTTCACCGCGAACTGCTGCGCCATCGACATGGAGGTCGGGGCGGCCGACGGCAAGATGCGCTTCTGGCGCAACACCCGCGTGGCCAGCCTGACCGGCACGCAGACCACGACCGTCGGCACCAACGTCATCGGCTACGAGTGGGACCAGGACGCCGACAACGGGTCGCGCCCACCGGGTCTGGTCCGGCTGTCGCAGACGACCGGTCAGGCGGACGTGCTGCAGGACTACGGCACCAACTACAGCAGCGGCACGGCGACGCACTCGATGACGCTCTACCGCGCCCCGAGCGGCGCCCTCGTGTTCGGTGCGGGGACGATCCAGTGGTCCTGGGGTCTCGACGCCAACCACGACCGCGGCTCGGCCGCGGCCGACGCGGCCGCGCGTCAGGCGACCGTCAACCTGCTGGCCGACATGGGCGTCCAGCCCACCACGCTGCAGTCGGGGCTGACCGCGGCGACGGCGTCGACCGACACCGCGGCCCCGACCTCGGTGATCACCTCGCCCACGGCCGGCGCGACGCTGCCGGTCGGCGACCCGATCACGATCACCGGGACCGCCACCGACGCCGGCGGCGGCCGGGTCGGCGGCATCGAGGTCTCCACCGACAACGGCAGCACCTGGCACCGCGCCACCGGACGTGAGTCGTGGACCTACACGTTCACCCCGGCAGCCGCCGGGACCGTCCGGATCCGCAGCAGGGCCGCCGACGACAGCGGCAACATCGAGACCCCGTCCGCGGGCGTCACGATCACGGCGGGCACCTCCGGCGGCAGCGGCTGCCCGTGCTCGATCTGGCCCAGCACCGCGACCCCTGCGGGCACGGACCCGGACACCAGCGCGGTGGAGCTGGGCGTGAAGTTCCGCGCCTCCCAGAACGGGACCATCACGGGCATCCGGTACTACAAGGCCGCCCTCTCCACCGGCACCCACGTCGGCACCCTGTGGACCGGCACCGGCACCAAGCTCGCGACGGTGACCTTCACCGGCGAGAGCGCCAGCGGCTGGCAGCAGGCCAACTTCGCGACCCCGGTCCCGGTCACGGCCAACACGACCTACGTGGCGTCGTACTTCACACCGTCGCGGTACGCCGTCAGCTCGGCGTACTTCACCTCCGCGACCACCCGCGGGCCGTTGACGGCGCTGGCCAACGGCACCGACGGCGGCAACGGCCTCTACCGCTACGGCAGCACGGCGGGCTCCTTCCCGACCGCGTCCTACAACAGCGAGAACTACTGGGTCGACGTCGTCTACGACAACGGCCCCGACACCACCAAGCCGACCGTGACCGGACGGACCCCCGCGGCCGGCGCCACCGGCGTCGCGGTCAACGTCGCGCCCACGGCGACCTTCAGCGAACCCGTCACCGCCGGCTCGATCTCCTTCCAGCTCCGCAACCCCGCCGGCACCCTCGTCACCGCCACCACGGCCTACAACGCCACCACCCAGACCGCGACCGTCACCCCGAACGCGGCCCTCGCGCCCTCGACCACCTACACCGCCACCGTCTCCGGGGCCACCGACGCCGCCGGCAACGCCATGGACCCCGTCACCTGGACCTTCACCACGGTCGCCGCCGACACCACCAAGCCCACCGTGACCGGACGGACCCCTGCCGCCGGCGCCACCGGCGTCGCGGTCAACGTCGCGCCCACGGCGACCTTCAGCGAGCCCGTCACTGCAGCCTCGATCAGCTTCCAGCTGCGCAACCCCGCCGGCACCCTCGTCACCGGCACCACCGCCTACAACGCCACCACCCAGACCGCGACGCTGACGCCCGGCAGCGCCCTGGCACCGTCGACGACGTACACCGCCACGCTCTCCGGCGCGGCCGACGCCGCCGGCAACGCCATGGACCCCGTCACCTGGACCTTCACCACGGTCGCCGCCGACACCACCAAGCCCACCGTCACCGCGCGAACGCCCGCCAGCGGCGCCACCGCCGTCGCCACCTCGGTCGCGCCGACCGCCACCTTCAGCGAGGCCGTCACCGGCTCGACGGTCAGCTTCGTGCTCCGCAACCCCGCCGGCACGGCCGTCACCGCCACCACCGCCTACAACGCCACCACCCAGACCGCGACGCTCACCCCTGGCAGCGCGCTCGCGACGTCGACGACCTACACCGCGACCGTGTCCGGGGCCACCGACGCCGCCGGCAACGTCATGGACCCGACGTCGTGGAGCTTCACGACCGCGGCGACGGCCAGCTCGTGTCCGTGCACGATCTGGCCGTCGACCGCCGCGCCCGCCGGCACCGACCCGGACACCTCGGCGGTGGAGCTCGGCGTGAAGTTCCGCACCAGCCAGGCCGGGTACGTCACGGCGATCCGCTACTTCAAGCCCACCCAGAGCTCGGGCACGCACGTCGGCACCCTCTGGAGCGGCACCGGCACGAAGCTGGCCACCGTGACCTTCACCGGGGAGAGCGCGAGCGGCTGGCAGCAGGCGACCTTCGCGAGCCCGGTCGCGGTGCAGGCGAACACGACCTACGTCGCGTCGTACTTCACGCCGTCGCGGTACGTCGTGAACGGGAACTACTTCAGCGCCGCGACGACGCGCGGACCGCTGACCGCCCTCGCCAACGGCACCGACGGCGGCAACGGCCTCTACCGCTACACCAGCACCGCCGGCGTCTTCCCGACGAGCAGCTACAACAACGAGAACTACTGGGTCGACGTCGTCTTCCAGGAGAGCGCCACGGACGCCACGGCGCCGTCGCTGCTGGACCGCTCGCCCGCCCCCGGCGCGACCGGGGTCCCCACCAACACGGTCGTCTCGGCGACGTACGGCGAGCCGCTGAAGGCGCGCACCGGCACGGTCGAGGTCCGCAACCCGGCGGGCACCGTGCTGGCCGGCACCACCGCGATCGACAGCGGCGGCACCCGACTGCTGTTCCAGCCCGCGCTCGCGCTCGCCTCCTCGACGACGTACTCCGTCCAGGTCAGCGGCGCCAGCGACGCGGCGGGCAACGTCGCGGCACCGACGAGCTGGTCGTTCCAGACCGCCGCACCGGCACCGCCGGCGCCCGACCAGGGACCGGGCGGTCCCGTCGCGGTCGTCACCAGCGCGGGCAACCCGGTCTCGACGTACCTCGCGGAGATCCTGCGCGCCGAGGGCCTCAACGAGTTCACCACGGTCGGGCCGGCAGCGCTCACGGCCAGCGGCCTGGCGCCGTACGGCGCGCTCGTGGTCGGCGAGGTGCCCGTGACCGATGCGCAGGTCGCCGCCGTGAGCGACTGGGTGACGGCCGGTGGCGACCTCGTGCTGATGCGACCGGACAGCCGGTTCCTGAGCCTCGCCGGCCTCAGCGCCCAGGCCGGCACGGTCTCCGACGGCTACCTGGCCGTGGACCCCGCGACCGCGCCGGGCGCGGGGATCACCACCGACACGATGCAGTTCCACGGGGCCGCGAACCGCTACGCACTCGCCGGCGCCACCACGGTCGCGACCCTCTACTCGACCGCGACGGCGTCCACCGGTCAGCCCGCGGTGGCGTGGCGCAGCGTCGGCAGCAACGGCGGCCAGGTCGCGACCTTCGCCTACGACCTGGCGAAGTCGGTCGTGCAGACCCGCCAGGGCAACCCGGCGTGGGCGGCCCAGGAGCGGGACGCCCAGACGCCGATCCGGTCCGACGACCTCTTCTTCGGCGGCAGCGGGACCACCGACTGGGTCAACCTGGCCAAGGTGTCGATCCCCCAGGCGGACGAGCAGCAGCGCCTGCTGGCCAACCTCCTCACGGTGATGCGGCGCGACCGGATGCCGCTGCCGCGGTTCTGGTACTTCCCCGACACGTACAAGGCCGTCGTGGTCGCGACCGGCGACGACCACGGCACGGGCGGGACGGCCGGCCGCTTCGCCTCCTACCTCGCCGCCAGCCCCGCCGGCTGCTCGGTCGCGGCCTGGACCTGCCCCCGCTTCACGTCGTACGTCTACACGTCCACGCCGTTCAGCAACGCCCAGGCCACGACCTACCAGGGCCAGGGCTTCGAGGTCGGGCTGCACCACACGACCAACTGCGCCAACTTCACCTCGCTCGCCCAGCTCCAGAGCGGCTACAGCTCCCAGCTCGCGGAGTGGCGTGCGAAGTACTCCGGCGTCCTGGCGCCCACGACCAACCGGACCCACTGCATCGCGTTCAGCGACTGGAGCTCGCAGCCCAGGGCCGAGCTGGCCAACGGGATCCGCCTCGACACCAACTACTACTTCTGGCCGGGCAGCTGGGTGCAGGACCGTCCCGGCTTCATGAACGGGTCGGGCATCCCGATGCGGTTCACCGACACCGACGGCTCGATGCTCGACGTCTACCAGGCCCAGACGGCGATGACCGACGAGTCCGAGCAGAGCTACCCGTTCACCGTCGACACCCTCCTGGACCGGGCACTCGGCGCCCAGGGCTACTACGGCGCGTTCACCGCCAACATGCACACCGACGCGGCGACGACCTTCGAGAGCGACGAGCTCCTCGCGTCCGCGCAGGAGCGCGGCGTGCCTGTCGTGACCGCGCGCCAGATGCTCACCTGGGTCGACGGGCGCAACGGCTCCTCGTTCGGCGATCTCTCGTGGTCGGGCTCCACGCTGGGCTTCACGATCGCCGTCGGCAGCGGCGCCTCGCGCCTCACCGCGATGCTGCCCGTCGCCGGACCGGGCGGGACGGTGCTGAGCAGCCTGACCCGGGGAGGCACCGCCGTCGCCTTCACCACCATGACCGTCAAGGGCCAGCAGTACGCCGTCTTCCCCGCGTCGGCCGGCACGTGGTCGGCGGCGTACGGCGCGGGCTCGGCGGGCTCGGCAGCCGCGGTCTCGGCGGCGCGGGTCGCGTCGAGCCCGTCGGGCGAGGCCACGGTGCGCTGGCGCAGCGGAGCACCCGGGACCTCGACGGTCCGCTTCGGCACGTCGGCCGGCAGGCTCGACCGCGTGACGACGTCGGCGGGGAGCACCGCCCGCCACTCGCTCACCGTCGACGGGCTGGCCGCCGGCCGGAGGTACTTCTACCGCGTGCTCACCCGCGGCGCGGACGGCCACCTCCGGACCTGGCCGCGGCGCGATCGGCCGCCGGCCACCTTCCGCACCCCCGCCGCGGACCACCGCGCTCCGGTGCCGACCGCCGTCCGTGCGCTCTCGCTGCCCGACGGCACCGCGCGCGTGTCGTGGCGGACCGCCGAGCCTGCGACGTCCGTCGTCCACTTCACCGACCGGTCGACGCCGGGCGTCGGCTCGCGACGCGACGACGGGCTGGTGCGGCGGCACACGGTGGTGCTGACCGGGCTCGCGACCGAGACGGCGTACCGCCTGACGGTCGGTGGGACGGACGCCGCCGGCAACTCGGGCTCGGGCACGCCGATCCGGCTCCGCACCCGGGCGCCGGGCGTCGCCCTGCAGACCGCGCTCGGCTTCCGCACCGGCCGGCTGAGCGGCGACGTGCGGGTCAGCCGTGCCGGCTTCGGCGCCCTGGCCCTGCCGGCCGGCGGGGTCGGCACGTTCATCTCCACCGTCCAGGACGCCCGGCAGAAGGTCAGCTGGACCGCGATGGTGCTCGACGCCACCCGTCCCGCAGGATCCCGGGTCGTCGTGGCCGTGCGCACCGGCGACCGGTCACGACCGGACGGGACCTGGTCGCGGTGGCGGCGGGTCGAGGGCACCCGTCTCGACCGTCCCGGCCGCTACCTGCAGGTGCGGGTCCGGATGACGGCGCCGTACGGATCCCGCGCCCTGGTCCGGGCGATCGGGTTCTCACACGACGGGGAGGCACCCGCGGCGTCGCGCGAGCTCTCCTGACGGGTCCTACCTCAGCAGCCCGTCGGCGACGACCTCGAGCATCGGGCGCACGGCGGACGCGTCGAGGTCGCTCTGGTCGGCGACGGTCGCGATGCCGCCCACGAGGCGGCAGACCTGGATGGTCTCGACCCCGTCGCGCAGCGCGCCGTCCTCGCGGAGCCGCTCGATCACGCGGCCGTTGGCGGATGCCAGGACCTGGCACTTGGTCATGATCGGGGAGTCCGGGTCGCCCATCGCGGAGGTGATCTTGGCGGGTCCGCCCTTGTGCTGGCTGATCAGGCCGACGTACTCCTGGAACCAGTTCAGCAGCAGGTCGCGGTCCGACCCCTCGTGGGTCAGCGCCTTGTCCGTGGTCTCGGTGACCTTGTCGACCCAGGACTGCATCACGGCGTCGAGGAGGTTCTCGCGCTTCGGGAAGTGCCGGTAGAGGGTGCCGGGACCGACGCCGGCGAGCTTGGCGATGTCGTCGAGAGAGGCGTCGTACCCACGCTCGCGGAACACCTGGCGCGCCACCTCGACGATGCGGTCGTAGTTGCGCTGGGCATCGGCTCGCACGGAAAACTCCCTCATTGCACTTGCTAAACGGAGACAGTCTCCGTATTGTTCTGGATGAAGCGGAGGAACCCTCCGGATCTACTGTACCTCGGCCCACGAGGCCAGAACAGGACTCTCCACCATGTCTCTCACCACCACCACCCCCGCCCGGGGCACGGGTCGGCCCAGCGAGCTGCCGCCGAACGCCGGCCGCGCAGCCGCGGGCATCGCGATCGTCCTGGTCGCCCAGCTGATGATCGTGCTCGACGCCACCGTCGTGAACGTCGCCCTGCCCCGCATCGACGCCGACCTCGACTTCGGCCCCGCGTCGCTGTCGTGGGTCCTCAACGCCTACACGCTCGCCTTCGGCGGCCTGCTGCTGCTCGGCGGCCGGCTCGGCGACGTCTTCGGACGGCTCCGGGTCTTCGAGATCGGGCTGGCCACCTTCACGGTGGGCTCCGCCCTCGGCGGACTCGCCCAGACGCCCGGCCAGCTGGTCGCCGCCCGGACCCTCCAGGGCGTCGGAGCGGCCCTCGCCGCACCGAGCGTGCTCGCCCTGCTCACCACCAGCGCGCCCGACGAGGCCGCGCGCAACCGGGCCCTCGCGCTCTTCGGCGCGGTCTCGTCCGGTGGCGCCTCGATCGGCCTGATCCTCGGTGGCCTGCTCACCGACGTCGGGTCGTGGCGCTGGACGCTCTTCATCAACGTGCCGCTCGGCATCGCCGTGCTGCTTCTCGCCCGTCGCTTCGTCGCCGAGACCGCCCGCCGCCCCGGACGCTTCGACCTGGTCGGCGCCGCCAGCGCCACCATCGGCGCCGTGTCCATCGTGTGGGCGCTGATCGGTGCTCCCGAGCACGGCTGGACCTCGGTGCGCACCATCGGCGGCATCGTCCTCGGCGTCGCGGCCCTGCTCCTGCTGGCCCGCACCGAGACGCGGCACCCGCACCCGATGATCCAGCCGCACCTGGTCAGGAACCGGCGCCGCGTCGCCGCGCTGGCCGTCATGGCGCTGGTCATCGGTGCGAACCTGTCGATGTTCTTCCTGGTCGTGCAGTACGTGCAGCGGGTGCTCGGCTTCGGCCCGCTCGCGTCCGGCTTCGCCTTCCTCCCCTTCAGCCTCGGCATCTTCGGGATGTCCCGCCTCACCCCGTGGCTGATCCAGAAGGTCGGCCCGCAGGCCATGCTGATGACGGGCACCGCCGCCATGACCGTGGGCTACGCCTGGCTCAGCGCCGCCGGTGCCGACGGCACCTACTGGGGCTCGGTCTTCGGCCCGATGCTGATCGCCGGCCTCTCCACCGGCCTGGTGTTCATGCCGATCTCCGTCACGGTGCTCGGCGGCGTCGAGCCGGAGCACGCCGGATCGGCGTCCGGACTGCTGCAGACCACGCAGCAGCTCGGCAGTGCCGTGGGCATCGCCGTCATCGTGTCGGTGTACGCCGCGGGTGCGGTCCCGGGCGAGTTCGTGCCCGGGCTGCAGGCGGCGTTCCTGACGTCGGCCGGCTTCACCGCCCTGGCCCTGCTGGTCTCGGGCCTCGCGCTCCGGACCCGGCGGGCGTCAGCCCCCGAGCCCGCGCGGGTCGAGCCGGTCCGCGCGGACCTCACCGAGGCGGTCGAGGCGGCCTAGCTCGCCTGGCGGGCGGCGAGGACGGGCGTCCAGACGCGTCCGTCCCACCACCACCGGCCGTCGGCGCTCGTCGTCGGCGTACCGCCCTCGACCGGGTCCAGGAAGAACTCCGGCCCGCGGCCCAGGAACGGGAGCATGCTCCAGCTGTCACTCATGATCGACCCCCTCGATCGTTGCGTGCGGCCAGCGTGCTCCCGTTCCCGCACGTGCTCAGCCGATTGAGCAAACCTTGTGGTTGGCACCGAGCGAATTACAGCGCTGTAGTTGTCGGCGAAGGCTGTGACTGGTGTGATTGGTGAGGTTATGGTGACGTGGCCTCGGCCGCGAGGCAGCGACCACGCCTTTCTCTGGAGCTCGACATGCCTCGCCGGTTTCTTCCCCTCGCCCGACGCGCTGCGACCGCGGTGGCGCTGAGCGCCCTCACGGTCTCCGGACTGATGGCGGTGAGCGGGAGCGAGCAGGCCACCGACGCGGCCGCCCCGCTCGCGGCGAAGGCGCGCAAGGCCAACGTGGTGACGCCCGGCGACTTCACCGGCTTCGGCTTCGACCAGTGCCAGGCGCCGAGCCAGGCGAAGATGAACCGCTGGCTCCGCACCTCGCCCTTCTGGGCCGTCGGCATCTACATCGCCGGCGACTCGCGGGCCTGCCGCAACCAGACCTACCTGAACGCGACCTGGGTCAGCACCCAGCTCGCCAAGGGCTGGCGGCTGCTGCCGATCACGCTCGGACCCCAGGCCTCCTGCCAGCCGCGGTTCCCGCGTTACAAGGACGACTTCCGGATCAGCTCCAAGGCCAACGACAACGGCCTGTACGCCGTCGCCCTCCGTCAGGGCCGCACCCAGGCCGCGGAGTCGGTCACGGCCGCCATCGACCTGGGCATCACCACCGGGAGCACCCTCTGGTACGACCTCGAGGGCTTCGACTCCAACAACGCGAAGTGCCGCGAGTCGGCGCTGGCCTTCCTCAGCGGGTGGACCGAGCAGCTGCACGCCCTCGGCTACGTCTCCGGCGTCTACTCGAGCGCCGGGTCGGGCATCCGGGCCCTCGACGACGCGCGGGTCACGCGACCGACGGCCTTCACCCTCCCCGACCAGATCTGGATCGCCCGCTGGGACGGCATCGCCAGCACCAGCACGCCGTACATCCGCGCTGACGGCTGGATGCCGCGCTCGCGGGTGAAGCAGTACCGGGGCGGCCACGACGAGACCTGGGGCAAGGTCACCATCAACATCGACAGCAACTTCCTCAACCTGGGCCAGGGCTCGGTGGCCTCCCCCGAGGTCCACTGCGGCGGCGTCGTCATCCCGCGTGCCGGCTACCAGGTGATCCGGCCGGCCAACGGCACCAGCACGCCGAACCCCGTCCAGGTCAAGGCTCTCCAGTGCCTGCTGCAGGAGGACGGCACGTACGCCGGCCGGATCCACGGGCGCTACAACGGCGCCACGGCCGCGGCGGCCAACGCCTGGCAGAGCGCGCACGGCCTGCCGGTCACGCCGGGCTGGACCCGCAACGACTGGACGGCGCTGCTGAGCGCCGGCAACCGGGTGCTGCTGAAGTTCGGCTCCGCCGGCCCCGACGTACGACGCGTCCAGCGGGCGCTGTCCGCCGCCGGCACCGACGCGACCGCTGCGGCGGTCCGGGCCACGGGGGTCTTCAACTGGAAGACCGACCGTGCCCTCCGCGCCTACCAGCAGCGGATCGGCGTCCCGGTCAACGGCATCGCCGGCGGACCGACCTGGGCCGCCCTGCAGGGCGGCAAGATCTGATCAGCCGGCCGGAGGGCCGACCAGCAGGGCGACACCGGTGAGCGCGGCCACGGCCACGAGGCCGGCGAGCGCGCCGCGGACCGGGTTGCGCAGCAGCCAGGCGACGGGGCGGTCGAGCACCGAGGCCGGTGCCTCGTGGGTCAGGCGCCACGAGCTGCCCAGGACGTCGGCGCGCTCGGCCGAGCGGTCGGCGAGCACCGTGAAGAACGGCGGCACCGCCGCGAGCAGCGTCAGCAGCGACCGGCTCCGCGACCAGCGCTGGTCGACGGACACGAGGACCGTCACCAGGCAGTAGGCGATGAAGACGACGCCGTGCACCATGCCGAAGACGCGGACGCCGACGTCGGTGACGTCGGTGTACTTGAACGCCATGCCGGTCAGCAGCAGGGCCCAGGTGACCGCCTCGGCGACGGCGACGAGGCGGAAGGTCTTCAGGGGGTTCATGCGACTGCGCTCATGCGAACGTGCTCTCCAGGATGCTGGTGAAGAAGCCGAGACCGTCGGTCCCGGCTCCGGTGAGGTCCTCGACGGCGTGCTCGGGGTGCGGCATCAGCCCGACCACGTTGCCGCGCTCGTTGGTGATGCCGGCGATGTCGCGCAGCGAGCCGTTGGGGTTGACGTCGAGGTAGCGGGCGACGACGCGCCCCTCGCCCTCGAGCCGGTCGAGTGTGTCGGCATCGGCGACGAAGCCGCCCTCGCCGTTCTTGAGGACGATGGTGATCTCCGCGCCCTCGTCGTAGGCGGTCGTCCACGCGGTGCTGGTGTTCTCGATCCGCAGGCGCTGGTCGCGGCAGACGAACTTGCGGTGGTCGTTGCGGATCAGCGCTCCGGGCAGCAGGTGGGACTCGCAGAGGATCTGGAAGCCGTTGCAGATGCCGAGCACGGGCATGCCCTTGCCGGCCGCCTCGATGACCTCGGTCATCACGGGCGAGAAGCGGGAGATCGCGCCGCAGCGCAGGTAGTCGCCGTACGAGAAGCCGCCGGGCAGGATCACGGCGTCGACGCCGCGCAGGTCGTGGTCGCCGTGCCACAGCGCGACGGCCTCGTGGCCGCCGAGGGTGACGGCGCGCTGCGCGTCGACCTCGTCCAGGGAGCCCGGGAAGGTGACGACGCCGATCTTCACCGAGCCGCCTCGGCGGCGACGGAGTCCTCGACGCGGACCGCGTAGTTCTCGATGACCGGGTTGGAGAGCAGCGTCTCCGCCATCTTCTCGACCTCGGCGAGCACCGCGTCGGTGATCTCGCCGTCGATCTCGAGCTCGAACCGCTTGCCCTGGCGGACGTCGGTCACGCCACTGAAGCCGAGCCGGGGCAGTGCGCCGAGCACGGCCTTGCCCTGGGGGTCGAGGATCTCGGGCTTGGGCATGACGTCGACGACGACACGGGCCACGGGGCGCTCCTTCGGGAGGGGTGCGAGTGCGCCGCCAGTCTAGTGGGGCCGTTCAGGCCCCGACGCTCCGCATCCGGGCGAACGTCGCCTGCTCGACCACACCACTGGTGCCGGGCAGCAACGTCGTGTCCCGGAGCCGCCGCCACTCGTCGCTCTGGGCCGTCGTCCAGGCCGACATCGCGACCCGCTGACCGTCCTCGACGAACACCCGGGGCAGCAGCTTCGCCGGCATCGCGGCGTACGTCGCCGACTCGACCGCGTCGCGGAGCCCCTGCTCCGCCAGCTCGAGCCGATCGCTGCAGGTGCCGCCCTCCTGGTCGCAGCCGGCCTCCAGCGCGCCGAGGACGTCGGCGGACGGCTGCACCCACTCGTCGTCGATCGTCCGGAGGACCTGGTCCCAGTCCTCGCGACCGGCATCGCGGATCGTCCGGTCGACCCCGCCCTCGACGTACGCGAGGTAGGTGCGGCGGAACTCCTCCGCCGCGTCGTCGTCGCCACCGGCGGCGACCAGCTCATCGAGCCCGTGGTCGTCGATCGTGTCGGGGTGCTCGGCGAGCCGGTCCAGCACGTGGGCCGAGGAGGGCCCGTCGTCGTCGGGCTCGGGCGGGTCGTCCGTGCAGCCGGACAGCAGGACGGTCGCGACGGCCACCCCCACGATCCCCCGGAGCACCGACCTCATCCGTCGCCGTCGCCGGTCTGCTCGCCGTAGTTGCCCATGAACTGGTCGCGCTCGGAGAGGGCGGTCGTGATGCGGTCCCCCATCGCGTCCTGGAGCTGGGAGCCCGTGGACGAGACGCCGGTGATGTCCTGCGCCCGGTGCCAGGCGTCTGCCTGCTCCGGGCCCCACTGCGACATCGGCAGTCGGGTGCCGTCGGGGGCGTCGAAGACCGAGCCGCCGTGGCCGTCGCTGCCGACGTGGTCGAGGACGGAGTCGGGGAGGTTCCGGTAGACGGCGTTCTGGGCCATCGCCTGCGCGGAGCCGTTGACGTCGCTGAGGTGGTGACCCATCTGCTGCTCGACCTGCTCGGTCGTGTCGACGTCGTTGGCGCCGGTGATCGCGTCGACACCCTGACCGACGAGGAAGTCGCCGAAGCTGCCGACGACCGGCACCTTGCCGACGGCCTGCTCGGCGATGAAGCCACCGACCTTCCAGGCACTGTCGCCCGCGTTGCTGGTCGCGGCGTCGGCCGCGAGCCCGTCGGCGCGCAGCTGGTCGGCGTACCCGCCGCCGAGGTAGCTGGCGACGTGCGCGTAGGGGTCGCTCACCCGGCTGTCGGCGAGGTCGAGCCGGTTGGCCCAGAGCGCGTCGGGGTCGTCGGGGCCGGGGCCGAGGTCGCCGTCCGCGCCGCCGCTGAAGATCGTGTCGTAGCCGAGGTTGGCGTACCTCGCCGCCGCGTCCGACACGATCCCGCCGGCGTCCTCGCTGCGGCCGACCTGGTCGAGCGTGTACTTGAGGTGGTCGGGGTCGAAGTCGACCATCAGGTCGTTGCGCTGGTCGCCGGGCAGCCACGGCACCGGGTCGCCGGTCGTGATCGGGTGGTCGCCGTTCATGGTGTCGAACACCGACGGCATGTAGTGGCTGACCATCGTGCCGACGTCGGAGCGCAGCTCGGGGGCGAGCTCGTGGTCGGGGTCGCCGACGGCGTTGACGACGTCGTTCATCACCGAGGCCGAGCCGGCCTCGGGGTCGACGGTGGTCGCCGTGGTCAACGCGTCGCCGAGCGTGCCGATCTCGGACGGGCGGTCGCCGTAGTCCTCGAAGTTCGACCAGTCGCGGTCGTTGAGGTAGTGGTCGACCCGGTTGTCGTAGACCGAGTCGCCGAACGGGTCGTTGAAGAACTCGCGCGCCGCGACCGGGTTGTGCGAGAGGCCCTCCATGAGCCCGCCGAACGGATCGTGCCCGTTGGGCTGGTCGGGGTCGGGCATCCCGTCCTTCAGGTGCGTCAGGTCGAGCTCGCCGGGGAACGTGTAGCTGTCCCACGGGCTCGCTCCGCCGTTGTCGTCCATGTAGTCGTGCTCGAACTTCTCCATCCCGGTGCCGACCTCGTTGAGGAAGTACGCCGAGTGGCCGTCCGCGGCCAGGAGCGGCGAGAGCACCTGGTAGCCGTAGGCGTTGCCGATCACGCCCGGCGCCAGGTCGTAGTGCCCCTGCGCGGCAGCGTTCAGCTGGTCGATCCACTCCGCCGAGACGTGGTCGACGCCACCGGGGCCCGAGTCCGCACCGGCCGTGGCGGCGGCCAGGGTGTGCCCCCAGATCCGCTGGGCCTCGCCGGCCGACTCCCAGCTGATGGGGTCGGCACCGGCGGGTGGGTTGGCGAGCAGCGTGGTCTGGAGCTCGAGCAGGCCGCGGGGGCCGAGGTCGTCGAGGAGCGTCGTCGCGACGACGGGGTCCTCGCCGAACGCAGCGGTCAGCTCGTTGAGCTCGTCGAGCTCCGCCTGCGTGGGGTAGGCGTCCTGGTCGCCGGTTGCGACCACCGGCACCGCCATGTCGTCCCACCGGGTCGAGAGCGCACTGCCGACCGCCTGGCGCTGGTCGTCCGAGAGGGCGTCGAGGTACGGCGCTGTCTCCTTCGGGTGCTTGAACATGTAGTCGACGAGCTCGGCGTTGCTGAGCCCGCGCATCTCCGGCGGGAGGGCGGCGTCGGCGAGGGTGCCCGTGCCGCCGTCGTAGCTGCCGACCCGGGCCCCGGTGAGCACCGAGGCCAGCTGGGAGTCCGCGTCGGACGCGGCCTGGAGCGCGTCGGCGATCTGCTGGGCCAGCGCGGTCATCCGGGCCTGGTCGACCTTCTCGTCGATCGCGCCCAGGAGGCCGCCACCGTCGTCGGACGATGCCGGCGCCGTGATGCGCACGCCGCCACCGCCGGTCTCCTCCAGCTTCCAGCCCTCCGCTGCGACCGTGGACAGCGCCGCGTGGAGCGAGTCCTGGGCACTCTTGATCGAGGCCTGGGCGGCATCGAGCGCCTCGACGACGGGCGACACGGCGGCCACCAGGTCGGCGAGCCGCGCGTAGATCCGGTCGTGGGAGCCGACGGCCGCGGTCGCGGCCTCGCCCTGCCAGCTGCCCGGCGGGCTCCCGGCGTCCATCTCGTCCTGGAGGTCCACGAGGGCCTTGCGGTCGGCGTTGAGGCTCTCCGCGCTGGCGCCCACGGCTGCGGGATCCCAGCTCTCGAGCTGGGCGATGGTGGTCACTGGGCACCGACCATCGGCCGGCGGAAGGCGGTGTGCACGACCTCGTCCTCGGCCTCGAGGTGGTTGGCCGCCGCGATCATCTGGTCGCGGAGCGCACCGAGGTCGCGGGTCAGGTCACTGACTGCGGTCCCCCAGCTCTCGGTGAGCGACTGCGCCGCCCCCGCGCTCTGGCTGTCGGGCAGCGCCCCGTGCACGCCGGCCAGGTGCGGCCCCGGCTCGGTCGCGCCGATGCCGTCCGCGGCTGCGCCGATCTTCTGGGCGGCTGCGTCGACGTCGCCCCTGAGCATCTCCAGCGTCATGTCGGTCCCCGTCCCGAGTCGTCGCGCTTCCTCGGCACCTACCCGGTCGCTGCGAGCCAGAAACGCGGCTGTGACCGGCGCAGGGCAGACTGGGGCCATGAGCATGTCCTCCCCTGTGCCCGGCCTGAACCCGCTCCGCCTCGAGTTCCCGCAGTCGCTGGCCGTGTACGACGACTACGCGTCGGCCCAGAAGACCGTCGACTACCTGTCCGACAACGAGTTCCCGGTGCAGCACCTGATGATCGTCGGCACCGACCTCAAGCGCGTCGAGCGCATCACCGGCCGGCTGACGACCGGCCGGGTCGCCCTCGGCGGCCTGCTGTCCGGACTGTGGCTCGGCCTGTTCGTCGGGCTGATCTTCTCGTTCTTCGTGGACGAGAACGTCCTCGCGATGATCGTCTCCACGATCCTGCTCGGCGCCGTCTTCGGCATCGTGTGGGCGCTGCTCGGCTACGCGCTCACGCGCGGCCAGCGCGACTTCTCGTCGATCACCCAGGTGGTCGCAACGCGCTACGAGGTGCTCGTCGAGCACAAGGTCGCGGGCCAGGCGCGCGAGCTGCTCGCCGGTCTCCCCGGGGCGCTGCCCAACCCGTTCGAGTAGGCCGTCGGCGGGTCAGGAGTCGCAGGTCGCGGTGACCGACCTCGGGTCGTCGTCCGGCATCGAGATCGTGCAGTGGACGAGCTTGCCGTGGAGCTTGAACGGCACGCCCTCGGTGGTCGAGCCCGGCGTCATGCTGAACTCCGACTGGGTGACGGCACCCGAGTCCTCCGGGATCGCGTGACCCGCATCGTCGATCAGCACCAGGTCGTAGTTCTCGCGCAGCGTGTCCTCGGCGATCGTCACCGGGGTCCGGGCGTCGAGGTCGAGCGCCTTCGCGGTGCCGATCGGCACCGCGAAGAGCAGCACGATCATGGCGATGAGGGTGAGCCGGAACCGCGTCTCGTGGCGGTCCGTCTCCATCACCACGTGGGTGTCAGCTGAGCTCACGCTTGAGGATCTTTCCGGTGGAGGTCATGGGGAGGGCGTCGACGAACTGGACGATACGGGGGTACTTGTAGCTGGCCATCTGCTCCTTGCCCCAGGCGACCAGCTCGTCCTCGGTGACCTCGGCGCCGTCCTTGCGGATGACCACGGCCTTGATCTCCTCGCCGTGGCTCTCGTGGGGTACGCCGATGACCGCGGCCAGCGACACGGCCGGGTGCGTCATCAGCACCTCCTCGATCTCGCGCGGGTACACGTTGTAGCCGCCGCGGATGATCATGTCCTTGGAGCGGTCGACGATGTAGTACCAGCCGTCCTCGTCGCGCCGGCCCAGGTCGCCGGAGCGGAACCAGCCGTCGTGGATGGCCTCCGCGGTGGCGTCGGGGCGGTCGTAGTAGCCCTTCATGATGTTGTGGCCCTTGATCGCGATCTCACCGATCTCGTCGGCGCCCTCGACCGTCTTCCACTCGCCCGACCCGTCCGGCGGAGCGATCAGCCGCATCTCGACGCCCGGGATCGGGAGCCCGATGGAGCCGACCCGCACCGGCTCGCCGTACTTGGAGAACGAGGCGACCGGCGAGGTCTCCGACAGGCCGTAGCCCTCGAGGATCGTGACGCCGAAGCGCTTCTCGAACTCCTTGTGCACCTCGACCGGCAGGGCGGAGCCGCCTGCGACGGCCACCCGGAGGTTGCCGGCCAGCTCGGCGACGTCGAGGCCGTCGGCCTGCGCGCCCTCGAGGGCACCGAGGAGTCCCCAGTACATCGTGGGCACCCCGGCGAAGAAGCTGATCCGCTCCTTCTGCATCAGGTCCAGCGCCGCGCGCGCCTCGAAGCGGGCCAGCATGACGACGGTGCCGCCGTACGCGAAGGCGCCGTTCTGGCAGACGGTCTGGCCGAACGAGTGGAAGAGCGGCAGCACGCAGAGGTAGGTGTCGGGGTTGTCGGCGTCCGCCCCGAACAGCGCGGCACCCGAGAGCGCGTTGTCGCGCATGTTGCGGTGCCGCAGCTCGGCGCCCTTCGGCTGGCCGGTGGTGCCGGACGTGTAGAGGATGACCGCCGTGTCGTCCTCGTCGGTCGCCACGGTGTCGAACGTCGCCGGCTGGCCACCCATCGCCTGGGCCATGGTCTCGACGCCCTCGATCGGCGAGGCGTCGCCGAGCCCGGCGGTGATCACGAAGAAGTGCTCGCAGCCCTCGGCCTCGCTGAAGCCGGCATGGCCGGCCTCGCCCATCGGCAGCTCGGGCGTGCCCTGGAAGCAGAAGTAGGCCTTCGCGTCGGAGTCGCCGAGGTGGTAGGCGACCTCGCGCCCCTTGAGCAGGACGTTGAGGGGGACGACCGTCGCACCGGCCTTGAGGATGCCGAAGTAGACGACCGTGAAGTAAGGCAGGTTCGGGCAGGTGAGCGCGACCTTGTCGCCCGGCTCGATGCCGCGTGACACCAGCAGGTTGGCCACCATGTTGGAGAACGTGTCGACCTCGGCGTAGCTCAGCCGGGAGTCGCCGAAGACGATCGCGGTCCGGTCCGGGTAGGTCGTGGCGCCGTCCTCGAGGAGGCTCGCCAGGTTGTACGTCGTCATGCGCTCAACATACTGGCCGCGTGGCGGAGGTCACGCCGGACGGCGCGGGGCGCGATCTGCCGCAGCAGGGACACGAACGGGCCGGTGATCACGACCTCCGCGTCGACGTCGCACCCCTCCGCGGTCTCGGTGAAGGTGAGCGTGAGGGTCGCGGCGTACCCGCGCCAGGTGCCCCGCTCGGTCCAGCGGTGCGGGCGGTCGAGCTCGGTCGTCTCCATCTGCGGCCGCAGACCGGGTCGGGTCACGTCGACCCAGGTCTGGCCGACGCGCACGTCGCCGTCGACCTCGTCGACGCGCTTGAGGCTCGACTGCCACGCCGGCCGGTTCCGCGGGTCCACGAGGTAGTCGAACGCCACCTCGCAGGTGACCGGGAACCGGGTGCTCACCAGGTCTCGCCGGTGAGGAGCTCGTAGGCCTCGACGTACCGGCTCCGGGTGCGCTCGACGACCTCCGGCGGCAGCGGGGGCGGCGCGTCACCGGACGACCTGTCCCAGCCCGACTCGGGCGACAGGGCCCAGTTGCGCACGATCTGCTTGTCGTACGACGGCTGGGTGCGGCCGGGCTGCCACTCGGCGGCCGGCCAGAAGCGGGACGAGTCGGGCGTCAGGACCTCGTCGGCGAGCACGGTGGTGCCGTCGGGTCGGGACCCGAACTCGAGCTTGGTGTCGGCCAGGATGATGCCGCGCTCCCGGGCGACCTGCTCGGCCCGGCCGTAGACCTGCAGCGTCAGGTCGCGCAGCTCGGCGGCGCGCTCGCCGCCGACGGTGGCCGCGACCGCGTCGTACGAGACGTTCTCGTCGTGGTCGCCGAGCTCGGCCTTGGTCGCGGGCGTGAAGATCGGCCCAGGCAGCCGGCTGCCGTCCTCGAGACCGGCGGGGAGCGCGATGCCGCACACCTCGCCCGAGGCGCGGTAGTCGAGCAGGCCCGTGCCGGTCAGGTAGCCGCGGGCGACGCACTCGACGGGGTACATCGCGAGCCGCTCGCAGACGACCGCGCGGCCGCGGACGGCGTCCGGCACGTCGGTCGAGATGACGTGGTTGGGCGCGAGGTCGGCGAGCTGGTCGAACCACCACAGCGACATCCGGGTCAGGATCTCGCCCTTGTCCGGGATCGTCGTGTCGAGCACGAAGTCGAAGATCGAGATCCGGTCGCTGGCGACCATCAGCAGGTCGCCGCCGGGCAGCTCGTAGAGGTCGCGCACCTTGCCGGAGTGGAGGTGGGTGGCGCCGCTGATGACGGGCGCGGAGGGGATGTTGACGTCGGCCACACGGACACTCTAGGAGTTCCCCCTTCTCCTCCTTTTCGTACTGAGTTACTTTGGTTTCGAGGAGGGACCCATGATCCGAGCACCGCAGCCCGACTTCCTGATCGTCGGGGCGCCCAAGGCCGGCACGACGGCGCTCCATGCCGCCCTCTCCCAGCACCCCGAGGTCTTCGTGACCCGCCCCAAGGAGCCCAAGTTCTGGCTCTGCGACGGGGCTCCCCCACCGGCCTGGCGCGGACCCGGCGACGCGCACTCCCAGCAGGAGTGGATCTGGCGCCACGACGAGTACGCCGCGCTGTTCGACGCCGCCCGCCCCGACACCGTCCGGGGCGAGAGCACGCCGTTCTACCTGTGGAGCCGCGGCGCGCACCGCCGGATCGGGGAGGCCCTGCCCGACGTACGCATCATCGCCGTGGTGCGCGACCCGGTGGACCGCGCCTACTCCAACTGGATGCACCTGTGGTGCGACGGCCTCGAGCCGATCGCCGACTTCGAGACGGCCTTCGCGCGTCAGGACGAGCGGGTCCGCGCCGGCTGGGCGCCGTTCTGGCGCTACCGCGAGCTCGGGATGTACGGCGAGCAGCTGGCCCACCTGCACCAGCACGTGGATCCCGCGCGGATCCTGGTGCTGCGCTACCGCGACATCGTCGACGACCCGCCGGCTGCCGTCGACCGCGCCTGCCGCTTCCTCGGCATCACGCCGGGGCTGGTCGCCACCATCCCGCGGGACAACTCACGCAGCTATGTCCCGCCGGGGTGGCGGCCGACCGTGCTCGGCCCGGTGATCCGCGCGGGGGCGCACCTGGGCCAGTTCGCCCGCCCCGAGGTGTGGCGTCGGGCCAGCGTGCCGCTGACCGAGCGGCTGCGGACCCGCGAGGACGCCCGTCGCCCGCGGCTGTCGCCGGAGCAGCGCGAACGGCTGGTGCCGGCCTTCGCCGACGACGTCCGGCTGCTCTCCGAGCTCACCGGACAGGACTTCTCCGACTGGCTCTCCAGCGAGCCGAAAGGCTCCTTCGACGAGCGGCGTCCCGCACAGGCCGGCTAACGGACCAGCGTCACGAGGTCGTGCGCGCCGTCGGGGCGCGCGGCCTCGACGTAGAACCGGGTGCGGCCGTCGGGGAGCGGCACGGCGGAGGCGTAGCGCCAGGCGCCGTCGGAGTGCGGCGAGACGATCGGGTCGGAGTCGTCGGCGACCAGGCGCTCGCCGTCCCAGCGCGCGACCCCCGTCGTCTCGTACCAGTTGGAGGCGGCGTCGGCGCGACCGTCGTACAGGACCACGAGCGGGGCGTCGGACAGCACCGTCGTCACCCGGGCGCCGCGGGCGTCCCAGTGGCCCGGGCGACCGGCGAGCACCTCGCCGGCGTCGGTCCAGTCGAGGCCGTCGGCACTGGTCAGCAGCCGGGTCGTCATCCGGTCCTCGTGACCGGTCTCGGTGAGCGGGTGGCAGCAGAGCCACATCCGCCAGCCGTCCTCGGTCCGGTCCACGACCGGGTCCTTGACGGCGACCTCGTCGTCACCGGGCAGCACCAGCCGGCGCTCGCCACCGGGCAGGTCGGCCGGCGTCGCCGCGGTGAGGCTGTCGACCCACCAGTGCTTGGAGCCCGGGGTCGCGCAGGAGAGGTAGAGGCGCCAGCCGATGCCGGGCACCGGCACCAGGACCGGACGCTCGAACGACTCGCAGCCGAACGCCTCCCGGTCGACGACGGCGACCTCCTCGAAGGTGACGCCGTCGGTGGAGCTGGCGACGACCACCGAGACGCCGCGCCCCTCGGTGAGGGGGCGGCGCACCCGGTAGGTCAGCCAAAACGTCCCGTCGACCAGCACCGCGCTCGCCGCGCCCGCCCAGTTGCCCGGACCGACACCCGGCGCGGGGACCACGACCTGGACGTCGTCGTACGACGGGAGCGGGGGCAGCGTGTCGACGGACATGGGGCCAGCATAGTCGAGTCGGTCGCTCGACTATCGCTCAGCAGCCGCAGGAGTAGTAGAGGACGTCCCAGTGGTTGCCCTCGTCGGCGTACACGTTGCCCGAGGCGGCGGTGTAGAGCGGCGTCCCGTCGGTGCGGGTGCCGGAGTAGGTGTAGGTGTTGTGGACCCACGTGGTCAGGCACGCGGTGCGCGAGAAGTCGAGCTTGTAGCCGGTCGAGTGGCTGTACTGGCCGCCCGCGTGGCCGGTCTCGGTGCCGCCGGTGATCGTGAGCGAGCAGCCGCTGGCGTTCTTCAGGGTGATCGCGCCGTCGATGGTGGCCTGCCGGATGCCCTCGAACGAGGTGCACGTCGAGTTGCCGGGGTCGGTGCAGCCGCCGGACGACGTCCAGCCGATACCGGCCGCCGAGAACTGCGACGCGGCGCTCGACTGCGTCACGGCGGCGGCCGTGCCGACGGTCCCGAACGTGAGACCGAGCGTGGTGAGCAGGACGATGAGGATTCCCGAGACTCTCTTCATGCAGGTCCCCTGCCCGGGCCCTCGAGGGAGAAACCTCGACGTCAAGAGGAGGGCCGGAGCCACCACTCCATCCGCTTGGTGATCCACGGCAGGGCGACGTACGTCATCACCGGGGTCATCACCAGGACCGTGCACAGCACGCGGAGGACGAGCGGGAGGCCCGAGATCGTGTGGCTCGCGCCCCAGTTGGCGAGGACGCTGAGCGGGAAGAAGACGAGGAAGATCACGCACGCCTGCTTCCACCGCGGCGGCGCCGGCGGGGTGGGCCGCAGGTCCTCGACGTCGTACGTCGCGGGCGGGTCGAACCAGCCCTCGATGCCGGTCCGGCGCTCGATGCTCGACTCGCCGACCAACCCCTGGGCGGCGCCCAGCCACCACTCGCGCTGCGGGGACGCCTCCCAGGTCGCGAGCGCAGCGTCATCGGCGAAGCGGTAGAGCATGTGCCACTCCTCCGACCCCGTCGACGGCCGCACCCAGCCGGAGCCGAGGAAGCCCTCGAATCGGGCCGCGAGCGCCGAGCCGGCACGGATCCAGGCCACCATCTCGTCGTGGTGGCCGGGGCTGACGGTCCGGGTGATCGAGACGGTGACGGGAGCAGTCATGGGCTCGATCGTCCGGGGGTGCCGCCGTACGGCGCAAGTCGGGCTGGCAGCATGAGGCCATGCCGGAGTCTGCATCCCAGATCCACGCCCGCGTCCTCGCCGCCGCTGCCGACGGACGGCTGCCCGCCCCGGAGATCACCGGGTGGGACGTCTTCCCGTGGGAGGTCGTCGACGGGGCCCTCGCCCCGAAGGCGCTCGACGCGCCCGCTCCCGCCGCGCCCCGCGAGGGCGACGAGGGCGGCGCCCCCTGCCGCGTGTGCGCCGGCGTCCCCGAGGACCGGATCGTGTGGGAGGACGACGACTGGATCCTCACCCACGACGGCGAGCCGAGCGGGCTGCCCATGGTCGTGGTCCTGCACTCGCGCGAGCACATGGACGCCGGCGACTTCGACGACGACCAGGCCTCGACGTTCGGCCGGATCTGCAACCGCCTGGTCCGGATCATCCAGGGCCTGGACGGCATCGGCCGCGTCCACGTCAACCGCTGGGGCGACGGCTCGGCCCACTTCCACGTCTGGTTCTTCGCGCGGCCCGCGGGGTTCGAGCAGATCAAGGGGTCCTTCGCGGTCGAGTGGGACGCCATCCTGCCGCCGGTCGACGAGACCGTCTGGCGCGCCGACCTGCACACCGTGGCGACCAAGCTCGCCAACTGGGGCGGTCACGCCCGGGCGTGAGCGGTCAGTAGCGGACCTCGAACGAGCTCGCGCCGACCGCCTCCGCGTCGCGGACGTCGACGTGCTCGACAACCGCGAGCCGGGGGCCGTGCCGCAGCCAGGCCACCAGGGCGTCGACGGCTTCGTCGTCGCCCTCCACGTGGGCGGCGACCGACCCGTCCGGCTCGTTGCGCACCCAGCCCGTCACACCCACCCGGCGTGCCTCCTGCTCGGCGTACGCACGGAACGACACGCCCTGCACGCGCCCGGTGACGACGGCGCGGACGGCTCTCGTCATCCCCACATCCTGCCCGCCCGCGGATGCGCCCACCACCCATCGGGCACGGTGAGAGCGTGACCGAGCACGCCGTCGACGCACCCTGTGTCGACGAGCCCCAGTACGAGCCGGACCCGCGGCGCTGGCGGATCCTCGGCGTCTCGCTCGTCATCGGGTTCATGGCGCTGCTGGACGTCTCGATCGTCAACGTCGCGATCCCCTCGATGCAGGAGGGTCTGCACACCTCGGCCGGCACCATCCAGTGGGTCGTGTCCGGGTACGCGCTGGCGTTCGGCCTCACCCTGGTCGCCGGCGGTCGGCTCGGCGACGCGTACGGCCGACGCCGCCTGATGCTGATCGGGCTGGCCTGCTTCATCGTCTCCAGCGCGGCGGTGGGCTTCGCACCGAACGCCGCGCTCGTGGTGCTCGCCCGGCTCGCCCAGGGCGCCAGCGCCGGGCTGCTGACGCCGCAGAACTCCGGCCTGATCCAGCAGCTCTTCCGCGGGGCGGAGCGCGGTCGCGCGTTCGGCGTCTTCGGGCTGACGGTCTCCGTCTCGTCCGCCGTCGGACCGGTCCTCGGAGGCCTGATCATCGCCGTCGCGGGCGAGGACGACGGCTGGCGGTGGCTCTTCCTGGTCAACGTCCCGATCGGGCTCGTCGCGATGGTCGCGGTCATGGCGATGGTGCCCCGTCGTACGCCGCGCACCGAGCCGGCCGACAACCGGATCGACGTGCCGGGTGCGCTGCTCCTCGGGGCCACCGTGCTCTGCCTGCTCTACCCGGTCGTCCGGGTCGAGGGCGGCGCCCGGCTCCCGCTGCTGCTGCTCGCCGGCGTCCCGGTCTTCGGCTGGGCCTTCGTCGCGTGGGAGCGGCGTACGGCGCGGCGCGGGCACCCGCCGCTGCTGGACCTGCGCCTGCTGCGCAGCCTGCCGGGCTACGTCAACGGGCTGGCCGTCGGAGCGCTCTACTTCACCGGCTTCACCGGGGTGCTGCTGGTGACCTCGCTCTACCTGCAGGACGGGCTCGGCTCGACGCCCCTCGAGGCCGGCCTGCTGCTGATGCCGTTCGCGCTC
Organism: Nocardioides sp. Root1257; assembly: GCF_001425175.1. GTDB lineage: Bacteria > Actinomycetota > Actinomycetes > Propionibacteriales > Nocardioidaceae > Nocardioides. The sequence goes on along the minus strand of NZ_LMDV01000009.1, from coordinate 959,649 downwards.
GGCTCGGCGGTGAGCGCCCCGCTGGCCGGCCGCGTCGTCTCCGACCTCGGCCGCCGACTCACCGTCGGCGCGCTCACGACGATGATCCTCGGCGTCGTCCTGGTCGCCCTGCTCGTGCCGGGCCACGACCCGGTCTGGCCGTGGCTCGCCCCGACGCTGCTGCTGGCCGGCCTCGGCGCCGGCGCGGTCGTCTCCCCGAACATGACGCTGACGCTCTCCGAGGTGCCACCGCGGATGGGCGGCGCCGCCGGCGGTGCCCTGCAGACCGGCCAGCGCATCGGCGCCTCGATCGGCGCGGCCGTGCTGGTGACCACCTACCAGCTCTCCGGCTTCCGCGCCGCGCTGCTCACCGGAGCCGCCCTGGTCTCGCTGGCGCTGCTGATGGCGATCCGGTCGCTGCGGCAGGCCCGGACCTCCTAGCTCAGCCCGCGCAGCCGAGGTCCTTGGCGTAGCCCGACGGCGTCTCGCCCGCGAGCACCTGGTCGGCGTACCCCCAGATCGCCTCGGCCTCCTCCGCGCCGGCGCCCGTGGCCTCCTGCAGGACCGGCCACTCTCGGACGGTCGTGAGGATGCCGGCGGCCCGCTGGGCGCGCCGGTCGCTGTCGACCCGCCGGGCCTCGACGTACTCGGAGAGCCACTCGCAGGCGACGTCGCGTGCGACCTCGACGCCCAGCAGGTCTGGGTCGTCCTGGTTCGAGGAGAAGCCCGAGCGCTGGCTGGCCGGCGGGATCAGGGGGTGCACGTAGTCCCGGAGCTCGGCCAGCACGACGTCGAGCGCCGCCTGCCGGGCGGTGCCGTCGGCGTACGACGACGGCATCGCTGCCGCGAACGCGTCGCGGTCGACCAGGCGGACGTCGTCGAGCAGCGCGAGGTACGCCGCGGTGGTCATCGTCTTGCCGCGCAGCTCGAGGAAGTGGCCGTCTGCCACGTCGCGGATGGCGGTGGGACCGGCACCGTCGTACATCCACATCAGCGCGTCCCGGCCGAGGACCTCGATCGGCTGCCCGTCGGTCGGCGTCGCGGTGATGTGGCGGCGGTCCTCGACGTAGCCCGCGTACTCGGAGGCGGGGTACCAGCTGATCTCGAACTGCCGGTCGCCGTTCACGTAGGTGAGCTCGCCGGAGTCGTCGTCGGCGTTGACGCTCTCGACCGTCCAGCCCGGCGCGTCGAGGATCGCCCGGTAGACGCCGGAGCCGCCGGCGACCTCGGGACCCCGCAGGCCGAGGCCACCGACCAACCACGCGCTGCCGGCGATCAGGGCGAGGACCGCGGCGGCCGCGGCGACCGGCACCAGCCACGTCGTACGGCGTCGGGGGGCGTCGGTGCGGACCGGTCGGTCGTCGAGGACGGGCGTGCTCATGATCTCCTCCAGGAGGTCGGCCCGCCCGGCGTGGAGCGGCAGGTCGGCGACGGCGTCGTCGGTGAGCAGGGGGTTCATGAGCGCTCCTTCCGGGTGAGCTGTGACTGTCGGGAGGAGAGATGTCCGGGTGGCTCGGGATCGTTGCCGAGCAGGTCGCGCAGGCGGGCCCGGGCCCGGGAGAGCCGGGGCCGCACGACCACCGTGGTGAGGCCGAGGACCTCGGCGATCTCGCGGGGCTCGAGCCCCTCCCACAGGTGCAGCTCGAGCACCTCCTGGTCGCGGGCGCTCAGCCGGCGCATCGCCTCGGTGACGTCCGCGCGCTGCACCACGTCGTCGCTGGCGTCGGGCACCGAGCTCGCGAGCTCCTTGCGCAGCCGGCCACCGAGCGCGGTCCGGCGGTGGTCACCGCGGCGGTGGTTGGCGAGGACCCGCCGCGCCACGCCGTACAGCCAGGGGCGAGTCTCCGTCCCGGACGGCACGTGCGCGAGCCGGCGCCAGGCGACGAGGAACGTCTCGGCGGTGACGTCCGCGGCGTCCTCGGGCCGGTCGGTACGCCGGAGCGCGTAGCCGAGCACCGCGTCGAAGTGCGTGCCGTACAGCCGGCGGTAGGTCTCCTCGCGACTCTCCGTCATGCCACGCTCATGTCCGGCAGTCGCCCTGGCGTTGCAGTCCTAGAGGATGCCGCCGGGCGAGTACGCCGCGGCCTCGGGGTGCCGGGCGGCGACCTCGGCGACCCGGCGCACGACCGTCTGGACCTGGGCGACGGCGGCGCCGGTGAACGTGATCGGCTCGGCGACCAGCGACGCGAGCTGGTCCTCGGTGAGGCCGAGCCGGGCGTCGGCGGCGAGGCGGGCGAAGACGTCGTTGTCGGCCTGGCCCTGGCGCATGTCGAGGGCGGTGCCGACCGCCGCCTCCTTGATCGCCTCGTGCGCGGCCTCGCGGCCCACGCCGTTGCGGACCGCGGCCATCAGCACCTTGGTCGTCGAGAGGAACGGCAGGTAGCGGTCCAGCTCGCGCTGGATCACGGCCGGGAAGGCGCCGAACTCGTCGAGCACCGTCAGGAACGTCTCGAAGAGCCCGTCGGCGGCGAAGAACGCGTCCGGCAGCGCCACCCGGCGTACGACGGAGTCGGAGACGTCGCCCTCGTTCCACTGGTCGCCGGCGAGCTCACCGATCATGGAGAGGTGGCCGCGGAGCACGACGGAGAGGCCGTTGACCCGCTCGGCGGAGCGGCTGTTCATCTTGTGCGGCATGGCGGACGAGCCGACCTGGCCCTCCTTGAACCCCTCGGTGACCAGCTCGTTGCCGGCCATCAGGCGGATCGTGGTGGCGAGGTTGGAGGGGCCGGCGACCAGCTGGACCAGCGAGGAGACGACGTCGAAGTCGAGCGAGCGCGGGTAGACCTGACCGACGCTGGTGAGCACGTGCTCGAAGCCGAGGTGCGCCGCGACCCGCTCCTCGAGCTGCTCGAGCTTGGCGGCGTCGCCGTCGAGCAGGTCGAGCATGTCCTGCGCGGTGCCCATCGGGCCCTTGATCCCGCGCAGCGGGTAGCGGGCCAGCAGGCCCTCGATCCGGTCGAGCGCGATCAGCATCTCGTCGGCGACGGTCGCGAACCGCTTGCCGAGCGTGGTCGCCTGCGCGGCGACGTTGTGGGAGCGGCCGGCCATCACGGTGGTCTCGTGCTCGGCGGCCAGGCGGCCGAGGCGGCCCAGCGCGGCGACGGCGCGGTCGCGGACCAGGGCCAGGGACTGGCGGACCTGGAGCTGCTCGACGTTCTCGGTCAGGTCGCGGCTCGTCATGCCCTTGTGGATGTGCTCGTGCCCGGCGAGCGCGGAGAACTCCTCGATCCGCGCCTTGACGTCGTGGCGGGTGATCCGCTCGCGCGCCGCGATCGACTCGAGGTCGACCTTGGCGACGACGTCGCGGTAGGCCTCGATGACGCCGTCCGGCACGTCGATGCCGAGGTCGCGCTGGGCCTCCAGCACCGCGATCCACAGCTGCCGCTCGAGCACGATCTTGTGCTCCGGCGACCAGATCTCCCGCAGCTCGGCGGAGGCGTAGCGGGTCGCGAGGATGTTCGGCACGGTCACGTGCTTCATCCTCCCACGTCCGTTGAGTCGAGAGTTCTGACGGTCGAGTCGGGAGTTGTGACGCTTGAATCCGGAGAAAACTCTGGATTCAAGCGTCAGAAGTCTCGATTCAACGGACGGAGGCGCCCTCGACCACACCGAGGGGCTCGGCCGCGATGTCGGTGCGGCGCTGCAGGCCGTCGAAGGTGATCAGGTCGGCGGCGGCGTACGCCCGCGACCGGGCGTCGTCGACGTCGTAGCCGCGCGCCCGTACGGCGACCACGCGGCCGCCTGCGGTGACGAGCGAGTCCCCCGACAGGGCCGTGCCGGCGTGGACCACGTCGACGTCGTGGACGCCGTTCGCCGCGCCCACCCCGCGGATGACGTCCCCCTTCGAGGAGGACTCCGGGTAGCCGGCCGAGGCCAGGACCACCGTCACGGCGGCTCCGTCACCGAAGACCGGCGCCGGCACGTCGACCAGCCTTCCCTCGGCCGCCGCCGCCAGCAGCACGCCGAGCGGCGACTCGAGCACGGCCAGCACCGGCTGGATGTCGGGGTCGCCGAAGCGGACGTTGAACTCGATGACGCGAGGACCGGCCTCCGTCAGCGCGAGGCCGACGTACAGGCACCCGACGAACGGCGTCCCGCGGTCGGCCATCTCGGCGAGCGTCGGGCGCACGACCTGCTCGAGCGTCACCTCGGCCAGGTCGGGCTGCGCCCAGGTGAGCGGCGTGTAGGAGCCCATGCCGCCGGTGTTGGGGCCACGGCCGCCGTCGTAGATCCGCTTGAAGTCCTGCGCCGGCTGGAGCGCGTACGCCGTGGTGCCGTCGCAGATCGCGAAGACCGAGACCTCGGGTCCGTCGAGGAACTCCTCGATGACGACGCGGCCACACGCCACCGCGTGCGCAATTGCTTCGTCGCGGTCGCGGGTCACGACCACGCCCTTGCCCGCGGCGAGGGCGTCGTCCTTCACGACGTACGGCGCACCGAAGGCGTCGAGCGCGGCCTCCACCTCGGCGGTGGTGGTGCAGGTGCGCGAGCCGGCGGTCGGCACGCCGGCGGCGGCCATGACCTCCTTGGAGAACGCCTTCGAGCCCTCGAGCTGCGCGGCCGCCCGCGACGGGCCGAAGACCGCGACGCCGCGCTCGCGCACCGCGTCCGCCACGCCCGCGACCAGCGGTGCCTCGGGACCGACGACGACCAGGTCGACGACCAGCGCGACGGCCAGGTCGGCGACGGAGGCCCCGGACATCGGGTCGACGTCGTGCAGGGTGGCGACCTCCGCGATGCCGGGGTTGCCGGGTGCGGCGTGCACCTCGGTGACCGCGGGGTCGAGGGACAGCGCGAGCGCCAGCGCGTGCTCGCGGCCGCCGGTGCCGATGACGAGGACCTTCATCAGATCAGCTGGTGGCGCACCACGGTCGCGGCGCGCGACGGGCCGACGCCGACCGCGGAGATCCGGGCGCCGGACATCGCCTCGACCGCCTCGACGTACCGCTGGGCGTTGACCGGCAGGTCCTCGAACGTGCGGGCCTCGGAGATGTCCTCCCACCAGCCGTCGAGGTACTCGTAGATCGGCTGCGCGTGGTGGAAGTCGGTCTGGTTGACGGGCATCTCGTCGTGGCGGACGCCGTCGACGTCGTACGCCACGCAGACCGGCACCCTCTCCAGGCCGGTGAGCACGTCGAGCTTGGTGAGCACGAAGTCGGTGACCCCGTTGACGCGGGCCGCGTAGCGCGCGATCACCGCGTCGTACCAGCCGCAGCGACGCGGGCGGCCCGTGGTGGTGCCGTACTCCGCGCCGATCTTGCGCAGGTGCTCGCCGAACTCGTCCTCGAGCTCGGTCGGGAAGGGGCCCTCGCCGACGCGGGTCGTGTAGGCCTTCACGATCCCGATCACCTGGTTGAGCCGCATCGGCGGGATGCCGGAGCCCGTGCAGGCGCCGCCGGAGGTGGCGGACGACGACGTGACGAACGGGTAGGTGCCGTGGTCGACGTCGAGCAGCGTGGCCTGGCCGGCCTCGAGCAGCACGGTCTCGCCACGGTCGAGCGCCTGGTTGAGCAGCAGCCCGGTGTCGCACACCATCGGCCGCAGCCGCTCGGCGTACGCGAGCAGCTCCTCGACGGTCTGCTCGACGGTGGCCGCACGTCGGTTGTAGATCTTGGTGAGGATCTGGTTCTTGAGGTCGAGGACGCCCTCGACCTTCTGGGTCAGGATCTTCTCGTCGAAGATGTCCTGGACCCGGATGCCGATCCGGTTCATCTTGTCGGCGTACGTCGGGCCGATGCCGCGCCCGGTGGTGCCGATCCGGCGGCTGCCGAGGAACCGCTCGGTGATCTTGTCGATCGTGCGGTTGTAGTCGGCGATCACGTGCGCGTTGGCGCTCACCTTGAGCAGGCTGACGTCCACGCCACGCGCGACCAGCGCGTCGAGCTCCTCGAAGAGCACGGCCAGGTCGACGACCACACCGTTGCCGATCACCGGCGTGACGCCGGGGCTCAGGATGCCGCTGGGCAGCAGGTGCAGCGCGTACTTCTCGCTGGACCCGTCCGGCTGGCCGATGACGACGGTGTGCCCGGCGTTGTTGCCGCCGTTGAACTTCACGACGTAGTCGACCTTGCTACCGAGGAGGTCGGTCGCCTTGCCCTTCCCCTCGTCGCCCCACTGGGCTCCGATGATGGCGATCGCGGGCATGATCCTCCTCAGAAAACGAAGCAGCTCCGGCACAAGTGCACCGGAGCTCTTGCGGCCACACGCTACCAAAGGGTGATCACCTCGCCGGAGTCGTCGGGTTAGGGTCCGCCTCGTGGATCCACTCCTCGTCATCACCAACTCCGAGGCGGGCACGTCGGACGAGGAGCGTCTCGACGCGGCCCTCGCCGTGCTCCGGGCGCAGGCCTCGGTCGAGGTGGCCGCCACGTCCAACCCGGGCGAGCTGGACGGCGTCCTGCACCGCGCCGGGTCGCGCCGCATCGTCGTCGCCGGCGGCGACGGGAGCCTGCACGCGGTGATCGCCGCGCTCTACCGGCGCCGCGAGCTCAAGGACGCCGTGCTCGGACTGCTGCCGATGGGCACCGGCAACGACTTCGCCCGCGGCGTCGGGGTGCCGCTCGAGATCGAGGACGCCGCCGCGCTGGTGCTCGACGGACAGCCGCGCTCGATGGACCTGGTCGTCGACGAGGTGGGCGAGATCGTCGTCAACAGCGTGCACGTGGGCGCCGGCGCCAACGCGAGCCGGCGCGGACACCGGTGGAAGGAGCGGCTGGGGTCGGTCGGCGTCGGCAAGGTCAACCTCGGCAAGATCGGCTACCCGATCGGCGCCGCCCTCACCGCGTGGAACCCGCCGATCATCCGGGTCCGGATCGAGGTCGACGGCGAGGTCGTGGTCGACCTCGACGAGCCGATCCTGATGGCAGCGGTGGGCAACGGACCGTCCGTCGGCGGCGGCGCCCGGCTGACGCCGGAGGCCGACGCCCGCGACGGCCGCTTCGACGTGATGGTGTCCCGCTCGACCGGGCCGGTCGCCCGGCTCATGTACGCCGCGCACCTCGGGGCCGCGACCCACCACGAGCGGGACGACGTCACCTACCTGCGCGGGACCACGGTGTCGGTCTCCGGAGGGCCGTTCTGGTGCAGCGCCGACGGCGAGATCTACGGACCCGAGCGGCAGCGCACCTGGCGGTTGGAGCCGTCGGCGTACTCGATGCTGCTGCCCTGACCTGACGCCGGCCTACAGCCAGCCGCGGCGCCCTGCCTCGACGCCCGCCTGGAAGCGGGAGTCGGCACCGAGCTCGGTCATCAGGGCCGAGACCCGGCGCCGGACGGTGCGCAGGCTGATGCCGAGCTTGCGCGCGATCTGCTCGTCGTGGGCGCCGGCGGCGAGCTGCTCGAGGAGGAACTGGCGCAGGTCCAGGCGCGGCTCCGCGGCGTCGAGGGCCGGTACGGCGGCCCGACCCCACAGCTCCTCGAACCACGAGCCCATCGCCTGGACGAGCCCTCGCTGCTGGACCACGGCCAGCGGCAGGTCTGCAAGCCCGAGCGGCTCCGGCACGACGGCGTGGGTGTCGCCGATCACGAGCAGCCGGGTCGGCAGCTCGGGCAGCACCCGGATCTCCTCGCCGGCGCCGAGGCGGGCGGCGAGCACCTCGGGGGCGTCGTGGAGCGCGCGGACCGGGTAGATCGCCCGGGACCTGCGGCCCTGCGCGACGACCTCGGCGACCAGCTCGATCATCCGGTCCTCCCGCGGTCCGCGCCACTGGTCGGGCCGCAACCAGGCGAGGTCGCCGGTGGTGCCGAGCAGGGTGGCGCGCACCCGGGCGAGGACGTCGCCGCCCACCCACAGCTCCCCCTCGACCGGCTGGCTGTCACCGGCGCGTCCGGTCACCGAGAGCCGCTGCTCGGCGGCGAGGAGCTCGATGGCCCGCCCGACGCCCTCGAGCAGCGCCTGGGTGCGGCCCGCGACCACGGCCTGGCCCTCGACGACGCCGCGCAGCAGCTCGACCGGGGTCGCCACCTCGAGGACGGTGCCCCGGACCCGGACCGCACCGATCTCGACGAGCGGCGCCAGGTCGTCGAGGAGCTCCTCCGGTGAGCGGAGCAGGGCGGCGGCGACCCGGGCGACCTGGCGCCCCGACTGGGGGCGCAGCCGCTGGTAGGCCGCCTCGAGCGCGGCGGGATGGCCGAGCACGGTGAGCACGTCGCCGGACAGGACCATGGTGGCATCTTAGTGCCAGAGGCCACTTCGCTCGGTCTGGCACGGAACGGTCAATGTCATGATCCGGCGACGCGTGGACGGGCCGCGAGGGCTCTCGGGGCGTGACCAGCCGCGCACGACCCACATCGGGGGATGCGGTCGTGCTCGGGGGACGTCCGCGTCGTGAGGTGCCGGGGCCGCCACTGGGCGGTGGCCCCGGCACCAGCCACGTGCGGGGACCACGTGCGCGGCCGGTAGCGTTTGCGACATGCCCGACTCCCCGCCCCACGACTGGGTCACCCGCGCGGCCGACGACGCGATCCGGCACGCGCAGCAGCAGTACGGCGAGGACCTCGGCGACCACGTGATCACCTGCGCCTCCGGCGCGAGTCCGTCCGGTCCCGTCCACCTCGGCAACCTGCGCGAGTTCCTGACCGTCCACTTCGTGGCCGAGGAGATCAAGCGGCGCGGCCTCGCGGCCCGCCACCTGCACAGCTGGGACGACTACGACCGCTTCCGCAAGGTGCCGGCCGGGGTCGACCCCTCCTGGTCCGAGCACATCGGCCGACCGCTCTCCGCCGTACCGGACCCGTGGGGCTGCCACGACTCCTGGGCCGAGCACTACAAGGAGCCGCTGGTCGCCTCCCTGCGTGAGCTGGGCGTCGAGATGGTCGAGGTCTCCCAGACCGAGATGTACCGCGCGGGCACCTACCGCGAACAGATCCTCACCGCCGTACGCCGCCGCGACGAGATCGAGCAGGTCATGTCGCGCTACCGCACGAAGGCGGCGACCGCCGCCCCGGAGAGCGAGCAGGAGGCCGCGGCGATGGCCGACTCGGTGGCCAACGACGACGAGAACGGTCTGACCGGGCAGGGCGCGACCGACGACCTCGCCCGCTTCCCCTTCAAGCCCTACTGCCGCGACTGCGGCCGCGACACGACGATCATCACGGCGTACGACGAGGACACCACCGACCTCTCCTACACCTGCACCGCGTGCTCCTACGACGGCGTCACCAACCTGACGACCGAGAGCGAGGGCAAGCTGGTCTGGAAGGTCGACTGGCCGATGCGCTGGCACTTCGAGGGCGTCGACTTCGAGCCCGGCGGCGTGGACCACGCGAGCCCCGGCTCGTCGTACACCGTCGGCAAGGAGCTCGTGAAGATCTACGGCGGCCGGGCGCCGTCGTTCGTCGGCTACTCGTTCGTGGGCGCCGGTGGCCAGGTGAAGATGTCGTCCTCGCGCGGCGGCGTGCCGACCGCGGCCGAGGCCCTCAAGATCCTCGAGGCCCCGATCCTGCGCTGGCTCTACGTGCGGCGTGCGCCCAAGCAGGCCTTCAACGTGGACTTCGGCGCGGAGGTCGTGCGGCTGTACGACGAGTGGGACGCGCTCGGCAAGAAGGCCGCCAACCCCGACAAGCGCGACGCGCAGGTGCTCGCCTTCGAGCGCGCGTCGTCGACCACGTCCGCCGGGCGGCTGCCGACGCCGGAGGTCGTGGTGCCGTTCAAGTTGCTCTCGTCGGTGGCGGACGTGACCGCCGGCAGCGCCGAGCTGATCAGCCGCATCGTCGGCGACGTCGGCCACGAGCACGCGTCGGTCGCCCAGCTCGAGCCCCGCCTCGGCAAGGCGATGACCTGGATGTCGGACTTCGTGCCGGTCGAGGACCGCACGACGGTCCGCGAGACGCCCGACGCCGCCCGGTTGGCCGCGCTCAACGAGGACGAGGAGCTGTGGCTGCGTCAGCTGCTCGACCGGCTGCCCGACCACCTCGACCTCGAGGGCACGACGACGCTGATCTACGGCGTGCCCAAGCTGGCCCGCGGGCTCGGCCTCGAGGACGCCCCCACCGACCAGGTGAAGCAGGACCAGAAGGACTTCTTCCGCCTGCTCTACAACCTGCTCGTCGACGCCGACCGCGGCCCCCGGCTGCCCACGTTGTTCCTGGCGCTGGGTGCCGACACCGTGCGCCGGCTGCTGACCCCGCCGGCGTAGTCGCTGCGGCGTGTCTGCGGGTTTCACCGGCTGACCGCCAAAACCTGCGCGACACGCCGACCCACCACGGCGTGTCGTGCGGGTCTCGGCTGACAGGCCTGCGGGTTTCGGCGGCTGGCCGGTGAAACCCGCACGGCGCGCCGACGCACCGCGGCGCGTTTCACGTCACCCCGCCACGAACGCAGCCGGCAGCCCGAGCAGCGCCACGAGCAGGGTCGCGCCGCCGGCGAGGACGAGCACGGGGGCGCCGGTACGCCGGAGCGCGGCGACCTCCAGCCCGCAGCCGAGCGCGAACATCGCCATCGCCAGAGCGCCCGCCTGCACCCACCCGGCCAGGTCCAGCACCACATCCGGCAGCGGCAGGAGCGTCCGCGACGCGGCGCACGCCACGAAGGCCAGGACGAAGCCCGGGACGAGCGGCGGCCGCACCGCCGCCGTACGACGGCTCCGGAGGGAGAGCACCGCCAGCACCGGCGCCAGCATCAGCACCCGGCCGAGCTTGACCGCGACGGCGACCTGGAGCGCCGCTCCCCCGACCAGGCCGCCGGCCACCACGACCTGGCCGACCTCGTGGATCGATGCCCCCGACCACGCTCCCGCCGCGACCGGGTCGAAGCCCAGCGCCACCGCGCCGAGCGGCAGCGCCAGCATCACGACGCTGCCGAAGACGACCACCAGCGAGACCACCGCGGCGACGTCCTCGTCCTTGGACTCCCGCACCCCCTCCACGGCGGCGACCGCGGCCGCGCCGCAGATCGAGAAGCCGCAGGCGACGAGCAGCGAGCGCTCCGGGGGTACGCCGAGCAGCCGGCCGAGCGCCAGCGTCCCGGCGATGCCGAGCAGGACGACCGCGGCGATCACGACGAGCAGCGGCCAGCCCAGCGCCACGATCTCGGGCAGCAGGAGCTGGAGCCCGAGCAGCGCGACGCCGACGCGGAGCACCTGTCGCGACGCGACCCGCAGTCCCGGGCGCGCCGACGGTGCGAGCCGGCCGGAGCCCGCGACGACGATGCCGAGCACGATCGCGACCAGGGTCGGGCTGAGCACCGGCACCAGCGCGTGCACGCCGAGGGCGGCGAGCCCGCCGGCGGCGGCGAGGAGGAGACCGGTGCGGAGCATGCCTCCACCCTCGGACGACGCGGCGCGCGCCGGTAGCCGTCGATCGGGTCGGGACTCATATCATCAACGCATGAGCGCCCGACCAGATGTCACCGCCCTCGACCTGCTCGTCCGGGTGGCGGAGTCCGGATCGCTCGGCGCGGCCGCCCGCGAGGTCGGGATCGCCCAGCCCAACGCGAGCCGTGCCCTGAGCCGGCTGGAGCGCCAGCTCGGCCTCACCCTCCTGGTCCGCACGCCCGCCGGGTCGCGGCTCACCACCGAGGGCGAGGTGGTCGTCGCCTGGGCGCGCGAGGCGATCACCGCGATCGACCGGGTGAGCATCGGCGCCCGGTCGCTGGCCGAGCAGCGGGCGGCGCACCTCGCGGTGGCCGCGAGCCTGACCGTGGCCGAGTACCTCGCCCCGCAGTGGCTGGCCCGCTTCCGCCGTACCCACCCCGACCTCCACGTCAGCCTCGAGGTCGGCAACTCGCTCGACGTGGTCGACCGGGTCCAGCGCGGCGAGGTCGCGCTGGGCTTCGTCGAGTCGCCGACGGTGCCCCGGTCGGTGGCGTCGACGACCGTCGCGCGGGACGCACTCGTGGTGGTCGTCGGCCCGGACCACGCCTGGGCGCGACGGCGTACGCCGCTGGACGCGACCGACCTGGTCGCCGGCGACCTGGTGCTCCGCGAGGCCGGGTCGGGCACGCGGGAGACCCTGGTCCGCGCGCTCGGGCGGGCCGGCCTCGAGCTCGGGCCGTCGCGCCTCGAGCTCGCCAGCACCTCAGCGGTGAAGGTCGCCGCCGCGACGGGTGAGGCGGCCGCCGTGCTCAGCGAGCTCGCCGTCGCCGGTGAGGTCGCGACCGGCCAGCTGGTGGTCGTGCCGGTCGACGGGCTCGACCTGTCCCGCGTGCTGCGGGCGGTGTGGCTGCCCGCGCGCCGGCCGAGCGGGCCGGCGGCGGACCTGGTGCGCCTGGCGCGGAGCTAGGTCAGGCGTCGTCGCCGAGCAGCTCGGTGAAGCCGCTCGGGCTGGAGTCGCGCAGGAACTCCGAGCACCGCTCCCACTCCGCGTCCTCGCCGATCGCGCGCGCCGCCAGGGCGAGCAGCGCCAGGCAGGTCAGGAAGCCCCGGTTGGGCTCGTGCTCCCACGGCACCGGACCGTGGCCCTTCCAGCCGTTGCGGCGCAGCATGTCGAGGCTGCGGTGGTAGCCCACGCGCGCGTAGGCGTAGATCGTCACCGGGTCGTCCTCGGCGTCCGCGGCCAGGGTCGCGAGCGTGGCCCAGGCGACGGGCGAGTCGGGGTGCCGGCGCACGACGTCCATCGCGTCCGCGCCGGGCACCAGCTCGGCGGCCGCCGGGTCCTCGGGGAGCAGGGTGGGCGGGGGGCCGGCCATCAGGTCGTTGCCACTGAACGAAGTCATGGAAGCAATTGTCCATGGTCGGGTGTTAGGTGTTTCCGTGACCACTACGAGCCCCTCCGCTGCGACCGATCTGGTCGGCGGCAAGAAGCCCTGGCCCGCGCTCTTCGCGCTCGTGCTCGGCTTCTTCATGATCCTGGTCGACCTGACCATCGTGACCGTGGCGACGCCCACGATCATCGAAGACCTCGATGCGTCGGTCAACGACGTGGTGTGGGTGACCAGTGCCTACACCCTCGCCTACGCCGTGCCGATCCTGATCACCGGTCGCCTCGGCGACCGGTTCGGGTCCAAGCGGCTCTATCTCGCCGGCCTGACCGTGTTCACGCTCGCCTCGCTGTGGTGCGGGCTCACCAGCACCGTCGGCGCCCTGATCCTGGCGCGCGTGGTCCAGGGCCTCGGCGCGTCGCTGATGACGCCGCAGACGATGGCGATCATCACCCGCATCTTCCCGGCCCAGACCCGCGGCAAGGCGATGGCCGTGTGGGGTGCCACCGCAGGCATCGCCATGGTGGTCGGGCCGATCCTGGGCGGCGTCCTCACCGACGGTCTCGGCTGGGAGTGGATCTTCTTCGTGAACGTGCCGATCGGCATCGTCGGCTTCGTGCTGGCCTGGCGCCTGGTGCCGAGCCTGTCGACCCACGAGCACGTCTTCGACTGGCTGGGCGTCGCGCTCTCCGGCGTCGGTCTCTTCCTGCTCGCCTTCGGCATCCAGGAGGGCCACCAGCAGGACTGGGCGGGCTGGATCATCGCGATGATCGTCGCTGGCGTCGCACTGCTGGTCGTCTTCGTCCTGTGGCAGCGGGCCAACAAACGCGAGCCGTTGGTCCCACTCAGCCTCTTCAGTGACCGCAACTTCGCCGTGTCCACGGTCGCCATCAGCGTGATGGGCTTCGTCGCCGCGTCGTTCGGCTACCCGCTGATGCTGTGGGCCCAGGCAGTGCGCGGGTTCGACCCCACGCACGCGGCGCTCCTGCTCTTCCCGATGGCGGTGATGTCGATCCTCCTGGCCAAGACCGTCGGCGACCTGACCGACCGGGTGCACCCGCGGATCATCCTCGGCTTCGGGTTCGCGATCAGCATGCTCGGCATGCTGCTCCTCACCTGGCGGCTCACGCCCGACGCGCCGATCTGGGAGATCTGCGTCTTCCAGGTGCTGGTCGGCATCGGCAACGCCTTCATCTGGGCACCCACGGGTGCCACCGCGACCCGCAACCTCCCGATGCAGCTGGCCGGCGCCGGCTCAGGTGTCTACAACGCCACCCGCCAGGTCGGCGCGGTGATCGGGTCGGCAGCGATCGCGGTGCTGATGGACAGCATGCTGGCGCACTACCTGCCCGGCGCGTCCGCGCAGGGCGACGCGGGTGCCGCCCAGATCGCCGACCCGACGGCGGCCGATCTCTTCTCCCAAGCGATGCAGCACGCGCTGCTGCTGCCCGCGCTCGTCTACGCCGTCGGGCTGGTCGCGGTCATGTTCTACGAGCGGCCGAAGCACTTCGCGCCGGCGGCACAGCCGGTTGCCGCCGTCACCGAGTAGGACCCTGGGACGTCGTACGGGCGGAGCAGGCGCCTGCTCCGCCCGGATGACGTCCGCTGAGGACTAGCCGATCGACGCGCCCGCCGATCGCAGGTTCTGGCACGCCTCGACGACGCGGGCGGCCATGCCGGCCTCGCCAGCCTTGCCCCACGCGCGCGGGTCGTACTGCTTCTTGTTGCCGACCTCGCCGTCGACCTTGAGGACCCCGTCGTAGTTCTGGAACATGTGCGCGGCCACCGGCCGGGTGAAGGCGTACTGGGTGTCGGTGTCGACGTTCATCTTCACCACGCCGTAGTCGACGGCGGCGGCGATCTCCTCGGGCGCCGAGCCCGAGCCGCCGTGGAAGACCAGGTGGAAGGGCTTGGAGCCGGCGTCGAGACCGAACTCGGCCACGACCGCCTCCTGGGCCTCCTTGAGCACCTCGGGCCGCAGCTTCACGCCACCCGGCTTGTAGACGCCGTGCACGTTGCCGAAGGTCAGCGCGGTCATGTAGTAGCCGCGGTCGCCGTAGCCGAGCGCCTTGGCCGTCGCGATCGCGTCGGCGGGCGTCGAGTAGAGCTTGTCGTTGATGGCGTTCTCGACGCCGTCCTCCTCGCCGCCGACGACGCCGACCTCGATCTCGAGGATCACCTTCGCCTTGATGCAGCGGTCGAGCAGCTCCTCGGCGATCACCAGGTTCTCGTCGAGCGGCACGGCCGAGCCGTCCCACATGTGCGACTGGAAGAGCGGTGCCTCGCCGCGCGACACCCGCTCCTCGGAGATCGCCAGCAGCGGCCGGACGAACCCGTCGAGCTTGTCCTTGGGGCAGTGGTCGGTGTGCAGCGCGATGTTGACCGGGTAGTTCTTCGCGACCTCGGCGGCGTACGCCGCGAAGGCGACCGAGCCGGCGACCATGTCCTTGACGGTCGGCCCGGACAGGTACTCGGCGCCGCCGGTCGAGACCTGGATGATGCCGTCGGAGCCGGCGTCGGCGAAGCCCTGGAGCGCGGCGTTCAGGGTCTGCGAGGAGGACACGTTGATCGCCGGGAAGGCGAACGCGTTCGCCTTGGCGGTGTCCAGCATCTCGGCGTACTTCTCAGGGGTGACGATGGGCATCTGGCTGCGCTCCTCGGACGGACGTCGTTTCTCTCCCTCCGACCCTAGTGGCTACCCGCCGGTCGCCCGACGGGCAGTTCACCTGACGTGACAACCAATCCGGCGCGGACGGCGTATCCATCACATGGACACCGACATCAGGGACCGGCTCGAGCGCTCGTTCGGCGACGGTCCTGCCCACCCGCCGCTCGAGGAGCAGCTCGCCGCCGGATCGCGGGCACTGAGGCGCCGCCGCGGAACGGCGGCCGCGGCTGCCTGCGCCGTCGTCGTCGCACTCGGGGCGTCGTACGCCGTCGCCACCTCGGGCTCCTCGCCCGGCACGGGCAGCCAGATCGCCCACGAGCCGACCCCGTCGCCGTCGTCGGCCGCCCCCGCCTCCGGGCCGACCTGGGAGGACGACACCCCGATCCGCTACCTCGACGGCGAGCTGCAGATCCGGGCCGGCGTGGTCGTGCACGAGCGGCTGCGCAATCCCTTCGGCAACGCGCCGCCGAAGCTGTCCGATGCCCTCGACCTCACCTACCAGGGCCAGCGGATGTGGGTCCTCGCAGAACGGAAGGCGACGGGCTTCGGCTACACGTCCGCGGTGCCGAGCAACGGCTGGGCGAGCTTCGCCGACTGGGTCGCCTCGCAGACGGGCGACGCGGCTCCCGGCGAGGACGGCTGGCCCGAGACCGTGCGCCTGGATGCCGGCGGACAGGTCGTCGCCGCCCGGGGCGCCGACATCGTGCAGCGCACCGACCACCCGCGGCTCGGCGCCAACTTCGCGGCGCCGGGCACCCCGACGGGAGCCGCCGTGGTGACGGTCGGCGGCGACGACCGGTCCTTCTTCGTGGTCTGGCGGGTGGTCGACGGCCAGCTCGACGTGATCACCACCCCGCCGCGCGACGTGGTCGGGGCGAGCTTCGACGAGCTCCTCAACCACGCCCGCTTGCAGTACGCCGCGGAAGAGGGGCTGCGATGAGCCGTGCATCTCGGGACGAGGGATTCGTGGAGTTCGTCCAGGCCCGGCGCACCCACCTGCGCCGGATCGCGTACGCCGTGTGCGGCGACTGGCACCGCGCCGACGACCTGACCCAGACCGCGCTCACGAAGCTGTACGTCGCGTGGCCACGGGTCAACCGGGACGGGCGGGAGGAGGCCTACGTCCGCACGATCATCGTCCGGGCCGACGTCGACGAGCACCGGCGCCCGTGGCGGCGGGAGTCGGCCGGCCTCCCCGACGTCGAGCGGCCGGGCCGCGAGGAGCTCCCCGTCGAGGACCGTTCGGCGCTGTTCGACGCGCTCCAGGAGCTGCCGCCGATGCAGCGCAAGGTCGTGGTGCTGCGGCACTGGCTGGGACTCTCGGTGGCCGAGACCGCGCAGGAGCTGCGGATCAGCCAGGGCACGGTGAAGTCCCACAGCCACCGCGGTCTCGAGTCGCTCCGCGGCGCGCTGAGCGAGGAGCACCACTAGTTCTCGAATTTCGCCGCGCGGGTCGCGGGACGGCCTCTACGTTGAGCGCCGCACCATCGACCACGATCTCGGGAGAGACCATGACCCGCGTCCCTGCGGCAGCCCTGCGCCGCGCCGCCACCCTCGCCGCCGGCTTCCTCCTCGTCGCCGGGCTGGCCCACGTGCCGGCGGACGCCGACGACACCACCCCCGACGCCCTGGCCGGTGCGCCCGCCGTCGGCTCCTGCTACGACCTCACGCTCAAGGACGGCTTCGAGCACAGCGTCCCGAAGGAGCCCATCGACTGCGCCGCCGACCACACGACGGTCGTCATCGAGGTGGGCACGCTCACGACAGGTCTGACCTGGAGCTCCTCCGAGAAGGCGATCGGGAAGGACGTCGGCGCCCAGTGCGGCGCGGCGTTCTCGGCCAAGGTCGGGTCGAAGCCCGCGCAGCTCATGTACTCGCAGTACACGTGGTTCTGGTTCGAGCCGACGGACGCGGAGAAGGCCGCCGGTGCGCGCTGGTTCAGCTGCCACCTCGCCGCCGTGGAGGACCGGGCACTCGGTGACCTCCCGGACGTGCTCCCGCGGGCCGGCCGCAACCTCCCCGACGCGCTCGCTCGGTGCTTCGTGGGCCGGAAGTACGTGCAGACGACCTGCGCGGACCGGCACGACTGGCGGCTGGAGTTCGCGGTGGTCGTGCACCAGAAGCCGACCCCGAAGAACATCGACAGGGCGGACCACCGGATCTGCCCACACCACGTCTCCACCCGCACCTGGCTCCGGTCAGCCGTGCCGCTCGACCGACGCTCCTTCGTCCTCGGCTGCTCGTCCAAGACACATCACTAGCCCCGCCAGGCGGCGTCGCCGGACAGGTCGGCGTGCTGGCGGACCCAGGAGTGCAGGGCGATCGCGGCGGCCGAGGAGGCGTTGATCGACCGGGTCGAGCCGAACTGGGCGATCGAGAAGGTCGCGTCGCAGGACTCCCGGGCACCGTCGGAGAGCCCGGGGCCCTCCTGACCGAAGAGGAAGCAGACCTGTCGCGGGAGCGCGGTGGTCTCCAGGTGCAGCGAGCCGGGGAGGTTGTCGACGCCGTACAGGACGACACCCTGCTCGTGGAGGTACGCCGCGAGCTCCGCGACGTCGGCGTGGTGCCGGACGTGCTGGTAGCGGTCGGTGACCATCGCACCGCGTCGGTTCCACCGCCGCTTGCCCACGATGTGCACCTCGGCGGCCAGGAACGCGTTGGCGGAGCGCACGATCGTGCCGATGTTGAAGTCGTGCTGCCAGTTCTCGATCGCCACGTGGAAGTCGTGCCGCCGCGTGTCGAGGTCGGCGACGATCGCCGCCACGGTCCAGTACCGGTAGCGGTCGACGACGTTGCGCCGGTCCCCCTCGGCGAGCAGCTGCGCGTCGTACTGCGCACCCTCCGGCCAGGGCCCCTCCCAGGGGCCGACCCCGACCTCGGGGGGACCGTGCGGCATCGGGTCGTACGGCGCGCGGTCGTCCATCTGGGAAACGTTAGGGGATCGATCCCACGGCATTCGGACTCGGCAGGTACCGTTTGTACGTGACCGCGCTCCTCGCGTCCCCCCACCTGAACCCGATGCTGTTCGGGATCAAGTGGATGGACCCCGACTGGCTCCTCTCCGAGTTCGGTTCGAGCCTGATCTGGCTGAGCCTGGTCATCGTCTTCATCGAGTGCGGGCTGTTCTTCCCGTTCCTGCCCGGCGACACGCTGCTCTTCGCGCTGGGGCTCTTCATCGCCGGCGGCCAGATCCACGTGCTCGGGATCGGCACCCCGTTCGTCGAGCTCGTCGTCGCGGTCGTCCTGCTGACGACCGCCGCCCTGCTCGGCAACATCGTCGGCTACGAGATAGGCCGGGCGATCGGGCCGCCGCTCTACAACCGCGACGGCCGGATCCTCAAGCGCAAGTACTTCGACGACACGTCGGCGTTCTTCGAGAAGCACGGCAGCAAGGCGCTCGTGATCGGGCGCTTCGTGCCCTTCGTGCGGACCTACATCACCGTCGTCGCCGGCGTCACGCGCATGGACCGCCGCAAGTTCTTCTCCTGGAGCCTGGTCGGCGCCGCACTCTGGGTCGTCTCGATCACCCTGCTCGGCTACTTCCTCGGCAACGTGCCCCGGGTGGGTCCGTTCCTCTCCGAGAACATCGACTACGCGATCTTCGTGATCCTGCTCTTCACGGTCATCCCGATCGGCTTCGAGGCGATCAAGCGGCGCCGGCACCACCACGCCGAGCGCGACGCGGCGCGGCACACCGACAACGTCACCGTGCCCGACCTGCCCGAGGAGTCACCCGCGGGCTAGGTCCAGCTGTGCCTTGGTGAGCACCGGGCGCACCTCGAGACCGACGTCCGCGAGCGGGTTCTCCCCCGCCGGGCTCCGGTCGATCGCGCAGACGACGACCTCCACGATCGCGCCCGCCTCGCGCAGCGCGTTCGTCGCGTCCCGTACGGCGCCACCGGTGGTGATGACGTCCTCGACCAGCGTGACGCGGCGACCGGCCACGTCGGGGCCCTCGGCGAGCTTGCAGGTGCCGTACTCCTTGGCCTTCTTGCGCACGAAGAGCGCGGGCCGGCCGGTCAGGCTGCTGACCATCGTGGCGATCGGCACGCCGCCGAGCTCGAGGCCGCCGAGCAGGTCGGTGTCGTCGGGGAGCAGGCGGACCATCTCGCGCGCGACCCGCAGCAGCAGCTGGGGGTCGGCCTCGAACAGGTACTTGTCGAAGTACTCCGTCGCCTGCTGGCCCGAGCGGAGCGTGAACTCCCCGGTCAGTCGGCAGATGGCGTCGATGTCGGCTGCGAGCGTCTCGTCCACGGACGCAACACTATCGACGTTAGGTTGGGCGGCATGCTCGCGCACCGCCTGGACGGGATCCCGCCTACGATCTTCTCGGAGATGTCCGCGCTCGCCGTACGCACGCAGTCGGTCAACCTCGGCCAGGGGTTCCCGGACGCCGACGGACCGCCGGAGGTGATCGCCCGCGCCGTGCGCGCCCTGGAGGGCGGGCTCAACCAGTACGCGCCGGGCACCGGCACGCCGGCGCTGCGCCAGGCGATCGCCCGGCACCAGCTGCGCCACTACGGGATCGATCTCGACCCCGACACGCAGGTGGTCGTCACGACCGGCTGCACGGAGGCGATCGCCGCCGCCCTGCTCGGGCTGGTGGACCCCGGCGACGAGGTCGTGGTGCTCGAACCCTACTACGACTCCTACACGGCGATGATCCAGATGGCCGGCGGCGTACGCCGTCCGGTGACGCTGCGGGCGCCCACCTTCCGGCTGGACGTCAACGAGCTCCGCGCCGCCGTGACCCCGCGCAGCCGCTTCCTGCTCCTCAACTCGCCGCACAACCCGACCGGCACGGTGCTGACCCGCGAGGAGCTCCAGGCCGTCGCCGACATCGCGGTCGAGCACGACCTGGTCGTGATCACCGACGAGGTCTACGAGCACCTCGTGTACGACGGCCGCGAGCACGTGCCGATCGCGACCCTGCCGGGGATGTTCGAGCGGACCCTGTCCCTGTCGAGCGCCGGGAAGTCCTACTCGTTCACCGGGTGGAAGGTCGGCTGGGCGACCGGACCGGCCGAGCTCGTCGGCGCCGTGCTGGCCGCGAAGCAGTGGCTGACCTTCACCTCCGGGTCACCCCTGCAGCCGGCCGTGGCCTTCGCCCTCGACGAGGAGCCGGACTTCCCCACCACCCTGGCCGCCGATCTCCAGGTCCGCCGCGACCTGCTGTGCGGGGGCCTCGCCGAGGTCGGCCTCGACGTGCTCGTGCCGGAGGGCACGTACTTCGCCACCACCGACATCTCGGCGCTGGGATGGACGGACGGGCTCGCCTTCTGCCGCGCCCTCCCCGAGCGGGCCGGGGTCGTCGCCATCCCCACCCAGGGCTTCTACGACTCCGACGCCGGCCAGCAGCTCGTCCGGTGGGCCTTCTGCAAGGACTCCGCGGTCATCGAGGAGGGGCTCACGCGCCTGGCGAAGGCGGACCTGTCGGCGTAGCCGGGCGGGCGAACCACGGGCGGGTGTCGGAGCGCAGCAGCAGGGCGATGCAGCAGACGCTGGCGAGGAGCGGGAGGAGCAGCACGATCGCGCCCATCGCGGCACCGATCAGGCAGAGCGCGGCGGTGGTGGACGCAGAGACCACCAGGACGATCCGGGCCCAGTCGACCCTGCGGAAGACCAGCACCGCCAGGCCCGCCGCCGAGAGGCACCAGACCACGAGGCCGGCCACCATCACGTAGGTCAGCCCCATCAGCAGGTCGTCGGAGATCCCCTGCTGCGCCAGCTCGGGGTTCTCCCGGTGCAGCTCGTCGAGCATCAGGTCCGGCGAGACCGCCAGGGCGATCGCGCTGGCCACCAGCGCCACCGTCACCACGACGGTGCACACCCAGGTGAGCACGCAGGCCCAGAGCACCGCCGGCGGCCGTGCGGCGGCGGGGGCCGGCGCGACCGGAGCCGCCGGGGCCACCGGGGCGGCCGGCGGCGCGAAGGGGCTGGCTGGAGGGGCGACCGGTGCCACGACGGGCGCTGTGGCCCGCGCCGTACGACGCTCGGGCGGCGGCGTGCCGTCGAACCACGACCGGGCCGGCTGGAGCCAGAGGATCGCGGCCGAGGCGGCCACGACCGAGGTGATGAAGCCGCCGGTGACCATCCCGGCCAGGAACAGCGGCACCGCCAGCACCGTGACGGCCGCGCGGGCGCTGCGGCTGCGGCGCAGCACCTGGAAGCCCAGGATGCCTGCGGCCGTGGCGCAGCCCGCCGTCACCATCCCGAGGGTGCGGATCGCGGTGACGGCGGCGTCGGCGCTCACCCCCAGGTCGGAGCCCGGAGGCGTCGAGACGAAGTCGTTGATCGCGTCCTGGGTCTCCAGCGAGTGCAGCCCCGACAGCCGGTCCACGACGAGCAGGACCGCGAAGGCGGAGCCGACCATGATCAGCCACCCCGCCATGGTCACCTGGCGGGGTCGCTCCGGGGTCGGCTCGCTCACAGCGTCATTTCATCACGCCGACGTCAGCACGAGGCCGTCGCCGTCGGGCGACCGGTCCACGGTGACGCTGCCGCCGTCCGCGACCTGGCCCCCGATCAGCAGCTTCGCCAGCGGGTCGCCGATCGCGTTCTGGATCAGGCGGCGCAGCGGGCGGGCGCCGTACGCCGGGTCGTAGCCGGTGTCCGCGAGCCAGCGCTTGGCCTCGTCGGTGACGTCGATGGTGATCCGACGGACGGCCAGCCGCTTCTCGAGCATCGCGAGCTGGAGGTCGACGATGTGGGCGAGCTCGTCGATGGTGAGCGCGTCGAAGATGACGATCTCGTCCAGCCGGTTGAGGAACTCCGGCTTGAAGGACCCCCGCACCGTCGCCATCACGGACTCGCGCTTGCGATCGGCGTCCAGCGCCGGGCCGACCAGGAAGTTCGAGCCCAGGTTGCTGGTCAGGATCATCAGCGTGTTGCGGAAGTCGACCGTGCGGCCCTGGCCGTCGGTGAGCCGGCCGTCGTCGAGCACCTGCAGCAGGATGTCGAAGACCTCGGGGTGGGCCTTCTCGACCTCGTCGAGCAGCACGACCGAGTACGGACGGCGCCGGACCGCCTCGGTGAGCTGGCCACCCTCGTCGTACCCGACGTAGCCCGGAGGGGCGCCGACGAGCCGGGCCACCGAGTGCTTCTCGGAGTACTCGCTCATGTCGATGCGCACGATCGCGCGCTCGTCGTCGAAGAGGAAGTCGGCGAGCGACTTCGCCAGCTCGGTCTTGCCGGTGCCGGTCGGACCGAGGAAGAGGAACGACCCGGTCGGCCGGTTGGGGTCCGAGAGCCCGGCGCGCGAACGGCGTACGGCGTCGCTGACGGCCACGACGGCACCGCGCTGCCCGATCAGGCGCTCGCCGATGACCTCCTCCATCTTGAGGAGCTTGGCCGTCTCGCCCTCGAGCATCCGGCCGACGGGGATGCCCGTCCACGCCTCGACGACCTCGGCCACCTGCTCGGCACCGACCTGGTCGCCGACCAGCGGGTCGATGGTGGTGTGGTCGGTCTCCGCGGCGGCGGCCAGCGCCTTCTCGAGCTCGGGGATCTTGCCGTAGAGCAGCTCGCTGGCCTCGTCGAGCTTGCCCTCGCGCATCATCCGATCGGCCTGCACCTTGACGGCGTCCAGCCGCCGGCGCAGCTCGCCCTCACCCTCGAGCGAGGACTTCTCCTGGTCCCAGCGGGACTCGAGCGCGCGCAGCGACTCCTCCTTGTCGGCGAGGTCGGCGCGCAGCTTGTCGAGCCGGTCCTTGGACGCGTCGTCGCTCTCCTTCTCGAGCGCGAACTGCTCCATCTTGAGCCGGTCGACCTGGCGGCGGAGCTGGTCGATCTCCTCCGGCGAGGACTCGATCTCCATCCGCAGCCGCGACGCGGCCTCGTCGATCAGGTCGATCGCCTTGTCGGGCAGGTTGCGGCCGGTGATGTAGCGGTCGGAGAGGGTGGCGGCGGCCACCAGCGCGGCGTCGGTGATGCGAACGCCGTGGTGCGCCTCGTACTTCTCCTGGATGCCGCGCAGGATCTGGATGCTGTCCTCGACCGACGGCTCGCCGACGAAGACCTGCTGGAAGCGCCGCTCCAGTGCGGGGTCCTTCTCGATCCGCTCGCGGTACTCGTCGAGCGTGGTCGCGCCGATCATGTGCAGCTCGCCGCGGGCCAGCATCGGCTTGAGCATGTTGCCGGCGTCCATCGCGGAGTCGCCGCCGGCGCCCGCGCCCACGACCGTGTGCAGCTCGTCGATGAACGTGATGATCTGCCCGCCGGCGTCCTTGATCTCCTCGAGCACGGCCTTGAGCCGCTCCTCGAACTCGCCGCGGAACTTCGCGCCCGCGACCATCGCGGCCAGGTCGAGGCTGAGCACCCGACGGCCCTTCAGCGAATCAGGTACGTCGCCCTCGACGACGCGCTGCGCCAGACCCTCGACGACGGCGGTCTTGCCGACGCCGGGCTCACCGATCAGGACCGGGTTGTTCTTCGTACGCCGCGAGAGGACCTGGATGACCCGACGGATCTCGGAGTCGCGGCCGATGACCGGGTCGAGCCGGCCGTCCTCGGCCGCCTCGGTGAGGTCGACGGAGTACTTCTCCAGCGCCTCGTACGTCGACTCCGCGTCCTGGCTCGTCACCCGGCGGTTGCCGCGGACGGCGGTCAGCCCCTCGCGCAGCCCGGCTTCGGCGAGGCCGGCGTCGAGCAGCACCTTCTGGGCGCTGCTCTCGACGCCTGCGATCGCGATGAGCAGGTGCTCGGTGGCGACGAAGTCGTCCTTCATGCCGTTGGCGAGGTCGAGCGCGGCGGCCAGCACGCGGGTCAGCGCCGCCGAGCCCGACGGCTGCTGCACGGTCGCGCCGCTCGCGGTCGGGAGCGCACCGAGGGCCGCCTCGGCCTTCGCGGTCAGCGCCTTCGCGTCCACGCCGGCCTTGGTGACCAGGCTGCGGGGGGTGCCGTCCTCCTGGCGCAGCAGCGCCACCAGCAGGTGGATCGGCTCGACGTGCGTGTTGCCGGCGGTGGTCGCGGCCAGCTGTCCGGCCTCGATCGCCTCGCGACTGCGAGTCGTGAACTTCTCGGCTCCGAAGGTGCTCATGGCTTCTCCCTGCGGGTGATCTGTGTGAGTAGTGGGGGTCAGCGACCCCGTCGCCAGACGACGACGGACTGGCCGGGCTCGGGTTGACGCACGGCTGGCAGCTTGTTGGGAGGAGTGTCGCCGCGACGCGCGATCGCCGCCTGGCGCAGCGCCTCGCGGGTCGCGGCGAGCTCGGCCTGGAGCTCGTCGTTGCGCTGCACGAGGGCCGCGATCCGGTGCTCGAGGTCGAGGATCCGGCGTACGCCCTCGATGCCGATCCCGGCGGCCGTCAGGTCGCTGATCTCGCGCAGCAGCTCGACGTCGCGGTGGGTGTAGCGACGGCCGCCGCCACCGGTGCGGCCGGGCGTGATCAGCCCCATCCGCTCGTAGGTGCGCAGCGTCTGCGGGTGCAGACCGCTCAGCTCCGCGGCGATGGAGATGACGTAGACGGCGCTGTCGGGGCCCGGCGGCTCCAACGGTCGACGCCCGGCCACGAGGTCAGGCCTCCTCGAAGAGCTTCGAGCGCAGCGGCTTGCCGGCGGTCGCGGCCCGGTAGGCCTCGACCGCCTCGCGCGCGGCCGCGTCGAGCACCGCGGGCACCTGCACCTCGACGGTCGCGAGCAGGTCGCCCTTGGTGCCGTCGGACTTCGTCGCACCCCGGCCCCGGACCCGGAAGGTCCGCCCGTTGGGCGTGCCGGCCGGCACCTTGAGGGTGACCGGGGCACCGCCGAGGGTGGGGATCTTGATGTCGGCGCCCAGCGCGAGCTCGTCGAAGGAGACGGGCACGTCGAGCAGCAGGTTGTCGTCCTTGCGGCCGAAGAGCCGGTGCCCGGAGACCTTCACGGTGACGTAGAGGTCGCCGGCCGGGCCACCGTGGTCGCCGGGGGCTCCCTTGCCGCGCAGCCGGATCCGCTGGCCGTCCTTGACGCCGGCGGGGATGCGGGCCTGGATGGTGCGCGCCGAGGTGCCGCGGCCGCTGCCGTGGCAGGTCGGGCAGGACTCGTCGTAGACGAGCTGGCGCCCGCCGCACATCGGGCAGGTCTCGTTGATCGAGAAGCCGCCGCCCGCGTTGCCCAGCACGAAGCCGGCGCCCTCGCACTGCGGGCAGACGTGCGGCTTGGTGCCCGGCTTGCCGCCGGTGCCCTTGCAGTCGGGGCACGCGGAGTCGGAGGTCAGCCGCAGCGACACCGTGACGCCGTCGATGGCGTCGGTGAAGCTGATCGTCGCGGTCGTGTCGACGTCCGGACCCTTCTGGGCCCGGGGCGCGCGCCGACCTCGGCCGCTGCCGCCGAAGAGGTCGCCGAACATGTCGCCGAACCCGCCGCCGCCACCGCCGCTCCGCTCACGGAGCAGGTCGTTGAGGTCGAAGCCGCCACCACCGCCGCCGGGGAACCCGCCGCCGCTGAAGCCCCCGCCGAACCCACCGGCGTACGCGCTGCGCATCTCGTCGTACTTGGCGCGCTTGTCGGCGTCCCCGACGACGTCGTAGGCCTCGGCGACCGCCTTGAACGTGTCGTGCTTGGCGGTGTCGCCGGGGTTGGAGTCGGGGTGGTTGGCGCGCGCGAGCTTGCGGTAGGCCTTCTTGATCTCGTCGGCCGTCGCGGTCTTGCTGACGCCGAGCGTGGCGTAGAAGTCCTTCTGCGCCCAGTCGGCCCGGAAACCGTCATTCGTGCTCATCGCACACCTCCCTCCTCGTCGTTGTCGTGATCAGGCCGTCGGACCGCTCGGCGGGTCGACGACCAGGACCTGGGCGGCCCGGACGACCCGGCTGCCGATCCGGTAGCCCGCCTTGGCCACGACCTTGCAGGTCGTCACCTCGACGTCGGGGTCCTCTCCGATGTGGGAGAGGGCCTCGTGGATCGTCGGGTCGAAGGCCTCGCCGGGCGCACCGAACTTGGTGAGCCCGAGGCCGGCGACCACGCGCTCCAGCTGGTCGGCGACCGTCTGGAAGCCCGCGTCGAGATCGCCGTGCTCGCGAGCCCGGTCGATCGTGTCGAGGACCTCGGTGATCGGGGCGAGCGCGGCGTACGTCGCGTTCTCCCGGATCAGGTCGCGGTCCCGCTCGACCCTGCGCTTGTAGTTGACGAACTCGGCCTGCAGCCGCTGGAGGTCGTTGGTGAGCTCACCGACCGTGCGCTGCGCGACGGTCAGCTCGTCCTCCTCGACCTCCCCCGGCTCCGCGGGGCCCTCGGCCGGAGGAGCAGGGGTCTCCTGCTCCTCCGACTCGGGGATGACCTGCTCGTCCTGGGACGGCTCGGTCACTTGGCCTCGCCCTCAGCGGGGTCCTCGTCGACGATCTCGGCGTCGACGACGTCGTCGTCGGCCTCGCCCGTCGAGCCGTCCGAGCCACCGGCGGCGGCCTGCTCGGCCTCCGCGGCGGCGTACATCGCGGCGCCCATCTTCTGGCTGGACTCACCGAGCTTGGTGACACCGGCCTGGATCGTCTCGGCACTGGCCTCGGCGTCCTCGAGGATCGCCTTGAGCGCGTCGACGTCGGCCTGGACCTCGGTCTTCACGTCCTCGGGCAGCTTCTCGGCGTTGTCGGCGAGGAACTTCTCGGTCGTGTAGACGAGCTGGTCGGCCTGGTTGCGGGTCTCGACCGCGGCGCGCCGGTTGGCGTCCTCCTCGGCGTACTGCTCCGCCTCCTTGACCATCCGGTCGATGTCGTCCTTCGACAGCGCGGAGCCGCCGGAGATCGTCATCGACTGCTCCTTGCCGGAGCCCTGGTCCTTCGCGGTCACGTGCACGATGCCGTTGGCGTCGATATCGAAGGTGACCTCGACCTTCGGGATGCCTCGCGGCGCCGGCGGCAGGCCGGTCAGCTCGAAGTTGCCGAGCGGCTGGTTCTGCGACCACATCTGGCGCTCGCCCTGGGCGACCTTGATCTCGACCGACGGCTGGTTGTCGTCGGCGGTCGTGAAGATCTCGGACCGCTTGGTCGGGATGGTGGTGTTGCGCTCGATCAGCGTGGTCATCACGCCGCCCTTGGTCTCGATGCCGAGGGACAGCGGGGTGACGTCGAGGAGCAGCACGTCCTTGACCTCGCCCTTGAGGACGCCGGCCTGGAGGGCGGCGCCGACGGCGACGACCTCGTCCGGGTTGACGCCCTTGTTGGGCTCCTTGCCGCCGAGCAGCTCCTTGACGACGTCGGTCACGGCCGGCATTCGGGTGGAGCCGCCGACGAGCACGACGTGGTCGATCTTGCTGACGTCGACGCCACCGTCCTTGAGGACGCTCTGGAACGGCGCCTTCGTGCGGTCGAGCAGGTCGGCGGTCAGCTTCTGGAACTCGCTGCGGGTCAGCTTCTCCTCGAAGTGGAGCGGGCCGGACTCGCCGTGCGTGATGTACGGCAGGTGGATCGTGGTCTCGGAGGACGACGACAGCTCGATCTTCGCCTTCTCGGCCGCCTCCTGGAGACGCTGCTTGGCGATCTTGTCGGCGCCGAGGTCGACGCCGTTGTTGTCCTTGAACTTCTTGACCATCCAGTCGACGACGCGGGCGTCCCAGTCGTCACCACCGAGGTGGTTGTCGCCCGAGGTCGCCTTCACCTCGACGACACCCTCGCCGATCTCGAGGAGGGACACGTCGAACGTGCCGCCACCGAGGTCGAAGACGAGGATCGTCTGGTCGTCGCCCTTGTCGAGGCCGTAGGCCAGCGCTGCCGCGGTCGGCTCGTTGACGATCCGGCTCACGTTGAGGCCCGCGATCTCGCCGGCCTCCTTGGTGGCCTGGCGCTGCGCGTCGGAGAAGTACGCCGGGACCGTGATCACCGCGTCGGTGACGGTCTCGCCGAGGTAGGCCTCCGCGTCGCGCTTGAGCTTCTGGAGGACGAACGCGCTGATCTGCTGCGGCGTGAAGTCCTTGCCGTCGATGTCGGTCTTCCAGTCGGTGCCCATGTGGCGCTTCACCGAGCGGATCGTCCGGTCGACGTTGGTCACGGCCTGCCGCTTGGCGACCTCACCGACCAGGACCTCTCCGGACTTGGCGAAGGCGACGACGGACGGGGTCGTCCGGGCACCTTCGGCGTTTGCGATGACGGTGGGTTCGCCACCCTCGAGGACGGCGACGACGCTGTTCGTCGTGCCGAGGTCGATGCCGACCGCACGTGCCATGTTTGTGTACCTCCGGGTATCGGGTGCTGCTTCAGCCCCCATCCTGCGGGGCCGACGTCAGTCTGACAAATAAGTTGAGTCCGATCAACTCAACTTTGCTTACTCGTCTCAACGGAGGTACGGCGTCGACCATTCCCGGGTCAGCCGATGAATTTCCGGATCAGCCCGATCCGGTCGAGCGCGGGCACCTCCGCCAGCGGGATCCACCGCGCCTCGCTGGTCGACCCGCCGAGCTCGTGGGTCAGCTCACCCCCGGTCACGGTCGCCTCGTAGACGACCTGGACGTTCTTCTGCGGACGATCGCCCACGCGCTCGAACCGCTTCTCGGGCGCCATCACGAAGGTCTCCACCCCCAGCAGCCCGGTCAGCTCGACGTCGTACCCCGTCTCCTCCCGCACCTCCCGGATCGCCCCCTCGGCCGGCGTCTCGTCCAGCTCGACGCCACCGCCCGGCAGCGACCACATCAGGATCGGGACCTCCGGCTCGTCCCACAGCGCGAGGAGGACGTGACCGTCGCGCACGACGACGGCGTACGCGCCCAGACGGGTGTCGTAGTCGGTGAACTCCAGAACAGGTTCCATGAGTCCATCCTCACGCACGGGAATGTTCGACCCCCCGACAGGAGATGGAACTGGCATGACCGTTTCCAACGTCGTCCTGAACAACGAGACCACCATCCCCCAGCTCGGCTTCGGCGTCTTCCAGGTGCCGCCCGCGGACACCGCCGCGGTCACCGGCACCGCACTCGAGGTCGGCTACCGCCACATCGACACCGCGCAGATGTACGGCAACGAGGCCGGCGTCGGCGAGGCCATCAAGGCCTCCGGCATCGCGCGAGACGAGCTCTACGTCACCAGCAAGCTCAACAACACCTTCCACGAGCCGGACGCCGCGCGCCGCGCGTTCGACGAGACGCTGGGTCGCCTGGGCCTGGACCGGATCGACCTCTTCCTCATCCACTGGCCGCTGCCCACGCGCTACGACGGCGACTTCGTCTCCACGTGGCGCACCCTCGCCGAGTTCGTGGCCGACGGCCGCGCGACGTCGATCGGCGTCTCCAACTTCCAGCCGGCCCACCTGGACCGGATCATCGAGGAGACCGGCGTCGTCCCCGCGGTGAACCAGATCGAGGTGCACCCCTACTTCACCAACGAGGACGCCCGCGCGGCCTCGATCCGGCACGGCGTCGAGGTCGAGGCCTGGTCGCCGATCGCCCAGGGCAAGGTGCTCGACGACGCGGTCATCGGGGAGATCGCGGCCGCCCACGGCAAGACGCCCTCGCAGGTCACCCTGCGCTGGCACATCGACCGCGGCGACATCGTCTTCCCGAAGTCGGTGCGCGAGGAGCGGATGCGCGAGAACTTCGACATCTTCGACTTCTCGCTGACCGAGGACCAGGTCGCCGCGATCAGCGCCCTCGACCGGGGCGAGGACGGCCGTACCGGCCCCAACCCGGACACGTTCGACTGGATCCCCGACTGAGGATCAGGCGTCGAGGGCCCGGCCCCAGGACTCGAGGGTCCTGGCGAGCCGGGCCCGTTCCGTCTCGGGCAGCAGCGCGACGAGCCGCTGCTCGTTGGCCATGTGGGCGACGAACGCCCGGTCGATGAGGTCGAGGCCGGCGGGGGTCAGCGCGACCACCCGGCCGCGACCGTCCGCATCGCTGACCCGACGCGTCACCCAGCCCTGCTCGACACAGCGGTCGACGCGCTTGGTGACCGCACCGGAGGAGACCATGGTCCAGTCCGCCAGGTCGCGTGGCGTCAGCGCGTACGGCGGCGGCTCGCGCCGCAGCGTGGCCAGGATGTCGAACTCCCCCTCGCCGAGCCCGAACTCGGCGTAGACGGCGACCAGCTCCTCGGTCAGCCGGGCCGCCAGCCGGTGCAGCCGACCGATCACGCCCTGCGGGGAGACGTCGAGGCCGGGCATCGCCTCGTGCCACTTCGCCATGATGCGGGCGACGTGGTCAGGCTCCGGCTCCTCGGCCGCCACCGACCTACTCCCCGATCAGGTCGTCGGACTCGCGCAGCCGGTCGATGTCGGCGGAGTGCTCGTCGCGGACGACCACGACCGGGCAGCCGGCATGGCGCACGCACTGCTCGCTGACCGACCCGAGCGCCAGACCCTTGAAGCCGCCGAGCCCACGGGCACCCACGACCACCAGGTCCGCCTCGCGCGACGCCTCGATCAGCGCGTTCGCCGCCGCGGCCCGCACCGCCTCGCACGCGACCTCGACGTCAGCCGCCTGCTCGGCGACGGTCGCGTCGACGTCCGCGCGCAGGGCCTGGAGCACGGCCTCCTCGAAGTCCTCGAGCGGTGGCACGTAGCCCCGCGTCATCGACGCCGGGCGCGGCGCCGTCGACAGCGACCAGCTGCGGATCACGCGGACCCGGGCTCCGCAGCGGGCCGCGTAGTCGAGCGCCCAGGCCAGCGCGAGGCCGGCGGTGGGCGAGCCGTCGTGACCGACGATCACGGTGCGTCCGGAGGTGGTGGCCATGACCTGGAATATATCTCACCTGGAAACTATTATGTCTTCCATGGAAACTACCTCGTCCGCCCGATGGGGCAGCACGCTCGCCCTGGCGGCCCTCGCCCCCATCGCGTGGGGGTCGGGCTACTACGTGACCGAGACGTTCCTCCCGCCGGAGCGCCCGCTCTTCGGCGCGCTGGTCCGCGCGCTGCCCTTCGGCCTCGTGTTGCTCGCCTTCCGCCCGCGACTGCCGCAGGGCATCTGGTGGTGGCGAGCACTCGTGCTCGGCACCCTCAACATCGGCGCCTTCTTCGTGCTCATCTTCATCGCGGCGTACCGACTCCCCGGCGGTACGGCGGCCACGCTCACCGCGACCGCGCCCATCGTCGTGATGCTGGTCGCGTGGGCGCTGATCGGCGAGCGTCCGCGCGCCGCGGCCCTGGTCGGTGCCGGCGTCGGCGCGGCCGGCGTCGCCCTGCTCGTGCTGCGCGCCGACTTCGCCGTCGATCCGCTCGGCGTCGCGGCGTCCTTCGGCGCCGTCGCGATGTCGTCGGTGGGCTTCGTGCTCGTCAAGCGCTGGAAGCCGCCGGTCGACATGCTGACGTTCACCGCCTGGCAGCTGGTCGCCGGCGGACTGGTGCTGCTGCCGGTCGCCCTGCTCGTCGAGGGGGCGCCGCCCCCGCTCGACCCGAGCGCGATCGGCGGCTTCCTCTACCTCGGGCTCGCCGGCACGGTCGTGGCGTACGTCGTGTGGTTCCGCGGCCTGCGCCGGCTGCCTGCCGGCGCGGTCGCGCTGGTCGGCCTGCTCAACCCCGTCTCGGGCACGATCATCGGCGTCGCACTGGCGGGCGAGTCGTTCGGCGGCAGCCAGGCCCTCGGCCTGCTGCTGGTGCTGGCCGGCATCCTCGCCGGACAGCCGGCCATGGCCGACCGCCTGCGCCGGCGGACCGGACGTGGATCAGCCGGTGACGGTGACCCGGACCTCGTCGGACTTGAGGTCGGTGTCGCTGTCGACGACGCGGAACCGGTTCTCGCCGACCTTGCTGGTCTGCACGGCGATCTGGAAGGTCTCGCCGCTGACCGAGCCGGTCGCCGGGAAGTCGACCCAGGAGCCGTCCTGGAAGCGCTGGACCGTGAGGATCGCGCCCTCACCCTCGGGGTAGACGCCGGTCAGCTGGAACTGCTCCATCG
Source organism: Nocardioides sp. Root1257 (assembly GCF_001425175.1). Lineage (GTDB taxonomy): Bacteria > Actinomycetota > Actinomycetes > Propionibacteriales > Nocardioidaceae > Nocardioides. The sequence continues at coordinate 927,576 of NZ_LMDV01000009.1, read as the reverse complement.
GGCCGACCTCGGTGGTCGTCGCGGAGAGGCTGATCTCGGCCTTCGGTGACTTGCTCGCGGTCTTCGACGGCTTGCCGGAGGGGCTCTCGGACTCGCCGGGCGCCAGCGTGATCTCCGGGTCGGAGGCCGACTCCGTCTTCGACGGCGTCGGCAGGTACAGGCTCGCCTGGCCGTCGGCGGTCGAGCTCGAGTCGTCGCCGCCGAGTCCGAGGACCTTGGTCCCCGCCAGCACGACCAGCCCGATCACCAGGCCGACGACCAGCCCCACGCCCACCAGGGCCACCAGGCCCGCGACGATCGGGTGCTCCTCGCCAAGCCGGTCCGGCTCCTTCTCGGCCACGTCTTCCTCTTCCGCTGCTGGGCTCGTACGCCGCCATTCTCTCAGCGGGGCTCGAGCACGACGATCGGGATCTCCCGATCCGTCCACCGACGGTAGTTGACGAAGTCGGCGTAGAGGGCATCGAGGCGCGGCCAGAGGGCAGCCGCCTCGTCGGTGGTGGCGACCCGGGCCCGGACCGGGCGCAGCTCCGCCCTGATCTGCACCGTCGTCTCCGGGTGCGCCAACAGGTTGAGGTACCACTGCGGGTCGTGGTGCATGCCACCCTGCGAGGCCACGATCACGACGTCCGGCGCGTCGTCGAGGTAGAGCAGCGGCGTCGTGAACGGGGTCCCCGACCTCCGGCCGACGTGATCGAGCAGCAGCACCGGCACCGGGTGGAAGAGCGCCGAGCCGTTGCGCCACTGGTGGAGCAGGCGGCCGTTGCTGCGGCGGTAGATCCACACGTGCGCCTTGGCGATGCGGCCCATGGCGCGCTTGTAGAGCGGGTGGTTGAGTCCCGTGGGACGCGACTTGATCTTCGGTGCGGTCATCTCGGGGTGAGTATGACGACCGGGATCTCCCGGTCGGTCCACTTCGCGTACTTCTCGAAGTCGGCGTAGAGCTCGACCAGCCGCGGCCACAGCGCGGCGCGCTCGTCGGCGTCGGCGGTGCGCGCGCGGACCCGGCGGACGCCCTCCTTGCGGACCCGGACCGACGTGTCCGGGCAGGCGAGCAGGTTGGGGTACCACTGCGGGTTCTTCGGCAGGCCACCCTGTGAGGCCACCACGACGAGGTCGGCGCCGTCCTCGAGGTAGAGCAGCGGGGTCGTGAACCTCGCGCCCGACTTGCGGCCGACGTGGTCGAGCAGGAGCGTCGGGACGGGCTTCTTCCACCCGGCCCCGACCCGCCACTTCGACCCGATCCGGCCGTTGGTGAGCCGGAAGACCCGGACCTGCGCCTTCGCCATGTACTTGATGACCTTGGCGGTCACTGGCGAGTCCAGGCCCTCGGGCTTCTCCTCGGGCAGTCCCATCTACCGGCCCCCTACATCCCGCGCTTCCACACGATCTCCTCGTGCAGCTTGCGGCTGCGCCAGCCGTCCGGCGTCCGCACGAGAACGTGGTGGTAGATCCCGCCGAACTCGACGACCTTCTCGCCGCCCTGACCATCGTCCATCGGCATCGGGTTGTGGAAGTACGCCGAGCAGGTGGCCTCGTCGCCGTCGATCGCGATGTCGAGCTGGTGCAGCGAGTGCATGCGCTGGGGGAAGAACGCCGGCAGCACCTCGGCCAGCCACGTCTTCACCTCGGCGTACGACGCCTCGATCCCGCCGGACTCGACGTAGTTGATCTGGGCGTCGGGCGTGAAGACGGTGTCGAGCCTGTCCCACTCGCCGGTGTCGATGCCGCGGGTGTAGCGGATGACGACGTTCTCGATCTCGATGCGGTCGCTGATCTCCTGGAGGTCCACGCTGGAACTCTGGCACAAAACTGGAACACGTTCTAGTGTGTGGCCCATGCGATTCAGCTACGCCGAGGCGATGACGCAGGCGACGTACTACGCCCCTCTGGCGCAGGCGGCCGAGGCGGCCGGCTACACCAGCATGACGGTGGCCGACAGCGTCATCTACCCGAAGGACTCCGACTCGAAGTACCCCTACACCGACACGGGGGACCGCGAGTTCCTCGACGGCAAGGAGTTCATCGAGACGATGGTGCTGTGCGCGCACCTCTTCGCGGTGACGACCACGCTGCGCCTGACGCCGTTCGTGCTCAAGCTCCCGATCCGGCCGCCGGTGCTGGTCGCCAAGCAGGCCTCGTCGCTGGCGTTCCTGTCGGACAACCGGCTCGGCCTCGGCGTCGGCATCTCGCCGTGGCCCGAGGACTTCGACGCGATGGGCGTCGACTGGGCCAGGCGCGGCAAGCGGATGGACGAGTGCATGGACATCCTGCGCGGCCTCACGACCGGTGAGTTCTTCGAGTACCACGGCGAGTTCTACGAGGTCGACGCGCTCAAGCAGTGCCCCGGCGCGACCGAGAAGATCCCGCTCCTGGTGGGCGGCCACGCCGACGCCGCCCTGCGTCGCGCGGTGGTGAAGGGCGACGGCTGGATGCACGCCGGCGGCGACGGCGAGGAGCTGGACCGAATGCTGGTGCGGCTCGCCGAGATCCGCGAGGAGGAGGGCGACACCCGCGACGACTTCGAGGTGCACGTGATCTCGTACGACGCCTACACCCCCGACGGCGTGAAGCGCCTGGAGGACAAGGGCGTCACCGACTGCATCGTGGGCTTCCGGGTCCCCTACATCAAGGGCCCCGACACCGAGCCGCTCGACAAGAAGATCAAGCACCTCGAGCAGTTCGCCGAGAACATCATCCACAAGGTCAATCCGTGAGTGAGAGCTACGGCCTGACCAAGGTCCTCCAGGACGCGATCGCGGAGGCCGAGGAGCTGGTCGCCAACGCGCCGTTCATCAGGACCGAGCAGGACCGGCTCGAGGGCTACGACTACCTGGCCGGGCGGATCCGGATGGCCATGCAGATGGCCTTCGACCACGACCTGGACAGACCGTTGATGATCAACCCGACCCACCAGTTCTCGCGGCAGGGCCTGGACAACCCGGACGCCATCTACTTCAACGCCTACCTCAAGGAGGGCGTCGAGTACGTCGTACGCGGGCGGCGCGGGACGTCGGCCGACCTCTCGTTCCAGGTCATGTCGGGCTCCTACTCCGCCGACTCCGCGGCCGGCTCGATGCTCGCCTTCGACGACCGCGAGCTGGAGAAGGACACCGACGGGAACTTCGAGTTCCGCTACGTCGCGGAGCCGGGCGCGAAGACGATGATCGTGCGCGAGGTCTTCAACGACTGGGACACCGAGGAGCGCGGCACGATCACGATCGAGCGCGTCGACACGCTCGGCCAGCCCGCCAAGCCGTTGCGGCGCGAGCGGATCGCGCAGCGCTACGAGGTCGCGGCCAAGAGCCTGGTCGGGTCGATCCAGACCTGGATCGCCTTCCCACACTTCTTCCAGTACAAGGAGCCGGCCAACGTGCCGACCCCTCCGCAGTCGACGCCGGGCGGCCTCTCGTCGCAGCGCTCGTCGATCGGGCACTACGACCTCGCCGAGGACCAGGCGCTGGTCATCACCGTGCCCGCGTGCACGGACTGTTCCTACCAGGCGATCCAGATCGGCTCGGACTGGTACGCCTCGACCGACTACGAGACCCACCAGACCTCGCTCACCAAGGCCCAGGCGCAGGTCGACCCCGACGGACTCATGCGCTTCGTGATCTCGGAGACGCCGCCCGGCGGCACGCCGATCGCCAACTGGCTCGAGACCACGGGTCACCGCACCGGCGCGCTGATGCTGCGCTGGCAGCGCCTCGAGCGCGACCTCGGCCCGGAGGACGGTCCGGTCGCCGAGGTGATGCCCCTGGCCGACGTACCGTCCCGAGTCCCGCACTTCACCCCCCTCACCCCCGAGGAGTACGCCGCGCGGATCGCCGCGCGACAGCGCTCCGTTGCCCGAAGGATGATCAGCTGATGACCGAGCTTGGCCTTGCCGAAGCCCACGACACCTCGATCGAGGACCGCTACAACGCCGTACCCCTGCTGAAGGGGAAGGTCGTCGTCATCTCGGGCATCGGCCCCGGCCTCGGCCGGTCGCTGGCCGTGGAGGCCGCGAAGATGGGCGCCGACCTGGTGATCGCGAGCCGCACCGAGTCGCGGCTCCTCGAGCTGCAGGCCGAGCTCGAGGGCTACGGCGTCAAGGTTGTCAGCGTCGTCACCGACGTGCGCAACGAGGAGTCGCGCGCCAACCTGCGCGACAGGACGCTCGAGGCGTTCGGCCGGGTCGACTGCGTCATCAACAACGCGTTCACGATCCCGCCCATGGACCCGATCAGCACGATCGACCCCGTCAAGCTCGCGAAGGTCAACGAGACCAACGTCTTCGCGCCGCTTCGGCTCTCGGCGCTCTTCGCCGACGGGCTGTCGGAGTCCCACGGCTCGATCATCATGCTGAACTCCTGCGTCGTCTTCTCGTCGCAGCCCGAGTACGCCGGCTACAAGCTCTCGAAGGGCGCGCTCGAGCACCTCGCGTCGTCGCTGGCCACCGAGCTCGGCCCGCGCGGCATCCGCGTCAACAGCGTCGCGCCGTCGTACATCTACGAGGACGTCAACCGCGGCTACTTCGACTTCCTCGCGGCGGTCGAGGAGAAGACGCACGAGCAGGTGTACGCCGAGAAGGCCGCGCCGACCGACCTCAAGCGGCTGGCCTCGTCCGAGGAGGTCGCCCGCGCGACCCTCTTCCTCGCCAGCGACCTGGCCTCCGCCGTGACGGGCCAGATGCTGACCGTCGACTGCGGCGAGTTCCACGACTGACGGTGGTTGAGGTGCGAGCGAAGCGAGCCTCGAAACCATGAGCGACAACATCATGGTGCGGGAGCGCCCCGACGTCGGGTCCTACGACGACATCGTCGCGGCCGCCCAGCGCACCACGGGCATGACCGACTTCGGTGGCACCGCCCACGAGGAGGGCCTGCGCGTCCTCACCGAGGACCTGGCGTCACCGGAGGCCGGCCTGACGCCGCGGGGCAACTACTTCCAGCGGTCCGAGGTCAAGAGCGCGCTGGTCGGCGTACTGCTGACGCAGGCGCAGTTCGCGGCGCACCCCGAGCACCGCGACGTGCCGATCGAGCGGCCGATCTTCCTGATGGGCCTGCCGCGCACCGGCACCACGGCGCTGCACCGCTACCTGCACGCGGACCCGAGGTCGCAGGGCCTGGAGATGTGGCTGACGCAGTACCCCCAGCCCCGCCCCCCGCGCGACACCTGGGAGTCGGACCCGATCTTCAACGCGATGCAGCAGGCGTTCTCGGCGCACCACGTCGAATCCCCCGAGTTCATGGGGATCCACTACATGGACGCGACCACCGTCGAGGAGTGCTGGCGCCTGCTGCGGCAGACCGGCAAGTCGAACTCGTACGAGTCGCTGGCCAACCTGCCGCGCTACACCGAGTGGCTCAAGCAGCAGGACTGGACCGACGCCTACGCGCGGCACAAGGAGAACCTCCAGCTGGTCGGGCTCAACGACCCCGACAAGCGCTGGATCCTGAAGAACCCCTCGCACATGACCGCGCTCGACGCGCTGATGACCGTCTATCCCGATGCGCTGATCATCTACACGCACCGCGACCCGGTCACCTGCATCGCGTCGTCGTGCTCGCTGTCGGCCGAGACGACGGTCGGCCACAGCTCGACGTACGTCGGCGGCGTCATCGGCCACACCCAGCTGGACCTGTGGTCGCGGGCCTTCCACGCGTTCCACGACGCGCGGCCGAAGTACGACCAGGCCCAGTTCATCGACATCGCCTTCAAGGACCTGGTCACGGACCCGCTCGCGGTGACGCGTCGGGTCTACGACCAGTTCGGGCTCGACTGGACCCCCGAGGTGCAGTCGGCGATCGAGGCGATCGACCAGGAGTCCAAGCAGGGCAAGGCGAAGCCCTCGCACACCTACACGCTCAAGGACTACGGCCTCACCGAGGACCGGGTCCGCGCCGCCTTCGATCGATAGGACTGTCATGGACAAGAAGCGGGTCGTCGTCTGGGGCACCGGCGTCGTCGGGTCGATGGTGATCGCCGAGATCGTGGACCACCCGGTCTTCGAGCTGGTCGGCGTCGGGGTCTCCAACCCGGCCAAGGTCGGCGTCGACGCCGGCACCATCTGCGGCATCGCGCCGACCGGGGTGATCGCGACCGACTCGGTCGAGGAGCTCATCGCGCTCGCGCCCGACGCCCTGGTGCACTACGGGCCGACGGCGCAGTACGCCGACGACAACATCCGGGTGATGTCCGCCTTCCTGCGCGCCGGCATCGACGTCTGCTCGACCGCGATGACGCCGTGGGTCTGGCCGGGGATGAAGCAGACGCCGTCCAACTGGATCGACCCGATCACCCAGGCCTGCGAGGAGGGTGGCGCGTCCTGCTTCACGACGGGCATCGACCCGGGCTTCGCCAACGACCTCTTCCCGATGACCCTGATGGGGCTGTGCGGCCGGGTGGACTCGGTGCGCGCGTCCGAGCTCCTCGACTACACCGACTACGAGGGCGACTACGAGGACGAGATGGGCATCGGCCGCTCGCCCGACTTCACGCCGCTCCTCGAGATCCCCGAGCTGCTGATCATGGCGTGGGGCGCGACCGTGCCGATGATCGCGCACGCCGCCGGCATCGAGCTCGACGACATCACCACCACCTGGGAGAAGTGGGTGACGCCGACCGACCGCAAGACCGCCAAGGGCGTCATCGAGGCGGGCCAGGTCGCGGCCATCCGCTTCGCGATCAACGGCGTGCACGACGGCCGCGAGGTCATCTCCCTCGAGCACGTCAACCGGATCGGCCTCGACGCCGCCCCCGACTGGCCTGCCGGGTCGGGCGACGACGTCTACCGCGTCGACATCACGGGCTCGCCGTCGATCAGCCAGGAGACGGCCTTCCGGTTCACCGACGGCTCCGGCCGCGCGCCCGCCGTCGCCGGCTGCCTCGCGACCGGACTCCGCGCGCTCAACGCCGTACCCGCCGTCAACGACCTGCCCGCCGGCTGGGTCACCGCGCTCGACCTGCCGCTCATCCCGGGGGTCGGCACCATCCGCTGACGCACGGCGTCAGGCGACCAGCAGCCGGTGGTCGCGGGGGCTGACGCCGTACGCCCGCTTGAAGGCGGTGCTCAGCGCGAACGGCGTGGAGTAGCCGACCTGGTGGGCGACGCTCGCCAGGGTGGCGGACGGGTCGCGGAGCAGGTCGGCGGCCAGGGCGAGGCGCCAGCCGGTCAGGAAGGTCATCGGCGGCTCGCCGACGACGTCGGTGAAGCGGCGGGCAAAGGCGGCGCGCGAGACGCCGCCGGCAGCCGCGAGCTCGGCCACCGACCACGGGTGCGACGGGTGGTGCTGCATCAGCCGCAGGGCCGGGCCGACGACGGGATCCGACTGGCCGACGTACCAGGCCGGCGGATCGGCGTCGGGCCGCGCGAACCAGGCCCGCAGCACCGCGATCAGCAGCAGGTCGAGGAGCCGGTCCAGGACGGCGTCCTGGCCGGGCTCGTCCTTGACGATCTCGTCGGCGAGCAGCGTGACCAGCGGTGAGCCGACCTCGCGCTCGCTGAGCACGACGAACCGGGGCAGCGCCCGCAGCAGCCGCCGGCTCACCTCGCCCTCGAAGAGGTAGGCGCCGGTGAGCATCACGGTCTCGCCGACCGCGCTGTTGCCCCAGCTGCGTACGCCCTGGTGCATCTCCTCCTCGAGCGACTGCCCGTCGAGCGTGGTGCAGTGCTGGCCGGGATGGATGACGACCTGCGGCGGCGTCGTGACCTCGTCGGCGATCGTCCAGTGGTCCGGGCCGAGGGCGACCACGACGTCGCCCGCCTCGAGCCGGAACGGCTCGCCCCCGTCGGGCAGCGCCCACAGTCCGCCGCGCACGACGGCGGTCAGCGACAGCGGCGACTCGTCCTGCAGCCGCACCGACCAGGGCGCGTCCATCAGGCACCGGAGCAGGAACGCCCCGCGGGCGCGGGGTCCGTCGAGCAGCGCAGCGAGGCCGTCCATGCCCTCACCGTACGGCGAGACGCTCGCGTATGGAAGAGCGCCGTACGGCGATGGATCGTCTCACCGATCCGCGGTGTGCTGATCCCATGACCGACCTCCTCGAGACCCTCCGCTCCCCCGTCCTCCTCGCGGCCACCGTCGCCGCCGGCCTCCAGGCCGGCACCTACTACGTGTGGGCGTGCGGCGTGATGCCCGGGCTCGCGAAGACCGACGACCGCACCTTCACCTCGTCGCTCAACCACATGAACGTCGCGATCGTGAACCCGGTCTTCATGCTCAGCTTCCTCGGCGCCCCCGCCCTCGCCGTCCTCGCGGTCGTCACCACGAGCGGCCCGGCGCGCACCTGGGCGATCGCCGGCGCCGCCCTCGCCGTCGCGACCGTCGTCGTGACCGGCGTCGGCAACATCCCCCTGAACGACGCGCTCGCCGCGGGCGGCTCCCGCGCGGACTTCGAGACGGCCTGGGTGCGCTGGAACGTCGTCCGCACCGCGACCTCGACCGCGGCGCTGGCGTGCCTGGCGTGGGCCGCGCTGCGGTCGTGAGGCGGCGGTCGAGATTCGCGGTCGCCGGTCGGGGCCTACGACCCCAGCCACTCCCGCACGCGGACGAACGTGTCCGGGCCGACGTCGTGCTCAACACCGGCGGCCAGGTCGGCGACGGTGACCGCCTTGAGCGAGTCGCGCCAGGCCTGCTCGGCCGCGTGCATCGCCCGGGCCACGCCGCACGCCTTCCGGCAGGCCTGCGGGCTCGCGGGGAGCGGGCCGTTCTGCCGGATCTCGGTGCAGCGGAACGCCGGCTCGCGGCCGTCGATCGCCTGCACGACGTCGAGCAGCGTGATGGCGTCGGCCGGCCGGGTCAGGGCGTAGCCGCCGACCCGCCCCTCCGTCGAGCTGACCAGCCCGGCCCGCGAGAGCTGCTGGAGGTGCTTGGCCAGGTAGGTGCGCGAGATGCCGTGGAACTCGGCGAGGCGGGTGGCCGGGACCGGCCCCTCGGCGCGACTGAGCACGACGCAGCAGTGCACGGCCCACTCGACGCCTCCGGACAGCTTCATGACGCCATCCTACCGAATTCATGGATGACAAGTGTCCGAGTTCTGTGCTCTAATCACGGATATCAACTATCCGCGTTAATCAGATGAGGAGCACGACATGAGGATCGCCATCGCCGGGGCCACCGGCCGCATCGGCTCGCAGCTCACCGCCCTGGCCCGCAAGCAGGGTCACGAGGTCGTGGAGGTCGCCCGGGAGACCGGCTTCGACCTGCTCTCCCCCGACAGCGGCCTGGAGCAGGCGCTGGCCGGCGTCGACACCGTGGTCGACGTGACCGCGTGCCCGCTCGACCAGGCGGCGACCTTCTTCCCGACGGTCGCCCGCAACATCGGCACCGCCGCGGCCGCGGCCGGCGTACGGCGGACCGTCGTGCTCTCGATCGTCGGCGTGGACCGCAGCCCCGACTACGACTACTACGTCGCCAAGCTGGCCCAGGAGACGGCGTACCGCGAGACGGCGCCGGGCGTGGTGGTCCTGCGCGCGACGCAGTTCCTCGACTTCGCCTCGCAGATGCTGGCGTGGAACACCCAGGACGGGGTCGCCACGATCATCGACGTGCCGACCCAGCCGGTGGCGACCCAGGAGATCGTCGAGGTGCTGCTCGACCTGGCGACCGGCGTCATCGAGGGCGACACCGACCTCGCGGGCCCGCAGCGGGTCAACCTGGTCGACCAGGTCCGCGCGCTCGTCGAGCACTCGGGGCAGGACGTCACCGTCGAGGCGGTCGAGGCCCCCGCGAGCCTGATGGCCGGCGCGATGCTCCCCGGCGACGACGCGCTCGTCCGCGGTCCGGGCTGGGACGACTGGCTCGGCTCGCAGGCCTGATCGGCTCCCCGGGAGCACCCAGGTCCGGTCGGTTGCCCCAGGCTCGGCGTAGTCCCTGACGGAACGGCTCTCGTTCAGGTCGATCCAGGACCATTTCGTCAGGGACTACCGAACGTGGCCGAGGAGCTGACGCTCAGGCCGTGGTGCCCGGCTCCAACCCGGACCCGGCGGCGATGCCGACGTCGGCGCCGACGGTCGAGCGCTGACCGACCAGGACGATCGCGTCCGGGTCGTCGGGATCCGTGTCCGGCGACCCGACGACCGCGCCGGCGCCGATCACGCAGTCCTGGTCGATGATCGCCCAGTCGACCTGCGCGCCGGCCTCGACCCGGGTGTCGCGGAAGACGACGCTGTCGCGGACGACGGCACCCTCCTCGACGACGACCCCGGAGCCGATCACGCTGCGGGTCACGGTGCCGCGCACGCAGGAGCCGGGGCTGAGCAGGCTGTCGACTACCTGACCTCCGTCGAGGACCCGGGCGGCCGCGCGCTGCTGCTGGTGGCTGAGGATCGGCCAGTCCGGGTCGTTCAGCACGCCGAGGTCGTCGGTGAGGACGTCGTGGTGGGCTGCGACGTACTTGTGCGGCTGGCCGAGGTCCTTCCAGTAGCCGGGCATCGCGTGCACGAAGGTGCGCCCGCGCTCGACCAACCGGGGGACCAGGTGCTCGCCGTAGTCGCCGAGGCCGCTGTCGCCCGCGGGCGCATCGGCTCCCAGCTCGCGGTGCAGCTCCTCCAGCAGCGGCACCAGGACGGCAGGGTCGTAGACGAGGATCTCGGTCGCCACGGTCCCCGTGGCCGGGTCCTCGGGCTTGTACGCGAAGCCGGTCACCCGACCATCGTCGTCGGCGACCACGGTCGCGTGGTCCGTCGCCTCCCCGACCGGGATCTGCGTGGTGACGACGGTGCACTCCGCGCCCGTACGCCGATGCGTCTCGACCGCCTCCATGACGTCGAAGCGGTAGACGTGGTCGGCGCTGAGCACCACGAGCTCGGTGGGCGCTTCCGCGACGACCTGGTCGCGGAAGCGGTACAGCTCGTCGGCGTTGCCGTGCGCGAATCCCTCCTCGTCGGTCCCGCCGGTGCCCTCCTGCGGCATCAGCAGCCGCAGCCCGCCGCGGTTGCGGTCGAGGTCCCAGGGCCGACCGTTGGACACGCCCTCGCCCAGCGCCGCGCCCTGGAACTGCACCGAGAGCCACACGTCGGAGATGCCGCTGTTGGCGAGGTTGGAGAGCGGGAAGTCGACGAGCTGGAAGACGCCCGCGAAGGGCAGCGACGGCTTGGCACGCTCCCGCGTCAGGACGTCCATCCGCCCGCCGGCGCCGCCGGCCTGGATGAGTGCGAGGACATGGGGACGGGTCATCCACCCCCAGTGCCCGGTCATCGGCGGACACACACGTTCAGTTCGGGCGCAGTGGGGTAGGAAGGGCAGGTGCCTCTCCCCCTCCCCCGGTTGCTCGCGCTGCTCGTGCTGGCGTGCGCCGTGGCGCTCGGCGTACCCACCGCCGCGCACGCGGACGAGGAGCGGGTCGTCAAGGTCGGGACCGAGGGCGTCTACCCGCCCTTCAGCTACCGCGACCCGGACACCAACGAGCTGACCGGCTTCGACATCGAGGTGATGAAGGCGATCGGCGAGGAGGCGGGCTGGAAGGTCGAGTTCGTCGAGGCGCCCTTCGACTCGCTCTTCCCCGCGCTCGACTCGAAGCGCATCGACGTCATCGCCAACCAGGTGACGATCAACCCCGAGCGCAAGGCGCGCTACCTCTTCAGCACGCCGTACACGTACTCGCACGGCGTGATCGTCACCGCGAAGGACACCGACGACATCACGTCGCTCGACGACCTCAAAGGGCGTACGACGGCGCAGACCGCCAGCAGCAACTGGGCGCAGGTCGCCAAGGACGCGGGCGCGAAGGTGCAGTACGTCCAGGACTTCGGGCCCGGCGTCCAGCTGGTCGTCCAGGGCCGGGTCGACGCGATCGTCAACGACAACATCGCGGTCCTCGACTACCTCGCGACGTCCGGCAACGACCAGGTCAAGATCGCGGGCGACGCCGGCGACGAGACCCTCGAGCAGGCGCTCGCCTTCCGCAAGAGCGACCCCCAGCTGCAGCAGGAGGCCGACGCCGCGATCAAGAAGCTGACCGACGACGGCACGCTCGCGAAGATCTCCGACGACTACTTCGGCGCCGACGTCACGGTGAAGGGCGGCTCCGAGGACGTCGACGTGCAGGCCTCGGACTCGCGGACGACGTGGGAGGTCGTGAAGGACACCGCCTGGCCGATGTTCGTCGGACTGGTGAAGGGCAACATCCCGCTCACGATCATCAGCTTCGTCATCGGCCTGGCGCTCGCGATCGCGGCCGCGCTCGCGCGGCTGTCGTCGATCACGGTCCTCGACTGGATCGCCCGCGCCTACATCTCGGTCATCCGCGGCACCCCGCTGCTCGTGCAGCTCTTCATCGTCTTCTTCGGCCTGCCCGCGATCGGCATCGACCTCGATCCCTACCCCGCGGCGATCCTCGCGCTCAGCCTCAACGTGGGTGGGTACGCCGCGGAGGTGGTGCGCGCGGCGATCCTGTCGGTGCCACGCGGCCAGTACGAGGCCGCGACGGTGATCGGCATGGACTACGGGCAGTCGATGCGGCGGATCATCCTGCCGCAGGCGGCGCGGATCGCCGTACCGCCGCTGGGCAACACGCTGCTGTCCCTGATCAAGGACACCGCACTGGCCTCGCTGGTGCTGGTCCCCGAGCTCTTCCGGGAGGCGCAGGTGACGGCGGCCGCGACCACGGAGTACCTGCCGCTCTACGTGATGGCCGCCCTGTACTTCTGGGTGGTCTGCTACCTCGTCAGCCTGGCGCAGGGCCCGCTCGAACGACGACTGAGCAGGTACGTCGCATGAGCAACCTCATCGAGGTCAGCGGGCTGACCAAGTCGTTCGGCGACACCGTCGTGCTGCAGGGCGTCGACTTCACCGCCGAGTCCGGGACGGTGACGGCACTGCTCGGGCCGTCCGGCTCGGGCAAGACCACGATCCTGCGATCCATGAACGTGCTCGAGACCCCCGACGCCGGACTCGTGCGGATCGGCGACGCCTCGATCGACTTCGCGACCCCGCCTGATCGTCGAGCGGTCAAGGCGCTGCGTGCCCGGAGCGGCATGGTCTTCCAGTCCCACCACCTCTTCCCGCACAAGACGGTGCTCGGCAACCTCATCGAGGGGCCGGTGCAGGTGCAGGGCCGACCGGTCGACGAGGCGACCGCCGACGCGCGCACGCTGCTCGAGCAGGTGGGTCTGGCCGGCCGCGAGGACGCCTACCCCGCGGAGCTCTCCGGCGGCCAGCAGCAGCGCGTCGGCATCGCCCGCGCCCTGGCCCTGAGGCCCGAGGTGCTGCTGCTGGACGAGCCGACCTCGGCCCTCGACCCCGAGCTGGTGGGCGAGGTGCTCGCGGTCATCCGCGACCTCGCCGCCGAGAACTGGACGCTCGTCATCGTCACCCACGAGGTGCGCTTCGCCCAGGACGTCGCCGACCAGGTGCTCTTCCTCGACGGCGGTGTCGTCGCCGAGCGCGGCGGCGCCGAGGTGCTCACCGACCCCCGCGAGGAGCGGACCCGCCGCTTCCTGGCCCGGATGCTGGACGAGCGATGATCGCGCGGGTCGTCGCGCCGGTCCTCGGGCTGGGCGCGCTGGCGCTCGCGACGACCGGCTGCGACGACGACCCCTCGATCACCCCGGGTGCGCTGGCGTACGTCGCCGCCGACCACGCCGGCACGCCGGACACCGCCGGGACCGAGCCCTTCGACTGGTTCGACGCCTTCGACGACGACGCGGTCGCCGTCGACCTGAGGTACCACCCGACCAAGAACGATCCGGGCGACGGCCTCACGGTCACGCTCGGGAGGCTCGACGTACCTGAGCTGACCGACTGCGACGCCACGGTCGGGCTCTACACGCAGGCGTGCGAGGAGACCGACGGCGGCACCCTGCGCTGGAACCTCGACGACCCCGAGGAGGACCCCGGCGGCGTGTTCGTCCTCGTCCCCAAGAGCGACGGGCAGACGGTCATGGTCACCTTCAACGGCCCCCGCCTGCACCGCGATCCGCGGACGGTCGACCTCCCGGTGAGCGTCGAGACGCTCTTCGACATCGCCCACGACCCCCGCATCGACGTCACCACCACCCAGGACGTCGTCGACCGCGGCGCCGAGCTCACCTACCTGGAGGAGCGATGAGCGCTGCCGCTGCTGTCCCTGCTCTCGACGTCGTCGACTGGCGCCGCCGCGTCTTCGCGCTGTACGCCGAGGTACGGGCCGCCGCCACCCCGGAGGCCGGCCACGCCGCCTGGCGTCGGAGTCGTGACGACCTCTTCGCCCACCACCCTGCCAGCCCACTGCTGGACGAGGATCGCTCGTCGTTCACGGGCCTCGACATCGCGCCGTACGACCCCGCCTGGCGCTTCGAGGTCGAGATCCAGCCCGCCGACCCGACGCCCTGGGAGGTGCAGACCGGCACCGACGGCGTCGTCCCCTTCGAGCGCCTCGGCACCCTCACCCTCCCCGGCCTCGGCACCCTCGACCTCTGGCGCCTCGCGACGTACGGCGGCGGTCTCTTCCTGCCCCTCCGCGACGGCAGCAGCGGCGAGCCCGACGGCAGCTACGGCGGCGGCCGCTACCTCCTCGACACCGTCAAGGGCGCCGACCTCGGCGGCACTCCCGACCACCTGGTCGTCGACCTCAACTTCGCCTACGCCCCGTCCTGCGCCTACGACCCCGCCTGGGCGTGCCCCCTGGCGCCGGCCGGCAACCGGGTCGAGGCCGTCGTGCCGGTCGGCGAGCGGCAGCTGATCGGCTGAGTCGGCGGAGCGCCTGCTGCAGATGCACGGACGTCATACGGATCGAGGTCTCCATGCCTCGATTCGTATGACGTCTCGGGGCACGACCGCGCTGAGCGGCAGGTCGTCCGACCGGTTGGAGGGGTCTGCCAGGCTCGGGAGATGTTGGTCGAGGCCTCGGGGACCGCGCATCCGGACGCCGTCTGGCGGCGGTTCACCCACCCGTCGCAGTGGTCGTCGTGGGCGTCGCAGATCCGGGACGTGAGGACCGACGATCCCGAGGTGCGGGTGGGTGGCACCGGCCGGGTGATCGGGCCGGGCCCGGTCGCCGTCGACTACGAGGTCGTCGAGGTCGATGCCGGGCTGCGCGCCTGGTCGTGGGAGGTGGTCCTCGGGCCGGCGCGGGTGCGGATGCGCCACTACGTGCTGCCCACGGCGGCGGGCGGGAGCCGGGCAGTCATGCAGGTGCACGGTCCGAGCGCCGTCCCGGGCCAGGCCTACCGGCCACTGGCGCGGGCCGCGCTGCGCCGACTCGTCGCGCCTGCCGCGGACGAGCCGGCATCACCGATCGAGGTGGTCCGAGAGTTCGACTTCGCCTTCACCCCGGCGTACGCCGCGGCCGCGCGGCCGTTCGGCATCACCCCCGCGACGACGTCGGTCGAGGTCGGCCCGCAGTGGCTCTACGTCCACTACGGGCCGTGGAAGCTGCTGACCCCGCGCGCCAACGTGGTCGGCGCGCAGGTCACCGGCGGCTTCGGCTTCGTCAAGACCGCCGGTCCCCCGCACCTGTCGCTGAGCGACCGCGGCGTGACGATGGCCAGCAACGGTGACCGGGCACTCTGCCTGGAGTTCGCCGAGCCCGTGACGGCCATCGACACGACCGGCGCCATCCGGCACCCGGGCGCGACACTCGCCGTCGCCGACCCCGAGGGCCTCGCTGCGGCGCTCGGCGTGGGCGACTGATCCCGTTGCCTTCCCACCCGGCTGGGTACGAGGAGACGTGACCACCGACGCGACCGACCACTTCGTGCGCGTCCGCGGCGCGAGCGAGCACAACCTCCGCAACGTGGACGTCGACATCCCCCGTGACGCCATGGTCGCGTTCACCGGGGTCTCCGGGTCGGGGAAGTCGTCGCTGGCGTTCGGCACGTTGTACGCCGAGGCGCAGCGCCGCTACTTCGAGTCAGTCGCGCCGTACGCACGGCGGCTGCTGCAGCAGGTCGGGGCTCCGCACGTCCAGGAGATCACCGGCCTGCCGCCAGCGGTAGCGCTTCAGCAGCGCCGCGGAGCGCCGACCTCCCGCTCGTCGGTCGGCACCATCACGACGCTGTCCAACCTGCTGCGGATCCTCTACTCCCGGGCGGGCGTCTACCCCTCCGAGGCGGAGCACCTGGCCGCCGAGGCCTTCTCGCCCAACACCGTGGCCGGCGCGTGTCCGCGCTGCCACGGCCTCGGCGTCGTGCACGACGTCACCGAGGAGCTGCTGGTCCCGGACCCGTCGCTCAGCATCCGCGACGGCGCGATCGCCGCATGGCCGGGTGCCTGGCAGGGCGCCAACCTGCGCAGCATCGTCACCGGCCTCGGCATCGACGTCGACCGACCGTGGCGCCGACTGCGCAAGAAGGACCGGGACTGGCTGCTCTTCACCGACGAGCAGCCCTCGGTCCTGATCAAGCCCGAGCGGGACCGCATCGACTACGGCTACTACGGGAAGTTCTGGAGCGCCCGCAAGCACGTCATGCACGTTCTGGCCGACTCCAAGAGCGAGCGGATGCGCGAACGGGCGCTGCGGTTCGTCGAGGACGCGCCCTGCCCCGACTGCCACGGCAGCGGGCTACGGCCGGAGGCGCTCGCGGTGCGGTTCGCGGGTCGCTCGATCGCCGAGGTCAACGACCTGCCGTTCACCGAGGTCGTCGCGCTGCTGCGCCCGGTCGCCGAGCGCCCCGGCGAGGACAACGAGGTCGCCGTACGCATCTGCGCCGACCTGGTCGCGCGCGTGGAGGTGCTCCTCGACCTCGGCCTGGGCTACCTCAGCCTCGGGCGGAGCTCGACGACGTTGTCGCCCGGCGAGGCCCAGCGGTTGCGGATCGCGACGCAGCTGCGCTCGGGCCTGTTCGGCGTCGTCTACGTCCTCGACGAGCCCTCCGCGGGGCTGCACCCGGCCGACGCCGAGCCGCTGCTCGACGTGCTCGACCGCCTCAAGGCGTCCGGCAACTCGCTGTTCGTCGTGGAGCACGACCTCGACGTCGTACGGCGTGCCGACTGGGTCGTCGACATCGGTCCGGGCGCGGGCGACGCCGGGGGAAGGGTGCTCTACAGCGGCCCCGTGGCCGGTCTCGAGGACGTGGCGGAGTCGGCTACCAGCGCCCACCTCTTCGGTCGCGCCGAGCGTCTGGAGCACGAGGTCCGGGCGCCGCAGGGCTGGCTCGAGCTGCGCGGGGTCTCCCGCCACAACCTCCAGGACCTGTCGGTCGACATCCCCCTCTGCGTGCTGACGGCCGTCACCGGGGTGTCCGGCTCCGGCAAGTCGACCCTGGTCAGCCAGGTGCTCGCCGAGGACCCGGTCGCCGCGGAGTCCTTCGACCGGCTGGTGCTCGTCGACCAACGGCCGATCGGCCGCACGCCCCGGTCGAACCTCGCGACGTACACGGGACTCTTCGACTCCGTCCGCAAGCTGTACGCCGCGACCGCCGAGGCGCAGGCGCGCGGGTACGGCGTCGGCCGGTTCTCGTTCAACGTCGCGGAAGGGCGCTGCGAGACCTGCCAGGGCGAGGGGTTCGTCGCCGTCGAGCTGCTGTTCCTGCCCGGCACGTATGCGCCGTGCCCGACCTGCCACGGCGCCCGCTACAACGCCGAGACCCTCGAGATCACCTATCGCGACAAGCACATCGCCGAGGTCCTCGACCTGTCCGTCGACGACGCCGCGGCGTTCCTGGGCGACGTGCCGGCGGCCTCGCGCAGCCTCGAGACCCTGCGCGACGTCGGGCTCGGCTACCTGGGCCTGGGGCAGCCGGCGACCGAGCTCAGCGGCGGCGAGGCCCAGCGCATCAAGCTCGCGACCGAGCTCCAACGGGCCCGCCGCGGTCACACGCTCTACCTGCTCGACGAGCCCACGTCGGGCCTGCACCCGGCGGACACCGCCCTCCTGCTGCGCCAGCTGCACCGGCTCGTCGACGCCGGCAACACGGTGGTCCTGGTCGAGCACGACCTGGACGCGATCGCCACCGCCGACTGGGTCATCGACCTCGGCCCGGGCGGTGGCGACGCGGGCGGCCGGGTGGTCGCGACGGGCACCCCGGTCGAGGTCGCGCAGGCCGAGGACAGTGCGACGGCGCCGTACCTCGCACGACGGCTCCGCCGGACCTGACCCCAGGGCACCCCTGGTCCCCCCGTGCAGCACAACTCCCCATCGGGGCCATCGGGCATGGCCCGAACGGATCATGTTCGAACACGGGGAGTCGGAGGAACGTCGAAAAGATCCTCACTGTCGAAGGGGGTCATGATGGCCCAGCCGAGAACACCCGCCACCGACGTGGCCACCAAGCCCGAGGTCCGCGAGACCATCGGGCGCAGGCCGAGTCGCTCCGTCAAGGGTCGCGAGCCGCGCCCGGACCTCGCGAGCCCGAGGGGCCCCGCCGAGGTGCCGCACGACCGCCCGGCCAGTCACGGCCTCCTCGTGGCGACGGCTGACGACCCCGGGTTCGACGAGCTGATCACGGCCTACCAGGAGGTCCCCGACCGCTACGCCCGGGCGCACCGGCAGTTCCAGGAGCACCGCGGCTCGCTCCAGGAGCTCTACTTCGCCAAGCGGATCCACGCCGGCGCCGGGGTGCTCCGACCCAACAGCTGGTTCGGTCGGCTGGTCCAGCGACGGTCGCTGTGCGTCAGGTACGACGGCACCGCGACCGCGTGCGTCCAACCCGAGTTCGAGACCGCCATCTGGCGGGCTCGCCGCATGGAGCGCAAGTCCCTGCTGCTCCTCGGCGGCCGGTCCCGGCGGGTCCTGCTGGAGATGATCTACTCGATCATCGTCTACCTGCTCAGCGTGCTCGACGCCACGGAGCCGACGAACGGCAAGGCCCTCGACGACACCGCTCGACGGGAGCGCAACGAACGCGTCGCCTCCGCCATCGCGTCGGCGCGGGCGGAGCTCACCCGCCTCGACCGCTTCGTCGACGAGGCCGCCAAGCGGGCGTCACTGCGCGACTACCTGCTCGGCATCCCCATCGGGATGGCCGCCTGCGGTCTGCTCATCTACTACGCCGACGGGTGGACCCACCCGCTCGCCGGGCGCGGGGTGGAGGACCTGGCCGACCAGGCGCGCGTCTGCTTCGCCTGCGGTGCCGTGGGTGGCGTGGTCAGCGTGATGGCGCGGATCACCCGGCGCTCGACGCTCAACATCGACAGCGCGCAGGGCCACGGCGTCACCGGCCTCGCCGGTGCGATCCGCCCCGTGATCGGCGCCGTCTTCGGTCTGGCGCTCTTCGTCTTCGTCGCCGGCGGGCTGGTGCCCATCGACGTCCCGACGGACCAGTGGCGGGCCAACCTCTTCTTCGCCTCGTTGGCGTTCCTCGCCGGGTTCAGCGAGCGGTGGGCCCAGGACACCATCGTGCACAGCGCACCCTCGGTCACCTTCCTGCGCAACCCCGTCGGCTCGAGTCCCTCGTCGACCTCGGTCGCCCCGAACGACACGGACGCCGAGGGCGACCTGGCGGACGTCGACGTGGGCAGCCACAGCGACGCGTCGACCGAGAAGGACGACTGATCGACCCGGGTCAGTCCTCCCCGGCCGCCTGACGGACGGCGCGCTCGGCGACCGCGTGCTCGTCGGTGCGGGCGTCGTACGTCCAGAAGTCGCGCAGCCAGGCGGCGGTGATGCCGACGCCGGCGACGCAGGCGAGGCCACCGCTGACGACGGCGCCGCGGACCGACCACAGGTCGGCGGTGACGCCGCCGCGCACCTGGCCGGCCAGCGGGCCGACGGAGTAGGAGAGCATCTCGATGCCGGCGAGGCGTCCGCGCATCGACTCCGGGATCGTCTGGCTCCACACGGTCGAGCGGAAGATGCCGGAGATCATGTCGAAGCCGCAGGCCAGGGCGAGGAACAGGGCGACGAGCCAGATGTTGGGCATCAGGCCGGCGAGGGCGACCATCGCACCGAAGCCGGCGGCCGCGAGCACGATCGCGCGGCCGTGGTGGTGCACCCGCGCCGTCCACCCGCTCAGCGCGGTCGCGGCCATCGCGCCGACCACCTCGGAGGTGTAGAGCATCCCGAGCAGCTGGGGCTGGCCGAAGACCTGGTCGGCGATCGCGGGGAACAGCACGACCGGGGCGGCGAACATCATCGCGACGATGTCGACGAAGTAGGTGCCGAGCAGGTCGCGCCGCCGGAACGCGTAGACCATGCCCTCCTTGATCCCGGCCAGGCTGGGCGGGGTCGTCTGCTCGCGGTGCGGGTAGGAGCGCATCAGCAGGTAGAGGTAGGACGCGACCACCAGCGCGCAGGCGTCGATGACGAAGCACCAGCCGATGCCGACGTACGCCGCCAGCAGGCCGCCGACGGCCGGACCGGCGAGCAGGCCGATCTGGATACCGAAGGAGGACAGCGCGTTGGCCGCGGGCAGCTGCTCGTGGGCGACGGTGCGCGGGAGCAGCGCCTCGCGCGAGGGCCGCTGCAGCGCGGAGCAGGACGCGAGGGCGACGGAGACGGCGAAGATGACCCAGACGTCGGGGTCGTCGCGGAAGGCGTTCGCGGCCAGGATCGCGGTGAAGACCGCCTGCCCGAGGCCGGTGCCGATCAGCAGCTTGCGCCGGTCGACGTGGTCGGCCAGCGCGCCGCCGTACAGCCCGAAGACGACGATCGGGGCGAGCTCGACCAGGCCGATCGCGCCGACCGCGAAGTTGGATCCGGTGAGCTTGTAGACCTGGAACGGGATCGCGACGTAGCTGACCATCGCGCCGAAGTAGAAGACCGACCCGGCGAGGAAGAGCAGGCGGAAGTCGCGGGACGCACGCAGCGGCGTGGTGTCCATCCGGAGTGCTTTGAGACGGTCGATCACAAGGGACGATCGTCCCCCAGGTGCACGGTCGCGGACGAATCGTTTATCGGGTGACGCGGATCCTCGCGCCGTTGCGGGGGACGCTGGTGATGTTGCGGACCTGCGGCTCGTCGTCGCCGACGGCGGTGACGTCGTACGCCGCGAACACCTCGCGCAGCACGGCCACCCCCTCCATCAGGGCGAAGCCGGCGCCGATGCAGCGGCGGACGCCGCCGCCGAACGGGATCCAGGTGTTGGTCGGCGGGTTGTGGCCCAGGAACCGCTCGGGCCGGAAGACCTCGGGGTCCTCGTGGTTGTCCTCGCGCTGGTGGGCGATGATGATCGACGGCCCGACCGTGGTGCCCTTCGGCAGGTCGTAGCCGCCGATCGTGGCCGGCTGCATCAGGGTGCGGACCACCATCGGGATGACCGGGTGGAGGCGCATCGACTCCTTCATCACCGCGTCGAGGTAGTCGTCGTCGCCCTCGGTCGCCGCCTGCCGGCAGCGGGCCAGCAGCTCGGGGCTGCGGCCGACCTCGAAGAGCGCCCAGGCCAGGGCGGTCGCAGTGGTCTCGTGACCGGCGAGCAGCAGGGTGACGAGCTGGTCGCGGAGCTCGGTGTCGCTCAGTGCGTCACCGTCCTCGCCCTGGACGATCAGCTTGGAGAGCACGTCGGTGCGCTCGGCCAGGTCGGAAGCGGTACGGCGCTCGCGGATCTCGGCGTACATCAGCTGGTCGAGCAGGCGCTGGTTGTCGACGGTGCGCTTCCAGGGGCCGAACTTCTGGAGCTTCGGGTAGCCCCAGCCGAGCAGGATCGCGGGGCTGATGTTGACGACGGCGTTGACGCACGGACGCAGGCGCGCCAGCCGGGACTCGTCGGTGACGCCGAAGACGACGCGGAGGATCACCTCGAGCGTCAACCGGTTCATCCGGTCGAGGGAGCGGAACTCCTCGCCCGGGCTCCAGGTGCCCACCTCGGCGCGGGCGACCTCGGTGACGAGCGCCTGGTACTCGCGCAGCGCGTGCCCGTTGAACGCCGGCATCAGCAGCTTGCGGGCGCGCTTGTGCTCGATGGAGTCCTGCAGCAGCAGGGAGTGCTCGCCCATGATCGGGCCGAGGATGCCGTTGGCCTTGCCGGCGTGGAAGACCTCGGGGTCGCCCGCGAAGATCTCCTTCGCGTGCTCGGGCCGGGTGAAGAAGACCAGCGGCCGGCCGCCTGGTGCCAGGCGGACGGTGAAGACGTCGCCGTACTTCTTGCGCAGGTGCGGGTGGAACCAGTGCCGGAAGCGCAGCAGCCCGGCCGTCTGGAGCAGCACCGGCCACTTCGGCCCCGGGGGCAGCCCGGTCATGTCGACCGGCGGCAGCTTGCCCTGGTTGCCGGGGCTCATCCGGCGCATCCGCTCGGTGGTGAGCTGGTCCACGTCGTCCAGGATCGTCACCCTGGCGACGGTACGCCCGCTATTGAATGGCCGTCAATAGTCTCGCCAGCGGTTGACTCCGAGGGCACTTCGTGAACTTCGCGGGGCTTGCAATGCCCTCCCAGTTGAGGGATCCCCGGACAACCGGGTATCCCTGGGATCCCCTACCCGAGCACGCGGGTCAGGAACGCGACCTGGTGGGTGACCACGGCGTCGTGCCACGGCTTGCCGGCGTAGACGTCGAAGTGGTCGCAGGGGTAGTGCCGGACCTCGGCGCGAGCGGCGAAGGCGGCCTTCATCGAGGACTGGAGCGGCGCGCTGCGGTCGAAGTCGGCGACCTGGAAGAGCGCCGGGCATCGCACCTCACCGGCACTCTTGACCGGGCGGTGGCCGCCGAGCTCCATGCCGACGGTCGCGTCGATCTCGTTGACCCAGGTCGGACCGGCGATGGCGAGGTAGTCCTCCATCGACCCCTCGATCGTCATCGCCCCGAACTGTCCGGCGGGGGCGACGACCGGCATCATCACCGGCTTGCCGATCTTGCTGCGGAAGCCCGCGACCGTGGAGCGCAGGATCTCCGCCTTGGTGTGGGTCTCGAGGGCGTAGCGGCCGGCGGCGAGACCGTCGACCAACGGGGTCAGCGCCACGACCGCGGCGACGTCGTCGCGCTGGGCGGCCGCGGAGATGACGTGGCCGCCGGCGAGCGAGACACCCCACAGCACGATCCGCTGCGGGTCGACGCCGGGCAGCCTGGCCGCGGCCGACATCGCCGCGCGGTAGTCCTCGAGCTGGCCCACCATCGAGACGGTCTGCCGCGGCGTACCCGCGCTGGCGCCGAAGCCGCGGTAGTCGAAGGCGAGCACGTCGAGGCCGGCGGCGGCGAGCGCCTCGGCGAAGGGCTGCAGGCCGGAGTCCATGGTGCCGGCGAGGCCGTGCGCCATCACGACGACGGGGCGCCCGGCGTCGGTGGCGAGCGCGTCGCCCGCACCGGTGAAGTGCCACGCGGCGCACTCGACGCCGCCCGAGACGAAGGTCAGGTCGTCGTGCTTGATCTGCTCCACCGTCATGCGGTCCTCCCGTAGATGCTGGTCAGCCAGACGTGGACGACCGCCTCGAGGTGCCGGTCCCAGTCGAAGTCCGCCGGCGCGTGCACCAGCCGGCCGAGCGTCTGGGCGTTGAGGTCGAGCAGGGCGGTCGCGACGGCGTGCGCGTCGGGACCGGCGGGCGCGCGCCCGGCGGTCCGCTCCCCCTCGATGACCGCGGTGACGACGGTGATGAACGACGCCTGGTAGGCGTCCCACTGGTCGCGTACGGCGGAGCTGGTCGCGCGCGCCTCGAGCATCGCGCGGTAGAGGTGGATGCGGTCGCCCCAGCCGCGGAAGATCGTGCGGATGGCGGTGGTGACGCGCTCCTGCATGACCTCGTCGCCGCCGAGCAGGTCGGCGGCGTCCCAGCCCTGGTCGTACATCTCGTCCATCAGGGCGCCGACCGCGGCCGCCTTGTTCTCGAAGTAGAAGTAGAACGCCGAGCGGGTCACCCCGGCGCGCCGCGAGATGTCCGCGATGTTGATGGCGTCGAGGGTGCTCTCTTGGAGGTAGGCGTCCAGCGCCTCCAGGAGCGCCGTACGCCGCTCGTCGCCCTTGGTCGCGCCCGGCGCCATCACGCGCGCCCCGCCAGCACGGGCGCTCCGTGGGCCTGGGCGCGCTTGCGTCCGGCCGGCAGCTCCTTGGTGCGCATCTGGTGCTCGTAGACGAAGTAGTCGAGCTGGTGGGTGTGCCGCGGCCGGTCGAGCATGTGCCCCATGTAGAGGTGGTCGTCGGCCTTGATCGTCTCGTGCATCTCGGCGATCGAGGGCGGGACGTACTCGCCCACGGCGTACGCCGCGATCAGTCGCGCCTGGCTCTCCACGAACGGGAAGAGCGTGGGCGTCGACTGGGCGAACCCGACGAAGAGCAGGTCGTCGACGCCGGGCTTGAAGATCCGCTTGTAGAGGTCGATCTTGTTCTCCGGGGCGCTCAGGAACTCCGGGTCGAAGAACGGGAACGTCAGGTTGTAGCCCGTGGCGTAGATGATCACGTCGAAGTCGGACGACGTGCCGTCCTCGAAGTGCACGGTCTCGCCGTCGAGGCGGGCGACGTTGCCCTTCGGGGTGACGTCGCCGGACTTGAGCCGCAGCGGCAGCTCCCCGGACTGGGTCGGGTGCGCCTCGAAGAACTTGTGGTTGGGCGCCGGCAGTCCGTAGAGCGTCGGGTCGGAGTACGTGAACCGCTGTCCCCACTGGGCGGCCTTGCGCTGCCAGGAGAGCGGGAGCTGCGGGATGGTGCGGTAGTTCATGTCGGCGGCCTTGCCACCGACGAGCTTCGGCACGATCCAGGCGCTGCTGCGCGTCGACAGGGTGACCTCGTTGCGCAGCGCCCGCTGCGAGAGCTCGACGGTGATGTCGGCGGCGCTGTTGCCGAGTCCGACGACGAGGATCCGCTTGTCCATCAGGTGCAGCGGCGTCCACGGGTCGATGTAGTGGTGCGAGTGGATCGTCTCGCCGCAGAACTCACCCGGGAAGTCGGCCATCCGCGGGTCCCAGTGGTGGCCGTTGCCGACGACCAGCAGGTCGAAGCGGCGGGTCTCACCGGCCTGGTCGAGGATCTCCCAGCCGCCCGCGTCGAGCCGCTTCGCGCTGACCACGCCGTTGCGGAACTCGATGTGCTCGCGCAGGCCGAACGCGTCGGCGTACGCGTCGAGGTAGTCCTTGATCTGGGTGTGGTGCGGGAAGTCCGGGTAGTCGTCGGGCATCGGGAAGTCCCGGAACGACAGCTGGTGCTTCGAGGTGTCGATGTGCAGCGACCGGTAGGCGCTGCTGTGCCCGTTGGGGTTGCCGAACGCCCAGTTGCCGCCGACGCGGTCCGAGGACTCGAAGGTGGTGTACGGGACGCCGTAGTCGTTGAGCATCTTGCTGGCCGTGAGGCCGCTGATGCCGGCACCGATGACCGCCGTGGTGGGTAGCACGCAGGGGACGCTAGGCCCTAAGTTGACACGCGTCAACTAACAGCGAGGGAGTGACATGGGTGAGCAGTCCGGCCGCGTGGCGGTCGTCTTCGGTGGTGCGTCGGGTATCGGGGCGGCCATCGCCGCCCGGTTCACGGCGGAGGGCTGGCGGGTCGAGGTCGCCGACCTGCCGGGCGTCGACGTGACGGACGAGGCGACGGTCGTCGCGTTCCTGGACGGCGTGCTGGCGTCGCACCGACGTCTCGACACGGTGGTCAACAGCGCCGGCGTCTCGACGCTCGGCCTGGTCACCGACCTCGCGGTCGAGGAGTGGCGCCGCGTCGTGGACGTCTGCCTGACCGGGGCGTTCATCGTGATGAAGCACGCGGGCCAGCGACTGTCCGCGGGCGGCTCGATCATCTCGCTGTCGTCCCTCAACGCCCGGCAGCCGGGCGCCGGCCTGGCGCCGTACTGCGCCGCGAAGGCGGGCCTCTCCATGCTCACCGAGGTCACCGCGCTGGAGCTCGGCTCGCGCGGCATCCGGGTCAACGCGATCGCGCCCGGACTCGTGGTCACACCGCTCACCCAGCCGGCGATGGACATCGCGGGGATCGAGGACGACTACCTCGCCAACACTCCCCTGGGCCGCTCCGGCACGCCCGACGAGATCGCCGAGGCCGCGGTCTACCTCGCCAACGCCGCGTGGGTGACGGGCGAGGTGCTCGACATCAACGGCGGCGCGCACCTGATGCGCTACCCGGACCTCAACAAGCACGTCCTCGCAGCGTTCAGCTGAATGCGCGCACACGGTGGTGGTTTCGAGACAGGACTTCGTCCTTCCTCAACCACCGGGACCGACGGTTGAGGAAGGCGCGCTAGCGCCTGTCTCGAAACCACCGATGTCGAAGACCGCGCCCGGGTTGAGGATGCCCTGCGGGTCGAGGGCGTGCTTGATGCGCTCGTTGAGGGCGAGGGCGTCGGGGCCGAGGTAGTCCGGGAGCCACGGTCGCTTCAGGCGGCCGACGCCGTGCTCGCCGGTGATGGTGCCGCCGAGGGCGATGCCGAGGTCCATCACGTCGGCGTACGCCGCGTTCGCGCGGGCCGACTGGTCGGCGTCGGCCGGGTCGAAGACGATCAGTGGGTGGGTGTTGCCGTCGCCGGCGTGGGCGACGACCGCGATCAGCACGTCGCGATCGGCCGCGATCTCCTCGATGCCGCGCACGAGGGCGCCGAGCTGGGGCAGCGGCACTCCGACGTCCTCGAGCAGCAGCGAGCCGTGCGGCTCCATCGCCGGGATCACCATCCGGCGGGCCGCGACGAACGCCGCGCCCTCCTCGGGGTCGTCGGTGTGGAAGACCTCGGCCGCGCCGTTGCCGTCGCAGACCTTCGCCATCTCGGCGATCTCCTCGGCCGCCCGGGCACCGGGCTCGTCGGACTGCATGACGAGCATCGCCTCGGCGTCGCGGTCCAGGCCCATCCGGGTGAGGTCCTCGACGGCGTTGATCGAGGTCCGGTCCATGAGCTCGAGCATCGAGGGCCGCAGCCGCCGGGTGAGGTCGAGGACGGTCGCGGTCGCGGCGTCGAGCGACCCGAAGGTCGCCACCAGCGTCGACGGGGCGCGCAGCGCCGGGACCAGCCGGAGCACCACGCGGGTGATGATGCCCAGGGTCCCCTCGCTGCCGACGAAGAGCTTGGTCAGCGACAGCCCGGCGACGTCCTTGAGCCGCGGCCCGCCGAGCTCGACCGCGGTGCCGTCGGCGAGCACCACGGTGAGGCCGAGGACGTAGTCGGTCGTCACGCCGTACTTCACGCAGCACAGGCCGCCGGCGTTGGTGGCGACGTTGCCCCCGATCGAGCAGATCTCGTACGACGAGGGGTCGGGCGGGTACCAGAGCTCGTGGGCCGCGGCGGCCTGCTTGACCGCCACGTTGAGCGCTCCGGGCTCGACCACCGCCGTGCGCGTGGTCGGGTCGATCTCGACCGAGGTCATCCGCTCGGTCGAGACGACGAGGCAGCCGTCCTGCGCCGTCGCGCCCCCGGACAGCCCGGTGCCCGCGCCGCGCGGGACGACCCCGATTCCGCGCTCGGCGGCGAACCGGACGGCCGCCTGCACGTCGGCGGTCGAGGTCGCGCGGACCACCGCGAGCGGCGTGCCGGCGGCCGGGTCGAGCGCGCGGTCCCAGCGGTACTTGTCCATCCGCTCGACGTCGGTGACGACGGCTCCGTCGGGCAGGGCGGCGACGAGCGGGGCGAGGTCGATGCGGTCGGCGGTGACGGCCATCACCCCAGTCTGCACGTCGGCGGTCACGTCGGGGGCACGTCTAGGGTCGGTCCATGGCCCTTCTCCACCACGCGTCCCTGACCCCGTCGAAGTCCGAGCTGCTCGCCGCGTGGCTGCCGAGCCAGCCGTGGGCGGACGGGCTGACCGGCCTGAAGCCGTTCGGCAGCTACCGCCTCGACGACCCCGACGGCGAGGTCGGCCTGGAGGGCATCCTGCTCCGCAGCGACGACGGAGTGGTGCTGCACGTGCCGCTGAGCTATCGCTCGGCGCCCCTCCAGGGCGCCGAGGCGGCGCTCGTCGGCACCACCGAGCACTCGGCGCTCGGCACCCGCTGGGTCTACGACGCGACCGCCGACCCGGTGTGGCGGCACACCCTGGCAGCCACGGTGCTGACCGGTGGGGTCGGCGCCGAGGAGTACTTCGAGGTCGACGGCGAGCGCGAGACGCGCGAGCCCAGCGTCGCCGTCGCCGGGACCGGAGCCGTCGGCACCGAGGTGCCCGCCGACCTCGAGACGGTCGTCGTCCGCCGGGTCGGCGAGGAGCTCGACGTCGACGCCGTGCTGACCGGTGCGTGGGACGAGGGGTCCGGCGTGCTGGCCGGCGTCAGGAACGGCGCCTGACCGACACCAGCTCGTGGGCCGGCACGGGGTTGTCCCGGCCGGCCTTGCAGGTGAGGCGCGCGGTCGTGTCGCGGACCGTGCGGACCTGGACGTCGTACGTCGCGCCACCGACCTCGAAGGCGACCGTGCCGTCCGACGAGCGCCCGGCCAGGACGAGCGCGTCCTCGCGGGTCTCGGCGAGCTCGCGACGCAGGAAGATCTCGGCGGCCTGGACCCCCGTCGGCTGCGACGACCGCCCGCGCAGGTGGTCGAGGTCGAGCTGGCCCGAGAGGTGCGAGCCCGCCACCGAGATCGCGGAGACCGGGTCGAGGCGCCCGTAGTAGAGCCCGTGCGGGAGCACGACCATGTTGGCGGCGAACCGGTCGCCGCCGACGTGCGAGACCTCCCAGGTCTCCTCCGGTCGCGCTCCGTCGAGCGCCTTCGCCACCGGCCGGCCGCGCTCGGCGCAGCAGGCGTCGTGGCGGCCGTTGGTGCAGACGCAGAAGATCGACCCGTCGTACGGCGCCAGGCCGCTCGACCCGCCCGTTCGCAGCGACCCGAGGTCGACGTCGAGCGCCTCGCGCGGGTCGGCCAGGCGTCCGACCTCGAGGCGCGGGCGCACCGGGTCGGCGTACGCAGCGAAGACGCGCAGCCCGTCGCCGTCGGGGGTCGAGCTGAAGCGGCGGATCAGCAGGATCTTGGCCCGGTGCTCGGCGGCGCGGCGCTGGAGCTCGGCGCCCAGGCCCTCGGGCAGGCGTGCGTCGCGCAGCGCCTTGTCGCCCCACGGACCGACGTGCTCGAGGAGCAGCCAGGTGCGGACGTGGGTGGCGGTGCCGAGGACGGGCTCGTCGCGCAGCAGGCTGGCGGCCGCGCAGCGGAACCCCGGCTCGGGCGGTGTCACGCGATCTCCAGCAGCCCTTCGCGGATCAGTCGTCGGCACAGCACCAGGTTGCTCTCCGGGTCCAGCGGCAGGTCGGCGGGGGTGAGCTCGCCCCGCGTCCGGACCTCCTCGAGCGCGCCGCGGATCCGGGCCGGCACGGTCATCGTGCGGTCGCCGAGCAGCACGTCGAGCCGGTCGCCGCGGTCGAGCAGCACGCACGGGTGCCCCGGTCGGCGGCGCAGGCGGGTCGTCGCGTCGATCGTGTCGCGGCCGAGCACGTCGCGCAGGCCGCCGGCGAGCCGCGGCGGCCGGGAGGTCAGGAACCGGCGGATCTCGGCCTCGACCGCGGCCGGCGCGTCGACCCGGCGTAGGGCGTCGGCGAGGGACTCGAGCCGGTCGGCGAGCGCGTCGGCGAGCTGGCCGGGTTCGTCGAGGTAGCCGGCCGGCAGGTGCTCGTCGGGGACATCGGCCAGCACCGGCTTGATGCTGCGCTCGACGAGGCCGCGCCAGGTGAGCTGGTTGATGCCGAGCGTGACGTGCAGGGAGACGGTCTCCTGGGCGCGGGCGGCGTGCGGGGTGCCGGTGGGCAGGTACATCGAGAGCCCCGGCTCCAGCAGCACCTCCTCCGGCCCGTCGGGTCCGTGGACCTCCCACTGCTTGGAGCCGGCCGTCTGGAAGACGAAGACGTCGTGGGTGTCGGAGTGGACCGCGAAGCCCTGCGCACCCGGGGGCGTCAGGTAGGCGTTCGCCTGGCAGGGGTGGCCGAGCTCGAGCTCCAGCTCGGCGACCAGCTCGGTCAGCGGCTGCCAGTAGCGCTGCAGGCCCTGGAAGACGATCGTCGCGCCGCCGTCGAACAGAGCGAGCGCCTTGCGGGCGTCGACGAGCCCGGTGACGGGCTTGCCCGCGAGCGTCGCGCCGCGGGTGTACGACGACTCCGGCAGCACCGAGCCGTCCTGGGCGACCCGGATCGCGGGGGTGCGGATCGCGGTCGAGGTCAGCAGGTGGTCGGCGTCGTCGAGCGAGAGCAGGCCGACGAGGGCGGCCGGGTCGGCGCGGTGCAGGTGCACGCGAGACGCCCAGACCTTCTCCAGGAAGGTCCGGGCGTCACCGCTGAGCAGGTCGAGCGCCCCGCCGGTCAACGGAGAACTCAGGAGTCGGTGCCGTCGCTGTCGGAGCCGTCGCCGTCCGCGCCATCGCCGTCGGTGCCGTCGCCGTCCGACGCGTCGCCGTCGGTGCCGTCACTGTCCGAGCCGTCGCCGTCCGTCGTGTCGGTCGCGTCGCCGTCGGTGCCGTCGCCGTCGGTGCCGTCGGCGTCACCGCCACCCGTGGGGACGTCGCCGCCCGGGCCGGTGGTCATGTCGTCGTCGCTGAGGGGCTCTTCGGGGGTCATAGGGGTCCTCCCTGGATCGGGTGTTGGGGGTCGCGTGCGTAGGTGTCGATCATGTACCCACGCGCCCCCGGCGTACACCGTGCCGAGGGGTGAACGTCAGCCGAGCACTCCGCGTCGGGCCGTGTCGTTCACGCGGTGCACCGCGCGCTCCGTCGCCAGCTCCGCACGCAGCTCGGGGTGCGCGAGGTAGAGGCGGAGGACGGCCAGCACCACGACCGGGTCCACCGCGATCGCGGCCACCTTGATCGTCGGGTCCGGTGTCCCGGTCCTCGCCCGCAGGGGGTCCGGCGGCCAGCCCGCACCCGGGACGGGCTGCACGCTCAGCCAGCTGTCGACCTGGTCGGTGACCTCCGTCCACAGGATCTTGCGGCCCGGCCGCGACCAGTGGTCCCGGAAGCCGGCGATCTCGTCCCACGGGAGCAGCGGCGTACGCCGGCCGGTGCGGAGCACGAGGCCGGCCGGGAGCAGGACGAGCCCGCGCTCGAGGGCCTGCCGTTCCCGGGCAGCACCCCCGGCGCCGACGACGAGCAGCAGCCCGAACATCGCCAGGACGGCGCCGCCGATCGCGCCCCCGACCCTGCCGTCCCGGACCCCGACGACGCCCGCCGCCACCGAACCGGCCAGCAGCATGAGTCCCAGCACGGCGAGCGCGAGCACGGTCGACCGCTTCGCGGGGTGGGTCGGCACCAGCAGCCCGGGCTGCCCGTCGAGGACGACAGTCCGGGCCGGCAGTCGCCGGGTGGTCCGGTCGAAGGGGATCACGCCGAGGGCGGCTCCGGCCACCGCCAGTCCCAGGGCCTGGAGCGGGTGGCCGGCAGCGAGCCATCCGCTCGCGGCCACCAGGAGCGCGACCAGGACCAGCAGACCGGCCGCCTTGAACAGCAGGTTGCGACGGGGGTCGAGGTGCCAACCCTCGCCCCGTTGCCGGAAGCGCAGCGGCGTCGGCTCGGCGGTCACTCGCGCCTTCTACCCGCGCGAGCGCCCGCCAACCGCAGCCGGCCCCCGTCGGCTCCAGCCGGTCTAGCCGGGCAGCAGGCCCTTGCGACGTGCGATGGCGGCCGCCTCGGTGCGACCGGACGCGTCGAGCTTGGCGAGGATGTTGGAGACGTGGACCGAGACCGTCTTCGCGCTGATGAAGAGCTGCTTGGCGATCTCGCCGTTGGACCGCCCGTCGGCGACCAGGGTGAGGATCTCGGTCTCCCGCGGGGTCAGCGAGTCGGGCGTGCTCTCCGTCCGCTGTGCGGTCGACCCGAGCGCCTTGAGCTCGTCGAGCAGCGGCTGCGCGCCGAGCCGGTGTGCGACCTCGCGGGCCAGGTCGCCCTGCTCGCGGGCGCCGGCGGTGTCGCCGGTCGCACGCAGGATCCCGGCGTACGTCGTGCGCACCTGGGCCAGCTCGTGGGCGTGCCCGAAGTCCTCGAAGCAGGTCACCGTCTCGCGCCAGGTCTCGACCAGCACGTCCTGCGGCGGCGCATCGACCCCGGTGAGCCAGCGCGCGCGCAGGGTCTCCGCGTCGAGCCGCTTCTTCCAGGCCCTGCCCTCGGGTCCCCAGTGGCCGGACGGGTCGGAGTAGCGCTTCACGACCTGGTGGCCGTCCTCGCTGATCCGCTCGACCTTGTCGACGTACGCCGCGCGCTCGGCGGCGGACATCGTCGCCATCGACCGGGCCACGGCGGCGACCGCGATCGCGCCGAACCGGATCCGCGCACTGAACCACTCGTGCCAGGTGCGGCCGAGCACGGCGACCACGTCGTCGTACACCTGGACCGCGCCGGCGGCGTCGCCGCGGCGACCCGCCTGGACCATCTCGAGGGCGGCCGAGTGGATCGCGACCGCACCCTCGCGCGCCCAGAACCGGCGCAGCTTGCGGGCCTCGGCCGCGACGTCGGCGCCGCGCCCCTGCTCGACGCTCATCCGCAGCGCGGACAGGATCGCCCGCGGGATCGGCGGCGGCGTCTCGCCGTGCAGGTCGGTCAGGTCGAGCACGTCGTCCCACGCGCCCCGCACCCACCGGATCCAGGAGAGCTGCACGCGCGACTCGAGGGCGTACGGCGCCCAGGTCAGCCCGGCGCCGACAGCCCGGTCGATGGCACTGCGGAACCACTCCTCCGACTGGTCGAACTCGGCCCAGTCCTCGAACGAGCGCCCGAGCAGGAAGCGGGCGCGCAGCTCGGCGTGCACGGCGTCGACCTGCTCGGCGCGGGCGACCGCGTCGGTGAGCGCCTCGCGGAGCCCCTCCTTGGGGCCGGTCTTCTTCAGGCCGCTGAGCGTCGTGATCGCCTCGGACGCGAGCCGGTGCAGGTCGAGCCGCTCGTTGAGCGCGAGCGCCTCCATCCCGACGGTCTGCGCCTCCTCGTAGCGGCCCATCCCGGCGAGCACCCGGGCGTGCACCGTGAGGGCGCGCGCCCGCCACTTGTTCTCGCCCTCGGGGGCCAGGGCGAGCGCCTCGGCGGAGATCTCCGTGGGGTCCTCGTCGGTGTCGACGACGATCAGGATCCCGGCGCGGGCGGTCAGCATCCGCGAACGCCAGCGCGGCGGGGCGTCGTCGGGCAGCCGGTCCAGCTGCTCCTGGATCAGCGCGACCGCCCGCTGCGGGTCGCCGCTCTCGCTCAGCGCCTCGGCGGCGGCGATGACGAGCTTGTCGACCTCCACCTCGGAGCGCTCGCAGCGACGCGGGTCGCTGAGGAGCTCGAGCGCCTGCTGGTAGTGGAAGGCCGCCTCGTCGGGTCCAGCCACGGTCGCGGCCTCGTCGCCGGCCTGGATGCTCGCGGTCAGGGCGGTGTCGAGGTCGTTCGCGAGCCGGGCGTGCCGGGCCAGCTCGGCGGCGGTGCCACCGGCGGCGCCGGACTGCAGCGCCTCGACGTACCGCGCGTGCAGCCGGACCCGCTCGCCGGGGAGCAGGTCGTCGTACACCGCCTCGCCGAGGAGCGCGTGCCGGAAGGAGTAGCGCCCGTCCTGGGCGACGAGGACGTTCATCTCGACCGCCTTGCGCAGGCCCTCGTCGAGGGCGGCGGCGTCGAGCCCCGACGTCGCGGCGAGCATGTCGTGCGAGACGCGGCGACCGGAGACGCTCGCGGTGCGGACCACGAGCCGGGCGGTCTCGTCGAGCCGGTCGAGCCGGACGAGGAGCACGTCCGCGAGGTCGTCGGGCACCCAGCGGCCGGGGCCGGCGGCCGCGCTGGTCAGCTCCTCGACGAAGAAGGCGTTGCCCTCGGCGCGGTCGACGATGCCGACGAGCTCGTTCTCGGCCAGGCCCTCGGGCACCAGCTCGGCGATGAGGGTGCGCACGTCGCCGTCGGACAGCGGCGGCAGGGCCACCCGTTGCACGCCCCGGATCCGGGACCACTCGGCGACCTGGCGACGCAGCGGGTGCCGGCGGTGCAGGTCGTCGGAGCGGTAGGACGCGATGACCGCGACCGGCCCGTCGAAGGGACGCGAGAAGAGGAAGCTGAGGAGGTCGCGCGTGGACTGGTCGGCCCAGTGGGTGTCCTCGATGACGAGCAGGACGGGGGTGCGGGCTCCGACGGTCTCGAGGAGGGTGTGCACCGCCTCGAAGAGGTCGGCGCGGTCGAGGGCGCCACCCTCGGCGCCGCCCCCGGAGGAGCTGTCGGCGGAGCCGAGCACCCGGCGGCCGGGCTGCAGCCGGGTCAGGGCGGGGTACTGCGAGGCGACCTGCTCGACGACGTCAGGCAGGTCGGCGGCGATCCGGCCGAGCACCTCGGAGAAGGGCAGGTAGGGCAGCGCACTGTCACCGAAGTCGAGGCAGTGGCCCGCGAAGACCTGCCAGCCCTCGGTGAAGGCGAGGTCGCGCAGCTCGACGAGCAGGCGGGTCTTGCCGACGCCGGCGTCGCCCGACAGGAGCACGACACCACCCGGCTCCGGCGTACCGGTCCCGGACGGACCGACGCCGAGCGACGAAGCAACCTCCGTCAGCTCGGCGTCTCGCCCGACCAGGGTCCGACTCGTGTGTGCTGCCACGTCGACCATGATCCCGTGTTCTGTTGTCATCTGCTCGCTGATTTCCGCGCTGGCCATCTCGGGCGGCCGATCAGCGCAGCTTGTTCCAGGTGAGGCCCCCCTGGTCCTCGGATCGCGCCATCCGGCGGCGCTGGCGGCGGGTCGCGATGTCCGAGTGGACCCGGTCGAGCCGGTACTCCAGCTCGGTCTTCACGTAGTCACGGTGGATGGTGTTGTCGTACATGGTCGGCTCCTCAGCTCCTCGCCTCATGGGTTAGGGCGATGAGACGACAGTGGTCGCCTGAGGTAGTCCGGCACATCGGGAAGGTGCCTTATCTGAGGTGCCCGCCGGCGCGCAGGCGCCTTAGAGCCGCTGCCAGGTCCCCTCGGAGACGACGTCGACAGCACCGTCGACGACCCTGATCGCGCTCTGGTCGTCGAGCGCGTACGCCGGCACCCCGACCTCGGCCGCCCACTGCTCCGCCGCGGCGATCGTGTTGTCCGGGAACACGTCGAGGTGCGGGAAGATCGAGAAGTCGACGACCCCCAAGGTGCGGTCGTCGGCGGCACCTGTCCACTCGACGAACATCGAGCCGATCCGGGGCGTCATCACCATGCTGCCGGCGCTCACCCCGACCCAGACGGTGTCCGGCAGCGACGGCAGCAGGTCGGCCAGCCCCGACTCACGCATCCAGTGGGCGAGGTACGTCGCGTCGCCGCCATCGACCAGCAGCACGTCGGCCTCGCGGACCCACGGCACCCAGCGGTCCGCGCCGATGGTGGGCAGCGCGGTGAGCTCGAGCAGTCCCACCGACCGCCACCCCATCCCGGCCAGCAGCCACGGCGGTCCACCGACGACGAAGCCCCGCGCCCCGACCGGGCCGCACATCGGGTGCCCCCACTGCGCCGTCGGGACCACGAGCGCCGTGCACTCCTCGATCGGCCTGCCGAGCATCTCGACGAGCGCGGCGTGGATGCTCGGGTTCGTGACGCCTCCCGACGTCAGCAGCAGCTTCATGGACGTCATGATCGGCCAGGCTGCCGGAACTCATCGGTGCGCCGCACCCGACGTAGGGTCGCGCCGTGCCGCGACTGATCCACCTCAACGGCCCGTCGCGGGTCGGGAAGTCGACGCTCGCGCGCCGGTACGCCGACGAGCACCCGGAGACCCTGGTCCTGGATCTCGACGATCTCGCCGGGCTGGTCGACGGCTGGCGGGACGACTTCTCGGCCGCCCTCGACGTGGCGCGCGGCCAGGCACGGGACCTGGCCCTCCGGCATCTCCGGTCCGGGCACGACGTGGTCCTGCCGCAGCTGGTGACCGTCCACGACCGGGACCCGGACGCGGCTCTCGCAGGCGTCGCTGCGGCCGCGGACGCGACGTACGTCGAGGTCGCGCTGCTGGTCGACGTGGCCGAGCACCTGCGACGCCTGCACGACAAGCGGCCGGCCACGGAGGTCGAGGCGCGGGTCCAGCAAGCCCTGGTCGATCCCGGATCGGACCTGGTCGAGCGCATCCGTCGCCACCTGGACGAGCACCTCAGCCAGCGGCCCCACACCATCCGGATCGACACGACCGGCCTCGACGAGGACGCGACGTACGCGCTCCTCCTCGAGGCACTCGAGGACTCCTAGACCGGGCGCCCGCCGATCCAGGTCGCGGCGACGAGCGGGACGCCGGGGCGGTAGGCGAGGTGGACGTGGCTCGGGGCGTCGAGCACGACCAGGTCGGCTCGACGGCCGACGGTGAGCGCGCCGATGTCGTCGCGGTCGAGGGCCTGAGCGCCGACGTACGTCGCGGCGTGGACGGCCTCGGCGGGGGTCATCCCCATCTCGCGGACGGCCAGGGCGATGCAGAGCGGGATCGAGCTGGTGAAGCAGGAGCCGGGGTTGCAGTCGCTCGCGAGCGCGACCCGGACGCCGGCGTCGAGGAGCCGGCGGGCGTCCGGGTAGGGCTGCTTGGTGGAGAACTCGACGCCGGGCAGCAGGGTGGCGACGGTGCCGGAGTCGCGGAGCGCGGCGACGTCCTCGTCGGAGAGGTAGGTGCAGTGGTCGACCGCGACGAGGCCCAGCTCGGCAGCCAGCCGGACGCCGGGGCCGTAGGTGAGCTGGTTGGCGTGCAGCCGTCCGCGCAGTCCGGCCGCCTCGCCGGCGGCCAGGACGGCGCGGGCCTGGTCCTCGTCGAACGCGCCGCGCTCGCAGAAGACGTCGATCCAGCGGGCGTGCTCCTTCGCGGCGTCGAGCATCGGGCCGGTCACGAGCTCGACGTACGCCGCGGGGTCGCCCTCGGGCACGACGTGCGCACCCAGGAACGTCGTCTCCTCGGTGAACTGGCGCGCGATCGCCAGGCTTCGCGCCTCGTCGCGCACGGTGAGCCCGTAGCCGCTCTTGATCTCGACCGTCGTGGTGCCCTGGCGGCGCATCTCGTCGACGAGCCGCGCGACGTGGCTGGTCAGCTGCTCGTCGGTCGCGGCGCGGGTCGCGGCGACCGTGGTGCGGATGCCACCGGCGGCGTACGGCGTGCCGGTCATCCGCGCCGCGAACTCCTGGGAGCGGTCGCCGGCGAAGACCAGGTGGGAGTGGGAGTCGACGAAGCCGGGCAGCACCGCCCGCCCCGCGACGTCCACCTGCTCGTCAGCGGGCGGGGCGACGGCCGCGGTCCCGACCCAGGCGACCTTGCCGCCCTCGACGACGAGCGCGGCGTCGGAGATGGCCCCGAGCAGGTCGTCGGCATCCGGGTCGTTGGTGACCAGCTCGCCGATGTGGGTGATGAGGGTGCTGCTCATGCGTGGACCTTCCCGATCGCGATCGCGAGCTCGCGCCCGATGTCCTCGTGGTCGTCGCTGGTCGCGACGACGCGGCCGTCGACCACCACGTGGGTCACGTCGGCGGCGGTGGCCGCGAAGACGGCGGTGGCCTCGTCGTCGCCGGCGCCGGCGGTCCTCGTGCTCTCCGTGCTGAGGGTGACGAGGTCGGCGCGCTGGCCGACCGCGATGGTCCCGGCGTCGTCGAAGCCGAGGGACTCGTGGGCGGTGCCGGCCGCGAGCAGCTCGGCGGCCGTCCAGTGCCCGCGCTGCTGGGTGGCCAGCCGCTCGTCGAGCTCGAGCGCGCGCATCTCCTCGAACGGGTCGATGACGGCGTGGCTGTCCGAGCCGAGCGTCAGCACCGCGCCGGCCAGCTCGAGGGCGCGGCCGGGGCCGATGCCGTCGCCGAGGTCGCGCTCGGTGGTGGGGCAGAAGCAGGCCCTCGTCCGCGTGGTGCCGAGGTGGGTGATGTCGGCGCCCGTGAGATGGGTGGCGTGCACCACCGTGGTGCGCGGCCCGAGCGCGCCGGCGTCGTGCAGCAGCTGGGTCGGCGTCACGCCGTACGTCGCGAGGCAGGCGTCGTTCTCGGCGACCTGCTCGGAGAGGTGGACGTGCAGCGGCCGGCCGGCGGCCGCCTCGACGACCGTGGGGACCTGGTCGCGCGGCACCGCCCGGACCGAGTGGATCGCCGCGCCGATCACTGTCGGGTGGTCGAGCCCGTCGAGACCCGCCAGCCGTGCGGCCCAGCCGTCGGCGTCGCCGTCGGTGTAACGGACCTGCACGCCCTCCGGCGGCCGCCCGAACCCGCTGCTGAGGTAGCAGGTGTCGAGCAGCGCGATCCGGATGCCGGCCTCGGCGGCCGCGGCGATGAGCGCGTGACCCATCGCGTTCGGGTCGTCGTACGGCGTCCCGTCGGGCTGGTGGTGCAGGTAGTGGAACTCACCCACGCTCGTGTAGCCGGCCGCGACCATCTCACGGTAGGTCGCCCGGGCGAGCTCGAAGTAGGTGTCCGGCGTGAGCCGTCCGGCCACGGCGTACATCTGGTCGCGCCAGGTCCAGAAGGTCCCCCGCTCGCGCTGGGTCCGCCCCCGCAGCGCCCGGTGGAAGGCGTGGCTGTGGCAGTTGGCCAGGCCCGGGAGGGTGAGGCCGCGGAGGCGGGTGCCGCCGGAGCCGCCCGGCGTGACGGAGGTGAACCGGCCGTCCTCGATCTCGACGAGCACGTCGGACTGGACGGCGCCGTCGACCCAGGCGCGCTCGAGGAGGAAGCTCGATCTCTGGCCGGTCATCGCGTGAGCCTGTCCAGGGTGTCGGCGAGGGCGGAGACGCCGACCAGGCAGTCCGCGACCGACGCCTCCTCGAGCGGCGAGTGCGAGATGCCGGTCGGGTTGCGGACGAAGAGCATCGCGGTCGGGATCCCAGCAGCAGACAGGATGCCGGCGTCGTGGCCGGCCTGGGTCGGGATGATCGGCCAGTCGCCGCCCTCGTGGTCGGCGGCCACCTCGGCGGCGAGGTCCGGCGCGAAGGCCACCGAGCCCGACACGGACTCCGCCACGACCGCCAGCGCCGTCCCGTCGCGCCCGGCGCGCTCCGAGGCCTGGCGGGTGATCTCGTCGACCAGCGCCGCCAACGCGTCGTCCGAGGAGCACCGCGCGTCCAGCCACGCCGTCACCCGCGACGGCACCGCGTTGGTCCCGTTGGGCTCGACCGCGACCCGCCCGAACGTCGCGCGCTGGCCGGCCACCCGGGCCTGCTTGTTGGCCGCGAGCACGGTCATCGCGTAGGTCAGCATCGGGTCGGCGCGGTCCTCCATCCGGGTGGTCCCCGCGTGGTTGGCGGCGCCGGTGAAGTCGAAGCGGTAGCGCCCGTGCGGCCAGATCTCGCTCGCCACCCCGACCGCAGCGCCGCGGTCGACGAGGTCGCGACCCTGCTCGACGTGCAGCTCGACGAAGGTGCCGACGCCGTCCAGCAGGGTGGAGGACCCGCCGGCGAGCACGTCACCCAGCGCCACCCCGTCCCGGTCGGTCAGCTCGCGGGCGACGTCCCAGGAGATGGCTCCGACGGCCAGCCGCGAGCCCAGGCAGGCGAGGCCGAAGCGCGATCCCTCCTCCTCCACGAACACCGACACCCCGACCGGTCGGGTCGGCACGACGCCGCGCGAGCGCATCAGGTCGACGGCGGCCAGGGCCGACACGACGCCGAGCGGGCCGTCGTACGCGCCTCCGTCGAGCACCGAGTCCAGGTGCGAGCCCGTCAGGACCGCAGGGCCGTCGCCGACGTCCCACCAGCCGACGACGTTGCCGAAGTCGTCGCGCTCGATGCGCAGCCCGCGCGCCACGCACTGCTCCTCGAACCACGCCGCCAGCTCGCGCTCCGCGGACGCGAAGGGCTGCCGGAAGTAGCCGCCCGAGGACGCCGAGCGACCCACCGGGGACAGGTCGCCCCACATCCGCTCGAAGTCGTCAGGCATCGCTCTCCCTATCCTTGGCTGCCATGGAGTTCCAGGACGTCGTCCGTCACCGCAAGATGGTCCGCACCTACTCGACCGACCCGGTCGACCCGGCGGTCATCGACCTCGCGCTGCACAACGCGACCCGCGCACCGAACGCCGGGTTCAGCCAGGGCTGGGCGTTCCTGGTGCTCGACACCCCCGACGACGTACGACGCTTCTGGGTCGCCACCGCCGACGACATCGACCACCCCGACGAGTGGCTGACCGGCATGATGAAGGCGCCGGTCGTGATCCTGCCGTGCTCCAGCAAGGCCGCCTACCTGCGGCGGTACGCCGAGGACGACAAGGGCTGGACCGACCAGGACGAGGCGCGCTGGCCGAAGCCGTTCTGGGACATGGACACCGCGATGGCGAGCCTGCTGATCCTGCAGACGGCGACCGACGCAGGCCTCGGCTCCTGCTTCATCGGCGTGCCACCCGAGAAGGACGCGGCCGTGCGCGAGGCGTTCGGCATCCCCAGCGACTTCGACCCGGTCGGCGTCGTGACGATCGGCCACCACCCGGTCGACGACGGCGCAGGCGCCGCGGGCTCCCCCACGCGGCGCGCGCGCAAGCGGACGACGGACGTCGTGCATCGCGGGCGGTGGGGGACTCGGCAGGAGCACCAGCCCAGTCCATCGGCGTAGTGCCGCCGGGTCAACGAGCCACACCAGCCTGCAGTCTCACATCCGAGACGAATAGCCTCCGTCCGTGATCGATCCCGCCGTCGCCAAGCTGCAAGCCCTGGTCCGCATCCCGACCGTCTCGAACCGGGACCCCGACCTCGTCGACGTCGCGGCGTTCGACGCGTTCGTCGCCGAGCTCGCGCGCCAGTTCCCGCTGCTGCACGAGCGTCTCGAGCTGACCCGGGTCGACACGCACGGACTGCTCTTCCACTGGGTTGGCGCGAGCGACGCGCGGCCGGTCGTGCTGATGGCCCACCTCGACGTCGTCCCCGTCGAGGAGGACGCCCCCTGGCAGCACCCGCCCTTCGGCGCCGAGATCCACGACGGCTCGATCTGGGGCCGCGGCACCCTCGACGACAAGGGCGAGCTGGTCGCGATCTGCGTGGCCGTCGAGACGCTGCTCGAGCAGGGCTTCACCCCCGCCCAGGACGTCTGGCTCTCCTTCGGCTGCAACGAGGAGGTGTCCGGCACGTCGGCGGTGCTGGCCGTCGAGGAGCTCACCCGCCGCGGCGTCGCGCCCTGGTTCGTGATCGACGAGGGCGGCGCGATCGCGGCCGAGGCGTTCCCCGGGGTGGCGGTGCCGGTCGGCGTCGTCGGCGTCACCGAGAAGGGGGTCACCTCGCTCGAGCTGCGCGTCGACGGCCGCGGCGGGCACGCCTCGACCCCCGCCAGGAACGGCCCGACCGTGCGGCTCGCCAAGGCGCTGGCCCGCCTCGACAAGAACCCGATGACCGCCAGCGTCCCCGACCCGACCGTCGAGCTGTTCCGCCGGATGGCGCCGCACGCCCCGCGGGCCCTGCGGCCGCTGATGGCCAACGCGAGCCGGCTGCGACCCGTGCTGACCCGCGCCCTGATCGCCGCCGGACCCGAGCCGGCCGCGATGACGCGTACGACGTTCGCGATCACCACCCTCTCGGGCTCGCCCGCGCTGAACGTGATCGCCTCGACCGCCAAGGCCGGCGTCAACATCCGGATCATGGTCGGCGACACCGTCGCCGGGGTGCTCGAGCACGTCCGCAAGACGATCGCCGACGACCAGGTCCAGATCAGCGTCGTCGAGGAGAACGAGCCGAGCCCGATCTCCCCGATCGACGACGAGGCGTTCGCCCTGATCGAGTCCACGATCGCCGACGTCTTTCCCGACGCGATCCCCGCCCCGTACGTCATGATGGCGGCCACCGACTCGCGGTTCTTCACCCAGATCTGCTCCCGGGTCTACCGGTTCGCACCGTTCCGGATGACCAAGGCGCAGCGTGAGTCGATCCATTCGTACGACGAGCACCTCGGGGTCGACGCCTTCGTCGACGGCGTGCGCTGGTACCAGCTGCTGATCGAGAGGATCCCCGGATGACGACGTCGCCGAGCCCGAGCCCGACCGCGACGGCGACCAAGGGCCTCTTCGCGATCGTCGGGTTCCTGGTCTGCGTCGAGCTCGCCAGCGGCATCCTGCAGGGCTACTACACGCCGATCTTCAGCGACATCGCCGACCACCTCGGCATCGCCGACGCCGACGTGAACTGGTTCGAAGCCGCGCAGCTGATCGTCTCCGCCCTCGTCGTGCCGCCGCTCGCGCGGATGGGCGACCTGGTCGGCCACAAGAAGGTGCTGCTCCTCTCGACCGCCGTCACGGCGCTGGGCTCCTGGGTGATGGCGTTCGCGCCGTCGTTCGCGACCTTCCTGGTGGGCTCGGCGCTGCAGGGCGCGTACGTCGTCTGGCTGCCGCTCGAGGTCGCGATCATCTACCGGCGCACGGCGGGCTCTCCCCGCCAGAACCACCTCACGCGGCGGTCGGCCGCGATCCTGGTCGGTGCCCTCGAGCTGGCCGTGATCATCGGGGCGCTCACCTCCGGTGCGCTGGTCGAGGCGACGTCGATGACGGTGCTGCTCGCCCTCCCCGCGATCGCCGTGACGCTGTGCTTCGTCGTCATCTGGTTCGGCATCGAGGACATGGAGGGCACCGCCACCGGCGGCATCGACGTCGGTGGCCTGGTGCTGATCACCTCGTCGATCGGTCTCGTGATGGGCGGCCTGATCGCCATTCGCCTGGACGGACCGGGCAGCCCGCTGCCGTGGGCGCTGATCGCGCTCGGCCTGGTGGTGCTCTACGTCTTCGGCCGCTACGAGCTCGCGCAGGCCGAGCCGCTGGTCGACGTACGCCTGCTGCAGACCGCC
Source organism: Nocardioides sp. Root1257 (assembly GCF_001425175.1). Taxonomy (GTDB): domain Bacteria; phylum Actinomycetota; class Actinomycetes; order Propionibacteriales; family Nocardioidaceae; genus Nocardioides. Next base: position 885,255 of record NZ_LMDV01000009.1, on the reverse strand, counting down.
GGTCAGTGGCCCGTGCAGCTCACGGCGTTCCTCTTCGGCATGTCGGTGCTCGGCGCCCAGATCCCGCTGTCGACGTTCGCCCGCACCGATCCGGACGTCGCCGGCTACGGCCTCGGCGCCAGCGCCGGCTTCGTGTCGACGCTGATCGGCGTCTACGTCATCTTCCTCGCGATCGGTGCCTTCACGCTCCCGTTGACCTCCCGGGTGCTCGGCCCGCGCGGTGCACTCGTGATGTCGTCGCTGCTGGTCGCGATCGGGTACGCGCTGTGGCTGCCCTTCCACCACGAGACCTGGCAGGCGCTGATCAACATGGCCGTCGCCGGCCTCGGCTCCGGCGCCCTGGTCGCGGCCCTGCCGGCGACCGCGGCGGCCGCCGCACCCCCGGAGCGCACCGGCTTCGCCACCGGCATGACCAACGCGACCAAGACGATCGGCGGCGCGATCGCGTCGGCGATCTTCGCGATCGCGCTGTCGGCGACCGGCTCGATCGACGACCCGACCGAGGGCCACGCCCCGCTGTCGGGCTACCTCACGGTCTGGACGGTCTGCGCCGTCGCCGCCCTGTGCGCGGCCCTCGCCCTGCTGATGCTGCCCAAGAACGTCGCCGAGGAGCCGGCCCTCCCGCTGGTTCAGTAACCTGGGTGGGGCAGGAGGTGAGCCCGATGCCCCCGACCGACGACCCGACCGAGGACCAGCCCGACGAGCCGGAGCAGCCGCGCAGCCGCGAGGCCGACCGAGCGGCCGCGGCGGCCCGGATCCAGCACCAGAACACCTGGGTGGACCTGCAGATCCGGCAGGCGCAGGAGCGCGGCGAGTTCGAGAACCTGCCCGGGGCTGGCAAGCCGATCGAGGGCCTCGGCAGCGAGCACGACCCCGACTGGTGGCTCAAGAAGCTCGTCGAGCGCGAGCGGATCGCCGTGCTGCCGCCCAGCATCGCGCTGCGCAAGGAGGACGCCGAGCTCGACGAGCGGCTCGACGCGATCAACGTCGAGCGCGACGTACGACGTGAGGTCGAGGACTTCAACGAGCGCGTGATCCGGGCGCGCTACTCGCTCTCCGCCGGGCCGCCGCTGATCACGATGCCGCGCGACGTCGACGAGACCGTCGCCTCCTGGCGGGAGCGCCGCGAGGCCCGCCGCGTCCCACGGAGCGAACCCGCCGCACCGCCCCGGAGGCGGCACTGGTGGAATCGACGCTGATGGCCGAGGGCCTCGAGAGGGAGTCAGATGAAGAACGTGGCAGTTGTCGGTGGTGGCCTGATGGGGTCGGGCATCGCCGAGGTCAGTGCGCGCGCCGGGCACGACGTGGTCGTGGTGGAGTCGTCCGACGACGCCGCCAAGGCGGCGCTCGGCAGGCTGGAGAAGTCGCTGCAGCGCGCGGAGGCCAAGGGCAAGATCGCGTCGGCCGCTGACGTGCTGGGCCTCATCCGGGTCGAGACCGACCTCGGGGCCGTGGCGGACCGCGAGGTCGTCGTCGAGGCGATCGTGGAGGACGAGGCGGCCAAGGTCGCGCTCTTCAAGTCGCTCGACGCGATCGTTGAGGCGCCGGACGCGATCCTGGCGTCCAACACCTCGTCGATCCCGATCATGAAGCTCGGCGTCGTCACCACGCGCCCGACCCAGGTGATCGGCATCCACTTCTTCAACCCGGTGCCGGTGCTCCAGCTCGTCGAGCTGGTCCCGTCGCTGCTGACGTCGGAGGACACGACCGCCCGCTCGCGCGCGTGGGTCGAGGGATCTCTCGGCAAGCAGGCGATCGACTGCCAGGACCGCGCCGGCTTCGTCGTCAACGCGCTGCTGATCCCGTTCATCCTCTCGGCGATCCGGATGTACGAGTCCGGCTTCGCCTCCGCGGAGGACATCGACCGCGGCCTCGTGCTCGGTGCCGCGCACCCGCAGGGACCGCTCGCCCTCGCCGACCTGATCGGCCTGGACACCACGAAGGCCGTCGCCGAGTCGCTCTACGACGAGTTCAAGGAGCCCCTGTACGCCGCCCCGCCGCTGCTGCAGCGGATGGTCGACGCCGGCCTGCTCGGCCGCAAGACCGGCCGCGGCTTCTACACCTACGCCTGAGTTCCGCCCGTCACCCGTTTCACCGGTCGACCGGGGAAACGGGTGCCGGCTGTCAGATCCGTCATACCGGCGGGTAGCGATCCGCTGCTACGTTCCGCGACATGAGCGGATCGCAGAGCCCGAAGGACTTCTTCCGACCCCTGGCCGTGGGGGCCCCGACGCCCCTGACGGACATCCCGGCGAGGCCGAGCCGGGCGATCCACTTCTTCGACCCGAGCAACCCGAAGATGGCCGCGAAGATCCCCGACATGGTCGGCACGGTCGACGTGCTGCTCGGCAACCTCGAGGACGCGGTCAAGGCGGACAACAAGGTCGCCGCCCGCGAGGGCCTCGTCGAGATCGCGAAGAAGACCGACTTCGGACCCACCCAGCTGTGGACCCGGATCAACTCCCTCGACAGCCCGTGGGCGCTGGACGACCTCACGACCCTGGTCCCCGCGATCGGTGACAAGCTCGACGTGATCATGGTCCCGAAGGTGCAGGGCGCCGAGGACATCCACTACGTCGACCGCCTGCTCGCGCAGCTCGAGGCGAAGGCCGGCCTGGACCGGCCGATCCTCGTGCACGCCATCCTCGAGACCGCCCGCGGCGTCGCCAACGTCGAGGAGATCTGCGGCGCCAGCCCGCGCATGCAGGGCCTCAGCCTCGGCCCGGCCGACCTCGCCGCGGACCGTCGGATGAAGACCACCCGCGTCGGCGGCGGCCACCCCGGCTACCTCGTGCGCCAGGACCCGCCCAAGAACGACCTCGGCGTCACCGACTACGACGCCGCGCGTACGACGTACCAGCAGGACCTCTGGCACTACACGATCGCGCGCATGGTCGACGCCTGCGCGATGCACGGCATCTACCCCTACTACGGCCCGTTCGGCGACATCAGCGACGTGGTGGCGTGCGAGGACCAGTTCCGCAACGCCTTCCTGCTCGGCTGCGTCGGCACGTGGAGCCTGCACCCCAAGCAGATCGCCATCGCCAACAAGGTCTTCAGCCCGAGCGTCGAGGACGTCGCGCACGCGCGCCGGGTCGCCGCCGCGATGGGCGACGGCACCGGCGCGGTGATGCTCGACGGCAAGATGGAGGACGACGCCTCCCTCAAGCAGTGCCTGGTGATGGTGGAGCTGGCCGAGCAGCTGGCCGCCATCGATCCCGAGCTCAAGAAGGCGTACGACGCGATCGAGGTCGAGGCCTGATGTCCGAGTTCACCCCGCTGCGCAGCGTCCTCTACATGCCGAGCTCCAACGCCAAGGCGCTGGAGAAGGCCAAGACGCTGCCGATCGACGCCGTCATCTTCGACCTCGAGGACGCCGTCGCCCCCGATGCCAAGCCCGGCGCCCGCGAGGCCGCGGCGGCGGCCGTGGCGAGCGGCGACTACGGCCGCCGTACCCTCACCATCCGCGCCAACGGCATCGGCACCGAGTGGCACGACGCCGACCTCGAGGCGGCCGCGCAGGCCGGGCCGGACGCGGTCGTCGTCCCCAAGGTCAACAGCGCCGCCGAGGTCGCGCAGCTCGTCGACGCGCTGGAGCGGTACGGCGCGCCCGACCACACCAAGCTCTGGGCGATGGTCGAGACGCCGGTCGCCATCCTCGACGCGCTCAGCATCGCCCGTGCGTCCGAGCGGCTGACCTGCTTCGTGATGGGCACCAACGACCTGGTCAAGGAGCTGTACGCCGAGCACGTGCCCGGCCGCGCGCCGATCCTGCCCAGCCTGCACACCGCGCTCCTCGCGGCCCGCGCCGCCGGCATCGCGATCCTCGACGGCGTCTACAACGACGTGAAGGACGTCGACGGCTTCCTCGCCGAGTGCGAGCAGGGCCGCCAGATGGGATTCGACGGCAAGACCCTGATCCACCCGGGCCAGGTCGAGGGCGCCAACAGCGCCTTCGCACCGTCGGAGCGGGCGGTCGAGGATGCCCGCGGGTTGATCCAGGCCTTCGAGGACGGCGCTGGCAGCGGGGTCGTGACCTACAACGGCCGGATGGTCGAGAACCTCCACGTCGAGTCGGCCCGTCGCACGCTCGACATCCACGAGGCGATCCAGGCCCTGCAGGGCTGATGCGCGCCGTCGTCCAGCGCGTCCTCGGCGCGAGCGTGACGGTCGGCGGCGAGACCGTCGGCGCCATCGAGGGCGCCGGGCTGCTCGTCTACCTCGGCGTCACCCACGACGACGGACCGGCCGACGTCGCCTGGGTCGCCCGCAAGATCTGGGACCTGCGCATCCTGCGCGACGAGCAGTCCGCGTCCGACGTACGAGCGCCGATCCTGGTCATCAGCCAGTTCACGCTGTACGGCGACGCCCGCAAGGGCCGACGACCCACCTGGCAGGCGGCCGCGCCCGGCCCGGTCTCCGAACCGCTCTACGACGCGGTGTGCACCGCCCTCCGCGAGCTCGGCGCCCACGTGCAGACCGGCTCCTTCGGAGCCGACATGCAGGTCTCGTCGGTGAACGACGGGCCGATCACGATGATTCTCCAGAGCCCCTCGGACCGCTAGCGTCGGCACATGGCCGACGCGCACCCGGAGGGGCGAGGGCTCTTCCACCGGATCACCGGTGGTGTGACCGAGCGCGTCGTCGGCGTCATCGACCCCGACATCGTGCTCGAGCAGGTCGACGTCAACGCCGTCCTCGACCGCATCGACGCCGACGCGCTGCTGGCCCGCGTGGACATGAACGCCCTGCTCGCCCGGGTCGACGTCAACGCCCTGCTGGACCGCATCGAGCCGGACGACCTGCTCGACCGGGTCGACCCCGACCGCCTGCTCGCGCGCGTGGACGTCGCGGCCCTGCTGGCGCGCGTCGACCCCAACGAGCTGATGGCGCGGGTGGACGTCGCCGCCCTGCTGGCGCGCGTCGACCCCGACGAGCTGGTGGCGCGGATCGACCCGGACGCGCTGATGGGTCGCATCGACATCAACGCCCTGCTCGACCGCGTGGACCTCAACGCCCTGCTCGCCAAGGTCGACGTCGAGGCGCTGCTGGCCGACGTCGACCTGGAGGCGCTGGTACGCCGCTCCGGGGTGCCCGAGCTGGTCGCGGAGAGCACCAACCAGCTCGCCGGATCGGCGCTCGACCTGGTCCGCCGCCAGCTGGTCGCGCTCGACGTCGTCATCGACCGGATCATCAACCGGCTGCTGCGCCGCGACCTCGACGCCCAGCCGATCGGACCGCCGCTGCTGCTGGCGCACGACGACGGCGCTCTCGACGACCGCCGGCGGATGTCGGTGAGCGGCCACTACGCGGGGCCGGTCACCCGCGGCGTGTCGGCCGCGGCGGACGTCGCGATCATCACCACGTCGTACACGCTGGGCGTCGCGGGTCTCGCCTTCCTGTCCGGCATCTTCTTCGGCAGCTCGCTCACCGACCTCAGCGGTCAGGGTCCGCTGGCCCTCGGCGCACTCGCGCTGTGGGCCTTCGTCTACTCGTTCGGCTCGCACGCCGTCGCCGGCCGGACCCTCGGCAAGGGCATCGTCGGCATCCGGGTCGTCGGCGCGGACGGGAGCCCGCTGACCGTTCGCCAGGCGTTGGTGCGGACCCTGGCGTTCCCGTTCAGTGCGCTGCTCTTCGGCATCGGCTTCCTGATGATCCTGGTGCAGCGCGAGCACCGGGCGCTGCACGACCTCGTCGCTGGGACCGTCTCGGTCTACGACTGGGGTGAGCGCTCGGCCGAGATGCCGGGGCCGCTGTCGGCGTTCCTGGCGCGTCAGTCCACCTGATCGAAGGCGGCGTCACGCAGGAACGCGAGCACCTTCTCCGCGGGCATCTCGCAGGGCCGCAGCTCCACGCTGTCGCCGGTCAGGTAGACGTTCGTGCTCACCACGTCGGTGCCGCCGAGCTCCTCGGCGTACACCGAGACGGCGCGGCCGTCGGCGCGCAGGGTCTTGGTCACGCCGTACCGCCGGCCGTCGTACGTCGCCGACGACCAGCCGTCCGGGACCCGCTCGATGAGCGGGAGGAGCGAGCTCAGCCCTCGCCCCGCCGGAACGTCTCGTCCAGCCACACCTTGACGCTGCCGAGGACGCCGGCGACGTCGTGGACCATCTTGCCGACCGCGTCCTGGCTCTGCCGGAAGCTCTCGGAGTAGCTCGCGGCCGCCGCCTTCGCCGCGTCGCTGACCTTCGCCTGGTCGTCGTCCTGGCGGCGCGGGTAGTCGCCGCCGAGGATCGCGGTGTACTCCCCCGAGTCGACCCAGCGCCGCAGCTCGGTCGCGCGGACGACGAGGAACGGGTGGGAGCGGTTCTCGACCAGCAGCATCTTGAGCACCGAGTCACGCAGGTCGGCCTCGTCGTACTCCTGGCCCTGCGCGAAGAACGACGTGGCGTCGAGGTCGTCGAGGTGGCCGCCGCTGGCGAGCTTCATGTGCACCCGGAAGGCGGTCGCCGGGTCCTGGGTCGCGAGCAGCCCGGCCCGGTCGGCCGACAGCTCCGACTTGCGCGACCACTCGTAGAGGGCGGCGACGACCGCGCGGACGCCGAGGCCGGTCAGCGGGATCGCGGTGAGCACCCCGCTGAACTGGAGCAGCCGCTGCAGCATCGTCTGGTAGACGGCGTGCCCGCTCATCGCGTGGCCGAGCTCGTGCGCCACGACGAAGCGGAGCTCGTCCTCGTCGAGCAGGTCGACCAGGCCCGAGTTGAGCACGATGATCGGCTTGTTCATGCCGATCGTCATCGCGCCCGGCATCGGGTTGGTGACGACGTACAGCTCCGGGAGCTCCGGTGCGTCGAGGATGCGACCCACCTCACCGAGCAGGCGGTGGATCCGGGCGAACTGCCTCTCGTCCACGCGGATGGCGGAGCCGAGGAACACCAGGCGTACGGCGCGCTCGTTGAACAGGCCGGACATCGCCTTGAGCAGCGAGTCGAAGCCCTTCAGCTTCCGCAGGGCGACGAGGGCGCCCCGATCGGCGGGGTGCTCCCACGCGCGGGAGCTGATGTCGGTCAACGTCGCCCGAGCACGGGCCGGCTGCTGGCTCACGCGGTTCACTGTGGCACATCACGCGAGCAGGGGATGCGTCTTCAGATACAACCCAAACGGGGCATGCGGCTCGACACCGCCGCGCCGATGGTGGGGAGATGTCTACCACCGAACCCCGCAGGGGCAACCGGATCGCCGTCGTGCTGTCCGCGGCCGCACTCGTCATGTCCGTCGGCTTCGCCGGCGGTCCCGCCATCGCGAAGGCCCTCAACGCCGACACCGTGGACCACAAGCACGCGGTCGGCGCCAAGGCCAGCGTCAAGGCCCGCAAGGGCAAGCTGGTCGCCACCGACAAGCGCACCGGGCTGCTGCCCAACAACATCATCGCGGTGGCGCCGAAGGCCAAGACCGCGACGACGGCCACGAACGCGGGCAACGCCGCGAACCTCGGCGGGCAACCGGCCGCCTCCTACCTGACGAAGGCGGAGGTCAACGAGGTGGTCGGTCTCGGCGCCACCCCGACCCTCCCGGCGGCCGGTGTCACGACCTCCACCGCCACCTTCACCACGACGAAGACGGGACGGCTGCTCGTCGAGTTCACCGGCAGCGGCCAGCTCCAGTGCCCGTCGTCCAGCTTCGTGCGGTGGTGGATCCAGGTCGACGGCACGCCGATCCTGTCGAGCTCGATGCAGCTCGGCGAGGCGGTGACGATCAGCTTCGACTACGCCGGGTTCCCCGCGATCCACCTCACCGGCATCACGGCGGACGCGGTGCCGGCCGGCGACCACACCGTCGCACTGGCGGGCGGCTGCACCTCCGGCGCCAACGGAGGCAGCGCGACGTCGGGGACCGCCGGCGTCGGCTCGGTCACCGTGCTCGCGAACGGCCTCGCCCCCACCCCGTCCGCCCGGCACGCGGCCCGCAAGTCGTGCGTGTCCGCCGCGTCCGGGCGCTCCTGCCGATGACTATTCGGAGATGGGGATCCGGACGCCGCGCTCCGCGGCGACCTCGGCGGCGCGGTCGTAGCCCGCATCGACGTGGCGGATGACGCCCATGCCCGGGTCGTTGGTGAGGACCCGCTCGATCTTCTGCGCGGCCACGTCGGTGCCGTCCGCGACACAGACCTGGCCGGCGTGGATCGAGCGGCCCATGCCGACGCCGCCGCCGTGGTGGATCGACACCCAGCTCGCGCCCGACGCCGTGTTGACCAGCGCGTTGAGCAGCGCCCAGTCGGCGATCGCGTCGGAGCCGTCGAGCATCGCCTCGGTCTCGCGGTACGGCGACGCGACCGACCCGCAGTCGAGGTGGTCGCGGCCGATCACGACGGGCGCCTTGAGCTCGCCCGACGCGACCATCTCGTTGAACTTCAGGCCGGCCAGGTGGCGCTCGCCGTACCCCAGCCAGCAGATCCGGGCCGGCAGGCCCTGGAAGTGCACGCGCTCGCCGGCCATGGTGATCCACTTCCGGAGCCGCTCGTTGTCGGGGAAGAGCTCGAGGATCGCCTTGTCGGTGGCCGCGATGTCGGCCGGGTCGCCGGAGAGCGCGGCCCAGCGGAAGGGGCCCTTGCCCTCGCAGAAGAGCGGGCGGATGTACGCCGGCACGAAGCCCGGGAACTCGAAGGCCCGGTCGTAGCCGCCCTTGCGGGCCTCGTCGCGGATCGAGTTGCCGTAGTCGAAGACCTCGGCGCCCTTGTCCTGGAACTCGACCATCGCCCGGACGTGCGCGGCCATCGCGGCCTGCGCCTCCTTGGTGAAGCCCGCCGGGTCCGACGTACGACGCGCCTCCCACTCCTCGAACGGCACGCCGACCGGGAGGTAGAAGAGCGGGTCGTGGGCCGAGGTCTGGTCGGTGACGATGTCGATCGGCGCGTCCATCTCCAGCAGCGCCGGCAGCAGCTCGGCCGCGTTGCCGAGGACGCCGATCGACAGCGCCCGGCGCTCGTCGCGGGCCTCGACCGCGAGCTTGACCGCGTGCTCGAGAGAGTCGGCCTGGACGTCGAGGTAGCGGTGGTCGATCCGGCGCTGGATGCGCGACTGGTCGCACTCGATGCAGATCACGACACCGTCGTTCATGGTGACGGCGAGCGGCTGCGCGCCGCCCATGCCGCCGAGACCGGCCGTGACGGTGATCGTCCCGGCGAGCGTCCCGTCGAACCTCTTGTCCGCGACGGCCGCGAACGTCTCGAAGGTGCCCTGGAGGATGCCCTGGGTGCCGATGTAGATCCAGGAGCCGGCCGTCATCTGGCCGTACATCGTCAGACCGAGGTCCTCGAGCCGACGGAACTCCTCCCAGTTCGCCCAGTCGCCCACGAGGTTGGAGTTGGCGATCAGGACCCGCGGGGCCCACTCGTGCGTGCGCATCACGCCGACCGGCTTGCCCGACTGCACGAGCATCGTCTCGTCGTCCTCGAGCGTGGTGAGCGTACGGACGAGCGCGTCGTACGACTCCCAGTTGCGGGCCGCCTTGCCGGTGCCGCCGTAGACGACGAGGTCCTCGGGACGCTCGGCGTTCTCGGGGTCGAGGTTGTTCATCAGCATCCGCAGCGGCGCCTCGGTCTGCCACGACTTCGCGGTCAGCTCGGTGCCGTGGGCGGCGTGGATGGGGAGCCGTGGGTTCTCGGGCAGCGGGTTCGAGGCCATGGCACCAGTGAACGAGGTGGGGCGGGCCGCCGCCAGTACGCCGCGACCCCGGCCGTCTCGGATGCGAGACGACCGGGGTCGGTGAGTGGCGCGGCCTCGATCAGACCTGGAAGCGGCCGACCGCCTCCTCGAGCTGAGCACCCATCTCGGCGAGCTCGCCGGCGGCGCGCTGGGCGTCGTTGACACTCGCGAGCGTCTGGGCCGCAGCCCCGGCGATCCCGGCGACGTTGTCGGCGATGCCCTCGGACCCGTTGGCGGCCTCGAGCACGTTGCGGTTCATCTCGTTCGTGGTCGCGGTCTGCTCCTCCACGGCCGAGGCGATCGTCATCTGGAAGTCGTTGATCTCGGCGATGACGGCGCTGATCTGGCTGATCGCCTCGACGGCCCCGCTGGTGTCGGCCTGGATGGCGACGACGCGACGCGAGATGTCCTCGGTGGCGCGCGCGGTCTCCTGCGCGAGCTCCTTGACCTCGCCGGCGACGACGGCGAAGCCCTTGCCGGCCTCGCCGGCCCGGGCCGCCTCGATGGTGGCGTTGAGGGCCAGCAGGTTGGTCTGCTCGGCGATCGAGGTGATCGCCTTGACGACAGATGCGATCTCCTGCGAGGACGCGCCGAGCTTGCCGACGGTCTCGGTGGTGTTCTCGGCGATGCCCACCGCGTTGCCGGCGACCTGGGCGGCCGCGTTCGCGCTCTGGGCGATCTCGCGGATCGCCGACTCCATCTGCTCGGAGCCGTCGGCGACCGTGCCGACGTTGCGGGACACGTCGCTCGCCGACGACGAGACGAGCTCGGCCTGCTGGGCGACGCCCTCGACGTTGACGGCGATGGCGCCGGCGGTGCCGTTGAGGTTGGCCGAGGAGCCGGCGAGGCGCTGGGCGAAGTCGCGGACCATGACCATGACGGAGCTGAAGGCCTCGAGGGTCTGGTTGAGCGAGCGGTTCATCTCGGCGATCTCACGGGCGCCGGACTCGTCCACGCGGACGGTCAGGTCGCCCTCGGCGACCCGGGCGAGCACGTCGCGGGTGGCGTCGACCGGACCGGCGACGCTGCGCGAGGAGGCGAAGCCGAGGCCGACGCTGAGCGCCAGGCCGACCACGATGATCGCGATGGTGAGGGTGCGGGCCGACTCGAAGGCGTCGCGCGCCGACTGCGCCTGGTCGGCGGCCGACTTCTGCTCGGCCGCGTTGGCGGCGTCGATCGCCTTCTGGGCGTCGACGGCCAGGCTGGTGAGCTGGCTGAGGATCGCGCCCGACTCGGCGGGGGTGAGCGTGCCGGTCTTCAGCTGGTCGACGGCGTCGATCGTGCTCTGGATGGCCGTGGCGAACGCGTCGACGTTGGTGGCGACGTCCGCGGGGAGATCCATCCCCTTGACGCGATCGATGCTGGAGTTGAGCTCGTCGAGCGACGCGGCCTGGGCCTTCTGCTCCTCGGCCAGCACCGCGGGCGGCAGGCCCGTGATCGACATACGGGCGTCGTGGGTCTCGTACTCCCACCACAGCGCCTGCAGGTTGCGGGTGCCGTCGAGCTGGACGGTGCCCTGCTCGTAGACGGCTTGCGCACGGTCACTGATGGTGTTCATCCGCGTGAGCGCGAAGCCCGCGACGATGACGCTCGCCAACGAGACCACCAGGAACGCCGCGAGGAGCCTGGTCCTCAGCGAGAGGGACGACAGGGACGACTTGGACACGATCCACCTCCGTTTCGGATCGTCCGTCGATCCGAGTCATGCGGAGTGGATCGACCGGGCGGGCTCCGACCTGAGAGGTCACGGGTCAGCCCAGGCGCCCGAGCACCCCCTCGGCGGCGCTCAGCACCGCGCCGGAGGCGACCAGCTGGACGGCGGCCTCGATCTCGGGCGACAGGTGACGGTCCGGCCCAGGACCTTCGATCCCGGACGAGCGCAGCAGGTCGATGACGGCGCCGGTCGCCGGCGCCGGCTCGAGCGGGGCGCGCAGGTCCAGCGCCCGAGCAGCGGTCAGGACCTCGATCGCGACGACCCGGGTCAGGCCGTCGACCGAGCGGCGCAGCTTGCGCGCGGCCGACCAGCCCATCGACACGTGGTCCTCCTGCATCGCGCTGGACGGGATGGAGTCGACGGACGCGGGGACCGCGAGCCGCTTGAGCTCCGAGACGATCGCGGCCTGCGTGTACTGCGCGATCATGTGCCCGCTGTCGACGCCCGGGTCGTCGGCGAGGAACGGCGGGAGCCCGTGGTTGCGGGCCTTGTCGAGGAAGCGATCCGTACGCCGCTCGCTGATCGACGCGACGTCGGCGGCGACGATCGCCAGGAAGTCGAGCACGTAGGCGACGGGCGCGCCGTGAAAGTTGCCGTTGGACTCCACCCGTCCCTCGGAGGCGAGCACGACGGGGTTGTCGACGGCCGACCGCAGCTCGATGGAGGCGACGCTCGCGGCGTGCTCGACGGTGTCGCGTGCGGCGCCGTGCACCTGCGGCGAGCAGCGGAGTGAGTAGGCGTCCTGGACCCGGTTGCAGTCGGGTCCGCGGTGCGACGCGACCACGCCCGAGCCGGCGAGCAGGGCGACCAGGTTGGCGGCCGACGCGGCCTGGCCGGGGTGCGGCCGGATCGCCTGCAGCTCGGGGGCGAAGACCCGGTCGGTCGCGAGCTGACCCTCGACGGACATGGCGGCCGCGACGTCGGCCGTGCGGAGCAGCATCCGCAGGTCGGCGATCGCCATGACCAGCATGCCGAGCATCCCGTCGGTGCCGTTGATGAGCGCCAGGCCCTCCTTCGCCGCCAGCTCGACCGGGGCGAGACCGGCCGCGGCCAGCGCCTCTGCCGCCGGCAGCAGCGTCCCGGTGGCGTCGCGGACCTCGCCCTCGCCCATGAGTGCGAGCGCGCAGTGCGACAGCGGCGCCAGGTCGCCCGAGCAGCCGAGCGAGCCGTACTCCCGCACCACTGGCGTGATGCCGTGGGTGAGCAGCCCGGCCAGCAGCTCCGCCGTCTCCCGGCGTACGCCGGTGTGCCCGGTCGCCAGCGTCGAGAGACGCAGCAGCATCAGGGCGCGCACCACCTCGCGCTCGACCTCGGGACCCGAGCCCGCGGCGTGCGAGCGCACCAGCGAGCGCTGCAGCTGGGCCCGCATCTCGGTGGGGATGTGGCGGGTCGCGAGCGCACCGAAGCCGGTCGAGATGCCGTACGCCGGGGTGGGCGCCTCGGCGAGCTCGTCGACCACGGCCCGCGCCCGGTCGATCGCGACGAGCGCGTCCCCGGAGAGCCGCACCGGCGCACCGGAGCGGGCCACGGCGAGCAGGTCGTCGAAGGAGACCGCACCGACGCCGATCTCGACGGGCTGGGTCAGGTCGCGGGTGCCGGTCGTCATGGCTCCATCCTCGCCGCCGCTCCGGGTACGGGACAGGTCCCGACAACCCACCACCGTCTGAGATCCGAGACGTGACCGGTGTCACAGGTGACTTAGTGACTGCCACCACCGTTGTCAGGGGACAGGTGCACTCATCGGGCGGTTCGTGGGGACGGACCGGCAACTGGAGGGAAACGGCCATGGCACGTACACGGACCTTGCTTGCGACGATGGCAGCAGGACTCGCCGTCACCCTCGTCGGCACCGGGCTCACCGTCGCGGACGCGGCACCGGCCGCGCAGGAGCGGTCGAAGAACCCCGCAGCCACGCCGTTCGCCCTCAAGAGCTGGGGCTACGGCACCCGGGTCCAGGGCGGTCAGGCGCCGGCGCAGTCCGGCGTGCCGGCGTACGAGGTCATCGGCTGCACCAACCTGGCCGGCATCGACAAGAACAACCAGGTCGCCGACGTCGCGCTGCCCGGCCTGGGCACGCTGAGCGGGATCAAGACGCGGGTGTGGACGACCCGGAGCAACGGCGTGGTCTCCTCCTGGGCCGAGAACACCATCGGCAAGGTGGTGCTCAGCGACTCGCCGCTCGGCACCCTGACGCTCTCGGCAGTCTCCACCACCGCGCACGCCTTCCACGACGGAACCGGCTTCAAGACCGAGGCGAACACCGACCTGGCCAAGCTCCAGTTCCAGCCGCCCGTGGGGCCCGCCATGGACCTCCCGCTCCCGACGCCGAGCCAGCCCGTCGAGATCCCGCAGTTCGGCAAGGTGTTCTTCGCCCACAAGAAGGCCAACGCCTCCGCCAACGGTGCCCAGGTGTTCGCCAACGGCATCCTGGTCCGGCTCTACCAGAGCGGCTCGGTCGTCCGCGTGGCGCACGCCGTCGCGCAGATCGGCCGCGGCGCGACGATCGGCGTCTTCTCCGGTGACGCGTACGCGATCGGGGGCAACGCCGCGGGCGACATCGTCCGCCTCGGCCGCAACCCCCTGACGAAGATGCCCTGCCAGGGCACGAACGGCGTCGAGCGCAAGCGCGAGCTGGCGGGACTCGACCTCGGCGGCCAGGTCGTCATCGGCGCCGCCTCGAGCTCCTCGGTCGGCGACCAGGACAAGCGTCGCGCGTGGGGTCGCGAGCGCAGCCGGGTCGCCTCGATCAACCTCGGCGGGGCGCTGCAGGTCACCGGCATCGTGGGCCAGGTCAACGTCGCGCGCTACGGCCCGAACCGCACCAAGCTCAAGGCCAACACCCGCGGCACGACGCTCGGCAGGCTGGTGGTCAACGGTCAGTCGCAGACGCTGCCCGCCCAGGGTCTGGAGATCCCCGGCGTCGCCAAGCTCGAGCCCTCGATCACCACCCGGATCCCCGGCGGCATCAAGGTGACGGCGCTGCGGATCACCGTCCTCGACGGCAGCGGCGCCGTGATCGAACTGGGCAACGCGCGGCTCGTCGTCAAGCGGCTGAAGAAGATCGTCAGCTGACGCTGGTCGTCGATCTCACAGATCACCCTGCAAGACGCAGCACGAGAGGCGGACCGGCGCGGCGTTGACTGGGGGCGTGAGCCTCCGTCAGCTGCCGACCGCGCCGGTCCGCACCGTCTCCACCGCTCGTCGGTGGTCGATGCTGGCCGCCAGCACGCTGGCCCAGGCGGCTGCGGCCGTGATGATCCACGGGCCCGCGTTCCTGATCCCGACCCTCCACGAGCGAGAGGGCCTCAGCCTGGCGGAGGCCGGCCTGGTCGCCGCGGCACCGACCGTCGGCGTGATGCTCACGCTGGTCGCGTGGGGCTGGGTCACCGACCGGCGCGGTGAGCGCTTCGTGATGCTCACCGGGCTCGCGGCCACGACGCTGGCCGGGCTCGCCAGCGCGCTGACCGACAGCCTGTCGCTCCTGGTGGTCACGCTCTTCCTCGCCGGTGCCGCCGCAGCGAGCACGAACGCCGCGAGCGGCCGCGTCGTCGTCGGCTGGTTCCCACCGCAACGGCGCGGCCTCGCCATGGGCATCCGGCAGATGTCGCAGCCGATCGGCGTCGGGGTGGCGGCGATCTCGATCGCCGTCGTCGCCGACGGGCACGGCGTCCAGGCGGCGCTCTGGGTGCCAACGATCGCCTGCGCGCTCGCCGCGCTCCTCGCCGCCGCCGTGGTCGTCGACCCGCCGCGCCCGGAGCGGACGGCGGGCACACCGGTCGCCAATCCGTACCGGCAGGACTCCTTCCTGGCCCGGATCCACGGCGTCTCGGTGCTCCTCGTCGTCCCGCAGTTCCTGGTGTGGTCCTTCGCGCTGGTCTGGCTCGTGCAGGAGCGCGACTGGTCGCCGGCTGCGGCCGGATCGCTGGTCGCGCTCGCCCAGGTCGCCGGCGCGCTGGGCCGGATCGCGGTCGGCCAGCTCTCCGACGTGGTCGGCAGCCGGCTGCGGCCGCTGCGCTGGGTCGCCCTGGCCGCCGCCGTCACGATGGCGCTGCTCGGCCTGACCGCAGCGCTCGATCTCGCGGTCGCGGTGCTGCTCGTCGTCGTGGCCACCCTGGTGACGGTCGCCGACAACGGCCTCGCGTTCACCGCCGTCGCCGAGCGTGCCGGCCCGTTCTGGTCGGGCCGTGCGATGGGCGCCCAGAACACCGCGCAGTTCCTCGCCGGCTCCGCCGTACCGCCGCTCGCGGGGCTCGCCATCGGTGAGCTCGGGTACGCCGCGGCCTTCGCCCTGGCCGCGCTCTTCCCGCTGGTGGCCGCTCCGCTGGTCCCGGTGCGCGAGGAGCGTGCCCTGAGCTGAACTGGGTACGGGCCTCCGGGAGAGAGGGAGGAACCCATGTCCACCACCGTCACGATCATCGTCATCGTGGTCGTCGTGCTCGTCATCGTCGGGCTGGCCGTCGCGCTCACCGCGCGGCGCAACGCCAAGCGACGCGAGCACGCCGAGCACCTGCGCACCGAGGCCGTCGCCCAGTCCGGGGCGATCGACTCCTCGCAGCGCGACGCCGCCGCGGCCGAGGCGAAGGCCGAGGTCGCCCGCGCGGAGGCCGAGCGCGCCGAGCAGGAGGCCGCCGAGGCCCGGCAGGGGCTGCACGTCGAGGAGGCTCGCCAGGAGGACTCCCTGCGGACCGCCGACGCGATCGACCCGGACGTCGACCACCGGGCCGACGACTACCGTCCTGGCGCTCCGGGTAGCCGGGAGCCGTAGCCTTCGGGCATGAGCCAGGTGCCCGCGGCGACCCGCACGATGCGGGTGCTGCGGTTCCTGGCCGGCCAGCCCGACCCGGTCCCGCTCGACCGGATCATGCGCGCCTGCGACCTGCCGCGAAGCACGACGTACCACCTGCTCAACGCCATGATCGAGGAGGGCTTCGTCGTCCACCTCGCCGAGGAGCACCGCTACGGCCTCGGCCTCGCGGCGTTCGAGCTCGGCAGCGGCTACGCACGCCAGGAGCCCTTGCAGCGCCTGGCCCGCCGGGCCCTCGCGACCCTGGTGGACCGGGTCGGTCACTCGGCCCACCTGGCCGTGCTGCACGGACGTGAGGTGCTGTACGTCGTGGAGGAGCGGGCGCCCGGCCGCCCGCCGCTGGTCACCGACGTCGGGGTCCGGCTGCCGGCGCAGCTGACCGCCAGCGGCCGCGCGATCCTCGCGCAGCTGCCGGCGCCGCAGGTGCGTGCGCTCTACTCCCAGCCGTCCGACTTCGTCGACCGGCACGGCCACGGGCCGCGCACCCTGAGCGCGCTGCGCCGGGTGCTGACCGACACTCGCCAACGCGGGTACGCCGTCGAGGACGGCGAGGTGACTCCCGGGCTCGCGAGCGTGGCCGTGGCGGTGTCCGACCACAACCAGCACCCCGTCGCGGCCGTCGCCGTCACCTACCCCGACCAGCCCAGCGGCTCGACCGACGCGGTCGCCCTGGCCGCCGAGGTGGGCGCGACTGCGGCCGGTCTGACCCGGCGGATAAGCGGTTGGACCGGCTGAGCGGCACCCGGTTGGATGGTGCGGTGACGACGCCGACCCCGCGTGCCGGCCTCGGCCTCCTCCAGATCTGCCTGGCCGGCGTGCTGTGGGGCACCGGCGGGCTCGGCGTCCAGGTGATCCGCGACGACGTCCCGATGCCGGTGCTGACCATCAGCGCCTGGCGGATGGCGATCGCCGCGGTGGTGCTGCTGGTCGTGCTCGTCGCCCTGCGCCAGCTGCCGACGCTGCTGGCACTCGCCCGCGCGCACCCCCGGCGGGTGGTGCTCGTGGGCTGCGGGACCGCGGCCTACCAGGCCCTCTACTTCGGCTCGGTCGTCGCCGTGGGCGTCTCCGTCTCGACGGTGGTCAGCCTCGGCCTCGCACCGGTGCTGCTGACGATCGCGGAGTCGGTACGCCGCCGCTCGGTGCCGGCGGTCGGGCAGATCGGCGTGCTGGTGCTGGCGCTCACCGGGCTCGTGCTGGTCAGCCTGGCGGCCGGCGCCCACGACCCGGGTCCGCACCCGACCCTGGGCGTGCTGCTCGCGGCCGGCTCCGGGGCGACGTACGCGACCACGACGGCCGTCGGTCGCTCCCTCACCCTCGTCACCAGCCCCCTGACGCTCACCACGGCCACGACCACCGTCGGGGCCGTCGCGCTGATGACCTGCGCCGCGTTCGGCGGCCCGCTGACCGCGGACCTCGACCACCCCACCGTCAGCCTGACGCTGGTCTACCTGGGCGTCTTCACGATGGCGCTCGCCTACGGCCTCTTCTACGCCGGGCTGCGTTCCGTGCCGGGCAGCGCCGCGGTCATCGCGACCCTGCTGGAGCCGGTCACGGCGGCCCTCGTCGCCGCGCTGTGGCTCGACGAGCGCCTCGGTATGGCCGGGATCGTGGGGACCGCGCTGATCCTGCTGGCGGTCGCGGGCCTCGGGCGCCGCGAGGCCGAGATGGTTTCGACCTCCGTACCCCCGGGGTAGTCCACTCGTTGGTTGCTTCGAGCAACCACGAAGGAGCACCCGTGAACGACGCGCGCCGCCACCGCCGCCTGGTGATCGCCCTCTCCGCCGCCACGGCGCTCGTCGTCGCTGCCGTCGCCCTGGGGGGCGCGGCCGGCGTCCGCTCCGGGGGCCTCCAGGCCCGCTACGCCTACGCCCAGAACGCGCTGGCCACGATGAAGGCCGACAAGAACGCCCTGAGTCGCGCCGGCGACCTCGGCGCGTCCACCAAGGACCCGACCACCGCGGCCCAGCGGACCGCGAGCGCGTCGTACGTCGAGCGCGAGCGCCGGATGCCGGACCCGCAGCTGACCAGCGCCGCGGTGACCCAGCCGCGCACCCTGCACCCCGCTGACCGCTACGCGATGGCCAACGGCTGCTACTCGCTCGCGGGCGCCCCGATCTTCTTCAAGCCGACGGACCTCGGCGACTACCTGCTCTACACCGCCGACCGCAGGTTCCTGACCGCGGGCGGCAAGACCGCCGCCGCGCCCGGTCCCGCGACCGTCTGGACAGCTCGGCGCTCCGGCGCCGCGATGACCTTCACCAACAACGGCTCGCCGTTGACGATCGGCGGCGCCAGCGCCTTCCGCCTCACCCGCGGCAGCGGCTGCGCCGCCTACCCCGAGTCGCAGATCGACATCTCCGGGCGCCCGCACGCCGGCGTGACGCCGTACCAGGAGGTGCGCGGGTACGTCGACGCGCACACTCACGGCATGGCGTTCGAGTTCCTCGGTGGAGCCGCCCACTGCGGCAAGCCCTGGGACCAGTACGGCGCGCCGTACGCGCTGGTCGACTGCCCGGACCACACCGCGACGGGCGGGTACGGCGGCGTGCTCGAGTCCGTGCTGTCCGGCGAGCCGCACCACGACCCGATCGGCTGGCCGACCTTCAAGGACTGGCCGGCCCCGGAGTCGCTGACCCACGAGGGCACCTACTACCGCTGGCTCGAGCGGTCCTGGCGCGGCGGCCAGCGGATCTTCGTCAACCTGCTCGTCGAGAACGACCAGCTGTGCAAGATCTACCCGCTCAAGAAGAGCGCCGAGTACGCGAAGTGCGACGACATGGAGTCGGTGCGCCGGCAGGCCAAGGACATGCGCGAGATGCAGGACTACATCGACGCGCAGTTCGGCGGCCCCGGCAAGGGCTTCTACCGGATCGTCACCAACCCCTTCCAGGCCCGCAAGGTCATCAACGCCGGGAAGATGGCGGTGGTCATGGGCATGGAGACCAGCGTCCCGTTCGGCTGCACGATGAAGCTCGACGTCCCGCAGTGCGACATCGGTGACATCGACGAGCAGCTCGACAGCCTCCAGCGGATGGGCCTGCGGCAGGTCGAGCTCGTCAACAAGTTCGACAACGCCCTCGCGGGCGTCGCCGGCGACAACGGAGCCGTCGGCGTCGCGGTCAACGCCGCGAACTTCCTCGAGACCGGTTCGTTCTGGGACATGCGGCACTGCGAGCCCGCCGACGGCGAGTCCCACGACCGCGACCAGCTCGCGGGGCCCGAGATCTCGGCGGAGCAGCAGGACGCGCTCTTCGGCGCCGTCGGAGAGCTCTTCTCGACGCTGCACACGGCGCTGCCGGTCTACGGTCCCGCGCACCACTGCAACTCCCGCGGCCTCACGACGCTGGGCGAGCACACGATCGCCGGGGCTGGCCAAGCGGCACATGATCTTCGACCCCGACCACATGAGCGTGAAGGCGCGGGCCTCCGCGCTCGACCAGATCGACGATCTCGGCTACCACGGCGTGATCTCCAGCCACTCCTGGGCGACCCCCGACTCCTACCCGCGGATCTACCAGGAGGGCGGCTTCATCACGCCGTACGCCGGCGACTCGACGGGCTTCGTCGAGAAGTGGCGCGCCCACGTCGGGTGGGCGGATCCCCGCTACTACTGGGGGATCGGCTACGGCGCCGACATGAACGGCCTCGGCGCCCAGGGCGACCCGCGCGGCACCGACGTGTCCAACCCGGTCACCTACCCGTTCAAGGGCCTCGGCGGCGTGACGATCGACAAGCAGCAAGCCGGCGAGCGGGTCTACGACATCAACGCCGACGGCGTCGCGCAGTACGGCCTCTACCCCGACTGGATCCAGGACCTGACCAAGGTCGCCGACAAGCAGAAGCGCGGCGACGGCGCGAAGATCGAGGACGACATGGCGCGCGGCGCCGAGGCCTACCTGCAGATGTGGGAGCGGGCCGACGGCGTCAAGCCCGACTCCTGCCGCAACCCGGGTCTGCGCAAGAGCGTCGCCCGCGTCGGCTCGCTGCTGCACCGCGGGATGACCACGACCGCCGTGATGAAGGCCGTCGGCCAGCCCTTCCAGCGGCTCGGCGCGACGTACCGCTTCTGCGCGAAGTCCGACTCGGACCCGCGGGTCGTCGTCCGCGTGACCTTCTCGAAGGCCGGCAAGGTCACCGGGATCAAGCGGACCTGATCGGTCAGTAGATCGGGCCGACGAACTTCCCGGGGGCGGCCACCTGGACCTGAGGCCCTTCGAGGGCGTCATCGATGCGAGCCTTCGCCAGCCTCGCGAAGTCCGCGAGCGGCGTGGCCGAGACCGGCTGGTCGCCGGTGGCCCAGAACGCCACGTCGTCGAGCAGGACGACGGCGAGGTCGCCGAGCCGGGCCACCTTGAGGACCGTGAAGAGGGAGCCGGGCCGGAAGACGACCTCCCGCTCGTCGGGCGCGGCCGAGAGCTGCTCGATCGCGCGTCCGCTGCGGCCGCTGATCGCCCACAGGCCGCGCACGGCGAAGTTCTCGGTGGCGACCCGCGGATCACGCGACGTGGCCGTCACCCCCTCCGCAAGGATGGTGGCGCCCTCCTCGGGGAACGGGCCGGGCGGCAGGCCGCGGAAGCTGAGGCCGGTCCACGGGGGCAGCTTGTCGAGCCCGTTGAGGAAGTCGACGAAGCGCTGTGGCATCGGCTCGCCGACCGGGTCGAGGAAGCCCTGGTCGACGTACCACCGGATCGGCCGGTCGAGGACGACCATCGCGCCGCCGCCGGGCTGCCCGAACCAGGGCGCCGTGACCCCCTCCTGCACCTCGGGCGGGAACGGCCGCGCGAGCTGGAAGGCGAATCGGGGGGCGCCGACGTCGCTGGGTGGCTGGGAGCGCCGGGAGAACGGGGTGCCGAGCGCGTAGAGGTGGTGTCCGGTCTCGGGGCCGAGGCAGTCGAGGAGGTCGCCCGGCCGCAGGTCGGCGGGAGCGGGCCGGTCGCCGCGGGCCCGGCAGCGGTCGAGAATGGTGGCCGCCGTCCGCACCCCGCGGGCCTGGTCGTCGGGGTCGATCCTCGCCGCGACGCGGTGCAGGGGCGTGGACTTGAGTCGATCGACGATGGCGACCGCCGCCTCGCTGCTGCCGACGACCTCGTAGGTGCGGAACTTCCCGCGGCCGAAGGCGCCGACGAGGAAGCGGTCGTCCTGCCGCACGAACACCCACTCGCCCTCGGGAGGGATCTGCGCCGGGGGCGGGTCCTCGCTCATGCCGGCGTCCTACCCCGCCGGGTCGACCCGGAACCCCGAGCCCAAGTTACCTGCGGGTAGGATCCTTCTCACGCTGGTACGGGACTGACGCGACCGGTCGCTGGGAATAGGCTCACCGGGCGCGCCGTACGGCGTGGTCATCCGCCCGACTGCCGCCGCTCGAGGGAGTCCCGCTCCATGCAGATCTTCGCCATCGTCGTCTCGCTCGCCATCACCGCGGTCGCCGTCGTCTTCCTGACCCGTGCGGTGCGCCAGATGCTGGCCGTGCTGCGCCAGGGCCAGCCGGCCCTCGGCCGCACCGACCGCCCGGGCAAGCGCACCGTGACGATGCTGAAGGAGACGTTCCTCCACACCCGGATGCTGCAGTGGCACTGGGTCGGGATCATGCACTGGTTCGTCTACCTCGGGTTCATCGTGCTCAGCGCGTCCGTGTTCACGGCGTACTTCCAGCTCTTCGACCCCGAGTTCGCGCTGCCGATCATCGGCCACTTCTTCCTCTACGAGTGGGTCATCGAGGCCCTCGGCGTCCTCAGCACCGTCGGCATCGTCTTCCTGATCGTCTACCGCCAGCTCAACCACCCGCGCCGGCTCGGCCGGCAGAGCCGCTTCTACGGCTCGACCTTCTGGCAGGCCTACTTCGTCGAGGCGATGGCGCTGCTGGAGGGCTCCGCGATCCTCTTCATCCGCGGCGCAGAGTGGAAGCTCGTCCCCGACGCGACCCGGTTCCACTTCCCGGTCAGCTCGTACGTCGGCGACCTGCTCTACCCCGACACCCACGCCACCCTCGAGAACATCGTCTTCTTCATCGCGATGTTCAAGATCGTGCTGGCGATGGTCTGGCTGCTGGTGATCGCCCGCAACATCACCATGGGCGTCGCGTGGCACCGGTTCACCGCGTGGTTCAACATCTGGTTCAAGCGCGACTCGTCCGGGCGTACGGCGCTGGGCGCGCTCAAGCCGCTGACGTCCAACGGCAAGGCGATCACGCTCGACGACATCGACGACCTGGACGAGGACTCCGTCCTCGGCGTCGGGTCGCTCTCCGACTTCAGCTGGAAGGGCATCCTCGACTTCACGACCTGCACCGAGTGCGGTCGCTGCCAGTCGCAGTGCCCCGCCTGGAACACCGAGAAGCCGCTCTCCCCGAAGCTACTGGTGATGGGGCTGCGCGAGGCGGCGTACGCCACCGCGGGTGCGCCGGCCGACGACGCCGAGGGCAACACGCAGACCCTCGAGCGCACGCTGATCGGGAAGACCGACCAGGACGCCGAGGTCGGCGCGGGCACCGACGTCACGGACTGGTTCTACAACCCCCCGGGCGGCGACTTCGTGATCGACGAGGACGTCCTGTGGTCCTGCACGTCGTGCGGTGCCTGCGTGCAGCAGTGCCCGGTCGACATCGAGCACGTCGACCACATCGTCGACATGCGCCGCTACCAGGTCCTCGTGGAGTCGAACTTCCCCGCCGAGCTCAACGGCCTCTTCAAGGGCCTCGAGAACAAGGGCAACCCGTGGAACATGTCGGCCTCGGCCCGCATGGACTGGGCCAAGGGCCTCGACTTCGAGGTGAAGGTCGTCGGCGAGACGATCGGGTCGCTGGACGAGGTCGACTGGCTCTTCTGGGTCGGCTGCGCCGGCGCCTACGAGGACCGGGCGAAGAAGACCACCCGCGCGGTGGCCGAGCTGCTGGACATGGCGGGCGTCTCGTTCGGCGTGCTCGGCAACGGTGAGACCTGCACCGGTGACCCGGCGCGGCGCGCGGGCAACGAGTTCGTGTTCCAGGGCCTGGCGCAGCAGAACGTCGAGACCTTCAAGGAGTACAAGGTCAAGAAGGTCGTCTCGACCTGTGCCCACTGCTTCAACACGCTCAAGAACGAGTACAAGGAGTTCGGTGTCGAGCTCGAGGTCGTGCACCACACGCAGCTGCTCAACCGGCTCGTGCGCGACGGCAAGCTGACCCCGGTCCAGGACGGCGCCGGCGCCCACAAGCGCTCGATCACCTACCACGACCCCTGCTACATCGGCCGCCACAACGGCGTCTACACGCCGCCGCGCGAGCTGCTCCAGATCCTGCCCGGCGCCGAGTTCGTCGAGATGGAGCGCAACTCCGAGCGGTCCTTCTGCTGCGGCGCCGGCGGTGCCCGGATGTGGATGGAGGAGAAGCTCGGCGAGCGGATCAACGTCAACCGCACCAAGGAGGCCGTCGGCACCGGTGCCGACCAGATCGCGGTCGGCTGCCCCTTCTGCCGGGTGATGCTCTCCGACGGCCTCACCGCCCAGCAGGCCGCGGGCGAGGCGCGCGAGGAGGTCGAGATCCTCGACGTCGCCCAGATGCTGCTCGCGTCAGTCAAGGGCGAGATGGCCACGAAGCTGGCACCCGGCGCCGGTACGACGGCCACCCCGCCCGCCGCCAAGGAGTCGCCGGCAGAGAAGCCGAGCGAGCAGCCGGTCGAGACCAAGGCCGAGCCCGAGGCCGGTGACGAGACCATCACGGAGGACACGGTCGTCGCGACCGAGGACGCGGGACCGGCCGCCAAGGCCTCCGGCGGCTCGTCGCTCTTCGACGACGCGGGCTCGATGTTCGACGAGCCGGCCGAGGCGAAGTCCGACACCCCTGCCGAGGAGCCCACCGAGGAGGCGCCGGCCACGAAGCCCGCCGCCGGTGGTGGCTCGCTGTTCGACCTGGGCGGCGACGACGCCCCGGCCGAGCCCAAGGCCGAGCCGGCGCCCGAGGCGGAGAAGCCCGCGGAGAAGCCCGCGGCGAAGCAGGCCGACCTCGGGTCCGGCGGCTCGCTCTTCGACGTGGCCGGCGACGAGCCGGCCGCCGAGAAGGAGCCGGAGGCCACGTCCGACCCCGAGCCGGAGGTGGAGGCGGAGCCCGCGCCGGAGAAGCCCGCGGCGAAGCAGGCCGACCTCGGGTCCGGCGGCTCGCTCTTCGACATCGCCGCCGACGAGCCCACCCCGGCCCCGCAGGCCGAGACGTCCGCCGCGGCCGAACCGGAGGCAGAGGCCGAACCGGAGCCCGCAGCCGAGGAGAAGGCCGAGGAGCCGGAGGAGCCGAAGGCACAGGCCGCGCCCGCCGCCGCCCCGACCTCGACCATCCCCGAGAGCGGCTCGCTCTTCGACATCGCCGCCCCCGAGCCCGCCGCGGCTCCCGAGCCGAAGGCGGCGGAGCCCGAGCCGACGCCCGAGGAGCCCCCGGCCGAGGAGCCCCAGGCAGAGGAGCCCCAGGCAGAGGAGCCCCAGGCAGAGGAGCCCCAGGCAGAGGAGCCCCAGGCAGAGGAACCGAAGGCAGAGGAACCGAAGGCAGAGGCCGCGCCTGCCGCCGCCGCCCCGACCTCGACCATCCCCGAGAGCGGCTCGCTCTTCGACATCGCCGCCCCCGAGCCGGCAGCGGCCCCTGCGCCGAAGGCCGAGGAGCCCGAAGCCGAGCCGGAGCCGGAGCCGGAGCCGGAGCCCGAGCCGGAGCCCGAGCCGGAGCCCGAGGCCCAGGCCGAGCCGGAGTCAGCGCCCGACGAGGCTCCCGCGGCGATCCCGGACGGCGCCGCACTCAGCGCCGCCGCCACGGCCGCCGCCAGCGACGAACCGGCAGCCCCCGAGGAGCCCGAGCCGGAGCCAGAGCCGGAGGACAAGGCCGAGCCCGAGCCCGAGCCCGAGGACAAGGCCGACCCGGAGCCCGAGCCCGAGGACAAGGCCGAGCCCGAGGTCGAGGAGAAGCCGAAGCCGGCCGCCAGCGGCGACGTACACCAGCCGAAGACCGACGTCGACATCCACGAGGCCGGCTCGCTCTTCGACCTCTGACCGACCGACCTGTCGTCCGAAACCTGCACGACACGCCGCGTGCCACCGGCGTGTCGTGCGGCTTTCACCGGCTGACCGCCAAAACCCGCAGCCACCCCATCCAGGCGTAGCGTCGGCTCCGAACAGGAGTCGACATGGATCCCCGGGAGTACCGCGACGCACGCTGGCACTCGCTGCTGCGTACGGCGGAGGAGCTGGGGGTGGATCCGGAGGCCGCACCGGGTCTCGTGGAGCAGGTGCTGGCGCGACAGCAGCGCCGGATCCGACGAGCCGAGGACCCGGACCCCCTGGTGCACGCGGCGCTGGCCGACGCCGTCCTCGGACCCCCGTCCCCCGCATCGCGCGAGCACCGGCGCCGCTGGCTCGCGGTCGCCGGGTTGGCCACCGCGCTGGTCGCCGTCGGGATCGTGTTCGCCGTGACGCGGCCGGAGCCGCCGCCGACCGACCACCTCCGCGCCGACCAGATCCCCTCGCTCTTCGGGTACGACGGCGAGGCGGCGCGCAGCCTCCTGGAGAAGCGCGGCCTCGAGGTGTCGCTGCGCCCGTTCCGCTCCTGCGAGGTGCGCGACCGCGTGGTCGCGAGCGCCCCGCCCGCGGGCGCGTCGTACGACAAGGGCGACCGGGTGGTCGTCTACACCGCACTGCCGGCCGACGTCTCGTGCCTGACCGACTACGGCGAGCGGGAGGTCGCGTGGCAGCTGCTCGACTTCGCCAACGGCCACGGCGCGGCACCGACCTTCGCGCCGCGCGTGTGGGTCTACCCCGGCGACGCACCGCGTGAGGTCCTCAGCGGTGCCGCTGCTGCCGACCCGGCCTCCTGGCGTCGCTCAGGTGTGCTCGAAGCGCTGCGCGACGCGTCCACCGATGTCGCGCTCGTCGAGAAGCACCCGCTGACGTACGCCGTGCCGGCCGTGCGCGTGGTGCCCGTGACCGAGGGCCTCGGGCGCTGCGGCGTGCCCGACCCGTCGATGGCCGGGTCGGCCGACGTGATCACCTTCCTGGTGAGGTCGGCCGACCGGACCGGCTGTCCGCTGCGGCTCGAGGTCTATCGCGACGACGACCGCCGGATCGAGAGCCTGGCGCTCTACCCCGCGTCGTCCTGAGTCGTCGGGTGCTCGGGGACGACGACAGGACGCAGCCGCGCCCAGATCAGGAACGCCCCACCGATCACGAGCATCACGATGCCCGCCCAGAGGTTGGCGTTGACGCCGCCCGTCTTGTCGAGCTCCTTGTCGCCGAACAGGCCCATCAGCGTGAGGATGACGCCGTACGCGCCGATCAGGCCGCCGATGATGTTGCGAATGTCGAGTGCACCTGCGGTGTGCTGGCTTTGTGGCATGACTGGCTCCTCAGAAGATCACGTTCAGGATGATGACCAGCACCAGCGCGATGCCGGCGAGCGGCAGGGTGCGCTGGTACCACGGGCGGCCGGCCTCGTCCGGATCGACGAGGTCCTCGCGTGGGGTCTCCGAGTAGACGAGGCCGCGCAGCTCCTCCACGGGCTTCGGCTTGGTGAAGCCGGAGACCGCGATGCTGAGGACCACGTCGACGACGAACGCCGCACCGGCCGCGACGAACGACGCGCCCTGGCCGCTGATGCCGATCCACCCCTGGCTGAGCGAGCCCAGCGCGTCCTCGCTGGCGATGCCGACCACGACGGCGGCGAGCGTGCCGGAGACGAGGCCGACCCAACCGGCGGTCGGCGTCATCCGCTTCCAGAACATACCGACGATGAAGGTGGCGAAGAGTGGTGCGTTGAAGAACCCGAACAGCGTCTGCAGGTAGTTCATGATGTTCGTGTAGTTCGACGCCAGCGACGCGGTGAAGATCGCGATCACGACGGCCGCGACCGTCGCGATCCGGCCCACCAGCAGGTAGTAGCTGTCGCTGCGGTCCTTGACGATGTAGCGCTGCCAGAGGTCGTAGCTCCAGACCGTGTTGAACGCCGAGACGTTGGCGGCCATGCCGGCCATGAACGCCGCGAGCAGTCCCGCGATCGCGAGGCCCAGCAGACCGTTCGGCAGGATGTCGCGCATCAGGTAGAGCAACGAGTCGTTGTAGGTCACCCCGTCTCCGGACGACCCGCCTGGGACCGCCTCCCCCGCCTTGACGCTCGCGACCTCGTGGACGAGGACGGCCGCGATCATGCCGGGCAGGATCGTGATGAAGGGGACGAACATCTTCGGGTAGGCACCGATGATCGGCGTCTTGCGCGCCGAGGAGATCGAGTTGGAGGCCATCGCGCGCTGGACCTCGACGAAGTTCGTCGTCCAGTAGCCGAAGGACAGCACGAACCCGAGGCCGAACACGATGCCCACGATCGACCAGATGTCGGAGCTGAAACCGGTCAGGGCGTTGCCCGGCCACGAGTTCAGCTGCTGCTCGGCGGGCGCGATGCTGTCGGGGTGGGCGCCGGCGGCCGAGGTGATGCCGTCCTTGAGGCCGCCCCACCCGCCGACGCGGTGCAGGCCGATCAGGGTGAGCGGCAGAAGCGCGGCCACGATCACGAAGAACTGCAGGACCTCGTTGTAGATCGCGGCGCTGAGCCCGCCGAGCGTGATGTAGGAGAGCACGATCGCCGCCGCGACGATCAGAGCCACCCACAGCGGCCAGCCGAGCAGGGCGTGCACGATGCTCGCGAGCAGGAAGAGGTTGATGCCGGCGATCAGCAGCTGGGCGACCGCGAACGAGATGGCGTTCACCAGGTGCGCGCCGGTGCCGAACCGCCGGAACATGAACTCCGGCACCGAGCGGACCTTCGAGCCGTAGTAGAAGGGCATCATCACGACGCCCAGGAAGAGCATCGCCGGGATGGCGCCGATCCAGAAGTAGTGGACGGTGGGGATGCCGAACTGCGCGCCGTTCGCCGACATGCCCATGATCTCGACGGCACCGAGGTTGGCGGAGATGAACGCCAGGCCCGTCACCCACGCCGGCAGGGAGCGCCCGGAGAGGAAGAAGTCGAGGGAGTCGGAGATCTGCCGTCGGGCGAGGACGCCGATCCCGAGGACGACCGCGAAGTACATGCCGATCATCAGGTAGTCGACGAACTTCGCGTCGATGATGGTGCTCGCCATCGCCGTGGGCGCGGCCAAAACTGTCGGACTCGACATCTAGTGCCTCTTTCGTGCACCGATCCGGTGGCGGACACCCGGAAGGACCATCGGACCTCGTGCCCAGCGAGCGCGCCCCACAAACCCGTGACGGAGCACGCCGTACCACCGCTGACGCCACGTGACGTCACATGATGCTTGACGTGACGTCACGATGATGTCATCGTGGTGCTCATGGACATCACCCCGTACGTCGAGAGCCTGCGTCGCGACCTGCTCGCGGCCGCGGACGCCGCCGGCCCGGAGGCGCGGGCCGCCACCGAGCGGCTCAGCTACGCCCTCGACCCCGCCGCCCGGCTGGCCCTGATGGAGGCCATCTCGCAGGCGGCCGCCGAGATCACCGCCGAGCTCCCCGACGGCGGCGTCGACGTCCGTCTCAACGGACGCGAGCTCGAGTTCGCCGTGCATGCCCCGCCGGCCGCTGCACCGAGCGCCCTCCCGCCGGCACCGGCGGACGCCGACGAGACCGAGGACGACGGCAGCGTCGCCCGGATCACGCTGCGGATCCCCGAGTCGGTGAAGGCCAAGGCCGAGGAGCTCGCCAGCAGGTCCGGCCACTCCCTCAACACCTGGCTGGTCAACATCGTCCGCGGCGCCACCCGCGAGGGCGCGATCAACGTCGACATCGACCTCTCCAGCATCCCGTTCGCCACCGGCGGCGACCCCTTCGGCGGCAAGCGCCCCGGGAAGCGCATGTCCGGCTGGGTCTAGCACCCACCAGCACCCCCACTTCCGGGCCCGGCACCGCCGGTCCCGTGGATGAACACACCCGAAACCAGGAGCATCGTCA
Source organism: Nocardioides sp. Root1257 (assembly GCF_001425175.1). Classification (GTDB taxonomy): domain Bacteria; phylum Actinomycetota; class Actinomycetes; order Propionibacteriales; family Nocardioidaceae; genus Nocardioides. The sequence goes on along the minus strand of NZ_LMDV01000009.1, from coordinate 856,187 downwards.
TGACCCAGCACACCTTCGACACCCCGAAGCCCGTCGAGCTCTTCGTCGAGATCGCCAAGGGCACCGTCGACATCACCGCGGCCGACACCGACCAGACCCAGGTCGAGGTCACCGGACGCGACGCCGAGCAGACCGTCGTCCGCGAGGACGGCGAGCAGATCTCGGTCATCGGGCCCAAGCGCGGCGGCCTCTTCGGCGGCGAGTCCCGCCTCGACGTACGCGTCACCGTGCCGACCGGGAGTCGGCCGGTAGTCCGGACCGGCAGCGCCGACATCACCGTGCACGGCACGGTCGGCAACGCCAAGGTGCGCAGCGGCTCGGGCGACGTCCGGCTCGACGTCGCCACCGGCCCGCTGCTCGTCGAGACCGGCTCCGGCGACATCCGGATCGAAGCCGCCCGCGAGGCGCTCAAGATCAAGAGCGGGTCCGGCGACATCACCATCGGACAGACCGACGACGTCACCTCGATCTCGACGGGCTCCGGCGACGTCCGGATGTCCACGACCCACGGGCAGACGGTCGTGAAGACCGGGTCGGGCGACCTCGAGGTCGGCGACACCACCCGTGACGTCTCGCTGACCACCGGCTCCGGCGACCTCGTCGTCAGCCGCGCCCACCGGGGCAAGGTGAGCGCGAAGGGCGCCTCCGGCGACGTCCGGATCGGCGTCCCCGCCGGCGTCCCCGTCTGGACCGACATCACCACCGTCACGGGTGCCATCCGCTCGACCCTCGCCGGCACCGGTCAGCCCGAGGCGGGCGCCGACCACGTCGAGGTCCGGGCCCGCACCGTCAGCGGCGACATCGTGCTCGCCGAGGCCTGATCCAGTCCCCAACCCCCCACCGCAACGCGCACCAGAGGAGAACTGTCATGGAGTACAGCAACGTCATCCTCGACGCCGAGGCCAACCGTCAGGAGCTCGCGGAGCGGATCGCCCGCGCCGCCACCCCGCGCATCTCGTCCACCACGCACCGCCACCTGCTCGCCCAGCGGCTGCGCCGCATCGCCGACCGCGTCGACAACTGAGTGCCGCCGCCGTCGATCAGGACGACATCGACACGCCCTTGCGCCAGTACCCCATGAACGCGACCTGGCGGCGGTCGACCTCGAGGTCCTTCACCAGGACCCGGCGCAGGCCCGTCACGACGGCGGACTCACCGGCGATCCAGGCGTAGATGTCGTCCAGGTCGTGACCGACCACCGAGGTCGCGACGTCGACCTCCTCACCCGAGGACGAGTACGTCGGGGTCTCCCACAGGTCCGGATCGACCTCGTCGACCTCCGCCGCAGGGGCGCCACCGACACCGAGGTGCTCGAGCACCGCCTGACGCAGGCGGGCACCGTGGTCGTCCTCGTCACGGGCCAGCCAGACCACCTCGACGCCCTCCGGGTGCTGCACGGTGAGCACGTCCGCAGCGCTCGGGACCTCGAGGAAGGCGGCGCCGACGGCGTCGTGACGCAGCTGCCCGAGGATCGCGCAGATCGCCGGCACCGCCGTCTCGTCGCCCACGAGCAGCAGGCGACGCGCGGTGCCGGGCTCGAACTCGATGCCGCCGTAGAACTGCCCACGCCGGGGCGCGATCACCGCGAGCCGGTCGCCGACCGTCGCGGCCGCGGCCCAGGCACAGCCCGGGCCCGGCTCACCGTGGTCGTCGGGGTGGACGACGATGTCGACCACCAGTCGCGTGTCCGCGCCCGCGCCCCGGACGTCGCGGATCGTGTAGGTGCGCATGTGGCCGCGGTCCTCGACCGGACGCTTCAGCCAGGTGTCGTACCAGGAGTCGTCGGCACCCTCGAACGACGGCGGGGGTCCACCGGGCACGCCGGGGAAGACGAGCTTGATCCGCTGGTCGTACAGCGGACCGTCGACGCCGAAGTCGGCCAGGCAGGCGCCGCCCAGCTCGACCCGCACGAACGCGGGCGAGAGCCGGTCGACGCGCACCACCTCGACCACGTCGAGGATCATCGGCAGCGACTGCTGGGTCGTCGTCATGCAGGTAAGGCTAGCCTAACCTGCACTGGTGCCCCAGGGCAGGAGCTAGATCTGCGTGCGGTGGAAGTTCTGGAAGGACCGGGACGGCGTCGGGCCGCGCTGGCCCTGGTAGCGCGACCCGTACTTCTCCGAGCCGTACGGGTGCTCGCTGGCCGAGGTCAGCTGGAAGAAGCAGAACTGGCCGATCTTCATGCCCGGGTAGAGCTTGATCGGGAGGGTCGCCACGTTCGCGAGCTCGAGCGTCACGTGCCCCGAGAAGCCCGGGTCGACGAAGCCCGCGGTCGCGTGGGTGAGCAGCCCGAGCCGACCGAGCGAGGACTTGCCCTCGACGCGGGCGGCGATGTCGTCGGGCAGCGTCACGACCTCGTACGTCGAGCCCAGCACGAACTCACCCGGGTGCAGGATGAACGGGTCGTCGCCCTCCGGCTCGACCTCGCGGGTGAGGTCGGACTGGTCGGCCGCCGGGTCGATGTGCGGGTACTTGTGGTTCTCGAAGACGCGGAAGAACCGGTCCAGGCGCACGTCGATGGACGACGGCTGCAGCATCGCCGGGTCCCAGGGGTCCATCGCGATCCGGCCGGCGTCGATCTGGGCCAGGATGTCGCGGTCTGACAGCAGCACGCTCGCACCCTACCGGTGGCCCCCGCCTCGGTGGTCGAGCCTGCCGAGACCGACAATGGGACGGTGAGCTTCCAGCGGTACGTCGCGATCGGCGACTCCTTCACCGAAGGGGTCGGCGACCCCGACCCGTCGCGCCCCAACGGCGTCCGAGGCTGGGCCGACCGGGTCGCCGAGGTCCTCGCCGACCAGACCCCGTCGTTCGGGTACGCCAACCTCGCGATCCGCGGCCGCAAGCTGCCCGCCGTCCTCGACGAGCAGCTCGAGCCGGCGATCGCGCTCGACCCCGACCTCGTCACCATCTATGCCGGCGCCAACGACATCATGCGCCCCAAGGTCGACCTCGACTCGCTCATCGAGCGGTACGACGCCGCACTCGGACGCCTTGCGGCCACCGGTGCCCGGCTGCTCGTGTTCACGGCGTTCGACCCGGGCGGCTCGGCGATCTACCGCCCGCTGCGGGGCCGCTTCGCGCTCTACAACGAGCTCGTCCGCACCAGCGCCCGGGCGCACGGTGCGACGATCGTCGACTACTGGACGCTGCGCGAGTACCGCGACTGGCGCTACTGGGACGCCGACCGCATGCACATGGGTCCGGCCGGGCACCAGCGGATGGCGATCGAGGTGCTCGACACCCTCGGCGTACCCCACCGGCTGCAGCCACTCCCGCTGACGGATCGGCCGCCGCTGACCAGGGCGGAGCAGCGCCGGGAGAACATCGCCTGGGTGCGCGGCATGGCCCTGCCGTGGGTGCACCGCCGGCTCACCGGGCGCTCCTCCGGCGACGGACTGGACCCGAAGCGTCCGACGCTCGCGCCCATCGACTAGTATCGCCGCGACCGAGGGGCAGCCAGCCCTCGGACGTGCGGATGTAGCTCAGTTGGTAGAGCGCGACCTTCCCAAGGTCGATGTCGCGAGTTCGAATCTCGTCATCCGCTCCACTTCAGCTGGAAGGCCGCGCTCACGAGCGCGACACTCTGCTCGACGTCGATGTCGCGAGTTCGAATCTCGTCATCCGCTCCACTTCAGCTGGAAGGYCGCGCTSACGAGCGCGACACTCTGCTCGACGTCGATGTCGCGAGTTCGAATCTCGTCATCCGCTCCACTTCCTCCGTCCGGCCGCGCGCGGCCGGACTCCTCGGGCACTTCATCAACTTGTTGGCCTTTGCAAAGCCCGAGAAGTTCAGGGATACCCGGTCAACCGGGTATCCCTGGGATCACCAACTCCTCAGGCCGCGACCCTCCCGGCCGATCCGACACCTGGTCTGTGACTGTTGTGACTCATGGTTCGCTTGACTATTCAAGTGGCCAGGGTGACAGTGGACGGGCCGCGTCCCCTTCCCCGTTCGGACTCGAGGTACTGATGTCCCGCCCCCGCGCCCTCGTCGTTGCCATCGGCGTCCTGGCCGTCCTGCTCGCGCTCACCCCCTTCATCCCGCGCGGCGGCGACGAGGACGGCGCGCTGCGCCCCTCGGGCGACGGCAGCACCAAGGCCGCGATGCTCCGAAGCGCGAACGCCGTGGGCCCGTCGCGGATCACGCCGGCCATGCAGGCCGAGATCGACCGGGTCGTCGCCGAGGGCCGCTCGATCGGGCGCACCGGCTCCAAGGCCGCCCTCGCGCGCAGCGACTCCCACCTGGTCCGCTGCGCCGACCTCGACGGTCAGCGCTACTGCCTCGGCGTCGGCTGGACCGACGACACCGAGGCGCAGGTCCGCGCCCGGGTCGCCTCGGCCGCCCGCGCGGCCGAGCGCCGCACCGACCGGATCAGCACCGGCGACCTCGACGCCCCCGCCGTCCTGGCGCGCTCGGCCCGGATGACGCCGAAGGCCCGCGCAGCGGCCGACCGTGCCGAGCTCGAGTCGGCGGCGACCGCGGTCGCCAAGGTCTGGCTGCTCCGCCACGAGATCCAGGGCGTCGCGCTGCCCGACGACTTCCTCGCGGAGCACCCGGAGGCACGGCGTGCCGCGCCGGCCGCCGGCACGAAGCCGTCCGCCACCCCGACCCCCACGCCGACCCCCACGGCCTCGGCCACCCCGACGGGCGCGGCGCAGCCGACGGCGAACGCCGCCGCGAGCGGGACCCCGGCGGCGACGCCAACCGCGGCCCCGACCACCCCGCCGGCGGCCGTCGCCAAGACCGGTCGCGACTACCCGCGCCGCGTGGAGATCCTGAAGACCAACCAGACGTCCGAGCAGACCCGGACCTACTACTGCGGCCCCACCTCGATGCAGATGATCACCTGGGGCTGGGCCGGCAAGGCCCGCAGCCAGGACTACTGGGCGCACCGTCTCGGCACGACCACGAGCGGCACCGGCATGACCGACATGGTGCGCGTCGTCAACCGCGCGACCGGCTGGGACCGCAAGTCGTACGCCGGCAAGTACGTCACGCTCGACATCGGCGACTGGTCCTACAAGCAGTGGATGCTGCTGATGATGCGGCACGTGGCGGACTACCACGCGCCGGTCGTGCTGCACCCGATCCTGCTCAAGCGCTACTACCCCTACCTCGACGACGACGCGTCCGGGCACTACCAGGTCGGTCGCGGCTTCGACAAGAACGGGAAGAAGCCGGCCATGCTCGGCTACTTCGAGCCCTGGAACCAGCAGCGCTTCGACCCGTCCGAGCCCTACATCGACCGCGTCCAGTGGCGGGGCGCCTACAAGAGCTACCGCGCCAACCAGGACCACTTCCTCCACAACGTCGGCGTCTGATGCGGCGGAGCACCGGAAGCCTGCGGTACGTCGCCGGCGCGGCCGCGCTGGTGCTCGCCCTGGCCGCGTGCGGCTCCGACGACGGCTCCGACGACGAGCCCGACGCGGGAGCGACGCCGACCCCGAGCGCCAGCAGCTCCTCCCCGCCGGCGTCGTCGGCCACGCCCAGCGCGACCGAGAGCGCCACGCAGGGCGGTACGGCGGACGCTCCGGCGGCCGCGACGCCGCGGACGGACCTGCTCGACTGGCAGCCGGTCGACGGCTCCGTCGACGACACCGTCACGCGGGGCGACGGCTGGACGCTCACCGTCACCGACGACGGCTCCACCTGGCGGCTGGAGGAGACGTCCGGCGGCGCGACCAGCTCGGGACGGGTGACCGCCAACCCCGGGTGGCAGGTCAGCGACGCGATGCTCGACGACGACTGGGCGGTCGTGGTCCTGCAGGACGAGCAGGAGCAACGGCCCAGCCGCGCCACGGTCACGAACCTGGAGACCGGCAAGGCCTACGAGCTCAACGGCCGCTCGGACGCGCCGACCACGACCGGCGGCACCTGGGCGCTGGGCGAGGACACGCTCCTGCACGCGACGTACGACGGGGGCGCCTACTGCCTCGCCGAGGTCGACCTGGCGTCGCAGAGGTCGACCGTCGCCTGGTGCGCCCCGAAGCGGCAGGGCTTCAACGCCGCCCACATCACGGAGGCCGGCGAGTCCGTGCTGAGCTTCGACGACTCCCAGCCTTCGTGCCGCACCGTCGTCACCATCGACGGCGGCGACGCCGTCCCGTTCACGGGCACCACGGCGTGCAAGGCCTGGGAGGGCCTGCTCACCGATGACGGCGCCGTCTGGTCGACGATCCCGCGTGAGCAGCGGATCGAGGAGGCGGAGTACGTCGCGCGGGTGGGCGACGGGTACTTCGACCTCGGGCCCGGCGTCGCCGGCAGCCTCACCGAGTGCGACGGGGCGACGTACTTCGTCCGCGACCCGCAGACCAAGGGCGGCCCGGCCGCGCTGATGCGGTGGACCGGCGACGACGGCCTGAGCGTCGTCTACGAGTCGCCGAAGGGCCAGGCGTTCCTCGAGGAGCCGCGGTGCGGCGGCGAGACGATGACCCTCACCGCCCGCACCTCCTCCGGCGACGAGCAGGTCACCGCCCCTCTCTAGGCTGGGCGTCGTGACTGCCGCCTTCACCGGGTTCCCCGCCGCGGGGCTCGACTTCTACGACGACCTCGAGGTCGACAACACCAAGTCGTTCTGGGAGAAGCACAAGGCGGTGTACGCCGACGCGGTCAAGGCGCCGATGACCGCGCTCTGTGCCGCGCTCGAGCCCGAGTTCGGCAGCGCGAAGATCTTCCGGCCCTACCGCGACGTCCGGTTCGCGAAGGACAAGACGCCGTACAAGACCCACCAGGGTGCGTTCGTCCGGGTCGGCGAGGCCACGGGCTGGTACGTCGAGCTCTCGCCGCGCGGGCTCCGCACCGGCGCCGGGTTCTACGAGGCGAGCGGCCCCCGGCTGGCGGCCTTCCGGGAGGCGATCGCCCACGACCGCTTCGGACCCGAGCTCGAGAAGATCCTCACGACGCTGCGCCGCAAGCACTTCGAGATCGGCGGCGACACGCTGAAGACGAGCCCGCGGGGGTACGCCGCCGACCACCCGCGCATCGAGCTGCTGCGGCACCGGTCGCTGGTCGCCGGCCACCCGCTCGGGTTCGAGCCCGTGATCCACACGCCCGAGGTCCTCGACCTGGTCCGCGCCGACTGGCGCGCGCTGCGCCCGCTGGTCGAGTGGTGCGCGACCCACGCCAGCACCTGAGGGCCCCGTCCTGGCTACTCCTGGCGCAGGACCCGCGCCACAAAGACCTCGACGTTCGCGACCAGCCGGTCGATCCGCTGCTCGGTCGTCAGCGTCTCCTGCAGCACCGGGCTCGAGGCCGATGCCTTCCCGCGCACGTACGCCGAGCAGGCCAGGTCGGAGCACATCGGCGTCCCGACGGAGTGGCCGCGCTGTCCCGCCTTGCCGGCCCGCGGCGCCACCATCAGGGCGACCCCTCCGGAGCGCACCGTCATGCACAGCGAGCACATGCTCGCGCGTCGCCCGACCCCGACGCCCGGGGCACGCAGCACCAGCCCGAGCGGACGACCGCCGTGCTCGACGACGAGGTAGCCGCGTGCCGGCGCCTGCGGGTCGCGCCACCCGAGGTAGTCGAGCTCGGACCAGTCGCGCTCGGCCAGGTCGCGAGGCAGGTTGAGGCGCTGTGCCTCGCCCTTCGAGCAGTTCACGAAGGCGGCGCGGATCTGGGTCTCGGTGAGCGGCTCCACGTGCACCGACGGTACGTTTCCTATAACCTTTAGGCAACTCCCTAGATCATGCCGAGGAGAGCGCCGTGCCACGAGCGGGACTGACGACCGACCGGGTCGTTCGAGCCGGCGCCGACCTCGCCGACGAGGCCGGCCTCGACGCCGTCACCCTGTCCGCCGTCGCGCGCGGCTTCGACGTCAAGGTCGCGAGCCTCTACTCCCACGTCGCAGGCTCCGCCGACCTCCGCGAGGGCATCGCCCGGCTGGCCCTGGACGAGCTCGCCGACCGCGCCTCCGACGCGCTGGCCGGACGGTCCGGCCGGGACGCGCTGGTTGCCTTCGCGACCACCTACCGCGACTACGCGCGCGAGCACCCCGGGCGGTACGCCGCCACCCGGATCCCGGTCCCCGCAGACTCCCCCGCCGTCGACGCCGGGCGCCGGCACGCGGCACTGACCCGCTCGATCCTGCGCGGCTACGACCTCGACGCGACGGCGTCCGTGCACGCCGTACGCCTGCTCGGCAGCGTGTTCCACGGCTTCGCCGACCTCGAGCTCAGCGGCTCCTTCGACCACAGCGCACCGCCGGCCGACGAGAGCTGGGTCGCGATCCTCGACGCCCTCGACGCCACCTTGCGACGGTGGCCGGTCAGCCCTTCGTGAACGACGCCATCGTGCGGTCCGGCTCCCAGAACGCCTTCATGGAGGCGACCCGGCCGTCGTCGTGGATGACGTAGACCATGATCAGCTCGGTGATCGTGAAGCTGCCGTCCGGGAACGACGTCTTGATCCGGCCGATGTTGGCGCAGGTGTTGCTGCCCGGGTTGGCGAAGGACTCGTAGATCTCGAACTCGAAGGTCTCGATCGGCTCGATCGCCAGCTTCCAGAACGCCGCGATTCCCTCGTGCCCGCGGTGCCCCTTGCCCTCCGGGTCGAACATCGAGGGCCCGACCGGGTCCTCGAGCACCGCATCCTCGGCGTACACCGTCAGCCACTCCGCCAGGTCGCCCTTCGCGACGGCGGAGTACGACCGCTGCGAGGCGGCGCGCGCCGGGTGGTCGTCGTTCGGCGCGGTCCAGGTGATGGCGTCGGAGGTGATCATGTCGGCATCCTAGGCGTGAGGTGGAACACGTTCTAGTCTCAGCGGCCGAAAGCCCGAGGTCACGACGCGTTCACCCACCGGCCGCCCACGGCTGCGACGGTGCCGGCATGGCACGTCGCAAGGTCTTCGTCCACGTCGGGCTCCCGCGTAGCGGGGCCGGCTTCCTCGACGCCGCGCTCGCCGAGCACGCGGGCGCCCTCGCGCAGCAGGGGGTGCAGCACCCCGCGACCTCCGCCGACGAGATGTTCCGGGCCGCGATCGAGATCCGCCGCGACCACCGCGCGTGGGGCTACCCCCGCAAGGCGGTCGAGGGCACCTGGGCCCAGCTCTGCCGGCGGGCACAGAAGGGCGAGGGCGACGTCGTCGTCAGCCAGGAGCTCCTCGCGACCTGCACGCGACCGCAGATCGACCTGCTCCTCGACGGCCTGGCCGGCTTCCAGGTGCACGTGGTCATCACCGCGCGTGGCGCGACCGGCCCGGACCTCGCCTCGGTCGTCGACCGCTGGTCGGCGGCGGTCAAGGAGCCACAGCGCCTGCACGTCCTCGTCGTACCGACTGAGGGCGACGCCCGCGAGGCGGCCTGGCGCGGGCTCGGCGAGATCGTCGGCTTCGACGCCGCCCTGCTCCCGCTGCCGGAGCCGGCGCTGCCGGCCCACCTGGTCCGCTCCCTGGTCCGGGCGGTCGACGGACCGCCCGCGAGCGACGACGACCTGCTCGAGCGGGCGGAGCGCTGGCGCAAGGCCCTCGCGGACGGCGGGTACGACGTACGCGGCGACACCGCGTCGCTGCTGCCGTCGGACACGGGGCGACCGGTCGCCCTCGACGACCTGCTCCAGGAGACTGCCGACCTGGTCGCGGCCCTCGTGGTCGAGGTCGGCGAGCTGCGCGAGGACAACCAGGTGCTCACGGCGCGCACCGAGAAGCTCGAGAAGAAGCGCGCCAAGCTCAAGCGGCGGCTCGGCCAGGCCTGAGGTCCGCCGGGACCCACCGACCCGTCGAGGTCAGTGCGGCTGCCAGGCGTCCTCGTCGGCGGTGCGCGACGTGACGGCGTCGGGCAGCTTGCGATCCGCGAGGTCCTGGATGGACACGCGCTCGAAGACGTCGCGCAGCGAGCGCCGGGCCGCGATCCACACGTGCTGGAGCACGTCGGCGGCCTCGTTGTAGGTGACCGCCTCGGGGCGCAGGCCGTAGACGGAGACGAGCGGCCCGTCGACCGCGCGGATCACGTCGGCGACGGACACGTCCGACGCGGGACGACCCATCCGCCACCCGCCGGACTGGCCGCGCTGCGACATCACCACGCCCGCGCGGCGCAGGTCGGCCAGGATCGCCTGGAGGAACCCGTGCGGGATCTCCTGCAGGCGACCGAGCTCCTCCGCGCTCACGGCGCGGCCGTCCTCGCGCGAGGCCATCTCGATCAGCGCACGGAGGGCGTAGTCGGACTTCGCGGAAACTCGCATGCGTCCAGTGTGTCAGATGTGTCGACTTGTTCACTCGACCTTGGTGGCTTGTCGCGTCGTCGCGCCCTCAGACGGCCAGGTGCGCGCGGACCCGCTCCTGCGGCGGCCCCTCACCGCCTTCACGCTCGGCCTGCTCGAGCTTGATCGCGTAGGCGACCCAGAGGACCCACATCGTGAACACCAGCGAGGCGAGCAGCGCGATGGTGATCCCGGGGACGCCGGCGACCTCCGCCAGGGTCTTGAGGTTGGTCAGCACGATCACACCTCCGACCGCGACGCCCAGCACCCGCGGCGGCAGGAAGCGCACCAGCGTGGCCGCGATCGGCGCCGCCACCACGCCGCCGGCGAGCAGGGCGGCGGCGAAGGCCCAGTTGATGCCCTGGCCGCCGAGCCCTACGAGGAAGCCCAGCGAGGCACCGATGGTGACGACGAACTCGGCGGTGTCGACGGAGCCCACCACCTTGCGCGGCTCGAGCCGACCCGACGAGAGCATCGAGGTCGTCCCGACCGGGCCCCAGCCCCCGCCGCCGATCGCGTCGACGACGCCGGCCAGCAGGCCCAACGGCGCCAGGAACCGGACGGACGGACGGCGCTGGAAGCGCAGGGTGCGGAGCGCGAGGAACCGCCACGTCACGTAGACGCCCAGGGTCAGCAGGATCACGGCGACGAGCGGCTTGGTCAGGCTCGGCTCGAGGTTGACCAGCAGCGTCGCGCCGGCGAACGCGCCGACGAAGCCGGGGACCGCCAGGATCGACACGGTGCGCCAGTCGACGTTGCCGAGCGCCTGGTGGGAGATGCCGGACACGAGCGAGGTGCCGATCTCCGAGAAGTGGATCGCCGCGGACGCGGCCGCGGGGCCGAGGCCGCCGGCCACGAGCAGGGTCGCGGACGTGACGCCGTACCCCATCCCCAGCGAGCCGTCGACCAGCTGGGCGACCAGGCCGACGAGGGCGAGCATTACGAGCTTGCGCATGTCGTCACCTCAATGAATTAACTCTAGTGACTTTATGGTCATTGCGAACGCGGCCGATGTCAACCGTTCGCCCCGCGGACCCGGCAGGTTTGAGGGGGTTGTGTTGCAGGGTTACTGACGAGTACGTACCATGGAAGTTACCGACCAGTATTCTGACGACGAGCATGGCGAGGTGGGGCAGTGAGCCACTACAAGAGCAACCTCCGGGACATCGAGTTCAACCTGTTCGAGGTCTTCGGCCGCGACCAGGTCCTGGGCACCGGCCCGTTCGCCGAGGTCGACGCCGAGACGGCCCGCGAGATCCTGTCCGAGGTCGACCGGCTGGCCCGCGAGGACCTCGCGGCGTCGTTCGCCGACGCGGACCGCAACCCGCCGGTCTTCGACCCGGCGACCAACACGGCACCGCTGCCGGAGTCGTTCAAGAAGAGCTACCACGCGTGGATGGACGCCGAGTACTGGCGGCTGAGCACGTTCGCCGAGCTCGGCGGCACCCCCGCCCCCTCGAGCATCAACTGGGCCATGGGCGAGCTCGTCCTCGGCGCCAACCCGGCCATCTGGATGTACGGCGCCGGCCCCATGTTCGCGGGCGTGCTGCACCGCAACGGCAACGAGCGCGACCGCCAGATCGCCCAGCTGGTCGTCGACCGGGGCTGGAACACCACCATGGTGCTGACCGAGCCCGACGCGGGCTCCGACGTCGGCGCCGGTCGCACCAAGGCCACCCAGAACGACGACGGCACCTGGAACATCGAGGGCGTCAAGCGCTTCATCACGTCCGCCGAGGGCGACCTCAGCGACAACATCATCCACATGGTGCTGGCCCGCCCGGTCGGCGTCGAGGGCGCCGGCGGCCCCGGCACCAAGGGCCTGAGCCTCTTCATCGTGCCGAAGTTCCACTTCGACCTCGAGACCGGCGAGCTGGGCGAGCGCAACGGCGCCTACGTCACCAACGTCGAGCACAAGATGGGCATCAAGGTCTCCAACACCTGCGAGCTCACCTTCGGCGACCCGCAGGTCGGCGGCGGCGAGCCGGCCGTCGGCTACCTGCTCGGCGAGGTCCACAACGGCATCGCGCAGATGTTCCAGGTCATCGAGAACGCCCGGATGATGGTCGGCACCAAGGCCATCGCGACCCTGTCGACCGGCTACCTCAACGCGCTCGAGTTCGCCAAGGAGCGCGTCCAGGGCGCCGACCTCGCGCAGTCCGCGGACAAGACCGCCCCGCGCGTGACGATCACGCACCACCCCGACGTGCGCCGCTCGCTGATGACGCAGAAGTCGTACGCCGAGGCGATGCGCGCGCTGGTGCTCTACACCGCCACCTGGCAGGACCAGGTGATGGTCGCCGAGCACGCGGGCGAGCGTGACGAGCTCGCGGAGAAGGTCAACGACCTGCTGCTCCCGATCGTGAAGGGCTACGGCTCGGAGCGCTCGTGGACGCTGCTCGGCACCGAGTCGCTGCAGACCTTCGGCGGCTCCGGCTTCCTGCAGGAGTACCCGATCGAGCAGTACGTCCGGGACGCCAAGATCGACACCCTCTACGAGGGCACCACGGCGATCCAGGGCCAGGACTTCTTCTTCCGCAAGATCGTCAAGGACCAGGGTGCCGCGCTCGGCCACCTGGCCAACGAGATCCAGCAGTTCATCGCGAGCGAGGCCGGCAACGGTCGCCTCAAGGTGGAGCGCGAGCTGCTCGCCACGGCCCTGGACGACGCGCAGGCGATCGTCGGTCACATGATCAACGACCTGATGTCCGCCCAGGACGAGGTGCGCAACATCTACAAGGTCGGCCTCAACACCAGCCGCCTGCTGATGGTGCTCGGCGACGTGGTCTGCTCGTGGCTGCTGCTGCGCCAGGCCGAGGTCGCGCTCGAGAAGCTCGGCGGAGACGCCGCCGGATCCCTGGGAAGCAAGGACAAGGCCTTCTACGAGGGCAAGGTCGCGGCCGCGCAGTTCTTCGCGCAGAACGTGCTGCCGAAGATCGCCGCCGAGCGTCAGCTCGCCGAGGCCACGGACCTGTCCCTGATGGACCTGGACGAGTCCGCCTTCTGATCCATCGCCGACCCGGCGCTGGTCTTCACCCATGAGGTGAGGACCAGCGCCGGGTCGCCGTCATTTCAGGGCACCCGCGGCCCGTCGTACGACCTCGGTGAGGCGGTCGAGGACCGGGGAGTCCAGGCGCCAGCGCTGCCAGTGCAGGGGTACGTCGACGTGCAGCCGGCTGCCGAGGGGCACCAGCCGGCCCTGCTCGACCGACGCGGTGAGCTGCGGGAGCGGGATCATCCCCCAGCCGAGGCCGAGGCAGACGGACTCGAGGAAGTCCGCCGACGTCGGCACCCGGTGCACGACCGGCGGTTCGGCGACACCGCGAGCAGCCAGCAGCTCGTGCTGGAGCAGGTCCTTCTCGTTGAAGACGACCATCGGCATCGCCGCCCAGTCGGGACCGCGGCCGCGCCGCCAGCGCTCGGCGACCGTGGGCGCCGCGGCCGGGACGTAGCGCAGGTGACCCAGCGGCTCGACGGAGCAGCCCTGGACCGGCGCCGGCTCCGACGTCACGGCGGCGAGCACGTCGCCGCTGCGGAGCAGGTCGGCCGAGAAGGCCTGGTCCTCGACGTGCAGCCGCAGCGCCACGTCGGGCCAGTCGGCGACGTCGGCGAGCGCCGCGCGGAACCAGGTCGCCAGCGAGTCCGCGCTCACCGCGACCGGCAGGTCGACCGTCCCGAGGTGGCCGTGCGCGAGCGCGTCGCGGACCTCCTCCTGCAGCAGCCGGGTCTGCCGGGCGAGTCGGATCAGCTCCTCCCCGGCGGGGGTCGGCCGGCACGGCGTCGTACGCCGCACCACGACCTGCCCGACGTCGGACTCGAGCGCCCGGATCCGCTGGCTGATCGCCGACGCCGTCACGTGCAGGTGGCGGGCCGCCGCGTCGAAGGTGCCGTGGTCGGCGATCGCCACCAGGGCCTCGAGCTGGGCGGGAGCGAGTTCCATGAAGCCACGCTAATGGTCTTGCAGAAACATTCGCTGTCCTTCAGCCGAGCCGACACCTAGCGTGGCCCCGTGCTCGACTCCGCCGCCGCCGGCCTGCTGACCGGACTCTCCCTGATCATCGCGATCGGCGCCCAGAACGCCTACGTGCTGCGGCAGGGTCTGGCGCGCGAGCACGTCGGCCTGGTCGTGGCGATCTGCACGCTCTCGGACCTCGTGCTCATCGTCGCGGGCGTCGCCGGCATCGGCCGGCTCGTCGAGAACGCGCCGTGGGTCCTCGACGTGGTGCGGTGGCTCGGCGTCGCGTTCCTGACCTGGTACGGCGTCTCCTCGCTGCTCCGCGCCCGCAAGCCCGAGTCCCTGCGGGCCGACGAGCAGGTCAGCGTCAGCCGGCGGGGGGCGGCCGCGCGGGCGATGGCGCTGACCTGGCTCAACCCGCACGTCTACCTCGACACCGTGCTGCTGCTCGGCACCATCGCCAGCCACGAGGGCCCGGCGGGGCGCTGGTGGTTCGCCCTCGGCGCGGGGCTCGGCAGCATCCTGTGGTTCAGCGGGCTCGGGTACGGCGCGCGCTACGCCAGCCGCTTCCTGTCCAGCCCGCGCGCCTGGCAGGTGCTCGACGTCCTGATCGGACTCACGATGCTGCTGATCGCCCTCAAGCTCGCCACCGGCTGAACCACCCGGACGGGTGGGACTCTCCCCCAACCGCCACGGTGGACTCTCCTGCACCGCTACCCTCGCGGCAGGAGGACCAAGCACGCATGACGGAGGACCCCGCGGGCCATGGCGACCCGTCGCTCGACCGGTACGCCCGCATGGTGTGCCGGGCCCTCGGCGTCTCCACCGCGACCGTGACGATCATCGAGCGGGACCGCCAGGTCTTCCCCGGTGCGTGCGGCCTCCCAGCGGACCTCCAGCGCGACCGGGAGTCCCCGATCTCGCACTCCTTCTGCCAGCACGTCGTCGCCGAGCAGAAGCCCCTGATCGTCTCGGACGCGCGTGAGCACGACCTCCTCCGGGACAGCCCGGCGATCCCGGACTACGGCGTGATCTCGTACGCCGGGTGGCCGATCACCGATCACACCGGCGCCGTGGTCGGCTCGCTGTGCGCTCTCGGGGACGAGCCGCACGAGTGGACCGACGACCAGGTCGAGATGCTCGAGGACCTCGCCGCGGCGTGCTCGGCGGAGCTCTCCGAGCGGGGTCTGCGCGGCCTCGCGGACCGCGGTGAGCGCAGCGCGACCGACCTGTCCCACCGCAGCCGGGTGCTGCTCGCGCTGAGCGAGGGACTGTCGGCGACCCGGACCATGACCGACGTGGCCCAGGCGGTGGAGCGGATCGCGGTCGACCAGCTCGGCTGCCTGCACGCCGGGATCTGGCTGCGCGGCCTCGACGACCAGGGCCCGCGCGACCAGGCGCAGGAGGTGCTCACGTTCGTCGCACCGCCGGCCACGACCTGGATCTCGGCGATCCGCAACGCGGTGCTGCCGTTCGACGACACCAACCCGGTGGGCGGGGCGGCCGTGCACGGCCACGCCGAGTACTTCAGCAACAAGGACGTCCAGAACGCGCTCTACCCCCACCTCGACACCGTCAGGCAGGTCGGCGACGCCCGGACCTTCCAGCCGTTGATCACCCGCGGCTCGGTCCTCGGGACGCTCGCGCTGATCTGGGACGGCCCGCACCCCCTCACCGAGGAGGACCGCATCACGATCGAGGCGCTGGCGTCGTACTCAGCCCAGGCCGTGCAGCGCGCCGGCCTCCTCCAGGAGCGCCTCGACGCCCTGGTGACCCTGCAGAGCGCCCTGCTGCCCGCACTGCCGGAGTCGGCGAGCCTCGAGCTGGCCGCCCGCTACCGGCCCGCGGCCTCGCGCGACCAGGTCGGCGGCGACTGGTATGACGCCGTCGTGACCCGCAGCGGCGCGACCAGCCTGATGGTGGGCGACGTCGTCGGCCACGACATCGCAGCGGCAGCCGTGATGGGTCAGCTGCGGACCATGCTCCGGACCATCGCCTGGTCGCTCGGCGACGGCCCGGCCGCCCAGGTGCACCGGCTCGACCAGGCCATGGAGGACCTCGGCGTCGACGCGATGGCGACCATCGTCTACGCCCGCGTCGAGGCGGGCGACGGATCGGCCGGTCGCACCCTGCGCTGGACCAACGCCGGGCATCCGCCGCCGCTGCTCGTGACCGCCGAGGGCGAGGTGAGCCTCCTCGACGACGGCACCCCGGACCTGATGGTCGGGGTGCAGCCGGACACCGAGCGCACCGACCGGAGCGTCCTGATGCCTGAGGGCTCGACCCTGCTGCTCTACACCGACGGCCTCGTCGAGCGGCGCGGCGAGACGATCAGCACCGGGCTGGCACGGCTCGCGGAGTCCGCCCAGCGGCACCAGGCCCTGGCCGTCGACGACTTCCTCGACGCGGTGCTCGGCGACCTCGTCGGGCAGGAGCTGGCGGACGACGTCGCCGTGCTCGCCGTACACCTCCGCGCATAGGGTGCTGGGCATGACGGACCCCCTGAACGACGCCGAGCTGCTCGGCGCGTACGTCGACGTCTGGTGGCAGGCGATCAACGACTTCACGGACCTGCTCGAGGAACTGCCAGCCGAGGAGTGGGCGACCCCGACCGACCTGCCCGGCTGGGACGTGAAGGCCGTGGCGTCGCACGTCGCGCACCTGGAGAGCATCCTCGCCGGCGCGCCGGAGGAGACCGCGGAGGTCGGCGAGCCCGCGCACGTCACCGGGATGATGGGGCTCTACACCGAGATCGGGGTCGTGACCCGACGCGACGCCAGCCCGGACGCGATCATCAACGAGATCCGGTCCGCCGCCACGTCGCGGCACACGGCGCTGCTCGCCGACCCGCCCGCGGACCCGGCCGCCAAGCCCGAGCCGATCTTCGGCGGCGTGGGCTGGGACTGGCGCACGCTGCTGCGCAACCGGCCGCTCGACGTGTGGATGCACGAGCAGGACATCCGGCGTGCGGTCGACCGGCCCGGCGGCATGGACTCCGCCGCCGCGCGGCACACGGCCGAGTACCTCGCCGAGAGCCTCGGCTTCGTCGTGGCCAAGCGGGCCGGAGCCGACCCCGGCACGACCGTGGTCCTCGAGCTGGAGGGCAGCGACCCGTTCGCGTTCGCCGTCAACGACGCCCGCCGGGGCGAACGCCTCGCGAGCGCGCCCGCGTCCGCGGACGTCACGCTCCGGATGGACCGCGAGGCGTTCATCCGCCTGGCCGGCGGGCGCTGCCAGCCCGAGCCGGGCACCTTCGCCGTCACCGGTGACGACGACCTGGCGGGTCGCATCATCGGCGCCATGGCGACCACGCCGTGACCCGCTCCGACCGCTGGGACCCGTCCGACATCCCCGACCAGGTGGGGCGCACGGTCCTCGTCACCGGCACGACCGTCGGCGGTCTCGGCCACCACACCGCCCTCGAGCTCGCCCGGCACGGCGCCCGGGTGGTGCTCACCGGACGCTCGCCCGAGCGGATCGCCGAGACCGAGCAGGCGATCCTCGCCGAGGTCCCGGCCGCCACCCTCGAAAGGGTCGAGCTCGACCTCGCCGACCTGTCGTCGGTGCGCCGGGCCGCGGCCGCCGCAGCCGACCTGGGACCGCTCGACGTGCTCGTCAACAACGCGGGCGTGATGGGGACGCCCTACCACCGCACCGACGACGGGCTCGAGCTCCAGATGGCGACCAACCACTTCGGACCGTTCCTGCTCACGGGCCTCCTGCTCCCCCAGCTCGTGGCCTCGGGGCACGGCCGCGTCGTCTCGGTCTCCTCGCAGATGCACCGGATCGCGCGGTCGGCCCCGCTGGACGACCCGCTCGAGCAGCACGGCCGCTACCAGCCCTGGCCGACCTACGGGCGCTCGAAGCTCGCCAACCTGCTCTTCGCCTACGAGCTGGACCGCCGGCTGCGGCGCGCCGGGCTGCCGGTGCAGGCGCTCGTCGCCCACCCGGGCTTCGCGTCGACGCACCTGGCGGCCAACGGGCAGTACGGCCGCTCCAGCGGCGGCATCGCCTCGATCCTCGACGGCGCCATCAAGCTGGTCTCGCCCAACACGGCCGAGCAGGGCGCCTGGCCGACGCTGATGGCGGCGACCGCCGACCTCCCCGGCGCGACGTACGTCGGCCCGGACGGGCTCCTCGAGTGGGGCGGCCGCCCGCGAGTGACGACGAGCAACAAGCTCTCGAACGACGAGGTCGCCCAGCGCCGCCTCTGGGAGATCAGCGAGCAGGTCACCGGTGTCAGCTACCCGTGAGCGGAGCCCTCGGGACGACCGATGAGTCCGCGGCCGCGCCGTGGTCGGTACCCGCATGACCACCGGACGGATCGATGACCGCTTCAGCGCGCCCACGGCGACGGCCCTCACCTGGGAGGCCGTGGCGGCGCTGCTCGACGCGGCCGAGCTCTACTGGTTGACCACCGTGCGCTCCGACGGACGCCCGCACGTGACGCCCCTCGTCGGTGTCTGGAGCGGCGGTCGCTTCGCGTTCTGCACGGGACCGGGCGAGCAGAAGTCCGCCAACCTCGAGCACTCCCCGCTCGTCGCCGTGACGACCGGCGGCAACGACTGGACGTCCGGCACCGACGTCGTGGTCGAGGGCACCGCCCAGCGGGTCACCGGACGCGACCAGCTCCTGCCGCTCGCCGCGGCGTGGCGACGCAAGTACGGCGAGGACTGGGCCTGGGGCGCCGACGACGAGGGCTTCACGGACGGCGACGGCAGCAGCCCGTGGGTCTACGTCGTCCCGCCTGCGAAGGTGATCGCCTTCGGCAAGGACCCGCACTCGCAGACGACCTTCCGCTTCTGATCGGTGCCGAGCACGCACGTCGCCGTCACCCGCCGACCTCGCGGTCGGCCACGCGGACCAGGCCGCCGAGGACGGGGACGTACGCCGAGCGGTCGGCGCCGAGGACGACCGACCCGCCGTGGTTGTCGACGAGCGGGTTGAGGCCGGTGCGGCGGGCCCACGCGAGGCGGCCGGTGCGCAGGTCGAGGGCGCTCAGGTACCAGGCGTCGACGCCCAGCCAGCTGTGCCGCTTGGTCCACACGTAGGCGAACCCGTCTTCGGTGGAGACGGCCGGCGCGCCGCTCGGGGCGTCCATGTCGGTCGTCCAGGTCACCCGGCAGCGGCCGTCGACGACGTCGACCCGGGCGATGCCGCGGCTCGTCGTACGGCCGAGGACCGTGGAGGCGACGCCGCCGTAGCCGTGGGAGTTCGCGACGACGACGCCGGTGCCGGCGGCCACGAGACCCCCGTCGGTCGCGCCCTCGTCGTCGTCGAACACCTCGGTGCGGCAGACCACCTCGCCCGTGTCGGCGCGGTGGAGGACCACCTCGAGCCGCGGGTCGCGGTTGTCGGCGACGGCGACCAGCCCGTCGGGGAGCACGACGGGCGCGCTGCCACGCTCGCCCCCGTCGTCGTACGCCGCGGCCCAGGCGGGCGTGGGGCTCCCGGCCGCCACGTCGACCCGGTGCAGCGCGTCGGCGCCGGCGACGAAGACGCCGTCGTCCGACACCGTGACCGGCCGCTCGACGCGGTCGGCCAGGTCGACGGTCCGCGCCTTCCGGCCCGCGACGAAGCCGACGACCCCGGCGCCGGAGGCGAACCAGACCCGACCGGTCGGGTCGACCCCCAGCCCCGCCACGCAGTCGTCGTCACCGAGGTCGCCGGAGAGGTCGACCGACGACTCGACGACCAGGTCGTCGACGCCGAGGCGGAAGATCCGCTGGCCGCTCGAGGCGACGACGTCGTCGCCGTCGACCGCCAGCTGCCCGGCGCACCCGGAGCCCGGCAGGTCGGCGGACCGCTCCTGCCGCAGGCTGTCGGGGTCGACCACGCGCAGGACCGGCCGGTCCCCGCCGCACAGCAGCACCAGCCGGCCGTCGTCGTCGAGCTCGATCCGCGCGCAGTCGCTGACGCCGTACGACCTCGTGGTGACCGTGGGCGACTCGCCGACCGGCCCGCGCACGGGACCGGCCACGGACGGACGGCCGACGTACGCCGGCGTGACCCAGCGCCCGGGCCCCGGCGGGATCGGCACCCACCCGTCGGGGACGACCACGGCCAGGCCCGCGAGCACCACGACCACGGCCGCCCAGACGGCGACCACGCGGCGTGTCGGCCGCAGCCAGGCCCGCAGCGGCGGCCACAGCAGCGAGAGCCCCGCGACGACGAGCACGAGGGGCCCGAACCCGAACCAGAGGACCGCGACGCCGAGCAGGGCGAGCGTGCGACCGAACCTCATCGCCCGCGATCGTAGTGTCCGGCGGCCCCTTGGCTCCGCGCACGCGCCGGAGCACAGTGGAGGCCATGAAGCGACTCTCGGACGTGAAGCGGATCGGGTACGGCGCGATGAGGCTGACCGGCCCCGGGATCTCCGGGCCGCCGGCCGACCCGGACGAGGCCAGGCGGGTGCTGCAGCGGGCCGTCGAGCTCGGGGTGGACCACATCGACACCAGTGACTACTACGGCCCCTACGTCGTCAACGACCTGATCCGCGAGGCCCTGCACCCCTACCCGCCGGAGCTGGTGCTGGTCACCAAGGTCGGCGCCCGGCGCGACGACGCCGGTGCGTGGCTGCCGGCCTTCGCGCCCGACGAGATCAAGGCGGCGGTGCACGACAACCTCGGCCGGCTCGGCATCGAGCGGCTGGGCGGGGTCAACCTGCGGTTCATGGACGACTGGGAGGGCGGCTTCCAGGAGCAGTGGACCGTGCTCGCCGACCTCCGCTCGCAGGGACTGGTCGGGGACCTCGGACTCAGCAACTGCACGCCCGAGCAGGTGAAGGCCGCCCAGGACATCGCGCCGGTGGCGATGGTGCAGAACGCCTACAACGTCGCGCACCGCGAGGACGACGACTTCGTCGACGCGCTGGCGGAGCAGGGCATCTACTACGTGCCGTTCTTCCCGCTCGGCGGCTTCAGCCCGCTGGCGCTCGCCGCGGTCGACGGCGTCGCGGGCAAGCACGGCGCGACGCCGATGCAGGTCGCGCTCGCCTGGCTGCTCCAGCGCTCCCCCAACATCCTGCTCATCCCCGGCACCAGCTCCGTGGCGCACCTGGAGGAGAACCTGGCGGCGGGCCGGATCACGCTGGACGACGAGGACCTGGCGGCCCTGGAGGAGCTCGGCTAGACCGTCGCCAGCCGGGGGTGCAGCAGGCCCTCGCGCCGCCCGACCAGGACGGCGAGCCCGATCGTCGCGGCGACGGCGGAGGCGTTGATCGAGAGCATCGAGACGCTCTTGACCAGCACGAACGTCTCCACCGACTGCGAGAGCAGCAGCCAGAGCGTGAAGCCCGCCTTGGCGATCGCGAGGCCGGCCCACATCAGGGTGAGGTTGCGGAAGAGGCAGCGAACCCCGGGACGGCAGGCGAGCTCGTCGTCCATCGGGTAGAAGTCGCCGGCCAGCCGGGCCACCATCGGACGGGCGGTCATCGCGGACGCGAGGAACACGGTCCCGATCGCGGCGTCGGTGATGATCGGCTGCAGGAAGTAGAGGAACGTGCTGTCCGTCAGCAGCGCCACCAGGGTCCGCACGGTCATCACGCTCGCCGTGAGGACCAGCAGGCCCGACGTACGCCGGCCGGTGACGGCGCGCCACGCGATCGCGCCGTACGACCAGGTCAGGGCGGCGAAGATCGCGAACCAGACGCCGTACAGGCGGAACGCCGTGTAGAAGACGGTGGCCGGGACCACGCAGGCCACGAAGAGGCTGGCCGCGACCCGGCGGATGACGGCGCGCAGTCGCGGGGGCGCCGGACGGTCGACGGGCGCGCTCGCCTCGACGACGGTCGGGGCGGGCGGGGCTGCGAGGAGAGACATGGAACACCTGACTGGCGACCGGAGTCGCCCGGGAGGGAGCGTCACCTCGACCTGCCCGGACACCCGCCGGCGCAAACCCGCGGCCGCCCGACACGTCGAGGTGGTGACGTGAATCTCATCGGCAGGAGCGCCTGACACCTTGAGCAGTCACCTCGTACTCTTCCACCGGCGGGGCGTGGGGCCCGTGGTCTCGGGGAGTCGGCAACAGGAGCGCCATGGACCTCGATCCCAGCCTGAAGTTCTGCTCGTTCTGCGGTGACGAGGGTCGCGCGGACCCACCGCTCTTCGGCGGCCTCGGCGCATTCATCTGCGGGACCTGCGTGGCGGACTTCGGAGCCGCGCTGAGCGGCGACCGCGAGCTCAGGTCGCCGCCGTGGGAGCGGATGTCGGACCCCGAGCTGCTCGGGCACCTGTGGTCCATCCAGCAGTCGGCGTTCCAGGCGGAGGAATTCCTGGTCGAGTGGGTCGACCTCGCCCGCTCCCGGAAGCTGTCGTGGACCTCGATCGGCCAGGCGCTCGGCATCCCGCGCCGGGAGGCGCAGGAGCGGTTCAGCACGGGTGCGCGCTAGCAGGATCGGGGCATGATGGCGGCATGAGCGAGCGCAGCGAGCGAATCATCGAACACAGCGCCCCATGTGCCTCATGCGCGCACGGAGCGAAGCGAGTACGTGCATGAGCAACCATCGCGCAGGACAGCCCGCCCAGCCCTCGGACCTCGTCGACGTCGCGCACCTGGTGACGGCGTACTACACCGGCGTGCCGGACCCCGAGGACCCCGATCAGCAGGTCGCGTTCGGCACCAGCGGGCATCGCGGCTCGTCGTTGCGCACGGCCTTCAACGAGACCCACATCCTGGCGACGACGCAGGCGATCGTCGACTACCGGCGCGAGCAGGGGTACGACGGGCCGCTCTTCATCGGCCGCGACACCCACGGCCTCTCCGAGCCGGCGTGGGCGACGGCGCTCGAGGTGCTCGCCGCCAACGACGTGACCGTGCTGGT
Source organism: Nocardioides sp. Root1257 (assembly GCF_001425175.1). Taxonomy (GTDB): domain Bacteria; phylum Actinomycetota; class Actinomycetes; order Propionibacteriales; family Nocardioidaceae; genus Nocardioides. The sequence goes on along the minus strand of NZ_LMDV01000009.1, from coordinate 833,210 downwards.
CGACGCCGACGACCGCTACACGCCGACCCCGGCGGTCTCGCACGCGATCATCCGGGCGAACGGCGGCCGAACCTCGGGTTCGGGCCTGGCCGACGGCATCGTGGTCACGCCGTCGCACAACCCGCCCTCGGACGGCGGCTTCAAGTACAACCCGCCGCACGGCGGTCCCGCCGACTCCGACGCCACGTCGGTGATCGCGGCCCGGGCCAACGAGCTGATCGGCCGCGGCCTGGCCGGGGTGCAGCGGGTGCCCTTCGCCCGCGCGCGGGCCGCCGCGTCGGCGTACGACTTCCTGGGGACGTACGTCGACGACCTGCCGCACGTCGTCGACCTCGCGGCGATCAAGGAGGCCGGCGTCCGGATCGGGGCGGACCCGCTGGGCGGCGCGTCGGTCGACTACTGGGCGGCGATCGCGGAGCGGCACGGGCTCGACCTGACCGTCGTGAACCCGCTGGTCGACCCGACCTGGCGGTTCATGACGCTCGACTGGGACGGCAAGATCCGGATGGACTGCTCCTCGCCGTCGGCGATGGCGTCGCTGATCGCGCAGAAGGAGAAGTACGACATCGCGACCGGCAACGACGCCGACTCCGACCGGCACGGCATCGTGACGCCCGACGCCGGCCTGATGAACCCCAACCACTTCCTGGCGGTCGCCATCGGCTACCTCTTCGGCGGGGCCCGGCCGGGCTGGCCGGCGGGTGCACGGATCGGCAAGACCCTCGTGTCGTCCTCGATGATCGACAAGGTCGCGGCCTCGATCGGGCGCGAGCTGGTGGAGGTGCCGGTCGGGTTCAAGTGGTTCGTCCCCGGTCTCATCGACGGGTCGTTCGGGTTCGGCGGCGAGGAGTCGGCGGGCGCGTCGTTCCTCCGCACCGACGGCTCGGCGTGGACCACGGACAAGGACGGCATCATCTTGGCCCTGCTCGCCTCGGAGATCCTGGCGAGGACCGGCCGCTCGCCCTCGGAGCACTACGCCGACCTGGTCGCCGAGCACGGGGAGCCGGCGTACGCCCGGATCGACGCGGCCGCGACCCGCGAGCAGAAGGCGGCGCTCGCCGGGCTCTCGCCGGACGCCGTGACCGCGACGTCGCTGGCCGGCGAGGAGATCACCGCCAAGCTGACCGAGGCGCCCGGGAACGGGGCGAAGATCGGCGGGCTGAAGGTGACCACCGGGTCGGCCTGGTTCGCCGCCCGCCCGTCCGGCACCGAGGACGTCTACAAGATCTACGCCGAGTCGTTCCGCGGTCCGGAGCACCTCGCCGAGGTGCAGGCCGAGGCGCGCGAGGTGGTCGACGCCGCGCTGGGCTGACCGCTGGGCAGAGCGCGGGACATACCGCAGATCGAGTACGTCGGGCCTGGTCTCGACCCCGCTCCGCGGCCCTTCAGCATGCTCGGAGGGCCGCCGAGGAGGGAGCCGTGGCCCGACTACTGCACCGTCTGGGTGCGTTCTGCGCCCGGCACGGTCTGGTCGTCATCGCGCTGTGGGTCCTGCTCGCGGCCGGGGTGGGCGTGGCGGTGTCGAGCCTCGGCGCCCAGACGAGCAACGACCTCTCGCTCCCCGGGACCGGCAGCCAGGCGGCCAAGGACCTGCTGGAGGAGCGGTTCCCGCCCCAGCAGAACGGCGTCAACCCGATCGTCTTCGACGTCTCGACGGGCAAGCTCACCGACGACGCGAACAAGCAGGCCGTCGCCGACTCGGTGAAGGCGATCGCGAAGGTCGCCCACGTGCACAGCGTCACGGACCCGCTGAGCAGCTCCGGCCAGACGGCCGGCCTGCTGTCGAAGGACGACCGGACCGCCTTCGCGCCCGTGCTGCTGGACATCGGGTCCGGCGACCTCACTCCCGAGCTCGCCCAGGAGGTGGTGGACGCCACCGAGCCCGCCCAACGGGCCGGGATCACCGTCGCCGCCGCCGGCTCGATCGGCTCGGCGCTGTCCACCGACGACTCCGAGACCAGTGAGGTCGTCGGGATCATCGCCGCGATGATCATCCTCAGCTTCGTGCTCGGCAGCCTGGTGGCCATGGGACTGCCGATCATCACGGCGGTGGTGGGGCTGGCCGTCGCGCTGGGGATCGTCGGGCTGCTCGGCCACGCCCTCCCGATCCCGTCGAGCGGGCCGACCCTGGCGACGATGATCGGCCTGGGGGTCGGCATCGACTACGCGCTCTTCCTCATCACCCGACATCAGGACCAGCTCCGCGAGGGCCTCCCCGTGCGGGACTCGGTCGCCCGGGCGGTCGCCACGTCCGGGAGCGCGATCGTCTTCGCCGGGTGCACCGTGGTCATCGCCCTGCTCGCCCTCGGCGTGGCCGGCATCCCGCTGGTGAGCACGCTCGGGCTCGCGTCCGCGATCGCCGTCGTGGCAGCGGTGCTCGTCGCGATCACGCTACTGCCGGCGGTGCTCGGCCTGCTCGGCCACCGGGTCAACCGGCTGGCGCTCCCCGCGCGCCTGCGGCGTACGCGCAAGCACGGGACCGGCCTGTGGGCGCGCTGGGCCGGCGTGGTGCACCGTCACCCGGTCGTCGTGACCGTGGTGTCGCTCGCCGCACTGGTGCCGCTGATCATCCCGGTGTTCTCCCTCGAGCTCGGGCAGGAGGACGTCGGCGCGACGTCGCCCGACACCACCGAGCGACAGGCCTACGACCTGATCACCGCCGGCTTCGGCGTGGGGTACAACGGGCCGCTCCAGATCGCCTCGGAGCTCGACCCCGTCGCCGCGCCGAGCAAGGAGTACACGCAGAAGTACGACGAGGCGACGTCGCTCCAGCAGGACCTCGAGCAGAAGCAGAAGGACCTGCCGAAGCAGAAGCAGCAGCTCGAGAAGCAGCAGGCCCAGCTCGAGGACGAGCAGTCCCGGCTCGAGTCCGAGCAGGCGACGCTCGAGCGCCAGGGCGACAGCCTCCGGGCCCAGCAGTCGTCGCTGGAGGACCAAGCGAGCGCGCTCCGGGCGGAGCAGGCGCGCCTCGAGTCGGAGCAGGCCGCACTGCAGGCCCGCAAGGCGTCGCTCGAGCGCCAGGCGCGGGCGCTGGCCGCCCGGATCCGGCCGCTCGCGGGCGAGCTGGTCCGGCTCGGCGTACGCGAGCGGATCCTCGAGCGCCGGATCGACCGGGCCCAGGGCCACCCGAACCGGGTCGCCCGGCTGCGGGCCCGGCTGGTCGACGTCCGCGCGCGACAGGCGGTCGTCCGGGAGCGGCTGGCCCCGCTGGAGCAGCAGGCGCGGCGGCTCGCCGACCAGGGCCGGCGCCTCCAGGCACAGGCCGCGCAGCTGGAGCGGCAGGCGGCCGAGCTGCAACGCCAGGCCGACCGGCTCGCGCAGCAGAAGGCGTCACCGGAGCAGCGGGCGGCCGAGCTGCAGCGCCGGGCCAACCAGCTCCAGGACCAGGGCGACGCGCTCCGCAAGCAGGCCGATGCCCTGCAGCAGCAGGCCGACGAGCTCAAGGCCGCGCAGCAGCAGGCCCAGCAGGAGCAGAAGCAGGCGGAGCAGCTCAAGCAGGAGCTCACCGACATGGTCACCCAGGCCGGGGGTGACGAGCGGGGCACCGATCCCCGGGTCGTCGACCTCCAGCACGGACTGTCCGCGACGTCGGGAGTGCTGACGCTGACGCCGCCGCAGCTGAACAAGAAGGGCGACGTCGTGCTGCTCTCCGCGGTGCCGCGGACCGCCCCGGCCTCCGACGACACGGCCGACCTCGTGGAGCGCGTCCGCGACACCGTGCTGCCCGAGACGAACACGGGCGGGGGCATCACGTCGTACGTCGGCGGCTACACCGCGTCGTACGTCGACCTCGCCGCGCTGATCTCGGCCCGGCTGCTGCTGGTCATCGCGACGGTGATCCTGCTGGGCATGGCCCTGCTGATGATCGCCTTCCGCTCGCTGCTGATCCCGCTGCAGGCGGCGCTCACGAACCTGCTCTCCGCGGCTGCGGCGTTCGGCGTCCTCACGGCGGCGTTCCAGTGGGGCTGGGGCATCTCGCTGCTGGGCATCGACACCGCCAGCAGCTCGGTGCCGATCGCCAGCTATGTGCCGCTGATGATGTTCGCCGGTCTCTTCGGCCTGTCGATGGACTACGAGGTGTTCCTCGTCAGCCACGTGCAGCAGCACCACCACGGTGGCGAGGAGCCGCGCCCCGCCGTACGGTCGGCCCTCGGGTCGAGCGCCCGGATCACCACAGCGGCCGCGCTGATCATGGCCTCGGTCTTCGCGAGCTTCATCATCAACGACGACCCGACGATCAAGCAGTTCGGCGTCGGGCTGTCGGTCGCAGTGCTGCTCGCCGGGATCCTGGTGGTGACCCTCGCACCGGCACTGCTGGTGCTGTGCGGCCGGGCCGCATGGTGGCTGCCGCGCTGGCTCGATCGGGTGCTGCCGCACGTCTCCATCGAGGGGGAGGAGCCGCCGGCGCCGGTCACCTCGGCAGTGGCACCCGGAGGAACGTCGGCCGGTAGAGCGTCGGATCCGCCTTGATCTTCTGGGGATCGGTGTTGTTGTTGCTGTACGACGCCACCATGGTCCCGGCCTCCGGGAAGATCTGCGGGTGTGCGAGGGGCATATAGGTCACCGCTCCGCTGTCCGGGTCGGCCGGCAGCGACGCGACCGGGTCGGTCGGCGTGAAGGGGCCGGTCGGCGCGGGGGCCGTCCAGAAGACCATCTGGTCGCCGAGGTCGCCGTCCCGCTTGCTGAGGGCATACCAGCGCTTGCCGCTGGGGAAGACGCTCAGGGTCTGCGACACCCCGCCGACGGCCGGCAGCAGCTCGGCGGACCTGCTGGGCGTGCGCTGCCAGTGAGAGCCGTCCCAGAAGCGCCACTTGGACGATTCGAGGACGTCCTCCGGCCGGACCCGCGCCACCCGCAGCGAGAAGCCGAACACGCCCTCCTTGTCCGGGTTGGCCGTCCCGTAGAGGTAGAGCCAGTCGTCGTCGACGGCCATCGCAGCGCCCCACTCCGGCCGGCTCCTCTTCGAGTCGTCGGCCCCGATGTCCTCGACCTTGATCAGCTGGGGGGTCTGCCCCTCGGCCACCACGAACACCGCCAGGGCCGGACCCAGGTTGGCGAAGTCGAACGAGCCGCCGCCGGTCGCCTTCACCCGCTGCGCCGAGACGAGCACCAGGTCGTAGCCGGGCCGGTGGGCCACCGCGGTGGACATCGGCCAGTAGCCGACCCCGTCGACCCGGTCGGGGATCAGGGCGCCGTGCGAGGGAGGCAGGACGACCGAGACGCAGTCGGTGTCCCACAGCATCATCGAGTTGCGCGCGAACCGCGGGCCGTCGAAGTCGGCGCTGCGCAGGGTGTCACCGAAGACCACGAGGAAGCGACCGTCGGCGAGCTGGACGTCGGCGCCGACGTCGCCCCCCTGGAAGGCCGGGCTGCCCTGCAACGTCGCGATCTGGTGGTTGAGTTCGGCGACGTCCCGGGGCCGACCTCCCCTGTCGACGCACGACGTCTCCGTCGCCACGCTCGGCAACGACGCGGCCTCCACCACGTCGGTCGGCACGAACGCGATCGCCAGTCCGAGCAGGACCGCCAGCGGCAGCACGGAGCCGACCACCCAGAGCCGCCAGTGCCGCACCGGCACCGCCTTCGCTGCCGGACTGCCTACCCCGAGGTCGTGGAACCGCAGCTGCCGGGCGAGCACCAGCGCGAGGACCGCGAGCAGCCCGGCCGCGGCGACGACCAGGGCCGGCTGCACGGCGCGGCCGGGGTCGAAGTACGCCACGGTGCCGAGGGCCTCCTGGGCCGCGCCGATCGGCATCCACGGGGTCACCCTCGACCACGGCGGCGGGAGCAGGTGGTGGCTGGTGCCGGCGAGCAGCGGCGTGGCGAGCACGAAGTACGACGCCGCCGCGGCCGTCAGGCCGACCAGGCCGGCGAGGGCCTCGACCGCCAGGGCCAGGGCGCCCAGCGAGAAGGCGTAGAGGGCACCGAGGCCGATGATCGCGAGGTCGTCGCCGGGGAGCCTCGTCGCGGGGACCACCTGCAACAGCGCGGCGCCCGCCACGGAGACCCCCGCGAGAGCGACCACGCGCAGGACGCCGAGCCGTGCCGAGCTCGCGACCGGCCCGCGGACCAGCGAGATCAGCAGCACGAAGCCGAACCCCACCGCTCCCAGCAGCAGCACGTGCATGCGGACCCGACCGGCCGCGCCGTCCGCCCCCTCCTTCGCGAGCTCCTCGACCGTGACGGTGCGGTCGTGGGCGCGCTCGACCGACGCGATGCTTTCGACCACGGCGTCGTTGAGGGCGTGGTCGGCCCGGGCGTTGACGAGCACGACGTCCTGGGTCGTGCGCAGGTCGACGAGGACGGCGGCGACGACGGTCCCGTCCAGGATCGCCGCCCGCGCCTCGTCCTCGTCGTCGGTCCAGGTGGCGTCGAAGGGCTCCCCCGGCATCGAGCCCGCCTCGCCGGCGAGGGACTCGGCGACGACCGCCGGCCCGGCGATCAGCAGCGGGACGTGGTGCGGTGCGCGCTCACCCCCGCGGAGCGTCAGGGTGGCGAGGGCGACCGCCTGGACCACGATGACGACGAGGCAGGCGACGACGGTCCACCGGCGCGCCCGCTCCTTCGATGCCACGTCACCTCGTTCGGCAGCTGATCCGTCGGACCGAGTGTGTCAGAGGTGGTCGGGCACGATCAGGGCATCCGGGTCCTGCCGCGGCGGCACGTGAGCGAGCGCGACCTGCACCAGGGCGACGCGCGCCTTCACCGTCACCGCGCGCCGAAGCCGGCCGAGGTCGTCCCCGACCTGTCCCTCCACCGTCGCCGTCACCTGCTCCTCGGTGAAGGTGGGGCGGGTGCCGGCCTCCACCTCGACGTCCGGGAGCGCGACGAGCACCGGCAGCACCTGGTCGCCGAGGCCGTCGAGCAGCTGGAACCGGCCGTACTGGGTGAGCTCGGCCCACGCCTCGTCGACGCTCCGCCTGCCCTTGCGCACGGACTTGTCCTGCGCGGCCAGCACGCTCTTCGCCGCTCCCGTCAGGGCCGCGGTCAGCTCGTGCTCGGTGAACCTCATGGGGAGATCATGCTGGACGGGGCCGGCCGGCCGCCGGGGTAGTCCCTGACGTTTCGGTCCCGTCGTACGGCGTGTCGAGGACCATTCCGTCAGGGACTACCCCGACGAGGGACGACAGCAGGGCGAGCTTGTCGGCCGCCTCGGTCCCCGGTACGGCGTGGTAGATCACCAGCATCTGGCCGTCGGTGCCCTCGATCGCGAGCTTCGAGAGGTCGAGCTCGATCTCGCCCACCTGGGGGTGGTCGATGCGGATGGAGCGGCTCTGGATGGGCTTCACGTCGTGGCGCGCCCAGGCCCTGCGGAACTCCTCGCTCCCCAGGGACAGCTCGCCGACGAGCTGGACCACCCGGGGGTCGTCGACGCGGTCGCCGATCCGGTTGCGGAAGCCGGCGACCAGGCGCGGCGCCGTGCGCGCCCAGTCGGGGTGCAGGGTCCGCTCATCGGGATCGAGGAAGATCGAGCGCAGCCGGTTCTCGCCGACCCGCACGTTGGGCGACAGGGCGGTGACGAGCGGGTTGGCGGCGAGCACGTCCAGGTAGCGGCCCTCGATGAACGCCGGGAGCCCGATCACGCTCAACAGCTGGGCGGTCGCCGTCGGCACCGTCTCCGGACGCGGTCGGCGGACGCGACGCCGGGGCTTCGGCGCCCCCAGCCGGAGCAGGTAGTCGGTGGCGGTCGCGTCGAGCTGGAGGACGCCGGCGAGGGCCTCGAGCACCTGGACCGACGGGTTGCGGTCGCGGCCCTGCTCGAGGCGGAGGTAGTAGTCCGCGCTGATGCCGGCGAGCATGGCGACCTCCTCGCGCCGCAGGCCGGCGACCCGGCGTACGCCGTGGCCGGGCAGGCCGACGCTCTCGGGCGACACCAGCTCGCGACGGGCCCGCAGGTAGTCGCCCAGGCGGTTGTCCTTCGGACCGGCGTCGTCACTCACCTGGTTCACGGTAGCCGCGCGAGCCCGGCCGTCCCTGGTCCCCTCACTCCCAGGATCAGCGGGGCTCTGGGTGTCGGTGCGCCCGCGACGCACGGTGGGGCCATGACTACTTCGACGACGACACTCCCCGGCGGCACCTGGACGATGGGCGACCGCACGGTCGCCCGCGTCGGGTACGGCGCCATGCAGCTCGCCGGCCCGCACGTCTTCGGGCCGCCGGCCGACCACGACGGCGCGCTCGCGGTCCTGCGTGAGGTCCGCGCCCTCGGCATCAACCACATCGACACCAGCGACTTCTACGGCCCGCACGTCACCAACCGGCTGATCAAGGAGGCGCTGCACCCGTACGGCGCCGACCTCGTGATCGTCACCAAGGTCGGCGGCCGCCGCGACGAGGAGGGTGGCTGGCTGCCCGCCCAGTCGCCCGCCGAGCTGCGCCAGGGCGTGCTCGACAACCTCGACAACCTGGGCCTCGAGGCGATGGACGTCGTGAACCTGCGGATCATGGACGATCCCGCCGCGTCGATCGCCGAGCGGATGGAGGCGATGGCCGCCCTCCAGGAGGAGGGCCTCGTGCGGCACATCGGGCTCTCGACCGTGTCGGCCGGCCAGGTCGCCGAGGCCCAGGCGATCGCCCCGGTCGTGCAGGTGCAGAACGAGTACAACCTCGCCCACCGCGGCGATGACGAGCTCATCGACGCCCTGGCGGAGCAGGGGATCGCGTACGCGCCGTACTTCCCGCTCGGCGGCTTCAGCCCGCTCCAGTCCTCGGCGCTGTCGGCCGTCGCCACGCGGCTCGACGCGTCGCCGATGGCGGTCGCGCTGGCCTGGCTGCTCCAGCGCTCGCCGAACATCCTGCTGATCCCCGGCACCTCGTCCGTGGCGCACCTGCGCGAGAACGTCGCCGGTGCGGGCCTGGTGCTGTCGGCCGAGGACGTCGCCGAGCTGGACGCGATCGGGGGTTGACCTCGGGCGGAGACGGTTACCGTCCCCAGATGACTGCCTCCCTGCCCGATGAGTGGCGACGTCGGTCCAACGACCCCGTCTTCTGGACCGACGTCACCCAGCTCCTCAAGACGGCGCTCGCGGCCGTGCTCGCCTGGGTGCTCGCCACCGAGGCGTTCTCGTTGTCGCAGTCGTTCCTCGCCCCCTGGGCCGCACTGCTGGTGGTGCACGCGACGGTGTACCGGACGTTCTCGCGCGGGCTCCAGCAGGTCACCGCGGCGGTCGTCGGGGTGGTGCTCGCCTGGGCGGTCGGCAACGCGCTCGGGCTGGACACGGTCTCGGTCGCCGTGGTGATCACGCTGGGACTGGTGGTGGGCGCACTGGACTGGTTCGGCTCCGAAGCGATCACGGTCGCGGCCACCGCGATGGTGGTGCTGACGACCGGCTACACGAGTGACGACTCCCTGCTGCTCGACCGGCTCCTCGACACCGCCATCGGCATCGTCGTGGGCCTGCTCGTGAACGCCGTCGTCTGGCCGCCACTGCGCCGGCGTACGGCGATCTCGGCCATGAACAGCATCGACGACGACATCGGCGCCCTGCTCATCGACATCGGCGACGGCATGGTCGGACCCTGCACGGACAAGGACGTCGCCGCGTGGATCGATCGCACCCGCTCGCTGGACGCCGATCTGGATCACGCCTGGGCGCTCGTGCGACAAGCGCAGGAGAGCGGGCGGATGAACCCGCGCCGCTCGGCGCGTGGGCTTCGCGACCCGCGGCGCTGGCAGGCCCTGCTGGGCCGCATGGAGCAGGCCGTGGCCGAGACCCGGAGCATGGCGCGCACCCTCGGCTACCACGTCGCCGGCCGCGACCAGTGGGAGCCTGGCTTCCGCGATCGCTGGCCGCTCCTCGTCAGGGACGCGGGGCGGGCGATCGCCGATGCGGACCCGGACCGGATCGGGGACGTCCACGTCCGGCTCAGCTCGCTGGTCGACGACCTCGGCGCGCTCGAGAGATCCCCGGCGCACTGGCCCGTCTACGGCGCCCTGGTCGTCAACCTGCGCAACACCCTGGATGCGATGGACGAGGTCGCCGCCGCCAACCCGCTCGGCCAGCCGCCGCTGGCGATCACGCGCCTGCAGCGGCGCTGACTGCGATCGGCAAGTCTGCGGGTTTCACCGGCTGACCGCCAGAACCCGCAGACCTGGCAGCCAGAACCCGTGCGCCACGCCGTCGGTCGTCGGCGTGTCGCGCGGGCCTTGGCGGCTGACCGGTGAAACCCGCAGGCCTCAGGCGGCCTTGGTCATCCTGCGCGCCTGCTGCTGGAGGCGGGCGGTGGCGGCGCGGCGGACCTTCGGGCCCTTCGTCGTCATCGCCCAGAGCAGCTTGGTCTGCTCGGGGAGGTTCTTGACCGTCGTGGTCTCGAGCCAGCCGTTGGGCAGCGACAGCCGGACCACCTTGTGCCAGGCGGAGTAGACCTGCTGCGGCAGCGGGGCCGAGTGGTAGTTGAGGTCGTACTTGTCGAACAGCGCCTGGACCTTGGGCGCGACCTCGGCGTACCGGTTGGACGGCAGGTCGGGGAAGAGGTGGTGCTCGATCTGGTGCGACAGGTTGCCGCTCATCAGGTGCATGGCCTTCGAGCCGGAGATGTTGGCCGAGCCGAGCATCTGGCGCAGGTACCACTCACCGCGGGTCTCGTCGTCCGGGATCGACTTCTTCTCGAACGTCTCGACGCCCTCGGGGAAGTGACCGCACATGATCACCGAGTGCGACCACACGTTGCGCACCAGGTTGGCGGTGAAGTTGGCGGCCAGCGTCGGCAGGAAGCCGCCGAACGGGATGGCCAGCGCCGGGTTGACGACGTAGTCCTTCGTGGCCTGCTTGCGGATCTTCTTGAGCGTCTTCGAGAGGTTGGTCTTGAACTGCTCGCTGCGCTTCTCCTTGGGGATGCGTAGGTTGCGGCCCAGCTCGAGGTCGTACGCCGCGATGCCGTACTCGAAGAAGCAGGCGTTGATGAAGTTCCACACCGGCTGCGCGAGGTACATCGGGTGCCAGCGCTGGTCCTCGTCGACGCGCATGATGCCGTAGCCGAGGTCGTTGTCCTTGCCGACGATGTTCGTGTAGGTGTGGTGGATCTCGTTGTGCGCGTGCTTCCAGCCGTCGGCCGTCGACGCGTTGTCCCACTCCCAGGTGGTCGAGTGGATCTTCGGGTCACGCATCCAGTCCCACTGGCCGTGCATGACGTTGTGGCCGATCTCCATGTTCTCGAGGATCTTGGCGACGGACAGGCCGACGGTGCCGAGCACCCACAGCGGCGGCAGCGCGGAGCCGAGCAGCACGGCGCGCGACGCCAGCTCGAGGCGGCGCTGCACCGTGACGATGTTGCGGATGTACGCCGCGTCCTGCTCGCCGCGGCTGTCGAGCACGTCCTGGCGGATCGCGTCGAGCTCGATGCCGAGCTGCTCGATGTCCTCCGGGGTCAGGTGGGCGGTGGGGTTGACGGGCTTCTTGGTGATCGTGGTCATCAGTGCCTCGCTCTCAGTGGTCGATGTGGCACGGGCCAGCGGCCGCGTTGATGCAGGTCTGGATGCGGACGCCACCCGGCCCGGTCTCGCCGGGGACGGCGACGGTGAGGGCGCCGTTGCGGAGGTCGCGCACCGCGCCCTCCTTCAGGGGGACGACGCAGCCCATGCAGATGCCCATCCGGCAGCCGCTGGGCATCAGGACGCCGGCGCTCTCGGCCGCGTCGAGGATCGGGGTCGCGCCGTCGGCCTCGACGACGGTGCCGCCCGCGAAGGTGAGGGTGCCGCCCTCGCCGGCGACGACGGTCACGGGCCGGAAGCGTTCGGTGGTGAGGACGAGGCCGCGCTCGTCGTAGTGCTCCTGGAGCGCGTCGAGCAGGCCCGCCGGTCCGCAGGCGTACGCAGTGCGCTCCGCCAGGTCGGGGACGATCTCGTCGAGGTCGTCGACCTGGAGCAGCCCGTGGGTGTCGGTGTGCATCTCGACGAGGCGCAGCCACCCGGCGGCGTCGTACTGGCGCAGCTCGCTGCCGAAGATCACCTCGGCACGGGACAGGGCCGAGTGCAGCAGCACGATGTCGGTCTGCGGCCGCTCGGCGCGCGAGAAGAGGTTGCGCAGCATGCCGATGACCGGCGTGATGCCGGAGCCGGCCGTGACGAGCAGCAGCTTGGCGGGGAGGGGCTGGGAGAGGACGAACTCACCCTGGGGCTGGTCGAGCTGGATCATCTGGCCGGCGCGAGCGTGGTGGACCAGGTGGTTGGAGACGACGCCGTCGGGGATCGCCTTGACCGTGATGCTGATCCGGCGGTCGGCGCGCGGCCCGTGCGTCAGGGAGTAGGTGCGCCAGAGGCGGACGCCGTCGACGTCGACACCGACGCGGGCGTACTGACCGGGCACGTGGCCGGTCCAGTCGCGACCCGGCTGGAGCACGATCGTGGCGGACTGGTGGGTCTCGGGGCGGACCTCGACGATGCGGGCTCGGAGGTCGGCGCCGCGGCGCAGCGGGTGGAACACGTCGAGGACGTCGCTGAGCTCCAGCGGCGTGACGGCGGCCTCCGCGACGCGGCGCAGGCTGTCGCGCAACGTCCGGCCGCGGGTGGACCGGGTCGTCGTGGACGGGAGGGCGATGCTCATGCACTCCAGTGTGCTGCGCCCAGGGCGTAAGATCCTGACCGCAGGACGTGAAGATCCACGTCACAGTTGTTCGCAGATGACAAAAAGGACGCCATGGCCGCCGTACGCCGCACCGCCGACCACGGGCTCCGCCTCCCTCCGCTCGCGGTCGACCGGATGCGCGGCGAGCTGCCCGAGGTCGCCGAGCACGTCGTCGCGGCCATCATCGACGAGGTCCCCAGCTACACCGACGCGTTCAGCGGGCCGATGGGCGAGACCATCCGCAACGCGGTGCAGCTCGCGCTCGGCGGCTTCCTCTCGCTCGCGAGCGGCAAGCGCGGCGCCGAGGTGTCCACGCCGACCGCGCCCGCCGTCGAGGGCGCCTACCAGCTCGGTCGCGGCGAGGCGCGCAGCGGCCGGACGACCGAGGCGCTGCTCGCGGCGTACCGGATCGGCGCCCGCGTCTCCTGGCGCGAGATGTCGACGACGGCGGTGCGCAACGGCCTGGACGCCGAGACCCTGGTGGCCTTCGCGGAGCTGGTCTTCGCCTACATCGACGAGCTGTCCGCGGCGAGCGTCGCCGGGCACTCCGACGAGCTCGCGACCACCGGCCGGGTGCGCCAGCGCCGGCTCGAGCGGATCGCCCACCACCTGCTCACCGGGTCGCCGGTCGAGACCGTGCAGGCCGCGGTCGAGCGCGCCGGGTGGGAGCCGCCGCGCACCCTCACCGCGGTGATCGTGCCGGAGTCGCAGGTGCGACCGGTGCTCGCCTCCGTCTCCCCGGCGACCATCGCGGCCACCGAGGCGCCCGAGCTCGACGAGAGCGTGCTGCTGCTGGTGCCCGACGCGCACGGCCACCGGCGTACGGCGCTGCTGCGCACGCTCGGCACCCGCGGCTGCACCGCCGGCCCGGCGCGGCCGTGGCTCGAGGTGCGCGCGTCGTACGACCGGGCCCTGCGCGCCCGTGCCGCCGGTCTCGAGCTCGACACCGAGGCGCACCTGGTGCCGCTGGTCCTCGAGGCCGACCCGGCCGCCCGCGCCGACCTGCGCGCGCAGCTGCTCGCGCCGCTCGCCGACCTGCGCCCGGGCACCGCCGAGAAGCTGACCGACACCCTGCGCTCGTGGCTGCTGCACCAGGGCCGGCGCGAGGACGTCGCCGCCGACCTCTTCGTGCACGCCCAGACGGTGCGCTACCGGATGGGCCAGCTCCGCGAGCTGTACGGCGACCGCCTCGACGACCCCGACACCGTGCTGGCGCTGACGGTGGCGCTGGGCTGAGCCGAAAAGCTTTCGAGATCCGCCCCATCCGTTCCCCGGACGTCTCCGAACCCCCGGTGCAACTGCACCTATCCCGCGGCGTCGCCGCGGAACTTTCGGGAGGGAAACCGATGATCAGGAAGCACACTGTTGCCGCCGGCCTCACTGCGGCCGTCCTCGCTGCCACCACCACCGTGGCGGCAGCACCCGGTGCCCAGGCGGCGCCGAGCACCGCCGATCGAGCAGGCCGGACCAGCCTCGCGGCGGTGCTGGCGGCCGACGGGCACCACTTCGACAAGAACTGGGGCGACTTCGACATCCTCGACCAGGCGGTCTCGACCGTCCTGAAGGAGAAGCCGAAGAGCCCCGTCGGCGTCCTCGCCCGGGGCAAGGTCCGCCTCACGGCGTTCCTGCCGACCGACCGCGCCTTCCGCCAGCTGGCGAAGACGCTCACCGGCACGGCACCGAAGACCGAGCGGGCGACCTTCAAGGCGCTCGCCAAGGCCGCCGGCGTGGACGTCATCGAGACCGTGCTGCTCTACCACGTCGTGCCGGGCAAGACCCTGGGCGCCGCCAAGGTGCTCAAGTCCGACGGCGCGAAGCTGACGACCGCGCAGGGCGGGACCGTCACGGTCCGGGTGAAGGGCTCGAAGGTCACCCTCGTCGACGCCGACCCCGACCTCCGCAACCCGCGGGTGGTGGCGACGAACATCAACAAGGGCAACCGGCAGATCGGCCACGCGATCGACCGGGTGCTCCTGCCGCTCGACCTCTGAGCGACCGCGGACGTCGCACGGACGGGGTCGTCGCCCCGTCCGTACGACGTCCCGGCGGGGCGCAGCTAGTCCGAGGGGTCCTCGCCCACCAGACCGTCCACGGACTCGCGGATCAGGTCGGCGTGGCCGACGTGGCGGCCGTACTCCTCGATCATGTCGTAGACGAGCCGGCGCACGTTGGCGTGCGTGCCCTGGTCGTCGGCGATGTCGGCGTCGCCGCCGAGGCCGACCGTCGCGATCGCCTCGTCGACGAGCGCCTGGCCCTTCGCCACCGACTCCTTGAAGAGCGTCTCGAGCGACTCTGGCGTGTCGTCGTCCTCGACCCGGAAGAGCGAGGCCCCGTCGTCCCAGTCCCACTCGTCGAACGGCGGGAAGGGCCGGCGGCCGTGCAGCTTCCACGCGAAGGTCACCGCCTCGACCGCCGAGAGGTGCTTGAGCAGGCCGCCCAGCGTGAGGGTCGACGGCCCGAGCGTGGCGCGGATGCCGGCGGCGTCCAGGCCGCCGCACTTCCACAGCAGGTAGCCGCGCATCCGGTTGAGCGACCCGATCAGGGCCTCGACCTCGGTGCCGGCGAGTGGGGGTTCCTGTCCGATGTTGATCTCCGTCATGTCCGGCACACTAGGACCATTCCCGGACGATCTACTTCCCCGACTGCACGAGCGCTCCAGGCCCTCGAGCTGGTCCAGGCGCGCCGCGGCATCACCGCCGACCAGCTCGGCGCCGCCCTCGGCGTCACCGGTCGCGCGGCCCGTCGCTACGTCGCGATCCTGCGCGAGGCCGACCTGCCG
This sequence comes from Nocardioides sp. Root1257, assembly GCF_001425175.1. Lineage (GTDB taxonomy): Bacteria > Actinomycetota > Actinomycetes > Propionibacteriales > Nocardioidaceae > Nocardioides. The sequence goes on along the minus strand of NZ_LMDV01000009.1, from coordinate 817,868 downwards.
ATCGAGTCCGTCAGCGGCCCGTACGGCGGCTACCGGGTCGGCCGCGGACTGCGGCTGCCGCCGCTGATGTTCACCGCGGCGGAGGCCGCCGGCCTGGTGATGGCGACGCTCGAGGGGCACCCCGGAGCCGCCGACCCGGCCGACGTCGTCGGCGGCGCGCTCGGCAAGATCGTGCGCGCGCTGCCCGAGCGGGTCGCCGTACCCCTGCCGGAGCCGGCGGGCGAGGCGACCCCGCACGAGCACCTCGAGCGACTGCTGTCGGCCTGCTCGTCGGCCCGCGTGCTGGACCTCTCCTACCGGTCCGGCGACCACCTCTCGCAGATGGTCGTAGAGCCGTGGGCCGTCGTGCTGCGGCACAGCCGGTGGTACCTGCTCTGCTGGTCGCGCAGCCGGGACGCCCGACGGGTGCTGCGCGTCGACCGGGTGACCGACGTGGCGACGCTCCCGGAGACCTTCACTCCCCCGGCCGACCTCGACGCGCTGCGCACCGTCGAGGAGCACTTCTCGCAGGGCTGGCGGTACGCCGTGGAGGTGGTCGTCGAGGCGCCTCCGGTGTGGGTCCGGCGCTGGGTCCCGCGCAGCCTCGCCCTGCTCGAGGAGCTGCCCGGCCACCGGACCCGGATGGTGGCGAGCACCGAGGACCCGGACTGGTACGCCCGGCAGCTCGCGCTGATCCCCGTCGCCTTCACCGTCGAGGGCGACGAGGTGCGGGACGCGCTCGCCGAGCTCGGCCGGCGGCTGGTCGCGTCGGCCGACGGCGCGACCTAGGGTCGGGCCATGCTCGAGACCCAGCGTGAGATCGTCCCCCGCGACGACGACGGCGAGCTCGACACCGCCCTCGCCTTCCTCAACTTCGCCCGCTCCTGCCTGCTCAAGAAGCTCGACGGCCTCGACGAGGAGCAACTGCGGCGGCGCCTCGTCGTGTCCGACACGAACCTGCTCGGCCTGGTGCAGCACTGCGCGGCCGGCGAGCGCTGGTGGTTCGCCCACCACGTCGGCGGCGACCCGGCGTACGCCGACACCGACTTCACCATGGTGGTCCCGGAGGACCGCAGCTCAGCCGACGTGATCACCGACTTCCGCGCCGCCGTCGACGAAGCCGACCGGCACATCGCGGCGGCCGGCTCCCCGGAGGCGCTGACCGTGGTCCCCGTCGACGGTCACCGCAAGACGCTGCGCTGGGTGCTCGCCCACACCACCAGTGAGGTCATCCGCCACGTCGGCCACGCCGACATCCTGCGCGAGCAGATCGACGAGGTCACCGGCCGGTAGCCGCCACCTGACGGTCGATCTCGGCGGTCAGCTCCGCGCGCAGCTCGTCGTGCTGCGGGCCGAGCTCGTGGCCGGCGCCGACCTGCTTCGTCCAGTGGTGCAGCGCAGCCGGCCAGCCCACGACGTCGGCCGGCTCCCAGGCGTAGCGCGGCGTGACGTGCGCGTGCAGGAACGCGTCGGTGTTGCCCTGGATCTCCAGGTTGATCCGCCGGAAGTCCGGGTCGCGACGGGCGGCCACCGCCGCCACCGCCCGGCCGAGGATCGCCATGTCCTCGAGGAACGCCAGCTGCCGCTCGGGCGTCAGGTCGGTGAGCTGGTCGGCCGCCGGGTCGTCGCTGATCAGCACGCAGTAGCCGGGCAGGTGCTGCACGTCGGCGATCACCGCGAAGCCCGCGCGCAGCCGTCGGAGCACCGTCGGGTTCGTGCCGGCCAGCGCCGTACCGACCCGATCGGCCCGGAAGTCCTCGGTCATGCGAGCGCCGCGTCGATCGCGGCATCCACGTGCAGCTGCGTGGTCGGGAAGACGGGCACCGGGCTGTCGTCGGCGCCGACCAGCAGCTCGATCTCGGTGCAGCCGAGCACGATGCCCTCGGCACCCCGGGCGGCGAGCCGCTCCATCACCGCGCGGTAGGCCTCGCGCGACTCGTCGCGGACGACGCCGAGCACCAGCTCCTCGTAGATGATCCGGTGCACGACCTCACGGTCCTCCGCCGACGGCACGAGCACCGCGACGCCGTGCCGGGCGATCCGGTCGACGTAGAAGTGCTGCTCCATCGTGAAGCGGGTGGCGAGCAGCCCGACGGTCGTCAGGCCCGCCGCACGCACGGCCCGGGCGGTGACGTCGCCCAGGTGGAGCAGCGGTACGCCGGTCGCCGCCTCGATCGCGGGCGCCACCTTGTGCATCGTGTTGGTGCAGAGCACCAGGAGGTCGGCACCCGCGGCCTCGAGCCGCGCGGCCTCGTCGGCCAGCAGCTCACCGGCGCGGTCCCAGTCACCCGCGCGCTGCAGCTCCTCGATCTCCGCGAAGTCCACCGAGCTCATCAGCAGCCGCGCGGAGTGGAACCCGCCCAGCCGCTCCGCGACCCCGCGGTTGAGCAGGTCGTAGAACAGCGCCGAGCTCTCCCAGCTCATCCCACCCAGCAGGCCGATGCGTCGCACCCCAGATACCTACCACGCAGGACCTCACGTCGGCCCTCAGGCGGTCTGCTCGAGCCTGCCGAAGCCGCTGCGGTGGAACACCAGCGGCGTGCTGGGGCTGTCGGCGTCGACGTGCTCGACGGCGTGCAGCTCGAGCAGCACCAGGATGTGGTCGCCGGCGTCGACCTCCTGGTAGATCGTGCAGTCGAAGCGGGCCAGTCCCTCGTCGAGGGTGACCGCGCCCTCGTCGCTCACCAGGTGCGCGATGCCGGTGAACCGGTCGTCGACCGGGCCGGCGAGCTGCCGGCAGACGACCGCCTGCTCCCCCGCCAGCACGGTGACGCCGAGGTGGCCGGCGCGGCGCAGGTCGGGCCAGGTCTTGGACGTGCGGGCGAGGTTGACCGAGACCAGCGGCGGGTCGAGGCTCACCGTCGTGAACGAGCTCGCGGCCAGGCCGACCAGGCGCCCGTCGACCTCCGCGGCGATGGCGACCACGCCGGTCGGGAAGAACCCGAACGCCGCGCGCAGCAGGGTCGGGTCGAGGTCCTGGTTGGTGGAGAGCTGCTGAGTCACGCGGCACTGCCTTTCGCGGAGGTATGACTGAGGAGGGTGGTCACGAACGGGCGGGTCGCGGCCAGCCAGGCGTCGTGCGCCGCCGGGTCGTCGTGCTGCGAGTCGAGGACGTAGAGGCCGCGGCCCACGACGGTGCCGCCGATCTCGGTGAGCACCGGACGCAGGGTCAGCTCCGGCGCGAGCGAGTGCGCCGGGCTGCCGCCGAGCATGAGCGGTACGGCGATCCCGGACAGCCCGGTGCCACCGGCGAACCGGTCGAGGAACAGCTTGAGCAGGCCGGTGTAGGCCGCCTTGTACGTCGGGCTGGCGACCACCACGAGGTCGGCCGCGCCGACCTGCTCGACGAGCGCGGTGACCTGCGGGTTCGACCAGTCCAGGAGGGCGGCCCCCAGGTCGGCGAGGTCGACGACGAGGTCGGGCTCGCCGGCCAGCTCCCGGGCGACGTGGATCGCCGAGGCCAGGGTCCGGCTGCCGGGCTTGGGGTTGCCGACGACGACGGCGACGCTCATGACGCTGCCCGCACGATCTCGGGCAGCTCGGAGCCGAGCCGCAGAGACTCGAGGAAGAGCACGATCGTCGCGGCGACCGAGCGGTGCGACGCGTCGTTGAGCACGTCGTGCCGGCCGTCGTTGACCACCCGGACCCGCACGTCCTCGGCGCCGGCGTACGGCGCGAGCGCGGCGGCCGCCGGGGTGATCGGGTCGGCGGAGCCGTGGAGCAGCAGCGTGGGCTTGCCGGAGGGCGCCAGCTCGACGGAGCTCCACGGCAGCGGCTCGTTGAGGCCCCCGCGACCGAAGCCGTCGTCCCCGGTGATCACGGAGCGGTGCACCGGACAGGCCGTGCGCGCCTCGATCTCGTCGTCCCACGACCCCACGCCCGCGGAGTCGGGCAGCGCGAGGCCGGCGACCACCACGGCGTCGACCGCGATCTCCGGCGCCAGCAGCGCGGCGAGCGTGGCCCCGCTGTCGGCACCGACGAGGACCTTCGGCCCCGGCAGCTCCTCGTCGGCGAGCAGCTTCTCGACCGTGACGCGCGCGGCCTCGACGTCGGCCAGCGCCACCGGCACCAGCCGCACCCGGTAGGCGTCGGCCGCGAGCCGGCGGCCGAAGCGCTCGTACGCCGCGGGCGTCTCGCCGCGGCCCGGCAGCACGATCAGGGTCCCGCGCGGGTTGGCGCCGGCGGGCTCGTCCCAGGAGGTGACGGTCATCAGCGAGCTCCTTCTGCATCGGAGGGTCGGTGGGCCCACGTGGACGTGAACCAGTGGACGGCCCCGGTCTCGGGGTCGTAGGAACGGCGGGGCAGGGTGCCGATGTCGGCGCCGTAGACGTGGATGCCGACGACCGGCTGGTCGCCGCCGCAGCGCACCTGGTGCACGTCGTCGTCGGTCGTGCAGCAGACCGTGACCTCGCCGGCGCCCCAGTCGTCGGTGCCCTGCTCGACGAGGGGCACGTCGGGCGCGGCCGGCTTCTCGTAGCGGGTCTCGACCTCGACGCCGCTGTAGATGCCGACGACGCCCCAGGTCTCGTGGCCGTGCACGGGGGTGCCCTGGCCGACGTTCCAGACCGCGCTGGCGATCGAGAACGAGCCGTCGCGGGCGACGTGCAGCGGATACATCACGTAGCGGTCGGGGTCCGGCTCGGTCGTGCCGGCGGGGAGGTCGAAGCCGGCGGCGAGCGTCGCCGTGAGCTCGGCCTGGATCGCGGAGGTGAGGGTCTGCTCGTCGAGGCCCTGCGCGATCAGGCCCTCGACCGTGCGGGCGAAGGTCACGAGCTCGGGGACGTCGGTGTCGACGGGGACGATCTGCTGCTGGGTCATGCTCGCTCCTGGGTGAGTCGGGCGGCGGTTCGGGCGGCGGCGTACGCCGCGATGCGGTCGCGGAGGCCCGGCGCCGCCAGCGAGCGGGCCAGCGTGGCCAGCTCGGCGTCGCCGTCGTGCGACGGGCGGGGAGGGGTCGACCGGAGGGCGAAGGCCAGGTCCGAGGGACGGCCGGTCACCTGCGCGTCGCCGAGCTCCGCGCGCCGGACCGCACCCAGGGCGACGCCGAAGGCGGAACCCGGGAAGCGCAGGGAGACCCGCGGGTCGACCAGCCGGTGGTCGCACGCGAGCACCAGGTCGGCACCGGCGCCGACGGCCGCCCCCTCGGCGACCGCGACGGTGACGTACGGCGCCGCGAGGAGCCGCTCGAGCAGCAGCCCGATGCGCAGGAAGCGCAGGGTGAGGGAGGCGTCGGTCTCGACCTCGAGGCCGCCGAGGTCGAAGCCGGCCGCGAAGTGGCGCGGGTTGCCGCGCAGCACCAGCGCCTCCGGGCGGGCCCGGTCGGCCTGGTCGAGCACCGCGTGCAGCGTCTCGACGAGGTTGGCCGAGAGCGCGTTCGCGCGAGCAGGACGGTTGAGGGTCACCGTCCACACGTCGCCACGCTCCACCGACACCGTCATGACGCCGCCACCCACTCGTCGTGCACGTCGGTGTCGGCGCCCAGCCGGGGCGCGCCGCGGTCGAGCCGGGGCACGGCCCCTTCGATGCGCACCGGGAAGACGACGGTCGGCGTCGGGCCGGCGACCGGGACGTCGAGGGACGCGACCAGGCCGGTCTGCTCGACGTGCGGGTCCGCGAGGATCTCGCCGAAGGTGTTGACCGGGCCGCACGGCACGCCCCGGTCCCGGAGCTCGGCCAGCCAGTGCTCGCGCTTCTCGAGGGCGAACCGGTCGGCGAGCAGCCCCGCGAGCTCGTGCTGGTGCCGGACCCGGTCGACCTGGGTGCGGAAGCGCGGGTCGTCGACCAGCTCGGGCCGGCCGACGACGTCGGCGACCGCCGCCCAGAGCCGGTCGTTGCCCGCAGCGACCGTGAAGTCGCCGTCGGCGGCGGCGAAGCCCTGGTAGGGCGCGTTGCGCGGGTGCGCCGTACCGAGCCGCTGGGGCTCGCGGCCGGTGCCCCAGAACTCGCTGGTCTGCAGGGCCGAGACGCCGAGCAGGCAGTCGAGCATCGGGCAGTCGACCCGCACCGAGGTGCCGGTCTCCCGCACCTGCGGCAGCAGCGCCGCGATCGTGTAGGCGGCGTACAGCCCGGCGGTGAAGTCGCCGACCGGCACACCGGCCTTGACCGCGCCGCCGTCGGGCTCGCCCGTCACGCTCATCAGCCCCGACATCCCCTGGATGACGACGTCGTAGGCGCCGGCGTCGACGTACGGGCTGGTGAGGCCGTAGCCCGAGATCGAGCAGTAGACCAGGCCGGCGTGGCCCTCGCGGACCGCGTCGTACCCGAGGCCGAGGCGGTCCAGCACGCCCGGGCGGTAGTTCTCGACCACGACGTCGGCGGCGTCGACCAGCGCACGCGCCCGGGCCAGGTCGCGAGGATCCTTGAGGTCCACGACCACCGAGCGCTTGTTGCGGTTGACGGAGGCGAAGTTGTGGCTGAACCGCTCGTCCCCGGACTCCGCGAACGGCGGCCAGGCACGCATCTGGTCACCCGCCGGCGGCTCGAGCTTGACGACGTCGGCGCCGAGGTCCGCGAGCAGCATGCCCGCGAACGGCCCGGCGGCGACGTGCGCCAGCTCGACGACCCGCACCCCTTCCAACGGTCGAGTCACGTCAGACAGCCGCCGCTTCGGCCTGGCCGCGGGTCGCGGCGCGGTGCGCGAGCTCCTGGCGGACGAGCGGCAGCAGGTCGCGGCCGTAGTCGACCGCGTCCTGGAGCGGGTCGTAGCCCCGGATCAGGACCGTGTCGACGCCGATCTCGACGTAGTCGAGGATCGCCGCGGCCACGGTCTCCGGGGAGCCGACCAGCGCGGTCGAGTTGCCACCGCCGCCGACCGCGGTGGTCGTCGGGGTCCACAGGCACCGGTCGTGCACGTCGCCCTTCGCTGCGACCGCGAGGAGCCGCTGGGAGCCGGCGTTCTCCGGCGCCTTGCCGGCCGGGTGGAGCTGTCCGACCTTCTCCTTGAACTGCGCCCCGACCCGGCCGTTGATCGTGTCGAGGATGCCGTGCGCCCGCTCCCACGCCGCGGCGTCGGTGCTGCCGAGGATCGGGCGGAAGGACACCGAGATCCGGGGACGACTGGCCCGGCCGGCCTCGGCCGCGCGCTGGGCGACGGTGTCGATCTGCCCGGCGGTCTCCGCGAGCGGCTCGCCCCAGAGCATGTAGGTGTCGGCGCGCTTCGCGCCCACGCCGTACGCCGCCGGCGAGCTGCCGCCGAAGAACAGCTCGAGGTGCCGCCCGTCGAGAGGACGCACGTGTGGGCTGAGGTCCTCGAAGCGGTAGTAGGTGCCCTCGTGGCTGTGCGGTCCGGCGGAGTCCCACACCTGGCGCAGGATGCCGAGGTACTCGTCGGTGCGGGCGTAGCGCTCGTCGTGGGACAGGTAGTCGCCCTCGCGCCGCTGCTCGGAGTCGGTGCCGCCGGTGACGATGTTGAGCGCCACCCGGCCGCCGCTGAACTGGTCGAGCGTGGCGAAGGTGCGTGCCGCGAGGGTCGGGTGCACGACACCGGGACGGTGCGCGACGAGCAGGCCGAGGCGCTCGGTGTGCGCGGCGGCGTACGCCGCCACCTGGCTGCCCTCGGCCCAGCCGGAGCCGTAGCCGATGAGGACCCGGTCGAAGCCGCCGTCCTCGTGGGCGCGGGCGAAGCGGGCGGTGTAGTCGGGGTCGATCGCCCGGCCGTCGCCGGGGCGGATCTCGGATCCGTCGGCGGTGCCGATCATGCCGAGGATCTCGACGTCGTCGTACGTCATGTCTCTGCCTTCCTGAGCGTCGTGGGAGTGGTCAGCCGGCGAGCGCCGGGCGCTGCTGGGCACCCGCGCGGACCAGCTCGATGACGCGGGCGTACTGCTTCGCGTCCTCGAGCGGGTCGAAGCCGCGGATGAGGAGGGTGGTGACGCCGAGGTCGACGTAGTCGAGGAGGCCGTCGGCGACCTGCTCGTAGGTGCCGACCAGCGAGGTCGAGTTGCCGGCGCCGCCGGTGACCTTGGCGAGCGCGGTCCAGAGCCGCTTGTCGTGGACGTCGCCCGCCTCGGCGGCGGCGACGAGCCGCTGCGAGCCGACGGCGTTCTTCCCGAAGCCGGTGAGGGGCCCGTTGCCCCCTGCCGTGGCCTGCGCCGCGGCCAGCACGGCGTCGGCCCGCGCCCAGGCCTCCTCCTCGGTGTCGGCCACGATCGGGCGCAGGCTCACCGAGAAGCGCGGGTCGCGGCCGTACGGCGCCGCCGCGGCACGCACCTCGGCGATGCGCTGCCGGATGCCGTCGAGGGGCTCGCCCCAGAACGCGTAGGCGTCGGCGTGCTTGCCGCCGACCCGGATGGCGTCCTCGGACGCACCACCGAAGTAGATCGGGATCTGCCCGGGCTCCGGTCGGACCGAGGCCTGTGCTCCGGTGACCCGGTAGAACTCGCCGTCGTGGTCGAACGGGACCTCGGACTCCCACTCCTTCCGGACGACGGTGAGGAAGTCGTCGGTGCGCCGGTAGCGCTCCTCCTTGGTGAGGTAGTCGCCGTCGCGCTGCTGGTCGGTGTCGTCGCCGCCCGTGATCACGTGCATCGCGACCCGGCCGCGGTGGAACGCGTTGAGCGTCGCGTAGGCGCGGGCGGCGATCGTCGGCGCCCAGAAGCCCGGCCGGTGCGCGAGCAGCACCCCCAGCGTGTCGGTGGCCTCGAGGGTCTGGTCGGCGAGCACGAACCCGTCGATCGACGACGAGGAGTGCGCGATCAGGACCCGGTCGAAGCCGGCGGCCTCGTGGGCCCGCGCCAGCTCGGCGGCGAACTCCTTGTCGACCGGCGGGCCGACCGGTACGCCGACCTCGGTGTGGGTCGCCATCCCGCTCCGCCCCTCACCGGCCTGGGCTCCGGTGGGGCCGCTGGTGTCCACGCGCTGCGTGGCGGTGATGCCGATGAACTCGATCTGGGGCGTGCTCATGCTGACTCCCGGGTGGGCTGTTCGTGGTCGTGGTCCAGTCGGTCGCGCCAGGTGGCGGCGACGTGGCACGCGGCCTGGCGGCCGGTGTCGTGCGGCACCGGCACGAGGGCCGGCTGGTCGGTGCAGGCGTCGTGGGCGAACGGGCAGCGCTGGGCGAAGACGCAGACGCCGTCGGAGGGCCACGCGCGGCCGGCGGCGGCGGGCTGCAGCTGCTCGGGACGGAGCCGGTCCGCCTCGTCGGCGCGTCGCTCGACGCTGGGCGCGGACGCCGCGAGCAGTGCCGTGTAGGGGTGCGCGGGCTGCTCGAGCACCGCGCGGATCGGACCCTGCTCGACGATCCGACCGCGGTAGAACACCGCGACCCGGTCGGCGATGCCGGCCAGCGAGCTCAGGTCGTGGGCGATGATGATGACCGCCAGCCCGAGCTCGGTGCGCAGCCGGTCGAGCAGGTTGAGCACGAGGTTGCGGTTGGACACGTCGAGGGCCGAGACCGGCTCGTCGCAGAAGAGCAGGCGTGGCCGGGTCGAGATGGCCCGGGCGATCGACACCCGCTGGCGCTGGCCGCCCGACAGCTCGCGCGGCAAGCGGCCGCGGACCGCGACCGGGTCGAGACCGACCAGCCGCAACGAGTCGTCGACCCGCTCGTCCCGCTCCCGGCGGTCCAGGGTCCGGGCGATGTCGAGCGGCTCGCGGACGACGTCGGCGACGGTGAGGTCGGGGTCGAGTGATCGGAGCGGGTCCTGGAAGACCAGCTGGACCTGGCCGGAGCGCCGGAACGCTCGCAGCGCACGGCCCCGCAGCGACCCGACGTCCTCGCCCGCGAACCCGATGGAGCCCGCCACGGGCCGGACCAGGCCGACCGTGGCGCGGGCCAGCGTGGTCTTGCCGGAGCCGGTCTCGCCGACGATCCCGACCACCTCACCCGCTCGTACGTCGAGGTCGGCTTCCGACAGCGCGGCGCCGGTCCCCAGGCTCGCGGCCTTCTTGGGCGGCGCGTAGGACACCGAGAGGCCCCGCACGCTGAGCAGCGGTGACCCCGTGGTGGTCACGGCGACCTGCGAGCGCACCTCGTGGGTCGTGGTCATGCGGACACCTTCTTCGTGGGGGCCTGGGCGGTCGGCTGCTCGACCAGGACGCAGCGCGCGGCGCGGTCCTGGCCGAGGTCCGTGAGGTCCACGGGGCCGGTCGTGCAGCGGTCGGAGGCGAAGACGCAGCGCGGCGCGAACCGGCAGCCCGGCATCTCCTCACCGGCCGCCGGGGGCTGGCCGGGGATGACGTCGAGCGTGCGTCGCTGCCAGTCGCCGATGGTGGCGACGCCCATCAGCGCCTGCGTGTACGGGTGCTGCGGGTTGCGCAGCACCTGCTCGGTCGGGCCGCTCTCGACGATCTGCCCGCCGTACATGACGAGGATCCGCTCGCACGTCTCGGCGACCACGGCGAGGTCGTGCGTGACCAGCAGCAGCGACAGCCCGTGGGTCTCGCGCAGCCGGCGCAGCAGCGCGAGGATCTCGGCCTGGATCACGACGTCGAGGGCGGTCGTCGCCTCGTCGGCGATGAGGAGCTCCGGCTCGCAGGAGACCGCGATCGCGATCAGGACGCGTTGCAGCATGCCGCCCGAGAGCTGGTGCGGGTACTGGTGGAACACGGCGTCGGGGTCACGCAGGCCGACCTCGGCGAAGAGCTCCACGGAGCGGTGGTGGGCGTCCTTGCGCGACAGCCGGCGCTTCACCCGGAGCTGCTCGGCGAGCTGGTGGCCCACGGTGAGAGAGGGGTTCAGGTACGACGCCGGGTCCTGGAAGACGGCGCCGAGCCGGAGGCCGCGCACGCGGTCCCAGGCCGAGCGCCTCAGGGCGGTGAGCTCCACCTCGTCGGCGCCGTCGCCGAGGGTGATCCGGCCGTGGTCGATCGCGCCGCTCGCCGGCAGCAGCCCGAGCACCGCCCGGCAGGTCAGCGTCTTGCCGCTGCCGGACTCGCCGACCAGGCCGACGGACTCGCCGCGGCCGATCGAGAAGGAGACGTCCTGCACGGCGACCAGATGGTCGCCGACCGAGACCTGGAGGCCGGAGACCTCCAGGGTGCGCTCGGCACGGGGGTCAGGCAGTGACGACATCGGGCTGCTCCTCTCGCGGGGCTGCGGCGGTGCGCCGAGGACGCCGGCGCGGGACGGCGCTCGCTCCGGTGGCGTCGCGGACGGCATCGGCCAGCAGGTTGAGGGACCCGACGGTCGCCATCATCAGCAGCGCCGGGTAGATCGGAGCGAACGGCTGCTGGGCGAGGTAGCCGAGGTCGGCGGAGAGCATCCCGCCCCACGTCGGCGCCGGCGGGGTGACCCCGAGGCCGAGGAAGGCGAGCGACGCGACGACCAGCAGCGCGGCGCCCATGGCGTGGGCCGACGTCACCGCGACGTTGGGCAGCACCTTGCTCCAGATGTGCTTGCGCAGGGTCCACCACTCGGTCGCGCCCATCAGCTCCGCGGCCTCGACGTACTGCGTGCGCCGCAGGCCGAGCGCCGCGGCCCGGGTGACCCGGTAGAAGATCGGGCTGATCAGCACGCCGATCGCGATCATCGCCTGCTGGAGCCCGTTGCCGAGCGTGCCGGCGACCGCGATCGCGAAGACCGTGAACGGCAGGATCACGAGGGTGTCGCTGACCCGCAGGGTGATCCACTCGAGCCGGGGCCCGAGCCAGGCCGACGCGAGGCCGGACGGTACGCCGAGCGCGGCGCCGATGAGCACCGCCTCGAGGGCTCCGACGACCGACAGCCGGGTGCCGGCCATCAGCCGGCTCAGCACGTCGCGGCCAAGGTAGTCGGTGCCGAGCCAGTGTGCGCTGCTCGGCCCCTGCAACACGTCGTCCGTGTACTGCTTGAGCGGGTCGTCGGGCGCGAGCGCGCCGCCGAAGATCGCGAGGAAGGCGACCAGCGCCAGCACGACGAACGCGAAGCGGGCGCTGGGCACGCGCCACAGGGCCTTGAGGGTCGTCATCGGGCCGCTCCCGTCGCCCCGGCACCGCGGCGCGCGGCCGGGTTGAGCGCCGTCTGCAGCACGTTGATGACCAGGCTGGCGGCGACCACGATCACGGCGGTCACCAGCAGTGTCCCGAGCACGACCGGCACGTCGCCCTTCTCGGCCGACTGCAGCGCGAGCTGGGCGATGCCGGGCAGCCCGAAGAGCTTCTCGGTCATCACGGCGCCGCCGATGATGAGCGGGATCGCGAGGCCGATGACGGCCAGCGTCGGGCCGGCCGCGTTGCGCAGCACGTGCCCGAAGAGCACGCGACGCCGGCCGAACCCGCGCATCTCGGCGCCCACGGCGTAGTTCTCCCGCAGCTCGCCGACGAGCGAGGTCCGCAGCTGGCGGGCGATCGAGGCGGCCACGTCGAGGCTGAGCGCGAGGCCCGGCAGGATCGAGAACCGCAGCCACTGCGCCGGGTCGACGGCGAGCGGCACGTAGCCGCCGGCCGGCAGCAGCTGCAGCTTGACCGAGAAGACCACGATCAGCGCCATGCCGATCACGAACGGCGGCAGCGTGCCGAGGATCGAGCAGACGAGCGTCACCGAGCGGTCGACGATCCCGCCGTTGCTCAGCGCCGCACCGATGCCGGCGCCGCCGCCGATCACGATCGCCAGCACCAGTGCGAGTGCCGCGATCGACAGGTCGACCGGGAGCGCCGCCTTGATGCTGTCGGTGACCGGGATCGTCGTGAACCAGGACCGCCCGAGGTCGCCGGTCAGCGCGTGGCCCACCCAGGAGAAGTACTGCGCGACCAGCGGCCGGTCCAGCCCGAACTCGTGGTTGAGCCGGTCGATGTCGGCCTGGGTCGCCGTCTCGCCGAGGGCCGCGGCGGCCGGGTTGCTGTCGCTGAGCGCGCCGAGCGCGAAGGTGACGACCGAGGCGAGGAAGAGCACCGTGACCGTGACGACCAGGGTGCTGAGCAGCGTCCGCAGCCAGGGCAGTGCCCGGCCCGCGGCCACGGGCGCACGGCGGGCCCGGGTGACGGCCGCCGCCTGGACGGCGATGCTCACGACACGGTCACCCCTTCGAAGCGGCGCAGGCTCGGCGAGTCCGGGAGCTCCGAGACGCCCTTGCGGATCACCGCGGCCGGCGCGGTGACCAGGAAGGCGTTCGGGAAGGTCGTGACCGCGATCCGCGTCGCCTCCTGCAGCAGGCCGGGGTACGACGGGTCGTCGGTCGGCGTCTGCTTCACCTTCTTGAGCTGGGCCTCGAGCTTGGGGTCGGTCTGCCGGCCCGGGTTCATCAGGCCCTCGGCGCCGAAGAGCACCTGGAAGGCCTGCACCGGCGACTCGCGCCCGGCGAAGCCGTCGAAGGTGAGCGCCTTGGAGTGCTCGATGTAGACGAGCTGGGTGTGCTGGGTGGCCGGGATCGTGTCGATCGTGACGTCGAAGCCGACGTCCTTGAGCTGCGCCTGGATCAGCTCGACCGACGGCGTCGAGAAGCCGGAGCTGGTGAACTTCACCGGGACCGGCTTGGTGTAGCCCGCGTCCTTCAGGAGCGTGCGCGCCTTGTCGGCGTCGTAGGCGAACGCGTCGGCCAGGTCGTCGTTGTAGCCGACGTACCCGGGCGGGAAGGGCTGGTAGTCGGCCTGCCCCACGCCGAAGAACACCACCTCGGCGAGCTTGTCGCGGTCGATCGCGTACTTCAGTGCCTCCACGACGGCCGGGTCGTCGAACGGCGCCATCCCGGAGTGCACGTCGAGCGTGTAGACGAACATCGTGTCGATGACCTGGACGTCGAGGCCCGCGCTCTTCGCCTGGTCGATCTGGGCGCCGGAGATCCGGGCGAGGTTGTACTGGCCGGACTGGACCGAGGCGACGACGGTCGCCGGGTCCGCCTGCGGGTAGAGCTCGAACGCGGAGACCTTGATCTCGTCGGCGGCGAAGAAGTTCTTGTTCTTCGTCAGCGAGGCGTGGTCGTTCTGGACGTACTTCGTGACCGAGAACGGCCCGGAGCCGGCCGGCTGGGTGGCCAGCGCGTCGGCGTCCTTCTCGAACGCGGCCGGGTTGACGACCATGCCGGTCTTGCCCGCGAACAGCAGCGGGTACTGGTAGTCGACCTCGCTCAGCTCCAGGACGACGTCGAGGTCGCCCGAGGCGGTGGCCTTCTTGATCGTGGTCATCTGGGGCGCGATCAGCGAGCCGTCCTGGGTGCGGCCGCGCTCGATCGACTTCGCGACCGCCGTGGCGTCCAACGGGCTGCCGTCGCTGAACTTCAGCCCCTTGCGCAGGGTGAAGGTGACCTGGGTGCCGGACTTGTCGTAGGCCCACGACTCGGCGAGCCACGGGATCGCGTTGCCCTGCTCGTCGAGGGCCGTGATCGGGTCGTAGGCGAGCGCGAGCATCTGCACGTCGGAGCCTGCGGAGGAGGTGACCGGGTCCCAGGTGGTCGGCAGCTGCCAGGCCCAGGTCAGGGTGCCGCCGCCGCTGCCTCCGGCCGCACCACCGGCACCTCCGGTGGCGGTGCCGCCGCAGGCCTCCAGCGCGATGATCAGGCTCGCGCCGAGGCTGGCGCCGAGGAACGTGCGACGGCCCAGGCTGGTCGTGGGCGTACGGCGGGGACGGGAGGACGTGGGCATCGTGGTGTTGCCTTTCGGGGGACTCGGGGTGGTGACGGTCGAGGAAGGACCGGGCGCCCAGCCGGGTGCTGGCCGGGCGCCCGGAGCTCAGGCCGGGACGCCGGCGCCCTGGTCGTCAGCCAGGTGACGGGCGGCGGTGTGCCGGTTGACGGGCACGGGCAGCCCGAGATGCCCGCGCAGGGTGGTCGCGTCGTAGTCGGCGCGGAAGACACCGCGCTCCTGGAGGATCGGGACGACCTCCTCGACGACGCGGCGGAAGTTCGAGGGGTGGTCGACACCGATGTTGAAGCCGTCGCAGGCACGGGCCTCCCACCACTCGACGAGCTTGTCGGCGACGGTGGCCGCCGACCCGACGAACTCGCTCTTGCGGAAGTAGCGCGTCGCCTCGACGGTCTGGCGCAGCGTCCAGCCGTTCTCCGCGGCGCGCTCGGTGATCGCCTTCGCCTGCGTGTAGAAGGAACGGCGGCCGAGCTCGAGGGTCTCGACCGGGAACGGCGCGTCCAGGTCGTACTGCGTGAAGTCGTGCCAGCCGAAGGGGCGGCCGAACTCCGCGAGGGCCGCGCCGAAGGTGTGGTCGCGGTCGTTGTTGAACGCCTCGATCTCGCGGGCCTCCTCGTCGGTGTCGCCGACGACGACCTTGATGCCCGGCATGATCACCAGGTGCTCGGGATCGCGGCCGAACCGGTCGCGGGCCCGGCCCTTGAGGTCCTGGTAGAACGCCTGGCCCGCGGGGATGTCCGGCGCGTGGGTGAAGATGCCCTCTCCGACGCTGGCGCCGAGGTCGCGGCCCTGGTCGGAGTCACCGGCCTGGAAGACCACGGGGTGTCCCTGCGCGGAGCGGACCAGGTTGAGGGGACCGCGGACCTTGAAGTACTGCCCCTCGTGGTCGAGCACGTGCTGCTTGCTGCGGTCGAGGAAGACACCGCTCTCGCGGTCGCGGACGAAGGCGTCGTCCTCGTAGGAGTCCCAGAGCGCCCGGGCGAGCTCGACGTACTCCTGCGCCCGCCCGTAGCGGGTGTCGTAGTCGTAGTGGTCGTCGAGCCCGTAGTTGCCCGCGGTGCCGGCGTCACCGGTCGTCACGACGTTCCAGCCCGCACGGCCGCGGCTGATCAGGTCGAGCGAGCCGAGCCGGCGGACCAGGTTGAAGGGGCTGTTGAAGCTGGTGGTCGCCGTGCCGACCAGGCCGATCCGCTCCGTCTGAACGGCCAGCGCGCTGAGCAGCGTCAGGGGCTCGAGCCGGTTGAGGTAGTGGGGCGGCGAGTACGGCGTGATGAACTGGCTGTCGACGATGAAGACCAGGTCGAACTTGCCCTGCTCGGCCAGCTGCGCGATGCCCGTGAACCAGTCGACGTCGACCGAGGCGTCGCCGGGGATCTCCGGGTCCAACCACAGCGTGTGGCTGCCCGGGCCGCCGGTGCCGTAGGGCACGGCACCGAGGTGGATCTGTCGCTTCGTGACCATCTGCCCCGCCCTCCTCCGAGTTTTCCTCTTATGTCGACCAATTTAGATGACTTTAGGCCGGGACTCCAACGACACTTCGTGATGCGGACCGATCACCCCCCGTGATGGCGCGTCCGCTAACCTGACAAATATGAGCGGCACACTCGACATTGCACCTCTGCGGAGCCTCGTCGCCATCGCCGACTGCGGCGGCTTCCAGCGCGCCGCCTCCTCGCTGCACCTGAGCCAGGGGGCGGTCAGCCAGCACGTGCGCCGCCTCGAGTCCGCGACCGGGCGCGCGCTGGTGGTGCGCCACGGTCGCGGCTCGCGCTTCACCACCGACGGCGAGCAGCTCCTCGTGCAGGCCCGGCGGATCCTCGCCCTCCACGACGACACGCTGCGTGGCTTCGGCGTGCAGGTGGAGGAGACGATCACGATCGGCTCCACCGAGCACGCCGCGGCCCAGCTGCTCCCCGCGCTCGCCGCCGGCCTCGCGGAGGCGGCCCCCGACCACCGGGTCAGGTTCCGCCTCGACCGCGGCGCCCGGCTCCGCGAGAGCGTCGCCACCGGAGCCGTCGACCTCGCGCTGCTCCTGCAGGCCGAAGGCCCGCGGGCGGAGCTGGTCGGCGAGCTCGACCTGTCCTGGTACGCCGCACCCACCTGGACGCGTCCCGACGGGTCGACGCCGGTGCCCGTGGTCGCCTTCGACAACCCGTGCTCGCTGCGCACCCGGGCGCTCGAGACCCTGTCGGGCCACGACATCCCGGCGGTCATCGGCGCCGAGGCCACCCAGCTCGCCGGGGTGCAGGCCGCCGTCGCCGCGGGGCTGGGCGTCGCGCTGATGGCCACGCTCGGGCACGCCCCGCAGGGCCTGGTGCCGGTCAGCGACCTGCCCACGCCGGAGCCGCTGCAGCTCTACGTCTGCTCGCGGCCGGGCCTGCAGGGACCGATCGGTCAGGCCGTCGCCGGCGTCCTCCGACCGCTCCTGCGCCCCCGGCCGACGCTGGCCGTCGGCGCCTGACCGGGCCGCGGTCCGACCACCCTCAGTGGGTGACCTTGAACGCCACGTTGCGGGTGTGGTGGTGACCGGCCGCGTCGACGTACATGACGGTGTAGCGGTGCTGGCGCCCGGCCTTCAGGTGCCGCGTGCTGATCCGCAGCGCGGCCGTGCCGTCCGCAGCGGCGACGACCCGCCCGACCACGGCACCGTGCGCGTGGCGCACGACGACCCGGCTCGCCGGCTTGGCACCCACGACCCTCAGCGCGGCCTTGCGCCCTGAGCGGACCGTCTCGGTCACGGTGACCGAGCTCTTCGCCGGTGCGACCGCCACCATCGCGGCCGGCGTCGCCGATGCCGCGGTCGAGGAGGTGGTCGTCGCTGCCGGCTGCTCCTCGGGGAGCTGGTGCGGCACCGTCTGCGCGGCCGTCGGACGGGCGGGCATCGGGAGCGCGGAGGCCGTCAGCTGGGCGGAGTAGTTCGCCTGGCGCGCCGCCGGGTCGAACTCCGCGTCGTCGGGCGCTGCCTGCGGCACCGCCTGGAACGCGCCGGCGAGGTCGTCGAAGGTCGAGCGACGCCACGGCGTGATCGCGTCGAAGGTGACCGGCCCCGTGCCGGCGAGCCCGCCGGCCGCCGTGATCGCCTCGATCAGCTGCAGCGGCGAGGTGTGGTCGGCGACCTGGGAGTAGACGTGCCCGCCCACGGTCCACGGCGAGATGATCAGGCACGGCACGCGGAACCCGGCCCCGGCGGGCAGCCCGCCGCCCGGCGTACCGCGCGGCGAGGGCATGTGGACGTACTCCTCGGGGTGCAGCTCGGGGTCCGGCACCGGCGGCGGCACGTGGTCGAAGAACCCGTCGTTCTCGTCGTAGTTGATGATGAAGACGGTCGAGCTCCACAGGTCCGGGTTGGCGGCCAGCGCCTCGAGCTTCGACGCGAGGAAGTAGGCACCGGCGGCCGGCGTGTTCGGCGGGTGCTCGTCCGAGGCGTACGGGCCGTCGGGGAAGAGCCACGTCACGTCGGCGAGCGTCCCGTTGGCGCAGTCCTCCTCGAACGCGAGGTAGCCGACCTGGGCCTTCGTCGGAGCGAGCGGGTTGCCGGCGCCGCCGGGCGTCCCGTTGCCGAAGAGGGTGCCGTTGCCGGTCGCCCAGTTGTAGAGCTCGGTGTCCACCTGGCCGGTGGTCTTGAAGCTCTTCCACCACTTGAAGTAGTTGTACGACCCCGAGCTCGAGTAGGTCTTGATGCTGTAGCCGGCGTCGTACAGCACCTCGGCCGCGGACTTCCAGGTCAGCGTGTTGGGCGCCACCGTCTCGAGGATCGGCCCGCCCTGCTCGCCCTGCGGGTCGTTGGTGCCGGACATCCAGATCGCGCGGTTGGGGTAGGTCGGCCCCATCACCGAGCAGTGGTAATTGTCGAGCAGCGTGAAGCGCTCCGCGAGCGCCCAGTGGAACGGGATGTCCTGCTGCTCCATGTAGCCCATGGTGAAGCTGCCCTTCGCCGCGCCGTCCGAGGCGACGTGCGTGCTCAGCCAGCCGTCCATCGCGCCCTTGTTCCACGACGCGTGCTGGTCGCGCCAGTCGTGGGAGAGCGACGGGACGGCCGCGGCGCCGGTGTTCTTCGTGTCCATGTGGAACGGGAGCAGGTAGCCGTCGGGGTTCGACGGGTCGGGCTGCTGGAAGACCGAGTTGCCGTTGGCCAGGGTCATCGCGTCCGGATCGTCGAAGCCACGGACGCCGGGGAAGGTCCCGAAGTAGTGGTCGAACGAGCGGTTCTCCTGCATCACGTAGACGACGTGCTTGACCTTCGAGAGGTCGAACTCCTCCGGCTCCGCCGCCGCGGCCGCCTCGAGCCGGCTCGGGAGCAGCCCGGACATGCCGGCCGCACCCGCGACGGCGGCCGCGCCCATCACCACCGTGCGTCGCTTGGCGTGGGTGTCGAGCGGGCTGGTGCTGTTGTCAGTCATGGGTTCCTTCTCTTCTGCGCGCTCGGGTGCGGAGGCTGTCACGTGGTCTTGACGGCGGGCGTCGGCCGGGAGGTGGCGGTGGCCGTGGCGTAGCCGGGGTAGAGGCCGGTGACCCGGACCGTGATCCGCTGGTGGGCGAGCTTCCGCGGAATCTTGTACGCCGCCTTCGTGGCGCCCGCGATGCGCTTGCCGCCGGCGAACCACTGGTACCTCAGGTGGGAGGCGGTCAGCTTGACCGTCCCGGCGCGCCAGGTGCCCGGGGAGGCCGTCAGCCTGCGGCCGACCTTGGCCGGGCCGTGGATCGCCGGCTTCCCGCGGGTCAGGGCGCCCGCCGCCACGACGTGCGACGCGGAGAGCGCGGACGCCGTCGTGTACGTCGGGTAGGCGCCGGTCACCTGGACGGCGACGCGGGTCCGGTAGTCGGCCGTCGTCACCGTGTAGGTCGCCGACGTGGCGCCGGGGATCGGGACGCCGTTGCGCAGCCACTGGTAGTCGAACGACGTCACCGGGGTGGTGCCCGCCTTCCAGGCCCCGGCCACGGCCCGCACCTTCGAGCCGACGACGAACCCGCCGGAGACGGTCGGCACGACCGTCGTCAGCGTCTTCTCCTGCGGGTCGACCGGCACCGGGATCAGGACGGCCGCCGACGTCGTACTGGTCGACGAGAAGCCGTCCTTGACCGGCGTGACCGCGACCGACACCAGGTGACCGGCGTCGGCGGTCGTCGCCGTGTAGGTCGCCTGCGTCGAGCCGCTGATCGGCACGCCGTCGCGCAGCCACTGGTAGGTGAAGGAGTCCGGGGTCGGCGACCACGCGCCGGCGTCGGCGGTGAGGGTCGAGCCCACGGCGAGGGTCCCCGAGACGGTCGGCGCACTCGCCGAGACGACCGGCCCGTTCAGGAGGACGGCGCAGGCGTTCGCCGCCGTGCCGGAGCCCGTGATCGCGACCTGCTCGGGCGGCTCGACCGGGCCGGAGGCGTCGCCGGTGAACGCCGCGTGCACCACCTGGGCGACCGCGTTGTTCTTGGTGTCGGCGATGTAGACGATGTTGGTCGTGCGGTCGACCGCCACGGCGTACGGCGTGTTCAGGTGCGTGCCCCACGGGAAGGAGCCGCCGCCCACCGGGCTGAGGTTCTCCGTCCCGGCCTTCGCCGAGGTGTTGACCAGGGTCGAGATGGTGCCGCCGGGGCTGACCTGGCGGATCGCGTGGTTGAAGGTGTCGGCGATGAAGAGGTTGCCCTCGCCGTCGAGGGCGACGTCCTGCGGGGTGTTGAGCTGCGCCGAGGTCGCCGGTCCCCCGTCGCCGGAGTAGGCGCCGAGGCAGCCGTTCGTCGACTGGTTCTTGGCGTAGTCGCCCGCCACGGTGGTGATCTGACCCGTCGAGCCGTCGACGCGGCGCACGACGTTGTTGGAGGCGTCGGCGATGTAGACGTTCTCCTCGCTGTCCACGGCGACGCCCGCGGGCTGGGAGAGCCGCGCGCTCGGGCCGGCCGTGCCGTCCCCGGTGTAGCCGGCCCGTCCGGTGCCGGCGACCACGGAGATCGCACCGGCCGCGGAGACCTCGAGGACCCGGTTGTCGTAGGTGTCCGCGATGAACACGTTGCCCGCACTGTCGACGGCGACGTCGTTCGGGTGCCAGAGGTTCACGCTGAGGGGCGTGCTGGCCGCGGTGACCGTGGCGCCCGCTCCGCCCGCCACGCCGGTGCCGGCGAAGCGGTGGATGACGCCGTCGGCCGTCACCTTGCGGATCACGTTGTCCCCGCTGTCGGCCACGTAGATGTTGCCGTCGGCGTCGACGGCGGTGCCGCCCGGCTGGTAGAGCTGCGCGTCCTTGGCCGGTCCCTCGTCGCCGAGGTCGCCGTACCCGGTGAGCGAGCCCGCCACGGTGCTGGTCTCTCCGTCGGTGATGGACGCCAGCACGTTGTCGCCGGTGTTGGAGACGTAGACGGTGCCGTCGGCGGCCGAGATGCCGGCCGGGCGGTAGAGACCCCCGGCCGGGGGCAGCGGCAGGCCCGTGGTCTCGTCGATCACCGGCTCACCGCCGGTGCTGGAGTCGTAGGGCACCGCCGTGAGCAGCGGCCCGGTGGTGTCCACGATGCCCGCGCCGTCGGTGTAGGCGTAGCCACGCGGCGCGAGCAGCGTCACCCAGTCGGTGGCGCCGAGGGTGAAGCCGGTGTCGCTCGACGGGAGCACCAGGTCGGCACCGGCAGCGAGCGTCGTGCCGGGCGGCAGGACGTGGTCGGCGCCGGCCCGGTCCTCGAGCACGTAGCCGGACAGGTCGACCGCGGAGCTCGTCGTGTTGGTCAGCGTCAGCGACGTGCTGCTCGTCGCCGTGATCTTGACGCCCCGGGTGAAGCCGAGCTGCTCGAGGTCGACGGTGGCGGGGCTGCTCAGCGCCTTCTTCAGCGGGTGTCCGACGGAGTCGCCCCCGGCGTACAGCGAGTTGTACCAGACCGCCGCGTCCGCGCTGGAGCGGTCCGCCGGCGTCCGGTAGTGCTCGGCGTAGTTGCCGTTGGTCGCGGTGCAGACGGCCGCACCGTTGAAGGTGTTGGCCGCGCACGGGGTGTCGACGTACGCCCGCGAGACCAGCGTGCTGCCCTTGTTGACCGAGATGTAGAAGCTGTGGTCACCGCCCGAGTTGGCCATCGAGGCGAACCCGTAGACGAGCACCACGGGCGTCGTGGTGGGGATCCCGTAGTTCGCGCGGAACTGCGCCGACGTCTTGGCGCCGACGTCGAGCGTGGCGCCGTACTGGTTCTCGACCCACCAGAAGACCTGGGTCCCGTGCGCCGGGATGACCGGGTTGATCGTGGGCGAGTGCTGGGAGGTGTCCGACGGGTCGTGGAGCGTCATCACCGCGCCGCTCTTGGTGACGGTGAGGCCGTAGGCCGAGAAGTCGATCGGGTGGTCGGTGGTGTTCGTGATCTCGCTGTACTCGTAGTAGTCGGTCGAGTTGTTGTCGTAGTTGACCTCGGTCACGAGCAGGTCGTTGGGGCTGATCTCCGGCGGGCCGCTGTTGGGGGCGCCCCTGGTCGCGTAGGCCGCGACGCCGAACTCGCCGGTGCCGTCGGGGTGGCGCGCCCACGAGGTCGTCGGCCGCGAGGACCAGGAGGTCTCGTCGAGGAGCGTGCCGTCGGCCTCGGTCAGGTAGAGCGTGTCGTCGGCTGCGAGGTCGAGCCCGGCGGCGTCGAGGTCGGCACCGTCGACGACGACGAAGCCGTGGGCGGCGACGTCCTGCGTGGGCACGACGTACGTGTCGCCCGCGCGGTCCTCGAGGGCGAGGGCCGCACCGTCGAGGGCGTCGCCGGTGTTGTAGATCTCGACCCAGTCCTTGGCGGGGGTGCCCGTCGTCCTGACCTCGTTGAGGGCCAGCCCCGCGAGCGGGTCGCCCGAGGACGGGCCGCCCACCGGCGGGAGCACGACGATCGTGAAGTCCCGCGAGACGGAGCCCTGCTCGGCGCCGGTCCCGCTGTCGGTGGCGGTGACGTGCACGTCGTAGCGACCGAGTGCGGCGGTCGGCGTGCCGCTGATGACGCCGGTGGCCGGGTCGATCGCGACGCCGGCCGGCAGGCCGGTGGCGGCGTACGTGTAGCCGGGGAAGCCGCCGTGAGCCGTCGCGTGCACGCCGGTGAGAGCAGCGCCCTGGTGCACCGAGAGGTCGGAGATCGGGTCCAGGCGCAGGACCTTGCTCACGGTCAGCGTGAACGACGTCGTGGCCGTGTCGCTGGGGACGTCGTCGGAGACGGTGACCGTGACCGGGTAGTCGCCGAGCTCGTCGCTGGCCGTCGGCGTGCCGCTGATGATGCCCGTGCTCGGGTCGATCGAGATGCCGCCCGGCAGGCCGGTGGCGGCGTACGTCAGGTCGCCCCAGATCGCCGTCGCCTCGACCTGGATCGGGTCCATCGGCCCGTTGAGGGAGATCTCGGTGGCACCGATCGGCGTGATCGCGACGCGGTCGCTCGCCTGGGCGTGGAGGACGACGGTGCCCGGGTCCTGGACGGTGGTGAAGTCGGTGCTGTTGGCGTCGGAGTCGATCGCGTAGCCGGACGCGTAGCGGCGGGTGATGACACAGGCGTTGTTGGTGCCCGAGCTCAGGCCGGTGACGGTCTCGGCCCCGGTGCTCTCGGCCCCGGTCGGCTGGGTGGCGCCGTTGGCGGTCCACCCGACGCCGTCGACCACCCCGGCGGCACGCGCAGAGACGGACGACATGTCGCCACCCGGCGCCACGCCGTTGCTCGAGGCGTTCAGCAGCCAGAGCTGGCCGCCGGTGTTGCAGCCGCCGAAGCCGTTGTTGCTCTGCCCGGACGGGTCGTTGGCTGCCTTGGTCGCGGCGCTGTTGGTGTCGTTGGACCCGTAGCGGAAGTCCAGGTCCGGCGTGATGCCGGCCGGCGGCACGCCCTTGCTGTGGGCGTCGACGTTGGCGTCGGCGTTGTGCCCGTTCCAGACCAGGAAGTAGTGGTGCGGCTGCACGGTGCCGTAGAGCTTCATCGACGAGCACGTGTTGGACGAGTTGGAGCGGTAGCACTGGTAGTAGTTCGGCGTGACCACCCCGTTGCCGTCGATCGTGCCGAGGACGACGGGCTCGTCGGTCGGGTTGTAGAGCTCCACCCAGTCGCTGTTGAACGCCGTGCCGTCCGCGCCGTACACCGCAGCGACGACGAGGTGGTCGGTGGCGTACGCCGCGGGCACGCTGTTGGTGGCCCCGCGGGTGTCGTGCTTGGCGACGGCGAAGTCACCCGTGCCGTCGGGGAAGCGCGCCCAGGACGTCGACGGCAACGAGGTCAGCGTGGTCTCGTCCAGGAGCGTGTCGTCGGCCGAGGTGAGGTCGAGCGTGGTGCCGGTGGTCAGGTCGAGGCCCGCAGCGTCGAGGTCGGACCCGTCGACGACGACGAAGCCGTGGGCGGCCACGTCCTGGGTCGGCACGTGGTAGGTCGCGCCGTCCACGTCGACGATGCTCACCGCGGCGCCCGTGACGGCGGCGCCGGTGTTGACGATCTCGACCCAGTCGTCGCCCGGCGTGCCCGTCGCCCTGACCTCGTTGATCCGCAGGGCCGTGAGCGCATCGCCCCCGCCGGGCGACGAGGCCTTCGGTCGCTCGACGATCGTGAAGTCGACGGACGCCGACTGGGCGGCCCCGCCGACGCCGCTGTCCGTCGCGGTGGCGTGCACGGCGTAGCGGCCGACCGGGGCGGTCGGGGTGCCGCTGACGACACCGGTGGCGGGGTCGATCGCGACGCCGGACGGCAGCCCGGTCGCGGCGTACTGGTAGTCCGGCGTGCCGCCGTGAGCACTGATCTGGATCGGCTCGAGGGCGGTGCCCTTGCGGACCGTGACGTCGGCCTGCGCGTCTACGCGCAGCGTGCTGCTCACGGTGAGCGTGAAGGAGGTCGTCGCGGTCTCGGCACCGGTCGGCGAGCTGTCGGTCACGGTGACGGTGACCGGGTAGCCCTGGAGGGCGTCGGTCTCCGCCGGCGTACCGCCGATGACACCGGTGGCCGGGTCGATGGCGACACCGTCGGGCAGGCCGTCGGCCGCGTAGCTCAGCGCGCCGGTGCCCTTGCGACCCTTGACCTGGATCGGAGCCATCGCCTCGCCGCGGCTGACCTCCGTGTCCGGCACCGCGTCGACGGCGACGTGGTCGCTGATCTGCGAGTGGATGGCGAAGGTGGCAGGCGCGGCGATCGAGAAGTCGGTGCGGTTGGTGTCGGTGTCGACCGGGACGCCGTCGGTGAAGGTGCGCGCGATGACGCACGCGTTGGTCGTCCCCGCGTTGACACCGGCGATCGGGGTGGCGCCGTTCGACTCCGCCGCGTTGGGCTGGGTGGTGCCCGCGTTCATCCAGCCGACGCCGTCGACGACGCCGGCTGCCTTCGCCGTCGGGGAGGAGAGGTCGCCGGTGAAGGTCGCAGCAGCGCTGGCGTTGCTGGCGTTCGGGTCGAGCAGGAGCACCTGTCCGCCGGTGTTGCACCCGCCCATGTTGCTGCCCTGCTGCTGTCCGTTCGCCGCGGTCTTGACGGCCACGTCCAGGTCCGGGGTGAACCCGGCGGGATAGGTGCCGTCGTCGGCCGGCGTGTGCGCATTCGCGTACCAGACGAAGAAGTAGTGGTGCGCCTTCACGGTGCCCGTCAGCTTCACGGTGGTGCTGCACTTCTGGGGCGAGGTGCTGACGCCTCGGTAGCACAGGCTGTAGCCGCTGGACGTGACCGCTCCGCCACTGACGGTGCCCAGGGCGATGTCGGCGTCGGTGGGGTTGTAGAGCTCGATCCAGTCGTTGGTCCACTGGGCCGTGTCGGAGTTGGCGCCCCACACGGCGGCGATCACGAGGTGGTCCGGCGGCGTCACCGCCGCCTCCGCGGGACCTGCGACGAGGGCGGCCATCGTCGCGGTCAGGGCGGTGGTCACGACGGCGGCGACCACGGCGCGCCAGCTCTTCAGGAGTGTCACGAGGCGTGAGCATCACGCCGATGCCGCAACAGACCGTGCCCGTCCGGTGAACGCCAGGGTGTCGCCAGATGATCGTTAGGCTCCCTATGCAATCCGTGCCAAAGTGACGCACTGTGGCCGCCCTGAAGGACCTCGAGCACCTGCTACTCGTCATCGCCGAGGACGTGCCGTACGCCTCCGTCACCGACCTGCCCGAGCACGTCACGACCTGCCGCGGCTACCACCTCACGCCGGACGGCGAGGAGCGCGCGGAGCGGGTCTGGCCGAGCTTCGCCGCCGCCCTGCGGGACGCGGACGTCACCGTGCACCTGCGGGCCTCGCTGCCCGACACCCTGGGCGACGTCACCGTGGTCGAGGCGAGCCGCGAGACCGTGCAGGCGGTGCTCGCCGGGCTCGACGGCCTGCCGCCGGCGACCCTCGTGGCCGTCGCCCTCGGTGGCGGCGACGCGGCTCCCGTCGTGGAGCGGTGGGGTGCCGCACTCGGCGCGCCGGGGACGCTGCTGCTGCACACACCGTGGACCGACCGGGCCTGGGTGAGCGACGAGGTGTGCGACCACACGTCGCTCATCCAGCTGACCGAGCGCTGGACCGCCAGCCGCGGCCGCGAGGCCCGGATCTGGCTCACCGAGTGGCGCCGCCGGGTGTGCGGTGACCTCGTCGGCGCTCTCGACCTCGGCGAGACGGTCGACGCGTCCGGTCCCGGTGCGGTCCCGGCGCGACCGCTCCCCTACGCGCCGTCGGCGGAGATCGAGGTGGCCGACGGGGCGGTGTCGCTCCTGCTCGCCAACGCCGGCGCGACGCGCGGGATCCACCTCTGGCTCGACGGCGTCAGCGGGCCTGCCGCCGTCACCGTGCCGGAGTCCTCGACGACGCGTCCGCGCGTCGTGACCGTCCCGGTCGCCGTCCGGGACGGTCGGTACGACGTCACCGTGACCGGCCCCGGGTTCACCCGTCACTTCACCGGAGGCTCAGATGAGTGACTTCACCATGCCCCTGCTGCTCGACCTGGACGTCGTCTCGCTCACGATGTCGCTGGTCAACATCGGCTCGGGGACCGGCGACGAGGCGGCCCTCGCCGACTCGGTCGAGAGCGCCCTGGCGCCGCTCGCCCACCTCACGGTGGAGCGGGTCGGCGACAGTGTCGTCGCCCGCACGCTCGTGCGCGAGGGGGCTGGCGAGCGAGTGCTGGTCGCGGGGCACCTCGACACCGTCGCCGGCGATCCCGACTCCTTCGCCTACGTCGAGATGGGGAAGCTCTTCGGCCCCGGCGCGTGCGATGCGAAGGGCGGCCTCGCGGTGCTGCTGCGCGCCGCGCTGACGGCGTACGACCGCGACGTCACCTTCGTCCTGTACGCCGGCGGCGAGTCCGACGGGCTCTCCGCCCTCGCCGACGCCCGGCCGGACGTCCTCGACGTCGGTCGGGCGGTCGTGCTCGAGCCGACGTCGGGTGAGTTCACGACGGCGACGCCGCTGAGCTGCTCCGGGGCCGACCTCCTGGCCGCGCGCGGCATCGCGGTCGAGGTCTTCGGCCCGGGTGATCCCGCCCTGGCTCACGCCGCCGGCGAGTTCGTCCCCACGGCCGAGCTCACCGAGTGCGAGTTCGTGCTGCGGACCTGGCTGCAGGCGTGACCGAGCGCTACAACCCTTGCCAGGCGGGCTTTCCGGCGTACACCTCGCGGTAGTAGTCGAGCCGATCGAGGCCGGCGGCCGCGGCCTCGTCGACGAAGACCGTCGCGTGGGCGTGCAGCTGGAGCACCGACGCCGGGCACGACGCGGAGAGCGGCCCCTCGACCGCCGCGGCGACCGCCGCCGCCTTGCCCGCGCCGGTCGCGACCAGCAGCAGGTGCCGGGCGCGCAGGATGGTGCCGAGGCCCTGGGTCAGGACGTGGCGGGGCACCTCGTCGACCGAGCCGAAGAAGCGGGCGTTGTCGCGCCGGGTCTGCGCGGTCAGGGTCTTCATCCGGGTCCCGGACGCCAGCGACGAGCCGGGCTCGTTGAACGCCAGGTGGCCGTCGGCGCCGATCCCCAGCACCTGCAGGTCGATCCCGTCGGCGCTGCGGATGGCGCTCTCGTAGCGGTCGCCCGCGTGCTCGGGGTCCATCGCGTCGGGGCTCGCGACCCGCCCCCGCGCGATGCCGAGACCGTCGGTCAGCTCGCGGAAGATCGTCTCCCGGTAGGTCTCCGGGTGACCGACCGGCAGCCCGACGTACTCGTCGAGCGTGAAGCAGCGCACCGCGTCGTACGACGGGCCCGAGCCGTCGCGGTGGCGGCGGACCAGCTCCTGGTAGGTCGGGAGCGGGCTCGACCCGGTGGCGAGACCCAGCACGGCCTCGGGCACGCGGCGGACCAGCGCCTCGATCGCGTCGGCGGCGACGGCGCCGACCTCCTCGGCGGTGGCGAGCGGGACGACCTCCATCAGAGCAGCTCCAGGTCGTCGGTGAGCTCGATCCGCTCCTCGCGGGGCGGCAGGCCCAGCAGGGTGAGCGGCGTGGTGGTGGCCGTCGTGAGCGCGTCCTCGACCGAGCAGCCGGTCTGGGCGACCAGGGTGCGCAGGCAGTCGAGGAGGGACGCGGCCGAGCCGGCGAGGGTGCCGTCGTGCAGGCGCACGGTGCCGTCCGACACGACGACGTCCTGGTCGCCGAGCCGGGCCGGTCCGTCGGGCAGGCCGAGGCCGGCGGTGGTGTCGGAGACCGACAGGAAGCGGTCCGGCCCGAGGGCCCGCCAGGCCATCCGGACGAAGAGCGGGTCGAGGTGGTGGCCGTCGACGATCACCCCGGCGACCAGATGTTCTCCACCCAGAGAACCACCCAGGGCGGTGCCGACGGGGCCGGGGTCGCGCGGCAGCACCGGCGCCATCGCGTTGCCGAGGTGGGTGACGCAGCGCGCGCCGGCCTCGACGGCCGCGGCAACCTCGGCGGTGCCGGCCGCGGTGTGGCCGACCGAGACGACGACGCCCTCGGCGACCAGCCGCTCGATCACCTCGAGGGCTCCGGGCAGCTCGGGTGCGATCGTCGCCATCACGACGCCGCTCTCCCGCGACCAGCCGTCGACGAGGTCGAGCGACGGCGGACGCAGCCAGTGCTCCGGGTGCGCGCCCTTGCGGGACGGCGCGATCATCGGCCCCTCGAAGTGCAGGCCGAGCGGCTCGGCCCCGGTCCAGCCCGCGGGCGGTCCGGCCGCGAGCGTGTCCAGCGCCGTACGCCGGGCCGCCGGGTCGGAGGTGATCACGGTGGGCACGAACGCGACGACGCCGTACGCCGGCAGGACGGACGCGACCTCCCAGAGCCGGTGCGGTTCGGCGGTCAGGTCGATGCCGGCGGCGCCGTTGACCTGGAGGTCGACGAGGCCCGAGACCGTGCTCATCGACCGAGGAACGCGGCGCCGACGGCCGCGACCGGGTAGTCGGACGGGACGACCCGCAGCCGTCCGGCCAGGTCGAGCGACGCCAGGAACGGCGAGCTCGCCGCCTGCTCCAGCAGGGCCTGGGCGACCGCGAGCCGCAGCGGCTCGCCCAGCTGCGCGACGCCGCCGCCGAGCACGATGCTCTCCGGGTCGACGGCCAGGCTGAGCACCCGGATCGCGCTGGCGACCCCTGCGGAGAAGCGGTCGCGCGCGGCGATCGCGGTGGGGTCCCCGCTGCGGGCCGCGGCGAACAGCGCCTGCGCGGGCGGTACGTCGCCGGCCGGCCATGCCGCGGCGAGGGCCGAGCCGGAGGCGATCGTCTCGAGGCAGCCGCGCTGGCCGCACTGGCAGACGACGCCCTGCGGGTCGACGGGCACGTGGCCGATCTCCCCGGCGGCGCCGTGCGCGCCGCGCCGGAGCCGGCCGTCGAGGACGAGGCCGGCGGCCAGCCCGGTGCCGATGCTCAGGTAGACGAGGTCGCTGGCGTGGCCCCCCTCATGGCTCAGGGCGGCCGCACCGAGGGTGGCCGCGTTGACGTCGTTCTCGAGCGCGACGGGGACGCCGAGTCGCGCCGCGAGCAGGTCGCGCAGCGGCAGCCAGTCGCCGTCGACCCCCAGGTTGACGGCGTGCTTCACCGCTCCCCGCTCGACGTCGACGAGCCCGGGGATGCCGACCCCGAGGACCCCGTCGAGGGGCTGGCCGATGGCCACCCGGAGCGCGTCGTAGACCCGCGCGGCGGAGGCGACGATGCCGTCCGCGCCGGGCTTGGTCGGCTCCCGCACCTCGGCCAGGATCGCGCCGTCGACGTCGAGCACCAGCCCCAGGGTCTTGGTGGCCCCGATGTCGAGACCCACACTCAGCGCGGCGGTCACCGCTCCCACCCGGCCTTTCGCAGCAGTTCGGTCACAGCGGCCGCTCCGGGACGAGAGTAGCCGCGGGGGCAGATCCTCGGCACCGGCCCGTCGTACGGTCCGGGCCACCCCCACTCGACCACGACGGCCGCGCCGTCGAGGACGATCTCCGGCCGGCGGTGGGCGTCGCGGACCTGGAGCACGACCGGGCGGTCGCCCGTGACCGGCTCCCCCGGCGCGATCGTGCGGTCCGGTGGGATCCCCCACGGGACCTCGCCGATCGCGATGTTGGCGGCCGTGGAGACACTCACGATCTCGGCGCCCGTCAGGTCGGGCAGCTCGCCCTCGACGAGGGTGGCCGCGCGCGCGGCGCGCACTTGCGCTGGAACGGCAGCGTCCGGCGCCCCGCCCATGTCGTAGCGGCGCAGTTGCGCGGTCCGGGCGGCCGCGGATCGCAGCCGCTCCTCCGGGAGCCGCCCGTCGCGTACGGCGGCGACGATGGCCGCCTGGGTCGCGCGGACCGTCTCGACGGCGACGTCGGTGCCGATGCAGAGCAGGTCGGCACCGGCCGCGAGCGACAGGACCGCCGCCTCCGGGATGCCGCGCCCGGCGGACGCGCCGGCCATGTCGAGGGCGTCGCTGACGATCACGCCGTCGTACGCCAGCTCGTCGCGCAGCAGCCCGAGCACGGGCTCGCTGAGGGTGCCGGGCAGGTCGGGGTCGACGGCGGGCACCACGATGTGCGAGGTCATCACCGAGGCGATCCCCGCCTCGACGACCGCCGCGAACGGCACCAGCTCGCGGGTGCGCAGCACCGCGAGGTCGGCGTCGACGGTGGGCAGCTCGAGGTGGCTGTCCTGCGCGGTGTCCCCATGGCCCGGGAAGTGCTTGGCGCAGGCGGCGACGCCGGCCTCCTGGAGGCCGGTGACCCAGGCGGCGACGTGGCGCGCGACCAGGGCCGGCTCGGTGCCGAAGCTGCGGGTGCCGATGACCGGGTTGTCCGGGTTGCTGTTGACGTCCGCGACCGGGCCGAGGTCGAGGTTGATCCCGACCGCGGCGAGCTCCGCGCCGATCGAGCGGCCGACCGCGCGGGTCAGCTCGACGTCGTCGGCGGCGCCGAGCGCCGCCGGGCCGAGCACCGGGCTGCCGTCGAGGGCGTGCAGACGGGTGACGTCGCCACCCTCCTCGTCGACGGCGATGACGGCGTCCGGGTTGGCCGCGCGGATCGCCGCGCTCAGGCGCGCGACCGCCTCGGGGCCGTCGGCGGTGTTGGGCCCGAAGTAGCAGATGCCACCGAGTCCCTCGGCGAGCAGGCCGGCGTACTCGTCGGGCAGCGTCGTGCCGACGAACGCCGGCAGCAGGACCTGCAGGGCCAGCGTGTCGAGCTCGGTCGTGGGCGGGGTCATCCCTTCACCGCACCCGAGGTGAGGCCGCTGACCATCCGGCCCTGGACGACCAGGAAGAAGATGATGACCGGCACGGCGATCAGGGTGGAGCCGGCCATGATGCCGCCCCAGTCGGTGCCGCGGTTGACGTCGGTGAAGGTCGAGAGCCACAGCGGCAGGGTGCGGTGGTCCTCGCGCGTCATCACGATGAGCGCGAGGGAGAACTCGTTCCACGCCTGGATGAACCCGAAGACACCGGTCGCCACGAGGCCGGGCGCCAGCAGCGGGAAGGTGATCCGGAAGAAGGCCTGGGTGCGCGAGCAGCCGTCCATCATCGCGGCCTCCTCGAGCTCGTAGGGCACACCGGTGACGAAGCCGCGCAGGGTCCAGATCGTGAAGGGCAGCACCAGGGAGACGTAGACCAGGCTGAGACCGACGACCGTGTTGAGCAGGTTCATCGTCTCCAGCATCTTGTACTGGGAGATGAAGAGTCCTTCGACCGGGATCATCTGGATGATCAGCAGGGTCACGATGAAGGACATCCGGCCACGGAACCGGAACCGCGACAGCGCCACGGACGCGATGAACGCGAAGGCCAGCGCGACGACGATCGTCAGCAGGGTCACCATCAGGCTGATCTTCATCGCGTTGAGGAACTGGTCGCCCTCGAACACGGTCCGGAAGTTGTCGAGGTCGCCGCCGAACGGCACCCAGGTGGGGACCGGGTTGCGGATCTCGTTGCGGTCGAGGAACGAGCTGTTCACCATCCAGTAGACGGGGAACGCGGCGATCACGAACGCGATCACGCCGACGACGTTGGCCGTGACGCGCAGGGGGCGGCTGGCGGGGCGAGGCATCTCAGTCCTCCCTCTCCTGCTTGAGCATGGACCGGACGTACGGCGCGGTCAGGAGGACCGTCAGCGCGAGCATGAAGATGGCGACGGCCGCGGCCATGCCGAACTTCCCGCCGCCGATCCCGAGCCGGTAGATGTAGGTGCCGAGCAGGTTGGTGTCGCGGGTGGACCCACCAGCCTGCTGGAGGATGTAGATCTGGGTGAAGACGCGCAGGTCCCAGATGACCTGGAGCAGCGCGACCACGAGCAGGACCGGACGCACCGCGGGGAACACGATGTGGCGCAGCCGGCCGACCGCCCCGGCGCCGTCGATCTCCGCCGACTCCATCAGCTCCTCGGGCACCTGGGTGAGCGCGGCGTACACGGTGAACGCGACGAACGGCACGCTCATCCACACGACGATCACGGTCGCGACGAAGAAGAAGGAGAGCGGCTGCAGCAGCCAGGGATGGCCCTCGAAGTCGAAGCCCAGCTTGGTGAGCGCGTAGTTGATGACGCCGTAGTTGGTGTCGAAGAGCCACTGCCAGACGGTGAGGGACGCGACGACGGGCATCGCCCAGGCGAGCAGGAGGCCGGTCTGCAGCAGCAGCCGGACGCCCTTCGCCATGTGCCGCATCAGGAGGGCGAGGCCGACGCCGATCACCATCGTGGCCACGGCGTTGACCAGGCAGAAGACCAGCGAGCGGAGCGTGACCCGCCACAGGTAGGGGTCGGTGACGAGGTCGCGGTAGTTGTCGACCCCGACCCACTCGGGTGGCTTCCCGAACTGCTGGGCGAGGCCGTAGTCCTGGAAGGACAGGATGACCTGGCGCACGAGCGGGTAGCCGAGGGCCACGACGAGCGCGACCGCGGCCGGGACCAGCAGCAGGTAGGGCAGTGGCGTACGCCGCGCGCGGGGCGGCTTGCCGACGATCTGGTCAGTCATCACGTCCTCCTTCCGACCGGTCCGGTCGAACATTGTGGGCATGCCACGGCCGGGGCGGCGGTTCACACCGCCCCGGCCGGGTGCTGCTGGGTGCTGCCGGTGGCTGGGTCAGCCGTTGATCTGCTCGTTCATCTGCTCGTCGGCCTTGGCCGCCAGCTCGGCGGGGTCGCCGCCCTGGGCCAGGCCGCTGAACAGGTCCTCGAGGACCCGGGAGCCCTCGACGTTGGCCCAGCCCGGCGCGGCCGGGGTGAGCTTGGCGTTGGACGCGGCGGCGATCGTGGCGGCAGCGAACTCGTCGTCACCGAGGAGCGGGGCGAGCGAGTTCAGCGCGGGGGTGAGGCCGGCCTTCGCCATGATCGTCTGGTAGTCCTTGCTGAGCATCAGGGCGACGGCCTTCTGGGCCAGCTCCTGGTTGGCGGACTTGGCCGCGATCGCGATGTCCGAGCCGCCGAGGAGGACCGGGGCGGGCTGGCCGTCGGTGCCGGGCAGGGCGAAGACGCCGATCTGCTTGCCGTACGTGTCGGGGCACCCGGTCTTCGGGTCCAGGATCAGGCCCTTGATCCAGCCGGGGGCCGAGACCATGCCGATCTCACCGGCGCAGAACGGCGTCCACGAGTCGGCCTCGTTGCCGTCCTTGGCCGCGCCCGACGCCTCGGTGAAGAGCTTCTGCGCGGTCTCGAGACCGGCGATCGACTCGGGGCTCTCGAGGGCGCCCGACCACTGGTCGCCATCGGCCGTCGCCAGGTCGCCGCCGGCGTCCCAGATGAAGGCGGCGCCGTTGCGCCAGTCCTGACCGGGGAACCAGAAGCCGGAGAAGTTGGCCGGCTTGGGGTTCGCCTGCTTCAGCTTGACGGCGTCGTCGATGAACTCGTCCATCGTGGTCGGCACGGCGGTGATGCCGGCGGCCTTGAAGAGGTCCTTGCGGTAGAAGACGTACTTCGACCCGGCGTAGTACGGCACGGCGTACGTCGCGCCGTCGACGGTGGCGCCGTCGACGAAGCCCTGGAGCAGGTCGTCGCCACCGAGGCTGTCGAGCTGGTCGGTCATGTCGGAGAACGCGCCGGCCGAGGTGAAGGTCGGGGCCTGGGTGTTGCCGATCTCGACGACGTCCGGGGTCTCGGACTCGCTGGAGAGCGAGGTCGTCAGCTTCTCGACGAGGCCGTCCCACTCCTGCTGCTCGATGGTCAGCGTGGAGCCGGGGTTCTCGTCCTCGAAGGTCTTCTTCAGCCAGTCCCGCGCCTCCTGCGGGGTGTCCGTGCCGTTGAGCCAGACGCGGATGTCCGCGGTCTTGGGTCCGTCGCTCGACGCGTCGCCGTCGCTGCTGTCGCTGCCGCACGCGGCCAGGGACGCCACGGCCATCGTGGCGATGGCCGCGACCGCCGCAGCGTTCCTGAGGGGCTTCTTGATGCGCACCGCTGTTTCCTCTCGTCGAGCTTCTCTGCTGATGTGGTGGTGGGTGGTGGTGGTTCCGAGATGGGTTCCGAGTTGGGGTCGTCAGGACACGCCGAGCTGTCCGGCCAGGACGAGGACGGCTGCACCGACGAGGACCACGTCCTCGCCGAGCGTCGAGGTGCGGACCACGAGGCCCGCCGAGCTGACCGGCATGGTCCGCACGCGGATGCTGCGGTCGGTCGCCTCCAGGAGCGGGCCGTCGAGCAGCTCCTGCGGGCCGCTCAGCACCAGCTCGTGCAGGTTGAGGGTCCCGACGACCGGCGCCAGCGCGGCCCCGAGCTGCTCCCCGACCCCGCCGAGGACCTCGGTCGGGTCCGCGCCCTCGGCGAGGCGCCGCCGCAGGTGCGGGACCGCGAGGATCGTCTCGAGGCAGCCGGTGCGCGAGCAGGCGCAGCGCTCGCCGTCCGGGTCGACGACCACGTGGCCGATCTCGCCGGCGGCGCCGAGGTGGCCGTGCAGCAGGGAGCCGCCGAGCACCAGGCCGGCACCGACACCGGTCCCGACCCGGAGCACCATCAGGCCACCGTCGCCGGAGGCGCCGAACGTGTGCTCGCCGAGCACGGCGGTGTTGGCGTCGTTCGCGACGAAGACCGGGACCCCGAGAGCCTCGGCGAGGCTGGCGGCGAGCGGGGTGTCGGTCCAGGAGAGGTTGGGTGCGTCGATCACGGTGCCGTCGGCGTCGACCACGCCGGGGCTGCCGACGCCGACACCGAGCACGGGCCGCGCGGTCATGCCGATCAGCTCGGTCGCGAGCCGGTGGACCAGCGCGACGGCGTCCGCACCGACAGCGCCGTCGAGCGGCAGCTCGTGGCGGGCCTGCACCTCGCCGGCCAGGTTGATGACGGCCCCGGTCATCCGGTCGGTCGCCGAGAGGTCGATGCCGATGATGTGCGTCGAGTCCGCGGCCAGGCCGACCAGCGTCGGCGGCTTGCCGACGCGGCTCTCGGCGGGTGCCCCGAGCTCCTCGACCAGGCCGTCCGCGACCAGCTCGCCGACCAGGTCGGAGACGGTCACGCGGGTCAGGCCGCTGGTCCGGGCCAGGTCCGCGCGGCTCGCCGGCCCCTCCCGGAAGAGCTGCTGGAGCAGCAGCGACCGGTGGTGGCGACGGGCGTCCTCCTGGAGGAGCTTGCCGCGGGGCCGGAGCTGCCGGCCCACCGGAGAGGTCGTGGTCACGTTTGTTAGTTCAGCGCACTTACTTATTCGACGTCAAGCGTTTCGCCGAAATTCGCTCGGAAGTCGGTGCCGGGGCGGTCCTCATGAGGTGGTGGTGCACGGCTGCGCCGCTCGGCTGTAACGCGGGGTTAGGGGCACTGGTGACCCCGTTCGAACGGGGTGCCTAGTGGGTCTAACCCCGCGTTACAGCGGTCGTGCCCCCGGGCGGCTGCCCGGGCGGGCCTGGGTCAGGGCGTCAGCGACGGGCGATCGGGCAGCGCCAGGGTGAGCACGGCGTCCTCGACGAGGGGGTGCTGCTCGATGTCGGTCTCCACCTGCCGCAGGCGGATGGCGAGGTGGTCCTCGGTGTCGTCGCCGACCAGGTCGACCGCGGCGACGACGAACAGCCGCGCCGGCCCGACGTACTCCAGGTGCAGGTAGGTGAGGCGCTCGATCTGCGGGTGGTCGAGCAGTCCGGCGATCACCCGGGACCGGGTCTCGGCGGTGGGCGGCTCGCCGAGGAGGTAGTCCATGTTGCGACGGATGAGGAAGATCGCGACGAGCGCGAGCAGGACGCCGATGGCGATCGACGCGATCGCGTCGAAGATCCCGTTGCCGGTCAGCTGGTGGAGCCCGATCCCGGCGCCGGCGATCAGGATGCCGAGGAGCGCGGAGAAGTCCTCGAAGAAGACGGCGCGCAGGGTCGGGTTCGAGGTCTGCGCGACGTAGCGCAGCGGGTGCATCGCGAGGCGCTGCGACGCCCCGTGGACCTGGCGGCTGGCCTGGAGGAAGGACGTGCCCTCGAGCAGGAAGGCGATGCCGAGGACGACGTAGTTGACGAGGTAGCTGGTCTCCTCGGACTCGCTCGTCAGCTGGGTGACGCCGTGCCAGATCGAGACCACCGCGCCCGCGGTGAAGAGCCCGAAGGCGGCGATCATCGACCAGGCGTACGTCGCGCGGCCGTAGCCCCGCGGGTGCTCCTCGTCGCGCGGCCGGCTGCCGCTGCGCTCGGCGACGAGCAGGAAGACCTCGTTGCCCGAGTCCGCCCACGAGTGGGCAGCCTCCGCGACCATCGCGGCCGAGCCGGTGAGGACGGCGGCCGCGGTCTTGGCGATGGCGAGGAGCGTGTTCGCCGCGAGGGCGATGACGACCGTGAGCAGGGACTCGCCTCCGGTCGGCGCCGCCGGGACGTCGGTGGAGGCCATGTCGTCCAGTATCCGCCCCGCCCGTACGGTCGAGGTCATGCGCCGCGCCCTCCCCGCCCTGCTGCTCGCTGTCGCCGCGCTCGCCGGCTGCAGCGAGGCGGAACCGACGCCCGCGCCCGCACCGGCCGAGACCACCGGCAGCCCGACCGCGGCGCCGACGGCGTACGACCAGTACGTCGCGCTGGGCGACTCCTACACGGCGGCGCCGCTCGTCCCGCCGACCGACACGAGCACCATCTGCCTGCGCTCGGGCGTCAACTACCCCGCCCTGGTGGCCACCGCCATGGCGGGCACGAAGCTCACCGACGTCAGCTGCAGCGGCGCCACGACCGGCGACATCGCAGCGGCGCAGCAGGGCCGGACCGGCACGGTGCCGCCGCAGCTCGACGCGGTGCGCCGCAGCACCGACCTCGTCACGATCGGGCTCGGCGGCAACGACGAGGGGCTCTTCGGCACCGTGCTCGCCCAGTGCACGCAGCTCGGCGCCGGCAACCCGGTCGGCAGCCCGTGCACCCAGCGCTTCGCGGACGGTCTCGACGCGACGCTGGCGCGGATCCACGACAACCTCGTCGGCGTGGTCGACGAGGTGCGCACCCGCGCCCCCCACGCCCGGGTGCTGCTCGTCGGCTACCCGCAGATCGTCCCGGAGACCGGGTCCTGCGACGACCTCCCGCTCGCCGACGGGGACTACGCCTTCGCCCGTCAGGTCAACGAGGGCCTGACACGGACGGTCGAGGCCGCCGCGGGCGACGCCCGCGCCGAGTACGTCGACATCTGGACGGCGAGCGCCGGGCACGACATCTGCGCGGACGACCCGTGGATCAACGGCCGGGTCACGTCGGCGTCGAGGGCGCTCGCCTACCACCCGCTCGCCGTGGAGCAGCAGGCCGTCGCCGGGTTGGTCGTCGACCTCCTGCAGAGCAAGGGCTGACGCTCAGGCGCGGTGCGCGATCCGCCCCGCGACGACGGTCGCGGCGACCGGCATCGTCCGCAGCGCCGTGCCCAGCGACGCGGTGTCGCGCTGGTCGAGGTCGCTCAGCAGCGGGTCCCGGTCGAGCAGCACGACGTCGCCGCGAGAGCCGGTCGCCAGGGTGGGCTGACCGTCGACCGATGCCGCCAGCACCTCGCGCACGCTGAGGGCCTGCTCGCCGTGCCACGGGCCGCGCTCGTCGGCGCTGCGGTGCACCGCGGCGGCCATCGCGAGCCACGGGTCCAGCGGCGAGACGGGGGCGTCCGAGCCGAGGGCGAGCTCGACCCCGTCGTCGAGCATCCAGCGGAACGCGAAGCAGCGCTCCGCCCGCTCGCCCCAGATCTTGTCGGTGAGGTCGCGGTCGTCGAGCAGGTGCGCCGGCTGCACGCTCGCGCGGATCCCGAGCTCCGCCATCCGTCGTACGTCGTCGCGGCGGGCCATCTGCGCGTGCTCGACCGATCCGCGCGCGCCGGTGTCGGCGTACGCCGCGAGCGCCTCCTGCACCGCCGCGTCGCCGATGGCGTGGGTGGCGATCTCGAGGCCGGCCCGGTGCGCCCGGCCGAGCTGCTCGCGCAGCTCGGCGCCGGAGAGGTTCGGCTGCCCGGACGGGTACTCGAGACGGTGCGCGTCGCCGTAGGGCTCGCAGCACCAGGCCGTGCGGGTGTTGAGCGAGCCGTCGCTGATGATCTTCAGCGGACCCATCGTCAGCCGCGGGTCGCCGGCCAGCGGGTCACCGGTACGCAGGCCGGCAGCGATCACGTCGTCGAGGGTGTTCAGATAGGTCGCCCAGCGGATCCGCAGCAGGTCGCAGTCCTGCGTCCACCGCTCCGCCCAGTCCTCCCGGCTCGCGCCGAACTCGAAGTCGACCATGCCGGTGATGCCGCGCGAGGCCGCCTCGTCGAGCATCCGCCGGTAGGCCTCCGGCGAGGTGCCGTCGTTGCCGACGAGCGTGGCCAGGCGCGGGTACGCCGCGAACCACTCCGTCTCGCGGACCACCGAGTCGCGGACCGGCATCGCCAGGTGCAGCAGCGCCGTCGTGTTCAGCCAGGCGTGGTGGCCGTCGCCGCTGATCAGCACGACGGCGGTGTCCCCCGAGACCGCGTCGAGCTCCGACACGGTCACCTCGCGGTCCCAGCCGGCCGAGCGGTGTCCCCAGCCGATGACGGGGAGGTCGGGGTAGTCGGCGATCCGCTCGGCGACGGCGCGGGTCGCGTCCTCCGGCGACCGCGCGCCCGCGAGGTCGAGTCGCTGCGACGCGAGCGTCCACTGCGCCAGGTGGGTGTGCTGGTCCCAGAGCCCGGGCGTCGCCCACCGGCCCTCGGCGTCGAGCTCGTCGGCACCGGCGGGGCGGTCGAGGGCCGGACCGGCGGCGGTCACGACGCCGTCCTCGATCGCGACGTCGACGGGCGAGTCGGGGGCGGGCTCCCCGGCTACGAGGGGCACCAGGCGGGCGTTGCGGATCAGCAGGCTCGACATGCCGCGCACGCTAGCGCGCTGCCGGAGCGGTCCCTGATCCGAGGGTGACCTTCCCGGTCAGACTGCGTCGGAGCAGGGCTCCTCGACCGCAGCGACCTCCTCAGGAGCGCCTCCCTCAGGAGCGACCATGGGCTTGGGCCGGAGGAGCAGCCCGCCGACGAGCGCGGCGAGGGCGGCGGCCACGGCCCCGGTCGCGAAGGCCACCTGCAGCCCGCCGTTGAGCGACTCGATCGCCGAGGCGCCGTCGGCGGCGAGGGACTCGGTCCGGCTCGTCGAGATGCTGACCAGGACGGCCAGGCCGAGCGCGCCGCCCATCATGAACGACGTGTTCACGACGCCGGAGGCGAGTCCGGACTCGTGCGGCTCGACGTCGCCCATGGCCGCGAGCAGCACCGGGTTGAAGGCGATCCCGGCACCGGCGCCGAGCAGCAGCATCGAGGGCAGCACGTCGGTGACGAAGCTGCCGTCGACCGGCGCCCGGGAGAAGAGCGCCAGGCTGACGGCGGCCAGGGCCAGGCCGGCCACCAGCGGCGGCCGGATGCCGAACCGCATGACGAGCTTGTCGGAGACACGCAATGAGCAGTAGGCCATCACGACGCTGGTCGGCACGAACGCGAGGCCGACCTCGAGGGCGTCGTACCCCAGCACCTGCTGCAGGTA
Organism: Nocardioides sp. Root1257; assembly: GCF_001425175.1. GTDB lineage: Bacteria > Actinomycetota > Actinomycetes > Propionibacteriales > Nocardioidaceae > Nocardioides. The sequence continues at coordinate 778,221 of NZ_LMDV01000009.1, read as the reverse complement.
GAGCGCGGCGAGGAAGAACCAGGCGAACATGGCGGCCGCCCACAGGACGCCCACGACCTGCGAGACGACGACGTTGCGCAGCCGGAAGAGGCGAAGCGGCACCAGCGGCGCCGCAACCCGCGACTCCCAGAGCACGAAGACGGCGAGCAGCACCAGGCCGGCGCCGATCAGCAGGGCCGACGTCTCGACGATGCCGTAGACCGACAACATCAGGGCGCCCGTCACCAGGACGGCGCCGAGCACGTCGATCCGGCCACGCTCCTCGACGACCTCGTCGTGCGGCAGCACCCGGCGGGCGGCGATCCAGACGCCGACGCCGATCGGCACGTTGACCAGGAAGATCCAGTGCCAGGAGAAGAGCCCGGTCAGCACCCCGCCCAGCAGCACGCCGACGGCGCCGCCACCCGACATCACGAAGCCGAAGAACCCCATCGCCTTGGCGCGCTCGGCCGGGTCGGTGAAGAGACCCATGATCAGCGAGAGCGCCACGGCCGAGACGGCGGCGCCGCCGAGGCCCTGGACCGCGCGTCCGACGACCAGCAGGCCGGACGTCGGCGCGAGCCCGCAGGCGACGGAGGCGGCCACGAACGCGACCACGCCGCCGAGGAAGACCCGGCGGTTGCCGAGCAGGTCGCCGAGCCGGCCGGAGAGCAGCAGGAAGCCACCGAAGGTCAGGAGGTAGGCGTTGACCACCCAGGCGAGGGCCGACTGGGAGAAGCCCAGGTCGGCCTGGATGGAGGGCAGCGCGACGTTCACGATGCTCGAGTCGAGCACGATCATGAGGTCGCCCAGGCACAGCACGTAGAGCGCCAGCCAGCGGGACTTGAGGTCGGTCATCGTCAGATCTCCTCGGTGGGAAGGTTCCGTCACCTTCTCCACGAACGGGTGACTACGAAATCGACAGACCTGCTCGAAGTCCGTGACTCATCGGTCAGACCTGGCGGCGCGACTGGACGATGCGGAACCGGGGCGACACGTACGCCGCGTCCAGGATCGTCGCGCTCGACGCCGGACTGGTGCCGGCGCCGTGGAAGTCGGAGAACGACGAGACGGAGTTGACGACGACGTCGCCGTAGAGGTTCTCCGACAGCGCGACGCCCACGTCGAGCGCGACCTCCCGCACCTCCTCCACGACCTCGGCCGACGTCGAGTAGACGGCCGCCGTGACGGCGCCGTGCCGGCTCGCCATCAGGTAGAAGAGCGCGATCGACTCCTCGGTGTCCGCGGTCTCGACGAGGTAGCAGACCGCCCCGAGGCTCTCGCCCGAGTAGACGTCGGCGTCGGCGACCTGCAGCCCGACCAGCACCGGCGTGCGCACCTCGGCTTCGACGTACGACGGGTGCTCGATGCGGCGGCTCGGGATGAGCACCTCGCCCTTGCGGGCGGCTGCCTCGGCGAAGGCCAGCACCGCCGGGCTCGCCAGCGCGCCCAGCACCTCGATGGCACCCCGGTCGTGGTGCAGCAGGCGGTCCAGCGACGCCGCGATGCCGTCGGCCACCTCGCGTGGCGACCGGGGCCCCTGGTCGGTGTCGATGCCGGCCCTCGGCACCAGCAGGTTGTGTGGCGCCGTGGTCATCTGACCGGCGCACGCGGCGATGGACAGCGCGAGGTTGTCGCACATGCCCACGAAGTCGGGCGTGGAGTCGATGACGACGCTGTTGACCCCGGGGCAGCCGGTGAAGAGCACGGCCTGGCCGGCCCGCTCCTCGAGCCACTCGCAGAAGCCGGCCGGCCCCATGAAGTCGATGATCCTGACCTCCGGGCGCACGGCGAGCTGCTCGTGCAGCCGGTCGCCACAGCCCCCGACCGCCAGGGTCACCAGGTCGGTGTCGAACCCGGCCTCCGCCAGCACCTCCTGGCAGATCTGGACGGTGATCGCCAGGGGCAGCACGGCCGACGGGTGCGGCTGGACGACGACCCGGTTGCCGGCGACGAGGGAGGCGAAGATCGCGGGCCAGGAGTTCCACGTCGGGAACGCCGAGCCGCCGACGACCAGGCTGATGCCGCGGGGGATGACGGTGTAGGTCTTCTCGACCTGGCTGCCTCCGGGCGCGGGGCTCTGCCACACCGTCGTGGGCGCGATCCGCGTCATCTCGCGCCACGACCAGGCGAGGGCCTCGAGACTCCGGTCCAGCGCGCTCGCAACGCTGTAGGAGAACGCGATGGCGATCGGCTGTCCGCTGGTGTGCCGGACCGCGTTGGCGATCTCGAAGCCGCGGGCGTGCAGGCGGTCCAGGATCTCCGAGCACACCCCGACCCGGCCGTCGGGACCGGCGTCGCGCCAGGCCCGGGCGCCGGGCACGGGCGCCAGGAGGGCGTCGACATCGACCACCCGGGGGTAGCGCACCCCGAGGTCGAAGCCGTACGGCGAGCGCTCGGTGGCCACCGTGCCGTCGGTGCCGGGAGCTGCGATCGGGAAGTCCTCGTCCAGCCAGGCGCGGAAGGCCAGCGTGCCGGCCCGGCTCTGCTCCGCCGGGTAGGACCACGGCGGGACGGACTCGCCGAACGCGGAGAAGTACCCCCGGCTCGCACTGGCCGCGACGGCCGCGTCGAGGCGCTCCCGGTGCCGCTCGAACAACACATCGTTCATCCGGTGCCCCTCCGAGTGGTGAACAGGCCACACTCTAGGCACAGCCCGGTGGGCGTGTCCGGCGTACGACACGCCGGATACGGTGGCCGCATGAGGGTGCGCTGGATCGGGCTGGCGCTTGCGCTCGTCGTGGTCGGCGGTGCCGCGGGCTACGCCTTCGGGCAGTCGCAGGAGGACGAGCCCGCGAGCATCTCGGCCGGACCCGTGCCGGCGGCGTCCCCGTCGTACCCGGTCAACGAGTACGTCGTCGTGCCGGACCCCGGCATCGCGCCCCTGGCGACCGACCTGCCGCTGCATCCCGCGAGGTTCCGGACCGGCGACCTGCGGATGCGGGCCTCGGCGCCGGTCGGCTGGCGGCGGGCGGTGCTGCAGGGCGGCGACTCGTGGAACTTCGCCGACCCCGACGTCCCTCAGCCGACCTACATGCTCCGGGTCGGGCTGATCGCCGGCGACCGGGCCTCGCTCAACGCCGCGCGAGAGTTCCGGATCAGCAAGCTCGAGGACGCCGAGGCCAACGGCGACCTGGAGCACCTGGTGGTCGAGGAGCGGTCGGAGGACGGGTTCACGGCGACCTACCTGAGCGGCGGCCACCTGCGCGTCACGATGGAGCGCTTCCTGCCCCAGCCCGGCTCCACGCAGGCCTACGCGACCATCGCGGTCGTGGGCCGGGACCGGGATCGCGAGGGCATGGCCGACCTGCTCGAACGGGTCACCGCCTCGGCCACCTTCTGAGCGTCACATGCCGTGCACGGCGACGTCGTCGAGCACGCTGTTGGCGGTGCCCCGGTCGTGGCTGCGCACCTGCACCCAGAGCAGCTGGTCGTCGGTGACCTGGACGACCCTCTCGACGGTGACGCCGTCACCCGGGCAGCCCGTGTAGACGACGGTCGCCGACGGACCGTAGGTGCTGTTGTCGGCGACCCGCTGGCCGGCGGTCGTGCACTCGGGGTGCTGCGGCAGCTGGCTGGGCAGCTCGTTGCCGGGCAGCAGCCCGACGAACACGCCCTGGCCCGTGGACCGCGGGTCCGTCCAGGACGCGGTGGTGCCGGTGGAGATCGCGGCGTACTCCCCGTCCGCGCCACTCGGGCGCCAGCCGTCGGTCGCGGCGGCCCGGTGCCACGCGATCGGCACCGTCACGCTGAGCGAGGACTGGTCGTCGGTCAGCGTGACCTCCGGGTCCGCTCGCTGCGCGGCGGCGTACCCGCCGGCGGCCGAGGCCACCAGGACCACGGCCGCGGCGACGACACCCGCCACCCAGCGCCACCGACGCCGCCGCGGTGGCGTCGGCTCGGCGAGCGGGCTGTCGTCGATCTTGATCGACGGCGGCGCCCCGAGCTGGGTCAGGTGCGGGTCGAGCGGGAGCCAGGGCTCCGCGACCTCGCCGGCGACGGGTGCGAGCGCGGCCTCCAGCGCTCCGACGTACGCCGCGACGTCGGGCCACCGGGCGGCGCGGTCGGCGGAGAGCCCGCGCACGACGACCTCCTCGACCTCGCGGGGGTAGGTCCGCTCCGGCGTCGAGAGCGGTGGCGGCGGCCCGGGCGAGGCGGCCGCCGAGAGCGAGGCGTGCGCGAACGCGGCCCGCCCGGCGAGCATCAGGTAGGTCAGCGCGGCGAGGGAGTACTGGTCGGCCCGGGGGTCGAGCGGCTCGCCCTGCGCCTGCTCGGGGGCGACGAACGACGGCGTCCCGGCGATGACGGTGAGCCGCGACGACACCTCCATCGACTTCCCGAGCCCGAGGTCCGCGACCATGGCGCGCACCTTGCCGTCGCGGGCGCGGAAGAGCACGTTGGCAGGCTTGAGGTCGCGGTGCAGGACGCCGCGCTCGTGCAGCGTCTGCAGCCCCTCCCCGATCTCGCGGACCACCTCGAGCGCCTGGGCGGCGCTGAGCCCGTCGATCTCCAGCCGGTCGGCCAGGGTGCCCTGGTCGGCGTACGACATCACGAGGTAGGGGCGGCCGTCGTCGAGCTCGCCGGCGTCGTAGACGGTCACGACGTACGGCGACTCCACCTTGCGCAGGAACCGCCCCTCCTCGAGGAACCGCTGCCGCACGGCCAGGTCCTCGCTCCAGTTCTCGGCGAGCACCTTCACGGCGACCGGCGAGTCCAGCTGCTCGTCGTACGCCAGCCAGACGGTCGCGAACGCACCCGCCCCGATGCGTCGGCGCACGGCGTAGCGACCGAGACGGGCAGGCATGGGCACCCCGGCATTATTCATCGAAGCCGGGGTCAGACCCCGAGACGACTCGGGGTCGACTCAGGGATCCGGTGCCGCGTCTCCCCGATGTGGCCGACCCCCGGCCGCCGCGAGGCTCTTCCCATGATCAAGGTCGAGTCCCTCTCCAAGACGTACGGCGGCTTCAAGGCCGTCGACGATGTCAGCTTCACGGCGCGGCCCGGCCGCGTCACCGGCTTCCTCGGGCCCAACGGCGCCGGGAAGACCACCACCATGCGGATCATGGTCGGGCTCACCCCCGCCACGTCCGGCTCCGCCACCGTCAGCGGGCGGCGCTTCGCCGACCTGCCCAACCCCGGCCTCGAGGTCGGCGTCCTCCTCGACGCCTCCGCCCAGCACGCCGGACGCACCGGCCGCGAGATCCTCACCGTCGCCCAGCGCACCATGGGCCTGCCCGGCTCCCGGGTCGACGAGATCCTCGACCTGGTCAGCCTCACGCCGACCGAGTCCGGCCGCCGGGTCCGCAACTACTCGCTCGGCATGCGCCAGCGGCTCGGCATCGCCGCGGCGCTCCTCGGCGAGCCCGAGGTGCTGATCCTCGACGAGCCCGCCAACGGCCTCGACCCGGCGGGCATCCGCTGGATGCGCGACCTGCTCCGCGGGTACGCCGACCGCGGCGGCACGGTTCTCCTCTCGAGCCACCTCCTGCACGAGATCGAGGTCATCGCCGACGACCTGGTCGTGATCGGCAACGGCCGGATCGTCGCGCAGGGCACCAAGGCCGAGCTGCTCGCCTCCGCGGGCACCCTGGTCCGCACGCCCGACGTCCCCACCCTGTCGCAGGCGCTCACCGGCGCCGGCGTCGCGTTCGCCCCGATGACGGACGCCCTCCGCGTCGAGGCCGACCCCGACGTGGTCGGCCGGGTCGCCCTGGCCGCCGGCGTCGCCCTGACCGAGCTGCGCGCCGCCGAGGGCGCCGGCCTCGAGGAGATGTTCCTCGAGCTCACCGCAGACACCCAGCGTGAAGGAGTAGCAGCATGACCGCCGCCGTCCTGGAGCACGAGGTCGTGCGCACCGAGCGCCCGACGCCCGCCCGCATCCCCATGTCCCGGCTGATCTCCGTCGAGCTCCGCAAGTCCTTCGACACCCGGTCCGGCTTCTGGCTGATGGCCAGCATCGGGATCCTCGCCGTGATCGCCACGGTGGCGACGATCGTGTTCGCCCCCGAGAGCGAGCTCGACTACGAGGCGTTCGCCTCCGCCATCGGGTTCCCGATGGCGGTGGTGCTGCCGATCATCGCCGCCCTGCTCGTCACCAGCGAGTGGAGCCAGCGCAGCGGGCTGACGACGTTCACGCTGGTGCCGCACCGCGGCCGGGTGATCACCGCCAAGCTCGCCGTGTCGGTCGGCATCGGCGCGGTCTCGATGCTCATCGCCGCCGCGATCGGCGCCGTCGGCAACGTCGTCGGCACCGCGATCACCGGCACCGACACCGTCTGGAACGTGAGCGCCGCCGAGCTGTCGTACATCATCATCGCGAACGTGCTCGGCATGCTGGTCGGCTTCATGCTCGGGGTCCTGATGCGGAACTCGGCGGCAGCGATCGTCGGCTACTTCGTGTACAGCTTCGCCCTGCCGCCGCTCACCTTCCTGCTCGCGCAGAACCAGCAGTGGTTCAAGGACCTGCAGCCGTGGGTCGACTTCAACTACGCCCAGGGCAACCTCTTCAACGGCGTCATGACCGGCACCTACTGGGCGCAGCTCGCGGTGACCACCTTCGTCTGGCTGGTCGTCCCGCTCGTGGTGGGCCTGCGCCTGGTGCTCCGCTCCGAGGTCAAGTAGCAGCCACCAGGTCACGACTGGGTCACCCTTCCCCGTTGCCTGCACAATGTGCGGACAACGGGGAAGGGTGCGTTCATGACGACCGAGGTTCTGGGTCCGGACGAGATCGACGAGCTCGCACGGCGCGCGCAGGCGGGTGACCGCGACGCGCTGGAGACGCTGCTGGCGACGGTGCGACCGCGCGCGCTCAACGTCTGCCGGGGGGTGCTGCCGCACCTCCCGGACGCCGAGGACGCCTGCCAGGAGGCGCTGCTCAACATCGCCAACAAGGTCGGGAGCTGGAACGGCCAGGGCCGCTTCACCACCTGGATGCACGTGGTCGCGCTCAACAGCGCGCGCTCGACGTACCGCCGGATGAAGAACCAGGCGACGCCGCGCGACCCGATGGAGTACGCCGGCGTCGACCGTCCCGACCCGCGCACCACCAGCGTCATCGCCGGCACCCGCCTCGACCTGCTCGAGGCGATGGAGACCATCGAGAAGGACCACCCGCAGTTCGTGGAGCCGCTGCTGCTGCGTGACGTCTACGGGATGTCGTACGAGGAGATCGCCCGCCAGGTCGGCGTACCGCTCGGCACCATCAAGGCGCAGATCCACCACGGCCGCAAGCTCGCGCGTCCACTGCTCCGGGGCTCGGAGTGAGGGGCGCGCTCGCCGCTGTCGTCGCGAGCGCGCTGCTGCTCGGTGCCTGCACGTCCGACGCCGACCAGCCCGAGGGCTCCCCCAGCCCGGCGCCGAGCCCGTCGGCGTCGTCGGGCGCGCCGGCCGGGGTCAGCACGCCCGTCGAGGACCGGGTCTACCCCGACGTCGGCGACCCCGGTGTGGACGCGCTGCACTACGACCTGTCCCTCACCTGGGCGCCGGACTCCCGGGTCCTGACCGGCCACGAGGAGCTCCGGCTGCGGGCCACCGAGGACGCCGACCACCTGCAGCTCGACCTCGCGGGCGACCTGACCGTCGACGCGGTCACCGTCGACGGGGAGGACGCCGACTTCGAGCACGACGGCAAGGACCTGGTCGTCTCCCACGACGTACGGGCGGACCAGCGCTACCGGCTCGTCCTCGACTACCACGGCACCCCGCAGCCGGTGCCGGCGCCCACCAAGCGCAGCGACTTCAACACCACCGGCTGGACGACGATGCCGAACGGTGACGTCTGGACGATGCAGGAGCCGTACGGCGCCTACAGCTGGTACGCCGTCAACGACCAGCCGTCCGACAAGGCCCTCTACGACATCACCGTGCGGGCGCCGAAGCCGATGGTCGGCGTCGCCAACGGCGAGCTCGTGGCCCGGCGCACGATCGGCGGCCGGGAGATGACGCGCTGGCGGCTGGACGAACCGGCGTCGTCGTACCTCGTCACGGTGGCGATCGGCGACCTGACCGTGACGGGGGACCGCTCGGCGTCGGGCGTGCCGATGGCGTACTGGACGCCGCGCGGCCGTCCCGCCCTCGTCGACAAGCTGCGCCGGGCGCCGGCCGGGCTGGCCTGGCTGGAGGACCGGCTCGGGCCGTTCCCGTTCGACAGCCTCGGCTTCCTCATCGTCGACTCCGAGAGCGGCATGGAGACCCAGACCCTGATCACCCTCGGCGACACCGGCTACGCCACGTCGCCCGAGGTGCTCGTCCACGAGATGGCGCACCAGTGGTACGGCGACCAGGTCACGCCCGTCGACTGGCGCGACGTGTGGATGAACGAGGGCATGGCGATGTTCCTCCAGGGCGCCTGGATGGCGCAGGACCAGGGCACGTCGATCGAGTCGGTGATGGACACCTGGGCGACCGCGGAGCCCGAGCTGCGCGAGCAGTACGGGCCGCCGGCGGACTACGACCCCGAGGCCTTCGGCGCCAGCAACATCTACTACGGACCGGCCCTGATGTGGGACGAGCTGCGCAAGCGTCTCGGCGACAAGGAGTTCTGGCGGCTCGTCCGCGCCTGGCCGGCAGCGCACGCCTACGGCAACGCCGACTACGACGACATCACCTCGTGGTGGTCCGACCAGACCGGCCAGGACCTCTCCGGGTTCTTCCACGACTGGCTGCTGGGCGAGACGTCGCCGCCGCGGAGCTAGTCAGCGGGTCGCCAGCCGAGAGCGGGCCCGAGACGGGTCGCCATCGCGGTCAGGATCTGCACGTAGTCGTCCTCCTCGAAGGTGAACGGGAGGGCGAACGCCACCTCGTCGACCTCGCGGAACGCCGCGTGGGACTCCAGCCGCTCGGCGATCTCGTCCGCCGGGCCGACCAGGTCGGGGGCGAACATCATCCGGCCCGGACCCTGCGGCTCGCGGGTGCGCGGCAGCCGCGCCTCGGCGTACGCCGTGTAGCGGGCGCGCTGGTCGGCGCTCGCCCCGTCGGTCGGGATGACGACCAGTCCCTGGGAGACCCGCGCCCGGTCCCCCAGCGGGTGCGCGGCCCGGAACGCCCGGACCTGGGAGAGCTGGACCTGCTCGAAGTCCTCCCCCCTCTCGGCACCGCCCTCGGCCTTGACGACGCTGCTGGTCAGCAGGTTGAGCCCGCGCTCCCCGGCCCAGCGCGCCGAGCCGAGGCTGGCGGCGCCGTACCAGATCCGCGACGCGAGGCCGGGTGAGTGCGGCTCGACCCGGTCGGAGAAGTCCTCGATGCCCTCGCGGCCCCGGAACGGGCTGGCCGGCTCGCCCCGCACCAGGCGGAGCAGCCGGTCGACCCGCTCGTAGCCGAACTCCTCGACGTCGCCGGTGTCCGGGTAGAGCGCGTCCCGCACCTCGTCGTACCGCATCGGCGGGCCGACGCTGAGTCCCGGGTTGAGCCGCCCGCCGGAGAGCACGTCGACGGTCGCCCAGTCCTCGGCCAGCCGGAGCGGGTTCTCCCAGCCGAGCGGCGTGACCGCCGTGCCGAGCTCGATCCGACTGGTGCGCTGCGAGGCCGCGGCGAGCACCGCGACCGGCGAGGAGATGCCGAACTGGAGGTGGCGGTGCCGCAGCCAGGCGCCGTCGAAGCCCAGCTGCTCGCCGAGCTCGATGATGCGCAGCGTCGACTCGTGGCCGGCGCGCGGGTCGTCCGGGTCGAAGAGCCCGATCGTCAGGAAGCCCAGCCTCGTCAGCATCCGTGTCTCCTCCCAGGTCTGACCCTGCGCCATCTGCCGTTGGCTGAATCGCTTGTGCGCGTGCTTCATTCCCGCGACGGTGGACGACGTGAAGCTCCTGGTGCTCGGCGGTTCGGTCTTCCTCTCCCGCGCGGTCGCGGCCGACGCCGTACGCCGCGGGCACGACGTCACCTGCGCCAACCGCGGCACCTCGGGCTCCGTACCCGACGGCGCCCGGTCGGTCGTCTGGGACCGGGACGACCCGGTGCCCGCCGAGCTCGTCGCGACGGCGTACGACGCGGTCGTCGACGTCGCCCGACACCCTTCGCGCGTGCGGTCAGCGGTGGCGGCCTTCCCCCGTGCGCACTGGGTCTTCGTGTCCACGGTCAACGTCTACTCCGACGAGTCGACCCCCGGCGGGCGGCCCGGCACGCTGCCGATGAGGGAGCCGCTCCACGAGGACGTCGACCTGGCCGTCGACATGGAGGCCTACGGCCCGATGAAGGTCGCCTGCGAGGAGATCGTCCGCGGTGCCGCCGCGTCGGCGACCGTGATCCGGCCGGGCCTGATCGTCGGGCCGGGAGACCCGAGCGGACGGTTCACCTACTGGCCCGCGCGGATGGCCGACGGCGGCACGGTGCTCGCGCCGGGACGTCCCGACGACAGCACCCAGGTCATCGACGTCCGCGACCTGGCGACCTGGGTCGTCGGGGCGGCGGAGTCGCGCCTCGGCGGCGACTTCGACGGCGTGGGGTGGGCGACGACGATGGGCGAGGTCCTCGCGGGGGTGGCCGCCGGTTGCGACGCCGACGTCGAGCTCACCTGGGTCCCGCAGGAGTTCCTGGCCGAGCAGGGCGTCGAGCCGTGGGCCGGCCCGGACTCGGTCCCGCTGTGGCTCCCCCGCCCGGAGTACGACGGGATGACCGCGCACGACGCGACCCCGTCGTACGACGCGGGCCTGGTGACCCGACCGGTCGCCGACACCGCCCGCGACACCCTGGCCTGGCTGCGGGAGACCCCGGACGCGACGGTCACCGGCATCGGCCGCGAGCGCGAGGCCGAGGTGCTCGCCGCCTGGCGGGCGCGCTAGCCGAGCACGGGCTCGCCGAAGCGGGCGCCGTACGCGACCTCCGCCAGCGGCCGCCGGGTGCGCGGGGCGACCTCGCTGACGATCCCGAGGCCGACGGCGACGCCGGTGGTGACCGACCAGTGGCTCGGGACGGCCGCGGCCGCCGCCAGCCCGTCGTGGTCGAAGGCCGCGAACTGGTGGCAGGACAGGCCGAGCGCGCCCGCCTGCACGCACAGCTGCGCGACCGCCTGGCCGAGGTCGTAGGCGGCGTAGTCGGAGTAGAGCGGCGCGTCCTCCTCGGGACCGGACGCGGTCTGGTGGACCGCGAACACGAGCGCGGAGGCGGCGGGGGCCCACCGCCGGACGCTCGGCGCCAGCAGCTCCACGAAGGTCCGGTGCGCGGCGTCCCCGCGCCGGCCGACCAGGAACGCCCACGGCTGGGAGTTGCCGGCCGACGGCGCCCAGCGCGCGGCCTCCAGCAGGCTGGCGAGGTCGGCGGTCCCGAGCTCGTGGGTGTCGTCGTACTCCCGCACGCTGCGGCGCTCGCGGAGCAGCGGCAGGATCGTCGGCTCGGCCATGGTGGACCAGCCCCGCCGGGCCACGCCGTATTCCCGTAGCCTGCGCTGATGAACGCCCCGACGCCCGCCCGACTCTCGGCCGCCGAGCTGATCGACCTGGTCCTCGACGAGGGCTCCTGGACGTCCTGGGACGTCGCGCCGTCGTACGGCGAGATCTCGGAGGCGTACGCCGCCGAGCTGGCCGCGGCGCGCGAGAAGAGCGGCGTCGACGAGTCGGTGCTGACCGGCGAGGGCCTCATGCACGGGCGCCGGGTCGCGGTCGTGATGGGCGAGTTCCGCTTCCTGGCCGGCTCGATCGGGCGCGCCTCCGCCGACCGCCTGGTCGCCGCGATCGAGCGCGCCACCCGCGAGGGCCTGCCGCTGCTGGCCGCTCCGATCAGCGGCGGCACCCGGATGCACGAGGGGACGCCGGCGTTCGTGCAGATGGTGCGGATCACGGCCGCCGTCGCGGCGCACAAGGCGGCGGCGCTGCCCTACCTCGTCTACCTGCGGCACCCCACCACCGGCGGGGTGATGGCGTCCTGGGGATCCCTGGGCCACATGACGGTCGGCGAGAGCGGCGCCCTGATCGGCTTCCTCGGTCCACGGGTCTACGAGGCGCTCTACGGCAAGCCGTTCCCCGAGGGCGTGCAGACCGCCGAGAACCTCTACGCGCACGGCATCCTCGACGCGGTCCTGCCGCCGGAGGAGGTCGCCGGGATCCTCGACCGGGCGCTGGCGATCCTGCTCGCGCCGCGGCACGGCATCCGCCCGGTCCCCGACCCGGTGCCGCTGACGCCGCTCCCCGAGGTCGAGACCTGGGACGCGGTGCTGCGCTCGCGGCGTCCCGACCGGCCCGGCGTACGACGCCTGCTGAAGTACGCCGCCAGCGACGTGATCCCGCTCAACGGCACCGGTCAGGGCGAGCGCGACCCGGGGCTGCTGCTGGCCCTGGTGAGCTTCGGCGAGGCTCCGTGCGTCTTCCTCGGGCAGGACCGCCGCGGCCAGACCGCCGAGCACCCGATGGGTCCCGAGGCGCTGCGCGAGGCCCAGCGCGGCATGCGCCTGGCCGCCGACCTCGGACTGCCGCTCGTCACGGTCATCGACACCCGCGGCGCGGCCCTGTCGGCCGAGGCCGAGAACGGCGGGATGGCCGGCGAGATCGCCCGCTGCCTCAACGAGCTCGTCACCGTCGCCGCGCCCACGCTGTGCCTGATGCTCGGCGAGGGCAACGGCGGTGGCGCACTCGCGTTCCTGCCCGCCGACCGGGTGATCGCCGCCCAGCACGCCTGGCTCTCCCCGCTCCCGCCCGAGGGCGCCAGCGCGATCGTGCACCGCGACCTCGACCACGCCCCGGAGATGGCCCGCGCCCAGAAGGTCCGCGCCCTCGACCTCCGCGACCGCGGCATCGTCGACCGCATCGTCGCCGAGCTCCCCGACGCCGCCGACGAGCCCGAGGCCTTCTGCCAGCGCGTCGGCGCCGTCCTCGAGCACGAGCTCGCCGCCCTGCTGGACTCCGGCCCGGGTTCCCCGGCGGACCGGGCGCGGCGCTACCTGTAACGCCGGGTTACCGACAGCGACTGTAACGCCGGGTTACCAGCTGTTCCCAGGCGGTTGCAACACCGTGGGAACAGGCACTAACCCGGCGTTACAGCCGACAGCGACCAGCCGAACTAGAACGCGTTACAGTCCGTCCATGAGGACGTACGTCGTGAGCGGGGCCGCGTCGGGCATCGGGGCGGCGACGGCCGCGCTCCTGCGGAGCCAGGGTCATCGGGTGATCGGCATCGACCGGACGGCGGCCGACGGGGTGGACGTGACGGCCGACCTGGCGACGCCGGCCGGCCGCGACGCCGCGATCAGCGGGGTCCAGGCGCTCACCGACGTCGTCCACGGCCTGGTCCCGGCCGCGGGGATCGCCGGCCGCACCGGCACCGACTCGGCGCTGCTCGTCTCGATCAACTTCTTCGGGGCGGTGGCCCTCGTCCGCGGCCTCCAGGCGGAGCTCACCGCCGCGGACGGCGCCGGCGTCGTGCTCCTCGCCTCCAACTCGATCACCGGCATGCCGGGCTGGAACGCGCCGACCGCCCAGGCCTGCCTGCGCGACGACGAGGAGCTCGCGCGCGCCGAGGCCGCGAAGGTCGACGCGGTGATGGTCTACCCGTCCAGCAAGGCGGCGCTCGCCTGGTGGGCGCGGCGCGAGGGCGTGAAGCCGGAGTGGGCCGGCGCGGGCATCCGGCTCAACTCCGTCGCCCCCGGCGCGACCGAGACCCCGATGGTCGAGGAGATGCGAGCCGACCCGCTCCTCGGCTCCGCCATCGACGCCTACCCCAACGCGATCGGGCGGACCAACCTCCCGGAGGAGGTCGCCGCGGCCATCGTCTTCCTGCTGACGACCACGGGCATGGTCGGCGTCTGCCTCTTCGTCGACGGTGGCACCGATGCGATGCTGCACCCGATCGCCCCGCAGGGCTGGGAGGTCTCCGGCATCGAGCCGTAGGCCCGTAGGCTCGAGGACATGCGCGTCGCCCTCGTCCTCGGCTCCGGCGGCGCGCGGGGCTACGCCCACATCGGCGCGATCGCCGAGATCGAGTCGCGCGGCCACGAGGTGGTCGCCGTCGCGGGCTCGTCGATGGGCGCCCTGGTGGGCGGCCTGTACGTCGCGGGCGGGCTGGACGAGTACACCGCCTGGGCCCGCACCCTCACCTCCAGCGGCGTCGTCCGGCTGCTCGACCCGAAGTGGTCGGCGGGCGGCGCGATCGGCGCCGGCCGGATCTTCGCGGAGGTCGAGCGCATCGCGGGCGAGCGGCTCATCGAGGAGCTGCCGATCCCGTTCACCGCCGTCGCCACCGACCTGCGGGCGCGCCGCGAGGTCTGGTTCCAGCGCGGCCCGCTCGTGTCGGCCGTGCGCGCCTCGATCGCGATCCCCGGCGTCATCACGCCCGTCGTCATGAACGGCCGCCTCCTCGCCGACGGCGGCCTCATGAACCCGATCCCGATCGAGCCGACCGCGGCCTCGGCGGCCGACCTCACCGTCGCGATCTCCCTGCAGGGCGAGCGCGACGCCCGCGAGCAGAGCACCCCCGCGCGCGAGCCGGCGGAACCCACGTGGCGCGAGGAGCTCGTGGAGCGCGTCCGACGGACGGTCGGCCGCGAGAAGGAGGCCCCCGACCCGCTCGAGGACCTGCGCATCTCCGACGTGGTGGGGCTGTCGATGGACGCGATGCAGGGGCTGGTCTCCCGCTACCGGATGGCCGGGCTGCCGCCCGACGTCCTGGTCACGGTGCCGGTGTCGGCGGCCCGCTCGCTGGACTTCCACCGCGCCAACGAGATGATCGAGCTCGGCCAGCGGCTCACCGCCGAGGCGCTCGACGCCTCGGGCCACTGACCGGTCAGTTCACCAGCGGTTGCGGGCCTCCTCGGCCCAGCCGACGAGGCCGTCCAGCGGCACCCGCTCACCGTCGTCGGCAAGCGCCCAGCCGCTCCAGTCCCCGAAGCACTGGTGGGTCTCGCCGGCGAGCACGACGAGGTCGGTGCGCGAGACCTTCTCGCGCCACGGTGTGAACGTCGCGTCCACCCGCGACCCGTGGATCCGCCAGGGCCGCTGCCAGTCGGCCCGGTCGTAGTCCCAGCTCAGCTCGTCGCCGATCTTGTGCAGCCGGCCGTCCACGAAGAGCCCGTTCTCGGTGATGCCGGTCCCGTCGGTCCACTTCCCGCCGAGCGTGATCCCGCGGCCCTCGCCCGAGCCCGCCGCCCAGTTCCACGTGATCGAGTAGGGCCACTTGCCGCGACCGTGGTCCAGCACCGCCCAGCCCTCGGCGACGTCGTAGGGCACGTCGTCCAGGACCAGCCGCCCGGTCACCGGGCGCGACACGTCCTTCACGGTGTGCTGGAAGCGCCGCGCACCCCACGGCACGACCACGCCCAGGCACTCGCCACCCGACCCGATGGCCAGGTCGACCTCGACCCCGGGCGCGCTGGCCCGCAGACGGCTGTCGGACATCTCGATGGCCAGGCCCTTCGCGGTCACGCTCGCCACCCCGCCGTACGACACGGGCAGGGTGACGCCGCGTCCGAGGAGCGGCACGGCCTCGGCCTCCCAGACGTCACCGGTCTGCCGGTCGAGCACCCACAGCGAGCACACGCCGGCGTAGTCGAGCGACGACACGACCAGCCCGACGCAGAAGCGTGGGGTCACCACGCCCCAGTACTCCCACCGCTTCACCCGGCCCCAGCCACGCAGGTTCGACCGGTGGAGCGGTCGCCGCGACCACCCGACGGCGTCCGGGTTCAGCCGGCCGTCCGGCAGGCAGAGGTCGACGGGACCGGTGATCTCGCGCTCGGGCACGGGCGCCAGTAGAGCAGCGTCAGTAGAGCAGCGCCGTCCCCGGGTCGTTCAGCACGCCGGCCACGTCGGCGAGGAAGCGCGAGCCCTTCTCACCGTCGATGTGCCGGTGGTCGAACGACAGCGCCAGCGTCGTCACGTCGCGCACGACGATCTCGCCGGTGACCTCGTCGACCCACGGGCGCTTGTTGATCGCGCCGAAGCACAGGATCGCCGACTCCCCCGGATTGATGATCGGGGTGCCGGCGTCGACGCCGAAGACGCCCACGTTGGTGATGGTGAAGGTGCCGCCGCTCATGTCCGCGGGCTGCGTCTTCCCACTGCGGGCCGTGTCGACGAGCCCGCCGAGCGCAGCGGCCAGGTCGACCAGCGACAGCGCGTCGGCGTCCTTGACGTTGGGCACGACCAGCCCCCGCGGCGTGGCCGCCGCGATGCCGAGGTTGACGTAGCTCTTGTAGACCACCTCCTGCGAGGCCTCGTCCCACCACGAGTTGATCTCCGGCGTACGCCGGACCGCGAGCAGCGTCGCGCGGGCCAGCAGCAGCAACGGGTTGACCCGGACGTCGCGCAGCTCGCGCCGCGCCTTGAGCCGCTCGACCAGCTCCATCGTGCGGGTGACGTCGACGGTGATCCACTCGGTGACGTGCGGGCTCGTGAAGGCGGACTGGCTCATCGCCTGCGCCATCATCTTGCGGACGCCCTTGATGGGCTCGCGGGTCTCGCGCTCGGTGGTCGAGGTGCCGCGAGCGCCAGCGAGTGGCCTCGAAACCCCTGCAGCCTCCGAGTCGGCGGTGACCCCGGATGCCGCGGCCTCCACGTCCTCGCGGCAGACCGTGCCGTTGCGACCGGTCGGCGTCAGGGTCGTGATGTCGACGCCCAGATCCTTGGCCAGCTTGCGCACCGGCGGCTTCGCCAGGGTGCGTACGGCGGCCGGAGCAACGTCCGGCGTCGGCGCCGGGGACGGCGTCGGTGCCTCGACGGCCTCCACGGCCTCGACCATCGGGGCCGCCCCGGGCTCGAACGCGGCCTGGGTCTGCATGTGCGCGGCGACGGCGCCGGTCGGCACCTTCCGCGCGCGGCGCACCGGCCCGCGGTCGGCCTTGTTGCGGCCGACGAGCGACTCGCCCTCGACCCCACCGGAGGCGGCCGGGTTGCTCAGGTCCATCTCGGGCGCCTGGCCGGAGGCCTGGTCGTCGGAGACCGGCTCGCCGATCGCGATGATCGGCGTGCCGACGGCGACGGTCTCGCCCTCGGCGACCAGCAGCGCGGTGACCGTGCCGGCGTACGGCGACGGCAGCTCCACGATCGACTTGGCGGTCTCGATGTCGACGACGATGTCGTTGATGGCGATGACGTCGCCGACCTTGACCTTCCAGACCACGATCTCGGCCTCGGTCAGGCCCTCGCCGACGTCGGGCAGCTTGTACTCAGCCACAGGGGCCTCCTCAGAACTCGAGCGAGCGGTCGACGGCGTCCAGCACCCGGTCCAGGTCGGGGAGGTAGTCCTCCTCGATCCGCGACGGCGGGTACGGCGTGTCGAACGCGCCGACCCGCAGCACCGGAGCCTCGAGCGAGTAGAAGCACTGCTCGGTGATCCGCGCGGCGACCTCGGCACCCATGCCGAGGTTGACGTGCGCCTCGTGCGTGATGACGGCCCGGCCGGTGCGGCGCACCGACTCGAAGACAGGACCCAGGTCGAGGGGCGACAGCGTGCGCAGGTCGATGACCTCCAGCGACTTGCCCTCGCCCGCGGCCGCCTCGGCCGCCTTGAGCGCCGTCTTGACCGTCGGGCCGTAGGCCAGCACGGTGACGTCGCCGCCGCGGCGCACGACCTTCGAGGTGAAGAGCGGCTCGGGCGACACGGAGTCGTCGAGCTCGGCCTTGTCGGCGTGGTACTGCCGCTTCGGCTCGAGGAAGATCACCGGGTCGTCGCACGCGATCGCCTGCTGGATCATCCAGTAGCCGTCGACCGGGTTGGAGCAGGCGACCACCTTGAGGCCGGGCGTGTGCGCGAACTGCGCCTCCGGCGACTCGCTGTGGTGCTCCACGGCGCCGATGCCGCCACCGAAGGGGATCCGGATGACCATCGGCATCTTCGACTTGCCCTGGCTGCGGAAGGTCATCTTCGCGACCTGGCAGACGATCTGGTCGTACGCCGGGTAGACGAACCCGTCGAACTGGATCTCGACGACGGGGCGGTAGCCGCGCAGCGCGAGGCCGACGGCGGTGCCGACGATGCCGGACTCGGCGAGCGGCGAGTCGATGACCCGGTCCTCGCCGAAGTCCTTCTGCAGGCCGTCGGTGATCCGGAAGACGCCGCCGAGCTTGCCGACGTCCTCACCCATGAGCAGGACCTTCGGGTCGTCCTCCATGGCCTTGCGCAGGCCCATGTTGAGGCCCTTGGCCAGCGTGATCTTCTCGGTCATGAGTGCGCCCCCTCGAAGGACTCGAGGTAGGCCTCGAAGCCGGCTCGCTGCTCCTCGAGCTCCTCGGTCAGCTCGGTGAAGACGTGGTCGAAGATCGACAGCGGTGACGGGTCCGGCAGCGCCTTGCACCCGTCGCGCAGCCGGGCGCCGAGGTCGTCGGCCTCCGACTGCACGGCCGCGACGAACTCGTCGTCGGCCAGGCCGTTGCGGCGCAGGTAGACCTCGACCCGGGCGATCGGGTCCTTGAGCTTCCAGCGCTCGAGGTCGTCGGAGAGCCGGTAGCGGGTCGGGTCGTCGGTGGTCGTGTGCGCACCCATCCGGTAGGTGTACGCCTCGACGAACGTCGGGCCCTGGCCGTCACGGGCGCGCTGGAGCGCGGCCTGCGTGACGGCGTACGTCGCGAGGACGTCGTTGCCGTCGACGCGCACGCCGGGGAAGCCGAATCCGAGAGCCCTCTGGTAGAGCGGGATCCGGGTCTGGCGCTCGATCGGCTCGGAGATCGCCCACTGGTTGTTCTGGCAGAAGAACACCACCGGGGCGTTGTAGGACGCCGCGAAGATGAAGGCCTCGTTGACGTCGCCCTGCGAGGAGGCGCCGTCACCGAAGTGCGCGATCACGGCCGCGTCGCGGTCCGGGTCGCCGGTGCCGACGACACCGTCGCGCTGCATGCCCATCGCGTAGCCGGTGGCGTGCAGGGTCTGGGCGCCGATCACGATCGTGTAGAGCCCGAAGTTGTTCTCGGCCGGGTCCCAGGCGCCCTGGTCGACGCCGCGGAACAGGCCGAGGAGGTCGAGCGGGTTCACGCCACGGCAGTAGGCGACGCCGTGCTCGCGGTAGGTCGGGAAGACGAAGTCCTGGGGGCGCAGCGCGCGACCGGCGCCGATCTGGGCGGCCTCCTGGCCGAGCAGCTGGGCCCAGATGCCGAGCTCGCCGTGGCGCTGGAGGGCCGTGGCCTCGACGTCGATCCGCCGGGTCAGCACCATGTCGCGGTAGAAGCCACGCAGCTGCTCGGCGGAGAAGTCGAGGTCGAACTCCGGGTGGTGGATCCGCTCGCCCTCGGGGGTGAGCAGCTGGACCAGCTCCGGGCCACCGTCCTGCTGGGAGGGACCGAAGACCTCCACGAGGTCCGGTCCGAAGCCGTCGGCGGCCCCGTCGTCGTCGCTGCGCTGGGTCACGTGCACTCCTTCGTGGTCACCGGCGTGGGCGGGGTCTCCGCGCTGCCTGCGGTCAGGTGCTCCGGAGCGGGACGCGGGGGTGGTGCGGCCCTGTGACCCGGAGCACATCGTGCACCGCAAAAGTACCCGGCACATCGTCGCCACCGCCAATCAGGGCGGCCCCGACCTGTCAGGACGGACCAGCGGGAGCGCTCCACCACGCGGGCAGGAGCGCCTGGTCGAGCGCCAGGAAGGTCGACGGATCACGCCGCCGCCCGTCCTCCAGCCAGGCTCGGGCGGCTCCCACCGTCCCGAAGGCGACGAACCCGAGGGCGGCGTCGACCGTCACGTGGTCGGCGAGCCGCGGCACGGACAGGTCGAGCCGGAGACGACCGTCGTCCCGGAGCATCCGGCTCGAGGCGAGGAAGTGCTCCGCGAGCATCGTGACCAGGCTCCCCGACCCGGCGTCCGGCGCCAGTCCTCTGCGATAGGCCGCGGCGTGGGACCGGAGGTGCTCAGCGACGCCGTACGTCGTGCGGCGCAGCGCCTCCGCCAGGTCGAGCCCGGGCTCGCCCAGGTGTCGCGTCCGGATCTCGTCGAGCTCCGCGGACAGCGCCGCCCGGAGCAGGTCGCCGGGCGAGGCCGCGTGCTCGTAGAAGGTCGAGCGGTGCACGCCCGCCGTCTCGGCCACCGTCGTCACCGAGAGCGCATCCACGGGGGTGTGCTCGGCGAGCTCGACGATCGCGGCGTACAGGCGTTCCTGGCTGCGCCGCTGCCGTGCGTCCATGAGGGAATGCAAACCGACGGTTGTCGGTTACGTCAATATCCGACAAATGTCGGACAACGTGAGAAGGGATGAGAACCATGGCCACCTACGACGTCTCCGAGAGGTCCGCGATCGTCACCGGAGGGGGATCGGGCATCGGCCGCGCCGTCGCGCGCCTGCTCGCCGCCAACGGTGCCGCCGTGCTGGTCGCCGAGCTCAAGCCGGACGCCGCCGAAGCAGTCGTGGCGGAGATCGTCGCGGCGGGCGGCACCGCACAGGCCTTCGTCGGCGACGTCGCCGACCCCGAGGTCGCCCAGCAGGCCGTCGACGCCGCCAACGCGCTCGCGCCGTTGCGGATCGCTGTCAACAACGCCGGGATCGGTGGGGCGAACGCGCCGGTCGGCGAGTACCCCGTGGACAGCTGGCGCAGCGTCATCGAGGTGAACCTCAACGCGGTCTTCTACGGCCTGCGCGCCCAGCTCCCCGCGATCGCGGCGAACGGTGGCGGCGCCGTCATCAACATGGCGTCCGTCCTGGGCTCGGTCGGCATCGCCGGCTCCTCGGCGTACGTCACCGCCAAGCACGGCCTGCTCGGCCTGACCAAGAACGCGGCCATCGAGTACGGCGACCGGCGGGTCCGCGTGACCGCGGTCGGACCCGGCTTCATCCACACGCCGCTCGTCGACGCCAACCTCGACGACGCAGCCCAGCAGGCACTGGCGGCCAAGCACGCCGCGGGCCGGCTCGGCACCCCGGACGAGGTCGCCGCCCTGGTCGCCTTCCTCGCGTCGGACGCCGCCACGTTCGTGACCGGCAGCTACCACCTGGTCGACGGCGGCTACGCCGCGTCCTGATGATCCCGAGCGCTCATGCCCCGACCTCTACTGTTCGGGGCATGAGTGCTTCCAACGTGTCCGCCAGCACGACGATCGCCGCGCCACCCGAGACGATCTTCGCGATCCTCGCGGACCCGCGCCAGCACGCCCGCATCGACGGCTCCGGCACCGTGCGCGGCTCCCTCTCCGGTCCCGACCGGCTCGAGCTCGGCTCGCAGTTCGGCATGGACATGAAGATGGGCGCGCCGTACCGGATCAAGAACCGGGTCGTGGAGTTCGAGGACGGCCGCCTGATCGCGTGGCGGCACGTCGGGGCGCACCGCTGGCGCTACGAGCTCACGCCCCAGGCCGGTGGGACCGTCGTCACCGAGACGTGGGACCTGACCCACTGCAACGGGCTCAACCGCTGGGTCCTCGGTGCGATGGGCTACCCGAAGCGGCACCAGAAGGGCATCGAGCAGACCCTGGTGAACCTCAAGGAGGCCGCCGAGGCCGACGCCGCCTGATCCCGCTCAGGTCCCGCAGAAGGTCCGGTACCCCGCGCTGACGTCCGCCGGGGCCGGATCGGCGTAGGCCTCGAGGCCGGGCCGCTCGTCGTACGGCGCACGCACGACGGCGAGCAGCTCGTCGAACGGTGCGAGGTCACCGGCGCTCGCGGCGCTCAGGGCGGCCTCGACCAGGTGGTTGCGCGGCAGGTAGACGGGGTTGACCCGATCCATCGCGTCGCCGTCGGGACCGGTCGCGCGCCACCGCTCGAGCCAGTCGTCGAAGGCCGGCAGGTCGAGCACCAGGCTCCGGGCCGGCTCGGCATCGCCGCGGGCGGCCCGGCCCAGCGCACGGAAGAACGTCGTCAGGTCGACGCGAGCAGACTGCATCAGGGCCAGCAGGTCCTCGATCAACGGCGCCGCGACCGACTCGTCCAGGCCTGGGGGCAGCCCGAGCTTCGACCGCATCCCGCTCGACCAGGCGGCGCGGTAGCGCTCGGCGTACGCGCCCAGGGAAGCGGTGGCCAGCTCCACGGCCCGGTCCTGGTCGTCGCCGAGGAGCGGCAGCAGCGACTCGGCGAGCCGGGCCAGGTTCCACTGGGTGACGGCGGGCTGGTTGCCGTAGGCGTAGCGCCCACCCTCGTCGATCGAGCTGAAGACGGTCGCCGGGTCGAAGGCCTCCATGAACGCGCACGGGCCGTAGTCGATGGTCTCGCCGGAGATCGTGACGTTGTCGGTGTTCAGGACGCCGTGCACGAAGCCCACGAGCATCCACTGCGCGACGAGGCTCGCCTGGGCCGCGACCACCGCGTCGAGGAGCGCGAGGTACGGCGCCTCCGCCGCCGCGGCGTCAGGGTGGTGCCGTTCGATCGCGAGGTCCGCCAGTCGCCGGGTCAGGTCGGGATCGCCCTGGGCCGCGACGAGCTGGAAGCTGCCGACCCGCAGGTGGCTGCTCGCGACCCGCGCCAGGACGGCACCGGGCAGGACGACCTCCCGCTGGACACCACGCCCGGTCGCCACCACGGCGAGCGCCCGGGTCGTCGGGATGCCGAGGGCGTGCATCGCCTCGCTGACGACGTACTCGCGCAGCATCGGGCCGACGGCCGCGCGGCCGTCGCCGCCGCGGGCGAACGGCGTGCGCCCGGAGCCCTTGAGGTGCAGGTCGCGGACCCGGCCGTCGCGGTCGACGAGCTCCCCGAGCAGGAGCGCGCGGCCGTCGCCGAGCCGCGGGTTGAACCCGCCGAACTGGTGCCCGGCGTAGGCCTGGGCCACCGGGTGCGCGCCGTCCGGGAGGACGACGCCGGTCAGCAGGCCGAGGCCGGCCGGGGTGCGGAGCGCTGCGGCGTCGAGGCCGAGCTCGGCGGCCAGCGGCTCGTTCAGGGCGAGCAACGCCGGCGCGAGCGCCGGCTCGGCCGGCCACGGCACCGCGAGCTCGGGAACCGTCCGCGCGAACCGGTCGTCCAAGGCGATGGTCGGAGGGGCCGCGGTGGTCACGGTTCGAGGCTACGTGGCCGGCCGGCATCTGTGACGCGTGGGACGCGTGGTTGCCAGGAGACACATCGGAACCGAGACTTGGCCCCCGAGTACTCGGGAGCAGACGGGGGATCACGTGGAGCCGCACGACCTGCCGACCGGGGTCGGGCTGGGGCCGATGACGCGGATGAGTCCGGACGCGATCCAGGCCGTCCTCGACGCTGCCGCCAACCTGCAGGTACGCCGCAGCGAGGCGGCGGCCCAGGCTGCGCGCGGTGAGCTCGTCGGCGGCGAGGTCGTGGCGGTCGGCTTCGCGACCATCCAGGACTGGCTGTTCACGACCGGGAAGACCTGGCAGGAGAACCTGTCGGTGCGACCGACCGGGTCGTTGACCCAGCTCCGCGCGAGCCTCCCCACCAACCGAGCCCTGCTCGAGGCCGGACTCCGGATGGTCAGCGTGTTCGACTACTACGGTCTCGACGCGGGTGCGCGGCTGCTGCTCGCCAACGAGCCGATCGGCGACTACCTCTTCGGCCGGGCTCCCGTGCAGATGAAGATCATCGACCGCCGCTTCGTGCTCCTCGAAGGACCGTCCATCGACGGCTCGGTCAGCCTGATGGCGATGCACTCCGCCCCCTACATGGATGCGGCCTGGCGCTACTGGGACGCCATCGTCGCGTCGGCGATCCCGGTCGAGGACGCGGGCATCTCCGACCTCGACGCCCTCACGAAGCGGCAGCGGCAGGTGATCGCCCTGCTCGCCTCCGACCTCGGCGACGACGCGATCGCCGCCTCCCTCGGCGTCAGCGTGAGGACCGTGCGCTCCGAGATCGCGGCCATCCTGGCGGCCCTCGGGGTGAAGTCCCGGTTCGCGGCGGCGATGCGGCTCGCCCGGCTGCAGGAGGTCCCGTGACGGCGGCGGGTTGCAGGAACCTGCAACGAACATGACGGACCGGCCCCTCGTCGTGTGACATGGCCACCGGGTGGAGTCGGCCGGTCGCGGGGGAGCTGGCCGGCTCCCTTCTCGTTCAGCCGCGCGCGGCGCCGGTGGACCGGCGTACGACGAGCTGGGTCGGCAGCACCCGCGTCGGCGGGTCCTCGGTCCGTTTGACGACCTGCGCCACCACGGCCTCGACGGCCCGCGCTCCGGCGTCCTCGGTGCGCTCGGCGAGCGTGGTGAGCGTCGGGCTGCAGAAGTCGGAGCCCACGATGTTGTCGAAGCCCACCACGCTCACCTCGTCCGGCACCGCGACGCCACGCTCGGCGAGGCGGATCATCACCCCGATCGCGAGCATGTCGTTGTGCGCGACGACGGCCGTCGCCCGGGCGCCCACCACGGCGTCCGCGGCGGCCGGGCCGCCGCCGAGGGTCGGCGTGTAGGGGCCGAACCGGGTGGCCCCCATGCCTCGCGCCTCGGCGGCCGCGCGGAGCCCGGCCCACCGCCGCGCACCGGACCACGACTCGGGAGGGCCGCCGAGGAAGACCAGCGACTCGTGGCCGAGCGACTCGAGGTGGTCGACGATCTGCCGGGTCCCGGTGTCGAAGTCGGCGACCACGCACGCCAGCCCCGGCGTCGCCCGGTTGACCAGCGCGATCGGGTTGAGCTCCGCGGCGCGGCGCAGCTCGTCGTCGGGCAGCCTCGAGGCGCTGAGCACGAACCCGTCGACGGCGGGACCGAGGCGGCGGATCAGCTGCTCCTCGGTCGCGGGGTTCTCCTGGGTGTCGCCCAGCACGAGCGTCAGCCCGGCCGCGGCCGACGCGCGCTCGGCACCCTTGATGACGCCGGCGAAGTAGGGGTTGGTGATGTCGGGGACCAGCAGGGCGAGGGTGTTCGTGCGGCCCGACTCGAGCGCTCGGGCGGCCGGGTTGGGGGCGTAGCCGAGCTCCGCGGCGACCTCGAGCACGTGCTCGCGGGTGGCGTGGTTGACCCGGTCGGGACGGGTGAAGGCGCGCGAGACGGTCGACGCGGCGACACCGGCCGCGGCCGCGACGTCGGTGATCGTGGCACGCTTGCGAGGAGGCACCCCACCATCATGGCAAGAAATGGCAAACGCTTGCCATGTGACGCCCGCCACCTCAGCCTCGACGACATGACGACACCGACCACGGCCACCGAGCCGACCCGCACCCCGGGCAGGGCCGCCGTCGCGGCCTGGTTCGGCAGCGCGCTCGAGTACTACGACTTCGCGATCTACGGCACCGCCGCCGCGCTGGTCTTCCCCGACATCTTCTTCCCCGAGGGCAACCACACGGCCGCGACCGTCGCCGCGTTCGCCACCTTCGGCGTCGCGTACGTCGCCCGTCCGATCGGCTCGTTCGTCCTCGGCCACATCGGCGACCGGCTCGGGCGCAAGAAGGTCATGATCGGCACGATCCTGCTGATGGGCGTCTCGACCTTCCTGGTCGGCTGCCTCCCGACGTACCACTCGGTCGGCATCCTCGCGCCGGTCCTGCTGGTCGCCCTGCGCATCCTCCAGGGACTCTCCGCCGCCGGTGAGCAGGCCGGGGCCAACTCGATGTCCTTCGAGCACTCCCCCGACGACCGTCGCGGCTTCTTCACGAGCTTCACCCTCAGCGGCACCCAGGGCGGCCAGATCCTGGCGCCGGCGGTGTTCCTGCCCCTCGCGGCGGTGCTGTCGGACGCGCAGCTGCAGTCGTGGGGCTGGCGGATCCCGTTCTGGATCAGCGCGGTGGTCGTCGTGGCGGGCCTGGTGATCCGCCGCCGGCTCGAGGAGACCCCGGAGTTCCAGGCCGAGAGCCAGACCGACAGCACCCCGCGTGCGCCGCTGGCCTGCCTCTTCCACGACCACTGGCACGCGGTGGTCCGGGTGTTCTTCGCGGCCTTCATCGCCACGGTCAACACGATGTTCGCGGTCTTCGCCCTCAACTTCGCGACCTCCGACGACTACGACATCGGCATCAGCAAGGACACGATGCTCTGGCTCGCCATCGTCGCCAACCTGGTCGCCATCGCCGTGATCCCGTTCTGGGCGCGACTCTCGGACCGGATCGGCCGCAAGCCCGTCTTCGTCACCGGCCTGCTCGGCAGCGCCGTCCTCGTCGTCGCCTTCCTCGGCGCGATCGCCCACGGCCAGGTGGCCCTGATGTTCGTGCTCGGCGTGGCCCTGGCCGGCGTCGTCTACTCGATGCCCAACGCCGTCTGGCCGGCGACGTACGCCGAGTACTTCCCGACCAGCGTCCGCCTGTCCGGCATGGCGATCGGCACCCAGTTCGGCTTCGCCCTCGCGGGCTTCACCCCCACCATCGCCGGCGCGCTGATGGGAGGCGACGCCGACAACTGGTACAAGGTCGCGCTCTTCGCGGCAGGCGCCTGCGTGGTCTCCGCGATCGCCGTGCTGACCGGCCCGAGCGGCACCCACCGGATCCCCACCCGCGAGATCGGCGTCCGACCGGCGCCGGCCACCCGGACCACCCCGTCGGTCCCGGTGCACGCATGAGCACGTCCTTCGTCCTGGGCCTGGTCGGCGAGGGCATCTCCGCCTCGCTCACCCCCGCCATGCAGGAGCGCGAGGGGCGCGAGTCGGGGCTCCAGGTCAGCTACCGGATCATCGACGCCGGCCGGCTCGGCCTCGGCGCCGACGATCTCCCCGCCCTCCTCGACTGGGCGGAGCGGCTGGGCTTCGACGGCCTCAACGTCACGCACCCGTTCAAGCAGGCGGTGCTGCCGCTGCTCGACGACCTCTCCGACGACGCGGCCGACCTCGGCGCGGTCAACACCGTGGTCTTCCAGGACGGTCGCCGGCTGGGCCGCAACACCGACTGGTCCGGGTACGGCGCCGCCTTCCGCGCCGCGCTGCCCGACGCGGTCCACGACCGAGCGGTCGTCGTCGGAGCGGGCGGGGCCGGGGTCGCGGTCGGTTACGGGCTGCTCGACCAGGGCGCCGAGCACGTCGCCGTGCTCGACAGCGACCCCGAGCGGGCCGAGGCCTGCGCGATCCGGCTCGCCAAGAGGTACGGCGACGACCGGGTCACCCCCGTCACCGACCTGGCCCGCGCGCTCGAGGGCGCCCAGGGTGTCGTCAACGCGACCCCGGTCGGGATGCACGGCCACCCCGGCTCGTCCGTGGCCGAGAGCCTGCTGCGACCCGACCTCTGGGTCTCCGACGTCGTCTACTTCCCGCTCGACACCGAGCTCGTCCGCACCGCCCGCGCGCGCGGCTGCCGCGTCGTACCGGGCGGCGGGATGGCGGTGCACCAGGCCGTCGGGGCCTTCGAGTACTTCACCGGCCGGGAGGCCGACGCGGACCGGATGTCGCAGCACTTCGCGGAGCTGACGCGCCCATGAGGAGGGGGATCGCGACCGTCTCCCTCAGCGGCGTCCTGGCCGACAAGCTCGACGCGATCGCCGCAGCCGGCTTCGACGGCCTGGAGATCTTCGACAACGACCTGGTCGCCTCGCCGCTGTCGCCGCGCGAGGTCGCCGCTCGCTGCGCGGACCTGGGCCTGTCCATCGACCTCTTCCAACCGGTGCGCGACGTCGAGGGCGTCCCGCCCGAGCGGTTCGACGCGGTGCTGCACCGGTTCCGCGCCAAGCTGGCGGTGATGGCCGACCTCGGTGCCTCCACGGTCCTCTGCTGCTCCAACGTCGGCGCCGACACGGTCGACGACCCCGACCTCAGCGCGGCCCAGCTGCACGCGCTCGGCGACCTCGCGGCCGACCAGGGCGTCACGATCGCCTACGAGGCGCTGGCCTGGGGCCGTCACGTCAGCCGGGTCGGCCAGGCGTGGGACGTCGTACGACGCGCCGACCACCCGGCCGTGACCCTCGCCGTCGACACGTTCCACCTGCTCGCGCGCGGGGACGACGGGTCTGCGCTGGCCGGGGTGCCGGGCGAGCGGATCGGCTTCCTCCAGGTCGCCGACGCCCCGCTGCTCGACATGGACGTGCTCGAGTGGAGCCGGCACTTCCGGTGCTTCCCGGGCGAGGGCACCCTCGATGTCGCGGGCGTGGTCGCCGCGACGCTCGCCACCGGGTACGCCGGACCGGTCTCGCTCGAGGTCTTCAGCGACGTCGTCCGGGAGGCCGACCCGGCGGTGACGGCGCGGGACGCGATGCGGTCCCTGGTCTTCCTCGAGGAGCAGCTGGGCGCGACCGGCATCCCGCCCGCCCCGGACGCGGTCGACCCGGCGTTCCTCGAGCTGCCCGGGTCCCCCGCCGTACCTCCGCTGCTGACGGCCCTCGGCTTCGCGCCCGCCGGTCAGCACCGCAGCAAGCCGGTGACCTGGTGGCGCAACGGCGAGGCGCACGTCGTCGTCAACGACGGCGCGGTCACCGACCCGGCGCTGGGCGTCGTCGCCGCGCCGGTGTCCGGGGTCGCCGAGCGCGCGAAGGCGCTGCTGTGGCCGGCCGTCGACCGCACCCGCGGCTCGGGCGAGGCCCTGCTGCCGGGCATCACCTCGCCCTCGGGCCTGCACGTCTTCGTCAGCGACCGCCCGGGGGAGGCCGACGACTGGCAGGGCGACTTCGAGCCCGCCGACGCCACCGACCGCGGGGACCTCCTCGGGATCGACCACGTGGTGGTCGCCGTCCCCGACCTCCTGCTCAACGAGGAGGTCTCGTTCCTGCGTACGCTGCTCGCCCTCGACGCCGGGACGGCCGAGGAGTTCATGGAGCCGCACGGCCGCCTGCGAAGCCGCGCCTTCCGCCCCCGCCACGGCTCGCTGCGGATGGTCGTGAACGTCGAGGAGTCGGAGCGCGCCGGGGGCTCCGGCCTCACACAGGTCGCGCTCGCCAGCCCGGACGTACGGGCCACGGTGCGGGCGCTCCGCGCCGCCGACGTACGGCTGATGCCGGTCCCCGACAACTACTACGCCGACCTCGGCGCCCGCTTCGCCCTCGCGCCCGACCTGCTCGCCGACCTGCGCGAGCACGGCCTGCTCTACGACCGCGCGGGCGACGGCGAGCTCCTGCACGCCTTCACCGCTCCGCTCTCCCCCGGCTTCCACGTCGAGGTGCTCGAGCGCCGCGGCGGGTACGACGGCTACGGCTCGGCCGGCACCCACGTAAGGCTGGCGGCCCAACGGTCGGGGTAGTCCCTGACGTTTCGGCCCTCCGGGGACCCGATCGAGGACCATTCCGTCAGGGACTACCCCTCACGGCTCAGTGCAGCTCGCCCAGGTCCTCGTGGTCCTGGTGGGTCACCGGCTCGACCTGGAACGTCGAGTGGCGTACGTCGAAGTGCTCGGCCGTGCAGCCGGCGAGCCGGTCCAGGATGCCGCCCACACCGTCGGCGTCGAGGGCCTCCTGCGTCACGGTGACGTGCGCGGAGAGGCTGGGCATGCCGCTGGTGATGGTCCAGGCGTGCAGGTCGTGGACATCGACGACGCCGGGCATCTCCATCAGGTGGCGGCGGACGTCCTCCAGGTCCATGCCGGCCGGGGCGATCTCGAGCAGCACCGACGCCGACTCGCGCAGCAGCACGAGGGAGCGCGGCAGGATCAGCACCGCGATCACCAGCGAGGCGATCGAGTCGGCGCGCTCCCAGCCCCACAGCAGGATGACGACGCCCGCGAGCACGGCGAGGATCGAGCCGACCAGGTCGGCGAGCACCTCGTTGGCCGCGCCGCGGAGGTTGAGAGAGCCGGTGTCGGAGCGGTTGAGGATGGCCAGCGAGACGGCGTTGGCGACCAGGCCGACCGCGGCGAAGGCGATCATCGGGCCGGCGTCGACCGAGGTCGGGTCGGCGAGGCGGGTGATCCCGGCGTACGCGAGGTAGCCGCAGACCGCGAGCAGCACCACGGCGTTGACCAGCGCGGCGAGGATCTCGGCGCGGTGCAGGCCGAAGGTGGAGCGCGGTCCGCCCGGCCGGGAGGCGACGTACGACGCCCCGAGCGCGAGCACCACGGCGGCCGCGTCGGTGGCCATGTGCCCGGCGTCGGCGAGCAGCGCGAGCGATCCGGTGACGAAGGCGCCGACGACCTCGAAGACCAGGACGACCACGGTGACGCCGAGCACCCAGCGCAGGCGGGCGCGGTCCTCCGCGCGTCCGGCCGCGTGCCCGTGGTCGTGCCCGTGTCCCATGCGGCCAGCCTAGAGAGGCTCAGCCCCGACCGTGGGGCTGCAGCCAGACCGCGGGATCGGGGCCCTGCGGCACGACCTGCGTGGGGTTCAGGTCCTTGTGCACGACGTAGTAGTGCGTCTTGATCTGGTCGAAGTCGGTGTTGCCACCGAAGGCCGGCAGCGCGTAGAGCTCGCGCGCGTAGCCCCACAGGTTCGGCATCTCGGTGAGCTTCTGCCGGTTGCACTTGAAATGTCCGTGGTAGACGGCGTCGAACCGCGCGAGCGTGGTCCACAGCCGCACGTCCGCCTCGGTGATCGCGTCGCCCATCAGGTAGCGCCGGGTCGAGAGGCGCTCCTCGAGCCAGTCGAGGGCGACCCAGAGCCGGTCGTACGCCGCGTCGTACGCCTCCTGCGACCCGGCGAAGCCGGCGCGGTACACGCCGTTGTTGACCTCGGTGTAGACGCGCTGCATGACCTCCTCCATCTCGTCGCAGAGGTCGGCCGGCCACAGGTCGGGTGCGTCCGCGCGGTGGTGCTCGCGCCACTCGAAGAAGAAGTCGTGGGTGATCCACGGGAAGTCGTTGGTGACGACCTGGCCGCTCGGCACGTCCACGATCGCCGGGACCGTGATGCCGCGCGAGTAGTCGGGGAAGCGGGCGAGGTAGGCCTGCTGGATCCGCTCGATGCCGAGCACCGGGTCGACGCCGCCGGGGTCGAGGTCGAAGGTCCAGCTGCGCTCGTCGTGGGTCGGGCCGGGCGTGCCGAGGGAGATGACGTCCTCGAGGCCGAGCAGCTGGCGCACGATGATCGCGCGGGTCGCCCACGGGCACGCCTTGGCGGCGACGAGCCGGTAGCGGCCGGGCTCCACCGGCCACAGGTCGCCGTCGACCGGGCCGTGCTCGGGCGTCCGACCCTCCCGCGTGATGCGGTCCGGGATGTACGTCGAGTCGCGCTTGAACTCGCCGGAGGAGACGTACGCCGCGGTGTCGCCCGAGTCGCTCATGCCGCCCAGCCTAGGTGAACGCTCAACGACTCCTCGTCAGATGGAGACGCCCGTGGACACGAACGCGGCGGCGACCACGAGGCTGAGCGGCAGACTGAGGACCAGCGCCGGGATCGTGACCCACGGCCGGCGCAGCGACGCGGCGAGCATCACCAGCGCCAGCAGGACCAGCACCCGCGGCTCGCCGCCGACCCCGCCGCCGACCCCGTCGCGCCCGACGAGCTGCCAGGCGTCGCCGAGCAGCAGCGAGACGCCGACCGCCAGGCCGACCACCGCGCGGACCCACGAGCCACCGGCGGCCCAGGCGCCGGCCGCGCCGTAGATCGCCCCGGAGATGCCCGCGAGGACCAGCCACTCCGTGGCGACCGGCGAGGTCAGGATCCAGCGGTCGCTGCCCCACAGGACCACCTCGGCCGCGTAGTACGCCTCCACCGCGACCGCCAGCATCACGACCGCTGCCACCGCCGCGCGCAGGGTGTCGACCCGGAGCACCGCACCCAGGGCGAAGGCGCAGGCGGCCCAGCCCGCGCACGAGTTCGCGACCGAGGACCACGCCGACGGGTGCGAGGTGGACCACCAGAGGTCGACGACCCCGAGCGCCAGACCGACGGCGACGGCGACCGCGAGCACGACGGGCGTCGACGGACCGACGTACGACGGCGCGGCGGGCCGGGCGGGCGACAGGACGGGCGACGGGGCGTGGTGGGTGCTCATGGCGTCCAGCCTGGTCGGCCGGACGCCCGCCGGCCTCGCCCTCAGGTACCGGACAGCTGGCCGGAGGTGCCGTCCTCGGACGGGGCGAGCGACGCCACGAAGGCGAGCTTGTCGACGACCGCCGGCGGGATGACGAACGGGTAGAGGTCGTCCTTGCCCATGCTGCGGTTGATCATGTTGAGCGCGACCGACAGCGGCACCCACACGCCGACGACGACGTCGCGGAAGCTGCTGAAGGCGGTGACGGGCGCGACCGTCGCCAGCCCGAACTCGCCGGCGGTCTCGATGGTGTCGCAGATGTGCAGGTAGTGCGCCCAGGTCTCGGCGAAGTCCTCGAACGGGTGCATGGTGGCGTAGGTCGAGATGTACTCGTCCTCCCACCCGACCGGCGGTCCCTCGGAGTAGTGCCGGTCGATCTCGGCCTGGTAGTCCTTCGACTCGTCGCCGAAGAGCTCGCGACAGCGCGCCATGCGTTCCTCGCCGCGCACCAGCTGCCACTCGTAGTAGTGACCGACCTCGTGGCGGAAGTGTCCGAGCATGGTGCGGTAGGGCTCGGCCAGCTGGGCGCGGACCTTCTCCCGGTAGGCGGCGTCGCTCTCGGCCAGGTCGATGGTGATCAGGCCGTCCTCGTGGCCGATCACCACGTTGTCCTCGCTCGAGCGCTCGGTGGTGCTGAGCAGGTCGAAGGCCAGCCCGTTCTCGGGGTCGGTCGCCTTGCCCACCACCGGGAAGCCGAGGGTGTCGAGCTCCACGACGAGGTGCCGCTTGGCCTGCTCCGCGAGCCGGAACTGCTCGAGCCCCTCGAGGTCGTCGTCGGCCGGCCGGGTGCGGGTCAGGTCGCAGGCGAAGCAGGTGCCGCCGTGGACGGGTGCCAGCCAGGTGCAGCCGGAGAGGTTCAGGTTGGCGCAGACCCACCAGATCGCGCCGGACGCGTCGACGTACCTCCCGGTCTCGTCGACCGGCACGATCGACCGCTCGTCGCGCGAGAACCCGAGGGCCGTCCCGCACGACACGCAGACGGAGTTCTCGAAGTAGAGGGGGTTGTCGCAGACGCGGCATCGGTAGGACTTCACGGGGGTGAGGTTCCCAGTCGCACGCACTCCCACGCCATTCCGGTGGGCCGGTTACCCGCCGGTCGCTTCGGAGGCGCATACTCAGAGGACAGTGAGCACTTCATCCGGGCCCCGAGGCCGACACCTCGCCAGCAGCCCCTTCAAGCCCAAGGTCGAACTCCCGATCGAGAACTTCGAGGCGGGCGACCTGGTCTCGCACGACTCGTACGGCGTCGGCCGGGTGGTCAGCCTGGAGTCGGACGCCGTCACGGTCGACTTCCGGGACCAGACGGTGCGGGTCGCGAGCCCGTACCGGAAGATGACCAAGCTCTAGAGGGACCTGGCTCAGACCGGCTCGACGTCCACCGAGACATCGAGCGTGGATGTCGTCGCCTCCGTGAAGATGACGCCCTTCACCGGCGGCACGTCCCCGTAGTCGCGACCCCAGGCGACGGTCACGTAGCGGTCGCCCACCCACTGGTCGTTGGTCGGGTCGATCGCGAGCCACTCGTCCACCCCGCCGTCGCGCCCGGGGAGCCACACCGCGACCCACGCGTGCGAGGCGTCGGCGCCGACGATCCGCTCCTTGCCCGGAGGTGGCTCGGTGGCCAGGTAGCCGCTCACGTAGCGGGCGGCGAGCCCGTGGGTGCGCAGGCAGGCGATCGTCAGGTGCGCGAAGTCCTGGCAGACCCCGGCCCGCTCGCGCAGGGTCTCGGCCACCGTCGACGTCACGGTGGTTGCCGTCGCGTCGTACTCGAAGTCGGCGTGGATGCGGTGCATCAGGTCGGTGACGGCCGCACCGATCGGGCGGCCGGGCCGCAGCGACTCCGCGCCGTACGCCCGCGCCTCGGGGGTGTGCTCGACCGCCGCCGAGGGCAGTGCGAAGTCGGTGGCCCGCCAGCCACCGGGCAGGGACGGGTCGACCAGCGGCCGGGCCTGCTCCCAGGGCGTCGCCAGTGCCGTCTCGTCGTACGCCGGGACGGTGACCTCGACGTCGCTGCGACCCCGGACCACCAGCTCGCGGTGGGGCTGTGTCACCTGGAAGTACGTCGCGGTGTTGCCGTAGCAGTCGATGTCGTGGGACAGGTCCACCGGCGCCGGCGTGACCTCGACGTCGGCCGAGGCGACGGTCTGCGACGCCAGCGCGCGCGGCACGAGGTGGGCGACGCCGAGGCTGTCGGTGACGTCGTCGTCGTAGCCGTAGGTCGTGGCGTGGTCGATCACGTACCTCATGACTCAGCCCTCATGACCCGGCCTCCGAGACCAGCGAGAGCCCGAGCGAGCCGAGCGGCCGCGGCGGCGGTCCGCTGGCGAAGTGCACCTCGGCGACGGCGTCGGCCACCCTCTCCAGCGACACCTGGAAGACGTCGAGGAAGCGGACCAGGTGGGGCCGCTCGACGCCGCCGATCGTGACCAGCTCGGCCACGTCGACGGCGGCGAGCTCGTCGAGCAGGTCCGACAGCAGCCGCTCGGGACGTGACGAGCCCGTCGACGCGGGCAGCGCGACGAGGTGCTCGCGTGCGGCCGCGAGGGAGAAGGCGATGGAGCGGGGGTTCTCGGCGTCCATGAGCAGCAGCTCGAGCACGCCGGCGGGCCGCACGTAGCCGCGGTAGCGGCGGCGGTGGGTGACCGCGCTCTCGGTCGAGACCAGCAGCGCGTTCAGCACCTCGCGGTCGACGTCGATGCCGCGCCGCTCGGTCGTGGTGGCCGCCAGCAGGTGGCAGACCTGGAGGGCGCGCTCGAGCGCGCGACCGAGGCCGATCGCGTGCCACCCGGGGTCCCGGATCATGCTCGCGGTGACGCCCTGGAGCGAGAGGATCCCGCTCAGCATCCGGCCTGCGCTCTCGGCGACCTGGTGGCTGTGCCGGCTGCCCTCGAGGGCCTCGACCGCACGGTCGGTGGCGCCGAACGCGCGCCAGGTGTCCGGCGAGAGCTGGTCGCGCACCCCGCGCAGGGCGTCGCGCAGGCCGTCGAGGCCGTAGGCGACGCCACCGGCGCGGCCGCCGTCGAGCAGCAGCGAGCGGAAGTCGGCGTCGTAGGCGCCGGCACCGTCCTCGAGGCCGGCCGGCGGCGGTCCGGCCATCCGGTGCACGGCCGCCATCAGCACCGCCAGGCTCGCGCCGCCGGTGGAGCGCGGCCGGGTGCGGAAGTCCTCGGCGAGGGTGTGCGCGGCGAGCACCAGCCGCAGCAGGTCCTCGACGCGCTCGGCGTACCGGCCGAACCAGAACATGTCCTCCAGCACGCGCGGCACCGTCATCGGCACCGAGCGGCTCGCCGTCATCGGCAGCACGCCGGTCAGCCCCTGGTCGGCGTCGCCGGCGCTGGCCTTGATCACCCAGACGTCCTTGCTGGTCGGGGTGGTGGCATCGAGCCAGCCGCTCGCCATGCCTCCGACGAGCGGTCGGTAGGCGGAGCCGTAGCGGAGCGTGAAGGTGCGCAGCGTGACCGGCACGGCCCGGGTGCCGCCGCGCGACCAGGTCGGCGACTGCGAGAGCGGCAGCCGCTCCTGGCCGACGAAGCGGTACGGCGCCGCGAGCACCCGCGCGCGGAGGTCGTCCGTCGAGAGGTCGGCGAGGGTCTCTGGGCGGCCGTCGATCTCGGTCACGGTGAGGGCGTCGAGCCGGTCGAGCACGTGGTCGAGGGAGTCGGGATCGCCGCACCACCAGGTCGGCACCGAGTCGAGCCGCAACGGCTCGCCGAGGAGCGCCTCGCAGGCGGCCGGGAGGAACGGCAGCAGCCCGGGGTTCTCGAGCACGCCTGCCCCGAGCCCGTTGACGACCCGCACGCGGCCGCGGCGTACGGCCTCGACCAGGCCGGCGACGCCGAGCTGGGAGTCGCCGCGCAGCTCCAGCGGGTCGCTCCAGGCGGCGTCGACCCGGCGCAGGATCACGTCGACCCGCTCGAGCCGGCCCGGTGCCCGGAGGTAGACCCACCCGTCGCGGACGACCAGGTCACTGCCCTCGACGAGGGGGAAGCCGAGCGCGGAGGCCACGAACGCCTGGTCGTAGGCCGTCTCCGAGTGGGTGCCGGGCGAGAGCACCACGACCCGCGGGTCGGCCAGGTCACCCTGCGCCGACTGGATCAGCGCGGAGCGCAGCGCCCAGAAGTAGGGTTCCATCCGGTGCAGGCCGGCCTCGCGGTAGAGCTCGGGCATCACCCGGGAGATGACGCGGCGGTTCTCCATCGCGTAGCCGATGCCCGAGGGCGCCTGGGCCCGGTCGCCGAGCACCCTCCAGGCACCGTCGGCGTCGCGACCGAGGTCGGTCGCGGCCAGGACCAGGGGTCGCGGGTCGATCGCCTCGGGGCGGGCCACGACCCGGGTGTAGCCGCCGTGGCCGAAGACCACCGCCGCCGGCACGATGCCCTCGGAGAGCAGCCGCTGGTCGCCGTACAGGTCGACGAGGATCGCGTTCAGCAGCTCGGCCCGCTGCGCGAGCCCGACCTCGACGGGAGCCCAGGCGGCGGCGTCGATCACCAGCGGCACCGGGTCCAGCCGCCAGCGCCCGTGCCCGCGGCCGGGCCGCGCGTAGGTCACGCCGTCGTCGGAGAGGAAGCGGCCGATCTCGGCCTGCACGCGACGCAGGTCGGCCTCGGTGATCCCGACCGCGACCTCGGCCAGCCCCTTCCACGCGGGGCGCAGCGAGCCGTCGGGGGCGACCACCTCGTCGTAGCGGGCGGCGCCGCCGAGCGTCGGCTGGGTGACCGTCGCCGCGTAGTCGCGCAGCACGGTCATCGCGGCACCCTCATCCGGGAGGCACCCGCCTCAGGTCGAGGGTCCGCGGGTAGTCCTCGGTCGCGGCCCGGCGACCGGCGTCGAGCGCCGCTGCGACGTCGATCCGGCCGGAGGTGTGACCACGCGGCTCGAACCGGCCGAGGCGACGGGCCTCGGCCTCCTGGGCGTTGACCGGTGGGTGGTCGTAGGAGCGACCCCCCGGGTGGACCACGTGGTACGTCGCGCCGCCCAGCGAGGTCTCGGCCACGACGTCGACGACGTCGAAGCGCAGCGGTGCGTGCACCGGGATCGACGGGTGCAGGGCCGACCACGGCTGCCAGGCGCGGTAGCGCACGCCGGCGTAGAGGGCGCCGTCGCTGGTCGCGGTCAGGGGCACCGGGACACCCTGACACGTGACGAGGTGCCGGGAGGGGTCGATCCCACGGACCAGCACCTGGAGGCGCTCGACCGAGGAGTCGACGTAGCGCGCGGTGCCGCCGGCGGTCGCCTCCTCGCCCAGCACGTGCCAGGGCTCGATGGCCGAGCGGAGCTCCAGGGTGATGTCGTCGCCGAGGGTCGCCAGTCCGATCCGTGGGAAGCGGAACTCCGTGAACGGGTCGAGCCACGCGTCCTCGAACGGGATGCCGAAGGCTCGCAGGTCGGCGGCGACCTCGGCGATGTCGCTGGTGGCGCCCTCGGGCAGCAGGAAGTCCTCGTGCAGCCGGGTGCCCCAGCGCACCAGCTGCCCCGTGAGCGGCCGCTCCCAGAACATCGCGACCAGGCTGCGCACCAGCAGGGCCTGGACCAGCGCCATCTGCGGGTGCGGCGGCATCTCGAAGCCGCGCAGCTCCAGCAGCCCGAGCCGGCCGCGGGAGGAGTCGGGGCTGTACATCTTGTCGACGCAGAACTCCGCGCGGTGGGTGTTGCCGGTCAGGTCGGTCAGCAGGTGCCGCAGCGCCCGGTCGACGAGCCACGGTCGCGGCTCGCCCCCCTCCTCGGCCTGCTCGGCCACCAGCCGGGCGATCTCGGCCGCCGCGATCTCCATCTCGTAGACGGCCTCGGGCCGGCCCTCGTCGAAGCGCGGCGCCTGGCTGGTCGGGCCGATGAAGCGGCCGGAGAAGAGGTAGGACAGCGACGGGTGCCGCTGCCAGTAGGTGATCAGGCTGACGAGCAGGTCGGGCCGGCGCAGCAGCGGGGAGTCGACCGGCTGGGTGCCGCCGAGGGTGATGTGGTTGCCGCCGCCGGTGCCGGTGTGCAGCCCGTCGAGGTCGAACTTCTCGGTCGTGAGGGCGCAGTGCCGCGC
Organism: Nocardioides sp. Root1257; assembly: GCF_001425175.1. Classification (GTDB taxonomy): domain Bacteria; phylum Actinomycetota; class Actinomycetes; order Propionibacteriales; family Nocardioidaceae; genus Nocardioides. The sequence continues at coordinate 740,641 of NZ_LMDV01000009.1, read as the reverse complement.
CGCGTCGTACAGCGTCGTCGTGAGGTCGCGCTGCTCGGCCCAGCTCCCGGTGGGCTGGACGTTGACCTCGATGACGCCGGGGTCGGGCGTGACGACGAGCTGGGTGAGGCGCGGGTCCGGCGGCGGACCGTAGCCCTCGAGGACCACCGGGCAGCCGATCCGCCGGGTGGCGACCTCGACCAGCCGCAGCAGGTCGGTGTAGTCCTCGAGCCGCTCGGTCGGCGGCAGGAAGACGTGCACGTGCCCGTCGCGTGCCTCGAAGGTGAGCGCCGTGGTCGGCGCCCCCTCGGGGTCGCTGAGCCGGACCGCTCGTACGACGGGGCGCAGCGGCGGGCCGGCCTCGAGGTACGACGGCTGGTCGGGCGCCTCCGGATCGGTCCACGAGATCGCGTCGAGCGGGAGCCGCAGGCCCACCGGCGAGGTGCCCGGGGTGAGGACCAGCCGGCCGCGACGGAAGCGCCAGGCGGGGCTCGTCCAGTCGTCCTCGCCGGTGGCGATGGGGAGCACCCAGCCGCGCACCTCCGTGACGTCGGCGTCCATCGCCGTGACGATCTCGGTGGTTGAGGAAGGACGAAGTCCTGTCTCGAAACCCTCGTCGGCCGGGTCGCCCACGGGCTTGCGGACCTCGGTCACCAGCGCGGCCAGCGGGTCGTCGTACGCCGCGCGCAGCTGCTCCGGCGGCAGCCCGAGGCTCTCGGTCACCCGGCGGGCCAGCGCCTCGGCGTCCTGCTCCGCGTCCCGCTCTCCGCTGGTCGAGCCTGCCGAGTCCCCCCACGGATCCGCGAAGAGGTCCGGGCCCTCCCAGAGCGGGACGCCGTCGGTGCGCCACTGGAGCGCGATGTTCCAGCGCGGCAGCGGCTCGCCGGGGTACCACTTGCCCTGGCCGCGGTGCACGACCCCGCCGGTGGCGTACACCTGGCGGAGCCGGTCGGCCAGGTCGTTCGCGAGCGTCCGCTTCTCGGGGCCGTCGGCGTCGGTGCTCCACTGCGGCGTGGTGGCGTCGTCGCGCGAGACGAAGGTCGGCTCGCCGCCCATCGTCAGGCGGACGTCGCCGGCGACCAGGCGCTCGTCGACCGCCTCGCCGAGCGCGTCGATGCGCGCCCACTGGGCGTCGGTGTAGGGCCGGGTCACGCGCGGGTCCTCGTGGACGCGGCGCACCTCGTTGTGGAAGGAGAAGCTCACCTCGACCGGGTCGGTGGCGCCCTCGATCGGGGCAGCGGCGCTGGGGTGCGGGGTCGCCGAGAGCGGGATGTGCCCCTCGCCGGCGAAGAGCGCGGACGTCGGGTCGAGGCCGATCCACCCGGCGCCGGGGACGAAGACCTCGGCCCAGGCGTGCAGGTCGGTGAAGTCCTGCGCCGTCCCGGTCGGCCCGTCCAGGCCGACCATGCTGTCAGGGTCGGCGGCGAGCTGGACCAGGTAGCCGGAGACGAACCGGGCGGCCAGGCCGTGCTGGCGCAGCAGGCTGACCAGCAGCCAGGCGCTGTCGCGGCACGACCCGATCCCGATGCGCAGCGTCTCGTCGGGGGTCTGCACCCCGGTCTCCATCCGCACGGAGTAGGCGACGTCGCGGTGCACGGCCGCGTTGAGGCCGGCCAGGAACTGCACGATCGGCACGCCGTCCTCCGGCAGCGGCGGCAGCGCCTCGCGCCACGTGGCGGCGGCCTCGCTGTCGTCGACGGGGCGCAGGTACGGCGCCAGGTCCGCCGCGAGGCTGGGCTCGTAGGCGAACGGGAACTGCTCGGCGTACTCCTCCACGAAGAAGTCCAGCGGGTTGATCACCATCAGGTCGGCGACCAGCCCGACGGTGATGTCGAGCTCGGTCACCTTCTCCGGGAAGACGAGCCTGGCCAGCCAGTTGCCGAACGGGTCCTGCTGCCAGTTGAGGAAGTGGTTCTTGGGGCTGACGGTCAGGGAGTAGGCCTCGATGGGGGTCCGCGCGTGCGGCGCGGGCCGCAGCCGGACCACGTGCGGGGCCACGTTCACGGGCTCCGCGAAGGTGTAGGTGGTCCGATGCTCGAGTGCGACCTTGACCGACATGGCCCCCACCCTGCCCGTGATGCGTTGCAGGGAGGTAACCCGTCCGGCGGGTGGCGGTCAGAGGAGACCCTGGCGCTGCTTCGCGGTGAGGACCCGGAGGGCCGAGGCGTGCACCTGCGCACGGAAGGCCTGGTCGGAGCGTGCCCGCTGGAGCACCGCGCGGTACATCGCCGGCAGGGTGCCCGGGTGGACGGTGAGCACGACGTCGCCGCCGGCCGCGACGAACCGCACCGCCCGCTGCCCCTGCGAGACGCCGGCCACCTGGCGCGCCCCGCCGAGGTCGTCGGAGATCACCACCCCGTCGAAGCCCAGGTCGCGGCGCAGCATCGTGCCGACGACGTACGGCGAGAAGGCCGCGGGCCGGCGCGGGTCCAGGCGGGTGTAGACGGCCGTCGACATCATCACGAACGGCGCGCCCGCCTCGACCGCCGCCCGGAAGGGCGCGAGGTAGGGGTCGCGGCGACGGGTGACCGAGTCGGTCACGTGGCTGCTGGTGTCGGTGTTGGCGCGCACCCGCCCGAGCCCGGGGAAGTGCTTGACCGCGGTCGCGACCCGGCCGTCGGCGAAGCCGCGCACGAACGCCAGCCCGTGCCGGGTGACGGCCCGGGGCGTGTAGCCGTACTCGCGGTCGAAGACGCCGATCGGCGGGTTGCGGCGTGCGGCCCGAGGGCCGGGCACGGTGTCGAGCACCGGCGCCAGGTCGAGGTTGACGCCCGCGCGGCGCAGCTCGCCCGCCCACCGCCGGGCGGCCGCGCGCAGGCGGCTCGGCCGCCAGCGCCCCTGCTCGAGGGCGGTCGGGATCGGCGAGAAGCCGGGGCCCTGGAGCACCCGGACCAGGCCGCCCTCCTGGTCGGTCGCCACGAAGAGGCGGGCGCCGGAGGTCGATCGCCTCGACACCTGGGCCTGCATCGTGCGCGCGACCCGGGCCGGCGGACGCACCCCGTGGTGGCTGCGGCCGGTCAGCATCACGTTGCCCACGTGGAAGCGGCCGATCTGCGCCCGGGTCCGGGTGTCGACCTCGTCGGCGGGCGTCCCGACCATGAAGAGCTGGCCCACCTGCTGGGTCAGCGTCATCCGGTCCAGCGCCGTCTCGGCGGGGCTGGGCGGCGGGGCCACCGCGGGCGAGAAGAGCACCGCGGCGAGGGCGACGGACGGGACGAGCACGCGGGCGACCGTACCGGCCGGCTGTCCTCCTCATCCGCCCGGGTCCACGCATTGCAAAGAACTGTTTGCAAAGTGATGTTTGCAGTCGTACGGTGACCAGGTGGACCTGACCTCGATCACCCCGTCGCCCCAGCAGATGAAGGCGCTCACCCACCCCGTACGGGTGCGGATGCTCGGCATGCTGCGCATCGACGGGCCGGCGACGGCGACCACCCTCGCCGCCCGCCTCGGGCTCAACACCGGCGCGACGTCCTACCACCTGCGCCAGCTCGCCCAGCACGGCTTCGTGGTCGAGGACGCCGAGCGCGGCAACGCCCGCGACCGCTGGTGGAAGGCCGCCCACCAGAGCACCACGACGGACACCGCCGGGCCGGCCGAGCCCGAGGCGCGCGACACCCTGGACGCCTACCTGCAGTCCGTCGTCGTGGTCACCACCGAGCGGCTGCAGCGTTCCGTGGAGGAGCTGCCGCTGCTGCCGGAGGAGTGGCGGGATGCGACGACGTACAGCGACTGGGTGGTGCGGCTGACCCCGCGCAAGGCCCGCGCCGTCATCGCGCAGCTCGTCGAGGCGATGAAGGAGATCGACGAGGAGGACGACGACGAGGCCGCGCCGTACGTGCTCCAGCTGAACGCGTTCCCCTATCCGGGCAAGGTCGGCGCGGGCGAGGCGGAGCAGTGAGCTCGCGCCGCCCGCTCTACGGCTGGCTGACCGCCGAGGCGATCTCGCTCACCGGCACCCGGGTGTCGATGATCGCGCTGCCGTGGTTCGTGCTGACCACGACGGGCAGCCCGACGAGGACCGGTCTCGTGGCGCTCGCCGAGATGCTGCCCCTGGTCGTGCTCAAGGTGCTCAGCGGTCCGGTGATCGACCGGGTCGGCGCGCGCCGGGTGAGCATCGCGTGCGACGTGGCCTCCGTGGCCGCGGTCGGCGCGATCCCGCTCCTGCACGAGGCCGGGATGCTGACCTTCCCCGTGCTGCTCGTGCTGGTCGCCCTCGCGGGCGCGCTCCGCGGGCCGGGCGACGCCGCCAAGGCCGCCCTGACCCCGGCGGTCGTGGCCGCCGCCGACGTGCCGATGGAGCGGGCGACCGGCCTGCACTCGACCGTCGAGCGCACCGCCGGCCTCCTCGGTGCGGCCGGGGCCGCCGGGCTGGTCGCGGCGATCGGGGCCGCCGATGCGCTGCTCGTCGACGCCCTGTCCTTCGGCGCGTCGGCCGCGGTCCTGGCCGCCACGACACGCACGCTCCGCAAGGTCGGGAGCGACGAGGAGGACGACCCGGCGTCGTACGGCGCCCGGCTCCGCGCGGGCTGGGACTTCCTCCGGGGCGACCGGGTGCTGCTCGGCATCACCGTGATGGTCGCGCTGACCAACCTCCTCGACGCCGCCTACATCACCGTCCTGGTGCCGGTGTGGTCCAAGGAGGTCGTGGGCAGCGCCAGCGGCGTCGCCCTCCTCTTCGCGTTCTTCGGCGGCAGTGCCGCGGTCGGTGCGCTCTGCGCGTCCGCCTGGGGCGCCCGGATGCCCCGGCGTACGACGTACCTCGTGGCGTTCCTCCTCGCGGGCGCACCCCGCTTCGTGGTGATGGCGCTCGACTCACCCGTGTGGCTCGTGGTCGGCACCTGTGCCGTCGCCGGCTTCGCGGCCGGCTTCATCAACCCGATCCTCGGGGCGGTGATCTTCGAGCGGATCCCCACCGACCTCACCGGCCGGGTCTCCGCGCTGACCACCGCGATGTGCTTCGCGCTGATCCCCTTCGGCGGCGTGCTCGGCGGCCTGCTCGTCTCCGGCGTCGGGCTCACGCCCGCCCTCCTGGCGGTCGGCGTCGCCTACTTCGTCGTCACGATGCTGCCGGCGGTCGACCCGCACTGGCGCGAGCTCGACCGGCGCCCGTCACGAGCGCTCGAGCCCGCTGCCGTCAGCGGGTGAAGCCGGCAGCGACGGACACCAGCCGGTCGTTGGCCTCGGGCTCCCCGATCGACACCCGGCAGCCCTCGCCGGCGAACGGCCGCACGGTGATGCCGGCCTCGTCGGCGGCGGCCGCGAAGTCGCCTGTGCGCTCACCGAGCTCGAACCACACGAAGTTGCCCTGCGGCTCGGGCACGTCCCAGCCGACCTCGCGCAGCCCGGCCACGACCCGGTCCCGCTCGGCCACCAGGGCGTCGACCCGCTCGAGCAGCTCGGCACGCCGCTCGAGGGACGCCACCGCCGCCGCCTGGGCGATCGTCGAGACGCCGAACGGCAGCGACACCGCGCGCAGCGCCGCCGCGATCGGCGCGGGCGCGACGGCGTACCCGACCCGGAAGCCGGCGAGCCCGTACGCCTTGGAGAAGGTGCGGGTGAGCACGACGTTGTCGTGGCGGCGGTAGGTCGCGATGCCGTCGACGGCGTCGTCCATCCGGACGAACTCGAGGTAGGCCTCGTCGACGACGACCAGGACGTGCGACGGCACCCGGGCGAGGAAGGCGTCGAGCTCGGCCTGGGTGACGGCCGGGCCGGTCGGGTTGTTGGGCGTGCAGACCAGCACGACCTTGGTGCGGTCGGTGATCGCGGCCGCCATCGCGTCGAGGTCGTGCCGACCGTCGGCGAGCACCGGCACCTGCACCGACGTCGCGGCTGCCGCGGTGATCGCGATCGGGTAGGCCTCGAAGGAGCGCCACGCGAAGACGACCTCGTCGCCGGGATCGCAGAACGCCTGCACCAGCTGGTAGATCAGCCCCACCGACCCGGTGGCGACCGACAGGTGCTCGGCCGGCACGTCGAAGGTCTCGGCGAGCGCGGCGTTCAGCCCGGCGCTCCCCATGTCGGGATAGCGGTTCATCGCCGCGACCCCCGCCTGCACGGCCTCGACGACGCCGGGCAGCGGCGGGTAGGGGTTCTCGTTGGAGGACAGCTTGTACGACGTCATCCCGGGTCGGACCGTCGGCGGCTTGCCTGCGACGTACGGCGGGATCTCCGCCACGGTCGCGCGCGGCTGCGGAGTGCTCATCCGAGCACCATAGTCAGGCCCGTCGGCGGTGACGCCAGGGGCGCAGCAGGAGTGCGAGCACGATGCCGAGGGCGACGCCGAGCACGGCGCCGGTGACGTTGTCGATGACGTCGGTGACGTCGCAGGCACGGTCGATGCGGGCCAACGCGAGCTGGGTGGCCTCGATGCCGATGGAGTAGCCCGCCAGGCCGACGAGGCCCAGCGGCACCAGGACCCAGGCGATCCGCCAGCGGGCGCAGGCGAGCACGAGCAGCACGCCGGCCGGGACGAAGACGACCGTGTTCAGCAGTCGCTGACCACCCGAGAAGATCCAGAACCCGTCCGGCGCCGGCCCACCGATGTCCCACGAGCAGGTGGTGAGCCGCCCCTCCGCGTAGACGACGCCGGGGGCGCCGTTGGCCGGGATCAGGGTGATCGACCCGATGATCGCGATCGACCACAGGAACCCGGCGATCGCCAGCGCCGACAGCCAGCCGAGCCGTCGCCGGAGGGCCAGAGCCAGCAGGACGCAGAGCAGGCCGGACACCGCGACGAGCAGCAGCATCACCCCCACGCCGCCGACCGGAAACACGTCGCCGAGGCTACCCACTAGGTTGCCGCAAGCCGTCCCGCGAGGGTCAGCGCGAGCCCTACGCTCCGGCCATGACCTCTCGCCGAACCGTTGCGGTGCTCCTGACCGCGCTCGCTCTCGCCTTCTCGGGCCTGACCGCCGCCTCGGCTCCGGCGACCTCGGACACCCCGAGGACCGTCCTCTTCAACATGTACGCGCACGGCTACGCGAAGCCGAGGACGATCTACCTGTCCGCGAATGCCGGTCCCTACCTGAAGAAGCTGGCCTGGGACGACTGGGGCAGCGCCACGACCGTCGCCGAGGGCGTCTACGTCAGCGACTGCGCTTCCTGCTCGCCGCCGAAGCGTCGTACAGCGACCGTGACGCTGAGCAAGCCGGTCGTCTGCACGCACGGTGAGGGCAAGGGCCTGCGGACCTACCGCAAGGCCGTCGTCACGCTGAGCGGGCCGGACCGGGGCAGCACCGGCACGACCTTCCGGATCCCCGCCGGCTGCCCCTGACTCAGGGGCCCAGCGCGGTCAGCAGGTTGGCCAGCAACGGCTGCAGGATCTGGGCCTCGGGATCCTCGACCACGTGGCTCAGTCCGCTGAGCTCGATCATCACGTAGCCGTGCAGGGCCGCCCAGAACTGGCCGGCCACGGCCGCCGCGTCGCCCGGCCGGATCGCGCCGACGTCCATGACCCGCTGCACGACCGCGACCAGCTGGTCGAAGGCCGCGAGGCCGACCTCGAGCTCCGCCTGGGTCAGGCGGTACTCGCCCAGGGACGCCGACCCGAACATGACCAGGTAGAGGTGCGGGTCGGCGAGGGCGTGCGCCCGGTAGGCCACCGACGACGCCACCAGGTCCGCCAGCGGGTCGTCGGTCCGCTCGACCTCCGCCACCCGGGCGTAGAGCCGCGCGAACCCCTCGGCCACGACCGCCCGGACCAGGCCCGGCATCCCGCCGAAGTGCGTGTAGACGGCCATCGTCGACGTCCCGGCGTCGCGGGCGAGGCGGCGCGCGCTCAGCGCCGCCGGACCGTCCTCGCTCAGGATGTCGGCCGCGACCTCGATCAGGCGACGTCGTACGTCGGTCTCGCTCGGCTCCGTGGACACGTTGCCAGCCTGCCATAACGGCGTTATGGTCTCGGGATAACAGCGTTATGGAGGCGCCGAGATGAACCGCTACCTGCAGGACACGTTCGCACCTGTGCACGAGGAGCTCACGGCCTTCGACCTCGAGGTCACCGGCTCCGTCCCCGACCACCTCGACGGCCGCTACCTGCGGATCGGCCCGAACCCCGCGACCGACCCCGGCGAGGGCTACCACTGGTTCCTCGGCGAGGGCATGGTGCACGGCGTGCGCCTCGAGGACGGGCACGCGCGGTGGTACCGCAACCGCTACGTCCGCGCGCAGGGCGACGACTTCCCGCCCAACACCAACGTGCTCGAGCACGCCGGTCGCACGCTCGCGATCGTCGAGGCCGGCGGCAAGCCGTACGAGCTCACCCACGACCTCGACACCGTCGGGCCCTGCGACCTCGGCACCGTGACCGGCGGCTACTCGGCGCACCCCCACGAGGACCCGGCGACCGGCGAGCTGCACGCGGTCTCCTACAACTGGGCGCGCGGCAACCTCGTCGACTACTCCGTCGTCGGCACCGACGGGCGCGTGCGGCAGCAGACCGAGATCGAGGTGACGGGCAGCCCGATGATCCACGACTGCGCGTTGACCGAGCACTACCTCGTCGTCTACGACCTCCCGGTCACCTTCGACCTCGGCATGGTCGCGGGCGAGCCGCCCCGACCGGTGACCGACCGTCAGATCGACACGACCCTGCGCGGCGGCGCCGCACGAACACTCCCGTACTCGTGGGACGCCGACTACCCGGCCCGGATCGGCCTGCTGCCGCGCGAGGGCACCAGCGCCGACGTGCGCTGGTTCGAGATCGACCCCTGCTACGTCTTCCACACGCTGAACGCCTACGAGGAGGGCGACGACGTCGTCATCGACGTGGTGCGCCACGACCGGATGTTCGCCACCGACTTCACCGGCCCCAACGAGGGCCCGGCCTACCTCACCCGCTTCACGATCGACACCGTCGCCGGCAAGGTGCGCGAGCACCGCTTCGACGAGCACAGCCAGGAGTTCCCGCGCTACGACGAGCGGCTCACGGGCCGTCGGCACCGCTTCGGGTACGCCGCGGGGGTGGCGGCCGCCGGCGTACGCACCGGCGACACCGTGCTCAAGCACGACGTCGTCTCCGGTACCACCACCGAGCGCCGCCTCGGCGCGGGCCGCGAGGTCAGCGAGTTCTGCTTCGTGCCCTCCGCGCCGGACGCGGCCGAGGACGACGGGATCCTGATGGGCTACGTCTTCGACGCCGGCACCGGTCGCAGCGATCTCGTCCTGCTCGATGCCGAGACCCTCGAGGACGTCGCCGCCGTGCACCTCCCGGGCCGCGTGCCCGCCGGCTTCCACGGCAACTGGGCACCGACGACCTGACCCCGCCCGACCCCCGCCCCGAGGTGTGGCCCGGGAGGATTCCGGGCACGGCTCGGTGATGAGCACGACCACCGAGCCCGACGCACCCACCCTCCAGCGCGGCCTCAAGCAGCGCCACCTGACGATGATCGCGATCGGCGGGGTGATCGGCGCCGGGCTGTTCGTCGGCTCCGGCGCGGTGATCACCCAGACCGGCCCGTCGGCGTTCCTGTCGTACGCGATCACGGGCGTGCTCATCATCCTGGTGATGCGGATGCTCGGGGAGATGGCCACGGCCAACCCCACGACCGGGTCGTTCTCGGAGTACGCCCGCACCGCCCTCGGTGGCTGGGCGGGCTTCTCGACGGCCTGGCTCTACTGGTACTTCTGGGTCATCGTCGTCGGCTTCGAGGCGGTCGCCGGCGCCGAGATCGTGCGCTACTGGATCGACCTCCCGCTGTGGCTGGTCTCGCTCGGCCTGATGGTGCTGATGACCGCGACCAACCTGACCTCGGTGCGCTCGTACGGCGAGTTCGAGTACTGGTTCGCCGGCATCAAGGTGCTGGCGATCATCGCGTTCCTCGTCCTCGGCACCCTGTACGTCGTCGGCTTCTGGCCCGACAAGGACTTCGACGTCAGCCTGATGACCAGCCACGGCGGCTTCTTCCCGATGGGCGTCGGGGCGATCTTCTCCAGCATCGTCGTGGTCGTCTTCTCGATGGTCGGCGCCGAGATCGCCACCGTGGCCGCGGCCGAGTCCGACGACCCCGAGCGGGCCGTCGCCCGCGCGACGCAGTCCGTGATCCTCCGCGTCGCGACGTTCTTCGTCGGCTCGATGATCCTGCTCGTGCTGATCGTCCCGTGGGACGACAACGAGCTCGGCGACTCGCCGTACGTCGCCGCGTTCACGCAGATGGGGATCCCGCACGCCGACGACATCATGAACGCCGTCGTCCTCACGGCGGTGCTGTCGTGCCTCAACTCGGGGCTCTACACGGCGTCGCGGATGGTGTTCGTGCTCGCGGACCGCGGCGAGGCGCCGCGGGCCCTGACCCGGATCAGCTCGCGCGGCGTCCCGGCGGCGGCGATCCTGACGTCGACCGTGGTCGGCTTCCTGTGCGTGATCGCCGCCTACGTCTCCCCCGACACCGTCTTCCTCTTCCTGCTCAACTCGTCGGGCGCCGTGATCCTCTTCGTCTACCTGCTCATCGCGATCAGCGAGCTGGTGCTGCGTCGCCAGACGCCCGCGGAGGAGCTGGTGGTGAAGATGTGGGCCTACCCCGTGCTCACCATCGCCGCGATCGCGGGCATCCTCGCGATCCTCGTGCAGATGGCGATCAAGGACGACACCCGCTCCCAGCTGCTGCTGAGCCTGCTGTCCTGGGCCGTCGCCCTGGTGCTGTACGCCGCCAACCGCCGCTTCTCGCGGTCGCGCGACCGGGAGCCCGTGTCGGCGAGCTGAGCTGGACCGCCGAGCCGACCTGGACCGCCGCGGACCCGGTCGACCGCCTCCGCCCCGAACCTGTCGACCAGAACCCGCAGGACCCGCCGATCGCTCACGGCGTGCCGTGCGGGTCTCGGCGGCCAGCCGGTGAAACCCGTCGGCGTGTCGCCGGTCTGTCAGCCCTGGACCGGCGGGAGCACGACCTCGCCGCCGGGGACGGCGGGCAGGTCCCGGCCGATCCGGACGTCGACGGGGTTGGTGAGGCAGCGGATCGAGCCGCCGCCCTTGTGGAACTCGGAGAGGTCGAGGAGCACGACCTCGAAGCCCCACTCCTCGAGCTGGGTGCGCACCCGGTCGGGGCAGGCGGGCATCACGACGGTCGCTCCACCTGATTCCTGGGGGATCACGATCGAGTTGGCGCAGAACGTCGTCAGCGCCTCCTCCTCGGTGAGCACCAGCGGCTCGGGCACCATCGCGAGCAGCGCGGCGGCGGACGCCTCGTCCAGCGCGGCCGGGCAGACCAGCGCGCGACGGTCGTCGAGCGGGCAGAAGGCCAGGTCGAGGTGGTACATCCCGGGGTGGGTGATCCGCAGGCCGCGGACCCGGATGCCGAGGTCGGTCGCCAGGTGCTTGAGGGCGAGCTCCTCGGTGCGCGGGCCATAGCCCACGACCAGCGCGTCGCCGAACGCGAACGCGTCGCCGGCCTCCAGGTGCGCGCCGACGCCCTCGCGCCCGACGTACGACGTCGCGAAGCCGTGCTCGGCGAACCAGGGCTGCGCCGACTCGGTCTCCATCCGCCGCTGCGGGTAGCGCATGTGGGACATCACGACGTGCCCCGACACGTGCCCGTCGCGGTCCTCGCGCTGGAGCACCAGGCCGAGGTTCATCGCGTAGACCATGTCGGGGGCGTCCGCGCGCTGCGGGAGCGCCTCGACGGTGCCGCCGAGGCGCTCGATGGTCTCGACCAGGGTGCGCCACTGGGCCATCGCCAGCTCGGGATCGGGCTGGTCGGAGGGGTCCATGAACGGGTTGATGACGTACTCGACGCGGAAGTGCGTCGGCTCGACCATGACGTAGTCACGACCCCAGGACAGCTCCATGAACACCCCTTCGCAGACCCCGTGGCGAGATTGCATGATTGTCTGACAATCTGACATGGCGAGTGTAGAGCACAATGTCCCCATGTCCACCGCCGAGCCCGAGCCCTTCAGCTCCCTCCACCTCGAGCTCGCCTCGACGGTGGACCGGGTCGCCGACGAGCTGCGCCGGGCGATCTTCGACGGCGAGCTGGAGTCGGGCACGGCGCTGCGCGAGGTGGCACTCGCGGCGTCCCTGGGCGTCTCGCGCCCGACGGTCCGCGAGGCGCTCGCGGTACTGGTCGCCGAGGGCCTCGCCACCCGCGAGCCCAACCGGGGCGTGAGCGTCTCGGCGCCGGCCGCCGACTCGGTGCGCGACGTCTGCCGCGCCCGCTGGGTGCTGGAGGGCGCCGGCGTACGCCGCTGGCCGAGCGCGTCGGAGGAGCTGCGCGACGCCGTGCGCAGCTCCCTGGTCCGCTACACGAGCGCGGTGCGCTCCGGGGCGTCGTACCAGGAGCTCAACGAGCGGCACCTGGCCTTCCACGTCTCCCTGGTCGGCCTGACCGACTCGCCGAGGCTGGTCGCGATGGCCGAGAGCCTGATGGTCGAGCTCAAGCTCGCGCTCGCCCAGGTCGACCGGATCCGCCGCAACGCCCACGACCAGGCCGACAGCCACACGGCGCTGGTGATGCTGCTCGAGCGCGGCGACGTCGAGGGCGCCTCGACCTTCCTCGAGAAGCACCTCGCCGACGCGGAGACGTCCATCATCGACGCGCTCAACCTCTAGGGTGTGGGCGTGGGATTCCTCAGGTTCTTCGGGTGGCTCGCCACCAACGCCATCGCCGTCGCCGCGGCGGCCGCGATCTTCGACGGCATCTACTTCGGCACCGCGGCCGACACCGCGTCGCAGGACTGGTCCGACAAGCTGTGGCCGCTGCTCTTCGTGGCGCTGGTCGTCGGCATCATCAACTCGTTCGTGCGCCCGATCATCAACTTCCTGTCGATCCCGTTCATCATCGTGACGCTCGGTCTCTTCCTGCTACTGACCAACGCGCTGATGCTCAGCTTCGCGGAGTGGCTGGTCGGCCTGTTCGGCGTCGACTTCACCGTCGACGGGTTCTGGACGACGATCGGCGGCGCCCTGGTCATCACCATCGTGACCTGGATCGTGCAGCTGATCTTCGGCAAGCCGCAGGCGGCCGTCGTCCAGGACTACTGACGGGTGCTGCCCGGCGCGCGCTCCCCGGACCGGTACCGGATCGAGCTCGTCTGCCTGGGCAACATCTGCCGCTCGCCGACGGCGCACGTCGTCCTCGAGGAGCGGCTGGCCGACGCCGGGCTCGCCGACCTGGTCGAGGTGTCGAGCTCGGGCACCGGCGGCTGGCACGTCGGGGCGCCGATGGATCGCCGTGCTGCGGCCGCGCTGACCGCAGCCGGGTACGACGCGACGCGCCACCGCGCTCGCCAGTACGACCCCGCCGCGGAGGTCGACCTCGTGCTCGTCATGGACGACGACAACCTCGCCGACGTCGGCGGTCGGACCGACCGGGTGCGCAAGTTCCGCGACTTCGACCCCACGGGCTCTACCGCCAAAGGGGGGAGCGACGTACCCGACCCGTACTACGGTGGGGACGACGGCTTCGAGGAGGTGCTCACGATGGTCGAACGGACGGCGTCCGCGATCGTCGACGCGCTGCTCCACGAACGGCCCTGGGTGTCGTGACCCGCCAGCCGCTGGTCGCGCGACGTGCCGAGGAGCTCCTCGGGACGCCGGTGATCGCGACCGCTCCGGTGGCCGGTGGCGACATCGCGACCTCGACCCGGCTGCGGCTCAGCGACGGCACCACGGCGCTGATGAAGACGCTCCCCCACGCCCCGGAGGACTTCTTCACCGACGAGGCCGAGGGGCTGCGGTGGCTGGGGCAGCCCGCCGCCGCGGGTGGCGCGCAGGTGCCCGAGGTCCTCGGCGCCGACCACGAGTGCCTGATCATCCGCTGGATCGAGCCCGGCAAGCAGTCGGTCGACGCCGCCGCCGCGTTCGGGCGCGAGCTCGCGGCGACGCACGCGGCGGGCGCCGACCGGTTCGGCCTCGAGCGCGACGGCTACATCGGCAGGCTGCCGCTGCCCAACCGGCCGACCGAGACCTGGGCCGAGTTCTACGCCGTACGCCGGGTGCTGCCCTACCTCAAGCTCGCCCGCGACCGCGGCGCCGTCGACGACCGCGACGCCGCCACCATCGAGGCCGTCGTCGCGCGGCTGCCCGACCTGGTGCCCGACGAGCCACCGGCCCGCCTGCACGGCGACCTCTGGAACGGCAACGTGCTGTGGGGGCTCGACGGCCGGGTCTGGCTGATCGACCCGGCGGCGTACGGCGGGCACCGCGAGGTCGACCTGGCGATGCTCGCGCTCTTCGGGCTGCCCCACCTGCCGCGCGTCCTCGACGCCTACGACGAGGTCGCGCCGCTCGCCGACGGCTGGCAGGACCGCGCCGCGCTGCACCAGATCTTCCCGCTGCTGGTGCACGCCTGCCACTTCGGCGGCGGGTACGCCGCCCGCGCCGCCCAGGCCGCGTCCACCTATGTCTGAGCTGTCCGTTCTCAGTGCCGGCTCAGACACGGCTGGCAGAGTGATCTCGTGAGCAGCACCCCCGTCACCAAGCCCCGCGTCCTCGTCGTCGACGACGACAAGGCCGTCCGTGAGTCGCTGCGGCGCTCGCTCGAGTTCAACGGGTACGACGTCTCGCTCGCCTCCGACGGGGCCGAGGCGCTCGCCGGCATCGCCGCGACCGACCCCGACGTGGTCGTGATGGACGTGATGATGCCGCGCCTCGACGGCCTCGAGGCGACCAAGGCGCTGCGCAAGGCGGGCAACGACCTGCCGATCCTGGTGCTCACCGCACGCGACGCCGTCGGCGACCGGGTCGAGGGCCTGGACGCCGGGGCCGACGACTACCTGACGAAGCCGTTCGCGCTGCAGGAGCTGCTCGCGCGGCTGCGGGCGCTGCTGCGCCGCGCCGTACCCCGCGAGGACGACCTCGACGAGACCATCGGCTTCTCCGACCTCACGATGGACATCGCCACCCGCGAGGTGAAGCGCGGCGAGCGGCAGATCGAGCTGACGCGCACCGAGTTCACGCTCCTGGAGATGTTCCTGCGCCGGCCGCGCCGGGTGCTCGAGCGCTCCTTCATCCTCGAGGAGGTCTGGGGCTACGACTTCCCGACGACCGCCAACTCGCTCGAGGTCTACGTCGGCTACCTGCGCCGCAAGACCGAGGCCGAGGGCGAGGCCCGGCTGATCCACACCGTGCGCGGTGTCGGCTACGTCCTGAAGGAATCGTGACCGTTCTCCCCTCCTCGGGCGTGGACGGCCGCTGGCACTACCGCAGGTCGCTCGCCTCCCGGGTCACCATCCTCACGACCTTGGCCGCAGGCGCGACGGTCGCGCTGATGGCCCTCGGCGCCTACGTCACCGTGCGGATGCAGCTGCAGGCCACCCTCGACGACGACCTCGTGCACCGCGCACAGAGCGCCTCGACCGCCTTGTGCGAGCCGGGGGTGCGGATGCCGGACGGCTACCTCGGCGCCTCCAGCTCGGCCGCGGTCTGCATCACGTCGAGCGCCGTCCTGGGCGGGGTCTCCGACCTCGGCCTCTCGGCGGTCCGGCTCGGCGACCCCGAGCTCGACGTGGCCAACGGCACCACCAGCAAGTCGGTGCGCACCATCACGGGCAGCAAGGGCGGCCGCTTCCGCGTGGTGGCGATGGACCGCGGCGAGGGCCGGACCATGATCATCGTGCAGTCGCTGGACTCGCAGGAGTCGGTGCTCCGCAAGCTCGGTGTCGTGATGGGGCTCTTCGGCCTCGCCGGCGTCATCGGCGCCGGCATCGCCGGCTGGGGTGTGGCCCGCAACGGCCTGCGCCCCGTACGCCGCCTCACCGACGCCGCCGAGCACATCGCCCGGACCGAGGACCTGCGGCCGCTGCCGGTGGAGGGCGACGACGAGCTGGCCCGCCTGGCCACGGCGTTCAACCAGATGCTCCTCGCACTCGCCGCGTCCCGCGACCGTCAGCGCCAGCTGGTCGCCGACGCCGGTCACGAGCTGCGGACGCCCCTCACCTCGCTGCGCACCAACCTCGACCTGCTCAGCCAGGTCGACGCCGAGGGCGTCGGGCTGCCGCCGGCGGCCCGCGCCGAGCTGCTCGAGGACGTGCACGCCCAGATCGAGGAGCTCACCACGCTGATCGGCGACCTGGTCGAGCTGGCGCGCGACGAGCCGCTCACCCACGTGGTGGAGCCCGTCGACCTGCCCGAGCTCGTCGACCGGGTGGTCGCGCGGGTGCGCCGCCGCGCGCCCGGTCTCTCCTTCGACGTGGAGCTGGCTCCCTGGTACGTCATCGGCGAGGGCGCCGGCCTGGAGCGCGCGGTGACCAACCTGCTCGACAACGCCGCCAAGTGGAGCCCCGAGGACGGCACGGTCACCGTGCGTCTCGCCGACGGCACGCTCACGGTCGACGACCAGGGACCCGGCATCGCGCCCGCCGACCGGCCGCACGTCTTCGACCGCTTCTACCGCTCCCAGGAGTCGCGCGGCATGTCCGGCTCCGGCCTCGGCCTCTCCATCGTCCGCCAGGTCGCCGAGCGGCACTCGGGCACCGTCACCGCGGACGACGCCCCGGGCGGCGGCGCCCGCCTCGTGCTGTGGCTGCCCGGCGCGTCCGCTCCGGTGCCGACCTGGACGCCGGCGTGAGGGCCGCCGCCCTGGCCGCCCTCGCGCTCGCGCTCGGCGGCCTCGCGGGCTGCTCCTCCTCCGACGGCTCCGGCACACCGAGCGCGGCGGAGTCCGCGGCGGCGAACGTCGCCTGGAGCCCGTGCGACGACCTCACCGCGGCCTCGGTCGGACGCCTGGTCGGCTCCGGCGTGAAGGAGCTGGACGGCACGCTGACCTCCCCGCGCTGCACGTTCACCCCGGCGCGCACGGGCGGACCGGCGTACGACGTGAACTACCTGTGGTTCGACGGCGGCCTCGACGCGGCCCTCGACGCGATGGGGGCCTCCGGTGCGCAGCTGGAGCCGATCGACGTCGCCGGCGCCGACGCGGCGCGCCTGGTCGTGCGGGCGGAGAAGAGCGGCGTCCTGGTCACCGGCTTCGTCCAGACCGAGGGCCTCGTGCAGAGCGTCAACGCCGCCCAGGTCGCGCCGTACGACGAGGACCAGGTCGTCGCCGGCACGAAGGCCCTCCTCGCCACCCTCGCCGCGAAGGCACCCACCACGCCGCAGGGGTAGTCCCTGACGATTTGGTCCGATCTCACACCGGAAGAGGGCGAAAACGTCAGGGACTATCCCGAGAATGGGCCGGTGACCGACGAGATCTCCTTCTTCACCCACGACGGGGACGACCTCGTCCCGACGCCGCTCGCGTGCAGCATGTGGAGCGACGACCAGCTGCACGGCGTGGCCGTGAGCGGGGCGCTGGCCCGGGCGGCCGAGCAGTGCCTGGCCGCGACCGGACGCACCGACCTCCGGCCGGCCCGGTGGGTGGTGGACCTCTTCAAGGCGGCGCGGATGCAGCCGTGCACGTTCGAGACGACCGTGGTCCGGGAGGGCTCCCGGATCTGCCTCGTCGACGTGACCCTGACCCAGGGCGAGGTCCGGGTGGCCCGGGCGTCGGCGACGTTCCTGAAGCCGTCGGCCACGGCTCCCGGCGAGGTCTGGCAGCCCGACGAGCGGCCGACGCCGCCGCCGCTCGACGTCGCACCCGAGACCGACGAGCCGCGGGTGCCCTTCCTGCGGTCCTCGTCGCCGTGGTCGCAGAACTTCACAGAGCACCAGAACGGCGACCGGAAGGCATCCTGGAGCAGCGCGATCCCGGTCGTGCCGGACGAGCCGCTCTCGCCGTTCCAGGCCGTCGCGTCCGCCGCCGACGGCGCCAGCATGGTGACCAACTGGGGCACGAACGGGGTGGAGTACATCAACACCGACATCGCGCTGACCCTGGCGCGTACGCCGGTCGGCGTCGAGATCGGGCTGCTCGCGACCGACCGGGTCGAGCAGGACGGCATCGCGTCGGGCACGACCGCGGTGTTCGACCGCGCCGGCGCCCTGGGCACGGTCACGGTCGCGGCCCTGGCCAACGCGCAGCGCACCGTCGACATGGGCGGCGTCGAGTACTCCGACGACGGCGAGCGGCGCGCGACCCGGGTGTGACTAGACGCCGGTCGCGTTCGGGTCGCGCCAGGAGCGCTCGAAGGGCAGCCGCCACGCGTGCGGCGCGATCAGCTGGTGGATCGCGTTGGGGCCCCAGCTGCCGGGCGAGTAGGCCCGCACCGGCGGCGGGTTCTCGATCAGCGGCGTCGACTTCTCCCACAGCGTCTCGATGCCGTCGGCGGTCGTGAACAGCGTGTGGTCGCCGCGGATCGCGTCGTGGATGAGCCGCTCGTACGCCTCGAGCACCGCGGCCGACGAGCTGGTGTCGTGGGTCGCGAACTGCATCGAGAGCTTCTCGAGCTTCATGCCCGGCCCGGGGCGCTTGCCGTAGAACGACAGGGACATCTTCGACTGGTCGGCCAGGTCGAAGGTGAGGTGGTCGGGCCCCTGGGTGCCGGCGTTCGACCCGGACGGGAACATCGTCAGCGGCGGCTCCTTGAACGCGATCGAGATGATCCGCGCGCCCTCCGCGAGCTTCTTGCCGGTGCGCAGGAAGAACGGCACCCCGGCCCAGCGCCAGTTGTCGATCTCGACCTTGAGCGCGACGAAGGTCTCGGTGTCGGAGTCGTCGGCGGTGTCGTGGTGCTGCCGGTAGCCGCTGTACTGACCGCGGACGACGTTGTGCGGCTCGAGCGGCCGCATCGAGCGGAAGACCTTGAGCTTCTCGTCGCTGATCGGTCCCGGCGCCAGCGACGTCGGCGGCTCCATCGCCATGAAGGCGAGCACCTGCATCAGGTGGGTGACGACCATGTCGCGGTACGCGCCGGTGGTCTCGTAGAACTTGGTGCGGTCCTCGAGGCCCAGCGTCTCGGGCACGTCGATCTGCACGTGGTCGATGAAGTTGCGGTTCCAGATCGGCTCGAAGAGGCCGTTGGCGAAGCGGAACGCCAGGATGTTCTGCGCCGCCTCCTTGCCGAGGAAGTGGTCGATCCGGAAGATCTGGCTCTCGTCGAAGACCTGGTGCAGGCGGGCGTTGAGCTTCCTCGCCGACTTCAGGTCGGTGCCGAACGGCTTCTCCATGATGATCCGGGAGCGCTCGACCAGGTGCGCCTCGTCGAGCTGGCGGACCACGTCGAGGGCCGCCTTGGGCGGGACGCTCAGGTAGTGCAGGAAGTTGACCTCGCGACCGGGCTCGCTGACCTCCTGCTCGGCCTCGCGGACCGCGGCGGCGAGCGCTTCCGGGCCGGCCGACTGCGGGACGTAGCGCAGCAGCTCCGCGAACGGCGCCCATCGCTCCTCCGACACCGCGCGGTGGCCGAACTCGTCGCACGACGTACGGGCGATCTTGACGAAGGTCTCGGTGTCGATGTCCTCGAGCGAGGTGCCGACGATCCGGGAGTCGTCGAGCAGGCCGGCCTCCCACAGCCGCAGCATGCCGGGCAGCAGCTTGCGACGCGACAGGTCTCCCGTGGCGCCGAAGAGCACGATGACGTGCGGGTTCTCCATGCCTTCGAGGTTAGACCCGTCGTGTTGCGGCGTCATGACGCCCGGGCGAGGAGGTGTCGAACACGCGCCGCAGCCGGTCCGCCTTCCACTGCGCCTCGGCCCACTCCTCGCCCACGTCCGAGCGCACGGTGATGCCGCCGCCGGTGCCGAGCAGGTAGCGGCCGTCGCCCGCCGTCATCAGGCTGCGGATCACCACCCCGAGGTCGGCCCGGCCGTCGGCGCTGATCCAGCCGAACGCCCCGGCGTACGGGCCGCGCGGGGTCTCCTCGACGTCCTCGACGACCTGCATGGTGCGCAGCTTGGGCGCACCGGTCATCGATCCGGCGGGGAAGAGCGCGCGCAGCGCCTGCACGGTGGTGACCTCCGGGCGCAGCCGGCCGCGCACCGTGCTGACCAGCTGGTGCACGGACTCGTAGGTCTCGACCTCCATGAGGGTCGGCACCTCGACCGTGCCCGGCTCGCAGACCAGGGAGAGGTCGTTGCGGAGCAGGTCGACGATCATCAGGTTCTCGGCCCGCATCTTCGGGTCGGTCGCGAGCCGGACGCGCTGCCGCTCGTCCTCGTCGGGAGTGTCGCCGCGCGGGGTGGTGCCCTTGATCGGCTTGGTCTCCAGGCTGCGGTCGGCGCCGACCAGCGCGTAGCGCTCCGGGCTGGAGCTGAGCAGCCAGGCCCGCGCCCCCGGCACGTCGTGCTGCACGAACCCGGCGTACGGCGCGGGGTTGAGCTCGCGCAGCCGCAGGTACGCCGTCACCGGGTCGAGGTCGCTCGCCACCTCCGCCCGGAAGGTCAGGTTCACCTCGTAGGTGTTGCCCGCGCGCAGCTGCTCCTGGACCCGCTCGAAGGCGGCGGCGTAGGTGGGGGGAGGCGACGTCGGTGGTTGAGGAAGGCGCTCTGGCGCCTGTCTCGAAACCTCCGACGTCTCGTGGTCGAAGAGCCGCACGTGGCTCGGTCGCATCCACACGGCG
This sequence comes from Nocardioides sp. Root1257, assembly GCF_001425175.1. Taxonomy (GTDB): domain Bacteria; phylum Actinomycetota; class Actinomycetes; order Propionibacteriales; family Nocardioidaceae; genus Nocardioides. The sequence continues at coordinate 720,286 of NZ_LMDV01000009.1, read as the reverse complement.
TCCGGCAGGCCCGATCCCACCGAGGCGGGCAGGTCGGGCCGGCAGGCGTAGCCGAGGTAGCCGAACCACTGGTCGGACGACGACCCGGACCCGAGCTCGGCCTCCAGCACGGCGAACACGTCGTGCCCGACGACCTCCGCCCGGCCGCCGGCGTGCCGGGTCACGAGGCGGGTGGCCGCGTCGTACGTCAGGGAGACGTCGTCGGGCTCGAGCCAGCCGACGAGCGAGCGGCGGCCGGACCACTCCCGCGCGCCGCCGCCGTCGAGCCAGAAGCAGCGCTCGTGCGCCGCGGCGACGGAGCGGAACGCCTCGACCGGCGAGCTCATGCCGGCCCCAGGAAGTTGGCGACCAGGCGGGCGCCGTGCTCCGAGAGGATCGACTCCGGGTGGAACTGGACCCCCTCCAACGGGAGGTCGCGGTGCCGCACGCCCATGACCACGTCACCGACGGTCGCGGACACCTCGAGGCAGTCGGGCACGACCAGCGCGGCGAGCGAGTGGTAGCGCACCGCGGTCAGCGGCGACGGCAGGCCGGCGAAGACGCCTCGGCCGTCGTGCTCGACCGCCGCCACCTCGCCGTGCGCCGGCTCGATCCGTCCGACCTCGCCGCCGTACGTCGTCACCAGGCCCTGCATGCCGAGGCAGACCCCGAGCACCGGTCGTGCCGCACGGCGCAGCACCTCGTCCCCGACCGCGAAGTCGGCCGGGTCCGCAGGGTGCCCCGGCCCGGGCGAGAGCACCACGTGGCTGAACGCCAGCACCTCGTCGGCGGACACCTCGTCGTGCTGGACGACGGTCGGCAGCACCCCCGTCACCGAGGCCACCAGGTGCACGAGGTTCCAGGTGTAGGAGTCGTGGTGGTCGACCACGACCACGTCGAGCTCCGGGGCGGTCACGGGCTCAACCTACTGAGGACGTACGGAGGGCCCGATGAAGCTGGGGGGCAGTCTTCACCGGGCCCATGAACGGCACGCCGTACGGCGAAGACTACCGCCCTGCTGACGGGTTGTCGCGGGGTTCGACCAGAAGGTCGCGCACCAGCGTGTGCAGCAGGTCGAAGCCGTGCTCGGTCAGGATCGACTCGGCGTGGAACTGGATGCCGCGGTAGTGCGGGCCGCGCACCAGGTGGATGTCACCGGTCTGGGGGTCGGCCTCCGCCTCGACGCCCTCCGGCGCCCCCTCGGCCCCGAGGCGCCCGACGAAGGTGTTGTAGAACCCGACCCGCTCGGTGCGGCCGTCGATGCTCACCGGCGACTGCGTGCCCTGGAAGACGATGTCCTTGTAGGCGAGCGGGATGCCGAGGTGGTGGCAGAGGGCCTGGTGGCCGAGGCAGACCGCCAGGAACGGTCGCTCGGCGGCCATCAGCTCGGCCACCGCTGCACGGAGGTGCGCCATCTTCGGGTCGTCGCCGTCGCGCGGGTCGCCCGGACCGGGACCGACGATCACCAGGTCGTAGCCGTCGAGCACGCCGGCGGCGTACTCCTCGTGGCGCACCACCTCGCTGGTCATCCCGAAGACGCCGAGCACGTGGCGCAGCATGTTCACGAAGTCGTCCTCGCCGTCGAGGATGACGACCGACTTCCCGGCCAGCCGCGCGTCCGGCGCGGCCCCGCCCTGGTCGGTCAGCCAGAAGCTCGAGAGCCGGCGGTTGCGCGCGTTGAGGGCGAGCAGCACGTCCTCGTCGTTGACCAGCTCGGCGACGTCGACGCTGGGCGTGGGAGCGGGCGGCACCAGCCCGAACGCGCTGAGGATGCCGCCGGCCTTCGCGTGCGTCTCCGCCACCTCGTACGCCGGGTCCGAGTCGCGCACCAGGGTCGCGCCGGCGGTGACCGTCAGCCGGCCGTCGAGGCCGACGTCGGCGGTGCGGATCACGATCGGGCTGTCGACGACCGGGCCGCCCTCCTCGTCGCGACCGAGGATCGCGAGCGCGGCCCCGTAGTAGCCGCGGCCCACCGACTCGTACTCCTTGATGAGGCGACACGCGTTCTCGACCGGCGATCCGGTCACCGTGGCGGCGTACATGGTGTCGCGCAGCACCTCGCGGGGGTCGCGCGCGGTGCGCCCGGCGAGGAGGTACTCCGTGTGCACGAGGCGGCTCATCGGCTTGAGGAACGGGCCGAGCACCTGGCCGCCCTCGTTGCAGATGTCGCACATCATCTTGAGCTCCTCGTCGACCACCATGAAGAGCTCGAAGACCTCCTTCTCGTCGGCGAGGAAGTCGAGGAGCTCGCCCTTGAGGCCCGGGCCCGGGTCGCGGGGCAGCCGGAAGGTGCCGCTGATCGGGTTCATCCGGACGTCGCCGCCGTGGATCGACACGTGCCGCTCGGGGCTCGCGCCGATGAGGAAGCGGTCGCCGGTGAAGAAGACGTAGGTCCAGTACGAGCCGCGCTCGCGCTCGAGCAGCCGCTTGAAGACGGTGAGCGCCTTGTCGGCGCCCCAGTCGGAGACGGCCGCGCGGTAGTGGCGGCCGATCACCAGGTTGGCGCCCTCGCCCTGCCCGATCTCGTCGTGGATGATCGACTCGACGAGCTTGCCGTACTCCTCGTCGCCGGTCTCGAAGCCCCCCCGGTCGGAGAACTCCAGGCCGGTGTCGTCGATCGCGTCGACGACCTCGGCGACGGAGAACTCGAGCTCGGTCTCCACGTCGACGACGACGAGCGGCGTGCCGTCGTCGTGGGCCGCGAAGCCGCGCTCCTGGACCTGGCGGAACGGGATGGCGACCAGCCGGTCGGCGATGTGGCCCGCCTGGGGCACGCCCTCGGCGAGGGGGATGTCGAGGATCGACTCCACGACGCTGCGCCGGCCGCCGACGACACCGACCGTCGGCCGGTCCCCGGCCCGGGTGGAGCGTCGGATGATCGCCCACGCCTCGTGCCCCTGGATGGCCGCGATGGCTTCCCGGGCAGAGGTCGTGGTCGTCATGGTCCGACTCTAGTTGCGTCGCGTCACCCCAGGCGCAGGCGGAACCGATCCTGGACGCACCCGCTCAGCACGACGTTGCCGTGCTGACGGTGGCGACGGAGTCGGTCGATCCCCTGCACGCGGACCCGCTTGCCCGCCCACGCCTTCGGCACGAAGACCCGCAGCGCGCACCGGTCGGCGGTGGCGGTGTACGCGCCGGCGAGCACCAGCGTCCCGCGACGCCCGTCGGACCTCAGCTTCGTGATCCGGCCCGGGACGGCCCGCGGCAGCGGCCGGGACAGTGGCTCGGCGTACGCCGGCGCGGGCGCGTGCGCGGTCTCGTCCGGGCAGGTGTAGCGGACCAGGCTCTGCGAGATCGGGTTCGGCATGCCGCCCGGGCTGTTGATGACGTGCGGGTTGCCGCACGCCTGCTTCCACACCCACCAGGCGCCGCCCCACCCGTACTGGTCGAGGGCGTCGGTGTAGCGGTCGAGCTTGTCCGCGTCGTCCTCGGGGTCGCTGGAGAAGAAGCCCCACTCGCCGACCCACACGGTGACGCCGTACCGCGCCGCGGTGGCGGCCGCCGAGGCGAAGCCGCTCTCGATGCTGTTGTAGGAGATGCCCTCGGCGTAGATGTGCGGCGCGAAGACGATGTTGGGGTCCCGGGTGAAGCGCCGGGGAGTCTCCGTCGAGCCGAGCGCCGACCAGAGCACCCCCGGCTCGAAGAACACGATGTGGTCGAAGCCGCCGGCCCGCCGCTCGGCCTTCCGGATCGCCGCGATCGTCCGGCCGTAGAACCGGCCCAGCCCGCCGACGTCGGCGCCGGCCCTCGTGCCGAAGCCCGGCTCGTTGAGCAGGTCGTAGCCGGCGACCGTCGGGCTCGTCGCGAAGTCGCGGGCCAGCCGCTGCCAGGTGCGCACCAGGTGGGTCTGGATGCCGTCGGTGTCGGCGTAGAAGTGGTCCCAGGCGTGCATGACGGCCGGTGCGGTCTCGCGCTCGCCGTTGCGGCAGGTCGTCGCACCGTCGGTGATCGTCGCCCACTCCGGAGCGCCGTCCCAGCCGACGGCGGGGTGGGTCCCGGTGGGGCAGACCTCGCCGTCGCGGGTGTCGACCGCGATGCCCCAGGCGTCCTGGTGCATGTCGAGCACCACGTAGAGGCCGTACGCCGCGGCTCGCCGTACGGCCTTCTTGATCTTCGCGACGTACGCCTCGTCGTACGCGCCCGGGGTGGGCTCGAGCGCGGACCAGCTCAGCACCAACCGGACGGAGTTGAAGCCGCGCCGGGCGATCGCCGCGAAGTCCGCACGCCGCAGCGGGACGGTGGGGACGAAGTCGGGGTTGGCCTGGTAGTACTCGCCGAGGCCGATCACGTTGACCGAGCTGAGCAGCACCCGGGCGCCGTGCTCGTCGAAGATCCCGGGACGAGCCCCCGTCGTGGCGTGCAGCCGGGAGAGCCCGGACTGCGCGCGGGGTGCCGGACGGTCGGCGGTGCCCGCGTCAGCGGTCGAGGGAGACAGGGTGCCGAGCGCCAGGGCGACGGCGAGGGCAAGGATGACTGCTCGGGCGCGGTTCACGGCCGCATCCTCGCCCCCGTCCCCGGGGACGGCAACCGGTTCGACGGAACACGTCTGTCCCACGCGCGGGCGCGCCCGCCTTTCGGCCGCGCGACCTGCATCGAGTAGCCTCACGACCCTGTGAAGCGGCACGTGCATCCGAAGACGACCTCTTCGATACCATCTCGGCTGATTGCGCGCCGACCAGACACGTGGAAAGTGCTCGCATGCCAGTGAAGATTCTCGGGTCGGCCGACGTCGACCAGGGTGCGGTCATCGGTGACGGGTCGTCCGTCTGGCACCTGGCTCAGGTGCGGGAGGGCGCGAGCCTGGGACGGGACTGCGTCATCGGCCGGGGCGCCTACATCGGCACCGGCGTCCGCATGGGCGACAGCTGCAAGGTCCAGAACTACGCGCTGGTCTACGAGCCCGCCGAGCTCGGCGACGGCGTCTTCATCGGCCCGGCCGTCGTGCTCACCAACGACACCTACCCCCGCGCGGTCAACCCGGACGGGTCCGTCAAGTCGGCCGCCGACTGGGAGCCGGTCGGCGTCGTCATCGGTGACGGCGCCTCGATCGGTGCGCGATCCGTGTGCGTCGCCCCGGTCCGCATCGGCGCCTGGGCGCTCGTCGCGGCCGGTTCGGTCGTGACGAAGGACGTGCCCGACCACGCGCTCGTCGCCGGGGTGCCGGCGCGACAGATCGGCTGGGTCGGCCGCACCGGACGGCGGCTCGAGGACGACGGCACGGGGCTGCTGACCTGTCCCGACACGCAGGAGAAGTACCGCGTGTCCGACAGTCGGCTGACCGTCCAGGAAGGTTGATGACCATGAGTGACTTCATCCCGCCCGCGAAGCCGATCATCGGTGACGAGGAGCGCGCCGCCGTGGATCGCGTCATGCGCAGCGGCATGCTCGCGCAGGGGCCGGAGGTCGCGGCCTTCGAGCAGGAGTTCGCGGAGCACTTCGGTCTGGGGCGCGCCTGCGTCGCGGTGAACTCGGGGACCTCGGGCCTGCACCTCGGGCTGCTCGCTGCGGGCGTCAAGGCCGGCGACGAGGTCATCGTCCCGTCCTTCACCTTCGCGGCGACCGCCAACTCGGTGGCACTGACCGGCGCGACCCCCGTCTTCGCCGACATCGACCCCGACAGCTTCTGCCTCGACCCCGCCAGCGTCGAGGCCGCCATCACCCCGCGCACCGTCGCGATCATGCCGGTGCACCTCTACGGCCACCCCGCCGACATGCACGGCCTGCGCCGCGTCGCCGAGGCCCACGGGCTGCGCATCTTCGAGGACGCCGCGCAGGCGCACGGCGCCTCGCTCGACGGGACGCCCGTCGGTGCGTTCGGCGACTTCGCGATGTTCTCCCTCTACCCGACCAAGAACATGACCTCCGGCGAGGGCGGCATGGTGTCGGTGGCGGACCCGGAGCTCGAGCGACTGATGCGGCTCTACCGGAACCAGGGCATGCAGCGCCAGTACGAGAACGAGGTCGTCGGCCTCAACAACCGGATGACGGACATCCACGCGGCCATCGGCCGGGTGCAGCTCACGAAGGTCGATGCCTGGACCGACCGGCGCCGGTCGAACGCGGCGTACCTCTCCGCCCGCCTGGACGGCGTGACGACACCTCCGGTGACCGACGGCGCCGTGCACGTCTACCACCAGTACACCGTGCGGGTGGCCGAGGACCGGGACCGCTTCGCGGCGGCCCTCAAGGACGAGTACGCCGTCGGCTCGGGCATGTTCTACCCCGTCCCGAACCACCGCCTCGCCCCGTTCCAGGCGGCGGTCGACCTTCCGGCGACCGAGGCCGCGGCCCGGGAGTGCCTGTCGCTCCCGGTGCACCCGTCCCTGAGCGACGACGACCTGGACCGCATCGTGACGGCCGTCAACGCGCTGGCGAAGGCGGGCAGCTGATGAGCGAGACCCTGCGCGTCGGCCTGGTCGGGATCGGGATGATGGGGCGCAACCACGCCCGCGTCCTGTCCTCGCTCGACGGGGCCCGACTGGTCGCGATCGCCGACCCCGCCGGTGACCCGCACCGGGCCGCCGGTGCCACCCCGGTCGTCGACACGGTGACCGAGATGGTCGAGCGCGGCATCGACATGGCCGTCGTGGCCACGCCCACGGGCTTCCACCTGAGCGCCGGCCTCGAGCTCGCCGCGGCCGGGATCCCGACCCTGATCGAGAAGCCCCTCGCCACCGACGCCCACGAGTCCCAGCAGCTCGTCGACGCCTTCGAGGGTGCCGGGCTGGTCAACGCCGTCGGTCACATCGAGCGCTGCAACCCCGCGCTGCTCGCGCTGCGGGAGCGTCTGGACCACGGCGACCTCGGCGAGATCTACCAGGTCGCGACCCGCCGGCAGGGCCCGTTCCCCCACCGCATCGCCGACGTGGGGGTCGTGAAGGACCTGGCCACCCACGACATCGACCTGACCGCCTGGGTGATCCGCTCGCAGTACCGCAGCGTCTCGGCCCACAGCGCCCACAAGTCCGGCCGCATGCACGAGGACCTGATCTCGGTCACCGCCCAGATGGAGGACGGCACCGTCGTCAGCCACCTCGTCAACTGGCTCTCCCCGCTCAAGGAGCGGGTGACCGTGGTGACCGGTGAGCGGGGCGCATTCGTCGCCGACACCCTCACCGGCGACCTCACCTTCCACGAGAACGGCCTGATCCGCACCGAGTGGGACCAGGTCGCGACGTTCCGCGGCGTCACCGAGGGCAACAGCACCCGGTTCGCGATCCCGAAGCCGGAGCCGCTGCGGGTGCAGCACGAGCACTTCCGCGACGCCGTGCTGGGCGTGTCCGACAAGGTCGTGACGATGCGCGAGGGCCTCCGCACCGTCGCCGTCGCCGACGCCTGCCTCCGCTCCGCGCAGGAGGGACGCACGGTCGAGGTCAGCGAGGTGCTGGCATGAGGATCGCCGTCATCGGCATGGGCAAGATCGGCCTGCCGCTCGCTGCCCAGTACGCCGACCGCGGCCACCAGGTCGTCGGCGTCGACGTGAACGCCGACGTCGTCGCACTCATCAACGCGGGGCAGGAGCCCTTCCCCGGCGAGGCGCACCTGGCCGAGCACCTGGCCCGCTTGGTCCCGACGGGCGCACTGGTCGCCACCACCGACTACGCCGCGGCGATCCCGGAGGCGGACGCCGTCGTGGTCGTGGTCCCGCTCCTCGTGGACGGCGAGGGCCGACCCAACTTCGTGGCGATGGACTCGGCGACGAGCGACATCGGCCGCCACCTGACCTCGGACACCCTGGTCATCTACGAGACCACGTTGCCGGTCGGGACCACCCGGACCCGGTGGCTGCCCGCTCTCGAGACCGGCAGCGGGCTCGTGCAAGGTCGCGACTTCCACCTCGTCTACTCGCCCGAGCGGGTGCTCACCGGGCGCGTCTTCGCCGACCTGCGCAAGTACCCCAAGCTGATCGGCGCCCTCGGCGAGGAGGGTGCCCGGGTCGCCCGCGACTTCTACGAGTCCGTCCTGGAGTTCGACGAGCGGTCCGACCTGGCCCGCGCCAACGGCGTGTGGGACCTGGGCGCTCCCGAGGCCGCCGAGCTCGCCAAGCTGGCCGAGACGACCTACCGCGACGTGAACATCGGCCTCGCGAACCAGTTCGCCGTGTTCGCGGAGAGTGCGGGGATCGACATCCACCGCGTCATCGAGGCCGCCAACAGCCAGCCCTACAGCCACATCCACCGGCCCGGCATCGCCGTGGGCGGGCACTGCATCCCCGTCTACCCGAGGCTCTACCTCTCCACCGACCCGGACGCCTCGATCGTCCGGACCGCACGCGAGTTCAACGCGACGATGCCCGAGCACACGATCGGCCTCCTCGCCCAGGCGTACGGCGACCTGACCGACGCGCGCGTCGTCGTGCTGGGCGCGGCGTACCGCGGCGGGGTGAAGGAGACGGCGGTCTCCGGGGTCTTCGACACGGTCGACGCCCTCATCAAGCGCGGCGCCGTCCCCCTGGTCCAGGACCCGCTCTTCTCGGCCGACGAGCTCCGCAAGCTGGGCCTGGACCCCTGGGACGGCCAGTCCCCGGTGGACGCCGTCGTGGTCCAGGCCGACCACCGGGCGTACGCCGACCTCGACTCCGCCGGGTTCCCCGGGGTCCGGGTGGTCGTCGACGGCCGGCGGGTCCTCGATCCCAGCCGCTGGAGCGGCACCACGTTCATCCAGCTGGGGGTCTCGACGACATGACGCCGACCCACTGCCCGAGCAGCGGCCGACCGCGCGGAGACGCGCCGACGCCGGACCTAGTACAAGCACACGGAGAAGCCTGATGAACCTGACTGACAAGTCCGTCCTCGTGACCGGAGGCGCCGGCTTCATCGGCAGCCACTTCGTGGATCGGCTGATCCGTGAAGAGCCGTCGCGGGTGACGGTGGTCGACAACTTCTTCCTGGGCTCGATGCGCAACCTGCAGGACGCCCTGGAGGTGCGGCCCGACATCGAGGTGATCCGCCTGGACGCGGCCGACCTCGCCGCCATGCAGGACGTCGTCACCACCCACGACGTCGAGGTCGTCTTCGACTTCGCCGTGGTCCCGCTGCCCACGTCCCTCGACTACCCGAGCTGGACGGTCACGACCAACGTCGGCATCGTCACGACGTTCTGCGAGATCGCCCGCCGCGAGATGATCGAGCGGCTCGTCCACATCTCCAGCTCGGAGGCCTACGGCTCCGCCCGGTACTCCCCCATGGACGAGGACCACCCGCACGACGCGATCACGCCGTACGCCGCCAGCAAGTCCGCCGGCGACCACATCATCCACTCCTACGTGGAGACGTTCGGCATCGACGCGACGGTCCTGCGGCCCTTCAACAACGTCGGCCCTCGGCAGAACCTCGGCAGCTACGCGGGCATCATCCCGATCGTGGTCCGCAAGGTGCTGAGCGGGGAGCCGATCGAGATCTACGGCGACGGCGAGCAGACGCGCGACATCATCTTCGCGCCCCACACCGCCGACGCAGTCGTGAAGGTGTACGACGAGCCGCGCGCCCACCGCCAGGTGCTGAACCTCGCGTCCGGGGTGGAGACGTCGATGAACGACCTGGTGCGGCGGCTGCTCCTCCTGCTCGATGCTCCCGACCACCCGATCGTCCACACCGACCCCCGGCCGGGCGACGTCCGGAGGCATATCGCGGACCCGCGCAAGCTCCAGGACCTGGTGGGCATCACCATCGAGCCGGTGAGCGACCAGAGCCTCAAGGAGACGGTGGAGTACTACCGGGCCCTCCTGTCATGAGGCTGGCCATCCCGGTCACCGGGCAGGAGGAGGTCGACGCGATCGCCGCCGTGCTCGGCACCGGCAACCTCACCCAGGGCCCGGTGACCGTCAGGTTCGAGGAGCTGGTCAAGGGCCGTGTCGGCACCGACCACGCCTTCGCGACCAGCTCCGCCACGACCGGCCTGCACCTGGCGCTGAAGGCCATGGGCGTCGGGGCGGGCGACGAGGTCGTCCTGCCGGCGTTCAGCTTCCCGGCCACGGCGAACGTCGTGGTCCAGCTCGGGGCGGTCCCCGTCTTCGCGGACATCGACGCCGCGACGTTCAACCTGCTGCCCGGCGCCTGCGCGGACGCGATCACCCCGCGCACGAAGGCGATCATGCCCGTCCACGCCTTCGGCCTCTGTGCCGACATGGACCCGATCTGCGAGGTGGCCCGCTCCGCCGGGGTCCCCGTCCTGGAGGACGCGGCGTGCGCTCTCGGCGCGACGTACCGCGGCCGCGCCGTCGGCGCCCTGGGCGACGCCGGAGTCTTCTCCTTCCACCCACGCAAGGTGATCACCACGGGCGAGGGCGGCATGATCACCACCTCCGACGCCGAGCTGGCCGCCCGGGCCGCCGTGCTCCGCACCCACGGCAGCGTCCGCGGTGAGCGCTACCTGTCCTTCGTGGACGCCGGCTTCAACTACCGGCTGAGCGACGTCCTGTCGGCGATCGGCGTCGTCCAGATGGGTCGCCTCGACGACATCCTGCGGGACCGGCGCCGCCTGGCCGACCAGCTGACGGCCCGGCTCGAGACGGTTCCGGACGTCGAGCCGCCCCGGGTGCCGGAGGGGCTGACGCACACCTACCAGTCCTACGTCGTCACGCTGGATCCCGCCGTCGACCGGGACGCCGTCATCGACGCCATGGCACGTCGCGAGATCGAGACGACCCTCGGCACCTACGGCATGCACCTGCAGCCCTTCTTCGCGTCCACCTACGGCACCCGGGCCGAGCAGTTCCCGAACGCCACGCAGGCGCACCGCCAGGCCCTGACGCTGCCGCTCCACACCTTCCTGACCGACGGCGACCTCGACCGGATCGCCCAGGCCCTGAGCGAGTCCGTCCGAGAGTCCCGCTCACGGTGAACCAGGCAGGTCGGCAGCAGCCGACGCCCGAGACCGCTCCGGAGGCACCGAGCACCGTGCCCCCCTCGACGGATGCCGCCCCCGGCGGCACCGTCGTCCGGTCGATGATCAGGCACTCGGCGGTCTACATGCTTCCGACGATCCTGACCAAGGGCCTCGGCTTCCTCCTGCTGCCGATCTACACCCACGCCTTCGCCCCCAGCGACTACGGCGTCCTCGACCTGATCACGACCCTGGGTCCGATGGTCAACGTCGTGATCTGCCTCGAGGTCCTCCAGGGCATGGTCCGGCTGCGCGTGGACGTGTCGCCGGAGGAGCAGCGACGGCTCACCGGCACCACCTGGCTGTTCTCGCTGCTGGTGTACGGCGTGTTCGTGGCCGTCACCATGCCGGCCGCCCCGTGGATCGCCGAGCACGTCCTGGGCAGCAGCGACCTCACCGACGTCACGCGGATCGGCATCGTCTCGATGTCGATGAACGCCCTGGCCGGCATGTTCCTGAGCCAGTTCCGCTGGGAGCTCAAGAGCACGACGTACACGATCCTGACCACGTGCTACGCCGTGACGACGATCGGCGTCGCGGCGTGGATCGCGCTCGGGCTCGAGCGCGGCGTGTTCGGCGTCCTCGTGGGCCAGGCGGCGAGCGGCGCGCTCTTCTCCCTCGTTGCCGTCGTGATGGCGCGGCACAGCGTCCGCTGGGTCCTGAGCGGGTCGCTGCTCCGCCGCATGCTGGCGTACTCGTGGCCACTGGTCCCGGCCAGCCTGTCGGTGACGCTCACGCTCTACTTCGACCGGATCGCGCTGACGATCCTCACCTCGCTGCACGACGTCGGCGTCTTCGGCGTCGCCGCGCGCTTGGCGTCGGTCATCACCATCTTCGTGGCCGGCCTCCAGATGGCCGTCATGCCGCTGATCTTCGCCCACTACACGGAGCCGCAGACCCCGGCGAGCCTGGCCAAGATCTTCCGGTGGGCGCTCGCCGTCCTCCTCGGCGTCTGCCTGTCGCTCCACCTCGCGGCCGAGCCCCTGGTGGCGCTGCTCGCCCCGCCCGTGTACGCCGAGGCGGCGCACCTGGTGCCCGTGCTCGCTCTCGCCATGACGGTCAACCAGCTCTACATCTTCTTCCCGGGCATGGCGCTCGCCATGAAGACGGGTCAGCAGCTCGCCGTGACCGTCGCCGCAGCCTGCGTCACCCTCGCCGCGAACTTCGCCCTGATCCCCGTCCTGGGCGCCCTGGGTGCCGCCGTGGCGAGCCTGTCCGCGGCGCTGGTGTTCTTCGTCCTCTGGGCGGTCGCGAGCCAGCGCCACTACCCCGTCCCGCTCGACTTCCCGGCGCTGGCGCGCGGGGTCGGGATCTTCCTCGCCGTCAGCGGGGCGGCGTACGCGCTCGACGACAGCGGACTCGCCGAGCTGCCGAAGGATGCGGCGAAGCTGGGGCTGCTGGTGGTCTTCGTCCTCGGCCTGATGGCCTCCGGCATGGCGCCGCTCCGCGAGCTGAGGACCGGCCTCGGGTCCGCCCTACGGCGCGAGGAGCCGTCGCCACCGACCGGCGATGAGTGACCACCCTGCAGGGCCGGGCAGAAGCCGGTGACGGGCAGGTCAGTACATATACTCGGTCGTTCGGCGAGGAGGTCGTGTCGTTGTCGCAGCCAGGGATGGACAGGGAGTCGTCGACCGACGACTCCAGAGCGGTGACCGTCGTCGACCTCGGAGTCGGCAACATCGGGTCGATCCTCAACATGCTGCGTCTCCTCCACGCGCGCCCCTCGGTCGCGTCGAGCGTCGACGAGCTGGCGGGGGCGACGAAGGTGATGCTTCCGGGAGTGGGGCACTGGGACCACGCGGCAGCCCGGCTCGAGCAGGCCGGGTGGCGTGAGGCGCTGGTCCACGTGGCGACCGTCGAACGCAGGCCCGTGCTCGGTGTCTGTCTCGGCATGCAGCTGCTGCTGGAGAAGTCCGAGGAAGGGGATCTCCCCGGACTGGGCCTGATCCCGGGCCGGGTGGCGCACTTCGACTTCGCGGGCGTGCCCGGCGAGACGCCCCGCATCCCCCACATGGGCTGGAACGTGGTCACCGATGCGCAGCCCAACGAGCTCTCGCCGGGAGATGACGCCGAGCGCCGGTTCTACTTCGCGCACAGCTATCACGCCGCTGACATCGCATCGGAGCACACCATCATGCAGGCGCACTACGGCTACGACTTCGCGTGCGGTGTGCGCCGGGACAACGTCTGGGGCGTGCAGTTCCACCCCGAGAAGAGCCACCGCTTCGGCATGCACCTACTCAGCCAGTTCCTGGGTGTGTGACCCGTGCTCAGGACCCGCGTGATGCCTGCCCTGCTGCTCCTCGACAGGGGGTTGGTGAAGACCGAGAAGTTCAAGGGCAGTCGCTACATCGGCGACCCCATCAACACGGCCCGCATCTTCAACGAGATGGAGGTCGACGAGCTCGTCCTGCTGGACGTCGGCGCGACCATGAACCGGCACCCGGTGCAGTTCGAGCTCGTCGAGAGCATCGTGTCGGAGTGCTTCATGCCGATCTGCTACGGCGGAGGCGTGCGCACCATCAGTGACTTCGAGCGGCTCTTCTACTCCGGCGTCGAGAAGGTGTCGGTCAGCTCCCTGCTCTTCGAGCAGCCGAGCGTCGTCTCGGAGGCCGTTGCCCGCTACGGCTCGCAGAGCGTCGTCGCGACGATCGACGTGCGGAAGGCGCGCTTCGGCGGGGCCTACACCGTCTACACCCATCGCGGGACCCGCAAGGTCGGTCGACCGCTCGGAGCGGTGCTCGATCAGCTGGCCGACCTCAAGGTGGGTGAGGTCCTGGTCAACAACATCGACCGCGAGGGCACCTGGGGCGGCTTCGACGTCGACCTGGTCTCACTGGTCGCCGAGCGCATGCGCTGTCCGGTCATCGCCATGGGAGGCGCCGGCAGCCTCGAGGACATCGGCCAGGTGGTGAGGGAGGGGCACGCCTCAGCAGTCGCGGTAGGTAGCCTTGCCGTGTTCCAGGCCCGTGGTATGGGCGTCCTGGTGAACTTCCCGAGTGTCTCCCAGCTGAAAGATTTCCTCCCGTGACCGACGACCTGCAGGTGTGCAGCCGCTGCATCTACGACTCGACCATCCCGAACATCTCGTTCGACGAGGCGGGCGTGTGCAACTACTGCCACCAGATCGACGACATGGAGGAGCGCTACCCCAACGACGAGCGCGGCCAGCGGCACCTCGACGAGCTCGTCGCGCAGATGAAGGAGGACGGCAAGGGCCGCAAGTACGACGCCGTGATCGGGGTCTCCGGCGGGTGCGACTCGTCGTACCTGATGCACCTCATGTCCCAGCACTACGGGCTCCGGTTGCTCGCCGTCCACTTCGACAACACGTGGAACACCCGCACGGCCACGGAGAACATCCACAAGGTCACGACGAAGCTGGGCATCGACCTGTTCACGGAGGTCGTCAACGCCAACGAGTTCGACGACCTCTACCTGTCGTTCCTGAAGGCGGGCGTGCGTGACATCGACTGCCCGACGGACATCGGGCTGGCCGCGACCATGGGGATCGCCGCCGCCAAGTTCAAGGTGAAGTACCGCATCGACGGACACTCCTTCCGCACGGAGGGGTCGGCTCCGATGGGGCTGGTCTACATGGATGCGCGCTACATCAAGAGCGTCCACAAGAAGTACGGCACCCGGAGCGCGAAGAGCTTCCCCAACCTGTGGCTGCACCGGCAGCTGCGCTGGATGCTCGTCAACCGCGTCAAGTCCGTGCGACCGCTGTACCACCTCGAGTACGACAAGGAAGCAGCGATGAAGCTGCTCACCGAGGAGTACGGCTGGACGTGGTACGGCGGGCACCACCTGGAGAACCGGACCGCCGCGTTCTACCACAGCTACTTCGCGCCGCGCCGGTGGAAGTCGGACTTCCGGATCGTCGGGTACTCCGCCCACATCCGCGACGGTCGGATGACGCGCGAGGAGGGCCAGCGACTGATGTCGGAGCCTCCCCTCCTGGAGGAGGGGCTCCTGGACTACTTCAAGAAGCGGCTGTCCCTCAGTGACGCCGACTTCGAGCGGCTGATGACCCTCCCGAAGGCGTACTACGACGACTTCCCCACGTACAAGAAGACCTTCGAGCGGATGCGGCCCTTCTTCTACCTGATGGCCAAGGCGGACCTCGTACCGTGGAGCTTCTACATGAAGTACACGGTGCCGCACGAGGTCGTCCGTGACTGAGCGCTCTTCCTCGGGAGTGCTCCTCGCCGGTGTCGCGGCGGCCCAGCGCGCGGTGCTGCGCGTCAGCTACCAGGTGCACCGCCGTGCGCACCGAGCCCGCGAGGTCGACGGCCACGTCGTCGGGATGGCTGAGGTCGCAGGGCTGCTGAAGTCGGTGGGGGCCTCGCTCCCCGGCGCGGTGACGGTCAACCTCGCCCGCCACCCGTTCTACGACCACCAGTACGACATCCAGCTCGACGTCGCGGGTCGGTGGAGCGTGGGACGCAAGCTGCGCCGGCTCGTCGCCGGGCCGTGGGTGCTGGGCCGGCTGGCGGCGCGCCACCAGACCTTCATCTACATCGGGGGACAGGGCTTCCTGGTGTCCGCCCTGGACGGGCGGGAGCGGGAGCTGAGCTTCCTGCGCTCGATCGGCCGGACGGTGGTCTGCTACTTCGCCGGCTCGGAGATCCGCTCCCAGGCCCTGCTCAACGCCTTCGGCGAGGCACACGACATGGACGTCATCACGACCTACCAGTCCCAGGTGGCGCCCGGCACCGCCTCGGACGCAGCGGAGCGTCACCGGCGCGCGTTGGCGTCCGCCGCCGACCGCAACGCCGACCTCATCTTCAACGCACCGGTCGACCAGATGTCCTACCTCGAGCGCCCGACCGAGCCGTGCCTCTACTTCTACCCCGACGAGCTGATCGGCCGGCGCCCCGACAAGTGGGCCGACCTCTCCGGGCCGCCGTTGATCGTGCACGCCCCCTCGTCGCCGATCATCAAGGGGACGCCCCTGGTGCACGCCGCGATCAAGGCGCTGCGCGCGGACGGCCACGAGTTCGAGTACGTCGAGCTGACCCAGCGACCCAACGCCGAGGTCATCGCACTGCTCGAGCGGGCGCACATCGTCCTCAACGAGTTCTACTCGTTCGTCCCCGGTGTCTTCGGCGTCGAGGCGATGGCCGCCAACACGGTCCTCCTCACCTCCGCGGACCCGGCCATCGAGCCCTCGCTGCCCGAGGGCGCCGAGGCGGCGTGGGTGGTGACGCCGTACTGGCGGATCTACGACCGCCTCAAGGGCGTGCTCGACGATCGGCAGGGCATGCAGTCCCAGGCGGACCGCGGAACGGCATGGGTGCAGCAGAACTGCTCCAGGTCCGCGAGCTCCGAGCGGCTCGTCGACCTGATCGACGCGCTGCCCACCAGTGCTTGAGGCAGTCGACCGACACGGTGTCCGCGCAACAGGGTGAGAGTGGGATATGAGCTCTAGGACGTTCGACGTGGCTGCGGGCTCGCCCGCCACGCCTCCGACGCGGGACGAGGTCGCGCGACTGTTCGACGATCACGTGTGGGGCCGCTACTGCGCGGACTGGTCGCTCCCGCGAGCCGGTGCGCGAGCGATCGAGCGTGACGCTCTCCTCGGCCTGCTCAGCCGACCCTCGTCCGTGGTCTTCTACGCGACGGCGACCGACGACCCGTCGAGCCTGGTCGGCGTGCTCGTGGCGGCACGGTCCGAGTGGGACACCGACTTCTGGGGGATCGACTACGTCTCCATCGACGCCCTGCACGTGGTCGGCGGGTCCGACGACGTGCGCGAGGAGATCGCGGGCGCGTTGCTCGACGAGTTCCGAGGTTGGTGCGCAGCCGAGCGGGTCCGCTTCGTCTGCACCAGGGTCGAGACGTTGGACCTGGCCGTGATCCACGCCGTCGAGAGCCGGGGGTTCCGCTACATCGAGACCACCCTGACGAACGCGGTGGACCTGCGCACCAAGCAGTTCTCGCTGCCCCCCGGATACGAGATCCGAGCACCGCGACCGGACGAGACGCCGCTGCTCGTCGACATGACCGTCGACGCGTTCCTGACCCACCGGTTCTACGCCGACCCGGGATTCCCCAAGGCGAAGGTCGACGAGATGTACCGGCGATGGGTCGAGTCCAGCCTGGAGTCGCCCGCGTGGACCACCATCGTGCTGGATCTGGACGGCGTCGCGCACGGCTTCTTCATCTACCGGATCGAGGACCACCGCGAGCAGGTCGGCGTCCGGATCACGAAGTGGCGGATGGGCGTGCTCGGCGTCGAGAGCCGCGCCAGCGGCCACGGCGTGGCCCTCTTCGAGGGCGCCATGGACCATGTCGGCGCGTCCAGCGAGATCGTCGACTCCGGCCTCAGCCTGCGCAACCTGAAGTCGTTCAACCTGCACACCAAGCTCGGGTTCCGGGGCCTCTCGTTCTCGGCCACCTACCACCAGTGGCTCTGACCGCACCCCACCCGTCGTCGAGGTGACCTACGGCAGCGCGGCCTTCCAGCGCTGGGACATCGCGCGGTAGACCTGCCGACCGGTGATCTTGTACATCACCCGGGTGAGCACGACGTGGATGTACGGGTACACGTCGGCGACCGGCACCGGCGCGGGGCCGCCGGCGAGGTGCGCGAGACCGTAGGAGCTCGCGCCACCGCCCATGTCGTAGAGCCTGAGCACGGCGGCGGCAGACGCCTCCCCGCGACGCCACAGGCGCTCGGCCTCACGGTCGCCGGTCTTCGCGGCGAACTCGTGCAGGCCGATCAGCGCGAAGAGGAACCCGTTGAGCACCAGGGTCGGACGCTCGGTGGTGGGGTACTCCTCGTAGAAGGGGTGACCGCGCCACACCCGCAGCACGCCACCCTTCTTGACGGAGACCGAGAACGAGGCCAGCGCCCGGTGTCCCGCACGGCGGAAGACGTCGTTGCCGGTGATGCGCCAGACGCGCTCGAGCAGCGACAGCGCCTGGCCCTGCGCCATGCCCGAGACCCACGGGGCGCTGACGCTGGTGCCGGCCCAGTCGAGCGGGTTGTCGAACCTGTAGGCCCAGGTGCCGTCCGAGCGCTGTCGCGAGACCAGCCACCTGGCCGCCCGGATCGCCAGCCTGTTGTGTCCCTTGGCGTGCTGCTCGAGCCCCCACTGGGTCACCGTGACGGGGTTCGCCTGCGGCTTCTTCAGGTGGGTGTAGCGCACCCAGGGCACGCCGTGGATCATCACGACGTTCGGCTCGGCCGCCGTGTCGACGTCGGCGAACCAGAGGTACGCGTCCTTCACCGGCGTGGGCTTCGCGGACGGGGTCGTGGCCGACTGCGGTTCGGCGGCCGCCGGCTGGGGAGCATCGTCGCCGCACGATGCTGCCGTCAGCAGCACGGTGACGACCACGGCGGCCGTCAGCGCGGTGAGACGTCGCCCTCGGTCCCCCATCGACTCAGGCCCCGGCACGACGTACGAGCTCGGCGATCACCCGGTGCGCGGCATCGCCGGCGCCGTAGTGCGGGGGACGCGGACCCGTGGGCACCGGGCGGCCCACCTTGGCGGCCAGGTCGGCGGGCTCGGCGAGGACGTTCCACCCGTCCGTCAGCGTCTCCTCCCACTCGGTCTCGGTGCGCAGGGTGGTGCACGGCCTGCCGAGGAGGTAGGCCTCCTTCTGGAGGCCGCCGGAGTCGGTGACCACGCCCTCGCTGCGGAGGACGGCGGCGATCAGCTGCGGGTACGCCATCGGAGCGGCCAGCTCGATCGCACCGCCCTCGAGGGTGATGCCGTGCTGCTCCGCGCGTGCCACGAGCCGGGGGTGCGCGACGAGCACGACCCGCTGCGGCAGGCCCTGCAGGCTCGTGACGATGCGGTCCAGGCGCGCGGGGTCGTCGGTGTTCTCCGCCCGGTGGATCGTGGACACGCGAAAGGGTGCGGCCACGTCGAACGGGACCATGGCCGGGTCGTCGACCACCCGGTCGCGCACCCGCAGGCAGACGTCGGTCATCACGTCGCCCACGACGACCGTGCGCTCCCCCAGCCCCTCGCGCTCGAGGTGCTGCCTGGCCAGCGGCGTCGGCGCCAGGAGCAGGTCCGCGCAGTGGTCGGTCAGGACGCGGTTGTGCTCCTCGGGCATCGCCCGGTTGAAGGAGCGGAGCCCGGCCTCCAGGTGTGCCAGGGGCAGCTGCAGCTTGGCCGCGCACACGGCGGCCGCGAGGGTCGAGTTGGTGTCGCCGTAGACGAGGACCCAGTCTGGCTGCCGCTCGGCCAGCACCGGCTCGAGGGCGGCCAGCATGGCGCCCGTCTGCACGCCGTGCGGGCCGGACCCGATCCGCAGGTTGACGTCCGGGGAGGGGATGGACAGCGTCTCGAAGAAGCTGTCCGACATCGCCGCGTCGTAGTGCTGGCCGGTGTGCACGATGGTGTGGTCCACGCCGGCGGCGAGGGCGGCCTCGGAGATCGGGGCCAGCTTCACGAACTGCGGTCTGGCACCGACCACGCTGAGCAGCTTCATCGGCGCTCCAGCTCCACCACGGTGCGGCGGCTGCCGACGACGGCCTCGAGGATCGTCTCCAGCTGCACCGACTGTCCCTCCCGCGAGAACCCGTTGATGACATCGGTATCGGGCGTCAGCGCGAGGCTGCCGGCCGCCACCGCACGCAGGCCGCGGCAGAGCTCCTCCGGATCGGTCGACACGCAGACCAGGAGGCCGGCGTCGCGCGCGATCCGCGCCGCCTCGATGTCCGGAGAGGCCGCGATGACCGTCGGCCGGCGTACGGCGAGGTACTCGAACAGCTTGGTGGTCGCGACCCCGCGCTGACTGTCCTTGGACCGCTGCCAGGTCTCGAGCACGACCAGGCAGTCCGCCTCGGCCATCAGGCGGAGCGCCTCGTCGGCGTCCACCTTCGGCCGGCTGACCACGACGTCGAGCAGGTCCGGCGTGGCCGCGCGCACGTGCTCCACGAGCGCCTCGGAGTGGGCGCCGATGATCTCGAAGCGGACCGGGGTGTCGGCCTTCAGCAGCTGCAGCGCCCGCAGGAACTCGTGCGGCGGCAGGAAGTCCACGTAGGTCCCGACGTAGCGGACGACGAGCTCGCCGGAGCGCGGCGGCTGGGTGGCGACCCACTCCACGGCCTGCTGCACCCGGGCCGGCTCGAAGCCGTTGTAGATCAGGTGGGTGTCCGGGCTCCACCGCGCGTAGTAGTCCTGCATGGCACGCGAGACCGTGACCGTGGCCTGGCTGTGGCGCACGAGCCACCGGTCGAGCACGACCTCCAGCCTGCGGGAGAGCCAGGTGCCCTGGGCGAGGTTGCCGTTGCTGAACTGGTCGCGGTAGTCGGCGACCCACGGCGTGCCCCACCGCCTGGCCAGGAGCCGTGCACCGAGATGGGTGATCCACGGCGGCGAGGTGGACATCATCACGTCCGCCCGCTGCGTCTCTTCTTGCGCCCGCGGGTCGCGGAGCAGGTCCCTGACGAAGATCAGGTCACGGTCGAGCAGCTGGCCGCACAGCCTCAGCGCGAGCTGCGCTGCTCGGCCGCGCAGGCTCCCGAGGACGCCCCGACGAGACGGGACCGCAGGAGTCTCGGTGCGTGTCGGCGAGATCTCGGTCGGTCGCGGCAGCTCGAGGATCCGCACGCCTTGCGGGAGAGGCTCCGTCAGCGCCCCGTGGGCCGGCCTCTTCGTCGGCGTGACGACCACGACGTCGTGACCCCGCGCCGCGAGGTTGCGAGCGAAGGCCGTCACCCTCCGCGCACCCGTGGAGTTCACGGGCGGGAAGTAGGTCGCGACGATCAGGACACGCATGCCAGCATCCTCGCAGACCCCCTCGTGACCCCCCGGGGTCGGGACGCTGCTCAGCTGCGTCGTGCCGGGCGCTCGTCCCGTCGTACCTCGGGCGCCCGGGCGTCGTCCTCAACGGCCGGCGCAGCACCGGACCACAGCTCCGCGCGCGCCTCCCGCAACGTCCACGGGGGTTCCTTCCGGGCCGGGATCCGCATGGCGGCGAGCAGCACCGCCGCGAGGACGGTCATGCCGTTCGTGGAGAAGATGTAGGGGTTCACGGCGGCGATGACGAGGTAGGCCAGCCAGCCGGTGAACAGGTAGTGGCTGCGCCGCAGGTGCCGCCACAGCGGGTAGAGGAACAGTGCCGCGTAGATCAGGGCGCCGAGGAGGCCGAAGAGGCGGATCGTGTCCAGGTACGTCAGCTCCGTCACCGCCTGGCACGCGCCGAGCGCCGGGCTGGGCACGCAGGATCCCGTGCCGTAGCCGAAGATCAGGCTGAACGGGTGGCTGAACATGTCGGCGTACGCGTGGAGGTAGTCGATCTTCCGGGCGTTCGACTGAGCGGTGAGCGTCGACGCATCGGGGACGCCGGTGCTGAGGCCGCTGCCGCTGCCGCTCCCCTCGCCCTCGCCCGGGTGGACGGCGACGATCTGTCCCAGCGTCTGCCGGCCCATGAAGGCCAGGACCATCATCGCGGGGATCACGACGGCGAAGACGGGTCGGCTGATCTGCCAGAGGAAGAAGGCGGCCAGCAGGATCGCGACGATCATGTCCGCGCGGGTGCCGGAGAAGAACAGGGCGGCCAGGCTCACGCAGGCCAGCACGAACTCGATCGAGCGCTTCTTGGTCCTGAGCGCCCGGTAGCCCCAGTAGGAGGCGACCAGCACCAGCATCGGCGAGGTGTAGTAGTAGAGGTAGGGAAGCTGGACGGAGCCGTACTCGCGGAACTGGTAGGACCAGATCTGGTGCACGAACCCGAAGTTGTTGACGTCGTCCCTGGCGTAGAACAGGTCGCCGATCGGCATGATCCAGACGAAGAGCGACAGGGCCGTGAGGGTGATGACGACCGCCATCTCCACCCGACGGGGCGAGCCGCTGACGGCCGCGCCGCCGACGAGGAGCACGAGGAAGATGAACGTCCCGGCGTACATCGTCCACGGACCGCCGACGTAGTCACCGCGGACGAAGTGCACGCCGGTCGCGTAGACCGGCAGCACCACCGCGAAGACCGCCACGTACAGCCCGAGCTTGACCGCGTCGAACTGGCGCAGCGCGACGAAGCCGGTGCGCCAGCCCGCGACCAGGCTGAGCAGCGCGAACAGGAGGACGGCGCTGTACTTCACGTACGGCAGGACGACGCCGACCGGGTCGAAGATCGCCACGAAGACGGCGACGACCAGCAGCAGGCTGGTCCAGAAGTCGAGGGTGCGCAGGCGCTCAGGCACGGTGCCCCCGGCGTGCTCGCAGGGCCCGAGCTGCGGCGATGCCGGTGAGGGCGACGAGTCGGACCCGGGTCTGCGCCACCCTGCCGATGCGACGGCGCCGGATCGGGCTCAGGTTGGCTCCGTGCACCCGGCGCAGGGTCACCGGACCAGCGGGGTGTCGCGTCGTGCCGGCGACGTTCCCGACCAGCGCCAGCCAGTGGTCGTGCGCCTCGACGGCGCGCGGGAACGGCAGCAGCACCGAGCGGAGGTCACTGCGGAAGGCCATGCACGAGCCGTAGTACTGACGTCGACCGAGCATCAGTCCGACGACGTTGCCGAGCCCGTGGCCGTCCATCGCCGGCGTGAGCGGTGGCACCGGACCCGACTGCTCGTCACCCAGGATCGCGTAGTTGCCGGCCGCCAGGTCGGCGTCGGCCAGCGCGGTCGCCAGAGTCTCGGTGCGGCCCCGAGGCCACACGTCGTCCTGGTCGCTGAGCATGATGATCTCCCCCGATGCTTCGCCGATCGCGCGTTCGAACGTCTTGACGTGACCCTGGTTGTGCCCGGAGCGGACGACGCGCAACCGTGGATCCGCCAGGCCCTCGAGCAGGGCGACGGTCTCGTCTCGAGATGCGTCGTCGACCACCACCACCTCGTCATGGGGACCGAGGTCAGCGAGGATCGAGTCGACCTGCTCGCGGATGTGTGCGGCGCCATTGTACGTCGCGAGGCAGACCGAGATCCGGAGCGGTTCGCTCGATCCACTGCCCCCCGTGCCCATTCGCAGCATCCTAATGGTGGCGGCGCCGCCGCCCTCCGGCCAGGGGTCGCCCCGCCGCAAGCACTACCCTCGGCCACGTGCTCCCCAGCGTCGGCGTCGTCTCCTACAACCCGCCGGAGTCCCTGGTCTCGCTGTGCGCCTCCGTGCTCGCCCAGGGCTGCCGGGTCCGGGTGATCGACAACGGCTCGGACACCGGGGCGGAGGTGCTGGTGGCCTGCGAGGAGGCAGGCGCCGAGGTCGTGCGGCTCGGGAGCAACACGGGGGTCTCAGGAGCGCTGGCGGCCCTGCTCGACGCAGCGACGGACGAGGAGTGGCTGCTCACCCTGGACCAGGACAGCCGGCTGCCCGACGACTTCGTGCCTCGGCTGGCCGGCAGCACGGCCGTCGCCGACCCGGAGGTCGCGGTGATCGGCCCGGTCGTGCGGGACGAGCTGACGGCCGACGTGCTGCAGGGCGACCCGCAGGCACCGTCGGCGTACGACGTCATGGGCGTCATCACCTCGGGGTCGCTGTGCCGGACCGGCGCGCTGCGAGCGGTCGGCGGCTTCCGGGCGGACCTCTTCATCGACTACGTCGACTGGGACCTGTGCCTGCGCCTGCGGGCCGCCGGCTGGCGGGTGGCCGTCGAGCCGGCGGCGGTCCTGCTCCACTCCCTCGGCGCCACCCGCACCCACAGCGTCGCGGGAGTCGGGGTGCGCGCCAGCCACCACTCGGCCGACCGGCAGTACTACAAGTACCGCAACTTCCTGCTCCTCGCCCGCGCCGGCACGCTGCGCGGCGCCCTCCGGTGGTCGGTGCGCCAGGCGGCGGCACTCGCCTGGGGTCCGCTCAAGATCGTGCTGCTCGAGCGGGAGCGGATCGCGAAGCTGCGAGCGATCGCCGCCGGCGTCAGGGACGGGCTGCGGGGTCGCGGCGGATCCCGGCCCACGCGTGGTGGCGCCCAGCGGTCGACAGGATGAACCGGACGACCCGGTTGCTGGTGTCGTCGATCTCGTAGCCGGCGGGCATCGAGCTGGTGACGGGGCCGTCGTCGAGGGCGACGCGGACCGCCCGCTCCACGTCGTCGGGGTCCAGGCCGGTCATCATGATCGACCCGGTGTCGAGTGCCTCGGGCCGCTCGATCGAGTCGCGCAGGGTGACGGCCGGGAACCCGAGGATGGACGCCTCCTCCGCGATGGTCCCGGAGTCCGACAGCACGCACGCGGCACGCAGCTGGAGATGGTTGTAGTCGTGGAAGCCGAACGGCTCCAACCACCGCACGTCACCCTCGACCTCCTGCCCCAGCGCCTCCAGCCGCTTGCGCGTCCGGGGGTGGGTCGAGACGACGATCGGCAGGTCGTGGACCCGGTGCACGCGGTCGAGGCACGCCAGCAGGGCGGTCAGCCGCTCCGGGCTGTCGACGTTCTCCTCGCGGTGGGCGCTCACCAGGAAGTAGCCCCCGGCCTCGAGACCGAGCCGCTCGAGGACGTCCGAGGCCTCGATCCGGTCCCTGACGCCCTCGAGGACCTCGCGCATCGGCGAGCCCGTCACGATCACGCGCCGAGGATGCAGGCCCTCGGCCAGCAGGTTGCGGCGCGCGTGCTCGGTGTAGGCGAGGTTGAAGTCGGCGACGTGGTCGACGAGCCGGCGGTTGGTCTCCTCCGGGACGTTCTCGTCGAAGCACCGGTTGCCGGCCTCCATGTGGTACGTCGGGATCCGCATCCGCTTGGCCATCACGGTCGCGAGGCACGAGTTCGTGTCACCCAGCACCAGGACGGCGTCCGGCCGCTCCTCCAGGAGCACCCGCTCCGTGCCGATCAGCACGCCGCCGAGGACGGAGCCCAGGCTGGACGTGTCCACCCCGAGGTAGTGGTCGGGAGCCCGCAGCCCGAGGTCGTCGAAGAAGACCTCGTTCAGCTGCCGGTCGTAGTTCTGCCCGGTGTGGACGAGGACGTGGTCGATCCCTGCGGTCGCGTCCAGCCTCGCGATGACCCGGGCCAGCCGGATGATCTCGGGGCGGGTGCCGACGATCGTCATCACCTTCACGGCAGGACCACCTTCTCCGGGTACTGGTCGGGGTTGTCGAGGTCGAGCAGCTGGTCGGCCCAGAACATCGTGACGAGCTCGCTGCTGCCCACGTTGCGGATGTTGTGCACCCACATCGTGGGCATGTCGACGAACGACGGCTGCTCGCCGCTCAGCCGGAACGTCACGACGTCGTCGTGCAGCAGGCGCCGCAGGTTGATCTCCGCCTCGCCGCGCACCACGAAGAACCGCTCCACCTTGTGCAGGTGGTAGTGGTCTCCTCGCATCTGCCCGGGCCGGGTGGTCGAGACGAACGCCTGCCCGGTGCCGCCGTGCGCACGCACCGTCTCGAAGAGCGAGCCGCGGTCGTCCGCGTGCACCTGCGGCGAGAGCGGCCACATGTCGGGGAAGGCCGCCGCACGGTAGGTGTTGAAGAGGTTCACCTCGAAGCGGCCGGGCAGCGGCGGGATCTCCCCGCGGGTCGCGTACAGGTCGTGCGCCTGCTCCAGCAGGGTCAGCACCTCGCCGATGCTCCGCGGCTCGCCCTCGACCGTCCGGCGCTCGGTCCGTCCGATCGAGTCGTGGATCTCCCGGGCGGCGTCCTGGGCGTGCAGCAGCGGGATCTCCCGGTCGCCGGTGACGCTCGGTCGACGCCCGGCGGCCACCTCGTGGGCGAACGTCGCCACGAACGAGTTGTACGCCGGTCTGCCGTGCTCGCCGAACAGGTTCGGGAGCAGGAGGTCGGCGAAGTGCCCACCGGCCGCCCGCACGGTGCGATCGAGCACGGTCGCCGCGGCGGCCTTGCCCCGCCCGTACGCGTTGTCCAGGTCGGCCTGCACGGAGTTCGCGTAGACGACGTCCACCGGCCGTCCGACGTGCGCCAGGGCATCCGCCAGGCCGTCGGCGAGCGCGACGTTGCCGCGCTCGACCTCGTCGTCGCTGCCGGCGCGGTTCACACCGGCCAGGTGCAGCACGACGTCCACCTCGGCGAGGGCCGCGGCGAGCCGTTGCGGGTCGGCGTACTCCTGCCGTCCGATGCGGACGGCATCCACGCCGCTCAGGGCGTGCAGCCGGCTGGCCGTGTGCCACCCGAGGAATCCGGAGGCACCAGTGATCGCGATCCTCACGCGTGTTCCTTCCAGGCGTCGGGCGCTCGAGACACGAGGTTCCCCTGCAGCATCACCCTCCACCGACGCAGGGATGCTACCGGTCGGCAGCACCGGTCGGCAGGCGAGGTGACGGCGCCCGACCCGGCGGCGGCCTGCCGAAAGCGGCTCCGAGCTCACCCCAGTGTTAGCCTCGGCTCCGTTCTGGACGCCACAGGCGCTGTCATCTATGGGGGAAGTACATGTCTCTGTCTCGTTCTCGGGCGACTGCACGCACTGCACTGATGGCGGTGCTGCTGACGCCGGCCCTGGTGCTGTCGAGCTTCGCGCTGGCTCCCGCCGCGCAGTCGCAGACGATCAAGCCCACCTTCTGGGGCATGCACCACAACGACTGGACGAAGAAGCCGAGCGTCACCGTGGGCGCTGCGAACTTCACGACGTCCTCGACGTACTGGCCCGCGATCGAGACGAGCGCCGGGGTCTACAACTGGACCCACCTCGACAACCAGGTCGCCGCCGCGCGCGCAGCCGGCGCCCGGCCGATGATCGTGCTGGGGCAGACCCCGCAGTTCTACTCCCCGACCCCGAGCTCGGCGGACTACCGCACCTCGGTGCCTGACCTGACGGCGTGGAAGAACTACGTCACGCAGGTCGCCCAGCGCTACGGCACCCAGCTCGACTACCAGATCTGGCCCGAGCCCAACGTCACGCAGAACTGGCAGGGCACCGTCGCCCAGATGGCGCAGCTGACCGCCACCGCCGCGACCGCGATCCACCAGTACGCCGGCAAGGGAGCGATCGTGGTCTCCCCGGCCGTGGCGCTGCGGACGCCCGGGCAGCGCGCCTGGACCCTCTCCTTCTTCAAGCAGAAGGTCGGCGGCAAGCGGATCCACTCGTACATCAACGCCATCGCGATCGACCCCTTCCCGGAGCAGAAGGGCACGCCCGAGGACTCGTTCGCGATCATGACCTCCATCAAGAAGTCGCTCGCCAAGATCGGCGTCCGCACCCCGATCTGGAACAACGAGATCAACTACGGCGTCCGTGGCGGTCACGCGGCCACCGGCGTGCGCTACCCCATGGCCAAGCAGCAGTCCTTCGTGGTCCGGACCTTCGCCCTGAGCGCCGCGGCCGGGATGCAGCGGACCTACTGGCTGGCGTGGTCCGTCAGCCCCGAGCTGTCGGTCAACATGACGACCAAGAGCGGTGCCGCGACGCCGGTCGCGAAGTCCTACACGACGGTCCGCAACTGGCTCAACGGCACCAACTTCCGGGGCTGCAAGGCCAAGCGCGGCCTGTGGACGTGCACGGCCACCAAGGGCAAGCACGACGTCCGCCGGATCTACTGGGCCGCCAAGGGTCGCATCAAGGTCACGACGGTGGCCTCCAGCCTGCGGCTCGAGAACCAGGCGGGTGCCAAGGCCAAGCTGCGAGGCTCGCGAGTGATCAAGGTCGACTACCGGCCCGTCATGGTGGCCTCGCGCAAGTAGGTGCCGTCTGGCGGCCACCGACAGTCGCTCCCTAGACTGAGCGACTGTTCGATCCGGGAAGGCGACTCACACCCCATGCACACTGACCAGTCGACGGTGCTCGTGACCGGGGGCACCGGTTCGTTCGGCTCCACGATGGTCCGCAAGCTGCTGGACACGGCGGTGCGCGAGGTCCGGATCTTCAGTCGTGACGAGCTCAAGCAGCACGAGCTGCGCCAGGCCCTCAACGACTCGCGTGTCCGCTTCTACATCGGCGACGTGCGCGACGAGGACAGCGTGCGGCGGGCGACCCGCGGGGTCGACTTCGTCTTCCACGCGGCGGCGCTCAAGCAGGTGCCGAGCTGCGAGTTCTTCCCGCTGGAGGCGGTGCGGACCAACATCCTCGGGAGCGCCAACGTCATCGAGGCCGCCGACGCCAACGGCGTCCAGAGCGTCGTCTGCCTGGGCACCGACAAGGCGGCGTACCCCGTCAACGCCATGGGGATGAGCAAGGCCCTGATGGAGAAGGTCGCGCAGGCGTTCGCACGCAACAACCCGACCGCCCGGACCACCGTGTCCACGGTCCGCTACGGCAACGTGATGATGTCGCGCGGATCGGTGATCCCGCTGTTCGTGCAGCAGGTCCGCGACGGGAACCCGCTGACGCTCACCGACCCCTCGATGACCCGGTTCCTGATGTCCCTCGACGAGGCGGTCGAGCTGGTCGAGCACGCCTTCGAGCACGCACGGCCCGGCGACCTCTTCATCCGCAAGGCTCCGGCCAGCACGATCGGGGACCTCGCCCGAGCCGTCGCCGAGGCGATGGGCCGCGAGGCGGACCTCAAGGTGATCGGCACCCGGCACGGCGAGAAGCTCTTCGAGACGCTCGCGACCCGCGAGGAGCTCGCGCGCGCCGAGGACCAGGGCGACTACTACCGCGTGGCGGTCGACGCCCGCGACCTCAACTACGGCGAGTACTTCGACCAGGGCGACCCGACCGAGACCCACGTCGACGACTACCACTCCCACAACACCGACCGCCTGGACGTCACCCAGGTGGTGGAGCTTCTGACGGGGCTCCCTGAGTTCCGGAAGCTGGTCGGGACCGGTTCGTGACGGCGTTCTGGGTCTCGCTGGCGGCATCCGTGGTGCTGACCGGCCTGCTGGTGCCGGTGCTGCGCCGGCTGGGTGTCACTGACGTCCCCAACGACCGCTCGCTGCACAGCAGCCACACGCCCCGCGGCGGTGGGCTCGCCCTGCTGCTGGCCGTCCTGCTGGCGGTGCTGGCCGCGGGCGAGGCGCTGCCGGACGGCGCCGTCGCTGCGCTGACCGCTGCCGTCGTGCTCGGCTCGGTGGGCCTCGCCGACGACGTCCGCTCGCTCCCTGCCGCGTTCCGGCTGGCCGCCCAGGGAGCCGTCGCGCTGGCGACCGCCCTGGTGATCGAGCACCAGTCCGCGGGCGCCGAGGTGTGGGCCCCGGTCTTCGTCCTCGTGGCGACGGTCGCCGTGGTGGCCTACGTGAACGCCTTCAACTTCATGGACGGCGTCAACGGCATCTCCGCCCTCAACACGGTTGTCTGCGGCGGCTGGCTGCTCTGGCTGGGCCACGAGTACGACGAGGGTTCGTTGGTCGTCCTGGGGTGCGCGCTGGCAGGTGCCGCGCTGGGGTTCCTGCCGTGGAACCTGGCGTCGCGGATCTTCCTCGGAGACGTCGGCAGCTACGGCATCGGCGGCTTGGTCAGCACCGCCCTCGCCTTCGCGTGGGCCTCGGGTGCGCCGGTCGCCCTGGTCGTCGCGCCGACGCTCATCTACCTCGCGGACACCGGGTGGGTGATCCTGAAGCGGGCCAGGGCGGGCCAGTCCCTGACCCAGGCGCACCGCGGCCACGTCTACCAGCGGCTGGTGCTCGGGGGCTGGCCGGCCTGGGCGGCCGCCGCGTGGAGTGCTGCCCTCGCCGCCGCCGTCTGCCTGCTCGCCGCCGGCCTGTACGACGACCAGCCGCTCGTCGCGGCGCTGCTCGCGGCGCTGGTGGTGCTGGCCTACCTGGCCTCGCCGAGGCTGGTGCGGCCGGTGCCGGCCGACCCGGCCGACAGGGTGGCCTCGTGAGGATCGGGATGATCTCCCAGTGGTACGAGCCCGAGACCGGCTCGGCCGCCCATCCCACCGCGATCGCGCGCGCCCTGACGGCCCGTGGGCACGACGTGCAGGTGCTCACCGGCTTCCCGAGCTATCCCCAGGGTCGGGTGCACTCCGGCTACCGCATGGCGCCGCGTC
Organism: Nocardioides sp. Root1257; assembly: GCF_001425175.1. Taxonomy (GTDB): domain Bacteria; phylum Actinomycetota; class Actinomycetes; order Propionibacteriales; family Nocardioidaceae; genus Nocardioides. Next base: position 690,641 of record NZ_LMDV01000009.1, on the reverse strand, counting down.
GCCACGAGGTGCGCGACGGGGTGCAGCTGCTCCGGGTGCCGGACGTCCCGAGCCACGACGACAACGCCCTGCGCCGCGCGGCCAGCCTGACGTCGTTCGCCGCCTCGGCGACGCTGCAGGTCGGCTGGCTCCGCCACGTCGACGTCTGCCTGGTCTACCTGACGCCGGCGACGGTCGGCGCCGCGGCGATGGCGCTCCGGGCGACCGCGGGGGTGCCCTACGTGCTCTACGTCCAGGACCTGTGGCCCGAGACGGTGACGGCGAGCGGGTTCATCGGCAACCGTCGCGCGTCCGACGCGGCGGAGCGTGGCATCACCGCCTTCCTCACCCGGCTCTACGGGCGAGCGGAGGGCATCGCCGCGATCAGCCCGACCATGGCTCGGACGATCGCGGAGCGCGGCCCCCGGGTGTCCCCGGAGTCGATCCCCAACTGGGTCGACGAGACGGTCTTCCGGCCCGCGCCGCCCGTGGTCGACCCCGCGCTCGCGCCGGACCGCTCGTGGATCATGTACGCTGGCGGCGTCGGCGAGGTGCAGGCGCTGGAGCACGCGGTCCGAGCTGTCGCGCTGCTCGGCAACCGCCCGGACATCGGCCTCGCGATCGTCGGCGACGGCGTCGCCCGGCCCGGCCTCGAGGAGCTCGCCGCCCGGCTCGGGGTGAGCGACCGGGTCCGGTTCCTCGGACCGCGCCCGATGGCGGACATGCCCGGGCTGATGGCGGCCTCGGTGGCGCAGCTGGTGAGCCTGCGCGACCTGGAGCTCTTCCGAGGCACGATCCCGAGCAAGGTGCAGGCCTCGATGGCGTGCGCGAGCCCCGTGCTCTGCTCGGTCGCCGGAGATGCGGCGGCGCTGGTCGAGCGGGTGCGCTGCGGCGTGACCGTTGCCCCCGAGGACGCGCAGGAGCTGGCGGCCGGCATGCGGACCCTGGTCGACCTTCCCCTCCCGGAGAGGCAGGAGATGGGGGCGCGCGGACGCGCGGCGTACGAGCGCGAGCTCGGCTCCGCCGCAGGCGCCGAGCACCTGGAGCGGATGCTCCTCGCCGCCGCCCGGAGCAGGCACCGGTGACGACGGTGCCGAGCGTGGCGGTGCTGGGAGCGAGCGGGTTCGTCGGCTCGGCCGTGGTCGAGGCCCTCGAGCACCGGGGCGTGGAGGTACGACGGGTCCCGAGCCCGCGGCTGTCGAGCAGCGCGCGAGGAGCAGCCGAGCTGAGCACCCAGCTGGCAGCCCCTGGCCTCGAGCGCGAGGTGGAGTCGCTCAGGTCCGCCCTCGCAGGCTGCTCGGTCGTGGTCAACGCCGCCGGCCTCGCCACGGCCACGGCCGGCGGGGACGACGCCCTGGTGGGCGCCGACGCGCTGCTTCCGGGAGTCGTCGCGCGGGCGGCGCCACCCGCCGCGCGACTGGTCCACGTGAGCTCGGCGGCGGTCCAGGGACGGCGCGAGGTCCTCGACGAGTCGCTCGGGACGAGCCCGTTCAGCCCCTACTCCGCCGCGAAGGCGTGGGGCGAGGCGCTGGTCCAGGAGCGGGGAGGCGCCACCGTCTGCTTCCGGCCGACGTCGGTCCACGGCCACGGTCGGGCCGTCACCCGCACCCTGGCACGCGCGCTCGGCTCACCTCTCGCGACGGTCGCCGGGGACGGCGAGCGACCGACCCCCCAGGTGCTGGTGGCCAACGTCGCGGACGCGATCGCGTACGTCGCGACCTGCAGCGAGCAGCCGCCTCCCGTCGTGCTCCAGCCGTGGGAGGGGCTGACCACGGCCGGGCTCGTGCGACTGCTCGGCGGACGTGAGCCCGTCCACCTGCCCGAGCCGTTGGCCCGCACGGTGGTGGGCTCCGGCTACCGCGTCGCGCGCTGGTCCGGCCGGGCTGCGGGCATCGCGCGCCGCCTGGACATGATGTGGTTCGGCCAGCGGCAGGAGCCGGGCTGGCTCGAGACACGCTGGCAGGCGCCGTACGGGCAGGACGCCTGGCGGGACCTGGCCTGAGCAGCACGTAGCGTGGGGGGCTGTCCGCGCAGACGATTCTTGGGAGTAGCTGTTGAACGTGCGTGTCGTGACGGCCGCGGTCGTCGTCCTCGCCCTCGCCGCCGGCGGGGCGACCTGGTGGGTCCTGCGGGACGACACGGGGTCGTCCGCCCCCCGACCGGTCGCGTCGTGCGCGCCCAAGCCTCCGCAGGGGGACCTCGCCCCGGCGTACTGGGGGATGCACGTGTCGTCGCCGATCGGCAGCGACTTCCCGGACGCGCCGGTCGGAGCGGTCAACCTGACGACGTCCCAGGTCTACTGGAACCAGGTGGAGACGGCGCCCGGCCAGTACGACTTCTCGCGCCTCGACCAGATCGTCGAGACCTCCGAGGACCGGGACGCCCGGCCGATGGTGGTCCTGGGGTTCACGCCAGCGTTCCACGCGGCGGACCCGGGGGCTGCCTCTGCCGCGACCACGATGCCGGACACGGAGGCCTGGCGGGCGTGGGTCACCGCCGTCGTGGAGCGCTACGGCACGCAGCTGGACTACCAGATCTGGCCGGAGCCCAACATCACCGGCAACTGGTCCGGCACGCCGGAGCAGATGGCCGAGCTGACCGTCACGGCCGGCACGATCATCCACGACCGTGAGCCGGACGCGCTCGTCGTGGCGCCCGCGACGACCCTGCGCCTGTCCTCCCAACGGGACTGGATGGATCAGTACTGGGGCGCCGAGGTGGACGGGAAGCCGGTCGCCGACAGCGTGGACGTCGCGGCGATCGACCCCTTCCCGATGGAGGACGGCACCCCCGAGGACGCGCTCGCCCTGGTGTGCCAGGCGCGGAGCATCCTCGCCGAGCACGACGTCCGCCTCCCGGTGTGGACCAACGAGATCAACTACGGCGTGCCCAGTGGCGGCACCGCCGAGGCCACGCCCTACTCGGACGCCGAGCAGGCGGCCGTGGTGGCACGCACCTACCTGCTGCAGGCCGCCATGGGGATCGACCGCGTCTACTGGCTGGGCTGGTTCGGCTCCCCGACCCTGGCGGTGACGATGGTCAGCGACGGCGAGCCCACGGCCGCCGGGGACGCCTTCGCCACCGTCCACGACTGGATGGCCGGATCGGCGGGCCCGCAATGCCAGCGCGCCGACGGCGTCTACACCTGTGTCGTACGGCGCGCGAAGGACTCCCTGCGGGTCGTCTGGAGCGTGGGCGACGTGGACGGGGTGCGCGCCGGCGCCGGGGCCACCGCCGTCCTCGACCTCGACGGCGAGCGTCGCTCGGTGAGCAAGGGTGACTCCGTCCCGGTGGACGAGAGCCCGGTCGCGATCGTCGAGCGCTAGGCCGGAGCCAGCACGATCGTCCAGTGCTCGCTCGCCTCGAGCGCGGCGACCTCGATCTTCAGCGTCGAGCCCTGCACGGTCCACCCCGGCGGGAGGTACGTCGACCGGAACCCCTCGGGGATGTGCACCGTCACCGCGAGGGACTCGGGCAGCACCGTGCCCTGCGGGTCCACCGACAGCCGGTAGACGAGCTGGCCGTCGGCGCCCTTCGTGACTGCTCCCGGCACGCGGTAGGAGGCGCGCAGGTGGGTGGACTTGTCGGGCGGGACAACGGTCCCCTGGGCGAGGTAGGAGTGGTCGTAGAACGTGCCGACGCGGCCGTCCCACTCCTGGCCGCCCACCGAGAAGTTCCGGACCTTCGCCTTCCCCGGCAGGAACGCCGACGCGGCCAGGGTCGACCACCGCGTGAAGTAGCCCTCGTGCGGGTCGTCGCCGGGGACGGCGTACGGCGGCGTGTCGTTGTCGATGAGCACGTTCAACCGGTCCCGCGAGAACCCGTCGGGGTCGAGGGCGACATCGAGGGCGACGTGGCGGCGCTGGTAGTAGTCGACCTTGGCCGCACGCAGGCTCTGCGTGAAGACCCCGAGGTAGTCGCCGACCGGCTGCGAGAGGTTGCCGTCCATGTCCAGGCTGCCGAAGGCGGCCTGGACGTCCGGGTCCTTCACGAACAGGGAGAGGTGCCGCCCCGCACCCGCGCTCATCAGCGCCTGGGCCTTCGCGAGCTCGTTGCCACCGGCGAAGACCTGGGTCAGGACGGCCGAGACGATGCTCGAGGAGGACTGGTCCTGGACCGTGGGGTCGGGGTAGTAGTCGTCGTAGGAGCCGATCAGCGTCTTGGTCAGGTCGGCCCCGTCCACGACCCCGACGCCCGGCACCGTCGTGGGCCCGCTCGCGGCGAGGACCTTGGCGACGGCGACCACGTCGACGGCGAGCACCCCGTCGTACGTCTCGTCGGTGGCGCTGCGCCACGCCCGGAGCAGCTCGGGTCCGGCGACCGACCAGGACGGGGCGAAGGTGGAGTTCGCGAGGTAGGTGTTGGGTCGGTGGAACGGGTTGCCCTTGACCCTCGGCCACGTCAGCGGGACGCGCAGCCGGTCGTCCTGGACCAGCGGGGCGGCGTCCTGGAGGTCCAGCGTGCCGTCGCGCCACGTCATGCGGGCGAAGGCGAGCGTCGCGCCACCGGAGTAGCGGAGCTCAGCGGGGTTCTGGATGGCCACGAGGTAGGAACGGGGGCCTTCGAAGCCCAGGAAGGCGGGCAGCGAGTCGAGCAGCGGCTGGGCCTGGGTGAGGCCGTCGATCAGGGGCGTCAGCTGCTTGGAGGCATCGTCGCGCCGCGACGTGATGACCCCGCCGAACATCGCGGTCCCGCGCACCTGGCCGATCTCGTCCGCCGCCGCCTCCAGCAACGGGGTGGACTTGCGGGCGCCCGAGACGACCTCGGCCAGGGTGTCGCGGTCGACCTTCTTGTCGTGGAACAGCGTGGCGCGGTCGCCGGCCACCGACGGGTAGAGGTCGGCGCCCATCTCGGCGACCGACGTGACGTCGTCGAGCGCCGCGATCAGGTGCCGTACGTCCGCGACAGACTGGCCGAGGACGGGCGTCCGGCCCCAGAGATCCGGGATGATCCCCTGGGAGCCCTCCTGCGCCTTGTCGACGTGGCCGCGCGCCCGCGCGACGGCGTCGCGGACGGCGTCCTCGTCACCGGCCTGGGCCGCGTCGCCCGCGGCGCTGAGGTCGTCGCTCGCCTCCTGGGCCGCGATGGCCACCCGCACGAGCGGGAAGATCAGCACGATGAGGGCGGCGACGACGAACCCGACCGCGACCGCGATCTTCTGACGACGAGAGGCTCGTCGCCTCTCGTCCCGGTGCACCGCCATGTCAGACTCGCGCCTCGCGGCATCCAGGAGCGGTCTTCACCCGCCCATGGTGCCAGACGTGACCCACCGCGACGGCATCGTCAACGTCGCCCGGAGGCGGTCGTACGGACCTTTTATCAGACTCTCAGGTCGCTGAGGTCGGCCGGGTCCAGCGCCGGCACGGACACCGCACGGATCATCGGGTGGTCCGTCGGGCGCGCGTGCTCCTCCTCGCTGAAGAGGGCCTCGTGCAGCTTCTCGCCAGTCCGCAGGCCGGTGAACACGACACCGACGCCGCGGGCGCCCGAGAGACCGATCATCCGGTGGGCGACGTCGAGGATCTTCACCGGCTTGCCCATCTCGAGCACCATCACCTCACCCTCGCGGCCGATCGCGCCCGCCTGGACGACGAGCTCGCAGGCCTCGGGGATCGTCATGAAGTAGCGCGTGACGTCGGGGTGGGTCACCGTGACCGGCCCGCCGGCCTCGATCTGGGCGTTGAACGTGTGCAGCATCGACCCGCGCGAGCCCAGGACGTTGCCGAACCGGACGCTGATGTAGGGCCGGCCGGTCTGCTCGGCCTGCCACGCGGTGAGCTGCTCCGCGGCCCGCTTGGTCGCGCCGAGGACCGACGTGGCGTCCGCCGCCTTGTCGGTCGAGATGTTCACGAAGTGCTCGATGTCGTACTCGGCGGCGACCCGGAGCAGGTTGAGCGTGCCCAGCACGTTGGTCTTCCAGCCCTCGTCGGGGAACCGCTCCAGCATCGGCAGGTGCTTGAGCGCCGCCGCGTGGAAGACGATCTCGGGACGGTGCTCGGCGAACACCCGGCGCAGGGTCGGCAGCTCGCGGATGTCGGCCAGCACCGTGTCCGGGCCGTCGAGCAGGCCGTGCCCGTAGATGGCCAGCTGGACGGAGTGCAGGGCGGACTCGTCGCGGTCCAGCATGACGAGGCTGGCCGGACCGAAGTTGTGGACCTGGCGGGCGAGCTCGGCACCGATGGAGCCACCGGCGCCGGTGATGAGCACCCGCTTGCCGGTCAGGTAGCCCGCGATCGAGCTCAGGTCGGTCGAGACCTGGTGCCGGCCGAGGACGTCACCGATCTCCGCGCGCCGGATGTCGGTCGCGGCGACGCGCCCGCCGATGAGCTCGCTCACCCGCGGCAGCACGAAGAACTCCAGGTCGGCGTCGTGGGCCATCTCCTGCACGCGGCCGATGAGAGCGGAGTCCGCGCCCGGGACCGCCAGGATGACCGCGGTCGCGTCCTGCTCGAGAGCGATGCTGATCAGGGACTCCCCGGTGCCGAGGACCGGGACGCCGTGGATGCGCAGGTGCCGCTTGCCGATGTTGTCGTCGACGTACCCGACGACCCGGAAGGACAGCTCGGCGTCGTTGCGCACGAGACGGGCGACCTGACGGCCGGCATCGCCGGCGCCGTAGATGATCGCGTTGTGCATCTGGCCGACGGGCAGCGGCGCGCCCGCCATCCGCTCACGCAGGACGCGGAAGAGGTAGCGGCCCGCGGCCGAGAGCAGCAGCGCCAGCGGCGGCACCAGGATCGGGATGCTGCGCGGCAGACCGGGGAAGAACGCCTGGGAGATCATGAGCGTCAGGACGGCGACCGCGCCGACGTGCAGCGCCAGGCCGAGCGCCTCGTCGAACGAGCCGACCAGGAAGCGGCCACGGTAGAACTTCGTGACGTAGCCGAGCACGATCATCAGGACGCCCGCCGTGAGCCCGTAGCGCACGACCGACGTCCACTCCACCTGGGTGATGGTGAAGTCCAGTCGGACGCCGAGGATGACGCCGAGGGCGAGCCCCCAGCAGACGAAGTCCATCGCGGCGAGGACCGCGCGACGCAGCCAGGCAGTGGCGAACAGCGCTGACCCCCGTTCGTCGCGAAGAACACTCGATCGCAAGCTCATATGTAGTCCCCCGAAAATGACGGCATGGCGGAGCAGAAATCGACCGCCGTCTGGCATGGTATCGCGCCCCTGCCGGGATCACCCCAGCGTCGTCAGCAGCTGCGTGGCGCGGGTGAGCACGACGTACAGGGTCGCCCGGCCGGTCGCCGACTCGTCCTCGATCTCCTGCGGGCGTACGACGACGATGCCGTCGAACTCCAGGCCCTTGGTGTCGAGGCCGGTCAGCACCACGATCCGGTCCTCGCCGGACGGCGTCACGGTCGAGTCGACGGCCGCTCGGGCGCCGGCCGCGTCGGCGGCGTGCTCCGGCCAGGAGGCCAGCCACGCGTTCACCTCGGAGCGCCGGGCGGCCGGCACCACGATGCCGACCGTGCCCGCGACCTGCTCGGCGATCGCGGAGACCGCCTCACGGGTCGCGGCCTCCAGCTCGACGACTCCGGTGCGGACGACGGGGTCGACGCCGGTCGAGCGGACCGCCGTCGGCAGGTCGACGTCGAGACCGACCCGCTCGGCGTACGCCGCGGCGTGGGCGTAGATCTCGGCGGAGTTGCGGTAGTTGGTCGAGAGGTGGAACTCGTGGAGCTCCTTGCCCTCGAGCGCCGCGGCCCGGGCGGCGGCCGACTCGGCAGGGACCGGCCACGACGACTGGGCCGGGTCGCCGACGATCGTCCAGGACGCGGAACGACCCCGGCGGCCGACCATCCGCCACTGCATCGGGGTCAGGTCCTGGGCCTCGTCGATGAGCACGTGGGCGAAGGAGTCGTCCTCGATCCGGTGGGTGGGCGGCGCCCAGGCGCGACCGGTCGGCGCGAACTCACGGTCGGCGGCGGTGAAGAGCTCCTGCATGTCGATGCCGCCGTCGAGCAGCCCCGTGTCGCCGAGGGCGGCCTCGTCGTCGGTGCGCACGGGGACGTCGCCGATCGCGTAGCGGAGCTCGTCGAGCAGCGGAATGTCCTCGACGGAGAAGTCCTGCGCGCTCTCCGATCCGACGTTGGCCCACGACTTCGCGAGCAGTCGCTGCTCCTCGGGCCCGAGGACGCCGTCGGCGACGCGGGTCAGGAACTCGGGGTCACGCAACCAGCCGAACACGTCGGCGGCGTCCAGCGGCGGCCACCACGCGGCGGCGAAGTCGAGGAAGGACTGGTCGGAGGTCATGTCGTCGTCGAACGCCTCGCGGCCACGGTCGCGACCGCGCTCGCCTCGCACCTGCCGCCACATCGCGTCGAGCAGCGTGCCCACGACGCGAGGCAGCTGGCGGTTGCGCCGGCCCTGCGACATCAGGCTGCGTCGGATCGTCCCCAGCTGGCCGCGGGTGAGCACGATCGTGTCGTCGCGCCAGAAGATCCGGAACTCGTTCGGGCTGCCGGGCGCCTGCTGCCGCGCCGTACGACGCATCAGCTCGGCCATGGCCGCCGAGCCCTTCACGTCGGCGACCGCGGGCTCGTCGTGGCGGGTGGCGCGCACGCCGTCCACGACCTCGCCGAGGGAGCGCAGCGCGACGGCGGTCTCGCCGAGGCTCGGCAGCACCCGCTCGATGTAGCGCATGAAGACGCCGCTGGGGCCGACGACGAGCACGCCGCCGGTCTCGTAGCGACGGCGGTCGGTGTAGAGGAGGTAGGCCGCGCGGTGCAGCGCCACCACTGTCTTGCCGGTGCCGGGACCGCCGGAGATCGAGACCACGCCGCGACCGGGTGCGCGGATCGCCTTGTCCTGCTCGGCCTGGATGGTGGCGACGATCGAGTGCATGGACCGGTCGCGGGCTCGGGACAGCTGCGCCATCAGCGCGCCCTCGCCGATGATCGGGAGGTCGGTCTCGACCTCGGCGTCGAGCAGCTCGTCCTCGACGCCGACAACGTCGCGGCCGGCGGCACGCAGCACGCGCCGGCGTACGACGCGCTGGGGCTCGGCGGCGGTGGCCTGGTAGAAGACGGCGGCCGCCGGGGCCCGCCAGTCGATCAGCAGCGAGTCGCGGTCGTCGTCGCGCAGCCCGATCCGGCCGATGTAGCGCGGGGCCGGGTCGAGCTCCGGGAGCATGTCGAGCCGGCCGAAGACGAGGCCCTCGTGGGCAGCGTCGAGCTGGGCGATGCGACGCGCCGCCTGGAACACCATCGCGTCCCGCTCGACCAGCCCACCCTCGTGGCCCAGCCGCCCGCGGCTGTGGCCCTCCTTGGCGAGCTCCTGGGCCGCCCGGGCGGACACCTCCAGCTGGCGGTAGACCCGGTCCACGAACTCCTGCTCGGCCGCGATCTCCCGCTCGACCAGCTCTTCCGACACGCCTGTCCCCTCAACCCGTTCAGCGAGTCGACAAGCCTACCTGCCGTCTACTTCTTCCGGGACAGGAACGCCGTCATCGCCTCGCGGGCCTCGTCGGAGGCGAAGAGGCGCGAGGACAGCTCGGCCATCTCGTCGCCGTGGGCGTCGATGCGGGCGAGCAGGTCGCGGTTGAGGATGCGCTTCGACTCCCGCAGGCCCTGGGGTGCGCCCGTGGCGAGCGAGGCGCAGACCTTCGCGACCTCGGCGTCGAGGTCGTCGGCCGGGACCGCACGGGTCACCAGGCCGTACGACGCCGCCTCGGTGCCGGTGAAGACCTCGCCGCCGAGCGTGGTCAGCGCGGCCGCACGGGGGCTCATCCGGGCGTGCACGGTGAGCGAGATGATCGCGGCCGCGAGCCCGAGCTTGACCTCGGTGAGCGCGAAGGTGGCGTCCTCGGCCGCGAGGACGATGTCGGAGGCGGCGACGATGCCGATGCCGCCGGCCCGGACGGCGCCGCCGAGGCGGGTCACGACCGGCTTGTCCATCGACACGATCAGGCGCTGGAGCGCCACGATCTTGCGGGTCCCCTCGTCCATGCCCTCCGAGGCTGCCTCGGAGAGGTCGGCGCCGGAGCAGAAGACCCGGCCCGACGAGGTGATCAGCACGACCTTCACGTCGGCGTCGTCCGCAGCGCGCTCGAGGCCGGCGAAGAGCTCCGACACGAGCTGTCGGGACAGCGCGTTGCGGTTGTGCGGGGAGTCGAGGGTGATCGTCGCGACCGCGTCGGCCGTGGAGTAGTGCACGAGCTCGGGCATACGACCATCCTGCCGCAGCCGCACATCCGAGGAGCGCGCGGCTCCGAACACCCCCCATGAGGAACCGTCTGCTCCATGCCTTGTCCTGGGCCGGCTTCGGCGTCCTAGCCACGCTCGTGGGCGTGGCCGCCGGGCACCTGGTCGCGGCGCTGACCGAGCCCGCCTCGTCCCCGGTCCTGGCGGTCGGCTCGCAGGTCATCGACCTGACGCCGACCCCGCTCAAGGAGTGGGCGATCCAGCAGTTCGGCACCCACGACAAGACGATCCTCGTCGGCTCCGTGCTCCTCGGCGTGCTGGTGCTCGCCGCCGTCGCCGGCCTGCTCGCGCGGCGCCGCTTCAGGTACGGCGCCGCCCTGCTGGTCGTCCTGGTCGCGATCCCGGCCGGTGCCGCGCTGCACCGGCCGGGCTCGTCCGTCACCGACCTGCTTCCGAGCCTGGTGGCCGGGGTCGTCGGCGTCGCGGCGCTCTGGTGGCTGTGCCGGGCGGCCCAGCCCCACGGAGCTCGCGAGACGCCGGCGACGGGCACCGGTCCGAGCCGGCGCGGCGTGCTGGTCGCGACCGGCACCCTGGCCGTCGCCGGGGCGGTGATGGGCGGCGCCGGTCGCTGGATCACGTCGTACCGGACCCGCGTCACGCAGATCGCCCTCCCCGACCCCTCCGACCCGGCGCCGGCCTTCCCGACCGGGCTCGACCGGCGGGTCCCCGGGATCACCGACTTCCGCACGCCGCTCGACGACTTCTACCGCGTCGACACCCGGCTGACGCTGCCGATCGTCGACGCCGACGGCTGGACGCTGACCATCGACGGCGACGTGGACCAGGAGGTCACCTTCACCCTCGACGACCTGCTGGCGATGGACCTGATCGAGCGCGACATCACCCTCACCTGCGTCTCCAACGAGGTCGGCGGGAGGTACGTCGGGGGCGCCCGCTGGCTCGGCGTGCCCCTGACCGCCCTGCTCGCGCAGGCCGGCATCGACGGCACCCGGGCCGACCAGATCCTCAGCACCGACGTCGACGGCATGACGATCAGCACCCCGCTCGACATCGCGACCGACGGTCGCGACGCGATGATCGCCGTCGGCATGAACGGCGAGTCGCTGCGGATCGAGCACGGCTTCCCGGCACGGATGGTGGTGCCCGGCCTCTACGGCTTCGTGAGCGCCTGCAAGTGGATCACCCGGATGACGCTGACGACGTACGCCGACCAGGAGGCGTACTGGACCAAGCGCGACTGGGCCACCGACGCCCCCATCAAGATCTCCAGCCGGGTGGACACCCCCAAGCCGCTGGCGACCATCGACCCCGGCCGCACCGTCATCGGCGGCATCGCCTGGGCGCAGCACCAGGGCGGGATCGACAAGGTCGAGGTGCGCGTCGACGACGGCGAGTGGCAGGAGGCGCGGCTCGGCAAGTCGGCGGGCAACGACTACTGGCGCCAGTGGTACCTCCCGTGGACCGCCGAGTCCGGCCAGCACACGCTCTCGAGCCGCGCCGTGAGCGGCGACGGCGACCCGCAGGTCGCCGAGCGGGCCACGCCCTTCCCGGACGGCTCGAGCGGCATCCAGGAAGTCGTCGTCATCGTCTCCTGAAACTTCCCGACTTTTTCTGCGCCCCGGGCAATCCGTCGTGGTCGCAGGTCCGAACACCGCATGTACCGACCTCAACGGAAGGCAACACCATGAACCGCTCCCTCCGCCGTACGACCGGGCTCGCCGCCCTGGCGCTCACCGCGACCTTCACCTTCGCCGCCTGCGGTGGCTCCGACTCCGAGGGCTCCGCCTCCGACACGACGAGCGACTCGCCCTCGACGAGCCAGTCGCCGTCCGACGACACGTCCTCGGCGGCCGCCGACGCCGCCGCGCAGACCTTCGGGGCCGGCTGCTCCGCGGTCCCCGCCGACGGTGCCGGCTCCTTCAACGGCATGGCCACCGAGCCGGTCGCCACGGCCGCCAGCGCCAACCCGGCGCTCAAGACCCTGGTCGCCGCGGTCGGCGCCGCCGGTCTCGCCGACACCCTCAACTCCACCGAGGACATCACGGTGTTCGCGCCGACCGACGACGCGTTCGCGAAGGTCCCGAAGAAGGACCTCGACGGCCTGCTCGCCGACAAGGCCACGCTGACCAAGGTCCTGACCTACCACGTGGTCCCGGGCCAGCTCTCCCCCGAGGACGTCGCGGGCACCCACAAGACCCTCGAGGGCGAGGACCTGAAGGTCGACGGCTCCGGCGAGGACTTCACCGTCGGTGCCAGCAAGGCCGTCGTCGTCTGCGGCAACGTGCCCACCGCCAACGCCACCGTCTACCTCATCGACTCGGTGCTGATGCCGCCGTCGATGAGCTGATACAGGGCCATCGGCAAGGATCTACGTCATGGATCACCTCCGACCGGTGAGCTCCGGCACCCCGTCTGACGACGGGGTGCCGGAGCCCGGCTCCCCTGCGGACTCCCCACCCGACCTCGCCGACCTGCTGCGACGGGCCGGCCGGGCCGACGAGTCAGCGTTCGCCGTCCTGTACGACGCCACCTCCGCGCGGGTCTTCGGGCTCGCCCTGCGGGTCGTCCGCGACCCGGCGCAGGCCGAGGAGGTCACCCAGGAGGCGTTCCTGGAGATCTGGCGCACCGCGGGTCGCTACGACCCGGACAAGGGCAGCCCGTTCGCCTGGATCCTGACGATCACGCACCGCAAGGCGGTGGACCGGGTCCGGTCCGCCGAGGCGGCGACCCGCCGCGACACGACGTACCACCAGAGCAACCAGCCGATCGACCACGACACCACCGCCGAGGCGGTCCAGGTGTCCCTCGAGGCCCACCGCGTCCGCGGGGCCTTGCAGACCCTCACCGAGGTGCAGCGCGAGGCCATCGGCCTCGCCTACTTCGGTGGCTACACGCACACGGAGGTGGCGACCATGCTCGAGCTGCCGGTCGGCACCGCCAAGACACGGATACGAGACGGCCTGATCCGTCTCCGCGACGCACTGGGGGTCGGCTCATGACCACGCCGAACGACATCCACGCCCTCGTCGGCGCCTACGCGGTCGACGCGCTCGACGACCTCGAGCGGGTCGCCTTCGAGCGGCACCTCGCCGGGTGCGACGAGTGCCAGGACGAGGTCACCAGCCTCCGCGAGGCCGCGGGCCTGCTCGCCGAGACGACGTCCACCCAGCCGCCGGCCGCCCTGCGCGACCGGGTGCTCGCGGACATCGCGACGGTCCGACCGCTGCCGCCCGAGGCCCCCACCGCGGCACCCGCGGCCTCGGCTCCGCACCGTCGCCACGGACGGGGCGCCCGGCTCCTCGCCGCGGCCGCCGCGGTCGTGGTCCTCGGCGCCGGCGCGACGGTCGTGTGGCAGGAGCCCTGGCAGGACTCCACCTCCGAGACGCCGTCGGTCACCGACGCCGTGCTCACGGCGGCGGACGCCCGCAGCACCTCGCTCGACTTCCCGGGCGGGGCCAAGGCCACCGTCACGCACTCCGACTCGCTCGGTGAGGCGGTCATCGTCACCGAGAAGATGCCGCCCCCGCCGGCGGGCAAGGTCTACCAGCTCTGGCTGGACCAGCCTGGCGAGGGGATGGTCTCCGCCGGCCTGATGCCCGTGAAGGCGGACCAGACCGTGCTGCTCAAGGGCGACGCGGCGACCGCCACCGGCGCCGGCATCACCGTCGAGCCCGAGGGCGGTTCGACGTCCCCGACCACGGAGCCGATCGCACTGTTCGACTTCGGGGACAAGGCATGACCGACCCCCGACGGATCGCCGTCGTCGGCTCCGGCGTCGCCGGGCTGACGGCTGCGTACGTCGCGTCCCGCACGGCGTCGGTCACCCTCTACGAGGCCGACGACCGGCTCGGCGGGCACGCGGACACGCACCTGGTCGACGACGGTGCCGACGGACTCGCCATCGACACCGGCTTCATCGTCCACAACCAGCGCACCTACCCCACGCTGCTGCGGCTCTTCCGCGAGCTCGGGGTCGCCACCCAACCCTCGGAGATGTCGCTCTCGACCCGCGACGACGCCACCGGACTGGAGTGGGCGGGCGCGCTCGGGCTGCGCGGCCTCTTCCCGACGCGACGCAACCTCGGCCGCCCGGCGTACCTGCGGATGCTCACCGAGGTGCCGCGCTTCCACCGGCGGGCCCGGCGCCTGATGGGCACCGAGGGCGCCGACCAGACGCTGCGCTCCTTCCTCGACGACGGCGGCTTCTCGCCGTACTTCCAGCGGCACTTCATGGAGCCCCTGGTCGCGTCGGTGTGGTCGTGCGACCCGGCGGTCGCGCTGGACTACCCGGCCCGCTACCTCTTCACGTTCCTCGACCACCACGGGATGCTCGGCGTCTTCGGCTCGCCGGAGTGGCGCACCGTGACCGGCGGCTCGCGGACGTACGTCGAGCGGGTCGGCGCCGCGATCGCCGAGGTCCGCACCGGCACCAAGGTCACCTCCGTCCTGGAGACTTCCGCCGGGGTCGAGGTCACCGACGGCAACGGCGACGTCGCGACGTACGACGGCGTGGTGGTCGCGACGCACCCCAGCCACGCGCTGGCGATCCTGGCCGAGCCGACCACCGCTCAGCGCGAGGTCCTCGGCGCGCTCCCCTACTCGCCCAACGTCGCGCTCCTGCACACCGACACGTCGGTGCTGCCGCGAGCCGAGCGCGCCCGCGCGTCGTGGAACTTCCGGCGTCCCGTCGACGCCACCGCCAATCGTCCGGGCAGCGTCACCGTCACCTACGACCTGACCCGGCTCCAGCGGCTGCCCACCGACACCCACTACCTGGTGACGCTCGGCGGCGAGGACCTCGTCGACCCGTCGACCGTCATCGACCGGATGGAGTACGAGCACCCGCTCTACACCCCGGACTCGGTCGCCGCCCAGGCCCGCCTGGGCGAGATCGACACCACGCGGGTGGCCTTCGCCGGTGCGTACCACGGCTGGGGCTTCCACGAGGACGGCGCCCGCTCGGGCCTGGCCGCCGCCGAGCGGCTGGGGCTCAGATGGGGGGAGCCCCAGCCGCCCGCCTCGACCGGTCTCTACGCGACGACGATCCGGCACACCCGCCGTACGCCGTGGAAGCGGTCGTTCACGCACCGCTCCCACACCTGGCTGGTCGACCTCGACGCGCTGCCCGACCACGGAGTCCTGAGCCCGGTCCTCGGCAGCTTCGAGGCCCGCGACCACCTCGGCGACCCGGACCGGTCGATCCGCGACAACCTGGCCGACTTCCTGCGCCGCCACGACGTCGAGCTCGGCACCGGACGGGTGCTGATGGCCGCGCAGCCGCGCGCGTTCGGCTTCTGCTTCAACCCGATCAGCGTCTTCTGGGTGACGCCCGAGTCCGCGTCGCCGTGCGTCGTGGTCGAGGTGCACAACACGTACGGCGACCGGCACGCCTACCTCGTCCACCCGGACGCGCAGGGCCGTGCCACGACGCCGAAGCAGATGTACGTCTCGCCGTTCCACGGCACCGACGGCACCTACGAGCTGGCCGTGCCGGTGCCCGGCGACCAGCTGGTCATCAGCGTGAACCTGACCACCGACGACGGGGCGAGGTTCAGCGCCTCGCTGACGGGGCACCGCACCGCTGAGCACTCACGGAGGGAGGCGCTCCGAGCGGCCCCGGCCGCGCTCCGGGGCGCACTGCTCATCCGCCTGCACGGGATCGCGCTCTGGCTCCGCCGGCTCCCGATCCGCCCCCGACCCGACCACCACCAGGAGGGAGTCCGGTGACACTCACCCCGACCCGACCCACCCCCGGCGCCTGGCCCGGCCTCGACGCCGTACCCGGTGGGCCGCGGACCGCGATCTCCGCGGCCGTCGCCCGTCGCCTCTTCTTCTCCGCCATCCGCCGGCTCCCCGTGACCGTGCACCTGGACGGGGAGACGCTCGGCCTCGGTGGCCCGGAGATGACCGTGCGCCGGCCCGACGAGTTCTTCGAGCGCCTGGGCCGCGACGGCCTGATCGGATTCGGCGAGGGCTACCTCACCGGGGCCTGGGACGCCGAGGACCTCACGCCGTTCCTGACCGTGCTCGCCGCCGACGTCGCCGACCTCGTCCCCCGGCCGCTCCAGCGCCTGCGCGCGCTCGTGCAGCACCGGATGCCCCGGGCGCACCGCACGACGAAGGACCAGACCCGCGAGCTGATCGCGCACCACTACGACCTCTCGAACGACCTCTTCCGGACCTTCCTCGACGAGTCGCTGAGCTACTCGTCGGCCTGGTTCGACGGCGCCCCCGACGGCGACCTCCGCGAGGCCCAGCTGCGCAAGATCGACCGACTGCTCGACGTCGCCCGGGTCGGCGAGGGCACCCGGGTGCTCGAGATCGGCACCGGCTGGGGCGAGCTCGCGATCCGCGCCGCCGCTCGCGGTGCGAGCGTGCGCTCCGTGACGCTCTCCTCGGAGCAGCAGTCGCTGGCCCGCGAGCGCATCGAGGCCGCCGGCCTCACCGAGCGGGTGCAGGTCGACCTGTGCGACTACCGCGACGTCGACGGTGAGTACGACGCCGTGCTCAGCGTCGAGATGATCGAGGCGGTCGGGGCCGAGTACTGGCCGACGTACTTCGCCACGATCGACTCGCTGCTCGCGCCGGGCGGTCGGGCGGCGATCCAGGCGATCCTGATGCCGCACGACCGGATGCTCGCGACCCGGGGCAGCTTCACCTGGATCAACAAGTACATCTTCCCGGGCGGCTTCCTGCCGTCCGCGCAGGCGATCGACGAGGTCACCCGCGAGCACACGTCGCTGCGGGTGAGCGACCGGATGGCGTTCGGCCAGGACTACGCCGAGACGCTGCGCCGGTGGGACGACACCTTCCTCGAGCACGCCGACGCGGTGCGCCGGCTCGGCTTCGACGAGACGTTCCTGCGGATGTGGCACTTCTACCTCTGCTACTCGCGGGCCGGCTTCGCGTCGGGCTACCTGGACGTGGAGCAGGTGCTGCTCGAGCGCGCCCGTGCCTGACGTCCTGGTCGTCGCCGGTCTCTCGCTGGCCGCGGCGGCGCTGGTGATGACCCTGACGGCCGTGGTCGCCGCCCGCGCCGGACGGGTGTCGGTGGTCGACACCGCCTGGGGCATCGCCCTGCTGGTCGTCGCGCTCGTCTGCGCCCTCTCCTCCGGCACCTGGCAGAGCTGGCTGCTCGTCGCGCTGGTCGGGGTCTGGGCCGGGCGGCTCTCCTCGCACATCTTCACCCGCTCCCGCAGCCACGGCGAGGACCCGCGCTACCTCGCCGTCCTCGGCGGACCCCTGCCCGAGGTCGGGATGGGGGTCGCCGTCCGACGCGTGTTCCTCGTCCAGGGCGCCGCCGTCTGGCTCGTCTCGCTCCCCCTCCAGGCCGCCGCCGTCGCCGGGCTCTCCTGGTCGTGGGTCGTCTGGGTCGGCGTCGCCGTCTGGCTCCTCGGCGTCGTCTTCGAGACCGTCGGCGACGCCCAGCTCGCGGCGTACAAGCGCGACCCCGACCGTGGCCCTGTCCTGAACCGCGGCCTCTGGTCCTGGTCGCGGCACCCGAACTACTTCGGCGACGCCTGCGTCTGGTGGGGCATCTGGCTCGCCGGCGGCCTGGCCTCCGGCTGGCTGCCCGGGCTGGTCGCGCTGCTCGCTCCCGTCGCGATGACGGTCTGGCTCGTCTGGATCACCGGCGCCCGCCTCCTCGAGCGGACCATGATGCAGCGCCCCGGCTACCCCGAGTACGCCGCCCGCACCTCCATGTTCGTCCCGCTGCCGCCGAAGCGTTCGTGAGCGCTGCCTGCGGTCCGGCTCGGGTCGGCCGCCGACAGGCTGGCTACGCCGGGTGAGGACGGCGGTGGGTTGCGCTCGCTTCCCGGGCTGCGGGTCCGCCCGAATTGGTTCGAAACAACCTCGAGACATGCTCGAACATATCTTCGAATCATGGTAGGATCGAGCGTGGCTCGACGCACCCGGACCCAGGACCCGCAGCTGCGGGATCTGCTGGCGAGCGCGTCTGAAGCCGACCTCGCCGAGCGACTGGCGGCGGCCCGGAAGTTCGAGCTCGCCGCCACCTGGGCCGAGGCCCATCCTGCGCCGGTCGAGGACGCGGTGGTCGACGAGCTCGGCGACCTGGTCATGTTCGGCGACCAGCCGATCACCCTGGCCGGCGAAGGCGCACCGGGGATGAGCGAGTTCGCGGTCGCGGAGTTCGCCGCCGCCGTCGGCATGTCTGCCTACCAGGGCCGCAACTTCCTCGGTGCCGCGCTCGAGGCGAAGTACCGGCTCCCGCAGATCTGGGCGAAGACCATGGCCGGGCAGGTCCCGGTGTGGAAGGTCCGCCGGGTCACCGACCGCACCCACCGCCTCAACCCCACCGCCGCCGCCCACGTGGACCGGCAGTTGGCACCCGTCCTCGCGACCTGCTCATGGGTCAAGGTCGAGGCAGAGGTCGAGACCGCCGCCGTGGCCGACCCCGAGCACGCCGAAGGCGAACGGCTCGACTGCTCCGCCCAGGCCCACCTCGACATCGCGTTGACCGACGCACGTCTCAACCGGGGCCTCGTCCCCATCACCGGGCTCCTGGAGTACACCGACGCGATGGCCCTCGACGCACAGATCAAAGCCGGCGCCCACGCCCTCCTGACCGAGCACCCCGAGCTGGACCTCGACACCCGCCGCGCGATGGCCGCCGGACACCTCGGCCCTCGACGCACAGATCAAAGCCGGCGCCCACGCCCTCCTGACCGAGCACCCCGAGCTGGACCTCGACACCCGCCGCGCGATGGCCGCCGGACACCTCGGAGGAGAGAGCACCCGGGAAGTCGTGGTCTACGCCCACCACCAGCCGACCGAGGCCCACGGCATCGTCGGCGTCGAGGGCGGCCACGTCCCGTACGCCACCATCGACCAGCTGGTCGAGTGGTGCACCCAGGCCGGCACCCGGGTGTCGATCCGGCCCGTCCTGGACCTCTCCGAAGAGATCAGCACCGACGCCTACGCGCCGACTGCCCGGCAGCGGGAGCAGGCGATCCTGCTGACCCCGAGGTGCCACCGACGCCTACGCGCCGACTGCCCGGCAGCGGGAGCAGGCGATCCTGCTGACCCCGAGGTGCGTGTTCCCGCACTGCAGCAAGGACGCCCGGGGCTGCGACCTCGACCACATCACCCCGTACGCCCAGGGCGGGAAGACCACGTCGTGGAATCTCGCGCCGTTGTGCCGGTTCCACCACCGCGTCAAGACCTTCAGTACCTGGACCTACCAGCGCACCTCCCGCACCAGCTTCGTCTGGACCTCCCCCAAGGGCCGGGTCCACCCCGTCGACCTCACCGACGAACACCGGCGACGAACCTGCTGACCCCCACCCCGCCGGCATCGCTGGCGGGGCCATTCTCATGCCACCCGGGCCACCACGGTCGACCCGAGCGGACTCGCAGGCCGACCGGCTGCTGGAAATCGCCCCCGCAACCACCGACCACGGTGACCACGTATCCCGGCAGTCGCGTCACCAGCGGCAACCACGACGCTCCGCGGCGCCGAGCACAGCCGGGAAGATCTGGTGCACCGGGTAGATCAGATGTTCCCGGGCGATCGGCGGGGCGGTTGCCATGCCACCCGGGCCCCAACGGTCGACCCGAGCAGACCGCCAGGCCGACCGGCTAGTGGAAATCGCCCCCGCAACCACCGACCACGGTGACCACGTATCCCGATAGTCGCGTCACCAGCAGCAACCACCACGAACCGCGGCGCTGAGCTCAGTCGGACGTGCCGTCGGCCTCGCGCTCGCGCTTCTTCTGCTCGTCGTACGCCTTGCGCTGCGCCTCGGCCCGCTCGCGCACGCCGCGCAGGAACTCCGCGTCCTTCTCGGGGTCGACGGCGGCGGCGCGGCCGGGGCGGTCGTACTCCGGGAAGCCCGGCTGCTGGCGCTCGTACGCCGAGCGGCGGGCACCGGCGTTGTCGGGGCGGCCGGCGACGAGCCAGGCGACCGAGCCGATCAGGGGGAAGAAGAGGATGAGCAGGATCCAGCCGACCTTGGGCAGGTTGCGGATCCGGTCGGCGGGGGCGCCGATCGCATCGACCAGGCAGAACACCCAGAGCGCGAAGACGACGATCCCGAAAAGTCCCTCGAGCTTGATCACGGCGCTGAGTGTGGCGGATGCCGGTGGCCGCTGCGCACGTTTTGCGCAGAAGATCCGGGTGGGACACGGAGGTGGAACACTCGGGTGGATGGACGGCGACCGGGTCACGGACGCGTTCGCGGCGGTGCCGCGGGAGTGGTTCCTGCCGGTCCGGGAGCGGCGTCGATCGGGGTACGACGGGCCGATCCCCATCGGTCACGGGCAGACGAACTCCCAGCCGCGCACGGTCGAGGCGATGCTGCGGCTGCTCGAGGTCCGGCCCGGCGACCGGGTGCTCGACGTCGGCTCCGGGTCGGGCTGGACGACCGGGCTGCTCGCCCACCTCACCGGCCCGACGGGCAGCGTCAGGGGCCTCGAGCTCGAGCCGGAGCTGGTGATGTTCGGCCGCGCCAACCTGGCCGGGGGCGACTGGCCGTGGGCAGCGATCCGGCAGGCGACGCCCGGCGAGCTCGGGGACGTCGAGCACGCGCCGTACGACCGGATCCTCGTCTCCGCGGAGGCTGAGACCCTCCCGACGGAGCTGGTGGCCCAGCTGGATGACGAGGCGCGGATGGTGCTGCCGGTGGCCGGCGAGATGCTGCTGATCGAGCGCACCGCCGGGGAGGTGCGGGTCAGCAGGCACGGCCGCTACCGGTTCGTGCCGCTGCGGTAGGTGACCTGCGCCGTTCACATCCCGGCAAGCCGGACGTTTCCGCACCAGCCCTATGCTGCGCTCGTGAGCGACACGACCACCCCACGCGAGCTGGTCCGGCTGGCGTCCGCCGACAACTTCCGCGACGTGGCCGGCACCGGCGAGGGCTACCCGACGGCGGACGGCGGTCACGTCCGGCGCGGCGTCTTCTACCGCTCCAACGAGCTCCAGCTGACCGACGCCGACGCCGGCTCGCTGGCCGACCTCGGCATCACCCGGATCCACGACCTCCGCGGCCAGATGGAGATCGAGGCGCACCCCGACGTCGACGTGCCCGGCGCCGAGTGGCACCACGTCGAGGTCTCCGGCATCCCGATGGAGATGATCTCCGGGCTCGACGACGCCGAGGCCGCGGTCCGCGTGATGCGGGAGGTGTACGACGTGTTCGTGCGCGCCCCCGAGGCGCGGGCGTCGTACGCCGAACTCCTGACCGACCTCGCCACGGGACCCCTGCCGCAGCTCTTCCACTGCACGGCCGGCAAGGACCGCACCGGCTGGGCGGCCGCGCTGCTGCTCGAGATCGCCGGGGTCGACCGCGCCACGATCCTCGAGGACTACCTGCTCACCAACACCTTCTCCTCGGCGACGCGCACCAAGTACCTCGCCCTCGTCGCCGAGCACCTCGGCGCGGAGAAGAAGGCCGTCTACGAGCCGACGATGCTGGTCGAGGAGTCCTACCTCCAGACGGCGTACGACGCGGTCGACGAGCTGTACGGATCGGTCGACGGCTACCTGCGCGACGGACTCGGCCTCGACGACGCCCTCGTGGCACAACTGCGGGACAGACTCGTCGACTGAGGTTCACCATGGTCGCGTGAGCCGCGCGCCGTACGCCGCCCGCGAGGTCGCTGCGGTCGTCGTGCTGCAGGCCGTCGCGCTGGTGCTGCTCGCGTCGCGCTACGGCCCGCACCGCGACGAGCTCTACTTCGTGGTCGCCGGTCGGCACCTCGCGTGGGGCTATCCGGACCAGCCGGCACTCACGCCGCTGCTCGCCCGGCTCGCCGACCTGGTCGCACCGTCGAACCTGGTGGTGCTGCGCCTGCCGAGCGTCCTTGCCGCAGCGGGCGTCGTGCTGCTCTCGGTGCAGCTGGCACGGCTGCTCGGCGCCGGTCGCGCGGGACAGGTGCTGACGGCCGTCACGGTCGGCTTCTCGGCCCTGGTCCCCGGGCTGGGGCACCTGCTGTCCACGGCGACCTTCGACCTCCTCTTCTGGACCGCCGTCCTGACCGTCGTCGCGCAGGCCCTGGTCGACGACCGGCCCCGGCTGTGGGTGCTCGCAGGAGTCATCGCGGGCATCGGGCTCAACAACAAGCACGCCGTCGTCTTCTGCCTGCTCGGCGTCCTGGTCGGCGTCGCTCTGCTCCGCGAGACCCGGCCCGTGCTGCGCACGCCGTGGCCGTGGATCGCCGGGCTCATCGCGCTGGCGATGTGGGTGCCCAACCTGGTCTGGCAGGCACAGCACGACTGGCCGGTCTTCGACCTCTCTGCCGACATCGCGGACGAGTACGGCGGCCTCGGCGGGCGGATCGGCCTGGTGGCGCAGGCGCTGGTGATGTTCAGCCCGGTCATCGGCGTGCTGTGGGTGTTCGGCCTGGTGCGGCTGCTGCGCCGGCCCGACTGGGTCCGGGTCCGGCCGCTGGCGATCGCCTTCCTCGTCGTGCTGGCCGTCTTCCTCGTCACCGGCGGCAAGGGCTACTACCTCGCCGGCCTGATCCCCCCGCTCATCGCCGCAGGGTGCACGGACCTGGCCGAGCGCTGGTCCGCCCGCCGGGTCACGATCGCCGGCGCCGTCCTGGTCGCGTCGGCGGTCGTCGCCTACCCGGCGGTCGTGCCGGTCGTGCCGGCCTCGACCTTCGCGGGCTCGGTGTGGGTGGACATGAACGACGACCAGCTCGACACCATCGGGTGGCCCGACTACACCGACCAGGTCCGTGCCGTGGTCGACGACCTGCCACCCGAGCAGCGCGCGCACGCGGTGATCTTCACGAGCAACTACGGCGAGGCCGGGGCGATGTCCTGGTACGACGTCGGGCTGCCCGTCTCCAGCGGCCACAACGGCTACCGCAACTGGGGGCCGCCACCTGACGAGGCGCTCCCCGTCGTGCTGGTGCTGCAGGGATCACCCGAGGGCGCGTTCGAGGGCTGCGACCTGAAGGACCGGCTCCACAACTCCGCCGACGCCGACAACGAGGAGGTCGGGGCCGGGATCTGGGTCTGCGACGGCCCGGTCGGCACCTGGTCGACCGCGTGGCCGCACCTCGTGCACTACGACGCGTGATCGGCGTCGTCGTCCGGCTCCGCCTGGACGATGCGCAGCTTCTGGGTGTCGGTGAAGGTCACCTCGACGGTCTCGAACCCCTTGTGGCGCTGGGCTCTCGCGTACCCGATGTAGGCGCGCCGGTCGGCCTCGGTGAGCTCCACGTTGTCGGTGAACGGCGTCAGCAGGGCCCGCGGCCAGAGCCGACGCTCGAGGACGACGTTGACCTCGATGCCGAGCACGCCGAGGGCCGCGGTCAGCCAGATCAGGCCGATCAGACCGAGGACCAACGCGAAGGTCTGGTTCATCCCGACCGTCTCGCCGATGACGTTGGTGACGTAGACGGTGCCGATCTTCTGCAGCCCGATCCACAGCAGTGAGGCCGTGACCGCGCCCGGGATGGAGCCCCGCCAGATGTTGTGGCTGCGCGCGGCTCCGACCCGGAAGAGGGCGGTGAGCACGACGGTGTTGACCACGACGGTGAGCAGCGTGATCGGCCACTTGTACGACGACACCGTCTCGCCGAGCACCTCGGTGTTGGCTGCCAGCGTCGAGAGCACCGAGATCGTGAGCACGGCGAGACCCGCGGTGAGCAGCAGGAAGAGGCTCTTCAGCCGCAGCAGGATCGGGTTGGGCCGGCTGTTGCGCGGCACCGACCAGGCGATGTTGAGCGCGTTCTGGAGCGCCTGCCCGAGCCCCATCGCGCCGTACAGAGCGACCAGACCACCGATGACGACGACGGTCACCGACCCCTGGAGGCCCTCGGGCCGGCCCAGCTGGTCGCCGATGATCGGGAACTGGGCGAGCGCCGAGTCGAGCAGGTCCTTCTGGAGGTCCGGGTTGCCCTCGAGGAAGAAGCCGAGCACCGAGGAGCCGAGCAGCAGCAGCGGGAAGATCGCGATGAACGCGTAGTAGGTGATGATCGCGGCGAGGTAGTTGCCCTGATCGTCGAAGTACTTGTAGATCACCGCGACGGGATAGCCGAGTACCGACCAGCGCTGCTGGGCGCGGTCGGCGCCGTCGATGACCTTGCCCACCCGCACACGCTACCGAGGTCCGGGCGGCACCACCGTCAGGTTGCCCTCGGCGTCGGTCCTGAACAGCTCGACGCCCTCGGTCACGGCCGCCGCATCGGCCCCCAGCGCGACGGCGATCTTGTTGGCCGCGTTGCGCGCGACGTCGAGCACCACCTCGACCACCTGCTCGGGCGCCAGGTGTCTCTGCGCGTCCTCGACGACCTGCGTCGGCACGGCGTACGGCGTCCAGATCATCGCGTCCGTCAGGGCGAGCGCCGCCTTGGTCGCCGCCGGGAGGTCGCTGCGGGCGTAGTCGTCGACGGCCTCGAACGTCGCCTCGTCGGCGCCGGCCTCGAGCGCGGCCACCGAACGGCGGGACCGGCAGATCCGGCACTCGTGCTGCCGCGCGCCGCGCAGCCGCACCAGCTCGGTGACCACCGGGTCGAGGGTGTCGAGCCGCGCCACCTGACGCATGAACTCCTCGAGCAGCGGCCAGAGCTCGGTGGGGTCGTGCAGCCCGCCACCGGACCAGGTGCCGCCGTCGAGGACCTCGCCGGAGACGATCGCGATGCGCGGCCAGTAGTCGTCGACGTAGATCGCCTGGGTGACCTCGAACGCCGTCGGCCCGGTCGCCTCGAGGAAGCGGCGCCGCAGGTCGTCGTCGATGACGGACACGTCGACCCCGAACTGGTCGGCGAAGTTCTCCACACGCGGGTCGTCGAGGTCGATGTCCAGGGCGGTGCGCGCGGCGCGGACGGCAGCCATCGCGGCCGCGGCCTCAGGGGCGTGCTGCTCGATCGGGTTGGACATGGCGGTCAGCGTAGACGTGGGGTCGGACGGTGGGTGGCCGGTCCGGGATCGGGCAGGGTGGGCATCTCCAGCCCGGTGCGACTCCCCACCAGCGCCGCGCGGGTGACGGACGCGGAGCCGAAGCGGCCGCGCACCCGGTCGAGCGCCGCGTCGAGGCCGGACTCCTGCACGGCGTCGGGGAAGAGAAGCAGCTCGAGCTGCTGGGACCGGCTGTCGACCAGGCCCGAGATCGTCACCCCGAGCAGCGTGCACCCGCGGTCGTCGATCAGCGGCCAGGCGGCGTCGAGCAGGCGACGGCCCGTCTCGAGCCACGTCGCGGTCGCGGCCGACGAGTGGGCCAGCGTCGCCGACCTTGTGGCCCGGCCGAAGTCGTCGAAGCGCAGCCGGAGCGTGAAGGTCTGCCCGATCCGCTCGCCGGCGCGCAGCCGTCGGGCGACCCGGTCGACGAGCCCGGCCAGGAGGGCCTCGAGCTCGGGCCGACTCTTGCGCTTGCCGGGCCGGCCGATCGCGCACTGCGAGCCGATCGACCGCCGCCGGCGGCCGACCTCGACGGGTCGGGGATCGAGCAGGTTGGCCAGCGCCCAGAGGTGCCGCCCGGCGGCCTTGCCGACCGTGCTCGACAGCTCGCGCTCCTCGCGCGCGGCGAGCTGGCCGATGGTGCGGATGCCCTCGGCATGCAGCTTGGTGGCCGTGATCGCGCCGACCCCCCAGAGCCGTTCGACCGGCAGCGGGTGCAGGAACTCCTGCTCCGACTCCGGAGGGACCCGCAGCAGCCCGTCCGGCTTCGAGACGGCGCTCGCGACCTTGGCGAGGTACTTGGTGCGGGCGATCCCCACCGAGATCGGCAGCCCGACCTCGTCGCGGACCCGCGCACGCAGCGACGCCCCGATCGTCTCCGGGTCGCCGACCAGCCGGCGCAGCCCACCGACGTCGAGGAACGCCTCGTCGATCGAGACCCCCTCCACCAGCGGCGTCGTGTCATCGAAGATCGCGAACACCTGCTTGCTCGCCTCCACGTACGCCGTGAAGCGCGGCGGCACCACGAGAGCGTCCGGGCACAGTCGCCGGGCCTGGCGCCCGCCCATGGCCGACTTCACGCCGTAGGCCTTGGCCTCGTAGCTCGCGGCCAGCACCACGCCGCCACCGACGATCACCGGACGCCCCTGCAGCCGCGGGTCGTCGCGCTGCTCGACCGAGGCGAAGAACGAGTCGAGGTCGGCGTGCAGGATCACCCCACCATGATCGAACACATGTTCGATCCGCGCAAGACGGTCACCGGAGCGCTACCGCACCGCAACCTCGGGACCGCAGGATGTCCGGCATGGCCTCCACTCTCGGGACCCTTCGCCCTGCCCACCCCTCACCCAGGCGCCGCTCACCCGGACAGCACAGACCCGGCCCGATCGCCGTCGCTGGTGTCGCCGCCGCGGTGCTGGCCGTCGTCGCGGCGATGCTGTTCGTGCTGCGACCCTCGCCTGCCGGCGCCGCGACACCGATCACCGTCGCCTCGGCGATCTCGTCCAACAGCGGCACCCAGACCGTCCGCGGCTACGTCGTCGGCCAGCCGACGGCCACCAGCACCGTCGTCACCAGCAACTACCCCAACGACTACGCGCTGGCGATCGCGGACTCGGCGGGCCAGACCGGCACCGCGAACATGCTCTACGTCCAGATCCCGTCGGCGTTCCGCGCGGCCTGGGGGCTGAAGTCGAACCCCGGCCTGCTCGGCACCCGCATCGACGTCACCGGCGCCCTGGGTGCGTACTTCTCGCACCCCGGCATGACCGGGACGACGGCGTTCGCGCTCGCCTCCGCCACCACGCCGACACCCACCCCCACGCCGACGCCGACGGCCACCGCGACGACCGGCCCGTACGACGGCACCTACTACGCCCCGGCCGTCGGCAAGACCGGCTCAGCCCTGCGCACGGCCCTGCACGGCATCATCGACGACCAGACGAAGCTCTCGTACGCCGGCGTGTGGGACGCCCTGAAGGTCACCGACGCCGATCCGGCCAACAGCAGCAACGTGATCGAGTTCTACTCCGGCCGGTCGGTCCCGAAGTCGTCGAACGGCGGCGGTGTCGACGACTGGAACCGTGAGCACGTCTGGCCGCAGAGCCACGGCGACTTCGGCACGTCCGCCGGTCCCGGCACGGACCTGCACCACCTCCGCCCGGAGGACGTCACCGTCAACGGCACCCGCAGCAACAAGGACTTCGACACCGGCGGGTCCGTGGTGGCGCAGTGCACCGGCTGCGCGAGCGACTCCGACTCGTTCGAGCCCCGTGACGCCGTGAAGGGCGACGTCGCCCGGATGGCGTTCTACATGGCGGTCCGCTACGAGGGCGGCGACGGCTTCGCGAACCTGGAGGTCAACGACACCGTCAACGGGTCGACCGCGTTCCTCGGCCGGCTCTCGGTCCTGAAGGCGTGGAACCAGGCCGACCCGCCCGATGCCCGGGAACGGCAGCGCAACGACGTCATCTACACGACGTACCAGCACAACCGGAACCCGTTCATCGACCACCCCGAGTGGGTGGCCGCGATCTGGGACTCCTGAGCCCGGCTCGCCGGGGCTGTCCGGTCAGTACGACTTGGGCAGCCCCAGCGAGTGCATCGCCACGAAGTTGAGGATCATCTCCCGGCTGACCGGGGCGATCCGGCCGGCGCGCGTGGCGACGAGCAGCCCGGCGACGCCGTACTCCTGCGTGATGCCGTTGCCGCCGTGGGTCTGGACCGCCGCGTCGGCCGCGTTGCATGCGGCCTCGGCGGCGGCGTACTTGGCCATGTTGGCCGCCTCGCCGGCACCGAACTCGTCGCCGGCGTCGAAGAGGGCGGCCGCCTTCTGCGTCATCAGGCGAGCCATCTCGGTCTCGATGTGCACCTGGGCGAGCGGGTGCGCGACGGCCTGGTGGGAGCCGATCGCGTCCTTGAAGACGACCCGCTCCTTGGCGTACGACGTGGCCTTGCCGAGCGCGTAGCGGGCCAGGCCGGTCGAGAACGACGCGGCCATGATCCGCTCGGGGTTGAGCCCCGAGAAGAGCTGCGCGAGGCCGCCGTCCTCGTCGCCGACGATCGCGTCCGACGGGAGCCGGACGTCGTCGATGAAGACCTGGAACTGCAGCTCGGGGCTGACGATCTCCATCGGGATGTGCTTGAACTCGAAGCCCGCGGCGTCGGTCGGCACCACGAAGAGCACCGGCTTCACCTTGCCGGTCCTGGCGTCCTCCGCCCGCGCGACGACCAGCACGTTGTCGGCCTCGTCGACGCCGGAGATGTAGATCTTGCGGCCGTTGAGCACCCACTCGTCGCCGTCGCGGCGCGCGGTCGTGGTGATGTTGTGGGTGTTGGTCCCGGCGTCGGGCTCGGTGATCGCGAAGGCCATCGTCGCGGTGCCGTCGCAGATGCCCGGCAGCCACCGCTGCTTCTGCTCCTCGG
The DNA here is from genome assembly GCF_001425175.1 of Nocardioides sp. Root1257. Lineage (GTDB taxonomy): Bacteria > Actinomycetota > Actinomycetes > Propionibacteriales > Nocardioidaceae > Nocardioides. Next base: position 662,198 of record NZ_LMDV01000009.1, on the reverse strand, counting down.
TGCCGTACTTGCTGATGATCGTGCCGCAGATCGCCGGGCTGACGACCATGAGCAGCAGCGGGCAGCCCTGGGCGGCGAGCTCCTCGCAGACGGCCGCGATGTCGCCGATGCCGCCGCCACCACCGCCGTACTCCTCGGGGATGTTGATGCCGAGGTAGCCGTTCTTGCCGATCTCCAGCCACAGCTCGGTGGTCTTCTCGCCGGCGCGGGCCTTCTCGGTGAACCACTCACGGCCGTACTTGCCGGCCAGCCGGGCCACGGCCTTGCGCAGCTCCTGCCGCTCCTCGGACTCGCTGAAGTTGTTGCTCACTCTGTCTCCTCGACACTCTGCTCGACTACGGCCAGGACCTCCCCGGCAGCGACCTGCGCCCCGGGCTTCACGTTGATCTCCGAGACGACGCCGGCGTACGGCGCACTCACGGTGTGCTGCATCTTCATGGCCTCCAGGACGAGCACCGGGTCGCCGGCGCTCACCGCCTGGCCTGCCTCGACCGCGACCCGGACCACGGTGCCGGGCATCGGTGCCAGCAGGCTGCCGCTCGCCACCGCGTCGGCGGGGTCGACGAACCGCGGCACCAGCGTCAGCCGGACGTGCCCGTGGGCACTGTCGACGTCCACATCCCCGCCGTTGACAGCGATCGCGTACGTCGTGCGCACGCCGTCCGTCTCCAGCGTCACCTGATCCGGCGCCGCCGACACCACCGTGTGGCCATCCACGGCGTAGGCCCCGAGCCACTCGACGACGACGTCGCCCTCGAACTCCGTGCGCTGCGGCTGGGAGACCACGTTGCGCCAGGCGACCGGGACGCCGCGTTGCACGGTACGGCGCTCCTTGGCCCGCTCGGCGAGCGCGATCGCTGCCGCCACGGCCGCCCCCTCGGTGGTTGAGGAAGGCGCGCTAGCGCCTGTCTCGGAACCCCCGAGGAAGTCGGTCGACACGTCGCCCCGCAGGAACCGCCCGTCGCGCAGGATGGAGACCAGCAGGTCGCGGTTGGTGACCAATCCGTGGATCTTCGCCCGCGACAGGGCGCCCGCCAGCTTGCGTGCCGCGGCCTCCCGGGTCGGCGCGTGGGCGACGACCTTGGCCAGCATGGCGTCGTAGTGCGTCGACACCTCGCTGCCCGACTCGAAGCCGGCATCCACGCGGACGCCCGCCTCGAGAGGGATCTCGAAGGTCGTCAGGGTCCCGCTCTGCGGCTGGTAGTCGGCGGCCGGGTCCTCGGCGTACAGCCGCACCTCGATCGCGTGCCCGTCCGCGGTGGTCGAGGTGCCAGCGGAGCGAGCCTCAAAACCGCCCTCGGCGACCGCGATCTGCGCTGCCACCAGGTCGACCCCGTGCACCAGCTCGGTGACCGGGTGCTCGACCTGGAGGCGGGTGTTCATCTCCAGGAAGAAGAACCGCTCGGTGGCGGGGTCGTAGAGGAACTCGACCGTGCCGGCGCCGCGGTAGTCCACGGCCTCGGCGGCCTTGCGGGCAGCGTCGTGCAGCGCGGCGCGCACCTCGTCGCTCAGGCCGGGCGCGGGTGATTCCTCGACCACCTTCTGGTGGCGACGCTGCAGCGAGCAGTCGCGCTCGCCGTAGACGGTGGTCCCGACGACCTGGACCTCGACGTGGCGACCGCGCTCGACGTACGGCTCGACGAAGACGGTGCCGTCGCCGAACGCCGACAGCGCCTCGGCCTCGGCCGTGGCGATCTCGGTGGCGAGGTCCTCGATCCGGCGCACGACGCGCATGCCGCGGCCACCGCCGCCGGCCGACGCCTTCACGAGCAGAGGCAGGTCGGCCTCGGTCGGCTCGGCCGGCGCCTCCAGCGTGGGTACGCCGGCCTCGCGCATGATCCGCTTGGCCTCGATCTTCGAGCCCATCGCGTCGATCGACTCGGGGGCCGGCCCGACCCAGACCAGCCCGGCGTCGATGACGGCCCGCGCGAACTCGGCGTTCTCGGAGAGGAAGCCGTAGCCCGGGTGGATCGCGTCGGCGCCCGCGCGACGAGCGGCGTCGAGCACGAGGTCGATGCGCAGGTAGGTCTCGGCAGGTGCGTTCCCCGGCAGGCGTACCGCGGCGTCGGCCTCGCGCACGTAGGGCAGCGCCGCGTCGGCGTCGGAGTGGATCGCCACGGTCTCGATGCCGAGTGCGCGGCAGGTCCGGAAGACCCGGCTCGCGATCTCGGCGCGGTTGGCGACCAGCAGTCTCGTGATCACGGACGGAACACCCCGAATCGGTCGGTGCCGACAATCGGCTTGTTCTCGATGACGGACAGGCAGATGGCCAGGATGGTGCGGGTGTCGCGCGGGTCGATGACGCCGTCGTCGTACAGCATCCCGGAGAGGAACTGCGGCATCGACTGCTCCTCGATCTGCGCCTCGACGACCTCCTTGATCGCCTTGAACCCCTCGGCGTCGAAGGGCTGGCCCTTCGACTCGGCCGACTGCTGGGCGACGATCTCGAGCACGCCGGCGAGCTGGGCCGGGCCCATCACCGCGGACTTCGCGGACGGCCAGGTGAAGAGGAAGCGCGGGTCGAAGGCGCGGCCGTTCATGCCGTAGTTGCCGGCGCCGTACGACGCGCCCATGATCACGCTGAGGTGCGGGACCGTGGAGTTGCTGATCGCGTTGATCATCATCGCGCCGTGCTTGATGATGCCGCCCTGCTCGTACTCCTTGCCGACCATGTAGCCGGTGGTGTTGTGCAGGAAGAGCAGCGGGGTGTCGGTCTGGTTGGCGAGCTGCACGAACTGCGTCGCCTTCTGCGCCTCCTGCGAGAAGAGCACGCCCTGCGCGTTGGCGAGGATGCCGATCGGCCGGCCGTGCAGCCTGGCCCAGCCGGTCACCAGCGAGGGTCCGTAGAGCGGCTTGAACTCGTCGAACACAGCGCCGTTCGTCTCCGAGACGCCGTCGCAGATCCGCCGGATCACCTCGCGCGGGTCGAACGGCTCCTTGAGGTCGGTGGGGATCAGGTCGAGCAGGCCCTCGGGGTCCACGTCCGGCTCGGCGTACTCGGTGGTTGAGGCGCGAGCGGAGCGAGCCTCGACACCACCCTTGCGCCAGTTGAGGCGCGCGACGATCCGTCGGCCGATCCGGATGGCGTCGTGCTCGTCCTCGGCGAGGTAGTCGGCGAGACCCGACGTACGCGCGTGCATCTCGGCGCCGCCGAGCGACTCGTCGTCGGACTCCTCACCGGTGGCCATCTTCACCAGCGGCGGGCCGCCGAGGAAGACCTTGGCCTGCTCGCGGACCATCACCGTGTAGTCGGACATGCCGGGCACGTAGGCGCCGCCGGCCGTCGAGTTGCCGAAGACCAGCGCGATCGTCGGCTCCTTGCGGGCACTGGCCCGCGTGATGTCACGGAAGAGCTTGCCGCCCGGGATGAAGATCTCCTTCTGGGTCGGCAGGTCGGCGCCGCCGGACTCGACGAGCGAGACCGTCGGCAGCCCGTTCTCCTCGGCGATCTGCGAGGCCCGGAAGATCTTCTTCACGGTCCACGGGTTCGACGCGCCGCCCTTCACCGTCGGGTCGTTGGCGGTGATCATGCACTCGACGCCCTCGATGACGCCGATGCCGGTCACGACGCTGGCGCCGACCGCGAAGTCCGAGCCCCAGCCGGCCAGCGGCGACAGCTCCAGGAACGCCGAGCCCTCGTCGACGAGCAGCTCGATGCGCTCGCGGGGCAGCAGCTTGCCGCGCCCGTGGTGGCGGTCGACGGACCGCTCACCCCCGCCCGCGACGGCCTTGGCGTGCTCGGCGTCCAGGTCGACGAGCTTCTCGAGCATTGCTTCGCGATTGCTCATGAGGCGTACCCCAGGAGCTTCGCGGCGAGATCGGTCAGCACTTCGCTGGCCCCTCCTCCGATCGGCAGGATCCGGGCGTCGCGGTAGTGCCGCTCCACCTCGGTCCCGTGCATGTATCCCGTCCCGCCGTGCAGCTGGACGGCCTGGTCGCACACGTACGTCGCGCAGTCCACCGCGGTCTGCTTCGCGAGGCAGGCCTCGGCGATGACCTGCTCGCCGGCCGCATGACGCCGCGCGACGTCGCGCGTGTAGGTGCGGGCGACCTCGACCTGCCGGCGCATCTCGACGAGCTGGTGGCGCACCACCTGCCTGCTGATCAACGGCTTGCCGAAGGTCTCGCGGTCGCGGCAGTACGTCGCCGTCAGCTCGAGCGAGCGGGCGGCGATGCCGTAGGCGTGCACGGCCAGGGCCAGCCGCTCGACCACGAACTGGGCCGCGATCTGCAGGAAGCCCGAGCCCTCCTCGCCGACGAGGTTGGCGACCGGCACCCGCACGTCGACGTACGACAGCTCGGCGGTGTCGGAGCAGTGCCAGCCCATCTTGCGCAGGCCGCGGTCGACGGTGAAGCCGGGCGTGCCCTTCTCGACGACGAGGAGGCTGACGCCGCCCGCACCCGGGCCACCGGTGCGGACCGCGGTCGTCACGAAGTCGGCGCGGACACCCGACGTGATGAAGGTCTTGGCGCCGTTGACGACGAAGTGGTCGCCGTCCCGGACCGCAGTGGTGGTGATGCCTCCGACGTCGGAGCCGCCGCCGGGCTCGGTGATGCCGAGGGCCCCGATCTTCTCGCCGGCCAGCGTCGGGCGGACGAAGCGGTCGACCAGGTCGGCGCTCCCCGACGCCGCGATGTGCGGCAGCGCGATGCCGCCGGTGAACAGCGCGGCCATGAAGCCGCTGGACGCACCGGCCTCGAACATCCCCTCCTGCAGGTCGACCGTGTCGAGGACGTCGCCGCCCTCACCGCCGACGTCCTCGGGGAACGAGATGCCGAGCAGACCCTGCTTCGCGGCCGCGAGGTGCAGCTCGCGCGGGATCTCGCCGGCGTCCTCCCACTCCTGCAGGTGCGGCGCGACCTCGCGGCGGACGAACTCGGCGCCCAGCTGCCTCAACTCGGTGGTTGAGGAAGGCGCGCTGGCGCCTGTCTCGAAACCACTCATCCGATCAGTCCTTCCTGGATGTGCACGCTGCGCGAGCGCACCCACTCCCCGAGGCCCTTGGCCTGGGGGTCGAAGCGGGTCGACGCGGCGACGCCGTCGCCGAGCAGCCCGCGGATCAGCACGTTGACGCCGCCGAGGTTGGGCAGCACGTGGACCTCGACGTCGAGGTCGGCCGCCTCGGGCACCAGCTCGCGCACCTTGCGCGGCGTGATCAGCTTGGTCAGCCAGGTGACGCGGTCGGCGTACTTCTCCGAGCCGTCGTGCACCACCCACAGCCCGAGGTTGGCGTCACCGCCCTTGTCGCCGGAGCGCGCGTGGACGAAGGTGCCGAGCGGCGCGCGCCGGGTCAGCGAGTCGACGGGGGCCGGGTACGGCGACGGGCGCAGCCCCTGCCGCGGGTCGGTCTCGGCGAAGTCGGTCGGGTCGGCGACCACCTCGCGACGGCCGTCGGCGTGCACGACCGTGTGGGTGACCGCCGAGCGGTCGACGTACTCCGCGCGGTAGACGCCGTACGGCGTCGGGGCGGCGGGTGGGGCCGTCATCGTGAAGCCGGGGTACGACGCGAGCGCGAGCTCGACGGCCGCGGCGGTGAAACCACGGCCGACCGGGTCGGGAGCCGCGTCCTTGACCGTGCAGCGGAGCAGGCAGGAGGCGCCCTCCTCCGTGTCGGCGTCGGCCGGCGGCAGCGCGGTGCGGGTCCAGCTGACCTCGCTCGCCGTCAGCGACGGGGTCAGCTGCTCCCGCACCCAGTCGGCCTTGGCGTCGATGTCCAGGCCGGTCAGCACGAGCTCGACGGTGTTCCGGAAGCCGCCGAGCTCGTTGACGCAGACCTTGAGCCGCTCGGGCGGCGCCTCGCCCCGGACCCCGGAGATCTCGACGCGGTCGCGTCCGACCTCGCGCAGCTCGACGGTGTCGAGGAGCGTGGTGACGTCGGGGTTGAGGTAGCGCGTCGACTGGATCTCGTAGAGCAGCTGGGCGGTGACCGTGTCGACGGTGACCGCGCCACCCGTGCCGTCGTGCTTGGTGATCACGCACGAGCCGTCGGCCGCGATCTCGGCGAGCGGGAAGCCCAACGGCGTGCCATCGTGCGGCAGCGTCTTGAAGCCCGAGAAGTTGCCGCCCGTCGCCTGGGTGCCGCACTCGAGCACGTGCCCGGCGACCACGGCGCCGGCCAGCTCGTCGTACGACGTGGGCGTCCAGCCGTGGTGCGCGACGGCCGGGCCGACGACCAGGGACGCGTCGGTGACCCGACCGGTGACGACGATGTCGGCGCCGGCCGTCAGGGCGGCGGCGATGCCGAAGCCGCCGAGGTAGGCGTTGGCGGTCAGCGCGCCCTCGCGCAGGCCGAGCGACCGGACGTCGTCGCCCTCGACGTGCGCGATCGCGGGATCGAGACCGAGGCCCGCCGCGACCTCGCGGAGGCGGTCGGCCAGGCCGGCGGGGTTGAGACCACCGGCGTTGCTGACGATCCTGACGCCGCTCTCCAGCGCGAGGCCGAGGCAGTCCTCGACCTGACGGACGAACGTCTTCGCGTAGCCCAGCGACGGGTCCTTCATGGTGTCCCGGCCGAGGATCAGCATGGTCAGCTCGGCCAGGTAGTCGCCGGTCAGGTAGTCGAGTCGACCTCCCTCCAGCATCTGCCGCATCGCGGCCAGCCGGTCGCCGTAGAAGCCGGAGCAGTTGCCGATCCTCACGCGCGCTCCTCCCGCCCCGCGCCCGCGGGCCCGGCGAACGCCTGCGCGATCGTCAGCCACCGCTCGGCGTCCGGGCCACTCGCCACCAGGTCGGTGTCGTCGCGGTGGACGCGCTGCGTGACGAGCAGGCAGAAGTCCCAGGCGGAGCCGGTGACGGTCTGGGCCGCGTCCTCGGGACCCCACGTCCACTGCTCGCCGGACGGCGAGACCAGGTCGATGCGGAACTCGTCGGCCGGCGGCGGCAGCTCGTGGACGGAGAACGCGAAGTCGCGGGTGCGTACGCCGAGGTGGGCGACGTGCCGGACCCGGTCGCTCCGCTCGGGCTCGACGCCCAGGGCGGCGTACACGTCGAGCGCGTGCGCCCAGGTCTCCATGAACCGTGCGGTCGCCATCGAGGTCGGCGACATCGGCGGGCCGAACCACGGCATCCTCTGCCCGTCGGGCACGGCGCGCAGCGCGGCCGGCAGCGCCTCGCGCGCCTTGCCCCAGCGCGCGAGCAGCGCCTCGGGCGACAGCCGGGCGACCTCGAGGGCCTGCTGGTCGACGTACCCGGTCGGGTCGGCGATGGCCTCGAGCACCAGGGCGTCCCAGGCGTCCTTGCCCTCGGGCGTGTGGGCGCGGGCGGCGAGAACGGCGACCTCGTCGGTCCAGAGCAGGTGGGCAACCTGGGTCGCGACCGTCCAGCCGGCCGCGGGGGTGGGTGTCTCCCACCCGTCGGTGTCGAGCCCGGAGACGGCGGCCAAGAGCTGGTCGCTCTCCATCTTCAGGTCACCGAGCAGGTCGTCGAGCAGCGTCATGACAGCTCCTTCTCCAGTACGTCGGCCCAGCGGTCGAGGATGCGACCGCGGCGCCGGGTGTCGTCGGTGATCGTGTTGGCGAGGCCGAGGCCGCGCACCAGGTCGAGGGTCGCCTGGACCAGCTCGCGGTTGCCCGGCACCGACTCGTCGACGCCGAGCAGGTCGACGGCCAGCCGGTGGGTGTCCCGCCCGACCCGCTGCTCGAACGGCGCGACGGCCGCGAGCAGCGTCTCGTCGGTACGGGCGGCGACCCAGAGCTCGAGGGCCGCGGCGAAGACCGGGCTCGCGAAGTGGTCGGCCAGCACCTGCAGCACCGCCCGGGTGTGCCGGGGTCCGACGGGGAGTCCCTCGGCCGCGGCGGCGAGCTCGGTGGCCCGCTTCTCGGTCAGGTGCTCGACCGCGGCGACGACGAGGTCGTTCTTGGTCGGGAAGTGGTGCAGCTGGGCACCCCGGCTGACCCCGGCCCGCTCCGAGACCAGCGTGGTCGACGTACCCGCGAACCCGCGCTCGACCAGGCAGTCGACGGTGGCCTCCAGCAGGCGGGCCCGCATCAACCGGGTGCGCTCCTCCTGGGGCACCCGCGTCGCACCCGCCGCCGTCGTCACCCGCCCAGCATGGTCGAGGCACTAACAAACAGTCAAGCCTGCCTTTTTTGGGTAGTCCCTGACGGAATGGTCCTCCCGACACCCGATCGAGGACCGGATCGTCAGGGACTACCCCACCGGGCTCAGTCGAGACGCGACACCAGGGGCAGTCGCGACCGGGCGGTGAGGCCGACGATCAGGGCGGTCAGGAGGGGCAGCGCGACGACGAGGCCGAGGATCATCAGCCACGGCACGTCCAGGTAGTGGCCCGCCGTCGCCTCCGAGTAGCCGTTGGTCAGCGGGTAGGTGACCGCGATGCCCGGGATGAAGCCCACCGCCGCCCCGAGCACCGCGCCGACGAAGCCGATGACCAGGGCGTACGACGCCGCGACCCAGCGCCGTCGTCGCGGCGAGGCGCCGACGGCCGCGAGGGTGGCGAGGTCGGGCCGCGCGTCCGACAGCGCGAGGAAGGTTGCGGTCAACGTGCCGCCGAGCATCAGCACGCCCCCCAGCGCGGCGAGCACCAGCTGGATGATCACGGTCTCGTTGTCCGCCTGGTAGCCGCGTTCGACGTAGAACGAGGAGCTCGTGTCCGTCGCGGTCAGCGCCTCGCTCACCGCGGACTCCTGGGCCCGCGTGATCGGTCCCGACACCAGCAGCCCGGACACGCCGACGGGCGCCCCGAGCCGTTTGGCCGCCTGGGTCGAGAGGATCGCCTGCGGCCCGGCGTTGCCGAGAGCCACCGGCACCATCAGCGCCGGCACCGACAGCCGCTCGACCGACTCGTCCTCGGAGTCGGCCTCCCAGCGGTGCAGCTCGAGCCGGAGCTCGTCCGCCTGCACCCCCTGGTCGGTGAAGGCCACGACCCCGCCGGACTGCAGCATCCGCAGCGCCTCCTGCCGCACCCCCTCCGGGACGTCGATCGGCAGGTTCGTCATCGCCGACTCCCCCACCAGGGTCGAGGCGCCCCACGAGCTCCCGTAGCTGTCCAGCAGCCGATCCGGCTCCTCGACCCCCGCGGCCTTGATGTCGAGCCAGTACGACGGGCCGTCCGGCGTGCTGCTCTCGATGATCCCCCGCACCGGCGTGAGCTGCGCATCGGGCAGCTTGCCCGCCACGGCCGCGCGCAGCTGCGTCCAGTCGACCGGGGCCTCGTCGGCGTACGCGCTGACCGAGCCCATGCCGTCCGGCAGCTCCGCGCGATAGGTCTCCCGGTTCTGCGCCTCGTCGCTGGTGACGGCGATGCCCAGGGCGACCACGCCGGCCACGGTGGCCGCGACCGCCGCGACGGCGGGCACGGTGCGCGTTCGGTGGCGGGCCGCGTCCCGCGCGGCGTACCGCGGCGACAGCGGCAGCCGACCGGCCAGCCGCGCGACGCCGACCACGACGATCGGCACCAGGAAGATCATCCCGATCACCGCGACCACGGCCGAGCCCGCGATCGCGAACTCGCCGCTCGAGCTCGAGGTCGCGCCGTACGCCGACCCGGCGATGCCGATGCCGAGCAGGACGACGCCGAGGATCGGCGAGCGCAGGGACGGGCGCTTGTCGGCCCGGCGACCGGCCAGCACCGCGACCACGTCCTGGCGCGACGCGATCCAGGCCGGCACGACGGCGGCGAGCACTGCGCTGAGGAGACCGAAGAGGGCGATCCCGAGCAGGTGCAGCCACGGCACGTCGAACGGGCCGAACCAGGTGTTCGACCAGTGCTGGAGCACGGGGAGCAGCAGGCGCGCGGCGCCGATGCCGAGCACGACCCCGGCGAGCGCGGCCACCGTCCCGAGCACCATGCCGCCGCCGATGACGACGCGGCGGCTCTGGGCAGGCGTGCCGCCGGTCGCGGCCATCAGGGCGAGCGTGCGCGACTGGCGCCGCGCGGTGACGGCGAACGCCGGGCCGGCCAGCAGCACCACCTCCAGCAGCGCCATCACGACGACCAGCACGATCACGGCCACCATCTGGTCGTCGCTGCTGCCGCCCCAGCCCTGCATCTCGTCGGGCAGCTCGGACGTCGGCGGCGGGTCGGTGACGACGGCGCGGGAGAGCACGGTCGCGCCGAGGGCGTTGGCGGTCCGCACCTGGTCCCACGAGACCGGGCCGCCGCCGGCCAGCCACGACGGCTGTCCGGCGTCGCCCTCCCGGTCGGCGATGCCGAGGGAGCCGATCGGGCCCGCCACGACGGGGTAGGTCCGCGACTCGGCCGACTCGGCCACCCCGACGATCGTCGGCGCCGGAGCGCCGTCGTCCGTCAGGCCGAGGACGTCGCCGCGGGCGTAGCCCTGGTCGAGCAGGGCCTGGTTGACGACGACCTCGCCGGGCCCGGTCGGCCACCGCCCCGCGGTCAGGTCGAAGAGGCCACGGCTGAGGGGGTCGCGCAGGTCGACCTCGGTGCCGTCGACGATGGCGACGCCGTCGTCGGTGCGGACGTTCACGGCACCGAGGTGCGTCTCGACGAGCCGCGCGCCGCCGAGGGCGGCCGAGACCTGCTCGGCCGTCGGCGGTCGGCCAGTGCCCTGGTCGCCGACCGTCCCGGACCCGTCGTACGGGTCGAAGAACTGGACCACCGGCGACCCCTGGGCCTCGACGGTGACGAGAGCGTCGGCCGACCCCAGCCGTCGGTCCAGCGACTCGACCCCGGTGACGTCCTGGGTCTGGATGACCACGTCGGCGGCCGTCACGGCGAGCACCGGCAGGGCGATCATCACCAGGACCAGGATCGAGCGCCCGCGGTTGCGCAGCGCGTCTCGCCTGGCGAGGCGCAGGGCCAGTCGCCAGGAGGTGCCACGGCTCATCGCGGCGTGCCCGAGTCGATCAGCACCTCGGCCGAGTCGGCGCCGGTCTCGTCGACCACGACGCCGTCCCTCAGGAACACGACCCGATCGGCCCAGGCCGCGTGCCGCGCCTCGTGGGTGACCAGGACGCCCGCGGCACCGGCATCGCACCGGGCGCGCAGCAGCCGCAGGATGCTCTCGCCGGTGTCGCTGTCGAGCGCTCCGGTCGGCTCGTCGGCCAGGATCAGCCGCCGGTCGCCGACCACCGCCCGGGCGATCGCGACCCGCTGCTGCTGGCCGCCGGACATGTGGTCGGGGAAGCGGGTGGCCAGGTCGCCGATGCCGACCTCGTCGAGCGCCGCGCGCGCGGCCGCCCTCGCCGTCCGGGTGCGAACGCCGTCGAGCTCGAGCGGCAGCGCGACGTTCTCGATCGCATTGAGGGCGGGGATCAGGTTGAAGTCCTGGAAGACGTAGCCGATCGACGTACGCCGCATCCGCGCCCGGCCCGCGGCGCCGAGCCCCTCGAGGTCGGTGCCCTCGACGCTGACCGTGCCCGAGGTCGGGCTGTCCAGGCCGCCGGCCAGGGTCAGCAGGGTCGACTTGCCGGAGCCGGACGGGCCCATCACGGCGACGAGCTCGCCCGGGTGGACGCCGAAGGACACCGACCGCAGGGCGTGGACCTCCGTCGCACCCTCGCCGTGCACTCGAGTGACTGCGTCCATCCGCAGCACGGCGCTGGTCGGTGCGTTCATCGGCGGGCCTCCTCGTCCGCCTCTTCGGTCAGGATCTCGTCGAGCAGCGTCTCCGGCCGCTCGATCTGGGCTCGCCGGAGCCGTGCCTCGCAGTGGTCGAGCCAGCGGATCTCGGCCTCGGCCGCGAAGACCAGCGAGTCGAGGACCAGGCTCCAGGAGAGCTCGCCGCCCTCCGCTTGGCGCTTCAGCCGGGTGTAGTCCTGCAGCGCGCTCATCGTGGCCGAGCGCTGCTGCTGGATCACGGCGCCGACGTCGACCCCGGGCACCGTCACCGCGAGGGCCAGCTTGATGGCGAGCTCGTCGCGCGGCGGCTGGGTGCGCTCGACCGGGGTCGTGAACCACGCCGCGACCGCGTCCCGTCCGTCGTCGGTGATCCGGTAGACGACGTGACCCTCGTCGTCCGCACCGGCGCCGACGACCAGCCCGTCCCGCTCGAGCCGCGTCAGGGTCGTGTAGACCTGCCCGACGTTGAGCGGCCACGTCGAGCCCGTCCGCTGCTCGAACTGGGCCCGGAGCTGGTAGCCGTAGCGCGGCCCCTCCTCGAGCAACGCCAGCAGTGCCTGCTTGACCGACATCCGCGCCTCCACACCGTCCGCACCCGCCCCCGTCGGCGAGTAGATACCGGGTATGTATACCACGTATGTACTCGCCCGACGGGCGGATCCGATCGATGCGGGCCGGTCGCTGGCTACGGCGTCGTGACGGACACCGTCGTGTAGTCGGTCGAGTTCGGGTAGGTCAGGAACCCGAGGTACTTCGACGCCGCCGCGAGCCCGGACCAGGACACGTTGACCGAGGTCGACGTGTTCTTCCGGACGGGGACCGGGTTCGGGGCGACGGTGAGGCCACCGGCGGTGGCACTCGGATCGACGTCCCAGAAGTCGAAGTCGTAGGCCATCGGGCTCCCCGACGTCCCGGCCGAGAACCCGGAGACCACCGCGATGTAGGTCCCCGGCTCGGGATTGCGCAGGGTGACGGCCTCGTCGCCCGAGGCCGTCCCGGACACACCTGCCGACGCCACGGCCGAGTCCAGGTCGCAGGCCGTGGCCTGCAGCACCTCGAGGTCGAGGTCCGCGGTGTTGTCCTGCACGTCCACCTGGAACTTCGCCAGCGACGTGTTGGGCGTGACCGTGACGCACTGCAGGTCGTTCTGGCCGGGCTCGACCGAGTCCGCGACGGTGTTCGACTTCGCGAGCCCGCGCGCGGTCACGCTCAGGTCGCCGGTGAAGCCGGCCTTCAGCGCGACCCGCGTCGAGCCGGTGGTGCCCGTGCCGGACACCGCGACCGGAGCCGCGACGGAGACCGGCTTGAGGGCGACCGGCAGCCGCACGGACGTGGGACCGGTGAGCGTGACCGCCCCCTGCGCGTAGCGCCCGAGCTTCGCGTCGGTCCGCGTGAAGACGAACCGCACGTCGACCAGGTCACCGCGCCGGTCGGCGCGCACCTTGCCAGGACCCGTCTTCAGCTTGAAGCCGGGTACGTCCGACTTGATCGTCCACACGCCTGGCCGCGTCGCGCGGAACGTGCGGTGGAACGTGGTCGTGGAGGTCACCGCGCCGTCGGCCATCGACGGCACGTTGATGTTCTTCGGCTGCACGGCGGGTACGCCGGTGTTGATGCCCTGCTGGGTCAGGAACCCCCGCCACTGGTTGGCGTCGGAGGTGACGAAGAGGCCCGGGTCGAAGAACCGCTTCGGCGTCACCTGGCCCGCGCCCTGCGCCAGCGCGTCGCGCGACGGCTTGCCGGACGCAGTCTTCGTCGGCACTGCGGTCGTCATCATGGCCGACTTGATCTCCATAGGGGTCCACGTCGGGTGCACCCCCTGGATGAAGGCGGCGAGGCCGGTGATGTGCGGTGCGGCCATCGAGGTGCCCGAGTAGAGGTCGTACTTCCGGTGCGAGTTCGACGGCGGCGCCACTGCGGCGAGCACGCTCACGCCGGGGGCGGAGATGTCGGGCTTCAGCAGGTCGCCCTCGGAGACCAGCGTCGGGCCGCGCGAGGAGAAGCCGGCCACCTGGGGCAGCGGGGTCTTCTTCTTGGTCTGGTTGCCCAGCAGGAACGCCGCGGTCGCCTTGCCCTTCGCCTGGGCGAGGTACCTGTTCAGCAGCACGCCCTGCGGACGGTCGGCGATGTGGATCGTCGGCACGGCGTGGAAGTCGGCGTCGAGGCTGTTCTCCGACGGGTTGACCAGGATCATCGCCTTGCCACCGGCACGCTTCACCTCCGCGCTCTTCGCGACCCGGTCGACGACACCGCGCTGGCACACGACGATCTTGCCGCGCACCTTCGACTTGTCGAGCGAGTCGGGGGCGCAGATGTCGGAGTCGCCGGGGGCCGATCCGGCCGCCGCGGCCTTCGCCGAGTCGACGATCCGGGTCTTCTTCACAGGCGTCGAGGAGATCGAGGCGCCGACGAGCTTCTTGCCGTTGCCGAGCAGGATCGTGTTCTCGAAGTTCACGTGCGTGGACGCCGCGACCGTGGTCAGCCACGGTGCGGGGTGGTCGAGCGTGGACGCACCCGGGCCGCTGTTGCCGGCCGAGGCGGAGACGAAGATGCCCGCCTCCGCTGCGCCCTCGAACGCGAGCTCGACCGAGTCCAGGGTCGGACTGGCGCCGCCGCCGACGGAGAAGTTGAGGAGGTCGACGCCGTCCAGCACGGCCTGGTCGATGGCCGCCACGGAGTCGATGTTGTTGCAGCCGCTGTCGTCGGGGTTCTTCGCCTCCCAGCAGACCTTGTAGACGGCGAGTCGCGCCGCTGGCGCCATTCCACTGACCGCGCCGAACTTGCGGCCCTCGGTCGAGACGTTGGCAACGGGGTCGCCGGCCGCGGTGCTGGCGGTGTGGGTGCCGTGCCCACCACCGTCACGCGCCGAGACCTGGTCGGTCGACGCGAGGTCCGCCTTCGGGACGGTCTGGAAGAAGCTGTCGCCGTAGTAGCGCGCGCTGATGATCTTGGTGTTGCAGTCGCCCTTGTTCCACTTCTCGGCGATCACGCACTCACCGCGGAACACGCCGCCGTCGGCCTTCTCCATCCGGGTCCTGGCGCCCCGGCGTGAGATGTCCCAGGGAGTCTTCGCCTTGGACGTCAGCCGGGCGCCCGCGAACGACTTCGACTCCGGCCAGATGCCCGAGTCGAGGTCGCCGACGACGATCCCGGCACCGGCCTTCGCCTGCCCGCCGTGGCGGGTCCAAGCACCGTTCTTGCCGGTGAGGCCGAGGAACTTCGGGCTGTGCCAGGTGTCCGGCTTCAGCGTCTGCGACTTCTCGACGAGCAGGACCCGCTGATCGGCCGACAGCTGCGCAGCCTGCTCTCCGCTGAGGTCTGCGACGAACCCGTTGGACGCCGCCGTGAAGTCGGCGACCGGCTTCGCGCCGTACTGTCGCGCGACGGTGGTGTGGCTCTGGCGCAGCTGCGCGCGGTACGACGTCACGCGGGCCGACCGGGCGTCGAACGAGCCCGTGTTCGCGGCAGCGGCAGAGGGTGCACGCAGCATCACGATGTAGCGACCGGCGCCGAGCGTGGGCGCCGGGGTGTCGTCACCCCCGTCCGCCGCCGAGGCGGCGGACGCAGGGACGCCGGCGAGCAGCGCGGCCAGCACCGCCCCGGTCGAGGCGACGCCGATGAAGCGGCGACGCGAGCGTGAACGACTGACCGGTGCCCACCCAGAGAACTTCACCGACCCACCCAAGGTCACGATGTTGGTCTAGTCAAGGGGCTCAGCGGTAGGTGATCGAACCTTCACCCAGATGGGCGTGCTCGTTGAAGGTGAGGAGGCGGGCTCCCGTGGAGCCGACGACGACCCGGGTGACCGAGGAATTCACGAGGACCGTGTTGAAGCGGCCCCACAACCGGGCGAAGGTCGTCGCGTCGGCGTCCGGGTCGACGAGGCCCGCGCACAGGGCGGCGATGACGCCGCCCGAGGTGACGGCCGCGACCGTGCGGCCGGATCCGGCGAGGGAGCGCGCCGCGTCGAACGACCGGGTGACCCGGCCGCGGAACGCCGGCCAGGGCTCGGCGTACTCGGCGTCGTGCGCCCCGGCGGTCCATCGCGCCGTCGCGAGCTCGAAGACCCGCTGGAACTCACGACGGTCCAGCTCGCCCGGCGGGAGGTCGGGGTAGGACGCGACCACCGACAGGTGGTCGAACTCGTCCCAGCCGGCGTCGACCTCGGCGTCCGCCAGCCCCAGGGCTTCGGTGGTCTCGCGGTGCCGGCGCATGCCGCCACGCACGACCGCGTCGGGGGCCACGCCCCGATCGCGCCACCACGCGCCCAGCAGGCGGCCCTGCTCCCAGCCGGTCGCGGACAGCACGTCGTAGTCGTCGGTGCCGAACGACGCCTGACCGTGCCGGACCAGGAGCAGGACCCCCACAGCGGGCTAGGCGGGGAACGAGCCGCCGGAGGCGGCCAGCTCGCGCAGGTACGACGTCGGGCGGAAGCGCTCGCCGTACGCGTCGGCCAGCTCGTCGGCCCGGGCGACGAAGGCACCGAGGCCGACCTGACCGGCCGCGTTCTCGTAGCCCTGCATGTACTGCGCAGCGCCACCGGTCATCGGGGGGAAGCCGATGCCCATGATCGAGCCGATGTTGGCCGCGGCGGCCGACTCGATCACGCCCTCCTCGAAGCACTTCGCGGTCTCGACGGCCTCGGCGAAGAGCAGCCGCTCCTTGAGGTCGACGAACGGCAGCGGGTCGGCGGCGACCGGGAACTCGGCGGCCAGGCCCGGCCAGACGCCCGTGCGCTTGCCGTCCGCGTAGTCGTAGAAGCCGGCGCCCTTGAGCCGCGACGGACGGCCGAGCTCGATCATCTTCGCGACGACGGCCTCCCCCGGGTGCGGCGTGTAGGTGCCGCCGTCGCGCTCGACGGCGTCCTTGCTCGCCTTGCCGATCTTGGCCATCAGCTCCATGTTGAGCTCGTCGCTGAGCTGGAGCGGCCCGACCGGGTAGCCGTCCTGGGTGGCGGCCCGCTCGATGCTGACCGGGTGCACGCCCTCGGCGAGCATCGCCAGGCCCTCGTTGACCATCGTGCCGATGACCCGCGAGGTGTAGAAGCCACGGCTGTCGTTGACGACGATCGGCGTCTTGCGGATCTGCTGCACCACGTCGTACGCCTTGGCCAGGGCGACGTCGGACGTCTCCTTGCCCTTGATGATCTCGACGAGCGGCATCTTGTCGACCGGCGAGAAGAAGTGCAGCCCGATGAAGTCGGCGGGGCGCTCCACGCCGGTCGCGAGCTCGGTGATCGGCAGCGTCGAGGTGTTGCTGCAGAGCAGCGCGTCCTTGTTGACGTACGGCGCGATCTCGGCGAAGACCTGCTGCTTGAGCGCGGGGTCCTCGAAGACGGCCTCGATCACCAGGTCGCAGCCGGCGAGGTCGGCCGGGTCCGCGGTCGGGGTGATGCGGTCGAGCAGCTCCTGGGACTTCTCCTCGGTGAGCTTGCCCCGGGAGACCGCCTTGGCGTTGAGGCCCTCGGAGTAGGCCTTGCCCTTGGCGGCACCCTCGGCGCTGACGTCCTTGAGCACGACCTCCATGCCCGCGCGGGCACAGGAGTAGGCGATGCCGGCGCCCATCATGCCGGCGCCGAGGACGCCGACCTTGACGGCCTTGTAGGGCTCGATCCCCTGCGGGCGGAGCTTGCCGGCGTTGATCGCCTGCAGGTCGAAGAAGAACGCCTGGATCATGTTCTTCGAGGACTGGTTGACGATCAGGTTGGTCAGGTAGCGCGACTCGATCCGCGACGCGGTGTCGAAGTCGACCGACGCGCCCTCGACGGCGGCCGACAGGATGGCGCGCGGCGCCTTGTAGACGGCGCCCTTGGTCTGCTTGCGCAGCAGGGCCGGGAAGGCGGGCAGGAACGACGCGATCGCCGGGGACTTCGGGTTGCCGCCGGGCATCTTGTAGCCGGGCTTGTCCCAGGGGTTCTGCGACTCCTCGAGGTTGGCCTTGATCCACGCCTTGGCGGCCGGGACCAGCTCCTCACGGGTCGCGACGAGCTCGTCGACGAGGCCCTTCTCCTTCGCGGCACTGGGCTTGAACTGGGTGCCCGGCAGCAGCACGTCCATCAGGCCCTGCTGCAGGCCGAGCAGGCGTACGACGCGCGTCACGCCACCGCCGCCGGGCAGCAGGCCCAGCGTCGACTCGGGCAGGCCGATGAGGACCTTGTCGTCGTCGACGGCGATCCGGTGGTTGGTGGCCAGGCAGATCTCGAAGCCACCGCCGAGGGCGGCGCCGTTGATCGCGGAGACGACCGGCTTCGGGAACAGCTCGAGCCGGCGCAGCCCGGCCTTCACGGCCTCGCCCATGGAGAACACCGACGCGGCGTCGTCCTTGGTCGCCTGGACCATGTTCTTGAGGTTGCCGCCGGCGAAGAAGGTCTTCTTCGCGCTGGCGATCACGACGCCGGTGACGCTGTCGGCCTCGTCGTACAGCCGCTGCACGGCGGCCGCCATCGACTCGAGGTAGAGGTCGTTCATCGTGTTGGCGCTGGCCGTCGGGTCGTCGAGGGTCAGGGTGACGATGCCGTCGGCGTCCTTGTCGTAGTGGACGGCACTGGTCTTGTCGGTGCTGGGCTCGGTGGTGCTGGTGCTCATGGAGGTCCTGTTCTGAGGATCGGAGAGGGTCAGACGAGCTCGACGATGGTCGCGATGCCCATGCCGCCGCCGACGCAGAGCGTGGCGAGGCCGCGGCGCTGGTCGCGCCGCTGGAGCTCGTCGACCAGGGTGCCGAGGATCATCGCGCCGGTCGCACCGAGCGGGTGGCCCATCGCGATGGCGCCACCGTTGACGTTGGTGATCTCGTGGCTGATGTCCAGGTCGCGCATGAAGCGCATGGCGACGGCGGCGAACGCCTCGTTGATCTCGAAGAGGTCGATGTCGCCGACCTCGAGACCCGCCTTGGCGAGCGCCTTGCGGGCGGCCGGCGCGGGGCCGGTCAGCATGATCGTCGGGTCGGCGCCGGAGACCGCGGTGGCGATGATGCGGGCCCGCGGGGTCAGCCCGAGCCGGGTCCCGACCTCCTCGGAGCCGATCGCCATCAGGGCCGCGCCGTCCACGATGCCCGACGAGTTGCCGGCGTGGTGGACGTGGTTGATGCGCTCGACCCAGTGGTACTTCTCGAGCGCGACGTCGTCGAAGCCCGCGTCCGCGCCGATGCCGGCGAAGCTCGGCTTCAGGCCGGCCAGCCCCTCGGGGCTGGTGTCGGGGCGGATCGTCTCGTCGTGGTCGAGGACGGTCAGGCCGTTGAGGTCGCGGACCGGGACGACCGCGTTGCTGAAGTAGCCGTTGGCCCACGCCTTGGCGGCGCGGTGGTGCGACTCGGCGGCGTACGCGTCGACGTCGTCGCGGCTCCAGCCCTCGATGGTCGCGATCAGGTCGGCGCCGATGCCCTGGGGCACGAAGCCGGTGGCCAGCGCGGTGGCCGGGTCGGCCGCCCAGGCGCCGCCGTCGGAGCCCATCGGCACCCGGCTCATCGACTCGACGCCACCGGCGAGGATCAGGTCCTCGAAGCCGCCGCGGACGCGCGACGCGGCCTGGTTGACGGCCTCGAGGCCGGAGGCGCAGAAGCGGTTGAGCTGCACGCCGGCGACGGTCTCGGGGTAGCCGGCCTTGAGGGCTGCAGTCTTGGCGATGTCGCCGCCCTGCTCGCTCACCGGCGAGACGACGCCGAGCACGACGTCGTCGACGGCGGCCGGGTCGAGGGTGGGGTTGCGGACCTTGATCTCGTCGAGGAGGCCGACGATCAGGTCGACCGGCTTCACCTCGTGCAGCGAGCCTGCGGCCTTGCCCTTGCCGCGCGGCGTCCGGATGTGGTCGTACACGAATGCTTCAGCCATGACGTCCTACTCAGTGATGGGGACTGTGCCAATACGAGCCTGTTCGCTCGATTGTGACACTATTACTGTCAACGTCAAGGCGGCGGGTCATGTGGCAGAGGTCACGGGCATCCGCGACCATGGGGCACACGACGAGGAGAGTCATGGACGACAACGCCGATCCCAGGGCCGAGTCACTGCGCGAGCTGCTGACGCTCGAGGAGCTGACCAGCCGGGTCGGCATGAGCGTCCGCAACATCCGCTTCTACACGACCAAGGGCCTGGTGCCGCCGCCGATCCGGCGCGGCCGCTCCGGCTACTACAGCCCCGACCACGTCGCCCGCCTCGAGTTGGTCCAGGAGCTCCAGGCCCACGGCTTCACGCTGTCGGCCATCGAGAAGTACGTCGCGCGCATCCCCGCCGACGCGACGCCGGAGGACATCGCGCTGCACCGCACGATGCTCGCGCCGTGGCAGGCCGACCTCCCGGTCGAGATGTCCCGCGCGGAGCTCGACACCCGCGCCGGACGCACGTTGACCGACGACGACCTGACCACGCTCTCGGCGCTCGGCATCGTCTTCCCCACGCGCCGCGGCCGCTACGAGGTCGCGGTCTCCCAGCTGTCGGTCGGCGTCGGCCTGCTCGACCTGGGCTTCCCGGTCGAGGCGGCACTCGCCGCCGCCGAGGTGTACGCCGAGCACGGCCGCCAGCTCGCCAAGCAGCTCAACGAGCTCTTCCGCACCATGGTCTGGCCGGTCTACCGCGAGGCCGGCGCCTCCGCCGACACGCTGCGTGGCGTCGTGGAGCGCCTCAAGCCGCTGTCGATCGCGAGCCTGGTCTCGGCCTACGAGGCCGCCATGGACGAGACCCGCCGCGAGGACATCGCCCGCAGGGCGCGCTGACGTGACCACATCATCCGGCGCGCGGCTGGGTACGCGTCCGACGTGACCACCACCGTCCTCGTGACCGGCGCGACCGGGTTCATCGGCAGCAAGCTGGTGCCCGCCCTCCTCGACGCCGGGCACGAGGTGCGCGCGATGACCCGCCACCCCGAGACGTACGACGGGCCGGGCGAGGCGGTCGAGGGCGACGTCACCGACCCCGGCGGGCTCTCCGACGCGCTGTCGGGCGTCGACGTCGCCGTCTACCTGGTGCACTCGCTCGACGACGACGACTTCGAGCGCAAGGACGCGGCCGCCGCCCGCGCCTTCGGGCTCGCGGCGTCCGCCTGCGGCGTGAGCCAGATCGTCTACCTCGGCGGGCTCGGGAGGGACGGGGACGACCTGTCCCCGCACCTGCGCTCGCGGCGCGAGGTCGAGCGGCTGCTCGGCGAGAGCGGCGTGCCCGTCACCGTGCTGCGCGCCGCGATCGTCGTCGGCGCCGGCGGCATCTCGTGGGAGATGACGCGCCAGCTCGTGAAGAACCTGCCGGCGATGGTGGTGCCGAAGTGGGCCAGCACGCTCACCCAGCCGATCGCGCTCCACGACGTGGTGCGCTACCTCGCCGGCGTCGTCGGGGTCGAGGAGGCCTACGACCGGGTCTTCGAGATCGGCGGCCCCGACCAGCTGACCTACGTCGAGATGCTCCAGCAGGCCGCGGAGGTCATCAACGGCCGCCGCGTGCCGGTCCTGACGGTTCCGGTGCTGACGCCGAAGCTGTCGTCGTACTGGATCTCCTTCGTCACCGACGTCGACACCACGACCGGGCGCAACCTGATCGACTCGATGGGCACCGAGGTCGTCGTGACCGACGACAGGATCCGCGACGTGGTGCCCGGCATGCCGATGACGTACGCCGAGGCCGTGCGCCGCGCGCTAGAAGAGAGCCGGTAGGGCGAGCAGCATCACCAGCGACCAGGTGACGTGGGTGATCGCAGGTGCGAGCACGCCACCCGACCACTGCCGCAGCGTGCCGACGACGAGGCCGAGCAGGGCGGCGGCGAAGACCAGCGCGACGTTGAGGGTCGCCACGGTCACGAGGGCGTAGACAGTGGTGCTGAGGACGACCGGGCGCTGCGGCATCGCGTCGTAGATCGCGCCGCGGAAGAACAGCTCCTCGCCCGCGCCGGTCACGAGCGTGACGGCGACGATCAGCAGGCCGGAGCCGCGGTCGGCGTACGCCGTCACCGCGGAGACCTGGTCGTCGAGCACCGGCAGGTGGCGCACGACCAGGGCGCCGAGCACGAACACCCCGGCGAGGGCGGCGCCCGCCAGCAGGGGGCGGAGGACCGCCCGCTCCCCCAGCGGCACCGGGCCGCTGGCGAAGGCGCCGACCACCCAGGTCGCGGCGAGCGCGAGGGCGGCCGGGTAGAACCAGTCGCTGCCGGGCTCGATGCGGAACGAGATCCCCAGCAGCGCGGTGCCGACGACGAGGAACAGCAGCGTCGCTGCTGTCCCCCGTCGTACGGCCACGATCAGCGCCGGCCGGAGCTGAACGACGAGGCGCTGTGGCGGGACTGGCCGCCACCGGCGGACGGCGTCGAGGTGGTGTAGGTGCGACCCGCACCGCCACCGGACCGGCCGGAGCCCGACGACTTCGACTGACCGCCGGCCTTGCGCTGGCCGCCGGCCTTGGGCTGGCCGCCGGAGCGGCTCTGGCCGCCCGAGCGTCCGCCGCCGCCGGAGCGACGACCGCCGCCGCCACCGCCGCCGCGTCGTCCGCCGCCACCGCCGCCGCCGGAGCGGTTGCCGCCGTCGGCCGGCGTCTCGACGACGAGGCCGCCGGGACGCGAGCGCTCGCCCGGGGCGAGCTCGGCCAGCAGCGGGTGGCCCGCGCCGTTGATCTTGGTGGTGGTCGGCTTGATGCCGGCCGCCCGCGTCAGGTCGCGGACGTCGCGCACCTGCTCGTCGGTCATCAGCGTGATGACGGTGCCCTTGGCACCGGCGCGCGCCGTACGGCCCGAGCGGTGCAGGTAGGCCTTGTGCTCGACCGGCGGGTCGGCGTGCACGACCAGCGAGACGTCGTCGACGTGGATGCCGCGCGCCGCGATGTCGGTCGCGACCAGGGTGGTGGCCTTGCCGGAGTGGAAGGCCTCCATGTTGCGGGTGCGGGCGTTCTGGCTGAGGTTGCCGTGCAGCTCGACCGTGGGGACGCCGTTGCTGTTGAGCTGGCGGGTCAGGGCCTTCGCACCGTGCTTGGTGCGGGTGAAGACGACCGTGCGGCCAGGAGCGCTGACCAGGTCGGTGAGCACGGAGACGCGGTGCTCGCGGGCCAGGTGCAGGACGTGGTGGTCCATCGTCGCGACCGGCGACTGCGCCGAGTCGGCCTGGTGGGTGACCGGGTTCTGCAGGAAGCGCTTGACCAGGACGTCGATCGCCTTGTCGAGCGTGGCCGAGAAGAGCAGGCGCTGCCCGGAGCGGGGCGTCTGGTCCATGATCCGGCGCACGCCGGGCAGGAAGCCGAGGTCGGCCATGTGGTCGGCCTCGTCCAGGATCGTGATCTCGACCTGGCTCAGGTCGACGTGACCCTGGCCCATCAGGTCCTCCAGCCGGCCGGGGCAGGCGAGGACGATGTCGATGCCCTTGCGCAGGCCCTGGACCTGCGGGTTCTGGCCCACTCCGCCGAAGACGGTCTGGGTGCTGAGGCCGGCGGTCCGGGCCAGCGGCTTGAGGGCCTCGTTGATCTGGTTCACGAGCTCGCGCGTCGGGGCCATGATCAGCGCGCGCGGCTTGCGCGACTGCGCCGTACGACCGGACGCCGAGAGGCGGGCGACCAGCGGCAGCAGGAACGCGTACGTCTTGCCGGAGCCGGTGCGGCCGCGGCCGAGCACGTCGCGACCCGCGAGCGAGTCGGGCAGCGTGGCGGCCTGGATGGGAGTCGGGGAGGTGATGCCGAGGTCCGCGAGGACGGTGGCAAGGGAGGCGGGGACACCGAGGTCGGTGAAGCCCGCAGCAGACACTGCGTTAGACAAGAGAAGATCACTCACTGTTGGCGTGTCTCGCCAAGCTGAACCCGCCGATGGGCGGGAGCGGAGAAGCTGCCTCACGAGGTGAGGGGCTCGGTCCTCGAAGGGACCGGCCGAAGCCCGAGGCAAGACTGAACGGGCTGCTTCCACAAGCGTAGACGGTGCAGCCCGTCAGACCTGCATCGGCACTGTGTGCCGTTGCTTACTTCGTCAGGCCGTCCTTGAGGTCGTGGGCGGCGTCCTTGACCTTCTCGCCGGCGTCCTTGACCTTCGCCGAACCCTGGTCGGCCTTGCCCTCGGCCTCGAGCTGCTCGTTGCCGGTGGCCTTGCCCGCCGACTCCTTGCCCTGGCCCTTGAGGTCCTCGACCTTGTTCTCAGCCTTGTCCTTCAGACCCATCTCTGCCTCCTCGGTAGTGGTACCCGCCAGGTAGCCGCTCGGGAGGTCAGGCAAACGTCAGGACGCCGTCGTCGATGTCGTCGCGCCGGATCCTGCGGACGTCGGTGAGGTAGTTCTGCTTGAGCTGCCACGGCGACCGGTCGCCCTGCTTGGGCAGCTCGTCGAGCGCGCGCAGCACGTAGCCGGCCGAGAAGTCCATCAGCGGCCGCTCGCCGACGGTCGGGTCCGGTCGCGGCGTGGCCACCCGCAGCCCGTTGCGGTCGAGGTGGTCGAGCAGCCGGCAGACGTAGTCCGACACCAGGTCGGCCTTGAGCGTCCACGACGCGTTGGTGTAGCCGATGGTGAACGCGAAGTTCGGGATGCCACTGAGCATCATCGCCTTGTAGGCCATGGTCTCCGGGAGCTTCACGGGTCGGCCGTCCACCTCCATCGGCGCGTTGAGGGCGAGCAGCTTCAGCCCGGTCGCGGTCACGATGATGTCGGCCGCGAGCTCCTCCCCCGAGGTGAGCCGGATGCCCTTCTCGGTGAACGTCTCGATGGTGTCGGTGACGACGGTGGCCTGGCCCTTGCGGAACGCCCGGAAGAGGTCGCCGTCGGGCACCAGGCACAGGCGCTGGTCCCACGGGTCGTACGTCGGCTTGAAGTGCACGTCGACGTCGATCTCGGGCGGCAGCTGCTTGATCGTGTTCTTGCGGACGAAGCCCCGCAGCGCGTCCGGCCGTTTGCGGCTGAGCTGGTAGAGGCCGACCGAGACGAGGATGTTCTTCCACCGCAGCACGGGGTAGCGCAGCCTCTCGGGCAGCCGGGCCAACCGGGCGGCCAGCGGGTCGCGACCGGGGATCGACACGATGTACGTCGGCGAGCGCTGCAGCATCGTCACGTGGCCCGCGCCGCCCGCGACCATCGCCGGCACCAGCGTCACGGCGGTCGCACCCGATCCGATCACGACGACCTTCCTGCCCGCGTAGTCGAGGTCCTCGGGCCAGTGCTGGGGGTGGATCACCTGCCCCGCGAACTCCTCGACACCCGGGAACTCGGGCGTGTAGCCCTGCTCGTAGTCGTAGTAGCCGCCGCAGTTCCACAGGAAGCTCGCGGTCAGGTTGACCTCGCCGTCGGGCGTCTCGGCGCGCACGGTCCACAGCGCCGCGGCGGAGTCCCAGCTCGCCCCGACCACCCGGTGGCGGTAGCGGATCAGCCGGTCCACGCCGTACTCGCTCGCGACCTGGCGGAGGTAGTCGAGGATGGCGTCGCCGTCGGCGAGCGCGCGCTCGTTGCGCCACGGGCGCCAGCGGTAGCCGAACGTGTACATGTCGGAGTCGGAGCGGATGCCGGGGTAGCGGAAGAGGTCCCACGTCCCGCCGCTGACCTCGCGGCTCTCGAGCACGGCGACGGACCGCCCGGGCTGGCGCTCGCGCAGCTGGCACGCGGCTCCGATGCCGGACAGCCCGGCGCCGATGATCAGGACGTCGACATGCTCGACGGGGTGCTCGGTCATGCCCGCGACTCTACTGAATATCTGTCAACAGGCATAGAGCTCGACGAACCGGGACAGCAGCCGGGTCGGGTGCTCGACGTGGCTGGCCCGGGCCATCGCCATCACGGCCTCGGCCTCCTCGGGCGGGTCGAAGTACCCGTGGTGGCGGTAGATGTCGATGCGCAGGACCAGTCCGTCGATGTCGAGCTCGGGGTGGAACTGCGTGGCGTAGACGTTGCGCCCGATCCGGAAGGCGTGCACGGGGCACTCGGCGCTGGAGGCCAGCAGCACCGCGCCCTCGGGCAGCACGGTGACGGCCTCCTTGTGGCCGAGGAAGGCCTGGAACGTCGGCGGCATCGCGCCCAGCAGCGGGTCCTCCCTCCCCGCGTCGGTCAGGGTGATCTCGCGGGCGGAGATGGGCTCGCCGTACGTGCGGTCGACGACGCCGCCGCGGAGGGTCCCGAGCACCCCGATGCCGTAGCAGGCGCCGAGGAACGGCGTGTCCGCCGCGACCGCCCGTGTCGCCAGCGCGTGCAGCTCGGCCTCGGCGCGACGCTGGGCCGGGCTCTTGGTCTCCTCGGGGTCGCTCTTGTTGTAGGGCCCACCGCCGAGGATCACGCCGGACCAGTCGTCGAGGTCGACGGGGCCGAGCTCGTCGCGCTCGAGGCGCACCCGGCGTACGTCGCGCTCGTCGAGACCCGAGCAGCGGAGCACCGCGGCGTACTCGCTGTCCGCCGCCGCGTCCTCGGCGCGGGTGCCGATGAAGAGGAAGGGCTTCACGTCTGGACGGCGACGCCGCTCTCGATCAGGGAGTCGACGTCGGCGATCCCCCAGGCGGTCAGCGCCTCACGGGTGTGCTCGCCGGCCGCCTTGCTCGGTGGCAGCGTCAGGGTCGGCTCGGTCCGGGAGAAGCGGGGTGCCGGCACCGGCTGGGTCATCCCGTCCTTCTCGACGAACGTGCCGCGGGCCACGAGGTGCGGGTGCTGCACCGCCTCGGTGAAGGGGATGATGCCGGCGACGCACGCGTCGGTCCCCTCGAACAGCTCGACCCACTCGGCCTGCGTCCTGCTCTTGAACGTGTCGGTGAAGATCGCGCGCATCTCGTCGTACCGCTGCGGCTCGCCCTGGCCCGGGCAGGTGTCCTTGACGCCGAGGAGGGTGACGAGGGTGTCGAAGAACTGCGGCTCGAGCGACCCGACGCTCAGGTGCTTGCCGTCCGAGGTCTCGTAGATGTCGTAGAAGGGGACGCCGCCGTCGAGCAGGTTGGCGGCGCGCTCCTCGCGGTAGCCGCCGCTGGCGAGGAACGCCGCGGACATCGCGTTGAGGTGGGCGGTGCCGTCGACGATGGCGGCGTCGATGACCTGCCCCTGGCCACTGACCTTCGCCTCGAGGAGGGCGGCGAGGATGCCGATGACGAGGTACGTCGAGCCGCCGCCGAAGTCGCCGACCAGGTTGCTCGGGAAGTGCGGACGGCTCTTGTCCTGGCCCATCATGTGCAGCGCGCCGGTGATGGCGATGTAGTTCATGTCGTGGCCGGCGGCCTGCGCCAGCGGCCCGTCCTGGCCCCAGCCGGTCATCCGGCCGTAGACGACCCGGGGGTTGACAGCCAGGCAGTCGTCGGGGCCGAGGCCGAGGCGCTCGGTCACGCCCGGCCGCATGCCCTCGATGACGACGTCGGCCTCCTTCACGAGCTCGAGCACCGTTGCCACGGCTGCCGGGTCCTTGAGGTTGAGGGCGACGCTCGGGCGGCCGCGGTTGAGCAGCATCGTCGCGCCGCCCGCCAGCGCCTGACCGCCCGGTCGCTCGACGCGGATCACGTCGGCCCCGAGGTCGGCCAGGATCATGCACGCGTGCGGCCCCGGCCCGATGCCCGCGATCTCCACGACCTTCACGCCCTTGAGCGGCCCGGTGCCCTGCCCCAGCTCGTACGTCATGTCCCGCATCATGACAGAAGTGGTGTCACGGTCACGGGCTGGTCGGCGTCGCGGGGCGGCGCGGGGCGGCGGTGAGCTAGCAACCTTCTCGTCCGGCGTCCGTCGCCGAAACGGTTGCCTGCTCACCGCTGCCCGCGCCCACCAGGCGTCCACAGTGATCCCGCCCAGCCGGCTTCTCCACAGCGTCGCCGCCACCCGGCGCGCGGACCGTGGTATTCGCCTGCACTCCATGCATGCACCAGATCCCCTCCGGACTCCGAGACGGTCCCTTCACCCGAGCCGACGCCCGCCACGCCGGCGTGACCTCGCGGATGCTCCAGGGACGACGGTTCGTGCGACTCCACCAGGGCGTGTGGCGCACCGCCGACCACGAGATGAGCGAGGAGGATTGGATCGCCGCCGCGCGCCTCGCGCTGCCGACCTCCGCCCACCTCACCGGCATCACCAGGCTCCAGCAGCTCGGCCTCGACTTCGGGCCGCGTCGCCCGTTGCGGTTCGTCGTCCAGGGTGACCTGCACCTGGACCTCGACGGCGTGTTCCTGCACCGCACCAAGCAGCTGCCCCCGACCGACACCGTCGGCGTGACGGTCGCCGCGGCGTACCTCTCCTACTGCGCCCACAGCCGCGTCCTGGACGCCATCAAGGTCGGAGACTGGCTGCTCCGGCACGGCCACACGACGATCGACGAGATCCGCACCCTGGCCCTCTCGGGCCTGTGGCGGCACGGCGCCGACGAGGCTGTCTGGATGCTCGACCACCTCGACGGCCGGTCGCGATCGCTGATGGAGAGCGAGCTCCGGCCGCTCCTCACCTTCGCCGGACTCGCCCCACCTGAGGTCAACGTCGCGATCGACGTGGGCGAGAACGTCGAGGTGATCGGAGACCTGGTCTACCGGGAGTGGCGGACCGTGGTGGAGTACGAGGGCAGCCAGCACCAGGTGGACCGCTCCCAGTACAGCTCCGACCTCGACCGCTACGCCCTGATGCGCGCTGCCGACGTCCGCTACGTCCAGGTCACCAAGGAGCGGATCGCCCGGCCGAAGACGCTGGTGGGCGAGGTGTTCCGCACGTTGCTCGCAGCCGGGTACGACGGTCCGCCGCCCCGGTTCGACCGTGACTGGCCATTCCTCTTCCGGTCCGTGTCGACGGCCGTCGGTCCGCGGCGGGATCGCATTCACCGCTCGGCACCCCGGGGAGCGGTGGGCTAGCAACCGTTTCGCCTCGGGATCGGGTCGAGAAAGGTTGCCTACTCACCGCTGCCCGGCAGCACCCGGCGCAGGAACTCCCGGGTCCGTTCCTCGCGGGGCGCGGAGAAGATCTCGGACGGCGGGCCCTGCTCGAGGATCCGGCCGCGATCGAGGAAGCAGACGGACGTGGCGACGTCGCGGGCGAAGGCCATCTCGTGGGTGGCGATCACCATCGTCATGCCCGCCTCGGCCTCCGCGCGCACGATCTCGAGGACCTCGCCGACCAGCTCGGGGTCCAGGGCAGCGGTGATCTCGTCCAGCAGGAGCAGGGTCGGGCTCGTGCAGAGCGCGCGGACCAGCGCGGCCCGCTGCTGCTGGCCGCCCGAGAGCCGGTCGGGGTGCTTGCCGGCGTGGTCGGCGAGGCCGAACTTCTCGAGCAGCTCCCGCGCCCGCGCCTCGGCGTCGGCGCGACGTACGCCGTGCACCTTCCGCGGCGCGAGCGTGCAGTTGTCGAGCACGGACAGGTGCGGGAAGAGGTTGTAGGCCTGGAAGACCATCCCGAGCCGCGACCGCACCGCACGGGCGTCGACGCGCGGGTCGGAGATCTCGCGGCCCTCGAAGGTGATGACGCCGTCGTCGATGTCCTCGAGCAGGTTGAGGCAGCGCAGCAGCGTCGACTTGCCGGAGCCCGAGGCGCCGATCAGGCAGATGACGTCGTGCTTCTCGATCGACAGCGACACGTCGTCCAGGACGACGCGGTCGCCGTAGGACTTGCGCAGGCCGGCGACCGACAGCAGGGCGCTCACAGCGCACCCGCCAGCTCGCGCCGGCGCATCCGCGCGGTCAGCCAGTCGCACAGCCGCGCGAGCGGCACGGTCATCACGATGAAGAAGCAGGCGACGACGACGTACGGCGTGTAGTTGAAGTTGTAGTTCGTGTAGTCACGTGCCACGAAGACCGCCTCGAAGACGCCGGCCGACGACGCGAGGGCGGTGTCCTTCTGCAGGGAGACGAAGTCGTTGAGCAGCGGGGGTACGACGCGGCGCACTCCCTGCGGGACGACGACGTGCCGCAGCGTCTGGCCGCGGGAGAGGCCGAGCGCCTGGGCGCTCGCCCACTGCGACGGGTGCACGGACTCGATGCCCGACCGGAACACCTCGGCGACGTACGCGCTGTAGGAGATGACGAGCGCGACCGTCGCCCACACGAAGGGGCTGTTGGTGACGCCCTGGAGCTGCAGGCTCGGGACGCCGAACGCCAGCAGCACGACGAGGAGGATGGTCGGGATGCCGCGGACGATGTCGGTGTAGAGGACGGCGAGCAGGCGCAGCGGAGTCAGCCAGGGCGATCGGCTGACCCGCGCCATCGCCAGCAGCATCGCCACGACGAGGATGCACACCTCGGCGATCAGGAACATCTTGATGTTGAGCCAGATCGCGTCCAGGAGGTCCGGGAAGACCTCCTTCGCGTGGTGCGGGTCGAAGAACGTCTGCTGCATGGTCGGCCAGCCCGGCGAGCTGACCAGTCCGAGGACCAGGCCGCCGATGACGACGACCGTCATCGCCGACGCGACGAGCTGCGACCTGCTGCGCAGCCGGCGCCTGACCCTCCTCCGCTCGAGCTCGTGCGGGCTCGGTGACCACTCGCTCACTGGAGGACGGGAACGTCCACGACGTCGGAGAGCCACTGCTGCTCGAGCTGGTCGATCGTGCCGTCCTCACGCAGCGCGGCCAGGGCCTGGTTGACGCAGGGGGTGAGCTCGCTGCCCTTCTCGAAGAGCATGCCGAACTCCTCCTGCTGCCCGGTCTCCGGCTGGAACTGGCCGACGATCGTGCTCTTCGGGATCTCCACCGCCGAGATGTAGAAGGCGGTCGGCAGGTCGGCGAGGATCGCGTCGACCTGGTCGTTCTGGAGCGCCTGCTTCGCGGCGTTGGTGTCGTCGAAGACGGCCGGGTCGGCGTCGGGCTTGATCACGTCGCGGATCGCGGTCAGCGACGTCGTGCCGGTCTGGGCGCCGAGGCGCAGGTCCTTGAGGTCGTCGAGGCTGGTGGCCTCCGCGCCCTTGGTGCCCTCGAGGGCGATGACCGCCTGCGCGGCCGAGTAGTAGCCGTCGGAGAAGTCGACGACCTTCGCCCGCTCCGGGGTGATCGAGATCTGGTTGATGTCGAAGTCGAAGTCCTTCGGGCCCGGGGCGTAGGACTTGTTGAAGGGGACCGTCACCCACTTCACCTGGTCCTTGCTGAAGCCCAGCTGCTCCGCCACCGCGAACGCGACCGCCGACTCGTAGCCCTTGCCGTTGGCCGGGTCGTTGTCGACGAACCAGGGCTCGTACGCCGGGGAGTCGGTGCCGATCGTCAGCTGGCCGGGCGTCTTCAGGGCGAGCGCGTCGGTGGCGCAGGCGTCCGCGCTGGCGCTGTCCGAGGCGGCCGGATCGCTGGCGGTGGACTCACCGTCGGACTCCGGGGCGCACGCGGCGGCGACGAGGACGAGGGGCAGGACGGCCACGGCGGCCAGGGAACGTCGTACACGCATGGGAGAAGCGTAGAGCCGCGCTCAGGGGTGGTGGTGCTCGTCGTGCATCTGGTGGACCACCGCGTGACCCAGCCCACGCCCGATCATCCAGTGGTTGACGGGGACCGTGACGACGAAGGCGACGGCCAGACCGGCCGCGAGCGACACCCAGAACAGCGCGTCCGACAGCGTCGCGTCGAGGGCTCCGGGGATGGCGAGCATGAACCCGTTGTCCACGATCTCCATCACCAGGATCGAGACGGTGTCGGCCGCGAGCGCGAGCCGTACGGCGTTGCGCACGTCGACGCCGGCGCGACGCTGGCCGTTGAACGTCAGCAGGTAGCCGAAGAAGAAGGCCAGCACGATCGAGAGGGCGATGCTGCCGGCGTTGTGCCATCCCCACCAGGTCGCCAGCACCATGCCCAGCACCTCGCCGATGGCGCAGCCGGTCAGGCAGTGCCGGGTGGCGGTGATCGCCATCCGCCAGGAGCTGTCCATACGATCGAGCGTATGCGGATCGTCGCGGCCGCGCTCGCGGCTGTCCTCCTCACGACCGGCTGCACCAACGAGCCGAGCGCCGACCCGCCCGCGCCCGAGACGACAACCCCGGCGCCGTCGACGACCACCCCCACGGCGACGCCCGCTCCGCGACCGCCGCCCGAGTTCGACCAGGACCGGGCGATGCGCACGGTCCGTCACCTGGCCGGCGAGATCGGCCCCCGCCTCGCGACCGGGCCGGCGTTCCGCGAGGCGGCCGCGTACGTCGAGGAACGGTTCACCGCACAGGGCTACGCCGTGCGCCGTCAGTCGTTCCGGGTCCCCGCAGGCGACTCGTGGGGGGTCCCGGCCGGGGCCGGCCGATCGGCCAACCTGGTGGCCACCGGTCCGGGCTTCGACCCGACGGCGCCGTACGTCGTCGTCGGCGCCCACCTCGACACCGTCGCCGTCGCGCCGGGCGCCGAGGACAACGCCTCCGGCGTCGCCGTGCTGCTCGAGCTCGCGCGGGTGCTCGACGGCCATCCGCAGGCGGTGCTGGTCGCGTTCGGCGGCGAGGAGCCGCGCGGGCCGGGCGACCTGCACCACTTCGGGTCGAAGGCGTACGTCGCGCGCCTCGGCGAGGAGGGGATCAACCTGCGTGCCATGGTCGCGCTGGACCGGGTCGGCGTCGGCAGCATCGTCCCGCTCTCCTCGGTCGCGGGCACCCCGGCCGCGCTGCGCGACCGGCTCGCCGCCGTCGCCGACGAGATCGACGTCCCGACCGTCGTCGAGCACGACTCCGCGAGCGACCACGAATCGTTCGCCGACGCGGGCTTCCTGGCAGCCCGGGTCGGGAGCACGCCGTACGCCGGCTACCACTCGGCGCAGGACGTCCCGGCCGTCGTGGAGCGCGCCCAGCTCGGCCGGGTCGGCAGGCTCCTCACCACCTGGATCAGGGGAGCGCTGCGGAGCTGAACGAGCGGAACGGCCGCAGGATGCTCGCCGCGTCGGCCCGCGCCACGACGCGCGGCGCGAAGTCGGCGCCCATCCGGTAGGGCACGAACTCGACCTTCGCCAGCCGGTCCCCGCGGAAGGTCGCCTCGAGCACGAGGCCTTCCATCGTCTCCGGCATGAAGTCCATGTCGAAGACGAAGTTGCCCAGCGAGTGGACGACCAGAGCGTCCCCGATCCGCTCGGCGCCCTGCACCCAGTGCGGGTGGCCGCCGACGACGAGGTCGGCACCCGCGGTCACGAGCTCGCGGGCGACCTGGCGCTGGACCGGCTCGGGACGGTGGGTGTACTGCGTGCCCCAGTGCGGCATCACCACCACGACATCGACCTCAGCGCGCAGGCGGCGTACGTCGGCCAGCACGCGGTCGAGCTCGGCGCGGTCCAGCGGGCCCGTGCGCGGCGGCATGCTCACCGACACCGCGCCCGGTCGACCCGGCCCCGCCTCGGGCGTCTCCCCGATCGCGTTGAAGCCCAGGAACCCGAAGCGGATCCCGTGCCGCTCCACCACCGCCGGCTGCCGTGCCTGCGCCAGGTCGCGGCCGGCACCGAACGTCGCGAGCCCGCCGGCGCGGAGCAGGTCGACCGTGCGGACCAGCGACGCGTCACCGAAGTCGCCGGTGTGGTTGTTGGCGAGGCTGAGCGCGTCGAAGCCGGCAGCCCGCAGCTCGGCGCGCACGGACGGCAGCGCGGAGAACGAGTCCGTGACCGGGTCCTGCTGCGGCGGTCCGAGCCGCGCGAGCGTGCTCTCGAGATTGCCGACCGTGATGTCGGCGGCGGCGAGCCGCTCGGCCATCGGCGCCAACGCCGTACGCCCGGTCACGCCGCGCCCGAGCATGATGTCGCCGACGATCGTGAGCGTCGTCCTCGGTGGCCGCTCGGCGGGCCTCGTCTCGGTGACCCAGGGCGGCGGGCTCGGCTCGGGCTGGCTGCGGGGCGGCTCGTCATCGGTGCACCCCGACAGCAGCAGCACCGCCACCACCCCACACGCCGCCAGAGCCCGCATGGCTCAACGGTAGGTTGCGACGGTGATCCGCGATCTCACCGACGCCGAGGCCCGGGCCGCGCTGCCGCTCAAGTGGGAGCTGCCGGACGTGGTGCCCGCGTGGGTCGCCGAGATGGACTACGCCCAGGCCGAGCCGATCACCGAGGCGCTCGTCGACGCCGTACGACGGGGCGCGCTGGGCTACCCGCCGCACGGCGACGACCTCGGCGCGGCGTTCTCGGGCTTCGCCGCGCGGCACTGGGGCTGGGACGTCCCGGCCGAGGCCTCGGTCGCGACCGGCGGCGTGGTCAGCGGCATTCGCCTGGCGCTCGAGGTGCTCTGCCCGCCGGGGCCGGTCGTGGTGCCGATGCCCTGCTACCCGCCGTTCCGGCACGCGGTCGAGGTCACCGGCCGCGAGGTGGTGCCGATCGAGCTCGACCCCGAGTCCGACGACGCGAGCCTCGACCTGTGCGCCGTCTCCCGGGCGTTCGCCCGGGGCGCCCGCACGCTGCTGCTCTGCAACCCGCACAACCCGCTCGGCCACGTGCCGTCCCGGGCCGAGCTCGCCGGGCTGGCGGCGCTCGCCCGCGAGTACGACGCCCGGGTGATCACCGACGAGATCCACGCGCCGCTGGTGCTGGCCCCGCTCGGTGCAGAGGAGCGGACGTTCACGCCGTACCTCAGCCTCGACGACCGCGCGGTCCTGGTCACCAGCCCGTCGAAGGCGTTCAACATGCCGGCCACCCACGGCGCGCAGCTGGTCGTGCTCGACCCGGCCGACCGCGCCCGGCTGGCAGCCGCGCCGATCCCCGCCCAGAACACCTGGTCCAGCCTGGGCATCGTCGCGGGCACCGTCGCCTGGCGCGACTGCGACGACTGGCTCGCGGCGCTGGTCGAGCGCCTGACCCAGCAGCGCACCCTGCTCGCCGAGCTGCTCGCCGACCGGCTGCCGAAGGCCCGGATGCGACCGCTCGAGGCGACGTACCTCGCCTGGCTCGACCTGCGGGCCTACGGCGTCGACGACCCGGCCGAGGCCGCGCTCGCTCACGGCGTCCGGCTGGCGCCCGGGCAGGACTACCAGCCGGGGCTGACCGGGCACGTGCGCCTCAACCTCGCGACCAGTCCCGAGCGTCTGGAGCGCGTCGTCGAGGGGCTGCGGGCGGCGCTCGACGATGGCGGGCAGGGGACGCCGCGCGGGTAGTGTTCCCGGCGCGATGAACAGCGAGAACACGGTCCGGCGCGGGTTCCGGCCGGAGATCCAGGGGCTGCGCGCGGTCGCCGTCCTGCTGGTGATCGCCTACCACCTCTACCCCAACCGGGTCCCGGGCGGCTACGTCGGGGTCGACGTCTTCTTCGTGCTCTCGGGCTTCCTGATCACCTCCCACCTCTTCCGCGAGGCCGACTCCACCTCGCAGCTCTCGCTGGTGCGGTTCTGGGGACGCCGGATCCGGCGGCTGCTGCCCGCCTCGCTGCTGGTGCTCGCCGTCAGCCTGGTGCTGACCTGGGTGTGGGTGCCCCAGTCGATGTGGGACCAGACCCTGCGCCAGATCGGCGCCAGCGCGCTCTACGTGGAGAACTGGGCGCTGGCCGCCGAGGCCGTCGACTACTCCGCGATCGGCAACGAGCCGACGCTCGTGCAGCACTACTGGTCGCTCTCGGTGGAGGAGCAGTTCTACCTGGTCTGGCCGCTCCTCGTCGTCGCCGCCCTCCTGTTCGTACGCCGTCGCGGCGGCGCGCTCCGGCCGGTGCTCACCGGCGGGTTCGGCGCGGTCGTGCTGGCGTCCTTCGCGTACTCCGTCGTCATCACCTCCCACGACACCGCGCGCGCCTACTTCGTGACCCCGACCCGCGCCTGGGAGTTCGGCATCGGCGCGCTGGTCGGCCTGCTCGGCGCCTCGGCCGACCCGTGGCTCCGGCAGCGGGAGCCGCTCCGGGTGCTGCTGGGCTGGGCCGGCCTGGCGGCCGTCGTGTGGGCCGGCTTCGCGCTCTCCGACGCCACGGCCTTCCCCGGCTGGATCGCGGCCGTGCCCGTGCTCGGCACGGCGGCGGTGATCGTGGCCGGCACCAGCACCGCACCGACCGCCGTCTCCCGCCCGCTGGCGTGGCGACCCGCGACCTTCATCGGCGACATCTCGTACGCCATGTACCTGTGGCACTGGCCGCTGATCGTCGTGCTGCCCTTCATCACCGGTGTCGACCTGCGCACCCGCGACAAGGTCGGGATCTTCGTGGCCACGGTGGTCGTCTCGTGGGCCTGCACCCGCTGGGTCGAGGACCCGGTGCGCACGCACCGCGCGCTCTCGGACGTCCCGTGGCGCGCCTACGCGCTGGGTGCGGCCGGGATGGTCGTGGTGGTCGCCGGGGCCGGGCTGCTCCAAGTCGATCTCAACCGGGACGTGGCGGCGGCGCAGGCGGCCAGCGACCAGGTCGTCGAGCAGGCGCTGGCCGGCGACGCCCCGTGCATCGGGCCCTCGACGCTCGACCCGCGCAACCGATCGTCGTGCGGGACTGTCGGCGGCGAGGGCGACCCGGTCCAGGACCCCGCCGCCGTGGTCGAGCAGAACGACGTGCTCGCGTTCCCCGACTGCATGTCGATGCCGACCGTCGTTCCCGTGCACACCTGCGACCTCGGCACCACCGAGGACCCGAAGCGCACCATCGCGGTGGCGGGCGACTCGCACTCGACGCACTGGTTCCCGACGTTCGACCGGATCGGCCGCGACCGCGGCTGGCGGGTGCGCACCTTCACCCGGTCCGGCTGCCCGTTGACCGACGCCACCGCCGTCCGCAAGGACTGGCCCGAGCACCGCTACGAGCTGTGCCGCGACGGCAACGACGAGGTCGAGCGCCGGATCCTCGCCGACCCCGACATCGACACCGTCTTCGTGTCCGCCGACTCCTCGACCTACCAGTGGGACCAGGGGCCGGACACCGACTTCGCCGACCCGGCGACCGACGGCTTCCACGCGGTGTGGCAGCGACTCGTCGACGCGGGCAAGCAGGTCGTGGTGATCCACGACGTCCCCGAGACCAAGGGCAGCAAGAACTCGCCCAACTGCGTCGCCGCGCACCTCGACGACCCGGAGGCCTGCGCGAGCCCCCGCGACGACGCGCTGGTCCCCGACGTCCAGGCCGACGCGGTCGCCACCGCCGGGCCCGGCGTGCGCCTGATCACGATGACGGACCAGTTCTGCGACGACGCGCTCTGCTACGCCGTGATCGGCCGGGTCATCGTCTACCGCGACTTCGCGCACATCTCCGAGGAGTACGCGACGCTGATGGCGCCCTACCTCTCCCGCGCCTTCGACGCGGTCGACGAGCCGCTCGACTGACCGGTCGGTGGGGCCTCAGCCCAACGACTTCGTCTGCGCCGCGATCATCTCGGCGAACCAGTCGAACGACCGCTTCGGCGTGCGCTTCAA
This sequence comes from Nocardioides sp. Root1257, assembly GCF_001425175.1. GTDB lineage: Bacteria > Actinomycetota > Actinomycetes > Propionibacteriales > Nocardioidaceae > Nocardioides. The sequence continues at coordinate 625,549 of NZ_LMDV01000009.1, read as the reverse complement.
CGTGTCGTAGTCGACGTGCACGAGGCCGAAGCGCTGGGTGAATCCCTCGGACCACTCGAAGTTGTCCATCAGCGACCACGTGTAGTAGCCGCGTACGTCGACGCCGCGCTGCACCGCGGTCGCGACCGCGCGCAGGTGGGCGTCCAGGTAGTCGATGCGCTGCTGGTCGTCGACGACCCCGGCCTCGTCGGGCCCCATGTTGTAGGCGCAGCCGGACTCGGTGATGTAGATCGGGGGCAGCGCGGCCCGGAAGCGGGCCCGGAGCAGGATCAGCCACTCGCGCAGCGCGTCGGGCACGATCGGCCACCCGAAGTCGGTGACCGGATAGCCGAGCAGCTCGCGGAACTCGAAGGGCATCTCCGAGTCCTCGCCGGCGGCGCCGATCTTGAACGGGTTGTAGTAGTTGACGCCGTAGAAGTCGAGGGGCTGCCGGATCGTCGCCATGTCGCCCTCGCGGACGATGTCCTCGAAGAGCGGGGCCAGGTCGGCCGGGTAGCGGCCGAGCAGCATCGGCTCGCTGAACATGCCGTTCCACAGGGCGTCGAAGAGCTTGGTCGCGCCCACGTCGGCCGCGTCGTCGCTGGCCGGCCACATGGGGGCGTGGTTGTTGGCGCACCCGATGCTCGTCGCCCCGGCGGCGCGCAGCGCCATCGCCGCGCGACCGTGGCCGAGCAGCAGGTGGTGGGCCACCGGCATCGAGTCGAACATCAGCTCACGACCCGGCGCGTGCATGCCGGTCGCGTAGCCCATCATCATCACGACGTTGGGCTCGTTGACCGGAATCCAGTGCTCCACCCGGTCCGCGAACCTCTCGCCGAGGATCGCGGCGTACTCGGCGAACCGGTCGACCGTCGCGCGGTTGAGCCAGCCGCCGTCGTCCTCGAGCGCCTGCGGCAGGTCCCAGTGGTAGAGCGTCACCATGGGCTGCACGTCGTTGGCCAGCAGCTCGTCGATCAGCCGGTCGTAGAAGGCCAGGCCCTTCGCGTTCGCCGGCCCGGAGCCGGTCGGCTGGACGCGCGGCCACGACACCGACAGCCGGTAGCCGCCGACGCCGAGACGCTTCATCAGGGCCACGTCCTCGGCGTACCGGTGGAAGTGGTCGCACGCGACGGCGCCCGTCGAACCGTCCAGGATCCGGCCCGGCTGAGCACTGAACGTGTCCCAGATGCTGGGGCCCTTGCCGTCCTCGGTCGCAGCGCCCTCGATCTGGTACGACGCGGTGCTGGTCCCGAATCGGAAGCCGGGTGGGAGCTGAGGAAGACCCGAGGTCGGGCGTGGGTCGGGCACGGGCACAATGATGCCTGTGAGCGTCGAGATCCGCCGTGGAACGGCTCGCTTCCTCACCCGGGGTGAGGGACATATCACCCGACACTCGTTCTCGTTCGGGCCGCACTACGACCCCGACAACGTCGGCTTCGGCCGGCTGGTCTGCCACGACGACCACCTGCTCGGGCCCGGGCGCGGCTTCGAGGACCACCCGCACCGCGACGTCGACATCGTGACCTGGGTGCTCACCGGCGCGCTGCAGCACTCCGACTCGGAGGGGCACACGGGCGTCGTCCGGCCCGGCGAGGTGCAGGTGCTCTCCGCCGGCTCCGGCGTCACCCACGCGGAGGTCGCCGGACCCGACGGCCCGACCCGGTTCGTCCAGGCCTGGCTGACCCCCGACGTCCTCGGCGTCGAGCCGGCGTACGCCGTCACGCCCGTCGACCCGGTCCCCGGCGAGCTGACCGAGGTCGCCCGGATCGGCGACGCGACCTTCCGGGTCGCGCGGTTGGCAGCGGGCGACACGGTCACCCTGCCGGACGAGCCGCTCCTGCACGTCTACGTCGCCAGCGGCGCTCTCGTCCGCTCCTCGATGGCCGAGCCGCTCTCGGAGGGCGACGCCTTCCGGATGCGCGACGAGCGCGAGCACGCGGTCACCGCCGCGGTGCCGACCGATCTGCTGGTGTGGTCCTTCAGCAGATGATCCCCAGCGCTCCGGGGCTGACCTCGACCACGGCGGGCGCGGAGCCCAGGGCGGGCAGGGGGCCGAGCGGCTCCCCGTCTCCGCCGACGGGGATCGGCTTCCGGGCACTGCCGGTGATCTCGACGCGCCGGCCCGACAGCACCGTCACCTCGTCGAGGTCGACGTGCGCGCCGTCGTACACCTTCGGCAGCGAGCGCATCAGGGCCAGCCGCGAGGCGGCCTCGATCACGACCACGTCGAGGACGCCGTCCTCGACGGAGGCGGGCGGGGCGATCTGCATGCCCTTGCCGTAGTAGGCCGAGTTCGCGACCACGACCGTCGCGGCGTCGTACTCCCGCGCCTCGCCGTCGACCACGACCCGGTAGTGGCCGGGACGGTAGCTCGCCAGGGCGCGCAGCGCGGCGTAGGGGTACTGGAGCGAGCGCGGCAGCCAGGTGGCCCGGTCGACGATCTCGGCGGCGCGGGCGTCGACGCCGGCGTAGACCGACCCGGCGACCATCCGCCGCTCGCCCAGGCCGGTGACGGACAGCAGGTCGATCCGGCGTACGTCGGCCTCGAGCAGCATCCGGGCCTGCTCCTCAGGGTCCTCGGGCACCCCGAGCATGCGGGCGAAGTCGTTGCCCCGGCCGGCAGGGACCACCCCGAAGGTCGCGCCGCGGCCGGCGACCAGCCCGGCGAGGGAGGAGAGCATGCCGTCGCCGCCGACCGACACGACGACGTCGCCGCGGTCGACGGCCTCGTCGACCAGGCGCGCCATGGCCTGGGGCCCGGGTGAGTACGTGACGTCGACGACCGCCCCGGCCTCGCGGAGCGCGCGGGCGACCGGCACGACGGCACCGGGGGCGGCCCCGCCGCCGGAGGTCGGGTTGACCAGGAAGCTGAAGGCTCTGCCGTTCTCCAAGGAGCTCACGGGATCAGCACCCCCGGGTTGAGGATGCCGGTGGGGTCGAGGTCCGCCTTGACCGCGCGCAGCACCGAGACGCCCAGCGGCCCGATCTCCTGCGCCAGCCACGGCTTGTGGTCGGTGCCCACCGCGTGGTGGTGGGTGATCGTCGCCCCCGCGGCGATCATCGCGTCGCTGGCGGCGACCTTGGCCCGGGCCCACTGGGGCAGCGGGTCCTCGGCCTCCTTCGCGGCGACGGTGAAGTAGAGCGAGCACCCCGTCTCGTACACGTGCGAGATGTGGCAGAGCACGATCGACGGGTCGCCCAGCGCGGCGCTCAGCGCGGCCTTCACGTCGGCGTACAGCCGGTCCACGTTGGACCAGAACGTCGCGGTCTCCAGGGTCTCGACGAGCACGCCGGCGTCCAGCATCGAGTCGCGGAGGTACGGCGCGTCGAAGCGTCCGTGCGACCACTTCTCGCCGGCCGCCTCACCGACCGGGTCGCCCCCGAGCCCGGCCAGCACCGTGGTCACGGCTGCACGCTTGGCCGCGACCGCGTCGGGCGTGCCCTCGAAGCCGGTGATCATCAGGCACCCGGCGGCGCCCTCGCCACCGATCGCGCCCGGGTCGGCCAGGTTGATCGCGGTCTCGGCCTCGTCGGAGAGGCGGATCACGGTGGGCAGCAGGCCGGCCTGGGCGAGGGTGCGCATGGCCGCGGCACCCTCGGCGAACGACGTCCAGCGCCAGCCCTCGTAGACCTTGACCTCGGGCAGGGCACGGACCCGGACGGTGACGGCGGTGATCACGCCGAAGGCGCCCTCGGAGCCGAGGAACAGCTGGCGCAGGTCGGGGCCGGCCGCGTTGGCCGGCGCACTGCCCAGGTCGACCCGGCCACGCGGGGTGGCGACGGTGAGCCCGACGACGAGCGCGTCGAAGCGGCCGTAGCCGGCACTCGACTGGCCGCTGGAGCGGGTCGCGGCGAAGCCGCCGATGGAGGCGTACTCCCACGACTGCGGGTAGTGGCCGAGCGTCACGCCCTCGGCCGCGAGCAGTGCCTCCGCCTCGGGGCCGCGCAGGCCGGGCTCGAGGGTCGCGGTCATGGAGAGGTGGTCCACCGAGACGAGTCGCTTCATCCGCACCAGGTCGAGGCTCAGCACGCCGGTGAACCCGTCGCGGGCGGCGACGAGGCCACCGGTGACCGACGTACCGCCGCCGAAGGGCACCACCGCGAGGTGGTGCTCGACTGCGAGGGCGAGAACGGCGGCGACCTCGTCGTGGGTGCCGGGCCGGACGACGGCGTCCGGCGCGTCAGTGAGGTCGCCGGTCCGGGCCTTGACCAGGTCGGGCGTCGACTTGCCGCGGGTGCGGAGCCGACGGGTGTCGTCGTCGGTGCGCACCTGCTCCGCGCCCAGCAGGGCGACGAGGGCGGCCAGCACGACGGGGTCGATCGCCGGCGGGGCCAGGGGCGCCTCGCGCACGGCCGGTCGGTCGTCGAGGCCGAAGACCATCTCGACCAGGCCACGGGTCTCGGCCGGCAGCGCCTGGGCGCGGGCCGGGTCTCCCCAGCGGGACGGGTGCATCTCGGTGCTCGGGTGGGACGCCATGCGTTACACTGTGACACATGACGTCACTTCGTCACAACACCGAACCAGGGCCGGACGATCGGGAGAGCCTCTACCTCGACGCCGCCCGCGACTGCATCCTCGACGTCGGGTGGCGGCGTACGACGCTCACCGAGGTCGCGCGTCGCGCCGGCGTCTCCCGGATGACGATCTACCGGACCTGGGCCGACATGCCCCAGCTCCTCTCGGACCTGATGACCCGCGAGTGGGGCACGGTCGTGGCCGACGCCCTCGCCGACGCCCAGACCACGAACGGTCCGGACACCCCGACCGTCGAGCGGCTGGTCGGCGACATCGTCGGCACCGTGCGGCGGCTGCGCGAGAACGAGCTCTTCATCCGCATCGTCGACCTGGACCCGGAGCTGATCCTCCCCTACCTCTTCTCCCGGCGCGGCCGCTCGCAGGAGGCGATCCTCGAGCTCACCGTCGCCGCGCTGCGCGACGCGCAGGCCGCCGGCGACGTGCGTGACGGCAACCCCGAGCTGATGGCCCGCGCGATGCTGCTGGCCGCCCACGGGTTCGTGCTGTCCGCCCACACGATGGTCGACGACGTGGTCTCGCTCGACGACCTCGACTCCGAGCTCCGGCGAGCGCTGACCCGAGGACTGCTGCCATGACCGCCACCCGGATCACCCCCGGCCTGGCGGGCGCCCCCACCGACGTGGACGTCGTGGTCATCGGGCTCGGCATCACCGGCGTCGGCGTCGCCCTCGACGCCGTCACCCGCGGCCTGTCCGTGCTCGCGGTGGACGCCCACGACCTCGCGTTCGGTACGTCGCGCTGGTCCTCCAAGCTGGTCCACGGCGGCCTGCGCTACCTGGCGAAGCTCCAGTTCGGCGTGGCCCACGAGAGCGCCGTCGAGCGCGGCATCCTGATGGACGTCACCGCGCCGCACCTCACCCACGCCCTGTCGATGGTGATCCCGCTCGGCTCGGTCACGACCCGGCGCATCGCGGTGCTGACCGGGGCCGGGCTGCTCGGGGGCGACGTGCTGCGACGCGCGGCCGGCACCTCCTCCTCGACCCTCCCGCGGCCACGACGCATCTCCGCGGTCGAGGCGCTGCAGCTCGCCCCGCTCCGGACCGCCGGGCTCCGCGGCGCGATGGTGACCTGGGACGGCCAGCTCGAGGACGATGCACGACTGGTCACCAACGTCGCGCGCACCGCTGCGTCGTACGGCGCCCACGTGCGCACCCGCGCCCGCGTCCTCAGCGCCTCGGGCACCCAGGTCGAGCTCCGCGACGAGCTGACGGGGACCACCAGAACCGTGACCGCGCGGACGGTCATCAACGCCGCCGGCGTGTGGGCGGGCGACCTGGTCCCCGAGGTCACCCTGCGCCCCAGCCGCGGCACCCACCTGGTCCTGCGCGGGTCGAGCATCCCCGGCCTGCGGACCTCGGTCTTCGCACCGATCCCGGGCACGACCGGCCGGTTCATCAACGTGCTGCCCCAGCCGGACGGCACGATCTACATCGGCCTCACCGACGAGCCCGTCGACGGCGACATCCCCGACGTGCCCGAGCCGTCCGAGCCCGAGATCGGCTTCCTGCTCGACGTTGCGTCCGCGGCGTTCGAGCGGCCGCTGCACCGCAGCGACGTCATCGGGGCGTACGCCGGGCTCCGGCCGCTGCTGTCGTCCGGCGACGGATCCGGCACGACGTCCGACCTGTCGCGCCGGCACGCCGTGCTCACCAGCGCCACCGGCGTGATCACGATCGTCGGCGGCAAGCTCACGACGTACCGGCGGATGGCCGAGGACGCGGTCGACGCCGCGGTCACCCACGCCGGCCTGCGGGCCGGGCCGTGCCGCACCGCGGAGCTCCCGCTGCTCGGGGCGGCGCCGCGACCGCGGCTCGCCGAGCTCGAGGAGCCGGCCCGTCTGGTGCGCCGCTTCGGCACCGACGCCCGGCTGGTCCTCGACAACGCCCGCGCCGTCAGCGGGCTCGGTGACGACGAGCTCCTGGCGCCGATCGCCGAGGGGGTCCCGGTGACGCTGGCCGAGCTGATCTTCGGGGTCACCCACGAGGGCGCGGCGGACGTCGACGACCTGCTCGACCGGCGCACCCGGGTCGGCCTGATCCCCGCCGACCGGGCGCTCGCCGTACCCGCCGCGGAGCGAGCGATGAGTTTGGCGGTCGACGCCGGTCGGTAGTGCCATGCAGACTGGACCGGTCATGGCGACACTCGAACCCACCACCGAGCTCGACGACTTCCCGACGCTGACGCAGCGCTACCAGCGCGAGCTGCTCGCGCACTGCTACCGGATGTCCGGGTCCGTGCACGAGGCGGAGGACCTCGTGCAGGAGACGTTCCTGCGCGCCTGGCGGGCCTCCGCCAGCTTCGAGGGCCGCTCCTCGGTGCGCACCTGGCTCTACCGGATCGCCACCAACGTCTGCCTGACCAACCTCGAGAACCGGCCGCGGCGACCGCTGCCCGCCGGGCTGGGCACCCCGGACGCGATCGCCGGCGACGCGCTCGAGCTCGACCACGAGGTCACCTGGCTCGAGCCGGTGCCGGACGCCGCGGTGCAGGTGGCCGAGCGCGACACCATCCGACTCGCGTTCGTGGCCGCCCTCCAGCACCTCCCGGCCCGGCAGCGGGCGGTGCTGATCCTGCGCGACGTGCTGCGCTGGTCGGCCGCGGAGGTCGCCGAGGCGCTCGACACCTCGACCGCCGCGGTCAACTCCGCCCTCCAGCGCGCGCACGCCCAGCTCGCGGAGCGCGGCCTGACCGCCGACACCGTCGAGCCCGACCTGACCGCCGCGCAGCAGCAGCTGCTCGAGCGGTACGTCGACGCGTTCTGGCGCAAGGACGTCGACTCGATCGTCGGGATGCTGACCGCCGAGGCGACGTGGGACATGCCGCCGTTCACGAGCTGGTACCGCGGCCGCGCCAACATCGGCTGGCTGATCGGCAACGAGTGCCCCGGCGGCGCCCGCGACATGCCGATGATCGCGACGACCGCCAACGGCCAGCCGGCGTACGGCCTCTACATGCGGACGCCGCAGGGCGACTTCACGCCGTTCCAGCTCCAGGTCCTCGACCTCGACGGCGACCAGGTCCGGCACGTGACGGCGTTCTTCGACCTCTCGCTCTTCGACACCTTCGGGCTGCCGGCCCGACTGCCCGCCGACTACACGGTGTCCGGCACGTCGTGACGACGACCCTCCCCGCCTCGGTCGAGCTGCTCGGCCGGGCGCTCGACTACACCCGGGCCCGTCTCGGCGGCGTCCGGGGCGGTGTGCTCGACCGCGCGACGCCGTGCGCCGGCTGGCGGCTGGACGACCTGCTCGTGCACATGGAGGACTCGCTCGACGCGTTCACCGAGGCGGCCGGGGGCCGCGTCGAGGTCCACCTGACCCACACGACCGAGGGCCGGATCGCGGCCATCGAGGAGAAGGCGTGTGCGCTGCTCGGGGTCTGGAGCCGGCCGGCCCCCGGCGACGTGCTCGTCGGCGGCCTGGACCTCACCAGCGCGGTCCTGGTGGCCACCGCCGCCCTCGAGATCACCGTCCACGGGTGGGACGTGGGGCGGGCGACCGAGCCCGTGCCCATCCCCTCAGACCTGGCCCTCGCCCTGCTCGCCGTCGCCCACCTGACAGTGTCCGAGGCCGACCGCGGGATCCGGTTCGCACCCGCCCTGATGGTCCCCGACGAGGCGCCCGCCGACGTCCGGCTGCTGGCCTTCCTGGGTCGGGCCTGACTGGTCCTGCGCAAAGTTTCCTGCGTTTCCCCTCGCCGATGAGCGCCTGTTCCTACGCTCAGCACCATGCCGTCCCCCCAGGTCAGCTCCGGCTCTGACGTCGCCAAGCGTGGTGCGATCGTCGATGCCCGCGAGTTGCTGGACCGCGGGCTCCTCAACTCGCGGGCGGGCGCCATCGGCGCTGCGCTCCAGTACCTCACCCAAGCGGGTGAGGCCGCCGAGGGCGAGCTCGACGACACGCAGCGCGCTGCGCTGCTCTCGACCACCCTCGACTGCCGGCTCGCGCGGGGCGAGCTGGCCGAGGCCCGCGCCGTCGGCGAGCGGCTCGGCCTCTACCTCGAACGCCCCGGCCTCGCCGGGGCGACCGCCCACTACGGTCGCGGCGAGCTGTGTGCGGCCGTCAACGAGATCGACCTCGCGGCGGCACACTTCACGCGGATCCCGCGCCTGCTCGACGCCACCACGGACATCCCGGACCTGATCCCGTGGCGCACGGCGGCGGCCCTCGCCGCCGTACGGCTCGGCCATCGCGTCGAGGGGACCGCGCTCGCCCGCGACCACCTCACCCTGGCCGGCAAGACCGGCGCGCCGTACCCGATCGCGCTCGGCCTGCGCACCCTCGCGACCGTCGACGCGCACACCGACCGGGGCTCGCTGCTGCGCCAGGCCCTCGACGAGCTCGACGGCGTGGAGGCCGCGCGGCTGAAGGCCCAGATCGAGACCGACCTCGCGGGCCTCCTCCTGCTCGGTGGCGGTCCGGGCGACGCCGCCGAGGGGCTGGCGCTGCTCCGCGGCGCGGAGACGTACGCCGGCAACGAGAACCTCTGGCCGCTCCTCGGCCGGGTCCGACGACTCCTCGGCCGGATGGGCGAGGACCCGCAGCCGGTGCTCGGCGAGACGCTGGCGTCGCTGACCGCGGCCGAGCAGCGCGTCGCCCGCCTGGCCGCCACCGGGCTGACCAACCGCGAGATCGCCGACCAGCTCGTCGTCACCGTCAAGGCGGTCGAGTGGCACCTGTCGCACGTCTACCGCAAGCTCGGCATCCACTCCCGCGGCGCACTCTCCTCCGCGCTCGGTCCCGGCGTCTGACGGCACCTGACGCCACCTGACAGCGTCTTCTAGGCTGCCCGCATGCCGGAGCGGATGACCCACACCGTCGTACGGATGGCGGGTCGAGACCCCCACGAGACGGGTCGCGCCGCGACTCCCCTCGAGCTGCTCTTCGACCTCACGTTCGTGATCGCCTTCGGCGCCGCGGCGAGCGAGCTCGCGCACTTCCTCGCCGAGGGGTACGTCGCCGAGGGGGTCCTCGGCTTCGCGTTCGCGATCTTCGCCGTGAGCTGGGCCTGGATCAACTTCTCCTGGTTCGCCTCGGCGTACGACACGGACGACTGGATCTACCGGCTGACCACCATGGTGCAGATGGTCGGCGTGCTGGTCCTGGCGCTCGGCCTGCCCCAGATGTTCGACTCGCTGCACGAGGGCGACCACGTGGACAACAGCGTCATGGTGCTCGGGTACGTCGTGATGCGAGTGCCGATGGTCTTCCAGTGGTGGCGCGCCTCGCGGCAGGACCCGGAGCGGACGACGGTCTGCCGGACCTTCATCATCACGCTGCTCATCAGCCAGGCGGGCTGGATCGCGCTCGCGATCGCACCGACGTCGATCCCGGTGACCTTCGCCCTGATCGTGCTGCTGATCCTCATCGAGGCCATCGGGCCGCTGGTCGCGGAGAAGGTGCTGGTCGGCACGCCGTGGCACCCCCACCACATCGCCGAGCGGTACGGCCTGCTGGTCATCATCGCCCTCGGCGAGGGGCTGATCGGCACCGTCGCCACGCTGTCCGCGATCATCGACGAGAAGGGCTGGACGGTCGACGTCGCGGTCCTCGGGATCGCCGGCGTCGGCGTCACGTTCGGGATGTGGTGGACCTACTTCGTGCTGCCGAGCGGCGACCTCCTGCACGCCCACCGGGAGCGGTCCTTCGCCTGGGGCTACGGGCACATCGCGGTCTTCGGCGCGCTCGTCGCCGTCGGCGCCGGGCTGCACGCCGCGGCGTACCGGCTCCAGGAGCACTCCAAGCTCGACGACACCGAGACCGTGCTGGCGTTCGCGGTGCCGCTCGCGGTCTACGTCGGCCTGCTCCTCGTGCTCTACGCCCTGCTCACCCGCACCTTCGACCCCTTCCACGTCGTGCTGTTCCTCATCTCGACGGTCGTGCTGGCGGCCGGGGTCGTGCTGGTGGCGTCGGGTGCGTCGCTGACCTGGTCGCTGCTGGTCGTCGCGCTGACGCCGTGGGTGACGGTGGTCGGCTACGAGACCGTCGGGCACCGGCACAACGAAGAGGTGCTGGCCGGGCTCTCCTAGGGGCGGCGTCGCTCCCGGACGCCTGCGACCAGGTCGGCGGCCGCACCCGCCCAGGTCGGGTGCTCGAACGCGAACCCGGCGTCCAGCAGCCTGCCGGGCACCACCCGGCGGCTCTTGAGCAGCAGCTCGGTGTCGGTGCGCAGCACCCAGGCACCGATCTCGGCCATGGCGCGCGTGGCGGGCAGTCCTGGGCGCCCGCCCCAGGCCCCGCGCAGCTCGCGCATCAGCTCGCGCTGCGGCAGCGGATCGGGCGCAGCGAGGTTCACCGGGCCCTCGAGGTCGCTGCGCTCGGCCAGCAGGTCGACGGCACGGCAGAAGTCGTCGCCGTGGATCCACGACACATACTGCCCGCCGCCCGCGACCGGTCCCCCGAGCCCGAGCCGCGCCATCCAGGACAGGTAGTCGAAGACGCCGCCACGATCCGGGCTCATCACCATCGCGGCACGCAGGGCCACCCGGCGGGTGTGCGGCAGGGTGGCCTCCTGCTGCGCCGCCTCCCACTCCCGGGCGATCCGCACGCTGAACTCCCAGTACGCCGGGACGTGCGGCTCGTGTCCCCCGATGATGCCGGTGGCCTCGTCGTGGGGCGCATCGCGCCGGTCGGCGTAGATCGTCGCCGTGCTCATCTGCAGCCAGACCGCCGGCGGGCGAGCGGCCAGCTCGAGGGCTTGCCCCACCGCACGGGTCGAGTCGACGCGCGAGTCCATCATCTGGCGCAAGTGCTCGTCGGTGTAGCGGCAGCTCACCGTGCGGCCCGCGAGGTTGACGACGAGGTCGGCACCGTCCAGCTCCTCGGCCCAGTCGCCGACCGTGCGCCCGTCCCAGGACCGGTGCCGGACGCCGGGCTCGAGCGTCTCCGGATGACGGCTGAGGACGACGACGTCGTGCCCGGCCGCGGCGTACCGCCGTCGCAGGATGCCGCCGACCTGACCCGTGCCTCCAGGGATGACGATGCGCATGACGCCGACTGTAGCCCTGATTTGAACGTGTTCAAAACTTAGAGCGGATGGGCTACCTCGTCCTGCGGCAGCTTGGCGGCCACGATCGCGACGGCGGCGGCGACCGCGGGCAGCGTGCCGGCGATCAGGAAGGTCGTGCGCAGCCCGATCGCCTCGGACACCGGGCCGGCGACGGCCATCGAGACCGGCATCAGGCTCACCGACACGAAGAAGTCGAGGGATGAGACCCGGCCCAGCAGGTGCGAGGGGACCCGGCGCTGGAGCAGCGTTCCCCAGATCACCATCGGCGCCGAGAAGAACGCCCCGAGCACGAACGCGGCGACCACCAGCTGCCAGATCGCCGTCGCCACGCCCATCACCACGAAGGGCAGGCAGCCCAGGCCCCACATCAGGTTCATCCAGGTGAGGTAGCGACGTGGCATCCGCAGCGAGGCGACGGTCAGCGAGCCGACGGCGCCGCCGATGCCGAAGGCCGCGAGCACCAGCGCGTGGTCACCCGGACCGCCCCCGAGCTTGTCCTTGATCAGGAACGGCAGCAGCACCTCGAGCGGACCCATGATCAGGAAGACCAGGAGGGAGGCGAAGAGCAGCGTGGCCAGCAGCCACGGCGTCCGCACCATGTAGGCGAACCCCTCCCGCAGGTCACTGAGCACCGAGGTCGGGTCGCTCCCGGCCTCGCGGCGCACCGGGGTCAGCGGCACCATCGTGAGCGCGGCCAGGCCGGCGAGGGAGCACAGGGCCGCGACCGTGAGGGCCGCACCGGGCGACGCCGCGCCGACCACGACGCCGGCGACGGCCGGGCCGATCGCCTGGCCGATGGTCGGACGGATCATGCCCTCGAAGCCGTTGACCGCGAGCAGGTCCTCCTCCGGCACCAGCGCCGGGAGCCAGGCGGAGTACGCCGGGTAGTAGAACGCCATCGCGGCGCCGATCACGAACCCCACGACGGCCAGCTGCCAGAGCTGCGCGAGGTCGGTCAGGGACAGGGTCGCGACCACGCCCATGCAGGCGAACTCGGTGGTCGCGACGCCGAGCAGGATCACCTTCTGCGGCACCCGGTCGGCGACCACCCCGCCGAGCAGCGCCGGCAGCAGCACGCCGACCGCACCGGCTGTCGAGACCAGCGAGAGCTGGGCGGGTCCGCCGTCGAGCCGGATGACCTCCCACACCAGGCCGACCACCCACACGCCGCCGGCGAAGGTCGCGAGCACCAGCGCGACGGCGAGCCGCCGGTAGGCCGGGTGCCGGAACGGCGTCAGCGCCCGCGGCAGCCGGGTGCCTGCGCGGTCGACGTCGGTGTCGGTCATCGGCCCTCCTGCTCCTCAGTCTGTCTGCTGGGACCGACACCGCCCACCGATTTCATCGCGCGGAGGTGAGGACGACCTTGCCCAGCGCCCGGCGGCCCTCGAGGTCGCCGTGCGCCCGCGCCGCGTCGGCCAGGGGGTACGTCGTGACCAGCGGCCGCCACCCGCCGGCGGCGACCCGGTCGAGCGCCCGGCCCGCCAGGCCCGGGATCCCGCCCGGCAGCGCGGCCATCCGGGGGCCGAGGCTCCACCCGGCGGTGATCGAGCGGCGGAGCAGGTCGCCGGTGTCGAGCCGGGTCGGCTCCCCCGCGGAGAAGCCGAACATCACCAGCCGCCCGCCGGGACGCAGCAGCTCGAGTGACGCCCGACCCACTGCTCCTCCGACCCCGTCGTAGACGAGCGTCACGCCGTCGACCCGGTCCGCCCAGCCGTCCTCCCCGTAGTCGACGACCTGGTGCGGGGCGAGGGCCGCGAGCCGGGCCGCGCGTGCGGGACTGCCGGCCGCGGCGACCACCGTGGCGCCGCGCGCGAGGGCGTCCTGGACCAGCAGCCAGCCCAGCCCACCCGCGGCCGATAGCACCAGGACGACGTCATCGGGCGTCGCCGGCTCGAGCTCGACGACGCCGAGCGCGGTGCGCCCGGTGCCGACCGCGGCGACCGCGTCCGGGAACCCGACCCCGGCCGGGACCCGGAACAGCTGCTCGACGCCGGTGGCGGCCTGCTCGGCGTACCCGCCCGGGACCGGCCCGAGGTGGGCGACCACGCGCGCGCCGAGCCAGGTCGCGTCGACCTCCGGTCCGACCCGGTCGACCACACCGGCGACCTCGCGGCCCGGGATCGTCGGCAGGTCTGGCAGGGGGAACGGACCGGGCTCGCCGCGCCGGAGCGAGGTGTCCAGCAGGTGCACCCCGCTCGCCTCCACGGCGATCCGGACCTGTCCGGTCGCTGGCTCCAGGTCGGGGAGCTCCTCGAGGACGAGGACGTCGGGCGGGCCTGTCTCGTGCTGTCGGATCGCATGCATGCGCCCATCCGACAAGTTCAAGCGAACTTCAAGTCAAGCCCGTCCTCGGCTCAGCCGGCCGGCAGCGCGACGTACGTCGTCTCCAGGTACTCCTCGATGCCCTCGAACCCGCCCTCCCGGCCGAACCCGCTCGCCTTGACCCCGCCGAACGGCGCCGCCGGGTTGGAGATGAGGCCGGAGTTGATGCCGATCATGCCGAAGTCCAGGGACTCGGCCACCCGGATGGTGCGGGCCAGGTCGCGCGTGTAGACGTACGACGCGAGCCCGTACTCCGTGTCGTTGGCCTGGCGGATCGCCTCGTCCTCGGACTCGAAGATGCTGATCGGCGCGACCGGCCCGAAGATCTCCTGCACGTTGATCTCGGAGTCGACGGGCACGTCGAGCAGCACGGTCGGCGGGTAGAAGTAGCCGGGGCCCTCGGGCGTCTGGCCGCCAGTCACGACCGTGGCGCCGTCGTGGATCGCGTCGGTGACGAGCTGGGTGACGCTCTCGACGGCCTTCTCGTCGATCAGCGGACCGACGTCGACACCGGCGTCCTGCCCGCGACCGACCGTGAGCCCGCCCATCCGCTCGCCGAGCTTCTCCGCGAACTCCTGCGCCACCGAGCGGTGCACCAGGAACCCGTTCGCGGCGGTGCACGCCTCGCCCATGTTGCGCATCTTGGCGATCATCGCGCCGTCCACGGCGGCGTCGACGTCGGCGTCCTCGAAGACGATGAACGGCGCGTTGCCCCCGAGCTCCATGCTCAGCCGCTGCAGCTGGTCGGCCGACTGCCGGACCAGGATCTTCCCGACCCCAGTCGAGCCGGTGAAGCTGACCTTGCGCAGCCGGTCGTCGGACTGGAGCGCCTCGCTGAACTCGCTGTGCCGGCTGGTCGTCACGACGTTGAGGACACCGTCGGGCAGGCCCGCCTCGGCGAGCACCCCGGCCAGCGCCAGCATGGTCAGCGGCGTCTGGCTGGCCGGCTTGACCACCATCGTGCAGCCGGCGGCGATCGCCGGGCCGATCTTGCGGGTGCCCATCGCGAGCGGGAAGTTCCAGGGGGTGATGAAGAGGCAGGGGCCGACCGGCTTCTTGATGGTGAGCAGCCGGCTGCCACCGGCGGGCGCCTGCATCCAGCGGCCGTGGATGCGGACCGCCTCCTCGGCGTACCACCGGAAGAACTCGGCGCCGTATCCGACCTCACCCCGGGCCTCGGCGACCGTCTTGCCCATCTCGAGGCTCATCAGGTGCGCGAACTCGTCGGCACGGTCGGTGATCAGCCCGAAGGCGGTGCGCAGGATCTCCCCGCGCTCGCGGGGCGGGGTGGTGGCCCAGGTGCGCTGGGCGGCCACCGCTGCGTCGAGGGCGTCCACGGCGTCGTTGACCGAGCCGTTCGCGACGTCGGTGAGCACCGAGCCGTCCGCGGGGTCGATCACGTCGAGCCGCTCGCCGCCCTCCGCCTCGCGCCAGGTGCCGCCGATGTAGAGGCCCCGCTGGTCGGGGCCGAGAAGGTCGAGTCCGTTCATGTGGCCAGCCTCGCACCCCAGGGGCACGTCTCCCAAGCGTGGCCGTCGCGAGCGCCGTCCAGGTCGTGCGATGGCAAGGCGCCGAAGCGAAGGCAGGCTGGGCGCCTTCCGAGCGCCGGCAACGCAGCCAGCGTGCGATCTGGGCGGCGCGCAGCAGGCCGACGTCTTGGGAGCCGTGCCCCAGGTCCTTCTGGCAAACCGCTGACACCCTCACCGGTCCCGTGACACCATGGGGATGTCGACTCGGAGGGAGCACCTTGATGTCGGCAAGAGCCCCTTGCTGACCCCATGCAGCGAGGGGCTCGCCTTTGGAGGGCCCGATCTGACGCACCCCCTCGCGTCAGACCGGTGAGCCACGAAGGACCGGGGCCCCAGCGCGTGCGCTGGGGCCCCGGCTTCGTTCCCGAGGGTGTTACGGGGTGTCGTACTTCAGCGTGAACGCGCCGGAGCCCGAGTAGGCGTAGACGTCCCAGCGGTAGGTGCCCGCCGCGGCCGCGTAGGTGATGCTCTCGGTCGCGGTCGAGCCCTCACTGGCTGCCACGTCGACCCACGACGACCCGCTCTTCTTCTGCAGGTACAGGTCGAGGTCGACCCCGCTCGGGCCGGTGAGGCAGCCGTTGATGGTGCCGGCGGTCGTCACGGTGACGCCCGTCGAGGACGGCTTGTACGTCGACGTGCCCGACGACGCCGTACCCGTGGCCGTGACCTTGGTGCAGGTGCCACCGCCGCCGCTCGTCCCGCAGGTCGGCTCGCCGGACTGGGCCGGCACCGAGACGGCGTCCCAGGCGGCCTTCACCCGGTTGAACGTCGTGCAGTCGGTGCTGCCGTACAGGTTCTTCGCCGCGGTCAGCGTCGCGACGCGGGCCTTGCCGTGCGTCCAGTACGTCGTCTTCAGCAGCATCGCGTTGTAGTAGATCTTGCCGGCGGTCTGGATGCCGACGCCCGTCACGCTCGACCCGTTGCAGGTCGGCGAGGCCGGCGAGGCGGCCGAGCCCTGGGAGAGCAGGTAGAACCAGTGGTTGAGCGGGCCCGCGGCCGCGTGCACCTCGGCGTTCTTGATGCTCGACGACCAGCAGTTCGGGTCGCCCACGATGCTCGGGTTGTACATGTAGCGGATCGGGCCGTCGCCGACCAGGTCCGCCTCCTCGCCGACCGTGAAGTCAGCCGGGTCGTTCGGGTTGTTGGCGTACGCCTCGGTGAGCGCACCGAAGATGTCGCCGGTCGCCTCGTTCATGCCACCGGTCTCGTTGTCACCGGTCGAGCCGCCGGGCGTGGTCTCGAAGACGCCGTGCCCGTTCTCGTGCGCGACGATGTCGATCGCGGTGAGCTGGCGGGCGCCGTCCTGGCTGTGACCGAAGTTGGTCTTCGTGCCGTCGAAGTAGGCGTTGACGTCGTTGAGGCCGACCCGGGCCGGGTAGCTCGTGCCGTTGCCCTTGACGCCGCTGCGACCGAGCCAGGCCGACAGCATGTCGACCTCCTTGTCGACGCTGTAGAGCACGTCGACGCAGCCGGTCTCGAGGTTGGTGCCGGAGCCGTTGCCCCAGGCGTCGTCCGGGCCGGTGTAGATCGTGCCCGCCTGGTTGGCGCACGAGACGCCGGAGCGGGTCGAGTCGGACATCCGGTAGGTCGAGCCGCTCAGCGACGTGCCGATCGTGACGCCGGGGTAGTAGTAGCCGGCGCCGCTGCCGTCGACGACGCGGTCCCAGCTGCTCAGCACCTTGTTGTTGCGGGCGTTGGTGAGGACGGTCAGCCGGGTCGGCCGGTGCTTCGTGGTGCCGACGACCAGCGTCTGCCAGGCCAGCGTCGGGCGGCCCTTGGCGAGGACCACGAGCTGCGGCTTCGACGCGCGCTGGACGTGGCCGACCTGGCGCATCGCCGTACGACGGGCGGTGGCGGCCGGGACCGTCGGGCGGGTCGAGCGCAGCCGGATCACCTGCGGCTGGGTCGCGCTGCGGCCGGTGACCTTGCCGGACGGGTCGACCGCGAGCACGAAGTCACCGCCGATGACGGGGAGCCCGCGGTAGGTGCGGTCGTACGCGACGTACTGCGTCCCGGCCGTGCCCTTCGTGGTGCCGGCCTGCCGGAAGGTGTCGTGGGGGCTGGTCTTGAAGGCGGACCGGTGGTCGCCGACGTACGACCGGGCGGCGCTGCGCGCCACGCGGTCCGGCACCGCGGTGTGGCCCTTGGTGGCGGGCTGGTGGGAGTGGGTGCCGGGGTCGGAGGACGACGGTGCCTGCAGGCCCAGGGCGAGTGCGCCCGAGACCGTGACCGCCAGAGCCGCTCCGAGCAGCGTTCTGGTACTCATCGATGGATCTCCCTCGAAGGGTGTGGGGGTGGGGAGTTCGGCGTCGCCGGGGTGTCCGAGGACGTCGAGATCGAACGCTAGGAACCCCACCGGGGTACCGGTAGCGGGAAAACCCTCGTCGAGCCGGCGTTACTCGGTGGGTGCCGGGACGAGCAGCGTCGCGAGCTGGGTGCGGGAGCGCACGTCGAGCTTGCGGTAGATGCGGGTCAGCGCCGCCTCGACCGTCTTGACCGAGAGGTGCTGACGCTCGGCGATCTGGCGGTTGCTGGCTCCCTGGCTCACCAGCTGCGCGATCCGCGCCTCGGTGTCGGTGAGCCGTCCGAGCATCGGGTCGCTCGCCCCCTCGACCGGGCACGGCGCGAGCTCGGCGCGGACCTGGGCCAGCCAGGGCTGGGCGTGCAGCGCGTCGAAGACCGCCTCGGCCTCCTCCAGGGTGCTCCGCGCCGCGGCCGCCCGGCGGGCCCGGCGCTCGACGTGGGCGCGGGCCAGCAGGGTGCGACCGAGCTCGATCTGCATGCCGACGTCGGCACAGACCTTGGCGGCCCGGTCGAGCAGGTGCACCGCGCCGTCCAGGTCGCCTGTCGCACAGAGCACCTCGGCCTCCGCCCGGTCCAGCTGCGCGCCGACACCGTCGGTGCCGGTCCGGCCGTCGATGGCGTGGCGTGCCGAGGCCAGCACGCCGGCCGCCTGGTCGACCGCGCCGAGCGCGACCAGCGCGGAGACGAGCTCGGGCTGCCACCGGTTGACGGTCGGGTCGCTGATGCCGTGCGCCTCCTCGATGTCCCGGATCCGCAGCAGCGTGGCCCGCGCGGACCCGGCATCGCCGGCGCGGAGCTGGGCCTGCCCGAGGAGCAGCAGGTGGCGCTGCAGGTAGCGGGTGTCGCCGCGCTCCTGCGCCGCGACCGCGCCCTGCTCGGCCAGGGTGCGTCCGGTCTCGAGGTCCCCGCCGGCGAGCTCGGCGAGCGCGCCGATGAACCACCCCGTGTGCGGGTCGAGACCGAACTCCTCGGCGACCTGGGTGGCACGCGCGGCGTACGCCATCGCCTCGCGGCAGCGCCCGAGCCGGACGCCGACCTCGACCAGGCAGCGCAGCACGTGCACCTGGTCCATCCCGGCGCCGCGCTCGACCTGGGCGAGCATCGAGAGGTTGGCCGCCCAGGCCTCGTCGAGCCGATCGTCGTAGAGCGCGAACCTGGCCGCGATGTAGGCGGGCGAGGTGTGGGTCAGCCCGGGCTGCGCGGGCTCGCTCGCGGGCACCAGCGCCAGCGCGTCGGCGAGGTGGTGGTCGTGCAGGCCCGAGCCCGTCCAGCGGGTCGCCACCGCGAGCGTGGTCCGGGCGGACGCCTCCGCGATCGGGTCACCGGCGCGGTGGAACAGGCCGGCGGCCCGCTCGGCGAGCCGCCCCGCCTCGTCGGGCCGCGACTCCATCAGCGCGACCCGGGAACGCTGCAGCAGGACCAGCGCGACCAGGCGGTCGTCCTCGCCGGCGTCGGTCAGGGCGGCGGCCAGCACCTCGTCCATCGCGGCCAGGCCGGACCCGGCGAGCTCCGGCAGCGCCAGGCGCACGCGCACGGTCTGCGCGGGCTCGGCCGGCAGCTCGAGGAAGTCGTCCAGCGCGCGGTGCACGAGCTCGACGTGGTTGCCCGGCGCGCCCGTCTCGACCGCGGTCGCGAGCCACTCGACGCGCTCGGTGCCGAGCTCGGCGGGTGCGCGGTCGGCCGCGAGCAGGTAGAGCTCGGTGGCGATCGAGCGGTTGCCGGCGCTCGCCGACTCGCGGGCGACCAGGGCCAGCTCGCGAGCCGTCGCGGCGTCGGGTCGCGGGTCGGCCAGCGCGCGGTGCCGGATCCGCTCGGCCGGGCTGGGGGCGACGTCGGCGAGGGCCCGGTGCCACTCCGTGCGGCGTACGGCGGGGATCGTCTCGGTCACGACGCGACCCAGCTCGGAGGGGGTGAAGCGCACGGCGTCGCCCGACCGGGTCAGCAGACCCGCCTCGGCCGCGGCGCGCAGGTGCTGGTCGACCTCGACCCGGCCGGCGCGCTCGAGCTGGCGCACGGTCGGGCGGTGCAGCAGCGCGGCCAGGGCGACGGTCTCCTGCACGCCCGCGTCCTGCGCGAGGAAGCGGTCCCGCAGCACCCGCTCCAGGCTCGCCGGCATCGGCGTCGGTCGCCCGAGCAGCACCGGCTGCTCACGGGCCGCGCCCCCGAGCGCGAGCGCCAGCGACGGCAGGCCGCCCGACTCGACGTGCAGCCGCTGCGCGACGTGCGGCGGCACGCCGTGGGCGCCGAGCAGCTCGATCATCGCGGCCGCGTCGAGCGGCGGGACGTCGAGGTGGTGCAGGTCCGAGAGGTCGACGTCGCCGTCGGCGCGTGGATCGCGCGCGGGGCCGATCGTGGCGACCACGCTCACCCGCTCGGTCAGCCGGCGGCGCCCGTAGCCGATGACGCACGCCGACTGGGGGTCCAGCCACTGCACGTCGTCGAGCAGGATCAGCACGGTCCGGGTGCGGGACGCCTGCTCCAGCAGGGACCGGAACGAGGTGCAGAGCACCGTCCGCAGCCGGTCCTCCTCGACCGCTGTGTCATGAATGGCGACCAGTCCCGGCAGCGACCCGCCGAGCTCGACCGGCAGCTGGTCGACGAGGTCCTGCAGCGCGGCGTACGGCAGTCCGTGCTCGGCGACGGCGCCGTTGGCCCGCAGCACCAGGGCGTCCGGCCGCTCGCGGCGCTGCTCCTCGAGCGCGTCGAGCAGGGCGCTCTTGCCGATGCCGGTGGGTCCGTGGAGCGCGACGGACTGCCCCTGCGCCAGGAGGTCCTGCACCTCCGAGAGCAGGCCGAGACGGCCCATAACCCGAGACATGGAACCTCCAGGCTAATCGACCGAATCCGTGCCCGACAGCCCCTTGCGCCCGCGCGGGCGGAGGAGTTCTCTCGGACCAGGGGGTCGAGGACGACCCTGCACAGGGCACGGCGGGAGGTACGGCGATGGCCGACAGGAACCGGAGAGCGTCCGGCCAAGATCTGGGGGCGAGCAGCCCGGACCGGATCAGGAACGTGGTGCTGGTGGGCCCCGCCGGGTCCGGGAAGACCACGCTGGCCGAGACCCTGCTCGCCGCCTCGGGTGCCACCTCCCGCGCCGGCTCGGTACGCGACGGCACCACCGTGTGCGACTACGAGGAGGCCGAGCACGCCCACGGTCGCACGATCTCGCTCGCCGTCGCCCCGCTCGTCCGCGAGGGCACCAAGGTCAACCTGATCGACACCCCCGGGTACGCCGACTTCGTCGGCGAGCTGCGCGCCGGGCTCCGGGCCGCCGACTGCGCGCTCTTCGTGGTCGCCGCCAACGAGGGGATCGACGACGGCACCCGGGCGCTGTGGCGCGAGTGCGCGAGCGTCGGCATGCCTCGGGCGGTGGTGGTCACCAAGCTCGACCAGGCCCGCGCCGACTACGACGGCGTGCTCGCCCAGGCTCGCGCGGCCTTCGGCGACCGGGTGATGCCGCTCTTCGTCCCCGTCCGCGACGGGGACGCCGTGGTCGGGCTGACGGGGCTGCTGGCACCCGCTTCCTCCGGCGCGCACGACGACCTGCGCGGCGAGCTCATCGAGGCGGTGATCGAGGAGTCCGAGGACGAGACCCTGATGGATCGCTACGTCGGCGGCGAGGAGATCGACGAGAAGGTGCTGCTCGAGGACCTCGAGCGGGCCGTGGCCCGGGCGACGTTCTTCCCCGTCGTACCCGTGTGCTCGCTGACCGGGGTCGGCTGCACCGAGCTGCTCGACCTCGCCGTCCGTGGGTTCCCGTCGCCCGCCGAGCACCCCTCCCCCGACGTGTTCCTGCCCTCCGGGGCCGACGCGGCCGCGATCTCCGGCGACCCCGAGGGGCCGCTGGTGGCCGAGGTGGTCAAGACGACGAGCGACCCGTACGTCGGCCGGCTCAGCCTGGTGCGGGTCTTCTCGGGCACCCTGGTCGCGGACCAGTCGGTCCACGTCTCCGGTCACTTCGCGGCGTTCTTCGGGGACGCGGCCGGCCACCCCGACCACGACGAGGACGAGAAGATCGGCGCGCTCGCCCACGTCTTCGGACGGCAGCAGGCGCCGACCGAGCGGGTCGTCGCCGGCGACATCTGCGCGATCGGCCGGCTGACCCGGGCCGAGACCGGCGACACGCTCTCCGACGTGGAGGAGCCGCGCGTGCTCCGCCCGTGGTCGATACCCGAGCCGCTGCTGCCGGTGGCGATCGTCGCGCACAGCAAGGCCGACGAGGACAAGCTCTCCCAGGCGCTGGGCCGGCTCGCCGCCGAGGACCCGTCGCTGCGCATCGACAACAACGCCGAGACCCACCAGCTGGTGCTGTGGTGCATGGGCGAGTCGCACGCGGAGGTCACCCTCGAGAGGCTCACCGAGCGGTACGGCGTCCACGTCGACGAGGTGCCGTTCGTGGTGTCGCTGCGCGAGACCTTCTCCGGCCGGGCCGCCGGGCTGGGCCGCCACGTCAAGCAGTCCGGCGGGCACGGGCAGTACGCCGTGTGCCACCTCGAGGTCGAGCCGCTGGCCGAGGGTGCCGGCTTCGAGTTCGTCGACAAGGTCGTCGGCGGCTCGGTGCCGCGGCAGTTCATCCCCAGCGTCGAGAAGGGCGTCCGCGCCCAGATGGAGCGCGGGGTCCGGCTCGGGCACCCGGTGGTCGACGTACGCGTCACCCTCACCGAGGGCAAGGCGCACAGCGTCGACTCCTCCGACATGGCCTTCCAGACCGCCGGGGCCCTCGCCCTGCGCGAGGCCGCGGCGGCGACCACCGTGACCATGCTGGAGCCCTTCGACACCGTCACCGTGCTGGTCCCCGACGAGCTCGTCGGCGCCGTGATGAGCGACCTGTCCTCGCGGCGCGGCCGCCTCCTCGGCACCGACAAGGTCGGCGACCGCACCCAGGTGCTGGCCGAGGTGCCGCAGACCGAGCTGGTCCGCTACGCCGTCGACCTGCGCGCCTCCACCCACGGCGCCGGCGTCTTCACCCGCACCTTCGCGCACTACGAGCCGATGCCGGAGGACGTGGCCCGCGGCGTCCCGGCGCGGGGGTGAGCGTGTCTGCGGGTTTCACCGGCTGACCGCCAAAAGCCGCACACCCGTCAGCCAGAACCCGCACGACACGCGGGCGAGGCACGGCGCGTCGTACGGGTCTCGGCTGACAGGTCACCGGATCGACGGAGCGGTACGGCGTGTCTGCAGGTTTCACCGGCTGACCGCCAAAACCCGCATGCCGCCACCTCGCCGCCTACCGCCCCGCCCGCAGAAACTGCTCCAGGATCGGGCCGGCGGTGCCGGAGCCGGACGAGCCCTCGTCGACGTAGACCGCGACGGCGAGGTCGCCCTGGGCGGCCACCATCCACGCGTGCGTGAGGGTCTTGCCGTTGCGCTCGAACTCCGCCGTGCCGGTCTTCGCGATCACCGGCGGGCCGGGCACGTCGAGCAGGCCGCGCCCGCTGCCGGACGTCACCACCCCGCGCAGCATCTGCTGCAGCGCCGTGGCCTCCCCGGCGGTGAGCGGCTCGACGTCGTCCGGGACGGACACGTCGACCGACTTCACGAGGCGGGGCACCACGGTCTTCCCGGACTCGATCGAGGCCATCACCGTCGCCATCGCCATGGGTGAGGCGAGCACGCCACCCTGGCCGATCAGGTCGGCGGCGGCCTCGGTCTCCGACTTCGGCGCCGGCACCTGGCCGAAGTACGCCGGGAACCCCAGGTCGTGGTCGACGCCCAGCCCCAGCGACGCCGCCGCGCCGGCCAGCGAGCCGTCGGACACCTTGCCCGCCTGCGAGATGAAGGCCGTGTTGCACGAGTTGGCGACGGCGGTGCTGAGCGGGATGTTGCCGAGCGCGCTGCTCGGGTAGTCGTCGTAGTTCTCGAACGGCTTGCCGTCCACCACGATCCGGCTCGTGCAGGGCACGACGGTGCCCGGCTTCAGGCCGGCGCGCAGCAGCGCCAGGCTGCTGACCGTCTTGAAGGTGGAGCCCGGCGCCGCCTGCCCGTAGGTCGCGACGTTGTAGCCGTCGGTGCCCGCGCCGTTGGCAGCGGCCAGGATCGCGCCGTCGGACGGTCGTACGGCGACCAGCGCCGCGGCCGGGCCGACCCCGGCGAGCGCCGCCTCGGCGGCGGTCTGGCGCTGGAGGTCGAGGGTGATCTGGAGAGGCCGCCCCTGCTGCGGGTCCACCCGGTAGAGCTCGCGCTCCATCCCGTCGGAGCCGACCGCGTGGACGACCTCGCCGTCGACGCCCTGCAGCTGCTCGTCGTACCGCGCCTGGAGCCCGGACAGCCCGGCCAGGTCGCCGACCTCGTAGCGGTCGGGGTGGTCCTTGATCATCTCGGCGGTCACGTCACCGACCGTGCCGAGGATCGGCAGGGCGAAGTCGCGGCTCGGTGCGAGCGGCAGCTGCCCCGGGATCCCGACGCCGCCCTTGATGCGGAAGTAGCGCTGCGCGACGTCGAGCGGGACGTCGTCCTTGCGCAGCGTGATCGCCTCGACGAACGCCTTCGGGCCGGACGCCTCCACGCGCTTCGCGTACGCCGTGGGGTCGATGCCGACCAGCTGAGCGAACGCTCGCGCCGACGCACCCGCGCGGGCGGCCGACACCTTGCCGCGGTCGATGCCGAAGCGGACGACGTCGCGGTCGGTGACCAGGGCGGTGCCGCGGTTGCCGACGATGTCGCCGCGACGACCCGCGATCGGGGTGGCGTCGAGGACCGTGGCCTTGCGCAGGCTGGGCTCGACCAGCGCGCGCGACCAAGGCACCTGCCACTCGTCGTCGAACTTGGTCATCGTGACGTCGGTCGTGTAGCTCCACTCGTCGCCGCCCACCGGCCACACCCAGGCGAGCGTGGCGGTCGCGGAGTCGCCGTCCTCCTCCACGCCGCCCGCCGTGACCGTCGGCGTGAGGTCGCCCAGACCGTCGACGACCTCCGCGTAGTCGGCGCCGACCGCCGTCGGGGTCTGGTCGTCGGTGAACGCGACGTCCGCGAAGTCACCGGTCGCGAGTGCCGCGGCGAGGGCGTCGGCCGCCTTGTCGGGGTCAGGCCCGGTGACCTTGTCCTTGGCGTCGCAGCCCGCGAGGGCTCCGGCGAAGAGGACGAGGGCGGCGATCGAGACGAGAGGGCGCACGCGTCGGTTCTACCAGCCCGCACCGACCCGACCCTGGGTGCGCAGGCTCAGACGAGCAGCCCCGCGACCAGCGGCAGGTAGCCGGACGCGTGCCCGGTCTTGTTGGGGTGGTAGCTGTCGCTGATCGGGTTCGACAGCCCGTTCAGCCACTCGGGGCTGTCGCAGACCGCGTGCCCGACGAAGCGGCTCGTCGGGTTGGCGAAGGCGAAGCCCTTCGCCGACGCGGCCGCCGCGAGCTTGCCGTTGAGCAGGTCCGCCGTCTGGTTCAGCCGGGTCTCCTCCGCCGGGGAGAAGAACGTCGCCGCGTTGCAGTCCTCGCCGTTGAAGACGCGCGGGTAGCCGACCACGACCACCTTCGCGTTCGGGGCCTTGCTCCGGATCGAGGCGTACAACGTCGCCAGCGCGCCGGGCAGCGTGTTGTTGATGTAGGTCTGCGCCGTGTTGATCCGGCCGTCGCAGTTGCTCGCCCACCCGGGCTTCGCGCACTCGGTCAGCACGCCCGAGAAGCCGGCGTCGTTGCCGCCCACCGACACGGTGACGTACGCCGTGCCCGTCGACAGCGCGCTGAGCTGGCCGTTGACGTCCGGGATCTTCGCCCCGGAGCACGCCTTGAAGTTCAGGGCGTAGCCCTTCTGGTTGGCGACCAGCTTCGGGTAGGCCAGGTTGCTGCGCTGGCAGGACGTGCCGTCGTCGATGTAGCTGCGGGTGCCGACGCCGGACGAGTACGAGTCGCCGAGCGCGACGTACGCCGGCGCGGCGGCGTGGGCCGGCGCCGCGAGGACGGTGGGGACGGACAGAACCGCCGCGAGGGCGACGAACGCACGGGTCAGGCGACTGCGGACCGACATGGGACCTCCGAGAGACCGAGTCACCCGCCAGTCGGTGTGACCGCGGTCACAGTAGACCCGGGCCGTCGCCCGCGTCTGCCCCCCGAGAGGTCAGTTCTTGTGGCGCGGCTTGCGCGGACCCGCGTTGGACGACGGGCCGCTGCTGTCCGGGGTCAGCTCGATGAGCTTCCCGGAGATCCGGGTGCCCTTGAGCTTGTCCCAGGCGCCGCCGGGCAGGTCGGCCGGCAGCTCGACCAGCGAGTGGTCGCCGCGGATGTCGATGTGCCCGAAGTCCTGGCGCGACAGCCCACCCTCGTTGGCGATCGCGCCGACGATCTGGCGCGGCTCGACCTTGTGGCGCTTGCCGACGGCGATGCGGTACGTCGCCATCGGGACGTCGCTGCGGCCACGCGGCCGGCGCTCGCCGCGCTCGGGGCGGCCGCCCCGGTCGGGGCGGTCGGTGCGCGCGGGCCGCTCGTCGCGCTGCTGCTGGCGGGCGTCGGCGGCGGGGTCGATCAGGAGCGGGGTGTCACCCTGCGCGACGACGGCGAGCGCGGCGGCGACGTCGGCCTCCGGCACGTCGTGCTCGCGCACGTAGTGCTGGATGATGTCGCGGAACCGGTCGATGCGGGTCGTCTGCTCCAGTGCCGCGGTGATCTGGTCGTCGAAGCGCGACAGCCGGGTGGCGTTGACGTCGTCGGCGGTCGGCAGCTGCATCTGGGCGAGCGGCTGGCGGGTGGCCTTCTCGATGTGCTTGAGCAGGTAGCGCTCCCGCGGCGTCACGAACGAGATCGCGTCGCCGCTGCGGCCGGCCCGGCCGGTGCGACCGATGCGGTGGACGTACGACTCGGTGTCGGTGGGGATGTCGTAGTTGACGACGTGGCTGATCCGCTCGACGTCCAGGCCGCGGGCGGCGACGTCGGTGGCGACCAGGATGTCGAGCTTGCCCGACTTCAGCTGGTTGACCGTGCGCTCGCGCTGGGCCTGGGCGACGTCACCGTTGATCGCGGCTGCGGAGAAGCCACGGGCGCGCAGCTTCTCGGCCAGCAGCTCGGTCTCGCTCTTGGTGCGGACGAAGACGATCATGCCCTCGAAGTTCTCGACCTCGAGGATGCGCGTGAGGGCGTCGATCTTCTGGGGGTAGGAGACAATCAGGTAGCGCTGGGTGATGTTCGGCGCCGTCGCGGTCTTGTTCTTGACCGTGATCTCTACCGGGTCGTTCAGGTACTGCTTGGAGATCCGACGGATCTGCGCCGGCATCGTCGCGGAGAAGAGCGCGACGTTCTTGTCGTCGGGGGTGTCGGCGAGGATCGTCTCGACGTCCTCGGCGAAGCCCATGTTGAGCATCTCGTCGGCCTCGTCGAGCACCAGGAAGCGCAGCTCGCTCAGGTCGAGCGTGCCCTTCTCCAGGTGGTCCATGATCCGGCCCGGGGTGCCGACGACGACGTGCACGCCACGCCGCAGCGCGCTGAGCTGGACGCCGTACGCCTGGCCGCCGTAGACCGGCAGGACGTGGACGCCCTTGCTGTGCGCGGCGTACTTCTCGAACGCCTCGCAGACCTGGAGCGCGAGCTCACGGGTCGGGGCGAGCACGAGCGCCTGCGGCGTCTTCTGCGACAGGTCGAGGCGCGACAGGATCGGCAGCGCGAACGCCGCGGTCTTGCCCGTGCCGGTCTGCGCGAGGCCGACGACGTCGCGCCCGGCGAGCAGCGGCGGGATGGTCGCGGCCTGGATCGCCGACGGCTTCTCGTAGCCGACGTCGGCCAGCGCCTTCAGGACCTTGTCGCTGAGCCCGAGGTCGGCGAACGTCACCTCAGGTGTCGAAGTGTTGTCGCTCTCGTCGTTGCTCACCCGTCAACGGTAGTGCTTTCGCTCACGCACGCCACCTTCGTCGTCGCGGTGGGCTGGGTCACCCCGTCCTCGCCGGGCTACTCCACGGTCACGGACTTCGCCAGGTTGCGGGGCTTGTCGATGTCGTGGCCGAGCTGCAGGGCGGCGTGGAAGGCCAGCAGCTGCAGGGGTACGACGAGCAGCACCGGGTCGAGCTCGCGCTCGTTGCGGGGCACGTCGATGCGACCCCAGAAATTCGGGCTGGCGTCGACGTCACCGAGGTCGACGCCCTCGTGGGTGACGACGACCAGCGGTCCTCGACGGGCCGCGATCTCGTGCAGCGCGCCGACGTTGCGGTCCGTCAGCTCGTCGTCGGGCACGATCGCGACGGTCGGCACCTGCTCGGAGACCAGCGCGAGCGGACCGTGCTTGAGCTCGGAGGTCTGGTAGGCCTCGGCGTGCCGGTAGGAGATCTCCTTGAACTTCTGAGCCCCTTCGCGCGCCACCGGGAAGCCGCGCACCCGGCCCACGAAGAAGAGGCTCTCGGCGGCGGCGAGCTGGCCGGCGACGGCTGCGATGTCGTCCTCTCGGTCGAGGATCTCCTGGATCTGCTGGGGGATCCGGTACAGGCCGTTGATCAGCCGCCGGCCATCGGCGATGGAGAGGTCACGCACCCGGCCGAGCTGCAGGGCCAGCAGCGCGAAGCCCAGGAACATGTTGGTCAGCGCCTTGGTCGACGCGACGGCGACCTCCGGCCCGGCGTGCAGGTAGATGCCGCCCTCGCACTCGCGGGCGATCGCGCTGCCCACGACGTTGACCAGCCCGATCACCCGGCCGCCCTTGCGCCGGATCTCCTGGACGGCGAGCAGCGTGTCGATCGTCTCCCCGGACTGGCTGACCGCGACGTACAGCGTGTCCGGCTCGATCACCGGGTCGCGGTAGCGGAACTCGCTCGCCGCCTCGGCGTCGGCGGGGATCCGGGCGAGCTCCTCGACCAGCGCGGCACCCATCTGGCCGACGTAGTAGGCCGAGCCGCAGCCGAGGATCTTGACCCGGCGGATCGCGCGGGTCTCCCGGGCGTCCATGTTCAGCCCACCGAGGTGGGCAGTGCCGAAGCGCTCGTCGAGCCGGCCGCCCAGCACCCGCTCCGCTGCTGCGGGCTGCTCGAGCATCTCCTTGTGCATGAAGGACTCGTGGTCGCCGGCCTCGTAGGCGGCCGGGTCCACGTCCACGGTCTCCGCGGTGCGAGCGATCGGGCGCAGGTCCCCGCCGTACGTCGTGAACCCGCCGGCGGTCACCGTGGCGATCTCGCCGTCGGCCAGGTGGGCGACGGTCGTCGTGTGGCGCACGATCGCGGCGAGGTCGGAGGCGACGTACATCTCCTTCTCGCCGACGCCGATCAGGAGCGGGCTGCCGTTGCGGGCGACGACCAGGCGGTCGGCGAAGTCGGCGTGCACGACGGCGAGGCCGTAGGTGCCCTCGACCTGGGCGAGGGCCTCGACGACCTTACCCTCGAGCGTCGGCGCCTCCGAGAGAGCGACCAGGTGGGCCAGCACCTCGGTGTCGGTGTCGCTGACCAGGTCGACGCCCTCGTCGGCCAGCCGGTGCCGCAGCGCGGCGGCGTTGTCGATGATGCCGTTGTGCACGACGGCGACCAGGCCCTTGGCGTCCGTGTGCGGGTGGGCGTTCACGTCGTTGGCCGGGCCGTGGGTGGCCCATCGCGTGTGCCCGATGCCGACCTTGCCGGCGAACCGCTTGGGCAGGCCGTCAGCGAGGTCGCGCACCCGGCCGGCGCGCTTCTCCACCTTGATCCCGGTGCTGCCGAGGAGGGCGAGGCCCGCCGAGTCGTAGCCGCGGTGCTCGAGCCGGGTCAGTCCCTCGAGGAGCAACGGGGATGCCTGCTGGGTGCCGACGTAGCCGACGATTCCGCACATGGTGATTCCTTCTATCCGTAGACCAGGCGCCGGAGCTGGCGCTCGGTGAGCTCGGGAGCGGCCACCACGCGGGCGGCCAGCTCCTCGGCGATGCGGGCGAAGATCTCGGGGTTCTTCGCGCCGTAGGTCTTCAGCTGGGCGTGCCGGCGGCGTACGTAGTCCTCGACGGGCTCGGTGTGGAAGGCGACGACGTCCTCCACGACCCGCGCCGCCTCGGCGGGCGACAGCCCCGTGCTGGTGGCGATGCGAGCGACCAGCTCCGGGTCGGCCGTCGGGCGGTGCAGCGTGGACATGGGTCGATCGTGCGTGCCGCGGGCCCCAAACGCAACTTTCTGCCCGCTGGCGGGCAAGAACCACCCAATTGAGGTAGGCGAGACGCGATTGATCCAGGAACGCGTCCAGTCACACCCGGCACTCCAGGCACCGATGGAGCGCTCACCCCCGGTTGACGCCCTCCACGGGCGTCCCAGTGGGGGAACGCGAGCGAATTTCGGGAAGAAGTGACACCGTGGGTGGGGGTGCGGTACCTTTGGTGAACAGAAGGTGAACGAAAGGTGTCCCATGAACCACAACAAGATGGCCAACGGCCTCGTGCAGGTCTGGGTGCCGGTGACTGACAACCAGGGCCGCACCCGCGTCGAGGCGCACTGGATCGATGCTGCGACAGCGCCGACCCACGCGACGCACGCCGCCTGACCCCACACTCGCTCGACCCCGTCCGGAGCTCCTCCGGGCGGGGTCGATGCATGTCCGGAGAAAGTTCGGGAACAGGGAATGAATCGGACCACGGTCCGGTTAGGGTGATCAAAGGTTCAACCAAACCCACCGTTCTTCAGGAGTCACGATGTCGTTCTTCAACCGCCAGGCCGCCGAGCAGTTCGACGCCCCCACCACCGCCGTCGAGGACATGTCCGGCGACTACACGATCGACCCGACGCACACGCGCCTCGGCTTCAGCACCCGCCACGCGATGGTGACCACCGTCCGCGGTCACTTCACCGAGTTCTCCGGCACCGCGCACGTCGACGCCGCCACCCCGGGCAACTCGAAGGTCAACCTGACCATCCAGACCGCGAGCGTCGACACCGGTGTCGCCGACCGCGACGGCCACCTCAAGTCGGCCGACTTCTTCGACGCCGACAACAACAAGGAGATCACCTTCTCCTCGACCAAGGTCGAGCGCGACGGCGACGACTGGGTCATCACCGGCGACCTCGTCATCAAGGGCGAGTCCAAGTCGGTCACGATCACCTTCGAGCCCACCGGCTCGGCGCGCGACCCGTTCGGCAACCTGCGCATCGGCTTCGAGGGTGGCACCAGCATCAACCGCAAGGACTGGGGCCTGACCTGGAACGCCGCGCTCGAGACCGGCGGCGTCCTCGTCTCCGAGAAGATCAAGCTCGAGTTCGACATCTCCGCGATCCAGAACTCGCAGGAGGCCTGAGCCTCCTCCGGGCATCGTCCCGGCGTACGACGCAGGCCCGCTCCCCTCTCGAGGGGGCGGGCCTTCGTCGTGTCCGCGGGTCCTACTGGCCGACCATGAACCCCACGCGCTCGCGCTGGAAGCCGGGGAAGACGTCCGCCGTCGAGGCCGTGGTCTGGGCGGCGACGACCTCGGCGAGGACGCTGCGGTAGTCGGTCGTGACCGAGACGTCGGAGTCCAGGGCGTTGGTGAGCCCCGGCCAGGTCCCGTAGTAACGACCGCCCTTCACGCCGGCGCCGGCGGCCAGCATCACGTTGCCCCAGCCGTGGTCGAGCCCGCCGTTGGCGTTCTCCTGCACCCGCCGGCCGAACTCGCTGATCGTCACCAGGGTGACCCGGTCACCGACCGAGCCGAGGTCGGCGAAGAACGCGGCGATCGCGGCGGCCAGGTCGCCGGCGTTGCGCTGCATCCAGCCGCCGCCGGCGGCACCGAGGCCGACGTGCATGTCCCAGCTGCCGCTGTCGACCGTGACCGCCGAGACGCCCACGTTCGCCCGCAGCGTCCGCGCGACCGCCGACAGCGCCTCGCCGAGGTCGCCCTCCGGGTAGAGCTTCGGCCGGGCCCGCTCGGCGCGGGCGGGGTCGAGGTCGACGACCGCGTCGAGGGCCTCGCGGAAGCCGTTGCCCATCGGGCTGCGACTGCGCGACCACTGGGTCCGCAGCGCCCTCATCCGCCGTCCGTTCGGGTCGCTGCCCCGGTCGCTGCCGGCGACGCGGGCGGTGTCGAGCGATGCGAACGACATGACCGGCTCGGGTCCCACCATCGAGGTCGGGATGCTCGGGCCGACGACGAGACCCTGCAAGGTCGAGCTGACGTCGTCGCTGCCGACGAGGCGGTTGAGCCAGCCGACGCGGCTGGTCGAGCCCGGGTCGGCGTCCTCGAGCTCCTCCATCGCGGCGAAGTGGGAGCGGTTCGGCGCGGGCAGCCCGGTCGCGTGGATCGCGGCAAGCTTGCCCGCGCTCCACAGCGGCAGCAGCGGCGCCATCGCCGGGTGCATGCCGAAGAAGTCGTCCTGGGCGACCAGGGCCTCGCGCTTGATGCCGATGCCCGGCCGCGCCTGGTAGTAGACGGGGTCGCCGTGCGGCACCACCAGGGACAGCCCGTCCGCGGCGCCCCGCAGCGAGACGACCACGACGGCGTTGGTCGGCGTACGCCGGGTCGCGGCGGCGGCCAGCGTCGGTCCGATGGTGACGGCAGCGGAGCCGAACATCGTCGTCGCGCCGGCGAGTGCCGCACCGCGCAGCAGCGAGCGGCGGGACGGGGTGAGGACGGGGCCGGTCAGGTCGCTGGTCGCGGGCCGGCAGTCGCAGAGGGGCTCAGTGGGCAGGGCGCTCATGATGGGTCTCCTGATCCGGTTCTGGGGTCAGCGCTGGTAGAAGGTCGGGCTGTCGAGGACGGTCGCGACGACCCGCGGCCAGGCGTCCTCGAAGAGCTCGGCACTGCGACGGATCGGCGCGTCCGGTCGGACGCCGGCCGCCTGGCAGCAGGCCTTCAGCAGGGCCGCCGTCGAGGGCCGCTGGAGCAGCCGCCGCGAGAGGTGGTCGACCAGGTCGCGGAAGAGCATCGGCCGCGCGCTGCGCCGGCTGTCGGGAAGCCACGACCGCGGACGCGGGAACGAGACCGCATCACCCGGCCACCAGCCGTTGATCATGTCCCAGTGGAACGTCATCGAGGCGAGCGCCCGGGTCGGTGAGGACCACGAGGCGTTGTCGACGGGCTGCCCGTCCGGGCGTGGCCAGGTGAGCGGCGCCAGCCCCAGCGACGCCGTCTGCCAGTAGACCTGGTTGGCGGCCGAGGCGTCGCTCTTCGGCTTGCGCACCCCGACGCCCAGCAGCCGGTACGTCGCGAGCACGTCCTCGTCGCCGTCGCGCACCTTCTTGTCCACGGCGGACTTGAACTCCGGCGAGCGGACCAGGGCCTGGAGGACCGGCGCGACCGCGGTGTCGTGGGCCAGGTAGACGGCGGCCAGCCGGTCCACGAGGGAGGCGGGCACGGTGTCACTGACGAAGGCCTTCACCAGCTTGGTCGCGATCCGGCGCGCGGTCGCGGGGTGGTGGGCCAGGTAGGAGAGGTAGGCGTCGGTGACGGCCCGGCCGTCCTCGTCGGCGTTCGGGTGGGAGAACCCCATCACCTGCACCGGGCCGGTCCAGTGGTCCTTGGCCGAGTAGTAGGCGTCCCAGGTCCGGTAGAGGTCGGCGCGGTGGCCGGTCAGGATCCGGGCGGAGTTCTTGACGTCCTCCTCGGTGTAGTTGCCGAGGCCGACCGTGTGCAGCTCCAGGAGCTCGCGGCCCTGGTTCTCGTTCGGGTGCGCCTTCGTGGAGCCGGCGTTGCCGAGGAACATCAGCATCGCGGGGTGGGTCGAGGCGCCCTTGAGCAGGTCCTCGAACCTCCCGAGCGCGTGCTGGCGGATCACGTCGCCGTACGAGATGCGGTAGACGAAGATGTTGTCGGCGTTCGTCGCCACGTGGAAGTGGTTCTCCCAGAACTCGGTCATCACCTCGAGCACCTGGCGCGGCGAGACCATCCGTCGCATCATCACGCGGTTGCCGTAGTCCCACATCACCTCCCAGCCGCCGCGGACGCCGCCGCTGGTGCGGTTCCAGAGGTCGAGCGACTCCCGGTGGAGGTCGGGCCACCACTCGCAGAGGTCGTCCGCGCTGCCGTCGTACGCCGTGGCCAGCTGCTGGTCGAACCAGGCGAGGTGGCCACCGGCCGCACGGACCTCGGCGGCGAGCTGCGGCGTGATGCCGTAGCTGAAGCGGTTGACGAGGTGGCGGGCCGGCTCGCGCAGCACGGGCGTGCGGGGGTAGCGGCCCGGGCGGTAGGAGACCTTCTTCGCGGCCTCGGCGGGCAGCGCCGTGCCGGTCGCGACGAGGGTGCCCGCGGCGGCGGCACCACCCGCGATGCGGAGGGCGCGGCGGCGCGTGGGCGCGTCGGCAATCTGCTCAGTAGTCATCTCGGACGTCCGTGTCCTTTGTGATCGATATCCGTGTCGAACACCTCTCCGATCGGCGGGAGCGACAGGCGTCTGAGGAGTCGCCGTAATTCGGCGGACGTGACTGGACGGGTTCCGCGACACTGGCCTGCATGTCTGACGAGATCGCCCTGCCGGACGGCCTGAGCGGCCGTCCACTCGTGATGTCCGACTCCGCCGCCGTCGTCGAGGTGATGGCGGCCCAGGAGCTCCACGACACCGGTGAGGTCGCCATCGAGGAGGCCGACATCATCAGCGACTGGCAGCGGCCGTCGTACGACGTGAGCGCCGGCACGCTCGGTGTCTTCGACGGCGACCGCCTGGTCGCGTACGCCGAGCACATGGGTGCCGACCGCGGCGACGCCGCCGTGCATCCCGACCACCGGGGCCGAGGCATCGGGACGGCACTCGCGGCCTGGATGCAGGATCGCGCCCGCGCTGCCGGGGCGAGCGAGGTCGGCATGCCCGTGCCCCGCGGCTCCGCGGGCGACCGCCTGCTCGAGGCGCTGGGCTACCGGGTGCGCTGGGAGAGCTGGGTGCTCCAGCTGCCCGAGGGCACCACCGTGCCCGAGCGCGCGCTGCCGCCCGGCTACTCGATCCGCGAGGCGACCCCCGACGACTACGCGGCGTGCTGGACCGTGCTCGAGGACGCCTTCCTCGAGTGGTCGGTCCGCGAGCGCGAGCCCTTCGACGACTTCCTCGCGCGCACCGTGCAGCGCCCGGGCTTCGAGTCGTGGAACCTCCGCCTGGTCGTCGACGCCGACGGCGAGGCCGTCGGCGCGACCACCGTCTACCCCTACGGCACCGAGGGCTACATCGACCGGCTCGCCACCCGCAAGGACCAGCGCGGCCAGGGCATCGCCCAGGCGATGCTGGTCGACGCCTTCGCGGTGGCCCGGGAGCACGGCGCCACGACGTCGGGCCTCAACACCGACTCCCGCACCGGCGCGCTCGGTCTCTACGAGAAGGTCGGCATGCACGTGACGCAGACCTGGGTCAATCGCGCGATCGCGCTCTGACGGCATCGGAACCCCCCGTTCCCTCACCCTGACGCCAGGATCGACAGGGTGCGGCCGGGAGTGGGCGGCACCGAGGCGCGCTACCCCATTTCGGTCAGAGACCCGTCATGAACCCCAGCGTCTCGGGCGCGAACCCGGGGAACACCGTGGCCACGCTCGCCGGGGTCCGGGTCCGCACGACCTCCGCGAGCACGCTGCGGAAGTCGGTCGTCACCGACACGTCGGCGTCGAGGGTGTTCTGCAGGCCCGGCCACCGGCCGTAGTAGCGACCGCCCTTCACGCCCGCCCCCGCTGCGAACATCACGTTGCCCCAGCCGTGGTCGAGACCGCCGGTGCCGTTCTCCTGCACCCGCCGGCCGAACTCGCTGAGGGTCACCAGCGTGACGCGGTCGCCCATCGCGCCGAGGTCGGCGAAGAACGCCGCGATCCCGGACGCGAGGTCGGAGCCGTTGCGCTGCAGCCAGCCCGACGTCGGCTTGCCGAGGCCGACGTGCATGTCCCAGTTGCCGCTGTCGACCGTCACCGCGGACACGCCGAGGTCGGCGCGCAGCGTGCGGGCGATCGCGGACAGCGCACGCCCCAGGTCGCTGTCGGGGTACGACGACACGTGGTCGGCCTGCGCCTTGGCCGGGTCGAGGCTGACGACGGCGTTCAGCGCCGTACGCGCCGCGACGCCCAGGGCCGAGTCCGACGAGCCCCACAGGGTGTGCAGCGAGCGCGATCGCGTCTTCTTGGGGTCCCACTGATCGTCCCCGCCGATGGCGGCGGTCTCGAGCGAGCGGAACGACATGACGGGCTCCGGGCCGAGCATCGAGGCCGGCAGGCCGTTGCCGACCGCGAGCGCCTCGAGGCTGGAGTCGGACGTCGCCGCGCCCACCAGCCGGTTCAACCAGCCGATGCGGGCCGCGGAGCCCGGGTCGGCGTCCTCGATCTCCTCCATCGCGGAGAAGTGCGACCGGTTGGCGACCGGGAGGCCGGTGGCGTGGATCGCCGCCAGCCTGCCGGCGTTCCACAGCGGCAGCAGCGGTGCGAGCGACGGGTGCAGCCCGAAGGTCGCGTCGGCCGCGAGCAGCGAGGCGGCCGGTACGGCGATGCCCGGGCGGGCCGCGTAGTAGGCGGTCTCGCGGTGCGGCACGACGAGCGAGAGCCCGTCGGCGGCGCCGCGCAACGACAGCAGCACGATCACCGAGCGCGCCGGCGCCGCGGCTCCTGCGGGGTCGCGGCGGGCGTCGAGCGTGACCATCGTCGAGCCGAAGGCCATCGTGGCGCCGGCGAGGGCGGCACCACGGAGCACGCCCCGGCGGGAGGCGGCGAGCCGCGGCGACTCGGGGCAGCCGCAGTCGGCGGACGGGAGGGGTGAGGTCGTCATCGGAGCGTTCTCCTGGCCGGTCATCGCGTGTAGAAGTCGGGGCTGTCGAGGAAGACCGCGGCCAGCCGCGGCCACCGCCAGTCGTAGAGGTCGCTGGACGCGCCGACCATCGCCGTCGGGCTCAGCTCGGCCGCCTCGCAGCACGCCTGCAGCAGCCGCGCCGTCGACGGACGGTGCTGCAGGAGGCGCGACAGGTGGTCCACCAGGTCCCGGAACGCCAGCGCCTCCGCCTGCGGGCGCCACGACGCCGGCGCCCGGAAGGTGACGTCCTTCTTGGGCCACCAGCCACCGGCCATCGACCAGTGCAGCGACATCGACGCGATCACCCGCGTCGGCGAGGCCCACGACGCGTTGTCGACGGGCTGGCCGTCCGGTCGCGGCCACGCGAACGGCGAGAGTCCGAGCGCGCCGACCTGCCAGTAGATCGCGTTGCCGGCGGACTCCGACGTCGTCGGCGGCGCGACCCGGACGCCGAGCAGGCGGTACGTCGCCGCGACGTCCTCGTCGGGGTCCCGCAGCTTCGCGTCGACGGCCGCGGCGAACTCGGCAGAGCGCACCAGCGCCCGCAGCACCGGGGCGATCGCGGTGTCGTTGTCCAGGTAGACCTGGGCCAGGGCTGCGACCAGCGCCGGTGGCGGCGTGTCGCTCACGAAGGCACGGGCGAGCTTGGTCGCGATCCGGTTCGCGGTAGCCGGGTGGTGGGCGAGGTAGGTGAGGTAGCGCTGGGTCGTCGCCCGCCCGTCGGCGCCGGCGTTCGGGTCCGAGAAGCCCATCACCTGCACGGGGCCGGTCCAGTGCCACGAGGTCTCGTAGGTCACCGCCCAGGTCTTGTAGGAGTCGACCTTGTAGCCGGTGAGGATCCGGGCGGACGCCTTCACGTCGTCCTCGCCGTAATTGCCGATGCCGACGGTGTGCAGCTCGAGGAGCTCGCGCCCGAGGTTCTCGTTGGGCTTGGTCTTCGTCGACGAGCCCGCGCCCAGGAAGAACAGCATCGCCGGGTGCAGGACCGCCGCCCGGAGCAGGTCGTCGAAGCGGCCGAGAGCGCCGGCGCGGATCACCTCGCCGTACGGCGCGCGGAAGGCGTAGTTGTTGTCGGCGGCGGCCGGCACGTGGAAGTGGTTCTCCCAGAACTCCGTCATCACCTCCAGGACCTGGCGGGGCGAGGTGATGCGCCGCAGCATGGCGCGGCGGCCGTAGTCGCTGCCCACCTCCCAGCCGCCACGGACGCCGGTCGCGCTGCGCTGGTAGAGGTCCGCGGCGTCCCGGTGCAGGTCGGGCCACCAGTCGCACAGGTTGTCGGCACTGCCGTCGTACGCCGTCGCGAGCTGGGTGTCGAACCAGGCCAGGTGCCCGCCTGCCGCGCGCACCTCCTGCGCGAGGGCCGGCGTGATCCCGTAGCTGAAGCGGTTCGCGAGGTGGCGTGCCTGCGGCTCGAGGATCGGCGTCCGGGGATAGCTGCCCGGGGCGTAGGAGACGGCCGGGGTCGGGGGCTTCGGCTTCGGCTTCGGCTTCGGCTTCGGCTTCGGCTTCGGCTTGGGCTTGGGTTTGGGCTTCGGGTGCTTCTTCGGCCGGTGCTTCTTGGGCCGGTGCTTCTTCGGCCGGTGCTTCTTCGGCTTCGGCTTCTCCTTCGGCCGGAGCCGAGCGAGCAGGGCAGAGCCGGTCGTGGACATCCGTGTCCCCCAGGAGGTGTGCTGCGTCGAGGCCCGAGATCCGTCTCGGACAGGTCCTCGATCGGCGGCACGCCACCGCGCCTGAGGAGTCGTCCCGGAACTAGAACAAGTTCCACTCGGTCTGGGAGGCTGGCGCCATGCCGCGCACCCAGTTCGCCACCCGCTACGACTTCCGCGCCCCGGGCGCCGACCCGGCCACCCGCCAGGAGATCTTCGCCCGGGCGGTCGAGCAGGCGGCGTACGTCGACGCCCACGGCATGGACGCCCTGATGGTCTCCGAGCACCACGCCGCGGACGACGGCTACCTGCCGAGCCCGCTGCTGGTGGCCTCGGCGTTCGCGGCGGTCACCTCGCGCGTGCCGATCACCGTCTCGGCGCTGCTGGTGAACCTCTACGAGCCGGTCCGGCTGGCCGAGGACATCGCCGTGCTCGACCACCTGAGCAAGGGCCGGGTGGCCTACACGTTCGGCCTCGGCTACCGCCCGGTGGAGTACGAGCTCTACGGGCGGACCTGGTCGGAGCGCGGCGCGGAGGTGGAGGAGCGGATCACGGCGGTGCTGGACGCCTGGCGCGACGGCACCACCACGCCCGCGCCGTACTCGCAGCCGCACCCGTTCCTCTTCTACGGCGGCGGCTCCCCGGCAGCAGCGCGTCGGGCCGCCCGCCTGGGGCTCAACTTCCAGCCCCAGCACGGATCCGCGGAGCTGAAGGCGATCTACGAGGAGACCGCCCGGGCGGCCGGTCGGGAGCCCGGCTTCGTGCTCCAGGCGCCTGACGGCGGGCCGGCCAACGTCTTCGTCGCGGAGCGACCCGACGAGTTCTGGGAGCGCTACGGCCGGCACCTGCTCGCCGACGCGACGGCGTACCAGGAGTGGCACGGCGAGGCCAGCTCCTACGTCGTCGACCACTCGCGCAGCGTCGAGGAGATGCGGTCGGCCGGCGTGTACGCCGTCTTCACCGCCGACGACCTCGTCGACCGCTGCCGCGTGGGCGAGGTCCGGCTGGTCACCAGCCACCCTGCCTGCGGCGGGCTGCCGGCCGAGCCGTCGTGGGCCAGCCTGCGCGCGGTCTGCGAGACGGTCCTGCCGGCCGTGCGCGGGTAGCCGTCCGGCACGATGGCCCCATGACCGCCTACTGGATCAGCATCTACAAGGAGATCCACGACGAGGCCAAGCTCGCGGCGTACGCCGAGCTGGCCGGCCCCGCCCTCACCGGCGCCGGGGGCACGTTCGTGGCACGCGGACTGCCGGAGCAGACCTACGAGGCGGGCGAGGTGAGCCGGACCGTGCTCATCGAGTTCGACTCCGTCGACCAGGCCCGCGCCGCGCACGACAGCCCGGCGTACCAGGAGGCACTGGCCGCGCTCGACGGTGGCGCCGTCCGCGACCTGCGCATCGTGCCGGGCGTCGCGTAACCGCCTCAGCCAGTCACGGTCGTCACGACCGCGGTGACCGACGGCCGTCGCGGGGTCGAGGAGAACCCGAACTGCGGTGGCGGCTCGACCGCCGTGAGCCCGCCGAGGTTCGCGCCGTCGAAGGCGCCTCGCACCGCGACGACCTGGTGCACGTCGGTCGCGCCGTACCACTCCCGCCTGCCGTTGCCCGCCGTCCCTCGGGTGCGCACCCCGGGCATCACGACGCGGGCGACAGGGTCGGTGACCGCGCACCAGGCGGGGCTCTCGGCGACGCGCTGCGGCACCAGCCGCAACAGTCGCCCGAGCCCGGTGCGGCCGCCGACCTCGAGCTCGATCGACAACGACGGCGAGCTCAGAAGCCAGCCGTTGACAGTGATTGGCTCCACGCGCACCTCGTCGAAGGTGTACGTCGACGCGACGAAGTCGGCCACCTCCTGGGTCGGCGCGAGCAGCACCCGGTGACCGTCGGCGGTCTCGACCATGACGTCCGCGAACGCGCCGTACGGCGACGTGTCCCACCGCCCGACGACGACGCGGACCCCGCTCGTCGTGCCGACACCGGCGATCGAGCCGCGGAAGCGGCTCACCGGATGGGCGCCCCCGAGATCGAGCGGGCGATCACGAGCCGCTGGATCTCGGACGTGCCCTCGAAGATCGTGTAGATCTTGGCGTCGCGGGAGAACCGCTCGACGGGGTACTCGCGGGTGAAGCCGTTGCCGCCGAGGATCTGCATCGCCTCGGTGGTCACCTTGACCGCCGTCTCGCCGGCGAACAGCTTGGACATCGAGCCCTCGGCCTTCTCGAACTTCTTGCCCTGTCGCGCCATCCAGGCCGCGCGCCACACCAGCAGCCGGGACGCCTCGATCGAGGTGGCCATGTCGGCGAGCTTGAAGGCGATGGCCTGGTTCTCGATGATCGGCTTGCCGAACTGCTCGCGGGTCTTCGCGTAGTCGAGCGCCACCTCGTACGCCGCGCGTGCGATGCCGATCGCCTGGGCGCCGACGGCGGGCCGGGTGCGCTCGAAGGTCGCCATCGACGCGTTGCCGCGCGCACCGCTGCCGTCCCGGGCGCGGGCGAGGCGGGCGTCGAGCTTCTCCTTGCCACCCAGGAGGCAGCGGCCCGGGACGCGCACGTCGTCGAGGACGACCTCGGCCGTGTGCGAGGCGCGGATGCCGTGCTTGTGGAACTTCTGCCCCTGGCTGAGCCCCTTCGTGCCGGGCGGCACCACGAAGCTGGCCTGGCCGCGGGTGCGCAGGTCGGGGTCGACGACCGCGGTCACGACGTGCACGTCGGCGATGCCGCCGTTGGTCGCCCAGGTCTTGGTGCCCGTGAGCACCCACTCGTCGGTGGCCTCGTCGTACGTCGCGCGGGTGCGCATCGCGCCGACGTCGGAGCCGGCGTCGGGCTCGGAGGAGCAGAAGGCGCCGAGCTTGAGGTCACCCGGGGTGCCGAACATCTGCGGCACCCACTCGGCCACCTGCTCGTCGGTGCCGTTCGCGCGTACGCCGGCGGCCGCGAGCGACGTGCCCACGATCGAGAGCCCGATGCCGGCGTCGCCCCAGAACAGCTCCTCCATCGTGATGGGGAAGCCGAGGCCCGTCTCGTCGACCGCCTGGGCGACGATGAAGTCGACCGAGTAGAGACCCGCCTTGGCCGCCTCCTCGAGGACGGGCCAGGGGAACTCCTCCTTCTCGTCCCACTCCGAGGCGGCGGGGCGGACGACGTCCGCGGCGAACTGGTGCACCCAGTCGCGGAGGTCGAGGTGGTCCTGGCCGAGGTCGAACGAGGGCTGCGTCGAGTCCGGGGAGGTCACGGCGGAGAGGCTACCGGTCGGGTCAGGCGCGGACTGGCCCGAAATGACCAGTGCGGGCGAAAACTAGAACTCGTTACAGTGACGGACGTCACACCGGGATGTGGGATCCAGGGTGAGGGAGCACGACAGCATGATCACGAGACGCCGACTGATGCAGGGAGCCGCGGCCGCCGGAGTCGCCGCCTGGGTCCCCTTCGAGCAGATCCCGGCCGCGCAGGCCGCGCTGCCGACCCCGCCGGGCTTCCCCGCCGGCATCCCGCTCTTCCAGCAGGCCTACAAGAACTGGTCGGGCGCGATCGCCGTCGACGGCGTCTGGACGTGCACGCCGAACGCGCCGGCCGACGTCGTCACGCTGGCGAACTGGGCGCGGTCGAAGGGCTGGCGCCTGCGCGCGAAGGGCAGCTCCCACAACTGGTCGCCGCTGTCGCTGGCCGCCGACGGCAGCGACGCCGCCAACGTCGTGCTCGTCGACACCAAGACGAAGCTGACCGCGATCTCGGTCGACACCGCCACGTCCCGGGTCCGGGTGCAGACCGGCGCCACGATGCTCGCGATGATGACCGCGCTGGAGAACGCCGGCCTGGGCATCACCGCCTCCCCGGCACCGGGCGACCTGACCGTCGGCGGCGTGCTCGCCATCGATGGCCACGGCACGGCGATCCCGAAGACCGGCGAGGTCAAGCCCGCCGGCCACACGTACGGCTCGATCAGCAACCTGGTCCAGCAGATCACCGCGGTGGTGTGGAACGCCGCGACCTCGTCGTACGTGCTGAAGACCTACGACCGCAACGACGTCGAGGCCGGCGCGCTGATGGCGCACGTCGGCCGGTCGTTCATCACCGAGGTGGTGCTGCAGGCCGGCGCCAACCAGCGGCTGCGCTGCCAGAGCTGGTTCGACGTGCCGGCGACGGAGCTGTTCGCGCCGGCGGGATCGG
Source organism: Nocardioides sp. Root1257 (assembly GCF_001425175.1). Lineage (GTDB taxonomy): Bacteria > Actinomycetota > Actinomycetes > Propionibacteriales > Nocardioidaceae > Nocardioides. The sequence continues at coordinate 583,491 of NZ_LMDV01000009.1, read as the reverse complement.
GCGGCAAGACGTTCGACAGCTACCTCAGGTCGGCGGGCCGGGTCGAGGCCATCTGGTTCCCGTTCACCCCGAAGCCGTGGCTGAAGGTGTGGAGCGTGGCTCCCAGCAAGCCGCTGCTGTCGCGCCAGGTGACCAGCCCCTACAACTACACGTTCAGCGACAGCCTGCCGCAGTCGATCTTCGACCTGTCGGCCGCGATCGTCGGCGGCAACCCGGGCGCGGTCACCGACTTCGGCCCGCTCAACTACAACATCGTCGCCGCCGGACTCGTCACGACGTTCACCTACGACATCTGGGGCTGGTCGAAGAACCTGCTCCTCTACGTGCGGCCCTCGACGCTGCGGGTGACCGCCAACGGCTACGCCATCCTCTGCAAGCGCGCGGACGTGCAGCGGGTGATCCAGGAGTTCACGACGCGCTACTCGACGCGGCTGGACGACTACCGCAACCAAGGTCGGTTCCCGATGAACGGCCCGGTCGAGATCCGGGTCACCGGCGTCGACAAGCCGGGCGACGTCGGCGCGACCCGGTCGCCGCAGATGTCCGCGCTGCGTCCGCGCCCCGACCACCCCGAGTGGGACTGCGCGGTCTGGCTGGACATCCTCACGCTGCCGGGCACGCCGTACTCCGACGTGTTCTACGCCGAGATGGAGCAGTGGATCTACAGCAACTATGCGTCGTACGCCGACGTACGCCCCGAGTGGTCGAAGGGCTGGGGCTACACGTCGTCCGGCGCCTGGACCTCGGGGCCGGTCGTCGACACCATGGTCCCGAACACCTTCCGCACCGGCTACCCACTCAACGACAACTGGGACTCGGCGCGGGCGATGCTCGACATCCTCGACCCGGCGCGGGTGTTCAGCAGCGCGTTCGTGGATCGGCTGCTGACCTGACCCGCTGGGGTAGTCCCTGACGTTCTCGCCCTTCCGGAGACCCCGGGAGGGCCGAATCGTCAGGGACTACCCCGCCGCTACCCACTACTAGGCGTGCACCGGGGTCTCGGGGGAGAGCTCGTCCTCGACACCCGGGTCGCCGGCGTCGGCGTGGAAGTCCTGCGGACGCGTCTGGTCGACCCCCTCGTCGACCTTCATCGCACGCAGCACGACGGTGAGGACGACGGAGACGAGCAGGTTGACGAGCACGGCGACGACCGCGATGTAGACCTTCGTCTCCGTGCCGGGGAAGTTCACCAGCGGGCCACCGAAGTGGTCCTGCACGGGCGACTTCACGCCGTACGCGAGCCAGGTGCCGTAGGCCATGCCGGCCGCCCAGCCCGCGAAGAGCGCCCACCGGTGCATCCACCGCGTGTAGAGCCCGATCACGATCGCGGGCAGCGTCTGCAGGATCCAGACCCCGCCGAGCAGCTGGAGGTTGATCGCGAAGTCCTTCGACAGCGCGAGCACGAAGACCAGCGCGCCGAACTTCACCAGCAGCGACACCAGCTTGCTCTGCGTCGCCTCCTGCTTGGGCGTTGCGCTGCGGTTGATGAAGGCCCGGTAGACGTTGCGCGTCCACAGGTTCGCCGCCGCGATCGACATGATCGCCGCCGGCACCAGCGCGCCGATGACGATGGCCGCGAACGCGACCCCAGCGAACCACGGGCTGAACTGGTCCTCGAAGAGCTGCGGCACCGACTGCTGCGGGTTGTCGACCTTGACACCCGCCGCGATCGCGACGAAGCCGAGGAGGGCGAGCAGCCCGAGCAGGAAGGAGTACGCCGGCAGCAGCGCCGCGTTGCGGCGGATCACCGAGCGGCTGCGGGTCGATAGCACACCGGTCACCGAGTGCGGGTACATGAACAGCGCCAGCGCGGACCCGAGCGCGAGCGAGGCGTAGGCCCACTGCAGCGGCTGCGGCGGCATGGTCGCCTTCGGGGCCGCCTGGCCAGCCGCGATGGCGTCGGCGTTGGTGGCGTTCGACTCGTTGAACCCGTCCGTCACGGTCTGGAAGATGTGGTCCCAGCCGCCGATCTGCGACGGGATGTAGAAGACCGCCACCAGGATCACGATGTAGATGAGCGTGTCCTTGACGAACGCGATCAGCGCCGGGGCCCGCAGCCCGCTGGAGTAGGTGTAGGCCGCGAGGACCACGAACGCGATGAAGAGCGGCAGGTCCTTCACGAACCAGCTGCCGGTGTCGGTCCCGATGCCCATGACCTGGAGGACGACCTGCATGCCGACGAGCTGGAGCGCGATGTAGGGCATCGTCGCGAGGATGCCGGTCAGCGCGATCACCAGGGCGAGACCCCGACTGTCGTAGCGACCCTGCACGAAGTCGGCCGGTGTCACGTAGCCGTGCCGGTGGCTGACCGACCAGAGCCGGGGCAGGAAGAGGAAGATCAGCGGGTAGACCACGATCGTGTACGGCACCGCGAAGAAGCCGACCGCGGAGCCGGCGTACAGCGTCGCCGGCACGGCGATGAAGGTGTACGCCGTGTAGATGTCGCCGCCGATGAGGAACCAGGCGATGAAGGTGCCGAAGCCGCGACCGCCGAGGCCCCACTCGTCGAGGCTGTCGAGGTCGGCGCGGCGCCAGCGTGCCGCGGCGAAGCCGAGCACGGTGACGAGCAGGAACAGGAAGATGAAGACGCCGAAGACGACGCCGTTGACGTTGTCGATCACCGCTCGTCACCGGCCTTGCGGTCGGTGCCGGTGCCGTCGGGCTCGGGCGGCAGTCCGTGGCGCACGCGGTCGCGGCGGTCGGCCTCCCTGGCGATCAGGTACGCCGGGAGGGTGAGCGCGACGGCCAGCAGGATCAGCGCGAACTGGAACCAGTAGTAGAAGGGGAAGCCGAGGAAGGTCGGGTCCTCGCGGTCGTAGAGCCCGACCCACAGCGGCAGGACCACCGCGGGGACGAGCAGGACGTAGACGAGAGCCCAACGGCTCGAGGAGGACGAGCCGCTGGGTGCGGGCGCGTCGGACATGGACACCTCCGAGATAGGTCGTGGTGACGCTCGTCACCACTCGAGAGCCCCTACCCACTCGGTGTCGTCCGAACACCCCCCGTCAGCTGGACCAGTAGCCGCCCCGGCCGTGCCCGGCGAAGCGGTGGCGCCGCCGCGACACGACAAAGACCACGGCCAGCACGCCGAGCAGCAGGAACGGCACGTGCGTGAGCACGGTGAGCACCCCGAGCACGGCCAGCACCACGAAGAGCGGACGCGGGAAGCGTCCGGGACGGAACGCTCGGGGTGAGCGCTCCGGCGTACGCGCGGGGCCGGGGAGGTCCCGGAAGACCGGTTGGAGCTCGGCGCGGGTGCGAGCCGCCCAGACCTGCTCCAGCCGCTCGGCGTGCTCGTCGGCGGTGATCCGGCCCTGGGCGAAGTGCTCGCCCAGGGCCGTCGCCGCGAGCTCGCGCTCGGCGTCGCCGATGCGCAGCTGCTCGTCACTCATCGGACTGCTGCTCCTCGGTGTCGTCCTCGGTGTCGTCCTCCGCGACGTCGCCGTCGGCGAGCAGGCCGTAGAGGCGGCGCCGGGTGTCGGCGAGGATCTCTGCGGCGGCCGCCCGCTGCTGGTCGCTGCCGGTCGTGACGATCTGCCAGACCGCGCCCATGACCTGGCCGATCTCCGGCTTGAGGCCCGCGAAGGCGTCACCCTCGGTCGCCGGGTCCTGCTCGAACGGCGCCCACACGGCGGCGAGCTCGTCGGCGTGCTCGGTGACGTACTCCTGCCCGGCGGCGGTGAGCCGCAGGCTGCGCCGGCCGCGGGAGTCGTCGGTCTCGACGAGGCCCTCGTCCTCGAGCTGCGAGATGGTCGGGTAGACCGACCCGGGGCTCGGGCGCCAGGCGCCCTTGCTCTTCTCGGTGATCTGCTGGATCACCTGGTAGCCGTTGATCTCCTCCTCGTTCCACTGCGCGGTGCGCACGACGTCGAGGATGGCGGAGCGGACGTCACCGCGACGGACCCGCGGCCCGCGCTGACGCTCGCCCTGGGCGAGGCCGAAGAGGCCGGCGACCCACGGCGGCGGGCCGGGGTGTCCGGGGCGACCGAAGCTGCCCGGCCCCATCCCGCCCCACGGTCCGCCGCCGCCCCAGCCGCCGCCTCGGCGGCCTCCGTGCTGACGGCGCTCGCCCTCGGCGTACTGCGCCCACTGTCGGTTGAATCCCTTGTGTCCCATGACAGGACTCCTTTCGAATGTCTGAGTATCGCAACTGTTACGCGATATATCGTGACTGTACGCCGACAGTGGTGGCGACACAACTCGTTTCAGACACCTACCGGGCCAGCCAGGCGGCGTACGCGTCGAAGGTGTACGGCCGGCCGAGGAAGTCGGCGACCAGGTCCGCGGCATCGGAGGTGCCGCCGGGGGCGAGCACGCGATCGCGGTAGCGGGCGGCCACGTCGGGGGCGAAGAGGTCGTCGGGGTCGAAGGCCGAGAAGAGGTCCTTCGCGATGACCAGGGACCACATGTAGGTGTAGTACGCCGAGGAGTAGCCGCCGAGGTGACCGAAGCTGGCGAACATGTGGGTGCCGTCGATGTAGGCGAAGGGCGAGTAGCGGGCCTGGAGCTCGCGCATCGCGGCGGTGAGGTCGGCGGGCCGGTCGGTGTGGAACCAGTACGACATCGCGGCGTAGAACATCTGGGTGCGGGCCTGGTAGCCCTTGCCGAAGTCGTCGGCCGCACGCATCCGCTCGACCAGGTCGGCCGGGATCGGCTCGCCGGAGGCGTCGGTGGCGAAGGTCCGGAGCACGTCGGCGTCCCAGGCCCACTCCTCGAGCATCTGGCTCGGCGCCTCGACGAAGTCCCACTCGGTGGCGACGCCGGCGAAGCGGGTCCACTCCCCCGACCCGGCGAGCACGTGGTGCAGCAGGTGCCCGAACTCGTGGAAGAGGGTCACGACGTGGTCGTGCTCCATCAGGCCGCGGGAGAAGTTGCAGACCAGGACGCCCTCGGCGAGCTGTCGGTCGGCGAGCCCGTCGACGAGGGTGAACTGCGCGGCGTGCTTGTACTTCCCGTCACGCGGGTGCAGGTCGAGGTAGATCCGCCCGATCCGCCCTCCGTCGAAGCGGACGTCGTACGCCGCCACCTCGTCGTGCCAGAGGACCGCGTCGGACACGGGCTCGTAGGTGACGCCGAAGAGCCGAGCGGTCACGTCGAGCAGGCCCTGCTGGACCTTGGTGAAGTCGAAGTAGGTGCGCACCCGCTGCGAGTCGACGTCGTGCCGCTCCTGGCGCACGAGCTCCTCGTAGTAGATCGAGTCGGCGGTGTCGATCGCCTCCGCGCCGGGCACGTCGCGCCGGTAGCGCTCGAGCAGCAGCTCGAGGTCGCGCCGCATCGGCTCCGCGGCGGCCTCCGCGATCCGGTCGATGAACTCGGGGATCGCCGGGCCCTTCTTGATCATCTTCACGTCGGCGTCGTACGACGCCCAGTCGGCGTAGCCGACCAGCGTCGCCAGCTCCTGGCGGAGCGCGAACATCTCGTCGAGCAGCGGCCCGTTGGCCGGCCAGCCGCGCTCGAGGAACGCGACCGTGACCTGGCGACGGACGTCGGCGTCGTGCACGAACATCCGCGCCGGGAGCGAGTCCGGATAGTCGGACGTGACCGCCACCAGGCCGTCGTCGTCGACGGGGTGCTCGTCGAGCCAGTCCTGGGGCAGCCCGGCGAGGCGGTCGGGGGTGACCCGCACGGTCCGGACGTCGTCGCGGATGGTGCGGCCGAACTCCTGACCGACCTCGGTCAGCCGCTCGTTGATCTCCGCCAGGCGCGCGCGGGTCGCGTCGTCGAGGTCGACGCCGGCCCGGCGGAAGTCGTCGAGCGTCTTCTCGAGGAGCCGCGCGGCGCTGGCGTCGAGGCCAGTCGGGTCGGCGGCCGCGAAGATCTCGTAGAGCGCCCGGTCCTGGCGCAGCTCGGTGACGAACCGGTCCACCTCGACCTCGCCCTGCTCGCAGGTCGTGCGCACCTCCTCGGCCGGGTGCACGTTGGCGAACAGCGAGGCCAGCGCGGCCACGTTGCTCAGCTCCCGGGAGATCTCGTCCCACTGCCGCAGCAGGTCGAGCGTCGTCTCCGGCGGCGTCGTCCGGAGGTCGTCGACCAGTCCACGGGCGGCGGCCAGCCCGTCGCGGGCTCGGGTCTGCGCCCAGTCCTGGGCGTCGGCGGCGGCGGGCAGCGCGAGGGGCGACAGCGTCATGGCGCCAGACTGCCACGCCGACGGGAGAGGTAGGCCCGCTCGGCGGCGTTCTCGGTCGCTGCGATCGCCGCGTCGTACGCCGCCCGCGCGTCCGCGCTGCGACCGAGGCGGCGCAGCAGGTCGGCGCGCGTCGCGTGCCAGGCGTGGTACGTCGTGAGCTGCAACCGGTCGACCTCGGAGAGCGCGAGCTCGGGGCCGTCGAGCTCGGCGGTCGCCACCGCGCGGTTGAGGGCGACGATCGGGCTCGGCGCGACGGCGTACAGCTGGCCGTAGAGCGTCGCGATCTGCGACCAGTCGGTGGCCGAGGCGATCGGGGCGTCGGTGTGCACGGCGTTGATGGCGGCGAGCAGCTGGTACTGGCCTGGTCGGTTGCGAGCGAGACACTCGCGCACCAGGCCGTGGCCCTCGGTGATCAGCGCCCGGTCCCAGCCGCCGCGGTCCTGCTCGTGCAGCGGGACCAGCTCGCCGCCGGCGACCCGGACCGACCGGCGCGCCTCGGTGAGCAGCATCAGCGCCAGCAGGCCCGCGACCTCCGGCTCGTCGGGCAGCAGCCCCCGCAGGATCCGGGCGAGCCGGATCGCCTCCGTCGTCAGGTCCTCGCGCACCGGGTCGGCGTCCGGCGACGACGAGAGGTAGCCCTCGTTGAAGACCAGGTAGACGACGGCGAGCACCGCGCCGAGCCGGGCCGGCAGGTCCGCAGCCGCCGGGACGCGGAAGGGGATGTGGGCGTCCTTGATCTTCCGCTTCGCCCGCGTGATCCGTTGCGCCATCGTGGTCTCCGACACCAGGAAGGCCTGGGCGATCTCCGGCACGGTGAGACCGCCCAGCAGCCGGAGCGTCAGGGCGACCCGGGCGTCCGGGGCGAGGGCCGGGTGGCAGCAGGTGAAGATCAGCCGCAGCCGGTCGTCCTCCACGAGCCCGGTCGGCTCGTGGGGGGTGTCGTCGTACGTCATGAGTGCCGCCTGGTGCTTGGCGTCGCGGTGCGACTCCCGTCGGATCTTGTCGATGGCGCGGTTGCCGGCGGTCGTCGTCAGCCAGCCGCCCGGGTTCGGCGGTACGCCGTCGACCGGCCACCGCTCCAGCGCCACGAGCAGCGCCTCGGCAGCGGCGTCCTCGGCGATGTCGATGTCACCGAAGCGCCGGACCAGGGACGCGACGACGCGGCCGTACTCGTCGCGGTAGATCCGTTCGACCGCGCCGAGCGCGTCGGTCCCGTCAGGCCCGCCCACGGTCAGGCGGGAGCGTCCTGGAACGGGCGCACCTCGACGCGTCCGGCGCAGGCCTTGGACCCCTCGGCCGCCCAGGCGAGAGCCGCGTCGAGGTCGGCCGCCTCGATGATCCAGAAGCCGCCGATCCACTCCTTGGACTCGGCGAACGGCCCGTCGGTGACGACCGGCTCGTCGGACCGTCCGTCGACGGTCGTGGTCGCCTCGATCGGGGCCAGGCCACCGGCGAACACCCAGGCACCGGCGGCCTGGAGCTTCTCGTTGAACCGGTCGACCGCGTCGAAGATGGGCTGCATCTCCTCCGGGGACATGTCGATGTCGGTGTCGGAGCCGTTCACGGACAACAGGTACTGCGTCATGGGTCTCTCCTCCGGGGTGGGCCCCCAGCGGGCCCGTCACCAGTACTACGAACGTGAAGTCGTCGGTACGACACCCTTCCTCAACTTCTCCTGATCTGCCTACGGTGACGGGCATGACCGACTGGGGTGACCTCTACCGCGCGAACGTCGATGCCGTCTCCCGGCTGGCGGGCGACCTGGACGACGCAGCACTCACGACCACGGTGCCGGCGTCGCCCGACTGGACGGTCCACGAGGTGCTCGCGCACCTGGCCGGCGGCCCGGCCGACGCGATCGCCGGGCGGATGGACGGCGCGCCCGGTCCCGCGTGGACGGAGGCCCACGTTGCGCCGCGACGGGGTCGGCCGGTCGACGAGCTCACCGGGGAGATGCGGGCCAACCTCGACGCGGTCGCCGCGTCGACCGTCGACAACCCCCGACCGGCGATCGTGTGGGACGTGGCCGTGCACCACGCCGACCTGCACGAGGCGCTCGGGCTCGGCGTGCTGCCGGAGCCGATGTGGGCGCCGGTGCTGGCGGCGGTCGCCCCGATGAAGTTCGGTACGGCGGGCGTGCCGGAGGACCTCGACGACTACGAGCTGTTCCGCGCGCTCTTCTCGCGCCGCTCCCGCACCCAGATGCAGTCCTGGGGCCTGCCGCTGTCGGCCGACCAGCTCGACGACCTCTGCATCTTCGGCCCCCGTGAGGACGATCAGCCCGTACCCTGAGGTGGTGCTCCCTCGGACTCTGCGCGCCCTCGTGCCGGTGCTGGCCCTCGCCATCGCCGTCGTGGGGCTCGGCGCGCCCGTCGAGGGACAGGTCCGGGTCGCCGGCGGCCGGCACGTCGTCGAGAAGGCCAAGCCGGCGGCGAAGAAGGACCCCCGCAAGACCCGTGGGCTGTTCGTCGACCCGTTGATGAAGGCGGCGCAGGCCGGTGCGGAGTTCCGCCCGATCGGCAAGCGCGCGCAGCCGTTGTGGATCACGGACTACTACCACTCACCGGGTGCCGCGAAGCGGGCGACCGCCGGCTACGTCAAGCGGGCCGCCAAGGCGCACAAGACACCGCTCCTCACGGTCTACAACATCCCCGACCGCGACTGCGGGATGTACTCGTCGCAGGACGACCAGATCACCGACGGCTACTACCGGCGCTGGGTCACCAAGCTCGCGGCCGGCATCGGCAGCTCGAAGCCGATCGTCATCCTCGAGCCGGATGCGATTCCCTTCATCGGCAACCCGGCGTGCACCGGCGTCGGTAACCGGCTCGGTCTGCTCGCGTTCGCGGCGAAGAAGCTGACCAAGGCCGGCGCCTGGGTCTACCTCGACGCCGGGCACTCCGGCTGGCAGACGCCCGAGCACATGGCGCCGCTGCTGAAGAAGGCCGGCATCCGGTACACCCGCGGCTTCAGCACGAACGTCGCCAACACCCGAGCGACGGTCGACGAGCAGGTCTACGCCAAGGGCCTGATCGGGCAGTTGCGGAAGGTCGGCGTCAAGGGCAGTCACTACGTGATCGACACCGGCCGCAACGGCGCCGGTCGCAACGGCCCGGCGAACGGCGACGTGTGCAACCCCCAGGCGGCCAGGCTCGGCGCGAAGCCCCAACTGGTGTTCAAGGGCGCCTTCGACGGCAACCTGTGGGTCAAGAACCCCGGGGAGTCGGACGGCGACGGGGCCAACTGCAGCGGCGGCCCGCCCTCCGGCACCTGGTGGCCGGACTACGCCCGGCTGTTGATGAGCTGACGCCGATGGCGACGTACGCGGTCAACCCCGACGCCGTCGCCCACTGCCGTGCGCTGATCGACAAGAGGCAGTACGTCCTCGACAGTGACTGGGGCGACGTGCAGCCGGACGCCGAGGCGCAGAACGCCTACCTCGAGCGGCACTCGTGGGACGAGTACGCCGCCTGGCACCTCGGCCTCACCGAGGGTGCGAACGACGAGACCAAGGCCCGGCACGCGTTCGTCTACGGTGACCTGCGCCGCGTGCACCGCTCCGGGCTGATCGCGTGCGTCTACCGAGCCGCCGAGTGGCGGCACAAGAAGGTGGAGCTCGCCGCGCACGACCTGCTCCAGCACCTCGACCGGACCGCCGGCATCGAGTAGAGCCGGACGTGAGCGACGCCCCGCGGGCGACGCCGCCATACCCAACTTCGGGTTTGTCCGGCCGCACGCGCGGCCAGCACAGTGACACGCGTCACTGATCCGACTCAGTGACGCGCGTACCTGACGTCGTCAGAGAGGCCACCCCCATGCATCGTCGACTCACGAGGACGGCGGCGGTGCTCGCCGCCCTGTCCGTCACGACCCCCGCGCTGCTCGCGCTCTCCGCCACTCCGGCCTCGGCCGGCACCTCCAGCGGGTCGATCACCTGCACGAACCCTCCGGGGACGCCGGCCGGCACCCCGGACGCACCGTTCGACCTGAGCGTCGTGGCGACGCCCCCGTCGACAGCCCCGGCTTCGGGCGGGGCCTACGCCGTGACCGGTGATCTCACGGTCACCGTCCCGGGCACGGTGGTCGGCGGCTTCGTGGCCATGGCCGGCTCGAACGCCGTCGGGTTCGCCGGCGGCAGGTTCGCGCTGGACGCGACCCACACCACCGGCACGTTGACCACCCCCAACCTCGGCGCGAAGCCCAGCGTGCCGATCACGAACTACGACGCGGGCACCAAGACCGCCGATCCGATCAGCTTCACCTTCACCGGCGTGACCTTCAGCGGTGCCACTGTCGCGGGCGCGAGCGGTGACACCGTGGCCGTCTCGCTCTCGTCGAACCAGGCGGCCAGCGGCCTGGCGCTCTCGGTGCAGGGATCACTCAACCTCACCCTCGGCTGGGGCACCGCGGACATGGGCCCCGCCGGCACGATCCAGCCGACGGGCGGCTCGTGCGCGGCGGTGGGCGCTCCCTTCCCGTCGCTCGGATCTACCACGCTGGACACCTCGGCACCACTCGTCCTCACGAGCACCGCGAAGCCGAAGGTGGTCGGGACGGCGAAGGTCGGGAAGACACTGACCTGCAAGCCCGGGTCCTGGTCCCCGGCGCCCACGACGACCACCTTCCAGTGGCTGAGGGACGGCAAGGCGATCAAGAAGGCCGCCAAGGCGAGGTACAAGGTCGTGAAGGCCGATGCACGGCACCGGCTGAGCTGTCGGGTCTCGGTCGGCAAGACCGGCTACCGCTCCGCGACGGCGACGTCCGCCCCGACCAAGAAGGTGACGGCGCCGAAGAAGCGCTGACACCGCAGACCCGAGAGGGCCCGTTCGCTACCCCCCGACGAACGGGCCCTCTCGCCTGCCCTCCGGCCGTCGGGAGCGCCGCCCATGGCCGGGCCGTGGACGTGGACGGATACCCGATTTCGGGTTTGTCCGGGCTTCGGGCACAACGCCAGAGTGACGCGCGTCACTGACACGCCTCAGTGATGCGTGTGCGTGGACGGCGGGGCGCGGCCCGGCAACCACGCAAGGCGTGCTCCCAGGAGGTGAGGCCCCGGACCGAGGAGGCCGCGTGTACCCCCCGCATCGCATGCGGTCGCTCTCCAGCACGATCAACTTCCAAGAGAGGCAACACTTCCCATGCATCTTCCACAGAGAAGGACGCTGGCGGCCATCGCCGCCGTATCCCTGACGACACCGGCGGTCATGGTGGCCGCGACGTCGCCGGCGGACGCACTCCAAGGGATCAACGTGACGGTCGCGAGCAACAACCCCGCGAGCGTCGTCATCCCCATCGACGGCCAGGGCACGTACTTCATCAAGAACGCCGCCGTGGGCGACGTCCTCACCTTCACCCCGGCGACCACCACCCCGTTCTCGGCCATCGCCCAGGCGAGCGGCGCGGCCGGCCTGGTGCCGCCTGCCCAAGCGCAGGCCTTCGCCAACATCCCCGGCGCGGTCCTCGGCTCGTTCACGGGCGGCGCAGGTGCGAACTTCACCCTCGCGAACTACTCCCTCGCTGCGCCGTTCGCCAGCTTCGGCGTGTCCGGTGGCCAGATCAACCAGAGCGTCGCGGACGCCGGTCTGGCGGCCGTCGCCGCAGTGGCGAACGCTGCCACCCAGGAGCAGTACTCGGTCGTCCAGATCCAGTTCGGCAACCAGAGCCCGAGCCAGGCACCCACGCTGACGGCGACGAACTCGCAGGCCGGCGGCACGGTGACCCTCGGCGGCTCGCACTTCTGGGGCATGCCGATCACCGGTTCCACGGCTCCTACCGTCCTGCTCGACGGAACGACGCCTCTCAACTCGAGCGCTGTCTCGACCTCGCCGGCGACCCTCAACGCCACCACCGGTGCTCTCGCGCCGGGTGGTGTCCCCAGCGGCACCGTGACCCTGCCAAACAACCTCGCGGCTGGTCCGCACACGCTCACGCTGGTGCAGCCGAACGGCACGCCCTACAACGGCAACGCACCGGCAGCACTCGGTGGGACCCAGGCCCTGGCGGCAACCGCGACCTTCACCGTCGCCGGGCCGACCGCGACCGCCACCCCGGCCACCGCGCAGGACGGCACCGTGGTCAGCATCGTGGGTGACAACTGGGCGCCGGGCGGCGCTGCCACGCTCGCCCTGACCAACGGCACGTCCACCGGCACGGCCACGGTCAACGCCGCCGGCCACCTCACCGGCTCGATCACGGTGCACACCGCGACCGACGCGCTCGGCTCGAACGACGTGGTCGTCACCCAGACCGGCTCCGGCCTGACGGCGACCGCGGCGCTGAACATCTCGTCAATCCCGACGCTGCACCAGACGATCACCACCCAGGTGTCGCCGGGCAGCGGTCTGGGTGACGCTCAGAGCGCCTCGACGGTCAGCATGGGCAACACCGTCCTGAACGGCCACCAGCAGACCAGGTCGGGCAACCTGAACACGGTCACCGTCACCGACACCCGTGGCACCAACCCCGGGTGGACCCTCACCGGTCAGCTCGCGGGTGACTTCATCAACGCCACCCCGGGCAACGAGAACGGCAACACCCACGCGACGGGCGTCGAGCCCAACTCGCACAACCGGATCCCGGCGAGCAACCTGTCGTGGACTCCCGGGGTGTCCCTGGCCGACCCGACCGACGGTCTGGTCGGTGACGTGGCCGCAGGAGCGCCGGCAGCGCTGTCGAAGTCGACGGCAAGGACGCTCGCCATCGCCGGCCTCGGCGGTGGTGGCGGCACCTGGCAGGCAGACGCCGCGCTCAGCCTGATCGTGCCGTCGTACGTCAACAACGGCGTCTACAGCGCCACGCTCGACCTCGTCCTGGGCTGACCTCGGGACGAGCGCAGGACAAGCACCACCCGGCGGGACGGCGATCATGCCGTCCCGCCGGGCACTCCGCTCAAGACGGTGCAGGGACGGACCTAAGGACACGCAGAGGGGGATGGACATGGTCGGGGTCACGAGAAGGTCGTCCACACGGGTCGCGGTGCTGGCGATCGGCCTGGTGCTGATCTCGGGCATGTCGTCGCTCTCCCGCAGCGGACCGTCCGAGTCCGCGACCGCTGCGGAGACCGCTCCGACGAGCGCGGCGGCCACGGCGACCGCGCCGACGCCGACGTGCCCCAGGCCGAAGCTCACGTCCACCCGTGCCACGGGCGGTACGACGCAGTTCGGCTGGCTGCTCCAGCCGGGGCCCAGCACCACCCAGCAGCGTGACTGGCTCCAGTACAACGTCACCGCCGGGACGGTGATCTGCGACTCGGTCACCCTGACGAACTCGTCCCGACGGGCCGTCAGCGTGCAGCTCTACGCCGCCGACGCCTACAACATCGCCGCCGACGGGGGCTTCGCGTTCACGGCGTTCCACCAGAGGACCCGGGGCGTCGGCACCTGGATCACGTTGCCCATCACGAAGGTCACCGTGGCGTCCGGACGGGCGGTCACGATCCCGATCGTCGTGCGGGTGCCCGCGACAGTGACCCCCGGCGACACGGCCGGCGGTGTCGTCGCGCGGGAGACCCGGGTGCGACACGGCCAGAAGGTCTCCGGCGTGGACGTCGGCGTACGCGCCGGAGTGGGCGTGCGGCTGTACGCGAACGTCGCCGGTGTACGTCGCCCCGAGCTGTCGCTGACCGACCTCGAGCTCCACCTGCGCGGCGGTCTCCTCTCCCGGTTCCTCGGGTCCAGCACGGCGATCGTGACCTACCGGGTCGGCAACGCGGGGAACGTACGACTCTCCCCGACGTCCGGCGGCAAGGTCACCACGCGCACCAGGACGATCGGCTTGCCCGAGCACGAGTTCGCCGAGCTGTTGCCGGGCAGTCCACGGATCGCCGTCGAGGACAGCGTCCACGGCCTGCGCTGGGGCAGCCTGATCGGTCGCGTGCGCGTCGAGGTGACCGTCACCGCCGACGGCGCCGAGGCCGTGACGATGGAGAAGAGCGTGTGGCGGGTCCCCTGGCTCTCGCTGATCGCGCTGGCCGCAGCGATCGCGTTGATCGCGACCGTCCTGGTGGTCCGGCGCCGCCGGCACCGGGTGACCGGGGACGTCGCGAAGGACGCGGAGGACGCCGAGGAGCTCGACCCGGTCGCGTCGTAGAGGCCCGGGTCAGACCGAGCCGCGCCGGATCAGCGAGACCCCGGGGGCAGGCAGCTCCCCGGGTGGCGGGAGCTGGTTGATCCGCCGGGTGACGATCTCGACCAGTGCCTCCGCCAGCCGTTCCGCGTCGCTGACGACCGTCGTCAGGGCGGGCTGCGTCAGCGCGGACAGCTCCTGGTCACCGGACCCGATGACGGCGACCTGGTCGGGCACCGCGAGCCCGGCCGCCCGCGCACCGGCGAGCACGATCCCGGCGACGTGGTCGTTGACCGCGCAGACGCCGGTGTAGCCGGAGGACACCAGGTCGCGCAGCTGGCTCGCCGCGGCCCCCGGGTCGTCGGGGAACACGTACTGCGGCGGCTCCTCGATGCCGAGCGAGGCCGCTACCTCGGGCACCAGCAGCTGCCGCGCCGCCGTGGCCAGCCGGTGCCTGGAGTCGAGGGAGGCGGACGCGATGCGCTGGTGACCGGCGTCCAGCAGGGTCTGCAGCTGCAGGGCGACGACCGCCCGCTCGCTGTCCATCGCCAGTGCCTGGAGGTCGTCGCCGCCGCCGTACAGCGGCAGCACGAGCGGAACCCCGGCGGCGCGCATGGCCTGGACCTGCTCCGGCTCGATCGAGATGCACAGGACCGCCGCGGGCACGATCGTGCGCCAGACGTCGTCGATGCGCTCGCGGCCGAAGCGACCGGTGTGGGCGAGGAGCGTGAATCCCTCCTGCGCGAAGCGTCGGGACAGCTGGCTGAGCACCCGGCGTCCCCAGTCCTCGAGCGTCACCTCCGCCGGGAAGACGAACAGGATGACGTCGCTGCGGCCGCGGACCAGGGCGCGGGCCGCCGCCGACGGGTTGTAGCTCAGCCGCTCCGCGGCCTCGAGCACCCGGCGACGGGTGGCATCCGGGATCTGCTGATGAGGGGTGTCGTTCAGGACGTAGCTCACCGTGGTCCGCGAGACGCCGGCCGCTCGCGCGACGTCTGCGGCGGTGGCTCGCTTCATGCGACTCCTTCGGCGGTCCTGCTCCTCAGCATTCCAGATACCCGAGCCGGAATCTGCCACACCTCGCGCCAGGACTCCTCACTCGGGTTCGGTACGTCGATCAGCCGCGCAGCGCGGTGATCGCCTTCCCGACACGAGCCGCCCGGGTCTCGGGCTTCTTGGCGTCCTCGATGGAACGCGCCCACTCCTTCTGGTGACTGGGCGCGAGCCTCGCCCAGGCGGCGGCGAGGGTCGGGTCGGACTCCAGGGCGGCGGCGAGCTCGGCCGGCGGCTCGACGGTGCGCGGGGCGTCGTCGACGGTGACCTCGAGGTCGAGCACCTGCCCCGCCTCGACGCCGGCCAGGTCGCGGTTCTCCTTGCTCACCCCGAGCCAGAAGGCGTCGCCCATCCGGGCGATCGACGAGCGCCACGTGTGCTCGCCGACGGAGGCGACGACCGGGGGCCGCCGACCGGCGCCGAGCTGCTCGACGACCTCGTCGGGGATCCGGAAGCCCGCGGTGTTCCCACCGGTCGCCTCGAGCTCGAGCCGAAGCCTCACGTCTTGTCCTGCGCCAGCGTGTAGGCGACCACGGCGTTGGCGTGGCCGTGCCCCATGCCGTGCTCGTCCTTGAGCACCGCCACGAGGTCCATGTGCTTCGCGCCGGCGCCGTACCCCGGCGCGGACCGCACGACCGCCTGCCACTCCTCGATCGGACGGCCGTACTTCTTCTCGATCGACGGGAAGTACGACGCCGGGCCCTGCACCTTCTGCTCAGTCATGTCAGTACCGACCTCCTGCCGTTGCCAGAGTCATCGCTCACCAGCCGGTGGTGCCGGGGCCGCCCTTGAACGGCCCGACGACGCGACTCGTGATCCACCCACCGTAGAAGCCGCCGGCCTGCGGCTGGACGACCTCGCCGTCGACGGTGCACCGATCGACCAGGCCCGGCATCACCGCAACGGCGCCGGCGAGCACCTCGAAGCCGGGTGACGGGAGCTCGTAGGTCCAGGCCGCGCGCGACGCCACCACGTCGTCCGCGACCAGGTCGAAGTAGCCGGCCTGGCCCTTCCACTCGCACCACGACCGGCCGGTGGCGGGCCGCAGCGCGCCCGGCGCGAACGCCGCCCGCGGCAGGTAGTACGTCGGCGGGTGGCTGGTCTCGAGGACCCGCCACGACGTACGCGTGCTGGCGACGACGCGGCCGCCGAGCTCGACCTCGACCAGCTCGGTGCTCGGCTCGACCCGCGGTGGCCGGGGGTAGTCCCAGACCGACTCGACCGTGGGCTTCGTCATGTCCCGACGCTACCGCTGCCGGGAACATCCGGCAGCGGGGCTAGGTTCGGGGATCGTGCGCAGACTCCGGGGCTTGGTGGCCGACACCCGACCGCTGAGCAACGAGCACTTCCGCCGGCTCTGGCTCGCCAACATCATCACGGTCGTCGGCGCCCAGCTGACGGTCGTCGCGGTGCCGGCCCAGATCTACGCCGACACCGGCTCCTCGGCGTACGTCGGCCTCACGGGGCTGTTCGGCCTGGTGCCGCTCGTGGTCTTCGGTCTGTGGGGCGGCGCGCTGGCCGATGTCTTCGACCGGCGCACGATGCTGATCATCACGACCAGCGGCCTGATCGGCACCAGCGCGCTGTTCTGGCTCCAGGCCGTCGCCGGCAACGCGAACGTGTGGCTGCTGCTCTGCCTCTTCTCGGTGCAGCAGGCGTTCTTCGCGGTCAACCAGCCGACCCGCAGCGCCATCCTGCCCAAGCTCCTGACGCCCGAGCTGCTGCCGGCCGCCAACTCGCTGAACATGACGATCTTCCAGGCGGGCGCGATCGGCGGCCCGCTGGTGGCGGGCGTGCTGATCCCGGTGCTTGGCTTCCAGTGGCTCTACCTGATCGACACGATCACGCTCTTCGCGACGCTGAGCGCCGTCGTACGACTGCCGCGGCTGCCGGTCGAGGACGCCGCGAAGGGCACCCCGGGGCTGCGCTCGGTGATCGAGGGCTTCACCTACCTGCGCGGCCACCCCGTGCTGATGATGTCCTTCGTCGTCGACCTGATCGCGATGGTCTTCGGCATGCCGCGCGCGCTCTTCCCGGAGATCGCGCACGTCTCGTTCGGCGGCCCGGACGAGGGCGGCCTGGTCTTCGCGCTGCTCTTCGCCGCGATCCCGGCGGGCGCGGTGATCGGCGGGGTCTTCTCGGGCTGGGTCTCGCGCGTCGACGCCCAGGGCCGGGCGGTGATCATCTGCATCCTGGTCTGGGGCTTCGCGATGGTCGGCTTCGGGCTCGCGGTCGCTCTCGCCGGGCACTGGCAGACCGCCGCGCTCACCGTCGCCCTGCTGATGCTGGTCATCGGCGGCGCCGCCGACATGGCGTCGGCGGCGTTCCGCACCAGCATGCTCCAGAGCGCGGCCGACGACTCGGTGCGCGGGCGACTGCAGGGCATCTTCATCGTCGTGGTCGCGGGCGGTCCGCGGATCGCCGACGTCGTGCACGGCGCCAGCGCCGCGATGGTCGGTACGGCGGCGGCCGCGGCCGGGGGCGGGGTCCTGGTCGTGATCGGCACGATCCTCGCGGCGGTCGCGGTGCCGTCGTTCGTCCGCTACCGGATCACCCGCCCCGGCCTGGTCAGCGGAACCTGACCAGCTTGCCGCCCGGCGGCGTGCTCGGGCTCTCCTCGGACGGTCCCACCAGCACGTCGGTCGTGGCGTAGAGACCACGGGAGGTCCACTCCACCGCGGCGGGCATGTTCACCTTCGCGAACGTGCGGACCTTGGCGGAGCCCCGCTTGATCCTCACGATCCTGCCGCCGAAGAGCTCGGACACGAACATGGTGCCGCTCGGGGCGATGGCGATCCCGACCGGTGCGAACAGCCCGCCGGCGACCTTGGCGACCTTGCCGGTGCGGAGCGTGACCGAGTAGACGGAGCCGAGCGGCATCTGCTCACCGAGCCCACCGCCCTCCGTGGTCACGTAGAGCCTGCCGTCGCCGCCGAGCGCGACGTCGGTCGGCACGGGCTCGCCGTAGTAGGTCTCGCCGACGACGCAGTCCGGCAGCCCCATCCCGCCCGCGAGCTCGGCGGTGATCTCGACCGGCACCGCCGGCAGCACGGCCAGCGTGCGGATCCGACCGCGCGGCGAGATCGCGAGGACGGCGTTCATGCCGGCGTCGGCCACGAACACCGTGCCCTCGTCGGTCTGCAGCGTGGCGTAGGGGTGCGAGTCGGGGACCCCGGTGTACGTCGGCGGCCCGAACTGCTCGGTCGGCCACTGGGCGGCGCACTCGTCGGAGATGCCGCGGACGCCGTACGCGACCGACTTGTCGGGGTTCTTCTTGTTCTCGTAGGCGCGGACGTTGGCGAGCGTGCGCACCTTGCCCTTCGGCGTGATCCACTTGACCCAGGACTTGATCGGCCCGTTGTCGTCGCTGGCGGTCTCGGTGAAGACGAGCTTGCCGTGGAAGACCGAGACGCCGCCGACCTCGTTGCCGTTCTTGCCCGCGTAGACGACCTTCGGCTTCTTCCCGGGCCGCACCTTCACGAGCTGCCCGGCGAAGTTCTGGGTGACGTACGCCGTGCCGTCGTCGTCGATCGCCGCTGTCAGCGGGCTGACGAGGTGCTTGGCGAGCACCTTCGGCTTGGGCGCGGCCGCGTCGGCGGCCGGGATGAGTACGGCCGTGGTGGCGGCGAGTGCGAGCGCCGCGGTCGCGGCGACGGTGCGGGTCCTGCGCATGGGGGTGCCTCCCTGGTGGCGTGAGGTACCCACCCTCGGCAGACGACCTGTCCTGTGTCACCGCCCATCTGGGTGATGGCGGCGGGCAGGTGATCGCCGAAGCGGCCGGACGGACCCGGCGGACCTAGAATCCTCCGGTGCAGCAGCAGAACGAGCCGGCAGACCCCACGCTCCTCCAGGGCATCGACCCCGACGAGCTCGCCATCGCGGTGAAGGTGCTCAACGAGCTGCACCGGCTCCCCGAGGACCACCCGGACATCCGGACCGTCAAGCACGCGGCCTCGCACATGTACAAGGCGCTCAAGGCCGAGCGGCGCACCCGCAAGCGGCAGGCCGAGCTGGCCCACGACCGCGCGGTCACCGAGGCGACGGCGACCGGCTCGCCCATGCGGATCGACGACGAGACGCTCGGCATCCCGCTGGTCTCGACCGCGCCCGGCGCGTTCGCGGGCGAGCTGATCAACCCGCGCGGCTGCTACATCTGCAAGAACGACTACACGCTCGTCGACGCGTTCTACCACTACCTCTGCCCCAGCTGCGCGGCCATGTCGCACGCCAAGCGCGGCCAGGGCACCGACCTCACCGGGCGCCGCGCGCTGCTCACCGGCGGCCGCGCCAAGATCGGCATGTACATCGCGCTGCGACTGCTCCGCGACGGCGCCCACACGACCATCACCACGCGCTTCCCGCACGACGCCGTACGCCGCTTCTCGGCGCTCGAGGACAGCGCCGACTGGATCGACCGGCTGAAGATCGTGGGCATCGACCTGCGCGACCCGACCCAGGTGATCTCGCTCGCCGACGAGGTCGCCGCCGACGGTCCGCTCGACATCCTGATCAACAACGCCTGCCAGACGGTGCGCCGGACGCCGGGGTCGTACGCACCGCTCGTCGAGGCCGAGCTGATGCCGCTGCCGACCGGCGCAGCGCTGCCCGAGATCGTCAGCTTCGACCGGATCAGCGACGCCCACCCGGCCGCGATCGCCGGGACGCTGCAGCAGCACGCGGTCGCCCACCACGAGACGCCCGCGCACACCCCGGCCTCGATCACGGCCCTCGCACTGAAGGCCGGGAACGCGTCGCTCGAGGCCCATCTCGCCGGCACCGCCGTCGACGCAGGTGGCCTGCTGCCGGACCTGCAGACGACGAACTCCTGGACGCAGACCGTCGACGAGGTCGACCCGCTGGAGCTGCTGGAGGTGCAGCTCTGCAACGCGACCGCGCCGTTCCTGCTGATCTCACGGCTGCGCGCGTCGCTGCGCGCGTCGACGGCGCGGCGTACGTACGTCGTCAACGTGTCGGCGATGGAGGGTCAGTTCGGCGGCCGGCGCTACAAGGGCGCGGGGCACCCGCACACCAACATGGCCAAGGCGTCGCTCAACATGCTGACGCGGACCAGCGCCGGCGAGATGTTCGAGTCCGACCAGATCCTGATGAACGCCGTCGACACCGGCTGGATCACCGACGAGCGGCCGCACCAGGAGAAGCTGCGGATCGCCGGCGAGGGCTGGCACGCACCCCTCGACCTGGTCGACGGCGCCGCGCGGGTCTACGACCCGATCGTCCGCGGCGAGGCCGGCGAGGACCTCTACGGACACTTCCTCAAGGACTTCGAGCCCACTCCCTGGTAGGTCGCGGAACACGGCGATCTCCGCTGTGGTTGAACCCTGCATGACCACCATCGGCATCATCGGCAGCGGCAACATCGGCGGCACCCTCGCGAAGCTGTTCGCGGCGCAGGGTCACGACGTCGTCATCAGCAACTCGCGCGGGCCGGAGACGCTCGCCGACCTGGTCGAGGAGATCGGCGGCACCGCGCGCGCCGCGACCGCCGCGGAGGCCGCCGAGGCCGGTGAGCTGGTCGTCGTCTCGATCCCGTTCCTGGCCGTCGGCTCCGTGCCGGTCGAGCCGCTCGCGGGCAAGGTCGTCATCGACACCAACAACTACTACTGGGAGCGCGACGGCCACGCCGTCGACATCGACGAGGGCCGCACGACGCCCAGCGAGGTGCTCCAGTCGCACCTGCCGACGTCGTACGTCGTGAAGCTCTTCAACGCCATCCAGTCGACGCACCTCCTGACCCAGGGCAAGCCGGCCGGCACCGACGGCCGCCGCGCACTCCCCCTTGCCGGCGACGACGAGGGCGCGAAGGCGACGGTCGCCGCGCTGACCGACGAGATCGGGTACGACGTCGTCGACGCCGGCCCACTCGCGGAGGGCTGGCGCTTCGACCGCGACCAGCCGGCGTACGGCCCCGAGGTCGACGCCGCCGGCCTGCGCGAGCTGCTCGAGCAGGCGACGCGCGCCTCCGCCTCCGCGTAGGTCGCCGGTGGCAGGATCCCGTCCATGGACGGGATGGAGTGCGACGGCTGCGGCGCGACGATGCGGTGGGAGACCTCCCACTCCCGGTGCGACCGGTGCGGCTACATCCGGCCGTGCTGTGAGGGCGCGCCCGTGACGGCGGGCTGCGTCGTGCCGTCGGCGTCGGCTGGGGTCGACCGGCGAGGGTGAGCGCAGCGACACGGTCCGTCGTGGTCGCCGCTGTGACGCGACTACCGGGAAACGTGGTCACCGTGGTCGGTGGCTGCGGAGGCGATTTCCAGTAGCCGGTCGGGTTGCGGGTCCGCTCGGGTCGACCGTTGGGGCCCGGGTCGGGGAAGAACCGGCTGGATCGGTTGCCGCGCCCTGTTTGCGCAGATCCGGACGCCTCGCCTCTGAGCACGGTCCGTCGCGCGGTCGTGCGGTCGTGCGCGCTCATTGGCATCACCGCGCACCGTCGCCGGCATGAGCGGTCGCTGTGTCGAGGGCCGAACCGGCTCGGTTCGTAGAAGATGTCACCGTGGCGGAGCAGATTCCGGAGACCTGGGCCGTAGTGCGAGAGCAACTCGCAACGGCTCGCGGCCAGCTCACCAACCGCGATGACGATGAGCTCGGTCTCTACGAGGACTTCCTCGATCACAACGAACTCGGACTCGCCCTCGATGCGTTGGTTGATGTGGCCCACGCACAACGCGCCCCCGGTGACGTGTGGCGAGGCTTGTCGGCAGCGGCGCAGACGATGGACCTTGAGGCGACCGACAGCGTTCACGGTCCAACGGTTCAGCGCATCTTGGATCACCTGGCAGCCGCCCATGACGTGCGAGGGCTCCAGCGCATGTTGAACGAGTGGGACCCGATCGGTGTGCGCCCTGACTTAGGCGGGCCGGACGACGAGTACTCCTGTCTCTACGCCCCTCTCCTCGAACGACTCGCGGGCGGCTCGGACCCAGCGGAGATCGCGTTGTTCCTCCGCGCCGAACTTGAGGGTCACTTCGGCCTGGACGCCAACTACTCACAACCCGAAGCGTTCGCCGGTGAGCTCGTGGACTGGTTCGCCGGCGGGGCTCCGGCCTGACTGCGCCCGACCGCTCATCGGCATGCATGGCAATGGCCCCGCCGACGGTGCCGGCGGGGTGCGGGGTCAGTGGGTTCGTCGTCGGTGTTCGGTGGTGACGTCGGTGAGGTCGACGGGGTGGACCCGGCCCTTGGGGCTGGTCCAGATGAAGCTGGTGCGGCTGGTGCGGTGGTAGGTCCAGGTGCTGAAGGTCTTGACGCGGTGGTGCGGCACAACGGGGCGAGGTTCCACGACGTGGTCTTCCCGCCGCTCGCGTAGGGGGTGATGTGGTCGAGGTCGCAGCCCCGGGCGTCCTTGCTGCAGTGCGGGAACACACAGGTCGGGGTCAGCAGGATCGCCTGCTCCCGCTGCCGCTGCGTGGGCGCGTAGGCGTCGGTGGTGATCTCTTCGGACAGGTCGAGGACGGGCCGGATCGACACCCGGGTGCCCCGGGTGGTGCACCACTCGACCAGTTGGTCGATGGTGGCGTACGGGACGTGGCCGCCCTCGACGCCGACGATGCCGTGGGCCTCGGTCGGCTGGTGGTGGGCGTAGATGACGACCTCGCGCGGCGCAGCAGTATCGCCGCCGAGCTGTCCGGCGGCCATGGCACGCCGGGTGTCGAGGTCCAGCTCGGGGTGCTCGGTCAGGAGGGCGTGGGCGCCGGCCTTGATCTGTGCCTCGAGGGCGAGGGCGTCGGTGTACTCCAGCAGCCCGGTGACGGGCACGAGGCCCCGGTTGAGGCGGGTGTCGGTCAACGCGATGTCGAGGTGTGCCTGGGCGGAGCAGTCGAGGCGTTCGCCTTCGGCGTGCTCGGGGTCGGCCACGGCGGCGGCGGTCTCGACCTNCGTCGGTCAACGCGATGTCGAGGTGTGCCTGGGCGGAGCAGTCGAGGCGTTCGCCTTCGGCGTGCTCGGGGTCGGCCACGGCGGCGGCGGTCTCGACCTCCGACTCGACCTTCGCCCACGAGCACGACGCCAGCACCGGGGCCAGCTGCCGGTCCACGTGGGCGGCGGCGGTCGGGTTGAGGCGGTGGGTGCGGTCGGTGACCCGGCGGACCTTCCACACCGGGACCTGCCCGGCCATGGTCTTGGCCCAGATCTGCGGGAGCCGGTACTTGGCCTCGAGGGCGGCACCGAGGAAGTTGCGGCCCTGGTAGGCAGTCATGCCCACTGCGGCGGCGAACTCCGCGACCGCGAACTCCGACATCCCGGGTGCGCCCTCGCCGGCCAGGGTGATCGGCTGGTCACCGAACATGATCAGGTCGCCGAGCTCGTCGACCACCGCGTCCTCGACCGGCGCCGGGTGCGCCTCGGCCCACGCGGCAGCGAGCTCGAACCGGGCGGCCTCGGCCATCCGCGCGACCATCGTCTGCTCGGACGCACGCGCCAACAGATCCCGCAGCTGCGGGTCCTGGGTGAGGGTGCGTCGAGCCATGCTCGATCTTACCACGATTCGAAGATATGTTCGAGTAATCTCGAAGCTCGGTTCGAACTATTTTCGGGCGGACCCGCCGGCCGGGAAGCAGCCGTCACCCGAAGCCCGTCGTACCCGGCGTAGCCAGCCTGTCGGCGACCAACCCGTGCGGACCCGCAAGCCGCGCACATCGGCCCTGCTCGGCTCGCTAGCGCACCTTCCTCAACCACCGAGAGTGCGGACCCGCAGCGGACAGGCGTCAGAGCAGCCCGCGGAGGTACGCAGCCTGGCCGACGTGCTGGGCGTCGTCGTCGGCGATGCTGACCAGCCGGACACCCCGCGTGACGGGCGGGTCCCAGTGCCGGTCGATGATCTCGTCGAGGTCGGCGTCGGTGACGGTGCGCAGGTAGGCGACCGTCGCCTCGTGCGTGGCCTGCAGGTAGTCGGCCAGCAGGTCGGCCGGTGCCCGCACCTTGCCGACCTGCTCGCTGCTGTGGCCGTAGCCGTGGTCGCTGGGGTCGATGTCGAGCCCGAACCGGTCCACCCAGCCCTGGGTGAACCACACCTCCTCGGTGCCGGCGGCGTGCGCGATCTGCGCGTCCTGCACCCGGGCCGTGTGCCAGATCAGCCAGGCGATCGAGTTGGCGTCGGGGGCAACCCGGTGGGCGAGCTGCTCGTCGGTGAGCCCGTCGACGGCGGCCACGCCGTTCTCGCGGATCCGCTCGAAGAAGTCGATGAGGAGGTCGGCTGGAGTCATGCCTCCGACGGTAGCGTCGAGGCGTGAGCGACGACCCCACCCTCTTCGAGTGGGCCGGCGGCGGGGAGGCCCTGCGCCGGCTGATCGACTGCTTCTACGACCGGGTCGAGGCAGACGCGCTGCTCAGCCCGTTCTTCCCCGGCGGCGTCTCCGAGGAGCACCGCGCCCACGTGGCCGCGTGGTGGTCCGAGGTGTTCGGCGGGCCGACGACGTACACCGACGAGCTGGGCGGCTACGAGCGGATGCTGGCCCACCACCGCAACCTCGGGATCACCGCCGAGCAGCGGCACCGGTTCGCCTCGACGATGAGCCTCGCAGCCGACGACGCCGGGCTGCCGGCCGACCCGGAGTTCCGGGCCGCCCTCGTGGGCTACCTGGAGTGGGGCACCCGGCTCGCCCAAGAGAACTCGCAGCCCGGCGCCGACGTGGTCGAGCACGCCCCCGTCCCGCGGTGGGGCTGGGGCGTCGCGCCGCCGTACCGGCCCTGAGGTCAGAGCCCCACGCGCAACTGCGTCGGCGTGCCGGTGCCGTCGGCCGCCGCGGTCATCCCGCCGAGGAGACCGACCACCACGGCGATGGCCACGAGCGTGCTTATCTCGGGTCCGGCGTCCGCCGGTTGCGACCGCTGCCAGCGGAAGTAGTCCGTGGAGCAGAACGCCACCAGCGCGCCGACCTGCCCGATCGTGACGAGCAGCAGGAGCAGGTCCCAGCCGCCGACGTGCTCGAGGTCGGCGACGATCCCGATCGCGGTGAAGAGTGCGCCGAGGCCGAGGAGTATCCAGACGAGGACGAGCCGGACGGTGCGACCGCGCAGGACGCCGGCGGCGAACCAGCCGACGATCAGCGCGCTCAGCACCATCGACAGCACCACCCAGACCCCGTCACTGTCGCTCAGCCCGCGCGTGGCGAGGCCCGGGAGCTGCGCCGCGAGGCAGAGCCACGCGAACACGTAGGCGGAGACGGGGAGCCGACCGCCCCCGGGTGCTGCCTGCTCGCTCATCCCCGCATCCGCTCCAGCCGCGCCCGGAGCAGGGGCTGTCGGTGGGCGTTGCCCGGCAGGTCGACGTAGGTGTCGCCGAAGGCGGCGAGGATGGCGTCGTCGAGACGGCGTACGGCGCCGGGCGGGTACCGGTAGTCCATCCGGGCAGTGACCTGCTCCGCGTCGACGTCGGCGAGCACCTCGCCGAGCGCCGCCAGCGTGCTGATCCCGAGCTCGGGCAGCAGGCCGGCGATCCAGGCGTAGTGGTCGGTGCGCGACCACTCGGCGTCGGGGTACTGCCCGGCGAGGTACGCCGCCAGCTCGCGCGGCGTGATCCCCTCGGCGTCGATCTCGGGCTCGCCGACCGAGCCGCCGCGCAGCCGGTCGCGGATGGTCGTGAACTCCTGGTCGGCGAGCTCGAGGAGCCCGGCGGCGAGGGTGAAGCGGCGGTCGAAGTCGCGGGCGTGCTCCTCGGGCACGGTGCCCTTGTAGCGGATGTCGTGCTCGAACTCGGCCCACGCGTGCTGGAGCACCGTGCGCACCTGCACCTGCGCGGTCGGCCCGCCGTTGCGCGACACCTGGAGGTGCCGGCTGGCGTAGCCGAACCGCCCCTCGCTGGCGGTCTCCTGGCCGAGGTCGCGGTCGTCGATCACGGTCAGCTGCGACCCGAGCACCTCGGCGACGGCGGCGACGTCGCTGCGGACGTAGGTGATGACACGGATGCCGACCTGGTCGGTGATGTCGCGGAGCGGGTCGGTGTAGACGGGCAGCCCGTCGTCGGTGCGGCCGGCCTTGGCCGCGAACGACTCGACGGACTTCGCCCGGCCGGTGACGGTCAGGTAGTTGATACCGGCCTCGTCGAGGATCTCGGTCACCAGCGCGACGTACTCGTGGGCGGCCTCGACGCGGGCGGGGTACTGGCGGGCGTACTCGTCGACGGCGGCCCGCACCGTGGCGTGCGCGTCCGGCAGGGTCGGCGTGACGATGTAGCCGCGTTCGAGGTCGCCGTACGTCGTGGTCCGCTCCGGCCACCGCTCGGCGAAGAGCGCGACGTACGCGCAGACCACGGCGTCGACCTGGTCCTCGACGTGGCGCAGGTCGACCTTGCGGGTCGCGGCCTCGACCCGGGCACGCAGGTCGGACCAGGCACGGTTGGTGACGACGATCCGCTCGACGTGGTCCATCAGGGTGAGCAGCTCGGAGCGCAGGAGATCGAGGCTGCGGCCCGGCTTCGCCTTGTACTTCAGCGTCTTGCCGAGCCCGAACAGCACCACCGTCGCAGGGTGCGGGTAGACCTCGATCGCACGTCGCTTGCGACCCGACCGCGGGTCCATGTCGAGGCCCAGCAGCTTGCAGACCCTGGCACCGCGGGTGCCGTCCTTGAACTCCGGCTTGCCCGTGTTGGACGGGTGCGTGCCGGCCTCGAACCGGCGGAAGTCGCGGCTCAGCTGCTGCTCCGCCGGTCGCGACCCGGTCGGGTTGACCACGATCAGCGGGGCGTCGATCGCGACCAGGCACGGCCCCTCGACGTACGGCGCCAGCGTCGCCTCGATCTCGGCGTTGGTCTGCACGGCGGAGACGTGCAGCAGGTGGGCATCCTCGTCGAGGACCGCGAGCCCGGTGGGCTGGCGATCGCCCCACGCGAGGTCGACTCCGACGAAGTGCATGGGTGCAGCCTGCCGCATCCCCTGCGGGATCGTCGGATGGATCACCGCCTGCCGAGCACGGTGGGCACGACGAAGCGCTGCACGAGCGCCCACTCCTCGTCGTCGTCTCGGCCCGGCACGATGAGCAGCGAGACGATCACGCGCACGATCCAGCGGGCGGTGTCGTGGTCGCCGACCGCGCGGAAGCCGAGGCTCTCGATCACCTCGTCCGACTGGGCGAGCGCCGCCGTGGTGCCGACGTCGGCCGAGCCGAACCAGGCCAGCAGCGCCGGTGCCTCCCGGACCAGGCGCACCGCCGTGAGCAGGGCGGCGGTCAGCCGGTCGGCAGGGTCGCGCAGCGGCGCGGTCTCGACCGAGACCCGGATGCCGATCCGGCGCGCCTCGCGGCGGACGAAGGCGAGGTGGAGGGCGTGCCGGTCCTCGAAGTACCGGTAGACCGTGGCCCGCGAGCAGCCTGCCGCGCGGGCGATCTCGCCCATGCCGACCGCGTTCACGCCGTGGTCGGCGAAGAGCTCGGCGGCCGCGTCGAGGATGCGCTCCGCCTGGTCGATCTTCATGTCCGGTTCACCCTACGACGCGGAGCGGGACCTCCGTCGGGCGGCGTACGTAGGGGCCGGGCGCCCACACGACGCCGTCGAGGTCCACCTCGAAGTCCGGGCACCGCGCGAGCAGCTCGCCCAGCGCCACCCGCGCCTGCAACCGCGCGGCCGCGGCGCCGAGGCAGTGGTGGCTGCCCTGGCTGAACGTGAGCAGCTGGCCCGGTCGCCGGCGTACGTCGAGGAGGTCGGCGTCCGGACCGTAGCGGCGCGGGTCGCGGTTGGCGGCGCCGTACAGGAGCAGCACCCGGCGCCCGGCCGGGATCACGGTGCTGCCGACCTCGACGTCGCGGGTGGCGGTGCGGGCCAGGCACTGGACCGGCGAGGTCAGCCGGAGCAGCTCCTCGACCGCGTCGGGCACGAGCGCGGGGTCCTCGACCAGCAGCCGGCGCTGGTCGCGGTCGGTCTCGAGGAGCTGGACCGCGCCGCCGAGCAGTCCGGTGGTCGTGTCGTTGCCGCCGGTCACGACGGTGAAGACGTAGCTCAGGATCGAGAGGATCCCGGCGTCGTCACGGGTGCCATCGCCGGCCACGCCGGCGGCCACGAGGTGGGAGACGGTGTCGTCACCGGGCTCGGCGCGGCGTCGCTCCACGAGCTCGGCGAAGTAGCCCATCATCTCGGTGACCGCGCCGGCGGCGGCCCCGATCGCCCCCACCGAGCTCGCCGAGACGATCGCGTCCGTCCAGGCGTCGAACCGGTCCCGCTCACCCTCGGGGACCCCGAGGTAGTGCGCGACCACCATGCTCGGCAGCGGCTTGAAGAGCGTCTCGACGACGTCGCCCCCGCCGGCCGCGCGGAGCCGCTCGACCCGCTCGACGACGAACGCGCGCACCTGCGGCTCGAGGGTGGCGACCTGACGCGGCGTGAAGCCGCGGGCGACCAGCTTGCGGAACGCCGTGTGGTCGGGCGGGTCCATCATCACCAGGGGCGGGTTGCCCGCGAGGCCGATGGTCTCGAGCTCGTCGTACTCGACGGTGAGGCCCTGGGCCGAGGAGTACGTCGTCGTGTCGACCACGGCGGCCAGCACGTCGGCGTGCCGGCTCAGGACGTAGTAGTCACGACCGTCGGAGCGCTCGACGTGGTGGACCGGGTCGCGGTCGCGCAGGTCGGCGTACATCTGCCATGGGCTGGCCCAGGTAGCGGCCGAGCCGGGTCGGTACGTCGCGCGGTGCACCGGCGCATCGTGAGACAAATCCTGGAATTTGTCCAGCGCGTCAGAGTCCGGCGCGCTCCAGGGCCGCCCGGGCGCTCCGCGCTGCGTGCACGGCCCGGCCGGTCCGCCGGGGA
Source organism: Nocardioides sp. Root1257 (assembly GCF_001425175.1). Taxonomy (GTDB): domain Bacteria; phylum Actinomycetota; class Actinomycetes; order Propionibacteriales; family Nocardioidaceae; genus Nocardioides. The sequence goes on along the minus strand of NZ_LMDV01000009.1, from coordinate 554,500 downwards.
CGACGGCGACGCGGCACGGTGGCGTCGGGGCCGGTGCGCAGGGCGTGGTCGAGGACGATCGCGGGGTTGACGCTGAGGGGGTTCATGACTGCCTTCTCGTGGATGCTGACGGGTGCTGAGGCAGTTCACGCTCCCCGATGAGGTGCTGCCCAGACATCAGGAGGAGTCCCGATATCGCGGTCAGATACGCCGTGCTCGACGAATACTGAGGTGCCTCAGGCTTCGCGCGACGGATCCGGTTGCGAGGGGTCTACGCCCGGGCCGGCAGGTCGGTTGCGTCGGGTTGCGGCTTTTCTCCGGCTCTTCTCGGGACGCCAGCGGCGGGTGGTGCCCGAAGGGCACGGCGTCGGCGTACCCCCGCGAGTAGCCGAGCGCGGCGAGCACGCTGGGCAGCATCGCCTTGGCGGTGCGGCGGTAGCCCGCGCCGGAGGGGTGGAAGCGGTCCAGGGCGAACATCTCGTCGGGCTGGGTGATGAAGAAGGGCCCGACGACGTCCGCGAGCGACACGGCGTGGCCGCCGAGCTCGGTCGTGGCGTCGCGCTGGACGGCGGCGAGCTGCCGCGAGGCCCGCGCCCCGAGGGAGCGCAGCGGCTGCGGCAGCGGCTGGAGCGCGCCGAGGTCCGGGCAGGTGCCGACGACGACCCCGGTGCCCTCCTCGCGCAGGGTGCGGACCGCGTCGGCGAGGTGCCGGCGCGACTCGGCGAGGCGGACCCGGTGGGTGATGTCGTTGCCGCCGACCACGATCACCGCGACGTGCGGGACGTACGCCGGCGGCAGGGACGCGAGCTGGTCGGCGAGGTCGGAGCTCTCGGCACCGACGACGGCGGCGGTGTGCAGGCGGACCGCGCGCCGGGTCGCCTTCGTGAGCCGCCGGGCCAGCTCACCACCGAGGGTGTTGCGCGGGTCGTCGGCGCCGAGCCCTGCGGCGATGGAGTCGCCGAGCAGCACGAGGTCGATCGGGTCGCCGTACTTCTTCTTGTAGACGCGGTCGGCGGCGAGCGCCTCCTCGCCGAGCGGCTTGCCGATCACGCGGCGGGCGATCCTCGCCTGCGCCTTGAGCGTCGTCACCGCGGCGACGACGCCGACCAGGGCGAGGACGACTCCGGCCGCGAACGAGCCGAGGACACGGCGCCAGCGGAGGTCCATGCCCCTACGGCAACAGCGTCAGCGGACCGGGCGGTCACGCGCGGTGGGACGCCGGGTGAGCAGCGGGTGTACGCCCGGGGGAGGTCGACACGCAGTCTTGGCGAGTCGTTCAACCGGACGTCAGGTCCCGGGACGGCGCCCTTCCTACGGTGTGCTCCGTGATCCTTCGGGGAGCCCTCGGCTCGACTCTCGTCCTGCTCGGCGGGCTGGTCACCCAGGTGCTCCCGTGGTCGAGCCCGGTCGCGACCGCGCCGCTGCTCGAGACGCTGCGCGAGTCGCAGGCCGGCCGGATGATCGGCCTGGTGGTCGTCGTCGGCGGGCTGGCGATGCTCGGGTCCGCGTGGCTGCGCCTGCTCGCGGAGATCAACCCGGACCACGGCGTCCCGACGCCGCTGCGCCTGCGCCTCGTCCACCGCGCGACCGCCGCCTGGAGCGTGCCGCTGCTGCTCGCGCCGCCGATGTTCAGCCGGGACGGCTGGAGCTACGCCGCCCAGGGCGCGCTGACGCACATCGGGCTGTCGCCCTACATCTGGACGCCGAGCATCTTCGACGGCCAGATCCGCGAGGGCGTCGACCCGCTCTGGATGAACACGCCGACGCCGTACGGACCGGTGCCGCTGGCCTGGGGCTCGATGGTCGCCGGGGTCTCCGACAACCCGTGGCTGATGGTGATCGGCTACCGGCTGCTGGGCGTGCTCGGGCTGCTGCTGCTCGCGTGGGCGGTGCCCAAGCTGGCGGCCCGCACCGGTCAGGACGTGGCGCGTGCGTCGGCCCTGGTGCTGGCCTGCCCGCTCACGGTCGTGCACGGGATCGGCGGCGTGCACAACGACCTGGTGATGGCCGGCCTGATGGCGGCGGCGGTCGCCGTCGCGTTCGACCGGCCGTGGGTGATCGGGGCCGCCCTCGCCGGCGCCGCGGCCGCCGTGAAGCTGCCCGGCGGCGTGGTCGCCATCGGGGTCGCCCTGGTGTCACTCCCGGCGATGGCGGCGACGATGCCGCGGCTGCGCCGGCTGACCTCCGTCGGCGCCGTCGCGGTCGGCGTGCTGGTGGGGACGGGCGCGCTGATCGGCGTCGGCATCGGGTGGATCCATGCGCTCAACACCCCCGGCATCGTCCGCACCCCGCTCTCGATCAGCACCCAGGTCGGCGCCGAGCTCGGCCGGTTCGGCCGGATCGCCGGGATCGGTCCGGTGGAGGACCACGCCCTGAGCGTCGTGCGGACGCTCGGCCTCCTGGTCGCCGTGGGCTTCGCCGTGTGGATCGCCCTGCGCGGCCGCACCGGCGACCGGTCCGACGTCGTCCGCACGATGGCGCTGCTCACCCTCGCCGTGGTGCTGCTCAGCCCGGCCGTGCACGGCTGGTACCTCTTGTGGGCGCTGCCGTTCCTCGCGTCGTACCGCTGGGGCCGACCCGGCGACGAGGCGCTCCGGGACGCGGCCCTGCTGCTCGGGATCGTGGCGCCGCTCGACTCCAGCCTGCGCGGTGCGCCCACCGAGATCCTGGTGGTCGCGATCCTGGTCGTGATGACCGCGATCCGGCTGCGGTTGACTCAGGCCGGGCACGCCCGGCGGTCGAGGTCGTCGCTGGCCGCGTGAATCGCCAGCATCTCCTCGACCGTCCGTGACCACGGGAACCGCTCGGCCCGGAGCCGGGCGCCCGCGCGGGTCAGCGCCCGCGGCCGGTCCGCGACCCGCAGCACCGCGTCGGCGAGGGCGGACGCGTTCGGCGCCGCCCAGTCGCCGCTCGACTCGTCGACCAGCTCGCGCGCGCCACCGGCGTCGGCCGTGACGACCGGGGTTCCGGAGGCCAGCGCCTCCAGCACGGCGAGCCCGAACGTCTCGGCCGGGCACACCGAGAGGGCGACGTCGGCCCGGGCGACGCGCGCCGCCAGGTGCTCGCGGCTCGCGACGTGGCCGTGGAAGAAGACCGGAGCGCTCCCGGCGAGCTGCTCGAGCTCGCCGCGGTGCGGGCCGTCGCCGTACACGTCCATGCGGAGGGGTACGCCGCGCCGGTGCAGCTCGACCGCGGTCGCGACCGCGAGGTGCGGGCTCTTCTCGCGCGAGAGCCGGCCGAGGTGCACGAGGCGCAGCACGTCCGGGTCGTGCGCCGGCCCGGCCGGGTGGAAGGTCCGGGTGTCCACGCCCAGCGGCACCCGGTGGATCGGCGTGCCGACCCGGGTGGCCGGGGTCGCGAACTCGCCCAAGGCGTAGCGCGACGTCACCACGATCGCGTCGAAGCGACGCACCAGGATGCGGTTGAGCGCACCGATCGAGACGACGGAGGTCGTCGTACGCCGGGTGCGCAGCGCGAGCATGGCGTCGAGGCGCTCGTGCGAGAAGAGCACCGAGCGCACACCGTTGCGCCGTGCCCAGCCGGCCACCGGCAGCAGCGTCGTCTTGTCCGAGACCTCGACCGAGGTGGGGCCGAACTCCTCGAGCGCCTCGATCACCCGCCACGGCTCCACGAGCAGGCGGTAGCCGCCGCCGACGCGCGGGGCCCGCAGCTGGACCACGTCGCCGAGCTCGGTGCTGACGCGGGCGTCGCGCGAGCCGGGGATCACCAGGAGCCGGTCGGCACCCGCCGCGACGTACCCGGAACCCAGGGCGTCGACGGCGTGCTTCATGCCTCCGGAGGTGGGACCGACGAAGTTCGCGAGCTGGGCGATCCGCATCGGTCGCTCAGGCCGCGGCCGCAGTGCCGGCCAGCACCGCGCGGTAGTGCTCGTCGACCAGCTCGCCGACGACGCCCGACCAGGTCCGGCCGGCCACCGACGCGCGGGCCCGGTCGGCCAGGTCGTGGCGCATCCCCGGTGAGGCCAGCAGGGTCGCGATGCTGCTGCGCAGCGAGCCGAGGTCGGTCGGGTCGAAGAGCAGGCCGGTGCGGCCGTGGTCGACCAGGTCGATCGGCCCGCCGGCAGCCGGTGCGACGACCGGGACCCCGCTGGCCTGGGCCTCCTGGACCGTCTGGCAGAAGGTCTCGTGGTCGCCGGTGTGCACGAAGACGTCGAGCGAGGCGTACGCCGCCGCCAGGTCGTCACCGCGCAGCATCCCCGTGAAGACGGCGCCCGGGAGCTGACGCTGGAGCTCCTCGCGCGCTGGGCCGTCGCCGATCACGACGAGCTGGACGCCGGGGAGGTTCGCGACCACCGCGAGCCGGTGGATCTGCTTCTCGTGGGCCAGACGCCCGACGTACCCGACCGCGAGGCGTGAGCCGTCGGTCCACCGCTGGTGCAGGGACCGGCTGCGGCGGCTCGGGTCGAAGAGGTCCAGGTTGATCCCGCGGCGCCACAGGTGCAGGTCGCGGACGCCCATGGCCGCGAGCTGCTCCTTCGAGGCGGTCGACGGCACCAGGGTGCGGTCCACGCGGCGGTGCAACCGACCGACCCAGCGGTCGACCACCAGGTCGGCGCGGAGCCCGTACTGGCGTGCGAAGCCAGCGATGTCGGTCTGGTAGACCGCGACCGTCGGGACCCCGAGCCGGCGCGCGGCGCGCAGCCCGACCACGCCGAGCGCGATCGGCGACGCGAGGTGCACCAGGTCGGGACCGAAACGGTCGAGGCTGTGTCCCACGGCGGCGTCGGGCAGCCCGATCGGGAAGGACCGGTAGCCGGGCATGCCGACCGAGCGGACCCGCACGACCGGCACCCCCTGGTAGTGGCCCGGCCCGGGTCCGGGGGCGACGACCAGCACCTCGTGGTGGGAGTCGACGAGCTCGTCGACGACGTGCCGCACCGTGTTGGAGACGCCGTTCACCTGAGGCAGGAAGGACTCGGTCACGATCGCGACTCGCATGTCCTTCACGCTGACCGCGGCGGATGAACGGTCGGTGACCTCCCCGGAAGGGTCGCGCGAAGTCCCGACGGCGGGCTACTGGCCGGCGTACGCTCCCGCGATCGCCGCGCCGAGGCGGGCGTTGTGCCGCACGAGGGCGATGTTGGCGGTCAGCGAGGTGCCGCCGGTGATCTCGACGATGCGGCCGAGGAGGTACGGCGTCGCGTCCTTGCCGTGGATGCCGAGGGCGTCCATGTCGGCGAGCGCCTGCTCGATGATCGCGCCGATCTCCTCGGCCGGGATCTCGTCCTCGACCGGGATCGGGTTCGCGATCACGATGCCGCCGTCGAGGCCGAGGTCCCACTTGGCGCGCATCACCGCGGCGACCTCGGCGGCGGTGTCGACGCGCATCGGTGCGGCGTGGCCGCTGGAGCGCGAGTAGAACGACGGGAACTCGTCGCTGCCGAACCCGAGCACCGGGACGCCCAGCGTCTCCAGGGTCTCGAGGGTCAGGCCGATGTCGAGGATCGACTTCACGCCCGCGGAGACCACCGCGACCGAGGTCTGGCCGAGCTCGGTGAGGTCGGCGCTGACGTCGAAGGTCTGCTGGGCGCCGCGGTGCACGCCGCCGAGCCCGCCGGTCACGAACACCCGGATGCCGGCCATCGCGGCCAGGCGCATGGTCGCGGCCACGGTCGTCGCGCCGTGCTGGCCGCGCGCGACGACGTACGGGAGGTCGCGGACGCTGACCTTGGTGACGTTGCCGTCGCTGGCCAGGAGCTCGAGCTCCTCAGCCGAGAGGCCGACGCAGAGGCGGCCGTCGAGGATCGCGATGGTGGCCGGCACCGCGCCGTGCTCGCGGACGATGCCCTCGACCTCGGTCGCCATGGCGACGTTCTGCGGGTAGGGCATGCCGTGGCTGATGATCGTGCTCTCCAGCGCGACGACCGGCCGGCCGTCGGCGAGTGCCTCGGCGACCTCGGGCGCGAGGTGGAGGGCGGGGTGCGGGGTGCTCATGCTGAGGTGCTCCTGACGAGACGGTCGGTGAGGTCGGGACGGACGGTGTGGGGGCTGGCGATCGTGAGCGCGGCCGCGGCGTGGCCGTACGCCGCGGCGTCCGCGGGCTCGGCCCCGTCGAGCAGGGCGTGGCAGAAGGCGGCGAGCATCGCGTCGCCCGCGCCGGTGACGTCGACGACGTCGGCGGGTACGGCGTCCAGGGCCTGCGTGCCGGACGCCGAGCTGAGCAGCGAGCCGCCGGCGCCGAGGCGCACCCAGACCAGCTCGACGCCCCGGTCGTGCAGCGCGCGGGCGGCCTTCTCGACCTGGCGGGCGGTGCGCGTGGGCAGGTCGGTGAGGGCGGCCAGCTCGTCTCGGTTGGGGGTGACGGCGTGGATCGGCCGGCCGGCGTCGACCAGGTGCGCGAGGGCGGCCGCCTTCGGGACGCTGACCGGCTCGAGGACCACGCGCACGCCCGCGGCGCCGGCCAGGTCGAGCGCGAAGGCGAGCGTCTCGGTGGCCAGGTTGCCGTCGAGGACGACCAGCGCCGCGGACGCGATCAGGTCGCGCGCCGCGTTGACGTGCTCGGGCGACAGCTCGTCGGTCGCGGCCATGTCGGCGACGGCGACGACGAGCTCGCCTTCGGCGTCGAGCACGGCCGTGTAGGTGCCGGTCGCCCGCGCGGAGCGGCGTACCTGCTCGACGTGGACCCCGGCGCCGGAGGTGGCGGCGAGCACCTGGTCGCCCAGGCCGTCGGCGCCGATCGCCGCGACCAGGTGGGTTCGGGTGCCGAGGCGGGCCAGGTTCTCCGCGATGTTGCGTCCCACGCCGCCGGCCGACATCGCCGCCGTGCCGGGGTTGCTGGTCGCGGGTACGACGCCGCGGCGGCTGCGCGCCTTCACGTCCATGTTGGCGCCACCGACCACGACGACGGACCGCTGCTCGCTGAGCACGTAGCCCCGGCCGAGGATGACGCCCTTCTTGCCGAGGTTGGAGAGGTGCACGTTGACGGCGGCCCGCGTCGTCCCGAGCTCACGGGCCAGCGCGGCCGACCCGATCAGGGGGTCGCGGCGCAGCAGCGCGACGATCTCCCGTTCCCGCTCCGTCAGGCTCATGCTTGTCAGCATAAGCCATGCTTAGTCCGACAAGGCCTCACTCGGATGGGCCGTCGCGACCACCAGCGTCGCGATCGCCGTCGTCAGCGGGACCGCCAGCACCAGGCCGATGGCGCCGGCGAGGGTCCGGACGATCTCCTCGGTGATGTCCTCGGTCGTGAGCAGCACGTCCCACGGCAGGCCGTAGAGCCGGAGGATGAGCAACACCGCGAGCGCGGTGCCGGCGTACGCGAAGACGATCGTGTAGATCGTGGAGGCGATGTGGTCGCGGCCGATCCGCATGCCGCTGGCGAAGAGCCGGGCGCGGCTCATGGCAGGCGACGCCGCCCGGATCTCCCAGACCGCGGAGGACTGCGTGATGGTGACGTCGTTGAGCACGCCGAGCCCGGCGATCAGGGCCGCGCACGCGAAGAGCTCGTGGAAGCTGAGGTCCCCGACCAGCGCGGAGAGGATGCCGGCCTGCTCGTCCGCGATGCCCGTCAGCCGGGTGGCGCCCGTGGCCAGGACGCCGACGCCGGCCGTGACGAGGATCCCGGCGAGGGTGCCGGCCAGCGCCGCGCTCGTGCGCAGCGAGAACCCGTGGGTCGTGTAGAGGACGACGAACATGATCAGCGCCGCGGCCGTCAGCCCGACGGCCACGCCGGAGGCGCCGGTGAGCAGTGCCGGCAGCACGAAGCGCCAGATGACGACGCCGGTGAACGCCAGCCCGACCAGCGCGAAGAGCCCGCGCCAGCGGGCGACCAGGAGCACCAGGCCGACGAACACCGCCAGCAGGACCAGGAGCGGGCGGGTGCGCTCGGTGCCGAAGTAGGAGTACGCCGCGTCCGCGCCCGCGGCGCCCGGGACGCGCTGGAGCCGCACCTGGTCACCCGGCGACAGGCCCGAGTCGACGACCTGCGGCGACACCTGGACGGTCGCCCGGTCGCCGCGCCCCGCACCGTGGTCGACGACGACCTCGATCGTGCCGCAGGCGCTGTCCGAGCCGATCTGGTCCGCCGCGCACGGGGCGGCGATCGACTCCACGGTGGCGGTCGGGAAGGTGACCCCGGGGGCGGCGAACGAGGCGTCCTCCGCCAGCTGGTCGACCCGGTCCCCGTCGGGCCACAGCACCAGGAGGCCGACGATCGCTGCGATCCCGGCGAGCGCCAGGGCACCGAGGAGAAGCAACCGTGGTCCGCGCGGGACCTCGAGCTCGACGTCTCGACCCGCGCGGTGCGACCCGTGCGAGTGTCCGGCGCCCATGGGGCCATTCTTCCCGGTCTGCAAACACCGTGCACAGCGATGTCACGACCCCGCACAATGGACCCGTGCCGACGACCAGCCAGTGGCTCGCCTTCGTGGTGGCCAGCGCCCTCTTCATCCAGGTCCCGGGCCCGAGCCTGCTCTTCACGATCGGCCGTGCCCTCACCGTGGGCCGGCGCGACGCCCTGCTCTCGGTGCTCGGCAACGCCCTCGGCATCACCACCCAGGTCTTCCTCGTGGCCGTCGGGCTCGGTGCCGTGGTCGCCGCGAGCGCCGAGGCCTACGTCGTGCTGAAGATCGCCGGCGCGGCGTACGTCGTGTGGCTGGGCATCCAGGCGATCCGGCACCGCGCCGACGCCCGCGCCGCGCTCGACGCGGTCGACCACCTGGAGTTGGCGCGGATCTCCGCCCTCCGGTCGCTGCGGATCGGCTTCACCGTCGGCCTGACCAACCCGAAGACGATCGTCTTCTTCGTGGCCTTCCTGCCGCAGTTCGTCAACGAGCCGGCCGGCCACACGGGCGCCCAGCTCGCCCTGCTCGGCCTGGTCTTCGGTGCGATGTGCGTGGCCTCCGACTCGGTGTGGGCGCTCGCGGCGAGCCGGGCCCGCGACTGGTTCGCCCGTCGCCCGCAGCGCCTCGACAAGCTCGGCGTCGCCGGCGGCGTGATGATGATCGGCCTCGGCGCCACCATGGCGGTCGCGTCCGAGTAGGTCGCGGGCGTCACAGCCGTCGGCCCTGGTCGTAGGCGAGCAGCGCCACCCCGAGCGAGAGCCGGGACGCCGGGTCGTCGAGCGGGTGGCCGACCAGCTCCTCGAGCCGGCGCAGGGCCGGGTAGAGCGAGGTGCGGTTGCGGTGCGCGGCCCGCGCCAGCTCGGCCTTGTTGCCCCCGACCGCGAGGAACTGCCGGAGCAGGTCGACCAGGCCGGACCCGTGCCGCGCCTCGTGCTCGAGCAGCCGACCGAGCTCGGCCTCCGCGAACTCCTGGAGCCGCGCGTCCTCGCGCAGCGACATCAGCAGCCCGGGCAGCCGGATGTCGCTCTGCCGCACACAGCCGTCGTACGCCGGCAGCGTGCTCGCGACGTCGGACACCACCCGGGCCGAGCGCAGCGACGTCGCCGCCGCGAGCACGCCGGCGACCGGGTGCCCGGCGGCCAGGACGGCGTCCGGCTCGATCCCGGTCAGCGCGCGGGCCGCGGCGTCCAGGTCGGTGTCGGCGGGGACCAGCAGCCCGACGTGGACCGCGTCGAGCACGCCGACGAGCCCCGGCACCCCGGTGAGGGCGGCGACGAGCCGCTCGACCGGCGCCTCGGAGCGCAGCCTCGCAACTGCGCCGACGTACGCCGCGGATTCGGGCACGCCGAGCGTGCGCAGGCGCGCCGCCGCGGCGGCCTCGGTGCCGAGCCGGCCGTCGAGCAGGTCGAGCAGGAAGCCGCCGTGCACCCGCAGCTGGATCGAGGTCTCGTCGCGCTCGATCATCCGGCCGAGCTCGAGCGCCTGGGCGGCCCGCTCGGTCACCAGCCGGGCGCGGGCGCGGTCGTGCGGGACCGTCAGGACCAGCCGGCCCCAGGCCCCGCCCTGGATCCCGACGGGAGTCGTCAGCCAGCCCTCGGGCCCGCCGACCTCGGTCCCGTGCGGGAACGGCGTGAGCCGCGAGCGCCGCTCCCAGTCGGTGAGCAGCCGGTCCACCGGCTCGCCCCGCGGAGCCGCCACGAGCACTCGTCGGGACAGGTCCTCGAGCACGACCGAGTCGCCGGCCAGGTCGGCGGCCGCCTCGACCAGGCGCTCCATCGGCGCCCGGGCCAGCCCGAGCTCGGTGAAGGTCTGGTGCACCTCGCCCGCGAAGCGCACCTCCTCGAACTGCTCGGCCACGATCGCGCGGTGCACCTGCTCGGTGACCTCGACGAAGCGGACCTTGCGGTTGAGCACCACCACCGGCAGCCCGGCCGCGCGGGCGCGGCGCAGCGCGGACTCCGGCACGGAGGGGTACGCCGCGCTGAGCTCGACCACCAGGCCGGCGGCGCCGACCTCGACGAGCTGCGCGACGAAGTCGGCGGCCGCCTCGGCGGAGGCGGCCATGCCCAGGCCGGTCGTGAGCACCAGCTCGTGGCCGGACAGCACGGCCCCGACGTCCCTGACCTCGGAGACGTGCACCCAGCGCAGCTGCGTGTCGAGCCCCGCCTCGCCGCCGAGCACCACCGGGTCGCCCGCCGCCAGCACGGGCAGCGCGAGCGCCTCGCGGACGGTGACGGCCATGCGACGAGGGTACGACGGTGCGTCGCCCGCTGACGGCGTACGCCGACGATGCGTCGCGTCAGTGGTAGAGGCCGAGGAAGCTCCGGGCGGCGATCGCGACCAGCTCGTCGGGCGTCGCGTCGACCGCGCCGTCGAGCCAGGCGGTGACCAGCTCGGCGACCCCGCCGATGAAGAGCAGCCCGGCCAGCTCGTCCTCGGCGCCGCTGCGCGGCGCGAGGTCCAGCTCGCCCGCCGCCTCCGCCGTACGGTGCGCGAAGTGCCGCATCAGCTCGGTACGCCGTGGCCGCAGCGCCGGCATCGCGGCCGCCTCGACGATCGCGACCCGGCCCTTGCGCGGGTCGTCGACCAGCAGCTGCACGAACGCGCTGACCGAGGCGACCGCGCGGGCGGCCGGCTCCGTCCCGGCGTCCTCGGCGGCCTGGTGGGTGGTCGTCTCGATCTCGGTCGCGACCTCGTCGAGCACGGCGGTCAGGGCGGCGTCCAGGTTCGCGAAGCTCTCGTAGAAGTAGCGCTCGGACAGCCCGGCCCGGCCGCAGACGTTCGTCATCGTCGTGCTCACCTCGGGGTCGGCCCACACCGCGAGCGTCGCCTCCAGCAGCCGGGTCCGCCGCTCGGCGGCGCGCTCCTCGGCGCTCACACCGCGGTAGACACCTGACTGGACGGCCATGGCAGCAGCGTCTCACAGAAGGTTGACAGGGCATCCTGCCTGATTCAGGGTGTGACCATGACCACTCCGCTGCTGGAGATCCCTCGACAGCACCGCGAGGACCGGGGTCTGCCCCTCCTCGGCCGGATCTTCGAGTACGCGCGCGACCCGGTCGCGATGATGCGCCACCAGTACGAGACCTACGGCCCGGTCGCGCCGTTCAAGGCGCTCAACAACGAGGCGGTGATGCTGCTCGGGCCGGACGCCGTCGAGGCCGCGCTCGTCAACAAGGACAAGGCATTCGCCAACCAGCCGGCGTGGACGCGCCTGGTCGGCCCGTTCTTCGGCGGCGGCCTGATGCTCATCGACTTCGACGAGCACCACGTGCACCGGCGGATCATGCAGGAGGCCTTCACCCGCGACCGGCTGGAGGCGTACGCCGCGCGCATGCACCCCGCGATCGAGGCGGGGATGGCCGACTGGGACACCGATCCGGAGTTCCAGGCGTACTGGCGGCTGAAGCAGCTGACGCTCGACATCGCCGCCGACATCTTCATGGGCGGCGCGGAGTCCACGAGCCGCGAGGAGATGGAGCAGGTCAACCGCGCCTTCATCGCCTGCGTCCAGGCCGCCGCCGGCATCATCCGCGCCGACGTGCCGCACACGCGCTGGGGTCGCGCCTACCGCGGCCGCCGGGTGCTCGAGGACTTCCTGCGCGGCTACCTGCCGGCGCGCCGGGCGACCCGCACCGACGACATCTTCTCGGTGCTCTGCCACATCGAGACCGACGACGGCGAGCGGTTCACCGACGACGACGTCGTCAACCACATGATCTTCCTGATGATGGCCGCGCACGACACCTCGACCATCACGACGTCGACGATCCTGCAGTACCTCGGCCAGCACCCGGAGTGGCAGGAGCGCTGCCGCCGGGAGTCGCTCGCGATCGGCCCCGAGCCGACCCTGGCCGAGCTCGAGGCGCTGCCCTCGATCGACCTGGTGATGAAGGAGGCGCTGCGGCTGCGCGCGCCCGTGCCGGTCGTCGTGCGCAAGACGGTGAAGGAGACCGTCGTCCAGGGCGTGCGGATCCCGGCCGACAAGGACGTCGTGGTCGGCATCCAGCTCTCGCACCTGCTCGAGGACTACTGGACCAACCCCACCGAGTGGGACCCGGACCGCTTCTCCCCCGAGCGCCGCGAGGACAAGTCGCACCGGTTCGCGTGGTCGCCGTTCGGCGGCGGCGTCCACAAGTGCATCGGCCTCTACTTCGCCGGCGCCGAGATCAAGGCGATCATGCACCGGCTCCTGCGGGGCTACCACTGGACCGTCGACCCGGCGTACGTCGCGCCGCTCGACAACCACTCGCTCCCCTTCCCCAAGGACGGGCAGCCGATCGACCTCGTCCGCGACTAGCCCGAGAGGCACCCATGGACTTCGACGACACCCCGGACGAGGCCGCCTGGCGCAGCCAGGTGCGGGCGTTCCTCCAGGAGCACCGCAGCGAGCTCGGCGAGCGCACCGGGCGCCGCGAGCTCGACGACCAGGTCGCCCGCAGGCGCCAGGCGCTGCTGTACGACGGCGGCCTGGTCGGCGTCACCTGGCCGACCGAGGCGGGCGGCCGGGGCGGCACCCCGATGCAGCAGGCGATCGTCGACCAGGAGATGGCGCGCGCCGGGGTGCCGGGCCTGATCAACCTGATCGGCATCGGCATGTGCGGACCGACCGTGATCCACCACGGCAGCGAGGACCAGCGGGCCCGCTACCTGCAGCGGCTGCTGCGTGCCGAGGACGTGTGGTGCCAGCTCTTCAGCGAGCCGGCCTCGGGCAGCGACCTCGCCGCGCTGCGCACGAAGGCCGTGCGCACCGAGGACGGCAGCTGGCGGATCAGCGGGCAGAAGGTGTGGACGACCCTGGCGCACGTCGCCGACTACGGCATCCTGCTCACCCGCACGGACCCCGACGTCGCCAAGCACCGCGGGCTCACGATGTTCGTCGTGGACATGAAGGCGCCGGGCGTGACCGTGCGACCGCTGCGGCAGATGAGCGGCAGCGCCGACTTCAACGAGGTCTTCTTCGACGACGTCGTGGTGCCGGACAGCGAGCGACTCGGCGACGTCGGCGACGGCTGGCGGGTCGCGCTGACCACGCTGATGAGCGAGCGGCTCTCCCTCGGCGGCGGCGGCACCGAGATCGGCGCCAGCGCCGCCTCCGTGATCGAGCACGTCGCCGCGCACCTGGACGCCCTGCCCGAGGGGCGGCAGGCCCTGGCCCGCCAGCAGCTCGGCCGGTCGTACGTCGGCGCGCTCGCCAACCGCTACACGGGCTACCGGCTGCTCTCCCAGATCAGCAAGGGCGAGATGCCCGGGCCCGAGGCGTCGGCCGGCAAGCTCTCCGGCACCCAGGTCGCCCGCGACCTCGCGGACCTCGCCGTACGCGTGCTGGGCGACGACGCGGCGTACGCCGCCACCGCCGACGGCTCGAGCGGCTGGCAGGAGCTGCAGGCGGTGCTGCCGGGCATGGCCATCGCGGGCGGCACCAACGAGGTGCTCCGCAACATCATCGGCGAGCGGGTGCTCGGCCTCCCGGCCGAGCCGCGGGCCGACAAGGGCGTGACGTTCAAGGAGAGCCTGGCATGAACTTCGACCTCGACGACGAGCAGCGCGACCTCGCGGCCGCGGCCCGCGACTTCCTCTCCGGCGCCGCCGCACCCGGCGACGCCCGGGCGGCGCTGGACGACGGCGCACCCGTGCGCCCCGGGCGGGCGGCACTCGTCGAGAGCGGGTTCGCGACGATCACCGTGCCCGAGGACGCCGGCGGCGGAGGCGGGTCGGTGCTCGACCTCGCCGTGGTGGCCGAGCAGGCCGGACGGGTGCTCGCCGGGCCGTCGCTGGTGACCTACGCCCGGGCGGCCGTGCTGTTCGCGGGCGACGGCGACCGCCTCGCCGCCCTCGCGGACGGCTCGTTGTCGCTCGCCGTCGTCGACGGCGGCCCGACGCTCGACGCGGCCGGCGCCGAGCGGTTCCTCGCCCTGCGCGGCGACGACGTCGTGCTCGCGGCGGGTCGGGCCACGGTCCGCGACGCGATCGACCCGACCCGCGGACTCGGCAACGTCGAGCTCGACACCAACGACCTGCAGGTCGTCGCCGCGGACGCCCGGTCCCGCTGGCAGCACGCCGAGCGGGTGGGCCGCGTCGTGCTGGCCGCCGAGGGTCTCGGCGCCGCGAGCCGCGCGCTCGAGATCGGGGTCGAGTACGCCCAGCAGCGCCTGGCCTTCGGCCGCGCGATCGGCTCCTACCAGGCGGTGAAGCACTCCCTGGTCGACGTCTACGTGCAGGTCGAGCAGCTGCGCTCGCTCGTGTGGTGGGCCGCGTGGGCGGCCGACCAAGCGCCCGACGAGCTGCCGCTCGCGGCGGCGGCGGCGAAGGCGGCCTCGGCGACCACGCTCGAGCAGGCCGCGGAGACGCTGGTGCAGGTGCACGGCGGGATCGGCTTCACCTGGGAGCACGACGCCCACCTCTTCTGGCGACGGGCCAAGGTGGACCGCTTCCTGCTCGGCGACGACGTCGACGCCTACGACGAGGTCGCCCGGCTCGCGGTCGCGCAGGTGTCGGCATGAGTGGGCACGGCGAGCACCACCTGGCCCTGCTCGCGGAGCAGGCGCTCGAGCGACTCGGCGACTACGACCAGCTGCTCTTCGAGGGCACCTGGCACACCTCCGGCGAGATCCTCTCCCGCGCCCGTCGGATGGCCACCGGGCTGGCGTCGCTCGGAGTCGACCCCGGCGACCGGGTCATCGTCCTGACGATGAACACCTCCGAGGTGTTCGTCGCCTACCACGCGATCTGGCGCGCGGGCGCGGTCGTGACGCCGGTGATCTTCCTGCAGACGCCGCCCGAGCTGCGCCACATCCTGGAGGACTCCGGCGCGAAGGTCGCGATCGTCAGCCCCGAGCTGGTGCCGATGGTCGTCGGCTCCGCCGAGGGACTCGACCTCCGGCTCGTGGTCGCCGGCGACGTGCCGGAGGGGGTCGACGCCATCACGTTCGCCTCGCTCGAGGAGCACGAGCCGGGCGAGATCGTGGCCCGCGACGACGACGACCTGGCGGCGCTGCTCTACACCGGCGGCACCACCGGCCGGGCCAAGGGCGTGATGCTCAGCCACCACGGGCTGTGGCACGCGGGCCGCGGCATGAGCGACGTCGCCCGCACGATGGGCACCACCCGCTCGCTGCTGCCGCTGCCGCTCTCGCACGCCTTCGGCCTCAACGTGCTGGTGGCCGGGCTGCACGCCGACCAGCAGCACGTGTCGGTGATGCAGCGCTGGTTCGACCCCCAGGGCTGGCTCCAGCTGGTGCAGGAGCACCGGCTGGAGAGCAGCCCCGTCGTGCCGTCGATGATGCAGATGCTGCTCGACCTCCCGTACGCCGACTACGACCTGGGCTCGCTGGTGTCCTTCGGCTCGGGCGGCGCGCCCCTGCTCCCCAGCCTGCGCGAGAAGGTCGAGCGGGCCTTCGGGGTGACGATCCTCGAGGGCTACGGCCTCACCGAGAGCACCGCGATCGCGACCGCCTCGACGGTCGACGCCAACCGGCCCGGGAGCGTCGGCCGGCCGGCACCGCACGTCCGGCTGGCCATCCTCGACCCGCTCGGGGAGCCGGTCGCCACCGGCGAGGACGGCGAGATCTGCATCGCCGGACCGGGCGTGATGATGGGCTACTGGCAGGACCCGGAGCAGACCGCGTCGACCATCGTGGACGGCTGGCTGCACACCGGCGACGTCGGCCACCTCGACGAGGACGGGTTCCTCTACGTCGTCGACCGGGTCAAGGACCTCATCATCCGCGGCGGCTTCAACGTCTACCCGCGCGACGTCGAGGACGTGCTGCTCGCCCACCCGATGGTCACCGCCGCCGCGGTCGTCGGCCGGCCCGACGAGAAGAGCGGCGAGGAGGTCGTCGCGGTCGTGTCGGTGTCCGACCCGGCCGTGACCCCCGAGGAGCTGGTCGAGTTCGCCCGCGCCCGCCTCGCGAAGTACAAGTACCCCCGCGAGGTGGTTGTCGTCGACGCCGTACCGCTGACGTCGGTCGGCAAGACGGATCGCAAGGCGGTGCGCACCCTGCTGCGCGAGTGACGCCTGACGGTCTGTCGCCCGGGCGCGCCAGGTGGCGACGCTATGTCCCTCGCAGTCCGGCGGGCCCGGCGCGACGATGAGGACCATGACCACCATCGCGCACTGGATCGACGGCAAGGCCCACCCCGGCAGCACCCACCCCGATCACGGGGGCCGGGTCGGAGACGTGACCAACCCGGCCACCGGGCAGGTGACCGCGCAGGTCGCCTTCGCCGGCCCGGAGGAGATCGAGGCCGCGGTCGCCTCCGCCAAGAAGGCGTCGATCGACTGGGCAGCGACGTCCGTCAGCGCGCGCACGCAGGTCGTCTTCCGGTTCCGCGAGCTGCTCAACTCCCGCAAGGAGGAGCTGGCCGCGATCATCACCGCCGAGCACGGCAAGGTGCACTCCGACGCCCTCGGCGAGGTCGCCCGGGGCCAGGAGGTCGTCGAGTTCGCGTGCGGCATCCCGCACCTGCTCAAGGGCGGCAACTCCCCGCAGGTCTCGACCGGCGTCGACGTGAAGAGCATCCGCCAGCCGCTCGGCGTCGTGGGCATCATCAGCCCCTTCAACTTCCCGGCGATGGTCCCGATGTGGTTCTTCCCGATCGCGATCGCCGCCGGCAACGCCGTCGTCCTGAAGCCCAGCGAGAAGGACCCGTCCGCCGCGATCTGGATGGCGGAGCTCTGGCGCGAGGCCGGCCTGCCCGACGGCGTCTTCACCGTCCTCCAGGGCGACAAGGTCGCCGTCGACGGCCTCCTGGACCACCCGGACGTCGCCTCCATCAGCTTCGTCGGCTCGACCCCCATCGCCGAGTACGTCTACGAGCGCGCCAGCCGCGCCGGCAAGCGGGTCCAGGCCCTCGGCGGCGCCAAGAACCACATGGTCGTGCTGCCCGACGCCGACCTCGACCTGGCCGCGGACGCCGCGGTCAGCGCGGGCTACGGCTCGGCCGGCGAGCGCTGCATGGCGATCAGCGTCGTGGTCGCCGTCGGCGACACCGGCGACACCCTCGTCCAGAAGATCGTCGAGCGCACGAACACGCTCCAGATCGGCGACGGCGCCCAGGACACTGACATGGGCCCGCTGGTCACGAAGGTGCACCGCGACAAGGTCGCGTCGTACGTCGACGCCGGCGAGGCCGAGGGCGCGACCCTGGTCGTCGACGGTCGGAACGTCGAGGCGCAGGGTGCCGCCGACGGCTTCTGGCTCGGCCCGACCCTCTTCGACCACGTCACCCCGACGATGAGCGTCTACACCGACGAGATCTTCGGCCCGGTGCTGTCGGTCGTCCGCGCGGACACCTACCAGGAGGCGCTCGACCTGGTGAACGCCAACAGGTACGGCAACGGCACCGCGATCTTCACCAGCAACGGCGGCGCCGCGCGGGCCTTCGAGCAGGACGTCCAGGTCGGCATGATCGGCGTCAACGTGCCGATCCCGGTGCCGATGGCCTACTACTCCTTCGGCGGCTGGAAGGCCTCGCTCTTCGGCGACACCCACGCCCACGGCACCGAGGGTGTGCACTTCTTCACCCGGGGCAAGGTGGTCACGACGCGGTGGCCCGACCCCGCGACCGCCGGCGGCCTCGAGCTGGCCTTCCCCAAGAACCACTGAGCGAACCACTGAGCAAGGGAGTACGACGATGAGCACCGCGTACGAGCTGGACCGCAAGCACGTCTTCCACTCCTGGTCCGCGCAGGCCGAGATCACCCCGATGGTGATCACCGCGGCCCGCGGGTCCTACGTCTGGGACGACGAGGACCGCCGCTACCTCGACTTCTCCAGCCAGCTGGTCTTCACCAACATCGGCCACCAGCACCCGCGCGTGGTCGCCGCGATCAAGGAGCAGGCCGACCGGCTGTGCACGATCGCGCCGGCGTTCGCCAACGAGCAGCGCGCCCAGGCCGCGGAGCTGATCAGCGAGATCGCGCCGGACGGCTTCACCAAGGTGTTCTTCACCAACGGCGGCGCCGACGCCAACGAGCACGCCGTCCGGATGGCGCGGCTGCAGACCGGCCGGTTCAAGGTGCTGACGGCCTACCGCAGCTACCACGGCGGCACCCAGACCGCGATCAACCTGACCGGCGACCCGCGCCGCTTCGCCAACGACACGGCGACCGCCGGGGCCGTGCACTTCTTCGGGCCGTTCCTCTACCGCTCGGAGTTCCACGCGACGACCGAGGAGGAGGAGTGCGAGCGCGCGCTCGCCCACCTGCGCCGCACCCTCGAGGCCGAGGGACCGCAGACGATCGCCGCGATCCTGCTCGAGACGATCCCCGGCACCGCCGGGATCTTCGCGCCGCCGCCGGGCTACCTCGCCGGCGTGCGCGCGCTCTGCGACGAGCACGGCATCAAGCTCATCCTCGACGAGGTGATGGCCGGCTTCGGTCGCGCCGGCACCTGGCTCGCGCTGGACCGGTACGACGTCCGCCCCGACCTGATCACCTTCGCGAAGGGCGTGAACTCGGGCTACGTCCCGCTCGGTGGCGTGATCATCAGCGACGAGATCGCGGCGACGTTCGACCACACGCCGTACCCCGGCGGGCTCACCTACTCCGGCCACCCGCTCGCCTGCGCGGCCGCGGTCGCCACGATCCACACGATGCGCGACGAGGGCATCGTCGAGAACGCCGACCGCCTGGGCCGCGAGATCTTCGGCCCGGGCCTGGCCGAGATCGCCGAGCGGCACGCGTGCGTCGGCGAGGTGCGCGGCGTGGGTGCGTTCTGGGCGCTCGACCTGGTCACCGCCCAGGACAGCCGGGCGATGCTCCCGCCGGCCGGCGTCAACGACGTGGTCGCCGCCTGCAAGTCCGCCGGGCTGCTGCCCTTCTCCAACACCAACCGCATCCACGTGGTGCCGCCGTGCACGATGAGCGACGACGAGGCGCGCGAAGGCCTGGCGATCCTCGACGAGGCGCTCAAGGCCGGCGACGTGCATGCCGGCTAGGCAGACCGCCTACGAGAGGCACGCGCCGGCGAGCGCCGTCGTCGAGGCGGCGCTCGCAGGCTCGCAGCACTCCGTCTTCTGGCTCGAGGACGCGCCGGGCACGACGTACGACGCCCTCGCCGGCGCGACCGACGCCGACCTCGTGGTCGTCGGCGGCGGCTACTGCGGGCTGTGGACCGCGGTGCTCGCGAAGCGCCGCAACCCCGGCGCCCGCGTCGTGCTGCTCGAGGCGAGCACGATCGGCTGGGCCGCCTCCGGGCGCAACGGCGGCTTCTGCGAGGCGAGCCTGACGCACGGCGAGGAGAACGGCCGGTCCCGCTGGCCCGACGAGTACGACGAGCTGGAGCGGCTCGGCGCGGCCAACCTGGACGCCTTCGAGGCCGACGTGCGCGACCTCGGCATCGACTGCCAGTACGAGCGCACCGGATCCCTCTCCGTCGCCGTCGAGCCCCACCAGGTCGAGTGGCTCGGCCCGCACGCGCTCGACCGCGAGGCGGTGCGCGCCGAGATCGACAGCCCGCTCTTCCTCGCCGGGGAGTGGGAGCGGGACACCTGCGCGCTGGTGCACCCGGCCCGGCTGGCCCGCGAGCTGGCCCGGGTCGCAGTCGACCTGGGGGTCGAGATCCACGAGCAGACCCGGGTCACCGGCCTCGATGCACCGACCCGCGGACCCGTCGTAGTCGCGACGACCAGCGGCTCCGTGACCGCCGACCGGGTGGCGCTCGCGACCAACGTCTTCCCGTCGCTGCTGCGACGGGCACGGTTGATGACCGTGCCGGTCTACGACTACGTCCTGATGACCGAGCCGCTGTCCGACGCCCAGCTGGCCTCGATCGGCTGGTCGCACCGGCAGGGCCTCGGCGACCTGGCCAACCAGTTCCACTACTCCCGACTGACCGCCGACAACCGGATCCTGTGGGGCGGGTACGACGCCGTCTACCACGCGGGCCGGCGGGTGCGCGCGTCGTACGAGGAGCGCCCGGCGACGTTCACGTCGCTCGCCTCGCACTTCCTCGCGGCCTTCCCGCAGCTGGAGGGCATTTCTTTCAGCCACCGCTGGGCCGGCGCCATCGACACGTCGACGCAGTTCGTCGCCTTCCACGGCCTGGCGTCGCGCGGACGGGTGTCGTACGCCGCGGGCTTCACCGGGCTCGGCGTGGGCGCGACCCGGTTCGCCGCCGAGGTGATGCTGGACCGGCTGTCGGGGCTGACGACGGAGCGCACCCGGCTGGAGATGGTGCGCCGCACGCCGCTGCCGTTCCCGCCCGAGCCGTTCGCGGCGCTCGGCATCAATGCGACCCGCTGGTCGCTGGACCGCGCCGACCACCGGGAGGGACGCCGCAACCTCTTCCTGAAGACCCTCGACGCCGTAGGACTGGGATTCGACTCATGAGCGACCGGCTGCTGTCCCCCGACGTGCTCGCGCACGACCTCGCCCCGCTCACGACGCTCGGTGACGCCGAGGTCGGCCTGTGGGGCATGGAGCCGGGCGTCGACCACGACACCGAGGCCGACGAGGTCTTCGTGGTGCTCGCCGGGCGCGGGACGGTGGAGTTCGAGGACGGCGAGGTGGTCGACCTCGCGCCCGGCGTCGCCGTACGCCTGCGCGCCGGCGAGCGCACCACCTGGACCGTCACCGAGAGGCTGCGGAAGGTGTACGTCGCGCGCTGAACCCGGACGCCGGCGACCAGTGCGTCCGGGGCGAGCCGACGATGGTCACCCCGTCCTCGTCGATCACCGGGTCCCGGCGTACGTCGGTGACGAACGTCGACTCCCAGTGCCGGAGGTCCGTCGTGACGGCGAGCCCGTAGGCGTCGCCCCGGAAGATGTCGTGCCGGTCGTACGGGCCGGAGTGGCAGGTGAGCAGCAGCGCGTAGCCGCCGTCGACCTCGTGGCCGTCGATCCAGGTGCAGCGGTAGCCCGCCGGGGCGCCGTCGAGGAGCTGTTGCGGCTCCCACGACTCCTCGCGCTGGAAGTGGGTCTGCACGCTGATCCGGTGGCCGTCGGGCGAGCCGAAGGCGACGTCGTTCCAGTGGACGAAGCCGGCGATCCCGAGGTCGCAGCAGCCGCCGCGAGGCACGTGGAGGGCGACCAGGCCGCTGGGATCGGTGCGCGTGGTCGACCAGTCGTCGCCGTCCCGGACGAACCAGAAGGCCGCGCCGCGCGGGTCGTCCGGGTGGACACTCACCCAGTCGGCGCTGAAGCTGCCGAGGTAGGTGCCGCAGTCGTCGACCGGCGCGGGCTCCGTGGTCCGGGCGACCTCGACGAGGTCGGCGTCGCCCGGCGCACTCTCGCGCAGGGCATAGGTGCAGGCGCCGCGCGACGGGGTCCCGGTCACCACCCGGATCGAGCCGTCCGGGGAGAGCAGCGTCTCGGACGTCGCGGAGCGGTCCGCGTCCGGGAGGCCCGACCAGGGCCACGCGTCGAACCCGTCGTCGCGGGTCCAGACCAGGGCGGCCCGCCGGGTCTGACCGAGGTAGACGACGCCGCCGTCGGCGCTCAGCTGCGGCTCGTTGAAGGCATAGCCACTCGCGGTCCGGCCGGGGGTGCAGGTGCGGTCACGGCAGACCATCACCACGTCGACGTCGTGGGAGTCGTCCTCGTCCGAGGTGTCGGGCGTGTAGGTCTCGACGATCGCGACCGTGCCGGCGGCGTACCGGATGACGCTGTCGACCGCCGTGAGTCGACGGTTGTCGTAGAGCGTCTCCGGTGCGGTCCAGCCGTGGCCGTCGGGGTCGCGCCACTGCACGACGAGCCGGTGACCGTCGGGCGATCCGAAGGCCAGCTGGGCGTCGCCGTCGGGCAGGTTGACGTAGCGGTTGGCCTCGCCGCCCTCCTCGCCGTACCTCTGCAGGACGTGGTCGTAGCCGTCGCTCCCGTCGTGCGTCGCCCAGGCAACGCCGGCCACGAGCGCAAGACCCACGACCAGCGCCACGCCGAGGGCGACGAGGGGTCGGGGACGCGGCAGCCGCATCTGCCCACCGTAATCGAGTCACGCGGGTGGCCTCCGAGGCGCGAGACTGACCGCATGACGCAGGACTCCCCTGACCCCCAGGACCTCAGCGCCGTCAGCTGGCCGGTGCGCACCGAGCGGCTCGCGATCCGACCGGCGACGACGGACGACGTCGACGCGCTGTGGCGGGTGCGCCGGATCCCGTCCGTGTTCGAGTGGCTGGGCCACGACTTCAGCGACCACGACCGGTTCGCCGAGATGATGGCCGAGCCGCTCCGCCTCTCCACGACGCTCGTCATGGAGCTCGACGGCGAGGTCATCGGCGACCTCTACCTCCACGTCGTCGACGCCTGGGCGCAGAGCGACGTGGCCGAGCAGGCCAAGGGCTCGGTCGCCGAGATCGGCTGGGTGCTCGACCCCGCCCGGGAGGGCCAGGGGCTGGCGACCGAAGCAGCGGGCGAGGTGCTGCGGATCGCGTTCGAGGACCTCGGCGTACGCCGGGTCAAGGCGCTCTGCTTCGCCGACAACGCGCCGTCCTGGCGGCTGATGGAGCGGCTCGGCATGCGCCGCGAGGAGTACGCCGTGCAGGACTCGCTGCACCGCAGCAGGGGCTGGCTCGACGGGATGACGTACGCACTGCTCGCCGATGAGTGGCGGGCGCGGCAGGTCAGCGCGGCGCCGCCAGCGTGAGGTCCGTGGTCCGGTCGCTGCCGTCACGCAGGTAGCCGATCGTCACCGTGTCGCCGGCGTCGTGGCGCAGGCTGAGCAGCACCAGCTGCTCGGTGTTGTCGGCCGCCTGGCCGTCGAGCTCGGTGATCACGTCGCCCACCGCGAGACCGGCCGCCTCCGCCGGACCGCCCGGCACGACCGCCGTCACCTCCAGCCCGGTCGCCGGCTGCGTCGGGTCGTCGCCCAGTGACCGTGCGGCCAGGCCCAGCACGGGATGGGCGACCCGACCGTTCTCGATGAGCTGGTCGGCGATCGGGCCGGCGACGCTCATCGGGATCGCGAAGCCGAGTCCGACGCTGCCGCCACCGCCGACACCCTGGGCGTTGGGCACGGTCGAGATCGCCGAGTTCACCCCGACCTGGGCGCCGGTGCAGTCGACCAGCGGCCCGCCGCTGTTGCCAGGGTTGATCGACGCGTCGGTCTGGATCGCGTCGAGCAGGTGGGCGACCCGGCCGGTGTCGGCGGGGATCGGCACGTAGCGGCCCAGCGCGCTGACGATGCCGGCGGTCACGGTGTTCGAGAGCCCGAGCGGGGCGCCGAGGGCGACGACCGGCTGCCCGACCCGTACGGCGTCGGAGTCCCCGGCCGGCAGCAGCGGGCGACCGCTGGCGCCGTCGTCAGCCTTGATCACCGCAAGGTCCGTCGTGAAGTCCGCGCCGACGACCGTGGCCGGCGACGTGGTGCCGTCGCTGTAGTGCACCGTCATCCGGGCGCCGCCGTCGACCGCGGCCGAGATGACGTGCTCGTTGGTGAGGATGTAGCCGCCGGCCTGGACGAGGGCTCCGGTGCCGTTGCCGCCGCCGTCGGGCGCGGTGACCGCGATCGTCACCACCGAGGGGAGCACGTCGCGCGCCACCTCGGTCGCCGGGCAGAAGCTCTCCACCTGGTCGTCCTGCGACGCCACCACGACCAGCCCGCCGACCGCACAGCCGAGCACGCCGGCCACGGCCACGCTGACCGGCCACCACCACCGCGGGGCCGGCTCAGACATCGCGCACCATCGCCTGCTCGTGCATCCGCCGCCCCTCGAAGCGCGACCCCGGCACGACCGGGTGGTCGCCGTACCGCCGGAAGCCGGCGCGCTCGAAGAACGCGATCGCCCGGGTGTTCTCGTAGGCCGTCTGGAGGTAGCACCCCGGCGAGCCCACCTCCTCGAGCCGCTCGAACCACAGCTCCATCAGGCGCGCCGCGGCGCCGGTCCCCCGCGCGACCGGCATCAGGTCGAGGTGCAGGTGGCTGGGCCAGCGCGGATCGTCGAAGCCGCCCGCGACCGGGATCCGGCGTGCTCGGCACACCACGCCGTCGTACTTCGCGCGCAGGAAGAACCGCCGCGGACCCGCCTGCCGCCACAGCGCGTACTTCCTGATCGCCGCCGCGGTCCGCTCCTCCTCGCTAGGGAACGCCGCGTCGTCGACGCACCCGGCGAGGTAGCCCGCCGGGTGGCCGTCCGCCAGCACGACGAAGGTCGACGCGGGCTCGAGGTCGAGGTACGGCGTCAGGTAGATCTCGGCCAGCGAGGCCGAGTGTCCCCAGACCTCCGAGCCGGGCGCCCCCTCGGCTGCTGCCTCGAAGACCACGTCGACGAGCTCGTCGCGGTCGGCGACGTCGTACGGACGGACCTCGATCTCGGTCACCGGACCAGAGTGGCAGAGATCGGGCTCAGGCGACCGTGCGGACCTCGTGCGGAGCCCGGCGGGCGGGGAAGGTGTAGGTGACGGTGGCGCCGTCGCGCTCGCGGACGGCGTCGGGCGCCTGCCGGGCGACCATCCGGATCACGGCGGTGTTGGTGGCGCTCGCGAACACCTCCACCTGCTCGACGCCGTGGGCGGTCAGGTCGTCCATCAGGGCGGACGCCACCCGGGTCCCGATCCCCCGTCCCTGATGGGCGTCCGCCACCACGAGGCCGATCTCCGCCGCGGACCGGTAACCGACCCGCACCCACACCCCGTGCGCGACCAGCTCACCCTCGACGAAGCCGAGCACGGCACCGCCGCGCAGGCCTTCGGGGAGGAGCGCGTCGACCATGGCCGGCCACGGACCGGGGCCGATGCCGGTCTGGAAGCGGAGGTACGCCGAGTCGTGCGACAACGCGCCCAGCAGGCCGGTCAGGAGGTGGCGGTCGCCTGGTCCCGCCGGTCGGGTGGTGAGGGTGCTGCCCATGACGGACCTCTCCGTTGAGGTAACCTGACAATACGAACGATCGTACTATTAGATCGTCCCGTCAATCCCTTTCCTGGAACTAGGCTGGCGCCGATGACCGAGCAGCTGACCGACGAGCCCGCCACCGACGGCCGCGTCCGGCGGGGAGACCGCACCCGACGCGTCGTGCTCGCGCGCGCCGTCGACCTCGCCTCGGTGGAGGGGCTCGACGGGCTCTCGATCGGGCGGCTGGCCGCCGACCTCGAGATCAGCAAGAGCGGGCTGATCGCGCACTTCGGCACCAAGGAGGGGCTGCAGCTCGCCACCATCCGGGCCGCCCGCGCGATCTTCGTGCACACCGTCATCGAGCCGACCCTGGCGACGCCTCCGGGCATGGGTCGGCTGCGTGCGCAGCTCGACGCCTGGCTCACCTACTCCAGCGACCGGCGGTTCCCCGGCGGCTGCTTCTTCGCCCGCGCCTCCCACGAGTACGCCGCCCGCCCCGGTGCCGTTCGGGACGCGCTCGCCGTCATCGACGAGGAGTGGCTCGGCCTGATCGCGGAGTCCATCGCCGGCGCCCAGGAGGCGGGCGACATCAGGGCGGAGGTCGACCCGACCCAGCTCGCCTTCGACCTCGACGCCTACCTCGACTCCGCCAACCTGCGCTCGCTCCTCGGGCGCAAGGACGTCTACGAGCGGGCCGAGCAGGCCGTCCGTGACCGGTTGGCGTCGGTCTCGACCGTCCGCTGACGTACGTCGGCCGTCCTGCTCGCGGTGCCCGCGGGTGGGTCAGAAGGTCAGGACGATCAGGGCACCGTTGAGAGCGATGATGACGCCGGCCACAGCGCTCGCGGCGGCGGTCGTCGCCCGCCTGTTGACCAGGCCGCCCATCAGGTCGGCGCGGCGGGTGAAGAGGATCAGCGGGACCAGGGCGAACGGGATCCCGAAGGACAGCACCACCTGGGAGAGCACCAGCGCCTGCGTGGGGTCCACGCCGACGGCCAGGATCACCAGGGCCGGGGCGAGAGATGCGAGCCGGCGCAGGGTCAGCGGGATCCGGCGACGCAGGAACCCCTCCATCACCACCTGCCCGGACAGGGTGCCGACGCTGGAGGCCGCGAACCCGGAGGCCAGCAGGCCGATGGCGAAGATCAGTGCCGTCGCGTCCCCGAGATTCAGGCCGAGTGCCTCGTACGCGCCCTCGATCGTGGTGATGCCGGTGCCCTGGAGCGCGCTGGCCGCGATCAGGAGCAGTGCCAGGTTCATCAGACCCGCGATCGCCATGGCGGACACGACGTCGATGCGCTGACCTCGGAGCAGCGTCCGCCGCTGACGTTCGGTGCGGGTCACGTAGCGTCCGGACGTCAGGCTGCTGTGCAGGTAGATCGCGTGCGGCATCACGGTTGCGCCCAGCATCCCGGCGGCCAGCAGCACCGACTCCGCACCGTCGAATCTCGGAGTCAGTCCCCCGGCGACTGCCGCGGCATCCGGACTTCCGAGCACCAGGTCGTACACGAAGCCGACCAGGATCACCCCGAGCAGCCCGGTGATCGCTGCTTCGAAGGGCCGGTGTCCGTGGGACTTGAGCCCGAGCAGCGCGAACGCCACGAGCGCTGTGATCGTGCCGCCGACCACCAGCGGGAGCCCGAACAGCAGCTGGAGGGCGATCGCTCCGCCGACCACCTCGGCCAGGTCGGTCGCGATCGCGACCAGCTCCGCTTGGACCCACAGCCCCCGGACCACCCGTCGGGGCAGCTGCTGACGGCACAGCGCCGGCAGGCTGAGCCCGGTTGCGATCCCGGTCTTCGCTGACAGGTACTGGATCAGCATGGCCATCAGGTTGCTGACGACCACGACCCACACGAGCAGGTAGCCGTAGGTCGAGCCGGCCGCCAGGTTGGTCGCGAAGTTCCCGGGATCGACGTACGCGATGGCTGTGACGAAGGCCGGCCCGAGCAGTGGGAGCGGGCTGGGCGAGCGGACCCGTGCGACGAGACGACGGCGTTCCTGGTACATCGTGACGGGTCCTTATCAAGGCGTCCATTCAATTCGACTTTGTCACCATGAATGAATTGCCCTGCAATTGCAAGGGCCGTCAAAAAGGAAGAGAAGACGCCGATTGTTATTCGGAGCGACCGCCGGATCGGATTGTCAGATAAATGTTTTCTCAGGTTCGAAACTCTTTCCATTTGACACGAACTGCGTATCGTCGATATCGGCTCAGGCCCGTGGTTGACAGGGATTGACGCCCTGCCAGCCGCCCGCCGTCAGTTGGGGATTGTGGCCGAATTTACCTTGCCGCTCCCTCGGAATGCACATTCGGGAGGTGCGCGACTTTCAATCGCTCGACATTGTCATGGGACCTTCCAGCGTTTCGAGAAGCCGCGACGCGGTCCCCAGAACCCACATCATGGAGATGACATGTTCGGAAAGACCGTTGTTCGAGACATGATCAACCGAAGCGCCGAGAACGAGACCGACCGGCGCCTGTTCCTGAAGTCGGCCGGCGTGGCCGGCCTCGGCGCCGTCGGAGGCACCGCGCTCACCGGTCTGGGCATCAGCCCGGCCTCGGCGGCCGCGCCCAGCGACGGCGCGATCCTGAACTTCGCCCTCAACCTCGAGTACCTCGAGGCGGAGTTCTACTCCCACGCCGCGTTCGGCCACGGACTGGACGGCAGCCTGACCTCCGGCAAGGGGCGCCACGGCGGCGTCATCGGCGGCCGCAAGGTCCACTTCGAGAACCGCAAGATCCGCCGCATCGCCACCGAGATCGCACACGACGAGGTGGCCCACGTGAAGTTCCTGCGTTCGGCGCTCGGCGGTGCCAAGGTCGCTCGTCCGCAGATCGATCTCAAGCACAGCTTCACCGCCGCGGCCCAGGCCGCGGGCCTGATCGGCAAGGGGCAGAGCTTCGACCCGTTCGAGAACTCGGCGAACTTCCTGCTCGCGGCGTTCATCTTCGAGGACGTCGGCGTGACGGCGTACAAGGGTGCCGCGCCGTTGATCAACAACAAGACCTACCTGGGCGCTGCGGCCGGCATCCTCGCCGTGGAGGCCTACCACGCCGGCATCGTTCGGGACTCGCTCTACGACATGGGGCTGCGGGGCGCTGCCAACAAGATCAGCGACGCACGCGACTCCCTCGACGGGAAGAGCAACCGTGACCAGGGCCCGCGCGGCAAGGGCGGGAGCGCGAACCTCGTGCCGACCGACAAGAACAGCATCGCCTTCGGTCGCTCCGCCGACCAGGTGCTGAACGTGGTCTACCTCAACCCGAAGAAGGTGGATCGCGGCGGGTTCTACCCGCGAGGCGTCAACGGCGCGATCTCCGTCAGCGGCGGCCAGAAGTAGGCCTGGCATGCCCTGGCAGCAATTCATCGGGGGCGTGGTGCTCGTCCTGGTCTACGCCCGACTCGTGTTCATGCTGGTGCGCCCGTTGCACCGGCAACCCGTGCGCCAGCGCGCGCACTAGGCCCGACCGTCCGGGGCCGGCGATCCGCCGGTCCCGGGCGGAACGGATCCACCGCACCACCTACCTGTGAGAGGACACGATCATGTTCGGAATCGGACTGCCCGAGCTGGCAGTGCTCGCGTTCGTCGGCGTGCTCTTCTTCGGTCCCGACAAGCTGCCGGACCTGGCCCGGCAGTCCGCCGGCCTCCTGCGGCGCGTGAAGGACCTGGCCGACGGCGCTCGAGACGAGCTCCGCACCCAGCTAGGCCCCGACTACTCCGACCTCGAGCTGCGCGACCTCGACCCGCGCTCGATCGTCCGCAAGCACGTCACCGCCGCATTCGAGGACGATCACGACGATGTTCGCGACGTCAAGGAGAGCTGGGCCGACGACGACTCGGACGACTCGGACGGCTCAGCAGCGTCGGCCACGCATCCGACGTACGACGAGGCGACCTGACGT
This sequence comes from Nocardioides sp. Root1257, assembly GCF_001425175.1. Taxonomy (GTDB): domain Bacteria; phylum Actinomycetota; class Actinomycetes; order Propionibacteriales; family Nocardioidaceae; genus Nocardioides. The sequence goes on along the minus strand of NZ_LMDV01000009.1, from coordinate 525,540 downwards.
CTTCACCCATCGCTGCACCCACCGCGGGCCCGACCCGCGAGAGAAGAGGAACCATGTACCCGTTCGCCATCGGCGGCCTCGGCGGCCCCGAGCTCCTGATCATGCTGGCCGTGATCCTGCTGCTCTTCGGCGCTGCGAAGCTGCCCGAGCTCGCTCGCGGCAGCGGCCGCGCGCTGCGGATCTTCAAGGCAGAGACCAAGGGCCTGCTGGACGACGACGAGCCCGACCCCCTCCCGACCGCCCCCCAGCCGACCGCCACCCAGCCGACCGCCCAGCCTGGCGCGCCGGTCCCGGCGGAGCCGGTCGACGTGGTCGACCTGCACGCGCGCAACGTTCGCTGAGGCGGCGTCGTGTCCGTCACGAGCACGCTGGGCCTCCTCAGCACCCGTCCTCGCCGACCCATCGGCGAGGACGGGCGGATGGCCCTGGGCGACCACCTCAGTGAGCTGCGCGCGCGGTTGATCCGGTCCGCCCTGTGCCTGATCGTGGCGTTCGGCTGCACGCTGTTCTTCTACGACCAGCTCCTCGACCTGGTGCTGCGCCCCTACAACCAGGCCCGGGTCACGCTCGGCGCCGACACCCAGACGACGGCGTACGTCGCCGGCGCCACCGGCCCACTGATGCTGCAGCTCAAGCTGTGCGGCGTGGCCGCGATCGTGGTGTCGAGCCCCTACTGGCTGCACCAGGTCTGGGCGTTCATCGTGCCGGGCCTGAAGTCCCAGGAACGTCGTTGGTCCCGCGTCTTCGGCGCCATTGCCGGCACGCTCTTCATGGCCGGCGTGACGACCGGCTACTACGTGCTCCCCAAGGGCCTCGAGGTGCTGATCGGCTTCACCCCGGACGGACTGCAGAACCTGGTGGAGTTCGGGGACTACTTCTCGTTCCTGACCCGGATGCTGCTCGTCTTCGGGGTGGCCTTCGAGATCCCCCTCTTCGTCATCATGCTGAACCTCATCGGGGTCGTCTCGGGGCGCGCCCTCGGCCGCTACCGCGCCTGGATCGTCTTCGGCACCTTCCTCTTCGCCGCGGTCGCCACACCATCCACCGACCCGTTCTCCATGTGCTTCCTGGCCTTCCCGATGCTGGTCCTCTTCCTCATCGCCGAGGTGATCGCCCGCCTGGTGGACGCGAGCCGCGCCCGCAACCGCAACGCCGACTGGGCCGACGACGAGCTCTCCGACCTGTGAGGTGACTGCCTGCGCACAGCGGCGACGGCGGCGTCGACAACAGGTCAGTGGGCCATGTCGACGAAGCGGGAGTAGTGGCCCTGGAAGGCCACGGTGATGTCGCGGGTGGGGCCGTTGCGGTGCTTGGCGACGATGAGGTCGGCCTCGCCGGGGCGGGTCGACTCCTTCTCGTAGACGTCGTCGCGGTGCAGCAGGATCACCATGTCGGCGTCCTGCTCCAGCGAGCCGGACTCACGCAGGTCGCTCATCATCGGACGCTTGTCGCCGCGCTGCTCGGGACCACGGTTGAGCTGGGAGAGCGCGATGATCGGGAGCTCGAGCTCCTTGGCGAGCAGCTTGATCTGCCGGGAGAACTCCGAGACCTCGAGCTGACGGGACTCGACCTTCTTGCCCGAGCTCATCAGCTGCATGTAGTCGATCACGATCAGCTTGAGGTCGTGGCGCTGCTTGAGCCGCCGGGCCTTGGCCCGGATCTCCATCATCGTCATGTTGGGCGAGTCGTCGATGAACATCGGCGCCGACGACACCTCGCCCATCTTGCGGGCCAGCTTGGCCCAGTCGTCGTCGTTCATGTTGCCGTTGCGGATGTGGTTGAGCGGCACCTTCGCCTCGGCCGACAGCAGCCGCATGGTGATCTCGGAGCGCGTCATCTCGAGGCTGAAGAAGACGCTGCTGAGGTTGTTGTGGATCGACGCCGCGCGACACAGGTCGAGCGCCAGCGTCGACTTACCCATCGCCGGTCGCGCCGCGACGATGATCATCTGGCCGGAGTGCAGACCGTTGGTCAGGTCGTCGAGGTCGGCGAAGCCGGTGGGTACGCCGTACAGGCCCGCCTCGCGGTTGGAGATCGCCTCGATCTCGTCGAGGACGCCGTCCATGATGTCGCTCAGCGGCGCGAAGTCCTCGGTCGCGCGCTTGTCGGTGATCTTGTAGACCTCGGCCTGCGCCTGGTCGACGATGTCGTCGACCTGGCCCTCGCCGGCGTAGCCGATCTGGACGATCTTGGTGCCCGCGTCGACGAGCTTGCGCAGCATCGCCTTCTCGCGGACGATCTCGGCGTAGTAGCCGGCGTTGGCCGCGATCGGGACGTTGGCCGAGAGCGTGTGGAGGTACGGCGCGCCGCCGATCCGCTGCAGCTCGCCGCGGCGCTGGAGCTCGGCGGCGACGGTGACCATGTCGACCGGCTCGCCGCGGCCGTAGAGGTCGATGATCGCGTCGTGGACGACCTCGTGGGAGGGCCGGTAGAAGTCGGCGCCGCGGATCACCTCGGTGACGTCGGCGATCGCGTCCTTGGAGATCAGCATCGCGCCGAGCACGGACTGCTCGGCCGCCATGTCCTGGGGCGGGGTGCGGTCGCCGGGGGTGGTGGGCCGCTCCCCCGGGGCGTACGACGCCGGGCCGTCGCCCCAGTCGTCCATCGGCGGCTCCGCCATCCCTCGGGAGTCCTGCTCGGCGATGCTCATCTGTACGCTCAGTCCCCTAGATCGCCTGCGACATCGAACATGCATTCGATGGTAGACGGGGCGTCCGACATCTCCAGGCGGCCCGTCGTCGCGCGACGCTACGGGCATGCGGCGGGTCCGCGACAGTGGCCTATCCACAGGGCCTGGGGATAACCGGGGTGACCTCGTGGACGACACGCCGCGGGGTGTGCACCAACCTGGGGAGCGACCTGTGGACGAAAGCCGGCGAGCACCCTGGATAGGCTGTCTGACCTGCGAAGATGCTCATGCACAGCTGTGCATGGAAAATAGTCCGCGGGTCGTCTTGGTTCATGGACACGTCACCTGGGTGTTACCTGCCCATAAGTCGACATAGCGTCCGGTACCGGGTTATCCCGAGTTCATCCACAGGTGTTGAGAACTAGTCTCGTACGGACCATGGACGGAGGACGGCCCTTACTGTGACTAGACCGTCGACGATCGGTGCCGGGGCGACGCGGGACCGCGAGATCCTGCGGCTGGCGTTCCCGGCCTTCCTGGCGCTGGTCTCCGAGCCGCTCTTCCTGCTCGCGGACGCCGCCATCGTCGGCCACCTCGGCACCGCCTCCCTCGCCGGCCTGGGCATCGCGGCCGCCGTGCTCCAGACGGTCGTCGGCGTGTGCGTCTTCCTGGCCTACGGCACGACGGGGAGCGTGGCCCGCCGCCTCGGGGCCGGCGACCTGAGGGGCGCCCTCACCCAGGGCGTCGACGGGCTGTGGCTGGCGGTCGCCATCGGTGCGCTCGTCACCGTCGCCGGGGTCGTGCTCGCCGACCCGCTCGTGCACCTCTTCGGTGCCTCCGAGGAGGTCGCGGACACGGCCGCGACCTACCTGCGGATCGCCTTCCTCGGCGCGGTGCCACTGCTGCTGATGCTGGCCGCGACCGGAGTGCTGCGCGGTCTCCAGGACACCCGCACCCCGCTGGTCGTCGCGGTCGCGGGCAACGCGCTCAACATCGTGCTCAACCTCGTGCTGGTCTACCCGGTCGGCCTCGGCATCGCCGGCTCGGCACTCGGCTCCGTGCTGGCCCAGGCGGCGAGCGCGGCGGCGTTCGTCGTGGTCGTCGTCCGGGCCGCGCGACGACACGGCGCGTCGCTGCGACCCGACCTCCCGGGGATCCGCGCGGCCGGTCGCGCCGGCGTCCCGCTCGTGATCCGCACCCTGACCCTGCGCGCGGCGCTGCTGCTGACGACGTACGCCGTCACGCTGGCCGCCGTCAACGCGCGCGACCAGGAGGTGGACCTGGCGGCCCACCAGCTGGCGATGACGCTGTGGACCTTCCTGGCCTTCGTGCTGGACGCGATCGCGATCGCCGCGCAGGCGATCACCGGCCGCGCGCTCGGGGCCGGCGACGTGGCCGGCACCCGCGAGCTGACCCGGCGGATGGTGGCGTGGGGCGTGGTGAGCGGCGTCGCGACCGGCGTCCTGCTCGCCCTGGTCAGCCCGGTGGTCGGGCGGCTCTTCACCGGCGACCAGGACGTGCAGGACCTGCTGGTCCCGGTGCTGCTCGTGGCCGCGCTCGGCCAGCCGGTCGCGGGCGTCGTGTTCGTCCTCGACGGGGTGCTGATCGGTGCCGGCGACGGCCGCTACCTTGCCCGCGCGGGTCTGGTCACGCTGGTCGCCTACGCGCCGGTGGTGCTGCTCCTCGCGGCGTACGACGCCGGGCTGGTCGCGATCTGGATCGCCTTCTCGGCGGTCTTCATGGGCGCCCGGCTCGTCGTGCTGGTGCGCCGTGCCCGGGGTGACGCGTGGATGGTGACCGGGGCCTGACGGCCCGGGCCGGACATGCAGCAGGGCCGCCCCTCCCGAAGGAGGAACGGCCCTGCTGAGCGACTGAGCTGGGTCAGGCGGGGATGACGTTCAGCGCGACGGTGGCGGACACGCCATCGTGCAGCTTCACGGCGACCTCGTGGTTGCCCAGCGCCTTGATCGGGTTGGTGACCACGATCGTGCGCTTGTCGACCTTCTCGCCGGACGTCTCGGAGAGAGCGTCGGCGATCTCGCCCACGGTGACGGCACCGAAGAGACGACCACCAGCACCGGCGCGCACCTTCACGCTGACGGACTGGGCCTCGAGCTTGGTCTTGATCTCCTCGGCGTGGCCGAGGTCGCGGACGGCGCGCGAGGAGCGCGCAGCCTTGATCGACTCGATCTGCTTCTCGCCGCCGCGGGTCCACCGCAGCGCCAGGCCGCGGGGGACGAGGTAGTTGCGGCCGTAGCCGTCCTTCACCTCGACGACGTCGCCGGGGGCACCGAGACCGGTGACCTCCTGGGTCAGGATGAGCTTCATGTCGTCAGCTCCCTTCAGCGACCGGTGGACGTGTAGGGCAGCAGTGCGACCTCACGGGCGTTCTTGACCGCGATCGCGACGTCCCGCTGGTGCTGGACGCAGTTGCCGGTGACCCGACGCGCGCGGATCTTGCCGCGGTCGGAGATGAACTTGCGGAGCAGCGTGGCGTCCTTGTAGTCGACGCCGGTCGCCTTCTCCTTGCAGAACTGGCAAACCTTCTTCTTGGGCTTGCGAATCACTGCCTTGGCCATTGTGGTGCTCCCTTTCTAGAAGCCCGGCCCCACGAGTGGGTTCAGCCGGAATGGTTGAGGGTGAACGGATTGATTGATCTTGCTGGGACCAGAACCGGGTTTCGAGACGCCAGCCACGACTTCGCTTCGCTCAGTCGTGCGGCTCCTCAACCTGGCGCCCGGGTCGTCGCCTCGCTTCGCGAGCCGACGGGCGCTCAGAACGGGGGCTCGTCGGAGCCCGCGCCGGGCGCACCCCACGGGTCACCGGCCGGAGCGGACTGACCGCCCCCGCCGCCGCCCTGCGGAGCCGGGGTGGCCCACGGGTCGTTGCCGCCGGACTGCTGGGGACGGGACTGGCCGCCACCCTGGCCGCCCTGGCCGCCGCCGGAGTAGCCCCCGCCGCCGCCGGAGCGGGAGGCGCGGGTGACCTTGGCGGTGGCGAAGGCGAGCGACGGGCCGACCTCGTCGACCTCGAGCTCCACGACAGTGCGCTTCTCGCCCTCACGGGTCTCGTAGCTGCGCTGCTTCAGGCGACCCTGCACGACGACACGCATGCCGCGCTGCAGGGACTCGGCGACGTTCTCCGCCGCCTGCCGCCACACCGAGCAGGAGAGGAACAGCGCGTCGCCGTCCTTCCACTCGTTGGTCTGGCGGTCGAACGTGCGCGGCGTCGATGCGATCCGGAAGTTCGCCACGGCCGCACCCGAGGGGGTGAAGCGCAGCTCCGGGTCGTCGACGAGGTTGCCGACCACCGTGATGACGGTCTCGCCTGCCATGGATGCTCCCTAAGCGTTGGTTCTGATCAGAGTCGTCCGACCACGTCCGCCCATCGTTGCCGTTGGCACCGACGCTGGGAAGTGGTCGTCCACAGGAAGGGGGTCCGGCGCTCAGTGAGCGTCGGGACGCATGACCTTCGTGCGGAGGATCGACTCGTTGAGGGTGAGCTGGCGGTCGAACTCCTTGACCGTGGCCGGCTCGGCGTTCAGCGTGATGACGGCGTAGATGCCCTCGGCGTTCTTCTTGACCTCGTAGGCCAGCCGGCGGCGTCCCCACACGTCGACGGACTCGACAGAGCCGCCGTCCTTGCGGATCACGTTGAGGTACTTGTCGAGCGAACCTTCGACGGTCCGCTCCTCGATGCTCGGGTCAAGAATGACCATCACCTCGTAAGCACGCATGTCGTTCTCCACCTCCTATGGGCTAGGGCGGCCACGGACTCTCCGTGGCAGGAGGGAAATGCGTTGGTGTCCCGGCGCGACCCGGATGGTCGACGCAGAGAACGCCCTAGGCTAACAGCGCTCGGACGTGCGCCCATAAACGGCGTACGACGGGGTAGGAACCGGGCGATGTCCGCGCCTCCCACCACCCCGATCGCCGGCCGCTACGTCCTCCTCGACCAGGTCGGCACCGGTGGCATGGGCTCGGTCTGGCGGGCTCGCGACCTGCGGACGGACGAGCTCGTCGCCGCCAAGGTCCTCGGCGCCCACGACAGCGCGACGCTGCTGCGGTTCGTGCGCGAGCAGTCGCTCCGGATCCGCCACCCGCACGTCCTGACGCCGTCGGGATGGGCGGCCGACGACCACCGGGTCGTGTTCGGCATGGACCTGGTCCGGGGCGGCTCCGTCGACGACCTGCTGGAGGAGACCGGGCCGCTGCCGGCGTCTACGTCGGGGTGCTGCTCGACCAGCTCCTGCAGGCGCTCGCCGCGGTCCATGCCGCCGAGGTGGTCCACCGGGACGTGAAGCCGGCCAACCTGCTGCTCGAGCCGAGCGACGCGGACGGCAGCGCGCCGTTCCTGCGACTGGGCGACTTCGGCGTCGCGGTGCCGGTCGCGGACGTCCGGCTCACCCGGGGCCCGGCGGCGGTCGGCACCGACGGCTACATGGCCCCCGAGCAGGCGGCCGGTGCGGCACCGGACCCACGGCAGGACCTGTACGCAGCGGGGGTGGTCGCCACCCAGCTGCTCACCGGGCGGCCGCCGCGACCCGGACGCGCGCCGATGGTGCCCGAGGGCCCGCTCCGCCCGCTCCTCGAGGCGCTGGTCGACCACGATCCCCTCCTGCGACCGCCGAGCGCCGCCGCCGCACTCGAGCGGCTGCGGCGCCTCGACCTGCCTCCCGACGGCCCCTGGCCCGTGGTCCCCGACCGGCTCGGCCCGCCGCCGGCCGTGGCCGGTCCGCGGTGGCCGACGGCGGTCATCGCGGTCTCGCTCGTCGTCCTGGCGGCCTGCGGGGTTGCCTGCTGGCTGATGCTCGGCTGAGCCCCGCTCAGCTGACGCCGAGCACCCGCACGCCCGCCGCGCGCAGCTCCGCGACCCCCCGGGCGGGCGCGGCGGCGTCGGTGAGGACGGCGGTGACCGCCGCGAGCGGCACGACCTCGAACGCGGAGGCGGCGCCGATCTTCTCGCCGCTGCCCAGGACGTACGTCTCTGCCGCGCGCTCGGTCCAGGCCCGCTTGATCGCGGCCTCGTCGGCGTCGCCCGTGGTGAGGCCGGCCGCCGGGTGGATGCCGGTCACCCCCAGGAAGAACGCGTCGACGCTGACCCGGCCGATCGCCTCGTGGGCGAGCGCGCCCGCGGCCACGACCGAGTGCTTGAAGAGCCGGCCGCCGACGATGATCACCTCGACCGTCGGGTGGACGGCGAGCTCGACGGCGACCGTCGGGCTGTGGGTCACGACCGTCGCACGCAGGTCGGCGGGCAGCGCCCGGGCCAGCTCGCGCGCCGTCGTGCCGCCGTCGATCGCGACCGTCTGGCCGGGGCGGACCAGCGCGGCCGCCGTCCGCGCCACCTCGGCCTTGGCGCCGGTGCCGATCGTCGTGCGCGCGGTGAAGTCCGCGACGGCCGGCGAGGCCGGGAGGGCGCCACCGTGCACGCGGTGCAGGTGACCCTCGGCGGCGAGCTCGCGCAGGTCGCGCCGGATGGTGTCCTCGGAGAGGTCGAGCTCGGCGGCGAGGTCCTTCGCGACGACCCGTCCCTGGTCGCGGAGGGTCGTCAGGATCAGGTCCTTGCGCTGGGCGGCGAGCACGCGTCCACCCTAGCCGGTTTGCACGACTGTTCTTGTTTTTGCACGTTTCTGCACGTTATTGTCGGAGCCATGACCACGCCCCTGATGATCCTGATCGCCGGCCCCTACCGCTCCGGGACCGGCGACGACCCCGACCTGATGGCCGCCAACCTGACCGCCCTCGAGACCGCGGCCTGGCCGCTCTTCCGGGCCGGCCACCTGCCGATGATCGGCGAGTGGGTCGCGCTCCCGGTGCTCAGCAGTGCCGGCGCCACCGGTGTCACCGACCCGCTCGCCGAGCAGGTGATGTACCCGACCGCCGAGCGGCTGCTCCGGCACTGCGACGGCGTGCTCCGCCTGCCGGGCGGGTCGACGGGCGCCGACCAGGACGTGCGCATCGCCGAGGAGCGCGGGCTGCCGGTCTGGTACCGCCTCGAGGACGTGCCCGGCTGCGCCGTCGGCGCCGCCTCCTAGGCTGGGTGCCATGACCGCGACCGCCATCGGAGCCCACGTCGACCAGGCCGACCCGATCGCCGAGGCGCAGGCCCGCAACGCCCCGCACGTGCAGTTCTTCCTCGGCGACCCGCAGGACTACAAAGGCCCGGAGTTCCAGTACGCAGGGGGCGCGGAGGGCCTCAAGGCCGACGCCGAGGCTGCGGGGATCGGGCTCTACGTGCACGCGCCGTACATCGTCAACGTCGCCACGACCAACAACCGGATCCGGATCCCGAGCCGCAAGCTGCTCCAGCAGCACGTCGACGCGGCGGCGTCGATCGGTGCGCGCGGGCTGATCGTGCACGGCGGCCACGTCAACAAGGACGACGACCCCGAGAAGGGGTTCGACAACTGGCGCAAGGCGATCGAGGCGACCGACCTCAAGCTGCCGCTGCTGATCGAGAACACCGCCGGCGGCGACAACGCGATGACGCGCTACCTCGAGCGGATCGGCCGGGTCTGGGACGCGATCGCGCCCACCGAGCAGGCCGACCTGGTCGGCTTCTGCCTCGACACCTGCCACGCGCACGCGGGCGGCAACTCGCTGGAGACCGTGGTCGACGACGTCCTCAAGATCACCGGCCGGATCGACCTGGTGCACTGCAACGACAGCCGCGACGAGTTCGACTCGGGTGCCGACCGGCACGCCAACCTCGGCGCGGGCAAGGTCGACCCCGACCTGCTCGCCGCCGTCGTCCGCGACGCGGGTGCGCCGGTGGTGCTGGAGACGCCGGGCGGTGCCAGCGAGCACACGGCCGACGCCGACTGGCTGCGCGAGCGCGGCCTCTAGCCCCACCCGGCCTCACAGAGGGCTCACAGACAAGGCACGGCGTCCGGCCAAGGCGGCGCTCCACCGTGGAGGCCATGACCGCCACACTCACGCCGCCCGACACCGCCGCCCCGCCGGCCCCACCGCCGCCGCGCCCGCGCCGCGACCACTACCGACCGGCCCTGGCCGTGCTGCTGCTCGGCACCGCCGTGCTCTACCTGTGGGGGCTGAGCTCGTCCGGCTGGGCGAACAGCTTCTACTCGGCGGCCGTCCAGGCCGGCTCGGAGTCGTGGAAGGCGTTCTTCTTCGGATCCTCCGACGCGTCGAACTCGATCACCGTCGACAAGACGCCGCTCTCGCTCTGGCCGATGGCGCTGTCGGTGAAGGTCTTCGGCCTGTCCTCGTGGTCGATCCTGGTGCCCCAGGCGATCGAGGGCGTGCTCGCCGTGTGGTTGCTGACGGCGACCGTGCGTCGTACGACGGGAGCGGCGTGGGCCGGCCTGCTGGCCGGCGCGGCCCTCGCGCTGACGCCGGTGGCGGTGCTGATGTTCCGGTTCAACAACCCCGACGCGATGCTCGTGCTGCTCATGGTCGCGGCGGCGTACGCCGTGCTCCGCGCCGTCGAGGACGGTGTGCGCCACCCGGTGCGGTGGATGGCGCTGGCCGGCGCGCTGGTCGGGCTCGGCTTCCTGACGAAGATGCTCCAGGTCTTCCTGGTGCTGCCGGCGTTCGCCCTGGTCTACCTGGTCGCCGGCCAGCCGAAGGTGCTCAAGCGGATCGGGCACCTGCTCGTCGCCTTCGGCTCGATGATCGCCGCTGCCGGCTGGTGGATCGCGATCGTCGAGCTCTGGCCGGCCGCGAGCGGCCCCTACATCGGCGGCTCGCAGGACAACTCGATCCTCGAGCTGACGCTGGGCTACAACGGCCTCGGCCGGCTCAACGGCGACGAGACCGGGTCGGTCGGCGGCGGCGCCGGCGGCACGGGCGGCTCGATGTGGGGCGAGACCGGCATCGGCCGCCTCTTCACCAGTGAGATCGGCGGCCAGGTCGCCTGGCTGATCCCGGCTGCACTCGTGCTGATGGTGGCCGGCTTCTGGTTCACCGCACGACGGCCGCGCACCGACCGGGTGCGCGCCGCGCTGATCCTCTGGGGCGGCTGGCTGCTGGTGACCGGGCTGACCTTCAGCTTCATGGCCGGGATCTTCCACGCGTACTACACGGTCGCCCTCGCGCCGGCCCTCGCCGCGCTCGTCGGCATCGGCGCCCACCTGCTCTGGCAGCACCGACGCTCGTGGGAGGCCGGGCCGGTCGCGGCCGTCGCGGTCGCGATCACCACGGTGACCGCGTTCTTCCTGCTCGGCCGCAGCGCCGACTTCGTGCCGTGGCTGCGCTGGGTGGTGCTGGCGGTCGGCGTGCTCGCCACCGCCGCACTCTTCGGGCTCCGCTGGCTGCCCCGCCGGCTCGCCGTCGTCGCGGCGTCGGTCGCGATCATCGCCTCGCTGGCCGGACCGACGGCGTACGCCGTGCAGACCGCGGCCACCGCGCACACCGGCTCGATCCCGACCGCAGGGCCGACCGTGTCGGGCAGCGGGTTCGGTGGCCCCGGTGGTGGACCCGGCGGCGGCGGGCGCCCCGGTGGCGGCCAGGCGCCGCCCCAGATGCAGCAGGGCCAGACGCAGGGACAGATGCAGGGCGGCCCCGGTGGCCAGACCGGAGGCCAGACCGGTGGGCAGACCGGCGGCGGCGCCGGCGGCCTGCTCAACGGCAGCGAGCCGGGGGCCGCGCTGACGGCCCTGCTCGAGGCGAACGCGTCCGACTACACCTGGGTCGCGGCGGCGGTCGGCTCCAACAACGCCTCCGGCTACCAGCTCGCGACCGAGGAGCCGGTGATGGCCATCGGCGGCTTCAACGGCTCGGACCCGAGCCCGACGCTGGCGCAGTTCCAGCAGTACGTCGCGGACGGGGAGATCCACTACTTCCTCGGCAGCGGCACCGGCTTCGGCCAGTCGATGGGCGGCAGCAACAGCAGCAGCGAGATCGCCGCCTGGGTCGCCGACAACTTCACGGCCACCACGGTCGACGGCGTCACCGTCTACGACCTCACCACGGGGACGGCGTCGTGACGGCCGCGCAGCCGTGGGAGGCGCCGGGGGCCGGAGCGGACACCGCGACCACGACGCTCGACGTGGTGATCCCGGTCTTCAACGAGGAGCGCGACCTGGCGGCCTCGGTGCTGCGGGTCCGCCGCTACCTCACGACCCTGCCGTGGACCTTCCGGGTGACGATCGCCGACAACGCCAGCACCGACGGCACCGCCGTCATCGCGCGACGCCTCGCCCACGCGTACGACGACGTGCGCGTCGTGCACCTCGCCGAGAAGGGTCGCGGGCGAGCGCTCAAGCGGGTGTGGAGCGGCTCGGACTCCGCCGTCCTCGTCTACATGGACGTCGACCTGTCCACCGACCTCAACGCCCTGCTCCCGCTGGTGGCGCCACTGATCAGCGGGCACTCCGACCTGGCGATCGGCACCCGGCTGGGGCGCGGCTCGAGGGTCGAGCGCGGACCCAAGCGGGAGCTGATCTCGCGCGGCTACAACCTGCTCCTGCGCGGCACCCTCCGCGCGCACTTCTCCGACGCCCAGTGCGGGTTCAAGGCGATCCGCGGCGACGTCGCGCGCGAGGTGCTGCCCCTGGTCGAGGACAACGCGTGGTTCTTCGACACCGAGCTCCTGGTGCTCGCCGAGCGCGCCGGGCTCCGGATCCACGAGGTGCCCGTCGACTGGGTCGACGACCCCGACAGCTCCGTCGACATCGTGCGTACGGCGCTGGCCGACGTCCGCGGCATCGTCCGGGTCGGCCGCGGCCTGGTCTCCGGTCGCCTGCCGGTCTCCGACGTCGCCGAGCGGCTCGGCCGTGCGTCGGCCGACGCGGGCGGCGGCCGGCTCGGGCTGCAGGTGGCGATGTTCGCGCTGGTGGGCGTCGCGTCGACGATCGCGTACGCGGTCCTCTTCCTGCTGCTCAGCACCCGGGTCTCGTCGTTCACGGCGAACCTGCTGGCCCTGCTGCTGACCGCCGTGGCCAACACTGCGGTGAACCGGCGGCTGACGTTCGGGGTCCGGGGCCGGGAGGGAGCCTGGGGCCACCAGCTGCGCGGGCTGATCGTCTTCGCGATCGGCCTGGGCGTGACGTCCGGCTCGCTGTGGCTGCTGCACGCGAGCGGCTCCCCGAGCCGCGGCGTGGAGGTCGCGGTCCTGACGGTGGCGAACCTGGTCGTGACGATCCTGCGCTTCGTGGCCATGCGGGCCTGGGTCTTCGCCCGTCGGCCCCGCCGGCCGGACGCCCCCGGGCCACGTCCGGCCGCGGCCGAGGTCAGCTGACCCGGACGGTCAGGTCGCGCACCTCGCCCGGTCCCGAGCGGTCGACCCGGCGCCGGATCAGGCGCAGCGGCTGGTCCTCGGTCGCGTCGGCGTCGAAGACCAGGAAGAGGAAGCCGTGCGGCCCCTCCTCCAGCGGCAGGAGGTTGCCGGGCCGGTCGACGACCTGCCAGCGGCTGAGGCCGAGCCCGCGACGGCGGAAGCGCACCGCCAGCCGCGCGCCGGCCGGCACGACCACGTGCTGGCCCGGCTGCGGGTCCTGGATCACGTGGACGGGAGTGGTGCGGGTCGGTGAAGTCATGACGGACATGCCGTGCTCCTCGGAGTTCGAGCGGTCTCTCCCTGACACGGATGAGGAGCAGCACCCCAGGGACCAGATACCCGTTCGGGCCAGTCCGGGTGACTAGCCGAAGCAGACCAGCGGGACCGGGGCGCTCCCGGCCGGGACCGCCTCGACGGCCTCGGCCAGCGCCGCGGCCGGGTCCAGCCCGGCGGCCAGCCGCTCGTGCACGGCGAGGAGGACGCCGTACGCCGCCTGGTCGTTGATCGCAGCAGGCGAGGCGATGACACAGCGTGCGCCCGCGTGCAGCCAGGCCGTCGTCATCCCGATCAGCTCCTCGCCGGAGCGCACCGTCGACCGGCCGACCTCGCAGGCGGAGAGCAGCACGACGTCCGGCACCTGGCCGAGCCGGTCGATGTCGTAGCCGAACCACGGGCCGTCGACGAGCTGCACACCGGCGAACATCGCGTTCTCGGCACTGTGCCGGCCGTGCGCGGCGACGTGGAGGACGTCGACGGCGTCGGCGAGCGCGGAGACGGCGGCGGCCGTGGCCTCGTCGCCGCGGAGCACCCGCGCCGTCGGCCACTCCTTCGCGGCGGCGACGACCTCGTCCTCGGCGCGCGCCACCCGCGGTCCGGCGACGAACCCGGCGCTCGCGGTGCGCAGCGGCGTCGTACGACGGGCGAGCCAGGCGGTCGCGGACTGGGCGACGGTCAGCGGGCGACCGACGTACCCGTGCAGCAGCGTCCACGGGATCCCGGACAGCACGCCGGAGGGCGTCAGCACCACCCGGCGGTCGCCGACCGCGTCGAGGACCGGGGCCACCAGCAGCGACGCCAGGGTGTCGAGCCGCTGGGCGAGCTCCGTGCGGACGAACGCGCCCATCGCGTCCGGGAGGTCGGTGGCCGCCATGTCGAGGTCGGGCAGCAGCCCGCCGATGAGTCGGTCGAGCTCCTCGCGGTGACCGAGGTCGACCCACGTCGTGCCGTCAGCCGTGACGACCAGGGCGACGACGGCGGACGCGGTCACGACGTACGCCACCAGGGCGGTGCCCGGGTCCAGCGCGGACCGCAGCTCGTCCAGCGTGACCGGGTCGGCGACCTCGCCCGAGCCCCGGTGCTGCCAGGCGCGCTCGCGCACCCGCTGGCGCAGCTCCGCCTCGCGGGCCGGGTCGCTGCGCGTCGGGTCGGCGGCCATCTCGCGCAGCTCGGCGAGGTCGCCCGCGATCTGCTCGTCCTCGGGCGGGCGCACCGGCTGCACCCGGCTCGCGAGCATCCGGGCGCGCTCGGACCACTCGAGGAGCACCTCCGGTCGCCGCGAGTCGACGGCCAGCGCGAGCCCGCGGACGCCGAGACGGGTGCCGTGCCCGGCCACGCCGGTCTGCAGGTCGAGCGAGCCGAACGAGCTCTGCCAGGCGTGCAGGTCGCTCAGCCCCACGCGCAGGTGCTTGAGCGCGTCGGCACGGCGCCCCGACGCGGCGGAGAGCTCGGCGCGGAGGTCGCGGTCGAGCAGGCGGACGCCGATCGGCGCGGTGCGCACGGAGCCGATCGCGCGCAGCCCGGCGGCCGCATCGTCGAGCTGTCCGCGTCGGATCCGCACGCGGGTGGCGTCCATCCGCGCCAGCACGGCCTCCCAGCGCAGGCCCTGGGCGGCGAGCTCGTCACCGAGCTCCGCTCCGCGACGGGCCAGGGCCGGACCGGTCCCGCCCGACTCCACCTGGGCGCTGAGGAGCGTGGCGTCCGCGCGGACCTGCCAGGCATCGGCGCCGGTACGCCGGAAGCGTCGTGCGGCGTCGCGAGCCGCGGCACCGGCCCGTCCAGGGTCCCGGAGCACGAGGCTGCGAGCGAGGGCGAGCTCGGCCTCGCCGCGACGCTGGTAGAGCCGGCGGCGCCCGTAGGCGTGCGCAGCCGCGGCGAGCGCAGCCGCACCCTCGTCGTGGAGGCCGGCGGCCATCAGCACCTCCGCGCGGTCCTGCTCGACCATCGCCGTCATCACCGGACCCTCGGCCGCGACCGTCGGGTAGGCGCTGGCGAGGTCGCGCAGCGCCGCCACCAGGTCACCGGCGAGGAACCGGGTGTAGCCCAGGTTGTGCAGCGCCTTCGCCGCGCCGTACTCGTCACCGGCCTCGCGGTAGGCCGCGAAGGAGTGCCGGAAGTCGGACGTCGCCGCCGGCAGGTGCCGACGTTGCAGGTGGACGTTGCCGCGGTTGAGGTGCACCCGCGCGGTCACGCCCGGCTCGTCCAGCATCGCCAGCGCCTGGTCGAACTCCGTCATCGCGATCGCGGACTCGCCGCGCAGCATGTGCAGGAGCCCGAGCTGGGAGTGCAGCTTGCCGCGGGTGCGGTCCTCGATCGCCGTGTCGGCCAGGGCCGCGCGACACAGGACCATCGCCGCATCGTGCTCCCCGGTCTCGGACAGCACGTACGCCAGGCTCGTCGCGATCTGCGCGTCGAGGTCCGTCCGCTGCCGATCCTCGGTCCCGAGCTCGGCTCGAGCGCGCTCGAGCAGCCTCCGGGCCTCACGGTGACGCCCGCGGTAGGCGGCATGCACCCCCCGCGCGTGCAGGTCCTGGGGAGAGGTCACCGCCTCATGATGACGTGATTCCCGTGCACGCGGACACTGCGTTCCAGGCCGTGGTGACCGCAGTGGGTCCGTCGACCGGGGCCGCGAGCGGCTCCAGCGTGCCGACCATCGCCGCGGCGACGTCGCCCGCCATGATCGGTGCGCTGAACGACGTACCGCTCCACACGGCGAACCCGCCGCGGAAGTCGTCGGGGTCGATCGCCTCACGGACCCGGCCGAAGGCGCTGCTGCGGGCGACCGGCTCGTAGCCGCCGCGGAACGCCGGCATCGTGCTCACGACGGCCGCACCGGGGACGTACGCACGCACCCAGGGTCCGGCGTTGCTGAAGAGCGCGTCCGTGCGGTTGGGGTTGAGCGCGCCGACCGAGACGATGGGTGCGATCGAGGGGTCGAACGGGATCGGCCCGCCGTCGTCGGACCAGCGGCAGAAGGCCGCCGGGAAGGACGGGCGGCTCGTCGCGTCGTTGCCCGCCGAGGCCACGATGACGACGCCGTTGCGGCTCATCTCCTCGAGGATGGAGTACATCGTCGGGTCGAAGAGCACGTCCTCCGGCGTCTCGTGGTAGTAGCCCATCGAGAGGCTGAGCACGTCGATCGGGTGGCCCCCGGGCTCGCCGGCGCGGTGGCGACGGGCGAGCTCCGCGATCTGGGCGAGCGTCGCGACGAGGTCGGACTCGACGATCGGACCGTCGGAGGGCATCACCCGCCACGCCACCAGGTCGGCGTCCGGGCACCGCTGGCGGATCAGGCCGGCGATGAACGTGCCGTGCCCCGAGATCGGGTCGATCGACCCGTCCAGCGGACCCGACTGGTCGCCGTCGTCCTCGGGCGAGATCGAGGTCGTGTCGGAGTAGCCCACGGGGACCCCGTCGAGCGCGACCTGGGTGTCCACGAAGCCGTCGAGCCACGGGTGGTCGCCGCACCCCGTGTCGAGGATCGCGACCACCGGGCGGCGACCCTCGATCTCATCGGCGTGGCGCCGGGCCGGGGCCGCGCCGACGAAGGCGACCGGCTGGCGCCCGCCGTACCCGGGCTGGAAGTAGGTCGCGATCGCCTTCGACCCCCGGGCGTCGTCGGCCGGGTGCCCGTCGTGCAGCGGGTGGCCGTCGTGCAAGGGGTGGCCGTCGTGCAGCGGGTGGCCGTCGTGCAACGGGTTGGCCTCGATGGCCGGCACGACCAGGTGGTCGAGGCTGACCCCGGTCACCGACCGGACCCCGAACTGCGCCCGGGTCTGCTGCAGCAGCGTCCAGGCGTCCGGCGCGATCGTGGCGCGGTTGGAGGCGACGCCGAGCTTGAGCGGGATGTAGCCGAACTTCAGGTTGACCGTGCGCGGGTCCTCCTCCTCCGGCACGACGCTCCAGCCGAGGGGCTCGGCGACGTAGCGCAGCACGGTGACCGCGGCCTCGAGGTCGACGGCCTTCGACACCAGCAGCCGGGCCCCGACGTACACCGTCGGTCGCGGGACGACGCCGTCGACCATGAGCGCGGTGGCCGGGTCGAGGAGGCGCCCCTGGGCCGGCGCGATGGCCGAGGGGTGGGGCGGACGGGGGTCGCGGTCGAGCGGCTTGCGCGCAGGACGCTCGGGACGGGGCTTCTTCTCGGGGGAGTCGGTCACGGGTCCTCAGATCTCGAAGGTGGGGGTGGCGAAGGCCGGGCGTGAGCCGTCGTGCGGCTCCAGCCGCAGACGCATCAGCCCGACCGGCAGGTCGGTGAGCGCGAACCGTCCCGAGTCGCTCACGACCGCCTCGTGCGTGACAGGCTCCTCGCCGGGCAGCGCGCGGATCGTCATGGGTTCGGCCGGCACGATCCAGCCGTCGACGCGGGACCGGCCGTTGTCGACGGCGATCCTCAGCAGCAGGTCGGTGTCGCCGTGCACGAAGCGCAGCGTGTACGACGTCGAGCCGCGGGCCCCGGCCAGCTCGGTCGAGCGCTCGACGAGCTCCATCAGCTCGAGGTCGAGGTCGGAGGCGGCCATCGCGGCCGCCGCCTGCATGGCGGCGACGAGGTGGTCCGGCACCGGGTCGTGGCGCTCGTAGGCGTCGCGCACGATGTTCAGGAGCGCATCCCTGCTCAGCTCGGACATCAGATTCCCCCTGCTTCGATGAGCGCGACGCGCAGCTTGGCGAGGCACCGTCCCCGGGTGGGGCCGATGCTGCCGACGGGCATCCCGAGCTCGGTGGCCAGCTCGCGATAGTCGGGGCGGTTCTCGAACGCGACGATCCGCAGCAGCCGGCGGCAGCGCTCCGGCAGCCCGTCGACGGCGTGCCACAGGCGGTCGCCCTCGTCGTGCTGGACGACGCTGTCCTCCGCCGAGCGCTGGCGCGGCAGCGCCTGGGCGAGGTCGTCGTCCTCGACCGGGGTGGGGGTCGTCTTCGCGCCCGCGGTGCGCCACGCCTCGCGGCGTGCCGTCGTCGTCAGCCAGCCGCCCACGGCCACCGGGTCGATGATCGCCGCGCGCCGGCGTACGAGGGCGAGCCAGGTGTTCTGGATGACGTCCTCGGCGGCGGCCTCCGGCAGGCGGTAGGCGCGCACGACGTGCCAGAGCACCGGGGTCATCACGGCGACGAGGTCGTCGAGGCCGGTCGGGTCACCCGCCACCCACCGGTTGAAGCCGTCGGTCGCCTCGGCCCACACGGCTCCCGGGCGCGCGTCGTCGGCCCGGTCGTCGTCGGCCCGCTGGCCACCGCTCCTGGTCATGCGACGTGTCGCTCCCGGTTGTCTGTCGATCAGGATCACGCCACTGAGGAGAGGGTGGGCGAGCTCCTGATACCTCCCTGTCCACATTGTTCGGGGGGATCGGCCCCCGATCCTCGCCCGGACCGGGTGAGTGCGCAGGTGATTCGGCCCATTCCCGCGTCCGGTCGTAACGCGGACGGGCCGATCGGCGCTGTGTCGGGTATGAACCGCACGGCACGCACCATCCTCGGCACGCTCATCGTCGCCACGCTCGGCCTGTCCGTCCCAGCGACAGCGACGGCCGGCGCTCCGCACCGCGAGGTCGACCCGGGCGACCTGCCGGTCGGGGCGAAGCCGGCCCTGCCCTACCTCGACACGGCGGGTGAGAAGGTCCACCTGCCCGGCGGTCGCACGATCTCGACCGAGCGGTTCCGCACCGATGGGGGGAAGTTCCGCTACACCGGCGAGCTGTTGCACGTCCGCGGTGGCTGGCTGCTCTCCCAGACACTCCTCGACACCCACGGCCAATACACCGGGACGAGGGTCCACTTCCTCAGCACCTCGGGCAAGAGCCGGATCGTGCTGGCGAAGGCGCGGTTGACGATCGACTCCGTGGCGAGCAACGGCGCCTGGTTCGTCGCGCACGCACCGGACGAGCGCACCCTGCGCGCCATACGCGTCCGCGACGGTCACGTCATCGGATCTCACCGGTTCGCCACCGTCAACGGCGCCGCGATCCTCTCCGCCGGCGACGGCACCGCGCTGATCCGGACGCTCACTCGTGCGCACGGGAAGTACGTCGCCACCACCGCCGCCTGGCAGCCGGCCCGCGGCAAGGTCCGGGTCGTGGACCGCCGCCGCAACCTCAACGCAGTCCCGTCCGGGGTCGGCAGCTCGGCCACCCACCGCTACAGCGCCCCCGGGCGCCACTTCTCGAGCGTCATGCTCGACAGTCGCACCCAGCGACGTCTGTGGCTGGTGCGGGGGGAGAGCATCGAGTCGTTCTCGCCGGACGACAAGCGCGTGGTCACCACGAGCGGCGTCGGTTTCGACGAGGACGCTCCCTGGACGATGGCGGACACGATCCGGGTCCGCGACGCGCGCACCGGGCGGCTCCAGGTGACCTTCACGGGTCACATCGGCGCCACCTATCGGACCTACCAGCCGATCTGGGAGTCGCCCACCACCCTGCTGCTCCACGCCACTGGGGAGCCCTACTACGACCAGCAGACCGAGTCGGGCGTCTACCCGGATGCGTCGATCGTGCGCTGCTCGGTCGTCACCGCGGCGTGTCAGCGGGTCCCTGTCGTCCCCCGGGACACCCAGCTCCAAGTGCGCAAGAGCAACTGACCGGTCGCTCGGGGCGTTCGCTAGCCTCGACCCGTGACTTCCCCGATCCTCTCGACCCGCCTCGACGTCCGAGGGATCGCCGCCGACGACCACCTGGCGTTCGTCCGCCGGCAGCGCTCGACGAGCTTCCTCCAGACCCCGGCCTGGGGCGCGGTGAAGGCGGAGTGGCGGCACGAGTCGGTCGGCTGGTTCGCGGGCGACGATCTGGTCGGAGCGGCGCTGGTGCTCTACCGCCAGCTGCCGCGGGTGAAGCGCTACCTGGCCTACCTCCCCGAGGGGCCGTCGATCGACTGGGACAGCGAGGACCTCGCCGGGTGGCTGCGTCCGCTGGCCGACCACCTGAAGGGCGCGGGGGCCTTCGGCGTCCGGATGGGGCCGCCCGTGGTGACCCGTCGCTGGGATGCCGCCACCGTCAAGGCCGGCATCGCCGACGACACCGTGCACCGCCTGGGCGACCTCGCCCCGACCGAGCGCAGCCACGGCGGCGCGCGCGTGGTCGCGCAGCTGCGCGACCTCGGCTGGCGGCCGCAGGCCGTGGAGGGCGGGTTCGCCGCGGGCCAGCCGCAGTACGTCTTCCAGGTCCCGCTCGCCGGCCGCACCGAGGACGAGGTGCTGGCCGGGATGAACCAGCTCTGGCGCCGCAACATCAAGAAGGCCGCCAAGGAGGGCGTCGAGGTCACGTCGTACGACGGCGCTGCGATCGGGCCGGAGCTCAAGACCTTCCACGACCTCTACGTGCACACGGCCGAGCGCGACCACTTCACGCCGCGCCCGCTGTCCTACTTCCGCACCATGGTCGACGCTCTGGGCGCCGAGGAGACGGACCGGATCCGGCTCTACACGGCCCGGCACGAGGGCACCCTGGTCGCGGCGACGATCGCGATCCGGGTCGGCGCGCACGCCTGGTACTCCTACGGCGCCTCCTCGACCGAGAAGCGCGAGGTCCGCGGCTCCAACGCGGTGCAGTGGCAGATGATCCGCGACGCGATCGCCGCCGGTGCCGACGTCTACGACCTGCGCGGCATCACCGACACGCTCTCCTCCGACGACCCGCACCTGGGCCTGATCCAGTTCAAGGTCGGCACGGGCGGCGAGGCCGTCGAGTACGTCGGCGAGTGGGACCTGCCGCTCAACAAGGCGCTCTACAAGGCGTTCGACGTCTACATGAGCCGGCGGGGCTGACGTGAGTCTCACCCTGACCATCGACGGCGACCGCTGGCGCGCCCACCTGTGCGCGGTCGCGGACACCGAGCCCGGGCTGGTGCCGGTCGCGAAGGGCAACGGCTACGGCTTCACGCTCGGCCGCCTGGCGCGCAAGGCCCAGTGGCTGGGGGTCGACACCATCGCCGTCGGCACCTACGAGGAGCTCCCCGAGGTCGCGAGCCGGTACGACGGCAGCCTGCTCGTGCTCACCCCGTGGCGTCCGTTCGGCGCGGCCGCCGACCTGACCGCCGCCTCCGACCCGGCGCTGGCCCGCCGCGTGATCCACACCGTCAGCCGCACCGAGGACCTCGCCGACCTGCTCGGTCGCCAGCCCGACGCCCGGGTGGTCCTCGAGCGCGCCACCAGCATGCTGCGCCACGGCATGACCGCTCGCGAGCTCTGGTCGACCGCCGAGATCGTGCGGGACCACCCGAAGGCGCAGGTCGCCGGGGTCGCGCTGCACCTGCCGCTCGCCAACGGTGCGCACCTCTCCGAGGTGCACCGCCTGATGACCGAGGTCGTCGCGACCGAGCTCCCCCTCGACACCGTGTGGGTCAGCCACCTGAGCAGCGCCGAGCTGACCGCGCTGCGCACGGCGTACCCCGACTTCACCTTCCGGCCCCGGATCGGCACCGACCTCTGGCTCGGCGACCGCTCCGCGCTGCACGTCACGGCCACGGTGCTCGACGTGCACGAGGTCGAGCGCGGCGACGGCTTCGGCTACCGCCACCGCACCGCGCCGAAGGCCGGCCACGTCCTGGTCGTCAGCGGCGGCACCGCCCACGGCATCGGCCTCGAGGCGCCGCTCGGCGACGCCAGCCTGCGCGGCCGGGCCGCGACCCTGGCCCGCGGCGGCATGGACGCGGCCGGCTTCGTGCGCTCGCCGTTCTCGATCGACGGCAAGCAGCGGCTCTTCGCCGAGCCGCCCCACATGCAGGCGTCGATGCTGTTCGTGCCCCACGGCGCCCGGATCCCGGCCGTCGGCGACGCGATCGACGTGCGGGTCCGCTACACCGCCACCTCGTTCGACCGCATCGTGACCACCTGACTGCTCTGCCGTACCGGGTCGCGCCGCGGGTCCCAGACGTCGCGCACCACCATCACCACGAGGTAGAGCTCGGCGGCGATCCGGAGCAGCGTCGCCGCCCAGTAGAAGCCGGCGTCACCGCCGGCGGCGGGGGCGAGGTAGCCGCCGAGGTACCACCACACGGCGGCGAAGTAGAGGACCTCGCCGGCCTGCCAGATCAGCAGGTCGCGCCACCGCGGCCGCGCCAGGACGGCGAGCGGCAGCAGCCAGAGCACGTACTGCGGCGAGTAGACCTTGTTGACGATCAGGAAGCCCGCGACCACGAGGAAGCCGAGCTGCGCGAGTCGCGGGTTCGCGGGCGACGTCAGGCCGAGCGCGGCCACACCGAGGCACCAGAGCCCGAAGAAGACCCAGGACACCATGTTGATCGTGTGCGGCTCGAAGGTGAACGGGTCGGGTGTCGTGTCGAGGGCCTGCTGCACCACGAGCCAGATCGAGCCGAGGTCGGCGCCCCGCTCGGAGTTGAACGACCAGAAGACCTTCCACTCCGAGGGCCCGGTCAGCAGCGCGGGCAGGTTGGCCACGAACCACGCGGTTGCGGCGCCCAGGGCCGTGAGCCCGAAGGTGCGGTAGCGACGCTGGCGCAGGCAGAGGACCAGGACGCCACCGAGCAGGAACAGCGGGTACAGCTTGGTCGCCGTGCCGAGGCCGATCAGGACGCCGGTCAGCACGGGTCTGTCCCGGGCCCAGGCCCACAGGGCGCCGGCGACGCACGCGACCGCGATCAGGTCCCAGTTCACGAGGCCCGTCAGCAGCAGGGCCGGTGACAGGGCGAACGCCGCTGCGTCCCACGGCCGGCGCGGGTTGACGCCGGCCAGCAGCCAGGTGCACAGCAGCGCGAGCACGGCGAAGCCCAGAGCGTTGACGATGACGAAGATGCGCATCTCGCGCTGGACCTTCGGCCACCCGGAGACCTGGTCCGTCGGTGCGCCGTACCGCGGCTCGAGGTCGGGGGACCCGTTGAGCCAGTGCGTCACCCAGGAGGTGCCGTAGGCCCAGTACGCGATCCCGACCGGGTACTCCATCACCGGGAAGCGGGCGCGTACCTGCTGGTCGTCGGAATAGGGCCAGTTGAGCTCGGCGAAGCCGCGGCCGGTGTAGAGGTAGGGCAGGTCCGAGTAGCACATGTGGCTGTAGCGGGCCTGGCCGTCCTGCCACGTGTCGTCGTAGCAGTTGCCCTTCTGCACCATCCCGAGCGCCATGCAGATCGCCGTCAGGGCGAGCAGCACGCGGACCGGCGTCCACCAGGGGTGCCGGCCGGCGCGGGAGCCGACGGGCCCGCCGACGACCTCGCTCAGGGTGCCGACGACAGGATCGTCGACGGTGGGGTCCACCCAGGCGCGATCCCCCACCGGCCCGGCCATCAGCCGAGCCGGACCCGCCGCCGACCGTGCCGCTGACGGGTGCCCGCACCCGGGGCCGCCGTGCCGGCCGGCGTGGTCGCCGGCGGCGAAGCCGGGTCGGTCGGGGTCTCACAGCCGCCGATCAAGGTGCAGGTCGGGGTGTCCGACGGCGTCGGGGTGTCCGAGGGCGTCGGGGTGTCGGACGGGGTGGGCGTGTCGGACGGGGTGTTCTTCGGGGTGTCCGACGGCTTCGGCTTCTTCGACGGCTTCGGCGGCGGGGTGTACGGCGCGTGGCCGTCGTCCGGCGCGTCGCCGTCGAGGTTCGCGGCCGGCGGGAAGTCCTCCGGCTCGGTGCCCTCGAGGGCCCGGCCCATGACGTCGGTCCAGGTGCGCGCCGGGTAGGAGCCACCGAAGTACTCGGGCAGCCAGCCGTCGAGCTGCTCGTTGCCCTTGCCGCGCACGTACATGACCGCGGTCGACAGCTGCGGGGTGTAGCCGACGAACCAGGCCGAGGAGACGTCGTCGTTGCCGTTGGTCGCCGTGCCGGTCTTGCCGGCGGCCTCGCGGCCGAGGTTGAGCGCCGCCGTACCAGTGCCGACCTTGACGACCTGCTGCATGGCGTACGACGTGTCGTCGGCGACGTCCTCGGCGATCGCGCGGTCGGTGTGCTGCTTGAAGGAGTAGAGCTTCTTGCCGTCCTGGTCGGTCACCTTGGTGACGACGTGCGCCTCGGCGGCCCGGCCGCGGTTCGCGATGCTCGCGTAGGCGTTGGCCATGTTGACGGGCGCGATGGTCGCGGAGCCCAGCGCGATGCCCGAGACGGGCTCGAGGCCGGGGCTGTTGTCGAGGTTGTTGTAGCCGCCCTTGTTCTTGTTCCAGGCAGGGATGCCGAGGTCGTTGGCGGTCTTGAGGATCTTCTCGGGACCGTCGGGCAGGGAGACGGTCAGGTCCGCGAAGACGGTGTTGATCGAGTCCTCGGTGCCGCGCAGCAGGCTGACCGACGATCCGTAGTCGGTGCCGAGGCCGTCCGAACCGGTGCCCTCGTTGCGCACCCGGTCGCCGGTGCCCTCCTCGTTGTAGTAGAAGGGCGAGTTGCCGTCGAAGGTGTCCTTGAGGGAGAAGCCGGCCTTGAGGCCCGCGGCGACGGCGAACGGCTTGAACGTCGAGCCGACCTGGCCGCCGGCGGTCGCCCAGTTGATCTGGGAGTCGACGTAGTCCTGGCCGCCGTAGATGCCGCGGATGGCGCCGGTGCCGGGCTCGACGGTCGCGACCGCGATGTGGAGGTGCTTGTCCGAGAACTCCTTGCCCTCGGGACGCTGCTCCTTCACGCCCTCCTCCGCGGCCGCCATCGCCTGCTTGGTGAAGGTGGTGGTCACGCGCAGGCCGCCGCCGTCGATCTGCTCGTCCTTGAAGCCGAGCTTGTGCAGCTCGTCGCGGACCATCGTGAGCATGTGGCCCTTCTGGCCGCCGTACCTGCTCTCGGCCTGGATCTTCGGGAACTTCGGCAGCCGGCGCTTGGCCTGCTCGGCCTCGTCCGCGGTGATGTTGCCGGCGTCGGCCATCCCGTCCAGGACGTAGTCGTAGCGCTCCTTGAGGGCGGCGCGCGAGTCCTTGCCGTTGGCGGGGTCGAAGCGCGTCGGGTTGTTGAGCACGCTCGCCAACACGGCCGACTCACGCAGCGTCAGGTCCTTGGCGTCCGTGGCGAAGTAGGCCTTCGCGGCCGCCTGGACGCCGTACGCACCGCGCCCGAAGTAGATCGTGTTGAGGTAGCCCTGGAGGATCTCGGACTTCGACTTGGTCCGCTGCAGCTTCAGCGACAGGACCGCTTCCTTGATCTTGCGCTTGTAGGAGCGTTCCTGGGTCAGGTAGAGGATCTTCACGTACTGCTGGGTGATCGTCGACGCGCCCTGGGTCGAGTTGCCCTTCGCGTTGCTGAAGGCCGCGCGCAGGATGCCGCGCGGGTCGATGCCGCTGTCGCTCCAGAAGGTGCGGTTCTCGGCGGCCACGACGGCGTTCTGCAGGTCGTCGGGCATCTCCTTGAGGGAGATCGACTCCCGGTTCTGGGTCGCGAAGCTGCCGACCTCGTCCTTGCCGTTGGCGTAGTAGACGAACGACGTCTGGGTCTCGAAGTCCTTGTTCGGGTCCGGGATGTCGGTCGAGCGGTAGAGGTACACGAACCCGCCGGTGACCAGGAGCAGCCCGACCAGGCCGGCGACGAGCACCCAGCGGGCGACGCGCCACACCTTCTGCTTGCGCGTGCGCGGTCGCTTCGGCGGCCGGCTCGCCGTCGTCTTGTCGGCTGGCCCGGCGGCCCTGCGCTTACCACTCACGTCGAAAGGCTCCGCTGGTCAGGTGTCACGATCCTGGTCAGGGTACGGGGGCCGCCCAGAGGGGCCCAAGACGACGCTCCCGTGCCGTGCGACACGTCCGCGGACGGGCGTCTTCGTACGTCGTGACAGGTCCCCAGTTCGCAACGCGCGGATATATCGCTACGATAGGTCTCATGGCACGTCGCGCAGAGACCATCGAGCTGGCAGTCCTCGGACTGCTGCACGAGGCTCCCATGCACGGCTACGAGCTCCGCAAGCGCCTCAACCTGATGCTCGGGTGGGGTCGGGTGCTCTCGTACGGGTCGCTCTACCCGACCCTGAAGAAGATGCTCCGCGCGTCCCTCATCGAGGAGACGCTGTCGACCAAGACGCCGGGCACCCCGGTGTCGAAGCGGCCCCGGATCACCTACCAGGTCACCGAGGCCGGCACGCGCGAGTTCGAGCGCCTGATGTCGGAGGTCGGCCCCACGGCGTGGGAGGACGACAACTTCGACATCCGGTTCGCGTTCTTCTCGTCGACCGACATGGAGATCCGCCTGCGGGTGCTCGAGGGCCGGCGTACCCGGCTCCAGGAGCGCCTCGAGCGGGTCCAGAGCCAGCTGTCGCTGACCCAGAAGGAGGTCGACCGCTACGCGGCCGAGCTCCAGCGGCACGGGGTCGAGTCGGTCGAGCGCGAGGTCGAGTGGCTCTCGGGCCTGATCAACGCGGAGCGCAACGGCGTACCCCAGCAGACGTCCAACGAGACGGCCCCCGCCATTCACGGCGCGCCGTCCACCAAGCCACCCGCGACCCCCGCGGCTGAGCAGGCGAAGTAAGGAAGGAAACCCCGATGGGTTCGGTTCGAGTAGCAATCGTGGGAGTGGGCAACTGCGCCAGCTCCCTGGTGCAGGGCGTCGAGTTCTACAAGGACGCCGACCCGACGGGCACCGTCCCGGGTCTCATGCACGTCGCGTTCGGTGACTACCACGTCTCCGACGTGGAGTTCGTCGCGGCGTTCGACGTCGACGACAAGAAGGTCGGCAAGGACCTGTCCGAGGCGATCAACGCGTCGCAGAACAACACGATCAAGATCGCCGACGTCCCCACCTCGGGCGTCGAGGTGCAGCGCGGTCACACGCTCGACGGCCTGGGCAAGTACTACCGCCAGACCATCGACGAGTCCGCCGCCGAGCCGGTCGACGTCGTGCAGGTCCTCAAGGACCGCCAGGTCGACGTGATGGTGTCCTACCTCCCGGTGGGCTCCGAGGAGGCCGACAAGTTCTACGCCCAGTGCGCGATCGACGCCGGCGTCGGCTTCGTCAACGCCCTGCCCGTCTTCATCGCCTCCGACCCGGAGTGGGCCGCCAAGTTCGAGGCCGCCGGCGTCCCGATCATCGGTGACGACATCAAGTCGCAGGTCGGCGCGACCATCACCCACCGCGTGATGGCGAAGCTGTTCGAGGACCGCGGCGTCCGGCTGGACCGCACCTACCAGCTCAACGTCGGCGGCAACATGGACTTCAAGAACATGCTCGAGCGCGAGCGCCTGGAGTCCAAGAAGGTCTCCAAGACCCAGGCCGTCACGTCCAACCTGCAGGGCGAGCTCGCGGGCAAGGTCCACGACCGCAACGTCCACATCGGCCCGTCGGACCACGTCGAGTGGCTCGACGACCGCAAGTGGGCCTACGTCCGCCTCGAGGGCAGCGCCTTCGGTGAGGTCCCGCTCAACCTCGAGTACAAGCTCGAGGTCTGGGACTCCCCGAACTCCGCCGGCATCATCATCGACGCCCTGCGCGCCGCGAAGATCGCCAAGGACCGCGGCATCGGCGGCCCGATCATCTCGGCCTCGTCGTACCTGATGAAGTCCCCGCCGGTGCAGCTCCCCGACGACGAGGGCCGCCGCCGCGTGGAGGCCTTCATCGCCGGCGAGGAGTGACCTCGCTCCGCTGAGCACCACGACCCGGACCCGGTCAGGCACTGCCTGGCCGGGTCCTGTCGTACCCGGCGGAGGTGTCGTGACCCGGGCGGGACCACGACCCGTGCGTCAGGTACGACGAGGACGGTCCAGTCCGGTCCAGACCAGTCATCGGACCCGCAATGTCCGTTCTGACCTGCGGGTACGTCGTCGTAACCACCCGCACCGGGCCGTCGTTGGGGTGGCACCGCGTCGCCACCCGCGACCCTCCCGAGATTGCGTACCCGCCCATGAGCAAGCACGCCCCCTCAGCCCTGGCCACCGCCCTGGTCGCCGGCCTGGTCGCCACCTCCCTCGCCGTCCTGCCGGGCAGCCCGGCCACCGCCGCCGCGGCCGGCGCCGCCCCGTCGGCCGCGGCCCCCGCGATCAGCCGGGTCACCGTCGGCGGCCTGGAGGTCGAGAACAGCTTCGTGTCATCGGTGGGCTGGGTGAAGCCCGGCGACACCTACCCGTCGCGGATCATCCTGAGCAACCCCACCGCGGCGCCGGTGGCGGCCGTCTCCGTCGACGTGACCGCGCCCACCGGCACGAGCTTCACCGCCGCGAGCGCGCCGGCCGGGACCAGCCGGACCGTCGCCGACCACGAGGTCACCTGGACGGTGCCGGCCGTCCCCGCCGGCGGGACCCGGACCCTCGTCCTCGAGAACGTCGCCGACACGACCGCCCAGAACCCCGAGGTCGTCTGGCGCGACATCTCGACCGTCGCCGACGTCACCGTCGGTGCGACGTCCGAGTCGGCGACCAGCCACGGCCCCAAGGTCATCCCGCCGTCCGACACCTACGACACCGCGCGGTACGGCGACCGACCCTTCCCGGTCGTCCCGGTCGAGTACCGCGACCGGGCCTACCAGGCCGGCCACGACGGCGACTCGCTCGAGTCGGTCATCAACGACCCGGACAACACCGGCTCGACGTACAACCTCTACCAGGAGATGTCGCTCGGCCAGCTCTTCCCGGAGGGCACCGTGCCGTCGGCCGGGATCGCCAGCAAGGACTTCACCTACACGCCCGGCTTCGACTTCAGCCAGGTCGAGCCCGGCCAGACCTGCACCGGCGGCCTGACGATCACGCAGACCGACCTCGGCGACGTCCCCGCCCCGGGGACCGTGGGCGGCGCCGGCTACACCGAGCGGATCACCGACGGCGTCTACAACCTGCCCGGCAACACCGCCTACTACGGCGCGGACGCCAACGGCTCGGCGATCATCGGCTCGCTCGCCGGCGTCGGCGCGCTCCAGAACATCGACTCGGGCTGCGGCTCCGCCGGCAAGATGGTGTACGACGCCGCGGCGATCGCCGACCCGGAGATCGACTACTCGGACTACGACACCGACAAGGACGGCGTGGTCGACTTCTTCATGGCCGTCTTCGCGGGCTGCGGCGGCAACGGCTCGTCGCAGCTGTCCGTCGCCGGCTGCGCCTACACCGACCTGCCCTACGACAACGTGTGGCCGCACTCCTCGTCGCTCGAGTACTACTACACCGACCCGGTCACCGGGCTCGCCGGCTACACGACCGACGACCAGCTCAAGGACCTCGAGGGCCGGCCGCTCTGGTACACCGACGACAGCTACAGCGAGAAGACGACCACCGACACCGGGGACGCCCTCAAGGTGTTCGTCCGGGTCGGGCCCTACAACGTGAACCCCGAGACCGCCATCGACAAGGCGTCGGTGATCTCGCACGAGTACGGCCACTCGCTCGGGCTGCCCGACTTCTACTCCACCGGCAGCCGGGAGACGTACGGCGACTGGAACCTGATGGCCACCGACAAGTCGCAGGACATGGACGCGTTCTCGCGCCAGGAGCTCGGCTGGGTCGTGCCGCAGGTCCTCGCGCCCGGGACCACGCAGACGGTCTCCGGCATCACCGACTCCAAGCAGGACACCGGCACCATCACCTGGCAGCGCCCGGACGGCACGCCGTACACGCTGACCAACGGTCCGGACGGGACGGTGCACAACTCCCAGATGTTCGTGGCCAAGCTGCCGGGCCGGCAGCTCCTCGACCCAGCGACCTTCGACACCGGCGACACCGCGACGAAGTCGCACGCCTGGTGGTCGGGCTCGGGCAACGACTTCGGCTGCGCACCGACCGGCGGGCACAACCTCGACGTGTCGATCCCGCAGCTGGCCAGCCTGCCGCCGGGCAGCACGGTCAAGCTGTCCTTCAAGTCCGACTGGGACATCGAGTGGGACTTCGACTACGGCTTCGTGCTGACGACCACCGACGGCGGCGGCACCTACACGTCGCACGCGTCCGAGAAGGGCTTCACCTCCTCGAACACCGACCCGCTCGCCGGCAATCCGAACCAGAACACCTGCCAGGCGACGTACGACAACGGCCTGACCGGCACCAGCGGGTCGTACGCCGCGGGCACGGAGGTCACCGACCGCAAGCTGGGCAACACGCCGGCCGGCGTCTTCGTCGAGGACAGCTACGACATCAGCGACCTGGCCGGCGCCGCCAACGGTGCGCTCCGGTTCAGCTACGCCACCGACCCGGGCCTGGCCCGGCCCGGCTGGTTCATCGACGACCTCCAGGTCACCGCGACCACCCCCTCCGGCGACCAGGTGCTGCTGGACACCGACCTCGAGACCGACGGCGGTCCCGACGACGCCCGGATCTTCAACGGCGCCTGCCGCGAGGACCTGTCGACGGCGCAGCAGTGCACCCAGGGCTGGAAGTTCCTCCAGGCCGGGGCCGAGTCGCCGCAGGACCACGCCTACTACCTCGAGATGCGCGACCGCTCCGGCTTCGACCTCGACGGCCGCGGCCAGATCGACCGCGGCCCGATCGGCTGGCAGCCGGGCCTCTACCTCGCCTACACCGACGAGGCGCACGGCTACGGCAACGCCGGCACGGACGACCCGCCGGCCCAGTCCCCCCTCGACGCCGTCCCGGAGCCGGGCTCGGCGACCCCCGACCTCAACGACGCCGCCTTCACCGCGGCGGCCGGGCGATCGTCGTACTCGGACGCCTCGAGCAGTCCGCACGTCGACAACTACGCCGACCCGTCGACCGCCTCGGGCAACTGGGAGTTCGGCTACGACTGCCTCGGCTTCGATGTCCGGTCGATGTCCGGCAACGGTGACGGGCCGACCACCTCGGACGGCGACCTGACGGGCTCGGTGGCGTTCACGATGGGCACCGGCTGCGGCGCCTTCGACTACGGCTACCTGCCGGCGAGCGCCCCGGCCAACACCGCGCCGACGGCGTCCGCGACGGCCGCACCGGCCACGGTGAGGACAGGCGCCGAGGTCACCCTCAGCGGCCTGGGCAGCACCGACGCGGAGACGCCCGGGACGCTGGACTACACCTGGGACTTCGGCGACGGCGGCTCCACCAAGGACGCCTCCGGACCCGTCACCCACCACAGCTTCGGCACCGCCGGGACGTACGACGTCACCCTCCTCGTCACCGACCCCTCCGGAGCGACGGACACCGACTCGGTCGCGGTCACGGTGACCGAGGCGGCGACGACACCACCGCCGCCACCGACCGCACGGACGACGACCGTCGGCTGCGGCTCGTCGAAGGTGACCCGCACCGGCAGCTGGCGCGTCGTGCGGGCGAAGGGCGCACCGGGCGGCAACTACTGCGACAACCTCGGCCACCGGAAGGGCCGCGACACGATGCGCCTGAGCTTCACCGGCCCGCGGCTCGACCTCTTCTTCGGGCACGGTGTGCAGGGCGGGCGCGCCGCGATCCTCGTCGACGGCAAGCGGGTCGGCACCCTGAGCTTCGCGGGGAGGAGCCGGAAGCCGTCGATCGCCTTCCACCGCAGGCTCACGGGTCTCGGGGCAGGCAAGCACACCGTGCGGCTGGTCGTGCCGAAGGGGCGCGCGTACGTCGACCGCTTCGTCTTCTAGAGGAGCACGGCCTAGCGGCGGCCCGTCTTGAACATCCCGCGGACGATCTCGCGGGCCGCCGTACGCATGACGTCCTTGAAGGCAGCCGAGCCCACCACCTGGTCGACGATGCCGTCGTCCTTCGGTGCCGGCTTCGGCCTGGCGGTCTTGCGCGGCTTGGGCGCCGGGGCCGGGGTGCCGGCGCGCTCCGCCTCCTGCTTCGCCGCGCCCTGCTCCAGGCGTCCGGCGAGGATCTCGCGGGCGGACTCGCGGTCCACCGTGGCCTGGTACTTCGCGGCTCGCGGGCTGCTCGCAACGGTCGCCGCCAGCAGGTCGGCGTCGCACGGGTCCATCCGCGACTCGGGCGCCCGCAGCCGGGTCCAGGCCACCGGGGTCGGGGCGCCGCGCTCGTTCATGACGGTCACGACCGCCTCGCCGATGCCCAACCCGGTGATCACCTGACCTAGGTCGGCGTACCCACTGGTCGGGTACGTCGCCACGGTGGCCTTGAGCGCCTTCGCGTCGTTCGGCGTGTGCGCCCGCAGCTGGTGCTGCACGCGCGAGCCGAGCTGGGCGAGCACGTTGTCGGGCACGTCGGTCGGGCTCTGGGTCACGAAGAAGACCCCGACGCCCTTCGAGCGGATCAGGCGGACGGTCTGGGCGACCTGGTCGAGGAAGGCCTTCGACGCATCGGCGAAGAGCAGGTGGGCCTCGTCGAAGAAGAAGACCAGCTTGGGCTTGTCGACGTCGCCCACCTCGGGCAGGTCGTGGAAGAGGTCGGCGAGCAGCCACATCAGGAAGGTCGAGAAGATCGCCGGCCGGTCCTGCAGCTGCGGCAGCTCGACCAGGGAGACCAGGCCGCGACCGTCCGCGGCCACCTGGAGCAGGTCCGCGGACTCGAACTCGGGCTCGCCGAAGAACACGTCACCGCCCTGGTCCTCGAGGCCGATCAGCTCGCGGAGGATGACGCCGGCCGTGGCCGACGACAGGCCCCCGAGGTCCTTGAGCTCCGTCTTGCCCTCGTCGCTGAGGAGGTGGGAGACCACAGCCCGGAGGTCGGCGAGGTCCAGGAGCGGCAGGCCGGCCTGGTCGGCGTAGTGGAAGACCAGCCCGAGGCTGGACTCCTGGGTCTCGTTGAGCCCGAGCACCTTGCTGAGCAGGGTCGGCCCGAACGCGCTCATCGTCACCCGCAGCGGCAGCCCCGACCCGAGGCCGCCGATCGCGTAGAACTCGACCGGGAAGCCGGTCGCCGTCCACTGCTGACCGAGGGTCGCGGCGCGCGCCGTCAGCTTGTCGTTGGCCGCGCCCGGCTGGGCCAGCCCGGAGAGGTCGCCCTTGATGTCGGCGGCGAAGACCGGCACGCCCTGGGCGCTGAGCTGCTCGACCATCAGCTGCAGGGTCCGGGTCTTGCCCGTGCCGGTCGCCCCGGCCACCAGGCCGTGCCGGTTGAGCATCGCGACCGGGATCCGCACCGGCACCTCGCCCAGCCGCTCGGCGTCGAGCATCAGCCCGCCGAGCTCGAGGGCCGCCCCCTCGAAGGTGTAGCCCGCGCGTACCGCGTCGGTCAGCTGCTGGTCGGCGGCGTCAGTCGCTCCCATGGCCCGACTGTAGGACGGTCGTCAACGTCGCGCCGCCCACCACGCGAGCAGGGCGGCCGTCGCGGCCTCCTCGGCCTGGGGTCCGTGGTCCATCCGCAGCTCGAGCAGGAACTTGTAGGCCTCGCCCACGTCGCGACCGGCGCCGATCCCGAGGATCTCCATGATCTGGTTGCCGTCCAGGTCGGGCCGGATCGAGGCCAGCTCCTCCTGCTCCGAGAGTCGTGCGATCCGGGCCTCGAGGTCGTCGTAGGTCCGCTGGAGCCGCTCCGCCTTCTTCCGGTTGCGGGTCGTCGAGTCGGCCCGGGTCAGGATGTGCAGGCGCTCGAGCTGGTCACCCGCGTCGCGCACGTAGCGGCGTACGGCGGAGTCGGTCCACTCCCCCGACCCGTAGCCGTGGAACCGGAGGTGCAGCTCCACCAGCTCGCTGACCGCGTCGATCTCCTCGTTGGAGAAGCGCAGGGCCTTCATCCGCTTGCGCGTCAGCTTGGCGCCGACGACGTCGTGGTGGTGGAAGGTGACGGTGCCGTCGTCGAGGAAGCGCCGGGTGCGGGGCTTGCCGACGTCGTGCATCAGGGCCGCGAAACGGGACACGAAGTCCGGCCCGCCGCCGGGCAGCCGGTCCTCGAGCGCCATCGCCTGCTCCAGCACGGTCAGGGTGTGCTCGTAGACGTCCTTGTGCCGGTGGTGCTCGTCGCGCTCCAGCGCGAG
Source organism: Nocardioides sp. Root1257 (assembly GCF_001425175.1). Lineage (GTDB taxonomy): Bacteria > Actinomycetota > Actinomycetes > Propionibacteriales > Nocardioidaceae > Nocardioides. Next base: position 491,748 of record NZ_LMDV01000009.1, on the reverse strand, counting down.
CGCCGGCAGCTCGGGCAGCACGAGGGCGGCGAGCCCGGTCTCGACGAGCAGGGTCAGGCCCAGTCGCGGGTACGGCGCGCACACCAGCTTGACCAGCTCGTCGCGCACCCGCTCGGCCGAGATGATCTCGATCCGGCCGGCCATCGCCCGCATCGCCTCGACGACGGCGGGGTCGACGGTGAAGCCGAGCTGTGCGGCGAAGCGGGCCGCGCGCATCATCCGGAGCGGGTCGTCGGAGAAGGAGTCCTCGGGCCGGCCCGGCGTCCGCAGCACCCGGTGCGCGAGGTCGACCACGCCGCCGTACGGGTCCTCGATCTCGCGGCCCGGCAGCCGGACCGCCATCGCGTTCACGGTGAAGTCGCGCCGACCCAGGTCGCCGCCGAGGTTGTCGCCGAAGTCGACGTCCGGCTTGCGCGAGGACGGGTCGTAGGCCTCGGAGCGGTAGGTCGTGATCTCGACCTGCCAGTCGCCCCGGCGGCACCCGATCGTCCCGAACGCGCGGCCCATGTCCCAGATCGCGTCGGCCCAGCCCTTGAGCAGGCGCTCGGTCTGCTCGGGGCGCGCCGAGGTGGTGAAGTCCAGGTCGTTGTGCTGGCGTCCGAGCATCGCGTCCCGCACGGGGCCGCCGACCAGCGCGAGCTCGTGCCCGGCCGTCGCGAACCGCTCGCCGAGGTCGTCGATGACCGGCGCGATCCGGTCCAGCTCGGTCGTGACGGACCGCTGGACCTCGGCGATCTGCAGAGGCGGGAGCAGGGCGTCAGGCACGGGAGACGAGTTTAGTGGAGCGAGGGCCGGGGGCCCGATTCGCACAGGAGCGGCCAGTAGAGTCGGCGCGTGCCACGCCCGTCGCTGTTGTCTGCCCTCGTGGCGACGGCGTTCGCCGGCGTGCTGCTCACGCCGGTCGCGGCCACCGCGGCCGGGGCGCATGCCGGGGCGCGGCACCGCGTCGCCGACGAGGCGCCGCTGGCCATCACCATCGACAACCTCACGCCGTCCGCGCTGCCGAAGACCGGCCCGGTCCGGGTGAGTGGTTCGGTCACGAACAACGACGACCAGACCTGGACGGACGTCAACCTCTACCCATTCGTCTCCTCGGACGTGATCACCAGCACGGCCGAGCTCGCCGAGGAGGCGGACACCGATGCCAACGCCGACGTCGGCCAGCGGATCACGGATCCTGGCCCCTACCAGACCATCGACGAGCTGGCCCCCGGCGAGACCCGGCAGTACTCGTTCTCCGTCCCGCGGCGACGCATCAACGCCTCGGTGGCCGGCGTCTACTGGTTCGGAGTCCACGCACTGGGCACCTCGGGCGAGGGCCGGCTCGACGGTGCGGACGGCCGCGCCCGCACGTTCATCCCGCTGATCCCCGCGAGCGCCACGAAGCGGGTCGACACCGCCCTGGTGCTGCCGATCCGGCACGTGGTGCGCCACGACCCCGACGGCCGGGTCTCCGACCTCGCCGACTGGACCCGGACCCTGTCGGCCAACGGTCGGCTGCGCGCCCTGACCGAGCTCGGGGTCGCCGCGGGTGACCGGCCGCTGACCTGGCTGGTCGACCCGGCGGTGACCGACGCGGTCACCGCCATCACGAACGGGAACCCGGCCCGGTCGCTCGCCCCGACCATCGACCCCACCGCGCCCGGCGACGGGGAGTCCGCGAGTCCGTCGGCCGGGGCCTCGGACCAGCCGAGCGAGGACCCGAGCGCGTCGACCGACGACGGGGACGACAGCGACGCCACCGAGCCCGAGGACGCCGACCTCGCCGCCGCGACCGTCGCCGGCTCCGAGTGGCTCGACCGGCTGCACACCGGGCTCGAGGGCAGCGAGATCCTCGGCCTGCCGTACGGCGACCTCGACGTCTCGGCCGCCGCGACGCAACGCCCCGCGGCGTACCAGGCCGCGCGCAAGCGGACCGGCACCGAGCTGGCGCCCTGGGGCCTGCCGGTCTCGCCCGCCGTCGCCGCACCGTCGGGCTACCTGTCGCCGTCCGCGATCGAGATGACGGACCCGAGCACCCAGGTCGTCGTGACCGACAAGATGTTCCGCGGCCGGGCGCCCTCGGTGGCGGAGACCGACGGGCACGCGCTGACGGTGGCGTCCTCGGAGGCGGCCACGGGCGGCCCCGGTCCCGACGACCCGATGTCGCTCGTCAACGTCCGGCAGCGGATCGTCAGCGAGGCGGCACTCCGACTGCTGACGCGAGGCCAGCCACCCCTGGTCGTGGTGCTGCCGTCGACGTGGGCGCCGTCGTCCAGCGCCGGCTTCTTCGACGGCCTCGACCTCGACTGGCTGCACCTGACGACGGTGAGCGCGATCTCCGCCCAGGGCGGCAGCTCGGTCGACCCCGACCGGCTGGTCTACCCGCAGGCGCAGAGCGACGGTGAGCTGCAGGCCGTCGACTTCGCCTCGGCCGCTGCCCTGACCCACGCGGGCGACACCCTCCAGAACCTGCTCACGCTCAACGACCAGGTCGGAGGCGTGGTCAGTGACGAGGCGATGACGGACCTCTCCTACGGCAACCGGCGGCTGCCGCTCATGAGTCGTACGTCGGCGGCGCGGTCGCGCTACTGGATCGAGCAGCGGCTGCGCGGCGTCGAGGTGTCGGCGCCGAAGGCGGTCATCCTCTCCAGTGGCAGCGGCCGCTTCTCCGCGACCGTCACCAACACGCTCGACGAACCGGTCACCGTGCGGCTCGCCGCCAGGACCGATCCACTGCTCCGCATCTCGGTGCCGGACAGCGAGGTCCAGATCGGGCCGGGGAGCCGGACCAGCGTCCTGCTCAACGCCTCGTCGCGCGCGGTCGGGGTCCGCAACGCGACCCTGCTCCTGACCGACACCGACGGCACGGCCCTCGGCTCCTCGGACTCGCTGCCGATCCGCTCCAACCAGGTCAGCCGGGTGATCTGGCTGATCCTGGGCACCGGCGTCGCCCTGCTCTTCGGGACCATCCTGGTCCGGCTCTTCCGGCGGATCCGCGCGGCGGCCAGGTCGTGATCAGCCGGTGAGCGCGTTCGACGACGAGCGCCCGGAGGACGAGCGCGAGCGCGTCCTGGCCAACAGCGCCGTGATGGCGGTCGGCACCGTCTTCTCGCGCGCCAGCGGGTTCATCCGCTCCGCGCTGCTGGTCGCGGCCATCGGCAACGTGCTGCACGCGGACCTGTTCAACATCGCCAACACGATCCCGAACATGCTCTACATCCTGCTCGCCGGCGGGGTCGTGAACGCGGTGCTGGTGCCCCAGCTGGTGCGCACCATGAAGCAGGACCCCGACGGCGGCGAGGCCTACGCCAACCGGATCATCACCCTGGCCGGGCTGTTCCTCGGCCTCGTCACCGTCCTGCTCGTGGTCGCCGCGCCCTGGGTGATGTCGATCTTCCTGGACCCGGCGTTCGGCCAGGCCTGCCTGCACGACCAGCGCCAGTCGATCATCGACTTCGCCCGGCTCTGCCTGCCCCAGGTGTTCTTCTACGGGATGTACGTCCTGATCGGCCAGGTGCTCAACGCCCGCGGGCGGTTCGGCCCGATGATGTGGGCGCCGATCGCCAACAACGCGATCTCGATCGTGGTGCTGGTCGTCTACCTGCTGGTGTTCGGGCCGGCCCGCGGGGTCGAGCTGTTCGGCGCCTTCACCCCGGCGCAGGAGCTGCTGCTCGGGCTGGGCGCCACCGTCGGCATCGCCGCCCAGTTCCTGATCCTCGTCCCCTACCTGCGCGCCAGCGGCTTCCACTACCGGCCGCGCTTCGACTTCGTCGGCACCGGCCTCGCCCGCACCTTCCAGCTCGGGGTGTGGACAGTCCTCTTCGTCATCGTCAACCAGATCGCGTACACGGTCGTGGTCCGGCTCGCGTCCGGCGGTACGGCGGACATCGCCTGCACCGGCAGCCACGGGGGCGACGCCACGGGCTACACCGTCTACTCGATGACGTTCCTGATCATCATGGTCCCGCACTCGATCATCACCGTCTCGCTGGCGACCGCGATCCTCCCGCGGCTGGCGGCGCGGGCCGCCGACGGCGACCTCGCCGCGATGTCGCGCTCGCTGTCATCGACGATGCGCAGCGCCCTGGCGCTCGTCATCCCGTTCGCCGCCCTGCTGCCGGTACTGGCCACCGACTCGGCCCACCTGCTCTGGGGGTACGGCGCCGGCCGCGACGACTACGACCTCTTCGCGCCGCCGCTCGCGCTGTTCGGGATCGGGCTGGTCTTCTTCACCGTGCACTACCTGGTGCTGCGGGGCTTCTACGCCCTCGAGCGCAACGGCCAGGTGTTCTGGATCCAGTGCGTGGTCGCCGTCGTCAACATCGCCGCCGCGGTCGCGCTGGTCCGGGGCCTCGACGACCTCGACACCGCCTCCTCGCTGGTGCTCGCGTACGGCGCGGCGTACGCCGTCGGCGCCACGCTCTCCTACGCGATGCTGGCCCGGCGCGTCGGCGGCCTGGAGACCGCGACGCTGCTGCGCTTCCTGCTGCGCCTGGCGATCGCGGTCGTCCTCGCCGTCGCTGCGGCGGGCGGGTCGACGTACCTCCTCCACGAGCTCCTGGACGGCGGGAGCTGGGTCGCGGCGGCCGTGACCCTCGCCGTCGCCGGCCTCGCGGGAGGTCTCGTGCTGGTCGGGACGGCCCGCGCGCTCCGGCTCACCGAGCTGACCTCCATCGTCGACACACTGGCCCGCCGGCTGCCCCTCCCACGAAGGCGCTGACGGCGCCCTACGATGGCCCTGGGCCACCGGAGCGACGGTCAAGTCCCGTGAATCCGACGAGGGGAGCTGAGTGCCGAGCTCGATCCGGCCCGGCGACGTGCTCGCCGACCGGTACCGACTGGTCGACCTGCTCACCGAGAGCGGGGGCGGCCGGTTCTGGCGAGCCCACGACCGGGTCCTCGAGCGGCACGTCGCCCTCCACGTCATCGCCGAGGACGACGAGCGCGCGGCGCCGCTGCTGGAGGCCGCCCGCCGCTCCGCGACGATCCACGACCGGCGCCTGCTCCGGGTGCTCGACGCCGACCGGGCCGACGGCGTCTGCTACGTCATCAACGAGTGGGGCTCGGGCGACTCGCTCGACATCATGCTCGCGTCCGGTCCGCTGGGCCCGCGCCGCGCGGCCTGGCTGGTCTCCGAGGTGGCCGGCGCCGTGGCGGCGGGCCACGAGCTCGGCGTGTGCCACGGCCGGCTCATCCCCGAGAACGTCCTGGTCGACAGCACCGGCGCCGTCCGCCTGATCGGGTACGCCGTGGACGCCGCCATGCACGGTCTGCCGCCCGGCCGGGTCTCGACCGACGTCGCCGACTTGGGCGGCCTCCTCTACTGCGCCCTCACCGGCAAGTGGCCCGGGGTCTCCTCCTCCGCCCTCGTCGACGCGCCGCTCGTGCAGGGCCGGGTGCTGCGGCCCCGCCAGGTCCGCGCCGGCATCCCCCGGCCGCTGGACACGCTCTGCGACGAGGTGGTCAACCCCTACTCGGGGCCGGCCGGCGCCCGCCTCCGCGAGGTCCACGACGTCGGCTCCGCCCAGGGCATCGCCGACTACCTGTCCGTCTTCGTCGGTGACCCCGCGGGGCTGGTCGAGGCCGAGGCCGCCGCCGGGCACCGGGACACCACCGAGATCGTGATGCTCCCTGCGTTGGCCGACCCGCCCGTGCGCGCTGCCGCCCCTCCGCCGCCCGAGCCCGAGCCGGAACCCGAGCCGGAGCCGGAGCCCGAGCCCGAGGCCGCCCAGGAGCCCACCGAGCTGCCGACCCAGGCCGGCCTCCCGATCTTCGACGACGAGACCGACGACGTGTCGTGGCTGGACGCGCCCGGCGAGGCGGCTCCTCCACCGCCGCCGTTCGAGGAGCCGCCGGAGCGGCCGCTGTTCGCACCGGCGCCGGCAGGCGGCGCCCCGGCGCGGACGCCGCGGCCCGGCGCTCGGACGGCTCCCGCACCCACCCCCGCGCCGGCTCCTCCCCCGCCGCCGGCCGCCGGCGGCACCGGTCGGGCCGGCTTCTGGCCCTGGGACACCGGCACCGGCACCATCCCGGCCACCGACGAGCCGGACGAGGACGTCCCCGGCCGGAGCTGGCTGCGGCTGGCCGCCGTGATCGCCGTCGCCGTCCTGCTGCTCGTGGCCGTGGTCGTCGCCTACAACCTCGGGCGCGGGCGGACGCCGCTCGGCGCGGTCCCCGACGACGACCCCACCACACCGGCACCGACCAGCCGGGCCCCCGCCTCGGCGTCGGCCGGCCCGATCACGGGCGTGCGGGCGACCGACTTCGACCCCGAGGGCGACCCGCCGGAGGAGTATCCCGAGCTGGCCCCGCTGGCCGTCGACGGCGACCCGGCGACGTCGTGGCACACGATGGACTACAAGCAGAACTTCGGCCCCGGCGGCCTCAAGTCCGGCGTCGGCCTGGTCCTCGACCTCGGCTCCGTCCGCGACGTGTCGTCGGTCGACCTCACCGTGGGGGGCGGCGCGACCGGGATCTCCCTCTACCTCGCCGACACCGCGCCCACGACGGTCGACGGGCTCACCCCCGTCGCCACCGGGACCGTCGACGACACCCGGAAGCTGACCCTCGACCAGCCGCAGCGGGGCCGCTACCTCGTGGTCTGGCTGACGTCCGTGCCCGCGGTCGGCTCCGAGTTCCGCGGCGAGGTCGCCGAGGTGACGGTGCGCGGATGAGCGGCGCCGACGGGTCCGACGAGGGCCTCACCGACGCGGACCTGCTCGCCGCCCACGTCGCCGGGGACCGGGACGCGTTCGGGCTGCTCTTCGCCCGCCACCGCGACCGGCTCTGGGCGGTCGCGGTGCGCACGATGGGCAACCGCGAGGACGCTGCCGACGGCCTCCAGGACGGCATGGTCGCGGCGTACCGCCGGGCCGGCACGTTCCGCGGCGACGCGGCGGTCACCACCTGGCTGCACCGCGTCGTCGTCAACGCCTGTCTCGACCGGCTCCGCGCCGCCAAGGTACGTCGTACCGAGGCGCTGCCCGACGACCTCGACGAGCGCGACCGTGGCTCGCTCCGCTCCGCGACCGACGACGCGGCGGACCCCGCGGAGCACGCGGCCCGGGTCGAGCGCCGCACCCTGGTCCTCGACGCGCTGCGCACCCTGCCCGACGACCAGCGGGCGGCGCTGGTGCTCGTCGACATGGAGGGCTATCCGGTCGCGGAGGCCGCCCAGATCCTCGACTGTGCCGTCGGGACCGTGAAGTCGCGCTGCTCGCGCGGTCGGGCCCGGCTCGCCGAGCTGCTCGCGCCGCTCCTGGACACTGCCGAGCGTGACCCGCACGACACGCCCGCACGGAACCCGGTCCCGCCGTCGACCGTCGAACCCACGGACGCACCGCGCGGCCCCCCGCCCGTCGTGGAGCGTTGACGCCACCAGCACCACCCCACTCCCACCGCCGAGGAGGTGAACACCCGTGTCCGACCCCGACCTGACCCCCGAGGAGCAGCAGGTACGCCGGCTCCTCGCCGACGCGCGCCACGACGAGCCGCTGCCCGACGACGTCGCCGCCCGGCTCGACGGGGTGCTGGCCGACCTCGGCGCGGAGCCTCGGTCCACCGCGCCGGTCGTCGACCTGGCCGCGCGCCGCCGGCGACGCGTCGTGCGCAACGTCCTGGTCGCCGCCGCGGCCGTCGTGGTCGTCGGTGTCGGGATCAGCCGGGTCGACCTCGGCGCCTCGGGCGACGCTGACTCCGGGACCGCCGAGTCGTCGGCGCAGGACGACGGCGGTGGCAGCGGCAGAGCCCCCTCCGCCGCCGCCCCCGAGGCCGTCGCTCCCGGTCGGGTGCTGAGGCTGACCTCGGAGGACTTCGACGAGCGGCTGGCCCGGGCCGACGCGGCCGGTGGCCTGGACGCCCTCGCCGCGCGCACGCAGGACGAGCTCGACCAGGGGATCAACGACTACTCGAGCCTCGACGCGCCGCCCGGCTGGTGCAACGACGCGGCCTGGGGCCGCGGCCTGCGGATCGCGGTCCGGTACGACGGGGAGCCGGGCGTCCTGGTGCTCCGCCGGGCCTCGGGAGGCACCCGCGAGGCCGACCTCTACCTGTGCGGGGAGACGACGCCCACGCGGTCGACGACGGTCCCCGCGGGCTGAGTCCCGGTCCGCTCCCGGCCAGGGAAGTTTCCTCGCCTACGATCGGTTCTACTGGTCGCAGACCCACTCGTCCCGAGGAGACCCACACTCCATGTCCGACACCGTTCGTGACGTCATCGTCATCGGCTCCGGCCCGTCCGGCTACACCGCCGGCCTCTACACCGCCCGCGCCAACCTGAACCCGCTCGTGTTCGAGGGGTCGGTGACGGCCGGCGGTGCGCTGATGAACACCACCGAGGTCGAGAACTTCCCCGGCTTCCGCGACGGCATCATGGGCCCGGCCCTGATGGACGAGATGCGCGCCCAGGCCGAGCGCTTCGGCGCCGAGCTGGTCTCCGACGACGTCGTCGAGGTCGACCTGACCGGCGACCTCAAGATCGTGAAGACCGCGACGGACACCTACCAGGCGCGCTCGGTCATCCTGGCCATGGGCTCGGGCTACAAGAAGCTCGAGCTGCCGCGTGAGGACGAGCTCTCCGGCCGCGGCGTCTCCTGGTGCGCCACCTGCGACGGCTTCTTCTTCCGCGACCAGCACATCGCCGTGGTCGGCGGCGGCGACTCCGCGATCGAGGAGGCCACCTTCCTGACCCGCTTCGGGTCCAAGGTCTCCCTGATCGTGCGCCGCGACGAGCTGCGCGCCTCGAAGATCATGCAGGAGCGGGCGTTCGCCGACCCCAAGCTCGAGATCATCTGGAACTCCAAGGTCCAGGAGATCAACGGCGCCGACCGGCTCGAGTCGCTGACCCTCGAGGACACCGTGACCGGCGCGACCAGCAACCTGCACGCGACCGGCCTCTTCATCGCCATCGGCCACGACCCGCGCTCGGAGCTGCTCCCCGGCCAGGTCGACCTCGACGAGAACGGCTACGTGCTGGTCCAACACCCCTCGACAGCCACCAACCTGCCCGGCGTCTTCGCCGCCGGCGACCTGGTCGACCACCACTACCGCCAGGCCATCACCGCCGCCGGCACCGGCTGCGCCGCAGCCCTCGACGCCGAGCGCTACCTGGCCGACCTCGACCACGCCGCGAGCAGCCAGGAGCTCGTCGAGGCCTGAGCACGCCGTACGCCGGAGCGGCGGGGAACATCGCGCCGCACGGTGGTGTTGAGTGCATCAGACCTCCGTGTTCACCTAGAAGGGAATCAATCCGTGGGCAACATCAGTGCAGTGACCGACGCCGAGTTCGAGGCTCAGGTCCTCAAGTCCGACAAGCCGGTCCTCGTGGACTTCTGGGCCGAGTGGTGCGGCCCGTGCCGCCAGGTCGCCCCGATCCTCGACGAGATCGCGACCGCCCACGGTGACAAGGTCACCTTCTTCAAGATGAACGTGGACGAGAACCCGGTGACGCCGTCGTCGTACCGCGTGACCGGCATCCCGACCATCAACGTCTACCAGGGCGGCGAGGTCGTGAAGAGCATCGTCGGCGCCCGCCCGAAGGCGAAGCTGCTCGACGAGCTCGCCGAGTACATCGCCTGATCCACTCAGCTTTCTCGCGAGGCCCGCGTCGCCTTCGGCGCCGGGCCTCGTGCTGATTTCGGGCGCATCGCGCCGAGCACCCGGCCGAAGGCCGACTCGAACTCGTCGCGCCAGCTCACCGCGCTGCGCAACTCCATCCGCATCCGGGGTGCGGTCGGGTGGGGGCGGTGCGTCTTGAAGCCGACGCTGCCCAGGAGCTCGACGGGGAGCAGGCAGCGACCCCCGCGGCCCGTCGGGTCGCCGAAGGCCTCGATGGCGCCCGCGTCGCCTCGCTCGATCAGGTCGCGCGCCATCCCCTGGACCAGCATCCGGCCCAGCCCCCCGCCGCGGTACGCCGGCTCCACGTGGAGCGTCGTGAGCAGCACCGCGTCGGCCGACACGGGCGCCGTCGGGAAGGCGGCAGCCCCGGGCACGAACGCCTCCGGCGCGTAGACGGCGTACCCGGCGGGCACGTCGTCGACCAGGACCACCCGTCCGCAGGAGCCCCATTCCCGCAGGACCTCCGAGACCCAGGCGTCCTTCTCCGCGCACGCGTCGGAGACCCGGTCGCGGCGTACGGGGTCCAGCTCCCAGAAGAGGCAGGAGCGGCACGGCGCCTCGAACTCCTCGAGATGATCGAGCGTCAGCCGGACGACCTTGCGCGACATCACACCTCCGACGGATGAAACCCCAGGGCCATCGTAGGCGCGGGCCTGTCAGGATGGCGGGGTGCGCAAGATCCGACAGAGCCGCAAGCTGCAGAACGTCCGCTACGACGTGCGGGGTCCGATCCTGCTCGAGGCACAGCGGCTGGAGGCCGAGGGCCACCACATCCTGAAGCTCAACATCGGCAACACCGCGCCGTTCGGCTTCGACGCCCCCGAGGCGATCGTCGCCGACATCGTGCACCACCTGCCCGACTCCCAGGGCTACAGCGACAGCCAGGGCATCTACCCGGCCCGCACGGCGGTCGCGCAGTACTACCAGTCGCACGGCCTGCGCGACGTGAACGTCGACGACATCTTCATCGGCAACGGGGTGTCCGAGCTGATCTCGATGGTGCTCCAGGCCTTCCTCGACGACGGCAACGAGATCCTGATCCCGGCGCCGGACTATCCGCTCTGGACCGGTGCCGTGACCCTGGCGGGCGGTACGGCGGTGCACTACGAGTGCGACGAGGACGACGACTGGAACCCCGACCTCGCCGACATCGAGGCCAAGATCACCGAGAACACCCACGGTCTGGTGATCATCAACCCCAACAACCCCACGGGCGCCGTCTACAGCGCCGAGGTCGTCAAGGGGCTGGTCGACATCGCCCGGCGCCACGACCTGGTCGTGTTCACCGACGAGATCTACGAGAAGATCATCTTCGACGACGCCGTGCACCACCACGCGGCGACGTACGCCGGCAGTGACGTGCTCTGCCTGACGTTCAGCGGCCTCTCCAAGGCCTACCGGGTGTGCGGCTACCGCGCCGGCTGGCTGATGATCTCGGGCCCCAAGGAGCTCGCGGAGGACTTCCTCGAGGGCCTCACGCTGATGGCCAACATGCGGATGTGCGCCAACGTCCCGGCGCAGCACGCGATCCAGACGGCCCTCGGCGGCTACCAGTCGATCGAGGAGCTCATCCTCCCCGGCGGTCGCTTCTACGAGCAGAGCAAGACGGCGAGCCGGCTGCTGAACGAGATCCCGGGCGTCAGCAACGTCGAGCCGCAGGGCTCGCTCTACTGCTTCCCGAGGCTGGACCCCGAGGTCTACCCGATCGAGGACGACGAGGCCTTCGTCATCGAGCTGCTGCGGGCCAAGAAGATCCTGGTGACGCACGGGACGGGCTTCAACTGGCCGCGCCCCGACCACTTCCGGCTGGTGACCCTCCCCGACCTGCACGTCCTCGAGGAGGCGATCGGCCGGATCGCCGACTTCCTCGAGACCCGCCGCTGAGCCGAGGAGCACCATGCGCGACATCACCTACCCCCCGATCATCGTCGCCGCGAAGACCTCGTTCCGGCTCCTCGGGCAGCGCTTCCGGATGACCGGCACGGAGCACGTGCCGACCTCGGGCGGCGTCCTGCTCGCCTGCAACCACATCGGCTACGTGGACTTCATCTACGGCGGCCTGGCCGCCAACCCCTCGGGGCGGCTGGTCCGCTTCATGGCCAAGCGCGAGCTCTTCGACCACACGCTCGTCGGCCCGCTGATGCGCTCGCTGCACCACATCGAGGTGGACCGGGGTGCCGGTGAGGCGTCGTTCCGGACCGCGGTCGACTACCTCCGCCGGGGCGAGGCCGTCGGCATCTTCCCGGAGGCCACCATCTCGCGCTCGATGGAGCTCAAGGAGTTCAAGACGGGAGCGGTCCGTATTGCGGCCGAGGCGGGGGTCCCGCTGGTGCCGGTGACGATGTGGGGCACCCAGCGGATGATGACCAAGGACCACCCGCGCGACTTCTCCCGGGGCAAGACGATCTCGATCAGCGTCGGGGCGCCGCTGCACCCCACGGGTGCGGACCCGGTCGCCGAGACCGCGGAGCTCCGGGCCGCCATGACCGAGCTGCTGGACCGGACCATCCGCGACTACCCCGCGGACGAGCAGCCACCCGGGTCCTGGTGGCTGCCGGCGTCGTACGGCGGCAGCGCTCCGACGCCCGAGGAGGCGCTCCGGCTCGACGACGAGGAGCGCCGTCGGCGAGCGGAGCGAAAGGCCAACAAGTCGACAAAGTGACTTGTTGATTTACCGTCTTGCCGCTTTACCGCTAGATAGATGAATGGCTCAGATCGGGCGGTCGTTGCGGTTGCGCGGGTCCATGATGTCGACGATGCGCTGCAGGTCGTCGATCGACCCGAACTCCACGGTGATCTTGCCCTTGCTCCGGCCCAGGTCGACCTTGACGCGGGTCTCGAAGCGGTCCGACAGCCGCTCCGCCAGGTCCACCAGGCCCGGTGCGACCGGCTTCTTGCGGACCACGCGGGGCGCGGCCTGGTCGACGTCGCGCATGGCGACGATCTCCTCGAGGGCGCGGACGCTGATGCCCTCGGCGATCACCCGGCCCGCGAGCCGGTCCTGGACCTCGGGGTCCTCGATGGCGAGCAGGGAACGGGCGTGACCCGCTGACAGCACGCCCGCAGCGACCCGCCGCTGCACGGCCGGCGTCAGCTTGAGGAGTCGGAGGGTGTTGCTGATCTGGGGACGGGAGCGACCGATCCGGCTCGCCAGCTCCTCGTGCGTGCAGCCGAAGTCGTCGAGCATCTGCGCGTAGGCGGCCGCCTCCTCGAGAGGATTCAGCTGCGAGCGGTGCAGGTTCTCCAGCAGCGCGTCGCGGAGCATGTCCACGTCGTCGGTCTCGCGGACGATCGCCGGCACCAGCTCCAGGCCGGCCTCCTGCGAGGCGCGCCACCGCCGCTCCCCCATGACGAGCTCGTACTCGTCGGTCCCGAGCCGACGTACGACGACGGGCTGGAGCACCCCGATCTCCTTGATCGAGTGCACCAGCTCGGCCATCGCCTCCTCGTCGAAGACCTGGCGCGGCTGGACCCGGTTGGGCTGGATCTGCCCGACCGGGAGCTCCGCGAAGTAGGCGCCCGCCACCGGCGCGAGGCCGGCGACGTCGAGCTGGCCGCGCTGCTCGGCCTCCGGGGCCGCGGCGTCGTCGCCGGCCTCGTCGGCGGGCGGCCCCGTCGGGATGAGCGAACCCAGGCCACGGCCGAGTCCTCGGCGCTGCGGAGGACGGTTCGCACTCATCTACTGGCTCCCTGGATGGCGATCTCACGTGCGGCCTCGAGATAGGAGAGCGCACCCGGCGAACCCGGATCGTAGGTCATCACGGTCTGGCCGTAGGACGGGGCCTCCGAGACCCGGACCGATCGCGGGATGCTCGTCTTGAGCACCTGGTCGCCGAAGTGCTCGCGCACCTCCTCGGCCACGCCCGAGGCGAGCCGGGTGCGGGCGTCGTACATCGTGACGAGGATCGTGGAGACCTCGAGACCCTGGTTGAGGTGCGCGCGCACCATCTCCACTGTCTCGAGCAGCTGGCCGAGGCCCTCGAGCGCGTAGTACTCCGCCTGGATCGGGATCAGCATCTCGTCGCCGGCCACCAGCGCGTTCAGGGTCAGCAGGCCCAGGGACGGCGGGCAGTCGATGAGCACGTAGTCGAAGCGCTGGTCGCCGGCCTCGTGGGCGCTGCCCACCCAGGGGTGTCCATAGACCGCCTTGCGCAGGCGGCTCTCCCGGGCGACCACCGAGACCAGCTCGATCTCCGCGCCAGCGAGGTCGATCGTCGCCGGCACGGCCCAGAGGTTGTCGACCTCCGGGGACTGCGTCATCACGTCGATGAGCGGCTCGCCGTCGACGAGGGCGTCGTAGGTCGAGGGGACGCCGCGTCGGTGCTCGACCCCGAGGGCGGTCGAGGCGTTGCCCTGGGGGTCGAGGTCGATCACGAGGACGCGCTGACCGAGCTGGGCCAGGGCCGCGGCGACGTTGACGGTCGACGTGGTCTTGCCGACGCCGCCCTTCTGGTTCGCCACGACGAAGATCCGGGTCTTGCTGGGCCGGGTCAGTGGCGGCCTCATCCGAGCGCCCTGCCGGGCCAGCACGATGTGCTCGGCGGCCCGGGCCAACGGAGTGGCGTGGTCGTCGTCGAAGGTCGGCGCGGCGACCGCGATGTCTGCGGCCGTGCGCACCCGGAAGCCCTGGTTGAGCCCACCGACGGGCGTTTCACGTGAAACATCGTCCGGGGACGACGTGTCGGGTTGCTGTGGAGAACTCTGGTCAGTCTGTGGATAACCCCGCTCACCAGGGGTCTCCGACCCGGTGGAAAACTCTGCCCCGGGATCGGCGTTCTCCGTCACGACTTCCGCCTCCGCTTTCCTGTCGACCGGCCTCGACCAGCGCTGCCGTGCGCGGCCGGACTCGACGCAAGCGGCCAAGATACCCGTCCGGGGTCGGCCCAGGCCACCCGGAGGGCAACGGTGGGGGACACCGGCCAGCCCTCACCCAGCAGGTGCACCTCCGGCTCCGCGCAACCCCAGCGTTGCAGGTCCGCTCCAGCCGCTTCGATCTCGTCTCGCACGGAGCTGCCCTTCATCGCCACCAGCGACCCCGTCGGAGCCACCAGCGGCATCGACCAGTCGAGCAGCCGGCCCAGGGGAGCCACCGCACGCGAGGTCACGACCTCGAAGGTCTGTGACCCGTGCAGCGCATCGGCGCGACCACGGACGACCTCGACGTTGCCGAGCCCCAGGCCGGACACGACCTCCTCGAGGAAGGTCGTCCGACGCAGCAACGGCTCGACCAGGGTCAGCGACAGGTCGGGGCGGGCGATGGCGAGCACCAGACCCGGCAACCCGGCTCCCGAGCCGATGTCGCACACCGTCGCGTCCTGGGGGAGCAACTCTCCCAGGAGCGAGCAGTTCACCAGGTGGCGGTCCCACAGCCGCGGGGCCTCTCGAGGACCGATGAGTCCTCGGACCACACCGTCGGTCGCGAGCACGTGCGCGTACTGCTCCGCCAAGGCCAGCCGGTCAGACGGAAACGCCCTCCGCGCCACCTCGGGCGTGGAGGGCGTTTCACGTGAAACGTCGGGGTCCATCGTCAGCCCGGCAGCACCACGACGAAGCGGCGGGGCTCGACGCCCTCCGACTCCGAGGTCAGGCCGGCGGCCGCGACGGCGTCGTGCACCACCTTGCGCTCGAACGGCGTCATGGCCGAGAGCGACAGCGGCTCGCCGGTCTCACGCACGGTGGCGACGGACTCCTCAGCGACCCGGATCAGCTCCTCGCGCTTGCGCGCCCGGAAACCGGAGATGTCCAGCATCAGCCGGGTCCGCTCGCCGGTCTCCCGGTACACGGCCAGGCGCGTCAGCTCCTGCAGCGCCTCCAGCACCTCGCCGTTGTCGCCCACGAGCTGCGAGAGCTCGGCACCGACGATCGAGACAGCAGCACGGTCGCCGTCCACGTCCATGTCCAGGTCGCCGTCGAGGTCGGCGATGTCCAGCAGCTCCTCGAGGTAGTCGGCGGCGATGTCGCCCTCCTGCTCGAGCTCCTCCAGACGGGAGGTCCGGGTCTTCGTCGTCCCCTCGCCCTCGGGGGTCTCGACCTGCTCCGGACCGGTCTGGGTCATCTCGGGGGCCTGGGTCGTCTCGTCGGTCACGGTCTCGTCACTCATCGGTGCCTCCTTCGGGCTTCGGCTTGGGGGCGGGTCGCTGACCCGGGCTCTGCTTGCGCTGCGACTTCGACTGCTTCTTCGGCTGCTGTCGCGTCTGCGGGCGCTTCACTTCCTCGACCACGGGCTCGACCACGGCCTCCACGGGCTTGCCGTGCTTGGCCGCCTTCGCCCGGTCGCGCTCCGCCTTCGCGGTCGCCGCGGCGGTGCCAGGAGCGGGGTTGTTGCGGATCACGTAGAACTGCTGGCCCATCGTCCACAGGTTCGACGTGGTCCAGTAGAAGAGGACGCCGATCGGGAACGCGATGCCACCGACGGCGAACACGACGGGGAGCACGTAGAGCAGCAGCTTCTGCTGCTGGGCGTACGGGCCGCTGAGCGCGTCGGCCGGCATGTTCTTGCTCATCAGCTGGCGCTGGGTCGTGAACGTCGTCGCCGTCATCGCGACGACCAGCACCGCGGCGAGGATCTGCACGGACAGCAGGCCGTCGGAGCGCAGGAAGGTTGCCGTGATCGGGATGGTGCCGAAGAGCTTGGCCTCACCGAAGCTCTTGGCCAGCTCCGGGGTCAGGAAGGCGATCCCGTCACCCTTGGCGGCGTGGTGGTCCAGCAGGCGGAACAGCGCCAGGAAGATCGGCATCTGGATCAGGATCGGCAGGCACGAGGCGAACGGGTTCGTCCCGCTGTCCTTGTAGAGCTTCATCGTCTCCTGGGCGAGACGCTCCCGGTCGTGACCGTACTTCTTCTGCAGCTCCTTGACCTTGGGCTGGATCAGCTGCATGTTCCGGCTGGACTTGATCTGCTTCACGAACAGCGGGATGAGCAGGGCACGCACCGTGAGGGTCAGGCCGATGATGGCCAGCACCCACGTCCCACCGCCGTCGGGATCGAGACCCAGGGTGGTGAGCATCCAGTGCCACGCCACCAGGACCGCCGAGATCGCGTAGTACAGCGGCGTCATGATGAGGTGGCCGAGATCGCCTATGGCTCCCACGAATCAGGCTCCTTGCTGGGGTGAGTGCGATGTGCCCGCGTGGACGCGGGAGGAGTGTGCAGGGTGTGCCCGGGGCGGCACCGGGTCGTAGCCGCCGGCGGCCCAAGGATGACAGCGACCCAAGCGACGCACCGCCAGCCACGTCCCGCGCAGGCTCCCGTGCGTCGTCACCGACTCGAGTGCGTACGCCGAGCAGGACGGGTGGTAGCGGCAGACCTGGCCGTACAGGGGGCTGATCAGCAGTCGGTAGGTCCGCAGGAACCCGATCAGCAGCCATCGCAACGGGTCGTACCTCACGCGGTCACCTCCGGCTGCACGCGAGCGAGACAACGGCTCAGGTCGGCAGAGAGTTCCCTGGTCGACGCCGATGCCGCGGCCGGCAGCGCGCGGACCACGAGCACAGCAGAGCCCGGGAGCGACGAGACGTGCTCCCGGGCGAGGTGTCGAAGTCGACGTTTCACGTGGTTGCGGACCACGGCATTGCCCACCGCCTTGCTGACCACGAAGCCGATCCGGGGTCCGGAGTCACCGACCGCAGGGTCGACCTCGACGAGGTGGACCACCACGGTCCGGCTTCCGGCCCGCCGGCCGCTGCGCACGGTCTGCCGGAAGGACGCACCGTCGGTCAGACGGTTCTCCGACGGCAGCACGTGCCGGCCTGGGGAGGCGGGACGCGGCCGTCAGACCGCGAGGCTCTTGCGGCCCTTGCGGCGGCGCGAGGACAGGATCGAACGACCCGCACGGGTGCGCATCCGCAGGCGGAAGCCGTGCACCTTGTGACGGCGGCGGTTGTTCGGCTGGTACGTACGCTTGCTCACGAGGTTCTCTCCGTAGTGGTTCAGGGCAGCCACACCGGGCCGGGACGGTCGGTACCGATGACCGGCCCGCGAGGGGCCGGATCGCCTTTCGGCTGGCACCGCCCACCCACGACGACGATCCGGTCGGATCAGCTGCTCTTCGTGGACATGCGGCACCTGTCGACACCGGGTGACCGAGCAACGGTACGCGCTGGGAATCCACAGGGTCAAACCCGCGCACGCCGGTGCCGACGGAACCTGTGGATGACGGGTTGCCGGAGGCGTCGGAACCTTGTTACGTTCCGGAGCACCGGGGTTCCCCGCCACCCGTGATCCAGAGCTTCCCCGCAGGTCGTGTGACGCCCGACACATCGGACGCAATCAGCCTCTGACCTGCGAAAACAGCACGTTCTCCGGATCTGGGATGTGTCTCGGGCCTACTCTCTCCACAACGAGAGCGTCGGGTTCACAACCTGTGGACAAAGTTGTGGACGCAACTCGGGCAGCAGCCTGAAGACCAGCATCAAGAAAGCGGGAGCGGTGGAGCAGCACACCTCGGACCTCGACGTCGCCTGGCGGGGGGTGGTCGACGACCTCCAGCCCAACCAGCGTGCCTGGCTCAGCGCCAGCGAGCCGGTGACGCTGCACGAGAGCACGGCCATCGTCGCGGTTCCCAACGACTTCACCCGCAACCAGCTCGAGGGCCGGCTGCGCGCCCAGCTCGAGGATGCCTTGAGCCTCCGGTTCGGCCGGGAGATCCGGATCGCGGTGACCGTCAACCCCGCCCTCGAGACGGAGATGACCCCGGCCACCGTCGAGGAACTGCCTGAGACACAAAGTGACTTGTCGACAAATCGACAAGTGGATGTCGCCCCGACGGCCAGCGCGCCCCCGCCCACCCCGGAGCCGGTCGACGTCGGTCCGCGCCCGACCTCCCTCGAGACCCGGCTGAACCCCAAGTACACCTTCGAGACCTTCGTCATCGGCTCGTCGAACCGGTTCCCGCACGCGGCTGCCGTCGCGGTGGCCGAGGCACCGGGCAAGGCCTACAACCCGCTGCTCGTCTACGGCGACTCCGGACTCGGCAAGACCCACCTCCTGCACGCCATCGGCCACTACGTCCGATCGCTCTACACCTCCGCCCGCGTGCGGTACGTGTCCAGCGAGGAGTTCACCAACGAGTTCATCAACGCGATCCGCGACGACCGTCAGGACCGGTTCAAGCGTCGCTACCGCGATGTCGACGTGCTGCTCATCGACGACATCCAGTTCCTCGAGGGCAAGACCCAGACGCAGGAAGAGTTCTTCCACACCTTCAACACGCTCCACAACGCCAACAAGCAGATCGTCCTCACCTCCGACCGGGCCCCCAAGCGCCTCGAGGCGCTCGAGGACCGGCTGCGCAACCGGTTCGAGTGGGGCCTGATCACCGACGTCCAGCCACCCGACCTCGAGACACGGATCGCGATCCTGCGCAAGAAGGCCGCGATGGACCGTCTCACCGCGCCCCCGGACGTGCTCGAGTTCATCGCCTCGAAGATCCAGACCAACATCCGCGAGCTCGAGGGCGCCCTGATCCGGGTCACGGCGTTCGCCAACCTGAACCGCCAGGAGGTCGACATGACCCTGGCCGAGATCGTGCTCAAGGACCTGATCCCCGAGGGCGGCGAGCCGGAGATCACCGCCGCGCTGATCATCGCCCAGACGGCGGCGTACTTCGGGCTCTCGATCGAGGAGCTCACCGGTCCCAGCCGCGGCCGGCACCTGGTGATGGCCCGCCAGATCGCCATGTACCTCTGCCGCGAGCTCACCGACCTCTCGCTGCCGAAGATCGGCGCGCAGTTCGGCAACCGCGACCACACGACGGTCATGTACGCGGACCGCAAGATCAACCAGCTGCTCGCCGAGCGCCGCGCCGTCTTCAACCAGGTCAGCGAGCTCACCAACCGGATCAAGCTCCAGGCCCGCCAGTCCTGAGCACGCTCGGTCGTTGCAACGTGGGGGCAACGTGTCGTTCCACGGCCTGTGGACGAGGTGTGCGCTCAAATGACATCCATCGGCCTCGCCTGTGGACGGGCTGCTCCCCCGGTGTGCACCCCCGGCGCCGCTCCACACCCTCCAGCCAGCTCGTCGGCGGCGGTGCACAGGGCCTGTGCACCTCAAAAGGTGCCCCTGACCTGGGACTTCAGGAGTTGTCCACAGTTTCCACCGTTGCTATGACTCCTCCGTACCTCTAGACCTAGAGATCCCCCGTCAACGTCCATCCGGACCCCGACCTGGGGACAAACCCCCAGAATCCCCACCGAACCTCCCGCTCGCTGTGCCTGCATGGCAGGATTCACCTCCCCACCCGTCCGACCCGAAGGACACATCGTGAAGTTCCGCGTCGAGCGCGACGTGCTCGCCGATGCCGTCGCCTGGGCTGCCCGCAGCCTCCCGGTCCGTCCGAGCGTCCCGGTCCTGGCCGGTCTACTCATCGAGGCGAACGACGACGGGCTGGTGCTGTCCACCTTCGACTACGAGACCTCGGCCCGAGCCACGCTCAGCGCGCAGGTCAGCGACGAGGGCCGGGCCCTGGTCAGCGGTCGACTGCTCGCCGACATCTGCCGCAGCCTCCCGGCCAAGCCGGTCGACATGGTGCTCGACGGCGCCCGGGTCTCGCTGACCTGCGGCTCGGCACGCTTCAGCCTGCAGACCATGCCGGTCGAGGACTACCCCGCGCTGCCCGACATGCCGGCCGCGACGGGCACCGTCGACAGCGAGGGCTTCGCCCACGCCGTCGCCCAGGCGGTCACCGCCGCCGGCCGCGACGACATGCTCCCGGTCCTGACGGGCGTGCGGATCGAGATCGACGGATCCACCATCTCCCTGCTGGCCACCGACCGGTTCCGGCTCGCGCACCGCGAGCTCGCCTGGAACCCGCACACCCCGGACGTCTCGGCCGCCGCCCTGGTGCCGGCGCGCGTGCTCGGCGACACCGCCAAGGCGCTGACCGCCGGCGGCGAGGTCACCATCGCGCTCGCGACGACTGGCACCGGCGAGGGCATCATCGGCTTCGAGGGCGACGCACCCGGCGGCCGCCGTCGTACGACGACCCGTCTCCTCGACGGCGAGTTCCCGAAGGTCCGCAGCCTCTTCCCGGCCGAGCACCTCACCACCGCGCTCGTCGACAAGACGGCGCTGATCGAGTCCGTCCGCCGTGTCTCGCTCGTCGCCGAGCGCAACACCGCGGTGCAGCTCGCGTTCAGCGACGGCGTCCTCACGCTCGACGCCGGGTCCGGCGACGAGGCCCAGGCGTCGGAGTCGATCGAGGCGAGCATCCAGGGCGAGGACATCACGACGGGCTTCAACCCGCAGTTCCTGCTCGACGGCCTGACCGTCATGGACCAGCAGGTGATCGAGCTCGCCTTCACCCAGGCCTCCAAGCCCGTGGTGCTGAGCGGGTCGACGGAGGGCGAGGCGGAGACCGCGTTCCGCTACCTGCTGATGCCGCGCCGGCTGCTCTCGTAACCACTTCGTCCTAGGCTGGGTCGTATGGAACTTGGACTCGTCGGGCTCGGCAAGATGGGTGGCAACATGCGCACCCGTCTGCGCGACGCCGGCCACACCGTCATCGGCTACGACCGCAACCCCGATCTCGCCGACGCGGACAGCCTCGCCGCGATGGTCGAGCAGCTGCCGTCGCCCAAGGTCGTCTGGGTGATGGTCCCCGCAGGGGACCCGACCCGCAGCACCATCGAGGAGCTCGGTGGGCTGCTCGGCGACGGTGACCTGGTCGTCGACGGCGGCAACTCCAAGTGGACCGACGACCAGGCCAACGCGGCGATGCTGGCCGAGAAGGGCATCGGCTTCGTCGACTGCGGCGTCTCCGGAGGGGTCTGGGGTCTGCAGAACGGCTATGCCCTGATGTGCGGTGGCACCGATGAGGACGTCGCCAAGGTGCAGCCGGCGCTCGACGCGCTGAAGCCCGAGGAGGGCGGCTTCGTCCACGCGGGCAAGAAGCCCGGTGCCGGGCACTTCGCCAAGATGGTCCACAACGGCATCGAGTACGCCATGATGCAGAGCTACGCCGAGGGCTGGGAGCTGCTGGAGAAGGTCGACCTCGTCGACAACGTCACCGAGGTCTTCGACTCCTGGCGCTCCGGCACCGTCATCCGCTCCTGGCTGCTGGACCTCCTGGTCGCCGCCGTCGAGGAGGACGAGCACCTCGACAAGATCGCCGGGTACGCCGAGGACTCCGGCGAGGGCCGCTGGACCGTCGAGGCGGCGATCGAGAACGCCGTACCGATGAACGTCATCGCCGCCTCGCTCTTCGCGCGCTTCACCTCGCGCCAGGACGACAGCCCCGCGATGAAGGCCATCGCCGCGATGCGCAACCAGTTCGGCGGGCACGCCGTCCACACCGAGCCGCCGGCCGGTGGGGACGCGGCCGGCCCAGCCTGACCGACGCAGTCCGTGTACGTCGCCCACCTCTCGCTCCACGACTTCCGGTCCTACGCGACCGCCGACGTCGAGCTGGGGCCCGGGGTGACGGCGTTCATCGGCCGCAACGGCCAGGGCAAGACGAACCTCGTCGAGGCGATCGACTACCTGTCACGCCTCGCGTCGCACCGCGTCTCCGGTGACGGACCACTGGTGCGGTCCGGCGCGGAGCAGGCCGTGGTCCGGGCAGCCGTCGTACGCGACGGGCGGACCGCCGTGCTCGAGGTGGAGATCAATCCGGGGCGCTCCAACCGCGCGCGGGTCAACCGCTCCCCCCTCCCCCGGGCGCGCGAGCTCGTCGGGCTGGTGCGCACGGTCGTCTTCTCGCCGGAGGACCTGACCCTGGTGAAGGGCGATCCCTCCGACCGGCGCCGGTTCCTCGACGACCTGCTCGTGCTGCGCACGCCGCGGCTGGCGGGCGTTCGCTCCGACTACGACCGGATCCTCAAGCAGCGCAACTCCCTGCTGAAGACGGCGGGTGCCGCCCGGCGCGGGTCCTCGAGCCAGGAGGGTGCGCTCTCGACCCTGGGTGTGTGGGACGACCACCTCTCCCGGGTGGGCGCGGAGCTGCTGGCCGAGCGGCTCGCCCTGGTCGAGGCACTGCGGCCGTACGTCGGCAAGGCGTACGAGACCGTCGCCCGCGGCGCGACCCGCGACGACGCCGACCTCGAGTACCGACCCTCCTTCGACCTCGAGGGGCGCACCACCCGCGAGGAGCTCACCGACGCGCTGCTCGCCGAGGTCGAACGACGGCGCAAGGACGAGCTCGACCGCGGGATCTCGCTCGTCGGGCCGCACCGCGACGAGCTGCTGCTCAGCCTCGGGCACGGTCCCGACCAGGACCGCCTGCCGGTGAAGGGCTACGCCTCGCACGGCGAGTCCTGGTCGTTCGCGCTGGCGATGCGCCTCGCGTCGTACGACCTGCTGCGTGCCGACGGCGACGACCCGATCCTGATCCTGGACGACGTCTTCGCCGAGCTCGACACCGAGCGACGCGCGCAGCTGGCGGAGCTCGTCGCCGATGCAGAGCAGGTGCTCGTCACCGCGGCCGTCGGCGCCGACGTGCCCGAGGCGCTGGCCGGGGTGCGGTACGCCGTCGCCGGTGGCGAGGTCCGCCGTGAGCCCTGACGACCCGGTCGAGACACCCCCGGACCCCGCGGGCCACGACCCGGACGGGCTCGATCTCGCGCGAGCACTGACCCGGGCGACCGCGAAGTCGACCCCGAAGGCCCGCAAGCCGAAGCGCCAGGACTCGAAGTGGAACCGCAGCCGGGTCACCGGCGCCCATCCCGACGACCGCGACCCGCAGCTGCTCGACGACACGCTCTCGCGCCTGGTCGCCGATCACGGCTGGGACCTCGACCTGCGAGTCCAGGGCGTCTTCGGCCGCTGGGCGGAGCTGGTGGGCGCCGAGGTCGCCGAGCACTGCACCCCGGAGAGCTTCGCCGACGGCCGGCTGGTCGTGCGGACCGCGTCGACCGCCTGGGCCACCCAGCTGAGGCTGCTCGCCCCGACGGTGGTGCGCCGGCTCAACGAGGAGCTCGGCCACGGCACCGTCACCGTGATCGAGGTGCTCGGCCCGCACGGCCCGACCTGGAAGAAGGGGCCCCGCTCGGTCCGCGACGGCCGTGGCCCGCGCGACACCTACGGGTGACCCCCGAGTCGCCCAGAGACGATCTGGCGGGCCCGCCGACGTACGGGGACCTGTCGACACCCCTGCGAGGCCCCTCGATCGGCGCTCACGGGACGCTACGGCCCCATTTTCATCCACAGATCCCCCCTCCTCCGAGGGGCACACGTGGAATACGGCCTTCTGACGGGTATCATGGACGTCGGCCGCCAGCGCCCCCGTGCTGCGGCCTTCTCCATGTCTTCTCCCTGTCACCAGTAGCCCTGTGAAGAGGTGCGCGTGTCCGACGACAGCCCCGTCGAGATCCCCGACGAGACCCCCGAAGAGACTCCCGCACCCGCGACCCCCGCCGTCGAGTACGACGCGTCCGCGATCCAGGTCCTCGAGGGCCTCGAGGCCGTGCGCAAGCGTCCCGGCATGTACATCGGCTCGACCGGTGAGCGCGGCCTGCACCACCTGATCTGGGAGATCGTGGACAACGCGGTCGACGAGTCGCTCGCCGGCTACTGCGACCGGATCGTGCTGACGCTCCAGGAGGACGGCGGCATCCGGGTCGAGGACAACGGGCGCGGCATTCCCACCGACACCGCCCCGGGCCAGGAGCTGCCAGCGCTGACGCTCGCGCTCACCGTGCTGCACGCCGGCGGCAAGTTCGGTGGCGGCGGCTACAAGGTCTCCGGCGGCCTGCACGGTGTCGGCGTGTCCGTCGTGAACGCGCTCTCCAGCAACGTGATCGCCGAGGTCAAGAACCGCGGCCACCTGTGGCGCCAGACCTTCACCGTCGGCGTGCCCGACGGCGCGCTCGAGCAGGTGCGCGCGATGGAGCCGGGCGAGAGCACCGGCACCACGATCACCTACTACGCCTCCCCCGACATCTTCGAGACCACGACGTACAACCTCGAGACGGTCACCTCGCGGATCCGCGAGATGGCCTTCCTCAACAAGGGCCTGACCATCGTGGTCCGCGACGAGCGGCCGGTCGCGTCCGAGATCGTCGACGCTGTCGAGGACGACACGGTCGCCGCCGACGTCGACTCCTCGCGCGACGACGCGATCAAGCGCGGCGAGAGCGGCGGCATCGAGCAGACGTTCTGCTACCAGCGCGGCCTGGTCGACTACGTCGAGTACCTGAACCGTCGCAAGACCGTCGCCAACCCGACGGTCATCTCCTTCGAGGCCGAGACCCCGGAGTCCTCCGAGAACCACATGAGCCTCGAAGTGGCCATGCAGTGGAACACCACGTTCTCCGAGTCGGTGCACACCTTCGCCAACACGATCAACACCCACGAGGGCGGCACCCACGAGGAGGGCTTCCGCGCGGCGCTCACCTCGCTGGTCAACAGCTGGGGCTTCGAGTGGGGCCTGATGAAGAAGCCCGAGGACCGGGTCTCCGGCGACGACATCCGCGAGGGCCTCACCGCGATCATCTCGATCAAGATGGGCGAGCCGCAGTTCGAGGGCCAGACCAAGACCAAGCTCGGCAACACCGAGGCCAAGGGCTTCGTGCAGCGGATCATGAACGACCAGCTCGGCGCGTGGCTCGAGCAGAACCCCGCCGAGGGCCGCGACATCATCCGCAAGTCGCAGGCCGCGGCGCAGGCCCGGATCGCGGCGCGCAAGGCGCGCGACCTGGCCCGTTCGCGCAAGGGCCTGCTCGGCTCCGGCAGCCTGCCGGGCAAGCTGTCGGACTGCCAGTCGACCAACCCCGCCGAGTGCGAGGTCTTCATCGTCGAGGGTGACTCCGCCGGCGGCTCGGCGCGGCAGGGCCGCGACCCCCGGATCCAGGCGATCCTCCCGATCCGCGGCAAGATCCTGAACGTCGAGAAGGCCCGCATCGACAAGGTCCTGGGCAACCAGGAGGTGCAGTCGATCATCTCGGCCCTGGGCACCGGCATCCAGGAAGAGTTCAACATCGAGAAGCTGCGCTACCACAAGGTGGTGCTGATGGCCGACGCCGACGTCGACGGCCACCACATCAACACGCTGCTGCTCACGCTGCTCTTCCGCTTCATGAAGCCGCTGATCGAGGGCGGCTACGTCTACATGGCGCAGCCCCCTCTCTACCGGCTGCGCTGGAACAAGCCGCACGAGCACGAGTTCGTCTACTCGGACGCCGAGCGGGACGCGCTGCTGCGTGACGGCCAGGCCGCGGGCAAGAAGCTCCCGAAGGAGAACCCGGTCCAGCGCTACAAGGGTCTCGGCGAGATGAACGCCAAGGAGCTGTGGGAGACCACGATGGACCCCGACCAGCGCCTGATGCTCCAGGTGACCCTGGACGACGCCGCCCACGCCGACGAGATCTTCTCGATCCTGATGGGCGAGGACGTCGAGCAGCGTCGTTCCTTCATCCAGCGCAACGCCAAGGACGTCCGATTCCTGGATATCTAGGTCTCTAGCGAGATCACTAGATTCCAGTAGAGCCGACCAGAGAGACGAAGACCTGTGACTGAGACCCCCACCGACGGCGGCACTCCCCCGCTGGGCGGCCGGATCGAGCCGGTCGAGCTGCAGACCTCGATGCAGCGCGCCTACATCGACTACGCGATGGCCGTCATCGTCGGTCGCGCGCTGCCCGACGTACGCGACGGGCTGAAGCCGGTGCACCGCCGGGTCCTCTACGCGATGTACGACGGCGGCTACCGCCCCGACCGCGGCTTCTCGAAGTGCTCGCGCGTCGTCGGCGACGTGATGGGTCAGTACCACCCGCACGGCGACACGGCGATCTACGACACCTTGGTCCGCCTCGCCCAGCCGTGGGTGATGCGCGCGCCGCTGGTCAACGGCCAGGGCAACTTCGGCTCGCCGGGCAACGACTCCGCCGCGGCCATGCGGTACACCGAGTGCCGGATGGCGCCACTGGCCATGGAGATGGTCCGCGACATCAACGAGGAGACCGTCGACTTCCAGCCCAACTACGACGGTCGCTCCGAGGAGCCCGTCGTGCTGCCGGCGCGGTTCCCGAACCTGCTGGTCAACGGCTCGGCCGGCATCGCCGTCGGCATGGCCACCAGCATCCCGCCGCACAACCTGGGCGAGGTCGCCGACGGCGCCCGCTGGGCGCTCGAGCACCCCGATGCGACCCGTGAGGAGCTGCAGGAGGCGCTGCTCGAGCGGATCAAGGGCCCCGACTTCCCCAACGGTGCGCTGATCGTCGGTCACCAGGGCATCGAGCAGGCCTACCGCACCGGTCGCGGCTCGATCACGCAGCGCGCGGTCATCGAGGTCGACGAGGACGCCCGCGGGCGCACCTGCCTGGTGATCACCGAGCTGCCCTACATGGTCAACCCGGACAACCTGGCGCTGAAGATCGCCGAGCTCGCCGACAGCGGCAAGGTGCAGGGCATCGCCGACGTGCGCGACGACACGTCCGACCGCACCGGCCAGCGCCTGGTGATCGTGCTCAAGCGCGACGCCGTCGCGCGGGTGGTGCTCAACAACCTGCTCAAGCACACCGAGCTGCAGACCAACTTCAGCGCCAACATGCTGGCGCTGGTCGACGGCGTGCCGCGCACGCTCTCGATCGACCAGTTCATCAGCAACTGGGTCGACCACCAGATCGAGGTCATCCGCCGGCGCACCGAGTACCGGCTGCGTCGCGCCGAGGAGCGCGCCCACATCCTGCGCGGTCTCGCCAAGGCACTCGACATGCTCGACGAGGTCATCGCCCTGATCCGGCGCTCGCCGGACGTGGCGGAGGCGCGCGAGGGCCTGATCGAGCTGCTCGAGATCGACGAGATCCAGGCGACCGC
This sequence comes from Nocardioides sp. Root1257, assembly GCF_001425175.1. GTDB lineage: Bacteria > Actinomycetota > Actinomycetes > Propionibacteriales > Nocardioidaceae > Nocardioides. Next base: position 464,402 of record NZ_LMDV01000009.1, on the reverse strand, counting down.
CATCCTCGACATGCAGCTGCGGCAGCTCGCCGCGCTGCAGCGCCAGAAGATCATCGACGAGCTCGCCGAGATCGAGCTCGTGATCGCCGACTTCCTCGACATCCTGGCCAACGTCGGCCGGCAGCGGCAGATCGTGTCGGACGAGCTCGCCGAGATCGTCGAGAGGTACGGCAACGAGCGGCGTACCCAGATCATCGCGGCCGACGGCGACCTCTCGATGGAGGACCTGATCCCCGACGAGGAGCTGGTCGTCTCGATCACCCGCGGCGGCTACGCGAAGCGCACCCAGCGCCAGCAGTACCGGATCCAGAAGCGCGGCGGCAAGGGCGTGCGCGGCGCGACGCTGCGCGGCGACGACGTCGTCGAGCACTTCATCGCGACCACCAACCACCACTGGCTGCTGTTCTTCACCACGGCCGGGCGCGTCTACCGCACCAAGGCCTACAACCTGCCCGAGGCGTCGCGCGACGCGAAGGGCGGCCACGTCGCCGGGCTGCTCAGCTTCCAGCCCGACGAGAGCATCGCCCAGGTGCTGGCCATCCGCGACTACGAGCAGGCGCCGTACCTCGTGCTCGCGACCCGCAACGGACTGGTGAAGAAGACCCGCCTGGGCGACTACAACAGCCCGCGACAGGCCGGCGTCATCGCGATCAACTTCCGCGAGGACGACGACGAGCTGATCGGCGCCGAGCTGGTCAACGCAGAGGACGACATCCTGCTCGTCTCCCGCAAGGGCTCGGCGATCCGCTTCAAGGCGGAGGACAGCCAGCTGCGGCCGATGGGCCGCGCGACGTCGGGCGTCACCGGCATGAAGTTCCGCACGCCCGAGGACTCCGTGCTGTCGATGTCGGTCATCCGGGCCGAGCAGGTCGCGGCCGAGGAGGCAGCCGAGGCCCAGGCCGAGGCGACCGGGGAGTCCACCGCGGCGGGCGAGCTGCCCGATGTGAAGGAGCAGTACGTCTTCACGATCACCGACGGTGGCTTCGCCAAGCGCAGCCGGATCTCGGAGTACCGGATCACCAACCGCGGTGGCCTGGGCATCAAGGCGATGGCCCTCGCGAACGAGGACCGTGGCCAGCTGGTCGGTGCGTTCATCGTCGAGGAGGGTGACGAGGTCATGTCGATCACCCAGAACGGCCAGGTCGTGCGCAGCCCGATCAACGCCGACTTCCGGCCCACCGGGCGCTCCACCATGGGCGTGAAGTTCGTTGGCCCGAAGTCGGGCGACTCGGTCGCCGTCGTGGCCCGCTCCGTCGAGTCCCGCGAGGACGAGGAGACCGAGGTCGACGGCGAGGTCGACGGCGAGGTCGACGGCGAGCTCGAGGGCGCCGCCGAGGTCAGCGAATCGTCGGATGCGGACGCGGGTGCAACAATCGAGGGGACAGTGGACGTCGAAGAGTCGTCCGACGCACCCGGGCCCGACACCGACGGGGAGAGTGAGGCCTGATGACCGACCGGTCCACCGAGAGCACCGCTACTCGTACCGCTGCCGACCGCTCGAGCACCACCAAGCCATCGTCCAAGCCGCCTTCGTCCAAGCCGGCTTCGACGCGCGGCCTGGGCGAGCGGATCTCCTCCGCCGTCGGCAAGGCCAGCGACGAGCACCGCGCCAACGCCAACCCGGGTTCCAAGACGGCCGCGAAGAAGGCGTCACCGAACCGGAAGCCCCCGCGGCGCGCCCGCCTGCGACTCACCCGCATCGACCCGTGGTCGGTGATGAAGACGTCGTTCCTGCTGGCGATCGCGTTCGGTGTCGTCACGGTCGTGTCGGTCTTCATCATCTGGTCGGTGCTGTCCGCGGCCGGCGTCTGGGACTCGATCAACCAGACCGTCCAGGACGTCGTGGGTGGCGAGGACGCCGGGAGCTTCGACGTCGAGAAGTACGTCGGGATGTCCCGCGTCATGGGCTTCACGATGCTCGTCGCCGTCGTCGACGTCATCCTGATCACGGCGATCGCGACCCTCGGCGCGTTCCTCTACAACATGGCAGCGGCACTGCTCGGCGGGGTGGAGCTCACCCTCGCCGAGGACCAGCGCTGACCTGCCACGACGAAGCGCCCGCCGTTTTGTCGGGCACTCCGCGAGTGGGGTAATGTCCCCTCTCGGTCCGGGGCCTATAGCTCAGACGGTTAGAGCGCTTCCCTGATAAGGAAGAGGTCACAGGTTCAAGTCCTGTTAGGCCCACCATCCCGGTACGACACGAGCTCCACGGGAGTCACCATGAAGAAGATCCTGCTCCTCCTGGCGGCCGTCGGCGCAGCCGTCGTCGTGAAGAAGAAGCTCGACGAGGGCAAGCACGAGCAGGCTCTCTGGGCCGAGGCGACGGACAGCGTCAAGCGCTCCTGATCGTCGCACCGCTCCACCGGGGGCCTTGGCGCAATTGGTAGCGCACCTGCTTTGCAAGCAGGGGGTTAGGGGTTCGAGTCCCCTAGGCTCCACCACCAGAAACCGCAGGTCATCCTGCGGTTTCTTTCATTTCCGGAGTTATCCCCCTGCTAACGACTTTGCTGGCGCGGGGGACTGGCGGGGGAATCAGTCAGCAGCAGCACCTAGCTTGTCCGGCCTCGAGCTGCGAAGCTGCGCCCGATGGACGGCTACGCGCGACACGTGAAGGCGAACTTGTCGCCCGAGCAGGCCGTGGAGATGCAGGCCGTCGATGGTCTGGCAGAGAAGCTCCTCGCGCACATCGTCGCCACAACGGTCGAGATCGCAAACCTTCATGTGCACGGAGCGAAGAGCAAGGCGATCCAGGATCACTTCGCCATCCTCTTGCGCGAGGAGCTCGGATTCGGCGAGGAAGTCGTGTTGACCCCGCAGAGCGGACTCGTCACCCGAGCGCGTCCCGACTTCTTCTTCGAGCTCGCCGACGGACGCGGCATCATCGCGGAGGTGGAACGTGGCGGGACTACCACCAACAACCACGACCTCAAGGACCTGTGGAAGGCGCACGTCGCACCCGATGCCCACCATCTGTTCCTCATCGTCCCTCACAACAACTGGAGAGTGGACGGCTCACCTCGCGAACGCCCGTTCCCGATCGTCGCCCGCCGACTCGGCGCGTTCTTCGGCGATCCCCGCAGGGAGATCGATGTTGTCAGCGTGCACGTGTTCGGCTACTAAGAATCGCGCTGCCTCAGCCGATGCAGACTGTCGGCGTAGCACGTAGATGGGGTCGGTCGACTCAACGTAGCGTCCACGTCGGTAGAGATGGAGGGCGCTTTGACTGACGTCATCCCTAGGGATGAGTCCTGCTTCGATCTTGCTCATCTCCAGCCCTCTGTGCGCTGGAACCTGTGAGGATGTCACTCCGAGACGGAGTGCGCGGATGCACGGTCCGCGGGGCGCGGCGATGTACGTACCGAACGGGGAGGTTCGAGCTTCTTGAAGTCGATAGTCGTGACGCCAGATCCCGCTCTTCTCGAGTCGATGCGATCCATCGGTTACACCGTGGAGTCCGCCGTCGCTGATGTCATCGACAATTCAGTCGCCGCCAATGCGTCCCATGTCGAGGTCCTCTTCAGCTCCGCGGGACCGTTCCAAGTTGCGGTCATCGACGACGGCGACGGAATGTCGCGGGACGAGGCCGTTGCAGCCATGCGTCTGGCGGCAACGAGCCCGACAACCGAGCGGCGTCCCGAAGATCTGGGCCGCTTCGGCCTCGGGTTGAAGACCGCGTCGCTGTCGCAATGTCGCACACTCACGATCGCCAGCAGGAAGGACGGAGATCTCACCGTCCTTCGCTGGAGTCTTGATCACGTGATCGCGTCAGGGGAATGGTCACTCATCGAGCTCGACTCGACGGAGGCCTCTGACCTCCTTGGATGGGACCAGTTCGCACACGAGTCGACGGGGACCCTTGTGCATTGGGGCGACTTGGACCAGCTCAGGATGAGCGCAGGGGACGAACAATCCGACTTCGATCGGGTCGCCGTTGAGGTACGCGAACATGTGGCGTTGGTCTTTCACCTCTTCAACTCGGGCGACACCGTCCGCAAGATCGGGTTCAAGCTGAACGGCGGTCCCATAACACCCATCGATCCGTTCCTGTCCACGTCGTTGAAGACTCAGCAGACCGATTGGGAGCCCATTGAGATAGATGGCCAGCGGGTGCGCCTCAAGGCCTACACGTTGCCGTACCTCAACAAGCTTTCGGCCGTTGAACGAACCAAAGCCCTGAAGCTCGGTGGTCTCCGTGAAACCCAAGGCTTTTACGTCTACAGGGGCGGCCGACTCGTGATCTGGGGAACCTGGTTCCGCGTCGCGCCGCGGAGTGAGATGGCGAAGCTGACCCGGGTGCGCGTTGACATTCCCAACAGCTTGGACCACCTGTGGGCGCTGGACGTCAAGAAGTCCACCGCTGCACCGCCGCCCCTCGTGCGGCGACGACTCAGCGAGCTCGCGAAGACGATGATGCTCCCGAGCCAGAAGGTCCAGGAGTTCCGCGGTCGGAAGGTGAATCAGCCGGCCAAGGTGGACCACATGTGGGACCTTCGGCTGAACGGCGATGAGTTCAGCTACGAGATCAATATCGATCACCCAGCCGTTCAAGCATTCACGGCAGACCTTACGGACGAGCAACGCGAGCAGTTCGAACTAGTTCTGCGCGACGTCGAAACTACGTTTCCGTTCGTTGACGCCCACAACCGCATGAGTGGCGACAAGGTACCGGTGAGCGCGGACGCGGACGAAGAGCTGCTCAAGCGGGCGACAGAGAGTTGGGCGCATGTGCGCTCGTCCGGCTTCGAGCTTGAGACCTTCATCAGGAGCTTGGCCATAGCTGAGCCGTACTACCAAGTCTCGAACTTCGAGCGACGGTTACGAGAGGCGTTGACCCAGTGAGCAACCCAGCCGCTGCCGTTTCGAGTGTTCCACCAAACCTTCTTCCGAAGGTCGCCCTGCTCGTCCAGACGATCGTGACGAAGCACGGCTTACCCGCGCCGGTCGAAGCAGTCGAAGAGACGATCCAATCGTCACGCGCGTTTCTGCAGGGGCTCTTCCCTGAAGAGATCGATGACGACAGCTACAAGCTGATCGCCAACGAAGCGATGAAGCAGATCGTCGTCGACATTGCTCCGCCTATCGTCCTTGCTCCTGATTTTGAACCGTGGTTCAAGGATGCGGTCGCATCCGGGGAGATCAGACTCGAGCGGTGGTACTCCTACAAGCAGTTCCTGACGGTCGACAAAGGCTTTGCGCCCAAGGTGCTCGATGCCCTGGACCAAGCGAGTAGTGAGGTCGTCGACCTCCTAGGTGATCCGAACCTCGACGGAGCTTGGAAGCGGCGCGGCCTGGTCATCGGCGATGTCCAGTCCGGAAAGACCGCTACGTACATCGGAATCGTCAACAAGGCCGCCGACGCCGGCTACAAGTTGGTCGTACTGCTCACCGGAGCAACGGAGTCGCTACGGCAACAGACGCAGTATCGCGTCGACGAAGGTTTCTTGGGCAAGGACTCGTCCGTCGTGAAGCACGACAAGATCATCGGCGTGGGCAAGCACCCGACACAGACCAAGTTCCTGCGTGGCCAAGGCATGACCACCCACGCGAAGGATTTCGTCACCGCTTCGTTCACGGGTCAAGCGGTGACGATCGATCCAAACGCCGACCACCCCTACGTCTTCGTGGTCAAGAAGAACTTGAAACCACTCGAGAACATCATCGCCTGGCTACAGGGCCAGTTCAGTGGCGGGAAGTTCGATATCCCGATGCTTGTCGTCGACGACGAATCGGACTACGCCTCCGTCAATACGAACTATCGGACGACCGGGGACAAGAGCCCGACGGCGATCAACTCGAGGATCCGCGAACTTCTGGACCTCACAACCAGATCGTCGTACATGGCCTTCACAGCCACACCATTTGCGAACGTGTTCATCGATCACGAGTCATACGACGATGCTTTGAAGGACGACCTCTTCCCTCACCACTACATCTTCGCGCTGTCGAGTCCGACGAACTACGTCGGTTCCAAGAATTACTTCGGCACCTCGGACGAGAAGCTTGTCTCCAATCTGGTCGACATCACGGACGCACATGAGGACTTCCCTCCTCGCCACAAGTCTCACCTCTCCGTGTCCTTCCTTCCGGAGAGCCTCAATCAAGCCATTCACGCCTTTGTCGTCGCCTCAGCGATCCGCTTGGCTCGCGGCGACAAGGGGGCGCGGTCGATGCTCGTGAATGTCTCCCGCTTCAAGCACGTGCAGAGCCAGGTGTACGACCTCGTCAGTCTCGAGTACGCGAGGGTCAAGAACGCTATCGAGATTCACGCGCAGCCGCCGACGACCGGACCTGACACGCATGAAGTCCTCAAGCAACTCGCCGCGACGTTCGAGACCCGATTCGCCGACTCCCAGACGTCGTGGCCGGTCGTGCGGGACAAGTTGCTGGCCGCGGTGATCGACACGACCGTTGAACTCGTGAATTCCTCCCGGGACAAGCGGAGCGACGACAAGGTACGGAACATGATCGCCGTCGGTGGCGACGTACTCTCTCGCGGCCTGACCGTCGAGGGTCTGACCGTGAGCTACTTCTATCGCGTCGTCGGTGCTGCCGACACGCTCCTCCAGATGGCACGCTGGTTCGGATATCGACCGGGCTACGAAGACCTCGTTCGGGTCTGGATCAGCCCTGATGTCGCCGATCAGTTCCGGTTCGTATCGGACGTCTCCGAGGAGCTCCGCGTACAGATCGGGGAGATGCGCGAGCTCGGGAAGACACCCGAGGACTTCGGTCTGATGGTCCGGAAGCACCCCGAGACCCTTGCCATCACAGCTAAGAAGGGCGTCTCTGAGTCGCGGTCGATGGTGATCTCACTTTCGGGCCGCAGGATCGAGACGATCAGGATCCCGGCCAACGCGGATGTCGTCGCGGGCAACCAGCGTGCAGTCCGAGATTTCCTGATCGCGGTCGACGCCGACACGAGCGGCTCAGATTGGAACGAACGCCCGAATGGCTTGGACTACATGGGCAAGGTCGGGATCTCAAAGGATCGGATCGCGGACCTCCTCAAGGCCTTCACCTACGACCGCGGCAACCTGATCCTGGCCAACTCGTTGCACAAACTAATCAGGGACCAGCGCTCCCCCGCTTTTCAGGACTGGACAGTCGGCATCGTCAGCGGCACTGGTGACAAGCTCAAGCTTGCTCCCGGAGTCGTCCTACCCAGAATGCCCAAGCGAGCGGTGCGCTATTCGACAGATGGAACGAACGCCACCTTCAGAGTTTCCGGTAGCAGTGCGCGACTGGCTGGCAGTACAGATCTCGCCAAGACCTACGACCACAAGGGCGGTGACTTGGTCGAACCCGGCGTCTACCGCGAACTGCCGCACCCGACGCTGCTGATCTACCCACTGGAGCCGAACTGGGAGGTTAAGCCGCCGGAGCCGGCCACAGATGCCGACAGAGCCGCAGCCGTTGAAGAAGAGGCGACGGCCAGGACCGCTTGGGAAGAGGCAGCAGGAGACTCGAAGGCCCTGATGGCATTGAAGATCGCCATTCCCGGTGAACCGGGCTCGAAGAGCGGCGACGTTGTGTACCTCCTCAACGGACCGGCGATCGAGGAGTTCCGCCAAGACTTCGAAGTCAGCGCGGATGACCGGGAGGACTTGGATGAGTGACACCCAACTGATCACAAGCTGGCGCGGATATCTGGCGGGAGGAACGGCCGGACTGCATCTGTATGACTCGGTCCATCCGCTTCAGATCTTCATCGGGACTACCGACGCTGGGGCGCCAAGGATGGTGGTCCGCACCCAGACGAAGCCTGTGAAGCCGATCCTGTCGAACGTGGTCCTTGTCGAGAGGTACGAGGACAAGAGCGGCAAGTGGAATCTCAGTTTCACGCTCCAGGACCGCAAGTTCGACGAGGTCTTCCTTCGGCTCGCTGATGACGTTCACGCTCGGTCATCATCGGCAGCCAATGAGCCGATGGCTCTCGATCGAGTCGGCGTCGTCTTCGATGAGTGGCGAAGGCTTCTCAAGCCTCGGCCGAAGGGTCTTCTCACCATGGAAGAACTCCGGGGCTTGGTCGGCGAGCTCTGGCTGATCCTCAACGAGTTCGCTGCTTCCAGGCCAACGAGCGCTGCGATCGAGGGTTGGCTCGGACCGATGGGATTGCCGCAGGACTTCTGGTACGCCTCGGACGGCTTTCACGAGGCGAAGTCGATCGGGCCGTCAACCTCACGTCTTCGGATCTCATCGGAGCACCAGCTGGACGAGAACGACCTTCAGCTGATCGTCCTACAAGTTGCGACGACCGACGACCAGACGGTCGGTGCAACGAACCTTCCGTCGTTGGTGGCGAAGGTGCGTTCGTCACTGGCGGAGGCGGCGGCCAGCGCCGAGGGCCTTGACGAGCGGCTCCTGAGGCTGGGCGTTGACCTTTCCGAGTCCTTTTACCAGGACACGTGGTTCCTCCCTACACGGAAGTCGATCTACAAGGTCGGTCCGGACTTTCCCCGCATCGCTGCCTCTGCGCTCTCCGGTGGGATCAGCCGCGTCACTTATCAATTGGAACTCGTCGACCTTGAAGAGTTCAAGGTCGCCACCGTCGAGGTTTCTTGATCCATGGAGCTGAACGAGTTCAGGGCCGACTTGCTCAACCGCGCGATCGCGAGAGCGTCAGTCGATGGCATGTTCACTGCGGACGCCTTCATGGCCGAGGTCGCAGACCTCCTGATCGGCGCTGAGGAGGTCGGCAGCCTCGACCTCCTGTCGTTCTCAGGAAGCGGTCGAGGAAATAAGTCGCTCGCTGTGCATGGCTACGACCGGGACGACCACGACATGTCGGTTTCCTTGGTCGTCATGCGTTACGTCGGTGACCCCGAACTCCCGACAATCAACTACTCAGATGCTGCAACGCGGCTGAAGGCACTCGTGCAGTATCTGGGCGAGGCTCTCAGCGGCGACTTCCTGATCGACCGAGAACCTGCGACCCCCGAATATCAATTGGCACAAACACTCCGTGAGCTGGCATTCCGCACCGGTGATGACGCTATAAGCCGATTTCGGCTGTACCTCGTCACAGACGCAGTACTCAGCGTTCGCGCCAAGGCTATCGAAGCGTCGGAGATCAACGGGATACCCGTTGACTTCCACATCTGGGACATGCAGCGCTTCCTCCAAGTGCATCAGTCGGGCCAGGGACGTGAGCCCTTGGAGCTAGACCTGCGCGAATGGGGTGTACCCGGAGTCCCGGCGCTCAAGGTCGCGGACGGCGCTGGAGACGTCACGACTTATCTCGCAGCGATGCCGGGAGGCCTTCTCGCGTCGCTGTATCGGCAACACGGCAGTCGGCTCCTTGAGGGAAACGTGCGGTCATTCCTCACGATCAGAGGCAAGATCAATAAGGGGATCCGAGAAACGATCACCAAGGATCCCGGTCACTTTCTCGCGTACAACAACGGCATCAGTGCCACGGCCTCCAGTGTGGAGTTCGTCGATGGCTCAATCCATGGGATCACTGATCTGCAGATCGTCAACGGGGGTCAGACGACCGCATCGCTCTTCTACGCGCGCCACGGTGGCCGCAACGTCTCCTTGGACGATGTCTTCGTGCAGATGAAGCTCGTCGTGGTCTCACCGGACGAAGCACGCGAGATGGTGCCGCGGATCAGCCGCTTCGCGAATAGTCAGAACGCGGTCCGAGAGGACGACTTCTTCTCCAACAGCCCGTTCCACGTACGTATGGAGGACTTGTCGAAGCGTCTCCTCGCTCCCGCCAAGGCCGGCGTGAACTACCAGAGCAAGTGGTACTACGAACGAACCCGTGGTCAGTATCTGAACGAGCGGAACAAGCGGACCCTGGCTGAGCAGAAGAAGTTCGAGGCCGAGTTCCCTCGTGCTCAGATGATCACCAAGACGGACGCGGCGAAGTATGTCGTCGCGTGGGAGCAGGCTCCCCACCTGGTCAGCGGCGGTGCCCAGAAGAACTTCAAGGGGTTCGCATCGTTGGTCGCGGATAAGTTCGTCCAGCAGCCGGAGGCGTTCAACGAGAACTACTACAAGCGGCTGGTCGGCAAGGCGATCCTGTTCAGCGCCGTGCGATCGGCGATTTCGAAGGCCGACTGGTACGAGGCTGGCTACCTGGCGAACCTGACGGCGTACGCCGTCGCAAAGCTCTCCCTTGAGATCTCAAAGGACGAGCGAGCGAAGTCATTCGACCTCATACGGATCTGGGACAACCAAGGGGTCAGCGAACCCGTGTTGAACGAGGCGGTGACGATCGCCCGACTGGCTCTAGATGTTCTCACCAGCGAAGACCGGCTCGTGGTGAACGTGACGGAATGGGCGAAGCGTGAGGCGGCTTGGAAGCGCTTGGCCGCCATCAGGTATGAACTCAGCGACGCCTTCATTCTCGATTCGCTGCCGACGCGGACCAACGCGTCCGGACAGAAGGCAGTCACAGTGCGTGATCGCTTTGATCCGGAGATCTCCGAACGACGCCACGTGAATGACGTGGGTGAGCACGCGTGGAAGGCCGTGCGCTCATACTTGGGAGAGCACTCACTTCTGTCGAACTCGGAGCAGAGATGCCTGCGTGAGGTCATCCCGACGCCAACCCGAATGCTCGATCTGGACGTCGCACGCGAACTCCTTCGTATATACGTCAAGGCTGTGAACAACGGCTATAAGGAGTAGCCCACGACGCGGTGGCGGGGCGGTACGCGTCGACCCCTGCGGGCCACGCGGTGAGGCGCCTACGTCACCAACCTCGGCGGCAGCGACGAGACCTTGGCCGAGGTGTGCGTGCGGCAGCCGTCGTACTTCTCCCACCTGTCGACCGTCCTCGACGAGGTGCCGGTCGAGGAGTGGCGAGCCGCGTTTCGACACCAGATGTGTCGGCGCGGATCCGTAGAATCAGCGGCGTGACAGTCATGGATCCCCGCGCCCCGCAGCGCATAGATCGTGGCCGGGCGTTGCGACTGGCGAAGCACGAGGATCACTGCGATGACGTAGAGAGCCTGGTCGCTCTCGCACGCCGTCTGAGGGACCGGACCCCCAGTCAACTGTTGGCAGCCGACCTGTTCTCGGGAGCGGGTGGCATGAGCCTTGGGCTCGAAGACGCGGGAATGAAGGTCGTGTTCGGCGCCGACTTCGATTCCGAGGCCCTGCAGACTCACGCACACCACTTCGGCGGAATGTCAGTCGGGTGGGACCTCGGCGATCCCGACAAGGCGGAGGAGGTCGGGCAGATCCTTCGTGCGGTGAACATTGACGTCCTCGCCGGAGGACCCCCGTGCCAGCCGTTCTCCAAGGCTGGGCGCTCCGGGATGCGCTACCTCGTCCAACACGGACTCCGTGAACCTCACGATCGGCGGCGGGATCTGTGGCAGTCGTATCTGGAGATCGTGCGCCTCGCCAAGCCACGAGCGGTGATCATGGAGAACGTCCCTGACATGGCGCTCGACCGCGAGATGTTCATCCTGCGGTCCATCGTTCGCAGGCTGGAGGACTGGGGCTACTCGGTACAGGAGCGGGTGGTCGACACCTACCGATACGGCGTGCCGCAGTTCCGGCAGCGCCTCATCCTGGTTGCGCTCGCGGGCGGCATGGACTTCGAGTGGCCCGAAGAGTCGAGCGCGAAGGTCACGCTGGGGAACGCCATCCGCGATCTGCCTCCGGTCGGTCCCAAGGAGGGATGGCTCTCTGATGAGACGCGTCAGGTCTGGCGCAAGTACAACGGGCCAAGGACCGCGTTCCAGCGTGAGATGCGCGCGGCGGTGCCGTCGGCCCACGCTGATCGCATCTATGACCACGTCACCCGCCGAGTGCGGGATGACGACGCCGAGGCCTTCGAGTATCTGGACACGAAGACGAAGTACTCGGAGCTCCCTGAGGAGCTGAAGCGATACCGGGATGACATCTTTGATGACAAGTACAAGCGCCTCGACGCTGACGACCTGTCTCGGACGATCACCGCCCACATCGCCAAGGACGGGTACTGGTACATCCACCCGGAGCAGAATCGAACGCTCACCATCCGGGAAGCCGCACGGATCCAGACCTTTCCTGACCATTTCCGATTCGCGGGGCCACCCACCGCGGCATTCCGCCAGATCGGCAACGCGGTACCACCCCGGCTGGGCCTGGCCATCGGGTCAGCCGTGGCAGGCATCCTCCGAGACGGAGCGCACGGGGTCGCCGTCACTACCGAGATGACTCGGTCGGGTCTCGCTAGGTGGGGTCGCGAGTCGCACTTGGTCAGCCCGTGGTTGAGGTCCGGGTCCCGTTGGCTGGTTGTCCTCGGCGATGCGCTCCTCGGTGACGAGTCGGGGACGACAGTGGCGGCGCTGTGGCCCTTGCTGTCGGAGTGGTCGACGCCCGAGCTTTTCGCCGCTTCGGCGGACCGGGCTATCGAGATCGGCTCGTGGCTGAACAAGGCTGAGGAGGTCGGAGCCCTGCTGGAGCTCGCCAGAACTGTCTTGGACGAAGGGGGCTCCCTTGACGACGATCATCTCGCCCAACAGGTATCGCGCGGTCTTCTGCGCCGCGCCGCGTCGGAGCTGGCGATGATTGCTGATCCCGAGGGGGAGGAACCGGTCATCGCGAACACCGCGGCGTTGCGTGTTGCGGGCCGATTCTTCCAAGGCACCGAGCGGTGGCTGAAGAATCGCAACTCCGACGGACGCATCGCAGTCAGCCGCCTCATCGGATTCGACGAGGAGAGCCGCCAAGCCCAGATCGCCCTGATCGAGCTGGGTGCGCGCCTTTGCACTCCTAAGGCGCCAGGCTGCACCGCATGTCCGCTATCCCAGTGGTGCCGGTACGCCGAGCGCTGACTGAGTCAGAGATCGAGCTGTTTGGCCAACTCAGGATGCCGAGTGCGCAGTGTGTCCAAGGCACCCCGGAACTCTGCCAACGACCTGTCCTGGATGAGCGCGGCCTTCAGTGCAATGCCGACATCCCGAAGCGCCGTTTCCGATGCCTTGGAATTCTTCGTGGCTGGGTCGGGCCGCCCGCCGGAGTTCGCCGATCGACGGTAGGCGTCGTCAGCCAACACGCAGAGTTCCTGGACTGGACGCTCCAGCATCTGGCGGAGGGCGGGCGGAAGGTCGACACTCATCTTCGCGACGTTGATCTGGAACGACTCGTCGAGATCCGTGTCGAAGTCGATCGCCCCGCGCGCCAACTTCGTGTGTTCGTCGATTCCTCGAAGGCTTGACCACCCACCGTGCTGCACCAGCCGGTCCGCCCGGTAGATGTAGAGGCCCTGCTGGCGGTTCCACTTCAACGGACCGGACATCCTCTCGAACTCCTCGACAGAGGAGAACCGATCCCGTGCCGGCAGTACGACCCCCCGGAACCGGACTTCGGACGAGCCGTTGACCGTCTCGATCTCGAAGAGATGCTCCTGCAGGACCGTCCGCTCCGGCTCCTCCGGCGCGAAGGGATCCCAAGGTCGCAACTTCTCGTCATCGACGCAGATCACCACTTCCCCACGACCCGTGACGTCACCGGCGATGAAGCGGTGGAAGACCATCGCCAGATGATCCGCGGTCTTGCCCGCCAGCGACCGGAGACGACGGCGGCCCCAGCCACTCTCCGCATAGCGCTCCGGGAGAACTCGATCGAGGTCTTCCCAGATGACCACGGTTCCCGGTGACTCTCGCAGGAGATCCTTCGCGCGTTCGATGGCGGGCGATGACTCACCGGCCGTGATGTCCCAACGGTCGCTTCGAGCGATCCGGTTGAGGTCGAGCGTCATGACGTGGAAGGTCGGGCGCTTGGGGGTGGTCCTTGTGACCACCGTCAGCCGGCGGCATTGTGAGAAGGTGCCAGTCTTCAACCCGAGTCCGAATCGGCCCAGTTCATTCGTCTCGTAGCTCCGCCTAGTGCCGAAACGCAGCGCCTCGATCAGGTCGCGTTCCGACATGCCGTCGCCGTCGTCGCTGATCAGCACATACGAGCCGTTGGGTTCGAAGTGCGTGTAGACGTTCACCCGCGACGCGTTGGCGGTGACGGCGTTGTCGACAAGGTCCGCGATCGCGGTAGGGAAGTCGTACCCGATGTCGCGTAGGGAGCCTGTGAGCCGCGCAGCGGAGGGCGCGACCTCGTATGTCTTGGTTCCCGTCACCGGATCGTTCCTCCTAGTGTTGAAGCATGCCAGGCGAAGATGGTCCCACCCGGATCCGTCTCGGCGTGTCTAACCGAAGCTATTCGGTGCCACCGACACCTGATGCGCCGGTCTCGCCGGCGGCGCGCCGAACGATGTTGGCGAACAAGCGACGAGACACAGGCCCTGAGCTCGCCGTGCGGTCCATCCTGCACCGAGCGGGCATGCGATTCCGGGTCGATCATCCATTGCCGTTCGCCCCCCGACGACGAGCCGACATTGTATTCACTCGAGCCGGCCTCTACGTCTTCATCGATGGTTGCTTCTGGCACGGGTGTCCCGAGCACTTTGTGATGCCGAGAACCAGATCTGACTTCTGGCAGAACAAGATCGACGGAAACCGTGATCGAGACAGAGATACGGAGGCTCGGATCCGAGCACTCGGCCTCACATCTCTCCGGATCTGGGAGCACGTGCCGCCCGTCGAGGCAGCTTCGTTGGTCGTCCAGTCCTATCGCGACTGCCTGAACAGGGAACGGATGGGGCTTGGTAGCTCCTAGTCGCAACGGGACCGGGAGGTCGTATGCTGGCTGAGCGGATGGGCTGGCCGGGCGATCGCGTCGCACTCCTTCAGGAGGACGTCGAGGAAAGTCCGGGCTCCACAGGGCAGGGTGGTGGCTAACAGCCACCCGGGGTGACCCGCGGGACAGTGCCACAGAGAACAAACCGCCTCTCCTCGGAGAGGTAAGGGTGAAACGGTGGTGTAAGAGACCACCAGCGGACTGGGTGACCAGGCCGGCTAGGTAAACCCCACTTGGAGCAAGATCAAGAAGTTCGGAGCCCTCGGGCATCGGATGCGCGCACGTTCGAGGGCTGCCCGCCCGAGTGCGCGGGTAGATCGCTGGAGGCCGTCGGTAACGGTGGTCCGAGATGGATGGTCGCCCCTCTTCGGAGGACAGAACCCGGCTTACAGGTCAGCCCGTCCGCATCCAATGGCGCGACCAGTTCGGATTGGCCTGGCTAGAGGTTAGGTTCACAGGCATGAGCGAACCGACCTCGTCGGCCACGCCCGGTGAGTTGTTGCTCCATCCGATAGCCCTCATCGCATTGGTTGTTCTCGTCGTCAACGACCATTGGATGAAGGCGGCGTGGCCAGGGACAGCTGTTGGGAAGATCTCCGATTTCGCCGGACTCGTGGTGTTCCCGCTTGCCCTTCTCTCCCTCGTCGAGTTGGGGCGTCGAGCCCTTCATCGTCCTGCCACCGGTAGCTTCGACTCGATAGCCGCGGTGATGGTTTGCGGTCTCGGCTTCCTGTTTGTGAAGACGACAGAGCTGGGTCGCGACGCGTACGCGTGGGCAGTCGGCTCGGTTCGGTGGCCGGTCCAAGCCTTTGGAGGCTGGCTACATGGCGAGGAACCTTCTCCAGTCCATCCGATCGGCGTGGTTCGAGATGTCACGGACCTAGTGGCGCTGGCCGCGCTTGTTGTCCCGTATGCACTTATCCGTTCTCGAGCGCGGAAGTTCGATGAACTCGTGTCCGCCGACCTTGAGCAGGACTAGGCTCCGGCAAATCGAGACCTTACGGGAGGCCAAGATGAAGAGTTCAGGTTCGAAAGTCAGGGCGCTTGCTGCGGTCCTCGCAACTGTGGCGGCGCTCGTGGCGACGGCGGCGTCGTCCTCAGATTCGTCCGACGGGGACAAGGAGGCGGGCATCGGCCAGGGCAGCAGCGAGAAGGCAAAGCCATCCGGCCCGAAGTTGACTGTTTCGCAGCAGAACGCCGTCGACTCTGCGGAGAGCTACCTTAAGATGGGGTCTGGTTTCTCTTACCAGGGTCTGATTGACCAATTGTCGTCGAAGGCCGGTGATGGTTTCTCGAAGAAGGACGCCAAGTTCGCCGCCGATTACCTCAATGTCGACTGGAAAAAGCAGGCCGTTCAGTCTGCGAAGTCCTACCTCGACATAAGCAGTTTCTCGTGCAGCGGGTTGGTTGACCAACTCTCCTCGTCTGCGGGTGATCAATACACCAAGGCGCAAGCCAAGTACGCCGCCAAGAAGGTCGGGCTTTGTTAGGTTGCGGCCCTAGCGGCCGCAGCCCGCAGTAGAACTCGACGAGCTACTGATCCCGCGGTGATTGGCTTCCAAGTAGTTGGTCGAGCGGTCGTGCGACGTCGCCGTTCCCGGAACACTCGGTGACGTGACGGGCGACCGACCACGACCGCTCCGCAACTCTGACGGCGGCATCCGCACCTCTACAGCCCGAGCTCGATATCGATGGCCGTGCGCGTGCGGTCGTCCGAGTCGTGCCAGAGATGAGCGTAGGTCTCGAGCGTCTCGCTCGGTGAGGCATGTCCGAGCCGCGCCTGCACCGTCCTGGCCGACTCGCCGAAGCGGATCAGCAGCGACGCGTAGTAATGCCGTAGCGCGTGCATGCCCGTGCCGGTCAGCTCGCTCAGCCCCGCCGCTTTGGCGGCCGGACGCCAGACGTGCCCGAAGGCCGATCGCACGATCGGCCTGCCAGCAAGTGTGAAGACGAGACCGTCCTCGGCACGGTCGTAGGTCCGTAGATGCTCGTCGAGCGCCGTGACCACCACGCGCGGCAGCGGAATGATCCTGCGGCTCGAGTGCGTCTTGAGGGGGCCGAACGCGGTCGTAGCCCCGGGGAGCGTCCGGAGCTGGCGGTCCACGATCACGACTGGGTCATTGCCGTCGAGACGTAGGCGGTCCTGGGTTACTCCGAAGACCTCACCCTGGCGCATCCCGGTCCGGGCGGTGAAGGTGACGAGTGCGCGCAGTTCGTGGGGAACCTCGGCGCGGAGTCGGGTCACCTGTTCTGTGCGTAGTGGCACGACGAGCCGGCGCTCCCGGGCGGGAAGCCGTGTTCCTTCGCACGGGTTCGTCGTGAGTCGTCGGTCGCGCACCGCCGCGAGGAAGACGGACGAGACGATGCCGTGGATCACGCGGACCGTAGAAGTGGCCAGGCCGGCGGTGGTGCTCAGTGTGCTCACCCAGGCCTGGATGTCGAAATGGACGATCGTCCCGAGCCGTCTGCCACCGAGGGTCGGGTAGACATGTCGGCGCAACATGGTCTCGACGTGTGCGCCGCTGCTCGTCCGATGGAGCCGTATCGACCTCCATACCTCTTCGTACTCGCGAAAGGTGACGTCGGCCTCCAGCTCGTGAGTACGGCGCCCGCTTGCGCTCGCCGCGGCGACCGCATCGAGCCAGCGCTGGGCGTCGTCCTTCCGCAGGAAGTGTCGGGCGTGTTCGCGGCCGGTCGAGTCGCGATAGCGGGCGCGCCACCGGCCGTTCGGCCGTAGGGCGATGCTCCCCATCGAGCTCCTATAACTCTCGCGCCGGCACCTCACTGGCCAGTCCAGCCGACGATCGTATCGGCGCGAGAGCGGAGCCGCGGTGGTGCGCCAGAGCGGAGCGATGGTCGATCGTTCGGATCGTGAGACGTCGAACACGCGGTTTCAGTACCGATTCGGCACCGACTGTCACGGACTGTCACGGACTGTCACGGACTGTCTCGGGTTGGCTCGGAAGCTCGAAATTCCGTGGTTGACGCGCGACTGTAGGCGGCGCATCGTAGGGATCTGCTCAATGTCCCGACGTGGGTACGGATGGACGCGGGCGTCTCGTTGTGAGCAGGGACCATGCGTGTCTTTTCGGGGGTCGCAATGGATGTTGCGGAACGACTCGGCGTCGGTGACCTGGAGTCGCCCCGAATGCGGGCGGCTCGTCGCTCCTGGACACGCTGGTGCGCTGCCGCTCCGGAACTCGCTGTCGTTGACACGCTCCCCGAGCTTCCTCAGTGGACACGTGACGCAGGCAGGGCTGAGGCGGATGGCGTTCTCGCCACCCTCGCCGGGTTGACGGCTTGCGACGGTGACGCGGCGTCCGTGCTTGCGTGGCTGCTAGTCCCGGGGGCGAACCGGATCGCCGGCGAGCTGAGCGACCTGCATCCCGATATCGGGGGGCTCGTTGCTGGTCAGCTGTGGATTGAGGTGTCGCAGGCGCATCGTCTAAAGCCTCGTCGAGTCGCCGCGACGATCTTGGCGCGAACGCGCCGAGAGGTTGCCGCCGAGCTGGGTGTCGGCGATCTGGCGGCGAGGCGTGATCGAATCTGGGCGGAGACGGTGCGGGTCGAGAACGATGACGAATTGGCTGTGCCCGTCGACGTCCACGAGTCGCTGGATGATCTCTTCGATCAGATCACAGACCTGATGATCGAGGCCATGGATGCCAACGCCATCCATGTCTTCGATGCGTGGCTCCTCGGCACGCTGGCGAACCTTGCTGCACAGATGGACGCTCCAGGGCACCGTGGCCGGATGGGGCTGACGGCACCAGCCGTCGTCGACAGGCTCGCCGACGTGGTGCATCTGTCTCCGCGTGCGATCAGACGCCGTGCCTCGGCGGCGCTCGACCGATGGACTGAGTACGTGGCGGTGAGGGACGACCCGGAGCGGTTCGCGGTGTGGCGGGCCCAGCACACCAGCTGCCCGGTCACGCCCGCCGAGGAGATGCAGCTCGTGCTGACCGAGGAGCACGACGCGCACTTCTTCAGAGTTCGAGACCTGCCGCCGGATGCGTGGGCTCCGGACGTGTCCCCGGAGCGGCGACGCCCCGCCATTGGGTGACCGTCCGCTGGACCCGATAGTCGAGCGCCTCCGTCGGCTTGTCGTTCGGAAGCGGCTTGGCGAGTGCACGGCGGAGGATCATGGCGGCATTGAGTCCGGATCGCTGTGCTGCGTCGAGTCGCTGGGCCACCTCCAGGGTGTGCTCGTCAGAGCGGCCGAGTTGGTCGCTGACTCGCTGCTCCCAGGTGCGTACGGCGGGTGGGTAGAGGTCGTGCACCTCGCGGAGAAGACCGCGAGCGAAGCGAGCCGCGGTCGGCTCGTCGACGGCCGGACCGAGCAGGCTGCGCTCGCCGGCGGGTACGCCGCTGGCAGCGCGCCACACTGTGACCGCTTCCCGGAGTTCGGTTGTGAGGATCCCCTCGAAGCGGGCCAGCGTGTCGGGGAGTGCCGCGGTCGCGCGCACCCGGTCGGCGAGCTCGGCGACGTGGTCGGCTCGAGCCGTGAGGTAGCTGCACCATTCTGGGTGCCCGCGGACCGTGCACGGGATGTCCGGCAGCCACGGCAGTGGTCCGCTCCCCGCGGCTTCCAGCGCGGCATTCGCGTTGGCACCGATCAGACGGTTGGCTGCCGTCTCTACGGCGTCCGCGTAGCGCCGCGCAGCGTCGCGGAGTCGGGCGGCCGCGCTCGTGGAGTTCACGAGGACGCTGGTCGCTGAGGTTGCTGCGCCATCGCGGTCGACGATCCGGTCGAGGGTCTCGACAGCGGAGAGTTGTTCGTCGATGCCGGGGAGGAACTGCTCGGCCGTGTCGTCGGCTTGGTCGATGACGAGGTGGAGGTGGTTCTCCTCGCGGCCGCGGGTGAGCATCGTGTAGAGCAGCTGCCGGTCCTCGGTGCCGGTGACGATGCCGTGCATGACGTCCGCGGTGCTGCCCTGGGCGGTATAGACCGTCGTGGCGTATCCGAGCTCGACGTGGCGGGTGACGTACTCCGGCGGCAGAGTGACCGTCAGTCGCGAGCCCAGGTGTCGGGCGGACAGGCTGCCGTCGCGGCCGACGGTCGTGACGGTCCAGCGGTCACCGTTCTTGACCCAGTCGGTGCCGCTGACGGCGAGCCGGCGGTCGTTGTGCCGGGTCAGGATCGTGTCGCCGACGGACGCGCGGTTGCCGTCGACGAGGTCCACCTCGTCGGTCGGCGGCGAGCCGGCACTCCGGGCTGTGCGTGCGCCTCGGTTGAGCCGTGCCACGAGTTCGCGCGTGGGCGCGAGCATCAGGCACTCACGTCCGACGGCTCGCTCGGCCGTCCACTCGGTGAGGACCTCGCTGATGCTCGTGTCGGCGTCGCCGGTGTGGATCCGGTCGTGGTCGAGATAGAACGCGACTGCGGCTCGGTTGCCGGCGCGCAGGTCGAGCGAGGCCGTGGCCTCGACGGGGTCGGCGAATCGGACGACCTCCTCGAGGCGTACGGCGCCGTGGGTGGTGGCGACGTCACGCAGCACTCCGCCGGCGCCGATAGCTGCCAGCTGCTGGTCGTCTCCGATGAGCCGGACGCGTGCACCTCGGTCGCAGCAGGCGGCGATGATCCGGTCGAGCGTCGGGGTGTCGGCCATGCCGGCCTCGTCGATGACCACGACGGTGCGCGGTCCGATGTCGAGGTCTGCGGCGGAGGCGAGGAGGTGGTCGAGCCTGGCGAGCGTCTCCGTCGGCATCCCGGTCGCTTCACGCAGGACCGCGGAGGCCGCTGCCGACGGCGCTAGGCCGATGGTGGTGTAGCCGAGGTCGCCACAGACGCGTGCCAGCGCGCTCATTGCGGTGGTCTTGCCGGACCCGGCCGGTGCGAGGGCCAACGCCACCTGTCGCGGGTCGCTGAGCATGGCCAGCACGAGCTCGCGTTGGCCTGCGTTCAGGCGCGCACCGTCGAGCTCGGCCTTCATGAGCGACAGCTCGATGTCGATCGGGTCGATCGACGTGCCGCACGGCTGGCCAGCCGCACGGACGATGCGCTGCTCGGCGTCCAGGATCCGCTGGCTGGTGAAGTGGTCGGCACCGGTGTGGCGATAGACGCTGGTGCCGTCCGAGCGCCGCAGGGCTGCCGGTTCGGTAACCGGATCGCGGTCTGGGGTCAGGTTGATCAGCATCCGGGTCGCGGTCTCGACGAGATGCTCGACGACCGCGTCGACCTGATGCGCAGGTACGTCGATGCCGCGTACCTGGCGCTGCGCCTCGGCGTACAGGTGCCAGGACTGCCAGGTGGCACGACGGTCCTCAAGCTCGGAGATGACCCGGACGGCAGCCGCATCCAGCCAAGTCGCAGATACCTGCGGCTGGTCGATGGCGTCTGGGTGCAGCGCGGAATCGACCATCCGATTGAGCCCGAGCTGCCCCAGCTCCTGAACTGCCTCGGCCCGCCACGTCGTCCGCTGATGCGCCTCCGCGCGTGCCTCGTGCTTCGGAGCACGGGTCTCCAGATTGGCCCGCTGCTCCAGCGCAATGGACTCCTTGGCCGTCGGCGGTCGGCAATGCGCCACGGCGAAGTCCGCAGAGAGCGCGTCGACGCGGGCGTCGATGTCGCGACGACGGTGGGACCAGCGCTCGCACAGCATCGCGTCGACGTCGGCGATCTCCCGGACCGGACGCTTGCCCAGCCCGCGGCCGGTGTCGACGAAGCGGACTCCGAGCTGTTCGACGAGGTGGTGCTCGAGCGCAGTGTTGTAGGTCTCGGAGGCAGCCACGACGTACCGGTGCAGGACGGTGCCGTAGAGCGAGAGCCACTTGCCCTCCCGGGTCTGCACCTTGTTCGCGACCGCGACGTGGGTATGCAGGTCCGGATCGCCGGCGCGGGAGTCGCGGTGGGTGAAGGCCGCCGCGATCAGTCCGCGGGTCTCCACCTGTCGCACGCCGTCGGTGCCCTCGCGGGTGAAGACCGCGTGCGCCTCGAGGAACGCGACGGCGTCCGCGACCGCGGCGTCGTGAGCCTGCCGGATCGTCATTGCCATCTCCGGCGGAGCGACGGCCCACAGCGTCGACACGGACTTCACCGCCGAGAAGGTCAGGTCGAACCCAGCCACCGCGTCCGGCCGGTAGGCGCGGCCTAGTGCCGTGCCGCTCACCGGGTCTTGGCCGTGCCCGAAGAGGTTCTGCATCTGTGCGGCGGTGACCGGGTCACCGCCCTCGATGCCGGTGATGCCGACCAGGCCGGACCCGATCCACAGCCCGGGAGCCTCGCCCTTCACGGAGTAGTAGTCCGCCAGCTTGGTGCGGCCGAGTTCCGTGGTGTCGGCGGCCGCGACCTGCCGGGTCAGGTACTCATACCCCGACCCGGCGGCCAGCTTCTTCAGAGTCATCGTCACGCCCCTCAAGGCCGATGAGAGCCGGTGAGTGGCCACCCCGGGTCTGGAATGAAAGAGGTGTGTGTGGGATCGGTGGGTGGGAGGAACGGCAGAAGGCGGAGGAAGCGGGTGGGTTGCGCGAGGGCGAGGAGGGCCAGGAGGTGACGAGTGACAGGCCACGAGACGCGGAGAGAGTGGAGCAAGTTGGGGTGGCCACTGGAAGACAGCTCGGGGCCTTGAGGAGCGAAGGCGCCCAACCGGACCGCCGCTGACTCAGGAGCACCCGAATGGCCCTAACCATCAGCACCACTCGCCGCCTCGTCTCAATCGCCGAGGCCGCCGAGATCCTCGGCGTTTCGACCAAGACCGTCCGGCGGTTTATCGCGGCCGGCAATCTCGAGGCCGTCCGCCTCGGGCGGCGCACAATCCGAATCAAGACCGAGTCACTGGACCGCTTCATCGACGCGCATCCGATCAACACCTGGCGTGGGCGTAGTGCGTAGCCGGGTTTGTCGGAGACGATCGCGGCAGCTGGTACCGGCGCTCGTTGGTGCGCCGTACGCGCTGGAATGCGCGCCACCGTTGTGCACATGTGGGGATTAACCTGTGCAGAACTACGCGGGTGTAGTTCAGTCCGATTGGCCTCTACTACCCCAGCGCCCGGAGGGCTGGGTGGCGTCTGCTCCGGTTGGGGCAGATCCTCCGGCGCAGTCCTTGCTTCCTGTCGCTGAACCATCTAGGGCACCCTCCAGATGGGGGATGGCACGCGTCCCCAACAGCAACCGTGCGGGTGGCGCCTGGGCCAGATGAGGTGTGTCGCCGCTTCGCTGCGGTGGGACGCTGGTCGCGTCCGCGGCGGTGGGACGCACGTCGTTCAGAACGGCCGGCGAGTCAAGACGAACGGCTGACGTCAGCAGCCGACCGTGTGCCTATCTTCGGCGATATGACCTTTGCGTGCCCTACATGCGGCGACGAGCTGATCGTGGTCCCGAATGACGATCCTGCCTACGGCGCGCCGACGCTTTACTTCTGCGAGACAGCGGGCGCCGCGCATATCCCTCTGGGCTGGGCGCCCGACGGCAGCTCTTGAGAGCCCTTGTCGCGGCGAATGGACGCACCCGCGGTGGCGGGATACACCCACGTTTCACGCTAGGAAGCGTCGATTCCGGAAGTGCTCCCCATCGGCCGAATAGTAAGCGCTGCCCCTATCCATCACGTACGAGGTCTCCGATTCCTTGAACGGAGCCAGCGCAGCAGGGAACTTCTCGTTCGTCTCCTCGACTAGTTCCACCAGGCGCTCAGCGACTCGCTCAGCATCGTCGGGAGCGCAGACCGCGAATCCGGCACCCATCCACTCAATGATCGGGTCAGCCTCTGCCGCGTGAATGAACGCCACTCTCCAGACCCTGGCAGCTGGCCTATCGATAACGGGCGATACCGACCACATCCCCACCCGACCCGGGACGTACTGGTCGATGTCCGGCGGCAGGGCCCCGACGTGGGTAGCCCCGTACGAATCAGTCATGCCCAGCATCTTGTCAGGGTCCGACCCGGCTCTCCTAGACACAGAGGGGAGTCGACCAAAAGGGCAACGTGGCGGTCTGATGCACGAACGGTCGCCAGGACGAGATGTCACCTCCCGTGCAGCAGGCCCTCGGCGACTTTGGTAGTGAGCAAGTGCACGCAGTAGCGGACGCGCCGCGGACAGGACGACCGCTACGGTCCGGTGCATGGCAGACGAGTGGACAGGCGGACATCTCAACGACGGTGCCTGGTGGTGGGGGACGGCGCTGGACGGGATTGTCGGCGGGATCATTGGGGGCTTGTTTACGGCGTTTGCAGTTGTGCTGACAATCCGCCATGAGCGCTTAGCGCAGGTCCGCGCAAACGTGCGGGACTCAGCCTCCGCGCTCATTGTGTCCTCGGTTCTGCTGCCTGCGAAGGTCAGGAACAGCACCATCGACGATTCCGAGGCTGTGCAGGAAGTCTTGGCTCGCAGCATCGATCTCATGTCAAAACTCACTGGAAAGTGGCCATCCGTGGCGGTTGAACTCCAGCAACGAGTGGACCACCTTCTCGAGGTGTGGAGTGCCGCCCAGAAGACGGACATGACTTTCGGAACTCCTCCCGTATCAACTGCGGTGTCGGAGATCGTGATCGTCGCCAACAACTGGGTGATGGCAAATCCCAAGCCGGACAGACAACGAGCTCGTAAGGCGGCGCAGGGGCGAGCAACTGCCTGGGTGCGCTAGTAGGCGAGGATGAACTTAGGTAGTCGCCGATAAGCAACGGCAAGACTGGGGCATTTCACGGTGGTCGCCGTGTCGCGGCGGTTAGACGCAACCCGGGGCCTCGGCCCCGGGGACTGCTGGACCAGCTGGTCGGGTCGTCCGCCAGCTGATCAGCGGCCGTCGGAACTTCAGTCCGTTTGATCGTCTGCGATAGTTGCTTCCAGATGTGGTTCCAGTGGTTTCGCAAGGGGATGAGCGGGCTCGATGACGACGAGGCCCGTGCGATCCTGCGCGAGCGCGGTCTTGTTTGCAATTGGTGGCGAAACGCCGGTCTGATCTCCCCCGCGGAGGTAGCCAACAAACTCACTGCCGGTGCGCTTCAGGACCATCTCGACAAGTACCAAACAGTGCAGGACGAGACGCCATTCATATCTCTGACAGCGGGAGTTCGGATGCGCACGTCGCGTCCCCGCGGTTACGGCCAAAATCGCGTGGAAAGCGCACAGCGGACGGCATTGCTCTACGCGACGGACAATTTCCAGTCAGCGGGGCACATCTTTGCCGGTTGGGTTCCGGTCCTGCCGCACTCTGAGGTGAGGCTCGAGCCCTTCGCCGAGGACGTTCGGGATCTGCTGACCTACTCGCAGTTTCGGCGCTTCCACCGTCAGGGTGAAGTCACGGCGAAGATCCACGTGCCGATGGCGCAGCTTCAGTGGGTCGAGCGCTGGGAGCTTGGCGCGGGACGTTCCTCGGCCGTCGGCAGGCGAGCATATGTCGCTGGTCGATGGACAAATGGTCGTTTCGTCGCCCCAGAGGGGCATGCCGCAATTCGGGACGTGCTGTGACAGCGCTGCCGGTCGATTGGTTCGAGGTTCTCGACGTCGACCCAGAGGACGTCGCGCGAGTGGGCCACAGCTTGGCTGAGTACGCACTTGAGTATGAGACACCGGATCCGACGCAGTTCGAAGAAGGCGTTGTTGAGCGGGAGCTCATGTTGGCCACGACGTTGGCAGACGCGGCGACGCTACTTGTCCTCATTGATCAAGGCGTCGCATCCGAAATTCTCGCGCGAGGAGCCAGGCTCTATGAGCGTGCTGGCGCGCCGGAGGCATGGACACTCGGCCTCGCCAGCAACGGGTTCTGGCAGCCCTCGCGAGATGAACGCGATGGCTCGATGGCTCCGCCCCCGAGCGAACCGATCTCGTCGCTTGCCGCGCTCTACTACGACCAAGAAGTCGAGTTGGGGAACTTGCACACCCCGTGGCGTGCTGCCGGCGCGTTGCGAGACAACGCTGGCCTAGGTTGGAGCCTGGCGGGAGTACCCGCATCTATGTTCGAGCAGTTCGTCGCCTACGCTCGGGGCAGCCGGGTGGAAGCGATGGCCGGCGCACTGGATCGGATCGTCGAACGAGCCGACGAGCCGATCCGCTTCGCCCAGGAACTCGACCGTTGGCGCTGGCAGAGATTCCTCGCAGACGTGCCATTGATCGATCTTGAACTGGTCGCGCTCGGGCATGTCGCGTCGCGTGTGGATGGCGGCCTCATCGAGCAAGTGCGGAACCGCGACCTGTCGCCAGCACGCGTTGCGCTGTTGGTTGGAATGAGGCTCAGCGAGGCTCCACCTCCCAGAGACCACCTCGGATAGCTGTTCTGAGGCCACGCCACAGTGCGCGCAGGCTGCGTCTGTCTGGCGGACGAGACGTCGCACAAGCTTCTGGACAGCCGCTGGAGCCCAGGCGGCGGGAAGACGCGCTCCATGCGGGAGATCCACGAGGAATCGGTTCACGCCGAGGCTCGATACACCTAAGTTGTGAAGCGCGGCGTCGAAAGTCGTGACCTCTGTCTGGGAACTGCCAGAAGACGATCCGCACACCGGACAGCGTTTGGGCAGGGAGGTGGTTGTGGCGCGGAGCACACATCCGAGCCCTCTCGCGGTTTGGCAGGTTGTTGTCGGTCACCAGTTGAGGGAGCCCTCGGCAGCTGACTTTCGCAGCCGCTCAGAACACCATGCCTTGGCCAGCATTGGTGGCGCACGACTTCTCCTCGCGGCCGTTCTCGCGGCGGGTGAGAACGACGAGGGTCACCTATTGCTGACGGAGTGGAATGCCGCCGCACACGAGCTGGGCGACGTCTACCTAGGTGATCTGGAACAGGCAGTTTCCGAACGGTTGACGTTGGTGTACGGGTCTCTTGATACTGCGGTTGCCTTCGCCCGCGACGTCATCACGTCACGAAAGATCAGGTTGGAGATCGACGAGGCGCTGACCGGACGTATCCAGCAAGGTCTCGAGGCAGAGCGCCAGCGCCAGGACGCCGCAACGAAGAGCCGTCTGGAGCGTGACGCCTTGCTCGCCGAGCGAGCCGAGTCTCGGCTCCGCCAAGCGCGCGCCAAGCAACGACGTGATGCTGAGATGCGCGCCCATGAGAACACCAGAGATGCCTCAGATGCTGCGAAGCGGGCACAAGAGGACCGCAAGCGGCCGCCGGTCCACGACATTCCGTACAAAACGCAGCCATGGGAGGAGTGGTGATCTGGACTCGTGCGCGACTGCGCTAGTCGAGGTCGTGGCGCCATGACGCAGGATGGCAACCGCCCCCCTCGCGGCGGAGGGACCGTTCCAACCCGGTGGCCCCATCGCTCCCGTGGGGCTCTACGGTTCGCTCTGGCGCCAAGCTTCATATGTCGCGCCAATCCTGTCCGCGAGCGACTTGTCGCGATCAATGGTGGCGTGTTGGTAGATCGCCATTGCCGCCTGGGAGGCGTGGCCGGCGCGGGCCTGCAGTTCGGCGGCGGTAGCTCCGTGCTGGCCGGCCAGTGTGAGGGCGGTGTGGCGGAGGTGGTGGATGGTCAGATCGGGTCGGCCAGCGGCTTCGCGAGCGGGACGGTAGCGATCCATCAGGTAGCGAACGCTCATGTGGTCGGTCCTATCCCCGGGGAAGAGCAGTCCGGTCGGACCGGCCGCGGTGTGCTCGAGCAGGTGCTTCTGCAGGGCGGGCAAGAACGGCGGCGGGACGTGGACGGTGCGGACACCACTGGCGGTCTTGGGCGAGCTGATCACCCGACCGCACTTCCGGCAGGCACCGGGAGCGCCGGGCAGGACGTCCTTGTCGACCTTGCGGGTGACGCTGACCCTGCCGGTGACCCCGTCGACGTCCGAGCGCCGCAGCTCGAGGAGCTCACCCTGGCGAAGGCCGACGAATGCCGCGAGCACGATCAGCAGACGGAGCCGCTCGGGCATCGCGTCGGTGATGACCGCGATCTCCTCGAGCGTCGCCGGAACGGCGACACGTTGCACCGGAGCCGAGCTCGCGCCGCGGATCTTCGGCGGCACCCGGTCGATCAGCTCCTCCTCCTCAGCGGCCTGCAGGATCGAGCGCAGGAGCCGGTAGGCGGCGGCGTTCTGCGAAGAGGTCCTCGGATCGAGCGAGGCACGCCACGCCTTGATCTCCGACAAGGACACGTCGCGCAGCGGCATCTCACCGAAGTACGGGTCGATCCGGGTGGCAAGGAGCCGTTCGTAGTTGTGCACGGTGTTGGGTCGCAGGCTGCGCTCCTTGAGGTAGCGAGCGGCGAAGGTCCGCACGGTGTTGTACGCGGCCTCGCGCTGTCGGCGTACCTCCGCTGCCTTGCGCGCGGCCGGAGCGGACCAGACCTCGCGGTCGATCAGTGAGCGCTCCGACGCGAGCCATGCCTCCGCGTCCATCTTGGTGCCGAGGGTGCGCGAGTGCCGGGTCCCGTCGGCCATGGCGTAGCGCGCCCGGTAGGTCACCGTCCCGTTGGCGCCGACCCGACGCTCCACCTCTCCGAAGCCTCGTCTGCGAGTCATCGTCCCGAGTGTCCTTCCGTGCTTCTGCCTGCCGATGACCTGCTGTTCGACCCCCTGCTTGCGCAGCAGTGCTTGGGGGTCCAGTGGGGGAAGGAACGGTCACTTATGGGGGAATCTGTCCACAACTGACTCGTTGTTTTCGCAGGTCAGAGGCAGTTTACACCTCTACTCCAGGACAATTTGCAAGCAGGGGGTTAGGGGTTCGAGTCCCCTAGGCTCCACCATCTCTCCGGGACATCTCCTCGAGCCGCGACGGCCCTCGGGTCTGGACCACCCGAACGGATCACGGCGTTCTGGCCCGTGCCGGCTGGGGCTCCGATTCAATCGAACGGACACTGTCCCTCTCGGGAACCTCTAGTTCCAAGGAGCCTCTGTGCGCTCACGTCTCCCGCGGCTGACGGCTGTCTTCGCCGCCACTGCGCTCATCCTCGGTACCGTCGCGGTCGCCACCCCGGCGAACGCGATCGACCCGGGCAACGGCATCATCGCCCTCACCCTCGTCGACGACCTGGGTCGACCGGTCCAGGGCGCGGTCGAGCTGGTGCCCTCTGACGGGTCCGGCCCCGTCTCCCTCGGCGTTCCCGACGGCGGCGGGACCCCCGTGGCGGCCGCCTCGTTCGCCGAGGAGGTCCCGGCCGGCACCTACGGCGCCATGGTCATGGGTGGTTGGGCCGGGATCACCTGCGTCGGTCTGTCCACCTGCTCGATCGCGACCCTGATGGGTGGAGCGGGTCTCGCCGTCGGCGCAGGCGCCCTGACGATCACCGAGGGCGCCACGACGCCGCTGACGATCACCATCGCGACCCCCAGGCTGACCGGTACGCCGGGCGTCGGCCGGCCGCTCGCGGTCTCGATCCCCAGCTCGCTCAGTGAGCTGGGCGCTGCGCTGGGCGGCCTCGGTGGCATCGGCCTGGGGCTGTCGTCGGACCCCGTCGTCGCGTGGAACCGCAACGGCGCGCCGACCGGAGTGACCGGGCTGTCGTACACCCCCACCGGCGCCGATGCGGGCTCCACGGTCAGCGCCACCGTCACCTACCCGCCGCTCCTGGCGCTGATGCTCTCCAGCGTCGGAGCCGGCGTCGCGCCGGCCCCCTTCACGACCGCGGCCGTCAAGATCAACAAGCTCACCCCGAGCATCAAGCTGTCGGTGCCCGGCAAGGTCCTGCAGGGCCAGCGCCCGAAGGCGTACGTCAACGTCACGTCCGGTACGGCGCTGGTCGGCGGAGTGGTGACGTTCGCAGTCGACAAGCTGCGTGCGCAGCAGGGTGTGCTGCGCTCGGGCCTGGCGACGTTCACGCTGCCGAAGCTCAAGCCCGGCAAGCACAAGGTGACCGCGTCGTTCGCCGCGGCGGGCGCGTACAACGCCGCCAAGGCGACCAAGACCTTCGTGGTCAAGGTCAAGAAGCAGAAGAAGAAGTAGGCGCGGAGCCCACCGCAGGAGCGGGGTGGGTGGGCTGCGTACGCTGATCGCGTGCCCAGCCCGCTCGCCCCGCGCTACTGGGGCGCGCACCTGCTGGCGCTCGTCCTGGTCGGGATCGCGGTGGGCCTCGGCGTCTGGCAGTACGACGCGTGGCAGGCGCACCGGGCCGCGGAGGCCGTCGACCTGACGCACGCCGATCCCCAGCCGCTCGACGAGGTCATCGGCCCCGACGACCCGTTCCCCGGCGACCAGGTCGGACAGCCCGTGTCGGTCTCGGGGACCTGGGTGCCGGACGGGACCGTCTACGTCTCGGGTCGGGTGCACGACGGCCACGACGGCTACTGGGTCGTGACCCCGCTCGCCGTCGACGGCGACGACGGGGCGGCCCTGCCGATCGTCCGCGGGTGGGTGGCCGACCCGGACGACGCTCCGGCTCCACCGACCGGCGCGGCGAGCCTGGACGCCTGGCTCCAGCCGCCCGAGGGCACCGGCGAGGTCGACCAGGACCCGAGCGACGACGTCCTGCCGCAGCTGCGGATCGCCGACCTCATCCAGCACGTCGACCAGGACCTCTACGGCGCGTACGGCGTCGCCACCGAGCCCGAGGACGGGCTCGAGCAGGCCAGCGTCGACCAGCTGCCCGACGTGGGGACGTTCACCGGCATCCGCAACCTCCTCTACGCGATCGAGTGGTGGTTCTTCGGGCTCTTCGCCGCCTTCATCTGGTGGCGGTGGGTGACCGACACGACAGCCGAGGGGCGCGTGGTCGAGGACGCCGACGAGGCCGCGACGAGCGATCCGTAGGCTGGCCCCGTGAAGCTGTTCAACCTCTACCGCGTGCTGGCCCTGGTCGTAGGCGTGCTGCTCGCGTTCTGCGCCCTCGTGGCCGCGCCCCTGAAGTACCTCGCCACGGAGGGCAGCAGCCTCCAGCAGTTCGGCGAGTCCGCCAGCATCATGTGGCTCTTCCACGGCTGGATCTTCATGATCTACGTCGTCGTCGCCTTCCTGCTCGCCCGCCGGGCGCGGTGGTCGATCGCGTTCACCCTGCTCATGCTCGTGGCCGGCCTGATCCCGCTGCTGATCTTCTGGGTCGAGCACCGGGTCAGCCAGAAGGTGCGCGCCGAGAACCCCGAGCTCGTGGGATCCTCGACGGTGTGACGGTCCGATGACCACGGCGTTCGTGCTGGGGGGCGGTGGCGTCCTCGGCGCCGTCGAGGTCGGCATGGTGCGCGCCCTCTTCGAGCGCGACATCACCCCCGACCTGGTGCTCGGCACCAGCATCGGTGCCCTCAACGGCGCGATGGTGGCCCGGCAGCCGGACGCGTCCGTCATCCCGAAGCTCGTCGCGCTCTGGCAGGGTGCCGCGTCCGGCGGCGCCGACGTGTACGGCGACAGCCCGCTGCGCACCGTCCGCCGAGCGATGTCGACCGGCACCCACCTGTGGTCGGCCACGCCGCTCAAGCAGGCGCTCGTCGACGAGTTCGGTGACCTGACCTTCGAGGAGCTGCCGGTCCGCTTCCAGGTCTGCGCCGCCAGCATCGAGCGGGCCGCCGAGCACTGGTTCGACTCCGGGCCGGTCGTGGACGCGGTCGTCGCGAGCGCCGCCGTACCCGGCCTGCTGCCGCCGGCGAAGGTCGGCGACGAGCACTACCTCGACGGCGGCATCGTGAACTCGATCCCGCTCGGCCGCGCCGTCCAGCTCGGCGCCACCCGGGTGTTCGTCCTCCAGGTCGGCCGCATCGACCGGCCGCTGGTGCCGCCGAAGCGGCCGTGGGAGGTCGCGCGGGTCTCGTTCGAGATCGCGCGGCGGCACCGGTTCAACCGGGAGCTCGCCGAGCTGCCGTCGAGCGTCGAGGCGCACGTCCTCCCGGCACGGGGGACCTCGGGCAAGGACGACAGCGTGCTCGGCAGCCGCGACTTCTCCGGCGTGCAGGAGCGCATCGACCTCACCTACGAGGCGACCCTCGCCTACCTCGAGGAGCACCTGAGCTGATGATCTGGGCACTGCGGCGCTGCGTGATCGCGCCGCTCGTGGTCGCCCTGGCCGTGGTCGCCTGGTTCACGCTGCCGCTGTGGCTGATCGGTGCCGCGGCGATCT
Organism: Nocardioides sp. Root1257; assembly: GCF_001425175.1. Taxonomy (GTDB): domain Bacteria; phylum Actinomycetota; class Actinomycetes; order Propionibacteriales; family Nocardioidaceae; genus Nocardioides. The sequence continues at coordinate 432,864 of NZ_LMDV01000009.1, read as the reverse complement.
CGCCGATCGTGCGCGGTCGGCTCCGGCCGCTGCGCTTCTTCTGGGTGGTGCTCGTCTACCTCACCTGCGAGGCGCTGCTGCTCCTGGTGATGCTCGGCCTGTGGTTCGCGTCCGGGTTCGGCCGGCGGCTGCGGACGGCGTACTTCGAGGGCATCCACTACGACCTGGTGCAGGGCACCATGTGGGTGTTCTTCCGGGAGGCCCGGCGGGTGCTGCGGCTGCGCATCGAGTCCGAGGGGCCCGGTCCGCTCGATCACCGAGGCCGCCCGATCCTGGTCTGCTGCCGGCACGCCGGGCCGGGCGACTCCTTCGTGCTGATCCACACGCTGATGGCGTGGTACGGCCGCGAGCCACGGGTGGTCCTCAAGGACACGCTGGCGTGGGACCCGATGATCTCGGTGATCCTCAACCGGATCCCGGCGCGGTTCATCACCCCGAACCCGGGCCCGACCGAGAACCTCGAGGCGCAGATCGCCGACCTCGCGAGCGGGCTCGACGAGAACGACGCCTTCGTGATCTTCCCCGAGGGCGGGAACTTCACCCCGCAACGGCGGCAGCGGGCGATCGACCGGCTGCGCCGGCTCGGCCTGGAGCGGATGGCGCAGCGGGCCGAGCGGATGATCCACGTGCTCGCGCCCCGACCGGGCGGCTTCCTCGCCGCGCTCGACGCGGCGCCAGACGCTGACGTCGTGCTCGTCGCCCACACCGGGCTCGACCACATGGTCACCGTCGGCGAGGTCTGGCGCGAGCTGCCGATGGACAAGCGGATCATCATGCGCTGGTGGCAGATCCCGCGGGCCGAGATCCCGGCCGGGCGCGAGGAGCGCATCGACTGGCTGTTCGCGTGGTGGGAGCGGATCGACACCTGGATAGACGAGAACCGGCCGGCGGAGATCTCCACCGGCCGGTCCTAGAGCGCTTCGGCTACTTCTTGTCGTCGACCTCGACCACGTCGGCCGGGTCGTCCGGCGTGGTCACCGGGTGCGGCGACTCGGCCTGGTCGGCCAGCGCCTCACCGGGCGAGGCACCGGCCTCGTCGTCCTCGACCACCGCGACCGGCTTGGGCGTCGCGGCCGGAGCCGGCGTCGGGGAGTAGGACGACTGCCAGTTCTGGCTCTCCTGGCCGCCGCGCAGCCGCGAGGCGACGTACGCCGCGCCGGCCGCGATCCCCGTAATGATGACCAGCTTGCGGAGCCGGTGCTTCTTCTTCGGCGGGTCGGCGACCTCGGCGACCTTGTCGGCAGCGGCCTCCGCGCCGGCGGCGGCCTTCTCGGCGGCGTACGCCGCGCCCTCGGCGATCTTCTCGGCGGCGACGGCGGCGCCCGCGGCGATCGCCGGGCCTGCCTTGTCGCGAGCGTCGGCGAGGTAGGGGGCCGCCTTCGCCTTCGCGTCGGCGATGGCCGGACCAGCCTTGCCGCGTGCATCGGCGATCGCAGGGCCGGCCTTCTCGCGGGCCGTGGCGACCGCGGCCTCGAGCTGGGGGCGGACCTGGTCGACGTACTCGCTCACCGTGTCACCGGCCTGGTCCAGGAGCGACTTGTTCTTCCGCAGACCCATGGGGGCTTCCTCTCGTCGTGTCCCTGGTGCATCCGATCATGCCACCGGCGACCGAACCAGGGGCCGGGCGCCGGGCGGGCTGCTTGTCGACCGTGCGAGGATCGGACGGCACAACCAGCACCGCGTACGTCCGTGGTGTACCCACCAAACGTGAGAGGCAGTCATGGCGGACCAGCAGGCCATCTTGAAGACCAACCGGGGCGACATCACGCTCAACCTCTTCCCCAACCACGCCCCCGAGACGGTCGCCAACTTCGTGGGCCTGGCCCAGGGCACCAAGGACTACGACGCGGGCAACGGCAAGACCGGCCCCTTCTACGACGGCCTGGTCTTCCACCGCGTGATCGAGGGCTTCATGCTCCAGGGCGGCTGCCCCACCGGCACCGGCACCGGCGGCCCGGGCTACACCTTCAAGGACGAGCCGCACCCCGAGCTCACCTTCGACAAGCCCTACCTGCTGGCCATGGCGAACGCCGGCCCGGGCACCAACGGCTCGCAGTTCTTCATCACCGTCGCGCCGACGACGTGGCTGAACTTCAAGCACACCATCTTCGGTGAGGTCGCCGACCAGGCCTCGCGCGACGTCGTGGACGCCATCGGCACCACGCCGACCGGCCCGGGCGACCGCCCGAAGGACGACGTCGTCATCGAGTCCGTCGAGATCATCGGCGCCTGAGCTCCCCGAACGACCCACGATGAACGATCATCCGGCGCCCGCCGGGGTGCCGGTCTGCTACCGCCACCCCGGCCGGGAGTCGCACATCCGCTGCCAGCGGTGCGAGCGTCCGATCTGCCCCGACTGCATGCGCGACGCCGCTGTCGGCTTCCAGTGCCCCGAGTGCGTCGCGGCCGGCAAGAAGGCGACCCGCAGCGGGCGTACTGCGTTCGGCGGGCTGCGGCCCAGCAACGCCTCGATCACCACCGGGGTGCTGATCGCGATCAACGCGGGCGTGTGGCTGGCGATCCTGGTGACCGGCGGCTCCGGAAGCCGGCTGGTCGACCTCCTGGGACTGCGGCCGAGCGGGCTGTGCCTGCTCGGCAACCAGGCGTACGCCGCACCCCAGGCCGCGTGCGACGCCCAGGGCGGCACCTGGCTGCCGGGGGTCGCGGACGGTGCGTGGTGGCAGCTCGTGACGTCCGGGTTCACCCACGTCACCATCACCCACATCGCCTTCAACATGCTGGCGCTGTGGATGATCGGCCCGCAGCTGGAGCTGGTCTTCGGCCGGGTCCGCTTCCTGGCCCTCTACTTCCTGGCGCTGCTGGCGGGATCGGCCGTCGTGCTGTGGGCCTCCGGTGAGTACCAGCTCACCCTCGGCGCCTCGGGTGCCATCTACGGCCTCTTCGGCGCGCTGATCGTGGTCGCCCGTCGGGTCGGCGGCGACATGCGCGCCCTGTGGGGGCTGATCGCGGTCAACGTGCTCATCACGTTCGCGGTCCCCAACATCTCCTGGCAGGGCCACCTCGGCGGTTTCGTCGGTGGAGTGGTGGTCGCCGGGATCCTGGCCTACGCGCCACGCCGGCACCGAACGGCGTACCAGGCCGCCGGCCTCGTCGCCGTCGCCGCGGTGATCCTGGTGGCGACCGTCGCGCGCACGGCGGCGCTGGCCTGATCTGCGGGTTTCACCGGTTGGCCGGTGAAACCGGCACGACACGCCGACCTAGACCGGCGTGTCGTGCCGGTTTCGGCTGCCCGGTCCCGGGGCAATCATCCACAACTGTGGAGGAGCCTGTGCAGAACTACACGCATGTAGTTCTCCACAGACTTGTCCCCAGGTGTGCATAAACGCCGGCCCCCTCGAGGGGACCGGCGTTCGTGGTGAGGTGCGAGGTGCGGGGGTCAGCTCACTCCCAGCGGGTGGCGAACGTGAAGCCGACCGCCATGAACGCGATGCCGACGACCAAGTTCTTCTGACCGAGGTCGTCGAAGACCGGGATGTTGCTGAGGTCGTTGCTGAACACGTAGTACGTGCAGATCCACAGCAGGCCGATCACGAAGCAGCCGAGCATGCCGACCACGACACCGCGGCCGCGGCCGAGCGGGGTCGACGGGTGCGCGGAGACGATCAGGCCGATCATCAGCAGGCCGAAGCCGATCAGGTAGTTCCAGTCCCCGAGGTCGCGCATGAACGCCGGCGAGCCGCTGTCCTTCGGGGGGAGCGCCGTCGGGTCGAAGACCACGTAGTAGTAGGCGATCCAGGCGATGCCCAGCACCATCAGCACCAGCGCGACGATGAAGCGCGGCGATGCCATCGGGCCCCGGTCGGGGGCGAGGGGGTCCTTGGCCTTGAGCTTGGACACGGGTGCTCCTGGTCGGTCGTGAGGTCGTGCGGGACCCGTCGTGACGCGGGCCATGCTGTCGTCCGTACCGGGCCGGGACGGACTCCGGGATACCTTAGTCAACGTGAGCGCCGGATCCCACGCGAGGCCCACCGGGTCGAGCGACCCGGAGCACCGGCGACGGTTCCTCCGGGTGCCGCAGCGCAACCCGCTGAGCCCCCGCGCCCGGCTGTGGCGCCTGGGCACGCCGCTCGTCGTGCTCGCCTGCGGCGGCCTCTTCGTGGTCAGCGCCAACAACAGCGAGGGCACCGACCTGCGACCAGGCCGCTACACGGACCTGGCGTCGCTGGTCGAGGACGAGTCCGACGCGTACGACGACCTGCGCAGCCGGGTCGCCGCGCTCGACGCCCAGGTCGCGATGCTCAGCACCGCGGTCAGCGACCGCGACGTCAATCGCTACCAGCGCAAGATCGAGCGGCTCCACGACCCGGCCGGCCTGGTGGAGCGCCGCGGTCCCGGCGTGACGATCGTGCTCACCGACGCACCCGCCGACGTCATCAACTCGACCACCGGCAACGTCAACCCGCTGCTGGTGCACCAGCAGGACATCCAGGCGGTGGTCAACGCGCTCTGGAAGGGCGGCGCCAGCGCCGTCACCATCCAGGGCCAGCGGATCGTGTCGACGACCGGCATCAAGTGCTTCGGCAGCCTGGTCCAGCTGCAGGGTGTGCCGTTCCCGCCGCCGTATGTGATCCAGGCCGTCGGCGACCAGGCCGCGCTCCAGGCCGCCGTGGACGCGGACGCGTACGTCGCGGCCTACCGCGAGGACGCCGAGGACCCCGACATCTCCGTCGGCTGGGACCTCGAGCTCGACAACGCGATCACCGCGCCGGCGTACGACGGCCTCACCAGCCTCAGCTACGCCAGCCCCCTGCGCGGCAAGTCCGACTAGCCCGGGAGTCGCCGGCCGTCAGCCCGGCGGTGGCGGGATGATCGGCGTCTCGCTCGGGTCCGTCGTCGGGGTGTCGGTCGGGGACGTGGGGGCCGAGGGCTCCACGAAGCTCGAGACCTGCAGCGTCACCGTCGACCCCTCGGACAGGGTCTCGCCCTTGGCGGGGCTCTGGTCGATGACCGTGCCCGCGGGTTCCGTCGTGTCGTCGGTGGTGAACACCCGGGGCACGAAGCCGGCGTTGCGGATCGCGGTCTCCGCCTCCGCCTGCTGCAGGCCCACGACGTTCGGGACCTTCTCGGGCCCGTCGGAGAACGACACGATGATGGTCGTGCCGGCCGCGACGGTCTGGCCCTGGGACGGGTCGGTGCTGATGACCGTGTTCTTGTCCTCGTCGGACTCGACCTGCTTGAGCTTCACGTCGAAGCCGGCCGCCTCCAGCGTCTGCTTGGCCGCATCCTTGTCCTGACCGATCAGGAACGGCACCTCGACCTGCGGCTTGCCGAGCGAGATCACCAGGTCGACGCGGGTATCGGGGTCGACGTAGTCGTCGGGGTTCGGGTCCTGCCGGACCACCCGCCCCGCAGGCACGTCCTCGCTGTTCTCACGGTCGATCGAGCCGACCGCCAGCCCGGCGTCGCCGATGAGCTGTCGCGCCTGCTTCTCGGTCTTGTTGATGACGTTGGGGGTGGGCACCTGCTCGGGCGCCTTCTCGAACAGGTTGGGCAGCAGGTAGGCCGCACCGGCGATCAGCACGATGAGCAGCAGTCCGAGCGCGATGATCAGGCCGGTCCGGCTGCGCGGCTCCTCCTCCTCGTACGCCGCGACGGGGGCGACGACCGACGTCGCAGCCGTCACCGGGGGCGCGGCGGCGACCGGCGGCGGGATCGGCGCCTGCACCGGGCGCCCGCCCAGGTAGCGCTCGATGTCGCTGCGCATCGCGGCGGCCGACTGGTAGCGGTCCTCGAGACGCTTCGCGAGCGCCTTGAGCACGATCGCGTCGACCTCGGGCGGCAGCGAGGTGTCGTGGTCCGACGGGGGTACGGCGGGCTCGCGGACGTGCTGGTAGGCGACCGCGACCGGGCTGTCCCCGACGAACGGCGGCCGGCCGGTGAGCAGCTCGTAGAGCAGGCAGCCGGCCGAGTAGACGTCGGAGCGCGAGTCCACGGTCTCGCCGCGCGCCTGCTCGGGGGAGAGGTACTGCGCGGTGCCGACCACGGCGGCGGTCTGCGTCATCGTCGACGACGCGTCGCTGATCGCCCGGGCGATGCCGAAGTCCATCACCTTCACGTCGCCGCTCGGGGTCAGCATCACGTTGCCGGGCTTGATGTCGCGGTGGATGATCCCCGCGCGGTGGCTGTAGTCGAGGGCCGAGAGGACGCCGCTGGTGATCTCGAGGGCGCGCTCGGGCAGGATCTTGCGGCCCTCGCGCAGGATGTCGCGCAGGGTGCGGCCGGCGACGAACTCCATGACGATGTAGGGCTGCGAGATCCCCGACCCGTCGGCGGCCGGCTCCTCGCCGGTGTCGTAGACGGCGACGATCGCCGGGTGGTTGAGCGAGGCCGCCGACTGCGCCTCGCGGCGGAACCGGGCCTGGAACGTCGCGTCGCTGGCGAGGTCGGTGCGCAGCCGCTTCACGGCGACGACCCGCCCGAGTCGGGTGTCGGTGCCCTTGCGGACCTCCGCCATCCCGCCGCGGCCGAGGAGCTCACCGAGCTCGTAGCGCCCGCCGACGACGACCGGCTGTTGGTTGTTCACGGTGACCTGGCCTTAGCTGCTCGGGGAGGTGCTGTCGGAAGGACTCTCGGACGCCGACTCGCTGGGGGAGTCCGACGCCGACTCGCTCGGCGACTCGGGCGGCACCGGCCCCCAGAACGTGACCGTGACGGTGTCGCCCTGCTGCAGTGCGCCGGTCGGGTTGACGCTCTCGACGTCGTTCTCGATCTGGTCGCCGGGGTTGTCGACCCGCTCGGTGTTCACGCGCAGGCCGAGGTCGGCGAGCTCGCGCTGGACGTCGGAGAGCGGGCGGTTGACGTACTGGCTCTCGTCGATGCGCACCGTCGTGTCCTGCTCGGTGGCGCTGGTCGTCGGCTCGCTCGGCGACGACGGTGCCGAGGAGGACTGCGTCGGGGAGTCGGTGACCTCGTCGGTCGGGTCGTCGCCGCCGTTGCCCTGGGTGAGCAGCAGCACGACGAGGACCGCGATCACGACCACGGCGATCACGCCGACGACGGGCCACACCCAGCTGCGACGCTCCTCCTCGTACGCCGCCTGCGTCGAGGTGGTCGGCGGTGGCAGCGGGGCGATGACCTGGGTCGCGGGGGTCGGCGCGACGACCGGGGGCGCGACGACGGCGGTCGCGGCGGTGGCCGGGTCGCGCAGCGCCGCGGCGAGCGCGCTGCCGTCGGTGAACCGCTGGGTGGGGTCCTTCGACAGTGCGCGTCGTACGACGGCGGCGAGGTCGGCCGGGACCGACGGGGGCAGGTCCGGGACCGGGTCGCGCAGGTGGGCGAGCGCGGTGGCGACGGCGGTCTCGCCCTGGAAGGGCCGCCGGCCGGCGAGGCACTCGAACGCGACGACGCCGAGCGAGTAGACGTCCGAGGCCGGCGTCGCCTTCAGGCCCTGGGCCTGCTCGGGCGAGAGGTACTGGGGCGTGCCCATGACCTCGCCGGTGCTGGTGAGCCCGACGCCCTCGGCCGCACGGGCGATGCCGAAGTCGGTCACCTTGACGACCCGGTCGGGGGTGACGATCAGGTTGGCCGGCTTCACGTCGCGGTGCACGATGCCGTTGGCGTGCGCGGCTCCGAGCCCGTCGGCGGCCTGGGCGAGCAGGTCGCGGACCGCGGCCGGGTCCATCGGCACGCCGGGGCGCAGCACCGCGGAGAGCGGCTGGCCCTCGACGAGCTCCATCACGAGGTAGGGCCGTCGGCTGCGGGAGCCGTCGGTCATGCTGGCCTCGCCGACGTCGTAGACGGTGGCGATGTTGGGGTGGTGCAGGGACGCGGCGTGCTGCGCCTCGGACTCGAAGCGCACCCGGAAGGTCGGGTTGTCGGCGAACTCCGTCTTCAGCAGCTTCACCGCGACCTCGCGGTCGAGGAGGGTGTCGGTCGCCCGCCACACCTCGCCCATGCCGCCCGTCGCGATGCGGGAGTCGAGCCGGTAGCGCCGCGAGTCGTCCGCGAACCCGAATGGTGTCTGGCTCACCTGATCACCGCTTCCATGACTGCCTTGGCGATGGGGCCGCCGAGCAGACCACCGGCGATCTCGTCGCGCGGGATGTCCGCGTTCTGGATCATCACGGCGACGGCGACCTCGGGGTTGTCGGCCGGGGCGAAGGAGATGAACCAGGCGTACGGCGACCGGTCGGTCGCCCCGGTCTGCGCCGTGCCGGTCTTGCCGGCCACGGAGATGCCGGGGATGGCGGCCGGCGAGGCGGTGCCGTCCTCGACCGTCGAGACCATGAGCTTCTTGACCTCGCCGGCCGTCGTCGCCGAGACCGCCTGCGAGAACTCCTCCGGGTCGGTCTTGCTCAGCACGTTGAGGTCGGCCGACTGCTCCTCGTCGACCAGGTAGGGCTTCATGACGACGCCGTCGTTGGCGATGCCGGCGGAGACCATCGCCATCTGGAGCGGCGTGGCCGAGACGTCGAACTGCCCGAAGCCGGTCTGGCCGAGCTGCGCCTTGTCGATCTCCTCGGGGAAGACCGACAGTGCCTGCGGCGACAGGTCGTCGAAGTAGTGCTGGTTGAAGCCGAACGCGTCGGCCGTCTTGGCCATGTCCTCGGCCCCGACCTCGCCGGCGATCTGGGCGAAGGAGGTGTTGCAGGACTGCTCCATCGCCTGGCGGAACGGGATCTTCGACCCGTTGGCGCCGCAGCTGCGGCCCTCGTTGTCGATCTCGCCGGTGGGGCCGCTGGTGAGGGGGAGCTGGTAGGTCACGCCGCCGGGGACGTTGGAGTCCGCGTCGTAGAGCCCCTTCTCGATCGCCGCCGCAGCGGTGACGACCTTGAACGTCGAGCCCGGTGGCAGCCGGGTCTGGATCGCCCGGTTGAGCAGCGGCTCGGTCGGGTCGTCGTTGAGCTCCGCGGACTTCTTGGTGACCGAGGCCAGGTCGTGCGAGGCCAGCTTGTTGGGGTCGTAGGTCGGGAGCGACACCATCGCGAGGATCTTGCCGGTGCTGGGCTCGATCGCCACGACGGAGCCCTGGACGTCCGAGCCCAGGCCCTGCAGTCCGTCGTACGCCGCCTGCTGGGCCGCGGGGTTGATGGTGAGCGCGACGTTGCCGCCCTGGGGCTGGTTGCCGCTGATCAGGTCGACGAAGTTGTTGACGAACAGCCGCGAGTCGTCGCCGGACAGCACCGAGTTGCGGGAGCGCTCGATGCCGGTGGCGCCGAAGTAGGAGAAGTAGCCGGTGATCGGCGCGTACTGGAACGGCTTCGGGTAGGTGCGCTGGAACTTGTACTCGTCGTCGGACTTCACGCTCTCGGCGACCGGGTTGCGGCCGACCAGGATCGCGCCGCGTTCCTGGGAGTACGCCGCCACCTGGACCCGCCGGTTGAGGGGGTTGTCGTTGAGCGCGCCCGCCTTCCAGTACTGGAGGTAGGTCGCGTTGATCATCAGCGCCAGGAAGAGCAGCAGGCAGAAGATCGAGACGGTGCGGATCGGCTTGTTCATGCGCTCACCGCCCGGACGATCTGGGTCTCCTCGGCGCTGAACGCGGCCGTGTCGTCCGAGATCGTCGGCAGTGGCCGTCGGGCCTGGTCGGAGATGCGGAGGAGCAGCGCGATGATCACCCAGTTCGCGACGAGGGAGGAGCCGCCGTACGAGAGGAACGGCGTGGTGAGTCCGGTGAGCGGGATGAGGCCGGTGACGCCGCCGACGACCACGAAGACCTGGATCGCGAAGACGCTGGCCAGACCGACGGCCACCAGCTTGCCGAAGGCGTCGCGGCAGATCAGCGAGGTGCGCAGCGCGCGCTCGACGATCAGGCCGTACATCATCAGGACCGCCATCACGGCGGTCAGGCCGAGCTCCTCACCGATGGAGGAGACGATGAAGTCGGACTCGGCGTACGGCACCCGGTTGGGGTCGCCGTTGCCGAAGCCGCGGCCGATCAGGCCGCCCCAGCCCATGCCGAACTTGGCCTCGACGGGCTGGAAGCTCTTGCCGCCCTGCTCGGCGGTGTAGAAGTCGAAGGGGTGCTGCCAGATGTCGAAGCGGATCCGGACGTGGCCGAAGAGGAAGTAGGCCAGGGTCGCGCCGCCGACGAACATCAGTCCGCCGACGATCAGCCATCCGGGTCGTTCGGTCGCGACGTAGAGCATGATCAGGAAGAGGCCGAAGAACAGCAGGCTCGAGCCCAGGTCGTGCTGGAAGACCAGGATGCCGAGGCTGACCAGCCACATCGCGAGGATCGGGCCGAGGTCGCGACCACGGGGCAGGTCGACGAAGAGCACCCGGCGGCCGGCGAGGGCGAGCGCGTCGCGGTGCAGGACGAGGTAGCCCGCGAACGCGATGACGAGCAGGACCTTCGCGACCTCGCCCGGCTGGAAGCTGAAGGGGCCGAGGCGGATCCAGATCTGGGCGCCGTTGATGGTGCGGCCGATGCCCGGGAGGATCGGCAGCAGCAGCAGCACGATCGCGGCGAGCCCGCTGGTGTAGGTGAAGCGCTGCAGGACGCGGTGGTCGCGGATCGCGAGCAGCGTGACGACGAAGAGGCCGACGCCGAGCGTCATCCAGATCAGCTGCTGCTGCGCGAAGCCGTGCGGCCGGTCGATCGCCTCGCGGGCCAGGTCGATGCGGTGGATGACCGCGAGACCGAGCCCGTTGAGCGCGGCGACGACGGGGAGCAGGACCGGGTCGGCGTACGGCGCCACGAGGCGGATCACCACGTGCGCGCCGATGACCAGGCCGGCGAGCCAGCCGCCGTACCCCAGGATGTCGGGCGGCACCTCGCCCTGGACGCCGATGCCGACCGCGGCGTACGCGCCGATGCCGACGGCGAGCGCGAGGACGAGCAGGAAGAGCTCCGCACCCCGCCGGCGGCGGTGCACGAACCCCATGAGCGTCGACTGCTGGGCCATCTCAGCCGTCCGTGCCGGCGGTGTCGGTCGCGGGCTCCTGCGAGCGGGCGAGGTTCTGCACGGTGCGCCGGGCGTCGGCGAGGTCGGTGGCGTCGATGCCGTCCTCGACCTTGCCCGCGTCGAAGTCGGACAGCCTGGCCAGCTCGACGTCGCTGGTCTGGTAGGGCTCCGAGAGGTCGAACCCACCGATCGAGGCGTTGACGCCGCGGAAGATCACGACCGAGCCGTCCTGCTCGCCGACGTAGTACTGGTGCTGCGACCACGACCAGAGGCCGGCGACGGCGATCCACCCGATGCCGACGACGACGGCGAGGGCGAAGAGGCGCTTGGCCCAGACGTAGCGGCGGGGCGGGCGCGGTGCGTAGCGGGCGGCCTCGGGGTCGACCGGGTCGGCGTCGATCGCGTCCAGGGCGCCGGCCGGCAGGTCGGGGACGGGCTCCAGCTCGCCGGTGTCGCCCGAGCGGTGGCCGCGAAAGAGGCCGCCGGTCCGGCCGCGCTGGAGTCGACGCTCGGCTGCCGCGCCCACGACGAGGGGCTCGTCCTGGGCACCCGACGCCTCGACGGCCTCCTGCACGTCGGCCACCACGCAGGTGACGTTGTCGCTGCTGCCTGCCTCCAGGCTCGCGCGGACGAGCTCGATCGCGGCGTACTCCGGGTTGCCGGTGCCCAGGATGTCGGCCATCCGGCCGTCGTCGAGCACCCCGCAGGCGCCGTCGCTGCAGACCAGGAGCCGGTCGCCGGCCGCGAGGTCGACGATGAAGAGGTCGGGCTCGCTGTCGCTGACCGCGTCGATCGCCCGCATGATCAGGTTGCGGTGCGGGTGGACCCGGGCCTCCTCCTCGGTGATCCGGCCCTCGTCGATCAAGGTCTGCACGAAGGTGTGGTCGAGGGTCAGCTGGCGGATGGTGCCGTCGCGGAAGAGGTAGGCGCGGCTGTCGCCCACGTGGCCGACGCCGAGGCGGACGCCGTCGAACGCGAGCACGGTGGCCGTGGTGCTCGTGCCGCTGAGCGCGGGGTCCTCGTCGACGAGCTCGACCAGGCGGTCGTGCGCGCGGTGCACGGCACCGGCGACGCGGCCCAGGAGCTCCTCGGACGAGTCGCTGCCGGGGGGCTCGTCGAGCCGGCGGAGCTGGGTGATCGCCGTCGCCGACGCGATGTCACCGCGAGCGGCGCCACCGACGCCGTCGCACACGGCGAGCAGCCAGGGCCCGGCGTACCCGGAGTCCTGGTTGTCGCGCCGGACCCGGCCGACGTCCGAGACCGCGCCGTACTCGAGGCGCAGGCGCGGCGGGGCGCCGGCCCCTGCGGGTGCCGGCTCGGTCGGCTGGTCGGACATCCCGGGCTACTTCCTGAGCTCGAGGATCGTCTTGCCCACGCGGACCTGGGTGCCCATGGTGATCGTGGTCGGCTGGCTGATGCGCACCGTGCCGACGAAGGTGCCGTTGGTGGAGCCGAGGTCCTCGACGAACCACTGGTCCCCCGACGCGGCGATCCGCGCGTGCCGGGTCGAGACGTAGTCGTCGTCGAGCCGGATCGCGGCGTCGCTGCCGCGCCCGATCAGCACCGGGCCGGCGGAGAGGTCGGCGCGCTCGCCCACGTTGGACCCCTCGGTGACCAGCACGTGGGTGGGCACCGTGCGGCGCTTGCCGGGCTTGGGCTGCTTCGGCGGCTTGGGCGCCTTGCCGCCGCCGGTGCGGGCGGCCTCCGGGACCCGAGCGCCGAACATGTCGGAGCGGATCACCGAGATGGCGGACAGCACGAAGATCCAGAGGATCGCGAGGTAGGCGACCCGGATGAGGAACAGCGTCAGCTCGGACATGCGCCTATCGCTCCTCGAGCACGCGGACGACCAGGGTGGTGTTGCCGATCTTGACGGAGGAGCCGTCGTGCAGCCCGGTGTGGGTGATCCGGTGGCCGTCGACGAGCATGCCGTTGGTCGAGCCGAGGTCGTGGACCTCCAGGGCGATGCCCCGCTCGCCGCCGCCCGTCACCGTGAACTCGATGTGGCGCCGGCTGACGCCGGGGTCGTTGATCCGCAGGTCGGCCTCGGTGCCGCGCCCGACGACCAGCCCGGGCGCCTGCAGCGGGTGCCGGGTGCCGTTGACCTCGAGGAAGGCCCGCGCCCGGCCGACCTGCGTGGCGGTCGCGTCGCTGGTCACCTTGGCCTGCGCGCGGCTGCGGATCCGGAAGCGGCCGGTGGTGAGGTCCTCGGCCGGGTCGAACGCGATGCTGACCGGGCCGGGGAAGACGTAGCTCTGCTCGTCGGCGTGGTCGCGCAGCTGTCGGACCAGGTCGTCGGCCAGCGCGCTGTCGTAGGGCGCGAGCCGGTCCAGGTCGGTCCCGGAGAGCTCGACGTGGAAGTCGTTGGGGACCAGGCGCCGGTCCCGGGAGAGGATCTGCGCGTTGTTGTCGCACTCGCGCTGGAGCGCCGCCGCGATCTCGACCGGCTGCACGGCCGAGCGGAAGGCCCGTGCGAACGCGCCGGAGATCATCTGCTCGAGCCTGTTCTCCAGTCTCTGGAGCCCGCCCACGTCTGCCCTCCTTCCGTCCCATGCCATCTCGGTCCCGGTGGTCGTGCCCGCGGCACGGGTGGTGGAAACCGTGATCCGCTGCGCAGGCACAGCCACCCGACCTGGGCGGCCGGGTGCGACCGATCGTAACGGGGTCGGCGGCACGGTCGGGGGATGGCCGGGCGGTGCCGCTTCCCCGGTTTGGGCGCCGGGTCGCCCCTGGGATAACCTTGCCCCGCTTCACGCGCGAGTGGCGGAACGGCAGACGCGCTGGCTTCAGGTGCCAGTGTCCGAAAGGGCGTGGGGGTTCAAATCCCCCCTCGCGCACGTGAGGAGAAGGGCCAGGTCATCGAGACCTGGCCCTTTTTCGTGGCCGGCGGCGCGGTGCTGGCGGCGCCAGGCACGGACGATCACGGCGGTGAGGTCGAGTTCGGCGGCGATCGCGTTGGGGTGCGGGCCGACGACCCTCTCGGCGCGGGCGTAGTCGGCGGGCGTGATCAGCATCCGCGCGGCGTACTCCCAGGCGCGCCGCTCGGCGGCGATCGTCGAGCAGGCGTCGTCGTGGACGAAGTGCGCGTACTCGTGCGCGAGCACCGGGACCAGCTGCCGCAGGACGAGGGTGCGGTTGAGCTCGATGAGCCGGTCTCGCCGTTTGTACTGACCGTGTCGCTGCGGGCTGAGGTCGACCCACGCGATGCGGACGCCCTGCGCCGCGCAGAGGTCGGCCAGCCTCGCGAAGCGCTCCTCGTTCACCGTTGAGACCCCCGTCCGGTGGCGTCGTCGCGATCCGGGCGTCGCGACGTCGGCACCGCCGGTTGTACAGGCAGCCTCCGACAGTGCCGCCCCGGCAGCGGGGTCATGGGGTGTCGGGTGCCTCCTGCTCGTGGGTGATCGGCGTGCTGGAGTCGTGCGCCGCGACCTCCTCGGTGTCGGACGGCGTCGAGCGCGGCAGCTCGACGACCCGGCCGCCGTCCTGTGCGGCCTCCCGGCCGTCGGCCGCCTCCTTCGCGCGCCGGATGAGCTCGGCCGGGTGCAGCTCGAAGACGCCGGCGATGGCGGCCAGGTCCTTGACCGTGAGCGTGACCCGTCGGCCGGTCTTCGAGTTCCCGCCGTCAAGCCGGTCCGACATGTACTGCGACGACCTGCCCAGCAGCCGGCCGAGCGCCCGGGAGGAGAGGTCGCGGCGGCCCATCTCGGCCTTGATCTCGGACACCAGTGCTTCCGAGAAGGTCGCGAGGTAGGTGGCGCTCGGAGCTGACGTCATGGGGAAAGGCTGTCAGACGCATGAAAAGACCGCAATGCGCATGACGTGGGTGGCAGCGCATGCCGGCGATCGTACGTGTAGGTCCGTGACCTCCGTGACGCTCCCGATAATGCCCGCGCCGGGGGTACCTGCCGGTAGCCTCGGTCCGTGAGTCGCGGCGATCATCTCTACGTGCACCGGCTGCGGCGTTTCACCCACCACGGCATCGACTGCGGAGACGGCACGGTCATCCACTACGTCGCGGGCTGGGGCCGGAAGCGGCGCGTCGAGCGCACGTCGTACGACGCGTTCTCCCTGCGGTCGGAGATCTTCGTGCGCTCCTACCGCCACCGGTTGCCGGTCGACGAGATCGTCGCCAACGCGGAGTCGCGGCTGGGTGCGCAGGACTACCACCTGGTCCGCAACAACTGCGAGCACCTCGCGACCTGGGCGTCCACCGGCGCGCCCAGCAGCATCCAGGTGCGGGGGGTGCTGATGGCGACGCCCTGGGCGGTCGCCTCGATCGTGCTCCTGATGTCGGCCGGAGTGCCGCTGGTGGTGCTCGGTGGCGTGAGTGTCGGCGCGTACGCCGTGGGCACGCCGCTGCGCCGTCAGCGGCAGCGACGCCGCAGCGCGATGGCGCTGGCGTCCTGAGATCTGGCGTCCTGACGTTGGGACCTGCGACGTACGATTTCTCGCGTCCTGTCGTCGCCAGATAGCGAGGCCCGCCGTGGGAGACATCGGCGCCCCTGAGCTCCTGATCGTCCTCGTCGTCGTGGTGTTCCTCTTCGGCGCCACCAAGCTGCCCGACCTGGCGCGCGGCGCCGGTCAGGCGTTGCGGATCTTCAAGGCGGAGACCAAGGGCCTGCGCGACGAGGGGCCGGCGGACTCCTAGGGCACGTCTCTCGAGTCGCACCGGTACGCCCGTACCGGGGCGAGCTCGAGTCGGCCGATCGCGATCACGAGTGCATGAAAAGACGTCAATCTGCATGATGAGGTTGACAACGCATGAAAGATCATGCAACGTCGCAGCATGACCCCTGCGGAGTACGGCGCGGCAGTTGCTGCCGAGGTGCGCGCAGAGATGGGGCGACAGGACAGGCGGGCCAGTGACCTGGCGGCCGTGCTTGCCGTCTCGACCACGACCGCGCGCAGCCGGATGTCCGGCGCCGTGGTCTTCGACGTCGTCGAGCTGCTGCTGGTGGCCACCTGGCTCGACGTGCCCGTCGAGCGGCTCGCCCTCATGGAACGGAGAATCGCGTGAGCTCGAAGGCTCCCCGCAAGTCGACTCGGAGACTGATCGTGGAGTGGGGTGTCGTCCCCCTCGCGATCGGGATCGTCCTCGCCCTGGTCTTCACCTACCTCCAGCACGCGGACGGTGCCGCGGCAGCCGCCTCGACGCCAGCCTCGATGTCCTCCGGCAGCAAGGCCGACGCCGTCGGGCGCAAGCGCTGCATCCCGCCGGGCAACCCCGACCTCACCTGCGACCAGTGGGCGCACAACTGGGCCAGCAACCACGTGGAGGCCTTCAAGGACGGCAAGCTGGACAACGCCAGGGGCTACACATTGCCGCCGGTGTGGCGCAAGGCGTTCAACGCCTACTTCGCGAGTCATCGGACAGCCCGGCAACGGCTCGCGCAGAAGCGAGGTGGCGACTGGTGGAAGTACCCGCTGGAAGCCATGATGTGCACGCCCATGGCCGGCGCCGGCTATCAGGCGAACTGCGACGCCGCGGGCCACCACCAGCAGGAGTTCGCCCAGGGCATCACCAAGGTCACGATCGTCTGCGGTGGCGCAGCAGCGATCGGCGGCCTCGCGGGAGGGGGCGCAGCCGGCGTGGGCAAAGGTGCGCTCAGCTGCTTCTGGGGGATGGTCGCCATCAAGGCCTTCGAGCTCGACCTCAGCATCTTCGACTGGCGCGTCGCGGCTCGGCGCGCCGTCGCGAAGCAGAACGCACTCCTGAGCGAGATCAGGCCCCTGTGGTAGCGGAACCCTGGCTCACCGGGTCCCGACGTACGTGCCCCGACCCGTCGGGAGCGGCAGGTCGAGAGTCGTCGCGATGCCGGGACCGGCGGCGCGGACGTCGGGGATGGCGTTCACGATCCGGCCGCACGCCGCGACGATGGCGGCGTGGTTGTGGTCGCCGTGCTCGCTGCTCGGAACGACGTCGACGACGTACGACGGCTCGCCGGTGATCTCGATCCGGTAGGCGCCCCCGCCCGAGGAGGGCCGGGCCCAGTCGGGGCGCAGGTCGTCGCGGGTGCGGGTGACGTGCTCGACGACGATCGCGGGGTGGCCGGCGACCAGGCCGCTGATCGAGAAGTGCAGGGCCGCGATGGTGCCCTCCTGGATCGTGCCGGCCGCGATCTCGTAGGTCTCGGGCGCCGGCTCGGCCTCCCAGAACTCGACGATCTCGTCGACCTCGATGCCCAGGCCGCTCGCCATCATCCGGATCGCGGTGCCCCAGGCGAGACCGAGGACGCCGGGCAGGAAGAGCAGCGGCGTCGAGTCGACCGGCTGCCCGAAGCCCATCAGGTCGAACATCACCTCGGCGCCGTCGTACGTCGCGTAGTCGGCGAGCTCGTAGCACCGGATCTGCTCGATGCGCTGGCAGGTGCTGGCGAGCGCGAGCGGGACCAGGTCGCTGGCGAAGCCGGGGTCGACGCCGGTGATGTAGACCGTGGCGCCGCCGGCCTGCGCCGATGCCTCGACCTTGTCGATGACCTGCTGCGGCATCGTGCCCCACGGGAACTGCAGGGTGCCGGGGGCCGAGCCGACGACGTCGATGCCGGCCTCGAGGAGACGGCGTACGTCGTTGGTCGCCTCGCGGGGTCGGGTGTCGCCCATCGCGCAGTAGACGACGCACTCGGGCCCCGCGGCGATCAGGGCGTCGAGGTCGCCGACGGCGGTGATGCCGGTGACCGTGTCGACGCCGGCGAGCTCGCCCGCGTCCCGGCCGACCTTCTCGGGCGTCGAGGTGGACACCGCCACGAGCTCGAACCGGTCGTCGGCGATGAGCTGGCGCAGCGTGAGCCTGCCGGCGTTGCCGGTGCTGACCTGGGCGACGCGGATGGTCATCTCGATCCCCATTTCTAGAACATGTTCTAGCGCGATGCTAGCCTGCGCTGCATGGGTCGTGTCGAGGGCAAGGTCGCCCTGATCAGTGGCGGTGCGCGCAACATCGGCGGCGCCAGCGCACGGATGCTCGTCGCCGAGGGCGCCCAGGTCGTCATCGGCGACCTCCTCGACGAGGAAGGGGCAGCGCTCGCCGAGCAGCTGTGCCAGGAGTTCGGGCAGAGCGCGGCTCGCTACGTGCACCTCGACGTCACCAGCGAGGACGAGTGGGCGGCCGCGGTGGCGTTCACCCTCGCCGAGTTCGGCCGCCTGGACGTCCTCTTCAACAACGCGGGCATCTTCAACGGCGGCCAGCTGCAGCGCTACAAGGCTGCCCAGTGGCAGCAGATGCTCGACGTCAACCTGACCGGTGCGTTCTTCGGGGCCAAGGCCGCCGCCGACGCGCTGATCGCCGCCGGCGGCGGCTCGATCATCAACACCTCCTCGATCGAGGGCCTGCGGGGCACGCCGTGGGCGCACGGGTACGTCGCCTCCAAGTGGGGCCTGACCGGCCTGACCAAGTCGCTGGCGATGGAGCTGGCCCCGCACGGGATCCGGGTCAACTCCCTGCACCCCGGACGGATCAGCACCCCGGCCACCGACCAGATGCCGGAGGGCCTGATCCCGATCCCGCTGGGCCGCGCGGGCCAGCCGGACGAGGTCGCGGCGTTCGTGGTGTTCCTGGCGAGCGACGAGTCGTCGTTCTCGACCGGGTCGGAGTTCGTGGTCGACGGCGGCACCGTCATGCACATCCCCACGAACATCTGAAAGAAATCTCCGTGGGGATGTCGAGAACCTCCTGACCGCTCCGTCCCAGGGTCGAAGGCGGCCAGAATGGTTCGCCTCGGACACCGAAGGAGCACCACCACCATGGCGAAGTACCTGTTGCTGAAGCACTACCGCCGCGCGACCGGTCCCGAGCCGACCGAGGTCGGCAGGATCCCGATGGACCAGTGGACGCCGGAGGAGGTGACGGCCCACATCGCGTTCATGAACCAGGTCGCCGACGACCTGCGTGAGCGCGGGGAGTTCGTCGACGGGCAGGCGCTGTCGCCCGACGGCTCGTTCGTGCGGTCCGACGGCCCCGGCCGACCGCCGGTCACCGACGGGCCGTTCGCGGAGACCAAGGACCTGATCGCCGGCTGGATGATCATCGACGTCGACTCCCAGGAGCGTGCGTACGAGGCAGCGGCGTACCTCTCGTCGGCGCCGGGCAAGGGCGGTGAGCCGATCAACGAGTGGCTCGAGGTGCGGCCCTTCCTCGAGCACCCGCCGACCGTCACGGACTGACGTGGAGGAGCTGCCCGGGGAGCTGATCAGGGAGCTGGGCCCCCAGGTCCTGGGCGTCCTCGTCCGTCGCGGGGCAGACTTCGCGGCGGCCGAGGACGCCGTCCAGGAGGCGTTGATCGAGGCGGTCCGCCGGTGGCCCGACGAGATGCCGGCGGAGCCGAAGGGCTGGCTGGTCACGGTGGCCTGGCGGCGCTTCCTCGACGCGCAGCGCTCGGACACGGCCCGGCAGCGCCGGGAGCTCGCCGAGGTGGAGGATCCTCCGCCAGGGCCGACCGAGCAGCGCGACGACACCCTGATGCTGCTGGTCCTCTGCTGCCACCCCGCGCTCACCCCGGCGTCCGCGGTGGCGCTCACCCTGCGTGCCGTGGGCGGCCTGACCACCCGGCAGGTCGCCGAGGCCTACCTGGTGCCCGAGGCGACGATGGCGCAGCGGATCAGCCGCGCCAAGCGCACCATCTCGGACGTGCGCCTCGGCGCGCGGGGTGACCTCTCCACCGTGCTCAAGGTCCTCTACCTGATCTTCAACGAGGGCTACAGCGGCGAGGTGGACCTGGCCGCCGAGGCGATCCGGCTGACGCGGCAGCTGGCCGGCGGCACCGAGGACCCGGAGGTCGCCGGCCTGCTGGCCCTGATGCTGCTGCACCACGCCCGGCGGGCGGCGCGCTTCTCGAGCGACGGTTCACTGGTGCCGCTGGCCGAGCAGGACCGCACCCGCTGGGACGGGCACGCGATCGCCGAGGGCGTGGTCGTGCTGCAGGCCGCGCTGGCCCGCGACCGGCTCGGTGAGTACCAGGCCCAGGCGGCGATCGCTGCCCTGCACGCCGACGCCCGGACGGCGCAGGAGACCGACTGGCCGCAGGTGCTCGAGTGGTACGACGAGCTGACCCGGATCGTCGACAGCCCGGTCGTCGCCCTCAACCGGGCCGTCGCGGTCGGCGAGGTCGATGGCCCGATGGCGGGGCTGCGCGCCGTCGAGCGGGTGCCCGCCGACGTACCCCGGCACACCGCCGTGCGCGCCTACCTCCACGAGCGCGCCGGCGACCGGTCGATCGCCCACGACCTGTACGTCGTGGCCGCGGGTCAGGCGACCTCGACCGCGGAGCGCGACCACCTCACCCGTCAGGCGGCGCGGCTGCGCGCGTGAGGCAGGTCAGGCCCTGGTGCGGCCGAGCATCGTGCTCAGCGCCCACACGACGGCGACGTCGAAGGCGATGATGATGACGGCCCACGCGGGGTAGAACGGCAGCCACACGAAGTTGAGCAGCGCCGACAGGACCGCGAGCACGATGCCGGCGACCAGGGCCCAGCGCTTGCCCATCAGGATCGAGCCACCGATGACGGCGACCAGGATGCCGGCGACGATGTGGATCCAGCCCCACGTCGTGAGGTCGAGCTCGAAGACGTAGTTGGGGGTGGTGACGAACACGTCGTCCTTCGCCGCAGCGGCGACACCCTCCAGGAACTGGAAGATGCCGACAGTCAGGAGGGCCGCACCGGCGAAGATGCCGAGGCCGTCGGCCCATGCGTTCTCGGTGTGTGACGGAGCCATGGGACGAGTATGGCGCAGTGCGAGGATGACGGCGTGGAGAAGAACTGGGCGGGCAACCACACCTACGTGGCGGAGCAGGTGCAGCACCCGGCCAGCGTCGACGAGCTCCGCGAGGTCGTCGCCCGTCACGACCGCGTGCGAGCGCTCGGCACCCGGCACGCCTTCACCGACCTGGCCGACACGACCGGGGTGCTGGTCGGGACAGCAGGCCTCGGCCGCGACGTCGAGATCGACGAGGACCGCCGCGTGGTGCGGGTGTCGGGCGGGGTCCGGTACGGCGACCTGGCCGAGCAGCTGGCCCACCAGGACTGGGCGCTCGCGACGATGGCCTCCCTGCCGCACATCTCCGTCGCCGGAGCGGTCGCGACCGGCACGCACGGCTCGGGCGACCGCACCGGATCCCTCGCGGCGGCCGTCGCGGGCCTCGAGATCGTCGGCGCCGACGGCGAGCTGCGGACCATCAGCCGCGGCGACGAGGACTTCGACGGCCACGTCGTCTCGCTCGGTGCGCTCGGGGTCGTCACGCACGTGACGCTCGACGTCGAATTGGCGTACGACGTGCGCCAGGACCTCTTCACCGACCTGCCCTGGGACCTCGCCGTCGAGCACCTCGACGACCTCACCGCGAGCGCGTACAGCGTCAGCCTCT
The DNA here is from genome assembly GCF_001425175.1 of Nocardioides sp. Root1257. Lineage (GTDB taxonomy): Bacteria > Actinomycetota > Actinomycetes > Propionibacteriales > Nocardioidaceae > Nocardioides. Next base: position 411,641 of record NZ_LMDV01000009.1, on the reverse strand, counting down.
TCACCGACTGGGTCAGCGGCACCGTCCAGCAGGTGTGGCTGAAGAGCCGGGGCGCCGAGCCGCCCGCCGCGCTCGCCGGAGCGGTGCCGGCGACCGGGACGCTGCACATGCTGGCCGGGGCCGACATCGCGGCGGTCACCGAGCAGGGCGGTGCGCCGGGTCCGTGGCACCAGCGGCTGCCGCACTTCCGCATGGAGTTCACGCCCAGCCGCGGCGAGGAGCTCCAGAGCGAGTACCTCGTCCCGCGCAGCGCGGCACCTGTGGCGATCGAGCGGCTCCGCGCGCTCGCGCCGGCGTACGCCGCGCTCCTGCAGGTCTCCGAGGTGCGCACGATCGCCGCCGACCGGCTCTGGCTCAGCGGTGCGTACGACGCCGACGCGGTCGGCTTCCACTTCACCTGGCTGCGTGACGTGCCGGGCGTGTACGGCGTGCTGCCCGCCATCGAGGAGGCCCTGCTGCCGCTCGGCGGCCGGCCGCACTGGGGCAAGTGCTTCGCGGCGGGGGCGGACGCGCTGCGACCGCTCTACCCACGCTTCGACGACTTCCGCGAGCTCGCCGCTCGGCGGGACCCGACGGGGAAGTTCCGTAACGCCTTCCTCACCCGAACGGTTGATCTGCGATGTGACCTACCCTGACCCTGTGCCAGAGACGTCGCCGCCCGCCGGGCACACCCCGGCGTACGGCGAGGTCGACCTCGAGACCTGCGACCGGGAGCCGATCCACGTCCCCGGCGCGATCCAGCCGCACGGCGTGCTGCTGGCGCTCGACCAGGACTCGCGTGCGGTCATGGTGTCGGCCAACCTCGACGACCTGATCGAGACCGCGCCCGCGGATGCGATCGGTCGCACGTTCGCGGAGCTGGTCGGGCCGGACCTCGCGTCGGACATCGAGGCAGGGGCCGAGACCGCGGTGCTGGGCGGCATCGCCGTCGACGTGCGACGACACCGCTCGGGGGACCGGCTGGTCGTCGAGATCGAGCCGTTGAGCGCCGTGGGGGAGACCCGGCAGCCCTATCACTCGACCCGGTCCGCGATGGGGCGCTTGGCGCAGGCGCCGTCGGTCGCCGACCTCGCCGCCCAGCTCGCGGTCGAGGTGCGGGCGGTGCTCGGCTTCGACCGGGTGATGGTCTACCACTTCGACGAGGAGTGGAACGGCGAGGTCATCGCCGAGGAGCGCCGCCAGGACCTGAACTCCTTCCTCGGCCTGCACTACCCCGCCACCGACATCCCCGCCCAGGCCCGGCGCCTCTACACCGTGAACTGGACGCGGCTGATCGCGGACATCGGCTACGTGCCCGTCCCGCTGCACCCCGTCTTCGACCCGGACACCGACGCCCCGCTCGACCTCTCGCACTCCACGTTGCGCAGCGTCTCCCCGATCCACATCGAGTACCTCTCGCACATGGGCGTCACCGCCTCGATGTCGATCTCGCTGGTCGTCGACGGCCAGCTGTGGGGTCTCGTCGCGTGTCACCACTACTCCGGCCCGCACCGGCCGAGCCACGAGGCGCGCTCCGCCGCCGAGTTCCTCGGACAGGTCGCCTCGCAGCTCGCGGGCGATCGCGAGCGCGCCGACAACCGGGAGCGCAGCCTCGCTGCCCAGACCGTGCTCGGCCGGATGATCACCCGCACCTCGGCCCACCCCGAGTCGCCCCTGGTCAGCGTGATGGACGACCCGGAGCTGCTGTCCCTGGTCGACGCGACCGGCGCGGTGCTGTCGTACGACGGGGTCCTGACGGTGCGCGGCGAGGTCGACCTCGACCGGGACCAGCTCCAGGCGGTCGCGTCGGCGCTCGAGGACCCGACCAGCTACGCCACCGCGACCGACCGCCTCGGCGAGCTGGTGCCCTCGCTGGCCGGGATCTCGACCGCGGCCGGCGTCCTGCGGGTGGGATCGGCCCCGGACCGGTGGCTGCTGTGGCTGCGACCCGAGCAGCAGCGGGTCGTCGACTGGGGCGGTGACCCGACCAACAAGCAGCTCGCGGCCGCGGAGGGTGGCCACGTGCGCCTGAGCCCGCGCAGGTCGTTCGAGAAGTGGCGCCAGGTCGTCCGCGGACGCAGCACGACCTGGGCGTCGTGGAAGCTCGAGGTGGCCGACGCCCTCGGCAAGCACCTGATCGGCCTGCTGCTCAGCCGCTCCCGCGACCAGATCGCGATGGCCGAGTCGATCCAGCGCAGCGTGGTGTCCGACGTCCCCCCGCACTTCGACGGGGTCGAGCTCGCAGCCCGCTACCAGCCGGCCTCGACCTTCCAGCTGGGCGGTGACTGGTGGGACGCCTTCGAGCTCTCCGACGGGCGGATCGCCGTCGTGGTGGGCGACGTCGCCGGGCACGGGGTCTCGGCGGCGTCCGCGATGACCCAGGTACGCACCGCGCTGCGCGCCTACCTCTTCGAGGGGCACGCTCCGGCCACCTGCCTGGACCGGCTCGACCTGCTGATGGCCGGCCTGCTCGACCAGCGCGTCGCGACGGCGGTCCTCGCGGTGCTCGATCCGCGCACCGGTCGGGTCGAGCTCACCAGCGCCGGCCACCCTCGCCCGCTGCTGGTGAATCCGCAGGGCGCCGTCGAGCTCGACATCCCGATCCGGCCGCTGCTCGGCGTCGGCACGGGCACCGCCGAGACGATGCGGATCGACCTCGAGCCGGGCGACGCGCTCCTGCTCTACACCGACGGGCTCGTCGAACGCAGGGGTGAGGACCTCCAGGAGCGGACCGAGCGGCTGCGTTCCCTGGCCGCGGCGTCGTACGCCGACACCGGCCTGCAGACCTGGCTCGACGGGCTCGTCGACCTGCACGACGACGGTGGCGGTGACGACACCACGGTGCTCGCCCTCCGGCTCGTCTGACCGGACGGACCTTCACCCGACTCGGGGGAGGCGGACCCTCCGGGGACGTCACACGATCGAAGCATGAACGAGGACTTCGACGGCGTCATCCAGCTGGACGTGCGGGACTCGGTCCCGGACTGGAAGCCCTACGAGCTGCGGACGGCGCCCGATGGCGCCCCCAACGTCCTCGTGGTGCTGTACGACGACACCGGCCTCGCGGCCTGGTCGCCGTACGGCGGTCGCATCAACATGCCCACGATGGACCGGCTGGCCGCCAACGGCCTGACCTACACGCAGTGGCACACGACCGCGCTGTGCTCGCCGACCAGGTCCACGTTCCTGACCGGTCGCAACCACCACCTCAACGGCTGCGCGACGATCATGGAGGCGACCGACGGCTTCCCGGGAGCGTCCGGTCGCATCCCGGACGAGTGCGCGACGATCAGCCACCTCCTGCAGGACAACGGCTACTCGACCTTCTGGGTCGGCAAGGACCACAACGTGCCGGAGGAGGACAACGCCCCGGGCGGGAATCGCTCGATGTGGCCGCTCCAGCTCGGCTTCGACCGCTTCTACGGCTTCCTCGGCGGGGAGACCAACAACTGGTATCCCGACCTCGTCGAGGACAACCGGTTTATCGACCAGCCGTACTCACCGGAGGACGGCTACCACCTGTCGAAGGACCTGGCCGACCAGGCGCTCCAGATGCTGCGCAACCAGCAGGCGTCCAACCCCTCGAAGCCGTGGTACCTGTGGTTCTGCCCCGGCGCCAACCATGCCCCGCACCACGCGCCCGAGGAGTACATCAAGAAGTACGAGGGCGCCTTCGACGACGGCTACGAGGCCTACCGCGAGTGGGTGCTGGCCCGGATGATCGAGAAGGGCATCATGCCCGAGGGCACCGAGCTGACCCCCCTCAACCCGATGCCGGAGGACGCCGCCAACCCCGACGACTTCGTGCGCCCGTGGGCGGAGCTCAACGACGACGAGCGTCGCCTCTTCGCCCGCTTCGCGGAGGTGTACGCCGGGTTCTCGGAGTACACCGACGCCCAGGTGGGCCGGATCGTCGACTACCTCGAGGAGACCGGCCAGCTCGACAACACGCTGATCTTCTACTGCGCCGACAACGGCGCCTCGGGCGAGGGCAGTCCCAACGGCTCGGTCAACGAGAACAAGTTCTTCAACGGCTACCCGGACGACCTGGCCGAGAACCTCGCGATGATCGACAAGCTCGGCAGCGCCGACACCTACAACCACTACCCGACGGGATGGGCGGCCGCCTTCTCCACGCCGTTCCAGATGTTCAAGCGCTACGCGCAGTTCTCCGGCGGCACCTGTGACCCGATGGTGATCCACTGGCCGCAGGGCATCGAGGCGAGCGGCGAGATACGGCACCAGTACCACCACTCGACCGACATCGTGGCGACCGTGCTCGACGTCACCGGGCTGGAGATGCCGGCGACGTACCGCGGTGTCGAGCAGCAGCCGTTGAGCGGCGTCTCGATGCGGAGCAGCTTCGACGCCGCGCCGGACGCACCGACGACCAAGGAGGTGCAGTACTACGCGATGCTCGGCACCCGGGGCATCTGGAAGGACGGGTGGAAGGCCGCCGCGATCCACGCGCCGATCAGCGGCAAGGGCAGGTTCGACGAGGACGCCTGGGAGCTCTACCACGTCGCCGAGGACCGCTCCGAGTCGAGGAACCTCGCCGACGAGATGCCCGAGAAGCTGCAGGAGATGGTCGACGCCTGGTTCCAGCAGGCCGACGAGAACAACGTCCTGCCGCTCGACGACCGCAGGGCGCTCGAGCTGGTGAGCATCCAGCGTCCCCAGGCCGAGCCGGCCCGGGACCGCTACGTCTACTACCCCGACACCGCGGCCGTGCCCGAGAGCGTCGCGGTGAACGTGCGGGGTCGGTCCTACAAGATCATCGCGGACGCGGTCCTCGACGCCGACGCGGAGGGCGTGCTCTTCGCGCACGGCTCGCGCTTCGGCGGGCACGCGCTCTTCATCAAGGACCAGAAGCTGCACTACGTCTACAACTTCCTCGGCATCCCGCCGGAGCAGACCTTCGTCTCCGAGCCGCTGACGGCCGGGCCGCACACGCTCGGCATGGAGTTCGTGCGCGAGGGTGCCGGCGAGTACAAGGAGTCGGTCGGGACCTGCCGCCTCTACGTCGACGACCAGGTCGTCGCGGAGGGGCCGATGCGCGCCCAGGTCGGCAAGTTCACCCTCTGTGGTGACGGCCTCTGCGTCGGCTTCGACAGCGCCGACACGGTGAGCCGGCAGTACACGAACCCGTTCCCCTTCACCGGCGGCAAGCTGCTCGGCGTCGCGGTCGACGTCAGCGGCGAGCAGTACCTCGACCTCGAGCTCGAGGCCGCCGCGATCCTCTCGCGGGAGTAGGCGTCAGGCAGCCGGCTCTTCCTCGACGATCATCAGGGGCCGGCCGACGACGATCAGCCAGGCCGGCAGTGCGGCCAGGACGAGGATGGGCAGCAGGTCGGCGTCGGGGACGACGGTCAGCGCCATGAAGAGCGCCAGCCAGCCGTTGCGGGTGACGGCCACCAGGATGCCCACGCAGGCCGCGGTGATCGCGACGGCCGGCGCGACGTCGGGGAAGACCGCCACGACGAGCCAGCCGAGCATCACGCCGATGAAGAGGGCCGGGAAGATCCGGCCGCCGCGGAAGCCGGCCGAGGCGGCGACCAGCAGGGCGAGCAGCTTGACGCCGCTGAGCAGGGCCAGGTGCCCGGCGGAGTAATCACCGATGTGGGCCGAGACGTCCTTCATCTCGTCCAGGCCCTTGAAGAGGCTCTCCCTGCCGCCGATGACACCGAGGATGCCGAGCACGAAGCCCGCTCCCGTGAGCAGGACGAACGGGTTAGAGACCCGGTGGAGCACGTCGTGCAGCACGGGGAACGCGTAGACCGCCACCAGTCCGATGACCGCCGCGCCGCTGGCGATCAGCATCGCGATGAACAGGTCACCGGTGTGGAAGCCGGAGTAGCCGGGCACCGGGATGGCGAGGTCGAGGTCCGAGAGCGCGAACATCGTCGCCGCGCCGGCGCCGGCCGCCACGAGCGGCCCGAACATCCGGTTCCAGAGCGGGATCCGCTGGTCGCCGGGCGACGTCTCGCTCAGCAGCAGCGCCGCGCCGACCGGCGTACCGAACATCGCGCCGAGCGTGCCGGCCACGGCGAGCCCGATCCAGAAGGGCGCTGGCGTCTTCGGCAGCAGGCGCATGCCGAGCACGGCCGCCAGGGCCACGTTGAGACCGATGATCGGGTTCTCGGGGCCGAGGCTGATCCCGCCGGCGAGGGTGATGATCAGCGCAGCGGCGAGGCCGGGCAGCGCCCGCAGGGGGAGGGGCGCCGAGACGAGCTCGATGGTGGCTGGGTCGGGCCCGGCGTGGCCAGGGGCCTTCCAGACGACGAGACCGGCGAGCGCGCCGGCGCAGGTGAGCAGCAGGATCGTCCACCACCAGGCGTCGGGGTCGACGCCGAGCTGCGGCGGCAGGTCGTCCCAGATCAGGCCCTCGAGCCAGCCGGCCAGCAGCGAGATGCCGATCAGCGTGAGCCCGGAACCGACGCCGACGACGATCGCCGGCGGCACCTGGCGCAGCAGGCTCCCCGCGGTCACCGTCGGGGCGCCGGCAGCGGGCTCGGCGTCAGCCACGACGCCCCCGCTCGATGGCCGCATCGACCGTCGGCTGCACCAGCCCGTCGTCCTCGAAACCGGCGAACCAGGCTGCCCGACGGGCCGTCTCGGCGGCCTCCGGTGCCAGGGCGGCGACGACGAAGGCGATGTCCTCCTGCCCGAGGTCGGCGTGCAGACCCTCGAGCACGTCGAGGAACGGCGTGGTGACCTTGCCGACCGACGCCGCCTCGAGGACGACGGCCGCGGGTCGGGGATCGCGGTTGAGCGCGGCGGTGAAGATCGCGTCCTGGGTCGGCTGCGCGTTGCCCGTGAAGAGGCCGCCGTCGAGGTGGAACAGCACCATGTCGTCGTACGACGCGGTCTCGTCGATCGTCTCCGGGTTGATGGTCCAGCCGCCTCCGATCCGCGCATGGATCGGGCGGACCTGGCTGCGGCTGACGGAGCGGAGCACGAGCACGAGGGTGAGGGCGACGCCGACTCCCACTGCCAGCAGGAGGCCGGCGGTGAGCCCGATGATCGCGGTGGCGAGTGCGACCCAGAACTCCGCGCGGTCGATGCGCAGGAGTCGCACGAACTCGGCGGGGTGCACCAGGCCGAGGACGGCGACCATGACCATCGCGGCCAGGATCGCCTCCGGCAGGTCGTCGAGGACCGGGCCCAGGAAGAGGGCGACGAGCACGGCGAGCACGGCGGTCGTGACGCCGGCCAGCTGGGTGCGCGCACCCGCACGCTGGTTGACCGCGCTCTGGGAGAAGCCACCCGCCGGGGGCATCGACTGCGAGAGCCCGCCGGCCAGCGCGGCGACGCCGTTGGCGAGGAGCTCCTGGTCGCTGTCGATGGGCGGCTCGGAGCGCTGCCGCTGGGCCCGGGCGACGATCACGGTCTCCATGAAGGCCATGATCGCGATCGCGGCCGCGCCGGGCATCAGCACGCCGATGTCGCCCCACATCGGCATCGTCGGCGTCGGCAGGCCGCTCGGCACGTGCTCGATCAGGGCGAGACCGTGCTCCTCGACGTCGGTCAGGGCGACGAGCAGGATCGCGCCCGCGACCACGACCAGCGGGCCCGGGACCTGGGGGGCGACCCGGCGGAGCAGGTACAGGACACCGATGGCGACCGCCGAGACGACGACGGTCACACCGTTCGCGTCACCGAGCTTGGAGAGCGTGTCGCCGAGCCTGCCGAAGAAGCCCTGGCTCTCGGCGTCGCCGCTCACGCCGAGCAGGGTCGGCAGCTGCGAGACGGCGACGGTCAGCCCGACCCCGGTCTTGACCCCGATCATCGTGGCCGGGCTGATCTGCTCGACCAGCGAGCCGAGCCGGAAGAGGCGCATCAGCAGCAGCGCGAGGCCGACCAGCGTGGTGAGGGTGAACGCGTCGCGCAGCAGCTCGTCGGGCGTGCGGTCGTCGGGCAGCACGGCGAGCGCGGACGCGGTGAGCACCGCGATCGTCGACGTCGTCGAGATGCTGAGCGACCGGGATCCGCCGAGGGCGGCGTACACCAGCATCGGCAGCATGCACGTGTAGAGACCGACCTCGACCGGCAGCCCGGCGATGGTCGCGTAGGCCATCGCCTGCGGGATGACGACGGTGCCTGCGGCGACCCCGGCCAGGACGTCGTACCTGATCCAACCGCGCTGGTAGCCGGACAGGGTCGGCAGCAGTGCGGGCACGCCTCACCCAATCGCGCGGACCGCGCGGCAACCTCACCCGATGAGGGTGAGCCGGGTGCCGCGACAGCGAGGGAGCGTGGTGGTCCGCCGTCTTCCCGGGAGGGGTCTCGTGGCCAAGCAGTTCAAGGGTGTCGTCAACCTCGATGTGCGCGATTCGGTCGCCGACTGGACGCCGTTCCGCGAACCGCCGGCGCCCGAGGGCGCGCCCAACGTGCTCCTGGTGCTGTACGACGACACCGGGCTCGCCGCCTGGTCGCCGTACGGCGGGCGCATCAACATGCCGACCATGCAGCGCCTCGCCGACAACGGCCTGACCTACACGCAGTGGCACACCACGGCGCTCTGCTCCCCGACCCGGTCGTGCCTGCTGACCGGCCGCAACCACCACCAGAACGGCTTCGCCCAGATCGCCGAGGGCGCCCAGGGCTTCCCGGGCCACACGGGCCACATCCCGATGGAGAACGCGACCATCGGCGAGGTGCTCCGCGAGAACGGCTACAACACCTTCTGGGTCGGCAAGAACCACAACATCCCGCTCGACGAGTGGGCGGTCGGTGCCAGCAAGCGCAACTGGCCCCTGGCCCGCGGGTTCGACCGCTTCTACGGCTTCATCGGCGGCGAGACCAACAACTGGTATCCCACCCTCGCCGAGGACAACCACTACGTCGACCAGCCCGCGATGCCCGAGGACGGCTACCACCTGTCGAAGGACCTGGCCGACAAGGCGATCTCCTTCATCGCGGACAGCAAGAGCTCGGCACCGAAGAAGCCGTGGTACCTGTGGTTCTGCCCCGGCGCCAACCACGCCCCGCACCACGCGCCCGAGGAGTACATCGCCAAGTACGCCGGGCAGTTCGACGACGGCTACGAGGCCTACCGCGAGTGGGTGCTGCCCCGGATGGTGGAGCGCGGCATCCTGCCCGAGGGCACCGCGCTGACCGACATCAACCCGCTGCCCGGCGAGGCGGCCACCCCGCTCGACCACGTTCGGCCCTGGGACTCCCTCAGCGACGACGAGAAGCGGCTCTTCGCCCGGATGGCGGAGACGTACGCCGGCTTCTCGGAGTACACCGACGCGCAGGTGGGCCGGATCATCGACTACCTCGAGGAGACCGGCCAGCTCGACAACACCATCGTCATGTACTGCGCCGACAACGGCGCCTCCGGTGAGGGCACGCCCAACGGGTCGGTCAACGAGAACAAGTTCTTCAACGCCTGGCCCGACGAGATGGACGAGAACCTCGCTCTGCTCGACGAGATCGGCTCGCCGGCGACGTACAACCACTACCCGACCGGATGGGCGACCGCGTTCTCCACGCCGTTCAAGATGTTCAAGCGCTACACCTACCAGGGCGGCGTCGCCGACCCGCTGGTGATCTCGTGGCCGAAGGGCATCACGGCGCGCGGCGAGGTGCGCACGCAGTACCACCACGCGGTCGACGTCGTCCCGACGATCCTCGAGTGCATCGGGCTCGAGATGCCCGACCAGGTGCTCGGCTACGCGCAGACGGAGCTGCCTGGTGTGTCGATGAGGTACTCCTTCGACGGCGACGGCCCGACCCGCAAGAAGATCCAGTACTACGAGATGTTCGGCACCCGCGCGCTGTGGCACGAGGGCTGGCACGTGGTCGCGCAACGAGCGCCGCAGCAGGGCGCGACGGCCGCCGACTTCGTCAACGAGACCTGGGAGCTCTACCACTCCGAGGAGGACCGCGCCGAGGCGCACGACCTCGCCGAGCAGCACCCCGACAAGGTCAAGGAGCTGGTCAACCTCTGGTACGTCGAGGCCGGTAAGTACGATGTGCTGCCCCTGGACAACCGCTCCCTGGAGGACCTGGTCAAGGAGATGCCCGTCGCCGACATCCCCGAGGGCGGGATCTACCGCTACTACCCGGACACCTCGCCGTTGCCGGAGTTCAACGCTGCGGAGATCCGGGGTCGCTCCTTCAAGATCCTCGCCGACGTCGAGCTGACGGACGACTCGGAGGGCGTGCTCATCGCCAACGGCGCGCGCTTCGGCGGGCACACGCTCTTCATCAAGGACCGCAGGCTCTGGTACGTCAACAACTTCCTCGGGATCCCGCCCGAGCAGCAGCTGGTCTCGCCGGACCTGCTGCCGACCGGCGCGCACGTGCTCGGCGTCGAGTTCTCGAAGGAGAGCCACGGCGACCGCGGGCAGGCGATCGGCACGGCCACGCTCTACGTCGACGACCTCGCCGTCGCCAAGAGCGACTGGAAGACCCAGCCCGGCCACTTCGCCCTCTGCGGTGAGGGGCTCACGGTCGGTCGCGACTCCTCCGACCCGGTCACGAAGGAGTACGCGGCGCCGTACGCCTTCACCGGAGGGCGGATCAAGGTCGTCGAGATCAACATCGGCGACGACGTGTACGTCGACCGGGAGCGCGACTTCCACGCCGCGATGTCCCGAGACTGACCACGGCTCCGTCACGCCTCTCTGCTAGACAGAGGGCGTGACGGAGGGCCACGAGGAGGGCATGGTGCTCGTCCCGGGAGGGACGACCACGATCGGCAACGACCACTACTACCCGGAGGAGCGACCGCTCCGCGAGGTCGCGGTCGGGGACGTCTGGTTCGACCGGCACCCGGTCACCAACGCCGAGTTCGCGCAGTTCGTGGCCGACACGGGCCACGTCACGGTCGCAGAGGTGGCGCCCGACCCGGCCGACTTCCCGGGCGCCGACCCCGCGCTCCTGGTCCCGGGCTCCCAGGTCTTCACGCTGACCTCGGGGCCGGTGCACCTCGGCGACTGGACCCAGTGGTGGCGCTGGCAGCCGGATGCCTCGTGGCGCGCGCCCCAGGGCCCTGGCAGCTCGTGGGAGGAGCTCCCCGACCACCCGGTCGTGCACGTCGGCTGGGAGGACGCGACGGCGTACGCCCGCTGGGCCGGCAAGGACCTCGCGACCGAGCACGAGTGGGAGCGCGCGGCCCGTGGCGGGCTCGTGGGCCGCGACTTCGCGTGGGGCGACGAGCTGTCGCCCGGCGGCGCGGTGCTGGCGAACACCTTCCGGGGACCGTTCCCCTGGCGCAGCGAGGACCCCTACGGCTTCGACCACACCTCGCCGGTCGGCACCTACCCGGCCAACGGCTTCGGGCTGCAGGACATGATCGGCAACGTCTGGGAGTGGACCGCGACCCGCTGGACCGACAACCACGCCCGCGAGGGCGAGGTCGTGACGTCGGCCGCGACCGCCAGCCCCTGCTGCGGGGGCAGCGTCCGGCTGGTCGAGACCGACCGGTTCGTCACGAAGGGCGGGTCGCACCTGTGCTCGCCCGACTACTGCCAGCGCTACCGCCCGGCCGCCCGACAGGGCCACGGCGTGCGGGACACGACGTCTCACGTCGGGTTCCGGTGCGTACGCCGGGGGTGACCGATCGGGTCGATCGCGGGGATCGCCCGGGAGGATTCGATCTACCTGGTGCACCGGATCTTCCCGGTTGATGTCGACAGCGTCGCGGTTCGTGGTGGTTGCTGTTGGTGACGCGACTACCGGGATACGTGGTCACCGTGGTCGGTGGTTGCGGGGGCGATTTCCAGCAGCCTGTCGGGTGGCGGCCCGCTCGGGTCGACCGTTGGGGCCCGGGTGGCATGGCAATGGCCCCGCCGGCGGTGTCGGCGGGGTGGGGGTCAGTGGGTTCGTCGTCGGTGTTCGGTGGTGACGTCGACGGGGTGGACCCGGCCCTTGGGGCTGGTCCAGATGAAGCTGGTGCGGCTGGTGCGGTGGTAGGTCCAGGTGCTGAAGGTCTTGACGCGGTGGTGGAAGCGGCACAACGGGGCGAGGTTCCACGACGTGGTCTTCCCGCCGCTCGCGTAGGGGGTGATGTGGTCGAGGTCGCAGCCCCGGGCGTCCTNGTCGGTGAGGTCGACGGGGTGGACCCGGCCCTTGGGGCTGGTCCAGATGAAGCTGGTGCGGCTGGTGCGGTGGTAGGTCCAGGTGCTGAAGGTCTTGACGCGGTGGTGGAACCGGCACAGCGGCGCGAGGTTCCACGACGTGGTCTTCCCGCCACTCGCGTAGGCGGTGATGTGGTCGAGGTCGCAGCCCCGGGCGTCCTTGTTGCAGTGCGGGAACACACACGTCGGGGTCAGCAGGATCGCCTGCTCCCGCTGCCGGGCAGTGGGGGTGTAACGGTCGACGGTGATCTCCTCGGACAAGTCCAGGACCGGTCGGATCGAGACCCGGGTGCCGGCCTGGGTGCACCACTCGACCAGTTGGTCGATGGTGGCGTACGGGACGTGGCCGCCCTCAAGGCCGACGATGCCGTGGGCATCGTCGGGCTGGTGGTGGGCGTAGATCACGACCTCGCGCGGGGCAGCGGCATCGCCGCCGAGCTGTCCGGCGGCCATCGCACGGCGGACATCGAGGTCCAGCTCGGGGTGGTCGGTCAGCAGGGCGTGGGCGCCGGCCTTGATCTGTGCCTCGAGGGCGAGGGCGTCGGTGTACTCCAGCAGCCCGGTGATCGGGACGAGGCCCCGGTTGAGGCGGCCGTCCTTGAGGTCGATGTCGAGGTGGGCCTGGGCGGAGCAGTCGAGGCGTTCGCCTTCGGCGTGCTCGGGGTCGGCTTCGGCGGCGGCGGTCTCGACCTCCGACTCGACCTTCGCCCACGAGCACGACGCCAGCACCGGTGCCAGCTGCCGGTCCACGTGGGCGGCGGCGGTCGGGTTGAGGCGGTGGGTGCGGTCGGTGACCCGGCGGACCTTCCACACCGGCACTTCGCCCGAGAGTGTCTTGGCCCAGATCTTCGGGAGCCGGTACTTCGCCTCCAACGCTGCACCCAGGAAGCTGCGGCCCTGGTAGGCGGACATGCCCACGGCGGCGGCGAACTCCGCGACCGCGAACTCGCTCATCCCCGGTGCACCCTCACCGGCCAGGGTGATCGGCTGGTCACCGAACATGACCAGATCACCCAGCTCGTCGACCACCGCGTCCTCGACCGGTGCGGGGTGGGCTTCGGCCCAACGTGCGGCGAGCTCGAACCGGGCGGCCTCGGCCATCCGCGCGACCTGGGTCTGCTCGGTGGCACGCTCCAGTAGATCCCGCAGCTGCGGGTCCTGGGTGGGGGTGCGTCGAGCCATGCTCGATCCTACCATGATTCGAACATACATTCGAGTCATCGAGGATTGATTCGAATGGTTTTCGGGCGGACCCGCGTGCCGGGCGGCGGACCGCAACCCACCGCCGACGTCACCCGCTGTAACTAGCCTGTCGGCGGCCGACCCGAGCGAACCCGCACGACTTCACGCGTCGCGACGCTCACGCCTCGCCTCGGCACGACGCGCGGCGTTCTCCCGCACCCGGCTGTTGAGGGTGCTCGCGGCGGTCGCGATGACGACGACGTTGAACACCATCTGGAGCAGCACCATCACCCGGGCGGTCTGGCCCGCGGCGTTGATGTCGCCGTAGCCGACGGTGAGCAGGGTGGTCATCGTGAAGTAGAGCGAGTCGATGCGTGTGGACATGCCGAAGAACTGGGAGGGGTCCTCGAGGTGCAGGCGGTAGAACGCGAGCGCGAAGACGAGCACGCCGGCGACCATCGACAGCAGCAGGCCGTCGATCCGGCGACTCGGGTCGTCGACCTGGAGCAGCACCTGCCACAGCACCAGGGCACCCACGAGTCCGATCGCCACCAGGCTGATGACGCCATGCTCGACGACGTTGGAGCTGCTGCGGAACCCGACCGGGACCACGAAGTAGACGAGCAGCGCGACGCCGATCAGCCCGAAGTCCCGGAGCACCCGCCGCCAACTGCGCATCTCAGACCTCCTGGAATCACCCGGCACGGGTGAGCGGGGCGCCTGGAGCGCCACCCATGCTGGTTGCCATCCTGCCGGACCCGGCGGTGACGACGCGGGAGGTGAGCGAGCGGTGGATGTCGCCGCCCTGCGCGAGCGGGTGACCACGTCGTACCGCACGCGTCGCGACCAGGCGATGGACGTGATCGACCGGGTGCCGATCCTGGGCCGGCTGGTCAGCGAGTTCGTCCGGATCGAGCTGATCGACCGCTGCATGCTGATCGCCGCCCAGGGGCTCCTCGCCCTGATCCCCATGCTGGTGGTGCTCGCGGCGTTCTTCCCACACGTGTCCGGGGAGGCGGTACGGTCCTTCACCGACGCCACCGGCCTCGGCAGCGGTGGCGACAGCCAGATCCAGGGACAGGTCGACGAGGACCAGGTGCGGGCTCAGACCGGCCTGATCGGCCTGGCCATCACGTTCTTCTCCGCGACCAGCTTCGCGCGGGCCATCCAGCGGATGTACGAGAAGGTGTGGGAGCAGCACCACATCGGGGGTGTGTCCGGCATGCGCCGGTGCTTCCTGTGGCTGCTCGGCTGGCTGCTGACGCTCCAGCTCGTCGGCGCGGTGCGGACCCTGATGGGTGCGGTCGACGGCCTCTTCGGCATCACGGTCCGGCTCGGGGTCCAGATGGTGCTCGTGACCCTCCTGTGGTGGGCGACCAGCTGGGTGCTGCTCTTCGGTCGGGTGGCGTGGCGGAGGCTGCTGCTCGGCGCCCTGCTGACGGGCGTCGTCGGGGTGCTCTACACGCGGGCGTCCGCCCAGGTCATGCCGGCGTACGTCGACTCGAACGCCGACCAGTTCGGCACGCTCGGCGTCATCCTGGCGATCTCGACCTGGCTGATCGGCTTCGCCGGCATCCTGGTCTGCGCCGCCCTCGTCGGCCGGGTCGTCTCGGAGGACCCGACCGTGCAGCGGGTCGTCAGGACGCTGGCGGACCTGCTGGCGCCGCTGTGGCACCGGCTTCGGGGACGGGGGGACGGGAGAGCAGCTCCACCAGCAGCAGGATGAGCGCGGCCACCAGGAGCAGCACGAGCGCGAACCCACCGGTGGGGTGGTCCCGCATCACGTAGAGCAGCAGCGCCACGCCCAGGACGCCGATCCGGATCGGCGTCTTGTAGGCGTGCAGGGCGATGCCGAAGCGTCCGGTGTCGATGCCGACGCGGTCCCCGCCGGACCGCACGGCGCCGATCGCGCGCGCCGTACCCCGGCGCAGGGCCACCGGTGCCCCCACCGGCCCGGTGACCCAGGCGACGAAGGCGACGGCGAGCGCGACGACCATGACGGCGCGCAGGTTGAGGCGGATGAAGGAGACGAGCTGGTCGTAGATCGCTCCTGCCGCGTCGGTCGGCAGCTGATCGGTCGGTACGGCGTTCAGGTAGATCTCGCGCGACGCGTTGAGGCCGGCGCCGAGGAGCAGCATCGAGAGCGCGAGGGCGAGCGCCCCGGCGACCAGCGTGCGCCGGCGCGACCGGCCCACGGCGACGGCCCCGGCCAGGCAGAGCAGGGCGAGGATCGGCAGCCAGGTGTTCACGGCGTCCAGGAGCCGGAACGCGGTCTGGGCCTTGGTGATGTCGTCGGACTGGAAGATCGTGAACGTCGCGTCGACCTGGGGGAGCCGCTCGACCAGCGTGAAGCCGCGGTCGACCAGGCGCTGCTTGACGGTGTCGATGAGCGTCGCGAGGTTGATCGAGACCGCGTTGTCGGAGACCTCGACCGTGTCGGTGTCCTTGCCCGTCAGCACCGCGACCATCTGGGTGTGGGCCTGGCGGTTGGCCTCCTCCCAGGCCTGCTGGAACTGGTCGGACTCGACCAGTGTGGTCACCTGCTCCTCGACGAAGCCGTTGATGGCCTCGGCCAGCGGGCCGGAGAGCGCCTGCAGGCTGGTCGCCGCGAGCGGCGGCAGTCCGCGCTCCGCGAGCGCGTCCACCGCCTCCTTGGTGACCGACTGGACCTGGAGGCGGGTGGTGATCTCCGTGGTGATCCGGTCGATGACGGCGGCCTGGACGGCCGGGTCGCTCGCCAGCGGCCCGACGATCTCGACGTACCGGTCGGTGTCCGAGACCGTGTCGTGGGCCCAGCGGGCGACGACCGACAGCGGGGCGAGCACCGCCATCAGCACGATGAGGACGGTCGCCACCACCGGGCGCCACCAACCCGTACGGCTCGAGGTGTCGGCCGGGATCTCGACGGTCGGGGGCGGCGCGTTCACCTCGGCACGCAGGCGGGCGACCTCGGCGCGCAGCTCGTCGACCTCGGACGGCTCCTCGTCGGCCATGGCGGGTCCTCTCAGGTCACGGGCCGCAGCGAGCGCAGCCGGAACGCCGCGATCATCGCGAGCGCCCCGGTGACGATCAGCGAGATCCCGACGAAGACGACCAGGAGCTTCAGCGACAGGTCGGTGTAGACGAGCAGGAAGCCGCCGGCCAGCACGGTGACCACCCCGATGAAGAGCTCCCAGCCGGGCCCGGACGGAGGCGGCGCGACGAGGGCGCCGAGGATGTCGATGACCCCGGCGATCACCCAGAAGACGCCGATGATCATCCCGAGCACGAGCACGCTCTGGAGCGGGTCACGGAGGATGAGCAGGCCGACGATCAGTGCGAGACCGCCGCTGAGGCCGATCAGGGCCCGGACGCCGCCGTCCGCGCGGCTGACGGAGAGCGCGGCGCTGATCCGGAAGATCCCGGCGATGATGAGCTGGATGGCGAGCAGCACCGTGAACACGGTGACGGACGCGTGCGGCCAGACGACCAGCGCGATGCCGAAGCCGAGGGTGACGATGCCGTAGGCCAGCACGAGCCCCCAGTGGTCGACGAGGCGGAGCTCGCTCGCCGCGGCGTGCCGGGACCGGGTGGCAGAGGGCTCGACGGCATCGGTCATGGTCCCCACCATCCCGCGCTCCGGCACCGGGTGCCGTCACCCAAATCGGGTGGTCCGAGGACGCGGCTAGAGCAGCCGCATGGTGCGGGCGGCGGCCAGGGCGGCGCTGCGCCGGTTGACCGCGAGCTTGGCGTAGAGGCTCGAGACGTGGGTCTTGACCGTGTTCTCGGAGACGAAGAGGTTCGCCGCGATGTCGGCGTACGTCGAGCCGCGGGCCAGCTCGTAGAGCACGTCGCGCTCTCGGGGGCTCAGCGTCGGTCGGATCGCGCCGTCCGGGAGGTCCTCACGCTCCCGGGGGTGCGGCGTGGAGGGGCCGAAGTACGTCGCGATGCTGGACAGGCCCGAGAGGTTCGCATCGAGGTCGCCCAGCCACGGGTCCCGGCTGGTCTCGGCGAGACGCTGGACCAGGTCGGCCACCGGGGTGCCGTGTCGGCTCCAGCCCAGGAACGGGACGGCGTTGTGGCGGACCTTGGTCGCGAGCACGGCCTCGCCGAGCAGCGACATCGCCCGCTCCCCGTCGCCGAGCGAGTCGGCCAGCTGGGCGGAGGTCACCAGGGCGAGCCCGCGCACCGCCGGCTGCTCGGTGGCAGGTCCCTCGGCCGCCAGGTCGAGCAGCCGGACCGCGGAGCGCCGGTCGCCGGCGAGGTCGGCGCGCAGCCCGGCGACCAGGGCGGACTCGGCGGCGGCGCCGATCTCCGTCAGCTGGTCGTGGAGCTGCCCGAGCAGAGCGGCGTCGCCGGACAGGCTGGCGAGGAAGGCCCGCTCCAGCAGGAGCGCGACGGCCAGGTGGGCGGGGAGCGGCGGCGTTTCGAGCGGCACCTCGAGCGCCAGCTCGGCGGACGACACCGAGCCGTGCGCGAGCTGCAGGCGTGAGCGGCGCGTGCGGACCCAGAAGCGCGTCGTGAGGTCGGCCGCGTGGCTGGCGAGCGGGTCGTCCTCCAGCGCGCGCACGCCGCGCTCGAGCGGCAGCCCGCTGAGCTCCGCGAGCTGGCGGGCCAGCCGCGCCCGGCCTGCGGAGTACGGCGCGTCGAGCTCGCGCTCCGCGATCAGGGCCAGCGCCTGGTCGGCGACCTCGGCCGCGGCGCTCTCGCGACCCCGCATGTACTCCGTGAACGCGAGGTGGGAGAGGGCGACGACGGTGAGCACGGGCAGGTCGTGGGTGCGGCTGAGCCGGACGGCGGCGGCGAGGTTCTCCTGCGCGGTGTCCAGGTCGCCCGTCCAGTTCTGGGTGACGGCGAGCTCGCACAGCAGGATCGGTAGGGCGGAGGTGCCCGCCGCCGTCAGCTCGGGGTCGGCGACGACCCGCTGGGCGTGCGCGACCGCGCGGCCCATGGGCTCCAGCCCGAGACGCGAGCGCATCACCCGCGCGCACGCCTGCTGGACCACGGTGAGCTCGGTGTCGGGCTGGGGCTCCTGCAGGATCCGTTCGAGCCACAGCAGGGCAGCGGGCGCGTCGCCCGCGAACCATCGCTCGAGGGCGACCGCGAACCACGACCCCGGGGCCACCTCGATCGCGGAGGGGTGCGCGGCAGCGAACTCGCGGACCGGGCCACCGTGCCCGCGCAGCAGCAGGCTGGGCCCGTCGCTGGCGATCAGGGCGGCCGCCACGGCGTGCTCGCCGATCGCCTCGAGCCGGTGCAGGGCGTCCTCGGTCGCGCCTCGACCGACATCGAGGAGCACCGCACGCTGCACGGTGGCGGCGGCGCGCATCACGTCGACCCCGCCGGAGGAGATCCGTCGGCGGACGACCTCCGCGAGCAGCGGGTGGATCGTGTAGCGCTCACCGTCCTCGGAGCCGCAGTCGTGGTCGTGCGCCGACACGCGGGTGACGAGCAGCCCGGTGGTCTCGAGGTCGGCCAGGACGGCGCCGGCGCCGACGTCGTGCGACAGGTGACAGGCGAGGCCGGGGGTGACCACCGGCTCGCTCGCGACGCAGAGGAGCAGGTGCCGCTCGCGCGGGCGCAGCGCCGCGAATACCTCGCTCGCTACGCGATCGGCGACGGAGGTGCTGACCTCGGCGTACCGCCGGGCGACCTCGAGCGGGTCCGGCGCCGCGCCGACCGCCCGGGCCGTGAGGACGACCGCGGCGCACCACCCCTGGGTCCGCTGCGCGATCGCCCGCGCGACCTCGACGTCATCGGTCCGCGCGTGGGCCGCGACCAGGGCGCCGGACTCGCTCGCGTCGAGCCGCAGGAGGTCGCCGCGCAGCATCGTCAGGTCGCCGCGCAGCTCGGGTCCCAGGCGCGTCAGCGGCAGGTCCCAGCGGGAGGCGAGCACCACCCGGAACGCGTCGGGCGCGGTGTCGAGGAGTGCATCGACGGCCTGGACCGTCGCGAGCGGCAGGCGGTGGGCGTCGTCGACGACCACCAGCACCGGCCGGTCGTCCGTACGCCGCGCCAGCTGGGTCAGCAGACGCTCGGTGTCCCAGGTGGCGTCGGCAGAGATCCAGGTGGTGTCGGCCGCCCGTCCGGTGCGGCGCAGCCAGCCGGCGATGCCGAGGGTCTTGCCGGAGCCGCCCGGACCGACCAGCAGGGTGACCGCCGTCTCGGTGGCGTCGTCCAGCCGGGACCAGAGTCGGTGGCGCGGGACGTAGGCCCGGGGAAGGGCCGGCAGCTGCCCGATGCGCGCGGTCGACCCCCGCTGCTCCCTCTTCGACATCGGTGTGGACATCAGGCGCCTGCCTCGTCTCGGCGCGGCCGGCATCTGCCGGCCGCCCGTCGCCGGACTCAGGACAGTATTGCGCGCCCCGGTGCCTCGCCTCACCCAGCCAGGGTGAGGGTGGGATGACATACACCGCGCGGGGCAGTCACCCTCAGAGCAGGCCGTGCGCGCGCGCCACCCGCAGCGCGTCGACCCGGCGGTCGACCTCGAGCTTGCGGTAGATGGATGCCAGGTGGGTCTTCACGGTGTTCTCGCTGACGAAGAGAGCCCGGGCCAGGTCGGCGTTGCCGCCGCCGAGCGCGAGCTGCTCGAGCACCTCGAGCTCGCGCGGGGTGAGCGGCGCCGACGCGTCGTCGGGGCCGAACGGCAGGTCGCGGTGCCGCCCGATCTCCGGGTACGAGCGGCGCAGCGCGCCGATCCCCGCGGTCGCCTCGGCGGCGTACGGGTGCGGCCTCGGGCCGGCGGCGTTCGCGGCGAGCATCTCGCCGAAGCCCGGGCTGATCAGGTTGCCGAAGGCGAGGATCCACAGCAGGCGCTGCGGAGCGGCGCGGCTGAGCAGGTCCGGCACCAGCTCGCGGGCAGCCTGGACCGACCCCGTCGTACCGACCCGCTGCAGCATCGCGGCGCGGGCGACCGCGGCGCCGAGGCTCACGGCGACCGGCTCGCCCAGCGTGTCCGGGAGCATCGAGGAGAGCAGGCGAACCGCACGCGGCTCCTCGCCCCCCAGCCCGATGCGCAGGGCCTCCGTCAGCCGGGCGTCGGACTCGTCCCCGGCACCCCGCATCTGGGCCCCGAGCTCCTCGACGGTGGCGAGGTCGCCCATGCCGACCGAGATCAGCATCCGGGCCTGCCGGTCGAGCCTGCCGATGTAGTGCGGCAGCCGCTGGGGCACGTCGCCGCGGGTGTCCAGGAGACGGCGCGCCTCCGCGGCACCACCCGAGGCTGCCAGGACGCACGCGCGCAGCAGCCGGCCGAAGGACAGCATGAGCGGGTCCATCACGCCGCTGGGCGTCGAGTGGAAGGCGCGCACCGCGTCCTCCGCCTCGGGCAGCCGCAGCTCCTGGAGGAACGCCCATCCCCGCGCCAGGTGGATCCGGGCGCTGGCGGCGTCGGGGACCGCCTCGGGATCGATCAGCAGCGCAGCCTCGGCGGTGAGCCGGGCGCTCTGGTAGGCGCCGTGGACCGTCTCGAGCATGGCGCGTCCCGCCAGGGTCGACCGGGTCAGCAGCGGGAGCTCGACCTGCTGGGCGTACATCGTGACGTCCTGGATGTGGATGGCCGCGAGCTCGAACTCGCCGAGCCACGTCTCGAAGTACGCCATCTCCAACGTGAGCCACGCGGCGGACATCGGCGAGAGCCCCACCAGGTCGTGCGCGCTGACCTCGGCATCGTGGCGGCAGCCCAGCACCCGGCCGGCCCGGGCCAGGGCGGGGCCTGCCTCACGCCAGCCGTAGCGCGCCTGCCAGACCTCGAGCAGCGCGAGCTGGGCCTCGGTGTCGCGTGGCACCGGCTCGCGCAGGTCGCGCGCGTCGAGGGCGAGCACCCGGTCGGTGGTCGCCTTCGCCGCGTCGATGCGACCCTGGGCACGCAGGAGCATCGCCTGCACGACGAGCAGGTCGGGGTGCCGGGAGCGGATCTCGAGGGGGATCCCCGCCAGCACCGCGTCGAGCTCCTCGGTACGCCGCTGGGTGATCAGCTCGGAGGCGAAGCTGCGCAGCACCCGCAGCTGGAGGTCGAGGTCGCCGGTCAGCGCCGCGTGCCGGATCGCCCGCTCGGCGTCCCGACGGTCGACGTACGCCTCGGTCGCGCGTCGGTGCGCCTCGACGACCGTCACCCAGTCGGGTCCGGTGGGCGCGGTCCGGCGTCGCAGCAGGTCGCGGAGCAGCGGGTGGTAGCGCCATCCGGTGGTCCCGGGGTCGGCCGCGTCGCGGTAGCCGGTGACGAGCAGGCCGGCGGCGGCCGCCGAGTCCAGCAGCGTCGCGGCCTCCGGCAGCCCGGAGAGCAGCACCGCCTCGTCCGCGGAGACGTGCGCCTGCTGGCAGGTGGTCAGCAGCACCCGGGTGAGATCCGGCGGCAGGGTCTCGTAGAGCTCGTGGAGCAGGTAGTCGAGCACCGGCTGGCGGGTCGCCGCGAGGGCCGCCCGGGCGTCGGCGGTGTCGGACGACCCGGCGAGCGCGCGCGAGCCGAGCACCAGGGCGGCGGCCCAGCCGTCGGCCTGCTCGAGGACGGCTGCCACGTCGTCGGCGTCGGCCCGCGGGTGGTGCGCCCGGACCAGCTCGACGGCCTCGGTCTCGGCGAAGCGGAGCACGTCCACCGGAAGTGCTCGCACGGCTCCGGTGAGGGCGGCCGAGATCGGCACCAGGTCGGGCTCGTGGCGACCGATGAGCAGGAGGCGCACCGAGTCGGGGTCCGCGGTCAGGATCGCAGTGAGCAGCTCGCGCGACTCGGGTGCCAGCAGGTGGACGTCGTCGATGACGACGACAACGGGTCCCTCCGGCTGCTCCGGGCAGCGCATCGCCTCGACCTGGGCGCCGATGGCGGTGGTCTGGTCGCCGCGGACCCAGGCGACGCGGAGCGGTCGGCGGCCCCGACCGACGCGGTCGGACCACGCGGCCGCGGCGGCGGTCTTCCCCGAGCCGGCGGGCGCCACCACCAGGTTGACCGGCGTCACCGGGACGCCGTCCAGGAACTCGTCGACGCGGGGGCGGGGGACGAAGAGCTCCGGCGGTCGGGGGGTGGGCGACGCGTACGGGCGCGCTCCGTTCCCGCGGTGTCCGTGCTGCCCGGAAGCCATCTCCCGCCCTCCTCGACGCCGGCCCTCCCACCGAGCTGTACGTCGTGTCGAGAGACATTCAACCCGGTTCGCGCCGGGAGTGCCCGTCAGTCCATGAACACGGTGCGCAGCGCGGTCTCCTGGGCGGCGTCGAGATCGGTGCTGATCGGCTCGGGACAGGAGTCGTCGCCGAGGACGTCCCGGACCGCGTCGGCGACCGGCGCCGGGGTCAGCAGGAAGAGCGCCGAGGTGCCCGGCGTGACCCGGTCGCGCACCCGGTTCATGAAGTGGTCGTCGATGCCGACGTCGGCCAGGCCGCTGCTCCGCGCGCCGGTCGCCGCACCCATCGCGGCCCCGAGGAGGGGCACGTAGAAGACCAGGCCGAAGAGGAGTCCCCAGAACCCGTCGTCGAGCGGCGCGGACGTGAGCCCGCACGCCAGGTGACGGGTGCGTGGCTTCCGGTCCGCGTTCGCCCAGTGGATCAGGGCCGCGTCCTGGATCGCGATCGTGTCGGCGCGAGACGTTCGGTCGAGGGCGAGGGCCGCCCGGCCGGCGCCGTCGAAGGTGTCGAACTGCCACACCGTCAAGGTCGCCATGTCCCCACGGTCGCCGGTGTCGCCGGGGTCATCCTCACCCGTTCTGCGTGAAACCGTCGTCCCCGGACGTGAGGTGGGCGATGGCGTCGTCGATCCGCGGGAAGACCGGTGGGCCGCTGGGCTCGCCAGCCGCGCCGAGCACGTCGCGGACCTGGCCGACGCCCTGGGCGATGCCGAAGGCGACCCCGTCCTGGCGGAGGTCGTGGAACAGCTGGTCGAGCATCGCCGCGGCGGTCACGTCGACGCCGGGCACGGTCTCGGCGTCCAGGACGACCGTGGTGGCCGCGGACTCCGCGGCGAGCACCCGGATCCGGTCCCGCACGAAGTCGGCGTCGGTGAAGGTCAGCGGGCCCTCGACCCGCGCGACGAGCACCCCGGCGGGTGGGCTCGTGCCGGGGTTGCGGCGCTGGTCGATCCAGATCGAGCGGTCCGGGTCGGCGGGGTCCGCGGCCCGGACGAGGACGGCGACGTTGGGTCTCGCGGTCCGGGCGATCAGGAGCATCAGCGAGACCCCGATCCCGATGACCAGGCCCGGCAGCGTGTCGAAGACCAGCACGCCTGCGAGCGCGGTGACGGCGGCGAGGAAGTCGGCGCGCCGGGTGTACGGCGCCATCGCCACCAGCGGTCCGGCCGCCGCACGCCACAGCCGACGCAGCGCGTCGATGTCGACCAGCTCGATCACGGCGCCGATGACGATCGCCGCCAGGGAGGCCTCGGGCAGCTTCTCGAACAGCCCGGTGAGGAAGAGCAGCGTCACCACCGTGAGCGCGGCGGCGGTCAGGCCCGAGACCTGCGACCGCGCCCCGGCTCCTCCGTTGACGGCGGTCTTCGACAGGCTGCCGTTGACGACCATGCCGCCCGACAGCCCGGACCCGAGGTTGGCGGCGCCGAGGCCGAGCAGCTCCCGGTTGGCGTCCACCTCGTACCCGGCCCGGGCGGCGTAGGTCTTGGCCGCGCCCAGCCCCTCGGCGAACCCGACCAGCATCACGCCGACCGACACGGCGAGCAGGTCGAGGAAGTCGTCGCCCGACACGTCGGGCAGTCCGAAGTCGGGCAGTCCCGAGTCGATGGTGCCGACGATCGCGAGTCCGTGATCGTCGAGGCCGAGGACCCAGACCAGCGCGATGCCGCCGAGGGCGACCACGAGTGAGCCGGGCACGGCCGACAGCCAGCGCCGGAGCACGAGCAGGAGGACCAGGCTGCCGACGCCGACCGCCGTGGTGAGCGGGTCGAGGTCGGGCACGTTGCCGAGCACCGTCCAGGCCTTCTCGAAGAAGCTGCCGCCGCCCTTCTCGACGCCGATCAGCGCCGGCAGCTGGCCGACGATGATCGTCAGCGCCAGCCCGATGATGAAGCCCTTCAGCACCGGCTCCGAGATGAACGAGGCCAGGAAGCCCAGTCGGCACAGTCCCGCCACGACGGCCGCCAGCCCGACGGCGATCGCCAGCGCCGTCGTCAGGGCGAGGTACTGCCCCGGGTCCGCGTGGAAGTCGCCGACGACCCCCGCGGACAGGGCCGCGGTCGCCGACATCGGCGCGACGACGAGGTGCCGCGAGCTACCGACCAGGGCGTAGAGGAGCAGCGCCGGAACCGTGGCGTAGAGACCGACGACGGCCGGCACGCCGGCGATCCCGGCGTACGCCAGCGACTCGGGGATCAGCACCGCCCACACGGTCAGGCCGGCCACCAGGTCGCCGCGCAGCCACGACGGTCGGAAGCCGCGGAAGGAGGGCCCGACCAGGTCCCGCCAACCGGAGGGGTCGGACGGGGCGGCGACGGTCACCCGTCCAGGGAACCCGTCCCGGCCGCGGGACGCCTCGCCCTTTTCCGGTGAGGCGGGGGGTCGAGCCACGACCTACCGTCGGAGGGTAGGGCCGGGCGGGCCGCCGGGTGACGGGCCCGGCCGAGGGATTCGGGACCTCGTGCGCAGGCACTCAGGACGAGGAGTGTGACGGGCGACGATGACCAGGATGCTGATCCGCGTCGATGCCGAGCTGAGCGACGAGCTCAGCGGGGCGTTCCCCCACCTGGTCGCGCGCACCCAGCCGGCGACGACCACCCTGACCGGTGAGATGACCGATCAGGAGGAGCTCCAGGGCGTGCTGAACCTCCTGAGCTCACTGGGCATCGGGGTCGTCGAGGTCGTCACCATCCCGGACTGAGGCCGATACCCGGTGCGTCCGGCCCAGCTCGACCGCGATGCGAGTCGACTCGCCGACCACCGGCGTGGCCTCGAAGACCCGCACGTTCCCGAGTGACTCGCTGAGGCCGTCGTCGTCCCACCTGCGCACCAGCCGGCGGTCGACGCCGGAGAGGTAGAGCTCACCCCCGACGGCGGCGAGCTGATGGGCGTAGTCGCCGACGACCTTGAGGAACGTCGCGCCCAGGGTGGTCCGTCCGCGCAGCCGGAGGATCACGACGGGGCCGCTGCGCCCGCTGCCGGTGGCTGCCCGCGTGGTGGCGCTCGGTGCCGGGAGCCGGCGCTGGAGGGTGCGCGTGCCGGCGAAGAACAGCGAGCCGTAGACGTCGACGACCACGACGTCGAACGGTCCGAGCTCCTCCGGCAGCGGCTGCTCGACCAGTCGGCCCTGGGCGTCGAGGCGGAGGCGCACCAGCCGGAGGTCGAGCGACTCCTGGTTGAGCTGCATGACGAGGGAGGCGACCACCCCGACGCCGACCGCCTCGGCGACCGGCAGCACGAGCACCGCGAGGAAGGTCCCGGTCATCGCGACGGCAGGGATGGTGCCGGCGCGGGCCACCGACCAGATCTCCCGCGGGTGGATCGTGCCCCAGCCGGCGTACACCAGCACGGCGGCGAGGGTGGCCATCACGACCTCGCCGACCAGGCCCGAGAACACCAGCAGGATCGCCAGCATCCAGATGCCGGAGAGGATCGCCGCCCATCGGGAGCGGGCGCCAGCCGTGACGTTGAGCGCGGACTGGCCGACGGAGCCGCCGACCACCTGGCCGCCGAAGAAGCCGGAGGCGAGGTTGCCGAGTCCCTGTGCGGTGAAGTCGCGACGGGTCGACGAGCGGCTGCCGTCCGGGTTGGGCATCGCCTCGGCGACGCCGGCACCCTGCACCAGGACGATCGCCGCTACAGCGAGTGCCCCGACCACCAGCGGGAAGCTGAACGCGTCGAGGGACGGCATCCCGGGCAGCGGGACACCGTGCGGCAGCTCGCCGTTGTCCTTCACGAGGGTGACATCGTCGACACCCGCCACCCACACGGCGACGGTGGGCACCAGCAGCGCGACCAGTGAGCTGAACACGGCCAGCCGGGTGCGCGCGAGTAGCACCAGGATCAGCAGGGCGGAGAGACCCGCCGCTGTCGTCGCCGGGTCGACCCCGGACGGGTGCGTGACGACGTACCACGCCTTCTGGACCGCGACGCCACCGTCGTTGTCGGCGCCGAGCAGGTCGGAGAGCTGCCCGAGCACCATGTTCACCGCGACGCCGGTGAGGAAGCCCAGCATCACGGAGTACGAGACGAACCGGATGTAGCGGGCGAGCCCGGCCACGGCGGCCAGCACCATCAGGCCACCCGCCATCAGGGTGAGCCAGAGCATCGCGTCCGACCGGTCGGTCGCCGGTACGTCGGCCAGCGTGGAGCCGGCAGCGAGCGCCGCCGCGCTGGTGGTCGTGATGACCATCAGGCGGGTGCTGGAGCTCAGCCCGCCGGCGATCGGGCCAGCGAAGGAGGCATAGAGGCCGTGCGCCGGCCCCACGCCGGCGAGCAGGCTGGACGCCATGCCGTCGGGGACGCTGCTGATGGCACCTGGCAGGCCCGCGACCACGTCGCTGCGCAACTGCCCTCGATGCGGCTTCAGCTCACCGACCCACCGGGACATCAGGGCCCGGCTGCGCTCCGCCGGACCACGCGAGATGCGGGCCAGCGCGTCCCCGTCCGGGTCGAGCTCCCCGGTCACGACTCGGCGGCCGCCGGCGGTCCGGTCTCGAGCTCGTCGTCGTCCTTGTTCGAGATCAAGGGGCGCAGCCAGCGCAGGTTCGGGTCGATGTCGACCAGCAGGGCCTTGGCGAGCAGCGTCAGCGGGATGGCCAGCAGGGCGCCGAGCGGGCCGATCACCCAGGTCCAGAACACCAGGGAGACGAAGGACAGCGTGGTGGACAGGCCGACAGCATCGCCGACGACCTTCGGCTGGATCACCGTCTGGATCACCACGTTGAGCACGCAGTAGACGACGATCACCGTGATCATCATCGACGGCCCGCCCTCGAGCAGACCGAGGATGGCCGGCGGGATCAGGCCGATCACGAAGCCGATGTTGGGGATGTAGTTGGTGATGAAGGCCAGCAGGCCCCACAGCACCGGGGCGGGTACGCCGATGATTTCGAGCGCGATGGTGTCGAGCACCGCGACGATCAGGCCGAAGACGGTCGCCACCAGGAGGTAGCGCCGGGTGCCGTGGGCGAACTCCGAGATCGCCTCGACCACCAGCGGGCGCGCCTGCCGGGCCCGCTCGAGCTGTCGCGGGAAGGAGCCGCCGTCCATCGTCATGAAGAGCACGAGCGCGAGGATGAAGAACAGGTTCGACACCAGGCCCATCAGCTCCGACAGCAGTGACCCGATGAAGCCGCTGAGCTGGCCGAGGTCGAAGGACGACGAGACGTCCTCGATCTGCGCCGTCTTGACCCCGAAGTCGGACAGCCAGCCGGTGAGGTCGTCGATCCGCTGCTGGAACTCGTCGGTGTACGCCGGCAGCAGCGTCGCGAAGCGGGCGACCGAGACGACGACGGCCAGGGCGAAGGCGACGATCAGCAGGTAGACGACGACGATGCAGACGAGCGAGGCGGCCCAGGACGGCATCCACCGGTCCAGCCAGCGACGCAGGGGGTGGGCGACCACGGTCAGCACGAGGGCCAGGAATGCGGGCGCCAGGATGTCGGCCGAGGCCTTCAGGCCGGCGATCGTGACGACGGCGGCAGCGAACCCGACGAGCACGAGCACGCCGCGCGGCAGCGCCGGTCGCGACGAGATGCTGGACATCGACACGTCGTACCCCTCCTGGTGCGGGGAGCGCTCCCCTCGGGCCATCGTGCTCACCCGGCACCCGGGGCGGCTCACCCGTCTCGGGTGACGCTGCTGCCCGGGCGGCTCCCTAGGGTGCAGGCACACGGCGGCGTCTGCGGCCGGGCACGAGGAGGGGGCGATGCAGCGATGACCGTGGCGCTCTCCTCTCCGGGCGCCGCCATCAGCGCCATCCTGGTCGCCGTCAACATCGCGATCATCCTCGGCGCACTTCTGGTGCTGCCCGGCGGTCGACGTCCGCAGACCGCGATGGCGTGGCTGCTGCTGATCCTCGCCGTGCCGCTCTTCGGGTTCCTGGTGTTCCTGCTCTTCGGGCGCACCAGCGTGGGCCGCAAGCGACGCGCCCAGCAGGAGGAGGTCAACGCCGCGATCATGGCGCGGGTCCCGCTCAACGACATCGCGGACGCCGAGCGCCAGGCCGCGCTCGCGCCACTGGTGCAGGGCTTCGCGCGTCTCAACCGGGAGCTCGGCGTGCTGCCGATGACGTTCGACAACAGCGTCGAGCTGATCGACGACTACGTCGCGTGCGTCGAGGCGATGGCCCGCGACGTCGCGACCGCCGAGGACTACGTGCACGTGCAGTTCTACATCTCGGCCTGGGACGAGGTGACCGCCCCGTTCTTCGAGGAGCTGGTGCGGGCCGTCGAGCGCGGGGTCGCGGTGCGGTTCCTCTTCGACCACATCGGCTCCAAGGGCATCCCCGTCTACAAGGACATGCTGAGGAAGCTCGAGGGCACCGGGATCCAGTGGGCGCCGATGCTGCCGATCCGGCCGCTGAAGGGCGAGGTCCGGCGACCGGACCTGCGCAACCACCGCAAGATCCTCGTGGTGGACGGCCGCGTCGCGTTCAGCGGCTCGCAGAACCTGATCGAGGCCTGCTACGACAAGCCGAAGAACCAGAAGCTCGGCCGGGCCTGGGTCGAGCTGATGGCCCGCCTCGAGGGTCCGGTGGTGCAGGAGCTCAACGTCGTCTTCGCGACCGACTGGTTCACCGAGACCGGGGAGGACCTGCGGGAGGTCGTGGGCGCGGTGCCCCCACCCGTGGACGAGCCGGTCCGCCCGGGAGCGATCACGGGCGTCGGCGTGCAGGTGGTCCCCAGCGGTCCCGGCTTCACGACGGAGAACAACCTGCGGCTGTTCACGAGCATGCTCTACTCGGCCGAGCGCCGGCTGTCGCTGACCAGCCCCTACTTCGTGCCGGACGACTCGCTGCTCTACGCGATCACGACCGCGGCCCAGCGCGGCGTCGAGGTCGAGCTGTTCGTCGGCGCGACCGCCGACCAGTTCATGGTGGCCCACGCGCAGCGCTCCTACTACGAGGCGCTGCTGACCGCCGGCGTACGGATCTGGCTCTACCCGGAGCCGTACGTGCTGCACGCCAAGCACTTCACGGTCGATGACCGGGTCGCGGTCGTCGGGTCGAGCAACATGGACATGCGCTCGTTCGCCCTCAACTACGAGGTCGTGATGATGATGACGGGTGCCGAGGTCGTCGCCGGGCTGGAGCGGGTGCAGGACACCTACCGGTCCCTGTCGACCGAGCTCACCCTGGACGTGTGGCGGGCGCGCACTCGCGGCCAGCGGTACGTCGACAACCTGATGCGCCTCACCGCGACCCTCCAGTAGGAGGGATACTCGGCCGCGTGAAGCGGAAGACCCGGTACATCCTGGTGCTCGTGGTGGCGGCGGTGCTGGTCAACCTGCCGTTGGTGCACAGCACCATCATCGACCAGCGGGTCCAGCGCTCCGGCGTCGACGTGCAGGCGACCGTCGTCGAGCACCGCACGGTCGGCGGTCAGCACCTGGTGTCCTTCACGTTCCCGAAGTCGGTCGATCCCGACCAGCGCACCGGGCAGGCCGACCTCGAGCCGGCGGCGTACGACCGCGCCGTGTCGACGGGTGAGCTGCAGGTGCGGGTCCTGAAGGACGACCCGTCGGCGTACGTCGCGGACGGGCAGGTGGAGAACCACGCGATCCTGGTGATGACCCTGATCGCCGACGCGCTGCTGCTCGTGACGGCCCTGCTGCTCTGGAAGGTCGGCGGGCGCCGTCGCCCGCAGCTGCGGGCGATCGCGGTCGAGGACGTCGAGCGGGGCGGGGACGGTGTCGCGCTGGACCGGATCGAGGGCCAGACCTATCTCATCCGCGGCGAGGTGAGCGCCCTCGAGCCGGGGCAGGTCGTCCTGGAGCTAGGCGGCCGTTCGGTGCTGGTCTTCCTGGACGGCCACGTCAATCCCGTCGGCTACCAGCAGGTCGCCCAGGTGCGCGCCCGACTCGTCTGAGGCGACGCCGCCGCGACGGGAGAGCCCGGACACGAGCACCGCGACCATCAACGTGGGCGCGAGCAGGACGAACGTCATCAACGCGACCATCACCTCGGACTCGACCGTCATGCCCAGAAGGTGTCCGCCCGGACCGACGCCGAAACGTGGTCCAGGCCACGCAGTCCAGGGATTCGCGGAGACCCACGGGGGGAGGCTGCCGGCATGACGACACTCGCGGACTTCACGGCCACCGGCATCGACGGTGCCGAGGTCGACCTCTCGGCGTACGACGGCGAGGTGGTGCTGATCGTCAACACCGCCTCGCAGTGCGGGTTCACACCGCAGTACCAGGGCCTCCAGAAGCTCCAGGACGACTTCGCGGGCCGAGGCTTCTCGGTGCTCGGCTTCCCGTGCGACCAGTTCGGTCACCAGGAGCCGGGGGACGAGGCCGAGATCCAGGGCTTCTGCGAGCGCAACTTCGGGGTCACCTTCCCGCTGTTCTCCAAGATCGACGTGAACGGCGACGACGCGCACCCACTCTTCCGGTGGCTGCGGTCGGAGAAGCGGGGCCTGCTGGGGAGCGACAAGGTGAAGTGGAACTTCACCAAGTTCCTGGTCGGTCGCGACGGCCGCGTCATCGCGCGCTACGCGCCGACCACCAAGCCCGAGAAGATCGCGGGCGACCTGGAGCGCACGCTCGCCACCTGACGGCGGTCGCGAGCGTGCGTCCGAGGGCTACCTGAGGCGGTAGCCCCGCACCCAGCCGTGCCGGATGGCGCGGTGGTAGCGGTGCTTGACCAAGATGTCGACCGTCACCCGGGCACCGGAGTGGAGCCGGTAGGTCCGGGTGCCGATCACGACCCGGTGTGCGCGGTGGCCGGGCTTGGCGACCTTGGCCGTCAGCCGCAGCGTGCCGGTGCAGACGTCGGCCGTGGCCGAGCACCGGAGGGTCACCGTCGCCGCCCTGCCCTTGCTGCCGACCGACAGCGTCGAGGCCATCGGCGAGGCGTGCGCCGCGACCCCGGCCGTCCCGGTGGCCACCGTGAGGCCCGCGGTGACGGTGTCGGAGTTGTCCGCCAGGTCGGGGTCGAAGGTGCTCGACGCGACGGTCGCCGTGTTGGTGAGCGTCAGCGAGTCGGAGAGCGCGGGGCCGGTCCGGATCGCGAGGCACTCGAGGTCGAGCGTCACGTCGACGGAGTGCCCGGTGGTGTTGAGCAGCCGGAAGTCCCGGTTGATCGGCTGGGGCTCGTGCCCGAGCACCAGGACGCCGACCGGCACGTCGTACGTCGCGACGATGCCCTTGTAGCCGTCCGCGCACGACACCCGCTGCACGCTCTCGCCGTCGGGCACCGACACCACGCGGACGACGTGCTGGAACGTCAGGTCGTGCTGGTGCGCGGGCGAGCCGCCGGCCGCGGTCCGGGTCTGCAGGCCGCGGAGGGAGAGGGTCGCCTCGGCCGGGCTCGTCACGTCGAGCGTGAACCTCCAGCCGCCCGACACCGGCTCCGACGCGACCAGGCGGGCCGCGCCGCTGGTGACCTCGACGCCGGGCGCGACGCCGCGAGCGCCGGCCGCGACGGGGATCGTGACGTCGTGGCGGCCGACCGCGAGGGTGCCGGTCGCGACCGTCTGGAGCGAGCCCACGGTGATCGGGTGCGCGTGCCCGTCGACCACGGTCGTCTGCGCCGCGACGCAGGTGCCGAAGAGCTTCACCTGCGCCTGTCCGGTGGTCGTGTTGCTGACGACGAAGTGGTACGTCGGGAGCGCCGTGGACCGGGCCTGGCCGACGACGACGTCCGCCTTGGTGCCGGTGCCCTGGTCGACGCTCATGACCTCGACGGCGCCGTCGGTCATGGTGGCACCTCCGGCGCAGCTGAGGTCCTGGGTCCGGGTCTCGCCGGGCCGCAGCGAGACGTACTGCTCGACCTTGGACACGTCGAGCTGGTGGTCGTGGGTGTCGGTGGCCGGGACCGCCGGGGTGCCCTTGGCCTTGGTCGTGATCGTCACCGTGCGCACGGCGCCGGGAGCCAGCGAGCCGAACGCGCACGTGACGGTCCCGGACGCCTGCGCGCAGGCCGCCGGGCTCACCGACACGAACGTGACCCCGCTCGGGAGCGGGTCGGTGACGGTGGCGCTCTGGGCCGTCGAGGGTCCGTCGTTGCGCACGACGAGGGTGTAGGTGACGGTGTCGCCGCCCTCGAAGTCCGTCCCGTTCACCGTCTTGACGATCGACAGGTCCGCGACCGAGGTGACCGGGACGGTCACCTGCGCATGGTTGTTGCTCGGCTGCGTGTCCGGGGTCGTCGTGGTGACGTCGGCGGCGTTGGTCGCCGGGCTCGTCCGGGCCGGGTCGACCTGGACGGTCACGTGCACCGTGCGGGTGTCGCCGGGGTTGAGCGTCCCGTAGGAGCAGGTGATCGTCTGGCCGGCCGTGGTGCACCGCGTCGGGTCGTCGAGCGAGACCAGGTGCAGGTACGACGGCAGCGTGTCCGTCAGGGTCGAGGCGAGCGCGTCGGAGGGCCCCACGTTGGTGGTGGTCAGCGTGTAGGTGAGCTCCTCGCCGGCCACGACCGTGCTCTTCGACGCCGTCTTGGTGACCGTCAGGTCCGTCTTGGTCCCGACCACCAGCGAGCCGGTGTCGGTCTTGTCGGTCGGCACCTCGTCGGCGTGCGTGGACGCCGTGTTGGTCAGCGTCGTGCCGGTCGCGACGCCGGAGCCGACGTGCACGACGACGGTGATGGTCGTCGAGCCGCCGGGCGCCAGGTTGCCGAGCGTCCAGTCGATCGTCGAGCCCGACGCCGTCCCGCCGGGCGAGCTGCTGACGTAGGTGAGCCCGGCGGGCAGGACGTCGTGCAGCACGACGCCGTGCGCGGTCGCGTGCGCGTCCGTGTTGGTGACCTTGATCGTGAACGTCGCGTCCTCGCCGGCCGTCGCGGCGCCGTTGTCGGGCGTCTTGACGATCGACAGGTCCGGCTTCGCGAACGTCAGGGTGACGGTCGACTGCGGACCGGTGTACTGCCGCCACGGGTTGCCGGCGTCCGCCGTGCGCTCCGTGCTCGACGCCCCCCAGTAGGTCGGGACCGCGGCGGTGTTCTTGACCTGGTCGCCGCCGGTGAGCGCGGTCGCCGGCTTCACCTTCGCCGTGTACGTGAAGGTGACGCTCGCGCCGGCCGCGATCGGGCCCGGGACGAACCAGGCCAGGTCCGGGTCGCCGGCGGTCCAGCCGTCGGTGCTCTGGGCTGCGCCGGTCGCCAGGACCACGTCGGTCAGCTCGCTGTCGGGCTGGTCGGTGACGGTCACGTCGTACGCCGGCCAGGCGCCGGTGTTGGTCACCTTCACCGTGTAGGTGACGGCGTCGCCGCCCTCGACGTACGGGCCCTTGTCGGCCGACTTCGCGATGGTCAGGGCCGGCTCCCGCACCGCAGTGGTCGCGCTCGCCGGGCCGGCGGTGTCGGAGTACGACGTCGCAACGGTCGCCGGGGCGGCCGGGAGGGTGTCGGTGCGGTTGGTGCGCACCCGTGCCTGGTTGGTGTAGGAGACCGGCGCGGTGACGGCGCCGCCGCCGCGCTTGGTCGCGAGCACGTGGCCCTTCAGCACCAGCGTGTAGGTCCGCTGCTGCGGCGCCGGGGCGAGGTCGCCCAGGAACCAGGCGGCCTGCTGGCTGGTGCCGCTCGTCGTCACCGGGAAGGTGCTGACGGCCGGGTCGGTGCCGGGGCAGCCGGCGGTGCACGTGATGGCGCCGTACCCGTCGAAGACGAGGCCGTCCGGGATGGTGTCGACGACGGTCGTGTCCCAGTAGCGGACGTTCGGCGGGACGGTCACCCCGACGGTCCAGGTGAGGGCGCTGCCGACGGTCGCCGTGGCCTTGTCGACGCTCTTGGTGACGCCGGGCAGGACCACCGTCAGCGTCCGCTGCGCGGTCGCGTCGTAGTCGCCGGCGGTGGGGGCCGTGGACGACGGGGACCGCACGCCCGGGGCGGTCGGGAGGCTCGTCGACGTCGCGAGCACGGTGTTCGTGTACGGCGTTCCTCCGACCGCCGGGCTCTCGACCTGCACCGTGTAGGTGAAGGACTTCGTCGCCCCGGGGGCCAGAGTGGCGAGGGTCCAGGTGATCGTGCGCGCGGAGGCGTTCCAGACGCCGCCGTCGTTGAGGGTCACCGGCTCGGTGCCCGCAGGGACGGTGTCGACGACGACCAGGTCGTGCGCGGTGGAGACGTTGGCCGCGCTCGAGTTGCTCACCGAGACCGTGAACGCCTTGGTCTCACCGGGGGAGACGACGGTCGAGCCGCCGTTGGTCTTGCTGGCCGTGATGGACGGCTCGGTGATCGTCGTGCCGACCGAGCCGGACCGGGTGTGCGCGCTACCGTCCTGGTCGGTGTACGTCAGCGTCGCGGTGTTGCCCAGCGACTGGCCGCGGTAGTTGGCCGCGACGTCGAGCACCGTGGCCTGGAAGGTCAGCACGAGGACGCCGTCAGTGGCGACCGGCGCGGCGTACGTCGACGGCAGGGTGGCGCGCACGGTGTTCGCCGGCGACTCCGTCGGCACGAACGGTGCGCCGTCGAGCGTGCAGCCGTTGACGCACAGGCTGCCCGGCACCAGGGTCTGCTTGCTACCCAGCGGGTCAGACACCGTGGCGCCGTACACCGTCGTGTTCTTCGGGATCGTCGTCGTGACGGTGTAGGTCACGACCTCCCCGATGGTCGCCTGCGCCGCGGTGTTGCCGGACTCGGTCACCGAGGTGGTCCGAGACTTCAGCATGGCCGCGTCGCGGGTGTGGATCGACTCCGTCGCCTCGGCCGCCGGCATGTTGGGGGCCGGGAGCGAGGGGTCCTTGACGGTCGTGTTCGCCGGGACCAGCTGGTACGACGTCCCGCCGTTGCCGACGTAGCGCCACTCGACGACGCCGACGTTGTTCGTGTAGGTCACGCCCGGGCTGACGTCGGACGGGACGGTCAGGGTGTAGGTCAGGTTCTTCGTCGCGGCGGCCGCGACGTCGATCCCGGACCACGTGATCCGACCGGTGGCGCAGGTGCCGCCGTCGCTGATGCTGCCGACGTCCGCGCAGGTGATGCCGGAGGGCAGCACGTCCCAGACCCGGGCGTCGTCGGCGGGCGCCGTGCCGGAGTTCGCGACCCCGAGCGTGTAGTGGACGGCCTGCCCGGCCTCGACCTCGTCGTCGTCGGCGGCCTTGGTGACGCCGAGCTCGGGGAGCTTGAGGGCGAAGTCGACCTTGTCGCGGAGCGTGAAGGCCTTGCCGGCGGTGTTCTGGTACGAGAACTTCTGCAGGTTGCCCTCGACGTCGCCGGAGTGGTGGCCGAGCGGGGAGCCCACGATGGACTTGAAGGTGACCTCGAAGACCTGACCGCCGGTGTCGACGTCGGTGTCACCGGCGCCGATCTTCCAGCTCAGCCGGCCGTCCGTGTCGTCGGCCGTGTCGTCGAACGCGCCGAGCGGGACGTCGTTGTTGGCCGTCGCGGCCCACGTGCCCGGCACGTAGCTGAGCGAGTGGGGCAGCACGTCGAAGACGTCCTGGCTGTAGGTGTCGAGGTGGGTCGGGAAGACCAGCCGGAGCTTCCAGCAGACGAGGTCGCCGGGGCCGTAGACCGGGACGGTCTTGCCGTAGTCGGCGGCCGCGAGGTCGTTGCAGCTCCCGCTGGCGGGGTACGTCGCCGCGACCTGCTTGAGGATCGACGGGCCCTCAGCGGCCTTGCCCGACTGGGAGACGTCGAAGTCGAGCTCGCCGTCGGTCTCGTCGTGGTCGATCTTGGCCCCGGTGCCGGCACAGCTCGGGTCGGCCGGGGCGCAGCGGACCCAGTCGACGCCCTCGGTCGCGATGTTGTTGGCGACGGCGTCCTTGGAGAGCACCGGGGTGCTGTCGGCGAAGGCGGACTGGTAGCTGGCGCGGGTGCGCGTCCAGAAGGTCAGCTGCCGGGTGGCGCTCGGCGCGAGGTGCGCCAGGGCGGGGAAGGTCGACTCGTCCCAGACGATCGCGAAGGTGCCGTTCGACTGCTCGTCGACCGACGTGTACGGCTGGCTCGGCAGCTTGCCCGCCGTCGGGGCGCACTCCGCGTCGCTCGCGCTGTTGCCCGTCGTCAGGTTCGTCGTCCCGAGCGGGCACAGGCCGTTGGGCACGGTGTCGCGGATGACGACGTGGTCCACGTAGCGGTACTCCGAGACCTGCAGGTCCACGGTCCACCTGGTCAGGTCGCCCTGCTGGAGGCCGCCGTTGTCGTTGGACTTCTGGATCGCGATGTCCTCGGCCGTGCGCAGCAGCGTGCCCTCGTCGGTGACGGCCTTCGGGCCGGTCGCGGGGGACTGGTAGCTGCCGGCGGCGATGGCGCCGTTGAGCAGGGGCTGCTCGTCGTACGTCTCCGGTCCGGAGTTGTTGTCCAGGTTCGCGGTCTGGGCACCGGTCGTGGCGGGCGTGGCGCCGGGCCAGGTCAGGGTGTTCTCACGGATCGGGATCGCCGCGGCGTACCGGATCCTCTTGA
Organism: Nocardioides sp. Root1257; assembly: GCF_001425175.1. GTDB lineage: Bacteria > Actinomycetota > Actinomycetes > Propionibacteriales > Nocardioidaceae > Nocardioides. The sequence goes on along the minus strand of NZ_LMDV01000009.1, from coordinate 374,958 downwards.
CCTCGCCGGCCGCGAAGGTGCCCGGGTGGGTCCAACGCACGTGCGTGTAGACGCCGGTCGTGAGCGGGCCCGAGCCGTCGGGGTCGGTCTGGACGGTCTCGACGAGCACCGGGTCGACGCAGTCCGTGGTCGGCTGCGTGACGACGATCGGGCCTGAGCCGGCGTACTCCTCGGCGGCGCTGTGGTCGTTGGTGCCTGCGCAGCCCAGGAACTCCAGGCCGGCGGGCAGGTAGTCGTCGACGGTGACGCCGGTGGTCGGGTTCACGTCGTTGTTGGTGAGCGTGAGGGTGTAGACGGTCTGGTGGTCGTGGACGCCGCGCGGGATCTCGCCCTCGGGGTGCGGCTCGGACTTCTCGATGTCGATCGCGGTCAGCTGCGTGCTCGTCGACTTCTCGGCAAAGCCGGAGTAGCTGTCGGTGCCGGGCTGCGGGATCCCGAGGGCGGAGAAGTCGGCCTCGTCGCGGGGGTCGGTCGAGAGGTAGACGCCCATGTCGATCGGCAGGGGGTCGCCGACGTCGTAGCGCGGGGTACCGGCCGAGCCGGTGTCGTTGTAGTGGATCTCGAAGGCCAGCGTGTGGCTCGCGTTGGCCACCAGGTCGTAGGTGTTCGGCCAGATCAGGGTGGTCCGGCCGGTGGTCGGGGCGTTCGCGATGACCGTCGGCTCACCGGCCTCGGTGCCGGCCGAGCCGCCGACGTACGACGTGCCCGCGGGGAGGGCGAAGCGGTAGGCGAGGTTGTAGCCCTTCGGCTCCCCGGCCGGCAGCGACGCCGTGAGGGAGACCGGGACGTCGCGCCCGTAGAGCACGGAGGCCGCGGGACCGCCGGTGAGCTGCACGGCCGGCGTCGAGACCGGCGGCGCGGCCGAGGCCGGGGCCGAGACGGCCAGGGTCGCGCCGAGCGCGAGCGTGCTGCCGACCAGGCTCAGGACGACGACGTGGATGAGAGACGGACGTCGACGCGCGCGCGCCAGAACACCGTGCATGTGGGCAGGCCCCCCCTGCTCAGCACCGCCCGAACGGTGAAACTCGCTGGAGCCCCCCTATGCCCGAACTCGGCCCAGCCTGCCCAGTGTGCTGGTTCCGGCGGGTTCGTGTGCAGTTTTCAACGACTTCGGGGGCGAACTGGTCTGGTCATGTCGACCGGACCGGTTCGCCCCCGCGCAGGTGGGGTCAGACCCGCACCGACTCCTCGTCGTCGAGCTCTGCCATGTCCTCCTCGAGCGGGCGACCGATCAGGTGCGCACGCTGGAGCTTCTCGCCCTCGACGTCGACGTTCGGCAGGATCCGGTCGAGCCAGGTCGGCAGCCACCAGGCCTTCTCGCCGAGGAGGTAGAGCAGCGCCGGGATCAGCACCATCCGGACGATGAAGGCGTCGAAGACCACGGCCGCCGCCAGGGCGAAGCCCATCGACTTGGCGATCGCGTCGTCCTGGAGCATGAACGCCGCGAACACGGCGGTCATGATCGTCGCCGCCGCGGTGACGACGCGGGCGCTGTTGCGGAACCCGTCGACGACCGCCTCACGGGTCGACATGCCGTGCACGTGCGCCTCGCGCATCCGCGAGACCAGGAAGACCTGGTAGTCCATGGCCAGCCCGAAGACCACGCCGATCAGGAAGATCGGCATGAAGCTCACGATCGGCTGGCCCTCCATCAGGCCGAAGGTGCCCTCCTGGAAGATCAGCACCGTCGCGCCCAGCGTGGCGAGCACGCTGAACAGGAACCCGACGGTCGCCGTCAGCGGCACCAGGATCGAGCGGAACACGATCATCAGCAGGATGAACGCCAGCCCGATCACGATGGCCAGGTAGATCGGCAGCGCGTCGCTGAGCCGCTCGGACACGTCGGTCTGGATCGCGGTCTGACCCGTGATCCCGATGTCGGTGCCGGTCTGCTGCTGGATCGTGGACTGGCCGTCCCGGAGGTCCTTCAGCAGGCCCTCCGTCGCGGTGTCGTCCGGACCAGAGGACGGCGTGATCTGCACGAGCGCACCGGTGGCCGGCGTGGTCACCTTGCCGTCCGCGTCGCGGACGGCGTTGGTGGCGACCACCTGGGCGTTGGCGACGTCGTCCTGGCTGCTCGCCCAGTCGGCGACGTCCTGGAAGGCCTCGCCGCGGGCGTCGTCGTCCGCGATGTCCCGGCCGTCGACGACCGCGAGCAGCGGGCCGAGGCTTCCGGAGCCGAACGCGTCGGACATCAGGTCGGAGGCCTTGCGCTGCGTGGTGTCGGTCGACGCGGTGCTGTCGGTCGGGAACGCGAGGTGCAGGTCCTTGAGCGGGATGGCGAGCGCGCCGAGGCCGACGACGACCAGCAGCGCGAGCGCGACCGGCCGCTTGCCGACGAAGCGGGCCCACCGCACGCCGTTGTTGAGGATCCGGCCGTCCTCGTCGCGCTTCGGCTGGTAGCGACGGACGCTGCCGCCGAAGGCCTTCGACTTGAGCATGCCGAGGATGGCCGGGAGCAGGGTCAGGGCGACCAGGACGGCGATGAGCACCGTCGCCGCAGCCGCGAGGCCCATGGCGGTGAGGAACGGGATGCCGACGACGGAGAGCGCCGACAGCGCGATCAGCACGGTCAGGCCGGCGAACACGACCGCCGAGCCCGCCGTACCCACGGCGATGCCGACCGCTTCCTCGCGGTCGTCGGTGTGGTGCAGTTCGGTGCGGTAGCGGGCCAGGATGAAGAGCGTGTAGTCGATGCCGACCGCGAGGCCGATCATCGTCGCGAGGATCGTGGTGCTGGAGCTGACGTCCATGAAGGCGGTCAGGGCCGTGATGCCGGTGAGACCCACCCCGAGGCCGAAGACGGCGCTGAGGATCGGGAGCCCGGCGGCCACGAACGAGCCGAAGGTGAGCAGCAGGACGACGAGCGCGATCGCGATGCCGATGAGCTCGGAGGCGCCGCCGCCCATCTCCTGGGTCTGCGAGCCGGAGCCGTTGGCCTCGACCGTCAGGCCGGCGTCGCGGGCCTGGTCCATGACGTCGGTGAGGGCGTCGATGGTCGCGGGCTCGACGTCGGCGACGCTGTCGACGTCGAAGGTGAAGCTGATGGTGCCGACCCGGCCGTCCTTCGACAGCGGGGAGAGGGCCTGTGCGTTGGCGCGCGCCTCGGACGGCGGCGTACCGCTCTGCTCCGCGGCGTCGAGGATCTGCTGCGTCTGGGTCGAGGCGGCCTCGACCGGGTTCGCGATGGGGGCGTCGGCCGCCATCTGCGGCAGGTCGCTGAGATCGGTGACCAGGGTGTCGACGGCCTTCGTGTACGTCGGCTCGTCGAGCGTGTGACCCTTCGGTGCGGCGACGACGACGGTGACCGAGGCCTCGTCGAGGGCGTCGGCGGAGCCCGGGAAGAGCTCGGACTGGAGGTCGGCGGCCTTCTCGGACGGGATGCCCGGGATGGTGAACGCGTCGCTCATGGGCTTGGAGAAGCCGGCGGCGACGGTGATGACTGCGATGAGCAGCACCAGCCAGCCGGCGATGAAGAACGGCCAGCGCCGGTAGGCGGTCTTGCCGAGTCGGTGGAGCAGGGTGGCCATGGGTGTGGGCTTCCTGTGGGTGGGTGGGTGGAAGGTCAGGCGAAGAGCTCGCGCGCGGAGGCGAGCAGGCTGTCGAAGATCTCGGCGAGCGTGCGGGGCTGGTCCTCGTCGAGCAGCTCGAAGAGAGCGGAGTCGAAGAGGGCCAGCAGCAGGCGGAGCAGCAGGCGGGAGCGGGTCGCCCCGAACTCGGGTCCCTCGCGCTCGAGCAGGAGCTGGGTGAACTCCTCGGTGATCAGCTCGAAGCGCTCGTGCGCGGCGGCGAGCAGGCGGGGGTTGGCGGACATGATGCGGCGGACCCGGGCGAACGACCCGCGGTCGGCCTCCTTCGCGGCGAGCGCCTCGCGGGCGAGCTCGGCGAGGTCCTCGATCAGGTCGCCGTGCGGTCCGCCGGCGATGAACGTCGCCAGGGTCTCGGGCTTGATCTCGGGGTGCTCGCCGAGAACGGCGTCGAGCTTGCTCGGGAAGTAGTTGAAGAGGGTGCGGCGCGAGACCTCGGCGGCCTCGGCCAGCTCCTCCAGGGTGAAGCCGTCGAGCCCGTGCTCGTCGGTGAGCACCTGGGCGCAGAGGGTGATCCGCTGGCTGGTCTCCCACCTCTTCTGCTCACGCAGGCTCGTTGCACTCTCGGTCATGAAGTGCATTCTTGCACTTTAAATCCAGAAGTGCAAACTTGTGGCGGTCGTCACACCGCGACCCGGCGTGATGGCAGGTATGGCGGTCGCGACTTGCCGGTAACCGCGGGCCGGGGGGAGGGTCGGGGCATGGCCGCCACCACCTCGTCGTACTCGATCACCATGCGCCTGCACACGGCGCCGGACCACGGGATCGTCGGGGCGGTCGCGACGGCCATCGCCCAGGCCGGTGGCATCGTCACCGCCATCGACGTGGCGGAGTCCAGCCACGAGCGGCTCGTCGTCGACGTGACCTGCTCGGCGAGCGACGCCGACCACGCGACGCTGGTGGAGGCGGCCGTCGACGCCCTGGACGACGTGAAGGTCTACAAGACCAGCGACCGGACCTTCCTTCTCCACCTCGGCGGCAAGATCGAGGTCACCTCGAAGGTCCCGCTGCGCAACCGCGACGACCTGTCGATGGCCTACACGCCCGGCGTCGGGCGGGTCAGCATGGCGATCGCCGAGCACCCCGAGGACGTGTGGCGGCTGACGACGAAGGGCAACACCGTCGCCGTGGTCACCGACGGCTCCGCCGTGCTCGGCCTCGGCAACATCGGTCCGGGCGCGGCGATGCCGGTGATGGAGGGCAAGGCCGCGCTGTTCAAGCGGTTCGCCAACATCGACGCCTGGCCGATCTGCCTGGACACCCAGGACACCGACGAGATCGTGCGCGCGGTCGAGCTGATCGCGCCCGGCTTCGGCGGCATCAACCTCGAGGACATCGCCGCGCCGCGGTGCTTCGAGATCGAGGCTCGGCTGCGCGAGAGCCTCGACATCCCGGTCTTCCACGACGACCAGCACGGGACGGCGATCGTCGTGCTCGCGGCCCTCACCAACGCGCTGCGCGTGGTGAAGAAGTCGCTCGACTCGGTCCGGGTCGTGGTCTCGGGCGGCGGCGCCGCCGGCACCGCCATCGTCACCCTGCTGCTCGCGGCGGGGGTGACCGACGTCGTGGTCGTCGACCGGTCGGGCGCCCTCTCGTCCGACGACGACTCGTTGTCGCCGATGCACACCCAGCTCGCCGCGGTCACCAACCCGCGCCGGGTCACCGGCGACCTGCACACCGTGCTCGCCGGCGCCGACGTCTTCATCGGCGTCAGCGCCCCCGGGGTGCTGAAGCCCGAGTGGATCCAGGAGATGGCGCCGGACGCGGTGGTCTTCGCGCTCGCCAACCCGGACCCCGAGGTCGACCCGGCCGAGGCCGACAAGTACGCCGCCGTCGTGGCGAGCGGGCGCTCGGACTACTCCAACCAGATCAACAACGTGCTGGCCTTCCCCGGCGTCTTCCGGGGCCTGCTCGACGCCCGCGCCTCCCAGGTCACCATCGACATGCTGCTGCGCGCCGCCGACGCGATCGCCCACGTCGTCAAGGACGACGAGCTCAACCCGAACTTCATCATCCCGAGCGTCTTCCACCCCGACGTACCCAAGGCGGTCGCGGCGGCGGTGCGTGGCGTCGACGCGTAGGGGCGTGTCTGCGGGTTTCACCGGCTGACCGCCAGAACCCGCGCGACTCGCCGACAAGCGCCGGCGCGTCGTGCGGGTTTCGGCTGACGGGTGCTGACCGCCGCAGGCCGGTTTCCGGCGTACGCCTGTGAGTCGACGCCCCTGTCCACAGCGCTCGGATGTCATTGGGTGATCCTTCGCGTGCGGGGCCACGGATCTGCATGACCTTGATCTCGCTGACGTCCATCGACCTGACCAACGACCACGTCCTGCTGACGCGCGAGCTGCTCGCGGGTGGGTACGACGACCGCGCCATCGCCCGGATGACGCGGGCCGGAGCGCTCCACCGCCTACGGCACGGTGCCTACACCGAGGGCGGGCACTGGCGTGGGCTCGACGACGTCGACCGACGGAAGCTCGTCGCGCTCGCCACCCTGCGTTGCGCACGCTCCCGGGTCGCGCTGGCGGGACCGAGTGCGGCCGACGTGCTCGGCGCGCCCGTCTGGGACATGGGGCCGGAGGTGCACCTGGCGAGGTTGGACCACAAGGCGAGCCGCCGTGCCGGTGGCAAGGTCCAGCACCGTGGCCACCTGCTCGCCGAGGACCTGACCGTCCGGGACGGCATCCCCGTCACGTCCGGAACGCGCACCGCCCTCGACATGATCGCGATCGCCGACGTACCCCACGCACTCGTCACCATCAACGGCCTCCTGCACGCCGAGGAGACGACGCTCGAGCTGCTCGAACGGCGGGCTGCTGGGCTGGAGCACGACCCCTACACCGCGACGACACCGATCGTGCTCGGACTGGCCGACGGTCGCTGCGAGTCGGCCGGTGAGTCGCGGAGCCTGCACCTGTTCTGGCGCCAGCACCTGCCGAAGCCGCAGCTCCAGGTCGAGGTGTTCGACGCCAGCGGCCGACTCGCCGGCCGCGTCGACTTCGCCTGGCCCGAGCTCGGGTGTTCCTCGAGTTCGACGGCAAGGAGAAGTATCTGCGCCACCGACGGCCGGGAGAGTCGGTTGTCGACGCGGTGCTGCGTGAGAAGCGCCGAGAGGAGCGGATCTGCGGGATCACGGGCTGGCGCTGCATCCGAATCACCTGGGCGGACCTGTTCGAGCCCGAGCGTACGGCTGCCCGGATCCGCGCGACGTTGGCCGGGCAGCTCTGGGCGGCGTGACCTGGCCTGTCAGCCGAACCCCGCGCGGCGCGCGGACCGGGACCGGCGGGTCGTGCAGGTTTCGGTCGACAGGTCTGCGGGTTTTGGCGGCCAGCCGGTGAAACCCGCACGACACGCCGGACCAGCGACCAGCGACAACTGCGAAGGCCAACCACGCACGTCACACCCGGCGCGGCCACCAGAACCGGTCGCCCAGGAGCACGGCGATCGCCGGCACCAGCATGGTGCGCACGACGAGCGTGTCGAGCAGGACGCCGACGCAGATGATCGTGCCGAGCTGGGCGAGGGCGACCAGGGGCAGCACGCCGAGCACGGCGAACACCGCCGCCAGCAGGATGCCGGCGCTGGTGATGACGCCGCCGGTGACGGCGAGGGCGCGCAGCATGCCCTCGCGGGAGCCGTGCTCGGCGGCCTCCTCCCGGGCTCGGGTGACCAGGAAGATGTTGTAGTCGACGCCCAGCGCGACCAGGAAGAGGAACGCGAAGAGCGGGATCTTCAGGTCGACGGCCGCGAAGTCGAAGACCGTGGAGAAGATCCACCACGAGGCGCCGAGCGCGGCGACGTACGTCGCGACCACCGAGAGCACGAGCAGCACCGGCCCCAGCAGCGAGCGCAGCAGCGCGGCGAGGCCGAGCAGCACCATCACGAGGATGAGCGGGACGATCAGTCGCAGGTCGCGCGCCGCGGCGGCCCGACCGTCGACCGCCTCCGCCTCGTTGCCGCCGACGTAGGTGTCGGGTACGCCGTCGAGCGCGTCGCGGAGGTCGCCGACCGTCGCCCGGGCGGCCGCCGATCCCGGGTCCGCCGCGAGGACCGCCTCGATCTGGGTGAGACCCCCACCCTCGGCGCTCACCCGTGCGGACTCGACGCCCTCGGTCCCCTCGACCGCGGCGAGCACCTGGTCGCCGTCGGCCCGCGTCAGCACCTGCGTCGGCTCGACGGTGCCCGCCGGGAACGACTCCGCGAGCCGGTCGGCCGCGGTGACGGCCTCGGGCCGGTCGAGCAGCTGGTCGGCCTCGTCGAGCCCGAAGCGCATCCCGACCAGGCCGCTCGCCAGCACCGCGAGCAGCACCAGCGTGCCGGTCACGACCGCCCCGGGCCGGCGTGCGACCAGCCGACCGACCCGGTGGAAGACGCCGTCCCGGTCGGCCTGGGAGGTGTCGCCGTGCCGCGGCACCATCGGCCAGAAGACCCAGCGACCGCACAGGACCAGCGTCGCCGGCAGCACCACCAGCGCGAACGCCGCGGCGACGACGACACCGACGGCACAGGCGAGCCCGAGGCCGCGAGTGGCCGGGGTGAGCGAGAGCAGCAGCGTGAGGACCGCGAGGAACACGGTCGTCGCGCTGCCCAGCACCGCCTCCGACGTACGGCGCAGCGCGTGCGCCATCGCCTCGTGCCGGGACGCGGTGACGCGCAGCTCGTCGCGGTAGCGGGAGATCAGCAGCAGGGCGTAGTCGGTGCCCGCGCCGAAGACCAGCACGGAGAGCACGCCCGTCGTGGTGCCGTCCCAGGGCAGGCCGGCGGCGTCCAGCGTGTGGGTGGCCGCCACGACCGCGACCCGGTCGGCGAGCCCGACGACCACGAGCGGGACCAGCCAGAGGACCGGGCTGCGGTAGGTCACCACGAGCAGCACCGCCACGATCAGCATGGTGGCGAGCAGCAGGCGCAGGTCGGCACCGTCGAAGACCTTGCCCAGGTCGGCGTGGACACCCGCGGGTCCGGTCACCTGCACGGTCACGCCGTCGGGGGCATCGGCGCGCAGCCGGTCGCGGAGCTCCTCGACCCGCTCGCCGACGGTGTCGGCGTTGCCCGCCGGCACGGGGACGACCGTGAACGCGGCGGTGCCGTCCTCCGCCGGCACGAACGGGCCCTCCGCCTGCGGCTTGATCGCGGCGAGTGCGCTGTCGCTCAGCTGCCCGGAGTCCGCCGTCCAGAGCACGATCGCGGCCTCGGTGGTCTCCTGCGGCAGCTCGTCGGTCAGCCACGCTGCGGTGGTGCTGTCGGCGTGGTCCGGCAGCAGGTCGCGCGAGTCGGCATCGTGCTGGGCCTCGCCGACGCCCCCGATGACGGCGAGGGCGAGCAGGATGGGGACCAGGGCGAAGGCCCAGGCGGTACGGCGACCGGCGATGATCGTCGTGGCGTGCATGAGAGCCTCCTGGTCAGGCGTGGCGGGTCGCCGTACAATCGCTAACTAACTTAGCAACTAATCAAGTGAGGCAAAATGGCGGGTCCTGCGAGCTCGTTCACGGAGGGGTGGCAGCAGACCGGCAGCCTGCTCGCCCTGCGCGAGCTGATCGAGACCGGACGCCGACTGCGCCACGTGATCGCCCGGCGCGCCGGGCTGTCCGAGAGCCACCTGGTGGCGATGGAGCACCTCATGCGCGCCCCGCTCGGGCCCGCCGAGCTCGCCCGGATCCTCGACGTCAGCACGGCGGCCTCGACCGGACTGGTCGACCGCCTGGTCCAGCGCGGGCACGTGGAGCGCGAGGCGCACGAGCAGGACCGGCGGCGTACCCAGGTCCAGGTCACGGACTCGGGTCGCGAGGAGATGCTGGCGCACCTGCTGCCGATGTTCGTCGCGCTCGACCGCCTGGACGCCTCGTTCAGCGACGAGGAGCGAGCCGTCGTCGAGCGCTACCTGCGCGGCGCGATCGCCGCGCTCCAGCAGCTCGAGACTCAGCCGCCGCCCTCGGAGGCGTAGAGCGCGGCACCGACGACGCCGGCCTTGTTGCGCAGCTGCGCGGGGATGATCTCGGTGCTGATGTCGAGGAGCGGCAGGAACTCGTCCGATTCCTTGCTCACGCCGCCGCCGACCACGAAGAGGTCGGGGGAGAAGAGCATCTCGAGGGTCCGGTAGTACTTCGTGAGCCGCTTGGCCCAGTGCTCCCAGGACAGGTCCTCGCGGGTGCGGGCGCTGTTGGCCGCGCGCGACTCGGCGTCGTGGCCGTCGATCTCGAGGTGGCCGAGCTCGGAGTTGGGGACCAGGATGCCGTCGTTGACGAGGGCCGAGCCGATCCCGGTGCCGAGCGTGGTCACGATGACGAGGCCGGAGCGGCCGCGCGCCGCGCCGTACCGCACCTCGGCGAGGCCGGCGGCGTCCGCGTCGTTGACGACGTGCACGTCGCGGCCGGTGGCGTCGGTGAAGAGCTTGTCGGCGTCGGTCCCGACCCACGACTTGTCGATGTTGGCGGCGGAGTGCACAACGCCGTGGCGTACGACGCCGGGCACGGTCACGCCGACGGCGCCGGTGCAGTCCGGGAACTTGTCGAGCAGCTCGACGAAGATCTCCGCGATCGCCTCGGGCGAGGACTTCTCGGGGGTGCGGACCCGCTCGCGCTCCGCGGCGAAGTCGCCGGTCTCGAGGTCGACGGGTGCGCCCTTGATGCCGGTGCCGCCGAAGTCGATCCCGAAGGGCTGTGCGCTGGCCATGGGACCAACCTACGGCCCGGGCGCTGTCTCTACACTCACGGCATGGCCGGCCAGGAGACCCGCATGCTGCTGCTGGGTGCGGTCGCGCTGTTCGAACCGGTCAACGGCTACCAGATCCGCCGCGAGCTGCTGTCGTGGCAGGTCGACCGGTGGGCGCACACCAACCCGGGGTCGATCTACCACGGGCTGAGCAGCCTGACCGCGCAGGGACACCTGCGTCGGCACGACCTCGTGGACGCCGGTCGTGAGGTCGCCGTCTACGAGCTGACCGACAGTGGCCGTGCGGAGCTGGACCGGATGCTCGTCGAGGCACTGGAGACCGTGAACCTCTACGAGACGAGCGCCTTCCACGTCGCGTTCTCGATGCTGCCGCTGCTCGACGACCGCCGGGTCGTGCGGTGCCTGACCACGCGCCGGGTGGAGCTCGAGCGGACCGTCGCCGAGCTGTCCGCGGGCAAGCCCGGTGGTGTGCTCAGCGACATGCCGCCGCACGCGCGCCGCAGCGTCCTGCTGTGGCTGGACCTCGCCGTCGCCGAGCTCGCCTGGCTGCGCGAGACCATCGAGGAGCTCAAGCAGGGCAAGCTGGACGACGCCTGGGCGCCGCCGGCGGACGACCCGGGCTGGCAGATGAACGCCGACCGCGAGAAGTACCGCGCGCTGCTGGACCGCTGAGTCAGCCCTTCTTGGCGGCGGTCTTCTTCGCCGCCGACTTCTTGGAGGTTCGCTGCGGACGCAGCCGGACCCGGGGCTGGCTGCCCTCCTGGTGGTCGACCTCGAGGTAGTCCTGGTCCTTGGCGAGCTGGATGAGCCGGCTGTAGCCGTAGTGGCGCGGGTCGAACGACGCGTGCGCCTTGCCCAGGTAGGAGCCGATCATGCCGAGCAGCGACCAGCCGTCGTCCTGGGCGGTGCTGCGGATCGCGCCCTCGAGGATCGGTCGGAGCTCGGGCAGCGCGTCGACGGAGTCGTCGGTCGGCTCGTCCTCGGTGGGCTCGGCGCCCTCCTCCTGCAGCACCTCGAGGAAGATGAACTTGTCGACGGCGGACTGCAGCGCGGCCGGCGTGCGACGTCGGCCCAGGCCGTAGACGGTCTTGCCGGACTCGCGCAGCCGGGTGGCGAGCCGGGTGAAGTCGCTGTCGCTGGAGACGATCGCGAAGGCGTCGAGGTTGCCGGAGTAGAGCAGGTCCATCGCGTCGATGATCAGCGCCGAGTCGGTGGAGTTCTTGCCGACGGTGTTGGCGAACTGCTGGATGGGCTGGATGGCGTGGCGGCCGAGCTCCGACTTCCAGCCGGTCAGCTGCTGGGTCGTCCAGTCGCCGTACGCCCGCTTCACGGTGGGTACGCCGTACCGCGCGAGCTCCGCGAGGATGGCCGCGGAGTGCGACGGCGAGATGTTGTCGGCGTCGACGAGGACGGCGAGTCGGACGGTCGGTGAGTCGGGCACGGTGTGCAGCCTAAATCCGGATGCCGTTCTCCGGGTGGGATGTCACGCTCGACGGGTGCCCACCCAGCTTCCCCTGGCCCGCCACCTGGAGGGCCTGCGCGCCGCGATGGTCGCGTTCGTGCGGTACGCCGATCGCGCGGGCCTCGACGCGCCGGTGCCGACCCGCGCCGGGTGGACGGTGCGTGACCTGGTCGTGCACCAGGGCGAGGCGCACCGGGAGACCGCCGCGCGGTTGCGCGGCGCGGAGGTCGGGCCGGTGGAACCGGTGACGGGCGACCCGCTCGACTGGCTGCGCGACGGCGCGATCGAGCTCGTGGAGGCGCTGACCCGCTCGCCCCAGGACGCCTGGGCGCGCCGGGCCTGCCACCAGACCACCATGAACGCTGTCGACGCGCTGGCCGCCGTCTTCGGCCGGCCCCCCGACCCGGCCGAGACCTGGATCTCCGCCGACCTCGCGGCCGACGGCATCGACGACCTGCTGACGGGCCTCCCGACCCGCGCGATGGCACGGCTGCGCGCCGAGGAGGACGCGGTGCTGATCGTGGCCCCCGACGACGCGCCCGACTGGTGGCTGGTGCGCATCGGCCCGCAGCCGGCGGTCGTGCGGCGCGGGGTCGGGCCGCGACCCGACCTGCCGGCCGCCGACTGGGAGCTCGTCGGCGGCGCGGTCGCGCTCTACCTGGCCTTCTGGGACCGATCCGCCCGACCGATGAGTCCGGGCCGGCGTCCCGGTCCTCCCCTCTGGTCGGCTTGACGCCGCCTAGTCAATGTTGAACACTTCTGTTCAAACTTGAACACCTGCCACGAGACTTGGGGAGAGCAGATGATCACCGCGCGGGGACTCGTGCAGACGTTCCACACCGGACGAGGCAAGAACGCCCGAGAGGTCCGCGCCGTCGACGGCGTCGACCTCGACGTCGCGGAGGGCGAGGTCGTCGGCTTCCTCGGCCCCAACGGCGCCGGCAAGACCACGACGCTGCGGATGCTGACCACGCTCCTGCGACCGACCGCCGGGACCGCGACGGTGGCCGGCTACGACGTCGTCGCGGAGTCGGTGCAGGTGCGCCGGAGCATCGGCTACGTCTCGCAGGTGGGCTCGACCTTCTCCGGCGCGTACGCCGGGGACGAGGTCGTCGACCACGGGATGCTCTACGGGATGGCGCGCGTTGAGGCCGTACGCCGCGGGCAGGAGCTCTTCGAGCAGCTGCAGCTCGACGGGCTGTGGAAGCGGATGCCGAAGAACATGTCGGGCGGCCAGAAGCGGCGTCTCGACGTGGTGATGGGGCTGATCCACGACCCGTCGCTGGTCTTCCTCGACGAGCCGACCACCGGGTTGGACCCACAGGCGCGGGCCAACCTCTGGGACCACATCGAGGGCCTGCGATCGCGGCTCGGTGCGACCGTCTTCCTGACGACGCACTACCTCGACGAGGCCGACGCCCTCGCGGACCGGATCCTGATCATCGACCAGGGCACCATCGTCGCGTCCGACACCGCCGACAACCTCAAGGCCCAGGTCTCCGGCGACCTCGTCGTCCTCGAGGTGTCCGCCGACCAGGTCACCCGCGCGGCCGAGCGCCTCGGGTCCATCGCCGACGGTGTCGAGACCGACGGGCGCCGCGTGAGCGGACGGGTGCAGCGCGCCGGTCGCGCCGTCCCCGGCCTGCTGCGCGACCTGGAGTCCGCCGGGGTCGAGCTCGACTCGATCGAGGTGCTCCGACCGACGCTCGACGACGTGTTCCTGACCCTGACCGGGCGCTCGCTGCGCGACGCCGAGTCCACCCCCACCACCGAGGAGGTCTCGGCATGACGTTCGTGCGCGAGAGCAACGTCGTCTTCCGGCGCCAGATCCGGATGAACCTGCGCAACCCCGCCTGGGTGCTGATCGGGATCATGCAGCCGGTGCTCTACCTGGTGCTCTTCGGGCCGCTGCTCAAGCCCCTGGTGTCGTCGTTCGACACGGGCAGCGACAACGCCTACACGTTCCTGGTGCCCGGCCTGCTGGTGCAGCTCGGCATGTTCGGGGCCTTCTTCGCCGGCTTCGGGCTGATCGGCGAGTGGCGCGAGGGCGTCATCGAGGCCGAGCGGGTCACCCCGGCGAGCCGGTCGGCGCTGCTCGTGGGTCGCCTGATGCGCGACGTCATCCAGCTCCTCGTGCAGGCGCTGATCCTGGTCGCGCTCGGCTACGCGATGGGGATGCGCGGCGACGCGGCCGGGATCGCGCTCGGCATCGTCATCACCCTCGTCGTCGGCGGCGCCTGTGCCGCGGCGTCCAACGCGCTCGCGCTGACCACCAAGAGCGAGGACGTGATGGCCCCGATCATCAACATCGTGATGATGCCGATCCTGCTGCTCAGCGGGATCCTGCTGCCGATGACGCTCGGGCCCGAGTGGCTGCAGAGCCTCAGTGACTTCATGCCGTTCAAGTGGATCGTCGACGCCGTGCGCGACTCGTTCGCCGGCAGCTTCGGCACGTCGTCCGTGCTGTGGGGCACGGTGTGGGCCGTCGTCCTCGCCGCCCTCGGCACCTGGTGGGGCACCGCGACCTTCCGCAAGGAGAACGCCTGACCGACGCTGCGGTTTACATCGGAGCCCCTCTTGTCAAGCAGGTTGACATTCCGTACGGTGTTGTCAACCACCGACAGGAGGCACCTCGGATGTCCGCCATCGCGAACAGCACCGTCTCGGCCGGCTCGACCGCCGGTTGGAAGGACAAGAAGCGCTACCTCTGGCTGATCGGTCTCGTCGTGCCGTCGCTCGCCTTCATCGGCTACGGCCTGTGGGCGCTGACCGGCTGGGGGATCTGGTTCTGGATCGGCCCGGTCGTGATCCTGGTCGTCGTGCCGGCCATCGACCTGGTCGCCGGGCTGGACCGCTCCAACCCGCCCGACGACGTGATCGAGGCGCTCGAGCAGGACCGCTACTACCGGTGGATCACCTACCTCTTCCTGCCGATCCAGTACGTCGGCTTCGTCGGCGCGATGTACCTGATCGCTCGGGGAGGCTTCGGCGGCGAGGAGCTGTCGACGTTCTCGAAGATCGGGCTCGCGGTATCCATCGGGTGCATCGGCGGCATCGGCATCAACACCGCGCACGAGCTCGGCCACAAGCGCGAGGAGAACGAGCGCTGGCTCTCCAAGATCGCGCTGGCGCAGAGCTTCTACGGCCACTTCTACATCGAGCACAACCGCGGCCACCACGTCCGGGTCGCGACCCCCGAGGACCCGGCGAGCTCGCGGTTCGGCGAGAATTTCTACCAGTTCTGGCCGCGCACCGTCCTCGGCTCGCTGCGGTCGGCCTGGCGCATCGAGCAGCGCCGCTACGCCCGCAAGAAGCAGCACCCGTTCCGGATCGGCAACGACGTGCTCAACGCCTGGCTGATGTCCCTGGTCCTCTGGGGCGCGCTGATCGCCTGGCTCGGCGTCGGGATCCTGCCGTACCTCCTCATCCAGGCGGTCGTCGGCTTCTCACTGCTCGAGGTCGTCAACTACATGGAGCACTACGGGATGCTGCGCCAGAAGGTCGGCGTCGGCGAGCGGCAGCGCTACGAGCGGGTCGACCCCACGCACTCGTGGAACTCCAACAACATCGCCACCAACGTGCTGCTCTACCACCTGCAGCGGCACAGCGACCACCACGCCAACCCGACCCGGCGCTACCAGTCGCTGCGCGACTTCGAGGAGTCGCCGGTGCTGCCGACCGGGTACGCCGGGATGATCGTGCTCGCGATCGTGCCCGTCGTCTGGCGCCGGGTGATGGACCCGCGGGTCCTCGCGCACTTCGACGGCGACCTCTCGAAGGCGAACCTGTCGCCGCGCAAGCGGGACCGGATCCTGGCGAAGTACCCGCCGCCGGTCGCGGAGGAGGCCACGTCGGCTGCGGGGGTCTCGACAGGCTCGACCACCGGCGCGGCGGACGAGGTGCTGGCCGCTCGGTGTCCCGGGTGCGGGTACACCTACCGGGTCGAGCAGGGCGACGAGCACGAGGGCTTCGCGGCCGGTACGGCGTGGGCGGACGTGCCCGACTCGTGGTGCTGCCCCGACTGCGGGGTGCGCGAGAAGGTCGACTTCGTGCCGCTGACCGAGGCCGTCGCCCCACTGACATGATCAGTCTCGTGAGCACCCGCGAACGCATCGTCGAGGCCGCGGTCGCGATGACCACCGAGTCCGGCTGGTCGGGCGTCACGATGGGCTCCCTCGCCGAGCGGGTCGGCGTGAGCCGGCAGACCGTCTACAACGAGGTCGGCTCGAAGGAGGGTCTCGCCGAGGCCGTCATCCTGCGCGAGCTCGCTCGCTTCCTCGACGTCGTGTCCGCGGCCTTCGACTCCCACCCCGACGACCTGGTGGACGCGATCCGCGCCGCGACGTACGGCGTCCTCGAGCTGGCCCAGGACAACAAGCTGCTGCACGCGGTGGTGTCGGCCACGCACGGCGCGGACACCGAGCTGCTGCCGTTGCTGACGACGCACTCCCACTCGCTGCTCGAGGTGGCCAAGCAGGTGGTGACCGAGCGGGTGACGCCCTACGACATCGGGCTGGACGGCGCCCACCTCGACGTCGCCATCGACGTGGTCGTGCGGGTGGTGCTCAGCCACGTCATGCAGCCCACCGGCCGGCCCGCCGAGACCGCCGACGGCATCGCCTGGCTGGCCGGCCGGGCGCTCAGGTCGCCGTCGTCCTGATCAGCACCGACTCGTCGACGTGCAGCAGCGGCGCCTGGATCCCCACGGTGCCGAGGACGCGACCGGTCAGCCGCACCCCGTCGCCGGCCCAGCCCACCTGGCCGGTGGTCCGGCCGTTGACCGCGACGTCGCCGGGCGCCTGCGCGCGGACGGTGTACGTCGTGTCCGGGTCGAGCCCGGGCAACGGGACCCGACCCGGAGGCCGGGTCGCGCTGTGGTCGAGGGCGGAGAGCCGGAAGAGCGCGTCGCGACGGTCCTCGGCCACGACGCCGTCGAGCTGGAGGGCCGGGTTGGCGAGGTCGGCGCGGACCACGTCGCCGTGGTGCAGCAGGTCGCGGACCTCGCGGTAGAACGCGACCCACACGCCGAGGCGCGCCAGCTCCTCGGGTGAGACCGTCGTCAGGTCCCACTCGACGCCGAAGTGTCCCCAGATCGCCGTGGCGGCACGGAAGTCGAGCGTGTGCCCCCTCGCCGTCGTGAGGTCGACGGCGGCGCCGACGTGCGTGCCCATCACCTCCGGCGGCAGCAGGACCCCCGTCCAGCGGACCATCCGGTGCCGCTCGTGCGCGTCGATGCAGTCCGACACCCAGACCCGGTCGGCGCGGTCGAGGACGCCGAGGTCGAGCCGCGCGCCACCGGCGCTGCAGGACTCGATCTCCAGGCCCGGGTGTCGAAGCCTCAGCTCGTCCATCAGCCGGTAGACCGCCGCGGTCTGCGCATGGACGCCGGCGCGTCCGGTCACCGTGTGCCCGGCGTCGACCAGGGGCCGGTTGTGGTCCCACTTGAGGAAGGCGATCCGGTACTCGGTGACGAGGGCGGAGAGCTGCCAGAGGAGGCGGTCGTGGACCTCGGGGTGGCCGAGGTCGAGCACCTGCTGCTGCCGCGAGTCGGGCCCGGGGCCGTGCTCGGTCTGCAGCAGCCAGTCCGGGTGGGCGCGAGCGAGCTCGGAGTCGAGGTTGACCATCTCGGGCTCGACCCAGAGGCCGAAGTCCATGCCGAGCTCGTGCACGCGGTCCACCAGCGGGTGCAGCCCGTCGGGCCAGCGGGCCCGGTCGACGTACCAGTCGCCGAGCCCGGCGCGGTCGGCGGTGCGCGCGTGGAACCAGCCGTCGTCGAGCACGAACCGCTCGATGCCGACGGCGGCCGCCTGCTCGGCGAGCGCGAGCAGCTTGTCGTGGTCGTGGTCGAAGTGCACGGCCTCCCAGGTGTTGAGCAGCGCCTTGCGCGGTGAGCGCGGGTGCTGCGGACGTCGGCGCAGGTAGCGGTGCACGCGCCGCGACAGGTCGTCGAGACCTTCGCCCCAGGAGCCGAGCAGCCACGGTGACCAGTACTCCTCGCCCGCCTCCAGCCGGACCTCGCCGGGCAGCAGCAGCTCGCCGCCGCGCAGCAGCCGCCAGCCGGTGAACGAGCGCTCCGCGCTGAGCGACTGGTTGCCGCTGTGCGCGAGGTGCACGCCCCAGACGCGTCCGGACCGGAACCCGAAGCCGGGCCGGCCCGCACACATCACCGTGGCCGAGTCGTGGCCGGGACGTCCGCCCCACGCCTCGCGCACCCAGTGGCCGACGTCGAACGGCCGTCGCTGCGGGACCCGCTCGTGGTTGTGGCGCCCGGTGAGGTCGAGCAGCTCGCCGGCCTCGTCGGGGACCGGCAGCGCGGGCTCGAGCCGGTCGACGACGTACGCCGGGCCGGCGAGGTTGCGCACGCCCGCCCGGACGCGCACCAGCCCGTCGACGGTGAGCTCCAGGTCGACGCTGACGTCGAGCGCGCTCTCCGGGTCGTGGCCGACGCTGGTGACGGCTCCGTCGGTGACGGTGTGCTCGACGGTCGTGAAGGCCGTCGACCAGGCGCGGCCGTCGCGACTGCCGAGCAGGCCCGGTCGGCCGAGCCAGCCGGCCGCGTGCTGGGGGAGCACCGCGACCGACGGGGGCATCATCACGACGGAGTCGACGTACGGCGTCGCGACGGCGTCGCCCAGGTCGCGGAGGTCGCCCTCGCCGAGGTCGGGACCCCAGTGCAGCACGGCCGGGAGCCGGTCGTCGTCGAGGCGCAGCACCAGGCTGGTGCCGCCGCGGCGCAGGTGGACCAGCTCGCTCATCGACGGATCACCGCGACGCCGCCGGGCGGCACCCGGCCGTCGTGCGCCGCGTCCCGCACCAGGTCGTGACCGGCGACGTCGACCTCCGCGTCGGTGTCGGTGTGGTTGACGACGAAGGTCCATCGGCGCTGGCCGTCGGTGCGCTCGGTGATCTCGACACCGGCCCGGCCGGGCGCGATCGGGCGGACCCCGGCCTCGGTCGCGACCCGTCGCACCAGGGCGTCCAGGGAGTGCTGGTCGAGCCGGGTGGCGGCGTACCAGGCGACGCCCTCGCCGTGCTCGTGCCGGGTGATCGCGGGGACGCCGGGCAGCGGCCCGTCGGCGTACGTCGCCTCCGCGGTCGCGCCGTCGAGGTGGAGCAGCTCGGTCCAGACGTCGGCGCCGGACCCGTCACTGAGGCTGATCCGCTCCCCCGACCGCAGCGGGTAGAACTCCTCGACGCGGATGCCGAGGAGGTCGCGGAAGGCACCGGGGTAGCCGCCGAGACGGACGTGGTCGTGCTCGTCGGTGATGCCGCTGAAGTACGTGACCAGCGCGGTCGCACCGGCGCGGACGGCGGCGTCGATCGCCGCGGCGGCGGCGTCGGTGACCGTGTAGAGCGTCGGGACCACCACCAGCCGGTAGCCGCTCAGGTCGGTGTCGGGATGCACGACGTCGACACCGATCCCGAGGTCCGTCAGTGCGGCGTGCACGGCGTGCGGACGGTCGAGGTAGGTGACGTCGACGCTCGGGTGCGAGTCGAGCTCGCAGGCCCACCAGGCCTGGTAGTCCACCAGGAGGGCGACGTCGTTCACCGTGCGGGAGCCGACGACCTCGTCGAGGCGGTCCAGGGTCCGGCTCAGCTCGACGACCTCCCGCCACACGCGGGTGTCGGTGCCGGCGTGCGGCACCAGCGCGGAGTGGAACTTCTCCGAGCCCGCCTGCGAGGCCCGCCACTGGAAGAAGAGGATGCCGTCGGCGCCGCGAGCGACGTGCTGCACGCTGTTGCGCAGCAGCTCGCCCGGCTGCTTGGCGACGTTGCGCGGCTGCCAGTTCACCGCGCTGGTCGACTGCTCCATGAGCAGCCACGGTCCGCCGCCGGCGAGGCCGCGGGTCTGGTCGGCGCAGAACGCGAGCTCCCGGTAGCCCTCGGGGTCGGCCGCCGTCACGTAGAAGTCGTTGGAGATCAGGTCCATCTCGGCCGCCCACCGGTGGTAGTCGAGCTCCTTGATGTGGCTGGTGACCATGAAGTTCGTGGTGACCGGCACGCCGGGCGACACCTCGTGGAGCACGTCGCGCTCGGCGACGAAGTTGGCCAGGTGCTCGTCGGAGGAGAAGCGGCGGAAGTCCAGCTGTTGCGTGGGGTTGGCGGTCGCGGTGACGGTGCGCGGGGGCTGCACCTCGTCGAAGGATCCGTAGCGCTGCGACCAGAACGCGGTGCCCCAGGCGCGGTTGAGCTCGGTGACGTCGCCGTACCTCGCGGCGAGCCAGGTGCGGAACGCGGCGGCGCTCATGTCGCAGTAGCAGAGCGCGTTGTGGCAGCCGAGCTCGTTGCCGACGTGCCACAGCCGCAGGGCCGGGTGCCCGGCGTACCTCTCGGCCATGGCGCGGCAGAGGCGGAGCGCGTGCTCGCGGTAGACCGGCGAGCTCGGGCAGAACGCCTGCCGGCCTCCTGGCCAGAGCGTGGTGCCGTCGGCCGTCACGGGCAGCACCTCGGGGTGGCGGTGGGCCAGCCACGGCGGCGGCGACGCGGTGGCGGTGGCGAGGTCGACCCCGACGCCCGCCGCGCCGAGCCGGTCGAGGACCCGGTCGAGCCAGGCGAAGTCGTACGCGCCGGGCTCGGGCTCGAGCAGTGCCCAGGAGAAGACGCCGACGGTCGCCAGGTCGACCCCGGCCTCATTCATGAGCCGGACGTCCTCCGCCTGGAGCTCCTCCGGCCACTGCTCGGGGTTGTAGTCGCCGCCGAACGAGATCGACATCGGGGACCGCCTCTCCGCTCGGGGGTTGACATGTGACGGTAGTCACGCCGACTATTCGTCCCATTATAAGAAAGTGTTGTCAAATGAGAGGTCGCCATCATGTCGCCACGCCGCTCACCGCTCGGGCAGCCGATCCCGCCGTCCGCGGTCGCCACCATGGCCGCCTCGCGGCGGCGTTTCCTCCAGGGCTCCCTGCTCGGCGCAGGGCTGCTCGCCTCGCCCACCCTGCTGACCGCCTGCGGCGGCTCGGACAGCGGGGGCGGCACCGGTGCGGGCAGCACCGTGAAGTTCGGGATCAACGAGGCCAAGGGCTCGGGTCCGGCGTACGACCGGCTCAAGTCGCTGGCTGATGCCTACGCGAAGAAGTCCGGCGCGACCGTCGACCTGAACGCCGTGGACCACAACACGTTCCAGGAGAACCTCAACAACTACCTCCAGGGCAGCCCGGACGACGTCTTCACGTGGTTCGCCGGCTACCGGATGAACCAGCTCGCCGAGTCCGGCCTGATCTCCGACGTCAGCGAGGTCTGGCCGATCGACGGGCAGGGCGACAGCTTCAAGCAGGCGGCGACGGCCAGCGACGGCAAGCAGTACTTCGTGCCGGTCGGCTACTACCCGTGGGCGGTCTTCTACCTGAAGTCGACCTTCGAGAAGAAGGGCTACGAGCCGCCCACGACCAACGACGAGTTCATGTCGCTGATGCAGAAGATGCAGAAGGACGGGATCACGCCGTTCGCCTTCGCCGACAAGGACGGCTGGCCGGCGATGGGCACCTTCGACATCCTGAACATGCGGATCAACGGGTTCGACTTCCACATGGACCTGATGGCCGGCGAGAAGGACTGGGACTCCTCCGAGGTCAAGCAGGTCTTCGACACGTGGAAGGGTCTGCTGCCGTACCACC
This sequence comes from Nocardioides sp. Root1257, assembly GCF_001425175.1. Taxonomy (GTDB): domain Bacteria; phylum Actinomycetota; class Actinomycetes; order Propionibacteriales; family Nocardioidaceae; genus Nocardioides. The sequence continues at coordinate 353,623 of NZ_LMDV01000009.1, read as the reverse complement.
AGAAGGACCCGCTGGGCCGGACCTGGCAGGAGGCCGCGACGTCGATGGGCAAGGGGGAGTGCGGCATGTACCTGCTCGGCACCTTCGTCGTCGACGGGATCCCGGACCAGGAGGACGACCTCGACTTCTTCACCTTCCCGGAGCTCGACTCGTCGATCGGCGCGACCGCGCTCGACGCCCCGATCGACGGCTTCTGCGTGGCCGCCGGCGGCAAGAACCAGGCCGGTGCGATCGACATGATGAAGTGGCTCGGCACCGCCGAGGCGGCCGACGCGGCCAACAAGGGCAACACCCCGCTGATCGCCGCGAACTCCGGTGCCGACACGAGCGTCTACTCGGCGCTGCAGCAGAAGTCGGCCGAGGTCGTCGGCCAGGCGACCGACATCGCGCAGTTCCTCGACCGTGACACCCGCTCGGACTTCGCGTCGACCGTGATGATCCCGTCGCTGCAGAAGTTCCTCCAGGACCCCGACGACATCGACGGCGTCACGAAGAGCATCCAGCAGCAGAAGGTCTCGATCTTCGGTGGCTGATGACCTCGACTGACCCGGACCTCGTCCCGCCCGCCAGGGCCGGCCGCCGACCGTCACGGCGGCTGCCCTGGCGGGACCGCGCCGTCGTCATCGCGATGGTGGCGGTGCCGTCGTTCTTCGTGCTGTCCCTGGTGTGGTTCCCCGCCGTCCTGTCGGTGATCCTGTCGTTCGGCTCCTGGAACGGCATCGGCGACGTCGACACCATCCAGTGGATCGGCACCCAGAACTACCAGGACATCGCGACCATCTACCCGCCGTTCTGGCCGGCCGTGAAGCACAACCTGATCTGGCTCGGCTTCCTCTTCCTGGGCCCGACGCTGCTGGGCATGTTCCTGGCGGTCGTGCTCGACCGCAACATGCGCTTCAGCCGCTTCTACCAGACCGCGTTCTACCTGCCCGTCGTGCTGTCGCTGGCCCTGACCGGCTTCATCTGGCAGCTGATGTACTCCCGCGACCAGGGCCTCATCAACCAGGTGCTCGGTACCGACATCGACTGGTACGGCGACCCGTCGGTCAACCTCTGGGCCGCGCTGGTCGCCACCGCCTGGCGGCACACCGGCTACATCATGCTGATCTACCTCGCCGGTCTGAAGGGCGTCGACGCGTCGCTGCGGGAGGCCGCCGCGGTCGACGGGGCGAGCGAGACCAAGACGTTCTTCCAGGTGGTCTTCCCGGTGATGCGCCCGATCAACATGATCGTGGTCGTCATCGTGGTGATCGAGTCGATCCGCGCCTTCGACCTGGTGTGGGTCATCAACCGGGGCACCAACGGCCTCGAGCTGATCGGCGCCCTGGTGGCGCAGAACGTCGTGGGCGAGGCCAGCCGCTACGGCTTCGGCTCGGCACTGGCGGTGATCATGATGGTGATCTCGTCGGTCTTCATCACGCTCTACCTGCGCGTGGTCTTCCGACAGGAGCGGGAACGATGAACCGGCGCCGGGGCGCGATCGCGACCGTCTGCATGGCCGTGCTGGCCCTGCTCTGGCTCTTCCCGCTGCTGTGGGCGGTGCTGAGCTCCTTCCGCGACTACGCCTACACGCAGGCGCACGGCTACCTCTCCTTCGGTGGCTGGACGTTCGACAACTACCAGCGGGTCTGGCGCGACGCCGACCTCGGCAAGTACTTCCTGAACTCGCTGATCATCACGGTCCCGGCCGTGCTGCTGACGCTGTTCCTGTCGTCGCTCGCGGCGTTCGTGCTGGCCCGCTTCAGCTACCGCTTCAACCTGGCCATGCTCGGCATCTTCCTCGCGGCCAACCTGCTGCCTCCCCAGGCGCTGCTGGTGCCGGTCTTCCGGATCTACCGCGAGGTCCCGCTGCCGATGGCGATGAGCGACACCGGGCAGCTGCTCGGCAGCTACTGGGGCCTGATCGCCATCAACGTGGCGTTCCAGATCGGGTTCTGCACCTTCGTGCTCAGCAACTACATGAAGACGCTGCCGTTCGAGATCTACGAGCAGGCCCAGATCGACGGGGCCAGCGTGTGGCGCCAGTACTGGCAGCTCACGATGCCGCTGGTGAAGCCGGCGCTCGCGGCGCTGGCGACCCTGCAGACCACGTGGGTCTACAACGAGTTCTTCTGGGCGACGGTGCTGCTCGGCGGGCAGGGCGACAAGTTCCCGATCACCAGTGCGCTCAACAACCTGCGCGGCCAGTTCTTCACCGACTACAACCTGCTGTCGGCCGGGTCGGTGCTGATCGCCCTCCCGGTGGTGCTGGTCTTCTTCGTGCTCCAGCGGCAGTTCGTCGCCGGGCTGACGCTGGGCTCCACGAAGGGATGAAGGGGGCCGGTACGGTGTGCGCGTGAGCAGCAGGCGCGCCGGGGGGTTGCCGTCCTCCAGCCCGGGCGCCGTCAGCGTGATGTCCGCGCTGGTCACCGAGGGGCCGATGTCGCGTGCCGACCTGGCCCGCCGGACCGGGCTCACCTCCGCGGCCGTCACCAAGGTCGTCAACCCGCTGGCCCAGGCCGGCTACCTCCGCGAGGTCGGGCCGTCCGTCAACGGCGGACTCGGCCGGCCGGCGAGCCGGGTCGAGATCTGCGGCGACGCGGCGTACGTCGTGGGCCTGAAGGTCACCGGCTCCGAGGTGCTCGGGGTGCTGGTCGACCTGGCCGGCCAGACGATCGCGACCGTACGACGCGAGCTCGCTGCCCGCGAGGTCGAGCCCGTCGTCGACACGATCGTCGAGGTCACCGAGGAGCTCTGCTCCACGCCGGAGCACCAGGAGCGGCTGCGCCACGTCGCGATCGGCATCTCGGGCGGCGTCGACGAGTCCGGGCTCGTCTCCTACTCCCACTTCCTGGGCTGGCACGGCGTCCGGCTCGCGCCGATGGTGCACGCCCGGCTCGGACTGCCGGTGATCGTCGAGAACGACGTCCGCGCGCTGACCGCCGGTGAGCGGTGGTTCGGGGCCGGCGCGGGCCGGCCGTCATTCGCGGTGGTCACCGTGGGCGCCGGGATCGGGTGTGCGCTGTCCTTCCAGGGCCAGGTGCTGGCCGGGGTGCACGGCGTCTCGGGCGAGCTCGGGCACCTCCCGATCGCCGGCGACCGGCGGTGCCACTGCGGCGCGACCGGCTGCCTCGACACCGTGGCGACGACCCCGTCGATCCTGCGCGACGTCGCGGCCGCGGTCGGCCACGAGGTGACCACCCTCGAGGAGGCCGTCGACCTCGGCCGCCGTGACGAGCGGGTCGCCGAGGTCTTCCGGGTCGCCGGGCACGCGCTCGGCGTCGGCATCGCGTCGGTCGTCAACCTCTTCGGGCCGCAGTGCGTGGTCCTGACCGGCGAGGGGCTCGCCGCGCTGGACCTGATCCGCGAGCCGATGCGCGCCGGCTTCGTCGAGCAGGCCTACGGCCAGGCCATCCACTCCGAGCTGATCATCCGCCCGCTGTCCTTCGAGGCCTGGGCGCACGGCGCCGCGACGATCGCGCTGCAGGCGTTCATCCGCGGCGAGGCCTGATCAGGCGGCTCGTCGTACCTCGGCCAGCTCCACGGCCTCGCGGAACGCGGCGGCGACGTACGGCGGGACCGTGAGGCCGCGCCGGTGCGCCCACAGCAGCTCGCGCTCGACCCGCGAGATCTGGCTGGCGAAGTGGTCGACCTCGCGGTCGATGCCGAGGGTCTTCAGCATGTCGCCGAAGTCGGCCTTCTGCGTGGCGTCGTTGGCACCGACCGGTGCGAAGGAGAAGGAGCGCATCCGGCGCACCATCCACTTCTGCCAGGCCGCGAGCTGGGTCCACAGACCGCGGGCGGAGAGCTGGTAGAAGGCGTAGTGGCCCGGCTCCTGCCGCTTGATGGGGGCGATCACCGTCTGCGCGATCGCGCTCTCGCCCATCTCGACGACCCCGTCGTGGAGGAGGTTGTAGGCGAGCACCGCGGACCGCTCGGTCGCCATGCCGGTGAGGTAGTAGAGCATCCGGCAGACGTCCTGGAAGGGGTCGAGGTGCGCGAGCGCGCCGAGGATGCGCATCTTCACGCCGAGCGAGGTCAGGTCGGGCTCGGCCGCCGGGCGGCCGAGGTGCACCTGGAGCTCGTCGAGGATGAGTCCGTGCCGGATCTCCTGCGGCTGCCACACCTCGGCGTAGAAGCGCCGGTCGATCTCCGGCGGGTCGGGGAGCAGCGTCGTCAGCTCGAGCACGTTGCGGTCGACCTCGAGCTCGACCCGAGCCATGTAGTCGAGGACGTGGCCGTAGCGCTCGTTGAAGACGTCCGGCCGGCGTACGGCGTAGTCGACGCTCGCCAGGTCGATCGGTGGGTGCTCGAGACCGAGGCGGTCGACGTGGTCCGCCAACCGTGACTCGTTCAGGGAGACAAGCGTCATTGCAGAATCCTAGTGGGAGGTAAGGGAAGCCTTCATCAGGGATGTCCCGGATACTTGTTCGTTGTGACCGACGCCTCCGGATTGCCCACCGCCCCCGACGGCGTACGGCTCGGGACCATGACCGGACGCGCGGTGGTCGCCGCCGCGGTGCTGGGCTCCGGCATGACGATGCTCGACGGGACCGTCGTCAACGTCGCGCTGCACACGATCGGCGAGGACCTCGACGCCTCCCTGGCCCAGCTGCAGTGGATCACCAACGGCTACCTGCTCTCGCTGGCCAGCCTGATCCTGCTCGGCGGCTCGCTGGGCGACCGCTACGGCCGCCGGCGGGTCTTCGTGATCGGCACGGTCTGGTTCGCGCTCGCGTCCCTGCTCTGCGGCCTGGCGCCCAACCCGACCGTGCTGATCGCGGCCCGCATCCTCCAGGGCGCGGGCGCCGCGCTGCTGACGCCAGGCAGCCTCGCGATGATCCAGGGCGCGTTCGTCCGCGACGACCGGGCCAAGGCCATCGGCGCCTGGGTCGGGCTCGGTGGCATCGCCTCGGCGATCGGGCCGTTCCTCGGCGGCTTCCTGGTGGAGTACGCCGACTGGCGCTGGATCTTCCTGATCAACCTGCCCCTGGCCGCGGTGACGGTGGTGGTCGCGGTCCGGTTCGTGCCCGAGACCCTGGACCCGAACGCACCTCGCCGTCTCGACTTCACCGGCGCGCTGCTCGCCACGCTCTTCCTCGGCGGGCTGACCTACGCCCTCATCGAGTGGGGCGGCGCGGCCGCGCCCTGGGCGATCGGCGTGGCGCTCCTCGCGGCGGTCGGCTACGTCGTCGACGAGCGTCGCAGCGACCACCCGATGCTGCCGCTCGGCATCTTCGCGGACCGGACGTTCAGCGCCGCGAACGCGATGACCCTGCTCGTCTACGCCGCCCTCGGCGCGGTGCTCTTCTTCCTGGTCCTGCAGCTCCAGACCGTCAGCGGGTACGGCGCCCTGGAGGCCGGCATGGCCACGCTGCCGATCACGGTCTGCATGCTGCTGCTCGCCTCGAAGGGTGGCGAGCTCGGCAGCCGGATCGGGCCGCGGATCCCGATGACCGTCGGGCCGATCGTGATGGCCGGCGGCGCGCTCCTGCTGCTGGGCGTGGACGCGGACGTGAACTACTGGACCGACGTCCTGCCCGGTCTGACGATCTTCGGGCTCGGCCTGGCGCTGATGGTGGCGCCGTTGACGGCCACCGTGCTGGCGGCCGTGCCCGACGAGCACGCCGGCATCGCGAGCGGCGTCAACAACGCCGTCGCCCGGGCCGGCTCGCTGCTCGCGGTCGCGGCGTTGCCGGTCGCCGTGGGGCTCACCGGGGAGCAGTACGCCGACCCGGTCGCCTTCGACGCGGCGTACGGGTCCGCCGTCGTGATCTGCGCCGTGCTGCTCGCGCTGGGCGGGCTGCTCTCGTGGGTGACGATCCGCAACCCGGGGGTCTAGGATCTGGTGCGTACGGTGCGCATCACGAAACGAGTTGCTCCATGCGCAACAAGGTGGCCAACGCTCAGGCCCTGACCCGGCTGCTCTCCCAGGCGCGCTACGAGGTGCTGCCCACCGCGAGCACCGAAGACAAGGTGCTGGCGCACGTGCCGCGCGACGTCGCCGTCACCGTCACGGCCTCGCCGAGCAAGGGCCTCGACGCGACGTTCGACCTGGCCGAGCGACTCGCGGGCCACGGGTACGTCGTCGTCCCGCACATCGCCGCCCGGATGGTGACCGGTCGCTCGGAGCTCGCCGAGATCTGCGATCGGCTGACCGGCAAGCAGATCACCCGCATCTTCGTGCCGGGCGGTGACGCCGAGCCGGCCGGCGACTACCCGGACGCCCTGTCGCTGCTGGAGGACCTGACCGAGCTGGGCCGGCCGTTCGCCCAGGTCGGGATCACCGGCTACCCGGAGTCGCACCCCACCATCCACGACGACCTGACCGTGCAGTCGATGTGGGACAAGCGTCGCTACGCGACCCATGTGGTCAGCAACCTGACCTTCGACCCGGCGGTGATCCGCGACTGGGTGCACCGGATGCGCGGGCGCGGGATCACGATGCCGCTGCTGCTCGGCATCCCCGGTCCGGTCGACCGCACGAAGCTGCTCTCGATGGCGACCAAGATCGGCGTCGGTGAGTCGACCCGCTTCCTGGCCAAGCACAAGGGCACCTTCGCCCGGCTGGCCGCGCCGGGTGGCTTCACCGGCGAGCGCTTCCTCGAGCAGTGCGCGCCCACCCTGGCCGAGCCGACGGCGCTGGTGGAGGGCCTGCACGTCTTCACGTTCAACCAGGTCGCCGAGACCGAGGCCTGGCGGCAGGGGCTCCTGGCGCGGCTCGGCTGACGGCCGGTTGCTGTAACGCCGGGTTACGGACTGTTCCCACGGGGTTGCAACCGGGTGGGAACAGTGAATAACCCGGCGTTACAAGTGGCACCTCGACCCGGCCACCGGGCGATCGCCCTCGCGCATCAGCCGACGCGGCTACGCTCCATCCGTGAACCTCAACCTCAACGTCTTCTGGACGCTGGTGGTGCTGATCATCGGTACGCCGCTGCTGTGCCTGGTCTTCTTGGTCGGGGTCTTCGGGATCGCCGTCCTGGCAGGCACCGACTTCGACATGTGAGTCGTGGTGCCGGCGGGGCGCCGTGGCGCACCCGGCATCACGACCCGACCAGGGCCGCCAGCGCCGCCTCCAGTCGCGCGTCGCCGGTCTCGACGACGGTGAGCGGCAGCCCGATCCGCGCGGCGGCGTCCTCGGCCAGCGCGCGCAGCTCGTCGTCCGGCTGCTGGGCGAGCCAGACGACCCGCGTGTAGTGGCCGAAGTAGGTGTCGCGCAGGTCGGGGTGCCGGTCGAGGCCGAGCTCCTGGATCACCGTGCGCGCGAAGGACCGCACCAGGAAGTCGGTCAGCAGGTAGGTGCCGGGCTGGTCGGCGAAGAACTCCTCGATCCGCGAGGCACCAGCGAACACGTCGTAGCAGTGCAGCCCGGGCAGCCGCGCCAGGCCGAGCTCCTCGCAGACCGCGTCGAGGGCACCGTAGGTGCCGCAGTCGGCGTACCCGACCGCCACGGTGTCGTACGACGGGGCGAGGTCGCGTGCGAGCCGGCGAACCTCCGCGGCGATCAGGTGGGGCTGGTTGTGCAGCAGCGGAGGTAGCGGGTGCACGTCGACGGGCCAGTGGTGCCGGTCGGCGATCTCCTTGCAGGGCTGGGCGATCGCGCCGCAGGCGATGAGCGCGGTCCTAGAACCCGAGCTGGTCGACGAAGCGGTCGTTGAACTCGGGGCGGTCGGAGAGCTCGACATACGTCACCTCCTCCAGCAGCGCCCGGGCGCCGGCCCGCTCGCGCACCGAGAGCAGCGCCATCTTCGCGCCCTCGCCGGCCACGTTGCCGGCGGCGACGATGCGCAGCACGGGGAGCTTCGGCACCAGTCCGATGCGGACGGCGGAGGCGGCCGACAGGTAGCTGCCGAACGAGCCGGCGAGCAGCACCTGCTGGACGTCACGGTGCTCCAGGCCGAGCTCCTCGAGGAGCAGCGACCAGCCGGTCGAGATGGCTGCCTTCGCGAACTGGAGCTCGCGAACGTCGCGCTGCGAGAGCACGACGCAGTCCTCCGGCTCGGCGCCGGGACTCGGCCGGTGCAGGACGAAGACCCGCTCCTGGCCGATCATCGTGAGCCGGTCGGCGAGCGCGGGCGCGACCTCCTTGGCGACCTCCTCGGGCACGTAGCGACCCGACGCGTCGAGCAGCCCGACCTTGACCAGCTCGGCGACCGCGTCGACGAGGCCGGAGCCGCACAGACCCTTCGGCTCGACGTCGCCGATGACGCCGAGCTCGACGGGGTTGTCGCTGTCGCCCATCTTCACGACCTCGATCGCGCCGTCGGCGGCGCGCATGCCGCAGCGGATCGCGCCACCCTCGAACGCCGGGCCCGCGGGCGCTGCCGTCGAGAGGATCCGGTCGCCGTCGCTGAGCACGATCTCGCAGTTGGTGCCGACGTCGATGAAGAGCCGGGTGCGCTTGTCGCGGTCCATGCCGGAGGCCAGCATCCCGGCGACGATGTCGCCGCCGACGTAGGCCCCGAGCGCGGGGAAGAGCGTGGCGCGGGCACGCGGGTGGAGGCTCAGGCCGATCTCCGAGGCGAGCACGTCGGGCGGCTGGGGCGACGACATGATGAACGGCGCCACGCCCAGCGGCTCCGGGTCGATGCCGAGGAGCAGCGCCGTCATCGTCGCGTTGCCTGCGATCGCGACCTCGTAGACGTGGGCGGGGTCGACCCCTCCCTCGGTGCAGACCTGGATCGCCAGCGTGGACAGGGACTCCGAGGCCGCGACCTGCAGGCGGCCGAGCGCGTCGGGATCCATCATGGTGGCGCTGATCCGGGTGATCACGTCGCCGCCGAACGGCTGCTGCCGGTTGAGCATCGACGCCACGGCGACCGGCGTGCCCGTGGCGACGTCGAGCAGCGTCGCGACGACGGTGGTGGTGCCGAGGTCGAAGGCGATCGCGTACTGCGCGGTCGTGGTGTCACCCGGCTCGACGTCGACGAGCGCCTCGTCGACGATGACCGCCGTGACCTTGAAGTCGGCGGCACGCAGCACGGTCGGCAGCCGGCGGAGGACGTGCAGGTCGGCGACCGGCTCGAGGTCGTCGATCGCGGCCAGCAGCCGGTCGAGGTCGGTGCGCTGGTCGGCGAGCGTGGGCTCGTCGAGCTCGACGTACCGCTTCTGGATCGCGGGTCGCAGGATCACCTGGCGACCGACGCCGACGGTCGCGGCCTTGGGGCGCGTGGTGAGCGGGGGCACGTCGACGGCCAGGTCGCGGGTCGCGTTCACGAGGCAGGCCAGCCGCCAGCCCTCGTCGAGCTGGTCGCGGGTGAACGTCTTCAGGTCGTGGCGCGTGATGGGCGTGCTGCCCTCCACGCGCACCTTGCACTTGTGGCAGGTGCCGTGGCCGCCGCAGGTGGAGTCGATCGCGATGCCGTTCCACGACGCCGCGTCGAACACGGTGACGCCCGGCGGCACGCGCACGGTGCGCTGGGCCTCCTCGACGGTGAAGCTCAGGTCGACGCGACCGGTGCCGTCGTTCATGCGGGGTCCCCGCGAAGTTGTGGGCTGGAGGAGCGAAGCGGGGGAAGACCAGAACTTCGTGGGGTGCTCATGCCGTGGCTGCGGCCTTCGCGCGGTGCGCCGCGATCCAGGCCATGCCCCACTCGTCGTGGTCGAGGAACACGTCGGCGGCCTTGACCGCCTCGACGATCTGCGGAGTCCGGGTGTCCATGATCGCGCTGGTCAGGCCGGCCGTCATCGCCATCGGGAGCCAGGCGGCGCCGAGGGTGTGCCGGTCGGGCATGCCGAACGAGGTGTTGGACGCACCGCAGGTCATGTTGACCCCGAACTCGTCGCGGATCCGGCGCATGGTCTCGAAGGTCACCAGGGCGGTGGTGGTGTCGGCGCCGATCGGCATCGCGAGCGGGTCGATCACGATGTCGGCGGCCGCGATGCCGTACTCCTCGGTGGCGACCCGGATGATCTTGGCCGTCAGGTCGAGGCGCTTGTCGGCCTCCATCGGGATCTCGTCGTGGTCGTTGGGCAGCGCGATGATCGCTGCGTCGTACTTCTTGACCAGCGGGAGGATGGCGGCGAGCCGGTCGTCCTCGGCGGTGACCGAGTTGACGAGGGCGCGGCCCTGGTAGACCGCGAGGCCGGCCTCGAGCGCCTCGATGACCGAGGAGTCGATGCAGATCGGCTTGTCGGTGCGGCTCTGCACCAGCTGGATCGCGCGCGCGAGCAGGTCGGCCTCGTCGGTCAGTGGCACGCCCATGTTGACGTCGAGGACGTCGGCGCCGCCCTCGACCTGGGCCTGCACGTCGCGCTCGATCGCGGAGAGGTCACCGGCGCGCAGCTGCTCCTGGAAGATCCGGCGGCCGGTCGGGTTGATCCGCTCGCCGATCAGGCAGAAGCGCCGGCCGTGACCGATGACGACCTCGGACCCGGTGCCGCGCAGGACCGTCTCGTGCGTCATGCGGGGACCTTCGCGCGACGCTCCTCGAGCAGGGACTTGGCCTTCTTGACCGTGGCGGACGCGTCGGCGGCGTACCCGTCGGCACCGACCGCGTCGGCGTACTCCTGGGTGACCGGGGCGCCGCCGACCATGACGACGACCGAGTCGCGCAGGCCGGCCTTCTCGAGCGCGTTCATGTTGGCCTTGAACATCGGCATCGTGGTCGTGAGGAACGCCGAGAAGCCGACGATGTCGGGCTGGTGCTCCTCGATCGCGGAGACGAACTTCTCCGGCGCGACCTGGACGCCGAGGTCGATCACCTCGAAGCCGGCGCCCTCGAGCATGATGTTCACGAGGTTCTTGCCGATGTCGTGGACGTCGCCCTTGACCGTGCCCATCAGGAACTTGCCGATGGTCTGCACGCCGGTCTCGGCGAGCAGCGGCCGCAACCGCTCCATCGCGCCGGCCATCGCGCGACCCGCGATGAGCATCTCCGGCACGAAGAAGTCGCCGCGCTCGAACCGCGCGCCCACCTCCTCGAGCGAGGGGATGAGGGCGTCGAAGAGCAGCGTCTGCGGCTCCATGCCCAGGGTCAGGCCGTCCTCGGTGAGCTCGAGGACACGCGGTGCGTTGCCGACCAGGGTCTCGTCGTACAGGCCCTGCAGGATCTCGTCAGGAGTCATGCCACACCCTCCTTGGGTGCTCGGCCGCGCAGCAGCTGGGAGAGCTGCGCGGCGTGGGACGACAGGTGCTTGCCGATCTCCTCGAGGCTGGCCTCGAGTCGTGTGGTGGGTCCCGAGACGCCGAGTGCTGCGACCACGTCACCGCGCGGACCCTGGACGGGTACGGCGATGCCGGTGAGGCCGACCTCGAGCTCGTCGTGGGTGATCGCCCAGCCGCGCCTGCGCGTGGCGATGCCGTCGCGACGCAGCGACTCGGGCGTGGTCAGGGTGTCGTCGGTCAGCGCCTCCAGCGGACCGACCGGCACGGGCAGGGCGCCCCACGCGTAGAAGACCTTGCCGAGCGCCGAGGTGTGCGCGGGCACCTCGATCTCCGTCCAGTCCCGGGTGCCGAGCAGGTAGCGGGAGTCGACCTGGGCGACCTGCACGACCTTCTCGCCCCGGGTGACGCTCAGGTGGACGGTCTCGTGGGTGTCGTCGCCGATGCGCTCCATCGCGGGGCGGGCCAGGCGGACCAGCTCCTCCCACGGGTCGTGGCGGGCGGCGTACAGCCAGAAGAGCGAGCCTGCGACGTACGACCCGGAGGCGTCGCGCTCGACCAGGCCGGTGCGCTCGAGGGCGGTGAGCATCCGCGAGGTCGTCGACTTCGCGAGGCCGCTGGCCTCCTGGAGGTCGGCGAAGGAGAGGGGTGCGTCGGCGTGCACGACGGTCGACACCAGCTGGGCGGCCCGGTCGACCGCCTGCGTTCCGGTGCTTGCCTCAGCCATGGCTTCCGCTCTGCGCTTCCGTGAGGTTCCATGATGTGGAACTCTGGTCCCACATGATGAGGTTAGGCAGGAGGACCGATGTTCCGCAACCAGATGCCGCGCTACGAGGTGCTGTCCGAGGACGCGATGGCCACGCTCGACCGCGGCTGGCGCCGGCTGATGACCGAGATCGGCGTCGAGTTCATGGACGACCGGGCGCTCGACCTCTTCCGCGCGGCCGGTCAGCGTGTGGAGGACAAGACGGCCTTCCTCGACCCTGACTGGGTGCTCGAGCAGGTGGCCAAGGCGCCGCGTGAGTTCGACCTCCAGGCCCGCAACCCCGCGAACTCGGTGCACGTCGGCGGCGACTCGATGGTGTTCAGCGGGGTCTACGGCCCGCCGTTCGTCCGCGACGGTGAGGTCCGCCGCGACGGGACGATGGACGACTTCAAGAACTTCACCCGCCTCGCCCAGAGCTTCTCGGTGCTCGACTCCGCCGGAGGCGTGATCACGGAGCCCAACGACACGCCGCTCGACAGCCGGCACCTCGACATGACCTACGCGCTCCAGACGCTGACGGACAAGATCTACATGGGCAACGTGGTCTCCGGCGTCAACGCCGCGGACACGATCGCGATGACCGAGATCCTCTTCGGCTCCCGGGAGTCGATCGAGCAGACCCCCGCCCTGATCTCGCTGATCAACTGCAACTCGCCGCTGCGCTGGGACGACCGGATGCTCGAGGCGCAGTTCGAGTACTCCTCGGCCAACCAGCCCGTGATCCTGACGCCGTTCATCCTGATGGGCGCGATGTCCCCGGTGACGATCCCGGCCGCCCTGGTCCAGCAGATCGTCGAGGCGCTGTCGGGGATCGCGCTCTCCCAGCTGATCCGGCCCGGCTGCCCGGTGGTGTTCGGGTCGTTCCTCTCCAACATCGACATGCAGTCCGGCTCGCCGACCTTCGGCACCCCGGAGTCGGGCATCGGGCTGCTCTGCACGGGCCAGATCGCGCGGCACTTCGGGCTGCCCTTCCGCACCGGCGGCGGGCTCACGTCCTCGCAGGTGCCCGACGCGCAGGCCGGCTACGAGGCGCTGATGACGATGATGCCGACCTTCCTGGCCGGCGCGAACTTCGTCATGCACTCCGCCGGCTGGCTCGAGGGCGGCCTGGTCGCCGGCTTCGAGAAGTTCGTCATCGACGCCCAGCTGGTCGAGATGCTCCAGCACGAGTTCACCCCGCTGGAGATCGACGAGGACTCGATGGCCTTCGGTGCGCACGAGGAGGTCGGCCACGGCGGCCACTTCCTCGGAGCCATGCACACGATGGAGCGCTTCCGTACCTGCTTCTACCGCCCGTTCCTCAACTCGTCGGACAACTACGAGCGCTGGATGCGGGGCGGCGCCAAGGACACCGCCGCCCGCGCCGCGGACATCTACAAGAAGAGGCTCGACGAGTACGAGCAGCCGCCCCTCGACGAGGCGATCCGCGAGGCGCTCGAGGCCTACGTCGTACGGCGTCGGGCGGAGCTGGGCGACTGACGGCTAGCGGAAGACGACGGTGCGGGCGCCGTTGAGCAGCACCCGCGACTGGGAGTGCCAGCGGACGGCGCGGGAGAGGACCTGGGCCTCGACGTCGCGGCCGGCGGAGACCAGCTGGTCCTGGTCGTAGCCGTGGTCGACGCGCATCACGTCCTGCTCGATGATCGGGCCCTCGTCGAGGTCGCCGGTGACGTAGTGGGCGGTCGCGCCGACGAGCTTCACGCCGCGGTCGAAGGCCTGGTGGTAGGGCTTGGCGCCCTTGAAGCTCGGCAGGAACGAGTGGTGGATGTTGATCGCGCGGCCCGACAGCGACCGGCACAGGTCGTCGGACAGCACCTGCATGTAGCGGGCGAGGACGACCAGGTGCACGCCGTACGAGTCGACCAGCCGCATCAGCTCGGCCTCGGCCTCGGGCTTCGTGTCCGGCGTGACCGGCACGTGGTGGAAGGGGACGCCGTACGACGCGGCGAGCGCGCCGGCGTCCGGGTGGTTGGAGACGACGGCGGGGATGTCGATCTGGAGCGAGCCGGTGCTGGCCCGGAAGAGCAGGTCGTTGAGGCAGTGGAGGTGCTTGGAGACCATGATCAGGGTGCGGTACGGCGCCCTCGCGTCCCAGAGCTCGAAGCGCATCTCGAACTCCTCGGCCACCGGCGCGAACGCCTCCCGGAGGGCGCCCGCCTCGCTCGGGCCTGGCACCTCGAAGTCGATGCGCATGAAGAAGCGGTCGGTCAGGCGGTCGCCGAACTGCTGGCTCTCGACGATGTTGCCGCCGTGCGCGACCAGGAAGCCCGAGACGGCGTGCACGATGCCGGGCCGGTCCGGGCAGGAGAGGATGAGGACGTAGTCCCCCGCGGCGACGGTCGGAGTGGCGAGGTTGGGCACGGGACCACCTTATGAGTCGTTGCGCTGGCCGAAACGCAGTCTGTAATACGCAACAAGCCCTCCGCTAGTCTGCGCCTATGAGCGAGGGCAGCGCCGGCGTCCAGTCGGTCGATCGCGCGCTCACCATCCTCGAGGTGCTGGCCCGCGTCGGGGAGGCCGGGGTCACCGAGATCGCCGGCGAGCTCGGCGTCCACAAGAGCACGGCCTTCCGCCTGGTCAGCACCCTGGAGGCGCACCGGCTCGTCGAGCAGACGTCCGACCGAGGCCGCTACCGCCTCGGCGTCGGCGTCCTGCGCCTCGCGGGCGCGACCACCGCCCGGCTCGACCTGGTGCAGGAGGCGCGGCCCGTCTGCCGCCAGCTCGCGGCCGACACCGGCGAGACCGTCAACATCGCCGTGCTCTCGGAGAGCTCGGCCCTCTACCTCGACCAGGTCGCGGGATCGTCCGCGCTCCAGCCGCACAACTGGGTCGGCCAGCACATCCCGCTGCACGCGACCAGCAACGGCAAGGTCCTTCTCAGTGGTCTGGACGACGGCCGGGTGCAGGAGCTGCTCGGCACCCTCTCGCGCTACACCCCGACCACGATCACCAAGAAGGGCAAGCTCCGCGAGGAGCTGGCCCTCGTTCGCGAGCAGGGGTACGCCGTCGCGATGGACGAGCTCGAGGAGGGCCTCACCGCCGCGGCCGCCCCGATCCGCAACGCGCACGGCGACGTGATCGCCTCGATGAGCGTCTCCGGGCCGACGTTCCGACTCTCCGAGGAGCGGGTCGCGGACGTCCTGCCACTGCTCGTCGAGGCGGCCGGCGAGGTCTCGCACCGCCTCGGCTGGGGCCAGCGCTGACGTCAATGTTGAGTTACATCCGGCGTCCGGCCCTTGACGGCACGGTGACCTGACAGCATCCTCGGGAACACCAATGGGTTGCGCGGGCAGCAACCAGTTGCGTCATACGCAACGCCGTGGTGTGAGAGTGGGTGCCGGTGGCAGAGCTCTACGTCGAGGGTGCGTGGGTGAGCGCGCGGGGTGGCGCACGCCGCGAGATCCGCTGCCCCGCCGACGGCAGCCTCGTCGCCGAGGTCGACGAGGCCGGCCCCGAGGACACCGAGGCGGCGATCGCCGCGGCACACACGGCCTTCCACGACGGGTCCTGGCGGGACACGTCGAGCCGCGAGCGCGGCGACCTGCTGCTGCGGCTGGCGGACCTGCTCGAGCGCGATGCCGAGGACCTGGCCCGGATGGAGTCGCTCGACACCGGCAAGCGCCTGGTCGAGAGCCGCTACGACATCGCCGACGTGGTGTCGGTGTTCCGCCACTACGGACGGGTCGCCGCAGAGGACGCCGGCCGGGTCGTCGACACGGGCAACCCCGACGTCGTCAGCCGCATCGTGCACGAGCCCGTCGGGGTCTGCGCGCTGATCACGCCCTGGAACTACCCGCTCCTCCAGGTCTCGTGGAAGGTCGCCCCCTGCATCGCAGCCGGCAACACCTTCGTCCTCAAGCCCAGCGAGCTGACGCCGCACACCGCGATCCACCTCATGCGGCTGCTCGCCGAGGCCGGCCTCCCGGCCGGTGTCGGCAACCTGGTGCTCGGCGCGGGCGCGACCGCCGGCGCCCCGCTGTCGACCGATCCCCGGGTCGACCTCGTCTCCTTCACCGGCGGTCTGGAGACCGGCCGGCGGCTGATGGCGGCCGCCGCCGGGACGGTGAAGCGGGTGGCACTCGAGCTCGGCGGCAAGAACCCCAACGTGGTGTTCGCTGACGCCGACCTCGAGGTCGCCCTCGACTTCGCGCTGACCGCGGTCTTCCTGCACTCGGGCCAGGTCTGCTCCGCCGGCGCGCGGCTGGTGGTCGAGGAGTCGATCCACGACGAGTTCATGGACCGGCTGGTCGAGCGGGCCGCCACGATCCGGCTCGGCGGCCCCTTCGACGACAAGGCCGAGACCGGGCCGCTCACCAGCTCGGCCCACCGCGACAAGGTCGAGGCGTACGTCGCGCGCGGGGTCGCCGAGGGCGCCGTGCTCCGTCTGGGCGGCGCCCGCCCCGACGACCCGACGCTGGCCGACGGCTTCTACTACCTGCCGACCATCCTCGACGGCTGCACCAGCTCGATGTCGGTCACCCAGGACGAGTCGTTCGGCCCGGTTCTGACGGTCGAGACGTTCACCGACGAGGCCGACGCCGTACGCATCGCCAACGACAGCATCTACGGCCTCGCCGGCGCGGTCTGGACCCAGGACGCGGGCAAGGGCCAGCGGGTCGCGGGCCGGCTGCGGATGGGCACGGTCTGGATCAACGACTACCACCCGTACGTGCCGCAGGCCGAGTGGGGCGGCTACAAGCAGTCCGGCTTCGGCCGCGAGCTCGGCGAGGCCGGGCTGGCGGAGTACCGCGAGACCAAGCACGTCTGGCACAACATCCGCCCGGCCGAGCAACGGTGGTTCGGCGGATGAGCCAGGATCGGTACGACTACGTCATCGTCGGCGGTGGCTCCGCCGGCTGCGCGCTCGCCAACCGGCTCTCCGCCGACCCGGGCACATCGGTGCTGGTGCTCGAGGCCGGTCGCTCGGACTTCAGGATCGACCCGTTCATCCACATGCCCGCTGCCCTGCCCTTCCCGATCGGCAACCGGCTCTACGACTGGAAGTACGAGACCGACCCGGAGCCGAACCTCAACAACCGCCGGGTCTTCCACGCCCGCGGCAAGGTGCTCGGCGGCTCCAGCTCGATCAACGGGATGATCTTCCAGCGCGGCAACCCGCTCGACTACGAACGCTGGGGAGCCGAGCCGGGCATGAAGGAGTGGGACTACCTCCACTGCCTGCCCTACTTCAAGAAGATGGAGAACTGCCTGGCCGGCGCCGACGACTGGCGCGGCGGCCACGGCCCGCTCGTGCTGGAGCGGGGTCCGGCCGACAACCCGCTTTTCGCGGCGTTCTTCGACGCGACCGTCGAGGCCGGCTACCCGCGCACCGATGACGTCAACGGCTACCGCCAGGAGGGCTTCGCGCGCTTCGACCGCAACCTGCACCGCGGTCGCCGGCTCTCCGCCGCGCGGGCCTACCTGCACCCGGTGCGGCACCGGAAGAACCTCACCGTCGAGACGCTCGCGATGGCCACGCAGGTCCGCTTCGAAGGCAGGCGTGCCGTCGGCGTCGACTACCTGCGCGGCGGCCGGCTCCGTCGTACGGCGCATGCCGGCGAGGTGATCCTCTGTGGCGGCGCGATCAACACCCCGCAGCTGCTCCAGCTGTCCGGCGTCGGTGACGAGGGCCTGCTCAAGGAGCAGGGTGTGCCCCTGGTGCACCACCTGCCCGGCGTCGGCGAGAACCTCCAGGACCATCTCGAGGTCTACATCCAGTACGCGTCGAAGCAGCCGGTCTCCATCGCGCCCGGGCTGAAGTGGCGCAAGCGCCCGGGCATCGGCTACCAGTGGCTGGTGCACCGCCGGGGGCTCGGCGCCACCAACCACTTCGAGGGCGGCGGCTTCGCGCGCAGCAACGAGGACGTCGACTACCCGAACCTGATGTTCCACTTCCTGCCGGTCGCGATCCGGTACGACGGCTCCGCGCCGACCGAGGGGCACGGCTACCAGGTGCACATCGGCCCGATGTACGCCGACACCCGCGGCCACGTCCGGATCAGGAGCCGCGACCCGAACGTGCACCCGTCGCTGCTCTTCAACTACCTCTCGACCGAGAACGACAAGCGCGAGTGGGTCGAGGCGATCCGGGTCGCGCGCGACATCCTCAACCAGCCCGCGTTCGCGCCGTACAACGACGGCGAGCTCTCGCCCGGCAAGGACGTCGAGACCGACGAGCAGATCCTCGACTGGGTGCGCGCCGATGCCGAGACCGCACTCCACCCCTCGTGCACGGCCAAGATGGGCGTCGACGAGATGGCCGTCGTCGATCCGGCCACGATGCGGGTGCACGGGGTCGAGGGCCTGCGCGTCGTCGACGCCTCGGTCTTCCCGTTCGTCACCAACGGCAACATCTACGCCCCCGTGATGATGGTCGCCGAGAAGGCGGCCGACCTGATCGCGGGCAACACGCCGCTCCCGCCCGCAGACGTGCCGTACTACCGCTACCGCGACGGCACGCCGCTCTACCCGCCCGGCGACAGCCGCAACGAGGAGATCTCATGAGTGACTCCGCCCTCTCGGTCAAGAACCTCTGGAAGATCTTCGGCAAGGGGGCCGACGGGATCATCGGCACGCCGGACGCCGACCTGTCCCGCGCCGAGCTCAAGGAGAAGACCGGTTGCGTCGTCGGCGTGAAGGACGTGTCCTTCGACGTCGCGCCCGGCGAGGTCTTCGTGGTCATGGGCCTGTCGGGCTCCGGCAAGTCGACGCTGGTGCGCTGTCTGACCCGACTGATCGAGCCCACTGCGGGCGAGGTCGTCATCGACGGCCACGACATCGTGAAGGCGAGCGAGTCGGAGCTGCGCGACCTGCGGCGCACCCACACCTCGATGGTCTTCCAGCACTTCGGCCTGCTGCCGCACCGCCAGGTGATCGACAACGTCGCCTACGGGCTCGAGATCCGCGGCGTCGGTCGCAAGGAGCGCCGGGCGAAGGCCGAGGAGATCGTGCAGCTCGTCGGCCTGTCCGGCTACGAGCTCTCCTACCCCGACCAGCTGTCCGGTGGCATGCAGCAGCGCGTCGGCCTGGCCCGCGCGCTGGCCAACGACCCGTCGCTGCTGCTCTTCGACGAGCCGTTCTCGGCGCTGGACCCGCTGATCCGGCGGGACATGCAGAACGAGGTGATCCGGCTCCACCACGAGCTCGGCAAGACGATGGTCTTCATCACCCACGACCTCCAGGAGGCGCTCAAGCTCGGCGACCGGATCCTGATCATGCGCGACGGGGCGATGGTGCAGATCGGTACGCCGGACGAGGTCGTCGGCGCCCCCGCGGACGACTACGTCCGCGACTTCACCTCGGAGGTCCCGAAGTCGCACGTGCTCACCCTGAAGTGGGTCATGCGCGAGCCCGACGGGACGGTGGACGGCCCCGTCCTCCAGGCGGACCAGGTCGTCCGGGACGCCGCGCGCACCGTGCTCGACCACCAGGGGCCGTGCCGGGTGGTCGACGGTGACACCCTCGTCGGCGTCGTCGACGACGAGGACATCCTCAGGGTCGTCGTCGCGGAGGAAGCCACAGCATGAGCACCGCGACGACCACCGCGGCCGCCCGGATCCGCAACGAGAGCCGGGTCGCCGCGATGCTGCGCGCGCGGCCGCGACTGTGGGCGCTGCTGGCCGTCGTCGTGGTGTGGATCGTCGTCTGGTCGGTCACCGAGGGCATGCACACGCTGGAGATCAGCACCTCGACGCGCACCGACGTCCACGGCTGGCTCCAGGACCTGAGCGAGTCGGTCGCCGAGGCGTTCTCCGCGCAGTCCAACGCGATCGCCCGGGTGGTGAGCGGGTTCGCCGATGCGATGGACTCGATCTTCACCTGGCTCCAGCACCTGTTCACGGTGGCGCCGTACCCGCGTCCGCTGCCGCAGATCGGCTGGCTCGGCACGATCGCGATCGCGGCCCTGGTCACCTTCGCGATCGCCGGGTGGCGGATGGTGCTGCTGGTGGTGCCGTCCTTCTTCCTGTTCGGCTTCCTCGGCTACTGGACCGACTCCGTCGACACCCTGCTGATCACGCTCTTCTCGGTCCTCATCGCCTGCGTGGCCGGCATCCCTCTCGGGGTGTGGATGGCGCACAGCAAGGCCGTCTCGGCGATCGTCACGCCGATCCTCGACGTCATGCAGACGATGCCGTCGTTCGTCTACCTGCTGCCGTTCAGCATCCTGTTCGGCATCGGCCCCGCGGCGGCGATCATGGTCACGCTCGTCTACGCGACGCCGCCGGTGATCCGGATCTCGGCGCACGGCCTGCGCACCGTCAACAGCGGGGTGCTCGAGGCCACCGACTCGCTCGGCCAGGGTCGCCTCCAGCGCCTCGTCAAGGTCGAGCTGCCGCTCGCCAAGCGGACCATCATCGTCGGGGTCAACCAGACGATCATGGCGGCGCTGGCGATGGCGACGATCGCGGCGTACATCAACGGCCCGGGCCTGGGGCAGCCGGTGATCGACGGCCTCAAGCGCGGCCAGTTCGGCACCTCCTTCGTCGCCGGCCTCTGCATCGTCATCGCGGCGGTGATGCTCGACCGCACGACGACCGCGGCCAGCGTCCGCTCCGAGCAGGCCCGGCGTGCCGGCGACCGCGGTCGGCGGCTCCGGCGGATGGTGCTCGCCGCGGGCACGGTCGGCACCCTGATCGCGGTCTACCTCTCCCACGTCCAGGTCTGGGCCAACGAGTTCCCGGCGAACCCGGACCTCGGGACACCGCTGCGCAACGCGGTCGACGACTTCGGCGACTGGCTGCGCACCAACCTCTCGAGCTTCACCGCCTCGATCCAGAACAACTTCACCGAGTGGTTCCTCAACCCGGTGCAGAGCCTGGTCGCGGAGTCGCCGTGGTTCGTCACCGCCGTGGCCATCCTGCTGATCGCCGCCATCGTCGGCGGCGTGCGCGCGCTGGTCGCGACCGCCGTGTGCCTGGCCGGCATCTACCTGCTGGACCTCTGGTACAACGCGATGGTCACGCTGACCTCCGTCCTGGTGGCGACGGCGATCGTCGTCGTGATCGCGGTCGTGCTCGGCGTCGCCATGGGCCGCAGCATCGGCGTCGACCGAGCGGTCCGCCCGCTCCTCGACGCCGGCCAGACGATCCCGCCGTTCGTCCCCCTGATCCCGGTGCTGATCCTCTTCGGCCCCAACCGGTTCACCGCGATCATCGCTGCGGTCATCTACGCGGTCCCGATCGCCACCAAGCTGGTCGCCGACGGCATCCGCGGGGTCTCGCCCGAGACGCTCGAGGCCTCCCGCTCCACCGGCGCCAGCCGCTGGCAGGAGATCACCAAGGTGCAGCTGCCGATGGCCCGCGGCTCGCTGCTGCTCGCGACCAACCAGGGCCTCCTCTACGTGCTGTCGATGGTCGTCATCGGCGGCATGGTCGGCGCCGGCGGGCTCGGCTTCGACATCGTGAAGGGCTTCCGGCAGTCCGAGTACGTCGGCCGGGGCCTCGCCGCCGGGATCACGATCGTGCTGCTCGGGATCATGCTCGACCGGATCACGACGTACGGCGCCGCGCGTGCGGGCGCGTCGTCGACGTGGCAGCAGAAGAAGCCCTTGCTCCGGCGGCCCGCCTGGGCGGGCCTCAGATGAACCTCACCAAGGGAAAGAAAGGTCAACGATGAGAGTCAAGCGCACACAAGCGGTGCTCGCGGCACTGGCTACGACGTCGGCACTCGCGCTCGGTGCGTGTGGTGGCGACTCCATCAAGGACGCCGACACCCCGGCCGGGGCCACCAAGGACTGCGGTGACCTCAACATGGCCGTGAACCCGTGGGTCGGCTTCGAGGCCGACGCGCACGTGGTCGGCTACGTCGCCCAGACGCAGCTCGGGTGCACCGTGAGCTACAAGGACCTGGACGAGCAGGTCTCCTGGAAGGGCTTCGGCAGCGGGGACGTGGACGTCGTCATCGAGAACTGGGGTCACCCGGAGCTCGAGAAGAAGTACTTCGCCGGCGAGGGCGACGGCAGCGCCGAGGACGCCGGCCTGACCGGCAACGACGGAGTGATCGGCTGGTACGTCCCGCCGTGGATGGCGGACAAGTACCCCGACATCACCGACTGGAACAACCTGAACAAGTACGCCGACCTGTTCAAGACCTCCGAGTCGGGCGACAAGGGCACGCTCTTCGACGGCGACCCCGGGTTCGTGACCAACGACGAGGCGCTGGTGAAGAACCTGAAGCTCGACTACAAGGTCGTGTACGCCGGCAGCGAGGACGCGCTGATCGAGGCCTTCCGCACCGCGGAGGAGAACAAGAAGCCGATGATCGGCTACTTCTACGAGCCGCAGTGGTTCCTCGCCGAGGTTCCGCTGGTCAAGGTCAACCTGCCGAAGTACACGGACGGCTGCGACGCCGACCCGGAGAAGGTGGCCTGCGACTACCCGCCGTACCCGCTCAACAAGATCGTCTCCACCGAGTGGATGAAGTCCGGCAGCCCGGCCGTCAACCTGGTCAAGAACTTCACCTGGACCAACGACGACCAGAACCTCGTGGCCAAGTACATCGCCCAGGACCAGATGGACCCGGACGACGCGGCCAAGAAGTGGGTCGACGCCAACCAGGACAAGGTCGACGCCTGGCTCAAGTAGCCGGTCGGGTCGCTTGATCGGCCGTGCGGGTTTCACCGGTCAGCCGCCAGAGCCCGCACGACACGCCGTACGCAACCGGCGCGTCGTGCGGGGGTCGGCGGTCAGCCGGTGAAACCCGCAGCGGCGGGCTTGACCGCCCGACCGCACACGGGTGATCCTTGAGGTAGTTCCGTAATACGAATCGCGTTGCGGATTACGCAACAACGAAGCAGCAGTTCGGAGGGCCTCATGGCCAACGTCCCCGCCTCCGCGAAGGTCGTCGTCATCGGCGCCGGCATCGTCGGCAACAGCCTCGTGCACCACCTCGCCGAGCTCGGCTGGCGCGACATCGTGCAGCTCGACAAGGGCGCGCTGCCCAACCCCGGCGGCTCGACGGGCCACGCCTCCAACTTCATCTTCCCGGTGGACCACTCCCGGGAGATCACGGACCTGACGCTCGACTCCGTGCGGCAGTACAAGGAGATGGGCGTCTTCACCGAGTCCGGTGGCTTCGAGCTGGCCCGCACCGAGGAGCGGATGGAGGAGCTGCGCCGCCGGATGTCGAGCGCGAAGGCGTGGGGCATCGAGGCCGAGCTGGTGAGCCCGGAGTTCGTGAAGGAGAAGGTGCCCTTCATCGAGACCGACCAGTTCATCGGCGCCTTCTGGACCCCGAGCGTCGGGGTCGTCGACTCGCTGCGCGCCGGCACGATCATGCGCGAGAAGGCGCTGGAGTCCGGCGCGCTCACCGTCGTACCCACCGTCGAGGTCGTCGGCCTCGACGTGGAGGACGGACGGATCCGTCGGGTGCGCACCGACGGCGGCGACATCGAGGCGGAGTACGTCGTCATCGCCTGCGGCGTG
Source organism: Nocardioides sp. Root1257 (assembly GCF_001425175.1). Taxonomy (GTDB): domain Bacteria; phylum Actinomycetota; class Actinomycetes; order Propionibacteriales; family Nocardioidaceae; genus Nocardioides. The sequence continues at coordinate 330,348 of NZ_LMDV01000009.1, read as the reverse complement.
TGGAGCCCCAAGATCGGCGACATGGCAGGGATCTCGATCCCGCTCACGCCGGCGGTGCACCAGATGATCAGCGTCGGGCCGTGCCCGCAGCTCGCCGAGCGCGAGGGCGAGATCTCGTTCCCGATCATCCGCGACATGGACACGTTCTGCTACGAGCGCCAGCACGGCGCCGACATGGAGGTCGGCTCCTACGCGCACCGCGCGATCCTGCACGAGCCGGAGGACATCCCCTCGATCGAGCAGGCCAAGCTGTCACCGACCGAGATGCCCTTCACCTCCGACGACTTCGACCCGCAGCTCGAGCAGGCCTACGAGCTGATGCCCGAGCTGCTCGGCGCCGAGGGTGCGGAGATGCGCTACGCGATCAACGGGCTCCTGTCGTTGACCTGCGACGGCAACCCGATCCTGGGCGAGAGCCTGGTCAAGGGCCTCTGGACGGCGGCCGCGGTCTGGATCAAGGAGGGCCCCGGCGTCGGCCGCGCGGTCGCCGAGTGGATGACCCACGGGCACAGCGAGATCGACGTCCACCACAGCGACATCGCGCGCTTCCACCCGCACCAGATGCGCCGCGAGCACACCCGCCTGCGCACCACCGAGTCGTTCATCAAGACCTACGGGATCATCCACCCGGCCGAGCAGTACGAGTCCGACCGCGACCAGCGCCTCTCGCCGATGCACGCCGCGCAGCAGAAGCTCGGCGCGATGTTCTTCGAGACCGCGGGCTGGGAGCGGCCGCACTGGTACGAGTCCAACGCCGGCCTCCTCGAGGAGTACGGCGACGCGACGATGCCGCGCGAGCACGAGTGGGACGCCCGCTGGTGGAGCCCGATCATCAACGCCGAGCACCTCCAGATGCGCGAGGCGGCGGGCGTCATCGACCTGTCGGCGTTCCAGGTCTTCGACATCGAGGGGCCCGGAGCGCTCGACACCGTGCAGCGCACGTGCGTCGCACAGTGCGACGTCGCGGTCGGCAAGGTGATCTACACGCCGGTGCTCGACGCCAAGGGCGGCTTCCTCTCCGACCTGACCGTGATGCGGCTGGGCGAGGACCACTTCCGCGTCGTGACCGGCGGAGCGCACGGCCGCGCCGACCTGCAGTGGTTCGGCAACCAGCTCACCGACGACGGCACCACCATCACCGACCGCACCGACGAGGTGTCGACCATCGGGCTCTGGGGCCCGAAGGCCCGCACCATCCTCTCGGCACTCACCGACGACGACGTCTCCGACGAGGGCTTCGGCTTCCTGACCTGCCGTGAGATCACCGTGGGTGGCGTCTCCGTGCTCGCGTCGCGCATCTCGTACGTCGGCGAGCTCGGCTGGGAGCTGTACGTCGCGATGGACGACGCGGCCGCGCTCTGGGACACGCTGCTCGAGACCGGTGCCGACCACGGCGCCGTACCGGTCGGCATCGGCGTCTACGGCACCACCGGCCGGATCGAGAAGGGCTACCGCGCCTTCGGCTACGAGCTCGACTCCGAGCGCTCCATCGTCGAGGCGGGCATGCAGCGGCCGAAGGTGAAGGCCGCCGACTTCGTCGGCCGGGAGGCCTACCTCGCCCAGCGCGACGCGCCGGTCCAGTCGGTGCTCTGCACCCTGGTCGTGGACGACCACACCTCGGCCAGCGGCGTGAAGCGCTACATGCTCGGCGGTGAGCCGATCCTGACCCGGTCCGGCGAGCCGCTGACCGACGGCCACGGGCACCACCCCTACGTGACGACCGCGGGCTCGGCGCCGTCGCTGGGCAAGCACGTGCTGCTGGCCTACCTGCCGCCGGCCGAGGCCTCGATCGGCAACCAGCTCGCCGTCTCCTACATGGAGGAGCTCTACCCGGTGACCGTCGGCTCGGTCGACGCCACGGCCCTGCTCGACCCGACCAACGACCGCATCCGATGACGACGCTCGTCTGCATCAAGCGGGTCGTCGACTCGTCCAGCGAGGTCGTGCTGACCGAGGACGGCCAGGCCGTCGACGGTCGGTACGCCGGCTTCACGACGAGCGCGCACGAGGAGTGTGCCGTCGAGCTGGCCGTGCAGATCGGCGGCGAGATCACCGTCATGACGCTCGGCGACGCCGACGCGGTCGAGCAGCTGCGCGCCGCCCTGGCGGTCGGGTGCACGGCCGCGGTGCACGTCGTCGCCGACCCGCAGACCTTCGGGCCCGCGGACGTTGCCCGCGAGATCGCCGCCGTCGCGCGCGACGGCGGTCACGACCTGGTGCTGCTCGGCAACGATGCCGCCGACAGCGGGGACTTCCAGGTCGGCATCCGGCTCGCCTACGAGCTGGGCTGGCCGGTCGTCAACGGAGTCTCGACCGTGTCGGTCGCCGACGGTGTCGTCACCGCCAGCGGGGCCGGCCCGGACGGTCACGAGACCTACCGCGTCCCGCTGCCCGCCGTCGTCACCGTGCTGGAGGGCGGGGTCGAGCCGCGCTACCCCACCGTACCCGGCCGGATGAAGGCGAAGAAGGTCGCGATCGACGAGCGCCGACCCACCGCGGAGCCGACCGGGCCGGGCCGGGTCCGGCTGCTGCTTCCCCCTCCCGCTCCTTCCGACGTGCAGATCCTCGGCAAGGGCGCGGACGCCGCTCCGGCCGTCGTCGACCTGCTCGAGCAGCTGGGGGTGCTGGCCCGATGATCGTGGTGCTGGTCGAGACGACGCCGTCGGGGGAGGCGGTCGAGGTCTCCCGCGAGGCGATCACGTTCGCCCGCTCCCTGTCCGAGGCGGGCGGCGGCGTGCCGGTCGACGCAGTCGTCGTGGGCGAGCCGTCGGCCGACCTGGTCGCCACGCTCGCGTCGTACGGCGTCCGCACGGTGCACGCGCTGACCGGCGAGGCGTTCGCGTCGTACGCCGGGGCCGCGTGGGCGTCCGGCATCCAGGGCGTGCGCGGCAGCTCGGTCGTGGTGATGGCCGCCGGGACGCCCCGGGGCAACGAGGTGATGGCCCACGTCGCCGCGCGCGAAGGCGTCGCCATGGCCGCCAACGTGCTGTCCTTCAGCGGCCTGGCGCCCTTCGTCGTCACCCGTCAGGTCGTCGGTGGCGCGGCCCTCGAGGAGATGCGGCTGGGCGACCGGCCGGCGGTCTTCACGGTCGCCGGGCACGCCGTCGAGGCGGTCCCGGCAGCGACGCCGGGCCCGGCCGACGTCCAGGTCCACGCGCCGGAGGTCGCGGCCGCCGACCTGGTCGCCCGCGTCGTGTCGAGCGAGGAGCCCGAGCCCGACCTGTCCGGCACCCTCAAGTCGGCGAAGGTCGTCGTGGGCGCCGGTCGCGGGGCCGGCAGCTCCGAGGGGTTCGCCGACCTGCTCGAGCTCACCGACCTGCTCGGCGGCTCGCTCGGCGTCTCCCGCGTCGTCACCTCGCTCGGCTGGCGTCCGCACCACGAGCAGGTCGGCCAGACGGGCTCGCGGATCTCGCCGGACCTCTACATCCCGTGCGGCATCAGCGGCGCCATCCAGCACTGGGCCGGCTGCTCGACCGCGAAGCACATCCTCGCGATCAACACCGACCCGGACGCCCCGATGGTCACCAAGGCGTCGTACGCCGTGATCGGCGACCTGCACGAGGTCGTGCCCGCGATCAATGCGGAGATCAGGCGCCGGCAGTAGGGTCCGCCCAGGGCGCTCATCTCGGTCGAGGAGACGAACTTCCTCATCCCCGCCGGGTTCTTCCTCGTGTTCGTGCTCGTCGCGCTCGTCGGCACCGTGCTCTGGATCTGGAGCCTGGTCGACGCCCTGCGGTACGACGACCGCCGGTGGGACGCTGCCGGGCAGAGCAAGCTGCTGTGGGTGCTGCTGATCGTGCTGCTGGGCCTGCTCGGCTCGCTGCTCTACGTCGTGATGCCGCGACCGGCGCTGCGCCGCGCCACCAGCTGATCGACCGAGGGCGGCACCGGCAGTCCGGTGGCCGCCGGTGCCGGCACCGGCGGATCCAGGACGGTCCGCACCGGCACCAGCCCGCTCCACACGTCCGGGTCGGCGTCGGCCTCCTCGGGCGTGGCCGGCCAGTCGTCGGCGACCTTGAGCAGCCACCCGTCCGGGCGGATCGGCAGGGACAGCGCGAGGGTGGCGGCCAGCTCCTTGCGGTTCGGCGGGCGCACCTCCGTCGTACGACCCGGCACCAGCACCTCGGAGAACCTGTCCAGCGCGGCCTCCCGCGCCTCGTCGGACAGTGTCTCCAGCGGCCCGCGGACCGTCGCCGAGCGGTAGTTGACCGACGACTCGAACGTCGTCGGCGCGACGACGAGGGCGTCGAGGGCGAACACGGTGAGCACCGCCGGTGCACCGGCCGCGACCCGGCGTAGGGCGCCGGCTCCGGTCGAGCCGTGCAGCAGGATCCGGTCGCCGTCGCGCGCGTAGAGCATCGGCACGGCGAGCGGCCGGCCGTCGGCCACGCAGGACAGCACGCCGACCCACTGGGAGTCGAGGAGGTCGTCGAGGGCGGCGCGCTCCGTCACGCCCTGCTCGGGGAAGCGCTGGAGTCGGTCCACGCCCCCATCCCACCACCTCGCACCGCGGGCGCGGGCAGGTCCAGACATGTCGTCAGGGCGGATTGGAGGGCGGGATCAGCGGGCACAACCCTGGTCAGGCGGCGCCGGCTGCCGATCACCGAAGGGGACGGTCCACCGAGGACCGAGGGAGAACGGGGAAGCACGATGACCGACGACGAGCGCATGGGGACCCTGCTCACGATGCAGCAGAAGGACGACACGACACCGGCGTGGGAGCCGCGTGCGGTCACCCGGGCCCGCGGGCTGTCCGACCTGCTGGTGCGGCGCCCGGAGCTGGCGGGCGTGTACTCGCCGGCCGACGTCACCGCCGAGGCGGTGCGCTGGTCCGCGTGACCAGATTCGCAGGTGCAGTAACTCGATAAAGTCAGTAGACTTCTCGTGTGGAGGAGCCAACTGACGTCGACCCCTGGTGGTCGGTCTTCACGGTCGTGTCCGTGGGGACGCTCAGCGTGCTCCTGGTCATCGACCGGTACGTCGAGCTCCTGGCCGCAGGAGCGGCGTACACCGCCACCTGGATCATCGCCCGCGCCGATCGACGCTCGGGCGGGAAGGGGGAGTCGACATGACTGCTGCAGCACCGGAGACCCGTTCGACCGAGGAGCCGACGGTCCTCGCGGAGGTCCGCGCGTCGAGCCACGTCCGTGCCCTGTCGGACCTGTTCGGCCGACGGCCCGACCTGGCCGGCGTCTACTCGCCGGCCGACCTCGCCACCGAGGCGGTTCGCTGGTCGGCCTGACTCCTGGGGCGCGCCCGCCTACCCTGGAGCCTCAGCCACCGGGGGGAGGAGCGCCATGGGACGCGCACGCAGTCGCGCCGCGCTGGCCGTCGTCGCGCTCCTGGCCGCGACCCTGACGGCCGGGTGCGACGGGTCGGACATGCACGCCGACGACCAGCCGGGCACCGCCGGCAGTGGTACGACGTCCGCCTCCGCGAGCGGCTCGGCGAGCAGCACGCCGCAGAGCACCCCCACCCTCGACCCGGCCCACGCGATCGACAAGCCGGGCACGCGCACCGGCCAGATCGCGCCGTCCGACATCATCGTCACGGGCTCGAAGACCCTCGACGACAGCATCGTGGACGCGATCCGGCGGCTCCCCGGCGTGACCGACGTGGAGCAGATCGCGCTCGGCCAGGCCGTCATCGAGAACCGGGCGATCAACGTCGCCGCGGTCGATCCCGCGACGTACCGGAACTACACGCCCGACGGCAGCGCGCAGAGCGGCGACGTCTGGGCGCGGGTCGCTGACGGCGAGCTCGCGCTCGCTCGCGCGACGGCGAAGAAGCTGCCCGTCGACGACAACGACTTCCTCCGCCTCGGGAGCGCCGACGACGCGCCGGCCGTGCACATCGGTGCCTACGCGCCCCAGGCGCTGGAGGTGGACGCCGTCGTCAACGACACCTGGATCCCCGACCTCGACCTGACGCCCGGCAACGCGCTCCTGATCCGCACGGGCGGCACCGCGCCGATCACGCTGCGCGCTCCCATCAAGCAGCTGCTGCACGACACCGGCTCGTCGGTGCAGATGACCGACGCGATCGCCCGCTACGGACTCGATCCCGACGTGGTGCAGACCGCGGTCGTCGTCGGCACCATCGCCGACGCGGTCGGCACCTACCGCTACACCGTCCTCGGCGGCGGCCACATCGCGCCCGACCCGGCATGGGTGGCCGAGCACATCACCACCCAGACCGTGCCGATCCTCGGCAGCGTCACCTGCAACAAGGCGATCTTCCCGCAGCTCATCGCGGCGCTCCAGGCGGTGCAGGCGCAGGGCCTGGCCGACAAGATCCATCCCGGTGAGTACGCCGGCTGCTACTACCCGCGCTTCATCGCCGGCTCGACGACGCTGTCCAACCACGCGTTCGGGCTCGCGCTCGACCTCAACACCCCGGGCAACCAGCGCGGCACGGCCGGGCAGATGGACCGCGGCGTGGTCGCCATCTTCAAGAGCTGGGGCTTCACCTGGGGCGGCGACTGGGGCTACACCGACCCGATGCACTTCGAGATGAACCGGCTGGTCCAGCCGCGCTGAGCGACCGACCGGCCGCTAGCCTCGGGCGCATGCGCGCTGTCCAGGTCGTCACGCCCACCGGTCCCGCCGACGTCGTCGTCAACGAGGTCCCCGAGCCCACCCCACAGCCGAGCGAGGTCCTCGTCGAGGTGCACAGCGTCGGCATCTCGTTCCCCGACCTGCTGCTGAGCAAGGGTGAGTACCAGCTGAAGCCCGAGCCGCCGTTCACCCTCGGGGTCGACTTCGCCGGGGTGGTCGTCTCCGGGCCTGAGGGTTTCGCCCCGGGCCAGCGGGTCGCCGGGGTCGCCGGCTACGGCAACGCCGCCGACCTGGTCGCCAGCCCCGCCGACACGACGTTCGCGCTGCCCGACGGGCTCTCGTTCGACGAGGGCGCCGCGCTCCCGATGAACTACCTGACCGCCCAGTTCGCGCTGGCCGAGCGCGGCCACCTCCGCGCGGGCGAGACCGTCCTCGTGCACGGTGCCGCCGGCGGTGTCGGCACGGCGACCATCCAGGTCGCGAAGGGGTACGGCGCCCGCACCATCGCCGTCGTGAGCACCGAGGAGAAGGCGGCGATCGCGCGCGACGCCGGCGCCGACGAGACCGTGCTCCTCGAGGGCTTCCGCGACGCGGTCAAGGAGGTGACCGGTGGCCGCGGCGTGGACGTGGTCGTCGACGTCGTCGGCGGCGACGTCTTCACCGACTCCCTGCGCTCGCTGGCCACCCAGGGCCGCCTGCTGGTCGTCGGGTTCGCCGCGGGCCAGGGCATCCCCGAGGTGAAGGTCAACCGCCTGCTGCTCAACAACGTCGACGTCCGCGGCGTCGGCTGGGGCGCGTTCGCGATGATGCGTCCCGGCTACATGCAGCAGCAGTGGTCCGAGCTGTTGCCGATGATGGAGTCCGGCGTCATCAAGCCGCCGATCGGCGCGACGTACGACCTCGACGGCTTCGGCCAGGCGCTGATCGACATGGAGCAGCGCAGGACGCTCGGCAAGTCCGTCGTGCACGTCCGCCCTTGATCGACGACGCCGATCGACACTGGGCCCGGCCCGCCGTGCCGAACGGCACCGGGGCGCTGGTGCTCGCCGGCTCGAGCGGTCGCCTCGACGCCGGCCGGGCCGACCTGCTCGCGTCGTACGGCGTGACGGCGCTCGCGCTGCGGTGGTTCGGAGGCGCCGGGCAGCCGCCGGTGGCGTGCGAGGTGCCGCTGGAGACCTTCACCGAGGCGATCGACCTGCTGGCGCGCGAGTGCGAGCGGGTCGTGCTGATCGGCCTCTCGTACGGCGCCGAGGCCGCGCTGCTGACCGCGTGCCTCGACGACCGGGTCGACGCCGTCGTCGCGCTGGCCCCGACGGACGTGGTCTGGGAGGGGCAGCACCTCGACGACGCCGACCCGCGGCGCAGCAAGTGGACGCGGCAGGGCCGACCGGTCCCGTTCGTGCCGCTGGACCGGGCGTGGGAGCCGTCGACGGCCAGCCCCGCGTTCGTCGAGCTCTACGAGCGGAGCCGGGAGCTCGCCGGTGCCGAGACCGTCGCGGCGGCGACGATCCCGGTCGAGCTCTTCCGGGGCGAGCTGGTGCTCGTCACGGGTGGGGACGACCGGGTGTGGGCGAGCGCCCGGGCCGCCGACGACATCGTGGCGCGGCGAGCCCGTGCCGGGTTGGCGACCGTCGTCGTCCACGACCCGCGAGCGGGCCATCCCGTGGTGCTCCCGGGGGAGGCACCGCCGGACCCGCGTCGTCCCTACGAGGTCGGCGGGGACGACGGCGCGCCGCAGCGACTGGGTGCGGCCGCGTGGCCGCACCTCCGAGAGGTCCTCGGGATCAGACCGGCTTGAGCGGGTGGATCGCGATGTCGCCCGCGATGGCGGGGCCGAGGACCTCGAACGCCTTGGCGATGTGCGGCGTCGCCATGTGCCCGTCCAGGTCCTCCTGGGCCCGCCAGGCCTCGACGGTCACGAAGGTGCCGGCCGCGGACGCCGACTCGTAGACGTCGTACGCGTAGCAGCCCTCCTCCTCGCGGGTGGCCGCGGCGAGCTCGGAGAGGGCGGCGGCGGCCTCGGCCGACTTCGCGGGATCGATCGGGATCGTGGCCACGACGTGCAGGGCGCCGTCAGGGATGTCGGTCATGCTCGGACGGTAGCGTGCCGACCCGAGGGCCCGACGCCCGTTCGGTCTATTCCGCTCTGCCTACCCTGGGCGGCTAGGGTCGGCTCGTGAGCATTCTCGAGGACGCCCGCGAGGGCATGGACACCGCCATTCGTCCGCAGGACGACCTGTTCGGCCACGTGAACGGGCGGTGGCTGGCCGAGACGGAGATCCCGTCGGACCGCTCCAGCTGGGGACCGTTCGTGCAGCTGGCCGACATCGCCGAGGCGCAGGTCCGCACGATCATCGAGGACCTCGCCCGCACGGTCGACGCGGCTGGCGCCGACCTCGACTCCGCCCTCGACCAGGACGCCCGCAAGATCGGCGACCTCTTCCACGCCTTCATGGACACCGAGACGATCAATGCCCGGGGCACGACACCGATGCGGCCGCTCGTCACCGCCGTGGCGAGCCTGCGCGACGTGCGCGACCTGGCCGCGTTCCTGGGCGAGTTCGAGCGGATCGGCGGGCACGGCCTCTTCGGCTCCTACATCGCGACCGACAGCAAGGACTCCGACCGCTACCTCTTCAACCTGGGCCAGGGCGGGCTCGGGCTACCGGACGAGTCCTACTACCGCGACGACAAGTTCGCGGAGATCCGTGAGAAGTACGTCGGCTACCTGACCCGCCTCTTCACCCTCGGTGGCCACGACGACGCCGAGCAGGCGGCCGCGACGGTCCTCGCCATCGACACCCGCCTGGCGGCCGGTCACTGGGAGCGCGCCGAGACGCGCGACGTCCAGAAGACCTACAACCTGATGACCAAGGCCGACCTGGTCGAGCTGTGCCCGAGCTTCGACTGGGACGCCTACATCACCAACCTCAGCGGCAGCGACCCCGACGGTGACCGGGTCCTCGCCGAGGTGTGCGTACGACAGCCGTCGTACTTCTCCCACCTCTCGACGGTCCTCGACGAGGTGCCCGTCGACGAGTGGCGCGCGTGGCTGCTCTCCCACGTGCTGCGCGCGTCGGCGGCCTACCTCACCGACGACTTCGTCGAGACCAACTTCGACTTCTACGGCCGCACCCTCAACGGCACCCCCGAGCTGCGCGCCCGGTGGAAGCGCGGCGTCGCGTTCGTCGAGGGCGCGATGGGCGAGGCCGTCGGCAAGGAGTACGTCGCGCGGCACTTCCCGCCGCGCTCCAAGGCGATGATGGACGAGCTGGTCGCCAACCTGCTCGCGGCCTACCGCCAGTCGATCTCGGTCCTGGACTGGATGTCGGACGAGACCAAGCAGCGGGCCTACGACAAGCTCGACAAGTTCCGTCCCAAGATCGGCTACCCGGAGAAGTTCCGCGACTACTCGGCGCTCCGGGTCTCGCGCGACGACCTGCTCGGCAACGTCGCGGCCGCCTCGGCGTTCGAGACCGACCGCGAGCTCGCCAAGATCGGCTCGCCGGTCGACCGCGACGAGTGGTTCATGCTGCCGCAGACCGTCAACGCCTACTACAACCCGGGCACGAACGAGATCTGCTTCCCGGCCGGCATCCTCCAGTCGCCGTTCTTCTCCCCCGACGCCGAGGAGGCCGAGAACTACGGCGGCATCGGCGCGGTGATCGGCCACGAGATCGGCCACGGCTTCGACGACCAGGGCGCGCAGTACGACGGCGACGGCAACCTCAACGACTGGTGGACCCCGGACGACAAGGCCGCCTTCGAGGTGAAGTCGAAGAAGCTGATCGAGCAGTACGACGCGTTCGAGCCCCGCAGCCTGCCGGGTGAGCACGTCAACGGTGCCCTCACCGTCGGCGAGAACATCGGCGACCTCGGCGGCCTGACGATCGGCCACACGGCGTACCTCATCGCGCGCGGTGGCACGGCCGCGGCCGACGACCGCCGCACGCTCTTCATGAACTGGGCCTACTGCTGGCGCACCAAGCGCCGCAAGGAGCAGGACCAGCAGTACCTCACCATCGACCCGCACAGCCCGCCGGAGTTCCGCGCCAACATCGTGCGCAACCTCGACGAGTTCCACGAGGTCTTCGAGACGGCGCCGGGCGACGGCCTCTGGCTCGAGCCCGACGACCGGGTGCGGATCTGGTGACTCAGGGGACCAGGATCATGAAGCCCTGGTTGGAGTCGGTGATGGTGCCGGACGCGGCGTCGCGGACCCAGGTCCGGACGGCGAAGTCGGTGCCGCACTGCAGCGGCGACGCCTCGGCGTACGCCTGATTCGCCGGCCCGCTGCTGTCCGAGCTGAAGTCCAGCGAGACGACCCACGGACGGTCCGCTGACGACAGGCCCGGCACGTTGACGCAGATCAGCCCGGCGACCGGGTTGGTCACCGTGATCCCGCCGGACTGCCTGGAGACGACGCCGCCCGAGCTGACGCGGGCGTAGGCGCGGACGAGACCGGCAGCGCCCGGCGCACCCGTCGATCCCGTGTCGCCGGTGTTGCCCTTGTCGCCCTTCGGACCGGCCGGACCGGTGGCACCGGTCGGCCCCGCGGCGCTCTTCAGCTGGGCGAGGGTCGCCGGAGCGATGTCCGCGGTGGTCAGGGTCTTGTTCTTGACGTCCTTGGTCGTGACCGTGTCGTCCTTGATCTGCTTGCTGGTGATCAGGCTGCCGGCGACGGCACCCGAGGATGCGGACACGACGAGGGCGGTGGCGGCGACCGCCAGGACGATGGGTGTCGATCTCATGGCCGGACGCTAGTGACCGGGAGCCGCCACAGGACATGGCCCGATCTCGCTGGTCCAGACCCTCATCTGGAACCGGATCGGCTCGGGGTCGGAGCTCGGGCTGCGGGCCCTCTACCCTTCGATCGTGGGGGAGACGACGAACCCGGCCCACCGGCAGGTGCAGCACCGGATCCGCTTCGAGTGGGGGCCGACCGGTGCTCGTGCCGTCGCTGCCGACGGAGGAACGGCGGTGATCGTCGACGTGCTGTCCTTCACCACGACGCTGACGGTCGCCGTCGACGCCGGGATCGAGGTCCTCCCCTTCCGGTGGAAGGACGAGCGCGCCGCGGCGTACGCCGCCGAGCGGGACGCGGTCCTCGCGACCGGTCGTTCCCGGCGGGACGGCGTGAGCCTGTCGCCGGCCTCGGTGCGCGCGGCGACCGGCGTCGCGCGCCTGGTGCTGCCGTCGCCGAACGGGTCCGCGATCAGCTTCGCGCTCGCCGAGTCCGGCATCACCGTCGTCGGCGCATCGCTGCGCAACGCGTCGGCGGTGGCGCGGTGGCTCGTCGAGCGCGACCAGCCGGTCGCGGTCATCGCCGCCGGGGAGCGGTGGCCGGACGGGTCGCTGCGTCCGGCGGTGGAGGACCTGTGGGGTGCGGGAGCCGTGCTCGCGGCCCTCGTCGACCTCGGTGCGACGGGCCTCAGCGCCGAGGCACGGGCAACGGAGCAGGCCTTCCGGGCGGTCGTGCCGCGTCTGCCCGCAGAGCTGTCCGCGTGCGCGAGCGGGGCGGAGCTGGTCGACGCCGGCTTCCCCGAGGACGTCGCGATCGCCGGCGAGCTCGACGACTCCGACGTCGTACCCCTGTTGACCGGGTCCGCGTTCGTCCGGGCCTGATCGCTGCACCGATCGTGTGCCCCAGCACGCGCCATGGGACGTCCTGGGGCACACGACCTGTGATCCACCAGCTCACACCCCGTGTTGCGCGCCGGCAACGGTCAGGAGCGGGCGGGCGGGCGCCAGATACACACCAGGTACATCGGTGTCCGGACCCGCTGGTAGACAGGCACCATGCCGACGCCGACCGACGTACGCCGCCCTGAGATTCGGGCCGGAGCCGAGGCACACCTGCGAGCCCTGGTGGGCAGCGACGACGCCGTGCTCCGCGAGGACCAGTGGTCCGCGATCGAGGCGCTCGCCGTCGACCGGCGCCGCGCGCTCGTCGTGCAGCGCACCGGCTGGGGCAAGTCGGCGGTCTACTTCGTGGCGACCCTGCTGCTGCGTGACCAGGGCGCCGGGCCGACCGTGATCGTCTCGCCGCTGCTCGCGCTGATGCGCAACCAGATCGCCGCCGCGGAGCGCGCGGGCATCCGGGCGGTCACCATCAACTCCACCAACATGGAGGACTGGGAGCCGATCCAGGAGTCGATCCGCGCCGGCGAGGTCGACGTGCTGCTGGTCAGCCCGGAGCGGCTCAACAACCCCGGCTTCCGCGACGAGGTGCTGCCCCGGCTCGCGGCGACCTGCGGGCTGCTCGTCGTCGACGAGGCGCACTGCATCTCCGACTGGGGCCACGACTTCCGACCCGACTACCGCCGGATCCGCACCCTGCTCCAGGACCTGCCCGAGGGCATCCCGGTGCTGGCGACGACGGCGACCGCCAACGCCCGGGTGACCGACGACGTCGCCGAGCAGCTCGGCAGCGCTGGCACCCTCGGTGACGTGCTGGTCCTGCGGGGCACCCTCGACCGCGAGTCCCTGCGGCTCGGCGTGGTCCGGCTGAAGACGCCCGAGCAGCGGCTCGCCTGGCTCGCCGACCACCTCGCCGAGCAACCGGGCTCCGGCATCGTCTACTGCCTCACCGTCGCGGCGACCCAGGAGGTCTCCGACTACCTGCGCTCGCGCGGCCACGAGGTCGCGGCCTACTCCGGCCAGACCGAGCCCACCGAGCGCCAGGCACTCGAGCAGGACCTCGTCGACGGTCGGGTCAAGGCGCTGGTCGCCACCAGCGCGCTCGGCATGGGCTTCGACGCGACCCTCGGGTTCGTGGTCAACCTCGGGGCCCCGCCGTCGCCGGTCGCCTACTACCAGCAGGTCGGCCGTGCCGGCCGCGGCACGGCTGAGGCGACCGTCGTGCTGCTCCCGGCGATCGAGGACCGTGACATCTGGGCCTACTTCGCCTCGCTCGCCTTCCCCCGCGAGGAGCAGGTGCGGCGCACGCTCGAGGTGCTCGCCGAGGAGGGCCGCACGATGAGCACGGCCACCCTGGAGACCTACGTCGAGCTCAACCGCAACCGTCTCGAGACGATGCTCAAGGTGCTCGACGTCGACGGCGCCGTACGCCGGGTCCGCGGCGGGTGGGAGTCCACCGGTCAGCCGTGGGCCTACGACGAGGAGCGCTACCGGCGGGTGACCGAGGCGCGCGAGCGCGAGCAGCGGGCGATGCTCGACTACATCGCCACCGACGAGTGCCGGATGCGCTACCTGCGCGAGCAGCTCGACGACCCGGAGGCCGCCGACTGCGGCCGGTGCGACAACTGCGGCGGCCTCGCCATCGCGGCCGACGTCTCCGCCGCAGCCGTCGAGGAGGCCGAGGCCCGCCTGGCGCGGCCCGGCGTCGTCGTCGAGCCGCGCAAGATGTGGCCGACCGCGCTGGCCAACCTGGGTGTCGACCTGCGCGGCAAGATCGGCGAGGCGGCGGAGGAGGGTCGGGCCGTCGCACGACTCACCGACCTCGGCTACGGCAACGCGCTGCGCGAGCTGTTCGCCCCGGCGACGCCGGACGGCCCCGTCCCGGTGCCGCTGGTCCGGGCGGTCGTCGAGGTGCTCGGCGACTGGCGCCCGCCGGTCGACAGCATCGTGGTGGTCGAGTCCACGACCCACCCCACCCTCACGGCCGACCTCGCCGACGGGCTGTCGCGCTACCTGAAGGTGCCCGTCGTGGGCCGCTACGCGATCGTCGACCCCGACGTCGCACCCGGCCAGGGCGCCGCCAACTCCGCCCAGCGGATCGCCGCCGTCGGCCGCCGCTTCGACCTGCACGCCGACGTGCCCGCGGACAGCCGGATCCTGCTCGTCGACGACCGGGTCGGCACCGGCTGGACGCTCACTCTCGCCGCTCGGGCCATCCGCTCGGCCGGGGCCGCCGAGGTCCGTCCGTTGGTGCTCGCCACCCAGTCCTGAGGGCGGTGTAACGCACAGGCGGCCGGCGGCGCTGTTGTCGTCATGAGAACTCTCGCCCGCCTCGTCCTGCTGGTCGCGCTGCTGGCCTTCGGCCTGCCCGCCGTCGCAGCGTCGGCGCAGGCACCGGCACCGACGGCTCGCTCCGGGCACCTCCTCATCGAGGGCGGGGTGTTCAAGGTCCCGGGGGGCAGCCGGCCGCTGAGCTTCCGGTCGTGGTGCCAGCCGACCGTGTTCTCGCCCGACGGCTCGATGCTCGCCTCGGGGAAGCTGCTCCGGAACGGCTGTCGCGCCAGCACCCTCGTGATCCGGCGCGCGCACGGCCCGACGACCGAGCTGCCGCACCTCCAAGGGGGCGTCGCCACGTCGATCTCCTGGTCCCCGGACCAGACCCGGCTCGCCGTCTACCTCGCGAACAACACCGGCGACGAGATCTGGATCGCGAACGTCGACGGCTCCGGTGCCACGAAGGCCTACGACGGCGGCACCGGCGCGCTCCGGCTGGACTCGGACACGGTGAGCTGGAGCCCGGACGGGACCCGACTCGCGGTCTCCGGCACCGACAAGGTCCACCTCGCCGACCTCAAGCGTGGCGGCCGCTCGTACGTCGGGCAGATCTACACGATCCCGGTCCCCGGCGGCGCGCCGCAGCCCTACAACGTCCCCGACGTGGACCCGTCCTGCGCCACGTCCGTCGCGTGCCGCTCCGTCCGATACGCCGCGGCGCTGTGGTCGCCCGACGGCACGCACCTCCTCGCCGACGCGACGGACGTGACCTGGCGTGCGACGGGCGGCATCGACGCCTCGACGGCCGCGGCCACCGTCGCCGAGGCCGGCACGGCGCCGGAACGGCTGCGGACGCTCCGGCAGGTCTCCTACCCGGCGAGCGCGCGGCCGAACATCGGCACGCCGTCCTTCGCCCACTGGTGGTCCGCCGACGGCCGGACCGTGATCTCCGCGACCGTTCCGCCGGCGGGAGCTCCGGACCTGCCCGGCCTGGAGCCCTACGCCTACATCGACGTCGCCACCCACCGCGCGAAGCGCGTCGGTCCGCCGCGCAGCGTCGTCTACGACTGGCAGCCCTGCCCGACCGGCACCTGCGTGGTGTGGCCGGCGGGCAGGAAGCCGTCGGTGGCGATCACTGCCGTCCACCCCGCAACCGGCAAGCACGACCCGCTGAGGATCGTCGGCGCGGTGTCGCCCCGTCAGCCGTCCGACCGGGTGCGGCTGTGGCTGGACGTGCGCCGCGGTGGCGAGTGGAGGCCATTCGCCTACACGTACGCCCGGCCCAGCAGCCGTGGCCGCATGCTCGGGTACTTCTACGAGCGGCCGAAGTCCGGTCGGTGCCGGGTCGTGGCGACGTACCTGCTGCAGTCCGCCGTCCGCCCGGTCAAGTGCTGAAAGGCACCCCGGGAGGGCGCCTGGATCCCGGTTGCACGGCTGAAACAACCGGGACGTAGCCTTCGCTGGTGAACCACGCTTCTGTCCTGGCCTACTTCGCCGACGACCCGACCCGCAGCTACCAGCTCATCCAGTGGCTGCCCGTGCTGGAACAGCTCGACCAGCACCATCGGGTGGCGATCGTGGCGCGGGACGCGGACACGGTCGCAGTGCTCGAGACCCGGACCGACCTGCCGATCACGCTGGCGCCGTCGTTCGCCGAGCTGCACGAGCTGTACGCCGAGTCGGACGCCCAGGTCGTCCTCTACTGCAACAACTCGATGCACAACTTCCAGTCGCTCCTGGACAGCCGCAAGCTGCACGTCCACATCAACCACGGTGAGAGCGACAAGCAGAGCATGGCGAGCAACAACGCCAAGGCCTACGACCGCGTCTTCGTCGCCGGCGAGGCCGCCGTGCAGCGCCACGAGGCAGGGTTGCTGGAGTTCGACATCTCCCGCCTGGTGCGGATCGGCCGGCCCCAGCTCGACCTGCGCCCGCCCGCCCTGCTGGAGCCGAGCGCTCGCCGTACGGTGCTCTACGCGCCGACCTGGGAGGGCGACGCCGAGTACAACGACTACACCTCGGTCGACACGATCGGCGCCGACATCGTGCGCGCCGTGCTCGACGTCCCGGACGTGCGGCTGGTCTACAAGCCGCACCCCAAGGTCACCACCAGCAAGGTCCCGGCCGTCATCGCCGGCCACCGCGAGATCCTCGACCTGGTCGCGGAGGCCGGCGGCGAGCACTGTGCGGTCACCAGCGGCGACATCCTCGCCGTGATGCCGGACTGCGACGCGATGATCACCGACGTGTCCTCGGTGGGCCTGGACTGGCTCTACCTGCGCACCGAGAAGCCGATCTTCATCACCGACCGGCACCACGACGCGGAGCGGCTCCGGCAGGAGGTGCCGGTCAGCCGCTGCGCCGACGTGCTCGACGAGGTCGATGTCGCCGGGCTGACCGCGCTCGTCGCCGCTCGGCTCGACCACGACGAGCACCACCTGGCGCGGGTCGCCATGCGGCACCACTACTTCGACGACCACCAGGTCGGCGACAGCACCACCCGGTTCCTCGAGTCGGTCTCCGAGCTGGTCGCGCTGCGCGACCGGCTGCTCGGAGCCGACCCGACGGGTGAGGCCATCACCGCCTAGGGGCGCCTAGACCCGCTCCATCCGGTCCTCGGCGGCGAGGTGTGCGTAGTAGTCGCGCGGTCGACCCCGCCTGTCGGTCAGCGCGAGCAGGCGCAGCCCGGCGGGCTCGACAGTGCGGGCGCTGAGCCAGGCGAGGGCGAGGCTCGGCACCGCGACCAGGACGGCCGAGATGAGGAAGAACGCGCCCGGGCGCCCGGCTGGCAGGAAGCCGTGGCTGCCCAGGAGGCGCATCACCGGCTCGTGGATCAGGTAGACGCCGTAGCCGAGGGTGCCGACCCAGACCAGCGGCTTCCAGTCCCAGGCCCGCGACCACGGGCCGTCGTGGAGCACGATGCCGGCGAGGGCGGTGGCGACGGCGACGGCGTACATCGGGTGCCACCACTCGCTCGTCGTGGTCCCGACGGGTCGGGAGAGCACGAGGGCGATCAGGGCGGCGACGCCGGTGAGGCCGAGCGCGATCCGCGCCGATCGGCCGAGGCGTACGCCGGCCGCGACGAGCACCGCCAGCGCCATCCCGATCGCGAAGTCGCCGCCGCGGGTCAACGGGGAGAACCACACCGACCAGTCGGTCTCGGGCTGGTGGGTCGCCGAGGCCCAGGTCAGGTAGATGACCGAGACGGTCGCGCACAGCGCCGGCAGCGCGGCGGCCACGGCCAGGCGGCCGCGGCGCGTCTCGCGACGCTCCATCAGCCGGTAGACGACCGGGACGGCGAGCGCCATGAGCACGTAGAAGTGGAACTCGACCGCGAGCGACCACGCCGGGCCGTCGGTCCAGAAGATGTACTGGTCGCTGTAGACCTGGGTGAAGGTCAGGTGCATGAGCAGGTCCTGCCAGTGGCCGGGCAACGACGGGTTCGTCGTCACCCACACCGCCAGCACGATCGCGTAGTAGAGCGGCAGCAGTCGCGCCATCCGGCGCATCAGCAGCACGCGGCCCGGCCGGGCCGCGACGCCATGGGCGCACGCCAGCGCGATCGGCATCCAGAGCACCAGCCCAGACAGCACGAAGAACATGTCGACGAAGAGGTCCGTGCCCAGCATCAGCTGGTGCGCGGTGCCGCTCCAGGGCCAGGTGGACCCGGGACCGGTGCGGTTGTACTGGTACGCGTGGAAGGTGACGACGGCCAGCGCCGCCAGCCCTCGCAGCCAGCCCAGCGGGAACGGCGCCGGTCGGGCCGGGGGCGGCAGGTCGGTGCCGCGCGGTGCGGCGTCGCCGTCGATCGTCGGGTCGGTGGGACGGGTGAGCTGGGTGACGCTCATGCTGCGACCTCCTCGGGCTCGTGGTCGGTGGAGTGGGCGCGGCCGGCGCTGCGTGGCGTGACCACCCAGCGGTGCTCGCCGCGCAGCTGCTTGAGCTGGGCGACCCGGTTCACGATGTTCTTCAGCTCGGTGTAGAACGCGATGTTGGCGAAGGCCGACGCGACGAACCAGCGCGGGTGCTCGCGCAGCTCGGGGGCGGCCAGCCGCCAGGCGGCGATCGTCTGCAGGGGACCGGAGGCCGTGGTGAGCAGCGTCAGCAGCAGGAAGATCGGCGACGTCAGGTCGAGTCCTCCGTCGCGCCACGCCAGGAAGCCGAGCAGCGGCCAGGTGAGCAGCGAGATCCAGGGGTAGATCTCGCGCCAGCCGAGCAGGTGGACGACGCCGAGCCGCTGGCGCACGGTCAGGCCGGGCTGGGTCAGGATCGGCATCAGGTGCCGGATCGACACCTGGAACCAGCCCTGGGCCCAGCGCATCCGCTGGTTCCAGAGGGCCTTGGTCGTCTCGGGCGCCAGCTCGCGGCTGACGAGGCCGGGGTCGTTGACGATCCGGCCGCCGGCCTCGAGGACGCGCATCGACGACTCGATGTCCTCGGTCAGGAACGACCCGCGCAGGCGGATCCGCTCCAGGGCGGAGGTGCGCCAGTAGCCGTTGGAGCCGCCGAAGATCCCGAACCCGAAGAGCCGGGCCCGGCCCGGGTGGGCGACGGCGTAGATCTGCTCGAACTCCACGGCGATCAGCTTCGCCAGGGCGGAGTCGTCGCCGTTGCGGATGACGCAGTGGCCCTGCACGACGTCCGCGCCGTCGGCGATCCACCGCCAGGCGCGGTCGAAGGCGCCCGCCATCGGGTGGTGGTCGGCGTCGAAGATGCCGACGAACTCGCCCTCGGCGACGCGCAGCGCCGCGTTGACGTTCTGCGCCTTCGAGGTGCTGTCCGGCACCTTGAGCACGGTCAGGTCGGGGTGCTCGGCCGCCAGCGCGGAGAGCTCGTCCTCGACCTCGAGCGCGATCGGCGTGTTGTAGGCGACCACGGTCTGCAGGCCGCCGTCGTACTCCTGGGAGAGGAACGTGTGGATCGTCTCGACGATCGTGTCCGCCTCGTTGGGCAGGTACGCCGGGATGATCGCCGTCGCCCGCGGAGCCGGACCGGGCGGAGCGTCCGGGACCGTCGGCGGCTCGACCGCGTGCGAGCACTCGGCCCAGATCGTGCCGGCGGTGAGCGTGAGCGCGCCGACCAGGAGCCAGTACAGGGGCGTGGAGAGGTCGAGCCCGACGGCGTACAGGCCGACGAGTGCCAGGAACGGGACGACCAGGCAGCCGAGCGTGGCCCAGACGACCTGGCGGCTCGCCGACCACCAGCTGACGACGGGGTGCCGCTGGCGGATGTGGGCGCCGCTCGAGCGGGGCTGGAGGTCGCGGCCGCGGACCGACTCCTCGGCCGCGGAGGCCGCGTGGTCCTCCGCGGTCTGCGGGTCCTGCTTGCGGGAGATGTGGGCCCAGCCGACGCCGAGGTCGACGACGCCGTGCCGGTCGGCGACCCCGTCGAAGGCCTCGACCGCGTGGTAGGCCATCTCCTGGAGCCGGACCGGGCGGGCGTCGCGGTCCTCGCGGCGCAGCCGCAGGGTGAGCCGGCCGTCCGGGGTGGCGGCGACGACCTCGCCGGGGTGCAGGTGCAACGTCATCCTGGCGGCGACCTGCTGGACCACCTCGACGGGCGGCCGGACGCTGGCGGTGACGTCGTCACCCGGAGCGGCGAAGACGGGGTCGATGACCGCGATGATCTCGCGGGGACGGTCGGGGGTGACCGCGGCGAGCGGTCGGCGGACGGGTGGCTCGACGACGTCCTGCGTCGAACCGACCCGACCCTGCGTGTGCGCCATCCGGGAGGCGCGGGGGTCGAGGGAGAGGGACACGGGCGTGACCTTTCGGGGATCGGCGGACCGGCCGCCGGGTAGGGCGGGCGCGGGCGGTGCGATGCCGGCCGGCCCCGCGATGGCGGGGGCTCGGACAACCGGCGGAAAGGCGCGCTGCGTGAGTCGCGCTGGTCCATCCACCGTGTCGAGACCCGGGTGCCCGACGCAAGTCGGGAGCGACGTGCGTCGAGTCACGCGATGACCGTCACAGCCGGATTCCCGCTCAACCGCGGGCGCGTTCACACGATCTTCATCGCATCCTCAGGCTGGACCACCTGTAGAACACGTTCTAGTCTGCGGCCATGGACAGACCTCTGCGCGTCATCCAGTGGACGACCGGCAACATCGGCCGGCGCTCGCTGCACGCCATCATCGGCCGACCCGACATGGAGCTGGTCGGCGTGTACGCCCACGGCGCCGACAAGGTCGGCAAGGACGCCGCCGAGCTGTGCGGCTGGCCGACCCCGACCGGCATCGTCGCCACCAACGACATCGCGGCGCTGGTGGCGCTGGGCGCCGACGCCTGCTGCTACAACCCGCTCTGGCCGAGCATCGACGAACTCTGCGCGCTGCTCGAGTCGGGGGTGAACGTGTGCACCTCGGCCGCCTGGATCACCGGCGGCAAGCAGACGCCCGAGGACCGCGAGCGGATCGAGAAGGCGTGCGAGAGCGGCCGCGCCTCGATCTTCGGCAGCGGCGCGCACCCGGGCATGACCAACATGGTCGGCATGGTGCTCAGCGGCTCCTGCGAGCGGGTGGACGAGATCCGGATCACCGAGTCGGTCGACTGCTCGACGTACGAGAGCGCCGAGACCCAGCGGGCGATGGGCTTCTCACTCGACCCGGAGACACCGGGTCTCGCGGAGTCGGTGCGCCGGGAGAGCGAGGTGTTCGCCGAGTCGGCCGCCATGATGGCGGACGCGCTCGGGGTGACGCTGGACCGGATGAGCTTCGACGTGGAGTTCACCGCGGCCACCGGCGACAGCGACCTGGGCTTCATGACGATCCCGGCCGGCACCGTCGGGGGCGTGATGGGCTACCACCGCGGCTGGGTCGGCGACCGCAACGTCGTCAGCGTCGGCTTCAACTGGACGATGGGCGAGCACGTGGTGCCGCCCAAGCCGCTCCAGCACGGCCACGTGATCCAGGTCTTCGGGGTGCCCAACATGCGCACCGTGCTGCACTGCCTGCCGCCGAAGGACTGGTCCGAGGGCTTCATGGACCTCGGGATGATCTACACGGCGATGCCGGTGACCAACGCGGTGCCCTACGTCGTCGCCGCCCCGCCCGGCATCGTCACGCTCGCGGACCTGCCGCCGGTCACGGGGCGGGTCGCCGTGCTCAGTGACCGACCATGAGCGCCGGGTCGACCTGGTGCTCGATCTTCTTGCGGGGCAGGAAGAACGCCGGGACCAGGACCAGCGCGACCAGGACGGCACCGACCAGGAAGACGTCGCCGTAGACGTCGGCGGTCGCGCTCGGGACCTGCTCGGGCGGCGTGGACGCCGTGATGCTGTCGAGCAGCCCGTTGGTCAGCAGCACCGTGAAGACGGCGGTGCCGATCGAGGCGGCGACCTGCTGGACGATGTTCATCAGCGTCGAGCCGCGGGCGATCGTGTGGTCGCGCAGGGTGGCCAGTGCCGACGACATGATCGGCATCATCGTGCCGCCCATGCCGAGGCCCATGACGAAGAGCGAGAACATCAGGAACGCGTACGAGGTGGTGTCGGTCAGCGTCGAGAACATCCCGAGCCCGATGGCGGTGACGCTGATGCCGACCAGCACGATCTTGCCGGGGCCGATCTTGTCGGCGAGCACGCCGGCGATCGGCATCGTGATCATCGCGCCGAAGCCCTGCGGCGCCAGCAGGAGGCCGGCGTGCAGCGCGTCCTCCTGGCGGACCTGCTGGAAGTACAGCGGGAAGAGGAGGCCGGCGCCGAAGAACGAGATCGCGAAGAGCGACATCGCGATGATGGCGATGGTCATGTTGCGGTTCTGGAAGAGGCGCAGGTCGATCAGCGGGTGCTCGTTGCGGCGGTTGAGGGCCCACGGGATGAAGCCGACGATGAGGATCGTGCCGATGACGACGGGGACGACGACCTTGGTCGCGAAGAAGGTGCCCGTCTCGGGGATCGTCGAGATGCCGTAGAGGAACAGGGCGAGGCCGGGGGAGAGCAGCACCATGCCCAGCCAGTCGAAGGACTCGGAGGGCTGCACGTCGTCCTTCGGCAGCGCGATCGAGGCGTAGACGATCGCGGCGACGCCGATCGGGACGTTGATCAGGAAGATCCAGTGCCAGCTGGCGACGTCGATCAGCAGGCCGCCCAGGATCGGGCCGAAGATGGGGCCGAGCAGCATCGGGATGCCCATCACGGCCATGACGCGACCGATTCGCTCCGGGCCCGCGGCCCGGGTCAGGATCGTCATGCCGAGCGGCATCAGCATGCCGCCGCCGAGGCCCTGGAGGACGCGGAAGGTCACCAGCATCGGGAGCGACGTCGCCAGGGCGCAGAGCGCTGAGCCGAGGGCGAAGAGCACGATCGCGGTCAGGTAGAGCCGCTTGGTGCCGAACCGGTCGGCGGCCCACCCGGTCAGCGGGATGACCGCGGCCAGGGCCAGCGTGTAGCCGGTCATCGTCCAGGCGACCTGGGCCGCCGTGGCGTCGAAGACCTGGGTGAAGGTCTGCAGCGCGACCGAGACGATCGTGATGTCGAGGATCGACATGATGGCCCCGAGCACGACCACGCCCGCGATCACGAGTACCTGGCGGTCCAGCTTGTCGGAGGCCGGGGCGGGCTGGGTGGGGGTCTCGGTGCTCACCGAACGAGGCTAGGCGGGCCCGCCGACAGGGTCATCCGACTTTCGTCGCCCCGCGGGGTGGTCTTGGTCACCAGGTGAGTGCAACGAACCCGCCGCCGGGAGCGGAGCTCATCCGAGCTGGGCCTCGATCGCGCTGACGAGGGTCGGGTCCTCCGGGACGACGCCGGGGCTGAAGCGAGCCACGACGGAGCCCGAGCCGTCGACGAGGAACTTCTCGAAGTTCCACTGCACGTCGCCGGTCTCGCCCTTCTCGTTGGGCGTGTCGACGAGGCCCTGGTAGATCTCGTGCCGGTCGTCGCCGTTGACCTCGATCTTCTCGGTCATCGGGAAGGTCACGCCGTACGTCGCGGAGCAGAACTCCTGGATCTCCTCGGCGCTGCCCGGCTCCTGGCCCATGAACTGGTTGCAGGGCAGCCCGACGACGGTGAAGCCGCGCGCGGCGTACTTCTCCTGGAGCTCCTCCAGACCCGTGTACTGCGGGGTGAGCCCGCACTTGCTCGCGACGTTGACCAGCAGGGCCGGCTTGCCGCCGGTGAGCTCGCCGAGCGTCGCGGCGGTGCCGTCGAGCCGGGCGATGGAGGAGTCGAGGATCGTCATGACTACGAGCGTAGAACCACCGGCCACGTCCCGGGACCCGGTCCCCTTCCTGGGACGATGTGCCCGTGCGTGCGGTGGTCATCGATGCGGTCCGAGCCGAGCCCGAGGTGCGGGAGGTGCCGTCGCCGTCCGCGCCGGCGGGCGGGGTCGTCGTCCGGGTGATGGCGACCGGGCTGTGCCGCAGCGACTGGCACGCCTGGGCCGGGCACGACGACGACATCGTCTTCCCGCACGTCCCCGGGCACGAGCTCGCCGGCGTGGTGGTGGAGGTCGGTGCGCGCGTCAGCAGGTGGCGCGTGGGCGACCGGGTGACGGTGCCGTTCGTCTGCGGCTGCGGCCGGTGCCAGTGGTGCCTGGCGGGCGACGCCCAGGTCTGCCCGGACCAGCAGCAGCCCGGCTTCACGCACTGGGGCTCGTTCGCCGAGGAGGTCGTCCTCCACGCCGCGGACACCAACCTCGTGGCCCTGCCTTCGTGCGTCGACTACGCGACCGCCGCCGCGCTCGGGTGCCGGTTCGCCACGGCGTACCGTGCGCTGGCCGGTCGGGCCCGCGTGCAGGCTGGCGAGTGGGTGACCGTCGTGGGTGCCGGAGGAGTCGGGCTGAGCGCGGTGATGATCGCCCGCGCTCTCGGCGGCCGCGTGGTGGCGGTGGACCGCAACCCGGAGGCGCTCGCCGTGGCGACGCGGCTGGGCGCCGAGCACGTGGTGCTGGCCGACGGCGCCGACGTGCCGGACGTGGTGGCCGGGCTCACGGACGGCGGCAGCCACGTCGCCCTCGACGCGGTCGGGAGCGAGCAGACCTGCGCGGACGCCGTCCTGAGCCTGCGTCGCCGCGGGCGACACGTCCAGGTGGGGCTGCTGCCGCCGGTCGACGGCCATCCCCGGGTGCCCATGGCGCGGGTGATCGGCTGGGAGCTCGACCTGCTGGGCAGCCACGGGATGGCCGCCGTCGACTACCCCGCGATGCTGGAGCTCATCGAGCAGGGCGCGCTTCGCCCCGACCTCCTGGTCGAGCGGTCCATCGACCTCGACGAGGCGGCCCGGCTGCTGCCGGCGTTCGACCGGGCCACGCTGGCCGGCATCACTGTCGTCGTCCCCGGCTAGTTTCTAGACGTGTCCTTCGTCCCCCTCACCGGTCCGGCGACGTTCCGCGCCGGTGAGCCGCCCCGCGAGGGGGTCGTGGAGTTCACCGACGAGCGACGCACGGTCGCGCTCCCGATCCGGGCCGCCCTGCCGGTCCTGACGAAGGCCCGCAACCGCGACGACCTGCACCCGAGCGTCGGGCTGCTCTCCGGGGCCGCCCTGCTGGGGATGCGCTTCGTGGCAGCGGGCAAGTTCGCGCCGCAGTCCTCCTCGCCGGGCGGTCCGCCGAGCTGGCGGGTCAGCGGTCTCGACGAGGACGACGAGGAGCGCATCGAGATGCTCGCGCGGGCCCAGCGCGAGGACGAGCGGGTGGTCCGCGACCTGATCGACGCCGTCGCCGACGCGATGCCGCGGCAGCCTCCGGTCGAGGTGCCCGACCGCCGGCGGGAGCCGTCGGGCCCGTCACGCCCGTCGTTCGAGGAGCGCCTCCAGGCCCGCCTGGCCAAGCACCGCCGCGTGGACCCGACCGACCTGCCGCAGCTGGTGCGGCTGTCCGTCCGGGTCGAGGCCGACGAGGAGGAGCTGGTCGCGGGCGCCGTACGCCTGGTGCCGCAGGTGCACGACGAGCAGAACCCGCTGCACCTCTGCGACCTTGCCGAGCTGTGGACGCACGGCGCGGCCGAGCACGGGTTCGGCGACCGGGCCCGCACCCACGCGACCATCGCCCTGCGGGCCGCGGCCGACGCCTGGCCGGTGCTCGACCGGCTGCTCGAGCTCCGGGTGCCCGACCAGCTGACCCTCGACACCGACGAGCTGGTCAGCCTGCTCGACCAGGGCGTCGGCGCGCTGCGCGAGCGCGGCGTCGACGTGCTGTGGCCGCGCAGCCTGGGCCGCGACCTGAGCGCCACCGCGACCCTCGACCGGGCGTCCCCGGCCGCGCCGCGCGAAGAGCCGCTCAACGAGCCACTGCTCGGGACCGAGGCGCTCTTCGCGTTCCGGTGGCAGGTGGCCCTGCACGGCGACCCGCTGAGCGACGCGGAGATGGACCAGCTCGCGTCGTCCGCGACGCCGCTGATGCGGCTGCGGGGCAACTGGACCGTCGTGGACCCGTCGATCGTCCGCAAGGCACGCAAGCGGCTGCTGCGCACGGTGAAGCCTGCCGAGGCCGTCGCCGCCGCGCTGACCGGCATCGTCCAGACCGGCCCCGAGGAGGGCCAGCAGGAGCAGGTCGTCGTCGGGGCCAGCCTGCTCAAGGTGCGGGAGCAGCTGCTGTCCGCGGCCACCCGTGAGCCGGTCGAGCCGCCGGCTGCGCTGACCGCGACGCTGCGCGACTACCAGCGACACGGGCTGACCTGGCTGGCCGAGCTGACCTCGCTCGGGCTCGGCGCGTGCCTCGCCGACGACATGGGTCTCGGCAAGACGATCACGCTCATCGCGCTGCACCTGCACCGCCACGAGGCCGGGGCGACCGGGCCGACGCTGGTCGTCTGCCCGGCCAGCCTGCTCGGCAACTGGGAGGACGAGGTACGCCGCTTCGCGCCCGGCACACCGGTCGTCCGCTTCCACGGCAGCGCGCGTGAGCTCGACGGCGCCGCGGACGGGTTCGTGCTCACGACGTACGGGACCATGCAGCGGGACGCCGAGCGGCTGGGCGCTGTGCCGTGGGACCTCGTCGTCGCCGACGAGGCGCAGCACGTCAAGAACCCACGGACGTCGACCGCCCGGGCGCTGCGCACCATCCCGAGCGCGGCCCGGGTCGCGCTGACCGGCACACCCGTCGAGAACAACCTGACCGAGCTCTGGGCCATCCTGGACTGGGCGATCCCCGGGCTGCTCGGCAGCCGCAACGCCTTCCGCAAGGCGTGGGCCGCGCCGATCGAGTCGGGCCGCGAGCCGACGAAGGCGGCGCAGTTCGCGGAGCTGATCGGCCCGTTCCTGCTGCGGCGGCGCAAGTCCGACCCGGGCATCGCGCCCGAGCTGCCCGCCAAGACCGAGACCGACCACCGGATCGGGCTGACCCGCGAGCAGGTCGTCCTCTACGAGTCGTTCGTGCGCGACATCATGGAGCGCATCGAGCGCGCCGACGAGGACACCCGGCGCGGGCTGGTGCTCAAGCTGCTCACCGGGCTCAAGCAGATCTGCAACCACCCGGCCCAGTTCCTCAAGCAGTCCGCGGTGCGGCTGGCGGGGCGCTCGCAGAAGATCGACCTGCTCGACGAGCTGCTCGGCACGGTGCTCGCCGAGGACGGCGCCGCGCTGGTCTTCACGCAGTACGTCGCGATGGGGCGCCTGCTCGAGGCACACCTGGAGCGCGCCGGCGTACCGCACCAGTTCCTGCACGGCGGTACTCCGGTGCGCGAGCGGGAGGCGATGGTGCGCCGCTTCCAGGCGGGCGAGGCGCCGGTGTTCCTGCTGTCGCTGAAGGCCGGCGGCACCGGGCTGAACCTGACCCGCGCCGACCACGTGCTGCACGTCGACCGGTGGTGGAACCCGGCCGTCGAGGAGCAGGCCACGGACCGCGCCTACCGGATCGGGCAGACCCGGCCCGTGCAGGTGCACCGGATGATCACCCGCGGCACGATCGAGGAGCGGATCGCCGAGATGCTCGGCCGCAAGCGGGCGCTGGCCGACGCCGTGCTCGGCCGCGGCGAGGCGGCGCTGACCGAGCTCAGCAACGACGAGCTGCGCGACCTGGTCACCCTGCGCCCGGACGCCCGCGACTCATGACGGGCGCCGTCCTCCACCCCCGGGTCCCGCAGCGGCGCGGAGCCGCACGGGCCACCACCTGGTGGGGCAAGGCCTGGGTCCGCGCGGTCGAGGAGGCGTCGTACGCCGAGGCCGACCTGCGCGCCGCCCGGACCTTGGCCCGCGGCGGCCATGTCGGGCAGATCGCGACCGAGTCGGGGCGGTACGTCGCGTCCGTCGACGACGCACGCGGCCTCTGGACGGTCGAGGGGTCGCTGCCGGTGCTCGACGCCGCGGGCGTGGCCGCGCTGGTGGAGACGGTCGCCGCTGCCGCGGGCAGGGTGGCCGCGCTGGTGGCGGGCGAGCTGCCCCACGACCTGGTCGAGCAGGCCGACGAGGCGGGGGCGGAGCTGCTGCCGAGCGGGTTCGAGCTCGGCTCGACCTGCGGGTGCGACCACTGGACCGACCCGTGCGTGCACGCGCTGACGGTCCTCTACCAGCTGGCCTGGCTGGTCGACGCGGACCCGTTCGTGCTCTTCCAGCTGCGTGGGCTGCCCCGTGACGACCTGCTCGCCCGGCTGCACGCGCGGCAGGTGTCGACGATCGAGGTGGACGCCGACCTCGACCACGCCGTCGAGGCCGCGCTGTACGCCGCCCGGATCCTCGACGAGGACGAGCCGGCCGGTTGAGACCGGTTCCCCAAGTCGAGTGATGAACGGGGTCGGCGCCGGTGCCACCCTGGCCCGTTGGGTGGCGCGGTCGCGCTCCCGTGGCACCGGGAGTCGACATGATCGCTGCACGAGTCCGCACGCTGCTCGCCACCTCCTCCGCGCTGGTGCTCGCCCTCCCGGTCGCGGTCGCCGTCCCGGCCGCCGCGCTGACCCCAGCCGCCTCGCACGCCACCGCGCCCCCGGTCGTCACACGACTGTCGTCGACGTCCGGGCCGACGACGGGTGGCACCCGGGTGACCGTCACGGGCCGGCACTTCACGAAGGTCACGTCGGTGCGCTTCGGCCGGACCCCGGGGCTACGGGTGCGGGTGCGGTCGGCGACCCGCCTGGTGGTGACCGCCCCCGCACACGCGGCCGGCGTCGTGCCGGTGCGCGTCGTGACGCGGCACGGGACGTCGAAGGTCGTGCGGACCGGTCGATTCCGGTTCCGGGCCACCGACTGGGTCGCGTCGACCCTGCCCCGCCCGACGGACGCCGCCGCGGCCCCGACGTTCCGGGCGGCGGCCTGCTGGAGCGACCAGCACTGCGTGGCGACCGGGACCTACCGCCAGCGATCGGGCAACGACGGTGCTGTGGCGTGGACGCTCACCGGGACCCGCTGGACCGCCGCCCGCGTGCCGGTGCCGGCAGATGCGGCGACCAACGCCGCGCCGTTCCCCCTGCAGGTCTCCTGCGGTGCCGCCGGTCACTGCGCGGCGTACGCCGTCTACACCGCGCACCGCGACGGGCGCGACCAGGACGCCGACCTGCTCTGGGCCCGGTCCGCCGGTCGCTGGGCCGTGACCTCCGCGCCGGTCCCGGCAGATGCCGACCCGGGCACCACCGGCGACGTCTGGGCCGTCACCTGCGCCGGCGCGGTCTGCGCCGCACGAGGCACCTACGAGTTCGGGGGCAACGCGCGCCCGGCGCTCTGGACGCTGACCGGCGGCACCTGGTCGGTGGCGAGCGCACCCCTGCCCGCCGACGCAGCCCGCGTCGACCTCGGTGCGGTCGAGGGCCTGGCGTGCGGCCCGGGCGCCGACTGCGCGGCGAGCGGGCTCTACGTCGCCAACCCGGGCCTGACCTCGCGCCGGGTGGTGTGGCGGCTCACCGGCACGGGGTGGGAGGCGACCGCGCTGCCCACCGGGCCGGCGTACGCACAGACGGTGGACTTCGCCACCGCGTGCGGGCCGGCGGTGTGCCTCGCGGCGATCGACCTGACGATCACCGGCGGGCGCGGCACCGCGCTCTGGACGCTCGCCGGCGGTGCCTGGACGTCGACCGACCTGCCGCTGCCCGCGGGCGCCCAGGCGGGGACGGGGCACCTGGCCGAGGTCGCCTGTCCGGCGTCCGGCGGGTGCGTCGCGGTCGGCAGCTACACGGACACCGCCGGCGACGGGCAGGGCGCCCTGTGGAGCAGGTCGACGGCCGGTACCTGGACCGTGACCCGGACGGCGCTGCCGTCGGACGCGGCGCAGAACCCGCGCGTCGTGGTGCGTCGCCTCGCCTGCAGCGCGCAGGGCACCTGCCTGGCGACGGGCTCCTACGTGCACCACAGCGGCGGGAGCGACGTCGACGACACGGCGCAGTACGACCGACTGCAGTGGACGTACGCCGCCGGGAGGTGGACCCTGCTGGCGCGGTTCGGCACCACCGCGCGCGCTGCCGGAGACCCGGCGCTGCTGTCGTGCGGCAGCGGCTACTGCGTCCGCTTCGACGGCTACCAGACGTTGTGGACGCTGGACGGCGGCCGGTGGCGACGGTTCTCGCCGGGCGTGAGCGCCGGACTCCTCGGGCTCGCGGAGGGGGGCGGTGTCGCCTTCGGGCACGACACCGGCTTCCGGCCCGCAGCGTGGGTCTACGTCGGCTGACGCCGAGGTCAGCCCAGCGCGCCGAGCGCCATCCGGCTGAGCAGCTCCCGCATCCGGGCGTCGGGCAGCAGCCCGCTGTGCGGGGTGGAGTTGATCAGCCCGAACGCGGCGTGCGCCATCGACCGCGCCGTCGGCAGGTCGAGGGCCGGGTCGAGCAGTCGGAGCTCGGCGGCCCACAGGTCGACGTACTCGCGCTGCAGGGCGCGCACCTGCTCGCGTGCCTCGGCCGGCAGCGACTCCCAGTCGCGGTCCTGGACGACGATCAGGGGCCGGTGCCGCAGCGCGAAGTCGACGTGCCAGTCGACCAGCGCGGCCAGTGCGGCCTGGGGATCGGGCGTCTCGGCGACCCGTCGCCGGCCCTCGCGGAGCAGCTCCTCGCTGATCGACACGAGCATCTCCGCGAGCATCGCCTGCTTCGACGGGAAGTGCTTGTAGAGCGCCGGCCCGGAGATCCCGCACGCCGCGCCCAGGTCGGCCACCGAGACCCCGTGGTAGCCGCGCTGGGCGAACAGCTCCGCTGCGGTCTCCAGGATCTGGTCCCTGCGGCTCATGCCGCTCAGGTTAGTGGGTGTTAACCCTGCTCGGGCTGCTGTCCGCCCTGCTGCTCGGCGATCTGGCGGCGTACGTCGTCCATGTCGAGGTCCTTGACCGCCGTGATCACCTGCTCGAGCGCGGGCGCGGGGAGGGCGCCGGGCTGGCTGAAGACCAGGATGCCGTCGCGGAAGGCCATCAGCGTCGGGATCGAGGTGATCTGAGCGGCGGCCGCCAGGGACTGCTCCGCCTCGGTGTCGACCTTGCCGAAGACGACGTCGTCGTGGCGACCGGCCGCGTCCTCGTAGACCGGGGCGAACTGCCGGCACGGGCCGCACCACGACGCCCAGAAGTCGACGAGGACGATGCCGTTGTCGACGACGGTCTGCTCGAAGGTGTCCGCGGTCAGCTCGGTGGTGGCCATGCCGTTCTCAACGGCTGGAGGACGACGGATGTTCCCAGCGGTGGACCCGTAGGTTAACGATCGCTAACCTAGGTGGGGTGACCCACATGAAGGAGCTCGTGGACGACCTGCGCGAGCGGCTCGCCGCTGCGCGGCAGGGCGGCAGCGAGGCGGCCCGGACCAAGCACACCGACCGCGGCAAGCTGCTGGTCCGCGACCGGGTCGACCGGCTGCTCGACCCGGGCAGCCCGTTCCTGGAGCTCAGCCCGCTCGCCGCGACGGGCATGTACGGCGGCCCCGGCGAGTCGCCCGTCCCCAGTGCCGGCGTCGTGACCGGCATCGGCCGGGTCAGCGGCCGCGAGGTGGTCGTGGTCGCCAACGACGCGACCGTCAAGGGCGGCACCTACTACCCGTTGACCGTCAAGAAGCACCTGCGCGCGCAGACCGTCGCGGCCGAGAACCGGCTGCCCTGCATCTACCTCGTCGACTCCGGTGGCGCGTTCCTGCCGATGCAGGACGAGGTGTTCCCGGACCGCGAGCACTTCGGGCGGATCTTCTTCAACCAGGCCAACCTGTCCGCGCAGGGGATCCCGCAGATCGCGAGCGTGATGGGCTCGTGCACCGCCGGTGGCGCGTACGTGCCGGCGATGTCCGACGAGACGGTCATCGTGCGCAACCAGGGCACGATCTTCCTCGGCGGCCCGCCGCTGGTGAAGGCCGCGACCGGCGAGATCGTCACCGCCGAGGAGCTCGGTGGCGGCGACGTCCACGCCCGTACGTCCGGCGTCGTCGACCACCTCGCCGAGGACGACGCGCACGCCCTCGCGATCGTCCGCAGCATCGTCGGCACGCTCGAGCGCCGGCCCGCTGGGGCGCCGTACGAGCTCGCTCCCGTCGAGGAGCCCCACGAGGACCCGTCCACGCTGTACGACGTCGTGCCCGCCGACACCCGGACGCCGTACGACGTCCGCGAGGTGATCCGCCGCGTCGTCGACGGCAGCCGGTTCCACGAGTTCAAGAAGCTGTACGGCGAGACGTTGGTGACCGGGTTCGCGCACATCTGGGGCCACCCGGTCGGCATCGTGGCCAACAACGGCATCCTCTTCAGCGAGTCCGCGCTCAAGGGCGCGCACTTCATCGAGCTGTGCAACCAGCGCGGCATCCCGCTGGTCTTCCTGCAGAACATCTCCGGATTCATGGTCGGCAAGGAGTACGAGAACGGCGGCATCGCCAAGGACGGCGCCAAGCTCGTCACGGCCGTCGCCTGCTCGGTCGTCCCGAAGTTCACCGTCGTCATCGGCGGCTCCTTCGGCGCCGGCAACTACGGCATGTGCGGGCGCGCCTACGACCCGCGCTTCCTCTGGATGTGGCCCAATGCGCGGATCTCGGTGATGGGTGGCGAGCAGGCCGCCTCGGTCCTCGCGACCGTCGCCGGCAAGCCCGACGACGAGGACTTCAAGGCGCCGATCCGCGAGCAGTACGAGACGCAGGGCTCGCCCTACTACGCCACGGCCCGCCTCTGGGACGACGGCATCATCGACCCCGCCGACACCCGACGCGTCCTCGGACTCGGCCTCGCGGCCGCCGCGAATGCCCCGACCCCGACGCCGTCCTACGGCGTCTTCCGGATGTGATGCGCCGATGAGCAGCAGCGTGAAGACCCTCCTCGTCGCCAACCGTGGCGAGATCGCGCTCCGCGTCATGCGCACGGCCACGGCCATGGGCATCCGCACGATCGCGCTCTTCACCGACCTCGACGCGGACGCCCCGCACGTGCGCGCCGCCGACGACGCGGTGCGCGTCCCGAGCTATCTCGACATCGACTCCGTCGTCGCCGCGGCCCAGCAGGTCGGCGCCGACGCGGTCCACCCCGGCTACGGCTTCCTCTCCGAGCGGGCCGCCTTCGCCCGCGCGCTCGAGACGGCCGGCATCAAGCTGGTCGGCCCGTCCGCCGACGTGATGGACCGGATGGGCCGCAAGGACGCGGCCCGCGAGATCGCGATCGCCGCGGGCGTGCCGGTGGTGCCGCAGGGCGAGCCGACCGACGACGCGAGCTACCCGGTGCTCGTGAAGGCCGCCGCCGGTGGCGGCGGCAAGGGCATGCGCGTCGTCCGCTCCGCCGAGGAGTACGACGACGCCGTGGCCGCGGCCAGGCGCGAGGCGCTGTCGTCGTTCGGCGACGACACGATGCTCGTCGAGAAGTACGTCGAGCACGGCCGTCACATCGAGGTCCAGGTGCTGGCAGACGCCCACGGCAACGTCGTGCACCTCTTCGAGCGCGACTGCTCCACCCAGCGCCGCCACCAGAAGGTGCTGGAGGAGGCGCCCGCGCCGACCATCACCCCGGAGATACGCGAGCTCGTCACGAGCAGCGCGGTCGCGCTCAGCAGGCACGTCGGCTACGAGAACGCCGGCACCGTCGAGTTCCTGCTCGACGCCGACACCGGCGAGGCCTACTTCCTGGAGATGAACACCCGCCTCCAGGTCGAGCACCCGGTCACCGAGGCCATCACGGGGCTGGACCTGGTCGAGCTCCAGCTGCGGGTGGCCGCCGGTGAGCCGCTGCCCATCACCCAGGCCGACGTCACCGTCACCGGCCACGCCATCGAGGCGCGGGTGTACGCCGAGGACTCGTTCGGCGGCTTCCTGCCCCAGGCCGGTGCGACGAGCATCGTGCGCTGGCCGGCCGGGGTGCGGGTCGACCACGCGCTCGAGCCGGAGCAGGTGGTGAGCACGTCGTACGACCCGATGCTCGGCAAGGTCATCGCTCACGGAGCGACGCGGGAGGACGCGCGCCGAGCCCTGGTCGACGCCCTCGACCGGACCGCGATCCTCGGCCTCACCACCAACACCGGGTTCCTGCGGGCGCTGGCGGCCAGCGACGAGTTCCGCGACGCCACGATCGACACGGCCTGGCTCGACACGGCAGTGGTCGAGAAGCCCGACGACGAGCTGCCGCGGATCTTCGTGGCCTGGGTGAGCGCGATGCTCACCGCGGTCGTCGACGCGGGCCACCCCTTCCAGTCCGACGGCTGGCGCTCGGGCGCCGACCCGGCGCCGACCATCGTCGAGCTCGACCGCCCGGTCGTCGTCGACCGCGCCCGCGGGACCGTCGACGGGACCGAGGTCCGGCAGGTGTCGGCCGCCGACCACACGCTGGTGCTCGCCGTCGGCGGCACCCGCCACGTCGCCGTCGTCAACGTGCAGCCGCACGTCGCGGAGGTGTCCTACCGGGGCCAGCGGTTCGCCTTCGAGCGGCCCGACGTCTTCGGCGACCACGCGGCCGACGTCGGCGACGGCACGATCACCTCGCCCATGCCCGGCACCATCCTCGACGTACGCGTGGCCGACGGCGACCGCGTCGAGGCCGGCCAGGTGCTCGTCGTCCTCGAGGCGATGAAGATGGAGCTGTCGCTCAAGGCGCCGTTCGACGGCACCGTCACCGCGCTGGCCGCGACCACCGGTGCGCAGGTCGCGCTCGGTGCGACCCTGCTGGAGGTCGAGATGGAGGTGCAGCCCGATGAGTGACCTGCCCATGACCGTCCGAGCCGACGGCCTGCCCGACCGGGTCACGATCTACGAGGTCGGCCCGCGCGACGGGCTCCAGAACGAGAAGGCCCTCGTCCCCACCGACGTGAAGGCCGAGTTCGTACGCCGTCTCCTCGCCGCCGGCCTGCCGATCGTCGAGGCCACCAGCTTCGTGCACCCGCAATGGGTGCCCCAGCTCGCCGACGCCGCCGACCTGATGGAGCTGCTGGGCGAGGCCGGCCGGGACTGCCCCGTGCTCGTCCCCAACGAGCGCGGCCTCGACCGGGCCCTCGAGCTCGGCGCCCGGCACGTCGCGATCTTCGGCTCCGCGACCGAGACCTTCGCGCAGAAGAACCTCAACCGGAGCCTCGACGAGCAGTTCGCCATGTTCGAGCCGACCGTCCGTCGCGCCCGCGACGCCGGTCTCGACGTCCGCGCCTACGTGTCCATGTGCTTCGGCGACCCGTGGGAGGGCGGCGTGCCCGTCGACCAGGTCGTCAGCGTCGGCAAGCGGCTCTTCGACCTCGGCGCCAGCCAGCTCAGCCTCGGCGACACCATCGGCGTCGGCACCGCCGGGCACGTGACCGCCCTCGTCGACGCGTTCGGCCGGGCCGGCATGGGCACCGACCAGCTCGCGATGCACTTCCACGACACCTACGGGCAGGCGCTCGCGAACACGCTCTCCGCGCTGCGCGCCGGCATCACGACGTACGACGCGAGCGCCGGCGGGCTCGGCGGCTGCCCCTACGCCGAGAGCGCCACCGGCAACCTCGCGACCGAGGACCTGGTCTGGATGCTGCGCGGCCTCGGCATCGAGTGCGGTGTCGACCTCCAGCAGGTGGTCGACACCAGCGTCTGGATGGCGGGGCACCTCGGCCGGCCGAGCCCCTCGGCGGTCGTCCGCGCGCTCGCGTAGCCGGGGCCTGCGGCAGAATCCTCGACATGGCCGACGTCGTCTACCTCCATGTGGGTTCGCCCAAGACCGGGACCACCTACATCCAGGACCGGCTCGCGCTGAACCGGGCGGCCCTGGCCCGCCACGACGTCCGCTACCCGATCGGCCTGCGCGCCGACATGTTCCACGCCGCCCTCGACCTCGTCGAGCGTCCGTGGGGCGGCCTGCTCGCCGACTCGAAGGGCGAGTGGGACGCCCTGGTCAAGCGGACCCGACGCGCGCACGGCACCGTCGTGATCAGCCACGAGATCCTCGCGGGCGCCACCCGTGAGCAGGTCGAGCGGGCGGTCACGTCGCTCGCGCCGGCCCAGATCCACGTGGTGCTGACCGCCCGCGACATCGCGCGCCAGGTGCCCGCGGAGTGGCAGGAGCGGCTCAAGCACCAGCGCCGCCTGTCGTACGGCAAGTTCGTCCGCCGGATCCAGAAGACCCGCACCGGCGTCGCGCAGTCATTCTGGCAGGTCCAGGGCGTCACCCAGGTCCTCGAGCGGTGGAGCCGCCAGCTGCCGCCCGACCAGGTCCACGTCGTCACGGTGCCGCAGCCCGGCGCGCCGCACGGCGAGCTGTGGCGCCGCTTCTGCCGGGCGGTCGGGGTGGACCCGGCCTGGGCGCCGCTCGACAGCGTCCGCCGCAACCCGTCGATCGGGGTCGCCGAGAGCGCGATGCTGCGCCGCCTCAACACCCGGCTCCGGCGCGCGGACGTGGACCACGCCGACTACCGCGCCCTGGTGCGCCAGCTGCTCGTCCACGACACGCTCGCCGCGGGCAAGAACACGGACCGGCTCACCCTGCCGCCCCCGTGCTACGACTGGGCCGACGAGATCGCGGACTCCTGGCGGGAGTGGATCATCGGCTCCGGCGTCGACGTGGTCGGCGACCTCGACGACCTGCGTCCGGTGCGTCCGCCGGCCGACGCGGTCTGGCTCAACCCGGACCGGGCCCGGCCCCGTGACGTCGCCGACGCGGCGCTCGACGCCCTGGTCGCGATGATCGAGGAGGCCGCCCGGCGCGACGACCCCGACGAGCACCTCAGTGCGCGGGTCACCAAGGTCGCCAAGCGGCTGCGGGAGCGATGACGGACGCCGGCGACACCCCCGGCCTCCGGCGCGCCTGGGGCTGGGCCGCCCACCTGCGTGACGGCGGTACGACGCCGTGGCGCGACTGGTCCGCCGAGGGGGCTGCGCACGGCCGGCACCTCCCCGGGGCCCAGCAGCTCGAGCTGCTCCGTCGCCTGAACGCGTCCGGCCCGGTCCCGGCCGCCCTCGCCGGCCGGGTGCTCGAGGCGAGCGCGCCCGGCCGCGGCCGCCCCGACCTCGAGCTGGCCGGCTCTGTCGAGCCGCTCGCGTTCGGACCGCCGCCCGTCGACCCCGCCGACCTCGACGCCGACGAGCTGCTCCGGGTCGCCACCGCCCTCCTCGCCGAGGACGTGCACGGCGCGGGGCTGCCGGTGTCGACGCCGCCCCGACCGCGGCCGTGGCGCACCCGCTACCGGCTGCTCGGCGACCCGATGCTCACCGATCCGCGGCGCGTCGACCTGGTCTCGCGCGGCCGGCCGCCCGGCGGCCGCAACGAGCTCGTCCTGGTGGTCGGCACCGACGTCGGGCAGATGCTCGTCGACGCCTGGACCGCCCGGAGCATCGGGAGCGGCGTGACCCCGTGGTCCGACTGGATCGGGCGCGCCGCCCGGCTCGACGAGCTGCCCGACCGCATCGACCTGCCCCGGCTGGCGCGGACCGCGGCCGAGCGGGTCGGCGTACGCCGGGTGCGGGTCGTGCTCGACGTCGACGCGCTGCCCAAGCTGGTCGGCGTGCGCCGCCCCCTGGCCGCGGCACCGGCGCTCTCGGCGGACGCCGTCGAGCTGGCCCGGCGCACCGGGCAGGTCCTCGCCCTGCTGGCGGTGCCCGCGGAGCGGCGCGCCCTCCTGCGCCAGGTGCTGGTGCCCCGCCTGGCCGAGCACCCCGGTCCGGCGCTGGTCCTGCCGCCGCGCCGGGCCCGCTGGGCGCGCGAGCGGGCCCGCACCATGCGCGACGCGGTGGTCCGCGCTGGCTACCCTGTCCTCGGCGATCCCGACGGCCTGCTGCCCGTCGAGCGCCCCGGCGTCACGCAACCCTCGGACGCCGGCGTCCTGGCGCTGGCCCTGCGCCTGCTCCTCGAGAAGAAGGTCCCGTGAGCTCCCGCGTCCTGCTGCACGTCGGCACCCCGAAGACGGGTACGTCGTACCTGCAGGACGTGCTGTTCCGCAACCAGCGCACGCTCGACGCGGCCGGCATCCTCTACCCGGCCGACCGCTTCGACGCCCACTTCCTGGCCGCCCTCGACCTGATGCGGATGCCGTGGGGTGGTCTCGAGACCCAGGCCGTCGGCCGCTGGGACGACCTGGCCGCCCAGGTGCGCCGGCACGAGGGCACCTCGATCATCAGCCACGAGATCCTCGCGACCGCGTCGCGGGCCCAGGTCGGCCGGGCGCTGACGTCGCTCGGGCACGACGACGGCACCGAGATCCACGTGGTCGTGTCGGTGCGCGACCTGGTGCGTCAGATCCCGGCCGAGTGGCAGGAGAACGTCAAGCACCGCACCGGCCTCTCCTACCGCGCCTTCCTCGACGAGATCCGGGACCCGCGGCGCGAGTCGCGGATCGCCACCTGGTTCTGGGGCGTGCAGGAGCTGCCCGACATCCTGAACCGGTGGGGTGGCGACCTGCCCCCGGAGCGTGTGCACCTCGTCACCGTGCCCCCGCTCGGCGGTCCGCAGGAGCTGCTGTGGAAGCGGTTCAGCACGGTGTTCGGCCTCGACGGGCTCGACCTCACCCTCGAGGCCGAGCGCACCAACCCGTCGCTCGGCGTCCCCGAGACGGCGCTGGTCCGCCGCATCAACCGCGCTGCCAACCAGGAGCTCGAGCCCGCGGACTACCGGCCGCTGGTGCGCGAGCTGCTGGCCCACCAGACGCTGTCCCGCCGCACGCAGTCGCCCCGCCTGGCCCTGCCGCCGGACCTGCACCCGTGGGTCGCCGACGTCACCGCCTCGTGGCTCGACGAGATCGCGCGGCGCGGCTACGACGTCGTCGGCGACACCGCGGACCTGGTCGGCGCGCCGCCGGTCGCGGAGTACGCCGACCCCGACCACCCCGACGAGGCCCAGGTCGCCGACGCGGCCGTCGACGCGCTCAAGGCCACCCTCCTCGAGGGCGCTCGCCTGCGGCGCCGCGAGGGCGAGCTGCAGGCCGAGCTCGACGCGGCCTACCGCGCGCTCGAGCGCTCCTACCTGCGCCCGACGTACCGCTGGCGCGAGAAGGCCGTGCGACGGC
The DNA here is from genome assembly GCF_001425175.1 of Nocardioides sp. Root1257. Classification (GTDB taxonomy): domain Bacteria; phylum Actinomycetota; class Actinomycetes; order Propionibacteriales; family Nocardioidaceae; genus Nocardioides. Next base: position 291,633 of record NZ_LMDV01000009.1, on the reverse strand, counting down.
TGCAGAGCAGCGGCGTCGGCCGGCGTGCGCTCGCGGGCTACCGTCGCGTGCGGGGGCGGAGCTCGCCGGCGGCGTAGTGGCCGATCTGGTACGTCGCGACGCCGTCGACGCCCATCCCGACGATGCCCCCGACGACCGGGACCTTGCGGGCCACGGCGATGGCCGCGTGCTTGCCGGCGACCTTCGTGACCATCTCCGACGTCACCTCGGCGGAGAGGACGCGGACGATCTCGGGGTCGTGCACCGGCGCCGTGGCCAGCGCCATCGGCGGCGCCGGGATCTTGCTGGCCCGCACCAGGGCGTCGACCCGGTCCTCGCCGAGCAGGCAGGCCAGCACCGCGTTGCGCACCCGCGGGTCCTCGAGGTCGTAGCCGCGCAGGTGCGCGATCACGGCCACCATCCGGGCCTGGATCAGCGCGAGACCGGTGATGTTGGTCGGGATCGTGACCATCGCCGTGAACGCACCGCCGACGCTGGTCAGCATGCCCTGGGCGCCGGCGTAGCGGACGTGGTCGTCGATCACGGACCTGATGGCCTTCTTCACCTTGCCGTCGTGCTCGTCGAGCTGGCGCTCGGCCGTGCGCGCCGCGGGTGGCAGCGGACCGATCCCGTGGATCGCGCGGCGCAGCGCCTCCTGCACGAACGTCGCGTTGAGCTCGGGGGCGAGCGCAGGCATCCGGGGCGCGACGTACCTGCCCGCCATCCTGGTGATGCCGCCCTTGGCCATGTCGGCATCGTACGGTCGAGCACGTGAGACCCGTCGAGCCTCCGCCGTCGCGCTGGACGTTCGGCGATCCCGCGGGCTTCGACCCCGACGACGACCTGGTCGGCATCGGGGCGGACCTGGCGCCGGGAACGCTGCTGGCGGCGTACCGACGCGGGCTCTTCCCGATGCCGTCGGGCACCCGCGGGGTGCCCACGTACTGGTTCTGCCCGGTGCGTCGCGGGGTCCTCCCGCTCGACGGCCTGGTGGTCTCGAAGTCGCTGCGGCGCTCCTGCCGGGAGTACGAGATCCGCGTCGACACGGCGTTCGCCGAGGTGGTCGAGGCGTGCGCCGACCCGGCCCGCCCGCAGGGGTGGATCGACGGCGACATCCAGGCGGCGTACCTGCGCCTGCACGAGCTGGGCTGGGCGCACTCCGTCGAGGCCTGGCAGGGCGGCCGGCTCGTGGGCGGGCTGTACGGCGTGGGCATCGGCGGACTCTTCGCGGGGGAGTCGATGTTCCACCGCGAGCGGGACGCCTCGAAGGTCGCGCTGGTGGCTCTCGTCGAGCGGCTGCGGGCGACGTACCCGAGCGAGCGGCTGCTCGACGTGCAGTGGGTGACGCCGCACCTGGCGTCGCTCGGGGTGGTCGAGATCCCGCGCGCCGAGTACCTGCGTCGTCTCGCCCGGGCACTGCACGTGCGTGAACCGGACCTCAGGGGGGAAGGGTGAGCCCCGGTGCACAACGACCGAGGGACCACGACCGAGCCACGACGAGGGAGACGACCCCATGAAGACTGCTGTGAAGATCGCCGGGATCGCATTCGTGCTGAGCGCCGTGGGAGCCGGGCTGACCGGTTGCGGTGGCAGCGACGGCGGTGACTCCGCGAAGGACGCTCCGAAGGGCGCCAGCAAGGACGGTTTCTGCGAGAAGTTCAACGGGCTCTACGACAACCTGACCGGCGCCAGCTCGGACGACCCGTCCAAGGCCATCAAGGGCATCAAGGACTGGGCGGCCGAGATGGAGGACTACGGGACGCCGAGCGAGATGACCGACGACGCGCGCAACGGGTTCGAGGTCGTGATCAAGACCTTCAAGAGCGTCGACGACGACGCGACCGCCGAGGACCTCCAGAACCTCGGCGACGACGTGTCGGCCGAGGACAACAAGGCGGCCGAGGCCTTCGGCGACTGGACCACGAAGAACTGCCCGAGCCCGTCGATCCCGGCCGTGCCGTCGGACGGCGCCTCCTGACGCGTCGGTCTCAGACGACCCTTCAGACGACCTGGGGCGGTCGGCCGGTCTCGCTGACCATCGGCCGGCCGGCCGCCGCCCAGTCGAGCATGCCGCCGTCGAGGTTGACGGCGTCGTAGCCCTGCTGCTGGAGCCACGCCACGACCTGGCCGGAGCGGCCGCCGATCTTGCAGACCACCAGCGTCTGGCCATCGCCGACCTCGGCCAGCCGCTCGGGGACCTCGTGCATCGGGATGTGCAGCGCGCCGTCGATGTGCCCGTGCTCCCACTCGACGTGCTCCCGGACGTCGAGGACGGTCAGGCCCTCCGGCAGCGGGTCGGGGACGCCGTCCATGGAGACGGTCGGGATCTGGCTCATCGGGTGACTCTCCTGGGTATCGCTGCAGCGCCGGACATCCGACACTAGGCTCCGCAGCCCGTCCCGACCACACAGAGGTCCGATTGCGCGCCCGTCCCGTCGTCGCCCTGCTCGGCGTCCTGCTCGCGACGCAGGCGGCGTGCACGGACGACTCGACGGTGACAGGAGCGGCGTGCGTGGGCGGGGACGACGCCCGGAAGGCCGCTGCGTCGGTGCTCGAACGACGGACCGCTGCCGTCCGGGACGGCGACCTCGAGGCGTTCCTCGCGACCTCCTGGCGCGACGCCGACCCGCGAGGTGTCGATGAGCAGCGGGCCCGGTTCGACCGGATCCAGCAGCTGCCGGAGCACACCCTCGAGCTGACGCTCGGCGTCACCCGGGCGTCGGCGACGGACTCCCTGACGGCGTACGTCAACCAGAAGGTGCAGCTCGCCGGCATCGACGAGAAGCCGGTGGCCGTGGGTCACCGTGTCACCTTCGAGCGTCACGGCGGCTGCTGGCTCGTCGACGCGGACGAGCCGGACGACCTGCAGGTCGTGCTGGCGCCCTGGGACGCCCCCGACGCCGTGATCGAGCACCGCGACGACGTGCTCCTGGTGACCGACGAGACCGATGACGACGAGCGCCGCCGCATCCTCGACACGGCGGCCGACGCCTGGCGCGACGAGCGCCGGATCCTCGCGTCGCAGGACCCGCGGCCCGACGACGTCGGGGTGGTCGTGCTGGCGTTCACCACCGACCGGGCGATGAAGGCCAACGGGTTCTACTACCAGAGCCTCGAGCTGACCGGCGGCGTCGAGATACCGGTGCGTGCGGGCTCGGACCAGGTCGACTTCCGGGTGCTGGTCAACCCCTCCATGCTCGAGAGCGGCCGGTCGGCGTACCTCCCGCAGCTGATGCGGCACGAGTTCGTGCACGTGCTGCTCGCCCGGCACCCGTTCGCGCCGGTCTGGGCGACCGAGGGAGTGGCGGAGTACTACGCGTCCGGCCGGGCCGGCGGCCCCCGGGTGCCGGACGTGGACCTGGTGCCACCCGGGAGCAGCACCGGCGGCACCGGCCTGCCGACCGACGACTTCTACGCCGGCGACTGGGCTGCGCGCTCCGGCAACTACGCGGTCGCCTGGGCGGCCATGGCCTACCTCGCGGACGCGCACGGGCGTGGCGAGCCGGCCCGGCTGGTGCGTGCCCTGCACCGGGCGCGGGCCGCCTACGACCCGAAGCGGGTCGACCGGGTCCTGGAGCAGCGATACGGCCTGTCCACGGAGGTGCTCGGGGCACGGGCGCGGCAGCTGATCGCTCGGCTGGGCTGAGCTACTTCAGCAGCTTGCTCATCCGCCGGTCGGCGAGCGGCTTGCCGCCGGTCTGGCAGGTGGGGCAGTACTGCAGGCTGGAGTCGGCGAAGGACACCGACAGCACGGTGTCGCCGCAGACCGGGCACTTCTGGCCCGCCTTGCCGTGCACGGCGAGGTTGGTCTTCTTCTCGCCCTTCAGCTCGCTGGCGTGCAGGCCGCGGGAGCGGTCGACGGCATCGCCCAGGGTGGTGCGGATGGCGTCGTACAGCGTCGTGAGCTCGGCGTCCGTCAGCCCGCTCGCGGGCTTGAAGGGCGACATCTTCGCGGCGTGCAGGATCTCGTCGGAGTAGGCGTTGCCGATGCCCGCGATCGTGCCCTGGTGGCGCAGCACGCCCTTGAGCTGCTTGCGCCCCTCGCGCTCGAGGATCTCCGCGAGTCGCTCGATGGTGAAGTCGTCGGTGAGCGGGTCGGGTCCGAGGCTGGCGATGCCGGGGACGTCGAGCGGTTGGCGCACGACGTACATCGCGAGGCTCTTTCGGGTGCCCGCCTCGGTGATGTCGAGGCCGGACTGGTCGTCGAGGACCACGCGGACGGCGAGGGTCGACTTGGTGCTCGGCTTCGGCGGGATCGTCGGGACCTCGTCGCGCCAGCGCACCCAGCCCGCGCGGGCGAGGTGGAGGATGAGGTGCAGGCCGGACGCCTCGATGTCGAGGAACTTGCCGTGCCGGGTGACGGTGTCGACCATCGTGCCCTCGAGCGCCGAGAGCGGCGGGTCGAAGGTCTTGAGGGCGCTGAACGCCGCGACGTGGATCTTCGCGATCGCGTGACCGTCCAGCCGGCTCCCCAGATCGAGGGCCAGGGCTTCGACCTCGGGCAGCTCGGGCACGCGTCGATTCTAGGCAGAAGCGGTGACAGTCCTTGCTGGTCAGGCGCATGATGGAGGGGTGCCCGCCGTACGACCGCTGCCGGAGACGGGGTCGATCTTCCTCGACGCCCGAGGTGGCGACCGCGCGCTCCGCGTCTCGTGGCACGAGGAGTCCGGGCTCGTCGTGCTGTCCCTGTGGCGCGAGAACGTCTGCGCCGGCTCGTTCCGGCTCGCCATCGACGAGGTCCCCGCGCTGATCGAGATGCTGCGCTCCGGGCTGGTCCGCTCCTACGAGGGCGCCCGTGACCGGCTCGGCGTGGTCGGCTCCGAGTCCGCCTGACCCCCGATCCGCTTGTAACGCCGGGTTACTGACTCTTTCCAGGGTGTTGCAGCACGGTGGGAAGAGTGGGTAACCCGGCGTTACAGCAGACGGCGCCCGCCGCCCGGCGCGTTGTCTACGGAATCCGCTAGACAGCCGGATACCGTGCGAGCGTGGACCCGATCCGGAACCCGTACGCGCCCGGCGCGGGACAGCGACCGCCCGAGCTGGCGGGCCGCGACCGCGAGCTCCAGCAGTTCGAGGTGACCCTCGAGCGGGTGGCGGCGGGCCGCCCCGAGCGGAGCATGGTGCTGTCGGGGCTGCGCGGGGTCGGCAAGACCGTGCTGCTCAACGCGCTGCGCGGCCAGGCGGTACGACGGGCGTGGGGGACCGGCAAGATCGAGGCCCGTCCCGACCAGAGCATCCGGATCCCGGTCGCCCAGGCGGTGCACGCCGCGGTCCGCGAGGTGGCCCACCGGCACCGCGACCCCGACCGGGTCGACGAGGTGGCCGGCGTGCTGAAGAGCTTCGCGCTGCGCACCAGCCTCGACGACCGCAAGGGGCTGAGGTGGACGCCGCCCACCGACGTCGTCGCCGCCAAGGGCCGCGCCGACTCGGGGGACCTCGAGCTCGACCTGGTCGAGCTGTTCACGGACGTCGCCACGCTCGCCGGCGACCTGGGGGTCGGGGTCGGGCTCTTCGTCGACGAGATGCAGGACGTCGCCACCCCGGAGCTCGCGGCGCTCTGCGGCGCCTGCCACGAGATCAGCCAGCAGGGCGCGCCGCTGATCGTCGTCGGCGCCGGCCTCCCGCACCTCCCGGTCGCGCTCGCCGCGTCCAAGTCGTACGCCGAGCGCCTCTTCCGCTACGCCTCCGTCGACCGGCTGCCGCGCGAGATGGCGGACCGCGCCTGGCGCGTCCCGGCGGCGGAGGAGGACGTCGACTTCGAGGACGACGCCCTCGACGAGCTCTACCGGCTCACCGACGGCTACCCCTACTTCGTGCAGGCCTACGGCAAGGTCACCTGGGACGCCGCCGTCGGCTCGCCGATCCGCGCCGCCGACGTACGCGCCGCAGCGCCGGAGGCCGAGGCCGAGCTGGCCGTCGGCTTCTTCGGCGCCCGCTACGACCGCGCCACCCCGGCCGAGCGCGACTACATGACCGCGATGGCCGACCTCGGCGTCGACCGCGGCGACGGCACCGTCGACGGCCCGATCCCGACCGCCGACGTGGCGGCGCACCTGGCGCGCAAGCCGCAGTCGCTCTCCCCGGCGCGCGACGGCCTGATCAAGAAGGGCCTCGTCTACTCCGGCGAGCGGGGGAGCGTCGCCTTCACCGTCCCCCACTTCGGCAAGTTCCTGAGGTCGCGGTGAGTGCCACCCTCGTCGCCAAGGACCTCGCCGGCGGCCACGGCCACCGCACGCTCTTCGAGGGCCTCGACCTGACGGTCGCACCGGGCGACGTCGTCGGCGTGGTCGGTGCCAACGGCGCCGGCAAGTCCACCCTGCTGCGCCTCCTCGCCGGCGACCTGGACCCGCACGGCGGCACCGTGAGCACCGCACCCGCCGACGCCTTCGTCGGGTGGCTCCCGCAGGAGCACGAGCGGGTCCCCGGCGAGACCGTCGCGGCGTACGTCGCCCGCCGCACCGGCGCCACCGGTGCGACGACGACGATGGAGGCGGCCGCCGAGGCGCTCGGCTCCGACCGGCCGGGCGTCGACGACGAGTACGCCGCGGCCTTCGACCGCTGGATGGCCAGCGGCGCCGCCGACCTCGACGAGCGGATCCCGCCGATGCTCGCCGACCTCGGCCTCGACGTCGGCGCGGACGCCCTGATGACCAGCCTGTCCGGCGGCCAGGCCGCCCGGGCCGCGCTCGCCGCCCTGCTGCTCAGCCGCTTCGACGTCGTGCTGCTCGACGAGCCCACCAACGACCTCGACCTGGCCGGCCTCGAGCGGCTGGAGACGTTCGTGCGCGGGCTGCGCAGCGGCGTCGTCCTCGTCTCCCACGACCGCGAGTTCCTGGCCCGCTGCGTCACCCGGATCGTCGAGCTCGACCTCGCCCAGCACCAGGTGACGGTGTACGACGGCGGCTACGACTCCTTCCTCGAGGAGCGAGCGGTGGCACGCCGGCACGCCCGCGCGGCGTACGAGGAGTTCGCGGACAAGAAGGCCGACCTCGTCGCCCGGGCGCGCACGCAGCGGGAGTGGAGCTCGCAGGGCGTCCGCAACGCGATGAGGAAGAGCCCCGACAACGACAAGATCCGGCGCCGGGCCCAGAGCGAGTCGTCCGAGAAGCAGGCGCAGAAGGTGCGCCAGATGGAGTCGCGGATCGCCCGGCTCGACGAGGTCGAGGAGCCGCGCAAGGAGTGGGTGCTGCAGTTCAGCATCGGCGCCGCACCCCGCTCGAGCGCGGTCGTCGCGACGCTCAGCGCGGCGACGCTGCACCGCGGCGGCTTCACCTTCGGCCCGGCCTCCCTCCAGGTCGACGCCCGCGACCGGATCGGGATCACCGGCCCCAACGGCGCCGGCAAGACCACGCTGCTCGGCCTGCTCCTCGGTCGCACCGCGCCCGACACCGGGACCGCCAGCCTGGGTGCGTCGGTGGCGATCGGCGAGATCGACCAGGCCCGCACCGGGCTCGCCGAGGACGCGACGCTCGGCGCCGCGATGGAGGCCGCGCTGCCCGACACGTCGCCCGCCGACGTACGCACCCTGCTCGCGAAGTTCGGGCTCAAGGCCGACCAGGTCGCCAGCCTCGTCGGTCGGCTCTCGCCGGGGGAGCGGACCCGGGCGGCGCTCGCCCTGCTGCAGGGCCGCGGGGTCAACCTGCTGGTGCTCGACGAGCCGACCAACCACCTCGACCTGCCCGCGATCGAGCAGCTCGAGGAGGCGCTGGCGTCGTACGACGGCGCACTGCTGCTCGTCTCGCACGACCGCCGGCTGCTCGACAACGTCTCCGTCGATCGTCGCTGGCGGGTCGAGGCCGGCATCGTCACCGAGGAGTAGCACGATAGGAGTCGTGAGACCCCAGGTCGTCGCGCACCGTGGCGCCAGCCACGACAACGCCGAGCACACCCTGCGGGCGTACGTCGCCGCCCTCGACGCGGGCGCCGAGGCCCTCGAGTGCGACGTCCGGCTCACCGCCGACGGCCACCTGGTGTGCGTGCACGACCGTGACCTGCGGCGTACGGCGAGCTCGCGCGCGGTCATCTCCAACACCGAGCTCTCGGAGCTCGACCAGCTCGACTTCCACTCCTGGAAGCACCCCTGGGCCGACCTCGACGACGAGGCGCCCGACCCGGACGACCGGCTCGACAAGGTCCTCACGCTGCGCACCCTGCTGGAGACCGTCGCCGACTACGACCGCCGCGTCGAGGTGGCGATCGAGACCAAGCACCCGACCCGGTACGGCGGGCTCGTCGAGCGACGGCTCGTCGACCAGCTCCGCCACCTCGGCTGGGACCGCCCCGGCTCGCCCGCGCGGGTGATGAGCTTCTCGTGGACCGCGCTCCAGCGCGTGGAGCGGCTCGCCCCCGACGTACCCCTCGTGATGCTGATCGAGCACTCCCGCAACTGGTCGATGCTGCGCCGGATGATCGGCCGGGACTGGATCGTCGGCCCGGGCATCAAGGAGCTGACCGAGCACCCCCGGCTGGGCCGCCGCATTGCCCGCGCGGGGCACGACCTGCACGTGTGGACGGTCAACAGCGAGACCCAGCTCGACCTGTGCCTCGAGCTCGGCGTGAAGGCGGTCATCACCGACCGGCCGGCGTACGTCCTCGACCTGCTCGACGAGCGGGAGAGCGCCGCCGGATAGGTTCCTCTGCATGGCCAAGAAGTCCCGCACGAAGCCCAAGCCGCCCGCCGCCGGCGAGGTCGGCCCCCGCCAGCCCTGCCCCTGCGGCTCGGGCAAGCGCTACAAGGCCTGCCACGGCGCCCCGGGCGGCGCGGCGTCGGTGTACGTCGGCCGTCCCTTCGAGGGGATGCCGTCGGAGTGCGACGTCGTGGCCCTGCGCGAGCTGGTGCCCGCGGCGACCGCCCCGCTGACCCTGAAGAGCGACGCCGACCGGGTGGTCCGGCTCTGCACGCTGCTGCCGATGGCGGCGCCCGCGATGGTGCGCGACAACGGCGAGATCTGGCTGGGGCTGCAGGTGCAGCACAACTTCGGCGACCCCGCCCGCGACCTGGGCGCCGTCCTCGAGCTCGCGCTGACCGCCGAGCCCGGCGTGGTCGGCCTGACCGACCCGCCCGGAGAGGGCCCGCGGCTGCAGGACCTGATCACCGACGACACGCTGGCCGTGACCGTCCACGACGGGTTCGGCTTCTGGGTCGCCGACGTCCCGGAGTCCGACCGCGCCGCCGCCGAGGCCGCGCTCGAGCAGGCCAACTCGGCCGCCAACCCGACCGCCCGGCTGACCAGCGTCGAGAGCGCGTACTGGACCAACGTCGGCCCCAAGGAGCACCTGCGCTGGGTGATGCCGGAGCCCGAGGACACGCTGCTCGACGCGCTCGCCCGGTTGCACGCCGCGGGCAAGGACGTCCTCGTGGAGGACTCGCGCTTCGTCGGCATGTTCCGCGCCCACGGCCTGCTCGCCCCGGTCTGGGACCTCCCCGTCGGGACCGGCCCGGAGGCCCTGGAGGAGCCCGCCGAGCGGTTCGCCGCCGACCTCGCCGCGGCGCTGGCCGACGACTCCGACCTGTCCTCCGAGGAGCGCGCGGCCCGGTCCGGGCTCGCCAACCGCCAGGTCACGCTGCGGTGACCTGAACCTTGCACGTTGTTCACGTCACTTCGGCGCGTGCAGTTTGTCCGTGAACGCGTCGGGGACGTAGTGTCGCGCTGCCCGGTCGTTGTCGCCTCCCCCGTCGACAACGACCGGGTCTTTCACGTCCCGGGCCGTTGACCGCCCTCAGTCGACCGGGAGCGGCTCCCGCGTCACCGGGCAGCTCATGCACCGCGGACCGCCCCGACCCGAGCCGAGCTCGGACCCGGCGATGCGGACCACCTCGATGCCGGCCTCCTCGAGCCGGGCGTTGGTCTCCACGTTGCGCTCGTAGGCCACCGCCACGCGGGGCGCGATCGCCAGCGTGTTGTTGCCGTCGTCCCACTGCTCGCGCTCGGCGGTGACCGGGTCGAGGCCGGTGTCGATCTGGTGCAGCGTGTCGATCTCCATCGCCTTCGCCGCCGCCACCAGGAAGGGCTCGGCGTCGGCCACGGTGAGCGTGCCGTCGCCGGTCGGCGTGACGGCGTACGCCGTGAGGGAGTCGGCGACGTTGGGGTACATCACGATCTTGTCGACGTCGACCATCGTGCAGACGGTGTCGAGGTGCATCGTGGCGCGTTCCTGCGTGATGGGTACGGCGAGCACGGTGTGCGCGAGCCCGACGTCGAACGCCTGGCGTGCGAACCGCTCGACGCCCGCCGGGGTCGTCCGCTCGCCGACCCCGACGGCGATCACGCCGGGCGCCAGCAGCAGCACGTCGCCGCCCTCGACGTGCTCGTGGTGCCAGCCGTGGACCGTGCGGGTGCCGACGAAGCGCGGGTGCTGCGTGTAGATCAGCTCGGTCAGCTGCGTCTCCCGCGCGCGGGCGGGCATGGCCAGCGAGGTGACCGCGACCCGGTCGCGCACCCAGACCGAGGAGTCGCGGGTGAAGAGCAGGTTGGGGAGCGGGTCGATGAGGAAGTCGTCGTGGGCCAGCAGCGACGTGACGATGCCGAACCCGCCCCGCACCTCGTCGTTGCGGATGCCGGCGGTCAGGTACCCGGTGAGCTCCTCGGGCGATGCCTCGGAGAGGAACCGCGCCAGGTAGGCGCGCAGCGTGTCGCCGAGGTGCAGCCCGGCCAGCGCGGTGGTGATCGCGTGGTTGCGGGCCGCGTCGCTCTCCAGCGTCTCGGTCAGCAGGTCGGTCAGGTAGAGCACCTCGACGCCGCGCCCGCGCAGCGCCTCCGCGAAGCCGTCGTGCTCCTCCTGCGCGCGCGCCACCCACGGGATCCCGTCGAAGAGCAGCCGGTCGTTGTTGCGCGGCGTGAGCCGCTTGAGCTCGTTGCCGGGTCGGTGGAGGAGGACGGTCTGGAGACGGCCGACCTCGGAGTCGGCGCCGTGAGTGGTCATGCGCCCAGCCTAGAGAACCGCCTAGGAGAGCAGCTCGTACGCCGTGATGGCGGCGAGCACCACGCACACCCCGGCGCCGATGTAGTGCAGCACGTGCAGCTTGACGAAGCGCTGCAGCTGGCGGCCCGCGACGACCGCCAGGCCGCTGACCAGCAGCAGCGCGCTCAGGGCGCCGATGAAGACCGCGACCGGCTCCTCGTACTTCGCGACCAGGGAGATCGTCAGCAGCTGGGAGAGGTCGCCCCACTCGGCGGCGAAGAGCACGAGGAAGCTGGCGAGCACGGCCTTGTAGCCGGTGGCCTCCTTGGTGTCGACCTCCTCGTCGCTGGCCGCCGCCTCCTGGTGGCTGCGGCCCTCCCGGATCAGGATCACGGCGCCGACCAGGAACATCAGCCCGGCGGCCGCCTGCACGATCTCCTCGGGCAGGAAGGACACCGCATGGCCGAGCAGCACCGCGACCAGGGTCTGCACCAGGAAGGCCAGGCTGACGCCGATCCACACCAGGACCGGCCGGTACTTCGTCGCGAGCACCAGGGTCGCGAGGAACGTCTTGTCGGGCAGCTCGACGACGAAGATCGCGAGGAAGGTCAGGCCGATGACGACGGGATCCACTTAGCGGAACTTCCTGGCGAGGGAGGTCGCCTCGGCGAGCACGTCGGCCACCGGGCGCTGGAGGTCGGAGGCGGCGCGTGCGACGTCGTCGTACTCCGGCTGGGCGTTGACCACGACGCCGTGGTGCCGGGCCAGCTTGACGGCCACGGTGTGTCCGCCGACCTCCACCGCCACCATCTCACGGTCGAGGGCGTGCTTGGTCAGCGGCTGCTCGCGGAGCCCGATCGTGCTGGTCTGGCGGAAGATCGTGGCGCGCACGTCCTCGGCGCGTGCCGCGTCGACCAGGACGCTGAGGGTGTGCGCCGGGCGGCCCTTCTTCATCAGGATCGGGGTCAGCCAGGCGTCCGAGGCCCCGACCTCGAGCAGCGCGGCGATCACGGCCGGCCAGACCCGGGGGTCGAGGTCGTCGACGTTGCACTCCAGCAGCAGCGGCCCCTCGGCGGTCGAGGTGCGAGCGGAGCGAGCCTCGATACCACCGTCGACGAAGAGCCGGAGCACGTTCGCGTGACCCTCGGGATCCCGCCCGCCCGCGCCGACCCCGATGGTGTCGACGGTCATCGGCGGCTGCGGGCCGTACGCCGTGGCGAGGGTGGTCAGCAGCGCAGCCCCGGTGGGCGTGCACAGCTCCATGGGCGCCGGCCCGGCGTACGTCGGGACGCCGCGCAGGAGCTCGGCGACCGCGGGTGGTGGGACCGGCAGCGTGCCGTGGGCGGTCTGGACGGTGCCCGAGCCGACCGCGACGGGGGAGACGGTGACGCTGGTCGCGCCGAGGTGGGCGAAGCCCGCGCACACCCCGACGACGTCGGCGATCGCGTCCAGCGCGCCGACCTCGTGGAAGTGGACGTCGTCGGCCGGTACGCCGTGGACGGCTCCCTCGGCGACAGCGAGCCGCTCGAAGACCGCCAGCGCCGACTCGGCGCCGGCCAGCATCGAGCGGACGTCGCGCCAGGTCCGGTGGTGGTGGGACTCGGCCACGTCGACGTGGACGCGGGTGGCCGCCAGGGCGCCGCGGCGTACCTCCTCGACGCGGAGCGCGATCGGCTCGGGCGCCACCGCGTCGATCGCCTCCTGGAGGACCTCGACCGGCACCCCGGCACCGACCAGGGCGCCGAGCAGCATGTCGCCGCTGGCGCCGGAGGACGCGTCGACCCAGACCGCGGTCATCGTGCTCCGTCATCCCGGGCGGACTGTCGGGCCACGCGGGCTGCGTGCACGCCGGCGCCGTACCCGTTGTCGATGTTGACCACGGTCACGCCGGGCGCACAGGAGTTGAGCATGGCGAGCAGGGCGGCGACGCCGCCGAGCGAGGCGCCGTAGCCGACGCTGGTGGGCACGGCGACCATCGGTACGCCGGTCAGGCCGCCGACCACCGAGGGCAGCGCGCCCTCCATGCCGGCGACGACGACCAGGCAGTCGGCCGCGGCCAGCCGGTCGCGGACGGCGAGCAGGCGGTGCAGGCCGGCGACGCCGACGTCGTCGATGCGCTCGACCCCGGCCCCGTGCACGGCGATGGTGAGGGCGGCCTCGGCGGCGACCGGGGCGTCGGACGTGCCGGCGCTGACGACGGCGACGGTGCCCCGCGCGGTCGGGAGCGGGCCGAGGGTGACCGCGCGGGCCACGGGGTCGAGGGTCGCCTCGGGGAGCGCGTCGCCGACCGCGGCCAGGGCCTCGGGTGCCAGGCGGGTCGCGAGCACCGCGCGCTCGGGGTGCTTGTCGTGCAGCGCCCGCAGGATCGCCACGACCTGGTCGGGGGTCTTGCCGGCGCCGTACACGACCTCGGGGTCGCCGGTGCGTGCTGCGCGGTCGACGTCGACGCGGGCGAAGCCGAGGTCGGCGATCCGGGGGTCCTGCTGGTCCACGGGGTGAACCTACTCGTTCACCCGAGAGACGTTGTCACTGTCGGTGGTCGGGTGTTGTCTGGCGGGTGGGGTCGGTCGAGACACATGAGGGAGCACTGAGATGCCGAAGATGGAGAAGTACGCGCAGGGCACGCCCAGCTACGTCGAGCTGACGACGCCCGACCAGGCCGCGGCCAAGGAGTTCTACGGGCCGCTGTTCGGCTGGGAGCTGGAGGACGTGCCGATGGGCGACGCCGGCTACTACGTCGCCGTAGGCAAGGAGGGCGACTCGGTCGCCGGGATCAGCGGACCGATGCCCGGGATGGAGGACCACCCGGCCTACTGGGGCGTCTACCTCTCCGTCGACGACGTGGACGCGGTCACGGCGAAGGTCGAGGCGGCCGGCGGGACGGTCGAGGCAGCGCCGTTCGACGTCATGGACCTCGGCCGGATGTCGGTCGTCAAGGACCCGTCCGGCGCCTTCGTCAGCCTCTGGCAGGCCGGCGCCACGATCGGCACGGTCCGCGCCAACGAGCCCGGCACCCCGATCTGGAACGAGCTCATCTCGCCCGACCTCGACGCGGCGACCGCGTTCTACACCGAAGTGCTCGGCGTTGGCTGGGAGAAGCAGGCGATGGACGGCGGCATGGACTACACCTGCCTGATGGTCGAGGGCCGCCAGGTCGGTGGGGCGATGCCGCCGATGATGGAGGGCGTCCGTCCGCACTGGAACGTCTACTTCAACGTCGAGTCGGTGGACGACACCGTCTCCCGGGTCGTCGAGCTCGGCGGCACCGTGGTCGCGCCGGCGTTCGACGTGCCGGGCGTCGGCCGGATGGCGCTCCTGGCGGACCCGCAGGGTGCGATGTTCAACCTGATGGGTGCGGCGGGGTCCTAGCGCTCCTGGTCGCGGAAGGCGTCGGCCGGGTAGACGCCGAGGATCTTCACGTCGGTCGTGAAGAACGCGAGCTCCTCGAGCGCGCGTCGCAGGCCGAGGTCGTGCGGGTGGCCGTCGACCTCGGCGAGGAACTGCGTCGCGCCGGCGAAGGAGCCGTCGACCATGTAGCTCTCCAGCTTGGTCATGTTGACGCCGTTGGTGGCGAACCCGCCCAGCGCCTTGTACAGCGCGGCCGGCAGGTTGCGGACGTTGAAGATGAAGGAGGTGACCACCGGGCCGTTGCCGTGCGGCGCCTCGACCAGGTCGCGGGAGAGCACGACGAAGCGGGTGGTGTTGTGGTCCTCGTCCTCGACGTCCTCGGCGAGCACCTCGAGGCCGTAGATGCCGGCGGCCATCGGCGGCGAGATCGAGCCCATCGTCGGATCGCCGAGCTCGGCCACCTCGCGCGCGGCGCCGGCGGTGTCGCCGGAGATCACCGCCTTGAACCCGTGCTCGCGGATGATCTTGCGGCACTGGCCGAGCGCGTGCACGTGGCTGTGCACCGTCTGGATCTTGTCGATCGAGGTGCCGGGCAGGCCCATCAGGCAGAACCGGATCCGCAGGAAGTGCTCGGCGACGATGTGCAGGCTCGAGCTCGGCAGGAAGTGGTGGATGTCGGCCACCCGGCCGGCGATCGAGTTGTCGATCGGGATCATCGCGAGATCCGCGTCGCCACCCTCGACTGCGGCGAAGACGTCCTCGAAGGACGCGCACGGCACGGCCTCCCAGTCGGGGTAGTGCTCGTTGCACACCTGGTGGGAGTTGGCGCCGGGTTCGCCCTGGTAGGCGATGCGTCCTGTCACGCCGGTCATGGTCCCACGTTGGCGCGTGCCGCTACGGCTCGTGTCCGGCGGGCAGACCTACCCTCAGGGGGTGGAGATCGTCGCGCTCGTCGTCGCCGTCGTCGCCCTGCTGGTCGCGGTGGAGGGCCTGCGGCGGGGCGCTCGCCGGCCGGACGACGGGCTGGAGGCCGTGCCCGAGGACGTGCACGGCCTGCGGCAGGAGGTCGCGGCCCTGCGCCGCGAGGGCAGCGACGCGCTGCGCCACCTCGCGGTGGTGCGCTACGACGCCTTCGGCGACATGGGCGGCCACCTCTCGTGGTCGGTGGCGCTGCTCGACGACGGCGGCAACGGGGTCGTGCTGACCTCGATCCACGGGCGCAGCGACGCGCGCACCTACGCCAAGAGCATCAGCGACTGGCGGTGCGAGCAGCAGCTCTCGCCCGAGGAGCTCGAGGCGGTCGACCACGCCCGTCCCCAGGGGTCCTGACCGGGCGCTCGTCAGGGCGCGGTGACGAACCGGACCAGGTAGCCGGTCAGGCGCTGGCGATCGGCCGCGCTCAGCGGCGCGAGCCGCTCGGCGAGCACGGTGCCGCTGAGCCGACGAGCCTCGACGGCGACCTCCGCGGCCTCGGGCAGCAGGTGCAGCACCTGGGTGCGCCGGTCGGTCGCGAGGCGCCGGCGCTCGACCAGGCCCCGGCGCTCGAGGTCGTCGACCATCTGCACGACGCTCGCGCCGCTGACCCCCAGGATGCGGGCGAGCTGGGCCTGCGGGATCGGCCCGGCGGCGTCGAGCGCCGTCAGGCACCCGACGTGGCGTGGCTCGATGCCGACCGGCTCCAGGATCTCGGCGAAGTCGCGGTGCAGCCGGAAGTGGACCCGGGTGATCAGGAACCCGAGGCTGTCGAGCAGGGGTGCCGGGGTGTCGGGGGCGAGCTCGGGCCCGGCGATGCGCACCAGCATCCGGCTCAGGTCCTCGCGCTCCTCGAGCGTGAAGCCGGCGGTGATCGCGTCCTCGAAGTCCTCGATGTGCCGGCGCCAGCGCCGCGCCGCGGCGGCGCCCTCCGGCGTACGGGCGAGGGCGTAGGAGCGTCGGTCGTTCGGGTTGCGCACGCGCGTCACGAGACCCTGGTCGGACAGGCTGGCGGCCACCTTGACCATCGTGGTGCGGCTGATGCTGATCGACTCCGCGATCGCCTGCTGGGACCGCTCGGCTCCGCCCGCGAGCGCGAGCAGGGCGGCGTACGCGTGCACGTCGACGTTCGGCGGGAGCGCCTCGCTGAGCGCGACGTTGACCCGCGCGGCGGCGCGCCAGAAGAGGTGGCCGGGGTGCTCGGCCAGCGCAGGGAGCAGCTCGCGACTGCCGGAGGCGTCGGGCATCCCCATGTGATCCATCCCCTGATCGTTAGGCACTTGACGAATTCACGAACCAGCGTATCGTACTGCGAGTAATCGTTAAGTAGATGATGATTGACCCCCGAACGAATCAGCAGGTGAGGACATGACCCAGCACGTGACAGAGACCGAACCCGACACGGGCCGCTGGTGGACGCTGGTCGCCGTCTGCACCGGCGTGTTCATGCTGCTGCTCGACGTGACGATCGTGAACGTCGCGCTTCCCGACATCCAGAGCCAGTTCGACGCCTCGCTCTCAGGGCTGCAGTGGGTGATCGACGCCTACGCCCTCAGCCTGGCCGCCCTGCTGCTGACCGCCGGCTCGCTCGCCGACATCTACGGCCGGCGCAAGGTGTTCGTGATCGGCACGGCGCTCTTCACGATCGGCTCGCTGCTGTGCGGCATCGCCCCGAGCATCGAGTTCCTCGCGATCGCCCGGGCCGGACAGGGCATCGGCGGTGCCGCGATGTTCGCGACCTCGCTGGCGATCCTCGGCACGACGTACACCGGCAAGGACCGTGGTGTCGCCTTCGGCGCCTTCGGCGCGACGACCGGCGTCGCCGTGGCGATCGGCCCGGTGCTCGGCGGCATCCTGACCAGCGGCCTGTCCTGGCGCTGGATCTTCTTCGTGAACCTGCCGATCTGCCTGGTCGCGATGTTCATCTCGATGACCCGGGTCCAGGAGTCGCGCAACCCGTACGCCGGTCGCCCGGACTGGGTCGGCTTCGCGACCTTCAGCTCGGCCCTCGGGCTGCTCGTGTTCGGGCTGATCGAGGCCGGCAAGGACGGCTGGGGGGACAGCACGGTCGTCGCCAGCCTGGTGGCCTCCGCAGTGCTGCTGGCCGCCTTCGTGGTCAGCCAGCTGCTCCAGAAGGACCCGATGTTCGACCTGACGCTGCTGAAGAAGCCGACCTTCACCGCCGGTCTGCTCGCGGCGTTCGGCGTCTCGGCCTCGATCTTCTCGCTGCTCACCTACATCGTGATCTACCTCCAGAACGTCCTCGGCTACTCGGCCGTCGAGACCGGCGTCCGGCTGCTCTTCCTCTCGGCGGCCACGTTCGTCGCCTCCGCGGTGACCGGCCGGTTCATGGACCACCTGCCGACGAAGTGGCTCATCGGGCCCGGCTTCCTGGTGCTCGGCGTCGGGCTGCTGCTCGTGATCGGCATCGATCCCGGATCGAGCTGGACGCACCTGGTCCCCGGCCTCATCGTGTCCGGCGTCGGCGTCGGCATGATCAACCCGCCGCTGGTCTCGACGGCCGTCGGCGTGGTCGCGCCCGCCCGGGCCGGCATGGCGTCCGGCGTGAACTCGACCTTCCGCCAGGTCGGCATCGCGACCGGCATCGCCGCCCTGGGGTCGATCTTCAGCCACCAGGTTGCGGCCGGCCTGCAGGACAAGTTGGCCGGGACGCCGGTGGCCGGGCGGTCCGACCAGATCGCCGATGCGGTCACCGGCGGCCAGGTCGCGCGGGTCATCGAGGCCGCACCGCCCGCCGTACGTCCGACCCTGGCCGACGCGGCGACGTCGAGCTTCGTCGACGCGCTCAACCACATCGGCCTGATCGCGGCGGTCACCGCCTTCGCCGTGGGGGCGCTCTGCCTGGTGCTGATCCGGCAGCAGGACTTCGTCCAGCACGGCGCCCCGGAGGCGGCCCCCGAGGCTCCCGAGGAAGTCGGGACCCCGGCCTGACAGGACCGCTAGGGTCCGGCCATGAACCCGATGCGGTGGATGGCGATCAAGCTCGGCGCCCAGCCCTGGCTGCCGCGCTACTCGCGCCTGATCGTCGGGACCGACAAGCTCCTCCAGCGGATCTCGTGGGGGCGGGTCACCATCATGATGGCGACCGGCCTCCACGAGCTCGTGCTGCAGGTCCCCGGCCGCAAGACCGGCATCCTGCGCTCGACGCCGCTGCTGACCGTGCCGCACGGCGACGGCTGGCTGATCGTCGGCTCCAACTGGGGCGCCCAGGACCCGCCCGCCTGGGCGGGGAACCTGCGGGTCGCCGAGGAGCCCCTGGTGACGTACAAGGGCCGGACCATGGCCGTCGACGCCCGCGAGCTCTCCGGCCCCGAGCGTGACGAGAAGTGGGCGGTCGCCGTCGCCGGCTGGCCCAACTACGCGAGGTACGCCGAACGCACCGAGCGCGAGCTGCCGCTCTTCTGGCTCACGCCGCGCTGACGGGTTTCACCGGTCAGCCGCCAAGACCCGCACGACGCGCCGTGCGCCGACGGCGTGTCGTGCGGGTTCTGGCGGTCAGCCGGTGAAACCCGCACCGGCGTGTCGCGACAGCTAGCGCGGCACCCGCACCAGCAGCCGGCCGTGCACGCAGGTGAGGTGCAGCTCGCGGCCGGGGCCGATGGAGTCGCCGTCGAGCTGGCGCGGGGTGTCGGAGGCGGCGCGGATCACGATGGTGCGACCGGTCATCCGGTTGACGAGCTCGTCGGTGCGGGGTCGGCGGGCGAGCACGCGGTAGGCGAGCGGGATCCAGGACAGGAACTTGCGCGGGTGCAGCATCACGACGTCCAGGACGCCGTCGTCGATCGCCGCGTCCGGGAGCAGCGGCATGCCGGCCTGGAGGAAGCCGACGTTGCCGACGACGATCGTGCGCGCCCGGTGCTTGGTGAACTCGCCGCCGTCGACGGACACCTCCACGCGTACGGCGGGGAACATCAGCGACTTCAGGGCCGAGAGGACGTAGGCCAGCCAGCCGACCCGCTTCTTGATGTCCTCGTTGACGCCCTCCATGATCGCGGCGTCGAAGCCCATGCCGGCCATCACCATGAAGTGCGTGTCCTCGAAGCCGTCGCCGGACACCTCGACCAGGTCGATCGCCCGGTCCTGGCCGGTGAGCGCGACGTCGATCGCCGCCCGCAGGTAGAGCGGGATGTCGAGGTTGCGGGCCAGCAGGTTGCCGGTGCCGGCCGGGATGATCCCGACCGGGATCCCGGTGCCGGCGAGCTCGGCGCACACCTCGCGCACCGTCCCGTCACCGCCGCAGACGAGGACCAGGTCGGCGCCGCCCACGGAGGCCGCGGCGGCCATCCCGGTGCCCGGGTCCTCGACGGTCGTGTAGTGCCACGACGGCGTCGACCAGCCGGTCTCCGCAGCCATCGCGGTCACGATCGCCTTGAACTGGTCGACGTCCTCGACCTTGATCGGGTTGAGCACCACGGCGAGCTGCCGCTCGGAGACGAACACCTCGGGCAGCGGCTCCACGCTGGCGGCGTGGCTGCGGGGGAGCGGGTTGTAGACGCCGATCCCGAGCAGCACGACGCCCAGGCCGAGCAGCACGCCGCCGACGACGTCGGACGGGTAGTGACGCCCGAGCAGCACCCGGTCGAGGCACACGACGACGACCATGACCACCACGCCGACGTACGCGAGGCGGCGCACGCTCTTGCGACGCACCAGCATCGAGACCAGCACGACGACGATGCCGCCGAGGGCGGTCGCCGCGGATGCGTGCCCCGACGGGAACGCGTTGCTGCTGAGCAGCGCGTCGGCGTTCTGCCACGACGGCCGATCCCGGTCGACGACCAGCTTCAGCAGCGTCGTCAGGAGCGGGGTCACGATCATCACGCCCGCGGTGAAGAACGCCGCGCGGTGGTAGCGGCGCAGCAGCAGGGCGACGAGCACGACCGTGTACGCCGTCATCGCGATCGTGCCGAACGCGATCTCGACCACGCGCAGCACGTCGTGCAGCCAGGCGACGTCGGTCGCCCACTCCTGCGACGACTGACCGCGGTTGTCGAGGTCGACCAGCCACGCCGCCTCGTCGACGACCGCGAGGGTCAGCAGCCCGAGCAGCACGAAGCAGAGCGCTGCCCAGCTCAGGACGATGGCGCGGGGGCGGTCGAGCACGCCCCGAAGTATGCCCGTCGCCGGGTTGATCCCCAGCGACCGCTATCTCGCGCGCGTGGTCCGCGCCACCCCCGATAGCCTGACGGCATGATCGACCCGCGCATCCTCCGAGACGACCCCGACCGTGTCCGTGCCGCCCAGGCCAAGCGGGGTCTGTCCGACGACGTCGTGGACCGCGCGCTGGCGGCCGACACCGCCCGGCGGCAGGCGATCCTCGAGTTCGAGGGCAAGCGTGGCGAGCAGAAGCAGCTCGGCAAGCTGATCCCGCAGGCGCAGGGCGACGAGAAGCAGGCGCTGCTCGCCCAGACGAAGACCCTGGCGGGCGAGGTGAAGGCCGCCGAGGCCGCGCAGAACGCCGCCGAGGAGGAGTGGCAGGCGGCGCTGCTGAGCATCCCGGCGCTGGCCGCCGACGAGGCGCCCGCGGGCGGCGAGGACTACTTCAGGCTGATCGAGCGGGTCGGCACGCCGGTCGAGTTCGACTTCGAGCCGCGCGACCACATCGAGCTCGGCAAGATCCTCGGCGCCATCGACATCGAGCGCGGCGCCAAGGTGTCGGGCTCGCGCTTCTACTTCCTGACCGGCGTCGGCGCCGAGCTCGAGTTCGCGCTGATCAACCTCGCCAACGAGACGGCCCGCGAACACGGCTTCACCCAGGTGATCGCGCCCTCGATGGTCAAGCCCCGGGCGATGGAGGGCACCGGCTTCCTCGGCCAGGCCGCCGACGACGTCTACCGGATCGAGGGCCAGGACATGTACCTCGTCGGGACCTCGGAGGTCCCGATGGCGGCGTACCACTCCGACGAGATCCTCGACGGCGCCGCGCTCCCGCTGCGGTACGCCGCGTTCAGCCCCTGTTTCCGCAAGGAGGCCGGCTCGCACGGCAAGGACACCAAGGGCATCATCCGGGTGCACTGGTTCGACAAGGTCGAGATGTTCGTCTACACGACGATCGAGGAGTCGTACGCCGAGCACCAGCGCCTGCTCGGCATCGAGAAGGCGTTCCTGGACAAGCTCGAGCTCGCCTACCAGGTCATCGACACCGCGGCTGGCGACCTCGGCCTGTCCGCGACGCGGAAGTTCGACTGCGAGGCCTGGATCCCCACCCAGGGCAAGTACCGCGAGCTCACGTCGACCTCCAACTGCCTCGACTTCCAGGCCCGGCGCCTCGACATCCGCGGCCGGTTCGACGGTGGCATCGAGCCGGTGGCCACGCTCAACGGCACGCTGTGCGCCTCGACCCGCACCATCGTCGCGATCCTCGAGACGCACCAGCAGGCCGACGGCTCGGTGAAGGTCCCGAAGGCGCTTCAGAAGTGGCTCGGGCGCGAGGTCCTGGAGCCCATCGGTGGCTGACACCTGGCGGCCCGCGCTGGTCGCCCTCGACATCGACGGCACGATCCTGAAGTGGGTCGAGGGTGCCGGCATGACCCACGAGGAGATCTCGCCCGCGGTCAAGGACGCCGTGCACCGCGCTCTCGACGCCGGCGCGCACGTCGTCCTCGCCAGTGGTCGCTCGCCGCACGGCATGACCGGCGTGGCCGACATGCTCGAGCTGTACGACGAGCAGCGCGGCCGGCTGTGGATCGTGGCGTCCAACGGAGCCGTCGTCTTCCGCTACCCGCCGCTCGAGGTCGTGCACGAGGAGAAGTTCGACGCCCGGCCCGCCGTCGAGGCCATCCTGGAGCGGCACCCGAGCGCCCTGGTCGCGGTCGAGGAGCGCGGGGTCGGCTACCGGGTCAACTCGCACTTCCCGGAGGGCGAGCTCTCCGGCGACATGATCCTCACCGAGGTCGCCGACCTGCTCGCCGCCGAGGTGAGCCGGGTCATCATCCGCGACCCCGACTCGACGGCCGACGAGTTCGTCGCGCTGGCGGCGGACCTCGGCCTGCACGGCACCAACTACGTCGTCGGCTGGACCGCCTGGCTCGACCTCGCGCCGGTCGGCGTCTCGAAGGCCTCGGGTCTCGAGCACGTCGCCCGCGAGCTCGGCCTCAGCGCCGCCGACGCCCTCGCGGTCGGCGACGGCCGCAACGACCTCGAGATGTTCGAGTGGGCGCGTCGCGGGGTCGCGATGGGGCAGGCGATCCAGCCCGTCCTCGACGCGGCCGACGACGTGACCGGCAGCGTCTACGACGACGGCCTGGCCACCGAGCTGTCGCGGTGGTTCCCGTGAGCCTCCCCGAGCTCGTCACCAGCGAACGGCTCACCCTGCCCGTCTGGACCCCCGACGAGGCGGCCGACATCCGCGCCGGGCGCAGCCGCGAGGGGTGGCACCGTGACTACCCGCGCCAGGACGACCAGGACGCCGCCGGCATGTACCACCGCGGCGACCCCTGGGCACCGCGGCACATCATCCGCGGCGCGACCGCGCTCGGCTCGATCGGCTTCTTCGGCCCGCCCGAGGACGCGGCGGACGGCACGCCCGAGGTCGAGGTGGGCTACGGGCTCGTCGACGAGGCCCACGGCTACGGCTTCGCGACCGAGGCGCTCAAGGCTCTGCTGGCGGAGACGGACGCCGCCGGCGTGCGCGTCCGGGCCAGCGTCGAGCCCACCAACAAGCCCAGCATCCGGGTGCTCGTGAAGTGCGGCTTCACCGAGCTCCGGGGCGCCAACGAGGACGGCGAGCTCGTGATGGCCCGGCCGCTTCCCGGAAACCTCGGTGGTTGAGGAAGGCGCGCCAGCGCCTGTCTCGAGACCCAAGCTGGTCGCGACCGACCTCGACGGGACCCTGGTCCGCACCGACGGCTCCGTCTCGCCGTACACCGCCGGCGTGCTGGCCGCCGTCGAGGCGCTCGGCGTCCCGGTCGTCTTCGTGACCGGCCGCCCGCTGCGCTGGACCGAGGTGGTCTTCGAGCACGTCGGGTCCCACGGCCTCGCGATCGTCTCCAACGGCGCGCTGGTCTGGGACGTCGCCCGGCACGAGCCCCGCACGGTCCGGACCATGGACGCCGCGACCGCGATCGCGGTCTCCGAGGAGCTCCGGGCCGCCGTGCCCGGCACGACGTTCGCGGTCGAGTCGCTGGACGGCATCGACCTGGAGCCCGAGTTCATGGAGCGGGCCTCGCTGCCGCCGGGCGTACGCCGTGCGCCGGTCGCCGAGCTCTTCGACCGCCCCGCGCTGAAGCTGCTCGCCCGGCACGAGGAGCTCGACCCGGAGGAGTTCTGGGCCCTGGCGGAGGACGTCGTGCAGGGCCGGCTGGTGATCACCTGGTCGTCCTCGACCGCCCTGCTGGAGATCAGTGCGCCCGAGGTGACGAAGGCCTCCACGCTCGCGCAGGTGGCCTCCGGCCTCGGTGTGGACGCGGCGGACGTGATCGCGTTCGGGGACATGCCCAACGACCTCCCGATGCTGACGTGGGCGGGCACGTCGTACGCGATGGCGGACGCCCATCCGAGCGTCGTCGCCGCCGCCGACCACCTGGCGCCCGGTCACGACGAGGACGGCGTGGCCCAGGTGCTGGCTGGTGTCTTCGACCTCTGATCTGTTGAATGGCTCAGTGATCCGCCGACTCCTCGCCGTCCTGCTGCTCGCCCCCGCGGGCGTGGTGGCGCTGGCCGCGCCGTCGCAGGCGTGCCCGGCCAGCGCGCCGCTCACGCTCGAGCAGCGCACGATGGGTGCGGACGACGTCTTCACCGGAGTGATCTCCGACAAGACGGTCGCGGGCAACATCGCCACCTTCACCGTCGACGTCGACCGCATCTACAAGGGCGAGGCCGTCACGGACGAGCAGGCCGCGGTGACCACCGACATCCGGCCCCGTGCCTGCGGCCTGCCGAGCCTCGTGGTCGGCGACCCGTACGTCTTCTTCGCCGCGGCCGGCGCCGACGACGCGCTCACGATCGCGCAGGGTGGCGGCACCGCGCCCGCCAGCGACGTCTACATCGGCCGCGTGGAGAAGCTCCTCGGCGACGGTCGTCCGGCCGTGCCGCCGACGCCGGACACCGCGACGTTCACGACCGTCGCCGACGCCCCCGCCGACGTGCAGCGGCTGGCCGCCCCGGGCGCCGCCCTGGTCATCATCGGCGTGCTCGGCCTCGTGCTCGTCGCCTGGCGCAGCCGGCGGCGCGCGTAGAGCTAGAGGTACATGCCGCCCGAGTCACCCGGAGCGGCCGTGCCGCCCTCGGGCGCAGGCGCTCCCTCGGGGCGCCCGCTGCCGGGCGGCAGCCCACGACGCATCTGCTCGAACTGGGCCCGCGCCGCCATCTGCTGGGCGTAGATCGCGGTCTGGATGCCGTGGAAGAGCCCCTCGAGCCAGCCGACGAGCTGAGCCTGGGCGATCCGCAGCTCCGCGTCGGTGGGGACGGCGTCGTCGGTGAACGGCAGCGACAGCCGCTCCAGCTCCTCGACCAGCTCGGGGGCGAGGCCGGTCTCCAGCTCCTTGATCGAGGCCGTGTGGATCTCCTTGAGCCGGATCCGGCTGGCCTCGTCGAGCGGTGCGGAGCGCACCTCCTCGAGCAGCTGGCGGATCATGCCGCCGATCCGCATCACCTTGGCCGGCTGCTCGACCAGGTCGGTGATCCCGTCCGAGTCGGCGTCGTCGGGCTCGGGCGCGACCGACACCGCCGACGCGGGTACGGCGACGGGCTGGCCGTCCGGGCCGATGACGACGACCTGCTGCTCGGGCTGTGACGCGTCGGGCTCGCTCATGGGTTCACCGTAGCCGGGCGCCCTCAGACGGTGAGCAGGATCTTCCCGCTGTGGTCGCCGGACTCCATGTACGCGTGCGCGGCACCCGCCTCGGCGAGCGGGAACGAGCGGCCGACGATCGGCTGCACCAGGCCCTCGGCGACCAGTGGCCAGACGTGCTCGACGACGGAGGCGCAGATCGCGGACTTCTCCTCGACCGGTCGGCCGCGGAGGTTGGTCGCGATCACCGCCCCGCGCTTGCGCAGCAGCTTGTTGATGTCGAGCTCGGCCTTCGAGCCGCCCTGCATGCCGATGATCACCAGCCGCCCCTGGATGCGCAGGGCGTCGATGTTGCGGTCGAGGTACTTCGCGCCCATGTTGTCGAGGATGACGTCGACGCCGCCGTCGGTCTGCTCGGCGACGACCTCCACGAAGTCCTGCTCGCGGTAGTTGATCGCGACGTCCGCGCCGAGTGCCCTGCACGCCGCCAGCTTGTCGGCGCTCCCGGCGGTGGTGACCACCCGCGAGCCGAGCCGGTGCGCGAGCTGGATCGCGAACGACCCGATGCCGCCCGCGCCGCCGTGCACCAGCAGCGTCTCCTGCGGCTGGAGCCCGGCCACCATGAACACGTTGGACCACACGGTCGCCGCGACCTCGGGGATCGCCGCCGCGGTCACCAGGTCGATGCCCTCCGGGACCGGCATCAGCTGTCCGGCCGGTACGGCGACCCGCTCGGCGTACCCACCCCCGGCCAGCAGCGCGCACGCCTGGTCGCCGACGGACCAGCCGGTCACGTCCGCGCCGACCGCCGCGACGGTGCCGCTGCACTCCATCCCGATGACGTCCGACGCCCCCGGCGGCGGCGGGTAGAAGCCCTGCCGCTGCAGCAGGTCGGCGCGGTTGAGACCCGCAGCCGCCACGTCCAGCAGCACCTCGCCGGGACCGATCTCGGGGTCGGCGATCTCGGTGACGGTCAGGACGTCGGGGCCACCGGGCTCGGTGGCGATCACGGCACGCATGGACCCCACCCTAGGGACGGGGCCCAGGACCCGCCCTCACTCGTCCTCGTCGGCCTGGTCGTCCTCGTCGTCGTCCACGACGTCGCCGGTGTGGTCGACCGCCCGGTCGTCGGGGATCTCGTCGTTGATGTCGTCGGGGTCAGGAGCGCCCGCCGGCCGGTCCCACGCCTCGGCGAGGACCTGCGCGCGAGCGGCCAGCTCCTCGACGGCCTCCGGGTCCGCGTCCTGGCTGCCGGCGGCATACCCGAGGAGGTACGCCGTGATCGGCGCCGCCGGGCGTGCGACGTTGTGAGCCGCGACCCGAGCCAGGTCCAGCACCAGTCCCTCGTCGACCTCGGTGTCGATGTCCAGGACGTCGCACACCTCGTCGATCCAGTCGTGCAGGTTCACGGGTCCAAGGTTTGCCGCATCGGCGGGCGTGTCGCAACCTTTTCGCCGGGTTGGTTCAGAGGTCGCGCAGGTCCGACCAGCTGTCGACGTCGCGGCCCTCGTCCCCGTCGGGCGGCACCAGGGCGAGGTCGAGGTCGGCCAGCAGCGCCCGCAGGGCCATGCCGTGCTGCGCCTCGTGATCCGGTCGTACGACGTCCAGGCGATCGGCAACGAGCACGCCCGCGAGCTGCCGGCGGCCGTCGACGTCCGTCAGGAACGCGCCGTCGTGCCCGACGGCGGCGTCGCGCAGCCGTCGGAACGTCCACGCGCTGACCCGGGGCATGTCGACCGCGAGCAGCCCCAGCGTCGACGGTGCGCGGAGCAGGGCGTCGCGCCCGGTGAGCAGGGCGGCGACCGGACCGCCGTACCGCGGGCTCTCCCGGACGAACGTCACCGGGCGCGTGGTCGGCACCGGGTCTCCGACGACGACCACCTCGTCCGCGTCGGTCACGGCGTCGAGCGCGTGCTCGAGGAGGGTCCGTCCGTCGAGCTCGATCGACGCCTTGTCCGAGCCGCCCAGCCGGGAGGCACGGCCTCCGGCCAGCACGATCACGGCGAAGGACATGTGTGGCAGTCTCGCACCGTGGCCCAGCTCCGCGTCGCCCTCGTCCAGCACGCCTCCGGTCTCGAGCCGGAGGCGAACCGGGGCCTGCTCGACGAGCTCGCCCCGCAGGACGCCGACCTCGTGGTCTTCCCGGAGGCCTTCGCCCGCGACTTCGGCGAGGCCGGCTCCGACGTGAGCGCGTACGCCGAGGTGCTGGACGGCCCGTTCGCGACCGAGGTCGCCCGGGTGGCGACCGAGCGCGGTGCCACCGTCGTCGCCGGGATGTTCGAGCCCGGCGAGGACGCCGACCGGCCGTTCAACACCCTGGTCGCGCGCGGCGCCGCGGAGGCGGCGTACCGGAAGATCCACCTCTACGACTCCTTCGGCTACCGCGAGTCCGACCGGCTCTCCGCGGGGCCCCTCGAGCCCGTGGTGTTCGACCTCGAGGGCTTCGGGGTCGGGCTGATGACCTGCTACGACCTGCGCTTCCCCGAGCTGGCGCGCTCGCTCGTCGACGCCGGCGCCGAGGTGCTGGTGATCCCGGCGGCCTGGGTCGCCGGCCCGCACAAGGTCGACCACTGGCGCACGCTGGTGCGAGCCCGGGCGATCGAGAACACCGCGTTCGTGGTGGCCGTCGGTCAGCCAGGCCCGCGCTACACCGGGCACTCGCTCGTGGTCGACCCGCTCGGCGAGGTGCTGGCAGAGGGCGGCGAGGGTCCCGAGGTCCTCACCGCTGTGCTGGAGCACACGGTCCTGGAGCGGGCCCGCAGGACCAACCCCTCCCTGGCCAACCGGCGTCTGTAACCTTCCTCCCCGTGTCCAGGTCCGCCCCCCGTCGTCGCGCCGAGCCGGCGTCGCGGCGGCAGCGCCGGACCGCGAAGCCGCCGAAGCCGCCCAAGGCCGCGAAGGCCCCCAAGGCCCCGAAGCCGCCGAAGGTCACCGCACCGCCGCCCGCGACCCCGGTCGAGACCCCGGCGGAGTCGCCGGCCATTGCTCCCGCGGCCACCGCGAGCGTCGACAGGGCGGAGCGCTCGCACACCCGCCGGGAGCGGTTCGTCCGGTCGCGGTGGCCGTTCGTCCTGTGGTCGGTCGTCACCCTGGCCGGCCTGGTCGCGCTCGTCGGCTGCCTGCTCGACGTCGGCCCGGGCTGGGCCTGCGGAGCGGGCGCGGTCACGGTGGCGACGACGTACTCCTGGGCGCTGGCGGTCCGCACCGGCGGCCGTCCGATCGTCGCCGGAGGCCTGGCGCTGGTGCTCGGCCTGGTCGCCGTCCTGAGCGACGACGACGCGCTGCAAACCGGGGCCGCCGTGCTGACCTGCGTCGTGTCGGCGGTCTTCGCCGTCATGGCGACCGTCCCCTCGGTCCGCTTCGTCTCGGCCGTGCGCGAGGTCGTCATCGCGGTCGTGATCGCGTCCGTGGGTGCGCTCGCGACGGTCGGCTTCGAGCCGGTCGTCCAGGTCGCCCGCTTCGAGTACGTCACCCTCGGGCTGGCGCTGCTCGGCGTGTTCGCGCTCGTCTACCGCCTCGGCGCGGGCCTCCACGGCCTCGGCCGGCGCGGCATCGTGATCGTGCTGATCGGCACCGGCGTGCTGGCCCTGACGCTCGCGTACGCCGAGCTGCTGCGGCGCTACGGCACCCCCGGCCTGGTCAGCAGCCTGCTCGACGTCGTCGTCTGGTCGCGCGACAACCTGGGTGCCTTCCCGCGCCCGCTGGAGACCGTCCTCGGCATCCCCGCACTCGCCTGGGGCGTGCACATGCGCGCCCGCCGCCGTCAGGGCTGGTGGGTGTGCGCCTTCGGCGTCGCCGCCACCACCCCGGTCGCCAACGCGCTGGTCAACCCGACGGTGACGCTCACCGAGAGCGCCCTGGCGGTGACCTACGGCGCGGTCGTGGGCCTGGTCATCGGGTTCGTGGTGATCCGGCTCGACCTGGCGTTCACCGGGCCACGCGGACGTCGCGGTCGACGGGCCGAGGAGGCCACGGCGCTGCGACCGGAGCCTCGGCGGACCCGCGCCCTGCTCTGACCGACACCTGGCGCAGGTCCAGGTCGGCGGCGAAGACCGGCACCTCGCCGTGCAGGTCCGTGGTGGGAACGCCCAGCTCGCCGCTCAGGACGACCTCGACGCCGGGCGCCGGCACGACCACGATGCCGACCGTGCCGACGTGGGCGACGACGACCTGCTCGGGGTGGTACGCCGGCGGCCGCTCGCCGAGCTCGCCGGCGATGATGCTGGTGACGCCACGTCCGCGGCACCGCTCGAGGCGCCGTCCCGAGAACTGCGGCCCGAGCACCTGCGTGGCCGGCGCGAGGTCGAGGCGGATGGCGGCGGTCCACGGGTGCAGGACCGGGAGCCGGGTGGAGACCGGGGCGTCGTCGTGGCGGTGGTAGGTCTCCAGCCCCGCCTCCCGCATCTTGCGCCACCAGGCCTGCTGGTGGCGTCCGGTGGTGACCCCGCACCCGACGTACACGTCGGCGTCGAGGCGCACCACGGCGTCCAGGTCCTCGCAGACGTAGGGCTGCGGGAGGTCCGCGCCTCCGAGGGTGGCGACCGCGACGCGGATGCGGAGAGTGGTCATGCTCCCGAGGAGCCGGGTGCGGGCGCCCTGATACCGGCCTACGTACGGGTAACGGCTAGGTTCGCAGCATGGCGCGTGAACAGGTGACCGAGATCGTCGCGGAGATGGTGGCCAACGTGCTGTCGGTCGCGGTCTCGCCCGGCGACCCGGTCGCCGCCGGCGACACCGTGGTGCTGCTCGAGTCGATGAAGATGGAGATCCCGGTGCTCGTCGAGGCCCCCGGCACCGTCCGCGCGATCAAGGTCGCCCCGGGCGATGTCGTGCAGGAGGGTGACGTCCTCGTCGAGGTCGTGCTCGGTTGATGGGTATGCGTCCCTGAACGGGTTTCGAGACGCCGGTCGCGACCTCGTTCCTCGGTCGCGCGGCTCCTCAACCTCTGCTGCTGGGTCTCGGTCCTCGCAAGCTCGGACCGAGGCAGCTGAGCAGAGGGGGCGGGATTCGAACCCGCGGTAGGTCTCCCTACGACCGCTTTCAAGGCGGTTCCGATCGGCCGCTCCGGCACCCCTCCTCGCGCGCGGGCCGGAGCCCACGCACGGGAGCAGTGTAGGGCGCGACCCGGGGCGACCCGGTGCCTACTCGGAGCCGCCGAGCTCGAGCTCGACCTCGTCGTAGGCGAGGTCGTGGAGACGTTGGGCGTGGTGGCCGACGTCGACGAGCAGCCGCTGCACGTCGAGGTGCACCGCGTCGGCGTCCGGGTGCTCCAGGACCCGCGACCCGAGCGTCCCCACCCGCGCGAGGAGGGCGTTGCGCTCGCGCAGCATGCCGCCCTGACGGGCGACGGTCCACCCGTCGGCACCGTTGCCGGCCTCGGCGACGAGCGCGTCGCGGACGGTGGCCAACTGCTGCCGGACGCGCCAGCGCCACTGGCCGACGGAGACCCCCGGCGCGCCGTACGCCTCGGCGGCCAGGCCCAGGCTCTGCATCGCGGCCGGCAACCCGGTGTCGGTGACGGTCATGGCAGCCTCCCGGGGGCCCGGAGGAGTGGGGGACTTCGAGTGTCGCCCGGCATCGGGCTCGCGACAACCCGCTGTGGGCCACCAATCCGATGTCTTGTTCAATCAGTGCATGCCAGCAGTGCCTCCCGACGTCTCCGAGTACCGGTTCGCGCCGGCAGTGTCCGCCCGCATCGTCGGCGGTCTGCTGGTCGTGGTGGCGGTGCTGCTGGCGGTGCTGACGCTGGTCGTCGCGCTGGCGGGCCTGTCGGTCCTCGTGCTGGTCGCCGGTGCCCTGGCCGGGGTCGCTGCCGTGTTCGTCGCCGGGCACCTGGTGACCCGGCGGGTCCCGGTGGTCCGGATGGACACCACGGGCTACCAGGTGCGGATGGTGCGCGGCGCCGGGGTGCACGCCGCCGCCTGGCGGGAGGTGCTCGAGGCCGTCACCGCGACGCCCCAGGGGCTGCCGGTCGTCGTCCTCAGGCTCACGGACGCGCGCGAGACCACCATCCCGGTCACCCTGCTCGACGTGGACCGCGAGCAGTTCGTGCGGGACCTCCAGGGTCACCTCCGCCGGGGTCAGGGCCTGCGGCCGCTGACCTGACGCGCGCGTGGTGGGCCCTGATTCGGCACCCGCCGTCGCGTGCTTGTAGCCTGTCCTGGCTGTCGGGAGGCGTCGCCTAGTCCGGTCTATGGCGCCCGCCTGCTAAGCGGGTTTGGGGCTACAACCCCATCGAGGGTTCAAATCCCTCCGCCTCCGCCAGTGATCCGGCCCCCACACGCTGCGCGTGTCGGGGGCCGGAGCCGATTTCAGGCGTAGAGTCGGGTGCATTTCGTTGCAGATTGCAGGATGTTGCAATGCAGATATCTGAGGCACAATTTGGGTGAGAGGCCGCTCTTCCATCGCTCACACTTGTCGTAACGGGCCAACCGTGGGGTCCGACAAGTCAGAGGGTGAACGTTATGAAGCTTGCGCGCAAGGTCGCAGTCGTGGTCGCCACCGCGACGCTCAGCATCGGTCTCGTCGGCATCTCCGCTCCGGCGCATGCCGACCTCAACTGGACGACTTCGGTCCGTCGCTGACGGCACCCAGAACCTGAGGCGGGAGACGGCACACACCCCCCACCGTCGCTGGCTCCGAGGCTCTCCCCCCAGAGCTCGCCTCAACTGATTGAGGGCAGTGGTCCATCGGACCACTGCCCTCAATCACGTCGTCAGGGTTGTTCCGGGCTGTCGACCTCGGCCTGCACCCCGAGGCGGCCGAGCGAGTAGCCGAGCTGGAAGCGGGTCTCCGCGTCGAACTCGTCCTTGAGGTCGGCGACGTACCCGGCGTACGTGCGGGGGCTGACCCCGAGCCGCTTGGCCGAGACCGGGTCGGAGTGGCCCTCGATGAGCATCCGCATCGTCATCGCCCGCTGCTCGTCGGCGATGTGCTTGACGACCGAGGCCTCCTGGCTGGTGAACGGTCGGGCCCGCTCCCACGAGCGCATGAAGACGTCGGCCAGGTAGCCGACGATCGTGGGCTCCTGGACCGCCAAGGCGGTCCCGATGTCGTGCGTGGACGGGATGATCGCGACCCGGCGGTCGACGACGATCATCCGGTTGAAGAACTCGTCCTGGGTGCGCACCTCCGCACCGATCGGGCTCAGCTCGGCGACGTAGGCGCGCGTTGCGGTGCTGCGTCGGGCGCTGTGCTGGTACAGCGTGAGGATCCGCACGCCCCGCTCGAGCAGCCGGCGCTCGGTCCGCGTGGCGTCCTCGGTGTACTCCCCGCGGTGGTCGCTCTGCGGTTGCGCGGTCAGCACCTCGTCCTCCGCGTCCTCGGCCACGCTCAGGACGTAGTTCCCGATGTCGGCCCCGCCGCGGAGGTAGCGGAACGGGCCGCCCTCGGCTGCGCCGGGCGCCTTGCGCCAAGCCTGGGTGAGGGTGGCGAACGACTCGGTCCAGCGCAACGACTCCTGGAGGAGCTCGGCGCCCTGCTGGGTCAGCGGCGCGACGACCCGGGTGTGCGCGAGGGACGGGTCCTCGGCCACCCAGGTGTCCTTCTCCGGGTCGAGGTGGACGAGCCCGAGCTCCCGGAGCTGCTCGAAGGCGTCGTGCAGCTCGCCCCCCACGACGATCCGCGGCTCCCCGGCGACCAGACCACCGGAGGCCAGGATCTCTTCGTAGAGCTGCGTCCCCGCAGTTCCGAAGAGCGCGCGCCCTTCAGCGTCGGGTGTCCCCACATCCCCTCCTGCCAGTCCCCCTTGCCGTCCCCGTGAGCCCGATGATCCCACAGCGGCCCAAGCACGAGGGCCCCGTCCAGCGGACGGGGCCCTCGTGAGGTGGTCGTACGGCGGAGCGGCGGGTCAGCGCCCCGGCCGGGCGCCCAGCCGTTCACGGAGGCCGTCGAGCTCGGTCCAGAGCACGGCCGGCAGGTCGTCGCCGAACTTCTCGAACCACTCCTGGATCTGGGGCAGCTCCGCGGACCACTCGTCGGCGTCGACGGCGAGCGCGGCCTCGAGGGCCTCCCGGGTCATGTCGAGGCCCTCGGTGTCGAGCGAGTCCGGGGTCGGCACGTGGCCGATCGGCGTCTCGACCGCGGCGGCCTGGCCCTCGATGCGCTCGACGACCCACTTGAGGACGCGGCTGTTCTCGCCGAAGCCGGGCCACAGGAAGCCACCGTCCTCGTCGCGGCGGAACCAGTTGACGTAGAAGATCTTCGGCAGCTTGGCGGCGTCGTTGTCCTTGCCGACGTTGATCCAGTGGCTGAAGTAGTCGCCGGCGTTGTAGCCGATGAAGGGCAGCATCGCCATCGGGTCGCGCCGGACCACACCGACCGCGCCGACCGCGGCGGCGGTCGTCTCGGAGGAGAGCGTGGCGCCGAGGAAGGTGCCGTGCGTCCAGTCGCGGGCCTCGAAGACCAGCGGGACCGTGGTCTTGCGGCGACCGCCGAAGAGGATCGCGTCGATCGGCACACCGCGCGGGTCGTCGAACTCGGGCGCGAGGATGTCGCACTGCTTGATCGGGGTGCAGTAGCGGCTGTTGGGGTGGCTGGAGTCGAAGTCGGACTCGGGGGTCCACTCCTCGCCCTTCCACGAGGTCGCCTTGGCCGGCGGGTTCTCGAGACCCTCCCACCAGATGTCGCCGTCCTCGGTGAGCGCGACGTTGGTGAAGACCGAGTTGCCCTTGTTGATGGTGGCCATCGCGTGCGGGTTGGTGTGCTCGTTGGTGCCGGGAGCCACGCCGAAGAAGCCGTACTCCGGGTTGACCGCCCACAGGCGGCCGTCGGCGCCGATCCGCATCCAGGCGATGTCGTCGCCGATGGACTCGACCTTCCAGCCCGGGATGGTCGGCTTGAGCATCGCGAGGTTGGTCTTGCCGCAGGCGCTCGGGAAGGCCGCGGCGATGTACTTGACGACGCCCTGCGGCGAGGTGAGCTTGAGGATCAGCATGTGCTCGGCGAGCCAGCCCTCGTCGCGGGCCATGACCGACGCGATGCGGAGCGCGTAGCACTTCTTGCCGAGCAGCGCGTTGCCGCCGTACCCGGAGCCGAAGGACCAGATCGCGCGCTCCTCGGGGAACTGCACGATGTACTTGGTGTCGTTGCAGGGCCACGCGACGTCGGCCTCGCCGGGCGCGAGCGGGTGGCCGACCGAGTGGATCGCGGGGACGAACTCGGCGTCCAGTTCGGTCATCCGCTCCAGGACGTGGCTGCCCATCCGGGCCATCACGCGCATCGAGGCGGTGACGTACGCCGAGTCCGTGAGCTCGATGCCGAACATCGGCTTCTCGGCCTCGAGGTGGCCCATCACGAACGGGATGACGTACATGGTGCGTCCGCGCATGCAGCCGGCGTACAGGCCGCGCATGAGCTCCTTCATCTCGTCCGGCGCCATCCAGTTGTTGGTGGGGCCGGCGTCGTGCTCGTCGACGGAGCAGATGTAGGTGCGGTCCTCCACGCGGGCGACGTCGATCGGGTCGGACGCGGCGTAGAACGAGTTGGGCTTGATGGCCGGGTTCAGCTGGGTGAACGTCCCGGTCGCCATCAGCGTCTGGGTGAGCTCGGTCCACTCCTCGTCGGAGCCGGTGCACCACTGGATCCGGTCGGGCTGGGTGAGCTCGGCGACCTCGTTGACGAAGTCGACGATGCCCTGGTGGGTGGTGGGGTGGGTGATAGGAGCCTCGGTGGCGGTCATGCTGCGTCCCTCTCGCGATTCGCGGCCCGCCCGGTGGAGGTGGCGGCCGGCCGTCGAGCGCATCGACGGTGTGTCGTGGAGTAGTGGTGGATCGCTCGGCGTCGTTGTCGGCGAGTGGTGTGCATCCCGGTCCGAGGACCTGATCGGGGTCCAGGATGCGGCGACAGTACCGGGGAGTCTGGCGTGCACACATTGGATCGATCAACGGACCGTGGGAAGCGTCACATCCCTTGTTTTGAGCGGGTCTGGGCTATCCGAATGCGTCCACAAGAGACCACGCTTCGGCCTTTCCGAGACCTAAGCGGAGGATCCGTCCCGGGTGCAGCTCGGGCGGCGTGGCGACCATGACGATGGCGTCGCCGACCGTCACGACGACCACGCCGCCGATCCCCGCGGTCTGCTCCCGCACCCGTCGTACGGCGTCGCGCGAGCCGGGCGCGAACCGCACGGTCGTCCGCCAGGAGGTGTGGTCGGCGGACGGCGCGGTGCCGACCTCGGCGACCACCAGCGGCCCGCTGGTGCCCAGTACCCGGTAGCCGCCCGATCCGTCGCTCGAGCAGAGCTGGCCGGCCGCCGGGTCCGGCCGGCAGCGCCGGTCGTCGAAGACCAGCGACAGGGCCGGTCGCAGCTCGACGGTCAGCGGCCCCGAGACGTGCGGCGCGTCCGGGAAAGCCTGCACGCTCGTCGTCGCGGCGTCCGGCGTCTCGTCACCCTGGCAGCCGGCCAGCGCGAGCACCACCGCGACCGCGAGGACCACGCCCCGCCACTGATTTCGGCAACCTCGGTGCATTCGGCTATCCTCGTCCAGTCGCTCTCACGAGTGGTGATGAGCGCCTGTAGCTCAACGGATAGAGCATCTGACTACGGATCAGAAGGTTTGGGGTTCGAATCCCTACAGGCGCGCAGGACACGAGGAGCCGCAGGTCAGCCAGCTGACCTGCGGCTCCTTCGATTTCAGCCGTTCGTCCTCGCGATGAGCACCGATCGGCCGGCCTCGAGCCGTGCGACGGGGATGCGGAACGGCGAGCAGGAGACGTAGTCGAGCCCGACCTTGTCGAAGAAGTGGATCGAGCGGGGGTCCCCGCCGTGCTCGCCGCAGACGCCGACCTTGAGGTCGGGCTTGGTCTTCCGGCCCTTCTTGGTGCCCATCTCGACCATCCCGCCGACGCCCAGCTGGTCGAGCGACTCGAAGGGGGAGACGTCGAAGATCGCGTGCTCGAAGTAGCGCGAGAAGAACGACGCCTCCACGTCGTCACGGGAGAAGCCCCACGCCATCTGGGTCAGGTCGTTGGTGCCGAACGAGAAGAACTCCGCCTCCGCAGCGATCCTGTTGGCCAGGAACGCCGCCCGCGGGAGCTCGATCATGGTGCCGACCGAGTAGGCGAGGGTGATCCCGCGGTCCTCCTCGATCTCCTGGGCCACGGCGAGGATGTCGGCCTTGACGATCTCGAGCTCCCGGACGCTGGCGACCAGCGGGATCATGATCTCCGGCACCGGTCGCATCCCGGCCGCGGTGCGCTCGGCGGCCGCCTCGAGGATGGCGCGGGCCTGCATCCGGAAGAGGCCGGGGATCTGGATGCCGAGGCGTACGCCGCGCAGGCCGAGCATCGGGTTCTGCTCGTGCAGCCGGCGGACGTGCCGCAGCAGCACCCGGTCGTGCTCGTCGACCTCCCCGCGCTCCTCCGCGAGCGCCACCTTGACCGACAGCTCGGTCAGGTCGGGGAGGAACTCGTGCAGTGGTGGGTCGATCAGACGGATGGTCACCGGCAGACCGTCCATCGCCTCGAAGATCTCGGTGAAGTCCTGACGCTGGAGGGGCAGGAGCGCCTCGAGCGCTGCGGCCTGGTCGTCCTCGCTCTCCGCCACGACCAGTCGTTCGACCAGCTCGCGCCGCTCGCCGAGGAACATGTGCTCGGTACGGCACAGCCCGATGCCCTGAGCGCCGAACCGTCGTGCCCGGGCGACGTCGTCGGGGGTGTCGGCGTTGGCGCGCACCCGGAGCCGTCGGGCGCCGTCGGCGTGCGCCATGATCCGGGCCACCGCGCTGACCAGGTCGTCGTCGACCTTCTCGCCCTCGAAGTGGCGCACGACCAGGGCTGCCGAGACAGGGACCTCGCCCGCGTACACCTCTCCGGTGGTGCCGTCGATCGAGATCAGCTCGCCCTCGCGCACCGTCTCGCCGTCGCGGGTGCGGAACTCGCGTGCCACGGTGTCGACCTCGAGCGCGTCGGCGCCGCACACGCAGGTGCGGCCCATGCCGCGCGCCACGACCGCCGCGTGCGAGGTCTTGCCGCCACGGCTGGTGAGGATGCCGCGGGCGGCGACCATGCCGCGCAGGTCGTCGGGGTTGGTCTCCTTGCGGACCAGGATCACGTCCTCCCCGCGTGCGGCGTACTCGACGGCGGTGTCGGAGTCGAAGACGGCCTTGCCGACAGCGGCGCCCGGGGAGGCGTTCATGCCGGTCGCGAGCAGGACGCGCTCGGCTGACTCGTCGAACCGCGGGAACATCAGCTGGGCGAGCTGCTCCCCGGTGACCCGGGTGACCGCCTCGTCCATCTGGATCAGGCCCTCGTCGACCATGTGGATGGCGATCCGGAACGCCGCTTCCGGCGTTCGCTTGCCCACCCGGGTCTGGAGCATCCAGAGCTTGCCGCGCTCGACGGTGAACTCGATGTCGCACATGTCGCGGTAGTGCCGCTCCAGGCGCGCCATGATCGCCAGCAGCTCGTCGTGGGAGGTCGCGTCGATCTCGGCGAGCTCGGCCAGGCTGACCGTGTTGCGGATGCCGGCGACGACGTCCTCGCCCTGGGCGTTCTGCAGGTAGTCGCCGTACTCGCCCTGGGACCCGCTGGCCGGGTCGCGCGTGAACGCGACGCCGGACCCCGAGCTCATGCCGAAGTTCCCGAACACCATCGCCTGCACGTTGACGGCGGTGCCGAGATCGTCGGGGATGCGTTCCTGGCGGCGGTAGAGCCGAGCCCGGTCGCCGTTCCACGAGTCGAAGACCGCGCGCATCGCGAGGTCGAGCTGCTCGCGCGGGTCCTGCGGGAAGTCCCGACCGGTCTGCTTGCGGACGATGCGCTTGAACGTGCTGACCAGCTCACGCAGGTCATCGGCGTCGAGGCCGAGGTCGTCGTCGGTGCTGCGGGCCTTCTTGGCCGCCTCCAGCGCGTCGGAGAAGTGCTCGGAGTCGATGTCGAGGACGGTCACGCCGAACATCTGCAGGAGCCGGCGGTAGGAGTCCTGCGCGAACCGCTCGTCCTCGCTCTGGCGGGCGAGGCCCACGACCGACTCGTCGTTGAGCCCGATGTTGAGGACGGTCTCCATCATCCCGGGCATCGAGAACTTCGCTCCCGACCGCACGCTGACGAGCAGCGGGTCGTCGACCTGCCCGAGCCGGCGCCCCATCCTCTCCTCGAGAGCAGCGAGGTGCTCGGTGATCTCCTCCGCCAGCCCCTCGGGATCGCCGCCGTCGGCGAGGTAGGCGCGGCACGCCTCGGTGGTGATCGTGAAACCGGGCGGCACCGGCAGACCGAGGTTGGTCATCTCGGCGAGGTTCGCCCCCTTGCCGCCGAGGAGGTCTCGCTGCTCCTTGCTGCCGCTCGCGAACCCGTACACGTAGACCATGCCGTCCTACCTCCGCATCGACCAGCCCGCGGGCCCAGTGACCGCTGGTCATCGACCATTCAGGGTATGTGCGCCCGACGACTCCCGCCTCCCCCGGAGTGCTGACGGAGGATCGTGGCGTGACCGAGACGAACGACAGGTTCAGCCGGCGACACTTCCTTGCCTACCAGGCCATCATCGACGGCGGTGCCACGCAGGAGCAGGCGGCCCAGAGCCAGGCCACCGCTGTGGCGGACCATCCCGAGTGGGACCTGGACGAGGAGATGACCTGGGCGGAGTGGGAGGCGCGGAGGCCCAAGGGCCGTCGCGCGACGGAGGCCCCCCAGCAGTAGAGCCGGCTGCTCGTGGGACTGGACTGGACCGGACCCCACAAACAGGGGAATGCGGTGAACGCCGGCAGGCAGGCCCGGCCAGGAGTCCTACGTTGCGCTGATCCCGCACCCCGGAGGTCAGCATGTCGGCACCCTCGCAGCGTCCCGGTCGTGGACGGCTCCTCGCATCGCTCCTCCTGGTCAGCTCCGTGCTGGTGCCGCTCGGCGTCCTCGCCGCACCGGCCCGTGCGGCCGACACCGCATCCATCAGCGGCACCGTGACGGGTGGAGGCGCCGCACCCCTCGAGAACATCCAGGTCACCGTCTACGCCTACGACCAGGACTTCGACTTCTGGGACTACGTGTCCGGTGCCACCACGGACGCGAGCGGGCACTACGCGGTCACCGACCTTCCCGCGGGGACCTATCGCGTCGGCTTCGACGACTTCTCCGATTCCGGCTACCAGTCGGAGTACTGGAACGACAAGCCGAGCGTCGAGACTGCCGACGACGTCGTCGTCGGTGCCGGTCAGGCGGTGACCGGGAGGAACGCGACGCTCGCCCGCGCGAGCACCATTTCCGGGACGGTCACGAACGGCGCGACGGGCCTGGCGGACGTCGACGTATCGGTCTACCGGGCGTCGGACGGCAACTGGGTGGGCGATGCGTTCACGGCCGCGGACGGCACGTACACCGTCGGAGGGCTGAGCGCCGGCACCTACAAGATCGGGTTCGAGGACTTCAGCGGTGCTCACGTCGGCGAGTACTGGAACGACAAGCCCGACCTGGCGACCGCGGATCCCGTGGTCGTCGCGGCGAGCACCGACGTGACCGGGAAGAACGCGGTCCTCGCCGAGCCGGGCCGGGTCACCGGCACCGTGACGGCGCCCGGAGGCGCCCCGATCGCCGACGCGACGGTCACGGTCTACCAGCCGGACGGCGGCTTCTTCGACGAGGTGGGCAGCGACCAGACCGCAGCCGACGGCACCTACTCGATCGGTGGCCTGGCGACCGGTGCGTACCGGCTCGGGTTCGAGGCGACCGGGTACCTCTCGGAGTACTGGAACGACAAGCCCACAGTGGAGACTGCGGACGCCGTCGCGGTGGTGCAGGGCTCGACCACCAGCGGTCGGAACGCCCAGCTGGCGACGCCGGGGCGGATCACCGGAACGGTCACCGCTGCGGCCGGTGGGGCGGCCCTGACCGGCATCCACGTGACGGCGTACCGCAGCACCGAGTTCGGCTACGACAGCGTCGCCGACGCCACCACGGACGCGAGGGGCGCCTACACGCTCTCGGGGCTGGACTCGGGGACCTACCGGCTCGGGTTCGCCGACCCGGCAGGTGTCTACCGCGGCGAGTACTGGAACGACCAGGCCACCCTCGAGACGGCGATCGACATCGCCGTCGTGGCGTCGCAGAC
Organism: Nocardioides sp. Root1257; assembly: GCF_001425175.1. Taxonomy (GTDB): domain Bacteria; phylum Actinomycetota; class Actinomycetes; order Propionibacteriales; family Nocardioidaceae; genus Nocardioides. The sequence continues at coordinate 251,641 of NZ_LMDV01000009.1, read as the reverse complement.
CGTGACCGGTCGCAACGCGTCGCTCGCTTCCGCCAGCCACATCACCGGCACGGTCACGAGCTCGACCGGTGTCGGCGTCCCGGGCGTCGACGTCACCGTCTACCGCTACGACGACGGCTGGTACTCGTTCCGCGAGACGACGACCGCGGCCAACGGCACCTACGACGTCGGAGGACTCGACCCCGGCCCGTACCGGATCGGGTTCGCCGACGGCACGGGCACGTACTCCGAGGAGTTCTTCGACGATGTCACGCTGCTCGGCAAGGCCAAGATCCTGCACGTGCCGGCCTCTGCGACCCTGCCCGGCATCAGCGCCCAGCTGACCCGGTCGGGAGCCATCTCGGGCACGGTCACCGACGGCACCGGAGCGGCTCAGGGCGTCCGGGTGACGGCGTACGAGCTCGTCCGCGGCGACTGGGAGTCGGCGCAGACCGCCACCACGGACGCCGCAGGCGCATACACGCTCTCGCGCCTGCGGGCCACCACCCACCGAGTGGTCTTCAGCGACCCGAGCGGCCGCTACCTCTCCGAGGCCTGGAACGACAAGCCGGACCTCAGGTCGGGCACGGACATCGCGGTCCCGGCGGCCGGCACCGTCGCCGGCACCAACGCCGTGCTCGCCAGGGCCGGCCACATCACCGGCACGGTGAGCGGCCCCAGCGGGAACCTGCAGGGCGTCTCCGTCACGGCCTACCGCAACGACGGGTCGGGCTGGAGCGCGCTCACGACCACGAACACGAGCGCGACCGGCGCGTTCGACCTCAGCGGGCTGACGCCGGGCAGCTACCGGCTCCGCTACGCCCACCCGGCCTACCTGACCGAGTACTACGACGACAAGGCGAGTGTGGACGCGGCGACCGATGTCGTCGTCACGGCCGGAGCCACCACCAGCGGCCGCAACGCCACGCTCGCACCGCGCGGCAGCATCGCGGGCACGGTGACCAACAGCTCGGGTACGGCGCTCGCCGGCATTCGCATCCAGGCCTACCGGGACGCGGGCGGCTTCGACAGCTTCGCCGGGTCGGCGACGACGAACGCGTCCGGTTCGTACATCGTGTCGAATCTCGACCCGGGCACGTACTGGCTGCAGTTCAGCGACCCGGCCGGCGGGTTCGCCCCGGAGTGGTTCGACAACCAGCCGGAGCGCGACGGTGCGACCGCGGTGACCGTCGCGGCCTCCCAGGCGGTCACCGGAAAGAACGCGCAGCTCGCCGGGGGCGCGACGATCGGTGGCCACGTCACCGGCACCGGTGGTGCGGCGCTCGCGGACGCATCCGTGACCGCCTACCGCAAGGTCGGCACGGCGTGGCGGTACTGGTCCTCGACGGACACCGATGCCACGGGTGGCTACTCGTTCAACGGGCTGCAGGCGGGGACCTGGCGGGTCGGCTTCGACGCGCCCGACGGCAGCGCCTACCTCGGGGAGTACTGGAACAACCGGGCCTCGTTCGACACCGCCGACGACATCGTGCTCGCGGCCGGAGCCACGCTCAGCACCGTCGACGCCGCCCTCGAGGCCGGTGCGACGTTGACGGGAACGGTGACCGAGACCGGTGGCGGGCCCCTGTCCGGGGTCTGGGTCTCGATGTACCAGTTCACGAACGGGTTCTGGGACGACGTCCGTGGTGTCTCGACCGACAGCTCCGGCACGTACCGCATCCAGGGCCTGCGTGCCGGGACCTACCGGTTGCAGTTCGACCCGCCGGCCGGCCACCAGCTCGAGTGGTGGAACGACAAGGCGTCGGTCGAGCAGGCCGACGACATCGCGATCGCCGCCGGCGCCACCGTGACCCGGGACGCCGGCCTCGCGAAGTCCGGAGGCATCAGCGGCACGGTCAGCGACGCCGGCGGCGCCCTGCCGGGCATCGAGGTCACGGCGTACACCTCGCGCAGCGGGAACTGGGTGGCCGTCGCGGAGGACGACACCGACAACGCCGGCGCGTACGTGCTCGCGGGGCTGGCCGACGGTGCCTACCGCGTCGGGTTCCGGGACCCCGACGGCGTGTACGGGCGCGAGCTGTGGAACGACCAGCCCACGATCGCCACCGCCAGCGACGTCACCGTCGCAGGTGGCGCGATGACCACCGGTCGGAACGCGGTGCTGGGCGCCGGCGGTCACATCTCCGGTGTCATCACCGCGCAGGGCGGCGGTCCTGTCACCGGCGCGGACGTCACGCTCTACCAGCTGGTGGGCAGCTCCTACGTGGCCCTGGAGGACGTCGGCAGCCGCGACACCGGTCTCTACTTCTTCGAGGGCCTCGCACCGGGCACCTACCGGGTCGGTGCCAGCGCGAGCTGGGATGGCTACATCGACGAGTACTGGAACGACAAGGCGACGCTCGCGACCGCTACCGACATCGTCCTCGGGGCGGCCGGCGGCGCGGACAGCATCAGCTTCTCGATGCAGCAGCGGGGGACCGTCACCGGCACGGTCACCGGCCCCTCGGCACAGGCGCTGGGGGGCATCACGGTGACGGCATACCGCAACGACGGCGGCTCGTTCCCGCAGGTTGCGTCCGCCTCGACCGGTCTCGGGGGCACGTACTCGCTCCAGCTGCCTGCCGGCACCTACCGTCTCGGATTCGCCGACCCGGCCGGTACCTACCAGAGCGAGTTCTTCGACAACGTCGCGACCGTGGCGGCGGGGACCGACGTGGTCGTGCCCGCCGGCGCGACGGTGGGTGGCCGCAACGCCCAGCTCGCCGCGTCCGTGGTGCCTCCGATGGCGAACACGGTGCCTCCGTCGATCTCCGGGACGCCACGGGTCGGGTCGGTTCTCACCGCGGCGCCCGGCACGTGGACGCCGTCGGGCGCGACGTTCGCCTACCAGTGGCTGGCGGACGATGTGGCGATCGGCGGGGCGTCCGCGTCGACGTACACGCCGGTGGCTGGTGACATCGGGAAGACGATCAAGGTGCGGGTGACCGCGTCGAAGGCGGGTACGCCGTCGGCCTCCGTGACCTCGGCCGGGGTGGGTCCCGTCGTCGATGCGGGGACGGCGTCGGTCGTCAACAACACGGCGCCGGGCATCCCGGGAACGCCGGTGGTCGGGCGGGTCGTGACCGCGAACCCCGGGAGCTGGACGCCGGCCGGTGCGACCTTCGCCTACCAGTGGCTGGCGGGCGACGTCCCGGTCGCAGGGGCGACGAAGTCCACCTACACGCCCGTGGCCGGCGACGTCGGCAAGGTGCTCAAGGTGCGGGTGACGGCATCCGCGGCCGGGTTCGCAGCGGCGACAGCGACGTCCGCGGCGAGTGCCCGAGTGGCGGCGGGCACGATCACGGCCACGCGGGCGCCCGCGATCACCGGCACGGCGAAGGTGGGCAAGACCCTGACGGTGTCGGGCGGGACCTGGTCGGCGCCGGGTGTCAGGCTCACGTACCAGTGGTTCGTCGGCGCCAAGGCCGTGAAGGGGGCCACCAAGTCCAAGCTGAAGCTGAGCAGGGCGCTGAAGGGCAAGAAGGTCTTCGTCAAGGTCACGGCCACGGCGGCGGGCTACCAGGCGACGACGGTCAAGACCAAGCCGAGCCGCAAGATCGTCTGACCGCCCAGACGACCTATGGCGCCGGGCGTGTCCCGGTGCTCTCGTGGAGGCATGCCCGACACCACTGCGGCGGGGACGAAGCCGGCGGCCGTGCGTGCGGAGGTACGACGCCTGCGCACCGCCGCGTCGAGGGTCGTGCCGCGCCGTACGCCGGGCAACCTGCTCATCGGCTCGTGGAACATCCGGGCCCTGGCGGGGCTGACGGACTCCTGGGACGCCCCGGACACCGCGTCCCCGAAGCGGGACCGGCGGGCCGTCGCGCTCATCGCTGCGGTCATCTCGAGGTTCGACGTCGTCGCCGTCCAGGAGGTCCGGCGCGACATCAGCGGCCTGCGGGCCGTGCTCGCCGAGCTCGGGCCAGGCTGGGACTTCGTGTGCAGCGACGTCACCGAGGGTGACGGTGGCAACGGCGAGCGGCTGACGTTCCTCTTCGACAGGACCCGGGTCGTCTCCTCCGGGCTGGTCGGGGAGGTGGTGCTCCCGCCGCAGGCGGGACGGGCGGTCCGCCAGTTCGCCCGCACGCCGTACGCCGCGTCCTTCAGCCGCAACGGCGTCGAGGTCATCCTCACGACCGTGCACGTCGTCTGGGACGGGGCGCCCGCCAGGCGGGTGCCGGAGGTGACGGCGTTCGCCCGCTGGATGCGCGACTGGGCCGACCGTCCGCGCGACTGGAACTCCAACCTGCTCGTCCTGGGGGACTTCAACCTCGAGGGTCCCGGGACTCCCGTCTACCGGGCCTTCGTCTCCACCGGGCTCTTTCCCCCCGGCCAGCTCTCGACCCTGCCCCGCACCATCTTCGACAGCCCGACCAAGCCGCACCACTACGACCAGATCGCCTGGTTCTCCACCGTCGACGACGCCGGGACCGTCACGAGCCTGCTCCACGGTCTCGAGTTCACCGGCCGGGCCGGCAACTTCGACTTCGTCCCGTACGTCTACCCGAGCACGTCGAAGTCGGCGCTGTCGTGGCGGGTGAGCGACCACTACCCGCTCTGGATCGAGTTCGGGCTCACCGGTTGACTGGTCAGCTCGCCGAGTCCGCGGCGAGGGCGAGCACCATCGCCATCGCCACCGCCCCGGGGTCGAGCACCCCGCGCGAGGCCTCGCCGACGTAGCTCGCCCGACCCCGCTTCGCGATGATGTCGGCCGTCGACCGGGCGCCCTCGTCGGCGGCCTCCGCCGCGCCGCGCAGGGTGCCGTCCGTCGCGCCCAGCGCGTCGACCGCCGGCGCCAGGGCATCGACCATCGTCTTGTGGCCGACCTGGGCCTTGCCGTAGCGCTGCACCGTCGCCAGACCGGCGGACAGTCCCCGGCCGAGCTCCGCGACGGTGGGCTCGTCCCCGGTCGAGCAGCGGGCCAGCTCGCGGAAGAACATCCCGAACAGCGGGCCGCTCGTCCCACCCGTCCCGAGGAAGCCGCGGGACACGCACGTCAGCCAGGCGGCGTACGTCGTCGGCCCGGCGGCGTCCACCTCCTGCTGCACGCGTCCGAAGGCCGAGGTGAGGTTGCGGCCGAAGTCGCCGTCCCCGGCGAGGCGGTCGAGCTCGCCGAGCCGGTCGGCCTCGGTGGCGAAGGCGGTGGTCATGGCCCGGGTCCAGCGCTCGCCGAAGCCGGCGTCCAGGGCGGTGTCGCGTGCGTTCATCGTGGCCTCACCAGGTCAGGGCGGGAGTGCGGACGGGTGCGTCCCACAGGCGGAGCAGCTCGTCGTCGACGGGCAGCAGGGTGACGGAGACGCCGTGCATGTCGAGCGAGGTGACGAGGCTGCCGACCAGGAACCGGTCGACCCGGACACCCCGAGCCGTCATGCCGCCGTGCACGGCGCGGGCGGCGGCGTACAGCTCCAAGGGGTACGTCGATCCCAGTCCGTTGACGATCGCGATGACGCCGCTGCCGCGGGCGGGCCGAAGCGCCTCCACGAGCGGGTCGACGAGTCGGGCGACGAGCTCGTCGGTGGGCCCGAAGGGCACCCGAGACCGCCCACGCTCGCCGTGGATCCCGACGCCGAGCTCGACCTCGTCCGCGTCGAGGTCGAAGGCGGGCCGGGACGAGCCGGGGTGGGTGCCCGCCTCGATCGCGAACGCCATGCTCCGCGCGCGGGCGGCGACGCTCCGCCCGAGCTCGGCGAGGGAGCCGAGGTCGGCGCCCTCCTCGGCGGCCGCGCCGCAGATCTTCTCCACGGCGACGACGGCGGCGGTGCCGCGGCGTCCGGGTGCGTCCGGGTCGTCCGGCTCCTCACCGAGGTCGGTCGCCAGGTCGTCGTCGACCAGCACGACCTCGGTCGCGATGTCGTCGTCCTCGTCGGCGAGCTCGCGCGCGACGGTGAAGTTGATGACGTCGCCGGTGTAGTTCTTCACGATGTGCAGCACCCCGCGCCCGGCGTCGGCCGCCCGCGTCGCGTCGTACAGCTGGAGCGCCGTCGGGCTCGCGAACACGGCACCCGGGACGGCGACGTCGAGCATGCCGTGCCCGACGAACCCGGCGTGCAGCGGCTCGTGCCCCGACCCGCCGCCGGAGACCAGGCCGACCTTGTCGCGGGCCGGCGTCGCGCGCGCGACGAACCCGTGCTCCGCGTCGTGCCGGACCAGGGTGGGATGGGCCAGGGCGAGGCCCTCCAGGGCTTCCACGACCAGGTCGTCGGGGTCGTTCACCAGGCTTCGTCGCATGGGGCATTGTGTCGCGGCCGCCGGCCTGCCCGCGAGGTCTCAGGCCCGGGAGAGGGCTCCCGCCAGCGACGCCCCCAGCGGGTGCCGGGACAGCAGGATCGCCTGGTAGGCGTGATAGACGTCCGGGCGCCCCGACCACACCTGGGCGACCGGCCGGTTCTCGGCGTCGAGCTCGTGGTGCCAGTTGGCCGTGCCGGTGCGGGGGTCGCGGAGGTGCCGCTCGACGAACTCCCACCAGGTCGACTGCCACACGGCGTACGGCGCGGCACCCGTGCGGGCGCCGAGCGCAGCGGCGGCGCCGATCGCCTCGGCGTGCACCCAGTGCATCCGGTGGCGTACGACGGGCGCGTCCTGCAGGTCGGTGGTGTAGACGAAGCCAGGCCGACCGTCGACCGCCCAGCCGATCCGGACGGCGACGTCGAAGAGCCGGATCGCGTCGGACGCCAGCCACGGCGGCGGATCGGTGACCGAGGCCTCCAGCTGGAGCAGCAGGCGCGACCACTCGAGCAGGTGGCCGGGGGTCACGCCGTACGGACGGAACTGGTCGTCGCGCCGGTCCGCGTTGTAGGCCGGCAGCGGCGTCCACGCCGGGTCGTAGTGCTCCGGCAGTCGGAAGTCGTACGCGGTCGCCACTCGGTGGATGAGGAGCTCGGCGATGCCGAGGGCGAGGTCGTGCCAGCGGCGGTCGCCGCGCAGGTCGCCCAGCGCCAGCAGGGCCTCGACCGTGTGCATGCTGCTGTTGGCTCCGCGGTAGTCGTCCGCCCGGCAGAGGTCGCGGCCGTAGCCGTCGACCACGAGACCGGCGTCGTCGAGGAACCGCTCGTCGAAGACGGCGACGGCATCGTCGAGCAGGGTCTCCGCGTCCGGTACGCCGGCGGTCACGGCGCTGCAGGCCGCGAGGACCACGAAGGCGTGGTCGTAGGCGCGCTTGTGCTCGTCGAGCGGCGACCCGGTGAGGTCGACGGCGCCGAGCCACCCGTCGTACGACCGGTCCCGGAGGGGCCCGGCGAGGAGGGCCTCGACCCCGGTGGCGGCCCGGGCCGCGGCTCCGGGCTCGCCGGCCAGCGCGGCCAGGGAGAAGACGTGGGTCATCCGGGCCGTGATCCAGGTGTGCACGCCCCGGGAGCGGTCGACCGCGCCCGCGTCGTCGAGCCACCCGAACCCGGTCCCCGGCAGCTCGCCGCCGGCGGCGAAGGCGAGCAGCCGTCGCCCCTCGGCGTCGAGGTCCATCAGCCCTTGACCGAGCCGGCCATCAGGCCGCCGACGAACCAGCGCCCGAGGATGACGTAGACGACCAACGTCGGCAGCGACGCGATCAGCGCACCCGCCATGCTGGCGGAGTAGTCCTGGAGCTGGCCGCTCGCCAGGAAGTTGAGGGCGATCGTGACCGGCCCGTTGCGGGAGTTCGAGAAGAACAGCGCGAACAGGTAGTCGTTCCACGCGGACGTGAACTGCCAGATGATCACGACGACGAACGCCGGTGCCGAGAGCGGCAGCATGATCGAGGCGTAGGTCCGCAGCATCCCCGCGCCGTCGACCCGCGCCGCCTCGATCAGCTCCTGAGGCACCCCGGCGTAGTAGTTGCGGAAGATGAGGGTCGTGATCGGGATGCCGTAGACGACGTGCAGCACGATCAGGCTCGGCACCCCGCTCGGGACGCCGAGGTCCTGCATCAGCTGCACGAGCGGGATCATCACCGCCTGGTACGGAATGAACATCCCGAAGAGCATCAGGGTGAAGACGATGTCGGCGCCGGGGAAGCGCCACCGGGACAGCACGAACCCGTTCATCGAGCCGAGCAGCGCCGAGATGAGGGCGGCGGGGATCACCATCGCGAAGGTGCGGCCCAGTGCGGGGGACAGCGTCGTCCAGGCGCGCGACCAGCCCGCCGTCTCCCAGCTCTGCGGGAGGTCCCAGGCCCGCGACGGGCTCGCGTCGCCCAGCCCCTTGAACGACGTCACGATGAGGACGTACGCCGGGGTCAGCACGATGACCACGAAGGCGAGCAGCAGCGCGTAGCGCAGCGACCGCACCAGGGCGCGCCGGCCCCGGCCCGTCGCGGGCGGCCGGTCGTGGTGGGTCTCCGCGGGGATGGCCGCGGTCAACGTCGAGGCGCTCACGACCTGCGCTCCTGCCGGTAGGTGTAGACGAGGTAGGGGACGATCAGCAGCGCCACGATGCAGAGCAGGATGGTGCCGATCGCGGCGGACGTGGCGTAGTCGCCGCTGGTGAACTTGGTCCACATCTGGGTGGCCGGCACCTGCGTCGTGTAGTTCGTCGGACCGGCGATGGCCATGATCAGGTCGAAGACCTTCAGCGACATGTGGCCGGCGATCACGATCGCGGAGAGCGCGACCGGGCTCAGCTGCGGGAAGAGGACGTGGCGGTAGAGCTGCCACTCGGACGCGCCGTCGACGCGCGCCGCCTCGCGCAGCTCGTCGGGGATCCCGCGGAAGCCCGCGAGGAAGAGCGCCATGACGTACCCGGACAGCTGCCAGATCGCGGGGATGGCGATCGCGACGATGCCCCAGGTCTCGTTGGTCCACCACGGGTTGGCCAGGAAGCCGAGGCCGACGTTCTCGAAGAGCCGGTTGAGCCCGCCGGCCCGGTCACCCTCGGCGCTGTTGAGCAGCCAGCGCCACACGACGCCCGACGCGATGAAGGACACCGCCATCGGGAAGAGGTAGACGGCGCGGAAGCCGCCCTCGCCCCGGACGCCCTTCTCGAGCAGCCAGGCCCACAGGAACCCGAAGAAGAGGGTGCCGCACACGAAGGTGACCGTGTAGATCCCCAGGTTGCGCAGCGAGTAGACGAACGTGTCGTCGTGGAACAGGGTGCGGTAGTTCTCCAGGCCGACGAAGCTGCCGCCGCCGAGGCGGTGGTGCTGGTCGGTCAGCGACGTGTTGATGTTCACGCCGATCAGTCCGTAGACGAAGACCCCGATCAGGATCATCGACGGGAGGACCAGCAGGACCGGCGGTCCCCATGATCGCCATCCTCGGTTCACCGGGTGCTCCTCACAAGGTTGGTACGGCGGGTGCGGGTGCTGCGCCGGCCCGGTCCCGGTCGAGGGTGGGACCGGGCCGGCGCAGGGGGTGCTACCGGCTGCGACGGATCAGCCGGCGGCGTTCTTGTCGGCAGCGTCGGCCAGGTCCGACTGGAAGCCGTCGACGTCGCCGGTCGAGCCGAACTTCGCGACCGCGGCCGTGATGTCCGTCAGCCAGGTGATCGGCGCCGCCGCGCCGTGCGCCAGGGACGAGACGATGTCGTCCTGGGCGTACGACTCGATCGCGGTCTGCTGGTAGGCGCCGAAGTCGGAGGTGTCCGCCTCGGTGTTGGCCGGGATCGAGCCCTTCGCCTTGTTGAACGCCTCCTGGCCCTCCGGGCTGGCGACCGTGTTGAGCCAGTCCTCGGTGGTGGCCGGGTCGGGGGCGCCGACCGGCATCGTGAAGGAGTCCGCGAGGAAGTCGAAGACCCCGTCGGTGCCGGGCACGGGGTAGGCGAGGAAGTCCTTGTTGAACTCCTTGTCCTGGCCCTCGAACGCGGCGACCGCCCAGTCACCCATCACGTTGAACGCGGCGTCGCCGTCGATCACGAGCTGGGTGGCGTCCGGCCAGTCGAGCGACTGCCGGTCCTCGTTGGTCATGTCGAGCAGGGTCTTGTAGTCGTCCAGAGCGTCGGTGACGTCGGACCCGGCCCAGTCGGTCGAGCCGTCCCACAGGCCGTTGTAGCCGTCGACGCCGAGGTCGGAGAGCAGCACGGTCTCCAGGAGGTTGACCTGCGTCCAGTCGGTCGCGATGGAGAGCGGGATCTTGCCGGCGGCCTTGATCTTCTTCAGGTCCGCGATCCAGGCGTCCATCGAGTCGTACGTCGCGGCCGGGTCGACCCCGGCGTCCTGGAGGACGGCCGGGTTGGCCCACACCAGGTTGGCCCGGTGGATGTTGGACGGGACCGAGTAGATCTTGCCGTCGACCGTCAGGCGGTCGAGCAGGGACTGCGGGAACTGGTCGTTCCAGCCGTTCTTCTCGTACAGGTCGGACAGGTCCTCGATCTGCCCGTTGTTGATGTAGTCGGTGAGCTCGGCACCGGCGTGCGCCTGGAAGGTCCCGGGCGGGTCGTTGGTCTGCAGGCGCGAGGCGAGGACGGCCTTCGCGTCGCTGCCCGCACCACCGGCGACGGCTCCGTTGACGAACTTGACCCCCGGGTTCTGCTGGTCGAAGACCTTGACCAGCGCGTCCAGGCCGGCCTTCTCGCTGCCCTCGGCCCACCAGGTGAAGACCTCGACCTCGCCGCCGCCCTTCGCGGACGAGCCGTCGTCACTGCTGCTTCCACCACAGGCGGCCAACGCCAGCATGGCGCCGGTCGCCACCAGCGCGCCGAGCGCGCGTCGTGTGCGTGTCATCGTTCCTCCATTGCTAGGTCCGCTGAGGTCCAGCCCTCGCCGCGGACACGGACACGAGCGCGCACGTAAAGCAAAACTGTTGCCGAGTGGCGGTCGCGTTGGCAACGTAGGAGCGTCAGTTAGTCCGCGTCAAGACATAAAACAGCAACAATCGAGCAGTAATTAGTTTTGATTGTGGAGTAACCAGAACGTGGCGGTGTTGGCTACTCTCTGGCCATGACCGGGTCCCTGGGTGAGCTGCGCGCCGCCAACCGCGACCAGCTGGTCCGGGTCCTGGAGACCAACGGGCCGCTCTCCCGGGCCGACCTGATGCGGCACACCGGCCTCTCCCGCTCGACCGTCTCCAACCTGGTCGCGCAGCTGATCGACGACCACCTCCTCCAGGAGCGCGAGGGCCGGGGCACGCCGCTGAACGGCCGCGGCGGTCGGCCGCCGACGCTGCTCGAGCTCTCCGGCGGCACCGGGATCGTGGTCGGGGTCGACCTCGGGCACCGGCACGTCCGCGCCGCCCTGGCCCGGCCCGACTCGAGCATCGCGCTGGAGCGCTCGTTCGCGCTCGACGTGGACGACTCGCCGGACGCGACCATCGACCGGGTCGCGGCACTCATCGACGAGCTGCTCGCCGAGAACGGCAGCGCCCGCGAGCACGTGCGCGCCGTCGCGATGGGGGTCCCCGGGCCCGTGGACCGCGACGGCCGGATGACCTCCGGGATCCTCCCCTACTGGCGCGGAGCCCGCCCGGTCCACGCGCTGGCCGAGCGGACCGGCTTCACCGCCGTCGTCGACAACGACGCGCACATGGGCGCCCGCGGCGAGCTGGCGTACGGCGCCGCCCGGGGACGCAGGGACGTGATCTACGTGAAGGCCTCGACCGGGATCGGTGCCGGCGTGATCGTCGACGGCCGCCTCGTCGGTGGCTCGACGGGCGAGGCCGGCGAGCTCGGCCACGTCCAGGTCGACGAGAAGGGGATCATGTGTCGCTGCGGCAGCCGCGGCTGCCTCGAGACCGAGGTGTCGATCCCCAAGATGCTCGAGCTGCTCCAGGCCGCCCACGACCAGCCGCTCACCCTCGAGCGGGTCCTGGTCCTGGCGGAGGAGGGCGATGCCGGGGTCAACCGCGCGCTGAGCGATGCGGGCCGACGGATCGGGCGCGTCCTCGCCGACCTCTGCACGATGCTCAACCCCGAGCGGATCGTGATGGGTGGTGACATCGGCTCCGCCAGCGCCACGATCGCGGGCATCCGGGAGTCGCTCGACCGCCACGCGCAGCCCAACTCCGCGGCCGCCGCGGACGTCGTGCGGGGCGAGCTCGGCGTACGCGCCGAGCTGATGGGAGCGATCGCCGTGGCCCTCGCCGCGAGCTCGCCGACCGCCCGTCGCTGAGCCCCGCGAAGACCCGTTCCGGACCCCGGTACTTAAGCCCTCCGAAGACGAAAGCACAGTGTGCATTGGGATCTGGGCACTTCGGCCCTACCCGACGGCTACGGTTCCTCGAATTGTGGGTACCGTGCCCAGCACCGCCGGACGGATCGAGAGGCTTGCGACGAACATGGTCGACGTGAACAGCGCGCTGGACGAGGCAGGGCTCACCAACCCTCGCGTGCGGGAGTACGTGGCCCACTGGGCCGCGATCACCCGACCCGACCGGGTCGAGGTCGTCAGCGCCGCCGACGACGCGCGCCTGCTCCAGGAGGCCGTCGACGCGGGCGAGCTGCTGCCCGCCGGCGAGGGCCGCTACTACTCGCGCAGCTACCACAAGGACACCGCCCGCTCCGAGGAGCGCACCGTCGTCGCGACCAGCAAGGAGGACGACCGGGGCGTCTACAACAACTGGAAGCCCGCGGCCGAGATGACCGAGCTGCTCACCGAGCGGATGACCGGTGCGTCCGCCGGCAAGACGATGTACGTCATCCCCTACCTGATGGCGCCCCCGGGATCTCCGCTCGAGGCGTACGCCGCGGGCGTCGAGCTCACCGACAGCCGCCCGGTCGTGCTGCACATGATCCGGATGTCGCGCGTGGCCGCGTCGTACGTCAACGACCTCGAGGACCCCGACAGCTTCGTGCGCGCGGTGCACGTCACCGGCGACCTGGAGAACCTCGGCCAGGGCACCCCCGATGACCAGCGCTACTTCGCGACCGTCGCCGACGAACGGACGATCCTGCACTTTGGCTCGTCGTACGGCGGCAACGCGCTGCTCGGCAAGATCGCGCACGGCCTGCGACAGGCCTGCTACGACGGTCGCGCGTCGGGCGTCTTCCTGGCGGAGCAGTTCATGCTGCTCGGCATCACCGACAAGGAGACCGGCCAGCGCTGGCACATCTGCGGCGGCTTCCCGAGCGCGTCGGGCAAGACCAACCTCGCGATGACGCTGGCGCCGGACGCGCTCGGCGACCGCTACCACGTGGAGTTCTACGGCGACGACATCGCCTGGCTGTGGGTCGGCGACGACGGCCGCGTCTACGGGATGAACCCGGAGTTCGGTGTCTTCGGCGTCGCCAAGGACACCAACGAGAAGACCAACCCGGGCGCTCTCGAGTCGATCCGCGAGGGCACCGGGGTCATCTTCACCAACGTCGCCTACAACCCCCGGACCCAGGAGGTCTGGTGGGAGGGCATGACGAAGAACCCGCCCGAGGACGTCACCGACTGGCAGGACTGGAAGGGCGAGCTGATCTCGGAGCGCGCCGCCGACGACACGTCGCCGTGGGCGCACCCCAACAGCCGCTTCACGACGACGCTGGCCAACGTGCCCAACGTCGCCGGTGACTTCCAGGCGCCCGCCGGCGTCCCGATCGACGCGATCATCTTCGGCGGCCGCACCAGCGACCGCGAGCCGCTGGTCCGCGCGATCACCGACCTCGCCGAGGGCGTCTACGACGGCCTGACGCTCGGCGCGGAGGCGACGTTCGCCGCCGAGGGCGTCGACGGCCAGCTGCGCTACGACCCGATGTCGATGCGGCCCTTCATGGCGTACGGCGAGGGCGACTACGCCGCGCACTGGCTGAAGATCATCGGCTCGGCCACCGAGCAGCCGATCTTCGCGCACGTCAACTGGTTCCAGCGCGGCGACGACGGCCACTTCCGCTGGCCCGGCTACCGCGACAACCTGCGGGCGCTGCTGTGGCTCGTGCGGTTCAAGGACGGCGACGTCAAGGGCCGCCAGACCCCGGTGGGTGTGCTCCCGACCGTCGAGGAGCTCGAGCTCGAGGGCGTCGAGATCACCCCCGAGGACCTCGAGATCGTCCTGTCGATCGACAACGAGCGGTGGCGCCAGGAGATGGGCTTCCGCGAGGCGCACCTCAAGGGCTTCGACCGCGTCCCCGAGGAGATCTGGGAGGCGCACCGCCGGGTCGCCGCCGCCCTCGACGCCGAGGCCTGAACCCGCCGTACCGCTTGTAACGCCGGGTTGTCTGCTCTTCCCAGGGTGTTGCAACCTGGTGGGAACAGTGGCTAACCCGGCGTTACAGCTGACGCCGGGGCCGAGCCGCACCCCAGAGGCCGACCCCGATGCCGACCACGGCACCGCCGAGGCCGATCGCCTTCTGGGACGCCGACATCTGGTCGTGGACGGCGAGCCCGCCGAGCAGGTCGGACGCGTCGACGCCCCCCGAGGCCAGGAACCAGCGGCGGGTGTCGCGACCACGGATCGCGGTCACGACGAGCGCGCCGCCGATGAGCGCGTCGCGGTAGCCCATCGAGCGCAGCAGCAGGCGCGTGGTCGGGTCAGGCTCGGAGCGGTCGCCCCAGAAGCGGTTGGCCTTGATCGGCGAGATCAGGAACGAGACGCCCGAGGCGAGGCGGATGGAGCCGGCGAGGAGGGCGGCTCGGTCGACGTTCGGCATGCCCGGACGCTAGTGGCCGGGCGCGTGAGCCACAACGCCCCGAGCACCAGAGCAGCGCCGGCGATGCCGTCGAGCCAGTAGTGGTTGGCCGTGCTGACGACGACGAAGAGCGTCGCGAGCGGGTGCAGCAGCCACAGCCAGCGCCACCGGGTCCGGCACGCGGCGATCAGCACGACGGCGATCAGCAGTGCCCAGCCGACGTGCAGGCTCGGCATCGCGGCGTACTCGTTGGACATGCTGCCGAGCACCGGCGCCTGGTAGATCGAGATCCCGCCCGCGTGCCCGGTGTCGACCATGCCGAGCGAGGTCAGCAGCCGCGGCGGCGTCACCGGGAGCAGCACGGTGAAGACCAGGGCGACGGCGGTGGCGCCGAGCAGTGCCCGCTTCGCCCAGTGGTACGTCGGGCGCCGGTAGCGGTAGAGCCAGACCAGCACGGCGATCGTGAGCGGGAAGTGGACCGACACGTAGTAGCGGTTGGCCGCCTCGACCAGCCAGTCGTGACCCAGGGCCCAGGTCTGGAGGGTGGCCTCGGTCGGCAGCCGGAGCCAGCGCTCGACCCGGACGACGTCGTGCGCGTGTGCGTCGGACCGGCCCAGCTCCTGGGTCGCGAGCAGGCGGCCGAGGTTGTAGACCAGGAACGCGCCGAGGACCTGGGCCAGCTCGACCAGTCCGGCCGGGCGGACGGTACGACGGGACGCAGCGGGCGCGACCGTGCTCACCGCCATCGTCCGGACCGTCCTTCCCAGATCTCTTACAACTGTAAGATAGTGCAGGGGCGGCAACGAGCCGCCCACGGGGTATGACTCGGAGGAGGGGCGAAGGTCATCGCAGATACCGCAGACCCGCGGGCGACCCGCAGTCGCACGCAGCTGACCGACGCCCTCGGCGACCTGCTGCGCTGCCAGGACGCGGGCGCGATCTCGGTCTCCGCGCTGTGCGCGGCCGCGGGCGTCAGCCGGCCGACCTTCTACCAGCACTTCGCCACCATCGACGAGGTCGCGGTCGCCAGCGTCGAGCGCCGCTTCGTGCGCCTGCGCGCGGAGCTGCCGGACGGCCCGGACGCGCCGTACCGGCTGCTCGTCGCCTTCCTCGCCGAGCTCGACGCCGAGCGCGGGGCCTGGCAGCGCACCCTCGGGGGCCGGACCGCCCTGGTCGCGACCCGGGATGCCGTCGAGACCTGGTTCGCCGAGCGGCTCGCCGAGAAGGCGCCGCAGGCCGGAGCGACCGTGGTCCGCTACGCGGCTGCGGGCTTCCTCGGCGTCGTGCGGGCCTGGCTGCTGACGCCGGACGGCCCGGAGCGACCGGGCGCGCCGGAGCTGGCCGAGCAGCTCGTGGAGGTGTCGACGCGGGTGCTCGGCCCCGCCGAACCCTGCGCGGCCGACGGCGCGGGCTCGTAGCATCGGGCCGTGCAGGTCCCGGCCCCGATCGAGTACGAGCGCGCGACCAGCGTCGACCACGCCATCGGCCTGCTCGAGCGCCTGGGCGAGGAGGCCCGCCTGATCGCCGGCGGGCACAGCCTGCTGCCGATGATGAAGCTGCGGCTCGCCAACCCCGAGTACCTCGTCGACATCAACGACCTGCACGACGAGCTCAGCTACGTCCGGGTGGGCCCGACCGAGGTGCGGATCGGGGCGATGACCCGGCACCGCGAGCTGCTCGAGTCCGACGAGCTCGCGGCCGTCTGCCCGATCTTCCGCGACGCGGAGCGGGTGATCGCCGACCCGCCGGTCCGCAACCGGGGCACGCTCGGCGGCGCGCTCTGCCAGGCCGACCCGTCCGAGGACCTGTCGTCGGTGTGCACCACCCTCGACGCCAGCTGCGTGATCCGCGGGACCGGGGGCGAGCGGCTGGTGTCCATGGACGACTTCCACGTCGGGCCCTACGAGACCGTCGTCGGCCATGCCGAGATGCTCATCGAGGTCCGCATCCCGGTCCGGCCACGCGGCAGCAGCGCCTACGCCAAGGTCGACCGAAGGGCGGGGGACTGGGCAGTCACGGCGGCCGGGGCAGCCATCTGGCTCGACGACCACGACGCGATCGCGGACGCCCGGGTCGGGCTCGCCGCGGTGGGTCCCAACACCACCGGTATCCCCGAGGTGTCGGAGGCGCTGCGTGGGCGGAGGCCGTCGGAGGAGGCGTGGGAGCTGGCCGGCTCGATCGCCGCCGCCCAGTGCCGCCCGGTCACCGACAGCCGGGGCTCCGCCGACTACAAGCGCCACCTCGCGGGCGAGCTGACCCGCCGTACCCTCCGCACCGCGTGGGAGCGCGCCAGCGCGGAAGGCGCCGCCTGATGGAGATCACGCTGACCGTCAACGGCGAGCAGGTCACCCGCGACGTCGAGGCCCGGCTGCTGCTGGTGCACTTCCTGCGCGACGAGCTCGGCCTCACGGGCACGCACTGGGGCTGCGACACCAGCAACTGCGGCACCTGCGTCGTCCTGTACGACGACGAGCCGGTCAAGTCCTGCACGGTGCTCGCTGCGATGGCCGCCGGTCACGACGTACGCACCGTCGAGGACCTCGAGTACGACGGCGTCCTCGACCCGGTGCAGCAGGGATTCATGGAGTGCCACGGGCTGCAGTGCGGCTTCTGCACCTCCGGGATGCTGATGTCGGCGCGGGCCCTGCTCGACCGCGATCCCGACCCGGACGAGCACACGATCCGGGAGGCGATCTCCGGCCAGATCTGCCGGTGCACCGGCTATGCGTCGATCGTGCGCTCGATCCAGTGGGCGGCCGCGCACCCGGAGGGCAAGCAGTGAGCGCCCAGGAGTTCGTCGACAACGACCAGCGCCCGCTGGGTCACGGCCGGATGCTGCGCAAGGAGGACCGGCGGTTCGTGCGCGGGCGCGGCACGTACGTCGACGACCTCCAGCTGCCCGGGATGCTGCACCTCGCCGTCCTGCGCTCTCCCGTCGCGCACGCCCGGATCGTGTCCGTCGACACCCTCGCCGCCGAGGCGCACCCCAAGGTCAAGGCCGTCGTCACCGGCGCCATGCTCGCCGAGCGTGGGCTGGCCTGGATGCCGACCCTCTCCGGCGACGTGCAGGCGGTGCTGGCCACCGACAAGGTCCGCTTCCAGGGCCAGGAGGTGGCGTTCGTCGTCGCCGAGGACCGCTACTCCGCGCGCGACGCGCTCGAGCTGATCGACGTCGAGTACGACGTGCTCGAGCCCGTCGTCGACGTACGCCGTGCGCTCGAGCCCGACGCCCCGCTGATCCGCGACGACGTCGACGGCAAGCGCGACAACCACTGCTTCGACTGGGAGACGGGCGACGAGGCCGCCACCGCCGCGGTCTTCGACCGCGCCGAGGTCGTGGTGCGCCAGGAGCTGGTCTTCCCGCGCGTGCACCCGGCGCCGATGGAGACCTGCGGCGCGATCGCCGACTACGACCGGGTCGACGACAAGCTGACGCTCTGGGCCACGACGCAGGCACCGCACGCGCACCGCACCCTGCTCTCGATGTTCGCCGGGATCGCCGAGCACCGGATCCGGGTGATCTCGCCCGACATCGGCGGCGGCTTCGGCAACAAGGTGCCGATCTACCCGGGCTACGTCTGCGCGATCGTCGGCTCGATGATGACCGGCCGGCCGGTGAAGTGGACCGAGGACCGCACCGAGAACCTGGTCGCCTCCGGCTTCGCCCGCGACTACGTGATGCAGGGCGAGATCGCCGCGACCCGGGACGGGCGGATCCTCGCGCTGCGCAGCCACGTGCTCGCCGACCACGGCGCGTTCAACGGGACGGCGGCGCCGCGGAAGTTCCCCGGCGGGTTCTTCGGCGTCTTCACCGGCAGCTACGACATCGACGCGGCGTACTGCTCGATGACGGCGGTGCACACCAACAAGGCGCCGGGCGGGGTGGCGTACGCCTGCTCCTTCCGGATCGCGGAGGCGGTCTACCTGGTCGAGCGGATGGTCGACCTGCTGGCCGCCGAGCTCGGTCGTGACCCGGTGGACCTCCGGATGCAGAACTTCATCCGGCCCGAGCAGTTCCCCTACACGAGCCGCACCGGCTGGGTCTACGACTCCGGCGACTACCCGGCGGCGATGAACGAGGCGCTGCGGATCGCGGGGTACGACGAGCTGCGCGCCGAGCAGGCGGACAAGAGGTCGCGTGGCGAGCTCATGGGGATCGGGGTCTCCTTCTTCACCGAGGCCGTAGGCGCCGGGCCGCGCAAGGACATGGACATGCTCGGGCTCGGGATGGCGGACGGCTGCGAGCTGCGGGTGCACCCGACCGGGTCGGCGGTGATCCGGCTGGCGGTGCAGACCCAGGGGCAGGGGCACGAGACGACGTTCGCCCAGATCGTCGGCGAGGAGCTGGGCATCCACCCCGACGACGTCGACGTCGTGCACGGCGACACCGACAACACGCCGTACGGGCTGGGCACCTACGGCTCCCGCTCGACGCCGGTGTCGGGTGCCGCGGCGGTGCTGGCGGCGCGACGGGTGCGGGACAAGGCGCGGCTGATCGCGGCCGGGATGCTCGAGGTCGCGCCCGAGGACCTCGAGTGGACCAAGGGGCGCTTCGACGTGCGCGGCGTGCCCGGCGTGGGAGTGACGATCCAGGAGGTCGCGATGCGCGCCCACGGCGCCGGCGACCTGCCCGAGGGCGTCGAGGGCGGGCTGGACGCGCAGATCTCCTACAACCCGGACAACCTGACCTATCCGTTCGGCGCCTACATCTGCGTCGTCGACATCGATCCCGGGACGGCGGCGGTGAAGGTGCGCCGCTTCATCGCCGTCGACGACTGCGGCACCCGGATCAACGAGATGATCGTGGAGGGGCAGATCCACGGTGGTCTGACCGACGGGATCGGGATGGCGCTGATGGAGTTCATCGGCTTCGACGAGCACGGCAACTGCCTCGGCGGCTCGCTGATGGACTACCTCATCCCGACCGCCCTCGAGGTACCCGACTGGGAGTGCGGCACGACCGTCACGCCGTCGCCGCACCACCCGATCGGTGCCAAGGGCGTCGGGGAGTCGGCGACGGTCGGCTCGCCGCCGGCGGTCGTCAACGCGGTCGTCGACGCGCTCGCGCCGTACGGCGTCCGGCACGCCGACATGCCGCTCACCCCGTCCCGCGTGTGGGAGGCGATGCAGGGCCGTGCGACTGCTCCCTTCTGAGGTCTCCATATGACCCCCACCCAGCTGCGTGCGTTCGCGTCCGTGGTCCGGCTCGGGTCGGTCAAGGCCGCCGCCGCGGAGATCGGCGTCACCGAGGCGGCGGTCTCGCTGCACGTCGGCCAGCTGCGCAAGGAGCTCGGCGACCAGCTCTTCAACCGGACGTCGTCCGGTCTGGCGTTCACGCCCGGTGGGCTGCGGCTGGCCAGTCGGGCGGTCGAGCTGCTCGGCCTCCAGGACCGCACCGTGCTGGAGGTGCGCGAGGCGGGCGCCGGCCGACGGATGCTGCGGCTGGCGACGACGTCGCTCTTCGCGGAGTACGCCGCACCCGGGCTGATCGGGATCTTCGCCGACCGGGCCAAGGACCTCGACGTCGAGCTCAGCGTGCACCGGGCCCGGGACTTCGAGTCGATGCTGCTCACCCGGACCGTGGACGCGACGGTCGGCCCGCGGCCGGCGACGAGCGACCCGGGAGTGACGAGCACCCTCTTCCTGAACTACCAGATCCTCGGCGTCGTCGCGCCCGACCACCCGCTCACCCGCACCGGCCAGCCCGGCGCCGCGCTGCTGCGCGACCAGACCTGGCTGCTCGGCCCGTCGGCCGCCGACGACTCGGGCGTGATCCCCGGGATGCTGCACCGGATCGGCGTACCCGAGGACCGCCAGCAGATCTTCCAGAGCCACGCGGCCGCGGTCGAGGAGGCCAAGCGCGGCGGGGGGATCAGCCTGGCCGTGGCGTTCGCCGTCGCCCAGGACCTCGCCGCCGGCACCCTCGCCCGGGTGCCCGGCCGGGCCCTCCAGGGCCAGGGCACCTGGAACATCTCGATCCTGGCCGGCGACCGCGCGACGCCGGCCGCCGAGGAGATGGCCCGCTTCGTCACGACCCCGCGCGCGACCCAGGCGATGCTGCGCGGCCGCGGTGTCACGCACGGCCGGTTCAAGCCGGCCGTGCACGTGACGCTCTGGAGCTAGCGCCGTCAGGGCGGGCCGACGTCGCTCGGCCGGATGCCGTCGCGCAGCTCGACCTCGTCGAACCACCCGCCGCTG
Organism: Nocardioides sp. Root1257; assembly: GCF_001425175.1. Classification (GTDB taxonomy): domain Bacteria; phylum Actinomycetota; class Actinomycetes; order Propionibacteriales; family Nocardioidaceae; genus Nocardioides. The sequence continues at coordinate 231,010 of NZ_LMDV01000009.1, read as the reverse complement.
AGCGGTGGGTCCGGGGTGTCGGCGTCGGGGAAGAACGGCTTGAGGTCGAGGACCGGCGTGCCGTCGAGGAGGTCGACGCCGACGACGTGCACCTGGGCGCCCTCGACCGAGCGGATCCGCACCAGGGACAGGCCGATCGCGTTCGGCCGTCGGGGCGCGCGGGTCGCGAAGACGCCGAGCTCGCGCCCGGTGCCGCGCAGCAGGAACGGCACCAGGCGCAGCGGCGCCGGCCGGGTCGCCGGCTCGGCGCCGTCGTGCGGCCGGTGCAGCCAGGTCACCAGCCAGACGTGCGAGAAGCCGGCCAGTCCGTCGAGCCCGGCGGCGTACTCCGGCGCGATCTCGACGACGGCGTCCTGGCCGCGGTTGAGCGCCGCCTGGACGGGGGTGTCCTCGGCGCGGGTGTACGGCGTGCGTACGACGCCGACGGGGGTGAAGGTCGCGTCCACCTGTTCATCATGACGCGCCTTGCGGGTTTCACCGGCTGGCCGCCAGAACCCGCGGACCTGTCAGCCAAGACCCGGAGGACGCGCCGCCGGCCCGCGGCGTGTCGTGCGGGTTTCGGCGGCTGACCGGTGAAACCCGCAGACCCGCCGTCCCCCACCTAAGGGTTCTCTTGATCCGCTGTTGCGGGGGACTGTGACGGGGAGCACAGTGATTCTCGACCCGAGGTGGACCCGAGGTTGAGGAGGCGCGCGTGCCGATCGAGTCGGACGGACACAGCCGCGGCAACCCGCGCATGTACGAGCTGATCGAGAACGCCCCGAAGGAGGGCGCGAGCCCGACGGTGTTCGCGTTCCCGCAGCTCGTGGAGTTCATGAAGGTCGCGAGCCAGCCGGTGCAGGGCCCGTGGCCGCCGCACCAGCAGCCGCGCCCGGACCCGACCGAGATCGAGTCGCTGCCGGTGGCGATCCCCGACCCCGGGGAGGGGAGCTGATGTACCCGTCCCGCTTCGCGTACGAAGCACCCAGCAGCCTCGACGAGGCGATCGGCCTGCTCCACCAGGGGGCCGGTGAGGCGAAGGTGCTGGCCGGCGGCCAGAGCCTGGTGCCGCTGATCAAGCTCCGGTTCGCGTCACCCGAGCTGCTCGTCGACATCAACCGGCTGCCCGGGCTCGACACGCTGGACGTCGCGGCCGACGGCAGCATCCGGGTCGGCGCGCTGGTGCGCCACCGCGACCTCGAGAGGTCGACCGACCTGGCCCGCGTGCAGCCGGTGATGGCCGCGGCGGCGCCGCTCATCGCGGACCCGATCGTGCGCACCCGGGGCACGCTCGTCGGCTCGCTGTGCCACGCCGATCCCCAGGGGGACTGGGCGGCGGCGGTCACGGCGGTCGGCGGACACGTGGTGGCGCAGGGCCCCGGCGGGCGCCGCACGATCCCGATCGCCGACTTCGTCACCGGGCCGTTCCAGAACGTCCTGGCGTACGACGAGGTGGCGGTCGAGGCCGTGATCCCGGCGCCGACCGGGCAGGTCGCCGGCGGCTTCCTCAAGCTGGAGCGCAGGGTCGGCGACTTCGCCACCGCCGGCACGGCGGTCGCGCTCGAGCTGACGGGCGACCGGGTGAGCAGGGCGGGCATCGCCCTGACCGGGGTGGGCAGCCGGACCATCGACGCCCGGGCTGCTGCCGACTCGCTGATCGGGCAGGTGCTCAGCGCGCAGGCGATCGCCCAGGCCGCCGACCTCGCCGCCGAGGCGGCCCAGCCGAACTCGGACCACCGCGGCAGCGCGGCGTACAAGCGGCACGTGATCCACACGTTCGTGACCCGCATCCTCACCCGGATCACCACCACCAGTGAGAGGGCAGCATGACGAGCCTGTTCGAAGAGATCCCGCAGGCGGCCGCCGAGGGCGTCCCGGTCCGGCGGGTGACGATCTCCGTCAACGGCCAGCCGCGCACCGCCGACGTCGAGCCACGGCTGCTGCTGGCCCACCTGCTGCGCCAGGGCTTCAAGCTGACCGGCACCCACACCGGCTGCGACACCACCAACTGCGGTGCGTGCACGGTGCTCGTCGACGACCTGCCGGTGAAGAGCTGCACGATGCTGGCCGTCCAGGCCGACGGCCACGAGGTGACCACGGTCGAGGGGCTGGCCGGGCCGAGCTCGCTGCACCCGCTGCAGGAGGGCTTCAAGGACGAGCACGGTCTCCAGTGCGGCTTCTGCACGCCGGGCATGATGCTGGCCGCCAAGGCGCTGCTCGCCGAGAACCCGGACCCCACCGAGGACGAGGTCCGGTTCGGGCTGTCCGGCAACCTGTGTCGCTGCACGGGCTACCAGAACATCGTGAAGGCGGTCCTCGCGGCCGCCGCGACGATGCGGGGTGAGGCATGACGGTCACCGAGCCCACCAGCCGTGCGCTGGACGAGATCAAGATCGGCGGTATGGGCGCGAGCCGCAAGCGCGTCGAGGACAACCGCTTCATCCGCGGCCGGGGTCACTACGTCGACGACGTCGTGCTGCCCGGGATGCTGCACATGGAGATCCTGCGCAGCCCGCTCGCGCACGCCCGGATCAAGTCGATCGACGCCAGCGCGGCCTGGGACATCCCCGGCGTACGCCTGGTGCTGACCGGCGAGATGATGGCGACCCGCAACCTCGCGTGGATGCCGACGCTGAGCTACGACACCCAGGCGGTGCTGGCCACCGACAAGGTCCGCTTCCAGGGCCAGGAGGTCGCGTGCGTCATCGCCGACGACCCCTACATCGCCAAGGACGCGTGCGAGGCGATCGTCGTCGACTACGAGCCGCTGCCGGTGATCGTGAACCCGACCCAGGCGCTCGCCCCCGACGCTCCGATCATCCGGGACGACAAGCAGAACCAGCCCGACAACGTCTGCTTCAACTGGGAGGTCGGCGATCGCGATCGCACCGACCAGGCCTTCGCCGACGCCGACGTGGTCTCGAAGATCCAGCTGCACTACCCGCGCTCGCACCCGTCGCCGCTGGAGACCTGCGGCTCGGTGGCCGACTTCGACCGGGCGACCGGCAAGCTCACCGTCTACATGACGACGCAGGCCCCGCACATCGTGCGCGCCGCCGTCGCGCTGATCGCCGAGCTCCCCGAGCACCTGATCCGGATCGTCTCGCCCGACCTGGGCGGCGGCTTCGGCAACAAGGTGCCGGTCTACCCCGGCTACGTGATGTCGATCCTCGCCTCGATCCTCACCGAGCGGCCGGTGAAGTGGATCGAGGACCGCACCGGCAACCTCATCTCCACCGGCTTCGGGCGCGACGTCTACCTCGAGGGGGAGATGGCGCTGCGCAAGGACGGCAGGATCCTGGGCATCCGGATGCACACCGACTCCGACCACGGGGCGTTCTTCGGCGACGCCCAGCCCAGCAAGTTCAAGATCGGCCTGCTGCACTCGGCGTTCGCCTGCTACGACATCCCGACCGCGCACCTGACGGCGCGCGGCGTCTATACCAACAAGGCGCCCGGCGGCGTCGCCTACCGGTGCTCCTTCCGGGTCACCGAGGCGATGTTCTTCCAGGAGCGGATGGTGCAGGCCGCGGCCGACGACCTGGGCATGGACCAGGCGGAGTTCCGGCGGATCAACTTCGTGCGCGACGACGACTTCCCGCACCGGACGCCGTTCGGCTTCCTCACCGACTCCGGGCAGTACGAGAAGTGCCTGCAGGTCGGTCTCGACGCCATCGACTACCCGGGCTTCCTCAAGGAGAAGGAGGAGGCGGCCAAGAACGGCCGGCTCCTCGGCATCGGCATCTCGTGCATGACCGAGCCGCTCGGCGCCGGCAACAGCCGCGAGTACGACATCCTCGGCATCAAGATGTTCGACTCCGCCGAGCTGCGGGTGCACATGACCGGCAAGGCGATCCTGCGCACCGGCGCGAAGACGCAGGGCCAGGGTCACGAGACGACCTGGGCGCAGATCGTCGCCCACGAGCTCGGCCTGCCCGCCGACGACATCGTCGTCGAGGAGGGCGACACCGACACCGCGCCGTTCGGCATGGGCACCTACGCCTCGAGAAGTACGCCGGTCGCGGGTGCTGCGATCGCGATGGCGGCGCGCAAGGTGAAGGCCAAGGCGCGCAAGCTCGCCGCCCACCTGCTGGAGGTCTCGGAGGAGGACGTCGAGTGGGAGCTCGGCCGGTTCTACGTCCGGTCCGCGCCCGACCGTGGGGTCACGATCCAGGAGTGCGCGATGGCGGCGTACTCCAACATGCCCGACGGCCTCGAGCCCGGCCTGGAGGCCAACGCCTACTACGACCCGCCCAACCTCACCTGGCCGTTCGGCTGCTACATCGCCACCGTCGAGATCGACCCGGTGACCGGGGTGTGGGACGTGCTGCGGTTCGTGGCGGTCGACGACTGCGGGGTGCGGATCAACCCGATGATCGTCGAGGGCCAGATCATGGGCGGCCTCACCGAGGCCTACGCGATGGCCAGCATGCAGTTCATCACCTTCGACGAGGAGGGCAACTGCATCGGCTCCAACTTCATGGACTACCTGCTGCCCACCGCCTGGGAGACCCCCGGCTGGGAGCTGCACGAGGTCGTGACCCCCTGCCCGCACCACCCGATCGGCGCGAAGGGCGTCGGCGAGTGCGCGACCGTGGGCGGACCGGCCGCCTTCGTCAACGCCGTCATGGACGCCCTCAAGGGCCACGGCGTCCGCAACGTCGACATGCCGCTGCTGCCCGACCGGGTCTACGAGGCCATCACCGAGCGCCACGACGTGTCCGGCGCACCACCGATCAGGACCGACCGATGACTCAGGTCGGACTCGACGAGGTCGCCCTCGGCCTGGAGCGCCGGGGGATCGAGTACGCCGTCGCCACGGTCGTCTGGCGCCAGGCGCCGTCGTCCGGGCAGATCGGCTCGCGCGCGATCGTCACCGCCGACGGTGAGCTGCACGGCTGGATCGGCGGCGCCTGCGCCGAGCCGACCGTCATCCGCGAGGCGCAGCGGGTGATCCGCGCGGGCGAGTCCAAGCTGCTCTTCCTGGGCGCGAGCGACGAGCTGGTGCTGCCCGAGGGGATGACCGCGATCCCGATGTCCTGCCAGAGCGAGGGTGCCTTGCAGATCTACGTCGAGCCCGTCCTGCCACCCGTCCACCTCGTCGTCGTCGGCCACTCGCCGATGACGCAGACGCTGACCGACCTCGCCCTGACGCTCGGCTGGCGGGCCGAGCGCGTCGACGGCTCCGACTTCGTCGGCGCCCCCGTCGACCACCGGTCCGTCGTCGTGGTGGCCACGCAGGGGCACAACGACGAGGACGTCGTGCAGCACGCGGCCGCGTCGATGCCGGCGTACGTCGGCCTGGTGGCCTCCCGCAAGCGCGGTGAGGCCGTGCTCGGCTACCTCGCCGAGCGCTCCGTGCCGCAGCACCTGCTCGACCGGGTGCACACGCCGGTCGGTCTCGACCTCGGCCGCACCACGCACCAGGAGATCGCGGTCTCGATCCTCGCCGAGCTGGTCCAGGCACGCGCCGCCGGAGGGTTCGCGGTCGAAGGGGTGGGCAGGTCGCTGCCGCTCGTCCAGACCGCCGAGGTGCTCGACCCGGTGTGCGGCATGACGGTGGCCGCCGACGACGCGCACTTCCCGGCCGAGGTCGACGGCGCGACATACCACTTCTGCTGCGTCGGCTGCCACGACGCCTTCCTCGCCAGGACGGGAGCCTGACCGATGCTGATCAGCAACGAGTTCGACGTCGCCCAGCCGATCGACCGGGTCTGGGAGTTCTTCGGCGACATCCCCGGCGTGGCCGCGTGCCTGCCCGGCGCCGACCTCACCGAGGACCTCGGCAACGGCGCGTACGGCGGCACCGTCGGCATCCGGATGGGCCCGGTCAAGCTGGAGTTCGCCGGCAAGGCGACGATCGTCGAGCGCGACGACGCCACCAAGCGGATGCTGATCGACGCCTCGGGCGCCGACCTCAAGGGCCGCGGCCAGGCGGCGATGACCGTCACCGCGGTGCTGACCGGCAAGGGCAGCGGCACGACGGTGCGGATGGATCAGGACATCCAGCTCTCCGGTGCGGCCGCGCAGTACGGCCGCGGCATGATCTCGGACGTCACCAAGGTGTTGATGGGCCAGTTCGCCGACAACGCCCAGCGCCGGATCGGTGCGCTGCAGCGCGGGGAGTCGGTGGACGACCTCTCCGCCAAGCCGGCCAGCGGGCTCTCGATCGGCCTCCAGGCCATGCGGATGGCGCTGATGCGCGTCTTCCGCCGCTTCTTCCTGCCCTACCAACCGAACCCGAGCTGAGGAGGCACCCATGCTGTGGTGGATCGGCAACATCGTGCTGCTGGTCGTGGTCGTACCGGTGCTCGTCGCGCTGCTCAACCGCGTGCTCGCGGCCCTGGAGCGCATCCGGCAGGCCTCCGACGACATCCTCGCCGGCGGCGGCGCGCTCGCCGCCGAGCTCGAGGACGTGCCCGAGACCCTCGCGAAGACCGGGGCCACGGTCGACGCCGTCTCCTCCGGTGCCGTCCGGTACGCCGGTTCCGTCGCCAAGCTGCTGGGGAGCTGAGATGCCAGTCGTCGCCTGGGTGACCGTGGTGCTCGCCGTACTGATCATCGCGGCCGCCGCGCTCGGCCTGATCCGCGTGATCGGCCACCTGCGGGCCGTGTCGAAGACCCTCGACGGGGTGATCGGCGGGGTCGGCGTGGTCGCCGCCCGGACGTCGACCGTGCCGGCGTCGGTCGAGGCCGTGAACGGCTACCTCAAGCCGGTCCGCGACTTCTGCGAGGGGGTGTAGTCGTGGACACAGGTTGGGCGATCGGCTACACGGTCGGCATCGTCGTGGTGCTGGTCGTCGTCGCGCTCGTCGTGCCGATCCTGCTGCTGGCGCACCGGATCGGGAAGCAGGCGGCCGCTATCGACGAGTCGCTGCAGGAGTCGGTGACCAACACCGCCGGCCTGGCCGGCCTGCACACCACGATCGAGAGTGCCGGGATCATCGTCGCGGGCCTGCACCGCGGCCGGACCAGGTTGGGTGGCTGAGATGACGATCCTGCTGACGGACACGCAGCGCTCGCTGTGGTGGGGTGCGGTGATCGGCGGCTTCGTCGTCGTGCTCGCCGTCGCGGCACTGCTCACGATCCTCGTGCTGCTGGTACGCACCATCGACCAGCGGGTCGCGGGCGTGAAGGAGACGCTGCTCGCGGCCGAGCGCAACACCGACGACACGGTGCTGATCGCGCAGACCGCCGACGGCGTCGAGGCGGTGCTGGCCGAAGGCCTCGAGCACCACCTCTTCCTCGGCCGGGTCCTCGGAAAGGTGCGGATGTGACCACGCTCGTCGTACTCACGGTCGTCGACGTCCTCGCGCTCATCGCGGGGCTGGCGTTCTACCTCTTCGTGGTCGGCTCCCAGCTGACCCGGATCGCCGGCAACCTCGAGGAGTGCAGCGAGATCGTGCGCCGCATCGTCGCCAACGCCGAGCCGATCATGCCGGGGCTCCAGCACATCAACCGGACCGGTGGTGTCGTGGCCGGCGCGCTGCCGCTGCTCTACGGCATGGCCGAGGGCATCGTGGCCGGGGCGACCTACGTGCCCGACACGAGCGAGCGGCCGCCTGCGGCACCCGCCTCCGGGCGTCGCCGCTCGCGGCTGCACGACACGGTCGGCTACGAGCCCGTCGGCTGATCGGGCTGGCGGCCCGTCGTGAGCGGGCCGGTGGTGGGGGCGTCGTACGAGCCGATCCAGTGCTCCTCCCACGACGACTCGTACTGCCGGTCGTTGCACTGCGGCCGGTAGACGGCGACCAGCTCGTCGACGACCTGGGTGCGGTGGCCCTCGAGCCCGCCGGGGATCTCGTACGTCGCGACGTGCACGGCGTACCTGCTGCCGGCGCGCTTGATCCAGCAGGGCGCGGCCGGGTGCCGGAACGGGAGGCCCACGGTCGACAGGTCCTCGGCGTGGCCGACGTAGATGACGGCGAACCGGTCGCGCTCGGGGTCGGGGCGGTACATCACGACGTACACCCCCGGCACGGCCGGCGGCGTCCACCCGGCGAGCACCCGTGGGCCCTCGAACGGGTAGCCCGCGAGCGAGCCCAGCCGGATCATCCCCGGAACCTAGCCCAGCGTCGCCATCGTGCGGGCGAAGCTCTCGAGGTCGGCCAGGTCGCGGGCCGGCAGCACCTCGTCGACGTACGGCGTCGCGACCGTCATGCCGAGCGACGAGGGGGCGCCGGTGCCGGCGTGCGGGTCGAGCCAGACGACCCGGTGGCAGAGCCGCGCGAGCCGCTGCATCGCGGACTCGAGGAGCGCCGGGTCGCCGCGGTCGAGGCCGTCGGAGCAGACCACCACGATGCCGCCGCGTCCGATCCCGCGACGTCCCCAGTCACGGACGAACGTGTCGAGGGAGGCGCCGATGCGGGTGCCGCCCTCCCAGTCGACGACCGCGTCGGCGGCCCGCGCCAGCGCGTCGTCGGGTCGGCGGTGCTCGAGCTCGCGGGTGATCCGGGTCAGCCGGGTGCCGAAGCAGAAGACCTCGACCCGCTTCGTCGACCGCGAGGTGACGTGGGCGAACTGGAGCAGCGCCCGGGAGTAGTCCGCCATCGAGCCCGAGACGTCCAGCACGAGCACGACCGGACGCTGGCGCAGGCGGCGCTCGCGCCAGTGCAGCGTCGCCGGGTCGCCGTGCGTGCGCATCGCCTCGCGCACGATCCGGCGGAGGTCGGGACGCCGGCCCGCGGCCGCGGGCGTCGTACGACGGGAGCGGCGACGTGGTGGGGTGAGCCGCACGGTCCGCATGATCCGGCGCAGCGCGGCCAGCTCCTCGGGCGTGCAGTCGGCGAACGCCTTGGCGCGCAGGGTCGCGACGTCCGAGCCGACCAGGCCCATCCGGGCCTCGAGCTGCTCGCGCTCGTCGCCGGTCTGCTCGGGCTCGGGCAGCTGCAGGTTCGCCGAGCGCCCGCCGGCGGGCCGGTTGAAGGGTCGCGCCTCGTCGGGCTCGCCGGGCACGCCGAGGAACCACTCGCGGAAGACCCGGTGGTACGTCGGGATCTGCTCGCGCCGCGTGACCAGCGTCGTGCGTCCGGCCCAGTAGAGGTCGAGCAGGTCGGTCGGGTCCAACGGCTCCATCGCCGCGCAGTAGGTGAGGACGTCGCCGGTGCCGACCGGCAGGCCCGCCGCCCGCAGCTCGCGCCCGAAGCCGACCAACGTCTCCAGGAAGGCGTCGCCGGCCACGGGTCAGCCCCGGGTCAGCTCGGCGACGTGGGCACGCACGACGTCGAGGTCGTCGCGGTCCTTCACGACGGCGCCGATGGTGTCCTCGACGGTCTCGGCGTCCAGGTCGTCGGCTCCGACCGCGCCGATGGTGCGCACCCAGTCGATCGTCTCGGCGACGCCCGGCGCCTTCGCGAGGTCGAGCTCACGCAGCCGGTTGACGGCGGCGACGACCTTGCGCGCCAGCGTCTCGGAGACGCCCGGCTCCCGGACCAGAACGATCTCGAGCTCGCGCTCGGCGCTCGGGTAGTCGACCCAGTGGTAGAGGCAGCGGCGCTTGAGCGCGTCGTGCAGCTCGCGGGTGCGGTTGGAGGTCAGCACGACCAGCGGCGGCTGCTCGGCCCTGATGGTGCCGATCTCGGGGATCGTGATCTGGAACTCCGAGAGCAGCTCGAGCAGGAACGCCTCGAACTCGTCGTCGGCCCGGTCGACCTCGTCGACGAGCAGGACGGCCCCGGCCCCGGTGCGTACGGCGTCGAGCAGCGGCCGCTCCAGCAGGAACTTCGGCCCGAACAGCGCGTCCACGGCCGCCTCGTCCTGCAGCGACCGCTCGGACAGGGCGCGGATCTGCAGCAGCTGGCGTGCGTAGTCCCACTCGTAGAGGGCCTGGTTGGTGTCGATGCCCTCGTAGCACTGGAGCCGGATCAGGCGCCGACCGAGCACGGTCGCCAGTGTCTTCGCGATCTCGGTCTTGCCGACGCCCACCTCGCCCTCGAGGAGCAGCGGCCGGTCCAGGGTGAGGGCGACGTACGCCGCGGTGGAGAGCCCGCGGTCGGCGAGGTAGCCGCCCGCTCTCAACGACTCGGTGAGCGCTGCGACACTGCCCGGCGGCGTCATCCCCGCTGCGTCATTCTCGGGGAGAGCCCAGCACCAGGTCGCGGATGGTGCCGCCGGAGTCGTCGTACTTGCCCTCGCGCCGCAGCAGCTCCCGCCACGCGGAGCCCAGGTCGGAGCCGGGCTCGGCCATGCCGTCGAAGGTGACGTCCTTCATCCGCTTGCAGACCTTGGCCGGAGCGGCCTGCTCGAGCTCGGTGGCGACGTCGGTCGCCTCGTCGGCGGCCCAGACCTCGCGCAGCACCTTGGTCGGCTCGTCCATGACTCCACTGTAGGTCGGTGCGGCGCCCTCCGGGAGGGTCGGTTAAGGGAACCCTTGACTGCGCGTTGACCGCTCCGCCCACCGGCCCGAGGGTGTGCCCATGGGTCACCCCGCGGCGGTCGTGCTCGCCCTGCTCGTCGGCGTCGCCGCGGCGTACTGCCTGGCGCGCTGCGTCGTGCCCCGCTGGCACGGCTCCCACGGCGTCGCGGTCGACGCCTGGCACGTCGCGATGGGGACGGCGATGGTGGCGATGCTGGTCGCGCCGGTGGGCCGAGACTCGGCAGCGCTCCAGGCCGCGGCCTTCGCGCTCGCCGCCCTGTGGTGCGCCTGCCACCTGCTCGCCCGCAACCGGTCCGGGGCGCACGCCCGGCTCGGCGCGGCGTCGGCGGTGATGGCCGTGATGCTGATGCCGGCCGTGATCGCCGCTCCGGCGTCCGCCGCCCCGGCGCCGCCCGAGCACCACCACGTGCCCGGCATGGACATGTCCGGGATGGACATGACGGTGCCCGGCACCGGCGGTCACTCCGGCATGGCGATGCTGCCGGGCTGGCTCGCGGTGCTGACCCTGGTCGCCGTGGCCGCGATCGCCCTCGCCGCGGCCCGCGCCGCGCTCACGTCCTCCGAGCGGCGTACGACGGCCCGGCTCTCGCTCGCGTGCGAGGTCGTGATGGCGGGCTCGATGGGCTACATGGCGGCCCTGGCGCTGTAACGCGTTCTAGGGCACGCCCTAGGCTGGCGCCATGAAGACCCGGCTGACCTGCCCGTGCGGCGAAGTGATCAAGGCCCAGGACGAGGACGAGCTCGTCGAGCTCACCCAGGAGCACCTCGCCGCGGCCCACCCCGGCATGGAGTACGGCCGCGACGAGATCCTCTTCATCGCCACCTGAGGCGGCTCAGGTCTCCATCGCCTCGGGCAGGCTGACCGCGCCCTCGTCGCCGAGGAGTGTGACGTACGTGAAGCCGGCGATCAGGCCGCCGACGACCGGCGCGAGGATGAAGAGCCAGAGCTGGGAGATCGCGTCGCTGCCGGCGAAGAGCCCGACGCCGATCGACCGCGCCGGGTTCACCGAGGTGTTGGTGACCGGGATGCTGATCAGGTGGATCAGCGTCAGCGAGAGGCCGATCGCCAGGGGCGCCATGCCCTTGGGTGCGCGGGAGTCCGTGGCGCCGAGGATCACCCACAGGAAGATCGCGGTGAGCAGCACCTCGATCACCAGGCAGGCGAGCAGGTTGTAGCCCATCGGTGAGCGGTCGCCGTACCCGTTGGAGGCGAAGCCGCTCTCCTTCGCCGAGAAGCCGTCGAGGCCGTTGGCGATCAGGAGCAGGACCGCGCCGGCGGCGATGCCGGCGACGACCTGCGTGATGATGTAGCCCGGCGTCTCCTTCCACGCGATCCGCCCGCCGGCGGCCGCGCCGATGGTGACGGCGGGGTTGAAGTGGCCGCCAGAGATGTGGCCGACGGCGTACGCCATCACCACGACCGTGAGGCCGAAGGCCAGGGCGACGCCGAGCCAGCCGACCCCGACGCCGGGTTCACCGCTGGTGGCGAGCACGGCGGTGCCACAGCCGCCGAAGACGAGGACGAAGGTGCCGAGGAACTCGGCGGTGAGCTTCTTGCCGGTGGTGGGTGTTGCAGGCATGCCAACCTCCTGGAGTCAGCGGTCCCGAGTGACCGACCTCACACGAGTATGGCGAGGCGCGAGCTCCAGGTGGGGGACGTCAGTCTCCGGGTGGCGCCGTGCTCTCCCGGACCGCGAGCGTGGTCGGCAGCTCGACCGGGTCAGGGGTGCGACCGCCCATCACCTCGGCGATCGCGGCGACGGCGGCCCGGCCCTTGGCCGAGACCTCCTGGTGGATCGTCGTGAGCGGCGGCCGACTGGCCCGGGCGAGGACGCTGTCGTCGAAGCCGACGACCGACACGTCCTGCGGCACGCGCAGGCCGAGCGACTCCGCGGCGCGGATGGTCGCTACGGCGAAGGCGTCGGAGAAGCAGGCGACACCGGTCGGCCGCTCCGGCCGGTCGAGCAGCTCCCGGGCGGCGTCGTACGCCGCGTCGGGCGGGGAGTAGGGCGTGGTGACGACGGCCGGTGCGATGCCCGCCGGGTCGAGGGCGTCGTGCCAGCCGAGGCTGCGCTCCCGGGCGGGGTAGTTGGGCTGCTCGGTCGGCACCTCGAGGGTGACGATGCCGATCCGTCGGTGGCCGAGGTCGAGGAGGTGCTGCGCCGCGAGACGGGCACCCCCCCGGTCGTCGACGTTGACCGAGGCGATGCCGTCGCGCACGTTGTGGTCGACGACGACGACGGGGATGTTGCGCCGCTCCAGCCAGCCGATGTCCGGCGAGGTCGGGTCGCAGATGTAGACGAGGGCGCCGTCGACCGCGACGTCGCGCGCCGGGACGAAGGTCTCGTCGTGCGACGACGGCAGCAGGGTCAGGGCCCGGCCCTGCGCGGCCAGCGCGTCGGCGACCGACGCGAGGAACTCCGCCGACACGGCGTCCTCGAACGCCTCGCTCAGGCTGCCGTTGATCAGCAGGCCGATGGACCCGGTGCGGCCGCGCGCGAGGGCGCGGGCGGCCGGGTCGGGGCCGACGTAGCCGAGCTCGTCGGCGGCGGCCAGGATCCGCGAGCGCAGGTCGGCGGAGAGCTGGTCGGGACGCGAGAACGCGTTGGACACCGTCATCCGGCTGACGCCGACGCGGTCCGCGATCGACTGGAGGGTCACCTTGGCCATGGGAGACCCAGTATCGCGGACCGCACCAGCGGCGGCGTCCGCTCTCACAGTGCGGGTCTCACCCCGGCTGGCAGGTGCGGCGCGGTGCCGGCTCGACCCAGCGGGCCAGGCCGTGCAGGCGGGCGGCCATCCGGGCGCGGACGGCGACGGTGCGGGGCGTGCGGGCCGGGCGGTCGGGGACGACCGGGGCGTGGGGGCGGGCACTGCCGGCGGTGGCGCGGGCGGCCCGGACGGCCAGGTCGGCGGCGATGGGGTCGAACGTCATGGCTCCTCCTCGTGCTCTGGGAATGACGCTGTACCGGTACAGTAAACCCCGTTGCCTTTACCGGTCAAGTGACCGGTAAAGATTCCTGCTCAGCCCGCCGACGCGACGCTCGGCACGTGCGTCACCTGGTCCCAGGTGAAGACGTAGCTGCCGCCGCCGTCGGGGACCGTCAGCGTCAGGTTGCCGCCGCCGGACGCGCCGCCGGCCCCGTAGTTCTCGTCCCACGAGTCGTTGACGGCGACCTTCCACTCGTAGCTGCCGGCCGGCAGCGTGAAGGTCGCGTGCCACAGCCCGTCGGAGGTGTCGAAGGCGAGGTGGGTCGCCGCGCACCCGGGCTGCCAGTCGTCGGGGCAGCCGAGCTCCGACTGCAGGCTCCCGGCCACGGTGACGCTGGTGCGCGCGGGGGTCGGGTCGGCGGTCGTCACCGTGACCGGATCGCTCGTCATCGTCGGCAGCGATCCCTCGTGCAGCACGGCGCGGTAGGTCACCGACGTACCGATCGGCAGGTCCGAGACGTCGTCGGTGAACGTGTACGCCGGGGACGAGGTGTCGGTGCCCAGCGTCGTCCACGCCCCGGTGCCCACGCGCCGCTGGAAGGTCACCGACTGGGTGGCGCGCTCGGGGTCGACCGCCGCCTCGAGGTGCACCGGCTCGATCGCGGTCACCGTCGAGCCCGACGGCGACGAGATCCGCACCGTGGGCGACGGCACGCGCGCCGACCGCGCGGACGTGCCGCGGCTGTGGCCGGCGTTGTCGAGGACTGCGGCGCGGTAGTCGACCGATGTGCCCGGTCGCAGCGTGCTCACGTCGTCGAAGACCTGGTAGGGCGCGGAGTCGTCCGTGCCGATCGTCCGCCAGCCGCCGTGGCCGACGCGGCGCTGGAAGGTGACCTCGTAGAACGAGGACCCGTCGACCGCGGCCGACACGTGCATCCGTCCGCGTGAGACGTCGCTCGGCCGGGGTGTGCGCAGGCTGATGCCCGGCGCGCGATCGGAGCGCGGGATCCGGGCGTCGGACTCGTAGACGACCGTGGACAGCCCGGGCACCGTCACCGGGAGCGTCCGGTCGCCGCCGCTCGTCAGGCGGGCGGGGCCGGTCCCGTAGACCCGGGAGAAGCCGCCCTTGCGGACGTACGTCGGCACCGCGCCCGCGGCCGACTGCTCGCTGTTGTTGAGGACCACGACGTACTCGCGCTGGCGGCTCCGGTCGGTGCGCGAGAACGCGAGGAGGCCGGTCGATGCGGACGCGAGCCGCACCTGCTGGGCGCCGTCGCGCAGCGCGGGGTGCCGGTCGGTGAGGGCCGCGAGGTCCGCGATGGCGCGGTAGAGCGGGTGGCTGGTCACGAAGTTGTCGTCGGCGCCCGTGCGGGTGGTGCCGATCTGGGTGTCGTCCTGGTACTCCGGCACCTGGCTGGCGAACATCGTCTGCCGGGCCAGCTGGTCGCCGCCGGTGCCGGTGAAGCCCTGCTCGTCGCCGTAGTAGACGACCGGGTTGCCCCGGGAGAGGTACATGAGCTCGTGCCCGAGCCGGTCGCGGGCGAGCAGCTCGGCGGCGTCCGCCGTCTCGCCGCCGGTGGTGTTGTCGGCGGTGACGAAGTAGCCGAAGCGCCCCATGTCGTGGTTGCCCAGGAACGTCGGGAGCGAGTACGCGTTGGAGTCGGCGTCGGTGTACCAGTCGTCGTTCTCGAAGAAGTCCGCGACCCGCTGCGTCGGCAGCCGCTTGGACGCGAAGCCCCGGGCGGCGTCCTGGAACGGGAAGTCGAGGATCGCCTGCATGCCGTCGTGGGTCGTGTAGTGCGAGGTGAAGCTCTTCGCGGCGGCGTCGCTGCCGTCGAGCGCGACCTCGCCGAACATGAAGAAGTCGGGCTTCCCGTGCCGGTCGGCGTAGCTCAGGATCCCCGGCCCGAACTGCTGCCAGAACTCGTCGTTGACGTGCTTCATGGTGTCGATCCGGAAGCCGTCGATGCCGAAGTCGCCGATCCAGGTGCGGTAGATGTCCGTCATCCCGTCGACGACCTCGGGCCGCTCGGTGAAGAGGTCGTCGAGGCCGAAGAAGTCGCCGTACTGGCTGTCCTCGCCGGTGAAGGTCGTGTTGCCGCGGTTGTGGTACATCGTCGGGTCGTTGAGCCAGGCCGGGACCTTGAGGTCCTCCTCGGCCGGGTCGAGCACCGGCGTGTAGGGGAACGACGTCGCCGGGTCGAGCTCCGGGAAGCGCGAGGTGCCCGCGTAGTCGCGGTCGTCGAAGACCCGGCCCGAGGCGGTGCGGTAGGGCGAGACGTCCTTCGAGACGTACGCCGTCCGCGCGCCCTGCTCGTAGCCGATCACGTCGGCGGTGTGGTTGGTGATGATGTCGAAGAAGACCTTCATCCCCTTGGCGTGCGCGGCGTCGACGAGCTCGCCGAGCTCCGCGTTGGTGCCGAGGTGCGGGTCGACCTGGGTGAAGTCGGTGATCCAGTAGCCGTGGTAGCCGGCGGACGGCCCGTCCTCGAGCTGCACCGCCTTGTTCTTGAAGATCGGCGTCAGCCAGATCGCGTCGGTGCCCAGGCCCTTGATGTAGTCGAGCCGCGAGCGCAGCCCGGCCAGGTCGCCGCCGTTGTAGAAGCCCTTGCTGGTCGGGTCGAACCCGCTGACGAGCCGGTCGTCGCCGAGGCCGCCCTCGTCGTTGGCCGGGTCGCCGTTCTCGAAGCGGTCGCCCATGACGAAGTAGAAGTCCTGGTCGGTCAGCCCCGCGCGCAGCGCGTGCCGGGCGTAGTCGCCGCCGCCCGAAGGATGGTGGCGGTGGTGCGACGGCTGGGCCGCGGTCGCGGCCGGGGCGACCGGCGCCAGCGCGAGGACGAGCAGGACGGGTACGGCACGCAGCAGCAGACGCATCTGGAACTCCCGAGTGAGCCAGGTCACATCATTGTGACGAGATCTGCAACCTAGACGCCGCGACCGACAACCGACAAGGAGAGCTCCGGGTGTCCGTCCGAGCCGGGCGTGTCGGCGCGTGCGGGTTTCACCGGTCAGCCGCCAAAACCCGCAGGCCTGTCAGCCAAGACCTGCACGACACGCGGGGCACTCGCGGCGTGTCATGCGGGTTTCACCGGTCAGCCGGTGAAACCCGCAGTCCGGCCGCTCAGCTGTCGGAGACGCGGGCCAGCCGGCCCGCGTTGCCGCGGTCCAGGGAGCGCCCGATCACGAGCCGCTGGATCTGGTTGGTGCCCTCGAAGATCTGCATCACCTTGGCCTCGCGCATGTAGCGCTCGACCGGGAAGTCGCGGGTGTAGCCGTAGCCACCGAGCACCTGGACGGCGTCCGTGGTCACCTTCATCGCGTTGTCGGTGGCGACCAACTTGGCGACCGAGGCCTCGCGGCCGTACGGCAGGCCCTGGTCCTTGAGCCGGGCCGCGTGCAGCATCGTCGCCCGCGCGCTCTGGATCGCGGCCTCCATGTCGGCCAGCACGAAGGCCAGCCCCTGGTGGTCGATGATCGGCTGCCCGAAGGTCTCGCGGCTCTTCGCGTAGGCGACCGCCTGGTCGAGGGCGCCCTGGGCGAGCCCGGTGGCGACGGCGGCGATCCCGAGGCGGCCGGCGTCCAGGCCGGCGAGGGCGATCTTGAGGCCCTGGCCCTCCTCGCCGAGCCGACGCTCGACCGGGATGCGTACGCCGTCGAAGCGCATCGTCGCGGTCGCGGAGCCGGTCAGGCCCATCTTCTGCTCGGGCGGGTCGGCGACCAGGCCGTCGACGTCGGCCGGCACCAGGAAGCTGGAGATGTCGTTGCGGCCGTCGCCGGTGCGGGCCATCACCTTGTAGTAGTCGGCGTGCCCGCCGTGCGTGGTCCACGCCTTCGCGCCGGTGATGACGTACTCGTCGCCGTCGAGACGGGCGCGGGTCGTCATCGCGGCCGGGTCGGAGCCGGCATGCGGCTCGGAGAGGCAGTAGGCGCCGAGCAGCTCGCCGGAGAGCATGTCCGGCAGCCACCGCTGCTTCTGCTCCTCGGTGCCCGCCGTGACCAGGCCGAAGCAGCTCAGCGCGTGCACCGAGACGCCGACCCCGACGCTCGACCAGACCGAGCCGATCTCCTCGAGCACCTGCAGGTAGACCTCGTAGGGAAGCCCGCCGCCGCCGTACTCCTCGGCGTAGGGCAGGCCCAGGAGACCGGCCCGGCCGAGCATCCGGAACACCTCGCGCGGGAACTCCTCCTCGCGCTCGGCGCGGGCGACCAGCGGCGCGAGCTCACGGGTCGCGAGGTCGCGGACCAGCGCGATCAGGTCGACGGCTTCGTCGGAGGGCAGCAGGCGGGACGCAGGCATACCGCTGACGGTACGACGACCCGCGGCGGCTCAGCCCGCCAGGTCGAGCGCGATGTCGACGATCATGTCCTCCTGGCCGCCGACCAGGCGGCGGCTGCCGCACTCCATCAGGATGTCGCGGACGTCGACGTCGTAGCGGGCCGCGGCGATCTCGGCGTGCCGCAGGAACGACGAGTAGACGCCGGCGTAGCCCAGGGTCAGGGTCTCGCGGTCGACGCGGACCGGTCGGTCCTGGAGCGGGCGGACGAGGTCGTCGGCGGCGTCCTGCAGGGCGAAGAGGTCGCACCCGTGCTCGAAGCCGGACAGGTCGGCCACGGCCACGAACGCCTCGAGCGGGCAGTTGCCCGCGCCGGCCCCGTGACCGGCTAGGGACGCGTCGACGCGAGTGACGCCGTGCTCGACGCCGACCACGGAGTTGGCGACCGACAGCGAGAGGTTCTCGTGGGCGTGGATGCCGATCTCGGTGTCCGGCCCGAGCACGTCGCGGTAGGCGAGCACCCGGTCGCGCACGTCGTTCATGGTCAGCCGGCCGCCCGAGTCGGTGACGTAGACGCAGTGCGCGCCGTACGACGCCATCAGGGCCGCCTGGCGGGCGAGCTCCTCGGGCGGGGCCATGTGGGAGAGCATCAGGAAGCCCGAGACGTCCATGCCGATCTCGCGCGCGGCCGCGATGTGCTGGGCGGAGATGTCGGCCTCGGTGCAGTGGGTCGCGACCCGGACCGAGCGGACGCCGAGGTCCCACGCCGTCCTCAGCTCGTGGATGGTGCCGACGCCCGGGAGCAGCAGGGTGGTGAGCCGGGCCCGGTCGATCACGGACGCCGCCGCCTCGATCCACTCCCAGTCCGTGTGCGACCCGGGACCGTAGTTCAGCGAGGAGCCGGCGAGCCCGTCGCCGTGGGCGACCTCGATGGCGTCGACGCCGGCCGCGTCGAGCGCGGCCACGATGCGACGTACGTCGTCGGGCTGGATGCGGTGGCGCACGGCGTGCATGCCGTCGCGGAGGGTGACGTCCTGGACGAAGATCTTGGTCACGAGTCGGCGCTCCTGGCAGCGATGCGTTCGGCCACCTGGAGGGCGGCGGAGGTCATGATGTCGAGGTTGCCGGCGTACGCCGGGAGGTAGTGCGCGGCGCCCTCGACCTCGAGGAAGACCGAGACCTGGTGGGTCGGCCGCGCGGTCGGGCCGGCGAGCGTGTGCACCGGCTGGTCCGGCGGGATCGCGGTGATCTGCACCTGCTGCTTGAGCCGGTAGCCCGGCACGTACGCCGCCACGTCGGCGACCATCTTCTCGATGCTCGCCCGGACCTCGTCGTGCATCGACGCGTCCGGTGCGTCGACGAGGCACAGCACGGTGTCCCGCATGATCAGCGGCGGCTCGGCCGGGTTGAGCACGATGATCGCCTTGCCGGCGGCGGCTCCACCGACGCTGACGATCGCGGCGGAGGTGGTCTCGGTGAACTCGTCGATGTTGGCGCGGGTGCCCGGTCCGGCCGACTTCGACGCGATCGAGGTGACGATCTCGGCGTAGGGCACCGGCACCACCCGGGCGATCGCGGCGACGACCGGGATGGTGGCCTGCCCCCCGCAGGTCACCATGTTGACGTCGACCGCGTCGAGGTGGTCGTCGAGGTTGACCGCGGGCACGACGTACGGGCCGAGCGCCGCCGGGGTCAGGTCGACCAGCCGCTTGCCGTACGGCGTGAGCCGGGCCGCGTGGTGCTCGTGGGCCTTCGCACTCGTGGCGTCGAAGACGATGTCGATCTCGTCGAAGCCGGGGAGCGCGACCAGGCCGTCGACTCCCTCGGCCGTGGTCGGCACCCCGAGCCGGGCCGCCCGGGCCAGGCCGTCCGAGGCCGGGTCGATCCCGACCATCGCGCCCATCTCCAGGTGCTTCGAGGTGCGCAGCACCTTGATCATCAGGTCGGTCCCGATGTTGCCGGACCCGATGATCGCGACCTTGGTCTTCATCTCGTCTCCTTGCTGAAGTGGGCGTCGACGCTGCCGACCCCGTCGATCTCGGCGTGGATGCGGGTGCCCGGCGGTGTCGGCACCATCGGGCCGAGGGCGCCGGACAGCACGACCTGACCGGGCCGCAGCGGGTTGCCGAACGCGGCCGCGGTGCGGGCGAGCCAGTCGAGCGCGACCAGCGGGTCGCCGAGGCAGTCCGCGCCGCTGCCCTGCGAGACGAGCTCCCCGTCCGCGTAGAGCCGCATCGTCACCTCGCGCGGCACGACGGCGCCGATCGGGACCAGCTCGCCGACGACGAAGAGGCCGCTCGACGCGTTGTCGGCGACGGTGTCCGCCAGCGTGATGTCCCAGCCGCGGATGCGGCTGTCGACGATCTCCAGGGCCGCGGCCACGTGGGTCGGAGCGAGGTCGTCGCCGAGCACGAACGCCAGCTCCGCCTCGGCCTTCGGCTGCAGCAGCCGGGCGCTCGGGACCTCGGCGAGGGCGCTGACGTCCATGTCGTCGAGGAGCACGCCGAAGTCGGGTCGGTCGACGCCGAGCTGGCGCTGCACCGCCGCCGAAGTCAGCCCGATCTTGCGGCCGATCACCCGCGACCCGGCGGCAACGCGGTCGGCGATGAGCCGCTGCTGGACGGCGTACGCGAGGTCGACGTCGACGCCGACCAGGTCGCGCACCGGCGCGCACGGCACGCCGGTCGCCTCCGCCTCCTGGAGCCGGGCGACCGCCCGGTCGACGGCGCTCACGCGCTCGCCCCCGCCAGGTCGTTGCCGATGATCCAGCCCATGCCGAACGCCGAGAGCAGCCCGTTGCCGGAGACGTAGCCCTTCGAGTCGGGCCCGGCGAGCCCGACGGCCGTGCCGCCGCCCGCCCGCAGGCCGGGGATCACGGACCCGTCGGTGCGCAGGACGCGGCCGAGGGGGTCGACGACGACGCCGCCCTGGGTGGCGAGCACGCCGTGCGTCACCCACGCGAGGTGGTACGGCGCGGCGAGCCGGCGTCTGCCGGGCAGCGGCTCGAGGTCGGGGTCGGCGCCGAGGGCCGCCGCGAGGGCGGTGCGGTCGGCGTACGTCTGGAAGCCGCCGCCGCGGACGGTCTCCCGCATGATCTCGGTCTCGCGCACGGCCTCGTGGGCCTCGGCGTCCCACACCATCGCGGCGCGCTGGCCGGGCAGCTGCTGGAGGACGGCGGCCAGGCCGGAGTAGCCGTGCGCCTGCTCGTCGACGAACCGGCGGCCGTCGAGGTCGAGCAGGACCGTCCCGAGGAACGGCAGCGACGGGCTGACC
Organism: Nocardioides sp. Root1257; assembly: GCF_001425175.1. Taxonomy (GTDB): domain Bacteria; phylum Actinomycetota; class Actinomycetes; order Propionibacteriales; family Nocardioidaceae; genus Nocardioides. The sequence goes on along the minus strand of NZ_LMDV01000009.1, from coordinate 210,178 downwards.
CGCGTGCCGTGGCCGACCACGACGAGCCCGGAGCGCAGGCACGAGCCCAGGTTGCGCAGCTCGGCGCCGAGGTCGACCAGCCACGGGAGCGCGTCGCCGGTGCTCGTGGTGACACCGCCGTAGAACGGGTCGCCGAGGTCCGAGCAGTGCTCCTTCATCAGGGCGGGGTTGGCGGCGAAGCCGTCGAGGGCGAGCACGACCGTCGCGGCCCGGACCTCCAGCGGTGCGCCGTTCTGCTCCACGACCACGCCGCCGTCGACCAGCCCGATCGCGGGCGCCTCGTCGACGAGCGCGACGTTGGACCGGGTGCCGAGCGCCTCGCGCAGGTGGCGCATCAGGCGGCGGCCGCCGAGGCGCCCGGCGTCGCTGTGCAGGCGGGGCACGGACATGCCGGCCCGCGGCAGGTCGGTGCCGATCTCGACGGGGTAGCCGAGCTCGTCGGCGATCCACTCGACGTACGCCGGGGCGGCGGCGCAGAGCGCCTGCACGACGTCGGCCTGGGCGAGGTCGCCGCTGGCCGCCAGGATGTCGGCTGCGTGGCGCTCCGGGGAGTCGTCGATGCCGGCCGCGCGCTGGAAGCGGGTGCCGCCCGCGGCCAGGCTGCCGCTGGAGATCTCGGCGTTGCAGCCCTCGCGCAGGCTCTTCTCGAAGACGCCGACCACGAGGTCGGGGTCGCGGGAGGCGCGCAGCGCGGTCATCACGCCGCACGCGCCGGCGCCGACGACGGCGACGTCCACCTCGAGGGTCTCCACTCAGTCCACCAGCCCGTAGAAGGCGCGGGCCGCGTCGACGAGGCCGCGCTCCGGCTGGGAGTGGTGGAAGCCGCGCCGCGACGGGCGCTGGCCCGCCGCGGCGCGGAGCTCGGCGACGCGGACGCAGGTGCCGAGGGAGTCGAGCACCGGCACGTCGTCGACGCGGGTGAGGCCCTGGTCGGCGAGGAAGACGTTGAGCGGTCCCTCGCCCGGCACGATGACGTTGGCGCCGTCGGCGATCGCGCGGCGTGCGGCGGCCTCGAAGGCCGCGAGCAGTGGCGCCGGGTCGGCGTACGCCGCCATCACGTCGGTGAAGCCGGCCTCGACCTGCACGATCGGGCCGACCAGCTCGTCGAGCCGGTAGTTGCGCAGGTTGCGGCGCAGCTGGGGCTCGAGCGCCTCGATGAAGTTCACGATGCCGACGCGGTCGCCGAGCATCGAGGCCATCAGCACCGAGGTCTGGCCGAACGCGACGACGGGGATGTCGACCAGCGAGCGGACCTCCTCGTACGCCGTGTCCGGGATCGTCGCGATCAGGAACGCGTCGTAGCCCTCGTCCTGGGCGCGCAGGGCGGCACCGACGAACTGCTCCTTGTGCAGCCCGGCCAGGTAGACGTGGCCGATGTGGGTGCCGGGGTAGGCGGACGGATAGGTGCCCGGCCGCATCCCGTGCAGGTCGATCGTGGTGCCGGGCGCGGCCTGCGAGGTGAGGTGCCGGGCCAGCGCGTCGCGGTAGTGCGGGACGTCGTCGAGGACCGTGAAGCTCTGGTGCCAGATCCTCATGCCCGCGCCGCCAGGGTCCCCGCGATCCGGCCGAACGTCGCCCCGCGGAGGACGGACGTCGAGCCGGTGTAGTTCGAGTAGTAGAGGCCGGTCATCTCGCCGGCGGCGTACAGGCCCGGGATCGCCCGGCCGTCGCGGTCGACGACCTCGGCGTCGGCCGTGGTCTTGAGGCCGCCGAAGGTGAAGACGTTGGCCGCCATGATCGGGTAGGCCTCGAACGGGCCCTCGACGAGCGGGCGCGACCAGTTCGACTTGGGCGGGGTGAGCGCGGTGGTCGCGAGGCCGTCGGGCGCGGTGTGGTCGAAGTCCCCGGCGGGGCAGGCCGCGTTGTACGTCGCGACCGTGTCCTCGAGCGCGTCGGCCGGGATGCCCAGGCGGTCGGCGAGGGCGCCGATCGTGGCGGCGGTGACCGGGGGCTGGTCGGTGCGGACGCCGGAGCGGATGTTGGGCACCGCCAGCGACTGCTGGTCGAGCACGACCCAGGCGACGCCCTCGGTCTGGGCCTGGATGTCGCGGGTGGTCCGCTCGTACCAGGCGTCGACCGGGCCGCGCGCCTCGTCGACGAACCGGCGGCCCTCGCTGTTGACCAGGACGCCGTACGGGAAGCAGAAGATCGCCGCCTCCGGCTCGCCCGACCGGGGGTCGACGGGCTCGGCGTGGAAGAGCGAGAAGTTGCCGGCGGTCGCAGCGCCGAGGGCGAGCGCCATCTCGATGCCCTCGCCCTTGTTGAAGTTGCCGCCGCGAGCCACCGGACGCGCGGTCATCGCGCGGTCCCCGTGGTAGCGGGCCATCATCTCGGCGTTGCCCTGGTAGCCACCGGAGGCGAGGACCACCCGGCCGCGCAGCTCGACCGGTCCGCTCGGGGTGTGCGCGAGCACGCCGCGCACCGCCTCGGCGTCGGCGACCAGCCGCCGGGCGGTGGTCTCGAAGCGGATCTCGACGCCGAGGCCGCGGGCCGCCTTGCCCATCGTCTCCACGATCGCCAGGCCGCCGCCGACCGGCGCCATCCGGGTCGTCGAGGTGGTCAGGAACGGCGTGGGCAGGAACTCGAAGCGCAGCCCGTGGGTGCCCATCCAGGCGAGCGTGCCCGGAGCCTCCGTCGCGAACGTCGCGACGTAGTCGGGGTCGACCTGGTGGTGGGCTCGGTAGAGCGCGGAGCGACGCTCGGGCGGGAGCGCGGCGTCGCGCACGACGCTCGGGTCGGGGTGTCCCATGAAGTCGTCGACGAGGGCGTCCTCGAGGCCGTCGGCGGTCTCGTCGAGGGAGGCCATCCGCAGGAACGCCTCGGTGTAGCGGGTGTTGCCGCCGGTCTCGGCCTCGACCGAGCGCTCCAGCAGCACCACCCGTGCGCCGGCCTCGGCCGCCGCGCAGGCCGCGGACAGGCCGGCGACGCCACCGCCGACCACGACGACGTCGTACTGCTCCACGAGGGCGCTCACGCCAGGGACCCGAGCAGCTCGTCGGCCGTCGTGACGGTGCCGAAGAGCGGCAGCATGCTCTGCACCGAGAAGTCGTGGAAGTCGGGCCGGAACGACGCGCACATGTCCTCGACGACCGTGACCTGGAGGCCGGCGTCGCTCGCGTGCCGCGCCGCCGACTCGACGACGAGGTTGGTCGCGACGCCGCCCAGGACGACCTCGCCGATGCCCTCCGCGGCGAGCACCTGCAGGAGCGGCGTGCCGACGAACGGGTCGACGCAGCCCTTGTCGACGACCGGCTCGCCGTCGATCGGCGCGAGCGCCTTGACGATCTGCGCCTCGGGCGAGTCGGCGAGCATCGCCCGCTGGTCGGGATAGGCGTCGAAGCGCGCCAGGCGGTTGGTGCGCAGGACGTACGTCGGGTCGAACGCGAGGCGGACGTGCACGACGAGCCAGCCGGCGCCCCGGGCCGCGCCGAGCACGCGCTCGGCGGTCGCGATCACGTCGCGCTCGGCGACCTGGGCCGCGAGCGGGGGCATCCGCAGGTGCGGGCCCTCCTCGCACAGCGCGACCTGGTAGTCGAGGAGCAGCAGGGCCTTGCGGGGGTCAGTCATGGGATTCCTTCGTCTGTGGGAGGTCGGGTGTCACCAGGCCGACCAGCCGCCGTCGACGTACAGCACCTGACCGGTGACGTACGACGAGGCCGGCGAGGCCAGCAGGAGCAGGGGACCGGCGAAGTCGCGGTCGGGGTCGCCGAGGCGGCCGAGCATGGTCCGGTTCGCGAACCACTCGAGCCGCTCGGGTGCCGCGCCGAGCGCGGCGGTCATCTTGGTCGGGTAGAAGACGCCCGGCGCCAGGCAGTTGACGGTGACGCCGCGCGGACCGAGCTCGGCGGCGAGCGCCCGGGTCACGTTCACGACGCCGGCCTTGGAGGCGTAGTACGCCGACTCCGGCACCGGCCCGACGCGCTCGGCGTACACCGTGGTCAGGTTGACGATGCGTCCGTGGCCCTGGGCCGCCATCACGCGACCCGCCTCGCGCGCGACGATCCAGGTGCCGGTGAGGTTGACCCGGACGACGTGCTCGAACTCCTCGACCGAGGTCTCGTCGTACGCCTTGCGCAGCATCACGCCGGCGGCGTTCACGACGACGTCGAGCCGGCCGTGCTCGGCGACCACGCCGGCGACCAGGTCCGCGACGGACGACTCGTCCGTGACGTCGACGGTGCGCTCGGCGTCGGCGAGGTCGGCCGTCACGACCGTCGCGCCGTGGTCCGCGAGCGCCGACGCGGCGCGCGCACCGAGGCCGCCGGGAGCCGCGCCGATCACCAGCGCGACCTGGCCGTCCAGGTCGAAGGGACTCACCACTCGAGCTCACTCTCCTCCGCGGCCGCGTGGGTGCCGGCCAGGCGGCCGAAGATGCCGGACTTCCCGATCGAGGTGCCGGTCATGTAGCCGCCGCCGTGGAAGCCGCCGATCACCTCGCCGGCGGCGTAGAGCCGCTCGATCGGCTCGCCGTACACGTCGAGCACGCGGAGCCGGGTGTCGACGGTGAGGCCGCAGTACGTCGCGAGCACGACCGTGCCGGACGGGTGGGCGTAGAACGGCGGCTGCTCGAGGGGGAACGGCCGGCCGACGCCACCGGAGAGGTGCGCGCGACCGAGGTCGTCGGGCTCGCCTGCAGCGATGCGGCCGTTGTAGTCGTGGACCGTGGCGACCAGGGCGCCGGCCGGCAGGCCGATCCGCTGCTCGAGCTCGTCGACGGAGTCGGCCTCCAGCAGCATCCCGGCGCGAGAGCGACCGGCGAACTCGTAGATCGGCACCTCGTCGTTGCTCTGCGCCATCACCTGCGCGTCGAAGACCTGCCAGGTCGTGACACCGGGCTGGGCGAGCGCCGCGTCGCCGATCTCCTTGTAAGGCAGGGACTCGTCGACGAAGCGGCGCCCGTCGCGGTTGACCGCGATCGCGCCCTTGTAGACGGCGAGGATGCCGGTGCCGTCCTCGTCCGGGTGCGGCTCGTGGAAGATCCCGTAGGTCCCCTTCACGTACGGCGTGTCCACGACACCGGCGCCGAGCTGCCAGCCCATGAGCAGCCCGTCGCCGGTGCAGCCGTCGCCGCCGGCGATGAGCGCGTGCCGCATCTGCGGGGCGAAGCGGTCGAGCAGCTCGGGGCTGCGGGCGAAGCCGCCGGTCGCGAGGACGACCGCGTCGGCGAGGATCCGGTGGGTGCCACCCGCGGTGCGTACGTCGACCCCGACGACCCGGCCGTCGTCGCGGACCAGCCGCTCGGCCGCGGTGTCGAGCAGGAGCCGGGCGCCGAGCCTCCCGGCCGCCTGGAGCAGTCGCACGAGCATGCCGGTGGTGTCGGTCGGGTGGGACCGCGGGACCGACTGGCCGGAGGCGGCGTGCACCTCGCCGTACTCGACCCCGTGGCCGGTGAGCCACTCGTAGGTCTCGAGCTGGTGGGCGCAGTAGAGGTCGACCAGGGCCTCGTCGCAGACGTGCCGCCCGGTCTCCATCAGGTCCTTCTTGAGCAGCTCGACCGAGTCGCCGATGCCCTGCGCGAGCTGCTCCCGCGTGCCGGCGAAGGCGGAGAGCCCGGCGGAGCGGACCGTGCTGCCCCCGATGTCGCCGGTCTTCTCGAGCATGACGGCGTACTGCCCCGCCTCGGCGGCCGCGAGCAGCGCGGCGCAGCCAGCCAGGCCGCTGCCGAGCACGAGGACACCGACGCGGTCGGGCAGCTCGTGCTCGACCGGCAGGCCGGCCGTCACCGCTCGCCCCAGGGCTGGTCGAGGTGGGCCTCGGCGGCGCTGAAGGCCGGCAGCCCGAAGAGCGCCTGCCGGTCCTCCCAGGTGGCCATCCGGTCGGCGCGGGTCGCGGTCTCGCCGGTGTCGGCCAGGTGCCGCAGGGCGTCGCGGCCGGCGGCCATCATCGAGCGCATCAGGTAGTTGGCGTAGAGCACGACGCCGAAGCCGAGGTCGGCGTACTCCTGCAGCGACAGCTGGGGCGTCTTGCCGCCCTCGACGACGTTGACGACGAGCGGCACACCGGCGAGCTCCTGTCCCACGCGGGCCAGCTCGTCGACCGTGCGGGGTGCCTCGACGAAGATCGCGTCGGCGCCGGCGGCCACGTAGGCGTGGGCGCGCTCGATGGCGCGGTCGAGGCCCTCGGCGCTGCGGGCGTCGGTGCGCGCGACGAGCACGGTGGCGTCGTCGTCGCGGGCGTCGAGCACCGCGGCGATCTTGGCCTGCATGTGGCCGACCGGGATCAGGGTGTGCGCGTCGAAGTGCCCGCAGCGCTTGGGCATCTCCTGGTCCTCGAGCTGCAGCGCGGCGGCGCCGGCGCGCTCGAGCTGGCGGGTGGCGCGCATGGCGGTGAGCGGGCCGCCGTACCCGGTGTCGGCGTCGACGACGAGCGGCAGCCGGGTGGCCTCGGAGAGTCGGCCGACGTGGTCGACGACCTCGCCGAGCGAGACCAGGCCGAGGTCGGGGACGCCGTACTGCGCGTTGGCGAGGCCTGCACCGGTGGCGTACGCCGCGGCGAACCCGGTGGTCTCCACGAGCCGCGCGCCGAGCGCGTCGGTCACGCCCGGCAGCACCAGGGGCGAGCCGCCGGCGGTGCTCGCCGCGAGCGCGGCGCGCAGTGCCAGTCGCCGCTCGTGGACGCTCGGCGCCGGCCCGACGCCGACCAGGTCGGCGAGGTGCGGGATCGGGCCGCGGGAGGTGCTCGTCATGCCTGCTCCGTCCTGGTCTCCGGGATTCCGTGTAGTGATCACTACAGACGAACCATGACATCCGAAAGTCGCTGCCGCAACCCCTTGCCAGAACGATCGCTACAGAGTTACGGTGCCGTTACCTGTAGTGATCGTTACAGAGACGACGGTCACCTCGTGTCTTCGATGGAGAGGCGTTCCGCATGACAGTCCTCGACGAGATCCGGCGTCTGGAGCCCGAGCTCCGGGCCGGCGAGGAGGAGTCGGCCGAGCTGCGCCGGCTGTCCGACCAGACCTGGAAGCACATGCTCGAGAGCGGGCTGCTGCGCGGCCTGCAGCCGAAGCGCTTCGGCGGTGGCGAGCTCGGTCTGCGCGAGCACCTGACCTCGGTCTACGAGCTCGGCCGGATCGCCCCGTCCGCCGGTTGGGTCGCCGGCGTCGTCGGCTCGCACCCCTGGCAGGTCGCCCTCTACGACGAGGAGACCCAGCAGGAGGTGTGGGGCGAGGACCCGACCTTCCTGCCCTCCTCGTCGTACGCGCCGACCGGCAAGATCGTGCCGGTCGACGGCGGCTACCGGGTCAGCGGTCGCTGGTCCTTCTCGTCGGGCAGCGACCACTGCCAGGGCGTGATCCTGGGTGGCTTCGCGGGCACCGTCGAGGTCGCCCCGGGCGTTGAGGTGCCCAACTTCGGCTCCGCGCTGCTGCTGCGCGACCAGTACGTCATCGACGACACCTGGCACGTCGCGGGCAGCCGGGGCACGGGCAGCAAGGACATCGTCGTCGACGACGCCTTCCTCCCCGCCCGCCGCTTCCTGTCCAGCCCGCTCTACGAGTACAACGCGGAGCGCCCGGCGCCCGGCGTCGCGCTGAACCCGAACCCGCTCTACCAGCTCCCCTGGGCGGTGATGTTCAACCTGGTGCTGGTCGCGCCGATGCTCGGGCTGGGCCGCAAGTTCCTCGACGACTGGACCGCCGAGACCAGCACCCGCCGCGCCAACTGGGGCGGCATGGTCAAGGACGACGCCCTGATGCAGATGCACCTGGCCGAGGCCGAGTGGGTGCACGACGCCGCCGTCGCCAAGATGTACGACGCGATCGACACAATCAGCGAGGCGGCCGAGGCCGGCGTACGCCTCGACAAGCGCGAGCGCGCCCGGCTCCGGTGGGGCATCACCCGCGGCTGCCAGCAGGTGGGCTTCGCGATCAACGACCTGATGCGGGTGGCCAGCGGTCGCACGGTCTTCACCAGTCACCCGCTGCACCGCACCTACCAGGACGTCACGGCCGAGCTCGGCCACGCGTTCCTCGTCTCCGACGCCGTGGGCCAGTACTACGGCGCCGCCCTTCTCGACTCGTCCGCACCGGAGGTCATGCTGTGATCACTCAACTCGCCTACCTGGGGATCGCGTCCCCGAACTACCAGCAGTGGCGCGACTACGGGACTCGGCTGCTCGGCACCCAGCTCGCCGAGGACGGCCCCGACGGCGCCGTACGCCTGCGCGTCGACGACAAGGGCTACCGGATCGCCGTGCACCCGGCCGAGCAGGACGAGTTCCGCTACGCCGGCTGGGCCTGCCACAACGAGACCGAGCTGCGCGCGTACGTCGCCGAGCTGCGCGGCAAGGGTCTGGAGGTCCACGAGGGCACGCCGGAGGAGCTCAAGGAGCGCCAGGTCGCCGAGCTCTACTGGATCGAGGACCCGTGGGGCAACCGGCACGAGCTGGTGTGGGGCCAGTACTCCCTGCCCAACTCCTTCTGGCCTGCCCGCAAGATGAGCGGCTTCGTGACCGGTGACCTCGGCCTGGGCCACATCGTGATGATCGTCCCGGACCTCGCGGCCGCCGACGAGTTCTACGCGCACACGCTGGGCTTCCGGCTCTCTGACCGCGTGGTCAGCGACATCTTCAACCTGCGCTTCTACCACTGCAACGGCCGGCACCACTCGCTCGCGGTCGCGGAGATCCCGGGCATGACCGGCATCAACCACCTGATGATCGAGGTCGAGAACATGGACGACCTCGGCGCGGCCGTCGACCTCTTCACCGAGGACACGGAGCGCGAGATCCTGCTGTCGCTCGGTCGGCACACCAACGACCTGATGACCTCGATCTACGTGCAGACGCCGTCGAGCATGCAGATCGAGTACGGCTTCGGCGGCATCGCCGTCGACGACCTCACCTGGGTCGCCGGCACCCACGACCTGCCGAGCATCTGGGGCCACCACCGCTCCCAGGCCTACCTGGACGGTCCTCCCGGAATCTTCCGCATGGTCGACGAGGCGTCCGCGTGACCGCCGTCGCGCACTCGGTCGACCAGCGGGCCGCCGTACGCGAGTCCGACGTCGCGATCGAGAGCGGCCGACACCTCCGGGTGCTCGAGTCGGGCGCGCCCGGCCAGCCGGCACTGCTCTTCCTGCACGGCTCCGGCCCGGGCGTCACCGCCCGAGCCAACTGGGAGAGCGTGATGGCCGGGCTGGGCGACCGGTTCCACTGCATCGCGCCGGACATCCTCGGCTTCGGGGAGTCCAGCCACCCGGACCCCCAGCCGCAGGGCTTCAAGGCCAACGCCGAGGTGCGCATCGACGCGCTGCTGCAGATGCTCGACGCGATGGGCGTCTCCCGGGTGACGCTCGTGGGCAACTCGATGGGCGGCATGTACTCGCTGCGCATCTGCCAGCTCCGGCCCGACCTGGTGGAGCGGATGGTGCTGATGGGCTCGGGTGGCATGCCCGGGCTCGCGCCGACGCCGCAGCTGATCAAGCTGGTGACGTTCTTCGACGACCCGAGCGTCGAGGCGATGACCGCGCTGCTCACCCAGTTCGTCCACGACAAGGCGGCCTTCGGCGACCGGATCGAGGACTTCGCGGCCGGTCGGATGGAGCTGGTCGGCCGGCCCGAGATCGAGGCCGCGCACCGCGGCATGTTCGGCGAGGGGGAGATGCTCACCTTCGCCCCCGACGACCTCGCGCGGATCGACGTACCGACCCTCGTCGTGCACGGCCGCCAGGACGTGATCGTGCCGATCGACTCCAGCTACTACCTGGCCGAGCACCTGCCCGCCGCCGACCTCTACGTCATGAACCGGTGCGGGCACTGGACCCAGGTCGAGCAGGCCGAGCGGTTCCAGGCGATCCTGCGCGACTTCCTCGACGGCCGGCTCTGACCGCCGTACCTCTGACCCACTCGAACGATCCCGAACGGGAGCTCCTCTGATGACCCTTGCCGAGAAGGCGCGCGCCGCCGCGCCCGTGCTCGCCGCCAGCGACGCCGAGAGCGGCGCCCGCGGCCGCCTGACCGAGGAGGCCTGGCAGGCCCTCCAGTCCACCGGCGTGCTGCGCGCGCTCCAGCCGGCCCGCTGGGGCGGCGGGGAGACGAGCGTCGTCGAGTACGCCGACGCGATCATCGAGATCGGCCGGCACTCCGCCTCGGCCGGGTGGGTGGCGTCGGTCGTCGGCGTGCACCCGTGGCAGATCGCGCTCTTCCCCGAGGAGACGCAGGCCGAGCTCTGGGGTGACACCCCGGACCGGGCGATCGCGTCGTCGTACACCCCGACCGGCCGGATCGAGAAGGTCGACGGCGGCTACCGGGTCTCGGGCCGCTGGTCCTTCTCGTCCGGCATCGAGTGGTGCGACGGCGTGCTCCTCGGCGGCATCGCCGGCACCCGCGAGATCAACGGCACCGAGCACCCCGACTTCACGGCGGTGATCCTGGACCGTGCCGACTACCGGGTCGAGCGCACCTGGGACGTCGCCGGGCTGCGCGGCACGGGCAGCAACGACGTCGTCGTCGACGAGGTGTTCGTGCCGGAGCGGCGCGGGCAGTCCCACCTCTTCTACACGCACGGTCTCGGCACGCCGCTGCCCGGGCAGGAGCTCAACGACGGTGCGCTCTACCGGGTGCCGTGGGCGGGGCTGTTCAACCTGATCATCGCGGCCGGCGCGATCGGCGCCGCCCAGGGCTTCATGGACTGCTGGGTCGCCGAGACCCGCACCCGCCGTACGAACTACGGGCAGATGCTGCGCGAGGAGGGGGTCGTGCAGCGCCACCTCGCCGACGCCGAGTGGCTGCTCGACGCCGCGCGGCTCAAGGTGCGCCGCACCGCCGTCGAGCTGATGGAGTACGCCGAGGCCCGTCAGGTGCCCTCGCGCGAGCAGCGCGCCTACTACCGCTGGGACGTCGCCAAGGCCGCGAACGCCGCGACCGATGCGGCGCAGGAGCTGATGCGGGTGTCGAGCGGCCGGTCGGCCTTCCTCGACCACCCGCTGCAGGCGAAGTACCAGGACGTCGTCTCCGCCAGCAGCCACGCGTTCCTCTACGCCGACCCGCTGGCCCGCGCCTGGGCCGGCCGGCACCTCGGGAGCGACAACCCGGTGGAGGTGCACCTGTGATCCGCACCAGCGACGTGGCTGTCGGCGACCTCGCGTTCCGTCTGTACGAGAGCGGCGACCCGGCCGCCGAGACCGTGCTCTTCCTGCACGGGTCCGGCCCGGGCGCCACCGGCCTCTCCAACTGGGAGCGGATCATCGAGGACCTCGGGCAGCGCTTCCACTGCCTGGCGCCGGACATGATCGGGTTCGGCGACTCGACGCACCCGCTCGACCCGCCGCGCGGCATGGGCCCCTTCAACGAGCTGCGCGCCGAGGCGCTGCTCGGCCTGCTCGACGAGCTCGGCCTCGACCGGGTGCACCTCGTCGGCAACTCGATGGGCGGCCAGCTCGCCCTGCTGATGGCCCTCGCGGCGCCGGAGCGGGTCGGCAAGATCCTGCTCATGGGCAGCGGGGGAGCGCCGGACATGCCGGTCTCGCCCGGTCTGGCGCACCTGCGCACGTTCTACGACGCGCCGTCGGCGGAGAGCCTGGAGTCGCTGCTCGGCGAGTTCGTCTTCGACCTCGAGCCGATGCGTCCGGTCATCGACCGGGTGGTCAAGGAGCGGATGGCGTACGTCGAGCGCGCCGACGTGCAGCGCTCGCACGCCGCCAGCTTCGACCCGGCCGGCGCCCGGCGCTTCTTCTCGCCCGAGGAGCTGGCCGGCATCTCCCACGACGTCCTCGTCGTGCACGGGCGCGACGACCGGATCATCCCGGTGGCCGCCAGCCGCTACTTCGCCGACCACCTGCCGAACGCGAACCTCTTCGTGATCGGCCGCTGCGGCCACTGGACCCAGATCGAGCACCCCACGACCTTCACCACGCTGCTCACCGGCCTGGTCGACGGCGTGGTCTAGGAGCCCGGATGCGCATCGCCAACCACGACGGCCGTGCCGTCATCGTCGTCGCCGACGACAAGGGGATCGACGTCGAGCGGGCCAGCGCCGGGGCCTTCGGCCCGGCGGTCGAGTCGCTCTACCCGCGGTGGGACGAGTTCCTCGCCTGGGCGTCGACCGCCGCCGGCGGTGCGCCGGACGTCGTACTGGATCCCGAGCTGCTCGGTGCTCCCTCGCCGCGCCCGGCCCAGGCGATCGCGATCGGCCTCAACTACGAGGAGCACGCCCACGAGACCGGCTACGAGGTGCCCTCGACGCTGCCGCCGGTCTTCGCGAAGTTCGCCAGCAGCATCACCGGCCCCCGCGGGGTGGTCGACCTGCCGCCCGGCGGCCATACCGACTGGGAGGTCGAGGTCGTCGCCGTCATCGGGCGCGCGGCGCACCGCATCTCGCTCGAGGAGGCGTGGGACCACGTCGCCGGCGTGACGATCGGCCAGGACCTCTCCGAGCGGATCTCGCAGATGGCCGGCCCGGCCCCGCAGTTCGGCCTCGCCAAGTCGTACCCGAAGTTCAGCCCGATGGGGCCCTGGCTCGTGACCACCGACGAGCTCGACGACCGCGACGACCTCGCCCTCGGCTGTTCGATCGACGGCGAGACCGTCCAGGACGGGCGCACCAGCAAACTGATCTACTCGATCCCGCGCAGCATCGCGGCCCTCTCCGAGGTCGTCACGCTGTTGCCCGGCGACGTCGTCTTCACCGGCACCCCCGACGGCGTCGGCCTCGGCCGCTCGCCGCAGCGCTTCCTGCAGCCCGGCGAGACGCTGCGCACCTGGGTCGCCGGCATCGGCGAGATGGTGCACACCTTCCGCTGACCTGCGGACGGCGGGGACGCATCCCCAACTTCGGGGACGCGGGCGGAGCGCGCCCACCTCGATGATGACGAGGCGGGTGGGGGCTGAGCCGCCAGTCCCTGGGAGCGCGTCATGAGCCGTCGGATCCGGTACTCCACCTTCGCCGCGGCCACGATCGGGGTGCTGGCGGCTGCCGTGCTCCCGGTGGTGGGCGCAGGTTCGGCGGATGCCTCGAGGTCGGGTCATCCCGGCCACGGGCACGGTCCCGACCGGCCGACGCGTGTCGTGCAGATCGTGCTCGACCAGCTCCGGCCGGAGTTCATCGACGCCTTCGACATGAAGAACGTCAAGCGACTGATGCGCAGCGGGGCGTCGTACCCCGACGCCTACCTCGGGCACATGGGGTCGGAGACCGTGGTCTCGCACAACGTGATGACCAGCGGGATGCTGCCCCAGCACATGGGCTGGTCGGACGAGTGGTTCCGCGACACGCAGGGCCTGCTCGGGCCCGTCGGCGGCCGCTACGTCACCGGGTCGATGTCGGCCACCCAGTTCGACACGCTGATCAACGCCGGCGGCTACCCGAAGCTCGCCGACTACCTCCACGCGGCCTATCCCGGGAAGGTCGTCGCGGCGATCGGCGAGAAGAACTACGCCGTCAACACGATGGGCGGCCCGGGCGCCGACATGCGGATCACGTTCGGCAGCCGCAACGCCGACTGTGACGACGTGCCCAACGAGCCGACCGACCTCACCTGGCGCGGCCCCGCCGGCGTCGGGGTGCCGTCGTACATCTCCAGCCCCGTCTGCGGTCGCTTCTACGTCGACGCCGACCGCAACCTCGACTACGGCACCCGCACCACCTCGCCGGCCTGGATGTATCCCCTCGAGGGCAACCGCGACGTGCCCGGGACGGACCCGGCCCACCAGGGCGGTGACGTCTGGGTGACCGACGCCGCCTTCCAGGTGATGGACCACGAGGACTGGAGCGGCCTGCTGCTGACGTACGGCGGCATCGACAAGGCCGGGCACATGTGGGGTGGGCTGAACGACCGGCCGCCGTACGCCGGCGGCGACCCGGGCGTGCACATGGCGGCGATGGCGCGGACGGCGGACGAGCAGGTCGGCCGGGTCGTCCAGCGCCTGAAGGACGACGGGCTGCTCGACGACACGCTGATCGTGCTGACCACCGACCACGCCCAGCTGACCAGCAAGCACTTCTACGGCGTCGACGGCCTCGGTCGCGGCAACCTGAACTGGTACTACGGCTCCGACGCGGACGAGACCTACCTGACTCCACAGCCCGAGATCCAGCGGCTCGTCGACGAGACCGGCAACGTCGAGATGAGCATGCAGGACTCGGCGATCCGCACCTGGCTGGTCGACCGGTCCTGGTCGGCGAAGCAGGATGCCGCCGCGGTGATGTCGACCCTCGCCGGGGTGCGCGCGACGTACGTCCTGGCGGGCGACCACTACCGGCTGGTCTCCCACGCGCCACGCTCGCGGTGGACGTCGTCGGAGTGGCGCTGGTGGCGACAGCACGGGCAGGAGATCGTGGACACCGCCGCGGCCGACTACGGCGCCGACGTGATCGGGCTGCTGCGCGACAACACGAGCTACGGGGTGGCCGGCGACCACGGGGGCGCGCAGGAGAGCGTGCAGCGGATCCCGATCGTGTTCTCCGGACCGGGCGTGAAGGCCGGCGCCCGGCCCCGGGACGCGATGCGGTCGGTCGACATCATGCCGACCGTGCTCCGCGCGCTCGGGATCCCCGAGACCCACTGGACCGACGGGCGCGCCTACCGGCTGCCCTGACACCGGGCCGGGACCGAGGCACCCCCCAAATTGGGGACGCCTGAGGGCGGAGCCGCTGCAAGACTCCGAGACAACCGGGGGGCCTTCCTCGGAGGTACGGCACATGCGCAGCTGGTTCGTCGGGTCCCTGGTCCTCGCGGTCGTCACCGCCCTGTGCGTCGGTCTCACGGCCGCCACCGCAGCACCCGCGGCTCCGGGGCGTGATCCCGACCGGCTGGACGCCTACACGGTGACGGCCACGCCGGCCGAGCTCTCCGCCGTCTCCGACCTGGGCGTGGAGGTGACCGACCAGAAGCCGGTCGCCGGCGGGCTGCAGCTGGGCGTGGTGCTCGACGGGGCGCAGGCCGACAAGCTCGAGGCGCAGGGCCTCGACGTCAGGCTGACCCGGGTCAAGGGCGGCCTGACCGTCCGCCAGTTCGCCGCCAAGCAGGCGGTCGGTGGCTACAACGTCTGGCGCTCGTACGACGAGCCGGGCGGCATCCGCGACCAGCTGTACGCCGCGGCGCGCAAGAACCCCGGCCTCGTGAAGCTGAAGGTGATCGGCCACACCGGCCAGGGCCGCGAGATCCTGGCCGTCAAGGTGACCGAGGACGCCCAGAAGACCAAGGACGGCAAGCGCCCGGCCGTCCTCTACAGCTCGACCCAGCACGCGCGCGAGTGGATCTCGACCGAGGTCAACCGCCGCCTCATGAACCACTACATCGACGGGTGGCGGGCGCACGACAAGCAGATCAGGAAGCTGCTGAAGAGCACCGAGCTGTGGTTCGTGCTGGTCGCCAACCCGGACGGCTACCAGTACACGTTCGACCACGAGCGGCTGTGGCGGAAGAACCTGCGCGACAACAACGGCGACGGGCAGACCCAGGTCGGCGACGGCGTCGACCCCAACCGCAACTTCCCCAACCACTGGGGCTACGACGAGGAGGGCTCGTCGTCCATCCAGTCCAGCGAGACCTACCGCGGCCCGGCGGCGCTGTCGGAGCCGGAGACCCGGGCGATGGTCGGCCTGCTCGACCGGATCCGGTTCGCGTTCCAGGTCAACTACCACTCGGCCGGGCAGTGGCTGCTCTACGCCGAGGGTTGGCAGACCGGCACCCCGACCGCGGACGACCCGATCTACTACGCGATGTCCGGCAACCTCGACGCTCCGGCGATCGCCGACTTCCACCCGGGCCTGAGCTCCGACGTCCTCTACGTCACCAACGGCGAGACCACCGACTACGCGCACGCGAGCACGGGCACCTTGGCGTGGACGCCGGAGCTGTCCGAGGGCTGCGACGGCTGCGGGTTCGTCTTCCCCGACGACGACGCACTGGTGCAGGCGGAGTTCGAGCGCAACCTGCCCTTCGCCGACTCGGTCGCGCGGTCGGCGGACGACCCCGACGACCCGAAGACCGTGACCGGCATCGAGACCAAGCCGTTCTACCTGGACAGCGAGGACCCCTACAAGAGCGGCAACCCGGGCGTCCAGCTCAGCTTCACCCAGTCGTACGGCGACCCGCAGCCGGTCGCCGTGCTCGCCAAGCGGAGCCTGGGCAAGGTGACGCTGAAGTACCGCATCAACCACGGTCGGGTCCGCCAGGCCTCCACCCACGAGTGGCGCGGCGGGTCGACGTACGACCCGGCGGCGGTCTACTACCACCAGGTCCGCGGCGTCGTCCGCGGCACCGACCCGGGCGACAAGGTCAAGGTCTGGTTCGAGGCGCGCGGCAAGCGCAGCGAGTCGTTCACCTACGACGCCGTGTCCGAGTCCCGCAACGACGTGCTGGTGGTCGCCGCCGAGGACTACACGGGCGCCTCCCCGGTGCAGCCGACGGACGGCCCGCACCACGCCGCGGCGTACACCGATGCGCTCGCTGCCAACGGCGAGGGCTCGGACCTCTACGACATCGACGCGGCCGGCCGGGTCGCGCCCGACGCCCTCGGCGTGCTCAGCCACTACGACGCCGTGGTCTGGGAGACCGGCGACGACCTCGTCACCCGCACCGCCGGTCGTGGCGGCGGCAACGCCGACCGACTCGCGATCGACGAGCTGCTCGAGCTCCGCTCCTACCTCAACGAGGGCGGCAAGGCGATGCTCGCCGGCGACGCGGCCGGGCAGCAGTACACGACCAACGTGGGGGCCCAGCTCTACGACCCCCAGGGCACGATCGTCTGCAACCCGGCGCCGGCCGACATCGACCCGCGGCGCTGCCTGCCGACGTACGGCTCGTTCTTCGGCGGCGACACGACCAACGACGTGCTGCAGTACTACCTCGGCGGCTACCTGGCCGTGGCCAACGACGGGCTCGCTGACGACGGGACGGCGTTCGACTCCGTCGGGGTCGCCGACCCCTTCGCCGGTCTGTCATGGGGCCTCGACGACCCGGTCTTCGCCGGCAACACGCTGCGCAGGTCGTCGTTCATCTCGACGAGCGGCATCCTGCCGACCGACACGTTCCCGCAGTTCGACAGCTGGCCGGCGTCGCGCTACGACAAGCCCGGCGGGCCGTTCGTGCCGCACACCGGCGACAAGTACCTCTACTCGCAGATCGCCGACGCCTCCTACAAGCGGGTCACCCGGGAGATCGCCGTCCCGGCCGGTGGCGGGTCGATGACGTTCTGGACGTCGTACGACACCGAGGCGGACTGGGACCACCTGTTCGTCGAGGCGCGCACCCCGGGCGGTGACGACTGGACGACCCTGCCGGACGCCAACGGCCACACCACGCAGGCGACCGGCGAGAGCTGCAAGGGGGAGAACTCCGGCGGTTGGCGCACCCTGCACCCGCAGATGGACCACTACCAGACCCAGAACGGTCCCTCGGCGTGCGACCCGACCGGCACCACCGGCGCCTGGAACGCGGCGAGCGGCAACTCGAGCGGCTGGCAGCAATGGAGCGTCGACCTCTCGGCGTACGCCGGGCAGAGCGTCGAGGTGTCGATCGGGTACGCCAGCGACTGGTCCACCCAGGGCATCGGCGTCTTCCTCGACGACATCACGCTCCCTGACGGCACCACCACGTCGTTCGAGACCGACCTCGGCGGCTGGCAGGTCACCGGCCCGCCCGCCGGCAGCGGCGCCAACGCCAACAACTTCATCCAGACCGACGCCTCCGGCTTCCCGGTCGGCAACACGATCGCCACCCCGCGCTCGCTGCTCGTCGGCTTCGGGCTGGAGGGGGTGTCCACCGACGCCGAGCGCGACGCCGTCATGGGTCGCGCCCTCGACCACCTGCTGAGCTAGGAGTCCGACCGCCCTTCAGTCGACCCACGCCGTCATGCGGATCGACACGAGCAGTCCCGGGACGTTCGCCCCCAGCTTGGCCGCGTAGCGGGCCGGTGGGTCGGACGGGAACCACCGCGCGTACTCCTCGTTCATCCCCGCGAAGTCGTCCGGGTCGGTGAGCAGCACCCCCACCTCGACGACATCGTCGAGCGTGCCACCGGCCTCCCGCAGGATCGCCTCGCAGTTCGCCAACGCCTGGCGGGTCTGCGCCTGGATGCTGTCACCGGCCATCCGACCCGTGCTCGGATCGATGCCGGTCGTGCCCGAGACGAAGACCTGGGAGCCGGCCCGGACCGCCTGGCTGAACAGCGGCGAACTCGGTGCGTTCGGTGTCGTGATGATCTGGCGCGGCATCTCGGACCTCCTGGCTGATCGTCGCACCGTTCGAGGCGGCCGGGAAGGCGTCGGCAGGCCGTCGTATTCGTGCTCGAGGCGCCGCCACGCGGCGGAATGGCGCGACCGAGCGCTGTGAGCCAGAGGCCACGACCCATCGCGCTCGGTTCAACCGTTGGGAACGGGTGTCGAGTGCATCAAGTGGCCACGTGTTGCGTCGCCATGTCGGCTGACACCATTACAGGTGTCGGCCACGAGACGGTTTGCACAGGGTGGCGTCGAGCCGAAGAATGCGCCGGTGACCTTCGCAGCTGCACCCAATGTTCCTGACCCTTTCCCTTGGATCGTCGTCAGCGCTTGTATCGCGGCCATCGTCAGCCTGATCAACGCGGCTGTGTTGACGACGTGGCAGGCGCGCAGCCGCCGGAAACATGAAGTCGTACTCGCGGAACTGAAGTCGAACCAGGACGTCGAACTGGCGAAAGTCAAGGCATACCACGACCTTGCCCTAGCCGGTTCCAAGGTCGATGATGAGCGACTTGCCAGACTGCGGGATGAATCAGCCAGTCTTGCCGGCCTCGTCCTTCAGCAGGGCGAATACGCCTCTGGATTGCTCAAGCCAGATCAAGCGTCCGCGGAGCTCCGCGACAAGCTCGTCGAGTCCCACGCAATCCTGCGAATCCAATACGAGCGCCTCCTATTGACGAGCAACTCGGTGGAGGTTCAGGAAGCGGCACGTTGGGTAATGCGGGCGGCTTGGAACGAGCGCGAGGTCGCATTGGGCCGAGACCGTAAGCGACAGCGTCGTTTTGGTCAGCAGTCGGTTGTAAAGGAGCTGCGCGCGGAGCTTCGCATCTTCACGATCGCTGTTCGGAGGGAGCTGGGCATGTCGGAGGAGTTCCTCGCCGAGTTCGACGATTGGGGCCCTGGCCAGCCAACAGGTTGATCGAGATGCACCAACGCACCGTTGCGTCTGACCGTCTGTTCGCCCTGCCAGACCGCCCGAAGCGAGCTCGTGCGGAACGGACGCGGACTATCCGGAGCAAAGACCGCACATCATCTCGCGCGCGGCGAATTGAGGCACCGATCACAATGCACACTGGGTAGGGACTGCGCCGATCGCATCGTCGACCCTGCGGGGTTATGAGTGTTCATGCGCCAACGAGCCACCTCCGGGATGCCGCCATCGTGCCTGAGTCGAAGAATCCGACGGGGGGCTGCGAGAGGAGAATCGGTTGTGTCGTCATCGCTGAGCGATGAAGGGTCGCGCCGTCTGATCGAGTCGGACCTCAGGTTCTCAATGGCCGTGCTGAATGCGGTCGTAGCGAACCAGCACCGGGATGACACGATCTCCTGGCTAGCGCTATCCCATCTTCAATATCTGTCCCTCGTCGCCTACGAGGTGCGCAACTTCTCGCGGCGCGTCGTGACAGCAACGGAAACTGCAGAACCTTGGGCGCACGACCTAGCGCTCGCTGCGTCGCGGCACAGCACCAAGCTCTTCAATGACACAAAGAAGTCGCAACTCAAACTTCTTGCCGAGTTCGTCGATGGCGCGGCCCACGACCGGACCTGGTATCTGGAGAACAACCGTGTTCCATGGCTCTTCCGTGGGCACTCTGAGCTTGGCTTTCTGGTCAACGACACCTCTGTGGTGTTCTACGGCGAGCAGGTCCTGTGTACATCGCACTCGATCAGTTTTCACGCTGGCCTCGATCCACGATCTGATCAGGCGCAGACAGCGGAGCGCGCCGGCGAACTCGCGGCTTACCTCAGCGGACTCGCCGCCGCCGAAGGCGGGGATTGGAGTGATGACGACTATTTCCGAGGTTGGTGTTCTCAGGTCGTCGTCTCCATGGACGCACGGTACGAGAACCTCTACGCCGCAATGTTCCCGACGGTCCCGTTGGGGGAAGCGATCGCGCTGGCGATCCTCCAGAGTGATGTAGTTGCATTGAAGTTGATTCGCGAGATGGTCCCTGTTTCGGACTCACTCGCCCCGGCAACGTTCAAGTTCAGGTTCGCCGGGGTCTGGCAGATGGTGGAGACGCTAAGAGCAATTTTGGCACCAAGCGGCGACGTCACGCTGACGGACCCCATGCGCGAGGAGCTCGAGGCTCTTCTCTCCAGCGAAGTGTTTGAGCCGATTAGGACAAACGGAGCGCGCGCACTAAGAAACGTCCTGGTGCACTACGGGCTCGGCTCAGTCGATCCAACCGCTTTGGACTGGCGCGATCCGATTCTCGGCATTCCGGAACTCCTCCTGGACGGAACGAACTGGCTCGTCGCTGACCAAATGCTCGAAGAGCAGATCGTCGCGTTGTTGGGGACGTTCGCGGCGTGGGCGGGACCGTTTGGCCACACTCTGGAAGAGCCGCACGAATAGGGTCCGACAAAGGCGGCCGAAGACTCTTGAGGTCTAGGATGCGACGTCCGGAGACAGCCGTCGGAGCCTCGCGCTGGCGCGCCCCAGTTCGCGACTCGTACCGATCGGCATGAGGGGTGCGCTTTGGCGACGTCCATCAGCGGCGGCATGACGCAGACCCGCTGTCGTCCCCGAGTATTCAGAGCTCCGCGTCGGACGTCACCAACCGAAGGACCCGGGCCGTCTTCTCCAGGAGATCGATCTCTTCGCTGGTGATCGGGTCGGGCGAGAAGTGCATGAGTTGATTGCGGATAAGTCGGACCCGCTCCATTTGCGCGTGAACCTCAACTTGGCCGAGTCCACCCCATTCGAGTTTGTCCCAAAGAGGCCTCTTCCCCAGCGCTGTCACGTAGTTACCGAACGTCGCACCGTAACTCTTTATCGCGACGCCTGCCGCCTTCATCTCGTCGACGCTGCAGCGACTATTAATCCTGTTGCCCAATCGACGCTCGATCTCGTCCAGCAGAACGATTGGGCGATGATCGTCCCCGAAGCGACGGCTCAGATCCGCACTTGTGATGATGCCCTGAACGACGCCGCCCGGGTCGCGCACGAAGACGAAGCCATGCTGATAGATCACCTCAGCCTGGCGCAGCAGTTCGTCTTCGGGAGATGCCGACGGCGCCGACCGCATTGCGTCGCGTACCAAGGCGGGTTCGCCCGACATCCAAGCGAGCGCTATCGACTCCCACGTAGCTGCGCCAATGAGCCGACCTTGAGCATCGACGACTGCGACTTGGGAGAAGTCCTGCAGAGCCATCTTGGTGACTGTCACCGACAGAGAGTCGTCCAGCCTTACGGTCATAACATCGCAGCGCGCGGTGTCCATGGTGCTAACGGAGTAGCTGACGGACCCGCTCTTGACTGCCTCGGCGCTGGCCTCTGCCGCGTTCACAGCTGCACTTGGGACGGTCGAAGACTCGGAGGCTTCATCGGACTGACCGGGCATCGCGACAATCTCCACGTGCCCGTCGATCCATCCCTCCGCGATGGAGGGCACTGCGAGCAGACCTAGTTCAGCGAGGTCGTCCGTAACCTCCTCCACGATGCGCGCCGTCCGCCGGCGAAAGTTCCAATAGTTGAGGAGCTCCCGGATCGTCATCACGCGTGGGACGGCTTCCACCAGATCGTTCAGGCTCGTGGGCAGCGGGTCAGACTCCTGTGTGATCCACCCCGGGTCGGCGCGACCCTCTGAAACTTCAGCCAACCTCGCAGCCGCGTTGCGGCGCGATAGTTCACAGATCGTGAGAAGCGACCCAAGAGAAGCAAGAAGATCTGACCCGAGTTCGCTCTTGCTCACCTCGGGGCGTACCCAACGAACGGGACGCGAGTGCCTCATGCCCTCCGGTTGGTCGGCGGCGAAGAAGTAGGGACCGTCGACGATACCGATTGCGATCGAATCGGCAGTCTTCTTAAGTGGCATGACGACGAGATCGCCAACCTGCATCACGTCACGAAATCGCCACAGCTGCCCCGACCAGTTGCCTAGTACGGCTCCCGAAATCTGGCTCCCGTAAGCAGCGCGAATCGCCTCCTTCACCTGCCCGCGGGAGCGACAATCCGTGATGTCGGGCAACTCGCTCCACCCGGCGATCGCGCGCGACTCGACGATGGCGGTGACCTCTCGCTCACCATTCCGTCCGGCTCGGACCATCCAGGCACGCGGCACGGAGTCTCCCTTGATTCGCAGCATCCGGCGACAAACGGTAGCCGCATCAGGCCGAGTCGGGTCCAGGATCTACGCGCCGGTAGCGCCGCGACACGGCGCGGCTGCCGTTACGCGGCGGAGTGACGCGTCATCGGGCCCTGGTTCAAGCGCTCAGTTCAGATGACGTGATCGGTGGCCGGAGCGGTACGCGACCACCGTTGCGAGGCGGGTGGTACTAGGGCGAGTATCGGGGCTGCGGCGCATCTGTCGTCGCATTGGCTACTCACTAGTGGGGGATACCGGATGGGCACGCCGATCTTGGTTCGCGGTGACGACTCGAAGTGGCGGGAGCCCGAGGTGACGTCGTACGAAAACGAAGCCGCACTGCAACAGCTCGTCGCCGACTCGCCGGACCTGCTGACCGGGAAGGATCTCGCGACTGTCGACGAGTTCTGGATTCCGGAGGTTGGATCCGTCGACATCGTCGGGGTGGGTGCTGACGGTGGCGTGACAGTCGTTGAATGCAAGCTGCGGGCCAATCCTGAGATCAGGAGGGAAGTGGTCGGTCAGGTTCTGGCCTACGCAGGTGGGCTCTGGCAGATGGACTACGAGGCATTTGCGGCTACATGGTCTGCTCGTGCCGGCCGTCCCTTGCTCGACCATGTCGCCGAGAAGACTGGTGCCACTGAGTCGGATCAGGTTCGCACCGGCATCGAGACCAGCTTGCGCACTGGGGAGTTCACTCTCGTGATCGTTGTTGACGAGATCACTGGTGAGTTGAAGCGAATCATTGAGTGGCTCAATGTCATGACCCGACAGGAGGTGTCGGTGCTTGCGCTGGAACTGCAATATCTAAAGGAGGGCAGCACGGAGATCCTGGTGCCCAGGCTTTACGGGGAAGCGCTCGCGAGCGCCAAACGCTCGCCTAGCTCGACAAATGGGCACAAATGGAGCGCCGAGTCTTTTGCCGCGGCCATCGCGGAACTCGATGTGCCCGCGAAGGCGGCCGTGACCGATCTGATGGCTCATGGCGAGGAGAGTGGCCTCTACCCCTGGTGGGGCGTAGGGCAAACGCCGGGCATGTCCTGGTACTACCAGGTCGGCCCGGCAAAGGTCAGCCTCTTCCAGATCTACCTTCGACCAAACGGCGCGACCGTCGCTGCCAGCGTTGGTGGTCTGTTCGGAGCGACAGGCCTCGGTCCCTCCACCGCTTCGCAGATGCTCGACGGGCTGCGTGATATTCCCGCGATCGCGCCGTACGTCGCTCATGTCACCAACGACGCCCTGAACAAATACCCAAGCATCCCGGTCACAGACGTGCTCGATCAGGAGCCAGTGCGAGAGGCATTCCTGCGCGTGATCGACGAGGTGCGGACGAGGCCGCAGATCTAGTGCAGTGCCAGGCACGTGTCTGGCACTGGAACGTCTGTTGTGGCGCACGATCCGGCGTCGGGCGACCAGGAAGATCGAAGCAGAGATCGATTGGGCCCGAAAGAGCCGGGCCGTCGGAACGGGCTCCTCGACGTCGCCGACCTGTGGAAGTCTCGGCGCATGAGCAGTGATGAGTCGCTGACGGTTTGGGACCGACTGAGGGAGTATGCCGCCACGCAGTCGGGCCCCTTCACGTCTCAAGAGGTGTTGTCGTGGTTCCGACGGCATGCGCCCTCGCAAGCCAACGATCGAACCGTGCGAACACATATCCGTGGAGCATGTTGGAACGTTGGTGACCGGTCACAGTTCTCGAAGAAGCAGCCGTTTCTCACACGGATCGATCGCGGACTCTTCCGGGTAGCCACTGCCGACGAACTTAAGAGTTGGCGCTCAGGTCCGACTGGCCAGGAAGCGGTAAGCCAACTGCCTCCTCGGGTCGTTCGCGGTTCTGACGCGGACGAGGTCGGCGTCGCATCCAACGAGGCCCCTATCGACGACGCGTCGCTGACGCCGGCGCTCTCGACAGTTGAGTGGCACACAGAAGCCAACGTGCAAGCCTTGTTGGTGACCGCTCTGGCGGCCGACGGCTGGCACATCTTGTCCGTGGCCAATACAGCGACCAAAGAGCATGGCATCGACGTGATTGCCTCCAAGGATGGAGAGACGGCTGGTGTCGAGGTCAAAGGCTTTCCGAGCCGGACATACGCGGACCCTGCCCGCGCCGGAGAGCAGAAGCGCACCAGTCCGAGCACGCAAGCGGCCCATTGGTACTCACAGGCCGTTCTTGCTGCGATGCGACTACGCGGAAAGGAGCCAGCCTGGCGCAGCGTGATCGCCCTTCCGAACTTCCCGCGCTACCGGGACCTGCACTCCGAGACTCTCGGGTCGCTTGCGGCAGCAGGCATCGAGCTGTGGTGGGTCGATCAGACAGGCGAACTGCACCGCCCTTGACAGCGACAGGCGGCGCTAAGACGCGCCTTCCGAAACGCGCAGACCCCAACCGATCCGGAAGTGTGCCCCCTCGCGAAATCTGGTTCGCCTGGGTGCTGCTGTCGCCCTATTCGGTCATCCAGCGAGTGCGAACGTCGAACCAACCTCGGTCCGGCCACCAGGCGATGACTCGGCTCGGGAACTCGGCGTTGTCGAGCCAGAGGTGAGTCAACCCGGTAGGGAGGTCGGGTGGCGGCAGGGGGACTTGGATTACTCGGTCGTCGAGCGCTTGGTGCACCGGCCATGGGTCGTTCCCGGTGACTCCGACGTAGAGGTGACCTTGAGGGGCATGAGCGCCCGTCAACTTCTCGAGTTTCCTGAGACAGAGATCCGAGTGAAGGAACTCGTCAATCCACGCCGCGCATCCGTCCCAGTCGATTGCTGCGGGGCCTCCGATACCTTCTGGCAGGCCGTAGATCCTTCCTGGTCCGTCGCGAGGGGTTGGATCGCAATGGAGCTCGGTCAGTCCGATCGACTCGAGCGCGATGGTCTCCGGAAACGACGGAGGGTTGACCACTCCGCGATTCACGTGGACGTGGTCGCCGCGCTCCTCGAGGCGCCTGAGTGCTCGGACGAGAACCGTCTCCAGATCTTCACGCCTCGCGCGGGGCGTGACTGTAACCCACCAAGTGGCGCGAAGTTCCTCCGAGTCGAACTGAAGCTTGCCAGCTGCAAACGCCCGCAGCTGGTCCGCCCGTAAGCCGTCGGTTGTCGTGACAATCTCGCCAATCCCCACAATGGAATCGGCATCCTCAATCCTCAGGTCGGGTGTACGCGCCGAGCGGTTGTCATCCTGAATGGTCGTGATGAGCCCGGTTGCCCGCGCGACGACTCGGGCAGCCCGGCCCTCAAAGTCGCCGTAGGGCCCGGTCGCTTCGCGCGCCATCAACCTCGGATCGCGAAGATCATGGGGATAGCCCGGTCGGTAGTCGTCGGCCACAGAAGAAGCATGCCAAGTGTCGGCAGGAACGGATGGCTCGTCGACGTTCGCAGTCCTTAGAGTTCCGGCTCCAAGAGCTGCGTTCCCGCAAGGCGGCGGTAAGACGCCGATCATGCTGCGATTCCGGTGCGACGATCTTCGGTCCGTCGCGTCGCACCGCCTCGCCGAGGGCGCAAGATGCTGAAAGCGCCGAAGTTGAGCACATTGAGCGTGCGACGATGCTCAACGTGCTCTCGGAGATCGCAGCAGCGGCCACGGCGGTTGGTGTTCTGGCGGCCGTTGTCCAACTTCTCCTCTCCCGCAGGCAGGCGAGGGCAACCTTCGAGCACGAGTTCATCAAGCGGTATTGGGCGATCGGCGATGACGCACTTCAGCAGCCAGGGACGCATGCGGGACCGGTGGAGCGGCAGCGGTACCTGCGGCTTTGCGAGGACGAGTTCGAGGTCATGCGCCTGGGATCAATCTCATGGCGAACATGGGAGGTATGGCACGAGGCTATTCGAGCCGGCGCCGCACCCCATCGCGAGCACTTGGCCGGCCACGAGTGGCTATCGACCTGCATGGCGCGCGGAGACCACCGGGGCTCCGATTGTCACGGGATCTTCCGTTCTGGGACAGGGCAGTACAGCCAGCACATCTCTGCCCGATGGAGCATTTCTGCGGGACGCTCGTGGTTCGTCGCAACGAGCGGACTGCGGCGCGCGCTCTATACCCAGGGAGGTCGCATCGCCAGACCTGGTCGTTCATGACGGTTTGTGGGCGTTCACAGCAACCCCGGCACTCGGATTGGAGCTAGTCGCGGCGGAAGGCCGCGAGCCAGCCGCCTAGAAGAGGTCCCAGTAGTCCGGGCGGAGCCGCATCTTCTCGGCCGACTCCTCGAGGATGACCCGGCCGGACCGCATGACGTAGGCGCGGTCGGCGACCTGGAGGGCCTGCTTGACGTTCTGCTCGAGCAGCAGGATGCCGAGACCCTCGGTGTCCGCGAGGGAGCGCAGTCGGCCGAAGATCGTCTCGACGATGGAGGGCGCGAGGCCGAGGGAGGGCTCGTCGAGCAGGAGCAGGCGGGGTTGGGCCATCAGGGCGATGCCGAGGCTGACCATCCGCTGCTGGCCGCCGGAGAGCAGGCCGGCGTGCTGGGTGGCGCGCTCGCCCAGGAGGGGGAAGAGGGTCTCGACCTCCTGGAGGCGGGCCGCGGAGTCGGCGCCGCGGGGGGCGTTGGCGGCGCCGAGGAGGAGGTTGTCGCGGATCGAGAGGTCGGGGAAGACGAAGCGCTCCGAGGGGATCAGTGCGACGCCGGAGCGGACGATGCGGCGTACGGGATCGGTGGTGACCGCCCGGCCGTCTAGCTCGACCGACCCGGACCGGGCGCGCAGCGCGCCGAGGACGGTGCGGATGGTGGTGGTCTTGCCGGCCCCGTTGTGGCCCATCAGGGCGACGATCTCGCCCGCGCCGACCTCGAGGTCGACGCCGTGCAGGACCTGCTTGGGGCCGTACGCCGCGTGCAGGTCGCGCACCCGGAGCAGGGGAGCGGTGGGGAGAGCAGCAACGTCACTGGGCACCGAAGTACGCCTCCGTCAGCCGGGCCGAGCTGGTCAGCTCGGCGATCGTGCCCGACGCGGTGATCTCGCCGAGCTCCATGAAGTAGGTGTGGTCGGCGAGCTCGCGCACCACGTCGAGGTTGTGCTCCACCAGGCAGACCGTGCGGCCCTCGGCGCGCACCGCGTCGACCATCGTCAGCATCGTCTCGACCCAGGTGCTGTCGACGCCCGAGGCCGGCTCGTCGAGCAGCAACACCGGCGCCCGGGTGGCGAGCGCGCGGGACAGCGAGACCAGCTTGCTCTGGCCGTAGGACAGCGCGTCGGCCGGTACGCCGGCGTGGTCGGCCATGCCGACGAAGCCCAGCCACTCCATCGCCTGCTCGGCGACGGCGTGGTCGGCGCGCGACACCGCCCGGCCCGGCACGAACAGGCGGCCGAGGTGCTCGCCGTGCTGGTCGGGGACCGCCAGCATCACGTTCTCCAGGCAGCTGAGCCGGCTGAGCAGCCGGACGTCCTGGTAGGTCCGCACCAGCCCGGCCCGGACGATCTCGTCGGGTCGGCGACCGACCAGCTCCTCGCCGTCGAGCAGCACGCTGCCGCTGT
This sequence comes from Nocardioides sp. Root1257, assembly GCF_001425175.1. GTDB lineage: Bacteria > Actinomycetota > Actinomycetes > Propionibacteriales > Nocardioidaceae > Nocardioides. The sequence goes on along the minus strand of NZ_LMDV01000009.1, from coordinate 182,467 downwards.
CGGGCACGACCGCGCCGGTGAGCAGGTTGAACGCGGTCGTCTTGCCGGCGCCGTTCGGACCGACCAGCGCGGTGATGGTGCCGCGGCGCAGCTCGAGGCCGAGGTCCTTGGCGGCCACGATGCCGCCGAACCGCTTGCCCAGCCCCTCCGCCTTCAGCACCACCGGGTGGGCGTCGAGGTCGCGGACCACCGGGGCGGTCCGCTCGCCGAGCACCTGCACGCGCTCGCCGGTCGGCGGGGCGACGTGGCGGAAGCGCTCGGCGAAGAGCCCCTGCGGGCGGACGATCATCATGAGCACGAGCAGGCCGCCGTAGATGACCAGCTGCCACAGTGCGGCCTCCGAGCTCTGCAGGCCGACGACCTGGCGCAGCACCGGCTCGATCATCGTCAGCGCGATCGCGGCGACGACGGAGCCGACCAGGTTGGCCGAGCCGCCGACGATCACCATCGCGAAGACGGCCATCGCGAGCTGGAAGCCGAACGCCGTCGGCGTCGCGAGCCCCAGCCAGCCGGAGTAGAGCGCGCCCACCCAGCCGGCCATCCCGGCGGTGATCGCGAAGATGGCGATCTTGTAGGCGAACGTGTTCTTGCCGAGCGACCGGGTCGCCTCGGTGTCCTCGCGGATCCCCTTCAGGACGCGGCCGTACGGCGACTCGCCGATCCGCCAGCAGACCGCGAAGACCAGCACCAGGGTGACGGCGGCCGGCGCGAGCCAGTCGCGCGGCGTCTCGAGGGACAGGCCGAGGATCGAGAGGCCCGAGATGTTCGTGATGCCCATGACGCCGCCCAGGGCGTCGAAGGTCGCGAAGATCCCGATCACCGCCAGCGAGAACGCCAGCGTCATCAGGATCAGGAACTCCTCGGCGAGGCCGAGCGCGATCAGGCCGATGACGACGCCGACCAGCGCGGCGATCACGGCGGCCGCGACCAGGGTCGCGACGAACGGCCAGTCACGCGCCGTCGTCAGGTAGCCCACGGTGTAGCCGCCGATGCCGGCGAAGGCGGCGTGGGCGACCGAGACCTGCCCGGCGTACCCGACCAGCAGGTTGACCGACAGGGCGAGCGAGGCGAGCAGCAGCGCCTGGACGAGGTAGTTGATCCACATGGTCAGGCCTTCTTGAGTCGCGCGCGGGGCGCCGGGCGGGGGACGACGGATCGGCGCCAGCGGCCGCGGCCGGACAGCACCACCAGGTAGACGACGAGCACGGTGAAGACCGCGGTCTGGGTCCACTGCACGGAGACCCACATCGACGACCACTGCTCGAGCAGGCCGACGCCGAGGCCGACCGGCAGCGCCCGCAGCGGGCTGGTGCGGGTGCCCGCGAGGAACGCGACCACGAAGCCGTAGATGACGACCTTGTCGCCCATCACCGGCTCGACCGTGTAGAGCAGCCCGTACCAGAGCGCGCAGGCGCCGGACACCAGCCCGGCGATGGCGAAGACGGTGACGCTGACCCGGGTGACGCCGATGCCCAGGAGGCCTGCCAGGCCTGGGTTGCTGCGCACCGCCTTGACCTGGCGGCCGAGCGGCGTGAAGGCGAGGAACGCCGCGATCGCCACGACCAGGCCGACGCAGGTGAGCACCTCGTAGAGCTCGAAGTTCGAGAGCTGGACCGGGCCCCACTCGTGGATGGTCATGGTCGGCCCGTAGAAGGGGAGACCGGTGCTGCCGGCGATCAGCTGCAGCGCGGCGATGCCGGCGGTGCTGACGCCGATCGAGGTGACGAGTACGGCGAGCATCGCGCGGTCGCCGGCGCGCGCGGCGACCGGCCGGTAGACGAGCAGCTCGATGAGGACGCTGAGGACGACGGCGCCCGCGAGGCCGACCAGGGCGGCCGGCCAGAAGGGGATGCCCTGCCGGTCCATGGCCAGGAAGGCGGCGTACGGCGCGAACGTGTAGGTCAGCGCGTAGGCGAAGTGGAAGCGGTGGGTGACGCCGAGGACGAGGGCGAGCCCGGCGCCGAGGGCGGCGTAGAACGAGCCGCGCACCAGCCCGTTGACGGTGAGCTGCCAGAAGTCGGCGCTGATCAGGGAGTCCATCTGTTCCTCGGGATAGGAGGCCCGGGGGAGCGCACCAGCGGCGCGCTCCCCCGGACGGTCACTGCATCTGGAAGTCGGCGGCGCCGATGTTGAACGTGGCCAGGGTCGAGACGGACCCGCCCTTGTACTCGTAGACGCCCATGTTGCGGCTGGCGACGCCGTGGGTCTTCGGGTCGATCTCGAGCGTGCCGGGCCCGGAGCTGTCGCCGCCGTAGACGGAGGCGAAGACCGGGTTGGCGTCCAGCGCGGCCTTCAGCGCCGAGCTGTCGTCGGGGTCACCGCCGTCGGCGATCACGCGCCGGATCAGGTCCCAGAACATCAGGACCTCCTCGTAGGCGTTGGCCGCGTAGAAGTCGGGCTTCTCGCCGTACGCCTTCTCGTAGGAGTTCACGAAGAGGTCGGCCAGTGCGTTGGAGGGGTGCTCCGCGTCGAAGTAGTCCATCGCGAAGTGGAAGCCCTCGGTGTCGAGCACGCCCTTCGAGGCCTTGACCGCCTCGTCGGTGAACTCGATGCCCATCAGCTGCGAGTCGAGACCGGCCGCCTTCGCCTGCGCGACGAACGCACCGGGCGCGGCCCCGCCGAACGCGACGATCAGCATGTCGGGCTGGTTGTCCTTGATCTTGCTGATCACGCTGGCGTAGTCCTGCGAGGTCGGCGCGACGGTCTCCCACAGGCCGTTGAACTCCAGGCCGGCCGCGGCGATCTTGGAGGTGATGTCGGCCTTGATCGGGTCGTTGAAGGGACCCAGGTCGACGCCGACGAGCCCGACCGTCTTCGCGTCGGGGTCACTCTGCTTCAGCCACTCAAGCGCGCCCGGCATGGCGTCGGACGGCGCCACCTCGCGGGTGCCGTAGAAGTACTGCACGCCCTGGGTGAAGACCTGGGCGCCGCCGACGCCGTCGAGGCTGAGGATCTTGTCCTTGTCGGTGTTCTCGAGCATGGCGCCGAGGCCGTCGCCCATCGAGGTGATCTTGGCGGGTGCGCCGGCGGCGGCGAGCTCCTCCGCGGCCTGCTTGGACGCGACCGGGTCGGGTCCCTTGATGTCCTTGGTGTCGACCTCGATGGTCGGGCCGCCCGCGGCCTTGACCTGGTCGACCGCGAGGTCGATCGCGTTCTGCATCGACTCGCCGTTGACCGCCGAGGGTCCGGAGAGCGTGAGCGCGGCGCCCATCTTCCAGGTCAGGTCGCCACCGAGGTCGGTGCCGTCCTTGATCTTCAGGAGGCTGACCAGGTCGTCGGCCTGGGCCTGCGTGTCCGCAGCGCTGACCTTCGGCTCGTCGTCACCGCAGGCCGCGACGCTCAGCGTCAGGGCGAGGGCGGCCGCGAGAGCGGCGTACCGGCGGGTGCGCCGGGTGCGGGGTTGGACCTTCATCTGCACTGACTCCATCTCACCGCGGTGCGGTGCTCGACAACCGGAACCCAGTCCCGAGGCCCGTATCGATCACTACGGGGAATAGGACTTTCCTGTAGTGATCACTACAGATAGGGTTGACGCGCACCGTAACCCCGATGTGTCGGCCGCCACAAGAGGTTCGGGATTTTCTTGTCCGCCCGATGTGTCCGATACCCGGGTCCGCGCCCGGTGGGAGAGGCTGAGCCCATGCCCCGCAAGACCGACCGGCGCCACCGCCAGGGAGACGAGTCGCGACACAAGATCCTCGCGACCACCCTGGAGATCGCCTCCGAGCGCGGCTACGAGGGCACCACGATGGGTCTGGTCACCGAGCGCACCGGGCTGCCGGCGAGCTCGGTCTACTGGCACTTCAAGAACAAGGACGAGCTGCTCGCCGAGACGCTCGAGTTCTCCTACCGCCAGTGGCGCGCGTCGTCGCCGACCTGGGAGGACGTCGACGAGGCCGGGGTCGACGACCTGCGCGCCGAGGTGCGTCGTCGGCTGCGCGCGGCGAGCCGGGCGCTGCTGACCTCCCCCGAGTTCTGGCGGCTCGGCCTGATGCTCGCGCTCGAGCGGCGTACCAAGGAGCCGGCCGCGCGCCGGCGCTACGTCGAGGTGCGCGGCGAGACGGCGTCGGCGATCGCGCACTGGTGGGCGTCGGTGCTCCCGGTCGCGCTGCGCGAGAGCGACGAGACCTTGCCCGACCGCCTGGCGCGGGTGCACCTGGCCCTCATGGACGGCTTCTTCATCGGCCGTCGGGCCGACGAGCGCTGGGACGTCGAGACGATGGTGGAGCTGATGGCCGACGGCATGGCGGCGTACGTCGAGGGTGCGGTGACGAGCCGATGACCGAGGCCGAGGTCGCCGACTCGAAACGGCGGATCCTGGAGGCGGCGGCCCAGATCGCTGCCGAGAGCGGGTACGAAGGCACCACGATCTCCAAGGTCGTGAAGCGCTCCGGCCTGCCGGTCAGCTCGGTCTACTGGTTCTTCAAGGACAAGGACGACCTGCTGGCCGAGGTCGTCCGGGCGAGCTTCGAGACCTGGCTCGCGGAGCAGCCGACCTGGGACCCGCTGCCGAAGGGCGTCTCGGTCGGCGAGGGCCTGCGTGCCGTCCTGGGTCGGTCGGTGCTGAGCCTCGCGGCCGCGCCTGACTTCATCCGGATCGGGATGATGCTGACCCTCGAGGGCCGGGAGGTCGAGCCCGCGGCGCGGGCGATCTTCCTGGAGATGCGCATCGCGGTCGAGGACGACATCGCCGGGTGGTTCACCAAGGCGATCGGCGCGCGCAAGGTGAAGCGCGCCCCCGAGCTGCCGCGCCAGCTTGCCCGCATCGTCATCGCCGGCACCGACGGCCTCTTCCTCGCCCACCAGATCCACGACGTCGAGAGCCCTGACGAGTTCGTCGACATCCTCGCGTCCATCGTCGAGTCGGCGATCGCCGCCGCCTGAGCCGCGCCGTACCCCCTTGCGGGTCGCGGTGTGCTGTGTCACAGTCCTCTCTGTAGTGATCGTTACAGAGAGGCAGTCGACCATGAGCATCCCCGAGCCCGCCCACTTCCGTCAGGTGCTGGGGCAGTACCCCACCGGTGTCGTGGTGGTGACGGCGCTCGACGCGGAGGGTCGCCCGCTCGGGATGACCGTCGGGTCGTTCACCTCGGTGTCGCTGGACCCGCCGCTCGTGGCCTTCCTGCCCGACCAGTCCTCGAGCTCGTGGCGGGCGCTGCGCGAGTCGGGCGACCGCTTCTGCGTGAACGTGCTCGGCGCCCACCAGGAGGACGTCTGCCGCGCGATCGCCGTCCGCAAGACCGACAAGTTCGACGGCATCGGCTGGCGTACGTCGCCCCAGGGCAACCCGATCATCGACGGCGCGGTCGCCTACATCGACTGCACGACCGAGCAGATCCACGGGGCCGGCGACCACCACATCGTCGTCGGGCGGGTGCAGCACCTGGACCTCGTCGGGGCCGAGGAGCCGCTGCTCTTCTTCCGCGGTGGGTACGGCTCGTTCGCGCCGCTGTCGCTGGCCTCCGCCGGGACGGCCGACCTCCTCGAGCACCTGCGGCTCGTCGACCTCGCGCGCCCGCAGATGGAGGCGCTCGCGGCCCGCTTCGACACCGAGGTCACCGCGATCGCGCTGGTCCGCGACGAGCTCGTGCTCGCTGCCGCGGCCGGCCGTACGCGGCTGGCGGTGGCGCCGACCCGGGTCGGCCAGCGGCTGCCGTTCATCCCGCCCCTGGGCAGCTGCTTCGCCGCCTGGGGTGACGACCGGGTGCGCAACGCGTGGCTGCAGGAGGGCGTGCAGCACGTGCCGGCACTGGTGCGGCAGCGCGGCTACTCGGTCGCGCTCGGCCACGGCACGGGCGCCCAGCTCGAGGAGCTCTCCACCCGCTTCCACCAGGGCGACGCCGGCGTCTCGCGCGAGGAGCTCCTGGAGGCGATCGCGAGCTCCGTCAGCGACTACAACCCCGCCTCGCACGACGGGCCGGTCGAGCTGCGCTTCCTCAGCGCGCCGGTCTTCGACGCCGACGGCCGGGTCGCGTTCACCCTCACGCTGTGGGGCCCGCCCGGCGAGGTCGGGCCGGACCAGGTCGCCCTCCGCGTCGACGCGCTCCTCGCCGCCGCGGCCGCCGCGACCGCCGGCATCGGCGGCGTGCCGCCCCGGGCGGACGCCCTGGAGCTCGCCGTCAGCTGAGGTAGTCGCGCAGGCTCGTCATCGTGGCGTCGAGCAGGGTGGCGAGGTCGCTGCCGGGGTCGGCCAGCCAGCCCTCGTACGCCGAGATGGCGAGCGCGAGCGAGACGCTGCCGATGGTGCGGGGCAGGGTGTCGGCTGGCTGCAGGCCGGTGCGGGACGCGACGTACTCGGCGATCACCTCCCGCCACTCGGCGTACCGCAGCACGGAGTGCGCCTGGAGGGTCGGCGTCTCGAGGATGAGGCGCATCCGCTCGCGGTGCGGCGGGTCGGCGTCGTCGTCGAACTCGTTGAAGGTCAGCACGCCCTGCTGCACTGCGTCGGCGAGCGCGACGGTCTCCGGGATCGCGGCGAGGATCGCGCGGAAGCCGTCGAGCGTGCGGTCGAACTGGCCCCACGGGATGTCGTTCTTCGACTCGAAGTAGCGGAAGAGCGTGCGCCGGCTGACCCCGACCGCGCCGGCGATCGCGTCGAGGGTGGTCGCGTCGAAGCCGCGCTCGGCGAACAGGCGGAAGGCCGCGGCCTCGATCGCGGCGTGCGAGGTCGCCTCGGGACGTCCCGGACGTGGAACCTGTTCCATTTCTGCCATGAGTGCACTTATTGTGGCGGGCATCACTCGTTTCCGGAAGGAGCCCGCCATGAACACCGAGCCCGAGACCACCGTCGACACCGAGGTGACTGCCCCGCTGACCAGCGAGGACCTGATCGAAGAGGTGTCGATCGACGGCATGTGCGGCGTCTACTGACATGCACCTCGACGAGCAGTGGGCGCTCGCGCCGTCGGTGGCGCTGCGCCCGGAGCCGTTCGGGGCGCTGGCCTACCACTTCGGCAACCGGAAGCTGATCTTCCTCAAGCGTCCCGAGCTCGTCGCCGTCGTCCGCGCCCTCGGTGAGGCGGACGACGTACGGGCGGCGCTGGTGGCGGCCGGCGTACCCGAGGCCGGCTGGCCGTCGTACCTCGCCGCCCTCGAGGGCCTCGCGGCCTCCGACATGATCCGCGCCCGCCAGGAGGTCGCCGCATGAAGCTCATCGAGCACTTCGAGCTCGGTCTGGACGCACCGATCTGCCTGACGTGGGAGCTCACCTACGCCTGCAACCTGGAGTGTGCGCACTGCCTGTCGTCGTCGGGACGCCGCGACCCGCGCGAGCTCACCACCGCGCAGGCCGAGGCGGTCATCGACGAGCTCCAGCGGATGCAGGTGTTCTACGTGAACATCGGCGGCGGCGAGCCCACGATCCGTCCCGACTTCTGGCACCTGCTGGAGTACGCCGTCAACCACCAGGTCGGCGTGAAGTTCTCCACCAACGGCGTCCGCCTAACGCCGGAGCGCGCGGCGTACCTGGCCTCGCCGGCCTGTGGTGGGTACGTCGACGTGCAGATCTCGCTGGACGGCGCGACCGCCGAGGTCAACGACTACGTGCGCGGCCCCGGGTCCTTCGACACTGCGATCACCGCGCTGCAGAACCTCAAGGACGCCGGCTTCACCGACGCCAAGATCAGCGTCGTGTGCACCCGGCAGAACATCGGGCAGCTCGACGAGTTCAAGGCGCTCGCCGACGAGTACGGCGCGACGCTGCGGCTCACCCGGCTGCGTCCGTCGGGCCGCGGCGCGGATGTCTGGGACGAGCTGCACCCGCTGCCCGAGCAGCAGAAGGTGCTCTACGACTGGCTGATGGCGTCGGGGGACAACGTCCTCACGGGCGACTCGTTCTTCCACCTCGCGGCGTTCGGCGAGGCGCTGCCGGGGCTCAACCTCTGCGGCGCCGGTCGCGTGGTCTGCCTGATCGACCCGATCGGCGACGTCTACGCCTGCCCGTTCGCGATCCACGACAACTTCCTGGCCGGCAACCTGCTGCGCGACGGCGGCTTCCAGGAGGTCTGGCAGACCTCGCCGCTCTTCCAGGACCTGCGCTCGCCGCAGACCGGGGGCGCGTGCGCGAAGTGCGACTTCTACGACTCGTGCCGCGGTGGCTGCATGGCCGCGAAGTTCTTCACCGGCCTGCCGCTCGACGGGCCGGACCCCGAGTGCGTGCAGGGGTACGGCGAGATGGCGCTGGCAGGTGCACGGTCCGTGCCCGCCGCCAGCCAGGACCACTCCAAGGCCAACCCGACCCGCAACCAGCCGGTGATGCTCAAGCTGATGACCCGACCGCCCGTGTCGGACTGTGCGGAGAGCCCGCTCGCGGGGTTCGTCCCGTGAGCAAGCCGGAGTGGGCGCAGAACCCCTGGAAGCAGAACCCGTGGTTCGAGTCGGTCGCGGTTGCCCAGCGGCGTGCGCAGAAGCGGCTGCCGGAGCCGGTGTACGCCGCGCTGGTCGCGGGCTCGGAGCGCGGCCAGACCGTGTCGGACAACCAGGCCGCGTTCATGGAGCTCGGCGTGCTCCCGCACGTCGCGGGGCAGCAGGCCGAGCGGTCGATGACCCGGACGGTGCTGGGCCAGGAGGTCTCGCTGCCGGTGCTGATCAGCCCGACCGGCGTACAGGCGGTGCACCCGGAGGGTGAGGTCGCGGTGGCTCGCGCGGCCAACGCCCGCGGCACCCTGATGGGACTCTCGAACTTCGCGTCGAAGTCGGTCGAGGAGGTCGTCGAGGCCTGCCCGCGCACGTTCTTTCAGATGTACTGGACCGGCGACCGCGACGTGATGGTGCAGCGCATGCAGCGCGCCCACGCGGCAGGCGCGATCGGTCTGATCGCCACGCTGGACTGGTCGTTCTCGATGGGCCGTGACTGGGGCTCGCCCGAGATCCCTGAGAAGGTCGACCTCAAGACGATGGTGCGGATGGCGCCCAAGGTCGCCACGAAGCCGCGCTGGCTCTACCAGTTCGGGCGGACCGGACAGATCCCCGACCTGACGGCACCCAACCTGGCGCCTCCGGGTGGCAGTGCGCCGACGTTCTTCGGTGCCTACTACGAGTGGATGACCACCCCGCCGCCGTCGTGGGCCGACGTGGCGTGGATGCGGTCGACGTGGGCCGAGCTCAGCGGCACGCCGTTCGTGCTCAAGGGCGTCGGGCGCGTCGACGATGCGAAGCGCGCGGTGGACGCCGGCGTCTCCGCGATCTCGGTCTCCAACCACGGCGGCAACAACCTCGACGGCACTCCCGCCGCGATCCGGCTGCTCTACCCGATCTCGACCGCCGTCGGCGGCCAGGTCGAGGTGCTGATGGACGGCGGCGTACGCCGTGGGTCGGACGTCGTGAAGGCGCTCGCCCTGGGAGCCCGAGCGGTGCTCATCGGCCGCGCGTACCTCTGGGGTCTCGCCGCCAACGGCCAGGCGGGCGTGGAGAACGTGCTCGACATCCTGCACGGCGGCATCGACTCCGCCCTGCTCGGACTGGGCGTCTCCTCCATCGACGAGCTCGAGCCCGGCCTGCTGCTCATCCCGGACGGCTTCCACCGGTCATGAACGGCGCGAGCGGCACGGGAGCGGTGAGCAGGCAACCGTTCCAGCCTGCTCCGAGACTCGTTTCGGTTGCTCACTCACCGCTGCCCGGGAGCCACCGGTCATGAAGCTCGCCGACGCCACGTCGCCGGAGACCGTCGGTGCCGCTCTGGTGCTGGTGCCCGTCGGCTCCATCGAGCAGCACGGGCCGCACCTGCCGCTCGACACCGACACCACGATCGCCATCGCCGTCGCGGAGGGTGTGGCGGCGGCCTTGCCGGGGACGTGGGTGGCGCCGCCGATCTCCTACGGGTCCAGCGGCGAGCACCAGTCGTTCGCCGGCACCGCGTCGGTCGGCACCGAGGCGCTGACGCACGTGGTCGTCGAGCTGGTGCGCTCGCTGCGCACCTGGGCGGATCGGGTCGTGCTCGTCAACGCGCACGGCGGCAACGTCACCGCCCTGAACGCCTCGGACGAGATCGAGTGGGTGCCCTGCGCGACCGAAGACGTTGATCTCCACGCCGGCTTCACCGAGACCTCGCTGATGCTGCACCTGCGGCCCGAGTCGGTGCGCCTCGACCTCGCCGAGGCCGGGAACACCCAGCCGTTGAGGGAGATCCTCCCCGCCATGATGTCCGGCGGCATCGCCGCGGTGTCGGCCAACGGGGTGCTGGGCGACCCCGCCGGCGCGTCCGCCGAGGAGGGCGCCCGGGTGCTGAAGGCAATGGTCGAGGACGTCGTGAGGCGGCTGTCGTGACCGAGGTGAGCAGGGTCGCCCTCGTGACCGGAGCGGCCGGCGGCATCGGGTCCGCGACGGTGAGCCGGCTGGTGGCGCAGGGGTACGCCGTCGTCGGCGTCGACCTCGAGGAGGCGACCGAGTCCGACGTCGTCGCCCACGTCGTGGGCGACGTCCGGGACCGCTCGGTGCTCAAGGGCGCGGTGGACTTCGCCATCGCCCGGTGGGGCCGGCTCGACGTGGCGGTTGCGGCCGCTGCCGTCATCCGGGGTGGCCTGCCGCTCTGGGAGACGCCCGAGTCGGAGCTCGACGAGCTGTGGGACGTGGACGTCCGCGGCGTGTGGCACACCGCTGCCGTCGCCGTCCCGGCCATGCTCGCCGGGCCGGATCCGCGCGGCTGCCGGTTCGTGGCGGTCGCGTCCGCGGCGGCGACGTACGGGCTCTTCCACCTGGCCGGCTACAACGCGGCCAAGCACGCGGTGGTCGGCCTGGTGAAGGGCCTCGCGGCCGACCTGGTCGCCACCGGCGTCACCGCGGTCGCCGTCTCACCGGGGTCGACCAACACCCCCATGCTGGACGCGACCGCGGACCTCTACGGCATCTCCGACCCCGTCGCCTTCGCCGACAACCAGCTGCTGCGCCGTGTCCTCGACCCTGACGAGGTGGCCGCGACCATCGCGTTCTGCTGCTCGGTGGACGGGGCCGTCCTGAACGGCGGCGTCGTGCACGCCGACGGCGGCTTCCGGCCATGACTCTGCCCTCGGGCTTCCGGGTGCGGGTCGGCGCGGACGTCCGGATCCACGACGGCGGTCGGACGCTGGTCGGCGGCTCCCCGCTGCGCGTGCTGCGGCTTCGCGAGCCCGCGCCCGCACTGGGACGCGGTGACGTGCTCGAGGTGGCCGACCGTACGACGGGTGTCGTCGCGGAGCGGCTGCTCGCCGCCAACCTCGCGGCCCCCGTGCTCGACGAGCCGACCGAGGCGGAGCTGACCGTCGTGGTCCCGATCCGCGACCGCGCCGACCGGCTCGACCGGCTGCTGTCCGGACTGGTCGGGCTCCCGGTCGTCGTGGTCGACGACGCGTCCCGTGACCCGGCAGCGGTCGCGGAGGTCGCGACCCGGCACGGCGCCCGACTGCTCGCCCTGACCGACAACGTCGGGCCTGCAGGCGCCCGCAACGCGGGGCTCGCCGAGGTGCGGACGCCGTACGTCGCGTTCGTCGACTCCGACGTCGTGATCGGGGCTGCGGCGCTGCGCGGGCTGGCGGCCCACTTCGCGGACCCGCAGGTCGCGGCGGTCGGTCCGCGGGTGCAGGGGGTCGCACGCAGTGACCGCCCGCGACGCTTCGAACGCTGGGACGTCGACGGCCTGTCGCTCGACCTCGGTGAGGTGCCCGCGCTGGTGCGGCCGTGGTCGAAGGTGGGCTGGCTGCCCAGTGCCTGCCTCGTCGTTCGGGTCGCGGACCTGGAGGCTGGCGCGTTCGACGAGGGCCGACGGGTCGCCGAGGACGTCGACCTGGTGTGGCGGCTGATCCAGGCGGGCCGGCACGTCCGCTACGACCCGGCGTACGTCGCGGGTCACGACAGCCGCGGCACCTGGTCGACCTGGCTCGGGCGCAAGGCGTTCTACGGCACCGGCGGCGCCTGGCTGGCGCAACGGCACGGGGACTGGATGGCGCCGGCGGTGCTCTCGCCGGTGCCCGCGATCGGCGCACTTGCGCTGCTGGGGCAGCGCCGGTGGTCGGTCCCGTGCGCGATCGGCGCCATGGCGCTGGTCCGGCTCCGCCTCGGCCGCACCCTTCCGGACACACCGGACCGCGGCCGGCTCGCGACCGAGCTCACCGCTGAGGTGGCGGTGTCGACCCTCCGGCAGGGCTCCCACCTGCTGCTGCGGCACTGGTGGCCGGGTGCAGCGGCTGCCGCGGTGGTCTCCCGACGAGCTCGGCGGGCCGTCCTGGCCGCGATGGTCTGGGACCTGCTCGACCACCGCGAGGTCCCACCGAGGCAGGCGCCCGAGGCGTTCGCCGCGCGGCGCCTCGACGACCTGGCGTACGGCGCGGGGCTGTGGTGGGGCGCCGTACGCGCGCGGTCCGCGCGGGTGCTGGTGCCCCGGATCACCGGCCGCCGGAGTCGCTAGGAGCAGCTCCCACGGGGTGTGCTCACCTGCGGGCCATGAACCGCACCCAGTCGTCCATCGTCGCCGTGAACACTCCAGGTGAGCCGTATCGGCGGGGGTGGGTGAAGAACGGCCGCATCGAGTGGGTGTCCTCCTGCCTGATCACCTCGAGCGAGCTGCCGTGGCCGAGCGCGTCGGCCGTGGCGGACTGTGCGGTCAGCACGGGCTCGAGACGCTCACCCCAGGCGGCGGGCGTGAGGTTCTCGTCCGAGACATCCGGCTCGAAGACCATCTGGGTGCGCAGGCTGACTCCGCGACGGCCCACGGCACTTGCCTGGACGATGAACGAGGCGACCTCGGGCGGCGCTGCTTGGTAGGAGGCGACGATGCCGTCGTAGCCGCGCAGCGCGGCAGCCAGTCGGCCCGGCTCGGCGCCTACTTCCCGGGTCGCATGCGCCAACCCGTCGGCCTCGTCCCGTGCGAGGACGCTCACGTGCCAGGTGAGGTCCGTATCGGAGAGCACCGGATCATCGAGTACCTCGTGGAGGAACGGAGACAGCTCGTCCTCGGCTCCTCCCTCGAAGGTGACCGAGGACTCGAGGGGCGGCTCGAGCGAGATCGACGCACGGTCGTCGACGACGCCGACCAGGCGGAACAGCACACGGGACATGGCGGCAGGGGCGATGGGCCGGGTGGGCACCATGGTCCCGTCCTTCTCGGTGAATCCCAGCTCGACCCGGGCGCCCTCCTCGAGGAAGATGCTCGCCCCATAGAACTCCGTGACCCCGGAGTCCGCCACGAGACCGGGCACGGCCTCGATCACAGCCGCGAACGTGGCCCTGCTCGCGCCACTGCTCACGGTCAGGACGGCAGTCGACGGGTCGACGCCGTCCTGCTCGTGCCAGACCTTCACCTCTGCGTCGGCGACGCCGTCGATCTCGGCCAGCTGCTGCTGCAGATGATGAGCCGCGGCCTCCGACTCCGCCGGCACTCCGAGGTCCGGCAGGTGCCCGCACCCACCAGCCGCGATCGCCACGAGCAGCAGCACCAGGACCGCCCGGATCGAGGTCATGCGACTCCGCGGAAGAGCGTGGGCCCGAAGTGCCTATCGGCGACTGAGTCGTGGATCCGCAGGTGCGGGCCGGCGAGCGGGTCGTCGTACCAGGAGGTCGCTGTCGTCGATGCGACGTCCTCCACCATGACGCTGGTCGCGACGCGCACCCAATGGGCGCTGCCGACACAGATGGCGACGCGACGCAGTCGACTCACGGGCGAACCTTACCCACGATCTCGGGCGCGCTTCCTGCGAATCAGGAGACGCGTCAGGCGCACTCCCATGGCGCCGATCAGGGCACGGATCTGCTGATGGGCGGGCGGCGCGCGATCGGCCCGGGACGTCATACGGATGGTGTGTCCTCTACCTCGATTCGTATGACGTCCTGAGACTGCCATCCGGACATGCTGCGATCCGTTCGCGGCACCTACTCTCGAAGCAGCACAGCGAGACGCGTCGGTCAGCCGTCGCCCGCCGGCAGCAGCGTCGGCAGCCTCGGCTTGCTGTCCGCCTGCTCGATGACGAGCCGGCGTACGACGCGGGTGATCGCCGCGGACACCGCCTCCGGGTCGGGCTCGACGCCGTCGAGGTGCTCGATGATCCAGTCGCGCAGCTTCACCCGGAGTGCTGCGATCGCGGCGTGCCCGGCCGGGGTCAGGCCCAGGTCGTGCAGCGAGCCTTCGGCATACCCGTCCACGATCAGGTCGGCGAAGACCGGCTCGAGGATCGCGGCCGGGAGCGCCCGGGCGTGCGCGATCTGGGTGACGTCGGCCGTGCGGTCCGCGACCGTCAGGCCGTGCACCTGGACGAGGGCCCAGATGCGCGCGGCGTCCATGCCGTCGGTCTCGTCGCTCAGCAGGTCGAGCACGAGGTCGCGGCGCTGGCCGTAGAGCAGGTTGGCGATCTTGCGGCCGAGCACCTCGTCGTTGGTCAGCGACTCGGGCGCGCCGAAGCCGCCGCCGAGGTCGCTGGCCGACGGTGCGGTGCTGTTGCCGAGCTGCACCTGCGGCAGCAGCAGGGCGAGCACGAAGGCGATGAGGGCAACCGGTACGGCGTACAGGAAGACCTGGGTCAGCGACTCCGAGTAGGCGTTGACGATGGGCGCGATCACCGCGTCGTCGAGCAGGTGCAGGGCGCTCGGGGTGGCCAGGTCGGCCGGGCTCACGTCCGGGCTCGCCGCGATGGCGGCCGGCAGCCGGTCGCCGAGGAAGTTGCCGTAGAGCGAGCCGAAGATCGCGGCGCCGAACGCGCTGCCCATGGTGCGGAAGAAGGTGACCCCGGACGTGCCGACGCCGAGGTCGGAGTAGGCCACGGAGCTCTGCACGATGATCGTCAGCACCTGCATCGACAGGCCGATGCCGGCGCCGAACACGAAGAGGTAGAGCGCCGAGACCCAGGTCGACGTCGACGGGTCCATGGTCGAGAGCAGGAAGAGTCCGAACGCCATCACCAGGCCCCCGGCCACCGGGAAGACCTTGTAGCGGCCGGTCTTGCTGACGATGTTGCCGCTGGTGGTCGCGGTGATCAGCAGGCCGAGGACCATCGGCAGCATCCGGAAGCCGGACTGGGTCGCGGTGACGCCCTCGACGTACTGGAAGAACGTCGGCAGGAACGTCATCGCCCCGAGCATCGTGAAGCCGACGATGAAGCTGAGGGCGCAGCAGTCGGCGAAGACCTTGGACCGGAAGAGGCGCATCGGGAGGATCGGCTCGGCGGCGCGCAGCTCGACGAGCACGAAGAGGCCGAGCACCGCGACGCCGCCGACCAGGAGGCCGATGATCTGCCAGGAGCCCCAGTCGTACGTCGTCCCGCCGAAGCTGGTCGCGAGGACGAGCATCGAGGCGCCGACCGCGACCGTCGCCATGCCGAGGTAGTCGATGCGCGGCTTGCCGCCCGGCGGGACCTTCGGGATCCAGACCTGCGTCGCCACGATGACGATCGCAGCGAGTGGCACGTTGATGTAGAAGCACCAGCGCCAGCTGGCGTGGTCCGTCAGCAGGCCGCCGAGCAGCGGGCCGATCACGGTCGCGACGCCGAAGACGGCGCCCAGCGCGCCCTGGAACTTGCCGCGCTCGCGCAGCGGGATGATGTCGGCGATCAGCGCGGTCGCGGTCACCGTCAGGCCGCCGGCCCCGATCCCCTGCAGGGCGCGCGACGCGATCAGCCAGGCCATCCCCTGCGCGAGACCGCAGAGCATCGAGCCGATGATGAAGACGGTGACGCTGACCTGGAAGACCTGCTTGCGGCCGAACTGGTCGCCGACCTTGCCGACGACGACGGTGACGGCCGTCTGGGCCAGCAGGTACGACGTCACCACCCACGAGACGTGGTTGCCGCCGCCGAGGTCGCCGACGATCGTCGGCAGCGCGGTGGAGACGATGGTGCCGTCGAGGGCCGCCAGCAGCATGCCGAGGCCGATGGTCGAGAAGGCCAGGATCCTGGCTCGCCCCTCGAGGGTGATCGGGCCTGCGGGTGCCGGGTCCACGGGTGCCGTGGCGGTCGCGCTCATCGAACCTCCGAGGGGTGTGAGGTGCACCACCTTGCCTCACCCCCTCGGCTGGTCGCCAGGCTGACAGAGTGTCGGCATGAGCAACCTGCCTGAATCTCTGACCGGCAAGACCGTCGCGGTGCTGGGCGGCACCGGACCCCAGGGCCGCGGCCTGGCCCGCCGCTTCGCCGCGGCCGGAGTGCCCGTGGTGATCGGGAGCCGCAGCGCGGACCGCGCCGAGGAGGCGGCGGCCACGCTGGCCGAGGCCGTCGGCGGCACCGTCACTGGCGCGGACAACGCAGGCGCCGCTGCGGCCGGCGACATCGTCGTGGTCGCCGTACCGTGGGACGGGCACGGCGAGCTCCTCGAGTCGCTGCGGTCCGAGCTGGCCGGCAAGGTCGTCGTCGACTGCGTGAACCCGCTCGGCTTCGACAAGCAGGGCGCGTACGCGCTGCCCGTCGAGGAGGGCTCGGCCGCCCAGCAGGCGCAGGGGATCCTCGCCGACTCGACCGTCGTGGGTGCCTTCCACAACGTCTCCGCCGTACTCCTCGAGGACCCCGAGGTCGCCTCCGTCGACACCGACGTCCTCGTCCTCGGCGACGTCCGCGAGGCCACCGACCTGGTCCAGGACCTCTGCACCACGATCCCCGGCGTCCGCGGCGTGTACGGCGGTCGCCTCCGCAACGCCCACCAGGTCGAGGCCCTCACCGCCAACCTGATCTCCGTCAACCGCCGCTACAAGGCGCACGCCGGCATCCGGGTCACGGACGTCTGACCGCGCGGCGGGGTAGTCCCTGACGATTCGGCCCCTCGTCCGACAGGATCGGGGCGAAAACGTCAGGGACTATCCGGACGACTCTGAGGGGAGCACCACCCATGGCCGACGAGGTACTGGTCGAACGGCGTGACGGCGTCCAGGTCATCACGATCAACCGGCCCGAGGCGAAGAACGCGATCAATGGCGCCGTCGCGGCGGGGATCGCCGCGGCCGTCGACGAGCTCGACGCCAGCGACGACCTCTGGGTCGGGGTGCTGACGGGCGCCGGCGAGACGTTCAGCGCGGGCATGGACCTCAAGGCGTTCCTGCGCGGCGAGGTGCCGAGCATCGAGGGGCGCGGGCTCGGTGGCATCACCGAGCGGCCGCCCCGCAAGCCGCTGATCGGCGCGGTCGAGGGCTGGGCCGTCGCGGGCGGGTTCGAGCTGCTCCTGGCGTGCGACCTGGTCGTCGCCGCCGAGAGCGCGAGGTTCGGCGTACCGGAGGTCAAGCGCGCGCTGGTCGCGGGCGCCGGTGCGGCGATGCTGCTGCCGCGGCGGATCCCGCAGACCATCGCGATGGAGATGCTGCTGACCGGGGACCCGATCACGGCCGGCCGGGCCGCCGAGCTCGGGCTGGTCAACCGGGTCACCGCCGAGGGTGGCGCGCTCGACGGCGCCCTCGAGCTGGCCGCCGCCGTCGCGGCCAACGGCCCGCTCGCGGTCGCCGTGACCAAGCAGATCGCCCGCTCCTCCGCCGACTGGTCCGCCGACGAGATGTGGGCCCGGCAGGGCGAGGTGATGATGCCGGTCTTCGTGTCGGAGGACGCGACGGAAGGTGCGACGGCGTTCGCGGAGAAGCGACCTCCTGTGTGGAAGGGTCGCTAGGCCGAACTATTTCCTGCCCGCAGATGAATATTCGGGACGATCTGTGGGTGACGTCACCCTGACGGTGCTTACTTTTGGTCGTTTCTGGTCCGAAAGCGACGTAGGATTGCCCGGTCGGCAGGCGTGACGCCGCCGACCAACGATCCCCAAGTCAGCCCGACGACGGTCGTCGTGTGCCCACGAGAGTGGCCAGCACACGGCGGCCGTCGTCTGTGTCCAGAAGAAGAAGCCCGTGCACCTCTCGCTCGCGACCCTCGTCGGCCTCGCCGGCACGCTCCTCGCGTTCGCCTACACCGTCCCCCAGATGCGCAAGCTCGCGCGCACCGGCAGCGCCGCCGGCGTGAGCGTCGCCGCGCTCGCGAACTCGACGGTCAGCGGCATCGCCTGGACGATCTTCGGCGTCGTCGAGCACGAGGTCTGGGTCGTCCTCCCGGCACTCCTCGCCCTGCCCGGTACGGCGGGCGCGATGGTCCTGGCGTGGCGTCGCGGCGGCGACCGGACGCGGCTGTGGCTGCCCCTCGTCTGGGCGCTCACGATCGCGACGCTCACCGCGCTGGTGCCGGTGCTCGGCTCGCGCCCGATCATCGTCGCGCTCGGCTGCTCGATCACGCTGATGGTCGGTCCGGCCGCAGTGACGGCCTGGCGCTCCCACGACGTGTCCGCGATCGCGGCCTCTGCGTGGTCGATGCTGATCGTCGACGCCGCCCTCGCCGGCGCGTACGGACTCCTCGCCGACATCGACGCCAACCTCATCTACGCCCTGGTCGCCACCAGCGGCGCGGTGCTGATCCTGACCCGGCTCGCCGTACCCCCGCACGTGCACGCGCGGCTGGTGCGCCTGCCCGACGGCATCGACCCGGACGTGGCTCGCGACGACCTGAGCCTGGCCGCCTGAGCCACGTCGCCTGCTTGACGACGTCTGGCAGGCTTCCGGCATGGGGTTCCCCGGCGGCCGCCACGCGAAGCGCATCCTCCTCGAGATCGTCGGCTGGACCCTCGTGCTCGCGGGCATCGCGGCGCTGGTGCTGCCCGGCCCCGGGCTGCTGATGCTCTTCGCCGGTCTGGTCGTGCTCTCCCAGCAGTACGAGTGGGCCGAGCGTCGCGTGGCGCCGGTCGAGCGGATGGCGAAGCGCGCCGCCTCCGAGGGCGTCGAGACCTGGTGGCGGGTCGCGCTGTCGGCGCTCGGCGGCCTGGCCATCCTGGCCTTCGGGGTCCTCTGGATCGTCGACCCGGCCGCGCCCGGCTGGTGGCCGGTGCGCGAGTCGTGGTGGCTCGTCGGCGGCCCGGCGACCGGGGTGACGCTCGTGCTCTCCGGCTTCATCGCCCTGGGGCTGCTGGCCTACAGCTACTGGAAGTACCGGATCAAGGGCGACCCGGTCCCGGAGCGGGACGGGTGACGAGGACGATCAGTCCGATGATCACCAGCCTGCCGACCAGCGACAGGACGCTGCCCTCCGGCCCGTAGCTGCCGCCGCCGAGCCAGTCGGCTCCCGAGGTGTGCACCTGGAGCAGCGCGCCGCTGTAGTCGTCGGTGCCACTGACGGTGAAGCCCAGCACCGTGCCCTGGATCCAGTTCCAGCCGACGTGGATGCCCAGGCCGAGCCAGAGGGTGCCGGTGCGGAGGAACGCGACGCCGTACATGACGCCGCCGAGGGTGCTGCTCGCGACCGACAGGGCGGTGGTGTGGGCGGTGGTCGCGAGGTGGAAGGCGCCGACCATCGCGGCCATCAGACCCAGCGCGAGCCAGGGGCGGCCGGTCAGGCGAACCAGGCCGCCGAGCATGAGCACCCGGAACAGCAGCTCCTCGGCGTACCCGGAGAGCGAGAACACCAGCAGACCGAGGAGCAGCAGGAGAGGGTCGAAGTCGACCCCGTCGACGTGCGCGACACCGGCGAGCGCCATCAGGCCGGTGGTCGTCAGCATCCCGGCCGTCGCGATGGCCAGGCCGGTGCCGATGCTCCGAGCCGCGCCGACGCCGCGGATGCCGGCGCCGAGGGGATGCCCGGACCGCTTGGCCCGGACAGCAGTCGTGGCCGTCACGACGAGCGTGACGACCACGACCGCAGCAAGGATCGCGTCCACGGCGCGACCCTAGGGCACGCCTACGGGCTGCTCAGGCTGCGCGGGCGCGAACTCCCTGTCGGAGCAGTCCGCTGGGGCACAGGCCGGGGATCGGCAGCACGGTGCAGATCGTGGACGGGTCCGGGGTGCCACCGCTGCCGGCATCGCAGAACTGCTGCGGGAGGCCGGCGTCGCAGAGCGGCTGGATCGGCGAGGCACCGCCGGGGCCGGGCGCTCCGCTCGCGGCGTCGCAGATCGCCTGGGGCGCGCCGGCGTCGCAGAGCGGCTGGATCGGGGAGGCCCCGCCGTCGCCGCCCGGGTTCGGCAGCTGGGCGAACGCGTCGCAGATCGCCTGCGGGAGGCCGGCGTCGCACGCGGGCTGCAGGGCGCTGGCCCCGCCGCCGCCACCGCCACCGCCGCCACCGCCGCTGTGGGCCTTGCGGCACTTGGCGTACGCCTTCTTGGCCTGCTTCAGGTGCCGGTGGGCTGCGCGCTGGTGCTTCTTGGCCTTCTTCAGCTTCTTGCTCGCGGCATGCCGCTGCTTGCTGGTGTCCGCGCGCTTCTGGGTCTTCTTGGCCTTCTTGACGCGCTTGTCCGCGCGGTGCGAGGCCTTCTTGGCCTTGACCGCTCGGTTCTTCTGCTTGGCGCACGAGCCGGCGGCCCGCTCCGCGCTCGCGGCCCGGTCCGCGCCGTGGCCGGCCGCGCTCGCGGCCGTGGTGCCGACGAACGATATCGACGCCACCACACACAGCGCGAGCAGGGCCTTCATCAGGTGCCTGAACATGGGTTCTCCCCTCGTCTTCCGCTGCCCGCGGAAGGCGGACGAGCGACTCGTACCCACGAGCAACGAGGGGAGAACCGAAAGGTTGTGACTGGCGTCACCCGGTCTGGACCAGTGTCAGATCCGGGCTAGTTGACCGGCGACTCACCGAGGGTCACCTGGGCGCTGTGCGTGGCGCCCGAGGTGTCGGCCCAGCGCAGCGTCACCGAGTCGCCGGGCTGGTAGGTCGCGAGGGTCGACTTGAGCACGTCGTACGACGTGATGGCGGTGCCGTCGATCCCGGTGATGGTGGCCCCGGCCTCGATGCCGGCCTGGGCCGCGGCGCCGCCGCTCTGGACCTGCCCGACCTCGACGCCGCCGGAGGTCCCGGTGGCGTCCTGGCTGATCGCGATGCCGAGGTACGGCGAGGCGCCGACCTGCACGCCGTCCGTCTCGGACCCGTCCTCGATCTTCTGGACGACCTGGAGGGCGTCCTCGATCGGCACGGCGTAGCTCTGCGCGACGCCGCCGCTGGACGCTGCCGTCGTGATGCCGACGACCTCGCCCTCGCTGTCGAGGAGGGCGCCGCCGGAGTAGCCGCCGACGACGTACGCGTTGGTCTCGATCAGCCCGGTGAGGTGCTCGCCCTCGACGGTGCCCTCGGACTGGGTGTCGATCGACTGGTCGAGGTCGACGACGGAGCCGGTCGAGGCCGAGAGGTAGCCCTGGCCCTGCGCGTTGCCGACCGCGGTGACCTCGTCGGAGACCGCCGGGTCGCCGTCGTCGTCGAGTTTCACGGTCGCGAGGCCGCTGGCGCCGTCGAGCTGGAGCAGGGCGACGTCGGCCTCCTGGTCGTGACCGAGGACCTTGGCGTCGTACGTCGCGCCGGTCGTGGCGATGGTGACCTTGACCGAGGTCGAGCCCTCGACGACGTGGTAGTTGGTGAGCACGATGCCGGAGGAGTCGAGCACCAGGCCGGTGCCGGCGGCCTCGCCCGCGGTCGTCTCGGTGTCGATCAGCACGACGCCCTGCGACTGGTCGGCGCTCGCGTCGGTCTGGTCGCCGGTCTGGTTGCTGGTGCTGCCGCCGAGCTGGCCGCCCGGGGCGCCGTACCCGAACGGGTCGGTGCCGCCCTGCTGGCCCGTGTCGGGTGCCTGGCCGGAGCTGCCGGAGTCGCCGGGCTCCGGCAGCTGCTGGGGAGCGGTGGCCGGGGCGTCGGCGACGGTGCTCTGGCCGCCGCCGCTGGCGAGGGCCCAGCTGACCGGGACCGCGACCGACGCGGCGATGACGCCACCGGCGACGGCGCCGGCGAGCGAGGAGCGCCAGCTCCACCCGCTGCGGGCTGCTCGGACGGGGGCAGGGTGCGGGGCTGCCTGCTGGAAGGGGCCGCCGTACGGGTCCTGGTAGGGGTTGCCGTAGGGGTCGTAGGCGGGGGGCTGCGGACTGCGCTCGATCGGGCGCGTCTCGTCGAAGTTGTTGGACTCGTCGCTCATGGTCACAAGTTCAACGGAGGATCCTGCTGTTAGGCCGAGGAGTTCCTGTACGCAGCCTGTGAGTCCGGACGAGTTCAGAAGCCGATGGGGAGGCCCGCGTAGTTCTCGGCGAGCCCGGTCGCGCCGGCCTCGCTCGACGTGACCCACCGCAGCTGGGCGAGCTGGAGCTGCTCGTCGAACGGGTCGCCGCTCGCGTGCAGCATCGTCGTCATCCACCAGGAGAAGTGGGTGCAGCGCCAGACCCGGCGCAGGGCGGCGTCGGAGTAGGAGTCGGCGAGGGCGGCGTCGCCCTTGAGCAGCGCCGTGAGCGCCGGCGCGAGCAGCGCGACGTCGGCGACCGCGAGGTTGAGGCCCTTGGCGCCGGTCGGCGGCACGATGTGCGCGGCGTCGCCCGCCAGGAACAGGCGGCCGTGCCGCATCGGCTGCTGCACGAACGACCGCATCGGCAGCACGCTCTTGTCGGTGACCGGTCCGGGGGTGAGCTGCCAGCCGTCCTGCCCGTGGCCGAGCCGGGTCGCGAGCGCGTCCCAGATCCGGTCGTCGGACCAGTCGTCGATCTTCGTGTCGTTCGGGACCTGGAGGTAGAGCCGCGACACCGTCGCCGAGCGCATCGAGTGCATCGCGAAGCCATCGGGGTGCCACGCGTAGATCAGCTCGTCCGTCGAGGGAGCGACGTCGGCGAGGATCCCCAACCAGGAGTAGGGATACGTCTTCTCCCACGTACGACGCAGCGCGGCCGGGACCGCCTCGCGCGACGGGCCGAACGAGCCGTCGCAGCCGACCACGACGTCGGCCTCGAGGCGTTGCTGGACGCCGTGCTCGTCGGTGAACGTGACCGACGGCCGATCGGTGTCGAGGTCGTGGAGGGCGGTGTCGCTGACGCCGTAGTGGACCTCCTGCCCGGCGGCGGTGCGGGCCGCGACCAGGTCCTTCTGCACCTCGGTCTGGCCGTAGACGAAGACCGAGCGGCCGGTGAGGTCGACGAAGTCGAGGTGGTGCCGCTCCTCGGGCCACTGGAGGTAGATGCCCCGGTGCGGGTCGCCCTCGCGGTCGAGCCGGTCGCCGAGCCCGACCTCGCGCAGCAGGTCGACCGTGGACTGCTCGAGGATGCCGGCGCGGATCCGCCCGGCGACGTACTCCTCGGTGCGGGTCTCGACGACCACCGACTCGACGCCGTCGGCCGCGAGCAGGTGGGACAGGAGCAGCCCGGACGGGCCCGCGCCGATGATGGCGACCTGGGTGCGCATGGCGTGAGTCTGGGCGCGCGTGGTCGTCGTCGCCCATCGCGGTCTTCCGCTGGGTGGAAGGTGGTTGCGAGGCTCGCTCCGCTCGCACCTCAACCACCTCAGTGGGCGCTCAGCCGAGGGAGCGGCCGATGCCGCGGGCGGCGACCTGGAGGGCGCCGACGAGGCGGGCGCGGTCCTTGAGGGACGGCAGCACCATGCCGAGGGCGGCGACCACGTCGGGGCCGCGACGGATCGGGACGGCGAGCGAGCAGGCGCCGAGGCTCATCTCCTCGGTGGTGCTGGCGTAGCCGTCGCGCAGCACCTTCGCGAGCTGGCGGCGCAGCAGGCCCGGCTGGGTGATCGTGTACGGCGTGATCCGCGACAGGTCGGCGAGCACGGCGTGCTGGACCTCGAGCGGGGCGTGCGCGAGCAGCACCTTGCCGACGCCGGTCGCGTGCATCGGCAGCCGGGAGCCGACGCTGCTGACGACCGGCACGGACGCGTGGCCGGCGAGCCGGTCGACGTACAGCACGTCCGTCCCGTCGCGCACCGCCAGGTGCACGGTCGCGAGCGTCGCGCCGTAGAGGTCGTGCAGGTACGGCGAGGCGACCTCACGCAGGCCGGTCTGCACCGGGGCGAGCAGCCCGATGTCCCAGAGCCGCCACCCGACGGCGTACTCACCGGAGGTGTTGCGGGCCAGGGCGCCCCACGCGACGAGCTCGCCGACGAGCCGGTGCGCGGTCGGCATCGGCAGGCCAGCCCGGTCGGCGAGCTCGGTGAGCGTGAGCCGTCGGTGGTGCTCGTCGAACGCACCGAGCAGCGCGAGGGCGCGCGAGGTGACGGTGGCCCCGGGCGTCGAGGAGTTGCCGGCCATGGGCCCCAGTCTTCCACTGAACGGAAGCGCGTCGTCGCCAGGCGCTCCTGCGAGTCCCTACGTTCGGCGTCGTGACCACCCCGACCCCCTCCGACGTGGCGAGCCAGGCCGACATCACGGCCGAGATCGAGGCGATCTCGAAGGAGTACGACGCGGCCGGCGTTGTCGAGGACAACGTCCGCCTCGACTACGCGCCGTACCGCTCCAGCATCCTGCGCCACCCCACGAAGGCGCTGCACCAGGTCGATCCCGAGGGCATCGAGCTGGTGGCGCCGGTCTTCGGGCAGCGCGACGTCGACCCGCTCGAGGCCGACCTGACGATCCAGCACCGCGGTGAGCCGGTCGGCGAGCGGATGGTCGTGACCGGGCGCGTCACCGACGGCGAGGGCCGGCCGATCCGGCACCAGCTCGTCGAGATCTGGCAGGCCAACGCCGGCGGCCGCTACATCCACCAGCGCGACCAGCACCCGGCCGCGATCGACCCCAACTTCACCGGCATGGGTCGCTGCCTCACGGACGCGGACGGCAGCTACGAGTTCACGACCATCAAGCCCGGGCCCTACCCGTGGCGCAACCACCACAACGCCTGGCGCCCGGCGCACATCCACTTCTCGCTCTTCGGCACCGAGTTCACCCAGCGGCTGATCACCCAGATGTACTTCCCCGGCGACCCGCTCTTCGCGCTCGACCCGATCTACCAGTCGATCGTCGACCCCGCGGCCCGGCAGCGGCTGGTCGCGACGTACGACCACGACGTCACCCGCCACGAGTGGGCCACCGGCTACCGCTGGGACATCGTGCTCACAGGGTCGCACCGCACCGTGTTCGAGGAGGACGAGCAGTGAGCCTCACCCCGACGCCCGGCCAAACGGTCGGCCCGTTCTTCGGCTTCGCCCTGCCGTACGACGGCGGCGGCGAGCTCGTGCCGCACACCCGTCCCGACGCGATCCGCCTGCACGGCCGCGTGTACGACGGTGCCGGCGACCCGGTGCCCGACGCGCTGGTCGAGGTGTGGCAGGCCGCGCCCGACGGGTCCGTCCCGCAGGAGCCGGGGTCGCTGCACCGCGACGGCTACACCTTCACCGGCTGGGGCCGGGCGGCGACCGACCGCACCGGGCGCTACCAGTTCACGACCCTGCGGCCGGGCGGAGCGTCGCCGTACTTCGCGCTGACGGTCTTCGCCCGCGGGCTGACCGACCGGCTCTTCACCCGCGCCTACCTGCCGGGCGCCGCGCCGGCGGCCTGGCCGGGACCGGCGGCTCAGGCCGACGACCGGGGGTTCGTGTTCGACATCCGGCTCCAGGGCGAGGACGAGACCGTCTTCCTGACGTACGCGCAAGACTGACCCCATGGCGGACCTCTTCTGGCCGGGCGACGACCGGGCCGGCGACCACTTCACGTCCGAGTCGTTCCTGTGGGCGATGGTCGACGTCGAGGCGGACTGGCTCGGCCGCCCGCTCGAGGTGCCCGACCACCTGGAGCAGATCGGCGCAGAGGCTGAAGGCGGCGGCAACCCCGTGATCGCCCTGGTGAAGCTGCTGCGCGAGCAGGACGAGGACGTCCACCGCGGCCTCACCAGCCAGGACGTCGTGGACTCCGCCCTGATGCGGATGGCGGAGGCGGCCGTCGAGTCGCTGCGCCAGGACCTGCACTCGGTCATCGCCCGTCTCGCGGCACTCGCGGCCGAGCACCGGGACACGCCGATGGTGGCCCGGACGCTGACCCAGCACGCCGTGCCGACGACCTTCGGCTTCCGGGTGGCCGCCTGGCTGACGGCTGTCCTGGACGCGGAGGAGCTGCTGGCCGACCTGGACTTCCCCGACCAGGTCGGCGGCGCCGCCGGCACCCGCGCGGCCATCGTCGAGCTCGGGCGGGAGCTGCCGCCCGGCATCCCGCGCTGGCACACCACCCGGGCGCCGGTCACCCGGCTCGGCGACGCGCTGGTCGGCTGCACCGACGCCTGCGCGCGGATCGCCAACGACGTGCTGACGATGTCGCGCCCCGAGATCGGCGAGCTCGCGGAGGGCAGCGGCGGCGGCTCGTCGACGATGCCCAACAAGGCCAACCCGGTCCTCTCGGTGCTGGTCCGGCGCGCCGCCCTCACGACCCCCCAGCTCGGCGCGACCCTGCACCTGGCGGCCGCCCAGCAGGTCGACGACCGCGCCGACGGCGGCTGGCACGCCGAGTGGGCGACCCTGCGCGACCTCGTGCGCCGCACGCTGGTCGCCGCATCGCAGACCGACGAGCTCCTCGCCGGCCTGGAGGTCGACACCGGGCGGATGGCCGCCACCCTGACCGCCGCCGGCGACGCCGTGCTGGCCGAGCAGCGCAGCATGGCGCAGGCCGCCGGTCACGACCCGGCGCCGACGTACCTCGGCGACGCGCTCACGTACGTCGACGCCGTGGTCGCCCGCGCCCACGCCACCCTGGAGGAGGGCCAGTGATCCCGAGCATCACGATCGTCCGGATGACCGGCGCCCGGGACCGGGCCGAGCTGCCGCTGCTGGTGCTCGGCCCGTCGCTCGGCACGTCGGCCGCCACGCTCTGGACCGCGAGCGCCGCCGGACTCACCGACGTCTTCGACGTCGTCGCGTGGGACCTGCCGGGCCACGGTCACAACCGGTCGGTGCCCGAGGAGCCGTTCACGATGGGCGAGCTCGCGGCCGGCGTGCTGCGCGTCGTCGACGACGTGCTCACCCAGCGCGGCCAGCCGCGCGGGCCGTTCTTCTACGCCGGCGACTCCGTGGGCGGGGCGGTCGGGCTGCAGCTGATGCTCGACGCTCCCGACCGGGTGGTCGCGGCCGGGCTGCTGTGCACCGGCGCCCAGATCGCGACGCCCGACTCCTGGACCGAGCGGATCGGCAAGGTCTCCGCGTCCGGCACCCCGGTGATGGTGAGCGCCTCGGCCGAGCGCTGGTTCGGCCCGGGCTTCGCCGAGCGCGAGCCCGCGCGCGCCTCGGCCCTGCTGCACGCGCTGTCCGACGCCGTCGACGAGGGCTACGTCCAGGTCTGCGGCGCGCTCGCGGCGTACGACGTGCGCGACCAGCTGTCGCGGGTCGCGGCACCCGTCCTCGCGGTCGCCGGCAGCGCCGACGTCGCGACCCCGCCCGACAAGCTCCGCGAGATCGCCGACGGCGTGCAGGACGGGACGTACGTCGAGCTCGACGGGGTCGCCCACCTCGCGCCCGCCGAGGCGCCCGAGGAGGTGGCGCGCCTGCTGCGTCAGCACTTCCTCGGGGAGGAGCCGCCGCGTGAGGAGTCGCCCGGCATGACCGTCCGCCGCGAGGTGCTCGGTGACGCGCACGTCGACCGGGCCGTCGCCGGCACCACCGACTTCACGCGGGACTTCCAGGAGCTGATCACGGCGTACGCCTGGGGTGAGATCTGGACCCGCCCCGGCCTGGACCGCCGCAGCCGCTCGATGATCACGCTGACCGCCCTGATCGCCCGCGGCCACCACGAGGAGCTCGCGATGCACGTGCGCGCGGCGCTGCGCAACGGGCTCACCGTGGACGAGATCAAGGAGGTCATCCTCCAGTCGGCGATCTACTGCGGCGTCCCGGACGCCAACACCGCGTTCCGGATCGCGTCCGGGGTGCTGCGGGAGGAAGGGCTCCTCTGATCAGACCGACGCCCCGATGATGGTCGCCACCCGGCGTACGGCGGGGGAGTCGTCGTCGGCGCGGGTCGCGATCGCGAGGTCGATCGTGGGGGCGTTGCTGAGGGCTACGTAGGAGACACCGTCGAGGCCGAGCGACCGGACCGGCTCAGGGACGAGCGCGACGCCGAGTCCGGCCGCGACGAAGACGACGAGGGTCGCGGTCTCGCCGACCTCGATCATCGACGGCGGCGTGAAGCCGGCCGCCTCGCAGGCCGCGAGGACCCGTGCGTGCATCGACGAGCGGTGTCCTGACGGGTGCATCACGAACGGCGATCCCGCCAGCGCCGACAGGGGGATCCGGCGCCGCCCGGCGAGCGGGTGCGCGGCGGGCAGCACCGCGACGAGCCGCTCGGTGCGCAGCGGCGTGATGCTCAGATCCCTGTCTGACTGGGGATCCGGGCGCACCAGGGCGATGTCGAAGGTGCGGTCCGCGAGCCCGGCGACCAGCTGGGGCGACAGCAGCTCGCCGCGCAGCTCGAGCTCGATGTCGGGCAGTGCGGCGCGGACCTCGCGGGCGACCCGGGGCAGCACGTCGTACGTCGCGGTGCCGATGAACCCGACCGACACGCGGCCCGAGGCGCCCGACGCCAGCAGCGCCATGTCGTCCTCCGCCCGGGCTACGTCGCCGAGGACCGTGCGCGCGTGCTCGCCGAACCTCAGGCCCGCCTCGGTCAGCTCGACCCGTCGCGTGGTGCGCGTGAAGAGGGTGACCCCGAGCTCCCGCTCGAGCTGCTTGACCTGCTGGGAGAGCGCCGGCTGCGCGAGGTGCAGCCGCGCGGCGGCGCGACCGAAGTGGCGCTCCTCGGCGAGCGCCTGGAAGGACCGGAGGTGACGCAGATCCATAAGGGCAGATTATCAATGGGATCGAAACCAGTATTGGAATCCATCAATGGTCCAGGCCTACGGTGGAGGCATGACCGCAGCCTTCCTGTACGCCGCAGCCCGTACGCCGTTCGGTCGCTTCGGTGGCGCCCTCGCGGAGGTCCGCCCCGACGACCTCGCCGCCGCCGCGATCGAGGGAGTCCTCGCGAAGGCGCCGGACCTCGATCCGGCCGCGATCGGCGACACGGTCTGGGGCTGCGCCAACCAGGCGGGCGAGGACAACCGCAACGTCGGCCGGATGGGCGTGCTGCTCGCGGGCCTGCCCGTCTCCGTCCCGGCCACGACCGTCAACCGGCTCTGCGGCTCGTCGCTCGACGCCGCGATCATCGGGTCGCGCACCATCGAGTCCGGCGATGCGGACGTCGTGCTCACCGGCGGGGTCGAGTCGATGACCCGCGCCCCGTGGGTGCTGCCCAAGCCCAGCAAGGGATTCCCGGCCGGCAACGTCACCGCGGTGTCGACGACGCTGGGCTGGCGGCTCGTCAACGACCGGATGCCGGCCGAGTGGACGGTCTCGCTCGGGGAGGCCAACGAGCAGCTCCAGGAGAAGTACGGCATCTCGCGCGAGCGCCAGGACGAGTTCGCGGCCCGCTCGCACAACCTGGCCCACGACGCCTGGGAGGCCGGCTTCTACGACGACCTGGTCGTCCCGGTCGCCGACCTCACCCGCGACGAGGGCATCCGACCCGGCTCGACCGCCCAGAAGCTGGCCGGGCTCAAGCCGTCCTTCCGCAAGGACGGCACCATCACCCCCGGCAACGCCTCCCCTCTCAACGACGGGGCGTCCGCCGTCCTCCTCGGCTCCGAGGGCGCCGCCATCGGGATCGACCCGATCGCCCGGATCGCCGGCCGCGGCGTCTCCGCCCTCGAGCCGCAGCTCTTCGGCTTCGCGCCCGTCGAGGCCGCCGACCGCGCGCTCGCCCGGGCCGGCATCACCTGGGCCGACGTGTCCGCCGTCGAGCTCAACGAGGCGTTCGCGGTCCAGTCCCTCGCCTGCGTCGATGCCTGGAAGGTGGACCCGGAGATCGTCAACGCCAAGGGCGGGGCGATCGCGATCGGCCACCCGCTCGGCGCCTCGGGCGGCCGGATCCTCGGCACCCTCGCGGCCCGGCTCCAGGAGTCCGGCGGCCGGTACGGCGTCGCCGCGATCTGCATCGGCGTCGGCCAGGCCCTCGCCGTGGTGCTGGAGAACGTCTCGTGAGGGTGTGCGACACGGCCGCCGAGGCGGTCGACGGGATCGAGGACGGCTCGACCGTCCTGGTCGGCGGGTTCGGCATGGCCGGCATGCCCGTCCAGCTCATCGACGCGCTGATCGACCAGGGCGCCACCGACCTGACCGTGGTGTCCAACAACGCGGGCAACGGCGACACCGGCCTCGCGGCGCTGCTGGCCAAGGGCCGGGTGCGCAAGGTCGTCTGCTCGTTCCCGCGCCAGGCCGACTCGTGGGTCTTCGACGGCCTCTACCGCGACGGCAAGGTCGAGCTCGAGCTGGTGCCGCAGGGCAACCTCGCCGAGCGGATGCGCGCCGCCGGCGCCGGCATCGGCGCCTTCTTCTCGCCGACCGGGGTCGGCACGCCGCTCGCGGAGGGCAAGGAGACCCGCGAGATCGACGGGCGCACCTACGTCCTCGAGCTCCCGATCAAGGGCGACGTCGCCCTCATCGGCGCCCACCTCGCCGACCGGATGGGCAACCTCGTCTACCGCAAGACCGCGCGCAACTTCGGGCCGGTGATGGCCACGGCCGCGACCACGACGATCGTCCAGGTCCGCGAGGTCGTGGAGACCGGCGAGCTCGACCCGGAGGCGATCGTGACGCCGAGCATCTACGTGGACAGGGTGGTCGCGGTATGAGCCTGAGCAAGGACGAAATGGCGGCCGCCGTCGCGCGCGACATCCCTGCCGGCGCTTACGTGAACCTCGGCATCGGTCAGCCCACGCTGGTCGCCGACCACCTCCCGGACGGCTCCGGCGTCGTGCTGCACACCGAGAACGGCCTGCTCAACATGGGCCCGCGGCCGAGCGACGAGGAGGTCGACCCCGACCTCACCAACGCCGGCAAGCAGCCGGTGACCGAGCTGCCCGGGTCGTCGTACTTCGACTCGGCGACGTCGTTCGCGATGATGCGGGGCGGCCACCTCGACGTGTGCGTGCTCGGCGCCTTCCAGGTCTCAGCAGGCGGCGACATCGCCAACTGGCACACCGGCGCCCCCGACGCGATCCCTGCCGTCGGCGGGGCGATGGACCTCGCCATCGGCGCCAAGAGCGTCTTCGTGATGATGACGCTCTTCGCCAAGGACGGCAGCTCCAAGCTGGTGCCGTCGTGCACCTACCCGCTCACCGGCGTCGGCTGCGTGGACCGCGTCTACACCGACGTCGCGACCTTCGAGATCACCCCCGACGGCGTCGTCGTCCTCGACACCTTCGGCACGTCGTACGACGAGCTCGCCGAGCGCCTCGACGT
Organism: Nocardioides sp. Root1257; assembly: GCF_001425175.1. Taxonomy (GTDB): domain Bacteria; phylum Actinomycetota; class Actinomycetes; order Propionibacteriales; family Nocardioidaceae; genus Nocardioides. The sequence continues at coordinate 151,511 of NZ_LMDV01000009.1, read as the reverse complement.
CCCGTTGTCCCGCGCATAGGTGCAGCACTACTCGGGGACGGTGACCCGGCGCCGCGTCACGACGCGATGAGCGGCCAGATGACGGCGGATACGTTCTCGGCGATCTGCTCGCGTGCATCGCCACGGTAGAACGCGCCGAAATAGCTGCCGAAGCACATCGTGGCGATGGTGTGGGTGTCGATTCCACGCGAGACGGCACCCTGCTCCTGGAGCTCGCTCAAGACGTTCTCGAGCAGTGTGACGCGCGGCTCGACGGCATGGGTGCGCACCATCTCGAGCAGCTCGGGAGTGTGGATGACCTCTCCGGCGAAGTTGCCCATCAGCACCATGCCGTCCGGGTTGAAGTAGGCCGGATCCAGCCGGCGTACCGCCTCGACGAATGCCTCGCGAGGCTCGAGGAGACTGAGGTCGATGACGTACAGCTCGGCCTGCTTTCGCCAGCCGTAGTCCAAGGCATCCGTGACGAGCTGCAGCTTGGTCGCCCAACGCCGGTAGAGGGTCGGACGACTCACGCCGGCGTCCGCGGCGACATCGCCGAGCGTCATTCGTGAATAGCCATCCCGGACGAGTCGTGAGCGGGTCGCCACGATGATCGCTTCGTCGAGAGCTGGATCGCGAGGCCGGCCGCCAGCGTTCGCGGTGGCGCCGTCCTTCGTCACGCTCGGTCGTCCCATGCGTGCTCCTTGCTCGCGGATACGCGGCACCATACCGGTTTCGTTACACCCTCTTGCGCTAACCCGTTAGGTTACGTACCGTGACTGTAACGTAACTGGTTCGATCCGAGGCGATATCGGCGAAGGGCGCGGAGATGAGAGCGATCGTGGTGACAGATGAGGCGGCCGGCGCCGCCGGAATGAGCCTGGTCGAGCGACCCGAGCCAGCGCCAGCGATCAACGACGTCGTCGTCGAGGTGCATGCCGCCGGCTGGGTCGCGAGCGAGCTCGAGTGGCCTTCCACCTGGGTCGACCGGACGAACCGCGACAGGACGCCCTCCATCCCGGGGCACGAGGTGGCGGGTGTCGTCACCCGGCTCGGATACGGGACGACCGGGTTGGCGGTGGGCCAGAGAGTCTTCGGACTTGCGGACTGGCACCGCGACGGCGCTCTCGCAGAGCTCGTCGCGATGGAAGCGCGCAACCTCGCGCCTCTGCCCGATCAGGTCGACTTCACCGTCGCCGCCTCGCTTCCGATCTCGGGACTCACCGCGTGGCAGGGCCTCTTCCAGCACGGGCGACTGACGGCAGGCCAACGGATCCTCGCCCACGGTGCGGCCGGCGCCGTCGGTGCGATGGTCACCCAGCTCGCCGCCCAGGCCGGTGCCTACGTCGTCGGGACCGGCCGGGGCGCGGACCGCGACAAGGTGCTGGCTCTGGGAGCCCAGGAGTTCGTCGACCTCGAGGGCTCCGAGCTGGAGAGCGTCGGCCCCGTCGACCTGGTCTTCGACGTCATCGGCGGCGCCATCCAGGACCGTTCGATGAAGCTGCTGAGGGACGGCGGCACCCTGGTGTCGATCGTCGGTCCGGTCGAGGCAGTGCCGGATCGTATCCGTGCCCTCGACTTCGTCGTCGAGGCCGACCGAGCCGAGCTGACCGAGATCGTCACTCGTGTCGCCGACGGACGACTGCGGCCCAACATCGGAACCGTCGCGACCCTCGACGGAGCCACCGCGACGTTCACCTCTGATGAGCGGTCCCAGGGAAAGACGATCGTCGCGGTGCGCCCGCAATAGGCGAGATCTGACCCGCGGACCGGCCCCCGGATAGGGGAGGCGAATAGGGGACCTCCCCGCTGCGCCGGACCTCCGACTCCGCGGAAGGTGAGCACGCCGCCGGCACCGTGCCGGCGGCGTCCACCAGGAGGAGCACCATGAAGCGGTTCATCATCGAGCGGGAGATCCCGGGCGCGAGCAACCTGTCGGAGGCCGAGCTGGCAGACATCGCGCAGGCGTCCAACGACGTCGTCGCGGGGCTGGAGGTCCCGTACACGTGGGTCAACAGCTACGTCGCGGGCGACAAGATCTACTGCGTCCACGAGACCGACGAGGTCGAGACGATCCTCGAGCACGCCCGCCGGGGCGGCTTCCCCGCCAACACCGTGTCGGTCGTGGCCAACGAGTTCGGCCCTCACTCGGCGGCCGGGGCGAGCGCCTGAGCGTCGTCCGCGAGTGGCGACCGCGTGCCAGAATCGGCGCCATGGGCGTCGAGGACAGGCTCGCGCTGGCCGCGCTGCCGACGGCGCTGACCCCGTTCATCGGCCGGATCGCGGAGCGCGCGGCACTCGCCGACGCGCTCCGTCCGTCCCGGGGCGGCCACCGGCTCGTCACCGCCACCGGACCCGGTGGCGTGGGCAAGACCCGCCTCGGGCTCGTGGTCGCCGAGGACCTCGCGGACGAGTTCGTCGACGGGGTCGTCTTCGTCGACCTGGTCGCCGTCACCGACGACGCCATGGTGGTCGCCGCGATCGCCGAGGCCGCGGGCGTGCCGGAGCGGTCCGGCGCGACCCGGCTCGACGCGCTCACCGCCACCCTGCGAGAGCGGCGGGTCCTCGTCGTCGTCGACAACTGCGAGCACCTGCTCACCGGTGCCCGGGCGGCGGTCACGGCCCTGCTCTCCGGCTGCCCGGCGCTGCGGGTCCTGGCGACCAGCCGGATCCGGCTGCACCTGGCCGGTGAGACGGTCTTCGCGGTGCCCGGCCTCTCGGTCGACGACGACGCCGTCGCGCTGTTCGAGGCCCGGATGGCCGAGAGCGGCGCGGTCACGCCGCTGACGGTCGACGACCTCGTCACCGTCCGCGAGATCTGCCGCCTGCTCGACGGCATGGCGCTCGCGATCGAGCTCGCGGCCGCGCGCGCACCGAGCTTCGGCCTCGACGGGCTGTGGCTGGCGCTCGGCCAGGGCCACGACGTGCTCAGCTACGGCCACCCCGCCGACGACCGCCACGGGTCGCTGCGCGCCGCCGTCGACTGGAGCTACCACCTGCTCGGCGAGGACGAGCAGGCCGTGCTCCGCTCCGTTGCCCTCTTCGCCTCGCCGTTCGACCTCGAGGCCGCGGCGTACGTCGTGGACCGGCCGCCGACGGAGCTCCTCGACCTCCTCGGTCGGCTCGTCGACTGGAACCTGGTCGCCCTGCGCCCGGGCCGGCCGACCCGCTACCGGCTGCTCGAGACGATCCGGCAGTACGCCGTGGAGCGGTCGGTCGAGCTGGACGAGCTCGAGGCGATCCGGGTGCGGCACCGGGTGTGGTGCGAGTCCACGCTGCGCGAGCTGATCGCGCGGATGCCGGGCGACGCCGCGTGGTGCGCCGAGCTCGACCGGGTCCTCGACGACGCCCGGGCAGCCCTGGGCTGGAGCGCGTCGGACAGGCAGGCGTCGGCCGAGCTCGCGGACCTGCTCGCGGTGGCGGTCTTCGAGCGCGGCCGGCCGGCCGAGGCGGAGCGCCGTCACCTCCAGGTCGCCGAGCTGACCGACGACCCGGCACGCCGGCACCTGGCGCTCTTCCTCGCGTCCCGGGCCGCGCTCGCCCGCTACGCCGGCGACGAGGCGGTCGAGATCTGCCAGCGCGCGGTGGACGCCGCGGTCGAGGCGGGTGACCAGGTGACGGCCGCCCTCTACCTGTGCCACATCGCGACCTGGTGGCACCGCCACGAGGGGACGATGGGCCACCCGGTCTCGACCGCCGCCACGGACGCCGCCCTCGCGCGGGCCCGTGAGCTCGGCGCCGGTCACGAGGCGGTGGAGACCGCGATCGCCATGGCGACCGTGGCGCGGTCGGACCGGCCGCGAGTCGTCGCGGACTGCCTCGCCGTCGTGGAGCGGGCCCGCGCGCTCGGCGACCCGCTGATCGTCGACACGGCCCTCGACGAGGTCTGCGCCGCCGAGCTGGAGGCCGACGACCTGGCCGCCGCGCTGACCACCGTCCGGGCCCGGCTGACCGGGATGGCGCGGGTGCCGGTCGACGTCGCCACCGGGATGGACCACGCCGACGTCAACCTGATGGCCGCCCACCTCTGCCTCGCCTCGGGACTGCTCGCCGAGGGCCGACGACACGCGGACGCCCTGGCTGCGCTGCCGTTCCTGCGCGAGGAGCCGCAGATCGGCATCGCACGCCAGCTCGAGCTCGGCTCGCTCGCCGGCACCTTCGACGACGTGCTCGCCGACGCCGAGGCGTTCCGGGCGTCGTGGGAGCGTGCCGACCGGCCGGTCGTGAACAACTTCGCACCCGCGACGTACGCCGTGGCGATGGTGCTCGGGATCCTCGGCGACGACGACGGGCGCGCGGACTGGACGGCGGTGACGCGCCGGATCGCCCGCGACCCCGGCGCCTGCGACGACCCCACGCTCATCTGGCCGGCCACCCTCGACGGGCTCCACCACCTGCACCGCGGTGAGCCGGAGCGCGCGCTCGAGGTGCTCTCGTTCGCGCCCGACGACGTCCCCGGCGGCTGCGGCTGGCACCAGCGGCTCTGGCTCGCCTGGCACTCCGCCGCCTGGGCCGAGGCAGGGATGCTCGCGGGTGTGCCTGACGTGGAGGACCGGCTCGCCCGCGCCGCCACGAGCACCCGCGACAACGTCGTCGCGTCCCTCATGGTCGAGCGGGCCCGGCTGCTGGCGAGCGGGGACAGGGCCGGTGTGGCCGCCCTGACGGCCCGCTTCCACGAGCTCAGCTGCCCCTACCAGGCCGCGCGGAGCCGCGAGCTCGCCGGCCTGGCGCCGGTGCCGTCCGGCCCCGAGGCGCTCGCCGCCCTCAGCGAGCGCGAGCGTGAGGTGCTGGCGCTGGTCGCCACCGGCGCCAGCAACCCCGAGATCGCGAGCTCGCTCTTCATCAGCCGCAAGACCGCCGAGCACCACGTCTCGCACATCCTGACCAAGCTCGGCGTCGCCAACCGGGCCGAGGCCGCAGCCCTCGCGGGCCGCCTCGGCCTCGGCGCTGAGTAGGGCCCGCTCAGAACAGGTCGGCGAGCAGCTGCGCCACCCGCGCAGCACCGTCGCGCTCGACGGGGCGGTACGACGAGGTGTCGCGGGCCGCCTCGGCCACGATCGCGGCGGCGAGCGCGTCCGGGTCGCGGGTGAGCTCGTAGTCGAGGCAGGTGCCCGCGGCGTACTGCTCGAGGCGGTGCCGGACGTGGAAGCTCTGCTCGAAGTGGTGCCGCAGCGGGAGGAAGAGGAAGGGCTTGCGCAGCGCGGCGAGCTCCATGCAGGTCGTGAGGCCGCCCTGCACCACGGCGACGTCGCAGGCGGCGAGCCAGGCGGTGAGGTCGGGGACGAAGCCGTGCACCCGGGCGCCGTCCCGCTCGGGGAGCGACCGCGGGTCGATCCGCGGTCCCGCGACGATCTCGAAGCGCAGGTCGGGGCGCAGCCGCCGAGCCTCGGGGACCGCGTCGAGGACCCGGCGCAGGAGCGGCGCACCGACCCCCGACCCGCCGACGCTGACGACGCAGACGGTCTCGTCGGGGCGGTAGCCGAGGCGGGCCCGCAGCTCGGCCGGGTCGCCGAGGCTCGAGGGGTCGAAGCCGGTCACGTAGCCGGCGAAGTCGAAGTTGTCCTCGGTCCACTCGCGGATCGCCGGCAGCCCGTCGCCGAAGCTGTCGGGTACGACGTCACCGGGGTTGCCGACGAAGACCGACCGGTCCCGGAGCCGGTGGAAGCGGGCGCGGTGCTCGATCATCTCGGCGTTCAGGTCGGCCGTCAGCGCGGCCTCCTCGGCGCCCCCGTCCGGCATCGGCAGCCAGCCGACGAAGTCGGTCAGCCAGGCGTACGACGAGCGCTTCAGCTCCGGGTTCTCGTGCAGGAAGTAGTCGACCTCCCAGGCCTCGTCGCCGATGACGAGGTCGTAGGGCTCCTCGTCGAGCAGCTGGTCGAAGACCATGAAGTTGTTGACCATGATCTCGTCCATCCGCCGGACCGCGCGGAAGGCGTGCAGGTCGTGCTCCCCGCACTCGGCCTCGATGTGGCCGGACTCGTTCGCGAGGTGTGCGGAGGCCGGGTGCGCCCGCTCGCCGTGGTGGGCGAGCAGCCGGGTCACCGGGTCCTGGGCGAGCCAGTCGACCTGCAGGTCCGGCCGGAGCTCGCGCAGGGCGCCGGCGACGGCGAGGTCGCGGCGGGCGTGGCCGAGCCCGATGGGGGAGGAGAGGTAGAGCGCGCGGGGCGGCCTCGCCGCGGCCCGCCGCCAGCGCCGCGGCGGCGCCTTGGTCGGAGCAGGCGCGAAGCGCTCGGCGAACCGGCGCACCTCGTGGTTGACCCAGACCGGCTCCCGGAAGGGCAGGCCGTGGCCGGCGTCCTCCACCAGGACGAGCTCGCCGCCCGTCAGCTCGGCCAGCCGCTCGCCGATCTGGTGGCCGCGGATCCGGTCGTCGGTGCCGTGCACGACCAGGACCGGGCAGGTCACCTGGGGGCACAGCGGCTCGACCGACGTGCAGGTCGCGCCGTCGCAGCCGAGCCGCCCCGCCGTGGTGTCCACCAGCGTCTGCGGTCCGACGTCCTGCCCCCAGGCGATGCAGTCCTCGATCTGCTTGGTCGAGTGCGGCTCGGTGAACATCTGGCCGAAGAAGAACTCGAGGAAGTCGTCGTACCCGCCCTCCAGCCAGTGGTGCTTGTTGTACTTCGCCCAGCCGTCGGCGTGCGGGTAGCGCTCGGACCAGAGGAACTCCTCGCGCACCGGGTCGTGGACCGAGAGCCCGCAGGCCGGCGCGATCGAGAAGAGGCCGAGCACGCGCTCGGGGTGACCCGCGGCGACGTGGACCGACCAGGTCCCGCCGCACGAGAGCGAGACGAGCACGGCGCGGTCGACCTCCGCGTCGTCCATCACGGCGACCGTGTCGGCGGCGTACTCCACGTCGGTGTACGCCGCCGCCCCCGTCGGCCGGCCCGAGGCGCCGGACCCGCGCCCGTCGAAGGTGACGACGCGGAAGTGCCGGGCGAGGTACGGGACCTGCGCCTTCCACATCCGCGACGGCACGATCGACCAGGTCGGCATCAGCAGCAGCGTGACGTCGCCGGCGCCGTACGACGACCAGGCGAGCGGTACGCCGTCGCGCACGGCGACGCCGGTCCGGTCGGGCAGCAGGGCCCGGCTGGCGGGTGCGTCGGCGTCGCCGTGCGCGGCTGGTGGCTGGGTCACTTCCGGACCTCCAGCACGTTGTTGAACGGCGTCTGGGCGGCGATCCGGAACTGGGTGAATCCGGCGGCGGTGACGATGTCGCGGATCCGGGCCGGACCGGCCTGGGTCCCGATCGCGAGACCGACGTCCTGGGAGAGCGACGCGGGCGTGCACAGCAGGGTGGAGAACCCATAGTAGGCGCGCCCGACGGGGTTGAGGTTGTCCTGGATCCGGTCGCCGGCGGCCGGCTCGACGATCATCCAGGTGCCGTCGTCGGCGAGCAGGTCGTAGACCCGGCGGGCGCAGCCGACCGGGTCGCCCATGTCGTGCAGGGCGTCGAACACGGTGACCAGGTCGTAGCCCGACCCGGTGACGGTCGTCGAGGTGGCCGTCTCGAACTCCACGCGGTCGCCGACGCCGCCCTCGGCTGCGCGCTGCCGGGCCACGTCGATGGAGCCGGCGTGCGCGTCCGACCCGACGAAGGTGGACTGCGGGTAGGCCTGCGCGAGCAGGACGGTCGAGGACCCGTGGCCGCAGCCGAGGTCGTGGACCCGCGCACCGCGCCCCAGCTTGTCGACGACCCCGTCGAGGGACGGCAGCCAGCTCGGCACCAGGTTGGCGGCGTAGCTGGGGCGGAAGAACCGCTCGCAGCCCTCGTGGACGTCGTGGTTGTGCTCGCCCCAGCCGAGGCCGTCGCCCTCGCGGGCGCGGTCGAAGATCTGCGCGGCGTCGCTGATCGTGCCGAACGCGATCTGGAAGAAGCCGGGCAGGTACGCCGGGCTGGTCGGGTCCGTCAGGGCGACGACGTGCTCCGCGGGCAGGGTGTAGCGGCCCGAGGCCGGGTCGTAGCGGACGAAGTCGCCGGCGGCCTGAGCGTTGAGCCACTCGGTCGCGTACCGCTCGCCGGTCCCGGTCGCCTGAGCGAGCTGCGGGGCGGTCAGCGGCCCGCGGTCGGCGAGGGCGCGGTAGTAGCCGAGGCGGTCACCCATGACGACGAGGGCGCAGTTGAGCGAGGCGCCCACCTCGTCGACGGCGCGGAAGACGAAGGCCATCAGGGCGGCCTCGTCGAGCTCGGCGGGCGGGGTGGTGGTCTGGGCGGTCATGTGGTGCTCCTTGGATCGGGACGGTCCGGCCGGTGCCGGAACCTGTCCTCCGACCTTCGGCCCCGGCGTCCCGGTGCCGCATCCGGTGACCCCCCTGGTCTCGAGGTCGTCCCTAGACTCGGGGCATGTTGGTCGGGCGCCAGCAGGCCCAGCGCGACCTCGAGGCGTTGCTCTCCGGAGCCCGCCTCGGCCAGAGCGGCGTCCTGGTGGTGCGCGGCGAGCCCGGGATCGGCAAGAGCGCGCTGCTCGAGGACGCCGTGGCGCGGGCGGACGGTCTGCAGGTGCTGCGCGCCCGGGGGGCGGAGGTCGAGCGGGAGCTCCCGTTCGCGGGCCTGGCCGCGCTCGTGCGCCCGCTCGTCGACCTCGTCGAGACCCTGCCGACGCCGCAGGCCGAGGCCCTCGGCACGGCGCTCGCGCTGCGCGAGGACGGGGTGGTGGATCGGTTCGCGATCTCCGCCGGGGTGCTGACCCTCCTGACCCGGGCGAGCGAGGAGCGGCCGACCGTCGTGGTCGTCGACGACGCGCACCTCCTCGACCGCCCGTCGGCCGAGGCGCTGGCCTTCGTGTCGCGCCGTCTGGTCGCCGATGCCCTGCTGGTGCTGGTCGCCCTGCGCCCGGACGAGACCGACGCCTGGGACGGGCTGCCGGTGCTCGACCTGGCGCGCCTGGACCTCCAGGCCGCCCGGGAGGTCGTGCGCGGCTCCGGCCAGGCCCTGACCGAGGAGCAGGCGGCCCGGATCGTGCAGCTGGCCGACGGCAACCCGTTGGTCCTGCGCACGCTGGCCGACCGTCCCGACTCCCTCGTCGGCCTGCCGGCCGGCCTCGAGACGGCTCCCGGGCTGTCGGAGGTGGCGACCGCGGCCTACGGGATGCGCATCGAACGCCTCGAGCCGTCCGCCCTCGACGCCGTCCGGGTCGCCGCCGTCGCGGGCGAGGACCTCGCGGTCGTCGGGCGGGCGGCCGCCCTCGCCGGCGTCCCCGTCGACGGTCTGGCCTCGGCCGAGGAGTCGGGGCTGGTGACGACCGGCCCGGACTCGGTGGCCTTCGTGCACCCCCTGGCCCGGGCCGCGGTCTATGCCACGGCTCCGGCCGGCGTACGCCGGCGGCTGCACGCGCTGGTCGCCGAGGTCCTGCCGCCGGGCGACCTGGACCGGCGGGCCTGGCACCTGAGCGCGGCGGCGCTGGGTCCCGACAACGGGGTCGCCGACGAGCTCGACGCGGTCGCGCGCCGGGCGGCGGCGCGTGGCGCGCACGCCGTGGCGGCGTCGGCCAGCGAGCGGGCGGCGCGGCTGTCGGTCTCCTCGGACGACGCCGGCCGCCGGCTGCTCGCGGCCGGTGAGGCCGCCTGGCTGTCCGGCGACGACCCGCGCGCCGCCCTCGTCCTCGACGAGGCGCTGCGCCACGTCACCGAGCCCGCGCTGCGCGCCCGGGTGCGCGCCGTGACCGGTCTCGCGGCGGCCCGCTCCGGCCGGCTGGGGCAGGCGTACGTCGAGCTCCTGCGGGCCGCCGACCAGGCCGGGGAGGAGGCGATCGCCGAGTCGATGGTGCTCTACGCCGAGGTGGTCGACGTGTGCTGCTACCTGCTCGACGTCCCGGCCGGCAGCGTCGTCGGGCAGCGGCTCGAGCGACTGCTGGCGGACCCGGACGTCTGTGCGCGGGCCGGCGCGCGGGCCGAGGCGATCGCATCGATCGCCGCCGGCATGGCCCGCACCCTCGAGGGCACCTCGGGCGCCGAGCACCTGCGTCGCGGCGTCCGGATCTTCGCCGGCCTCCCGCTCGCCGACCACCGGACCCGCTCGGCCTTCGAGCTGCTCGGTCCGCTCTACCTCCGCGAGTCGGACGCCGGGCGCGAGCTCGTCCAGCGCGCCGTGACCGAGCGCCGCGAGGCGGGCGCGATCGGCGAGCTGCCGCACCTGCTCTTCCACCTCGCGCGCGACGACGCCACGGGCGAGCGCTGGCCGCGCGCGGAGGCGGCGTACGGCGAGGCCGTCGCTCTCGCCCGCGAGTCAGGTCAGGTCACCGAGCTCGCGACCAACCTCGCCGGGCTGTGCTGGCTGCACGCCCGCCAGGGTCGCGTCGAGGCCTGCCGCGCCGCCGGCGCCGAGGCGCGCGCGATCGGCGACGCCCACGACGTGCACCTGGCCCGTGCGTGGGTGGGCTTCGGGACCGCCGAGCTGGACCTGTCGCTGGGGCTGGTGTCCGAGGCCGTCGCCGGGTTCGAGGGGCTGGTCGCCCTGCTGGCGGAGCGCGACGTGGGCGACCCGGACCTGTCGCCCGTGCCGGAGCTGGTGGAGGCACGGCGCCGCCTCGGGAACCTGGACGGCACGGACGCCGTCGTCGACGATTACCTCGCGCGCGCCGACCGCAAGGGCAGCCCGTGGTCGCTCGCCCGTGCCGCCCGGGTCCGGGCGCTGCTTGCCGCGGACGACGACGTCGACGAGGCCTTCGCCGCCGCGCTGGCGCTGCACGCGCTCACCCCGGACCGCTTCGAGACCGCGCGCACGCGCCTGCTGTACGGCGAGCGCCTGCGGCGGATGCGGCGGCGCACCGACTGCCGCGAGCACCTGCGCGCGGCGCTCGACGACTTCGAGCGGCTGGGCGCGCGGCGCTGGTCCGACGTCGCCCTCGCGGAGCTGGACGCCAGCGGGCTGACGCTCCAGCGCCGGGAGACCGGCCCGGTCGTCGACCTGACGGCCCGCGAGCTGCAGATCGCCCTGCTCCTCGCCGACGGGCAGACGACGCGCGAGGCCGCGGCCGCGCTCTTCCTCAGCCCGAAGACGGTGGAGTACCACCTGCGCCACGTCTACACGAAGCTGGGCATCGGCTCCCGCGCCGAGCTGGCCGAGCGGATGCGCGACGTCGGCTGACTGCCGTCGAGGGGCAGCACCTGGGCGACGTACTGGTCGGGACGCACCAGCACCAGTGCGCCGCGCTCCGGGTCGACGCCGCGCAGGTCGAAGATGTCCTCCTCGCCGACGCGGCCGCCGGTGGTGGCGGCGTACGCGTGGTCGCGGGCGACCGGAAGGCCGAGGTCCTCGGTGGTGTGGCTGTCGCCGGGGACGACGCCGATCACGTCGAGCGACCCGCCGTCCAACCGACCGATCGCCGACCGCCACCGGTCCAGGTCTGCGCCGGCGAACGCGTAGAGACGCCAGCGACCGTCGGCGGTGGCGGCGTGCCCGAGCTCCACGCGCCGCCCGTCGGCGATCCGGGTGACGGGCGCCGAGTGGAAGCGGGTCCCGACGACGAAGCCCGCAGCGAGGTGCTGGTGCTCGTCCGTGCCGACGAGCCGCCCGGCGGGATAGTGGGTGGCGACGCCGGCCGTGTAGCGGCCCTGACGGACGAAGTAGTCGGCTACCTGCTCGCTCGGCGGGCTGGCGAGCATCGCCTGCCACTCGCGGTCGAAGTCGATGAGCTCCTGGGCGACCGGGCGGCGCTCCTCGTCGTACGTCGTCAGCAGGTCGGCGTCGGCTCGTCCCTCCAGGACCGCCGCCAGCTTCCAGCCCAGGTTGAACGCGTCCTGCATCGAGACGTTCATGCCCTGGCCGGCCTTGGCGCTGTGGGTGTGGCAGGCGTCGCCGGCGATGAAGACGCGTGGCGCCCGACCGCGGCCGACGCCGTCGTCGAAGCCGTCGGCGATCCGCTGGGCGACCTCGTAGACGGAGAACCACACCGTCTCGCGTACCTCGATCGTGTAGGGCTGCAGCACCCGTTGCGCGACCGCGGCGACGTCGTCGGGGGTCATCGTGCGGATGGCGTCGCGGTTGTCGGGCGTCACCGTGCCGAGGTCGACGTAGAGGCGGACCATCCGGCCGCCCTCCCGCGGGATCAGCAGGATGCTGCCGTGGCCGGCCGACTGGATGGCGGCCTTGAACCGGATGTCGGGGAAGTCGGTGTCGACGAAGACGTCCAGGACGCCCCACGCGTGGTCGGCGCGGTCGCCGTGCAGTTGCCGACCGATCGCCTCGCGCACCCGGCTGCGCGCGCCGTCGCAGCCCACGACGTACGACGCGCGCACGCTCTCGGTCGCGCCCGTGCGCACGTCGCGCAGGGTGGCGGTGACGGGTCCCGGTCCGTCGGGGACCACGAGGTCGACCAGCTCGGCACCGTACGTCGGCTCGAGTCCCGACGCCCGCATCTGGTCGAGCAGGTGGTCGTGGACCCTGGCCTGGTTGAGGATCACGTGCGGCATCTCGCTCAGGCCGTCCGCGACGTCCTGCACGCGACCGGACCGGACGATGCCGCCGTCCTGCCCGGCGTCGGGGCGCCAGAAGCGGGTCTCGTTGACCCAGTAGGCCTCCTCCATGACCCGGCCGGCGATCCCGAAGGCCCGCAGCATCTCGAGGGTGCGGCACGCGACCCCGTCGGCCTGGCCGAGCTCGAGCGGACCGTCGCGCCGCTCGACGACCCGGGTGCGGATCGACGGGAAGCGGGCCAGCTGGGCGGCGAGCACGAGCCCCGCGGGGCCGGTGCCCACGACGAGGACGTCGACGTCGGTTTGCTGCATGCCTCCAGACTGCGGCTTGCGTCACATGACGGAACAGGTAATTCTGGTGTGCAGAATGAAGACTCCGCCGCCGTACGCCGTTACCAGCGTCGACCATGCCCTGCGCATCGCGACGATGCTCCAGCTCGAGGGCGAGCTGACGGTCGCCGAGGTCGCCGAGCGGCTGGGCGTCGCCCGCTCGACCGCCCACCGCCTGCTGGCGATGCTCGTCTACCGCGACTTCGCCGTGCAGGACGAGCGCCGGGTCTACCGCGCCGGGCCGGTCCTCGAGCTCGCGGCGCACTCCGGGTCACGTACGGCGCAGCTGCGGGCGGCCGCGCTGCCTCACCTGGCCCGCCTCGTCGACCTGCTCCGCGAGTCCGCCAACGTCGGCATCCGCACCGGCGACACCGCGCGCTTCATCGCCAGCGTGGAGTGCGACCAGGCGCTGCGCGTGGGGTCGCGCGAGGGCATGGTCTTCCCGGTCGGGCAGACGACCGCCGGGATGCTGCTGCTCGCCGAGGATCCTGTGGACTCGGCCGGAGACCGGGAGCTGAGTCGGATCCGCCGGCAGGGCTTCGCCGTCAACCAGGGTCGATCGGAGAAGGGTGTGGTCGCCGTCGGTGTACCCGTTCGGGACGCCGACGGCTCCGCCCTGGCCGGGCTCTCGGTCTCGATGCCGAGCGTGCGCTACGACAAGGCCGAGCTGCCCCGTCTCGTCGCCACCCTCCAGGCCGCCGCCCGCGGGATCGAGTCGGACCTCGGCGTCAGCCCACGGTGAACGGCAGTACCAGCCGGGACGGGTGCGTGGCGTCGCGGTAGACCTTGTGGGTGACGGGCCGTCCGACCGGCAGGTGGAAGGCGTCCGGGGGCAGCAGGGCGTTGTGCGCGTCGGCGAGCGGCTCGTCGTTCGAGAGCTCGACGACCAGGCGGTGGCCCGGCAGGAACGTCGTCGCGAAGGGGTAGACCCGCAGCACGTACTCCTCGATCACGCCCAGCTCGACCGGCACCGCGCGCGTGTGCGGGTGCACGGGGTCGCCGTACGACGAGCGCTCCTCGTCGAGCTCGCGGTGCGAGGCCTTGAGGTACGCCGTGGTGACGAGCTGACGTTTGCCACCGGGCGCCTCGTCCCAGAAGCGCAGGATGAGGTTGGTGTCCGGCTGGTCGATCTCGACGAAGAGGTGGGCCGCCCCGGTGCCGATCATCTCGACCGGTTCCGTGAAGGGCTCGGTGCTCCAGGAGAGCATCTCGACCTGGTCGGTCACGGTCAGCGGGGCTTGGTAGAACCCGTCGGGCGCGGCGTGCTCGGTGCCCATCGTCTCGGGCTCGGGGGAGAGCTTGCGGCGCGGGCGCAGGAAGAGCTCGCGGTGCTCGACCGGCTTCGGCGGCCAGGTGTCGCCCACGACGTACTGCCGCGAGCCCTCGACGTGCACGTCGACGGCGGGCTCGTCCATGACGCCGGTGTCGATGCCCTTGAGCCAGTGGTCGTACCAGCGGAACATCCGGTCGTGCTCCTCGATGAAGGGGCGCGACTGCATGGGCGGGTAGGGCCCGATCGACAGCTTCTTCGGGCCCTTCAGGGCGTGGAAGAGCTCGATGGTGCCGTCGAGGGTCCAGCCGCGGCCCTGGTCGAGCTGCACCCAGACGGGGATGTCGATCTGCGGCGCGAGCGTGATCGGGTTGCGCTCCTCGTACCACTCGCCATCGAGGTCGTTCATCACGATGTCGAACCACGCCTCGTGGTTCTTGGGGTAGTGCAGGACGTGCACGAGGTTGGGCCACGCGGCGACGTCGGGGTCCTGCAGGCGCTCGGCGACCAGGGCCCGGACCTTCTCCGGGGAGTGCGTCTCGAGCATCCGCGACTTCACGCCGTCGGTGAACGCCCAGCCCGAGTCGCCGCCGCGGCCCTCGCGCGCCGCGCGCGGCATGAACCACATGACGCCGCCGTGGTAGGTCGTCTCGTAGAAGTCGTAGTGCCCGCCGCTGACGAAGATCGCCTTGAGCGACGGCGGCCGCTCGGCCGCGGCCAGCACCTGCATCGACCCGAAGTAGGAGATGCCGATCATCCCGACGTTGCCGTCGCACCACGGCTGCGCCGCGACCCACTCGATGACGTCGTAGGCGTCCTGGCCGAGCGAGACGCCGCCGGCGTTGTAGTTGCCGACGTGCTCCCCCTCGGAGCCACCGGACCCCCGCAGGTCGCCGATCACGTGCACGTAGTCCTCGGCCACGACGCGGGCGATGTCGCCGGCCTCGATGCAGCCGTCCCACATCGGGCTCGGACGCCGCTGCGGCGGCGTCGTCAGTGCTAGCGCCTGGAGCTCCTTGCCGTACGGCGACAGGGCGACGAGCGCCGGGCGCGGCCTGTCGTCGGTGCCGTGGTAGGCGTCGGCGACGAGGGTGACGCCGTCGCGCATCGGCACGCGGAGGTCCTTGCGGACGGCGATCTTCTGGGTGCCGGCCTCGATGATGCGGACGTCAGACATGGCGTGCCTCCTGGGTGTAGCCGTGCAGCGTGGTGAAGAAGGGCGAGGGCTCGAGGGTCGGGTCGCCGGCGTAGCCGAGCTCGTGGGCGACCCGCTCGAAGGGTGAGTACGCCGAGGCCGACTCGGCCGGGGCGATGGCCGTGACCGCCGTCCGGACCTGCGCCTCGCGGTCGAGGCTGGTCTGCAGCGCCTCGCGGGCGCCGGCCTCGTCGAGGTCGACGGGGAAGGGCGTGCCGTCCGCGCGGCGGTAGGGGTGCCCGAGGTAGAGGTGTCGCGGCTCGAGGGCGAGCACCTTCTCCAGCGACGCCCGGTAGGCGTCGGGGTCCTCGTAGCCCGGGAAGCCGCTGGCCGCGCCGTAGCCCTGGACGGCGTCGCCGACGAAGACGTGCCCGTCCACGACGTACGCGACGGCGCCCTGCGTGTGGCCCGGCACCGCCACGACGCGCACCTCGATGCCGCCGAGGTCGAGCACGTCGCCGTCGTCGACGGTCCGGGTCGGCTCCAGCTCGCCGGAGATGGCGTCGAGCGCCTCGGCCGTCTTCGCGGCCTCGAGAGCGGCGGCGTCGACGTACGCGCCCCGCAGCGCGAGGGCCTCGTCGACGTGGGCCCGACGGCTGCGCAGGAAGGGCGCATCGGTCGCGGAGATGACGACCTCGGCGCGTCGGCCGGTCGCCTCCCAGAGCGCGTGGGCGCCGCCGACGTGGTCGATGTGGCCGTGGGTGAGCAGGATCCAGCGGACGTCCTCGATCCGCCGGCCGAGCCGCTCCAGCTCGGCGGGGATCCCGGCGGCCGAGGCCGTGACGCCGGTGTCGACGATCGCGAGCTCGGGGCCGTCGATGAGGAAGCTGTAGAGCGCGAAGCGGCCCCAGGGCGCGGCGATCGGGTGGACGACGACGCTCATGAGAGGAAGGTGGCGATCTCGTCGTACACCCGGTGGAAGCGCGGGTCCGAGCCGAGGAACTGCACGAAGCCGTGCCCGGCGCCGGCGTACCTGCTGACCGTCGCGTCGACGCCGGCCTCCTGCAGGCGGCGGCCGTAGAGCTCGCCCTCGTCGCGCAGCGGGTCGTGCTCGGCGGTGACGACCAGCGCCGGCGGCAGCCCGGTCAGGTCCGTGCGCTTGATCGGCGAGACGGAGGGGAGGGCCGGGTCGGCGCCGCTGTCGACGTAGAAGGCGTTGAAGGGCTTCAGCCCGGCGGTCTCGAGGCCGTGGCCGACGGCGTTCTCGACGAGTGATCCGTAGCGACTCTCGTCGAAGTCGAGGTCGAGCGACGGATAGAGCAGCACCTGATGGGTGATGCCCGCGAGCCCGTCGTCGAGGGCCATCGCCGCGACCGCGGCCGCGAAGTTGCCGCCCGAGCTGTCGCCGACGAGAGCGACGGAGCCGCCGTCCTTGGTGATGGACCGGACGACGGCGTAGCAGTCGTCGAGGCCGGCCGGGTACGCCGCCTCGGGCGCCCGCCGGTAGTCGACCGCGACCACGCGCAGCCCGGTGGCGACGGCGAGCTCGCGCGCGACGTGGTCGTGGGTCTCCAGGCTGCCGAGGAAGAACGCGCCGCCGTGGATGTAGACGATGACGGCGTCGGTGGTCGAGCCGTACACCCGCACCGGCACGCCGTCGTACGTCGTGTCCTCGACGGAGTGCAGGGGCAGCCGGTCGGCGAGCGGGAGCACGGCCGCCTCCTCGGCGGCGCGCATCGCGACGGGGTCGAGCTGCACCGCCTCAGCCCTTCTGCCCGGGGAAGACCTCGTCGAGCTCGTCGGCGGTCCAGCCGTTGCGCGAGATCCGCTGCAGCTCGTCGGTGACCGGCTTGCGGGTCGCCTGGAAGGCGGCCAGGGCCTCGGCGACCGTGCCGGCGGCGGCGAGCGCGTCGGCGAGGGCGCCGGCGTCGAGGATCGCCGAGTTGGCGCCCTGCCCCTGGTGGTGGCACATGGCGTGCGCGGCGTCGCCGATGAGGACGACGGAGTCGGAGTGCCAGGTGTCGACGGGGTCGATGTCGTAGACGGCGCGGGCGTTGACGGTCTCCATGTCGAGGCCCTCGGTCATCCGCACGATCCGCTCGTCGAAGCCCGCGACCGTGCGGACGATGTCGTCCTTGCTGACGGCGGGGGCCCAGGTGCCGTCGGGGTGCAGGGCGGTGATGTCGAAGGAGACCTGGCCGCGGTGCAGGAGCGGGAGCAGGTAGACCTTGGTGCCACGGCCGATGTACATCCGCAGGTCGCCGTCGTCGCACATGCCGGCCGTGGCGTCGATGTCGATGACGGCGCGGTAGGCGTGCTCGCCGGCGAAGACCGGCTGCGCGTCGCTGAAGAGCTGCTCGCGCACGATCGACTTGATGCCGTCGGCGCCGACGACCAGGTCGGCGGTGACGGTCTCGCCGTTGGCGAAGTGCAGGGTCGCCGCGCCCCCGTCGTCGACGACCTTCTCGAGCCGGTGGCCGAGCCTGACCATGCCCGGGGGCAGCACCCCGACGAGCGCCTCGATGAAGTCGCCGCGGTGGATCAGCTGCGTGGTCTCGCCGTACGTCGACTTCTCGGGCCACTCCTCGCGGGCGATCCGGTGGTCGTCGGCGGTGAGGATCTCGAAGCCGTCGCTGGGCGAGCTGGCCGCCTTGATCGCGTCGCCGATGCCCCAGCGGTTGAACTGGCCCATCGAGGAGGGGCGCAGGCCGATGCCGGCGCCGACCTCGCGGATCTCGGTGGCCTGCTCGTAGACGGTGACGTCCGCGCCGAGGTTGGCGAGCGCGCGGGCGGCCGCGGCGCCGCCGTACCCGGCGCCGACGACGGCGACGGTGAGTCCGGTGATGTCCATGGGTTCTCTCTCAGCTCTGGAGGGACAGGAAGGAGGCGGGCAGCTCGACGAAGATCCTGCGGATCGTGGCGTCGTCGACCCCGGCGTCGTGGAGCGCGGGGATGAGCACGTCGAAGAGGTAGTTGACGGTGTGGCCCTTCACTCCGGGCCAGCCGAGCGGGCTGCAGTTGGCGTCGGCGGAGGCGAGCACGCTGTCGACCAGGCCGTCGCGCAGGTAGCCGAGGAAGTGGTCGAGCCGCTCCTGGCGGGGCCGGCCCCAGAACGGCGGGTCGGGCAGCTCGAGGTCGTAGCCGAAGGTGTCGAAGCCGATCCGCCCGCCCTGCTCGGCGATCCAGCGGTCGCGCACCTTGCCCTGGCTGATGCCGTCGTCGGCGTGCCCGAAGAGCACCCGGTCCAGCGGCAGGCCCTCATCCTCGAAGATCTCGATCGCGGGCTCGGCGTTGACGGCGAGGTGGGTGAAGATCGGTACGCCGGTGGCGAGTGCCGCCCGGGCCGCGGCCCGGTAGATGCGCAGGTCGAGCTCCTTCATCAGGAACCCGCGGCTGACGCCGACCTTGATGATCCCGGCCTTCGCGCCGGTCATCCCCATGCCGACGGTGATCTCGTGCAGGAACTGCTCGGTGAGGTAGTCGACGCTGGCGCGCTCGAAGAACGGCAGGGCGGTGTCGCCGCCGACGAAGCCGGTCGAGGCGACGATGTGCACTCCGGTCTTCTCCGACAGCGACTGGTAGTAGGAGACGTCGCGGCCGTTGCAGATGCCGGTGGCGTCGACGAACGTCGCGGCGCCGTACGGCTGGGCGTTCTGATGGAACTGCCGCAGCTTGGGGACGGTCTCCTCGTAGCGCTGCTCGGGCGTCTTCCACCACTGGGTGTCGAGCTCGGAGCCGGGCATGCCGTAGCCGATGTGCTCGTGGACGGCGACGAAGCCGAGCTCCGCGGCGGGCACCAGGCCGAGGACGGTGTTGACGTGGGACATGGTCAGCTCTCCTCGATCGTGAGCAGGTCGCGCGGGTTGGCGACGAGCACCTGGTGGGCGACGTCGCCGGCGAGGGCGGTCGGCAGGTCGGCGTACGACGCGGCCGGGGCGTCCTCGCCGAACGAGACGCCGACGCCCCCGGTGGCCAGCAGCACGCGCTCGGCCGGGAGCGTCCCGACGAGGGCGGGGTCGGTGACCACGACGTAGGCGCCGCGATCGATCGCGGCCGCGGGGTCGTCGGTGACGACCGCGACGCGGCGGGCCGGCAGCCCCTCCTTGAGCACGACGTCGAGGTCGTCGACGTCGTCGATCCGCAGCGAGACCGGGGCGCCGGTCGCGAGTGCCGCGCGAGCCACGCCCTGCAGCAGGCTCTCGTCGGTGGCGGTGCGGCCGCCGCGGGTGGTCGCGGTGGTGACCAGGCCGGCCGCCCCGCGGCGCTCGACGCGCGGCACGACCATGCCCTCGGCGACCTCGCGGCCGAAGAGGTCGGCGAACCGCTCCGCCGGCCACGGCGTCGGCGGGTTGGTCTGCGGGGTGAGGAAGTAGCCGCCGAGCAGCGCCTCCGGCCCCATGCCGGTGGAGGCGACAAGGTGCACCCCCGTCGTACGGGACAGCGCCTCGAGCAGCCGCACGTCGCGGCCGTGGAACATCCCGGTGCTGTCGACGACGGTGCCGCCACCCGCGGTGTGAAACGCCCGCAGCTCGCGCTCGAGCGTCGCGAAGACCTCGGCCCGATCGATGGTGATGTCGTGCGCGTACTGCGCTCCCGGCACCACCGACAGCAGGGCCTCGTGCACCGCGACGACTCCCAGCTCGTCCGCCGGCACCGGCCCGAGGACGGTGTTGACGACCCCCATGACGACTCCCTTCCGCTCGACTGGGTGTGAACGGTGTCACTTAACACGACAGTGTGTCAAGTGAAACCACAGAACGAAAACCGAAGTAGTATGGCTGCGCTGGTTGAGGAGGCGCGCCAGCGCCGTCTCGAAACCTGAGCCGCCCGGTGGTTGAGGAGGCGCGCCAGCGCCGTCTCGAAACCTGAGCCGCCCGGTGGTTGAGGAGGCGCGCCAGCGCCGTCTCGAAACCCAGTGGGCCGAGAAGCAGCCCCAAGCACGACACGACGCCCGCTAACCTGACGCCATGCCCAGCCTCCGCGACGCCCAGAAGCAGATGACCCGGAGGCTCCTCCTCGAGTCCGGCCTGACGGTCTTCCAGGAGAAGGGGTACGCCGCGGCGACGATCGACGACATCGCCACCGGCGCCGGTACGACCCGGACGACCTTCTACCTGCACTTCCCGTCGAAGCCGGCCCTGATGCAGGCCCTCATCGTGGAGATCAACGAGTCTCTCGTCGGCGCCGACGACCCGACCCTCGAGCAGGTCGTCGAGTCAGGCGACCGCGAGCTCATCCGCGGCTGGATCAGCAAGCGCTTCGACCAGTGGCCCGACCTGATGCCCAAGGTCCGCGCCGCCAACCAGGCCGCCGGCGCCGACCCCGAGATCGAGCTCGCCGTCGAGAAGTGGTTCGAGTCCGCCATCGGCGACATCCACCGCGGCCTCGACAAGGCCAAGCGCTTCGACAAGGACTCCCGCCACGTCCGTGGCGTCCTCGCCTTCGCCCAGGTCGAGTTCCTCTCCCGCCGCTGGATGCTGGAGGGCTGGGACGACAAGGTCGCCCGCGACGTCGCCCTCGACACCATCGTCGACAGCTGGTGCTCGCTGCTCGTCACGTGAGCCTCGGACGCCCGGGACGTCATACGGATGGTGGTCTCCATGCCTCGATTCGTATGACGTCCCGGGGCACGCCCGCGCGTCGGCGACGTCAGCTGCGGGTCGGCGGATCTTCGGGGTGCACCACCGAGGGTGCTACCCGCAGCAGCCGCGCGACACGGTCGGGCAGCTTCCAGTTCCAGGTGCCGAACAGTGAGACCAGCGATGGCACCAGGACGGACCTGATGATGGTGGCGTCCAGCAGGATCCCGATTCCCAATCCGGTCGCGAGGACCTTGATGTCGGTGCCTGGCCCCGAGGCGAGGGCCGCGAAGGCGAGGAACAGGATCAGGGCAGCGCTGGTGACCAGTCGACCGGTGCGCCCGATGCCTCGGATGACCGCCTCGTCGGTGGATGCGCCGGCGTCGTACTCCTCGCGTACGCGGCTCAGGATGAAGACCTCGTAGTCCATGGACAGCCCGTAGAGGAAGGCGAAGACCATGATCGGGATCCAGAACGTCACGGCGCCGGTCGCCTCGATGCCGAAGATCGCCGTGGAGCCGTGGCCCTCCTGCCAGAACAGGACCATGGTCCCGAAGACCGCCATGAGCGAGGCGAGGTTGAGCACGACGGCCTTGAGAGGCAACAGGAGCGAGCGGAACGCCCGGACCAGCAGCACGTAGGTGAGCAGGCAGATCAGGCCGAGCATCAGCGGCAGGTTGCCGTAGACCGCGTGCAGGAAGTCGACCTGGTCGGCACCCAGGCCGGCCACGCCGATGACCCCGTCGGTGTCATCGGCGACGGCAGTCACGGTCCGGACGACATCGACGCTCTGAGAGTTCACCGTCTCCTCGTCAGGTACCAGGACGACGACCGTGCGACCCGCCGAGTCCGACCCCTCCCCGGTCGGGACGAACGTGGCGTCGATGCCCTCGACCTCGCCCAGGGTGCTCGCGACGGACTCCGCCTTGTCGGTCTCGGCCAGCACCTCGATAGGGGTCAGCACACCCGTCGTGACCCCACCGGACTTGAGGACCTGCAGCGTGTCGAACGCGGCACCGTTCTTGGCCAGCGAGTCGGAGTCAGCGGCACCGATCTTGATGCCCGCGAAGGCGACCGTGAGGAGCCCGAGCACCAGGAACGCCGCACCGGCAGCGACCCACCGGTGACGGACGACCAGCCTCGCCCAGCCGGTCCACCCACGACTCGACTCGGCCTCGTGACGGATCTTGGGCCAATCCACCCGCGGACCGATGCTGCCGAGGATTGCCGGAGTCAGGCTCAGGGTGACCAGCACGCTCGCGAGCGGGATCAGTGCGCCGGCGAACCCGATGCTGCGCAGGAAGGGCACCGGCAGCACCACCAGTGCGAGCAGTCCGATGGCCACCGTGATGCCGCTGAACAGGACGGCGTGACCTGCCGTCTCCATGGCGGTCACGACCGCCTCGTGGTTGTCGCGACCGTGGTCACGCTCCTCACGCCAGCGGGTCACGAACAGCAGCGAGTAGTCGATGGCGACGCCGAGCCCGACCAGGGCGATCAGGAACTCAACGATGAAGGAGACGTCGGTGAAGTAGGTGATCGGCAGCAGCAGGACGAAGGTGGTCAGGATCGAGACCGCCGCGACCACCAGGGGCAGGAACGCCAGCAGGGAGGCGAAGACGAACAACAGGACGGCGAGAGCTCCCAGACCTCCCAGCATCGTCTCGACGAGCACGCTGTTGCCGCCCTCGTCGTCGCCGACGGCCAACGCGTCCATCCCGGTCACGCCAACTGTGGCCCCATCCGGTGCCTGCGCACTGACCGCCCCACGCACCACATCGACCGGCAGCACGCTCGAGAAGCTGTCCGGGAACGGGTAGAACACCATCGCGTACGCCGTCCGGTCGTCCTCGGTGCGGAAAGCGTCGTCGCCGGTGTTCGCCTCGTCGAGCACGCGCAACGGCACCTCGGCGCGTGTCACCGTCGCGAACGCGTCGCCGATCTGCTGCTCGTTGCCGGTGACGGTCTGGCCCTCCGGCATCGTGACGGTGACCAGCAACGGCACCGTGTTGCCACCGTTGCCGAACGCCTCCGTGATCTGCGCAGCAGCCTCGGTCCCGGGTTGCCCGGGCAGCGAGAAGTCGACGGTGAGCCGATTGTTGACCGTGCTGGTGATCGATGCGCCCACGACGGTGATCAGCAACCAGCCGAGCACAACCATCATGCGGTGCCGCAACACCCACTCGCCGAGAGCACGCACACTCGGATGCTACGCCGACCATCGGTGTGTTGACGTTGCCGCAGACGCAGCTCGCCCTCAGTGTCGATGACGTCCCGGGGCGCGCTACCCCTCGACAGATTCCGCCGCGACGCTCTCGCCCGCCGAGTCGATCACCAGGCGCAGAGCGGCCACGTGGCCGTCGTACGCCTGGCGTCCGGCTTTGGTGAGCCGGGCGCGGAGCTTGCGGCGGCCGCCGACGAGGTAGCGCTCGGTGGCGACGTACCCCGCCTCCTCCAGCGTCGCCAGCTGCTTGGACAGTGCTGAGTCGGAGAGCGCGAGACGGTCCTTCAGGAAGGCGAACTCGGCCCAGTCGGCGGCCGCGAGGGTCGCCACCAGGGTCAGGCGGGTGCTGGGGTGGATGAGCTCGTCGAACTTCGCCGCACTCATGCTCGGGCCCATCGGCGGAGCACGCCCAGGATCTCCGGGCCGCCGAAACCGACGACGGCGGCGACGAAGATCCCGGCGAAGATGCTCGCGTGCTCGGTGCCGTCGGCGTCGAGGACGAGCGCGGTGCCGATGGTCAGGGCGACCAGCGCGACCAGCATGCCGATCACCACGACGGGCAGTCGCCGGCTCGCGGTCTCGGCGCTGACCTGCACGCCGCCGGTACGACGACGGCCGCTCAGCACGCGGGATGCCACGGTCGCGTGCACGGCGCCGTACGCGACGGTCGCGACGGTCGCGAACCACGCCGCGGACAGGTCCCCGACGACGCCCAGGACGACCCAGCCGGCGGCGAGCAGCCACCAGTACCAGCGCGGCAGACCCACCTCGGCGGCCACGCCGCGGCGGGCGTGCTCGATGGCTTCCAGGGCCTCGCGGGCCTCGTGCTGAGCGATGGGCTCCATGGCGATTCCTTCTTTCCTAAGTGGAAAGAAGGATGCATCTTTCCCAGTCGGAAAGTCAAGGCCCGTTGTCAGCCCTCGGAGGCCTCCTGCTGCACCCGCGAGCGGCGCACGCCGTACGCGAAGTAGATGACCAGGCCGAGGGCGAGCCAGACGCCGAAGCGGATCCAGGTGTCGACCGCGAGGTTGGCCATCAGGGCGACGCACAGGATCGCGGAGACGATCGGCAGGACCGGGGAGAGCGGGGTGCGGAAGGGGCGCTTCAGGTCGGGGCTGGTGCGGCGCAGGATCGGGACGGCGAGCGAGACGATCGCGAACGCGAAGAGGGTGCCGATGCTGACCATCTCGGCCAGCTTGTCGAGCGGCACGAGGGCGGCGAGGACCGCGACGAAGGCAACCGTGATGGCGGTCATCAGGGTCGGGGTGCCGAAGCGCGGGTGCAGCTTGGCGAGCCGCGGCGGCAGCAGCCGGTCGCGGGCCATGGCGAAGCCGATCCGCGGCATCGTCACGATGTCGACCAGGATCACCGAGGTGAGGCCGGCGATGGCGGCGATGCTGATCAGGTTGGCGGCCCAGCCGAGGCCGACGGTCTTGAACGCCTCGGAGATCGGGGCGCCCTCGTCGAGGTCGTGGAAGTCGACCATGCCGGTGAGTACGCCGGCCACGCCGACGTACAGGAGTGTGCAGATGAGCAGCGTGCCGAGCAGCCCGATCGGCAGGTCGCGGGAGGGCTTCTTGGTCTCCTCGCCGAGGTTCGCGACGGCCTCGAAGCCGGTGTAGGAGAAGAAGACGACCGCGGCCGCGGACAGCACGCCGGCCATGCCGTAGATCGACGGCGAGGTGCCGGTGAGCATCTGCCAGAGCGGCTGGGTGAGGCCGCCGGAGTCCGAGCCCGGCTCGCTCGGCGGGATGAACGGGTGCCAGTTGGCGGTCTTCACGTAGAACGCGCCGACGAAGATCACGAAGAGGCAGACGAGCACCTTGATGACCACCAGCGTGTTGGTGACCCACTTCGACTCGCGGATGCCCACCCACGCCACCAGGCCGAGCACCAGCACGATCATCACGGCGCCGACGTTGATCGGCGCGGACTCCCCGAAGAGGCTCGTCGGGACCTTGTCCGAGAGGCTGGCGACGTACCCGGACCAGCCGCGCGCGACGACCGCCGCGCCGAGCGAGAACTCGAGCACCAGGTCCCACCCGATGATCCAGGCGAAGACCTCGCCGATCGTCGCGTAGGCGTAGGTGTACGCCGACCCGGCGGTCGGCACCGACGACGACAGTTCGGCGTAGCAGAGGGCGGCCAGCAGGCTGACGATCCCGGCGAGCGCGAAGGACAGCATCACGGCCGGGCCGGCGAAGTCCTTCGCGGCGACGCCGGTGAGCGTGAAGATGCCGGTGCCGATCACGATCCCGATGCCGAAGCCCATCAGGTCGAGCGCGCCGAGGCTCTTCTTGAGCCGACCGGTCTCGCCGGCCTCTCCCTGCTGGTCGTCGGTCTCGTCGGGCTCCGCGTTGACGGCGAGGATGTCGTCGACGGACTTCGTCTTGGTCAGGTCCACGACCGTCGATACCCACTGAACGGCGATCCCAGTCGTGGACAAGACCGGTGGAGCGGGGGCAGGGTGCTGACATGCGACGTCTCGGGTACCTCGTCCTGTCCAGCCTGCTCGCCGGAGCCGCCATGACGGGCGGCACCGCCCAGGCGTCCGGCCACGACCACGGCGGGCATGGCCACGGCCACGACAAGGCGTGGTCGTGGCAGCAGACGGTCATCGACGCCGACCAGGGCTTCCGCGGCCTCGACGCCGTCGACCGGCGTACGGCGTGGGTGACCGGCGGCAGCGCCACCGAGGGGGCGCCCGGTCGCGTCTTCCGCACCGCCGACGGCGGTCGCACCTGGCAGGACGTGAGCCCGCCCGACACCGAGGGCCTGCTCTTCCGCGACGTCGAGGCGCGCAGCGGCCGCGAGGCCGTGATCCTGGCGATCGGCCCCGGCGACGCGTCGCGGATCTACCGCACCACCGACGCCGGCGCGAGCTGGACGACGGCCTTCGTCAACGACGACCCGGCGGCGTTCTACGACTGCCTCGCCTTCTACCCCGGCAGCAAGCGCGGCCTGGCGCTGAGCGACCCGGTCGACGGAAAGTTCCGGATCCTGTCGACCGACGACGCGGGCCGCTCGTGGGAGGTGCTGCCGAACGACGGGATGCCCGAGGCGCCCACCGAGGCCGGCTTCGCCGCCAGCGGTGATTGCCTGGTGACGACCGGGCGCACGGCGTACTTCGGCTCCGGCGGCGGCGCCTCGCGCGTCTTCCGCTCCGACGACTACGGCCACACCTGGACCGCGACCGACTCGACGATCCGGGCCGGCGACGCCGCGGGCGTCTTCGCCCTGGCCTTCCGTTCGCCGCGGGACGGGGTCGCGGTCGGCGGTGACTTCGCGGAGCCGACCGACGGCGTGGACGCCGTGGCCGTCACCCGCGACGGCCGGACGTGGCGCAACGCCGGCGACCTCCAGCACCTGGCCGAGGATGCGGCGTACCTGCCGACCCGCGGCCACCCGCTGCTCGTGACCGGCGAGTCCGGCGACGTCCGCGGCACCAGCATCAGCTTCGACGGTGGACGCAGTTGGCGGCACCTGAGCACCGACGGCTACCACGCGCTCGACTGCACCAAGGACGGCTCGTGCTGGGCCGCCGGGGCGAACGGTCGCGTGGCCAGGCTGGTGCTCGGCCGCCACTGACGGCAGCCGGCCTCCGCCCTCTGGTGTCCGGGGATCAGCCGATCGCGGCCGCGGCCTCGTGCAGGAGGGCGCCGAGCCAGTCGGTGAAGGCGGTGTCGGCGAGCCGGGGGTTCCAGACCAGGTCGATGCCGAGGGTCGGGATCGGGTAGGGGAACTCCTCGATGCGCAGCCGGTCGACGAAGAGCTCGGTGCTGACGACCCGCAGGCGGTGCACCGCGACGCCACCGACGCGGGCGACCAGGGCGGGCAGGAGCATCTGGTCGGGAACTCGTTGGCGCACGGCGTACTCCACGCCCTCCTCGTCGAGGACCGCGTAGGGCCGCGACCGTCGGCTCCCGGTGTCGAAGACTGCGTGCGGCAGCGTCGTCAGCAGCTCGAGCGCGGTCGCGTCGGCGGGCGCTGCGTCGCGGGCCGCGAAGACGACCCAGCGGTCGTCGTACAGGCGCTCGCGCGGGTACGGCGCGGGCACGCCCTCGGGGATGAGCACGACGTCGGTGCCGGGGTCGGTGAAGACCGAGTCGTCGACGTCGGCCAGCGTCCTCATCCGCAGCGTGGCGTGCGGCGCTCGCTCGGCGACGAGGCGGGCGAGGTGGCCGCCGAGGACGTACGCCGTCGACGTCGAGCAGGTGACGTTGATGGTGCGCGCGTCGGTCGCCGGGTCGAAGGCCGGGAAGCGCACCACGCGCGCGGCCTGGTCGAGCACCGCGCGCAGCGGCCCGACCAGCTCGGTCGCGTGCGGCGTGAGGACCATGGTCCGGCCCTGCCGGACCAGGAGGTCGTCGTCGACAAGACGGCGGATCCGGGCCAGGGCATGGCTCATCGCCGGCTGCGACAGGCCCACGCGGGCGGCCGCCCGCGTCACCGACCGCTCCTCCAGCAGCGCGAGCAGCGGTGGCAGCAGGTTGAGGTCGACCGCGGCCAGGCGGTCGAGGTCGGAGGCCACGCGCCGACCCTAGACCGCTGCGGCCTCGGCCAGCCGGCGCAGCCGCGGCACCGGGATCCGGTAGTTGACCGCCACGGCCGCCCCCGGCCACTGCAGCAGCATCGAGGTGCCGTCGCGCTCGACGACCGTCGGGTCGCCGTACGGCGGCAGCGTGCCGGCCGCCTTCACCGAGAGCCCGAACTGCTCGGTCCAGAAGTACGGCCGAGGGACGTACGCCGGCGCCTCGTCACCACGCAGCAGCGCGACCGCCGCGACCTTCGCCTGCTCGATCGCGCTGGTCCACAGCGGCGTGCGCCCGGACGGGTACGCCGCGACGTCGCCGGCGGCGACCACCTCCGGACGCCACCGGCCGCGCGCGTCGGCCCCGAGCGGGCCGGAGGTCCCGAGCCACTCGGTGTTGGGCACGTCGCCGACGGCGGTGACGACCAGGTCGGCCGGCGGCCGGGGCTCCGACGCGTCCAGGACCCGCAGGCCCTGCGCGACGGCGGCCTCGACCAGCACCGACGACAGGTGGGGGCCGAGCTGGTCGACCAGCGGTGGCCCGACGTTCGTGACCGTCACCGCGCAGCCGACGGCCAGGCACGACGACGCGACCTCCATGCCGAGCGGTCCGCCGCCGACGACGAGCACCGAGGGCCGCGACGAGATCGCGGACCGCAGCGCTGTCGCGTCCGCGAGCGAGCGCAGCGTGAGGTCGGCGTCCGACAGCCGCCGCGGCCGGCAGCCGCTGGTGACCACCAGCCCGTCGTACGCCAGCTCTTGCCCGTCGGACAGCGCGACCAGCCGTCGCCCCGTGTCGAGGCTGGTCGCGCGCACGCCGAGCAGCTCGGTCGCGCCGTGCGAGGTGGGCGGCAGCCCGTGGGCGGTCGGGTCGTCGCGGAGCAGGGCCTTGGAGAGCGCGGGCCGGGAGTACGCCGGCTCGTCGCCCACGATGACGAGCGATCCGTCGTGCCCCTCCGCGCGCAGCGTGTCCGCGGCGGTCAGCCCGGCGATGCCGTTGCCGACGACGACGATCCGTCGTGGCCGCTTCACGAGAGTCGGAGCGCCGCGACCGGGCAGACACGGACCGCGGCCTGGGCCACGGCCGTGTCGGCGTCGGCGACCTCGGGCACGTCGAGGACGAGCTCGCCGTCGTCGTCGAGGTGCATGAGCGACGGCGCGGCCTCCTCGCAGAGCCCGTGGCCCTCGCAGCGCGGTCGGTCGAGCACCAGCCTCATGCCGGCACCACCTCCAGGACCGGGAGCTCCTCGATGGAGCGCGTGATGTTGCTCGGCACCCGGACGGCGTCACCGACCGACAAGCGCGAGACCCGCTTCGCCAGCGAGGCGATGACGGCGTGCACCTCGAGCCGCGCGAGCCCCTGGCCGGCGCAGCCGTGCGGGCCGTAGCCGAAGGACAGGTGGTCGACCGGGTTGCGCTCGACCAGGAACTCGTCGGGCCGGTCGTAGTGGCGCGGGTCCCGGTTGCCGGCGCCGAAGAGGATCGCGACCTGCGCGCCCTCGGGCACCACCGCGCCGTCGATCGTCACCTCGCGCGTCGTACGACGGCCCCAGGCGTGCACGGGAGCCCAGAAGCGCAGCGCCTCGTTGAACGCGGCCGGCACCAGGGCCGGGTCCGAACGGACCGCCGCCAGCTGGTCGGGGTGCGCCGCGAAGAGTGCGATCACGTTGCCGAGGGCCGCGATGGTCGTGTCGATCCCGGCGCCGAGGTACTGGTGGATGATGTGGCCGGCCGAGCCCGGCGGGATCTCGCCGCGCACCTCGGCGTCGAAGATGCCGCGGCCCACCGACCCCGGCGCGAGCTCGACGGCCGTGACGGTGGAGCACCAGCCGTAGAGCTCGCCGGCGATCGGGAAGCTCTCCGCGGTGCGCTGGTTGAGCGGCCCGATGACCTGCATCGCGGCCTGGCCCCACCGCAGCATGTTGGCGCGCACGTGGCCGGTGAAGCCGATCAGGTCGGCGACCACCTCGAGCGGGAGCTCGCGGGCGAGCTCGTCGATCGCCTCGAACGACCCACGCTCGACCAGGTCGGCGACCAGCGCGTCGGCCTTGGTCTCGATCGTGTCCTTGAGGCCGCGCAGCGCGCGCGGCGACAGGTTCTCCGACAGCGTCGCCCGCAGCTGGGTGTGCACCGGCGGGTCGGACGAGAGCGAGGTGCCGGTCAGCGCCTCGTTGACCATCGGGTTGAAGCCGATGGCGCCGGCCGAGGAGTAGGTCTCCCAGTCGCCGAGGGCGGAGCGGATGGCGTCGTACCCGGTCAGGGCGTAGACGTCGTTGGTCGGCAGGTGCACGACGTCGCCGAGCTCGCGGAGCCGGGCGTACGCCGGGTAGGGGTCGACCAGGAGCTCGTCGGCGAAGAGGTCGAGGTCGTCGGTGGCGGGTGTGGTCATGGCGAGAAGTGAAGGTCGTCACCCCGTGATCGGTCCAACGCATAGAAAGCATGCATCCCCATGCACCTGGCGAATCGCGTCGCGGGACAGCGTGATCGCGTGAAAGACATTCTGAACTTTCACTTGACGGACTGTTGTGCGAGTGACACCGTTCACAGCCAGTGGGTGACCGCCGTCACCATCACCCGAGCCACGGAGAATCCCCATGTCGATCGACAACCGGACGTCCCCGACGTCCACTGCCCCTGCCGCGGGGGGTGCCCGCCCCGCGGGCTACGCGGGCACGCTGGCCGCGGCGTTCGTCGCGGTCTTCGTCGCGCAGGTCGCCAACGCCCTGCCGGCCTCGCTCCTCGGGGAGTTCCAGACGACGTTCAGCACCCAGGGCTCGCAGCTGACCTGGATCACGGCGGCCTTCATGGTCACCGTGGTCGTCTTCGAGTTCACCTTCGGCGTGCTCGGTGACCTCTTCGGCCGCAAGCGGCTGGTCGCGATCGGCGGCGTCCTCCTTGTCCTGGGCGCGATCGTGTCGGCCACGGCGCAGGACGTCCACGTCATGTGGGTCGGCGCCGCGATCAACGGCCTCGGCGCCGGCGCGCTCTTCCCGGGCTCGCTCGCCCTGCTCGCCGCGGTCACCCACTCCCCGGCCGACCGCGCTCGCGCGATCGCGGTCTGGGCGGGCTTCCTGTCCGCGGGCGCCGCGGTGTCGCCGGTCATCGGCGGCGTCTTCGCGGACGCCAGCTCGTGGCGCGGGTCCTACTGGGTGTTGGCCGGCATCGCCCTGCTCAGCGTCGTCGCCACGCTCGTGCTCTCGGCCGAGTCGACCGCGCCGGAGGGCCGGGGCCTCGACGTACCCGGTCAGATCACGTTCGCGATCGGCATGTTCCTCCTGCTGTTCGGCGCCATCCAGGGCCCCGAGGACGGCTGGAGCCAGTGGTACGTCGTCGGCTCGTTCGTCGTGGGCGCCGTCGTGCTGCTCGCGTTCCTGCTGATCGAGCGCAAGGCCGCGTCCCCGATCCTCAACCTCGGCCTCTTCCGCAACCGGGCCTTCGCCGTCACCTCGGCGGTCACCGTGATCGGCATGTTCGCCTTCCTCGGCACCTGCTTCTCGCTGGCGATGTGGATCGGCCCGGTGCAGCACCAGAGCGCGATGCGTGTCGCGATCGTCTTCTTCTTCCTGCAGGGTCCGGCGTTCGTGCTGATCCCCGTGGTGTCGCGGTTGCTGCAGCGGATCAGCCCGACCTGGCTGCTCACCGTCGGGTTCGCGAGCATGGCCGTGGGCGCGTTCCTGCTCACCGGCCTGGACGTCAACGACACCAGCCTGACCCCGATCGTGTGGCCCGCGCTGCTGACCGGCATCGGCTTCGCCCTGACGGTCTCGTCGTTCACCGCCGTCGCCATGAACACCGTGCCGCTGCACCTGGCCGGCATGGCGAGCGCGACCACCAACATGCTGCGCGACCTCGGCTTCGCGCTCGGTCCGGTGCTGGTCGGCGCGTTCGC
Organism: Nocardioides sp. Root1257; assembly: GCF_001425175.1. Lineage (GTDB taxonomy): Bacteria > Actinomycetota > Actinomycetes > Propionibacteriales > Nocardioidaceae > Nocardioides. Next base: position 120,160 of record NZ_LMDV01000009.1, on the reverse strand, counting down.
GCTGAGCAAGGCGGGCGACGAGTTCGCGGCGAACCTCCCCGGCGCCGGGCTGCCGCCCGAGGAGATGGGCCCGGCGATGGGGATCGGCCAGCAGGCCGGGCCGATCGCGGTCAACAGCCTGCCGCCCGGCGTCCCCGGGTCGGGCGCGCACCAGGTCGCGCTCGACGCACTCGGGAGCGGCTACAGCCTCTCCCTCCTCGTGTGCGGGATCGCCGCGACCGTGGCCGCGGTGGTGACGGTGGTCGGCATGTACGGCGTACGCACGGCGCGACCGGCGCCCGAGTCGCTGGTCGACCCGCTCCACCCCGACCTCGACGAGCTGCCCGCCGTCGACCTCGGCTGACCGTCCTCCGCCGGTTCCTGCGCTCGGGCGCGGGATCCGGCAGGATCGGAGCATGACCGAGGAGACCATCGGCGTCGTCGGCGGCGGCATCGTCGGCCTGGCCGTCGCCCGCGAGCTGACCCGGCGACGTCCCGGCACCCGGGTGGTCGTCCTCGAGAGGGAGGACCGGCTGGCCGCGCACCAGACCGGCCACAACTCCGGCGTCGTCCACGCCGGCCTCTACTACAAGCCCGGCAGCCTCAAGGCCGAGCTGTGCACGCGGGGACGCGCGCTGGTCCGGGACTACTGCGCCGAGCACCACCTGCCCTACGACGAGTGCGGCAAGCTCGTCGTCGCGGTCGACCGCGACGAGCTCGCTCGGTTCGAGACGCTCGAGGGGACCGCGCGGCGCAACGGCGTGCCGGACCTGCGCCGCGTCGACGGAGCGGCGATCGCGGAGATCGAGCCGCACGCCTCGGGAGTGGCCGCGCTGCACTCGCCGCACACCGCGATCACCGACTACGTCGCGATCGCCGAGCGGATGGGCGCCGACATCGAGACGGCGGGCGGGCGGATCCTGCTGTCGACCGAGGTCACCGGCGTCCGCCGGGTCCCCGGCGGCATCGACGTCGTCTGCGGCGAGGACGTCCACCTTGTCGACCGGCTGGTCGTGTGCGGCGGCCTCGAGTCGGACCGGCTCGCCGAGGTCGTGGGTGCACCCGCGACGCCACGGATCGTGCCGTTCCGCGGGGAGTACATGGTCGTCGCGGCGGCGAAGCAGGAGCTGGTCCGCGGGATGATCTACCCGGTGCCGGACCCGCGCTATCCCTTCCTGGGCGTGCACTTCACCCGCCGGGTCGACGGCACGCTCGAGGTCGGGCCCAACGCGTTCCTCGCGCTCAGCCGCCAGGCCTACGGTCGCCTGTCCGTGTCACCTCGCGATGCGGCCAGAACCCTGGCGTGGCCCGGGTTCTGGCGTTTCGCGGGGGCGCACTGGCGCACCGGCCTGACCGAGCTGAGCGGCGTGCTCTCGAAGCGCGCCTACATGCGGACCGCGCAGCGCTACGTGCCGGCGATCGGCGTCGCCGACGTGAGGCGGCGAGGTCTGGGCCTGCGCGCGCAGGCAGTCGGGCGCGACGGGTCGCTCGTCGACGACTTCGTCATCGAGCAGGACGACCGCATCACCAGCGTGCGGAACGCCCCGTCACCGGCGGCGACCTCCAGCATGGCGATCGCGGAGCACGTCGTGGACCGGCTCGACCGAGGGCGCTGAGACGCGGGCCCGGTGCGCGGCGTCGAGGCCGGTGCGCAGCAGTCCGTAGAGGTGCGCGTCCGGGTCGACGACGGCTGCTTGCGACGTGCCGCGGACGGCGCTGAGCAGGACGGCCGGCGCCGAGTGGCGCTGGAAGCTGCGGGGCTTGAGGGGCGGGGCGCCGTCGATGAAGCTGCGCGCCCAGAACGCGGCCTCGGGGACGAGCTCGAGCGCCTCGGCGATCGCCTCCTGGTCGACGGGGTCGTCCGAGAGCTCCTGGCAGCGGATCAGGCCGGCGGCCAGCGCGTGCTGGGCCTCCTGCGGCGCGTCGTACACCGCTCGGCAGCCGACGGCGGCGACCACGCCGACCTCCCACTCGAAGCCCTCGCCGTGCACGCCGATGACCTCCGGGATCATCGGGACCAGCCGGGCCCGGCCGCCGTCGCTCGTGTGGTCGTTGACCAGGCGGGCGAGCTGGGCGAGGAGCGGATGGGTGCACCGAGGTCGGTCGCTCCACGGCTCGCCGGCGAGCACCGAGGCCATCTCCATGAAGCAGGCGCCCTTCCGGGGGCTGCGGTGCTTGCCCCGCGAGAGCACCGGCAGTCCGTCCGGGATCCCGTCTGTCCTCATCCCCTCACGATCCGCCGATGTGGCGGCCGGCGCAAGAGGGTTCGTATGACCCACCTGGGCGATGACACGTGCACGATCCGTCGCTAGCGTCCGAAGACCAGACCTGCCGCGGTCCGCCGCGTGCCGTGCCGCCCTCTCGACGCCTGACGACGCCCCCTCGACGCACCGCTCCCCGGACGCGGCAAGACCGAACCGTCAGGAGGGTCAGATGAGTGCACAGCTGGACACGTTGCGGGAGCAGATCAGGGGGACGGTCACCGGACCGGACGATCCCGGGTACGACGACGCGCGGACGGTCCGCAACGGGATGATCGACAAGCGGCCGGCCGTCATCGTCCAGGCGGCCAACGCAGGCGACGTGATGACCGCCGTGCGCTTCGCCGCGGACAACGCGATGACCGTCGCGGTGCGGGGCGGCGCGCACAGCGTGCCGGGCTTCGGGACCGCCGATGGTGCCGTGGTCGTGGACCTCTCGGCGATGCGAGGCGGGCGGGTGGATCCGCTGACGCAGACGGTCCGCGTGGGTGGCGGTGCGACCTGGGGCGACCTGAACGCCATGACGTACCCCTTCGGCCTCGCCACGACCGGCGGCATCATCTCCACCACCGGGGTCGGTGGCCTCACCCTCGGCGGCGGCATCGGCTACCTGTCGCGCGGCCTCGGCCTGTCCGTGGACAACCTGCTCGCGGCCGACGTGGTCACCGCCGACGGCACCTTCCACGTCGCGAGCGAGAAGGAGGACGCGGACCTCTTCTGGGCGATCCGGGGAGGTGGCGGCAACTTCGGCGTCGTCACGTCCTTCGAGTTCCGGCTGAGCCCGGTGAAGGACATCTACGGCGGGCCGATGTTCTTCGAGCTCGACCGCGCCGGCGACGTGCTCCGGTTCTACCGCGACTTCATCGTCGACGCGCCCGAGGAGCTCGGCTGCTTCCCGGCGTACCAGATCGCGCCGCCGCTGCCGTTCATCCCGGAGGACCGCCACGGCGAGCCGTTCATCGCGATGGTGGCCTGCTGGGCAGGTGACCTCGACGCGGGGGAGAAGGCGCTGCAGCCGATCCGCGACGTGGCCCCGAGGGTGGCCGAGATGGTCGGGCCGATGCCCTATCCCGCGCTCAACAGCGCCTTCGACGCGCTGATCCCGCCCGGGCTGCACCACTACTGGAAGGCCAGCTTCGTCAAGGAGCTCACCGACGACGCGATCGCCGCCCACCTCGAGCACGGGCCGAAGGTTCCGGTCGTGAACTCGACGATGCACATCTACCCGATCAACGGCGCCTGCCACCGGGTCGCGCCCGACGCGACGGCGTTCGCCCACCGCGACGCCACCTTCGCGACCGTGATCGCGGGCATGTGGCCGCCGGACGAGCTGGACGACGCGGACGGCACGGCGTGGGTCCGCGACTACTACGACGCGACGGCACCGCACTCGGAGGAGGGTGGCTACATCAACTTCATGGCCGAGGACGACCAGGACCGGATCCGCGCCAACTACAAGGGCAGCTATGACCGGCTGCAGTCGATCAAGACGACGTACGACCCGGACAACCTCTTCCGGCACAACCAGAACATCGTGCCGGCCTGAGGGTCATCCGCTGAGCTCGGCCAGCCTGGCCAGTCCGGGACCGGCGTGCTGCTGGATGCGGCCGGTGGCGTCGTCGAGTTCCGGGGAGCCCGGGTGGCCGGGCGGGACGCGCGCGGGGTTGAGGGCCACCGTGTGCGCCCAGTCGCGGATGTCCGGCTCGGCGTTGAACGCCGCGGCGTTCTCGAAGCCGAGCAGGTTCATGACCGCCCAGTCCCGCCGGGTGTTGCCGAGCGAGGACGGCCGACAGATCGCGTTCTTGGTGTCGTCGTCGGCGCGGGTCGCCTCGACGTACCCGGTCAGGGCCGCGCCGAAGCAGGGGAAGCCCGCCCGCACCGGCTGCAGCGTGATGACGTCGGGCTGCCAGATCGGGAGGCGCGGTGGCACCTTGAGCCCGTACGCCGCGCAGTGGACGACCAGGGCGTCGCGGGGCAGCTCCACCGAGCCGTGCTCGAGCTCGAGCCGGCCCGGGCGCACGGCCGTCACGTGGCCGAGCCGCACGACGTCCTCGATGCTGCGCAGCAGCTCCAGCTCCCAGGCACCGAGCGTGGGGGCGCGCGCCATCGTCGGCTCGACGGTGCGGTCGACGCGGTGCATGATCCCGCGCTCCTCCAGGTCCAGGAAGAGGCCGGGCAGCGACGACGCCTCCGCGCACGCCTCGAGCAGGTCGGCGACCATGCCGAGATAGATCTCGGGGTCCGGCTGGATCTTGGCCCGGTCGAGCATCCACGGGTCGCGGGGACGCACCCAGGTGATCGCGCCCGGGTCGACGCCCTGGCCGAGCAGCCACACGCAGGCGTCGGTCGCGGTCTTGCCGGACCCGACCACGACGTACCGGCTCGGGGGGTGCTCGACCTTCGGCAGCTCGTTGACGGGTACGACGTGGGCGCCGTCGGCGACGTCGAAGGGCGGCGGCGACTCGGCGGGGATGTCGGGGGAGAGGTAGCGCGCGTCGACGACGCGGCAGCGCTCGGGGACCTCGTAGCGGCGGCCCGAGACGCGGGAGACGAACGAGCGCCCGCCCTCGTGCTCGCACCCGGTGAACAGCTCGACCCGGCCGGTCCCGACCATCCGGTCGGCGGCGTCGGCGAAGTAGGAGCCGACCTTCGCCTTGTCGGCGCGCTCGTGCAGCCCGGCCTCGGGGCCGTGGCTCTGGATGCGGCCGCCGCCGAGCACCGTCGACGCGACGCCGTAGAACGTCGAGGACTGGTGCAGCCGGACGAACGGGTAGGCCTCGAGCCAGTGCCCGCCGACCCCGTGCCGTCGGTCCACGAGCGCCACGCGCGCGTCGCCGTGGTCGACGAGGGCGTCCGCGAACGCCATGCCCATGGCACCGGCGCCCACCACCAGGTAGTCCACGTCGACCGTCGTCGTCACCCGTGCAGAGAAGCACGAGCCGGCGGCCGCGTCCACGAGATTCGAGACGAATCGCCCGGGCTCGGATTAATCGGATAAAGTCTCCTGACTTAGTACTCTTATGGACATGAGGGAGACCGTGGGCGCCATCGACCTGCACCAGCACCTGTGGCCCGAGCCGCTGCTCGAGGTGCTGCGGCGACGCACCCGGGCGCCGTACCTCCGGGGCTGGACGCTGCACACCGCCGGTGAGCCGGCGTACGCAGTCGCCCCCGTCGACCACGACGTCGAGCGCCGGGTCTCCCAGGACCGGGAGGCGGGGACCACCCTGGCCTGCGTCAGCCTCTCGGCCCCGCTCGGCCTGGAGGCGCTGCCCCGCGACGAGGCCGGCGTCGCCCTCGACGCCTGGCACGCGGGCGCCGCCGCGCTCCCCGACCACTTCGCCGCGTGGGCCTCGGTGCCGCTCGTCGAGCCCGACCTCGACGAGCTCACCCGGCTGCTGTCCGGCCGGTTCGTGGGCGTCCAGGTCGCGGCGACCCAGGTCGCCACTCCCTTGGGGTGGGAGGCGCTGGGGCAGGTCCTCCGGGTTGCCGAGCAGCTCGGCAAGCCGGTCTTCGTCCATCCGGGTCCGGACGACGCGGGGGCGTCCGGGCCCGGCTGGTGGGCGCCCGTCGTCGGGTACGTCGGCCAGCTGCACGCCGCCTGGTGGGCCTGGCACGCGGTGGGCGGACGCGGGCAGTTCCCGTCGCTGCGCGTCGTCTTCGCCGCCGGCGCCGGGCTGGCGCCCCTGCACCACGAGCGGCTCTCCGCACGCGGCGGCGAGCCCGGGACCGTCGACCCGGACGTCTTCGTCGACACCTCGTCGTACGGCGCCCAGGGCGTCGACGCCCTGATCCGCGTCCTCGGCATCGACACGGTCGTGCTCGGCAGCGACCGTCCGTACGCCGACCCCCTGCCGGCCCTCTTCGGGGAGGCCGCGACCCGGGCGATCCGGGTCGACAACCCCCGACGGGTGCTCGGCGAGCAGCACATCGGCACCACCGTGAAGGAGCAGGCAGCATGACCATCACCGCCATCGACGTCCCGGCCCGCGCGGCGATGCCGCTCGAGGGCGACCTCACCCTCGGCACCCTCCCGGGTCGCGACCTCGAGCAGGACGAGCTGTGCTCGCTTGCGTCGTACCTCGCCCTCCACCCGGAGCTGTGGCGCCACCACCTGGCCTTCGACTCCGACAACCGCGTCTACGTGTCCCTGCACCGCGACGCCCACGTCGATGTCTGGCTCCTCTGCTGGACCCCCGAGAACGACACGGGCTTCCACGACCACGACGTCTCCTCCGGCGCCGTGGCGGTCGTCGAGGGGACGCTCGTCGAGCACAACCTCGCGGTCGGCAACGACACCATCGAGACCTACGTCGAGGGCGGCCAGGTCTTCAGCTTCGGCCCCGACCACATCCACCGGCTGACCGGTGCCGTCCAGGGCGCCGTGTCGGTGCACGTCTACAGCCCGCCGCTGTGGCGGATGGGCCAGTACGCCGTCGGCACCGACGGCCGGGTGCGCCGTCAGTCGGTGTCGTACGCCGAGGAGCTGCGCCCGATCGAGTGACACACCCGGCACCCGAATCCGGCTCGGACCGGTGCCTGGTGTGTCATTCGACGGCGCTGGCGAGCGCGGTGCGGCACGGTGCGCTCAGTCGCCCTCGAGCTGGTCGACGGTGGGCACGTAGAAGAGCGACCCGGTCACGGCCGTCGACACCTCGAGCAGCCGGTCGGTGGTGCCCGGCGGGTCGCCGATGAACATGTTGCGCAGCATCCGCTCGATCACGGCCGGGTCGCGGGTGTAGCCGATGAAGTAGGTGCCGTACTCGCCCTCGCCCACGACGCTGCCGAAGGGCATGTTGTCGCGGAGGATCTGCAGCTCGGTGCCGTCCTCGTCCTCGATGCTGGTCAGCGCGGTGTGCGCGCCGGCGGCCTTCTGGTCATCGGGCAGCTCGATGTCGGAGAGCTTCTCCCGGCCGACCGCGGCCTCCTGCTGCTCGACGCTCATCGCGTTCCAGGCGGTGAGGTCGTGCAGGTACTTCTGGATCACGACGTAGCTGCCGCCCGCGAACGCCGGGTCCTCGTCGCCGACCAGGAGCGCGTCGTCGACGGCCCGGCCGACCGGGTTCTCCGTGCCGTCGACGAAGCCGAGCAGGTCGCGGCGGTCGAAGTAGCGGAAGCCGTGCACCTCGTCGACCACGGTCGCGGCGCCGCGCAGCCGCTGGGTAAGCCGTGACGCCAGCTCGAAGCACAGGTCGAGCTGCTCGGCCTTGATGTGGAAGAACAGGTCGCCGGGTGTCGCCGGCGCGGAGTGCCGCGGCCCGCGGAGCTCCTTGAAGGGCCGCAGCTCCGCCGGTCGCGGGTCGCCGAGGACCTCGCCGTACGCCGCGCTGCCGATGCCCACCACGCAGGACAGGGCCGCCTCGACGTTGCGGAACCCGATCGCCCGGGCGAGGCCCGGCACGTCGGCGAGCACGTCGCGCACGGTGGCCGCGCCACCCGGCTCGAGAGTCAGGACCAGGAAGACCGCCGCGCGGGTGAGAGGTGTCGTCACGGGCTGGGGCTCGGCGGGTGGCATGGCGTCACGAAAGCACCTCGACGGGGTCGCGTCCATCGGCCATCCTGGAGAGTGGAAGGGACACGACATGACCGAGATCGTGCTCGCAGTGTCGGAGGACGGCGCCGACGACGTCCGTCTGGACGACCTCGGCCGCCTGCTCAGGGAGGAGCTCCTGCAGCTGCCCGAGGCGGAGTCGGTGGATGCGCTCGTCGTGGGCGAGGCCCCGCCCGGCACCCGCGGCGGTCTGGTGGCGGAGGCGGGCGCGCTGGTGGTGACCGCGCAGCCGCACGTCGCGGCCGTGGTCGCGATCGTGGGCTCGGTGTGGAAGTGGCTGCGACGCGCAGGCAGCGGCACCCCGCGGACCATCCGGATCGAGGTGGACGGCGACGTCCTCGAGCTCTCGGGTGCCACGAACGAGCTGCAGGACAAGCTCGTCGACGACTGGATCGCGCGCCGCTCCGCCTCGACCTGACGCTGGTACGGGCACGGGTATCTGCGGGCGGCATTGCCCTCTCCTCCTGTTCGGAGGAATCTGAGGGAGGCCGCACCTGTGGGAGGGAGGCCGAGATGAGCTCCAGGTACGCGCTGATCGTCGCCACCGACCAGTACACCGAGCCCGGCCTGCGCGAGCTGGCCGCTCCGGCGCGGGACGCGGAGGCGCTCGCCGAGGTGCTCGGAGACCCGGCCGTCGGTGACTTCCAGGTCCAGGTCGTGAGCAATCGCTCGGCTCAGGAGGTGCGGATGGCGGTCGAGGACTTCTTCGCCGACCGGGACCGCTCCGACATGCTGCTTGTGCACTTCTCCGGGCACGGCCTGAAGAACGCGGCCGGCGAGCTGTTCCTGGCCGCCGCGGACACCCGACCCGGCCGGCTCGCCTCGACCGGGGTCGGCTCGGACTTCCTCAGCCGGCAGATGGCCGACAGCCGTGCGGAGCGGATCGTGCTGCTCCTGGACTGCTGCTACGGCGGTGCGTTCCCCCGGGGGATGGTCGTACGGGCCGACGGGGAGGCGCAGGTGCTGGAGGCCTTCGCCGCCCAGTCGGACGTCGCCGGCGGGAAGGGTCGCGCCGTCGTGACCGCGTCCAGCGCCATGGAGTACTCGTTCGAGGAGGGCGACCTGACCGCCGGGTCGACCGGGTCACCGTCGGTCTTCACCGGCGCGCTCGTCGAGGCGCTGTCGTCGGGCGAGGCCGACGCGGACGGGGACGGGTGGGTAGGGCTGCACGAGCTCTTCGAGTTCGTCTCCCACGCCGTCCGCACGATCAGCCCTCACCAGACCCCGCACATGTGGACGTTCGGCTCCCAGGGCGAGCTGCTGATCGCCCGGAGCAAGGTGCGTCGGATCCGCCCGACGCCGCTGAGCGACGAGCTGTCCGAGGCCCTCGCCAGCCCGCTGGCCGCGACCCGGTTCGGCCTCGTCGACCTGCTCCGCCAGCGCGTCCTCGGCGACGACCTCGGCCTGGCGGCGACCGCGCTCGCGACCCTGGCCGAGCTCGTGCAGGACGACAGCCGGCGGGTCGCCGAGTCCGCGGGTGAGGCCATCGAGGCAGCGGCCGTGCACGTGACGCCGACCGACGTCGTGCTCAGCCCCGACGACACCGGGACCCTCAGCGCCGACGTCACCCTCCACGGCCCGCCGCTGGCGCTGGCCGCCACGGTCACGACGACGGACCCCCGCCTCAGTGCCGTGTACGACGAGCCGTCGCTGCGCATCGTCGCCTCCGGGGACGAACCGGTGAGCGGCAGCGTCACGATCACCAGTCCGACCGGTGCGGTCACGGTGCCGGTCCAGGCCGGCGTACCGCCTTCGGCCGAGGCGCCGCCACCCCCGCCCTCACCGACCCCGACGCCACCCCCACCGGAGCCGGCGCCCCCGCCGCCCCCGTCGCCCCCGTCGCCCCGGCAGCCCGTGGCGGCCGCGCTCGCCGCTCCACCTCCGGAGGCGGAGCGGCCCGCGATGCTGGGCGACAACGGGATCGTGCGCTGGATCCTCGGCGGCCTGCTCTGCGCCGCAGCCCTGGTCCTGCTCTACGTGAACCGGCCGGGTGAGACCGACCAGTGGAAGGCGTACTACGACGAGGCGAACAGCGGGTGGTACTACTACCGCAACCCCGGCGACTCCTGGGTGATGGCCGGGCTCGTCTGCGTGGTCGCCGCCGCGCTGTCGCTGTTCGTGCGGGGACGGCCCCGGAGCCTCGCGCTCGGGGCGCTGCTGGGCGGCAGCCTCTACCTCTTCGACGACGGCTTCACGTTCCTGGTGCTCGGCTTCGCCTACGAGGACGGCGTCGCCAAGTGGACGACCACGGTGATCGTGGCGGTGCTCGTCGCGGCAACGGTCCTGGTCGTGGTCCGCCCCCGGCTCGTGCCACTCGGGCGCCCCGGCTGGCTCCCGCTCGCGGCGCTGGCCGGCGGCGTCTGCCTCGTCGTCGTCAACGAGACCATCGACCTCTCGGGCACGAGTGCCCTTGACGTCTTCGGCCCGCTGGTCCTCCTGGCGGTCGTCATCGTCGCAACCCTCTCCACCCTCGCGCTGTGCAGTCCGGACACCCGGACCCGCGAGGTGCTCGCCGTCGCGGCCGGGTCGATGCAGCTGCTCGCCCTGTACGGCGCACTCGGCTGGCGCGACTCCGACCAGCTCGGACCGCACATGGCCGCCATGCTCCCCGGGACGGTACTGATCCTCGGTGCGCTGGCGCTCGGCCTGACCCGGGCCGAAGCACGCTCCGCCTGAGCGGCGATATACCCGATTTGAACGGTTGCCGTGCGACGGCGCCCGGAGTGGTGTGGAGGCACACGACCTTCCGGGAGGAAAACCATGGTGACGAGACGGATCACCTTGACTGTGGCCGCCGCCGCGACGATCGCGCTGGCGGCCTCTTCATTCGCACCCGCCAGCGCCGGTCACGGCGACCACTCGCGTCACGGGCACCACGACGCGGAGCTCCGCACTGTCGTCGACGGACTCGACGGCCCGCGCGGCGTCGACGCCCTCGGGCACGGCCTGACGCTCGTGACCGAGACGGACGGCACGTTCAGCCTGGTCATCGAGGGCAGGCGGGGCTGGCACGGCCAGCACAAGCACGGCCGCTACCGGCACACCAGGGAACCGCAGGTCATCGAGCTCGGCCAGCTGCCGACGTCGTTCGCCCCGGCCATCGCCGCCGGGAAGCACGGCACCGTATGGCTGCTCACCGGCGGCGGGGCCCCGCCCGAGGACGACCCGCAGGTCGCGAGCCTGGCAGCCGACGAGCCGACCCCCGCCGCCGGCGCGACGCTCTTCAAGTGGCGCCCCGGCTGGGACGCGCCGGTCGCGTTCGCCGACATCGCCGCCTACCAGGCGACCGACCCCGACCCGTACGACCTCGAAGGTGTCCCCGAGGACAGCAACCCGTTCGGTCTCGCCGCCCTCGACGACGGGGGCGTGCTGGTGGCCGATGCGGCCGGCAACGACCTGCTCCGCGTCTCCAGGAGCGGCGAGATCTCGACGGTCGCGCGGCTGAAGCCCCGCGAGGTCGTGACCCCCGAAGGCCTGCCCGGCGCAGGGACGACCGTGCCGGCGGAGGCCGTCGCGACGTCGGTGACCGTCGGCGACGACGGGTACTGGTACATCGGCGAGCTCCGTGGCTACCCCGCCACCCCGGGCACCTCCGAGATCTGGAAGGTGCGTGCCGGGACGACGGACGCCACCTGCGACCCGGAGAGCCCCTGGGGCGCGTGCAAGCGGTACGCCGACGGGCTGACCTCGATCGTGGATCTCGGCGCCGGACCGAAGGGCATCTACGCGGTCACTCTCTCGAAGATGAGCTGGCTCGCCGTCGAGAGCCCGACGCCCGTGCCCGGTGCGGAGATCGGTGGGCTGTTCCTGGTGAGCTCCGGCCACCGCGGACACCACCACTACCGCGGAGGTCACGGGTCGCACGGGTCCGCGACGATCACCGAGCTCGTGCCCGACCAGCTGGTCCTGCCGGGAGGGGTCGACGTCGCCGGCGACCCGTACATCGTCGGTCCGGTCTTCGGGCCGGGATCGTTGATGAAGATCAGCTAGCCGTCGCGGTCGGCGGCCGTCTCGTCAGTCCGGGATGGCCGCCGGCTCGCCGGTCTTGAAGAGGGTGGCGAGGTAGATGACGATCGGCACCGAGCCGGCGTTGCGGGCGTGGTGGACCTCGCCCTGCTCCTCGCGCAGCCACAGACCGGCGCGGACCCGGTAGGTCTGGCCGGGCTTGAGGCGCTTGACGACCGTCGGGTCGTCGCCGGTGCCCTTCAGGACCGTCGCGGTGCCGGACTCGACGGTGTAGGTCAGCGCTCCCTCGGCGATGTAGCCGAGCTGGGCGCCGGGGTGGTGGTGCGAGGCGAGCTGCGCGCCTGGCATCACCACGACCCGGCTGAGGCCCAGGGTGCGCTTCGGAGCGCCTGGAGGAGCGGTCACCTCGGCGAGCGACTGGCGGGTGACCACGACCGGGGCCGGGTCGTCGGCGGCCGCGGCGGACACGGCGATGCCGGCGCCGAACCCGGAGCCGATCAGGGCCAGGCCGGCGAGGGGGACCAGGAGACGCTTCATGCCCAGGAGCGTAGGGGCCCCGGGGGTCTCTCGGGGTCGGTTCCGGGGTGCTCCCCGATGTGCGCGACCCGGCGTACGACGGAGGGTGGAGCCATGATCCGAGCCCACCAACTCACCAAGCGATTCGGGGACCGGAACGCCGTCGACGGCATCGACTTCGTCGTCGAGCCCGGCCGCGTCACCGGCTTCCTCGGCCCCAACGGCGCCGGCAAGTCGACGACGATGCGGATGATCCTCGGCCTCGACGCACCGACCTCCGGCACGGTCAGCGTCAACGGGCACCGGTACGCCGCGTCGCCCGCGCCGCTGCGTGAGATCGGCGCTCTCCTCGACGCGCACGCCATCCACCCGGGCCGGTCCGCCCGGGACCACCTGCGGTGGATGGCGGCGTCCAACGGCATCCCGACCACGCGGGTGGGCGAGGTGCTCGACCTGGTCGGCCTGGACTCGGTGGCCGGGCAGCGGGCGGGCCGGTTCTCGCTCGGCATGGGCCAGCGGCTCGGCATCGCCGCCGCGATGCTCGGCGACCCGCCGGTGGTCGTGCTCGACGAGCCCGTCAACGGACTCGACCCCGAGGGTATCCGTTGGGTGCGCACCTTCGCGCGTCAGCTCGCCGACGAGGGCCGGACCGTCTTCATCTCCAGCCACCTGATGTCGGAGATGGCGCTGATGGCTGACCACCTGCTGGTGATCGGTCGCGGCTCGATCCTGGCCGACTGCTCGATGACCGAGTTCATGACCGACCACGCTGCGTCGTACGTCCGGCTCAAGGCGCCCGCCCTCGGCGATGTCGCGAACTTGCTATCCGGTCGCGGGCTCGACGTCACCCGCGTCGACGACGAGGTCCGGGTCGGCGGCCTCGACGCCGCGTCCATCGGTGACCTCCTCTTCTCGCGCGGGCTCGCGCTGCACGAGCTCACGCTGGTGCGGTCCTCGCTCGAGGACGCCTTCATGGCCCTGACCGCCGACAGCGTGGAGTACCACGCCACCTCCGCCTCGGAAGGAGCCGCACGATGACCGCGACGCTGATGGAGTCCGGCGCCGTCGTCGAGCGCACCGACGTACGCCAGCCGGGCACGGCCGCCGTGCTGCGCTCGGAGTGGCTCAAGCTCACGACCGTGCGCTCGACCTGGTGGACCCTGCTCGCGACGTTCGTCCTCGGCGCCGGGCTCACCGTCCTGCTGTGCTGGGGCAACGCCGAGTGGCTGGCCTCGCCGGAGGCCGACGAGTCGCCGGGCTCGTTCATCACCTGGGGGATGATGATCGCCCAGATCACCGCCGTGGTGCTGGGTGCGCTCGTCGTCACGACGGAGTACGGCACCGGGATGATCCGGACGACCTTCGCCGCCGTACCGGCCCGTGGTCGCGTGCTGGCCGCGAAGTCCCTGGTCGTCGTCGCCCTGCTCTTCGTCGTCGGCACGATCACCGCGCTCGTCGGCTACGTCGGCGGCAACTACTTCCTCGACCGCGAGGGCATCGGGATGGCGCTCGAGGGCGACGTGCTGCGGGCGATGTACGGCTCCGGCCTCTACCTCGCCGGCATCGGCCTCTTCACCGTCGCCGTCGGCTTCCTGCTGCGGCACACGGCCGGCACGATCTCGATCGTCCTGGCGCTGATGCTGATCCTCGGCAACATGGTCAACCTGGTGCCAGGCGAGTTCGGCGAGTGGCTGACCAAGCTGATGCCCGGCAACGCCGGCTCCGCGATCTCCACGCCGGTCTCGTTCAACCCCGACCTGCTCGAGCCCTGGACCGGCTTCGCCGTCTTCGGCCTGGAGACCGCCGCGCTGCTCCTGCTCGCGTGGGTGATGGTCCGGCGCCGCGACGCCTGAGCACGGTGTCGGCCGCGCCCCGTAGGGTGCGGCCGTGGCGCTCCACCTGCACCGCGCACCGCGCACCGACCAGCTCGCCGACGCCCTCGGCGAGCTGCTCGCGTCGCCCCTCGACGACCCGTTCGCCGAGGAGGTCGTGGTGGTGCCGGCCAAGGGCGTGGAGCGCTGGCTGACCCAGCGGCTGAGCCACCGGCTCGGCACCGGCCCGCGCGGCGGCGACGGGGTGTGCGCGGGCGTCCGCTTCCTCAACCCGCGGAGCCTCGTGAGCCTGCTGCTCGGCCGCGAGCGCGACGACCCGTGGGACCCCGAGCGCCTGGTCTGGCCGCTGCTCGCGACCATCGACGACTGTCTCGACCAGCCGGGCTTCGAGGCGTTGACCGCGCACCTCGAGGGCGAGATGCGCCGCAACCGTCGCTACTCGGTCGCGATCCGGCTGGCGCACCTCTTCGCGTCGTACGCCGTGCAGCGACCCAGCCTCGTGACCGGCTGGCGCGAGGGCGACGACGGCGACCTCGCCGACGACCTGCTCTGGCAGGCCGAGCTGTGGCGGCGGCTGCTGCCCCGGGTCGCGGCGCCACCGCCCGACGTGCGTCACGCCGAGACGGTCGCCGCACTGCGGTCCGGGGGCGACGGACTGCCGCTGCCCGCGCGGCTCTCGCTCTTCGGTCACACGCGCATCCCGGTCACGGAGCTGGAGCTGCTCGAGGCGCTCGGCGAGCACCGCGACGTCCACCTCTTCCTGCCCCAGCCGTCGCCCGCCCTCTGGGACGACCTCGTCGGGCTCGGCGGCGTCGTGCCGCGCGACGAGGACACCTCCGTCGAACGGGTCGGCCACCCGCTGCTGGCCTCCCTCGGCCGCGACGCGCGCGAGCTGCGGCGCACGCTCGGCGGGATCGAGGCCGACGTCGTCGCCGCCACGGCCGACACCCCGGACACCCTGCTCGGCTGGCTCCAGCGCGACCTGCGCGCCAACCACGCCCCGTCGTACGACGAGCGCGCGGGTCGGCACCTCGACGCCGCCGACCGCAGCCTGCAGGTGCATGCCTGCCACGGCCCCGCGCGCCAGGTCGACGTGCTGCGCGAGGTGCTGGTCGGGATGCTCGAGGACGACCCGACGCTCGAGCCGCGCGACATCCTCGTGATGTGCCCGGACGTGGAGACCTACGCGCCGCTGGTCTCGGCCGGGTTCGGGCTCGCGACCGGCGGCCACCCGGCCCACGAGCTCCGGGTCAAGCTCGCCGACCGGGCGCTCACCAGCACCAACCCGCTGCTCGCGGTGGCCGGCACGCTGCTCGAGCTGTCCGGTGGCCGGGTGACGGCGGCCGACGTGCTCGACCTGGCGGCGAGCGAGCCCTGCCGGCGCAGGTTCGGGTTCACCGACGACGACCTCGATCGCGCCGCGCGCTGGGTGGCGCGCGCCGGGGTCCGCTGGGGCCTCGACGCCGAGTCCCGCGGGGCGTTCGCGATGGAGCGATTCCCTCACAACACCTGGCGGATGGGCCTCGACCGGATCCTGCTCGGCGTCGCGATGAGTGGCGACGACCACCGTCATCTCGGCCGCGGGCTGCCGCTCGACGACGTCGGCAGCAACGAGATCGACCTCGCCGGCCGGCTCGCCGAGCTGGTCGCCCGGCTCGACGCGTGCCTGACCGGGCTCGGCGAGGCCCGCACGGTCGCGGAGTGGACCGAACGGCTGCGCGACGGCGTACGCGCCCTGACCGATGTGTCGGCGGACGACGCCTGGCAGCTGCCGCAGTTCGAGCGCGAGCTGGCTCGGGCGGCGGTCTCCTCCCACGAGGGCGAGCTCGAGCTGCGGCTGCCCGACATGCGCGCGCTGCTGCAGTCCCGGCTGGCGGGCCGTCCGACCCGGGCCAACTTCCGCACCGGCACGCTCACCGTCTGCACGATGGTGCCGATGCGGTCGGTGCCGCACCGCGTGGTCTGCCTGGTCGGCCTCGACGACGGCGTCTTCCCGCGGGCCGGGTCGGTCGACGGCGACGACGTGCTCGGCCGGCGTCCGCGCACCGGTGAGCGCGACCTGCGCAGCGAGGACCGCCAGCTCCTGCTCGACGCCGTGCTGGCCGCGAGCGAGCACCTCGTCATCACCTACACCGGCGCCAACGAGCAGTCGGGGGCGAAGCGGCCCCCCGCCGTACCCCTCGGCGAGATCCTCGACGCCGCTGACCGCACGACGGCCGAGCCGGTGCGCGAGCGGATCGAGACGCGGCACCCGCTGCAGCCCTACGACGCGCGCAACTTCGAGCCGCGGCGGCCCTTCAGCTTCGACACCGCGTCGCTCGCCGGCGCGCGGTCGGCGTGGAGCGTGCGGCACGAGCCGCCGCCGCTGCTCGACGGACCGCTGCCGCCGCGTGCCCGCGAGGACGTCTCCCTGCAGGACCTCAAGACGTTCCTCGCCCAGCCGGTGCGCGCGTTCCTGCGCGAGCGGCTCGACGTGGCCACGCCGTTCGCCCCCGACGACCTCGCCGACGCGATCCCGGTCAGCCTCGACAGCCTCGAGAAGTGGCAGATCGGCGACCACCTGCTGCGCGAGCTGCTGGCCGGCCAGGACCCGGTCGCGGTGATGACCGCCGAGCAGCTGCGCGGGACGCTCCCGCCGGGCGGCCTCGGCACGGCTGCCCTCGACGAGGTGGTGCGCGAGTGCCAGAAGCTGTGGGCCAGTGCCGCCGTCGTACGCGAGGGGGAGCGGCGCTCCGTCGACGTGGACGTCGACCTCGGTGACGGCCGGCGCCTGACCGGCACCGTGCCCGGCGTCTACGGCACCCGCGTCGTCTCGCTCGGCTACTCGCGCCTCGGCGCGCGGCAGCGGCTCGAGGCGTGGGTCGACCTGCTGGCGCTGAGCGCCTCCCACCCCGACCAGCACTGGACCTCCCACGCGATCGGGCGCGAGCGCGCCGGCCCGAAGCGCGCCCTGGCGGGCCCGCTCGACCACCGAGCCGTCGACTGGCTGCGTGACCTGCTCGACCTCCGCGACCGCGGGCTGTGCGCACCCCTGCCGGTGCCGGTGAAGACCGGAGCCGCCTGGGCCGAGGCACACGCACGCGAGCTGATGGGGCAGGACGTCCCACCGGTCGAGGCCGCGCGCCGCGAGTGGGAGACGGATCCCCACAACCAGTTCGGCATCGAGGGGGAGGACGCCAATCCCTACCACCGCCGGGTCTACGGGCCGGGCGCCCCGGTCGAGGTGCTGCTCGACGCGGGCCTGGGCGAGTACGCCTGGCGGATCTGGGAGCCGCTGCTGACGGGTGCCGAGAGGGTGGGTCCGCTGTGACCACCCCGATGCGCCCGTTCTCGATCACCGACGACCTGCCCACCGGCACCGTCCTCCTCGAGGCGAGCGCCGGCACCGGCAAGACCTGGACGATCGGCGCGCTCGTGACCCGGTACGTCGCCGAGGGCGTCGCCCGGCTCGAGCAGATGCTGGTCGTCACCTTCGGCCGGGCCGCGAGCCAGGAGCTCCGCGAGCGGGTCCGGGCACAGCTGGTCGAGGCCGAGCGGGTGCTGAGCGACGACCCGGTCGCGGTCGTGGGTGCCGCACCGGACTCCGACCTCGTCACCCTGCTGCGCGGGTGGGACCCCGAGCAGCGGCGACTCGGGCACCGTCGCGTCGCCGAGGCGCTGGCCGGCTTCGACGCGGCCACCATCGCCACCACCCACCAGTTCTGCTCGATGGTGCTGGACTCGCTCGGGGTCGCCGGCGACTCAGACTCCCGCGCGCGGCTCGTCGAGGACCTCGACGACCTGGTGAAGGAGACGGTCGACGACCTCTACCTCCGCGCCTTCGCGTTCGACGCCGAGCCACCGGTCTTCACCCACGCGGAGGCGCTCGCCATCGCGCGGGCGGCGGTCGGCGACCCGCAGGCCACCCTCCAGCCCGCCGACGAGGACCGCTCGACGCCGGTCGGCCGTCGGGTCAGCTTCGCCCGCACCGTCCGCGAGGAGCTCGACCGGCGCAAGCGCCGCCTCGGCATCTTGTCCTACGACGACCTGCTCACCCAGCTCGCCGACGCCCTCGTCGACGCGGACGGCCCGGCCGCGCAGCGGATGCGGCAGCGGTGGAGCATCGTGCTCGTCGACGAGTTCCAGGACACCGACCCGGTGCAGTGGCAGGTCCTCGACCGGGCGTTCACCGGGCACGCGACGATGGTGCTGATCGGCGACCCCAAGCAGGCGATCTACGCATTCCGCGGCGGCGACGTCACGACGTACCTCCAGGCGGCGGACACCGCCCAGGTCAAGCAGACGCTGTCGGTCAACTGGCGCAGCGACCGGCCGCTGCTCGACTCGTTCCAGCGGCTGCTCGCCGGTGCGGCGCTCGGCGACGACCGGATCGTGGTCCGCGACGTCGAGGCGCACCACGACGAGAGCCGCCTCGTCGGGGCGCCCGCGCCGTCGCCGTTCCGGGTCCGCGTCGTACGCCGCGAGGAGCTCGGCCGGCGCGGCAACGCGTCCCTCGCCGTCGGTCTGGTCCGTCCGCACGTCGCGCGCGACCTCGCCCTCGACGTACGCCGGCTGCTCGCCTCGGGCGCGACCTTCGAAGGTCGCCCGGTCCGGCCGCGCGACGTGGCGGTCATCTCCTACCGGCACGCCGACCTGGCCGCCGTACGCGAGGCGCTGCTGGCGGTCGGCGTGCCCGCCGTGATCGCCGGCGGCGGCAGCGTGTTCGCGACCCCGGCCGCCGTGGAGTGGCTGACCCTCCTCGAGGCGCTGGAGCAGCCGCACCGCAGTGCCCGGGTGCGCGCCGCCGCGCTGACCTGCTTCCTCGGGCACACGGCCGAGGAGCTCGACGCGGGCGGCGACGACCTCACCGACGACGTCGCCGAGACATTGCGCGCCTGGGTCGAGCTGTTCACGACGCGCGGTGTCGCCGCGGTGCTCGAGGCGGCCAACGTGGCCGGTCTGCCTGAGCGGGTGCTGGCCGAGGTGGGCGGCGACCGCCGGCTCACCGACCTGCGCCACATCGGCGAAGCGCTGCACGAGGTGATGCTCAGCGAGCGCCACGGCCCCGTGTCCCTGCTGACCTGGCTGCGCGCGCAGGTCGCGGAGGGCCGCGCCGGCCGCGGCGTCGAGCGCACCCGCCGCCTCGACTCCGACGCGGCCGCCGTGCAGCTGGTGACGATCCACGCGAGCAAGGGGCTCGAGTACCCCGTCGTCTACCTCCCCGCGGTCGCCGACCGCTTCGTCCCGAAGCCCACGCGCCCGCTCTTCCACGACGACGCGGGCACCCGCTGCCTCAACGTCGGTGGCGGCGGCGCGCACTGGGCCGACGACTGCCGGCGCTGGGCCGACGAGGAGGCCGGGGAGTGGCTGCGCCTGCTGTACGTCGCGATCACCCGCGCCAAGTCGCAGGTCGTCTGCTGGTGGGCGCCGACCAAGAACGCCGTCGCCTCGCCGCTGCACCGGATGCTGATGCGCGACCCGGACTCCGCCGTCGTGCCGGAGTCGCCCGCGGTCCCCGACGACGACGCCGTCGTGACGATGTTCGCCGCGTGGCGCGACCGGGGCGGCCCGTCCCCGGAGCCCGCGGTGCACGCCGACCCCGGCGCCGACCCGCCGGTGCCCGACCCGCCCACCCTCGTCGCGCGCACGTTCACCCGGGCCGTCGACACCGAGTGGCGGCGTGCGTCGTACTCCTCGCTGAGCAAGGTCGAGCCGGTCGCCGGCACGACCGGGGCCGTCGCCAGCGAGCCCGAGTACGGCGCCAAGGACGACGAGCCCGTGGATCCGGTCGAGGACGTCGTGGCGGAGCCGCTGCCCGACGACGTGCCGTCGCCGATGGCCGGCCTGCCCGTCGGTGCGACGTTCGGGTCACTGGTGCACGCCGTGCTCGAGCACACCGACCCGGACGCGCCCGACCTGCGCGCGGAGCTGCTCGGCCACATCGACGAGCAGCTCGGCTGGTGGCCCGTCGACCTCGACCGCGAGGAGCTGGCGGACGCCCTCGTGGCGGTCTGCGACTCGCCGCTCGGCCCGCTCGCCGGCACCACCCTGCGGCAGCTGCCGCTCACCGACCGGCTGCGCGAGATGGACTTCGAGCTGCCGCTCGGCGGGCCGGCCGGCGACACCGTCCTCGGCGCGATCGGGCCGCTGCTCGAGCGGCACCTGCCGCCCGGCGACCCGGTCCGCGCGTACGCCGACTCCCTCGCCGGACCGCTCGGCGAGCAGACCCTGCGCGGCTACCTCACGGGGTCGGTCGACGTGGTGCTCCGGCTGCGCACCGAGGCCGGACCGCGCTACCTCGTCGTCGACTACAAGACGAACTGGCTCGGCCCGATGGACGAGCCGCTGACCGCCCACAGCTACCGACCCGAGGCGCTCGACGCCGCGATGGGTCACTCCGACTACCCGCTCCAGGCGCTGCTGTACGCCGCTGTCCTGCACCGCTTCCTCCGCTGGCGCCAGCCCGGCTACGACCCGGCCGTCCACCTCGGCGGCGTGCTCTACCTCTACCTGCGCGGCATGTGCGGACCCGACACCCCGCTGGTCGACGGCGCCCCGTGCGGGGTCTTCGCCTGGCAGCCTCCCGTCGCCCTCGTCGAGGAGCTCTCCGACCTCCTGGACGGTGCGACGTGACCGAGCTCTGGGAGCCGACCGGCGAGCAGGACTGGCGGATCGCGACCGGCGCAGTTGGCCTGCTGGCCGCCTTCAACGAGGCCGGGGTGCTGACCGCCTCCGACCTGCACGTCGCCACCCGGATCGGCGCGCTCGGCGGCGAGGAGGACGAGCGGGTGCTGCTGGCCGTCGCCCTGGCGGTGCGCGCCGTACGCCGTGGCTCGGTCTGCCTCGACCTCGCGACGGTGCCCGAGACCGCGCCCGACCTGGCCTGGCCGGCGCCGGCAGAGTGGACGACCGCGATCGAGGCCTCGCCGCTGCTGGCCGCCGGGGTCGTCCGCTGGGAGCTCGGGCTGCTCTACCTCGACCGCTACCACCGGCTGGAGACCCAGGTGCACGACGACCTGGCGCTCCGGCTCGCGCAGGCGCCGCCGCCCGTCGACGAGGCCCGGCTCGACGCGGCGCTGGCGAAGGTCCGCGCCGGTCACTTCAGCGACGAGCAGGAGGCGGCGGTCGCGGCGGCCGTGCGCCGGCGTACGACGATCCTGACCGGCGGGCCCGGCACCGGGAAGACCACCACGGTCGCCCGCCTGCTCGCGCTCCTGGCCGACCAGGCCGGCGGCGGGCTCGCGATCGCGCTGGCAGCACCGACCGGCAAGGCCGCGACCCGTCTCCAGGAGGCCGTCGCCACCGAGCTGGCCGACGTCGCCCGGACCTGGCCCGAGGCGCCCGATCTCGTCGGCCGGCTGGAGGGCCTGACGCTGCACCGCCTCCTCGGCTGGAGGCCCGACAACGCGACGCGCTTCCGGCACGACCGCGGCAACCGGCTCAAGTACGACGTCGTCGTGGTCGACGAGTCGTCGATGGTCGAGCTCACCATGATGGGGCGGCTGCTCGAGGCACTGCGACCCGACTGCCGGCTCGTGCTGGTCGGCGACCCGCGACAGCTCACGTCGGTCGGCGCGGGTGCCGTGCTCAGCGACCTGGTCGCCGGCTACGAGGCGCGTGCCGACTCGCCGGTCTCCGCGCTGACCGAGAACTTCCGCTCCGAGGAGGACATCAAGGCGCTCGCCGCCGCGCTCCGCGAGGGCGACGCCGACGAGGTGCTCCGGGTGCTGCGGGCGCCGTCCGAGCAGGTCTCCTTCGTCGAGGCCGACGACGAGGCCGCGATCGAGGCGGCGCTGCGCCCGGACTCGGTCGCGGCCGGCCGGGCGGTGTGGGCGGCCGCGACGCAGGAGGACCCGGCCCGCGCGCTGGCCGAGCTCGACCGCTACCGGCTGCTCTGCGCGCACCGCGAGGGGCCCTACGGCGTACGCCGCTGGAACCACCTGGTCGAGCGGTGGCTGGCCGAGGACCCGGAGATCGAGATCTGGGGGGAGTGGTACGTCGGCCGGCCGCTGCTCGTGACCAGCAACGACTACGCGCTCGACGTCTACAACGGCGAGACCGGGGTGGTGGTGCGCCAGGACGGGCGCAGCCGCGCGTTCGTCGCGGGGTCGGAGCGGCTCAAGCAGTTCGCCCCCGGCCGCCTCGACGCCGTCGAGACCATGCACGCCATGACGATCCACAAGAGCCAGGGCAGCCAGGCCGACCGGGTGACGGTGCTGCTGCCCGACGAGGGGTCGCGACTGCTGACCCGCGAGCTCTTCTACACGGCGGTCACCCGGGCCCGCACCCACGTGCGCGTGGTCGGCACCGAGGCCGCCGTCCGCGCCGCCGTCGAGACCCGGGCGCAGCGTGCCACCGGGCTGCGGCTCCGCCTGGCCGGCGACTGACTGCTGATACAGGGAAACGCCGCCGCAATCTGATCGGGCTAGGGTCGAGTCAGATTGGAGTCTGAGATGCCCTTCCTGCTGCGCGTGGAGCTGCCCGACGTCCCGGGATCCCTGGGTCGGCTCGCGGGCGCCATCGGTGAGGCCGGCGGCGACATCGAGGCGATCGAGATCGTCGAGAAGCGCCACGACGGCACGGCCGTCGACGACGTGCTCCTCGAGATCGCGCCCGGCACCATGCCCGACTCCGTCGTCTCCGCCGTCAACGGCCTCGACGGCGTGGTCGTCGTCTGGATCAGCCGGTACGCCGCCGGCGGCAACCTCTTCCTCGACCTCGAGGCGGTCGAGGAGCTGACCGCCGACCCCGAGGGCGCGCTGGACCGCCTGATCGACCTGCTGCCGGTGACCTTCCGGGCGGACTGGGCCGTGCGGGTGAGCAAGGCCGACGGGATCGTCTACACGACCGAGGCGGCGCCGTCCGACCTCACCTGGCTGCCCATCGAGCGGGCCGAGCTGATCGACACCGACGACGAGAACACCGTCGCCTGCGCGGCCCGGCTCAACAAGACCGAGGTCGTGGTCATCGGCCGCCGCGGCGGCCCGGACTTCCTCGACTCCGAGATCGCCCGGCTCGGCCACCTGGTCGGCCTCGCGATGTCGATCACCCGCAGCGCGAAGGCGCCCGCGCACTGACGCCACGTGCGAGACGCCCCGCCCGAGGATCTCGAGCGGGGCGTCTGCGTGGTCGGATCAGCGGTGGTAGGGCTTGTACTTCGACCGGCCGATCTGCGCGGCGGTGAGGTACGGGCCGGCCCCGATCGGGAAGGTCGCCGACTGCATGAAGTGGTCGGAGGCGAACTTCGTGCCCGAGTTGTAGAAGTGGTTCGTGTACCCGTACGACCCCTGCGGAGCGCCGAGGCTCATCAGGTAGTCACGACGGAACGGGCCGGGCTTGACCGGGAAGTCGAAGTCGTTCGTGGTCGGGTAGGCGGCACCGGAGACCGTCGTCGTCGCGAACCCGTCGTACCAGCCGTCCGCGACCAGCGTCCGGTGCACGTTGTTGTCGGGTTTGGTGTTGCTGGTCGAGTTGAAGTCGCCGCCCAGGTAGACACCTCGGCCCGAGGCTGCCAGCAGGGCGAGCTGCGCGTTGATGTAGTCGGTCTGCTTCTGGCGCATGTCGTAGAGCCGGGTCTGGCCGGGCTTGTCCGCTCCGGACTGCAGGTGCGCCGACGCGACGTAGAACTCCTCGCCGGTCGCCCTGACGCGCAGCAGCGCCCAGGGCATGAAGCGGGTCTGCGTCGGCGAGAACGCCGGCGGCTGGACGTAGCCGGTCTTCACGACCGAGTAGCGCGACGTGTCGACGATGATGCGCGAGCCCTGGCTGCCGATGGCGAGGCCGCGGGCGTTGGTGTAGAGACCCTGGACCGAGAGCTTGTACTTCTTCGGCAGGCGGTTGGCGATGTCCTGGAACTGCCAGAGCTTGCCGGCGACCCGGAGCTTCGCGGCGCCGGAGGACTCCTGCAGGAGGACGACGCCGGGGGCGGTGGCCTTGATCGTCGCGACGATCTTCTTGCGCCGCACGTTCCACGAGATCAGGGTCTTCTTGTCCTTGCGGTCGGCCGCACGCCAGATGCGCGTGTTGAACGTCGCCATCTTGATGGTGCTGCCGGTGGCCGGCGGGACGACGGGTGTGGGCTTGATCCACGTCGTCGGCGTACCGCTGTTCTTCCCGTTGCCGTGCCGGTCGATCAGCACCGTCACGAAGGTGTAGTCGCCCGAGGCGGGGGTGACGAGGTCGGCGTGCGGCACGTCGAGCTCGGTCTGCGCGCCGTTGCCCGGCACGTCGAACGTCTGCACGTGGGTCTTCGACCCTCGGTCGGTCGCGATCTGCACCTTGTAGGTGGAGCCGACTCCGACGGCGGGGTCCCAGTCCACGTGGATCGTGCCGTCACCGTTGTTGGTGAGCTTCACGTGGAGGTCGCCCGCCTGGGCGGGGGCGGTGGCGCCGAGGAGGAGCGAGCTGCTGATCAGGGCAGAGGCGAGCCCCGCGACGATGAGCCGTGTGCGCATGTCACTTCCAGAGGTAGAGGGAGCATGTGGTACGAGGATCGAGTGTAGGCAGCAGATCGGCCGAAAGTTCAAAGAACGGAGCACCTCGGCCCATCGCGGTCACGGCACGGACTTGATGCGCGTGACGAAGACCGAGCCGAGGATCGCGACCGCGAACGCGCTCAGGTAGAGCACGCAGTAGCCCGTCGAGAAGCCGTCGCCGTCGGTCTCGGTGACCCCGCCCAGGCCCTCGACCACGAGCAGGATCACGGCCGCGATGCCGGGTGCGAACACCTGCGGGAGCGCGTTGGCGATGTTGATGACGCCGAGGTCCTTGCCGCGGTCCTCGGCGCCCGGGAGGACCTGGGTGATCAGCGCGAAGTCGACCGAGACGTAGATGCCGTACCCGATCCCCATCAGGGCCGCCGCGACCACCGCTGCCGGCCACGACTGCGCGATCGCGAGCAGCAGCGTCGCGATGCCCATCACGACGCCGGACCAGATCACGAAGACCTTGCGCTTGCCGCTGCGGTCGCTCCAGACGCCGAACGCGACCGCCGTCGCCATCACGACGACGCCGTAGATGGCCGTCAGGAGGAACACCCGGTCCTCGGCCTGGTGCTTGGTGAAGCCGAGCACGTCCTGCATGTAGTAGAAGAGGTAGAGCAGCCCGAGCGCGTTGCAGAGGTTGACCAGGAAGCGCGTGATCCAGGCCCAGGCGAAGTCGGGGTAGGCGCGCGGCGAGACCCAGAAGGAGCGCAGGAACGCGCCCCAGTCGAACGCCGCCGGCCGCTCGTCGGGTGCCAGCGCGATGTCGTGGGAGTCCAGGCAGTAGGGGATCGTCAGCACCAGCAGCACGGCCGCCGTCACGACGTACCCCGCCGCGATGCTGCCGGTCACCGACGCGATGCCGGTGCCGCCGATGACGCCGACGGTCTGCGCGATCGCGAGGATGCCGCCGATCTTGCCGCGCGAGTGCACCGGCACCTGGTCGGGGATGGTCGCGGTCACGGCGGCGAGCATCGCGTTCAGGGCGGCCTGGACGCCGCACCAGCCGAGCGCCATGACGACGACGCTGTCGGCGACCGACAGCAGCAGCAGCAGTGCGGCCGCGCCACCGAGGGCGCCACCGACCACCCACGGCAGTCGCCGGCCGACGCGCAGCGTGGTGCGGTCGGAGAACGCCCCGAAGACCGGGTTGCAGACCACCGACGTCGCCGCACCGAGCCCCAGGACGATGGCGAGGATCTGCTTCTTGGCGTCGGCGTCGATCGCCTCGGCCTGCTGCGCGAGCAGCACCTGGATCGGGCCGAAGAACCCGGCCCAGAGCCCGATGCTGGCGAGGGTCACGAACGCGACCCAGCGCCCGGGCGGGTTCTCGGTGGGCTCGGCGAGCGCCGAGCGGCGCAGTGCCGGAACCGGCGGGGGCGTGTCGGTGGTCACAGCCGCATTGTGGGGGCAAGCGGGCGCCGGTGGGGTGGTTTCGAGGCTCGCTGCGCTCAGCAGCCGGCGTGGGTGATGTCGCCGTTCTGCCGGTGGCGGGTGCCGGTCGTGAGGGAGTACGCCGAGCAGTACGTCGAGCTCAGCAGGTTGTCGCGGTGCAGGGAGACGGGCGACCACGTGCCGGCCCCGACGGGCTCCAGGTAGCGGAAGGACCGGGCGAGCAGCGGCTTCGACGTGCCGTCCCCGAGGTAGTGGGCCAGCCAGCGCTGCACGTAGACGCTGGTGAGGTCCTGGCCGTAGCGGCTCGCCGGCAGTACCAGCGGGATGTCGGTGTAGTCCAGGTGCGTGGAGGCGTGCGGGACGACCAGTATCGAGTCGACCCCGGCCGCGCGCCACGCGTCGAAGCCGGTCGCCCGCTCGCGGTGCGGGTCCGGGCCGTCGGGCGACGGCTGCGGCATCAGCGAGCTGCCGCCGGAGAGGAACCAGGGCGAGACCGTGAAGCCGTACTCCGACTGCACCGCGAGGGCCGGCACCACCGGCTTGTTGCCGCTGCCGTCGAGGGGTCCGTCCGAGGCGGGGCCCGCGAGCTTGTCGAGCGCGACCACGGTGGCGACCCGGCGGTCGGTGCCCTGCACCTTCGAGACCGCGGCCGCTCCCATCGAGTGGCCGATGATCGCGATCCGTGTGGTGCGTCCGGGCGCCGTCGGGGTCGGGTCCTTCGAGCGGTCGAAGCTGCGCCAGTAGGGGTTGTACGACGAGTACGTGCTCGCCCCCTCGATCGGTGCGTTGGGGTAGTGGTGCCGCGGCGTCGAGGTGAAGAAGTCGAGGGCGTCCTCGGTGCCCACCACGAAGTTGGACAGCTGCTGGAAGGGGACGCCCGGGCAGCCGGTCATCTCGCCGTCGGCCGCCGGCGAGGTCGGGTCGCAGAACGGCAGCGTGTCCTGGTGGAGGGGCGACTCCTGGTGCGGGAGCGTCTCGCTGGTGCCCTGGCCCTGCACGTCGTACGTCAGCACGACGTAGCCGCGCTCGGCGAGGTCCTGGGCGAGCCACGCGTACATGCCCTCGGACCCCTGCACGGATCCCTCGGTGAGGACCACGCCGGGGAACGGTCCGGTCAGGCGGCGCCCGGTGTAGGGGTCACGCGCGTCCCGCAACGGCCGGTAGACGGTGCCCCGCAGGAGTGCGCCGTACCGGTTGGTGAACGCGACCTCCCGGGACCGGCCGCGGGTGCCGTTCCAGCCCGCGCGCAGCGGGTTGCCGACGTTCCACCCGGGCACCAGGTTGCCGGCCGTCAGCGCCAGCCGGGTCGGGGACGCCACCTGGGTGAGCAGCTGGTCGATCGTGCGCTGGGTCGAGGCGGCGACGAGCGCCGGCAGGTACGCCGGGTTGCGCAGCTGGCCGCCGGGGCCGGTGATCCGGCCGTAGGCGTCGGCCATGTGCTGGGCGTCGCCGACCGGGTCGGGTGCCGAGGCGGCGGGCGGGGCCAGCCCGATCGCCAGCCCCGAGACCGCGAGGACGACGGCGGACAGGGCGGCGACGAGCGGGCGCATGGCCGGTCAACGACCGACCATGCCGCCGGGTGACGTCAGGCGCGCTCGAGAAGGAAGACCGGGATCTCCCGGTCGGTCTTCTCCTGGTACTCGGCGTACGGCGCGTACTGCGCAACCGCGCGCTCCCACCACTCGGCCCGCTCCTCGCCCTCGGCGATGCGGACCTTGTAGGTGTGCGGCTCCGGCCCGTCCTGGAGATCGACCTCGGGGTGCTCGACGAAGTTGTAGTACCAGGTCGGGTTCTCGGGCGTGCCGCCCTTGGACGCGACCGCGGCGTACACGCCGTCCTTCTCGACCCGCATCACGGGGTTCTTGCGCAGCTTGCCGGACTTCGCGCCCTTGGACGTGATCACCACGATCGGCCACTCCGGCTTGCCCATCAGGATGTTGGCGCGCTCGCCGTTCGAGGCTTCGTACTCCTCGACCTGGTCGCGGACCCACTTCTCGGGGCTGGGCTCGTACTCGCCTTCAAGAGTCATGCCTCCCACAAGACCACGCCCGGCCGCCCTATTCCAGGGGGAGCGTGGGGCGGCGATAGCGTCTGACCCCATGAGCGCTATCGACGGGGTGTCCGAGATCTTCGACGCCGACGACTGGGACGTGGTGCCCGGTTTCGAGGACCTGACCGACCTCACCTACCACCGGGCGAAGGCGCACGGCACCGTCCGGGTGGCGTTCGACCGCCCCGACATCCTCAACGCGTTCCGCCCGCACACCGTCGACGAGCTGCTGCGGGTGATGGAGCACGCGCGCACCAGCTCCGACGTCGGGTGTGTGCTGCTGACCGGCAACGGACCCAGCGACAAGAACGGCAAGTGGGCGTTCTGCACCGGCGGGGACCAGCGGATCCGCGGCCGCGCCGGCTACCAGTACGCCGACGGGGAGACGGTCGAGACCGTCGACAAGGCCAAGCTCGCGCGACTGCACATCCTCGAGGTCCAGCGGCTGATCCGCTTCATGCCCAAGGTCGTCGTCTGCGTGGTGCCCGGCTGGACCGCCGGCGGCGGCCACAGCCTGCACGTCGTCTGCGACCTGACGATCGCCTCGCTCGAGGAGGCGCGCTTCAAGCAGACCGACGCGGACGTGGGCTCCTTCGATGGAGGCTTCGGCTCGGCGTACCTCGCCCGCCAGGTGGGCCAGAAGTACGCGCGCGAGATCTTCTTCCTCGGCCAGGAGTACTCCGCCGAGGACGGCATGCGGATGGGCACCGTCAACAAGGCCGTGCCGCACGCCGAGCTCGAGAAGACCGCCCTCGAGTGGGGACGCCTCATCAACGGCAAGTCCCCGACGGCCCAGCGGATGCTGAAGTACTCCTTCAACCTCCTCGACGACGGCCTGGTCGGCCAGCAGCTCTTCGCCGGCGAGACCACCCGCCTGGCCTACATGACCGACGAGGCCCAGGAGGGCCGGGACCAGTTCCTCGAGAAGCGCGAGCCCGACTGGTCGCCGTACCCCTGGTACTACTGATCTGGGCTATTTCCGCAGGTCAGAGGCCTATTGGGCCCCAGTGCGTGGCAGATGCGTGGCAAGAACCGCCGCCGCCATCTCCGATGCAGCGGCACGGGTCTTGTCTTCGGCGGTCGGCCAGAGGTGGGCGTAGGTGCTCAGTGTCGTCGTGCCCGAGGAGTGGCCCATCGCGCGCTGGACGGTGACGACGTCGCACCCGGCCGCGATCAGTCCGCTGGCGAAGTAGTGCCGGAGGTCGTGCAGCCGGTGCGACAGCCCGCCGTCGGCGCGTGTGGATCTCCAGCGGTAGTCGACCAGGTTGTCGTGCCACGGTTTGCCGTGTTCGTCGAACAGCCATCGGTCAGACGCTCCAGATGGAGTGTGCTGACGGACGTGCTCGGAGAGGATCGCGACTAGTTCGTCAGGCAGGTAGATGGTCCGCTCCGACTCGTACTTCGGCGGACGAACCACCACGGTGATCCCGCCAGCGGCGTCGACGAGATCGTTGCCTGCGGCGATGTCGGCCCCCTTCGCTCGCTGTAGCTGACGCGTGACTCGCAGCGTGCGGCCGAGGAAGTCGATGTCGCCGACCTGGACTCCGAGCGCCTCACCGCGACGGAGCCCGGCGAAGGCGCACAGGGCGACGTATGCAGTGAATCCGGGGCGCGACCTCGGCCGGTGGGGTGGCTCGGCCGCGTTCAGCAGCTTGGCGACGTCCGCGTGGGTCGGGATGCGCATGGCGGCCTCTGCCTTGCGCTTGCGGGGCAGGACGACGCCGGCCGTCGGGTCGCTGGCGATGAGGCGATCCGCAACCGCCGCGCGGAAGACACCACGCACGATCGTGAACCGGGTGTCGATCGTGCTCGCCGCTAGCCGCGAGGTCATGTTCTTCACCCACGCCTCGATGTGAGAGCGCCGGATCGATCGCAGCTGCAGGTCACCGAACGTCACGCTCGCGGTGGCCAGGTCGGCGTTCTCGCGGGTCGAGGAGAGCCAGATCTGCCTCGGCGCCCAGCCGGCGTAGAAGGCCGCAAAGGTGACCTTCCCGGCGGCCGGGTTGATCCAGTCGCCACGAACGACCTTCGCCTCCTCGGTCGCGACCCAGCGTTTGGCGTCGACCTGACGCTTGAACGACTTCGTGTGCTGCTTGCCGCCTTCGTCGCGGTACGACCCGCGCCAGGATTGGCGTTCCTTCCAGACCCAGCCCATGGCAGTCACTCCTTCTGAGATCTCTTCATGATGCGCTTGTCCTGTCGGACGTCCTTGTCCGATCAGTGGTCCTGGGGACGGTTGGTCTGTTCGGTGAGCCAGAGGATGAGGTCGGTGCGCCAGTAGCGGACGTGGCGGCCGATCTTGAAGCTGCGGGGTCCGCAGCCGAGGTGGCGCCAGTAGCGCAGGGTGCCTTCGGGGACGCGGAGGAAGGTGCAGGCTTCTTGGAGGGTGAGCATCTCGTCGCCGGGGTTGCGGATCGGGCGTGGGTGCTCGTCGGGGTTGATGGGTGCTGCGGTCATGGGTGGTGCTCCTTGCTGGTCGATGAGGTCAAGCGGTTCTCGACCTCACCCAGTAGGTGTGCTTGGCGCTCCGATCGATGATCGGCGATACTTTTGGGGTGTTGGGGCCGAAGAAGACGGTGATCGAGGTGGCCCGCCGCAAAGCGGGGCTGTCGCAGCGACAGTTGGCGGAGTACGCGCGGACTCAGCAGTCGTCGGTCTCGGAGTACGAGTCGCACAGGAAGTCCCCGACGCTCGATGTCGTGGTGCGGCTGCTGGAGGCAGCTGACGCGGAGCTCGCGGTGCGGCCGATGGTGTTCTGGGAGTTCATCGAGGACTCGGTGGCCGGCAGGTTCGCGGTGCCGGACCGGTTGTGGTCGGTCCCGATCCCGGAGTGCTTCGCCCGCGTCCAGGCCTGGAAGTACACCTTCCCTCCCGAGGTGCACGCGGGGTGGTCTGAGGAGATCCGGACCTGGGACCTCTCGGTCGAGTTCGAGCGGATCGACTTCTACGAGTTGCTCCTGCAGCACGGGGCGGCGCCGATGATCGAGGGTGCGGTCGATGGGGTTCTGCTGATCCAGGCGTGGCCGAGGATGAACCTCCCAGAGGCGATTCGAAACCGGTGGCAGCCGTTGATCGACGCCACGACCGCCACCCAGGACGGGCCGCTGCATGACCCGGGCGGGTTCAACGCCTGGATGTCGAACGAGATCGGTGTCCCCTTGCCGAAGATGAAGCGGCGCCGACGCCGCCCGCGATCGGTAGCGGACTACATCGGGGAGGACTAGAGGGACAGGCCACGTCCCCGGCTCTGCGCCGAAGGTGCAGGTGATGGTGGCGGTGGTGGGGGAGCTGTTCGGCGGCGCGCGTCAGGGCCATAGCGGTCGATCGCGTCGACGGCCTGAGTTCGTGCATGGGCGGGGCCGAGGTCGGCGCGGTCGCGACCGAAGACGTCGACCCACTGTGCGCGGGCGCCGTCGAGGGTCTCGGCGACCAGGTGGGCGGTGTTGTGTTCGCGGCCGCGGGTCATCGCGACGTACGCGGCCGAGGCGCCGGTCTGGTCTCCGATCAGAACGTGGGCGGCGTCGACGGTCTCGCCTTGGGCGCCGTGCACGGTGGTGGCGTAGGCGAGCTCGACGAACCGGTGCGCGTACTCGGCCGGAACCACCCGATCCCGGCCGCGCCCACCTGGACGGTATCGGTGGTCGTGGAGGACGAGGCTCCCGTTGTCCCCGATGCCGGTCACGGTCCAGGTCTGCCGGTTTGCGACCTGGAGGTCGGGGTCGTTGCGGCGGGTCGCGACCCGGTCCCCGAGGCCGATCCATTCCCCGACGGCGGTGGTCAGGCCAGCAGTGGTGTCTTCGTCGTGGCGGTGGTGGTCGCGGATGGCGGCGTTGAGGTCGGCGACCTGCTCGCGGGTGTCGGCGATGACCAGGTCACCAGCGGCGCCGATCTCGGCGAGCGCGGCGGTGCGTTCGACCTCGGTGGGGTGGATGACGATCTGCCCACGCTTCATGAGGGTGTTGAACACGGCGGCGGGGTCCTCGCCGGTGCGCATCCTCAAGCTGAGGTCGGCGTACGTGGGGTCGGTGAACCGGTGCACGGTCTCGAGGGTGACCACGGCTGACGGGTGCGCGAACGCGATCGCGTGGTCCAGGACCCCGCCGCGACCGACAGCGGGCAGCTGACTCCGGTCCCCGACCAGCGCCAGCCGCGCGCCGGTCTCGTCGGCGAGGGTCAGGAGCGCCAGGGCTGCGTCCTGGTCGAGCATCCCCGCCTCATCGACGAGCAGCAGGTCCCCCGGTCGCAGCCGCGCGGACGGCTGCGGGGTGGGGTCGGGCACGCGGGTCCAGTGGCCGTCGGAGTTCCACCGGAACCCGTGCTGGTAGATCAACCACGAGGCGGAGTGACCGTCGGCGCCGGTCTCGGCGGCCGCGACCTCGGCCCCCTTCAGCGTCGGGGTCACCACGATCATTCGCCGTGCCCGCTGCGCGAGGACCTCCCGAGTCGCGCACAGGGCCGTGGTCTTCCCGGCACCCGCCGCACCCTCGACGACGACCAGCCGCCCGTTGCCCGCAAGAACCCCGACCATCGCAGCCTGAGTCGCGTCGACCCGAACGAGTCCCCGCCCGCCGAGCCGGACCCGCCGCGCCGGCTCCGCCCCGCGGACGGCGAGCCGCGCGATGAGGTCGGCCTCGACGTCCAGGACGCGCGGTGAGGTCAGCGAGCGGACGTGCTCGGGCACACCGGATCCCTCCAGCAGGCTCGTGCAGCGCCCGGCGGCGCGGGCGGTGATGTCCTCGGCGAGCTCGACCCGGGCGGCCCGGTCCGCGACTAGTCCGGTCTGGGCGAGCAGCACCTCGGTCTTCCCGCGGAGGTCGGCGGTGTTCCACGCCGATCGCTTCGAGCCCAGGATCGACACGACCAGGTCGGCGGCGGCGTCGCGGTCTACCCACCCCGGCAGGGTCCGCTCGAGCCGGACCGGGGCGTCGGGGACGTGGTAGCCGAGGTCCTGGAGCTCGCT
Organism: Nocardioides sp. Root1257; assembly: GCF_001425175.1. Lineage (GTDB taxonomy): Bacteria > Actinomycetota > Actinomycetes > Propionibacteriales > Nocardioidaceae > Nocardioides. The sequence goes on along the minus strand of NZ_LMDV01000009.1, from coordinate 87,190 downwards.
GTTCCACCGAGCCACCAACTCCTTTCCGTCGCGGGGGACGACCTTGTCCGGGCGTGCCTGTGCCCAGGCACGCCGGTCCCAGCCCTCGCGCAGCCGCTGACCGGGCTCCTCGCCGGGATGCTCGGCACGCCAGTCGGCTTCGTAGCGGTCGGAGTTGCGGTGGATCTGCGCCGCACGGGCGCTGAACGACCCGACGTACGGCTGGAGCTGGCGGATCTCGCTCGTGTCCGGGTCGATCGTGTACCCGTGCTGGGCCAGCACTGCCCTGAACTGGGGGTCGGTGGCGACCGCGGCGTGCCCGATCCCGTTGATCGCCTCGATGGAGTCGCGGATCCCGACCGAATGCAGGCCACGCCAACCACCCGCGGCCCAGACGCGCGCATTGACCTGCAGGTGGAGATGACGGTGCGGATCACCCGCCCGTGACGTGTAGTGCGGGATCACCGCCGCCTCGATCCGTTCGACCGGGACCTGCACCTGCCGGCCCCGCGGCCCCACCCGAGTCGTCGCATGAGAGGCGACCCAGCCCACGATCTCCGACGCGGCACGATCCTGGGCCGCATCCAGCGCGTCGGAGATCTCCGGATGCAGCGCGGCCGCGAGCGACCAGGTCTTCGGACCGTTCGCCACGACCTCGACGAACCGCAACGCGTCCGCATCCGTGCGGAGCCGACCCTTCGGACGCCCGGTCTCGACCTCGAAGCCGGCGACCCACTGCTCGTACGTGTCGCCATCCATCGATCCGGCTACGTCGACACCGTCTGGGGTGGAGACCAGTCGGGTCGCGACACCGCTGCCCTCGGCGAGGTAGTAGTCATCCGCCCGCGACCGGTCGCGCTCGACATAGGTGCGCGCCGCCTTTGCAGCGCCCCGGTAGAACTTCACTCCACCATGCACAGCCGACCACCCCGAGACCCGGTTCTACGGTGTCCGTCGACAACCAACGGACCGCTAGAAATGCCGCATGGGCCGCCGCAATCGGGGCGACCCATCTACGAACCTTCGTAGCATGCGTGCCGCTTGACGAGAATGACTTGAGGGAGCGAAACAGCAGGCCTGTGGGGAAGATTCTGGGGATCGTCGATAGTCGACGAGAACCGGTGATCGAGCGGCCGGGCTGGGCGAGGCCAGCATGTGTGGCCCGAGCGATTCTTGAGTAGCGAACTCAGGGGAATGGTTCAGACCCTTGGTTACCCGCAGGCGTGGACGCGGGTGCGCCCAGTTCAGCCGCCTCAGCGCCGGTGTTCCTCACGCGAATCGCCGTCGAGTGTGGCCGCGCCCTACCCGACTCGCTCGGACGGGCGACGTCGCCAGACGTAGCCAGCGGCGCACGGTTCGTAGCCGGAGGGGTGTGAGCGATGACGTCGAGCAGAGCACACGGACCGGAGAAGCCCTCGCGCGACCTCCCCAGGTCCCCGCACGCCGCAAGGCTCTACGCGTGTGCTCGCATGGGCCGGTCCGCTACTCGGCCAAGGCCGGTACGGCCGCGGGGCTGGAAGACGGCGAGCACCTTGGCGGCGACCAGCGACACCGCGCCCCGTAGTGCACCGCGACCGTGAACCGGTCAAGCCTGGGGCCGCCACCGGCGACCGCGTCGTCGGCTAGAGCCGACAGGGTTTGCGTGTAGAGGACCAGGACGACCGTCGCCGCCAGGGTCAGCACCAGCTTGAACAAGCACCCAGTAATGCTGGATGAGCCCAATCGGAGGTCAGCCCTTCGACGCCCCCGGTCGTCAGGGAGGCGAGTGCTATCGGCACTAGCCCAACCCCCGGCCCAGCCCATCGTCAAGTACGCCGACAGTGGTCGCCTCCGCACTGGCCCCGGTCCGGTGAACGACCGGTCCGGCGTCGGGCGCAGTGTCGGGGGAGTCGCTCGAGGCGTGCCTATGTCGGCGGGCGCAGGATTTCTCCTGGCCCGCCGGCGTTGTGTCCCATGTTCTCGACGGGCGTGTCAGGCGATGGCGTAGCCGGCTTCTTCGACGGCGCCGGTGATGGCGTGGTCGTCCAGGGGCGCGGTGCTGGTGATGGCTACGGCGCCGTTCTCGAGGTTGACGATGACGTCGGTGACCCCGTCGAGCTGCCGGAGCTCGGTGGTGACGGATGAGGCGCAGTGGCCGCAGGTCATGCCGGTGACGTTGACGGTGGTGACAATGGGGGTGGACATGAGTTCCTTCTCTGATGTGTCGGTGGTCGTTGGTCTGGTTTCAGCGGTTGGTGCGCAGGAGGGCAGCCGAGGCCGCGGCTCCGATGGCGGCGACGACAGCGGCGGCGATGAATGCCGCGGAGTAGCCGTCGGTGAGGGCGGCCAGGTCAGCCGCGCCAGCCTGATCGGCTCCTGCAGCGGACGCGACCGCGGTGATGATGGCGAGGCCGAGAGCGGAGCCGACCTGGTAGCTGGTGTTCACGATGCCCGAGGCCAGTCCGCCGTCCGCGGGCGATGCCGCGGAGATGGCGGTCCCGAGCGTGGGAATGAACGCTAGGGCCATGCCGAGCGCGGCTACCAGGGAGGCGGGCAGGACGTCGACCACGTAGGAGCCGTCCGGGTCGACCTGGGCAAGCCACAGCAGTCCGGCGGAGAGGGTGAGCAGTCCGGTGACGGTCGCGGCCTTGGGGCCGACCGCGGCGATGATCCGCGGTGCGAAGAGCACCATGCCGGCCATGATGAGCGCGGTCATCGGGAGCAGTGCGGCGCCGGAGGGGAACGCGGAGTACCCGAGAACCTGTTGAAGGTAGAGGTTCAGGAAGAACCACATCGGAATCCAGGCGGCACCGAGGAGCAGCTGGGCGAGGTTCGCGGCGCCGAGGTTCGGGGCTCGGAAGATGCTGAGCCTGACGAGCGGGTCGCGGCGCGCGGCCTGCAGGGCAACGAACCCGACGAGTACGGCGGCCGCGACGCTGAGGGTGACCCACGTGCGGGGCGAGTTCCAGCCGACCTCGGGGGCGGTGACGATGCCGTACACGGCTGTACCGAGGCCGGCGGTGACGGTGATGGCGCCGAGGAGGTCGACCTTGACGCGGTTCCCGCTGCCACCGGGCAGGACGGCGGGGGTGACGGCGACGATGGCGGCAGCGAGGGGGAGGTTGATGAAGAACACCCACGGCCAGGACGCGTACTCGGTGAGGACGCCGCCGAGGAACACGCCGGCGGTGCCGCCGGCGGGGGCCGCGGCGCCGTACAGGGCGAGGGCCTTGGTGAGTTCGCGTGGCTCCCGGCCGAACAAGGTCATCAGCAGGGAGAGGGCGGCGGGGGCGATGAGTGCGGACCCGGCGCCTTGGGCGGCGCGGCCGGCAAGTTCGACGGGGACGTTGCCTGCGAGTCCGGCGGCGAGGGACCCGGCGGCGAGCGTGACCCAGCCGGCGATGAAGACACGGCGGGCGCCGAAGAGGTCCGCGAGCTTGCCCCCGGCCAGCAGCAGCCCGCCGAACGCGATGACGTAGGCGTTGAAGACCCAGGTGAGGTTCTCGGGAGTGAAGCCGAGGTCGGTCTGCATCTGCGGGAGAGCGACTCCGATGATGGAGGTGTCCATGATGACCATGAACTGGGCGGCCGCGATGACGGCGAGCCCGACCCAGCGGCGGGGGTACGCCGCACCGGCGTTGCCGGCGGGCTGGTTGTTGCTCGGGGTGTTCTTAGATGGCCTCTTCGTCGGCCGGGTCGTGCCGTCGTCGGCACGTTGGGTGGTGGTCACGACTACTCCTTTGTTGATACCCCCTAGGGGTATATGTCCAAGGCGTCGAAACATACCCCCCACCGGTATGGGTAGCAAGAGGCTTGTGCGCTCTTCCCGCCGTTGGTTGTGCCCTGTGGTCTGCGTTCGCTCCGAGGCGGCGACCGGCCCGGGACGCGGGCGGGTAGCGCCGGCGGATGGCACGGGCGGACGGCGCGGGCGGGTGGCGCGGGTGGGTGGGTACGCGGCGGGTCCTACGATGATGGCGATGGGTGCAGTCGTCGCGTCTGGAGTCGGTCGGTGGTCACGAGATGTGATCGGCCGGTGGCTGCTGCTGCTCGTAGCGCTCGGCGGGCTGTTCGCGATGCACGGCCTGTCCGACCACGGCGTTGGCGGGCCGGCTGCTCTGGGCTCGTCTGTGGCCCACGTCGACGCGCACACCGGAGCCGGGCATCAGCTCGGCGGCGGCGCGGCCTCGCCTGGAGGCATGCACGGTGCCGCGGCTGCTGTGGCCGATGCCAGCGTCCCGGCCGAGATGCCCGCAGACTCAAGCGGTGGTCACGACGACCACCACGGCGGCGGAGTACTGGTCGGGATGTGCCTGGCAGTCCTGGTGGCCGCACTGCTGTTCGGTCTCGCCGCGTGGTGTGCACGCGCGCTCGCACGACTGTGGCACGTACTGGCCCATGACCCAGTCGTCGCGGCGACGACTGCGTTCTGGGCGCGGGCCCGTGGGCCCGCTCCACCCGACTTGAACCTACTCTCCATTCAGAGGTGCTGAGGAGCCGGCACCGCCGCTTCTGCGTGCCCTGACGACGGGTCGACCGACTCGGGCAGAGCCTGCTGGTAGCGGTGGTTTCGCGACCCCTAACGGCACTTCAGCTCAGGAGAGAACCACCATGGACAGCTACACCCACACCAAGAAGAAGCACCCCGTACGGCGGTCGAGGACGGTCCGTCGTGTCGCGGCCGCGGTCGCGTTGACGACCGCGCTCGGCGTGACGCTCGCCGCGTGCGGCGACGACTCCGATGGCGGTTCGCCGTCATCTACCCAGACCGCATCGAACGGGGACGTGTTCAACGACGCAGACGTCTCGTTCGCCTCCGACATGATTCAGCACCACGCTCAGGCGCTCTCGATGGTCGACCTGACCCAGGGCCGCACCCTCGACCCAGAGGTCCAGCAGCTCGCCGACGACATCCAGGCCGCTCAAGGTCCCGAGATCGAGACGATGGCCGACTGGTTGACCGCCTGGGGCGAGGACGTCCCCGCGACGATGCGCGACCACTCGAACGCGGGTCACGACATGGGCGGCGACATGTCCGAGCAGATGGAGGGCATGGAGAGCTCCGACATGCCCGGGATGATGTCGGCCGACGAGATGAACGAGCTTCAGGATGCCTCTGACGCCGAGTTCCAGGACATGTGGCTCGAGATGATGGTCCGGCACCACAAGGGCGCGGTGGAGATGGCGCAGACCGAGCAGGAGGACGGGACGTTCGCCGACGCCGTCGAGCTCGCCAAGGCCATCGAGACGGCCCAGAACAAGGAGATCGCGCAGATGGAGGGGCTGCTCGGCTGACCTGGCCCGGTCGCCGCAGCACCCCGCCCTGACCCGTCCGTCCGGGTTCCCCCCACGCCCACCGTTTCGCCGGGATGCGGGAACCCGGATGGGAGGACGACCAGAGATCTGGCGGACCTGCTGCATCGGCTTCCGGACCAGGCTCGCGTACGAGCCAGACGCCATGAACGCGCACACCCCTGACCTCGACCCCACCAACGCCGACCACACGAACGCCGGCCACACGAACGCCGGCCACACGAACGACGAGACCGTCCCGAGCAGCCGGCAGACGCTCGAGGACACCAACGCGCAGCGGACCCGCTCCCCGTCCCACCGCGGGGCGCTGGTCATCGGGGCCGCCGCTGCACTGCTCATGGTGAGCATGCTGGTGGTGGCTCTCACCGACCCGTACCGCGGGAAGCACCGCCACAAGGCACCGACGCCCGCGGACGGCAACGCCCCCATCGTGGGGCACATCCACGGCATCGCACCCGCGCAGCAGCCGGTCGGCCAAACGCATGGGCGAGTCCTCGTCGGCACCCACTACGGCCTATTCTCCGTCGACACGGACGGCACCGTCCACCGCGTCGGGGACTCAGCGAGCGACTACATGGCCATCACTGCAGCGGGGCCGGGCAGGCTGGTGGCCAGCGGCCACCCCGAGCCCAGCGACATCGATCGGCCGCCGAATCTCGGCCTCATCGAGTCACGCGACGGCGGCGTGACATGGGAACCGCTCTCACTCGATGGCGCCGCAGACTTCCATGCCCTCGAGCACACCCCACAACGCACCTGGGGCATCGACTCGGCCACCGGGGGGCTGCTCACCTCAACGGACGATCGCATCTGGGACACCGTGCCCTCAGAGCCGCTTCTCGACCTGGCAGCCGACCCCCGGGACGCGGACCGGGTGCTCGGCACCGCCGGCGACGGTCGGCTGCTCGAGCTGGACGCGGCCACCGAACGCGAACTCGAACTCAACGACGCGCCCCGACTGGCCTTCATCGACTGGCCTACCGGCAACGTCCTACTCGGCATCGCACCCGACGGGGTCGTGTGGCGTTCCGAGAACGGTGGTGAGGCCTGGGGCGAGCTGGCTCGAACCTCCGGCGAGCCGACCGCGTTCAGCGTCATCGGAGACGCCTGGTACGCCGCCACCAGTGACGGCCTGTTCCGCGGACCTGTGGACCCCGGAGGCAGCGACGGGGTCGGCGGCGTAGGAGGCATCGGCGCCGTAGAGCAGGTCCTCGCCTTCACTCAGTGACCGGGCCTTTCGGCCCTTGACTTGATACCCCCTGGGGGTATCTTGGTGAGTATGAACGAAAAGCACCACAACCACGGTCCGCGCCAGCACGACCACCCGCACGAACACGGGCACGTCGCCCAGGTAGCGGCTGTGACGGACCCGGTCTGCGGCATGGAGGTCGACCCGGCAGCGGGTGGCCCTACGGCCGAGCACGACGGGCAGACGTACCACTTCTGCTCGGAGAGGTGCCACGACAAGTTCGTCGCCAACCCCGACGCGTACACACTCCCCGCGCACGACCATGCGAACCACCACGCGAACCACCACGGCCATGGGGACGCGACCTCTGCCGACGCACCAGCCGGCGCGGAGTACACCTGCCCCATGCACCCGCAGATCCGCCAGATCGGTCCGGGGACGTGCCCCATCTGCGGAATGGCGCTCGAGCCGGTGACAGTCGCCGCTGAGGACGGGCCCTCTGCGGAGCTGGTCGACATGACCCGCCGGTTCTGGTTCGCGGTCGCCCTGTCCATCCCCGTCGTCATTCTCGGAATGGGGGCCGAGCTGTTCGACTTCATCGCCGTCCCCGGTCGCGTGAACGCGTGGCTGCAGCTGGCATTCGCCACGCCGGTCGTGCTGTGGGCAGGGTGGCCGTTCTTCACCCGAGGCTGGACCTCGGTGCGGACGATGAAGCTGAACATGTTCACGCTCATCGCGATGGGCACCGGTGTCGCGTGGCTGTTCAGCGTCGTCGCGACGGTCGCGCCCGGCGTCTTCCCGGACTCGTTCCGCACGATGGACGGCGTCGTCCCGGTGTACTTCGAGGCCGCCGCGGTCATCACGTCCTTGGTGCTGCTCGGTCAGGTCCTCGAGCTCCGGGCCCGCGAGCGAACCTCGGGTGCCATCAAGGCCCTGCTCGACCTGACCCCGAAGACCGCGCACCGCGTCAACGCCGACGGCACCGAAGCAGACGTGACGCTGGACCAAGTGCAGGCCGGTGACCGACTCAGAGTCCGCCCCGGCGAGCAGGTTCCGGTCGACGGCGTCGTCGTGGACGGCCGGTCCTCGGTCGATGAGTCGATGGTGACCGGAGAGTCGATGCCGGTGACGAAGAAGGCCGGCGACACCGTCATCGGAGGCACCCTGACCGCTGGCGGCACACTCCTCGTTGAGGCTCGCGCAGTAGGACGCGACACCATGCTCGCGCGCATCGTGCAGATGGTCGCCGATGCCCAGCGGTCCCAAGCCCCCATCCAGCGGCTCGTCGACAAGGTCTCTGCAGTGTTCGTGCCGGCTGTCATCGCAGCCGCCGTCGTCGCGTTCACCACCTGGGCGCTGATTGGCCCAGTCCCGAAACTCGCGCACGCCCTCGTGGTCGCGGTCAGCGTCCTCATCATCGCCTGCCCCTGTGCGCTCGGCCTGGCGACGCCCATGTCGATCATGGTCGGTGTCGGCCGCGGCGCCCGCCTCGGCGTCCTCATCAAGAACGCGGCCGCGCTCGAGCGGCTGGAGAAGGTCGACACCCTCGCGGTCGACAAGACCGGAACGCTCACCGAGGGCAAGCCGGCCGTCACCCGAGTCGTCCCCACCGGCACCTTCAACGAGGGTGAGCTGCTGCGCTTGGCCGGCGCGGTCGAGGCACCGTCGGAGCACCCGCTGGCACGGGCCATCGTGAACGCCGCCACCAACGCCGCCCAGGATGGCGGCAGCGCGGTGCCCGAGGTCGCGGAGTTCGACGCCCCGGCCGGCAAGGGCGTCACCGGACTCGTCGACGGTCGCCGCGTCGCCGTTGGCAGCACCAAGTTCCTCTCCTCCCTCGGCATCGACGCCGCCCCGCTAGGCGAGACCGCCGACGAGCTGCGCACCGAGGGCGCGACCGCTGTCTTCGTCGCGGTCGAAGGCGCACTCGCCGGGGTGCTGGCCATCGCCGACCCCGTGAAGCCGACGACCGCCAAAGCGCTCAAGCAGCTGCGGGAGGTCGGCATCGAGGTCGTGATGGTCACCGGTGACAACCCGGTGACCGCGCACGCCGTGGCCGCGCAGCTCGGCATCCCACGAGTGGAGGCGGAGGTGATGCCGGACAAGAAGGCCGATGTCGTCAACGCCCTGCGCGCCGAAGGGAAGGTCGTCGCGTACGCCGGCGACGGCACCAACGACGGCCCGGCGCTCGCGGCCGCGGACGTCGGCCTGGCAATGTCGACCGGAACGGATGTCGCCATCGAGTCCGCCGGCGTCACCCTGCTGCACGGCGACCTGACCGGCATCGCGACCGCCCGCCGCCTCTCACAGGCGACGATGCGCAACATCCGCTCCAACCTCTGGCTCGCGTTTGGCTACAACACAGCTGGCATCCCCATCGCAGCCGGCGTGCTGTACCCGACGTTCGGGTGGCTCCTGTCGCCGATGATCGCCGCAGCGGCGATGGCGCTCTCGTCGGTCAGCGTCATCACGAACGCCCTTCGGCTGCGCACCGTCCGGATGTAGGCCAGCACCGGTCGTGCCCCCGCGTTGCCCCAGGTGACGCGGGGGCACAGTTGTCGTCAGCAACGCGGAATTTGCCGTCGGACAACTACAACCCGCACCCGAGTGCGGCTAGATCCGGATCCTCGACCTTCGGCCGGTTCAGCTCGGCTACCGCTCACGTGCCGGCCGTCGTCCGAACGCCGGATGACTCTGACCAGCGCACCGGGCGTCTCGCGGTTACACCTCGTGATCGATGCGAGGTGGGCGTGACCGGTCTGGCCCGAGGAGGCGCTCGAGAAGTCGTGGGTCGCTCGGCCAGGCGGTGAGGAGGGTTTGGCGTGGGATGCTCCGGGCCGCGTACCGGAGTAGCAGGATGACGGCGACGACGTCGTCGAGTGGCCCGATGATGGGGAGGAACTCGGGGAGCAGGTCGATGGGCGATATGACCCACAGGACCGCGATGAGCAGGGCGATCTTCGCGCGTCGGGGCACCGCTGGGTCTTGGCGTAGGACCCGCGCTGTGGTGACGCAGGCGGGGAGGAACTCGGCGACCTGGCGCATCAGCCCGTCGGGGAGCCGTGAGGCGAACAGCATCATCAGGAGACAGCTGATTGCCCACAGCCCGACGGTTATGGCGGCCAGGAGTAGGAGTCGCTCCACGCGTTAGACCGTAGCTCCCGGCCGCGCCGCCGTGTAGGCGTGGCTCATCGTCCCTGGACCGGGAGGGTGGCGGGGCTGGTCGGGCCGGCTCCGGTGGTCACGTGGACGGCGAAGGTGAGCTCCTTCGCCCCGGTGGGGACCGCCGACGGGAGTGGCAGGGTCGCGGTCGACTCTTCGGCCTGGTGGAACGGCATCGTTCCGAGCTTGGCGTTACCGGCGGTGACGGTGATGGTGCCGGCGCAGCCCTTGTCGCCGCTGCCGCAGGTGACCTGGAGTCCTGCCTTGCCGTGTGCGTCGGGGGTGATGGTGGTGCTCGCGACGTTGAGCAGCGAGGGGAACACGACTCCGGTCGGTGTGTTGTCGCCATGCGGGTCGAAGCACCCGTCGAACTCGAAGACGGGGTTGGTGACTACGTCGCCCTTGGTGTCGGTCATGGTGAGGAATCCGGTGAGCTTGCTGGGGCCGCTGGCGGTGTAGCAGTCGTTGCTGTGGACGTTGAGCTCGAACTTGCCGTACCCCTCGGGGGGCATCGGGACTTCAGGATCGGTCCAGCTCATCAGGCAGTTCCAGTCGCCGCCGGGTCCGACGTCCTTGTTCGCAGGCCCGGCCTTGTCGCACATGGCGGCCGGGTGGAGAGAGGCGGCGGTGAGGGTGCGGCCTTGGAGGTGGGCCTGGTCGACGTAGAGGTTGGCGAACGTCGTGGTGAGGGAGCGTTCGAGGCGGGGGCGGGTGACGGTGCTGGTGTCGCCGTGGGTGGCGACGACGGCGGAGCCGAGGGCCACCAGGGCTACCAGAGCGGCGAGCAGGACGAGGATGGTGCGACGCAGGTTGGTGCGCATGGTGTTCAGCCTCCAGTGATGTCGCGTCGGCGGAGCAGGACGTAGGCGGCACCCAGGCACATGAGGCACCAGACGGCGCTGGTGAGAAGTCCGTCGGTCAGTGGGCCGGTGAAGTGGGGGGCGGCGAGCAGGCCGTGCCATGCCTCGAAGGGTGTGGTCAGCAGGAACGGGCGGAGGGCCTCGACGCCGCCGAGGGCGCCGACGAGCTGCATGACCATGCCGATGACGACGGGGGCGGCGATGCCGACGGCGGGGTTGCGCGACCAGACTGAGAGCAGGATGGCCAGGCAGGTGAACCCGAGCATCGGCGGCAGCATCGTCGCCCACGCCAGTGCCACGAGCCGTAGCGCCTCGGTGGCAGGAATGGTCTGCCCGGAGAGCCCGATGAGGGGCTGGTGTCCGACGATGAGGACGCTCGAGGCGATGGTGGAGGCGGCGAGGACGACCAGGACGACGACGGCGAACCCGGCGGCGGTCAGGGTCTTGGCCCAGAACAAGCGCCCGCGGCTGGTGGAGCGGGTCAGGACGGTCTTCCAGGTGCCGTGCTGGTCCTCGCTGGCGAAGATGTCGCCGGCGACGACCGCGGTGAGGAGCGGCAGGACCCACTGCGCCGCGAACCCGAGCACGAGCAGTGCGAGCGCGAACCCGTTCACGGTGGCGAACCGACCGAAGAGGGTGTCCTTCGGGGGCCGTGACTGGCCGTGGAGGACGACCACGACGATGACCGGGAGCACGAGGGCGCCGACGAGGACAGCCTTGCCGCGCCACTGGGCGCGGAGCTTGCGGACCTCCCAGCGCAGCGGCGCGAGCGCGCCCGGACGCTGTCGGGGCGCGCGGGTCGCGTCGACTGGTGCTGCGGCGGTGGTGGTGGCGGCGCTCATCGGAAGGCCTTGGTCAGCTCTGCCGGGCGGGCGAGGGTCTGGTGGGTGGTGTCGTCGGTGAGCATGAAGAACAGCGCCTCCAGCGGTGTCTGGGTCTGGTTGAACGCGAGCAGGTCGATGTCGGCGCGCACGAGGGCGGCGACGTACGCGGACACGTCCGGCTTGGCGCCGGTGACAACGAGCGCCGCGTCCGGGTCACGGACGACCCGCAGACCCGGGTGGTGGCCAGCGAGGACGAGTACGCGATTGTCGTCGGTGGTGGCGAGAAGGTGGCCGGGGTCGGGCGCCATCGTGCGGAGCTTCGCGATGCTGCCGTGGAACGCGACGGTGCCTCGGCTCATGATGGTGACGTTGTCGCAGATCTCCTCGACCTCGTCCATGTCGTGGGAGCTGAGCAGCACCGTGAGCCCGCTGTTGGCGAGCCGCTTCACCAGGGCGCGCATGTCGCGGATGCCGGCCGGGTCCAGACCGTTGGCGGGCTCGTCGAGGACCAGCAGGCGGGGTTCGCGCAGCAGGCTCGCGGCGACCCCGAGGCGTTGGCGCATTCCGTAGGAGTAGCCGCCGACCTTCTCGTCGGCTCGGTCGCTCATCTCGACGAGGTCGAGGAGCTCTTCTAGCAGCCCGGGACGGTGGCCGCCGTCGAGGAGCGCGAGGCCTTCGAGGTTCTGCCGTCCGGTCAGGTAGGGGTAGAACTTCGGGCTCTCGATGAACCCGCCGACCCCGTCCAGGACTCCGACGCCGTCGGCGGCCCACGTCTTCCCAAGGACACGGATGGTGCCGGAGTCGGGCTGGATGAGGCCGAACAGCATCCGCAGGAACGTGGTCTTCCCGGCTCCATTGGGGCCGAGCACGCCGTAGACCTCGCCGGCGGCGACGCGGACGGTGATGTCGTTGACGGCGCGCACGGACCCGAAGGTCTTGCTCACACCTATCGCTTCGACTGCGAGGAGATCGCTCATGCGCCGCACCGTAGGAGTTGGAACATGAAGGGACGATGAACCCGAGCCTCAGGGTGCAGGGTGGTCCCGTCGAAACCCGCGACAGAAGGGAAGGGGGCGCGGTGCGAATCCTGGTCGCAGAGGACGACGTGCGCCTCGCCGACCTTCTCGAGCAGTCGCTGTCTGAGGCGGGCTGGGAGGTCGAGGTCGTCCACGACGGCACCGCTGCCTACGGACGGGCGCTGCCGGACGGGATCCCCTACGACGTGCTGCTCCTCGACTGGATGCTGCCCGGCATGGACGGCGTCGCCGTGTGTCGGCGACTCAGATCGCTCGGGGTGACCATCCCCGTCATGATGCTCACCGCTCGTGGCGACGTCCGCGACCGGATCGACGGCCTGGACGCGGGCGCCGACGACTACCTGCCCAAGCCGTTCGACCTCGACGAGCTCCTTGCCCGTCTACGGGCTCTGGTACGACGCTCGACCTACGGCGAGGAGGTGGTGGCCGAGGTCGACGACCTGAGCGTCGACCCGGGCGCACGGCTCGTGACGCGGGGAGGTGTTCCGATCGAGCTCTCGGCGCGCGAGTTCGACATCCTGCATCTTCTGGTCGCTCGGGCGGGCCGGGTCGTGAGCCGGTACGCCATCCTCGACGAGGTCTGGGACGGCGAGACCGACCTGAGCAGCAACGTCATCGACGTCCACCTCGCCTCGATCCGGGCCAAGATCGACCGCCCGTTCGGGACCAGCACCATCACCACCGTCCGCGGCGCCGGGTACCGGGTCGACCCCCAGGCCCCGAGATGAGTCGGCTGCCTCTGCGGGTCCGGCTGGTCGCCGGGTTCATCCTCGCGATGCTCGTGCTGCTCACCGCCGCCGGAGCGTTCGTCTACTGGCGGGTCGAGTACGCCCTGGACCGTGGCCTGGACACCGAGCTCGACCAGGCCACCGCTGTCATCACGCCCCTGGTCGACCCATCTGGCCACGTCACCTCACCCGAGGCTGCGGACGCCACCGGCGCCGGCTGGCAGGTCCTCGACCAGTCCGGTCAGGTCCTCGACTCCGGCGGCACCGCACCCGAGGCGCCTCTCGTCACCGCCGCGGACCTCGACCAGGTATCGACCGAGCCGCTCACCAAGGACATCGGCAAGCTCCTGCCGATCGCGGCCAAGCCCTATCGGGTCCAGGTCACGAGCCTCCAGCCGTCCGACCACTACCTGGTCGTCGGTGTCCGCCGGGACCACCGCGACGAAGCACTCCGCGAGCTCCTGCTCCAGCTCACCCTCGCCGGGCTCGGGGCACTCGCCGTCGCCGCCGTCGTCGGTGACGTCCTCGCCCGCGCCGCGCTGCGTCCCGTCGAGCGCTACCGACGCCGCGCCGCCGAGATCGCGGAAGGCGCCAACGGGCTCCGCCTCGACGTACCCGAAGGTCGCGACGACGAAGTCACCCGCCTCGGGCACACCCTCAACGACATGCTCGCCGCGCTCGAACGCGCGCTGGAGCGCGAGCGTCGGTTCGTCAACGAGGCCAGCCACGAGCTCCGTACACCGCTGACCCTGCTCAAGAGCCGCATCCAACTCGCACAACGTCGTCGCCGAACGGTCGAGGAGCACGAGGTCGTGCTCGAGGAGCTCGCCGTCGACGTCACCCGACTGACCGATCTCGCCGAGCACCTGCTCGCCCTCGGTGCCGTCGAAGGCATCCCGGCCGGCGTGGTCGACGTCTCCGAGCTCATCGCCGTGGTCATCGAACGTCATCGCCTTGCGCACCCCGAGCTTGCCGACCAGCTCACACTCGAGGCCGGTGCTGGCCCCATCCCCGGAGCCATCGACCCCCAGGCGCTCGAACGAACTGTCTCCAACCTCATCGACAACGCGTTCGCACACGGGGCGCCGCCGGTCCGTGTGCGCGTTCGCTCCGTACCGGACGAGGGACCCGGGTGGGCGGTCGTCGAGGTCGCCGACGCCGGGCTCGGAATACCATCCGATCTGATGGACCGGGCTACCGAGCGGTTCGTGCGGGCCGACGTGGCACGGGCGCGACCCGGGGCCGGCCTCGGACTGTCCATCTCCGTCGCGCTGATCCAGAACGCGGGCGGCGAGCTCCGTCTCTGCTATGCCGGGCACCACACCAGCCATGGGCACCGGCTTCCGGACGTGCCCTGCCAGCACTCGCCGGCGATGACGGCCGCGGTCATCCTGCCGCGGCCCGACCCGCTCAGCTGACGAACGATGCCACGAGCCCGACGGCAGCGCAGACGCCGAGCGTCCGCAGCGGTGTCCAGCTGCGCCCGAACAGCAGCCCCAGGGCGACCGCGGTGAGGGCGAACGCGAAGGGGTCCCACGAGTCGAGGACCGGCAGCTCGAGGTCGAGTGGCCCGGTGTCGACAGCCCGGGTGGTGTCGAACAGCGTGTGGAGCGAGAAGTAGACGGCCAGGGATGCGATGACGCCGACGACTGCTGCCGTGATGCCCGTCAGGGCGGCGGTGAGGTGCGTGTTGTGGCGGAGGCGCTCGACGTACGGGGCGCCGAGGAAGATGAACAGGAAGCACGGCACGAACGTGACCCATGTGGTCAGGAGCGATCCGACGAGCATCCCGGCCCAGGGGTTGAGGGCGCCCGGGTCGCGGTAGGCGGCGACGCCGCCCACCCACTGCGTGACCATGACGAGGGGGCCGGGCGTGGTCTCGGCGAGAGCGAGTCCGTGCACCATCTCGCCCGGGGCCAGCCACCCGTAGACCTCGACGGCCTGTTGAGCGACGTACGCCAGCACGGCGTACGCGCCGCCGAACGTGATGACGGCGGCGCCGGAGAAGAACAGACCCTGATCGACGTAGACGCTGTTGCGGCCGAGGAGCGTTCCGGCGAGCAGGACGGGTGCGAACCAGACGCCGAGCCCGAGCGCGATGATGCCGACGGCGCGCCGGACCGAGGGGCGTGTGGTGTGCAGGGCGTCGTCGCTGATGAGGGGAGGCGGGCCGTCCTCGTCGCCGTGTGCCTGGAGGGTCCGCAGAGTCGGCACCCACCGCGCCGCCAGCCACCCCAGCAGACCGGCAGCGAGGATGACGAGGGGGAACGGCACGCCGAGGACGGCGAGCGCGAGAAAGGATGCGACCGCCAGGACGACGAGGACCCGGTGGGTCAGGGCGCGCTTCCCGACTCGATAGACGGCCTGGACGACGATGGCGATGACGGCGGGAGCGAGGCCCGCGAACAGTCCCGTAACGAGAGCGGTCGACCCGGCGGCGAGGTACAGGATGGTGAGCCCGAGCAGGGCGAGCATGCCGGGCAGGACGAACAGGATGCCGGCGATCAGGCCGCCGAGGGTGCCGTTGAGCAGCCACCCGGTGTAGATGGCGAGCTGCTGAGCCTCGGGACCGGGCAGCAGCATGCAGTAGTTCAGCGCGTGCAGGAAGCGGCGTTGCCCGATCCAACGCTTCTCGTCGACGAGCTTGTGCTGCATGACCGCGATTTGGCCGGCCGGACCACCGAACGTCTGCAGTGAGATCGCGAACCACGCCCTCGCCGCCTCCCCGAGCGGGATGACGTCGTCAGGGCGGGCGCCTTTCGGCGCTCGCAGATGGCCGGCTCGCACGAGCGGACAGTACATCAATCCGAGTTGATGCAATGGGGCTACAGTGGGGTGATGGCCGTCGTTGATCCAGTCGGTTACCCGCTGTTCATCCGCTTGGTGGGCCATCCGCTGCGGTGGCGTCTGTTGACCGAGTTGGCTCGCAGCGACCTGCGGGTGCGCGAACTGGTGGACCGGGTGGATGAACCCCAGAACCTGGTCTCGTACCACCTCCGGGTGCTGCGTAACGGTGGCCTTGTCTCGGCGACGCAAAGCAGCTTCGACGGGCGCGACAGCTACTACCACCTGGACCTCGACCAATGTGCGACGGGACTGGCTGCCGCCGCGAACTCGCTCCATCCGTCGTTGAATGTGAGCCCGGAGCAGTCGCCACCTCCGTCCATGGAGAAGGAGGTTGCCAGGCCGAGCGTCCTGTTCGTGTGCAGCGGCAACAGTGCACGTTCACCCCTGGCCGAAGCCGTGATGCGTCGTCGGGCAGGCGACCGGGTCCGGGTGAGCAGTGCCGGCACACGTCCCAAGGACCGCATCCACCCACACGCGGAACGAGTGCTGCGCGAGCAGTACGGGATCGACATCGGCGGACAGATCCCCAGGCCGCTGGATCTCGGCTCCGATGGTGGGTTCGACCAGGTGGTGACGCTGTGCGACCGAGCCCGCGAGGAGGTGTCCGGGTCAACCGGGCGGCACACGCTCGTCCACTGGAGCGTCACCGACCCGACCGGCGCCGCGGACGGCGACAAGAAGGGAAGCTACCGGCGCTTCCTCGCCGCGGCAGCGGACATCGACAGCCGCGTCCGCCACCTGCTGCCGACGCTGTCCGCCGACACGACAAGGAGCATCAGCCATGAGTGAGACCGACCAGTTCGCCAGCGTGCGCTACATCGTCGATGACGTGACGGCGGCCATCGACTTCTACACCACGCATCTCGGCTTCACGCTGCTCAGCAACCCTGCGCCGGCTTTCGCCGACGTCACCCGCGGTCCGTTGCGCCTCCTGCTGTCGGGACCGGCCAGCTCCGGCGCCCGAGCGACACCCGACGATGCCGCCGGAGCCGGCCGAAACCGGATCCACCTGGTCGTCGCGGACCTGGACTCCGAGATCGACCGGCTTCAAGCGGCCGGAGTGCCCTTCTGCAGTGCGCAGGTGGCTGGTCCCGGTGGACACCAGATTCTCATCGCAGATCCTGCCGGCAACCTGGTCGAGCTGTTCCAGCCCGCAACGCAGCACCCGTAACGACGGCGGTACGAACCGAGATCAGGGACGGAGTCCTGTGGTCAGCCCGTCCAATGGCGGGTTGACCGTCACTCTTGCGTGGCAAATGCGTGGCAGGACGTTCGTCTGGTGCCGTTCGCGACCAGCGTTCGCCGACGTGTTTGCGCAGGTCAGCCGGCCAATGCCAACGGTTCCCAACGACCGCTGATGAGCGTGCCGCGCTTCCCCTGGTACTACTGATCCGGCCTCCGCGACGGGGAACCCGCTAGACGCTGACCACGGACGGAGACAGCTCGAGATCGGGGACGAGCTCGACGAGCAGGTCGCGGACCCGGCTGTCGATGTCGGCGACGATGCGTCGCACGGTGGCGTCGTCCTGGCCCTTGGGGTCCTCGAGCGGCCAGTCGCGGTAGCGAGCGCCCGGGACGTAGGGGCAGTTCTCTCCGCAGCCCATGGTGATCGTCAGGTCAGCCGCGGCGATGGTCTCGGCGGTCAGGAGCTTCGGCTGCTCGCGAGAGGTGTCGAGGCCGAGCTGCTGGAGGACCTGGGCCACCTCGGGGTGGATGTGATCGCCGGGCTCGGTGCCTGCCGACAGCGCGACGACCCGGCCCCGGGCGTAGTGCTCGGCGAGGAGACGGGACGCGACCGAGCGGCCGCCGTTGGCGCGGCACGCGAACACGACCGTGGGCGGGTGGGCCCGTTCCGTCGGGCTGTCGGGGTAGAGGTAGCGGACGGTCGCGACGCCGACGGCCGCTCCGACGATCTGCGCCCCGACGAAGGCGGGCGCCGAGGTCGGGTCGATGCCGGCGAACGTGTCGGAGAAGATGCGGCCGATGGTGACGGCTGGGTTCGCGAACGAGGTGGAGGACGTGAACCAGTAGGCAGCACCGATGTACGCGCCGACCGCGGGGGCGGCGAGAGCACCGCGGCCGGTGCGGGCGAGCGCGAAGATGAGCGCGATCAGGCCTGCGGTCGCGACGACCTCGGCGACGAGCAGGTTCGACCCGGTCCGCTCCTTGGTGGAGAGCTCGGTGAGGTCGAGGTCGAACATCGCGTTGGCCAGCACCGCGCCGGCGATGGCGCCGGGCACCTGGGCGAGTGTGTAGGCGCCGACCTCGCGACCGGTGAGCCCGGTGCCCGCGCGGCGGCCGAGGAACCAGTCGGCCGCGGACACGACCGGGTTGAGGTGCGCGCCCGAGACGGGGCCGAGCATGAGGATGAGGACGGCCAGGCCGAGGAACGTGGCGGTGGAGTTCTCGAGGAGCTGGAGGCCGATGTCGTCGGGTGAGAGCCGCTGGGCGGCGATGCCCGAGCCGACGACGACGGTCACCAGGAGCCCGGTGCCGAGGAACTCGGCGACCAGGCGCCGGGACAGGGGTGGCTGTGTCACGGTTCTCCGAGTCGGGTCAGGAGTTGGGTGGTGCGGGTCAGGACACGGCCGACGAGTCGGTCGTGGTGGATCTCGATCTCTCGAGTCGCGGTGCCAGCTGGGTGACACGGTCGGCGATGTCGGCGTACGCGGCGTTGAACGCGGCTGCGGTGCCGGCGGCGACCGGGTCGGCGATCGACCAGTGGGCGATGCCGGCCAGGTCGACCAGGTCGAGGTCGTCCGGCTTGAGCTCCTCGTGCGCGCCATCGCAGACGGTGATCACGTAGTCGCCCGTACGGAGGAGTCCGTCGAGTGCCTGGGGACCCTCCTGGACGAGGGCGAGCCCGTGACGCCGGGCTGCTGCGGCCGCGCCCGGCGCGATGGCCGCGGCGGGATGGGTGCCCGCCGAGGTGGACGGGATGGTGCTGGCCCGGCGCCACAGTGCGTCGGCGAGCTGGGAGCGCGCCGAGTTCGCGGTGCACACGAACACCACCCGCTCGACCGCGCTCGCCGGCGAGGCCTCCGCGGCGGGAAAGAGTCCGGCGAGCCCCTCGGGCCGCAGCCGCAGGTAGGTGCGCCGGCGGTCGGCGTGCGACCGGTGCCGGGTCACGATGCCGCGCTCCTCCAGCACCCCGAGGTGGTGGGCCAGCAGGTTCGAGGCCAGTCCCAGCTCGGCGCGGAGCTCACTCGGAGAGGCGTCTCCTGCGCTGAGGAGGTCGACGATCCGGAGCCGGGCCGGGTCGGCCAGGGCACCCAGCGCTGCGACGCGAGCCTGGAGTTCCACGACAACCTCATTCAGTCAGTGGTGATTGACTCAATAATGGCTGACTGAAAGTGCTGTGCACAAGCCGGCACGGTCGCCGGCGGCTGGTCAGTCGGTGTCGCGCCGCCGCTCGAGCAGGACGGTGTCGCGCCAGACGCCGTCGAGCTGCGCGATCCGGGGACGTACGGCGAGGGTGCGGTAGCCGGCGGAGTGGTGCAGCGCGATGGAGGCGCGGTTCTCGGGGAAGATCGAGGTCTGCAGGGTCCACAGGCCGCCGGCGTCGGCCTCGTTGACCTGACGGAACAGCAGCGCCTTGCCGACGCCCCGGCCGCGGTAGCCCTCAGCGACGTAGACGCTGGTCTCGCCGACCCCGGCGTAGCACTCGCGCTCGGAGACCGGAGTGACGCCGGTCCACCCGACCACGGTCGAGGTGCCGTCGATGTCGAGCTCGGCGACCCACCGGTGGCCGGGCACCCATTTCTTCGCCAGCGCCGACACCGTCGGGACCCGGGTCTCGAAGGTGGCGTTGCGCGTCGCGATGCCTTGGGCGTAGATCTCCCGGACCGCCGGGAGGTCGTCGTCGGTCATCGCGCGGGAGGTCACGTCGACGGGGAGGTCCTCGGGGCAGCACGGCACCGCAGTCAGGGTGCCCATGACGACGTCGGCGGCGTGCGGCAGACCGGTGCAGCAGGCCGGGTTCACCGACACGACCGAGGACGTGCCGACCTTGTCGACGGCGACGAAGCCGACCTCGGCGAGCTTGCGGACGTGGTGGGAGGCCGTGGACTGGCTGATCCCGAGCTGGGTCGCGAGGTCCCCGACCCGCAGGTGACCCGACGATGCCGTCGACACCGCGTGCAGCAGGCGCACCCGCGTCGCGTCCGACAGCGTCGCGAACCACTCCGCGTACGTCGCGGCGGTGTCCTCGCCGAGCGAGACCGGTGGCGTCGCCGGCGCGCAAGCGTCGGCTGGTTCGGTGATGTCGACGGTCACGGAGACAGCCTACCGTCTTCATCGATGCTGATCGATGGTTGCAGGGATCGATGGCGGTCGATACAGTCCATCCATCGACAGACGTCGATGAATTGTCCGAGAGTCGCCAGGAGCCACGCATGACCACCTCCGCCGCATCCTCCGCCCTGACCCCGAGTGCCGACCTGCCTCTCGTCATCGTCGGCGCCGGCCCGATCGGTCTGGCCGCGGCGGCCCAGGCCCAGTCCCGCGGCCTGGCGACCGTGGTCCTCGAGGCCGGCGATGCCCCGGGCGCCTCGGTGCGCCGCTGGGGCCACGTCCGGTTGTTCTCACCGTGGCGCGAGCTGGTCGACCCGGTCGCCGAGCAGCTGCTCTCGTCCACCGGCTGGGTGGCCCCGGACCCGGACGGCTACCCGACCGGCGGCGAGTGGGTCGAGCTGTACCTCGCTCCGCTCGCGGCCGCGCTCGAGGCGACCGACGAGGTGGAGATCCGCTTCGGTCGGCGTGTGGTCGGGGTCGCCCGCTACGGCCGGGACCGCCTCGTCGCCGCCGACCGCGAGCGGCTGCCGTTGACCATCCACACCCAGACCGCCACCGGTGCCCGCGCACGACTGAACGCCGCAGCGGTCGTCGATGCCTCGGGCACCTGGACCCGCCCGAACCCGCTCGGCGGGGACGGCTACCCGGCCGCCGGCGAGACCGAGCACGCGGACCGCATCACCTACGGCATCCCGGACCTCACCGACCCTGCCGTCGCAGCTCGGTACGCCGGGAAGCGGGTCGCGGTCGCCGGTGCCGGCGCCTCGGCCCAGAACGTCCTGGTCGGTCTCGGCGCGCTCGCGAAGGACCACCCCGAGACCCGCGTCGTCTGGCTGGTCCGCCGACCGGGCACCGCCGACGCGTTCGGTGGTGGCGACAACGACCAGCTCGAGCAGCGCGGCGCGCTGGGGAGCAGCGCCCAGCGTGCCGTGACCGACGGACCGGTCACCGTGATGACCTCCTTCCGCACCAGCGACATCGAGCTCGACGAGGACGCCGGCCAGGGCCGGCTGCGGCTGACGTCGTTCGCCGACCTCGGGACCGGCGCCGCACCCGCCGACAACGGGAAGGTCGTCGACGCCATCGACGAGGTCATCGTGGTGACCGGATTCCGCCCCGACCACACCTGGCTCAGCCAGGTCCAGCTGGACCTGGACGGCGAGCTCGACGCGCCAGCCCGGCTGGCCGACGAGATCCACCCTGCCTGGCACTCCTGCGGCTCCGTCAGCCCGCACGGCGCGGACCGGCTCCGCCAGCCCGAGCCCGGCCTCTACCTGGCCGGGATGAAGTCCTACGGCCGCGCTCCGTCGTTCCTGGCCATGACCGGGTTCGAGCAGGTCCGCAGCATCGTCGCCGAGGTCGCGGGCGACCAGGAGGCCGCCGACCGCGTGGAGCTGGTCCTGCCCGACAGCGGTGTGTGCGGCGGATCCGGTCTCTTCGACGGTGCACCCGCCGACGTCGGCTGCTGCGGCACGTCCGCCGAGCCGGAGCTCGTCAGCATCGGCACTCCTGCCGGCGGCTGCGGCCCCAGCTGCGGCTGACGTCGCGAGGCTGTTCGGGGAGGGAGTGACGCCCGGGTGTCGGGCGAAGTCGATGCGGTCACCGCCGCCAGTAGAGGTGGTGCACCACGCCGTCGGGTCGCGGCACGACGTCGTGGTGGTAGCGGTCGTCCAGCTCGTCGGGGGACGTCCAGAAGCGGGACCCGCCGCCGAGCTCGATCGGGGCCACGGCGACGTGCAGGGTGTCGACGAGACCCGCATCGAGGAACTGGCGGATCGTCGTGGCGCCGCCGCCCAGGCGGACGTCCTTGCCGTCGGCGGCCTCGAGAGCGAGCTCGAGCACCTCGCTCGGCGTACCGCTCACGAAGTGGAACGTCGTGTCGGTCAGCGTCAGCGACGGGCGCTCGTGGTGGGTCATCACGAAGACGGGCGTGTGGAACGGGGTGTCCTCACCCCACCAGCCCTCCCAGTCGGGGTGGTCCTCCCACGGACCGCGATAGGGGCTGAACTTGTTGCGGCCCATGATCTCGGCGCCGATGTTGCGGTGGAAGTCGCGGACCAGGTAGTCCTCCAGGCCGCGGGTGCCGGCGCCGTCGGTGCGGTTCGGCCAGCTCGCGGCCCCGAACGCCCACGCGCCCAGCTCGGCGGGGTTCGCGTGGCCGAAGGGCTGCTCCAGGCTCTGGCCCTCGCCCGCGCCGTACCCGTCGCTCGACAGGAAGAAGTTGTGCACTCGCACCATCTGCGTCATGACCCCACTCTTGCCTACTTCTGACACGCTGGGGACATGGCGAAGCCCACCGACGAGTGGTTCGGCCAGGCCTTCGGGAAGGCGTGGAAGGACAAGGCAGAGGAGATCGGCCGGTTCAACCTGGCCATCTTCGGCAAGACGGGCGTCGGCAAGAGCACCCTGGTCAACGCGATCTTCGGTGCGGAGATCGCGCAGACCGGGATCGGCGAGCCGGTCACCCGCGCCGAGCACCTCTACCTGCACCAGAGCGGGACGCTCGGCGTGCTCGACACCCGCGGTCTCGAGGTCGGCAAGGACAACGACGCGCTGCTGAGCGAGCTCCGCGACTACCTGCACGGCATGCGCCGCAAGCCGCTCGCCGACCAGATCCACGTCGCCTGGTACTGCGTGCGGGCCGGCGACCGCCGCTTCGAGGCGACCGAGGCCGACTTCGTCCGCGCGCTCGCCGACCTCGGGCTGCCCGTGATCCTGGTGCTCACCCAGGTGCAGCGCGGTGCCGGTGGGCGCGTGCACCCCGACGCCGAGGCGCTCGCGGCCAGCATCGCCGCTCTCGACCTGCCCATCCAGGACGGCCTGATCCACTACACGATGGCGCTCGCGGACGACTTCACCGGACAGACGGCGTACGGCCTGCAGGAAGTCCTCGATGCCACCTTTCGCGGCGCGCCGGACGGCGTCGCCCACGCCATCACCGCCGCGCAGCGGATCGACTTCGACCGCAAGCGGGAGCGGGCGGAGGTGGCCGTCAAGGCGGCGACGACAGCAGCCACCGCCGCCGGAGCCTCCCCGATCCCCTTCTCCGACGCGGCGATCCTCGTCCCGCTCCAGATCGGAATGATGGCCTCGATCGCGGTCACGTACGGGATCTCCGTCGAGCGCTCGACCGCTGCGTCGATCGCCGCGACGGCCGCCGCCACGACGGCCGGGCGCTCGGTGGTCACCAACATGATCAAGTTCGTTCCCGGGGCAGGCACGGCGGTGGCCGCGCCGATCAGCGCGACCGTCGCCGGCACCTTCACCTATGCGATGGGACAGGCCTGGATCCGGGTGTGCGAACGGCTGGCCCGCGGCGAGCTGGGCCTGGTCGGTGGCGCGCTGGACGGTGACACGGTGCACCGGATCTTCATGGAGGAGTTCAAGACCAGCGCCTCCCGTCGCAAGATCTCGTCGTGACCAGCCGGTGGGAGCGGATCGCCCGCGAGACCGTGGGCGACGACTACGCACGCGCGTACGCCGACCGCTTCCGGTCGATGGCGGAGCGTGGCCAGGACATCCACGGTGAGGCGACGTTCGTCGCGGACCTGATCGCACCACCGGCGCGGGTGCTGGATGCCGGATGCGGCACCGGGCGGGTCGGCGTACGTCTCGCCGAGCTCGGGTACGACGTCGTCGGGGTCGACGTCGACGAGTCGATGCTGGCCCAGGCCCGAGCCGCTGCGCCCGAGCTGGACTGGCGCCTCGGCGACCTGTCGTCGTTCGATCTCGGTGAGACTTTCGACCTGGTGCTGGTCGCCGGCAACACCATCCCGCTGCTCGAGCCCGGCACGCTCCTCGACGCCTGCGAGCGGCTCGGTCACCACCTCACCCCCGGCGGGGTCGTCGTGTGCGGCTACGGCCTCGACGCCGGCCACCTGCCCGGCGACTGCCCGCCGACCGCCCTGGCCGACGTCGACGCGGCGTTCGGCGTGCTCGGTCTCGACGCGGTGATGCGCTACGGCACGTGGGACGGGCACGCGTTCGACCCGGCCGACGGCTACGCCGTCACCCTGTACGCCGAGCCGCGCCGATGAGGGTCGTCGTGCTGACGGGCGCGGGGGTCTCCGCTGAGAGCGGCGTACCTACCTTCCGCGACGCCGACGGGCTGTGGGAGGGCCACCGGGTCGAGGACGTCGCGACGCCGGAGGCGTACGAGTACCAGCCCTCGGTCGTGCACCGCTTCTACGACGCCCGTCGCGCGGCGCTCGCCGGTGTGGAGCCCAACGACGCGCACCGGGCGCTCGCGGAGCTGGAGTCCGTCCTCGGCGACGACCTGCTCGTCGTGACCCAGAACATCGACGACCTGCACGAGCGCGGTGGCTCGCGCCGGGTCCTGCACATGCACGGGGAGCTGCAGTCGGCGCTGTGCCGCGGGTGCGGCGCCCGGGTCGCGTGGACGGGCGAGCTCGGCGACTACCCGCCGTGCCCGCGCTGCGGCGTCAGCGAGCTCCGGCCGGACGTGGTGTGGTTCGGCGAGATCCCGTACGAGATGGACCGGATCGTGGCCGCCCTGGACGAGGCGGACCTCTTCGTCTCGATCGGCACCTCCGGCGCCGTCTACCCCGCCGCCGGCTTCGTCGAGCACGCCCGCGCGGGTGGCGCTCGCACCCTCGAGCTCAACCTCGAGCCCAGCGCCGGCAGCCACCTCTTCGACGAGGCGCGCCACGGCCCCGCCTCCGCCCTCGTCCCGGCCTGGGTCCGCGAGCTGCTGAGGTAGTCCCTGACGGAACGGTCGGCTGCCGCGCCCAGGGAGGGCCATTCCGTCAGGGACTACCCCGGCGGCGTGGGAGGCTGGCCCGCATGACACGCATCGGACTGGCCGCCGCCGGCCTCGGCATGGCCGCCCTGCTCACCGCCTGCGGTGGTGGTGACGACTTCACCGACCAGTCGGGGCAGAAGATCGCGGACGCCTCGAAGAAGGCCATGAAGGGTCTCGACGCGGTCAAGGTCGCCGGAACCGTCACGACCGACGGGCAGGAGATCGCCATCGACGTGCAGACCAACGACCAGGGTGATTGCACGGGCTCGCTCGGCGTCGGCGGCGGTACGACGGAGCTGCTCGGCGTCGACGGTGACGTCTGGTTCCGCCCTGACGAGGCCTTCTGGCGGGCGAGCGCCCCCGACTCCGCCGATCAGGTCATCGCGGCGGTGGGCGACAAGTGGGTCGCGGTGTCGAGCTCCGACGACTCCTTCGGCGAGTTCTGCGACATCGACGACCTGCTCGACGAGCTGATCTCCAGCGACGGGGACGAGGACAAGACCTACTCCGTCAAGGAGGTCGTGGAGGTCGACGGCGACGACGCGGTCCCGGTCGACCAGAAGGACGACGACGGTCTCTCCACCGGCTACGTGCTGGTCGACGAGCCGCACTACCTCGTCAAGATCGAGAAGACCGAGGGCGACGACACCGGCAGCGTGACCTTCTCCGAGTTCGACGAGGACTTCGACGTCACGGCGCCGCCCGAGGGCGACGTCATCAGCCTGGACGACCTCGAAGGATGATCCTCGAGCACGCCCTGCTCCCGGTGCGGCCAGGTCTCGAGGACGAGTTCGTCGCGGCCTTCGCCGAGGCGAAGGAGATCATCGCGTCGATGCCGGGCTTCGGCGGGCTGACCCTGTCGCGCTGCCAGGAGCGTCCCGGCACGTTCCTGCTCCTGGTCGAGTGGGACACCCTCGAGGACCACACGGTCGGCTTCCGCGGCTCTGCGCAGTACGACGAGTGGCGGCGTCTGCTCCACCACTTCTACGAGCCGTTCCCGGTCGTCGAGCACTTCGACCGGGTGCTCTCGGTCGGCCCCCCGGCGGGGTAGCCAGGCACGAAACGGCCCTTCGGGGAGGTCCGGAAGGGCCGTTCCGTTGCTGGCTGTCCCAGCCGGCGAACTCAGTGGCGGCCGACCCGTCCCTCCACGCGGTCGATGGTGGGTACGACGAGCAGCGCGAGCGCCGCGCCGACCGCGGCGATGACGGCCGCGACCACGTAGGCGTCGACGAAGGCCGAGTCACCGGGTGTCGTCGCGACCAGTGCCGCGCCGGCGATGCTCGACAGGATGGCGACGCCGAAGGCGCCGCCCAGCTCGTGGAACGTGCTCACCACGGCCGACCGCAGGCCCGACGCGGCCGGGTCGGCGTCCGCGAGGCCGACCCCGAAGGCGGTCACGAAGGTCGCGCCGATGCCGAGGGCCGCCACGCTGAGCCCGAGGACGAGCGCCGGGGCGCCGGTGGTCGTCGCGGTGAGGGCGTTGCCTCCGGCGGCGAGGGCCAGCCCGGTCGCCGCGACCGCCCGAGCAGGGACGTGCGTCAGCAGGTGCCCGGCGAGGTGGGCGCCCGCGACGACGGCGACCGCGACGGGCAGGAAGGACAGCCCGACCTGCACGGCGCTCTCACCGTGCACCCGCTGCAGCGTGAACGAGCCCAGGAAGAACCCGCCGACCATCAGGCCGGTGGCGACCAGCATCAGGAAGGAGCCGGCCGCGACGGTGCGCTGGCGCAGCAGCCCGATCTCGAGGAGCGGGTCGGTGACGACGCGCTCGACGACGGCGAAGGCGACCCACAGCAGGAAGGCGAGACCGAGCGCGGCGAGGGTCCGGGCGTCGGTCCACCCGCTGCCGCCGGCGTGCACGAGACCGTAGATCGCGGACGCCGTGCCGCCGGTGACCAGCGCGGCGCCCGCCAGGTCGAGCCGCTCGCGGACCTCGGGTCGCGGCGGTGCGGCCACCAGTCGCGGCAGGACCGCCAGGATCGCGAGGCCGATCGGCACGTTGACGAAGAAGATCCACTCCCAGCCGAACGCCGAGGTGAGCACGCCACCGAGCAGCACCCCGAGCGCCGCACCCGTCCCGCTCAACGCACCCCAGACGGCCACGACCCGGGTCCGGGCCGCACCCGACGACGAGGCGATCGCCAGCGACAGGGCGGCGGGGGAGAGGGCGGCCGCGCCGATGCCCTGGAGGCAGCGCCCGGCCAGCAGCACGCCCTGCCCGTCCGCGAGCCCGCACAGCAGCGAGGCTCCCGTGAACACGGCCAGTCCGCTCAGCAGCACGCGTCGCGCTCCGACCAGGTCCGCCAGCCGTCCGCCGAGGAGCATCAGGCCGCCGAAGCACAGGGTGTACGCCGTCATCACCCACGGCACGGCGGCGCGGCTCAGGCCGAGGTCGGCGCCGATGTCGGGGAGCGCGACGTTCACGACCGTCACGTCGAGGACCAGCATCAGCTGGGCGGTGGCGAGCAGCAGCAGGACCAGTCCGGAGCGCCGGCTGGAGGGATCGGAACCCGTCTCGTGGACGGGAGGGTGGTGGACGGTGGTCATGACGGCTCCTCACTATCTCGAACATCGGTGTTCAAGTTAGCGCGACCGTACACAACTTGTACACTGATGTTCAAGATCTCTCGAGCAAAGGATTCCGATGCCCCGAGCCGACGCGCGTCGCAACGTGGCCGCGATCCTCGCCGCGGCCCAGGCCTGCCTGGTGCGAGACCCCGAGGCGACGCTGAGCGCGATCGCCGAGGAGGCCGGCGTCGGGCGGGTGACGCTGCACGGGCACTTCGCGACCCGCGCGATCCTGGTCGACCAGGTCTTCCGTCAGGTGCACGCCGAGGCGGAGGAGATCCTCGGCGCGACCGACACGACCGGCGACCCCGTCGCGGCCGTGACCCGGCTGCTCAGCGCGAGCTGGGAGGTCGTCCACCGCTTCCGCTCGGTGATGACGGCCGCCCAGCGCGAGCTGCCGGAGGAGCTGGTCCGCGAGCACCACGACAAGCACCTCGCGCGGATGGCCGCGCTGGTCCGCCGCGGGCGCCGGGAGGGGGTCTTCCGCACCGACCTCCCCGAGGGCTGGCTGGTGACGGTCGCCTACACGGTCATGCACGCGGCCGCGACCGAGTGCGTCGCAGGTCGGCTCGACGCCGCGGGCGCGGAGCAGGCCGTGGTGAGTACGGTGCTCGCCGCCTACACCCCTCCGGGCGCCGAGGTGCTGACGCCTAACCGATGACGGCCCCGGCGTGGGCGGGCACGCGCAGCGTCGTACCGGCCAGGTCGACGCCGGCCTCGGTCTCGAAGAGCAGCTCGCCCTCCTCGTCGAGGTCGATGACCACCTCGGAGTCGCCGAAGTTCACGACGACGTGCAGGTCGCCGCGCCACATCTCGAAGAGCCGGCTGTCGTCGTCGACGAGGCAGGCGTTGTGCGCGAACGACGGGTCCGTCAGCTCGGGCCGCTCACGACGGAGTACGGCGAGCCGTCGGTAGACGTCGAGCAGCCGGGCGTGCCGGCCCTCGCCGAGCTCGGTCCAGTCGAGCTTGGACCGCTGGAACGTCTGGGGGTCCTGCGGGTCCGGCACCACTGCCGGGTCCCAGCCCATCCGCTCGAACTCGGCGATCCGGCCCTCGGCGGTGGCCTTCCCCAGCTCGGGCTCGGGGTGCGAGGTGAAGAACTGGAAGGGCGTCGAGGCCGCCCACTCCTCGCCCTGGAAGAGCATCGGGGTGAACGGGCCGGCCATCGTGAGCAGCGCCGCGCAGGCGAGCTGGTCCTCGTCGAGCGCCTCGGTGATCCGGTCCCCGACCGCCCGGTTGCCGATCTGGTCGTGGTTCTGGCTCGCGACGACGAGCCGCCAGCTGGGCATCTTGTCGGTGTCGATCTTGCGGCCGTGGGCGCGGCCGCGGAAGGACGAGTACGTGCCGTCGTGGAAGAAGCCGCGCTCGACGACCTTCGCCAGTGCGTCCAGGGGCTCGAAATCGGCGTAGTAGCCGTCGGTCTCGCGGGTCAGCGCGACGTGGACGGCGTGGTGGAAGTCGTCGCTCCACTGCGCGTCGAGCCCGTAGCCACCCGCCTCGCGCGGGGTCACCAGCTTCGCGTCGTTGAGGTCCGACTCGGCGATCAGCGTCAGCGGCCGGCCCAGGTGGGCGGAGAGCGCCGCGACCTCGATCGCCATCTCCTCGAGGAGGTGCACGTCGGAGGAGTCCTGGAGCGCGTGCACGGCGTCCAGTCGCAGCCCGTCGACGTGGTAGTCCGACAGCCACATCTCCACGTTGTCGAGGATGTAGCGGCGTACGACGTCGGAGCCGTCCTCGTCGAGGTTGACCAGGTCGCCCCAGGTGTTGGAGCCCGACTTCAGGTAGGGACCGAAGAGCGGCAGGTAGTTCCCGGACGGACCGAGGTGGTTGTAGACCACGTCCTGGATGACGCCGAGCCCGGCCGCGTGGCAGCCGTCGACGAAGCGCTGGTAGCCCGCGGGCCCGCCGTACCCCTCGTGCACGGCGTGCCACAGGACGCCGTCGTAGCCCCAGTTGTGGGTGCCGTTGAACGCGTTGACCGGCATCACCTCGACGAAGTCGACACCGAGATCCCGCAGGTGGTCGAGCCTGGTGAGCGCGGCGTCGAAGGTGCCCTCTGGGGTGAACGTGCCGATGTGCAGCTCGTAGATCACCGCACCGGCCAGCTGCCGCCCGGTCCACCCGGCGTCCTGCCAGTCGTGGACCGAGGCGTCGTGGGTGCGGGAGAGGCCGTGGACGCCGTCGGGCTGGCGCCGGGACAGCGGGTCGGGCCGGGGGGTCTCGTCGTCGTCGACCAGGTAGCCGTAGTCGACCTCCTCGCCCTCCGGGTCGGGGACGTCGCCGACGGGCGACCACCAGTCGTCCTCGTCCTTGACCATGTCGATGGTCTCGCCGGCCGCCACCAGCCGCAGCCGGGCCGGGCGCGGCGCCCAGACGTCGAACGGTCCGTAGGTCACGCGTTCTCCTTCACGAGCAGGGCCACCGGCTGCACGTCGAGCAGGTCGGCCACCACCGAGGATGCCGGACGCCCGGTCAGCACGTCGGTCCACGAGCCCGGAGGCAGCGTCAGCCGGGTGGCGCCCCACCCGGTCGCGGCGAGCCCGACCGGCAGCCGGGTGGCGACGGTGAGCGCCCCGCCCCGGTCGAAGGCGAGCACGTGCTTCGCCTCGGGGCCGGTCGCGATCGCCGGTGCGTACGTCGTGAAGAGGTCGGGCCGGTCGCGGCGCAGCGTCAGCGCGGCCCGGGTCAGGTGGAGCTTGGCGGCGGCGTCGTCCTCGGCCGTCCCGGCGAGCACGTGCGCCCGGTGGTCGAAGTCCACGAACCGGCGGTTGTCGGGGTCGACCAGGCTCTGCTCCCACAGCTCACTGCCCTGGTAGACGTCCGGCACGCCGGGCATCGTCAGCGCGACCAGCTTGGCGGCGAGCGCGTTCGAGCGGCCCGGCCAGGCGACCTGCGCGAGCAGCCCGTCGAGCACCCGTCGTACGTCGGGGGAGTCGAAGGCCGCGTCGACCGCTGCGTGCACGGCGGCCTCGTAGGTCTCGTTCGGCTCGGTCCACGTGGTCCGGTCGCCCGCCTCGCGCATCGCCTTCTCGGCGTACCCGTGCAAGCGGCTGCGCAGGTCGGGGTCGGGCGAGGTCGGCCAGGCGCCGAGGATCGCCTGCCACAGCAGGGATCCGAAGCCCGGGTCGGGCACCGGCGCCAGCTCCAGCAGCTCGTCGAGCGCCGCCGTCCAGACCTCCGGGAGCTCGGCCAGCGCGGTGATCCGGGCGCGCACGTCCTCGCCACGCTTCGTGTCGTGGGTGGAGAGCGTCGTCATCGCGTGCGGCCACTCCGCCTGCCGGGTCGCCATCGCCGCGTGGAACTCGTCGACCGACACCGAGAAGACGCTCGGGTCGCCGCCGACCTCGTTGAGCGAGGTGAGCCGCGAGAAGCGGTAGAACGCGCAGTCCTCGACGCCCTTGGCCATGACCATCCCACTGGTCTGCTGGAAGCGCCGCGCCGGTGCGGTCCAGCCGTCGACGAGGATCGGCAGCAGTGCGTCGTACGTCGCGGCGAGGTCGGGCCGGTGCTCGCGGGCCAGCTCGAAGGCCTGCTCCAGGTGGTGCAGCCCCTCGGGCAGGTAGGAGCGGTAGACCGGGAAGCAGGCGAGCAGCTCGGCGACGGCGTCCTCGACCTGCGTGAAGGGCGTCGACGTGAGCCGCCGGATCTCCCGGGTGATCCGCCGGACCTCGGAGTGCAGGATCCCGTCGGCGACCTCGCGCTTGGTGCCGTGGATCATCGCCGCCCAGTCGACGGGACCGCCGCGGAGGCGGGTCTCCAGTGCGTCGAGGGGTGCCTGCCCGGCCGGGTCGGTGAGGACGCGGTCGACCAGTCCCAGGGCGTCGTACCCGGTGGTGCCCTGGGTCGCCCAGTCCGCGGGGAGCGACTCCCCGGGCTCCAGGATCTTCTCGACGAGCACGTACGCCCCGCCGGTCAGCTGGGCGAGGTCCTCGAGGTAGCGCTTCGGGTCGCGCAGGCCGTCGGGGTGATCGACGCGCAGGCCGTCGACCAGGCCGTCCTCGAACCAGCGCCGGATCTCGACGTGCGACTCGGCGAAGACCTCGGGGTCCTCGACGCGCACGGCAGCGAGGCTGTTGACCGCGAAGAAGCGGCGGTAGTTGAGGTTGTCGTCCGCCTCGTGCCAGTTGACCAGCTGGTAGTGCTGCTCGTCGTGGGTCGTCGTGCCGGGCGTGAGCGGGAAGCGCAGGTCGTGGTACCAGAGCTCTCCCCCCTCAGCGGTCGAGCGGACGACGATCGCGTCCTCGTCGCCGTCGCCGACGACCGGGATGAGGAGCCGCCCGTCGCCCGCGGCCCAGTCGATGTCGAAGGCGTTGGCGTGCTCCGACTCGCGGCCGTGCTGGAGCACGTCCCACCACCACGCGTCCTCCGCCGGCGTCGCGACGCCGACGTGGTTGGGCACGATGTCGACGAGCACGCCCATGCCGAGCCGGCGCGCCTCGGCGGCCAGCGTCCCCAGTCCCTCGGCGCCGCCGCGCGACGGGTCGACGTGGTCGAACGCGACGACGTCGTACCCGTGGGAGCTGCCGGGCTCCGCCGCGAGCAGCGGCGAGAGGTAGACCCAGTCGACGCCGAGGTCGTGCAGGTAGCGCAGCCGGGCCGCGGCCTGGAAGAGGTCGAGCTCCGCGGTGATCTGGAGCCGGTACGTCGAGGCTGGGATCCTGGATTCTCGACTTCTAGACGCGTCGGGCACGGTCGTAGCCTCCTTGCAGTCGTCGGCTGGCACCGCGTTGTGCCATATCGCGCGGTCACCCTGTACCCACGGTCAGGGTCTACGATCATGCCAACTCCGAGATTGGGGACGACCTTGGTTGATCGCGTCGCAATGGCGTCTGTCTTCACACAAGACCTTCCGCGCGACGTGGCCGACGCATTCATTGGAGCAGGACAGGTCGCGTGCGACACCGAGACCACCGGGCTCGACTGGCGTCACGACCGGTTGGCTATTTGTCAGCTCTACCACCCGTCCGTCGGGCTAGCCATCGTCCGAATGACTGGGCCAGCAGAGCAACTCAGTCGTGTTCTTGTCGCGGAAGATCTCACCAAGGTCTTTCACCATGCTCCGTTCGACTTGCGTTTCCTAACCCACGCACTCGGTGTGGTGCCAGCGGAGATTCGATGCACGAAGGTCGCCTCGAAGCTCCTCCGGCCGGAGGAACCGAACAATATGCATAGCCTTGCCGCGCTGTTGTCGAACATCCTTGACGTGCATCTCGACAAGGGCGCCGTGCGAACGAGCGATTGGACTGGAGAGCTGACAGACGAACAGTTGGCATATGCCGGCAACGATGTTCGCTTCCTCCTGCCCCTGCTCGATGCGCTCGAAGACGGACTACGCGAGGTCGGACGGGCAGCCCTCTTCGACGAATGTTGCCATTTCCTCGCGACGCGAGTTGAGACTGAACTGCTCGGCCTTCAGGACGTCTTCGCCTACTGAGCGATTGGTTCCCAGGCGTCAGAGGTAAAGAACTCGAAGTCTCCTACATTTTCAGCGCGCAAGGTCCCTAGAAGCCGAAGGTGACCCGGAGCATCCGAGCCGTTCACGCGCTCTACAAACGCGCGCAACGTGGATGACTGCCTGAGTCTCGCGAGATCGTCGACCAACAGGTTTGGGATCCAGCCGACTGGTGTGCCTTGAGCTGTGACTAGAAGAGCGTTGGCGTTGAACTGATTGTTGGGCTCAGGAAGAACGGCGAGTTCTTCGCCGATCTGAAGGCGTCCCAGGGCAGTCTCGAGATCCTCGCCCGACACATAGACGGGCCCATCTGCCGTGCGAAGCGGTCCCTGGCAGATGTGACGCAGACCATGGGCGAGAAAAGTGCATGACATTGATCCGCCCACGACCTGTGGCTCGGGGAACAGCTGCAACGTGTCGCCGTTTCGTCGACCTCCCGATCGTGCGATCTGCTCCCAAGGCGTGGTGTCCTCCGGCAAGCCCAGCCGAGTCACGTATCGCGTGTAGTCGGCGCGGCGTGGGTCCATCGCGCGCTGCGCGAACAGCGGGAACAGTTCGGCGGACGTGTACGCCTCGTGAAGATCTGGGAAGCCGATCAACGGTGAAAAGTCAGCAGTTGTGAGCGCTGCCCGCACGTAGTGGAAGCCGTAGGCATCGCCATCGAAGGTGAGGAACCCGACTGGGCAGATGCTGCGACGTTCGGGGTGCTGCCAAGTCACGACCAGTCGACGCGGCGTGCCAGTAGAGCCGGTGGACGCCCTCGACCCAGCGTCAAGCAGTTCGGCCGCACTCATCGAGAACCCTCCTTCTGTTGATCTCTAGTAGCGATGAAACGAAGGTAGTGCACGGCGCCGACAGTGCGTTGAGGCCGGCAAGAGCGACATCGCCCAGTGGCCCCTCGACGGCCTCGAGGCGTCCAAGCCAGTGGCTGCGGACTTCCGGACCAGCGAGATCGAACGCCTGATCGGCCGCCTGAACCAGGGTCATCGGGCTCCCCGGATCGTGCTCGAGGCGCCACGCCGTGCCCTTCGCTGCCCATTCGGCAACGGTGGGTCCAGCGCCATCCAGTCGACGCTCCCGCTCTGCCTCGCGGAGGTTGTATCCGAGACTGCCGGCATGGTCGTACGACCCACACAGATGGCGGCTTGCATTGCCAGTCGCCGGTATGAGCACCGCCCAGTTTTCGTCGTGCCTGTCGCGGTTCGCCACCAATGCATCGAGCATCACGTAGCCCGCGAAGGCGCCGAATCCATCCATCCATGAAGGAAGGTCGGATCCTGGAGGAACGCCTGTCCCCTCCAGGACTCTCTGAATGTTTGCGAGCGAGTGTCCTGGCCTGCCCTTGACGTTGCCGGGGACGAACTCCGGTATCGGGTGCGCCTGCATGACGACATATCCCGGCTGGAGGTCAAACCCATCCGGCTTGAGGTCGAGCGAGAGAACGCCAGCATGACCGTCATACTCTGCCAACCGGATAGTTGCACACGGAATTCCAAGTGCGATCGCAATCTGGGAGGTAGCAAGTTCTGCCCAGTCTTCGCCCTGCTGGTGGCCGTTCTTCTCCGTGACAGCTTTGTAGAGCCAAAGCCCGCCGAGGTCGGGGTCCCTCAGCCACAGTTTGACGTCGGCGCCGCTTGTTTCATCTGACACGACCTCCCATGCAGTGACATTCGCACGAGAGTGGGGGTTCACGGCTGCGACGATAGTGGTGGTTCACATCGATTTCGGGGATGCCTCGAGCGGCGGGTGCGGTGATCGGCGGCCTGGAAGAGGTCGAGCTCCGCGGTGATCTGGAGCCGGTACGTCGAGGCCGGGACCCTCATGGGCTCACGCCTTCCGGGCCTGCGCGACCGACGCCGCGACGGACAGGTCCGGCTCGACCTCGGGCTCGCGGTGCTCGCGGAGCACCACCGTGCTGCGGTGCGGGATCGTGAAGGTCTCGCCCGCCGTGAACGTGCCGTCCTCGTCGGCGGACCCACCGGTGTCGATGACGACGTCCCACCCGTCGGCGTACTCGTCCGGCGGCAGCGTCACGGTGGCCGGGCCGTCGGCGTTGAAGTACAGCAGGAAGTGGTCGTCGATGATCTTCTGGCCGCGCTGGTCGAGGCCCGCGATGCCGTGGCCGTTGAGGTACATGCCGAGGGCCTTGCTGCCGTCCGACCAGTCGTCGTCCTCCATCGGGTGCCCGTCGAGGTGCAGCCAGACGATGTCGTTGAGCCGGTCGCCGTCGCCTCCGTCGGGCACGCGCACGGTGCCGCCGGAGAAGAAGCGCTTGCGGCGGAAGGTGGGGTGCTCGCGGCGCAGTCGGGCCACGGCGGCGGTGAACTCGACCAGTGGGCCGTCGGCCTCGTCCCAGTGCACCCACGAGAGCTCGTTGTCCTGGGCGTAGGTGTTGTTGTTGCCCTGCTGGGTGCGGCCGAGCTCGTCGCCGTGCAGCAGCATCGGCACGCCCTGGCTGAGCAGCAGCGTCGCGATGAAATTCCGCTGTGCCCGGGCCCGTCCGCCGAGGATCTCGGGGTCGTCGGTCGGGCCCTCGACGCCGTGGTTCCACGAGCGGTTGTGGCTCTCCCCGTCGTTGTTGTCCTCGCCGTTGGCGTCGTTGTGCTTCTCGTCGTAGGACACCAGGTCGCGCATCGTGAAGCCGTCGTGGGCGGTCACGAAGTTGATGCTGGCGACCGGCCGGCGCCCGGAGTGCTCGTAGAGGTCGGAGGAGCCGGCGATCCGCGAGGCGAACTCGCCCAGCGAGGGCTCGCCGCGCCAGAAGTCGCGGACGGTGTCGCGGTACTTGCCGTTCCACTCGGTCCACTGCGGCGGGAAGCCGCCGACCTGGTAGCCGCCCGGGCCGATGTCCCACGGCTCGGCGATCAGCTTGACCTGGCTGACCACCGGGTCCTGCTGCACGAGCTCGAAGAACGTCGACAGCCGGTCGACGTCGTAGAACTCGCGCGCCAGGGTCGAGGCCAGGTCGAAGCGGAAGCCGTCGACGTGCATCTCGGTGACCCAGTAGCGCAGCGAGTCCATCAGCAGCTGGAGCGAGTGCGGGTGCCGGACGTTGAGGCTGTTGCCGGTGCCCGTG
This sequence comes from Nocardioides sp. Root1257, assembly GCF_001425175.1. Lineage (GTDB taxonomy): Bacteria > Actinomycetota > Actinomycetes > Propionibacteriales > Nocardioidaceae > Nocardioides. Next base: position 51,124 of record NZ_LMDV01000009.1, on the reverse strand, counting down.
TAGTCCATGTAGTACTGCTGGTCGTCCTCGACCAGGCGGTAGTAGGCCTCGTTGTCGATGCCCTTCATGCTGAGCGTCGGGCCGAGGTGGTTGCCCTCGGCGGTGTGGTTGTAGACCACGTCGAGGATGACCTCGATGCCGGCGCTGTGCATGGCCTTGACCATGGCCTTGAACTCCTGGACCTGCTGCCCCTCACCGCTGGCGGCGTACGACGCCTCGGGGGCGAAGAAGCCGATCGTGTTGTAGCCCCAGTAGTTGCGCAGGCCCTTCTCGAGCAGCGTGCTGTCCTGGACGAACTGGTGCACCGGCATCAGCTCGATCGCCGTGATGCCGAGCTTGGTCAGGTGCTCCGTGATCGCGGGGTGCGCGAGCCCGGCGTACGTGCCGCGCAGCTCCTCCGGGACGTCGGGGTGCAGCTGGGTGAGGCCCTTGACGTGGGCCTCGTAGATGATCGACTCGTTGTAGGGGATGTCGAGGCGCCGGTCGCCCTCCCAGTCGAAGAACGGCGTGATGACGACGCTCTTCATCATGTGGGCGGCGGAGTCGTCGTCGTTGCGCGACTCGGGCTCGCCGAAGGTGTAGCCGAAGAGCGACTGGTCCCAGTCGATGTCGCCACTGGTCGCCTTGGCGTACGGGTCGAGCAGCAGCTTGTTGGGGTTGCAGCGCTGGCCCTGGTCCGGATCCCAGGGACCGTGCACGCGGTAGCCGTAGCGCTGCCCCGGCTGCACGGTCGGCAGGTAGCAGTGCCAGACGTAGGCGTCGACCTCGGTCAGCTCGACCCGCGTCTCCGTGCCGTCGGCGTCGAAGAGGCACAGCTCGACCTTCTCGGCGACCTCGCTGAAGATCGCGAAGTTGGTGCCGCTCCCGTCGAACGTCGCGCCCAACGGATAGGCCTGTCCCGGCCAGCTCTCCACGACTTCCTCCACCACTCGGGTCCCTCCCTTGGAACGATCAAAGCACAGGTACCCCGCACGGGCGTCCGACGAACCTGCTCCGGCCGTCCGGTCGGGGAACATTCGCCGTCGTACGCCGGTTGCCGCCTCATATGACCGAGACGGAGATCTCCCGCGCCAGCGTGGGGCTGCGCAGCGAGCGCGGCCCGATCCTGCTGGCCGTGATGCTGAGCCTGGGCCTGGTCGCGATCGACTCGACGATCCTCGCCACCGCAGTGCCGGCCGTCGTCGACGACCTCGGCGGCTTCACGCAGTTCCCCTGGCTCTTCTCGATCTACCTGCTCGCGCAGGCCGTGACCGTCCCCGTCTACGCCAAGCTCGCGGACCAGTACGGCCGCAAGCCGGTGATGCTGGTCGGGATCGGGCTGTTCCTCCTCGGCTCGCTGCTGTGCGGGCTCGCGTGGAGCATGGGGGCGCTGATCGCGTTCCGTGCGGTGCAGGGGCTCGGCGCCGGTGCCGTGCAGCCGATGTGCATGACGATCGTCGGTGACATCTACACGCTGGAGGAGCGCGCCAAGGTCCAGGGGTACGTCGCCAGTGTGTGGGCGATCTCGGCCGTCATCGGTCCGACGCTGGGCGGTGTCTTCGCCGACTACGTGTCCTGGCGCTGGATCTTCCTGGTCAACCTGCCTCTCGGGCTGCTCGCCGGCGCGATGATCTGGCGCAACTTCCACGAGCGGGTGGAGCGCCGCGCACACCGCATCGACTACGCCGGGTCGGTGCTGCTGACGGGCGGCGCGGTCCTGCTGCTGCTCGGCCTGCTCGAGGGCGGCGTCCGGTGGGAGTGGGACTCGCTGACCAGCATCCTGCTGTTCGCGGTCGCCGCGGTGCTGCTCGCCGGCTTCGTGCTCGTCGAGCGTCGCGCGGTCGAGCCGGTGCTGCCGCTGTGGCTCTTCCGGCACCGGGTCGTGGTGGCCGCGATGGCCACCTCGCTCGTCGTCGGCGTGCTGATGATGGGCCTGACGACGTACATCCCGCTCTACGCGCAGAGCGTGCTCGGGTACGGCGCCGTCATGTCCGGGTTCGCCCTCGCCGCGATGACGCTCGGGTGGCCGCTCGCCGCGTCCAACTCGGGCCGGCTCTACCTCACCGTCGGCTTCCGCACGACGATGCTGATCGGCGGCGCGATCGGCGCGATCGGCACCGCGCTGCTGCTGCTCATCGGACCGGACAGCCCGTTCGTCCTGCTGGCCCTCCCGTGCTTCGTGATGGGCGTCGGCTTCGGCCTGATCGCGAGCCCGTCGATCGTCGCCGCCCAGACGGCGGTGACCTGGCAGCACCGCGGGGTGGCGACCGGGTCGACGATGTTCGCCCGCTCGGTCGGCAGCGCGGTCGGTGTCGCCGTCTTCGGCGCGATCGTCAACCACGAGGTCGCGCAGCGGCTGGGTCGCGGCGTGCCCGACGTCTCCCGGCTCACCGCCGACGTCCTGCACCCGGCGATCCACGACGTGTTCATCGCCTCGGCGTTCGTCGCGCTCGCGCTGCTCGCCGTCGGCATGCTGATGCCGCGGCGGGTCAGCGAGCCGGAGTCAGACGAGCCTGCGGCCGCCGGGTAGCGGTGAGCCAGCAACCGGATTCGGCATGGTCCGGAGCCAGAACGGTTGCCTGCTCACCGCCGCCGTACGCCGCCCTGGGCAGCGGTGAGCCAGCAACCGGATTCGGCACGGTCCGGACCCAGAACGGTTGCCTGCTCACCGCCGCCCTGGGGTCAGCGGACCGCAAGGATCGAGCTGAGCACGCCCGGGTAGGCCGCCTCGACGTCGTCGAGACGGAGCTCCTGGTGGGTCTGGCCGCCGATCACGCTGCGATCGGTGACGCCCGCCTCGCGCAGGATCTTGAAGTGGTGGCTGGCGGTCGACTTGCTGACGTCGTCGTACAGCTGGGCGCACGGCGCCGGGCCGCCCTCGGCGTACATCCGGCGCACCATCTCGAGGCGCACCGGGTCGGAGACGGCAGCGAGCACCTCCTGGAGGCTGCCGACCTCGGCCCTCTCCCCCGTGTCAGTCACGTGCTCCTCCTCACATCGGTTTGATGATCATCGAACCGAGGACTACGGTGAGTCCGTTCGATCTACATCGAACTTACCAGCAGGAGGACGAGATGAGCACGATCGTGACCGACCCCACCACGGACCACACGACTGGCCAGCGCTGGGCGTATCCGCTGCTGATCGCCCTCCTCGCCGCGTCGATGGGCGTCTCAGGCGCGCCCGCTCCGCTCTACGGCCTCTACGAGCAGCGCTGGCACCTCGCGCCGATCACCACGACGCTCGTCTTCGCGGCGTACGCCGCCGCCGCGCTGGCCGCCGTCCTGATGGCCGGCCAGGCGTCGGACAAGTACGGCCGCAAGCCGCTGCTGCTCGGGGCCGCGATCGGGATGATCGCCGGGCTGGTCGTCTTCATGACCGCCGAGGGCGTGGCCGCCCTGTTCGTCGCGCGGATCCTGCACGGCGCCTCGGTCGGCACCGCGGTCGTCGTCGGCAGCGCCGCGCTGCTCGACCTGCGACCCTCCCGCGGCGCCCGCACCGGTCACCTGACCGGGATCATGATCAACGTCGGGATCGCGACCACGATCCTGGCCGCGTCGCTGCTGGCCCAGTTCGCGCCGCACCCCTACGTCGCGCCGTACGCCGTCGTGGCGGTCGTCATCCTGGCGATGCTGCTCGGACTGCTCGCGATGGTCGAGCCGCACGCAGGTCGCACCGGTCGCGCCTCCGGCCCCCTGCGGCTGACCCGTCCGCACGTGCCGGCGGCGATCGCCGCGGACTTCCGGTTCGCCGTGCTCGGCGTGATGGCCGCCTGGTCGGTCCTCGGCGTCTACCTGTCGCTCTTCCCGACCTTCGCCGGCCAGTCGACCGGCGTGCACAGCCTGGTCTTCGGTGGCACCGTCGTCGCGGCGATGGCGGGCTCGGCCGCCCTGAGCCAGGCCTTCGGCGGTCGGCTCGCCGCGAAGCGGGCCGCGATCATCGGTGACTTCGGCACCGCTGCGGCGCTGGGCATCAGCGTCCTCGCCCTCGACAGCGGGCACGCCGGGCTCGTCGGGGCGGCCGCCGTCTTCATGGGCCTGTCGTTCGGGCTCGCCTTCGGCGGCTCGCTGCGCCACCTCGGCAGCGTCGTGCCCGCGGACGTCCGCGGCCAGGTGATGTCGGCGTACTACGTGCTCGGCTACAGCGCGATGATCGTCCCGACGATCCTGGCCGGGTGGGCGGCGACGACCTGGGGCCTGGCCGCGATCTTCCCGTGGTTCTCGCTGGCCGTCGCGATCGCCTGCATCACGGCCGGTGCCCTCGGTCTCACCGGTCGCGAGCGCAGCCTTGCCTTGGTTGCGGGCAGCCCCTCCTGAGGACTTGGATCTGGGGGTGACCGCGAGTGAGCTCAGCGACGCCGACGTGCCGATCGGACCGCACGACGACGAGCCGCACCAGATCGGCCTCAACAACCGGCTGAACTGGCTGCGCGCCGCCGTCCTCGGCGCCAACGACGGCATCGTCTCGACCGCCGGGATCGTGATCGGGGCGGTCGGCGCGACCAGCGACCGGTCCGCGATCGTGATCGCCGGCGTGGCCGGGCTCGCCGCCGGAGCGATGAGCATGGGCGCGGGGGAGTACGTCTCGGTCAGCACCCAGCGCGACTCCGAGCTCGCGCTGCTCGCCAAGGAGCGGCGCGAGCTGCGCGAGGAGCCCGAGGAGGAGCTCGCCGAGCTCGCCGGGCTGTACGTCGACAAGGGACTCGACGAGGAGCTGGCCATGGAGGTCGCGGTCGCACTCACGAAGAAGGACGCGCTCGGCGCGCACGCCGAGGCCGAGCTGGGGATCGACCCCGACGACATCTCGAACCCGTGGAACGCCGCCCTCGCGTCGACCGTCTCCTTCACCATCGGCGCGCTGCTGCCGCTGCTCACGATGACGCTCGCCTCGGCCGGCATCCGCCTGTGGCTCACCGTGGCCGCGGTCGTCGTCGCGCTCGCCATCACCGGCTGGGCCAGCGCCACGTTCGGCTACAGCAGCCCGCGCCGGGCGGTGCTCCGCAACGTCCTGGGCGGCCTCTTCGCCATGGCCGTCACGTTCGCGATCGGCTCCGCCCTCGGCACCCAGATCGGCTGATGCGCCTCTTCGTCGCCCTGGTGCCGTCCGACGAGGCGGTCGAGCACCTCGACGAGTTCCTCGACGTACGCCGCGCGGCCGCGCCGTACCGCTGGGCGAGCCGGGAGCAGCTGCACCTCACGCTCGCCTTCATGGGCTCGGCGCAGGAGCGGCACCTCGACGACCTGGTCGAGCGGCTCGGCCGGGCCGCGGCGAAGCGGAGCGCCTTCGAGACCCGGATCGCCGGCGGCGGCGCCTTCCCGAGCGCCGGCCGCGCCCGCGTCCTGTGGGCCGGGCTCGACCTCGACGACTACGGCAGGACCGAGATCGACCGGCTCGCGACCGGCTGCCGGGCCGCAGCCGGCCGCGCCGGCATCGCGGTCGACGGCCAGCGGTTCCGCCCGCACGTGACCGTCGCGAGGCTCGGCCATCCCGCCGAGGTGTCCGACTGGGTCCGGCTGCTCGACTCGTACGCCGGGCCGCCGTGGACCGCCGACCGCATCGTCCTCGTCGAGTCGCACCTGGGCGAGGGGCCGCGCGGGCGTCCGCGCTACGAGTCGGTCGAGGAGCTCGCGCTGTCGGGCTGAGCGCCGATCCGCCGCAGCGCAGCCATCAGCGCGGCGTCGGGTGACTCGGACGGCATCCCGTCGATCACCTCGACCGGCAGCGGGTCGAGGCCGCGGACCTCCTCGTGCAGGCGCTCCATGTCGGAGTCGAGCGCGTAGGCGGTCGCCGCCGCGTCGCGCAGGCCGGCGAGGAGCTCGGCGGGCACGTCGCGCCGGTACTTGTAGTAGATCTTGTGCTCGAGGCTCGCCCAGAAGTCCATCGCGATGGTGCGGAACTGCACCTCGACCCGCACCGGCCGCGGCCCCTCGGAGAGGAAGACCGGCACCTCGACCAGCGCGTGCAGGCTGCGGTAGCCGTTGGGCTTCGGGTCGATGATGTAGTCGCGGACCTCGACGATCCGGACGTCCGGCTGGTGGGCGAGGACGTCGAAGACCCGGTAGACGTCCGAGGTGAAGCTGCACACGACGCGGACGCCGGCGATGTCGACCACCCGCTCGCGCACCTCGTCGAAGGACGGGTGCTCCTCGAGGACGAGCCCCTTGCGCTCGATCTTCTCCAGCAGGCTCTCGGGCGACTTCAGCCGCGACGAGACGCTCTCGATCGGGTTGTAGTCGTGCAGGTGCGTGAACTCGTCCCGCAGGATGTTCAGCTTGGTGACCACCTCGTCCATGCCGAAGCGGTGCTCGAGCATGAACCGCCGGAAGTTCTCGTCCGGCAGCGGGGGAGGGTGCGCGGTCACCCCTCCACCGTACGGAGTGCGTGGAGCGGACCGGCGGGCGTGTCACCCGTCACATCCCTGTTCGTGACGGGTGATCTGGCCTAGGTTGCGACGGGTGAAGATCGCGGTGGCGAGAGAGACCCGAGCCGGCGAGATGCGGGTGGCGATGGTGCCCGAGCTCGTGGCGAAGCTGACCGGACTCGGCTACGAGGTGGCCGTCGAGCCCGGCGCCGGCCGGCACGCCCTGATCGCCGACGAGGAGTACGCCGAGGCCGGGGCGGTCCTCGACGACGGCGCGCTCGACGGCGCGGACGCCGTGGTGTCGGTGCAGCCGCTGGGCACCGACCGCATCGGCGCGCTGAGGTCCGGGGCCGCGACCATCTCCTTCCTGCCGACCGGCCAGGAGCCCGAGGTCGTCGCCGCGCTGCGGGACGCGGGCGTCACGTCGTTCGCGATGGAGCTGCTGCCGCGGATCTCGCGGGCGCAGTCGATGGACGCGCTCTCGTCGCAGGCGCTGGTGTCCGGCTACCGCTGCGCGATCGTCGCCGCCGGGATGCTCCGCCGCTTCTTCCCCCTGAACATGACCGCCGCGGGCACGGTCCCGCCGGCCCAGGTCGTCGTCCTCGGTGCAGGCGTCGCCGGGCTCCAGGCGATCGCGACCGCCAAGCGGCTCGGCGCCGTCGTCAAGGCGTACGACGTGCGCGCGGCCGCCGCGGAAGAGATCCGCTCGATGGGAGCCCAGGCGATCGACCTCGAGCTCGACACCCTGGAGGGCGCGGGTGGCTACGCGCGCGAGATGACCGAGGAGCGGGCCGCCCTGCAGATGGAGCGGCTGACGCCGTACATCGCAGCGGCGGACGCGCTGATCACCACCGCCGCCGTACCCGGCCGCAAGGCACCGCTGCTGGTCACCAGCGCGATGGTCGAGCAGATGAGCCCGGGCTCCGTCGTCGTCGACCTGGCCGCCGAGACCGGCGGCAACGTCGAGGGTGCGGTCGCCGGGGAGACCGTGCGGATCGGCAACGCCCAGGTCTGGGGCGGGCAGAACGTGCCGTCGCAGATGCCCGGGCCGGCGTCGCGGCTCTACGCGCAGAACATCGTCAACATCGTGACCCTGATGACCCGGGCCGCGACCGACGAGGAGGCCGGGGCCTTCGCGCCCGACTTCGACGACGAGATCGTCACCGGCTCCTGCGTCACCCACGGCGGTGCCATCCACCACGAACCCACCCGCGCGGCACTGGAAGGGACGAACTGATGGACGAGGCAGTCGTCTGGCTGACGATCTTCATCCTGAGCGTCTTCGTCGGCATCGAGGTGATCGCGAAGGTCTCCTCGACGCTGCACACGCCGCTGATGTCCGGCGCCAACGCCATCCACGGCATCATCCTGCTCGGCGCGATCCTGGTGACCGGCTCGACCGACAGCACCGTCGCGCTGGTCGTCGGGCTGGTGGCGATCGTGCTCGCCGCGGTCAACATGGTCGGCGGCTTCGTGGTCACCGACCGGATGCTGCAGATGTTCGTGCGCAAGAAGCCGAAGCCTGCTCCGACCGAGGGGAAGGCCTCCTGATGCCGACCTGGGTGCAGCTCGTCTACCTGGCCTGCGCGGTCTGCTTCATCCTCGCGCTCAAGGGCCTCTCCGGCCCGAAGACCGCCCGGGCCGGCAACCTGCTCGGCGCGGGCGCCGCCGTCGTCGCGGTGGTCGTGCCGTTCATCTACCTCGACCTGGAGCACGTCGGACTGATCGTCGCCGCGATCGCGGTGGGCACGGTGATCGGCGTCATCGGTGCCCAGCGGGTGCAGATGACCCAGATGCCCCAGATGGTGGCGCTCTTCAACGGCGTCGGTGGCGGTGCGGCCGCGCTGGTCGCCCTGCTCGAGCTGCACGAGTTCCTCAATCCGAGCCTGCCCGAGTGCCCGCCGAACGTGTCCTGCCAGTTCGACTTCGACGTCCCGTGGTTCACCCTGGCCGCGACGGCGTTCACGATCTTCGTCGGCTCGGTCTCCTTCGCCGGCTCGGTCGTCACCTTCGCCAAGCTCCAGGAGCTGATGACCTCCCGACCGGTCGTCTTCCCGGGGCTGCCGGTCGTCTTCGGGCTGGCCGGCATCGCGGCGGTCGTGCTCGGCGTCCTGACCGTCACCGACCCGTCCATGTTCATCGGCGTCGACCTCGCCGTGGTGGGCCTCGTCGTCGGGCTACTGCTGGTGCTGCCGGTCGGCGGCGCCGACGTACCGATCGTGATCTCGCTGCTCAACGCGTTCACCGGCCTGACGGTGGCCGCGAGCGGCTACGTGCTGTCCAACGTCGTGCTGCTCGTCGCCGGCACGCTCGTCGGTGCATCCGGCACGTACCTGACGATGCTGATGGCCAAGGCCATGGGCCGCTCGGTCTCCAACATCCTCTTCGGGGCGCTCAAGGGCGGCTCGACGCTCGGCGCCGGCGAGGCCTCCGACCGGCCGGTGCGCTCCGCCGGCCCGGAGGACGTCGCGATCCTGCTCGGGTACGCCGACCGCGTGATCATCGTGCCCGGCTACGGACTCGCCGTCGCCCAGGCCCAGCACACGCTGCGCGAGCTGGTCGACGTGCTCAGCTCCCGCGGCGCCCAGGTCGACTACGCGATCCATCCCGTCGCCGGCCGGATGCCCGGCCACATGAACGTGCTGCTCGCCGAGGCCCAGGTGCCCTACGAGCAGCTGATCGAGATGGACGAGATCAACGGCGAGTTCAAGAACACCGACGTCGTCCTCGTCGTCGGCGCCAACGACGTCGTCAACCCGGCCGCGAAGACCACGCCGGGCGCCCCGATCTACGGCATGCCGATCCTCAACGCCGACGAGGCCAAGCAGATCGTCTTCATGAAGCGGTCCATGCGGCCGGGCTTCGCCGGCATCGAGAACGAGCTGCTCTTCGACCCGAAGACCACGCTGCTCTTCGGCGACGCCAAGGACTCGCTCGGCAAGCTCCTCAATGCGGTGAAGGCCCTGTAACGGGACGCCCCCTGCATCGTTGACCCGGCATGAGCAATGACGACGACGAGCGCCTCGGCCGCCCCGACGGGCACCGCTACGACGCGCCCGAGTCCGACGACAGCAGGGTCAGCAAGGAGTGGGTCTACGCCGTCCTCGGCATCCTGGTGCTCGTCCTGATGGTGCTGATCGCCACCGGCACGGTGCAGATCTTTCCGGGCTAGCGGCCCGTCGGCTGACACGTCACGCACCCTCCGGAGCCTCAGAGGCATGCCTGGTGTGTCACTCGACGGCGACGCCCGGCTTCCCCGCGTCGGCGTACGACCGCACGACCGAGGCGTTGAGCGGGAAGTCGATGGCCAGGTCGCGGAAGAGCAGCCGGGACGCGGTGGCTGCCGCCGCCGTCGCCTCCCCGACCACGACCTCGGCCAGGTCGGCCGGCGTGTGCACGACGACCTCGTCGTGCAGGAAGAAGACCAGGTGCGGCCGGGCGTCGAGCGGGCCGTCCGAGCCCAGCCGCCACAGCCGGTTGCGCAGGTCGGCGATCCAGCAGAGCGCCCACTCGGCGCCGGTGCCCTGCACGACGAAGTTGCGGGTGAAGCGGCCGTACGCACGGCGGTAGCGCGCCTGACCGTCGGGGTCGGCCGGGCCGTCGTCGGGGTCGCGGTCCCAGGCCTCGCCGAGACCCGGGGCGCCGCGCCCGAGCAGGGTGCGCACCACCTGACCGCGCTCGCCGGCGCGGGCCGCCTCCTCGACGAGGCCGAACGCCGCCGGGTAGCGCCGGGTCAGCCCCGCGACCATCCGGCCGCTCTCACCACTGGTGGCGCCGTACATCGCGCCGAGCAGCCCGATCTTCGCGTCCTGGCGGCTCGCGACCGCGCCGTCGTCGACCATCCCTTGATAGAGGTCCGCGCCGCGGGCGGCGTTGGCCAGCGCCCGGTCACCGCTCATCCCGGCGAGCACCCGCGGCTCGAGCTGGGCGACGTCGGCGACCACGAGCATCCAGCCCTCGTCGGCCACGGCCGCGGGCCGGACCTGGACGGGGAACGAGAGCGCGCCGCCGCCGTTCGACGACCAGCGCCCGGTGGTCGAGCCCGCCGGCTGGTACGACGGCCGGAACCGGCCGCCGCTGACCCACTGGTCGATCCACGCCCAGCCGTTGGTGGAGAAGAGGTGCGCGAGCTGCTTGTAGCGCAGCAGCGGCACGATCCCGGGGTGGTCGAGCACTCGGAGCGACGAGGCCCGGGTGTCCGAGACCTCGAGCCCCGCGCGGCGTAGGGCCGTGAGCAGCTCGGGGCGCGAGTCGGGGTTGAGACCCGGTGCGTCGAACGCCGCACGCACCTCCGAGGCGAGGGCCTCGAGCCCCGCGGGCCGGGCGCCCCGCGGCGGCCTGGGGCCCAGCAGGTCCGTCAGCAGCCGCTCGTGGACGTCGACGCGCCACGGCACGCCGGCGTACGTCATCTCGGCGGCGACGAGAGCACCCGACGACTCCGCGGCGAGCAGCAGCGCGAGCCGGCCGGCCTCCGGCGAGGCGGCCACCGCCGCCAGCTGCCGGGCGTCCTCGAGGTCCGCGCGCAGGTGCTCGGCGGTGTCGTCGGCCGAGAACAGCGCCGGGTCCGAGGGCACCACCGGGCCGAGGCGATCCCAGTACGCCGACTGCTCGCCGACGAGCAGCTCGCGGTCCACCGCGGGGGCGCGGCGCAGCAGGTGGTGGCCCAGCCGCAGGTCGTGGCAGCGCTCGACCCGTACGCCGGCCGCGAGCAGGGGCGGGTACCACCGCGCGGTGTCGTCCCAGACCCAGCGCGGCCCGTCCGCCTCGCGCTCGCGGACGTACGCCGGCAGGTCGGCGACGCCCACCGTCGACTCGGCGCCGGCGTCGACGACCAGCACGCCGTCGTCCGGCAGCCGCGACAGCGCTACCCGGGTCACGACGTCACTTTCGCACCCGGCGCCGACAGGTCAGCGCGTCAGCCGACGACGCCGTACAGCCTGTCGCCCGCGTCGCCGAGGCCGGGGACGATGTAGCCCTTCTCGTTGAGCCGCTCGTCCATCGCCGCGGTGACGACGGTGACCGGGACGTCGAGGCCCTCGAGCTCCTTCTCCAGCCGCGCGCAGCCCTCGGGCGCGGCGAGCAGGCAGACGGCGGTGATGTGGTCGGCACCGCGGTCGGTGAGGAACTTGATCGCCGCGGCCAGGGTCCCGCCGGTGGCGAGCATCGGGTCGACGACGTAGCACTGGCGGCCCGACAGGTCCTCGGGCAGGCGCTCGGCGTACGTCGAGGCTTCGAGCGTCTCCTCGTTGCGGATCATCCCGAGGAAGCCGACCTCGGCCGTCGGCAGCAGCCGCATCATGCCGTCGAGCATGCCGAGCCCCGCGCGCAGGATCGGCACCACGAGGGGCCGCGGGTGCGCGAGCTTGGTGCCGGTGGTCGGCGAGACCGGGGTGACGATGTCGACCGGCTCGACGCGGACGTCGCGCGTGGCCTCGTAGGCCAGCAGCGTCACCAGCTCGTCGGCCAGGCTGCGGAACGTCGGGGAGTCGGTCTTCTCGTTGCGCAGCACGGTGAGCTTGTGGGCAACGAGCGGGTGGTCGACGACGTGGGTGCGCATGGCTGAACAGTAGTGGGCCGACGCCGAAAGGGGGTTGGCCGCACTCCTGCGGTCTGACACTCTGGAAGACCCGAACGGGGAGCACGGCCGGCACACGGAGCGGAGGAGTGCGATGACCGACGAGATCGAGGGCGTCGACTTCGCCCTGGCCGCCTTCCGCGAGGAGGGCGTGTGGACCGTGGCCGAGCTCGCGCACGACGTGATCGAGGACGTCGACCGGCTCTCCCACGCGCTGCGCCGCTTCCCCGGCGACGGTGGGGCCGTCGGCCTGGTCGCCATGGACGAGGACTTCTTCGTGATCGTGCGGGTGGCCGGCTCGAGCACCCGCGTGCTGCTCTCCGACATCACCGCCGCCGACGAGTGGGAGCTCGCCAGCTCCGCGGTGTCGTTCCTCGGACTGCCGCCGCCGGAGGACGAGGACGAGCAGAGCCCCGCCGGCGACCTCGACCTGCTCGGCGACCTCGGCATGCACGCCATGGACATGGGGGTGCTGCTCGACGACGTCGACCTCTACCCCGACGAGATGCTCAGCGACGTGGCCCGCAAGCTCGGCTTCGGGGAGCTCTTCGACGACGCGATCGGCCTCACCTCGGCGTGAACGTCCACCGGTGGGAGGGCGCGATGTCCGCCGCCCTCGACGAGGCGCGCGCGGCGCTGGCGACCGGCGACGTCCCGATCGGCGCCGTGGTGCTCGACCCGGACGGTATGACGGTGGGCCGGGGCCGCAACGTCCGCGAGGCCGACCACGACCCGACCGGGCACGCCGAGGTCGTCGCCCTCCGCGAGGCCGCCGCGGCCCGCGGCGAGTGGCGCCTCGACGGGCACACCCTCGTCGTCACCCTCGAGCCGTGCACGATGTGCGCCGGCGCCGCCGTGCTGTCGCGCGTGGAGCGGGTGGTCTTCGGTGCCTGGGACCCCAAGGCCGGCGCGGTCGGCAGCCTCTGGGACGTCGTGCGCGACCGGCGGCTCAACCACCGGCCCGAGGTCGTGTCGGGAGTGCTCGCCGACGAGTCGGCCGCGCTGCTCGAGGGGTTCTTCGCCGACCACCGGTGAGCCCTCAGCCCAGCACCCAGCGGACGGGCCGGTCCGGGTCCGTCTCGTAGCGGCACGCGATGCCCGTGTGCACCCGGTCGTGCAGGTGCCGTCCCAGCCACGGGTCGGTCTCGGCGACCTTGGCCAGCGCCGCGACGATCGCCTTGCGCACGGCGACCCGCGCCCGCTCGTCGTGCGAGCCCGTCGTCCGGCGGCGCCCGGCCATCCCGGTGGCGCGGTGGAGGTGGTCGACGACGGCGTCCCGCTCGGCGCGCAGGTCGGGGAGGTCGTGCACCTCGAGCTCGCGCTCGATGTCGGCGACCCGGCGTCGCAGGAAGCGCACGGACTCCTCGTCGAGGACCTCGATCCCGCCCTGGTCGACGACCTCGCCGACCAGGGTCGCCGATCGGATCTCGGTGTCGGGCTGCCGGACCAGCGCGTGCAGGTGGTCGAGCCCCTTCATGTGCGGGAGCACGAACGTCGCCCCCTCGCGACCGACCAGCCACAGCCCACCCGGCTGCGGGTGCAGGTGCACGACGGGGACGTCGGTGATCGGCGCGGCCGGTGCGTGCGCGAGCAACCGGTCCCGCCACCACGCCGCGCCGATCCGCTCGTACGTCGCGATCGCAGCGGCACGGTGCCGCTCGGCCGACTCCTGGTCGCCGAGGAGGGCGAAGGCTCGCCCGAGGGTGTCGTCCGTGACGCCGTGCCACTGCACGGCTCCGGCGTTCACCACCGACCGACCGGCGTACGGCGCCAGCAGCGTCACCACCCGCTCGGCCAGCTCGGCGTCGCCGACGTGGACTGCGCCCTCGAGGACGCACTGGAGGACGAGCAGCCAGTCGCTGTCCCGGGGCAGCTCGTCGAGCAGGTCGGCGGTGAAGACGCGCAGCATCTCGGTGACCTTGTCGGGCCGCTCGGCCCCCATCCAGATCATCACCGCCTCCGCGCGCACGGTGACCACGCCGTACTCGACCCCGAACTCCTCGAAGGACACCGCCTCGGCGGCGCAGCCGTCGACGTCACCGGCGAAGAACGCGGCGTAGCCCCGCATCTCGTGCAGCACCGCCCACGCGTCCGGGATGACCGCGTCCTGGGCGGCCGCCTCGGCCCGGGCCACCAGGCCGGCCGTCAGGTCGTGGCGACCGCGCAGCAGCTCGAGCGGCAGCCGTCGACTGGCGGCGAAGAACTCGGCACGGGGCGACTCCTCGGCCAGCTGCTCGACCGCCCGCATCGCGCGGTGCATCCGTGGCAGGTCGAGCACCTCCCAGGCGACGGTCAGCGACCAGAGGTGGGCCTGGAGGCGCGCATCCGGGTCGGCCAGGTGGGCGGCACTGTCGTCGAGCCGCAGCGCCCATGCCCGCCGCCCGGCCAGCTCGTCGGGGCCCCAGTGGGTCGCCAGCGTCGCGTCCAGCGCATCGGCCAGCAGCGCAGGGTCGCCCTGCTCCTCGGCGAGACCGAGTGCGGTGCTCGCGAAGGGACGCGCACGGTCCGGCGCGTTGGCGTAGGCCCAGCACCGCGCGAGCGCCGCCGCGAGCCGGATCCGCTGGCCCGGGTCCGAGCTGGCCTCGTAGGCCGCGTGCAGGCGTACGGCGAGCAGGCCCGGGGTCAGGTTGTAGGCCTGGCCCCGGGCCAGGCCGAGCACCGCCGCGACCCAGCGGTCGTGCTCACCGGCGGCCTCGGCCAGCTCGGCTGCGCGGCCGAACCAGGCCATCGCCGACTCGCCGTCGCCCTCGCCCCAGGCCACCTCCGCGCGGACCAGCAGGTCTGCGGCGGAGGTGGCGGGCGTGCTCACGATCGCAGGCTACGGTCAGGGCCGGAGCAGCCGCACCTGGTCGGCGTGCAGCCGCTGACGCTCCTCGTCCCAGTCGCCGGTGCAGGAGATCGCCAGCTCGCTGATCCGGCCGTCGGTGACGACGGCGTGGATGAGCTCGCGGCAGTACCAGTCCTGGCCGCCGTCGCGCCAGCGCTCCTCGAACTGGAGGAGGAAGCCGCGCGACGTCCGGTCCAGCGCCTCCACGCGGACCGTGCCGGGGAAGGGGTGCTCGTCCTCGCGGAGGTGGAAGACCGCGTCGACGCCCTCCGCCTGGACCCGCCAGTGCGGCACCGTGAGGTCGGCGAAGACGTCGTCGGCGAAGAGGTCCGGTGGCCGCTCACCGGTCTCCAGCCAGGTGACGAACCGCGCGGCCAGGGTGGTGGCGACCTCACCCAGGTCCGCTGCGGCGGTGCGGGCGTCCAGGGCGGTCATGACGAGGCCCCGGCCATGCTCTCGATGTTGCGGCCGATGACCTCCATGACCGGGCCGAGCTCGGCCGTGCGGCTGAACTCCACGATCGAGGTGCCGGCGGCGATCAGCGGGCGGTGGCCGGGTGGCGCGACGTACGCGTCGCCCTCGACGTAGGTCTCCTCGTGGTCCGGCCAGCGGAAGGTGATCTGACCGGCGGTGACGTAGCCGTGGTGCTCGCACGTGCAGGCGTCGCCGGGCAGGCCCTGGAAGTACGGCGCGACGTCGAGGTCCTGCTTGAAGGTCTCGAACGAGACGGTGTGCTCGTCGAGCTCGGCGTAGCGACCCTCGACGACGTCGAGGTCGATGCCGACGGGGGTGGTGGTCCGCGATGCGCTGGGCATTGCTCCTCCTCGGGGTAGGTGTTCCTGTCACCCGGAAGGCGTGACGTCCGGCGTCACGATGTGCCGTGGTCGGTGAAGGTGGTTTCGAGGCTCAGGCCTGGCGGCCTTCGCACCTCGACCACCGACACCACCCGGAGGACGGGCTCAGTCGCGCGGGCCGCCGTGCATCAGGCCGTCGAGGCCACCGGGCAGGGTGGCGGCGAGCGACTCGTCGAACTCGCCGTCCACCAGCACGAACACCACGCGCGCGGTCTCGGTGCCGCGGTTGGCCCAGGCGTGGTCGGTGCCGCGCTGCACCACGATGTCGCCGGAGCCCAGCGTCACCTCGGAGTCGTCGAGCACCAGGGTGATCTCGCCCGAGAGCACGATGCCGTAGTCGACGGACGCCGTACGGTGCACCGGCGACTGCAGGCCACGCTCGTCGAGGAAGCCCGGCGCGAACTCGTTGATCCGGATCTTGGTGCCGCGCGGCGGCGGGGGTACGGCGAGGGTGCGCTCGGTCGGCTCCGACGGCTCGACCGCGACGATCCGGGTCGGTGCGCCCTCGGTGTTCCACACCTCGTGGAAGGCGACCCCGTCCTCGGGGAGCTGCCGGCTCACCGGTACGGGGCCGTCGCTGAGCACGACCGAGACGCCGTCGGGCGTGTGGCCGGTGACCACGCGGCGCGGGGTGCGAGAGGTGTCGGGCATGTCGACGAGTCAACGACAGCGGCGACCGCGCGGCAATGACCGCGGTGATCGCGCGGCCGGATGGCTGGCATCGACACCAGCCACCTTCCGGACCCCACCGGGTTCACGTTGACTCAGCGACGTGACTGCCACCACTGACTGGACGGCCGCCTGGATCTCCCCGACGGATGACCCAGGCCCCGCAGGCCGACGACCGGCGTACCGGCTCCGCGGCGAGCTGGTCCTCGACCGTCCCGTCGTTGCGGCGCAGCTGCGCGCGACCGCGCACGGCATCTACGAGCTCGAGCTCGACGGTGTCCGGGTGGGCACCGACGAGCTGACGCCCGGCTTCACGGAGTACGCGCACCGCACCCAGGTCCAGACGTACGACGTCGGCCACCTCCTCGCCGAGGGGCCGCACGTGATCGACGCGCTGCTCGCCGACGGCTGGTACCGCGGACAGGTCGGCATCCTGCGCGCCTCCGACCAGTGGGGCACCGAGACCGCGTTCCTGGCCGAGCTGCACCTCGAGCACGACGACGGCACGACCAGCGTCGTCGGCACCGACGCCACCTGGCGCTGGTCGCGGTCGCACATCGTGGCCGCCGACCTGATCGAGGGGCAGCGCGAGGACCGGCGTCTCGTCGGCGCCGAGGCGGACTGGCAGCCGGTGACGGTCAGCGACCGGGGGTACGACGCGCTCGTGACCTCCCCCGCGCCGCCGGTGCGCGCCGTCGAGGAGGTCCGGCCGATCTCGGTGACGATGCTGCGACCCGGCGTCCACGTCGTCGACCTCGGGCAGAACATCAACGGACGCGTCCGGCTGAGCGACCTCGGCCCCGAGGGCACCGAGACCACGCTGACGCACGGCGAGGCGCTCGGCCCCGACGGCGACGTGACGATCGAGCACCTGCGGCCGGCGATGCCCTTCCTCCCGGAGCCGCTGAGCGCCGGCCAGGTCGACAGCGTCGTGTCGGCGGGGGTGCCGGGCGACGCCTTCGAGCCGCGCTTCACCACCCACGGGTTCCGCTTCGTCCGGGTCGAGGGGCACCCGGGTCCGCTGCGACCCGGCGACGTGACCGGCATCGTGGTGCACACCGACCTGGAGCTCCGCGGCTCCTTCTCCTGCGACGTCGAGCGGCTGGACCGCCTGCACGAGGCCGCGGTCTGGAGCTTCCGCGGCAACGCCTGCGACATCCCCACCGACTGCCCCACCCGCGAGCGCGCCGGCTGGACCGGCGACTGGCAGCTCTACGTGCCGACCGCGTCGTACCTCTACGACGTGCAGGGCTTCTCCACCAAGTGGCTGCGCGACGTCGCGGCCGGGCAGTGGGAGGACGGCACGATCACCGGGATGGCGCCGATGCCGGTCGCCGAGATGACCGGCTTCCTGCGCACCGCCAACGGCTCGGCCGGCTGGGGCGACGCGTCCGTGCTCGTGCCCTGGGAGCTCTACCAGGAGTACGGCGACGTCGCGGTCCTCGAGGAGCTCTGGCCGACGATGGTCGCGTGGCTGGACCGTGCCGAGCGGATGGCCTCGCAGGACCGGCACCCGGACCGGGTCGCCGCGCACGCCGTACCCCTGCCTCATGAGCAGTTCCTGTGGGACACCGGCTTCCACTGGGGTGAGTGGCTGGAGCCCGGCGGCGAGCCGCAGGACTTCCCGGCCTTCATCGCCGCCGACAAGTCCGACGTCGCGACGGCCTTCTACGCCTGGTCGACCCGGCACGCGGCGGCGATCGCGCGACTGATCGGCAAGGAGGCGGAGGCAGAGCGGTACGCCGCCCTGAGCGCGCACGTCGTCGACGCGTGGCGCACCGAGTTCATCGACGCCGGTGGGCACGTGCAGCCGCACACCCAGGCCAACCTGGTGCGCGCGCTCCGCTTCGGGCTGGTCCCCGACGACCTGCGCCAGCTGGCCGCCGATGACCTGGTCGCGCTCGTGCGCAAGGCGGACACCCACCTCGGCACCGGCTTCCTCGCGACCCCCGACCTGCTGCCGGTGCTCGCCGACCACGGGCACCTCGACCTGGCGTACGAGCTGCTCCTCCAGGACACCCAGCCGTCCTGGCTCGCGATGATCGACCGCGGCGCCACCACCGTCTGGGAGCGCTGGGAGGGCATCGACGACGACGGCGTGCCGCACGAGTCGCTCAACCACTACTCGAAGGGCGCGGTCATCTCCTTCCTGCACCGCTACGTCGCCGGCCTGCAGCGCACCGAGCCGACCTGGCGTCGCTTCCGGGTGGCGCCGCGTCCGGGCGGTGGCATCACCCGCGCCTCCACCGAGCACCTCACCCCCCACGGCACCGCCGCCGTCGCCTGGCAGCAGGGCCGCACCTTCGCCCTCAGCGTCACCGTCCCGCCGGGGTGCACCGCCGACGTGGTCCTCCCCGACGGCACGACGTACGAGAAGGGGCCGGGCACCCACACGTTCTGAGGACGGTGGTCGGGGTGTGCCGACACGCGTGCGCCGGTGTGCGGGTTTCACCGGCTGGCCGCCGAAACCCGCAGACCTGTCAGCCGGGACCCGCACGACACGCCGCCGACCACCGGCGCGTCGTGCGGCGGTCGGCTGACAGGCCCCGGCCGGTTGGATGCCGGGACGACCCGGACGACGTCACGCCTCGATGGTGCCGGCGAGCCGCACGACCTCGCGACGCAGCTCCCGGTCGCCGGACAGGTCCGGCGCGACCTGGGCGATCACCCGGTCCACGACGTCCTCGACCGGGTCGTCGCCCGCGACGTGCAGGACCCACGCCGCGAGCACGCGGGTCGAGCCGGTCGGCACCCGACCCTCGGCCCGCTCCGCACGCAGGCTGGGCAGGATCCGGGCCGGGATCTTCTGCGGGCCATCCAGCGCGATCTGTGCGAGCAGGTGCCGGATCGCGGGGTTGGTGAAGCGCTCCAGCAGCGCCGACCGGTAGGCACGCGTGTCCGCAGGGTCCTGCGGGAGTCGCCGCGACGCCTCGTCCCACCACTCCTCCACCCAGCCGCGCAGGACGGGGTCCGCGATCGCCTGCTCGACCGTCTCGTGGCCGCGTGCGAGCCCGGCGTACGCCAGCAGTGAGTGGGCGCCGTTGAGCAGCCACAGCTTGCGCCGCTCGTACGGCGCGACGTCGTCCACGAACGTCGCGTCCCAGTCCGGGCGGCCCGCCGGGAACGCGCCGCTCAGCACCCACTCGGAGTAGGGCTCCGTGACGACCGGGGCGTGGTCGTCGAAGCCCGTCGCCTCGAGCACCAGGGCCCGGTCGGCGTCGGTCGTCGCCGGGGTGATCCGGTCCACCATCGACGTCACGAAGGCGACGTGGTCCTCGATCCAGCCGGTCAGCCCCGGGTCGGCGAGCGACAGGACCGCCGAACGCAGCACCGAGCCGTTGTCGGGCAGGTTGTCGCAGGGGACCAGCGAGATCGGGCCTGCTCCGGCGGCCCGTCGTGCCGCGAGGCCGGCCACCAGACGAGCGGGTGCACCGGCAGGGCCGGCGTGGTAGCCCACCTCGGTCACGGTGATCGTGACGACCGAGACCTCGGGGCGCGCGAGGTAGTCGAGCCAGGCGTCCTCCTCCGCGGCCGCGTGCACCGCGGACAGGCTGCCGATCCGCTCGAAGGTCGGGCCGGCCGGGTGCTGCGTGACCAGCGTGTAGGCGCAGCCCTGGGCCCGCAGCGTCTCGGCCAGAGCCGCGCTCCGACCGGTGAAGGCCGCGATGCCCCACTCGGCAGCGTCGGGCGCTCGGTCGGTGTACCAGGCCTGGTGGGAGCGGGAGAAGGCGCCGAGCCCGAGGTGCACGACGCGGACCGGCCTCACGGCCTCGGGCATCACAGCTTGAAGACCCGGCGCGGGCTGTCCACCAGGTCGCGGATCGCCTCGTGCGCCTCGTCCTCCGCCAGCCGGTGCTCGACCACCAGCTGCGCGAGGTAGCCGGCGTCGAGACGGCGCGCCATGTCGTGGCGAGCGGGGATGGAGCAGAAGGCGCGGGTGTCGTCGACGAATCCCGAGAGCTTGCTGAAACCGACCGTCTCCGTCACCGCCGACCGCCAGCGCCGGATCGCGTCGGGGGCGTCGAGGAACCACCACGGCGCCCCGACGTACACGCTCGGGTAGAAGCCGGCCAGCGGCGCGATCTCGCGGGAGAAGACGGTCTCGTCGACGGTGAAGAGGACCAGGTGCAGGTCGGGGTGCAGGCCGAAGCGCTCGAGGATCGGCCGCAGCGCATCGGTGTACTCCATCGCGAGCGGCAGGTCGTGGCCCTGGTCGGGCCCGAACCGCTCGAGCGTCGGCCGGTGGTGGTTGCGCCGGATGCCGGGGTGCAGCGTCATCACCAGGCCGTCCTCGGTGGACATCCGGGCCATCTCGAAGAGCAGGTGGCGTCGGTACGCCGTCGCGTCGTCCGCCGTCGCCCTGCCGTCGTACGCCGCGCGGTGGATCCGCTCCGCCTCCGCGTCGCTCAGCGGCTCGGAGCCCAGGTCGACGTGGCTGTGGTCGGCGGACGTGCCGCCCTGGTCGACGAAGAACGCACGGCGCTGCGCCAGGGCCGCGATGAAGCCGGCACAGCTGGTGGGCTCGTCGGCGATGCTCTCGACGGCGGCACGCCAGCCGGGACGCCCCGGCTCGAGGTAGCGATCCGGCCGGAAGGTCGGCAGCACCCGTCCGTGGAACGTCGGGTCCGCGGCCAGGCTCGCGTGCGCGGCGAGGTCGTCGGCGGGGTCGTCGGTGGTGGCCAGCACCTCGATGCCGAACCGGTCGAAGAGCGCGCGCGGGCGGAACTCCGGCTGCTCCAGGCAGGCGGCGACCTGGTCGTAGAGGGTGTCGGCGGAGGCCTCGCTCGGCCGCTCCGACACCCCGAAGATCTCGGCCAGCTCGGACTCGAACCAGTAGGCCACTGGGGTCCCGCGGAAGACTGGCCAGTGGGCGCACAGGGTCCGCCAGATCGCGCGCGACTCGTCCTCGGTGGGCTCGGCGACGCCGACCCCGAGCCGCTCCAGGCCGACGCCGTTGGCGTGCAGCAGCCGTTTCACGTAGTGGTCGGGGGTGATCAGCAGGCTCGCGGGATCGCGGAACGCCTCGTCGTCGAGCAGCAGGCTCGCCTCGACGTGGCCGTGCGGCGAGAGGATCGGCAGCTGGCGCACCACGTCGTACAGCTGGCGCGCGATCACCCTCGTCGCGGGGTCCGACGGCAGCAGACGGTCGGGGTGGAGCTGCAGGGCCGGCACGCCCTCATCCTGCCTGCAGCCGGAAGAGCACCTCGCCCGCGTCGGGCACCACCAGCGTGTCCGGATCGGCCTCCTCGGTCGCGACGTCGAGGTCGGCGGGATCCAGGTAGCCCAGGTTCGCCGCGCGTACGACGTCCTCGGGGATCCCGGTCGCCAGGGTGACCGTGACGCGCAGCCGCTCGCCGTGCTCGGCGTCGTAGCTGCCGGCGCCGCGCAGGTGGGTGGAGTGTGCGAGCACCCCCCAGTGCAGGTGGGAGAAGCGGTCCCACTCCGCGGTGAAGTAGTCACGGCAGTGGTAGCCGATCTCCTCGATCTCGGGGTGCATCGCGGAGATCCGGGTGATGTGCGGCGCGTAGAGGACGACCTCCCCGCCGTCGGCGACGACCGGCTCGACCTTGTAGAAGCCCTTGGCGGCAGTCCACATGTCGTCGTACTTCTCGGGCACGAGGGAGACCACGCGGCGCACCGGCCGCTCGAGGTGTCGGACGTGCACCTGCGCGGAGATCTCGGCGCACTCGGCCCACGCCTGCCGGGGCTCCCCGAACGACATCGCTTGCACCGTGCCGGTGCCGGACGTGACGACCAGGCATCAGAGGGCCAGCCGTCGGGCGGGAACCAGTGCCGCAGCCTCGTCGATGAGGGCCCGCACCGGGGTGGTGCCGCGGGTGCCGATGATGTCGGCGCTGGAGATCAGGGCCCCCAGCCAGTGGGAGAGGTCGATGACCTCGGGCCCGGCGACCCCGGGGAAGAGGTACTTGTTGCCGCCGGAGAAGCCGACCACCTCGTGCGGGAAGACCGGCCCGACGAGGATCACCACGTCGCTCTCGGTGACGTGGCGGTTGATCCGCACGTCGACGGCCTGCTCGAGGCGTCCCTCGGACAGCTGCTTCACCCGCTCCGACGAGATGGTTCCCAGCGACACGAACGTCCCCGGCTCCCACCACTCGTGGTTCACCACGACCAGGCCCGGGTACGGCGCGCCGAGGTGGGCGTCCAGCTGCTCGTCCGTCATCGCGGCGTGGGTGCCGAGCGCCACCACCGCGGTCAGCCCGGCGACCCGGTCGACGAGCGCCGCGTGGAGCTCGCGCACCAGCAGGGGGAGCGGGCAGCTGCGGGTGGCGTCGGGCACGACCAGGCAGACGCGCTTGCCGTCGACGTCGAGCCCCTCCAGCTCCCGACGTACGAACGCCGCGACCTCCTCGTCGTCGAGCTCGACGCCGGGCCCACCGATGACTGTCACGCGGTCAACTCTGCCACCGTGCCACCACGGCGGCGTCAGTCGCGGCCGACGTACTCGATCTCGCTGAAGTCGACGGTCCCGGCCTCGGCGAAGACGCCGAGCACGCGACCCGTGAAGGACTTGGCGACCTCGAAGCTCCAGTAGCGGCCGTCGACCTCGGCGAGCACCCGCCGCTCACCGTCGACGGCGGCCCAGAAGCGGATCGTGCCGGCACCGACGTCGCCGTCGCGGAAGTCGCGCGACGCGCGCTCCAGGTCCAGGCCGAGCCGCAGCTCGCCCGGGCCGACATCGGCGGTCCAGGTGCGCGAGAAGCCGGCGAGAGCCGCCGTCGCGGTGACCGTCCCGCCGGACGCGGACACGGTGAGGAAGTGCGTCTCGTCGTGGCGGGCGGCCACGCCTCCGGTGCCGGCAGAGGCGTCCACGACGGCGGAGAACGTCGCGCCGAGGTGGGCCTGCCGGCGTCCGACGAACCACGGCCTCGGGTCGTCCATGCCCCGTCCGTCGCCGGTGATCGTGACGCGACCGCCCACGGGGACGCCGACCGCTGACGGCGTACGACGCACGGAGATCCAGTCGACACCGGGGTCCGACCCGGGCACGTCGCGCAGGGTCGCGATCGGCCACCCCTCGGTCCACGACACCGAGGCCAGGAACGTCTCCCGACCCAGCGGCGAGAAGGCCTGCGCGAGCCCGACCGGTCGTACGCCGAGCAGCACCATCGCGTCGCCGTCGTCGGTGCTGACGAGGTCGGCGTGGCCGACGTTCTGCACGGGCGACCCGGTGCTGCGCGCGCTGATCACGGGATTGTGCGGGCTGCTCTCGAACGGCCCGTCCGGCGACGCGCTGCGCGCGATCGTCACGACGTGGCCGCGGTCGGTCCCGCCCTCCGCGGCGAGCAGGTACCACCACTCACCACGCCGGTAGAGGTGCGGACCCTCGGGCGCGTAGAGCCCGCTGCCCTTCCAGACCGGCCGAGCCGGGCCGAGCGCCTCGCCGGTCGCCAGGTCGACACGCACCTGCTGCAGCTCGCGCGGGAAGTCCGCGAACGTGACGTACGCCGTGCCGTTCTCGTCCCAGGCCAGGTCCGGGTCGATGCCGGTCACCGCCGGGACCTGCACGCCGTCGCTCCACGGCCCGGCCGGGTCGGTGGCCGTGTAGACCACGCAGCCGCGGCCGCCCATCATGATCGTGACGGTCACGTAGTAGATGCCGTCGCGGTGCCGGATCGTCGGCGCCCACACGCCTCCTGGCGTCGGCACGTCGTCCAGCCCCGCCTGCTCCGGCCGGGTGATGACGTGGCCGACGAGCTCCCACGACAGCAGGTCGGCGCTGCGGTAGACGGGGAGGCCCGGCAGGTACTCGAAGGTCGACGTCACCAGGTAGTAGGCGTCGTCGACGCGCACGATGCTCGGGTCGGGGTTGAAGCCGGAGAGGAGCGGGGTCATGCGTGGCTGACGATCGGCCCGCCGTTGAGCGCGACCATCTCCGGCCACAGGCTCGGGATGTTGAGGCGGACGGACGGCTCGTAGTCGGTGAGCTCGACGTACGCGCGGTGCAGGTTGCAGACCACGCGCTCGCCCTCCTCCCACTCGCGGTAGGGGCTGTCCGCGACGGCCTTCTGGGCCGCCTCGAGCGGCGTCAGTCCGGCGGCGTACGACGTGAGCGCGAGCTCCTCGATCCAGCCGACGTACCCCTCGAGCGCATCCAGCACGCGGCCGACCTCGTCGCCGTGACAGGCGGGGCCGTGGCCGGGCAGCAGTGCCGCCGGCTCGAGCGCGCGCATCCGCCGGGTGGCCTCGCGGAAGCCGATCATCGAGCCCTCGAGGAAGATCGGGTGGCCGCCGGAGAAGGCCAGGTCGCCCGCGAACATCACCTTCTGCTCGGGCAGCCAGACGCCCACGTCGTTGGTCGAGTGCGCGGGTCCCATGATCTGCAGCTCGACCGGGAACTCGCCGAGGTGCAGCGTGATGTCGCTGTCGATGGTGACGTCCGGCGGCCGGACGACCAGGTCGCCGTAGTCGGCCGGCAGCTCCTGCGTCGCGGCGAGACCGGCGCGCAGCACGCCCTCGCGGCACAGGTGGTGGCCGATGATCGTGGTCGTCGACGGCAGGAAGCCGTTGCCGTAGGTGTGGTCGGGGTGCGAGTGCGTGTTCACCGCGATCCGTGGACCGCCGGCCGACACGTGCTGCACCTCGGCGAGCAGCGCGCGGTTGCGCTTCTCGGTCGAGGTCGTGTCCACGAGCACCGCGTCACCCGACGCGTCCGTGATCACGCCGCAGTTGTTGACCATCCAACCCCCGGCCGGCTGCACGAACGCGTACACGCCCGGCGCCAGC
Source organism: Nocardioides sp. Root1257 (assembly GCF_001425175.1). Taxonomy (GTDB): domain Bacteria; phylum Actinomycetota; class Actinomycetes; order Propionibacteriales; family Nocardioidaceae; genus Nocardioides. The sequence continues at coordinate 26,111 of NZ_LMDV01000009.1, read as the reverse complement.
TCCTCCAGGTACGACGTCCCGTCTTCCCATGTCATGGCAGCAAGTCAGCCTGACGGTGACGCCCGCCACAAGGTCCGAAGCCATCACCAGGGCCGATCCTTGGCATCGCGACGACGGCGTTCCGGCGCGCGCCGCGGGCTGTTTGACTCGGCGGCGTGCCAGCCACCTCGATCCGCTGGCCGCTGCTCCTCGTGCTGGCGTCGCTGGCCGCGGTCGCGCCGGTCGCGACCGACCTCTACCTGCCCGGCTTCCCGGCGATGGGCGACGACCTGGGCGCGGACGCGAGCGGCATCCAGCTCACTCTCACGACGTTCCTGGTCGGCATGGCCCTCGGCCAGCTGGTGATGGGACCGCTCTCGGACCGCTTCGGCCGGCGTACGCCGTTGGTGGCGAGCGCCGCGGTCTGCGTCGTCGCCGCGGTCGCCTGCGCGCTCGCCCCGAACCTCGGCGTGCTGGTCGCGGCCCGTCTCGTCCAGGGCTTCGCCGGCGCCGGCGGGATGGTGATCGGGCGGGCCGTGATCGCCGACGTCGTGACCGGGGCTGCGGCGGCGAAGGCGTTCACCCTGATGCTCACGGTCGGCGGCGTCGCGCCGGTGCTGGCACCGCTGGTCGGAGGCCTGCTGGCCGGCCCGGTCGGCTGGCGCGGGATGCTCTGGACCGTCGCGATCCTCTGCGGCCTGATGCTCGTGGGCGTGCTCCTCGTCGTCGAGGAGACGCACCCGCCGAAGACCCGCAGCCAGGGCTCGACCTCCTGGCTGGCCGGGCTGCGGACCGTCACCGGCCGCGGCGCCTACCGCGGACCGGTGGCGGTCTTCGCGCTGTCCTTCGCGGTGATGATGGCCTACATCTCGGCGTCGCCGTTCCTCTACCAGTCGGTCGTCGGCCTCTCCGAGATCGGGTACGGCGTCGCGTTCGGCATCAACGCCGTCGGCCTCATCGGGGCCGGCTGGGTGACCAGCCGCCTCGTCGACCGGATCACGCCGCGCGACCTGGTCCGCGGCGCGATCACCGTGCAGGTGCTGGCCTGCCTCGGCTTCGTCGTGCTGGCGCTCGCCGGTGCGCCCGGGTGGACCTACCCGGTGCCGGTCTTCCTGGCCGTGACCGCCAACGGCGCGATCATGGGCAACGCCGCGGCGCTCGCGATGTCCGAGGTGCGCGAGGTGGCCGGGTCCGGCAGCGCCGTGCTGGGGTTCAGCCAGTTCGCCCTCGGCGCGGTCGTCTCGCCGTTGGTCGGGCTCGGCGGCGAGGACTCGGCGCTCGTGCCCGCGCTGGTGATGGCCACCGCCTCGGTGCTCGGCTTCACCGCGAGCCGGGTCGGGCTGCCCGTCCGGCCGCTGACTCAGGTGGTGGCGAGCTCGTCCTCGACGGAGACGGCGACGTCGTAGAGCAGGCGCCGCAGCCAGACGACCGCCGGCTCGTTCTCGCGCCGCAGGTGCCAGTGGGCGGCCTCGGTGATCTGCACGGAGTCGAGGTCGGTGGCCGCGATCTCGAGGTCGAGGATGTCGAGGCAGCGCCGCGCCAGCCGGGCCGGCACGAACGCGCACATCTCCGTGCCGCTGACCGCGAACGGCAGCGTCAGCAGGCTCGTCACCTGCACCAGCACCCGGCGGTCGACGATGCCGCGTTTCTCCATCTCGACCTCGAGCGGCCGCTTCTTCTCGCCGGCCGCGCCGAACTCCGCCACGGCGTGCGGCATCTCGCGCAGGTCGTCGAGGCCGAGCGCGCCGTCCACGAGGCGGTCGTTGTCGCGGGCGACCACGCAGACCAGGTGGTCGGTGAAGACGGGCTGCTTGCGCCCCGGGAACTCGAAGCCGAGCGGCCCGATGATCAGGTCGCGCCGCATCAGCTGGGTCTCGAACTGGCTGGGTCCCACGTCCAGCGTGTCGAGCGCGACCGAGCATCGAGGTGCCTGCTCGGCGACCAGCCGGGTCAGCGGCTCGGCGAGCACGGTCATGGCGTACTCCGACATGCTCACCGCGAAGCGTCGGTTGCTGGACGCCGGGTCGAACTCCCGCTGGTTGCCCAGCAGCGCCTCGGCCGCCTCGATCGCCTCGGCGACCTCCGGTCGCAGCTGCTCGGCCAGCGGCGACAGCTCGAAGCCGCGCCCGACGCGCACGAGCAGCTCGTCGTCGAAGTGCTTGCGGAGCCGCGCCAGCGCCCCGCTCATCGCTGGCTGGCTCATCGTCATCCGCTCACCGGCGTGGGTGAGGTTGCGCTCCTCCAGCAGCGCGTGGAGCGAAAGCAACAGGTTGGCATCAACCTCCCGCAACCGCTCCCTCACCCCACAGACTCTAGTGGCAGAGTGACCACCGCCACAGATCCGCCCGGTGGTTGAGGAGGGCCGCCAAGCCCGTCTCGAAACCACCATTGCCCACGACATGAGAGGAGAGTGACATGACGCTCGGCGGCACCGATCTCAACCTGCTCCTCTCCCTCAAGGTCCTCCTCGAGGAGGGCAACGTGACCCGGGCCGGCCAGCGCCTCGAGCTCAGCCAGCCGGCGATGAGCGCCTCGCTCGCGCGCCTGCGTCGCCGCTTCGACGACGAGCTCCTGGTCCGCGCCGGCCGCGACTACGAGCTCACCCCCTTCGCACGCGACCTGCTGCCCGAGGTGCAGCACGCCGTACGCCTCCTGGGACGGGCCCTGCACCTCGAGGACGAGTTCGACCCCGCCACCAGCAACCGGGTCTTCCGGATGGCGATGAGCGACTACGCGATCGCCGTGCTGCACGAGCCGCTGGTCCGCCTGCTTCGCACCACCGCCCCCGGCGTGCGCCTCACGATCGAGAACCTCGGCCCCGAGTCGCGTACGTCGGAGCGCGTGCTGCTCGAGATCGACGCGCTCGTCGCGCCGCTCGGGTTCGGCTTCCAGGGTGACTCGCGGCCGCTGTGGAAGGACCGGATGGTGCTGATCGCGGACCGCCACAACTCGCGCCTGCGCGACGGCCGGCTCACCGTCGAGGACCTCGCCGAGCTCCCGCACGCGGTCCCGAGCTTCGGGCCCGGCGTCCTCACACCCGTCGACCGGGTCTTCGGGGAGATCGGCGTCGACCGCCACATCGCCCTGCAGGTCTCCGGCTTCCTGCCGCTGCCGTTCGTGATCGCCGGCACCGACCTGGTGGCGATGGTCCCCGAGAAGCTCGCGCGGCTCCACGCCCGCCCCGAGGGGCCGCTCGTGGTCGTCGAACCACCCTTCGACGAGGTCGTCCTCGCCGAGGGCTACTGGTTCGCCCCCGACCGACTCTCCGACCCCGCGCACCGCTGGCTGTTCGAGCGGCTCGACGAGCTAGCGGTCGAGCTGGCAGCCGGCTGACTCGCGGCCGCGCTTCGCAGGACGTCATACGAATCGAGCCCTCTGGGTCACGTTTCGTATGACGTCCCGAGCCCGCGCGCGCCAGACGCGGACCACTCAGAAGCCGTCGGCCCGCCGCAGCGGCGTCGGCCGCCCGTCGGGGTCGTGGACGAGCTGGTAGAACGGCCGGGCGAGGAGGCGCGTGAGCGGGCCGACGTCGGGAGGCGAGAGCCGGCGCAGGCGGCCGGGCGGGCGGGGTCCCTGCTGGCCACCCGCGTGCCAGGAGTCGAGGGCGGCGGCGCAGTCGGCGTAGGCGTTGAAGATGCCGGCGGGCTCGATGCAGTCCTCCATGGGGTCGTCGGGGCCGCGGTCGAGGTGCTCGGCGGCGAGCGTGAGGCGGAGCGTGCGCGCGTAGTCGCCGGCGGTGTCGAGGACGACCGCCGAGAGCTCGGAGTCGTGGGTCCACGAGCGGCGGTTGAAGTTGTCGGAGCCGATGCTCGCCCAGGTATCGTCGATCAGGCAGGTCTTGGCGTGGACGTAGATCGGCGTGCTCGCGTGGTTCTCGATCCCGTAGACCGCGACGCGGTCCGGGGACGCGCGCATCATGTCGAGCATCGCGCGGCGTCGGCCGACGAGCTGGGCGGTGCGGCTGAAGCCCTCGACGTCGGGGTGCAGGGGGACCACGGCGACGACGTACAGGTCGGGGTGTTCGCGCAGCGCGTCGCTGAAGACGTTGCCGATGTGGTTACCCCAGAGGTACTGGTCCTCGACGTAGATCAGCCGTCGGGCCCGCGCGACCGCCTTGGTGTAGCCGCGGGCCACGCTGCGCTCGCCGCCGCGCGCGAAGCTGTAGTCGCGGCCCTGGCGGAGGTCGGGATAGGTACGGAGCAGCTGGACCGTGTGGGTCCCGCCCTCGACAGGCGGAGGCGGGGGCTGCTGCTCGGGGAGCGGGTCGGGGGTGGTGTCGAGGCCGCGCAGCCGGTCGCGCAGCAGGATGACGGGGCTGCGGGAGAGGGTGGTCGGGTCCTCCCACCGCTCGCGGAAGACGGTCTCGACGTCGTGCACCGCGGGTCCGGTGATCGCGGCCTGGAGGTCGTGCCACGGCGCGGTCGCGCCGTACTCCCCGCCCATGTCCTCGAGCGCCTGCGGGTCGCCGCCGTGGTCGCGGTCGTCGCGACGTGAGTGGCAGAGGTCGATGCCGCCGACGTACGCGATGTCGCGGCTGGGGTCGTCGCGGTGCCGGATCACGACGAACTTCTGGTGGTGCGACCCGCCCGTGCGCACGCGCATGTCCAGGATCGCCTCGACGCCGCGCTTCTGCAGGGAGCGGCCGAGGCGGAGGTTCTCGTCGGAGCTGAAGCCGATGGCGCTGCTGTGCGAGCGCCAGACCAGGCCGCGTACGTCGACGCCGCGCTCGTCGGCGCGGCCGAGGACGTCGACCACCTCGCTGCCCGGCTCGCCGGTCAGACGCTCGTCGCCGTCGCCCTGCCAGTCGGTGAAGAGCACCAGGTCGCCCGGCTGCGTCGCCTCGATCCGCTCGTAGAGCTCGGCGAAGTACGTCGCCCCGTGCACCAGCGGCCGGACCAGGTTGCCCTCGGACCACGCCTCGTCCCCGGGGTGCAGGTCGTCGAGGCGGGTCGCGCTGTTGCCGCGCTCGCGCTGGGTCAGCAGCCAGTCGCTCGCGTCGTCCAGCACCCGGCCAGTGTGCCCCACAGGTCCTCGACGGGGCGCCGACGCGCCTGCTCACGTAATCTCGGCGGCTCAGTGCCCCGAACTCGGAGGTGGCCCCTCGTGCTCTCCCTCACCTACGTCAGCTCCACGACCGAGGTCCTTGGGGTCTCGGACCTCGTCGAGCTGCTCACCTCGATCCGGCCGAGGAACGACGAGCGCGGGCTGACCGGGATGCTGCTCTACAGCGGCGGCAACGTCATCCAGACGCTGGAAGGGCCCGAGGAGGCCGTCGAGTCGGTCTTCTCCTCGATCGAGGCCGACCCGCGGCACACGGGGATCCTCGTGCTCCTGCGTGAGCAGGTCGAGGCGCGCGCCTTCCCGGAGTGGTCGATGGGGTTCCGCAACCTGGGCGACCACGACGTGCAGGGGATCACCGGCTACACCGACTTCACGCGGCGCTCGTTCGCCGAGGGCCTGGGTGCGGAGACCGGCTCGGCCTACCGGCTCCTCGAGCTCTTCCGCGACAGCATGCGCTAGGTGCGCTAGGCGCGCTGGTCCGAGAGCACATCGCGCCAGGAGTGCTCGGGAGCGAATCCGAGCAGGTCGCGGGCCTTGTCGATCGAGTAGAAGGTCTCGTCGCGGCCCATCTCCTTGCGCACCTCGACGCCGGCGTAGAAGCGGTCGCCAATCTCCTGGGTCGTGGCGGCGACGGACATGTCCGCGTTGGCGACGTTGAAGGCCTGGTAGCCCAGGCCGTCGGTCTCGAGGCAGCGCTGCACCATCTGGCCCAGGTCGCGGGTGTCGATGTAGGCGAAGATGTTGCGCCGCCTCAGCGACGGGTCGTCGAGGAACGGTGGGAAGAGCTCGGCGTACTCGTGCGGCTCGATGACGTTGTTGATCCGGAGCCCATAGATGTCGGCCCCGGTGCGGGCGTGGAAGGAGCGCGCCGTCACCTCGCTGGCAACCTTGGACATCGCGTAGGAGTCCTCGGGGACGGTCGGGTGCTCCTCGTCGACCGGGACGTAGAGGGGGCGACGCTCGCCCTGCGCGAAGCAGACGCCGTACGTCGTCTCCGACGACGCGAAGACGACCTTGCGCACGCCCAGCCGCGTCGCCGCCTCGAGGACGTTGTAGGTGCTGAGCACGTTGGTCGCGTACGTCGTGGCGTCCGAGCGCAGCAGGATCGCGGGCACGGCGGCGAAGTGCACCACGGCGTCGTACGACGGCTTCTCGGGCAGGTCCAGCTCGTCCATGGTCGCCAGGCCGGCGAGCGCCGAGTAGGTCTCGCCGGCGTCCGTGAGGTCGACGCGGAGGTCGGCGATGTCGGCGTGCCGGAGCGGGACGAGGTCGGCGTTGGTCACCTGGTGGCCCAGGGCGGCGAGGTAGGGGGCGACGTGCTTGCCGGCCTTGCCGCTGCCGCCGGTGAAGAAGATGCGCATACCCCTGCCGTACCCGCCGGGAGGGGCGTTCAGCCCCGCATCCGTCAGGACCCGGGCGGCACCCGCACGTCGGCGCTCCACCGGGCTCGGCGCTCGTCGTCGGACTGCTCCCACCACGGCGTGCCCCGCTCGCCGAGCGCGACCTTCGCGGCCTGGACGCCCGCGCGCGATCGCGGCTCGTCGTCGGTGCCTCGCGTGCGCCGTACGTCGCGGCGCCAGGCCATCAGGACCCGCGTCAGCTCCGCCCGCCGCTCCTCCGGGATCGCCGGGTCCGTGGCGCGCCACCGCCGGCCGTCGACCACGATGAACCGGCCGTCCGGGGTGACCTCGGGCGGCTCGCTCATCCCCGGATCGTAGGCGCCGGGCGCGGTCAGCTGTTGCGGACGGGTCGAGGCAGGCGCAGACTCCCGGGATGGCCGTGCCTCCAGCCCGCGTCGCGCTGATCAGCCCGCACGACGTCGTCGTCGCGGGCCTCACGTCCCTGCTCGACCGCCACCGCTCGCGCGTCGAGCTGGTGCGGTCGGAGGCGGTCGAGGCCGACCCCGACGTCGTGCTCTACGACGTCGCCGGCCTTGCGGGAGGCGACCGGACCGTCTTCGACCGGCTGGTCAACCACTCGACGTCGGTGGTGATCGCGATGGGGCGCGACCACAGGCCCGACCTGCTCAACGACGCCCTCGCGCAGGGGGCCGACGGCTGCCTCCTCCTGAGCATCCGCGAGGAGGAGCTGCTCGCGGCCCTCGACGCGGCGACGACGAGGAGGCGGCTGGGCGGCACCGGCGCGGGCTCGGTCATGTGCGCGTGCCCCAGCGCCCGGCGAGCGCCGCGGCTCGGGATCAGCGCCGGGCTCAACGACCGGGAGTCCGACACCCTGTCGCTGATCGCGCGGGGGCTCAGCAACGAGGACATCGCGGACCGGCACCGGCTCAGCGTCAACACGGTCAAGACCAACGTCCGGAGCGCCTACGCCAAGATCGGCGTCCACAGCCGCAGCCAGGCGGTGCTGTGGATCATGCGCCATGGGTTCGACACCGCCGATTCTCGGGAATCGGGGCGCCACAGGCACTCTTGATCAGCAGAACGTTCCATCGCGGCGGGGGCCATCCAACCTGGAGAGAAGTCCATGAGCATCAGCGCAGACAGGCCGGGCGAGGCGAGCGGCCACGATGCGGCGCACCCACCGGCGCCGCGCACGGGTCCGGACGACGTCGCCGACCCCTCACCCGCAGCGGCTCGTCTGCTCGAGATGACCGCCCGCGAGACCGACCGGTGGCGGGCCGAGGCCAGGGTCGAGGTCGAGGGCCTGCTGACCGACGCGCGCGCCGAGGCCGCGCGGCTCGTGCGGGCTGCGCGCGAGGAGGCGGAGGGCCTCGTGTCCACGGCGCGCGAGGAGGCCGCGCAGGAGACGAACGCCGCGCGCGTCGAGGCGTACCGGATGCGGGAGGAGACGTCGGCACGTCGCCAGCAGCTCGACGACGAGATCGCCCGCCTGGAGCAGGTCGAGACCGAGCACCGCGAGCGGCTGCGCCTCCACCTGACCGACCTGCTCGAGCGCGTGGACCCCACGCCCGACGACCGCTGAGGACGCCACCCACCACGCACCGTCGGGTCACGGCAGTCGCGTACGGGTCGCGGCGTTGCCCGGAGGTGGGCGCGGTGGGACCCTCGGGAGGTGCGGGTGCTGGGCGCCACGACGGCCAACGACGGTCACTTCGGGCCGATCGTGCCGTTCCTGCGGGCGTGCGCGGCGGCCGGCCACGACGTGCGGGTCGCTGCTCCGGCATCTTTCGCGGCCGCCGTGGCCGCGGCTGGGTTCGCCCACGAGCCGTTCGCGGACGCACCTCCCGAGCTGGTGGGCCCGATCATGGCCCGGCTGCCGACCGTGACGTTCGACGAGGCCAACGAGCTGGTGGTCCGCGACGTGTTCGCGCGGGTCGACGCGCAGGCGGCGCTGCCCGCGCTCCGCGAGACCGTCGAGCGCTGGCGCCCGGACGTGGTGGTCCGCGAGACCGCCGAGCTCGCCTCGCTGGCTGCGGCCGAGAGGGCCGGCGTGCCGCACGTGCACGTCTGCATCGGCATGCACGAGGTCGCTGCCCGGTTCACCGAGCTCATCGGTGAGCCGTTGGCGGACCTGGGCGGCCTGGCCGGCCTGTCCAGCGGTCAGCTGGTCGCGGCGCTGGCCGCCGAGCCGGTCTTCAGCCTCGTGCCCGAGGTCCTCGACCAGGTGGGACCCGAGGCCGCCGGGTTCGTCCGGTTCCACGAGCCCCCGGTGGGCGCCGACAGCGTTCCCCTGCCCGACTGGCGGGGCGTCGAGGGTCCACTGGTCTACGTCACGTTCGGCTCGGTCACCGGCTCGCTGCCGCCGTTCGCCGGGGCGTTCCGCGAGGCGTTGGACGCCCTCGCGGACGTCGAGGCACGCATCCTGATGACGGTCGGACGGAAGGTCGATCCGGCGTCCCTGGGGCCGGTGCCGCCGAACGCGCGGGTCGAGCAGTGGTTCCCCCAGTCGGCGGTCCTCGCCCGTGCTGCGGCGATGATCGGGCACGGCGGCTTCGGTACGACGATGGGTGCCCTGGCGGCAGGTGTGCCCCAAGTGGTCGCACCCCTCTTCACCTTCGACCAGGTCGTGAACGGCGAGCACGTCGCATCGGTCGGAGCCGGGTTGACGGTCGAGGCCGGACCCGGAGCGGTGGGGCGTGCCGCTGAGCACCTGCCCCACCTGCTCACGACGCCGGGCTACGGCGCGGCAGCGCGACGCATCTCCGACGCCCTGCGCCGGCTGCCGCCGCCCGCCGAGGCCGTCGCCCGTCTGGTCGACCTCGCGAGCTGACCCGCGAGGTCCGTCAGCGGCGCGCGGCCTGCCGTTGCCTGATCTTGTCGGCGGCGGCGCGCAGCCGTGCCTGGTTCTCGGGCCTCTGCGCCTCTTGGTAGACCTTCTTGGCGATCCCGAAGAGCGCGGCCAGTCTGATCAGCTTCCTCATGACGGGGCGGTACCCACTACGCGGCGGCGCACCCGGAGCCACGACCAGCCACCCGAGGGCACCCATGTGCCCGCTCAGCGCCGGACGGCGAACCGCGCCTTCGCTACGGCGCCGGAGCCGACCTCGTTGCTCGCCCGGACCGTCGCGACGCACGCGCCCCTCCGGAAGGTGCCGAGCCGCACCGTGACCGAGCGGGTCTTGGCGGGCAGGGTCCTGTCGAGCTTCACCTTGCCCCGGCAGGTGACCTTGACGGCGTACGCCGTGACCGGGACATCGCTGTCGGCCGCTGCCGGCTTCCAGGTGACCGTGCGCCGGGGCGCGGCCTTCTTGCCGCTGGCGGTCAGCTTCGTGGGCCTGCCGGGTGCGGCGTACGGACCGAGCGGGCGGAAGAAGCGGATCGCGCCGTCGAAGGTGTACGTCGTCGTCTCGAAGCTCGCGACCGCGATGCTGCCCGACGGCAGCACCTCCAGGTAGGGGAGACCGAGGCCCGTCCGGGCGCCGGCGAGCACGCCCGCGGGCGCGACGTTGCCGGTGGCGCCGGGGTCGAAGCGCAGCACGCGGGGGTTGCCGGGGTCGGCGCCGTACGCGTCGACCGTGGCGAGGTAGAGGTCGCCACGGGTGTCGAGGCCGGCGCCGAGCGGCACCCCGATCATCGTCTGGTCACCCTGGAGGTACTGCGTCGGCGCCACGTCGCCCTGCGCGTCCGCGGCGAACACCGAGACCCAGTCGGCGCCGCGGACGACCAGCCGGCCGTCCGGAGCGGTGTCGATGGTGCTCGGCCCGAAGATCTGGGTCTGGGTGCTGGAGCCGGCGTCGATGCCACCGACCGCGACCGGCGCGCCCATGCCCGACTGGGCGTAGAAGAAGATCGCGTTGGAGTCGTTGTCGAGGAGCGCGAAGCCGCCGTCGCGCTCGGCGATGTCGATGGGGGACATCAGCCCGAGGGAGCCGTTGCCGATCGAGAGGTGGCCGGCGGCGCCGCTTGCGCCGGCGGCGTAGACGAGGATGGTCGACGACGTGAGGGCGTCGTTGCTCGTCAGCACGTACGTCGTGCCGTCGTCGCCGACGGCGATCGACCACGAGTGCTGGCCGCTGGGCAGGTCGAGGTCGATGGTGCGCTGCGGGGCCGTGTTGCCGGACGCACCCGGGGCGAACACCCGGACCGTCGCGTCGTCGAGCGTGTAGAGGCGACCGCCGGCGTACGCGAGGTCGCGGCCGCCCGCGAGACCTGCCTTGGCGCCGCCCAGCATCGTCGTCGGCCCGCGGTCGACCGTCTTGGTCGCGCCGGTGGCCGCCGGCGCGGCGGCCAGGACGGTGGTCAGCAGAGCGGTGCTGAGCAGGGCGGAGCAGAGCAGTCGGCGCATGCCGCGGCCTCTCGGTCGTCGGGGTCGGACCCCCACGGCCGACGGGCCAGCCAATCACGCGGCGCCCGCGGCTGTCAGCGCAATGACGGCGACGCGGACGCTGCTCCAGTCCAGTGCGTCGTGTCGGACCGGATCGGCCTCAACGCAGCAGGGCGAGGTCCCGACGGATGTAGCGCAGGTGCGCCCAATCCTCCTCCAGGATCACGCGGACGCAGTCGCCGACGCTGGGGTGCCAGTCGCCGCCCCACGGGTCGTCGCGCTGCTCGGCGAGCAGCTCGTCCGTGGCGGTGGCGAGGAAGTCGGTCACCAGCTGCTGCCGCTCGGCACGCACCGCGAGGACCTCGTCGTACGGCGCCGGCTCCGCGCGGAAGACCGACATGTCGAAGCCCATCTGCTCGGCGCCGGTGAAGATCTGCCCGATCTCGTGGAAGGGCTGCGGGTCCCGCTGGATGGCGCCGCGGAGCCACGCGTCGGTGGCGAGGACCAGGTGGCGCAGGGTCTGGGCCAGGGACCACTCGTCCTCGACGTGAGCATCCACCAGGTCCGGCGGCGTCCCGGCGATCGTCTCCTGCCACGCGGACCGCACGGCGACCCAGGCTGCGCGCAGGCCCTCGGGCGTCCGCTCCTTCTGGAGCTCCCGGCCGGGGAACTGCCGGTTGAGCTCGGCCTCGACGAGCGGCACCACGTCGACGCCGTTGACGACGAGGCTGCCGAACGCCAGGTCGTGGCTGTCGATGTCGAGCCCGCCGACGTCGACGCTGCGCATCGTCACGCCGCTGACGTCGGAGAAGCGCAGGGTCGCCCCCTTGAAGCTGGTCCTGACGAAGGTCGCGCCCTCGAACTCGTCCGTGCCGCTGTAGGCCGTCATCGGCCCATCATCACGCCGACACGGCCCTCGGTGCACGCCTTACTCCCAGTGGTTCCTGTTCTCGGAGTCGCCCAGGTAGCCCACGAACAGACGGTCGGGGTCGCGGTCGGCGTACACCGTCTGCAGGCGGTCCCAGGCGTCGTCGGACATGAACCTCACCTGGCGACGGGTGTGGTCGGAGTCGCCGAGGTACTGGCCGACGGTGACCGGCTCGAGGTCGGCCATCGCGCCGTCGAGCCACGCGAGGCAGCGGTCGTCGTCCTCGGGCGACTCCCACAGGACGTACGACGCGAGGTAGATCTCGGACTGCATCGAGAAGGCCATGTCGGGCAGCTCGCGCAGCGGCGCCATCGAGAACCAGATGGTGAACGCCTGGGCGTTCGGGAGCGTCGTGTACGCGCGCCGCATCGCCGGTACGACGTCGCCGGCGGGCCCGGTGAGCCAGGCGTTGTCGACGGCCCAGCGGTGGCCCTCGGGGTTGTCCTCGAGCTGGCGGGCGCGCTCGGCCTCGGGGGTGGTCGGCTCGTCGTCGATCACGAAGATCGCCCGGTCCAGCGCCGGGTTGGTGCGGAAGGGCGCCAGCGCCGCGTCCGACTCGTCCGCCGAGGAGACCATCGCGAGCGCGGTCACCAGGAGGATCGGGTCGGGGGAGACCTGCACGTCGGTCTTGGTGAGCGCGACGATCTCGACGGTGTCGGCGATGGACGCGTGCGTGTCGTGCAGCCAGGTCATCACCTCGTCGAAGTCGTCGAGGTGGAAGCCCTGCACGGTGTGCGCGAAGTGTGCCGGGAGCTCCCGGGTCTGCAGGTGGAAGCGGGTGACCACGCCGGGGAAGCCGGGGCCCGAGCCGCGGGCGGCCCAGAAGAGGTCGGAGTTCTGGGTCGCGTCGGCGCGCACCAGCTCCCCCGACGCGGTCACCACGTCGATGGCGACGACGTACTCCGCCGCCCAGCCCCAGCCGCGGGCGTTCCAGCCCTGGCCGCCCTGGAGGAGGAATCCGCCGACCCCGACGGTGGGGCAGTGCCCACCGAGGAAGAACCGTCCGCGCTCGGCGAGGTACGGCGCCAGCTCGGCGCCGCCCCTCGTCGAGGGAGAGACGCGGACGATTCCCGTCTCCTCGTCGTACTCCATCTCCTGGAGCCCGCCCAGGTCGATGACCAGGGCGTCGGTGCGCACCGACCACTGCGCCCAGCTGTGCCCGCCGGCCCGTACGGCGACCTGCCAGCCGCGGTCGCGCGCGAGGCGTACGGCGGCCACCACGTCCGCCTCCGTCTCGGGTCGCACGACCGCGGCCGGCCGGCGGTCCGTCAGCCGCCGGTTGAAGATCCGGTCGACCCGGGCCTCCTCGAAGCCGGCGTCGCCCTGGCTCGTGAGCGGCAGACCCATCAGGCCGGAGCCACCAGTGCGTGCAGGGTCTGGCCCATGATCCGGCCGGGGTCGGCGCCCTCGGTCTCGGGGTGGATCTCCCAGTCGGCGAGCGTGAGGCTGTTGTCGAGCACCATCTTCACGCGAGGGAAGCGGCGCTCCATGAATGCCGGCAGCACCTCGTCGACGGACGCGCCGGACGTGAGCATCTCCGCCAGGATCACCGCGTCCTCGGCGCACATCGCGGCGCCCTGCGCGATCAGCGGCGGGCACGCGTGCGCGGCGTCGCCGATGATGATCGTGCGTCCGCGGTGCCACGGCGACTCGACGCAGATCGCCTCGATCCACTGGTAGTTGACGATCGCGTCGTCGGCGAGGCTGTCGCGCACCTGGCCCCAGATGCCGCCGTACCCCTGGCCGCGCTCCTTGAGCTCGGCGCCGCGCGGGCCTTCGCCCAGGTAGGACCGGTCCAGGTCCTCCTCGAGCAGGAAGGCGTAGCAGAGGTCCTCGGAGATGGGCGTGTAGCCGGCCTTGAACTTCGGGCCGCCGTAGTACATCTCCGAGCAGTCCATCTCGGCCGGCCGCTGGGCGACGGTGCGCCAGATGCCCATGCCGACGTGGTGCGGCTCGGTCTCGATGCCGATCATCGAGCGCACCTTGGAGCGGATGCCGTCGGCGCCGACGAGCAGGTCGACGGTCTCGGTCGACCCGTCCGACAGCGTCACGGTGACGGAGTCGCCGTGGTCGTCGATGGCGGTCAGCGTGGTGCCGAGGCGTACGTCGACGCCGGCCTTCTCGACCTCGACGGCCAGGATGTCCGCGATGTCGCCGCGGACGGCGCCCATCGTGCCGGGCAGGTCGGGCCCACCCATCGGGGGCGTCGGGATCTCGGCGATCACGTGGCCGTCGGCGGTCTTGAGCCGCAGGTGGTTGAACGCGAAGCCGCGCTCGGCGAGCTGGTCGTAGATGCCGACCGCCTGGAACGCCTTGAGCGCGTTGCCCTGCAGCGTGATGCCGTGCCCGACGCCCCCGAGCGACTCGCGCAGGTCGAGGAGCACCACCTCGACGTTGCGCTGGCGCAGCGCGAGGGCGAGCACGCCGCCGGTGATGCCGCCGCCGACGATCAGGACGCGGTCGACGGTGGACGGGGACGACTCAGACATGGGAGCTCCTTGCAGATGGGACGGCGTCGGCGATCAGCTGGAAGGCGGTGCCGACCGGCTCGACCTCGGCGGGCAGGTTGAGGAAGCCGTGCATCAGGCCCGGCATCAAGTGGCGGGTGACGTCGACCCCGGCCGCGAGGAGCGCCTCGTGGAAGGGCTCCTCGGAGCGGCGCAGGTCGTCGTACTCGGCGTCGATCATGAGGACCCGGCACAGTCCGGTGAGGTCGGCCAGCGCGGGCATCGAGCGACCGTCGGCCGACTCGGGCGACGCGCCGAGGTAGTTGGCGGTGAAGCCGGCGGTCTGCTCGTCGGTGAAGCCCAGCAGCGCGGGGACCTCGGCCATGAGCTCGTCGATCTCGGCGGTCGCCGGCGGGAGCACGGGGTGGTAGACGCCGTACGCCGCGACGAGCGAGGCCGGCTGCCAGCCGTCCTCGTCACGCAGCCGGAGCACCGCGGCGGTCCCGAGGTTGGCGCCGGCGCTGGCACCCCCGACCGCGATGGCGTCGGGGTCGACGCCGAGGTCGACCGCGCTGTCGCGGACCCAGCGCACGACGGCGACCACGTCGTCGAGCGGCACCGGGAAGTGCACACCGCCGACCGCGAGCCGGTAGTCGACGCTGACGACGAGAGCACCCGCGCGGGCGCACACCTCGCGCGCGGTCCGGTCGGCCTCGGGCATGTCGAGGTCGCCCATCATGAAGGCGCCGCCGTGCATCCAGACCAGGCAGGGGAGGTCGGTCGTACGGCGGTCCGGGGTGTAGAGCCGCACCGGCACGGGCCCGTGCGGACCGGGCACGGTGGTGTCCTCGGTGACGACGTCCGGCGCCGCTGCGGCGTCGGTCCACTGCATGAAGGCGTGGAAGCGCTGCTCGAGGGCCGGGTCCGACATGAGCTGCTCGAAGGAGTCGATGCCGTCGAGCAGCGGGAACCGCTCGACGTACGCTCGGTGCAGGGTCATGCCCCGGCCGTCTCGAACATCGACGGGCGTGAGCCGGTGATCCAGCCGACGATGTGGTCGCGGTCGGCGCCGGCGGCGGCCAGGTCGGCGACCTTCTTGCCCCGGTTGAGGATCACGATCCGGTCGGCGACCTCGTAGCAGAGCGGCAGGTCGTGGGTGACGACGACGATCGCGATGCCCTGGTCGGCCATCCGGCGGATCAGCGCCTCGACGTTCTTGGTCTGCTCGTAGCCGAGCGCGGCCGTGGGCTCGTCGAGCAGCAGGATGCCCTGCGACTCCCCGTTGACCCGGATCGCGCTGCGGGCCAGGGCGACGACCTGGCGCTGACCCCCGGAGAGCATCTCGACCGGCCGGGTCATCGGAGCCGTGCGCACGCCGAGGCGGTCGAGCTCCTTCTCGGAGCTGCGGCGCATCTCCTTGCGGTCGACGAAGCCCAGCCAGCCGAGCGGTCCGCGGCGCAGCTTCTCCTGGCCGAGGTTCAGGTTGATCGCGATGTCCTGCGGCTCCACCAGCGACAGGTCCTGGTAGACCATCTGGATGCCCGCGTCGGCGGCGTCGCTCGGGGCGTGGAAGGACTTCTCCTCGCCGCGCACGCGGATGGTGCCGCCCGAGGGCCGGTGCGCGCCCGACATCACCTTGAGCAGCGTCGACTTGCCGGCACCGTTGTCGCCGAGCAGGGCGACGACCTCGCCGGCGTTCACGTGGATGTCGATGCCGTCGAGCGCACGGACGAAGCCGTAGTGCATCTCGATCCCCTGCAGATCGAGGGCCGGCGTACCGGTCGTCGTCATGTCAGACCTTCTTCTGGTGGACGGAGAGGTTGGCGGCCATCAGTCGCTCGGACACGGCGGTCTGGAGCACCCGCTCGAAGGCCAGCGAGCCGAGCAGCAGGGCGCCGGTGCAGACGGTGGCCCAGTAGGGCTGGATGCCCCGGATCGTCAGGCCGTTGCTGATCGTGGCGAGGATCAGGGCGCCGACCAGGACGCGCGGCAGGCTGCCACGGCCGCCGGTGAGGGCGACACCCGCGAGGGCGACCGCCGTCAGCGCGGTGAAGATGATCGCCGGGCTGGCGTTGGGGTTCGCCTCGGTGACGTTGGCAGTCGCGACCAGGCCGCCGAGCGCGCCGAGCACGCCGGAGATGACGAAGCCCAGCACGCGGTAGCGGTCGGCGTGGATGCCGGCCCGTCGTACGGCCTCGGCGTTGGCGCCGACCGCCATCAGGCGGATGCCGTCGCGGGTGCGGGTCAGGAAGACCGTGCCGACGATGAAGACCGCGGCCACGATGAACACCGGTGCCGGGATGCCGGAGAACGAGTCGCCGACCTTGAGGTAGCGGTGCGTGCCCATGAACTCGAGCTGGGTGAGGCCGGGGAACGTGTAGCCGCCGGCGATGACCGCCGCGAGGCCCGAGAGGACCGAGAGCGTGCCGATCGTGACGATGATCGGGTTGAAGCCGCGGATGGTGATCAGCCCGTTGACCAGGCCCACCACGACGCCGGCGCCGAGGCCGGCGGCGAGGCCGAGCCAGGTGGCGTGGCCGTGCGTGAGGACCCAGCCGCAGACACAGCTGGCCACCGCCGCCGTGCCCGGCAGCGACAGGTCGAGGACGCCGGTCATGATGCCGATGCCGACGCCAGCCGCGAAGAGCGCGGTCAGGGCCGCCGCGTTGGCGATCAGGATGGCGTTGTCGACCTTGAAGAAGTACGGCGAGCACCAGAATGCGAAGGCGACGATCAGCAGCCCCCACAGCACGAAGATGCCGCGGTCGCGCATGAAGACCAGGACGGAGACCGACCGGGGCATGTCCTGGCCGGTCGTGGTGGAGGGGGCCGGCGCCGGGCCGGGGCTGTCAGCCCCGGCCACGGACGCCCCCGAGGTGGGCACGGAGTCGGTGGACACGCTCAAGATCCCGCCTTGACGACCTTCTGCGGAGTGGTGAGCTGCTCACCCTCGGCGGTCGGGTCCTCGAGCATCTTCGTCAGCGTCGCGACGTTCTGCGACATGTCGTCCTGGAACTGCAGGGCGACCACGGCGTAGATGTCACCGCTCTTGACGGCGGCCAGCGTCTCGTCGTTGCCGCCGGTCTCGGTCAGGCAGGGCAGGTCCTTGCCCGCTGCCTTGAAGGCGCCGATGGTGCCGAGTGCGCCCTCGTCGTTCTGGCCGAAGACGGCGTTGATGTCGGGGTTGCCCTGGAGGACGTTGCCGACGTCGGTCTGCGCGGCCTGGCGGTCGCTGACCACGATCGACTGGACGATCTCGGCGTCGGGAGCGGTCGCGGCGAGGTACTTCTTGACCGCGCCCTCGTACTCCTCCTTGCCGGCGGTGCCGGGGGCGGCCTCCTCGAAGAGCACCTTGGCCTTGCCGTCGTACTTCTCGTTGATGCAGTTGCCGAGCTCGGTGCCGGCGGCCTCGCCCTCGGCCTCGTAGTCGATCGTCGAGAAGGTGATGCCGGGGACCATCCCGTCGAGGCCGTAGGCCTCGGGGGTGCCGTTGACGACCATCGGGACACCCTTGTCCTGGGCGACCGAGATCAGCGAGGCAGCTGCCTCGGGGGCGACCATGATCGCCCAGACCGCGTCGGCCTTGCCGCTCTCGATCGCGGTCTGCAGGTCGGTGACCTGCTTCTGCGGGTCGAGGTTGGGGTCCTGGACGACGACGTCGTAGCCCTGGGACTTGCCGTAGGCCTTGATGCCGTCGGACAGCTGCTGCATCGCGGGGATCTTCAGCGCCAGCGGCGAGAAGACGAGGGTCTTGGTGTCGCCCGAGCCCGACCCGTCGTCGGAGCCGGCGGCCGACTGGGTGCCATCGCTGCTGCAGGCGGCGAGCGTCAGCAGGCTGCCGGCGGCCAGCACGGCGAGGGCCGCTCGGCTGCGCTTGGAGAAGGGGTGCTGCATCGTCAACTCCTGGTTTCAGGGGCGGTGGACCGCCTGTGGGTTCGGTCACAGGAAACCCGTGACCGCCATCACCCGGAACCCCGATCGCGCTGATGCCAGCCATCGACGTCGGCTCTTTCCCCGACCGCGGGAGCCGCGCCTAGCGTGATGACGTCAGTCACACGCCTGACCCTGTCGAGCCCCGCATCCCTGCACCGAGGAGAACCCATGCCGTACGTCGTCAGCGCCACCTGGACCGCCCAACCGGGTCAGGAGGGCGTCGTGCTCGACGCGATCGAGAAGCTCGGCCCGCTGTCGCGCGAGGAGCCCGGCAACCGCATCTACCAGGCCTTCCAGGACCCGGCCGAGCCGCTCGTCTTCCGTCTCTTCGAGGTGTACGACGACCAGGCGGCCGCGGACGCGCACTGGGCCTCGGCGCACTTCAAGGAGTTCGCGCTCGAGCAGGCGATTCCTGTGCTCGCCACCCGCGAGCGGGCGTTCTACGAGACGATCGGCTGACCACTCATGCGTCTCGCCACCTTCCGTCGGCATGACGACGAGCCGCACGTCCGGCAGGTCGGGCTGGTGCTCGGACAGGGTGAGCACGTCCGCGTGCACCCGTTCGATGTCGGCTTCGACCTGGTCGAGCTGCTCGCCGAGTCGCCCGAGTGGCGGGACTCCCAGGCCGACGTCGCCGCCGGCGGCGACGGGCTCGGCCTCGACGAGATCGTGCTGCTGCCGCCGGTCTACCCGGTCGCGATGCGCGACTTCCTCACCTTCGAGGCGCACGTCGACGGCATGGAGCGCGGCCACGGCAACCCCGGCCCGCCGGATGCCTGGTACGACGCGCCGGTCTTCCTCTTCATGGCGCCGCACGCCGTCACCGGCGCGTACGACGACGTCCCGATGCCGCCGGACACCGCGCGGCTCGACTTCGAGCTCGAGGTCGCGGCGATCGTCTGCCGCGACGTGCGCGACGTGACGCCCGAGCAGGCGAAGGCCGCCATCGGCGGCTACTGCGTGATGAACGACTGGTCGGCCCGCGACGTCCAGGGCAAGGAGATGTCGCTCAAGCTCGGCCCGTCGAAGGGCAAGGACTTCGCGACCACGATCGGTCCCTGGGTCGTCACTGCCGACGAGCTCGACGACGCCCGCGACACGGACGGCTTCCTCGACCTGGAGATGACGGTGAAGGTCAACGGCGAGCAGGTCGGCGCCGACCGGTCCGGCCACATGGGCTGGTCCTTCGAGCAGCTCGTCTCGCACGCGTCCCGGGCGTCCTGGGTGAAGGCCGGCGAGGTCCTCGCCTCCGGCACCTGCTCGACCGGCTCGCTCGCCGAGTCGTGGGGCCGCACGGGGTCGCTGACCCCGCCGCCGCTCCAGGTCGGCGACGTGGTGGAGATGACCATCGAGCGCATCGGCACGATCAGCAACACCGTGACCGAGCCCGGAGACAACGTGGCCGCTGTGGCCCCTGCCCGCCGTCGCCCGCGCCTGGAGGCATCGGCATGACCACGGTCGTGACCCGCAACCCGGCCACCGGCGAGGAGCTCGCGTCGTACGACGCGCACGACGAGGCCGGCATCGAGGCCGCGCTGGCGGCGACGTACGCCGCCTCGGCCGTCTGGGCCGCCACCTCGCTCGACGACCGGCTCACGCTGCTGCGCGGCGTCGGCAAGCTGCTGACCGAGCGGCGCGAGGAGTACGCGGCGCTGATCACCGCCGAGATGGGCAAGCCGCTCGCCGAGGCGCTCGGCGAGGTCGACAAGTGCGCGTGGAACTGCGAGGTCGTCGCCGACCTCGCGCCCGGCTGGCTGGCCGACCACGAGGTCGAGTCGTCGGCGTCCCGGTCGTGGCTGTCCTACGAGCCGGTCGGCGTCGTCTTCGCGGTGATGCCCTGGAACTTCCCCTTCTGGCAGGTGCTGCGCTTCGCCTGCGCCGCCCTCGCCGCCGGCAACGCCGCGCTGCTCAAGCACAGCCCCGACGTCACGGGCTGCGCGCTCGCGATCGAGGACCTCTTCGCCGACGCAGGCGCCCCGGCCGGGCTGTTCCGCTCGCTCGTGGTCGCGGCCGAGGACGTGCCGGCGGTGTCGAAGCGGGTCGTCGAGGACCCGCGGGTCGCCGCCGTGACCTTGACCGGCAGCGAGCGCGCCGGCTCGTCGATCGCCTCGATCGCGGGGGCCGCGATCAAGAAGACCGTGCTCGAGCTGGGTGGGTCCGACCCCTTCGTCGTCCTGGCCGACGCCGACGTGCCGCTCGCCGCCGCCACCGCGGTCAAGGCCCGCTTCACCAACACCGGCCAGAGCTGCGTCTGCGCCAAGCGCTTCGTCGTGCACGAGGACGTCGCCGACGAGTTCCTCGAGCACTTCATCGCCAGCCTGTCCCTCCTGGAGGTCTCGCCGATGGCACGTGAGGACCTGCGCGACCAGGTCGTGCGGCAGGTCGAGCAGTCGGTGGCCCAGGGTGCGCGGCTCGTGACCGGCGGTCACGCCATCGACGGTCCGGGCTGGCACGTCGAGCCGACCGTGCTCACCGACGTCGTGCCCGGCATGACCGCCTTCGACGAGGAGACCTTCGGCCCGGTCGCCGCGATCGCCCGGGCCCGCGACGACGACCACGCCGTCGAGCTCGCCAACGCCACGACGTTCGGGCTGGGGGCCTCGGTGTGGGGCGAGGCCGACCACGCGCTCGCCGTCGGCCGACGGGTCCGGTCCGGTGCGCTCTTCGTCAACGCGATGGTCGCCTCCGACCCTCGCCTGCCCTTCGGCGGCATCGGTCGCAGCGGCTACGGTCGCGAGCTGTCGGCCGAGGGCGTCCGCGAGTTCACCAACGTGCGGACCATGGTGGTCGCATGAGGCTCGACCACGTGGGCCTCAACGTCGCCGACCTCGACGCCATGTGTGCCTGGTACTGCACGTCCCTCGACCTGGCGATCGAGTTCGAGTTCGCGCTCGACCAGGTCGACTTCCGGGGCGCGATGCTCCGCTCCAGCGAGGGGCACCGGATCGAGCTCCTCTGCCGCACGGGCAACGGTCCCGGGCTGCAGGCGGCGAACCCGGTCGAGGCCGCGCTCACCCGCGGCTTCGGGCACGTGGCCTTCGACGTCCCCGACGTGGACGCGGCGTACGACGGCTTGCTCGCCGCCGGCGCCACGGACCGGATGTCGCCGCGGCCGTCGCCCGAGCCGGGCGTGCGGATGGCCTACGTCGCCGACCCCGAGGGCAACCTGGTCGAGCTGCTCGACCGGACGGCGGCTGCCTCGTGACCGGGCGGCTCGACGGGAGGATCGCGCTGATCACCGGCGTGGGTGGCGGCATGGGCGTCGCGGCCGCACGGCGCTTCGCTGCCGAGGGCGCCCGCGTCGTCGGCTGCGACCTCGACAAGGACGGCGCCGCGCGCACCGAGGAGCTGGTCCGGTCCGAGGGTGGCGAGATCACCGTGATGGGTGGCGTCGACCTCGGGGACCCGACGGCCGCCCGGGACTGGGTCGACGCCGCGGTCGCGACGTACGACGGCATCGACGTCCTCTACAACAACGCGTCCACCCAGCGCTTCGCCCCGCTCGACGAGCTGAGCATCGAGGACTGGGACTTCACGATGCGCAACGAGCTCGACCTCGTCTACTACACGGTGCGCGCCGCGTGGCCGCACCTGAAGGCGTCCGGCGGCGGCTCGATCATCAACGTCGGCTCGATCGCGGCCTTGCGCGGTGTGGAGTTCATGCCGCAGAACGCGCACTCGACCGCCAAGGGCGGCGTGATCGCCCTGACCCTCCAGCTGGTCGTCGAGGGTGGGCCGCACGGCATCCGCGCCAACGTGATCAGCCCCGGCATGACCGAGACCCCCAACACCGCGCCGCTCCTGGCGGATCCGCCCGAGCGGATGCGCCGCGTGGTGCTGGATCGGATCCCGCTCGGCCGGCACGGGCAGCCCGAGGACGTCGTCAACGCGGCGGTCTTCCTCGCCTCCGACGAGTCCTCGTGGATCAGCGGCACCAACATCGTCATCGACGGCGGCGCGTCCGTCCTCGGATAGCCCGCACGAAAGAGAGAAGAAGATGAGTCACCTCAACGAGCACGGCATCACCCACCTGCGCCACGTCGACCTGGCCGTGCCGGACTTCGAGGTCCAGCGGTCGTTCTACAAGGACACCTGGGGCCTGACGGAGCAGGGCAAGGACGGCAACGTCTCCTACTTCGCCGCCGAGGGCTCGCCGGAGCAGTACATCGTCCGGCTGCGCGAGAGCGAGGAGAAGCGGCTCGACCTGCTGGCCTTCGGCATGACCGACGCGGCCGCGGTCGACGCCTTCGCGCAGAAGCTCGCCTCGGCGGGCGTGCAGCTGGTCAACGAGCCCGGCGTCCTGCAGACCGCCGGCGGCGGCTACGGCTTCCGCTTCTTCGACGTCGACGGCCGCACCGTCGAGCTGTCCGCGGACGTCGAGACCCGCCAGCACCGCGAGATCGAGGAGAAGGAGGCCATCCCGGTCCGGCTCTCCCACGCGGTGATGAACTCCAACGACCCCAACCGCACCCGCGACTGGTACGCCAACGTCCTCGGCTTCAAGCTCTCCGACACGCTCTGGGGCGAGCACATGGGCGAGATGATGCACTTCATGCGGTGCAACGACTGGCACCACAGCCTGGCGATCGCCCGCGGCCCGCACACCTCGGTGCACCACGTCTCCTTCGAGATGCGCGGCCTGGACGAGTACATGTACGGCACCGGCCGGGTGATGCGCGCGGGCATCAAGAAGATCTGGGGCCCGGGCCGCCACCACGCCGGCAACAACACCTTCACCTACTTCCTCGACCCGTCGGGCAACACGATGGAGTACACGACCGAGCTCGAGCGGCTCACCACCGACGAGTGGCACCCGAGCGTCTACGACATCGCCGACCCGATGACCCAGGACCTGTGGGGCACCGCGGACCCGATGAGCGAGTTCATCGCGCGCGACTCCTTCAACGACCCCGACAAGGGCCTCTTCGTCGCCCCGCCGGTGTGACCGCCGCGCTGGTTGAGGAAGGCGCGCCAGCGCCTGTCTCGAAACCCCGTGAGCCGAGAGGCAGTCTGCAGTGAATCTCGATGGCAAGGTCGTCGTCGTCACCGGCGCGGCGCGTGGGCAGGGGGCTGCCGAGGTGGTCGCCCTGCGGGCCGCGGGCGCGACCGTGGTCGCCACCGACGTGCTGCCCTTCGAGGGTGGTCGCACGCTCGACGTGACCGACGCGGACGGCTGGGCCGAGCTGGCGGACTGGATCGCGACGACGTACGGCGCAGTGCACGGGCTGGTCAACAACGCCGGCGTGGCCGCGCGCGAGCGGCTGCCGCACGTCACCCTCGAGACCTGGGAGCAGACCTTCGCGATCAACGTGACCGGTCCGATGCTGGGCATCCAGGCGCTGGTGCCGCTCATGGGGGCGGGCGCCAGCATCGTGAACATCTGCTCGGTGGCGGCGATGTCCGGTCACGCGGCCGCGGCGTACACCGCCAGCAAGTGGGCGCTGCGCGGGCTGACCCGCTCGGCCTCGCTGGAGCTGGGGGAGCGTGGCATCCGGGTCAACGCGGTGATGCCCGGGCTCGTCGACACCCCGCTGATGGCCAACGCCTCCCCGGCGTTCCAGGACGCGGCGCTCGCCGAGATCCCGCTCGGCCGGGTGGGCCAGGTGGCCGACATCGCGCCGACGATCGTCTTCCTGATGTCGGACGACGCGGCGTACTACAACGGCGCCGAGCTCGTGATCGACGGCGGTCTGACCGCGCACGTGTCCCACAAGGGCATCGCCGACGCGACCCGGCCTCCCGCATGAGGCTCGCGACGCTGCGCCAGGGCGCGGCCGTGGTCGACGGGGACACGGCCTACCTGCTGCCGATGCCACTGGGCGAGCTGATCCCGCTGGGTCTGGAGCGCGCGCTCGAGATCGGCGCAGAGGCCAAGCGGGGCACGGCGTTCGCGTTCGACGAGGCCGACCTGCTGCTGCCCTACAAGCCGGCGTCGGTGCGTGACTTCGTGACCTTCGAGTCGCACGTCGAGGGCGTGCGCCGCAGCGTCGACAACGCCAGCGGCGTGCCCGAGGCGTGGTACGACGCACCCACGTTCTACTTCACCAACCCGCACGCGCTCTACGGGCCCGGCTCCGCGATCCCGCGGCCCGTGACCTGCCGGGCGCTGGACTTCGAGCTCGAGGTCGGCGTGGTCCTGGGGGCCGGGGGCTCGTCGCTGACGGAGGTCGAGGCCGCGGAGGCGGTGTTCGGCTACACGATCGTCAACGACTGGTCGGCGCGCGACCTCCAGTCCCGCGAGATGCAGGTCGGGCTGGGGCCGGCGAAGGGCAAGGACTTCGCCACCTCGATCGGCCCGTGGATCGTGACCGCCGACGAGCTGCCGTCGCTCGACCTCGACTGCCGCGTCTCCGTCAACGGCGCCCTCGTCGGCCAGGACCGCCTGTCGCACATGAACTGGTCGTTCGCCGAGATGATCGCCTACGCCTCGCGCGACTCCGTCGTGCTCCCTGGTGACCTGCTCGCCTCCGGGACCACCGGCGGCGGTGGCTGCCTGGCCGAGCTCTGGGGCCGCGCGGGCGCCCAGGTGCCGGCGCCGCTCGAGCCCGGCGACGTCGTGACCATGGAGGTCGAGGGGATCGGGACGCTGACGGGATCCGTTGCCTGAGGAGGGTTGTCAGGAACCCCTGACGTTTGACAAGGTGGCCTGACGGGGGAACGGGCGCCGGTCGTGCGACGTCGCGGGGGTGCGTCGCGGCCGGCCCCGATCCGTCGTGCTCGGGTCAGGCGGTGCCCGCCCGGTGGTCGGACCGGGCCGTGCGTCCGGACTCGCTCCGAGCGAACCGCTCCCAGGCGGCCTGGCGCGAGATGCCGAGGGCCTTGCCGATCTCGGCCCAGGACAGCTTGCGGGACCGGGCCAGCTGCACCCACTCGAGCAGGAAGTCGTCGACCTGGGCAGCGGTCTGGGTGATCAGGACCAGCTTCCCGAGGACGTCGGCGTCCGACATCGTGTCCCACGGGGCCGGAGGCACGGTCCCGGTGCTGCGGACGCGATCGACCACGGCCTTGTGGTGGTCGAGGCAGTCCCCGCACATGAACGCCCCGAGGCCGCCGACCAGCGGCTCACCGCTGCGGCCCGGCTCACCGCAGAAGGAGCAGTGCTTCTTGCTGGCGTCGCGATCCACGGATCCATGGTCGCACGGGCGGTGACGCCTCAGCCCGGCCGCAGCACGTAGAACTCGGTGAACTCGCGACAGCGACCCTCGGCGTCGAACCGCATCACGAAGCAGTTGTCGTAGACCTGGTGGACGGGGCCGTCGGGCCGCCTCCGGTAGGTCGTCGTGCCCTGGGCGACGACCACGTCGCCGTCCACCGCCAGCGGGGCGTACGACGCCTCGTAGGTGCCCGGCGCGTCCCTGGTCGAGGTCCCGTCCTGGCCGCCGTCCGCCACCCACGACGCGACGACCGCGTCACGGCCGACGACCGGCTCGTCGTACGCGTGGTAGCGGTAGGCGACGTCGTCCGAGAAGAGGGCGCCGATCGCGTCGGGGTCGTAGCTGAGCCAGGACGCGACGTACCTGTCGAGCCACTGCTGTGCGCTGGAGCGGTCCATGCGGGCACGGTACGCCGCGTCACAGGAACCTCAGGGTCCGGTGACACCTGGCTCCTGGCCGACCGGTCGAGGCTGGTGGCACCCGATCAGGAAGGTGACGACCATGGCGATGACCGACGCGACCACCACGTCCCAGACCCAGGCGGCGGCGCTGCCCGAGCCGGAGGTGCGCGATGCCGCCACGGTCCGCCGGATCGTCGTCGACGACCACACCTACGTCGTGCGCTGGCGTGGCACAGTGGAGCGGTGACCACCGTCGAGGACCTCACCGGCCGACCGCTCGCGGAGGCGACGGCTCTCGCCGAGGCCGACGGCTGGCAGGTGCGGGCCTACGAGCCCGGCGGGATCCTGACGATGGACTTCCGCGAGGACCGGATCAACCTCGAGCACGAGGACGGCGTCGTACGCCGCGCCTGGGTGGGCTAGATGTTCTGTCCACGCAGGTTGGTCACGAGCTGGATGGGTGACTTGCCGCGGAGTGCGGTGTGGCCGCGGTGGTGATTGTAGGTGTGTAGCCAGGCGGGGT
>NZ_LMDV01000008.1 GCF_001425175.1 Nocardioides sp. Root1257 | reverse complement strand
TGTGATGCCCAGGCACGTTGTGCGATTGGGTACGGCGTAGCTGTAGATGGGTGAAGGCCTCCCGGTGTGGAGTGGAGCTGTCTAGGAACCGCTCCGCCACAAGGAGGCCTTCATGTCCCACGCTAACGCTGCGCTCACCCCACGACACCGGCTACGTCTAGCGCGTCTGATCGTCGAGGAGCGCTGGCCGACCTCGCACGCCGCGGAGTTCTTCAACGTCTCCTGGCGCACCGCCGACAAGTGGGCCAAGCGCTACCGCGCTGAAGGGCCGTCCGGGATGAACGACCGCTCCTCGGCCCGACACACCCAGCACGCCAAGACACCACAACCTGTGGTCCGCAAGATCGTGCACCTGCGGTGGAAGCAGCGACTGGGACCGGTGCCGATCGCGGCCAAGCTGGGCATGCCGTCCTCGACCGTGCACGCAGTGCTCACCCGGTGCCGGCTGAACCGGCTCAGCCACCTCGACCGGGTCACCGGCGAGCCGGCCCGCCGCTACGAACGCGAACGGCCCGGCGAGTTGATCCACGTCGATGTGAAGAAGCTCGGCAACGTTCCCGACGGCGGCGGCTGGCGCTACGTGGGACGGCAGCGAGGTGACTGGAACCGGCAGGCAACCCGCCAGCGCACCGGCGCCACGAACGCCTACCACCAGCCCAAGGTCGGGACCTGCTTCGTGCACACCGTCATCGACGACTACACCCGCCTGGCCTACGCCGAGTGCCACGACGACGAGACCGCCCTCACCGCGGTCGGCGTGCTCTACCGGGCCGTGGCCTGGTTCGCCGAACACGGCGTCAGCGTGGAACGCGTCCTATCCGACAACGGCTCGCCCTACGTCTCCCACCTGTGGCGCGACAGCTGCGCCGATCTCGGCATCAAGCACAAGCGAACCCGGCCCCGCCGCCCGCAGACCAACGGCAAGATCGAACGCTTCCACCGCACCCTGGCCGACGGATGGGCCTACCGACGCCTCTACAACTCCGAGGACGCCCGACGAGCCGCCCTGGCAGGATGGCTCCACCAGTACAACCACCACCGGCCCCACTCAGCAATCGGCGGCCAAACACCCATCACCCGGTTGAACAACCTGGCTGGGCATCACAGCTAGCCGCCGCCGAACGTCCCCGCGCCCCAGGTCCGGTCATCGACCGGGTGGTCAAGGAGCGGATGGCGTACNTGGCAGGATGGCTCCACCAGTACAACCACCACCGGCCCCACTCAGCAATCGGCGGCCAAACACCCATCACCCGGTTGAACAACCTGGCTGGGCATCACAACTAGGCGGCCCGTGGGATCGGGTCAGGGCAGGCCGGGTCGCACGTGCGGGACCAGTCCGTTGACCTCCGGGACCGTCAGCGGCAGCACGGACGTGCCGCCCGGGGCACTGGTCAGGACGGCGCCGACGACCGACGTCCGTGCCGGCTGCACCGTGAGCAGACGGGTGGCGGCCGGCACCGCGACGATCACGCCGCGGTCGGGCACGACCTCGACGGTCTTCTCCTTCAGGGTCTTCCCGTCGGCCGACCGAGCGACCAGCTGCACGCTGCCCGCCGTGCTGGCCTGGGCGAGCACGACCTGACGCGTCGCCGCCTGACGTCCGCTGTCCGGCGCCTCGGGCAGGAGCACCGTCGCGTCCGTGTCGAACGCGGTGCCCGCGGTCGCGACGGAGAGGTCGCCGTCGACCATCGAGCGCACCGACGCCGTGACCGGCCCGCTCGCGGCGAGGGTCAGCCCGAGCGCGTCCTGGGCGACCGCCTCGTCGACGACCGCCGTCACCGGCACCCGCACCACGCTCTGCGGAGGCACCCGGATCTCGTCGACGCCGTCGGGGGCGAAGACGGACTCGGTGTCGATGATCTTCAGCTGGGCCCGGACCTCGTCGGTGCCGGGGTTCGCGACGGTGAGGGTCCGTCGGCCGCTGCCGGGCGCCAGGCCGAGCAGCACGTTGTCGGCGCTCGGCACCTCCTGGCCGGGCAGCCAGTCCTGGGTGAGCGGGTCGGTGCCGACCCGGTCGATGCGGTCCCGCACGGTCGCGCCGATGCGGCCACGCGCGGCCACGACCTCGAGCGCGAGCTCGTCGGTGCGCGGCACCACGCTCGCGAGGTCGATCCGCACGCTGCTGCCACCGGCGACGGAGACCCCTCGCAGGGCCGGCGCGTCGACCACACCCTCCGCGCCGAGCACGGTCACGTCGGCGACCGCCGTCCCCGCGTCGGGGTTGGTGAGCTCGAGCACGGAGCGGTGGCTCGCGCCCGCACCCACGCCGGTGAACCAGCGCACGGCCGCGGGCGGCAGGCAGTTCGCGACCGCGGCGTCGTCGGCCCCGGCCCGCCCGGCGACCAGGCCGGGAGCGGCGTCGTCCTCACCGACCACGGCCAGCGCGTCGGCGTCGTCCGCCGACGTGACCCGCCCGCTGACGAGGTCGGCGTCCTTCGTCGTGCTGCCGAGCCCGACCCGCACAGTGCCGTCGACGTCGTCGGAGGCGCTCGTCAGCGCGACACTCGGCCCACCGGGCAGGGCGGACGGGCAGATCAGGGTCGAGGCGGTCAGCGTCGTCCGGGTCGCGGCGTACGTCGTGTCGCCCGGCGCGTCGGGGCGCACCAGCAGGAGCACGGCCGCGCTCAGCACCGGCAGCACCACGGCCAGCACGACCGTCAGGTTGAGCCGGCTCCGCCGGGCGGCGGTACGCCGTCCGCCGCGCGGCGTCGTGGACGGGGGCTGCGAGTGGCTCATGGCGTGGACCGCCTCGTGTTGGTCGTGGGCAGGCAGAGCACGGCGACCACCACCACCGAGGCGCCCTGCACGACGAGGAGCAGGATCCGCAGCCAGGACACCGGGCCCTCGAGCCCGGAGGCGTCGAGCGGTCGGTCGACCTGCCACGCGCGGGTGCTGCGGTTCTCGGCGCTCGCCTGGACGAGCCCGGTCGTGGCGTCGAACACTGCGGCGACGTCGCCGTCCGCGGGCGACGGCAGTACGACGTACTCGATGCCGTGCTCGCCGAGCGAGTCGACGAGCTCGGTGGTGGGGCGGGAGACGAGCGCCTGGACGCCGGCCGTGAAGTCGTCGTCCTCGGTCGTCAGGTTGAGCACCTCGTCCTCGCCGAGGGTCACGCCGTCACCCCGACGGATCGTGTAGGTCAGCCCGTCGTCGACGGTGCCCCGGATGACCAGGATCCCGTGCTCGGGACCCTCCTCGGAGCTCTGGACCATGTAGATGGGGATGTCGGTGTCGATGCCGTCCGCGATCGCCGCGTCGGAGCCCAGCCACCAGGCGAACCCGCCCAGCGGGACCACGGCGGCGACCACGACCAGGGCCCCCGCGACCACCCGACGCCACGGAACCTGCTCGGTCCCCAGCCCGACGGCACCGATCGCGGCCGCCACGACGAGGGCGCCCTGCAGCACCACCACGAGCACCCCGAGCCCGGCGCCGGTCGTCGTGGCGGCGAGGGAGAACGACAGCGCGCCGAGCACCGCGGCCAGCACGCTGGTGACCAGGGCGACGACCCAGCAGACCAGCACCGGGATCCGGGTGGCGCGGGGCAGCAGGGCCAGCAGCGCGAGCGCAGCCAGGACCAGGCCGAGCCACCAGGGCGCGCCGAGCCCGTCGAGGCGACCGCTCATCAGGTCGAGGGTGTCGGCCGTCGGGGTGGGCAGGCGGCCGGTGTCGAGCAGCAGCCCTTCGGCGGCCGAACGCTGGACGGCCGGGATCCACCAGGGAGAGAGCAGGAGGGGCACGAGGCCGATCGCGGCGGCCGGCGGTCCCCAGACCGAGCGGTCCCGGACCGCGCTGCGCACGACCAGCGTCGCGGCCGCGACCACGACGAGGCCGAGCACCGCGGCCAGCACCCAGAGGACCGGCGCGAACGCCGACCCCAGGGCGAGCAGGAGCCCGACCCGCCAGGCCGCCCGCCACCGCCGGTCGGCGGCGGGGTCGGCGAAGCCGAGGGCGGCGTGCGCGAGCCAGGGCAGGATCGCCGCGACGACGACCAGCCCGAGCCGCCCGTCACCCCACGCACCGCAGACGACGGGCACGAGCGCCCAGGTCGTCGCGCCCCACAGCAGCACCCACCGCGAAGCGCCGGTGAAGACCACCAGCCGCCCGACCACGCGCAGGAACCGCCAGGCGCCCCACAAGGAGAAGGGCACGGCCGCCACCAGCACCACCGAGACCGCGGCCGACGGGCTGCCGCCGAGCAGGGTCGCGAGCAGCGCCATCGGCAGCACGTACGCCGGGGCGGGCACCGCCGTGCCGGTGCCGAGCGGGTGCCAGGTCTCGACCTGGAGGCGCCACCAGTCGCCGGCGCCGGCCGGGACCGGTGAGAGCCCGCCTCCGGCGACCGAGCCGAACGCCGTACGCGCCGCGACCAGCGCGACGACGACGACGAGCGCGGTGAGGAGGGCGACCGGGTTGGTGAGGAAGCGGGCGATCAGTCCGGTGTCGGCCGCGATCATGTCCTCGTCGTCGACGGGGACCCGCGGGGCGTAGCTGGCCGGGGCGCGCTCGGCGGCCGCGGCCCGGCGTCGCTCGGCGACGTCCTGGGCCTGGTTGGTGGCCGCCGCGACCAGGTCGCCGAGGAAGTCGAGACCGTGCCGGTAGGGCACCCACCACGGCGAGAGCAGCGGGCGGGCCCGGTCGAGGTCGGCGCGGGGCTGCTCGCGTCGGGCGCGGCGGGCCGATCGGACCTCGCCGGGGTGGGCGTAGAGCGAGAGCAGCGCGGCGAGGTCGTCGAGCGCCTCCCCCACGGACCGGACGACCAGGAAGCCCACCATCCGCAGCAGCGTGCCGAAGAAGAGGCGGACGACGAGCCACGGCAGCTGGCGGCCGGGGGCGTTCGCCAGCAGCGTGTAGAGCGCGGCACGGCGCTCCTGGTAGTGCGTGTGGCGTCCCGTCAGCGGCGTACGGCGGGCGCCGCGGTGCGCCGCCTCCGCGTGGAAGACGACCGCCTCCGGGACGATGAGCGTGGTGTGGCCGGCAGCGGCGGCGCGCCAGCCGAAGTCGATGTCGTTGCCGAAGATGGGCAGCTGCGGGTCGAAGCCCCCGAGCGACTCGAGGACCGTGCGCCGCACCAGCATCCCGGCGGTGTTGACCGCGAGCACCCGGCGTACCTCGTCGTGCTGGCCCTGGTCGTACTCACCGCGCTCGAGCCCGGTCTCGCGGCGACCGGTCCCGCTGATCGTGATGCCGAGCTCGAGGAGGCGCTTGAGCGAGGGCCACTCGCGCAGCTTCGGGCCGAGCACGTCGGCGTCGGGATCGGCCGCGGCCGCAGCCAGCAGCGCCGCGAGCGCGCCGGGGTCCGGGTTCGCGTCGTCGTGGAGGATCCACACCCACTCCGGTGCGTCGCCGCGCTCACGCAGCCGCTCGAGACCGAGCCCGACCGCCGCCGGGAACGACGTGGAGCCGGGCACCCGGAGCACGTCGCCGAAGGCCCGCTCGACCAGGTCGGCGCTGCCGTCCTTGCTGCCGGTGTCGACGCCGACGACCGTCGCGAGCGGGGCCCGCTGCGCGCGGAGGCCGTCGATGACGGCGGGCAGCCAGCGTTCGCCGTCGTGACTGACGAGCAGAGCAGCGACGGAGGGAACCACGATCCCGAACCCTAACGGCCAGGTGGTGGTCGCTCGGATTCGGCAGTGGTACCCACCGCCGCCGCTCTCGTCGTGGCTCGGCTCAGACCGCGCGCTTCTTCAGCTTGCGCCGCTCCCGCTCGGACAGACCGCCCCAGATGCCGAAGCGCTCGTCGTTCATCAGCGCGGACTCCAGACAGTCGTCACGCACCTCGCACGTGAGGCAGACCTTCTTGGCCTCCCTCGTGGACCCTCCCTTTTCGGGGAAGAACGCCTCAGGATCGGTCTGTGCGCACAGCGCACGGTCCTGCCATCCCGCTTCCTCGGCGTCCCCGTCGAGGAGAAAGAGTTCTCTCACGGCACTCGCCCTTTCGACCCGGTACTGCTCCCACATCCGCGTCCCCGTCACGGTCCGGACCGGGGGAAACGGTCCGGTCCACCGTGGTGAAAACGTGAACGACACTGTGGGAATTACATGCCTGTCGTACCCCGAAAGTCAACCCCGCATCTGCTATGGCGCCCCGCTCGGCCCCGACGCGTCGAGTCCGGCGATCCACGGCCACCACCCGTGCGGCAAGGTATCCGCATGCAGAACATCACGGTGCTGTCGGGGGGTATGGGCGGCGCGCGCTTCCTCCAGGGCCTGCTGCACGGCATCGCCGCGGGCTCATTGCCCGGCGTCGCCCCGGACGCGACGGTCACGGTCGTCGCCAACACCGCGGACGACATCTGGGTCCACGGCCTCAAGGTCTGCCCCGACCTCGACACCGTCATGTACACCCTCGGCGACGGCATCGACCTCGAGCGCGGCTGGGGTCGGCGCGAGGAGACGTGGAGCACGAAGGACGAGCTCGCGGCGTACGGCGTCGAGCCCACGTGGTTCGGACTCGGCGACCGCGACATCGCCACCCACCTCGTGCGCACCCAGATGCTGGACGCGGGCTACCCGCTCTCGGCGGTGACCGAGGCGCTGTGCCGGCGCTGGCTCACGCCCACCTTCGGCGACCGGCTGCGCCTGCTCCCGATGACCGACGACCGGGTCGAGACCCACGTGGCGATCGCCGACCCGGAGGCGCCGAGCGGGCGGCGGGTCATCCACTTCCAGGAGTACTGGGTGCGGATGAGGGCGTCCGTGCCCGCCGAGGTCGTGCTCGTCGTCGGGCTCGAGGACTCCTCCCCCGGCCCCGGCGTCATCGACGCGATCACCGACGCCGACCTCGTGGTGCTGCCGCCGTCCAACCCGGTCGTCTCCGTGGGCACCATCCTCGGCGTGCCCCGGGTGCGCGAGGCGCTCGCCGCGACCAGCGCGCCCGTGGTCGGCCTGTCCCCGATCGTCGGCGGCACGCACGTGCGCGGCATGGCCGAGCAGATGCTGACCTCGATCGGGGTGGAGGTCAGCGCCGCGGGAGTCGGTCTCCACTACGGCGCCCGGGCGCACGGCGGCGTGCTCGACGGCTGGCTCGTCGACGAGGTCGACGCCGACCAGGTGGAGCGCGTGGAGGCAGCGGGGCTCGCCTGCCGCGCCGTACCGCTGATGATGACCGACCCCGATGCCACGGCAGCGATGGCGGCCGCCGCGGTGGCCCTGGTGGGAGCCGCACGGTGACCGGCCTCGAGATCACCGCACCGGACGGGACCCCGGAGGTCGAGCCCGGCGACGACCTGGTGGCGATCGTGCTGCTGATGACATCCCTCGCCGACGGCGACGTGCTGGTCGTGACCAGCAAGGTCGTCAGCAAGGCCGAGGGCAGGCTGCGGCGCGGGAGCCGCGAGGACGCGCTGCCCGGCGAGACCACCCGCGTCGTCGCGCGGCGCGGCGAGACCGCGATCGTGCGCAACCGGCTCGGGCTGACCATGGCCGCGGCGGGCATCGACAACTCCAACGTGCCCCTCGGCCAGATCGTGCTCCTGCCCGAGGACCCCGACGGCACCGCACGCGCCCTGCGCGACGGCATCCGCGAGCAGGCGGGCGTCAACGTCGCCGTGATCATCAGCGACACCGCCGGTCGAGCCTGGCGCGAGGGGCAGACCGACATCGCGATCGGCGCGGCCGGACTCGTCGTGGCCGAGGACTTCGCGGGCCGCACCGACGCGCACGGCAACGAGCTGGCGGTGACCCTACCCGCCGTCGCCGACGAGCTGGCCGGAGCGGCCGAGCTCGCGACCGGCAAGCTCGGCGGGCGCCCGTTCGCCGTCGTGCGCGGGCGGGCCGACCTGGTCCTGGCCCCCGGGGACCACGGCCCCGGAGCCGCGTCCCTGATCCGCCCCGATGGCGCCGACCTCTTCGGGTACGGCGCGCGCGAGGCCGTCGTCCGCGCCCTCCGGGCCCAGCCCGCCGACCAGCGGCCGTTCGGCGCCCCGGCCCCGCCGGCCGAGCTCGCTGCGGTCATCCGCGACGTGGTCAGCCTGGTCCCCTCCCACACCGGACGAGCCGACGGGTCGCTGATGGTGACCTGCCCGCGCGGCCTGGTGCGGGCCCTGACCGCGCTCACCTTCGCGCACGGCTGGACGGTGAACCCGACCGACCATCCCAACGAGCTGCGGTTGCGCCCGGCATCTGACTGACGCCCCCGTAGACTCTGCCGACGACCCGACCCCATCGCGACCCGACCTCCCGGTGATCGCCCTGCACGCCCGAGGAACACGACGTGGCCAAGCCCGCCAAGACCGACCGCAAGGCGGTCATCGAAGAGATGCGCAAGAAGCAGAAGAGCTCCGACCGCCGGCGCGGTGCCGTGATCGTGGCCGTCTGCGCCGTCGTGGCCATCGGGATCGTGGCGGCCGCCGTGGTGCCGATCCTGCTCGACAAGCGCAAGGACTCGAAGTTCGACAGCGTCGCGCTCTCCAAGATCGGGTCGGCCGCGTCGGTCTGCCAGGACGTCACGACGAAGAAGGCGGACGGCAACTCCCAGCACGTGCCGGTCGACACGCCGGTCGACTACTCCACCGCCCCGCCGGCCTTCGGCGCGCACTGGAACCAGGCCGGCCTGGCGCCCGCGAGCTTCTCGCGGAAGTTCTACACCGCGGACGACCGCCCGGCGCTCGAGGCCTTGGTCCACAACCTGGAGCACGGCTACACGATCCTCTGGTACGACGACACCATCGCCAACGACAAGACGGCGCTCAACGAGGTCGAGGCGATCTCGCGCAAGTTCGGCGGTGACGACTTCCGCAACAAGTTCATCGCAGCCCCCTGGAAGTCCTCCGACGAGGACGGCGCGAAGTTCCCCGACGGCCAGCACATCGCGTTCACCCACTGGTCCGCGGGCGGCAACGGCGAGACCGACACCAGCAAGCAGGTCGGCGCCTTCCAGTACTGCTCCGCCGTCAGCGGCGCTGCGCTGTCCGCCTTCATGGACACCTACCCCTACACCGACTCGCCCGAGCCGACGGTGCCCTGACGGGCCGGAGGCTCCCTACGTCAGGTCGGCGCGGCCGGACTCCTTGAGCGCCGCGACGACCTGCTTGACCTCCTGGGCGCGCGCCCGGGTCGTGACGAGCAGGGCGTCCGGGGTGTCGACGACGACCACGTCGTCGAGCCCGACCACGGCCACCACCCGGCCGCTGCCGGGCACCACCAGGCCGGTGCTGTCGACGCCGAGCACGGCGTCCGCCTCGCCGAGCACCGACACCGGCACTCCGCTCTGCTCCAGGAGCGTGGCGAGGGCGTCGAAGTCGCCGATGTCCTCCCAGTGGAACGACGACGGCACGACGGCCACCTTGCCGGCGTCGGCCGCGGGCTCGGCGACCGCGTGGTCGAGCGCGATCTTGGGCAGCTCCGGCCAGAGCTCCTCGAGCCGGTCGGGCTCGAAGGCGATGGCCCGCAGGGTCGCGGCGAACTCGGGGTGCCAGCGACCGAGCAGGTCGAGCAGCACCCGCGGGCGGACCACGAACATGCCGGCGTTCCAGCGGTAGCGCCCGGTCTTCAGGTAGCCCTCGGCGGTGGCGACCGACGGCTTCTCGACGAACTCCTGGACGACGGCAGCGCCGTCGAGGCCCGGGAGCGGGTCCCCGATGTGGACGTAGCCGAACGCCGACGACGGGAAGGTCGGCTCGATGCCGAGGGTGACCAGCCAGTCCTCGCGCGCGACGGCGACCGCGCGGCGTACTGCCTCCGCGAAGAGATCGGGGTCGGTGATCACGTGGTCGGCCGCGAAGGAGCCCATCACGGCGTCCGGGTCTGACCGCTCGAGCAGCGCGGCGGCCAGGCCGATGGCGGCCATCGAGTCGCGCGCGGACGGCTCCGCGATCACGGAGCCCGCGGCGACCTCGGGGAGCTGCGCGCGCACGGCCTCGCGGTGGGCCTGGCCGGTGACGACCATGACGCGGTCGTCCGCCAGCGGCGCCAGGCGGTCGAGCGTCTCCTGCAGGAGGGTCCGCCCCTCGCCGCGCAGGTCGTGCAGGAACTTGGGGGCCGACGAGCGCGACAGCGGCCAGAGCCGGGTGCCGGCGCCGCCCGCGGGGATCACGGCCCAGAAGTGGTCGATAGACGTCACGATGGAACCCTAGGGGCATGAGCACCTTCAGCGACGTGCTGGCGCGCCAGCTGCGCACGGATCCTGGATCGCCCCTCGTCACGTTCTACGACCACGACAGCGGCGAGCGGGTCGAGCTGTCGGCGACGACGTACGCGAACTGGGTGGCCAAGACCGCGTCCCTGCTGGCCGAGGAGCACGACCTCGAGCGCGGCCAGCACCTGGTCGTCGACCTGCCGACCCACTGGCTGGGCCCGGTCTTCCTGGGCGCGGCCTGGTCGGTCGGCCTGGTCGTGGTCGGGCCGGAGGACGCCGACAGCGTCGGCGTCGATGCGATCGTCTGCGGGCCGGACTCGCTGGACCGCTGGGCGGACCGGGCCGACGACGTGCCGGTGCTCGCCTGCTCCTTGCTGCCGCTCGGGGTGCGCTTCGCCGACCCGCTGCCCGCGGGCGTGCACGACGTCGGCATCGAGGTCTGGTCGCAGCCCGACGCGTTCATCGCCTACGACCCGCCCGGCCCCGACGACGCGGCGACCGCCGGCTCGCTCGGTGACCGCACCCAGGGCGAGACCTGGAGAGCGGCCGCCGCCGGGAGTCTCCTCACCGACGGCGGCCGCCTTCTCTCGGAGGCGAACCCGGCTTCCCCACCGGGGCTCGCCTCCTTCACCGAGCCACTCGCACGCGGCGGCTCGCTGGTGCTGGTCGTCCACTCCGAACCGGAGCGGCTCACCTCGACGTACGTCGCGGAGCGCGCCACGGCTCGCTTCCCTTGAGGGCGAGCAGCACCACGTTTTCTCGGGCTCGAGCGGGATCAGCCCGCCAGGTCGAACACCCCCATGCCCGCCGCCAGGAAGCGCGGCTTGCCGAAGCCCGTGGCCGAGCCCGGGAGCAGGTAGAGCGCCCCGGTCGAGCGCTGGCGCACGACCAGGTCCGCGTGCCCGGTCAGCCCGATGTCGCTGATCCCGATCACCCAGTCGTACGGCGTCAGGTTGACGCTGATCGCCCGGGCGCCGGTCAGGCCACCGGGGCCGTTGCCCGGGAACAGGTAGGTCTTCGCGCCCTTGCGGAACAGCGAGTCCGGGGCGCCGTCGGAGTTCCACCGGCCGACCGGCACCTGGGCGGTCGCCTTGATCGCGCCGTGCGCGACGTAGCTGGGCCGCAGCCCGGAGAGGCCGTTGCCCGGGTATATCCGGATCGCTCCGCCGACGGGCTGGCCCATCAGGTCCGGCCAGCCGTCCCCGGTCATGTCGCCGACCGCGGCCAGCAGCTTCACCGAGGAGAAGCCGGTGCCGATGACGACCGGGGCGCCGAAGTGACCGGTGCCGTCGCCGCGGCGCAGCGCGAGCACGCCCTGTGCGTTGCCCACGATGATGTCCCCGTGGCCGTCGCGGTCCCAGTCGCCGGCGTTGAAGAGCGCGTTCGCGGCGGGGATCTTGACCCCGGTCGCGATCGGCGTCCGGACCTCGGTGCCCCCGGAGTTGGGGAGGACGGACACGGTCGACCCCGAGCGGATCAGCACGTCGGGGGTGGCGTCGCGAACCAGCTGGCCGACGCCGATGACCTGTCCGTTCGCAGCCACCGGACCCAGCGCGTGGGAGAACGTGCCGTTGCCGCGTGACGGGTAGACGTAGCCCTTCCCGTCGCGCTTGCGCACGAAGAGGTCGGGGGTCCCGTCGCCGGTGAAGTCGCCGGTGCCGTTGAACGACGCGAACGACTTCCAGGAGCCGGTCATCCCCCGCGGCGCCGCGAACCTGCCGCCGCCGGTCCCCGCGAGCAGCCACGGGCGGCCGGAGGTGTCGCGGGCGATCAGGTCCATGCGTCCGTCGCCGGTCACGTCGCCGATGCTCGTGAGCTGGTTGTAGCTCGCCCCGGACGAGGCGATCCGGCGTACGGCGTACGTGCCGCTCGCGCGCCTCAGCAGGACGTCGAGGCGGCCGGTCGAGGGCACCCGGGCGACCAGGTCGTTGCGACCGTCGCCGTTCACGTCGCCGACGGCGCTGATCAGGTCGTGGCCCGCGAGCCGCCCGATCTGGGTCGTCGCGGCGCCGAAGGTGCCGGCGGCGGTGCCCGGCCGCACCCTCGCCACGTTGTTTCTCATGACGACAAGGTCCGCGATGCCGTCGCCGGTGAGGTCTGGCGACACGACAGTGCGGTCGGTGCCCGTCAGGCCGGTCGCGGCGGTCACCGGGCCGGCGAACGCCGTCAGCCCGCCCGTCGGGATCACGAAGACCTGACCGTCGCTGGCGCGCCGCGCCACGATGTCGGGGTGCGGGGTCGATGCGAGGTCGGACTCCAGCTCGCGGCCGGCCCACCCGCGCTGCGCCTCGGCGGCAAGCCGGCGGATGTCGGGGATCCGGGCGTAGAGGTAGCGGCCGGGACAGGCGGTCGAGGCCGCGTCGCGGTGACCGTTGATCGCCTGGAAGACCTTCGACCCGACCTGCTGGCTGGTGGACGCCGCGTTCACGCCGTGCAGCGAGAGCTTCCAGGCGAAGAGGGCGCCGTACGCCTCCACCATCGCGCTCGACGGCTGCTTGATGTCGTAGTTGCCGATCGCCGACATCGCGAAGGAGTAGTCGTTGTAGTTGAGCGTGTGCGCTCCGACCACCGGACGGTCGATGCCGCCGTACCGGCCCTCCCAGATCCGGCCGAACCGGTCGACGAGGAAGTTGTAGCCGATGTCGGACCAGCCGCGGCTCTTGGTGTGGTACGCGTAGATGCTGCGGATGATCCCGGGCACCTCGTCACGCGTGTAGTCGTTGGCGTTGACCGTGTGGTGCACGAAGCCGGCGTGCACCTCGAAGTAGCGCAGCGAGCTCTTGTCCCGCATGTTCTCGTCGGCCCCCCACTGGGCGCGCGAGTAGATCTGCGGCTTGGGCGTGAAGGTCGCGGCCTGGAGGGCGATCTTGTCGCTGCCGGCGTCGCCCGCACCGGGGTCGGTGTCCAGGGACGCGGTGCCGGTGGAGTCGGTGGACGTCGTCGGCGCGGCGGTGTTCGTGTCCAGGGCGGGGTGCTCGACGGCGGTCGTGTCCGCCTCGCCGGGGTCGACGACCGCGAGACGCAGGCCGGGCGGCAGGGTGCCGTCCGGAGTGTTGACCTTCACCTGCACGTCGTCGACGTCGCCGACCAGGAGGGCGTCGGTGCCGGGGCGTGCGTGCCGTGCCTCCGCGGTGCCGGGGTCCGGGCCGTGGTCCGCGTCGTAGTCGAGGTCCATCCACGCCGACCATGCCGAGCCGGTGCGGGTGCGGACCTTGAGGGCGATGTCGCCCTCCGCGATCTTCGTCCCGTGCGCCCAGGTCACGCCCACGGCGCCGTACCCCTCGACGGGCTCGGCGACGCTGGTGACGCTGCTCTGGGCGGCCACCAGGTCGGCCTTCGTGCGCGCCAGGCGCGGCGTGCCCGTCGTGCTGGCGGCCGGCGTCAGTGCGTACTCCGTCACCGTCGGGTCCACCACCTCGTCCGGCACGGTCGAGGAGCG
Source organism: Nocardioides sp. Root1257 (assembly GCF_001425175.1). Classification (GTDB taxonomy): domain Bacteria; phylum Actinomycetota; class Actinomycetes; order Propionibacteriales; family Nocardioidaceae; genus Nocardioides. The sequence goes on along the minus strand of NZ_LMDV01000008.1, from coordinate 1,279,118 downwards.
CGCGGACTCGCGGACGTAGGCGCTCAGGTCGGCCGCCAGGCCGCTGGCCGCGTCCGCCGTGGCGGTGGTCTCCCCGGGCCGGTCGTGCACGACGTCGAGGCTGACGACGCTCGCGGCAGGGGTGAGCACAGCGATCACGAGACCGAGCGCCAGCAGCTGCTGGCAGGCCGTGACGAAGCGGATCTTGCTGGGTGGCATGAGTGGTTGCTCCAGTGCGGGGGAAGTTCACACGGGTAGCAACTTTCACACGCGTCACAGGAGCCACGGAAGGTTTCGTGAGTAACTACAAGACTGTAATTTCCACTCGACACGCCGACGTTCTCAAGATTTGTCAAGAAACTTCACGCGTGTAGTTTGCAGCCGCCCTGCCCTGAGCGTGCGAAGGGCAGGACCCAGCGGCACCGGTCGCGGAGCCGCGCGACCGAGGAACGAGGTCGCAACCGGCGTCTCGAGACCCGGTGAGGCGAGAAGCAGGGACGAGCCCGGACCCTAGATATCGGCCCCGAGGTCGCTGTCCTCGGTCTCGAGCTCTTCCTGGGTCTCGTCGCCGGAGTCGTACCGCAGGTACTTGATCCCCTCGATGACGTCGCCGTCGAAGCCGACCTTCCCCTGCTCGAGGACGATGACCCGGTCGCACATGCGGCGGACCGAGCCGGCCGCGTGGCTGACGTAGACGAGGGTGCGACCACCGTCGCGGATCTCCTGCATCTTCTGCAGGCACTTCTGCTTGAACGGCTTGTCCCCCACTGCCAGCACCTCGTCGGCGAGGAAGATGTCGGAGTCGACGTGGATGGCGACCGAGAAGCCGAGCCGCGAGCTCATGCCCGACGAGTAGTGGCCGACCGGCGAGTCGAGGAACTTCCCGAGCTCGGCGAAGTCGGCGATGTCGTCGAACTTCCGCTTCGTCTCGGCCTCGCTCATGCCGAGGACCGCCGCGTTGAGGTAGATGTTCTCGCGGCCCGTCAGCTGTGGGTGGAAGCCGGCGCCGGTCGCGATCAGGCCGGCGATCCGGCCCCGCGTCTGCACACTGCCGCCCTCGGGCCGCATCACGCCGTTGATCAGCTTGAGCAGGGTGCTCTTGCCGGAGCCGTTGAGCCCCATCAGGCCGACCGACTCGCCCTGCTCGATCGTGAAGGAGACGTCGTCGACGGCCCGGAAGGTGTCGCTGATGTCCTGGCGGCGCAGCGCCGCGACCGTCATCTGCTTGAACGTGCGGTGGTAGCGCAGCGTGAACGTCTTCGTCGCGTGGTCGACGACGATGGACTCGGTGCCGCTCATCAGAGGCGCTCCGGGATCTTGTTCTCGAGTCGCGAGAAGACCATCTGGCCGATCACCAGCAGGATCACCCCCACGACCACCGCGAGGCCGGAGAAGGCCCACAGGTTGGCCGGGAGGTGGGCGGCCTCGGTCGCGGCCGGGTGGTCGGTGGTGCCGACCCAGAAGGCCTTCTGGAAGAGCAGCACGGCGTCGGCGATCGGGTTGAAGAGGTAGAACTGCGCGAACTGGCCGAACTTGTCCTCGACCATCGTGTACGGGTAGATCATCGGCACGCCGAAGCGCACGAAGTTCGTCAGGATCGCGGCGACGTTGCCGACGTCGCGGAAGAACACGTTGGCGGCGCTGAAGAGCAGCGCCATCGCCGTGCCGACGGTCGCGATGATGACCAGCGCGGTGACCAGGGCCACGACCCCGGCCAGGGTCGGCATCCAGCCCAGGAGGACGCAGACGATCATCATGATCACCAGCTGCGGGACCACGTGGTAGCCCGAGACCAGCATCGAGGCGACCGGGAACATCTCGCGCGGCATCGCCATCTTCTGCACGAGCGCCTTGTTGCGCACGATGGAGCGCGTCCCGGCGTTGAAGGTCTCGTTGAAGAAGTGGACGATGATGATCCCGCAGAACATGTGGATGGCGAAGTTCTCCACGTCCTTGTGGAGCCCGAACAGGACCCCCATCACGACGTAGTAGATGAAGAACTGGCTCAGCGGGTTGATGTAGGACCACAGCAGGCCGAGGAACGAGCCCTGGTAGCGCGCCGAGATCTCGCGGCGCACCAGCAGCCGCAGCAGGTAGCGGCGCCGGAAGACCTCGAGGAGGCCCGCGGTCGCGGCCGGCGACGCCAGCGGCGCGTCGACCGTCCGCAGCGGGCGTGGGGAGGTGTCGACCTCCGGCTCGGTGACGTCAGTCATCGGCCGCCTCGGCGTCTGCTTCGGTCCACGGACGGAAGGTCTCCTCCCACGCCTCCGGCGAGGTGATCTCGGGCAACTTCGAGCGGTACTCCGCGGAGAGCTCCGGCCAGCGACGGTAGAGCTTCAGGTGCAGGTCCGCGATCCGCTTGAGCAGGTCGCGGTACAGCTCGGGATCTCGAGTGTAGAGCGCCGCCGACGTCTGGTCCGGCATCGAGACGATCGCCGAGTCGTACCGCGCGATGCGGTACCACTTCGCGTCCATCGCCGCGATCTCCCCCTCGGGGAACTCCCGCGACAGGGCCCGCGGCTTGCGCAGCTGGCGCAGCGGCATCAGGCCCGCCTGGATGATCTGCGAGCGCTTGCTCGGCACCTCGAGCTCGCTGTGCCCGCGCCGCGACGGCTTGCGACGCACCGGCGGGAAGGCATCGGGATCCGCCTCGAGCTGGGCGTCGGAGAACTGCTTGCGGAACGCGTTGACGTCGGCGAGCCGGTGCGGCAACGCCTCGTGCAGGCCGTCGGGCCCCGCCAGCACGTCCTCCAGCGCGAGCTGGCGCAGCTCGACGGTCGAGTACTGCATGGAGACCAGGTGGGCCACGGAGTGGTTGACGCTCTCCTGGATGAGCCGGCCGCCGTGCTTGTACGGCGAGTGCAGCAGCGCGGCGATCAGCCGGTTGCGCTCGTGGAAGTAGGCCTGCCAGTCCAACGCGTCGTTCTTGTCGGTCCACGGCACGTGCCACACCGCGGCACCCGGGAACGTCACGGTCGGGTAGCCGGCGGCCTTCGCGCGGACGCCGAACTCACTGTCGTCCCACTTGATGAAGACCGGCAGCGACAGGCCGATCTCGTCGAGGACCTGGCGCGGGATCAGGCACATGAACCAGCCGTTGAAGTCGACGTCGACGCGCCGGTGCAGCCAGCGGGTCGAGCGCAGGTTGCGCGCGGCGAAGTCCCACTCCGACAGCACGTGCTCCGGCGACATCCACCACCAGCGCCAGGTCTGGATGATCTCGCCGAAGCTGTGCAGCCGGGCGCGGGAGTACAGGCTGAACATGTGGCCACCGACGATCGTGGGGCGGCGTGCAAGATCGGCGAAGGTGACCGCGCGCAGCAGGCTCTGCGGCTCACACACGACGTCGTCGTCCATCATCAGCGCGTACGTCGCCGTGCCGGCCTTGACGGTCTCGAGCTGACCACGGGCATAGCCGCCAGAACCGCCCAGGTTGCCCTGGTCGATCACGCGAAGCCGGCCGTCGAGAGCCTTCTCGGCAGCCGCGAAGCCGGCGGCGCCACGGACCTTGTCGGTGCCCTGGTCGACGACGAACACGGTGTCGAGGATCGCGAGGACGTCGTCCTCGGAGCCGAGCTGGGTGATCAGGTCGGAGCAGAAGCCCGGCCGGTTCATCGTCGTGATGGTCACGGCGACGGTGCCGGACGCGGCCCGGTCGGCGGGCACCTCGGCGTCCCAGACCGCGCTGACGACGGCGTCCTCGTCGCCCGCGGTGACGTCGTACCAGTACCAGCCACCGTCGACGAAGGGGCGCAGCGACAGGTCGAAGGCGAACGTGCCGCCGGCGGCGCCGTCCTCGACCTGCTGCGAGGACACCCGCTGCGAGCGTCCGTTGGCCATCGACTTGTAGACGGTGACGCTGGCGCCGCGGCCCTGGAGCTCGACCATGAGGCGGACGTCCTCGACGATCGTCCAGCGCCGCCAGTACGACGCCGGGAACGCGTTGAAGTAGCTGCCGAACGACAACCGCTCACCCTGCTCGATGCGGACGGCGTGCCGGTCGACGATCTGGTCGGGGTGGATCATCGTGCCGGAGCTGACCGACTGGCGCAGCGAGGCCTTGTTGAGCTCCTTGGCGCCCTTGTCGCCGCCGACGTTGTACTTGTCGGCGTCCAGCACCGCCGGGTCGGGGTCGACGTAGAGCGGGAGCACGTCCAGGTCGCGGTCGACCGGCATGATCTGGGTCTGCAGGACGCGGCGTACGGTCTGCGCCGTCGCGTCGGGCTTCGAGGGGCTCACTCGTCGACTCCTCCGCTGGTGAGTGCCGCGCCCTCGGCGAAGTGCGGCCGCAGCTTGTTCTCGAACATGGACAGGGCCGAGCCGATCGCCATGTGCATGTCGAGGTACTTGTAGGTGCCGAGCCGGCCGCCGAAGAGCACCATCGGCTCCTGCTTCGCGAGCTCGCGGTACTTCAGCAGCTTCGCGCGGTCCTCGGCGGTGTTGACCGGGTAGTAGGGCTCGTCGCCCTCCTCGGCGAATCGCGAGTACTCGTGCACGACGACCGTCTTGCCGGGCAGGTAGGTCCGCTCGGGGTGGAGGTGCTTGAACTCGAGCGTCCGGGTGTACGGGAGGTCCTGGTCGTTCGCGTTGACGACACCGGTGCCCTGGAAGTCGTCGACTTCGAGGGTCTCGCGCTCGAGGTCGATGGTCCGCCACGACAGGCGGCCCTCGGCGTTGCCGAAGTACTCGTCGACCGGGCCCGTGTAGACGATCGGGACCTGGCCCTTGAACTCGTCGGCGACATCGAAGAAGTCGGTGTCGAGGCGGACCTCGATGTTCGGGTGCTCGGCCATCCGCTCCAGCCAGGCGGTGTAGCCGTCGACCGGCAGACCCTCGTAGGTGTCGTTGAAGTAGCGGTTGTCGAACGTGTAGCGCACCGGGAGGCGCGTGATGATGTCGGCCGACAGCTCCGTCGGGTCGGTCTGCCACTGCTTCGCGGTGTAGCCCTTCACGAACGCCTCGTAGAGCGGGCGCCCGATCAGGCTGATCGCCTTCTCCTCGAGGTTCGTCGCGTCCTGCGTGGCGATCTCGCTCGCCTGCTCGGCGATCAGCGCACGCGCCTCGTCGGGGGTGTGGGCCTTGCCGAAGAACTGGTTGATCAGGCCCAGGTTCATCGGGAAGGAGTAGACCTGCCCCTGGTACTTCGCGAAGACCCGGTGCTGGTAGCCCGTGAAGTCCGTGAACCTGTTGACGTACTCCCAGACCTTCGTGTTCGAGGTGTGGAAGAGGTGCGTCCCGTAGACGTGCACCTCGATGCCCGTCTCCTCGTCGAACTCGGAGTAGGCGTTGCCCCCGAGGTGGTGGCGGCGCTCCAGGACGAGGACCTTCAGGCCCAGCTCGCTGGCACAGCGCTCGGCGACGGTGAGGCCGAAGAAGCCGGAGCCGACGACGACCAGGTCGGGGCGCTGCGAGGGGTCGGGAGATGGGGCTGACACGATGGGTCAGTCTACGGATCTGGTGGGTACGGCACGCATTCCCCGCGCGTCGCGCATGGCCCGGATCACATTGCCCGCCTCGGCCCGTCCGCCCCGGACCGGGCTGAGCAGCACGACCACCGCGGTGATGAGCCAGGGCTTGAGGCGCACCAGCGCGTTCTCGCCGTACCGCAGGTGCACGACGAACAGGTTGCGGTACATGTAGTAGCCCTTCCAGCCGCTCAGGTCGTGCTGCTGGCTGAAGTCGAGCTGGCGCACGAGCACGGCGTCACGGACCGCCCAGATCCTGAAGCCGGCCCGCCGAGCGCGCACGGCGTAGTCGACGTCGTCGTAGAAGATGAAGTACGACGGGTCGGGCAGCCCGATCGCGTCCACGACGGTGCGGCGGACCATGAACCCCTCGAAGGCGACGTTCTCGAGGGCCACCAGCGCCGGCATCGCGCCGCGGCTCCCGTAGTCGGTCTCGACCAGGCTCCGCTTGGGGTGGATCGCCAGGGGGTTGCGCAGGTCGAAGCGGGTCGCGGCCTTCTCGATCAGGTGGCCGGCAAGGTCCTCGCGGACCGCCATCAGGCAGTCCTCGTCGCGTGCCATCAGCTCCGTCAGGCAGCCCGGCGCGGGGATCACGTCGTCGTCCATCAGCCAGATCCGGTCGAAGCCCTGCTCGTACGCCGTCCGCACCCCCAGGTGGAAGCCGCCGGCGCCACCGAGGTTGTCCTCGCTGCGGATCACCTGGAGGCCGGGGTTGGTCGCCGTCGCGAGCACGGCCGGCGTGTGGTCGGTGCTCGCGTTGTCGACCACCAGGACCGCGTCCGGCAGCCGGTCGAGGGCGGCCAGCCCGACGAGCATCCGCTCCAGCAGGTCGGCGCGGTTGTAGGTCACCACCACGACGGCGACGGTCTCGACACGATCACCCACGGGTCAGGTACCTCCGGTGGCCGGTGAAGTCGCCGCGCAGGCCGTCGTACATCGCGCGGAGGCTGATGCCGAGCCGACGCGGGCTCGGCCGGGTGAACGTGTAGAACCAGACCGTCTTCGCGACGAACGCGAGCGCGTGCGGCCACCCCTTGTACTCGCGCAGGTTGAGCAGGTTGTTGCGCGCCATGCAGTAGTGCTTGAGGTCGCTCGGGCTGTGGTTGTACGTCGTGCGCCCGAACATCATCGGCGTCCCGAGGCTGCCGACCGCGGGGTGGCGCACCTGCGCGTCGACCACGGTGGCGATCCGGGCGCCGGCGGCCTCGGCGCGCAGCCGGTACTCGTGGTCGTCGCCCCAGATGAAGTACTCCGCGCGGGGAAGTCCGATCCGCTCGACCAGCTCACGGGTGACGAGCACCCCGTTGAACGGGATCACGATGCCGTCGATCCGGCCGGCCGTCGCGGCGCGCTCGACGTCGGCCAGCTCGTGCACGACGCGGGTGCCGCCGGGGAGCCGGATCGGGAACACCAGGCGGTCCGGCGCGGCCTCGTCGACGACCAGCGGCCCCCAGAAGTCGAGGTCGCCCTCCTCGAGGAGCCGCGCGAGGCAGCCGGGGTCGGGCAGGCCGTCGTCGTCCATCAGCCAGACGAGGTCGGCGCCGCGCTCGAGGGCCCACTCCAGCCCGTCGTGGAAGCCCCTGGCCCCGCCGCCGTTCTCGGCGAGCGTGCGGCCGAGGACACCGTCGCGAGCGGCGAGCCACTCCCCCGTGCCGTCCGTCGAGGCGTTGTCGACGACGAGGACCTCGGCCAGCTCGGGCACCTGCTCGAGCCGGTCGACGAGCGTGCGCAGCAGGCCCAGGCGGTTGAACGTGACCACGACGGCGATCACTCGGGGGGTCTCCTGGGGCACGGCGTACACCCTAGAGAGTCAGTCGGCGAAGGGTGGTTTCGAGGCTCGAGACCACCTAGCAGGCGGCGCCGAGATCGTCCGCGTCGTTCGCGGCGTACCCCGTGCTCAGCGAGCCGAGCGAGCCGCCGGTGACGGTCTCGGTCGTCGCCTTCTTGCGCTTGCCGGACGATGCCGGCGCCTTGCCCTCGGCACGGTCGATCGCCTGGGCGACCTTGGTGCGGATCAGGTGGATGTCCGGGTCGGCCGTGTTGATCATCGGCGGCACCAGGGAAAGCGTCGAGATCTTCTGGCTGCGGGCCTTGAGGGCGAGCTGCACGAACTCGGAGAACTCGCTGGCCGGGATGTCGGTGGAGACCATCGAGGAGCTGGCGTCGGCGATGTCCGCGAAGTTGCGTACGGCGGTCTGCGGGCTGATCTGCTGGAGCATCGCGCCCATCACGCACTTCTGCCGGGCCATCCGCGAGTAGTCGTCCGAGTCGTCGCGGGCCCGGGAGAACCACAGGGTGTCGTGGCCGTCGAGCTTGCGGACGCCGGGCTGGATGTAGCCGGTGACGTCGTCGCCGAGGCCGCCGACCGGGATCGGCTGGCGCACGTTGAGCGTCACGCCGCCGACGGCGTCGACGAGGTCGCTGAAGCCGCGCAGGTTGACCATGGCCCAGTAGTTGATCTTGAGGCCGGTGATGCCCTCGATCGCCATGATCGTGGCGTCCACGCCGGGGTTGTCGGAGCCCGGGAAGAGCTCGGTGTTGTCGCCGGCCCAGGTGCTCACGCCGTTGAGGTAGTCGGCGTCGAAGCCGTCGGGGAACTGCTCGCGCATCACGGACCCCTTCACGAAGGGGAAGTTCTTCATGTTGCGCGGCAGCGAGATCAGGACCGTGCGGCCGGTGTCCTCGTCGATGCTGGCGACCGTCATCGAGTCGGGCCGCAGGCCCCACCGACCGGCGCCGGAGTCGCCGCCGAGCAGGAGCACGTTGTAGCGGCCGTCGTGGGCGTCGCTGGCCGCGCCGTTGCCGGCCAGGGCGAGGACGAAGTCGCGCTGGACGCCGACCATGTGCGCGCCGAAGAGCAGCGTGGCGGCGATCGAGAAGCAGAGCGCACCGTTGACGCCGATCGCGGCACGGCGGTGCCCCATGCTCAGGGTGAGCGGCTGGCCGAGCCGCCAGGCGTCGATGAAGAGGTAGGCCCAGGCGACCGCGAGCGACATCAGGAGCAGCCGGAGCAGCAGCAGTGCGGCCGGGTCGAAGGCCAGGTCCAGGTACGTCGTCGGCCGGACCAGCGCGACGACGGCGGCCGTGAGGACGGACAGCAGGAGCACCGCCCAGATCCGCAGCGCGATCAGGCCGACCCGGCGATTGCCGGCGACCAGCTGGGCGGAGCCGGGCAGCACGAGCGTCATCAGCATCAGGGCCACGGCCCGGCGGAACCGTACGCGAGCCGCGCGCTCACCAGGGGTGAAGCGCGAGGCTTGCGACCCGGGGGAAGGTGCGGGCGGCATCGAGATGCCTCTCTCGAGAACGACGTACGGGGAAGTGGCGGTGCCCCGCAAGTATCACCAGTCACAGGCGCAACATCCGACACGACGCGCCGGGTGATCCGGGGACGCCAGGACCGACCGGGTACCGTCGCCGCATGAATGACCGTCCTCGCGGTGACGGCGAACCCGCGGAGGGCACGCCCGAGTACCACTGGCTGTACGGCGGCGGCGCCGACTCCCCGCCCGCTTCCACCCCTCAGTCCGGCCAGTCCGGAGCCCCGCGCGAGCCGCGGCCCGACGAGACCCGGATGATGCCCGCGATGGCCCGACCGACCCCCGACCCCGCCGGCCCGACGCCCCCGTCCCGGGGCCCGTCCCGCGCCGGGGCGCCGCCGACGCCGCCGCCGGTCGCGCCGACCCCGGGTGCCCAGCCGGCCCGCCGGCGCCGCGGACCGCGGTTCTACCTGCGCATCGTGCTGGTGCTGCTCCTGCTGTGGGCGGCCTACCTGGTCGCCGTGCCGCTGATCGCCTGGAACAAGGTCGACAAGGTCGACTTCGAGCCGAAGGGCGACCGCCCCGCCGACCAGCCGGGCACGACGTACCTCATGGTCGGCAGCGACTCCCGCGCCGGGCTCACCAAGGAGCAGCGCAAGGAGTACGCCACCGGGAACGCGGCCGGGCAGCGCACCGACACGATCATGCTGATGCACACGGGCTCCGGGCCCAACCTGCTGATGTCGATCCCGCGCGACTCGATCGTCGACGTCCCCGGTCACGGCACCACCAAGATCAACGCCGCCTACGCGTACGGCGGGCCGAAGCTCCTCGTGAAGACGATCGAGCAGAACACCGGCATCCGGATCGACGAGTACGCCGAGGTCGGCCTCGGCGGCGTCGTGAGCATGGTCGACGCCGTCGGCGGCATCGAGATCTGCCCGACCTTCCGGATGAAGGACAGGCTCGCAGGCCTGAACATCAAGAAGGGCTGCCAGGAGGCCGACGGCCGCGTTGCGCTCGCCTACGCGCGCTCGCGGCACTCGGACCCGCGGTACGGCGACATCACCCGTGCCAAGCACCAGCGCGAGGTCGTCTCCGCGGTCGGCTCCGAGGTGCTCTCGCCGTGGACCTTCATCAACCCGTTCCGCTACTGGGGCGTGATGATGGCGGTGCCGGACACGTTCCGGTTCGGCGAGGGGATGTCACCCTTCGGCGCCGCCCGCTGGGCGCTGGCACTGACCCACGTCAACGGCGACAGCGGCCTGACCTGCGGCGTGCCGATCTCCGACCTGGCCGTCAACTGGGACGCCGAGCGGTCGCAGAAGATGTTCGACTACATCAAGCAGGACAAGACCGACGACATCCCGAAGAGTCTCTGCACCCCGACCGGGCTGCCCAAGAGCGTCACCGGATGACGTACGAGACCCTGCGCTGGGAGGTCGACGCCGACGGGGTCGGCACGCTGACCCTGCACCGGCCCGACCAGCTCAACGCCTTCGACCTGACGATGGCCGGGGAGCTCGAGCAGTTCTTCCGCGTCGATGCCTGGGCCGAGGACGTGCGCGCCGTCGTCGTCACCGGTGCGGGCAGGGCCTTCTGCGCCGGCATGGACCTCAACGCGGCCGGCAACGTCTTCGGGCTCGACGAGGGACTGCGACCGACCGTCGCCGAGTTCCGCGCGGCGTACGACGAGGCGCCGTACCAGGACGGCGTCCGCGACACCGGCGGCAAGGTGACGCTCGCGATCCACGCGCTGCCGAAGCCGGTGATCGCGGCGATCAACGGCCCGGCCGTCGGCATCGGCGCCACGATGACGCTCGCCATGGACCTCCGGCTGGCCTCCACGAAGGCTCGGATCGGCTTCGTCTTCGGTCGGCTCGGCATCGTGCCGGAGGCGGCGTCGAGCTGGTTCCTGCCTCGGATCGTCGGGATTCAGCAGGCGCTGGAGTGGGTCTACTCCGCCGACATCCTCACCGCCGACCAAGCGCTCGCCGGCCGCCTGGTGCGCAGCCTCCACGAGCCCGACGACCTGCTGCCCGCGGCCCAGGACCTGGCGCGGTCGTTCGTCGTCCACCGCTCCCCCGCGGCCCTCGGTCTCGCCAAGCGGCTGCTCTACCGCAACAGCGCCGCGGCCGAGCCGCTCGAGGCGCACCTCTCCGACTCGCTCGCGATGTACTGGCAGTCGCTGGGCGACGGCAAGGAGGGCGTGGCCGCGTTCCTCGAGAAGCGGCCGCCCTCGTTCACCGGCTCCGCCGCGGACCTGCCCGACGTCTTCTGAAGGTCGAATCGAGACTTCTGACGGTTGAGTCGAGACTTCTGACGTTCGAATCGAGAGTTCTGACCGCGGCACGTTCCGGAACTCCCGATTGAACCGTCATAACTCTCGACTCGACGGTCAGAACTCCCGATTCAACCGGGGCGCTGGTCGCTGATCCGCTTCGCCTTGCCCAGCGACCGCTCCAGGGCGTGCGGCGCGAGCACCTCGACGCGGGCGGTGACGCCGATCCGCTGCTTGATCCGCTCCTCCAGCAGCGCGCCGAGCCCGCCGTCGTACGACGTGGTGGCGGCCTCGACCTGCACGGTCAGCTCGTCGAGGTTGCCGGGCCGGGTGAGCACGCACAGGTAGTGAGGCGCCAGCCCCTCGACGGTGAGGATCTGCTCCTCGACCTGGCTCGGGAAGACGTTGACCCCGCGCACGATCATCATGTCGTCGGTGCGTCCGGTGACCTTCTCCATCCGGCGGAAGGCCGGGTACGCCGTGCCCGGCAGCAGCCGGGTCAGGTCGCGGGTCCGGTAGCGGACCACCGGCATCGCCTGCTTGGTCAGCGAGGTGAAGACCAGCTCGCCGCGCTCGCCGTCGGGCACCGGCTCCAGGGTCACCGGGTCGACCACCTCGGGCAGGAAGTGGTCCTCCCAGACGTGCAGCCCGTCCTGGGTCTCCCCCGCCTCCGCGGACACGCCCGGCCCCATCACCTCCGAGAGCCCGTAGAGGTCGACCGCGCGCAGGCCGGAGCGCCGCTCGACCGCGCGCCGCATCTCGTCGGTCCACGGCTCGGCACCGAAGATGCCGACCTCCAGGCTGGTGCTCCGCGGGTCGACGCCCTGGCGCTCCAGCTCGTCGAGGATCGCGAGGAAGTACGACGGCGTCACCATGATCACCCGCGGCTCGAAGTCGAGGATCAGCTGCACCTGGCGCTCGGTCATGCCTCCACTGACGGGCACCACCGTGCACCCGAGTCGCTCCGCGCCGTAGTGCGCCCCGAGACCTCCGGTGAAGAGCCCGTAGCCGTAGGCGACGTGGACGACGTCACCGGGTCGCCCACCGGCCGCCCGGATCGAGCGCGCCATCAGCTCCGCCCAGGTGTCGATGTCGCCCTGCGTGTAGCCGACGACCGTCGCCTTCCCGGTCGTCCCGCTGGACGCGTGCACGCGCACCACCTGCTCGCGCGGCACCGCGAACATCCTGTACGGGTAGTTCGCCCGCAGGTCGGCCTTGGTCGTGAACGGGAACCGCGCGAGGTCGGCCAGCGAGCGCAGGTCGTCCGGGTGCACCCCGGCCGCGTCGAAGGCGTGGCGGTAGTGCGGCACCCGGTCGTACGCCGAGCGCAGCGTGGCCTCGAGGCGCTCCAGCTGGAGCGCCTCGAGGCCATCGCGTCCGAGGTCGGGGACCTGACCGGTCACCCGGTCAGGCTAGCCCCCGATCAGCGCTTCACCTTGGCGGTCGGGCTGCTGGACCTGACCACGGTCGTGTAGCCGGGCTTGGTCGCGGTCACGACGATGTGCAGCGGCTTGCCGACCATCGCCTTGCTGACCTTCAGCTTGGACTTCGTGGCCCCGGCGATCGCCTTGCTCCCGGCGTACCACCGGTAGCTCAGCTTCACGCCGGACTCCCACCTCACCGCCCGCAGGGTCAGCGTGCGACCGACCTTCGCCACGCCCGAGATGCTCGGCTTCGGGTGGCTGGCGAGTGTGCCCCGGGCGACCGCGGCGGTCGGGAGGCTCACCTCGCTCGCATCCGTGTAGCCGGCGGCAGAGCCCGTGACCCGCACGGTGATCCGCGCCCCGAGGTCGCCGGCCACCAACGGGTAGCTGCTGCCGGTCGCTCCCGGGATCGCGGTGCCACCACGGAGCCACTCGTAGGAGAACGTGACCCCGTCGTCCCACGTGCCCGTGCCCGCCTTGAGCACCGACCCGACCTTGGCGGTGCCGGTGATCGTCGGGGTCGGCGTCAGGACCTGGTCGCCCAGGCCGACGACGTCGGTCAGGCCGCTGGACCTGGTGACCGGCGTGTAGCCGGCCCTCGCCCCGGTGACCTCCACCCGCAGCCGGTGCCCGAGCTGCGAGACCGGGACGGCGTACGTCGCGCCGGTCGCGCCCTGGATGAGGTCCTCACCCGAGAACCAGGCATAGCTGAGGCTCACACCGTCGTCCCACGTGCCCGGACGTGCGGTGAGGGTCTCGCCGACCAGGGCCTCGCCCTCGACGGTCGGCGTCGGGGTCGAGGACTGGTCGCCGTCGACGACCGCCGCCGTCGGCACGCTGGTCCGCGCGACGGTCGTGTAACCGGCCTTGGCGCCCCTCACCGTCACGGAGATCGCGTCGCCCAGCCGACCGGGAGCGGGCGCGTACGTCGCCGCCGTGGCCCCGTCCACCGGCTCCCCGTCGGCGAGCCACTGGTAGGTGAGGACCGTTCCGTCGTCCCACGTGCCCGGGTGTGCCGTCAGCGTCACGCCGACCTTCGGCGTCCCGGTGATGGTCGGCACCGGAGTGTCCTCGAGGTCACCCTCGACGACCGCCGCCGACGGCGCGCTGGTCTTCGTCACCGTGGTGTAGCCGGCCTTGGTGCCGGTCACCGCGACGGTGATGGCGGCGCCGAGGTCGTCGGCCACGGGGTGGTAGAAGAGGTCGGTCGCCCCGTTGATCGGGTCACCGTCGGACAGCCACTGGTAGCTGAAGATCACGCCCGCGTCCCACGAACCGCGGATCGCCGACATGGTCCCCCCGACCTTGGCCGTTCCCCCGAGGGTCGGCGTGGGGGTCGCGGTCTGGTCGCCCGGGGCGACCGTGGACGTGGCCGCGCTCGTCTTCGACACCGTCTGGTAGCCGGTCTTCGTGCCGGTGACCCGCACCGTGATGACGGCGTCGAGCCAGCTGGCGCTCGGCGTGTACGTCGACCCGGTGGCGTCGGCGACCGAGTGACCGTCGGCGAACCACTGGTAGGCCAGCGACGTGCCGCTGTCCCAGGTGCCGGGGACCGCGGTGAGCTGGACGCCCACCTTCGGGGTCCCGGTGATGGTCGGCACCGGCGTCGCGGTCAGGTCACCGGCGGCCACGGCCGCGGTGGCCGCGCTCGTCCTGGTCACCGGCTCGTAGCCGGCCTTGGTGCCGGTCACCTTGACGGTGATGACGGCGCCGAGCTTGCCCGGACCCGGGGTGTACGTCGTGCCGGTGGCGCCGTCGACGGCCTGGTCGTCGGCGAACCACTGGTAGGCCAGCTCCGAGCCGCTGTCCCAGTCACCCGGGACCGCGGTGAGCTGGACGCCGACCTTCGGCGTACCCGTGATGGTCGGCACCGGGGTCGAGGCCAGGTCGCCCTTGGCCACCGCCTCGGTCGCCTCGCTGGTCCGGGTCGTCGGCTCGTAGCCCGCCTTCGTGCCGGTCACCTTGACGGTGATCGCGTCGCCGACCCTGCCGGCGCCCGGGGTGTACGTCGTGCCCGTGGCGCCGTCGACGGCCTCGTCGTCCGCGAACCACTGGTAGGCCAGCTCCGTGCCGTCGTCCCAGGTGCCGGGGGCGGCCGTCAGCGCGACCCCCACCTTCGGCGTACCCGTGATGGTCGGCACCGGGGTCGAGGCCAGGTCGCCCTTGGCCACCGCCTCGGTCGCGTCGCTCGTCCTCGTCGCCGTCTCGTAGCCCGCCTTGGTGCTGGTGACCGCGACCGTGATGACCGCGCCGGCCTGGCCCGCACCCGGGGTGTAGGTGCTCCCCGTGGCGCCGTCGACGGCGTCACCGTCCGCGAACCACTGGTAGGCCAGGGTCGTGCCGTCGTCCCACGTCCCGGGATCGGCCGCGAGCACGACGTCCACCTTCGGCGTCCCGGTGATCGTCGGCTTCGGCGTCAGCGTCTGGGCGAGCCCGACGATCGTGCTGGGGGCGCTCGTCTTGACGACGTCGTCGTACGCCGTCTTCTTGCTGGTGACCTGGAACGTCAGTGCCTTGCCGATCTGGTCCAGCGTCGGCGTGTACGACGTCGTCGTCGCACCGTCGACCGGAGTGCCGTCCACGAGCCACTGGTAGGTCCGGGTCGTGCCGGAGTCCCAGGTGCCGGGGACACCGGTGCTGGCGGAGCCCGCCCGTGGGGTGCCGGTGATCGTCGGCGTCGGCTGCAGCACCTGGGTGCCGTTCGCGATCGGCGCACTGCCGCTCGCCGTGACGCGGACGACCGGTGTGAGCCCGGGCTTGGTGCCCGTGACCGTGAGGGTCAGAGTGCGGCCGAGCTGCGCAGCGGTCGGGGTGATGGTGGCCCCGGTGCCGGCGGCTCCGGTGACGTTGGTGCCGTTGGCGGCCCACTGGAACGTCAGCACCGTGCCGGTGTCCCACAGCCCCAGGCTCGGCTCGAAGGGCGCGCCGACCTTCGGGGTCCCGTCGAGCACGGGGGTCGGCGTCTGCGCCAGGGCCGGACCAGCAGGCACGGCGTCGGTAGCTGCACTGGTCGAGCTCGCGGTGGTGAATCCGGACCGGGTGCCGGTCACGGTCACGGAGACCACCTGGCCCGCGGTCGGGTAGTAGACCGGGCCGGTCGCTCCGGTGATCGCGGTCCCGTTGTTGCGCCACGCGTAGGTGAACACGGTGCCGGGCGTCCAGGTGCCGGTCGAGACGGTCAGCGGCTGGCCGGCCTGGGGGGTGCCCACGATGGTCGGCGTGGAGGTGGCCATCGTGGCCCGACCGATCGCGCCGGTGGCGGCGCTGGTCGTGGACGTGCTGTTGAAGCCGGCCTGGGTGCCGGTCACCTTGACGGTGGCGGCGAGGCCGACGGCGTCGAAGGTGGGGGTGTAGGACGCACTGGTGGCACCAGGCACCGGGGTGCCGTCGACGAACCACTGGTAGGCGAAGGCGGTGCCGTCGGCCCAGCCGGTGGTGTCGGCGGTGAGCGGGGCCCCGACCGTCGGCGTGCCGCCGGTGATGGTCGGGACCGGAGCTGGCGAGATCGGAGCGGTTCCGACGGTGACGCTGGGTGCGCAGTCGAGGCAGGTGCCGCCGAGGGTGCTGGCCCGGGCGACGGCCTTGAGCGTGTTGCCCGTCGTCGCGGAGTTGACCGTGACGGGGATCGCGACGCTGGACGTGGCCGACAGTGCGGTCGCCGGGACGGTCCAGGTCAGGGTGGTGCCGTCGAGCGTCGTCCCGGCCGGCAGGGTGCCGATCGAGGCATCGTCGAGGACGTCGGCGAGGTCGACCGTGATGACGGTTCCGGAGGCCGGCATCGCGACCTTGCCGGTGTTGCGGGCGCTCAGGGTGTAGGTCACCGCGTCGCCGGCATTCACCTGCGTGGTCGGGCCGGCGAGGTCGAGGTTGAACTTGACGGGCCAGGCCGGCTTGCCGCTGGTGAACCACCAGGTCTGGAAGAACGAGCTCAGGTCCCGACCCGAGATGCTCTCCGCCATGGCCTCGAAGGCCGCCGTGCGACGCCCGGAGATCTGGCCGCCGCCGTAGGTCTGCTGGTACTGGCGCATCAGGGTCTCGAAGTCGGCGGCACCGATCGCGGTACGAAGGGCCTCGAGGGTGAAGGAACCCTTCTCGTAGACCTGCTGGCCGAAGAGGTCGCCGGCGTCGGTCATCGCCGCCGGTGCGACCGCGAAGGTGCCGCTCGTGGCAGACCGTGAGGTGTACAGCGCGAAGTTCTGCTGCTCGGTCGTGGTGGTCGAGGAGCCGGCGCTCTCGTAGGGGAACTGGAACTCGGAGTACTGGGCCGGGCCCTCGTTGAGGGTGATGTC
Organism: Nocardioides sp. Root1257; assembly: GCF_001425175.1. Lineage (GTDB taxonomy): Bacteria > Actinomycetota > Actinomycetes > Propionibacteriales > Nocardioidaceae > Nocardioides. The sequence goes on along the minus strand of NZ_LMDV01000008.1, from coordinate 1,262,420 downwards.
GTTCCAGTCGGTCGGGGCGACCGCGTCGCCCCACCACTGGTGCATGATCTCGTGGTAGGTCGTGCCACGGCTCGCGCTGCTCGGGAAGAACGGGCGATCCTGGGTCTCCAGGGCGTAGTTGATACCGGTCGTGTTGTCAGTGACCAGGCCGGTGCTGTTGCCCGGGTAGGGTCCGTACTTGGTCTCGTAGAAGTCCAACAGCGCCTTCAGCTGGGCGCGCGTGCCCAGCGTCGTGGCCTGGTTGGCTTGGGAGAGGGCCGGATCGATGAACGTCCACTCCGGGATGGTGCGGCCGCTGGCCAGGACGATGTCCGAGGTGTAGATGTCGTAGCGGCCGACCGAGAAGAACGAGAGCTCGCTGGCCTGCTGCTCCTTCTGGTCCCAGACCCAGGTCGTCCGGGTGCCGTCGTCGCTCGGGGTTCGGGACAGGAGTTCGCCGTTGCTGACGACGCCGGCTTGGTAGGTCCGGTCGCCCCCGACGGCGATGTTGGACGTGCTCAGGGTCGTCGGTGCGTTGACCGTCCAGGTGTAGGTGGCCTTGTCCCGCGGAGTGTCGTTGTTCGGGAACAGGGTCATCGAGCCGACCGGCTGGTTGACGAACGTGGCGCCGTCGACGGTGTTGTTCCAGCCCTCGATGGAGTTGTCGGTATCGCGGTGGACGACTGGCTGGCCGGAGTACTTGACCACCGTGGTGAACTCGCCGCTCACCGGCGACGCCGGCGTGATGACCAGCTTGTGCTTGTCGGTCGTCGCGTCGGGGATCGTCGTGTTCTCGATGCGCTCGAACGTCGCCGGGACGCCGTTGACGGTCACCGAGTCCACGTTGAGCGTCGAGGCGGCGAGGGTGGTCGACGTGCCTTGGAAGTCGAACGAGTACGACGAGAGCGGAGCGCCCGTCGTGGTCGCGTCGATGGTCGCGGTCGCATTCGGCAGGTTGGTGGTCGAGGGACCGTTGTGCGTCGTCGCGATCGCCACGTCGACCCGGAAGTTGATGTCGTAGTGCGACACGTCGTAGCCGCCGTTGCCCTGGTTGGGGAAGAGCGAGTCGCCGGCGGTCTGCGCCCCGGCGACGGGGTCGGCGGCGAAGGCCGGTGCGGCCACCTGCGTCACCGCGAGGGTGCCCGCGGCGAGTGCCAGCGCCAGCCCCCTCACGACGTACCGTCCGAAACCGCGCGAGCTCGAGTGGGTGGTGCTGAGATTCATCCGTGATCCCCTGCGTCAGCCCGAGACGGCTGATGCGGCGCTTCCGGCCGCGCGATGACCGTAACGGCCCGTTGTTTCAACAGGATTACGGTTCTCGGCAGGTTGTCGGACAATCAGACATTGCGCAAGGGGGTGTCTCAGAGCGTGCGCGCGAACAGGTCCTCGAGTGCGGCGAAGTGGCGCTCGGTGGCGGCCTCGTCGTAGACCGACGTGTCGGACATCGAGTAGCCGTGGCCGGCGCCCGCGTAGATCTCGTTGACGTGCTCGCGGCCGGCGGCCGTGAGTGCCTGCCCGAGCGCCTCGACCTGCTCGACCGGCATCGAGGAGTCCTGGTCGGCGTGGCCGAAGACGTACGCCGCGGTCGACGGCGCGATCGCCAGGTGCGGGCTGTCCTCGGCGTCGGTCACCAGGCGGCCGCCGTGGAAGCCGCCCACGGCGGCGACCCGGCCCGGGAGCTGCCCGGCGGTGCGGACCGCGAGCCGTGCACCCATGCAGTAGCCGGTGACCCCGATCGGGCCGGGCCCGGCGTGCTGCTCGAGCGCGCCCACCCACGCCTCGGCATCGGGACCGGACTTGTCGGGCGTCAGGCCGCCGACCCGGTCCATCACGCCACCACCGAAGAAGGCCTCGCGCGCACCGGCGTCGCGCAGGTCGTCCTGCGGCGCCAGCTCCGCGGCGCGGCCGTCGCGGTAGAAGACGTGCGGTGCCAGCACGACGTAGCCCCATGACGCGATCCGGTCGGCCATCTCCTCGATCCGCGGCCGCAGCCCGATCGCGTCGACGTAGAAGAGGACCCCGGGCCTGCCCGCATCACCGGTCAGGTACGCCTCGGCGACTCCGTCTGCTGCCTGGATCTCGATCGTCTCGCCCATGGCCGCGACCGTACCCACCTCAGATGTTGCTCTGGACCCCGGCCAGCAGCTGGCGGCCGATGACGATGCGCTGCACCTGGTTGGTGCCCTCGTAGATCTGGGTGATCTTGGCGTCGCGCATCATCCGCTCGACCGGGTAGTCGCGGGTGAAGCCGTAGCCGCCGAGCACCTGGACGGCGTCGGTGGTCACCTGCATCGCGACGTCGGAGGCGAAGCACTTGGCCGAGGCGCCGAAGAAGGTGAGGTCCTTGTCGCCACGCTCGGACTTGCCGGCGGCGGCGTACGTCATCTGGCGGGCGGCCTCGACCTTCATGCCCATGTCGGCGAGCAGGAACTGGAGTCCCTGGAAGTCGCTGATCGGCTTGCCGAACTGCTTGCGCTCCTGGGCGTAGCCCAGCGCGTAGTCGAGCGCGCCCTGGGCGATGCCGACGGCCTGCGCGGCGATCGTGACGCGGGTGTGGTCGAGGGTGCGCATCGCGGTCTCGAAGCCGGTGCCCTCGGCGCCGATCATCCGGTCGGCAGGGATCCGGACGTTGTCGAGGTAGACCTCGCGGGTGGGGCTGCCCTTGATGCCGAGCTTCTTCTCGGGGGCGCCGAAGGAGACGCCCTCGTCGGACTTCTCGACGACGAACGCCGAGATGCCCTTGCTCCGCTTCTCGGGGTCGGTCACCGCCATCACGGTGTAGTACTCCGAGACGCCGGCGTTGGTGATCCAGCGCTTCACGCCGTTGAGCACGAAGTGGTCGCCGTCGCGCACGGCGCGGGTCTTCATGCCGGCAGCGTCGGAGCCGGCGTCGGGCTCGGAGAGGCAGTACGAGAAGCCGCCCTCGCCGGCGGCGAGCTTGCCGAGGTAGTGCTTCTTGAGCTCCTCGGAGCCGGAGAGCTGCACGGGCAGAGAGCCGAGCTTGTTGACCGCCGGGATCAGGCTGCTGCTCGCACAGGCCCGGGCGACCTCCTCGATGACGATCACGGTCGCCAGGGCGTCGGCCCCGGCCCCGCCGTACTCCTCCGGCACGTGCGGCGCGTGGAAGTCCGCGGCCAGGAGGGCGTCGGCCGCCTCCTGGGGGTAGCGGGCGTTCTCGTCGACGTCGGCGGCATGCGGGGCGACCTTGGCGTCGCAGATCGCGCGGACGGCCTCGCGGACGGCCTGGTGCTCCTCGGAGAGGGCGAACATCGGGAAGTCGGAGCTCATGGGGCCAAATCTACGGGTAGGTAACCGACCCCTCACGCCCGGGCCACCGGCGTGAAATGGCGGACGCCCGGCCGGGGCAGAACCCGGCCGGGCGTCCGACGTGCTAGCGACCGATGGTCACTTGAGCTTCTTGATCACAGCCTTGCCGGCCTTGACGTAGCCGTCGCCCGAGTAGGTGATCGTGACCTTCTTGCCCTTGGCGGCCTTCGGCAGCGTGAGGACGGCCTTGCCCTTCTTGAGGGCCTTGGTGACCTTCTTCGAGCCGTACTTCGCGGTGACCTTGCCGGTCGGCTTGATCTTCGAGTCGGAGCGGGTGACCGCGACCGTCACGGCGTAGCCCTTCTTGACCTTCTTGGCCTTCGGCGTGATGGTGCCGGTGCCCTTGGTGACCTTGACGGTGCCGAGGTCGCCCGGCGCCGCGCTGGTGCACGACACGAGGACCGGGGTGCCGCCGACGGTGAGGTCGCCGCTGGCCGTGGTCGGCGTGAACGTGAAGCTCTTCGGGAGCTGCACCTTGTCGGTGCCGGCCTTGGGCAGGGTGAACGCGCCGACGGAGCCGGTGCCCGCCATCGTCGCGCTGCCGTCGCTCTGCGGGGTCGGCGCGCCGAAGACCAGCGGGGCCGCCAGCGTCGTGGTGCCGAGCGAACCGGCGTAGTCGTCGATGCGGCCGCCGTTGACACCGGCGCCACCCAGCGTCGTCGCGGTCGACGACGGGATCGTGACGAGGGCGTCCAGGTTGAGCAGGCCGGCCGGGAAGCTCTGGCCCGCGGTCGCGGTCGCGGGGATGACCGGCGTGCTGATCTTGAGCGTGAACGTGCCCTGGGACGCGCCGAAGGCCGTGCAGTCGTAGCTCGAGGTGTTGTCGACCGCGTTGGCGGCCGTGGCGCTGACACCGACGAGGGCACCGGCGGCCAGCGCGGTGGCGACACCGGCGATCGCGGTACGGGCGGTGAGGTGACGAAGATTCATGAAAGTGCTCCCTCCCGAGCAACTAGGACTTCACTACCAGGCGGTAGCAGAGACGGCGGTCACACTAACCCGCACGGCGACCAGGAACAGCAGAACCCCCCGGAAACAGATCATTTCCTCAGGTTCGGGGCTCCGGCCTACGCTCAGGGCATGGATCGATCCGGGGCGCACTGGCAGGAGCACGCGGCGGTCGACCTCATGCTCGATGACTGCCAGACCTGGGCGGTGGTCGGTCTCTCCGGCGACCCGAGCCGTACGGCGTACGAGATCGCGGCGCTCCTCCAACGGCGGGGAAAGCGGATCGTCCCGGTCCACCCGTCGGCCCCGACCGTGCTCGGTGAGCAGGGCTACGCGACGCTGGCCGACATCCCCTTCCCCGTCGACGTCGTCGACGTGTTCCGTCGCTCCGAGGCGGCCGGCGAGTTCGCCGACCAAGCGGTCGCGGTCGGGGCGCGCGGGGTCTGGTTCCAGCTCGGCGTGGTCGACGAGGACGCCTTCGAGCGCACGACCGCCGCCGGCGTCCCGATGGTCATGGACACCTGCCCGGCAATCGAGTGGCGCCGCCGCGGCTGAGCGTGGTCGGGTAGCGACATGGTGGGCTTCGGGTGGCTGGTGCTGACGCTCGTCTTCGTCGACGAGCTGCTCGCCGTCGCCGCGTTCGGGGTCTGGGGCTGGCAGCAGGACCCGCGCTGGCTGTGGGTGTGGCTGCTGCCGCTGGTCGCGATGGCCGCGTGGTACCTCTTCGCCTCGCCGAAGGCGCAGTACGGCGGTCGCCTGCGCCGGCCGGTGGTGAAGGTCGTGGTCTTCGGCCTCGCCTCGCTCGCGCTGTGGGACGCCGGACACCCGGTCTGGGCTGCGGTGCTGCTGGTCTTCTCCGTCGTCGTCAACGCCCTCGCCCAGGTCCCCGCGATCGCCACCCTCGCGACCGAGGCCGAGTGATGGACGTCCGCGTCCCCGCCGGACCGGGGGTGCCCGAGGGGCTGGTGATCACGGCCGGCGAGCTGGTCGAGCGGTTCAGCCGCTCCCCCGGACCGGGCGGTCAGTCGGTCAACACCACCGACAGCCGGGTCGAGCTCGAGTGGGACGCCGCGACGTCCACGGCGCTCACCGACACCCAGCGCTCCCGGCTCCTGTCCCGACTGCCCGCGCCCGTCATCCGGGTCGTCGCGACCGAGCACCGTTCCCAGCACCGCAACCGGGTCGCCGCGCGCGAGCGCCTGGCCGAGCAGGTGCGCACGGCGCTCGCACCCCCGCCGCCGACCCGGCGCGCCACCCGACCCACCCGCGGCTCCAAGGAGCGCCGGCTCGAGGCCAAGAAGCAGCGCGGCGAGACGAAGTCGCTGCGCGGCAGGGTGCGCGACAGCTGAGCGCTACCGGCTCTCCACCGCCAGGCGGGCGCTGAGCGCGACGAACGACGCCGCGAACGCCTGCCGGATCCGGCGCACCAGCCGCGGGCGGCTGAGCACCCGGTCGCGGAGGGCCGCCGCGCCGGCGCCGTACGCCGCGAACACGACGAACGTCATCGCCATGAAGACGGCGCTGAGCAGCAGCATGCGCGCGAGCTGGTGCGGCGAGCCGGCCGGGACGAACTGCGGCAGGAACGCGAAGAAGAAGATCGTCAGCTTGGGGTTGAGCAGGTTGAGCGTGATCCCGGACGCGATCACCTGGCGACGGCTCGCCGGGCCGGCGTCGGTGTCGACGCTCAGGGCGCCGGTGTCGCGCCACGTCGACCACGCCATCCACAGCAGGTAGGCCACGCCCAGGTACTTGATCGTCTGGAAGGCGACGCCGCTGGCGTGCAGGACGGCCGCGAGGCCGGTGACGGCGGCGAGCAGGTGCGGGACGATGCCGAGGGTGCACGCGAACGCCGCGAGGACGCTCGCCCGGGTCCCGCGGGCCAGCCCGGCCCCGATCGTGTAGAGCGCGCCGGTGCCGGGGGTCGCGACGATGACGAGTGCCGTCACCAGGAACGCCGGGCTCATGGCCGCGACAGTACCGTCAGGCGCGCGCCCGGAGCAGGTGCGCGCCGCCGGTCTCGGTGCCCCCGGGGCGCCCCAGGAACCGCTCGCGGATCTGGGGTCGGTCGAGGTCCTCGACCTCCGTGAAGCCGAGCTCGGCGAGCAGCGCGTGCAGTGCCTCGGTCTCGAGCCCGTCGGACAGCGGCTCGCCCACCTCGGCGACCCGCGCGATCAGGTCGGCTCGGTCTCCCTGGGCGGTGAGACGGAGCTGGTGGGCCGGGTTCGTGTAGTCGAGGACGACCTCGCCGCCGGGCACCGAGGCGATGGCCCGGAGCGTCGCGGTCACGGCCTCCTCGGACAGGTAGGGCACGACCCCGAGCCAGAGGAAGAACGCCGGCGCGGAGTCGTCGAAACCGGCCTCCGCGAGCCGCGCGACCAGGTCGTCGGTCTCGAAGTCGACGCCGACGTACGCGACGTTCTCCGGCACCTCGATGCCGGCGTCCGCGAGCCGCTCGCGCTTCCACGCGCCGGTCGCTGGGAAGTCGACCTCGAAGACCCGCGTGCCCGCGAACGGGTTGCGGTAGGCGAAGGTGTCGAGGCCGGCCCCCAGCACGACGACCTGCGCGGTGCCGCGCTCGACGGCGGCGGCCAGGGAGTCCTCGGCGAAGCGGTGCCGGGCGGCGATGAAGACGCGCAGCCGGGGCCGCGCGGTCGCCTCCGGCTCGGCGAGCGTCGCCTCGCGGTCGAGGCCCAGGATCCGCCAGGCGAGGGGGTCCCGGAAGATCCGGCCACCGTCGACGTCCTGGTGGACGGCGCGGTACGTCGCCGCCCCGAAGGCGGTCCGGCTGGGCTCTCCCTCACGCATGCCCAGCACCCTGCCGTACGGCGTCGGTGAAGGCCTGCACCAGCGGGTGCACCGGCGCACCGGCGAGGGCGCCGATGTGGGGCTGGAACATGCTGGCGACGTAGAACGGGTGGTCGGGGAACTCCAGCACCTCCGCGCCGGCGTCGTCGGCGGTCGCGCCGACGACGACCCCCGCGGCGACCAGGCGGTCGACGACCTCGGCGGTCGGCGCATAGCTGCAGAAGTGCATGCCGGTGAACGGCTCGTCGACCCAGGCCGCGAAGCGGGTGCCGGCGACCGGGGTCACCACGCGCTCCTCGCCGTACAGGCTGCACGCGAGCGCCGTCACCACGTTGTCGTCGCCCTCGCCGTCGGACTCCGCGTGGGTGGCGGCCTCACCCAGCACGCTGCGGACGAACTCGACCACGGCGTACTGCATGCCTCCGCAGGAGCCGAGGAACGGGATGCCGCGCTCGCGGACCACGGTCAGCGCACGCAGCACCGCGGCGTCGTCGGCGTACGGCGAGCCCGGCACCAGCCAGACCCCGTCGTACTCCTCGATGGCGAAGCCGGAGTCGCTCGGCACCCAGACCGTGTCGACGTCCAGCATCGGGCGCAGCGCGTTGAGCTCCTGGTGGCTGCGGTGGCCGCGGTCCTCCCCGAGCAGGGCGACCGTGCTCACTCGGCCGCCAGCCGGCCGAGCTCCTCGTCCACGATCGACGGGTCCAGCTTGGTGAAGATCGGCGTCGGCTTCGCGACCGGCGTCCCCGGGACCAGCGGCTTGCGCTCCCAGGCCGGCACACCGGTGTAGTCGCCGGTGATGATCGGGTACGGCGCGCCGCCGTCGAGGTCCTCGGCCTCCTCGATGCGCGGCATCGGGGCGATGTCGCCCGCGCCGCCGAGGGCCTTGTCGACCTCGTTGGCCGCGAACGGCAGGAACGGGCTGAGGATCAGGTTGAGGTCGGCGACGCACTGGGCCATCACGGCCAGGACGGTCCCGAGCCGCTCGGGGTCGTCCTTGATCTTCCAGGGCTCCGAGTCCGACACGTACTTGTTGACCTCGGCGACCGTCCGCATCGCCTCCGTGATCGCCTGCTTCTGGCGGTGCCGCCCGATGAGGTCGCCGACGACGCCGAAGGCGGCGTCCACGGTGTCGAGGATCGTCTGGTCCTCGGCGCTCAGCTCGCCGGCCTTCGGGAGCTCGCCGAAGTTCTTGGCGATCAGCGTGGCCGTGCGGTTGACGAGGTTGCCCCACCCGGCGACCAGCTCGTCGTTGGTGCGCCGTACGAACTCCGACCAGGTGAAGTCGGAGTCCTGGTTCTCCGGACCGGCGGCCGCGACGAAGTAGCGGAACGCGTCGGGCTGGTAGCGGCTCAGCAGGTCGCGCACGTAGATGACGACGCGCTTGGAGGAGGAGAACTTCTTGCCCTCCATGGTCAGGAACTCGCTGCTCACGACCTCGGTCGGCAGGTTGAGCACGCCGAGCTCGCGCGGGCTCCCGCCCTTGTCGCCCTTGCCGGAGTAGGCGAGCAGCTCGGCGGGCCAGATCTGGCTGTGGAAGGTGATGTTGTCCTTGCCCATGAAGTAGTAGGACAGGGCCTCGGGGTCGTTCCACCACTCGCGCCAGCGCTCCGGCTCGCCCGTGCGGCGCGCCCACTCGATCGACGCGGACAGGTAGCCGATGACCGCGTCGAACCAGACGTAGAACTTCTTGGTCGGGTTCTCGCGCCAGCCGTCGAGCGGGATCGCGATGCCCCAGTCGATGTCGCGGGTCATGGCCCGCGGGCGGATCTCCTTGAGGATGTTCTGGCTGAAGCGGATGACGTTCGGGCGCCACGTCTCCGAGGCGGCACGCTCGTCGAGCCACTCCCCCAGCGCGTCGGCCAGCGCCGGCAGGTCGAGGAAGAAGTGCTGGGTCTCGATGAACTCCGGCGGCTGCCCATCGATCTTCGACACCGGGTTGATCAGGTCCTGCGGGTCGAGCTGGTTGCCGCAGTTGTCGCACTGGTCACCGCGCGCGCCGTCGTACCCGCAGATCGGGCAGGTGCCCTCGATGTAGCGGTCCGGCAGGGTGCGGCCGGTGGCAGGCGAGATTGCGCCGTACGTCGTCTGCTCGACGAAGTAGCCGTTCTCGTAGACACCGAGGAAGAGCTCCTGCACGACCGCGTGGTGGTTGCGCGCCGAGGTGCGGGTGTAGAGGTCATAGGTCAGGCCGAGCGAGGCGAGGTCCTCGGCGATGATCCGGTGGTTGCGGTCGGCGAGCTCCTGGGGCGTCACCCCGGCCTCCCCCGCCGCGATCAGGATCGGCGTCCCGTGCTCGTCGGACCCGGAGACCATGAGCACGTCGTGGCCCGCCATCCGCATGTACCGACTGAAGACGTCGGAGGGCACGCCGAAACCGGCCACGTGGCCGATGTGGCGTGGGCCGTTCGCGTACGGCCAGGCGACAGCGGACAGAACTTTGCTCATGAGGTGATCCTAGGGACGACGCGCTAGTGGGTTCTTCCGGGACTGGCTACCGTCGGCCCATGGTGACCCTGATCTCGGAGGACCTGCTCCTGCTGCTGCTCGACGACGCCAGCGGCAAGCTCACCGGGACGTCGTACCCGCAGCCCGCGCTCGGTGGCGCGCTCCTGATCGAGCTCGCCCTCTCGGGTGCCGCCGAGGTCGAGGAGAAGACGTCGGTGTGGCGCTCCGCCAAGGTCCGGGCGGTGCCCGGGAACACACCCGAGGACCCGATCCTCAGGACGGCGTACGACGTCGTCGCCGCGAGGGAACGCGGCGCCCAGGACCTCGTCGAGCGCCTGGGCAAGGGCGCCAAGGAGCAGCTCGCCGACCGGCTGGTCGAGCGGGGCATCCTCGAGCGGCGCGAGGACAAGGTGCTCGGCCTGTTCCCGCGCACCCGCTGGCCCGCGGTCGACTCGACCCACGAGGAGCAGGTACGCCGCGCGCTCACGGCCAGCCTGGTCGGCGGGGCCGAGCCGGACCAGCGCACGGGCGCCCTCGTCGCCCTGCTGTCCGCGATCGACAAGGCCCACAAGGTGGTCGACCACGAGGGGATGTCGTCGCGCGACGTGCGCAAGCGCGCCAAGCAGGTCAGTGAGGGTGCGTGGGCGGCCAAGGCCGTGCGCGACGCCATCGCCGCCTCGACGGCGGCCATCGCCGCGGTGGCCGCCTCGACGGCGGCCGCCACGGCGGCGACGTCTAGCTGAAGTCGAGGTCCTCGGTGCGGCTGCGCTTCAGCTCGTAGAAGTGGTCGAACTTCGAGAGCGTGATGAAGGCGTCCCACATCTCGCCGGCGTCCTCGCCCTTCGGCGACTTGCTGATCACCGGGCCGAAGAACGCGTGCCCCTCGAAGGCGATCGTCGGCGTGCCGACCTCGTTGCCGACCTGGTCCATGCCGCGGCGGTGCGACTCGCGGATCGCGTCGTCGTACGACGAGTCGTCCATCGCGTCGGCCAGCGAGACGTCGAGCCCCGCCTCCTCGAGGGCGGCCTCGATCATGGCGCGGTCCTTGTCCTGCTTCTGGACGTGGATGCGGGTGCCGAGCGCGGTGTAGAGCGGCAGGAGCGCCTCCTGGCCGTACTTCTCCTTGGCCGCCTGGACGACGCGCACCGGCTGCCAGGCCGTCTTGAGGAACTCCCGGTACTCGTCCGGGATGTCCCTGTCCTCGTTGAGGAAGGCCAGGCTCATGATGTGCCAGGTCACCGAGATGTCGCGGACCTTCTCGACCTCGAGGATCCAGCGCGAGGTGATCCAGGCGAAGGGGCAGGCGGGGTCGAACCAGAAGTCGGCGTTCGTCTTCGACGCAGTCGTGGTCATACCTGGTGCAAACCCCGCGGCCGCCCGACTATTCCCCGGCGCTTTTCCGCGGCGTGGCGCCGAGTGGCAGGATGCTCGGCATGCCTGGAACCAACCTCACCAGGGACGAGGCCGCCACCCGCGCCGCCCTCCTGGACGTCACGTCGTACTCCATCGACCTGGATCTCACGACCGGCGACAAGACCTTCGGCTCAACCACCACGATCCGGTTCACCGCGACCGAGCCCGGTGCCGAGACCTTCGCCGACCTCGTGGACGCGATCGTCCACGAGATCACCCTCAACGGCGAGTCGCTCGACCCGGCCACGGCGTACGCCGACAGCCGGATCACGCTCCCCGGCCTGCAGGCGGAGAACGAGCTCGTCGTCCGCGCCGACTGCACCTACTCCCACACGGGCGAGGGACTGCACCGCTTCGTCGACCCGGTCGACGACCGCGTCTACCTCTACTCGCAGTTCGAGGTGCCGGACGCCCGCCGCGTGTTCACCACCTTCGAGCAGCCCGACCTGAAGGCGCCGTTCACCTTCACCGTGACGGCCTTCGACCACTGGAAGGTCGTCTCCAACTCCCCCTCGCCCGAGCCGGAGCCCCTCGACGAGGCCGGCGAGAGCGGCAAGGCGGTGTGGAGCTTCGCCCCGACCAAGCCGATGTCGACGTACATCACGGCGATCGTCGCCGGTGAGTACCACGAGGTCCAGCACGTCTACCACGGCAAGCACGGCGACATCCCGCTCGGCCACTACTGCCGCCAGTCCCTCGTGGAGCACCTCGACGTCGACGTGCTCGTCGAGCTGACCCAGCAGAGCTTCGCGTTCTTCGAGGAGCAGTTCGACTACCCGTACCCCTTCGGCAAGTACGACCAGCTCTACGTGCCGGAGTACAACATGGGCGCGATGGAGAACGCCGGCTGCGTGACGCTGCGCGACGAGTACCTCCCCCGCAGCCGCCAGCCGCGCTCGTTCTACGAGTTCCGCGCCTCCGTCATCACCCACGAGATGGCGCACATGTGGTTCGGCGACCTCGTCACCATGCAGTGGTGGGACGACCTGTGGCTCAACGAGTCGTTCGCCGAGTGGGCCTGCTACTGGTGCGAGGCCGAGGCCACGGAGTACACCGACGCCTGGACCGGCTTCACCAACGCGCGCAAGCAGACGGGCTACCGGGCCGACCAGCTGCCGAGCACGCACCCGATCGCGGCCGACAACGTCGACCTGCACGCCGTCGAGGTCAACTTCGACATGATCACCTACGCCAAGGGCGCGTCGGTGCTCAAGCAGCTCGTCGCGTGGGTCGGGCTGGACCCGTTCCTCGCCGGCCTGCGCCAGTACTTCAAGGACCACGAGTTCGGCAACGCCACCTTCGCCGACCTGCTGGTCGCGCTCGAGAAGGCGTCCGGCCGCGAGCTGCAGGGCTGGGCCCAGGAGTGGCTCCAGACCGCGGGCGTCAACACGCTGACCCCGTCCTTCGAGCTCGGCGCCGACGGCACCTACGACGCGTTCCGCATCGTGCAGACCGCCGCTCCCGAGCAGCCCACCCTGCGCCGGCACCGCCTCGGCATCGGCCTGTACGACGACGTCGACGGCCGGCTGGTGCGCCGCGAGTACGTCGAGGTCGACGTCGAGGGCGCCGAGACCGTGATCCCGGAGCTCGCCGGCAAGCAGCAGCCCGACCTGCTGCTGCTCAACGACAACGACCACGCGTTCGCCAAGATCCGGCTCGACGAGCGCTCGCTCGCGACCGTCACGTCGGGGCTCTCGAAGCTCGACGACTCGCTCGCGCGGGCCCTCGTGTGGAGCGCCGCCTGGGACATGACGCGCGACGCCGAGATGTCCGCGACCGACTTCGTCCACCTCGTGCTCGCCAACATCGGCGCCGAGACGGACGCGTGGGGCGTCACCCGGATCCCGACGTACGCCGCCCTCGCGGTCAACGCCTACAGCGCCCCGGAGCACCGGGCCGCGCTGCGCGACGAGTGGGAGTCCGGCCTGCGCGAGCTGCTGCTCGCCGCCGAGCCCGGCAGCGACCACCAGCTGACGTTCGCACGGTCGTACGCCGCCATCTCGCACGGCGAGCAGGCGTTCGCCGACCTCGAGGGTCTGCTCGACGGCAGCTGGTCCGTGGAGGGCCTCGCGGTCGACCAGGACCTGCGCTGGGTCCTCGTCACCGCCCTCGCCGCGGCCGGCCGGTCGGGCGAGGCCCTGATCGAGGCGGAGCTCGAGCGCGACAAGACGATCGCGGGCAAGGAGAAGGCGGCCGCCGCGCGCGTCGCCCAGCCCACCCCCGAGGCCAAGGCCGAGGGCTGGCGGGCGATCCTCGACCCGGGGACGCCCAACGAGACCTGCCGGGAGATGGTGTTCTCGATCTTCCGCTACGGGCAGGACGACGTGGTCCAGCCGTTCCTCGAGCAGTACCTCGAGGCCGCCGACACCGTCATCGACACCCTCGGCTTCCACAAGGGCTCCGTCGTGCTGGAGTTCGCCTTCCCGAAGGCGATCGGCTCCCCCGAGCTGCTCGAGCGCGTCGACGCCTGGCTGGCGAGCACCGACGCCCCGAAGGGCGCCGTCCGCTACGTCAACGAGGGCCGGGCCGACGTCGCCCGTGCCCTGGCCGCCCAGGCCAAGGACGCCTGAGCGTTGAGTCGGGACTTCTGACGGTTGAGTCGAGAGATTCGACTGTCAGAAGTCCCGACTCGAGCGTCAGAACTCTCGATTCGACCTTCAGTCGGCGTGCAGCGTCTCGGGGGCGCGCGCGTGCTCGGCGAGCATCTGGATGCCACGCCGCAGGCCGCCGACCAGGTCACCGCTCTCGAACGACGTCTGCATCTGCAGCGTCGTGAGCTCGACCTCCTGGTCGGTGATGTTGCGGCGTACGGCGCCGCCGGTGACGATCTCGAGGACCCGGGCGGCCGGGTCGAGCATGATCAGGATGCTGCGGGACGGGGCGACCAGGGAGTTGTGCAGCTGCGTCGCGAAGGCACGGGGGTCCCCGCTGGAGCGACCGACGAAGACGCTGAACTCGAAGCGCGAGACCTGCTCGGCGCCGCGGATCGCCTCGTCGATCTGGTAACGCTCGGCGCTGTTGAACTCACCAACGCCCACTTGCCCCACCGGCCTTCGACTCGTCGTTGTCGGGAGCGGGCAGCTCTGCGGTGCCCTTGCTGGGCCCGCCGAACCACTGGTCCTGGGTGGCCTGGCCGCCGGGAGTGAACCGCTCGCCCTTGATGACACCGGGGATCACGACCAGCGCCGTGATCACCAGGAAGATCAGCAGCGGGACGCCGACCAGGAGCAGGACCGCCTCGACCGGGTCGACGTCGGAGGGGTTGCTCCAGCCCTCCGGGACGTCTGCACCGGCGGGTCCGCCGGCCGCGAGGACGAGGGCCCCCGCGACGAGGAGCACGGAGGTACGACGGGCGCGGCGGGCGAGCTTCGTGGTCACGGACGGAATCGTATCGGGTCGGATAGGTCACACGCCCCACGGGGACGGGCCGCGTGGGCTCGTCCGTGGTTGATGGGTGCGGTAGACATGGGGCCCATGTTGGGCTTCGACGACACGACCTGTGACGGCTCCGATGCGCTCTGCAGGGCCGTCTTCAGCTGGACCGACAACCAGAAGCTCGCCAACGCCTCCGACATCATCATCGGCAAGCCCCTGGCCCTCCTCTGGCTGCTGGTCCTCTTCCTCGTCGTCCGGTGGATCCTGCACCGGCTGATCGACCGCCTCGCGTTGCGTGCCGAGGACGGCGTGCTGCCCGACCGGATGAGCAGGTTCGGCTCCCGCGGCAAGGCCGCCGAGGCCCGCGACCTCGCGACCGCCACCCGGCGGGTGCAGCGGGCGAAGACGATGGGCGACCTGCTGAAGAGCATCGTCACCGGGCTGCTGATCGCGATCTTCGGCACCATGGCCCTCAGCGAGCTCGGGGTGAACATCGCCCCGATCATCGCCTCCGCCGGCATCATCGGCCTCGCCTTGGGCTTCGGCGCCCAGTCGCTGGTCAAGGACTTCCTGTCCGGCATCTTCATGATCTTCGAGGACCAGTACGGCGTCGGCGACGTCGTCGACGTCGGGGAGGCCAGCGGCACGGTCGAGGCCGTCAGCCTGCGGGTCACCCGACTCCGCGACCTCAACGGCACGGTCTGGTACGTCCCCAACGGCGAGATCCTGCGCGTCGGCAACATGAGCCAGAACTGGTCGCGGGCGGTCGTGGACGTCAACGTCGGCTACCAGGAGGACCTGGCCCGCGTCGAGCGGGTGCTGCGCGAGGTGGCCCACGACCTCTGGGAGGACGACGAGTACCGCGGCATCATCATCGAGGAGCCGGAGGTCACCGGCGTCGAGATGTTCACCGCCGACGGCGTCACGCTGCGCGTCCTGATCAAGACCGCTCCGATGGAGCAGTGGGGCGTGGCCCGCACGCTGCGCCAGCGGATCAAGGCCCGCCTCGACCACGAGGGCATCGACATCGCGCTGCCCCAGCGGGTGGTCTGGCACCGCGAGGAGCCGACCCCGGACACCCCCGCAGAGACGGCGTCGGGCTCCTCCCCCGCAGGGGAAGAGCCCGTCACCGGTGGTTGAGACTCGCTAGCCGAGCGACGCCTCGAGCTTGATCGGGACGGCGGCCAGCGCCTGGCTGACCGGGCAGCCGACCTTGGCGCCCTCGGCGGCCGCGACGAAGTCCTCCTCGCTCATCCCGGGCACCACGCCCTTGACGGTCAGGCGGATCTCGGTGATGCCGGTGCCGGGCACGAAGTCCACCGCGGCGCTGGTGTCGAGCGAGGTCGCCGGCGTACCCGCCTTGGCGAGGCCGTTCGAGAGCGCCATCGAGAAGCACGACGAGTGGGCGGCGGCGATCAGCTCCTCGGGGCTGGTCTTGCCGTTGGCGTCCTCGGCCCGCGAGGCCCAGGAGACGTCGTACGTGCCGGTGCCGGAGGACTCCAGCGTGACCTGGCCGGCACCTTCGAAGAGGGTGCCCTCCCAGTGCGTGCTGGCGTTGCGGGTCGTAGCCATGTGCTGATCACTCCTCGTGCGTCGCTCGAAAAGATTCGGTGTCCGCGAGTCTGGCACGCCGGTGTCGAGCGGTCATCGGGGCGTCGTCACAATGGGACGGTGACGACCTTCTACGACGAGATCGGTGGCTTCGAGACGTTCCGGCGGATCGTGGCCAAGTTCTACGAGGGTGTCGCCGAGGACCCGGTGCTGCGGCCGATGTACCCCGAGGAGGACCTCGGCCCCGCCGAGGAGCGGTTCCTGCTGTTCCTCGTCCAGTACTGGGGCGGGCCGACGACGTACTCCGACAACCGCGGGCACCCGCGCCTGCGGATGCGGCACGCGCCGTTCGCCGTGACGCCCGAGGCCAAGGAGCACTGGCTGACGCACTTCCGCGCGGGTCTCGACGAGGTCGCCCTGACGCCGGAGCAGGACCAGCAGTTCTGGGACTACGTCACGCACGCGGCGCAGTTCATGGTCAACTCGTTCGAGTGATGTCCCGCTCGCGCAACCGGTCGAGGTAGGTGTCCGGCGGGACGGTCGAGCGCTGGGTCTGCTGGTCGAAGAAGACGATGGTCACGCGCGCCCGCGACAGCACGCTGTCGCCGTCGCAGATGACGGACTCGATGGTCGCGGAGCGCTGGCCGACGCGCGAGACCCACGACCAGGCGTCGTACGGCTCGGGGCGGAAGAGGATCGGCACCCGGTAGTCGACGTCGGTCTGGGCGACGACGATCGTCACCTGGTCGAGGCCCTCCCACATCCGGGCGATGCCGGAGATCCGGGCCTCCTGGAAGTACTCGAAGTACTTCACGTTGTTGACGTGCCCGTAGACGTCCACGTCGGAGAACCGCACGTGGACGGGGTAGTGGAGCGCGCCTCCCGGACGCTCGGCCGGGAACGGCAGGCGCGGCGTCGTCTCCTCGGGCTCGAGGAAGGACGACAGCATCACGCGCTCGGCATCGGTGATCCGACGCGGCCGCTCGGTCGTGAACACGTACGGCGTGAGCACGGTCTTCGCGCGCAGGTAGACCTGGCGCAGGCCCTCGGCGTCCTCGTGGAAGACCTCGTAGGCCACCGTGAAGGTGGCGGCCCGGACCTGGGTGACCCAGCACTCGATGCTCACCGGCCGGCGCCCGAAGTGCAGCGGCGCGGCGTAGGTGACCTCGTGGCGGACCACGACCGTGCCCTCGGCGAGCTCACCCTGCTGGGCGTTCGCGCCGTGCGTGCGCATCATGTCGACGCGGGCCTCTTGGAGGTAGTCCACGTAGACGACGTTGTTGATGTGCCCGAGCTGGTCCATGTCGGCCCAGCGCATCGGGCATTCGTAGCGGTGCCGCACGCCCCCGATGCTGCCAGACGCCGCTCGGTCGGGCGGACCGGCGCCCGCTTCTGGACGGACTGGGTACGTGGGGTGGTGCGTGGGGTGGTGCGCGTCGGTCAGTGGGAGAAGACGACGCGACCGTAGTAGCTGCGGAACGACTCGTGGCGGGCCAGGCGGTCCCGGCGGGCGCCGGCGACGCTGTAGGAGATCGCGCCGATCGCGGAGACGGCGGCGACGGCGGCCACGGCGAGGACGACGTAGGCCAGGACGACGAGGGTGGTGGAGATGGTGAACATGGTGGAACTCCTTCTACATCTGTAGTTCTCTACTTCTGTAGAAGGTACGCCTGTTGCCCGACCGAGGCAAGCGCGGAGGTAGTGTCTCCAGTCACAGCACCCACGAAGGACCTCATGCCCCACGCCATGCCCGACGCAGCAACCGCCACGGCGATCACCGCTCCGCTCTCCCCCCGCCGGCGGCAGCTGCTCGACGCGGCCCTGCACGTGATCGCCGACGAGGGTCTCAAGGGCCTCACCCACCGGGCGGTCGACCGGCGAGCCGGACTCCCGGAGGGCAGCTGCTCGGCGTACTGGCGCACCCGCAACGCGCTCCAGGCGGCGCTGACCGAGTACGTCGCCAGCGCGCTGCTCGACGACGTCGACACGCTCGCCGAGCAGATGCTCGTCTGCGGGGCAGACGAGCAGGCCGGGATGGACAGCGCGCTCGAGCTCTTCCTGCGGTGGCTGGACCAGCGCGAGCTCCTGGTCGCCCGGCTCGAGCTGACGATGGCCGCGAGCCGCGACGACGACCTCGCCGAGCTGCTGGCCGACCACCGCTCGCGCCTGGTCGCCATCGTCGAGCAGGTCATGACCGCGTCCGGCAAGGAGCACAGTGCCGAGCGCGCCGAGGCCCTGGTGGCGTCGTACGACGGCATCCTGCTGGCCGCGCTCCTCAAGCCGCCGAGCTCGCGGCGGGCCTTCCTGACCCGCTCGCTGGAGCTGCTCGGCATGCAGGTCGCCGACGTCCAAGGCGCGTGACGTACGCCTCAGCTGCTCCGTGAGCGGGCGGGGCTACTGTGGCTCCCGCAGCAGCACCGATCCCCTCCTGAGACCCCTTCTGAGACGGAGTTCCCATGCCCGAGGCAGTCATCGTTTCCGCAGCCCGCACCCCCATCGGTCGCGCCAACAAGGGGTCCATGACCGAGTTCCGCCCCGACGACCTGAGCGCCTTCATCGTCAAGACCGCGCTCGACAAGATCCCGGCGCTCGACCCGACCACCATCGACGACCACTACCTCGGCTGCGGCCTGCCCGGCGGCGAGTCCGGCAACAACATGGCCCGCGTCGTCAACGTGCTCAACGGCCTCGACGACGTCCCCGGTGCGACCATCACCCGCTACTGCTCCTCCTCGGTGCAGACCACGCGGATGGCGTTCCACGCGATCAAGGCCGGCGAGGGTGACGCGTTCATCTCCTCCGGCGTCGAGACCGTCTCGCGGTTCGCAAAGGGCACCTCGGACCACTGGCCCGACACCCACAACCACGAGTTCGACGAGGCGAAGGCCCGCACCGACAAGACCGCCGAGGGTGGCCAGGACTGGCACGACCCGCGCGAGGACGGCCAGCTGCCGGACGTCTACATCGCGATGGGCCAGACCGCCGAGAACGTCGCCAAGCTCCGCGGCCTGAGCCGTCAGGAGCTCGACGAGTTCGGTGTCCGCTCGCAGAACCTCGCGGAGAAGGCGATCAACGACGGCTTCTGGGCCCGTGAGATCACCCCGGTCACGACCCCGTCCGGCACGGTCGTCAGCACCGACGACGGCCCCCGAGCCGGCGTGACGTACGACGGCATCAAGGACCTCAAGCCGGTCTTCCGCCCCGACGGCGTCGTCACCGCCGGCAACTGCTGCGCCCTCAACGACGGCGCGGCCGCGGTCATCATCATGTCCGACACCAAGGCCGCCGAGCTCGGCCTCACGCCGCTGGCGCGGATCGTGTCGACCGGCGTGTCCGGGCTGTCCCCCGAGATCATGGGCCTGGGCCCGGTCGAGGCGACCAAGCGGGCGCTGGCGCACGCGAAGATGAGCATCGGCGACATCGACCTGGTCGAGATCAACGAGGCGTTCGCGGCGCAGGTCGTGCCGTCCTACCAGGAGCTCGGCATCGACCTCGACCGCCTCAACGTCAACGGCGGCGCGATCGCCGTCGGTCACCCGTTCGGCATGACCGGCGCCCGGCTGCAGAACACGATGCTGAACTCGCTCGACTGGCACGACAAGACCACCGGCCTGATCACCATGTGCGTCGGTGGCGGCCAGGGCATGGCGCTGATCCTCGAGCGGCTGTAGCCGCTACGGCACGAACCCCGAGAACGCCTGGCCGCGGAACGCGGCCAGGCGTTCTGCTTGCTCCTCGACCCCGTCGGGCAGGTCCGAGCCGTCCCAGACGGTGACGGCCACCTGGAGCCGGTCGCCCTTGCTGCGCGGGCGCCACGACCCGACCACCTCGGAGCCGACCAGGACTCCCCCGGGCCGTCCGATGGTGCGCCACAGGTCGGAGCGGGCATCGGGGTCGCGGACCACCAGCGCCCGGTCGCGGCCCTGCAGGAAGAGGTCGAACGGACCCAGCAGGCGGGTGCCGTCCGCCGTGGGCGGGTCGAGCAGCGCCTCCACGTCGTCGGCCAGGACGTCGAGCCGCGTGCCCTCGACCTCGACCGCCACGATGTCCTCGGGCCAGCGCTCCTTGACGTCGCGGACGGTCGCGTCGACGTACTCCGAGACCATCTTCGGGCTCGCCGGTCCGAAGAGGCGCAGCACGGCGCGCACGAGATCGAGGTGCTCGGGCACGGTCTTCGCCGCGCCGCGCCAGCGCGGGATCCGGCGCAGCACCGGTGGGGACGTGCCGGGCTCGAGCTCGAGGCCGGCCTGGAGAGCCGAGAGCCGGAACGGCTGCTCGTAGGTGTGCGTCGCCCGGCAGCGCTCGCACCAGCGCACGTAGGGGTCGCCGAGTCGGTCGGTCAGCGCCCCGGACATCTCGCCCTTCGTCACCGGACGGGCGGCGATCTCGCGCATCTCCGCGGCGACGTGGTCGAGAGCGTCGAGGACGGGGATGCCCGCCTTCTTGAGCTGCCGGGCGGCATCGAAGATCCGCTTGGCCGCGTCGGCCTCGCTCCACGGCGCGACGGCGGTCGCGACCTGGGCGACCTCGGACCGTCGGTAGGCGTGCGGCGCACCGCGCAGGGTCCAGGCGAGCACGAGGTCGTCGTCCGGCACGTGTGCGCCGCGGATCTCGAGCGCCCACCGCGCGCCGTCGGGTCCGGTGTCCTGCGCGCCGAGGTCGAGGATCGCAGCGTCGCGGTGGCGTCCGCTGCGGTCGAGCTGCTGGGCCGCGACCCGGAACCGCAGCACCTGGTCGCGGCTGATCGTCGGTGGCGCGCTCATGGCCCTATCCTGCGGCAGTCCACCGACGGGCCGTCCTACACTGCCCGGGTGACCGACTCGGGTGGCGGCCAGACTCCCTGGCTGGATGAAGATCAGCAGCGCTCCTGGCGTGCGCTGATCGTGGGCATGACTCTCCTGCTGGACCGTCTCGACGACGACCTGCGTCGCAGCTGCGACCTGTCGCTCGTCGAGTACGAGATCCTCGTGCGGCTCTCCGAGAGCGACGGCCGGCGGATGCGGATGGCGCAGCTCGCCGACGCGTTGGCCCACAGCCGCAGCCGGGTGACGCACACGATCACCCGGATGGAGCGCGCCGGCCTGGTCGTCCGGAGCAGCTCACCCGAGGACGGGCGCGGCGTCGTGGCGAGCATGACCGACACGGGCTACGACCTGCTCGGCCGGATGGCGCCGCTCCACGTCAGCGGGGTGCGCGAGCACCTCGTCGACCTGGCCAGCCGCGAGGACTTCGCGGCGCTCGGCCGGGTCATGGACGCCGTCGCCGACAACCTGATCGCCGCGCACCCCGAGATGGAGATCAGGGACGCGGAGCGGACCTGATCAGTCGCGCGTGAGGCGCCGGTGGGTGACCCGGTGCGGACGGGCCGCCTCGATGCCGAGCCGCTCGACCTTGTTCTCCTCGTAGGCCGCGAAGTTGCCCTCGAACCAGAACCACTTGGCGTCGTCCTCGTTGTCGCCCTCCCAGGCGAGGATGTGGGTCGCGACGCGGTCGAGGAACCACCGGTCGTGCGAGGTGACCACGGCACAGCCGGGGAAGTCGAGGATCGCGTCCTCGAGCGACGACAGGGTCTCGACGTCGAGGTCGTTGGTGGGCTCGTCGAGCAGCAGCAGGTTGCCGCCCATCTTCAGGGTGAGCGCGAGGTTGAGGCGGTTGCGCTCGCCACCGGAGAGGACGCCGGCCTTCTTCTGCTGGTCGGGGCCCTTGAAGCCGAACGACGCGACGTACGCGCGCGAGTTCATCTCGAAGTTGGCGACCTTGATGAAGTCGAGCCCGTCGGAGACGACCTCCCACACGTTCTTATTGGGGTCGATGCCGCCGCGGCTCTGGTCGACGTACGAGATCTTCACGGTCTGACCGACGTTGAGCTTGCCGCTGTCGGGCTGCTCGCCGCCGGTGATCATCCGGAAGAGCGTGGTCTTGCCGACGCCGTTCGGGCCGATCACGCCGACGATGCCCGCGCGGGGCAGGGAGAACGACAGGTCGTGCATGAGGGTGCGACCCTCGAACCCCTTGGTCAGGTCCTGCGCCTCGAGGACGACGTCACCGAGCCGCGGGCCGGCGGGGATGTTGATCTCGGAGGTGTCGATCTTGCGCATCCGGTCGGCCTCGGCCGCCATCTCCTCGTAGCGCGCGAGACGCGAGCGGCTCTTGGTCTGCCGGGCCTTGGCGTTGGAGCGGACCCACTCCAGCTCCTTCTCCAGCATCTTGGCGCGCTTGGCGTCCTTCTGGCCCTCGATCTTGAGGCGGTCCTTCTTCGTCTCGAGGTAGGTCGAGTAGTTGCCCTCGTAGGGGTGCGTCTGGCCCCGGTCGAGCTCGAGGATCCACTCGGCGACGTTGTCGAGGAAGTAGCGGTCGTGGGTGATCGCCAGGACGGCGCCCGGGTAGTCCTTCAGGTGACCCTCGAGCCACTGCACGGACTCGGCGTCGAGGTGGTTGGTGGGCTCGTCGAGGAGCAGCAGGTCGGGCTGCTGGAGCAGCAGCTTGCACAGCGCGACCCGGCGGCGCTCACCGCCCGAGAGGTTGTCGACGATCGCGTCCGCCGGCGGGCAGCGCAGCGCGTCCATGGCCTGGTCGAGGCGGCTGTCCAGGTCCCAGACGTTGGCGGCGTCGAGCTCGGTCTGCAGGTCGCCCGCCTCCGTCGCGACCTTGTCCTGGTCGGCATCGGGGTCGCCCATCATCATGTAGAGCTCGTCGAGCCGGGCCATCTTGCCCTTGATCTCGGCGACGGCCTCCTCGACGTTCTCGAGGACGGTCTTGCCCTCCGTCAGCGGCGGCTCCTGCTGCAGCATGCCGACCGTCGCACCGGGGTCGAGGATCGCGTCGCCGTTGTTGGCCTTGTCGAGCCCGGCCATGATCTTCAGCAGCGAGGACTTGCCGGTGCCGTTGGGTCCGA
This sequence comes from Nocardioides sp. Root1257, assembly GCF_001425175.1. GTDB lineage: Bacteria > Actinomycetota > Actinomycetes > Propionibacteriales > Nocardioidaceae > Nocardioides. The sequence goes on along the minus strand of NZ_LMDV01000008.1, from coordinate 1,239,679 downwards.
CGACGCCGATCTTCGCCCCGTGCAGGAACGAGAGGGTCACGTTGTCGAGGACGACCTTGTCGCCGTGGGCCTTGCGCACGTTGCGCAGGGTGAACACATATTCCGCCATGGTCCCCGAGCCTAGTTGCCGGACCCCGAGGGGACCCGATCGGGGTCTCCGGCGTCTCGGCCCTCGACCGGCGTCGCTGGGCTACGCCGCCTGCTCGGGCCTCGCCTCCTCGCTGGCGGGGTCGGTCGTGGTCGCCGGCTCGGCGCGCTGCGTCTTCGTGAAGGCGCTGGTGCCCCGGCTCAGGTCGTGACCGACGTGGACGGCGTCGATCTCGAAGCTGAGCACCTCCACGTCGTTGCCGTTGACGTAGGTGCGCGTCTCCAGGCGACCGTGCACGACGACGGGGTCACCCCGGCGCAGCGAGCGGGCACAGTTCTCGGCCAGCGCCCGCCAGGCAGTCACGGAGTACCACTGCGTCATGCCCTCCGACCACGTGTCGGTCCGGCGGTTGTACTTCCGCGGTGAGCACGCGAGCCGGAAGCTCGCGACCGGGGCGCCGCCCGCCTCGCGCAGGTTCACGTCTCCCCCGAGCCAGCCGCGCACGGTGATGGTGCTGTCGGACATCTTCTTCTCCTCGTCTCGATCCAGGTGGACGGTTCGAGACTGGGCGCCGGCACCGACAGCGGCCGGCCGTGGCGGAGACGTCTGGGGACCAGGCTGTCAGAGGCCTGCCCTGTGGACGAGACGTGGCTCGGAAGGGTCAGGCGTGGGCGCGGGCGAGGCCCTCGCGGACCGCGGCGTACGCCGCGAGCTCGGCCTCGACCGGCTCGATGACCAGCTCGTGGGTGACGGTGTTGACGCCCTCACGCAGCCGCTCGTCGGCGCGGCCCGCACGCCGACGCGCCATCCCTCGCACCAGCACGCGGCAGACGAGCCCGAGGACCAGCCCGACCACCACGCCCCCGACCAGCAGCACGAGCGCGAGGGCGACGCCGCCGACCGACATCGTGTCCGGGTCGTCGAGCCGGCCCAGGCCGGCCAGCGCGGCGGTCCACACGAGGCCGGCGACGGCAGCGAGCAGCAGCAGCCACTGGAGGACGCGCACGATGCCGGCCCACGCCGGCAGGCGGGCGGCGCCGAGGTCGGTGTCGGCGAGCGCCTGGTCGAGTCGGTCGCCGAGCTGGTCCAGGCGCGACGCGGCGCCCCGGCGCACGGCGGCGACCCACGACGGGGTCATGCCGGCGCTGAGCTTGTCGGCGAAGCCGCGCACCTCGTCGTCGACCCGGGCGCGCTGCACCTGGGTGGCCTCGGGCAGGGCGGCCCGGGTCCGCCCGCTGAGCCGGCGGCCGTCCTCGCCGAGGTCGAGGTCGAGGCGCTTGAGGGGGTCGGACTTGATGCCGGCGAGCCACCCGAGGACCGGCCAGCCGGTCGCCCGGTTGCCCCGCCTGCGCAGCGACCGCTCGAGCGCCTCGACGACGACCGGCACGCCGGCCGCGTCGGCGAAGGCGTCGTCGAGCTCGGCGACCTGCGTCGGCTCGACCACCCGGGTCTGGACGTCGCCGTTGGCCTCGGCGAGCTTGCCGGCCGCCTCGCGGATGTCGGCGTCGAGGCGGGCGCGGGTCGACTGCTTCTCGGCGGAGCGGCGCGCGATCTCGGCACGCAGCTCGGGGATCCCGGTGCCCAGGCGCGCGCTGATCGGCAGCACCGGCACCCGGTCGAGGCCGTCCTCGTCGAGGAGGCGCCGGATGTCGTCGAGCATCGACTGGCGACGCTCCTCGGGCACGGTGTCGATGTGGTTGAGCACGACGAGCAGGACGTCCTGCTGCTCCACCGACGGCTTGAGGTAGCGGTCGTGGATCGCGGCGTCGGCGTACTTCTGCGGGTCGACGACCCACACCAGCAGGTCGGCGAGGGAGACCAGGCGGTCGACCTCGAGGTGGTGGGCGACCTCGGTGGAGTCGTGGTCGGGCAGGTCCAGGAGCACGACGCCGTCGAGCTCGACCTGCTGGTCGCTGCGGCCCAGGTCGAGCATCGAGTCACGGGTGGTCTGGTGCCGCGGCGGGATGCCGAGCCACTCGAGGAGCTCGTCGGCCCCGTCGCGTCCCCACACGCAGGCCGTCGCCCACGACGTGGTCGGACGGCGTACGCCGACGGCGGAGAGCTCCAGCCCGGTCAGCGCGTTGAAGGTGGACGACTTGCCGGAGCCGGTCGCGCCGGCGATCCCGACGACCGTGTGGGTCGCGGAGAGCTTCAGGCGGCCGGCGGCGCGGTCGACCACGCCTCGGGCGTCGTCGACGAGCCCGTCATCCAGACGGCCCCGGGCGGCCGTGGCGGCGCCGTCGAGACCGTCGATGCGGGCACCGATGTCGGTACCGCGGGTGACCAGCCGGTCGGTCCCCTCGAGCAAGGACGTCATCTTCTCCCTCGACCTGCCCGCAGCAGGGCGTGTTCCTTCGTGACAGTGCACCTACCACCCTAGGGCCTGGACCCTCGGACGACGGGATCAGGGCAGGGGTTCGCTGTCGGGCCGACTCTGCTCGTAGCGTCGGTCGTCGACCCGCCGCGCGGCGGAGCGGACGAGACGGCCCGCCTCGCCGTCGAGCCCGAGCCCGTCGAGGAGGCCGAGCGCGCGACCGCGCTCGGCGGCGATGAGCGAGCCGATCCGGCGCTCCAGGTCGGCCCGGCCCCGGGCGACGAGCGACGCGGCGTGCTCCCCGAAGACCGCGTCGAGCAGCGTGCGGCCGACCTCGGCCCCGCTCTCGCGGTCGCCGGGCGCGGTGTCCGCGAGGACGGTGACGGCCAGCGTCACGGCGAGGCCGCGGGCGCCGTAGGCCAGGTAGCGAGAGGTACGGCGATCGGCGTCGTCGGCCTTCACGAGCTCGGTCAGCTGCTGCTGCCAGGCCCGCACCTCGCCCTCGACGCTGCGCCGCAGGCCGCCGGACGCGCGACCCAGGTCGTCGGCGCCGGCGAGGACCGGGCCGGCGGTGCCGAGCTCGGCCCAGGCGGCGGCGGTCGCCGTCGCGGCGTCCTCCGCGTGGTCGACGACCATCAGCTCGACGGCCGACTCGATGGCGACCGCGACGCGCTCGGCCTGCTGGCCGGAGCCCTTGACCGCGTTGACGAGCCGGTCCCGGATCAGGCCGACGCGGCCCTCGAGCGAGCGCAGCAGCTCTCCCGTGCCGGCGAACTCGCGCCACCGCACGGCGACCTCGCCGCGGAGCAGGGTCCCGTCGGTGGCCGCGGCGACGGCGCGCTGCTCCGCCTCGTCGTACGCCGTGGTGGCGGCGTCGCGCAGCGCGCTGGCGGCGTTGAGCTGGAGGGTGAGGGCGTCGGCGAGGCCGTGCGCCTGGCGGGCCAGGGAGCGAACGGTGCCGTCGAGGGTCTGCCGGACCACGGCGGAGCGGGCGCCCGGGTCCTCGGCGAGCGACACCAGCCAGGCGCGCACGTCGGCGACCACGCTCGCGTCCAGGAGGCCGTCCTCCGAGACCGGCGCCTCGGCGACCGTGAAGAGCGGCGAGTCCTTGAGACCGCGCGCCGCGAGCATCCGGGCCAGGTGGGTGGCGACGGTGCGGACGGCGTCGGCGGGCGTCCGGTCCAGGACGATCGCGACGGAGGTGGACCGGTCGGCTGCGCGCTTGAGGTGCTCCCACGGGACCTGGTCGGAGTAGCGCGCCGCCGAGGTGACGAAGAGCCACAGGTCGGCCGCGGCCAGCAGCTGGGTCGCCAGGACCCGGTTGCCCTCCTCGACGGAGTCGACGTCGGGGGCGTCCAGGATCGCGAGGCCGGGCGGCATCGTGTCGGAGGCGACCAGCTGGAGCGAGTGCCGGTCGTCGGTGGGCTGCTCGACGCGGACCAGCTCGGGCAGCAGCCGGTCCTGCCCGAACCACTGCGCGTCGTCGGGGTGGTGGACCAGGACCGCGGAGCGGGTCGTCGGGCGGAGCAGGCCGGGCGCGGTCACGCGGCGGCCGACGAGCGAGTTGACCAGCGTCGACTTGCCGGCGCCCGTGGACCCGCCGACGACCGCGAGCAGCGGCGCCTCGACCGTCATCTGCCGGGGCAGGACGTAGTCCTCGAGCTGCTCGATCAGCTGCTGGCGGGACACGCGCAGCTCCGCGGCACCCGGTACGTCGAGTGCCAGCGGCGCGGCCTTGAGCGCGTCGTGCAGCTGCACGAGCGCCGTGAGCATGCGCGAGTCGTGGTCGGGAGTGACCGTCATCTGGTCGGTACCACCTGTCCGGGGAAGGCGATCGACGGACGGAGCGCGTCGATCCTCTGGAGGAACTGCTGGCCGCGGGCCGCGTAGTCGGGCGGCGGCGTGCCTCGCAGGTAACGGTAGTGGAGAAACCCGAGCTCGATGGCAGCCTGCTGGTACTCGCGCATCGCACGCTCGCCGTCGCGGCCTCCCTGCTGGCGTGCGTACGCCCGGCTCTGACGCCTGGCGGACAGGTCGACGACCCACCCGATGTCGGTCGCCGGGACCAGCCCGCGCGAGGCCGCGTCGGTGAGGGCCGAGGCGAGCATCCGGCGCTCGGAGCTCCGCGACCAGACAGCCAGGCCGACGACCGCGATGAACACCGGGGTCATCAGCACCAGGAAGGTCACGGCGAAGTGCCCGAGGTCGTAGGCCGAGGCCGTGTTCCAGACGGCGTGCGCCACGACCGCGCACCCGTAGCCGGCGAGCGGCCACAGCACCCGCCCGCCCGTGCTGCGGGCGTTGACCGCGAGGCCGACGCCGATGCCGGTGAAGGTCGTGAAGAGCGGGTGCGCGAAGGGGCTGATCACGCACCGCAGCACGAACGTGGACGTGACCGCCTCGGTGCCGCCCGGGCCGAGGCCGTCGGTGCCGTTGTAGGCAGCGGCCAGGTAGAAGATGTTCTCGGTGAAGGCGAAGCCGACGCCCACCATCCCGGCGTACACGATGCCGTCGAGGACGCCGTCGAGCTCCGCGCGGCGCCACCACAGCAGCAGGATCAGGAAGAGGCCCTTGCACGCCTCCTCGGTCACCGGCGCGACGATCTCGAGCGTCTGCTGGTCGGTGAAGCCCGCGACCAGGCCGCCGATGCCCTGGAGCAGGATCGCGGCCGCGGTGGCGACGAAGCAGCCCCACAGCAGGCCGGCGGCCAGCAGGCTGCGCGGCTCGGGCTCGTAGCGGTCCAACCACAGGTAGCAGGCCACGATCGGCCCGACCGGGACGGCGGCCAGCAGGGCACCGAGGGCGATGCTCGACGGTGCGCCGGAGAGCGCGGCGATCGCCAGGATCAGCAGCGCACCGAGGCCGACCAGCACCGTCACCACGACCGTGAACGCAGCCGACGACACGGCGCTCTCACGATGGTTCCCGGGCATGGACGGCAGCCTATCGGGGGTGATCCGGAGGGCCGGATTCCCGGCGTACAGTGACGGGGTGAGCGAGAACGAGACCAGCACCGAACCCAAGACCGAGTCGCACGACCCGGCGGTCCCCGCGGCGTACGCCGCGTTCATGCGCGAGGGCTGGGGCGACCGCGAGCTCGACCTCCCCGTCGCGGCGGTCGCGGGCCCGGCGGCGCAGCGTCGTCAGCGGCTCGCCGAGGCGTTCCCGGGCGAGCGGCTGGTGCTCCCGGCCGGCACCTACAAGGTCCGCGCCTACGACACCGACTACCGGTTCCGCCCCGACACCGCGCACACCTACTTCTCCGGCAACCAGACCAGCGACGCCGTCCTCGTGGTCGCTGACGGCGAGTCGGTGCTCTACGCCCGCCCGCGCTCCTCGCGCGACACCGACGAGTTCTTCCGCGACCGGCAGTACGGCGAGCTCTGGGCCGGCCGCCGCCCGTCGCTCAAGGAGATGTCGGACTCGCTCGGCCTCGAGGTCCGCCACATCGACGACCTGCCGTCCTTCGACGACGGCCCGAAGACCCGCAACCTCACGACCGACGCCGATCTGGCCCGGGTCGCGTCCGAGCTGCGCCTCGTCAAGGACGCGTGGGAGGTCGAGCAGCTCCAGGAGGCGTGCGACATCACCACGTTGGGCTTCGAGGACGTCGTGCGCGAGTGGGACCGCGTGCTCGAGCTCGGCGAGCGCTGGATCGAGGGCACCTTCTTCCGCCGGGCCCGCGCGATGGGCAACGACATCGGCTACGACTCGATCGTCGGCGGCGGCAAGCACGCCACGACGCTGCACTGGATCGACAACACCGGCCCGATCACGCCGGGCGAGCTGGTGCTGCTCGACATGGGCGTCGAGAACACCTCGCTCTACACCGCCGACGTGACCCGCACGCTGCCGATCGACGGCCGGTTCACCAGCCTGCAGCGCGAGCTCTACGACCTCGTCTACACCGCCCAGCAGGCCGGCATCGAGGCGATCCGGCCGGGCGAGGCGTTCCGGGTCGGTCACAACGCGGCGATGGACGTGCTGGCGCACGGTCTCGAGGACCTGAAGCTGCTGCCGGTCTCGGCCGAGGAGGCGCTCGACCCCGAGAGCCGGGTCTACGCCCGCTGGACCCTGCACGGCACCAGCCACATGCTCGGCATGGACGTGCACGACTGCGGCCAGGCCGCACCCGAGTCGTACGCCGAGGGCACCCTCGTCGAGGGCATGGTCCTCACCGTCGAGCCGGGGCTGTACTTCCAGGAGGACGACCTCCTGGTGCCGGAGGAGCTGCGCGGCATCGGCATCCGGATCGAGGACGACATCCTCGTCACGGCCGACGGGTCGACGAACCTGTCGGCCGCCCTCCCCCGCACCTCGACCGAGGTCGAGGAGTGGATGGACCGCCTGCGCGGTTGAGCACAGGCGGTCCGCCCGTCAGCTGATCGGGATCAGGCGCAGCTCGGCCAGGCGCCCCAGCCCTGACCGTTCTGGATCCGCTCGGCGACCCGGATCTGCTCGCGCTTGGTCGCGCGGCTCGGCAGGTGGGCGAACTTGCGGCCGCCGTACCCGTTCCAGGTGGACTTGCTGATCTGGAGGCCGCCGTAGTAGCCGTTGCCGGTGTTGATGTGCCAGCGACCGCCGGACTCGCAGTGGGCGATCCGGTCCCAGGTGCGGGTGGACGCCCCGTCGGCCGTCGTCGTGGTCGCGACGACGGGGGTGATGGTGGCCGCCGTCAGGGCAGCCGCGGACACGAGAGTGCGCATGCGCATGGGTTCTCCTCGACGCCTGCGGAGTTAGCTGTCGGGTTCGGGCGGAGATGTGGCCCGGCCGCACGGGTGCGGCTTCACCCCGAGGGTCGTCGTACGACCCGGAGACCTGGGTCCCCCGTCCCCGTCCTCGGTGTTCGAGTCACTCGCGGCCGGACGGGGCTCGGCGTGGCTGCGTGCGGTCCCGGTCTGCCGGGACTCCTCGACGGTAAGCGGCGGGACCAGACGATCCAAACTCGCTCAGACACCTCTCAGGCCGGGCTGTCACCCTGAGGCATGCCCGCTGACCACTCGCTCTCCCCGCGCGCCCAGGCGCTGCTGACCCGCATCGACTCGTGGTCGGACGCCGGCCCGGTGCGCGCCGTTGTGGTGAAGGTCATGGTCACGATCGCCGGCCCCCTGGTCATCGCCGCGGGCATCGCGATGCTGGTGCTGCCCGGTCCGGGCCTCGTCGTCATCGCCCTCGGCTTCGCGCTGCTCGCGCTCGAGTACGCCTGGGCCCGGCACGCGCTCGGGCTCCTCGGCCACGGGCTCGGCCGCGTCAAGCAGGCGCTCTTCCCCCGGGAGGGCACGCCCGCCCGCAAGCTGGTCGGCGTGGTCGCGACGGCCGGCTTCGTCGTCGCCACCACGGTGCTGACCTCGGCGGTCACCGCCCTGATCGGCACCCAGGCGCTGGCCTGATCCCTCTCAGGGGGTCGGCAGCGGAGTCGGCAGCAGGGGGCCCGGCCACGGCGTCGACCTGGCCATCGTGATCGCCCGCTTCATCACGAACGGATCGGCCTGGTTGTAGAGCCAGGGCCGGCCGAACCACACGAACCCGTCGACGTAGCGACGAGCCGTCGTCCGGTTCTCCTCCGTCAGCCCCCAGATCGCGTCCGCGGTGCGGGTCGTCGGCGGGATGCCGAGCGTCACGCAGCGGGTCTGGGCCGCGGTCCGGCACACGCGGGCGTTGTCCTTGAGGTCGCCCTTGCGGGCCGGGATCACGTCCGACCACGCCATCGGGCGACCGCTCTTGGCGGTGTCGAGGATGAAGTGCTTCTCGCCGTACCCGTCGCGCTGGAGGATCTCGACGATGCTCGCGCCCTGGGCGATGTTGGCGTCCGGGCCGTTGTAGTGGGTCGAGTCCAGGGCGAAGCCGCGCGCGTACTCGATCCCGGTGCGCTCGAGGAGCGCCGCGCACCGCTCCGGGTCGGCGCCGTACCCGTTCTGGCACCAGTCCGCGGCACCGGCGTCGATGTAGACGCTGGTGCGCGACAGCGCCGACAGCTTCTGGGTCGCGTAGCTCAGCAGCCGGGACTTCGCGGCCCGGTCAGGGACGCACCAGAGGAACGGCCCGTCCGGCTGCATCACCACGAGCATCGGGGTGTCCCCGATGCCGGCGGCGAGCTGGTTGATCCACCGGCGGTAGCTGCGCTTCTCCGCCGACGTGGACCGGCGCGTGCAGCCCTCCTGCTCCCACGGCTTCATCCGGAAGACCGCGATCTGCACGAGCTTGTCCGGGTCGCCCGCCTGCGCCGCGGCGATGTGCTTCTGCACCGTGGTCCGGATCTCGGAGTCCGCGACCCAGCCCCCGAACCACTTCGTCCGCGGCCGCAGCCCGATCTTCGCGAGCAGCGCCGCCTGGGCGCCGCGCGCCTTCAGGAACGGGCCGGAGACCTGGTCCTGCGGACCCTGGTAGACGCCCCACAGTCGCCCGGCGAGCGGGTTCGTCGGGTTCTCGGCGTACGCCGGCTGGGCCTGCTGCCACACCTCGACCGAGGGGAGCAGCGGCTCCCGGGCCGCCGAGGCGCTGGGGACCGGGACGGTCAGCAGGGTCGCGAGGAGCAGCAGCGCGAGGCTGCCGCGGGCGGCTGATCGCATGGTGCTCCTCCCGAGCGGCTGAGTGGTCTGGACACCAGGGTGCCCACCGGAGGTCCGGCCTGTTCACGGATCGGCAGAACTGGCGCTCTGCTGAGTGGTCCGGGAATCGGCCGTCCGTCCGCGCGCGTCGTACGATGGAGGCGCAGAGGGTTTCACGCGTCTTGGAGGTGGGTTCGGCGCGTCGTACAGACGCACCCGAAAGGCACCCACCGTGTCACCCCTCGCCTCCTACCGGCGGCTCTTCGAGCTCGCCGGGACGCCGTACGTCGTCGTCGCGTTCCTCGCCCGGCTGCCGCTCGCGATGAGCCAGCTCGGCACCCTGCTCCTGGTCTCCGAGGCCACCGGCAGCTACGGCCTCGGCGGTCTCGCCGCCGGCGCCCTGGCCGTGGCGAACGCGATCGGTGCGCCGTTCGCCGGCTCGCTCGCCGACCGGGTCGGCCAGCGCCACGTGGTGCTGGTGCAGTCCATCGCCGGCGCCGCCTCGCTCACCCTCCTCGTCGCCCTGGTCCACGCGGGCGCCTCGGACGCAGCGATCGTCGGCACCGCCGCGCTCGCCGGTCTCGCGATGCCCCAGGTCGGCCCGCTGGCGCGGGTGCGCTGGCGGCCGATCACCTCGCGCACCGGCGCCCAGCAGCGCCGGCTCGTCGACGTGGCGTTCTCCTACGAGGGCGCAGCCGACGAGGCGTCCTTCGCGATCGGCCCGGCCCTGGTCGGCCTCGGCGTCGTGCTGGTCTCCCCCGGCGGTGCGCTGCTGCTCGCGGCCGCGCTGCTGGCAGTCTTCGGCACGGCGTTCGCGCTGCACCGCACGGCCCGCGTGGTCCGCGGCCAGGGCGCCGCTCTGCCCACCGGTCGCCTGGTGACCCCGGTCCTCCTCGTGCTCGTCTCGGCGCAGCTGCTGATCGGGACGCTCTTCGGCGCCACCCAGACCGGCACGACCGTGCTCGCGACGGAGGTCGGCCAGCCCGGCATCGCCGGTCTGGTCCACGCCACCCTCGGCCTCGGCAGCGCGCTGGCCGGCATCGCCACGGCGTACATCCCCGAGCGCTTCGGCCCCGAGCGCCGCATCCTGGTCGCCGCCGGCGCCCTGCTCGTGCTGTCGCTGCCGCTGCTCCTCGTCGGCAGCCTGCCGGCCCTCGTCGCGGCGGTCGCCCTGCTCGGCTGCGCGGTCGCGCCGTTCATGATCGGCGTCTTCACCCTGGCGGAGCGGGTCGTCTCCCCCGGCCGCGTCGCCACCGCGATGACCGTCCTCGCCAGCGCCACCGGCGTCGGCTACGCCCTGGGCTCCAGCGCCGCCGGTCGGCTCGCCGACGCCCACGGCTACACCGCTGCCTTCGCGGTCACCGTCACGGCCATGGCCTGCGCGCTCACCCTGGTGTCGCTCTCCCAGCGCCGCCTGCGCACCGCCCTCGCCGACGCCGCCGTCGGTGCCCCGGTCGACGAGCCCGCGCTGGCCGACGCGGCGGCCTGATCCGGTCTGGGCCACCCGGCGCGAGTTGCCGGATTCCGTCATGTCGTCCGCACCGATTCGGACAGACTCCCTGCTCGTCCGGGTCGTAGAGGCAGCTGCGGGGGAAACATGTCGTTCCGGTGGAAGACGGGGCGCTCAGCCTCGACGTTGCTCGTGGTGTCGGCCGTCGTCCTGGCCCTGGTCGGTCCGGTCGGCTCGGCCTCGGCGACCAAGTCGTTCTCCACCAAGCCCGTCCCGGCGGTCAGCGGCACCCTGCGGGTCGGGTCGACGGTCACGGCGAACCCACGGAAGTGGGCGCCCAGACCGACCAGCCTCTCCTACCAGTGGTACGTCGGTTCCCACGCGGTCAAGGGCGCGACCGGCAGGTCCTGGAAGCTGCCCGCCGCCGTGTCCGGCAAGCGCATCCACGTCACCGTCACCGCTCGGAGGGCCGGCTACGCCACGGCGAGCAGGGCCTCCGCCGCGAAGAAGGTCACGCCCGGTGTGCTCGCCGGACCGAGCCCGACGATCTCCGGGCCGGCGACGGTCGGCTCGACCCTGACCGCCGTACCCGGCACCTGGAGCCCTCGCACGACGCTGCGCTACCAGTGGAGCCGCTCCGGGGCCGCCGTGAGCGGCGCGACCGGGCCGACGTACGCCGTCGGCTTCGCAGACGAGGGCGCGGCGATCAGCGTGACGGTGACGGGCGCGAAGGCCGGTCACGCGGCCAGGTCGGTGACCTCGGCCGCAGTGACGGTCGCGGTGCCGAGCGCCCTCGGTGCCGGCCAGACGCTGCTGGCCGGGCAGTACCTCCGCTCACCCAGCGGCCAGTACACGCTGGTCCAGCAGGACGACGGCAACCTCGTCGAGTACAAGGACTCGACCGCCGTGTGGTCCTCCGGGACGCACGGCTCCGGCCTCCGGACCGCCATGCAGGGCGACGGCAACGCCGTCGTCTACGACGGCGGCTCGGCGAAGTGGAGCACCGACTCGTGGGGCTCGGGCGGGACCCAGCTGGTGCTGCAGGACGACGGCAACCTCGTCGTCTACGACGCCAACGGCAAGGCGGTCTGGGCACCGAACGTGGTCGGCTGGATCACGGTCTACACCGGCTCGACGGCCGGCGGCGCGTCCGGCACCCAGAGCCAGTCGCAGGCGACGCTCGCCAGCACGCAGTTCCGGGTCTACCCCGTGGGGACGCGGCTCCCGGTCACCTGCGGCATCACCAACGGGCAGGCGGTCGACGGAAGTGCGACGCCGGGCACCGCCAAGACCTCGACCTGGCACCGGCTCCTCTGGGGTGACTGGGTGGCCGACGCGGACTTCAAGACGACCGTGGACGGCCTCGTGCCCAAGGGCATCCTGGGCTTCGTCGCGAACGAGCCCAACTGCGGAGGCGGCGGAGGCGGCGGTCAGACCACCACCCTCCCGGGGATGAACGGCTGGGTCTACCCGATCCAGCCGCACGCCAAGCTCACGACCTACTCCGGCCACAACGGTGACGACTTCCCCGTCGGGATTGGCACCCCCGTCTACGCGATGTACGGCGGGACCGTGAGCATCCCGGCGGCGTACGCCGTGACCTCCGCGTGGTGCCCGGTCGCCGCAGCGATCGGGCGCACCCAGCAGGACCTGATCGTCAACTCGAGTCGTGACGGCCACGCCTACCGGTTCGACTACGCGCACTTGAGCAGCTTCTCGGTGAGCAACGGACAGACCGTGCAGGCCGGGACCCTGCTCGGCTACTCCGGAGACCGGGGCTGCGTGACGGGACCGCACCTGCACATCGACATCAAGCTCGACGGCAAGGCGAACCAGATCTACCCGCACAACCTGATCGGCTGGAGCTACTGACGGCCGGAGCGGCACGCGACTCGGATCTCATCCTCCTCGGCACACACTTCACCCGTTCGGTCATTGTTTTCTCCCGGTTCCGGAGGAATGCTGGGCACCAGGTAGGGGGGTCGCGGCGCCCGGCTTGCGCAGCCCGGGCGCCGCGACCGCGGTCTACGGGAGCTGTCGGCGCGATCGTCGAGTGCCGGGTCCGCGAGGCTCGAAGCCTCGAAACCACTATCCTTGCGCGGGGTCCTCACCGACCCCCGGCCCCTGTAGCTCAGCTGGATAGAGCAAGAGCCTTCTAATCTCTAGGTCGCAGGTTCGAGTCCTGCCGGGGGCGCCTCATCTCGATCGCTGAGGAGCACCATGACGACCGACTGGACGACGCTGGCGGAGATCGCGGGCGAGCCGAGGACCCGCGCGAGCGTCGGGTACGAGGACCGGGCGGCCGAGCTCCAGGAGCTGGTGGGTGACTCGCACGCCTTCCTCTCCGGGCACCTCGGCACCGACTTCGCGCCGTCGGTCGTGGTGGCCGATGCGCGGGGCTGGTCCCTCGGCGGGGATGAGATCCCCTACGGCATCCCGTACGCCTCCGACAACGGGTTCGATCTGGTCATCCCGGCCGACCCGGCGGGCAACTTCCTGGTCGACGCGTACGCCGAGGTGGGCTCCCGCGCGTCTGCGGAGCGGTTCGCCGACCTGATCGCCGTGCACGAGCTCGGCCACCTGCACGCCCGGGAGATGGGCCTCGATGTGCCACAGGGATGGCTGGTCGAGCTCGTCGCGACGTACCTGTCCTACTGCTTCCTCGCCGAGCAGCGGCCGGCGGACGCGGAGATCTGGCACCGCCTCGCGCAGGCCCGGGTCGACAGCGTGACGCCGGAGCACCGATCGCTGGAGACCCTCGACGAGCTCTACTTCGGGGTCGGTGCCGAGAACTACATCTGGTACCAGGACGCGCTCACCGTCATGGCCGTGCGCGTGCACGCGGTGCTGGGCATCGGCTTCGCGACCGCGCTGAGGGCGACCGGGATCGGTCCGGAGAGCAGCGGGCCTGAGCTGCTCGCGGCTGCCGACCGGGTGTTCCCGGGTTTCGAGGAGTGGGCAGCCGAGCTGCGCAGCTGAGGACGCGTACTCAGGCCGGCGATCGGGGCCCGGTGGGTCAATGACTGCATGCCTCGTTACGCGGATCCGTTCACCTGTCCCAGCTGCGACTCGCGACTGCCCGTCAGCGTGTCCCGCTGCCCGGCGTGCCGCCTCGATCTGGCTCACCCGATGGCCAGCGAGCTGCTCCAGACCCTGCGGACGGCCGACGACCTGCTCGCCCGGCTGCAGGCGGTATCCGCAGCGGACCCGACGCCGGTGGTCGAGCGGACGCCGTACCCGGCACCGGCGATCCCGCCGCGACCTGCCCGCGGCCTCAGCGGCGCGTCGGTGCCGCGGATCCTGCTCTCGCTCGGCGCGCTCTGCCTCCTCGTCGCAGCCGTGATCTTCCTCGCCGTCGCATGGACCTGGCTCGGCATCGGCGGACGTACGGCGGTGCTGGTGGGCCTGACCGCGGTCAGCGGCGGCCTGGGTGTGGTCCTCGGCCGACGCGGCTTGCGGGTCGCCGCCGAGGCGCTGACGACGGTCTCGCTGGGGCTGCTGACCCTCGACGTGATCGGCGCCGACAACGCCGGCTGGCTCGGCGATCTCGACACCGCCGAGCTCGTCACGGTCGTCAGCGCGACGCTCCTGACCGCTGCACTCGCACTGAGCCTGTCCACCCGTCTCGTGGCCACGCAGCTGGTCGCTGTCCTTGCGCTCTCAGGTCTCGGCCTCGGGGTCGCGGCCACGACCGAGCGACCGCAGCTGGTCGCCGCCCTCGTCGTGGTGGCGTACGCCGCCCTGGCCGCCACCACCCGCAGGGCCGGGCTGGAGGTCCTCTGGCTCCTCGCGGCCGCCGCTGGCACGACCTGGTGGCTCGGGTTCGCGGTCTCCGGGCTGGGCGAGGCCGTCGACCACACCACCTGGCGCGCGCTGTGGCTGGACGGGCACGGCTACCCGTTCGTGGTCGCCGCGCTCCTGCTCCTGCTCCCGCTCCTGGTCGACCGCACCCACGACGCGTTGGTGCGGGCCCTGGTCACCGTGGCCGTCGCGATGCTCACCTTCTCGGTCTCGGTCCCGGCGCTGGACGAGGGCGTGACGGCGCTCGCCCTCGCCGGCCTCGCCACGCTGGCCGTCTGGACCGTCGTCGCCGTGGCGACCCCGACGAGCTGGCGGAGCGTGCCGGTCGCCTCGATGGCGCTGGGCGCGCTCCCGCTCGCAGGAGTGGTCCTCGTGCTGGCGCCGGAGGCGGCGGCCAACGCTCTCGAGACCACGTCCCCCTTCGCCGGATCCCTCGGCCTACGGCTCGACGACCCAGCCCTCGCGGCGTCGCCGTGGCTGCTGGCCGTGGGCGTCGCGGCCCTGGTCGCTGCGCTCCTGGCGCTGGTGCGGCGTACGGCGGGGCGCGTGGTCGCCGGCATCGCCACCGTCGCCGCCGGGGCCGTGGGCACCCTGGCGCTCCACCCCGTGCCGATCTGGGTCGTCGCGGCCGCCCTCGCCCTCATCGGGGTCGCGCTCGCCGCCGTACGGCGTGGGCCGGTCGAGGCCGGGGCGGCTGGGGCCTTCCTGCTGGCGGCCGGCATCATCGCCCTGCCGAGCGCCGGCCTCACAGCGCTCGTCGCGGCGCTGGTCGTCGCGATCGCCGTCGCGGTCCGCTGGCGCGGGGAGTTCGACGGCGCCGAGGAGGCCGGCGGCCTGGTGCTGCCGGTCGCCGCCGGCGCCCTGGTCTGGTCCGCGCTGGCGGCGACCGGGGTGTCCGCCGCGTGGAGCGGGGTCCCGGTGCTGATGGTGGTCGGGCTGCTGGCGATCGTCCTCGCCGCCCCGGAGGTCGAGGTCGGCGCCTGCGCCGCCGGCCTGGTGGCCGCGGCAGGCGCGGTCGCCGCGGCCGGCGATCCGACCACCTCGCTGGCCGTCCACCTCACGGTCGCAGGCGCCCTGGTCACCGCGAGCGCCCTGGTGCACCCCGACCGACGGCTGCTCGGCTGGCCGGGGGGCGCCCTGCTGGCGGCCGCGACCTGGGTCCGGCTCGCCGACCTCGGCGTCCAGGCGCCCGAGCCCTACACGCTGCCGAGCGCGGCGGCGCTGATCGTCCTCGGCCTGGTCCAGCTGCACCGGAACCCGACGGCGTCGACCCGGCACGTACTCGGGCCCGGACTGGTGCTCGCCACCGTGCCCTCGCTGCTGTGGGTGCTCGTGGACCCGGTGTCGTCCCGGGCGGTGCTGCTCGGCGGCGCCTGCCTGACCTTGGCGCTCGTCGGCACCCGGCTCCGCTGGAGCGCTCCGCTCGTCGGCGGGTCGGCGGTCGGCGCCGTGCTGGTGCTGCGCGAGCTCGCGCCGTACGCCGCGACGGTGCCGCAGTGGGTCCTGATCGGGATCGCCGGCACCCTGCTCACCGTCGTCGGCATCACCTGGGAGAGCCGGCTGCGTGACGTGCGCACGACCGCCGACTACCTGCGCCAGCTGCGCTGATCAGCGGTGGGCGGGCGGCACCACGCTGCGCATCCGGTCCGGCTCGAAGCCGTGCCGCATCCCCCAGGCGACCGCCTGCGACCGGCGGGTGACGTCGATCTTGCGGTAGGCCGTGCGGATGTAGGTCTTGACCGAGTTGATCGACAGGTAGGTGCGCTCGGCGATCTCCTGGTTGCTGAGTCCCTGGGTGATCAGCGCCAGGACCTCCGCCTCGCGCGCGCTCAGCCCGAGCTCCCGTCCCGGCCACTCGCCGGCCGCGGACCGGTCCGCCACGGCCGACTCTGTCGGCGTGACGGTCTCGCCCCGGTGCACCGCCTCGATACCCGCGACGACCTCCTCGGCCTCGAGCCCCTTGGAGAGGTAGCCGGCGGCACCGCGTTGGATGGCCGCGCGCACCAGCTCGTCGTCGATGTTCCAGCTGAAGATGACGACCCGGGCATCACCCCCGTGGACGAGGGTGTCCAGGTCGACGCCGTCGCCCTGGATCGCGGCGAACGTGTCGTAGAGGATCACGTCGACGTCGCTCACCACCGGCAGGCTCGAGTCGAGCTCGACGATGCTGATGCGCTCCCGGTGCGGCGCGAGCATGGCGGCGACGCCGGCGACCACGATCTCGTAGTCGTTGACGACCGCCACCCGGATTGGTCCCTCTCCCATAGCGGCCAACCTTACGGCTGTGACCGGCCCGACACGCGCCTCAATGCATCGATTGGTGGCCACCGCGGGATACAAAGGACACGGCCCCGCTTGGTATGAGCTCGCGGGGCCTCATTCATTTCTCGTCAGGACCGGTCGGCGTACTCATCGATCTCGGTGAGGATCCGCTCCTTGACGGCGTCCTCCGCGAACGACGCGCGTACGGCGGCGCGGGCCAGGTCGGCCACACCGGTCTCGTCGAGGTCGAGCAGGTCCGCGGCGATCTCGTACTCACGGTTGAGCGTCGTGCCGAACATCGGCGGGTCGTCGGAGTTCACCGTGAACGTGACGCCGGCGTCGCGGAACGCCCGGATCGGGTGCTCGTCGAGGCTCGCCACCGCGCGGGTGGCGATGTTGGAGGACGGGCACACCTCGAGCGGGATGCCGGTCTCGGCGAGGTGGGTCAGCAGCGCCGGGTCCTGCGCGGACGACGTGCCGTGGCCGATCCGCTCGGCGCCGAGCAGCCGCAGCGCGTGCCAGACGGTCTCCGGGCCGGTCGTCTCACCGGCGTGCGGCACGCTGTGCAGCCCCGCGGCGCGGGCGGCGTCGAAGTGCGGCTGGAACTGCGGACGCGGCACCCCCACCTCGGGCCCACCGAGGCCGAAGCCGACCAGCGCGTCGGGTCCGTGGTCGAGCGCGTAGCCCAGCGTCGCGTCGGCCGCCGGCAGGCCCGACTCCCCCGGGATGTCGTAGATCCAGCGCAGCACGAGCCCGAAGTCGCGCTCGACCGCGACACGCGCGTCCTCGATCGCCTCGGTGTAGGCCTCGATCGGCATGCCCAGCTCGTCGCTGTCCGGGCGCACCGAGGTGTACGGCGTGCACGTCAGCTCGGCGTACCGCAGACCCTGCTCAGTCGCCATCTCCCTGCCGACCTCGTGCGTGAGGTAGCGGATGTCCTCCGGCGTCCGGATCAGGCCGACGACGGAGAGGTAGACCTCGATGAAGTGGCCGAAGTCGCGGAACTCGAAGAAGCGTCGCAGCTCGTCGGGGTCGCTCGGCACCGAGCCCGGGTGCCGCGCCGCGAGCTCGGACACGATCCGCGGGGAGGCGGAGCCGACGTGGTGCACGTGCAGCTCCGCCTTGGGCAGGCGGGCGATGAAGTCGGAGGACACAGACGTGGGAGGCATCCGCCGATCCTTGCAGGCCCTACTGCAGCTTCGCGATCAGGTTCTTCGCGATGTCCTCCTGGGTGCGCCCGTCCTGGAAGACCTCGCCGTTGAGCAGCACCGTCGGCGTGCTCGCGACCCCGGCGGACGCCGCGGCCTGCGTGGCCTTGTCGACCCAGTCCTGGCCGTCGTTGTTGACGATGGCGTCGCGGACGGCGGCGTCGTCGGCTCCGGCCTTGACGGCCAGGTCGGCGAGCTCGTCGTTCTTCGGGAACGGGCCCTTCTCGTCGGGCTGGTTCTCGTAGAGCAGGTCGTGGAACTTCTTGGCGACGTCGGAGCCGGACTTGTCGAGCACGATCGAGAACGCGCCCGCCGAGCGGGCCGAGTAGTCACCGAGGCTGACCAGGAAGTTGAAGGGGCGGTACTCCACCTGCACCTTGCCGTCCTTGGCCAGCTGGGCGAGGTCGTCGCGGCTGGCGGCCTCGAAGTCGCCGCAGTAGGGGCAGAGGAAGTCCTCGTAGACGACGACCTTGTTGGGTGCGCTGTCCGGCCCGATGGTCAGGCCGAGGTCGCTGCTCGAGCTCGCCGGCTCGGCAGTCACGTCCTTGGTGGTGTCGAGGTTGCGAGCGAGGAAGTAGCCGCCGATCACGATCAGCAGGATGACGCCGACGACGCCGCCGATCATCAGGTTGCGGCGGCGGGCCTCCTCGCGCTGCTGCTGGGCGAGCGCGGCAGCGGCGCGGGCGGCGCGGTCGTTGGTGCGGTTCTTCTTCGACATCAGGATCCTTCGGACACGGGCGTACGGCGGAACAGAGCAGCGTCCAGCGACAGCCGGGTCGACGGCAGCCAGACGAGGAACAGGGAGGCGCCCAGCAGGGCGACGTCGCGGGCGATCTCCCACGGGTACTGGGACGCAGCATCGGGATCGGCGCCACCGCCGCCGAAGCAGCCGCAGTCGATGTTGATCCCCCGCGCCCACACCGAGGCGATGCCGATGATGAAGGCGACGAAGAGGATCGCGGAGATCACGGCGGCGCCGCGGGTCAGCAGCCCGATCACCAGCATCACGCCGACGACCATCTCGATCACCGGCAGCAGCTGGCCGACCGGGGTCACGAGGCTGGCGGGCAGCAGCTGGTAGGCGCGGACCGCGGCGACGCTCTGCGCCGGGTCCGGCAGCTTCAGTGCCGCCGCGAAGATCCAGACCCCGCCGACGACGACGCGCAGCAGGAGGCCGACCCATTCCTTCACGGCTCCGACCCTAGGGGCTGAGGCTGAGGCGTGTCTGAGAGGCGAAGGTCCCTGATCTCGGCCCCGACTCGTGGCCGACTCCTCATTCCGGGCCGGTCTGCGCCGATCTGCAGGACCTACCTATCCAGAGAGAGACTCCATGCTTCGCACCTCCGCGCCCCGGCGTCGCCGCGGGCTCATCCTGCTCGTCCTCACCGCCCTGACCGGGGCGATCCTCGCGCTCACGCCCGCGACCGCCAACGCGATGTGCCGCACCGGTGCGGTCGCCCGCGGCGGCTGCGGCATCCCGCAGGAGATCGACTTCCCGCCGCTCGCCGACACCCGCGTCGACCAGGGGCCCGTGCCGCTCCTCGCGACGGTGTCCACCGCGCCGGTGCGCGTCGCCGCCCGGATCCCCTCCCCGCCGAACGTCGTGGTCTACACCAGCACCACGCCGGCCGTCTGCACGATCTCCGGCGCCACCGCCGTCCTCGTGGCTCCGGGTACCTGCTCGGTGCAGGCCGACGCCCCCGAGGCGGGCTACTACCTGGCCGCCGACCCCCGGACCCAGGCCTTCCAGGTCCTGCCGCTGCCCGAGGTCCCGGCGGCACCCGCCGACCGGGCCGTGCTGACGCTGAAGGTCCCGTCGGGCCTGCCCCTGTCGGCCGGTACGGCGGCGGTCAAGGCCACCTCGACCGCTGCCGGCGCGATCGCCGTGCAGCCGCTGAGCCCGAAGGTCTGCCGCGTGACCGAGGCCGGCGCCGTCCGCCTGACCGGGCCCGGCAGCTGCCGCCTGCGCGCCACCCAGGCCGGCGCGGACGCCGTTGCGGCGTCCTTCCCGGTGTGGGGCTTCCCCCGCGTCCCGGCCACGGCCCGGGCGACCGACCTGCTCGGCGTGCTGGGCAAGGGCGAGTCGTCGTACCGCGTCGTCGCCACGCCGGCGGCCGTCTGCCGCGCGGCCGACGGCGACGTCGCGCTGATCGACGGCGGCGTGTGCCGCATCGAGGTCCGCAACGGCGGTGACGTCGTCCGCACCGACGCCGTCAAGGTCACTGTGCCGGCGAAGCCCGCGGGCACCCAGCACAGCCTCGACCTGGGCGCGACCGTCTACTTCGCGTTCAACTCCGCACGGCTGACCGACGACGGTCGCGCGACCCTGCGCAAGGTCGCGCCGATGCTGGCCAAGGCCGACCTCGTGGTCGTCTACGGGCACACCTTCGGACCGGGTCGCAACAGCGCGTCCTCGCGGGCCCTCGCGGCGCGCCGCGCCCGGGCCACCGTGGGCTTCCTCGACGAGCTCGGCGTGAAGTCGAAGGTCGTCTCGGAGGTCGCGATGGCGATGCAGCAGCCGGTCAGCAGCACCGCCTGGAAGAACCGTCGCGCCGAGGTCTACTACCGCTAGTCGGCACCGCCGCGAACGACGTCCGGGAGCCCCGGGGCCGACTGGCCCCGGGGCTCCTCGGCGTAGGGTGGCGTCTCGTGAACGACCGACTCGTCTGGATCGACTGTGAGATGACCGGGCTCGACCTCGGCGCCGATGCGCTCATCGAGGTCGCGGCCCTGGTCACCGACTTCGAGCTCAACGTGCTCGGCGAGGGCATCGACATCATCGTGAAGCCACCGCCCGAGGCGATCGACCAGATGAACGACTTCGTGCGCGAGATGCACGCCAAGTCGGGCCTGTCGGCCGAGCTCGACTCCGGGGTCACCCTCGAGGAGGCCGAGGAGCGCGTGCTCGCCTACATCAAGGAGCACTGCCCCGAGGGCAGCCGGCCCCCGCTCGCCGGCAACACCGTCGCCACCGACCGGGCGTTCCTGGCGCGCGACATGCCGACCCTCGAGACCTTCCTGCACTACCGGATCGTCGACGTGTCGTCGATCAAGGAGCTGTCGCGGCGCTGGTTCCCTCGCGCGTACTTCCAGGCGCCCGCGAAGCGCGGCAACCACCGTGCGCTCGCCGACATCCAGGAGAGCATCGAGGAGCTGCGCTACTACCGCGAGGCCGTCTTCGTGCCCTCGCCGGGCCCGGAGAGCGAGGCCGCGCGGGCGATCGCCGCGCGTCACGGCGGCGCCCTGACCGGTCTCACCGGCGACGAGCGTCCCGCCGCCCAGTCCGATTCCACGAACGGCGAGTAGTTCCCCTACACTTTCTCCTCGGTCCTCCGGGACCGGCCTTGGTGGGTATAGCTCAGCTGGTAGAGCGCCGCCTTGTGGTGGCGGATGTCGCGGGTTCGAGTCCCGTTACTCACCCCAGAGCGCCAAGCCCCTGACCTGCACGAGCAGGTCAGGGGCTTCGTGCATTTCCCACGGGTCGTGTGACGGCTCATTTGACGCAGATTTGAGGTCTCGTTGGCGCCTACCTGACCTCGCGGACCGGAGGCTCGGGCCCGGTCGGCGCGCGACGGGCGCGCCGTACGACAGGACGTGACGATGCCTTCGACGATGTTCGGCCTCCCGGTGCACCCCCTGCTGGTCCACGCCACGGTGGTGTTCGTGCCGCTCGCGGTGCTGCTGGTGGTGCTGGCGGTGTGCTGGCCGAGGTTCCGCGCCTGGGCAGGTCCCCTGCCGGCCGGGGTGAGCCTGGTCGCGCTGGTGCTGACACCGCTCTCGACCGCGACCGGCGAGAACCTCGAGCACGACCTCCCGCACAACGCCCTGATCGAGCGGCACGCCGAGCTGGGCGACCAGCTGCTGCCGTTCACGATCGCGCTGTTCGTCCTGGCCGCGGGGTTCTGGTGGCTGACCCGGACCCCACGCGAAACGGCTGCGCCGAAGCGCCCGTGGCCGCCGGTGCTCGTCACCGGGGTCGGCGTGCTCGCGGTGCTCGCCGCGATCGGCACCGGGGTGCAGGTGGCGCGGATCGGGCACAGCGGCGCCCAGGCTGCGTGGTCAGACGCGGGCTCCTCCAGTGGCGGCTGACGGCTACTCTGCCGCCATGGTGCGCATCCTGGTCGTCGAGGACGACGATGCCATCCGCAAGGCGCTGACCCGAGGCCTCACCGAGCAAGGCGCCACGGTGACGGCGGTGTCCAACGCGGTCGACGCGATCAAGACGCTGCCGGTCGACCGACCCGAGGCGGTGATGCTCGACCTCGGGCTGCCGGACCTCGACGGTGCCGACGTGCTCGCGCTGATCCGGGCCAGCAGCACGGTCCCGGTGATCATCGCGACCGCGCGCGACGACGAGCGCGAGATCGTGCGCCTCCTCGACGCGGGTGCCGACGACTACCTGATCAAACCCTTCTCCGCCGGCCAGGCAATGGCCAGGATCCGGGCGGTGCTGCGTCGTACGACGCCGGCGACGCCGACCGACCCACGGGTCGTGGTGCGGGACCTCGCCATCGACCCGGTCGCCCGCTCGGTGGTGTTCGAGGGCCGCGAGATCACCATGAACCGCAAGGAGTTCGACCTCCTCCTGGCGCTGGCGTCGCGCGTCGGTGAGGTGGTCAGCAAGCGACAGCTGCTGGCCGAGGTGTGGCAGATGCCCTGGGGTGGCGCGGACCGCACCGTCGACGTCCACCTCTCGTGGCTGCGTCGCAAGCTCGGCGAGACCGCCGCCGAGCCGCGCTACCTCCAGAGTGTGCGCGGTGTCGGCGTCAAGCTCGTCGATCCCGGCGAGCGATGAGCCTGCGGGCCCGGATCCTCGCGCTCACCGTCGGGACCGCGGCGGCGGTCCTGGCGCTGTTCGCCGTACCGCTCGTGCTGCTGCTGCACCAGTCGGCGACCGAGGACACCCGTCAGAGCGCGACCGACGTCGCCCAAGGCGTCGCCGACTACGTCAGCACCGGAGCCGTCGACGCCGATGCGCTGAGCGACTACGTCAAGCGGATCAACGACCGCAGCGACACCTACCCGGTCGAGGTGGTGCTGCCCGACGGCACCAGCGTCGGCGCGTCGGTGCCCGGTCTCGATGAGTCCGACCCCGATGGGGACGGCCGTCGCGGGGGCGTCAGGGACAACGACGGTGACAGCGACAACCGCTACGGCGACCTGCGGCCGACGTCGCAGGCGCAGACCCGGCCCGTCGACGGCGGGGAGCTCGTGGTCATCCAGGTCTCGACGTCCGACGGGCCGGTCTGGGTCGCGGCGCTCGCACCCGACTCCCAGGTCCGGCAGACGGTGCTCGAGGGGACCCTGCTCCTCGGCGGCGCTGCCATCGTGCTGCTCCTGGCCGCTGCGGGTGCCGGCGAGCTCGTCACCCGCCGCCTGGTCCGCCACCTCTCGGCCGCCGCCGAGACCGCAGACCGGCTCAGCGACGGGGACCTGACGGCCCGGGTGCCCGACGGCGGCCCGGAGGAGGTACGCCGCGTCGGCGCGGCGCTCAACCGGCTGGCCGACCGCATCGACGAGCTGCTCGTCGCGGAGCGCGAGACGGTCGCCGACCTCTCGCACCGACTGAGGACGCCCCTCACCGCTGTCCGGCTCGACGTCGAGTCGTTGCCCGAGTCCGAGCGCAAGGACGAGCTGGAGGCCCATCTCACCCAGGTCGAGCGCACCCTGACCGCCGTCATCCACGCCGCACGCCGGCCGCAGCGCGAGGGCGCGGTGGCGCACTGCGACCCCGCGGCGGCCGCCCGCGACCGCTTCGAGTTCTGGGCTCCCCTCGCGGAGGACCAGGGACGCGACGTGGCGCTCGACATCGAGGACGGGCTGCCCGAGGTCCGGGCAGCGGCCGCCGACCTGGGCTCTGCGCTCGACGCGCTGCTCGAGAACGCCGTCGCGCACACCGACGAGGGCACGGCGATCTCCGTCGTCGTGGCCCGCGGTCCCGGCGGGGCCGTCCACGTCGACGTCCGCGACCGCGGCCCGGGTGTCCCACCGGGGGCGGTCGGCCGCGGCCGCAGCGACCGGGGCTCGACGGGGCTCGGCCTGGACATCGCCCGGAGCTGCGCCGAGGCGTCGGGTGGTCGCCTCGAGCTCCTGACCGTCGACGGATGGTCGGTCGTGCGCCTGGTGCTCGGACCGCGCTGAGCAGGCTCGTGACTGCTGCCTGACAGGTTGTTTTGACCTCGATTTGAGCAGCGGTTTCCGTCCGTCTGAGCCAGGGCCACGCACGCTGTTGCCATGACCGACAACAGCCGCTCCTCGCTCCTCCGACGGGCCCGGACCCGCACCGCAGGCATCGCCCTCGGCGCCCTGGCCGGGACCGGGCTCCTCACCCTGGCGGTCGCCACCACGACCCAGCAGGCGGCCTCCGGCACGACCGACAACGGTGGCACGACGTCCGACTCGACCAGCTCGTCCGATTCGTCCGGCTCCTCGACGACATCATCGAACAGCTCCGGGAGCTCGACCGGCAGCGGAGTCGGGTCGTCGACCAGCTCGGGCAGCTCCGACGGCGGGACCCAGTCGTCATGAGCACGAGCACCGTGTGGTCGGACTGGTCCTGCCGGGTCCGGGTCACCCTCGCCACCGGGTCCACCGACGACCTGGCCACCGCCCGGCGGGTCGTGCAGCAGCTCATGGCCGCGGTGTCCGAGTCCGTCAGCAGGTTCCGCGACGACTCCGACCTGGCCGAGGTGAACGCGGCCGGCGGCTCGCTCGTCCCGGTCCGCTCGTTGACCGTCGAGCTGACCGACATCGCCCTCGCGGCCGCCCGCCGCACCCACGGGGCGGTCGACCCCACGGTCGGCGCCCACCTCCTGGCGGCCGGGTACGACGACGACATCGAGGTCGTCCGACGACGGGTGCGGACGACGACGGCCGCCCGTGCGGGCTCCGACTGGAGGTCGGTCGCGGTCGACCGGAGGCTGCACCGGGTCGGCGTGCCCGCCGGCGTCCGGCTGGACCTCGGTGCGACCGCCAAGGCCTGGACCGCCGACGAGGCGGCCCGGCGGGTCCACGCCCGGCTCGGGGTCGCCACCCTCGTGGAGATCGGCGGCGACCTCGCCGTCGCCGGCCACCTGGCCCGGCCCTGGCGGATCGACGTGGCGGAGGTGCTGGGCGGTCCGACGTACCGGGTCGACCTGACGCACGGCGGGCTCGCCACGTCGTCGGTCCTGGCCCGCAGCTGGGTCTCCGACCGCGGTCCGGAGCACCACGTCATCGACCCCAGGACGGCGCGGCCGGTGACCGGCGACCTGCGCAGCGCCACCGTCTGGGCGCCCACCGCCGTCGAGGCGAACACCTGGAGCACGGCCGCGCTCGTGTGGGGCGAGTCGGCCGCGGACCGCCTGTCCGACGTCGGGATCGACGCCCGTCTGGTCGACCGGCACGGTCACGTCGTCACCGTCGGCGCCTGGCCCGAGGACACGAGGGCCGTGGCATGACGCTCTGGTACCTCGCCCGCGCCGCCGGCCTCATCGCGTTCCTCGCCGCAACCGGGTCGGTCGTGCTCGGCGCGCTCGCCTCCACCGGTCATCGGGCCGACGACCGCTCCCGTGACCGGCGCGTCCTCCGTCAGCTCGCCCACCGCTCTGCGGCCGTCGTGACCGTCGCGATGCTCGGGCTGCACGTCGTGCTCGTCGTCACCGACAGCTTCGTCGACCTGTCCGTGCCCGGCGCGCTGGTGCCGTTCACGGCCGGCTACCGCGGCTTCGCGCTCGGGCTCGGCACCCTCGCGGCGTACAGCCTGGCCGCGGTCGCGGTCAGCGGGGCCGCCCGAGGCCGTCTGGCCGCCTCGGCCCGCTCCGCGCGGCACTGGCGGGCGCTCCACGCGTCGGCGTACGTCGTGTGGCTGCTCTCCCTGGGACACGGGATCCTCGCCGGCACCGACACGGGCCGCTGGTGGACCTGGGTCCTGTACGCCGGGTGCGCCGCCGCGGTCGCGGGTGCCCTGGTCGCCCGCCTCGTCGTCGCCGACCGCCACGAGTCCACCTCGCCCCTGGCGGCGGCCCGCCGCCAGCTCACCACCGGAGGAGTCCGATGACGATGCTCGAGACCCACCCGACCGTCTCCCGACTGCTGACGGCTCCCGCCGGGACACCCCGGCACCGCAACCAGGACGAGCTCGTCGGCCTCGCCCAGCAGGTGCGCCTGCTCGGTCGCGGCGGCGCCGGCTTCCCGGTCGCGACCAAGCTCGCGGCGATGCCTCGGGGCCGAGCCGTCCAGGTCCTGGTCAACGGGTCGGAGAGCGAGCCCGCCAGCCAGAAGGACCGCACCCTGATGCGTCAGGCACCGCACCTCGTGCTCGACGGCGCCCTGCTCGTGGCGCGTGCCCTCGACACGCGCCACGTCACCGTGCTGGTCCACGACCCCGGGGCCACGGACGCGTTGACGCGTGCGGTCCGCGAGCGGAGCGACGCCTCCCGGGTCCGGGTGGTCGCGCACGCGGGCGGGTTCGTCTCGGGCGAGGTGCGCGCCGCGATCCGACTGGTCGACGGCGCTCCGGCCGTGCCGCCCGGGCGGCGCGTGCTGCCCCACGAGAGCGGCGTCGGAGGCGCCCCGACGTTCGCGTCGAACGTCGAGACCTTCGCCCAGCTCGCCCTGCTGAGCTCACTCGGTGCCGACGGGTACGCCGCGATCGGCAGCGCCGCCGAGCCGGGGACCACCCTGCTCACCCTGGTCGGTGACGTCTCGGGCCCGGGCGTGGTCGAGGTCCCGACGGGGCTGCCCCTGGCGGCGCTGCTGCCCGGCCAGGACACGGACCCGCGACCGGTGCTGATCGGTGGCTACCACGGCAGCTGGGTCAGCGACATCCGTGACCTGCGGGTGGAGCGACCCGGGCTCCGGGAGGCGGGGCTGCCTCTCAACGCGGGCGTTGTCGCCCGGCTGTCGAACGACACCTGCGCGCTTGCCGAGGTCGTGGCGGTCAGCACCTGGCTCGCCGGCCAGTCGGCCGGGCAGTGCGGTCCGTGCTTCTTCGGGCTCCCGGCCGTCGCGCGCGACGCGTACGCGCTGCTGCACGGTCGACCGTCGACGGCCGACCTCGACCGACGCGTCGCCCAGCTGCCCGGTCGGGGCGCCTGCGCGCATCCCGACGGCGCCGCGATGTTCATCCGGACGGCGCTCACGACGATGACCGCCGAGGTCGAGGAACACCGGCGACACGGGACGTGCGGACGACCGTGGCTGCAGGAGCTGCCGACCGGTCCAGCCCCCGCCGTACGGAGTGCGTCATGAGGATCGAGGTGGACTGGACCCGCTGCGACGGCCACGGCCTGTGCGCGCGCCTCCTCCCCGAGAAGGTCGGCCTCGACGAGTGGGGCTTCCCGGTCATCGACACCCCCGAGATCGGCGACGACCTGGTGCCGCACGCCCGACGTGCGGTCGGCGCCTGTCCTGCCCTGGCGCTGAGGCTCGTGCCTGGGTGACGGGCGGCGTCGTCGCAACCGGGACCTACGCCCCTACCGGGTCGGCCCGCCCCGTGCTCTGATGCCACGGGAGGTGGTGTCCGATGCTCGGCCTGGGTGCGTGGTCCCGCTCCGGCGGCGTCACCGTCGTCGTCGTCGTCCTGGCGGTCGCCACCACGGCGTGCGGCAAGGCGGCCCACCCGACCTCGGACCCGGCCACTGCCTCGGCCGAGGCGTCCTTCAGCATCGAGTACTCCCCGGGGCAGACCGAGGACGTCTACCTGCCCGCCACGAAGGGGCCGGCGCCACTGGTGGTGATGGTGCCGGGCGGATCGTGGGTCACGGCCGATCCGGCCGGGTTCGCCGGGCTCGCCGCCCACCTCGCGGCGGCGGGCGTCGTTGCTGCGCCCACCACGATCCAGGCGGCGGTGGACGACGTGGTCTACCCCGTCCCCGTGGAGGACGTCCTCTGCGCGGTCGCGGTCGCCGTCGACCAGGTGCGGGCCCGCGGCTACCGGCCCGGCCCCGTGACGGTGCTCGGGCACTCGTCGGGCGCGCAGCTCGCCGCCCTGGCTGCGCTGGCGGCTGACGACTACACACCGACGTGCGACTCACCGCCGGTCGCCCCGGACGCCCTGGTCGGGCTCAGCGGTCCGTACGACATCAGCCGCGTACCCGACATCGCCCAGGAGCTCCTCGGCAGCAGTCCCGACGACGATCCCGAGACCTGGCAGGCGGCGAACCCGGTCGACCAGGCGGCGCTGCGCCCGGACCTGCCGGCGCTCCTCCTGCACGGCGAGGACGACGACACCGTGCCGGTGGACTTCACCACGCAGTTCGCGCAGGCGCTGGAGGACGGAGGGCACCCGACGACGACCGAGATCGTCCCGGGCGCCGACCACGACAGCATCTACAGGGCGGACGTCTCGGGAGACCTGATCGCCGAGTGGCTGCTCGCCCTGCCGACGTAGTCGCATGGCCGCTCGACGCGGGCCAATCCTCTGACTATGGTCAGAGGATGACGTCTGGCGACATCGACACCCTGCGCCGGTTCAACCGCACGTACACGCAACGGATCGGGGCGCTCGACGAGTCGTTCCTCGGCACCGGACGCCCGCTCGGGGTGTCCCGCCTGCTGTTCGAGATCGGCCCGGCCGGCGCCGGGGTCCGGGAGCTGCGCGACCGGCTGGGGCTGGACTCCGGCTACCTGACCCGTCTGCTGCGGCGCCTCGGTGAGGAGGGCCTCGTCGAGGTGACGGCGGACCCGACCGACGGGCGACGCCGGGTCACGACGCTGACGGACGCCGGTCTCGACTCCTGGCGCGAGCTCGACGACCGCTCGGAGGCCCTCGCCCGGGAGCTGGTCGCGCCACTGACCGAACGCCAGCGCGGGCGGCTCGTCGACGCCCTCGCCACCGCCGACCTGCTGGTGCGCGCCGCCACCATCCGGCTGCGCGAGGTGGCACCGACCGACCCGGCGGCCATCGACGCGGCGGGCCGCTACTTCGCCGAGCTCGACCGCCGCTTCCCGCGCGGCTTCGACCCCGGCGAGCCCGACCATGCGGGCACCTTCCTGCTGGCCACCAGCGACGGCCGCCCCGTCGCGTACGGCGGGGTCCGCGAGATCGGTCCGGGGACGGGCGAGATCAAGCGGATGTGGGTCCACGAGGACTGGCGCGGCGCCGGGCTCGGGTCGCGGATGCTGCGTGAGCTGGAGGCACTCGCCGTACGCCTCGGGCACGACCGGGTCGTGCTGGACACCAACGGCACGCTCACCGAGGCGATCGAGATGTACGGCCGGGCCGGCTACCACCCGATCGAGCGCTACAACGACAACCCGTACGCCGAGGCGTGGTTCGAGAAGCCGCTCTGAGGTCAGCCCGCGGGCGCGAGCACCGGCAGGTGGACGCGGAACGTCGTGCCCTCCCCCTGCTCGGAGTCGACGGACATCGACCCGCCGTGCTGCTCGACGATCGCGTGCGCGATCGAGAGCCCCAGACCGCTGCCGGGGATCGCACCCTCCTGGGCCAGCGAGGACCGGAAGAAGCGGGTGAAGAGCTGCGCCTGCTCGTGCTTCGGGATGCCGATGCCGGTGTCGGCCACCTCGATCACCACCTCGTCCCGACCGACCTCCAGCCGGACGGCGACGTGCCCCGCCTCCGGCGTGAACTTCACGGCGTTGCCGACCAGGTTGATCACCACCCGCTCGAGCATGTCGCGGTCGCCGAGGAACGGGACCGGCTCCTCGGGGAGCTCCACGTCGAGCTGCAGCGCGCGCCGCTCCAGCGACGGGGCGACGACCGCGCACCCGGCGGCGATGACCTTGCGCAGGTCGACCACCCGGTCGACCATCCCGAGCCCGCCGTCCTGGATCCGCGAGAGCGTCAGCAGGTCGTCGATGAGCGACAGCAGTCGTGAGCTGTTCGCCCCGACCCGCCGGATCGCGTCGAGCTGCTCCTCCTCGAGCCGGCCGTAGGCGCCGTCCTCGAGCATCTCGGTGTAGCCGAGGATGCTGGTGATCGGCGTACGCAGCTCGTGGCTGACGCTGGAGACGAACGCGTCCTTGACGCGGTCGACCTCCCGGAGCCGCTCGACCGCCTGCCGCTCGGTCTCGAGGGCCTCGACCAGCCGGTTCTCGGCCTCGACCCGCTCGGTGATGTCCTCGGACGTGCTGACGTAGCCGATCACCTCGCCGCGGTCGTCGGTGATGCGGTTGAGCGACATGGAGTGGCTGCGCTCCTCGCCGTCCTTGCGGATGAACTTCATGTCGCTCGGACCCCGGCCGATGAGGGCGGCGGCGACGGTCGTGAAGTCGGGCTCCAGCCCGAGCTCTGCCGCCTTCTCGGCGATCCCCGCGTCCGAGTGCAGCATGCGGGAGCTCTGGCCGAGCACCTCCTCGGCGGCGTAGCCCAGGAGCCGCTCCGCGCCCGGGTTGAAGAGCGTGATGCGGGCCATCGAGTCGGAGCCGATGATCGCGACACCGGTGGTCCCGTTGACGATGCTCTGCACCCGGTCGCGCTCCGCGGCGACCTGGCGCGCGTTCTCCAGCTGCTCGCCCACGCTGAGCACGAACGGGACGACCACCAGGGCGCAGTCGATGATGAAGACCGAGAGCAGGATGCCCTGCACGTCCGGCGGCAGCCCGTAGCGCTCGTGGACGTTGGCGAAGGGTCCCTCGCCACGGGTGGTCAGGGCGATGGCGAAGCCGAGCGTCACGAAGAGCTGGGCGATCGACTCGTAGGCGCCGCTGCGCAGCGCCCCCCACGCGAGCACCGGCATGATCATGAAGACCATCGCGGGGAAGTCGTTCAGCAGGAAGACGACCGGCGTCACCGTCAGGATCAGCGCCCACTGCGCCGACCGCTCGAACGCCTGCGCCAGGCCGCGGTGCGGGCGGAGCCGGCAGAAGAACGGCGTCACCGAGAGCTGCGAGGCCAGGCTCGACGTGCCGACGGCCAGGCCGAGCAGCCACGGGTTGCCCCAGCCGGTGGCGTAGCTGGTGATGACCCCGGCGACCGCGACGACGAAGTGCCCGATCGTGGCCGAGCTGATGTAGCGCGCCAGGTCGAGGTTGGTGAAGAGCGACGGCCGGGCCCGGGTGCCCTGCGTCAGGATCCACCACACCACCCAGGTCTCGGCGGTGATGCCGAGCGCGAGCCCGAGCGAGACGTCCGCCGGACGTTCGGTCCAGATGGTCCCGAACGCGATCGCGAAGACCAGGACGAGCACCACCGTCGTGGGTGGACGCCTCGAGACGAGCAGCGTCGACGACGCGAGCGCGACCGGCCAGATCCCGATGGCGTCGCCACCCTCGGGCGCGCCGTACAGCGCGAGCGTCCCGAAGATCGCCGTCAGCGCGAGCATCCCCGCGGCAGGCAGGAGCGAGGACTTCTGTGCCACTCCCCACCTCCCGAGCCGCACGCTCTCCCAGGTCACGGCACGCTCATCCTCTCGCGAGTCCAGCAGTCTGGCA
The DNA here is from genome assembly GCF_001425175.1 of Nocardioides sp. Root1257. Lineage (GTDB taxonomy): Bacteria > Actinomycetota > Actinomycetes > Propionibacteriales > Nocardioidaceae > Nocardioides. The sequence goes on along the minus strand of NZ_LMDV01000008.1, from coordinate 1,208,634 downwards.
TGAGTCTTGCGGGTTTCTGTCGGTACCCCTCGGTAGGTACGCGGTGTCGCAGGCGGGACTGGCGATGCGTGCGGAACGGTCCTGGGCACGTGCCCTAGGTTGAGCGGATGACATCGCAGCGCTCGTCGTACGACGTCGTCGTGGTCGGAGGCGGCCACAACGGCCTGGTCGCCGCCGCCTACCTGGCCCGCGCCGGCCTCTCGGTGGTGGTGCTGGAGCGGCTGGACCACACCGGTGGTGCGGCGATCTCCGCCCCCGCGTTCTCGGGTCACCCGGCGCGGCTCTCGCGCTACTCCTACCTGGTCTCGCTGCTGCCGCAGCAGCTGATCGCCGACCTGGACCTCGAGCTGGACCTCGCGTCGCGCTCGGTGGCGTCGTACACCCCGACGCTGCGCGACGGCGTGGCCGGGGGCCTGCTGGTGGAGCGGCCGGAGGGCCCTCGCACGGAGCAGTCGTTCCGCGACCTCACCGGCGGCAGCGACGAGTACGCCGCCTGGCAGCGGTTCTACTCCGACGTGGCCGGCCTCGCCGAGGTGGTCGCCCCGACGCTGCTCGGACCCGTCCCCCTCGAGAAGGACATCCGGGAGCAGGTCGACCCGGACGTGTGGCGCGACCTGGTGACCCGGCCGCTGGGCGAGACGATCGAGGCGCGCTTCGCCGACGACACGGTCCGCGGCGTGGTGGCCACCGACGCGCTGATCGGCACGTTCGCGTCGATGCGCGACGAGTCCCTGCTGCAGAACCGCTGCTTCCTCTACCACCTGATCGGCAACGGCACCGGCGAGTGGCGGGTGCCCGTCGGCGGCATGGGCGCGGTCACGGACGCGCTCGCGCGCGCGGCCCGGACCGCCGGGGCCGAGATCATCACGTCCGCGGGGGTCAGCAAGATCGACGCCTCGGACGACGGCGCGGAGATCACGTGGGACGACGACTCGGGCACGCACCGGGTCAGCGCCCGGCACGTGCTCGCCAACGTCGCGCCCTGGGTGCTGCGGATCCTGCTCGGCGGCCCCGAGGAGCAGGACACGAAGCCGGCCGGCTCGCAGCTCAAGATCAACATGCTGCTCGACCGCCTGCCCCGGCTGCGCTCCGGCGTCGACCCGAAGGTCGCCTTCGCCGGCACCCTGCACCTCGGCGAGGACTACAGCCAGCTCGGTGCGGCGTACGACGACGCGGCCGCCGGCCGGGTCCCCTACGTGCTGCCGGGCGAGATCTACTGCCACTCGCTCACCGACCCGTCGATCCTCGGCGACGCCGCACCAGGCCAGCACACGCTGACCTACTTCGGGGTCCACACCCCGGCCGCACTCTTCGACCACCACCCCGAGGAGGCGAAGCGCCTCGCGGTCGCCCGGGCCGTCGAGTCGCTCAACCTGCACCTCGCCGACCCGATCGAGTCGTGCCTGGCGACCGACGCCGAGGGGCGGCCGTGCCTGGAGGCCAAGATCCCGCAGGACATCGAGCGCGACCTGGCGATGCCGGGCGGGCACATCTTCCACGGCGACCTGGAGTGGCCGTGGGCCCCCAACCGCGCCCGCCTGGACACCCCGGCGCAGCAGTGGGGCGTGCAGACCGACGTCGCCTCGGTGCTCGTCTGCGGCTCCGGGTCGCGGCGCGGCGGCGCGGTCTCGGGGCTCGGCGGGCACAGCGCCGCGCAGGCCGTGCTGGCCTCGCTCTGAGAGCCGGCCCCCTCGATTTTTCTCGCTGGTCCCCCGCTGGTATCGTTCACGTCGCTTCACCACGCGCGGCATTAGCTCAATTGGCAGAGCAGCTGACTCTTAATCAGCGGGTTCGGGGTTCGAGTCCCTGATGCCGTACCACCCTCGCAGGGCCGGGAACCACACGTTCCCGGCCCTTCGTGTGTCCTACGCTGGTCGCATGCAGAGCAAGCTCTCGTTCCAGTCGCGCAACAGCGTGCTGTCGCTCTGGTCGGACGGCTCGGTGCTCAGCATCGGGTCCGTCGGATCCGCGCTGTCGGTGGGCAGCGTCGGGTCGTACGCGTCGTTCCTCTCCATCGGCTCCTCGATGAGCCGCCTCTCCGTGCTCTCGCACCAGAGCAACGCCGCGGTCCTCTCCCACCAGTCGACGCGCGGCATCCTCGTGTCGCAGACGGACGGCGGACACGGTCCCCAGCAGCACCTGACCGCCGCGCAGATCGCGCTCCCGGTCGCGGTGGTCGTCGCCTCCGGCGTCGCGTACGCCGTGCTGCGGCGGCTCGGAGCCTGAGATGGAGATCCAGCAGGCCGTCGACGCGATCCGCGCGAACCGCCAGGCGATCCTCACCACGATCAAGCAGGACGGTCGCCCGCAGCTGTCCAACGTGCTGGCCGGGGTCGGCGACGACGGGCTGATCCGGGTGTCGACGACCGCCGACCGGGCGAAGTACGTCAACCTCGTGCGCACGCCCTGGGCGGCCCTGCACGTCAACGGCGACAGCTTCTGGTCCTACGCCGTCATCGAGGGCGACGTGACCGTCTCGGCGGTCGTCGCCGACCCGCACGACGAGGCCGCCGACGAGTCGGTCGCCCTCTACCGCTCCCTCGCGGGCGAGCACGAGGACTGGGACGACTACCGCGCCGCGCTGGTGCGCGACCGGCGGGTCGTCGTCCGGGTCTCCCCCACCCACGCCTACGGCATGCTGCGCTGAGCGCGACGTAACCCGCGCGTGCGGGGTCTCGTTGGCTGGGCATGTCGAAACGGATGCTCGCTGCCCTGGCCATCGCCGCGCTCGGCCTCTCGACCGCGCCCGCGGGAGTCGCATCGGCGGCGCCACGCTGGGCGCCGGCCGACACCGCGACCATCCACCCCGGCACGATGATGTACACGAAGGGTGCCCAGTGCACCGCCAACTTCGTCTACCGGGACAAGGCCGGTCACGTCTTCGTCGGGTACGCCGCGCACTGCGCCGGGCTCGGCGAGGCGACCGACACCGACGGCTGCCGGGCGAAGTCCCTTCCGCTCGGCACCCCGGTCACGTTCACCCAGGGGGGCAGCGTCGCCGACGAGGGCACCCGGCTCGCGACCGGCAGGCTCGTCTACTCGTCGTGGCGCACCATGCGCCGCCTCGGCACCACCGACGCCAGCACCTGCGCCTACAACGACCTCGCGCTGGTGAAGGTCAAGCCCCGCGACATCGCGAAGGTGAACCCGTCGATCCCGTTCTGGGGCGGCCCGACCGGCATCGATACCGACGGTACCGCCGCCGGCGACCAGGTCTACACGTTCGGCAACTCCAGCCTCCGCGGCGGCGTCGAGGTCCTCTCCCCGCACACCGGCGTCAGCCTCGGCGACGACCCCGCCACGGACGGCTGGTCGCACCCGCTCTACACCGTCTCCCCCGGCGTGCCCGGCGACTCCGGATCGGCGTTCCTGAGCGAGGACGGCAAGGCGATCGGCGTGCTCTCCACCCTCGGCCTGGCCCCGCTGCCCGCCTCGAACAACATCGGCGACCTCGGCAAGGAGCTCGCGTTCGCCCGGGCACACAGCGGACTCACGGGCCTGCGCCTGGTCAAGGGCACGGAGGAGTTCAGCGCCCGCTGATCACGACCCGGCGCACCAGGTCGGCTGCGATCTGGGCCCGGGTCCACGGGAAGCGCACCCAGCGCTCCTGCGAGAAGAGCCGCGTCTGGTCGGCGGCGTACGGCGACCGCGGGTTCTCCGACTGCCCGTAGGTCAGGATCGTGCGCGCGTCGAGGCGTCCGCGCGAGAGGAACGACACGGCCTGGATGTGCGACGAGCCGTAGGTCACCGGGCGGTAGCGGCCGCGGTTGCTCAGCGGCCAACGTGACGCCAGGGCGTTGGCGTTGCCGGCGGCGTCGCCGGTGCCCCCGCCGAGTGGGAACGGCTTCGCCCCACGGTCGCCCGCGACCTGGAGCGAGCCCCAGCGGGCGTCGAACGGGATCTTGCGCGAGCGCAGGGCGGCGATCGCGTCCGACATCGCCTGCACGAGCTGCGGGTTCGCGACGTTCAGGTCGCGCGGGGTGTTCAGCGGGTCCGCCGGGTCGAACGGCGTGAGCCAGACGCCGGTGTCGGGCAGGCGGGCGATGAGCTCCTCGAAGAGCGCGTAGCCACGCGAGCGGGCATCGGAGTGGCCGTCCCACCGGTGCAGCGCGGCGCAGGCCTCGGTCTCACCGGTGGCGGCGCAGAGGGTGTCGAGCGCGCCGTTCTGCCGCATCACCTCACCCGCCATGACCCGGTTCTCGTACTCGTGGCCGCGCAGCGTCCGCGGCGACTCCTTGCGACCGGACGCGAGCCGGTCCAGCACGTAGTGGGACACCATCCGGGTGCGCATCGTGCGCTCGCACCGCTCGCAGCCGATGATCCCGGCGTAGCCCTCGAGCGGCTGCGCCGGGTTGGGCAGCCAGTAGGAGTCGTTCGCGTTCATGACCCAGTCGCGGCGGACCTCGGAGGGCAGGTTGCCCGGCCCGAAGATGCCAGGCCGCTCGGCGTCCGCGTCGGTCCGCCATGCGCAGCGGCCGTCGGCGAAGGTCCCGTCGAGGCCCGGCAGGCCGGCGACCGCGTCGAGCACCTCGCCGGTCGGCGTCTTGCATTGGGCCGCGAGGTCGTCGGGGACGTTGGGCACCACCGAGTGGTCGGCGTACAGCGCGTCACCGTGCCGGTCGGCAGCCGTCGTGTTGACCCACGGCATCCCGGCCCCGGCGTCCTGGCGGCGCAGCAGGTCGCGGACGCTGGTCGCCTTGCCCATCGCGAGGAAGGTGTCGACGGTGCGCAGGTGCTCGGCGTTGGCGTCGCGGATCGCCCACACGCTCGCCGGACCCCACGGCATCAGCATCGCGGGGGCGTCGATGACGTAGCCCTGCGGCGTCCGGTAGAGATCCTCGCTGACCGTCTTCAGGCCGCCCTTCGTGCGGACCCGCACCTTCACCGTGTCCTTGACCAGCTGCCGCGGGCCGCCCTCGGTGAGGTACGTCGTGCCCGGCGCGGGCGTCTTGTACTCGTACGGCGTGAAGCGATAGGCCGTCGACACGGTGTGGCTCCAGGCGACGTCCTTGTTCCACCCGATGTTGACCGCGGGCGAGCCGATCAGGGAGGCGCCGGCGACGTCGTAGCGGCCCGGGATCGTCAGGTGCTGCTGGGTGAAGTGGTAGCGGCCGCGCCACGGGAAGTGCGGGTTGCCGAGCAGCATCCCCTTGCCCGTCGTCGACGCGGAACCGCCGATCGCAGTGGCGTTCGAGCCGAACGGTGCGTCGGGGTCACGACCGAGCGCCGTGAGCAGCGCGTCGCGGTCGACGTCGGCGGCATCGACCGGCAGCTCGGGCAGCCCGGGGTCGTCCGCGCTGGGCGGCGCGGCGTCGACGATCTCCTTGACGAAGACGCCCGACGAGGCAAGCAGGTTGGCCAGGTAGACGCCGTACCAGAGGTCGATCACGGTCACGTCGTCGCGCAGGTACGCCGCGCCACGGCAGGCGGGGTCGGTGACCCGGTGGGTGCGCAGCCACTCGTTGGCGCCCGCGACGTAGCCGCGGACCATCGCGCGGGCCTGACGACCCGGTCCGGCGACGGGGTCGCGGAGCAGCCGCTCGACCACCTTGCGCCGGCGCAGGTCGGTGACGAACGCGTCCACCTGGAGGTTGGACGCGTCGAGGGTGACCTGGTCGTTGTAGCGCCCGGTCGGGCCGAGCCAGCGCGAGCGCTGGCCGCGCGCGGTCAGGAGGGTGTCGGCCAGGGTGCACACCGACGCCTCGGTGGCGGCGTACCCGCTCCCGAAGCCCAGCGACCCGAAGCTGCGCGCCGTGACGTGCGGGATCCCGTGCTCGGTGAAGGCGATGGCCGCCCGGTAGCGCGGCGCCGCGGCCGGGCGGGCCTCGGCGAGGTCACCCGGGACGCCCGGAGCGCCCGGCAGCCCGGTCAGCGGGAGCAGCACGAGCGTGAGGGCGAGGACCAGGAGGGCGCGCATGCCAGGTCAACGTCGTGGGTCGACGAGGGGTTATGGCGGGCCCGTCCCAGACCGGGGCGCCGGGCTTTCCTCAAGGACTCCGCAAGGTTCGTCCACCGCTCGGCCAAGGCTCGTCCACAACCGGCGACGGAGGCATTTCGGCGTGTGAACCTCTTCCTGTCACAGTCTCGGACCCAGGAGCAGAACCTCGATGCGTACCCGCCTCGTCACCGCCGCCGCACTTCTCGTGCCGGCCGTCCTCGCGCTCGGCGCGGCCCCGGCCGTCGCCGCCGCCAGCCCGGGCGGCAACAACGGCACCATCAAGCTGAGCGAGGTCGGCGGTCCCGAGGACCAGAGCAACGACCCGAAGCTCTCGTGCTCCTTCGAGGTCCAGTGGTACGGCTTCGACGCCGGCTCCACCCTCTACTCGGACGTCTCCTTCGCCGGCCAGGGCGCGGACAGCGACGTCACCATCGGGGTCAGCGGCTCGACCCACGTCTTCATCGGCGAGGACGCCGCCGGCGGCGGCACCGACCACGACGCGACGCAGGTCTACACCCTCAGCTTCGACAAGCCCGCGGCCAACGCCGCCCAGGGCTACCACGTGAAGGTCACCACCGCGAACGGGGGCTCGAAGGGCAACGACACGAAGACCAAGGTCTTCCACGTCGCTCCGTGCGCGGCCCCGGCCCCCGCTCCGGCTCCGGCTCCTGCTCCGGTCCCGGCACCCGCTCCGGACCCGACTCCGGCACCCGTTCCGGCTCCGGCCGAGCCGGCCCCGGCCGACCCCGCGCCTGCCGACCCGGCTCCCGCCACCGACCCGGCTCCCGCCACCGACCCGGCTCCCGCCACCGACCCGGCTCCCGCCACCGACCCGGCGCCGGTCGCGACGACCCCGGCGCTGGTCCCGTGGAGCTGGGACTGGCAGTACGCCGCCCCGTCGTGCGACGCCCTCACGGTCGACTACCCGTCGAACATCCCCGCCGGGCAGGCCAACGACGTCAACATCCGGTTCGCGACGCCGAGCGGCCAGCTCACGCTGAACTTCCACGACAACACCGGCACCTGGGACGGGCACACCGTCTTCACGTACGCCGACCACGCGCAGTGGCCCGCCGGGCTCACGTCGTACGACGTGGTCTGGGTCCAGGTCGGCGGCACCAACTACCACTGGCAGGGTCAGGTCGCCTGCGGCGACGCCGCGCCCGCTGCCGCCGCTCCGGCTCCCGCTGACCCGGCGCCGGCCGCTCCGGCTCCCGCCGCTGCCGCTCCCGCCGCCCTCGCCCAGGTCCTCGGGTTCCGCTCCGGCAGCGCCTCGGTCAAGCGCGGCGCCGCTCCCCAGGCCGACTGGATCACGGTCGCGTCCAGCGACGCCGAGGTCGTCACGGTCCAACAGCTGAAGGCCGGCTCCTGGACGGCGACCCGGACCGCGCAGATCGACGACGGTGCCGCCAAGGTGACCTACCCGCGACTGGGCAAGCGCGGCACCTACAAGTTCCGCGTGCTGGTCGACGGCGTGGCCTCCAAGCCGCTGACCGTCAAGGTCCGCTGACCAACAGGTAGAGCTAGAGGTAGAGGCCCGTGGCCTCGTCGCCGACCCGGTCGGCGGCGACGGCGTGCACGTCCCGCTCGCGCATCACGACGTACAGCTCGCCGTGGACCTCGACCTCGGACTTGTCGTCGGCGTCGAAGAGGACCCGGTCGCCGACCTCGACGGAGCGGGCGTGCGGGCCGACGGCGACCACCTTCGACCAGGCGAGGCGGCGCGCGCCCATCGCGGCGGTGGCGGGGATGACGATGCCGCCGGACGACCGGCGCTCACCGGCCTCCCGGTCGAGCTCGACGAGGACCCGGTCGTGGAGCATCTTGATCGGGGTCTTGCTGGACAACGGGTCACCCACGGCTCAGTTGACGACCTTGCGGATGATCGCGAACACGACGACGACGCCGACGACTCCGCCGACGACCTTGAGGATGTTGTCGGTGCGCGGCTGACCGGTCTGAGCGTCGACGAAGTGGCCCTTGATGCTGCTGACCTCGCGGCTCACGATCGTCTTGGGGTGCGCCCGGTAGAGGAGCTGGTCGATCGTGGTCGCCAGCTGCTCCCTGGTCTCCTCGATCTCAGCCTCGAGAGCGGACAGTGATTCGTCCTTGCCCACTTCTTCTCCTCCGTCGACGGTTGCGAGTGCGAGGCTATCAACCGCACCGCTGCCCGGTCAGGGTCGGGGCGTCGCCGTCCGCGGGTCGAACCCGAAGGGCAGCTCGAGCCGGTGGGCCGTCATCAGGGCGTCGTCGGTGAGCACGTCGTACGTCGAGCCGTCGGCCACCACCGTGCCGCCGCTGAGCACCACCGAGCGGGGGCAGAGCTCGAGGGCGTAGGGCAGGTCGTGGGTCACCATCAGCACCGTGACGTCGAGCGAGCGCAGGATGTCGGCGAGCTCGCGCCGGGAGGCGGGGTCCAGGTTCGAGGACGGCTCGTCGAGCACCAGGATCTCCGGCTCCATGACCAGCACCGTCGCGACCGCGACCCGGCGCCGCTGGCCGAAGGAGAGGTGGTGCGGCGGGCGGTCGACGTACTCCGCCATGCCGACCTGCTCGAGGGCGCGCATGACGCGGCGGTCCAGCTCCGCGCCCTTGATGCCGAGGTTGGCCGGCCCGAACCCGACGTCGGCGCGCACGGTGCCCATGAAGAGCTGGTCGTCGGGGTCCTGGAAGACGATGCCGACCCGGCGCCGGATCTCGGTGAGGTTCGCCTTCTCGACCGGGAGGCCGCTCACCGAGACGGAGCCCGCACCGGCGGTGTGGATGCCGTTGAGGTGGAGCACCAACGTCGTCTTGCCGGCGCCGTTGGGTCCGAGCAGCGCGACCCGTTCCCCCTGGTGGACGTGCAGGTCGACGCCGAAGAGCGCCTGGTGGCCGTCGGGGTAGGCGTAGGCCAGGCCGCGGACGTCGAGGACGGGAGTGCTCATGGGGTGGTCACCTGGGCATCTTTCCGGTGTAGCCGCGCGACAGCATCGCGAGGTGGACGCGCTCGCCGCGCTCGTAGGAGCGGATGAAGAGCGCCCCGGCCGAGCGCGCGAGCACCGGCCAGTGCCGCGGGTTGCGCGCCGTGAAGCCGCGGGACTCGCGCGCGATCCGCATCCGCTGCATCTCGCCGGTGACGACGTCGAGGTAGCGGACCATGAACGACATGATCTGCACCAGCTGCTGGGGCAGGTGCAGCCGCTCCAGCCCGAGCAGCAGCTCGTTGGGCTCGGTCGTCGCCGCCAGCGTGAGGCTGGCCAGGACGCCGAGCGTGCCCTTGATCAGCAGCGCGATCCCGGCCTCGAGCCCGTGCTGGCTGACGCTGACGCCGAGCACCTCGGTCTGCGGACCGGTGGCGACGAAGGGCAGCAGCACCGCGAAGAGGACGAACGGGACCTCGACGACGGTGCGCTTGAGCAGGTACGTCGGGGGCACGCGGGAGACCGCGATGACGCCGACCAGGACCGCGAGGTAGACCGCGAAGGCGGGGTACCAGTCCCGGGGGGTCGCGACCACGACGATCATGAACGCGAGCAGCGTCAGCAGCTTCAGGTGCGCCGGGACCCGGTGGATCGGCGAGTGCCCGTGGAAGTGCAGCTTGTGGCCGTGGCCGGCGCCCACGTCAGGACCGGTCGTCCCGCGAGCGCCGGCGTACGACGTACGTGACGCCGCCGGCCAGGGCCAGCACGACCAGCACGCCGATGACGCCGGTCAGGCTGCCGTAGCCGTCGAAGAGGCCCTGGTGGGTCCGCCCGCTGCCGGCGAAGCCGTGGTCCTCGGACACCTTGGTGAGGCCGTCCGGGCTGCTGTCGGCGAAGCGGCTCACGATCCCGGCCAGGGCCAGGGCGACCAGGAGGACGGCGACCAGGACCACCTTGGTGCTGGGCCTGGTGCTGGGGCGCTTCATGCCGCCGCTCCCGACGTGGGCGTGCGGATCTCGAGCTCGCGGCGCTCGAGGATCGGGCGCGCGCCGTACACGAGGTCGGGGCGTACGGCGAGGATCGCGCCGATCGCCAGGAAGGTGATGACGCCCTCGCCGATGCCGATCAGGACGTGCACCCCGACCATCGCGGTGGCGAGGTTGCCGAGGTCGATGCCGGTCGCACCTCCGACGGCGTACAGCCCCACGAAGAGCAGGGCGGCGACGGGCACCGAGACCAGCGCGCCGATCCCGGCCTGGGCGGGCACCAGGGAGATCCGCTTCGGCAGCACCATCTGCAGGCCCTTGAAGACCAGCCAGCCGACGGCAACCGTCGTGAGGCCCATCAGGGTGATGTTGGTGCCGAGCGCGGTGATGCCCCCGTCCGCGAAGAGCAGGCACTGCACCATGAAGACCACGCTCAGGCACAGGATCGCCGTCCACGGCCCGACCAGCACGGCTGCGAGCGCACCTCCCATGAGGTGCCCGCTGGTCCCGACGCCGACCGGGAAGTTGAGCATCTGGACCGCGAAGACGAACGCCGCGACCAGCCCCGCCATCGGCGCGGTCTTGTCGTCGAGCTCGGTGCGGGCCTTGACCAGGGCCACCCCGATCGTCACGACCGCGACGGCGCCGGTGGCGGCCGAGGTCGGTGCGTCCAGGAAGCCGTCAGGGACGTGCATGCGCTCTCCTGCTCAGTGGCGAGGTCACGGGCGATGAATTGCAGGGATAAATTGAACGGGCCGAGATCGCCCACCCTACGTTATTGCAAGTTACTTGCGACAAGGAGTTCCGACCTGTGAGCCAGCCCGCGCGCCTCTCCCCCGGTGACACCGCCCCGGAGTTCACCCTGACCGACGACACGGGCGCAGAGGTGGCGCTGAGCGACTTCCTCGGCCGGAAGGTGATCGTCTACTTCTACCCGGCCGCGATGACGCCCGGCTGCACCAAGCAGGCCTGCGACTTCACGGACACCCTCGACTCGTTCAAGGCCGAGGGCTACGAGGTCCTCGGCATCTCCCCGGACAAGCCGGAGAAGCTCGCCAAGTTCCGCGCCCGGGACCACCTCACCATCACGCTGCTGTCCGACCCGGACAAGACCGTGATGAAGGAGTACGCCGCCTTCGGCGAGAAGAAGCTCTACGGCAAGGTCGTCGAGGGCGTCATCCGCTCCACGGTCGTCGTCGACGAGGACGGCAAGGTCTTCCTCGCGCAGTACAACGTCAAGGCCACCGGCCACGTCGCCAAGCTACGCCGGGACCTCGAGCTCAACCACGCGGACGAAGAGCCTCGCTGAGTGGTGGTTGAGGTGCGAGGGCCGCTGGGCCCGAGCCTCGAAACCACCATCGGGCGCCCATGGAAGACTGAGCGCCGCTCGCCGAAGTGGTGGAACTGGCAGACACGCAGGTTTTAGGTACCTGTGCCTTCGGGCGTGGGGGTTCAAGTCCCCCCTTCGGCACTCGTTTCGACCCACGGTGTGACGGCGGTCACTGGACTCCGCGCATGGACTCCGCGCTCACGACCGTCGCCCTCCCGCTGGCGCTCGGCATCATCATGTTCGGCCTCGGGCTCTCGCTCACACCGGCCGACTTCCGCCGGGTGGCGAGCGCGCCGAAGGCCGTCGCCGTCGCGCTGACCTGCCAGCTGATCATCCTGCCGGTGGTCTGCTTCGGCCTGGTGAAGCTGCTCGACCTGCCGCCGCTGCTGGCGGTCGGCATGATGCTGCTTGCGGCGTCTCCTGGCGGCACGAGCGCCAACCTCTTCAGCCACCTCTTCCGCGGCGACGTCGCGCTCAACGTGTCGCTGACCGCGATCAACTCGATCATCTCGATCATCTCGCTGCCCCTGATCACCAACCTCGCGATCAGCCACTACGACCTCGGCGACACCGTGTCGCTCCAGTTCACGAAGGTCGTGGAGGTCTTCGCGATCGTGCTGGTGCCCGTCACGATCGGCATGCTCGTGCGCGCCCGTGCCGCGGGCTTCGCGACGCGCATGGACAAGCCGGTGCGGATCGGCTCGGCCGTGATCCTCGCGGTCCTCGTGCTCGGGGTGCTCATCGACCAGCGCGAGGACGCGGCCGGCTACCTCGCCGACGTCGGTCTCGCCGCCGCGCTCTTCTGCGCGATCTCCCTCGTCACCGGGTACGTCGTGCCGCGCGCCGCCGGCGTACGCGAGGCGCAGGCGGTCGCGTCCTCGATGGAGATCGGGGTCCACAACGCCACCCTGGCGATCTACGTCGCGGTCGAGGTGCTCGACAGCACCCAGATCTCGATCCCGGCCGCGGTCTACTCGATCTTCATGTTCGCGTTCGCGGCGCTGTGGGGTGTGGTGCTCACCCGGCACCTGGCGAAGACGGCTCAGCCCGCCTGAGAGCCCTCTTCGCGCAGCCGCGGCACGGTGGTGCCCTCCGGCTTGATGCCGGTCTTGTCGGCGAAGAAGGCGCGGATCCTGTCCATGTCGGCGACCACGTCGCCGGTCACGGCGAAGGTCGGGCCCCAGCCCACCGTGCGCGACGGCGCGTCGAGGAAGGCCAGCGTAATCGGCAGACCGGTCTGCTGGGAGATCCGGTAGAAGCCGGACTTCCAGTACTCACCCTTGCTCCGGGTCCCCTCGGCCGCGATGCCGAGCAGGAACGTCTCGTCGGTCTCGGCGTCGGCGAGCAGGCCGCGGATCGTCGCACCGGGGTTGGCCCGGTCGAGCTCGACGGCGCCGGACGCGCGCATGATCGGGGCGAGCGGCCCCTTGAAGAACGAGTCCTTCACGAGCAGCCGGATCTGCACGTTGTTGTCCCACGCCAGCAGCATCGTCAGGACCCAGTCCCAGTTGGACGTGTGCGGCGCGCCGACCAGGATGCCCTTCTTCGGCACCTCGCCGACCGTCTTCCAGCGCGAGAGCCTCAGCAGCACGCGTGCCAGGTTGCGACGGACGAAGAAGTGTCGGCTCATCGCAGGATCCGGGCGACGATCGGGGCCATCCGACGCAGCGCCCAGCCGCGGTGCGAGATCGCGTCCTTGTCGGCGACGCTCAGCTCCGCGGTCGTCAGGCCCGGCCGCGCCTCGGCCTCGAACAGCACGTCGTACCCGAACCCGCCGCTTCCCCGCACCTCGCGGATCACCCGTCCGGGCATCGTCCCGCTCGTCAGCTCCTCGCCCCCGGGGTGGCAGAACGCCACCGCGCAGTGGAAGTGGGCCGTACGCCGCTCGTCCGGCACGTCGTCGAGCTGGGCGAGGAGGAGCTCGTTGTTGCGAGCGTCGTCCTTCGGAGGCCCCGACCAACGCGCCGACAGCACGCCCGGCATCCCGTTGAGGGCGTCGACGCAGAGCCCGCTGTCGTCCGCGAGCGACGGCAGGCCGGTCGCCAGCACGCCCGCGCGGGCCTTGAGCAGCGCGTTGCCCTCGAACGTCGCCTGGTCCTCGACGGGCTCGTCGTAGCCGTCGACCTGGTCGATGCCGAGGACCTCGACCTCGGGGAGGTGCTCGCGCAGGATGCGCTCCATCTCCTCGATCTTCTTGAGGTTGCGCGAGGCGAGGAAGACCCTCATCGAGCCAGCGCCTCCTGCTGGAGGCGGGTCAGGTCGGCGCAGCCCTTCTCGGCCAGCGCCAGCAGCGCGTCGAGCTCGGTCCGGTCGAACGCCGCGCCCTCGGCGGTGCCCTGGACCTCGACGAACTTGCCGGTGCCGGTCATCACGACGTTCATGTCGGTCTCGGCGCGGACGTCCTCGACGTACGGGAGGTCGAGACGCGGGACCCCGTCGATGATCCCGACGCTGATCGCGGCGACCGACCCGGTCAACGGACTTGCTGCATCTCCGGCCGGCAAGGCGCCGGTCGAGCGCAGGTGGGCGACCGCGTCGGCCAGGGCGACGTACGCGCCCGTGATCGCAGCGGTGCGGGTGCCGCCGTCGGCCTGAAGCACGTCGCAGTCGAGCTGGATCGTGTTCTCGCCGAGCGCCTGGTAGTCGATGACCGCCCGCAGCGAGCGGCCGATCAGCCGGCTGATCTCGTGGGTGCGGCCCCCGATGCGGCCCTTGACCGACTCGCGGTCGGAGCGGGTGTTGGTGGACGCGGGGAGCATCGCGTACTCGGCGGTCACCCAGCCGAGGCCGGATCCCTTGCGCCAGCGCGGCACGCCGGGCGACGCGGAGGCGGCGCACAGCACCTTGGTGCGGCCGAACTCGATGAGCACGGAGCCCGCTGCGTGGTCCAGCCAGTTGCGGGTGATCGTCACCGGTCGGAGCTGGTCGTCGGTCCTGCCGTCCTCGCGCGCACTCATGTGGTGACCCTAGTGCGTTCGGACCACGCCATCCGCACCGCCCACGGGGCCAGGTCCCGGGCCCGGCGCCCGACCCACGGCGCCCCCTCCGTCGCCATCCACGCCAGGTCACGCCGCCAGCTCGGGTCGTAGCCGCCGGCCGTCACCAGGCTCGGTGGCTCGCAGGAGAACCCGACCTCCGCGAGCAGCCCGGCGTACGCGTGGGCGAGGACGCGGTGCCCGAGCTCGGACGGGTGCAGCCGGTCGACCGACCAGAACCTGCGGTCGGTGACCTCCGGTCGCGCGGCGAGGTCGAGGCGCAGGCCGCCGTACGTCGCGTGGACCTCGTCGTAGACGCGGTTGACGGCCTCGATCCGCTCGGCGAGCGGGCGCCGGAGCACGCCGGGCAGCCCGAACACCGAGCCGTGGTCGTGGAAGCGCGCGGTCAGCAGCAGCGCGCCGGACCCGTGCAGGGCATCCGCGCAGGTCATCAGGTCCTCGCGCAGACGGGCCGGGTCCCACGCGGAACGCATCGTGTCGTTGATGCCGACCACCAGCGACGCGACGTCGGGCCGGTGCGTCAGCGCCGCCTCCAGCTGGTCGGCCCGCACCGAGGCGGCCGTGGCGCCGGAGACGGCGACGTTGCAGGCCGAGACGTCGTACGTCGTGGCGAGCGCGCCGGCGAGCAGCCGGGCCCAGCCCCGCCAGCCTCCTGGCACCGGGTCGCCGATGCCGTACGTCGTGCTGTCACCGAGGGCTGCCAGCCGCAGGTACATGCCCTCAGCGTGTCCGGGCCCGGTTCCCGCCGACCGCCACGAGGTGTCGTGTCGGTCAACGTTGCGTGACGGGTCGGGTCTACTTGACCTCGGCGCGCAGGATGCGCCAGACGCCGATCACGATCGGGATGACCAGCCAGATGAAGCCGGACACGACGAGGTGCGCCCACTGGTCGCCGGTCAGCGGCCAGTCGTAGAGCTCGTTCTGCGCACTGAGGAAGTCGATCCACGGCGCCAGCTTGTCGAACCAGGCCATCAGGGCGGCCCCGATCCCGATCAGGATCGGCAGCACCCACTTGTAGATGAAGAAGACGACGATGGCGCCGGCCGTGTTGAGCAGCAGCGCGGCCAGCGCGAACCCGCCGAGCATCGCGAAGGTCTGGTTGACGATGAAGGCGAAGAACCCCGCCCAGCCGAAGGTCCAGTCGGCGTCGCCCTGGATCGCCCCGTAGACCAGGTTGCAGACCAGGCCGAGCACGATGGCGACCACGACGGTCGCCAGGGTGAGGAGCACGCCGACGACCGCCTTCGCGGCGATCACCCGCGGACGTCGCGGCTCGAGCGCGAAGGTCACCATCGCGGTGCGCTGGCCCCACTCGCTGGTGACCAGCATGATGCCGAGCACCGGCAGCAGGAACGACGTCATGAACGCGGCGGCGCCGATGAAGTCGCCGAACTGGATCGACTCGTCGTTGACCGTCGTGACGATCAGGACGATGACCTCGGTGGCCAGCACGATCAGGCCGATCACCATCAGCAGCCAGAAGCTTGCGCGGGTGTCGTAGGACTTGCGCAGCTCCACCCGGACCAGGCGCGAGAACGGCGTCGGCCTCGTCGTGGAGATGTCCAGCGCGTGGCCCAGGGCGGGGGTGGTCGCGCTCATCTCACTTCACCTCCGCCCGGAGCACCCGAGCGATGCCGATGCCGAGCGGCACGACGAGCCAGATGAATCCGGACACCGCGAAGTGGGCCCAGTCGTCGCCCGACATCCCGTTGCCGTCGAAGAGCCCGGTCTGCGCGTCGTTGAAGTCGATCCAGGGCTGGATCTTCTCGAACCACCCGATCAGTGCGGCGCCCAGGCCGAAGAGCCCCGGCAGGACGAACGAGTAGACCATGTAGAGCACGATCGCGGCCGGCGAGTTGAGCAGCAGGGCCGCGAACGCGAAGCCGGTCAGCATGCCGATCACCTGGAGCAGCACGAAGTACGCCGTCTGCTCCGCGCTCTGGTCCCACACGACCGTGTCACCGGACAGTGCGCCGTACAGCGCGTTGCAGATCGTGGCGAGCACCAGCGCGATGATCACCGCCACGACGGCCAGCCCGATGCCGACCACGAACTTCGCAGCGATCACGTGCGGACGCCGCGGCTCGAGCGAGAAGGTCACCATCGCGGTGCGCTGGCTCCACTCGCTCGTCAGCAGCAGGATGCCGATGACCGGGAGTAGCAGTCCGATCGAGAAGTTCGTCGACGTCAGGAAGTCGTTGTAGGAGACCTGCAGGTCGTTGGCGACGACGACCGCCAGCTGGATCACCATCACGAGGGCGGTGACGACGGCCGTCGAGATCAGCAGCCAGAGACCGGCGCGGGTGTCCCAGGTCTTGCGGAGCTCGACCCGGACCAGGCGCGAGAAGGGCGTCGGCGACGTCGAGGAGATGTCCAGCGCGTGGCCGAGGCCGGGGGCGGTGGTGCTCATGCGGGGTCCCCTCGGAAGTGTGGGCTGGAGGAGCGAAGCGGGGGAAGCGCGCAGTTTCGTGGGGTGTTCATGCCATGCCCTCGCGCTGGGTGTCGGAGGTGAGCTCGAGGAAGAGGTCCTCGAGGCCGCCGTCGGCGGCGCGCAGGTCGGTGAGCACGATCGCCTTCTCGGCGGCCGTGCGGCCGACCTCGACCGGCTCGGTCTCGACCCGGAGGCCGTCGCCCGCCCCGGCGACCACGAAGCCCTTGGCCTGGAGCGCCTCGGCGAGCACCTGGTTGTCGAGCGCGGTGACGAACGTCGTCCCCGAGCCCTTGGCGCCGGCGAGCAGCGACTTCTTGTCGCCCTGCGCGACGATCTTGCCGTGGCCGATGAGGATCATCTCGTCGGCGATCAGCTCGACCTCGTTGAGGAGGTGGCTGGAGAGCAGCACCGTGCCGCCGCGCTCGGCGTACCCCTTGAGCAGGCCGCGCATCCAGCGGATGCCGGCCGGGTCGAGGCCGTTGGCGGGCTCGTCGAGGATCAGCACCGACGGGTCGCCGAGCAGGGCGTGGGCGATGCCGAGGCGCTGCTTCATGCCGAGCGAGTAGTTGCGCAGGCGGCGCTTCGCCTCGCCCGGGGTGAGCGAGACCAGCTCGAGCATCTCGTCGACCCGGGAGCCGTCGAGGCCCATCGTGCGGGCGCCGAGCTCGAGGATCTCGCGGCCGGTGCGGCCCGCGTGCTGCGCGGACGCGTCGAGCAGAACGCCGACGTGGCGGCCCGGGTTGGGGATGTCCTGGTAGAGGTGACCGCCGATGGTCACCCGCCCCGCGGTCGGCGCGGTGAGGCCGACCATGATGCGCATCGTGGTCGTCTTGCCGGCGCCGTTGGGACCGAGGAAGCCGGTCACCCGTCCGGGCTGGCAGACGAAGCTCACGTCGTCCACTGCCGTGAACGTGCCGTACTTCCTGGTGAGTCCTTCGACGGTGATCATGGGTCCAGCCTGCCGTACCGCGCCGCCAGAAACATCCTTCGTCGGGCGCGTGCCGCGAGACCTTAGTAGGGGGTCACCAGCGACCCACGGCCGGTCCGTCGGGAGCGGGCGCGGCCTAGCCTTGCGGCGTGGACCGCCCCGCCCCCGAGGACTACCAGCCGCCGCTGCGGCTCTGGAGCCACGTGTGGCGCGTCGTCCTGATGCTGGCCATCTCGGCCGTCGCCTGGCTCCCGGTCTCCAGCGACCAGGAGCGCATCTCCGAGCTCTGGGTCATGGCCGACCTGCTGCTCGGCGCGATCTCCTTCGTCCTCGTCTTCTACCGTCGCCGGTGGCCGGTCCCCATCGCGCTGGTGCTCTCGCTCTTCAGTGCCGTCTCCGGCACGGCGTCCGGGCCGGCCGTGCTCGCGGTCGTCTCCTTGGCGTCCCGGCGCCGGTGGCGGGAGATCGCCCTCGTCGGCTCGGTCGCGTTCGCCGCCAGCCAGTTCTTCAGCACGGTGCTGCCGACCGACGACGACTCCGTCTGGGTCTCCCTCTCCGTCAACGTCGTCGCGACCGCCGCCGTGCTCGCGTGGGGCCTGTACATCGGCTCGCGTCGCGAGCTGATCTGGACCCTGCGCAACCGGGCCGAGCGCGCCGAGGCCGAGCAGGAGCTCCGCGTCGTCCAGGCGCGGACCACCGAGCGGGCCCGGATCGCCCGCGAGATGCACGACGTGCTCGCCCACCGGATCTCGCAGATCTCGATGTACGCCGGCGCGCTGGCCTACCGCGAGGACCTGACGCCCGCCGAGACCCGCGCCAGCGCCGGCGTGATCCGCGACCAGGCACACGAGGCGCTGACCGACCTGCGCGACGTGCTCGGGGTGCTGCGCGACGAGACCGGCGAGCGCCACAGCGCGCCGCAGCCGACGTACGCCGACCTCGCGTGCCTGGTCACCGAGGCTCGCGACAGCGGGTTGCGGGTGGACCTCGACGACCTGGTCCCGGAGGACGGCCCGCGGATGCCCGACGCGGCCGGGCGCACGGTCTACCGGATCGTCCAGGAGGGGATGACCAACGTCCGCAAGCACGCCCCCGGCGCCCTGCTCACCGTGCGCATCACCGGCACGCCGGACGACGGCATCGACGTGCTGCTGCGCAACCCGCTCGGCTTCGGTCCCACCCAGACCCCGGGCGCCGGACTCGGTCTCATCGGCCTGACCGAGCGGGCCGAGCTGCGCGGCGGCCGGCTGGACGCCCGGCGCGACGGGTCGATGTTCGTGCTGCACGGATGGATACCGTGGGGAGCGTGAACGTCTCGGCGACGCGGGTCCTGGTGGTCGACGACGATCCGCTGGTGCGCTCGGCGCTCGGGCTGATGCTGGGCGGCCAGGCCGACCTGGAGGTCGTCGGTGAGGCGGCCGACGGCTGGGAGGGCGTCCGGCTGAGTGCCGAGCTGCGCCCCGACGTCGTCCTGATGGACATCCGGATGCCGCGGCTGGACGGGCTCGCCGCGACCCGCGAGCTGCACGCCCGACCCGACCCGCCGCGGGTCATCGTGCTGACCACGTTCGACGCCGACGAGCACGTCGTCGAGGCACTGGCCGCAGGCGCGGACGGGTTCCTGCTGAAGGACACCCCGCCCCCGGAGATCGTCGCGGCCATCCGCAAGGTCGTCGACGACGAGCCGATGCTGTCCCCCTCGGTCACCCGCACGCTGATCCGCCGGCTCCGCGCCGACAGCGCCGAGCCGGACACCGGCCGCGAGCGCGCCGCGCACGCCCAGCGCCGGCTCACGGCCCTGACCGAACGCGAGCACGAGGTCGCCCTGGCCATCGGACGCGGCCTCAGCAACGCCGAGATCGCCTCCGAGCTGCACCTGTCGGTGCCGACCGTGAAGGCGCACGTCTCCCGGCTCTTCGACAAGCTCCAGGTCACCAACCGGGTGCAGATCGCCATCTGCACCCACGACGCCGGACTGAGCTAGCGAAGTCCGGAGGACGTCGGGAGATCGGGACGCCGACGCTCAACCCAGCTTGGTCAGGGTGAAGTAGCTGTTGGCGAGGGTCCCGCTCGCGTTGAACGTCGAGACGGTGATGTTGTAGCCGGCCGCGTTGCAGCCGCTGCCCCAGAAGTACGGGTTGAGGGTCGCCTGACCACCCTGCCCGGAGTTGATCGGCGTCACCGCGTACGGACCACCCTGCTGCACCCAGCCGGTGCCGGTGATGCAGTAGAGCCCGGTCGAGGGATGCGTGATCGTCGGGGTCCCCAGGGAGCCGCCGTGGGTGTAGACCGAGCCGTCCGACGCGACCGTCACCCAGCCGACCGCCGAGCCGGGATCGCCCTTGTCGCCCTTGTCACCCTTGTCGCCCTTCTCGCCCTGCACGCCCTTCTCCCCCTGCACACCCTGGATCCCCTGGTCGCCCTTCGCGCCCTTCGGCAGCTGCCCGCGCTTGAAGTCCTGGGCCGTGAGCGTGTGGTCACGCACCTTGGCGGAGACGACGGCGTTGCTCTTCAGCTGCGGGGTGCCGACGCTGTTGCCGGGCAGCACGCCCGCGGCGTACGCCGTGCCGCTCGTGGCCACGCCGAGCGCGACGATGCTGATGACGAAGGACGGGGTGATGCGGGGCAGGCGCATGAGGGCTCCTCGGGACCGTCCGGACCGCGATGGTCCGACTCGTCTGTTCAGGAGACCGCTGGCACCCGAGCGCGGCGTGACCCATCTGGGTCAATTCGACGGCAGCTGCGGAGCCCTCAGAGGTCGTACGTCGCCCCGGCGACCGCGAGCTCCACGGCACCGTCGTACGTCGTCCGCGCCTCGGCCAGCGAGACCTCGGGGTCGTGCCAGGGCGGCACGTGGGTGAGCACGACCCGGCGCGCGCCGGCCCTCGTCGCCGCGGCACCGACGTCGGCACCGGTGAGGTGCAGGTCGGGCGGGTTGTCGACGCTCGAGAGGAAGGACGACTCCGCGAGAAGCAGGTCGGCGTCCCGGGCGACCTCGTCGAGCGCGGCGCAGGGCCCGGTGTCGCCGGTGTAGCCGACGGTGACGCCGCCGGCGCTGATCCGCAGGCCGAACGCGGGCACCGGGTGGGTCACCGGCACCGGGGTCACCGTGAACGGGCCGATCGTCACCGGGTCCGCCCACGTCTGGAAGTCGAACTCGGCGGTCATCCCCGGGTCGGTCGGCAGGTCGTAGGCGCGCGCCATCCGCTCGGCGGTGCCGGGCGGCCCCCAGACCGGGATCCGCGGCTGCGGACCGGTGGGGTGGTACTTCCGCATCACGTAGTAGCCGCACAGGTCGAGGCAGTGGTCGGCGTGCAGGTGGCTCAGCAGGACGGCGTCGATCGTGAGCGGGTCGACGTACCGCTGCAGCGCGCCGAGCGCGCCGTTGCCGAGATCGACGAGCACCCGCCACGTCCGGCCGCCCTCGGCGGACGGAGCCTCGCCCTCGAGGAGGTAGCAGCTGGCCGGGGAGTCCGGGCCGGGGTAGCTCCCGGAGCAGCCGATGATCGTCAGCCTCACGCCAGGCCCCCGACGAACTGCTTGGCCGCCCCCAGCTCCGGACCGAGGAACCGGCTGCCGATGGACTCGAACTCGGCCGGCGACCCGGTGGTGAGGAAGGTGTACGACGGGTCGCCGCCCGGCCGCATCAGGTCGGTGCCCACGAGCATCTTGTAGACGTCCTTCGCGCACTCCTCCGCACTGCTGACGAGCGTCACGTTGTCGCCCATCACGTAGGAGATGACGCCGGTGAGCAGCGGGTAGTGGGTGCAGCCGAGGATCACGGTGTCGACGCCGGCGGAGATCAGCGGGTCGAGGTACTCGTGGGCCACGCCGATCAGCTCGTCGCCGCCGGTGACGCCGGCCTCGACGAAGTCGACGAAGCGGGGACACGCCTGGGTGACGAGCTCGACGTGCGGAGCGGCGGCGAACGCGTCGTCGTACGCCATCGACTCGGCGGTGGCGCGGGTGCAGATCACACCGATCCGCCCGGTGCGGCTGGCCGCGACAGCGCGACGGGTCGCCGGCAGGATCACCTCGACGACGGGCACGTCGTACCGCTCGCGTGCGTCGCGGAGCATCGCCGCGCTCGCCGAGTTGCACGCGATGACCAGTGCCTTCACACCGAGCGCGACGAGGTGGTCGAGGCACTCCAGTGCGTACTCGCGCACCTCGCCGATCGGCTTGGGGCCGTAGGGCTGGCGCGCGGTGTCGCCGACGTACACGATCGACTCGTGCGGCAGCTGGTCGATGACCGACCGGGCGACGGTCAGCCCGCCGAACCCGGAGTCGAAGATGCCGATCGGGAGATCCCTCGGGTCGGCGCTGGTCAGGTCGTGCACGGAGGCAAGGCTAGAGCGTCGGACCGTCACCGCGCGGCCCGCGCGACCCACGTCACTGGAGATGCCGGTCACGGAGCGGTCGGCAGGTAGCGTCGGGGGCATGCTCTCGCGTCTCGGTGCCGTTGCCTGCGCCCTCTCCCTGACCCTGGTCGCCCCCGCCTGCGCGGGCGCGCAGACGCCGGCCGCCTCGGTCCGGCACGAGCCCGCGCCGAGCGCGACGCGCGTGCTCGCGATCTCGGTCGACGGGCTGAACACCGACGCGATCCGGCGGCTGGGCTCGGCCGGCGCGCCGACCTTCCACCGGCTCCTGTCGGAGGGTGCCTCGACGCTGAACGCGCGCACCGAGTTCGAGCAGAACGTGACCCTGCCCAACCACACCGGGATGATGACCAGCCGTCGCGTCGACCGCCGGCACGGCGGCCACGGGGTCACCTGGGACGACGACCGCCGCAGGATGACCGTCGGCCGCGCGGCCGGCCACCCCGTGCAGTCCGTCTTCGGTGTCGTCCACGCCGCCGGCGACCGGACCGCGCTCTTCTCCACCAAGGAGAAGTTCGGCCTCTACGAGCGCTCGTGGCCCCGCGGCATCGACCGGTTCTTCGTCAACGAGGACCAGACGGCCCTGGTGCGCCGGGCCGCCGCCGACCTGGCCTCGACCGACCGGGCGTTCACGTTCCTGCACGTCTCCCTCCCCGACCGCTTCGGGCACGAGTACGGCGGCATGTCGGCGCAGTACCTCTCCGCCGTCCGCCAGACCGACCGGGACCTCGGCGAGGTGCTCGCGACCATCGACGGCGACCCGTCGCTCGACAACGTCGTCGTCGTCCTGACCGCCGACCACGGCTTCATGCCCGGCCGGACCACGCACACCCCGAAGGTGCTGGCCAACTACCGCATCCCGTTCCTCGTCTGGGGTCCCGGCGTGACGGCCGGCGACCTCTACGCGCTCAACCCGGACTACCGGGACCCGGGCACGGGACGGCCCCGGTACGCCGCGAAGCGTCAGCCGGTGCGCAACGGCGACCTGGGCAACCTGTCGCTCGACCTGCTGGGGATGAAGGCCATCCCGGGCAGCGAGCTGGACGCGAAGCAGGACCTCGACGTCAGCTGATCCGACGTCAGGCCCAGAGCTTCAGGCCTAGAGCTTCAGGCCCAGAGCTGGCCGTCGAGGCGGCTCTCGGCATCGTCGATGGTGCCCTCGTAGGCGCCGGTCGACAGGTACTTCCAGCCGCCGTCGGCGACCACGAACGCGATGTCGGCGCTCTCGCCGGCCTTGACCGCCTTCGCTGCCTGGCCCAGCGCGGCGTGCAGGATCGCGCCCGTCGAGATGCCCGCGAAGATGCCCTCGAGCTCCAGCAGCTCGCGCACCCGGCGTACGGCGTCGCGCGGGCCGACCGAGAAGCGGGTGTCGATCAGCTCGGCGTCGTACAGCTCGGGCACGAAGCCCTCGTCGAGGTTGCGCAGGCCGTAGACGAGCTCGCCGTAGCGCGGCTCGGCCGCGACGATACGGACGTCGGGCTTGGCGCCGCGGAAGTAGCGACTCACGCCCATCAGCGTCCCGGTGGTGCCGAGCCCGGCGACGAAGTGCGTGATCGAGGGCAGGTCGGCCAGCAGCTCGGGTCCGGTGCCCTCCTCGTGCGCGCGGGCGTTCGCGGCGTTGCCGTACTGGTAGAGCATCACCCAGTCGGGGTGCTCGGCGGCGATCCGCTTGGCGACCCGGACCGCCTCGTTGGAGCCACCCGCGGCGGGCGACGACACGATCTCGGCGCCCCACATCCGGAGCAGCTGACGTCGCTCCTCGGAGGTGTTCTCGGGCATCACGCAGACGATCCGGTAGCCCTTGAGCTTGGCCGCCATCGCGAGCGAGATGCCGGTGTTGCCCGACGTCGGCTCGAGGATGGTGCAGCCGGGGCGCAGGGTGCCGTCCTTCTCCGCCTCCTCGATCATCTTCAGGGCCGGGCGGTCCTTGATCGAGCCGGTCGGGTTGCGGTCCTCGAGCTTCGCCCACAGGCGTACGTCGGGACTCGGCGACAGCCTCGGCAGCCCGATGAGCGGGGTGCCGCCGACGGAGGCGAGCAGGTTGTCGTAGCGCGTCATCTGAGGAACTTCTCCGGGTCGAACTCGGCGAGCGGGATGATCCGCACCCGCGGCAGCGGCTGGATGAACGCGTTGACGTCGTCCTCCAGGTCGAAGAGCGGCACGCCCAGCCCGGTCAGCTGGTTGCTCATGAACTCGCGCAGCCCGATCAGGCCGAGCCGCCGGCCCGCACCGAGCAGGTCGCCGAGGTGCTCGGCGAAGTCGGCGTCGTGGCTCGCGAGCAGCACGTCGGCGTCGTCGTGCGAGAGCAGCGCCGTCAGGGTGCGCTGGATGCCGACGTCCACGACCTTCTGGTCCGACGTGCCTGCCAGCGGGATGGGGCGGTAGTCCATCGCCAGCAGCGCCTGCACGAACGACGACGGCAGGTTGCCGTTGCTGGCGTTGAGGAAGAAGAGGCCCGTGACGGGCTGGCCCCAGGTGCGCTCCGCGAACTCCGTCACCCGCTCCCAGCGGGGTCGCTCCTCGGGCGCGGGGCGTCGGCCCAGCAGGGAGTTGCCGAGCGTCGCGTCGATGTTCTCGCCGTCGACGAGGACGAAGGTACGACGCTCGGCCATCGCTGTCAGCCGCCGGCGACGGCCGGGAGCACGACGACCTGGTCGCCGTCGCTGAGCTCGGCCTCGAGCCCGCCGATGAAGCGCACGTCCTCGTCGTTGACGTAGACGTTGACGAAGCGGCGCAGGTCGCCGTTCTCGATCAGGCGGTCCTTGATGCCGGGGTGGTTGGCCTCGAGGTCGTCGATCAGCGCGCTCAGGCTGGCGCCGTCGGCGCTCACCGCCTTCTCACCGTCGGTGTAGTTGCGCAGGATGGTGGGGATGCGGACCTCGATGGCCATGGCTCTGTGACTCCTCAGTTGCTTGCTGTCAGCTCGTCCACGACCGTGACCTCTTCCTCGGTCACCTCGCCGTCGACGATCCTGTAGGACCTGAACTCCACGGGGCCTTCGTTATTCCCGTGCTCCCGGGTGCTCACCAGCACATAGTGTGCCCCCGGCTCGCTCGCGAGGCCGATGTCCGTGCGGCTGGGATAGGCCTCGGTGGCCGTGTGGGAGTGGTAGACGACCACCGGCTCCTCGTCGTTCTGGTCCATCTCCTTGTAGAGCTGGAAGAGGTCCGTGGAGTCGAACTCGTAGAACGTCGGCGACCCGGCCGCGTTGACCATCTCGACCAGGCGCTCGGGCCGGTCGCTGCCCTCGGGCCCCGCCACGACGCCGCACGCCTCGTCGGGGTGGTCCCGCTTCGCGTGGGCGACGATGCCGTCGTACGTCGCTCGGTCGATGGTCAGCACCGGTCCAGCCTACGAGGCTCAGGTGCGGAAGCGGGCGGCGGTCTCGTCCGCCAGGACGTCGTCGATCCGCTCGACGAGCCAGTCCGCCATCGGCGGGAGCGCGGTCGTCGGCCACCAGCGGACGTCGACGTTCTCGTCGTCGTTGACCCGCGCCTCCCCCGAGACCCAGGTGCACAGGAACGTCAGGTCGAGGTAGACGGCCAGGTCCCCGTTGGTGTGGGTGATCTGGGGGCTCACGCCCACCGACGCGAGCCGGTCGACGGTCACCTCGACGCCACACTCCTCGAACGCCTCGCGAGCCGTCCCGACGGCGGGCTCCTCGCCGGGGTCGAGGATGCCGGTGATCGGCGCCCACTCCCCGTTGTCGGCGCGCAGCGTGAGCAGCACCTCGGTGTCGGCCCCGCTGCCGCGGACGACGATCGCGGTGATGCCCGGCAGCCACATCTCGCGCTTCCCGATCAGGGAGCGCATCTCGACGACGTACGGCGGGATCGGGCTCATGCGCTCAACGCTCCCACCAAGGTCTCCTGCAGGTAGCCGACCCACTCGTAGATGTCGTGCGCCTGGGCGCGCGGGTCGTCGTCGGAGAGCGAGTGCCAGTAGGCCTCGTCGCCCTCCTCGATCTCGAGCCGGGTGGCCAGCGCCAGGCGCAGGTCGGTGAAGGAGCGCATCCACATCTCCGCGGTGGGCGCGTCGAGCTCGACGTCGATCATCAGGCCGTCCTCGGTGAGCTCCTGCGGGAGGCCGGCCTCCTCGAGGCCGTCGATGATCGCGACGGCCGCGGCCGCCTTGCCGTCACGCAGCCCGCCCTCGGTGAAGCGGCGGAACTCCGACGCGGCCTCCTCGTCGTCGGGGTACGCCGTCGGGAAGAGCCGGGCCAGCACCGGGTCCTCGGGCTCCTGGGTCGGGCCGGAGAAGTCCATCAGGGCCTCGAACGGGTCGACGTCGTCGCGCGGCACAGCCGCCTCGTTGCGCAGCAGCTCGACGAGCTGGCCGGCGAGCGAGCGCAGCAGGTCGGCCTCGAAGCCGGAGAAGTTCGCGATGATCAGCTTGCTCCGGCGGTGCCGGTGGAACCCACTCATTCCTGACGGTCCATGGTCGCCCAGAGGCCGTACTCGTGCATCGCCTGCACGTCGCGCTCCATCTCCTCGCGGCTGCCGTGGCTGACCACGGACTTGCCTTCCTCGTGGACCTCGTACATCAGCTTCTCCGCCTTCTTCTTCGAGTAGCCGAAGTACTTCTGGAAGACGTAGGTGACGTAGGACATCAGGTTGACCGGATCGTTCCAGACGATCGTCACCCACGGCTTGGCCGTCTGGACGATCTCATCGGGGGTGGCGGTCGGCTCGACCTCGACGGGCGCGGTCACACCGCCAATGTTGGCACACTGGCCCACGTGCCTCCTGCCGTGACCCGGTCAACAGCCCTGCTCACCGATCACTACGAGCTGACCATGCTCCAGGCCGCGCTGCGCTCCGGCACGGCGCACCGTCGCTCGGTCTTCGAGCTCTTCCCACGGCGGCTCCCCGAGGGGCGTCGGTACGGCGTCGTGGCGGGTGTCGGCCGCGCGCTCGACGCCATCGAGCGCTTCACCTTCGACGCGTCGACACTGGCGGCGCTGGAGGACGTCGTCGACCGACCGACGCTCGACTGGCTCGCGTCGTACCGCTTCTCCGGCGATGTGTGGGGCTACGGCGAGGGCGAGACGTACTTCCCCTACTCCCCCGTGCTCATCGTGGAGGCGAGCTTCGCCGAGGCGGTGCTGCTCGAGACCGTGCTGCTCTCGGTCTACAACCACGACTCCGCGATCGCCTCCGCGGCGTCGCGGATGACGCTCGCTGCCGGCGACCGGCCCTGCATCGAGATGGGCTCGCGGCGTACCCACGAGGAGGCGGCGGTGGCCGCAGCGCGCGCGGCGTACGTCGCGGGCTTCGCGGCCAGCTCCAACCTCGCCGCGCGGCAGCGGTACGACGTGCCCACCACCGGCACCAGCGCGCACAGCTTCACCCTGCTGCACGACACCGAGGACGACGCGTTCCGTGCCCAGGTGGACGCGCTCGGCGCGGACACCACGCTGCTCGTCGACACCTACGACGTCGAGGCCGCCGTGCGCCGCGGTGTCGAGATCGCCGGGCCGGGGCTGGGGGCCGTCCGCCTCGACTCGGGCGACCTGGGGGTCCAGGCCGTGCGGGTCCGCGAGCTGCTCGACTCCCTCGGGGCGACGTCGACGCGGATCATCGTCACCAGCGACCTCGACGAGTTCGCGATCGCCTCCCTCGCCGCGGCGCCCGTGGACGGGTACGGCGTGGGCACGCAGCTCGTCACCGGCAGCGGCCACCCGACTTGCGGCTTCGTCTACAAGCTGGTGGCGCGCGAGTCGGCCGGCGGCGAGCTGGAGTCCGTGGCCAAGAAGAGCGTCGACAAGATCTCGGTGGGCGGGCGGAAGTACGCGCTGCGCCGGCGTACGGCGGCCGGCGTGGCGGAGGCCGAGGTCGTCGGCATCGGCCACCGGCCGACCGACGACGGCGACGACCGCGCGCTGCTGGTGCCGCTGGTGCGGTCGGGCGAGGTGGTCGGACGGGAGTCGCTGGAGGCCGCGCGCTCGCGCCACCTGGGCTCGCGCGGCGAGCTGCCGGTGGCCGTCCAGCAGATGTCGCGCGGCGAGCCGGTCATCCCGACGATCCACGAGTGACCGATACGCTCGCGAGCATGAAGCGCGCGCTGATCGTCACGGACGTGCAGAACGACTTCTGCGAGGGCGGCTCGCTGCCCGTCACCGGTGGAGCCCGGGTCGCCGCCGACATCGGGGCCCTGCTCCGGTCCTGGGCGGCGCACGGGCCGGACTCCCCGGCGTACGACCACGTGGTCGCGACCAAGGACCACCACGTCGACCCGGGCGGGCACTGGTCGCGGGAGCCCGACTACGCGGAGTCGTGGCCGGTGCACTGCCGGGTCGGCACCGACGGCGAGGCGTTCCACCCCAACCTCGACCCGCAGCCCTTCGACGCGATCTTCCTCAAGGGCGAGCAGACCGCGGCGTACTCCGGCTTCGAGGGGAGCACCGTCGACGGCGTCGGCCTGGTCGACTGGCTCCGCTCCCACGAGGTGACCACGGTCGACGTCTGCGGGATCGCGACCGACTACTGCGTGCGCTCGACCGCCCTGGACGCCGTGGGTGCCGGGTTCGAGACGCGGCTGATCGTGGACCTGTGCGCGGGCGTCGCACCGGAGTCGACGGCGGCGGCGCTGGACGAGATGCGTGCCGCCGGGGTGTCCGTTGTCTGACCACCTGCTGGTCCGGGTCGAGGACGGCGTGCTCTGGCTGACCTTCGACCGGCCCGAGGTCCTGAACGCCGTCGACGGTCAGATGATGACCGCCCTCGCGAGCGAGCTCGAGGGCGCCCGGGCCCGCGACGACGTACGTGCCGTGGTGGTCACCGGCACCGGCCGCGGGTTCAGCGCCGGTGCCGACATGGAGCTGCTGCAGCTCGCGCCCGAGCACCCGGTCGAGACCATGGACGCCGCCAACCGGGTGATCCGTGCCGTCGTCGACTGCCCGGTCCCCGTGCTGGCGGCCGTCAACGGCATCGCGGCCGGCGTCGCCTGCTCGGCCGCCCTCGTCTCCGACATCATCGTGGCCGCGGAGTCGGCCGCCTTCCTGCTGCCCTTCTCCCGGATCGGGCTGATGACCGACGGCGGGTCATCGGCCACCGTCGCCGCCTCCGTCGGACGGGCACGGGCGATGCGGATCGCGCTGCTGGGCGAGCCGCTGTCGGCGCCCGACGCCCTCGCGTGCGGGCTGATCACCCACGTCGCGCCGGACGACTCCTTCGCCGACGAGGTCGCGCGCCTCGCACGACGGTTGGCTGCCGGCCCCGGGCTGGCCCAGAGCGGCATCAAGAAGGCCATCAACGCCGCCACGCTCCCCCACCTGGAGGCCGCCCTCGACCGCGAGCACTCCGGCCAGCGCGCCCTCTTCACCACCGCCGACTTCGCCGAGGGGCTGGACGCCTTCGCGGCCGGCCGGAGGCCGGTCTTCCGCGGCGAGTAGGCGCCGAGCCGACCCTGCTCAGCGGCGCCGCCGACGGATAACGTACGGCGCGAGGTCGTCGACGGACGTCCCGAACCTGCGTGCCGTGTCGGTGATCTCGCGGTGGAGTCGGAGCTGCGTCTCGTCCCAGGTGTCCGGTTGCACCTCGGACCAGATGACCCGAGACATGCCCAGCTTGAAGCCGCACAACCAGTCCTGGCGGTTCTTCTCGTCGAGGACGACCTCCTCGGCCGGCCGGTCGGCGTACCCGCCGTCCGCGTCGCGCTGATACTTGTGGCGTCCGTCGAACTCGACGAGGTGCCGCCCGATCCGGAAGTCGACCCACGCGACCCGACCGCGCTCCTGGATGCCGAACTGCGCGTGCACCAACCCGAGTCCCAGCTGCTTGAGCATCAGCATCGTCAGGTCCTCACCTGGGTTCTCGCACCGCCCGTCCGCCCACTCGACCGCGAGCCGGGGCACCGTCACGTACGGCCAGCAACGCATCTCCGCCACGGCCTCGCGCAGCGCGTTTCGTGACACGCCGCGCCGGAGAGCCGAGTTCGCGGCGACGGCCGCGTGCCGCAGGCCGTGCTCGCGACCGATGTCCGCGACGGTCCGCGGCAGGTCGAGCACTGGGTGGTCGTCGATGAACTCGATCCGCTCGGTCCGCACCGGCGCCTTGTGGTGCTTCACCCCGTGCCGCGTCCGCCCACCGAGCGCGCCGATCCGGGTGATGTGCACCAGTCTCGGCTTCGCCTCGAGGATCGGAAGTCGATGCAGGTACGCCGCGGAGTCGTGGCTGACGATGTGCGGCGTCTGCATCTGCAGGACGGCCGCCCACACCTCGAGCTGCGGCCGCCCGACGTAGCGGTCGAGGGACTCCCAGTGCGCCCGCGTCGTGTAGACACCCCGGCGTATGACCACCCACTCGCGCCCGCGGACCAGCGTCGCGATCTGCTGCACGGTCATGCCGGCGGCCAGCACCTGGCGCCGGCGGATCAGCCCGTGCTGGTGGGTGAGGTAGTAAGCGAACTTCGGCTGCATTCAGGCAGCGTGCGCGCCGCCGCTCCCCCCGAGCTGGTCCGTGGAGCTGGCCTGTGGAGAACCCGGTCAGGGGCGTGTCTGTGGATGGCTCGCGGCCGCTCGCCGGCTGTAACGCGGGGTTAGGACCACTAGGCACCCCGTTCGAACGGGGTCACCAGTGGGTCTAACCCCGCGTTACAGCCGATGCGGGAGCGAGACGGCGGGCTCAGCTCACGGTGATTGGCGTACCGCCGGAGGTGAGGCGCCAGTCGACGGAGGCGAAGGCGGCGGGGTCGATGGTGCCGTTCGCGGTGACCCAGTCGATGAGGAGCTGGCGGATCTCGTTCTGGCGGTTGTAGACGACCGGGGCGGTGGCGACGGCCGGGAAGCCGCCGCCGCCCGACTGCCGGTAGTTGTTGACGGCCATCACGAACTGCTGCGCATCGGTCACCGGTACGCCGGCGTACGACAGCCCGACGATCCGCGAGCCGGGGGCGGCGGCGATGTCGATGTCGTAGGTCAGCGGCGCGTCCAGCCCGGCCACCGAGTCGAAGTTGTAGTCCGGGGTGCCGGTCGGGGCGGTGGGGGTGACGGCATTGGTCACCTGGTCGAGCGTGAACGGACCGGTGCCCGACACCTGCTTGAAGTAGCGGGCGGAGTACTCGAGGTAGGCCTTGACGTCCGCACCGGAGACCCGCACCCCGAGCAGGGTGTTGTCGTAGATGTAGAGCCCTGCCACGTCGCGGATGGTGACCTGCCCGGCCGGGAAGGACGCGGCGCGGTTGAAGGGGGCCGCGATCGAGAGCACCGGCAGCGCGGCGTCGGCGCCGGTCAGGCCGGCCTTGACCGCGTCTGCCTGGACGTAGTTGACGAAGTCGATGATCGGCACGTCCTCGACGACCGCGCGGGCGGCGGACATCGCCGCGGCGGAGGTGCCGACCGGCGAGTTCACGTAGGCGACGGTGGTGTCGTGCTGCTCGCGCACGGCGCGGGCGACCCGCGCGTCCTCCGCGACGGCGTTGGAGTTGAGCACCTGCGAGGTCGCGCTGACCAGCCGCCAGCCCCGGCCGCCGCGCGAGCGCGTCTCCTCCACGACGAAGTCCATCACCGCCAGCCGGCGCCCCCAGTACGACGGCTCGCACAGCAGCACCTGCTGGCCGGTGGTCTCGTTCGCGACGTACTGCTGCGCGATCTCCTGGTGCGCGTGCCCGACCAGGATCGCGTCGACGTGCGGCACCTGGGCCGCGACGAGCGACGCGGCGTTCTCCGGGTAGGGCAGCGCGTCGCCGTACGACGACGACGTGGCCGCGCCCGAGTGCGCCGAGATCACGACGAGGTCGCAGCCCCGACGCTTCAGCTCGGGCACGAACTTCTTCGCCTGCTCGACCAGGCCCGGGAACTCCATCCGGCCCTCGACGTTGGCCTTGTCCCAGATCGCGATGCCGGGGTTGGTGAGTCCGAGGACGCCGACCTTGATCGAGCGACCGCGGCCGACCTTGTAGTGCTTGATGATGTACGGCGGGAAGGCCGGCCGCTTGGTCGCCGGGTCGACGGCGTTGGCACCGAGCAGCGGGAAGTCGAGCTGCCCCTCGAAGGTCCGCAGCGTGTCGAGGCCGTAGTTGAACTCGTGGTTGCCGAGCGCGGCGGCGTCGTACCCGACCGCGTTCATCGCCCGCGCCATCGGGTGCACGGCGCCGGAGGTGATCGGGTCGATCTTCGCGTAGTAGTACGCCAGCGGCGTGCCCTGGATCGTGTCGCCCGCGTCGAGCGTCAGGATCGGCTCGCCGCGACGGTCGTGGCGCACCGCCTTGATCAGCGTCGCGACCTTCGCGAGCCCGATGTCGTTGTGCGCGGCGTCGTCGTACTCCGCGTTCTTGAAGTAGTCCCAGTTGACGACGTTGCCGTGCAGGTCGGTGGTGCCGAGCACGGTCAGGCGTGCCCGGTCGGGCCCGTGGTGGCCGTGGTGGCCGTGATGGCCGTGGGGTCCACCGGCGTACGCCGGGTTCGAGTAGCCGGCGGCGGCCAGGGCCGCGGCTCCGGTGACGCCGCCGAGGACGGCACGGCGAGACGGCATGGGCACAGACGAGTCAGACACTGACGATTCCTCCCGAGAACGGATCAGAGCCCCACAGTCCTATCTCGCCCCGACCGCGCCGCACAAGGGCTGGCATCATCTGCCACGAGATGTTCACCTCCACCGCGCTCAGCCCGCTGCGCGAGCCGCGGTTCCGGTGGTACTTCCTGTCCCGCTCGGTCAACCTGGCCGGTACGACGATGGCGCCGGTCGCCCTCGCGTTCGCCGTCCTGCACGTCAGCGACTCCCCCGGCGCGCTCGGCCTGGTGCTGGCGGCGCACAGCATCCCGCAGGTGGTGTTCCTGCTGCTCGGCGGCGTCGTGGCCGACCGGCTCGGCCGGACGCTCGTCATCCAGATCGCCAACGTCGGCGCCGGGATCAGCCAGGGCGTGCTGGCCGTCCTGCTGCTGTCGGGCCATGCCGAGCTCTGGCACTTCGTGGTGCTGTCCGCGATCAACGGCACGCTGTCGGCGATGAGCCTGCCGGCGCTCGCGGGCATCGTGCCGGCGCTGGTGCCGCGCGAGGAGCTGCAGCCCGCCAACGTGCTGCTGTCGATGATGCGCAACGCCCTCGCGATCCTCGGTCCGTCGGTCTCGGCGGGCCTGGTCGTCACCGTCGGACCGGGCTGGGCACTCGCCGTCGACGCCGTCACCTGGCTGGTCGCCGCCCTGCTGCTCGTCCCGGTCCGGCTCCCGGCCCGCGCCAGCAGTGGCGTCGAGCCGTCCCTGGTCCGCGAGCTCGTCGAGGGCTGGGACTTCTTCCGGCGTACGACGTGGCTGTGGGTGGTCGTGCTCGCGTTCGGCTTCCTCAACGTGATCCACGCCGGCGGCCTCGACACCCTCGGCCCGGTGCTCGCGAACGAGACCGACATCGGCGCCCACGGATGGGGACTGATCATGTCGGCCCAGGCGGTCGGGCTGTTCACGATGACCCTGCTGATGCTGCGCTTCCCGCTCCGCCGGCCGCTCTTCACCGGGATGATCGGGGTCGCCCTCTTCGGCGCGCCGCTGGTGGTGATGGGGCTGCACCCGCAGACCGCCTGGGTGATGGTCGCGGCGTTCGCCGCCGGCATGGGCATCGAGGTCTTCAGCCTGGGCTGGAACCTGGCGATGCAGGAGAACGTGCCCGACGAGATGCTGTCGCGGGCCTACTCCTACGACATGCTCGGCTCGTTCGTGGCGATCCCGGTCGGCCAGCTCAGCTTCGGCCCGCTCGCCGCCACGTTCGGCACCCAGGACGTGCTCCTGGTCGGCGGGGTCGTCTACGTCGTCGGCGCGCTGCTGACGCTGACGTCCCGGTCGGTGCGCGACCTGCGGCGGGTCAGCCCGGTCAGCACCACTTCTCCGCCAGCGCCCTGATCACCGTCAGGTTCCGGTTGGTGGCGACCCCGAGGTGCTTCTCGATCGTCGCGTTCGTCAGCTTGGCCTCGTGGTAGTTGTCGCCGAGCAGCAGGTGCACGGCGCGACCGCCGACCTTCGCGATCTCCTCCGTGGTGCTCACCTCTTCGACCTTCTTGACGGCAGCCGCCGTCGGCGCGTCCTTGAGTAGCGACACGTAGTGCTTGCCGCCGTGCCCGAAGGACGACGCGTGGTCGGCGATCTCCACCAGCTCCTTCTGGGTGAAGACCATGGTCGGCACCTCGAAGCCACGGTCCTCGAGGAACGCCTTCTCCAGCGCGGCCTCGATCCTCGCCCGCGAGCGCATCGTCGTGTCGAAGCGGACGTTGCCGGTGTTGATGTAGGTCTCGACCTCGGTGAACCCGGCTGCCTCGACGGCGGCGACGATGTCGGCCCTCGGGAACTTCCGCTTCGCACCGAGGTTGATCGCCCGCAGGAAGCCGATGTACGTCGCCATCCGCCGATCATGCCAAAGGTCAGGTCAGCAGCAGGGACCGTCGCCAGAGCGGCCGCTGGTGGCGCGGGATGAGGCCGAGGTCGTCGAGGTACGGCGTCACCTTCTCGCCCATCCAGGCCACCGTCTGCTGGTAGTGCGGGTTGCGGAGCGCCGTCCGCCGGGCCTCCCGCGGGTCGAGCCCGACCGCGGCGTACGCCGCCGGGTTGACCAGCGAGCGCGCCACCAAGAAGGCCGTCTGGGCGAGGGAGGCCTGGTGCCAGGTGCGTGTCACCTTCGTCAGGCGCGGCACCATCGTCTCGATCTCGTCGCGAGCGAAGGTCATGTGCCGCGCCTCCTCGAGCACGTGGATGCGGCAGACCATCCGCACCATCGGCTGCACCCGCTCGTCCTTCATCAGCTCGCGCTGCCAGCGGTCGAGCACCTCCTCGGCGACCAGGATCGAGGCGTACGCCGAGACGCCGTACCCGATCGACTTCATCAGGCGACCGAGGCGGTGGACGTGGGCTGGGGGCCCGTACGCCGGCGCGCCGACCTTGTCGATCGCCTTGCCGAACATCAGCGAGTGGCGGCACTCGTCGGCGACCTCGGTGAGCGCGTAGTGCATGCGCTGCGTGCGCGGGTCGGCGTTGTAGAGGTCGCGGACCATCATCTGCATGAGGATCAGCTCGAACCACACACCGACGCTGGAGATGCTCGCGACCTCGTGCTTGGACAGCTCGATGCGCTGCTCCTGCGACATCCGGTCCCACAGGTCGGTGCCGTAGAGCGACACGCGCTCCGGCTGCATGAACCACAGGCCGTCGACCAAGGGAGCGTCCCAGTCGATGTCGACCTCGGGGTCGTAGCTGTGCCGGGCGGAGGACTTCAGCAGCCGGTCGGAGACCGGGTCGGCCGAGGGCTGAGTGAGCGTCATGAGCACTCCCGAGGTCGCAGTGGTTTAGGTGTTACCAGAAGTAACGGTTACCGCTAGACTCCCCGACATGGCACGCCAGGTCAAGGGCAAGGACGGCCGCTCCGCCCGCTGGGACGAGCACCGCGAGGAGCGCCGCGCCGAGCTCGTGCTCGCGGCGGTCGCGGCGATCGACACCGTCGGTCCCACCGCCGGCATCTCCGACATCGCCCGCGAGGCGGGCGTCAGCAAGCCGGTGCTCTACCGCTACTTCGACGGCCTCGACGACCTGTACGCCGCGGTCGGGCGCTGGGGCGCCGACGAGGTGATGCGGCGGCTGCTGCCGGCGATCCTCACCGAGGCGTCCGTCCGCGAGCGGGTCGCCGCCGGGGTCGACACCTACCTCGCGACGATCGAGGAGCACCCCCCGGTCTTCCTGCTCCTGGTCCGCCACCGGGCGGTCGCGATCGACCCGCTCGCGGACGGCAAGGCGGCGATCGCCGCCGCGTTCGCCCGGGTGCTCGGCGACACGATGCGCGAGCTCGGCGTCGACACCGGCGGCGCCGAGCCGTGGGCGCAGGCCCTGGTCGGCATGGGCCTGTCCACCGGCGAGTGGTGGCTCGAGCGCCAGACCATGAGCCGCGCCGCGGTCGGCGCCTACCTGACGTCCTTCATCTGGCACGCGTTCTCCGGGACGGCCACCGAGCTCGGCGTACCCCTCGAGGAGGAATCACCATGACCCACCACGAACCCCAGGAGGAGTACGGCGGTCCGGCGACCGTCGTCTCCGGCGAGGCTCGCATCCCGGTCGACGCCGACCTGCGCGGCCGCTTCGACCCGATCGACGGTCGCTTCCACTGGTACGGCCGTCTCGCCGCCTCGCCCGACCTCGACGCGGTGGGCACCGGGTCGACCGTGACGGTGACGACCGAGCACGGCAGCGCCGAGGGGCGGCTGAGCGACGCGGACCCGTGGGGACGGCTGCGGGTGAGCGGCACCGGGCGCCCGCCCTTCTAGCGTGAGCCAGCGCACCTAGATTTACATAGCCTTCCTATGTAATGTGGAGGGCGTGACCGACACCGAGCTCGCCAGCGACCTGGTCGTCCACGCCGCACGCCTCGTGCGCGCCGTACGACGGGAGCTCGAGCTGCCCGCGGGGACCCGGATCATCTCGCTGCTCGACGAGCACGGCCCGCTGGGCATCACCCAGCTCGCCGACCTGGACCGCTGCTCCCAGCCGACCATGTCGGCCGCGGTCGCCCAGCTCGTCGAGAGCGGCTGGGTCAGCAAGGCGCCGAACCCCGCCGACGCCCGCGGCACGGTCGTCACGCTGTCCGACTCGGGTCGCGACGAGCTCGCCCGCATCCGCCGCCTGCACGGCGACCGGATCGCGGCCATCGTCGCCGCGCACCCCGACCTCACCACCGAGGACCTCGCCACGGCGGTCGCCGTGCTCCGGGCGATCCTCCAGGAAGGCACTCCGTGAACCACCTCGCCACGTCCACCGAGCCCGACCAGGGCTCCTTCTTCAAGCAGCCGCGCGCCGTCTGGGCCGTCGCCTTCGCCTGCGTCATCGCGTTCATGGGCATCGGGCTCGTCGACCCGATCCTCAAGGACATCGCCGCGCAGCTGCAGGCGACCCCCAGCCAGGTCTCGCTGATGTTCACCAGCTACATGGCGATCATGGGCGTCGCGATGCTGGTCACCGGCGTCATCTCGAGCCGGATCGGCGCCAAGCGCACGCTGATCAGCGGCCTGGTCCTGATCATCGTCTTCGCCGCACTCGCCGGCTCGTCCAGCACGGTCGGGCAGATCGTCGGCTTCCGGGCAGGCTGGGGTCTCGGCAACGCCCTCTTCGTGGCGACCGCGCTCTCGACCATCGTCACCGCCGCGTCCGGCTCGACCGCGCGCGCGATCATCCTCTTCGAGGCCGCGCTCGGCATCGGCATCGCCTCCGGCCCGCTCGTGGGCGGGCTGCTGGGCGAGCAGTCCTGGCGCGCGCCGTTCTTCGGCGTCTCCTGCCTGATGGTCATCGCGCTCGTCGCCACGTCGGTCTTCCTGCCGAGCACGCCGCCGACCGGACGTCGTACCTCGCTCCTCGACCCGTTCCGCGCGCTGCGCTACCCCGCGCTCCTGCTCACCGGCCTGACCGCGATCTTCTACAACATCGGCTTCTTCACGATCCTGGCCGCCGGGCCGTTCGCACTGCCGGACGCCAGCATCATCGACATCGGCTGGATCTTCTTCGGCTGGGGCCTGCTGCTCGCCTTCACGTCGGTCTTCGTCGCGCCGCTGGTGCAGCGCCTGATCGGCACGGTGCCGAGCGTCATCTCCATGCTCGTGCTGTTCATGCTCGACCTCGCGATGATCGCGGTCTTCACCGAGCACACGCCGTTCGTGATCGCCGGCATCGTGCTCTCGGGCGCCTTCATCGGCATCAACAACACCCTGATCACCGAGATCGTGATGGGCGCCGCCCCGGTCGAGCGCCCGGTCGCGTCCGCGGCGTACTCGTTCCTCCGCTTCTGCGGTGGCGCGGTCGGCCCGTACGTCGCGCTCAAGCTCGGCGAGAACGTCGGCCCGCACGCGCCGTTCTGGTTCGGCGCCGGTGCCGTGCTGGTCGGCGTCGCGATCCTCACGGCCGGCCGCACGGTCGTCGCTGGTGCGCACGCCCCGGCGGCGCACTCGCCGGCCGAGGCCGAGGCGGAGCTGGTCGGCGACCTGGCCTGACCCGGCAGAATCGGGTCCATGGCCGAGACCGTGATCACCGTGCAGGGCAGCTACGACTCGTTCCACCCCGCCGAGCGCGCGACCGTCACCGTGACGGTCGGCTTCGAGGGGCCGGAGCGGGCGCCGGTCGTCGCCGCCACCACGCAGGGGACGGCTGCACTGGTGGCCGGGATCGCGGCTCGGCACGACCCGGCGCAGGGACCGGTCACCTGGCACGCGACCGACCGGATCCAGGTCTGGTCGCACCGGCCGTTCAACAACAAGGGCGAGCAGCTCCCGCTCGTCCACCACGCCCAGACCACGACGCGCGCCAAGTTCCGCGACTTCGACGACCTAGCGGTCTGGGTGGAGCGCGCGGCGGTGCACGCCGGCGTACGCGTCGACGGCCTCGAGTGGGCCCTCACCGAGCAGACCAAGCAGGACACGGTCGCTGCCGTGCGCGCGCGGGCGGTCGAGGAGGCACGCCGCAAGGCGCAGGCGTACGCCGAGGCGCTCGGCCTCGGCGCCCTGCACTGCGTCGCGATCGCCGACCCGGGCATGCTCGGCGACCAGACCCAGGCCTCGGGTCAGGGGACGGCGATGTTCGCCCGGGCAGCCAAGGCCGACACCGGCGGCAGCGGCCTGGCCTTCACCCCCGAGGACATCGCCGTCTCGGCGACAGTCGACGCCCGCTTCGTCGCGAGCTGACGCTCACAAGTTGCCGCGGGCGTCCTGCTCGCGCTCGATCGCCTCGAAGAGCGCCTTGAAGTTGCCCTTGCCGAAGCCGAGCGAGCCGTGCCGCTCGATCAGCTCGAAGAACACGGTCGGCCGGTCGCCGAGCGGCTTCGTGAAGATCTGGAGCAGGTAGCCGTCCTCGTCGCGGTCGACCAGGATCGCGCGCTTCTGCAGCTCCTCGATCGGCACCCGGACGTTGCCGATCCGGGCGCGCAGCTCGGGGTCCTCGTAGTAGGAGTCCGGCGTCGCGAGGAACTCCACGCCGTTGGCGCGCAGCGCGTCAACGGAGGCGAGGATGTCGTTGGTCGCGACCGCGAGGTGCTGCGCGCCGGCGCCACGGTAGAACTCGAGGTACTCGTCGATCTGCGACTTCTTCTTCGCGATCGCGGGCTCGTTGAGCGGGAACTTCACCCGGTGGTTGCCGTTGGCGACGACCTTGCTCATCAGCGCCGAGTAGTCGGTGGCGATGTCGTCGCCGATGAACTCCGCCATGTTCACGAAGCCCATCACGCGGTTGTAGAAGTCGACCCACTCGTCCATGTGGCCGAGCTCGACGTTGCCGACGATGTGGTCGAGGGCCTGGAAGAGCCGCTTCGGCTGACCCTCCGGCTTCACGAAGGTCGAGGTCTTGGTGACGTAGCCCGGCAGGTACGGGCCGTCGTACCGGCTCCGGTCGACGAGGGTGTGGATCGTCTCGCCGTACGTCGCGATCGCGGCGATCCGGATCGTGCCGTGCTCGTCGGTGACGTCCTCCGGCTCGCGGACCACGCGGGCGCCGGCCTTGCGGGCCTGGGCGATGCAGCGGTCGACGTCGGGCACCTCGAGGGCGATGTCGACGACGCCGTCGCCGTGCCGGCGGTGGTGGTCGGCCAGCGGGCTGTCCGGGTCGACGGCGCCGTTGAGGACGAACTTGATCGAGCCCGAGCGGAGCACGAAGGACTTGTGGTCGCGGTTGCCGTTCTCCGGGCCCGAGTAGGCGACCAGCTCCATGCCCCACGCCGACTGGTAGTAGTGCGCCGCCTGGGTCGCGTTGCCGACGACGAAGACGATCGCGTCCCACCCGGTCACCGGGAAGACGTCGCCCTCCTCGTCGTACTCGACCAGCCCGACCAGCTGCTGGAGCTGCTCGAGGGTGAGGTCGGCCTTGAGCTCGTCGGCGGTCAGCGCGTGGTGGGTCGTCGTCATGGGGCGAACCCTGCCGGTGTCGCGCAGAGTGTGCAATCGTGTCGCGAAACGCTGGACAACCTGTCTGATGACGGAGGCCGCAATGGACGAGCTCGACGGCAGATTGATCGACCTGTTCGCCGACGACCCGCGCGTCGGCGTCCTCGAGGCGTCCCGACGGCTCGGCGTCGCGCGCGGGACCGTCCAGGCCCGGCTCGACAAGCTGGTGGCCACCGGCGTCATCACCGGCTGGGGACCGGACCTCTCCCCCGAGGCGCTCGGCTACCCGGTGACGGCGTTCCTGACGCTCGAGATCCGGCAGGACACCAGCCGAGGTGGGCACGACGTCGTCGGCGCCCACCTCGCCGGCATCCCCGAGGTGTTGGAGGTCCACACGATCACCGGCGCCGGCGACCTGTGGGCCCGGGTCGTTGCCCGGTCCAACACCGACCTCCAGCGCGTCATCGACCGCGTGCTGGAGACACCCGCAATCGTGCGCTCCTCCACCGTGATCGCGCTCGCCACCCAGGTCCCGTACCGGGTCCGGCCGCTGGCGCAGGTGGTGACGTCGGGGTAGTCCCTGACGTTCTCGCCCCCGATCCGTGCGGCGAGGGGCGAAAACGTCAGGGACTACCCCTTCGGCTCAGCGGGCAGCGAGGTCGCGAC
Organism: Nocardioides sp. Root1257; assembly: GCF_001425175.1. Taxonomy (GTDB): domain Bacteria; phylum Actinomycetota; class Actinomycetes; order Propionibacteriales; family Nocardioidaceae; genus Nocardioides. The sequence continues at coordinate 1,168,254 of NZ_LMDV01000008.1, read as the reverse complement.
CGGCGACGACGGCGGCCTCCTCGGCCTCCTTCTTCATCATGCCGGCGATCTCGGTGAACTCGTCGAGGGCGGGGTTGACGCCGACCAGCGTGAACTCGCGCTCGACGACCGTGAGGTCGGCACCCCACTTGTCGACGAGGATCCGGCGCAGGTAGTCGGTGCTGTGGTCCCAGCCGTGGCGCGGCGTGCCCTCGCCGTACGCACCACCGCGGGTGGTGAGCAGGACGACCGGCTTGCCCTCGAGCGGGCGGGCCTCCATGGCTGCGCCGGCGAGCACCAGGTCGAACCAGGTCTTCACGTGCTGCGAGACCCCGAAGTTGTAGAGCGGCAGCGCGAGGACGGCGGCGTCCGCCTCCTCCAGCTCGGCGGCGAGCGACTGGGCGAGGGCGAGCGCCTCGGCCTGGGCCGGCGTCCGCTGGTCCTCGGGCGCGAACGAGGCGTGGATCGCATTCGCCCAGGCGTCGGACGGCAGCGGGTCGACCGCGAGGTGCCGCGAGACGACCTGCTCGTCGGGGCGGGCGGCGATGAAGGCGTCGAGCACGAGGTCGGCGAGCGCGGAGCTGGCCGAGGCCGGGCCCTGGATGGACGAGTCGATGCGGAGCAGGGTCACGAGGTTCTCCCACGGTGTCGGATGAGTGGCGTGTTGAATGTTCAACACGACGGTACGACGGTTGAGTTGAATGTTCAAGTCGCTACCCTTGCCTCGTGACCGATCCCACCCAGCCGCCCGCCGACGAGCCGTGGCTCGACGCCGAGCAGCAGCGGCAGTGGCGGTCCCTGGTGGCGATGCTGATGACGCTCCCGGCGGCGCTCGACGCCCAGCTCAAGCGCGACACCGGGCTGAACATGTTCGAGTACCACGTGCTCGCCGCTCTCTCGGAGGAGCCGACCGGTGCCCTACCGATGAGCGAGCTGGCCGTGATGTCGCGTGGCTCCCGCTCCCGGCTCTCCCACGCCGTCTCCCGTCTGGAGGGCGCCGGCTGGGTCGAGCGCCGCTCCTGCGCCGGCGCCGGCCTGCGCACCGCGGCGCACCTCACGGAGACCGGCCGCCGCAAGCTCGAGGAGTCCGCGCCCGGCCACGTACGCGAGGCCCGGCGCCTCGTCGTCGACCAGCTCTCCCCCGCTCAGCTCGAGGCGCTGGGCACGACGGCGCGCGCGATCCTGCGCCTGACCGCCCCCGAGCTGACCGACGAGGAGCTCGCGCAGTGCACCGGGTCGGAGCTGGAGGACGAGATCAGCTCAGCCGCCGGGTGAGCTCGGCCGCCGCCCGCTCGACCTGAGGCCCGACGGCCTCGGCGTCCAGCCCGGGGTCGACGGTCACGATGCCGACGCTCGCCTCGAGCCCGGGTACGCCGAGCACCGGGGCGGCCAGGCCGCGGGCACCGGACTGGAGCTCCCCCACCGTCAGCACGTACGGCGTGGGGTCGCCCGCCCGGCCCAGCAGGATCGCCTTGCCGGCGGCACCCTGGCCGAGCGGGTGCCGAGACCCGACCCGGTAGCCGACGTGGAAGTCGGTCCACGACGGCTCGACGACCGCGAGCGCGAGCGCCTCCTCGCCGTCGACGACCGTGAGGTGGGCCGTGCAGCCGACCGCCTCGGCCAGCTCGCGCAGCACGGGTACGGCGAGGTCGCGCAGCACCGGCTGGACCGCCGCACCGAGCCGCAGCACGCCGAGTCCCACCCGGAGCCGGCCGTCGGCGTCCCGGCGTACCAGCGCGCGGGCCTCGAGCGTCGCGACGAGCCGGTGCACGATGGTCCGGTTGACCTCCATCCGGGCGGCCAGCTCGGTCATCGTCAGGCCGTCCGGGCTCGCCGCGAGCACGTCGAGGACGCGCAACCCGCGGTCCAGGGTCTGGGAGATCTCGCCCGGCACGCGCCCGAGTGTAGGGAGGTCAGGACGACTTGCGCGTCGCCCAGTCCCGGATCCGCTCGATCCGGGACTGCAGCTGGTCCGCGGTCGCCACGGCGGCAGCCGGTCCGCCGCACTCCTTGCGGAGCGCGGCGTGGGTGATGCCGTGGGCCTGGCCGGTGCGGTGGTGCCAGGCGGCGACCAGGCCGTTGAGCTCGCGCCGCATGATCGCGAGCTGCTCGTGGGTGGAGACCTGGGCGACCGTGTCGGACTCGGGCCTCGGCGCCGCCTTCTGCTTCTTGGCCCGGTCGCTCTGGCGCTGCTGGAGCAGCTCGCGCATCTGGCCGGGCTCGAGGAGCCCGGGGATGCCCAGGAAGTCCATCTCCTCCTCCGAGCCCACGTGCACCTCGCCGGCGTGCCCGAACTCGCCGCCGTCGAACAGGACGCGGTCGAAGCGGGCCTCGGAGCCCAGCGCCTCGAAGGACGCCTCGAGCTCGTCGGACGCGCCCTCGCCGGCGTTCGCCTGCGCCATCAGCTCGTCCTCGGCGGCGAAGATGTCGCCCTCGTCGGTGATCTTGCGGCCCAGCACGTGGTCGCGCTCGACCTCCATCTCGGAGGCGAAGCCGAGCAGGGACGGCACCGACGGCAGGAAGACCGACGCGGTCTCACCCCGGTTGCGCGCTCGCACGAAGCGCCCGACGGCCTGGGCGAAGAAGAGCGGCGTGGAGGTCGTGGTCGCGTAGACGCCGACCGCGAGCCGCGGCACGTCGACGCCCTCGGACACCATCCGGACGGCCACCATCCAGCGCTTGTCGCTGTCGGTGAACTCGGTGATCTTCTTCGACGCCGCCTTCTCGTCGGAGAGCACGACGACCGCGGACTCGCCGGTGATCTGCTTGAGGGTCTTGGCGTAGGACCGTGCGGAGTCCTGGTCGGTCGCGATCACGAGCCCGCCGGCGTCCGGGACGTGCCGACGGACCTCGGAGAGCCGCCTGTCCGCAGCGGTCAGCACCGACGGGATCCAGGAGCCGGACGGGTCCAGCGCGGTCCGCAGCGCCTGGTTGGTCAGGTCCTTGGTGAGCGGCTCGCCGAGCCGGGCGGCGATTTCGTCGCCCGCGCGGGTGCGCCAGGTCATCTCGCCGGAGTAGGCCATGAAGAGCACCGGGCGCACGACGTGGTCGGCGAGCGCGTGCGCGTAGCCGTAGGTGTAGTCGGCGACCGAGCGCGGCACCCCGTCGCCGCCGGGGGCGTAGGTGACGAACGGGATCGGGTTGATGTCGGAGCGGAACGGCGTGCCGGTGAGCGCCAGTCGCCGGGCGGCGGGCTCGAAGGCCTCACGGACGCCCTCGCCCCACGACAGCGCGTCGCCCGCGTGGTGCACCTCGTCGAGGATCACCAGGGTCTTGAACCGCTCGGTGCGGATCCGCATCGCGAGCGGGTTGACCGCGACCCCGGCGTACGTCACGGCGATGCCGACGAAGTCCTGCGACGTCTTGCCCTTGCCGGCGGAGTACGCCGGGTCGATCGGGATGCCCGCGCGGGCCGCGGCCTCGGCCCACTGGAGCTTCAGGTGCTCGGTCGGCGCGACGACGGTGATCCGGTCGACCAGGCGGCGACCCAGGAGCTCGGCCGCGACCGACAGCGCGAAGGTCGTCTTGCCGGCGCCCGGGGTCGCGACCGCGAGGAAGTCGCGCGGGTGCTCGTCGAAGTACTGCCGCATCGCCGCCGTCTGCCACGCACGCAGCGACGGCGCCGTCCCCCAGGCGGCGCGCTCCGGCCAGGCCGGGCTTAGCTTGGATCCGAGAGGCGCGTCGGGCAGGGGGTCGGGGTCGGGCCGACCCGTCACTCGCCGGAGCCCGCGTCGTCGTTGAGGGACTCCCAGGCGTCCTTGCACTCGGGGCACACCGGGAACTTCTCCGGTGCCCGGCTGGGCACCCACACCTTGCCGCACAGGGCCACGACGGGGGTCCCCATCACCATGGCCTCGGTGAGCTTGTCCTTCTCCACGTAGTGCGAGAACCGCTCGTGGTCGCCCTCATCGGTGGGGACGGTACGGCGGTCCTCCCGGACATCCGTGTCTGTCGAGAATCCGATGGTGGTCACGGACTCCACTGTAATTCAGGAACGCCGCGACGCCACCTCGGACTAGCGTCAGCGCGGTGTCCGACCCGATCTTCGCCGACCCCCGGCTCGCGGCGGTCTACGACGCGTTCGACGGCGAGCGTGCGGACCTGACGGCGTACGTCACCCTGGCCGACCGGCTCGACGCCCGGGTCGTGGTCGACCTCGGGTGCGGCACCGGCGAGCTGGCGATCCGGCTCGCGACCCACGGCCGGCGGGTGATCGGCGTCGACCCGGCCGCTGCGTCGCTGGAGGTCGCACGGAGCAAGCCCGGCGCCGCCACGGTGACCTGGGTGTGTGGGGACAGCTCGGCGATCCCGGCATGCCGGGGCGACCTGGCGCTGATGACGGGGAACGTCGCGCAGGTCTTCCTCACCGACACCGCCTGGGGCTCGGCGCTCGAGGACCTCCGGTCGGCGCTGCGGCCCGGCGGTCGGCTGGTCTTCGAGACACGACGACCGGAGGCCCGCGCCTGGGAGGCGTGGGCGGGCAGGCCGCCGGCCGTCCGAGAGATCGAGGGCATCGGCGCCGTCGAGCAGCGCTTCGAGCTGGTGGACGTGGCAGCGCCGTACGTGTCGTTCCGCTGGACCTACACGTTCGCCGTGGACGGGGCGGTCCTCGTGTCGGATTCGACGCTCCGGTTCCGCGACCGCACCGAGGTCGAGGACACCCTGGTCGCCCACGGGTTCGGGGTGGTCGACGTGCGCGACGCCCCCGACCGCCCGGGACTCGAGCACGTCTTCATCGCCCAGCGGGACTGAGCCGCGCTCAGTTGAGCTCGGGGTCGGCCGGGCGGGTCGAGTGCCAGGCCATCTCTCCCGGCTGGCGGCGCAGCACCTCGCGCCACAGGTCGGCCGTGTCGAGCCGGAACGGGTCGCCGGACTCGCCGGGCACGACGTACCAGCTGCCCTCCTCGATCTCCCCGTCGAGCTGCTCGGCACCCCAGCCGGCGTACCCCGCGAAGATGCGCAGCCCGGCGAGGCTGCCCGCGAGCAGCTCGACCGGCGCGTCCAGGTCGACGAGCCCGAGTCTCCCGTCCACGGCCCGGAAGCCCACGGGCACGTCGTCGGGATCGCGCAGCAGGGCCACCGCCAGGGCACCGTCGGCACCGACCGGCCCGCCCTGGAAGAGGACGTCCGGCTCCGCGACGACGTCGGCCCAGCCGTCGAGCACCGCGTCGACGGGCACGCCCGACGGTCGGTTGAGGACGACCCCGAGCGCGCCGTGGTCGTCGACGTCGAGGAGCAGCACCACCGAGTCGGCGAAGTTGGGGTCGACCAGGGCAGGGGTCGCCACCAGCAGCATCCCGGCGACCGGCTGGCTCATGCACCCATCATCGCCCAGACCCGGCCCCCGGGCGTACGACAACCCCGGGACCGCCAGGGGGAGGGAGGGTCGGGCCCGGGGTTGCCGGAGGGGGATGGATCGGGGTCAGGCCGCGACGACCGCCTTGAGGCGACCGAGCAGGCTGGCGGGCGGCGCGACGGCGACCTGCGCGGGACGGTACGTCGCCCGGGCGCGGTCCTCGATGTCGGCGCCCACGTGGGCGGCGGCGTCGTCGGGGGTGCTGACGCGCCCGGCCATCATGGCGAGCAGGGCGTGCTCCTTGGCGGTGGCCTTGGCCATCGCCGCGGAGGTGGCGGGGCTGCGGGGGGCGGTCCGCTCGCGGTCGAGGACCGCACGGACGCCGGGCAGCTCGTCGGCGGTCGCGTGCCACGCGGCGACGACGGCGTCCTCGAGCTCCAGGGGCTCGGCGAGGAGCTCGCGCTCGATGCGGCCGGCCAGGCGGGTGTGCCAGCGCAGCTGGAGGGCGCCGAGCAGGGACAGCTCGTCGCCGAACGTCTCCGCGACACCGGCCACCTCCAGGGGGAGGTGACCGTCGCGACGGCGGTTGGCGCTGGCGATGACGTCGCGGAGGACCTCTCCGCGGCGGTGGAAGGACGTCCAGGTCATGGTGTCTCTCCTTCGGGGTGATCGGTCGTCCCGGTCGGGACATACCGGAAGTACGTACTCACGGTATGTACTCATACCGACGGTATGCAACCTTCCGCGCCGGTGATCCGAGTCACGCATACCGACGGTAGGTATTAGGCTCCGGTGACCATGAGCAAGTCCTCGGTCTCCAAGCTCGTCCCCCGCGTGCCGGGGGTCCCCGGCGCGAGCCGCCGTCAGCAGTACTCCGCCTCCACCAAGCGCGGACTGATCGACGTGGCCGAGGAGCTCTTCACCGAGAACGGGTACGCCGCGACCTCCCTGGACACCATCGTGGCCGGAGCCGAGGTCACCAAGGGCGCGCTCTACCACCACTTCAGCGGCAAGCAGGCGCTCTTCGAGGCGGTCTTCGAGCGGGTGGAGGACGACGCCGCGCGGGCGATCCAGAAGGCCCTCAAGGGCCACCGTGACCCGTGGGAGAAGGCCACCGCGGGCCTCCGGGCGTTCCTCACGGTCGTCCAGGAGCCGCGCTACCGGCGGATCGTCATCCAGGAGGGCCCGTCCGTGCTCGGCTACGAGCGCTACCGCGAGCAGGAGGAGCGCTCCACCTTCGCGAACGTCCTCGAGATCGTCCGCTCGGTGCTCAACGCGGGCGAGTGGGAGCTCGACGAGGACCTGCAGCAGACCTTCGCCCGGATCTTCTTCGGCGCGATGTCGTCGGCCGGCGAGTCCGTCTCCAGCGCGCCGGACCCGATCCAGGCCGCGGCCAACGTCGAGACCGCGATCAGCTTCATCCTCGCCGGCTTCCGGGCGCTCGCCGAGAGCGGCGTGGAGCTGCCCGCCGGCGAGCTCGCCGACGAGTCGTGAGCCGCCGCCTGCGGCGCGCTACCTCTTGGTGAAGGTGACGTTGCCGTTGGCGGCCGGGACCAGCTCGATCCAGGTGTGACCCGCCGGCACCGTCAGCGCGCCGGCCTTGGTCGACAGCTTGATCGGGGCGTCGAGGTCGGCCTTGGTCCAGGTGCCACGGACCAGCTTGCCGCCGTGGAAGATCATCGCCTGCCCCTTGCCGGTCAGCTTGGTCTCCGGAACCGGGTTGCCCGCGGGGTCGAGGTAGCCGGCGTCACCGACGGTCACGCGCAGCACCAGGACGGTGTCGGCCGGGAAGTGGTCCCCGTCCGCGGCGTACGTGTTCTCGTTGACGTAGCCCTTGCCGTCGTAGGTCCAGTTCGTGGTGTGCCCACCGCCGAAGCTGGCCGCGATCTTGGTGGCCTTCTGGCCGCCCGGGAAGTCCTTCTCGTCGCCCCACGGCAGGTAGTCCTGCGGTCGCGCCGCGTCCTGCTTCGCCGAGTCGGCGATCTTGGTCAGGTCGGCGAACACGTTGTACGGCGCGCTGCGGCTGCTGTCGCGGGAGATGCCGGCGGCGCCCTCCTGGAAGAACTGGATGCCGGCGCCCTTGATCCGGGCGATCGTGCGGCCGGCGGCACCACTGGTCACGACGGAGGCGTGGATCGGCGAGACGATGCCGATGTCGCTGGCACGCATGGAGCGCACCGGGCCGACCTTGGTCGGCAGCTGCGAGTAGTAGAACGCCGCCAGCCGCGTCAGCCCGCCCTCGACCAGCTCCTCCACGACCATGTCGGCCTTGCTCAGCCCGATCTGCGGCGAGCTGGAGTAGGTGTTGTCCATCTTGGTGACCAGCACCGGGTGGGTCTGCTCGGCGTCCTCGTCGCCCGAGACCGGCAGGCCGGTCAGCGGCCAGGTGGACGCGATCTCCTCGCTGCCCGCGACCTTCTGGGAGGCCGGCTTCTGGTCGTCGGAGGAGTCGCTCCCCCCGCCACAGCCGACGAGCAGGAGGCTCGTCGCGGCGAGGAGGGCAGTGGTCAGCTGGGCACGGCGCACAGGACGCTCCGTTCGTGAAACTCTTGTGATCTGATCGACTTCAAGTGTGCAGGCGCGACCGTACCCCGTGGGGAGGCGCGCCCACATATCGCGGCGACGGCTCGGCTACCCGAGCTTGGAGCCACCGTCGACGTACAGCGTCTGGCCGGTGATGTACGACGCCTCGTCGCTGCACAGGAACGCCGCCGCTGCGGCGATGTCCTCGGGGTAGCCGACCCGCTTGACCGGGTTGGCCTCGGCCGCGGCGGCGCGGAACTCCTCGACGCCGACGCCCAGGCGGGCGGCCGTGGCGTCGGTCATCTCGGTGGCGATGAAGCCGGGGGCGATCGCGTTGGCGTTGACGCCGTAGCGACCGAGCTCGATGCCGAGCGTCCGGGTGAAGCCCTGGACGCCCATCTTCGCGGCGGAGTAGTTGGCCTGCCCGCGGTTGCCGAGGGCGGAGACGCTCGACAGGTTGACGATCTTCCCGTACTTCTGGGCGACGAAGTGCTTCTGGGCCGCACGGGTCATCAGGAACGCACCGCGCAGGTGCACGTTCATGACCATGTCCCAGTCGTCGTCGGTCATCTTGAAGAGCAGGTTGTCGCGGGTCACGCCGGCGTTGTTGACGAGGATGTGGATGCCGCCGAGCTCGGCGACCACGCGCTCCACGGCGGCGTCGGCCGACTCCGTGTTGCTGACGTCGCAGCCGATGCCGACGGCCTTGGCCCCGTCGACCAGCGGCAGCTTGGCGGCGGCCTCGGCCGCGCTCGCCTCGTCGAGGTCGAGGACAGCGACGGAGGCGCCCTCCTCCGCGAACCTCGTCGCGGTGCCGAAACCGATACCGCGTGCTGCCCCGGTGACGACCGCAACTCGCCCGTCGAAACGACCCATCGCTGCTGCTCCTGCCTGTCGGTGATCGAAAGTCCTACGCCACAGTAGGACAGGTCAGAGCGCCGCTCGGAGGCGGGCGGCGTAGGCGGCGCTCTCCCCCTCGGCGTACGACGTGCGCGGCCAGAAGAATCCCCGCAGCCCGTCGCCCTTGGTGCGCGGCACGACGTGCAGGTGCAGGTGCGCGACGGACTGGCTGACCACGTTGTTCATCGCGACGAAGCTGCCCTGGGCTCCGAGCCCGTCGACGACCGCGGTCGCGAGACGCTGCGAGGCCCCCAGGAACGGGTCCCGGAGCGCGGCCGGCAGGTCGGGCAGCGTCACGACGTGCTGCCGCGGGACCAGCAGCACGTGCCCCTTGAACACCGGGCGCCGGTCGAGGAACGCGACCAGGTCCGGCTCGTCGAGCACCACGTCGGCCGGGACGTCGCCCGCGACGATCCCGCAGAACACGCACTCGACCCCGGCCGCCATGCACGAAAGGGTAAGGGCATGGAGATCGCACTGATCGGAGTCGCGGCGGCGCTGTGCATCGCCGGCGTCACCGCGTTCGCGTCCCGCCTCGGGGTCGCGGCTCCGTTGCTGCTGGTGGTCGTCGGCGTCGTCGCGAGCCTGCTACCGGGCGTGCCCGAGGTCGACATCGACCCGGAGTGGGTGCTGATCGGCGTGCTGCCACCGCTTCTCTACTCGGCGTCCGTGTCGATGCCCGCAATGGACTTCCGCCGCGACTTCACGACGATCGGCAGCCTGTCGGTGATCCTGGTGGTGATCAGCGCGGTGGTGGTCGGCTTCTTCCTGGCCGCGGCGGTCCCCGGCATCGAGCTGCGCACCGGCATCGCACTCGGCGCGATCATCAGTCCGACCGACGCGGTGGCGACCACGATCGTCAAGCGGCTCGGCGTCTCGCCACGTGTCGTCGCGGTGCTCCAGGGCGAGAGCCTGCTCAACGACGCGACCGCTCTGGTGCTGCTGCGGTCCGCCGTCGCGGCGACCGCCTTCTCGGTCTGGGGCGTGGCGTGGGACTTCGTGCTCGCCGTGGTCGTCGCCGTCGCGATCGGCCTGGTCGTCGGCCGCCTCAACCTGGTCGTGCGGTCCAAGGTCGGCGACACCGCGGTCAACACCGCGATCTCGTTCGCGGTGCCGTTCGTCGCCTACCTCCCGACCGAGCACCTCGGTGCCTCGGGCCTGGTCGCGGCGGTCACGGCCGGCCTCTACACGGGGCAGGCCGCGCCGCGGTACCTCGGCCCGCGCCACCGGCTCTCGGAGGAGCAGAACTGGCGCACGATCGAGCTGCTGCTGGAGGGCGGCGTCTTCCTGCTGATGGGGCTCGAGCTGGAGAGCATCGTCTCCGACGTCAACGACACCCACGGCGACCTGTGGGCCGCGGTGTGGATCGGCGCGGCCGCGACCGGGCTGGTGATCGTCATCCGGGCGTTGTACGTCGTGCCCCTGATGCTCGGTCTCCGGCGCCGGGCCGAGCGCGGCCAGGCCAGCCGCGAGCACCTCACCACGATGCAGACCCAGCTCGACGACGGTTCCCTGCCGGTCCGCTCGCGGCCGGGGCGACAACCGCGCAACGAGCAGGAGGCGCAGCGGCTCGAGGAGCACATCGTGCGGCGTACCGAGATGATGGGGACCCGGATCCGGCGGACCCTGGCCGACGTCGACTACCTCGCCGGTGCTCCCCTGGGCTGGCGCGAGGGCACCGTGCTCGTCTGGGCGGGCATGCGCGGCGTCGTCACCCTGGCCGCCGCCCAGACGCTCGAGGACGACACCCCGCAGCGGTCGCTGCTGGTGCTGATCGCCTTCGTGGTGGCCGCCGGCAGCCTGGTCGTCCAGGGCGGCACGCTCCCCTGGCTGGTGTCGCGGCTCGGGCTCGCCCAGGACCCCGACCCGACGGCGAACGCCGCCGAGCGGCACGACCTGATGACCGAGATGGTGGTCGCCGCGCAGGCGGCGCTCGAGGACCCGGACCTGCGCCGACCCGATGGCACGCCGTACGACGCCGCCGTCGTCGAGCGCACCCGGGGTGCTGCCGCGATGCGCGCCGACGACGAGGAGGCGCAGGAAGGGCGCGTCGTCAGCCAGCAGTACCGCGAGCTCCGGCTGGTGATGATCGACGCGATGCGCGACTCGCTCCTGCGGGCGCGCTCCGACGGCACCTACTCCTCGGAGACGCTCGAGCACGCGTTGACCGTGCTCGACGCCGACCAGATCACGACCGAGCTGCTCGGGCGGTGAGGCCTCAATCGCAGAACTGGCTGCAGGCCTCGGGTCCGCCGGCTGCCAAGCGCTTGCCGCCGCTGCCGACGTAGTCGAAGTGCTGGGTGTCGCCGTTGCCGTAGGTCCAGCGCAGGCCGTGCCGCGCCATCAGCCGGACGACGGCGTGCGAGCTCGACCGCCACGCGACCCGCTTGTGCGAGCGCGGCTGCCACCAGGTGTTGGGGACGATGCCCTGCGCCGAGCGGTAGGGGTTCTCCCAGGTGTTGACGTCGAGCGAGCGGCCCCACGAGTGGGGTGAGCGGTGGCCGGGGCGGCCCGTGACGTCGCGACAGTTGAACGCCGAGGTGTTGCCGGCCGCCATCGAGGCGTAGTCGTCGCCCCCGCGGGAGCGACCGCTCCAGCCGAACCGGTCGACGCGGTACATCGCCCGGATCGGCAGCTCGCGGCGGTACATCTCGGCGAGCGCCTCCCCCATCGGGCGGGCGGCGTCGACGCTGGCGACGAGCTCGCCGCGGCGGCGGTAGCCGTGGTAGTCCCAGTAGTTGACACGCACGATCCGCAGGCCGGAGCGGCCGACCGGACAGCCGCTGTGCCAGGTGGCGCCGACCATCTGGGCCCAGACGGCATCGCTGATCGGCGCGACGCTCAGGTGGGCGCCGTCGCCGACGGCGCGGCGCTGGGCGGGCAGCTTGATGCGGGGTTGCGGCGCCCCCTTCGGCAGCGCGACGGGCTCCCCCGGCGGCCGGTTGTCGATGCGGACCACCCCGCTCCGGTCGGCGGCCACCCACGACAGGCGCGGCGCCCGAGCCTGCCACCGGGTGTCGGTCCGGGGGGTCACCCGCACGGCGCCCCGGCCGTCGGCGCCGGTCGTGACCACGTCGTACCCCGTCCAGCGACCGCCGGGGACCCGGCGGAAGATCCGCACGTCGCCGGCGACGGGCTGGCCGTTGCTCGTCCGCCACAGCACCCGCAGCGTCACCGAGCGCTCGTCGACCACCGCCTTCGGGCCGGACAGCGAGACCCGGCCCGCGCGGGGAGCGGTGGGCAGCGTGCCCTCCTGGACGGCCGACGGGTGGTCGGCGTCGCCGGCGTACGTCGCGCGCACCACGTTGTCGGCCGCGACCCGGGAGACGGCGAGGTCCGCGCTGGCCGTGCCGTCGGCACCGGTGGTGACCGTGCCGACCGCCTGCCAGGCCCCGCCGGTCTGACGCTCCAGCAGCAGCTGGGCGCCCACCAGCGGGGCTCCGGGCTCGTCGGTCGCGGCCACGGTCAGCGTCGTGACGTCGTCGGCGTACGCCGCCGGCGCAGTGAGCGTCAGGACCGTGCTCGTGGCGGCGCGGACGGGCGCACCCAGCCCGAGGGTGAGCGCGAGAGCGCACACGACGACACAGACCCGCGACCCGAGAGACATGGCACCCATGTTCCCCCGCGCGGGCGCCCGAACCCTGCAGGTGGTGTGACGAACGTGTCGCGCCTCAGGCCTGGTGGTAGCGGCGCTGGACCTGGTGGCGGTAGTCGTAGCAGGTGTGGCCGGCGATGGAGCTCGGCACCCGGTGCCGGCGCAGGGGCGCGCAGGCCCAGATCTCCTGGGTGCCCTCGATCTGCTTCCAGCGGCCGTCGACCACGGCCCACAGCGCCGCGTAGCCGCCGCAGTCGTTGACGCCCCCGGCGGCGAAGCCGTCGGTGCGGAGGCGGAAGACCGTGACGCCGACGTACCCGCCCTCGCAGGTGGACGCGTCGGAGATGCGCTGGGCGGTGCGGCCGATGAAGCGCTTGAACGATGCGGGTGCCCCGTGCAGGCGACGGGCCTGCGAGGCGCGGGTGACCTCGACGCCCGGCGAGTGGGCGTTGGAGTAGACGATCACGCGGGCGGACGAGGCCGAGGTGGGGGCGGAGGCCGAGGCGAGCGGCAGGCCGACGGCGCTGGTGGCGCCGAGAGTCAGCACCGCGCCAGCGCTCACCAGGAGTCGGGACAGGGGGCTCAGGTGTCGAAGGGTCATGCCACGGAGACGCCGCTCGCGACGGATTGGTTGTCGGCTAGGTGCGACGTACGACGAGGACGGTGACGTCGTCGCGCTGCGACACGGCGTGGTCGCGGACCGCCGAGCGCAGCCGGGTCACCACGTCGGCGGGCCGACGGCCGGCCGTCGCCGCGAGGGCGGACTCGACGCCGCCCTGGCTGAACTCCGCGCCGCTCGCGTCCCGCGCCTCGATCAGGCCGTCCGAGAAGGCGACGAGGGTGTCTCCGGGCCCGAACTCCCGGGTCTCGACCTCCCAGGTCGAGTCGGTCAGCACCCCGCTGACCAGCGGTCCGGTCGGGTCGAGCTCGACCTGCCGGCCACCCGAGACCAGGAGCGGGGGCGGGTGACCGGCGTTGACGTAGGCGAGCCGGTCGGCGGCGGTGTCGATGACGGCGACGAACACGGTGGCGAACAGCTCGGACTCGACGAGTCCGTCGCGCACCGCGGCGAGGACGTCGGGCACCGAAGCCTGGCGCAGCATCACCGCGAGCGCGCTCTTGAGCCGCAGGCCGACGACCGCGGACTCGTGGCCGTGACCGGACACGTCGCCCAGGACGACCGCGATCCGGCCGTCGCCCAGGTCGACGATGTCGAGGAAGTCGCCCGCGAGGACGCCCTCGGCCGACTCGATCTGGGCCGCGACCTCGACACCCGCGCCGACGGGGGCGAGCTCGGACAGCGCCGACTGCAGCGCCTGCACAGCCGGCTGCCCGAGCACCAGCGCCTCGGAGGCCCGACGGGTGGCGTCGAGCTCGTCGAGCAGGTGACGACGCATCGTGTCGACGTCCTCCGCCACCTCGGCGACCTCCCGCGGGCCGGCGGTCCGCACGGCGTGCTGGAGGTCTCCCCCGGCGACCGCGCGGCTGCTGCGCCCGAGCCCGGCGAGCGGCCGGAGCACCGTCCTGCTGAAGGCCGCGACCCCGAGCAGCACCGTCGCGACGAAGGCGATGATCGTGAACGTGAGCAGGTAGGACAGGCGGCGCAGCAGGGCGTCGGCGCGCTGGGTCGCGTCGAGCTGGGCGGCGGCGACGGCGTCGTCGGCAGCCCGGTGCTTCGTGCGCACGTCGTCGAAGAGCTGCTTCCCCTTGCCGGTCGCGACCAGCTGCTCGGCGCGCTCCCGGTCGCCGCCGCGAGCTGCTGCCAGCTCGGGTTCGACGGCCTGCTCGAGCCAGGCCTGGTGTGCGTCGTCCATCGCGACGACCCGGTCCCACACCTGCGGCGAGACCTGGCCCCTGAGCTGCGCGACGGTGTCCGTGATGTGCGGGCCGGCCTCGTCGTACGGGTCGAGGAACTCGGGCCGCCCGGTCAGGATGTAGCCACGCTCGGCGGTCTCCTGGTCGACGTACAGGGCGAGCAGCGTCCCGAGCTCGACGCGCGCCGGGTTCAGCTCGTCGGCCACCTCGTCGCGGGCCGAGACGAACTGCACGACGGTCACCGCCAGCAGCACGCCGACGGCCAGCGAGAGCAGCACCACGGCCGCTGCGACGACACGCACCACCGCCCGCGCGGAGTACGGCGCGCGGGGCTCTGGCACGAGGCGAATTCAACCAGCCGGGCGGTCGCCGTACCTACGGAACGTCGATCACGGGGCCGAGCGTCCGAGGACCGGACCGGCCTACTGGACGCCGTAGGCGACACCGTTGACGGAGACGACCCGGGCGGGCGCGGTGTCCGCCGCGACGCCGAGCGTGACCGTCGTACCGACGAGCCCGGAGATCTCGTCACGGTTGCTCTCGACGGCACCGTCGGCGTCGAGGTCGGCGGTCGCGGTCGTCGCGAGCCGGGCGTCGTCGCCGAGGTCGAGCACCGTGTCGCCCAGGCACCAGAGCGCCGGGTCGTCGGCGCACACGCCGACCACACCGGTCAGCGTGGTCGGCTCCGGGTCGGGCGTCGGCTCCGTCGGCGTCGGCTCCGTCGGGGCCGGGTCGGTCGGGGCCGGGTCGGTCGGCTCGGGATCCGCCGGGGTCGGGTCGGCGGGTTCCGGCCCTGCAGGCACCTGGACGGGGCGCGTCGGCTTCGCCGGCGCATGGCCACCGGACGGGTGGTGGGCCTCGACGAAGACGCTCGTCGCCGGGTCGCCGTGCTGGGACGGCGCAGCGACCGGCTCGGCGTTCGTGGTGGGCCGGTGACCGCGCGCGATGATCGTCTCGACCGAAGTCCCCGTCGGCAGGGCGGCTCGGCCTTCTGTGTAGGCGCGGGCCACGTCGAGGACCTTCGTGACGTACGCCGAGTCGTGGTTGTAGCGGAAGAGAGCCGCCCAGGCGCCGGGCCGGGTGTCGAGGCGCTCGGTGCCGGCGCAGAGGTAGACGGCCGCTCCGAGCGCGGCGTCGTCGATGTCGTCGACCGAGCGCACCCCGTCGCCGTCGGCGTCGACGCCCACCGCGGTCCAGGTCGACGGCAGGAACTGCATCGGCCCGATCGCCCGGTCCCAGTGCGCGTCGCCGTCGTAGAGGCCGGCGTCGGTGTCGCCGACCGCGGCGAACGCTCCGTGCCCGTCCAGGACGGGACCTCGGACCGCCGGGCTGCTGGTGCCGTCGGCGTTCAAGGTCGCCCCGCCGACCCGACCGTGGTCCGACTCGACCCGCCCGATGGCGGCCAGCAGCTCCCAGCTCAGGCCGCAGTCGGCCTCGACGTCGGCGACGATCGTGGCCGCCCGCTGGTAGGCCGCCAGCGCGGGGTACGGGATGTCGAGCGCGTCGATCGCCCCGTCGGCGGCCAGCGCCGGGCGGGCCTGCGCGACCAGGACGCTGGTCGACGGCGCGGCCCACGTCGTGGGCGCGCTCGCCCCGGGCGCGACCGTGGTGGCCGGCGCGGACACCGTCTCCGGGCCCAGGTCGGCCGAGACCGGCGCGGGCGGCGCTCCGGACCCGGTGGCGACGGCGAGCGGGATCAGGACGGCGGCCGTGGTCGCCGCCAGGCGGGTGGGTCGGAGCACGCCCCGGATGGTTGAAGACTCAGGTGAACCGATGGCGTCCGAACGGCTGCCGCCGAGCGACTCGGCGACGTCCAGCGGCGTACGGATCGGGCGGGAAGGGCGAGGCACGCCCGTACCCTACTATTTCAGTAGTCAAACATTTGTTTTGGGGACGAGACCAGGCAGCCCTCTCGATCCCACGAGCGAGCTGTCAGACGTCGCGGCGCTTCAGGACGACCGCGGCCGCGGTCATGCCGGCGCACACCCAGGCGGCCATGACGGCCAGTCCGACCCAGGGCGAGAGGGCGTGCTGGATGGGGAGGCTGGTGGAGAAGCTCTGGCCGGCGCCGGTCGGGAGGTACGCCGCGATGTAGGTGCCCCAGCTCGGGAACACGAGCTCCAGCAGGATCGGCACGACAAGGATGACCGCGAGGGTGGCGACCAGGGCGCCAGGAGTGCTGCGGACGATCCACGCGAGGGCGCTTCCGATGAGCCCGACGAGCGTGAGGTAGACGCCGGTGCCGAGGACGACCCGGAGGGTGCTGCCGTCGCTCAGGCTGTACGTCGGCCGATGGCCGGACAGGACGGCCTGGGCGACGAGGAATGCCACAACCGACGCCGCGACCATCGAGATGCCGACGACTGCGGTGAAGACCACAGCCTTCGCAACGAGCACCGGCAACCGTTTCGGCACGGCTGCCAGCGTCGCGCGGATCATGCCGGAGCTGTACTCGCCGCTGACGACGAGAACGCCGAGGGCGGCCATGAGGAGCTGGCCGAGGTAGTAGCCCTGGAGCGGACCGGACGCCACGACGTCCTCGGGATCCAGTCCCGCCGGGTTGCGGGTGTTGTAGGCGATCACGGCCCCGAACACGACCATTCCGGCGACGGCAGCGGCGAGGACGAGCAGGGTCGAGCGGAGGCTGCGGAACTTCAGCCACTCCGACGCGATGACACCTCGCTGGGTCGCTGGACCGTCGACTCGGCCGGCGGCCCGGGCGGCGGCTGGGGTGGGCGCGTCTGCAGGCGCGGTCTCGATCGTCATGAGGCGGTGTCCTGGTAGTCGAGTGACTCACGGGTGAGCGCCAGGTAGGCATCCTCGAGCGAACCCGTCTGCGGGGCGAGCTCCCAGAGGGTGATCCCGGCTCCGGCTGCCAGGTCTCCGACGTCGCGGCTCGTGGTACCCGCGACGACCAGAGCGTCGTCGGAACCGTCGGTGATCGTGGCTCCGGAGGTCCTCAGGAGCTCGGCGAGGCGCTCACGTTCGGGAGTGACGACGCGGATCGAGTCCGCGGCCGCCTCTCGGATGAAGTCGGCCATCGGCTGGTCCCGCAGCAGGCGCCCCTTGCCGATCACGACGACGTGGTCGGCGGTGACCGCCATCTCGCTCATCAGGTGTGAGGAGAGGAAGACGGTGCGCCCCTCGTCAGCCAGCCGGGTGAGCAGTGCGCGGATCCACCGGATCCCGTCCAGGTCGAGCCCGTTGACCGGCTCGTCGAGGATCAGCGTCTGCGGGTCACCGAGCAGTGCCGCGGCCACTCCGAGCCGCTGGCCCATGCCGAGCGAGAATCCACCCACCCGCTTCTGGGCGACCTCGGTCAGACCGACCATGTCGAGGACCTGGTCGACGCGGGCCTTCCCGATCCCGCACGTCAGCGCCAACGACAGCAGGTGGTTGCGGGCGCTGCGACCAGGATGGATCGCCCGGGCCTCGAGGAGCGCGCCGACCTCGTGCAGCGGCGCCGCGTGGTCGGCGTACCGCTTGCCGTTGATCAGCACCGATCCCGAGGTCGGCAGATCGAGGCCGAGCATCATCCGCATGGTCGTGGACTTGCCGGCGCCGTTCGGCCCCAGGAACCCGGTGACGATCCCGGGTCTGACGTCGAACGACAACGCGTCGACGGCCAGCTTCGCGTCGTACCTCTTGGTCAGTGCCCTCGATGCGATCATGTCGACTCCGTTCATGTGCTCGGGGCTTCTGCGTTGGCCGCGGCGTGCTGAGTCAACGGACACCTGCGCTACTGCCGGCTGAGGGCAGACGACCCGTCGGTACCCCCGGCGGCGGCGCGCATGCTGACGCTACAAGCGTCCACCTGCCGACAACCTGACCTCGTCCATCCCTGGTGGGACAGGGGAAGTGGGCTCGGGCACCTGACGTCACCCCGGCCGGTGCGCGACCCGGAGCCCGAACGCGGCCGCCATGTCCGGTGCCGTCGCCGCGGCGCCGAGGAACGGCGCGCCGAGGACCTGCTCGTACAGCCGGGTCAGGCTGTACGGCGACAGCGGCGTCCCCACGACGTGGCCGCGCTGGCTGGGGTGGAAGACGGTGGTGAGAACCGTGTTGCCCTGGGAGCCGTCGTCCTCGTCCGCGGTGACGACCACGGCCAGGTGACCCGAGGCGAAGTCCGGGCCGGCGAGCACTTGGCCGATGTGCTCGCGGATCCAGCCGTCGGCGTCGCCGAGCGTGCAGTCGGAATCGTGCGCATCGTTGCAGGCGTCGGGGATCACCATGCCGGCGTTCGGGAGGTGCCCGGCCGCGACGTCGGCGGCGAAGGCGTCGATCGGGAGGTCGTGCTGCTCGCACAGCGTGCGCTCGTCGGCGAAGTACGCCCACGGGTTGTGGCGTACGGCGTACCGGTCGCCGCCGTCCTCGGTGGCGCAGGTGCCCGGCATCCCCTCGGCGTACAGTGTCGCGGTCCTGCCCAGGGAGAGTGCCTGGCCGAAGACGGACGGGCCGGAGGCGGTGTGGCTCGCGGGCGGGTCGTCGTCGGTGACCCCGAACATGTCGCCACCCGCGATCGCCAGGTAGTTGGGCAGCGACGGGTGGGTGAGCGCCGTGAATGCGGTGGCATAGCCGTACTTCTCCGCCAACCCGAACGTGTAGGGCATGTCGCGGCTCATCTCGTCGAGCGAGTGGTTCTCCACGACGAGCACGAGGAGCTTCGTCACCTTCGGGGCGGGGCGCGCCCGACCGGAGGTGGAGCCGGACGGAGCGCTCGGTGTGAGCTCCGGCGCCCCCGACCCGCAGCCCTCGACCAGGAGGACGGCCAGCAGGAGGGCCACGGTGGCGACGGCAGACCTGCGCTGGGACGTCACCCCCGCAGTCTGCGCTCCTGAACCTGACAGCAACCTGACCGACGGTCGTCGGCGTACGCGTCGAACCGCACCGACTCAGTCGGTGCGGTTCGACGCATCAAGAGGTTGATCAGGGAGATCTCGCGCTGACGATATTGGCGAGGTGGGGTGTCGCACGTTCGCGAACACCCCGGTCGGTCGGTGGAGCTGCGGGGAATCGAACCCCGGTCCTCGAGCGTCGATCCAGGTCTTCTCCGGGTGCAGTCCGTGTTGTCGCTTTTCTCGGCCTCGGGGCTCGCACGGACACGTCCCCGACAGGCTCAGTCACGGAATAGTCCCGCTCACCCTCCGCGACACGGAGTGAGCAGCAAGTCTCCTAGATGACGCCAGGATCCGGGACGGAGACGGGTGCCCGGACTGACGCTTCGATCACTGCTCAGGCAGCGAGAGCGAAGGAACTGCGATTGGTGTTGGCAGTTATAGGTTTCCAGCGATCGTTTACGAGATGACGCTGGCTTCTCGACCCGCTTCCCCTGGAACTAACGTCCCAAGTCGAAACCGATCAGCCCCTCTTGAGTTGTGGCACCAGTCTACGGGTCGAACCGCGTTGTTCCTAAGTGGTTTCGACACAGGCGCTGCGCGCCTTCCTCAACCACCGTGGCCGCTGACCTTCACCAGGATCCAGTTCTTCGGGTCGCCGTTCATGCGCGTCCGGGTCAGCGCGAAGACGCCCGTCAGGCGCGCGCCGTGCAGCTCGAACTTGAGGTGGCCGGCCGCGATCGCGGTCGCGGCGTCGGGCTCGGTGAGGCTGTCGTAGGTGCCGTGGTCCCAGATGGACTTGTTCTCGTCCTCGTACGTCGCGTGCGCGAGCTCGTGGTCGTCGACCTGGACGGCGAGCCGCTTGACCTGCGGGTCGGTCGACGGCTCCTTCGGCACCGCCCAGGACGCGAGAACTCCGTCGACCTCGAGCCGGAGGTCGAAGTGCAGGGTCGTGGCGCGGTGCCGCTGGACGACGAAGATCGACGCACTCACCGCCAGGTGAGGTCGCCGTCGAGGAACACATGGACGTAGCCGCAGGCCTTGCAGACCGCACCGTCACCGGACCTGTTGGCCCAGTCGAGGTCCATGAGCGTCATTCCCGTGGTGTTGAGCTTGATCTCGCGACGGGTGAAGCGCTGCTCGCGGCAGACCAGGCAGGCGAGCGGTTCGCCGGACCGGAGCAGCACGTCCGCGCCGGGTGCCGGGTCGGGCCCCCGGAGACCGGCCAGGAGGGTCGGGTCGTTGTTGAGGTCACTCTTCTTCGTCACGTGCCAGGTCTACCCCGTGGCGTGGCATCCCGAACAGGCGGTGTCCGTTGTGCCAGCAGACGTCGCGGAGCCAGTCGTTACCCAGGTCGAGCCGGGCCAGGCCCTCGAGCTGGTGGGCGTAGGGGTACGGGATCGTCGGGAAGTCCGACCCGAGCAGCACCCGGTCCTGGAGGTCGCGCAGGCGCGCGGTCAGCTCGGCCGGATAGCTGGTCTCCCAGAAGTCGGTGAAGACCATCGTGGTGTCGAGGTGCACCCGCTCGAAGTCGGCGGCGAGGTCGCAGAACTCCAGGTAGTCCGGGGCGCCGAGGTGGGCGACGATGGCGGTCAGCCGCGGGTGTCGCTCCAGGACCCGGCGCAGCGGATCCGGCCCGGTGAAGGCGTTGCCGACCGGAGCCGCACTGGCGTGGATCACCACCGGGGTGCCGGCGTCGGCGAGGGTGCCCCACACCGGGTCGAGGACCGGGTCGTCGAGGCGGAACTCCCCCACCTGGACATGCACCTTGAACACCTCGACGCCGTGCGCGACCAGCGCCTCGACGTACGCCAGCGCCTCGGGCTCGGGGTAGAAGGTGGCCGACCAGATCGACTCCGGGACGTCGGCGGCGAAACCACGGGCCCAGTCGTTGAGGTAGGTCGCGATGCCGGGCTTGTGCGCGTACGGCAGCGACGAGAAGCGGCGTACGCCGAAGCGACGCAGCTGGTCGACACGCTCGGCGACGGACTGCCGGTAGCGGATCGGCCAGGGTCGGCCGATCTTCGGGCCGGCCTCGTCGAACTGCGCCCACACCCGCCGCTCGATGTTCTCCGGCAGGAAGTGGGTGTGCACGTCGAAGAGCCCGGGGAGCCCGAGCGGCTGCCAGAACATCCGGACCGCGAGGGCATCGGTCTCGACCGGCTCGACCACCGAACGGTCAGTCATCCATGCCCTTCAGGCGGCGGCCGACGGCCTGCTCGGTCTCCCGGTTGGCCTGCCGCTCGGCGAGGGCGTGCCGCTTGTCCCAGGACTTCTTGCCCTTGGCGAGCGCGATCTCGACCTTGGCCCGACCGTCCTTGAAGTAGAGCGAGAGCGGGACGACGGTGAGGCCCTTCTCGTTGACGCGACGCTCGATCTTGTCGATCTCGTCGCGGTTGAGGAGGAGCTTGCGCTTGCGGCGGGCGGAGTGGTTGGTCCAGGTGCCCTGGGCGTACTCGGGGATGTGGACCCCGTGCAACCACGCCTCGTGGCCGTCGATGTCGACGAACCCGTCGACCAGCGAGGCCCGGCCCTGGCGCAGCGACTTCACCTCGGTGCCCATGAGGACGAGGCCCGCCTCGTAGGTGTCCTCGATGAGGTAGTCGTGTCGCGCCTTCTTGTTCTGCGCGATCACCTTGCGCCCCTGCTCCTTGGCCATCCCACCATTCTCTCAGGGCCCGACAACCAGGTTGAATCGAGACTTCTGACGGTTCAATCAGGAGTTCTGACGGTTGAATCGGGAGTTCTGCCAACGGAGCGTGTCCAGAAGTCTCGACTGGACGGTCAGAAGTCCCGACTCGGGCGTCACAACTCTCGATTCAACCGTCAGGGCAGGTAGGACATCGGGTCGACCGCGGTCCCGTTGACCAGGATCGTGAAGTGCAGGTGGCAGCCGGTGGACCAGCCCGTGGAGCCGACGTACCCGACGACCTCGCCCTGCTTGACGTGGTCGCCGACGCCGACGCGGTAGCCGGTGGCGTGGTTGTAGACGGCGGTGACGTTCTTGCCGTTGATGTTGCCCAGCGACACGTAGAGCCGGTTGCCGTAGACGTCGGACCAGTACTTCGCGATCACAGTGCCGCCGGCGATGGCACGCATGCCCTCACCGCAGGAGACGCCGAAGTCGGTGCCGTCGTGGAGGCCGTAGTAGTGGTAGATCGGGTGGATGCGATAGCCGTACGGCGAGGTGATCGAGCCCGGCACCGGGCGGATGAAGAGCCCGTTGGTCGGACCGTTGTAGCCGCCGCGCGAGCGCCGGGCGGCAGCGAGGATCAGCTGCCGGACGTGAGCCTCGCGCTTCTTGGCGATGCGCAGGGCGCGCAGGTCGTGGTGCCGGGCCCGCTTCGCGGCCCTGCCTGCCGAGACCCGGTCGACGACGAGGCCGTGGACCTTCGCGACCGCCGCCTGCGTGTCGTCCTGGAGCCCCTGCATGGTGACGAGGTGGTCGGCCGCCTCGGCGCGCTGGACCTCCACGTCGTCGCGGGCGGCCTGCACCTGGTTCTCCCGGACCTGGAGCAGCACCTCCGCGGCGTGCAGGTCGTCGTACGCGTGCGCCTGACGGTTGACCACCACGTCGTTGAACGCCTGCTGACGGGTCAGGTCCGCGGTCGACTGCGACTTGAGCAGGCTCGCGAAGGTGAGCAGGGCCGGGTCGTCGCCCTCGTAGATGTCGGTGATCGTGTCGGTCAGCGAGAGGCGCTGCTTCTCGAGCGCGTCCTGCCCGTCCACCAGGTCCTGCTGCGCGGTCGACAGCCGGGTCTCGGCCTCGGCCAGCCGCTGCTGCATCTGGTCGTCGCGGACGCGGGCCGCCGCCAGCTTGGCGTTGGCGACCCGCAGGTCGCCGCGGGCGGCGTCGAGCGACGCGCGTGCCCGGTCGAGGGCGGCCAGCGCCGTACGGACCTGCGAGCTGGACTCGTCGAGGTCCTGCTGGGCGTGCTTGACCTGGTGCTGCGCGTCGTGCTGACGGTTCTTGAGGCCCTTGCCGTTGTCAGCGGTGGCCAGAGGTACGACGAGCGCACCGAGCGCCAGGGAGCACACGGCCGTGGCCGCGAGCAGGCGTCGGCGTGCGGTACGGGGGAAGAGACGCACCGGTCTGCCTTCACGTGTTCGGGGAAGTGAACGCGACGACCGTAACGCGCCGGAATCAGACTTTGAGGTATTTGCGTGTCACCACGAGTGTCGGAAGCAGGGTGAGCACGGGCGCGAGGATCGCGACGACCAGCACGCAGGTCGTCGTGTCGGCCCAGTCGATCCACGGGATGAACCCCAGCTCCTCGCTGAGCCACTGGTCGACGCCGAAGTACATGAACCCGCCGAGCGCCGCCAACGAGAGCACCAGCGAGATCGCCGCGGTGACCAGCGCCTCCATCAGGAAGGGCAGGGTGATGTAGAGCCGGGAGGCACCGACGAGGCGCATGATGCTGATCTCCCGGCGGCGCGCGAAGGCCGCCAGACGGATGGTGTTGCCGACCAGCAGCAGGGCCGCGGCGACGAGGACGAGCGCGATCACCAGCGAGCCGCGCTGCATGAACTTCATGCTCCGCAGCAGCGGCCCGACCACGTCGCGCTGGTCACGGACCTGCGAGACCCCGTCGAGGCCGACGATGGCGCTGGTGATGCCCTGGTACTGGTCCGGGTCGTTGAGGGTGATCCAGATCGACTGCGGCATGTCCTCCGCGGTCGCGGCCGGGTTGCTGCCCTCGAACTTCTCCGGCCCGAGGAGCTCCTTGACCTTCTGGAACGCCTCGTCCTTGGACTCGAAGCGGTACTTGTCCACCTCGGGGCTGTCGTCGACGACCTGGGCGATCGCCTGCTTCTGGGTGTCGGTGACCTCACCCGTGCACGCGGGGTTGTCGTCGCGCGCCTTGCAGAGGAAGACGGTGATCTGGAGCTCGGAGCCCCACTGGTCGGTCGCCTTGATCGACTGCTCACGCAGGAGTACGCCGAAGCCGACGAGCGTCAGCGACACGAACAGGGTGAGGATCACCGCGATGTGCATCGAGAGGTTCCGACGCAGGCCCTGGCCGAGCTCGGAGAAGACGTAACGCAGCTGCATGTGGAGTGAGGTTCCTTCGGGGGCTCGGGGTCGGACGCCGGAGTCGGCAGCCTCAGTGCTGGAAGCCGTAGGCGCCCTGCGCCTGGTCACGGATGACGCGGCCGTGCTCGAGCTCGATGACGCGCTTGCGCATCTGGTCGACGATGCCGGCGTCGTGGGTGGCCATCAGCACGGTCGTGCCGGTGCGGTTGATCCGGTCGAGCAGCTTCATGATCCCGACCGAGGTGGTCGGGTCCAGGTTGCCGGTCGGCTCGTCGGCGATCAGGATCGTGGGCCGGTTGACGAACGCCCGGGCGATCGCGACCCGCTGCTGCTCGCCACCGGACAGCTCGTCGGGCATCCGGTCGCCCTTGCCCTCGAGTCCGACCAGCTCGAGCGTCTCGGGGACCAGCTGGTTGATCTCGGAGCGCGACCGGCCGATCACCTGGAGCGCGAACGCGACGTTCTCGTCGACGGTCTTGTTGGGGAGCAGCCGGAAGTCCTGGAAGACCGTGCCGATCTGGCGGCGCAGCCGCGGCACCTTCCAGGTCGCGAGGCGGTTGATCTCCTTGCCCGCGACGTAGACCCGGCCCGACGTGGGGCGGTACTCGCGCAGGACCAGGCGCAGGAACGTCGACTTCCCCGACCCCGACGTGCCGACGAGGAAGACGAACTCGCCCTTCTCGACATCCACGGAAACGGTGTCGAGCGCGGCGCTCGCCTGGCCTGGGTAGGCCTTGGAGACCTTCTCGAAACGGATCACGGGAATCGAGCGTAACTGCTGTTCCTGAGCGTTCCGGATGCGGCGTCGTGCCGGGCGTGGCGGGCGGTTATCTTGGCGGGCGTGTCCGCCGTACGCCGCGCCCTCGTCGCCCTCGCCGCCCTGGTGCTGGCGACCGCCGCGGCCGGCTGCACGTCGGACGGCGACGACGGACCCTCCGCGGACCGGCCGTCGGCCTCCAGCACGCCCCTGCAGGACTTCGCGACCGACGACGTCAGCGTCGTGCGGGGTGAGTTCTGCCCGCGGATCGCCCCGGAGGCGGTCACCGACGCCCTGGGCAGCGAGTCCACCGACGGCACGACCTGGGCCAACGGCGACCGGGTCGAGCTGGCCGACGGCGTCCGAGACGTCGCCCACGAGTACGGCTGCTCCTGGACGGCCGCCGACGGCACCGTCGCGCGGGCCTGGGTCTTCGCCCCGCCGGTCACCGCCGCCGGTGCCGCCGACCTCGGCCGCCGGGCGCGCGGGGCGGACGGCTGCCGGGCACTTCCCGACGCCCCGGCGTACGGCGCTCCGTCGGTCGCGACGCGCTGCGGCGACGTGGTCACCTTCCAGGGCCTGTTCGGTGACGCCTGGCTGACCTGCTCACTCAGCTCGACCACCGAGCCCGACGTCGACCGGACCGGCCGGTGGTGCGTCGCGGTGGCGCAGGCGGCACGGAGCTAGGTACGCCGCCGCCTCAGCTGGTCTCGTGGCGGATCGGGCAGCCGGCCACGCCGGGCACCGGGAAGGTGCCGAGCCGCTCGATGTCGAACCCGTCGGGATAGCTGCGGATCTGGGGCAGGTCCTCGATGAGCTTCGGCTGCTTGCGGGCCGGGAACGCCCGCAGCAGCAGGCCGCGCGCCTTGAGCGCTCCGCGCGACAGGGCGACGACGGCGGCCGGCGGGTCGTCGTACCGGAACGCCCGGCGCAGGGGCGGGTCCATGAGCGCCCGGCTGAAGAGGCCCATCACGGGCCGGGCGACCCGCGGCTGGAAGTCGACCATCAGGGCGAGCGTCGAGTCCGCGACCCGGCGCCCGCCCTCGTCGTAGGCGAAGTGCTCGGCCTCGTAGGAGTCCATCAGCTCCTCGAAGCCGGCGTAGGTCTCCGGGATGTCCTTGATGTTCATGTGGCGGCCGAGGGTGCGGTAGTAGTGCACCGACGCCTCGACCTCGTGGGCGGTCATCGGCCGCTTGCCGTAGTCGTCGAGCCAGCGCTTGGGCACGACCACGAAGGTGCTGAGCACGTAGCGGAACTCGTGGTTAGGGATGTCGTAGGCGCGGTGCATCGCGTTGATCCGGCGGATCGCCGACTTGGCCTCCGGGTCCTCGAACCCTAGGCGGGTCGGGGGCTCCAGCAGCAGGGCGGTGTCGTCGTAGCGCTTCTGCGGGCGCTCGGTGAACTCGCCGGTCTCGTCGAGCAGCCGGCCGATGCCGGGCACGGCGTAGGTGCGGAACAGCGCGAAGCCGAGGGACTGGTTCATGTCCCAGGGGAACTCGTGACCCACGACGTTGGCATAGATCTCGACGAAGTCGGTGGCGGGGTCGAGGGCGTCGTTGCGCCGTCTCCAGTGGTCGCGCCTCATGGACCAAGAAACTAGAGCACTCGCTCCAGTTTGGCTAGGGTGTCGACGTGCGCACTCCCCTGCAGACCCGCAGCACGTCATCGGCCGATCGGATGGTCGACGCGACCCTCGAGCTGCTCGAGACCGGCGGGCTGCAGGCGGTGACGGTCGCCGCGGTCGCGCGGCAGGCGGGCGCGTCGAACGGCTCGCTCTACCACCGCTTCGGCGACCGGGCCGGGCTGCTGCGGGCGGCTCAGGAGCGCGCGCTCTCGGCGATCGAGGAGGAGACGGCCGCCGCCTTCGCCCGGGCGGACGGCGAGGCGGACGACGTACGCGCACTGCGGCTGCTGGCGCACGCGGCGCTGGACATCTTCGCCCGGCACCGCGGGCCGATGCGTGCCTTCCTCGTCGAGGGTCAGGGCGACCCCGCCATCGACGCACGCAACGAGCGCAGCTCCCACCTGCTCGCCTCGACGGTCACCGGGTGGCTGCGCGGCCGCTTCGGCGCGTCCCGCTCGGACGCCGAGGCGGCCTGGCGGATCCTCTTCGCGCTCGGGGCCTCGCAGGCGCTCTTCGAGGACGCCCAGGTCTCCCCCGGCTCGCTGGACGGCGCGGCCTTCGCCGACGCGGTGGCGCGAGCGGTCGGCGCCGTCGTCGCGCCGTGACGCCCGACTAGTTGGACTCGGCCTTCTCGGCGCCGCGGCGCCAGCGGATGCCGGCCTCGAGGAAGCCGTCCAGGTCGCCGTCGAAGACCGCGCTCGGGTTGCCCTGCTCGTAGCCGGTGCGCAGGTCCTTGACGATCTGGTACGGGTTCAGCACGTAGTTGCGCATCTGGTCGCCCCAGCTGGCTTGCACGTCGCCGCGCAGTCCGTCGAGGTGCGCCTTCTCCTCGGCCTTCTTGAGGGCGAGCAGCTTGGCCTTGAGCACCACCATCGCGCTGGCCTTGTTCTGCAGCTGCGACTTCTCGTTCTGGCAGCTGACGACGGTGCCGGTGGGGATGTGCGTCAGGCGGACGGCGGAGTCGGTGGTGTTGACCGACTGGCCGCCCGGGCCGCCGGAGCGGTAGACGTCGACGCGGATCTCCTCGTCGGGGATGTCGATCTCGTCGGTCTGCTCGAGCACCGGCACGACCTCGACGGCCGCGAACGACGTCTGGCGACGGCCCTGGTTGTCGAACGGGCTGATCCGCACGAGGCGGTGGGTGCCCGCCTCGACCGACAGCGTGCCGTAGGTGTACGGCGCGTGGATGGCGAAGGTGGCCGACTTGAGCCCGGCCTCCTCGGCGTACGACGTCTCGTAGACCTCGACGGGGTAGTCGTGCTGCTCGGCCCAGCGGACGTACATCCGCATCAGCGTCTCGGCGAAGTCGGCGGCGTCGACGCCGCCAGCACCGGCGCGGATGGAGACGAGCGCCTCGCGGGCGTCGTACTCGCCGTTCAGGAGGGTGCGGACCTCGAGGCCCTCGACGACCTTCTGCACCTTGTGCAGCTCGACCTCGGCGTCGGCGAGGGCGGACGCGTCGCCCTCCTCGCGGCCGAGCTCGACCATGATCTCGAGGTCCTCGATGCGGCTGCCGAGCGCGGTCACCCGGTCCAGCTCGCCCTGGAGCGCCGAGAGCCGACCGGTCACCCGGGTCGCGTTGTCCTGGTCGTCCCAGAGGTCGGGCGCGGCGACCTGCTCGCTGAGGTCGGCGATGTCGCGGCGCATGGTGTCGACGTCGAGCACCTGCTCGATCGTGTGCATGGTCGCCTGGAGCTGCTTGATCTGCGCGTCGAAGTCTGGTCCTGCCACAAGGACCAAGGTTACGGGTCGGCGGGCGACGGGCCTACTCGGCAGTGATCGGGAGCTCGGCCCAGACCCGCTTGCCACCGGTCTCGCCGGCGTCCATCCCCCACGACGCGGCGAGGGCGCCGACCAGGTGCAGGCCGCGGCCGTGCTCCTCGTCGTCGGTCAGCGGCTGCGGCTCGGGCGTGCCGACGCCGCCGTCCTCGACCTCGATCCGCAGCGCGGAGCCGCTGGTCGTGATGCGCACCCGGTACGACGAGTCCGCGTGGGTCAGCGCGTTGGCGGCCAGCTCGCTGACCACCAGCTGGGCGTCGTCGAGCGGTTCTTCGATGCCCCACTCGCTGAGCTTGTCGCGCACGAACCTGCGGGCGACGGAGACGCTGCTCAGGTCGTTGGGCAGGTCGAGCACGGCCTCCGCGTCGGTGGCGCGACCGACCGACTCCAGCAGCTCGACCAGGTAGCCGAGGTCGGCGTCCTTGAGCACGAAGCCGGCCGCGTTGGCGTCGATCCACGCGCGGTCGACGGTCTCGAGCCCCGAGAAGACGACGACCTTGGTCATCGGCGCCTCCCCACGGATGCGCGCGAGGACCTCCTGCCCGGCGATGTCGGGCAGGCCGAGATCCAGAACGACGACGTCGGGACGCAGCTGGGCGACCAGCCGGACGGCTTCGGCACCGTCCGCCGCCTCTCCCACGACCTCGAAACCGCCCCGAAAACGGAGGGAGGTGCGGACCAGCCGGCGCACCTCAACGACGTCGTCCACCAGGAGGACGCGGATCGGCACGACCGCAGCCTAGAGCGTCCGGAGCATTCGAGACAGGAACGGGGCGGGAGTGTTCACGCGACGATGCGCGGGATCCGGATCTCGAACCCTCCAGGCTCCGCGCCGACAGGGGCCCGGTACGTCGCGTCGCCGCCGTGCTCGCGGGCGAGCTCGCGCACGATGTAGAGGCCGAGGCCGGTGCCGCCGGCGGTGCGCCCGGTCGCGAACCGCTCGAAGAGGCGCTCCCGCATCTCCGCCGAGACGCCCGGCCCCGCGTCCAGCACGGTCACGACCACGTCGGCACCGTCGGCCCGCGCCGAGACGGCCACCGGTGGGGCGCCGTGGCTGAGCGCGTTGGTGATCAGGTTGTCGACGGCCTGGCCGAGCCGGCCGACGTCGCCGTCGACCAGCAGCCCGGGCTCGACGACGGCCTCGATGCCCACTCCGGGGTGCGCGCGCTGCGCCGTCGCGACGGCGGTCGTCACGACCTTCGCGACGTCGACCTCCGCGACCTGGAGGTCCAGCTTGCTGCGCTGCAGCCTCGACGCCGTCAGCAGGTCGTCGAGCAGCCGCCGCAGCCGGGCCGCGCTGGAGCTGAGCCCGCCCAGCAGCTCGCCGCGCTCGGACTCGTCGAGCTCGCTCCAGTGGGCGGCGAGCAGGTCCGCCGTACCGCCCAGGACCCCGACGGGCGTGCGCAGCTCGTGGGCCGTGACGGCGAGGAAGTGCGCCTGGTCGTCGGCGGCCTGCTGCAGCCGGCCGTTGGCCGCCTCGACCTGGGCGGCGGCCAGCCGGCGCTCGGTGATGTCGCGGACGACCTTGGCGAAGCCGACGTGCCGTCCCTGCGAGTCGCGGACGGCGCTGATGGCCACCGTCGCCCAGAAGCTACTGCCGTCCTGCCGGACGCGCCAGCCCTCCTCCTCGTAGCGGCCGTCGCGCAGGGCCAGCTCGAGCTCGCGCTCCGGGTGCCGCGACTCCTGCAGCTCCGCCGGGTAGAAGGTCCGGAAGTGTCGCCCGATGATCTCGTGGGCGGCGTACCCACTGGTGCGCTGCGCGCCGGCGTTCCAGCTCGCCACCATGCCGTCGGGGCTGAGCATGAAGATCGCGTAGTCGGCGGCGTGCTCGACGAGCAGCCGGAACCGCTCCTCGCTGGCGCGCAGCTCCTCCTCCTGCACCCGGCGCTGGCTGAAGTCGCGGGTGATCTTGGCGAAGCCCACGTGCCGGCCGTCGAGGTCGTGGACCGCGGTGATCAGGACGTTGGCCCAGAAGCGGCTGCCGTCCTTGCGGATCCGCCAGCCCTCCTCCTCGTAGTGGCCGTCGCGCAGGGCCACCTCGAGCTCGTGCTCCGGGTGCCGGGACTCCTGCAGCTCCGGAGGGTAGAAGGTCCGGAAGTGCCGGCCGATGATCTCGTCGGCCGTGTAGCCCTTGATCCGCTGGGCGCCGGCGTTCCAGCTCTCGATGAGCCCCTCGGGCGACAGCATGAAGATCGCGTAGTCCTCGACGTTGTCGACGAGGAGGCGGAAGCGCAGCTCGCTGCGGCGCAGCTCCTCCTCGGCACCGCGCTGCGAGGTGACGTCCTGGACCTGCGCGAAGAGGTAGAGCGGGCGGCGGCTGCTGTCGAGCACGGGCGAGAACGTCGCCACCACCTGCCGCCCCTCGGTGCCCGTGACCGTGTGCTCGAGCTGTGCGACGTCGTTGTGACCGGCCAGGATGCCGGCGAGCAGGTCGTCGAACGCGGTCCCCGTGTCGCTGGTGAACCCGGCGTACGACGCGCCCACGAGCTCGTCGACCGAGCGTCCGAAGATCGCGGCGAGGGACCGGTTGGCGCGCACGACCTGTCCGGCGAGCGTCACCGTCGCCATCCCGATCGCGGCGTCCTCGAAGACCTCGCGGAAGCGCTCGAGGTGCTCGCGCAGCACCCGCCGCTCGTCGTCGCCGTCGATCTCGTCCGACTCCGCCACGTGCGTGGCGTGCGGAGCGTCCGGGGTGGCCAGGATGTCCACCAGGTCGCCGGCGAGGGTGTTGAGGTCCGTGGACTTCTCGAGGAAGGCGGCGGCGCCGAGCTCGACGGCGCGGTGCGCCAGGCCCTCCTCCTGGAAGCCGCTGTACATGACGACGCGGGTCCCCGGCGCGACCTCGAGGATCCGCGGCAGCGCGCCGAGTCCGTCCATCACCGGCATCGACACGTCGAGCAGCACCAGGTCTGGCCGGAGCTCGCTCACGACCTCGACTGCGGCGGCGCCGTCGCCGGCCTCACCGACGACGTCCAGCAGGCCCGAGAGCCGCAGCCGGGTGCGCACCAGCGCACGTACCTCCGCCGCGTCGTCGACCACGACGATCGTCGGTCGCGTTCCCTCCCCGCCCGCTCCCACGCACGGAACCTAACCCAGCGCGGACGGCGATGTCGTCACCCGTGCGTCGTGGCGCCTCAGCCGCGCCCGAAGACCTGCGAGACCCACCACCGTCCCTGCCGATCGCGCGCGGCCCCGATGCCCATCAGCCGGTACGACGGCCGCAGGATGTTCTCGCGGTGACCCTCGGAGTGCATCCAGCCACGGTTCACGACGGCCCGTCCGCTCGGGTAGCCGTAGGCGATGTTCTCCCCCGTCATCCGCAGGCCGCACCGCCGCAGGATCGGTCCGAGGTCCTGGTGCACCAGGCGGCCGGTGCGCGCCATGTGCCGTGCCCAGCGCTCGGCGAACCCGGTCAGGCAGGCGCCCTCCCGGAGCCGCACCCGGTCGTGGGACGCGCGCTGCTGGTTGGTGGCCGCGAACGCCGTCGCGGCGTACCGGTCCGCCGGCGCCGCCTGGACAGGCGCCTGCAGCAGCAGTACGGCGAGGGCCGCCACGACGAGCGCGGCGATCGTGCGACGGGGGTCCGAGATCATCACAGCCTCCACAGGGTCAGAGGAGGACCGCCTACCCGACGTCGGGCGGCCCGGCGTCCTCCAGGACGAGGTCCTCGACCGTACGCCGTCCGCGCGGCACCGCCGAGACCCCGGTCGCGGTCACCGGGCCCGCGGACGGGTAGCCGAGGGCGAGCAGGTGGCGCGGGCGCCAGCCCTCGGGCAGGCCGAGGAGACTGCGCGCCGCGCCGACGTTGTCGTCCGGGAAGAGGGTCGCCGGGCAGCTGCCGAGGCCGAGCGCGGCTGCGGCGAGGACGATCGACTGGGTGATCCGGCCGACGTCGAACTCGCTGTCGGCGTACTCGTGGTGGACCGACGAGACCACCAGGACGGCGGGGGCGTCCGCCACGAACTGGGCGTAGGCGCCGAGGCCGGCCAGCGCGCGGAGCGTGGCCCGGTCGCGGACGGTCGCGAACCGCCAGGGCTGCCGGTTGCGGGCCGACCCCGTCCAGCGGGCGGCCTCGAGGATTCGGCCCACGGCATCGTCCGGGACGGGCCGGTCAGGGTCGAAGCTGCGCACGACGGGGCGTCTGATCAGGGCGGCGACGTCGTCCAGCTCCACGACCGCCACCCTAGGGCCGACGGCTCAGCGTTCGGCGACCACGACCGCCGACCCGGTCGCGCCGATGGTCGCGACGTCGGGCGAGCCGGGCACCGTGAGCGGGAGGTCGAGCGGCGCGGTGACGTGCACGGTGACCGTGGACGTCGCGGTGTCGACGTCCACGTCGAACGAGAGGCCCGGGTAGTCGGCGTACGCACCCGAGCCGGCGAGGAACTCGCGCACGGACCCGCGGACCCGCTCGACGCTCAGGTCGAGCCGACCGCGCGGCACGCCCCCGGCGTACACCTCCTCGCCGGTGGCGCCGAGGTCGGCGGCGCGCAAGGCGGCTCCGTCGGCGACGGAGTCGAGGCCCTGGCGCTGGAGGTAGGCCGCGGACACGTCGACGACCATCGCGACCGCCATCGCCAGGACCAGGGCGAGGCCGACGATCAGCACCGTCGTCTGGCCCTCCTCACCGCGCCGCATCGTCGGCCTCCACTTCCTGGAACTGGCCGATCGGCACCGAGTGCGTCGAGTCGAGCGCGAAGCTGGGGGCGTCGCCGCCGAGCATCGCGGGCATCAGCGGCAGGTCGACGCGCGAGGACACGACGACGGTGATGACCGAGGTGCCGCTGTGGCAGTCGTGGGGGTACGGCGTGCAGGTGATCTCGACGTCCAGGGGTGCGTCGCCGACGCCCTGGTCGGCCAGCGCCTGGCGGGCGGCGGCCTGCGCCCGGGCACGACCCTCGGCGTCGGTCGGGGCAAGGGCGTAGGCGCGACCGGCCGCGCGGGCCGCGCCGGAGACCGCGAACGCACCGCGCTGGACCTCGAAGACCGAGACCACGATCCACAGCATCGGGACCAGCAGCAGGATGCCGAGCCAGCTCAGCTCGACCAGCGCGCTTCCGTCCTCGCCGCGGTCGCGCCGGGTCACGGCGGTTGCTCCTCCACCGCGTGCCCGGTCACCTCGAGCGCGATGCCGGGCCCGCCGATGCCCAGCGCCGGCACGACGGCGCGGACCGTGACCTCGACACCGGGGGCACCGTCGACGTTCGCCGGGCGCGCCGATACGTCCTGGGCGAAGCGACCCGAGATCGCACCGTCGATCTGGTCACGGGTCCTGGCGGCGCCGTCCTCGGGCCCGCGGTCGAGCGTCGCGGCGTACCGCGCTCCCTCGGAGGCGGCGGACGCGAGCGTGTTGCGCACCAGCAGCACCAGGGCCACCTGGAGGATCCCGAGGAAGACGGGCACCAGCACGACCAGGACCAGCACGAGGTCGACGACCGCCGACCCGCGCTGACCCCGATCGCGCCGGGGCACTACTTCACCTTGTTGAGCGCGTTGGACACCATGTCCTGGAGTGCCGGGCCTGCGATCGCGGTGATGCCGACGACCAGCCCGGCGGTCATCACGGTGATCATCACCCAGCCCGGCACGTCACCGCGCTCGTCGCGTGGCCGAGGGGCCACCACCGTGAGGTAGATCCTCGC
The DNA here is from genome assembly GCF_001425175.1 of Nocardioides sp. Root1257. Taxonomy (GTDB): domain Bacteria; phylum Actinomycetota; class Actinomycetes; order Propionibacteriales; family Nocardioidaceae; genus Nocardioides. The sequence continues at coordinate 1,134,471 of NZ_LMDV01000008.1, read as the reverse complement.
CAGCGCGAGGGTGAGGTGTTCCATCAGTCCTGTCCTTTCAGGTCAGGGAGCGGTCAGGGAGAGGCCCACGACGCCGGGCCAGAAGGCGAAGAGCACGGTCACCGGCAGCACCAGGAAGACAACGGGGACCATCATCAGGACCTCCTTGCGGGCGGCGGTCTCGATCAGCTCGCGACGGCCGGCGTCGCGTACGTCGGCAGCCTGCGCGTGCAGCACGTCGGCGAGCGGGGTGCCGCGCTCGACGGCGACCGCGACCCCCTGCGCGAAGCGGGACACGATCGGCAGCCCGCTGGTCGCGGCCATGGCGTCGAAAGCAGAGCTGACGGGCTCGCCCGTCCGGATCGCGGAGAGCACCTGGCCGAGCTCGCGGGAGAGCTCGCCGCCGCTGCGACGCACGACGCGGTCGAGGGCCATGACCGGGCTCTCCCCCGCCGCCACGGCCAGCGCCAGCAGCTCGGCGATCGTCGGGAACTCCGCGAGGATCTTCCGCTCGCGGGTGCGCACCTGGGACGTGAGGTGGGTGTCGCGGGCGAGGACGCCGGCGACGAAGGCGATCGCGCACGCGAGCAGCCAGAGCACGACCGAACCGGGGTGCGTCAGCATCCGCAGCAACGCGACGGCGGCCGTGGCGGCGAACGCCACCAGGCCCCAGACCACCTGCTCGATGCGGAGCTCGTGGACCGTCTTGTCGATCCCGGCGCGGTCGAGGCGCCGGCGTACCGACGTCGCTCCACCCAGCACCCGCTCGACCGAGTCGGCCGCGGAACGGAGCAGCGGACCGAAGACCCCGACCGCTGCCGAGGTCGGGGCCGGCGCGGCGCGAGGCCCGGTGTCGCCGAGGAGGGGCAGGTCGCGCAGGTAGGGCAGCACGCGCACGGCCAGCTGCGGGCGGCGGATGGCGCGGACGCGCGCGGCGACGAGAAGCAGCCCGGCGGCCGTCGAGGCACCGAGGAGCGCGCCCCACATCGCCGGGCTCACGAGAGGATCCGGCGTTCGACGGGGAGCCGGCCGATCCGCATCATCGACCGGTAGGCGACCAGGCACAGGCCCGCGCCGAGCGCGAGCACGAAGACGCCGACCGGCGAGGCGTAGCGATGGATGACGTCGGACTGGAAGGACATCAGCAGGAGGACCAGCCAGGGCGACGCGACGGCGAGCCGGGCGCCGTTGACCGTCCAGGCCTGGCGCGCCTCCATCTCGGAGCGGGTCCGCGCGTCCTCGCGCAGGTAGGTCGACAGGTTGCGCAGCAGGCGGCCGAGCTCGCCGCCGCCGACCTCGCGGGCGATCCGCAGACCCTCCACGACCCGGTCGCCGACCGGGTCGGCCAGCCGCGCCTTCAGCCGGTCGAGGGACTCCCCGAACCGGCCGGTCACCTGGTAGTCCAGCGCGAACTGGTCGAACGCCTCCCGCAGAGGAGCAGGGCCACGCACGGCCAGCCCGGCGAGCGCATCGGGCAGCGACATGCCGGCGCGTACGGCGGAGGTCAGGTTGTCGACCGCCTCCGGCCACACCTCGGCGAGCTCCGCCTGTCGGCGCCGAGCCCGCCCCGCCACGATCGCCACCGGCAGGTAGGCGCCCATCGCACCGAACGCGAGGGCCACCGGCGGCGTGCCCGAGACGACCTGCATCACCAGCGTCGTCGCGACGCCGCAGACCACGCAGAGCACCACGAAGCCGGTCACGGACACCTGGCCGAGGCCGGCCCGCGCGAGCAGGTCCGACGTACGCCGCGAGGTCGGTGCCGCATCGCGCGGCCGGCGGGGCAGGAGGAAGGCGCTCCAGACGAGCAGCAGCCCGATCCCCACCCCGAGCCCGACCAGCGCGCCCATCACTGCACCTCCATCACGGGGCCCCGGCCACGATCCGGTGCACGTCGATGCCGACGCGTTCGTAGCGCTCCTGGTGCGGTGGCAGGCCGCCTGCGCGCTGCAGCTCACCGCCGCGTCGCACGAAGACCGGCTCGGTCTCGATGACGTCCTGCTCGACGCGGCCGGGGACGCCCACGATCTCGTTGACCCGGCGCACGCCGCGCTCGTCGATGCCGAGGTGGACCACGAGGTCGACCGACGACGCCACCGTCGGGACCACGAAGCGGGCGGAGATGTTCTCGCCTGCCAGCAGCGGCAGGGTGCACATCTTGACCAGCGCCTCGCGCGCGCTGTTGGCGTGGATGGTGCACATGCCGGGCAGGCCGGCGTTGAGCGCGAGCAGCAGGTCGAGGCACTCCTCGGCGCGGACCTCACCGACGATGATCCGGCTCGGCCGCATCCGCAGGCTCTCCTTGACGAGGTCGCGGAGCTGGATCTCGCCGGTGCCCTCGAGGCCGGACTGCCGGGTCTGCAGCGCGACCCAGTCGGGGTGCGGGAAGCGGAGCTCGAAGACCTCCTCGGCCGACACGATCCGGTCCCCGCCCGGGATCGCGGCCGCGAGGCAGTTGAGCAGGGTGGTCTTGCCGGCCTGCGTCGAGCCGGCGACCAGGATGTTGAGCCCGGCGCGGACCGACGCCTCGAGGAACGCCGCCGCGGACGGCGTCATGCTGCCGAGCTCGACCAGCTGGCTCAGCCGACCGGCGCGCAGCACGAACTTGCGGATGTTGACGGCCGAGAAGCCACGGCTGATGCCCTCGAGGACGACGTGCAGCCGGTGCCCCTCGGGGAGCATGGCGTCGACGAAGGGGCTGCTCATGTCGATGCGGCGTCCGGACGACTTCAGCATCCGCTCGACCAGCTCCTGGACCTGGGCGCTGGTCAGCACCAGCGTCGTCAGCTCGTGCCGGCCGTTGCGGGCGATGAAGACCCGGCTCGGGTCGTTGATCCAGACCTCCTCGACGCTGTCGTCGTCGAGGAACGGCTGGAGCGGTCCGAACCCGGACACCCGGGCGACCAGCTCGCCGACCATCACGCCGACGTCGGGCACCGGAGCGACCACGCCGGTCAGGCTGCGGTCGTCGTGCTCGCGGACGACGCCCTCGGCGATCCGGCGGACCAGGGCCGCCTCGCGCTGCGGGTCGACGCCCTCCCGGCGTACGTGCTCGCGGACCTGCTGGTCGAGGTGCTCGACGAGCTCGTCGTGCGCGCCGGCGCCGTCAGAGGTACGGCGTACCGCGGGGTGGGCCGAGGGGTGGGTCAGCGACATGGAGGTCTCCCGAGATGGATCCTTCGCAGCCAGTGTTGCCTGCAGCCACCCCGGCGAAACAGCCCGAGATCGCTACCTGTGGACAACGAACGAGACTGAAAAGGGATAGTCCCTGACGGAATGGTCCTGCCGAGTGCCATCGGCGGACCAGAACGTCAGGGACTATCCCTGCCCGAGCTCAGTCGAGGACGCCGGGGGCGGCTCCCTCGTCGTCGACCCAGTCCTCACCCACGTCGAAGAGCTCCTTCTTCTTGCCCTTCTCGTCGTCCTTGCCGCGACCGGAGCGGCCGGTGGGGCCGGCGCCGGAGCGTCCGCCCGACCCGCTGCGTCCGCCCGAGCCGCCACGACCACCGGAGCCGGAGCCACCGCGACCGCCGGAGCCCGAGCGGCCGGTCGCACCGGCTCCCGAACGGCCGGACGTGCCGGAGGTCGCGGACTTGCCTGCGGCCGTCGAGGCAGCGCCGCTGCGTCCGAGGGTGCCGGCGCCTCCGGTGCGCGCCGAGCTGCCGATGCCGCGGACGGCACTCGAGGCGGTGCCACGACCGGCCGTGGCGGCCGCGCCACCCGAGCCCGGGAGCAGGCCGCCGCCGCGCAGGGCGTTGGTGAGCCGGGCGCCGATCAGGCCGGCGGCCGCGCCGCCACCCGCGCCGGCGCCGAGGACGCCGAGGCCCGGGCCGGACGAGCCGCCGGGTCCGGCGATCTCGGCTCCGCCGATCGGGGTGCCGGGGAAGGACGAGCCGCCGTCGACGGACGGGGTGTCGTCGCCGCCGGTGCCGCCGGTGTTGTTGGGCACGTAGTCGACGGTCGTGGTGGGGTCGCGCGGCGGGTGCTTCGGCTCGCTGCCGGTCGTCCCGCTGTCCGGGTCGGCGTGAGCGCTGCCGATGGTCGAGGTCGACATGGGCCCGACCCCGGCTGAGCCGCCGCCGGACCGGGTGGGTGCGCTGCTGGGCGGCGGGGGCGGAGGCGGCGGATCGGGCTCGCCGTGGATCTCCTTCATCGTCGTCGACGACTTGCCCAGGGCCTCGTCGAGGGCGTCGGCGTGGGCGCGCGCCTTCTCCTCCTGCGCGGCGAAGGCGTTGGCGAACGCCGTCTCCTTCGACTTGCTCGTGGCCTCCTTGGCGAGCTCCTCGTCGGTCGCGTTGTTGCCGGGGGCGCGGTACGGCGTCGGTGAGGACATGTCCTCGAGCTTCGCCTCGTGGTCGATCGCCGTCTGGATCGCGTCGCCGGCGCCCCGGAGGGCGTGGTGGCCCTTGAGCAGCACCTGCGCCTTGGCCTCCATGGCGTCGGCGGACTTCTGGAAGGCGGCGTCCACGGCCGGACCGGTCTCGCCGCCGATCGCCCACTTGACGGTGCCCGCCGCACCCCGGAGGTAGTAGCCCACATCCGTGAGCACGTCGCTGCACTTCTGCCACTCCATGGCGGCGGAGTTCACGACACCGGGGTTGCCGCCGGTGACGGCCTTGGTCAGGCGCTCGGCCTGCGGTCCGCGGACCATCAGCCCTCACCTCCCGAGCGGTCGCCGTGGAAGTCGTGCGAGTTCAGGTGCGACGCGGCGTCCGCGAGCTCGTTCTTGCGGCTCGGCGTCAGGTCGGCCGCGGCCTGGAGGTCGGTGTCGTTGAGGTGCCGCGAGAACTCGTTGAGGTTCGTCGCGTAGCCCCGCAGGCCCTCGACCATCTCGTTGAGCGCGTCCTTCACGTGCTGGTGCGCGATGCTGACCTGGTTGTCGAGGTCGGCGCCGGCGTCCGAGCCGCCGAAGACCCCGTTGATCGTGGTCGGGCCGGCCTTGTGGATCTCACCGGCATGCGTCTCGAGGATGTCCCTGCACGAGTTCACCAGGGCTTCTGGCAGCCCCAGCATCGTCAGGATGTCCAGTGGTCCTGTCGTCATCTCTGCGCTTCCCCCGAAGAAAGAGTCCGTTCGCGCCGCAGCGCCCTCGCAGGCCCACCTCCCCCGTTGGCGCGGCGACAAAACCTCCCGGCCGCACCGTCTCCCCCGGTTTTGTCGCGCGCCCGCGCGGGGAAGGGTGACCCCGACGTTCTCGGACCACCAGGAGGCACCGTGTCCCGCCCCCGTGCTGTCGTCGCCATCGCCGCCCTCGGCCTCGCCTTCGCCCTCGCCGGGTGCAACGACGACGACCCTGGCACGAACGCCGACCCCACCACGTCGCCCTCGGCGACATCCTCCGACGGCAGCTCGTCGGCGTCGCCGTCCGATGACGCGTCGCCGAGCGTGGCACCGGCCACCGGGCAGCAGCTGAAGATGTCGAACGCGACGATGAACGCCCCGCAGGGCTGGAAGACGACCGGCAAGATCGTCGACTTCTCCGTCGACGCCGCCTCGCCCGACTTCACCAGCAGCGTCACCCTCACGGCCCTGGAGTACGCCGGCCCGACGCTGCCGCTGGACCTCCTGTACGACGCCGTGAAGGGCTCGTACGAGCGCAAGGGCTACCAGCGCCTGCCCGACCAGGAGATCGACGGCGTGAAGTTCTACCACGTCGCCGGCAAGCGGGACCGGTACGCCACGGAGGACGTCTTCGCCGTCCGGGACAGCGGCTACGAGACCACCATCCGCTACACCCTGGACCCGAAGATGCCGGCGGCAGAGCGGGAGAAGCTGATCGCGGAGGGGCTGGCCTCCTTCACGTTCAGCTGATCCCCCGCCCGCCCCTCAGCGACCGCGCAGGGTGCCCGGGAACCAGCTGTTGGTCCACACGGGGTCGGTGCGCACGCGGGTGCCGGAGTACGGCGCGTGCAGGACCAGCCGGCGACCATGCTTCCAGCCGGCGTACACGCCGACGTGGTAGACGCCGCCGCCGTCGGTGAAGAACATCAGGTCGCCGCGCTTCATGGCGCCGCGCGAGATGTGCCGCGCGAAGTGCGCCTGCGCCGACGAGGTCCGCGGGATGCCGTGGATGCCGGCGCGGCGGAAGCTGTAGTAGGTCAGGCCGGAGCAGTCGAACCGGTTGGGCCCGGCCGCGCCGTACGCGTAGGGGTCACCCTTCTGGGCGACCGCGGTGGACATCGCGCGGAAGACCTTGGAGTGCCTCGGCCGGTGGTGCTTCGGCTGCTGGCGCTCCGTCGCGGCGACGGTTGAGGCGGTCGCGTGGGTCGCGGCGACGGCGCCGTGCGCGTCGGAGGTCGGCGCCGAGGTGAGGATGCCGACGGCGAGGGCGCCGCTGAGGGCGACCCGGGCGCCGGTGCGGCCGCAGGCGCGTGCCAGAGCGGGTAGAGGGGTGGGCAGGGCAAGAGTCATGACGTGGTTTCCTTCCCACGCCTGCGAGGTGAGCTGTCGGGTTCGGGCAGGAAGGTGCCCGGCCGCCAGTCGGCGGCTTCACCCCGAGCGACCGTGTGGCCGCGAAGGTGGTTCCCCCACTCCTGCCCGTGCTGGTTCAGATCGTCGATCGGTCCGAGTGTCCGACCTGGCGGACCGGTGCCGTGAGCGGGCAGGACTCGGCGTGCTCGGGAACCGGTGTGTGCTGGTGCAATCGTCAACGACAGTAACCACAGGTCTGCGCCAATCACGACTCGCGCAGTACAGATTCCGGTGGCCCAGGTCACGTTCCCCGCGTGGATCCGCGGCCCGAGTGGACGCAGATCACACAGTTCCAGCCATGTGGTTCAGGCCAGGACGCGTCCGTCCTCGAGGCGTACGACGCGGTGCGCGACCTCCCAGACCCGCTGGTCGTGGGTCGCCACGAGCACCGCGGAGCCGGCCCGGGCGGCCGCCGCGAGGACGCCGATGACCTGGCCGACGTGGTCGTCGTCCTGGTGCCCGGTCGGCTCGTCGAGCACGGCGAGACGCGGGTCGAGGACGAGGGCGCGGGCCACCGCGACCCGTTGCTGCTCGCCGAGCGAGGTGTCGGTGACCCCGCGGCGGGCGAAGGCCGTGAGGTCGAGGTCCTCGGCCAGCCGGGCGAACCGCTCGGCCGGGTCGACGCGGGCGCGGTGGGCGGGCAGCACGATGTTGTCCTCGACGGTGAGGCCCGCGAGCAGGCCGTGCTGCTGCGGGACCACGGCGATCATCGCCCAGTCGGCGATCTCGGCCGTCGGGCGACCGTCGAGCGTGGACGTCCCGATGTCGGGGTGCTCGATGCCGGCGGCGAGATGGCAGACGGTCGACTTGCCGGAGCCGGACGGGCCCGCGAGCGCGACCAGCTCCCCCGGCTCGACCCGCAGGGAGATGTCGTGGAGCACCTCGACGCGGCGGCCACCGGCGCCGTACCCGTGGGCGACGCCGAGCAGCTCGAGCGCGCTCACGACTCCCCCTCCGGGGCACGCAGGCGAACGCCGTCGGCGTCGACCTCGACGATCACCCGACGTGAGGGGAAGAGGTCGAGCACGGCCGGCGGCAGCTGGAGCCGGCCGGTCGCGTCGATGACCCCGGTCGTGTCGCGGCGGGTGGTCTCGCTGGAGAGCACGCCGTGCCGCAGCCGCAGCAGCCGGTCGGCGCGGTGCATGATCCGCTCGTCGTGGCTGCTGATGACCACGGCGATGCCGTCGGCGGCAGCGGCCAGCAGAGCGTCGACGACGAGGTCGGCGTTGGCGTGGTCGAGCTCCGCCGTGGGCTCGTCGGCGACCACCAGCGCGGGCCGCCCGGCGAGGGCCAGCGCGACGGCGAGCCGCTGCTGCTCACCACCGGAGAGCGCGAGCGGCACGTGGTCGGCGCGGTGCTCGAGACCGACCGCGGCGAGCGCCTCGGTCGCGTGGCTGTCGTCGGCGCCACGCCAGGACGAGACCTGGCGGAGCTGGTCGACCGCGCGCAGGTGCGGGAAGACCGCCAGCGCGGAGCGCTGCGGCACGAACCCGATCCGGGTGCGCCGCAGCCGCCGCAGGTCGCGGGTCGAGGCGGCGCCGATGTCGCTGCCCAGGACGCTGAGGGTGCCGGCGCTCGGCCGGTCGCGGGCACCGAGCATCGTCAGCAGGCTGCTCTTGCCGGAGCCGGACGGCCCGGCGACGACGGTCAGCGCACCGGGGTGCACCTCCAGCCCGATGCCGCGCAGTGCATGGGTCTCACCCGTCGCCGAGCGGAATACCTTGACCAGGTCCTCGCAGCTGACGGCCGGGGCGGTCACGGTCGCGGGCACGGTCTCAGCCACCACCACGAAGCACCTCCGCCGGGTTGCGCCGGCTCGCCCGGCGGGTGCCGAGGAGCCAGGCCAGCAGCACCGTCACGACCAGCACGACGAGCAGCACGACCAGGTCGGCGACGTCGGGACGCGGCCGGGTGAGGGGCGGGATGGCCGCCGCCGCGTCGATGATCGTGGGGCCGAGCACGAGGACGGCGCCGGCGACCAGCGCTGCGAGGACGGCGGTCGCGACGGCGTACGCGACCTCCCAGGAGCGCGACCGGGCGAGCTCGCGCGACGACCAGCCCATCCGGGAGAGCAGCACGTCGGAGACGGTGTCACGGTCGGCGAGCCGCAGCGCGAGCACGAGGGCGCCCGCGAGCGCCAGGACGAGCATGACGACGCCGAGCGCGAGCACGTAGCCGGCGGCCCAGGTGGAGGCGACCAGCCCGTTGGAGATGGCCTGCTCCGAGGCGGTGACGACGTCGCCGTCGTTGGCGACGCCCGCCTCGCCGAGGTCGCGGCGCAGGTCCGCGGGCGAGCCGTCGGACCAGACCCACGACGCGAAGGCACCCGCGTCGTCGCTGCGGGCCCCCTCGAGCTTCGGGTTGACGGTCTTGAGGACCAGCCGGAAGAGCCGTTTGCTGCTGGCGACGACCGCCGCGTTGCCGGTCTCGGTCTCCGACCCGGGGAAGGCGTCCACGACGCCCACGACCTCGAACTGGATCTGGAACTCGGAGTTGAAGTCGAGGGTGCCCTGGTCGCCGGTCTCGAGGTCTGTCGTACCGGCGAGCAGCACCGGGAGGATCCGCGGGTTGCCGCTCTGCACCGTGCGATCCAGGCGCGGCAGCAGGTCGCGGCCGGCGTCGAGGTCGCCCGAGCCGCCCCAGTCGGCGACCCCGGCGAAGCTGGTCGGCTCGATCGACATCAGCGGCTCGTCGCCGAAGTCGGGGAGGATCGCGACCGAGCGCCGCCACACGATCGTCGTCCCGTCGGTCGGCGGGGTGACCAGGCCCCGCATCTTCTTGCCGCGGAAGTCCTCGGCCACCTGCATCGACGTCGTCGCACCGGCCAGGGCGGCCGTCTTGTCGGCCACGCCCTCCTCGATCCCGCGGTGCACGGTCAGCGCGTAGGCGAAGAGCCCCAGGGCGATCCCGACGACCGCGGTCAAGGCGGTCACCTCACGCATCACCTGGCCGGTACGCCGGGTGGCCAGCCAGCGCGCGCCACCGGCTCGGGCGCGGCCCAGTCGACGGCCGCGCAGCCACGCGACGGCGCGGGCGACCAGCACCGCCACGGAGGCGGCGACCAGCACCGGGAAGGCCATGGTGAGCGCGGTGCCGCTGCGGTCGCCGACGTCGACGGTGAGCACCGCGGCCGCGACGACCACGGTGGCGGCCAGGAGGGCCGCGGTCCACGGGACGGCCCGGCGCCCGCGGCCCAGTCGTGAGAGCCGGTCCATCCGGTCGGTGCCCATCGCGGCCAGCCCGGCGGTCGCGGCGACGAGGAGCAGAGCGGCACCGGCGGCGAGCGCGGCGCGCACGACGTCGTCACCGGCCACGGCGAGCCCGGCCGTCGTCGGCGGCCCCGCGGTGACGACGCCGATGCAGGCCAGGCCCACCCCGACGGGTACGGCGAGCAGGCAGGCCAGCAGCACCTCGAGGGCGGCCAGCCCGGCCACCTGCCCCGGGTGCAGGCCGAGCCCGGAGGCGAGCAGCTGCTCGCGACGACGACTCCGGCCGAGCAGCACCCAGCCGGCGACCAGCAGTGCGGCCGCGAGCACCTGCCCGGCGACGGCGTACGGCCGGACCTGGTCGCGGGCGCTGTCGGCGGTGGCGTCGGCCTCGAAGACGATGTCGGGCAGCCCGGTCGCGACCTGGAGCTCCGCGCCGCCGAGCGGCAGGCCCTGGCTGAGCGCCGAGGCGAGGGGCGTCGACGCGAAGGCGTCGTCCGCCATCCGCTGCACCTGCTTGACGGTCGTGGTCGCGTCGTCGGGGGTGATGTCGGCGTTCAGCCGCAGGTCGGCGAGGTAGAGCGGGCTGTCGCCCGTGCGCAGCAGCAGCCGGTCGATGGTGCGACGGCTCCCGATGGCGAGCGGCGTGCCGTGGGACGGGTCGTCGGGGTCGGCCGGGAGGTACCAGCGCTCGGCGTCCGGGAGGTCGCTCAGCGCCGTCGGGAGCGACGAGCCGGGCGCGGTCTCGTAGGTGCCGGCGAGGACCGTCGGAGTGAGCTGGGGGGCGTCGGGGAGGAAGGTCTGCTGCAGGCCGACCCTGACCCGGTCGCCGACCTCGAGGCCGAGCCGCTTCGCGACGTCGGCGGCCAGCCAGACACCCGGAGCGTCCTCGTCGCCGCCGAGCGCCTCGATCGCGCCGTCACGGGTCCAGAGCACCGACGGCTCGGTGCGCCCGCCGGCCGAGGCGACGCCCTTGCGGGTCCGGCTCTGCCCGACCCCGGTCGCGGTGATCGTGGGCGCGCCGTACCCGACCAGCCTCTGCATCCGCTGCACCACGACGTCCTCGGCGTCGGGCGGCAGCACGGCGTCCCAGCTGACCCGGAGGTCGCCGGAGTCGCGCCCGTACGGCGCACCCTCGGCCGCGCCGAGTCCCTCGGCCAGTGCGGTCGCCCGCGCAGTGGCGGCGAAGAGCGGCGGGGCGACGAAGGAGGCGACCAGCAGCGTGACCGCCACCAGGACCAGCGCCAGCCAGCCCGGCGTGCGGCACAGCCGCAGCGGGGCCGACCGCCACAGCGCCGCCCGCCGCGGGCGCACTGTGGGCTCGGTCACGCGGTCACCCTACGGCGGTGGGAGCGCTCCCGCCAGCAACTTCGGAAACCAGGTCCGCGATGGAGTCGACGACCCGCGTCGGTCGGTAGGGGAACGTCTCGACCTGCTCGGGGCGGGTCGAGCCGGTCGTGACGAGGATCGTGCGGAGCCCGGCCTCGAGCCCGCTGATGATGTCGGTGTCCATCCGGTCACCGATCATCACCGTCGTCTCGGAGTGCGCCTCGAGCCGGTTCAGCGCACTGCGCATCATCAGCGGGTTCGGCTTCCCGATGAAGTACGGCGTGCGCCCGGTCGCCGTGCTGATCAGGGCCGCGACGGAGCCGGTCGCCGGCAGCAGGCCGTGCTGGCTCGGCCCGCTCGGGTCGGGGTTGGTCGCGATGAACCGGGCGCCACCGGCGACCAGCCGGATCGCGCGGGTGATCGCCTCGAACGAGTAGGTGCGGGTCTCCCCCAGCACCACGTAGTCGGGGTCGCGGTCGGTCATCACGTAGCCGACGTCGTGCAGCGCCGTCGTCAGGCCCGCCTCGCCGACGACGTACGCCGTCCCGTGCGGGCGCTGCTCCTCGAGGAACTGCGCGGTCGCCAGCGCCGAGGTCCAGATCGCCGACTCGGGGACGTCGATGCCGCTGCCGAGCATGCGGGCGCGCAGGTCGCGCGGGGTGAAGATCGAGTTGTTCGTGAGCACCAGGAACGGCGTGCCGGACGACTTCAGCGCCTCGATGAACTCCTGGGCGCCCGGGATCGGCACCTCCTCGTGGACGAGGACGCCGTCCATGTCGGTCAGCCAGGTCTCCACGGGGCGCGTCATGGCGCCATTGTGCCGGTCACCGACGCGGGAGCAGCACCTCGATGCCGTCGGCGGGATGGTCGCCGGTGACCCGGCCACCGAGGGCCTCGACGACGGCGCGCACCTGGCTCAGCCGGTCCACGGTCTCGCCGCCGAGCTCGGTGCCCGGGGTGTGGCCGGCGCAGAGCACCGTGATCCGCAGGTGTCCGTCGTCGGCGGCGTTGAAGACGATCCGCACCGCGCCGGTGCCGCGGCGTACGACGTCGGCGAGGAGCAGGTCGGTGGCGTGCTCCACCGGGCCGGGCGTGTAGGTCAGGGTCAGGTCACCCTCGACCGCCGCGGTGAGCGCCCGGTTGCGGGCGGCCAGGCGGTCGGCCCAGCGCTGGGCGAGCTGGGCCGACAGGTCGGAGATCGGCACCTCGGCGCCGACCACGAGGCTGCCGCGGCGGGTGATCTCGACCAGCTCGGCGGCCACGGCCGAGACCTCCTCGACCCGGGCCAGGCAGCGCCCCACGGTCTCCTGGGCGTCGGCGGGCAGGTCCGTGCGCAGGCTGAGGTCCTCGAGCTCGAGCCGGATCCCGGTGAGCGGGGTGCGGAGCACGTGCGAGGTGTGCTCGGCGAACGCCCGCTCGCGGTGCACCCGGTCCTCGAGCGCGAGCGCGCTGGAGCGCAGCGCGTTGGCGATCGAGCTGGCCTCGGGGATCCGCGTCGACGGCAGGTCGAGGTCGAAGCGCCCGCGGCCGAGCGCCGCGGCCGCGACCGCGAGCTTCTGGAAGGGTGCGGAGAGCGCCGAGGCGACGAGGAAGCCTGCCATGCCGGCGGCCACGCCGATGAGCAGGAAGAGCGCCGCGATCGACCCGATGTCACGACCGATGACGTCGCGGATCACCGACGACGACTCGCTGACGGTCACCATCGCGCCGCCGCTCACCGTCGCGCCGGCGGAGACGTCCTCGTCCGGGTCGCCGTTGCCGGCGTAGTCCTTGCCGGTGACGACCAGGGTGTCGTCGTCGCCCGGGCCGGCGTCGTACGTCAGCTGGTCCTTGGGGCCGACCAGGGACTTCAGGAACTCCTCGTCGACGGTGCCCCCGGAGGACTGCCGGTCCGCGACGATCGCCGCGACCAGGTCGGCCTCCTGGTCGAGCTGGCCGGCGACCTGCTCGCGGATCAGGTCCTGGAGGACGTAGGTGCGCACCAGCCCGGCCCCCAGCAGGAGGACGATGCTCAGGACGATGAAGGCAGCGGTGAGGCGTTCACGCATCCGCGGGGCCGCCCTCGAGGCGGAAACCCACACCTCGAACGGCCACCACGCGATCGGTCACGCCTACAGACTCGAGCTTCTGGCGGAGCCGACCGATGGTGACGTCGAGCGTCTTGGTCGAGCCGTACCAGTTCTCGTCCCACACGTCGGCCATCAGCCGACCGCGGGAGACCACCTTGTCCCGGTTGGCGGCGAGGATCGAGAGGACCTCGAACTCCTTGCCGGTGAGCGGGACCTCCTCGGTGCCGGCGTAGACCCGCCGAGCATCGACGTCGATGCGCACCCCGTCGGGGGACGCCTCGTCGACGGCCGCGGCCTGCGGTGAGGAGGTACGGCGCAACAGGGCGCGCACGCGCGCCTGCAGCTCGGCCAGGCCGAAGGGCTTGGCCAGGTAGTCGTCGGCCCCGTAGTCGAGGCCGACCACCCGGTCGAGCTCGCCGGCACGGGCGGTGACGATCATGATCGCCCCCGTGTAGCCGGCTTCGCGGGCCCGTCGACAGACCTCGAGCCCGTCGATGTCCGGAAGACCGAGGTCGAGGATCACGAGCTCGGGGAGCGAGGCGAGCGTGTCGAGAGCCTTCTGGCCGCTCTCCACCCACTCGACGTCGTACCCCTCACGTTCCAGTGTGCGAACGAGAGGAAAAGCGATGTCCTCCTCGTCCTCCACCACCAGGACCCGTTGCGCCATGGGAGCGAGCATAGGGCCACGGGTGTCGTGGTCGAGCGCACTGTTCATCGTTTCGCCTCACGCGTCCGGACCGCTCGCCCGGGGCCGGGCGCGTCCTGCGGATCTGGTACGGACCGGCTCGCCTCCGCAGTCTGCACCGCATCGCGCCGGGTCGCCGGAGCCCGCCGGAGCCGCCCCGAGAGCAGCAGCAGGAGCACCGCGGCCGACACCGTGATCAGCAGCCAGCCCTCCGGGTGGGCGAGGAACAGGTAGGCCCAGCCGACCCACGGCACCGCGAACTCGACCCGCGACATCGTCGGAGCGTCCGGGTGCAGCACCCACGGATCGGGCGCGGCCAGGGCGTCGCCCTGGGTACGAAGTCCGTCCCGCTCGATGGCCACGATCCGGTGGGTGACGAGGTCCGGGTCGGTCTCGCCGGGCTGCGGGTAGGTGACGACGTCGCCGACGCGGAGGTCGCTGACCGGCACGACCCGCTCGAACGCGATCGACCCGCGGCCGATGCTGCCCTCCATGGAGCTGCCGGTCATCACGTAGCGCTCGAGGCCGAGACCGATCGGGAGCAGCACGAGCAGCGTGACCGGACCGAGCAGCACCACGGACAGCGCCAAGCGCCCCCACGGCGTCGACGCCGGGAGGCGGGCTGCGGTCTCGATCTCCATAGGTGCTGCTCTCCGAGAGGTCGGGGAAAAGGGGGTGGACCTGCCGGTCCGGCGCTCCCCCCCAAACAGCGCTGGACCGACAGGTCCGTCCTCGGAGCGGACAGCCCCGACGCGTCCCCCCAGATCGCGCCGGGCCTCCCCGCCCGTGTCGTGGTCCGACGATGACCGTCCGCGTTCCCCCCAGAGACGCGGGTGGCGGTCGTCAGACCAGGTCTTCAGTTGTGGGTGCTGCGGAGGATCACTCCTCCGGGGCGTCGGTGTTGACCCACGTGTAGGTCGCGACCGCCGGTGCCCCCTGGTTCGCGTACGGCGCGTCATCGGGCAGTGACACCGTGAACGTGAACGTGCTGGACCCGCCCGGGGCGAGGTTGCCGACGTCCTGCGTCACGTCGTTCATCTCGCCGAACGCACCGTCGTAGACGGTGTGCCCGTCCTGCTGGATCTTCAGCTCGAGCGCGCCGCCGGCGAAGGTGGCCGGGTCGGCGTTCTCCTCGAACGAGAGCCGCGACTCGGTCGTGCTGGAGTTGCGGATCGTCACGGTCCTGGTCGCCGAGTCACCGGGCTCGATCTTGCTGATGGTGAGGGTGGCGCCCTGCCCGGGCTCTGCCTGGAGGCGGATCCCCGTCGCCGCCTCGCTGGCACCCGTCCACGGGATCCCGGCCACCGATGCCAGCAGCGCGAGCCCCGCGATGACGGCGACCGGGATGATGAACCGCTTCGCCTGCGCGGCCGAGACCCGGCTCGGCGCGGTGGTGGCGATCGTCATGGTGTCTCCCGGCTGGTGGTGTGATCCTGACGAGAACGCTAGGACCCGCGCCTCCACGACCGGTCAACACCGGACCCACCGTTTGGTAACAGAAGTCGGCTACCGCCAGGCGCCGGTCGTCGCGGTCACTCGGGGGCGGTGAACACGTCCCCGAGCTCGGCGACCCGGGCGAGGACCTGCTCCGGCGAGAACTGCTCCAGCCCGAAGGGGTCCTCGGCGCCTGACTCCACCTCGGCCCACGTGACCGGTGTCGCCACTGCCGGACGTTCGCGCCCGCGCAGGGAGTACGGCGAGATCGTGGTCTTCGAGCCGGCGTTCTGCGACCAGTCGAGGAAGACCTTGCCGCCGCGACGCGCCTTCGTCATCGTCGCGGTGACGAGCGTGGAGTGCTCGCCCTGGAGCTCCTCGGCGACCTCCTTCGCCAGCGCCGTGGACTCGTCGGAGGGCAGTCGCTTCGGCAGGTCGGCGTAGAGGTGCAGGCCCTTGCTCCCGCTGGTCACCGGCCGGGTGGCGAGGCCGCGCTCGGCGAGCTTGTCGCGCACCAGCAGCGCGACCTGGCAGCACTCGTGCAGGCCGGCCGGCTCACCCGGGTCGAGGTCGATGACGAGCCGGTCGGCGTTGCGGGGCCGGCCGTTGCGACCGACGGTCCACTGGTGGACGTGCAGCTCCAGCGCGGCGAGGTTGGCCAGCCAGGTGAGGGTGGCGAGGTCGTCGACGATCGGGAAGACGAGGGTGTCACTCGTGGACTGCGCACGGGAGCCGGTGGTGGGCACCTTCGCGGTGCGCACCCAGGACGGCGTGCCGGCGGGGGTGTTCTTCTCGAAGAAGCTCCCCTCCTGGACGCCGTGCGGCCAGCGGATCCGGGTCACGCAGCGGTCCTTGAGGAGCGGCAGCAGCACCGGCGAGACCTGGGCGTAGTAGTTGAGCACCTCGCCCTTGGTGAAGCCGGTGCGCGGGTAGAGCACCTTGTGCAGGTTGCTGATCGTGAGGGTGCGGCCCTCCACGTCGACCCGGATCTCCTCCTTCTCCGGCTGCGGTGCCATTCAGCGGCCGATCGCGATCAGCGGGCGGTGGTCGGGGTCGAGCCGGGACATCAGCGACCTGATGAACCACCTCGGCGCGCTGACGCAGCCCGCCGTGGCGCCCGAGCCGTTGACGTGCAGGAAGATGCCGGCGCCGCGGTGGCGCACCTGACCGCGGTTGAAGTCGACCAGGATCGACCACTCGTACTGCGTGCGGTAGTCCGTGAGCCGCTCGGACGCGTTCGGGTCGCTCGACGGCAGCCACCAGCGGAACCCGCCCTGGCTCTGGTTCCGGAAGCGGTTGTAGTAGCGCGAGGCGTTGTCCTCGACCCAGAAGTCGCCGCGGCGGACCTGGCGGTAGGGCAGCGCCCAGGCGGAGCTCCGGGCGTGCATGCCGAACGCCGAAGGGAGCCCGAAGGTGCCGAGGGGCGTGGTGCCGGTGCCCTGCCTGCGGTGCCGGGCGGCGACCAGGCCGCCGTACCCGATGCGGCCGTCGGTCGCCTGCAGCCGCTGCTGCCAGCGGCCGTCGCTGTAGCCCCAGAGCGTCACCCGGGCGTAGTGGCCGCTGGTGCGGTTGACCGTGACGACCTGGCGGGTGCCGTCCTGGAGGCGCACGGTCACGCCGTCCAGCCGCACCGTCGGGGCCGCGTCGGCCGGAGGTGGCGCGGAGACGGCCGTCAGTCCGACGAGCAGGGCGAGCAGGGCCAGCAACCGGGTCTTCACAGCAGGTCCTCCGGAGCGAGGTCGGCACGAACCCCCTGGAACGAGGGCTGTCGCAACCGGTCATACCCACGACCGTGCGTGTCGATGTCCACGACGAGCACCGGCTCCAGCCAGCGGGTGCCCTGGGCGTCGATCCGAGGGACCTCGTCGGCGAACGGGCTGTCGGTGCGACCGAGGGCGGTCACCAGCTCGGACAGCACCGCCCCCTGCTTCGGCCCGATCCCGCTGCCCACGCGGCCCCGGTAGACCAGCCCGTCGGGCGTCGGCTCCCCCACGAGCAGCGCGGCGAGCCGGTCGGTGGTGCCCTCCTGCGGGCGCCAGCCGCCCACGACGTAGGACAGTCGGTGGCGGTGCGCGAACTTCAGCCAGTGCGGGCTGCGCTCCCCCGGGCGGTACGTCGACGCGCGGCGCTTGCTGACGATGCCCTCGAGCCCCTGCTGGAGGGTCGCGTCGAAGAGCATCCCGCCGTCGTCGTACGGCGCGGGGACCTGCCACGAGCCGTCGAGACCGAGCCCCGTCAGGAGCTCGCGCCGGCGCTCCAGCGGCTCCCCCGTCAGGTCGGTGCCGTCGAGGCGGAGCAGGTCGAAGACCATGTAGATCGCGGGGACGGCGTCCGCGAGCCGGGCGATCGTCTTCGCGTTGCGGACGTGCATCCGCTCCTGCAGGGTGCGGAAGTCGGGCAGGCCGCGCTCGTTGAGCGCGATGATCTCGCCGTCGACGAGCAGGTCGCGCTCGCCGAGCGGGCTGGCGGACAGCTCCGGCCAGGCCACGGTGATGTTGTTCTCGTTGCGACTGGTCATCCGGACGACGCCGTCCCGCACGTCGGTGAGGGCCCGGACGCCGTCCCACTTCACCTCGTGCGTCCACGCCTCGCCGTCGGGCACGTGGGTGCCCCGGGTAGCCAGCATCGGACGCATGGCGACATCATGCCTTCCGTGAACTCGACCGACCCGCTCGACAATCAGGAGTCGTACGCCGTGATCGGCGCCGGCCCGTCCGGCCTCGCCGCGGCGCGCAACCTCCAGCGCGCCGGCATCCCCTGGTCGGGCTACGAGCTGGCGTCGGGCGTCGGCGGGCTGTGGGACATCGGCGGGCCGCGGAGCACCGTCTACGAGTCGGCCCACCTGATCTCGTCGAAGCGGACCACGGAGTTCAGCGAGTTCCCGATGCGCGACGAGGTGGCGGACTACCCCTCGCACCGCGACCTGCTCGGCTACTTCCGCGACTTCGCGTCGACGTACTCCCTGGCCGACGGGTTCCGCTTCGGCACCGAGGTGGTGTCGGCGCGGCCGTCGGGCGACGGCGGCTGGCTCGTCGTCAGCGAGGGACCGGGGGGCCGCACGGAGCGCCGTCACGCGGGCGTGATCGCGGCCAACGGGACCTTGAGCGAGCCCTCGGTGCCGACGTTCGCGGGCAGCTTCGACGGCGAGGTCCTGCACACGAGCGCGTACAAGTCGCCGTCCGTCTTCACGGGCAAGCGGGTGCTGATCATCGGCGCCGGCAACTCCGGCTGCGACATCGCCGTCGACGCCGTGCACCACGCGGCCTCGGTCGACATGTCGGTGCGGCGCGGCTACTACTTCGTGCCCAAGTACCTCTTCGGCAAGCCCTCCGACACCCTCAACCAGGGCAAGCCGCTGCCGCCCAGGATCAAGCAGGCGATCGACTCGCGGGTGCTCAAGATGTTCACCGGCGACCCGGTGCGGTTCGGCTTCCCGAAGCCCGACTACAAGATCTACGAGTCGCACCCGATCGTGAACTCTCTCGTGCTCCACCACCTCGGCCACGGCGACCTCAGCGTGCGGCCCGACATCGACCGGTTCGACGGCGACGGGGTCGTCTTCGCCGACGGCTCGCGGACGGCGTACGACGTGATCCTGCTGGCCACCGGCTACCACCTGCACTACCCGTTCCTGAGCCCGGAGCTGCTGCGCTGGGCGGGACACGGGAGCGCGCCGGACCTCTACCTGAACATCTTCACGCAGGAGGACCCGAACCTCTTCGTGCTCGGCATGATCGAGGCGTCCGGGATCGGCTGGCAGGGGCGCTACGAGCAGGCCGAGCTGGTGGCGTCGTACCTGCGAGCCAGGTCGACGGACCCGGGCGCGGCGCGCGCCCTCGAGGACCGGGTCGCCGGCCCTCGCCCTGACCTCTCGGGCGGATATCACTACCTCGGGCTGGAGCGGATGTCCTACTACGTCAACAAGGACGCCTACCGCTCCGCGGTGCGCACCGAGATCGAGAGGCTCCGCTGATGCTCCTGCCCCTGGTGACTGCACTGACGACCGACATCGACCACATCAGCATCGACTTCAGCTCGGGCGCCCAGACGGTGCTGAAGATCGTGATCGCGACGATCCTCTTCGGCATCGCGCTGGACATCGAGATCTCGGACTTCACCGCCGTCGTGCGGCGGCCCTTCCCGATCCTGGTCGGCATAGTGGCGCAGTTCCTGCTGCTGCCGGCGCTGACGCTGCTCCTGACGATCGTGCTCGACGTCCGTGGCTCGATCGCGCTCGGCATGATCCTGGTCGCCTGCTGCCCACCCGGGAACGTCTCCAACATCCTCACCCACCGGGCCGGCGGCGACGTGGCGCTGTCGGTGTCGATGACCGCGATCAGCAACCTGCTGACGATCGTCATGCTGCCGATCAACTTCGCGTTCTGGGCCGGGCTGTCCCCCGCCGGCGACGACCTGCTCCGCGACGTCGACCTGGACCCGGTGAAGACGTTCGTCGAGATCGCCCTGGTGATCGGGCT
Organism: Nocardioides sp. Root1257; assembly: GCF_001425175.1. GTDB lineage: Bacteria > Actinomycetota > Actinomycetes > Propionibacteriales > Nocardioidaceae > Nocardioides. The sequence continues at coordinate 1,114,820 of NZ_LMDV01000008.1, read as the reverse complement.
GCCGTTCGTCGCGGGCGTCACCATCAACCGGCTCTGGCCGCGGTTCGCCCACCGCGCCCACAAGATCGTCGGACCGGTCTCCTTCGTCCTGCTGCTGCTGATCATCGTGCTGGCGTTCATCGGCAACTGGGACATCTTCACGAACTACATCACCCTCGTGCTGCTCGCCGTCTTCATCCAGCACCTCATGGCCCTCGGCCTCGGCTACGGCGTGGCTCGCGCCACCGGGCTGCCCAGCCGGAGCCGCAAGGCCATGACGTTCGAGGTCAGCGTCCGCAACACCGGCCTCGGGCTGGTGCTGGTCTTCGCCTACTTCGACGGTCTCGGCGGGATGGCGCTGGTGGCGGCCTGGTGGGGCCTCTACGACATCCTGGCCGGCCTGGTCGTGGCGGGCCTGTGGAAGCGGCGCACGGCGGAGGTGGTGGCGGCATGAAGGTCCTGGTCACCGGAGGGGGCGGCTTCCTCGGCCGCTCCGTCGTCGCGGGCCTGACGGCCGCCGGTCACGACGTCGTGAGTGCCGACCTGCGCCCGCCGTCCGTCGTCATGGACGTGACGTCCTCGGCTGCGGTCACCGCCGTCATCGGGGCGGTCCGGCCGGAGGTGGTCGTGCACCTGGCGTCGATCGTGACGCCGGGGCCGGACTCCACCCGCGAGCTGGAGTACGCCGTCGACGTCACCGGCACCCGGCACGTCCTCGACGCGTGCGTCGAGCACGGCGTACGCCGGGTGGTGGTGTCGTCGAGCGGCGCGGCGTACGGCTACCACCCGGACAACCCGGCGTGGATCACCGAGGACCAGCCCGTGCGGGGCAACGAGGCGTTCGCCTACAGCCACCACAAGCGGCTGGTCGAGGAGATGCTCCCGTCGTACCCGTCCCTCGAGCAGGTGGTGCTCCGGATCGGCACCATCCTCGGGACGTCCGTCGACAACCAGATCACCGCGCTGTTCGAGCGCAAGCGGCTGCTCAGGATCCGCGGCTCGGAGTCCCCGTTCGTGTTCATCTGGGACACCGACGTCGTCGACGTGATCCAGCAGGCGGTGACGGGGCCGGTCACCGGCGTCTTCAACGTCGCCGGCGACGGCGCGCTGACGATCACCGAGATCGCCGCGCTGCTCGACAAGCCGGTGCTGACGATCCCCGAGCCGGTGCTGCGCGCCGCGCTCGCGGTCGGCTCGCGGCTCGGCCTGACGCCGTACGGGCCGGAGCAGACGATGTTCCTCCAGTACCGCCCGGTGCTCGACAACACCCGCCTCAAGGAGGTCTTCGGCTACACCCCGACGCGGACCTCGCGCGAGGCGTTCGATGAGTGGCGTCGGTCCCGCCGGTCATACTGAGCACTATGCGAGCAATCTGGAAGGGCGCCGTGTCGTTCGGGCTGGTCAGCGTGCCCGTGAAGCTGTACGCCGCGACCGAGTCGCACGACGTGTCCTTCCGGCAGGTGCACGCGAAGGACGGCGGCCGGATCAAGTACCAGCGGGTCTGCTCGATCGACGGCGAGGAGGTCGCGTACGCCGACATCGCCAAGGGCTACGAGACCGAGGACGGCGAGATGGTCATCCTCACCGACGACGACATGGCCGAGCTGCCGTCGACGTCGTCGCGGGAGATCTCGGTCGAGAAGTTCGTGCCGTCCGACCAGATCGACCCGATGCTCTTCGAGAAGTCCTACTACCTCGAGCCCGAGAACACCGGCGCCAAGCCCTACGCCCTGCTCCGCCAGGCGCTCCTGGACGCCGACCGGATGGCGGTCGTGACCGTCGCCCTGCGGCAACGCACGACGGTCGGCGTGCTGCGGGTCAAGGACGACGTGATCGTGCTGCAGACGATGATGTGGCCCGACGAGGTCCGCGTCCCCGACTTCTCCGTCGAGACCGGCGAGGTCAAGCCGGCCGAGGTCAAGATGGCCAACATGCTCGTCGAGACCCTCGCCGGCGACTTCGACGCCTCCGAGTTCGAGGACGACTACGCCGGAGCCGTCGAGGCGCTGGTCAAGGCCAAGATCGAGGGCGGCGAGGTCAAGCGCACCGAGACCTCCACCAAGTCCTCCGGCGAGGTCGTCGACCTGCTCGCCGCGCTGCAGCGCTCCGTCGACGCCGCCAAGACCGCCCGGGGCGAGCCGTCGTCCGAGGAGAAGCCCGCCAAGAAGACCGCGACGAAGAAGTCGGCGGCCAAGAAGACGCCGGCCAAGAAGGCCGCGAAGAAGGCGCCCGTCAAGAAGGCCGCGGCGAAGAAGGCCAGCTGAGCGCGCGGGGCTGCGTTGGTCAGCGGCGCGTGCGTGGCGATGAGTGCTTGGCTCGGATCGTCCGAGCCTCGGACGTCACCGTGCGGCTCCTGAACTTGGGTGCGGAGGCAGTGACCCGGACCCGAAGTCTCTTGCCGACGTCAGCAGCCCTGAGCCGGTAGGAAGCATGCGTCGCCCGGGCGACTGGTCTTCCGCCGACCACCCACCGGTACCTCAGCGTCACGCGCGAGGGATTCCACGCACCTGGCTTCGCGGTGACCTTGTGACCGACCTTCGCCTTGCCGACGATCCTGGGTCGTCTCCGGTTGTCGACCTGCTGGGCGTACGGGAATCGGACGTTCCTCCGAACGGTGGTCCCGGCGGCGACGACGAGCTTCGGGTACTCCACAGTCCCGTACGGCGAGGTGATCGTGAGGGAGTAGGTGCTGGCCGGCAGTCTGGACACGTCGTAGCTGCCGTCTTCGGCGGTCTTGGTGCGCACCCGCGTGTCAAGCCAGCCAGAGTCGTTGGGGTCAGCGAAGTCGACGGTGACCGATGCCCCGGCGATGGGGGTCCCGTCGGCCTCGGCCACGGTGCCTGCGATGTGACCACTGAGCTCGAGACGGACGTCGACCCCGCTCGCCCCCTGCGGCCCGATGCCGTACGACCCCCACACGGAGACGGCGTTGTTGTAGAACTCGGTGGCGTAGACCCCCGTGGGATCCTCGAAGCTCACGAAGGCGGTGTCCTGCGTGAGGGAGTCGTCACTGGCTGCGACGTAGAGGTCGTAGGTGCCGTCGTCTGCGGTCTGCGTGGCGGGGCCGGGGCCGAAGCCCTCACAGCTACAGAAGAAGCTGGCGATCACTGTGATGTTGCCCAGCGGCACGCCGTCGGTACCGGTGACCGTGCCGGTGATGTGCCTGGCTGTGACCGCCGAAGCACTGACGCTCGTGCCGCCCAGTCCGACCAGTGCCAGAGACAGAGCCAGCAGCAAGACGATAGGCCGGGACAAGACCCGTGTGCGTGACATGAAGCAGCGATCTCCCAAGAAGACGACAGAGCTCCATGCTCCCCCGCGATGCTCGCACATCGTACGACGATCGAGCTCAGCTCCGGGCCTGGTCGCGCGGACGGGCCGATCGGGCACGGCGTCCGGCGACCTCACCACTCCGCGCCTACGTCCGTAGGTGGAACTCGATCTGGCGGTGCGCGATGGCGTGGTGTCGGGGGCAGAGGAGTCGGGCGTGGTCGAGGTTGGTCGTGCCGCCTTGTGACCAGGGTGGGTCGTGGTGGGCGTGGCAGAGGCCGGGTGGCCAGTCACATCCCTGGGCAGTGCAGCCGCCGTCGCGGTGGGCGAGCGCGATCCGTTGGGCCTTCGAGTGGAACCGGCGGGACCGGCCGAGGTCGAGGACCTCGGACTGGCTGCCGAGGACGGCGGGGATGATCCGGGCGGTGCACGCGAGCCTGCGGGCGGCACCTGGTGAGATGTGTTCGCCGGTGTCGAGGATCCCGGCCTGCTCGATCTGCCCGATCAGTGACTCGTAGGACAGGGTGACCACGATGGTGGCGTCGGTGCCGCCGACCTGGGGCAGCACGGCGGCGGGGATCCGGTCGATGAGCTCGGCGAACGCGCGGCCCATCCGCTCGGGGCCGGGGCGGCGCTCCACCCCGGGGCCGTGCGTCGCGGCCTGGTGCTTGGGGGCGGCCAGGGCGAGGAGCATCTTCTTGAGCCGGGCGCCGGCCAGGGTCGGGAGGGTGAACCTGCCGTGCACCTTGCCGTGGCCGTCGTCGACCATCGTGAGCCGACAGGCCTTGGCGGCTTCTTGCTCTTCCTTCTCGAGGAGGCGGGCTTCGTGGGCGTCGGCAGCGGCGGGGTCGATGACGTCGAGGAGCCGGCGGCCGAGGATCCGCAGCGCTCGTGCGTCGTGGTCCTGTGCCTGCTCGACGAGGTGTGTCTCGGCCCGGGTGACGAGGTCGGGGTCGAGGTCGTCGGGGAGCTTGGTGACGGCGTCGATGATCACGTGGGCCTGGTCGGCCAACACCTGACCCGCCGCAAGTGCTTCACGGACCATCGGGTGGGTGTCGAGCTGATAGCCGAACCGCACGGCTCGGTGTGCCGCCGGGCGGGTCTGCTTCGTGGCGTGCGCGAGCCAGTTCGCCGTACTGGTCGCACCGGCGGTGTCACCGACCTCGATCTCGTCGGCGTGCATCGCGACCCGGGCCTTCAGCTCGGCCACCTGGGCCTCGAGCCTGGTGAGCTCGACCAGGGTGGTCGCGGTCTCGACGGGGTCCATCGACCACACCGACGCGGAGGCCAGGCCGGTGGCAAGGTCGCGCATCCGCGCGGTCGCCACCGTGACCTGGTGTCGGGGTGTGGTCTGGGCTGTCATGAGAAGAATTCTCCCAGGCACCACCGACACTGAGAGGCTCAGAACCCCCATATTCACAGGGGTCTGGGAACTTTTATCATCTATCTTCGGGCACCGGTTCGGGTTGTCGGTGGGATGGCTTCAGGCTCGCTCCGCCCGCACCTCAACCACCGATCGCGGGTTGCAGGGAAGGTCTGATCCACCTGGTGCACCAGATCTTCCCCGCTGTTCGCTGACGCCCACCGAAGGCCACCCGCAGGCCACCCGCAGGCCGGGAAACGACGCCGACCCGAGCCCGCCGTGCCCGCGTAGCCAGCCTGTCGGCGAGCAAGCCACGACGGACCCGCAAGCCGAGGTCGCCGCCCTGCCTCGGCTTCGGGGGTTTCGAGACGGCGCTAGCGCGCCTCCTCAACCACCGGAGCGGCGTCCGCGCCTTCCACAACCACCAGAGCGGCGTCCGCGCCTTCCTCAACCACCGGAGCGACCGACGACCACCGATGAGATCGGTGGCACGTCGGTGTCGAAACCGGAAGAGTTCGACCGACGTGTGGGTGACAGCAGCACCGAGACCCCCAGGAGAACCAGATGCGCTACATGGTGTTCGTGAAGATGGCCCCGGACGTGGGCGAGGCGCCGCCGGCGCTGTTCGAGGCGATGGACGCCGAGATGGGCCGGGCGTTCGCCGACGGCTCGATGATCCTGGCCGGCGGGCTGGGCGGGGGTGAGCAGGTCGTGGAGCTCCGGCTGACCGAGGGGGCGATCACCACGACCGACGGGCCGTACGCCGAGGCGAAGGAGATCGTCGGCGGCTTCTCGATCGTCGAGGCCCGGACCCAGGAGGAGGCCGTCGAAGGTGCGCGCCGCGTGCTCGAGCTGCACCAGCAGCACTGGCCGGGCTGGAACGGTGCCGTCGAGGTCCGGCCGATCTGGGGCCCGGACAACTAGGCGGTGAGCGACCAGCCCACGCAGGAGGCCATCACCGCGGTCTGGCGGCACGAGTCGGTCCGGCTCGTCGCCGCCCTGACCCGGATCACCCGCGACCTCGACCTCGCGGAGGACCTCGCCCAGGACGCCCTCGTCGCCGCCCTCGAGCAGTGGCCCGACGCGGGCGTCCCGAGCAACCCGGGCGCCTGGCTGATGGCGGTCGCCAAGCGGCGGGCGATCGACGCGTTCCGCCGCAACGACACCCTGCGCCGGCGTACGACGGAGCTCGCGCACGACCTCGCGATCCACGGAGAGGGGGAGGAGATGCCCGAGCCGGACTTCATCGAGGACGACGTGCTGCGGCTCGCCTTCCTCAGCTGCCACCCGGTGCTCGCGCCCGAGTCTCGGACCGCCCTGACGCTGCGTCTCGTCGGAGGTCTCACCACCCCGGAGATCGCCCGCGCCTACCTGGTCAAGGACGCGACCATGGGGCAGCGCATCTCCCGGGCGAAGCGGCAGCTCGCCGATGCCGGCGCCACCCTCGAGATGCCGACCGGGTCCGAGCGCCGGGCGCGTGTCGCCGACGTGATGGCCGTCGTCTACCTGATCTTCAACGAGGGGTACGCCGCGAGCAGCGGCCCGGACTGGACCCGGCCCGACCTGTGCCTGGAGGCGATGCGGCTGGCCCGGATCCTCGCCGGCCTGGTGCCCGACGACCCCGAGGTCCACGGCCTCCAGGCGCTGCTCGAGCTCCAGGGCTCCCGGCTGGCGGCCCGGCAGGACACCGACGGCCGACCGGTCCTGCTCGAGGACCAGGACCGCCGCCGGTGGGACCAGCTGCTGGTCCGACGCGGCCAGGCGGCCCTCGCGCAGGCGGAGCGGCTCGGGCTCGCCGGGCACCCCGTCGGCACCTACGTCCTCCAGGCGTCCATCGCCGCCTGCCACGCCCGCGCCCGCCGGCCGGAGGACACCGACTGGGCGGAGATCGCGCGCCTGTACGACATCCTCGCCGTCGCCGCCCCCGGACCGGTGGTGGAGGTGAACCGCGCGGTCGCGCACGGCCGCGCCCACGGCGCCGCTGCCGGCCTGGCGATCATCGACGCGGTCCGGGACCACCCCGCACTCGCGGGCTCGCACCTGACGATCGCCGTCCGTGCCGACCTGCTCGCACGCGCCGGACGCAGCACCGAGGCGGCCGCGGCGTTCCGCGAGGCCGCCGCCCTGACCCGCAACGACGACGAGCGCGCGCTGCTCAGCAGGCGCGCCGAGGAGAGCTCATGACCACCACGCAGTACGCCGTCTCCGCGGACGGCACCCGCATCGCGTACGAGACCCGCGGCGCCGGCCCGGCCCTCGTCGTCGTCGACGGCGCGCTCTGCAGCCGCACGATGGGGCCGTCCCGCGACCTCGCCGAGGCGCTCCAGGACTCCTTCACCGTGCACGTCTACGACCGACGCGGTCGCGGGGAGAGCGACGCCGGCGCCACGGCGTACGACGTGGAGCGCGAGGTCGAGGACCTCGCCGCCGTCATCGCGGCCGCGGGCGGCCACGCCCACGTCTTCGGCTCCTCGTCGGGAGGTGCGCTCGCCCTCGAGGCCGCTCGTCGGGACGTCGCGATCGACCGGCTCATCACCTACGAGGTGCCGCTCATCATCGACGACACCCATGCCCCCAACGACCTCGACCTGCCGGACCAGCTGCAGGCGATGGTCGACGACGACCGTCGCGGCGACGCGGTGCGGCTGTTCATGAGGACCGTCGGCGCACCGGGCCCCGTGGTCGCCGTGACGCGCCTGCTCCCCGTGTGGCGGAAGCTGACCGCCGTCGCCCACACGCTCCCCCACGACCTGTCGATGGTGGTGCCGTTCGAGCAGGGCGAGCCCCTGCCGACCGGCTACTACGACGGGGTCCGCTGCCCGACCCTGGCGCTCACCGGCGGCAAGAGCCCCACCTACATGCGCAACGGGCAGGCGGCCCTGGCCGCCGCCGTACCCGACGGCGAGCTGCACGTTCTTCCCGGACAGTCCCACATCATCAGGTCCAAGGCGGTGGCACCGGTCGTGATCGCCCACCTGGTCGCGATCGCCTGATCACCAGCCCGGCAGCACCAGCGCCGTCCACACCAGCAGCGGTCCGACCAGCACGACGATCACGCTGTAGGTGAGGATCTGCTTGTAGTAGGTCTGCTCGCCGATCGAGTCCGGGCGGTTCGCGAGCATGAGCGCGCCGTTGGTCGAGAACGGGCTGACGTCGACGATCGTCGAGGACACCGCGAGCGCGGCCACGAAGAGCCCGGCGCTGACGCCGCCGTCGGCGATCAGCGGGATCGCGATCGGGATGATCACCGGGAGCAGTGCCGTCGACGACGCGAACGCCGAGACGACGCCGCCCACGTAGCAGAGGATCAGCGCGCCGAGGACGGCCGTGCCGAGGCCGGCGGCCCAGTTGCCGACGAACTCCGGCGACCCGGCGGTCTCGAGGATCGTCGCGTAGGTGCTGACGCCGGCGACCAGCAGGACGGTCGGCCAGGCGATCTGCTTGACCGTGTCCTTGTTCTGCTCCGGCGCGAGCATCGAGAGGATGACCGCCGCGGTGATCGCGACGAAGCCGATGTTCTTGTCGAAGGCCAGCGCGACGACGGCGACCCCGACGAACGCGATCAACGTCAGCACCTGGTCGCGGGTGACGACGGTCCGGGTGGCGACGGCCGTCCCTCCCCCGGAGCCACCCGGGCCACTGCCCTCGGGCTCCTCCTCCGACGGGTCGATCCGCAGCGACCACAGGCGCCGGCCGCCGAGCACGAAGAAGAGGATCGCCGCCATGATCGTGTTGATCACCAGGCTGGACAGGAAGATCGTGAGCTCGCTGTTGGGCAGGTCGTTCTCGCGCATCACCGAGTTGGTGATCGTGCCGTAGATGCTGATCGGCGAGAACCCGCCGGCCTGGGCGCCGTGCACGACGAGCATGCCCATCATCAGTGGGCTGATGCCGTAGCGCCCGGCGAAGCCCAGCGCGATCGGGCCGATGATCGCGCACGCGGCCGGGCTGACCGCACCGATCGCGGTCAGCACCGCGGTCACCGCGAACATCACCCACGGGATCAGCGCGACCCGGCCACCGACACCGCGCACCGCCCCTTGCACGATCAGGTCGACGGTGCCGTTGTTGCGCGCGATCGCGAAGAGGTAGGTCACCCCGATCAAGGTCAGGATCAGGTCACCGCTGACACCGGCGAGGATCTCCTTCTCATCGAGGTTCAGCGAGTACATGCCGACCAACCACGCAGCGACGTACGCCAACGCTCCCATGTTGATCGGCAGCACCGTGCCGATGACGAACAGTGCGACGAGCGCGATGATCGCTACCCATTCCGGTCCCATGCGGGCCATCCCTTCACGGCCGCGCGCAGGGGTCCCGAGTGACCCCGCTCACACGAGCGGCTTCGTCTACGGTTACCCGGTGACCGGCCTGGAACACCTCGCCGTCCTCGGGGCGGGCCTCGGAGCGGGGATCATGACCTCCACGGTCGGGGTCGCGTCGCTGCTCAGCTTCCCGATCCTGCTGGCCGTCGGGCTCCCGCCGGTCGTGGCCAACGCCTCCAACACGGTCGGGCTCACCCCGGGCGCGATCACCGGTTCGATCGGCTACCGCGCGGAACTCCGGGAGCACCCCGTCGTCACGGCCACGATCATCGGCACCTGCGCCCTCGGGGCGGTCGGCGGCGCCGTGCTGCTGCTCGCGCTGCCGCCCGGGGTGTTCGAGGCGGTCGTCCCGTGGCTGATCCTCGGCACCTGCCTGCTCGTGGGGGCCCAGCCCCGGATCAGCGGCTGGCTGCGGAAGACGGCCGCCGAGGCACCCCACGAGCGCACCCGGCTCTCCCCCACCACGACGTTCTTCTCCACCCTCGTCGGCGTGTACGGCGGCTACTTCGGCGCCGGTTCCGGCGTGATGATGATGGCGGTGCTCGGCTTCGGGTCGAACCTCGAGTTCCGGATCCTCAACGCCCTCAAGACGCTGGCGATCCTCGCCAGCAACCTGGTCGCGAGCGTCATCTTCATCGCGGTCGCGGAGCTCGACTGGACCGCCGTCGCGCTGCTCGCGGCGGGCTCGGTGGTCGGTGGGTACGTCGGCGCGCGGGTCGGCCGCCGGCTCAACCCGACCGTCCTGCGTGGCCTGATCGTGGTGGTCGGCGTCAGCGCGGCGGTGTCGATGTTGCTGTAGCCACGCAGAACTCGTTGCCCTCGGGGTCGGCCATCACGGTCCAGGTGTAGCCGAACTCGTCGGTGTCTGCGACGCGGGTCGCGCCGAGCCCGACGAGGCGGGCGACCTCCGCCTCGACGTCGGGCGCCGCGAGGTCCAGGTGCAGCCGGTTCTTGGCGGTCTTGGGCTCCGGCACCCGCACGAAGAGCCAGGTCGGCTGGTCGCCCGGCCCGAGCGCCGCCCAGCCCGTCGTGTCGCGACGACCTGCGAAGTCGATGGCCGCGAAGTCGCTCGAGGCGCCGTCGTCGAGCGGTCGGCCGAGCACCTCCGACCAGAACCGGCCGACCACCAGGGCGTCGGCACAGTCGAGCGTGATCGAGGCGACGGTGGCCGTCACGGTGTCACCAACGGCCAGGGCCGGGCCCGCTCCAGCTGGGCGGCGAGCGAGAAGAGCGTGGCCTCGTCGTCGGTGCGGCCGACGAGCTGGACGGCGACCGGCAGGCCGTCGGCGGCGGTCCCGCAGGGCACCGACGCGGCGGGGTTGCCGGCAACGTTCCAGATCGCGGCGTACGCGATCGACGGCATCGACCGGAGCGAGGCGCGGACCGTGCCGCCACCGTCGAGCCGACCGACCGGGGGCGGCCGGTGCGCGATCGCCGGCGTCAGCAGGACGTCGACGTCCTGGAAGACCCGGTTGGCCTTGGTCGACACCTTCTCGGTCTGCCCGAGTGCCCACTCGACCACCCGGGGCGAGACCCACGAGCCGAGCCGGCAGGTCTCGCGGGTGCGGCGCTCGAGCCGGTCGTAGTGCTCGACGAGCGCGGCCTCGGCGCGGATGCCGGCGAAGAACTGCGGGACGAACGCCGCGGTCGGGTCCGGGTACCGCGGCTCGACGGGTCGTACGTCGTGGCCGAGGTCGGCGAGCAGCCGCGCGGTGTCCTCGACGGCCCGCACGTGGACGGGGTCCGGCCTCACCCCCAGCGACACCGGCTTGACCGACCAGCCGATCCGCAGCCGCCCGGGCTCCCGCTCGGCGGCGTCGACGAAGGGCTCGTCCCCGCTCGCGGTGTAGAGGTCGCCCTCGACGTTGCCGCGGATGGCGTCGTAGACCAGCGCGCTGTCGCGCACGGAGCGAGTCAGGGGGCCGGCGGTGCCGAGCGCGAACCAGAGGTGCGGGTGCGGCGCGGTGGTCACCCGACCGCGTTGCGGCTTGAGCCCGAAGAGCCCGCAGCTCGCGCTGGGGATCCGGATGGAGCCACCGCCGTCGCCGCCGATGCCGACCGGCACCATGCCCGAGGCGACGGCGACCGCCGTACCGCCGCTGGAGCCGCCGGGTGTGCGGGTCCGGTCCCACGGGTTGCGGGTGATGCCGCGCGAGACCGACTCCGTGAACGGGAAGGCGCCGAACTCCGGCATCGTCGTCTTGCCGATGACCACGGCGCCCGCGGCCCGCAGCCGTCGTACGACCTCGGCGTCGTCGGCGACGGGCGTCGAGTTGCCCTCGCCGCCGAAGGTCGTCACCGTGCCGGCGACGTCGATCTCCTCCTTGATGGCGATCGGTACGCCGTGCAGCGGGCCGGGCGCCTGCCCCGCCGCGAGCGCGGCGTCACGGGCGTCGGCCTCCGCCAGCGCCTCCTCGGCGAGCACCCGCGAGAAGGCGTTGAGGTCAGGGTCGCGGTCGGCGATGCGGGCGAGTGCGGCCTCGGCCGCCTGGCGAGCGCCGTGCGTGCCACCAGCGGCCGTGCGCGCGATCTCCGCCACCCCGGCCAGGTCCATGCCCGGCAGCCTACCGACGGTCACATGTCGTTGCCGATGAACTCCGGGTCGCCACCGCGACCGGCGATCGTGCCCAGGCGCTCGCACGACCCCGACGGGAGCTCGCAGTCGTACACGGTCGCCTTCGGCCGCGAGCCGCGCACCGCCGCGAGCACGGAGCCGTCGGTGTCGATGGTGAAGAACTGGACGCCCTTCGGGACGTCGAGGCGCAGGGGCGCTCCTCCTGTCGTCGAGGCGAGGACCGGGGATCAGTCCAGGACGTGCCCGCCGTCGAAGGTGAGCTGTGCGTCGACGGTCCCCTTCACCAGCCGGTACGCCGCAGCCGCCGGACCGTCGGGCGCGGGGCCGTCGTACAGCAGGACGCCGTTGCGCACGTCGGCGACGCGCGTCTCCGGCCCGGCGAGGTCCTGGGTCTCGCCCGTCCTCGGGTCCCACGTGGTCGTCCCGTCGTCCGTGCGGAGGAACACGACACCGGCGTCCAGCGCGTCGATGATCGTCCCCTGCGGGACCGCGAGACGCCCGACCTGCTCGTCCGACGACAGGTCGCGGACGACCGCCTCGGCCTGACCGTCCCGGGTGACGCCGTAGGCGACGAGGGGCGACTGGGAGTCGGCCTTGGCGGTCGGGTGGCTCCGGGTGGCGTCCACGTCGGTCTCGAGGGCGACGCTGACCCCCGACTCCTCGAGGAGCATCGGGCGCCCGCGGTCGTAGAACAGCACGCCGTACGGCGTCGCCGCGGCGTCGGTGTCCAGGTACGACATCCGCGCCGCGCCGAACTCGCGTCCCCCCAGGTGGATCACCTCGCCCGGATCGGCGTACGCACGCAGGCCCTGGGAGAAGTCGAGCCTGCCGACCGGGTCGACACCGCGCTCGGACCCCGGGTCCGTCGACCCGCCGACGGCGAAGCCCGCCACGACGGCACCGACGACCAGGGCCGCGCCGGCGACGGCAGCGGCACCTCGACGTCGACGCAGGCGCTGCCCTCCGGCCCGGACGGCGTCCAGGTCGCCGGGCGGGGCGATGACGCGGTCGATCTCGTCGTGCAACAGCTCGCGCAGGTCGGTGGTCATGGGCGTTCTCCGATCGAGAGGTGGGCCGCGTCGCGACGCAGGTTGGCGAGCGCGGCCGAGGCCTGGGACTTGACCGTCCCGCGGGAGCAGCCGAGGACCTCGGCGATCTGCTCCTCGGAGAGGTCCTCGTAGTAGCGCAGCACGACCACGGCGCGCTGCCGCGGCGGCAGACCCTGCACGGCGCTCCACACGGCATCGTGCTGGACGATCCCGACGTCCGGCGGCGCCACCCGACCTGGCGGCTCGGGCGCCGCGTGGGGTCGCTCGCGCTGCCACCAGCCGAGGCGGCGGGTGCCGAGGATCTCGTTGACGACGATCCTGCGGACGTAGGCCTCCGGGTGCTCGGCCCGGCTGACCCGACGCCAGGAGGCGTAGGCCTTCATGTACGCACCCTGGAGCGCGTCCTCCGCCGACGCCGCGTCACCGGCGACGGCGTACGCCGTCCGGTAGAGACGCGGCCAGCTCGCCCGGAAGAACTCGTCGAAGTCCACACCCCTCTGATGCATCGAACGTCCTCCGAGGTTGGCCCCGTCGCGCGATCAGCCGGAGGCGAGCAGTCCCCGCACGACCCGCAGCCCGACCGAGAGTCGCGCCAGGTCGGCCGCGTCGTCCGTGCAGATCTCCTCGAGCGTCGCCACCGCGCGGGGCACGACGACCGACTCGGCGTCCTCCCACGCGGCGATCCGCGCCTCCGCGGAGTCGTCGGCCGACGTCCGCGCCAGCACCTGTCCGGTCAGCTGGGCGTGGACCGCGTGCAGGTCGTCGCGCAGGGCCGCCCGCGCCATCGTCTGCCACCGGTCCGCGCGCGGCAGCCCGAGGATGCGCTGCACCAGCCCGGGCAGGCCCAGCCGCTCGCCGAGGGCGAAGTGCACCCGAGCGACCACAGCGGGGTCGACGTCCTCGCGGTTCGCGACCTCCATGACGCCGAGCAGCATGTACGCCGGCGGCAGGACCGCGATCCGGGACGCCAGCGCCTCCGGGACACCCGAGGCCTCCAGCGACTCCTTGCGCGCGACGTACGCCGCGAGCTCCCGGCCGATCATCAGCTCGGGCAGCTCCGCCATCGTGCGCTGGACCGGCGCCGAGAACTGTTCCACCGTGCCGGCGCTGTCCAGCGGTGGCCGGCGGTTGTTGACCAGCCAGCGCGAGGCCCGCTCGACGAGGGTGCGCATCTCCAGGCGCATCCGGGTCTGCAGCGCGGCGTCGAGCTGGTTGTCGAAGGTCATCAGCTCCCGGCGCAGGTCGAGCGAGCCGAAGATCTCCCGGGCCACGAAGTTGGCCCGGGTCAGCTCGCCCGCGGTCGCCCCGGTCTCGCCGGCGAGGCGCGGCCAGTAGGTCATGCCCGCGCCGTTGACCAGGTCGTTGACCACCTGGGTCACGATGATCTCGCGGCGCAGCGGGTGCTGCTCCACCTGGGGACCGAAGCCCTCGCGGACCTGGGTCGGGAAGTAGGCGCGCAGGTCGAGGTCGAGGTACGGGTCGTCGGGCAGGTCGGAGTCGAGCAGCTCCTGCTCGAGCACGATCTTGGTCCAGGCGAGCAGCACCGACAGCTCGGGCGCCGAGAGGCCCTCGCCGCTGTCGTCGCGACGGCGGACCTCCTGCACCGACGGCAGTCCCTCGAGCTCGCGATCCAGGAACCCGTCGCGCTCGAGCCGCCCCATCCACTCCTCGTGGACGTGCAGCATCGAGGGCGCGTGGTCGAGGGCGTTCGCGAGCGCGATGTTCTGCTCGTAGTTGTCGCGCAGCACCAGGGCAGCGACCTCGTCGGTCATCTCGGCCAGCAGCTGGTTGCGCTGCTTCTCCGTCAGGTCGCCGTCCTTGACGACCCGGTCGAGCAGGATCTTCAGGTTGACCTCGTGGTCGGAGGTGTCGACGCCCGCGGAGTTGTCGATGAAGTCGGTGTTCATCCGGCCGCCCACGCCGTCGCAGCCCTCGCGGGAGTACTCGATGCGCCCGAGCTGCGTGAGACCCAGGTTGCCGCCCTCGCCGATGGACCGGGCGCGGACGTTGCGCCCGTCGACCCGGATGCCGTCGTTGGCCTTGTCGCCGGCGTCCGCGTGCGACTCCGACGAGCCCTTGACGTACGTGCCGATGCCGCCGTTCCACAGCAGGTCGACCGGCGCCTTGAGGATCGCGCTCATCAGGTCCGCGGGCGTCATCGCCTCGACGCCGGCGCCGATGCCGAGCGCCGTACGCACCGCGTCGTCGATCGGGATCCGCTTGAGCGAGCGCGAGTACACGCCACCGCCCGCCGAGATCAGGTCCTTGTCGTAGTCCTGCCAGCTCGACCGCGGCAGGTCGAAGAGCCGCTTGCGCTCGGCGTACGACGCGGCCGCGTCGGGCGTCGGGTCGAGGAAGATGTCGCGGTGGTCGAAGGCCGCCACCAGCAGCGTCTTCTCCGAGCAGAGCAGGCCGTTGCCGAAGACGTCTCCGGACATGTCGCCGATGCCGACGCAGGTGAACTCCTCGGTCTGGCAGTCGATGCCGCGCTCGCGGAAGTGCCGCTGCACCGAGACCCAGGCGCCGCGCGCGGTGATGCCCATCGCCTTGTGGTCGTAGCCGACCGAGCCACCGCTGGCGAAGGCGTCGCCCAGCCAGAACCCGTAGTCCTTCGAGACGCCGTTGGCGATGTCGGAGAACGTCGCGGTGCCCTTGTCGGCCGCGACCACCAGGTAGGAGTCGTCGCCGTCGTGGCGCACCACGTCGCGCGGCGGGACGGTCGCGCCGTCGACGAGGTTGTCGGTGATGTCGAGCAGGCCGGAGATGAAGGTCGTGTAGCAGGCGACGCCCTCGGCCAGCCACGCGTCCCGGTCGCCCGGGTCGGGCAGCTGCTTGCAGAAGAACGCGCCCTTGGCGCCGACCGGCACGATCACGGTGTTCTTCACCATCTGCGCCTTCACCAGGCCGAGCACCTCGGTGCGGAAGTCGTCGCGTCGGTCCGACCAGCGCAGGCCGCCGCGCGCGACGGCGCCGAAGCGCAGGTGCGAGCCCTCGACCCGGGGCGAGTAGACGAAGATCTCGTACTTCGGCCGCGGGGCCGGGAGGTCCGGGATCGCGTCGGGTTCGAGCTTGAGCGAGATGTAGGGCTTCGGTCCGCCCTCGGCGGCCGGCTGGAAGTAATTGGTGCGCAGCGTCGCGCGGACGTGGGTCAGGTACGACCGCAGGATGCGGTCGTGGTCGAGGCTCGCGACGTCGTCGAGCGCGCGGGCGATCCGCTCCTCGATCCCCTCCTCCGTCGACGACCGGTCGGCGCCCGGGTCTGCCGCGCTGGGGTCGAACCGCGCCTCGAAGAGGCGCACGAGCAGACGGGTGATGTCGACGTTGTTGAGCAGCGCCTCCTCGATGTAGTCGAGGGCGAACGGCGAGCCGCCCTGCCGCATGTACTTCGCGTACGCGCGCAGCAGCGTGGCCTGCCGCCAGGTCAGGCCCGCCGCGAGCACGAGGGCGTTGAAGCCGTCGATCTCGTTGAAGCCGTCCCAGACCGCACGGATCGCGTCGTGGAACAGCTCGCGGCCCTTGTCGGGGATGCCGGAGCCGTAGCGCAGGCCGAACTCGTAGATGTAGGTCGGACGGTCCAGCCCGTCGAGCTCGTAGGGCCGCTCGTCGACGACCTCCACGCCCATCGACGACAGCATCGGGAGGACCTGCGACAGCGACAGGGGGGATCCGACCCGGAAGACCTTGAGCCGGGCCTCGCCGCGGCCCGCGTCCAGGTCCTCGTAGAGCGACAGGTCGATGCCGCCGCGGTCGTCGACGACCTGGAGCGCCTCGAGACGACCGACGTCGGCGGCCGCGATGCGGGGCGAGAAGTCCTCCTTGTACGCCTCCGGGAACGACGCGTGGAAGCCCCGGGCGAGGCGGGCGCCGTCCTCCTCGCCGTACCCCGCGATGACGGCGGTGGTGAAGTCGTCGCGCCACGACCGGGACGCGTCGGCCATCCGGCGCTCCAGGTCGGCGGTGTCGAACTCCTCCGGGATCGATGCGCCCTTCGCCGGGTGCACGACGAAGTGCACGCGCGCGGTCGTCGACTCGGTGAGCCGGACCGTGAACTCGACGGACTCGCCGCCCAGCCGCTCACGCAGGATCTCGGAGAACCGCTCGCGGACGGTCGTGTTGTAGCGGTCGCGGGGCAGGTAGACGAGCACCGAGACGTAGCGCCCATAGGTGTCGCGCCGGATGAAGATCCGCAGCTGGCGGCGCTCGCGCGCGTGCATCGCCTGCTCCGCCATCGGCGCCAGCTCGTCGACCGTCGTGTGGAAGAGCTCGTCGCGCGGATAGGTCTCGAGCGTGTCCATCAGCGCCTTGCCGTCGTGGCTCATCGGCTCGAAGCCGATGCGGTTCAGCACCGCGGCGGCGCGCTCGCGCAGCAGGGGGATGCGGGTG
This sequence comes from Nocardioides sp. Root1257, assembly GCF_001425175.1. Lineage (GTDB taxonomy): Bacteria > Actinomycetota > Actinomycetes > Propionibacteriales > Nocardioidaceae > Nocardioides. The sequence continues at coordinate 1,097,876 of NZ_LMDV01000008.1, read as the reverse complement.
AGGGACTCGGTGTACGCCGCGCTCGAGTAGAGGCCGAGGAAGCGTCGCTCGCCGACGACCTCGCCGTTCTCGAACTTCTTGACGCCGACGTAGTCGAGGTACGCCGGGCGGTGCACCGTCGAGCGCGAGTTGGCCTTGGTGAGCACCAGCAGCGTCTTCTCGCGGGCCTTGGCGGCGGCCGCGGCCGGCAGCCGGCCCGACGTCGTCCCCATGTCCTGGTCGGCGCGCAGGATGCCGAGGCCGGTGCCGGGGACACCGCGGAGGTACTCGTCCTCACCCTGCTGCTCGAGGCGGTACTCGCGGTAGCCGAGGAACGTGAAGTGCGCGTCGCCCAGCCACTGCAGGAGCGCGGCCGTCTGCTTCACCTCGTCCGGGTCGACCCCGGTCGGCGGGTCGGCCTCGAGCTCACGGACGACCTCCGCGACCTGCGCGTGCATCTTGTCCCAGTCCTCGACGGACTCGCGGACGTCGCGCAGCACCCGCTGGATCGAGTCCTCCAGCGCGGCGACGTCCTCGTCCTCGGGGATCCGGTCGATCTCGACGTGCATCCACGACTCGCGGACGCCGTCGCCCTCGTCGACCTCGGCGTCGCCGACGGCGACCGGGCGCACCTCCTGGAGCGTGCCGGTGATGTCGCGGACGACGTCGAAGAGCGGGTGGATGACCAGGTGCACGTCGTGCAGCTGGCGCGAGAGCTCCATCGTCAGCGAGTCGACGAGGAACGGCATGTCGTCGACGACGACCTCGACCACGGAGTGGCCGTCCGCCGACCAGCCCTGGTCGCTCGGCCCCGGCGTGAAGACCCGGACGCGGGCGGTGCCCTGCGGGCGGGTGCCCGCCAGCCGGTAGTGCGACGCGAAGGCGCCGTACACGTCCACGTCGGAGCGCTCGGCGATGTCCTCGGTGGCCACCCGGCGGTAGTAGGCGAGCAGCAGCGCGTCGACGGACTCGTGCGGCGGGCCGCCGCTCCCCCTTCCGCTGCGAGCGACCTCGATGGCCTGGGTGAGAAGGGCAGACTTGTCCGCATCGTGCGTCGTCGTTGACACGACTCCGACACTAGGACGCGGGTGCGTCCCGGGCCAAGACGGGTCGGTTACCCGCGGGTCGCGGCGCTCCTCAGAGCTCGCTGCGCAGCTCCCAGAGCAGCGGGTAGTACTGGACCGGCAGGCGGGAGCGCAGGTACGTCGCGCCGCTCGAGCCGCCGGTGCCGGACTTCGCCCCGATCATCCGCTCGACCATCACCACGTGGCGGGCGCGCCAGCTGGCCGCGAGCTCGTCGTGCTGGAGCAGCGCCTCCGCCAGGGCCCACACCACGGCGTACTGGTCCCGGTCGTGGGCGGCCGTGCGCAGCGAGGCCGTCACCTCCTCGTCCGTGCCGGCGGCCAGGCCCACGGAGCCGAGGGCCACCAGGAACGCGTCCCACAGCGTCGGCTCGCTGAGTCGGGCGTCGAGGTGCTGGCGCTCGGCCTCCGTGAGCCCCTTGAACCGCTGGACGTACGACGCGTCCTTGGCGCCCGAGAGGAACTCCAGCTCGCGGAACTGCACGGACTGGAAGCCGCTGGCCGGGGCGAGCTGCTGGCGGAACTCCAGGAAGTCCTGCGGCGTCATCGTCTCCAGCACGTCGACCTGCTGGATCAGCACCCGCTCGATGACGTGCACGCGCGCCAGCAGGTGCTGCGCCCACCACAGCCGGCCCCCGTCGGCGCCCGTGAGCATCGCGTCACGGGCCGCCGTGACCTCGTGCAGGAGCTGCTTGAACCAGAGCTCGTAGACCTGGTGGATCGTGATGAACAGCAGCTCGTCGTGGGCCGGCGGGTCCGACTCGAGGTGCTGGGCGTCCAGCAGCTGCGGGAGCCGGAGGTAGCTGCCGTAGGTCAGCTGCGCACCCTGCTCGCCGAAGGACACGAAGCTCTCGTCGGTGCTGGTCTGGTCACTCATGGCCCCGACGGTAGTCAGGTTTGCCGGTGGGCATGATGGCGGCCATGAAGTTCCGACACGAGCTCACCTACGACGCCTCCCCCGTCGAGGTCTTCGCGATGCTCGCCGACCCTGCCTTCCGGGAGGCCGGGTGCGCGGCCGCCGACGTCGTCTCCGCCGACGTCACCGTCGAGCGGGTCGGCGACGGCTTCTCGCTGACCGTCGAGCGCGTGGACCGCACCGACGGGCTGCCGGCGTTCGCGCGGACCTTCGCCGGCGACACGACGCGCTCGATCCAGCGCGAGGAGTGGGCCGACGCCTCCGGCGGCACCCTGGTCATCGAGGCGCCCGGCAAGCCGTCGGAGGTGCAGGGCACGATCACCCTGGTGCCGGACGGCGCCGCGACCCGCGAGATCATCGAGCTCGACCTCAAGATCAAGGTGCCGCTGATCGGCGGCAAGCTGGAGAAGCTGCTGGCCGAGCAGGTCACCGCCGGCATCGAGGCCGAGCAGCAGGCCGGCATCGCCTACCTCAAGGAGCACTGATGGGCACCCGCCTCACGCACACGATGACGTACGACGCACCGCTCGCCGCCGTGGGTGCGATGCTGGACGACCCGGCCTACCGCGCCGAGGTGATCGAGGCCCAGGGCGGCCTGCGCGGGACGTTCGAGATGGAGACCTCGGGAGACGTGACGACCGCCGTCGTCGACCAGGTGCAGCCGGCCGAGGGCCTGCCGTCGTTCGCGAAGCGGCTCGTCGGCTCGGAGATCAACATCGTGCAGCGCGAGGAGTGGACCTCGGAGTCCTACGCCGACCTGCACGTCACCATCCCCGGCAAGCCCGGGCAGATGGCGGGCTCGATCAGCCTGGTCGAGTCCGACGGCACGACGACCGAGACGGTCGAGGTCGAGATCACCGTCAACATCCCGCTGGTCGGCGGCAAGGTGGAGAAGCTGATCTCCGACATGCTCAGCAAGGCGTTGCGCGCCGAGGAGAAGGTCGCGCGCGACTACTTGTCGCGCTGAGCCTCCTCGTCCTCGCCGGCATCCTGGCGCCGGCGTACGACGATCAGGATCGCCAGCACCACGAACGGGCCGAACGCCAGGAGCAGCGTCAGCGCCTTCTCGACGGGGTGCAGCGCCCCCAGGTGCAGCGCGACCAGCCAAACCGTGACGTTCATCGCGGCCCATTCTCCACCGACGGGGGAATCCTGCGGTCACCAGGCCTGGTTCTCCCTGGGTCGCAGCACATCGGCGACCCGACCAGAGGAGATGCACGCGTGCCCGATCTTTTCGATGCCCTGACCGTCCAGTCCTGGGAGCTGCCCAACCGTCTCGTGATGGCGCCCCTGACCCGCAACCGCGCCGAGGGCACGGTGCCGGGTGACCTGGCGGTGGAGTACTACGCCCAGCGCGCCTCCGCCGGCCTGATCATCACCGAGGGCTCGCAGCCGAGCGCCCGGGGCCAGGGCTACCTGAACACTCCCGGCTTCCACTCCCCCGAGCAGCTCGCCGGCTGGCGTCGCGTCGCCGACGCCGTGCACGCTAACGGGGGCCGGATCGTCGCGCAGCTGATGCACGCCGGTCGGATCTCCCACCCCGACAACACCGGCGGCCAGGAGATCATCGCGCCCAGCGCGCTGGCCGCGCCCGACGAGATGTTCACCGCCGACGGCCCGAAGCCGTTCCCGGTCCCGCGCGAGATCGCGACCGACGAGATCCCCGCGGTCATCGACGAGTACGTCACCGCCGCCCGCAACGCGATCGAGGCCGGGCTGGACGGTGTCGAGGTGCACGCCGCCAACGGCTACCTCATCCACCAGTTCCTCGCGCCGGGCTCCAACGAGCGCAGCGACGAGTACGGCGGCTCCCCCGCCGACCGGGCCCGGTTCGGCATCGAGGTCACCCGGGCCGTCGCCGAGGCGATCGGCGCCGAGCGGGTCGGCATCCGGATCTCGCCCGCCCACAACATCCAGGGCGCGACCGAGACCGACGAGGCCGACACGGCCGCGACGTACACCGCGCTGATCGAGGGCATCGCCCCGCTCGGCCTGGCCTACCTCAGCGTGCTGGCCGAGCCGAGCGACGAGCTCGTGCAGCAGCTCCGCGCGAGCTTCGGCGGTGTCCTGATCGCCAACGACGGCTTCGGCCGGATCACCACCCGCGAGAAGGCCCAGGCGATCCTGGACCAGGACCTGGCCGACGCGGTGGCGGTCGGCCGCCTGTTCCTGGCCAACCCGGACCTGCCGAAGCGCTGGGAGACCGGCGCCGAGCTCAACCAGCCCGACGAGGCCACGTTCTACGGCGGCGGCGCCGAGGGCTACACGGACTACCCGACGCTCGCCAGCTGACCCAGCACGACGACGAAGGCCCCGCCGGCATGCCGGCGGGGCCTTCGTCGTACGTCGGCGCTCAGCCCAGGTAGGGGTAGCGGTAGTCGGTCGGCGGGACGAACGTCTCCTTGATCGACCGCGGGCTGGTCCACCGGAGCAGGTTGACCGCGGCGCCCGCCTTGTCGTTGGTGCCGGAGGCCCGGCCGCCGCCGAACGGCTGCTGGCCCACGACCGCGCCGGTCGGCTTGTCGTTGATGTAGAAGTTGCCGGCGGCGAAGCGCAGCTCCGCCTGCGCCCAGGCGATCGCCCGGCGGTCCTGGGCGATGATCGAGCCGGTCAGGGCGTACGGCGCGATCGACTCCATGCCGCGCACGACCTTCTCGAAGTCGGCGTCCTCGTAGACGTGGACGGCGAGGATCGGGCCGAAGTACTCGGTCGTGAACATCTGGTCGGTCGGGTCGGTCGACTCGACGACGGTCGGGTGCACGAAGTAGCCGACCGAGTCGTCGGCCTTGCCGCCGACGATGACGTCGAGCTTCTTCTGCCGCTTGGCCCGCGCGATCGCGGCCTTGTGCTTGGCGAACGCCCGGTCGTCGATGACCGCACCCATGAAGTTGGTGAAGTCCGTCGGGTCGCCGATGGTGATCGTCTCGATCTCGGACAGGAACGAGTCCTTCATCTTCTTCCACACCGAGCGCGCGACGTACGCCCGCGAGGCGGCCGAGCACTTCTGGCCCTGGAACTCGAACGCGCCGCGGATCATCGCGGTGCGCACGACATCAGGGTCGGCCGAGGGGTGCGCGACGATGAAGTCCTTGCCGCCGGTCTCGCCGACGATGCGCGGGTAGGAGCGGTAGTTCTCGATGTTGTTGCCGACCTCGCGCCACAGGTGCTGGAAGGTCGGGGTCGAGCCGGTGAAGTGGATGCCGGCCAGGTCGGGGCTGGCGAGCGCGACCTTCGAGACCTCGAGGCCGTCGCCGGGCAGCATGTTGATGACGCCCGGCGGCATCCCGGCCTCCTCGAGCAGCTCCATCGTCAGCGACGCGGCGAGCTGCTGGGTCGGCGAGGGCTTCCAGATCACCGTGTTGCCCATCAGCGCCGGGGCGGTGGGCAGGTTGCCGGCGATCGCGGTGAAGTTGAACGGCGTGATCGCGTAGACGAAGCCCTCGAGCGGGCGGTGGTCGGTGCGGTTCCACACGCCGGGGCTGTTGGCGATCGGCTGGTCCGCGAGGATCTCGCGCCCGTAGGTGACGTTGTAGCGCCAGAAGTCGATGAGCTCGCAGGCCGAGTCGATCTCGGCCTGGTACGGCGTCTTCGACTGACCGAGCACGGTGGCCGCGTTGATGCGCTGGCGCCAGGGGCCGGCGAGCAGGTCGGCGGCCTTGAGCAGGATCGCCGCGCGGTCGTCGTAGGCCAGCGCGCGCCACTCGGGGGCGGCGTCGGCAGCGGCCTTGATCGCGGCGCGGGCGTCGGCCTGCGTGGAGTTCTTCATGGTGCCGAGGACGTGCTGGTGGTCGTGGGGCTGGACGACCTTGATCTCGGCGCCGCCGCCGGCCTTGCGCCGCCCTCCGATGTGCGCCTTGAGGTCCTTCTGCTTCTTCTCGAGCCGCTCGATCTCGACCCGGAGCTCCTCACGCTCGGGAGAGCCCGGCGCGTAGGTCAGGTTCGGCTCGTTGATCGGGGCAGGAGGAGTGGTGACGGCGTCCATGCCTGCGATGCTCTCACTCCCCGTCGTGGGAGCCCAAAAGTGTCGGGATCTCCTGCACGCCGTACCACCCGAGGTCCTCGTCGGGGTCGGCGTCGACCGGGCGGTCCTCGGGGTCGGCGTGCACGGCGACGAGCCGCTTGAGCGGCACCGTCCAGCCCGTCTCCGGCTCCTTCTCCAGCTCGGCGACGACCACGATCCGGCGTCCGGGGCCCGCGAGCATCCCCGCTGACGCGTCGGCCGCGGTCATCAGGGCGGCGTACTCGCCGTCCTCGCTGTCGTCGGGCGCGACCACGGCGTCGTCGGTCACCGTCACCTCGCCCGAGGCGTGCAGGTCCGCGAGACCGGCGACGGTGAGCGGCAGGTAGATCCGGGTCGTCACGACGTCTCCGTGGTCTCGGGGGCCTTGCGCTTGCGACGGCCGCGCGGGGCGCGGGTGCGGCTCGGGGAAGCCGTGTCGACGAGCTCGTCGAGCGCCTCCCGCAGGCACTGCCCGAGGAGGTCGGCGTCCGGCAGCATGTCGCGGTCGGCGTTGAACCCGTAGAAGACGGAGCCGTCGTACGACGTCACGCCGATCGCCAGCGGCCGGCCCTCGAAGAGCGGCGGCACGGGGTAGGTCGCGACCATCCGGGCGCCGGCGGCGTAGAGCGGCGCCTGCGGCCCGGGCACGTTGGTGACGCAGAGCTGGTAGCCCCGGCGACGCTCGGCACCCGCGACCCGGGCCCCGAGCGCGTGGAACGTCGCCGGAGCGAAGCCGGACATGCCCGCGAGGCGGGACGCCGGGATCGCGCGACCGGCCTCCTTGTGGGCGAGGAACGAGTACGAGACCTGGTGCAGGCGGACGATCGGGCTGGCCTCCCCGACGGGGAGGTCGACGAAGTGGGCCGCGATCTGGCTGCCCATCGCGGTCGCCTCGAGCTCGTCGTCGATGACCGAGACCGGCACCAGCGCCCGGATCTTGCGGATGCCGCGCATCGACTCGCCGCGCGTCATCAGCCAGGCCCGGAGGCCGCCGGTCACCGCCGCGAGCACGACGTCGTTGATGCTGCCGCCGTGCGCCTCGCGCACCTTGCGGTGGTCGGCGAGGTCGGTGCGCACGGTGACCACCCGGCGCTGCTGCGAGAGCGGCCCGATGATCGGCGACTCCGCGCGGGGCGTCCGGTTGGTCAGGGCGTCGACGACCCGCCCGGTCGTCCGCGCCCCCGCGGCGGCGCCACGCAGCACCGAGCCGGTCGTCGTGCGCACGGTGTCGACCACGGTCCCGGCGTCGGTGGCGGAGTCCTTGACCGCGCCGGCCATCAGCGAGAACGGCGACGGCGCGCGCCGGGCGCGCCACTCGTCCGAGCCGAGCTCCTTGGTCTCCGCGCTGGTGTCGAGGAGCACCTGGCCGATGTCGACGGTGTCGATGCCGTCCACGAGCACGTGGTGCGACTTGGTGAGCAGGGCGAACTGTCCGTCGGCGAGTCCCTCGACGACGTACACCTCCCACAGCGGACGGCTGCGGTCCAGCGGGCGGGAGACGATCCGGGAGACGAGCTCGCGGAGCTGCTCGAGGCTCCCCGGCCGCGGCAGGGCCGAGCGGCGCACGTGGAAGCCGATGTCGAACTGCTCGTCGTCGACCCACACCGGGTTGGCGAACCGGCCCGGCACGAACTGGACCCGCTGGCGGTAGCGCGGCACGAACGAGATGCGGTCCTGCACGAGCTCGACCAGGCGGGCGTAGTCGAACCCGGCCGGCCCGGGCTCGAAGATCTCGACCGTCGCGTTGTGCATCGGGGTCGAGGCCGACTCCTCGGCCAGCAGGGCCACGTCGCGCGGGCGTAGCCGCTCCGTCATCCGCTGCCCCCTCGTGTTGGGTGTCGGCGTCCCGTCCCGACCGGCGCCAGGGTCACCGTACCGACGCTTGGTGCCCCATGGGATTCTGGCACCATGCGCCGTCTGCTCGTAGCCGCCACCGTGCTGGCCACTCTCACTCTCGCGACCGCCTGCGGCAGCGAGGACACGCCGTCCGACTCGGGCTCGTCCGACCCGTTGGTCATCAAGGTGACCTTCGACGGCGACTCGGTCACCCCCAACGGCGACCGCGTCGAGGTCGCCAAGGGTCAGGACGTCGAGCTCCAGGTGACGGCCGACGTGGCCGGTGAGATCCACGTGCACTCCTCGCCGGAGCAGGAGCTCGAGTACCCGGCCGGCGAGTCGACGCAGACGATCAAGGGCATGGACCAGCCGGGCACGGTCGACGTCGAGTCGCACCACCTGGACAAGGTCATCGTCCAGCTCGAAGTGCACTGACGGCTGCCTGAGGTGTCCTTCGACGGCATCACGCTCGCGCACGGCGTCGGCGGTCCCAAGGACCTGCCGATCTCGCCCGAGCTGGCGATCGCCGGCGCGACCGCCGCCCTGGTCGTGTCGTTCACGGTCCTCGCGATCGCCTGGCGCAACCCGCGCTACGACGCCGCCACCAGCGGCCGTCCCGCCCCTGCCTGGCTCGCCGGCATCGTCGACTCGACCTGGTGGCGGGTGCTGTGGCGTGCGCTCGGCTTCGCGCTCTTCCTGTACGTCGGCGCTGCGGCCGTCCTCGGCAAGGACCTCGTCATCAACCCCGTCTTCGGGGTGTTCTACGTGTGGTGGTGGGTGGGCCTGGTCCCGCTCTCCCTCTTCTTCGGTCCCGTCTGGAAGGCGATCAGCCCGGTCCGCACCATCAACCTCGCGTTCGCGAAAGTGTCGGGCAGCGACCCCGAGCGGGGCGTCTTCACCTACCCCGAGCGCCTCGGGCACTGGCCGGCGGCGGTCGGCCTCTTCGCCTTCGTGTGGCTCGAGCTGGTCTACCCCTACTCGACCGAGCTCGGCCCGGTGCGGCTCTGGGTCGCGGCGTACGTCGCGGTGATGCTGGTCGGCGGCGCCCTCTTCGGCAACGTCTTCTACGAGCGCGCCGACCCGTTCGAGGTCTACTCGACGCTGGTGTCGCGGATGTCGGCGTGGGGTCGCCGCGACGGCGTGCTGCTGATCCGCAGCCCGCTCGCCAACCTGGACTCGACGCCCGCACTGCCCGGACTGGTCGGCGTGGTCGCCGTCCTCTTCGGCAGCACCGCGTTCGACTCGTTCAAGGACTCCACGCACTGGGTGCAGTTCGTCCAGGGCAGCACCACGTCGGCGTACCTGCTCAACAACCTCGCGCTGCTCACCTTCTGCGTCGGCGTCGGCGCGATCTTCGCGGCCGGCACGATGCTCACGGGGCTCGGCGACGACCTGCAGCGCCGCCAGCTGCCGGACCTCTTCGCGCACTCGGTGGTGCCGATCGTGGTCGGCTACGTGATCGCGCACTACCTCAGCTACCTGGTCGAGGTCGGCCAGCTGACGCTGATCCAGATGAGCGACCCGCTCAGCAACGGCAGCAACCTGCTCGGCACCGGCAACCTCGACGTGAGCTACTGGCTGAGCTACCACCCGACCCTGCTGGCTAACGTCAAGGTGCTCGCCGTCGTCGCCGGGCACGTGCTCGGCGTGATCGCGGCGCACGACCGGGCGATCAGGATCCTGCCCAGGCGCCACCAGCTCACCGGTCAGCTGCCGCTGCTCGCCGCGATGATCGCCTTCACCGTGGGTGGCCTCTACCTGCTCTTCGCCGCCTAGGGACTACGCGAGCGTCGGGCCGGCTGCGATCCCGGCCAGCCACGGCTCGCTGGCGGCGGCGACCAGGTCCTCCTCGACGACGTCGGCGAGGATCACGGCGGCGGCGCGCAGGCGGGTGGCCCGGAAGACCGGGCTGCGGCGCACGGTCGCGCTGGACACCGCGGTCACCCGGGTCACCATCCGCAGCGAGGACTGGCGACCGGTGATCGCGGCGGTGGCCAGGAAGGCGTCGGCGATGCCGTCCCAGTAGACCTCCGGACGACCGACCCATGCCTGGGTCACGGCCTGCACCCGCTGGGCGCTGCCGGTGAAGTCGGCGATGCCGTGCAGCACGTCGAGCACCTCGTCGTACGACGGCCCGAAGCCGAGCTCCTCCTCGGGACCCACGAGCTGGCGCAGCGGCCGCATCGTCTCGCTCGCGACGGCTGGCTGGATCCAGCGCTCGAGGTGCAGCACGGTGGCGACGTCGCAGAGCGCGTCGATGCCGTTGCGGTGGGTGCGGTCGAGACCGGGCAGCAGGTCGAGGTAGAAGCGCACCAGCTGCGCGCGCACCCGCACCTGGCTCACGAGCAGGTCGGGCGGCGCTCCGGCCGGCAGCACGGTGGGGCTGACCGGACCGCGCATCGCGCCGAGCATCTCGAGCTCGACGCGCGACATCCGCGGCAGCAGGGCGGGGACCACCGAGCCGAGCAGGGGCGAGAGGGCAGGCGTGCGCCGCCCGCTCGGGTACAGCAGGCGCGCCTCCATGTCGGCGGCCGCCGGCTCCAGGTCATCGAGTTCCCACAGGGGAAGGTTCGGCCGATCTGCGCGGCGCCTGAGGCATCCGGGCGCCTCGTTTTGTGTCGATCAGGTCTCGGCGGGCACCGGCAACAGGCCGTCGACGACACGGCCCACGGCCCGGCCGAGGTCGGAGTCACCGCACTCGACCAGGGTCCGGCCGCTGACCAGGGCCCGGTCGACGGCCTGCTGGTCGTCGGGCAGGAAGTGCAGGGCGCTCGGCCGGGCGAACCCGGAGACCATCGCCGTGATCTCGCGCTCGCTCCAACCGAGGGTCGGTCGCATCCGGTTGACGACCACCTGGACGGTGCGAACGCTGCGGCGCTCGCCCAGCTCGACCAGTGCCCGAGCCAGCCGGGAGAGCCCGACGGGGTCGGCACCGCCGACGACGAGCACCTCGTCCGCGGCGTCCAGCGCCTCCAGGGTCATCTGGTTGCGGCCGGGTCGGCCGCCGAGGTCGGGGACCAGCTCCTCCTCGAGGCTGAAGCCGGTGTCGACGACCACCTCGGCGCCGGCGGCGGCGAGCGACACCAGCTGGTCGACCGTGCCGGGCCGGACCTCCACCCAGCGGTCCGACCGCGGGAGGCCGGTCACCACGCTCAGGTGCTGGTCGATCCCCCGCTGCACCGAGCCGAGCCGCGTCTCGAGCTGGCCGCCGGCCTCGAGGCGTACGGCGGCGAGCAGACCGGACACCTCGTCCAGGATGCCGAGCTGCTGGGCGAGCGCCCCGCCGTACGGATCGGCGTCGACGAGCACCACCCGGCGTCGGCGACGACCGATCTCCGCAGCCAGCGCCGCGGCAACGGTGCTGCGTCCGGCCCCGGCCGGACCCCAGACGGCGACGACCCGGCCCGCCATCGTCGGCACCGCGCGCGCCGGAGGCCCGACGGGCGCCGGGTCGACCGGACGGCGCACCACCGTCGGCGGCCGGTCGTCGGCACAGATCGCGTCGGCGAGGGTCTCGAGGTGGTCGTCGGTGACGACGACCGGGATGCCGATGCGTCCGGCCCGCAGCCGCCCGCCGTCGAGGGTGGCTCCGCCGGCGGCGATCGCGACCGGGCGCACGGCGTGGGCCCGCAGGTGGTCGACGGCCGCGCGGTCCAGACCGGGCGCCTCCAGCCCGACCACGGCCACGTCGGCCTGCCCAGCGGTCGCTGCCGCGAGCAGGTCGTCGACGTCGACGCAGCGCTTGAGCACGACGATCCGCGGATGGTCGCCGAGCAGCCGGAGCGCCTCGGGCTCCCACGCGGCGCCGGAGGCGACGATCAGGATGACGACCCGGTCGGCCATCTCAGCCTCGGCGTACGACGGTGAGCAGCGGGCTCTCGAGCGCGGCGACTGCCGCGAAGTAGGCAGCCGCGTCGGCCTGCGGCACCGCCAGGACCAGCTGGCGCCGCCCACTCGCTCCACCGAGCCCGTCGTCGGCGCCGGGCGCGTCCACGACGGTCGCCTCACGCAGCACCGGTGTGCCGGGCTCTCCGCTCGCGGCCGCACCGCGGGCCGGATCGCCGATCAGGTAGACGTCCACGACGGAGCCGGCGTGCACGGCCGGAGGGACCTGCTCGGACTCCACGGCGACCGGAAGCTCGACCGAGTCGGCCGGCTGGTCCGCGGCACCGACCGCGCCGCGCGGCAGCAGCTCCCCGGCACCGACGGCCCGCACGAGCCGCAGGTCGGCGGGCAGCGTGTCGTCGGCGCGGTAGTAGCCGGCCAGGTCGTCCGCGTCGGAGAACCGCACCCGGTGCACGACCAGGTCGTCCTCGGTGAGGGCCGCGCCCGGTCCCGCGTCGGCCGACACCGCCCACACCGCCACCGTGTCGTCCGCCGCGGCCAGCAGCCGGGACCCGGCGACCACCGAGACGGCCACGATCAGCAGGCCGACCCACAGCCGGGGGTCGCGCCACCCCGGCGTGGTGGCGCGTGCGGCGGAGGGCACCGCCGTCGCCGCCCGGTCTCCGGCCCGACGGCCGGTGTCCGGGCCGTCCTGCCTGACCCCGAGACTCACGACGACATGATCACCCCTGCCGCCGAGGGCGAAACCCGGTCATCCACAGGCACGCGAGGCGTCACGCGCGACCCCGGTCCGGGATGCGACGATGGGCCCATGTCCGCGACGCCCCGGTTCCTCACGCTCGCCGACGTTGCCGAGGTCCTGAACACCTCGAGCGCGCAGGTCTACGCGCTGGTCCGGCGCGGCGACCTGCCCGCCATCAAGATCGGTGGACGCGGTCAGTGGCGCGTCGAGTCGGCGCAGCTGGAGGAGTTCATCCAGCGGATGTACTCCGAGACGCGTACCTTCGTCGACGAGCACCCCTTCGTCGACGCCGAGCAGCCGGAGAGCTGAGGCCACCATGAGCAAGCCGTTCGGCGAGGACCTCTGGAAGAACGCTCAGGCGGTCAGGTTCGCGAAGGACGGCGGGCTCGAGGTCCCGGTCCGCGCCGACGGCGACCACGGGATCCGCATCGGGCTCGACGCGGTCGCGGCGCGCCCCCAGGACCAGCCGGCTCCCCGGCCCCGACGGCGCCTTCGCGACCTCGTGCGGCGCCGCCGCTCGTCACCCGGCTAGCCGACCTCGCCGTCGAGGGTGAGGCTGATCTGGCGCTCCTTGCCGTCGCGCAGCACCGTGAACTCGACCTTCTCGCCGGGCTGGTGGGTGCGGATGGCGACGATCAGGGCGATGCCGTCGGTGACGCGGGCCCCGTCGACCTCGGTGATCACGTCGCCCTTCTCCAGGCCGCCCGACTCGGCCGGGGTGTCCGGCTGGACGGAGTCGACCTCGGCGCCCTTGCCGTCGGAGTCGCCGCCGGTGCGCACCTTCGCGCCGATCACGGGGTAGCGCGCCTCGCCGGTGCGCAGGATCTGGTCGGCGGTGATCTTCACCTGCTCGATCGGGATCGCGAAGCCGACGCCGATGTTGCCGGACTCGCCGCCGACCGAGCCGCCCGTGGTGGCGATCGCGGAGTTCACGCCGACGACCTGGGCGCGCAGGTTGACCAGCGGCCCGCCCGAGTTGCCGGGGTTGATCGCGGCGTCGGTCTGGACGGCGTTGATGTACGACGAGTCGTTGCCCGAGTCCCCGGTCGTGACCGGCCGGTGCAGGGCACTGATGATGCCGGCCGTGACGGTCGAGCTCAGCCCGAGCGGCGAGCCGATCGCGACGACACCCTCACCGACGACGAGACGCCGGGACGAGCCGAGCGCGGCCGGCGACAGGCGGCGCGCCTGGGGCACGTAGAGGACGGCGAGGTCGTAGACCGGGCTGCGCCCGACGATCTTCGCGTCGTAGTGGTTGCCGTCCTGGTCGACGATCTCGATCGGGCCGTCGTCGGACGCGGCGTCGGCGACCACGTGGTTGTTGGTGATGACGTGGCCCTGCCGGTCGAGCACGAACCCGGATCCGGTCGCCCCGCCGGCCTGGCCGTCGTACTCGGCGATGATCTGCACCGTGCTGGGCAGCATCTTCTGGGCGACGGCCGCGATCGAGCCGTTGTCGGCCTCGAGGGGCGGCTCGGAGACGGTGTCCACGTCGGCGAGGCCGCCGGCGACCGTGCCGGGCTGGTCGCGCAGCCCCTCGTAGGCGGCGCCGCCGACCAGGCCGCCGAGCACGCCGATCACGAGGGCCAGCACGCACACGACCGGCCAGAGCCAGGCGGGCACCCGGCCCCGGGGAGGTGGAGGCTGCCGGTGCTGCTGGGGCGGTGCCCCGAACGGCTGCGGGTACGGCGGCGCCTGGTACGTCGGCGGCACCCAGCTCGGCACCGGCCCGGCCGGGGGCGGCGACGGGCTGTACGGCTGCTGACCGGCCGACAGCTGGCCAGCCGACTGCGGATCGGGCAGCGGCTGGGTCGGCTCCGCGCCGGACGGCGGGACGTCGTCGTGACTCACGGCTCCATCATGTCCCGCGGGACAAGGACTAGTCCCGGCGGGTCAGCGTCGGCTGGGACGGGGACGGGACCCGCGGAGCCTGGGAGTGCGTGATCGACGCCGGCGCCCGGCGGTCGTTGGCGGGCGCGTCGGCCGGGGCGACCCCGAGCGCCAGCACGCCCATCACGGCGGCGCCGACGGCGCCACCCCCGAGGGCGACCAGCCCGATCTGACGGCGCCGGTGCTCGCGGTCCTCGACGAGGAACGAGTCGGACGGTGTCGCCGGCAGCGCACCGAGCAGCGAGCCCTTGAGGCTGTCGGGCGTCGACGTCGCGCCGAAGGACAGGCCGGCGAGGCGGGTCTTCACCCAGCCCTCGCGCTCGACCTGGTCGCGGCAGGTGTGGCAGGTGTGCACGTGCGACCACGCACGCTCGGTCTCCTCCGCGGACAGCTGCCCGTCGAGGAGCGCGCTGACGCGGGGCCCGAGGTGGCCGACCGGACCCATCACGAGGTGCTCCCCCAGCCCGACAGCAGCTGGCCGGACGCAGGCCCGGCGTACCGCACCCGTCCTTCGGAAGGAGCCCGGTGGGCGAGCGCGGTGCGCAGCATGGCACGGCCGCGGTGGATGCGGGAGCGGACGGTGCCGAGCTTGGTGCCGAGGATCTCGGCGATCTCCTCGTAGGTGAGGCCCTCGACGTCGCACAGCACGACGGCCGCGCGGAAGTCGGGCGGCAGCGTGGCGAGCGCGCTCTCGATGTCGTCGTCGAAGGTGCGGTCGACGTACGCCAGGTCCGGCGTCGGCGCCGACGAGGTGAGCCGCTCGGCGCGCTCGTCGGAGAGGGCGTCGAACCGGATCCGCTGCTTGCGACGGGCCTGGTCGAGGAAGAGGTTGGTGGTGATGCGGTGCAGCCAGCCCTCGAAGGTGCCGGGCGTGTACGTCGACAGCGACCGGAAGACGCGGACGAAGACCTCCTGGGTGAGGTCCTCGGCGTCGTGCCGGTTGCCGGTCAGGCGGTAGGCGAGCCGGTAGACCCGGTCGGAGTGCTGCTCGACGATCTCCTCCCAGGAGGGCACGTGCTGGTCCGGGGTGGTCTCCACCGGAGCCTCCTTCGAGTGCACTGTGTCGCGCTGTCGCGCGGATCCGCCGAACACGTCTTGTCCTTCCTCACCGTAGGGACACGTACTGAGAGATTCCTGTGAAGCCAGTGTCCCTCGTCCGTGCCTCGATGGGGAGAACGAGCGACCCCGGCCCGGTGTTCCCGCGTCCGGCACTCCGGGCGCGATACGTTGAGCCCGTGAAGCCAGCGAGTTGGTCCTACGCCGAGGAGTTCGTCGCCGAGGACGCCGTCCTGGCGGCCGCCAGGGCCCGGGCCGAGGAGGTCGGCGTGACGCCGATCGGCTCGGGAGGTGGGGCCACGCTCCAGTTCCTGGCCTCGGCCCTCGAAGCCCGCGCCGTGGTCGAGATCGGGACCGGCACCGGCGTCTCCGGTCTGTGGCTGCTGCGCGGCATGCGCGCCGACGGCGTGCTGACCACCGTCGACATCGAGACCGAGCACCAGCGCCTGGCCCGGCAGTCCTTCACCGAGGCCGGCTTCGCGACCCAGCGGGCCCGCACCATCTCCGGTGCGGCGCTCGACGTGCTGCCGCGGCTGACCGACGGTCACTACGACCTGGTGTTCTGCGACGGCGACAAGCGCGAGTACTCGGCCTACCTGGCCGAGGCGCTGCGCCTGCTGCGCCCCGGCGGCGTGGTGGCCTTCGACAACGCGCTCTGGCACGACCGGGTCGCCGACCCCGCCCAGCGCGACGAGGAGACGGTCGCCATCCGCGACCTGGGCCGTCAGGTCGCCGAGCACGACGGCCTGGTGTCGCTGCTGCTCCCCGTCGGGGACGGGCTGCTGCTCGCGAAGAAGGAGTGGAGCCCGGACGCCGACTAGTGTCCTAGCTCCCGATCCCGGCCAGCGGCTCCGCCGAGCCCAGCCACTCCAGCAGCGCTCGCGCCCCGAAGCCGGTCGGTCCGGTCGTCCACTCGTAGGACTCCTCCGGGGCATCGCCCACCGACGCGACGTCGAGGTGCGCCCACGGGATCTCCCCCACGAAGTGCTGGAGGAAGAGCGCCGCGGTGATCGCACCCGGTCCGCCGGCCCCGTTGTCGGCGTCGGCGACCGTCGAGCTCAGCTTGGCCTCGTAGGAGTCGCTCAGCGGGAACCGCCACAGCGGCTCGCCGGCGGTCTCCGCGGCCGCCGCGAGCAGGCCCGCGAGCACGTCGTCGTTGGCGAAGAAGCCGCCCACCTGCTGCCCGAGCGCGACCTTCATCGCCCCGGTGAGGGTCGCGACGTCGACGATGACGTCCGGCTCGACCTCGGCGACGGCGTACGCGAGCGCATCGGCGAGCACGACCCGCCCCTCGGCGTCGGTGTTGGTGACCTCGGTGGTGCGGCCGCCGTAGTGGCGCACGACGTCGCCGGGGCGTACGGCGTTGCCGCCGATCGCGTTCTCGGCCGCGGCGATCAGCCCGACCACCCGGACCGGGCAGCCGACCGCGGCGAGCGCGGCCATCGTCGACAGGACGACCGCCCCGCCCGTCATGTCGCGCTTCATGTTGACCATCGCCTCGCCCGGCTTGATCGAGAGCCCGCCGGTGTCGAAGGTGATGCCCTTGCCCACGAGCGCGACCGTCGGCGTACGCCGTCCGGCCTTGGGCGGCGCGTAGTCGAGGCGGATCAGGCGCGGCGGCGTCGCCGACGCCTGGCCGATCGTCAGGATCCCCCCGAAGCCGCCGTCGGCGAGCTGCTGCTCGTCCCACACGGTGATGTCGAGCCCGTGCTCGGCGGCGACCGCACGCGCCTGGTCGGCGAGCCACGGCGGGTTCTTCAGGTTGGCGGGGACCGTCGCCAGCATCCGTGAGCGCCAGCCCGCGCCGCCGACGGCGACCGCGCGCACCAGCACCGGCTGGAGGTCGGGCGACAGGTCGGCGAGCACCACCTGGGCGACCGGCTGGTGCTCCGGCGGACCGGAGCGCCACTGGAACCCGAACGAGCCGAGCATGGTGCCGACCACGAACGGCGTCAGCGCCTCGTCGGGCGCGATCGCGGGGATCGTGGTCGCCACCGAGGCGCGGTCGCGGACCGCTCGCGCCAGCGCGGCGCCCGCGCGGCGGAAGTCCTGTCCGCGCTGCGCGCCCACCCCGACCAGCAGCACCAGGCCGAGGTCGGCGTTGTCCGCGGTGCCCTGGGGCACCGGGATGCTCGTGACCTCACCGGCGCGCCCGGTCGCGCCAGCGACCTCGAGGACGCCGACCAGGTCGACGTCCAGCAGGTCCGCGAGCTCGGCCGCACCCGGACCCAGCAGCGGCGCGGTGCCGTCCTCGCCCGGGAGGACCGGCAGTGCCACCACCTCGACGCCGACGACACCGTGGGGCGGTGTCGCGCTCAGCGCGAAGTCGGGGGGTGAGACCTGTCTCGGAAGTTGGAGCTTCGGGGCCGACACGGCGTCAGCCGACGACGTCCTTGAGGGCATCCCCGAGAGCACCGGCCTCCTCGGCGTTGAGTTCGACAACGAGGCGGCCACCGCCTTCGAGCGGGACGCGCATCACGATGCCGCGTCCCTCCTTGGTGACCTCCAGCGGACCGTCGCCCGTCCGCGGCTTCATCGCCGCCATCCGCGCACCTTCCTTCGCCTGTCAGGGGCCGAACGAGCCTCCGAGCGAGCCCGCTGCGCCATGTGCACGCACCATTATCCCCTATGAGGCGGTGACGTGGAGCACTAGGGCGCATGTCCCCATTCTGGTCGTCGCGAGCGTTGTCCAGCGCGTGCGATGGCAAGGCGCCGGAGCGAAGGCGTGCCAGCGGCACGTCGAGCGAACGGCAACGAAGCCAGCGCGCGTGATGGGCGACGCGCAGCAGGCCACGAATGGGGAGACGCGCCCTGGGACATGCTCGGTGCACCGCGGGTCATCCGGCCGCGGCTGGCAGACTCAGCGCATGCAGGCCCGCTCGGCACTCTTCGACGTGTACGGCGACCACCTGCGCGCCCGCGGCAGCGAGGCACCGGTGGCCGCCGTCGTGCGGATGCTGGACCCAGTCGGCATCGCCGCCCCCGCGGTCCGGACCGCGATCTCCCGGATGGTGATGCAGGGCTGGCTCGAACCGGTCCAGCTCAGCGGAGGGCGTGGCTACCGCACCACCGACCAGGCCAACCGTCGCCTCGACGAGGCCGGCGACCGGGTCTACCGCCGGCACCTGCCGACGTGGGACGGGCGCTGGCACGTCGCCTTCGTCGACCCCCCGGCCGCTCGGCCGGTCCGGACCCGGCTGCGCGCCGACCTCGCCTTCGTCGGCTACGCCGAGCTCGCCGACAACGTCTGGGTGAGCCCGTTCCGCCGGACCGAGCTCGAGTCGGTCCTCGCGCGGGCCGGCGCCACCGCCCGGACCGCGTGGGCCGACGGCTTCGACCCCGAGCCGACCAGCGCGTGGGACCTGAGCCGGCTGCGCTCGTCGTACGACGGCTGGCTGGAGTCGGCCGACGGCCTGGTCGTGCGCCACCTCGACGCCCACGACGACGAGGACGAGGCCGCCTTCGCCGCCCGCTTCCACCTCGTGCACGAGTGGCGCAAGTTCCTCTTCGCCGACCCGGGTCTGCCGGACGCGCTGCTCCCGGACGACTGGCCGGGCCGCGACGCCGCTGCCCTGTTCGCGTCCGCGGCGACCCGGCTCAAGCCCGGCACCGACCGGTTCGTCGCCCGCTGCCTGGGTGCCTGATCGGCCTGACAGGATGCACGCATGACCGACTCCCCCGTGCTGCTCGACGTCACTGACGGCGTCGCCACCATCACGCTGAACCGTCCCGAGGCCTACAACAGCCTCAACATCGAGACCAAGGTGCTGCTGCGCGACACGATCCGGCAGGTCGCGGACGACCCCGAGGTGCGCTGCGTGGTGCTGACCGGCACCGGCAAGGCGTTCTGCACCGGGCAGGACCTCAAGGAGCACATCGAGCTGCTCGAGAACGGCGGCAGCGACGCGCTCTTCACGACCGTCGACGAGCACTACAACCCGACGGTGACGGCGCTGGCCGGCATGGCCAAGCCGGTGATCGCCGCGGTCAACGGCGTCGCGGCCGGCGCCGGCTCCAGCCTCGCCTTCGCCTGTGACCTGCGGATCGTCGCGGACACCGCCGGCTTCAACCTCGCCTTCGCCAACGTCGCCCTCTCCTGCGACACGGGCGCCAGCTACCACCTCCAGCAGCTGGTCGGCCGCGCCAAGGCGATCGAGCTGCTCTACCTCCCCCGCACGATCAGCGCCGCCGACGCGCTCGAGCTCGGGCTCGCGACCAAGGTCGTCCCGGCCGACGAGCTCGCGGCCGAGGTCGGCGCGCTGGCCGCCCGACTCGCGGCCGGCCCGACGGTCGCGCTCGGCGC
This sequence comes from Nocardioides sp. Root1257, assembly GCF_001425175.1. GTDB lineage: Bacteria > Actinomycetota > Actinomycetes > Propionibacteriales > Nocardioidaceae > Nocardioides. The sequence continues at coordinate 1,078,226 of NZ_LMDV01000008.1, read as the reverse complement.
GATGCGGCAGTCCGTCGCGTACGCCGCCGGCCACTCCTTCGAGGAGGCGCTGGAGTTCGAGAGCGCGATGATGACCAAGACGGGCGCGACCGCCGACCACCGGGCCGCGGTCGCTGCGTTCGTCGCGAAGGAGAAGCCGACCTTCGAGGGGCGGTAGGGCTAGCGACCTGCCCGGTGGGCGCCGAAGAGCTGCAGCAGCCGGCTCGGCGCCCGCCCGGTCAGCGTCCGGCCGGCCGGACGGTAGCCGTACTCGACGGTGACGGCCGAGCCGCCGAAGCGGCTGTTGAACCAGCCGGTCATCGTGCCGTGGCAGACCCCGCCGCAGGTGAACGACTTGCGGGGCAGGTCGAGCGCGCGCGCCACCCGGGTGGAGAACCCGCGGTCCTTGGTGTCCGTGTCGACGCCGTACAGCGGCTGGTGGAAGCTGATGATCCGCGCGGGCCTGATCTTGCGGAGGAACGTCATCATCGCCCGGGTCTCGGGCTCGGACGCCGCGCGCGGACCGGACTCGTAGGAGCCGTCGAGGTCGGCCCAGCGGTAGGGGAAGTTGCGGTTGAGGTCGACGCCGTGGGCGTTCTTGCGGGTGCCGCGGGCCAGGCCGTCGGGGTTGTAGACCGGCACGACCCACAGGTCGATGCCGCGGATCGGCCGCCCGTCGCGCAGCGTCGTGAGGATCTGGCGCGGCTTGCCCTCGTCGCCGTGCATGGTGGCCATGAGCAGCACCCGCCGCTTGCCCGGCTCGCCGAGGTGCCACGCGGTGATGGGACGGCCCCGGACCGAGTGCCCGATCACCACCCGCTCGACGACGGCCGGACGATCGACCGGGGCGGGCCCGGCGTACGACGGCGCGACGGTCGGGGTCGCGAGCAGCGATCCGGCGACGAGGGTGGCGGCGGCGGTGAGGAGGGTCCCGAGACGCATGCCCCGCACCCTGTCACACCGGGTCAGACGTAGGTCTTGAGGTAGGCCCAGGTGAAGACGCAGACCCCGACGAGCATGCCGACGTGCGCCAGGATCGACAGCCCGGGACCGTCGGACCAGGAGTCCGCGCTGCCCGCCGAGGCGTGGCGACCGCGCGGCCGGCGCCAGCGGACCAGGATCAGCAGGCCGGCGAAGACCGTGATCCACCAGCACGCCAGCGAGAGCACCCCGAAGGTCGAGCTGCCGACGAACGTGTCGTCGGGGGCGACCAGGAAGACGACCCACGACACGAGGGCCAGCGACCCGGCGATCGTGTGCAGGTTGACGAGGCCGGGGCCCATGTTCAGGCGTCCCGCACCCCCGCTCTCGCGGCCCAGCCGCAGCCGGGTCAGCACCACGACGACAGCAGCCAGCGCGGTGAGGACGTAGACGATCACCTCGGTCGACACGGGTGCGAGTGTGCCCTACCCGGTGTGGTCGTCGCCACGCAGCGGGTCCGGAGCAGGCTCCGGGGCCGCCTCCGGCAGCCCCCCGGGAGCCGGTTCGTCACGCTCCTGGGCGAGCCGGTCGAGCAGGGCGTCGACCTCCGACATCCGGTAGCCGCGGAAGGCCAGCGAGAAGCGGACCCGCCGGATGTCGTCGGCCGCGAGCGGCCCGGTCGCGGGCACGCTGGAGTCGGGCCGGTCGTCGTACACCTCGGCCATCGGGGTGCCCCGGCCCGCGGCCAGCAGGGCCACCCCACCGAGGGCGAGCACCACCAGGACGGCGAAGAACCACATCACGACCGGTGCGCCTTCCTCGCTGCGACCATCAGTGCGACGGCCTCGTCGACGTCGTCGGTGAGGATCAGGCGGTCGAGGTCGACCTGGCTGATCGTGCCGTTGGCCAGGGAGGTGTCGCGCATCCAGTCGAGGAGCCCCTGCCAGTACGCCGAGCCCACCAGCACGATCGGGAAGTCGGTGATCTTGCCGGTCTGGACCAGTGTCAGCGCCTCGAACAGCTCGTCGAGGGTGCCGACGCCGCCGGGCAGCACGATGAAGCCCTGGGAGTACTTCACGAACATGGTCTTGCGGGCGAAGAAGTAGCGGAAGTTCACGCCGACGTCGACCCACTCGTTGAGGCCGGACTCCCACGGCAGCTCGATGCCGAGGCCCACGCTCACGCCGCCGGCCTCGCAGGCTCCCTTGTTGGCGGCCTCCATCGCGCCCGGGCCGCCGCCCGTGATCACCGCGAAGCCCTCCTCGACGAGGCGACGGCCGGCGACCTCCCCCGCGGCGTACCAGGGACTGTCGGTGGGCGTTCGCGCGGAGCCGAAGACGGCGATCGCCGGGCCGAGCTCGGCGAAGGCGCCGAAGCCCTCCACGAACTCCGCCTGCATCCGCAGCACCCGCCAGGGGTCGGTGTGCACCCAGTCGGTCTGGCCGCGCGAGTCGAGCAGCCGCTGGTCGGTGGTGCCCTGGTCGACCTGGTTGCGGCGCTGGATGATCGGACCCTTGAACTTCGCTCTCATGCGGTGAGCCACTCCCTCAGGACGTTCTCGCAACGCTCGATGTCGGCCACGGGCACGCGCTCCTCCTGCTTGTGGGCGAGCAACGGGTCGCCGGGTCCGAAGTTCACGGCGGGTACGCCGAGGGCGGAGAAGCGCGCGACGTCGGTCCAGCCGAACTTCGGCGCCGGCTCCCCGCCGACGACGGCGAGGAAGTCCCTCGCGGCCGGCCGGTCGAGCCCGGGCAGCGCTCCCGGCGCGGAGTCGGTGACGCTCACGTCGTACCCCTCGAAGAACTCGCGGGCGAACGACTCGGCCTCGGCCTCGGAGCGGTCCGGCGCGAAGCGGTAGTTGACCTCGACGACGCACTCGTCGGGCACCACGTTGCCGGCGACGCCGCCGCGGACGAACACCGCGTTCAGGCCCTCGTGGTACTCCAGCCCGTCGATGACCGGCCGGCGCGGCTCGTAGTCGTCGAGCAGGCGGAGCACGGCCCCGGCCTTGTGGATCGCGTTGGAGCCCATCCACGAGCGGGCGCTGTGGGCGCGCTCGCCGGTCGTGCGCACCTCCACCCGGAGCGTGCCCTGGCAGCCAGCCTCGACGCCGGCGTTGGACGGCTCCATCAGGATCGCGAAGTCGGCCTCCAGCAGCGCGGGGTCGGACTCGACGAGCTTGCGCAGGCCGTTGTGGACGGCCGCGATCTCCTCGGCCTCGTAGAAGACGAAGGTCAGGTCGCGGTTGGGCTCGGGCACCGTCCCGGCGATGCGCAGCATGACCGCGTCGCCACCCTTCATGTCGCAGCTGCCGAGACCGTGCAGGACGCCTTCGGCCAACCGGGAGGGCAGGTTGTCGTTGAGCGGGACGGTGTCGAGGTGCCCGGCGATGAGGACGCGCTCGGACCGACCGAGGTCGGTACGGGCGACGACGTTGTTGCCGTGCCGGGTGACCTCGAGGTGCCCGAGCCCCCGCAGCGCGACCTCGACGGCGTCCGCGATCTCCTGCTCGTGCAGGCTCACGGACTCGATGTCGACGAGCTGCCGGGTCAGCGACACGACGTCGGTCGTCAGGTCGAGGGTCGTCACGGTGTCCATCCAACCAGCCCGGCCTGCGCGGAGGCGGCTTGGTCGGGACGGGAGTTTCATCGGCCGGCCGACGTTTCTCATGCTCGGACGACAAACCTTCATCGTCCAGGCGTGAGTTTCATCGGCCGGCCGATGAAACTCTTCCACCCCGGACACCCTGTCCAGAAAAGTGGAACACGTTCTAGTGTGGGCGCATGCGCAACGGACTCGTCCTCTTCACCTCCGACCGCGGCATCCGGCCGGCCACTCTCGCTGCGGCCGCGGAGGAGCGGGGCTTCGACACGTTCTACGTGCCCGAGCACACCCACATCCCGGTGAAGCGGACCGCCGCGCACCCCGGCACGGGCGACGAGACGCTGCCCGACGACCGCTACACGCGCACCCTCGACCCGTGGGTCTCGCTGGCGACCGCCGCACAGGTGACGTCGCGGATCAAGCTCTCCACCGCGGTCGCGCTGCCGGTCGAGTCCGACCCGATCACGCTGGCCAAGCAGATCGCCACGCTCGACTACCTCTCCGGCGGCCGGGTCGAGATCGGCGCCGGCTTCGGCTGGAACACCGACGAGCTCTCGGACCACCACGTGCCCGCCGCCAAGCGCCGCACCGTGCTCAAGGAGTACGTCGAGGCGATGCGCTCGCTCTGGACGCAGGAGGAGGCGTCGTACGACGGCGAGTTCGTGTCGTTCGGGCCGTCCTGGGCCTTCCCCAAGCCGGCGGCCCACATCCCGCTGATCATCGGCGCCGGCGGCGGCCCCAAGACCTTCGCCTGGATCGCCGCCAACGCCGACGGCTGGATGACCACACCCACCCAGTCCGACATCAGCGCCCAGATCGAGGCGCTCAAGACCGCCTGGGCCGACGCCGGCCGCGACGGCGCTCCCGAGATCCGGATCCTGATCGCCTTCAAGCCCGACCCGCAGGACCTGATGACCTGGGCCGAGCAGGGCGCCACCGAGCTGATCTGGGGCGTCCCGGACAAGTCCGAGGACGAGGTCCTCGGCTCCCTCGACCGCCTCGCGGGCCGTCTGGGCATCTCCGGCTGACCTGTCGCGTGCGGGAGGTTTCGAGGCTCGGGCCTGGCGCCTGAGCCTCGAAACCACCTACGCCTTGGCGACGGTCACCTGCGGCTCCGGGGCGTCGCCCGCGACCAGGTCGTACGACGTGGACAGCGTCTCGGCCATCACCAGGTCGCGGTGCGTCTCGGCCGCGGCCAGGACGTCGGCGGAGCCGCCGATGGTCAGCGCGATCCGGTCGGAGACGTCGAGGCCGGCGTCGCGGCGGGCCTGCTGGACCTGGCGGACCAGGTCGCGGGCGAGCCCCTCGGTCGCCAGCTCGGGGGTGACCTCGGTGTCGAGGACGACGAAGCCGCCGCTGCGCAGCACGCCGGTCGCCGTACCACCGTCGGCGGAGCCGGCGACGGTCTCGAGGGTGTACTCCCCCTCCTCCAGCGCCAGGCCGCCCGACGTGACCGTGCCGTCCTCGGCGACCGACCAGTCCCCCGACTTCGAGCCCTTGATCGCGACCTGCACGTCCTTGCCCAGCCGCGGGCCGGCAGCGCGGGCGTTGACGGTCAGCTTCTGCTCGACGCCGTACGCCGCGGCCTCGTCGGAGTCGGTGGCGAGCAGCCGGACGTCCTTGACGTTGACCTCGTCGCGCACGATCGCCTCGAACCCGGTCAGCGCGGCCGGGTCGTCGACGACGACCGTCAGCGAGGCCAGCGGCAGCCGGTTGCGCAGGTTGCGGGCCTTGCGCAGCGCGGACGCCGCCGAGCAGACCTCGCGGACCTGGTCCATCGCTGCGACCAGCGCGTCGTCGGCAGGCAGCTCGTCGACCAGCGGCCAGTCGGCGAGGTGCACCGAGCGGCCTCCGGTCAGCCCGCGCCAGACCTCCTCGGTCGTCAGCGGCATCAGCGGCGACGTGGCCCGGCAGACGACCTCGAGCACCGTGTAGAGCGTGTCGAAGGCCGCCGGGTTGTCGCCCCAGAAGCGGTCGCGCGAGCGGCGGATGTACCAGTTCGTCAGCACGTCGAGGAAGGACCGCGTCGCGTCGCACGCGTCGGCCACGGCGTACGCGTCCAGCGACGTCGTCATCTCCTCGACGAAGTCGCGGCACTTGGCGAGCAGGTAGCGGTCCAGCGGGTCCGTCGACGCCGTCGAGGCGGACGCGTCGTACCCCTGCCCGCTCGTGGCGGCGTTGGCGTAGAGCTGGAAGAAGTACCAGCTGTTCCAGAGCGGGATCAGCACTTGGCGCACCGAGTCGCGGATGCCCTGCTCGGTGACGATCAGGTTGCCGCCGCGCAGGATCGGCGACGACATCAGGAACCAGCGCATCGCGTCAGCGCCGTCGCGGTCGAAGACCTCGCGGACGTCGGGGTAGTTGCGCAGCGACTTCGACATCTTGTTGCCGTCGGAGCCGAGCACGATGCCGTGGCTGATGCAGTTCTCAAACGCGGGCTTGTCGAAGATCGCGGTCGCCAGGATGTGCAGCGTGTAGAACCAGCCGCGGGTCTGGCCGATGTACTCGACGATGAAGTCCGCCGGGAAGTGGTGCTGGAACCAGTCCTCGTTCTCGAACGGCACGTGCACCTGGGCGAACGACATCGACCCGGAGTCGAACCACACGTCGAGGACGTCCGGGACGCGCCGCATCATCGACTTCCCGGTCGGGTCGTCGGGGTTCGGGCGCACCAGGTCGTCGACGTACGGACGGTGCAGGTCGGGCTCGCCCTGGTGGTTGCGCGGCAGCCGGCCGAAGTCGGCCTCGATCTGCTCGAACGAGCCGTAGACGTCGAGGCGCGGGTACGTCGGGTCGTCGCTCTTCCACACCGGCACCGGGGAGCCCCAGAAGCGGTTGCGGGTGATCGACCAGTCGCGGGCGTTCTCCAGCCACCGGCCGAACTGGCCGTCCTGGATGTGGTCGGGGACCCAGTTGATCTCCTGGTTGAGCTCCAGCATCCGCTGCTTGATCGCGGTGACCTCGACGAACCACGACGAGACGCCCTTGTAGATCAGGGGCTCGCGGCAGCGCCAGCAGTGCGGGTAGCTGTGGTCGTAGGTCTCGCGGCGCAGCAGGACCGTGCCGGGCGTGACGGAGCCGCCACCGCCCTTGAGGTCGTCGATGATCTGGAGGTTGGCGTCGAAGACCTGCAGGCCCTCGTAGTCGGTGACCGGGAACGTGAACTTCCCGTCCTTGCCGACCGGCATCACCGCCTCGATGCCCTCGCGGTCGGTGACGACCTTGTCGTCCTCACCGAAGGCGCCGGCGGTGTGCACCATCCCGGTGCCGTCGGTGGTCGTCACGAACTCGGCGGGCACCACGCGGAAGGCCCGCTCGTGACCGCGGTAGTAGGAGAACGGCGGGTCGTAGACGAGACCGACCAGGTCGGCGCCCGTGCCTCGCCAGGTGACCTCCGGGTCGTCGCCCAGCTCGCGGGCGTACGACGAGAGCCGCGCCTCGGCCAGGATGTAGCGCACCCCCTCGACCGACACGACGACGTAGTCGATGTCCTCGCCGACCATCACCGCGAGGTTGCTCGGCAGCGTCCACGGCGTCGTCGTCCAGACGAGCAGCTTGGCGCCCTGGAACGGGCCGTCCGTCGTCACGTCGTACCCGACGGTGACGGCCGGGTCCTGCCGCATCTGGTAGACGTCGTCGTCCATCCGCAGCTCGTGGTTGGAGAGCGGGGTCTCGTCGTTCCAGCAGTAGGGCAGCACCCGGAAGCCCTCGTAGACCAGGCCCTTGTCGAACAGTTGCTGGAAGGCCCAGATCACCGACTCCATGTAGTCGGGGTTCATGGTCCGGTAGTCGTTGTCGAAGTCGACCCAGCGTGCCTGGCGGGTGACGTACTCGCGCCAGTCGCCGGTGTACTTCATCACCGACGCGCGGCAGGCCTCGTTGAACTCGTCGATGCCCATCTCGAGGATCTCGTCGGTGGTCTTGATGCCGTTGAGCCGCATCGCCTCGAGCTCGGCGGGCAGGCCGTGGGTGTCCCAACCGAAGCGACGCTCGACCTTCTTGCCGCGCATCGTCTGGTAGCGCGGGATCAGGTCCTTGACGTAGCCGGTGAGCAGGTGGCCGTAGTGCGGCAGGCCGTTGGCGAACGGCGGGCCGTCGTAGAAGACGAACTCGTTGGCGCCGTCCTCCCCCGCGTCGCGCTGGTCGATGCTCGCCTGGAAGGTGCCGTCCTGCTCCCAGAACTCGAGGATGCGCTCCTCGATCTCCGGGAAGCGCGGGCTCGAGGGCACGCTGCCGGAGTCGTTCTTCGGGTAGGTCATCGGTGGCTCCTGCGGGTCTCGTGTCTCGGACACGAGGACGACGTGAGCCGCGGTACCACCTCGCTTGCCACCCCTCCAAGGAGGAGCGACCACTCGATCACGGCTGTGACGGGCCTACCCGTCCGGTTCTACTTGCTCCCCGCCTGACGACGGAGGGCTTTCTTCCGGAGGCTCGCCGCTGATGACGGCTCAGACGCCTGTGGGTCCAGCGTACGGCGCCCGCCGTACGCCGGGCGAATCGGATTGCGGCGAGCCGCTGCCGGATGGTCGGGTGTGCCCATGACCGACGAGCCGACGCGCGGCGAGCCCGCCGTCCTCCAGGAGTACCTGGACCACTTCCGAGCCACCTTCGAGCGCCAGTGCGAGGGGCTCGACGCCGAGCAGCTCGCCCGCCGGTCGGTGCCGCCCTCGACGCTGTCCCTGCTCGGCCTGCTGCGGCACCTCGCGGCGGTCGAGTTCTCGTGGTGGCGCCGGGTGATGGACCGCCGCCTCGACCTGCCGAAGATGTGGGGCAAGGACGAGCACCGCGACGCCGACTTCGACGGCGCGGTCGCCGACGACGCGGTCGTCGCCGAGGCCTGGGCGGCCTGGCGGGCCGAGGTCGCCTACGCCCGGGAGTTCCAGGAGAGCCACCCGATGGACCACCTCGGCCAGCACGACGACGGCGACCTGGAGATGCGCGAGGTGGTCGTCCACCTCATCGAGGAGTACGCGCGGCACTGCGGTCACGCCGACCTGCTGCGCGAGTGCATCGACGGGCGGACCGGGCAGTAGCGGCCCGCCCGCGACCCCTAGGCTGTACGCCCGTGAGCGCCGTACCGACCACTGCCTGGGGCTTCGGCCTCGCCACCCTCGACAACGCCGGCAACGTCCTGGACGTCTGGTTCCCCAGCCCGGCGCTCGGCGAGAAGCCGGACGACGCCGTCACCCCGGCCGATCTCGGCCGGCTCCAGTCGCGCGACGAGGACCGGGCGGTGACCCGGGAGGTGCTGCTCGTCGAGATCGCCGACCTCCAGGCGCCGCCGACCTCCACCGAGGACGTCTGGCTGCGCCTGCACCTGCTCTCCTCGCGCCTGGTCACGCCGCACTCGGTCAGCCTGGACGGCATCTTCGGGCTGCTCGCGAACGTCGTGTGGACGAGCGCCGGCCCGTGCGCGGTCGCCGGCTTCGAGAGCGCCCGCGCCCGGTTGCAGGCCAACGGCCGCCACTTGACGGTCTTCGGCATCGACAAGTTCCCCCGGATGGTCGACTACGTCGTCCCGGCCGGCGTCCGGATCGCCGATGCCGACCGGGTCCGCCTCGGCGCGCACCTGGCCGAGGGCACGACGGTGATGCACGAGGGCTTCGTCAACTACAACGCCGGCACGCTGGGCGCGAGCATGGTCGAGGGCCGGATCTCCGCCGGCGTGGTGGTCGGCGACGGCTCCGACGTCGGCGGCGGCGCCTCGATCATGGGCACCCTCTCGGGGGGTGGGAAGCAGGTGATCTCGATCGGCGAGCGGTGCCTGCTCGGCGCGAACGCCGGCATCGGCATCTCGCTCGGCGACGACTGCGTGGTCGAGGCCGGCTGCTACGTCACGGCCGGCACCAAGGTCACGGTCCCCGACCTCGACCCGGCGCACAGCCGGACGCGGGTGGTCAAGGCGCTCGAGCTCTCCGGCGCCAGCAACGTGCTCTTCCGTCGCAACTCGGTGACCGGCGCCATCGAGGCCGTGCCGTGGAAGAGCGACGGCGTCGAGCTCAACGCGGCCCTGCACGCCAACTGAGGACTGCGCTGAGGATTTCCAGGCGCTTGGCCCGCCTCCGCACACTGTCTCCATGAAGCTCCGCACGGGCGTGGCCGTGGTCGGCCTCGCCGGTGTCGGGGTCGCCGCCGTCGTCGGCTACGGCCTGGTCCGCCAGGTGACCCCCCTCTTCCAGCCGGATGAGTGCACCGCCAGCGTCGGCGGGCGCACGGTGACGCTCGACCTCGAGCAGGCCGAGAACGCCGCGCTGATCACCGCCGTCGCGGTCGACCGGGGCATGCCCGCCCGGGCCGCGACGATCGCCCTGGCGACGGCGTACCAGGAGTCGAAGCTCTACAACCTGGAGTCCGGCGACCGCGACTCGCTCGGCCTCTTCCAGCAGCGGCCGTCGCAGGGCTGGGGCACCCGCGCCGAGATCCAGGACCCCTACTACGCCACCAACAGGTTCTACGACGAGCTCGCGAAGCTCGACGGCTACGAGTCGATGCGGGTCACGGTCGCCGCGCAGCGGGTGCAGCGCTCCGGCTTCCCGGAGGCGTACGCCGACCACGAGGCGGACGCGCGGGTGCTCGCCTCGGCCCTCACCGGCAACTCGCGGCACGCCTTCAGCTGCCGGCTCGGTGGCACCCCCGACGGCGCGTCGGTGCGGCTGACCCGCACCGGGCTGACCCACCGCGCCGAGGTGGTGCGCCGCGAGGTCTCCGAGGTCTTCGACGACCCGCCGCTCGGCGGGTTCGCGCCCGGCGGGGTCCAGAGCGGCCACATGCCGGGCTCGGCCCACTACGAGGGCCGGGCCGTCGACATCTTCGTCCGCCCGATCAGCGCGGACAACAAGATCCGCGGCTGGGCGATCGCCCAGTACCTCGTGGCGCAGGCCGACCGGCTCGACATCAGGACCGTGATCTTCGACGGCCGGATCTGGACGGCGGGCTCGAAGTCCGGCGACGGCTGGCGGCGCTACGTGGCGCCCGACGGGCCGGGCGACCGTGCCGTCCTGGAGCACCGCGACCACGTGCACGTCGACGTCTATCCCTAGGCCACGACGCGCCGGGTGTGGAGAAGCACCTGCGGATGTCCGTGGGCAGGCGCATGCTGGGAGTGAGCGGACACAACCGCTCAGGCTTCACCGACACTGTGCCGATGGAGACGTAGACCACGTTCCCTTGGAGACCGACGATGTGCACCCACTCACCGACCTGCCCGGACCGCGACTCAGCCGACTGCTGCACCGCCCAGGTGACCTCTGACCACCACGGCGACCAGGGCTGGTGCCGGCTGTGCAACGGGGTGATCCTCTTCGACGACGGGCACTACCTGACGCCGGACGGGCACGACGCCACCATCGGGCTGGCGAGCTAGCCAGCCAGTCGGCCCACCGCGGCGTCGACGCGCTCGTCGGTCGCGGTGAACGCGACCCGGACGTGCCGCGCGCCGGCGGAGCCGTAGAAGGAGCCCGGCGCGGCCAGGATGCCGCGCTCGGCCAGCCACGAGATCGTCGTCCAGCAGTCCTCGTCCTGCGTGCTCCACAGGTAGAGCGACGCCTCCGAGTGGTCGACGCGGAAGCCGGCCGTCTCCAGTGCCTCGCGGAGCTTGGCGCGGCGCGCGGCGTACCGCGCGTGCTGCTCGACCACGTGCTCGTCGTCGTCGAGGGCGGCCACCATCGCGGCCTGCTGCGGGCCGGGCATGATCAGGCCGAGGTTCTTGCGGACCGCGAGCAGCTCGCCCACCAGGGCGGGGTCGCCGGCCACGAACGCGCAGCGGTAGCCCGCGAGGTTGGAGCGCTTCGAGAGCGAGTGGACCGCGAGGATCCCCTCGTGCGAGCCGCCGCTGATCGAGGGGTGCAGCACCGACATCGGCGTCGCGTCCCAGGCGCACTCGAGGTAGCACTCGTCGGAGACCAGGATCGTGCCGCGCTCGCGGCACCAGTCGACGACCTTCTTCAGGTGCTCGGGCGGCAGCACCCGCCCGGTCGGGTTGGACGGCGAGTTGATCCACAGCAGCGCCGGGGTCTCGGGTCCGAGCGAGGTCAGGGAGTCGGTCGCGACCCCGCGGGCACCCGCGAGCGCCGCACCGACCTCGTACGTCGGGTAGGCGAGCTCGGGCCACGCGACGAGGTCACCGGGGCCGATGCCGAGCTGGCCGGGCAGTGCCGCGACCAGCTCCTTCGAGCCGATCGTCGGCAGCACGCCGTCGAGGCCCAGTCCGGTCACCCCGTGGCGGCGCGACAGCCAGTCGATGCACGCCTGGCGGGTCGCCTGCGTGCCGATCGTCAGGGGGTAGCCCGGCGAGTCGGCGGCCGCCCGCAGCGCGTCCTGGACCACCGCGGGCGTCGGGTCGACCGGCGTACCGATCGAGAGGTCGACGATCCCGTCCGGGTGGGCGCGGGCACGCTCCGCGTGCTCGACCAGGGCGTCCCAGGGGAAGTCGGGGAGCCTGCTGGAGACGCGGGTTTCGAGACGGCGCTGGCGCGCCTCCTCAACCACCGAGTTTCTCCGGCGAGCTCAGTGGCCGGTCTCCTGCGGCGGCAGCGCGGCGATCATCGGGTGGTCGTGGTCGATCTCGCCCATCTTGGCGGCGCCGCCCGGCGAGCCGAGGTCGTCGAAGAAGTGCACGTTGGCGTCGTAGTAGCCCTTGGACTCCTCGGGGACGTCGTCCTCGTAGAAGATCGCCTCGACCGGGCAGACCGGCTCGCAGGCACCGCAGTCGACGCACTCGTCGGGGTGGATGTAGAGCATCCGCTTGCCCTCGTAGATGCAGTCAACGGGGCACTCGTCAACGCAGGCCCGGTCCTTGAGGTCGACGCACGGCTGGGAGATGACGTAGGTCACCGATTCCTCCTGGAGACATGACGGGAGCACGCGTTCGGGGACAGCCTAGTATCCCGACCGTGTCGTCCGTGGACCCGCCTCACGATGTGACCAAGCACATGCTTGGTCCACACGTCGTCGGGCAGCGCGTCGTAGTGCGGCGGGTGCTCCGCGGCGAGACCGGGCCGTCCGGCGGACCGGCGCTCACCGACGTCCTCGGCACCTGCCTGTCGTGGGCCGACGGGACCTGCGTCGTCCAGCCCGAGAGCGGTCCGGCGGTGCCGATCGCGATCGCCGACATCGTCTCCGGCAAGCCGGTGCCGCCGCGTCCGTCGGTCCGGCACCGGGTCACCCCGCTCGATGCCCAGCGCCGCGCCCTGGCCCTCTTCCCCGACCTGGCCACGGAGCCGCTCGGCGACTGGACCCTGCGGCACTCCCCCACGTCGACCGCCCGTCGCGCGAACTCGGTGCTGGCCGTCGCGCCGTCTGGTGCCGACGGGGACTACGAGCGCGTCGTCGAGTTCTACGCGACCCGCACCGGCCGGCCGATCGCCGCGGTGCTGCCCGACTCCGCCGAGGACGCGCTCTTCCGCGGCCACGGCTGGGTGCCGGAGAGCAACGACGCGGACACGCTCTTCCAGGTCGCGTCGGTGGCGCAGGCCAGCCGTCGGGTGGTTTCGAGGCTCGCTGCGCTCACACCCCCACCACCGGTGTCGTACGAGGAGGACGGTGGGCTGGTGACCGTCCGGCTCGGCGACCGGGCCAGCGGCATCGCGGCGTACGCCGACGACTGGGTCGGGTTCCGCGGCATCGAGGTCGATCCGGAGCACCGGCGCCAGGGACTCGGCGTCGCGGTGATGGCGGAGCTGCTGGAGTGGGGCGCCGTGCACGGCGCGACCACGGCGTACCTCCAGGTGCTGGGCGACAACGCCCCCGCCCTGGCGCTCTACGAGGGACTGGGGTTCGTCACCCACCACGCCTACCGCTACCTGGCGCTGCCCCGGTCGCCCGGCTAGTCGTTCGCGAGGTCGGACTGCCGCCCGAAGACCCGCTCGGACGCGGAGGTCAACCAGGGCCAGCACCACCGCATCAGCAGGAGCACCACGGCACCGGCGATCACCATCCCGCCGATGTTGACGAGCAGCTGCGCCCCCGAGCCGTCGATCTCGCCGCGGTCCCAGAACGCCAGGCCGAGTGCGAGGTTGCCGGCCGCCGGAACCGTGGTGACGCTGATGAAGACGCCGACCAGCGTTGCCGTCTTGGACAGCGCCAGCGCCAGTGCGCCGGCCGCGCCGGCGATCAGCGCGACGATGAAGGACCACTGGTCGGGGTGCCAGATGAAGCCGGTGTTGGGCCGCGGGCGGGTCACCTCGTCGAGCGTGATCATCCCGAGCCCCTTGGCGGCCAGGGCGAGCAGCGCGACCACAGCGATCGCGAAGAGGAACGACAGCACCAGGAGCCGGACCCCACGGGCGAACAGGCTCCACCGACCGAGCGCGATGCCCGCGCAGCACGCCGCCACCGCGCTGTACTCGGGGCCGACGACCATCGCGCCGACGACCAGCACCGCGGAGTCGGTGATGACCGCGATCGAGGCCAGTGCCACCGCCAGCACCAGGAAGACGTGGAACGAGACGGTCGGGACCGCCCCCGCCTCGGCCTGCGCCTCGACCGCCTCCCAGATGACCGCGTCGTCGGGGTGTCCGGGCGCGGCCGCCTCGAGCCGACGGGCGGCGTCGAACGGTGCGCCGGTGGGAGTCGTGATGATGATGCCGCCGGAGCGGTCCAGCCCCAGGCCCTGGAGCTGGTTGAGCAGCACCCCCGCCTTCTCGCGGGCGACGTCGCACTCGACGAGGTCGCCCGGCGGCCGCACGACCGCCCCCTCCTGCAGCGTGACGTTCGTGACCCACGCCTGGTCCGAGAGCAGGTGCACGAGCTGCTTGGTGATCGCCGGAGGCGACGTCAATCGGAAGTGCACGACCACGCGGCGCAGCGTACGCTGGCCGCGGTATCCCGAGGCCTGACAACCCTCCCGCGAGCCGGCGGAGATCCGGACGCCCGCGCGTCCGGCGTGCCGACGAGAGGCCAGCGATCCGTTGGCAAAGGTGTGGTGGCACCGCGACTTCGCCCCCGCCCACACCTCCAGGGCTTTCCTGCCACTGGAGGTAACCGTGCAACGCACTCTCTGCTCATCACTGCCGACCACCACCCCGGGCGACACCGTCCGGCTCCGCGGCTGGGTCCACCGGCGCCGGGAGCTCTCGGCCGTCGCGTTCCTCGTGCTGCGTGACCGCTCCGGCCTCGCCCAGGTCGTCGTCCGCGGCGGCACCGCGCTGCCGCCGGAGGAGACGACCGTCGAGGTCGTCGGGACCCTGGCCGCGAACGCCCAGGCTCCCGGCGGGGTCGAGGTCACCGACCCGGAGATCACTCTGCTCACGGAGCCGGCCGCCACCCCACCGGTCGAGCTGTGGCGGCCCGAGCTGAACGCCTCGCTGCCGACGCTGCTCGACCACGCCCCGGTCGCCTGGCGACACCCGGGACAGCGGGCCCGCTGGGAGCTGGCCGCCGCGTCGGTCCGGGGCTTCCGGTCGACTCTCGACTCAGTCGGCTTCACCGAGGTGCAGACCCCGAAGTTCGTGGCGTCGGCCACCGAGTCCGGCGCCAACGTCTTCGAGGTCGACTACTTCGGCCGGCCGGCGTACCTCGCGCAGAGTCCGCAGTTCTACAAGCAGCAGCTCGTCGGCGTCTTCGAGCGCGTCTACGAGGTCGGCCCAGTCTTCCGCGCCGAGCCGCACGACACCGTGCGGCACCTGGCCGAGTACGTGTCGCTCGACGTCGAGCTGGGGTTCATCGACGACCACCACGACGTGCTCGCCGTGCTGCGGCAGGTGCTCGCCGGCATGGTCGCGGGCATCCACCAACACGCCCCGGAAGCGGTCGAGCGCGCGGGCGCCGCGCTGCCGGTGGTGCCCGACGAGATCCCGGTGATCCACTTCCGCGACGCCCTCGCGCTGGTCGGCGCCCCGGAGGACGAGCCCGACCTCGCCCCGGAGCACGAGCGGGCGCTCGGCGCGTGGGCGCTCGCGGAGCACGGCAGCGACTTCCTCGCCGTCGAGGGCTACCCGATGGCGAAGCGGCCGTTCTACACCCACCCGTCGCCCGAGCCGCGGTGGTCGAACAGCTTCGACCTGCTCTTCCGCGGGCTCGAGCTGGTCACCGGCGGGCAGCGGCTGCACCGTCCCTCGTCGTACGACGCTGCGATCCGCGCGCGGGGCGAGGACCCGGCGACCTACGCGTCGTACCTGCAGGCGTTCGAGCACGGGATGCCGCCGCACGGCGGGTTCGCGATCGGGCTGGAGCGCTGGACCGCGCGGCTGACGGGCGTCGCCAACATCCGGGAGGTGACGCTCTTCCCCCGGGACCTCCATAGGCTCACCCCATGAGGCTCGACCGATGAAGCTCGCGGAGGAGACCGACCGGCTGCTGGAGTTCGCACGCGCGTCGGTGCACCCTGACGGCGGGTTCGCGTGGCTCGACGACGACGGCCGGCCGGAGCTGGAGCGGCCGGTCGAGCTGTGGATCACCTGCCGGATGACCCACGTGTTCGCGCTGGCGCACCTGATGGGGCGGCCGTACGCCGCGGAGCTCGTCGACCACGGGATCGCCGCTCTCGCCGGGCGGTTCCGCGACCCGGCGCACGGGGGCTGGTACGCCGCGGTCGGGCCGGACGGGCCGGTGACCCGCACCAAGACGGCGTACGAGCACGCGTTCGTCGTGCTCGCGGCGTCGTCGGCCGCGATCGCCGGTCGCCCCGGCGGCGAGGACCTGCTGGCCGAGGCCCTGCACGTGCTCGACACCCGCTTCTGGGACGAGGACGCAGGGATGGTCGTCGAGGAGTGGGACGAGTCGTGGACGACCCTCGACGCCTACCGCGGCGTCAACGCCAACATGCACACGGTCGAGGCGCTGCTCGCGGTCGGCGACGTCGCGCGTGCCGAGCGGATCGTGACCCGGGTCGTGCACGGGTTCGCGCGGTCCCACGACTGGCGGATCCCCGAGCACTTCGACGCTGAGTGGCGGCCTGTGCCCGACTACCACCGCGACGAGCCCGCGCACCCGTTCCGGCCGTACGGCGCGACGGTCGGCCACTGGTTCGAGTGGAGCCGGCTGACGCTGGCGCTGCGGGCCGCGCTCGGCGACGCCGCGCCGGCCTGGATGCTCGACGACGCGGTCGCGCTGTTCGACGCGGGCGTCCGCGAGGGCTGGGCGGTCGACGGCGCCGCCGGCTTCGTCTACACCGTCGACTGGGACAGCACTCCCGTGGTGCGGCAGCGGATGCACTGGGTCGCCACCGAGGCCATCGCCGCGGCGGCGACGCTCGCCCAGGTGAGCGGCGACCGCGTCTACGAGATCTGCGCCGAGCAGTGGTGGGGGTACGCCGAGCGCTACCTCGTCGACCGGGAGCACGGGTCGTGGCACCACGAGCTCGACCCGGCGAACCGGCCGGCGTCAGGCACCTGGGTCGGCAAGCCGGACGTCTACCACGCCATCCAGGCGACCCTGGTGCCGCGGCTGCCGGTCTGGCCGGCCTTCGCGCGGGCGCTCAGCAGTCCGGCCTGAAGCCCGGGTCGGCCGGACCGCGCCGGGTGAGCGCGTTCAGGGTGACCGCGATCGCCGTCCGGCTCATCGGGATCGTGACGTGCTCGGCGAGGTCGGCCGCGCACAGGTCCTGGACGGTGACGTTGGTGGTGCGCGGACCTGCGGCCAGGTAGGCGGAGGTGTAGGGCACCACGACCTCGTCGTAGCGGGTGGTGATCTGGGTGTAGCTCACCGTGCCGGGCGTCTCGTCGCCCGCGTTGAGCCGGGTCAGGAACGGCGAGCCCGCGGCCTGCTGGTCGCACGCCGGGCAGAGCGCCCCGGTGAGCGGGTTGCCGGGATCGCCCACGATCGTGGTCCCGTGGTTGGAGGGTGAGAGGCCGACGAGGTCGTCGACGACCTTCGCGCCGCCGAGGAACCTGATGTAGTAGCGCGGCATCATGCCGCCCTGCGAGTGCCCGACCATCGACACCTTCGCAGCGCCGGTCGCCCGGCGGACCTTGCCGACGAACTTCTTCAGCTGTCGCGCCGACGCCGCGATGTCACCGGTCCCGCGGTTGCCGTAGTCGAGGGAGAAGACGCAGAAGCCCCGGTCGACCATGGCCGCCGAGAGGTCGTCGAGCAGGCTCTTCCGGTCGCCGAAGGTGCCGTGCACGATGATCACCGGCGTCGGTCGCTGCGCGGTCGGCGTGCAGTCCCAGTCGTTCGCGCCGGTCGGCTCGCCGAAGGGCGACGTCGGGAACGTCGGCGGTGCGGCGTACGTCGGCGCGGCGAGGCTGAGCAGTCCGAGGACCAACGGGACCAGCAGGAGTCCGAGGAGGCGTCGCATGCACCGTCAACGAGGCGACGTGGCGACGGTCACGCGGGGTGCTGGCGCCGTGGCGCCCTAGCCCTTCTTGGGCGGCTTGCAGATGACCGTGTCGGAGGCGATGTAGCTGGTGTGGAACTTCTCGGACCTCACGACCGCGTCGTCGCCGACGTGGTGGAAGTAGCGCGTCACGTCGACGTCGAAGCCGTCGTAGCCCGTGTTGGGGACGCAGTCCTCGGTGTTCTGCGTCTGGGTGCCCGGCGAGCGGTAGTTGTAGCGCGGCGAGGTCTTGCTGGTGATGTCCCAGGTCTTGGTGGAGTACATCGAGACCGTCACGACCCCCTGCGACGAGCTCGAGCCCGGCTGCACGGTGGCGTGGACCAGCACGCCGTGGTCGGTGTCGTTCTGGAACCGGAGGTCGACCGAGCCCCACGCGACCGTCGCCTCCCGGCCCTCGGGGTAGCGGTCGATGTAGACGGAGTGCGGCTTGTGCTCGATGTCCTTGAGCCCGGCGAAGTACATGGCGTTGAACGTCGTCGTCGCCATCTGCGAGACGCCGCCGCCGAGGTCCTCCTTGAAGAGGCCGTTGCTGATGATGAAGCCGGTGGTGAAGCCGTTCTCGACCGTGCGCTCGCCGACGATGTCGTTGAGCGAGAAGGTGTCGCCCGGCTTGAGGACGGTGCCGTCGATCAGCTCCGCCGCACGCCCGATGTTGACGTTGCGGTACTCGGCGTACGGGTAGTACGTCGTGAACGTCGAGACGCGCTCCTTGATGCCGAGGGCCTTGGCGTCAGCGGTGGTGAACTCGGGCTCGGCGACCGTCGCCTCGACCTTCATCCTGCGGTCGTCGCCGTTGCGGCTGACGAGCTCGAGGAAGGCGCTGCTGACGTCGGCCGGGTCGAAGGTGACCCCGGGCTTCGCGGGCACGACGCGTGGCTTGCCGTTGACCAGCTCCACGGTGGCGTCGACCGGCTTGTCCTTCTCGCTCACGTCCGACTCGACCAGCTTCGTGAGCCGGTCGGTGTCGAGGTCCGGCACCAGCTCGCCGCCCTCGGCCTTCATCGCCAGGGCCCGGGAGAAGTCGCGCGGCTGGAGCTCGACCGGCGAGTCGCCGAAGACCAGCGTCACCGGGCCGGACATGGCCGGGTTGGCGAAGGTGTCCAGGGCCTTCTGCACGTCGGCGTCGTCGATGTCGGGCTGGACCACGGTCGTCTCCAGCTCGGCGACCTCGTCGTCCTCCGAGAGGTAGGAGCCGAGCACCGCGGTCCGCGCCGCCTCCGGGTCGAAGCCCTCCCCGGGCGCCGGGTCCGTGACGACGATGCGTGCCTTCTTGAAGGCCACGGCGCCGTCGGTCGCTGCCGTGCCCACCTCGTCGGCCAGGCCGTCGAGCGCCTTGTCGAAGGACGCCTGGTCGACGGTCACGACCGGGTCCTGCTCGTCGCCGCCGGTCCAGTAGTCCCAGAGGTCGCCGGGAGCCCAGCTCTTCCCGCCACCGGCCTGGTCGACGGTGGCGGCCACGTCGACCGTCAGGCCGGCGTCGGTCGGGTCGATGGTCGCCGTCGTGCCGTCGACGCTCACCGGGATCGGCCGGTCGACCCGGTCCTCGAGCCCGGCGGTGAGCTCGTCCTCGGCCGCGGTGGGCGTCAGGCCACCGATCTCGACGCCCGCGACCGTGGTGCCGCGCGGCACCTTGTCGCCGGCCGCGAAGTACGCCGCGGCGTACGCGCCCCCGACCAGGACCAGCAGGCCGCCCAGGAGCAGGACCACGACCTTGCCGCCGGCGGACTCGCGGCCGCTGGCATCTCGGGGGGTCTTCGTCACGCGCACATCCTAAGGAGCGTCCGTCACCGACCGACCCGGACGGGGCAGGGTCGAGACCCCGACGACGAGCAGCACCATGCCGAAGCCGAGCACGGCGTAGCCCTGCCAGTTCTGGCTGATCAGGTAGTCGCCCTCCGCGCGCGGCACGGTCAGCCAGCCCAGCATGGCGTCGAAACCGACGACGAAGGCCAGCCGGGTCGACCAGCCCGGCGGCAGCGCCAGGACGGTGACGGCCGTGGCGACGACGGCCAGCGCCAGCCCCCAGACCAGCTGGTGGAGGGCGACCGTCGCGATCGCCGTCGCGGCCCCGGCGAGCAGAGAGCCGAGAGCGACGACGAACCGCATCAGATGCCGGAGAAGAGGTCGGTCTCGAGACCGTCCTCGCCGAGGTCGCCGAGCTGGCCCTTGACGATCCGGTAGTACTCGATGCCCCAGGCGGTGCTGCCGACGTTGTTGGACAGCGCGAAGAAGGGACCGTCGGTGGTGACCTGGGTCGGGTAGGCCCGGAGCGCGTCCAGCTTCTGCTCGACGTGCTCCTGCGCGTCGACGGCGGCCGCGAGGTTCTCGTCGGCGGTCACGAACGGCGGCAGCGGACCGTCGGGGTCCATGCCCTCGAAGCTCGTGGAGTCGCCGGCGTCGCGCAGCGCCCGGAGCCCGGCCCGCATCCGGCTCTCGGACATCGCGTTCCAGTAGATCTTCGCGATCTCCCACGGCTCGCCGAGGTCCTTGCGGTACGACGGCACGGCGGCGAGCTGCGCGGCGTACATCGCGACCCGGTGGGCCTGGATGTGGTCGGGGTGCCCGTAGCCGCCGAACGGGTCGTAGGTCGCCATCACCTGCGGCCGGACGTCGCGGATGATCTCGACGAGGTAGTCGGCCGCGACGGTCAGGTCGGCCGCCCAGAACGCGTTGTCATGGATGTCATCGGCCGGGATGGCGTAGCCGTCGTCGTGCCACTTCATGCCGGAGTCGCGGAACCGTCCGAAGCCGCCCAGCCAGCGGTGGTCGGTGACGCCGAGGACCTGCATCGCGTTGGCGATCTCGCCCTTGCGGTGCTCGCCCAGGCGGTCCTCCTTGTCGGCCGCGAGGTGCTCCAGCTCGGGGACCAGGATCTCCCCCATCTCACCGGCGGTGCAGGTCACCAGCGTGACGCCGCGACCCTCGGCGACGTACTTCGCCATCGTGGCGCCGTTGCCGATGCACTCGTCGTCGGGGTGCGCGTGGACGAGCAGGAGGCGCTGGTCGAAGCTCATGAGGGAATCCTAGGGTCGGGGTCGGACACCCCCTCAACCACCGGGCGGGCGCTTTATCTTCCGAGGCCCCGTGGGGAGCTGCAGCGGCGGGCTCGCGACCTGCTCCGCCGGGTCGGTGTCCAGCCAGCCCTCGAACTCGTCGACCAGCAGCTCCAGCACCAGCTCGGGTGCATCGGTCAGCACCGCCCAGGGGTGGTCCTCGTCGTCGTCCTCGCCGGCCAGGCGCTCGCGCTCGAGCCGCGCCTCGAAGCCGGCCGACGTCAGCCGCGCGACCACGGCCGCCGCGTCGTCCTCACCGAAGAAGATGCCCCGCACGACGTCATCATCCCAGCCGCCTTCATCCCAGCGGGAGGTGCGCCAGGAACGGTACGTCGGGCTCGAGCCAGTCCACGTCCTCGAGCTCGTCGGCGGCCAGCCAGCGGACGGCGTCGTGCTCGTGCGGCTCGGGCTCGCCGTCGACCAGGTCGACGACCGCGACCCGCAGCTCGTGCCGCTCGCCGATGGGCACCGCGCCCGGCAGCCACCCGACCACGGCGACCGTGCAGCCGAGCTCCTCCCGGATCTCGCGGACCAGCGCCTCGTCGGGCGTCTCCCCCGGCTCGACCTTGCCGCCCGGGAGCTCCCAGCGCCCGGCGGTCGCGGGCGGCGCCGTACGACGGGCGGCCAGGACGCGACCGTCGCGGATGATCGCTGCACCCACCACCGCGGCCATGTCGCCGACGCTATCGGTCCGGCTACCGTTCCGCTGGTGCACCTCACCCGCACCCCGGACCTGACCGCCGAGGTCGACGCGCTCGTGGCGCGCCACGGCGGGCGGGTCGGCCTGGCCAGGGTCCCGCTCGACCGACGGCTGCGCCGCACGCTGGCGCCCTGCCTGTCGCGGCACCGCGCCTGGACCTGGGACCGCGCCGACCGTGCCGACCGCGAGTGGTGGCCGCAGGGCATCGCGCTGTCGCCGGACCGGGGGCTCGTGGCGACGACCTGGTACGCGAAGGGCGGCGGCTCGCGGCTGTCCCTCGTCGACCTGCGTCGGCGCCGCTACCAGCACGTCAGCCTCGTGCTCCCCACGGCCGACGGGCACGAGCCGTTGCGCATCCACGCCGGTGGGCTCGGCTGGCACGGGTCGCAGCTGTACGTCGCGGCCACCCGCGCCGGCCTGTGGGTGTGCGATGCCGGTGACGTCGTTCGCGGCGCTGACGGCGACCACCTGCTGCCGGTGCGGTTCCGGCTGTCACCCGAGGTCGACGAGGGGGACGAGCCGCTGCGCTTCTCGTTCCTCACCGTCGACGACTCGACCGACCCGCCCAACCTCGTCGTCGGGGAGTACGGCGGCCGCCGCCAGACCCGGCGGATCGCCGAGATGCCGATCGACGGCGGTGCCGTCACCGTGTCCGACCACGACGTCGTCCGCGCCCAGGGCGTCGCCCGGATCCGCGGCCGGCTCTACGTCTCGTCGTCGCACGGTCCGTGGGGATTCGGCTCGCTGTGGTCCGGCGAGCCCGGCGACCTCCGCGAGCGGCGCAAGGCGCTGCCGATGGGACCCGAGGACCTCGCGTACGACGAGCGCACCGACCGGCTCTGGAACGTCACCGAGCATCCTCGCCGTCGCTGGATCGTCTCGGTGCCGCGCCGGTCCTTCGACTGAGGGGTGGTCGGGTCAGGGGATCGGGCGCGGCTGGCGGGCGAGCTGGCGGCTCTGCGCGACCAGGCGGCCGGTCGAGTCCCAGACCTCGCAGTCCTCCTCGAACATGCCGCCCGCCATGTTGCGGGTCGCGTGCCGGACCTTCAGCCAGCCCGGGGCGGGCTTGGCGCGGACGTGCGCGGTCAGCTCCAGCGTCGGCGCCCAGCCCATCATCCCGAGGTCGAAGGTCACCGGCGGCAGCGCGTCGAGGACCATCAGCAGCGTGACGGGGTCGGGCTCGCGGCCGTCGGCGAGCCGGAACCACGCCGAGATCTCGCCCCTGCCGCTGGGCTGCCCCACCGCCCAGCCGACGTGGTCGGGGTGGAAGCGCATGTCGAAGCGCCCCATCATCGGCGCCATCGTGAGGATCTCCTCCGGCGCCAGCGTGTTCGCGACGCACTCGTCGGGCGGCGGCAGGAACGGCTCCTCCGCGGTGGTCCGGACGTCGTCGCCGAGACGGTCCAGGTCGCCGTACGTCGCGAGCGCGGCGATCCTCGCCTGGCCTTCCTGACGCAGCTCGACGGAGGCGGTCGCCACGCTGCCGCCCTCACGGCGCACGTCGACCGCGACCTCGGCCGGCCCGGGCGTCCCGGCCGCGAGGTAGTAGGCCGACACGGCCAGCGGGTCGGGCTTCGTCGGGAAGGTCGCGCGCAGCGCCGTACCGATCACGGCGAGCAGGTAGCCGCCGTTGACGCCACCGCCGACCACCCAGCCCGCGGCGAGCTCGGCGGCGTACGTGCCGTCGCCGTTCGGGTGGACCGCAGTGTGGGTGTCGAACTCGTAAGTCACGTCGGCGAGCCTAGGGTGCCCGGCATACGGAAGGATGAGGGCCATGACGCAACGTCGGCCGCACTGGGTCTACGACGCCGGCAGCGAGCCGGACCCCCGCTACACGCTCGCCAACGAGCGCACCTTCCTGGCCTGGGTGCGCACCGCGCTGGCGATGCTGGCCGGCGGCGTCGCGCTGCACGCCATCGGCCTGCCGGAGACGACCTGGGTGCGCGACGTCCTCGCGATCCTGCTGGTCCTGCTGGGCGGGCTCGTCACCCTCTTCGCGATGGTGCGGTGGGCCCGGGTCGAGCGGGCGATGCGCACCAGTGCTCCGCTCCCGGCGTTCAACCTGGGCTTCCTGCTGACCGGCGCGGTGCTCGTCGGAGCGGTCCTGCTCGCCTTCTCCTTCGCGTGAGTCCGCGCGTCCAGGTCGGGCTGCTGGCTGCCGTCGCCGGCCTCGCCGCGGTCCCGTACGCCGGCCGCCCGCTCAGCCCCGACGAGGGCGGTCTCCTGCTGCTCGCCGGGCAGTGGTCGCCGGGGTCGTCGCTCTACGGCGACTACTTCGTCGACCGGCCGCCGGGCCTGATCGCGCTGGCGGCGCTCGCGGACGCTGCCGGAGGCGGGTGGGCGTTCCGGGCGCTCGGCATCGTGGCCGTCGTCGCCGCGGTGCTGCTGAGCGGGCTGCTCGGACGGCTCGCCGCGCCGGACCGGCCCGCGGCCCCGGTGCTCACCGCGGCCACCGCCGCGCTCCTCACGGTCACCCCTCTCTTCGGCGGGACGGTCGTCAACGGCGAGCTGCTCGGGCTGCCGTTCCTGATCGGCGGCAGCGCCGCGGTGGTCGCCGCGAGCCGGTCGGAGCGCTGGCTGCCGTGGGCGGTCCTCGCCGGCGTCCTGGGCGCTGGCGGCGCGCTGGTCAAGCAGAGCCTGCTGGACGTGTTCGTGCTGGCCATCGTGCTCCTGGTGGCGCGGCGGCGGTGGGGCGCGCTGGGCGCGGTCGCCGCGGGCGCCCTGGTCACGGTCGCCGTGGCCGTAGCCGGTGCCGCACTCCTGGGGACCGCACCGGGCGAGCTGTGGGACGCCGTCGTGGTGTTCCGCCACGACGCGGCGGCGGTCATCGCCGCCTCGGCGACCGGGTCGACGACCACCCGGCTCGGCGGCATGCTGCTCGCGCTGGTCGCCACCGGCGCACCGCTCCTGGCGATCGCGCTCGCCCGCCGGGCGCGCGGGTCCTGGCTGTGGTGGCCGGCCCTGGCGGTGCTCGCCTGGGAGCTCTTCGTGGTCCTCGGTGGCGGCAGCTACTGGCTGCACTACCTGATGGGCCTGGTGCCCGGACTCGTGCTGCTCACGGCCGCCGCCGCGCAGCGGGCCGCCCACCCCGGGCGGCTGGTCACCGCGGCGTACGGGGTCGTCGCGACCTCGACCGTCGCCGCGCTGGTCTGGGTGGCGGTGCAGCCGATCGCGCGGCCCGAGGAGCCGGCCGTCGCGTGGCTCGACGCCCACGCCCGGCCGGGCGACACGGCGGTGGTCGCGTTCGGCGGCCCCAACATCCTCCAGGCGACCGGGATGAGCAGTCCCTACCCCGACCTCTGGAGCCTTCCGGTGCGGGTGCACGACCCGGACCTGGACGACCTGTCGGCGCTGCTCGCGGGCGACGGCCGGCCGACCTGGGTCGTCGTGGCCGGCACGTCGCTGGGCTCGTGGGGCATCGACGCCTCGGTCGCCGACGGCGTGCTCGCCGATCACTACGATCTGCGGGCCAGCACCGGCGACTGGACGATCTACCGGGCCATCCATCAGGGGGGCGAGTGACCCGCAGGACCGCGATGGCGACGTACGTCGTCGTGCTGCTGGCGTGGTGCCTGCTGGTCGGCATCCCCAACGACCCGGCCGGGGTGATCCTCTGGATCTGGGTCGGCACGATCGCCTGGTACGCCGAGGAGCCCCGGCCCTACCTCGACTTCTGGCGCGACTGGTGGAAGCCGCTGCTGCTGATGGTCGGCTACTGGCTGGGCCGCGGACTGGCCGACGAGATCGGCATCGCTCCGCACTACTCGATGCCGATCCGCGTCGACGAGTGGCTCGGTCTCGGCACCGCTCCGACCGTGCGCCTCCAGCACGCATGGTGCGGCGACCCGTGCCTCAAGACCCTGCCCCCGCACTGGCACGACGCCGTCTTGACGACCGTCTACGCGTCGCACTTCCTGGTCGCACTGGTGCTGGCCGGCGTGCTGTGGGTCCGCAACCGCGACGAGTGGGTGCGCTGGCTGCGGCGCTACATCACGCTGCTGTACGCCGGGCTGACGATCTACGTCCTCTACCCGATGGCGCCGCCGTGGATGGCCTCGCGCGACGGCTACCTGCCGGAGGTGCACCGGATCACCAGCCGCGGCTGGTCGGGCATCGAGCTGGGCGGCCTCGACCTGCACCGGCAGACGATGGTCATGTTCGGCATGGCCAACAAGGTCGCCGCCATGCCGTCGCTGCACTGCGGCATCGCCTGCCTGGTGGCGCTGTACGGCATCTCGCGGCTCCGCACGTCGTGGCGGTGGCTGCTGCTCCTCTACCCGCTCGCCATGGCCCTGGCGCTGACCTACTTCGCCGAGCACTACGTCGTCGACGCGATCGCCGGCTGCCTGCTGGCAGGGCTGGTGATGATCGGCGTTTCGCGGTGGGAGCGGCGACGCGCGGCGTAGTCTCTGCCGACCAGCACCTACTCGGGGGAGTCGCACATGTTCTGGACGATCACGATCATCGTCGTGGTGGCGTTCATCGCCACCGTCACCTGGCTCGGACGGCCGCGCGGCACCGCCAAGGACAAGGGCGGCGCGAAGCTCGGCCACGACGCCCGGCGCGCCAAGTGGAAGGCCCAGGGCCAGGTCGGCAACTACGACAACCACTGAGCCCGACCACTGAGCCCGACTACGGGCCCGCGTACTCCTCGCGCAGCTTGCCCTTGACCATCTTGCCGGTGGGCGTGCGCGGGAGCTCGTCGCGGAAGTGGAACTCCTTCGGCACCTTGAAGTGGGCGATGTGCTCGCGCGCGTACGCCGTGAGCTCGGCGGCGAGCTCGTCGCCCGGGGTCGCTGCCGGGGCGACCTCCACGAACGCGACCACCCGCTCCCCCATCTCGTCGTCGGGGACGCCGATGACCGCGATGTCGGTGACGGCCGGGTGCAGGCTGAAGAGGTCCTCGATCTCCTGCGGGTAGATGTTCACCCCGCCGGAGATGATCATGAACGCCTTGCGGTCGGTGAGGAACAGGTAGCCGTCCTCGTCGAGGTAGCCGAGGTCGCCGACGGTCGTCCAGCTGGCGTGCTCGGGGTGCTGCGTGGACGCCGTGCGCTCCGGGTCGTTGTGGTAGCTGAAGGTGCGCTCCTCGCGCTCGAAGTAGACGGTGCCGACCTCGCCGGGCCCGAGCAGGCTGCCGTCGTCGCCGCAGATCCGGATCACGCCCATCAGCGCGGTGCCGACCGAGCCGGGCTTCTCCAGCCACGCGGCGGAGTCGATGAAGGTCGCCCCGTTGGACTCGGTGGAGGCGTAGTACTCGTGGATGATCGGGCCGAACCAGTCGATCATCCGGCGCTTCACGTCGACCGGGCACGGAGCGGCGGCGTGCACGACCGTCCGCAGCGAGCTCACGTCGTACGACGCCCGGACGTCGTCGGGGAGCTTGAGCATCCGCACGAACATCGTCGGGACCATCTGCGTGTGGGTGACCTGGTGGCGCTCGATCGCGCGCAGGGCGCCCTCCGCGTCGAACTTCTCCATCATCACCAGCGTGCCGCCCAGCGCGTGGATGACGCCGCCGAAGCGCAGCGGCGCCGCGTGGTAGACCGGCGCCGGTGACAGGTAGACGGTGTCCTCGTCGAAGCCGTAGAGGGCTCCGAAGACCGTCGGGTAGACGTAGCCCGGCTCGTCGACGGCGATCTGCGGCAGCGGCGGCTTGATCCCCTTCGGCCGGCCCGTGGTGCCGGAGGAGTAGAGCAGGTCGTCGCCGTGCGGCTGCTCGGCGAGCGGTTCGCTGCTCGCCGCCGCCAGGGCGTCCTCGTACTCGCTCCCGAACGTCAGCGTGGTCGGTACGTCGACGTCGAGGTGGGCCGCGAGGTCGCTCTTGGCCGGGGACACGAGCAGGGCCTTCGCGCCGCAGTCGCGCACGATGTAGGAGACCTCCTCGGCGGACAGGTTGTGGTTGACCGCCGTGATGTAGAGACCCGATCGCAGCGCCGCCCAGTAGGCCTCGTACGCCTCGGGCCGGTTGTCCGAGAGCAGTGCGACGACGTCGCCGACGCCGAGGCCGGCGTCCTGGAGGACGTGGGCGAGTCGCAGGCTCCGCTCGTCGAGCTCGGCGTACGTGAGGGTGCGGCCGGAGCCGGCCATGACCAGCGCGGGCTTGTCGGGCGTCCGAGCCGCCCAGGGGTGCCGGGGTACATGCGCCGAACGTACTCGCGACGGGCCCCTCCCGGAATAGGGACGTGGACCGTCGGATGAGTTCGGGCGCAGCCGCCGGTCCAACTGCCCATCCGGACTAGGGGAAAACCCCGATGCCCCTGTCCCCGCCCTCTGAAAGAGTTCTCCCATGCACCGTCAGATCGCCGGCAAGCTGACCGGACCCGTGACCAAGTGGCTCGTCCTCGTGGGCGTCCTCGTGCTGCTCGGGATCTTCGGATCCTTCGCGGGCAAGCTCACCAGCGTCCAGAACAACGAGGCCGAGTCCTGGCTGCCGCAGAGCGCCGAGTCGACCCAGGCGATCAAGCGGCTGGAGGCGTTCCAGGACCCCAACGACCTGGTGACGACCGTCGTCTACTACAAGGCGTCCGGGCTCACCGACGAGGACCTCGCCGCGATCGAGTCCCACGCCACCGAGATCGCCGACATCGAGGGTGTCTCGAACGTCATCACGCCCCAGAGCGCCACGGCGGCGGGGATCCCCGCGCCGTACGTCTCCGAGGACGGTCAGGTCGCGAAGCTCGACTTCACGATCAACCGGGGTGACGCGCTGTGGGAGGACATGCCCGACGTCGCCGACCAGGTCCGTGACATCACCGCGATCCCGGGCGTCGAGGTCTACGTCGCCGGCGCCGGTGGCACGACCGCCGACCAGGCTGCGGCGTTCGCGGGCATGGACGGCCGGCTGCTCCTGATCACGCTGTGCGCGGTCGTCCTGATCCTGCTGGTCAGCTACCGCAGCCCGATCCTGTGGGCGCTGCCGATCTTCTGCGCCGTCGTGAGTCTCGGGATCGCGATGGGCGTGCTCTACCTGCTCGCGAAGTACGCCGACATGACGATCAACGGGCAGACGCAGTTCATCATGACGGTGCTGGTGATCGGCGCCGGGACGGACTACGCCCTGCTGCTCGTCGCACGGTATCGAGAAGAGCTCCGCCGTCACGAGGACCGGCACGAGGCGATGGCGTTCGCACTCCACCGCGCCGCGCCGGCGATCTTCGCCAGTGCCTCGACGGTCGTCGTCGGCCTGCTCTGCCTGATGTTCGCCGAGCTCAACTCCACCGCCGGGCTCGGCCCGGCGAACGCCGTCGCGGTGGCCTGCACCTTCCTCGTCATGGTCACCCTGCTGCCCGCGCTGCTGGTCATCTGTGGCCGCTGGGTGTTCTGGCCGTTCATCCCGCGCTTCGGCACCGAGGAGCCGACCGAGTCCGGCTTCTGGGCCCGCACCGGCAACCGGATCGCACCGCGGCCCCGGAAGGTCTGGATCTTCACCACGATCGCCCTGCTCGTGGTCGCGCTCGGCGCCCTGCGCCTCGACACCTCGGGCATCCCGAACGACGAGGTCTACGTCGCCGGCCACGACGTCGAGTCCGTGGCGGGCAACGAGCTCCTGGTCGAGCACGGGCTGGTCGACGCGAGCTCGCCGGTCCAGATCATCGCGAGCTCCGACCAGGCCGACGCGGTCGTCGCGTCGCTGGAGGGGATCGACGGCATCGCGGATCCGGTGGTCGCCGCCGAGAAGGACGGCACGGCGCTGATCCTGGTCAACCTCACCGCCGACGCCCTCGACGTCCAGTCGATCGATGCCGTCCACGAGGTCCGCGACGCCGTGCACGCGGTGGACGGCGCCGACGCCCAGGTGGGCGGCTGGACGGCGGTCACGATCGACATCGAGGACGCCTCGGCCCGCGACAACAAGGTCGTCATCCCGATCATGCTGCTCGCGGTGATGCTGATCCTGATGGGGCTGCTGCGCGCGATCGCCTCGCCGCTGATCCTGATCGGGACGGTGATCCTGTCCTTCGCCGCCGCCCTGGGTCTCTCGGGAGTGGTCTTCGACCTGGTCTTCGACCGTCCGCACACGGATCCCGGCTTCCCGCTCTATGCGTTCGTGTTCCTGGTCGCCCTGGGCATCGACTACAACATCTTCCTGATGACCCGGGTGCGCGAGGAGACCGCGACCAAGGGCACGCGTCGCGGCTCGCTGATCGCGCTCGCGTCCACGGGCGGCGTGATCACCGCAGCGGGCATCGTCCTCGCGGCGACGTTCGGCGCGCTGGCCACGATGCCGCTCACGTTCGCGCTCCAGATCGGCACCGCCATCGCGCTGGGCGTCCTGCTCGACACGATGATCGTCCGGTCGGTGCTGGTGACGGCCATCAACCTCGACCTCGGCGGCCGGATCTGGTGGCCCAGCGCGCTGGACCGCAAGCCGCCGGTGGTGCCGCCGGAGGACAGCGCCGACCCGGCGACCGAGCCGGAGTCCGTGTCCGTCTGAGTCCGTCTGGGTCCGTGGCGTGCGGGCCCGGCGCTCAGGAGCGCCGGGCCTCGCCCCACACCACGCCCAGCGCGAGCATGGAGCTCACGTTGTAGTGCTCCATCGCCTCGGAGACGCGACGGCGTCCGGTGCGCTCGGAGATCCCGAGCACCCGCGACGCGGCCTCGAGCGTCGCGCCGCCGTTCATCAGCGTGAGCAGGGAGTCCCACGCGGCGGAGCCGGCGCGCACCGGCACCGCCCGGTCCCACAGCTGCTCGAACAACCAGCTCGCCATCCCGGCGACCGCGCGACTGCGGACCGCGATGACGGAGGTCGGCCAGCTCTCGCCCCACGCCAGCGGCAGCGCCACGGTGGTGTCGTCGGTGACCCAGAACCAGCCGGGCGGCCGCTCCATCAGCCGGATCTCGACCCCGCCCGCCAGCTCCTCGTCGATCCGCTGCTGGGCGGCGGGGTGCACGCCGTCCGCGATCGAGGCGAGCACCCGGGCGCGACGCCCCGATCCCCTGCTCGCCTCGTGCCAGACCTGCTGCATGGCCGGGTCGGCCACGTAGAGGCGCGCCGCGTCGGGGAGGACCACGTCCGTACGACGCGCCGTCTCGCGGCCCTGCCGGAGGTGCCAGAGGTCGACGACCGCCTCGGGACCGTGGAAGACCTCGACGTCGAACAGGTGGGAGTCACCGGCCCCGCTCTCCCACTCGTGCGCCAGCGCCGGCAGCTGGCCGACCAGCTCCGCGAGGTCGGCGAGTCGCCGCAGCATGTCCGCGCCGAGGTCGCCGGCGCGACGACGTACGACGTCGGCGACGACCTCGTCCGGCGCCGAGTAGCCGATCCGGTCGCCGCGCAGCTCGACGAAGCCCTCGTCGTGCAGGAGCGCCAGGTCGCGTCGCACCTCGGTCTCGTCACGCATGGCGAGCGCCGCCAGCTCGGCGACCGAGTCGACACGGGAACGGAGCCCGATGCGCAGCACGTCCAGCGCTGCCAGCGCGGCGGGCTGCAGGGGCGGCTGCACGGACGGATGGGGCGCGCGAGAGCCGGCATCCGAGACCACCGCGTGATCGTCGCATGCCTCAGCACACCAGCCGGCTCCCGCCCCGGCGTGTCCGTCAGCGGCCATGGCAAAGATCGGACAGTCCGATCTCTGCCATGGCCGGTTTCGGACACGAATATCGGTCACGGATGCAGCATCATTTCGGACACAAGGCGCTCTCGATGAAGGGCGGGCCGGCCTCCGGGTCGACCGCCGCTCGATGCGCCGGCCCGATGTCGGGGGACCCGGGGCCGGCGTGGCGTGCGTCACTGGCCAGGGCGACATGGGGTCCTGGCCGGTGACGCTAGCCTGACAGGGATGAACGAGCAGCAGCCCACGCCCCAGCAGGTCCGTCGGGCGCTCGCGCGCGCCGAGCGCGGCGCCGCTCTCGACGTCGACGAGGCCACGGTGCTCCTCGCCGCCACCGGTGCCGACCTGGACCGCCTGACGGCCGCCGCCGCGAAGGTGCGCGACGCCGGTCTGGTCGCCGCGGGCAGGCCGGCCGTGGTGACGTACTCCCCCAAGGTCTTCATCCCGGTCACCAAGCTCTGCCGGGACCGCTGCCACTACTGCACCTTCGTCGAGTCGCCGGGTCAGCTCACCCGCGCCGGGCACGCCATGTTCCTCTCCCCTGACGAGATCCTCGACATCGCCTCGCAGGGCGCCGCGATGGGTTGCCTGGAGGCGCTCTTCACGCTGGGCGACCGGCCGGAGGATCGCTGGCCCGAGGCCCGCGCGTGGCTGGACGAGCAGGGCTACGACTCGACGCTCGCCTACGTGCGCGCGATGGCGGTGCGGGTGCTCGAGGAGACCGGGCTGCTGCCGCACCTGAACCCCGGCGTCATGTCGTGGGAGGAGCTGAACCGGCTCAAGCCGGTCTCCCCCTCGATGGGGATGATGCTGGAGACGACGTCGCGGCGGCTGTTCGAGACCAAGGGTGAGGCGCACTTCGGCTCCCCCGACAAGGACCCCGACGTCCGGATGCGGGTGCTCGAGGACGCGGGCCGGCTCTCGATCCCCTTCACCACCGGCCTGCTGGTCGGCATCGGGGAGACGCTCGAGGAGCGCGCCGAGACGATCTTCGCGCTGCGCCAGGTCTCCCGGGCCTTCGGCTCCGTCCAGGAGGTCATCGTCCAGAACTTCAGGGCCAAGCCGGACACCGCGATGCGGCACGCCGACGACCTCGGTCTGGACGAGTACCGCGCCACCATCGCGGTCACCCGCATCGTGCTCGGCCCCAAGGCCCGCGTGCAGGCGCCGCCCAACCTGGTCGACCTGGAGGAGTGCCGGCTCCTGCTCGGCGCCGGCGTCGACGACTGGGGCGGCGTCTCGCCGCTGACCCCCGACCACGTGAACCCGGAGCGTCCCTGGCCCTCGCTGGAGCGGCTGCGCGAGATCACCGCGCAGTGCGGCTTCGACCTGCAGGCCCGGCTGACCGTGCACCCCGAGTACGTCCGAGCGGGCGAGCCGTGGCTGGATCCTCGCGTCTCGGGTCACGTCGCCGCGCTCGCGACCGAGGACGGCCTGGCGCGCCCCGGCGTACGCCCGAGCGGGCTGCCGTGGCAGGAGCCCGACGGCGGTTTCGCGAGCGTCGGGCGCACCGACCTCTTCGAGGCCGTCGACTCCGAGGGCCGTACGGACGACCGGCGCTCCGACTTCGCCAACGTCTACGGCGACTGGGACGAGGTCCAGAGCGCCGCTGACCGCACCGGGGGTTTCGAGACAGGCGCTGGCGCGCCTTCCTCAACCACCGGTTGGGACGCGCTCAAGGCGGCCGAGAAGGACCCGGGCAACCTGTCGGACGAGCACGCGCTAACGCTGATGACCGCCGAGGGCGACCTGCTCCGGGAGGTGTGCCGGCTGGCCGACGACCTGCGCAAGGAGACCGTCGGCGACGACGTCACCTACGTCGTCAACCGGAACATCAACTTCACCAACGTCTGCTACGTCGGCTGCCGGTTCTGTGCGTTCGCGCAGCGGCGGACCGACGCCGACGCCTACTCCCTGTCCCTCGACGAGGTCGCCGACCGGGCCGAGGAGGCGTGGGACCTCGGCGCCACCGAGGTCTGCATGCAGGGGGGCATCGACCCCGAGTTGCCGGCCTCGGCGTACTTCGACCTCGTCTCCGCGGTGAAGCAGCGGGTGCCGGACATGCACGTGCACGCGTTCTCGCCGATGGAGGTCGTCAACGGCACCGCCCGCACCGGCCTGTCCATCGAGGACTTCCTGATCAAGGCCCGCGAGGCCGGCCTCGGCTCGCTGCCGGGCACCGCGGCGGAGATCCTCGACGACGAGGTCCGCTGGGTGCTCACCAAGGGCAAGCTGCCCACCAAGACCTGGGTCGAGATCGTCTCGACCGCGCACCGCGTCGGCCTGCCGACGACCTCGACGATGATGTACGGCCACGTCGACCACCCGCGCCACTGGGTCGGCCACCTCAAGGTGCTCGCCCGGATCCAGGACGCGTCGTTCGAGGCCGGGGGCGCGGCCTTCACCGAGTTCGTGCCACTGCCGTTCGTGCACACGTCGGCGCCGATCTACCTGGCCGGCGTGGCCCGGCCGGGACCGACGCTGCGCGACAACCTGGCCGTGCACGCGATGGCGCGGATCATGCTGCACGGGCGGATCAGCAACATCCAGACGTCCTGGGTCAAGCTCGGCGTCGACGGCACCCGCGCGATGCTCCAGGCCGGCGCCAACGACGTCGGCGGCACCCTGATGGAGGAGACGATCTCCCGGATGGCCGGCTCCGAGCACGGCTCGGCCAAGACCGTGGCGGAGCTCGTCGAGATCGGCGCCGGCATCGGCCGCCCGGTCCGCGAGCGCACCACGACGTACGGCGTCCGCTAGACCCCCAGCGCGCCGCGCACCTCGCGCTCGATCTCGAGGTCCTCCCGCGCCGTCACCACGAGGGTCGAGACCGTGCTCCCCGCCGCGGAGACGTCGGCGTCGGAGCTCGCCTCCGCGTTCAGCAGGTCGTCGACACCGACCCCGAGGAACGCGAGCGCGCGCCCGGCGTCGCGGCGCACCTCGGGTGCGTGCTCGCCCACGCCACCGGTGAACACCAGGGCGTCGATGCCGCCCGCGGCGGCAGCCATCGCGCCGATCCCGCGCACCAGCGCGTGCACGTAGACCGCCAGCCCGGAGACGGCGTCGGCCGCACCCGCATCGGCCGCGGCACGCACCTCGCGCAGATCGCCCGAGGTGCCGGTCAGCCCGGCCAGGCCGGACTCGCGGTCGAGGACGCGCTCCAGCTCGTCGGCGGCGACTCCGCGGTCGAGCAGGTGGAAGAGGAGTCCCGGGTCGACCGACCCCGACCGGGTCTGCATCACCAGCCCCTCCATCGGGGTCATCCCCATGGTCGTGTCGACGGAGCGGCCGCCTCGCACCGCGCACAGCGAGGCTCCGCCTCCCAGGTGGCACGACACGATGCGCAGCTCCTCGACCGGGCGCCGGAGCACGTGCGCGGCCCGGCGGGAGGCGTAGGAGTGGGAGAGGCCGTGGAAGCCGTACCGGCGCAGTCCGAAGCGCTCGTTCCACTCCCGTGGCAGGGCGTACGTCGATGCTGCCGGCGGCAGCGTCGAGTGGAACGCGGTGTCGAAGCAGGCCACCACCGGCACCCCCGGGTGCTGCCGGAGCAGGTCGCGCGCCGCGCCGAGTGCCGGCGGGTTGTGCAGCGGCGCCAGGTGGGAGACCTCCGCCAGCTCCTCGAGCACCCGGTCGTCGAGACGCACGGCTGACGTGTGCGCGCCGCCGTGCACGAAGCGGACCCCGACCGCGTCGTACGGGCCTCCATCGTCGGGCACGT
This sequence comes from Nocardioides sp. Root1257, assembly GCF_001425175.1. Classification (GTDB taxonomy): domain Bacteria; phylum Actinomycetota; class Actinomycetes; order Propionibacteriales; family Nocardioidaceae; genus Nocardioides. The sequence goes on along the minus strand of NZ_LMDV01000008.1, from coordinate 1,043,422 downwards.
CCTGGCCGTCGCTGAGCAGCGAGACCTTCAGGCTGCTCGAGCCCGGGTTGACGACCAAGGTGCGCACGTCAGTGGCCCGCCCACTCCCAGTCACGGATCTCCGCCAGGTCCTCACCGGCGGTCCGGACGTACTGCCGGTGCCGGATGAGCGCGTCCTTGAACCGCTCCCGCGCGGCGCCCGACGTCGCGTGCAGCCGGGGCACCCGGTCGATGACGTCCATGGCCAGGTGGAAGCGGTCGATCTCGTTGAGCACCGTCATGTCGAACGGCGTCGTCGTGGTGCCCTCCTCCTTGTAGCCGCGCACGTGGATGTTGTCGTGGTTGGTGCGGCGGTAGGTCAGCCGGTGGATCAGCGTCGCGTAGCCGTGGTAGGCGAAGATCACCGGCCGGTCGCGCGTGAACAGCGCGTCGAAGTCGGCGTCGGACAGCCCGTGCGAGTGCTCCTTCTCCGGCTGCAGGCGCATCAGGTCGACGACGTTCACGACGCGGATCCGCAGGTCGGGCAACTCCTCGCGGAGCAGCTGGACGGCGGCCAGGGTCTCCATCGTCGGGACGTCGCCGGCGCAGGCCATCACCACGTCCGGCTCGCCGTCGGCGTCGTTGGACGCCCAGTCCCAGATGCCGACGCCCTTCGAGCAGTGGACGATCGCGTCGTCCATCGAGAGGTACTGCACAGCAGGCTGCTTGCCCGCGACGATGACGTTGACGTAGTGCTTGGAGCGCAGGCAGTGGTCGCCGACCGACAGCAGCGTGTTCGCGTCCGGCGGCAGGTAGACCCGCACGACCGTGGCCTTCTTGTTCACGACGTGGTCGATGAAGCCGGGGTCCTGGTGCGAGAAGCCGTTGTGGTCCTGGCGCCAGACGTGCGAGGTGAGCAGGTAGTTGAGCGATGCCACGGGCCGTCGCCAGGCGATCTTGCGGGTCGACTCCAGCCACTTCGCGTGCTGGTTGAACATCGAGTCGACGAGGTGGATGAACGCCTCGTAGCAGGAGAAGAAGCCGTGTCGACCCGTGAGCAGGTAGCCCTCGAGCCACCCCTGGCACGTGTGCTCGGACAGGATCTCCATGATCCGGCCGTCGGGCGCCAGGTGGTCGTCGTACTCGAGGATCTCGGCGTTCCACGTGCGATCGGTGACCTCCATGACGTCACCGAGCCGGTTGGAGCTGTTCTCGTCGGGTGAGAACAGCCGGAAGGTCTCCATGTTCTCGGCCATCACGTCTCGCAGGAACTGGCCGAGCACCCGGGTCGCCTCGGCGCTGCCGGTCCCGGGCTGGTCGACCGTCACGGCGTAGTCACGGAAGTCCGGCATCCGGAGGTCGCGCAGCAGCAGGCCGCCGTTCGCGTGCGGCGAGGCGCTCATCCGCAGGTCGCCCTCGGGGTGCAGGGCCGCGATGTCGGCGGCCGGTGCGCCCGCCTCGTCGAAGAGCTCCTCGGGGCCGTAGCCGCGCAACCACTCCTCGAGCACCTTGCGGTGCCCCTTGTCGGAGCGCGCGTTGGCGAACGGCACCTGGTGCGAGCGCCAGTAGCCCTCGACCTTCAGGCCGTCGACCTCCTTCGGACCGGTCCAGCCCTTCGGCGAGCGGAGCACGATCATCGGCCAGGGCCGCCGCGGCAGCGGTGCCGACGCGGCGCGCGCCTCGCCCTGGATGTCGGCGATCTCGTGGAGGCACGCCGCCAGCGCGCCCGAGAAGTCGGCGTGCATCTGGGCCGGGTCGGAGCCGGAGACGACGTGCGGCATGTGGCCGTAGCCGCGCATCAGCGAGGTCAGCTCCTCCTCGGGGATCCGGGCGAGCACCGTCGGGTTGGCGATCTTGTAGCCGTTGAGGTGCAGGATCGGCAGCACGGCGCCGTCGCGGCGCGGGTCGACGAACTTCGTGCTGTGCCAGCTGGTCGCCAGCGGACCGGTCTCCGCCTCGCCGTCGCCGACGACCGCCGCGACCACGAGGTCGGGGTTGTCGAAGGCGGCGCCGTACGCGTGCGAGAGGGCGTAGCCCAGCTCACCGCCCTCGTGGATCGAGCCGGGCGTCTCCGGCGCCGCGTGGCTGGGGATGCCACCGGGGAACGAGAACTGGGTGAACAGGCGCTGCAGCCCGCGCAGGTCGAGACCGACGTTCGGGTAGACCTCGGAGTACGTGCCCTCGAGGTACGACGACGCAACCACCCCGGGGCCGCCGTGGCCGGGGCCGGTCACGAAGATCATGCGCTGCCCTCGGGCCATGATCGCCCGGTTGAGGTGGGCGTACACGAAGTTGAGGCCGGGGGTGGTGCCCCAGTGGCCGAGCAGCCTCGGCTTGACGTGCTCCTCGCGCAGCGGCTCCAGCAGCAGCGGGTTGTCCATCAGGTAGATCTGCCCGACCGAGAGGTAGTTCGCCGCGCGCCACCACCGGTCCAGGGTCGCGAAGTCCGGGTCCATGCCTCCACGGTCCCCCGCCGAAGCACGACCCGCAATCGGCCATTTCGGGTGAGGGGCGCCGGTTGCGCCGGCGCAGTAGCGTGGCCCCGTGAGCGAAAACGACGGCGAGATCTACGGCGACTACAGCGTCGACGACGAGGACCAGCCCGGCAACATCGACGACCTCGGCGACCCCGACGTCGAGGACGAGCTGGACCGCGGCTACTCCCCGCCGGAGAAGTACTCCGCCGGCCAGGGCTACGGCAACACGCCCTGGGAGGAGGAGCACCGCGAGAGCATCGACCAGCGGATCTCCCAGGAGGAGCCCGACGTCGACCCGTACGCCGAGACCGACGACGACCTCGAGGACGGCGAGGTCGGCGACGTCCGCGCCGGCCGGCTCGTCGACCCGGACGAGGGGCTCGGCGAGGACCAGGAGAAGGACCTCGTCGGGGACGACGTCGGGATCGATGACGGCTCCGCGTCCGCCGAGGAGGCAGCCATGCACGTCGTCGAGGACTACCGCGAGGACTGAGCGCTCGTGCAGATCGACCTCCGGGGCCGCACCGCCCTCGTCACCGGCTCGACCCAGGGCATCGGCCTCGCGATCGCCCGCGGCCTGGCCGCGGCGGGTGCACGCGTCGGCTTGAACGGGCGGTCGAGCGACTCGGTCGAGCGCGGCATCGCCGAGCTCCGGGCCGAGCTGCCGGACGCCGTGCTCGTCCCGGTGGTCGCCGACGTGGCCTCGGAGGAGGGCTTCGAGACGGCCGTCGCGGCGCTGCCCGAGGTGGACGTGCTGGTCAACAACCTCGGCATCTTCGAGTCCCGTCCGGCTCTGGAGATCACCGACGAGGAGTGGCGTCGCTTCTTCGAGGTCAACGTGCTCGCCGCCGTACGACTGACCCGGCACCACCTGCCCCGGATGGCGGGCCGGGGCTGGGGCCGGATCCTCTACATCGCGAGCGACTCGGCCGTGGTGATCCCGGCCGAGATGATCCACTACGGCATGTCGAAGACCGCACTGCTCGCGGTCTCCCGCGGGTTCGCCAAGGAGGCCGCCGGCACCGGGGTGACGGTGAACTCGGTGATCGCCGGTCCCACCCACACCGGCGGCGTGGAGGACTTCGTCTACCAGCTCGTCGACCGGGACCTGCCGTGGGACGAGGCGCAGCGCGAGTTCATGAAGCGGCATCGACCGCAGTCGCTGATCCAGAGACTGATCGAGCCCGAGGAGATCGCCCACCTCGTGACCTACCTGAGCTCACCGTTGTCCTCGGCCACCACCGGGGGCGCACTGCGGGTCGACGGCGGGTACGTCGACGCGATCCTGCCCTAGGGACGTGGCCTGGACCGGAGCGTTAGTTCCGCGAGGAGTGGGTACGGGTTCCCTCGGCGCGGAGACACCGCGCCAAGGGAGGGAACACCCGTGGCATTCATTCTCTGGATCTTGGCCGTCATCCTCGTGGTGAGCGGCATCGTCACGATCTTCCGTGGCCAGCTGCTCTTCGGGATCGTGCTGATCATCGTCGGCCTGCTGGTCGGACCGGGCGGCGTCAGCCTCTTCACGAAGTAGCCGGCCCCACGAGGGGGATTGGGCGAGAACACGTTCTACTTTGGCTCTAGGGTGGCCTGGTGCGCTTCGCCATCAGCACCGCCTTCCAGCCGGTCGACCACCTGATCCCCCTCGCCCGGGCCGCCGACGCGCTCGGGTACCACTCGATCGCCGTTCCCGACCACGTCGTCGACCTCGAGGAGCTGTCGACGCCGTACCCCTACACGCCGGACGGGGCCCGTCGCTGGGACCACGACGCCGCGTGGCCGGACCCGTGGGTGCTGATCGGCGCCCTGGCCGCCGTCACGACACGGCTGCGGTTCTTCACCTCGGTCTACGTGCCGGCGATCCGCAGCCCGTTCCAGGTCGCGAAGAGCGTCGGCACGGCGGCCGTGCTGTCCGGCAACCGGGTCAGCCTCGGCGTCGGCATCGGCTGGTGCCGCGAGGAGTTCGAGCTGCTCGGGCACGACTTCTCGACCCGCGGCAAGCGCACCGACGAGGCCCTCGCGCTGATGGCCGAGCTGTGGAAGCCGGGCTGGACCGAGTTCCAGGGTGACTTCTACACCGCGCCGCGGCTGGTCATGGAGCCGACGCCGAGCGAGCCGATCCCGGTGATCATCGGAGGGCTGTCCGACATCGCCTTCCGCCGCGCCGCGCGTCACGACGGCTGGGTCGGCGACCTCTACTCGATCGAGGAGGCCACCGGCATCGCCGCGCGACTCGCAGCAGCCCGCGCGGAGATCGGCGCGGAGGGCGACTTCGCGGTGATCACCGCCCTCAACGACGCCTTCCTGCCCGAGCACTTCGAGCGGGCCGCCGCCGGTGGGGTCACCGACTGCTGGACGATGCCGTGGGCGTACTACTACGGGCTGGACGCCAGCCTGGAGCAGAAGCTCGAGGCCATGGAACGCTTCGCCGCCGACGTCCTGGTGCCGCTCAACGGGCCGTCCCCCGGGAATTGAAGAACCGCCGGGGTCTCGGGTCCCCGGCGGCTCGTGGAGAACGTTAGCGGCTCACCGTCGCGTTGTCCGCGCTTCCTCGGGAAAACTTTCCGTCACTCCCACTCGATGGTGCCCGGGGGCTTCGAGGTGATGTCGACGGTGACCCGGTTGATCTCGCGCACCTCGTTGGTGATGCGGGTCGAGATCCGCTCCATCAGCTCGTACGGGAGCCGCGCCCAGTCGGCCGTCATCGCGTCCTCGGAGGTGACCGGTCGGAGTACGACGGGGTGCCCGTAGGTGCGGCCGTCACCCTGCACGCCGACCGACCGGACGTCGGCCAGCAGGACCACCGGCATCTGCCAGATGTCGCGGTCGAGCCCGGAGCGGGTCAGCTCCTCGCGGGCGATCGCGTCGGCCTCGCGCAGGATGTCGAGGCGTTCGCGGGTGACCTCGCCGATGATCCGGATGCCCAGGCCCGGGCCGGGGAACGGGTGCCGCCAGACGATCTCGCCCGGCAGGCCGAGCTGCTCCCCGACCAGGCGGACCTCGTCCTTGAAGAGCGTGCGCAGCGGCTCGACGAGCTCGAACTCGAGGTCGTCCGGGAGCCCACCGACGTTGTGGTGCGACTTGATGTTCGAGGTGCCCGCTCCCCCACCCGACTCGACGACGTCGGGGTAGAGCGTGCCCTGCACCAGGAAGGCCACGGTGTCGGCGTGCTCACCTGTGACGGCGTCGCCCAGCACCTCGGCCTCGGCAGCCTCGAAGGTGCGGATGAACTCGCGGCCGATGATCTTGCGCTTCTCCTCGGGGTCGGTCACCCCGGCGAGTGCGTCGAGGAACTGCTTCTCCGCGTCGACCACCACCAGTTCGGCGCCGGTGGCGGCGACGAAGTCGCGCTCGATCTGCTCGGTCTCGCCCTTGCGCATCAGCCCGTGGTCGACGTACACGCAGGTGAGCCGGTCCCCGATCGCGCGCTGCACGATCGCGGCGGCGACCGCCGAGTCGACGCCGCCGGAGAGCCCGCAGATCGCCTTGCCCCGCTCGCCGATCTGGGTGCGGATCTTCTCGACCTGCTCGTCGACGATGTTGACCATCGTCCAGGTCTGGCGGCAGTGCGCGATGTCGACGAGGAAGTGCTCCAGCACCTTCTGGCCGTGCTCGGAGTGCAGCACCTCGGGGTGCCACTGGACGCCGGCCAGTCCGCGCTCGACGTCCTCGAACGCCGCGACCGGGGTGTCAGCGGTCGACGCGAGCACGTCGAAGCCGTCGGGGGCCGCGACCACGGAGTCGCCGTGCGACATCCAGACCGTGTGCATGGCGGGGACGTCGGCCAGCAGGGTGCCGCCCTGGCTGACGGAGACCGCGGTGCGGCCGTACTCGCGCGCACCGGTCGGCGCGACCTCGCCGCCGAGGCCGCGCGCCATCAGCTGGAAGCCGTAGCACATGCCGAAGACGGGGGTGCCGGCGGTGAAGACCGCCGTGTCGATCGCCGGTGCCCCGTCGGCGTACACCGACGAGGGGCCGCCGGACAGGATGATCGCCTTCGGGTTGCGGGCGAGCATCTCGGAGACCGGCATCGTGTGCGGGACGATCTCGGAGTAGACCCGCGCCTCGCGCACCCGACGGGCGATCAGCTGGGCGTACTGCGCCCCGAAGTCGACCACCAGGACCAGATCGTGCTCAGCCGCCGTCATGGCCGCAGCCTATCGAGTCTCCTCCTGTCAGGACCCGGCCGGGGAGGGAGGGATGGCCGGGTCCTGACCGCCCATGCAACTGCAGGACAGTGCTTGAGCACGGGACCCGGCGGTGGGAGGGAGCATGTTTGCCGGGTCCGCTGGCTCAACGAGGGCTCACAGGGTGGGTCACGGGGGTTTCGGACTTTTCTCGACCCGTGCCCGATGTGTGCGCCGAGCGGTCAGCTGACGCCGACGATCGGCAGCCGCAGCGCCCCGGGCGCCTCGTCCGGGACGACCGGCGCGACCGGGCGGACCGGCTCGATCCGTCGGTACGCCGAGCCCAGGGCGGGTCGCGCATCGTGCTCGCCCTTGTTGGGCCAGAACGCCATGGCGCGCTCGGCCTGGGCCGTGATCGTCAGCGACGGGTTGACGCCGAGGTTGGCCGTGACGGCCGAGCCGTCGACGACGTGCAGGCCGGGGTGGCCGTAGACCCGCTGGAACGGGTCGACCACGCCGGACTCGGGCGAGTCGCCGATCGCGCAGCCGCCGATGAAGTGCGCGGTCAGGGGCTTGTTGAACGCGTCGCCGACCGCGCTGCCGGGGAACCCGCCCATGATCTGGGCCATCGTCCGGATCGCCTCGTTGCCGGCCGGGATCCACGTCGGGTTGGGCACGCCGTGACCCTGCTTGGAGGTGACGTAGCGCCGGCGGGTGAACGGGATCCGCTTCGTGTACGTCGTGATCGAGTTGTCCAGGCTCTGCATCACCAGCGCGATGACCGTGCGCTCGGACCAGTGCTTCATGTCGTAGAGGTTGGCGATGTCGCGCCGCTGCGCCCACATCTCGCGCAGCCAGGTGCGCCACCGCGGCTCGTCGCCGTCACCGTCGGTGAGCACCGACTGCAGCAGCGACATCAGGTTGCTGCCCGGCCCGTAGCGCACCGGCTCGATGTGCGTGTTCTCGTCCGGGTGGAAGCTCGAGGTGATCGCGATGCCCTGGCTGTAGTCGACGTCGACGCCCTTCGGGGCGATCACCCCGCCGATCGACTCCGAGTTGGTGCGCGAGAGGTAGCCCAGCCGGTCCGAGACCCGGGGCAGGTGGCCCTCGTCCTTCATCTGGTGCAGCAGCCGCTGGGTGCCGAGCGCGGACGCCGAGAAGACCACCTGCTCGGCGGTGAGGACGCGCTTGACCGCGCGCCGGCCGACCTTCGCCTTCGTGTAGCGGACGTGTACGTCGTACCCGCCGCCCTCGCGGGGCGCGACCCGGGTGACCGTCGTGAGTGGCAGCACCGTGGCGCCGTTGCTCTCGGCGAGGTGCAGGTAGTTCTTCACCAGGGTGTTCTTGGCGTTGTGGCGGCATCCCGTCATGCAGGAGCCGCAGCCGATGCAGGTCTTCCGCTCCGGGCCGGCGCCGCCGAAGAACGGGTCGTCGACGGTCTGGCCCATGCCAGCACCCTCGTCGCCGAAGTAGACGCCGACCGGGGTCGGGTGGAAGGTGTCGGCCACGCCCATCTCGGTCGCGACCTTCTCCATGACGTCGTCGGACGGCGTGCGCAGCGGGTTCTCGACCACGCCGAGCATCCGCTTCGCCTGGTCGTAGTAGGGCGCCAGCTCGTCACGCCAGTCGGTGATGTGGCTCCACTGCGGGTCCTCGTAGAAGGGCGACATCGGCTCGTAGAGGGTGTTGGCGTAGACCAGCGACCCGCCGCCGACGCCCGCACCGGAGACGATCAGGCAGTCGCGGAGGGCGTCGATGCGCTGGATGCCGTAGCACCCGACCTCCGGCCGGAAGAGGTACTTCGTCACCTCGAAGGAGGTCTCGGGCAGGTCCTCGTCCGCGAACCGGGCACCGGCCTCGAGCACGCCGACCCGGTAGCCCTTCTCGGTCAGCCGCAGCGCGGTCACGGAGCCGCCGAAGCCGGAGCCGACGACCAGGACGTCGAAGTCGAGGCTCATGCGCGCCCCAGCTTCTTGAGGATGCGCAGGTTGGTGGTCATCACCTTGGCGTACAGCTCGTCCGACATCCCGAACGACGGGGCGATCCGCATCAGCCGTTGGGTCGCGACCGACTGGGTCTCGGTGAACCGGAGGATGCCCTCGGCGCCCTGACGACGGCCGGTGCCGGACTCGCGCATGCCGCCCATCGGAGTGTCGAGGCTGGCGAAGGTCGCCGCGAACGCCTCGTTGATGTTCACGGTGCCGCACTTGATGTGCCGGGCGATGAACCGGGCGCGGGCGCCGTCCTCGCTGTAGATCGAGGCGTTCAGGCCGTAGAGGCCGCCGTTGGCCCGCGAGATCGCGTCGGCCTCGTCGTGGAAGCGGTAGAGCGAGACGACCGGGCCGAAGGTCTCCTTGCCGAAGCAGGTCATGTCGGGCGTGACGCCCTCGAGGATGGTCGGCTCGAAGTAGTAGGGCCCGAGGTCGGGCCGGTGGTTGCCGCCGGCGAGCACCCGTGCGCCCTGGGCGACCGCGTCCTCGACGTGGGCGACGACGGTGTCGAGCTGGGCCTGCGAGGTGAGGGTGCCCATGTCGTTGCCCCAGTCGAGCGTCGCGCCGAGGGTCAGCGCCTGGGTGCGCGCCACGAAGCGCTCCACGAACCGGTCGTAGACCTGGTCCGCGACGAACATCCGCTCGATGGAAACGCAGAGCTGGCCGGAGCTGGAGAACGCCGCGCGTACGGCGCCCTCGGCCGCCTTCTCCAGGTCGGCGTCGCGCAGCACCAGCAGCGGGTTCTTGCCCCCGAGCTCGAGCGAGCTGCCGATCAGCCGGTCGGCGCACGCCTGGGCGACGACGCGGCCGGTCGCGGTCGAGCCGGTGAAGCAGACGTAGTCGGCGCGCTCGATGATCGCTCCCCCGATCTCGGGGCCGGGGCCGGCGACGACCTGCCACAGCTCACGCGGGAAGCCGGCCTCCTCGAGCAGCTCGGCGGCGAGCAGCGCGGACAGCATCGTCTGGGCGTCCGGCTTCGCGACGACGGCGTTGCCGGCCGCGATCGCGGCGATGCCGTCGATGAGCGCGAGGTCGAAGGGGTAGTTCCACGGCGAGATGATGCCGACGACGCCCTTGGGCACCCGGTTGACCTCAGCCCGCGTCAGCACCGGGAAGACACCGGGACTGCGCCGGGTCTCGAGGTGGCGACGCGTCGTACGCCCGTAGTAGCGAGCGGTCAGCGCGACGTGCAGCGGCTCGTCGAACGCGTGCTTGCGGGCCTTGCCGTTCTCCAGCACGACCAGGTCGGTGATCTCGTCCTGCCGGTCCAGCACGAGGTCGTGCAGCCGGAGCAGCGCGTGCTGGCGGTGCTCGAGCGAGGTGCGCGCCCAGGCCACCTGCGCCTGGCGGGCCCGCGTGAACGCCGTGGCGACGTCCTGCGGCGTGGACTGCGGGATGTGCGCCAGCGGGGCGTCGTTGAGCGGGGACCGCACCGCGTCGGTGCGTCCGCTGGTCGCCACCAGGCGGGCGGTGAGCGCCGCGACGTACTCCGGCTCCAGGGCGTACGACGCGCGCGGGTCGTGCTCCGGGTCGGGGGGCCCGACGAGGGCCGGATCGCCGGCAGGGTTGGGGTTCTGGGCGCTCATGGACCGAGACTAGGTGACCTGGCTCTCAGAAGACCATGAACTGGCGGCCCGGTGTGGGGTTTTACACACCGGGCCCCGATGTCAACCGGCCCCGTCAGGGCTTGTAGATCGACTTCAGCTCCGTGTAGTGCGACAGCCCCTCGGGACCGAACTCGCGACCGATGCCGGAGCTCTTGAAGCCGCCGAACGGCGCGGAGAAGTCCATCGTGTAGGTGTTGACGCCGTACGTGCCGGCGCGCACCTGGCGGGCGACGTCGAGGCCGGCCTCCACGTCGCCGGTCCAGACGGTGCCGGCGAGGCCGTACTCGGAGTCGTTGGCGATCCGGACCGCGTCGCTCACGTCGTCGAACGGGATCACCGACAGGACGGGACCGAAGATCTCCTCCTGGGCGATCCGCATCCCGTTGTCGACGTCGGCGAAGATCGTCGGCCGCACGTACCACCCGGACGAGAGCCCGTCGGGCATGCCGTTGCCGCCGAGGACGACGCGGGCGCCCTCCTCCTGGCCGAGCGCGATGTACTTCTCGACGCGCTCCTGCTGGCGCTGCGCGACCATCGGGCCGATCTCGGTGGCGGGGTCCAGCGGGTCGCCGACCTGCATCGCGCCGATGCCGGCCGCGAGAGCGTCGACGACGTTGGCGTAGTTGGCACGCGAGGCGAGGATCCGGGTCTGCGCCACGCAGGCCTGGCCGGAGTTCATCAGGGCGGTGAACTTCAGGCCCTCCACCGTCGCGGCGAGGTCGGCGTCGTCGAGGACGATCGCCGCCGACTTGCCGCCGAGCTCCAGCGAGACCCGCTTGAGCTGCTGGCCGCAGATCGAGCCGATCGCGCGACCGGCCGCCGTCGACCCGGTGAAGGCCACCTTGTCCACGTCGGGGTGACGGACCAGGTGCTCCCCGACCTCGCGGCCCGCGGCCACGATGTTGACGACGCCGGCGGGCACGCCGGCCTCCTGGAGCAGCTCGGCCATCAGGTAGGTGTCGAGCGGCGTCTCGGGCGCCGGCTTGATGACGATCGTGCAACCCGCGAGCAGCGCCGGGACCAGCTTGGACATGATCGTGAACTGCGGGACGTTCCACGGCGGGATGGCGGCGACCACGCCGACCGGCTCGTGCCGCACGATGACCTCGCCGAGGGAGCCGGCGCGCGCCTCCTCCCAGGGGAAGGTGCGCGCGATGGCGAGGAACGCCTCGATCTGCATCCACGGGGCCGGGGCCTGGGCGAGGTTCGAGAACGACAGCGGCGAGCCCATCTCGGTCGAGATGATCTCGGCCATGTCGCCCATCTTGCCGGCGTACAGGTTCGAGAAGTTCTGGACGACGTCGATCCGCTCCTCCGGCGACATCCGCGGCCACGGGCCGGAGTCGAAGGCGCGGCGCGCGGCGGCGACCGCGGCGTCGATGTCGGCCGCGCTGCCCTCGGGCACGGTCGCGACGACCTGCTCGGAGTGGGGCGAGACGACCTGCAGGGTGTCGCCGGTGGCCGGGGCGGCCCAGTCACCGTCGATGAAGAACGTGCTCTGGTCGAGGCTCATGCTGGTCTCCTGGATGGCAGGCGGTTAGGGGGCGACGGAGAAGAAGTCGGCGAAGCCGGACGGGTCGTGCCGGCCGATGCAGAAGTGCTCGAAGAGGCCGAAGCCCTCCTGGCCGTCCACCGTCGCGCGACCGACGTGGTCGACGCAGCCGAACATGAAGCGGCCCTTCACGGCGTCGTCGGCCATGTCGTAGGTGACGCGCTCGGTGAACTTCTCGCCCTTCCAGGTGCCGTGGATCCAGTCCGGGTCGCCGCCGTACCCGCCTCCGACGTGGAGGGGTACGGCGAGGCGCGACTCGACCTCGAGGACGAGCGGGGTGCCGTCGGGCGTGGTGCAGCGGATCGTCGCGCCGGTCGGCGTACGGCCACCGGACGCGTAGTGGACCTTCACGAGCGGCCAGCCGAGCTGCTCGACGCGGCCGTCCTTCCAGACCCGGGTGCAGTCGTTGAGGGTGCGGTGGCCGTCCGGGCTCTCCTGGATGATCAGGCAGACGGCGTACTCCTCGAACTGCATGGGCACGTAGAGCCACCACATGCCCTCGAAGGGCGGGTCGGCCGGGGCTCCCGGAGGTTCCGCCTCCCCCACGGGGCGGATCCCCCAGGAGCGGTCCCGACTGCCGAGCCAGGTGGCCGGGTCGACGGCGATCTCCTCGCCGTCGACGGAGATCGTGCCGCTCCAGGTGCCCAGCTGCGCGAAGCGCTGGGCGTCCAGGGTGACGCGGCTGCCCGAGCGCAGCACGTGCGGCATCTCCTGGATGACGTCGCAGGTGCCGTCCCAGGTCAGGTCGGCCGCGATCCCGTCCGTCTCGTCGAGGACGATCCGGACCTTCTTGAGCGGGTCGGCGACCTCGACGCGGTAGTTGCCGACGTGCGGGTTCAGGCGGTCCTGGTCCATCACGTCGGAGAGGTGGACCGCGGTCTGCTTGCCGTTGCGGGCGACCAGGAGGAACGCGTCCTTGGTGCCGAGGTTGGGGTAGTAGCCCATCCCGGAGATCACGAAGATGTCGCCCGTGCGGTCGTGCGCGTTGAAGTACCAGCGGTCGTAGAAGTTGCGGTCGCTGCTGTTGGCGTACGCCAGCGGCAGCGGCGCCTGGTGCAGGGGGAACTCGTCCAGCGGAGTGATGTCGTTCATGACTACGCGCCCGCCTCGTCCAGGAGGCGCTCGACCAGCGGCTTGCAGTGGAAGAGGCTCTCGATGTCGTCGGGGCGCTCGATCTCGCCGAAGTGGATCTGCCGAGCACCGGTGCGCATGAAGACGATGCACCACTGGACGCCGTTGTAGACGTCGTACCACTGCAGGTCGCCGAGGGTGACCCCGGTGATCCGCTCGTACTCGGCCTTGAGGTCGTCCTGGTGCATGAAGTGCGGCATGCCGGGCATGCCCATGATGCCGGTGATCGACTCGAACACGCTGTGCGCGAAGGCCATCCACGACACGTCGAGCTCGCGCGGGCCGATGGCGGCCATCTCCCAGTCGAGCACCGCGACCGGCTCGAAGTCCTGGTACATCATGTTGCCGATCCGGGAGTCGCCCCAGCACAGGACGGCCTCGTCGGTGGTCGGCATGTGGGCGTCGAGCCAGGCCAGCGCCCGCTCGACGAGCGGCGAGCGACCGAGGTCGGCGACCGCGAACTCGTACCACTCCTTGGTCCGGGCGATGTTGCGCTCGAGCAGCGTCGCGCCGGTGTGGCCGTGCTTGGCCGGGTCGAGGAAGTCGAACGTGGTGGCGGCGTCCGGGATCGCGTGCAGCTGGGCGAGCACGCGGGCCGAGCTGTCCTGCAGGCGGCGCTGGTCCTCGCGGCTCGCGTCGTGCAGCCAGTTGTCGCCGAAGTTGTAGGGCAGCACGTCCTGCGGCACGACGCCCTCGATGCGGTCCATCAGGAAGAACGGCGTCCCGAGAACCTCGCCGGTCGGCTCCATCCAGCGCACAGCCGGCACCGGGACCGCCGTCTGCTCGGCGACGATGCGCATCGCGTCGTACTGGTCCTGGAGCTCGTAGTGCGCGAAGACCGGCAGGTCGTGCGCGGCCGGGGCGACACGGGCGACGTACTCGCCGTGCCGGGCCTGGCCGTCCTCGGTCCAGTCGACGTCGAGGATGATCGTCTCCGACGACATGCCGTTCGCGTCGATGCCGCTGTGCAGCGTGACGACCGGGTCCGCGCCGTCCGGCAGCACCGTGGCCAGCCAGTCGGCGAGATGACCCGGGAGCGTCGTCGCATCCCGGCTCGAGCGCTGCATCTTCATGTCGGCCGGCGGTGGCGCCTGCGTCACGAGTCCCTCCCCAGGGTCAGGTGTGACCTCGATCTCACACGGAGCCAGCATCGGTGGAACGTGTTCTAGTTGTCAACGGATGCGCCCGCAGGTTGAGTCGAGACTTCTGACGGTCGAGTCGGGAGAACTGGCGCGCCGAGCGTCCAGAACTCCCGATTCAACGCGCGAAAGTCCCGACTCGACCGTCACAACTCTCGATTCGACCGTCAGACGATGTCGGCGACCTTCACCCGGGCCTCGTCGGCCTCCTGGTCGGTGAGCTTGAGCTGGGACTGGCGCTCGGCCTCGACCCGGCGGCGGTAGTGGTCGACCTCGTCGGCGGTGCGGGCGGCGTCCCAACCGAGCTCGCCGGCCATCAGGGCGGCGACGCCCGGGGCGGCGCCTACGCCGCGGTCGAACGTCTCGATGGAGATGCGGGTACGACGGGTGAGGAGGTCGTCGAGGTGGCGGGCACCCTCGTGGGTGACGGCGTAGACCACCTCGGCGGCGAGGTAGTCCTCGGCACCCTCGAGCGGCGCGCCCAGCGATCGACGCGACGAGACGAGCTCGAGGACCTCGTCGACGAGGCCGCCGTACCGCCCCAGGAGGTGGTCGATCCGGGCGACGTGCAATCCGGAGCGCCGCGCAAGCAACACTCTCTGGTTCGAGCGCGTCTCCCAGTCAGCGGCTCCGAGCAACGGCACCCGGTCGGTGATCGAGTCGCGGATGGTGAGGTTGACCGTGGTGCGCAGCGAGTGCGCGGCGGCGTCGACGGCGTCGCGACCCATCACGCGGTACGTCGTGAGCTTGCCGCCGGCGATCATGACGAGCCCGGGTACCGGCGTGACGACCGTGTGCTCGCGCGAGATCCGCGACGTCGGCTCCGACTCCCCGGAGAGCAGCGGACGCAGTCCGGCGTACACGCCCTCGACGTCCTCGTGGTCCAGCGGCTCCCGGAGGATGGCGTTGACGTGGTTGAGGATGTAGTCGATGTCGGCCTTCGACGCGGCCGGGTGCGCCTTGTCGAGGCTCCACGGGGTGTCGGTGGTGCCGATGATCCAGTGGCGTCCCCAGGGGATGACGAACAGCACCGACTTCTCGGTGCGCACGATGAAGCCGGCCTCCGAGCGGATCCGGTCGCGCGGCACGACGAGGTGGATGCCCTTCGAGGCCTGCACGTGCAGGGAGCCGCGGCCGCCGACCATCTCCTGGATCTCGTCGGTCCAGACGCCGGCAGCGTTCACGACGACGCGGGCGCGGATCTCGATCTCGGGGCTGTCGGGGCCTGCCTCCAGGTCCCGGGCGCGTACGCCGACGACCCGCTCCCCCTCGCGCAGGAAGCCGACGACCTGGACGCGGGTCGCGACGTGCGCGCCGTGGGCGGCGGCCGTCCGGGCGATGGTCAGGGCCAGCCGGGCGTCGTCGACCTGGCAGTCGTAGTAGCGGATCGCGCCGCTGATCGTCTCGGTCTTGAAGTCGGGCGCGATCCGGGCGACCTGGCGCCGGAAGAGGTGCCGGTGCCGGGGCACGCCCATCTCCGCCTTGCCGAGCATCGCCATGCCGTCGTAGAGCGCGAGCCCCGCGCCGACGTACGGCCGCTCCCACCCGCGGTGGGTCAGCGGGTAGAGGAAGGGCACCGGTCGGACCAGGTGCGGTGCCAGCCGGGTGAGCAGCAGGCCGCGCTCCTGGAGCGCCTCGCGGACCAGGCCGAAGTCGAGCATCTCGAGGTAGCGCAGGCCGCCGTGGATCAGCTTGCTGCTGCGGCTGCTGGTGCCGCTGGCGATGTCGCGCTGCTCCACCAGGCCGGTGCTCAGGCCGCGGGTGACCGCGTCCAGGGCCGTGCCGACGCCGACGATCCCGCCGCCGACGACCAGGACGTCGAGCTCGCCCTGCCCCGCGACGCCGGACATCGCTGCCAGGGCCTGGTCGCGGGCGTCGGGTCCGAGCGCGCTCGAGCGAGTCATGTGAGCAGTCTTGCAAATGCGGATGTCGGCAATGTGTCCCGCACGCCGGCCCGGCCACGACACACTGGTCGGGTGATCATCCGACGCCGCCTGGCGGTCGGCGGCGTCGCGCTCGGGATCGCGCTGCTTGCAGCCTGCTCCGCTTCGCCGGGCACGCTCGACGAGGTGGCCGAGGTCATCGGCGGCCCGGCGCGCACCACCTCGGTCTCGACGAGCCCGGTCGCGGCCGAGCCCGGACCACGGACGGTGTCCCTGGTCATGGGCGGCGACCTGCTGTGGCACAACACCGTCTGGTTCAGCGCGGCCGAGGACCACGCGCGCACGGGCCGCGGCACGAGGTACGACCTCGACCCGACCTTCGCGCGTCTCGCGCCGCTCATCGAGCGGGCCGACGTCGCGATCTGCCACGAGGAGGTGCCGTTCGCGGCCCCCGGTCAGCACCCGCGGAGCTATCCCGTCTTCGCCGCTCCGCGCGAGTTCGCCCCCTGGATCGCCAGCATGGGCTGGGACGCGTGCACCACCGCGTCGAACCACAGCTGGGACCAGGGGTACGACGGCGTCGTGGAGACCGCTGACCTCCTCGAGGCCAACGGGATCCCGCACGTCGGCACCTTCCGGAGCCCCGCCGAGCGGCGTCGGCCGGTCATCCTCACCACGGACGACGGCGTCCGCATCGGCGTGGTGGCGGCGACGTACAGCCTCAACGGGTTCGTGACCCCCGAGGACCAGTGGTGGGCCGTCTCGCAGCTCACCGAGACCCGGGACGACCTCCTCGAGCAGGCTGCCCGGGCCCGGGCAGCCGGTGCCGACATCGTGGTCGCGCACGTGCACTGGGGCACGGAGTACGACCACCTCCCGAACGCCGACCAGGTCGCGCTCGCCGAGGCCCTGACCGCCTCGCCGGACGTCGACGTCGTGCTCGGCGAGCACGCGCACGTCGTCCAGCCGATCACCCGGGTCCACGGCAAGTGGGTCGTCTACGGCCTGGGCAACATGGTCGCCCAGAACGAGGTCGAGCGACCGGACGCCTACGAGGGCATCACCGTCGACCTCGGCTTCACCGAGCGGCCCGACGGCCGCTGGGTCGTCACCCGCGCGGCGTACGTGCCGACGCAGTGGAACCACTACGCGCCCGGCCACCCGATCCGCATCGTCGACGCGACCGGCGCGCACCTCGCCTCGGTGCGGAGCGCGGTCGACGGGGTCGGAGGCAACCGCGGTCTCGTCGAGGAGCGGCTACCCCGCTGACGCCACCGGCAGTCGTGGTTTCAGGCGTACGGCGGGCGGGGTATATCCGGGCCACGTAGCCAAGACAGTCACGGGGGACTCGGGATGGCTCGCTCGACGGACTCTGCACGCTTCGACAGACGCACGCTCCTGCTCGGCGCGGGTGGGCTGCTCGTGACGACCGGCTGCTCCGGCGGCGGTGGTGACACGCCGTCGACGAAGGGCAGTGCGTCGCCCAGCGCCTCGGCGAGCGGTCCGATCGTCCACGAGCAGGACGCCGGCACCGTCATCACCCAGGCCGACATCGACGACCTCGTCGGCCGGCTCAACGCGGCCGTCCGTGGTGCCGACGTCGACTCGCTGAAGGCGATCGCGCCGTCGATCCGACGGCCGGTCTGGCAGCAGCGGCTGGACAACCTGGCGCACTACCCGATGGACGACATCGGGTTCGCCTTCGACGAGAGCCTGGGTCGCCAGATCAACGCGAGTGGCGGTCGGCTCGAGGTCGACGCCTACATGGCGCTGACCCATCAGATCACCGGGGTCGACAGCCGACCGGCGCTGCAGATCTACAGCGCCACCCTGGTCAAGGACGACCCCGACGCCGCGGTCCAGATCTCCGAGATCGACAACGCACCCTCCGACGCCACCAGTCCGGCCCCGTGGGACCTCCCGGGTGACTGGGAGGTCGTCGAGGGAGACCACGTCCTCGTGGTCGCCCTCGGTCAGGACATCGCCCGGGTCCGGGCGGCCCTGCCGACCATCGACGAGGGAGTCGCGCAGGCGATGGAGGTCATCGCTCCGCCGGCGGGCGTGACCAAGGCCTACTTCGCGTTCACCGACCCCGACAGCCGCCTCTACGGCCAGGTCGACAACAGTCGCAACATCCGCGAGCGCGACGGGCTCGCGATGCGCGTCGGCTACATCGACCCGACCCAGGCCGCCAAGTCCGGCGAGGGCGCGGGGTCCAAGGCGGCGTACGCCGGGGCGCGCCTCATCCTGCACCCGGCGGCGCTCGAGTCGGCCGACCGGCTCCGCGGCGTCGCGCTGCACGAGACCATCCACGGGCTGGCGTTCCAGTGGGGCGACGCCGACCCCTGGCCGACCGAGGGCCTGGCCATGTGGGCGGAGCTCGGTGGGCTGGCCGGGCTGCGCTCCGACAGCTTCTACTGGCCACTGGTCCGCTCGGGCTTCGGCGGCTTCCGGGCCCGCATGCGAGGGGCCAACGGGGTCGACTCGGACGTCTTCCAGGATCCGGCGACCACCAGCACCAACTACGGCTGCGCCTGTGCCGTCTACGGGTACGTCGAGTCGCGGGGCGGCCGCGCGGCCGTGCTCCGGTTCGCGAGGACGGCGTACAGCAAGACGGCCCAGGACGCCGCCATGCAGCTCGGCTTCCAGGACGCCGACGAGCTCTTCGGGAAGGTGCAGCAATGGGTGACCACGATCTGACCCGCCGCCGGGCGGCGGTCGCCACGATCGCTGCGCTCACCGTCGTCCTGACCGCTGCCTGCAGCGGGGACGGCTCGGAGCCGGAGGGCGACAAGCGGCCCCAGGCCGAGGCATCGGCGAGCCCGACCTTCCCACCCAACCCGGACCTCCCGGACCCGGTCGACACCAACGGCCCGATCACGGAGCCGCTGCTGGAGCCCGTCTGGCTGATCCGCAGCGCCAGGACCGACGAGTCCGACGACTACGACGTCCGGTCGCAGGCGCTCTTCGTCGACGGCGACGTCGCGGTCTACCAGGCGCAGGACACCATGCTCGGGATCTCGATGACCGACGGCTCGACGCTGTGGAAGTCCCCGGTCGACATGCACGGCGAGCTGCCGGACTACACGGGCACGTCCGCGCACGGCGACCACCGGTGGAGCTTCGTCTACCCGGAGACCGCGGCCAAGGACCTCGACGCCTGGGGCGACCGCCTGGTCACCATCGACACCCGGACCGGCGAGGTGGTCGACGACATCCTGCTCGGCAGCTACGGCGCCGCGACGGCGATGCGCAGCGACGGCGACGTCCAGTACCTCGCCACCGAGGACGGCCTGGGCGTCGTCAACGACGACGGCAGCGTGCACACGGTCGTCTGGCTGCAGCGGCTGCCGGGCAAGCACCCGGAGATCGTCGGCATCACCCCGATCGACGGCAGCGACGTCGTGAGCCTGGCCATCAACACCAACAACGTGATCGGCACCGACGTCATCGCCGGCGTCGACCCGACCACGGGCAAGGTCCTGTGGACGCACCCCGTCACGGACTTCGCCCGTGGGCAGGGGGCCGACTACGTCGACCTCAGCCTCGTCGACGGGCGCTACGTCACCCGCAACGCGTGGGACAGCCAGTCCCAGGAGATGCTCCACCTGTGGGTGCTCGACCCCGACACCGGCAAGATCCGCGCCCACCAGCTGGCCAAGCCGAGCACCAACAGCAAGAACTACCACCAGATGCGGATCGGGGTGAACGACCTCGGGTCCGGCAACCCGCACGGCATGGTCGTGGTCGGCGACGAGATCATCTTCGAGGACTTCCACGGCATCAGCCGCTACCGACCGCTGACCGGCGAGTACGTCTGGACTCGGCGGGTCGACATCATGGGACTGCGCCACGGCGACGTCGACTGGGTGTCGTTCGGGATCGGCGGCCTCAGTCCCGACGGGACCCTGCTCTACACGTCCATGTCGTCCGGGCAGTCCGGCGACCTGCTGGCGATCGATGTCGAGACCGGCGAGGTCGCCGGCCGGTGGGCCCTCGACGACGCGCAGGACGCGGGGCTCGTCGGCCGACCGCTGATGGTCCTCGACGGCGACCAGCTGGTGCTGGCCCGCAACCGCTCCGTCGAGGGCGACCCCGAGCTCATGGAGGGCCCGCAGAAGCCGCT
Source organism: Nocardioides sp. Root1257 (assembly GCF_001425175.1). Classification (GTDB taxonomy): domain Bacteria; phylum Actinomycetota; class Actinomycetes; order Propionibacteriales; family Nocardioidaceae; genus Nocardioides. Next base: position 1,023,434 of record NZ_LMDV01000008.1, on the reverse strand, counting down.
CGGCCCCCGCAACGACGTGGGGCTGGTGCGGTTCCCCGAGCTGGCTAGCTAGCCACGGACGCGCGGCCCCAGGTCGTCGCGGTGGTCGGCGGTCATCGTGTGGGCCGCGCGGGTCTGGGCGACGACCTCGGTGTCGAGCTCCGCGATCGCCAGGCCCTCCTCGTCGGCGAGCCGGGCGAGCGGCCGGCCCTCCGGGTCGTAGACCGCGGAGCCGCCGATGAACTCGTAGGCACCGCACCGACCCGTGAGGCCGGAGAACACGACGTACATCCCGTTCTCGACCGCGCGGGCGGCGTAGTAGAGGTCGCGGCGGTGCGCGCCGCCCGGGAAGTACGCCGACGAGCTGAGGTAGCCCATCGCGCCGTCGCGGGCGGCGGCCTGCGCGTGCTCGGGGAAGCAGCCGTCGTAGCAGATCGACAGCCCGAGCTCGACGTCGTCGACAGTGATCGAGGCACCGTGGTCGCCGGTGGTGAAGACCTGCTTCTCCAGGCCGTCCAGGTGCTGCTTGTCGTACGGCGCGGTGGCGGTGCCGTCCGGGCGCACGACGACCTGGGACAGCCGCCGCTCGCCCCCGCGCCGCAGCGCCGTGCCGACGACGACCGTGGTCCCCGCCGACGCCGCCTCACGGACCGGGTCGAGCCACGAGCCGAGGTCGGAGGCGTCGAGCAGGGGCCTGTCGAACGCGGCCGCGTCGTACCCGGTCAGGAACGCCTCGGGCAGCACCAGCAGCCGCACCCCCTGGGTCGCGGCCAAGCCGGTCAGCCGAGCGGCGGTCGCGACGTTGGCGGCGAGGTCGCCGGAGACGGACGCGGCCTGGCCGGCGGCGACCAGCAGGGTCGTCATGCGGGGTCCCCGCGAAAGCGTGAGTCGGAGGAGCGGAGCGGGGGAGGCGACCAGTGTCGTGGGGTGCTCACGCCCGGGCCGCCTCGACCGCCTCGGTCAGTCCGCGTGCGGCCAGCCGGTCGGCGCGCTCGTTGCCCTCGTCGCCCGCGTGACCCTTGACCCAGTGCCACTCCACGTCGTGCTGCTCGCACGCCCGGACGAGCTCCTGCCAGAGGTCGACGTTCTTGACCGGCTGCTTCGCCGAGGTCTGCCAGCCGTTCTTCGCCCAGCCCGCGCACCACTTCGTGATGCCGCTGCGGACGTAGGTGCTGTCGGTGTAGATGTGCACGACCGACCGACGCTTGAGGGCCTCGAGCGCCTTGATCGGCGCGGTGAGCTCCATCCGGTTGTTCGTCGTCTCGCCGGCCTCGCCGCCGCAGAGCTCGAGCTCGCGCTCGCCGTACCGCAGCAGCGCGCCCCACCCGCCAGGACCAGGGTTGGGGATGCAGGCCCCGTCGGTGTGGATCGTGACGACCGCGCCGGACGGGTCCGTCACTCGACGACGACCTCGACGCGCTGGAACTCCTTGACCTCGGTGTAGCCCGTGGTCGCCATCGAGCGGCGCAGGGCACCGACCAGGTTCATCGTGCCGTCGGCGACCCGGGACGGGCCGAAGAGGATCTCCTCGAGGGTGCCCACGGTCTCGAACTGCACCCGCTGGCCGCGCGGCAGGTCGTGGTGGTGTGCCTCGGTGCCCCAGTGGAAGCCGCGCCCGGGGGCATCGCTGGCGCGGGCGAACGGCGAGCCGACCATCACGGCGTCGGCACCGCAGGCGATCGCCTTGGCGACGTCGCCGGACTTGCCGATCGAGCCGTCCGCGATGACGTGGACGTAGCGGCCGCCGGACTCGTCGAGGTAGTCGCGACGTGCCGCGGCGACGTCGGCGACCGCCGAGGCCATCGGCACCGCGACGCCGAGCACGGTGCGGGTGGTGTGCGCCGCTCCCCCGCCGAAGCCGACGAGCACGCCGGCGGCGCCGGTGCGCATCAGGTGCAGGGCCGCCTGGTGGGTGGCGCAGCCACCGACGATGACGGGGACGTCGAGCTCGTAGATGAACTCCTTGAGGTTCAGCGGCTCGGCCTGCGAGGAGACGTGCTCGGCCGACACCGTGGTGCCCCGGATGACGAACATGTCGACGCCGGCGTCGACCACGGCCTTGGCGAACTCCTTGGTGCGCTGCGGCGACAGGGAGCCGGCGACCGTGACGCCCGAGTCGCGGATCTCGCGGAGCCGCTCGGTGACCAGCTCGGCCTTGATCGGCTCGGCATAGATCTCCTGGAGCCGGCGGGTGGCGTCGACGCCCTGGAGGCCGGCGACCTCCTCGAGGAGCGGGTCCGGGTCGTCGTACCGGGTCCACAGGCCCTCGAGGTTGAGCACCCCGAGCCCGCCGAAGCGACCGAGCGCGATCGCGGTCGTCGGGGACATCACGGAGTCCATCGGGGCGGCGAGCACCGGGATCTCGAACCGGTAGGCGTCGATCTGCCAGGCGGTGCTGACCTCCTCCGGGTCGCGGGTGCGCCGGGAGGGCACGATCGCGATGTCGTCGAAGGAGTAGGCGCGGCGGGCCCGCTTGGCGCGGCCGATCTCGATGTCCGTCACCGGTGCAGCCTATCCGGGTGGGCGGGCAACCATCCGTGGTGCCCAGGTGGTCGGACTGGGTATGGAAGCCCTGACCGGATCCCGGTCGACCACGATCTCGGGAGGTGCGGTGGCGGCGAAGACGGACTTCGACGAGTTCGTCGCCGCGCGCTCCAGCCGCCTGCTGCGTACGGCGTACCTGCTCACGCGGGATCACGCGCTCGCCGAGGACCTCCTCCAGACCGCCCTGACGAAGGCCTGGTTCGCCTGGTCCCGAATCGAGAGCGACCCGGAGCCCTACGTCCGCAAGATCCTGGTCAACACCTTCGCCACGTGGTGGCGGCGCAAGTGGAACGGCGAGCACGCGTACGCCGAGCCACCGGAGCCGGACCCCGGGCCGGGCGCGCACGACGTCGCCGACCAGCGCCAGGACCTCTGGACGGCGATGGGCCGGCTCCCCCGCCGTCAGCGCGCGGTGGTCGTGCTGCGCTACGTGGAGGACCTGACCGAGGCCGAGACCGCCCACCTGCTGGGCGTCTCGGTCGGCACCGTCAAGAGCCAGACCAGCAAGGCGCTCGCGAAGCTGCGGATCGACCCCGCGCTGGCGACCGACACCAGCACCACGACGGAGGACCTCGCATGAACACGCTCCACGACCTCCGCTCGACCCTGGACCGGCACGCCGACGACCTCGACGACAGCGAGCGCTACGTCCGCCCGGTCGCCGTGCGGGCGCGGATCCGCGCCGTACGCCGTCGCCGGGCCGGCGCCGTGGCCGCGGTCGCCGCCGTTGCCGTCGTGGCCGTGGTCGCCGCCGCCGGCACGCTCCGCTCGCCGCAGTCGGTCGAGCCGGCCGGCCCGACCGTCATCGGCATCGACGTCCCCGAGGACCTCGCGATCCTCGGCTTCCCCTACACGCTCTCGCGCACCGTCGAGCTCTCGGCGGCGGATCCGGCGCTGGTCATGGAGCAGGACGACGACCGCGCCGTCTCCCTCGTGGGACGCGACCTGGGATCCGGCTCGGTGACGCTCCTCGCCGACGGCGAGCCGATCGCCCGGGCACGCGGCGACGAGGCCGTCGAGGCGCCCGTCCCGACGGCCGCGACCCGGTTGCGCATCCGGCTCGACGGTGCGTCGTCCGACGCCCGGGCGGCCGTCGCGATCTACCACTCGACGCCCGGGCTCGCGCCCGGGACCACCGACGGAGACCGTGCCGTCTTCCGTGACGAGGTCGCCGGGCAGCGCCTGCTGACCGCTGCCTTCTCGGGCACGCGCCCCGAGGTGACGGTGACCCACGCGGGCGACCTGGCCGACGTACGCATCTCCGACTACTGCCGCGCCGACGAGAAGGGTCTCTGGATGCAGATCACGCTCGACGGCTCGCTCTGGCAGTCCGGCGAGTGCCACACGGTCGCCGACGTCGACGCGGCGGCGAGCAGCTCGGCCTCCGACGAGCACACCACCGGTGACCACGTCGTCCGCGCCTACGTCACGCGCGGCATGGACGGGCCCGTGGTCACCGACACCCGGACCGTGGTGGGGCTGGCGGTCTACGAGCGGCTGCGCAGCGTGCGGACCGCGCTGGGCACGCCGGTCGACCCCGTCGTGGAGGAGGCCGGTCGCACCTGGACCCTGGCGAGGGTCACCGACAGCGACCACGCGACGGTGGACACCTCGGACGGCGACAGGCTCCTGGTGCTGGTCTCGCGTGGCGACATGGTCTACGCGTCGTGGCGCGGGGCCCTGCTCCGCGGACGGTCGGCGTACATGAGCAGCGGCCCGGGCACGGGTCCGGGGACCCTGAGCGCGGGGGTCCTGCTGGCCGGCGACACGTACGACGTCCAGGTCCGCTCAGAGGGCCCGGGCGGCGAGGGCGCGCTGCTGGTCTACCGGCCGGAGTAGTTGGGGGCCTCGACGGTCATCTGGACGCCGTGCGGGTGGCTCTCCTGGAGGGAGGCCTGGGTGATCCGGACGAACCGGCCCTTCTCCTGCAGCTCCGGCACGGTGGCGGCACCGGCGTAGAACATCGACTGGCTGAGGCCGCCGATCAGCTGGTGCGCGACCGCGGCGAGCGGGCCGCGGTAGGCGACCTGGCCCTCGATGCCCTCGGGCACGATCTTGTCGTCGCTCTCGACCTCGGCCTGGAAGTAGCGGTCCTTCGAGTAGGACTTCTTGCCGCGGCTCGACATCGCGCCCAGCGAGCCCATGCCGCGGTAGGACTTGAACTGCTTGCCGTTGACGAAGACCAGGTCGCCGGGCGACTCCTCGCAGCCGGCCAGCAGCGAGCCGATCATCACGGTGTCGGCGCCGGCGACCAGCGCCTTGGCGATCTCGCCGGAGTACTTGAGGCCACCGTCGGCGATCACCGGGACGCCGGCGGGCTTGCAGGCCAGCGATGCCTCGTAGACCGCCGTGACCTGGGGCACGCCGACGCCGGTGACGACGCGCGTCGTGCAGATGGAGCCGGGTCCGACGCCGACCTTCACCGCGTCCGCGCCGGCGTCGACGAACGCCTGGGCGCCCTCCTTGGTCGCGACGTTGCCGCCGACGACCTGCACGTGCCGGGTGGCGGGGTCGGTCTTGAGCCGCTGGACCATGTCGAGCAGCATCCGCACGTTGCCGTGGGCCGTGTCGGCGACGAGCACGTCGACGCCGGCCTCGATCAGGGTTGTGGCACGCTGCCAGGCGTCGCCGAAGTAGCCGATGGCCGCACCGACCATCAGCCGGCCGACCCCGTCGTACGACGCGTTGGGGAACTGCTCGCCCTTGACGAAGTCCTTGACGGTGATGAGGCCGGTGAGGTGGCCCGCCTCGTCGATGAGCGGGAGGCGCTCGCGCTTGTGCTGGCGCAGCAGCACCGTCGCGTCGTCGCGGCTGATGTCGGAGGGACCGGTGATGAGCGGCATCGGCGTCATCACCTCGTCGACCTTGGTCGTCGCCCACTCCGCGACCGGGGTGAAGCGCAGGTCGCGGTTGGTGATCATGCCGATCAGCAGGTTGTCGGTGTCGACGACCGGGAAGCCGGAGATGCGGTACTCGCCGGCGAGCTTGTCGAGCTGCTCCAGGGTCGCGTCGGGGCTGATCGTGACCGGGTTGGAGATGATCCCGGTCTGGGTCCGCTTCACGAGGTCGACCTGGTAGGCCTGGTCCTCGATCGAGAGGTTGCGGTGCAGCACGCCCAGACCGCCCTGACGGGCCATCGCGATCGCCATCCGCGACTCGGTGACGGTGTCCATCGCGGCGCTGACCAGCGGCACCCGCAGGGAGATCTCGCGAGTCAGCCGCGAGGTCATGTCGATGTCCGCGGGCGCCAGGTCGGAGTGACCCGGCAGCAGCAGGACGTCGTCGTAGGTCAGGCCCAGCGGGGCGAACTTCTCCGGCAGCTCCACACCCTCAGCCTACCGGCGGCTCACCCCTGGACACGAAGCGGCTTGAGGTCGCGCACCGGCACCCGCACGGTGAGTGTGTCCGACGCCATCCGGATGCGTCCCCTCAGGCCGGCGGCCATCACCATCGGAAGCACCGCCTGGTTGTCGGAGCGCGTGGTCAGCACGATCTCGGTGGCCCCGAGCGCGTTGGCGAGCCGGGCGGCGTCGACGAGCAGCCGGGTGCCGATGCCGCGCCGCTGCCAGGCCGGGTCGACGCGCAGCGTGACCGGTCGTACGTCGGGCTCCTCGGCCGCCGGCCGGACCACGGCGAGCCCGACGGCCTGACCCTCGATCATGGCCGAGACCGAGTCCCCCTCCGCGACGTAGTCGGGCGTCGCCCCGCCGCCCACGCGGCGTCCCATGCTCGGCGACATCGCGCTCTCGCGGGTGCGCTCGAGGACGTCGGAGACCAGGTCGGCCATCGCCGAGCCGCGCGCGTGCTCGGTCGCGGTGAACGGCGCCGAGCGGCGGACCTGCACCTGCACGTCGCCGACGGTCATGTCCATGACGTCGAGGGTGCCGTCGGCGCCCGCACCGGGGTCGGACTCGGCGTCGAAGAGGCGGGCCACCACCTCGGGGAACGAGGCCGGCTGGGCCAGGATCGTCCGGGCCGCCTGCACGTAGCGCGTCGGCTGGTCGGTCAGGGCGGCCTCGGTGCACGGACCGGCGCTGACGGAGAGCCCTCCGGAGCGGCCGACCAGGTCGGCGAGGTCCGCCGCGGTCCAGTCGTCCGGGGTGCTGAGAACGAGCTCGTCGGTCACCGACTCCACCCCCGGGAAGATCTGGAGTCCCAGGATGTTCACCCCGGCCTCCCCGCAGGTCGCCGCGAGCATGGCCAGCGACCCGGGCCGATCGGGCAGCGTCGTACGAACCCTCCACAACATGGCCACAGCCTGCGGGTGCGACGTTGCCGGATCGCAACCTGCGTGTTTCCTGGGTGCTACGTCGGGGAGGTTGGACCTGAGAGGCTAGGCCGGTGCCCAGCTGGATCTACCTCCTCCACCCGCCGCGGCCGGACTTCGCGGCGACCATGACCGACGAGGAGTCGACCGTGTTCGGCGAGCACTTCGCCTACCTGCAGCAGCTGCTCGCCGACGGCGTGCTCGTGCTGGCCGGCCCGACGCTCGGCACGGTCAACACCGGCATCGCCGTCTTCGAGGCCCCCGACGAGGCCGCGGCCCGCGCGGTCATGGAGGCCGACCCGACGATCGTGCATGGCGTGGTGACCGGAGAGCTCCGCGAGATGCGGGTCTCGCTGCTGCGCGGGCGCGACTGACCGCGTGCTCCGTCTCCTCGGGCGCTACCCCGTCGCGGTCGCCGTCGCGCTCACCGTGCTGGCGCGCCTGCCCGCCCTCACCCGCCCGGTCCGCGCCGACGAGGCCGGCTTCCTCCTGGTCGCGCGAGCGTGGGACCCGCAGCCGGGCAGCCTCTTCGGGGCCTACTGGGTGGATCGGCCGCCGCCGCTGATCGCCGTGTTCGGAGCGGTCGACGCCCTCGGCGGCGTCACGACGCTGCGCATCCTGGGCGCACTCGTCGCCGGGCTGACCGTGCTGCTGGCCGCGGCCGTCGCCGGCACCGTGAGCGGACCGCGGGCGACGGTGTGGACCGCGGCCCTGGCCGCCGCACTGCTGTCCAACCCGATGATCGACGTGGTCGCCGTGAAGGGCGAGCTGCTCGCACTGCCCTGCGTGCTGGGCAGCATCCTGCTGACGCTGCTCGCCGTACGACGACGGGCCTGGCCGCTCGCGTTCGCGGCCGGGGTCGCGGCGGCGCTCGCGGTGGGCCTGAAGCAGAACCTCGCCACCGGCCTGGTCTTCGCCGGCGTGCTCCTCCTCGTCGAGTGGCGGACCGGACGGCTCCCCGGCAGGTCGGCCGCTGCGCTCGCGGCGGGCGGCCTGGCGGGCGCGGCGGTGCCCGTCCTGGGCACCATCGCCTGGACGTCGGCGGCCGGCGTCCGGCTGTCGGTCCTGTGGGAGACGGTCTACGGCTTCCGCGCCGACGCCGCCCGGGTGATCGCCGACGGGACGACCGACGCCCCCGAGCGGCGGGCCTGGATCCTGCTCGCGATCGCGTTGGCGTCCGGGCTGCTGGTCGTGCTGGCCGGCCCGTTCGCGCGGGTCCGGGAGCTCTGGCGCGACAACCCGCCCGTGCTCGCCGCGACCCTGGCCGTCGTCGTCGTGGACGTGGCCTCGCTCGTCGCGGGCGGCAGCTACTGGCAGGACTACCTGCTCCCCCTCATCCCGGCGGCGGCCCTGTGCACGGCACTGCTCGCGGGGCGTGAGGACCGCTCGGGGCGCACGATGCGCGGGCTGGTCGTCGCGGTGATCGGGTCCGCCGTCCTGGCGATGGCGTTCTGGCTCGTCTGGAACGCGACCGGCCACCAGGAGTTCGACGAGGTGCGCACCGGCGAGGCGATCGCCGACGCGGCGGCGCCCGGCGACACGCTGGTCGTCTTCGGCGGTCGCGCCGACCTCCAGCTGACGAGCGGACTGGACTCGCCGTACCCCTACCTGTGGAGCCTGCCGATGCGCACCCGCGACCCCGACTACGCCGACCTCACGGCGCTGCTCTCGGGTCCGGACGCGCCGACCTGGCTGGTCCAGTGGGTCGACCTCGACGCCTGGGCCGACGCCGGCGTGCCCGAGCTGCAGGCGGCGATCGACGAGCACTACGTCGACGCCGGCACCACCTGCACCGGCAAGCCGATCTACCTCCTGCGCGGTGTCGAACGCCCGCACGTGACACCGGACTGCTGATCGCGTGCAACCGATCGGCGGCTCACCTCGTTCTGGGGGCATGGATCGAGATGCCCTGGATCGAGATGCAGAGTTCTCGGAGTTCGCCGCCGCCTCGCACCGCCGGCTGCGCAGCACGGCGTACCTGCTGTGCGGCGACTGGGAGCGCGCCGCTGACCACGTCCAGGAGGGCCTGATCCGGGTGTACGTCGCCTGGCCGCGACTCACCCGGCGCGGCGGCGAGCTCGCCTATGCCCGCAGGGCCGTGGTCAGCGCGTTCCTGGACGCCAGTCGGAAGCGGTCGAGCACCGAGCGGCCGGCCGACCTCGACGACCAGCGGCGCTCCGACGAGGACGTCGCCGCCCGGGTCTCGGACCGTGCGGCGCTGATGGCCGCACTCGCCCGACTGCCCGAGCGGCAGCGCGCGTGCGTGGTGCTCCGGTACTTCGAGGACCTCGACGTGCGGGAGACGGCGGTGGTGCTGCGGTGCAGCGAGGGCACGGTGAAGAGCCAGACCTCGCGAGCCCTCACGTCCCTGCGATCCATGTTCGAGAGCGCGTCGCGAGACGAGCTCGCCGTGATCGGAGAGGGGAACCTGCCGTGGTGACCGACCTGAAGCAGCTGCTGCACGACAACGTCGCGGACGCGCCGTCCGACCACGTCGACCTCACCGCGGTGATGGCCGCCGGCCGTCGTCGCGTACGCCGTCGGCGCGGTGGCGCGACCGCCGCAGTGCTCGCCGTCGCCGCCGTCACCGTCGTCGCCGCCGTGGGCGGCACGGGTCCCGGCAGCGGGCCGGGACCGTCCGCACCGGGAGGCACGGTGCCGGTCGTCTCGGTCGGTGAGGCCCGGCCGGCCGTGGAGGGGCGCGACTACGAGCTGGTCACGTCGTACCCGGCTCGCGACGGAAGCACCCGCGGGCGCTCCGTGGCCGGAGTCAGCGCCGACGGCCTGCTGGTCGTCCTCGACGCGCCCCGGCCCGGCAGCTCCTCGAGCCGCGTCGGCCTGGTCGACCCGTCGACCGACCGGACCAGCTGGCTCCCCGGGATGCATCGCCTCGGGCGGCTCCTCGCCGCCGACACCGACCGGCTCGTCTTCCAGGCCGCCGGGGTCGACGCCCCCGCGGTCGACGTCTTCGACCGCGCCGCCCGCTCCTGGTCGCAGGTGCGGTGGACGTCCCTGCCCGCGAGCGTCGCGACCGTGGGGTACGGCGAGGTCTGGGTCGAGGCCGGCCGTGCGTGGATCACGCTCCCGCATGCCGGACGCTGGCAGCGCTTCGACCTGTGGTCGGCCTCGCTCACCAACCCGGGCGACGTCCGCGACGAGCGGCGCATCGTCGACGACGCGAGCGGCGCAGCCGGTGTGGTCGCGACGCGACAGCCCGACGGTGCGCTGCTGGTCGAGACCCCGGACGGCGATCCCGTCGTGGCGGTCGAGGGCAGCGACGTCGAGCTCGCCGACGTCACCGACGACGCGATCGTGGTGCGGGTCCCGGCCGGTGACGACGCGGGCACCTACGCCTACGAGACCGGCTCCGGCGAGCTGCTCCGGCTCGGTGGCACGGCGACGGCCGGGACCAGCACCCTGCTGACCTCCGGGGACTACGTCGCCTGGGGCGCCTCGGGGCGCGAGCTCATCGCCCGCCTGCTGCCCTGAAATGCCGAGTCGGCGCCGCCCCACCTGGGTGGGTCGGCGCCGACTCGTCGGGTCGATCAGTGGCCGTGGCCGTGCCCGTGGCCGGCGGCCTCGGGCTCTTCCTCTTCGGGCTTGTCGACGACCAGGGTCTCGGTCGTGAGCAGCATGCCCGCGATCGAGGTGGCGTTGACCAGCGCGGAGCGGGTCACCTTGACCGGGTCGAGCACGCCCTGGGCGACCAGGTCGCCGTACTCCTCGGTGGCGGCGTTGTAGCCGTTGCCGAGGCCGAGCTCGCGGACCTTGGTCGTGACGACGTAGCCGTTGACCCCGCCGTTCTCGGCGATCCAGCGGAGCGGCTCGTCGGCGGCCTTGCGGACGATGCGCACGCCCGCCGCCTCGTCGCCGGTGAGGCCGAGGTCGTCGGAGAGGACCGACACCGCGTGGATGAGCGCGGAGCCACCGCCGGGGACGATGCCCTCCTCGATCGCGGCGCGCGTCGCGGAGACGGCGTCCTCGATGCGGTGCTTCTTCTCCTTGAGCTCCACCTCGGTGGCGGCGCCGACCTTGATCACGCAGACGCCACCGGCGAGCTTCGCGAGGCGCTCCTGGAGCTTCTCGCGGTCCCAGTCGGAGTCGGTCGACTCGATCTCGGCCTTGATCTGGTTGACGCGACCCTCGACCTCGGCGCCGTCACCGGCACCGTCGACGATGGTGGTGTCGTCCTTGGTGACCACGACGCGCCGGGCCTGGCCGAGCACCTCGAGACCCACCTGGTCGAGCTTGAGACCGACCTCGGGGGCGACGATCTGACCACCGGTCAGGGTCGCGATGTCCTGCATCATCGCCTTGCGACGGTCACCGAAGGCCGGGGCCTTCACCGCGACGGCGTTGAACGTGCCGCGGATCTTGTTGACGACCAGGGTCGACAGCGCCTCGCCGTCGACGTCCTCGGCGAGGATGAAGAGCGGCTTGCCGGCGGCGATGACCTTCTCGAGCAGCGGCAGCAGCTCCTGGACCGACGAGATCTTGCCCTGGTGCAGCAGGATGTACGGGTCGTCGAGGACGGCCTCCATGCGCTCCGGGTCGGACACGAAGTACTGGCTGATGTAGCCCTTGTCGAACTGCATGCCCTCGGTGAACTCGAGCTCGGTGCCCATCGAGTTGGACTCCTCGACGGTGATGACACCGTCCTTGCCCACCTTGTCGAAGGCCTGCGAGAGCAGGTCGCCGATCACGCTGTCGCGGCTGGAGATCGTGGCGACGGACGCCATGTCCTCCACCGACTCGACCTCGCGGGCGGCCTCCTTGAGGGCGTCGCCGACGGCCTCGGCCGCCGCGTCCATGCCGCGCTTGAGGCCCATCGGGTTGGCACCCGCGGCCACGGCGCGCAGGCCCTCGTGGACCATCGCCTGGGCGAGCACGGTGGCCGTGGTGGTGCCGTCACCCGCGACGTCGTTGGTCTTGGTGGCCACCTCCTTGGTCAGCTGCGCGCCGAGGTTCTCGAAGGGGTCGTCGAGCTCGATCTCACGGGCGACGGTGACACCGTCGTTGGTGATGGTCGGCGCGCCCCACTTCTTGTCGAGGACGACGTAGCGGCCCTTGGGGCCGAGCGTCACCTTGACGGCGTTGGCGAGCTTGTCCACGCCGCGCTCGAGGCTGCGGCGGGCGTTCTCGTCGAACTCCAGGATCTTGGGCATTTTTCTCCTCTAGAAAGCAAAAGGCCTGACGGGCCTGGCGCCCGGCTGGCAAGGCGCCGCCACGAAGGCGACCTTGGAGCGAAGCGGTCGTCGAGTGGCGGCAATGCCGCCAGCCGGGATGCCAGGTTCGTCAGGAAACGATCGCGAGGACGTCGCGGGCGGAAAGGATGAGGTACTCCTCGCCGGCGTACTTGACCTCGGTGCCGCCGTACTTGCTGTAGATGACCTTGTCGCCGACGCTCACGTCGAGCGGAACGCGGTTGCCGTTGTCGTCGATGCGACCGGGACCGACGCTCAGGACCTCGCCCTCCTGGGGCTTCTCCTTGGCGGTGTCCGGGATGACCAGGCCGGAAGCCGTGGTCTGCTCGGCCTCGAGGGCCTTGACAACGATCCGGTCCTCGAGGGGCTTGATGTTGACCGACACTTCTGATCAACCTCCACTTTCTGGTACTTCGTGGCTGGTGGGTGATGCACGTCTGGCGCCTGCGCTTCAGGTACGCCGTCGCGGGGGTCGGACCGGGACGCAGGCGCTGGCACACTCGCGGGGAGAGTGCCAACTCAGAAACTAGCACTCTGCCCAACGGAGTGCCAGAGCACCCCCGGGCTGACAGGATCGGCCCGTGGACCTCGACGCCTTCCGGTGGCTGCTGACCGACGACGGACAACGGCTGCTCGCCGCCGCGGTCGACGCGGGCGACGACTCGCTGGCCACGCAGACGCGGCTGCGGCGTACGGCGGAGCCCGCGCAGGTCGCGACCGCCGTCACCCAGGCCGTGCTCCGGGTGAAGGGGCGCGCCAAGTTCGGCGAGCTCGCCGACCGGATGTACTTCACGTCCGAGGGCCTCGAGCAGGCCACCCGCCTCCGGGTCGCGGAGCACCGGGCCGCGCGCCTGGTCGCGTCGTCGGCGGACACGATGATCGACCTCGGCTGCGGGATCGGCGGCGACCTCGTCGCCGCGGCCCGCGCCGGCCTGATCTGCGCCGGCGTCGACCTGGACCCGGTCCGGGTCGCGGTGGCGCAGGCCAACCTCGACGCCCTCGGGCTGCCCGGCGCCGTGTCGGTGACCGACGCGACGACCGTCGACCCGACGCCGTTCGACGTCGCCTTCGCCGACCCCGCCCGCCGGGGTGCCCGGGGCCGGTCCTTCGACGTGGACGACTGGACTCCTCCGTGGTCGTTCGTCGAGGGGCTGCTCGCCCGCGACTCGTGCGTGAAGGTCGCGCCCGGCATCCCCCACGACCTGGTCCCCACCGGCGTCGAGGCGGAGTGGGTGAGCGACCGCGGCGAGGTCAAGGAGGCCGCGCTGTGGTCCGGCCGGCTGGCGACCACCGCGCGGCGCGCGACGGTGATCGGAGAGTCGGGGCTCGCGACGTTGACCGACGAGGCCGACCCCGGCGGGGAGGCGCGCCCCGTGGGCGCCTATCTCTACGAGCCCGATGGCGCCGTCATCCGCGCGGGCCTCGTCACCGCGGTGGCCGCCGGCGTCGGCGGCGGCCTGCTCGACGAGCACATCGCCTACGTGACGTCCGACGAGTCGTTCCGTACGCCGTTCGCCCGCGGCTACCGGGTCCTCGAGGAGGTCCCCTACCGCGAGAAGCAGCTGCGCGCCGCCCTGCGCGAGCGCGGGATCGGGCGGCTGACGATCAAGAAGCGGGGCGTCGACGTCGTGCCCGAGCAGCTGCGCAAGCGGCTCGACCTGCACGGCGAGCAGGAGGCGACCCTGGTGCTGACCCGGGTCGCCGGCGCGGGGACCGCGTTCCTCGTGGCGCCCTTCTGAGGGTGCGGGTTTCGGCGGCCAGCCGGTGAAACCCGCACGGCACGCCGATGGGAATCGGCGTGCCGTGCGGGTCCTGGCTGACAGGTCCTGCGTCAGACCGGCTGCGGCACCGCTTGCGGGGTGCCGGCCGCCTCGGCGACCCGGGCCCGGTGGGAGTGCCACAGGCCGAGGGCGAAGAGCGCCAGCAGGACGGCTGCTCCGGCGAAGGCGGCGATCGCGGCGATGCCGGCGATGGTGCCGATCGTGGCGAACGCGTAGCCGTAGAGGAGCAGGCCGCGCAGGGTGTTGCCCATGAACAGCGTCTGGCGGAGGCCGGCCAGCGCCTGGCCGTCGGGCGAGGCCTGCTGCTCGGGCGTCATCGCGACGTACTCACCGCTGACCTCGGAGTAGGTCTTGCCCTCGGACGCGGCGTTCATGTGCACGAGGATGTAGTGGTCGGCGTACGCCTTGGCCTCGGGCCCGGTGTCCAGCGGGCTGCCGGCGTACGGCTTCAGCGCGGCGGCGTCGTCCGCGGGCAGCGATGACAGTGCGTCGCCCTCGGGCATCGTGATGCCCTGCATGGTGAGCTGGTCGTGGACCTGGTCGCCGATGAACGTGTTCGCCCACGTGAGCAGCCCGCCGGCCACGAGCAGGACCGCGGCGAGTGCCAGGCCGGTCCACGAGATGAGCTTGTCGAATGCCGAGCGCATGATGCGTCTCCCTCTTCCGGCGGGGATTCCCTTCGTCCTCGCTTCACCTACGACGTTAGGAATTCGCGGGCGAGGCGGGCAGGGCCCGAAGGAGGGTGCCGGCGGGACCTTGGTCCCGCCGGCCAGACATCAACCCAGCAGGGCCTTCTCGGCGCCGATCGTGGTGTCGTCGCCGTGCCCGGTGTGGACGACGGTGTCGTCGGGCAACGCGAACAGCCGGGCCCGGATCGACTCCTTGATGAGGTCGCTGTCGGAGTACGAGCGGCCGGTCGCGCCGGGCCCACCGTTGAAGAGGGTGTCCCCGGTGAAGACGCAGCCGAGATCGGGCGCGTACAGGCAGACCGCACCCGGCGCGTGACCCGGCGTGTGCAGCACCTGCAGCGTCGTACCGCCCACCTCGATCGTCACGCCGTCTGCGAGGTCCAGGTCCCACAGGTAGTCGGCGTGGGTGAGCTCCCAGAGCACCTTGTCGTCCGGGTGCAGCATGATCGGCGCGACGACCTCCTCGCGCAGCGCCGGAGCGACGCGCACGTGGTCGTCGTGCGCGTGGGTGCACACGATCGCCTTGACCTTGCGGTCCCCCACGACGGCCAGGATGTCGGAGACGCTGTGCGGCGCGTCGATCACGACGCACTCGCTGTCGTCGCCGACGACCCAGATGTTGTTGTCGACGTCGAAGGTCTCGCCGTCGAGGCTGAAGGTGCCGGACGAGACCGCGTGGTCGACGCGGGCCGTCATCAGAGGATCACGACCGAGCGGAGCACGTCGCCGTGATGCATCTTCTCGAACGCCGCCTCGATGTCACCGATGCCGATCTCCTCGGTGACGAACGCGTCCAGGTCGAGCCGGCCCTGCTGGTAGAGGTCGACCAGCATCGGGAAGTCGCGGGTCGGCAGGCAGTCGCCGTACCAGCTCGACTTGAGCGCGCCGCCGCGGCCGAAGACGTCGATGAGCGGCAGGTCGGGGACCTTCATGTCGGGCGTGGGTACGCCGACCAGAACCACCGTGCCCGCGAGGTCGCGGGCGTAGAACGCCTGCTTCCAGGTCTCGGGACGACCGACGGCCTCGATCACGACGTCGGCACCGTCGGCGCCGTCGTAGGTCTCGGCGCAGATCCGCTTGATCTCCTCGACCGGGTCGACCGACGAGGAGTCGACGGTGTGGGTGGCGCCCATGGCCTTGGCCTTCTCGAGCTTCTTCGCATCGATGTCCACGGCGATGATCGGTGACGCGCCCGCGAGCGCGGAGCCCGCGATCGCGGCCACACCCACGCCACCGCAGCCGATGACCGCGACCGACCGGCCGCGGGTGACGGCGCCGGTGTTGATCGCGGCACCGATGCCGGCCATCACGCCGCAGCCGAGGAGGCCGACGGCCGCCGCCCGGGCCGACGGGTCGACCTTCGTGCACTGTCCGGCGGCCACCAGGGTCTTCTCGGCGAACGCGCCGATGCCCAGGGCCGGCGACAGCTCGGTCCCGTCCTCGAGGGTCATCTTCTGGGTGGCGTTGTGGGTGTTGAAGCAGTACTGCAGGTCGCCGCGCTTGCAGGCCCGGCACTCACCGCAGACCGCGCGCCAGTTGAGGATCACGAAGTCGCCCGGCGCGACGCCGGTGACGTCGGGTCCGACGGCCTCGACCACGCCCGCGGCCTCGTGGCCGAGCAGGAACGGGAAGTCGTCGTTGATGCCGCCCTCGCGGTAGTGCAGGTCCGTGTGGCAGACCCCGCAGGCCTGCACCTGCACCAGCGCCTCGCCCGGGCCTGGGTCCGGCACGTTGATCGTCGTCAGCTCGACCGGCTGACCCTTGGCGCGGGCTACGACCGCCTTGACCTGCTGCATGCGACTCCCTCTCGTGGAAACGTCTCGGGTTCATGCAACCGTATGCGGGCCCGCCTCGTGTAGGGGGTGTGCACGAGAGGCGATCGGGGAGCATCGACGTGACGGACTTCGAGTCCTGGCTGGCGGCGCGCGAGCCCGCCCTCCAGCGGCTCGCGCTGCTCCTCACGCACGACGAGCACGCCGCCCAGGACCTCGTGCAGACGAGCCTCGCCAAGCTCTACCTGGCCTGGGACCGCCTGGACGACCGGGACAACGTGGACGCCTACGCGCGCCGCATCCTGGTCAACGAGCACCGCACCGCATGGCGTCGGCCGTGGCGGCGTCGCGAGGTGGTCACGGC
This sequence comes from Nocardioides sp. Root1257, assembly GCF_001425175.1. Classification (GTDB taxonomy): domain Bacteria; phylum Actinomycetota; class Actinomycetes; order Propionibacteriales; family Nocardioidaceae; genus Nocardioides. The sequence continues at coordinate 1,006,834 of NZ_LMDV01000008.1, read as the reverse complement.
ATCGCCGCCGGACGTGGCCAGGTCGGAGATCGAGTACGACGGCAGTCGCGAGGCCGTGTGGGAGTTCGTCGCGTCCCTCCCTCCGCGGCAGCGCGCTGTCATCGTGCTGCGCTACTACGAGCAGCTCACCGAGTCCGAGATCGCCGACCTCCTCGGCATCTCCGTCGGCACCGTGAAGTCCCAGTCGAGCCGGGCGATCGCGGCCCTGCGCACCCGTCTCCCCCAGGAGCAGCCATGACCGGCCCGGAGGACCTGTTGACCCGGACGCTGCACGAGCGCGTCGACCACCGCACCGTCCCGGCGACCCCGATGAGCGACGTGGTGTCGGCCGCCGGGCGGATCCGGCGTCGCCACCGGGTCCGGTACGCCGCCGTCGCGACGGTGGTCGTCGCCGTGCTCGCCACGCCGTTCGTGATCGACGCCGCCCGGCAGGTCCGGAGCAGCACGGGCCCGGTCGACCGGCCCGGGCCGACCCCGGCGCCGCACTTCCGGCTCGCCGATGTCGCTCTGGGAACGGCTCCGTCCGTTCCGTGGCTCGACGGGAACGTCTACGTGGCCGCCGACGGCACCCGGACCAGGCTCCCGATCCGCAACGTCCTCACCGCGACGCCGTACCGGGGTGGGTTCCTCGTCGTCGGCGGCAACGGTCCCCGCCTCACCCTCCTCGACAGCCAGCTGGACGAGGTGTGGCAGCGCTGTGGGCAGCCCCGCCTCGTCGTCGACCACGACCGCACGCGGACGGCGTACGCCGCCGGCGACTGCCGCAGCACCCGGACGACGCTCACGCTCGGCCCGACCGACGGGGTCGGCGAGGAGCAGACCGAGACGATGCCGCTCGCGCTGGCGGACCCGGTCGGCATCCTCGGTGGCCGGGTGGTCACGAGCTCCCCCGTCGAGGAGCAGCCGAAGCTGGTCGACTTCGACGGCACGCCCACGCCGATCGGGACCCTCGCCTACGCTTCCGCGGTCGACGAGCACGGCGGGCTGGTCGCAGGCCAGCTCGCCGGAGGCGCCCGCGCGCAGGCCACCGGCGTGGTACTCGACGTGACCAGCGGCGCCGAGAAGTGGCGGGCTCCTGGCTGGCAGCTCCTCTCGTTCAGCCCGGACGGCTCTCTCGTGGTCGGCGCGTCCACCTCCGTCGACCAGGGCGGGTGGGCGGTCTTCGACAGCGCGACCGGCAAGCGGCTGCACGAGTTCGCGCTGCCGGTGGGGCTGAAGTTCAGCGGCATCGCCTGGGAGGACGACGACCACCTGTTGCTGGCGGCCTTCCAGGACCGCACCGAGGCCATCCTGCGCACCACTCTCGACGGGGCGGTCCAGCTGGCGTCGAAGGCGACGAGCTGGGATCCGAGCGGCGGCGGGACCACCGTCCACCTCGCGCCGTAGCCCGGACAACCGAGCGCCCGCCGCGCGCGTGGAACGGAGGTGAAGACCCTCCTCGCGCTCCTGGTGACCGCAGCGCTGGCGAGCGGGTGCACCGGATCCGCGGGCTCTCCGGTCGTCGTGCCGGCGCCGCAGGCGTCGAGCCCGTCGACCCTCGTCGACCTCCCCCGTGGCGACCCGCCGCGCATCGGGTACGCCGACGGCGACACCTGGGTCGCGCCCGACGGCACCCGCACGAAGTTGCCGACCACGTTCGGCATCAGCTCGATCACGCCGTACGCCGGAGGCTTCCTGGTCGCGGACACCCGCTACTTCGAGGGATCGGTCGGGCTCTGGTTCGTGACCGAGCACTCGGCCCGCGACCTGGGCTGCTCGACCGGCGCGACGCGTAGGGTCGACGGCTGGGTGTGGTGGGTGACGGCATTCTGCCCCGAGTCCCTCGCGGGCGACCTCGCGCGCACGGTCGTGCACCGGGCTCGGCCGGACGGCAGGGAGCACACCCGCCGCGTCTTCCGGCCCGAGCCGGGTGTGGCGATGTTCGTGCGGATCGGGCGCTACCTGGACCGGGTCGCGCCCGTGCCGACGTGGGTCCCCGAAGATGCACACCACCGTCTCGCCGTCCGCACCCGACGTGGCTGGACGGCGGTCGTGCGCGTCGACGATGCGGGGCGTCGCGAGCTCGCGACCGAACCGGTCCGGCAGCACGGCGCGGACCTCGGGTTCGTGCTCGGTCCGGGTCGCTGAGCGAGGATTGCAACCATCGGGCACCGACCTGCGTCTAGGGCGTGTGGTGGTGACAGAAGCGGGAGCTGCGATGACGACGGACCGGGACGCCGACTTCACGGCGTACCTCCAGGCCCGCCAGGGCCGCCTGCTGCGCACGGCCTACCTGCTCACCGGCGACCAGCACCAGGCCGAGGACCTCCTGCAGACCTCGCTGGCGAAGCTCTACCTGGCCTGGGACCGCGTGCATGAGCGCGAGTCGGTCGACGCCTACGTGCGACGGATCATGGTCAACGAGCACAACTCGCTCTGGCGTCGCGCCTGGCGCCGGCGCGAGCACCCGACCGAGGCGGTCCCGGAGGTGGCGAGCCCACCGCCGGCGTACGACGACGGGCAGAGCCTCGCGCTCTGGTCGGCGGTGCAGACGCTGCCGCGCAAGGCCCGTGCCGTCCTGGTGCTGCGCTACTACGAGGAGCTGACCGAGGCCGAGGCCGCGGAGGTGCTCGGGATCTCCGTCGGCACCGTCAAGTCCCAGACGAGCCGCGCGCTCGCCCGACTGCGCGAGACCGCGCCCGAGCTCCGGGAGGAGGAACGATGAGCCACGACAGCAGCGGGGACCTGACCCGCACCCTGCGCGAGCGGGCCGACGACGTGACCGGCACCGCGCTGACCTTCGACGACGTGCGTGGACGGGCCGGGCAGATCCGGCGCCGCCGGCGGGCGGGCGTCGCCGCTGGGGTCGCGCTCGTCGCGGCCGTCGTGCTGCCGATCGCGCTGCTCGGCGGCGCGGGCGCGGACAAGTCGGACCCCGGCCCGGCGAACCCCAGTCCGACGCACGCCGTCGACCCGAACGCGGCCGGCGTACCCACGCTCCAGGACGACGTGATCATCTATCCCGAGGGGCCGCGGATCCCCGTGCGTCTTCCGCGGAACGCCCGGGTCATGAGCTTCACCCCGCTGTGGACCGACCGGTTCGTCATCTCGACGCTCGACGACGACGGCACGAAGATCTCGCTGCTGGACCAGAACGGGAACGGCGTGGACCACTTCCCGACCACCGGCGGATCGCTCGCGGTGGCCGCCGACCGGTCGGCCGTCGCCTGGATGGGCACCGACGGATCGCCGCAGCTGCTGGTGGCCGGAAGCGACGCGCCACGCACCCTCGGCCGGGTCCCGGGGGTGATGCCCGCGCTCGTGGCGATCACCGGCGACTGTCGGACCGACTGCGAGGTGGTCGGCCGGAGCCAGGACGGGAAGGGGGAGTTCGACGGCAGCTGGGCGGCCTCCAGCAACGGCGGGGTGCGCGACCTGCCGACCGCCCTTCCTGCGGTGATGGACGCGACCAGCGACGGCGACCTGCTCGCCGCGATCACGGGCATCGCCGCCGACGACATCCACGCCTGTGGCGGGGTGTACGACGTCGGCGCCGCCGACCTCCTGTGGGACACCTGCGAGGACAACGTCTTCCTCTTCTCCCCCGACGGCGCCCTGGTGATGACGCTCTTCGCCGAGGGGGCCGGGCCGCTCTCGCTCACGATCAGGGACGCTCGTAGCGGCGCCCCGGTCGCGACGTACGACGACGGCCTGATCAAGTCGTGGGCGTGGGAGGACGACGACCACCTGCTCGCGGTCGTGGCTGCCGCCGACGGTGCAGTCTCATTGCAGCGGATCGGCACCGACGGGCGGAGCGAGACCGTCCTCGACGGCTTCCACGTCGATGACCCCACGCTCGACGTGCCGCTCCAGCTGCCGCGGTCCTGACGACCTTTGTAGACAAAAGTCGGAGGCAAACGGACGCCGACCGTCGCTAGGGTTTTGGACGTGTTCGCCTTCCTTGGTCGTCTCGCGTCCCGTCGTCCGTGGTTCGTCATCGCAGCGTGGGTGGTGCTCGCCGTCGCCGTCGTCTCGCTTGCTCCGGCGCTGACCACGACCCAGGAGGAGTCGGAGTTCCTGCCCGACCACTACGAGTCGATCAAGGCGACCAAGCTCCAGGAGGAGAAGTTCCCGGGCGCCACCACGCCGGCCGCGCTCATCGTCTTCGAGCGCGAGGACGGGAAGGCGCTGACCCAGGAGGACCAGGCGAAGGTCTCGTCGATCGCCGAGGAGCTCGGGCCCGAGCTCGGCAAGGACACCTTCGTCCAGCAGGTCGTCACCGTCAGCCCTGACGGGAAGCCCAACGTCTCCGAGGACGGCAAGGTCCAGATCGGGATCGTCGGGCTCGCCGAGGACTCCACCGGGTTCGACACCCAGGCCTTCGACGACGCCAAGGCGATGCGGGACGACCTCGCCGACCTGACCGACGGCACGGACCTGACGGCGCAGACCACCGGCTCGGTGCCGCAGGGTCTCGACTCCCAGGAGTCGGGCAACCGGGCGCTCGCGATCGTCGGTATCGCCACCGTCGTGCTCATCGTCGGCCTGCTCGCGATCATCTTCCGCAGCGTGATCATCTGCCTGATGCCGGTCGTCGTCGTGACGCTGGTGTCCTTCGTCGCCACCGGCCTGATCGGGTGGGCCAACGAGGCGTTCGACCTGAAGGCCGACTCGTCGATCGAGACGATCCTCGTCGTCGTCCTCTACGGCATCGGCACCGACTACATCCTCTTCTTCCTCTTCCGCTACCGCGAGCGGCTGCGCCAGGGCGAGGACACGAGGGCCGCCGTCGTGCACGCCCTCGAGCGCGCCGGCGAGGCGATCGCCTCTGCGGGTGGCGCCGTCATCGTCGCGTTCCTCGCCCTCCTGCTGAGCTCGCTCGGCATCTTCAAGGCGATCGGCCCCGCGCTGGCGATCGCGGTCGCCGTGACGCTGGTGGCCGCCCTGACGCTGGTCCCGGCGGTCGTCACCGTGCTCGGGCGCGCGCTGTTCTGGCCGTCCAAGAAGTGGCGCAACGAGCCGAAGGCGGCCCGCTTCGCCCAGATCGGCGAGTCCCTCGGCCGTCGGCCGGGCCGCTTCGCGATCGTCTCGGGCCTGATCCTGGGGATCCTCGCGATCTTCGCGTTCAGCTTCAACCCGTCGTTCGACTTCAACTCGAGCCTGCCCGACGACGTGGAGTCGACGGAGGCCCTGCACACCTTCCAGGACCACTTCGCCGCCGGTGCCAGCGAGCCGATCCCGGTCATCCTCGTCTCCGACGACGGGAAGCTCGATCCGGCGGAGCTCGAGACCTACCGCACCGACCTCGAGGCCGCGGACGGCGTGACGCAGGTCTACCCCGCCGTACCGTCGGAGGACGGCACCGCCGCCCAGTTCAGCGTGGTCCTCGACGAGGACCCGGCCTCGGACGCCGCCCTCCAGGACGTCAAGGGCCCCGTGCGCGAGGCCGCGCACGGCGCCGCACCCGACGGGACCGAGGCCTTCGTCGGCGGTACGCCGTCGATCTTCGCCGACCTCCAGACGGCGATGGTCCGTGACTACAAGGTCGTCTTCCCGGTCGCCGCGCTGGTCATCATGCTGATCCTGGCGCTGCTGCTGCGCAGCCTGGTCGCGCCGCTCTACCTGATGGCGGCGGTCGGGCTCAGCTTCGCCGCGACGCTCGGGGCGACGGTGATCGTCTTCCAGTACATCGGCGGCGCGGACGGCCTGATCTTCATGCTCCCGATCTACATCTACCTCTTCGTGACCGCACTCGGCACGGACTACAACATCCTGATGATCGCCCGACTGCGCGAGGAGGCGCGGGACGGCAAGGAACCGCGACCTGCGGCTGCCGAGGCGCTCAAGCACGCCGGACCGACCATCGCCGCCGCCGGCGTCATCCTGGCCGGCACGTTCGCGTCGCTGATGCTCAGCGGCAACAGCCTGCTGACGTCGATGGGCTTCGCGCTGTCGTTCGGCATCTTCATCGCGGCGTTCGTGATGGCGATGTTCCTGACGCCGTCGCTCACCGCGCTGATCGGGCACGCGGCCTGGTGGCCCGGCCACGGCGACCAGAAGGCCCCGAAGGAGCTCTCCGAGCAGCCCGACGCCGACGCAGCGCCGTAGCGGCGGGGTAGTCCCTGACGTTCTGGCCCTCCCGGGCGCGGATCGGGGCCGAAACGTCAGGGACTATCCCTCCGGTCACACCAGCACGCTGGTGACCGGCTGCGAGGAGTCGGCGGGGAGGTCGAGGGCGGACGGCGTACGACCGCGGGCGACCATCTCGGCGCCGAGGGCGGCGACCATCGCACCGTTGTCGGTGCACAGGCCGGGTCGCGGGACCCGTACCCGCAGTCCGGCGGCGGTGGCGCGCTCCTCGGCCATCGCGCGGAGGCGGGAGTTCGCGGCGACCCCGCCGCCGATCAGGATGTCCTCGATGCCCTCGCTGCGAGCGGCGTCGATCGCCTTGCGGGTGAGGACGTCGCAGACGGCCTCCTGGAAGCTGGCCGCGACGTCGGCGACGGGCACCGGCTCGCCGGCGCGCTCGCGCGCCTCGACCCAGCGAGCGACCGCGGTCTTGAGACCCGAGAACGAGAAGTCGAAGCGGTGCCGCTCCAGGTCCTTGCGCGCGGTCAGGCCGCGCGGGAAGTCGACGTAGACGCTGTTGCCCTCGCGGGCCGCGCGGTCGATGTGCGGGCCGCCCGGGAACGGCAGCCCGAGCAGTCGCGCGACCTTGTCGAAGGCCTCCCCCGCAGCGTCGTCGATGGTGGCGCCCATCGGGTCGACGCCGGTCGTGACGTCCTCGACCCGCAGCAGGCTCGAGTGGCCGCCGCTGACCAGCATCGCCAGGCAGGGCTCGGGCAGCGGGCCGTGCTCGAGCTGGTCGACGGCGACGTGGGCGGCGAGGTGGTTCACGCCGTAGATCGGCTTGCCCAGCCCGACGGCCAGCGCCTTGGCGGCGGCGACCCCGACCATCAGGGCACCGGCCAGGCCGGGCCCGCTCGTCACGGCGATCGCGTCGACGTCGTCCAGCGTGATGCCGGCGGTCTCGCAGGCCCGCTCGATCGTCGGCACCATCGCCTCGAGGTGGGCGCGGCTGGCGACCTCGGGCACCACCCCACCGAACCGGGCGTGCTCGTCGACGCTGCTGGCGATCGCATCGGCGAGCAGCGTGTGGCCGCGCACGATCCCGACGCCGGTCTCGTCGCAGGAGGTCTCGATCCCGAGGATCAGCGGTTCGGTGCTCACCCGCCCATTGTGCCGAGTCAGCGTGCCGACCGTGCGTACGCCATGGGGGTGACCCCCAGCAGTCGGCGGAAGTGCCGGGTCAGGTGGGCCTGGTCGTGGAAGCCCGACGCGACCGCGACGTCGGCGCCCCGCTCCCCCGCCAGCAGCAGTCGCCGGGCGCGGTCCAGCCGTCGGCCGGTGAGGTAGCGGTGCGGCGGCAGGCCGAACTCCGCTCCGAACGCGCGCACCAGGTGCGTCGGGTGCACGCCGAGCTCGTCCGCGGCCGTCGCGAGCGACACGCCCTCGACCACCCGCGCGTCCAGGAGGTCGCGGAGCCGGTGGGCCAGCCGCGGGTCCCGTCGTACGGCGTCGGGCACGCCCGCCCCGGTCAGCCGCTGCCGCAGCCGGTCGACGACCAGCTCCAGGCGGACCTCCGCCTCCAGCTCGTCGCCGGGCTGCTCGAGCGCGCCGTGCAGCTGGTCGACCGCGCGGCGCAGCGCCGGGTCGGCCCAGCCCGGGTGGTCGACCGCGGCTCCGATCCGTCCCGCGTCGATGACCCCCTCCTCGAGGTAGACCACCCGCTTGCGGAAGCCGGTGGCCTCGACCGAGCGCCCGTCGTGCGCGACGTGCGGCGGCAGCAGCGTCACCCGGTCGCCGAGAGCGCCGTGCTCGTGGCGGTCGAGGTCGTAGCGGACCGTGCCGGTGTCGACCAGCAGCAGCGTCCAGGTGTCGTGCGTGTGCGCCGGGTAGGCGTGCTCCGGGAAGTGCGCGTGCAGCACCTCCGACACCCCCGCGACCGGAGGGTGCCAGGCGCGGATGGTCGGCCGCGGCGACATGTCAGGAACGTACAAGACCGACCCCCACGTCGGCGGCGATCGTGGGCGCCATGGCGTTCGACACCAAGATCGCGGTGCTGCTCCGCGACGACCTCGAGATGTGGCAACGGCTGAACGCGACCGCGTTCCTGGTGAGCGGCGTGACCGCGGCGTACCCCCAGCTCGTCGGCGAGCCGTACGGCGACGCGGACGGCACGGCGTACCTCGCGATGCTGGGCCAGCCGGTGCTGGTCTTCGAGGGCGACGCGGCCACCCTGACGGCCGCCCACGAGCGCGCGCTGCGCCGCGACGTGACGGTCGGGGTCTTCACCGCCGACCTCTTCCGCACCGGCAACGACGACGACAACCGGGCCGCCGTGGCCGCTGTCGCGGGCGCCGACCTGGACCTGGTCGGCCTGGCCGTGCACGCGCCCCGCAACGCCGTCGACAAGATCGTGAAGGGCGCCCGGCTGCATCCCTGAGGTGGCTCTTCACAAGGCGGAATCTCCGACATAGGTTGACCGGGTCAACTTTCAGCTCTCACCACCTCGGAGCACCTATGCGAATCCCGGGACGCCTCGGCACGCCCGCCCTCGTCGCGACCACCGTCGCGCTCGCCTTCGTCGTCGGAGGTGCCGCGCCCACCCAGGCGCGCACCGTCGACGACTCGAAGCTCACGCCCCACACGGCGTTCACGATGAACGTGAACCCGTACGACGGCAGCGTCCCGGCGCCCGCGTCGGGTGCGGACATCCCGAACATCGACTCCGTGAAGTCGACGGTCCGGACGTACTACAACGCCGCGAAGGACGCCGGCACCGGGCTGTGGGTCTCGAACAAGACGAGCTCGCCGTACATCACCGAGCTGGGCGCCATCCAGCAGCGCATCCTGGCCGACCTGCCGGCGACCGCGCCCGCCAACAGCGCCGTGGTCTTCGACGTCGACGCCACCCTGCTGGCCGACTTCGACTACGAGGAGGCCGTCCACTACATCTACGACGCCGGCGTCGCCAACCAGTGGGTGACCGACCACCTCTACCCCGCGGTCAACGGGATGCCGGCGCTCGTGCGCACGCTCCTCGACCGTGGCTACGACGTGTACGGCGTGACCGGGCGGCCGACGTCCCAGCAGGCCGACACCATCGCCAACCTCACCGCGCAGGGCTTCACGGCCACCGGTGGCGGCGCGGTGTTCAGCAACGCCAACCTCTACACGACCGGGTTCTCCATCGGCAGCCAGCCGGGCTACGTCGACTGCGCCGCCGACGGCAACGCGACGAGCTGCTCGACAGTCGAGAAGAAGGCGTTCACCCGCCAGCACATCGAGGACGCCGACGGCGTCAACATCGTGCTCAGCGTCGGCGACCAGTGGAGCGACCTGATGGGCGGGCGCGCCGACGACACGGTCAAGCTCCCGAACCCGACGTACTTCCTCGCCAGCCTCGACATCGCGGGTGCGCCGGCGGATGACGCGAACATGAAGCCGCCGACGTCGTACACGATGAAGGCCGACGGCTCCAGCGGCGCGACCGTGGCGAGCGGCGACGACATCCCCAACGTCGACCCGGTGAAGAAGGAGATCCGCGCCTACTACGGCGCTCCGCTGGGCGGCGGCACCGCGAACCGCTCGAGCTCCGCCTACATCACCGAGCTGACCTCGCTCGAGAAGACCTGGAGCACCACGATCCAGCAGTCCTGCGAGCACGGGAACGACGTGATCGTCCGCACCAAGAAGGCGATCACCACGACCAAGGCCGGCCTCGCCAAGGCCAAGCGGCAGCTCGCGCACGCCCACGGCAAGAAGGCCAAGGCCAAGGCCCGCGCGGCCGTGAAGCGGTTCGCGAAGAAGCTGCGGTCGCTCAAGGTGCCCGGCAAGCCGGCGGTCGTGTTCGATGCCGACGACACCACGCTCTGGACCTACGACATGGAGGACGGGGCCATGGGCTTCAACTTCCAGCCGGCGCTCCAGGACACCTGGGTGCAGGACCAGCGCTTCCCGGCCGTGCCCGGGATGCCGGAGCTCGTCGCCGACGTCGCGGACGCGGGCTGCACCGTGTTCGGGCTGACGGGACGCAGCGACGCGCAGAAGTACGCCACCATCGGCAACCTGGCCAAGGTCGGCTACTCCGACTTCCGTGCCAACCGCTACTTCACCAAGTGGAACAGCGGCGCACAGCCGCCGGCGTACGTCGACTGCGGCTCGGACAACACCTGCTCGACGATCGAGTACAAGTCGCAGACCCGCAAGCACATCGAGAAGCTGGGCTTCGACATCGTCGGCAACCTGGGCGACCAGTTCTCCGACCTCATCGGTGGGTCCGCGAACCGGGTCTACAAGCTGCCGAACCCGACGTACTACCTGCCGTGATCGGATGCGCCGCAGCCTCGACCGAGGCTGCGGCGCATCACCACGGCAGTGGTGCCGTCGCGGTAGTAGCGACGGCGCCGGTCGACCTCGACGAAGCCCCGGGCCGCGTAGAAGGCCAGCGCCGCGGCGTTGTCCTCCCGCACCTCCAGCAGCAGCCGATCGGCGCCGCCCGCACGGGCGGCGCCGATCACTGCGTCCAGGAGCAGCGAGGCCAGGCCGGTACGCCGGTGGGCGGGGTCCACGGCGATCCGCTGGAGCTCCGCGATGTCGGCGACGACACTGGCGGTGGCGTGCCCGGCCACGCTGCGTCCGGTCGGAGTGTCGACCTCGACGACCAGGTAGCTGATCGTCGGCAGGTTGCCGGTGACGCCCTCACGGACCAGGCCCTCGGACCAGGCGTCGTCGCCCAGGTTGTCCAGCTCCAGGTCGGCGATCGCGGTGACGTCGTCGGGCGTCGCCGGCCGGACGGTCACGAGACCGGCTTGGGGGCGTGCGCGGCGACCGCGTCGGGACGACGCAGGTAGAGCGGCTCGGGGTCGGTCAGCTCGGCGCGCTCCTCGGCGACGCAGCGCGCCAGCCACCCAGCGCTGGGGGCCTCCGGTCCGACCCGGTGCGGGAACGCGTCCGGGTAGAGGACGGCGCCCTGACCGACCACCGGCGCCTCGGTCGCGAGCTCGGCGGGCTTGTCGACGAGCGGGCCGTCGAGCCGCGTCCCGGCGGCGTCGTACCGCGCGAGGTAGACCTCCTTGCGGCGTGCGTCGGTGGCCACGACGAAGTCGCTGCTCACCGCGCCCGTGTCGACGGCCTCGACGGCGAGCGCGTCGAGCGAGCACACGCCGTACACCGGGATGTCGAGCACGAAGCCGAGCGTGCGCGCCGTGACGAGACCGACCCGGAGCCCGGTGAACGGGCCCGGCCCGGTGCCGACGGCGATCGCCGTCAGGTCCTGGCGGACGATGCCGGCGGCGCTCATCGCGAGGTCGATGAGCGGGGCGAGCTGCTCGGCGTGCTTCATCGGCCGCTCGGCCACGTGCTCGGTCACCACGCCGTCGCCGTCGGCGTCGTACAGGGCCACGGAGACCAGCGGGGACGCGGTGTCGAAGGCGAGCAGCACGCCCTGAATCTAACTGTTGCCGAATGCTTGCCGTCTTGTGGATCGCTTGTTGACCGGTTGTGAGAATCCGGGCCCTAGTGTTCTGGATGTAACACCGGCTGACGCGGGACGTGGGGATCCGCGGGCTCTGGGGGGAGTGCCTCGGCCGGTTCAAGGAGACCCGTACCGCGCGCTTGGCTTCGGCCCTGAAGGCGGGACGGGTCTTCTGCCATTTCAGGACGGTCGACGGACCTCCAGGGCGACGTCCAGCTGACCGGCGTGCCGCGCGTACTCCGCCAGCACGTGGAAGCAGATCCACTCCAGGCTCGGCGGGTCGGCGGCGAACCGGCCGCCCGGCGAGGCGGTCGCGTCGAGCGGGAAGTCCCGCAGGATCCCCGACGTCCGCGCCCCGATCTCGGCCAGCCGCTGCGCGAGCTGCTCGGCGCTCACGTGGTCGGCGACCACCCAGCGGGCCTCCTCGCGACCCCAGGGCTCGTCGTCGGTCCAGTCGCCCCACGGGTCGTCGACCTGCTCCCCCAGGAAGCCCCAGACGAACCAGCGCTGCTCCATGTGCAGCACGTGGCTGAGCAGCTGGACCGGCGTCCACCCGCTCGGCAGCGTGCTGCTGCGGCGTACGTCGTCGGGCAGTGCGAGCACCGTGGCCGCGAGGTCCTCGCGAACCCAGTCGAGGTACGCCGCCCACCGGGCGGCACCGGCCTGCCCGTGCTTGTCCGGCTCGCGGTCGTCGCGGTCCATGCGCTGGTCGTCAGTCATCGATGCGGTTGCCCTCGGCGTCCCAGTGCGACTCGACCTTCTTGCTCGGCTGCACGCGCGGCGGCTCCCCCGGCATCTTCGGGTAGTCCGGCGGGAAGTTGAGCTCGCCGCCGGGCAGCTCCTCCCAGAGCTGCAGCAACGGCTCGAGGGAGTGCGCCGTGTCGTCGATGCCCGCCCACGGGTCGCCGTCGGCCACCCGGTCCGGGACCGTGAAGAGGTTGTAGTCGCGGGGATCCTTCACCCCGGCGAGCTCGTCCCAGGTCATCGGGGTCGAGACGGGGGCGCCCGGCAGCGGCCGGAGCGAGTACGCCGAGGCGATCGTGCGGTCGCGGTTGTTCTGGTTGAAGTCGACGAAGATCCGCTCGCCGCGCTCCTCCTTCCACCACTCGACCGTGACGCCCTCGTCGCGGCGGGCGAGCTCGCGCCCGAAGCCGATGGCGGCGTGCCTCAGGTCGGTGAACTCCCACTCGGGCTTGATCCGCACGAAGACGTGGACGCCCCGGTTGCCGGAGGTCTTCGGGTAGCCGGTGATGCCGAGCTCCTCGAGCAGCTCGCGCGCCACGCCGGCGACCCGGACGGCGTCGCTGAACGTCGTGCCCGGCTGGGGGTCGAGGTCGATGCGCAGCTCGTCGGGGTGGTCGACGTCGGCGCGGCGTACGGGCCACGGGTGGAAGACCAGCGTGCCCATGTGTGCGCACCAGACGGGCACGGCGATCTCGGTCGGGCAGATCTCGTCGGCGGTGCGGCCGGACGGGAAGGTGACCTGCACGGTCTCGAGGTAGTCGGGGGCGCCCTTGGGGACGCGCTTCTGGTAGAACGCGTCCGCGTCCTTGTCCTGCGGACCGGTCGCGAGCCGCATCCCCTCACGGACGCCGGACGTCCAGCGCTCCAGGGCCGTCGGTCGGTCGCGGAGCGCGCGCATCAGGCCGTCGTCGACGCTCGCGAAGTACTCCGCGACCATGAGCTTGGTGACCTCGGGCGTGCTGTCGGTCGCCTCGTAGATCACCCGGTCGGGACTGGAGACGCGGACGGCGCGGCCGCCGGCATCGACCTCGGCGGCGGGTGTCTTCGGCACGTCAGACCGCCCGGACCCGGTTGTTGCGGGGCTGGTGCTCGAGCTCGACCAGCCCGAGGCCCTCGAGCAGCGGCGGCAGGTACATCCCGAACCGGCCGCGGTAGCCGTTGCGCTGGCCGTACCAGCCGCCGACGGGGTTGTCCTCCGCCCGGCCCCACGCCTCGACGGTCCCCTCGGCGGCCGGCTTCTTCTCGTCGGCGGCGCCGAGCGGCACCCAGTCGCCGGCCTCACGCAGCATCGCGGCGAGGTCGTCGACCGCCCGCAGCAGGTAGGTCAGCCTGGTCGACCCGACCTGGCAGACCAGGAGCCCGGCCTCCTCGTCGCGCCACATCGTGTACGCCGAGCTGCCGGGCGCGGTGGTCAGCTGCCAGGGGTCGTCCTTCGTGCCGGATCCGTCCATGGACCCACGCTAGCGGGGCGAGAGAGTCGACCTGAGAACTACAGGAGCGAGTTGGGCTGGAACGTCGGCCGCCTGTCGAGGTCCTCCTTGGCAGGGCGGACGAACTCAAAGCCGGCCGTCGCGACGACCTCGGTCGACGGGTCCAGCACCGACTCCGCGCAGGTCGCGTGCATCGGCGGCAGGTGGAAGGCGTTGCGGCCCACCTCGTCGGCGGTCCCGACGAAGGCGATCGGGCGTCCCAACGGCTCCGAGCAGACGCCGCAGATCCGGCTGAGCGCGCAGCGCGTCACCCAGGCCCGGTCGAGCAGGTCGGTGGTCATGCGCGCGTGCTCCGGTAGTAGCCGCCGGTCTCGGTGCGCCGCGACGGGCGCTCGGCGTCGGACCTCCGCTTGCGGTCGCGCGACGGGCTGGGCGGCTCCGGCTGGTCGGAGGCGGTCATCCCGTTGGGCAGCGACAGCTTGATGATCGTGCGCAGGGCCTGGCCGTACTGCTGGTGGAGCGGACCCGTGGTGTAGGGCAGGTCGTACTTCTCGCAGAGCGCCTGCACCCGCTCGGAGATCTCGGCGTACCGGTTGCTGGGCAGGTCCGGGAAGAGGTGGTGCTCGATCTGGAAGCCGAGGTTGCCGCTGAGGATGTGCAGCAGCGGACCGCCGCGGAAGTTCGCGGCGCCGAGCACCTGGCGCAGGTACCACTCCGCGCGGGTCTCGTCCTCGAGCTCCTCCTCGGTGAAGTGCAGGGCCCCGTCCGGGAAGTGCCCGCAGAAGATGACCACGTAGGACCACAGGTTGCGCGCCACGTTGGCGGTCGCGTTCGCCGTCAGGGTCGCCTTCCACTGCCGCCCCGACAGGGCCGGGTAGACGACGTAGTCCTTGAGCACTTGGTTGCGGCCCTTGCGCGCGATCTGGCGCAGCTGCCGCTTCATCTCCTTCGGGTCCTTCTCGCCCTTGCGGATCCGCTCGATGTCGAGGTCGTGGAGGGCGACGCCCCACTGGAAGAGGCTGGCCAGCAGCGCGTTGTAGACCGGCTGACCGAGGTTGTACGGCGACCACTTCTGCTCGCGCGCCATCCGGAGGATGCCGTAGCCGATGTCGTTGTCGTAGCCGAGCACGTTGGTGAACTGGTGGTGGACGTAGTTGTGCGAGTGCTTCCACTGCTCGGCCGGCTGGGCGGTGTCCCACTCCCAGTTGGAGGAGTGGATCTCCGGGTCGTTCATCCAGTCCCACTGGCCGTGCATGACGTTGTGGCCGATCTCCATGTTCTCGAGGATCTTGGCCAGGCCCAGCAGGCTCGCGCCGGCGATCCAGGCCGGCACCCGCGTCCGCCTCGACTGGAGACCGGCGAGCAGGGTGATGCGGCCGGCCGTGGCCAGGCCGCGCTGCACCTTGATGATGCGGTTGATGTACGCCGCGTCGGCCTCGCCGCGCGACTCCTCGATCTCCGCGCGGATGGCGTCGAGCTCGCGACCGATCTGCTCGACCTCCTCGTCGGTGAGGTGGGTGTACTCCTTGACGTCTGAGATGGCCATTGCTTGTCCTTTCGGTGGTTGAGGAAGGCGCTCTGGCGCCTGTCTCGAAACCCCTAGATGTCGAGGGTGCAGGCGCCCACCGCGGCGGTGACGCAGGTCTGCACCTGTTCGTTGGGTTGGGCGTACTCGTCGCCGTTGCGCAGGTCGCGGACCCGGCCGTCGACGAGGGTGAGCGTGCAGGTGTGGCAGATGCCCATCCGGCAGCCGTACGGCATGCCGACGCCGGCGGCCTCGCCCGCCTCGAGGACGGTCGTCGCGCCGTCGACCTCGATCGACTTCCCGGACGTGCGGAAGGTGATCGTGCCGCCCTCGCCGCCGTCCCCGCCCAGCTCCAGGGAGAACCGCTCCAGGTGCAGGAGATCCTCCAGGCCGGCCGCCGCGTAGTGCTCCGTGATCGCGTCGAGCATCGGCCCGGGCCCGCAGGCCCAGGTCTCGCGCTCGCGCCAGTCGGGGCAGATCCCGTCGAGCCCGCGATCACGGTGGGCGAGCTCCAGCATCCCGTCGGTGTCGGTGTGCAGCCGGTGGACGGTGAGCCCGTCGTGGCGCTGCTCCAGCTCGGCGAGCTCGTCGCGGAAGATCATCCGCTCCGGCGTGGGCGACGAGTAGTGCATGACCACGTCGGGCATCGACCCTCGCCGGTCCATCGTGCGCAGCATCGCCATCACCGGCGTGACGCCGCTGCCGCCCACCAGGAAAAGCATCTTCGCCGGCGGCGGGTCGGGCAGCACGAAGTCGCCGTCGGGCAGCGCGAGCCGGACGATGGTGCCGGGCGCGAGTCCGTTGACGAGGTGGGCGGACAGCTTGCCCTCCGGCATCGCCCGCACGGTGATCGTGATCGTCCGTCCGTCGCGGCGCGGCGGCGAGCTGACGGAGTACGAGCGCCACTGGAAGCGACCGTCGACCTGGACCCCGATGCCGACGAACTGCCCGGGCCGGTGGTCGTAGCGCCACCCCCACCCCGGCCGGATCACGAGCGTGGCGGCGTCGTCGGTCTCGGGGCGGACCTCCTCGACCCGCCCGCGCAGCTCGCGCTCGCTCCACAGCGGGTTGAGCAGCCGCAGGTAGTCGTCGGGGTGCAACGGAGTCGTCAGCTTGTCGGCGGCGCTCCGTACGCCTCCCCAGGTCAGTGCTCGTGGCCTCACCCGGGAAAGTGCAACACCGAGTTACACTATGTGTCAACCTTTCTCCGGATCCTTTGCCGACCCACTAGATTGGGGGCATGGCATACGACGTGCAGAAGACCGACGAGCAGTGGCGCGAGGAGCTCTCGCCCGAGGAGTACGCCGTGCTCCGCCAGGCCGGCACGGAGCGGGCCTTCGTCGGTGAGTACACCGACACCGAGACCAAGGGTGTCTACTCCTGCAAGGCGTGCCACGCCAAGCTCTTCGAGTCGGACACGAAGTTCCACTCCGGCTGCGGCTGGCCGTCGTTCTACCAGCCGATCACCGACACGATCGAGTACATCGAGGACACCTCGCACGGCATGAAGCGCGTCGAGGTCCGCTGCGCCAACTGCGGCTCGCACCTGGGCCACGTCTTCCCCGACGGCTACGGCACCCCCACCGGCGACCGCTACTGCATCAACTCGATCAGCCTGACCCTGGAGCCCGCGGACTCCTGATCAGCGACGTCGAGTTCGGCGTCGAATGACACACCAAGCACCTCCGGCGACCGGAATCCGATGCGTGGTGTGTCATCGGACGAAGCCCCAGCGGCGTTCGGTGCGGGCGGCACGCTGACGCGCCGCAGCCAGCCGCTCGACGACGCGTGGCGGGTCGCCGACGTCGGGCCCGGTGAAGGCGGCGTACTCCAGGCCGAGCCCGCGGAACGTGTGCTCGCGGGCGAGGTCGCGGGTGTGCTGGTCGCGCGAGCGGTGCACGGCACCGTCGTACTCGGCCACCACCCCGAGGTCGACGTCGAGCAGGTCCGGCATCCCGACGACCGTGCCGTGCTCGTCGGTGACCAGCACGTTGCACAGCGGCGCCGGCCAGCCGCCGTCGAGCACCCAGATCAGCCGCAGCAGGGTCTCACCCGGTGAGCGGCTGGTCGTGACCGCGAGGTCATGGACGACGCGGGCATGACGGATCCGGACGTGCCACGGGCGGCTGCCGAGGTACACCGCCCACGCGGCCCGGTCGACGACCCCTGGCGCGAACGCCCGGTCGGCGTGGACGACGGCCCACCGCAAGGGATGCGCCCGGACCTCGTCGTAGAGCGCCCGCACGGCTGTCGTGCAGCGGATGCCGTGGACGACCACGACCTCGTCGTCGGGGAGGACCTCGCGGGAGACCCTGACCGACGGATGCGCGCGGACCCGCCCCCGACCCTCGACCACAGGAACCGGACGGATGGTCTCCCCGTCGCCGGCCAGACCGTCGCAGAACCCGTCGCCGTGCAGGCGCAGCGCCGCCCATCCGGTGACGGCACCGCGGTCACCCGCGCGACCGGCGGCCTCGACGATCCGCTGCTCGGCGGAGTCGGGCGTCGACACGGGCACGTACAGCCCGGGGCTGGTCCGCCGCCACCCGCGCCCCTGCGCGGCGCCGCGCGTCGGGCCGAGCAGGCCGTCAGGATCGACGGGGACCGGGCGCACCATCGGGCCTGGTGCGACGCGACCGAGCTCGGAGGACATCCCCCGACCTTCGGCGGAGCACCCCACACCGGCAACCGACGTACGCCGAGCCTGTGGACGACCACGTCGGATGACACGCCTGACACGAGTTCCGGCCTCGGACAGGTGCGTGGTGTGTCACTCGACGAGCATCGGGTGCACGACGACCACGCCGGCTCCGTAGGTCTCGTCCGCCCACTCCTGGAGCGAGCCGTCGTCGTAGGTGACGTCGACCAGGACGCGGGTGCCATCGGCGTACGCGCTCTGGGCACCGGGGAGGTCCTCGACCGACGCGCGGACCTGCTCGAGCTCGGAGTCGGAGAGGTGCCTCGACGGCTTCGGGTACGTCGGCTCCTCGGCCCGGGCGGGGTCGTAGAGCGCGGCGGGGACGGCGTCGGTCGGCGTCAGGCTGGTGCCGTCCCAGGTCCCGGTGAGGACGAACGAGCCCCAGCGGACGTCGCCCTGCGTCTCGAACATCTGCCGGTGCTCGGCCCAGTCCCAGCCGATCAGCGCGGGGCCGCTGCACTGCGGCGGGTAGGACTCCGCAACGGGGCCGAGGCAGACCTCGGGCGAGCCGGTGTCCATCACGGTCACGATGCCGGCCGTGGTGACCGGCCCGGAGGCCGCGGGCACCTGGGTCGGCCTGCTCGTGGTCGAGTCGGTCGCGGTCGCGTCCCCGTCACTGCCGCACGCGGCGAGCGGGACGGTCAGCAGCAGGGCGGCGGCGGCCAGCACGATCCTCATGCACGTACGACGTGCCCGGCGGTGAGCCGGTTCCGCCTACGGCAGGCGGCCGACCAGCTCGGAGATCCCGACCAGGGCGCCGGTGTAGAACGGCACCTCCTCGCGCACGTGGCGCCGGGCCTCGGAGCCGCGCAGGTGCCGCATCAGGTCGACGATCCGGTAGAGCTCGTCGGCCTCGAAGGCGAGGATCCACTCGTAGTCGCCGAGCGAGAAGCTCGCGACCGTGTTGGCGCGCACGTCCGGGTAGTCGCGCGCCATCTTGCCGTGGTCGGCGAGCATCTTGCGGCGGTCGGCGTCCTCGAGGAGGTACCAGTCGTAGGACCGCACGAACGGGTAGACCGAGACGTGCCGCTTCGGCTCCTCGTCGCTGAGGAACGCCGGCACGTGGCTCTTGTTGAACTCCGCGGGGCGGTGCAGCGCCAGCTGGGACCAGACGGGCCCGAGCCGGAGGCCGAACGTCGTACGGCGGAAGCGGTTGTAGGCGTCCTGGAGCTCCTCCGACGTCGCGGCGTGCCACCAGATCATCAGGTCGGCGTCGGCGCGCAGGCCGCTGACGTCGTAGACGCCGCGGACCACGACGTCCGACTCGGCGAGCTCGGCGAAGAGCTTCTCGACCTCGGCGCCCTCGGCAGCGCGGTCGGCCTCGTCGTCGTCGGAGAGGGTGACGTCGAGGCGGAAGACCGACCACATCGTGTAGCGGATGGAGTCGTTGATCTCCCGTGCCTTCTGCGCATTGCTCGCCATGAGCCCATTGTCCCCCGCGGTCAGTCGCGGCCGTACCCCGCCTCCCGCGCGGTGATGATCGCCTCGGCGCGGCCGGCAGCGTGCAGCTTCGTGTAGATGCCCGAGACCGCGTTGCGCACCGTCTTGTTGGACACGTAGAGCTCGGCGGCGATGGCGTCGTTGGACCGCCCGGCGGCGAGCAACCGCAGGACGTCGCGCTCCCGATCGGTGAGGTCGGGGAACGGCTCCTCCGGCGCCGCCGCCTTCAGCCCCCCGGAGAAGTACGACGCGACCTTGCCGGCCAGCGCCGCACCGAACACCATGCCGCCGGCGGCCGCCGCGCGGATGGCGGTCTGCACCTCGTCCGCGCCGGAGCCCTTGAGCAGGTAGCCGCTCGCGCCGGCCCGGATCGCGCTGAGCACGGTCTCGTCGTCCTCGTTCATCGTCAGCATCACGACCCGGACCCCCGGCTGCCGACCGGTGATGTGCCGGGTCGCCTCGATGCCGTCGAGCTGCGGCATCTGGATGTCCATGACGACGACGTCCGGCTCCGCCTCGGCGACGACGTGGATCGCGTCGCGGCCGTCAGCGGCGGTGCCGACCACCTCGATGCCGTCGAGGGCGCCGAGCAGGCTCGTCAGCCCCTCCCGCACGATCTGGTGGTCGTCGACCACGACGACCCGGATGTCGTTCACGGGACACTCCTCAGGGGCAGCAGGGCGCGCACGACCGTGCCGCCGGTGGAGGGGCAGGTGACCTCGGCGCGGCCGCCGAGCTCGGTGGCACGCTCGCGCAGCGCGACGAGGCCGACCCCGGCCTCGGCGTCGGGCGCCACCCCGACGCCATCGTCTTCGATCTCGACCAGCAGGGCGCTGTCGACGACCTCGAGCCGTACGGCGCACCGGGTGGCGCCGGCGTGCCGGGCGACGTTCGTCATCGCCTCGCTGGCGATGCGGTAGGCCGCAACCTCGACCGCCGCGGGCAACGGGTCCAGCTCACCCGCGGTCACGGTGACCTCCGGGCCGAGGTGCTCGCCCTGCTGGCGCAGCGCGCCCACCAGGCCACGGTCGTCGAGCGCGGGCGGACGCAGGTCGTGGACGAGCCGTCGTACGTCGGCGACGACGTCCTGGACGTGAGCGCTGACGCCGGTGATCTGGGTCTTGGCGGTCTCCGGGTCCTTGTCGACCATCAGCCGCGCGGACTCGAGCTGGAACACCACCCCGCTCAGCGCCGGGCCGAGGCCGTCGTGGAGGTCACGGCGGATCCGCCGGCGCTCCTCCTCGCGGGCGGACACCAGGTCCTCGGCCAGGCGGCTGGTGCGGGCCACGATCGCGGCCTGACGCACCAGGTCGCCGAGCAGCTCCTCGTCGCGCCGGGACAGCCGGCTGCGGAGCCCGCGCGTGGGCAGCACGAGGCGGCCGACCCGGACGTCCCGGTAGGAGATCGGCAGGTCCCGGGTCTCGGCCGGACGGTCGCCGTACGTCGCGACGAGGAGCTCGCCGCCGCTGCGCTCGACCTCGACGCTGACGTAGCCGACCCCGAACGCGCTCGCGACCGCCTCGGCGACCGCGGCGAGCTGCTCGCCACCGTCGTCGGTGGTCTCGAGGGTGGAGGCGAGTCCGGCCACCGTGTCGTAGGGATCGGAGCGACGGCTCAGCCACCGGGACAGCCGCTGCCGCAGCGGGCTGTACAGCAGGACGGTGGTCATCAGCACGACCAGCACCACCTGCGACTGGGCCATGTCGTCGTCGAGCAGCAGCGAGAGTGCGGCGACCACCAGGAAGTCGACGACGACCAGCACCACGGCCAGCACGGACAGCAGCACGGTCCGGCCGAGCAGGTCCTCGATCGGGACGAGCCGCGGGTTCACGACTGCGACGGTCACCGCGATCGGGGTCAGGGTGATGCAGAGGAAGAACACGACGTCGGTCAGCGCACCGAGATCGAGGACGACGGTGAGCACGATGATCGTCGCGGTCACGAGCGCACCCCAGAGCAGCCAGCGCATCTGGTCGCGCTCGGTGCCGGCGGAGCGGCGGTAGCGGTGCACGACGACACCGATCGGCACCACGAGCGCGAGCAGCGTGAGCGCCTGCAACCCGTCGACCAGCACGTCCGAGGCGCCCTCCAGCGCCCAGATCGTGGTGGGGTCGGCGTCGACACCCGGTGGCAGGCGCGCGCCCTGCTCGTCGTACGGCGCGACCGTCACGGCCAGCGCACCGAGGACCATCGCGCCCATGCAGGTCCAGCTCGCGACGCCCCACGCCCCGCGCAGGAACCGTCCCTCGGGGAAGAGCAGCGGCAGGACGACGATCGTGGCCGGCAGCAGCGCGGTGAACCGGGCCAGGAACCAGACCGCGAACGTCATGCCCGTGACGGCGTGGTCGGTGACCATCCCGAAGCGGACGAAGGACTCCGACAGCCCGTCCAGCGACCAGAACAGGCCGGTGGCGCCGAGGGTCAGGCCGACCCCCCGGTGCCCGGCGTGGCGCAGCACGATCGCGGCGAGGCCACCGAGCACCAGACCGACCAGGCCGGTGCCGATGCCGTGACCGACCTCGATGCCCCGCCCGAAGCTCCAGATCAGCGGGTCGCCGTACGTCCGGAGCTCGAGCAGGCCGATGCCGACGACGCAGAGCAGCGACAGCAGCGGGAAGACGGCAGCGACCGGCCACGGGGCCGGCCGCTGCACGTCCGCGGTCCGAGGGCTCACCGGCACATCATCACCGCTGCGCGCGGTCGCCGAGGAAGAAACCGGTCGCGGTCACCAGGAGCCACAGCGGACCGGTCATGCCGGCCATGTACTGCAGCGGGGAGATGCCGAGCAGCAGGGTCACGCCGCCGAGGACGAGACCGACGAGGCCGATCCAGCGCGGAGCCGCCTTCGCCCGGCTGGCGGTGAACACCGCGAGGCCCGCCAGACCGGCCAGCACCCAGCACCACGGGACGGTGCCGATCCAGTGGTTGTACATGACGGCGTTGGCCGGGTCGATCTCCTGGTCGCCGACGAATCCCATGATGAACTCGGTGTCGAGGCCGGTGCCGATGACGGACACGACCGCGGTGCCGAGCAGGCCGCCGAACGCGACGAGCGGAGCGATCGCCCCGGAGCCGAGGGTGGCGTGCAGGCGGCGGAAGAGGCCCGCGGCGAAGACGACCAGGAGCACCGCGCCGACCAGGGCGAACGTGTGGAAGGCGAACATCGGCGTGGTCTGGTCGGCGAGCTTCGCGGCGATCCCGGCGGAGTCGCCCTGGAGGTCCTCGTCGTACACCGCGTTCACCATGCCCGAGGTGACGATGGTGCCGATGCCGGCGAGGCCGGCGCCGACGCCGGCGAGCGCCCAGGAGCGGCTGGCGCGAGGAGTGATGGGGGTGGGGGCCGGGACGTCGGTCCGGGCCGGCTGGGGATGTGTGGAGTAAGTGGTCATGGGAGGACGTTCTCGGGCCGGAGGTCCCACGGCCCAGGGACAACGGGGCAGACTCGTCCTCGATGACTGTCACCCGGATCGCCATGTGGTCAGGACCGCGCAACCTGTCCACGGCGATGATGCGCAGCTTCGAGAACCGCGCGGACTGCTCGGTGGTCGACGAGCCGTTGTACGCCGCCTACCTGGCCGCGACGGGCCTCGACCATCCGGGCCGCGACGACGTCATCGCGTCGCAGCCGACCGACGCGGCCGTGGTGCTGGGCGAGCTGGCGACGGGCGGGGTGACGACCCCGGTGCAGTACCAGAAGCACATGACCCACCACCTGCTCCCCGCGATGGACCGGTCGGCGCTCGGTGCGCTGACCCACGCGTTCCTGGTCCGCGACCCGGAGCGCGTGCTCACGTCGTACGCGAAGGTCCGCGAGGAGCCGACCCTCGAGGACCTCGGGCTGCCGCAGCAGCTGGAGCTCTTCGAGACGTACGGCGGCCCGGTGGTCGACGCGGCCGACGTGCTCCGCGACCCGGCCGGGACGCTCGGGCTGCTCTGCGCCGAGCTCGGCATCCGGTTCGACGACGCGATGCTGTCGTGGCCCGCCGGCCCGCGCGAGACGGACGGCGTCTGGGCACCGCACTGGTACGCCGGCGTCGAGGCCTCGACCGCCTTCGCGCCGTACTCCCCCGGCGCGGGCGACCCGCTGCCCGACCACCTGGCGCCGCTGCTCGAGCGGTGCCGTCCCTACTACGACGCGCTGGCGCCCTACCGCCTGCGCCGCGAGGAGACGCGATGAAGCAGGAGTACGACGAGCGCAACCGCGACCTGGTCGTCGGGATCGACGACCGGCTCGTGCACCGCGACCAGGCGGGCATCAGCCCGTTCGACTCGGCCGTGCAGGGCGGCGACGCCGTGTGGGAGGGGCTGCGGCTGCACGGCGGCCGGATCTTCAAGCTCACCGAGCACCTGGCCCGGCTGCGGCGCTCCGCGCAGGCGCTGGCGTTCACGACGGTGCCCTGCGACGAGGAGATCGTCCAGCGGATCCGCGACGTGCTCGCCGCCAACGCGATGACCGACGACGTGCACATCCGGCTGACGCTGACCCGCGGCGTGAAGATCACCAGCGGCATGGACCCGCGGCTCAACCAGTCGGGTCCGACGCTGATCGTGCTGGCGGAGTTCAAGTCGCCGGTCTACGACGACGGCGGGATCTCGCTCATCACCTCGTCGGTGCGCCGGCACCGGCCGGACTCGCTCGACCCCAAGATCCACCACAACAACCTGCTCACCTCGATCCTCGCGAAGGTCGAGGCCAACGTCGCCGGCGCCGACGACGCGCTGATGCTCGACGACAACGGGTTCGTGGCGGAGACCAACGCGACCCACGTCTTCTTCGTGAAGGACGACGTGGTCCGCACGCCGACGACCCGCGCCTGCCCGGAGGGGATCACGCGGGAGACGATCCTGGAGTCCTGCACGGCGCTCGGGATCGCCGTCGAGGTCGGCGACTTCTCACTCACCCAGGTGTACGCCGCCGACGAGGTGTTCGTGACCGGCACCATGGGCGGCGTGACCCCGGTGCTCGCCGTCGACGGCCGGCAGATCGGCTCCGGTCGCCCGGGGCCCTACGTCGCCAAGCTCGCGGCGGCGTACGCCGAGCGCACGGCCGCCGAGGGGACCTCGGTCGTCTGACGCCGAAACGCCCGGAGACCGTGAGGTCCCCGGGCGCCTCGCCCAACGGAGGGCTACTTGGACTGCGTGTCGACGGTGATCGTGGCGATCCCGACGAGCAGTCCGGGCTTCACGGCGTCCGTCTTGAACGTGTCGTTCAGCAGCGGAGCGGCGTCCTCCGAGATCTCGACCTTGGTGCCGGTCAGGATCGCGTCGCTGCCCTCGGTCTTGAGCGGCTGCAGCGTCCGGCCGTCGAGCTGGAAGAGGAACGCGTTGGTGACCGCGGTCTTGCCGTTGACCGTGACGTCGCCGTAGACGCGGGAGACGCCCGGGTCGACGTTGAGGTTGGTCAGCTCGACCTTGGTGCCGCCGGCGGTCAGCGACAGGCCGGAGCCCTCGTGCTGGATCTGGCCGATGACGTACGGCGAGACCTCGCCGGGCTTGAACACGGTCACGTTGCCGCCCGTGATCGGGAAGATCAGCGAGCCGTCCTGGAGCTTCGCGTCACCGACCGTGCCGGGCGTGAGCTTGAGGGTCGTGAGGGCGTCGACGAAGCCCTGGTCCAGCTTGATCGCGGTGGTCTTGCCCTGGAGCGCGTCGATCGCGGCGACCGGCTTCGGCGCCGACTTCGAGGAGCTCGACGACGAGCTGGCACTCGACGAGTCGCTGTCCGAGCTGCTGCACGCGGCGAGCGGGGTGGCGATCAGTGCCGCCAGGGCCAGTGCGGCCAGGCCGCGCTTGGCGGTGAACTTCGTGGTGGTGCTCATGGGAGGCTTCTTCCGTTGAGAGTCTCGTTCTCTTGACGGAAGGGGTTCGCCACCACCGACCCGGCGGATGGGGCGCGGCCCGACCTCACAGGGTCTTCTCAGGAACGGACGGGTGCCCCACCGATCCGAGCGGCCGCCCGGTGCGCGGACGCGATCACCGCGGGGATGCCGACGCCCTCGTAGGCCGCGCCGCAGACGGCGAGGCCGGGTACGGCGTCCACGGCCGCCCGGATCCGTGCCACCCGGCCGAGGTGGCCGACGGCGTACTGCGGCAGACCACCGCCCCAGCGCTGCACGTGCGTGTCGACGGGGGCGACCGAGACGCCGGTGGCGTCGCGCAGGTCGGCCAGCGACCACGCGACGAGCTCCTCGTCGCTCCCCTGGAGGGCGGTCTCCTCGCCGTAGCGGCCGAGCGAGGTGCGCAGCAGGAGCAGCCCGTCGCCCGCTGCGCGCACCCAGCCCCACTTGGCGAACGAGAACGTCGCGGCCTTGATGCGGCGCCGGTCGACCGGCGGCACCAGGAAGCCCGAGGAGTCGGTGCCGGCCAGGTCGGGCACCGACGCAGCGTCGAACGCGAAGGTCACGATAGCCATCGACGCGGACTCGATCCCGGCCAGCTCGGCGGCCGCGACGGGCGCGAGCGCCCCGAGCAGCCGGGCGGTCGGCGCGGCCGGCGTCGCCAGCACCACGGCGTCCGCCGTGACGAGCTCGGGCGCCGTCGTCGGACCAACGGTCAGCGCGAAGCCGGCCTCGGTCGCCACCAGCTCCCGCACCGTCGTGCCGGTGCGGACCTCCAGCCCCTCGGCCAGCCGCTCGGGCAGCTGTCCCATCCCGCCGGGCAGGCCCGCGAAGACGGGCCCGTCGTACGTCGGGGCGGGGGACGCGCCGTCGGCGAGGGTGACCAGCTGGGGCACCGTGGCGCGCACGGACAGCCGGCGCGAGTCGCCCGCGTAGACGCCGCCCAGCAACGGCTCGACCAGGCGGTCGGTGACCTCGGCGCCGTAGCGGGCGTCCACGAGGTCGCCCACGGAGACGTCCTCGTCCACCGGCACGGGCACAGCGACCGCCGAGCGGAACCGCTCCAGCCCGTCCGGCGACAGCACCCCGGACGCGGCGAGCTGGTCGAGGTCGAGCGGGACGCCCATCAGGGAGCGGGGCAGCGGCCGCAGGGCGCCGCGCGTCCAGATCCGCGACGACGCGATCGTCGGGTGCTCGATGGTCAGGCCGAGCGAGCGCGCCAGGTCGACGCCCTCGGGGCGCCGGTTGAGCATCGCCTCGGCGCCGACGTCGACGGTCACGCCCGCGACCGACGTGCGCAGCAGCTTGCCGCCGACGCGGGTGGACGACTCGAGGACGAGCACCTCGTGCCCTGCGCCGACCAGGTCCCGGGCTGCGGTCAGGCCGGCGACGCCGGCTCCCACCACGACCACGCTGACCACGGGTCCACTGTCTCAGACCAGGCCGGTCACCCAGCGAGCCGGCCGAACCCGCTGCGGTGGAAGACCAGCGGCAGCGAGGTGTCAGCGTGCTCGATGGCGTGCAGCTCGAGCAGCACGATCGTGTGGTCCCCCGCCTCCACCTCGCGGTAGATCGAGCAGTCGAAGCGCGCCAGCCCGTCGTCGATCGTGACCGCGCCGTCCTCGCTCGCGCTGACCTCGATGTCGTCGAAGCGGTGCTCGACGGGACCGGCCAGCTGGCGGCAGACGACACCGTGGTGGTCGGCGAGGATGGTGACGCCGAGGTGGTCGGAGCGGCGCAGGTCGGGCCAGGTCTTGGACGTGTTCGCGATCGAGAACTGCACCAGCGGCGGGTCCAGGCTGACCGAGGTGAACGAGCTCGCCGCCAGCCCGACCAGCTCGCCGTCGACCTCCGCGGCCACCGCCACGACGCCGCTGGGGAAGATCCCGAACGCCTCGCGGAGGCGGGTCGGGTCGAGGTCCTGGTTCGTCGTCAGGGTCATGCGGAGACTCCTGTCCTGCTCTCGAGGAGAGCCGTGATCGTGGGGGCCGAGCGCGCCAGCCAGCCGGCGTACGCCGACGGGTCGTCGTACGCCGAGTCGACGACGTAGAGCCCGGGGCTCACGACGGTGCCGCCGATCTCGGTCAGCACCGGGCGCAGCGTCAGCTCCGGCGCCAGGGCGTGGGCCGGGCCGCCGCCGAGCATGAGCGGTACGGCGACGCCGCGCAGCCCGCCCTCCGGGCCCGACGCGAACCGGTCGAGGAAGAGCTTGAGCAGTCCCGTGTAGGTGCCCTTGTAGGTCGGCGACGCGACGACGACCAGGTCGGCGGCCCCGACCTCGGCCACGATCTCGGTGACCATCTCGTCCTGCCAGTCGAGCAGGCGGGCGCCGAGCTGGGCGAGGTCGACGACCAGGTCGGGCTCGCGGCCGGACAGCTCGGAGGCGACGTACGTCGCGGCCTCGAGCGTGCGGCTCTGCGGCTTGGGGTTGCCGACGACGACGGCGACCCTGCTGCCGGACGGGGCGGTCACGACGCGGCCGCCTTCTGGCCGAACGGGACCGACGCCGTCGACGCGACCGGAGCCGGGTGCTCCCAGAGCCCGCGGCGGGTCAGCTCGGGCAGCACACCCTCGCCGAACCGGTAGGACTCCTCCAGGTGCGGGTAGCCGGAGAGCACGAACTCGTCGATGCCGACCGCCTGGTACTGCTCGATCAGGTCGGCGATCTCGGTGTGGCTGCCGACCATCGCGGTCCCGGCGCCGCCGCGGACCAGGCCGACGCCGGCCCAGAGGTTGGGGTGGATCTCCAGGCCGTCCTTGGAGCCGCCGTTCAGCTCGAGCATCCGGGACTGACCGACGGACTCGCTCTGCTTCAGCCCGGACTGCACGCGGGCGATCTCCTCCTCGGAGATGCCGGCGAGCAGCCGGTCCGCCTCCGCCCAGGCCTCCTCGGCGGTGTCCCGGGCGATCGTGTGCAGCCGGATGCCGAACCGGATCTGGTCCTCGCGACCCTCCTCGGCGGCGAGCTTGCGCACCCACTCGACCTTCTCGGCCACGGCGGCCGGCGGCTCGCCCCACGTCAGGTAGACGTCGACGTGCTTGGCCGCGACCCGGCCGGCGGCCGGCGAGGAGCCGCCGAAGTAGATCTCCGGCAGCGGGTCGGGGATCTGGGTCAGGACGGCGTCCTCGACGTGCAGGTGCTCGCCCTCGAAGGTCACCGGCTCACCGGTCCAGAGCCTGCGGACGATGGTGAGGAACTCGTCGCAGCGGGCGTAGCGGCCGTCCTTGTCCAGGAAGTCACCGAACATCCGCTGCTCCTTGCTCTCGCCGCCGGTCACGACGTTGAGCGCCAGGCGGCCTCCGGAGAGGTTCTGGAACGAGCCCGCCATCTGCGCCGCGATGAACGGCGAGGTGAGCCCCGGCCGGAACGCGACCAGGAACTTGAGCCGCTCGGAGACCTGGCTGAGCATCGCGGTCGAGACCCAGGCGTCCTCGCACCAGGCACCGGTCGGGGTCAGCGCGGCCTCGAAGCCGAGCTGCTCGGCGCTGCGGGCGATCTGGCCGAGGTAGGGCACGGAGGCCGGCCGGCCGGCGGCGCCGGCCTCGACGCCGTGGCCGCCGCCGACGACCTGGCGGCCGTCACCGCCGTTGGTGGGCAGGAACCAGTGGAACTTCAGGTTCGACATCTTTCCTCCGTGTTCGGTGGTCGAGTGCCCGCGAGGTACGAGCGGGTGTATCGAGAGTCAGAGCTGGCCGTGGTTGGGGGGCAGCACGCCGTCGACGGCGTACCGCCCGAGGTGCTGGACCTTCCACGCCGCGGGGTCGTGCAGCGTGTGGGTGCGTGCGTTGCGCCAGTGCCGGTCGAGGTTCAGCGAGGCCAGCGCGGACCGCGTGCCGGCGACCTCGAAGAGGCGGCTGCCGACCTCGACCGCGGCGCGGGTGCTGGACGCCCGCGCGGCGGCGACGGCGAGGCTCGCCTCGCCCGCCGTCTGCGCGGACAGGTCGCGGTCGGCCTGCTCGACGGCGAGGCCGCCCTCGGCGAGCAGCGCCTCGGCGGCGCGCACCTCGAGCTCCATCTGCCCGAAGGCGTGCACGACGAGCGGGTCGTCGGCGGCCCGCTCGACACCGGCGTCCGGGTAGGGGCGGCTCGAGGTGGTCACGAACGCCGCGGCGTCGTCGAGCGCCGCCCGCGCGATGCCGACGTCGATCGCGGCGTGCAGCAGCTGCGCGAACGCGCCGTACGTCTGCGGGCCCTCGAAGGTCAGGTGGTACGGCGTGATGCGCGACGCGTGGATGCTCACGTTGCGCAGCCGGACCGTGCCGCTGGCGGTGGTCCGCTGGCCCATGCCGTCCCAGTCGTCGATGACGCTGACGCCGTCGGCGCGGCGGTCGACCCACGCGACGTGCATCGGCCCGCCCTCGCCGAGGTGGGCGAGGACCGGGATCCAGTCCGCGAAGAGGGCGCCGGTGCTGTAGCCCTTCTCGCCGTCGAGCACCCACTGGTCCTCGGACTGCTCGCGCAGCGTCGTCCGGTAGTCCCGGACGTGCTTGGTGCCGACCTCGGACTGCGCGTTGCCGAACCGCTTGCCCTCCAGCGCCTCGCCGAAGAAGAAGGACTGCTGCGCGCGGCTGCCGCGGTGCCGCAGCGCGTTGACGTAGACGAAGTGGCTGTGCGGGATCTGCGCGACGTTGGGGTCGCCGATCGCCAGCAGGCGGAACACCTCCGCCACGGCACCGGCGCCGAGGTCGGCGCCGCCGTACTCCCGCGGCACCGTGATGCCGAGGAGGCCGGAGGCCGAGAGGGCGGCGATCTGCTCGGACGGCAGGATCCGCTGCGCGTCCCGCTCGGCGGCGCCGACGGCCAGCTCGGCCGCCACCGACGCAGCGGTCGAGACCGCCGTCACGGCGTCGAGGACGGGTACGGCGTGGTCGAGCTCGAGTGCGGCACTCATCCGACGCGCTCCAGCTCGGCGGCCTCCAGCTCGCGCACCAGCGGAAGGACGTTGCGCCCGAAGTACTCGACCTCCTCCTGGAAGTGCAGGAAGCCGAGCAGCATCAGGTTGGCCCCGACCTTCTTGTACTCCAGGATCCGCGACGCGACCTGCTCGGGCGTGCCGATCAAGCCGGTGCGGAAGCCGTCGTTGTACTGCACCAGGTCCTTGAAGTCCGAGTCCTGCCACATGCCCTTCTTGTCGCCGGTCGACTGGCCGGCCTGCTTGACCGCGCCGCCGAAGCCCTCCACGGCCTCGACGTCGGCCTTCGCGATGATCTCGTCGAGCACGGCGTGCGCCTCGGCCTCGCTGTCGCGGGCGACCATGAACCCGTTGACGCCGAACTTCACGGTCCGGCCGTGGACGGTGGCGACGTCGCTGACGTCCTGCACCTGCTCGCTGATGCCCTCGGGCGTGTTGCCGTTCATGAAGTACCAGTCCGTGACCCGACCGCCCATGCCGCGGGCGTCGGTCGAGTTGCCGCCCATGAAGATCTCCGGGTGCGCACGTCCGGGCACGTCGACCGGCTTGGGCTTCAGGTCGAAGTCGTGGAGCCGGTAGAAGTCACCGCTCAGCTCAGCGCTGTCGGAGGTCCAGATCTCGCGCAGGTAGCGGATGAACTCCTCCGAGCGGCGGTAGCGCTCCCCGTGCTCGAGCCACGGCTCGCCCAGCTGGGTGAACTCGTCCTTGAACCAGCCGCTGACGACGTTGACGGCCATCCGACCGCCCGTCATCTGGTCGGCGCTCGCGACGAGCTTGGCCAGCACGCCGGGTTGCCAGAGCCCCGGGTGCACGGCGGCGATGACCTTGAGCCGCTCGGTGGCGAGGGCGAGCGCCAGGCTGAAGCTCGTCGACTCGTGCTGGTACGCCGCGCCGTACGACGCCATGTAGCGGACCTGGGAGAGGGCGTACTCGAAGCCGTTGTTCTCGGCGAGCCGGGCCAGCTCGACGTTGTAGTCGTAGCCCCAGTCCGTGCGCTGCTCGATCTTGCTGACGACCAGGCCGCCGCTGACGTTGGGCACCCAGTAGGCGAACTTCAGGGGCTCGCGGACCGGGAGGGGCGATGCAGTCACGGGGACTCCTCTGCTCGACGCTGTCTCTCAACAACTGTATGTCGACTAGATTGCTTGACTATGCCCACCACATGCAAGGTGAAACGACACAGCGGGCGGGTGATTCGGGCGACGGGGCGATAGGCGCTACCTGTCACCGGCTCGTGACCGCGCGTAGGGTGTGGCTCATCTTTGTCAACCAAGTTACTCGACAAACGGATCAGATCAAGAGGAGCCCGAGTGCGCATCGAACAGCTCGAGTACATCGCCGCGGTGACCCAGCACGGGTCGCTGCGGCGGGCCAGCGAGCAGCTGCACATCTCGCAGCCCGCGCTGAGCGAGGCCGTCACGAAGCTCGAGCACGAGCTCGGGGTCACCCTCCTCGACCGGCGGCGCTCGGGGGCCCGGATCAGCCACCGCGGCGGCGAGCTCCAGCCCTACATGGTGGAGGTCCTGGCCGCCGTCGACCGGCTGCGCACCGCTGCAGGGGACCAGCAGGCCGGCCACCCGGTCATCCGGGTCGGCACCGTGAGCACCGCGACCTCGACCCTCCTGGTGCCGGCCGTGCGCGAGTTCCGCGCTGCCCACGGCGACAGCACGGTCGAGGTGCTCAACCTCCAGCAGGCGGAGATCGACCAGGGCCTGCGCGAGGGCTCCCTCGACCTCGGACTGGTCAACACCCTCGCCGGTGACGACCCGCCGACCGACCTGGTCAGCACCACGCTGGTGCACGGTCGCCCGGTGGCCGTGCTGCCCGCCGACCACCCGCTCACGGCGTACGACGAGGTCAGCGCCGACCAGCTGAGGGCGGAGCCGTTCGTGGCGATGCGGGCCGGCTACCTGATGCACCGGTTCGTGCACCGCCTGTTCGGGACCGAGATGCCGTCCGTGTCCTACAGCACCGACGGAGCGGAGCTCGGCAAGCTGATGGTCGCCGAGGGGCTCGGGCCGACGGTGCTCCCGGACTACAGCGTCGCCGGGGACCCGATGGAGCGCGCCGGCCTGATCACCTACCGCCCGCTCGCCGGTGACCGCACCTCGGTCAACCTCGTGCTGCGGCAGCGTCGCCAGCAGCACGTGCCGCGGGCCGTCCGCGACCTCGAGTCGGCGCTGCTGACCCTCGCCCGGGCGCACCGCCCCGGGCGGGCGGGAACCGAACGGGAGCCGGTGACGTCCGAGCGGGCATGACCCAGACACCTGCTCGTCTCCTGGTCCCGACCCTGCTGATCGCCGCGCTCGCCCTCACCGGGTGCTCCGGCGGCGACGGCGACTCCGGGGCGAGCGGGAGCGCCGACGCGGGCGCGCCCGCGGCGAGGGCGCCGGAGCGGAACACCGAGGACTTCGCGGAGCTCGGCGATGCCGCCGGCGGGTCCGACGACGTCGCGGCTGCGCCGGCGAAGGCCGTGCCGGGGAAGGCCGACGTCGCCCCCGACGAGCTCACCGGCCAGGAGCAGGCCCTGATCCGCAAGGGCAACGTCGCGCTGCGCGCCGACGACGTGGGTCGTGCCCAGATCGAGGTCCACAAGGTCGTCGACCGCTACGCCGGTCAGGTCACCGACGAGAAGACGCAGTCCGACGACGACGGCAGCCCGGCGTACACCCGGATGGTGCTGCGGATCCCCTCCGACGACTTCGACCGGGCGATCGAGCAGCTAAAAGGCGTCGCGGAGCTCGAGTCGGCCAACACCAACCAGGACGACGTCACCACCCAGGTGATCGACGTGAAGACCCGCCTGCAGGTGCAGAAGCGCAGCATCGCGCGGATCACCGTCCTCTTCCAGCGGGCCGAGAGCATCCGCGACGTGATGGCGATCGAGTCGGAGCTCTCGCAGCGGCAGGCGGACCTGGAGGCGCTGGAGCAGCAGGCGGCCTACCTCGCGAACCAGACGTCGCTCTCGACGATCGTCGTGAGCATCGACCAGATCCCCGAGAAGAAGAAGCCGGCACCGAAGAAGGACGACGAGACCGGCTTCGTCGCCGGGCTCAGCGCCGGCTGGGGCGCGCTGTCGACCTTCGCGGTCGGCCTGGCGACGGCCGCCGGAGCCCTGCTGCCCTGGCTCGTGGTGGTCGCGATCGTCGGCGTGCCGGTCCTGCTGCTGGTGCGGTCGCGGCGGATCAGCCGAGCGGGTAGGACTGGACGAACTCAGTCAACCGCTTGAGCTGGTCGGGGTCGGTCGACGGCAGCACGCCGTGGCCCAGGTTGAAGACGTGGCCGCGGGCCGCGCGACCTGCCTCGATGACCTCGGCGGCGCGGGCGGTCAGCACGTCGGTCGGGGCGAAGACCAGGGTCGGGTCGAGGTTGCCCTGCACCGCCCGGTCGCCGACCCGGGTGATCGCCTCGTCGAGCGGCGTGCGCCAGTCGACGCCGACGACGTCGGCGCCGGCCTCGCCCATCAGGCCGAGCAGGTTCGACGTACCCACGCCGAAGTGGATGCGCGGGACGCCGAGGGCCCCGGCCCGCTGCAGCACCCGGGCGGAGTGCGGCAGCACGTGCTCGCGGTAGTCGCGCGGGGTGAGCGCGCCGGCCCACGAGTCGAAGAGCTGGACCGCCGAGGCACCCGCCCCGACCTGCACCTCGAGGTAGGCCGCCGAGATGCCGGCGATCTTGCGCATCAGCGCGTCCCAGACGTCCGGGGCGCCGAACATCATCGCCTTGGTCTTCGCGTGGTCCTTGGAGGGACCGCCCTCGACGAGGTACGACGCGACCGTGAACGGGGCGCCCGCGAAGCCGATGAGAGGGGTGCCGCGCAGCTCGGCGACGAGGTTGCCCACGGCGGTGCTGATGAACGGCACGTGCTCGGGCGTCAGGTCCGGGATCGCCGCGACGTCGGCGAGGGTGCGCACCGGCTTCGCGACGACCGGGCCGATGCCGGGCTTGATGTCGAGGTCGACGCCGACCGCCTTGAGCGGCAGCACGATGTCGGAGAAGAAGATGGCCGCGTCGACGCCGTACCGCCGGACGGGCTGGAGGGTGATCTCGACGACCAGGGCCGGGTCCATGCAGGACTCGAGCATGCCGACGCCCTCGCGGATGGCGAGGTACTCCGGCAGCGAGCGACCCGCCTGGCGCATGAACCAGACCGGGGTGTGGGGCACCGCCTCCCCCCGGACGGCCTTCAGGAAGGCGCTGTGCTGGAGGTCGTCGTGCGGGTCGGGCATGAGCGAAGCCTCGCAGGTCAGTCGGCGTGTTCGCACATCGGCAGCGCGTGACCCGACTTACTGTGAGCACATGGTGGTCGGTCAGGAGACACACCCGGCAACGGGTGCGGGCGCGGCTCCGGCCGAGTTCCGCGAGGCCGTGGCCACCATGCACGCTGCCCGCCTGCGCCCGGAGATCCTCTGCGAGGAGATGCCCGCACCGCAGCGGATCGCCCCGTGGGCCTCGGCCCTGTCCGCGGACGTCACCGTCGACGGCGTCGACGTCGGGACCGGCAGGATCATCCTGCTCCACGACCCTGCCGGCAACGAGGCGTGGTCCGGCACCTTCCGCTGCGTGGCCTACGCCCGCGCCGAGGTCGACCTCGAGCTGATCACCGACCCGATGCTGGCGATGGTCGGCTGGACCTGGCTCACCGAGGCGCTCGACGAGCACCACGCGGCGTACGTCGCGGCCTCGGGCACCGTCACCCGGGTCGCGACCGAGAGCTTCGGCGGGATGGCCGACGAGGGCGGCACCGCCCAGATCGAGATCCGCGCGTCCTGGACGCCGGTGACCCCCGAGGACGCTCCCGACCTCGCCCCGCTCGACCTCGCCCCGCACGTCGAGGCGTGGGGAGAGCTGCTCTGCACCTCAGCCGGACTTCCGCCGGTGCCCGACGGCGTGGCAGTGATGCCCAGCCGCCGCGGCCAGCGGGGCGGCGGACTCTGACCCGATGTCCGACGAAGACACTCCCGCTGCCCCTCCCCCACCTCCGCTCCTGACGCTGCGCGACGGCATGCCGCCGCTGGTCGAGACGGCCCCCGCGCTCGCCGAGATGTGCGAGCAGCTCGCCGCCGGCACCGGTCCGGTCGCCATCGACGCCGAGCGCGCGTCCGGCTACCGCTACTCCTCCCGCGCCTACCTGATCCAGCTGCGCCGCGAGGGCGCCGGCTCGTTCATGGTCGACCCGATCGGCTTCGAGTCCCTCGAGCCGCTGCAGGCCGCCCTCGACGGGACCGAGTGGATCCTGCACGCGGCCACCCAGGACCTGCCCTGCCTCAACGAGGTCGGGCTCTACCCGACGGCGCTCTTCGACACCGAGCTGGCCGGCCGCCTGCTCGGCTACCCGCGCGTGGGGCTGGCGACCCTGGTCGAGACGCTCCTCGGCTTCCGGCTCGCGAAGGAGCACTCCGCCGTCGACTGGTCGACCCGCCCGCTGCCGGTGCCGTGGCTCGAGTACGCCGCGCTCGACGTCGAGGTGCTGCTCGAGCTGCGCGAGCTGCTCGCCGCCGAGCTCGTCGAGACCGGCAAGGACGAGTGGGCGCGGCAGGAGTTCGACTACCTGCGCACGTTCGAGCCGGCGGTCCGCATCGACGCGTGGCGGCGTACGTCGGGCGTGCACCGAGTCCGCGGGCGGCGGGCCCTGGCCGCCGTACGCGAGCTCTGGGAGACCCGCAACGAGATCGCCGAGCAGCGCGACGTCACCCCCGGCCGGATCCTTCCGGACGCCGCGATCGTCGTCGCCGCCCAGGCGCTGCCCACCGACCGCGACGCCCTGCTCGCCACCAAGGGCTTCCACGGCCGCGGCGCCGAGCGCTACTCGTCGCGCTGGGTCGCGGCGCTGGCGCGCGCCGCCGAGCTCGACGAGGACCAGCTGCCGACCCGGGCACCGCGCGGCGACGGCCCGCCGCTGCCGCGCGCCTGGGCCGAGAAGGACCCGGTCGCCGCCCGCCGGCTCTCCGTCGCCCGTGAGGCGCTGGCCACGCTCGCCGAGGAGCAGAACCTCCCGGTCGAGAACGTGCTCACCCCCGACTACCTGCGCCGTACCCTCTGGACGCCGCCCGCGACCCGCTCGCCGGAGCTGCTCGCCACCGCCGTCGCCGAGCAGCTCGCCGGGTACGGCGCCCGCCCGTGGCAGATCGACCTCGCCGCCCCGGTCCTCGTCGACGCGATCCTGACCGCCGACGTCGAGCCCGAAGCGCCGCCTGCTGTCGAAGTCTGAGGGTCTCGCCCGTCATCGGGGTGTCACGTCATCGCCGAGAGGAATCACCGTGCCCGACTACGTCGTCCTGTTCCCCGCCGACAGCGAGGCGGACTGGGAGTCCCGCTCCGCCGCGGACCGCCAGGCCACCTTCGACACCGACTACGAGTTCGGCCAGCGTCTCGCCGCCCGCGGCGGTGCCGTGACCGGAGGTGCCGGCCTGACGCCCAGCAGCCAGACGCGCACGATCCGGCGCGGACCCGAGGCGCAGCCGCTCGTGACCGAGGGCCCCTACGTCGAGACCGTCGAGCAGATCTCCGGCTTCTTCATGGTCACCTGCGACGACTACGACGCGCTCGTGGAGGCCGCCGAGGTGCTCGTCCGCGCGCATCCGGTCGTCGAGATCCGGCCGGTCGCGGAGTTCTAGCCGCGCCGCCCGCGCCGTCGCCTGACGTCATACGGATGGAGCAAGCGGTTGCTCCATCCGTATGACGTCCTGGGTCGTCCACGCCCGGTGCTACTCCGAGGACGGCGACTCCGACGGGGAGGCGGAGTCGGAGACGGACTCGGGGTCGAGGACCGGCTTGGACTCGTCGTCGATCTGGGTGGTGAGGGTGTCGAGGTCCAGCACGCCGACGCCGTAGACCAGCTGCTCCAGGCTCGGGGCGACGGCGTCCTCGAGCTCGGGGAGCGTGTCGATGAGGGGCGGCACGGACATCGAGCGGACGCTGGTGTTGAAGAACGCGGCGTGCTCGGGCTTGCGGCCGGGCTCCAGGAAGTCGTCGGACAGCGCGACCTCGACGTTGGCGGGCTGCAGGTAGCCGGTGCTCGCGACCAGGCCGACCCAGTCGGCGGAGATCTCGTGGACCATGAAGTCCGCGGCGAGGCTGGTGCTCGCGGTCTGCGCCGACATGCACAGCGACGTGACGTCGCCGACGGTCGCCGAGCTGTCGAGGCGCGGCATCGGCATCACGTCGAAGTCGAGGTTGCTCTTCTGCCGCAGGATCGGCGTCAGCGACCGGTCGCCGGCGATCATGCCGAGCTTGCCGCGCTGGAACCACGCGACCGCCGACCGCTCGTCGAGCTGCGACTCGTCCAGCGTGACCTGCGGGTTGCGCAGCAGCTCGAGGGTGCGCTCCAGTGCGCCCTTGCTGCTGTCGCTGGAGAACGACAGCGACTTCGGCTGGTCGGGATCGTCGAAGACGGTGCCGCCGCCGGACTGGATGAACGGCGACAGACCCTCGATCGTCGGGTCGATGTGGACGCCCTTCGAGCCGCGCGCCGGTCGGCTGGCGAACTCCGCTGCGGTCGCGAACTGGTCGAAGGACCAGCTGGTCGCGTCCTCGTCGGGCACGTCGAGGCCGCGCGCCCGCATCCGGTCGAAGTTGACCAGCCGCTTGTTGTAGTAGATGACCGTCGGGGTCACGCCGTAGGGCATGCACTGGAGGTGGTCGGCGGTGCTGAACGCCTCGAGGGCCTCGCGCGAGTAGGTGTCACCGAACTGCACGCCCCGGTCGTCGAGGAGCTCGTCGACCGGCTGCGTGTAGGAGTTCTCCAGCAGCCAGGCCAGGTCGCGGCGCGAGGACATGAACACGTCGGGCACGCTGGCGCCCGCCTCGATCGCGGAGCGCATCGCGGCCTGGGTCGGCCAGCTCTGGATCTCGACGTCGATGTGGTCGGGGTCGAGGTTCCAGGCGTCGACGGTGGCCCGGAAGGCCCGCTGCACGTCGCGGGGCCCGACGACACCGAAGGTGAGCTGCTCGGGCGGTGCCGTCGTGGTCGGCGTGGGAGTGGGCGGCGACGGCTCCGAGGAGGAGTCGCTCGTGCAGGCGGCGGTGGTCAGCACCGCCGCGACGGCAACGCACGCCAGCAGTCCCCGACGTACCGACACCTGACCTCCTCAGACCTGCATGCAACGCTCTATCCACACACATGCCCGGGGGGTCACCCGGGCCTCGCCCACCCTATCGACCCAGCGGATGGAAGCGGCGCGCGGCGGCCACCACGCGGTCGAAGGTCGCGCGGTCCAGCGCAGCGCCCTCACGGCGTACGGCGTCGGGCGCGAGCAGGATGAGCCGGTCCAGCCGGACCTCGCTCGGACGACGCCGACGGTCCCAGCCGCCGGTTCCGACGTCCATCCAGTGCCGCCCCCAGTGCGCCTCCTGCGCGGCGTCGCGGTCGTGGTCCTTGCTGGTCAGCATCAGACCCAGGAGCTGGCCACCGTGCGCTCCGATGAGGAGCACCGGCCGGTCCTTGCCCTGCTTCGGATCCTCCTCGAACGGCACCCAGGCCCAGACGACCTCGCCCGGGTCCGGACGACCGTCGGCGCGGGGCGCGTAGGAGATACCACCGGGTGCGGACGTGGCAGGTCGGCGGAAGAGCCGCCGCAGGAGTCGCATGGGGCGAGCCTAGAAGAAGAGGAGTACGCCGGACCGGGAGCGCCTCACGGCGCGTGGCCGCTCGTGGCGGCTAATTTTGGGACCCGGGGCTGCCGCGGTCCGGCGTACTCCTCGCAGAGTCTAACCGGGTCAGGCCAGCCCTTGTTCCAGTTCGAGGTGACCGGCCGCCTCGAGCTGCTCGGAGAGCACCAGCATCCGCTGGACGTCCTCCTCGGTCGAACCACTCAGCGACGCGCGGCCGGTGGCGACCACCCGTGCGAAGGCGGCGGCGCGCAGCAGCACGTCGGCGAAGTCGCTGCCCGCGATGCCACGCAGGACCTCGTCGATCATGGCCTTCAGCTGCTCCGGGCCGGGCGGGTCCGCCACCCCGGCGACGACCCGCGCGACCTGGGCGCTGCGCCGCCCGGCGTCGAACTGCCGCGACACCCCCAGCGGGTCGGCGTACACCCAGGACCGCAGCAGGTAGAGCCGCCAGAGGCAGCCCGCCAGCGAGTCCGCCGGCGACCCCGACCAGACCTCGGCGATCGTCTCGATGCCCTCGGTGTCGGCGAGGTGCAGTAGCCGCTCGGCGACCGCGGCGTCGGCCGCGTCCTTCGTCCCCCGGACGAGCAGCTGGGCGGCGCGGTCGGCCGCCTCGCTCACCAGGGCCGGGTCGGTGCCACCGACGAGCGCCTCGAAGAAGTTGCCGCCCGGCGTCATCGGGCGGTGGTGGGGGCGGGACGTCACGCCCCACAGGTTACGGGGCGAGGCTGCGTCGGATGCGCTGATCGCTGACCGGGTACGGCGTGCCGAGCTGCTGGGCCCACAGCGACACCCGGTACTCCTCCAGCATCCACCGCACCTGCCGCAGGTGCGCGCCGGGCGGCCGGCCGGCGGGCAGCGCGTCGACCTGGTGCAGGTAGGCGTCCTGGAGGTCGGCGACCTGGTCCATCAGCTGGCGGTCCCGGCCGAGCTGGGACTCGAGGCGCTCGCGACGCTGCTCCAGCGCGGCGAGGTAGGTCGGGTAGCGGCTCAGCTGGGCGGCACCGGCCTCGCCGACGAACCCGTCGTGCACCAGCCGCGCGAGCTGGGCACGCATGTCGGTGAGGGCCGGCAGCATCAGCATCTCGGCACGACCGCTCAGCGCCTTCTCGGCCTGCCGCCACGTGCCGAGGACCCGGATGACGTCGGCCATGGTGGCGCGCAGGTGGGCCTCGTGGTCCCGGGCGGCCTCGGCGAGCAGCGCGTCGTACGCCGTCCGGTCGCGCACCACCGGCCGCGCGTCCACGACCGCCTGCACGACGGCAGCCCGGCAGTCCTCGAGCAGCTCGGCCACGCTGGGGTACGGCGAGCCGGCGAGCCCGAGCTTCTCGGCGTTGGTCAGGTCGCGGAGGATCGACGACACCGGCGACGGGACCGCGAGGAGGAGCAGTCGACGGACCCCGAGTCGGTGCCGCGCCTCCTGCTCCTCGGCCGTGCCGAAGACCTGCAGGCCGACCGTCGCGCCCTCGTCGACGAGCGCCGGGAAGACCCGCACCTGGTGGCCGGCGCGCACCTGCTCGAAGGACTCCTCGATGGTGTCGAACGCCCACGTGGTCTCGCCGCTGCGCGCCAGCCCGCTGTCGGTCGCGACCTCGGCGATCGCGGCGGCGAACTGCGGCCGCAGCGGCTCCTTGAGCGCCTCGAGGTCCTTGCCGCGCGCCTGCTCGCGACCGTCCTCGTCGACGACGCGGTACGTCGGGCGCAGGTGCTCGGCGACCTTGGCCCAGTCCCAGGCCTCCCGCGGCACGACGACGCCGGTCGTGGACCGGCACCAGCGCTCCAGGGCGTCGAGGAGCGGCTCCTCACCGGGCGGTACCGCAGCCAGGAACTCCCGCGCCTTGTTGGGCGCCGGCACGAACGTGACCCGCAGGTTCTTGGGCAGGCTGCGGATCAGGCTGGTGACCAGCTCCTCGCGCAGGCCGGGCACGTTCCAGGAGAAGTCGTCGGCCTCGACCCGGTTGAGCGTCGCGACCGGCACGTCGATGGTCATTCCGTCGTCGGCGGCGCCGGGCTCGAAGTGGTAGCTGATCGGGAAGGTGAGGCCCTCCGATGCCCACTGCTCCGGGTAGTCGGCGGCGGACACCTCGTCGGCGCTGTCGTGCGTGAGCATCGCCAGGTCGAAGGTGAGCAGGTCCGGACGCTCGCGGCGCTCCTGCTTCCACCACTGGTCGAAGTGCGCGCCACTCACGACGGCCGGCCCGACGCGCGCGTCGTAGAAGTCGAAGAGCGTGTGCTCGTCGACGACGATGTCGCGCCGCCGAGCACGGTGCTCGAGCTCCTCGGCCTCCTCGAGCAGCCGGCGGTTGGTCTCCATGAAACGGTGCCTCGTGTGCCACTCGCCGTACACCAGCGCGTGCCGGATGAAGAGCTCCCGCGAGAGCGGCACGTCGACCTTGCCGTAGGACACGAGACGGTCGGCGACCAGCGGTACGCCGTACAGCGTGACGCGCTCGTGCGCCAGCACGGCCGCACGCTTCTTGCTCCAGTGCGGCTCGGAGTAGGTGCGCTTCGCGAGGTCGCCGGCGAGCCGCTCGGCCCACTCGGGCTTGATCGCGGCGTTCTGGCGCGCCCAGAGCCGGCTGGTCTCGACGAGCTCGCCGGCCATCAGGAACTGGGGCTGCTTCCTGGCCAGGCCGCTGCCCGGGAAGATCGCGAACCTGGCGCCGCGGGCGCCGAGGTACTCGCGCATCGGCCGACGGCCCCCGGCCTTCTCCTTCTCGCGCTCCTCGAGCAGGCCGATGTGCGAGAGCAGCCCCGACAGCAGCGCCTGGTGGATCCCGTCGCTGTCGGGGTTGTCCGCGGGGTGACCGACCTGGATCTTCATCTCCTTGCAGACCTGGCGCAGCTGGGACTCGAAGTCCTGCCACTCGCGGACCCTCAGGTAGTTGAGGAACTCGCGCTTGCACATCCGGCGGAACGCCGAGGAGGAGAGCTCCTTCTGCTGCTCCTTGATGTAGCGCCAGAGGTTGAGCCAGGTCAGGAAGTCGCTGCCCTCTGCCTTGTAGCGCGCGTGCAGCTGGTCGGCCTGCGCCTGCTCCTTCGGGCGGTCGGCGCCGGGCCGCTCGCGCGGGTCCTGCAGCGACAGCGCGGCGGCGATCACGATGACCTCGCGCACGCAGCCGAGCCGCTCGGCCTCGAGGATCATCCGCGCGAGCCGCGGGTCGATCGGCAGCCGGGCGAGCCGACGGCCCAGCCTCGTCAGCCGGGCGTCCTGCGTCGAGAGCGCCCCGAGCTCCTCCAGGAGCTGCACGCCGGCGGAGACGTTGCGCTTGTCCGGCGGCTCGACGAACGGGAAGCGCGCGATGTCCCCCAGCCCGAGGCTGGCCATCTGCAGGATCACGCTCGCGAGGTTGGTGCGCAGGATCTCGGGGTCGGTGAACTCCGGACGGCCCTCGAAGTCCTCCTCCGAGTACAGGCGTACGGCGATGCCCGCCTCGACGCGGCCGCACCGGCCCGAGCGCTGGTTGGCGGAGGCCTGGCTGATCGGCTCGATCGGCAGCCGCTGCACCTTGGTGCGCACCGAGTAGCGGCTGATCCGGGCGACGCCGGTGTCCACGACGTATCGGATGCCCGGGACGGTCAGCGAGGTCTCGGCGACGTTGGTGGCGAGCACGACGCGGCGTACGGCGTTGCCGTGCGAGCTGAAGACCCGGTGCTGCTCCGCGGCGGTGAGCCGCGAGTAGAGCGGGAGGATCTCCGTGCGGGGCAGGTCCTGCAGCGCGTCTGCGGTGTCGCGGATCTCGCGCTCACCGGGGAGGAAGACCAGGATGTCGCCCGGCCCCTCGGCCGAGAGCTCCGTGACCGCGTCGACGATGGCCTCGGTCTGGTCGCGGACGATCGGCTCACCCTCGTCGTCGTTCTCCGGGAGCTCCATGAGAGGTCGGTAGCGGACCTCGACCGGGTACGTGCGCCCCGACACCTCGACCACCGGTGCGTCGAAGTGCTTCGCGAAGCGGTCCACGTCGATCGTCGCGGACGTGATGATCAGCTTGAGGTCCGGCCGGCGTGGCAGCAGCCGTTTGAGGTAGCCGAGCAGGAAGTCGATGTTGAGGCTGCGCTCGTGCGCCTCGTCGATGATGATCGTGTCGTACTTGCGCAGCTGCCGGTCGCGCTGGAGCTCGGCGAGCAGGATGCCGTCGGTCATCAGCTTGACCCGGCTGCTCTTCGAGGTGCGGTCGGTGAAGCGGACCTGGTAGCCGACCAGGTCGCCGAGCTCGGTGCCGAGCTCGCTGGCGATCCGCTCCGCGACCGAGCGTGCCGCGATCCGGCGCGGCTGCGTGTGGCCGATCAGGCCCGCCGTGCCGCGACCGAGCTCGAGGCAGATCTTGGGCAGCTGGGTGGTCTTCCCCGACCCGGTCTCCCCCGCGATGATCACGACCTGGTGCTCGCGGATCGCCTCGGCGATGTCGTCGCGACGCTGGGTGACCGGCAGCTCCGGCGGATACGTGATCTGGAGCTCGGTCATGACTGGACCATTGTGCCGGGTGGCGTCGAGGTGGTTTCGAGACAGGCGCCAGGGCGCCTTCCTCAACCACCGTCGTCGGTGGTTGAGGAAGGACGAAGTCCTGTCTCGAAACCACCCAACTGAAACCTGTTCTAGTATCGCGCTCATGACCGAGGCTCAGGTGTACGACGTCGTGGTGGTCGGCTCGGGGGGCGGGGCCATGACCGGCGCCTTCCTCGCCCAGCGGGCCGGGCTGTCGACCGTGGTGGTCGAGAAGACCCCGCTCGTGGGCGGCACCTCGGCGTACTCCGGCGGCGCCTGCTGGCTGCCCGGCAGCCAGGTGCAGCAGCGGGCCGGGATCAGCGACTCGACCGACGGCGCCCGCGCCTACCTCGAGGCCGTGCTCGCCGACCCCGACTGGACGCCGGACCAGGAGCGGGTCGAGGCGTTCCTGACGCACTCCCCCGAGCTGGTGG
This sequence comes from Nocardioides sp. Root1257, assembly GCF_001425175.1. GTDB lineage: Bacteria > Actinomycetota > Actinomycetes > Propionibacteriales > Nocardioidaceae > Nocardioides. The sequence continues at coordinate 963,199 of NZ_LMDV01000008.1, read as the reverse complement.
CCGAGCTCGAGGAGGCCGGCATCCCCTTCGAGTGGCTGCCGTTCTCGGAGTACTACGACGCGCCGGGTCGGGTGGCCATGGGCCGCTCCATCCAGCCGACCAGCATCAAGCGCGGCGACCTGACGCCCGAGGTCGCGGCGCTGGTCCGGCCGCCCGTCGAGCGCGACCGCGCCGGCGAGGGTGGCCGCAACACGCTGTCCGGCGGGCAGGCGCTGATCGCCCGGCTGCTCGAGGGGTTCGTGGGCGCGGGCGGGACCGTGCTGACCGACCTGCCGATGACCGGTCTGGTCCTGGACGGCGACGGCACCGACACCAGGGTCGCCGGCGTCGCGGCGATGACGCCCGAGGGTCCGGTCGAGATCCGGGCCCGGCGGGGCGTGCTGATCGCGGCCGGCGGCTTCGAGGGCAACGCCGAGGAGCGAGCGTCGCACGGCGTCCCCGGTGATGTCTCCTGGACCATGGCGCCCCGAGGCACCAACACCGGCGAGCCGATCGCGGCCGGCGTCGCGATCGGTGCGGCCGCCGACTACCGCGGCGTTGGCTGGTTCTGCCCCGGCCTGGAGCAGCCCGACGGCGGCGGCTCGTTCACGCTGGGCTTCCGGTCCGGGCTGATGGTCGACGCGACCGGCAACCGGTACGCGAACGAGGCCCTGCCCTACGACCGGTTCGGCCGGATCATGGCCGAGGCAGCCCAGGGATCGGCAGGCCGGATCCCGTCCTGGTTCGTCTTCGACTCCCGTGAGGGCGGACGGCTCCCCGCGATCGCGATGCCCGAGGGCGACCCGGCCGAGCACCTCGCCGCCGGCACCTGGGTGCAGGCCGACACGATCGGCGAGCTGGCCGAGCGGATCGGCGTACCCGCCGACGCGCTGGTCGCCAGCGTCGAGCGCTTCAACGGCTTCTGCGCGTCCGGCGTCGACGAGGACTTCGGCCGCGGCCAGGACGAGTACGACTCGTTCTTCACCGGCGGGGCGGCGCCGGCACCGTGCGACCAGGCGCCGTTCTACGCCGCCCGGTTCGTGCTGTCGGACCTCGGCACCAAGGGCGGCCTCGTCACCGACAGCGCCGGCCGGGTGCTCCGCGAGGACGGGTCGGCGATCGCCGGGCTCTACGCATCCAGCAACAGCGCGGCGTCGGTCTTCGGTCCGCGCTACCCGGGACCGGGCGCCCCGCTCGGCTCGGCGATGGTGTTCGCGTCGCTGGCCGTGCGGGACCTCCTGGCCTAGCCGTTGCTGGGCGGCTGGGGCTGCTGTCCGTTGCCGGGGCCGCCCTGCTGGAACTGCTGACCCGGGCCACCCTGACGGGTGCCGAAGTCGGGTCGGCCGCCGTCGGAGTCCGAGTGCACGGCGTACCCGATGATGCCGCCGGCGAGGCCGCCGATCAGCAGGGCGGCAGCGGCGACGGCGCCGACGACCGGGAGGCCGAGGGTACGGCGCACCTTCGGCTCGGCGGGAGGGGCCGGCTCGGCGAGCGGGGGCGGCGGCGGGGTCGGGAGGGTCGCGGTCGGGTCGTGCGCATCGTTCATGGGGCGACCCTCCCGCCCGGACCTGTGCTGAACCTGTGCCCGAGCGATGAGCAGCACCTGAGATCAGCACAGGACGCTCACAGGAAAGGCACAGGTACTGTCGGCAAGGTGTCAGCCATGGACCTGACCCGACCGGACGGCACCCCCCTGCGCGTGCTCGTCGTCGACGACGAGGTGAACATCGCCGAGCTGGTGTCGATGGCACTGCGCTACGAGGGCTGGGACGTGCGTGCCGCGCACACCGGCTCCAAGGCGGTCGCGGCGGCGAAGGAGCTCAAGCCCGACGCCGTGGTGCTCGACATGATGCTGCCGGACTTCGACGGCCTCGAGGTGCTGCGCCGGATGCGCGCCACCCAGCCCGACCTGCCGGTGGTGTTCCTGACCGCCCGCGACGCGGTCGAGGACCGGATCGCCGGTCTCACGGCCGGCGGCGACGACTACGTGACGAAGCCGTTCTCCCTGGAGGAGCTTGTCGCCCGGCTGCGCGCCCTGATGCGCCGCGCCGGCGCCCAGCAGGCCGTCACGTCGTCGGTCCTCACCGTCGGCGACCTCGAGCTCGACGAGGACAGCCACGAGGTACGCCGCGGCGGCCAGGACGTCATGCTGACCGCGACCGAGTTCGAGCTGCTCCGCTTCTTGATGCGCAACCCGCGGCGGGTTCTGAGCAAGGCCCAGATCCTCGACCGCGTCTGGAACTACGACTTCGGCGGCCAGGCGAACGTGGTCGAGCTCTACATCTCCTACCTGCGCAAGAAGATCGACGCCGGCCACGAGCCGATGATCCACACGATGCGCGGCGCCGGGTACGTGCTCAAGCCGGCATCGTGATCAGGGTCCGCGACCAGCTGCGGTCGCTCACGTCGCGCCTGGTCCTGACGACCATCACCCTGGTGCTGCTGGTCTCGGTCCTGATCGGCACAGCCACGACCTTCGCCGTGAGCAGCTACCTGACGCGTCAGCTGGATTCCGACGTGCACGCGGCCTTCCGCCAGGTGACGCGGCCCAGCGGGCCTCCAGGCTCGGGCTTCGACGTCGGCAACCAGGCGCCCGGGACCCTCATCGCCGTCGTGGGCGACACGTCGCAGGGCGAGATCATCAGTGGCGAGCGCGGGGCGGCGCCCACCTCCCTCTCGAGCGCGACTCTGGACGATCTCGACGCGGTGCCGACGGACCAAGAGGTGCATCAGGTCGAGGTCGACGGCGCGTCCTACCGCGTCGTGGCCGCGGAACTCACTACGAGCACCCTGATCGTTGGCCTGCCGACCGAGGACGTCGACGACGTCGTCTCCAACCTGATCCGGTGGGAGATCGTGCTCGCCCTGGTCGCGGTGGCAGGAGCCGGCGCCGCCGCGCTGGTCGTCGTACGCCGTCAGCTGCGGCCGCTGCGAGAAGTGGCCGCGACCGCGCACGCCGTGTCGGAGCTGCCGTTGGCGGAGGGCGACATCGACCTGACCGAGCGGGTGCCCGACCACCTCACCGACGAGCGCACCGAGGTCGGCCAGGTGGGCTCGGCGCTCAACACGCTCCTCGAGCACGTCGAGACCTCGCTGGCGGCGCGGCACCGCAGCGAGCAGCAGGTGCGCCAGTTCGTGGCCGACGCCTCCCACGAGCTGCGCACCCCGCTGGCGACGATCGCCGGCTACACCGAGCTCGCCCGGCAGCGACCCGACGACCCCGCGATGCTCGGCACCGCCCTCGACAAGGTCGAGGAGGAGTCGGACCGGATGACGTCGCTGGTCGAGGACCTGCTGCTGCTGGCCCGCCTCGACGCCGGCCGGCCGCTCGAGCGCGAGCCCGTCGACCTGACGCGGCTGCTGGTCGAGGCGGTCTCGGACGCCCGCGTCATCGACGCCGGGCACCGGTGGCGGGTCGACCTGCCCGACGACCTGGTCGACTCCCCCGCGCTCGTCGTCGGCGACGAGCTCCGGCTGCACCAGGTGGTCACCAACCTGCTGACCAACGCCCGGAAGTACACCCCGGCCGGCACCACGGTGACCGTCACCGTGCGGCGCGACGGCTTCGCGGTGCACGACGACGGTCCCGGCTTCGCCCCGGACCTCGTCGACCACGCGTTCGAGCGGTTCGCCCGCGGCGACGCGGCGCGGACCCGCGGTCAGGAGGTCGGCGTCGGCCTCGGCCTCTCGCTCGTCGACGCGATCATCAGTGCGCACCGCGGCCGGGTCACGCTGCGGTCCGTCCCGGGTGACACCACGATCGACGTCAGTCTGCCGGGAGCACCGCCACCACCGCGGGCAACGACTCCACGATGATCGCGACCAGGTCGTCGCGGCCGATGTCGTGCGGGTCGTCGATCCAGGCGAGCACGAGCTCCTCGGTCATCGCGGACCAGCCGCGGACCACGAGCCGCGCGAGCGGGGTGTCGGTGAGGATCTGGCCCGCGGTGTCCTCACGGAAGATCCGGCCGTTGAGCGCGGAGCGGGCGTCCTCGTAGATCGCCCGCAGGCTCTCGTTGCCGCCGGCCGCTGCCTTCACCAGCGAGACGTAGCCCTCGTGGTTGTCGATCACGTAGTCGACGTACGCCGTGACCGAGGCCAGCAGCCGCTCCATCGGCTCGCCGCCGGTCGGCGGGGTGGTCTGCGCGATCAGGTCGTCGGCCGCGTGCCGGACAACGGCCTCGTGGAACGCCTGCTTGCTGCCGAAGTAGTGGTAGAGCAGGCCCCGGGAGATGCCGGCCTCCTCGGCCAGCAGGTCGATCGACAGCTCGTCGAGCGATCGGTGCGCCAGCAGCCGGACGCCGAGGTCGAGCAGCTGCTCGCGGCGCTGCTCGGGCGAGAGCCGGGTGCGCGGGGTGGTCGTCACGATCCTCACTCTATTGACGCTCGTTCAATAACGGAAGTACGGTCGGGGCATGAGTGTCCAGCACGTCGACCATCTCATCGTCGGCGCCGGGTTCGCGGGACTGTGCGCCGCGATCAAGCTCCAGGAGGACGGCGAGCGCGACTACCTGGTGGTCGAGAAGGCCTCCGACGTCGGCGGCACCTGGCGCGACAACACCTACCCGGGCGCGGCCTGTGACGTGCCCAGCCAGCTCTACTCGTTCTCGTTCGCGCCCAACCCGGAGTGGAGCAGCTCCTACTCCCCCGGCCCGGAGATCCAGGACTACATCCGAGGCGTCGCGGAGCGGTCCGGCACCCTCGACCGCTTCGTCTTCGACACCAGCTTCGACGACGCCACGTGGGACGAGGCGGCCGCACGCTGGACGGTGCAGGTCACCGGTCCGCAGGGTACGCGCACCCTCACCGCCACGACCCTGATCCTCGGCGCCGGCGGGCTCTCCGAGCCCAAGCTGCCGGACATCGAGGGCATCGAGGACTTCCAGGGCCACCTCTTCCACTCGGCGCGCTGGGACCACTCCGTCGACCTGACCGGCAAGCGGGTCGCCGTGATCGGTACCGGCGCCTCGGCGATCCAGATCGTCCCGGAGATGCAGGCGGTGGCGGGGCACCTCGACGTCTACCAGCGCACCGCCCCGTGGGTGATCCCTCGCAACGACCGGGTGTACGGCGGGCTCGAGCGCGAGGCGCTGCGACGTCTGCCGGCGCTCGGCCGGCTCTACCGCACCGGCATCTACTGGGCCCACGAGGGCTACGTGCCGGCGTTCACCATCGAGCCGAAGTTCGCGGCGCCGGCCAAGAAGGCCGCGGCCGCCAACATCGCCAAGGGGATCAAGGACCCCGCGCTGCGCGCCAAGGTCACGCCGTACTTCGAGTTCGGCTGCAAGCGCGTGCTGCGGTCCAACACGTACTACCCCGCGCTCGCGGCCGACAACACCGAGCTGGTCACCGAGCGGATCGCGAAGGTCACCGGCGACGCGGTCGTCACCTCCGACGGCGTCGAGCGGCCCGTCGACGTGCTGGTCGTCGCCACCGGCTTCTACACGACCGAGCTGCCGGTCACCGAGCACATCACCGGCGTCGCGGGCCGAACCCTCGCTGACGTCTGGCGTGAGACCGGCATGGCGGCGTACAAGGGCACGACCGTGCCGGGGTTCCCCAACCTCTTCATGCTGGTCGGTCCCAACACCGGCCAGGGCCACACCAGCATGGTCTTCATCATCGAGTCCCAGGTCGCCTACGTGCGCGACGCGATCCGCACCATGAGCGACCGCGGCTGGGCATCCGTCGAGCCGCGTCCGCAGGCCACGCGTCGGTGGAACGCCGACCTCCAGCGCCGGATGAAGCGCACCGTGTGGACCCGCGGCGGCTGCTCGAGCTGGTACCTCGACGAGCACGGCCGCAACACGACGCTGTGGCCGAAGTCCACGATCACCTTCCGGCGTCAGCTCGCGAGCTTCGACGCCGACGCCTACGACGTACGCCGCCCGACGACCACCCGAGAGGACGTCCTCGCATGAAGAACCTCGACTCCAAGGTCGCCGTGATCACCGGCGCCGGCTCCGGCATCGGCCGCGCCCTCGCGCTCGACCTCGCCGGCCGGGGTGCCCGGCTGGCGCTCTCCGACGTCGACGACCGGGGGCTCGCCGAGACGGTCGACCTGGTCAAGAACGCCGGCGCGCGCGAGGTGCGCTCCGACCACCTCGACGTGGCCGACCGGGCCGCGTTCGCGGCGTACGCCGAGCAGGTCGTCGAGCACTTCGGGCAGGTCGACCTGGTCGTCAACAACGCGGGCGTCGCGCTCGCCGGTGACCTGGTCGACCTCGAGTACCCCGACATGGACTGGATCATGGGCATCAACTTCTGGGGTGTCGTCCACGGCACCAAGGAGTTCCTGCCGCACCTGATCGCCTCCGGCGACGGCCATCTGGTCAACATCTCGTCGCTCTTCGGGCTGGTCTCGATGCCCGGCCAGAGCATGTACAACGCGGCGAAGTACGCCGTCCGCGGCCTCTCCGAGGCGGTGCGCGAGGAGATGCTGGTCGCCGGTCACCCGGTCGGCGTGACCGTCGTGCACCCGGGCGGCATCAAGACCGCGATCGCCCGCAGCGCCCGCTACTCCGACAAGGAGGACGGCGCCGAGAGCGCGAGGTTCTTCGACGCCAAGCTCGCCCGGATGGAGCCCGAGCGCGCCGCCGAGATCATCCTCAAGGGCGTGGAGACCGACAAGGCCCGCGTGCTGGTCGGGATCGACGCCCACGCCGTCCACCAGATCGCGAAGCTGCTCGGCTCCCGCTACCAGGACGTCGTCGCCAACCGCGCCAAGAAGCTCGCGCCGACGAAGGTCGTCTGACCGCTCACCCGTCCTGGCGCTCGCGCCGTTCGCGTCGGTTGGCCCGGGTCGGTCGCGCCCGCAGCGGTCCCACGAGGCGCGGGCCGGCCAGTCGGTTCTCCAGCTTGCGCGCCTCGCGGCGCAGCGGTTGGGCGACGAACTCACCCAGGATCACGCCCGAGGCCAGCGCCAGCGCGATGGACGCGGCCGTGATGATCGCGAGAAGCCCCTCCGAGGCCTGGTCGCCGCCCTCCGTCAGCAGCGTCAGGCCGCGGTAGATCGACAGACCGGGAAGCATCGGCACGACCGCCGGGACCACCAGCACCAGCGGCGGCACCCGGAGCCGCGCGGCGAGCTGGTAGGCGACCAGGCCGACGAAGAACGCCGCCGTCGCGATCGGCCAGGTGCGTCCGAACCCGGTGGCGTTGCCGGACTGGGAGATGACCATGGCGACGGCCGCAACCCCACCGATCACGACCAGCGAACGACGGGGCGCGTACGCCGCGAACGCGAAGGATGCCGCACAGACCGCGGCGCCCGCCGCCATCAGGGAGACGCCCTTGAGGTCGGCCCCGGTGCCGGGGTCGAGCCGGCCGACCGCGACCCCGAAGTAGTCGCCGATCTGGAGGCCGCCGCTGACCCCGGCGATGATGCCGGCGGTCGCAAGCAGCGCCTCGGTCAACCGGGCCCCGGCTGTCACGTGGAAGCCGGACAGCGCGTCCTGCAGGGCGCCCATGAAGCCGATGCCGGCGAGCAGCATGACGATGTTGGCGCTGACCACCAGTGACAGGTCGAGGTCGACCGGAGGCAGCGCGGCGACTCCCACCGCGATCAGCGTGGCGACGCCGCCGCCGGCGACCTGCCGGTAGAAGAACGGCACGCGCCGCCGGGCCAGCATCATCTGCACCCGGTCGATGCAGACGGCGGCGACGAACGCGATCGCCACGACGATCGCGTCACCACCGAGCTGCAGGCCGACGCCGGCGCACATCGCGCCCCACCCGAGGGTCACCGCCCAGCGCGGCAGCGTGTGGCCCGACGAGACGATCCGGGCCAGCCGGGTGCGGGCCTCCTTGAGGTCGCACTCCCCGTTCAGCACGTCGCGCATCAGGTGGTCGACCTGGGTGAGGTGCTCGTAGTCGATGTCGCGCTGCTTGACCTGCCGGATCAGCACGAACGCCGGCTCCTCGGGGTCGGCCTGGTAGCTCATCGACAGGGACGTGAAGGTGACGTCCACCTCCGGGTTGCGGGCACCCAGCTGCCACGACAGCGACTGCATCGCCGAGGTGACGTCCGCGGCGCCGGCGCCCGAGGAGAGCAGGAGCTCGCCCACGCGCAGGCAGAAGTCGAGCGTCAGGTTGAGCTCGCGTGCCTCCAGCATGGCCGCCATGGTGGCAGTTCCCTGGTAGGAAGGTCGATGTGCCTGTCCTCCCCGGCGATGCCGTCCGCGTGGTGATGACGAAGTGGGGTGAGCGGCCGCACTGGGAGTTCGACTGCCGGCTCCTCGGCACGGACGAGCACGGCGACTGGCTCGGGATCGCCGCCGGCACCCGGATGAGCCGGCCCGGGGCGACGTACGTCGCCCCGACGAACCAGGTCGGCCTGGTCCCGCCGCCCGGTCCGGAGGCTGAGCGCGGCTGGCTCGCCACGTTCCACGACGTCGGCGGACCGGTGCGCGTGTACGTCGACATCGCCACGCCCCCGGTGTGGGACGGCGCTGTCGTGCGGGCGGTCGACCTCGACCTCGACGTCGTGTGCGGCCCGACCGGGCGCGTCTGGATCGACGACGAGGACGAGTTCGCCGACCACCGGGTGCGGTTCGCCTATCCCGACGAGCTCGCCCGCGCGGCGATGGACTCCTGCGACCTCGTGCACGCAGCGGTCCGCGGCGAGCGCGCGCCGTACGACGGCAGCGCCGCTGCCTGGCTCGCCCGACTGGGGGACCTGCTCTCGCACTGAGCTGTGGAACGCTGTGCGGTGTGCGCATCGACTTCCACGGGTCCTCCGAGCCCACGCTCGGCGTCGAGTGGGAGCTGGCGCTGGTCGACCGGCGTACCCGCGACCTGCGCAACGACGCCACCCACCTCTTCGCGCGCGCCAAGCCGCGGCTGGCCGACCCGGGCAAGCTGCACAAGGAGCTGCTGCGCAACACCGTCGAGGTCGTCAGCGGCATCTGCCACACGGTCGGCGAGGCCATGGACGACGTCCGCGGCACCCTCGAGAGGGTCGTCCCGGCCGGCGACGAGCTCGACATCGACCTGTTCGGCGGCGGCACCCACCCCTTCGCGTCCTGGACCGTGCAGCAGCTGTCGGAGGGACATCGCTACGAGGAGCTGATCAACCGCACCCAGTGGTGGGGTCGCCAGATGCTGATCTGGGGCGTGCACGTGCACGTCGGCCTGCCCGCCCAGGAGCGGGTGATGCCGGTGCTCTCCGCGCTGCTCAACTACCACCCGCACCTCCAGGCGCTGTCGGCCTCGTCCCCGATCTGGGCCGGCGTTGACACCGGCTACGCGTCCAACCGGGCGCTGATGTTCCAGCAGCTGCCGACCGCGGGCCTGCCGTTCCAGTTCAGCGAGTGGTCGGAGTTCGAGTCGTTCGTCGGCGACCAGCTCACCACCGGGGTCATCGACGAGCTCAACGAGATCCGCTGGGACGTCCGTCCGGCCGCGCACCTCGGCACCCTCGAGAACCGCATCTGCGACGGCGTCTCCACGGTCTCCGAGCTCGCCGCGCTGACGGCGCTGACGCACTGCCTCGTGGTCGACCTCGACACCCGCCTCGCGAACGGCGAGCAGCTGCCCGTGCTGCCGCCCTGGCACGTCCAGGAGAACAAGTGGCGCGCCGCCCGCTACGGGCTCGACGCGATCGTCATCACCGACGCCGCGTCGAGCGAGCGGCTCGTCACCGACGACCTCGCCGACCTGGTCGAGCGGCTCGCTCCGGTCGCCGACCGCCTGGGCTGCTCGACCGAGCTGGCGTCGGTCCTCGACGTGCCGCGCCGGGGCGCGTCCTACCAGCGTCAGCGCGCGGTCGCCGCCGAGCACGAGGGCGACCTCGTCGCCGTCGTCGACTCCGTGGTGCGGGAGCTCCGCGAGAGCCTCTAGCTAGCGGGCGTAGCCACCGTCGGGCTCGACCATCTCGAGCCGAACCCCGAGGAGCCGGACCGGTCGGTCCTGGTCGACCCGGTCGAGCAGCGAGACGGCGGCCTCGGCGAGCACGTCGGGGTCGTTGGTGGCCTCGGGCAGGGTCAGGCTGCGGCTCAGCGTGATGAACGGCTTGAGCCGGATCTTCAGCCCGACCCGGGCGGCCGGGCGGCCCTCGCGGTCGATGTCCTCGACCGCCCGGCGGGTGATCCGGCGTACGGCGTCGGCCACCTCGGCCCAGTCCTCCAGGTCGACCTGGAAGGTCTCCTCGCGCCCGTGCGCCCGCGGCACCCAGGGCGTCGCATCGACCGGGCTCGAGTCCTCACCACGGCCGAGCCGGTGCAGCCACGGACCGGTCGACGGCCCGACCTCGGCCGCCAGGACCCGGACGTCCGAGCGCGCGAGCTGGGCGACGGTGTCGATGCCGAGCCCGGCGAGCCGGGCCGCGGTCTTGCGCCCGATCCCCCACAGCGCGGAGGTCGGCCGGTCCCCCATCACCTCGTCCCAGTTGTCGGCCGTCAGCTGCCAGATCCCGCGCGGCTTGCCGAAGTCGGTCGCGATCTTGGCCCGGAACTTGTTGTCGCCGATGCCGACCGAGCAGTGCAGGCCGCTGGCGGCCAGCACCTCGGCGTGAATGTGCTCCGCGAACGTCCGGGGGTCGCCGAGCTCTCCGTGACCCGGTCCGGCGGCCAGGAACGCCTCGTCCCACCCGAGCACCTCGACCACCACCGGCGCACCGCTCCACTCGAGCGAGCGCAGCGCGGACATCACCTGCTCGGAGGCCGCGTCGTACGCCTCCCGGTCGACGGGCAGGAAGACCGCGTCGGGGCACTTGCGCGCCGCCACCCGGAGCGGCATCCCCGAGCCGACGCCGAAGGCGCGGGCCTCGTACGACGCCGTCGACACCACCCCGCGCTCGGTCGGGTCGCCCCGGCCCCCCACGACCACCGGCAGGCCCGCCAGCTCCGGGTGCCGCAGCACCTCCACCGCCGCCAGGAACTGGTCGAGGTCCACGTGCAGCACCCACCGCCGAGCTTCGGGTGTGCTCATCGCGGCGGTGGCGGGAGCGCGTCCGTCGACTCGAGCTGGCTGAGCCCGGCCACCATGAGCAGGTCGACGACGACGGAGCGGATCTGGGCCAGGACGGCCTCCGCCGCGAGCACGTCGGTCCGTTCCACGCGGCCCGTCGCGTCACCCACCGCCAGCAGGGCGTCCCGAGCCGCGACCGCCATCCGGTCCGAGGCGAGCTCCTCCGCGGCGACGTCGGCGGCGTCGGCGAGGTCGAGGGCGAGCAGGGAGTAGGAGCCCGGCACCGGACGCCGGTGGTAGGCCGCCACCGCCGTCTGCCGCACCAGCACGCGGGTGCTGCGCAGGGCCCGGTCGAGCGGGTCGACCAGGTCGACCATCTTGCGCAGGTCCCCCTTGTGCCGGACCCGGAAGGGTGATGACTCGACCACCGAGAGACCCTCGTCGGCTGCGTCCTTGAGCTCGCGGATCAGCGAGTCCGTCGTCCGCGCATCGGCCAGGAGGGCCATCGCGCGGTCGAGCTCCCCGTCGACCATCACCTCCCCCGCCGCCCGCAGCAGCTCCGAGATCTTGTGCATCACCACCGCCGCCTGCTCGCGAGGGCGGCGCAGCGGTGCAGCCGGGACGACCGTCGCGGCCACCAGGGCGACCAGGCCGCCGACGACCGCGTCGGTCCATCGCGTGAACGCCTGATCGGGATCGGCGACCAGGCCGGCGATCACGATCGACTGCACGGCTGCCTGGGTGACGAAGAGCTGGCCGCCGTCGAGCAGGAACGCCGCCGACATCGCCAGGGCGACGATCAGGGCGATCTGCCAGCCGCCCGACCCGAGCCACGCGACCAGCAGGTCGGCGAGGAAGACGCCCACGGCGACCCCGATGGTGACCTCGGCGACCCGGCGCAGCCGCTGCCCGTAGGAGGTGCCGAGGGCGACCACGGCGGCGACCGGGGCGAAGAACGGGGTCTGGTGACCGAGCAGGTCGGCGGCCACGAACCAGGCGACGCCCGCGGCGACCGCACACTGGCCGATCTGCCAGCGCTTGGACTCCCACCGCTTGACCCGCGCCCGGACCGACGTGCGGCCCACGTGCCACATCCGATCGAGCGGTCCGGCCTCCACGAGGCCGATCCTGCCATGGCGCGGCCTACCGGGAGTGCGCCCAGTCGAGCGCCTGCTGGAGATCGGCGAGGTCGCGGTACCAGGTGCGCACCTCGACCCGGCAGCGCACCCGGGCGACCCGGGTGTCGTACTCACCGCACTCCGCACGCGCCTCGGAGTCGGTCGGCGGGTAGAGCGCGGTCCCGTCGTAGTGACGGATCTCGAAGCCGTTGGCGGCGTCGCCGGTGACCTCGACGACCGTGTCGCCGGGCGGGGCCGCGACGCCCGGCGGGCCGGCGGCGAGCGCGGCCACGCCGGTGCCGCAGCCCAGGAGGGCGACGACGGAGGCGACGATCAGGACGGTCAGGTGTCTCATGGTGCTCCCGAGAGGTCGGGCACCGGCCGATCCGGTGCGCCGCTGACGCTAGGAGCGGGTGAGGACATCGGGAGCGACGACGACGGGCTCCTGTGGAGGCGGGCGTCGGAGACCGCCCTGTGGACGGAAGGTGGCGCGCAGTCGGCCGGCTACGACACCGTCTCGACCGTGATCGTCACGTCGCTGCAGCCCGCGGCGAGCGAGGTCAGGGCGCTCTTCTCGGCGCTGTCGACGCTGAGCGCCCATCGGTGCTTCACGGCGACCCACTCCCGCAGGTAGCGGCACTGCTGCTGGGCGGGCAGCCACTCGGCCGGGTCCTGGTCGCTCTTCGTCTGGTTCACCGAGTCGGTGACCGCCACGAGCGTGCGGTAGTCGCCCAGGTCGTTGGCGTACGACGTCCGCTTCGCGCTCGACCAGCTGCGAGCACCGGAGTCCCAGGCCTCGGCCAGCGGCACCATGTGGTCGATGTCCAGGTCCGCCGGCGCGTACTGCGAGACGCCGTCGTAGTAGGAGAACCAGCGTCCGCCCGTCAGCGCGCAGCCCGAGCCGACGCTCGGCGCCTCCTCCGCCTCGGCGATCAGCACCTCGTTGCGGGTGTTGCACCCGTCGCCGTCGGCGTCGGTCCAGAGCGTGAAGAGGTCGCGGTCGTAGCCGGTGCGCACCTCACTCGCGACCGGCAGCGAGGCGACGGCCTGGCTCAGCGGGGCGGAGTACGTCGCGGCGTGGGCAGCGGACGGAACGCCCACGACCGCGCCGGAGGCGAGCACGGCGCAGACAGCGGACAAGAGCAGACGACGAGCCATGGGATCTCCCGAGATGAGGCCGAGGTTGGTCACCTCGACCCCATCCCGGGAGCCGGTCTCACCGCAACGGTGAAACCCCTTGCATCAGGAGGTCGGGCCGGTCACCGCTGCGGGTTGGTCGGCGGGATGACCCCGTCGATGAGCACCAGGCGTCCCTTCGAGACGACCCGGATCTGCAGGATGCGGTCGCGGTTGCCCAGGTCGGGCCGGCTGGCCGGCAGCGCGACCTCACGCATCGCGGCGCCCGCCGTGCTCAGGGTCCGCACGTGCTGACCGGAGAGCAGGATCTCGACCGTCCCACCGCGGGGGAACCGACGGAAGAGGAGCTTCACGCTGTTGAACGGGTAGTTGCTGTACGCCAGCTTCGCCCCGCGCTGCTTGGTGCGCATCAGAGTGCTCCGGTAGCTCTTGGCGTCGCTGACCGCCTCCCACCCGGTGGAGCGGCGCAGGTCGCGGTCGTCCAGCGGGGCCGTCGTGCAGTGCTCGTCGGCGCCCGACTCGGCGTTGCCGACTGCGTCGGTGGCGAACACCCGGTAGCACCGCGTGGCTCCCCGCGCGACCCGGAGCTTGCGCTCGGTCGCGGTCGTGGCCGCCGACGCGTCGCGCCAGCTCAGCCGACCGCTGTCGTCGCGGGGACCGACGTCGGCGACCTGGAGCCGGTACGACGCGACCGCGCTCCAGTCGTCGACGGCCGACCACGTCGCGGGCAGCACGTTGTCCAGGGCCACGGCGGTCGAGCCCTGCGACGTCGTCACCGGTGCGGTGTGGTCGTTGACGCTGATCCGGATGTCGTCACCGGCACCCGTCCAGGCAGTCGGGGACGACTCGTCCGCGAGGCGCCCCAGGCGGGCGTCGGCAGCGTCGGCGACGGTGCCGAGGTCGGTCACCGCACCCCAGGCGCCGGCAGAGCCGGGAGCACGGAACGCCCCCTGCATCGTGCAGCCGGTCGTGTCCGGGCGGCACCAGGACGCGAGCTGACCGGTGTAGCCGGAGCCCGAGGAGTACGTGTCGGGCGCGAGCGAGCCCGATCCGGTCGCCAGTGTGGCCGCGGCGGCCCACTTGCCACCGCGCGCCGGCGCGGTGGAGGACCGCACCGACCAGGTGCCGCCGTCCTGCTCGCGCCAGACGAGCACGCGGCCGCCGTTGGCGAACCGACCGACCGACGGGTCCGCCGCCGCACCCGGTCCGCCCGGCACGTCCACCGCGGTCCAGGCCACGCCGTCGGACGCGACCTGGGCGGCGCGCACTCGTGCCGGCGTCGCGCCGGTCGTCTGGACCCAGGTCAGGTCGCCGGAGCTGCTGAAGTCGAGGTCGGCGTACGTCGACCCGGTGTCCCCGAGCAGCGCGGGCTGGCCGTTCCAGTGCTCGGTGAAGAGCTGCTGGGCGCCGCCTGCTGCCTCCTCGACCCAGGCCAGCTGGCCGTGGTCACCGGGGGCGAACCCACCGACGACCTCGCGGTAGGTCACCGCGGCGGCCGGGCGCACGACCTGCAGGGTCGAGCCGTTCTGGGCGACGATCCGCTGCTGCCCACCCCCGAGGTCCTCGGCCCACGTGGGCAGGTCGCCGAAGGAGGCGAGCGTCCCCGGCACGTACGACGCCGTCATCTCGGTGGGAGCCGTCGGCGCGAGGGTCGACGGGTCCAGCGTCACCCTCCGCAGCGACGTGCCGACGCGGAAGTAGACGGTCGAGCCGTCCGTCATCTCGATGCGAGGCGTGGCGCCCGGGCTCGCGAGCACGATGGGGGCGGACCAGGCCTCGCCCGGCTTGCGGACCGCCTCGACGACGTCGTCGTTCGCGGTGTCGACCCAGGCCAGGCTGGTCCCGGACGCGTGCAGCTGGCGGACCTGGTCGCCGGTGCCGACGATGTCGGGCGTGTCCACCCAGGTCGGCGCGGCCGACGCCGGAGGTGTGAATGCCAGGAGCGTCGCGGCGAGCGCGACGGTGGTGAGGACGGCGGTGCGTGACGTCCGTGGACGCATGGATCTCCCCCGAGGGTCAGGTCCCACCGTGACTGGTGGGACGCATGGGCACTACCTCCCTCAGCGTTCACGGCCGCCACAGCGTTACACCCCTGCGGGTCGTTCGGCGCGCCCGCCGAGTGGGTACACGGCCAGACGTGACGATGCGCGCGCCCGGAGACCTGCTGGACGGCAGGTACGAGCTGACCGACCACATCGGGTCGGGCGGCATGGGTGCCGTCTACCGCGCCCACGACCTCCGCCTGGATCGGACGGTCGCCGTCAAGCTGCTCCACCAGGGTCGCGAGGTCGACGACGTCACCCGCGCCCGACTCCAGGCCGAGGCCCGGTTCGCGGGTGCACTGCAGCATCCCGGCATCGTCCAGGTCTTCGACTACGGCGAGGAGCCCGGCGAGGGCGGCCCGACGCCGTACGTCGTCATGCAGTACGTCGAGGGCACGCCGCTCTCCGGGGTGCTGCGCGAGCGGGGCTCGCTGCCCGCCGCGACGGTCGGCGCGCTCCTCGACGACGTCGCGCAGGCGCTCGTCGTCGCCCACGCGGCGGGCATCGTGCACCGCGACCTCAAGCCGTCGAACATCCTCGTCACCAGCAGCGGCCGGGCCGTGCTGGTCGACTTCGGGGTCGCCCGCTCCGACACCATGGAGCCGCTGACCGAGACCGGCCAGATCATCGGGTCGGCCGACTACCTCAGCCCCGAGCAGGTGCGCGGGCAACGGGCCACCGCCGCCTCCGACATCTTTGCGCTCGGCATCGTCGCCCACCAGTGCCTGAGCGCGACGTCGCCGTTCCGGCGCGAGACCCAGGCGGCGACCCTGCTCGCCCGCCTCCACGACGAGCCGCCGCCGCTGGGTGCCGAGGTGCCCGCCCCGCTGCGGATGCTGGTCACCCGGATGATGGCCACGGAGCCCGCCGACCGCCCGACGGCGGCGGAGGTCACTGCGGCCGTTGCGACGTTGGACCAGGAGCCGACGGTCCTGCTGTCGGCCCCGACGACACCGCGACGGTGGGACCGGCGTCGTCTCGCCGGGATCGCCGCGGCAGCAGTCCTCCTCCTCACGGTCGGCGGGGTCGCCGCCGTCCTCACGGGCGACCCGACGACCCCGACCGCCGCGTCCGCCGACCTCGCCGTGCCGTCCGTGCGCGGCGAGCAGGTCGCTGCCGCCACGCGGAAGCTCGAGGCCGCGGGCTTCACCGTCGTACGCCGTCCCGTGGAGGGGACCGCCGCTCGCGGTGTCGTGCTGCGCCAGTCCCCCGGACCCGGCTCGTACGACGGCGCCGACCCTCCCACGGTCGTGCTGCGCGTCTCCACGGGACCGGTCGCGACCACGCCGACGCCGTCCCCGACCGTCGCCGTGACCACTCCTCCTCCGCCCAGCACCCAGCACCCCGCCCCGAAGCCGAAGGCGCACCCGAAGGGCCCGAAGCCGCCGAAGGCCCACGGCCCCCAGAAGGCGAAGGGCCACAAGCCGGGCAAGACGAAGCCCTGAGGCAGGCGCACGACCAGAACGCGCTACCTCCTTGTGGCGACGGTCACGGCACGCCACACTCGACGCCACACCAAACGTGAGGGGCGACGTGGGCTCGCTGATCGATCCGACGGGGACGGCATTCCTCCTCGTCGAGAACCGCTCGATGCCGATGCACGTCGGCGGGCTCCAGCTCTTCGAGAAGCCCGAGGGCGCGGGGCGCGGCTACGGACGCGAGATGTACGACTCGATGCGCGACGTCGACGAGATCGCGCCGCTCTTCCTCAAGCGGCCGCACCGCTCCCTCTCGACCGCTGCCCAGCTGACCTGGGTGGAGGACGAGCAGTTCGACATCGACCACCACATCCGGCACAGCGCGCTGCCGCAGCCGGGCCGGATCCGTGAGCTGCTCGACCTGAGCGGCCGCCTGCACGGGACCCGGCTCGCGTGGGAGCGCCCGCTGTGGGAGGCGCACGTGATCGAGGGCCTGCGCGACGGACGGGTGGCGCTCTACACGAAGGTCCACCACGCCCTGGTCGACGGCGTCTCGGCGATGCGGCTGGTGCAGAGCACGCTGACCCCCGACCCCGACCTGCGCGAGATGCCGCCCCCGTGGGACGCGCGCACCCGGCGCGACCGCCCGCGCACGCCGAAGCCGGACACGGAGAGCGGCGGCCTCACCGAGATCCCCACCCAGGCGCTGCGCTCCGCACTCGGCATCACCGCCGAGGCCGCCGGCATGCCGGGCGCGCTCATCAAGACGATCACCAAGGGCGTGCGCAACGAGACGTCGGCGCTCTCGCTCTACGCACCGCGCACGATCTTCAACCAGAAGATCACCGGCTCCCGCCGCTTCGCCGCGCAGGACTGGCCGATCGCCCGCCTGCAGGCCATCGGCAAGGCGACCGGCACCACCATCAACGACGTCGTGCTGGCGATGTGCGGCGGCGCCGTACGCCGCTACCTGCTGGAGCTCGACGCCCTCCCGGAGACCTCGCTCGTCGCGATGGTGCCGATCGGCCTGAAGGCCAAGGAGTCCCACATCGCCTCGACCGAGGGCGGCAACGCCGTCGGCTCGGTGATGTGCCAGCTCGGCACCGACCTCGAGGACCCGGCCGACCGGCTCACCGTCATCCACGCCGCCATGCTCGACGGCAAGGAGGCGCTGTCCACGATGACGCCCCTGCAGATCATGGCGATGAGCGCGCTCGGCCAGGCACCGGCGATCGCCGCGCCGATGCTGCGGATGTCGGGGCTCGTGCGGCCGCCGTACAACCTGATCATCAGCAACGTCCCGGGACCGCGCGCGACGCAGTACTGGAACGGCGCCAAGCTGGTCGGGCACTACCCGCTGTCGATCCCGATCAACGGGATGGCGCTCAACATCACCTGCATCTCGTACGACGGCAACCTGGGCTTCGGGCTGATCGGCTGCCGCCGGACCGTGCCGCACCTGCAGCGGCTACTGATGCACCTGGACGACGAGGTCACGGCCCTCGAGCGCGCCGCCGGCGTCTGAGGCCTCCTCGCGCGACCCGCTGCGCTCGGCGCCGATGCCGGCGGCGACGACGAAGCCGACGCCCACGACGCCGAGCAGGTGCGGGACCTGTTGCAGCGCCACGAACCCGATGACCAGCGCGAACGCCGGCTCGAGGGCCATCAGCGTGCCGAAGGCGCCGGCGGTGAGCCGCCGCAGCGCGAGCAGCTCGAGGGTGAAGGGCACCACGGGCAGCAGGATCGCGAGGCCCAGGCCGGCCAGCAGCAGCTCGGGCGTCAGGCGCCCCACGACGCCCGGCCCGGCGACGACCGTTGCGACGAGCGCCGCGACCGGCATCGAGACCGCCAGTCCGGCGATGCCGCTGACCTGGTCCCCGACCCGCTGGGTCAGCAGGATGTACGCCGCCCAGCAGGCGGCCGCGCCCAGCGCGTAGGCGACGCCGACCGGGTCGGCGCTGCCCGCCCACGGCTCGGTCAGGCACAGCACGCCGACGGCGGCGAGCAGCGCCCACAGCCGGCCGGTCCCCCGGCTGCGCACGACCGCCACCCCGAGCGGCCCGAGGAACTCCAGCGCGCTGGCCGTGCCCAGCGGCAGCCGCGCGACCGCCGCCATGAAGAGCAGGGTCAGCCCGGCGGTGACCACGCCGAGCGCGATCCCCGCCCGCAGCGCCTCGCGGCTGAACGACGACGGTCGCGGCCGCACGATCAGCAGCATCAGCGCGCCGGCCCAGACCAGTCGGAGCCACGCGGCGCCCTCGGCACCGATCTGGTCGATCAGGCCGACCGAGACGGCCAGGCCGAGCTGGACGCACAACATCGAGATCATCGCCATCGAGGCGCCGCTCCTGGTGTTCATGTCGCCAGTAGAGACCGCACCGACCGTCCACGTCCACGTGACTTTGCTGGACAAACCGTTCACCAACCCTGAACGATGACCCGATGGACGTACGGCGCCTGCGGCTGCTCCTCGAGCTGTCCCGCCTGGGCTCCATGCACGAGGTGGCGGCCGAGCTCGGCACCACGACGTCCGCGGTGTCCCAGGGCATCGCCGCGCTCGCCCGCGAGGCGGGGACGCCCCTGGTCGAGCCGGACGGGCGTCGGGTCCGGCTCACCCCGGCCGGCCACCGGCTCGCCGAGCACGCGGTCACGATCCTCGCAGCCGTCGACGCGGCCCGGCTCGACCTCGACCCGGCCGCGAAGCCCGCCGGGGTGGTGCGGGTGGCGGGGTTCGCCACCGCGATCAGGCGCTCGCTGCTCCCGGCCATGGACGACCTGGCCCGGATCCACCCCGACATCGAGGTCCGGATCCACGAGCACGAGCCGACGGAGGCGTTCGACCTGCTCGGTCGCGACGACATCGACCTCGCGCTGACCTACGACTACACGCTCGCGCCGGCGTCGTGGCGCAGCGACCACCAGGTCGCCGAGCTCTGGAGCGTCGACTGGGGGCTCGGCGTGCCCGCGCGCGAGCGGCGGGCGGACTTCGCGTCGTACGCCCAGCGCGACTGGATCGTGAACTCCCGCAACACCGCCGACGAGGAGGTGCTGCGCACGCTCGCCTCGATGGCCGGGTTCACCCCGCGCGTGGTGCACCGCATCGACGCGCTGGAGCTGGTCGACGACCTGATCGTCGACGGGCGCGGCATCGGTCTGCTCCCGCACGGGCGCGCCTCCCGCCGGGGCATCCGGGTGCTGCCTCTCCGGGACCCCCGCGTCACGATGCGGGCGTACGCCGTAACCCGCCGCGGCCGCGACCGGTGGCCCCCGCTCCGCGCGCTGCTCGACCGGCTCACGGCCGGGGAGGGCTGAGCTCCTCGTAGCCGCCGCCGACGGTGTCGGCGACGGCCTGGAGCCGGGCGCGGGTGATGTCGGCGACGGTGAGCAGCCCGGCGCTGTGGGCGTTGGAGCCCGGCCGGGTCGGCTCGGCCGAGTTGACGCTCACGCACCGGCGGGTGCCGCCATCGGCTGCGTTCTGCAGGGCGACGGCGTGCCCCGTGGTGCCGCTGCCGGCGAAGAAGTCGAGGACGAGCGCGTCGTCCGGCATGGTGCCGAGGATGCGGCGGACCAGCCCGGTCGGCTTCGGCGACTCGAAGACGTGGCCGACCAGCTCCTTGAGCTCGGCGACCGCGGTGTCGGTCGAGCCGACCTCCTCGGCCAGCCAGATCGTCCGCAGCTTCTTGCGCCGGCCGCCGGGGACGTCGCGCTGCAGCCAGTCGCGCTGGTAGACGTCGATACGGTCGCCGGCGCGCGCCTTCACCACCCGGCAGACCAGGTCGTCGGGGCGCTCGTCTATCAGCGGTCGGCTCCACCGCCACACCGCCGGCCGACCGTCACCGAACACCGGCTCGATCTCGACCGCGCCGTCGAAGGGCGCGGTGCTCACCCGACCGCTCCCGGGGTCGCCCCACAGCGCGAAGTGCAGGGTGCGCGCCGTCAGCGGGTTGAACTTCTTGTTGGTGTTGCGCAGCGGCAGGTGCCGGTAGCGCCGACCGTCCGGCGTGGTCAGCGGGAAGTCGCGCTCGTCGACGGCGTCCGGGCTGCTCGCGTCGAGGACCGTGCGCCGGGCGTCGCGGGCGTAGACGAGGACGTACTCGTGGTTGGTCGCGAAGCCCTTGCCGAGCTGGCGGCCCTTGGGGTTCAGGTTGACGACCACCTGGGCCAGCAGGTTCTCCTCGCCGAAGACCTCGTCCATCAGCAGGCGCAGGTGCGCGACCTCGTTGTCGTCGATGCTCACGAAGATCGCGCCGGTCTCGGCGAGCACGTCACGCGCGGCGCCCAGCCGAGGCCGCATCATCGCCACCCACGCCTGGTGCCGGCTGCGCCGCGAGCCGTCCGAGCGGAAGTCGTCGACGTACGCGAAGTCGTTGCCGGTGTTGTACGGCGGGTCGATGTAGACCAGGTCGACCGCGGCCCCCAGGAGCGCCGGCAGCGTGGGCAGGACGTCGAGGTTGTCGCCCTCGACGAACACGTTCTGCGCCTCGCCCACGAGCCGACACTAGAAGACACGCGGGGTGCCCGTGACCGAACCGCGCCGGAACCGACCTACCCTGGGGCGGGTGCGCACTCGGATCACTGCCCTCGTCGGAGTCCTGACCTGCGCCCTCGTGGCCGGCGCCCCCGCTCTCGCGGAGGACTCCTCCCCTGCTGCCCAGCAGCCGGCGAAGCACCAGCGCGTCCTGCACCCGAAGCACACGTCCGGCAACGAGCCCGGCTGGATCGCCCCCACCATCACCGGGCGCTGGGCGCCGGTGCGCCGGGAGGGCGACGTCACCCGCGAGGTCGTCCCGGGGGTCACCTACACGCAGTGGACCCAGACCGACGCGCGCGGCCCGATCCAGGCGCACCTGCTCACCGTGAACCCGCGGACCCCGGGCCTGCGGATCGACTACGCCGACACCGGCACGGTGAAGGGGGTCGCGACGGTCCCCGACATCCTGGCCGTCGACGGCGCCGTGGCAGGCGTCAACGGCGACTTCTACGACATCGGCCGCACCGGGGCGCCGCTCGGGCTCGGCAAGGATCTCAAGCACGGCGTCCTGCACGGTCGGACGAGCGGCTGGAACTCCGCCTTCTACCTCGACCACCGCGGCCGGCCCACGATCGGCGAGCTGCCTCTCGTGCTCCGCGTGCGCAAGCACCCCGAGATCACCCTCACCCACTACAACTCCCCCGTCGTCCCGGTCGGCGGCGTCGGCTTCTACACACCCCGCTGGGGCCTGACGTCCGGGTACGCCGTCACGCAGGGCCAGCGCAAGGGCGTCGTCGCCGTCTGGGTCAAGAACCACCGGGTCATCCGCAAGACGACGAAGCTCAAGCCCGGCAAGCCGCTGCGCGGCAGCATGCTGATCGGCCGCGGCGCCGGCGCACGACAGCTGAAGTCGCTGCGCATCGGCGACCGCGTCGTCGTCCGCGCGCGGCTCCAGGGTGACCCGCGGATGGCGATCACCGGCAACCACCTGCTCGTCGACGACGGCGTCGTCAACGTGGTCGACAACCGGGTGATGCACCCGCGCACGGCGGTGGGCATCGACCGCGACACCGGCGAGGTGCTGATCCTCGTCGTCGACGGCCGCAGCGCCGGCAGCCGGGGCTACACGATGCTCGAGCTGGCCAACCTGATGGTCGACCTGGGCGCCGACCAGGCCCTCAACCTCGACGGAGGCGGATCGTCGACGATGGTCGCCCGCGGCACCGCGGGGCGCAACCGGGTGGTCAACACGCCGTCCGACGGCTTCCTCAGGAGAGTCGCGAACGCCCTCGAGATCACCTACCGCGCACCGAAGTAGGCGCGCCCCTCACGACGGGATCAGCACCAGCGCGACCGTGGTGATCGGCGCGAAGCACTCCTTGGTCGGCGACGGCAGCACGGCCCGGAGCACGATGCCGTCGGCCGTGCCCGTGCCGACCACCTTCGTCGGCACCTCGCACCCGATGGCGACGACCGCCGCGGCCAGCTGCTGACCCCCGGGGACCTCGGCGCCCGCCACGGCGTTGACGATCTCCCCCTGCAGGTGATCGTTGCGGAACCTCTGCGCATACTCCTGCGCCGCCGCCTTGTCGGCGATGGGTGTCGGCTCCGTCGTCACCTCACCGCCGGCGGAGGTACCGGTCAGCAGCGCGACCTGTGTGACCTCGACCGACGGGTCGGCCTTCAGCCCGCCGTCGGTGTGGCCCTTCTCGCCGCAGCCGGCCAGGGTGAGCAGGAGCAGGAGGAGCCCGAGAGTTCGTCGCATGATCATGGGACGGTAGCCGCTGCCGTACGGTTCCGGGGTGCCCCGCTTCACCCGCGCCGAGCTGGAGTCCTACCGCGACGCCGAGGTCCCCGACCTGCTGCCCGGACCCGACGACCCGGCGCTGCGGCTGCTCTTCGTCGGCATCAACCCGGGGCTGTGGACCGCCGCGACACAGACCCACTTCGCGCACCCGGTCAACCGCTTCTACCCGGCGCTGCTCGAGGCCGGGATCATCACCGAGCCGATCAGCCCCTCGGCCGGCATGACCGACGCCGACCGCTCTCGGCTGCGCGCCCGCGGCATCGGCATCACCAACGTCGTGCGCCGGGCCACCGCGAAGGCCTCCGAGCTCTCCGACGACGAGCTCCGCGCCGGCGGGGTCCAGCTCGCCGCCACGGTCCGTCGTACGGCGCCCCGGGTGGTCGCGATCGCCGGCATCACGGCGTACCGGACGGCGTTCGGGCAACGCCGTGCCGTGCCCGGCCGGCAGCCGGACCCGTTCGAGGGCGCCGAGCTCTGGATCGTGCCGAACCCCAGCGGGCTCAACGCCCACGAGACGGTCGCGTCGCTGGCGACGGCGTACGCCGAGGCCGCGCGGGCGGCGGGCGTGGTCTAGGAGCGGCGTGCCAGGGTTGGGGCA
This sequence comes from Nocardioides sp. Root1257, assembly GCF_001425175.1. Lineage (GTDB taxonomy): Bacteria > Actinomycetota > Actinomycetes > Propionibacteriales > Nocardioidaceae > Nocardioides. The sequence goes on along the minus strand of NZ_LMDV01000008.1, from coordinate 939,721 downwards.
TGACTGATCCCGTCTCCGGCCCCGTCGTCATCACCGGCGCCAACGGCTTCGTCGGAGCCCGCGCGTGCGCCGCCGTCGTCGAGCGTGGCGCCACGGTCCGCGCGGTCGTACGACGTGCCGGCACCGCGCCCGTCCTGCCGGGCGTCGAGGAGCACGTCGGCGACTTCGGCGACACGATCTTCGCGGCGACCGTGCTGGCCGGCGCCGGCGCGGCCGTGACGACGGTGCACCCGATGGGCAGCGACCGGGCGACCCAGCAGCGGGTGGGCGTCGAGGCGACCGCCGCCTTCGCCCGTGCGGCCGCGAGCACGGGTGTCGACCGGCTCGTGCACGTGTCGACCGCCGCCGTCTACGACCGCTCACCGGCCGCCGGCGACGTCGACGAGTCGTCAGCGCTGGTCGGCGACGGCGGCAACGACTACGCGGTGACGAAGCGTGACACCGACGCGGCGATCGCCACGGTGGACGGGCTGACCCGGGTCCTGGTGCGGCCACCGGCGATCCTCGGCGCCGGGGACACCTCGGTGTGGAACACCCTCCGGCCGGACGAGATGCGCGACGACCCGACCGAGCGTCGTACCCCGCCGGAGGGCACCTTCGCGTGGGTGCACGTCGACGACCTCGCGGCCCTCCTCGCCGACCTCGCGACGGGACGGGTCGCGGACGCCGAGGACGCGGCCGCTGGGCCGGTCACGGGTGCCTGCACACCGGTCAACGTCGCCGCCGAGAGAGCTACGCAGCGCGACTACTACACCACCGTCACCGGCGCGCTCGGCGTCGAGCCGGAGTGGCTCGACACCCCCGCGTGGACCGGCAGGATCGTCGCTGACCGGGCCCGGTCCTGGGGCTGGACGCCTCGGATCGCGCTCGACGACGCCCTGGCCGAGATCCGCGCCGGCCTGGGCTGACGGATGGCCTAGAAGGTCTGGTCCTTGCCCAGCACGGTGAGACCGTCCTCGACCACGAACCCGCGGGCCCGGTCCTCCTCGGGGTCGACGCCGAGGCGCGCACCGGGCGGGACGACGACGTTCTTGTCGAGGATCGCGTTGCGCACGACGGCGCCGTCGCCGACCTGCACGCCGTTCATCAGCACCGAGCCGGTGACCTCGGCGCCGGCGCCGACCCGGACCGCCGGGGACAGCACCGAGCTCTGCACGCTGCCGCCGGTGACGACGACACCCGGCGACAGCACCGCCTCGTCGACGAACGGCTTCTCACCGGCCGCGCCCTTCACGAGCTTGGCCGGCGGCTGTGGGCCGTAGGACGTGTAGATCGGCCAGCTGAAGTTGTAGAGGTTGAAGACGGGCAGCGGCGAGACGACGTCCATGTGCGCGGCGTAGTAGGACCCGAGCGTCCCGACGTCGCGCCAGTAGCCGCGGTCGCGGTCGGTCGACCCCGGCACGTCGTTGTCCTTGTAGTCGTAGACCGCGGCCTGCTGGCGGCGTACGAACGACGGGACGATGTCGCCGCCCATGTCGTGCTTGGAGCCGATCTCGGTCGCGTCGCGAGTGACGGCCTCGACCAGCGCGTCGGCGTCGAAGACGTAGTTGCCCATCGAGGCGAGCACCTCACCGGGGCTGTCGGGCAGGCCGACCGGGTCGGTCGGCTTCTCGAGGAACTCGCGGATCTTCGACGGCTCGTCGGGGTGCACGTCGATGACGCCGAACTGGTCGGCCATCGCGATCGGCTGCCGGATCGCGGCGACCGTGCAGGCGGCGCCGCTGGCGACGTGCGCCTTCACCATCTGGTGGAAGTCCATCCGGTAGACGTGGTCGGCGCCGACCACGACGACGATGTCGGGCTTCTCGTCCTTGATCAGGTTGAGGGACTGGTAGATCGCGTCGGCGCTGCCGAGGTACCAGTGCTTCCCCACCCGCTGCTGCGCCGGCACGGGCGTGACGTAGTTGCCGAGCATGGTCGACATCCGCCAGGTCTGCGTGACGTGGCGGTCGAGGCTGTGCGACTTGTACTGCGTCAGCACGACCACCTGCAGGTAGCCGCTGTTGACCACGTTGGAGAGCGCGAAGTCGATCAGCCGGTAGATGCCCGCGAACGGCACGGCGGGCTTCGCGCGGTCGGCCGTCAGCGGCATCAGGCGCTTGCCCTCACCTCCCGCGAGGACGATCGCGAGGACCTTCTTCCGGGAGCTGGGAGGCATGTGCCCAACGTAGCCGCACCCGAGTAGGTTCGGCATCGTGCGAGTCGACGTCCTGTCCCGTGAATATCCGCCCGAGGTCTACGGCGGCGCCGGTGTGCACGTCGCGGAGCTGGTGCGAGCCCTCCGCGCCCGGTCCGACGTCGAGGCCCACGTGCACGCCTTCGGGGCGCTGCGCGACGAGCCGCTGACCTCGTCGTACGCCGACCTGGCCGAGCTGTCCGGCGCCAACGCGGCGCTGCGCACCCTCGGCGTCGACCTGGCGATCGCCGATGCGTGCGCCGGCACCGAGCTGGTGCACTCGCACACCTGGTACGCCAACTTCGCCGGCCACCTGGCCTCGCTGCTGCACGGCGTGCCGCACGTCGTCTCCGCGCACTCCCTCGAGCCGCTGCGACCGTGGAAGGCCGAGCAGCTCGGCGGCGGCTACGCGATCTCGTCGTACGTCGAGCGGACGTCGTACGAGGCGGCCGCCGCCGTCATCGCGGTCTCGGCAGCCATGCGCGACGACGTGCTGGCGTCGTACCCCGCGATCGACCCCGCGCGGGTGCACGTCGTCCACAACGGCATCGACACCGACGATTGGTCACCAACCACAGACCCCGACCGGGTGCGCGAGCTCGGGGTCGACCCGGACCGGCCGTCGGTGGTGTTCGTCGGCCGGATCACCCGGCAGAAGGGCCTGCCGCTCTTCCTGCGTGCCTGCGCCGAGCTGCCTCCGGAGGTGCAGATCGTGCTGTGCGCGGGCGCCCCCGACACCCCGGAGATCATGGCGGAGGTCGAGGGTCTCGTCGCGGGGCTGCAGGCCTCGCGCAACGGCGTCGTCTGGATCGCGGAGATGCTGCCGCGGCACGACGTGACCGCGCTGCTGACCGCCGCGACGGCGTTCGCCTGCCCCTCGATCTACGAGCCGCTCGGCATCGTCAACCTCGAGGCGATGGCCTGCGAGACCGCGGTCGTCGCCACCGCCACCGGCGGCATCCCCGAGGTCGTGGTGCACGGCTCGACCGGCCTCCTGGTGCCGATCCTCCAGGCCGGCGACGGCACCGGCACCCCCCTCGACCCGGACCAGTACGTCGCCGACTTCGCCGAGGCGCTGATCAAGGTCGTCTCCGACCCGGCCCGGGCCGCGGAAATGGGCCGTGCCGGCCGCGAGCGCGCGATCGCCGACTTCTCCTGGGACGCCATCGCCGAGCGCACCGTCGAGGTCTACCGCTCGGTGCTCTGAGGGGCGCTCGCCGGCCTCCGGCGCCGTACTCCGAGGGCACTTCGTCAACTTGTCGGGCCTTGCAGAGGCCCACAAGTTCAGGGATACCCGGTCAACCGGGTATCCCTGGGACAGCCCCACCCCGCCCCAACCCCCGCACCCCCGGCACGGCGACCACGCACAACGCCGCGGCGACGCCGAGCACCGTCATCAGCACGAGGGTGGGCTGCAGCCCCAGGGACGCGCTGACGGCGCCGGCGAGCAGGTTGCCGAGCGGGATCATGCCGGCGCTGGTCAGGTAGTCGTACGACGAGACCCGGGACAGTGCGGTCGACGGGATGTGCTCCCCCAGCGAGGTCTCCCACAGCGTGAAGGCTCCGGTGACGCAGATCCCGGCCAGCAGCTCGAGGGCCCCGATCCCCCACGTCCCGAGCCCGCTGCCGATGAACGCCGCCTGGCAGGAAGCGCCGACCAGCAGCACCGCGGCGACCCGCAGGGCGTACGTCGGGCGCCAGCGCAGCACGAGCAGGTCGCCGAGCACGGCGCCGACACCGAAGCACGCGGTGATGATCGCCCACGACCGGGCACCGTCGAGCTCCTCCTCCATCAGCACCGGGCCGATGACGAAGATCGCGGGCAGCACGACCACGTGGTAGGCCGCGAAGCCGCCCAGGAAGGCGAGCACCCACGACCGTGAGCGCACCTCCCCCCAGCCCTCTCGGAGCGAGGTCCAGAAGTGGTCGGTCGTCGCGACCGGGTCCTCGGCGGCCACGACAGCGTCCACGACCCGTGGCCGCAGCGGCAGCAGCAGCGCGATCGAGACCGCGAACGTCGCCGCGTCGAAGAGCAGCGCCCCGCCCGGGCCTCCGGCGAAGGCGATCAGCAGACCCGCGACGACCGGCCCGACGATCGAGCCGACCGAGTAGGTCAGCCCGCGCAGGGCGTTGGCGGGCTGGATGTTCGGCGCCGCGACCGTGGTCGGCAGCAGCCCGCTGAAGGCCGGCGCGAAGAAGGCGTCGGCGGCGCCGTACACAGCGGCCACCACCGCGAGGTGGGCGACCTGCGCGGTGTCGGTGAGCAGCAGCGCGGCGGCGACGACCTGGCAGAGGAGGCGTACGGCGTCCGACGCGACCAGGATCCGCTTGCGGTCCCACCGGTCGGCCCACACGCCCGCCGGAAGCGCGAGCACCACGAACGGCAGGAACTGCGCCGCCGACACCAGCGCCACCTCCGCGACGCCACCGCCGGTCGCGAGCACCGCGAAGGGCAGCGCCACCATCGTGACCCGGTCGCCGAGCACGGAGAGCACCTGGCTGCCGAAGAGGAGCCGGTACTGCGGCTCCTCGAGCAGCACCGCCGGCAGCCGGATCCCCCACGTCACGGCCGCAGGATGCCCTACCGTGTGGCCCCGTGACCAAGGTTATTTTCGCGGTGTGGGGCGACAACCTCGCGACGACGCTCCGGGACCCGGCCCTGCACGATCGGCTGGCAGCGGCCGGAGTACGCCGCCTCCAGGTCAACGTCGAGGACGAGCACGTCGCGGGAGCGATGCGCATCGACCACCTCGACGACCCGATCGCCGGCTTCGTGACCGTGTGGGACGCGGACCCCGAGCCGGTCGCCGAGGTGCTGCGCACGGTGACGACCGCGGTGCACGGCTACGCCGTCGACGAGCGCCGACGTCTCGACCCGCCCGAGGCCTGGGACGGCAGCCGGGCCGACGCGCTCGCCAACGTCGCGGTGCTGCGCCGCCCCGACGAGCTCGACCAGGCCGAGTGGCTCCGGATCTGGATGGTCGACCACACGGCGGTCGGCATCCGCACCCAAGCGACCTTCGGCTACCAGCAGAACATCGTGCTCGACCAGCTCACCGCCGACGCGCCCCGCATCGACGGCATTGTCGAGGAGCTCTTCCCGAGCGCCGCGGTGACCGACATCCACGCCTTCTACGGCAGCGGCGGGGACGACGCCGAGCTCGGCCGCCGGATCGACGTGCTGATGACCAGCGTCGCCCGGATCGGCGCCGACCGGCAGATCGACCTGGTGCCGACCAGCCGCTACCTCTACGAGCTGGGGTAGACCCGCACGTCGGCCACGTTCGGGTAGAACGCGACGTGGCCGGCGATCGGCGCGACCGCGTCGTACGGCGCCTCGTAGGTCCACACCGCGTTGTCGTGCACGGAGCCGTCCACCGCCAGGCTGTAGTAGGACGCGTCGCCCTTGTAGGGGCAGTACGTCGCATGGTCGGTGCGCTGCAGCACGGCGGGATCCACGTCGGCGAGCGGCACGTACTGGACCGCCGGGTAGGTCGCCTCCTGCAGCGTCAACGCCGACGTCGTGTCCGCGATCGTCTGCTCACCCAGGGTGACCACGACGCGGTCCGGGTTGGGCGTGATGGTGATCGGGTGGGAGTCATCGGGCACCAGCACCAGCTTCTCGCTCATACCGACCACAACACCACCCCGCCGGACAGGATTCCAGCGCGACGTCGCTAGACGAAGATCCCCAGGATCAGCACGACCACCAGGCCGGTCACGGACAGGACCGTCTCCATGATCGACCAGGTCTTCACGGTCTGCCCGACCGTCATCCCGAAGTACTCCTTGACCAGCCAGAAGCCCGCGTCGTTGACGTGCGAGAAGAAGAGCGAGCCGGCACCGACCGCGAGCACCACCAGCGAGGTCTCCCCCGTCGACAGGCCGTCCACCAGCGCGACCATCAGCGACGACGCGGTGATCGTGGCGATCGTGGCCGACCCGGTGGCGAGGCGGATCAGCACCGCCAGCACCCACGCGAGGAGCAGCACCGAGACGTTGGCGTCCTGGGCCCACTCCGCGAGCCGGGTGCCGATGCCCGTGTCGACGAGCACCTGCTTGAACCCACCGCCGGCCGCGACGATCACCAGGATCCCGGCGATCGGCGGCAGCGCGTCGGTGATCGTGTCCGAGATCGTCTGCTTGTCCATCTTGCTGCCGAGACCGAGGGTGAACATCGCGACGATCACGGCGATCAGTAGGGCCACGAACGGGTTGCCGATCACGTCGCCGACGCGTTGGACCATGTTGTGCTCGTCGTCGATGACGATGTCGACGATCGCCTTGCCGAGCATCAGCACGACCGGCAGCAGCACGGTCGCGATGGTGACGCCGAACGACGGGCGCGTGGAGTCGTCGCGCTCCTCGGTCTCCCAGGTCGTGGGCGCCTCGACGACGACCCAGCGGCCGGCGACGGCGCCGAACAGCGGGCCGGCCACGATGATCGTCGGGATCGCGACCAGGATGCCGAGCCCGAGCGTGACCCCGAGGTTGGCGCCCAGGAGGTCGATGGCGGTCACCGGACCCGGGTGCGGCGGGACGAAGCCGTGCATCGCCGAGAGGCCGGCGAGAGCCGGGATCCCGACCGTGATCAACGAGACCTGGGCCCGGCGGGACACGAGGTAGATGACCGGCATCAGCAGCACCAGCCCGATCTCGAAGAACATCGGCAGGCCGATGATCGCGCCGACCGCTGCCATCGCCCACGGAAGCATCCGCCCCGACGCGCGGCCGACGATGGTGTCGACGATCTGGTCGGCTCCTCCGGAGTCCGCGAGCAGCTTGGCGAACATCGCGCCCAGCACGATCAGGGCACCGACACCCGCGGCGGTGGTGCCGAAGCCGGTGGTGAACGACGTGAGCACGTCGTTGACGTCCTGACCGGCGAGGATGCCGACGGTCAGGGCGCCGAGCGTCAGCGCCAGGAACGGGTGCAGCTTGACCAGCGTGATCAGGACCACGATCACCGCGATGCCGACGAGGGCCGCGATGACCAGGTGCGCACCCCCGGCGACCGGTTTCACGAGGTCCGACGACGTCTCCAACGGCAGGACGGGCAGCACGGGCATCACGAGTCGGCTCGATTCACCAGGTCCACGTACCCCTGCACGATCGCGTCCACACTCTGGTCGACGTCCAGCACGAACCCGTCCTCGTCCGGCGAGAGCGCCTCGAGCGTCGCGAACTGCGAGTGCAGCAGCGACGCCGGCATGAAGTGACCCGGCCGGGCGGCCTGCCGGGCGGCGATCACCTCCGGCGTGCCCTCCAGGAGCAGGAATCGGGCGGTCGGGGCGATCCCTCGGATCTGGTCGCGGTACTTCCGCTTCAGCGCCGAGCAGCTCATCACCCCGCCGTCCTCGTGGACGGCGAGCCACTCCCCGACCAGCTCGAGCCACGGGTAGCGGTCGTGGTCGTCGAGGGCCTCCCCCCGACTCATCTTGGCGATGTTGGCGGACGGATGGAGGTCGTCGGCATCCTCGAACGGCACGCGGAACCGCTGCGCGATCGCCGCGCCGACCGTCGACTTGCCCGAGCCCGAGACACCCATCACCACGAGGGGACGCATGTCGAGCACGCTAGCCGGTGGGCGCCTCCGCGGCGTCGGCGGGCGTGGCGGCCTGCTCGTCGGCGGGAGCGTCCGCGGGCGGCTCGGCCTGCTGCTGGACCGTCTCGGGCGTCGCGTCGACGGTCGGGGTGTCCACGGGCGGGGTGGACTCGGTCGCGGGTGCGGGGTCCGCCGGCGCCTCCGACGAGGCCGGGGCGGCGGGCTCCTCCGTCGGCTGGTCGGACGGCTGGTCCGCAGGCGGGGTCGTGGGGTCGCTCGAGGGCGGCGCGGTCGGGTCGTCGGGGGCCGCGACGGTCACCGTGAAGGGCGCGGACTCGTCGCCCTCGACCATCGCGGTGCTGTAGACCTTCCAGCGGTACGTCGTGTCCCGGGCGGGGTGCACCGCCACCGTGGCGTCGGGACCGGTGCGGTCCTGGACCGCCGCCCAGCCGTCGTCCGTCCGCTGCTCCAGCACGATCCGGGTCGCACCGAGCGCCGCGCCGTCGCCCGAGGTGACGTGCGCCTCGAGCTTGACGGTCTCGCCGGGGGCGATCGTCTGGTCCCGGCCGCCGGTGACCTTCGTCGTGAAGCCCTCGAAGTCGTACGTCGTGGTGCCGTCGGAGGTGCCGATCCTCCACCCGTCGGTGTTGAACGGGTTGCCGTCGCAGCCGAAGCCGATCGCGTAGAAGCCCGCGCCGTCGCCGCCCATCGCCTGCACGAACGCCGGGACGCCCGAGGCACCGACCGAGGCGACCTGCGTGTGCGTCGACATGTCGTACTGGGTCCAGACGTACCCGAGTCCGCGCACGTCGACCGAGGTCCACATCCCGGCGCCGGCGGAGAGGTCCGCGCGGCCGATCCACATCAGGGTGGTCCCGGCGTCCTCGGGGGCCTGGTAGCCGACGTACGCCACCCCGGTCGTCCCGTTCGGGGCGTAGATCGAGACGCCGGCGTCGGTGACCGCGCCGAGGTGGTCGACGTAGCTGACCGGGCCGACGGCGTTCCCGCCGGCGAGGTCGAAGGCGAGGCTGCGCTTGCCGTCGGGACCGCCCGGGCCGTCGGGGGCGATGCCGATCATCGGCGCGACCGCCTCGGCCGAGCGCCCGAAGACCGACGAGCAGCCGACCAGGTTGAGCTGGGAGCGACCGCCGGTCGGGAGCGTCGATCCGTGGACGACGATCGTCGTGTCGCCCGACGCCTCGGCGCCCGGGAGCACGAGCGCAGCGGCGACCGTCAAGGCCGCGGCCGCGCCGGCCACGACCTTGGTTGCCCGACGCACTCTGCTCCCCAGTCTCATCCTTCTCCCCGAGATCCTTCAGACAGGCTACGTCGGATCCAGGAGGGTGGCCGACGGAATGCAAAATCACTGCGGACGGGCCGGTGAACTACCCGATTTTGTGCTCGCGACGGGAGGTTACTGAGCGGTCGCTTCGTCGACGCGGCATGATGTGTCTGTTCACTAGGAGCCACCAGGAGGTGCCCAGATGCAGCTGGCGCTGTCGGCGGAGGACGCCGAGTTCCGCGACCAGATGCGGGAGTTCTTCACCACGAAGATCCCGCAGGAGATCCGCGACGCCGTACGCGACCGCCGCGAGCTCGGCAAGGACGCGTTCGTCCAGAGCATGCAGATCCTCAACGAGGCCGGGCTGGCCGTGCCCAACTGGCCCGTCGAGTGGGGTGGCCAGGACTGGACCCCGCTGCGCCGGCACATCTGGCACGAGGAGATGCAGCGCGCGTACGTCCCGACCCCGCTGGCGTTCAACGCCTCGATGATCGGCCCGGTGATCGCGCAGTTCGCCTCGCAGGAGATGAAGGAGCGCTTCCTCCCGAAGACCGCGAACCTCGACATCTGGTGGTCCCAGGGGTTCTCCGAGCCCGACGCCGGCTCCGACCTCGCGTCGCTGCGCACCAGCGCCGTGCGCGACGGCGACGAGTACGTCGTGAACGGCCAGAAGACCTGGACCACGCTCGGCCAGTACGGCGACTGGATCTTCACGCTGGTGCGCACCAACCCGGACGTGAAGAAGCAGGCCGGCATCTCGCTGCTGCTGATCGACATGACCTCCGAGGGGGTCGACGTACGCCCCATCGAGCTGATCGACGGCGGCCACGAGGTCAACGAGGTCTGGTTCGACAACGTCCGCGTGCCCGTCGAGAACCTCGTCGGCGAGGAGAACCGGGCCTGGGACTACGCCAAGTTCCTGCTCGGCAACGAGCGCGTCGGCGTCGCCCCGGTGGGCGCCACCAAGAGCTCCCTGGCGCAGGCCAAGGAGTGGGCGGCGACGATCTCGACCGGCGACGGCACCACCCTGCGCGACGACCCGCTGGTCTCGACCCGGATCGCCGAGCTCGAGAACGAGCTGCTCGCCCTCGAGCTCACCGCTCTGCGCGTGGTGGCCAACTCCGCCGACGGCAAGCCGCACCCGGCGTCGTCGGTGCTCAAGCTCAAGGGCACCGAGCTCCAGCAGGCCGTGACCGAGCTGATCGTCGACCTGGCCGGGCCGGCCTCGGCCGCGAGCGGCGCCCGCGACGAGTCCGACCTGCCCTGGTGGGCCACGCACTCCGTGCCGGTCTACCTGAACTTCCGCAAGGCATCGATCTACGGCGGCTCCAACGAGGTGCAGCGCCAGATCATCGCCCGCACGATCCTGGGACTCTGAGGGGGACTGATGGACTTCACCTATGACGAGGAGCAGCAGGCGCTGCGCGAGGCCGTGCGCGGCCTGGTCGGCAAGGCCTACTCCGACTTCGAGAACCGGCGTCGCACGGCGGCCGAGGACCCGGGCTTCAGCGAGAAGGTCTGGACCCAGCTCGCCGAGATGGGCATCCTCGGCCTCCCGTTCGACGAGCAGTACGGCGGCATGGGCGCCGGCGCGATCGAGGTCGGCATCGTGGCCCAGGAGATCGGCCGGGTCGTCGCGCCCGAGCCGTTCCTGACCTCCGTCGTGCTCGCCGGCGGCCTGATCGCCGCCACGGGCTCGGAGGAGCAGAAGACCGAGCTGCTCGGCGCCCTCTCGGGCGGCGAGCTGGTGCCGACGTTCGCGCACGCCGAGCCCGGCTCGCGCTGGCAGCCGACCGCCTCGGGCGTCACCGCCACCGAGGCCGGCGACGGGTGGACGCTCTCCGGCGTCAAGGAGCCGGTGCCGAACGGCGTACGCGCGGACGTGCTGGTCGTCAGCGCGGCCCTGCCCGACGGTGGCACCGGCCTGTTCGTGGTCGCCGGCGACGCGTCCGGGCTCTCCCGCGACGGCTACGCCACCCACGACGGCGGCCGGGCCGCGAAGGTCACGCTGTCCGAGACCCCCGCCACGCCCCTCGGGGACGCCGCGGACCGGGCCGGCGTGATCGGGCGGGTGCTCGACATCGCCCGGATCACCGCCTGCAACGAGGCGATCGGGCTGATGGAGGTAGCGCTCGAGAACACCACGGCGTACCTCAAGAGCCGCAAGCAGTTCGGCGTCACGCTCAACACGTTCCAGGCGCTGAACTTCCGCTCGGCCGACATGTACGTGTCGCTCGAGCTGGCCCGCAGCCTCGCGACCTGGGCGTCGATGGTGCTCGCCGAGGGCTCCGGCGAAGAGGCGTCCACCGCCGCGGCCCGGGCGTCGCTCGGCGTCAGCCGCGCCGGCCGGCACATCGGCCAGGAGGCGATCCAGCTGCACGGCGGCATCGGCATGACGGCGGAGTACAGCATCGGCACCTACACCAGCCGGCTCACTGCCCTCGACCACCTGCTGGGCGACGGCAACCACCACCTGGGGCTGCTCGCCGCCGGCGTCGGTGGGTACGACGAGGTCGACCCGCTGCCGTAGTCGCCGTACGGCGAGAGTTATCCACAGATCGACGAACGGTGGTGTCCCCGGGCCTCTGGCCCGGGGATGCTGCTGTTCATGGCCTTCCAGGACCTCGTCACCGAGCTCGGGGCGATCGCAGCCCGGCTCCACGCCGACCGCGACCGCGCATCGAGGCAGGTGGAGACGCTGCTCGACGGCGGCTGGAGCGGTGCCGCTGCGACGGCGTACGACGAAGGCTGGGCCGACTGGCAGGCCGGAGCCGATCGGGTGCTCGACGGCCTGGAGGCGATGACCGACCTGCTGCGGGGCGTGGAGCGGTCGTTCGTGACCACCGACCGCGACGGCGCCGCGGCGGTCGGCCGACTCACGGCGAGGCTGGGCTGATGTTCGCCGTCGACCTCGACCTGCTCGACGAGACGATCGCGTCGCTCGCGCGGTGCGCCGCCGCGCTCGACGAGCGGCTCGACGAGGTCGAGCGCCGGGTCACGGAGCTGCACGTCGTCTGGAGTGGAGCGGCGACCGACGCCCACGCCGCTGCCCAGACGGAGTGGGAGACCGGCTTTCGGGAGATGTGCGAGGCGCTGGCCGCGATGGGCACCGCGGGCCGGTTGGCGCACGGCAACTACGTCGACGCCGCCTCGACCAACCTGCGGATGTGGGAGCAGGTCTCATGAGGCTGCCGTCATGAGGCTGGCGGTCCACGAGCAGGGCTACGCGTCCGCGGTCGAGGCGCTGGTCAGCGGCAACGAGCTGGCCGCCCAGGCCGCGACCCGGCTGGCGGGACGGTTGCGGACCTACGGCGGGATGGCCGGTGACGACTCGACCGCGACCGACTTCGCGTCGTCGTACGACGAGGCGGCGACGGCGTCGATCGCGGCACTGGAGTCGACGGTCGGCGCGTTCGGCGTGCTGGGCCGGATGGTCGAGGCGTCACTCGCCAACCATGCCCGGGCGGATGCGCAATCGACGCTGCCCGGCTGGGCGCGCGCCGTGGTCGGCCCGCCGACGGTGGCCGACCGCACCGTCGGCGTACGCCTCGCTCCCCCGCCGTCCTCGCTCGGTGCCGACGACGGCGGCCCGGGCGGGCCCGCGGGCATGGTGCTCGACCTGCTGGCCGACGTGTTCTGGCCCAACGCCGACACCGACCGCGTCCGCGCCGCCGGCGCCGCCTGGACCGCGGCCGGCGAGGCCGTCGGCCTTCTCGAGGCACACTGCGGCTCCGCGCTCGCGGCCCTCGACGGCGAGCGCTCCCCCGAGATCCCGGTGGCCGTCGCCGTGGTCGGTGACATCCGCAGCCAGGTCCTCGACCTCGCCGGCCAGCTCGGCGCCCTCGGCTCGGCCTGCTACGAGTACGCCGACCACGTCGACACCAAGCGCTCCGAGCTCCGCTCTCTCCTGGAGGACCTCGTCGAGGAGCTCGCGATCGGCGCCATCCTCGCCGGCGGCCTCACCTTCTTCTCCGGCGGCACCGCGGCTGGTATCGCCGGCAGCGCCGGCGCCGCCCGCCTCGCCTCCGCCAGCGCCAGGGCCCGCGGCATCCTCGAATCCCTGCGCGTGCTGACGGGCGGTTCGGCACTCGCCGCACGCCCGGTCGCCGTGACCGCTGGCGAGGTCGCCGTCACCACCGAGCGGGTCAACGGTGCGCGGATCTTGATGACGGAGGCGCGTTCGACCAGTCGAGTAATGCAGCAGCGGCCCGGATGGCTAGCCCGCAACGAGCACTCGGGGAGTCACACGGTCGGCGACCACGTAGGGCAGTCCCGCTCCGACCTGCGCTTTCAGATCGAGGTTCGCGGGAAGAAGAGTGCCTCGACCTTCCCGGATGTCGAGTCGGCAGAAGGCACACTGTCTAATCTGATCGAGGCGCACCAAGGTCAAATTCGGGCGTGGCTCTCGGGTTCGGCAAAGCGGATTCGACTGGATGGAGACATGGGCTACACAACGGGGCAGACGATGAACAAGACGGGCGCGATCTCCGACGTCACCGGGGTAAGGGCCGTGCTCGAGCTTGACTCGAGGATGCCGAGCGGCTGGAGACTCATCACCGGATTCCCCCAGCCGTGACTGCCGCGAGCGAGGCAGAGTGGCCTGCCCTGTGGCATCTCATGGGTGCCTACCTTCACCAGGACTTCGACGCCTTCGGCACGATCGACGAGAACATCGACCTCTTCGTCGTCGATTCCCCTGATCTCGCACCTGCCCTGCCCTCCGAAATCGACCGTGCGCTTCGAGCGCTGCCCACCGAAGCTGCGCTCGAGGCTTTCGTGGACGACCTTGGCTGCCAGGTGCGAGCCCCCGACAACCTCACCTACCGCGAGTGGCTCACCCGCATCGCCGACCGAGTGCGCGCGGCGACCGCCTGAAACGCAGCCAGGTCCGGGAGGTCATACCAACGGTGGTGCAGAGACCACGATTCGTATGACGTCCCGGACCCGGGTGTGCACAAGACACAGCGCAGCTCATCGCACGTGCGAGTGCAGGCGCAGCATCTCGAACTGGACCTGGCTCTGCTGCCGCTCGCGCATCGCCTGGAGTCGCTGGTGCTTGTCCTCGCTCGACAGCGCGCGCCAGGCCTGGCGCCGCTCGTTCCTCATGACCTTCATGGCGGGTTCCTCTCGGGTTGGTGCCCGCCACCCTGGCGAGCACGCTCATCCTGCGTGCCCGTTCTTGGAGGTCACTGGGAGCCGGCTGGGAGCCCCCGGACGGTGAAGAGCTCACCCGGTCGTACGACGTACGCGCGCACGGCTCCGCCGGCCACGCCGACGCGCAGCGTGACCGCCGCGCCGGTGTCGTTGTGGGCGAAGAGGCCGAGCGTGCCGTCGGGGTCGGCGAAGGCGGCCGCGTCGACCCCGGCCGGTGCCCGCACGTCGATCACACGGGCGCCGGGCGAGGCCGCGCGGGACAGGTGCGCGAGTGTCCAGAACTCCGGCTCCGCCACGGCCGACGTCGGGGTGACGGTGAGCAGCCCGCGGCAGTCCTTGCACCCCCACTGCGACCCGGCGTCGAGCGGCCCGTGCGCGGGGTCGAGCGCGAGGTTCCACATCATCAGCCCCGACGAGCCGGCCGCGACCGCCTCGGCGACCAGCACCCTCGCGTCGTAGGCGAACGTCGCGGTCGGGTCGTCGGTCGTGCCGCTGCACTCGGTCACCAAGCGCGGGACCCTCAGGCCGGCCATCGAGGACGGCGAGCCCTGGTAGCAGTGGAACGCGGCCGCGTCGAAGCCGCCCGAGGCGGCCTGCACGGCGTCGACCCGCGGCCGGTCCGACCAGTTGTGGTCCAGCGCCCACAGCTCGGTGCCGAGCTCGTGCAGGCGCGGGCCGACCGCGGCACCCAGCCGTGCCAGCTGGTCGTCGCTCATCGTCATCGACGCGTAGTCGAGGCCGAGCCCCGGCTCGTTGCCGAGCGTCGTCGCCGCGAGAGGTACGCCGTGGTCGCGCAGCCACGACGCCTGCGCGACCAGCAGGTCGGCGTACGACGCCTCCGCGGCGCCGGAGAGCGCGCCCCCGCGCAGCGAGCCGCCGTCCTTCATCGACGACGGGGCGGTCCACGGGGCGCCGACGACCCGCAGGTCGGGCCGGAGGGTCAGGATCTCGTCGCGCACGAGGTCGGCCGCCGCCACCGCCTGCTCCGGTGGCACCGCGCTGGAGCCGTCCCACGCCCAGGTCCACAACGAGGGCGAGAAGTCCGTCGCCGACAGCGGCAGCCGGAGCAGGGTGAGGCGGGCGCCGTTCGGCGATGTCGGCGAGAACAGGAGGTCCAGGAGGTCACCGCGCCCGGACAGCAACGAGCGTGAGGCGTCCGTCAGCGCGGCGCCGGTCCCCCACCAGGTCTGGCGCTCGACGGACGGGTCCAGCACCACGTTCGCCGGCCCCGGGTCGTCCACGGGCCCGACCGGCAGCAGCCTCCGGGTCGGGTCGGTCGGCGAGGTCACCCAGGCTCCCTGCTCGGGCTCCGGGGTGCTCGTCGCCGACGGCGTGGGTGACGCCGACGGCGAGGGCGCCGGTGCCGGCGCGGGGTCGGAGCTGCAGGCGGCGAGTGCCACCACCAGGACGACCCAGGCCAGGCCCCGGCGGATCAGTCCGACTCGCTCTCGGCGAGCCGCTCGTGGAGCCGGTCGCGGACCTGCTCCGGCGAGAGCTGCGTCCGCTTGCGCTGGTCACGCGCGATGATGGCCCCGGACGCGGCCACTCCGGCCAGCCCGGCCAGCCCGAGCACCTTCCACAGCTTCACGAGGACTCCTCCATGACCCTGGACCACGCATGACCCTGGCGCTCGACCAGGCGGTCGACCTGACGCGTACCGGGGACCTCTGGCTCTTCCGCGGCAGGTCGGCTGCCGACCACGCTATCCGGGTCGTGACCAACGCGCCCGTCAACCACGTCGGGATGGCGGTCGTGATCGACGACCTGCCGCCGCTGATGTGGCACGCCGAGCTCGGCAAGGGCCTGCGGGACGTGTGGACCGACAGCCACCACCGCGGCGTCCAGCTGCACGACCTGCGCGAGGCCGTGGTCCAGTGGACCGGGCGCTACGAGCAGCAGGCGTGGCTCCGCCAGCTCGACGCGACGGTCACGCGGGAGATGGAGGACGCGGTGATGAGGACGATCGCGCGCCTCGACGGGACGCCGTTCCCCTCGACCGCGAAGCTGGTCGGCCGCTGGGCGCGGGGCCGGGTACGGCGCGCCGCCTCCGCCGAGCTGACCTACTGCGCCGAGGTGGTCGCGGCGACGTACGAGGCCATGGGCCTGCTCGGCAGCGACCGCCCGACGAACTACTACGACCCGGGCAGGTTCTGGTCCGGCGACGACCTCGAGCTCCTCGGCGGCGCCCGCCTCGGCGGCGAGGTCGCCGTCGACACTCAGCGCACGTAGCGGTCGACCACGATCGCCGGCTGGTCGACCGGTCGACCGCGCTGGATCGACCAGGCCAGTCGCACCAGCTCCGCGTGCGACCACACCAGTGGCGTCGCCGACCGCGTCCCCTCGCCGACCGGGCAGCACGCCCGTCCGCCGGGCGCCCGGCGGTCCCAGACCTGCTCGGCGAGCATGTCGCTGGGTCCGGCTGCCGACGCCATGGTGGTGAGGTACGCCGAGGCGTCCCCTCCAGCGGCGACGGCGTACTCGCCCCGCTCACCGGTGAGGATCGGCCAGCCCCGCCCGAAGGTGCGATGGGCACCCGGGTCGGTGATGACCCACTCGCCGCCGGTGCGGGTCTCGCCGTACCCGTCGCGCGTGAAGCGGTGCCAGAACGGGCCGTTCGGCGTCTCGACCTTCAGCTGCTGGTCCACCACGTCGAGGCTGTTGCGGACGGCCCGGTCGTTCGGGGGCAGGATCCCGAGGCGCACCAGGTCGAGGAAGCTCGGGTCGACGACGCGCCGCTGGTCGATCTTCTTCGGGCCGCCGTCGCCCATCGCGTACGTCGTGCCGCGGTCGGGTCGGCCGTCCTTGGTCAGGCGCAGGAAGTAGGGACCGTCCGAGAGCGCGCCGGTGCGGGTCACGGTCCAGCGCTTGACCGCGGCCTGCCACCGGTCCGCGACCGCCAGCCACCTCCGGGCCAGGTCGGGGTGGCCCTTCGTCCGCGCCAGGTCGGCCGCGGCGACGAGCCCGGCGATCTGCGCGGCGATCGAGTTGGGTGAGTAGCCCGACTGGTTCTCCCAGCGCTCCTGCGGGCTGTACGGCGCGCGGCGGCCGCTCTCGTCGTCGCGGAAGGTCACCAGGAAGTGCGCCGCCTTGCGCACCCCGCGCCAGGTCGCGGCGTCCCGCTTGCCGGTGAGGTGGGCGAGCACGATCGGCAGCGCGACCTCGTCGAGCTGGAGGTCTCCCCAGACCGGCTTGCCCGACACGTCGGAGTTCTGGGGGAAGGAGCCGTCCTTCTTCTGCTGGGTGCCGAAGAGCCAGTCGACCATCCGTCGGGAGGCGGCCCGGTCCCCCATCGCCCACAGGGCGGTGCCGAACTGGTACGCGTCGCGGGACCAGACCAGGTGGTAGGCGCCGGACGGGGAGGAGAGGTCGGGGACCTCGTCGCCCCACACCCACGGCGCGGAGGGCGAGGCGATGAACGCGCCGCGGTGCACCTTGTCCTCGGCGGCGGCGAGGACCAGCTCGGACGCGAGGTACTGGTCGCGCACGGAGGCCGCGCTCGCCGGCACGCTCCGCAGGCCGGCCAGGTAGCGGCGCCAGCCGGCGTCGTACTGCGTCGCCGTCCGCGACCACCCGGTCGCTGCGGTGGCACCGGCTGCTCGCGCGGACTGCCGCGGCCCGGCGCCGAACCCGAGGGACAGCGTCGCGTCCAGCGCGCGGGCGGGTCGGGCGACACCACCGATCCGGCCGACCTGGACCACGTTGCCGGGGCCCGCGGTGCGGTAGGTGTGGTCGAGATCGCCGTCCGCGCGCAGGTCGGGCCAGGGGTCGAAGTCGGAGCCCACCAGGCCGCTGGACGTCTCCATCAACGCGGGACTCGACCGCAGCGTCGTGGCGACGGCTCCGTCGGTCGCGCTGAGCGCGTGAGCCGTGCTGGTGCCCCGGTCGTCCATCCCGTCGTTGCCCAGCGCCGGGTCGTAGAGCGCGAACAGCCGGTAGCGCCCGCCGTCGAGGGACTCCAGGTGGGCACGCACCACGAGGGTGTCGTGAGCGGGGTCGGTGACGACCTGCTGGGTGAGCCGGTAGCGGCCGGGGTGCCGGTTGCCGGACTGCGCGAACCGGAGGCTCTGCGGGTCGGGGCGACTGACGGCGGCCCTCGCCGAGGGGCGGTCGACGAAGTCGGGGCCGACGACGACCAGCTCGAGGGTGCGCACGCTCGGCGTCGAGAGGTCCGGGTAGAAGACCTCGCTCACCCGGCCGCCCTGCAGCGTGAACCAGACGTTGCTGCCGCGCGTGCGGGAGGTCCCGAAGCCCGTCTTGTCGGCCTCGGTCCAGGTCGACTTCGCGGTCGGCGCCGCCGAGACCGCCGTCGATGGCGGCGGCGCCGACCTGGCGTCGGCGGTCGTCGGGACGAGGATCGTGCCGGCGGCCGCGGTGCTCAGCACCGCGGCCGCGACACACAGACGCTTGTGCATGCAGGTCCCGTACCCGGTGACCTACGACACAAACGGAGCCGTCAGGCGGTGGCGCCCTGCGACTTCCAGTACTCGTTGAGCGCGCCGTTGGTCTTCACGAACCACACGATGGCGCCGACCAGGAAGAACCAGCCCAGCAGCAGGTACCAGAGACCGGTGGCGGCGCCGACCGGCTTCGGCTGACCCTTGCGCTCGTAGAGCCCGCCGACCTCGTTGGGGGTGAGGAACGGCATCACGATGCCGACGAGGATCGCCAGGATCAGCGCGATCGGGCCGCCGATGCCGTTGCCCGTGTGCTGCTTCATCTCGTCGTGCGTCTTGTAGTACCAGTACCAGGTGTAGAAGCCGAGCGTGACGATCGTCAGCAGCACGCAGGTGCCGGTGCTGCGGACCTTGCCGATCGGCCCGTCGGCCGGGCCAGCCATCGGGGCCAGCGGGCCGCCGGCCATCGCGGGAGCGGGGACACCACCGCCGGGGGCGGGAGTGCCGTACGGCGGCGGGGCGGCCGCCGGGTCCGAAACGGGAGTCGGGTCGTTGCTCTCGGTCATGACACAGTCCTCAGGTTGGTGGGACAGACACCTGAGGCTAGGACCGAGGCAACGCCCCGTCGTGCATTTCGGACAAAACCCCCGCCGGTGGTCAGGACAGGGTCACGAGAGGGTCAGCAGGCTCATCGCCGGCATCGGCAGCGTCAGCTCGATGCTCACCGTCCCGGCGGCGTCCGCCACGAACGCCCCCGCCGGCTCCGCCTCCTCCAGGCGGTCCGCCGCCCGCAGCTGTGCCCACTGCTCCTCGGTCGGCCAGTCCTGGCCGTCCTCGCGCAGTCGTCCCCACGCCGCGGCGACGTTGGAGTGCAGCTGGTCGACGCGCTCGTGGACGAGCTGGTACGTCGCGCCCGGCTCGAGGCCCGTGACCTCGAGCCGGACGTCGCGGGCGAGCTCGTCGGAGCCCGCCGCCTTGGTCTGGTCGAGCGTCAGGTTCCAGAGCAGGGTGGTGATCCCGGTGTCCCGGGTCGAGATCACCTCGACCAGGGAGCCGGCGCCGTCGCCGGTGAGCGAGGTCGCGAGCCGCCGCGGGCCGAGCCGCTCCAGCATCGCGAGCGCCCACCACCGCGGCTTGCGCAGCTCGCCGACCGTGCGCAGCCCGAAGCCGCCGTGCAGCAGCGCCGGCGGTCGGCCGAGCTCCTCGAAGTGGTCGGAGACGACCCAGTAGGAGAGCGCCTCGATCCGGCCCATCGACGACGCCATCCCGCGCAGCAGGAAGGTCCCGGCGAAGACCGCGTCGCTCACCTCGTTGAAGTGCGTCGGCGTCACCCCCCACTCGGTCCACCAGATGGGCGTCCCCTCCCGGCCGTAGCGCGCGAGCGTCGGCCGGAAGTCCAGCGGCGGCGAGCCATAGGTGTGCGTCGAGACGAAGTCGACCGGTACGCCGGTCTCCTCGGCGTGGGCGAGCAGCTCCTCGACCCAGCCGGCCGCGGCCGACGAGGGACCGCCGACGACCAGCCGGTCGTCGACCGCGCGGACGGCGGCCACCGTCACGTCGTAGAGCCGGAGGTACTCCTCGGGCGTGCCCGACCAGAACACCTCCAGGTTGGCCTCGTTCCAGACCTCGAACGACCAGTGCTCGACGACCTCGTCGCCGTACCGCTCGACGAGGTGGGCCGTCAGGTCGCGCACCAGGTCGTGCCAGCGGCCCCAGTCCTTGGGCGGCGAGACGATCGCGTCGTAGTCGAAGACCGTCTTGGACGGGTCGCTCGCGAGGTCGTGCGGCATGAAGGACACCTCGACGACCGGGTAGAGCCCGAGCGAGCGGATGTGGTCGTAGACCCGGTCCACGCCCGTGAAGTCGTGGACCGGCTCGTCGTCCACCTCGCGGTAGACCGCGAGGTCGTCGCAGAGGATGCCGTGCGCCCGCACGTGGGTGACGCCGAGCTCCTCGTGCGCCGCGCGCAGCGCCGTCGACAGCTCCTCGCCGACCACGCGGCCGCCGGTCGTGTCCGTCGACAGCGCGTGGGAGAGGTGCTCCGAGCCGATCATCGGTCGCCACGGGCGGTCCAGCTCGCCGAGGTCGGAGCCGGTGTCCACCGACACCGTCACGGTGCCGGCGGACGCGAGCGGCACGGCCGAGACCGGCGCCGACAGCGCGCCCTCGACGTGGACGTCGGAGAGCGACGCGACGGCGTACCACCGCTCCTCGCCCGGCGTCCCGGTCGTGTCGACGTACGGCGGGTGCGGGACCGCGAGCACGTCGCGGCCGGCGTGGTCCAGCTCGGACCACGGGCCGTCGGCGCTCTCGGCGACGTGGACCTGGTAGCCCACCGCACCGTCGACCGGCTTCCAGTCCAGGGTCACCTGCGCGCCGCCGGCGACGGCGACCAGGCCGTCGGGTGCGACCAGCTCCGGGGCGTTGCCGGCGAAGGAGACGCCGGTGCGGATCCCGATGCGGGAGTTCCAATCGGTGCGTGCGTCCGTCATCGGGCGAAGACCTCCTGCTTCATCAGCGGGCGCAGGCTCTGCTCGAGCGCGCCCTTCGCGACGTAGCGCCGCATGTCGTCGTCGGCCAACGCGTTCCCGAGCGCGGCCATCACCATGCCCTGGTCGAGCGAGAGGTAGTGCTTCGAGACCTGCCCGCTGCGCACGGCCACGGCGTCGTAGAAGCCGCCCTTGCCGTAGGCGTCGAAGTGCCGGGCCAGCTTGGCCAGGTTCTGCAGCGCCGCCTTCGGCGCGTAGCGCAGCGCGAGGAAGGAGGCGTGCGGGGTCACCACGCCGTCGCCGTACGACGTCGGCGCGGGCGAGCCCGCGCGGCAGCCGTCGAACGGCTGGTCGACCGTGGTGCGCTCCTGGTCCGATGTGTAGCCGGGACCGTCCAGCCCCAGCTGGTCGACGCCGTACTCGCGGTAGCCGCCGGCCGGGTTGTTGGACGGCGAGAAGCCCCAGTAGCCGTACTTCGCCTCCCGCAGCCCGTGCTCGATCTGGCCGCGCACGTAGGCCGGGTGGTTGCGGCCCCAGGACCGCGGGCCCCAGGTCTCCTCGGGCACGAAGAGCGGCACCATCAGCGCCTCGAACATGCTGCCGCCCCAGGTCGGCACGATGTTCGTGCCGCGGTAGGGCAGCGCGCCCTCGAAGACGTCCATGTCCTCGCCACCGACCGAGTAGGTGCGCCACTGGCCGACGGGCTTGGTCTCGGTCCACGACCAGTCGCACGTGTCGTTGGGGAAGGTCCGGAACGTCCCGAAGTAGTGCTTCGCCGGGATCTGGCCGCTCGCGATGCCGAGGTAGGACGCCATCCGCGGCTCGGTGTTGAAGGCGCCGTAGTGGTGGCCGGTGTACCAGACGTCGGCGCCCATCCCGCAGTAGTCGCCGGTGACGGCGGCCGGGTCCTGCGGGTCCTGGTCCCAGAACCCGCCGCGGATCTGACCGCCCGGGGTCGGGCCGCCGTTGCCCTCGGCGGGGTTGTAGTAGCAGCCGAAGTCCATGCCGTCGCGGATCGCGTTCGCCTGCGACCGCAGGCTGGGGTCGGCGCGCGAGACGAGCAGGAGTGCGGTGGCCAGCCAGCCGTTGTCGACGCTGGAGAGGAACGGCTTGATCGTGCTGCCGTCGGTGGGGAAGGTCAGCAACTTCTCCCCCGTCGTCGGGCTGTACCAGTTGTAGAACATGCCGGACGCGTCGTGCCGCTCGAGCCCGGCGACCGTGTGGACGGTCCGCGCCAGCCGGCGGTGCGCGGCGCGGTCGCTGATCAGACCGACGTCGCGGGCGACGACGGTGCTCCACAGGTAGGCCCCGATGTTGGTCGGGGACGTGTACGCCGCCCGCGAGCCGGGCGACAGACCGCCGCCCACGTTGTCGGCGGGCAGCCCGGTCCGGGGCACCACCATCGCCGCCACGGAGCGCCAGGTGTCCGCGGCGTATCTCTCCAGGGTGCGGTCGTGACCGCGGCGTTCGGTCTCCAGGTCCGCCCGGGCGGCGGTGGCGGGGACGAGCAGGACGGTCGCGAGCAGCGCGACCAGGACGGTGCGCACCGAGTTGCGCATGGGATCTCCTTGACGGGGTGGGTTACTTGATGCCGGTCATGGCGACGCCCTGCATGATGTAGCGCTGCAGGAGCAGGAAGACGACGAGCACGGGGATGACGACGACGACCGAGCCGGCGAGCAGCAGGCCGTACTGGGTGGCGTTCTGGCCGACGGCGTACAGCGCGAGCGCGACGGGCAGCGTGTACTTGTCCTCCGAAGTGGCCACCACCAGCGGCCACAGGAAGTTGTTCCACGAGGTCAGGAACGTCAGCACCCCGAGGGTCGCGACGGCCGGGCCGCAGAGCGGCATGATCACCCGCGCGAAGATCGTCAGCTCGCCGGCGCCGTCGACGCGGGCGGCCTGGATCAGCTCGTCGGGCAGGCCGAGGATGTACTGCCGCATCAGGAACACGCCGAACGGGCCGGCCAGGAACGGCAGGATCATGCCGGGCAGCGTGTTGGTGAGCCCGAGGTTGGTGGTCAGCACGAAGAGCGGCACGAAGGTCACCACGCCCGGCACCATCAGGGTGCCCAGGACGAGGATGAAGAGCAGCCGCTTGCCCGGGAACTCCAGCTTCGCCAGGGCGTAGCCCAGCATCGAGCAGAAGACGACGTTGCCGAGCGTCACCGCCAGCGCGACGATCGCCGAGTTCAGGAAGTACGTCGGGAAGTCGAGCCGGGTGAAGAGCTGGTCGTAGTTCTCCGTCGTCACCTCGTGCGGCCACCAGGTCGGCGGGATCGCGCGCACCTCGGACTCCGGCTTGAAGGACGACACGATCATCCAGAGGAACGGGACCACCACCACGAAGAGGCCGACCGCCATCACGACGTACAGCCAGCCCGGCGTACGGATGCCGTCGGCGTTGCGCCGCTGCTTGGGCGGCTTGGTGTCGACCGGGGTGGCCGTGCCCGCGGGCTTCTCGAGTGTCTGTGTCATGGCGATCAGTCCTTGGTCCGCAGCAGGCGGAACTGGAAGAAGGTGAGGAGCACGATCGCCAGGAACAGCAGGTAGCTGGCGGCGGCGGCGTACCCGTAGTTGCCGTAGCCGAACTGGTCGAACGTGAAGAAGGTGACCGACCGGGTGGAGTCCAGCGGTCCGCCCTTGGTCATCACGAAGGCCTCCTCGAAGAACTGGAGGTAGCCGATGCCGGTGATGACCGCGCCGAACAGCAGCACCGGCCGCAGCGCCGGCAGGGTGATGAAGCGGAAGCGGCTCCAGGCCGACGCGCCGTCGACCTCGGCGGCCTCGACCTGCTCGCGCGGCACCGTCTGGAGGCCGGCCAGGAAGATCACCATCAGCGTGCCGAAGTTGCGCCAGGCAGCCATCACCACCAGCGACGGCAGGGCCGTGGAGGTGGAGTCGAGCCAGGCCGGCCCGTTGATCCCGACCCAGCCGAGCGCGGCGTTCAGGAGGCCGCCCTCGTCGCGCAGGATGTACTTCCACACCACCGAGACCGCGACGATGCTGGTCACCACCGGCAGGTAGAAGCCGACCCGGAAGAAGCCGCGGGAACGGCTCAGCCCGTTGAGGCCGACCGCGACGGCGAGCGCCACGCCCATCGTCAGCGGGACCCCGAGCACCAGGTAGAGCAGCGTGTTGAGCGTGACCTTGCGGAACAGCGGGTCCTGCACCAGGTCGACGTAGTTGTCGAGCCCGACGAACTGCACCGCGAACGGCGAGCGCAGGTCGGTGCTGCGCATGTCGGTGAAGCTCATCCCGAGGCTGGCGAGCACGGGGCCCGCGGTGAACACCAGGAAGAGCACCACGAACGGCGACGCGAGGATCCACCCGGCGACGGCCTGGCCGCGCCGGGTCGGATCCACGACACCTGTCGATGCGGACATGTCAGAGCCCGGTGCCGATCGACTGCGCGTCCGACTGCATCTGCTTCACCGCGTCCTCACCGGAGAGGTCGCCGCGCGAGGCCTGCTCGACGAGCCCGTCGATCGAGGCCGCGACCTGCTCCCAGGTCGGGACGGCCGGCGGCGACTGCGCCTCCTTGAGCTGCTCACCGAAGACCTTCAGCTGCGGGTCGGTCGAGAGCTCGCCGGTGTCCCAGGCGGACTGGACGGACGGCAGGTCGCCGACCTCGTCGTAGAAGTCCTGCTGGACGTCGGGCTGGCTCAGCCACTGCACGAACTTCCAGGCCCCGTCGGCGTTGTCGGTGTCCTTGAAGACGGCGAGGTCGCCACCACCGACGAACGACGTACCCATGCCGTCGTCCTTGCCGGGCAGCGGTGCCACGGCGTACTGGCTGTCATCGAGACCGGCGTCCTCGACCAGGCCGGTGTGCCACGGCCCGGAGATGAACGAGCCGATGCTCCCGTCGGCGAAGCCGCCCTCGAGCTCGCCCGGGTCGAGCGTGCGGGTCATCGAGAGGCCGTCGTCGAAGTACGACGTGTAGTAGTCGAGCGCCTCGGCCATCTCGGGCGAGTCGATCGTGTACTCGGTGCCGTCGTCGTTGGTGAGCGTCGCGCCGTCCGACCACGCGAACGGCAGGTAGCTCTGCCAGGAGCCGGTCTGGCCGGGCTGGAGGTTGAGGCCGTACTTGGCGCCGCCCTTGGACTTCAGGTCCTCGGCGAACTTCTTGAGGTCGTCCCAGCTCGTCGGCGCCTCGGCCCAGCCGGCCTTCTTCGCGAGGTCCTTGCGGTAGAAGAGCACGCGGGTCTCGACGTACCACGGCACGCCGTACGACGTGCCGCCGACCTCGGTCGACTGCCAGGCGCCCGGGAAGTAGTCCGCCTCGTCGACGAGGCCCTCGGGCGTCGGCATCAGCCCGCCGGCCTCGGCGAACTCGCCCATCCAGGTGGTGCCGATCAGGCTCACGTCGGGGCCCTTGCCGGCCGCGATGGCGGTGGAGATCTTGTCGTGCGCCGACTCCCACGGCACCGCCGTGACCTTCACGTCGGCGTCGGGGTTGGCGTCCTCGAACGCGTCGACGAAGTCGCCGAGCTTCTCCCCCTCGGTGCCCATCGCCCAGACCTCGATGGTGCCCTTCGCCTTGCCGTCGGCGATCGCGGTGCTCTGCGCCTCACCTCCGGCGCCCGCGTCGTCGCTGCGTCCGCAGGAGGTCAGGAGCAGGCCGGCGACGGCGAGTCCGGCGATGGTGGCGGTGGTGCGCTTCATGAAAGTGGTTCCTTCCCGAGGGTGGTGGTGCGGCGGATCACGAGCTCCGTGGGGAGCTCGTCGTGACGTGGCTGCGTGCGGCTGCCCGAGATGAGCTCGTCGAGGAGCCGGGCGGCGGTGGCGCCGAGCTCGCGCATCGGCTGGCGCACGGTGGTGAGGCCGGCGTACCGCGCGGCCATCACGTCGTCCCAGCCGGTCACCTTGACCCGGCCGGGGATGTCGACGCCGGCGGCCTGGAGCCGGCCGAGCATGCCCAGCGCCAGCTCGTCGTTGGCGCAGACGAAGGCGTCGGGCAGGGCGCGGGTCAGGTAGTCACCGACAAGGTGCGCGCCCGCGGTCTCGTCGAGGTCGTCGACGTGGTGGAGCTCAACCTCCTGTGATACCTCCTGGACCCCGGCGAAGCGCTCGGCCACGTCGGGGGAGGTCGAGGGGTCCCCGACGAAGACCAGGCGGCGGGCGCCGAGGTCCAGGAGGTGCTGGGTGAGCGCGCGAGCGCTGGTGCGGCTCTCCGCGTTGACGGAGTCGACACCGCCGACGGGCGGGCGGGCGACGAGCACGACGTTGGCGCCGCGGGCGGCGAGCCGCTCGACGCTGGCGTCGGAGACGGTGCGGCCGAGGATCACCAACCCGTCGCAGCGCTCGGCCATCGCGTGGACGGCGTCGTCCGCGTCGTCGCGGCCGCGCGTCGAGAGGATGAGGACGGACCGGCCGAGCTCGGCGGCGACGGTCTCGTAGCCGAGCACGACCTCGGCGTAGTAGGGACCCGACAGGTCCGGGAAGACGATGCCGTTGGCGGCGTGGCGGCGCTCCGCGAGCTGGCGGCCGAGCTGGCTCGGCACGAACTCGAGCGCGTCCGCCGCGGCCCGGACCCGGTCGCGGGTGGCCGGCCGGACGGCGGCGGAGTCGCGCATCACCCGCGAGACCGTGGCGATCGAGACGCCCGCCTCACGTGCGACATCGCGGATCGTAGCCCGCATCCGTTCGTCACCTCCCGAGTGATGAAACCGGTTACAGGACCTCCATACCCGGGTGTTACCGCCGTCACACCTACGACTTTCAGGCTTTACCTTCGGCCGCGGCTCCGGGGTAGTCCCTGACGGAATGGCTCTCGCTGAGCGAGAAACCGGGCCGTTCCGTCAGGGACTACCCCGACGATGGAGGCATGACCCGACTTCAGGAGACCCGCGCGACGTACGAGCTGGCGGTCGACGCCTTCCTCGACCTGGCCGCCCGGGTGCCGCTCGAGAGGTACGCCGAGGCGGGCCTCGGCACCTGGGACCTGCGCGCGCTGATCGGGCACACCGGGCGCTCGCTGGTCACCGTGGCGACGTACCTGACCACCCGGGCCGAGGCGGTCGAGACCGAGGACGCGGCCGACTACTTCGCCGTCGTGAGCCTGCTGGCCCACGGGGCGGCGCGCGACGCGATCCACCAGCGCGGCATCGAGGCGGGCGTTGCCCTGGGCGCTGACCCGGTGGCGGCGCTGCGCGGCCAGCGCGAGGAGGCGCTGCTCGCCCTCGACATGCTGGAGGGCGAGGACGCGGTGGTCACGACCGCGGGCGGCGGGATGCGCGTGAGCGACTACCTGCCGACGCGCACCTTCGAGCTGACCGTGCACTGCCTCGACATCGCCCGCGCCACGGGCCTCGACTTCGCGCCGCCGACCGATGCCCTGGCCGACACCCTGGCCCTCGCCAGCGCCAGCGCCCTGCGACAGGGGCTCGGCGTCGACGTGCTGCTCGCCCTCACCGGCCGCCAACCGCTCCCGGAGGGCTCCTCGGTCGTCCCGTGAGGCCGGCGCCGTCAGCTGTAACGCCGGGTTACAGACTGTTCCCACCCGGTTGCAACACCGTGGGAACAGCACATAACCCGGCGTTACAGCCGGAGCGCGGGCTCGAGGCCAGGGATCAGGCCAGGGACCAGACGCCCGGCTGACCCTTGGTCATCACGCCCTCGGAGACCAGCGCCTGGCGGGCCCGGCGGGCGGCGTAGCGCCAGCGCAGCTCGCCCTCGGGGGTCTTGTCGTGGTCGGCCGTGGTCAGCCGCTCCCCCATCGCCGTCTCGAGCGCCTCGAAGAGGTCGTCCTGGTCGAGGCTGCCGCCGTGCTCCCCGAGCACCTCGAGGATCACGAGCCTGAAGGCGTCCGGCGGCGTCCACTTGCGGGGTACGGCGCGGGCCGGCTCGCTCGTCGGGGCCACCTTGCGGCGGGTCACCGGCGTCGCCCGCGGCGTGCTCGCGCGGGAGGCAGCGGGGGGAGGCGGGGGCGGGGGGTTGCCGTGGATGCAGGTGCTCCGCGGGAGGTCACACAGGTCGCAGTACTCCGGCTCGCTCATCGCCTCCAAGAGTAGCCGTAGGCTTCGGACGTGGACGAGGAGAGTCGTACGGCGACCGGCAGCCTGGACGGCATGCCGGCCCACCTGGAGCTCACCGACGAGAGGCTCGTCGTCCGGATCGGCGACGAGGCCGTGCCGCGCCACGACGTGCCGTTCCACCGGATCACCCAGGTCGAGGAGCAGGTCGGCCTGATGACCGGCTACCTCACCGTCTCGATCGGCGAGGACCGGCTGGTCTTCTCCCGGATCCCGAAGGCCGACGTCCGGCCGATGGCCGACGCGCTGCGCACCCTGGTGGCGCGCGCCGAGCCCGCCCCCGACGAGCCGCCCGCCGAGGGGCACGCGCCGACGCCGCTCGAGGAGCTCGAGCGGCTCGCCCGCCTGCGCGACGCCGGCGTGCTGAGCCCCGCCGAGTTCGACGAGGCCAAGCGCAAGCTGCTCGACCGCCTCTGAGTCGTTCCTATCGGGCGTGCACCACGAACGGCGCCGTGACCACGCTCCCGTCGGCCAGCCGCAGCTGCGCCCACAGCCGGTAGGCACCGGGTACGTCGAAGCGCACGTGCAGGTCCAGGTCCGGCCCGAACGTCGTGCCCGGCAGCGCCTGCACCGGTCGTCCGCGGTCGTCGTAGGTCTCCGCGTGCCGGTGCTGGAAGTCCTCGCCGTCCGCGCGCATCACCACGACGTGCCCGGCCGCACCGAGGTAGGGCTGCAGGTCGTCGGGACCGTGCAGGGTGAGGTCGCTGGTGTCGCCGACCCGGGCGTCGCCGTCGAGCGTGATCCGGACGCCGTCGACCGTGGCGCTGCGCACGTCGCCGGTCGGCACCGCCACCGCGGCCGGGGCCGAGCCGGCCACCGTCACGTCGTGCTCGTCGAGCACGTCGGCCAGCTGGCCCTGCTCGCGGACCTCGGCGTGCAGCGCGTAGGTGCCCGCGGTCGGGAAGGTCATCTCGGTCTCGAAGACTCCGGGCTGTCCCGTCGGCTCCGGGTGCAGGTGCGCGAACGTGCCGAGATCGGACCGCGTGACGATCAGGTGCATCCAGACCTGGTGGGTGCGGACCAGGTCGCCACCGGTCACCGTGACCCGGACCTTCGTCGGCTCGCCCGGACGCGCGTCGGCGGGCACGTCGTACGACAGGGTGAGGCCGGCGTCGCGCGCGGTCACCGGCGGGATGTCCGTCTCCTCGAGCACGCTCATCTGCGGGTGCATCGGCATGCCCATGCCCTCCTGGAAGGCGAGTACGCCGTTCATGCCGCGCTCGGCCTGGTCGGTGCGGCTGAGCCAGGTGAAGCCGACCCCGACGGCGATCGCCAGCACCGCGATGCCGGCCAGGTAGGCGCCGTCCGCGATCCGTCCCCGCGAGGGCCGGCGCAGCCGCAGCGCGTTGGTGACGACGCTGACCGAGCTCATCGCCATCGCGGCCCCTGCGAGCACCGGGTCGAGGAGCAGTCCGTCCCACCAGTAGAGGGCGCCGGCGGCGACGGGGACCAGCAGCACGTTGTAGGCGAACGCCCAGACCAGGCCCTGCTTGATCGTCGTGACGGTGCGCCGGGAGAGCTCGATCGCGGAGACGACGCCGCCCAGGTCCCCGCCGACGAGAGTGACGTCGGAGGCGGCCACGGCGACGTCGGTCCCCGTCCCGATCGCGATGCCGAGGTCGGCCCGGGCCAGCGCCGGGGCGTCGTTGACGCCGTCGCCCACCATCGCCACGACGTGCCCGGCGGCCTGCAGCTCGGCGACCCGGGCGGCCTTGTCGGCGGGGCGTACGTCGGCGAGCACGTGGTCGATCCCGACCTCGGCCGCGACCGTGCTGGCCGTGCTCTCGTGGTCGCCGGTCACCATCCAGACCTCGAGCCCGAGGTCCTTCAGGGCGGCGACCGCGGCGGCGGAGGTCGGCTTGACGGTGTCCGCCACCTCGACGCTGCCGGCGTACGCACCGTCCACCGCGACCAGGATGCCGGCCTCCCCGGTGTCGACGCCGTGGGCGGCCAGGTGGGCCGAGTTGCCGACGACCACGGTGCGCCCGTCGACCTCGGCCACGACGCCGTGACCCGGGGTCGAGTCGAAGCCCGAGACGCTCGGCAGGTCGAGGCCACGGTCGCGGGCGCCACGCACGACGGCCTCGCCGACGGGGTGCTCGCTGCCGACCTCGGCCGCCGCGACCAGCACGAGCAGGTCGTCGGGGTGCCAGCCGCCGACGGCGGTGACGCCCACCAGCGTGGGTCGTCCGCGGGTGATCGTGCCGGTCTTGTCGAGCACGAGCGCGGTGATCCGGCGGGCGGTCTCGAGCGCCAGCCCGTCGCCGATCAGGATGCCCAGCTCGGCCGCGCGACCGGTGCCCACCATGACCGCGGTCGGCGTCGCCAGCCCGAGCGCGCAGGGGCAGGCGATGATCAGCACCGCGACCGTCGTACCGATCGCCAGGGTCAGGCGCTGCCCCTCGGGCCCGAAGGCCAGCCAGGCCAGGAACGTCACGAGCGCGACGAGCAGCACTGCCGGCACGAACCACGCGGAGACGCGGTCGGCGAGCCGCTGCATCGGCGGCGCCGATGCCTGGGCCTCCTCGACCAGGCGCACGATCTGGGCCAGCGTGCTGTCGGCGCCGACGGCGGTGGTGCGCACGACGAGGGACCCGGTGGTGTTGACCGTGGCCCCGATGACCGTGGCGCCGACGGTCTTGTCGACGGGCACGCTCTCGCCGGTCAGCATCGACTCGTCGATCGCCGACCGGCCGTCGGTGACGACGCCGTCGATCGGCACCTTCTCCCCCGGCCGCACCCGCACCAGGTCGCCGACCGCGACCTGCTCGAGAGGTACGTCGACCTCCGAGTCGCCGAGGACGACCCGTGCGGTCGCCGGGGCGAGGTCGACCAGCGCGCGCAGCGACGACGCCGTGCGCTTCTTCGCCTTCAGCTCCAGCCAGCGCCCCATCAGGATCAGTGCGACGACGATCAGGGCGCTCTCGAAGTAGAGGTGCAGCGGCAGCCCCCACCGCTCGGCCAGGCCGGGCCACAGGGTCACGAACGCGCCGTACCCGTAGGCGACGCCGGTGCCGAGCGCGACCAGCGTGTCCATGCTCGTCGTGCGGTGCTGCAGGTTGACCCAGGCCTGGCGGTAGATGTCCTGGCCGGCCCAGAACTGGACCACCGTCGCCACCACGAGCAGCAGCGGCATCAGCCAGTCCATGGTGTCGATGTAGAGCGGCAGGTACATGACCGCCATGAACGCCAGGCCGGTCACGAGCGCGACCTGCCAACGGCGACGCAGCTTCGCGATCTCGGTGTCCCGGCGGGCGTCGAGCGCCGCGATCGGGTCGACCGGCGCCTCGGTGGGCGCGTCGGGTCGCACCTGCCGGCGCAGGGTCCCGGCGTACCCCGCCTTCTCGACGGCGGCGGTCAGCGCGGCCGCGTCGACGGCCCGCGGGTCGTAGGTGACGGCGGCACTCTCGGTGGCCAGGTTGACGGAGGCGTCGACCACGCCGTCGACCTTCGTCAGCGCCTTCGTGACGCGGTTGACGCAGGAGGCGCAGGTCATGCCCTCGATGTCGAGGGTCGACTCGGTCTGTGTCTCGCTCACCCGGCCAAGGTACCCCCTGGGGGTATATGACTCAACCCCGCGGGTCGCTCTGAGGTACCTGGGTCGGGGCGTGCGGGCGTGATCTACGCCGTACGTCCGATGTGGCGAGGTGCCTCAGACGAGCACCTTGGGGTCACTGACACACCAAGGAGTGATGACGATGATCGCCTCGATCTCGATCGCCGACCCGACTGCCGCCCTGATGCTCGCCGCCCTCGACGTGGACCAGTACGGCGCGGTCCGCGGACGGCGCAGCGACCTGCGTCGCCGCCAGCGCCGCTTCCAGCGGCACGCGCGACTGCGCAAGCAGCTGGCCTGATCCGTGATCCACGGTCGCTGGAACGTCCCCTACCAGCGACCGTGGACCGCTGCTCGGAAGTGCTCGTCGTAGATGCGGCGGACGCCCTCGAGCAGCGGCTCCGGCAGCGGGTCGGCGTCGCCGGCGGCGGCGTTGGCCCGCGCCTGGCCGCCGTTGCGGGCACCCGGGATCACCGTGGTGACACCCGGCTGCTGCCACGCCCAGGCCAGCGCGACCTCGGCGGGGCTGAGCCCGGTGGGCCCGGCCTCGTCGATGAGCTCCACGAACTCGCGGGCCGCCCGCACCCCGGTCGCGTAGTCCACCCCCGAGAACGTCTCGCCCACGTCGAACGCACTGCCGTCGCGGTTGTAGGCGCGGTGGTCGTCGGCGGCGAAGGTGGTGTGCTCGTCGTACTTGCCCGACAGCAGCCCGGAGGCCAGCGGCACCCGCGCGATGATCGCGACCCCGGCCTCCTGCGCCGCCGGCAGCACCGCGTCGAGCGGCTTGAGCCGGAACGCGTTGAGGATGATCTGGATCGACGCGACGTGCGGTCGCGCGATCGCGGACAGCGCCTGGTCGCAGGTCTCGACGCTCAGCCCGTACGCCGCGATCGCGCCCTCCGCGACCAGCGTGTCGAGGGCGTCGTACGTCGCGTCCGCGTCGACGGTCGCGCTCGGTGGGCAGTGCAGCTGCACCAGGTCGAGGGCGTCGACACCGAGGTTGCGCCGCGACCGGTCGGTCCAGGCGCGGAAGTTGTCGAGCGAGTAGTTCTCGGGCACCTGGTCCAGCCGGCGGCCCATCTTGGTCGCGACCGTGATGCTCGCCCCCGATGAGCGAGTGGTCGTGAGGAACTTCCCGATGACCTGCTCGCTGCGCCCGTCGCCGTACACGTCGGCGGTGTCGAAGAAGGTCACGCCGGCCTCGACCGAGGCCTCGAGCACGGCCAGGGCGTCGCCTTCGGAGACGTCACCCCAGTCGGCGCCGAGCTGCCAGGTGCCGAGCCCGATCACCGAGACGTCGTGGTCAGTCCTACCGAGGCGTCGTTGCTCCATGGGCCAAGTCTGTCAGCACCCGCACGTCGCGAGCGACCTGCTGCTGCTGACGCTGGCGCAACCCGGCGAGCCGGCGCTGCTTCTCGGCGAGGGAGAGGGTGCGCCAGGCGTGACGTCGGTCCGCGGTGGTCTGCATGTCGCTCAGGAGCCTGCCGCGAGCGTCCTGATACGTGCCACCTCGGCCCGGGCGTGCTGGACCTTCGGCGTGTCGGCACCGTCCGCCTCGGCCACGTCGTGGGTGAGGTCGAGGATCGCGCGTCGCAGGTGCTTGCGCGCCTTCTTGGCGCGATGGCTGGGGGCGGCCTTCGTGAAGCGCTTGCGCTCGACCCTGTCGACGACCGCCTCGACCTCCTCGGACGTGACGGTCCCCGCCGCGATCTCGGGAGCCAGGATGTCCCGGACGAACTGGTGCTCCCGGGGCCCGGCCGCACGGAAGGCCACGGCCAGGATCGTGAACCCGGTCGCAGCGGAGAGGGCCATCACCGCCAGCAGCAGCAGGCCGTTGCCCTGCCCCAGACCGCCGGCGTCGTCCCAGGTGAAGTGGAGGAACATCCCCGCGAGGATGAACCCGAGCCCGCGGAGCACGCGGCGCGGCTGGGCTGCGGTGCCGATCACGTAGACGGCACCACTGCAGACCAGCGCACTGAAGAGCGGGTGCGAGATGAAGCCGACGCCGAAGCGGGTGAAGGAGATCTGCACGGCGTGCACGACCGGATCGGTCCCGAAGGCGTCGCTGGCCGAGTTGGCGGCATACAGGAAGTCCTCGAAGGCGGCGAAGCCGAGCCCGATGAAGGCACCGATCACGAGGCCGTCGTTGGCCGTCCGCACCAGGCGCGGAGCGAGACCCATCAGGAGGACGAACCCGCAGAGCTTGGCCGCCTCCTCCGTGAAGGGGGCGGTGGCGCCGGCGGCCCAGCTGGTCGCCCAGTCCTGGCCGAACAGCTTGGCGTAGATGCTGAGCATGGCGGTGTTGACCGTCATCGCGAAGCCGAAGGTGGCCGCGATCGCGCCCCAGACGACACCGGCGACGACGAGTCCGACCGGCTGCCGCTCCCAGCGGTCGATGTGGCGGAGCCACGCCCACCACGCGGCGCCGAAGAGCGTGCACAGCACGGCCGAGATCGCGAACGCGTCGGCGTAGAAGCCGATCTCGGGGTCGAAGAAGGACCAGGCCTGGAAGATCCCGACCCCGCTCAGCCACAGGTAGACCCAGAAGCACAGGTTGTGCGGCTGCACGAACCGGAAGCGCTCACCCCAGGCCGAGAGCTCGAGCGCCTCCGCCTGGACCGTCCGTGGGTCGATCGTCTGGCTGGTCATCACGGCCTCCCGTCCGGGACGCCGATGCTGGCGATCATCGCGTCGATCTCCTCGTTCGCGTCGGCCAGCTCGGCCGGAGGCCCGTACGCCGTGATCTTCAGGCCGGTGCCGTCGATGACGAAGGCTGCGACCACGCCGTCGCCGCGCACGCTGCTGTAACCCTGGATGACGCCGACGTTCCCAGCCGTCGTGGTCACGGTCGACGGGTCGCCCGAGACCTCGAAGGACGGATCGCTCGTGCCGCTGGTGACCTTGTCGACCTGGTCGATCAGCTCGGCCGGCGTACCGTCGAAGGCGTCGGCCGAGACCGCGAAGGTGACGCCGTCGTCGACCAGGACGATCTGGGCCGTCTTGCCGACCTCGGGGTCGTCCGCCACCCGCTGGCCGCTCTCGACCTGCCAGCCGACAGCCGGGGTCAGGACGATGCCCGCGGGCAACGCCAGCTGGTCGCCCGCCCGCACCGGGTCGTCCCAGTCGATCGCCTTGTCGATGCGCGGGATCACGACCGTCGCGAGGATGAAGACCCCGACGACGAAGAGCGCGTAGGGGAAGGACCGCTTGTCCAGGCCGAGCAGACGATGCTCAGCGGGGACGCGCAGGTCCTCGACCCGGGATCGAGCGTCAATCGGCATGGAGGCTGCTCCTCGTGTCGGTTGGCACTCAACCGTGGCAAGCGATCACTGCCGGCCGGTCACACGAAACGGGTGAGGAACGCGCGATGTCAGGGCTTGCGGCACACGAAGCCGAAGACGGTGACCGCCGAGAACGCCCAGCCCGCCTCGGCCGCCGCCGATTGGCTGCGCAGCGCCTCCTCGGCCTGCTCGCGGGACAGGGTCCCGTCGGCGACGGCCTGCTCGGCAGCGAGCCGCGCCATCTGCGACCCCATCAGCACCTCCTGCGGGTAGACCAGCGCCGACGAGCCGACGTCGGGATCGACCTCCAGGCCGGCCGTGATCGCCTGCCGGGGCAGGTGGCGCGCTGCGGTCGGGTTCGCGACCTGGGACATGAACGCGTCGAGCATCACGCGACCGACGGCCGGGTCGATGTCCGACTCGACGCGCGACGCGTGGTCGGAGTCGAGCAGCAGCGCCCGGCCACCGGGCCGCAGCACCCGGGCGATCTCGGTGACGGCCGCCTGCGCGTCGGGCACGTGCTGGAGCACCCGCTCGCACCAGACCACGTCGACGCTCGCGTCGGGCAGCGGCAGCTCGGTCGCGAGCCCCTGGCAGAACTCCACGTCGATCCCCGCCGCCGCGCACCGCTCCTCCGCGACCCGGCGCAGCATCCCGTTGGGCTCGATGCCCAGCACCCGCCCGTCCGGGCCCACCAG
The DNA here is from genome assembly GCF_001425175.1 of Nocardioides sp. Root1257. Taxonomy (GTDB): domain Bacteria; phylum Actinomycetota; class Actinomycetes; order Propionibacteriales; family Nocardioidaceae; genus Nocardioides. The sequence goes on along the minus strand of NZ_LMDV01000008.1, from coordinate 904,109 downwards.
CCGGGCCAGGCGCCGCGTCATCGTCCCGGTGCCCGAGCCGACGTCGACGCAGGCGTCCCCCCGGCGTACGTCGGCCGCGGCCAGCGCCCAGGCCCGCAGCCGCTCGATCGACGGCGCCGCGTCCTGGGCGTCGAGGACACTCACCATCGCGTGCACGGCGTCCGCGTCGACGGTCCCGGGCCGGAAGGCCGTCCCGAGCGTGAAGGACGTGCCGCTGACCTCACCCATGCTCATCCTCCGAGGTTCCTCCTCGACGGATGTCGGCGCCAGGGGTCACCATCGATCCATGGCGTACGACGAGGCGCTGGCCGACGAGCTCCGCGAGATCACGACGGGCCTGCCGGGCATCAGCGAGAAGAAGATGTTCGGCGGCCTGGCCTTCCTGGTGCACGGCAACATGGCCGTCGCGGCCAGCAGCACCGGCGGGCTGCTGCTGCGGGTGCCGCCCGAGCGCACCGAGGAGCTGCTGGGTGAGCCGCACACCGACGAGTTCGTGATGCGCGAGCGGGCGATGGCCGGCTGGCTACGGGTCGATCCGCCGGGCCTGACGACGCCGGCGGACGTCGAGCGGTGGGCGCAGATCGGACTCAGCCACGCCGCGGCCCTCCCGCCGAAGTAGCGCACGCGACACAGGTCGCCGCCGTCGGACGGACCTCGAGCCGGCCCTCCGGGATCATCGTCCCGCAGGTCGTGCACACCCCGTAGGTCCGCGCGGCGACGCGGGCGAGCGCGGCGTCGACGGCGGCCAGGTGCTCCTCGGCCTGGCGCACCAGCGCACCGACCTGCGCCCGCTCGAAGGCGATCGTCGCGCCCTCGGGGTCGTGCTCGTCGTCGGCGTTCGTGTCCCGCGACGCCTCGACGAAGCCACGGTGGTCGGCACGCAGCGCCGCCAGCCGCGACACCGCCCGCCGGCGCTCCTCCGCCAGCCGGTCCCGGGCGCTCATCGACGCTCCAGCAGCACGAGCACCTCGTAGTGGCTCGTGTTGGGGAACATGTCGAGCAGCTGGGCGCGCACCGGTCGCAGCGACGGCATCGCGGCGAGGTCCGTCGCCAGCGTCGCGGCGTTGCAGCTCGAGTAGAGGACGTGGTCGACGTCCGACGACCCGAGCCAGCCGCTGAGGTCCGGCCCGATCCCCCGTCGCGGCGGGTTCACGACCACCAGGTCGGGCGGCGTCGCCGCACCCAGGGCGTACGCCGTCGCGTCGCCGGCCTCGAAGCGCACGTCCGCCAGGCCTGCCTCGGCCGCGGTGAGCGACGCGCTGGCCACCGCCTCGCGACTGACCTCGATGCCGGTCACGGCGACGCCCGGCCGCGCCAGCGACAGTGCGAAGCCGCCGACGCCGCAGTAGAGGTCCCAGACCGACGCCGCCGCCAGCTCACCGGTCCAGGCGCGGGCCCGCTCGTACAGCTCGGCGGCCATCGCGGTGTTGGTCTGGAAGAAGCTCTGCGGCCGCAGGTGCAGGTCGAGACCGGCGACCCGCATCAGCAGCGTCTCCCGCTCGGTCAGCACGATCTCGCGCTCGCCCTCGAGCACCGCCTTGTGCTCGGGCTGGAGGTTGACCGACGCCACGACCAGCGCGGGCAGCGCCTCCTGCAGCCCCGCCAGGTGCTTGCGGATCCGGGCGACCGGCTCCTGCGAGCGCAGCACGAAGCGCACCATCAGCCCACCGTCGGGCGACTCGGTCACCAGCAGGTGCTTGAGCTCGCCGCGTCGCGCCGGCACGTCGTACGGCGTGAGCGCGGCCGTGCGCACGAAGTCGGCCAGCAGCGGGAGGGCCGCCTGGATGCCCGGGGTGTGCAGCGGGCAGTCCCGCAGGTCGACCCCGCCGCCGGCAGCCCCGTCCCGATCAACGCGGAGGATGCCGAGGACCGGCTCGTCGGCCGTGCCGGTGACGACCATCTTCGCCTTGTTGCGGAAGCCCAGCTGGGCGCTCGCGACCGGTGCCTCCCAGGCCAGATCAGTGCCGACGAGCGCCGCGACCTGGCGCTGCTTGTCCTCCAGCTGCACGTCGTACGGAAGTCCCAACCAGCTGCACGAGCGGCACCGACGGGCGTCGAAGTGGTGGCAGAGGGTCGCGGTCATGGCCTGCCCAGGCTACGGGCGCGAGCCAGGTCACACAGATCCATCGACGGTTGTCGGAATCAACCAGTCCGGCGTGGGGTTGCCTACGGCATGACGTCCGCCCTCGAACGCCGTACCGACTACCGCCTCACCTTCCTGGTGCTGTGCGTCGGTGTCGCGTCCTTCTCCTTGCTCCAGTCGATGGTCAACCCGGTGCTGCCGACCATCCAGGCCGCGCTCCACACCGACCAGGCGACCGTCACGTGGGTGCTGACGGCGTACCTCGTGTCCGCCTCGATCTTCACCCCGATCATCGGCCGCGTCGGCGACAAGGTCGGCAAGGAGCGGATGCTCGTCGTCGCGCTCGGCGCGCTCGCCGTCGGCTCGCTGCTGGCCGCGGTCGCCGGCACCATCGGCGTGCTGATCGCCGCCCGGGTCATCCAGGGCATCGGAGGCGGCGTGCTGCCGCTGACCTTCGGCATCATCCGTGACGAGTTCCCCCGCGAGAAGGTCGCCTCGGCGATCGGCATGGCGGCCGCGCTGCTCGCCGTCGGCGGCGGCGTCGGCCTCGTGATCGCCGGCCCGCTGGTCGACGCACTCAGCTACCACTGGCTGTTCTGGATCCCGATGGCGATGACCATCCTCGCCGCGATCGCCGCTGCGGTCTGGGTCCCCGAGTCCCCGGAGCGCACGCCGGGTCGGATCAACGTCGCCACGGCGTTCCTCATGTCGACGTGGCTGGTCGCCTTGCTGGTCGGCGTCAGCCAGGGCCACCACTGGGGCTGGACGTCGGGCAAGGTCATCGGCCTGTTCGTGGTCGCCGCGGTCATGCTGCCCGTCTGGGTCATCGCCGAGGCCCGCAGCAAGGAGCCGCTGATCGACATGCAGATGATGCGGATCCCCACCGTCTGGACCGTCAACCTGGTCGCCCTGCTCTTCGGCATGGGCATGTACGCGATGTTCGCCTTCGTGCCGCAGTTCCTGCAGACCCCGGAGGTGGCGGGCTACGGCTTCGGCGTCAGCGTGAGCGAATCTGGACTCCTGCTGCTGCCACAGACGGTCGCGACCTTCATCGGCGGCATCGCGGCGGGCCGGCTCGCCGCCCGCTTCGGCTCCAAGGCCCTGCTCGTCGTCGGCGCCACCCTGACCGCGGTCGGCACCTTCGGGATGGCGTTCGCGCACAGCGAGCTCTGGATGGTGATCATCGAGACCTCGATCCTCGGCCTGGCCTTCGGCCTCGCGTTCGCCGCGATGTCCAACCTGGTCGTCGCCGCGGTCCCGCAGAGCCAGACCGGTGTCGCGAGCGGCATGAACACCAACATCCGCACGGTCGGCGGCGCCATCGGGTCCGCGGTCATCGCCACGGTCGTCACCAGCAACCTGCTGCCGATCGGCGTGCCGACCGAGTCCGGCTACACCCACGGCTTCCTGCTGCTCGCGATCACCTCGACGGCCGCGGCCGTGGTCTCGGTGCTGGTGCCGGTCGTCAAGGCCGCGACGCACGTCGTGCCCGGCCCCCAGGCGGAGGCCGAGCACGACGCGGTGGCGACGACTACCGCTTGAGCTGTGCGTTCGTGATCAGGTCACGAAGCGTGCCGAGCCGGTCCTGACCGGTGACCGACCTGCGTGCCGCGGCGGCGGGTGCCGTCGCGTCCGGCGGCGGCACCGGCTCGCACTGCACGTCGGAGCGGTTGCCGCGCACCCGGTCCGGCAGCGCGCCGGTGAGCAGGTAGTCGGCGATCCGGTCGTCCGTGCAGGCCACCCCGGAGAGCGACCCTGCGTGCGTCGTCCCGCCCACGCCCTCGATCAGGACGGAGCGCGGGAACCGCTTGCGCACCTCGAGCGCGCCGGCGTACGGCGTCGCCGCGTCCTCGGTCTCCGAGATCAGGAGCATCGAGGGCGCGTGCTTGCCGGTCACGTTCACCGGCTTGGCCGAGGGTGCCGCCCAGTCGAGGCAGGGCGTGTTGTACCAGGTGTTGTTCCAGGCCAGGAACGGCGCGTACGAGTTGATCCGCCACGCGTCCTTCTCCCAGGTCTTCCACTTCGACGGCCAGGGTGCGTCGGTGCACTGGACGGCGAGGTAGTTGGCGTAGGTGTTGTCCGAGCCCGGACCGGTCGGGTCGCCGTAGTAGTCCTTCGCCGGCCCGAGGTCGCCGTCGGCAGCCGCGACCAGCACGTGGGCGACGGTGTCCCAGTCGTAGACGTAGTAGGCCGCACCGACGAACACGTCGTTCCAGTCCGCCGCGCCGAAGTCGGGCTCCGGGTCGGTCGTCAGCTGGTCGAGGGTGTCGTAGTAGATGTCGCGCACGGCGTCACCGTCGGTGCCGAGCCCGTACGCCGCGTCGTTGTCGGCGATCCAGTCGAAGAACGTGTCGATGTTCTTGTCGAACTGCTTCTCCTGCTCCAGGTTGGCGTCGTACCAGACGTCCGTCGGGTTGACGACGCCGTCGAGCACGAACTTGCGCACCCGGTCGGGGTACATGGTCGCGTAGACCTGCGCGAGGTAGGTGCCGTACGAGAAGCCGTAGAAGTTGATCTTCGAGGCGCCCAGCGCCTTGCGGATCGTGTCCATGTCGCGCACCCAGTCGGTCGTGTGGGTGTGCCGCAGCAGCGAGCCACCGGCGGCCGCGCAGTCGTCGGCGTACGCCGTGGACTTGGCCCACCAGTACTCGCGCACGCCGCGGTGGTCCGGGACGTACGCCGGGCGGCCTGGCGCGAAGTAGTCCGGGTCGCAGCTCAGCGACGGCACGCTCCGGCCGACACCGCGGGGGTCGAAGCCGATCCAGTCGTAGGGGTCGCCGCCGCCGTTGGGCACGAACGCGCCCAGGCGGGCCAGCCCGAGACCGGAGCCGCCCGGTCCACCCGGGTTGACCAGCATCGGCCCCTGCGCGGCGGCGTCGGAGGTCTTGTGGGCGATCTTCGAGACCGCGAGCTGGATCTTCTGCCCGCCCGGCCGGTCGTAGTCGAGCGGGACGGTGAGCATCCCGCAGGTGGCGCCCGCGTTGCGCAGGCTGGCGGTCGGGCAGTCGCCCCACACGATGGGCGGCGGGGTGTAGCTCGGCGTTCCGTGGTGGTGGGACTTCCCGTGGTGGGACTTCGCATGGTGGGCCTTGGCCGGGTGGGCCTTCGCGTGCTGCGGCGGTGCACCCGTGGCGTTCCCCGCACTGAGTCCGAGGCCCACGAGGGCGACGACCGCCAGCGCGCTGGTCAGCTTCCTCATCGAGATTCCTTCCGAGACGTGGCCGGGGCCCGACGCGTGGCGTCGGGCCCCGGTGGAGCGTGTGGAGCGGGACGATCAGTTGACGCGGATCGTCATGATTCCCTTCTTGTCGTTCGTCGACATCACCCGAATGGTGGTGCCGGTGCCGCCGACGATGACGCTGCCGAGCGGGTTGGCCTCGTCGTAGTAGGCGTAGGGGTCGGTGTCGTCGAACACCTTCTTGGCCGCCTGCGCCTTCTGCACCAGCGTCGTGCGCTGGGTGCCGCCGGCCGTGGCAGCCTCCCGGTGCAGGCTCAGCGCCGGGGTCTTCTCGAGACCGAACGTCGCGTCGTAGGACTGGATCCGGTTGCGGGCGACGGTGCCGTCACTCCAGGTCAGCGCCGCGGCGTGCGCGTCGACCGGCAGTGCCTCGCCGCCGCCCGGGTGCTGGCTGGTGTTGTTGTCGGAGTAGAGCGAGTTGGCGTACCAGACCAGCAGGCCGTTCTGGTACGGGAAGTGCTCCACCTTGTCGGGCAACGTGGCGAGCCAGCCGAAGTTGTACGGCCCCTTCTTGAGGGTGCTGTCGTAGCCGGCGTACTGCCGGTTCTCGGCCAGGTAGTAGTGCTCGTACGGCACGTTGTAGCTGCCGTTCGTCACCACGAGGAACCCGTCCTTGGTCCACGACGGCGCGTCGTCCTCGACACCGGTGGTCAGCGCGGAGCCGACCGCGATGTCGTCGACCTTGAGCCCGAACTCGTGGAACGCCGCGTCGTTGACCATCCGGAACCGCACCTTGACGGTCTGACCGGAGTACGCCGACAGGTCGGCCGTCAGGTCGACCCAGGCGTCACCGCTGTCGCCGGTGATGCCCTCGCCGTCGTTCTGGTTGTTGGGGTCGGTGTTCGTCGACAGGTTCGTGTGCAGCGGCGTGAAGCTGGTGCCGCCGTTGGTCGAGACCTCGGCGTACCCGTAGTCCCAGTCGGTCTCGATGTTGTAGTTGACCTTCGCGGTGAGCTGGCCGCCCGCGGGGACGGCGAAGCTCGGGCTGGTCACGCTGGCCGTGCGGTCGTCGCCCTGGCCGGAGTAGAAGTACTTCGACCCCGAGGCCGCGTCGCCCATGTCGATCTTCTCCTGCCCGGGCGGCAGGTTCACGAGCACGGCCTGGGCGTTCTTCGTCGCGTGGTACGACGGGCCCAGCTTGACCTCGGCGCGCCGGCCGGCCGCGACCTGGGCGTAGTCGAGCCAGCCCAGGAAGAGCTTCTCGGTCGCGCCCATGTGGTTGGGGGTGGTGCCGATCGCGTTGCCCGGGTCGCTCATCCACGAGCCGGAGCTCATCAGGTTCCAGAAGCCGGTGCCGTTCTCGCCGCCCGAGGTGTCGTAGTAGTCCGGGAGGCCGAGGTCGTGGCCGAACTCGTGCGCGAAGACGCCCAGGCCGCCGTTCTCCGGCTCCGTCGTGTAGTCACGGATCCAGATGCCGGTGTTGGCGATCTGGATGCCGCCCTTCTTCGCGCCGCCGGTCGGGCCGGTGTTGGCGTTGGGGTTGACCGCCCACCGGTGCGACCAGATCGCCCACTCCGGGGCTCCGGCCTCCTCGCCCTCGCCGGCGTGGATCGCCTGGAAGTGGTCGATGTAGCCGTCGGGCTCGTTGAAGTTGCCGTCGTTGTCGTAGTCGAAGCGGTCCCAGATGTCGAAGGACTGGAGGTAGGCCTTGATCTCGGCGTCGCTCTTGCCGGCCGCCTTCTGGGCGTTGTACCAGGCGGTCGCGCTGTCGGTGATGAAGCGCGTCATGTCCTGGTTGGACTCGGTCTGGCCGTAGCTCGCCTCGTTGTTGGGGACGGTCACCCAGTTGCTGACGTCGCCCTCGAGGTCGAAGCGACCGCTCGACATCTCCTTGTAGATGCCCTTGAACGACTCGCCGTCCTGCTCGGGCATGCCGTTGAAGAACATGTCGAGGTAGTGCTGGCGGTCGAAGGCGGGCTTCCAGTAGGTGCTGTTGTCGTCCGCACCCGGCTGCGGGATCTGGCCGGCCGAGGGTCCGGCGGGCGCGGTCGGGAAGCGGGGGTCGACGGTGTTGCCGAAGCCGACCAGGAAGGTGAGCAGCTGGGCGGTCTCCTGCGTTCCGTACTCGACCCACTGCTTGTCGCCGACCTTGACGGCCTTCGACCCGCCACGCGTCTGCACGTCGCGCTTGCCGGTGGCGACCAGGTCGACACCCTTCTGCTTGAGCTCCCGCCGCTTGGTCTCGCGCGGGTCGTTGCGGTCGTCCTTCTTGTGGTGGCCTACCTGCTGGGCGTCCGGTGCCGAGTCGGCCGACGGGGTTGCCGTGGCCTGACCGGGCATGACGACGGCCGCGAGCGAAAGGCTCGCGGCCGCAGCAAGGACGCCCGAGATGCGTCGCTTCAAGGTATTTTCCTCCGAGAGGTTGGCAGCGTCCCCGAGTGGGCGCCGTATGGACCCCGATGTCCACGTTTTGCACCTCATCACGATCATTCCTCTCGTGTAAAGGCCCTCTCGCTGCAACATCCTGCGGCGCAAAGAACTGCGGCAGCTCGAGGCGGGAAGCGCCCGCGACCGGTCCACTACGGTTGTAGACATGAGCCTCCTGGACGCCCCACCGACCTCCCGCCCGCGCTCGCTGGCGCGGATCCTGCTCGGCGCGATCCTGGTCTTCGCGGGGGTCAGCCACCTGACCTTCGCGCGCCAGGAGTTCGAGGCCCAGGTCCCCGACTGGTTCCCCGTCGACGACGACCCGGTGGTGCTCGTCTCGGGCCTGGTCGAGATCAGCCTCGGGGCCGCACTCGTCGGGTTCGCGCGCGGCCGCGTCGGGGTCGGCCTCGTGGCGGCGGCGTTCTTCGTCGCGATCTTCCCGGGCAACATCGCCCAGTACGTCGAGGGCACGGACGCGTTCGGCCTCGACACCGACCAGAAGAGGTTCGTACGGCTGTTCTTCCAGCCGGTGCTGGTGCTCTGGGCCCTGTGGGCGACCGGCGCCTGGCGCGATCGCCGCGCCCTGCGCTGAGCACGCCCTACGCTGAGCCCGTGGCGGACCAGGTCGACTTCGGCGTGCTGCTCGCCGTCGCGCACGGGACCTTCTTCGACCGGCAGCACCGCCACATGGTCGACGAGGGCCACCCCGGCTTCACGACCCGCACCGGCTTCGTGCTCCGGGTGCTCGGCGAGCAGGCGCTCAGCCTGCGCGAGCTCGCCGACCGGCTCGAGATGTCCAGCCCGGCAGCGCTGAAGGTGGTCGACGCGATGGTGCGCGACGGGTACGTCGAGCGCACCCACGCCCCCGAGGACCGCCGGGTCCGCACCGTGCGGGCGACCGAGCGCGGCCGTGCCGCGCTCGCAGCGGCCCGGGCCTTCCACGCCTCCGTCGAGCAGGAGCTGGTCGCCGCCATCGGCCCGGCCGATGCCGCCGCCGTACGCCGCGGGCTGGACGCGCTCGCCGGTCAGGCGACCGAGGTCATCCCGCAGGTGCTGCGTCGGTCGACAGCTCCGGGCTGAGCCGGTCGGCCGGGGGCCGACGCCGCCACCACGTCGACAGGGTGAGCCCGGTGACGACGTCCCAGAGGCCCCACATCGCGGCCACGAACGCGACCCCGCCGAGCTCGTCGAAGAAGCTCAGCGCCAGCACCAGGGCGAGCCCGGTGTTGCGCAGCCCGAGCTCGAGCGTCATCGCGCGCACGCCGGACTCCGGGAGACGGGTCGCCCGCGCGGTCCCGTAGCCGACCAGCAGGGAGAGCGCGTTCTGCAGCACGATGGCCACCGCGACCACGCCGATGTAGTCCAGGAACGTGTTCAGCTGACCGGCCAGGCCGCCCACGACGATGAGCAGCAGCAGCGTCAGCGCAGCGGGCTCGACGATCTTGCGGGCCCGCTCCGAGACCGAGGGCCGGCGCCACGCGATCAGCAGACCGAGCGCGAACGGGACCGCGATCAGCAGGACCGCCTCGCCGACCATGTCCCACGGGTCGATGTGCACGTCGCGCAGCAGGTCGTCCGCGGCCGGGTTGAGCCCGCACCAGAACGCCAGCGCGACCGGCGTGACCACGACGGCGACGAGCGTCGAGACGGCGGTCAGCGAGACCGACAGCGCCACGTCGCCGCGCGCCCGGTGGGTGAGGATGTTGGAGAGGTTCCCCGCCGGGCAGCAGACCACCAGGATCATCCCGATCGCCACCGAGCCGCGCACGTCGAGCGCCAGCGTGAGCAGCACCGTCAGGCCGGGCATCACGGCGTACTGGGCGACCAGGCCGGCCACGATCACCCAGGGCCGCCGGGCGACGTCGCGGAAGTCGCCGATCTTCGTGTCCAGCGCGATGCCGAAGAGGAAGAGCGCGACGATCGCCTTGACGGCGAGCTGGAAGCCGTCGGCCAGCTCCAGGTCCAGCTGGTCGATGTTCGTGGCGAGCACGGTCAGGTACGCCGTCATGGCGACACTTAACCACGGTTAATTATCTGTCGGGACCACTTCGCGACTCCCGGTTTCAGCGGACGGCGAGCGGGTAGGTGCACGCCCACACGATCTCGGGGGAGAGACATGACCTACGACGTACTCGTCAGCGAGCTGCAGGCCGCCGCCGGTCAGTACCGCACCGTCGCCGACAGCCTGGGCACCGACGCGGTGGAGATCACCCACCTCGACCCGACGTCGTTCGGGCACATCGAGCTGGCGGCGTGGGTGAAGGCGGTCGGCGAGCAGTGCGACAAGGCCACCACCGCCCTCCACGACGGCGCCACCGGCCTCGCCGACAGTCTGGACGCCTCGGCCCACTACTACGAGTCGACCGACCAGGGCGTGGCGAGCAGCTTCACGCCGACGTTCGGCAGCCCCTTCTCGACGCCCTTCTCGACGCCGTTCTCCGGCACGCCCGGGGGCACGCCGTGACCCTGCCCGACGGAGCCGAGCTCGGCACCACCACCGACCCCAAGGCGCTGATCAAGGGCGAGCCCGGCCAGGTCCGGGCCAACGCCACGCGCCTCTCCACGGAGTCCACGCGCATCGCCGGCCTCGCCGGCGACGTCGACGCGATCTCCATCCCCGGCTGGAGCGGCGGCTACGGCGAGCCGGCGTACGCCGCGGCCCGCTCCGCCGAGCAGGACAAGTGGTCGGCGTACGCCGACCTGCTCGACCAGGCCTCGACCTCGCTCTCGACCTACGCGGGCGCCCTGACCACCGCCCAGAGCAAGGCCGCCGACGCGATCGCCAAGTGGCAGCAGGGCGAGGACGCGACCAAGCAGGCCGTGTCGGACTACAACGCCTCGGTCGACGCCTACAACAGCTACGTCAACCGCCAGGTCTGCGTGCCGTCCTACGGCGGCGGCCCGACCACCCCCTCGATCGGGCCGGGCAAGCCGGGACCGTTCGTCGACCCCGGCCAGGCGCTGCGCGACGAGGCGGAGAAGATCCTCGAGGACGCCCGCACCGCGCTGGACAGCGCCGGCGCGACCTGCGTCAAGGAGCTCGGCGGCCTGGAGGGCTCCAAGACCGAGGGCAAGACCACCCCCTTCTCCGCCGACGGCTCCGTCGAGGGACCCAGCATCGACTGGGGGGACTGGAAGGACACCTTCGGCAAGGACCCGACGAAGGGCAAGGACGGCAAGTACGACAACGGCGCGTCCGAGAGCCCGTTCAAGATCAACCTCGGCAAGGTCGAGGGGGACGCCCACGTCTGGGGGGCCGAGGGCTCCTGGGAGGACTACTGGGGCGGCGCGAAGGTGACCGCCGACGGCAGCGTCACCGTGCTCGGCGCCGAGGGCTCCGCGACCGCCCACATCGGCAGCGACGGCCTGGTGATCGGCGCCGACGGCAAGCTGGTCCTGGTCGGCGCGGAGGGTTCGGTCGGCGCCGAGTGGGAGCACGCCTCGGTCGGCGCCGACGGCCAGGTGTTCGTCGGCGCGAGCGGCGAGGGCGAGGTCCTGGTCGGGCCGACCGGCGCGCACGCCAACGGCGAGCTCTTCGCCGGCGCCAAGGCCGAGGGCTCCGTCCAGGGCGAGGTCGGCGGCGTGGGTGGTGAGGTCGAGGCCGAGGGCTGGGCGGGCGTCGGGATCGGCGGCGACGTCGACTTCGGCTTCAAGGACGGCAAGTTCGAGATCGGCGGCTCCGGTGGCGCCGCCCTGGGTCTCGGCGGCAAGATCGGCGGGCACATCACGATCGACCCGGGCGAGATCATCGACACCGGTGGCGACATCATCAGCGGGATCGGAGACTTCCTCTCATGACCAGCACGCTGCCCATCCCGGTGCGCTTCGACCTGCCGGGCGACCAGTGGGAGCCGGTTCCCCCAGAGTCCCTCGGCGTCGAGAACGCCGCCTTCCTCGCCGTACGCCGCGGTGCCGAGGGCGACTTCAGCCCGACCCTGTCGATCGCCGGCGACTGGCGCACCGACGACGCGACCCTCGAGCAGATCGCCGACGAGTCGCTGGCGGTGCTGCGCGGCCAGGGCGCCACCGAGGTCGAGCTGGTCAAGCGGCGCGAGATCGACTCCGACCACGCCCCGGCCATCACCCAGGCCCTCGGCGCCATGGCCGTCTACGACGGTCGCACCCTGGATCTGCGCCAGGCCCAGGTGGTGCAGGGCATCGTCGACGTCCACGACCCGCAGAAGCGGGTGGTGGTGACCTACACGCTCACCTGCACGTTCAAGCAGTTCGACGAGATGGTGCCGGAGTTCCAGCAGTTCATGGCGTCGGTCGAGATCGTGGCCGCTGCCGACGGGACTGCCGGCTAGCGCCCTGAACCAAACGACTCAGGACGCTAGAACTTGCCCATCAGGGCCGCCACGATCAGCACCACCGCGGTGACCAGAGCGCCCAGGCCGCCGATGACGGCGAAGATCAACCCGGTCTTCTCGGCCCCGCCCCGCTGCGGCTTCATGCCCAGCTGACCGGCCACGCCGGTGATCAGGTCACGACCCTCCTCGGAGTTGAACCGGTAGTCGGCCTGCACGCCGAACCGGCCGTGCTCGTCGAAGGCCCAGACCTTCTGCACGCCGAACTCCTTGACGCGACCGTAGACGCGCTCGGCGGAGCCGCTCGTGCGCGGGACGCCGGCCACCCACTCGACCGTCTGGGAGTCGTCGGTCACCGTGTAGACGCCCGCCTCCGGCACGGCGACGTGGTGCGTGTAGACCTTCTGGAGCCCGGCCTTGTTGAGGATCCCGAACCACTGCGCGTCGACGACGTCGAGCGTGACGTCGAAGCCGGCGTCGGTCGGGCGCACGACGTACGGCGTGCCGGCGGCGGCCTCCTCGACCGCCCGCTGGAACTCGTGGGCCGCAGCGCTCACGAGGGCTCCTGGTCGACCTGGATGTCGAACTTCACGTTGTCGCCGTCGACCGAGGTGACGTTGACGGAGACACCGAGCTCGTCCTCGCCGGCCGTCAGGGTGCAGCGCATCTTCGTGCCGACCTCACCCTTGAGGTCGCCCGGGCAGGAGATGTCGTCCGGCGCCTGGCCGACCTGCTTCTCCAGCTGGGCCGAGACCTCCTTCTCGACGTCGGCCTGCTTGACGGTCGGCGTCGAGTCGCCACAGCTCGAGAGAGCGAACGTCGCCACGACCAGGACCACGGATGAGAGGAGCCGAGAGTTCTTCACGCCCAGATGATGGCTCCCGCCGTCGGCCGCCAAACCTCGCGGCGACGGCGCCGGGTGAGTTCGCGCACAAACCCGGATTGTTCGCTGCTCAACCGTTTCCGGATGGTCGTACGGGGCAGACCAACTGTGACCGTGACCGATCAGTGTCCGGAAATGAGGGGGATCATGAACACCAGCGGGGGCCCGACGTCGGGGCCGTCGACGCGGATGGCCACGCGACTGGCGCTGGCGCAGTCCACGCAGACGGGCTCGCTGGCCCGGCGAGCTCTCCGCCAGCTCTTCGAGTCGGCCAGGATCGATCGGGACGCCAGCGACACCGCCGTGCTGCTGGCCACCGAACTGGTGACCAACGCCGTCGAGCACGGCCGCGGCGACGCCCGCCTGGACGCAGCCGTCCAGGACCACGTGATCCGCCTCGAGGTGACCGACTCGAGCAGCGTCGTGCCCCGCCCGAACACCGGCGTCGGCGACCTCGACGAGCGCGGACGCGGCCTGCTGCTCATCGAGGCACTCGCCTCGCGCTGGGGCGTGCAGCCGCGGCAGGACGGCAAGACCGTCTGGTGCGAGCTCGACCTCGCCTGACCCGCTTTCGCGCAAAACAAGAACTTGTTCTAGTACCGTCGGCGGCGTGAGCAAAGCGGCGTCCCTGACGCGTGTCCTCCTGGCGTACGTGATCGCCGTCGCGGTCGGTGCCGCGTGGCTCTACCTCGGGCCCGACACCGACCATCTCTGGCTCGACGGCCTGATCGCCGACGTGCTCGCGACGCTGGTGATCTTCGGCTTCAGCCGGGCGCACCACAACTCGAGCTTCTACGACGCCTACTGGAGCGTGCTGCCGCCGTTGCTGGCGATCTACTGGTGGAGCGAGAGCACCCCCGACGTCAACGACGTCCGGGCCGCGCTGGTGATCGGCGTGATCGTGGTCTGGGCGGTCCGGCTCACCGGCAACTGGATCTACGCGTTCCCCGGCTTCCCGCACGAGGACTGGCGCTACCCGCTGCTCAAGGAGGGCAAGGGCGGCCTCGAGCCGCTGGTCGACCTCTTCGCGATCCACCTGATCCCGACCCTGCAGGTGTTCCTCGGCATGGTGCCGGTGTACGTGGCGGTGACCCGGACCGGCCGCGACGTCGGCTGGCTCGACGTGGTCGCCGTGGTCGTCGGCCTCGGCGCAGTGCTCCTCTCCTTCACGGCCGACCTCCAGATGTACCGCTTCGCCCGCACCAAGCAGCCCGGACAGGCGATGGACCAGGGTCTGTGGGGCTGGTCGCGGCACCCCAACTACCTGGGTGAGATCGGCTTCTGGCTCTCGCTCGGCCTCTTCGGGCTCGCGACGTCGCCCTCCGACTGGTGGTGGGTCTTCGTCGGCGCGATCGCGATGGTGGCGCTCTTCCTGGGTGCGAGCATCCCGATGATGGAGGAGCGTAGCCTCGAGCGGCGCCCGTCCTACCAGGACGTCATCGACCGGGTGCCCAAGCTGCTGCCCCGGCCCCCGCGCCGCGCATGAGTCGTCCGCGCGTCGTCGTCGCCGGCCTGGGCGACAGCGGCCTGCTCACCGCGATCCACCTCGCCAAGCACGTCGACGTCGTCGGCATCTCGACGAAACCCGCGCTGGTCAGCGGCCAGGAGCTCGGAGCCCGGCTGGCCCGCCCCGACGCCTGGGCGCGCGACTACTACATCGGCTTCGACCGCTACCGCCGCCTGTCCGGGGCCCGCACCGTCCACGGCACCCTGACCGGGCTGGACCTGGAGGGCCGCAGCGTCGCGGTCGAGCTGCCCGACGGCACCACGACCACCGAGCCCTACGACGTCCTCGTCATCTCCACTGGCGTCACCAACGGCTTCTGGCGGCGTCCGGGGCTGCAGACCACCGCCGAGGTCGAGGCGGGGATCCGGTCGGCCCACGACCGGTTGGCGGCTGCTCGGTCGATCAACGTCGTGGGCGGCGGCGCCGCCGCGATCAACACCGCGGCCAACCTCGCGAGCACCTGGCCCGACAAGCAGGTCGACCTCTACTTCCCTGGTGAGCGTGCCCTCCCCCAGCACCACGGGCGGGTGTGGCAGAAGGTCGAGGCGCGCCTGGTCGAGCGGGGCGTGCGGCTGCACGCCGGCCACCGCGCCGTCGTACCTCCCGGCTTCGACTGCGACCGGATCACCGACGAGCCCGTCGGGTGGAGCACCGGTCAGCCGGCCTCGCCCGCGGACGCGACGGTCTGGGCGATCGGCCGGGTCCGTCCCAACACGGGGTGGCTGCCGCGCTCGGTCCTCGACGACGACGGGTTCGTCAGGGTCTCCCCCGACCTCCGCGTCGAGGGTCAGGACGCCGTGTTCGCGATCGGCGACGTGGCCGCCACCGACGCGCTGCGCTCGACCGCCCGCAACCGGGCCGACAAGCTGCTCGCGAAGAACATCCGTGCCCACCTCGCGGGCCGGCCGCTCGCGGAGTTCAAGGCGCCTCGCCGCCGGTGGGGCTCGGTCCTCGGCTTCCAGCCGAACGGCCTCGAGGTCTTCGCCCCCTCCGGCCAGGCCTTCCGCTTCCCGGCCTGGTCGATCCAGACCGTGCTGCAGCCCTGGATCGTGCGCCGGGGCATCTACGGCGGGGTCAGGCGGGACGCTTGACCAGCTGCCGCAGCTGCGGCAGCAGGTTGCGGCGGTTGGTCTCGGCGAGCCAGCCGTTGGGCAGCGAGAGCCGGACCACCTTGTGCCAGGCGCTCGCGACCTGCCTGACCAGCGGGCGGGCGTTGTAGTCGAGCCCGAACGTGTCGAAGACGGCGCGCACCTTCGGCGCGATCTCGTAGTAGCGGTTGCTCGGCAGGTCCGGGTAGATGTGGTGCTCGATCTGGTGGGACAGGTTGCCGGTCATCAGGTGCAGGAACCGGGAGCCGGAGATGTTGGCGGAGCCGAGCATCTGGCGGATGTACCACTCGCCCTTCGTCTCCTTCTCGTCCAGCTCCGGCTGCTCGAAGGTCGACACCCCCTCGGGGAAGTGGCCGCACATGATCACCGAGTGGCTCCACAGGTTGCGCACCAGGTTGGCGGTCGCGTTGGCCGCGAGCGTCGAGCGCCACGCCGGCCCGGAGAGCGCCGGGTAGACCACGAAGTCCTTGCCGAGCTGGCGCCGCGCCTTGGCGAGGGTCACCCGCACCTCGGCCTTCTTCTCCGGCGACATGTCGCGCTTGTCGCGGATGTGGTCACCGAGGTCGAGGTCGAACATCGCGATGCCGTACTCGAAGATGCAGGCCGTCACGAAGTTCCAGGCCGGCTGCACGAGGTAGCGACGCTTCCACTCCTGGTCCTCGTCGACGCGCATGATGCCGTAGCCGAGGTCGTTGTCCTGGCCGATGATGTTCGTGTAGGTGTGGTGCGTCTCGTTGTGCGCCTTCTTCCACTGCGCGGCCGGCGAGACGTGGTCCCACTCCCAGGTCGACGAGTGGATCTTCGGGTCGCGCATCCAGTCCCACTGCCCGTGCAGGACGTTGTGCCCGATCTCCATGTTGTCGAGGATCTTGGCCAGCGACAGCCCCGCCGTCCCCAGCACCCACATGCTCCTGCTGCGGCTGCGCATCAGCACCGCGCGGCTGCCGAGCTCGATGATCCGCTGGGCCCGCACCAGGCGCCGGATGTACGCCGCGTCGCGGGCACCGCGGCTGTCGAGGACGTCCTGGCGGATCGCATCGAGCTCTGCTCCCAGGCGCTCGACCTCGTCCGGGGTGAGTCCTCCGGGGATGGTCGTCGGGCGCTCGAGCGTGGCCGTCATGCCCCTCAGTGTGCTCCTCCTGGCAAGGGGGACCTAAGTTGCGGGTGTCTCCGTATAGACAGGCGCTCCTGGACTAGTCCTCCGGCTCCAGGTCCTTGCTGAACAGGACCGACCCGGAGAGGTCGCGCAGGCTGACCGTCAGCCGGCCGTCGTCGGCGATGTCGGCGTGCCCGAAGAACTGGTTGCCCGTCCGGGGCGACTCGTTGGGCGCCGCCGCGTGCTTGCTGAACACGACCTCGGGCCCGAAGGTCGCGTCCAGGTCGTTGGGACCGAACGTGCCGGCGGCGATCGGGCCGGCGACGAACTCCCAGAACGGGTCGAAGTCGGTGAAGGCCGCCCGCGCCGGGTCGTAGTGGTGGGCCGCGCAGTAGTGCACGTCGGCGGTCATCCAGACGACGTTGCGCACGCCGTGCCGCTTGAAGGCCGACAGCACCGCGGCGATCTCGAGCTCCTTGCCGAGCGGGGCGCCGGGGTCGCGGTTGGAGAGGCTCTCCTGGTTGACGGCGCCGTCCGGCACGACCAGCCCGAGGGGCAGGTCGGCCGCGATCACCTTCCAGGTCGCCCGCGAGCGGCGTACCTCCTGGATCAGCCAGTCGGTCTGCTCGGCCCCCAGGATGTGGGTGCGCTCGGTCTCGAGGCCCGGGGTGTTGGGGTCCTTGTAGGTGCGCATGTCGAGGCAGAAGACGTCGAGGTGCCGGCCGCGCTCGACCCTGCGGTAGATCCGAGCGGGCGCGAACCCGTCCCCGCGCCGGTGGGCCCGGGGGTCGGCGATCGGCTGGTACTCCTGCCAGGCGCGGCGAGCCCGGACGGCGAGCACGTCGACCCGGCGCTCGGTGTAGCGGTCGTCCTCGATGATCTGGCCCGGGTACCAGTTGTTGCGTGTCTCGTGGTCGTCCCACTGCGGCACGATCGGGACGGCCGCCGCCAGCGCCCGGAAGTTGTCGTCGAGGTGGGTGTAGCGGTGCCGGCCCCGGTACTCGTCCAGGGATTCCGCCACCTTGCCGACGCCCTCGGCGACGACGTTGCGCCACACCTGGCCGTCCGGCTCGGTGACGGTCGCCGCGATCGGGCCGTCGGCGTAGATGGTGTCGCCCGAGTGCAGGAAGAAGTCGGGTGCGGTCTCGAGCATCCGGCGGTAGCCGACCAGGCCGCCGAGCTCGGGGTTGATCCCCCACCCCTGGCCGCAGCTGTCACCGGTCCACACGAAGCTGGTGCCGGCCCGCCGGTCGGACGCGGTCGCGAAGCGGACCACCTGCTGCTCGCCCCGCCGGCCGCGCTCGTCCTCGAACGACAGGCGGACGGCGTACTCGCGTCCGGGCGCCAGGTGGTCGAGGGCGATCTTGGCGGTGTAGTCGCTGTCCGCGTCGGCCCACGGGCCCCTCACCCGGGTCCGGTGCCGGCCGCTGCCGATCTCGGCGACGAGCCGGCCGGGGCCCGACGAGCGCGCCCAGAGCACGGCGTCGCGCGAGGTGACGTCGCCGCTCTGCACGCCGTACGGCAGCTCGAGCCGGCGGGAGACGAGGCCGGCGGCCCGTCCGGAGGCGGCGGGGGTGACGGCGGGGGTGA
Source organism: Nocardioides sp. Root1257 (assembly GCF_001425175.1). Taxonomy (GTDB): domain Bacteria; phylum Actinomycetota; class Actinomycetes; order Propionibacteriales; family Nocardioidaceae; genus Nocardioides. The sequence goes on along the minus strand of NZ_LMDV01000008.1, from coordinate 885,929 downwards.
CGGCGGCGCCGGCGCCCAGGGCTCCGGCGCGGAAGAGGGTACGTCGATGGAAGTGCTGCCCGAGAGAGGTCATGCACTCCACGTTGCTCCCGCCAGGCACCGCTCGGGTGACGTCCCGGTGACCTCTGGTCGTACCTCCGGCCACGTCCAGGCAGCGTGGCGCGCTAGTGCTCGGGCACCTGCCAGCTGGCGCGGTCGGCGCGGCGGTCGCCGACGACGACCGCGACCACCTGCGGGTGCCGGTCCGTCGGGACCGTGAACCGGTAGGTCAGGGCGCGCTCCTTGCCGGGCTGCAGCGCGGCGCCGGCGAGCTCGGCCCGGGGCCGTCCGACGGCCGACGCCGCCCGCAGGTCGTCGAGCGTGAGCCCCACCTCGAGGGTGTCCATCTCGAAGGGCTGGGCGCCGTCGTTGCGCACGGTCAGCCGGACGACGTACGCCCGGCCCGGCGACTCGACCTGCTCGACCGTCAGGTCCAGGGGCGGGCGCTCGGCCGTGCCGGCGAGGCGGAGCGTCTCCCCCAGCTCCGGCACGGGTGGCGGATCGCCGGCCCGCGCGGCCTCAAGCCGGTCCGCGGCCCACGGCGAGACGGCGACCGTGGCCGCGACGAGGAGCAGGAAGATCGCCAGCCGACCGGTCGAGCCGGTGCTGCGGTCGCGCCGGGTGGCGCCGCCCGTCAGGCTGCGGCGGAGTCGGCGTACGCGCCGGACCTGGGTGGTGACGGTGGTGCTGGCGGAGTGGAGCTCGTCGCGCTCGAGGGTGCGCGGCTGCGCCAGGAGCATCGGCACGATGGTCTCGGGCGTGCAGAGCAGCACGTCGTCGCCCAGGTCGTCGGGGTGCGGATCGGTCGAGCAGAGCACCGGGTGGACCGTGCGCCGACCCAGGCGCGCACCCCGCGCGAGGACCGCGACGGCGCTCCGGCAGGACGCGGCGGCCGACCTCCCGGTCCGGCCTGCGACCACCACGAAGACGCCGCCCGGACCGACCACGACCTGGTCGATGTCGGCAGGCTTGCGACCCGGCCACACCACGTCGTCGAGCACGGTCCACTCCGAGGACAGCGCCAGCAGGGCGCGCGCCGTCGCCTCATGAGTCTCCGCGTCCGGCATGGCGACCTCCCCGGGTCGGTTCGGACGCTAGAGGGGCACCCGGGCGTATGGGTACCGATGAGCGCGAGAAATGGCCGAATGGCCGACACGGACGCCGGTCAGCCGCCACCGAGGCGCTGCGCGCCGAGCACGGTCAGCAGCGCCAGCTTCTCGTGGCTCTCGGTGCCGGGCGCCGCCGTGAAGACCAGCAGCGCCTGCGACTGGTCGACGTCGTACAGGCTCTGGCAGTGCACCTCGAGGTCACCGACCTCCGGGTGCCGGAAGCGCTTGAGCTTGGTGTGCTTGATCCCGACCTCGTGCTCGGCCCAGACCCGCGTGAACTCGTCGCTCTCCGCGAGCAGCGCTCCGACGATCGCCGCGGCCGGCGAGCCGGGGCCGCCGTCGCGGGTGTAGGCCGCGCGCAGGTCGGCGGTGAACGCCCGGCCGTGGAAGTCGTGGTCCTCGTCGGGGTAGATCCGCCGGGCGTCGGGGTCGGTGAACCACCGGTAGACGACATAGCGGCGCAGGCCGTCGTACGACGTCTCGTCGCCGACGAGGGCGATCGCCGGCGCGGTCTGGAGCAGCGTCTCCCCCAGCCCGTTGACGACCATCGCCGGCGTGTCCGCGAGCCGGTCGAGGATGCGCATGATGCCGGCGTCCACGTGGTCGGTCCGCAGCGCCCGCTCGGGCACCGGGTGCCCGCCGAGCCGGAAGAGGTGGTCGCGCTCGTCGAGCGACAGCCGCAGGCCGCGGGCCATTGCGGCCAGCATCTGCTCCGACAGGTTGGTGCTCCGCTCCTGCTCGATGCGCGTGTAGTAGTCCACCGACATCTCGCTGAGCGCGGCGACCTCCTCGCGCCGCAGCCCGCCCGCGCGACGGCGCGGACCGCGCGGCAGGCCCACGTCCTCCGGCTGCAGCGCCTCGCGACGCGTGCGGAGGAAGTCGGCGAGCTGCGCGCGGTCCATGCCGACCATCCTCACAGGTTCATGCCGCCGGACGCCTCGATCCGCTGGCCGGTCACCCAGCCCATGGCGTCGGAGGCGAGCGCGGCGACCGCGGCTCCGATGTCGTCGGGCTCGCCGACCCGGCCCATCGCGATCAGGCCGGACAGGTGGTCGCGCACCTGGTCGCTGTCGCGCAGGTAGCCGCCGCCGAAGTCGGTCCCGGTCGCTCCCGGTGCGATCGCGTTGACCGCGATCCGTCGGGGGCCGAGGGCCTTGGCGAGGTAGCGCGTGTAGACCTCGATCGCACCCTTCATCGAGGCGTAGACGGAGTACGCCGGGTCGCCGGTGAACCGCGCCAGCCCGGTCGAGGTGTTGATGATCCGGCCGCCGTCCGCGACCAGCGGCAGCAGCGCCTCGGTCAGCAGCACCGGCCCGACGAAGTGCACGTCGACCATCGGCCGCACCTGCTCGAGGGTGGTCTCGCCGACCGGCGTGTTCACCACGGCGCCGGCGTTGTTGACCAGCACGTCGAACGTGTCCCGGCCCCAGCGCTCGGCGAGCTCACGCCGTACGTCGTCGGCGAACGCCGCGAACGTCCCCGTCTCCGTCGTGTCCAGCCGGAGCGCGGCGGCGCGGCGCCCGAGGCCCTCGACCTCGCCGACCACGGCGGCCGCCTCGTCGGCGCTGGTGCGGTAGGTCAGCAGCACGTCCACGCCGGTCCTCGCCAGTGCGAGCACCTCGCTGCGGCCCAGCCCGCGGTTGCCGCCGGTCACGATCGCGATCTTCTGGTTCGTCTCTGTGTTCATGCCTCCACCGTGCCCGCGTCGGGCGGGCGGATGAAGGCCGCGCTCGTCCAGGGAGCGGGAGTCCCTGGATGAGTCTCAGCCGCGGTTGCGCCACCAGATCGACGCGTTGAGCGCGGTGGCGAACCCCGTCCAGACGGCGTACGGCTTGAGCGCGAGGGCTGCGGTCCGGTCGTGCTTGACCGCCTCGCGGAGGAGCGCGATGTTCGCGACGTCGAGGGCGACGATCACGCCGAGCCCGGTCGCCGGTGACTGCTTGACGAAGAACGCCCAGCACCAGCCCGCGTTGAGCGCGAGATCGGCGGCGGTCAGGGTGAGCAGTCGACCGCCGTCGGGTCCCGCCTGCTCGAGCGCCCGCCCCGTGCCCCAGCCGATCAGGCCGTAGAGCGGCGTCCAGACGAGAGGGAACGCCGCATTGGGCGGCTGCCAGGACGGCTTGTCGAGCGCGCGGTACCACGCACTGTCCGGCTTGGTGCCGAGGAAGCCGACGCCCGCGGCCGCCGCGGTGAGGCCGGCGGCCACGAGCCGGGCGCGCACCGTCAGCCGACCTTCGGCTTGTAGATGAGCTTCTTGTTGACGAACTCCTCGATGCCGTAGGCCCCGAGCTCACGCCCGACGCCGGAGCGCTTGGTGCCTCCGAACGGGAGGTCGGCCGCGGAGCCCTGCGCGGTGTTGATCCAGACCATGCCGGTGTCGAGGCGGTCGGCGACCTGCTCGGCGTACGCCGGGTCCTGGCTCCACACGACCCCGCCGAGGCCGAACGGCGAGCTGTTCGCGAGCTCGACGGCCTCGTCGGCGTCGGCGACCTTGTAGATCACCGCTGCCGGCCCGAAGAGCTCCTCCGAGTAGGCGCGCATGTCGGGCGTGACGTCGGTCAGCACGGTCGCCTCCATGAACGACCCGGCGCGGTCGACGCGCTTGCCGCCGGTCGTGACGGTCGCGCCCTTGCCGACGGCGTCGTCGATCTGCTCGAGCAGGTTGGTCAGCGCGCTCTCGGACGAGAGCGGGCCGAACGCCGAGCTCGGGTCCGTCGGGTCGCCCGGCGTCAGGCCGGACATGGCGCCCGTGAACATCTCGACGAACTCGTCGTACAGCTCGTCGACGACGATCATCCGCTTGGCCGCGTTGCACGCCTGGCCTGCGTTGCCCATCCGCCCGACGACCGCGGCCTTCACGGCCGCGCCCAGGTCGTCGGCGCCGAGCACGATGAAGGGGTCGGAGCCGCCCAGCTCGAGCACGACCTTCTTGAGGTTGCGGCCGGCGACCTCGGCGACCGCCGCACCCGCCCGCTCGCTGCCCGTCACCGAGACGCCGACGAGGCGCGGGTCGGCGATCATGTCGGCGGCCTGGTCGTTGGTCGCGAAGACGTTGATGTAGGCGTCCGCCGGCAGTCCCGCGTCGTGGAAGATCTGCTCCATCGCCAGCGCCGACTCGGGGCACTGCGGCGCGTGCTTGAGGATGATCGTGTTGCCGATCATCAGATTGGGGGCCGCGAACCGGGCCACCTGGTAGTACGGGAAGTTCCACGGCATGATCCCGAGCAGCGCACCCACCGGCTCCTTGCGGACCAGCGCATCGCCGCCCATGGCGGGGTTGAGCGGGGTGTCCGCCAGCAGCGCCGGCCCCTGCTCGGCGTAGTAGCGGTAGATCGAGCTCACCAGCCGGATCTCGCCCTTGGCCTCGGCGACCCGCTTGCCCATCTCGCGGGCGATGATGCCCGCCAGCTCGTCGCGGCGCTCGTCGTACAGCTCGGCGACGCGCAGCAGCACCTTGGTGCGCTCGTCCTTGTCGGTCTGCTTCCACGCGCCGTACGCCGCGTGCGACCGCGCGAGGACGTCCTGGACCTCCGCGTCCGTCGCCGTCTCGAACTCGCGCTCGACCTCGCCGGTGGCCGGGTTCACTACCTGGTAGTCGCTCATGGGGCCACGTTACGTCGGCCGTCCAGCCGGCCGGAGGGCCGTTGGGGCGGCAGGAAAGGATGGGGGCGTGGATGTCACGACGATTCTCCTGCTCGTGCTCGCCGCCGTCGCCGCGATCGTCCTGACGCACCGGTTCGCCGAACGCACCGGGCTCCCGGCGCCGGCGCTGCTCACGCTGGTCGGGATCGCGTACGCCGTCCTGCCCGGCCCGAACGTCGAGATCGACCCCGAGCTCGTGCTGACGCTGCTCATCCCGCCCCTGCTGTACAGCGCGGCACTCGACTCCAGTCTGCTGGCGATCCGCTACAACCTGCGGACGGTGATCAGCCTGTCGGTGGCGCTCGTGCTCGCGACGGCTCTGCTCGTCGGTGCCGGCTTCGCGCTCTTCGTCACCGGCGCCACCTTGGCGGCCGGTGTCGCCCTCGGCGCGGCGATCGCTCCTCCCGACCCGGTCGCGGCGTTGGCCGTCGGCCGCAAGGTCGGCCTGCCGCCGCGTCTACTCACGCTGATCCAGGGCGAGGGCCTGCTCAACGACGCGACCGCCCTGACCCTGCTGACCGTCGCGGTCTCCGCGGCCACCGGCGACGGGTTCTCGACCTGGTCGGCGGGTGGCCAGTTCGTGGTGGCCGCGGCCGGCGGTGCACTGGTCGGCTTCGCGATGGCCTACGCCATCCGCGGGATCCGGCACTGGTCGCAGGACCCGCTGATCCTCAACGCCGTCTCCCTGGCGACGCCGTTCGTCGCGTACCTGGTCGGCGAGGAGCTCCACGTCTCAGGGGTCCTCGCGGTCGTGATCACCGGTCTCGCGGCAGGTCACGACAGCCCGCGCAGCACCACCGGCGCGAGCCGGCTCCAGGTCAACGCGGTCTGGCGGCTGGTGAGCTTCCTGCTGGAGGGCTTCGTCTTCCTGCTGATCGGCCAGCAGCTGCCGACCGTGGTGCAGGGGCTGCACCACTACGACACCCCGACGATCGTGACGGCGGCCGCGATCAGCGTGGGCGTCGCCCTGGTGCTGCGGCCGCTGTGGCTGGTCGTCACCCAGCTGCTGCCCAGGACCCGGGAGCGGCTCACCGCTCGCGAGGTCGTGGTGCTGAGCTGGGCCGGCACCCGCGGCGTGATCACGCTCGCCGCGATCTACACGCTGCCGCGCACGACCGACAGCGGCGCACCCTTCCCCGACCGTGACCTGCTGATCTTCTGCGCGTTCCTGGTGGTGCTCGTGACCCTGGTCGGCCAGGGGATGACGTTCGGTCCGCTGGTGCGAGCGCTCGGGCTGCGCGCCAACGCCGTCGACCAGGCACGGCTGCGCAACGAGGCGCGTTCGGCCGCGGTGGAGGCCGGGCTCGCCCGCCTCGACGAGCTCGAGGGCCGGGAGCACGACGCCGGCGAGGACGCCGCCATCGCCATGCTCCGCCAGCAGCTCCAGAACCGGCTCGCCCGCTACCGGCACCGGCTCGACGTCCTCGAGGACGCCGACGACCAGATCCCGGCCAGCCCGGCGTACGACGCCGCCGTCCGGCTGCACCTGGCCGTCATCGAGGCCGAGCGGGAGGAGCTGCTTCGGATGCGCGAGACCGGTCAGCTGCCCGACGCCAGCCTGCGCGTCCTCGAGCGCGAGCTCGACCACCGCGAGGTGCTGCTGCCCGGGCGTTGACTCAGCTCGCAGCGGCAGCGACCCCGTCGAGGAGCCGGTCGACGTCGTCGGCGTTCGTGTACGGCGCGAGCCCGGCGCGCAGCGCCCCGGTGTCGCCGAGGCCCAGCCAGCGCGAGGCCTCGATCGCGTAGAAGTTGCTGGCCGGCGCGTTCACGCCCAGGCCGGCGAGGTGCTCGTAGACCGCGCGGTCCTCGCGTCCCTCGACCGAGAGGAAGACGGTCGGCGTGCGCCGGGCGGGCGCGCCGTACAGCCGTACGCCGGCGATGCCGCGCAGGCCGTCGAGCAGCCGTCCCAGCAGCCGCTCCTCGTGCGCCTCCGCGGCGCGCATCGACTCGAGCACCCGGGTGCGCCGGTCCGCGGCGTCCGAGGCCATGGCGGCGATGTAGTCGACCGCCGCCGTCGTGCCCGCGAGGATCTCGTAGGGCAGCGTCCCGAGCTCGAACCGCTCCGGCACCTGGTCCTTCGACGGCACCAGCTTGTCGGGGCGCAGGCTCTCGAGCAGGTCCGGTGCCGCGACCACGATGCCGTGGTGAGGACCGAAGAACTTGTAGGGCGAGCAGCTGAAGAAGTCCGCCCCCAGCGCCGCCACGTCGATCGGCACGTGCGGCGTCAGGTGCACGCCGTCGACGTACACCAGCGCCCCGACCGCGTGCGCGGCCTCGGCGATCGCCGGCAGGTCGGGCCGGGTGCCGAGCACGTTGGACGCCCCGGTCACCGCGACGACCCGGGTCCGCTCGCTGAGCTCGGCGCGGACGGCGTCGACGGGCAGCTCGGCCGTCTCGCGGTCGAACCCGACCCACCGGACCTCGGCACCGGCGCGCTCGGCGGCCTGCACCCACGGGCGGATGTTCGAGTCGTGGTCGAGCCGGGTCACGACGACCTCGTCGCCCGGGACCCACTGCTTGGCGAGCGCCCGCGACACGTCGTACGCCGCCTGCGTCGCCGACCGCGTGAACACCACCCCGCCCGCGTCGCAGCCGAGCAGGTCGGCGACGGCGCCGCGCGCCCCGACGACCACATCCTCGGCCCGCTGCTCGGTCGCCGTGACCGTGCCCCGGTTCGAGAGCCCGGCCGTCATCGTCGACGCGATCGCGTCCGCCACCTGGCGGGGCACCTGGCTGCCGCCGGGGCCGTCGAAGTACGCCGTCCCGCCGTCGAGAGCCGGGAAGTCCTTGCGGATGCGGTCCACGTCGAAGTCCATGGCCCCATCCTGCCGCTAGCCGCTCGTCGTCACGTAGCGCGTGTACGCCGCGCGTCCCCACCCGACGCCGTTGCGGGCGCGGACCGCGACCCGGACGCGTCGGTGCGACGGCAGGCCCGCGATGGTGGCGCGCCGCTTGCCCGGGCCGACCTTGACCGTCCGGCCCAGGCAGACGAGCCGGTAGGCGGTCACCGGGCTGCCCCGTCCGGCGGAGCGCGTCCAGGTGACGGTGACCCGGTGCGGGCCGGCCCGCACCACCCGGAGGTGCGGTGCCGTGGGCACGGTGGCCGGCACGACGGGCCGGGTCGACACCGTGCGCGACGACCCGTGCGCCGTCAGCGCGCGGATGTTGAAGACGTAGCGCGTGCCGTTGGTCAGGCGGGTGACACGGAGCGAGCGCGCCCGCGCCGGTACGACGCGCGGGTGGTCACCGGGGATCCGGCTGATCTCGAATCCGGTCACGTGGGCCTTCGTCCTCGGCAGGTCCCAGGTGACGGTGGCGCTCGCGTTGCCCCGCTTCGCGCGCACGTGGGTGGGCGCCGGGGCGGTCGGCGGGCTGGGAGGTCCGATCGTCACCGCGACGACCTCGCCGCCGAGCGACAGTGACAGCGCGCTGGCGGTGGTCCGGCGCTGCGCTGCCGCGCCGCTCGAGGGCCGGTGGACCACGAGGTTCTTGGCCCCGGCGAACCGCAGCGTGACGTCGGCGGGAGCGACGTCCACCTTCTCCTGCTGGGCCGCGTCCCAGACCGACACGTCGCGCCACAGCAGTAGCACGAACCGGCCGTCGCGCCGCTGGGTCAGCACGTAGCGGCCCTCCCCGGGTGGCAGGCCGGTGGCCTCGACGGCGAGCGAGCCAGGCGAGAAGGACGGGCCGGGGTCGGCGAGCAGGCCCAGCAGGTTCTTCATCGCCGCGTACGCCGGCTTCGGCGTGAGGTCGTGGCGCAGCAGCCCGAAGTTCGCCTCGGGGTCGGTGCGGCCCGGGTCGTCGAACTCGTCGATCAGCTCGTACCCGTACATGCGCCGGTCGCCGCGCAGCACGTGCTCGAGGAGCAGCCGCGGCAGGTACGTGCCGGCGACGTCCTCCGGCACCGCGGGATGGGCGCTGTCCGCACCGACCGCGTTGTGGTAGCCGGCCTCGGTGGTCACGAGCGGCTTGCCCGGCACGGAGGCGCGCAGCGCGTCGGTGATCTGCCGGATCTCGTTGGCGGGTCGGTAGCCGCCCGGGTACATGTGTGCGTTGGCGACGTCGGCATCCTGCGACAGGTCGCCGGCGACGGAGTAGTTCTGCTTGAACGCCAAGGACGGCGAGAGCACGGGCAGGTCGGCGGTCGCGGGCTCGGCCTTCGCGGCCGCGTAGAGCTGCTGCTGCCAGGACTTCACCTGGGGCACCCAGTCGGCCGGGTCGTCGGGCCCGAAGAGGTCCCACTCGTTGGCGCCCTCGAGGCTCTCGACGGCGCCGGCCGGGAGCTGCGTCGCGACCGCGTCCACGTAGTCGGCCGGGGTGGCTCCGGAGTCGGGCCGGCCCATGATCAGGTCGAAGCCGATCCCCCGCTGGGCGACGGTGGCGATCGCGGCGTACTGACGCGGCGAGTCGAGGAAGAGGTCGTCGCGCACGTGGCGTACGCCGAGGTCGGCGAGCCGCTGGGCGACCGCGTCGGCGTCGGCGTACGGCGTGTCCAGGAAGTTGAGGTGGATGCCCACGCCGTACGCGTCGACGACGGAGTCGGCCGGGACGGCGGCGATCGGGGCGATGCGCGAGCGGTCCGGACGGGTCGCGGCGGCGGCGTGGGCCGGGGCAGCGGGCAGCAGCCCGCCCGCGCTCACCACGAGCGAGCACACGAGCAGGGCCAGACCACCGCGACGCCACGACACGCGGGCATAACCCCGCTCACTCACGATTCGTTACGCCCGCGTGGCAGGGACGGGGCGCTTCGACTACCTCGACGGCATCCGCGCCGTCGCCATCGGCGCCGTCCTCGCCCTGCACTGGTTCAGCTGGTACACGCCGTTCTTCCACGGCGGATCCGTCGGCGTGGACGTCTTCTTCGTGCTCAGCGGCTTCATCATCACCACGATGCTGTGGCGCACCCCCCTCGACGGCTCCGCACTCGCCACGTGGGGCGCGTTCGTCCGCCGGCGAGTCGTCCGCCTCTACCCGGCCCTGGTCGGGCTCGTCGTCGGCGGCACCGTCCTCTACGCCCTCGTGCCCTGGGCCCCGGTCGATCCAGTCGAGGTGGCCCGGCGAGGTGTCGTCGTGCTGACGCAGACCTCGGCGCTGTGGGCGGCCGACCAGCACGGCAGCCTCTGGCTCCCCGGACTGCAGCCCTTTGGCCAGACCTGGTCGCTGGCCGTCGAGTGGTACTTCTACCTCGCTTGGCCGGTCGCGCTCCTCGCCGCCCGTCGCCGCGGCTGGAGCGCGCGGCGTCTCGCGACCGTCTGCGTCCTCGTCGCGGTCGCGGCGTACGCCGCCGCGCTGCCGCTGGGCGCGTTCTGGTTCTACTTCGGTCCCCTCGAGCGGTCCGCCGAGCTGCTCGTGGGTGCGGCCCTCGCGCTGTGGTTCGCCGCCGGCGGTCGGCCGACCCGGCCCACGCGGCACGCGACCGCGGTCGCCCTGCTCGCCCTCGCGGCGCTCTCGGCGTACGTCGTGCTCGGGCCGGACGGCAAGGAGCCGCTCTACCGCCTGGCCGGCGTGCCGGTCGCGGTGGTCGCGACCGTGCTGCTGATCCACACGGGCTACGGCAACCAGCAGGGCGCCGTGACCCGGCTGCTCAGCCACCGCTGGCTGGCGAGCGTCGGCCGCTACAGCTACAGCCTGTACCTGTGGCACATCGTGCCGTTCCTGCTGCTCGAGGACGCGCCGGGCGGTGTCCCGAAAGCCGTGCTCGGGGTGGTCGCCGTGACGGCAGCGGTCACGCTGACCGTGCTGAGCTACCGACTCCTGGAGCGACCGTTCCTGCGACCGCGGGGAGATCTGCTGAGCCCGAGGTCAGGACACCCAGCCGCACCAGCTCCGACACCAGGTCGTCGGCCGCGGTCGACGACGGGTTGAGGCCGATCCGGCGGGCCACCGCCTGCCGGAACGCCGAGCCCTCCCGGCCCCGGGTGTCGAGGTCCTCGAGGAACGTCTCGAACGGCCGGTCCCGCGGGTCGACGACCTCGCCGGGCACCCAGTCGAGGATGGTGGGCGGGTAGAGGGCCCGGTCGTAGGAACCCCGGTCGGGGACCAGGAAGGCCATCGGCCGGTCCAGCAGCAGGTAGTCGACCCAGACGCTGGAGTAGTCGGTCACCAGCCCGGCGGAGGCACCGAGCAGCCCGTACAGGCTCACGCCCGCGGCCACGAGGTCGTCCTCGTCGACGGTCACGGCGCCCGACCACCGACGGCGGTCGGCGTCCATCGGGTGCGGCTTCACGACCAGCTGCAGGTCGCGTCGGGCGAGACCGTCGAGCAGCACGTCGAGCTCCTCGTGGCCGGCGTCGGTCGCGGTGTGCGAGGACCGCACCCGGACGGCCCCGACGGCGCGCGGCCTGCGGAAGGTCGGCATCCACAGCACGAAGTCGCCGGTGATGCCGAGCGCGGCCAGCCGCTCCCGCTCGAGGGGCTGCCGGAACTGGTCCGTGCGCGGGTTGCCGGTGACGAGCACCCGGTCGACCGGCACGCCCAGGGCCGCCGCCTGGAACTCCGAGAAGAGCGGCGTGCTCCCGACCAGGTAGGTGCTCGCGATGCGCGCGCCCACGGTGCGGTCGGGGCGGATGTCCTTGGGGCCGTCCCCGTGCCAGATGTTGACGATCGGCTTGCGGGCGCAGGGCTTCGGGCTCCCGTAGAGACCGTGGGTGAAGAGGACCGCCTCCGCGCGCACGTAGGCCCACACCCCGGCCGCGCTCGCCTTCGGGAGGACCACCAGACCCTGGTCGGCGAGCGCTCGCACCTCCTCGGGGATCGGCCCGCCGTCGCGCAGCCAGACCACCCGGCCGTCGTACCGACGCACGAGCGCCCGCGCCACCTCGATGCCGTTGCCCTCGGTCTCCGGGCTCGCGGTGACGACGACCGAGCGGGTCTGCGGGACGACCAGCGACAGCACCCGCAGGGTGATCCGCAGGGTGCCGAGCACGACGTCGAGGACGAGGTTCCTCATGGCATCACCGGCGCATCGTCGGGGAAGCGCACGACCGTCGACGTCAGCACGAGGCCGAGCAGGCCGCCGACGACGTGGCCGATCCCCCAGGCCGCCGCCACCCAGACGGTGCCGTACGGGGCCAGGGCGACCGCGAGGACCAGCATCACGACCGTGCTGACGAGCTGCACCCCGATCATCGCGGCGAGGTTGCTCGCGAGCCGCAGACGCATCATCGACCAGTAGTTGAAGGCCGCGCCGACCACCGCGAACGACAGCACCCGCAGCGTCGTCGTGCCGGTGTCGGCGTAGTGCTGACCGAAGATCGCCAGGAAGTACGGCGCCGCGACGCTCATCGCCAGCGCCCCCGCGAGCGAGCAGACGAGCAGCGTCAGGCCGCCTTTGCGCACCACGCGGTGCCGGTGGTGGAGGGCGCGCTCGCTCTCGGCGTACGCCGAGCTGGAGACCGCGAGGACCACGGCGTGCAGCAGGCCGACGACCTGGAAGCTGATGAAGTAGGCGCCGCCCGCGGACGACCCGAGCGCGTTGATGACGATCAGGGGGAAGACCAGCAGCGGCACGACGGTGAGCACGTAGGTCACCCAGCCCGCCGCCGCGAAGCGTCTGCTCGCGAGGAGCTCCGGCGAGGGCGACAGCGAGCGCCGGCCCGGCACGTGCCGGAGGATCACCCAGACACTCGCGAGCGCGCAGCAGAGGACGGCGCCACCGACCGAGCCGTAGAGCCCGAACGCGCCTGCGCCGGCCAGCAGGAAGGGCAGCACGCACTTGACGACGCCCATCAGCACGCCGTTGAGCCACAGGTAGGACCGGACCCGGTCGATCGCCAGGAAGATGCTGTCGGACAGCACGTTCAGCGCGGTCCCGGCGACCAGCACGCAGAAGAGGCCGATCGTCACCGGCGAGCCGACCACGTCCGCCAGGCGCGGGGAGGTCAGCGGCAGCAGGAGCACGTACACCAGCGCGAAGGCGGCGCCCGCGGCCGCCACGACGACCGAGGCGGTGACGACGTCGGCGGCCCGGCGACTGCTGGTCGGCATCGTGCGCAGCACCGCGATGTTCAGCCCCAGCTGGGCGAAGAGGGCGAGGGAGTCGCCGGCGGCGACGAGCGAGCCGGCCACGCCGACGTCGCCCGGTGTCGCCAGCCGGGCGGCGATCACCCAGAAGACCGCGCCGCCGCCGGCCATCAGCACGGTCGTCGCCAGCATCAGCGCGGAATTGGTGAGCATCGGGTCGGCACGCACGGCGCGGACCTTGCCGCCCACCGCGGTCGTCAGGGTCGTCATCGGTACACCCGGGCATCGGGCGAGCTGTAGACGAGGTCGAGGTGCTCGTCGAGGTCCCGGATCGGGTAGTCGTAGGTCAGCAGGTCGCCCGTGTAGAAGATCGTGGAGACCCCCTCGTCGAGGATCTGGCTGTCGACGAAGACGTAGGCGTCCTTGGAGAGCAGCGTGGGATAGAGCCGGTCCGAGACGGGCGCGCGGTTGCCGCTGAGGGCGAGCATCCGGACGTTGACGTTGCGGTTGGCGATGGTCCGCTCGTTGGACCGGTCCGCGTGGTCGATCGAGGCGAGCCAGTGCATGCCGTCGACCTCGATGTCGGAGGAGTACAGCCGGTCGTAGTAGGTGCCCGCGTTGGCGAAGGCGATCCGCTGCTGCTGTCCCCCGAGCGCTGCCGGCAGCAGCCCGGTCAGGACCAGGAACAGCCCGAGCGGGACCACGGCCGAGAGCGCGATCGCGGCGCGGGGGCTCTTCAGGGCGAGCGGGCGCAGCGCGACCCACATTCCCATCGCCATCAGGGGTGCGATCACCAGCATCGTCTGCTGGAAGGCGCGCAGCACGCCGTAGTCGACGGAGAGGTTCGGGACCAGCACGATCAGGCCGAGCGCGGCCATCGCGCCGACGCTGAGGAGCCCGACCTCGAGCGACAGCCGGCCCCCGCGGCGGCGGATCATCCAGATCATGCCGAGCAGCGCGAACCCCTGCATCAGCAGCGCACACCCCAGCTTGACGGCGTTGTTGACGTGCACCGGGTCGAGCCCGACGGCGTCGAGCGCCGAGCCCAGGGCCGTCGGCGGCGCGGTCTCCTGGTCGTGCAGTGCAGGCTGCAGCTCGGCCGGGCCCGGGTCGCTCACCACGCGCTGGTCCTCGGGGATCCGCGCGTCCCGGTAGGCGATCGAGTCCCGCACGAAGAGGTCCATCCGCTCGCGCGGAGTGGTCTGGTCGCCCGAGAAGATCCAGTACGACGCGTCCGACGAGCTCGGTCCCTCGGCGCCGTGCCCGGTCAGCGCGTCGACCGTCTCGCTGAGGACCTCCCGCGCGTGACCGCCGGTGCCGGTGATCGGCCCCGCCCACGCGAGCGTCGCGGCGACCAGCCCGACGACGACCAACGGGTGCAGGAGCATCAGCGGTTCGCGTCGTACGCGACCGGCCTTGCGGACACTGAGCAAGCCCAGGCCGAGCAGTGCGGCGACCATCGCCATCAGCAGCACGTACGTCGTCGAGTAGTGCGACAGCACGACCCCGATGCCGAAGGTGAGCACCAGCAGCCGCGAGCGCAGCCGCGTGCGGCCCGGCTCGGTGGCGGCGAGGAGCATCAGCGCCAGGAAGAAGAAAGCGACCTCCTGGCGCACCAGGTAGGGCATGTCGGTGAAGAACGTCGGGAACGCCATCGTGAGGATCGCGGCGACCAGCGCCAGGCGACGCGACACGAAGCGGCGCGAGAAGAGGTAGGTCAGGACCGGCACGGTCGCGAAGACCAGCTGGAGCAGCACCTTGAAGACGAGCTCGCCCGGGAGCCCGGTCGTCTGGACCAGCACCGTCGGCAGGATGTTGACCGACAGGCAGGCGTTGTAGGCGCTGGGCAGCGCGCTCATGTCCCAGGCCTGGGCCTCGTTGGTGAGCCGGAAGGCGAGGAACTCGGCCTGGATGTCGTGGCCGGTGATGCTCCAGCCGCGGACCGAGGTCGCGAGCAGGAGGCCGGCCGCCACCAGGCCGAGCGTGAGCACGTCGCGAACCCGGCGCGGCGCACGCCCCTGGAGCAGCGCCAGCAGCGCAGCGGCCGCGAGCAGCTCGGCGACGAGCGCCACGCCGCCGCCGGCGCCGTTGTTGAGCCGCACGGCGCCGAGGACGGAGAGCACCAGCGCGAGCGACCCGAGGGCGGGCGCGAGCTCGAGGCGCGCGTCGACGACGCGGCGGTACGTCGTGCGGACGACGTCGGCCTCGACGAGCGGCACGTCCTGGCGCCACAGCAGCAGGGCGGCGTCGATGAGCAGCCACGCGACAGCGAGCGGAGCAGGGGCGAGCGGCCGGTCGATGCCGACCCACGGCAGGACGGTGTCGAGCACGAGACCGCCGACCAGCAGCCCGAGCAGGCTCAGCCCGAACGCGTAGGACAGCCGCGCGTAGGGCGTGTCGGCGGTGAGCGATGCCCGTCGGTGGAGGAGCAGCGTCGGGAGGCCGAGGAAGGTGACGAGGGCGATCGCCGGACGCACCACCGGCAGGTCGAGGTCGAGAGCGACCACGGCCTGCGCGATCGCCAGCACCAGCAGCGAGACGAGCAGCGGACGTGGCAGGCGCGGCAGCCGCCGGACCGGCTCGCCCCGGCGAGCCGGCACCTCGGTGGACTCCTCGACGAAGGGCAGGAAGGCGAGCGTCATGGGACCGCCACCGGGACCGTCCCCCACCGCGACAGCGGGAGGTCGGTCGCCTCGGGCTCCTCGAGCTGGCGCCGTTCGTGGATCGCGAGCAGCGCCTCCAGGAGCTCCTTCGGTGAGCCGTGGTCCTTCGGCTCGAACGGTCCGTGCAGCCGGGCGACCGGGCCGTCCGGCCCTTCGACCGTCGTCATCACGATGACCGGCGAGTTCGTGTCGGTCGCGAGTCGCGCGGCGCCGAACGAGCCGAGGACCTCGCGGCCGGCGAACGACATCGGCGTCCGGCCCGGGACGTCGGAGGCGATCGCGAGCACCTCGCCGCGGTGCAGCAGGTCGGTCATCCCCTCGGTGCCGATCGCCGCGCTGACGGCAGTGCCGCCGCCGGCGCAGGCGACGGCCACGTGCTGCTGGAGCCAGACCGGGGCGTCCGGCTCGAGCATGTAGGGGTAGACGACCATCCGGCAGGCGATGCCATGGCGGCCGATCGAGGCGAAGGCGCCGTCGTAGTAGCCGTGGTGGACGAAGTTGAGCATCACGCCGCGCCCCTGGTCGCGGGCCTCCTGCAGCAGCTCGATGCCCTCGACCTCCAGGTGGGTGATCAGCTCGGGATGCCAGCGCAGCTCGCCGCGGCGTACCTGGTAGCGGACGTAGTCGCGCGCCACCCGGTCGAGGTCCGCCTCGGGCCGGGTGTGCTCGAGCAGGAACTCCATCTGCGCCCGGGCGTCGGCGCGGACGGCGCTGCGCGACCAGGCCACGCGGGTGCGGACGGCGACGACCAGCGGGATCGCCCAGGTCGGGACGCGTCGGCGGACAGCAGCGACCACTCGTGCGACGTTCATCGAGCCACCTCCGTGATCACCCGCAGGGTGTCGTCGACGCGCTGCGACCAGTCCCAGCGCGACGTCGGGACGATCGGGTCGTCGAGGGCGGATGCCATCGCCTCGGCCAGCGCCAGGTGGTCACCGGGTCGGACCAGCAGGCCGTCGTCGCCGACGACGAAGGGGATCCCGCCGACGTCGGACCCGACCACCGGGCAGCCGGAGGACATCGCCTCGGCCAGCGCCATGCCGAACGACTCGGACTCCGTGAGCGACGGGAGGACGGTGACGCCCGCGCGCCGGTAGTACGCCGGCAAGGCGTCGTGATCGACCCGGCCGTGCCACTCGACGAGGTCGCCGACACCGAGGTCGGCTGCCTGCTTCTGGAGGGCCTCGACGTCGTCGCCGTCGCCCACCACGTCGAGGCGGACGTCGGGGGCCAGCTCGCGCAGGCGGGGCAGCGCGTCGACGAGGACCTGCAGTCCCTTCCACCGCGAGGTGCGCTCGACACGACCGACGTACAGGACCCGGCGCTCGCGCGGCTCGTCGGTCGGGACGAAGAGGTCGCCGTCGACGCCGGGCGGGATCAGGTGGGCGCGACCGGTGCCGTGCGAGAGCGCGACGGGCGACACGGCGACCAGCGCCGCGCAGCGGTCGAAGACCCGCGGCAGCACGTGCTGCTCGTACGCGCGCAGCAGCGGGTCGACGCGTGAGCCGCCCTTGACCAGGGAGCCGGCGTGGTAGGTCAGCACCACCGGAACCCGCGCGGTGAGTGCGGCGAGGTCGGCGAGCCCGGGCACGGGGGCGTGCGCGTTGACGACGTCGACGTCGAGCTCGACGAGGAGTCGGCGCAGCTGGCGACACCAGAGCGGGCTCACCGGGGTGTTCGAGAGCGTCAGCCAGGTGCGCAGCCGGATCACCGGGATGCCGTCGTACGTCGTCCGACCCGCCGTGTCGCCGGTGGTGATCACGACGACCTCGTGGCCGGCGCCGACCAGGGTCCGGGCGACCCACGCGGCGTACTGCTCGACGCCGCCGGTGTCGGGTGGGAAGCGTGGCGTGACGACAGCCGCCTTCATCGTCGACCCCCGGGGCAGTGGGCGCGGAGCCGGTCACCGCTCGCGGGCAGCAGCACCGCGACGTCGTACGCACCGCGGTGGGCGACGGCCTCGTCGACGTCGACGCTCTCGCCGGGGGCGATGGACGCCGTACCCGTGCGGGTGGTGCCGTCGACGGTCACCTCGTAGGCGAGGTCGCTCGTCCGGTCGAGGTGGCTCGCGATCGTGAATCGGACCCGACTGGTACAGACCAGCTGGGTGCCGTCAGCGGCCCGGGCGAAGTAGAGCTCGACGTACGGCTCGCGCTGGTGGCTCGCCGAGAGCCGGACCTGGTCGCGGAAGCCGGGGACCGCCAGCGTGGCGAGCGCCAGGACGGCGACCGCGAGCGCGGTCACCGGCAGCACGCGCTGGTACCAGCGCGGCCGAGCTCCCTCGATCGATGTCACGACGTTCCTCCCCTCCCGGGACGAGCACCCAGACAACGCGGGGGTGTACCTCCGGTTACGCGGCGGCATACTCCGAGCCGTGACCCGACCAGACCGCGTGCTCCACGTGGCCCACTTCGTGGCGCCCCACGTCGGCGGCCTCGAGACCGTGGTCGCCGCCGAGACCCGGGCGCTCGCCGACCGCGGATGGACGGTCACCGTCGTCAGCAGCGCGGTCGGTGCTCGCGCCGGCACGCGGACCGAGGGCGGCGTGCGCACCGTGCGGGTGCGGGCGTGGAACGGGCTGGAGCACCGGTTCGGCGTGCCGTTCCCCGTCTTCTCGCCGCGGCTCCTGACCACGCTGGGCAGGGAGGTACGCCGCGCGGACGTCGTACACGTCCACGACACCCTCTACGTGACCAGCTGGGTGGCCGCGCTGTGCTGCCTCGCGCTGCGGACGCCGTACGTCGTACACCGTCACGTGGGCTTCGTGCACCACTCCTCGGCGCTGGTGCGCTTGGTGCAGTGGGTGGTGCTGGCGACGTTCGGGCGACTGGTGCTGGCCGGCGCCCGGCGGGTGCTGCCGATCGACGCGCACATCGCAGCGACGCTGCCCGACGCGTCGCGGGTCGAGGTCCTCGGCAACGGCGTCGACACCGCGCGGTTCCATCCCCGGCCGCACGAGTCGCACCCACGGCCGGTCGTGCTGTTCGTCGGGCGGTTCGTGCCGAAGAAGGGCTTCGACCTGGTCGCGGCCGCGGCCGGCGACGACTACGACATCACCTTCGCCGGCGGGTCCCGTCCTCCCGGCGTCGACGACCCCCGCCTGCACTTCCTGGGCTCCGTGCCGGCCACGGAGATGCCCGAGGTCTACGCGCGCGCCGACGTCATGGTCGTCGCGTCGATCGGCGAGTGCCCGCTGACCGTCCTCGAGGCCATGGCGTCCGGGCTGCCCGTGCTGCTGCGCGACGACCCGGCGCTGCGCTCGCCGTGGACCGCGGGCCCGGGCGTCCGCTTCGTCGACATGGCCGGGGGCGAGCTGGCCTCGGCGATCCGGGAGACCATCGCCGACCCGGACGCCCTGCGGCGCACCGGGGCCGCGGGGCGGGACTTCGTGCTCGAGCGGTTCTCCTGGGACGTCCACGTCGACCGGCTGGAGTCCGTCTACCGAACAGAACTGGAACAAGTTTCAAACTGATGCGTAACCCCTGCGGTGGGCGCGCCGTTGGCACGGCATGTCCCTCGCCTCGCGCTATCGCATCGCGGCGATCGTGCCCTGCCACAACGAGGAGGCGGCCGTCGCGAAGGTGGTCGCCGACCTCAGCGCCGCGGTGCCCGGGATGACCGTCTACGTCTACGACAACTGCAGCACCGATCGCACCGTCGAGCGGGCCCGCGAGGCGGGTGCGCACGTCTACTCCGAGCCGCTCAAGGGCAAGGGCAACGTCGTACGACGTGCCTTCGCCGACATCGACGCCGACATCTACCTGCTGATCGACGGCGACGACACCTACGACGCCGCGGCCGCCCCCGCGATGATCGACAAGCTCGTCTCGGAGAACCTCGACCAGGTCGTCGGCGTCCGGCGCGAGGTCGTCGGCCTGGGGGGCTCGGCGTACCGGCCCGCCCACGAGCTCGGCAACCGGGCGCTCAACCGCATCGTCACCGGCATCTTCGGCGACAGCATGGGCGACATGCTCAGCGGCTACCGCGTCTTCTCGCGCCGGTTCGTCAAGAGCTTCCCCGCCGTCTCGCGCGAGTTCGAGATCGAGACCGAGCTGACCGTCCACTCTCTCGCCCTGCGGATCCCGTCCGGGTCGCTCAGCGTGGACTTCCGCGACCGCGCCGAGGGCAGCGAGTCCAAGCTGCGCACCTACCGCGACGGCTGGCGGATCCTCAACGTGATCATGACGCTCACCCGCCACGAGCGGCCGATCTACTTCTTCGGCCTGGTGTCGGCGCTGCTCACCTTCATCGCCGTCGCGCTTGCCGTCCCGGTCGGCGTCCAGTACCTCCAGACCGGCATGGTCCCCCGCTTCCCGACGCTCTTCGTCGCCTCGTTCCTCGCCGTCGTCGGCACCATGTGCGTGATGGCCGGGCTGGTGCTCGACGGGATGCGCAAGTCGCGCCACGAGGTCAGCCGGCTCTCGTACATGCGCCACCCCGCCGTACGAGGGATGTACGTCGAGGACCCCGCCCCCAGCACGACCCTGCTCGCCGATGCCCTCGACGCCCCGATCATCCCGGCCCCACGCCCCGCCTGAACGCCCTCAAGCAGCGCTCCGCGCTGCCGATCAGTCAGACGTGAGCATCAGCATCCGGGGCGGCTCCACGAGCGCGGCGTCCACCGGCGCCTCCGGCGGCACCGACCTCCAGCGCGCCTACCAGGCCGCGGCCAAGGACCTCCGCCAGGCCCAGCAGCAGCTGACCAAGGACTCCGCCGCGAAGGCGAGCGAGGAGACCATCAAGGCCGACCAGCTCGCCGTCCAGCTGGCCCAGGACGGGCTCGCGCAGGCGGCCGCCGCGATCGCGAAGGCCAACGCCGACGCCCAGCAGCAGAAGGCAGATGAGCAGAAGCCGGCCGGTGCTCCGGCCGCGGCCGTCTCCTCCGCCAGCGACCCGAAGAACCCGGTCGACCTGTACGCCTGACCGGCCCTCCCCGGTGCCGCTAGGTTGCCGGTCATGAGCTGGTGGATCGCCCGGGCCGAGCGGACGGTCACCGACGACGTACCGGCCCCACCCGACGAGGTCCGCGCCTTCTACGTCGACCTGGACAGCCTGACGGTCGTCCACCCGCTCATCGTGTCCGTCGAGGAGCTCTCCCGCACCGATGAGGCCGACGGCTACCGGCAGACCTACCGCGTCGTCGACCGGGTGCGGATGGGGCCGTTCTCCTTCATGATCACCTACCGGGCGGCGTGGCACGTCCCCGAGCAGGGCGACGTACGTTCCGAGGCCGACCAGTCTCCCGGTGTCCGACTCCGCGGCACCGTCAGCTTCACGCCGATCGACGGCGGCACCCGGATCACCGAGCGCCTCCGGATCTCGGCGCCCCGCCCGCTGGCCGGCTACACGACCCGCGAGGCCGTCAAGGCGCACGTCGCGATGCTCGCGAGCATCCGAGCGCACTTCGAGTCGGCCTGACGCTCACCCGGGACGTCATCCGAACGGTGCTCCCCGGGCCACCATGCGGATGACGTCCGGCGGCCGATCCCGGCCGAAATGGACCGAGGCCCCCGGCAGGAGCCGGGGGCCTCGGGACGAGCGACGTCGATCAGCTGCAGCCGGAGGTGCTGCCGCAGCCCTCGCAGACGTAGCAGGAGCCGGCGGGGCGCATCTTGGTGCCGCAGGTGAAGCAGAGCGGCGAGTCGACGGCGGTGCCGGTGATCTGCTCGAGGAGCTCGGCCGAGGTGTGGGCCGCGGCGGGAGCCGGCTTGGCGGCTGCCGCCTCGATGTCCACGACCGGGGCCACGGGGGCCTCGGCGACCGGCGCGATGTCGATCTCGATGAGCTCGGCGGAGGTGTTGCCGGTCTCGGGGACGGGCTCGTAGGAGCCGGTCTCGAGGTAGCGCTGGCGCTCGTCGGCCGAGTAGATGCCGAGGCCCTCGCGGGTCTCGAAGTCCAGGTAGTCGAGGGCCAGGCGGCGGAAGACGTAGTCCATGACGGACTGCGCCATCCGGATGTCCGCGTCGTCGGTGAGGCCGGCGGGCTCGAAGCGCTGGTTGGTGTACTTCGAGACGAACGTCTCCAGCGGCACGCCGTACTGCAGCCCGATCGAGATCGCGATCGAGAAGGCGTCCATCACGCCGGCCAGGGTCGAGCCCTGCTTGCCGAGCTTGAGGAAGATCTCGCCGAGCGAGCCGTCCTCGTGCGCACCCGAGGTCATGTAGCCCTCGGCGCCACCCACGGTGAAGGAGGTGGTGCGGGCGATGCGCGACTTCGGCAGCCGGTTGCGGGTCGGGGCGTAGACGATCTTCTCGATCACCTTCGGCTCGGCCTCGGTGACGACGGCCGAGGCGTTGGAGTCCTCGCCCTTGTTGTCGCCCTTGCCCGTGGCCAGCGGCTGGCCGACCTTGCAGTTGTCGCGGTAGACGGCCGTCGCCTTGAGGCCGAGCTTCCACGACTGCAGGTAGATGTCCTCGATCTCCTCGACGGACGCCGACTCCGGCAGGTTGACCGTCTTGCTGATCGCGCCGGACAGGAACGGCTGAGCCGCCGCCATCATCCGGACGTGGCCCATCGGGGCCAGCGCACGAGCGCCCATCGCGGTGTCGAAGACCTCGTAGTGCTCGGTCTTCAGGCTCGGGGCGTCGATCACGTGACCGTGCTCGGCGATGTAGGCGACGATCGCCTCGACCTGCTCGTCGACGTAGCCGAGCTTGCGCAGCGCCCGCGGGATCGTCTGGTTGACGATCTGCATCGAGCCGCCGCCGACCAGCTTCTTGAACTTGACCAGCGAGAAGTCCGGCTCGATGCCGGTCGTGTCGCAGTCCATCATGAAGCCGATGGTGCCGGTCGGCGCGAGCACCGAGGCCTGCGCGTTGCGGAAGCCGTTGACGGCGCCGAGCTCCTGCACGTCCGCCCACGCCTGGGTGGCGAGCTGGTGGACCTGGCGGTCGGCGATGCCGAGCGTGCGGACCGTGTCGTTGGCGGCCTGGTGCTTGCGCATGACCCGCTTGTGGGCCTCCGCGTTGCGGGCGTAGCCGTTGTAGGGGCCGACGATCCCGGCGAGCTCCGCCGAGCGCTTGTAGGACGTGCCGGTCATCAGCGAGGTGATCGTGGCGGCCATCGCGCGGCCACCGTCCGAGTCGTAGCCCAGGCCCATCGCCATCAGCAGCGCGCCGAGGTTGGCGTAGCCGATGCCGAGCTGGCGGTAGTCGACCGTGGTCTGGCCGATCGCCTCGGTCGGGAAGTCGGCGAAGCAGATCGAGATGTCCATCGCGGTGATGATGAACTCGACCGCCTTGGCGAACAGCTCGGCGTCGAAGGTGTCGTCGTCCTTGAGGAACTTCAGCAGGTTGAGCGACGCCAGGTTGCACGAGGAGTTGTCGAGCGACATGTACTCCGAGCACGGGTTGGACGCGGTGATCCGGCCCGTCTCCGGGTTGGTGTGCCAGTCGTTGATCGTGTCGTCGTACTGCAGGCCCGGGTCGGCGCACTCCCAGGCGGCCTGGCTGATCTTGCGGAACAGGTCGCGGGCGTCGACGGTCTCGATGACCTCGCCGGTACCGCGCGAGCGCAGCCCGAACTCGGTGCCGTCCTCGACGGCGCGCATGAACGCGTCGTTGACGCGGACCGAGTTGTTGGCGTTCTGGTACTGCACCGAGGTGATGTCGGCGCCGCCGAGGTCCATGTCGAACCCGGCGTCGCGCAGGGCCCGGATCTTGTCCTCCTCCCGGGCCTTCGTCATCACGAACTCCTCGATGTCGGGGTGGTCGACGTCGAGGACGACCATCTTGGCCGCGCGACGCGTGGCGCCGCCCGACTTGATGGTGCCGGCGGACGCGTCGGCGCCGCGCATGAAGGAGACGGGACCCGACGCGGTGCCGCCGGAGGAGAGCAGCTCCTTGGAGGAGCGGATGCGGGAGAGGTTGAGGCCGGCGCCGGAGCCGCCCTTGAAGATGAAGCCCTCTTCCTTGTACCAGTTCAGGATCGAGTCCATCGAGTCGTCGACGGAGAGGATGAAGCAGGCCGAGACCTGCTGCGGCGACGGGGTGCCGACGTTGAACCAGACGGGGCTGTTGAACGAGAAGTACTGGTGCACGAGCAGCCAGGTGAGCTCGTGCTCGAAGACCTCGGCGTCGGCCGTCGTCGCGAAGTAGCCGTGGTCGGCGCCGGCCTTCGTGTAGGTCTTCACGATGCGGTCGATGAGCTGCTTGAGGCTCCACTCCCGGGCGTCGGTGCCGACGGCACCGCGGAAGTACTTCGTCGTGACGATGGTCGAGGCGTTGACCGACCAGAAGTCGGGGTACTCGACCCCGCGCTGCTCGAAGACCGTGACGCCGGTCTTCCAGTTGGTCTGGACGACGTCGCGCCGCTCCCACGTCAGCTCGTCGTACGGGTGCACACCCGCCGTGCTGAAGACGCGCTCGATCTTCAGGCCGGCGCCCGTCTTGCCCGACTGCGTGGCCTTGGCCCCGCCGCTCACCGTCTCGGTCATCCCTCTTGTGTCCCGTCTGTCGAGGTTGCTGTTGCGATCATTGCTGGTGGCACCGACAGTCCTGAGCGACCTCGGTGCCGACGTGTGGTGGGCCCGGCGCGCGTAGCTTCCCCACTGCGCACGCCGGGCCGTCTGGGGTCAGCCCGTCGGAACGGGCTGAGGGGTGTCGACCGCCGTGCGCTCCGCCCGGAGCATGGCGATCTCGTCCTCGAAGTCGTCCGCGGACTCGAAGGCCCGGTAGACGCTCGCGAAGCGGAGGTAGGCGACCTCGTCGAGCTCGCGCAGCGGGCCGAGGATGGCGAGGCCGACCTCGTGGGCCGGGATCTCGGCGGCGCCGGCGAGCCGGAGTGCGTCCTCGACCGCCTGGCCCAGGCAGGCGAGCTGGTCCTCGGTGACCGGGCGGCCCTTGCAGGCCTTCCGGACGCCGGAGATCGCCTTGTCGCGAGTGAACGGCTCGCTCGCGCCGGAGCGCTTGAGCACGGTCAGCTGCATCAGCTCGACGGTCGTGAAGCGGCGCTCGCACGCCGAGCAGGTACGCCGGCGGCGGATCGAGCCGCCGTCGTCGGCGACCCGCGAGTCGAGCACCCGGGTGTCGGTGTGGCGGCAGTACGGACAGTGCACGGGTGCTCCTTCCTGGGCGCGCCACAAGAACCCGGATGACGGGGTCATGGCCTGTGGATATCGGGGGGTCTCGCTGTGTACAACAGCCCTGCGCCTGTGGGTCTTCCACCATCTTCTGTGAACTAGATGTGGATAACTACACCGGTGTAAGTACTAGATGTAGTGGTAACCGTACGCCCGCTCGCGAGGCCGCGCAAGTAGCGCGGAGAAGTTCCTCGGCCGCCGCGTCGCCCGGCGGCAAAGCCGCAGGTCAGGGCCTCTGCGGGGCCTGGAAATGGCAGTCGCGGAGGGCGTGTCGCGAGCCCCTGAGAGGTCGGCACTCACCCCGACGGGTGGTTTTACCTTGCACTACCGACGGGACATGACCTACATGGACGAATCCCGGTCCGAGACCACCGCCCGCCTCTTCGCCGAACGACGCGACGCCACCCCCGACGAGCGCCCCCGTCTCGACGACGAGCTCATCCGCCTCAACATGAAGGTCGCGGTCGACGCCACCCGCCGCTTCCGTGGTCGCGGCATCGCGACCGACGACCTCCAGCAGGTCGCGTACGTCGGGCTGGTCAAGGCGGTGCGCGGGTTCGACCCCGAGCGGGGCCACGACTTCCTCAGCTTCGCGATCCCCACCATCCGCGGCGAGGTGCGCCGCCACTTCCGCGACCTGGGCTGGATGGTCCGCCCCCCGCGATCCATCCAGGAGACCCAGAGCAAGATCATCGGCTGCGAGAGCGAGCTCTTCCAGGAGTACGGCCGCGCGCCGCGTCCCTCGGAGATCGCCCGCTACCTCGGCATCGAGGTCGAGGCCGTCGTCGAGGCACTCGGAGCGAGCGGCTGCTTCGCACCGGCGTCGCTCGACGCGCCGGTCGGCAGCGACGAGGAGTCGTTGACCCAGCGGCTCGGCGGCGACGACCACGGCTTCGACGTCGCCGAGGCGCGCGCCGTACTGGCTCCGATGCTGGCCCGGCTCACGCCGCGCGAGCGGAAGATCGTGGAGCTGCGCTTCTTCCACGGGCGCACCCAGTCGGAGATCGGCCGCGAGATCGGGGTGACCCAGATGCAGGTCTCCCGACTGCTCACCCGCCTGATGGCGCGGATGCGCGAGGAGCTCACGGTCCCGCACGCCGCCTGACCGGGCTAGGAGGCGGCCGACCGGGCTCCGTCGGGCAGGTCGAGCACGAACCACGACGTCGTCCCGACCTCGTCCCGGTCCGCACCCCAGCTGTCGGCGAGGGCGTCCACGAGCACCAGGCCACGGCCGAAGACCCGCATCGGGTCGTCGTCCTCGACCGGGTGCGCAGCAGCGCCCGCGCCGCCGTGGTCGCGGACGGCGACGGTCAGCATGCCGTCGTCGAGCGTGAGGGTGAGCTCGCTGCTCGCGCCCGCGTGGATGACCGCGTTGGTCACCAGCTCCGAGAGGCAGAGCTCCGCGGTCTCGACCGGGTCGTCCTCGACGCCCCACTCGGCGAGGGTCCGGCGCAGGAACCGCCGTGCGAGACCCGGAGCCCGCGCGTCGTCCTCGAGGCCCAGCGAGGCGGACCGCACCGAGGCGTCCACCTCGGGACGCTCGCTCGTCGACGGGGTCGCTGCCCCACGGGCGCGCGCCCGTCGTACGGCGTCACCGGCGTGCCTCGCCAGGGTCTCGAGCACCTCGCGCTGCTCGCCGCCGAAGTCCTGGCGCCGCTCGTAGTAGACGAGCAGGCCACCGAGCGGCGCCGTGACGCCGGGGATCGGGAAGGCGGCCAGGGCCTGGGTGCCGGCGGCGACCTGGACGGCGACGAGGTCGGCGTAACGACCGGCGAAGGAGTCGAGGTCCCCGGTGACGGCCCGGCCCGTGCGGACCACCCCCGTCAGCGGCACGTCGTCGTAGGCGTCGATGTGGCACCAGTCCGCCTGCATCCCGCCCGGGGCGACCGGCAGGAAGCGGAGCCGGCGGCCGCCGCCCTCGATGAGGGCGATCCCGACCGCGCGCACGTCCGGCAGGGCCAGCAGCTCACGCGCCAGCGAGCGCGCGACCGCATCGACGTCGGCCGCGCTCGCGAGTCCGACGGGAACCGAACCGTCGCGGTAGTCCCCCACGCTCGACAGCGTAGATCACCTCGGGGACCGTGGCGCGTCCCGAACGGTCAGGGTCGATCGGCCACAATGGCCCGGTGAGGCGGGGTCAGTGACGGGTGCGACCGGCGGCAAGCGGGCGGGGTCGCGCCGCGGACCCCGCCGGAGGACCACGTCGCGTCCCGCGCTGCTCGCCCTGGCCCTCGGCATCACGCTGTCGGTCGTGGCGTGGGGCTACCTCGTGTACGCCGCCGTCGACTTCGGCTCGACCGCCCGCGGGGGCGACTCGCAGGCCTGGGTGTTCCTGGCGATCGCCTCGGTGGGCGCGGTCGCGTGCCTCTTCTTCGGCCTGATGCTCGTCGCCCGGCTGCTGCGCCGGCTCGGCATCACCAAGCCGCCGACCCCACCGGAGACGCCCGACGCGCCGTCGGACGGACCTCGCCCGATCGGCGGCCGGCGCGCGGCGCGCTAGAGACGTGCCCGAGGTCTGCCGCTACCGATCCGCCAGGCGGCGCACGAACTTCAGACCCGACCAGGTGTCGTCGATCGCAGCGACCTTGACGTCGACCCAGCCCAGGCGCAGCCCGAGCTCGCGGACCACCCCGTCGTCGAGGTCGCTGACGATGCCCAGCTGACGCTGCGCGGCCTTCTTGGGCCAGCAGGTCCAGACCATCCCGGCGGTCACGGTGCGCTCGAACAGGGTCGGCAACCGCGACCCGAGGTCGACCAGCCGGGTCTGGAAGGTGAGCGTCACGTCCAGCCCCGACGCCGGCAGCCGGCGTACGACGCGTGCTGTGGTCGCCCCGAGCTCGAAGTCGCCGGGCGCCCGGTCGAGCAGGACGAGGTGGTCGTCCTTGATCCCGAGCTTGCGCACCAGCGGGGTGCCTGAGTAGCCGGCCATGCTCGCAGCGTAGGGCTGGAAATGCCGCGAGGGGCGGAGCCTGGTGGCTCCGCCCCTCGTCTTCCCCGGTCCGTCGAGCGGGGTCGAATCGCTCGACGAGATCTGTGTGCCGGTCCGGTCAGTCGACGGGGATCAGCAGGCGCTGGCCGGCGATGAGCATGCCGGAGTCGAGCGCGTTGAGCTTCTGGATGCGGTCGATCATCGCGTCGACGTCGCCGTCGTCGGCGGCCGCGGAGGCGATGTCCCACAGGGTGTCGCCGGGACCGACGAGCACCGTGGCCGTGGGCTCGGGCGTGCCGGCGTGGTCGGTGGCCACCGAGCCGGAGGCGACGACGATGCCGACGGCGAGGACCGCCAGGAGCGCGAGGAGCACCACGACGACGCGACCGCGGCGGGTGAGCCGGACGGTGCTGCGCGGGCGGGCGGTGGGCTTGCTGTGGAACATCTGGTCGATCGTCATCGTGCTCATCTGCTGGCTCCTGGGGAAGTTGGCCATCGTTGACACCGGTTCGGTGACACCAGTTCTAGAGGGAGCCACCGACAGTCCCTCTGGAGTCCGTCTGCGGCGCCGTATCGATCAGGTGTTCGATCGAACGTGTGTACGACGTTAGAGCACCTGTTCGAACGACGCAAGGTCCTGGACGAACATTTGTTCGACCGCTCGCCACCCCCCTCGGCCGACACGCCCGTTCGAACAAATGTTTGAACACGACGCCCGAGATGGCTAGCGTGGGCCCATGCCCAACAAGACCGGTGCCAAGAAGATGGATACGGTGCGCGAGCTGCCCGACGGGCCCGCCGACGCCACCGGGCTCACCCCGCGGCAGCAGCGCGTCCTGCAGACGATCAAGGACTCGATCGAGAAGCGGGGCTACCCGCCGAGCATGCGCGAGATCGGCGAGGCCGTGGGGCTGACCAGCTCCTCGAGCGTCGCCCACCAGCTCAAGGTCCTCGAGGAGAAGGGCTACCTCAAGCGCGACCCCAACCGGCCGCGTGCCCTCGAGGTGTTCCTGCCCGAGGTGATGGCGGCGCGGCGCTCGCTCGGCAGCGGCGACGAGTCGTCGCACGACGAGACCGGGATCGGCGACGCCGTGCCCGCCGCGTCGTACGTGCCGCTGATCGGCCGGATCGCGGCCGGCGGCCCCATCCTCGCGGAGGAGACGTACGACGAGGTCTTCCCGCTCCCCAAGCAGCTGGTGGGCGAGGGCGAGCTGTTCCTGCTCGAGGTCTCGGGCGACTCGATGGTCGAGGCGGCCATCTGCAGCGGCGACTACGTGGTGATCCGCAAGGAGCAGACGGCCGAGAACGGCGACATCGTCGCGGCGCTCCTCGACGGCGAGGCCACGGTCAAGACGTTCCAGCGCAAGGACGGAAAGGTGTGGCTCCTGCCGCACAACCCCAACTACGATCCGATTGACGGCACTCACGCCACCATCCTGGGAAAGGTGACGGCGGTGCTGCGCAGGGTTTGATCGCTCGTGAATTTCTGGCTTCCCCTGGGAATCCCCTGATCCGACCCTGACGTTGGAGACAGGGGAGGATCCCTGATGGCACGGGAGGGCCGATGAAAGACGCTGGTGCTGTGACCACGGCACCCGCGCTTGCCCGCCAACGGACGGTCCCCGGCTGGGCCCGGGCCCTCCTCGAGCTGCTGCTGATCCTCGCGCTCTGGGTCTTCTACAGCCTCGCCCGGCTGCTGGCCGACACCAGCATGCAGCCGGCGCTGCACCGGGCCAACGACCTGCTCCACATCGAGGACCTCCTCGGCATCAGCTGGGAGGTCCCCCTCAACCAGCTCTTCACCGACCACCGGGCGATCGGTCTCGTCGGCAGCTACTGGTACGCCTCGCTGCACTACGTCGTCACGGCGGCGGTGCTGATCTGGCTGTGGCGGCTGGGCGCCGATCGCTACGGCCCCGCCCGGCGGGCGCTCGTGATCGGCACCCTGCTCGGTCTCGCGGCCTACCTGATGATGCCGACGGCGCCGCCGCGGTTCATCAGCGGGTACGTCGACGTGCTCAGCCTGCACGCGGCCGACGGCTGGTGGGGCGGTGACGCCTCGGCGCCCCGCGGCCTCGGCGGCCTGACCAACGAGCTCGCGGCGTTCCCCTCGCTGCACGCCGGCTGGTCGTTGTGGGTCGCGCTCGCGCTCCAGGTCTACGCGACCCGCAAGTGGATCCGCGTGCTGGGCTGGGCGTACGCCGTCGGCACCGCGATCGTCATCGTCGGCACCGGCAACCACTGGGTGATCGACGCCCTGGTCGGCTGGCTGGTCATCCTGGTCGGGTGGGCGGCCGCGCGCGCGATCGGCCGGATCCCGCTGCCGTCGCTGTGGCCGGCACCCAGACGAACGCCGGATGAACTCTCGGCTCCCACGCCCGCGTCACGTGAGGAGCCGCCGGTCGTTGGGTAGATCGTGCCCATGCCGATCCCCTCAGACCGCCTGTCGCTGCGGCGGCGCACCGTGCTCGCCTCCAGCACTGCCGGTGCCGTCGGTGCCGCCGCCGTCGGCACCCTGCACGCCGAGGACGCCGCCGCCGAGGCCGTCGCTCGCCCCGGCCACCGCCAGTTCCGCCACGGGGTCGCGTCGGGCGACCCGCTCCCCCACGCCGTGCTGATCTGGACCCGGGTCACCCCGACCCCGGCGAGCACCCCCGGCTCCGGGAAGGGGCCGCGGGTCACGGTCACCTGGGAGGTGGCCACCGACGGCCGGTTCCGCCATGTCGTGCGGCGGGGCACGTTCGCCACCGGACCGAGCCGCGACCACACGGTCAAGGTCGACGTGACCGGGTTGGACCCAGCCACCTGGTACCACTACCGCTTCCACGTCGCCGGCCAGACCAGCCGCGTGGGCCGCACGCGTACGGCACCGGCGCCCGAGGCCACCCCCCGGCACCTGAGGTTCGGGGTCGTGTCGTGCGCCAACCTCCAGGCCGGCTGGTTCAGCGCCTACCGCGGGCTCGCCGACCGCGACGACCTGCACGCCGTCATCCACCTCGGCGACTACCTCTACGAGTACGGACCCGGCCAGTACGGCTACGGCTCCGACGACCGCGACATCCGCTCCCACGTGCCCGCGCACGAGATGGTGTCGCTGCCCGACTACCGCCAGCGGCACGCGCAGTACAAGCAGGACCGCGACCTCCAGGACCTGCACGCGAAGTACCCCTGGATCATCACCTGGGACGACCACGAGGTCGCCAACGACCAGTGGAAGGACGGGGCGGAGAACCACAACCCCGACCTCGGCGAGGGCGACTACCACCGCCGCCGGGCCCGCGCGCACCGCGCGTACGACGAGTGGATGCCGGTGCGCCTCGACGGCACCGCCCGGCTCGGCGACGGGGACCGGCTCTTCCGCCGCTTCCGCTTCGGGACCCTCGCGGAGCTGAGCATGCTCGACCTGCGCAGCTATCGCGACGGACAGCTGAAGACGCCCGGCGCGGACGCGGACGCTGCCGACCGCACCATCACCGGCCGCCAGCAGATGGACTGGCTCAAGGGCGGCCTGAAGCGCGCCGGCGCCCAGTGGAAGGTCGTGGGGAACCCGGTGATGATCGCGCCGGTCGAGTTCGGCTCGGTGCCGCACGACCTGGTCGACCCGGTCAACGACGTGACCGGCCTGCTGCCGCGCGACGGCGTCGCCTACAACCTCGACCAGTGGGACGGCTACACCCACGACCGGCGCGAGGTCTTCGAGCACATCCGCGACCACCAGGTCACCGACGCGCTCTTCATCACCGGCGACATCCACTCGGGCTGGGCGTGCGAGCTGCCGTACGACGCCTCGACGTACCCCGTCGGCGACTCGGCCGGGGTCGAGTTCGTCTGCTCGTCGGTCACCTCCAGCAACCTCAAGGACATCACCGGCACGCCGCCGCGCACCACGAGCGTGGCCGTCGAGACGGCGATCAAGGCCAACAACCGGCACATCAAGTACCTCGACTTCGACAGCCACGGGTTCTCGGTGCTCGACATCACCGCCACCCGCGCACAGATGGACTGGTACGTCATCGGCGACCGCGCCGACCGCACCACCCCGATCACCTGGTCGACGTCGTACGCCACGAAGACCGGCACGGGTCGCGTCGAGCAGGTGGCCGAGCCCCTTCCGGGTGGGCCGCGATGAGCCTCGAGCGCCGTACCGTACTCAAGGCTGGGGCCGCCGGCCTGGTCTTCTCGAGCCTGCCCGGTGCCGCGGCGTACGCCGCCCGGCCGCGCAAGCGCGCCTACGTGCTGGTCATCGACGGGTGCCGTCCCGACGAGCTCGACAGCGGCCTGACCCCGCGGCTCGCCGCGCTGCGCGACGCGGGGCTGCGCTTCCCGCGGGCGTCGTCGATGCCGGTGATGGAGACCATCCCCAACCACGTGATGATGATGACCGGCCTGCGGCCCGACCGCACCGGCGTGCCCGCCAACTCGATCTACGACCGGCGGGCCCGGACCGTGCGCGACATGGACCGGCCCACCGACATCCGGTGCGACACCGTGATCGAGCGCCTCAACCGGCACGGCGCCACGACCGGCACGGTGCTCTCGAAGGAGTACCTGTACGGCGTCTTCGGCGGTCGCGCGACGCACCGGTGGGAGCCGGAGCCGACGCTGCCGATCACCGAGCACGCCCCCGATGCCTTCACGATGCGAGCCGCGCTGACGATGCTCGAGGACTTCGACCCGAACCTGATGTTCGTCAACCTCGGCGACATCGACCGGTTCGGGCACGCCGACGTCTCCGGCACCTCGCTCCGGCTGACCCGTCGCCTCGCGCTCGCCGACGCCGACGCCCAGGTCGGCATGTTCGTCGACGCCCTGCACGACCAGGACAAGTGGCGCGACTCGGTCCTGATCGTGCTGGCCGACCACTCGATGGACTGGTCGACGCCCGACAAGGTGATCAGCCTGACGGCCCCGCTCGCCGCCGACCCGCTCCTCGCCGGCCGCGTCGAGATCGCCGACAACGGTGGCGCCGACCTCCTCTACTGGACCGGACCGTCGTCCCGGCACGAGGAGGCGGTGCGCCGGATGCGGGCGATCGCCCGCGCGCAGGAGGGCGTCCTCGCGGCGTACGACCGGCGCGCGCGGGGGCTGCGTCTCGGGCCGGAGGCCGGTGACGTGGTCGCCTTCTGCAAGGCCGGGTGGCGCTTCAGCGACCCGGACCCGGCGACCTCCAACCCGATCCCCGGCAACCACGGCCACCCGGCGACCCGGGCGATCCCGTTCTTCATCTCCGGCGGTCACCCCGTCGTACGCCGTCGCGCGGACACGCGCGTCGCCCACACCGTCGACGTCGCCCCCACGCTGGCCGCCTACTTCGGCGTCGGTCGGCCCCGGCGCGGCTACGACGGCCGCGCGCTCCTGTAGCTGACCCGCACGCCTCGCCGAGCGCGACCACCGGATGATCTCGTCCAGCGGACCGGCGAGTCGTGGTTGGGCGATTCTTGCCCCCGTCAGGGACAGTAGGGGCGTGCGAACTCCTCTCGGTCGACTGACCCTGCCCACCACCGGCCTGCTGGTGGCCGTGCTGGCCCTCGGGGCGGTCGCCGCCCCCGGCTACGCCGACGGCACGGATCCCGACCCCGCAGTCACGAACACCACACCGACTGCGACCACCGGGGCGACCGACGCGACCGATGCCGCCGTCGACGCCCTCGACGCCCTCGACGACGTGGAGGAGCTGCTTTCGCCGGCACCGGCCGACGACCGGTCGACCGAGTCTCCCGTGCCCGAGAGGACCACGGACGACGGCCGCGACCTGACGCTGGCCCTGCGCGACCTCCGGCTGCGCCAGGCCGACCTCCCGAGCGGCGAGCGAGCCCGCGCAGCCGCGCTGCTGAGCCGCCCGCCGACGTCCGAGGGCTGGGCCGACGAGGTGTGGAGCGACTTCGGCTCGGTGCGCGTGCACTGGGACAACGGCACGGTCAGCCCGGACTACATCAACCAGGTCGGTGCGATCGCCACCCACGTGCTCGACACCTACCAGACGGCGGGCTACCGGGCGCCGAAGTCGGACGGCACCGTCGGCGGCGACGCCAAGCTCGACGTCTACATCACCGACCTCGGGGTGGG
Source organism: Nocardioides sp. Root1257 (assembly GCF_001425175.1). GTDB lineage: Bacteria > Actinomycetota > Actinomycetes > Propionibacteriales > Nocardioidaceae > Nocardioides. Next base: position 852,440 of record NZ_LMDV01000008.1, on the reverse strand, counting down.
GCTCTACGGCTACTGCAACACCGACCACGCGCCGCCGAGCAAGGGCCCCTACGACACCCCGGCGTACTGCACCTTCAGCAGCGACTACTCGTGGGCGGGTGGCCAGACCGCGCTCGACAACCTGCGGGTGACCGCTGCGCACGAGCTCTTCCACGCCACCCAGTTCGCCTACGACTACGAGGAGGACGCCTGGTTCATGGAGGCGACCGCGACGTGGGCGGAGGACGAGGTCTACGACGACATCGACGACAACCGTCAGTACCTCTCGCAGAGCCCGATGCGCCAGCCGCGCAAGCCTCTCGACCAGTTCCTCAGCTGCTACTCGTGCGCCCCTCGCCAGTACGGCGAGTGGATCTTCTTCCGCTACCTCACCGAGCGCTTCCCCCAGGCCCAGGGTGGTCTGCCGGTGATCATGCGCCGGCTGTGGCAGCGGGTCGACGCCTCGAGCGGCGGCCCGGACAACTACTCGATCCAGGCGGTGGCGCGCGAGCTCGCGAGCCGGAAGACCGACCTGCGCCACGTCTACGCACAGTTCGGCGACGCCAACCGGCGGCCGTCGCGCACCTACGAGGAGGGCCGCTTCTACCGCGCGGCCGGCGCGGCGAAGTCGTGGACCTTCACCCCCCGCAAGCACAGCACGCCGTGGCAGCGCCTCCTCATCGACCACCTCTCGACCGGCACCGTGCAGGTCAAGCCCAGCGCCGCCCTGCGCGGCAAGCGGCTGCGGATCGACCTGGCGCTCCCCCGCCCGAAGACCGGGGCGGCCGCCGTCGTCACCAGGTACGACAAGTCGGGCCGGTCGAAGGCGACCTTCGTGCGACTCTCGAAGGCTGGCAACGCTCGCGTGGTCGTCCCGTTCTCCGGTCGCACCACCACCCGGGTCGACGTGACGCTGTCGAACGCCGGGATCCGCTACCGCTGCTGGACCGCCCAGGCCGACGACCCGGTCCACTACTCGTGCAGCGGCCGGCCCAAGGACAACAACGCACCGATGCGCTACCGGCTCTCAACGATCGGCTGACAACCTCTTCAACGCCTGTCGTACGACGGCGGGGTCGGTCGTCGTCCACATCGGCGGCAGGCTGGCCCTGAGGAACGAGCCGTAGCGCGCGGTCGCGAGCCGCGGGTCGAGCACCGCGACGACGCCGCGGTCGGTGTGCGTGCGGATCAGCCGCCCGGCGCCCTGCGCGAGCAGCAGCGCGGCATGGGTGGCGGCCACCTGCATGAACCCGTTGCCGCCGGCCTGGTCGGCGGCCTTCTGGCGCGCGCTGAGCAGCGGGTCGTCCGGGCGCGGGAACGGGATCCGGTCGATGAGCACCAGCTGGCAGGTGTCCCCCGGGACGTCGAGCCCCTGCCACAGGCTGAGGGTGCCGAAGAGGCAGGTGTGCGGGTCGCCGACGAACTGCGCCGCCAGCTCGGGCAGCTGCGCGTCGCCCTGCGCCAGGGTGGTCAGGTGGGGCAGCCGCTCGCGGACCACCTCGGCCGCGGCCTCGGCCGCTCGGCGGGACGAGAAGAGCCCTAGCGTGCGGCCCTCGGCGGCGTCGACGAGCTCGACGATCTCATCGAGCATCGCGGTGCTCATGCCGTCGCGACCGGGCGGCGGGAGGTGGCGCGCGACGTACAGGATGCCCTGGCGGCCGTAGTCGAAGGGGCTACCGACGTCCAGCCCGCGCCACGGCATCGCGCCGTCGGTGCGCTCCGCCGGGCCGTCGACGCGCTCCGAGGGCTTGAGGCCGACGCTGGTCGCGACGGTGGAGAAGTCGCCACCGAGCATCAGGGTCGCCGACGTGAACACCACGGTCTTGTCGGCCAGCAGCTTGTCGCGCATCGGGCCCCACACCTGGAGCGGCGCGACGCAGAGGCGAGGTGGCATCCGCTCGGTGCCCTCCGACATCCAGAGGACGTCGGAGTCGAGGTCGGCGGCCATCCGATCGGCGGTCGCGAAGACCTCCTGCACGGCACCCTTCGCCTGGGTCAGCCCCGCGTCGGCGTCCTCGGTCGTCTTGGGGTAGGCCGACACGCACGCGCGGGCCGCGTCGCGCACCAGCACCAGGGCGTCGGAGAGCTGCTCGGGGATCCGGTCGAAGCGTCCGGGGCTGGCCTCGGAGATCGCGTCGCGGAGCGCGTCGGCCGCGTCGGCGAGGTCGTCGGCCTGGTCACCCTCGACGTGGCGCTGGCTGCGGCGCGCGGCGCGCTCGACCTCGGCCGCCCAGAGCTCGTCGGTGGCGGCCTGGGTCACCCGCGTCGTCAGCTCGTGGGCCTCGTCGATCACGACGACGTCGTACTCCGGGATCATCGGCACGCCCTCGATCGCGTCGATCGCGAGCAGGGAGTGGTTGGTGACGACGAGGTGCGAGCGGTGCGCCTTCTCCCGGGCCAGCTCGGCGAAGCACTCCTGCCCGAACGGGCACTTGGCCGCGCCCAGGCACTCACGGTGGTTGACGCTGACCTGGCGCCACTCCCGGTCGGTGTGCCGGGGCGCGCGGTCGCGCTCGCCGCTGCCCTTGCCCTCGACCTCGGACTCGGCCCAGGTGCGCAGCTCGAGCACCTTCTTGCCGAGCGAGCCCTCGGGCAGCACCACCTCGAGCGCGCCCTGCTCGTCGGGCACGCCCTCGCGGATGCGGTGCAGGCAGGCGTAGTTGGAGCGGCCCTTGAGCACGGCGTACGACGTGTCGACGCCACTGTCCTTCACCGCGTCGACGAGGCGCGGCAGGTCGCGCTCGACCAGCTGGTGCTGGAGCGCGAGCGTCGCCGTCGCGACCACGACCCGGTCCCGGTGCAGCAGGCTCGGGACCAGGTAGGCCAGCGACTTGCCGGTGCCGGTGCCGGCCTGGACGAGCAGGTGCTGCTCGCCCTCCATCGCCTCGGTGACGGCCTCGGCCATCTGCACCTGACCGGCCCGCTCCTGCCCGCCGAGTGCCGTCACGGCGGTCTGCAGCAGCTCGCTGACGGTGGGGGTCTCAGGCACCCGAGAACCCTAGCCGCGCCTGCCGACCGGTGCGCGTCGCCGTCCCCAGGGTGGTTTCGAGACAGGCGCAAGCGCGCCTTCCTCAACCACCGGAAGTCGGTGGTCGAGGAGGTTGCGCTAGCAACCGTCTCGAAACCACTCGCCCGTCAGTACTCCACGTGGTCGAGGTAGAGGTGGCCGACGGCGGCGCTGGTGAGCGGCGAGACGTCAGGGGTGTCGTTCTCGACGATGTACTCCTCCACCGTGTGGCTGCGGAAGATCCGCGGGAAGTCGACGACGCCGGTGCCGAGGTCGCACATGTCGCCGGTGGCGGCGTCGCGGTCCTTCACGTGGAACTGCCGGACCGTCTGCGGCGCCTCGCGGATCACGTCGATCGCGAACCGGTCGGGATCGGCCGCGCCGGTGTTCACCCCTCCCGTGTAGGCCCAGTAGAGGTCGACCTCGAGGTGCACCAGCTTGCGGTCCAGCCGCGAGGTCAGCACCTCCCACGGGGTCAGCCCGCCGCCGAGGTCGATCGTGAACTCGTGGGCGTGGTTGTGGTAGCCGTAGCGGAGCCCGTAGCGCTTCGCGACCGCCGCCTCCGCGTTCATCTGGTCGGCCCAGCGCTGCCAGTCGGCGAGCGAGGTCGAGTTGAGGTACGGCACATTGACGTACCTCTGTCCCAGGATCAGCGCGTTCTCGAGCTTGACGCGCAGGGCCGCGGCGTCGGCGCTGATGCCGTCGTGGCTCGAGGACGCCCGGATCCCGAGGTCGTTCAGCTGCGCACGCATCGCGCTCGCCGTACGCCCGTAGAGCCCGGCGAGCTCGACCTTCTCGTAGCCGTACTGCGCGAGCCGGGTCAGCACCAGGTCCACACCTTCGGGCGTGCTCATCGCCGCGCGCAGCGTGTAGAGCTGGATGCTGATCTCGTCGTGCGGCACCGACCGGCAGCCATGACCGTGGCCATGGCCCCGGCCCTTCGATGCGGACGCGGGTGCGGCCACGCCGCTCCCCAGCACGGCGGCGCCGGCGACACCGGCCGCCGCTCCGCGGAACAACGTACGGCGACTGGCGCCCTTGCGGTCGAGCGAGTCGCGCAGCGCGCTCTCGCCGTCATAGCCGAAACACATGAGGTGGTTCCTTTCCCGAGATTGACATGTGTGCGGTGCGGTGGTGCTACTCCTTCGTGGAGAACGCCGCGTCGAACGCGGCCTCCGGAGCGTCGAAGGCGAGCCGGCGGACGAACTCGAGAGCCTCGGGAGCGCCGACGAGGCGGTCCATGCCGGCGTCCTCCCACTCGACCGAGATCGGGCCGTCGTACCCGATGGTGTTGAGCATCCGGAAGCACTGCTCCCACGGGACGTCGCCGTGGCCGGTGGACACGAAGTCCCAGCCACGCCGGGGGTCGGCCCACGGCAGGTGCGAGCCCATCCGGCCGTTGCGACCGTTGCCCGTCTGACGCTTCGCGTCCTTGCAGTCGACGTGGTAGATCCGGTCCTTGAAGTCCCACAGGAAGCCGGCCGGGTCGAGGTCCTGCCACACGAAGTGCGACGGGTCCCAGTTGAGGCCGAACGCCTCGCGGTGCCCGATCGCCTCCATCGTCGCGACCGTCGTCCAGTAGTCGTAGGCGATCTCGGAGGGGTGCACCTCGTGGGCGAAGCGCACGCCGCACTCGTCGAAGACGTCCAGGATCGGGTTCCAGCGGTCGGCGAAGTCGCGGTAGCCGGCGGCGACCATCTCCTCGGTGGCCGGCGGGAACATCGCGACGTACTTCCAGATCGAGGAGCCGGTGAAGCCGACGACGGTCTTCACGCCGAGCTGCTGCGCGAGGCGGGCGGTCATCTTCATCTCCTCGGCCGCCCGCTGCCGCACGCCCTCGGGGTCGCCGTCGCCCCAGACCTTCGCGGAGAGGATCGCCTCGTGACGAGCGTCGATCGGGTCGTCGCAGACGGCCTGGCCCTTGAGGTGGTTGGAGATCGCGTAGACGCCCAGGCCGTACTTCTCCAGCAGGTCGAGCTTGCCCTGGGCGTAGCCCTCGTCGTCGGCCTGCCACGGGTCGAGGTGGTCGCCCCAGCAGGCGATCTCGAGGCCGTCGTACCCCCACTCGGACGCGAGCCGGGCCACCTCCTCGAACGGCAGGTCGGCCCACTGGCCGGTGAACAGCGTGATCGGTCGTGGCATGTCAGTTCCTTCCAGAGATCGGGTCAGCGGACACCGAGCAGGTGCTCCATCGCGAGCTGGTCGAGGGCCTCCATGGCAACGCTGCGAGCGCGCAGCGCCTCGAGGTCGTAGGTGGCGTTCCGTACGTCGTCGAGCGACTCCCCGGGGGCGACCGTGGGCTGCTCGAGCTCCATCACGCCGGCCGCCTCGACGGCCGCGGCGACCTCGGGGTCGGCTCGGAAGGCCTGCACCTTCTCGCGCAGGATCAGGTAGTTGCGCATGCAGCCGCGTGCCGACTCCCAGACCCCGTCGATGGCCTCGGCGCGGGGCGGCTTGTAGTCGAAGTGGACGTAGCCGTCGTAGCGGCGCTCGGTGCCGGCGCCGAGCATCGCGTCCACGGTCCAGAACGCCCCCCGCAAGTTGCCCGCCCCGAAGCGCAGGTCCTGGTCGAAGCGCGGGCCGTGCTGGCCGTTGAGGTCGATGTGGAAGAGCTTGTCGTGCCACAGCGCCTGGGCGATGCCGTGCGCGAAGTTGAGCCCGGCCATCTCCTCGTGCCCGACCTCGGGGTTGAGGCCGACCATCTCCGGGTGCTCCAGCTCGGAGATCAGGGCGATCGCGTGCCCGATGCTGGGCAGCAGGATGTCGCCGCGCGGCTCGTTGGGCTTGGGCTCCAGCGCGAAGCGCATGTCGTAGCCCTGCTCGTTGACGTAGGCGCACACGGTGTTCAGCGCGTCCCGGAACCGGTCCATCGCCGCGCCGACGTTCTTGCTGCCGCCGTGCTCGGCGCCCTCCCGCCCACCCCACATCACGAAGGTCTTCGCACCGAGCGAGGCGGCCAGGTCGATGTTGCGCAGCACCTTGGCCAACGCGTAGCGGCGCACCTCACGGTTGTTGGCCGTGATCGCGCCCTCCTTGAAGACCGGATCGGAGAACGTGTTCGTCGTGACCATCTCGACGACGAGCCCGGTGTCGGACAGCGCCGTGCGGAAGCGCTCGAGCGTCGCCTCGCGCTCGGTCTCGTCGGGCAGCAGGTCGTCGTCGTGGAAGGTGACCGCGGAGGCACCGAGCTCGGCGAGCTTGTACGTCGCCTCGACCGGGTCGAGGAGGTCGCGCGAGGCAGGTCCGAAGACGTCGACTCCCTGCCAGCCGACCGTCCAGAGTCCGAACGAGAACCTGTCGTCGGGGGTGGGGGTGAAGCGGTCGGTCACGCTTGCGTCAATCAAGGTGGGAGATCTCCTGCCAGGTGCGGGTGAGGGAGCTGGTCTCGACGGCATCCAGCACACGCTGGACGTTGAGGCCGTCGGCGAAGGACGGGCTGGGATCTGTGCCGTCGGCGATCGCCGTGACGAGGTCGACGACCTGGTGGGTGAAGCCGTGCTCGTAGCCGAGCCCGTGGCCGGGCGGCCACCAGGCCGCGACGTACGGGTGCGTGGCCTCGGTGGCGATGATCCGCCGGAAGCCGGCGACGTCGGCGTCCTCGCGCGCGTCGAAGTACTCGAGGACGTTCATGTCCTCGAAGTCGAACGCGAGGCTGCCCAGCGAGCCGTTGACCTCGATGCGGATGGCGTTCTTGCGGCCGGTCGCGAAGCGGGTCGCCTCGAAGACGCCCATCGCGCCGCCGGCGAAGGTCGCCAGGAAGGACGCCGCGTCGTCGACCGTCACCGGGCCCCGCTCGGTCGTGGTGCCGCCACCGCCGAGGCTGCCCGAGGTGTCGCCCGCGGCGTACGGCCGCTCCTTGACGAAGGTCTCGAGACGACCGGTGAGCTCGGTGATGCGGGTGCCGGTGATGTACTGCGTGAGGTCGACGACGTGGGCGCCGATGTCGCCGAGCGCGCCCGACCCGGCCTTCTCCTTGTCGAGACGCCAGGAGAGCGGCGCCTCGGGATCGGCGATCCAGTCCTGGAGGTACTGCGCCCGGACATGGCGGATCTCTCCGATCCGGCCCTCGTCGACCAGCCGGCGGGCCAGCCCGATGGCGGGCACCCGGCGGTAGGTGAACCCGACCATCGCGCGCACCCCACGAGCGCGGGCCTGGTCGGCGGCAGCGGTCATCGCCTCGGCCTCGGCGACGGTGTTGGCGAGCGGCTTCTCGCACAGGACGTGCTTGCCGGCCTCGAGGGCGGCGATGGCGATCTCGGCGTGGGTGTCGCCCGGCGTGCAGATGTCGACGACGTCGATGTCGTCGCGGGCGACGACGGCACGCCAGTCCGTCGAGCTCTCGGCCCAGCCCAGACGGGCAGCCGCCTCGGCGGCGCGGTCGGCGTCACGGCCGACCACGACCGTCATCTCGGGGTGCCGGGGCAGGGCGAAGAAGTGGGGCGCGGTGCGCCAGGCCTGCGAGTGGGCGTTGCCCATGAACGCGTGGCCGATCATGGCGACGCGCAGGGACGAGCTCTGGTCGGTCATGCGGACTCCCGGGTGGAGGGTGCCCACCCCCGGGCCCTGACGGAGAGGGGCCCGGGGGTGAGCAGGTGTCGGTCAGGACTCGAAGGCGGAGCCGATGAACTGGTCGACGTTGTCCGCGGTCACGACCGGCGCGTAGAGCTGGACCTTGCGGGGGACCTCGACCTCGACGAGGTCGCTCATGGCCTTGCCCTGGACCAGCAGGCGAGCGAGCTTGACGCCGTCGGCGGCCTGCGTCGACGGGTAGATGACGGTCGCCTTGAGGACGCTGTCACCGGACTTGATCGCCTCCATGGCGTTCTTCGAGCCGGCGCCGCCGATCATCGTGAACTCGTCGCGACCGGCGTTGTCGATCGCCGCCAGGACGCCGACGCCCTGGTCGTCGTCGTGGTTCCAGAGGTAGTCGATCTTGGGAGCGGCCTGGAGGAGCTGCTCGGCAGCGTCCGAGCCACCCTCGACCGTGAAGTCGGCGGCGACGCGGTTGTCGACGTCCAGGCCACACTCGGCCAGCGCGTCCTTGAAGCCACGGCTGCGGTCCTGGGTCAGCGGCAGCGAGTCGATGCCGGCGATCTCGGCGACGACGGCGTCCTTGTTGCCGTCGGCCTGCTCGCAGACGTAGGCGCCGGCGGAGACGCCCATGCCGTAGTTGTCGCCGAGGACGGTGACGCGCGCGGCGTTCGGGTCGTCGAACTCGCGGTCCACGTTGATCACCGGGATGCCGGCGGCCATCGCCTTGAGGGCGACCGGCGTCATCGCGGCGCCGTCGAAGGGCAGCAGCACGATCGCGTCGACCTTGTCGTTGATGAAGGTCTCGACCTGGCTGATCTGGACGGACACGTCGTTCGTGCCGTCGGCGACCTTGAGCTCGACGTCGTCGTACTTCGCGGCCTCCTTCTTGGCGGACTCGGTGATCGAGCCCATCCAGCCGTGGTCGGCGGCCGGCGCGGAGAAGCCGATGACGACCTTGTCGCCGGACTCGTCGTTGGAGCCCGCCGCGGCCGCGGTGGTCGGGGCGCTGGCTGCGTCGTCGCCGCCGCCGGAGTCGTTGCTGGTGCAGGCGGCCAGGGACAGTGCCGCAACGCCGGCGACCAGGCCGATGGCGACGCGCTTCCTGGACCTCAGGGTGGTGGACCGCAGGGACATGGTGGTGCTCCTTGAGTGGTGCGGAGGTGTGATGCGGATGTGAGGTGGTGCGGTGGTGGTGGTGGTGCGGTGGTGTCGCTAGGTGCTGCTCCGAGACGCCAGCCGCTGCTGCAGGAGCACGGCGGCGACGATGATGGCTCCCTTGAAGAGCTGCTGCTCGGAGAAGGAGCGGTTGTTGAGGACGAAGATGTTCGTGAGCGTCTGGAAGATCAGGACGCCGAGCACGGTGCCGACGATGGTGCCGCGGCCCCCGGTCAGCAGCGTGCCTCCGATGACGACTGCGGCGATCGCGTCGAGCTCGTAGAGGTTGCCGTGCGTCGAGGTGCCGGTCGTGGTCTTGGCGACCAGCAGCAGGGCGGCGATGCCGGCGCAGACGCCGACCAGCACGTAGAGGTAGACGGTGTGCCGCTTCACGTTGATGCCGGCCAGCCGGGCGGCCTCGGGGTTGCCGCCGACGGCGACCGTACGCCGGCCGAAGGTGGTGCGGTTCAGGAGGACCCAGCCGAGGGCCGCGACCAGCACGAACACCCAGATCTGCACGTCGACGCCCAGGATCTCGCGGTTGAAGAACTCCTTGAAGCCGCTGACGTCGGCGCCGCCCGCGCCGAGGATCTGGGTCTTCTTGTCGCTGATGATCTCGGCCAGGCCGCGGGCGCTGGCCAGCATCGCGAGCGTCATGATGAACGGCACGATGTTGCCGTAGGCGATGAGGAGCCCGTTGATCAGTCCGCACCCGGCCCCCACGCCGAGGGCGACCAGCACCATGACCGACCAGTGGGTGTCCGCCGCCATGGTCTGGGTGGACACCGTGGTGCACCACACCGACGACAGCGCGACGATCGCGCCGACCGAGAGGTCGATGCCGCCGCCGATGATCACGAAGGTCATGCCGATGCTGACGACACCGATGGTCGCCGCGAGCCGCAGGATCGTCAGGGCGTTGTCGGTCGAGCTGAACCGGTCCCCCGCGGTGATCGCACCGACGACGCAGATCAGCAGCAGCGCGACGACGAGCCCCGCGTTGCGGCCGACGCTGGTGCGCATCAGGGCGACGACCGGGTTGCTCTCCCGGTCCGTCTCGAGCGCCGCCTGCTCGACGCGGGCAGTGTCCTGGCTCATGCGGGGTCCCCGGGGAGTTGTGGGCTGGAGGAGCGAAGCGGGGGAAGCGCAGAACTTCCTGGGGTGTTCATGCGGGGTCCCCGGGGAGTTGTGGGCTGGAGGAGCGAAGCGGGGGAAGCGCAGAACTTCCTGGGGTGTTCATGCCGGCACCTTTCCTTCCATGACGAGGTCGAGGACCTTCGCTTCGTCGATCTCGGCGGCTGCCGACTCGTGGACGACCTCGCCCTCGCGGACGACGAGGACCCGGTCGGCGAGACCGAGCACCTCCTCGATCTCGCTGGAGACGACGACGACGGCGACGCCGCGGTCGGCCAGCGAGCGGATGAGCTGGTAGATCTCGGAGCGGGCGCCGACGTCGACACCCCGGGTGGGCTCGTCGAGCAGCAGCACCCGGCAGTCGCGCAGCAGCCAGCGCGCGAGCACGATCTTCTGCTGGTTGCCACCTGACAGGGTCCGGACCGCGCGGGTCACGCCGTCGGGGCGCACGTCGAGGCTGGCCGTGAGCTCGGCGGAGCGCCGGCGCTCCTCGCCCCGGTCGAGGAAGCCGAGCCGGGCGAAGCGGCTCATGGACGAGACCGTGATGTTCTTGAACACGGCCTCGTCGAGCAGCAGGCCCTGGCTCTTGCGCTCCTCGGGCGCGAGACCCATGCCGGCGCGCACCGAGGCGGTGACCGAGCCGCGCCGGACGCGCTTGCCGTCGATGTGGACCTCGCCGGACGAGGCGCGCCGGGCGCCGTACACCGTCTCGATGATCTCGGAGCGGCCCGCTCCCACGAGCCCGGCGAGCCCGACGATCTCGCCGGCGCGCACGGTGAGGTCGACTCCCGTGAACACGCCGGCGAGGCTGAGGTCCCGGACCTCCAGCACCGGCTCGCGACTGTCGCGCGGCGTCTCGGTGCGGGGCGGGAAGACGTACTCGATCGAGCGACCGGTCATCAGCTTGATCAGCTCGGCGGTGGGGGTGTCCGCCACGGCGAGGCCGGTCGACACGGTGCGGCCGTCCTTGAGGACGGTGATGCGGTGACCGATCTCGCGGATCTCCTCGAGCCGGTGGGAGATGTAGACGACCGCGACGCCCTCCTCGGTGAGGTCGCGGATGACCCTGAAGAGGTTCTTGACGCCCTCCTGGTCCAGCACCGCGGACGGCTCGTCGAGGACCAGCAGGCGGGTGTCGTGCGAGAGCGCTCTGGCCATGCTCACGATCTGCTGGCTGGCCGGGGAGAGCTCGCCCACGATGCGGGTCGGGGAGATCTCGGGGTGCCCGAGCCGCTGGAGCAGCCCCCGGACGCGCTGGTGGGCCCGTCCGCGCTGGGTGAAGCCGGCGCGCGAGATCTCGTGGCCGAGGAAGACGTTCTCGGTGACGTCGAGGTGCGGCACCAGGTCGAGCTCCTGGTAGATCGTGGCGACGCCGTGCTCGATGGCCTTGGCGGGCGTCGAGAAGGCGGTCTCCTGCCCGTCCCAGGTGATCGTGCCCTCGTCCGGCTGGTGGAAGCCGGAGAGCACCTTGATCAGCGTCGACTTGCCGGCGCCGTTCTGGCCGAGGAGGCAGTGCACCTCACCGGCGCGTACGTCGAGGTCGACGCCATCGAGCGCCCGGACCCCCGGGAACTCCTTGATGATCCCGGTCATCTGCAGCAACGGCTGCGGCGTCGGGGTCGTGGTCATCGGGCTCCTCCCAGGTGTACGGCGGCGTGCGGCGACGCGACGACGGTGGGGTCGTCGAAGACGGTCTCGAGGGCCACGGCCGCGCCGCCTCGGACGGCGGCGGTGAAGCCGAGCGTCGAGAACTCGACGCGGGTGCCGCCGGCCTGCGGCGCGAGGACCCCGGCGACCAGGTGCTCCTCGATCGAGGGCCGCAGGTGGTGACCGATCTCGGCGAAGTAGCCGCTGAGCACGATCGCCGACGGGTTGAGCGCGTTGGTGAGCATCGCGGCGCCGATGCCGATCCAGTTGCCGACCCGGTCCAGCGCGGCGATCGTGCGGGTGTCGCCGAGGTCGGCGCGACGGTTGAGCTCGGCGAGCCGGTCGTCGAGCGAGAGCGCGGGGTCGCGCACGGGGTCGTCGGGGTCGGCGGCCGCGTCGAGGAGGGCGCGCAGGCCGCTCACGGTCTCCCAGCAGCCGATCCGCCCGCAGCCGCAGCGACGGCCGCCCGGCTCGACGATCATGTGGCCGAACTCCCCGGCGTACCCCTGGTGGCCGCGCAGCAGCCGGCCGCCCGCGACGATGCCGCCGCCGACGCCGACCTCACCGAAGATCACCAGGATGTCCTGGCGGTTGGGGTCGCCGGGCACGGCCTCCGCGATCGCGGCGAGGTTGCCCTCGTTCTCGATGGAGACCGGGTACGCCGCGCCGAGGCGGGCGCGCAGCTCTGAGCCCACGGGGACGTCGCGCCACCCCAGGTTGGGCCCGACGGTCAGCAGCTCGCGCGAGCGGTCGAGGAGCCCGGCCACCCCGACGGTGACGCCGACGGGCACGGCGCCGTGGGCGACGACGTCGGCCTCGGCGAGCCGGATCAGCTCGACCAGGCGGTCGAGCACCTCGTCGACGGCCAGCCGGTGGGCGTCGAGGGCGAGCCGGTGCTCGGCGACGACGTGGCCGGCCAGGTCGAGGGCGATGGCGGAGACGTGGTTGACGTTGATCTCGGCCCCGATGCCGCAGACCGCGGCACCGTCGAGCTCGACCGAGGTGCCCGGGCGGCCCATGCCGCCACGCTCGACGCCGGCCGCTCGGACGAGGCCCAGGTCGGCGAGCTCGGCGACCAGTGCCGAGGCGGCCGAGCGGGTCAGGCCGAGCTCGGTCGCGAGCCGGGCGCGGGACCGCGGGCCGTGGTCGCGCAGCTGGCGCAGGACGAGGGAGAGCTTGTCGCTACGCACCGGCGACCTCCCCACCCTCGACGAGCGCCGCAGCCCTTGTGACAGCGGTCACTCATTTGTTGAGATGCCGCACAAAGTAGGGGGCGCAGACGGGTCGATGCAAGCGTTTCAGGCGAAAGATCTCAAAGTGCTGCACAAACTTTGCAAAGTAACCTTCGAAAGTCCGTGCTGAGATGACGCTCTAAGGGGCGTACACCGACGCGCTGATCATCCGGGCCGCGCCGATCACGCCGCCCTCGTCGCCGAGCTCGCTGAGCACGATGGGCAGGTTGCCGGTGGCCAGCGGCAGGCTCCGCCGGTAGGTGACGCCGCGGATCTCGGCGAGCAGCGCGTGCCCCAGCCCGGTGACGCGGCCGCCGATGACGATCAGGCCCGGGTTGAAGAACGACACGAGCCCGGCGAGCACCTGGCCGATGTGCCGCCCGCTCTCGCGGATCAGCTGGACCGCCTGGGCATCACCCTGGGAGACGGCGAGGCCGACGTCGGCGGCGGTGAGCTCGCCCTTCTCGGCCAGGAGGGTCGCGAGCGCCGGGGACCGGCCGCTGCGGGCGGCCGTCACGGCGTCCCGGGCCAGCGCCGCCCCTCCGGAGAAGGCCTCGAGGCAGCCGGTGTTGCCGCAGGCACAGGTCGGACCGAAGTCCTCGACCCGGATGTGGCCGATGTCGCCGGCGCAGCCGTTGACCCCGCGGTAGAGCTCGCCGTCGATGACGATGCCGCAGCCGATGCCGGTGCCGATCTTCACGAAGAGGAAGTCCTGGGCGCCCTTGGCGACGCCCGCGTGCTGCTCCCCCACGGCGAGCACGTTCACGTCGTTGTCGAGGACCACCGGGCAGCCGAGCTCGCGGGAGACGGCGTCGCGGACCGGGTAGCCGTCCCAGCCCGGCATGATCGGCGGCGACACCGAGACGCCCCGGTTGAAGTCGACCGGGCCGGGCACGCCGATGCCGGCGCCCATCACCTGCTCAACTCCGACCTCGTCCAGCACCTCGCGCACCAGCCTGAGGGCCGCGGCGAGGACGACCTCGGGTCCCTGGCGGATGTCGCTCGCACTGTCCCGGGTCGCCAGCACCGTGAGCCGACCGTCGGTGACCCCGACGGACATGCCCGTGGCCCCGATCGAGATGCCGACGAACCGGATGTCGGGCGAGAGGTCGACGAGCGTGGAGCGCCGCCCGCCGCGCGAGGCCGCCGGCCCCGCCTCCTGGGCGAGCCCGAGCTCGGCGAGGCGCACGACCTCGGCCGACACCGTCGTACGCGACACGAGCAGACGATCCGCGAGCTGGGCCTTGGACAGCGGCCCCTCGTCACGGAGCTGGGCGAGGATCCGGGCCTGCATCGCGTTCTCGGCACGGCCCGCCAGGGAATGACGCACGCGGGGAGTCTCCCACGCGTGTCCACAGCCCGGCGGCGGACGCCGTCAGCCGAGGAGGTCGCCGATCCGACCGGCGACGTAGTCGCCGAACTCGACGTGGCCGGCCGGGGTGAGGTGCAGGCGGTCGGGGAGGTAGGGCAGGTCGAGGCCGGTCGTGCTGACGTACGCGAGGTCGTAGCGGGCCGCGAGCGAGGCGAGGAGCGCGTCGATGTGCGGCACTGCGGCGGCGCGGGACGGCGCGGTCGCGGGGCCGACGACGACGACGCGCTGGCCGCGCAGCTCGCGCACCAGGCGGGCGAAGCCGGCCCGGATGTCGGCGTCGGGCTGGTCGTAGTCGTTGAGTCCGCCCTCGACGACGACCAGGTCGGCCCCGCCGCGCAGCGCGCGGGGAGCCCGGTCGGCGAACGAGACGCGGCCGCAGGGGCTGGCGCCGGCGCTGAAGCCGGAGCCGGAGAAGCCGGCGACGTGGACGGCACCGCCGAGACGGGACGGCCAGGAGCCGGCCGACCGGTCCAGCCCGAGGCCGGCGGACCACGAGTCCCCGATGACGACGACGCGCTGGCCCGAGCCGGTCACCGTGGCCGCGCGCTCCCGGGAGTCGGCGGCGAACCGCTCGCAGCGGGTCACGTCGGCACTCTGGGCGCGCACGCCGACGGCGATGGTCAGTGCCGTCGCCAGCACCACGACCACGAGCGCGCCCGTCACCCACGGACGTCGTACCGACCAGATCATGCGCTTCTTCCCGCTCCCCGAGTGCTCCACCACAAGACTCAGCGAAAAGACGCGCCAGATGTTCCGGAATGACGCAGAAAACCCGCTCCGTCTACCGAATCGTGATCTTGTGGGGTTCGTGCCCGACGTCTTCGAGATCCCCGGACCCGACGGCCGCACCCTCGAGGTGCTCACCGGCGGCGACCCGGACGGCTTCCCGCTCCTCTTCCACAACGGCTCGCCCTCGGCGGTGGCCCCGTCCGCGACCCTCGATGCCCAGATCGCCGGCGCCGGTCTCCGGCACGTGACCTTCTCCCGGCCCGGGTACGGCGCCTCGACGCCGCGACCCGCGCCGGGTCGGTACGCCGACGACGTGGTCGAGTCGGTCGCGGTGCTGGACCACCTGGGCATCGGCGAGTTCGTCACCCTCGGCTGGTCGGGCGGCGGCCCCCGGGCGCTGGCGTGCGCGGCCCTGCTGCCGGACCGGTGCCGGGCCGCGGCGTCGTTGGCCGGCGTCGCGCCGTACACCGCCGACGACCTGGACTGGTTCGCCGGCATGGCCGAGGAGAACCACGCCGAGTACCACGCGGCGGAGCAGGGCCCGGAGGTCTACGGTCCCTTCGTCGAGGAGCACCTGCTGCCGATGATGAACGCGTCGCCCGAGGACATGGCCGGCGCGCTGGGCGGCCTGGTCACCCCGGTCGACAAGGCCGTGGTGACCGACGAGTTCGCCGACTGGATGAGCCGGACCTTCAACCGCGCCGCCGCCCAGGGTGCGATCGGCGTCCGCGACGACGGCATCGCGGCCGTGCACCCGTGGGGCTTCGAGCTCGGCGACATCCGGGTGCCCACCGCGATCTGGCAGGGCCGCCAGGACGCGATGGTGCCGTTCGAGCACGGCGAGTGGCTCGCGGCGCACGTGCCCGGCACGCAGGCGCACCTCTTCGAGGACGAGGGCCACCTGTCGCTGGTCGCGAGGCTGGACGAGATCCTGGCCGACCTCAAGCGGCTCGCGGGTCTCTAGCGGGCACCAGCACCGGCGTACGACGAAGCACGGCGGCCAGCAGGGCGGTGACGGCGAGCAGGACGGTCGCGAGCGCGACGACGCCCGACCACCCGGCGCCGGTCCACGCGGGTCCGGCGATGCTGCCGAAGACCGAGGAGCCCAGGTAGTAGGCGAAGAGGTAGAGCGACGCCGCCTGCGCCGCCGAGACGCCCCCGGCGTGGGCGCGCGCCGGCACCCAGCCGCTCGCGATGCCGTGCACGACGAAGAAGCCGGCCACCAGCAGCCCGAGGCCGACCACGATCGCGGTCAGCGAGTGGGAGAGCGTGAGCAGCAGCCCGGCGAGCGCCAGGACGCAGCCGAACGGCAGCACTGCGCGACGTCCGAGCCGGTCGGCCATCCGCCCGGAGACCGCGGAGCTGACGGTGCCGAGCGGGTACACGAGGAAGACCAGGCTCGCGGCCCCCAGGCCGAGGTGGAACGGCGCGGCCTCGAGCCGGAAGCCGAGCGTGTTGAAGACAGCGACCAGCATGCCCATCGAGCAGCCGCCGATGCCGTAGAGCGCCAGCAGGGCCGGGTCGGCGACCGCCCGCGCGGCGCGGTGCAGCACCTGCCGGAGACCGGGCGGCGACGGCACGAAGTGTGCTGACGGCGGCAGCAGGAGGCGCACCATGGCCGCGCACGCCAGCGCGAGCAGCCCGGATGCCGCCAGCGCCCAGCGCCAGCCGGCCAGCTCGCCGACCGCGCCGGTCAGCAGCCGCCCGGACATCCCGCCCAGCGCCGTTCCGCCGATGTAGAGGCCGGCCGCGCGGGCGTGCGCCGAGACGTGCAGCTCCTCGCGGAGGTACGCCGTGGCCACGGCCGGGAGTCCTGCCAGCGCCACCCCCTCCAGGCACCGCAGCACGAGCATGCTCGACCAGGTCGGTGCGACGGACGAGGCGACGGCGACCAGCGCGGAGGCGATCAGCGAGCCGTGGATGAGCCGGGTCCGGCCGACCAGCTCCGAGGTCGGGCCCGCCACCAGCAGGGCGAAGCCGAGCCCGAGGGTCGTGAGCGAGAGGGTCAGCGTGCTGGCCGACGTGGAGACGCCGAAGTCCGCGGAGAGCTGCGGCAGCAGGGCCTGGGTGCTGTAGAGCAGCGCGAACGTCGCCAGCCCGGCGACGAAGAGCGCGGCGACGACGCGGCGGTAGTCGGCACTCCCCGGCCGGTGTCCCTCGATCTCCACGCCGTCGACTCTGCCGCGCTCGTCGTCATACTTCCAATGTCATCAGAGCAGAATCGTCATACGATTCATGCATGATGCTTCGTGACCTCGGTTGGCTCGTCACCGTCGCCGACCTCGAGCACGTGACCGACGCGGCGGCGGTGATCGGCATCCCCCAACCGACGCTGTCCCGGGCGATCGCGCGCGTCGAGTCGGAGCTCGGGGCTCGCGTGTTCGAACGGGTGCCCGACGGCGTGCGGGTCACCCCGGCAGGCGAGCTCGTCGTCGCCGCGGCCCGCGACCTCGACGCTCGGCACACCCAGCTGGTGGACGACCTCGCGACCATGCTCGACCCCGACACCGGGGTCGTGCGGCTGGCCTTCCTCGACTCGATGGCCGGCCTGCTCGTGCCGAGGCTGCTGCGCGACTTCCACCGGGTCGCTCCGCGGGTGCGCCTGGTGCTGCGACAGGAGCCGTCCCGCGAGATCGTCGACGACCTGGCCTCCGGTGCCGCCGACCTCGCGATCACCACCCGGCAGGACGGCCGCGGCTGGGCACCGCTCCTCGACGAGCGGGAGGTGCTCGTGGTGCCCGCCGGTCACCGGCTCGCCGGCCGCAAGCGCGTCGCGCTCAGCGACCTCGCCGACGAGGAGCTGGTGAGCATCCCGCCCGGCTTCGGCTACCGCCAGCTCGTGGACGACCTCCTGCGCACGGCCGGCATCGCTCCGACGATCTCGTTCGAGAGCCAGGACCTCGCGACGATCGAGGGCCTGGTGGCCGCGGGCCTCGGCGTGGCGATCGTGCCCGAGCACTTCGCCGGCGCATCCGGAACCGTCGGCATCACGATCGCCGGGGCGAGCGTGCGGCGCTCGATCGGCCTGGTCTGGCGGACCGACCGCGAGCTCTCCCCCGCGGCCGTCCGATTCCGCGACTTCGTCGTGGGTCAGACGGCGTAGGCCGCGAGCTCGCCCGCCAGGTCGGCGTTCGCGCGGCCGACCACGATGGTGCCGTCGCCGGTGTGCTCCATCGAGGCGATCTCGCCCTGCTGGTGCAGGCGGTTGATCAGGTCGCCGCGTTCGTAGGGCAGCAGCGCCTTGAACTCCACGCCCGGCCGGGGCAGCTCGCCCTCGATCTGCGCCAGCGCGTCGGCGATGCCCTCGCCGGTCTTGGCGGACACGACGACCGAGTGCGGCTCGTTGCGCTGGAGCCGCGCCAGCACCATCGGATCGGCGAGGTCACCCTTGTTGATGACGATGAGCTCGGGCACCTTCGTGGCACCGATCTCGGCGAAGACCTCCCGCACGGCGGCGATCTGGCCCTCGGGGTCGGGGTGCGAGCCGTCGACGACGTGCAGGACGAGGTCGGACTCGGCGACCTCCTCCAGGGTGCTGCGGAACGCCTCGACGAGCTGGTGCGGCAGGTGCCGCACGAAGCCCACGGTGTCGCTCATCGTGTAGACCCGGCCGTCGGCGGTCGTCGTACGCCGGGTGGTCGGGTCGAGCGTCGCGAACAGCGCGTCCTCGACCAGCACGCCGGCGCCGGTCAGCCGGTTGAGCAGCGTCGACTTGCCGGCGTTGGTGTAGCCGGCGATCGTCACGCTCGGGATGTGGTTGCGCTGGCGCTCCTGGCGCTTGGTGTCGCGGGTGCCCTTCATCTCGCGCAGGTCGCGACGGAGCTTGGCGATCTTGGTGTTGATGCGGCGCCGGTCGTTCTCGATCTTGGTCTCACCGGGACCACGGCTGCCGATGCCGGCACCGCCGGCGACCCGGCCACCGGCCTGGCGGGAGAGGTTGCCACCCCAGCCGCGCAGACGCTGCTTCATGTAGTTGAGCTGGGCCAGCTCGGTCTGCGCCTGGGCCTCGCCGGACTTGGCGTGCTGGGCGAAGATGTCGAGGATCAGGGCGGTCCGGTCGACGACCTTGACCTTCAGCTTGTCCTCGAGGTTCCTGAGCTGGCTCGGCGCGAGCTCGCCGTCGCAGATGACCGTGTCGGCGCCGGTCGCCTGGACGATCTCCGCGATCCCCTCGACCTTGCCGCGGCCGACGTACGTGGCCGGGTCGGGGCTCTGGCGACGCTGGTAGATCGCCTCGAGCACCTCCGAGCCGGCGGTCTCGGCGAGCAGCGCGAGCTCGGCCATCGAGTTCTCGGCGTCCTCGGTGGTGCCCTCGGTCCAGACGCCGACGAGCACGACCCGCTCCAGACGGAGCTGGCGGTACTCGACCTCGGTGATGTCCTCGAGCTCGGTGCGCAGGCCGGCGACCCGCCGGAGCTGGTGCCGCTCGGCGAGCTCCATGGCGCCCGTCGTCGGGTCCTCCTCCGGGTCCGCCCCGGAGTAGCCCGATTCGAAGTCGTCGTCGTCCCAGTCGTCGGTGTCCTCGAGCTCGGTGTCGAGGTTGAAGGCGGGATCGATCTCGTGTGCGTTGGTCATTACTGGTTCAGCGTACGTTTCAGTCATCTGTCCGTACCAACGCTTAACCTTCGGCACATGATTCCCGAGGTGCCGCCCGGCGTCCGTCTGCTCGGCATCACGGGCGCGCCAGGGGTGGGGAAGACGACGGTCGCGGCGTCCCTCGCCCTTGATCTGGGGAGCCCGGTGGTGCCGATGGACGGCTTCCACTACGCCGACGTGGAGCTCGTACGGCGCGGCCTGCGCGACCGCAAGGGTGCCCCGGAGACCTTCGACGCCGAGGGCTACGCGGCGCTCCTGGCGCGGGTGCGGGCCGAGGAGGCCGACGTGGTGGCGCCGATGTTCGAGCGCGACCTGGAGCAGCCCATCGCCGGCGCGATCGCGGTCCCAGCGACGGGGACCGTCGTGACCGAGGGCAACTACCTGCTGCTCGACGCGGCACGCTGGCGCGGCGTACGCGCGCAGCTCGACGTGGTGTGGCACCTGCACGTCGACGACGACGTACGCCGCGAGCGGCTGGTCGCCCGGCACGTCGAGTTCGGCAAGACGCCGGACGAGGCACGGGCCTGGGTGACCCGGGTCGACGAGGCGAACGCGCGGCTCGTCGAGGCCGCCGCCGATCGGGCCGACGTCGTCGTCGAGCTCACGACCTGAGCGGCTCCGGCTCCAGGTCCTGGGTCCAGAGCGCCGTCCCTGACCCGTCGTACAGGGTCACGGTGAGCAGGCCGTCGACGGCGATCGCAACGTGGCCGAAGAACTGGTTGCCGGCGCGCGGTGACTGGCTCCACGCGTCGGTCTCGTTGCCCCGGGAGTAGTGGATCTCCGGGCCGAAGGTGCCGTCGAGGACGCCGTCCTTGGTGGCGAACGTGCCCGCCGCCATCGGTCCCGAGACGAACTCCCAGAAGGGGTCGAAGTCGGTGAACGCCGCCCGCTCGGGGCTGTAGTGGTGCGCCGCCGTGTAGTGGACGTCCGCGGTGACCCAGACGACGTTGCGGACCCCGTTGCGCTTGAAGGCGGCCAGGACCCGCGCCAGCTCGGGCTCGCGGCCGCTCGGCTGGCCGGGGTCGTAGTTGGGGTAGCTGTCCAGGTCGTCGGTGTGGTTGGACGGCGCCGAGAGCGGCAGGTCCGCGGAGATCACCTTCCAGGTCGCCGTCGACGCCGTGACCTGCTCGACCAGCCAGCGCTCCTGCTCAAGCCCGAGCAGGCCGGGCTGGTCCGCCTCGGCCGAGGTCGGGTTGGGCCCGCGGTAGGAGCGCATGTCGAGGCAGAAGACGTCGAGGTGCGGGCCCCTCGGGACCCTGCGGTAGATCCTCCCGGACGCGAACCCGTCGCCGCCGCGGTCGACGAGCTGGCGCACCGGCACCGGCTGGTACTCCTGCCACGCCCGGCGCCCGCGCGCGGACAGCACGTCGCACCGGCGCTCGGTGTAGCGGTCGTCGTCGATGACCTCGCCCGGGTACCAGTTGTTGCAGGTCTCGTGGTCGTCCCACTGGCTGATGGTCGGCACCTCGGCGTACAGCGCCCGCACGTGCGCGTCGAGCAGCGGGTAGCGGTGCCGCCCGCGGAACTCCGTCAGCGTCTCGGCGACCTTGTCGACGCCGTACTCGACGACGTTGCGCCAGGTGCCGCCGGTGTCCTCCTCGGTCTGCGTCTCGTAGATCTCGCAGTCGGCGTAGATGGTGTCGCCCGAGTGGATGAGGAAGTCGGGGCGGGTGTCGAGGATCGCGCGGTACGTCGTCAGGCCGCCGACGTCCGGGTTGATCCCCCAGCCCTGGCCGCACGTGTCCCCCGACCAGACGAACGTCTGGGCCGCGGGCTGGATCGCGGCGGTGGCGAACGTGACCCGCTCCGTCCGGCCGGACGCGCCGTCGGGCGAGGTGAAGGACAGGTCGGCGTCGTACTGCCGGCCCGGCGCGAGGCCTTCGAGGATCAGGCGCGCGGTGTGGTCGGTGCGCTCGTCGGCCCAGGCGCCGGTGACCTCGCGGAGCACGCGGCCGTTGCTGGACAGGCGCACCGAGAGCCGGCCGTCGCCCGAGGCGCGCCCCCACAGCACGGCCGAGCCGGTCGTCACCTCGCCGGACCTGGCACCGGAGGTCAGCTCGACCCGGTCCCGCGCCAGGCTGGGTGGTGCGCCACGCAGGCCGGCGGCGATCAGCCCCGGCGTTCCCCCGATGGCCACCCCGGCCAGCAGGGCGGTTCGTCTCCCGAGGAGGACCATGGCCACGACGCTGGCGAGGCCGTCCGACGGGACAGGTACGGCGACGTGACGTGTCGGTCAACGCTCAGTGATCAGCAGGGTGGATCAGTGTGGTTGGGCCGCGAACTCCCCCGGCGTCAGCCCGGTGACCGAGCGGAAGTCGCGGCCGAAGTGCGCCTGGTCGGCGTACCCGAGGTCGGCGGCGACGCGCGCCAGGTCGGGCCGCTCCGTGCCGGCGAGCCGTTCGGCGGCCTCGTGCAGGCGGCGGCGCTGGATCAGCCACTTCGGGGACAGGCCGATGCGGCGCGCGGTCAGGCGTTGCAGGGTGCGCTCGGTGATCGCGAACTTGTCGCAGACCTGACCGACCCGGTGCACCTCCGGGTCGCCCTCGACGTACTCGACGACGGCGTTGACGAGCAGGCCCTCCTCGTCGACCGGCAGCAGCCGGGCGAGGCTCTCCTCGACGGCGGTCACCGCGAGCGCGCGACGGTCCGGGTCGTCGGGCCGGTCGTCGACGGCCTCGCGGATCCGCTCCTCGAGCGCGGTGTCGCCCAGACCCGAACCACTCAGCGGGACGGCTCGGTCGGTCAGGTTGCCCACCGGCTCGCCGAGGATCGCGATCCCGGCCGCCGGCTGCAGCATCGTGCCGAGCGCCCAGCCCGACCCCGAGAGCTGCTGGGTCGACAGGCCGCTGGTGGGCCCGACGAGCAGGGCGTAGTCGTCCGACACGACGACCAGGCAGACGGGGTACTGCAGCACCCGCTGCACCGAGGACGTCCCGTCGGGCAGCGACCAGACCGGCATCCAGTAGCGGCGCACGACGTCCGTGAGCTCCGGGCTCGGTGCGTAGCGGTGGATCGGCGGCGTGTAGCCCGCCTCGTCGAGCAGGTGCGCGCGCTCCGTCGGGTCGATCTCGCGCGGCGTCTCCATGTGTCGGATTCTTTCAAGAACCACCGACCGCGAAACGCGATCGTGGGCGTATGACCTTCTTCGACGAAGCCGCCGACCGCTTAACCGACACCGTCTCCGCGACCACCGACTGGTCCGCCGCCAGCCCGTGCGAGGACTGGACGGCGGCGGACGTCGTCGACCACGTCGTCGACACCGAGCGCCAGTTCCTCGAGGGCCACGACGTCGACCTGGGCGAGCGGCCGACGGGATCGCCGGCAGACGTGTGGGCGGCGCACCTGGCCGCCGTACGACCGGCGGTGACCGACGACCTCCGGTCCCGTGAGTACGACGGCTTCTTCGGTCGTACGACGATCGGCGCGACGCTCGACGCGTTCTACGGCTTCGACCTGGTCGTGCACGGCTGGGACCTCGGGTCGTCCAACGGACGGCCGACCACGTTCACCGACGCCGACCTGGACGCGATGGACGCCGCGTTCGTGGGCTTCGGCGACCACGCGTACGACGACGGTGTCTTCCATCGGCCGGTCGACGTACCCGAGGACGCCGACCGGCAGACGAAGCTGCTGGCCCGGATGGGCCGGCGGGTCTGAGCCGGGTCTACTTCGGGGGCATCCGGATGCCGCCGTCGACGCGGATCACCTCGGCGTTCATGTAGCTGTTGGTGATGCACTCGACGACCATGCTGGCGAGCTCGTCCGGGACGCCGAGGCGCTTCGGGAAGAGCACGTTGGAGCCGAGGTTGGCCTTGAACGCGTCGGAGTCCGGGCCCTCGCCGTAGATCGGGGTGTCGATCAGGCCGGGGGCGACCGTGTTGAGGCGGATGCCGGAGGCGGACAGGTCGCGCGCGACCGGGAGGGTCATGCCCACGACGCCGCCCTTGGAGGCGGAGTAGGACGCCTGCCCGATCTGGCCGTCGAACGCGGCGACCGAGGCCAGGTTGACGATGGCGCCGCGGCAGCCGTCGGCGTCGGGCTCGTTGCGGCTCATCGCCGTCGCCGCGAGGCGGGTCATGTCGAAAGTGCCGATCAGGTTGATCGCGATCACCTTGCGGAACGCGTCGAGGTCGTGCGCCGAGTCGTACTCGCCGTCGCGGCCGATGGTCCGCTGGGCCCAGCCGATGCCGGCCGAGTTGACGACCGCGCGCAGCGGCGCGATCGCGGCGGCGGCGTCGACCGCGGCCTTGATCTGGTCGGTGTCGGTCACGTCGACCTGAGCGAAGACGCCGCCGATCTCCTCGGCGAGGGCTTCACCCTTGTCCGCCTGGAGGTCGGCGACCACGACGATCGCGCCCTTGGCGGCGAGCTGGCGCGCGGCCGCGGCACCGATGCCCGACGCGCCGCCCGTGACGATGGCACTTGCTCCGTTGATGTCCATGGCCCGGAGCATAGAACGGGTTACAGCGAGGTGGTCCCCCGGGCCACGACCACCGCCGGGCCCGTCAGCAGCACCCGGTCGTCCTCGGTCCAGGTCACGGTGAGCGTGCCGCCGGGGACGTCGACCCGGTACGCCGAGCCGGGGCCGAGCCCGTCTGCGACCGCGGCCGCGACCATGACGGCACAGGCCCCGGTGCCGCAGGAGCGGGTCTCCCCGGAGCCGCGCTCGTGGACGCGCATCGCGACGTGCCGCTCGCCCCGGCGTACGACGAACTCGACGTTCACGCCGTCGGGGTAGGTCGCCGCGTCGTGCTCCGGGGCCTCGAGGAGCGTCCCGGCGTCGTCGAGCGAGTCGACGAACGCGACCGCGTGCGGGTTGCCCATGTCGACGTGCCGCGCCACCCAGGCGTGGCCGGGGACGGCGACCTTCGACTCGCCGAGGACGCGCGGCGAGCCCATGTCGGCGGTGATCAGGTCGCCCTCGACGGTCAGCGTCTTCACGCCGTCGCGGGTGCCGATCGGGATCGGCCGGGACGGGTCGGCCAGACCCTCCTCGACCAGGTGCCGGGCGAAGACGCGGATGCCGTTGCCGCACATCTCGGAGAGCGAGCCGTCGGCGTTGCGGTAGTCCATGAACCACCGGTCGCCCTCGCGGACCACGCGCAGCACGCCATCGCCACCGATGCCGGCCCGGCGGTCGCAGAGCGCACGCACCCGCTCCGCCATCTGCTGCTCGGACAGGTCGCCGTGCAGCGAGCCGTCGTGGTCGGGCAGCAGCACGAAGTCGTTCTCCGTGCCGTGGCCCTTGAGGAAGGGGTACTGGGACGAGGGTGTCTCAGGCATACATCCCCTTCGCGTAGTTCTCCGGCTTGTAGTACTCGTCGAGCTGCTCGAGGCTCAGGTCGCTCGGCTCGACGTCGCGTGCGATCACCGCCCGCCGCGGGACGGTGCCGTTCGGGTCCCAGGTCTCCGGGTCCCACAGGCCGGAGCGCAGGAACGCCTTCGCGCAGTGGAAGAAGATCTCCTCGATCTCGACGACGACGGCCAGGATCGGCCGGTGTCCCTTGACGACCATCTCGTCGAAGAACGGCGCATCGCTGACGAGCCGGGCGCGGCCGTTGATGCGCAGCGTGTCGCCACGACCGGGGATGAAGAAGTTCAGCCCGACGTGCGGGTTCTGCAGCATGTTCTTGTAGCCGTCGGCGCGCTTGTTGCCCGGCCGCTCCGCGATCGCGATGGTGCGGTCGTCGAGGACGTGGACGAGCCGGCCGGACGGGTCCCCCTTCGGCGACACGTCGCACTCCCCGAGGGCCGACGACGTCGCCAGCACGCAGAACGGCGTCGCGGCCAGCCAGTCCCGGTCCACGTCGAGCAGCGCCGTACGCCCCTTGTCGCGGGCACGGGCGTTCGGCTCACCGAGCAGGTCGACGAGGTCGTCGACGGTCGTGATCTCGGTCCAGGTCGGGGTGCTGGTCACCCCACCACGGTACCGGCGCGGTCACCGCGCCCCGACATCAATTCCGAGGGCGGACCACCGCCGCCGCACCCCCACCGCGGCGCTTCGGCTCGGCGACCGCGGTCAGCCGGTTGCCGGGGCCGAACTCGATGCCGGTGGCGGCACCGATCTCGTGGGTGCCGGTGAAGATGTCCTCGTAGGTTTCGACGTCGTGGCCGAGGGCCTTCAGCGCGGCGCCGTAGCGCCGCACGAAGGCGGGCTCCGCCTGGTCAGTCGCGGTGTTGCGCTGCGTGGCCCGCGGCGCGGCGATGGCCTGGGGCAGGGTCATGCCGAGGTCGAGGCGGTCCACCAGCACCTGCAGCACGGTCGTGATGATCGTCGACCCGCCAGGCGAGCCCACGGCGAGCATCGGCTCGCCCTTCTTCAGCACGATCGTCGGTGACATCGAGGACCGCGGGCGCTTGAGCGGCTCGATCCGGTTGGGGTCGGCGGGGTCGTAGACGGCCGAGAAGTCGGTGAGCTCGTTGTTGAGCAGGAAGCCGCGCCCGGGCACCACGATGCCGGAGCCGCCGGTCTGCTCGATGGTGAGCGTGTACTCGACGACGTTGCCCCACTTGTCGGAGACGGTGAGGTTGGTCGTCTGGGTGTTCTCGGTGTCGTCGGTGCGGGTCGCGCTGGTCGACCCGGTGCCGCACTTGCCGTCGTACGACGTGACGTCGCCGGCCTCGAGCGGCTTGGCCAGCGTGCTGCGCGGAGCGATCTGGCAGGCGCGCTCGGCGGCGTACTTGTCGGACAGCAGTCGCTTCAGCGGCACCTTCACCTGGGCGGGGTCCCCGACGTACTTGCCGCGGTCCGCGAAGGCGAGCGCGCTCGCCTCGAGGTAGCGGTGCAGGGCCTGTGCGCGCGGCAGCCGGCCCAGCTTCGAGCGCTCGAGGATGTTGAGCGCCTCGCCGACCGTCGAGCCGCCCGAGGACGACCCGGCCATGCCGTAGACGTCGAGCCCACGGTAGCCGATCTTCGTCGGCTTGCGGTCGAGCGCGCGGTAGCGCGCCAGGTCGCGCCTGACCATGAAGCCCTTCGGGACCGGCAGCGTGGTGCCCTTCGTCTTCGGGGGCTTGCGCACGGCGCGGACGATCTCGCCGGAGAGCACGCCGCGGTAGAAGGCGTCGGGGCCCTTGCGGGCGAGCAGCCGGTACGTCGCGGCGAGGTCCGGGTTGCGGAACGTGCTGCCCACGCGCGGCGCGTGGCCACCCCGCCAGTACAGCTTGCGGGTCGGCACGAACGCCTTGAACCGCTCCTCGTTCTGCACCACCTGGCCGCGGAAGGTCGGGTCGACGGTGAAGCCGTCCTCGGCCAGGTCGGCGGCGGGCCGCAGCGACGACGCCAGCGAGCGGGTGCCCCAGCGATCGAGCGCGCGCTGCCAGGTGGCGAGCGTGCCGGGCACACCGACCGAGACGCCGCTGGTCACCAGCTCCGGCGAGAAGTTGTAGGGCTCGGCCGTCACCGGGTCGATGAACGCGTCGTGCGGCATCTTCGCGGGCGCGGTCTCGCGGCCGTCGATCGTCTGCACCTTGCCCGTCTTCGCGGAGTAGTGCACGAAGTAGCCACCGCCACCGATGCCCGCACTGAAGGGCTCGGTCACGCCCAGCGCCGCGGCAGTGGCCACGGCGGCGTCCGTGGCGTTGCCGCCCTCCCGCAGGACCTGCAGCCCGACCCGCGTCGCGTAGGGGTCGACCGAGGTCACCGCGCCGCCGGACCCGTGGGCGGTTGCCCGCTTGGGCGGCTCAGAGCCCGCTCGGGCCGGTGCGGCCTGGACTGGTGCGGCCTGGCCCGGCGGGGCGGCCACCAGGGTGGCGAGCAGGGCGAGAGGCAGGGCAGACGACAGGGCGATCCCGAGGCGGCGCATAGAACTCCCGTGCCCGGTCTCGACGGGCTGAAACGTCAGCCGTCGCGCACCACGGAGTAGCGGGCGCAGAGGAACTCGCGGTTCTGGCCGTGCTCCTCGAGCCGCATCTCGATCCGGTCCGGCAGCAGCGGCGCGCCGCCGCCGAGGGTCAGCGGCGCGTACTGCACCCAGAGCTCGTCGAGCAGGCCGGCCTCCGCGAACTGGCCGACGAGGCCGCCACCGCCCATCAGCCAGATGTCCTTGCCACCGGCCGCCTCGGTCATCGCGGCGTGCACGTCGCGCACGTCGTCGGTCGTGAGCGTGACGCCTGCGCGCGGCGCGAACTCGCGGTGCGTGAACACCCACGTCGGCAACGTGGAGTCCCAGGCGTCGCCCTCCTGGTCGAGCACCCACTGGTACGTCGTGGCGCCGACCGCGGCCGCGCCCATCTCGGCCCGGAAGCCTCCGAAGCTCATGAAGCCGTCCTGGTCGATGTCGCGGCTGAGCAGCCAGGACAGCGAGTTGTCCGGATCGGCGATGAAGCCGTCGAGCGAGCTGGCCGTGTAGTAGATCGTCCTCATGCCGTCTCCGTCCGTCGCAGCCAGTTGATGGGGTCGCCCTCGTCGACCTCGACGCCGTGCTCGCGCAGCATCGCGCGGACGCCGAGGCGCCGGTGCGCGTCGTAGGTCAGGACGTGGGCGACGATGCTGCCGAGCACGAAGCTCTCGGGGGGCTCGCAGAGCGCGTCGACGATCCGGTCGTCCCAGGCCCGCCGGCGCTCGATGTCGCGCACCATCTCCAGCCACCGCGCGGCGGCGTCGTCGTGGCGGTCGAGCAGGGAGCCCACGTCGTCCGAGCGCGCGGCCGGGAACTCCTCGCCCAGCACCGCCGCGAGCCAGACCTCCTTCGTGAACACCAGGCTGGTCAGCACCGCCGCGACCGACGCCTCCTCCCCCTCCCAGCTGTGCACCCGGCTCCCGCCGGGCAGCTCGCGCCGGTAGGCGTCGTCGCTCAGCTGCTTGGCCAGCACGAGGAGGTCGCGGGTGTCGTCGAGGTCGTGGTGGACCAGCAGGTCCAGCGGCTGGGTCATGGTCTGCTCCCCGGTGTGCACCCACAGGGACATGGGCGGGTGGAAGTGGATGCCGTTCGGTGCCGGCAGCCAGTGGCTGCCCGCGTCCTGCTCGGCGAGCTGGCTGGGCGGGTGCCCGTACGCCTTCGCGAACGCACGGCTGAACCCCTCGACGGAGTCGTAGCCGGCGCCGAAGGCCACGTCGGTGACCGACGACCCGCGCCGCAGCTGCCACGCGGCGCGCTCGAGCATCACCCGGCGACGCATCGCCACGGGCGGCTCCCCCGCGCCGGCCGAGAGCTGGCGCGCGAAGTGGTACGGCGACGAGAACGCCCCCTGTGCCATGTCGTCCAGGCTCCGGTGCTCCTCGTCGAGCACCGCGTCGAGGAGCTCGCGGAGACGGTCGCGTGCGGTCATGCGATCAGTCTGGCGGCGAATCGCCCTCGATCGCCCGACCGATCTTGCTCAGGGCGTGGTCGACGAGCTCCGGGTCGTCGTGCCGGAGCCACACGATCCGCGGGTCCTTGCGGAACCAGCCGTCCTGGCGACGAGCGAACCGTCGGGTCGCGAAGACGGTGCGGTCGCGGGCCTCGTCGAGGCTGATCTCGCCACGAAGGTGCGCCATCACCTCGCGGTAGCCGATCGCGACCGAGGCCGTCCGTCCCTCCGCGAGCCCCTCGGTCAGCAGGCGCTCGACCTCGGCGACGAAGCCGGCCTCGAACATCAGGTCCACCCGCCGCGCGATCCGCTCGTCGAGGGTCGGCCGGTCGATGTCGACGCCGATCTGGACGGTGTGCGGGTCGGCGTAATCGAGCGTCGGGAGCGAGGCGCTGTAGGGCCGTCCGGTGAGCTCGATGACCTCGAGGGCCCGGACCGTGCGGCGGCCGTTCTCGACCAGCATCCGCGAGGCGGCGTCGGGGTCGAGCGTACGCAGCCGGTCGTACATCGCGGCGGGGCCGACCTCGGCCAGCTCGGCCTCGAGCCGGGTCCGGACCGCGTGGTCGGTCGCGGGGAACTCGAAGCGGTCCACGATCGCCCGGGTGTAGAGCGCCGAGCCGCCGACCAGGACGGGGGTGCGCCCGCCGGCCCGCAGGTCGGCCACGACCTCGCGCGCCCAGTCCTGGAACTCGGCGACAGTGGCGGGCTCGCGCACGTCGCGGGTGTCGAGCAGGTGGTGCGGGATGCCGCGGCGCTCGCCGACCGGCAGCTTCGCCGTACCGATGTCCATGCCGCGGTAGACCTGCATCGCGTCCGTGTTCACGATCTCGCCGTCGAGGCGCTCGGCCAGGTCGAGCGACAGGTTGGTCTTGCCGGACGCCGTGGCACCGACGACGGCCACGATCGGGACCGTCCGGCTTGGCTTCACATGACAAGGGTATGGATGCCGCCTGTGGCCTGCTACGCGCCGCCCATCACGCACGCTGGCTTCGTTGCCGTTCGCTCGACGTGCCGCTGGCACGCCTTCGCTCCGGCGCCTCGCCATCGCACGCGCTGGACGACGCTCGCGACGGCCACAGTTGGCATCCACACCCTAGTCTGGCAAACATGACTGAGACCTCGAAGCCGCCCGGAGAGCACGACAGCGAGCTGCCCGACGAGCACGACGCGCCGCGGCCCTCCGGCGAGCAGGAGGAGAATGCAGAGACGTCGTTGGACGAACCGTCCGACGGCTCGGGAGGTGAGTGAGATGAGCTTCTTCGACAAGGCCAAGGACACGGTCTCGGACGCCGTGGACAAGCACGGCGACCAGATCGCCGACGGCATCGACAAGGCCGCCGACTTCGTGGACGACAAGACCGGCGGCAAGCACGGCGACAAGATCAAGGGCGGGGCCGACAAGGCCAAGGACGCCCTGGACAAGCTGGACGGCAAGAACGACGACATCCGCTGAGGTGGTGGCGCCATGAGTGAGTTCGATCTCCACGAGGACCCGCTGCCCGAGGACGAGCCGGCCGACGACGGGGCTCCGGTCTCGGACGACACCGGCACCGTCTACGGCAGCGAGGGCGAGGCGGAGCTGACCCCGCACGACGTCGAGGACGACGAGGACGAGGAGTGACGCAGAGCCCCACGCACGGCCGCTTCGTGGTCGTGCCGGCGTCGTACGTCTTCCTGCTGCGGGATCGCACCTCGGGCACCGAGGTGCTCCTCCAACTGCGGCAGCACACCGGCTACATGGACGACCACTGGGCCGCTGCCGCGGCCGGCCACGTCGAGCAGGGCGAGACGGCGTACGACGCCGCGCACCGCGAGGCGCACGAGGAGCTCGGGGTCACGGACCTGGACCTGGAGTTCGTGACGTCGATGCAGCGTCACGGCAGCGAGCTGCCGATCGACCAGCGGATCGACTTCTTCTTCACGGCCCGGTCGTGGTCGGGCGAACCACGCATCATCGAGCCCGAGAAGGCCGCCGACCTGCGCTGGTGCCCGCTCGACGCGCTGCCGGAGCCCGTGGTGCCGCACGAGCGCTCCGTGTTGGAGGGGCTGCGAACGGGTACCACCACCGCGTACTCCACCTTCGGATTCTGAGGAGGCACCTGTGACGTCCGACGACCTGGGTCCCATGCCCGATCCCGTCATCGAGCCCGGCGAGCCCAACCCCGGGGGCGTCGACGCCCTCGTGGACGACAGCGGCCCGATCGCGATCCCCGACCTCACGCCCGACGAGAACCCCGCGCTCGACGACAAGGCGCCGGAGACCGTCAAGGAGGAGGTGTCGGACAGCGAGGACACCTCCACCGAGGCGACCGAGGACGACGACGGCGCCGACGGCAACACGGGCCAGGAGGCCGAGAAGGAGTCGCCGGCATGAGCGGCGACGGCGACGAGGAGCTCCAGTCCTCCACGCCCGGCTCCAGCGGTCCTGCTCGCGCGTCCGGCGAGATGGGCGTCAGCAGCGAGCGCGTCGGGCCGACCGGCCCCGGCCAGGAGGCGACCGACGGGCTGCGCGACGTCTCCGAGCACGAGCGCGACCCCGACGAGGAGACGCTGCCCGAGCAGTCGACGGGCAACCCCGAGGACAACCCCGAGGGGCCTACGGACAGCTGACGGCGGCGACGTCGGTCGACAGCACCCTGCTGCCGCGCGCGGACACCTCGACGTGCGTCGATCCCCCCGCGGGGACGGGGAGGTAGTAGTTGACGGTCGACGCGGGCCGGACCGCCACGGACGCGGAGGAATCGCCGTACGACGACGCGATCGTGTAGCCGATCGTCGAGTCGGTGGTGCCCCGGTTGTCGAGCACGACCTGGGCGACCGAGTCCGGGCCCTGGCACGACACGCCGCCGAGTGCAGCCACCGGGTGGACGGTCGCGACGTAGCACGACGGGCGAGCCGGGACGAGCGCCGAGAGCACCAGCCTCTTGCGACCCATCTCCGGGACCCGGACCCGCACCGAGGCCGTCGTCCGCTGCGCCACCGACACGACGACCGTCCGCTTCCGGTGCGCGCCGACCCACTGGTAGACGACCGGACCGGCGACCCGGTCGCCGGCGCGGACGACCTTGAACTGCACCCGGCGCGAGGACCGACGGTTGTCGAGGACGAGGGCGCGGCGGGTGATGCCCGTCGAGGCGTCCTTGACGCACGTGTCGTGGCGCGACAGCGCCGCGCGGGCGTCGTAGACGGGTACCGCAGTGCCCGCGGCGGAGGCGGGCGACGCGGCGGTCGCCGTCGCGGTCAACGTAGCGGCCAACGTTGCGGTGAGCATGGTGGCGACGGCGCCGAGGACGGCTGTCGTCCCGATCGTGATCGTGCGCATGGAGGGTGTCCTTCCCGAGGTGAGACCGATGAGGGCGACAGCCTCCGCCTCGCGGGTACGCCGATCAAGGACGCTTTCGCGACCTGTGGACAACCCCGACTAGGACAGTCGGGTGACGTCGAGCTCGGTCTCGACCGCCTCGCCGTCGGCTCCGCGCTCGACGAAGTAGACACCGGCGCCGTCGCGCTCGGCGTACGCCTCGACCATCTCGGTGCCGCGATAGAGCAGGCCTGCGCCGTCGTCGGTCGCGTAGCCCGCCGGCAGCGTGCCGTCGGCGATGAGCGACTGGAAGAGCGGGCGGCGCTGCTCCTCGCTGTCGTAGTGCACGCCGTTGGACCACGGCAGCAGGCCCAGGCCGTTGGTGATCGGGCGCAGCTGCGGACCGAACGAGTCCGTGGTGCCGCCGAGGTGCCAGCAGATCGAGCCGGCCGAGACCCCGGTCAGCACGACACCGGCCTCCCAGGCGGTGCGCATCGCCTCGTCGACGCCGTGCAGCCGCCACATCGCCAGCAGGCCGGCGACGCTGCCGCCCCAGACCCACACGACGTCCTGCTCGAGCAGGTGCGCGGTGACGTCGTCGACGTTCGGCATCGTGAACAGCTGGAGGTGCGAGGCGTGCAGGCCGCGGCGCTGCGCCGCGGAGTAGAACTCGTGGTAGAGCTTCGGGTCGTCGCCGCAGGCGGTGCCGAGGAAGGTCACCTTCGGCGCGCGGCCGGTGACCCCGGAGAGCTCGATCGCGAGGTCGGTCAGCGGGCCGACGCCCCAGCGGATCCGGTCGGCGGTCGCCCAGCCACCCGAGGTGGCGAGGATGGTCGGTGCGTCAGCGGGCACAGGCGTCGGCCTCCGGCAGCGGGGCGGGTACGCCGATCGCCGGCATGCCCAGGGACACCCCGGCGGGCGCCGGGGAGGAGGTGCGCGCCTGCCAGGCATCGCCCGACCGGGTGCGGCGTACGTCGGTGGCGGGACCGTCCGCCACGAGGTGGTGCGGGGCGGCGTACGTGATCTCGACGGTGACCATGTCGCCCGGCCGGACGTCGACGCCCTCGGGCGGCGCGAAGTGCACGAGGCGGTTGTCGGGTCCGCGGCCGGAGAGCCGGTGCGTGGCCTTGTCCTTGCGGCCCTCTCCCTCGGAGACCATCAGCTCGACGCGACGGCCGACGAGGCGCTTGTTCTCCTCCCACGCGATCTCGTTGACCAGTGCGGCCAGCCGCTCGTAGCGGTCCTTGACCACCTCGGGCGGGACCTGGTCGTCGAGCGTCGCCGCGGGGGTGCCGGGGCGCTTGGAGTACTGGAAGGTGAACGCACCCGAGAAGCGCGCCGCCCGGACGACGTCGAGCGTCGCCTGGAAGTCCTCCTCGGTCTCGCCGGGGAAGCCCACGATGATGTCGGTGGTGATCGCCGCATCCGGCATGGCCGCGCGGACCCGCTCGATGATGCCGAGGTACTTCGCCTGCCGGTAGGACCGGCGCATGTCCTTGAGCACCTTGTCGGAGCCGGACTGCAGCGGCATGTGCAGCTGCGGCATCACGTTCGGGGTCTCGGCCATCGCCTCGATGACGTCGTCGGTGAACTCCGCCGGGTGCGGGCTGGTGAAGCGCACCCGCTCCAGCCCCTCGATGTCGCCGCACGCGCGCAGCAGCTTGGAGAACGCCTGACGGTCGCCGAACTCCACGCCGTACGCGTTGACGTTCTGGCCCAGCAGGGTGATCTCGGAGACGCCCTCGGCGACCAGCGCCTCGACCTCGGCCAGGATCTCGCCGGGCCGACGGTCCTTCTCCTTGCCGCGCAGCGCCGGGACGATGCAGAACGTGCAGGTGTTGTTGCAGCCCACCGACACCGACACCCAGGCGGCGTACGCCGAGTCCCGCTTGGTCGGCAGCGTCGACGGGAAGACCTCGAGCGACTCGAGGATCTCGACCTGCGCCTCCTCCATCACCCGCGCGCGCTCGAGGAGCGCCGGTAGCGAGCCGATGTTGTGGGTGCCGAAGACGACGTCGACGTACGGCGCCTTCGCGGTGATCGTCGAGCGGTCCTTCTGGGCCAGGCAGCCGCCGACCGCGATCTGCATGCCCGGGTTGGCGGCCTTCACCGGCGCCAGGTGGGAAAGGTTGCCGTAGAGCTTGTTGTCGGCGTTCTCGCGCACCGCGCACGTGTTGAAGACGACGACGTCGGCCTGCTCGTCCGCGGGCGCGGCGACGTACCCGGCGCCCTCCAGCAGCCCGGTCAGGCGCTCGGAGTCGTGGACGTTCATCTGGCACCCGTAGGTGCGGACCTCGTACGTGCGACCCGTCGCGGGCGGAGCGGTCTCAGGCGTGGCAGTCATGACCGGCCAAGCGTACGGCGGGCGCTCGCCCGGGCTGGAATCCAGTGCGTCCTCGGCAGGGGTGGCGGGGCGGGCGGACCGGGCTACGCTGCGCGCACCATGAGCACCGACCTCGACCGTCGCGCCCTGCTCCTCGCGGGAGCGGGCACCGTGACCACCGCCGCCCTGATGACCTTCGAGCCGGCCGTGGCCGGCACGACGACGACCAAGGTGTTCCGAGGGCGCTTCCGGGGCTCGAAGGTCCCGGACTGGGTCTACCTGCCCTTCCACGTGCCGGCCGGCGTCCGCGCGATCGAGGTGAGCTACAGCTACACCCCGACCGACGGTGGCCTGGTCACGGCGAACGTGGTCGACATCGGCATCTTCGACCCGTCCGGCGCCGGGCTCGGCAACGCGGCGGGCTTCCGCGGCTGGTCGGGCGGCGCCCGCCGGTCCTTCCGGCTCAGCCGGACGTCCGCGACGCCGGGCTATCTGCCGGGCCCCATCAGCAAGGGTCGCTGGCGGATCGCGCTGGGGCCCTACCAGATCACCGGCCCGGGCACGCCGTACGAGGTCCGGGTGACGCTGCACCACGGCAGGCCGATCCACAAGTTCCAGCGGATGCCCGCACCGACCTCCGTGCCGGGCACGGGTCCGGGCTGGTACCGCGGTGACCTGCACGTCCACACCGTCCACTCCGACGGCTCGCAGACGCAGCGCCAGGCGTACGTCGCAGCCAGGGCGGCCGGGCTCGACTTCCTCGGCAGCTCGGAGCACAACACGAGCTCGGCGCAGCTCACGTGGGGCAAGTACGTGCCCCCGGACTTCCTGGTCATCCCCGGCGAGGAGGTCACCACGCGCGCCGGCCACTGGCTCGCGACAGGTCTGCCCGCACGGGG
The DNA here is from genome assembly GCF_001425175.1 of Nocardioides sp. Root1257. Classification (GTDB taxonomy): domain Bacteria; phylum Actinomycetota; class Actinomycetes; order Propionibacteriales; family Nocardioidaceae; genus Nocardioides. Next base: position 817,245 of record NZ_LMDV01000008.1, on the reverse strand, counting down.
TCCGCACGGCACCTGGATCGACTGGCGCTACCGGCCGGCGGACGGCAAGCTCGGCCGGTTCACCCGGCAGGTCCGCGACCTCGGCGGCCTGGCGATCACGGCGCACCCGGCGACCCCGGTCGACTCGATCCGCTGGGACTTCGGCTACGACGACATGGACGCGATCGAGGTCTGGAACGGACCGTGGTCCGGGACGAACGCGCTCACCAACGCGAACGCTCTCCGTACCTGGCACCAGCTCCTGGTGGCGGGCACGTTCCTGCCGGCCGTGGGCAACTCCGACTCCCACAACTCCGGTCAGCAGATCGGCGCGGCGCACACGGTCGTGCGCGCCGAGACCCTCTCGGTCGAGGCGATCATCGCCGGGTACCGGGCCGGCCACGCGTGGGTGACGGCCTCGTCGGGCATCGACCTCGACTTCACCGCGACGCTCGGCGGTGTCAGCGGTCAGTGTGGGGACCGCGTGCCCAGCGGGTCCGGCGACACCGTCGCCGTCCACCTCGGGGTGACGGGCATCGCTGCGGGCGACACCGCGACCCTGGTCGGCCCGAGCGGTCCTCCCCTCGGCACCGCCGTCGCCACCGACGGCACGCTCACCCTCGACACCACGGTGCCGGGCGGCACGTCGTTCGTGCGGGCCGAGGTCAAGCGCGGCTCGACGATGCTCGCCCTCACGAACCCGATCTTCCTCAGCTGAGGCCGGCGTCCCGGGCCGCCACCACGGCCTGGGCCCGGTCGCGCAGCCCGAGCTTGGCGAAGACGTGGCGCACGTGCGTCTTCACGGTGGCCATGCTGATCACCAGCTCGGCCGCGATCTCGGCGTTCGAGCGACCGGCACCGATCATCGCGAGCACCTCACGCTCCCGCTCGCTCAGCTCGTCGTAGCCCGGCGGCGGGGTGGCCGCGACCGGAGGGCGGGTCGCGAAGTTGGCCATCAGCCGGGCGAGCACGGCCGGTGCGACGACCGGCTCCCCCGCAGCGGCACGCCGTACGGCGTCGACCAGCGCCTCGCCGGTCACGTCCTTGAGCAGGTAGCCGACGGCGCCGGCGCGCAGGGCGTCCACCACGTGCTCGTCGGCGTCGAACGTCGTCAGGGCCACGACGGGCGTCGGGTGCTCGGCGCAGATGCGCCGGGTCGCCTCGATGCCGTCCATGCCGGGCATCCGCAGGTCCATCAGCACGACGTCCGGGGCCAGCTCGCCGGTGGCCGCGACAGCGGCGGCCCCGTCCCGCGCCTCGCCGACCACCTCCAGGCCGGCGAGCTCGAGGATCAGCCGCAGGCCCTGGCGCACCAGGTCCTGGTCGTCGACCACCAGCACCCGGATCACAGCGGCAGCTCCACCCGCACCGTGAACCGCCCGTCCCGCACGTCGGCGGCGAACTCGCCGTCGAGCAGCTCGGCCCGGTTGCGCATGCCGGTCAGGCCGCGACCCGCCGCGGGCACCGCCACCAGGTCGGTCGCGTTGGCAGCGACGAGCCGTACGGCGCCCGGGGTCCACGCCACCTCGATCGTGACCGGCGCACCCGGCGCGTGCCGGCCCGCGTTGGTGAGGCACTCGCGCACGACGCGGTTGACCGCGAGCCGGGCGCGCTCCTGACGCTCGTCCGGCGCGCCGGTGACGGTGAGCTCGTTCGCGATCCCGGCCGCGGCGGCCCGTCGGGCGACCTCGCGGACGTCCTCGGTGGCGCCGTGGACGCCGTCGTCGGAGGCGAGCAGGTCGAGCACGCCGCGCATCTCGGCGAGGGTGCGGTGGGCGGTGGTCCGGATCGCCTCGACCGGCTCGACCGCCCGATCGGGGGCCACCCGCAGCGCGGAGGCCGCAGCCTCCGCCTGGACGGCGATCAGGGTGACCTCATGGCCGACCACGTCGTGCAGCTCCTGGGCGATCCGCGCGCGTTCCGCCTCGACGGCCGACTCCTCCGCACGTCGCTGCTCCTCGCGCAGCCGGGTCGCGAGCCTCTCGAGCTCGGCGTTCTGCCGAGCGAGGTGGGCGACCAGCTGACCGGCCAGCACCGGCGCGACGACCGCGATGGCGGCACCGATCGCCGCGACCGGCGACTCGGGCCCGAGCAGCGTCCCGACGACCGTCGCGAGGCACGCCCACGCGGCCGTGGCCGCGACGACCGCTCGCGGCCGACCCCGGCTGCCGAGCGCGAAGAACTGGAGCACGACGCTGACGAACCCGAGGATCGGGTAGCCGTCCGTGGGCACGAACCAGAACGCCGTCGACACCAGTGCCGAGGCCACCGGGCGGGTACGCCGCCAGGCCAGCGGCAGCGTCGTACCCAGCACGTAGACATGGCCGACGACCCCGTCGGCGATCGGCCAGATCGTGACCTGCACCAGCCCGAGCACCGTGAAGGCCGTCGCCAGGACGGCATCGGTGCGGTTCGGCACGCTCACGCGACGCAGCGTAGGGCTCGGACGCCCGGCCGCGCCTCAGCCCTGGGGCTGATCCGAGGAGCCGCCCTGCGGTCGATGTGGGGCGCCCCGCCGCGTTCGTACGGTCCTCGGCATGACTCTCACCGACACCTCCACCGACAGGTCGAGCACCCGTACGACGGGCCTCGACGTCACCCGACTCAGCGCCTGGTGCGGCCTGGCGTTCACCATCAGCCAGCTCACCGTCATGGTCTGCATGTCGATCTTCGTGCTGCCGCACGGCGGCCGGCCCGGGATGGACCCGCTCACCTGGGGACAGAAGGTCCTCGCCCACGAGGACGCCTTCCGGATCGGCAACTACGTCTTCATGGTCGCCGGCGTCCTGCTGCTCGGCTTCCTCGGCGCCGTCAACGTGCGGCTGCGCCGGGCCGACGACACCGGCACGCTCGCCACGGTCGCCGTCGCGGCGGGCACCCTGCTCGCCTTCGTCTGGCCGTACGCCGCGGTGCTGCACGACGTCGCCATCGACACCGCCGGCAAGGGCACCGACCTGCGCCTGCTGGCCGGCTGGGACACGGTCGCGCCGTACTCCCTCGCGTTCTCGGCGCTGCCGCGCATCTTCTTCATGCTCGCGATCGTGCTCGCCCTGCGACTCACCGAGAGCTCCCCGTGGCTGCAGCGCACCGGCGTCGCCATCGTGGCGATCAGCGCGATCGGGACCGCGACCACGCTGACCGGCGCGGCGTTCCCCGCGCTCGCGATCGGCTCGCTGGGCTACGAGCTCTGGGTGGGCGCCCTCGCCTGGCGGTGGCTGCGCGACGACACCCGCGCAATTGCGACGGACTCCTGACGCGCGTCAATTCCTCCTGCTAGCGTCCGCGTCTGTGATCGACACCACCCCGCCGTTGGACGGTCAGGAGCTGCCGGAGATCGGCTGCTACGGGCTCGCCGGCCACTCGGCGAACCCTCGCGACCTGCTGGCCGAGGTCCGTCTCGCCGAACGACTGGGCATCGGCTCGGTCTTCCTGTCCGAGCGCTTCAACGTCAAGGACGCCGCCGTCCTGGCCGGGGCCGCCGGGGCGGTCAGCGAGACGATCGGCATCGCGACCGCGGCCACCAACCACAACACCCGGCACCCGCTCGTCACCGCGACGTTCGCGACGTCGATGCACCGGCTGACCGGGGGCCGCTACGCGTTCGGCCTCGGACGCGGGTTCGACCTGCTCTTCGACGTCATGGGCGTCCCGCGGGTGACCGGCGCCCAGCTCGAGGACGCCATCGGGATCTACCGCTCGCTGTGGCACGGGCAGGCGGTGATGGGTCACGAGGGCCCGGCCGGCAGCTACCCGTACCTCTCCCAGGACAGCTCGTTCGACGAGGACATCCCGGTCCTGATGATGGCGATCGGGCCCAAGTCGCTCGAGCTCGCCGGCCGGGTCGCGGACGGCGTCGTCCTGCACACCTTCCTGTCCGACGAGACGCTCGCCCGCTCGGTCGCGACGATCCGCAGCGCGGCGGAGCAGGCGGGTCGCGACGCGGCGTCCGTCCGGGTCTGGGCGGTGCTCGCCACCGTGGAGGAGTCGATCCCCGAGGAGGCCCGGCTGCGCAAGCTGGTCGGCCGCCTCGCGACGTACCTGCAGGGGTACGGCGAGGTCCTGGTGCGCGCCAACGGCTGGGACCTGGCGGCGCTCGAGCGCTTCCGCGCCGACGACCTGGTGCAGGGCTACCCGGGTGCGTTCGACGCGATCGGCACGGTCGAGGAGCTGCGCCACCTGCGCGACGACGTGCTCCCGGCGGAGTGGCTCGCCGCCTCGGCCACGGGCACGGCGGCGCAGTGCGCGGCACGGATCCAGGACCAGCTCGACGCCGGCGCGGACAGCGTCATCCTGCACGGCGCGACGCCGACGGAGCTCGCGCCGGTGCTGGACGCCTGGCGGGAGGTCCGGCCGGCCGACGCGCTGGCCGGGCTGCCCACCAACCCCGGGCGGAGCCGATGATCCTCGAGGAGGTCACGGCCGACTGGCTGAGCGGCGTGCTCGGTCGGGACGTCGCCGGGCTCGCGGTCGAGCAGGTCGGGACCGGCCAGATCGGCACCTGCTTCCGGCTCCGGTTCGGCGCCGACGAGACGGTGCTCGTCAAGCTCCCGCCGCCGGACACGTCCGCGCGGGACATGATGGCGGGCGCCTACCGCGCGGAGGTGCGGTTCTACCAGCAGGTCGCCTCGACCGTCGCCGTCCGGACGCCGGCCTGCCACCTCGCCGAGATCGCCGAGGACTCCGGCGACTTCGTGATCGTCCTGGAGGACCTGGCGCCCGCCCGGCAGGGCGACCAGATCGCGGGCTGCACCGCCGCCCAGGCGCGCGACGCCGTGGTCAACCTCGCCGGGCTGCACGGCCCGCGCTGGTGCGACCCGACCCTCCTCGAGATCGACACGCTGTCGGTCAACGACGCGGAGTCCATCGAGCTGCTGCTGGCGATGTGGGACCCGACCGCCGACCTCTTCCTCGACGGTCTCGGCGAGCTGGTCCCCGACGAGGACGCCGCCACCATCCGGGCCTGCGGCGACGTGATCGAGCGGTGGCTGCTGGCCCGCGCTCACCGCTTCGGCCTCGTGCACGGCGACTACCGCCTCGACAACCTGCTCTTCCCTCCGGACGGCGGCGACGGCGTCGTCGCCGTCGACTTCCAGACGCTGAGCCTCGCACTGCCCGCGCGCGACCTGGCCTACTTCCTCGGCACCAGCCTGTCGGTCGACGACCGGCGCGCCCACGAGCGAGAGCTGGTGGCCGCCTACCACCAGGCGCTCACGTCGTACGGCGTCCAGGGCTACAGCCTCGAAGACTGCTGGGACGACTACCGGCTGGCGATGGTCCAGGGGCCGCTGGTGTCGATCTTCGGGTGCGCCTACGGCACGAGGACCGCGCGCGGGGACCAGATGTTCGCGGTGATGATCGAGCGCTCCTGCGCGGCCATCCGCGACCTCGGCACCCTGTCCCTGGCCGCCGCCCAGTAACGTCCCGGGCATGACGCTTCGACGTGGGTTGGTGCTCGGTGGCGGTGGGATCACCGGGATCGCCTGGGAGACCGGGCTGCTCTTCGGGCTCCAGGAGCTCGGGGTCGACGTGACGGTCGCCGACGCAGTCGTCGGCACGTCCGCGGGCTCGGTCGTCGGCGCCCAGATCACCACCGGGATCACGCTCGAGGACCTCTTCGCCTACCAGATCTCACCGCCGAAGCCCGCGCGCCCGGCCTCCATCGGGCCGAACGTGCTCGCCGGCTTCGCGCTGGCGATGTTGCGCGCCCGGGGCGACCTCGAGGCATTCGGCCGCAACGTCGGCCAGTGGTCGGTCCGCCGCGCCGAGGCCGGCAAGCTGCCGACCCTCGAGGAGCGCTTCGACGCGATCCGCGAACGGCTGCCGATCCAGGAGTGGGGTCCCGGGCAGCGGCTGCAGGTGACCGCGGTCGACGCCGGCACCGGAGCGCTGCGGGTCTTCGACGGCTCGGACGGCGTCTCGCTGGTCGATGCCGTCGCCGCGAGCTGCGCCGTACCCGGCGTCTACCCGCCGGTCCCGATCGAGGGCGTCCAGTACATCGATGGCGGCGCCCGCTCGGGCTCCAACGCCGACCTGCTCGCCGACTGCGACCGGGTCCTCGGCTTCACGCCGGTCGACCGCGCCGTCGGCCCGATGCGCACCGCCGGCCAGCTCCTCGGCTCGACGCCGCACCTCGTCGTCTCGCCCGACAGCGCCTCCGTCGCCGCGATCGGCCGCAACGTCCTCGACCCCGCCCGCCGGGCCGCCTCGGCCCGGGCCGGGTGGGCGCAGGCCGCCGTGGTCGCGCCGCTGGCCCAGGAGACCTGGGCGTGAGCGAGCGCCGGGTCAGCTGGTCGCTCCTCGTCGTCGCCGCGCTCTGCCTGGTGCCCGTGGGTCTGGGCATCGCGCTGCTGACGTACGACGGTGGCGCGGCCCTCGGCTGGGGGCTGATCGGCTTCTTCGGCGCCGGCACGGTGGTGCTGGGCCGCAAGGCGCTGACCGGGACGTAGCCCTAGCCCAGCACCTCGACCCGGTTGCCGTGCCCGTCGTAGGTGTGGAAGCGGTGGTGGCCCGGGAACGTGTGCCGCTGGCTCCAGTCGACGTCGAAGCCGAGGCCGATGAGCCGGGCGGCGACGGCCTCGAGCTCGGCGACATCGGCGAGCACGAACGCCGGGTGCGCCTTGCGGGCAGGGGCGAACGGATCCTCGACGCCCACGTGGATCTCGGCGTCGCCGCCGCGGAACCATGCTCCCCCGCGTGCCTTGAGGTCGTCCGGCTTCTCGACCTCGGTCATCCCGAGACCCTCGCCGTAGAAGCGCCGAGCGACGACCTCCCCACCCGGCGGGCAGGCGACCTGGACGTGGTGCAGCCTCATGCCGCGACCCGTGCGACGACGAAGACGCGGCGGAAGGGCAGCACGACGCCGTACGCGTGCTCCGGGTAGGCGGCCGACAGCCGCCGCTTGAACTCCGCCTCGAACCCGGGCCGCAGGTCATCGGGCAGGGCCTGGAGGGTGGGCCGCGCGCCGGTGCCCGACACCCAGGTGAAGACCGGGTCCGGTCCGGTGAGCAGGTGCAGGTACGTCGTCTCCCACGCGTCCACACGGCAGCCCAGCCCGGCCAGGGCGTCCAGGTAGACGGCCGGGTCGTGGCTGCTCGGCACGGCGACGCCGACGGTGTGCTCGGCGTACGGCGCCTGCGCGGCGAGCTCGTCGCGGATCGTGTGACTCGGCTCGTCGAAGTTGCCGGGCACCTGGAACGCGAGCCAGCCGCCGGGCGCGACCGCGTCGACCAGGCGCGGCAGCAGGGCGAGGTGGTCGGGCACCCACTGCAGCGTGGCGTTGGAGACCAGCACGTCCACCGGCGCGGCCGGGGTCCAGTCGCGCAGGTCGGCGACCTGGAAGCGGAGCCCGGCGAGCTCGCGCGCCTTCGCGATCATCTCGGGGCTGGAGTCCAGGCCGAGGACGTCGGCAGCGGGCCAGCGCTCACCGAGCAGCGCGGTCAGGTTGCCCGGGCCGCAGCCGAGGTCCACGACGGTGCGCGGGTCGGTCGCGGCGATGCGGGCGACGAGGTCCACGAACGGTCGACCGCGCTCATCGGCGTAGGTGAGGTAGCGGTCGGGGTCCCAGGTGTGGGTCATGCGTCCTCCGGTTCCAGCAGGTGAAGTGTCTTCACATCAAGACACTTTGCTCCGCCTTTGTCTTGATGTCAAGATTCTCGACGCATCCGCTACGCTCGCCCCATGCGGGACGAGGTCGACGAGCTGGTCGAGGCGTGGGAGCGCGAACGCCCCGACCTCGATCTTGCCCCGGTCGAGGTCTTCAGCCGGATCAGCCGCCTGGGCCGCCACCTCGACCTGGCCCGCCGGGAGGCGTTCACGGCCGGTCAGGTGGAGTCCTGGGAGTTCGACGTGCTGGCCGCACTGCGCCGTGCGGGCGCGCCGTACGAGCTCTCCCCCGGGCGGCTGCTGCGCGAGACGCTGGTGACCAGCGGGACCATGACCAACCGCGTCGACCGCCTGGTCGACCGCGGCCTGGTCGAGCGGCTGCCCGACCCGAAGGACCGGCGCGGGGTGCTGGTGCGCCTCACGCCCGAGGGCAAGGTCTCCGTGGACAGGGCGTTCGAGAAGCTGCTCGACGCCGAGCAGACGTTCCTGGCCGGGCTGCCCGAGAAGGACCGGGTCCGGCTGGCCGCGCTGCTGCGCACCCTGCTCTCGCCGTTCGCCGACTGAGCCGTTCGCTCGCGTGGGCAGCGGGTGGGCCGGTCCCAGGGATACCCGGTCTACCGGGGATTCTCGAACTTGTGGGCCCGTGCAAAACTCTCGAAGTTCATGAAGTGCCGGTTCACCGGGTATTCCTGGGACTGCCGGGAGCAGCGCAGGTCCACGCCGACTGACCGGCTACTCCAGCCCCTCGGCCGCCTCGAGCCACTCGAGCTCGAGCTCGCCCTTCTCGTTGGCGAGCACCTCGAGCTGAGCGCTGAGCTCGGCGAGGCGGTCGTAGTCCTGGGCGTGCTCGGCGATCTCGAGGTTGAGCTTCTGCTCCTGCTCGGCGATCCGCTCCAGCTGCCGGTCGATGCGCGCGATCACCTTGCGGGCGGCCCGCTCCTCCGCGCTCCCGGCCTTGACGCGGGTTGAATCGGGACTTGTGACGGTTGAGTCGGGAGTTGTGACCGTCGAATCTGCCGATTCAACCGTCACAAGTCTCGATTCAACGGCGCGGCGCTCGAGGTACTCGTCCACGCCGCGCGGCAGCATCGAGATCTGGCCGTCGCCGAGCAGCGCCCAGACGGAGTCGGTGACGCGCTCGAGGAAGTAGCGGTCGTGGGAGACCACGATCAGGGTCCCCGGCCAGCCGTCGAGGAAGTCCTCGAGCACGTTGAGCGTGTCGATGTCGAGGTCGTTGGTGGGCTCGTCGAGCAGCAGCACGTTGGGCTCGTCGAGCAGCAGCATCAGCAGCTGGAAGCGCCGCCGCTCGCCACCGGACAGGTCGCCGATCCGGGCGGTGAGCTTGTCGCCGGTGAACCCGAAGCGCTCCAGCATCGCGCTGGCCGTGATCTCGGCGCCATCGGCCGTCTTGGTGACCCGCCGGGCCGACTCCACCATCGGCAGCACCCGGCCGTTCGGGTCGAGGTCGTCGAGCTGCTGGGTCAGGTGCCGCAGCGCGACCGTCCGGCCGTGCTTCACGCGACCTGCCTGCGGCGCGAGCGCACCCGAGATCAGGTTGAGCACCGAGCTCTTGCCGGCGCCGTTGACGCCGACGATGCCGACCCGGTCGCCCGGGCCGAGGCGCCAGGTGGCGTGGGACAGCAGCGTGCGGTCGCCGCGGACCAGGTCCGCGTCCTCGATGTCGATGACGTCGCGCCCCAGCCGCTGGGTCGCGAACCTCTGCAGCTCGAGCCGGTCCCGCGGCGGCGGCACGTCCTCGATCAGGGCGTTGGCCGCGTCGATGCGGAACTTGGGCTTCGACGTCCGCGCCGGCGGGCCGCGCCGCAGCCAGGCGAGCTCCTTGCGGGCGAGGTTCTGCCGGCGCATCTCCGAGGCCGAGGCCTGCCGGGACCGCTCCGCCTTCGCCAGCACGTACGCCGCGTAGCCACCCTCGTAGGCATCGACAGCGCCGTCGTGGACCTCCCAGGTCCACTGGCAGACCTCGTCGAGGAACCAGCGGTCGTGGGTGACGACCACCAGCGCCGACGACCGCTTCACCAGGTGCTGGGCCAGCCAGGCCACGGCCTCGACGTCGAGGTGGTTGGTCGGCTCGTCGAGCACGATCAGGTCGTGGTCGCCGAGGAGCAGCGCGGCCAGCGAGCAGCGTCGGCGCTCACCACCCGAGAGGCCGTCGACCGCGCGGTCGAGGGCGACCCCGGCGAGCAGCACCTCCACGATCTCGCGCATCCGGACGTCGGCGGCCCACTCGTGGTCGGACCGGCCGCCGAGCACGGCCTCGCGGACGGTGTGGGTGTCGTCGAGCTCATCGCCCTGGTGCAGGTAGCCGATCAGCAGACCTCGCTGCTGCGAGACCCGGCCGGTGTCGGGCTCCTCGAGCCCGGTCATCACCTCGAGCAGGGTGGTCTTGCCGTCGCCGTTGCGGCCGACGATGCCGATCCGCTCGCCGACCCCGATGCCGAGCGAGACCTCGGTGAGCAGCGGGCGGACGCCGTACGACTTGGAGACGCGCTCGAGGTTCAGCAGGTTAGACATAGGTCACCGTGTGAGCGCCGGCGACCGCGCCGTTGGTCACCAGCACGACGTCGTGCGCCTCGCGGAGCTCGGCGGCGGTTTCGCGGGCCTGGTCGGACGACTCGCACAGGAAGACGCAGGTCGGGCCCGAGCCGGTGACGACGCCGCGGAGGGCGCCCGCCGACTCCCCCGCCGCGATCAGCCTCTCGAGGTCCGGGCGCAGGTCGAGCGCGGCCGGCTGGAGGTCGTTGTGCAGGGCAGCGGCCAGGGCGTGCGGGTCGCCGGCCGCCAGCGCGGCGAGCAGCGGCTCCGGCATCGGGGGTACGGCGGGGGCGTCCGGGAAGAGCCGGTCGAAGTGCCGGTAGATCTCCGGGGTCGACAGGCCGATCGGCGAGGGCACCAGGACCCACCACCAGGTGCCGGCGTCGGCCACGGGCTCGACGAGCTCGCCGCGGCCGGTGCCGAGCGCCGTGCCCCCGACCAGCGCGAACGGGACGTCGCTGCCGAGCTGGGCGGCCAGCGCGAGCAGGTCGTCGTCGGAGGTGTTGGCACCCCAGAGCCGGTCCAGCGCCACCAGCGCGGCGGCCGCGTCGGCCGAGCCGCCCGCCATGCCGCCCGCGACCGGGATCGCCTTCTCGATGTGCACGTCGCCGCTGACGGCCAGCCCGTGGTGGGCGGCGAGCAGCGCGGCCGCGCGGTCGACGATGTTGTCGCCGGCCAGCGGCACGTGGCTGCGGTCCATCCAGTCCGAGACCGCGACGTCGACGACCCAGCCGTCGGCGTCGACCACCGTCAGGTCGTCGTAGACCCCCACGGCCTGGTAGACGCTGGTGAGCGGGTGGAACCCGTCCTCCCGCGGCGCGCCGACGCCCAGGTGCAGGTTGATCTTGGCCGGTGCGCGGACCGTCAGGCTCATGCGGGCAGTCCTTCTGCGATGCGGACGAAGTCGTGGATGGTCAGGGTCTCGCCGCGGGTCAGCGGCTCGATGCCGGCCTGCTCCAGGGCGGCGTCGACCGCGTCCCCGGGAGCGATGCTGCGGAGCGCGCCCCGCAGCGCCTTGCGCCGGTGGGCGAACGCCGCGTCGACGACCTCGAAGACGCGCTGCCGCGACACCGAGGTGGTCGGCGGCTCGCGGTGGGTCCACGCCACCAGCCCGGAGTCGACGTTGGGTGCGGGCCAGAAGACGTTGCGACCGACGGCGCCGGCGCGTCGTACGTCGGCGTACCAGGCCGCCTTCACGGACGGGACGCCGTACACCTTGGAGCCGGGGTCGGCGGCGAGCCGGTCGGCCACCTCCGCCTGCACCATGACGAGTCCGTGCCGCAGCGACGGCAGCAGGGCCATCAGGTGCAGCAGCACGGGGACCGACACGTTGTAGGGCAGGTTGGCGACCAGCGCGGTCGGCCGCGGCCCGGGCACCGCGGTGACGCGCAGCGCGTCCGCGAGGACGACCTCGAAGTGCGCCGCCTGGTCGGGGGCGTACGTCGCGATCGTCTCGGGCAGCAGGCTCGCGAGCTTGTCGTCCAGCTCGATCGCCACCACCCGGCCCGCGACCTCGAGGAGCGCCAGCGTCAGCGAGCCCAGCCCCGGCCCCACCTCGAGCACGACGTCGTCGGCGGTGATCGCGGACTCCCGGACGATGCGCCGCACCGTGTTGGGGTCGATCACGAAGTTCTGGCCGCGCTGCTTGGTCGGACGCAGGTCCAACCGGGCCGCGAGGGCACGCACCTCCGCCGGGCCGAGAAGGCGCGGCACAGCGGGGGTCTCGGACATGGTCGCCAGCGTAGTCAGCGGCGTGGTGGAACCCGATTTCCGGACGTTCGGAGCCTCGCAATCGATAGGGTCCGGGGACACCCGCGGGTCTCGGGCCGTGCCGACTCGGAGGGAACCATGAACCGACGTGCCATCGCGTCCGTGAGCGCGCTCGCGCTCGCGGCAGCCCTGCCCCTCGTCGCAGGCTCCGCCCACGCCAGCCCGGTGCCGGGCTCCTCGCCGCAGACCGAGCGGTCCGCGACGAGCGACCGTGGCAAGACGCTCAGCGACGACCGACCCACCCCGCCGGCGGCCCAGCGCGCCACGTTGCGCCAGACCGCCGTGGAGCAGCTCGTCAGCGGCGAGGCACGGCTGAGGGGCAAGGGCCAGCAGCGCACCATCGAGATGGCGGACGGGACCCTGGTCGACTACCCGGTCACCGACACGGCCCAGCTGCTCACCTTCCTGGTCGACTTCGGCAGCGGCGCCGGCAACCCTGCCTTCCCGACCCAGACTGCCGGCCCGGTCCACGACCAGATCCCCGCGCCGGGCCCGCAGGACAACTCGACGTACTGGAAGCAGCACTTCAACCGCCAGCACTACCTGGACATGTTCTTCAACGGCATGCCGGAGCAGGACGGCGAGTCCTTCAAGGGCATCTACCAGGAGATGTCCAGCGGCCGCTTCGACCTCGAGGGAGACGTCTCCGACTGGATCTCGGTCGACCACCCGGCGTCCTACTACTCGCCCGCCGACGGCCAGGAAGGCCCCGCCGACATGGCTGCCTTCATCGGCGACAGCGCGACCGCCTGGTACGACGCGCAGGTCACCGCCGGCAAGAGCGATGCCCAGATCAAGGCCTACCTCCAGCAGTTCGACCAGTGGGACCGCTACGACAGCGACGACGACGGCGTCTACGACGAGCCCGACGGCTACATCGACCACTTCCAGGCCATCCACGCCGGGGAGGGCGAGGAGGCCGGCGCCCCGCCGTGGGCAATCTGGTCGCACCGCAGCGGCGCCAACTACGACCCCACGAACGCGACCGGTCCGTGTGCGCCGACCGAGTGCTTCAACCCCGGCGGCGTCGAGATCGGCGACACCGGCTACTGGATCTTCGACTACACCACCGAGCCCGAGAACGGCGGCCTCGGCGTCTTCGCCCACGAGTTCGGCCACGACCTCGGCCTGCCCGACTACTACGACACCGAGACCGCCGACTCCGACAACGGCACCGGCTTCTGGAACCTGATGAGCGCGGGCTCCTGGCTGAGCCACGGCGGCGCGACCGGGACGACGCCCGACCACATGGGTGCGCCCGACAAGCTCTTCCTGGGCTGGTACGGCCCGGGCAACAAGGACCTGGCGATCACGGACGGACTCGCCGAGGAGGCCTCGGAGGTCACGCTCGGCCCGTCCAACCATGCGACGACGACAGGCGACCAGGCCGTCCTCGTCGACCTTCCGGACGGCCACGCCGTCCTCGACGGCCCGGTCACGGGCAGCGACGGCTACTACCTCTACTCCGGCAACCAGAGCTCGTACGACGCGCTGGCGACCAGCCCACCGATCGCGGTCCCCGACATCCCGTCGCCGGGCTTCTCGGCGCACGTCGCCTACGCGACCGAGAAGAACTTCGACTACGTCTACCTGCAGGTCTCGACCGACGACGGCGCGACCTGGCACAACGTCGAGACCTCCGAGTCGACCGACGCGAACCCGAACGGCGCGAACCTCGGGCACGGCATCACGGGAGGCGACGGCAGCTGGGTGGACCTCACCGCCGACTTCACGCCGTACGCAGGGCACACGATCCGGGCCCGCTGGGAGTACTTCACGGACGGCGCGAGCCTCGGCGCGCTCGGCTTCGTCGTCGACGACATCGGGGTGACCGACGGCTACTCGACCACGTTCTACGACCCGAGCGGCTGGAACCTGGTCAAGTTCACGCCGGTGGCGGACAACACGTACTCCATCAGCTACCCGCAGTCCTACATCGCCGAGAACCGTCAGTACCGCGGCTACGACAGCACCCTGGAGGCCGGCCCGTACAGCTGGGGCCACAACGTCTCGGCACCACCGTTCACCAAGTCGGACCGCTTCCCCTACCAGGACGGCCTGCTGATCTGGTACCTCAACGGGCGCTACAGCGACAACAACACGAGCGTCCACCCCGGCGGCGGGCAGGCACTGCCGGTGGACGCGAACCCGGCCGTCCAGCAGTGGACCGAGGACGACGGCGACCCGGTCGCGGCGACGGACTCGCGCCTCCAGACCTTCGACAGCACCTTCGACGTGGACGAGACGGACCCGCTGGACCTCGACTACGAGGTCGAGCCCGGCTTCACCGTCCACCTGGAGACCCCGGCGCACGACAGCGTCCCCGTGTTCGACGACACCGACGTCGACGGCTACTACGACGACTCCGTCGACGGGGGTGAGTTCCTCTCGACGAAGGTCGCCGGCACCGGCGCCATGATCCAGGTGCTGTCGTCCGACGAGAGCACCGGTGCGATGCGGGTCAAGATCGGGTCCCGCTTCGCGGCCGCCACCACTGCCCCGGCGATCACCGGGGACGCCGTGTACGGCGAGACCCTGACCGCCACGCCGCCGACCTGGTTCCAGGACGGTGTCGACGTCAGCGACCCGACGTGGCTTCGCGACGGCACGCCGATCGAGGGCGCCGACGAGGCGTCCTACGAGATCGGCCACGCCGACGTCGGGCACACGCTGTCCGTCCGCTACACCGGGACGCTGGCCGGCCACACCGCGACGACGACCGAGTCGGCAGGGGTGGCAGCGGCCGTCGCGCCGGCACCCGCACCGACGACGCCGATCGCCGTCGGGGGCACCCCGCAGGTCGGGCAGACCCTCACCGCCCATGGCGCGACCTGGCCACTGGCCGGCACCTCGACCTTCGCGTGGTCGGTCGGCGGAAGTCCGGCCGGGACCGGCACGACATACGTGGTCCAGCCCGGCGACCTGGGCAAGACGGTCCGGCTGACGGAGACGTTCCAGAGCACCGACCACGCCGACGCGACCACGAGCGCCGAGAGCTCGACCGTCGCGACCGGTGCCGCTCCGAGCGTGCTGATGCCGGCCCAGCTCGGCGGCTCCGCACAGGTGGGCCAGACGCTGACCGCGACGGGGGCCGTCTGGTCTCAGCCGGGCACGTCCACGTTCGCGTGGTCCGTCGACGGGACCGAGGTCGGCACCGGCACCAACCTCACCGTCCCGATCGCCGCGCTCGGCAAGGTCGTGCGAGTCACGGAGACGCGGACGAGCAGCGGGTACGACGCCGGCACGACCACCGTCGACAGCGCGGTCGTGACCGCGGGAGCGGCGCCGATGGCGACCACGCCGCCGAAGGTCGCCGGAACGGCGCGCGTGGGCAGCACGCTGACGGTGGTCGGCGGGACCTGGCCACGCGCCGGCAGCTCGACGTACGCCTGGTCGATCGGCGGCAGGACCGTCGGCACCGGCACGTCGTACGACGTGGCGGCGGCGGACGAGGGCAAGAAGGTCACGGTGACGGAGACCTTCACCAGCCCCGGCTACCAGGCCGGCATGGCGAGCGCGCAGTCGGCATCCGTCGCCAAGGCGCCCGTGGCCCTCAAGGTCGCGGTCGGCAAGACCAAGGCGGGCAAGAAGGTCGGGGTCGTCGTCCGGGCGACGGCGCCCGGCATCGACGTGCCCGGGAAGGTGAAGGTCGTCTACGGCGGCACGAGCCTGGGACTGTCGACGCTGAAGCACGGCGCGGCCTCGGTGAGGCTGCCTGCCAAGAAGAAGGGCGACTACCGGCTGGTCGTCACCTACGTGCCCGCCACCGGGTTCGGGACGGCCAGCAAGGTGATCACCGTCCGGGTGAGGTAGCAGGATGACGAAGGGCCCCGGTGCGGTGCACCGGGGCCCTTCGTCATGTCACGGCGTCAGCGAGGCAGGCCGAGCGACGCGGCGCAGCCCGGCCAGGCGCCGTACCCGCCCGAGGCGTCGCGGACCTTGGTCGCGATCGCGATCTGCGTCTCGCGGCTGGCGTTGCTCGGCAGGCCGGAGCCGCCGTTCGCCTGCCAGGTGCCGAGGTTGAACTGCAGGCCGCCGTAGTAGCCGTTGCCCGTGTTGATGGCCCAGTTGCCGCCGGACTCGCACTGCGCGAGCCGGTCCCAGACCGTGTTGCCGCCAGCGAAGTTGGTGCTCGCCGCCTTGGTGCCGACGTTGACGATCTCGTCGACGGGCTGGCGCTGCACGTCCTGCTGGACGACCTTCTTCACCGCGATCTCGCCGTTGCGGTAGACGATCCGGTAGGTGACGTCGCGCAGGCCGGTGCGGCCGTCGCGGACGACGGAGGTCTCGCCCTCGTACATCGAGTCGTCGTCGCGCTCGACGGTGCCGAAGTCCATCACCTCGCCGTCGACGTGCTTGCGCACGACCTTCACGTTCGTGAAGACGAGCTTGTCGCCGTCCTCGAGGACGTGGTCAACGGCGGGCTTGGTCTCGTCGTGCTTGCCGACCTGGACGCCCATGTCCTCGAGGGCGTCCTCGACGGTGAGCGCGGTGAGCGTGCGGTGCACCGGCTTCTGGTCGCCGATCTCGATGACCAGGTCCTTGGGGGTGACCACGTCGAGGGACATGCCCTTGCGGTCGATCTCGCCGCCGCGGCTGGCCGACAGGTCGGCGCCGGCGTACCGCTGGCCGATCTCGTCGAGCGCGCGGGAGACGGTGGTGGAGGTGACCCAGTACGTCGTCGGCTTGCCGTCGACGCTGACCTCGAACGGCCGGGCGAAGTGCACCGAGATACGGGTGCCGTCGGTGATCGCCTGGTCGACCGAGGGCTGGACCTCGTCCTTGCCGGTGAGCTCGACGCCCTGGGCGTCGAGGACGTCACCGACCGTGCCGCCGAAGGCGGACACCTGCTCCGACTTGCCGTCGAGAGTGAGGGTCACGGTCTTGCTGAGTGCGGTGTAGCCCCACGTGCTGCCAGCGACCGCGAGGACGACCACCGTTGCGAGGGCGATCATCAGGGGGCGGCTGGTGGTGATGCGGTGCAGCTTGCTGGTGTGTCCGTTGTCGGGCACGATTCTCCGAACGCCGTGCTCCCCGGGCCTCGGGCTGCAGACGGGCCCCGAGGCATCCGTCGACAGGGTGGAAATGGTGTCCCGATCCCGGCTGTCAGTGGTTCAGACCACCAGCCTTCCCTGTTGATTGCAAACTGAACTGGTCATATTTCGGTACGTCGTGATCGGGATCTCGACGGTAAAGTCGCCGCGTGCCAGCCCCGTCGCGCCCCGTTTTCACGCCTCTGACCAGCGGAAACGGCGTCTCGCTGATGTCCGCGACCGCCGGTCCGGACCTCGTCGCCGCCCGCTGGCTCGAGATCGAGTCCTCCGCGTCGGGGACGGCGGTCTCGTACGCCGACCCGGCACACCCGTCCGCGGCGTACGCGACCCGGGTGGTGGTGCGCCGGCCGGCCTCCGGCTTCTCCGGGACGCTCGTCGTGGAGTGGCTCAACGTGAGCAGCGGCTCGGACGCCGCACCCGACTGGACCTACCTCGCGGCGGAGCTCGTGCGCCGCGGCCACGCCTGGGTGGGGGTCTCCGCGCAGTTCATCGGCGTCGAGGGTGGGGCGGTCGCCGTGGACGCCGGCGCCGGCCCGTCGGGCCTGAAGGCCGTCGACCCCGAGCGGTACGGCGCCCTGTCGCACCCGGGCGACGCGTACGCCTACGACATCTTCACCCAGGTCGCCCGGGGCCTGGCCGCCGACCTGGACGCCTCGTGCGTGCTGGCGGTCGGCGAGTCGCAGTCGGCGTTCGCGCTCACGACGTACGTCAACGAGGTGCACGCGCGCACCGGTCTCTTCGACGGGTTCCTGGTGCACAGCAGGCCGGGGGCGGCGATGCCGCTCGGCGAGCCCGGCTCGGGCATCGACATCGGGGCGCGGATCGGCGCCCGGCCGACGCCGGTGCGCGACGACACTGACGTGCCGGTGATCGTCGTGCAGACCGAGGGCGACCTCTTCGGGCGGATCGCCTACCTGCCCGCGCGCCAGCCCGACTCCGAGCGCCTGCGGCTCTGGGAGGTCGCCGGCGCCGCCCACGCCGACGCGTTCCAGATCGGTGGGTTCGAGTCGTTCCTCGGCTGCCCCGACCCCGTCAACCGCGGCCAGCAGGCGTACGTCGTACGCGCGGCTCTGCGGTGGCTGGAGTCGTGGGCGCGGGGTGGTGATCCCGCCCCGTCGGCGCCGCGGCTGTCGATCGTCGACGGCGCGTTCGAGCTCGACGAGGTCGGCAACGTGGTGGGCGGCGTGCGGACGCCGGTGGTCGACGCTCCTGCTGACGTGCTCTCCGGGTACGCCGCCCCCGACGCATCGCCGATCTGCGCCCTCTTCGGGCGGACCCTGCCCCTGCCGCACCCGATCTGGGACTCGCACGAGGACTACCTCACGGCGTACGCCGCCGCCACAGACGCCGCGATCGGGGACGGCTTCGTGCTGGCCGAGGACCGCGACGCCGTGCTGGCGGAGGCGCGGTCGGCGGCTCCCAGGGATACCCGGTCAACCGGCACTTCGTGAACTTGTCGGGCTTTGCAGAGGCCAACAAGTTCAGGGATACCCGGTCAACCGGGTATCCCTGGGACTACCTACCAACCCCCGCCGAACGCCGCGAACGTGTTGGCCTCGAGAGCGGCGCACAGCTCACCCAGGTCGTCGCCCCGGACGGACGCCATCGCGCGGACCGTGAGCGGCACCAGGTAGGAGCCGTTGACCTGGCCGCGGTGCGGTGCCGGCGTGAGGTACGGCGCGTCGGTCTCGACCAGGACGCGGTCGAGCGGGGCGATCGCGAGCGCGTCGCGGAGGTCCGAGGCGTTCTTGAAGGTCACCGTGCCGGCGAAGGAGAGGTGCGCCCCACGATCGAGGCACTCCCGCGCGAAGGCGGCGTCGCCGGAGAAGCAGTGCATCACCCAGCGCTCGGGCACGCCCTCCGAGTCGAGCACCCGGAGCACCTCGTCGTGGGCGTCGCGGTCGTGGATCACCAGGGTCTTGTCGAGCCGCTTCGCGAGGTCGATGTGCCGGCGGAACGACTCCTCCTGCACGGCCCGCCCCTCCTCGCCGGTGCGGAAGAAGTCCAGGCCGGTCTCCCCCACCGCCCGCACCTTGTCGTGGGCGCCGGCCAGCGCCTCGATCTCGGCCATCGCCTCGTCGAGCGACGGCAGACGGGGCGCCTCGTTGGGGTGCAGCGCGACGCCCGCGACGAGGGGGTCGTACGCCGCAGCCGCCTCGACCGCCCACCGCGCGCCCGGCAGGTCGCAGCCGATCTGCACGATCCGGGGGACGCCGACGGCGGCGGCCGCGGCCAGCGCCTCCACGACGGGTACGGCGGGGTCGTCGCCACGGGCGATGTCGAGGTGGCAGTGGTTGTCGACGACGGGGTGCGGCAGCGGCTCGGGCGACGGGGGCTGCGTCATGCACCGACCTCGGAGGCCAGCACCCGCTCGATGATCGCGGCGGCGCAGTCGTCGGGCGCCTGGGTCGGGATCCAGTGGCTGACGCCGCTGAGCTCGAGGAACTGGTACGGCGCGTCCACCCAGTCCCTGGTCGCCTCGGCACCGCCGCGGGTGATCGCGATGTCGCGGTCGCTCCACAGGAACGTCGTCGGCACGGTGGTCTTGTGGTCCGTCGCACCAGGCTTCATCAGTGGCAGCGCGCGGTACCAGCCGAGGGCGTGCGGGAGCGCGCCGTACTCCACGATCTCCTGACGGAACCGGGTCACCTCGTCCGCGGTCATACCGGCCTTGCGCATGCTCTGGTCGAAGCGGCCGCCGGGCTTGCGGGCGGTCAGCTCCGGCAGCACCGGGATGTTGAACATCGCCATGTAGCGCGAGCGCCGGCGCTGGCTCTTCGTCTTCATCGCCCGCGCGAACGCCGCCGGGTGCGGCACCGAGACCGCCGTCCAGCTGGCCACCAGGTCGGGGCGGCGCATCGTGACCGCCCAGCCGACCGCGGCGCCCCAGTCGTGCCCGGCGAGGTGGACCGGGCCGCCGATCCGCTCGATCAGCGCGACGACGTCGCCGACCAGGAGGTGCATCCGGTAGTCGCGGCGCCGCGGCGGGCGCGCGCCCGGCGAGTAGCCGCGCTGGTCGAGGGCGAAGGTGCGCATCCCGGCGTCGTGCAGCACCGGCGCGACCAGCCGCCACGTCGAGCTGCGCTCGGGGAAGCCGTGCAGCAGCACCACCGGCTTGCCGTCGAGCGGACCCTCGTCGTACACGTCGAAGCTGAGGTCGTCGTGACGCAGGGCGTGGAGGCGCTGAGTCGTCGGTTGGCTCATGAGTGTCCTTCTCCCCCGTGGGCTCCCGCATGAACCAGGTTGTAGACCTCGCGCTTCGGTACGCCGGCGCGGCGGGCCACCTCGACGATGGCCTCCTTGCGGCGTACGCCGTCGGCCTCGAGCTCCGCGACCGCGGCCAGCAGGCTGGCGGGGTCGGAGCCGACCTCGGCGTGCGGCTCGGCGCCCGACACCACGATCGTCACCTCGCCACGCACGCCCTCGGCGGCCCAGGCGACCAGGTCGCCGAGCGGCCCGCGGCGCACCTCCTCGTGGGTCTTGGTGAGCTCGCGGCAGACCGCAGCGGCGCGGTCGCCACCCCAGGCCTCGGCCATCGCGGCCAGGGCGGCCTCGGTGCGGTGCGGCGCCTCGAAGAAGACCATCGTCCGCTGCTCGTGCAGGAGGTCGGCGAGGCGCCGGGACCGCTCCCCCGCCTTGCGCGGCAGGAAGCCCTCGAAGCAGAACCGGTCGACCGGCAGCCCGCTGACCGCCAGTGCCGTGAGCACCGCCGACGGGCCGGGCACGGCGGTGACCTGCACGTCGTGCTCGACGGCCGCGACCACCAGCCGGTAGCCGGGGTCCGAGACGCTCGGCATCCCGGCGTCGGTCACCAGCAGCACCCGCTCGCCGGCGAGGAGCGCCTCGAGCAGCACCGGGGTGCGCGCCGACTCGTTGCCCTCGAAGTAGGACACGACCCGGCCGGCGATGGTGACCCCCAGGTCGCCGGTCAGGCGGCGCAGGCGCCGGGTGTCCTCGGCCGCGACCACGTCGGCCGTCGCCAGCTCCTCGGCCAGCCTCGGCGGCGCGTCGGCGACCCGCCCGATCGGCGTGGCTGCGAGGACGAGCACGCCGGCGTCAGGAGTCACGTCCTAGAGTCTTCCACCGTGACGACCGCCGCGCCGCCTGAGCCTCCGCAGGAGCGTGTCGGCCTCTCCACCAACGCGGCAGGTCGCGCCGTACCGTCCGCGTGGCAGCGGGCCCGGGGCCGGATGAGGGCCGAGGACCCGTTCGTGGGCTGGGCGAGCAGCATCGCCGTCGCCCTGCTGGCGCTCTTCCTCCGGCTGTGGAACCTCGGGAAGCCGCACGAGTTCGAGTTCGACGAGACGTACTACGCCAAGGACGCCTGGTCGCTGCTGCACTACGGCTACGCCCGCGACTACGTCGAGAAGGCCAACGACCACATCCTCGCGGGCCAGACGACCGGCCAGTGGAAGACGACGCCCGAGATGGCCGTCCACCCCGAGGTCGGCAAGTGGCTGATCGCTCTCGGCGAGAAGGCCTTCGGGATGGACCCGTTCGGCTGGCGGATCGCCGCGGCCGTCGTCGGCGCGCTGATGGTCCTCGTCATGTGCCGACTCGCCCGGCGCCTCACCGGGTCGACGCTGCTGGGCTGCATCGCCGGCCTGCTGATGTGCTTCGACGGGCTGCACTTCGTGCTCTCCCGGCTCGCGCTGCTCGACATCTTCGTCGCGTTCTTCATCCTCTGCGGCGTGCACTGCATCGTGGCCGACCGGGACTGGTACCGCGCCCGGATGGCCCGCCTCGTGCCGGAGCAGATCAACGACTCGCGGGCCTGGGGGCCCGTACGCCGCCTGCTGTTCCGGCCCTGGCTGCTCGCCGCCGGCGTGTGCTGGGGACTGGCGTGCGGCAGCAAGTGGGAGGCGCTCTACCCCATGGCGGCCTTCGGGCTGCTGGCCTGGATCTGGTCGGCCGGCGCCCGGCGCTCGTTCGGCGTCCGCTGGTCGGTGCCGAAGTCCGTGCTCGCCGACGGCATCCCGGCGTTCGTCCACATCGTGGTGGTCGGCTTCCTCGTGTACGTCGCGAGCTGGACCGGCTGGCTGATGAACGCGCACACCTACGAGCAGCACCTCTCCGCGACGCAGTACACGCACTACGCCGGCGGCCAGGACTGGCCGACCCGCACGGAGCCGGACGCGTCGGGCCTGGGCGAGGTGACCCAGTCGCTGCGGTCGCTCTGGTACTACCACCAGGACGTCTACGACTTCCACACGCACTTCCTCAACGACAGCACCCACGACTACGCCTCCAACCCCGGCGGCTGGCTGCTGCTCAACCGCCCCGTCGGGGTCGCCGCGGACACCGACATCCAGCCCGGAACACAGGGCTGCAACGCCCCCGCCGGCAGCGACTGCCTGCGCCAGGTGCTGCTGCTGGGGTCGCCCGCGATCTGGTGGGCGGGCTGCCTGGCCGTGCTCTTCGCGCTGCTGATGTGGATCGGCGCCCGCGACTGGAGGTACGGCGTCGCGGTCGTCGGAGTGGCGACCACCTGGTTGCCCTGGCTCCAGTACGACGACCGGCCGATCTTCTCCTTCTACGCGATCATCACCCTGCCGTTCCTGGTGCTCGCCCTGACCCTGGCGATCGGCCGCATCCTCGGACGCTCCACCGCGCCCAGCCCCCGCCGTACGGCAGGCGTCGTCGTCGTCGGCGCCTACCTGGTCCTGGTGCTCCTGAACTTCGCCTGGTTCTGGCCGATCTGGACCAACCAGCTGCTCACCCACAGCGAGTGGCTGGACCGCATCTGGTTCACGCGCTGGATCTAGCGCCGTGTCGGTGGGTGAGGTGCGAGCGAAGCGAGCCTCGAAACCACCTAACCCTCACAGCTCGAGCTGCCCCGCCACCCACGCCCACATCCGGTCCCGCTCGTCGTCGCCCGTGCGGGTACGGCGCAGCAGGTGGGTCGGGCGTGGCTGGCGGTCGTGCCAGAGGCGACCGCCCTCGGGGGCCGGCGACGTCGCCGAGAGCCACACGGTCGTCTCGGCACCTCCGGCGGCATCGCGCAGCAGCGGCCCGGTGAGCTTGCGGAAGGTCGGCAGCGACTCGGTGACGCCGGGGGTGTCCGCCCAGCCGGGGTGGGTGGCGTGGACGTCGATGCCCCAGGGGCTCCAGCGCTGCTGGAGGACCGGCAGCAGCTCGACCTGGGCGCGCTTGCTGCGGGCGTAGGCGGTGGTCGGCGAGTAGTCGCCGTCGAGGTACTCCGGGTCGTCGGCGCGCAGCCGCTGGCCGTACATCCCGCCCGAGGTCACCAGGATCACCCGGCCGCCGCGGAGCCGCTCACTCATCAGCTCGGTCATCAGCACCGGCGCGAGCACGTGCAGCGCCATCGTCATCTCGTGGCCCTGCGGCGACTCGGTCCGAGTCGGTGGCATCGCGCCGGCGTTGTGCACCAGCACGTCCACGTGGTCGTCGGCCGACCCGGCGAACCGGCGTACGTCGTCGAGGTCCGCCAGGTCGCAGCGCTGCACGTCGAAGCGGGCCAGCGGCAGCCGGCCCTGGATCTCGCGCACCACCGCGGCGCCCTTGTCGGTGTCACGGACGACGAGGACGACCTCGGCGCCGAGCCCGGCGAGGCCTTCGGCCGTCGCGATCCCGAGGCCGCTGCTGGCCCCGGTGACGAGCGCCCGCTTGCCTGCCAGCGCGTCGGGAGGCGCGTCGGCGGGCCACGTCGACAGGTGCCGTCGTACGGCGGGGCCGAGCCGGGTGTAGCCGGGGGCGACCGTGCGGTCCATCAGGGTGTCGATGATCGACGCGAGGCGGGGCATGCTCTGAACGTATCCACCAGCCCGTGCCAGCATGTGCGCGTGACGTCATGGCAGCCCGGTTGGGCGGAGTTCCCCCCGGCCCTCCTGGAGTTCTGGACCGAGCGGCACCTGTGCACGCTGACCACGCTGCGCGCCGACGGCAGCCCGCACGTCGTGCCGGTCGGGGTGGCCCTCGACGTCGAGCAGCGCTGCGCCTGGGTGATCACGAACGGCCCCTCCCACAAGGCGCACCAGGCCGCCGCCGACGGGCGCATCGCGGCGTGCCAGGTCGACGGCGCCCGCTGGTCGACGATCGAGGGCACCGTCGAGGTCCGGTCCGACGAGGAGTCGGTCGCGCGGGCAGTGGAGCGGTACGCCGCGCGCTACCGCACCCCGAGGCCGAACCCCCAGCGGGTGGCGCTGCGGATCGAGGTGGACCGATTCCTGGTCTCGAGCGGGCTCGTGTGAGGATCTCCCCCATGCACGGCCCAGAAGACCAGCTCAGCGACCTCGACCGGGAGATCCTGGCGTTCGAGGAGGACTGGGTGTCCCACGCCGGGACGAAGGACGAGGCCGTCCGCGCGCGGTTCGACCTGACCCCCACCGGCTACCACCAGCTGCTCAACCGGCTGATCGACCTGCCTGCCGCCGAGGCGCACGCCCCGCGGCTCGTCCGCCGACTTCGCCGGCGGCGGACCGCTCGCCACGAGGAGCGCAGCGCCCGACGGTCCGCCACCAGCTGAGTCGTCCTAGGTCGTCGCGAACCACCGGCTCAGCGCCGGCACCCGGCGCAGCACCAGCTGGTCGAGCAGCAGCACGACGAGCAGCGACAGGCCGAAGAACGGCAGGAAGACGCCGAGCGCGACCAGGCCGACCACCAGCAGCGGCGTCGCCTTGAGCGGCATCCGGCCACGGGGTGCGCCCAGCGTCGCGCCTCCCCTCGGCCGGCGCCGCCACCACATCAGCGGGCCGCTGAGGCACATGAAGATGATCGCCAGGCACATCAGCGCGCTCCCCCAGAACGACCACAGCCCGAGGCTGCGGCCCTCGTGGAGGCCGATGCCCTGCGAGACCACCTTGGCCAGCGCCGGGTAGTCGTCGAAGCCGTACGTCGAGACCACCTCGCCGCCGTACCGGTCCACGTGCACGGTCCGCTCGTCCGACGGTGCGTCGAACGCGTAGCCGATCACCGAGTAGACGCCGGAGGCGTCGTCGGCGGCCGGGACCGCGACCGTCATCGGGTGCCGCAGCCCGGCCCGGTCGGCGACCGCGATCGCGGTGTCGACGTTGGCCACGCTGCGCTCGCCGTCCGTGGGCGGCGTCGACGACGGGACCTCGGACTCCTGCTGCGCCCACGGGATGTCCTTCGCGTGGGAGTGCGGCAGCGACTCGTCGAGCGTCGAGCTCGGGTTGCTGACCGCGCCGTGGTCGAGGCTCCACATCGAGGTGCCGCGCTCGGTCGCGAGGGTCTGCACCTTGGCGCCCCAGAAGTCGGTCCACGGCAGGCCGCTGACCAGGAGCGTCAGCAGCCCGACGCCGGCGACCGCACCGACCGCGCCGTGCCGCCAGCGCAGCCGCGCGCCCGTCCGGCCGACCTTGCGGGCGCGCCGCCGGGCCCGGAAGCCCCGCACGAAGAGGTAGTAGCCGGTCAGCGCCATCACGATCGCCCAGCAGGCGCCGAGCTCGAGGACGTAGCCGCCCCACCTGCTGCCGGTCATCAGGTCGGCGTGCAGGCGGATCGCGGTGCCGGACACCGTGGTGTCCGGGTTCAGCGACCCGAGCACCTTCGGCCCGTAGGGACTCACGTAGACGTCGCGGCTGGCGCCGTCGGCGGTCACGACCGACACGACGGTCGGGCTCTCGTCGTTCTTCGGCTCCGTCAGGGACACCACGGTCGAGCCGGGGTACGCCGAGTCCACCACCGCGAGCTGCTGGAGGTAGGGCTGGGCGACCGCGTTGGCCGGCGGGTCGACCTTCATCAGGTCGGGGTGCAGCAGGGGCTCGAGCTGGAAGCGGAAGAGGTAGATCAGGCCGGTGGTCGCCAGGAGCAGCAGCACCGGGACGACCAGGAAGCTGGCGAAGAAGTGCCACCGCCACACGGCACGGAACCAGCCTCCGGAGCCGGGCTTGCGCGCCGGACGGTCCGGTCGTGGTGGTCGGGATGGGTCGTCGGGGTCGCGCCGGGGCGCGAGGACGTCGGTCATGGGTCTCCTCGGAAGATGTGGGCGCGCGGGAACGCGCGAGTACGCCGCGACCACAGGCGGTCCGGCGTGGGGTGCTGGTGTCAGGCAGCCAGCAGAGGAGGCCCGCGACGGGAGTCGGGGCGGACCAGCCAGACCGAGCGCGGTCCGGCGGGGGCGAGCACGGCGTCCAGGAAAGTCAGCCGGGGAGCGCGGACGACGGGTCGGAGCGCCCAGGTCGCGGCGAGGATGCGGCGGCCGGTCAGGGCGAGGACCGTCCAGAGGCAGCGCTCGCCGTACCCGAGCCAGAGGCCGACGAGGGCGGCGACGACGAGGTGGGCGACCATCATCGGCGCGTGTGCCGACAGGTCGC
This sequence comes from Nocardioides sp. Root1257, assembly GCF_001425175.1. Classification (GTDB taxonomy): domain Bacteria; phylum Actinomycetota; class Actinomycetes; order Propionibacteriales; family Nocardioidaceae; genus Nocardioides. The sequence continues at coordinate 790,991 of NZ_LMDV01000008.1, read as the reverse complement.
CGATGAGGTGCCCGACCGGCAGCGTCGGGGCGAGACCGCCCGGCTGGTCGCTCGCGCCGGTGTAGGCGTCCTGGAGCGACCCGAGGCGGCGGCCGTCGACGACCGGGAGGCTGCTCATCGCGCTCGTCCGGGTGGCCACCGCTGCGGCGGTGCGATCACCGGCGTGGCCGGCCGTCACCGAGAGCACCAGGTGGAGCAGGGTCTGGCCGCCGACGAGCATCGCCACGATCCGCGTGGTCGAGGCCGGCCTGCTCAGCATCGGGGCGCTGAGCAGCACCGACATCGCCAGCATGACCGCCAGCAGGAGCGGGCCGGGCAGGAGACCGTCGGCGCTCACGTGACCGACGACGCCGAGGAAGAACGCCAGGGAGCCCATCAGCAGCGCGCGCAGCCAGAGCACGCACGCGTCGATCCGGGCCTCCACGGCGCTCATCTTCCCACGCGGGCGTCAGACGCCTGCTTCGGCGTACGGACGCTCGGCGGCCGGCTCCTCGACCCACGACTCGTCCAGGTCGCGGCCGCGGGTCTCCGGCAGCAGCTGCGCGCAGACGAGGCTCAGCGCCGCCACCGCGGTCGCGTACGTCGCGACCAGCCACAGGCTGCCGTCGCCCCGCGAGACGAGCCACGCGGCGATCAGCGGGGTGAAGCCCGAGGCGACGACGCCGGAGACCTGGTAGAGCGTGCTCAGGGCCGAGTAGCGGTAGCGGGTGTCGAAGAGCTCCGACCACCACGCGGCCAGCGGACCGTAGACGGTGCCGTAGAGGACGCCGAGACCACCGACGAAGACGGCGAAGATCGCCCACCGGTTCTCCGAGTGGAGCAGGGCGGCGGCCGGGAACGCGAACAGCAGGGCCAGCCAGGCGCCGAGGCGGTAGACGGGCTTGCGGCCGACCCGGTCGGAGACGGCGCCCGACAGGATCACCAGCCCGACGCCGAGCAGCGCGCCGACCATGATGCCGTCGAGCGCCCACGACTTCGGGAGCTCGAGGTTGGTGACCACGTAGGCCAGGAAGTAGACCGAGAACAGGTTGAACGTGAAGCCCTCGACGAACCGCGTGCCCATGCCGAGCAGCAGCGTCCGCGGCTGGGCCGCGATCAGCTCCTTGACCGGCACCGCGGCGATCTCCTTGCGCTCCTGCACCTCGCGGAACGCCGGCGTCTCCATGACGCTCAGCCGGATGTAGGCGCCGATGGCGAGCAGCACGATGCTCAGCAGGAAGCAGGCCCGCCAGCCCCACGCCAGGAACTGGTCGTCGGGCAGCTGGCTCGCGATCGTGAACGCACCGGCGGCGAGGAAGAGGCCGCCCGGCACGCCGATGTGGGCGAAGCTGCCGAAGAAGCCGCGTCGCTCCGCCGGGGCGTACTCGACCGCGAGCAGCACGGCGCCGCCGTACTCACCGCCGACGCCGATGCCCTGCAGGATGCGCAGCACGACGAGCAGGACCGGGGCCCAGAGGCCGATGGAGTCGTACGACGGGAGCAGGCCGATCAGCGCCGTGCCTAGCCCCATGATCAGGAGCGTCAGCAGCAGCATCTGCTTGCGCCCGATCCGGTCCCCGAAGTGCCCGAAGATCAGACCACCGACCGGCCGGGCCAGGAAGCCGACGGCGAAGGTGCCGAAGGCCGCGAACTGAGCGGCGGGTCCGTCGAGCCCGTTGAAGTAGAGCTTGTCGAAGACCAGGCCGGCGGCCGTGCCGTAGAGGAAGAAGTCGTACCACTCGATGGTGGCTCCGACCGCCGAGGCGAGCGCCACCTTGCGGGGCGTGGGGGCGGGCATGGGTCCTCCCGAGGAGATGGAGCTGCTTAAGTGGACTAGTTCAGTACACCAACGGCACTACCCTGCAGAGGTCACGCCAAACCCGTCAGCCCAGCACCACCAGCACGCCGACCACGACGCCGGCGGCGGCCAGCAGCGCCGTACCGAACGGTCGCCAGCCCGGCGCGCCGGCGAGCAGGACGGCGACCAGACCGGCGAACACCGCGCTCACGGCCAGGGCCAGGTCGGCGGCGCCGTACCGCCAGACGGCCGTCAGCAGCAGGCCGGCCGGCACGCCCAGCACCGCTCCCGGGACGGGGCCGGGCGGCGGACGGTCCGGGACGACGGGTCGCTCGAGCACCCGTCGATCATGCCCCGGAGGCATCTAGGGTTCAGGCCGTGCCCTACCTCGACCTCCTCGGCCACCCGACGTACCACGAGATCCAGGGGGCCGGGGAGCCGCTGCTGCTCCTGCACGGTGGCTACGCCACGCTCGAGAACCTCCGCCACCTGGGCGACTTCCTGGCGACGGAGTACGCCGTGCACGCGCCCGAGCGGGTGGCGCACGGGCGCACCGCCGACCGGGACGGACCGCTCAGCTACGCCGCCGCACTGACGGAGACGGTCGCCTACCTCGATGCCGTCGGGCTCGCGTCGGTCCACGTGATCGGGTTCAGCGACGGCGCGATCCTGGGCCTGATGCTGGCGCTCGAGCACCCGGCGCGGGTCCGCTCGCTGGTGTCGATCAGCGCCAACATCGACCCGAGCGGCTTCGTCTCCGACGACGAGGCCGAGCACACGATGAGCGCGGAGGCCGCCGCCCGACTCGACCGGGAGTACGCCGACCTCTCGCCCGACGGCGCCGAGCACGGGCCCGTCGTCATCGAGAAGCTCACCCGGATGTGGCTGAACGAGCCTCGGATCACCCCCGAGGTGCTGACGACGATCCGGGCGCGGACGCTGGTCGTCGCGGGCGACCACGACATGGTCCGGGCCGACCACACGCTGACGATCGCCCGGAGCATCCCCGGCGCCCAGCTGGCGATCGTTCCCGCCGCTGGTCACCTGGTGGCCAGCGACCGGCCCGACGTCGTCGGCCCGATGGTCCGGACGTTCCTCCGAGATAGCCCGGACTGACCACGCCCGAGGGCACATGCGGGTCTGGGCGGCACCGCCGTGGCGTGCGTAGCGTGAGGGCTCGACTCGGGAGCACGCATGGAGCACATCGCCATCCAGGACGATCCCCAGGTCGAGGCCGTGCCCGAGGTCGATCAGCCCGGCTCGGCTCCGCCTGGACCGCTGCCGCTGCCCGCCGTACGACGCTCGCTGCAGGTGGGTGCCTGCGACGATCCGCACGAGCACGAGGCCGAGCGGGTGGCGGCCGACGTCGTCGCGGCGCTCGGGGACCCGCTCGCCACGCTGCGCCGACTGCCGTCGGCGGAGTCAGCGGCGTCGGGCGGACCGGCGGTGCGCGTCGGTGCCGCCGGCGGGGAGGCACCGGAGCTGGTGGACCGCCTCGTCGCCCGCGCCGGGAGCACCGGGCACGAGCTCTCGGGCCAGGTGCGTCGGTCCTTCGAGGAGGCGATGGGCGCCGACCTCGGCCACGTGCGGGTGCACACGGGGCCGGACGTCGACGCGGGCAGCCGCAGCATCGGCGCCCGCGCCTTCACGGTGGGTCGCGATGTCTTCTTCCGCGACGGCGTGCCCGACACCTCGACCCCGGACGGTCAGCGGGTCGTCGCGCACGAGCTCGCCCACACGCTCCAGCACAGTCCCTCCGTCCAGCCGATCCGTCGGCTCAAGGACGGCACCCCGGCCGACGCCGACGTCGACGAGGCCCGGATCAAGGCGGAGACCTCGCCGGAGGTGCTCGCAGCGTGGAAGGCCAAGGCCAGCTGGGACGAGGACGACCTGGTCGCCCTCATCGACGCGCGCGTGACCGAGCTCAAGGAAGGCAAGGCGGCCGACGCGAAGGCCGCCGCGGCCACGAAGCGCAAGGACGAGGTCCAGGCGACGGTCACCACCGCGATCGCCAACTACGACCCGGTCGTCGACGCCGACCTCAAGGGCCTGCTCGCCAACGCCAAGATGAAGGACACCGAGCGCAGCGCCTGGTTCTTCCTGGCCGCCGCCGCGAGCGAGTCCGCCCGCACCCCGGCCCAGGTGCTCGCACTCCTCCAGTCCGACGAGGTCGCCCTCGAGGCCTTCATCTACGGCAACGGCGCTCCGGGCGGAGTCGCCGCCACCACCGTCGCCCAGGCGCTGGCGGTCTCCGCGGCCTGGGCGGGGCTCGCGAAGATCACCGCCACGATCGGCGCGCTCGACGGCATCTGCGCCCAGGTCACGGCCGGCCGCATCAAGGGCCAGTACCAGGAGTACCGCAAGGCGAAGGCGACCTCGACCAACGGCGGCAAGTTCATCTTCGCCCGCCCGGACCCCAACCGGGCGTTGGCTCCGGTCCAGTTCCACGTCCACCTCGGCCGTGCCGTCGACCTCAACAACGCCGGCTTCAAGGTCGGCAAGGACGGACCCCGGCAGGCGGTGTCCGGCGCTCAGTACGCCCAGGTGAAGAAGGCGCTCGACGCCGTCAAGGCGTGGCCGGCGGAGTAGCCGCGCGCAGCGCGGCCAGCGCCGCGTGGGGGTCGGGGACGGTGATGGTCACCGTGCGACCGTTGGTCAGCCGGAGCCGCAGGGCCGGGCCGGTGCGCACGGTGCACACCGTCCGCCAGGGGGTCCACCAGAACCCGTAGCTCACCGCCCACCACGGGACCTCGACGACCGAGGCCTCGCGGATGTCGCCCAGCGCGTACGTCGCCCGCGGCCAGCCGAGGACACCCCAGTGCATGCTCACGCCGTGGGAGCCGCTGGAGGCGCGGACGTCCGACGCGGTCGCGACCTCGGCCAGCAGACCGACCAGGGCGAGCACCGCGAGGAGGACGACTGACCGATCGATCGAGCCGGACGAGCTGGCCAGCCCGATCAGGGGCACGAGCAGGAGCCCGCTGATGACGACGCTCGTCCAGTTGGTCGCGCGGCCGGTGTAGACAGTCGTGTTCATGACAGCTCCTTGACGAGGGTGATGACGTCGGACGAGTCCAGCCCGTAGCGCCGGGCGAGGTCGATGGCCGCCTGGACGGCCTGCCGGACCGGGACGAGATCGCCGGCGTCGGCGGTCGCCGCGACCCGGGCACCGCGCCCGCGGCGGAACTCGAGGACGCCCGCGTCGCGGAGCTGCCGGTAGGCGGCCAGGACGGTGTTGCGGTCCACCGAGATCGCGGCGGCGAGCTCGGCCGCCGGCGGCAGCTGCTCCCCCACCACCAGCTCCCCGCTGTGCAGGCCGCGCACCACCGACGCCGCCACCTGGTCCTGCAGGCGCTGCTCCGAGGAGTGGTCGATGATCCATCGCATGGTGCTAATAGTACTAGCACTATTCGCTGTTGACCAGGGTCTTCGACCGGTCGTCCGCCGCCGCCTGAGCAACGTTTGGTCACCAAGCGCAGGTCGGGAGCGCTCCCAGGCACGCTTGGTGACCAAACGTGTGGCGGCCGCGGCTCAGCCGGGCTGCGGCAGGATCACCGTCGCCGTCATGGCGGCGGTGTGGTCGCACGCGATCGCCGGGTGCGGATCGCCGTGGCTCGAGTGCCGGTCCCCGCAGCACAGGCGCAGCTGACCGTACGCGCGCCGGGTGAGCTCCTCGACGATCGACAGACCGAGGCCGGCACCGGGTCGTGCCCTCGCCTCCGCTGATCGGCTGAACCGCTCGGTGGCACGGTCCATCAGCTCGGGCGTCATCCCGGGGCCGGCGTCGGTGACCTCGATGACCGTGTACGACGAGTCGTCCGCGGCCGCCGTCCGGACCCGGAGGTGCACCGGCGGCGCGCCGTGCGCACCGGCGTTGTCGATCAGGTTGGTCAGGATCCGGGCGAGCGCGTGCGGGTCGATCGCGGCGTGCGCCGAGGCTTCCGGCAGGTCGACGGTCAGCTGGTCCGCGTCGTCCTGGTGCACATGCATCCGGTCCGCGACGACGGCCCGGACGAGCTGGTCGACGTCGACGTCCGCGGTGCCGGCGCCGGACGCCTCGCCGAGGGCGAGGAGCTGGCTGGCGAGGTGGGTCAGGCGGTCGACGTCGACGGCGAGCTCGCCGAGGACGGCCTCGTGCTCCGCCACGGTCCGGGAGCGGCGGAGGGCCAGCTGGATGCGGCTCTTCAGGAGAGTGAGCGGCGTGCGGAGCTCGTGGCTGGCGTCGTTGACGAAGCGGCGCTCCTGCTCGAGGGAGCGCTCCAGGGCGGCCAGCATGTCGTTGAGGGTGTGCCCCAGACGGGTGACCTCGTCGTCCCGGTCGGGGGGTACGTCGAGACGCAGCCCGTCGGCCCCGCCGGCGATCTCGGCGGCGCGGCGCCGGTAGCGCTCGACCGGTCGGAGGGCGGCGCGGGCCAGGACGTCGCCGACGATCGCGGCGACGGCCAGCGCGCCGGCGCCGGCGAGGGCGAGCTGCAGCAGCAGCTCGCGCAGCGCCTCGTCGCGGTGGTCGCGCCGCACGCCGACGACCAGGAAGTGACCCGGAGTCGCCAGGGCGGTGACCTGGACCCGGTAGGGCTTGTCCGCGATGGGGAGCAGCTTGCCGATGTCTCGGGTCAAGGCTCCGGAGCCGGCTCGGTCGAGGTCTGACGACGTCACGAGCGCGGCCGCCGGGGCGGTCCCCCCGGAGTCGAGCACCGCGCCGGTCTCGTCGAGCACCTGCCACCCGGCACCGGTCGCGTTCGCCGCCTCGGGTAAGCTGACCTGACCCGAGGCGTCGACCAGCGGCGTGATGACGGCAGTGGCCTGGTCGAGCTCGGTGTCCAGGCCGCGGTCGAGGGCGTACTCGACGCGCCAGTAGACGAAGGCCCCGGCGGCGGTCAGCAGCACGAGCATCGCGGCCACGAACCCGGCCACGAGCCGCACCCGCAGCGGCAGCCGGCTCACGGAGCGGATCCGTCCGCGGGGTCGACGCGGTAGCCGGCACCCCGGACGGTGGTGATGGTGCTGGTCCCGAACGGGCGGTCGATCTTCGCGCGGATCGACGCGAGGTGGACGTCGATGACGTTGCTGCTCAGGTCGGTCTCACCGTCCCAGACCTCGTCGAGGATGGTGTAGCGGCTCACGACGCGGCCCGCCCTCGAGACGAGCAGGTGCAGGATGTCGAACTCGCGGGCGGAGAGGTCGACCTCGGTGCCGGCCCGCGAGACGCGCCGGGCACCGGGGTCGACGACCAGGTCGTCGACCTCGACGACCTCCTGCTCGCCGTACGTCGAGCGCCGCACGAGCGCACGGAGCCTGGCCAGCAGCTCGTCGAGGTCGAAGGGCTTCGGCAGGTAGTCGTCGGCGCCGGCATCGAGACCGTCGATCCGGTCGCGGACATCTCCGCGCGCGGTCAGCATCAGTACGGGTGTGGTGACCCCGAGAGCCCGCAGCCGCCGGCACACGCTGATGCCGTCGGCGCCCGGCAGCATCCAGTCGAGCAGCAGCACGTCGTACGGGAGGCCGTCCGGGAGGGCGCGGCCGTAGGCAGCGGTCCCGTCGTGCACGACCTCGACCTCCCACCCCGCCTCAGCCAGCGACTGGGCCAGGAGCTCGGCGAGGCGACGGTCGTCCTCAGCCACCAGCACCCGCACTCCGGCTCCTCTCGTCGGGTCGTCGTCGCGTCCCACCCTGCACCCTCGCGCCCGGGTTCATCGTCCCTTCATGTGGCAACTCCTACCGTGCGGCGCATGAACGAGCTACTGGCAGTGGAAGCGGTCGGAGTGAGCAAGTCCTTCGGCTCGGTCCGTGCGGTCGACGACGTGACCGTCCGCGTCGCCGCGGGCGAGGTGTACGGCGTCCTGGGGCCCAACGGCGCCGGCAAGACCACCTTCCTGCGGATGCTGTTCGGGCTGATCCGGCCCGACGCGGGGACCATCCGGGTGCTCGGGCGGACCTGGGCTGACGACGGCGTCGGCGTCCTGGACGGTGTCGGCGGCTTCATCGAGAGCCCGAGGTTCTACCCGTACCTGACCGGCCGGCAGAACCTCGAAGGCCTGGCACTGCTGGACGGTCGCACCCGACCCGGCCTCCTCGAGGAGCTGCTCGAGCTCGTCGAGATGACCGACCGGGCCGACCAGAAGGTCGGCGGCTACTCCTACGGGATGCGCCAGCGTCTCGGCGTCGCCGCGAGCCTGCTGCGCGAGCCGCAGCTGCTGGTCCTGGACGAGCCCGCCAACGGCCTGGACCCCGCGGGCATCCGCGACATGCGTGCTCTGGTGAAACGCCTGGCCGACAGCGGGCTGACCGTGCTGCTGAGCTCGCACGACATGGCCGAGGTCGAGGAGATCTGCGACAACGTCACCATCATGAAGCGCGGCACGGTCGCGTTCCACGGCACCATCGCCAAGCTGCGCACGATGGCACCCGACCCCGGCCACGTCCTCGCCACGACGGACGACGAGCGCGCCCTCGCGCTGGCCGCGCAGCATCCCGCGCTCCACGTGGCGCGCGCCCCCGACGTACCTCTCACCGTGACCGGGCCGCAGCCGGAGGTCGCGGCGTACGTCGCGACGATCGTGCGCGCCGACATCGGCCTGGTCGCGTTCAACCAGACCCAGACACCCTTGGAGGCGCTGTTCTTCATGCTGACCGACGACACCACCCACCAGACCCTCGACCGTCCGGCCGAGCTCGCCGAGGTCGCCGAGGTCGCCCGATGAGCGCCCTCACCGCCCAGCCGGCGCCGACCGGGAGTCGGTCCGTTCCCCGGCGGCGCCCCGGACTCCTCGCCCCGCTGCGGTGGGAGGTCCGCAAGCTGCGTGCGCAGGTCCGCGCCAAGGCGGTCCTCATCGGCGCCCTCGTGCTCCCCGTGATCGTCGTGGTCGTCATCCACGGACAGTCCCGCCCGCCGAAGGACACGCTCTTCGGCCGGTTCGCGACGGTGAACGGGTTCGCCCTGGCGTTGCTCGTCCTCGGCTTCGCCGCCCAGTGGGTCCTGCCCCTGCTGACCGCGGTCGTCGCCGGCGACGTCTTCGCCAGCGAGGACCAGCACGGCACCTGGAAGACCGTGCTGACGCGCTCGACCAGCCGCGGCCAGCTGTTCTGGGCCAAGACGCTGACCGCGTCCGGGTTCGCGGTCCTCGTGCTGGCCGTGCTGGCCGCGTCCACCATCGTCTCGAGCCTGCTCATCGTCGGGCACCAGCCGCTGATCGGCCTGTCCGGGCAGACCATCCCAGCCGGCGAGGCACTCCGTCTGGTGGCCGCGAGCTGGGCGAGCATGCTGCCAGCAATGCTCGGCTTCACCTGCCTGGCGATCCTGCTCTCGGTGTGGTCCCGCAACCCCGCGGTCGGCATCGCGGCACCGGTCGTCATCGGCATGGTCATGCAGCTCGTCGGCGCCCTCGGCGGCGTCGAGGCGATCCGCCCGTTCCTGCTCACCACACCGTTCGAGGCCTGGCACGGCTTCTTCGCCGATCCCCACTTCACCGGGCCGCTGACCGAGGGGCTCATCACCAGCGCCGTCTGGTGCGCGATCTCCCTCGGAGCCGCCTACGTCATGCTCCGCCGACGCGACATCACTGGAGGCTGAACACCATGCGTCGAACCATCCTCGTCATCCTCGCGGCCCTGGTCGCAGTCGTCGCCCTCGGCTCGGCCGTCATCGCCACCAGCGGCGACAGCAGCACGGTCACCCGGCCCCGCCTGGAGCGCTCACTCACCACCACCTTCGCCAACGTGTACGCCGAGCAGGCCCGCATCCAGGGGCGCACCGGCGTCACGCCAGCGTCCCTGCACGCCCAGGCCATGTGCGACAAGGCCGGCGCCGAGAACAAGGACGTCGGCCCCGGCGGCGACTGGAACTGCCTGATGAGCTGGACCGACCCCGAGGTCCCCATGCCGCCCGAGGGCTACGGCAAGTTCGAGCTCAACGTGCACAGCAACGACTGCTACACCGCGGCCGGACCCAGCAAGCTCACCGGGTTCCTCACCATGACCGACGCCAGGGGGCGCACCGTCACCAACCCCGCCTTCGAGTTCGACGGCTGCTTCGACCCCCACAGCTCCAACACCCCGACCGGCGTCGTCTTCCCGTCACTCCTCAATGTCGCCAGCACGGTCGTCACGCCGGACGCACACGGCAGGGCCGGGCTCCAGGTCACCTGCGGCAGCGGTGACCAGGGGTGCGCAGGCTCCGTCGCCGTGAGCGCCGGGGACACGAAGCTCGGGACGATCCCCTTCCGGCTCGCGGAGGAGTCCACCGCAACGCTTCCGCTTCCGGCCGCCGTCCCCGCCGGCACGTCGGAGGTCACCTTCTCCGTGCGGGTGGACACGGGCGCCGGGCCGCCGAAGCCCGTCACCCTCCCCGTGCAGGGCCCGTGACCGGGACCGGGCGGCGAGGCACGCCGTAGGGTCGACGAGGTGGAGCGACTCCTCGTCCTGGCCGGCGCGGGGCTCGCGCTGTGGGCTCTCAGCTGCCTGCTGATGGTGCTCTTCGCCTCACGCCTGCCCGACGGGCTGATGCGCCAGGTCGCGGAGTTCCTGCCCTCGTGCGTGACCGCGGCGCGGACCCTCCGCACGGACCCGGCCGTGCCCCGCCGGGCGAAGGTCGCCCTCCTCGTCGCAGTCCTCTGGGTCGTCTCCCCGATCGACCTGCTGCCCGAGTTCCTGCCGGTCATCGGTCCTCTCGACGACGTCGTCGCCGTGATCCTGCTGCTCCGGTACGCCGCGCGGAGCATCCCGCGGGACACGTTGCTCGCGGCCTGGCCGACCGACCCCCGGCTGCTCGAGCGCCTCCTCGGTCGCGAACGCGCCGTGTCCGACGACGAGTAGGCGGGGATGGTCGGCCGCTGAGCTCAGCGTCGAACGGTCTTCGTCAGGACGGCGAACGCGACCAGCCGGTCGTCGGTGTGGAACAGCTCGGAGCAGGTCGTCATCGTCAGCAGCCGCTCGCCCGGGTCCTGCGGTGGCATGGGGCCCTGGGGGTCGGGGTTGGTCGGCAGCGGGTCGACCACCCAGGTGGTGTCGAACGGCACGGTCAACGCATCCCCGGCGGTGACGAGCTCGTAGGTGTACGTCGCGCCCGCGGTCTCGACCACGACCTGATCCCCCACCTCCAGGTCCGGCATGTCGCGCAGCGGCTCGCCGTGGGTCACTCGGTGTGCGGCGAGCGCGTAGTTCCCGACCTGGCCCGGACCTGCGGAGCCGTCGAAGTGACCGAAGCCGGCGGCGAGTGCCGTGTCCGAGGTGCCCTCCAGCACCGGCATCTCGTAGTCGGCGCCGAAGCGAGGGATCCGCACGACGGCCTCGGCGTCACCGTACGAGGTGCGCACCCGCTCCTGTCCCGATTCCCAGCCGCGCTCGAGACGGTCGACGACCTCGGCCTGGTGGCGGTGCGACACCCAGTTCGTGCCGACGTACTGCCAGGCGATGTAGCCGAGCAGCAGGGCCCCCGCCGCCATCAGCGCGACGCCGGTGCCGAGCAACCACCGCCATCGGCGCCGCTTGCTGACAGGGCGGGGCCCGTCGGTCACCTCAGTGGTCGACACGGCGACGCCGCAGGGCCGCGACGGTCAGGGCCGCGCCGCCCAGGAGCAGACCCAGCGCCAGCCCGAGCAGCCACGGCGGCACCTCGGACCCGGTGCCGGGCAGGCCACCGCCGCCGCCGCCGTTCCCGCAGCTGGTCGTCACCTCGACCGGGATGGCGACGTCCACCACGCCGCCGCGTCCGTCCGCGACCTGGTAGCGGACCGTGAAGTCCTCGTCGCCGGTGGTCGACACGACGAGCCTGCCGTTGGCGTCGAGGCTCGCGGCCACGTCGGCGGGCACGTCGATGGAGCCCTTTACGACCCGCAACCGGTCACCGTTGACATCGGTCACGAAGGCGAACGGGTCGATCCGCACGCTGCCGTCGCACTCGACCGAGATGCCGGCGCCGGCTGCTCCGCCGCCGTCGAACGTCGGCACGTCGTTCTGGAACACCGCGAAGTCGGCGTCCAGCTGCGGGTCGTCGGTCAGCGTCAGCCGCGTGACGGTCGGGTCGCCGCCGTCGAGGTCGGAGATCGGCGCGTCCGGCGCCTTGATCGTGTCGCCGTCGAGAGTGACGACGTACTTGCCGGGCGCAAGACCGCTGACCAGGTAGAACGGGTCGTCGCCGGTCGGCGCGCCGCCGTAGCGGGCGGCCCGCGCGGAGGCGACCGGCGGGTTGCCGGTCCGCTGCGAGATCGACACGTCGTCGCCGCCGCCCGCGACGCCGTCCGGCCCGAGGTAGGTGACGGTGACCCGGGCGCCGGAGACAGCCTCCTCGTCGGCCTGGCGTACGCCGTCGCGGTTGGTGTCACGCCAGACCAGGTCGCCGATCTCCGAGTCGCCGACGTAGCCGAAGTCCTGGTCGAGGTTGCTCGCCCCGCCGGCCAGCGTGAGCGCCGAGGTCGAGTCGTCGCCGCCGTCGGGGTCGAACGTCGGGGTGACGCCGGCCGGCAGGTCGGCCTGGGTGATCGAGACGCGGTAGTCACCCGCCGGCAGGCCGGTGAACAGGTAGCCGCCGTCGGCATCGGTCTGCTGCGTCAGCCGCCCGTCGTCCCCGTTGCCGAAGACGCCGTCGAAGCCCGCCCAGTCCAACGTCACACGCACCCCGGCGAGGCCCGGCTCGTCGGGGTCCTGGACGCCGTCGCCGTTGAGGTCCCACCAGACGAAGTCGCCGATCCGACCCTCGCCGGCGTACCCGAAGTCGACGTCGCGCGCGTCCTCCGCCTGCGCGAGGACCCGCTGCGCGGTGTGCGGGGTGCTGATGCCGTCGAGGTCGTACGCCGGCACGACGCCAGCGGGCAGGCTGCCCGGGTCGACCGTGCCCCGGTAGCGGCCGGGCGGCAGGTTCTCCGCGAGGTAGAGGCCGTTGGCATTGGTCGTGTACGTCCCGAGGTCGACGTTGTCGGCGGTGGTCGACAGGTCGCCGTCGAAGCCGGCCCACGTCACGTCGACGTCGGCGCCGGGGATGCGCGGCTCGCCGTCGTCGACGGTCCCGTTGCGGTTGAAGTCGAGCCACACCGTGTCGCCGAGTGACCCGGTGCCGGCCAGGCCGAAGTCGAAGTCGAGGTCGTCGGCGGTCACCGTCGCGATGCCGACGCCGTCGAGGGCGCCCTCGCGGTCGAAGCTGACACGCAACGTCGAGGCAGGTGCTCCGAGCAACGCAGCGCGGATCCGGCCGTCGGGCACGTTGTCGAGGCTCCAGCCGCCGTCCGCGCCGGTCTGCGGGGTGCCGAGCACGACGTCGTCCGCGGTCCCGAGCGTGTCGTCGGGCCCGGCCCAGGTGACCCGCACCCGCTGTCCGGGCACGCCCGGCTCGCCCGGGGCGCCAGGAGTGCGCGGTCCGTCGCCGTCGCCGTTGACGTCCAGCCAGACCATGTCGCCGATCTCGTGCGTGCCCACGTAGCCGAAGTCGACGTCGCGGGCGTCCTCGCCCGCGGCGAGGGTGCGGACCGCCGTGTGCGGCGTACCGATCCCGTCCAGGTCGTACGTCGGGGTCAGGCCGCCGGGCAGGGTGCCGGGATCGACGGTCACCCGGACCTGGCCGGCCGGCAGGTGGTCGACGAGGTAGGTGCCGTCACTGCCTGTCGTCACGCTCACCGTGACGTCGTCCCCGCCACCGAAGGCGCCGTCGAAGCCCCACCAGGTGACGTCCAGGTCGACGTCGGGAAGGCCGGGCTCGCCGGCGTCCTGGGTGCCGTCGCTGTCGGTGTCGAACCACACCGTGTCGCCGACGCTGCCGGTGCCGGTGTAGCCGAAGTCGACGTCGGTCGCGTCCTCGTTCGCCGCGAGCGTCCGGGTCGCCACGCCGTTCGGCGGTGGGGACAGGTCGTACGACGCGGTCAGGCCGGCGGGCACACCCGAGGTCACGGAGGCCCGGAAGGGACCGGCGGGCAGGTCCTCGAAGAGGTAGCCACCGTTGGGGCCGGTGACCTGGGTGCCGTAGTCGACGTTGTCGGCCGTCGTAGCGAGGCTGCCGTCGGGGCCGCTCCAGGTCAGCTGGACGGTGACGCCCGGGATGCCCGGCTCGCCGGCGTCCTGCGTGCCGTCGTCGTCGACGTCGTACCAGACCGTGTCGCCGAGCGACCCCGTGCCGGCATAGCCGAAGTCCTGGTCGAGGTTCGTCTCGTTCTCGGCGAGCGTCAGCTCCGACGTGCTGTCGTTGCCGCCGTCCGGGTCGCCGGTGTTGGTCAGCCCGGCGGGCAAGGTGCTCGTGTCGACGGTGACGCGGTAGTCGCCGGCCGGGACCAGGTTCGGCGGAGGCACGGTGGCGTCGTTGGTGGAGTACTTCCCGTCGGCGTCGGTCGTGCGGTTGAAGACCGCGTCGTCCCCGTCGCCGAACGTCCCGTTCGGTCCGGCCCACCTCACCGCGACGTCGACGTCGGGGATGCCGGGCTCGTCGGGGTCCTGCACGCCGTCGGCGTCGACGTCCAGCCAGATCGTGTCGCCGATCTCGCCGCCGGCGAGGTCGACGTACCCGTGCGCCGTGTCCCCGGTGTAGGCGCGCACGTCCGGGTTGCCGGCACGGTCCGCCGCGACGAGGCCGTAGTAGGTCCCGACGGTGGCCGTGTTGTCGAAGTCGGCACCCGGGTCGAGCGTGTGGTCGTCGAGGTAGTCCTCGGGCACCAGCAGCTGGTAGGTGATCACGATCGTCTGGCCCGGGAAGATCGTCGGGATCTCGAACCCGAGGCAGGAGTCACCCGTCCCCAGGGTGCGATCCACGGCCTCGTAGCCGTCGCCGCTGGTGACTGTCGCGACCTCGAGCCCCGGGGTGTCCGTGCAGCCGGAGGTGTGCGAGCTGTCGGGCTCGTCCTGGACGGGGACGTCGTACGCCGTCCGGTCGCTGTCGTTGGTGATCCGCAGCTCGTAGGTGATGGTGCCGCCCACGACGCCGATCGCCGGGTCGGCCGGCGTGGTCGGGCCCATCCCGGTCGCCGGCGTCGCCACGCGCTTCGTCAGGGTGAGGTGCGGCTCCGCGATGTCGACCGTGGCCGGGTCGGTGAGGGTGTCCGCCCCGCCGTTGAAGGACAGGGTCGCGGTGTTGGTGAGGGTGTCGCCGTCGTACGTGCCGTTCGGCTGGGGAGCGGTCAGGTTCCGCACCCGGACGGCGTAGGTGATCTCGACGATGCGGGTGAACGGGCTCGCCTCGATGGTGCCGAGCTCCCAGGTCGGGGTGGTCGTCGTCCCGGTGCCGTTGTCCTCCGGGGTCGTGAAGTCGGCGATGTCGTCGGCGTCGCAGTTCGTGCAGTGGGCGCTGACGGTGCGGAGGTACGTCGTGGTGTTGGTGCCGCCCACCGGGGCGAGGTCGTCGGAGATCGTCGTCGCGCCGTAGTTGAGCCCGGCGAAGAAGGTCGCCGTGACGGTGTAGCGCGCCTCGTCGCCGATCGTCGTGACGAACGTGTCGGCGACCTTGTCGAACTGGGGACCGGCGACCCTGAGCGTCACCGAGTCGGTGTCCTCGTAGCCGGGGCAGGTCGCCGGCGAGCAGCCCGAGCCGGCAGTCCGCTCCCCTGCGGGCGACCCGGCGAGCGAGGTCGTCGTGACGTCGGCGTCGTTGGTGAACGTCGAGTTCGCCGTCAAGGGGCTCTGCAGTCGCACCGTGAAGGTCAGGGTCGTCGAGGCGCCCGGCGCGAGCGAGGCGATGTCCCACTCGATCGTGCTGCCGCTGACCGAGCCGCCGCCGGCGTCGACGATGGCGGCGTACGGGATGTCGCCGAGGTCGTCGACCACGTGGACGTCGTGAGCGGTCGACACCTGGGTGCCGTTGTTGTTGGTGACGAGCAGGTTGTAGGTGACGTTGCTGCCCGGCTGCACGACATCGGTCGCCGTCGACGTCTTCACGATGCTGATGTCGGGCTCGACGACCTGGGTGCTCACGGACCCGGTCGCGTTGCCGGTGACCGACGGGTCCGGGCCGGTGCCGTCGTCGTCGAACTCGTACTCGACCGTCGCCGTGTTGGTGACGCTGCCGGGCCGCACGTTCGCGGGCACGTCGTCGACCACGGCGTCGAAGGTGATCCGGATGCAGTAGTCCACCCCGGTCGGCTCGAAGGGCCCGGGATCGTTGTAGTCGAGTCCGTTGCCGGACTCGAGGCCGGTGCCGTCGACGGGGGCGCCGTACGTGCAGGGACTGCCCGGCGCGACCTCGTTGACCGCGATCAGCGTCGAGTCGTCCACGAGGGTCTGGCCGGTGCCGGCCAGGTTGTCGACGAGGTGGTAAGCGTCGACCACGGTGCCGTCGGGTTGGCGGCTCTCCAGCGTGTAGTGGACGACCTCGCCGATCGTCGCCTGGTCGGCTGCTGCGTTGCCGGGCTCGGTGACGTCGGTCGTGCGGGTCTTGGTCAGCGTGATGCCGGGGCTGTAGACGTCCGCTGTGTCGTCGGCCGGGTCGGTGTTGGCGTCCGGGTTGCGCGACGGGTCGATGTTGTCGCGGGGCACGTACTCGAACGTCGCGCCCCCCTGGTTGGTGTCCGAGTGGTACTCGACGATGCCGGCGTGGTTGGTCCACTGGGTCGCCAGCGGCGCGGTGTCGACGGCCCAGGTGTAGTGCAGGACCACGTCGGCACCAGGAGCGATGGTCGGGATGATCCAGGTGATCCGGTCGTCGGGCACGCAGGTGCCCGAGTCGGCGGCGGGCACATCGATCTGGGCGCAGGTGGCGTCCAGGCCGGGGTTGGTCACGTTGCGCGGCAGCAGGTCCCACACGGACACGTCGTGGGCGGCCCGCGTCCCGTCGTTGTGGACCGTGACCGCGTACGTCACCTCGTCGCCGGCGACTGCGTTGCGCAGCGGGTCCGCGTCGTACGGCGTGCCGTTGATCTCGCCGATGGTCTTGTCGAGCGTCAGGTGCGCCTCGGAGAACTCCACGCCCGCGGTGTCGGGCTGGACGAACACCTCGCCGTTGGTGTTCTGGAAGGAGAACCGGGCGCTGTTGGTCAGGGTGTCGCCGGAGGTGCCGACGTCGGGAACGGTGTCCGGCGTGGTGTCGTCCGTGACCACGGCCGCGAACACCACCTGGGCGGTCCGGGCCGGGCGCAGCGTGTCGCCCGGGAGGAGTCGCCAGTCGAGCCGCTGCCCGGTGGCCGGGGTGCCGCTGGCGCCGCCGAACAGGACCTCCGCCGGGAGCACCTCGTTCTCCGTGCCGGGCGCGTTCGACCCGGCCTCGTACGCCATGCCCGGCGGCAGGAAGTCGACCAGGGACACGTCGCGGGTGTTGAGCAGGTCGGGCGCCTTCGCCGTCAGGCGGAAGCAGACCCGGTCGCCCGGTCCTACGCCCGCGGCGACGTCCGGGTCCCAGGACACGGCCGAGCCGTCGCCGCACTCCTCGCCGTCCGCCGGCACGCCGACGTCCTTGCGGAAGGTGATCGCGGTGCCCGACTGGTCGGCGCTGGTGTCGTCGGTGACCGGGTTCTGGTCGAAGCCGGCCGGACGGTCGGGCCCGAGCGGTCCGAACGTGGTCACGTCGGCGTCGAGGTCGGCGGTGTTGGTCCAGCTGTCGTTGGCTGAGACCGGGTGACCCTTGCCCGGGTAGTTGGTGAGGGCCAGCGTGCTGAACGTGATCTGGTCGTTCACGTTCGGGCCGAAGGAGCCAGCGAGGTCCCAGGTCAGCTCGGTCTCCCCGGTGCTCGGGTCGTAGGCGGTCGAGCTGTACGCCGGGTTGGGCGGCGGCGCCGTGGTGCTCGCGCACTCCGGGTCGGAGCTGAGGATGGGGCAGGTCCCGTCGGGTGTGGTGTCGCTGACGCTCAGGCCCGAGACACCACCGGCGGTGACGTACTCCGACGTGCGCAGGTGCAGCGTCCACGTCGAGATGCCGCCCTGCTGGATCGTCGGGGTGTCGACGGTCTTGTAGACCGACAGGTCCATCGCGCGGACGGTCTCCTGGGCGTCGACGACGGTGGTCGCGCCCTGGAAGTCGGTGCTCGCCCGGGCGTAGTTGGTGTAGGGCTTGCCGTCGTCGGGGTTGGCGCCACCCTGGGTGGTGAGGGCACCGGTGTTGTTGTCGAGGTTGGACGCCTGGTTGCCCGACGCCGGCGTCGGCGCGGTCCCCGGCCAGGCCAGGGTGTTCTCTCGCTGAGGGATGCCGGCGACGTACGCCATCGAGATCGTGGTGTCCGGCGGGATCGTGTTGCTGCCGCCGGGCAGGATCGTCGAAAAGTCCCAGACCACGTGGGTGTAGACCCCGGCAGGCACACCGGGAGGGACGGACGACGTGGTCTCGACGGACGTCGGCTCGTAGCACGTCACACCGCCGAGCGCCGGTGCGTTGCCCGGGTTGAGCGGCCCCGACCCGGGGTACTCCTCACCGGCGGAGTTGTCCTCGGTGCCGCAGCCCAGGAACTCCAGACCCGCTGGGATCCAGTCCTCGAGCGTGGTGACGCCGACCCCGCCCTGGCTGCCGGTCCTGCCCGTGAGGGTGAAGACCGTCTGGTGGTCGTGGACACCACGCATCAGCTCGCCCTCGGGCGAGGGCTCCGACTTGGTGAGCAGGACCGGCACCAGAACGGTCGACCCCGCGGTGTCGAGCACCGAGGAGATGCCCGCGCCGCTCGGCGGGACGACCGTGACGGGGTCCGTGCTCCCGCTCGCCTGGAAGTGGGGCACCGTGGCGTCGTCGTCGCTGTAGTAGGTGTCGACCGGGGCGTTGATCGTCTCGCCGACCTCCCACAGGTCGTCGCCGGAGCCCAGGTCGTGCTGGAGCGAGTAGTGGAAGCGGTAGACGATGCCCGCGCGGAGGTCGACCAGGTTCTCCCAGGCCACCACGGTGTCCACGACGTTCCCGGCGGCGTCGGTCTCGACGATCGTGCTAGCCGGCGCCTGGTCGGACGACGACACGGAGACACCCGGGGGAAGGGTGACGGAGAACGCGATGTTGAAGGCGGTCGAGTCCCCGGAGTTCTGGAAGGTCACCTCGACCGGCGTCTCCGACCCGATCAGGGTCTGGCCCGGGATGCTCTGGCTGACCTGGACGCTCGCGGCGGCCTCGGCGGACGGCGTGAGCGACTGCGGCAGCGGGACGACCGCCAGCACCGAGGCGACCAGGGCCGCGACCGCGAGCACGCTCACGCGAGCACGACGAGGACGACCGTGGAGTCGGGCCCGAGCGCCCGGCGTACGCAGCATTCCCGCATGGTAAGCACGATCAGGGCGCCCTGACTGGCCCGATGCGGGTGAACTTGCCAGGCGTCGCGTCCACCTCGCCCGAGACGCAGAACCGCCCCCGCGGCATCGCTGCCGGCGGGGGCGGTCCTGGTGCTGGTGGAGCTGAGGGGATTCGAACCCCTGACCTTCTCAAGGCGAGCTGGCTGCCGCGATGTTCGCGCGAATCTCGACCAATCTCGACGAGATCCGCTCTGACCTGGGCAAACATCCGTCATCGGTGCTTGTTTCGCTTCGAGATTACCTCGCCTGCTCGCCTTTTCTCGCCGCAGTTCGGCCCCAATTAGCGGAGTAAGCGCGGAGCGGCTCTGTGTTCGAGCCCGGTGGTCGCAACGGCTCTACTGGGTGCTGTCACCGGGCGCGGCGTCGACGCGGTCGAGCATCTCAGTGAGGTGCTGCCGCAGCTGCTCTCGATGTTGGGTTGCCATCTGCTGTAGTTGAGCGACCTCTTCGTTGACGCGGTTGCGGAGCTCGGTCGTTGCCTCCCGAACCCGGTACTCCTCGACACGAGCGTCGTTCGTCGTCTGCGCAGCCGTCTCCCGGGCCGACGACACCAGGCGTTCGGCTTCCGCCTTGGCGGCGCGCACGAGCTCGGCGGACTCTTCGCGGGCGGCGGCCACGATGGACGCAGCCTCGTCCCGTGCTTCGGAGCGCCACTGGTCGGTCTCACGTGCGGTCATCGCCAGCAAGCGAGCCGCCGCCTGGGAACCGTCCTGGCCGTCGTCCGCGCGGCTCCGGGGCGGCGGGAAGGACCTGTTGGCGCCGGCGTCTTCGCCGATGTTCGAAGTCCGGTCTCCGTACGTGCTTGCGTTGTTGCTCATGACCTTCTCCCGAGTTTGGTCAGCGTCCGATCGACTGGGGCTGCGCATTTCCGTTGGACAAGGCTGCCCTTTCGTCTGAGTTTTCGGCAATCGGTACTGCTGTGCGTGGTGGTTTGGTGGACGAGATGGAACGAACGGCGGAAGTCGGACCGGGTCAACGGTGCAGCGCGTTGCTTGTCGGGCCGGGTGCTACCGGTCCCGCTGACTGCACCCGACGGCGAGACCGGTAGTCGCCCTGGCCAGGAGGCATATCGGGCGAGTTGTCGTCCGTGTCGTCGGGCGACAGACCTTCGACAGGACGGCACCGGCGACTCGAGGAGGGAGGGGAATCGTGTCGGCCGGTGCATTTGCAGCCGCAGGCGACCCAGGCTCGGGTCTCTGTGCCGCCAGCGGCTCGGGGAGTCTAGGAAGAACGGCCTAGTGACTGACGGGTAGGAGAGATACCTCATAGGGCCTCGAGGCGTCCGATAGAACAAGTTCATTCGACGCCCACCGGTCTGGACCAAAGAACTTCCTTCGAGGCGACCAGCTGCCAACGCACCCTGCGCATCTGGGCCGAAGTGCGGCCACGGCCGGCGATCGACGGCAGGTAATGCGAGCTGTCTTAGTGCTAGGGGCAAGGGTCGCCCGGGTGCCGATCGGCTAGGGATGGGCTGGCCGGCGCATGACCCACGCCAATAGACACCTAACTCCCCTCGAAGCCGCCAGCTTGAACGAGAACTTCACGACATGATGGCCGCCATGAAGGACGCACTCCCGGGATCGACCTCCGGCGCCTCGATCGGGGTGGGGCTCGCCAAAGCGGCGTTGCGCTTGGTCGGAGGAGCCGATCTCGCCGACGCCATCGCTGACCTGACCGGGATCGACCGAAAGGGCATAGCGCGGCTGGTCAGGAAGCAACGCGCACGTTTCGAGTCCCAGCAAGGTCACGAATACGAGTGGCATGGGTCGATCGATGAGCGAGAAGCGATCGAAATTGAGCTTGTACGTTGCTTCTCCGAGGCCGCCCGCCTGCGAACGACCGGCGGCGCGAACGTTCCACTCAGCGCATTGATGGGGAGCGAGGAGCTAGCGGACCTCATCGAAAGCTTCCTACGTGACCCAGAATGGACCGGCTGGTCCGCCCAGGCTCCAAGCTACTTCAACGGCTTGGCCGAAGCGGTGTCGCAGTTCGTGGTCGACTGGTACACCCAAACGACGGCGGGCCAGTCGATCGCGACCCAGGCTGGAGTGAGCCAGCTCCTTCGCGGCCAGAGGACGATTGCCGAGCAGTTAGCACAGCTGACCAATCAGGGCGATGGGCTGGCCCCGCCGAGCGTTGCCCACGAGGAGATGCGCCCTCAAACCTCGCTGCAAGGACTCAATGTCACGCTCTGCCAAGACACACCACATGATGCATCCGCGGCGCAGCTTCGAACTCTTCGACGATGGACGCAATGGGCGCGCTGGGTGCTGCAGCACCACGGCATCAATGTCGGTACCGAGGGATTCCATCAGCTTGCAGCGGCGAAGGTCATGATCGGCGCCGAGGAAACCAGCACCATTCCCGATGCAGACACCACCACGTCGACCGATGAGCAAGAAGACTCCACCCCGGTCGGCACTACCGACTCGAGCGCCTCTACGACCGATGAGGTAGCGGTGTTACTCGGGTCGGACGGCAGCGTCACTATCGACGGCCGCACCGTCTCGAGCGACGAAGCAGCGAATGCACTCCTGCTCGGCGTGTCGCAGAAGCTGGGCGTGCAACTCAACCTCGCCCGCGCGTCGTTGACCTACGACCCAGCGTGCACCTCAGTGCCACGACTTCAACGGCTGAGTAACCAAGCGCTTCGCGAGGCAGGCCACGTCGGCGCGAGCACGTTCGACGAGGTCGAGGGCCCCAGTCTCTACGTTCGGCGGGACCTCGAAGACAAGGTCCTAAGGGAGCTGGAAACTCGGGACCTAGTGGTTATCAGCGGCGAGGCCGGTACCGGCAA
This sequence comes from Nocardioides sp. Root1257, assembly GCF_001425175.1. Taxonomy (GTDB): domain Bacteria; phylum Actinomycetota; class Actinomycetes; order Propionibacteriales; family Nocardioidaceae; genus Nocardioides. The sequence continues at coordinate 769,254 of NZ_LMDV01000008.1, read as the reverse complement.
GACCTCCCTACTCTGGGGACTCGCGAACCGGCTAATCGGCGCCGGGAAGAACCACGACACGTACTTCATCAAAGCTTCGTACCTGACAGCGCCAGACGACGGGGGGCAGGCCCTTGTCACCGTCGACAACCTCACCCATGCAATCACAGAACGCGCAGCGCACGCCGAGGCCAGCGTCCTCATCGACACCGCAGACCTCCTGGTCAACGACGAGTCGCTCTTCGACAACTTCATGAATCTCGTCGAGGCACTCCGCCTTGCTGGCACACGAGTGATCATCACGTCGCGTCCGTCTGAGGCTGCGCTCATAGCAACCGGGACCGACGCACCACTCACCCTGAGCGCATACTCGCTCACGCCTCGAGTGGGCCAACACGAGAGCGAGTTCGTGCGGGCCGTCCGAAGCCACGCTCTTGCCTATTGCCGCGCGCCCGGCGAGACCAGTGAACTGGCCGAACAGCTCCTTACCTCAGCAATCCGTCAACAACCGCTAGGCGAAATGGCCAAGCTCCCGCTCGCCCTCCGCATGCTTTTCGAGCTCTACGCGCCGTCGACCGTTCCGGTAACCATCAGCGCCACGACGTTGTACCAGCGCTACTGGACCGACCGTGTCATGACCGACCGCCGAACATGGACGCCTAAGGGACACCACGTCGGGCACGATCTAACTGGTGCGTGCCTGACGCTGGCGGCAGGAATGCTCAGAGCAGGAGTTCCAGAGGTCCGACTGGCATCTGCGCAGATCCTCAACTTCCCGCAACCAGTCCGTCAGGAAGATGTCGACGAGCTATGCGGCCGGGGCGTCGGATCCATGACCCAGCAAGGCGCCTTCCGGTTCTTTCACCAGACCTTCTTTGAGTTCGCAGCTGCGCTGTTGTTGCTGGACCACGAAGGTGGGCTCACTGCGGCCATCACGCGGTCCAACGAGAAGCCAGACGACTATTTTCTTGCGGCTGTGGTCGAGCAAGCCTGGGTCCTGGGGTGGCTGCGTGCCGAGCGAGCCGCGGAAGCCTCGATTGCCGCCCAGCGCGAACTCGCGACGCCCTCGACCTTACTGAATAGCAAGCGGTGCATCCTCGTGCTGGCCCAGGTGCCTGTCCCAGACGAGCTAGCGGCCGTCTTGCAGGAACGGCTAGCGGACGGCGGACTTTCACTCGCGAGGGACTATTTCAAGCAGATCCCGCGACCCGGACTTCCGTGGCAGCCTATCGACACTGACCTCCTAACGAACCTCCACTCGCAGTCAGGCAACGCCGGACGCGATCTCGTCATCGACGTTCTACGGAGACAGACCGCACTTGATCCCGCCGTCGGGATGACGGTCACCCAGGCGATAGCGCACGCGAGCGGTCGCACCTTCTTCGATGACGAAGGCATTGACCGAATAGAGGTCAGAGAGCTGGTCGGCGCACTCGTAAGGCATGAACCGTTACGCACTCTAGAGCTACTGGACGCATTCGGCGCAGGCAAGACCTTCGCCAAAGGATCCACGCGCATGGCTCGGCTCTTCGAGGCGATCGCTCAAGACGCCAGCGTCCACTCACCATCGGTCGCAGCCTGGGCCGACGACAAGACCATGAACACAACTGGCCGAGCAGATACGACTGTCGTCCCCGCCCTTGCTCGGCTACAGGAACTAGCAATGAGGTCCAACTGGACTGGTGAAACCGGCGCTCGGTCGCTCACTCGCCTTGAGGCGATACTCGATCAGATATCCAGCTCGGGAATCGCAAGTACGTCACAGGTCGCGTGGGTGTGGGCGCTTGTCCAGCACCTCACGCGTATCGACGCGCCCGAGCTACTTCTCCAAGTGCTCGACAGAATGCTGACGGTCAATGCTCCCGAACTGCACGAGCAATTGCACCACGGACTGCTCATCGCCCCCCTGAACCAGTTCGCTCAGATCGAGAGTCGGCTCGCACAAGTTCTCATCGACGGACTCCCTGCGTCCCGACGTTCGCCAGCGACGCTGGAACAACGCTGGGCCGATACAGTTCGCAGAACCCTGTGCCGCCCCGATGTCGAGGCCGAGCCGCTGGTAACAACGGCGGCCCAGGCCGCCGAGGGCCTGCCAGGTACGCCAGCCGAAGAGCTCTGGCTCACTCGGGACCATCTCCTCTGGCCCCTTCTAGCCCTAGCCAACGCTGGACACACGACAACCTTGGGCCTCCTGAAGAGGTTGACCACTGGAGAGTTCCGGCTTGACGAGGCAGACGAACGGATCATCGTGCAGCAGGGACAGACGTTGAACGCTGCCCGGCCGGGAACCCAAGACGTCCTGAAGTTCCTCATATCGCGATCGGCGTTTGTTGAACTCTTCCAACTCATCGACCGAATCCCAGATCTGCCGTGGAACGAGGACGCCGCTGCCGACCTCAAAGACCAACTTCTCCAGGCAAGTTCCACCGGCTCATGGAAGGAACGCTGTCGCGCAATGCGTTTGCTGGTCGCCGCGGTTCAAAGCCGCCTAGTTCCAGCGCCGCCCTGGGCACGAATCCGCGAGCTCACGACCGCGGCGGACGCCAACTTCAGGTCCGAGCTGTCATTCCTCATCGCAGGCGAGGCGATACGAGGGACCTATCCCCCCGACCTTGCTGCAGACATGCTCGCGCCCTGGTGGAACGCATCACCCGTCGACAAACACGCACCCCTCCGGCTCAACTACATTCGGCTGCTTGCCGGAACCGGCAACGCGTCCACCATCACCGCGGCGGTTGAAACGGCGTTCCACGATCCGGTCGATGGAGGCAAGGTGACCGAGCTCGTCGGCTACCTCAACCCGTCCGCAGACCGCGCGCACATCTCCGTTGATGACAAGCTTGGGCTTATCGCAACCGTTGGTCGCCGGCTGACCGTTCCAGGTACGCCGCGAAGCGCCCGCCGTGACGTGCCAGCCGCCTGGCGTGAAGTCATGGGCCGCGTTTTCCACTCCGCGTCAACTCCGCAACTGGTCAGCCTCGTCGAAGCGATACCTGGTTTGGACGACCCCTTTGCGATCGCGGTACTCAGGCGACTTCCGGCCCGTCCTGCCGCCGCCCTACGGGCAGCCCTCGCGACACTTCGAGACTTGGAGACAACCGCGCCCGACGTCGCTATCGCAGTTGCCGCGGTGATGGCCCGCATGTCAACGGCAACCCTCTCGACCGGTTGGCCGCAACTTTACGATGATCTGGTCGATTCCGACCCCCGCCACAGAGTGCCAGGAGGCGACCGCAACTAGACAAGCGATCAACCTCCGTCGACCGTCCGCAGGTGCGAGCACGCCAAGAGTCGCAGCAACGATGAGACCCAGCGGGCCGGTGCCGTCCCAAGGTCGACCGGGTTCTGCGTCGCTGGGCTCGACGCCAACACGCACCCTCATCGGCCATGAGCAGATGATTGGAGTTGCGCCGACGCACGGTTAGACGTGGTCGCTGTCGCGGCGAAAAGACCCGGCCGGTCGATCCCGGGGTTTGACCAAAGACTGTGGCTTGTTCGGGACTCAAGGCTCGCGGCGCCCCCAGGTTGCAACCTGGCCCGGCTCTTGGCGGCAGCGCAGTGCCAGTTCGCCTTGGAAGACGTGGTCGACGCCGCGCGCGGTGACCTGCCAAGTGGCGGTGACCTCGGTGATCATCGGGTGGTGTCCGTCGGGGGTTGCGTCGGGGTGCTCGTGGAGGTCTTCGTCGGTGAATGCCGCAAACTCCTCGTCGGCCTTGCTCCGCCCACGCGGCGGTAGATCGCCGACGAACCACGACACGACGTACTCGTCGTCCAACTGCCCGACATCGACGTTGAGCGCGGGGAGGTCAGGCAGGATCGGATTGACCCGAGGCAAGATGTAGTCGCCAAGGGCGTACGGCTTGAGGTCGCCGTACTTCGCTGGCTTGTCGGGCAGCATCTCAAACGGACGGAACTGGCCCCCATGGTCGCAGTAGTCGGTGTCTGATGCCATGAGCACGGTGGCGACAGATGGGAACGTGATTGTCACCCGCACGTTCTCCAAGTAGCGGTCCGACTCGTTCTCGATCATAAACGTGCCGTGCTCCAAGGTGTGGCGCAGGAACTCAGTGACGACGCGGTGCAGTGCCTCCCTGCAGGCGTACCGCCACTCCTCGACGTCGTCGCGAAAGCGGTCGGGGGAGCGCTTGTCCCCACGCGTCGCCGTCTGCTCAAGGATGGCCTGTACGCCCACGCTGTAGGGGCCGCGCGCAACCGGCTCCGGGATTCCGTCCAGTAACTCGTCGGCGACTTCCTCCACCATGCCTTCGATAAGCTCGTGCACGTTGGACCTGCTCGTTCGGTCGAAGGCGCCTAAGTAAGTCACACGCACTTGGGCACCGGTGTGCGGCGCCCGAGAGCGCCGCAGCTCCAGCTGCGCCAGATCAAAACTCGTTGCGTGACGGGTCTGGCCGGGCACCCGCACGAGCACATCACCGTCGCGGACCCCGAGGCCCGACGCGTGGTCCGAGTACTCCTTGCGGCATGCGTGGATTCGGTCGCCCCACTGCGGCGGGTCGATGATCACAGCTAGAACCAGGCCGCTCGGGTGGTCGATGAATTGGTGATCCCATCGGGGCCCGTCTTCGCCGACGTATGGCTCAACTGCGTCGCGCAGGATTGCCCCGTCGACCTGCTCGGCGCCGACCACGACCTGTTGGTCGATGCCCACAAGCACGACGCTGTACCCACCCAGATGCCTCTCTGCAGCATCTGGCATCCGATTAGCCATGGCGAGGATCGCGCGGCTAAGGACGACAGCGGAGCGCTTGCGGTCTTGGCGCTCGTTGAACGGGAGTGTCCCCTTCAGCTCGAGGTAGTCCACCTCCGAGAGATCGCCCAGCGCCAACGCGTGGTCGGCCAGGGCAAGCCACCCGGCGGTTCCGGGTGGCAGTCTCGAAAGGTCTACGTCCATGAGTCGATTGTTCACGAGCGCACCTACACTTCAGGGACGCCCGGTCGCTATGCGCGAAAATCGAGCTCGAGGAGCGCTTTCGTCGGCTTCCGCTGAGCGGCGTCAAGACGCGTGCCGAAGAGCGGACGGATGCGGCTTGACGGTGCGCCTCAGTGCACGCGCGCAGAGGCGACCGTCGCCGCTCTGCAAGAACGCGCTCACAGCGCTGCTCCGCGGTCGTGCTTGATCCGTTCGACGCTCAGCGTGGGCGAAGCAGCTCATGTCCTTCTATGAGTTCGAGGGCATGCGCGCCTATGTCTACGAGTGTCGGCAAGTGAGCGATTGTGGGTCTGGGGGAACGGAAACTGGTCTCATCTGGCCGCTACCCATCTCTCCGAAGCCCTGCCCGGAACCCAGGGTTGTGGCATCGTCCCGGTCATGTACGGCGACCATCTCGTGGCAAGTCTCCTTCTGGACGAGCGAAATCCTCGTTTCGATGGAGAAGCGTCAAGTCAGCGGGACGCTGTCAACCGGCTCCTCGCGGACGCGCCCCGGAAGCTTGAAAAGCTCGCCGAGGACATCTCGACTCAGACCTCCATCAACCCGACTGAACTCCCGGTTTTAGTCGAGGAAGATGGGCAACTAGTAGTCATTGAGGGGAATCGCCGGCTGGCCGCACTCAAACTTCTGCGTAACCCCGATCTGGCCGAGGACAAGTCGACCGTTGCACGTTTTCGAAAGATCGCTGAGCGAGGTTTCGGCCCGGAGAGCGTTCACTGCTATCAGGCCGAAAACCGAGATGCTGCGAGACACTGGCTGGAGCTCCGGCACACCGGCGAGAACGAAGGCGTTGGTGTGGTCGAGTGGCAGACCTGGCAATCCAACAACTTTCGACGTCGCCCGGGGTCACAGGCTGACCGAGCCGACATCTTCTGTTCGGCCGTGGCATCAGACTTTCCCGACGAGCCGGAACTCCTCGCTGACATCGAGACGGTCAAGCGCGAGCGCCTGACCACACTTGGGCGCCTCGTAGCCGACCCCGACGTGCGCCAGAACTTCGGATTCGATTTCGTCGAGGACGGCGTCGAGTTCCACTTTGACCGGGAACACATTCTCGACGGAGTGCGCAAAATCTTCGGCGACCTCGCGGGCCAGGTCGGGGTCTCGCAGATCAAGAGCAAGGCTCAGCGAGCTGAGTACATCAAAAAGGCGGCCGAGTCACGGACGCTCCCACCTCGTGAACAGCGCCGCGAGGCTCCCCGGGCCGCTGGCGCGCCGGGAGACCGAGTGCAACCGGCTTCTGAATCGGCGGGCGGTCCCGGACCGACGATGCGGAGGAGTATGCCGCGCGAAGAGACCGCGATCTTCAAGGGCCTGAAATTGAGGTACGTCGATCTACGGACTTCTAAGTTCCTCGAGCAGGCACAGAAGGTCGACCTTGTCTCGTCGGCGGCGATCGCGGCTGTAGCGCTACGGGTCGTCATCGAACTCACCGTTACCGAGGCCGTCGTTCGACTTGGACTGGGTCAGGAGGGGGACAAACTCCGTGCAAAGATCGCGGTCGTGCTGAGGAAATTGGACCCGCAGATCGTTGATCCGATGAAGGCCGACCCTGAACTGAAACAAGCGTGGATCCGCAGCCAGGACGCCACCGCGGGAGTGGCGGTACAGGCCATGAACTCCTTCGTTCACAACGTCATGGCTCATCCGACCGTCGGCGAGGTGCGGGAGCTCAGCCGCACCTTCCGGCCCTTGCTGGAACGGACCGACGCGCTGCTAGCCCAGGCACCTGACAAGTGAGATATCTCAGTCCTCTCCGCTACCCCGGGGGCAAGGGACGCCTCGCCCCCTTCATCGCCGAGCTCATCCGGTCCCAGGCGCCTCGTCCTCGCGAGTATGCCGAGCCGTTTGCAGGTGGCGCTGGAGCGGCACTCCGACTGCTAATTGACGAGCATGTCAGAGCCGTTCACATCAACGACCTCAACCCAGGCATTGCGGCGCTATGGCGGTGCGTGTTCTTCGAGACCGAAGCATTCGTGTCGAGGATTGAACGAGATGATGTCACCTTAGAGAACTGGCATCGGCAACGCGAGATCTACGAAGCCGGCGGCGAGGACGATGATTTGGACCTCGGATTCGCCACGTTCTTCCTAAACCGCTGCAACAGATCAGGGATTCTGTCCGCACGACCCATTGGCGGGTTGGAGCAAACCGGACGCTGGAAGATCGACGCCAGATTCAACCGAGAAAGCCTGGCTCAGCGAGTCCGATTCCTGTCGCAGTACCGCGATCGCGTCCGAGTGACGCAGCTCGACGCTCGAGACTTCATAGGTCGTCTTGAAGCCGACAAAGTAGACCCGCTCGTGTACGTAGACCCGCCATATCTCATTCAGGGAGACGGCCTGTACATGGACTCCTTGAGCGCCCACGATCACGCGGACTTGGCGGCGCGGCTGTCCAAGACGGACCTTCGTTGGTTCCTGACCTACGACACGCACGAACGGGTCACGACCGAGTTGTACGAGGGCCTCCGAACGGTGCAGTTCAATATCGCTCACACTGCTCAGGTTCAGCACGTTGGCACTGAGTACGCGGTGTTCAGCCACGCGCTGCAACTACCCAAGCTCGATCTCCTGCCGAATGGACAAACGCGATGGGTTGGCTAGTCGAAGGTCTGAGGTTGTCTCGCTGGGCCCTCTTCCCTCGGCGCTAGTCCTAGGGTATCCGTTACGCAACCCTGTGGTTGCTCCGCTTGGCCTTGACCCTCTTTAGCGACTTCTTTGCCGGAACCTTGGGCTCTGGACGAAGGCGGGTAATGAACGTCTCAATGAGATCAAGATCGTCATCGTTGAGATCATCCAGGGCGGCGGCGATCTTCTGAACTCGGGGAGACACATCGCTGTCCGGCTTCACGCCGTACCAGTCAGCGGCGATCATCGTCGCGACCTGGTCGGCCGTGGTGCCAAAGAGAGCCGCGATGCCAGGGATCGCTTCGGGGGTCGGTGGCCCGACCCGGGTGGTTCCTGGACCCCTCCATGCTCCATGCATGGTCAGGTTCCGCCACCAGGCGTGCGATCTCGCCGATTGCGATTCAACCTGCATCCGCGCGTAGTCGAAGCCGTACCGACGCGCAACTAGGCATGCTTCGTCCTGAAAGGGAGTGCTACTCATAATGTGATCCTACACAAATATTGTGAGAAGACAAAGGAAAGTTTGCACTGGAGCTCGGAAGAAGGTCTGCACTGAGGCACCCCGTCCTGGGATGCCGGACCCCGTGCCCGGCGACGGCGCCATTGGCTCACCCAGGCGTGCTTCGTCCGGCAAGAACTTGCGCGCGAGAGGAGGTGCCGTCGCTGTCCAGCCTCCGGGCTAGAACGTGTCTCAGTTGGGCGGTAGTGCATCGTCAACCCTGCTAGCCGCACGCGGCCGGCCGGAGATCGGGAGCTACGACAGGAGGTGACGTGGCCGGCACTGACTATGACGCCCCTCGGGTGAAGCCCGAGGAGCAGGCACCGGACGAAGCGCTTGAGGAAGCGCGGGCCAAAGTTGCCCCCAAGGGCGACAAGGTCGACGACGAGCCGAACCTGGACGACGGTGTCACTCTGCCCGGCGCCGACCTCTCGGGCGTCGAGCTCGAGGTCGAGGTCGCACCGGAGCGAGCCGACGAGTTCACCTGCATGAGCTGCTTCTTGATCAACCACCGGTCGCAACTCGCGGCGGGATCACCTGACCACTGCCTCGACTGCGCATAGGTCGGGTTCAGACGCCCAGAGCACTCAGGCCGGCCAGCGCCGAGTGATACACGAGAGTGATACACGAAGCCCCGGAATTGGCGTCAAGTAGCGGAGCCGGGCGATACAAAACGGTGCCGATTGACGCTAGTTTGAGCGTGAATCGCCTCCGAGGGCGAACCCATGAGCATCCGCGCCGTCACGTGGCACCAGTGGCACGCGGCGTACCCGACACTGAGCAGCACCGGCACGTTGCGGCGCCGCGCCTCCTCGAACGCGGCCGGCTCCCACTCCCACCAGTCGACCGGGTTGTCGGCGTGCTGGAGGAGGTACGGCGAGGTGGCGGTTGTGAGGCGGTTCGCCACGGGATCTCCTCCGGGTCGCGGGCGCTGTGCGGGGGCCGACGCCCAGCATCCCAGAGGCACCGAGCACCCGAGCCACCCGCTCGTCAGATTTAGTTGGATGTCCTAGTATTTGATTTAGTAGGACGTCCAACTAGTTTTCGAGGTACCCAGTGTCTGATCTGCACACGCCCGCGAACCCGGTCCGCCTGGTCACGGCGTCGAGCCTGTTCGACGGGCACGACGCGTCGATCAACATCATGCGACGGATCTTCCAGTCGCAGGGGTGCGAGGTCATCCACCTCGGTCACAACCGGTCCGTGCAGGAGGTCGTCGACGCCGCTCTCGAGGAGGACGTGCAGGGCGTCGCGGTGTCGTCGTACCAGGGCGGGCACATCGAGTACTTCGAGTACCTCGTCGAGTCGCTGCGCGCCCAGGGCGCCGACCACATCAAGGTCGTCGGCGGTGGCGGCGGTGTCATCGTGCACGAGGAGATCGAGCGGCTGCGCCGCTCCGGCGTCACCATCTTCTCCCCCGAGGACGGGCAGCGACTGGGCCTGGTCGGGATGATCAACTCGGTCGTCGCCGACTGCGACTTCGACCTGTGGTCCGGCAAGCAGGTGAGCGCCGAGCAGGTGATCAGCGGCGACCGCTTCGCGATCGCCCGGGCCATCACGGGCGCCGAGACCGGGTCGCTCCCCGCCGAGACCCTGGCCGCGATCAAGGACGCCGCGAGCCGGCACCACGCACCGGTCCTCGGCATCACCGGCACCGGCGGGTCGGGGAAGTCCTCGCTGACCGACGAGCTCGTCCGTCGCTTCCGCGTCGACCAGCAGGACAAGCTCCGGGTCGCGGTGATCGCGGTCGACCCGACCCGCCGTCGCGGCGGTGGTGCACTGCTGGGCGACCGGATCCGGATGAACTCCCTCGACGGCGACCGCGTGTTCTTCCGCAGCCTCGCGACGCGCGGCGCCCACGAGCTGCCCGACCACCTCGACGACGTCGTCGACACGGTCCGCGCCGCCGGCTTCGACCTGATCGTCGTGGAGACACCCGGCATCGGCCAGGGCGACGCGGCGATCGTGCCGTTCGTCGACGCGTCGATGTACGTGATGACGCCCGAGTTCGGCGCGGCCTCGCAGCTGGAGAAGATCGACATGCTCGACTTCGCCGACGTCGTGGCGATCAACAAGTTCGAGCGCCGCGGCGCCAAGGACGCCCTGCGCGACGTCGGCCGCCAGCTGGTCCGCAACCGCGAGGCGTTCGGCAAGCAGCCCGCGGACATGCCGGTCTTCGGCACGTCCGCGGCGACCTTCAACGACGACGGCGTGACGGCGCTCTACCAGCACCTGCGCGGCATCCTCACCGACAAGGGCATGACCTTCGGCGAGGGCGCGCTGCCCGAGGTCGACGTGCGCCACTCGTCCGGCATCCGCCAGGTGGTGCCCGGCGACCGGGTCCGTTACCTCGCGGAGATCACCGAGACCGTCCGCGACTACCACGCGGAGACCGAGCGGCTCGCCGAGGCGGCGAGCCGGGTGCAGCGGGTCGCCGCGGTGGCGGCCGAGCTGGACGGCAACGAGGAGGTCGGCGCCCTGCTGGAGAAGGCAGGCCTCGACCTGCCCCGCGAGACCGCGAAGCAGATCGAGCAGTGGCCCTCGGTGGTGGCGTCGTACTCCGGTGACGAGCAGGTCACCAAGGTCCGCGACCGCGAGATCACCACGAGGCTGACCCGCGAGTCGCTGAGCGGCAACAAGATCCCGCGCGTCTCGCTCCCACGGTTCACCGACCACGGCGAGCTGGTGCGGTTCTGGCGCCGCGAGAACCTGCCGGGCTACTTCCCCTTCACCGCCGGGGTGTTCCCGTTCAAGCGGGACGGCGAGGACCCGGCCCGGATGTTCGCCGGCGAGGGCGACCCCGCCCGCACCAACCGGCGCTTCAAGATCCTGTCCGCCGACGGCGACGCCAAGCGTCTCTCGACGGCGTTCGACTCCGTGACCCTCTACGGTCGCGACCCCGACGAGCGCCCCGACATCTACGGCAAGGTCGGCACCTCGGGCGTCAGCGTCGCGACCCTCGACGACATGAAGGTGCTCTACGACGGCTTCGACCTCGTCGCCCCGTCGACGTCGGTCTCGATGACGATCAACGGCCCGGCTCCCACGGTGCTGGCCTTCTTCCTCAACACGGTCATCGACCAGCAGGTCGACGCGTTCCGCGACAAGGAGGGCCGGGACCCGTCCGAGGAGGAGCGCGCGATGCTCGCGGCGTACGCCGTCGCCAACGTCCGCGGCACCGTGCAGGCCGACATCCTCAAGGAGGACCAGGGTCAGAACACCTGCCTCTTCTCCACCGAGTTCTCGCTGCGGTGCATGGCCGACATCCAGGAGTGGTTCATCCAGCAGCAGGTGCGCAACTTCTACTCGGTGAGCATCTCGGGCTACCACATCGCCGAGGCCGGTGCGAACCCCATCAGCCAGCTCGCCTTCACCCTCGCCAACGGGTTCACGTACGTCGAGTCCTACCTCGCCCGCGGCATGGACATCGACGACTTCGCGCCCAACCTGTCCTTCTTCTTCTCCAACGGCATGGACCCCGAGTACTCGGTCATCGGCCGGGTCGCGCGCCGGATCTGGGCGGTCGCGATGAAGGAGAAGTACGGCGCGAACGAGCGCTCGCAGAAGCTGAAGTACCACGTGCAGACCTCCGGTCGGTCCCTGCACGCGCAGGAGATGGACTTCAACGACATCCGCACCACCCTGCAGGCACTGATCGCGATCTACGACAACGCCAACAGCCTGCACACCAACGCCTACGACGAGGCCGTGACGACCCCGTCGGAGGAGTCGGTGCGCCGGGCGCTGGCGATCCAGCTGATCATCAACCGCGAGTGGGGCCTCGCGATGAACGAGAACCCGCTCCAGGGGTCGTTCATCATCGACGAGCTCACCGACCTCGTCGAGGCCGCCGTGCTCGCCGAGTTCGACGCGATCAGCGAGCGCGGCGGCGTGCTCGGCGCGATGGAGACCGGCTACCAGCGTGGCCGGATCCAGGACGAGTCGATGCTCTACGAGCACCGCAAGCACGACGGCAGCCTGCCGATCATCGGCGTCAACACGTTCCGCCGCAAGGACGCCGACGGCACCCCGCAGACCATCGAGCTCGCCCGCGCCACCGACGACGAGAAGCAGTCGCAGCTCGAACGCACCCACGCCTTCCAGAAGACCCACAGCACCGAGGCCGCCGAGGCGATCGCGCGCCTCAAGGAGGCGGCGATCACCGATCAGAACGTGTTCGCGGTGCTCATGGACGCTGCCCGGGTCTGCACCCTCGGCCAGGTCACCGAGGCGTTCTTCGAGGTCGGCGGCCAGTACCGACGCAACGTGTGACCGTGGCGGCACGAGACGACCTCGGGACGCCCCTCGCCCGCAGCGGCATCGCCGGTCGGGTCGTCTCGCTCGTGCCGTCGCTGACCGAGGCGATGGCGATGTCCCGCCCCGAGGCCCTCGTCGGGGTCACCGACTGGTGCTCGCACCCGCCCGGCCTGGACGCGGCGCGGGTCCGCGGGACCAAGAACCCCGACCTCCACAAGATCGCGCTGCTCGGACCCGACCTCGTCGTCGCCAACAAGGAGGAGAACCGCGAGCTCGACGTACGCCGGCTCCGAGCCGCCGGCATCCCGGTCTGGGTCACGGAGATCACGACCGTCCCCCAGGCGATCAGCTCGATCGGCCGGCTCTTCGACGACGCGCTCGGCTGGCCCCGGCCGGCCTGGCTGGGCGAGGCCGCCCGGCGGTGGTGCGGTCCGCTGCCACCGGTCACGGCCCGAGTCGTCGTCCCCATCTGGCGCGACCCGTGGATGGTCGTCGGCCGCGACACCTTCACCGGGGACCTGCTGCGGCGCCTGGGGTGGCAGAACGTCTTCGCCGAGAGCCCCGAGCGCTACCCGCACGTCGGCATCGACGAGCTGGACGGCGCCGGGGCCGACCTCGTCCTGCTGCCCGACGAGCCGTACGTCTTCTCGGCCGACGACGGGCCGGAGGCCTTCACGCGGACGCCCACGATGCTGGTGAGCGGCCGCGACATCACCTGGTACGGGCCCTCGCTCGTCGGGGCGGTGACCGAGCTCCACCTCGCCGACCTCTGACGTCCCGCCTCGGAACGGCGACGTCCCCGATGGTCAGCCGTCGTCTGCGACCCGCACGACGAGCGAGCCCGGCTGGAGGACGAACCGGACGGTGGACGCCTCGGTGAGCACGTCGCCGTCGACCTCGCACAGCTGAGGTGGATCGACGGTCAGCGTGATGTCGCCGCCCGCGGTCCGCTCGAGCGCGGGGCCGTCGTCACGGTTGGCCAGCACGCGCGCCGCGACACCGATCCACTGCGTGAGGCTCTCCGGGCCGACGGTCGCGACGTCGAGCTTGCCGTCGTCGAACAGCGCGTCGGGCAGCAGCACCATCCCGCCGGTGAGCTCGCCGCAGTTGCCGACCACGACGGTCCGCGCCTTGCGGGCCGCGGACGGCTCGCCGTCGACCACGAGGTCGAGGGAGAACGGCGGGTCGGTCAGGTGCTTGCCGCCGCTGGCGACGTAGGCCGCCCAGCCCACCTTGTCCTTCACACCCTCGGGTGCGTCGGCCATCATCTGGGCGTCGAAGCCGACTCCGGCCATGACGGTGAAGCAGTGCACGTTGTCGGCGGCGTCCGGGATGCCCTCGAGCTGGTCGGGGGTCGGGTCGAGCACCAGCCACCCGACGTCGATCGTGCGGTCCTGCCCGGCGAACGCCACGCGCGCGGCGTCCTCCAGCGGGTCGACCCGCCCGCCGACGTTGCGTGCCAGGAGGTTGCCGGTGCCGCCGGGCAGCAGTCCGATCGGGACGCCGGTGCCCACGAGCTCCTGCGCGACCGCGCGGACGGTCCCGTCGCCGCCGAGGGCGCACACGACGGTGGCACCGGCCTCCACCGCGTCCCGGGTCTGGCCGAAGCCGGGGTCGTCCTCGGTCGTCTCCACGATCGTCGGCCTGGGCGCGCCCGCCTCCTCGGCCACCTTCTCCAGCGTCTCGCGGACCTCGTCGACGTCGACCTTGGTCGGGTTGACGACGACGACGATCTCAGACGCGCGCATAGCGAGCCCGGGCGAACGAGTAGACGCCGTACGCCGCCAGGCCGAGCGCGATGCCGATCAGGATCACGGTGCCTGCGGGTAGGTCGCGCAGCGACTTCAGCGCCCCGTCCAGACCGGTGGTCTTCCCCAGGTGCTGCTGGAACGCGGCGGCGATGAAGAGCACGCCGACCGCGACGAGCGCGATGCCCTTGCCGATGTAGCCGACCCGGGCGGCCACGACCGCCCACTGGCCGGGGTGCTCCTGCAGGTCGTCGAGGAACTTCTTCTTCCACCCCTTGTAGACGTGGTAGAGCGCGACCCCGACGATGCCCAGGCCGAGCAGCCCGACCAGCACCCGCCCGGCAGGTGCCTCCATCAGCGTCCGCGTGAAGTCCTTGGTCTGCTTGTTGCTGGACGTGCGACCGCCGAGCGCGAACACGAAGCCGGTGTAGGCGAGCGCGGCGTACAGCACCGCCTTGCCCGCCGCCTTGGCCTTGTCGAAGGCCTCGCGGCCGGTGAGCACCTCGGTCACCTGCCACAGCGCGAGCAGGGTGAAGCCGATGGCCAGCACCCAGAGAAGGAACATCCCGAAGGGCTGCTGTGCCACGGTGCCCAGTGCTCCCGACTGGCTCGCCTGGCCGCCCTCGCCCAGCGCGATCTGGACGGTGAGCCACGCCAGCACGAGGTGGAGCACCCCGCTCGCGGCGTACCCCAGCCGAGCTCCCCACTCGACGACCTTGCTGTCCCCCGCCTGCGCGGCGGCTCCCTTGGCGGCAGTCGTGGCGCGTCCCACCTGCGCCGACATGTCCTGATTGGTCATGGTCTCCCTCATGTCTCCCGTCCCCGTAGGAAGACCTACCCGCCCTGCCGCGCCGGCATGCCTGCGACCGCAGGCTCCTCGCCCTCGCCGGTCCCGCGTGCCGGGTCCCGGCGCAGCCAGTGCCAGGCCAGCAGGCACGCGACGAGGCCGTTGAAGATCGCGACGACGACGTCGCTGACGTGGTGCATGCCGCGGTAGATCCGAGCCGACCCCACCGCGAACGGGACCAGCAGGCAGACCGTCACGACGACGGCGCGCAGTGCCGGCTGCCGGATCCGCAGCGCCATCAGGGCCAGCGTGAAGTAGAGGCCGGTGGCCGCACCGGTGTGCCCGCTGGGGAAGCTGGAGGTCGGCGGCGAGTCGTCGAGCTTCTCCACGTCCGGCCGCTGGCGGTCGATGAGCAGGGTGGTGAGGAAGAAGACCAGGGCCTGTGCCGAGATCGCGATGAGCGGCACGACGGCGTACCACCACTGGCGCGTGCGCCACCACACGACGGCCACGACGACCAGGCAGAGCCCGATGATGCTCACCGTCGCGCCGGTCCACGAGAAGACGAACGTGACGTTGTTGAAGAAGTCGGTCCGCGACGACTCGAGCGACTTGTTGACGCTCTCCTCGGAGATCCCGAGGTCCTTCAGCGGGCCGTCCGCGAACATCCAGCCGATCGCCAGCACGACCAGCCACCACACCAGCAGCGGTGCGAGCACGCGTACGGCGAGGTCGCGGCCCGCTTCCTTCAGGGTCGGGCGTGACTGGTCGTCATGCCATCTCGTGAGCATCGTCATCTGCGGACTCCTTCAGGTGTGTGTCAGTAGGCGCAGGTGGGCTCCAGCCCACGTAGCCGGCGTACGACGCGACGCAGAAGCCGACCCCGAGCAGCACGCCGGCAGTCACGTCGGAGAGGAAGTGCGCGCCCATGAAGATGCGATCCGCACAGGTGAGCAGTACCCACCCGGCACCGACCGCGAGCAGCACGCGCCGAGCCGCCACACCCAGGACCGGGCGCAGCAGCAGGAGGACGACCGTGATCACGATCGCGTTGTTCGTCGCGTGGCCCGAGGGGAACGAGTAGCCGTGGTGCACGGCGAACGGCTCCTCGATCACCGGCCGCGTCCGCTGCACCAGCATCTTGAGGAGCACGGCAAGGAGCCACCCGGCGGCCATCGTCGCCACTGCCCACATGGCCCGCGTGCGCAGGTGGAGCCGGAACCAGGCCAGCAGGCAGAGGGGGATGCCGACCACGGCGTACATCACCCAGGGCTGGCTGATCAGCTCCCAGGTCTCGGCCACCGAGCGGAAGCCGTCGTGCGCGCGGGTGAAGTCCGTGGCCCGGAGGCTGACCGCCTGGTCGAGGTCCGCGAGCGGGTCGAACTTCGAGCGGACCAGGAAGGCGAGCACGGCGATCGGCACCGCCACGACGACGGCGTACACGACGGCGCGGGTCAAACGGCGCGCTCGACCCGGGTGCCCCTCCATGCCTCCCATGCAACGGATCTTGCGCAGCGCACCGCCGGCCCAAACGCACCGAACGGGTGGTTGTTTGCGACCTCGGCAGGACGAGCAGAATGCCCGCCGTGGACGTGAGGGAGTGGCTCCTGGGCAGCGAGGAGAGGGAGAACCCGCACACCGCGATCGATGCGGTGCGCGGCGACGGGACGGCCTGGAGCAGCGGCAACTCGGTGCGCGCGCTGGTCCATGGTCGCGACTACTTCGCGGAGCTGCACGAGCGCATCTGCGCGCTCGGCCCCGGCGACCGCTTCTACTTCGCCGACTGGCAGGGCGACCCCGACCAGCAGCTCACCGACGACCCCCGGTCGACGCTCAACAACACGCTCATCGACGCCGTACGCCGAGGGGTGGACGTCCGCGGGCTGCTGTGGCGCTCCCACTGGCACCGGCTCGGCTTCAGCGCGCACCGGCACCGCCAGCTCGGCGAGGAGATCGGCGAGGCCGGCGGTCAGTGCCTGCGGGACATGCGGGTCCGCACCCGCGGCGCCCACCACCAGAAGCTCGTCGTGATCCGCCACGGCGACGACCCGAACCGCGACGTGGCGTACGTCGGCGGCATCGACCTGTGCCACGGGCGCCGCGACGACGCGAAGCACCAGGGCGACCGGCAGCCGGTCGAGATGGCGCGCGCGTACGGCCCCACCCCCGCCTGGCACGACGTCCAGGTGGCGATCCAGGGTCCTGCGGTCCACGACGTGGAGACGACCTTCCGGGAGCGGTGGGAGGACAGCACCCCACTGACCCTCAACCCCGGACGCCTGCTGTCCAGCTTCGTGCACCGCGAGGACCTCTCCCCCGAGCCCCTGGGCGAGCAGGCCCCACCTCCACCGGCCAGGGAGGGCGGCCACGAGGTCGTGCAGGTCATGCGGACCTTCCCGGTCATCTATCCCAAGTCCTACGACTTCGCGCCGGACGGCGAGCGGTCGGTGATGCTCGGCAACGCCAAGGCGATCGCCAACGCGGAGCGGCTGGTCTACGTCGAGGACCAGTTCCTGTGGTCCGAGGAGGTGGGCGACCACTTCGCCGGCGCGCTGCGCGCCAAGCCCGACCTCCGCCTGATCATCGTGCTGCCGATGGTGCCCGACCGGGAGGGTGCGGCGGTGGAGCTGCCGCAGCTCTACGGCCGGTCCCTGGCGATGCGCAAGATCATCGAGGCGGGCGGCGACCGGGTCGCCATCTTCGGGCTGACCAACGACAACGGCATGCCCGTCTACGTGCACTCCAAGACCTGCATCATCGACCACCGCTGGGCGAGCGTCGGCTCCGACAACCTCAACCGCCGGTCCTGGACGAGTGACAGCGAGATCGCCTGCGCCGTGGTCGACGACCGCGGCGAGGCCGACGACCCGGCGCCCCGCGACTCCTTCCCGCGCGTGCTGCTGCGGACGCTGGTCGCCGAGCACCTCGGGTGCGACGAGGCCGACGTCCCGGAGGACCCGCACGACCTCTTCGACGCGATGACGTCGTGCGCCGACGCGCTCGACGACTGGTACGGCGACGGCGACCCGGACCGCCGTACGGGCGTGCGCGGGCGGCTGGCCGACAAGCGACCGCGGCGGCCCGTGCCGGTGCCGCAGTCGGTGAGCCGCAACCTCCCCGGGCACGCCTACCGGCGCCGCCGGGTGCTGGACCGGGCCACGGCGTACGCCGCGGTCGCGCGCGAGCAGCAGCGGCCACCCGGCCGGCTCCGGCGACTGTCGACCCCCGAGCTCACCCGCGCGCAGCTGGTGTGGGCGCCGCGCCTGTACGACCTGGTGTTCGACCCGGACGGACGACCGCGTCCAGGACAAGGGAGCTGACGATGAGCAGACGAGACGGCGACCTGTGGGGTGCCGACCCGCGCGACGAGCTGCGGGCGGACGAGGACTTCGACCTCGACGACCTCGACCGGGGCGGCACGCCCGGCTGGACCTCGGGCAAGAAGGACGCGCGCCGCTTCGGCGGCGAGCGTGGCGACCTCCTGAGCGAGCTCCAGGAGCGGCTCTTCGCCGAGGGCCGCTCCGGCGGCAAGCGGTCGCTGCTCGTCGTGGTCCAGGGGCTCGACACCGCCGGCAAGGGCGGCGTCACCCGCCACGTGATGAGCAAGGTGGACCCGCAGGGCGTGGCGCTCCGCTCGTTCGGCGCACCGACCGACGAGGAGCAGGAGCACCACTTCCTGTGGCGGATCAGGAAGGCGCTGCCGCGGCCCGGCCTCATCGGCGTCTTCGACCGCTCGCACTACGAGGACGTGCTGGTCGCCCGGGTCGACGGACTGGTCGCCCCGGACGTGTGGGAGAAGCGCTACGACGAGATCAACGACTTCGAGGCGGAGCTCGTCGCCTCGGGGACGACCGTGCTCAAGTTCGGCCTCATGGTCAGCCACGACGAGCAGGGGCTCCGGCTCATGAAGCGCCTCGACCGACCCGACAAGCGCTGGAAGTACAGCAAGAACGACGTGCCCACCCGGCGCAAGTGGGACGACTACCAGGAGGCGTACGCCGACGTCTTCCGGCGTACGTCGACGGAGGCCGCGCCCTGGTACGTCATCCCGGCGGACCACAAGTGGTACGCCCGGCTGGCGATCACGGAGATCCTCGCCCAGACCCTGATCGAGATGGACCCCGAGTGGCCGACGGTCCGGTGGGACCCCGAGGCCCAGCGCCGTCAGCTGGCCGAGACGATGAGCACCCGCGCCCTCCGCGCCTCGCTGAAGGAGACCCGCCGCCAGGTGAAGAAGGCCGTGCGGGACGACCGCCGGGTGCGGGAGGAGGCGGCGCGGTCGCTGGAGGCGGTCGCCGGGTCGGACCCGGTCGCCGAGGCGGAGGCCGAGGCCCGTGAGGCCGAGGCGGTCGCCACCGCGGCCGCCGCCATGCTCGACCTGCAGCGGACGCGCACGCAGAAGTCCGTCCTCCTCGCCGAGCGCGACGAGGCCTGACCGGGCTGAACCCGACGACGGGTCAGGCCACGACCGGCCGGCGCGCGAGCCGGATCAGCACCCAGCCCAGCAGCATCAGCACCACGCCGATCACCGACACGAACGCAGCGACGCCGAAGGCGACCACCGAGGTGAACAGGCTCGCCTGCAGGAACGACGCCGTCATCACCGTGTCGCGGTTGGGGTCGTCCTGCGGGAGCTCGGCGTAGGTCTTGCCGCCGCCGATCTCCAGCGCGTGCTTGTTGATGATGTCGGCCTGGGCGTACGCCGTGAACGGCCCCTTCACGTCCTTGCCCGCGAAGTGGGCGGCGTCGTCGGACACCGTGATGTTCTGGTCCGCGAGGGTGCTGGAGACGACCGCGTAGGTGACGATCCCGGCGACCAGGAAGACGGCTCCCAGGACGGCGACGACGATCCCGACGACCCGGACCGCCCTGTCGTTGCTCGTGGCCGGTCCTGCACCGGCGGGCGCACTGTCAGACATGGCCCTCAGCAGACCACCTGGACGCTGTGAACCGCGTCACCCGGACCGGGTGAACGTGGCCGTCGCGACTACCGTCACGCCATGCCTGCCAGCGACCTCGACCCCACCACGCCCGTGCTCGTCGGCGTGGGCCAGTACGCCGAGCGCATCGACCAGGACGGGTACGAGGCGCTCTCCGCGGCCGACCTGGCCGCTCGCGCGGCGACAGCCGCTCTCGGCGACACCGGCGCGGACGTCGTCGCCCTCGCGGCGGCGGTCGACACGGTCGCCGGCGTGCGCCAGTTCGAGATCTCCGGCCCGGGCATCGAGGTCACCCTGGGCGCGGCCGACAACTTCCCGCGCGCCGTGACCGCCCGGGTCGGCGCCGACCCGGCGGATGCGATCCTCGAGGTCGCCGGCGGCCAGGCGCCCCAGCGGCTGGTGACGGAGATGGCGGGCGACATCGCGGCAGGTCGGCGCCAGGTCGTGCTGCTCGCCGGCGCCGAGGCGATCTCGACGGCACGGCACTTCGACGGCCGGGACGACCGGCCCGACTTCACCGAGACCGTCGGCGGCCAGCTCGACGACCGCGGCGCCGGGCTCCGCGGTCTGGTCTCGTGGCATACCGTCACCCACGGCCTGATCGGCGCCCCGGTGCAGTACGCCATGCTCGAGAACGCCCGACGGGCCCGGCTCGGCCTGTCCCGGGCGGCGTACGACGAGCAGATGGGCGAGCTGTTCGCCCCGTTCACGAAGGTCGCGGCCACCAACCCGCTGGCCGCGGCGCCGACCGAGCGGACCGCCGCCGAGCTGGTGACGCCGACCGAGCGCAACCGACCGATCGTGGACCCCTACCCGCGCTTCCTGGTCGCCCGCGACCAGGTCAACCAGGGGGCGGCGGTGCTGCTCATGTCGGTGGCCGCGGCCCGTCGCCTCGGGGTGGCGGAGGATCGCTGGGTCTTCCTGCACGGCCACGCGGACCTGCGCAGTGCCGAGCTCCTGGAGCGCGACGACCTGAGCCGCTACCCGGTCGCCGAGCTGGCCGTGCGGCATGCGCTCGACGTCGCGGGCGCCGAGCTCGACGACGTCGACTTCCTCGACCTCTACTCGTGCTTCCCGGTCGCGGTGTCGGTCGTGCTCGACGCGCTCGACCTGACCGCGGACGACCCACGTGGACTGACGCTGACCGGCGGCCTGCCGTTCTTCGGCGGCTCGGGCAACAACTACTCGATGCACGCGATCGCCGAGACGGTGCAGCGCTGCCGGGCGCACCGCGACGAGCTCGGGATGGTCGGCGCCAACGGCGGCACCATGTCGAAGTACTCGGTCGGCCTCTACTCGGCCCGACCGGTCGAGTGGCGGCCCGATCGGAGCGCCGAGCTGCAGGCGGAGATCGACGCGTGGCCGACCACGCCGTACTCACACACCCCGGAGGGGTGGGCGACGATCGAGACCTACTCCGTGCGCTTCCTGCCCGGCGACCGGCGCTCCGGCACCGTGGTGGGTCGCCTGGAGGCGACCGGGGAGCGCTTCCTCGCCAAGACGTCCGGCGGGGACACCGAGATGCTCGACCTGCTCGCCGGGCCCGACCCGGTCGGGCAGCGGATCTACGTGCGGGCGTTCGACGACGCCAACCGGGTCACGACGACCCGGGAGCGGATGGACGCGACGAGGCCGCGGCCCCCGGCCGGCCCGGATCGCTCCGAGACCGACCGGCAGGCGGCGGAGTTCGACGCGCTGCTCTGAGAGCCGGCGCTCAGACGCCGCGGCCGCCGCGCACGCGGCCGAGGATGAACAGCACGAGGGCGACGATCGCCAGGATGATCAGAATGGTCCACAGCATGAGTGGGCTCCCTCCAGTTGGTGCGTCACCGTCGACGCACAGGAGCAGTAACCCGTCCCGCCGACTCCCAAACTCAGAGGCCCTCGGCGAGCCTCCGGTAGGCCGCGCTCCAGCGCAGCTCCTGCTGGAAGCGGCGGGTCGTGGTGTCGGCGTCGATCACCAGCGCCTCGACACCGGTCATCTCGGCGAAGTCCTCCCAGACCTCGCGGAGCACTGCCTTCGAGAGCACCGTGTGGTGCGGCGCCCCAGCCATCAGCCAGGACTCCGCGGAGACCGACAGCGACGGTCGCGGCTCCCACACCGCGCACGCCACGGGCAGCTGCGGGAGCGCCTCGTCGGGCTCGACCACGTCGATCTCGTTGAGGGTCAGCCGCATCCGGTCCCCCAGGTCCGAGAGCCCCGCGACGACGGCCTCGCCGGGCGCGGCCGTGAAGCGCAGCCGCACCGGGTCCTCGCGGCCGCCGATCGAGAGCGGGTGCACCTCCAGGCTCGGCCGGCCGGCGGCGATCGACGGGCACACCTCGAGCATGTGCGCGCCGAGCACCTTCTCGGCACCGGGGACCAGGTGGTAGGTGTAGTCCTCCATGAACGAGCTGCCGCCGGGTTCGTCGCCCTCCATCACCTTCGCGGCGCGCAGCAGCACCGAGGTCTTCCAGTCGCCCTCGCCGCCGAACCCGTAGCCGTCGGCCATCAGCCGCTGCACGGCGAGACCGGGCAGCTGGCGCAGGCCGCCGAGGTCCTCGAAGTTCGTGGTGAAGGCGCGGAACCCGCCCTCGGTGAGGAACTGCCGCAGGCCGAGCTCGACCCGGGCTCCGTAGCGCAGGGACTCGTGCCGGTCGCCGCCGGGCAGCAGCTCGGGCGCGACGGCGTACGAGTCGGCGTACTCGGTGACGAGCTTGTCGACGTCGCCGTCGGCGACGGTGTCGACGACGGCGACCAGGTCGTTGACGCCGTGGGTGTTGACCGCGACCCCGAAGCGGCGCTGGGCCTCGACCTTGTCGCCCTCGGTCACCGCGACGTTGCGCATGTTGTCGCCGAAGCGGACCAGCTCGAGGCGGCGCAGCTCGTGGCGACCCATCGCCGCGCGCGCCCAGGTCGCCGTACGACGGGCGACCTCGGGCGAACGGACGTGGCCGGCGACGGTCTTGCGGGCGACGCCGAGCCGGGTCTGGATGTAGCCGTGCTCGCGGTCGCCGTGAGCGGCCTGGTTGAGGTTCATGAAGTCCATGTCGATCGTCGACCACGGGAGTTCCATGCCCGCCTGCGTGTGCAGGTGCAGCAGCGGCTTCTGCAGCGCGTCGAGGCCGGCGATCCACATCTTCGCCGGGGAGAACGTGTGCATCCAGGTGATGACGCCGACGCACTCCGGGGCGCTGTTGGCCTCGAGCATCTGGCGGTGGATGGCGGCCGCGTCGAGGAGCACCGGCTTCCAGACGACCGGCACCGTGCCCAGCGACGAGAGGGCGGCCCCGAGCTCGCGCGCGACCTGCTGGGACTGCGCGGCCACCTGGTCGAGCGTCTCCGGCCCGTACAGGCTCTGGCTCCCCGTCAGGAACCAGACTTCGGGGGCGGGCGCGGCACTCGTGGTCATCGGCGATCCTTCTGCTGTCCGTAGACGTTCTGGTAGCGGTCGTGGAGTGAGTCGATGTGGGCCTGCTCGATCGGGATCGGCTCGCCGAGCTGGCGCGAGATGTGCACGGTGCGGGCGACGTCCTCGCACATCACCGCGGCGGCGACGGCCTTGCGAGCGGTCGGACCGACGCTGAAGACGCCGTGGTTGCGCATGATCACGGCCGACGAGCGGCTGCCGCGCAGCGTCTCGACGATCCCGCGGCCGATGGAGTCGTCGCCGATGATCGCGAACGGGCCGATCGGGATCTCGCCACCGAACTCGTCGGCGCACATCGTCAGGACGCACGGCACCGGCTCGCCGCGGATCCCCCACGCGGCCGCGTACGTCGAGTGCGTGTGCACGACGCCGCCGACCTCGGGCATCTCGCGGTAGACGTAGGCCTGTGCCTCGGTGTCGGACGACGGGGCGTGCTCGCCGTCGACGACCTTCCCGTCGAGGTCGCAGACGACCATGTTCTGGGGCGTCAGGTCGTCGTAGGAGACCCCGCTCGGCTTGATCACCAGCAGCTCGTGCCCCGGCACCCGCGCCGACACGTTGCCGGCCGTCCACACCACCAGCTGGTAGCGCGTCAGCTCGGCGTGCAGCGCGGCGACGTCGCGGCGGACGGCGGCGATGGTGGCCTGGGTGTCGGCGACGGCGGTCATCACGCGTCCCCCGGTCCCGGCGCCGTACGACGACGCTCGACCGCGGCCCGCCGGATCGCCTTGAGCCGGCGCATCGCGCGGTCGCGGCGCCCGAAGTGGTCGTGCAGCTGGAGGTACTCCTCGAAGAGGTCGTCGTAGACCCGCGCCCGGCCGTCGTCGGGGAGGTAGGCGTCCCGCACGACCTTGCCCATGCTCTTCGCGGCGGTGGCCACGTCGGCGTACGCGCCCGCCGCGACCGCGGCGTGGATGGCCGAGCCGAGGGCCGGACCCTGATCCGAGCCGATCACCGACAGCGGCAGCCGGGTGACGTCGGCGTAGATCTGCATGAGCAGCGGGTTCTTCGCCAGCCCGCCGGCGACGATGAACTCCTCGACCGGCACCCCGCTGTCGCGGAACGTCTCGACGATGACGCGGGTGCCGAACGCGGTGGCCTCGAGCAGCGCGCGGTAGACGTCCTCGGGACGCGTGGCCAGGGTCTGGCCGAGCACCAGCCCCGAGAGCTCGTGGTCGACCAGGACGGAGCGGTTGCCGCTGTGCCAGTCGAGGGCGACCAGCCCGTGCTCGCCGACCTCCTGGCGTCCGGCCAGCTCGGTCAGGAGCTCGTG
The DNA here is from genome assembly GCF_001425175.1 of Nocardioides sp. Root1257. GTDB lineage: Bacteria > Actinomycetota > Actinomycetes > Propionibacteriales > Nocardioidaceae > Nocardioides. Next base: position 744,780 of record NZ_LMDV01000008.1, on the reverse strand, counting down.
CAGGCTCTGGCCCGCGGCGGCGGCGCGCTCGGCGTACGCCGCGGGCACCGAGGTCTCGGTGAACCACCCGAAGATGTCTCCGACGCCGCTCTGCCCGGCCTCGTAGCCCCAGGCACCGGCGACGACACCTCCGTCGACCACGCCGCACATGCCGGGGACCTCGCGCAGGATGTCGGAGCTCATGATGTGGCAGGTCGAGGTCCCCATGATCGCGACCATCTGGCCGGGTCCCACGGCCTGTGCGGCGGGGGCCGTGACGTGGGCGTCGACGTTGCCGACGGCCACGGAGATCCCCTCGGGCAGCCCGGTCCAGGCGGCCGCCTCGGCGGTGAGGGTGCCGGCCCGCTCTCCGAGCTGGCCGATCGGCTGGTCGATCTTGTCGGCCACGAACCCGCCGAAGCCGGGAGCCAGCGCCTCGAGGAAGTCGGCCGACGGGTAGCTGCCGCCCTGGCCGTCGAGGTTCTGGAGCTGGCCCTTGTAGCCGGCGGCGCAGGCGTTGCGGACGTAGCTGCCGGTCAGCTGCCACACGATCCAGTCGGACGCCTCGACGAAGCGCTCCATCCGCTCGTACGTCGCGCGGTCGTCCTCGAAGAGCTCGAGCCCCTTCGCCAGCTCCCACTCCGAGGAGATGAGGCCGCCGTACCGCGGCAGCCACGCCTCCCCGCGGTCCGCGGCCAGCCGGTTGATCCGGTCGGCCTGCGGCTGGGCGGCGTGGTGCTTCCAGAGCTTCACGTAGGAGTGCGGGCGACCGGCGTACTCGGGCAGCTCGCAGAGCGGGGTGCCGTCGGTGAGGGTCGGCACCATCGTGCAGGCCGTGAAGTCGGTGCCGATGCCGATGACGTCGGCCGGGTCGATCCCCGCCGCGGCGACGGCCGCGGGGATCGTGGTCCGCAGCACCTCGCGGTAGTCCTCCGGCACCTGGAGCGCCCAGTCGGGTGCCAGCTCGGTGCCGTCCGGCAGGGCCCGCTCGAGGGCGCCGTGCGGGTAGTCGTGGGTGGCACTGCCGAGCTCGGCGCCGTCCGCCACCCGCACCACCACGGCACGGCCGGACAGGGTGCCGAAGTCGACACCGACCACGTACTGGTCCTGGGTGCTCATCGGGTCCTCTCGCTGGTGCTGGCGCGGACCACCAGGTCCGCGTCGATCAGGCGCTCGGGCAGCTGACGGTCGCCCGCGATCGCCGCCTGCAGGATCTCGATCGCCCGGGTGCCGACCGCCGCGAAGTCCTGGCGGACCGTGGTGAGGGGCGGGATCAGGTACGCCGCCTCGGGGATGTCGTCGAAGCCGACCACGCTGACGTCACCGGGCACCGACCGTCCGGCCTCGGAGAGCGCGCGCAGGAGGCCGAGCGCCATCTGGTCGTTGGCGGCGAAGACCGCGGTGACGTCGGGCCGCCGCGCGATCTCGACACCCGCGGCGTAGCCGCTGCTGGCGGTCCAGTCCCCCGGCACGTGCGGGTGCGGCCGCAGCCCGGCCGCGTGCATCGCCCGCTGCCAACCGGTCAGCCGGGCACGAGCCTCGGTCCAGGGCAGCGGCCCCGCCAGGTGCAGGATCTCGGTGTGGCCGAGGTCGAGCAGGTGCTGGGTGGCGAGCTCCGCGCCGCGCACCTGGTCGACGCCGACCGTCAGCCGGGTCGTCGCGTCGTCGCCCTCGACCACCACGATCGGGACGCCGGTCGCCTCCTGGGCGCGGGCGACCTCGAGCGCCTCGTCGTTGGCCGCGATGAGCACGATGCCCTCGACCCGCTGGTCGTGCAGGTGGTCGACGGCGTCCAGGACCTCGGCCCGGGTCATGGTCGGGAGGTTGACCGAGCTGACGAAGTAGCCGGCGTCGCGACCGGCCGACTGGATGGTCCGGTGCACGGTGCTCGGCCCCCAGAAGCCGGTGCGCGACCCGATGACGCCGACCGTCGCCGACCGCTTCGTCACCAGCGCGCGGGCGGCCTTGTTGGGCCGGTAGCCGAGCTGGCGGATCGCGCGTTCGACGCGCTCGCGGGTCTCGGGGCGCAGGTTGGTCTGCCCGTTGACGACGCGCGAGACGGTCTGGTGCGAGACGCCGGCGAGGCGGGCGACGTCGGCCATCACCGGCGTCCTCTCGGCCGGCGGGCGCGGGGCGGTCTCGGTCACGGCTGCCGCCGCGTGGCGAACCGCTGGACGACGACGAACACCAGCAGCAGGGCTCCGGTGATGATCCGGATCCAGTACGAACTGAGCGTGCCGTCGAAGGAGATGAGCACCCGGATCAGGCCGAGCACGAGCACGCCGAGCAGCGAGCCGACGACGTACCCGCGCCCGCCGGTGAGCAGCGTGCCGCCGATGACCACCGCGGCGATGGCGTCGAGCTCGGTGCCGATCGCGTGCAGGCTGTTGCCGGACAGGATGTAGAAGGAGAACAGCAGGCCGCCGAGCGATGCGCAGAAGCCGCTGATGACGTAGACGCCGACCTTCGTGAACGCCACCCGCAGGCCCATCAGCATCGCGGAGCTCTCGTTGCCGCCGATCGCGTAGACGGTGCGGCCGAAACGGGTCCGGGCCAGCACGTAGGCGGCGATCGCCACCGTCACGAGGGCGATGATCGCGGTCCACCTCAGGTAGTAGTCGCCGAAGGTGACGGTCTTGAACGCCAGCTTGGTGAACGTCGGGTCGCTGATCGAGATGGACTCGACGCTGATCAGGTAGGTGAGCCCGCGGGCCAGGAACAGCCCGGCCAGCGTCGCGATGAAGGGCTGGATGTCGAAGTAGTGGACCAGCAGCCCCATCAGCAGGCCGAGCAGCGTTCCGGTCGCGAGGACCGCGGCCATGGAGAGGTACGGCGACCACCCCATCTGCAGGGTCTTGGCGGCGATCATCGTCGACAGCGCGACGACCGACCCGACCGAGAGGTCGATGCCGCCCGTGAGGATCACGAACGTCATGCCGACGGCCAGCACGATCAGGAAGGCGTTGTCGATCAGCAGGCTGAGCAGCACCTGCGGGTCGGAGAAGCCCTCATAGCGCACGCCGCCGAGCGCGAACAGCCCGATGAAGAGGGCGAGGGTCGCGATCACGGGAAGAAAGCGCGACGGCGGCGAGTAGCCCTTGACGCGGTCCCAGACCGAGCCGGCGGACACGGTGGCGGTCGAGGCGCTCATGCTGCGGAACCCTTCGCGAGGACGGGGACGGACGGGCCGCGCCGGTGGACCCGGAACAGCGCGCGGACCTTGGGCGACTGGAGCAGGCAGACGGCGATGACGACCACGGCCTTGAAGAGGTAGTTGAGCTCCGAGGGGATGCCGATGTTGGGGATCGTGCGGGCCAGCGTCGCGATGAAGAGCGCGCCGACCAGCGTGCCGGTGAGCGAGAACCGGCCCCCGGCCAGCGACGTGCCGCCGATGACGACGGCGAGGATCGCGTCGAGCTCGATCCAGAGCCCGAGGCTGTTGGCGTTGACGGAGTTGGTGTTGGCCGCGATCACCAGGCCGGCGACGCCCGCGCAGAAGCCGGAGAACGCGTAGACGGTCCAGATGATCGTGCGGGACCGGACGCCCGCGAGCCGGCTGGCCTCCGGGTTGATGCCGACGGCCTCGATGAGCATGCCGAGCGCCGTACGACGGGTGAGGATCGCGGTGAGGACGAAGACCCCGAGCGCGATGATGAAGGCCAGGGGCAGCGTCAGCACGTAGCCCGAGGCGAGGTCGCTGAACCAGCCGTTGCGGACCGTGGTGATCTGGCCGTCCGTGATCGCCATCGAGATGCCGCGTCCGGCCACCATCAGGATCAGGGTCGCGATGATCGGCTGGATGCCGACGACCGAGACCAGGAAGCCGTTCCACGCGCCGAGCACGATGCAGACCGCGAGCGCGTAGGTGCAGGCCAGCACCGCCGTCGTCAGCGCGGCCTCGTCGCCGGCCCCGACGATCCGGGTGCAGGCGACGGCGGCGGAGATCGCCGCGATCGCACCGACGGAGAGGTCGATGCCGCGGGTGGCGATGACCAGGGTCATGCCCAGGGCGACCAGCAGGACCGGCGCGCTGTTGCGCACGATGTCGACGAGGTTGCCGTAGAGGTGCCCGTCCTGCATCCGGATGTCGAAGAAGTTCGGCTTCACGACCACGTTGATCAGCAGCAGCACGACCAGGGCCAGCACCGGCCACAGGAGCGGGTGGCGCAGCACGCGCTGGGTGAGGGTGGCGGTCTCAGGCACGGTCGCCCTCCTCCTGCTCGGACTGCTCGGACTGCTCGGAGCGGGCCTCGCCCGCGATGATCTCGAGGACGTCGCTGACGCTGACGTCCCGGTTGGCCCGCTCGTCGATCTTGCGGCGGTCCCGCATCACGACCAGGCGGTCGCTGAGCCGGAGCACCTCCTCGAGCTCGGCGGAGATGAAGACGACCGCCATGCCCTGGGCCGCGAGCTCGGCGACCTTCGCCTGGATCTGCGCCTTCGCACCGATGTCGATGCCTCGGGTCGGCTCGTCGAGGATGAGCAGCTCGGGCTGCGTGATCAGCCAGCGCGCGAGGAGCACCTTCTGCTGGTTGCCGCCGGAGAGGTTGCGCATCAGGGCGGTCGGGTCGGCAGGTCGGATGTCGAGGGCCTGGATGTACTGGTCGACGAGCTGGGTCCGAGTCGCCTGCGGGATCGGCCGCAGCCAGCCGCGCGAGGCCTGGAGCGCCAGGAGCATGTTGTCGCCGACGGTGAGGTCACCGACCACGCCCTCGGCCTTGCGGTCCTCGCTGGAGAACGCCACGTTGCGGTCGATGGCGTGCCGGGGGCTGCGCAGCTTGCGACGGGACGACCCGATCGCCACCTCGCCGGTGTCGGCGGTGTCCGCGCCGAAGAGGAGCCGGGCGAGCTCCGTGCGACCGGAGCCGAGCAGGCCGGCGAGTCCGACCACCTCGCCCTCGTAGACCTCCAGGTCGGTCGCCTCGAGCGAGCCCTTGCGACCGATGCCGATCGCCCGCAGCACCGGGGTGCCCGACTCGTCGGCGTCGGTGGCGCTGACCTCGCGGTCGAGCCGCTCCAGCGCCTCCAGCTCGCGACCGATCATCAGCTTCACCAGCTGGAGCTGGCTGGTGTCGGCCACCATCCGCTCCTCGACCAACGCGCCGTTGCGCAGCACGGTCATCCGGTCGGCGATCTCGTAGACCTGGTCGAGGAAGTGGGAGACGAAGACGATCGCGACGCCCTGGTCGCGCAGCCGCCGCATCACCTCGAAGAGCTTCGCGACCTCGTCGGCGTCGAGGCTCGAGGTCGGCTCGTCGAGGATCAGGACCCGTGCTTCGACGTCGACCGCGCGGGCGATGGCGACCAGCTGCTGGATCGCGATCGGGTGCTCGCCGAGGTCCGAGGTCGGGTCGATGTCGATGCCCAGGCTCTCCAGCCGGTCCTTCGCCCGCCGGTTCATCGCCCGGACGTTGATCGAGCCGAACCGCCGCGGCTCGCGCCCCAGGAGCATGTTCTCGGCGACGGTGAGGTTCGGCAGCAGGTTCACCTCCTGGTAGACCGTGCTGATGCCGGCGGCCTGGGCGGCCGCGGGCGAGCCGAACAGGTGCTCCTCGCCGCCGACCAGCACGGTGCCGGAGTCGATGCTGTAGACACCGGTGAGCGCCTTGATCAGGGTCGACTTCCCGGCGCCGTTCTCGCCCATCAGGGCGTGCACCTCACCGGGGTAGAGCCGCAGCGAGACCTCGTCCAGCGCGCGCACGCGGCCGAACGTGATGGAGATGTCGCGCATCTCGATCACCGGGGCCCGGTCGGCCGGCACCACGGTGCCCGACGCGGACGACTCGAGGTCCATCTGGGTCATCTCGTTCCTCTCCATGCTGCATGGTCCACCCGGGCGGGACCCACCCGCTGAGTCATCGAGCCCGCCCGGAGGTGACCGGACGGGCCCGATGACGCGGCGACGGTGCGTCGTCGTACGACGTCGTCGCGGCGTCGGTGGATCAGTACTGACGGTCGGGCAGGGCCTCCGTGGCCTGCGCCTGGTCGAAGGTCGTCTCCTCGGTGAGGATGCGCGGCTCGACGTCCTCGCCGTCGAGGACCTTCTTGGCGATGTCCATCAGCTGCGGCCCGAGGAGCGGGCTGCACTCGACGATGAAGTTGATCTTGCCGTCGGAGAGCGCCTGCATGCCGTCGTGCACGGCGTCGACCGTGATGATCTTGATGTCCTTGCCGGGCGTCAGGCCCGCCGCCTCGATCGCCTCGATCGCGCCCAGGCCCATGTCGTCGTTCTGGGCGAACAGCACGTCGATGTGGTCGCCGGACTGCAGGAACGACTCCATCACCTGCTTGCCGCCGTCGCGGGTGAAGTCACCGGTCTGGGAGGCCACCACCTTGATGGAGGGATCGGCCGAGATCGCGTCGGCGAACCCCTCGCCACGGTCGATCGCGGGTGCCGCTCCGGTCGTGCCCTCGAGCTGGACGACGTTGATGGCGCCGTCGCCGTCCGTGTCGGCGTCGGCGGCGTTGTCCACGACCCACTGGCCTGCCTTCTGGCCCTCCACGACGAAGTCGGAGCCGAGGAACGACTTGTAGAGCGACGTGTCCTTGGAGTCGACGGCCCGGTCGGTCAGGATCACCGGGATGCCGGCGGCCTTGGCCTCGTTGAGCACGGCGTCCCAACCGGTCTCGACCACGGGGCTGAAGGCGATCACGTCGACCTTCTGCTGGATGTAGGAGCGGATCGCCTGGATCTGGTTCTCCTGCTTGCCCTGGGCGTCGGTGAACTTCAGGTCGATGCCGGCGTCCTTGGCGGACTCCTGGATCGACTTGGTGTTGGCGGTGCGCCAGCCGCTCTCGGCGCCGACCTGGGCGAAGCCCATCGTGATCGAGCCGTCGTCCGAGGCCGTCGAGCTGCCGCCCTCGGAGTCGCTGCCGCAAGCAGTGAACGCGAATGCGCTCAAGGTGATCGCGCTCGCCGCGATCAGGGTCTTCTTCAGCACTGGTTTTCCTCCAGATCGTCGGGCTCTCCACCCTGTGACCGGTGTCACTGAGCGATGAGTGTGAGCGCTAACATTCCGGCCCGTCAACCCTTGTGACCAGATTGCGACCAAGAAATGTGAACGCTCACTTCCCGGGCGCGGGATCGGAACGATCCAACGCCGCGAAGCCCCACTCGAGGCAGGCCCGGTAGGTCTCCCCCGGCCCGAGCCGCGCCGACGGCCACCCGGGGCGGTTCGGGGAGTCGGGGAACAGCTGGGGCTCCAGCGCGATCCCGTCGCCCTGGCGGTAGCGACCGCCCCGCGTCGAGCGCCGGGTGCCGTCGAGGACGTTGCCGGTGTAGACCTGCAGCCCCGGCTGGTCCGAGCGCAGCTCGAGGCGGATGCCCGACCGAGGCGACACCAGGACGGCGTGCGTGCGCAGGCCCTCCCCGCGGACGACGTAGTTGTGGTCGACGCCCCGGGCGTCGACCACCTGCGGGTGCTCCGCGCGTACGGCGGGGCCGATCGGCGCCGGGTCCCGGAAGTCGAACGGCGTCCCCGCCACCGGCGCGTGCCCGCCGAGCGGGATGCCGGTCGCGTCGACCGGGGTGAACTCGTCGGCCGCCACCATGAGGAGGTGGTCGTCGACCGTGCCGTCGCCCTCGCCGTCGAGGTTGAAGTAGGCGTGGTTGGTCAGGTTCAGCACGGTCGGCGCGTCGGTGGTGGCCTCCATCTCGATGCGCACCCGGTCGCCGCTGACCTGGTAGCGGACCAGCACCCTGACCTCCCCGGGGAACCCCTGGTCGCCGTCCGGGCTCACCAGGGCGAGCACCACCCGGTCCGGCCCGTGCTCGACGACGTCCCAGAGCCGCCGGTCGAAGCCGTCCGGCCCGCCGTGCAGGCTGTTGCCGCGGTCGTGGACGCCGACCACGACCTCGCGGTCGTCGAGCACGAACCGCCCACCGGCGATGCGGTTGGCGTAGCGGCCGATGGTGCCGCCGACGTAGTCGGAGCTCGCGAGCCGCTCGGCCGCGTCCGCGTGCCCGAGCACCACGTTGCGACGCCGCCCGTCCCGGCCGGCCACCTCCAGACGGTGCGCCGTCGCGCCCAGGGTGAGCACCTCGAGCACCGGCCCCGGGGCCGATCCGATGCTCAGCAGGTGCACCTCCCGGCCGTCCGGAAGTCGGTCGTAGCGGCGTCCGGTCGGCACCTGCGTCATGATGTGAACGTTAACATCACCGGGTCGGCGGGGACCCCGTCGAGCCGCGGACGACGAGGGTCGGCTCGAGCAGCTGCGTCGCCGGTCCGGACTCCCCGCCCAGGGCCCGCAGCGCCAGCGCGACCGCGCTGCGGCCGAGCTCGGAGAAGGCCTGGCTGACCGTCGTCAGCCCGGGCCAGAAGTACGCCGCCTCGGGCACGTCGTCGAAGCCGACGACGCTGATGTCGCCCGGCACCGCGCGCCCGTGCTCGTGCAGCGCCTTGAGCACGCCGAGGGCCATCGCGTCGTTCGCGACGAAGACCGCGGTCACCTCCGGGTCCTCCGCGATCCGCTGCCCGGCGCGGTAGCCGCTGCCCGCCGACCAGTCACCGGCGAGCTCCGGACCGGGGAGCAGCTGGCGACGCTCGTGGGCCTGGTGCCAGCCGGCCCGTCGCTGCCCGGCCTCGACCCACGCCAGGGGGCCGGTGACGTGGGCGACGTGCCGGTGCCCGAGGTCGAGGAGGTGCTCGGTGGCCAGCCGCGCGCCGGCCTCCTGGTCGATGCCGGCGGCGAGGGCCTGCCCGGCGCTGACCCCCTGGACCAGCACCATCGGGACGGGCAGGTCGAGCGAGAGCGCCCGCTCCCTCGCGTCGCGGTGGGCGACGGCCACCACGAGCGCCTCGACGGCCTCGTCGAGCAGCCGGTCCACCGCCCCCTGGAGCGACTCCGGCGCGAAGTCCGAGACGCCGACGAGCGACACGTCGTACCCCGCGTCGTGACCGGCCTCCTGCACCGCGACGGCGATCATGCTGGGGCCGTGCAGGGCGAGGTGCGCCGAGATCATCCCGATCCGTCCGGACCGGTTGGTCGCGAGCGACCGGGCCGCCGAGTTGCGGCGGTAGCCGAGCTCCCGGATCGCGTCGAGGACGCGGGTGCGGGTCGCCTCCTTCACGAGGGAGGCGTCGTTGAGGACCCGCGACACCGTCTGGTGGGACACGCCCGCCAGGGCGGCCACGTCGGCCATGCTCGGCGGCCGTCCCCGAGGTCCCGGCGCTGCCCCCACTCCCGCCATGCACGCATCGTAGGACGCCGGGCGGTGACGGGCCGGTGACGACACCGGCACGTGGCCGGGACGCCGGGATCACGACGGTCCTGGAACGTCCTCGTCGTGGCGAACCATCAGGCGATCGGAGCCGTGGCCGAGGCGGTCACCCGGCTGCTCGAGCAGTCCTGGCACGCCGACCTGCTCAGCGGCATCGAGCCGCAGTTCGAGGTCTACCACGGCAAGGACTTCTCGACCCCGATGGCGGCCGGGGTCTCCGTGTTCGTCTACCAGGTCTGCGTCGACACCGTGCAGCGCACGCTGCCACCGGCACTGCCCGACCACAAGCGTCCGCTGCCGGTGCGGATGTCGCTGCTGCTCACCGCCTGGGCGAAGGACGCGTCCAGCGAGCACGCGCTGCTCGGCTGGGCGATGCGCGCCATCGCCGACTACCCGAACCTCTCCGCCGGCTTCCTCAACGCGAGCACCGCCGGCGTCTTCGCGGTCGACGAGACCGTCGACCTGACGCCCGCTGAGCTCTCCAACGACGAGATCTTCCAGCTCTGGCAGGTGCTGCCGAGCAGCCTCCAGCTCTCGGTCCCGTACGTCGCGCGGGTGATCCGGATCGAGTCCGAGGTCGTGGAGCCCGTCGGGGCACCGGTCGGCGAGCGCATCCTCGACCTGGGGGTGCTCACCCCATGAGCGTCTCGAGCGAACCCGAGATCCGGGTCGTCGAGCGGCTGGGCTACCGCGCGCCGTTCGCGGTGCAGTGCGAGGACGGCGTCACCGGCGCGCCGGTCGGCGACGGGCTGGTGGCGGAGGTCTGGCGCCAGGTCGACCCGGACGTCCGCTTCACCGCGCGGCGCTCCCCCGTGAGCACGATCCTCGGCTTCGGCGCGCTCCCCCGGCAGTGGGAGTCGACGCACACCCGGGTCCGTCCGGGCGAGCCGCTGACCTGGCCGGCTCCGAACGTCGAGGCCTACTGCCTGCTCGTCCGCGACCTCGGCGGCCGCTACCTGCCCGTCTCGATGGCGGTCGACGTCCCGGTCGCCACACCGGTGCGGGTCCCGCTGTCCTCCGGTCCGACCCGGACGACCGGTGCCGCGACGGCGGTGATCCGCGGCGAGGTGCACCGTGACGGCACCGACGAGCCGATGGCGTGGGCGCTGGTGCGCGTCGCGACCGACACCGACACCTACCAGACGGTGGCCGACGACCGCGGGCGGTTCCGGCTGCACGTCCCCTACCCGGAGGCCCTGCCGGCGCTGCTCGGCTCGCCGCCTGCCGGGCCCGGCCTCTCGGCCGTCAGCTGGCCGGTGACCGTGTCGGTCCGCGCCGAGCCGGACGCCCTCGTCTGGTCGCCCGGCGCACACCCGGGCGAGCCGCCGCAGCTCGCGTCGATCACGGGCCAGAGCCTCGCCGACCTCGTCGAGGGCGGCACCCACCCCGACCTCACCGAGTCCCTGCGCTTCGGCGCGCCTCTCGTGCTGACCCTCACGGCGGTCCCGACCTGACCGGTCCCGTCCCCCCAGATTCGGGCTCAGGCGAGCTCAGCCGAACTCAAGTCCGATCCAGTCCAGCAGATGTGGAAGCGAGAAGAACCATGGCCCAGTACCTAGCGCCAGGTGTGTACGTCGAGGAGATCCCCGGCCCGCGCACCATCCAGGCCGTCGGCACGAGCACGGCCGCCTTCGTCGGGCCGTGCCGCTACGGCCCCACCAGCGGCCGGCCCCAGCTGCTCACGTCGTACCTGGAGTTCGCCCGGATCTTCGGCGACGCCGTCGACCTCGAGCTCGAGGACACCGGTGCCGTCCCCAACTACCTCGCGCTCGGCGTGAAGGGCTTCTTCGACGAGGGCGGCACCAGCCTCTACGTGATGCGCACGTTCTCCTTCACCGGCGACGGGCCGGAGGAGGACCACGCGGCATTCGAGCTGGACGGGTCCACCCCGTCCGACCCGGGCCTCACCATCCGCGCCCGGTTCCCGGGCGCCGCGGGTCGGATGCGCGTCGCGTTCACCCTCAAGGTCGGCAACAACGTGCTCGCCAGCACGGACGCCGGCGTGCTGCTGACCCGCGTCCACGAGTACGACCTGGTGTGGGTCGAGCCGGACTCGGCTGCCCCGGCCTTCACGGCCGGTGCGTTCGTCGTACGCCGCGACCTCGGGACCGGCGCCCTCGAGCTCGCCGGCGCCGGGGCACCCGACCTCGCGGACGTCACCGCTGCCTACCCGCTCACCCTGGTCGTCGAGGCCCAGCGACCGACCCGCAACAACCAGGGCCTGCCGACCCTCGGGCCCCAGGTGGCGCTCGGCGAGTTCGGATTCGACCCCCGTGCCATCGGCACCGGGGTGAGCACGGTGCTCGCGATCAACCCGCCGACCCGCGGCCAGGCGCTGGCGATCCCGGTCGCGATCGAGGGCGTCGACGGTCTGGGCACCGCAGCCGACGACCTGCCGCTGGCGATCGCGGAGGCCCTGCTCGGCACCGACGTGCTGGCCACGGCCCCCGACCCCACCGCGGTCCTGGCCGACCGGCAGGTCTCGATGATGCTCTCGGGCGGCAGCGACGGGAACGCGCCCGGGGTCGGCGACTACGAAGGTGACCCGCTGACCTTCGAGGACTACCAGAACGTCGCGACCGACCTGGTCTTCAACGGACTGCTCGGCTTCGAGGTCGTCGACGACATCTCGATCGTCGCCGCACCCGGTGCCTCGACCGGCTGGCTCGGAGTCGGCGGCACCGCCGACGCGCGCGCCCAGGCGGCGCAGGCGATCAACGGCGCACTGTCCACCCACTGCGAGAAGATGCTCTACCGCGTCGCCTCGCTCGACACCCCGCCCGGACTGCTGCCCGGCGAGGCCCTGGACTTCCGCAACCTGCGCTCGTCGACGCACGCGGCGATCTACTACCCGTGGATCACGGTCTCCCACCCGGTCGACGACGCGCGCATCGACGTGCCGCCCGCGGCGTACATGGCGGGCGTGTGGGCCCGCACCGACAACGACCGGGGCGTCATCAAGGCGCCCGCCAACGAGGTGGTTCGCTCGGCGCTCGACCTGGAGACCCGCGTCAACAAGGCGCAGCAGGCGCTGCTGAACCCCGAGGGCGTGAACTGCCTGCGGTTCTTCCCCGGCCCGGGCTTCCTCACGTACGGCGCCCGCACCATCTCCGACGACCCGGAGTGGAAGTACCTCAACATCCGTCGCTACTTCGACTACGTCGAGAAGTCGATCGACGAGGGCACCCAGTGGGCGGTGTTCGAGATCAACGGCCCGGCGCTGTGGGACTCCGTGCGGCACACCATCGAGGGGTTCCTCCTCAACGAGTGGCGCTCGGGCGCGCTGCTGGGCGCGAAGCCGTCGGAGGGGTTCTTCGTCCGCTGCGACAGCTCGACCATGACCAGCGACGACCTCGACCAGGGCCGGCTGATCTGCATCGTCGGCATCTGCGCCGCGAAGCCGGCCGAGTTCGTGATCTTCCGGATCAGCCAGATGACCGCGACGACCAGCGCGTGAGTGCGTCCGCACCCCCCCCACGACCCAGCTCAGGAGCAGTGATGGCAACGCAACGAGACAACCCGTACGGGAGCTTCAACTTCCTCGTCGACTTCGCGACCGGGGACGCGACCACGGTCCGTGGCGGCTTCCAGGAGGTCGGCGGCATGAACATCGAGGTGACCTCGGCCGACTACCGCAACGGCAACTCGCCCTTCAACCACCCGGTCAAGGTGAACGGCGTCTACAAGGTCGGCGACGTGACGTTCAAGCGCGGCCTGATCGGCTCGATGGACCTCTACGAGTGGGTCGACGCGGTCCGCACCGGTCAGCACAAGGTCATCCCGCGGGTGACGGTGAGCCTCCAGGACGAGGCCCACCAGGGCCCGGTGATGACCTGGATCCTCACCAACGCGCGGCCGATCCGCTACACCGCGCCGTCGCTGAACGCGAAGACCGGGACCGACGTCGCGATCGAGGAGCTGGTGCTCTCGATCGAGGACCTCGTCCTCGAGTGACGACCGGCCGATGACCAGCACGCTCACCTTCCGAGGTCGCCTCCCCGGGGTCGCGACCGACCCGACCCTGCCCCCCGTCGAGCAGCCCGTCCGGCTCGACGTGGCGGGGTTCGTCGGGCTGGCCGAGCGCGGTCCGCTCGACCTGCCGGTCGCGGTGGAGGACGAGCTCGCGTACGCCGCCGTGTTCGGTGGCGACCTGCTGGTCGCGCAGGAGGAGGGGGTGCCGGTCCGGGCCCAGCTGCCCGACGCCGTACGAGCCTTCTTCGCGAACGGCGGACGCCGCTGCCACGTCGTCCGCGTCGCCGGTCCCGGCGCGCGACCGGCCCGGTGGGCCGTGCCCGGGCTCCGGGTCCGCCAGCCCGACGGCACCGAGGCACCCGTCCTGGTGGAGTCGGCCTGGCCCGGGGCCTGGTCGGCGGGCACGACGGTCCGCGCCGACCTGCTGGGCCAGTTCCTCCCCGTCGCCGGCGACTACCGGCGGCCGGCGGCCGACGCACCGGGGACCGTGGACCTCGCCCCCGGCGCCACGGTAGGTGTGCGACCCGGCGACGTGCTCCGCCTCGGGACGAGCCCGGGCATCGACGTCTTCGTCCGGGTCGCCGGCGTCGACCACGCCGACGCCCGGCTGTCGATCGACCGCGAGGTCGTGGACGGACCGGACCCGCTGCCCGACCTGGTGGCCCTCGAGACCGTGCGACTGCTCCGGCTCACCCTGGTCGTCGGGCAGCACCGCCCGGACGGCGCACGCCAGCTGGAGCGGCTCAGCGACCTCGGCCTCGACTCCTGGTCCGACGCCCTCCAGCCCATCGACGACCACCGACCCGACCCGACCCGGTCGGCGACCCTGCGACAGCACGCGGACACCGTCACCGCCCTCGGCACCGGTCTGCTGGTGCCGGTCACCGAGCCCGGCGGCGCGCTGCCGGTCGCCGGGGAGCAGGAGGGCGAGGACGACCTCGACACGTTCGACCCGCGGTGGCTGGTCGACGACCGGCTCACCGACGACACCGTGCTCTCCCTGACCGGCCACGCCGACCAGCTCACCGTGCTGGCCAAGGATCCGGTCCAGCTGCGCGGCGCCCACGCGCTGCTGGGCATCGACGAGGTCGCCCTCGTCGCAGCCCCCGACGTCACCCAGCGCGGCTGGTCGCCGGTGGTGCCCACCCCGGTCCCGGTCACGCCGGTCGAGCCGGAGCCCGTGCCACCGGTCGACTGGTCCGACTTCCGCTGCTGCTCGGACGAGATCGTCGTCCCGCCGCCCGTCCCGCCCGTCGACCCCACGCCCCCGTCGGTCTCCGACCTCCCGGAGCTCGACCGGACCGCCGACTACGACGAGCTCGCCCTCGTCGAGGTGCAGGCCGCGCTGGTGACGCTGTGTGCGGCGCGCGCCGACGCGGTCGCCCTGCTCAGCGTCCCCCGCCACTACGACGTCGCGTCGACCCTCGCCTGGAGCGGTCGGCTGACGGCCCTCGGGCGGCTCGGCGACTCGACCGGGTCGGGATCGTCACCGCTCAGCTACGCCGCCTCGTTCCACCCCTGGGTGTCGACGAGCGCCGGGCTCCCGGTCACGACGTCGAGCCCGCCGGTGCTGCGCGACGCGCCGCCGGACGGAGCGGTCGCCGGCATGATCGCCGCCCGCGAGCTGGCGCGCGGGTCGTGGGTCGCCCCCGCCGGCGTACCCCTGCGCGGCGTGGTGCGGCTCGCGACCCCGGCTCCGCTGTCGGACGCCGACCGCGTGCAGCTCTTCGACGCGCACGCGAACCTCGTCGAGCAGCACCCCGGGGTGTTCACGACGATCAGCGCCCACACCCTGTCGGCCGACCCCCAGCTGCTCCAGGTCTCCGTGCGCCGGCTGCTGATCCTGCTCCGCAAGATCTGCCTGCGGCTCGGCGAGCGCTACGTCTTCGAGATCAACAACGACCGCTTCCGGCAGCTGGTCCGGATGCGCTTCGACCGCACCCTGACCACCCTCGCCGAGCGCGGCGCCCTGCACGCCTTCCGGGTGTCGACCGCCGACGGGCTCAACACCGCGGCCGACCAGGACGCCGGCCGGTTCGTGGTCAGCCTCCAGATCGCGCCGACCAGCCCGGTCGAGTTCATCACCGTCACCCTGCTGCGCACCGGCGAGGGCCTGCTCGACGTGGTGGAGGGCTGACATGGGCGTCACCGATCCCCCGCTGACCACCTTCCGCTTCGAGGTGGTGCTCGACCTCGACCAGCCGACGGCCGGCCTGACCAGTCCCCTGTGCGACGCCGCGTTCGCCGAGTGCGACGGGCTCGACCAGACGATGCAGCACAAGACCCTCGAGGTCGGCGGGGTCAACGACCGGCAGGTGCACCTGATCGGTCCGGTCACCTTCGGCCAGCTCACGCTGCGGCGCGGCATGACCGACAACCTCCAGCTCTGGACCTGGTTCGCCCAGGGCACCCGGCCCGGCTCGGTGCTGACCGCCCACGGCGAGGTGACCCTCTGGGCGGCCGACGGCACGCCGGCGGTGCAGGCCACCGTCACCGGCTGCCTGCCGGTGAAGCTCCGGGCCCCGTCGCTCAACGCCCGCGACGGCCTCGTCGCCGTCGAGGAGCTGACCCTGGTCTACGAACGCCTCGTGGTCGCCGCGCCCGGCGCCGCCGGCGGCATCTCGATCGGGGCGTCGCTCGACGTCTCCCTCGGCGCGTCCGTGGGGGTCTCCGCCTCGGCCGGGATCTCGGGAGGCATCTCGGGGGGCATCTCGGCCGGCGCCTCCGTCGGCGGCGGCGTCTCGGTGGGCGGGGGGTTCGGCTGATGGGCACCGCCACCATCACCGAGTGGGACCTCGACCGCGGCGTCGCCGCCGGCGGGGTCGACCTGGTGGTCGACTTCGACCCGCACACGCTGTCGCTGACCTACACGCCGACGGGGACCACCGCCGGCGCGGCCACGACGTCGTCGGGCACCTTCAGCGAGTCGCCGACCCAGCAGACCGGGCAGAGCTCGACGCTCTCGGTCGAGCTGACCTTCGACACCAGCGCGGACGGCTCGTCGGTGCAGACCAAGACCGACCAGCTGGTGCTGCTCACCCGGCCCGCGCCGCTCGGCGAGACCGCGCCGGCCCGCAAGGTGGCCCGCTTCAGCTGGGGAGCGTTCCTCTACTACGGCACCGTCAGCACGCTGTCGCAGACGATCTCGTTCTTCTCCGACGCCGGCGTGCCGCTGCGCTCGGAGGTCCGGATGACGCTCTCGGAGGTGCGGCCCGCCGATCCGTCCGGAGGGGACCCGGCCGGCGGCGGTGGCGCGGGCGCGGGCATCGGCGCCTCGGCCTCGTTCGGGGCCTCCGCCTCGCTGGGGGCCTCCGCGTCGTTCGGCGCCTCCGCAGGCATCGGCATCTCGGGAGGCATCTCGGGAGGCATCTCGGGCGGCGTCTCGGGCGGCGTCTCAGCCGGGGCGTCGGTCGGTGTCTCCGCCGGCGCCGGCATCGGCACCACCCCGCTGACGCTGAGCCAGTCCGGCGACAGCCTCCAGTCCCTCTCCGCCCGTGCCGGCGGCGGCGCCTCGTGGAAGGCCGTCGCCGCCGCCAACGGCATCGACAACCCCCGCCTGGTGCCGCCCGGCACCGTGATCGACGCCCGAGCCGGCATCGGGACGAGCTAGGAGACGACCGTGCCCGTCGAGATCCAGGACTTCGAGGTCCTCCCCGCCCCCGACCACGAGCCGGCGACCGCGCCCGCTCCGGCCGCCCCGGCCCCGCCCGCCGACGGCGCCGACCGCTGGCACCGCGCGCACGCCGTACGCCGCAACCGACTGCGGGCGGACTGACATGCCCGACACGCTGCTCTACGCGAGCACGCCGGCCCTGCGGGTCGGTGGGTCGCTCGCGACCGGGCCGATGCAGCACCTCGTCTCGCTCACGGTCGAGGAGGACGTGCACGGCCTGTGCTGGATGGAGGCCCGCCTGAACAACTGGGGCTTCACCGGCAACGGCATCGACTACCTCTACCTCGACCGCGCCACCTTCGACTTCGGCACGCGGGTCGAGGTCTCGTTCGGGCCCAACGGCGGCACCCGGGTGTTCACGGGCCGGATCAGCGCGCTCGAGGCCGCCTACCCCGCCGGCAGCCTCGCGACCTTCGGCATCTGTGCCGAGGACGGGCTCCAGGACCTGCGGCTGAGCAGGCGCACCCGCACCTTCGACCAGGTCTCCACCGCCGACGTCGCCCAGCAGCTCGCCTCCGACCACGGCCTCACCGCCGACATCTCGCTCACCGGACCAACGCGCGTGGTCGTCAACCAGCTCAACCTCTCCGACCTCGCCTTCCTGCGCCAGCTCGCGCTCGCCGACGGCGGCGAGGTCTGGCTCGACGACAGCACCCTGCACGTGCAGGGCCGCGCCGACCGCGACGGCGGCTCCGTGTCGCTCGAGTACGGCGGCGGCCTGCTGCACTTCGACGTGCGCGCGGACCTCGCCCACCAGGTCACGGACGTGGTCGCCACCGGCTGGTCGGTCGCCGACAAGGACACCATCGAGGAGACGGCCGACTCCGGCGGCCTGGGGGCCGAGCTCGGCAGCGACAGCTCCGGCTCCGACGTCCTGGCCGCGGCCTTCGCGGAGCGGCACGAGCACCTCGTCGTCACCGAGCCGCTGACCAGCGACGACGCGCGTTCGCGCGCGAAGGCGGCGTACCTCGAGCGCGCCCGCCGCTTCGTCACCGGCTCCGGCCGCACCGGCGGCACCCCCGAGCTCCGGGTCGGCGGGCGGGTCACGCTCAGCGGGCTCGGGTCGTCGTTCAACGGCGACTACCGCGTCGTCCGCACCCGGCACCACTTCGACGTGCACGACGGCTACCGCACCGACTTCGACGTCGAGCGCGCCGGGATCGGGGCCACCTCGTGACGACCGAGATGATCGACCTCCTCGGCCCGGCCAACCAGGCGCGGGACGCCCGCTGGTTCGGGATGTACACGGCGGTCGTGACCGACGTGCAGGACCCGGACGGGCAGGGCCGGGTCAAGGTGCGGCTGGCCTGGAGCCCCGACACGGGCGGCAGCCGCTACGAGGCCTGGGCCCGGCTCGCGACGACGATGGCCGGCAACAGCCGCGGCACCTGGTTCGTGCCCGAGCCCGAGGACGAGGTGCTGGTCGGCTTCGGGGGCGGCAACCCCAACCACCCGTACGTCGTGGGCGCGCTGTGGAACGGCCAGGACGCCACCCCGCAGTCGATGGACTCCGACAACAACATCCGAGCGATCGTCTCGCGCGAGGACATCCGGATCACCATGGACGACACCCAGGGCGCGGTGAAGCTCACGCTGAGCACGCCCGGCGGGCGCACCGTCACCCTCGACGACGCCGGCATGAAGGTCACCGTCGACGACGGCAACGGCAACACGCTCGAGATGGCGTCGGCCGGCATCACCGTCACGGCGTCGGCGAAGGTCACGGTCAACGCCTCGACCGTGAAGGTCAGCGCCGGCATGGTCACCGTGGACGCCGGGATGTCGAAGTTCAGCGGCGTGGTCCAGTGCGACACCCTCATCACCAACAGCGTGGTCAGCAGCAGCTACACGCCCGGCGCCGGGAACGTCTGGTGACCGCCGTCGCGATCGCCCCGCTCGGGCGCACCGAGGTGCTCCAGTGGCTGGCGCCCGCCCCGGTCTGGGACGACCTGTCGGTCGGCGCTGGCGCCTCGGGCCTGGCCAGGCCGTGGATCGCGGAGCTCACCCGGGACTCGTTCATGGACGACGTCACCGCGATGCTCGCCGGCACCGTCGGGACGCCGGCCGACCTCGCCACTCTCGAGCCGGAGGCGCGCGCCGGTGGCGGGTCCACCGGTCCCTACCGGCTCTTCCAGCCGCTGAGCGAGCGCTACTACCTGGTCATCGCGACGCTGGCCTGCCGCCGCCCCGGCATCCCCGACCACGCCGTCGACGCGACCGCGGGCCAGGCCACCACCTTCGTCGTACGCCGGATCGCGGCGGACGGCAGCGAGCACGCCTACGTGCCTGCGACCGGAGGCGGCGACTGGGTCGCGGCCACCGGCGCCGACCTCGTCGCCGGCGAGGAGCAGCACCCCATGCACCCGATGCCGGTGGCGCCGTACTCGACGGGCGGCACCACGGCCGCGCTCGGCCTGGACCGCGACACCGGCATCGGGCGCACCGTCTTCGTCGGCTACGTGCCCGTCGCGATCGGCGAGCAGACGCTGCGGCCGATGCCCGACCCCGCCGGCGCCCTGGCCGCCCTGCGGGCCGCTCCGCCGGCCGGGCTGGTGGTGCCGGACCCGATCCTGTCCTGGCTGTTCGCGCGGGTGATCGACCCGTGGGTGCGGCTCGCGCCCCCGAAGCCGCAGCCGCCGAACGGCGCCTACGGCTCGCTCTTCCTCCTCCTCGAGCTCGGCGACTGGCTCGACGAGCACCTGCGGCCCGTGCACGACGCGATCGAGAACGGCAGCTCGCTGACCGGCGCGTACGACGCGCTGCTCGACGGCCTCGACGGCATCTCGGTGCCCCTGACCGGCGGTGGCTCGGTGTCGCTGCGCCAGGCCATCAAGGACACCATCCCCTACCGAGCACTGCTCGACGGCGACGACATCACCGGCCCAGCGGTCGGCTACGACCTGCGCAACGCCAGCAACCTCGGCACCTGGCTGGGCAGCACGCCGACGGCCGGCAGCCTCGCCCACCTCGCCCAGGCGGCCCTCGCCGTGGCGCCGGTCGACGCCGAGCTGCCGCCGGAGCTGGTCGGGATGATCAAGGAGCGGCCGGCGCCGGTGGCCGGGAGCCCGACCGGCAGCGGCCAGACGTACATCATCCGCACCGTCTTCGAGCACCCACCGTGCCGGCCGGTGCTCAGCGCACCGACGCACGACTTCGAGCTGGCCCGCGCGCTCGACCCGGACGCCCCGGCCCGTCAGATCCTCCTCCAGATGCCGGACCTCAACAGCCTGCGCAAGGCCAAGCGCGGCGTCGCGATCGAGATGCCGCCGTCGCTCCAGCGGATGCTCGCGCGGGTCACGCCCGAGATGATGAAGGGCGACCCGCCCAGCGCCGACCCGGGTCTTCAGCTCGGCTGGATCTGCTCGTTCTCGCTCCAGATCATCTTCCTGGTCGCGTTCATCGTGATGTTCATCTTCCTGATCCTGCTCAACATCGTCTTCTGGTGGATGCCCTTCCTGAAGATCTGCTTCCCGATCCCGGTGCCGCCGTCGTCCTCGAACGGACCCACGCCATGAGCCCGCTCGCGAACGACCCGCGCCTCTACGGCCAGGGCATCTCGTTCCCACCCCGCGTGGGCCCGGACGGCGGCGTGGTCTGGTCGGTCGGCGAGCTCAACGTGCGCGAGTGCATCTGCACGATCCTGCGCACCCGGCCGGGCGAGCGGGTCGAGATGCCGGCGTACGGCTGCGGCCTCGACCGCTACCTGTACGAGCCCAACACGGTCGCGACCCTGCGACTGATCAGCGAGGACGTCCAGCAGGCGATCGCGCGGTGGGAGCCGCGGGTCCGCCTCGACGACGTGACCGCGACCCTCAACCCCGACGACGCCCGCGCCGTGGACGTGGTGATCAGCTACACGCTGGTCGCCACCGGCACCCGCGAGCGGCTCCAGATGACCCTCGGCGGGTCAGCAGAGGAGACGCCGTGACCATCGAGATCCCCTCCCTCGACGACCGCACCTACGCGCAGCTGCTGGAGGAGGCCCGCTCCCGGGTCCCGGTGCACACGCCCGAGTGGACCAACCTCAACGAGAGCGATCCCGGGGTCACGATCCTGGAGCTCTTCGCGTTCCTCACCGACAACCTGCTGTACCGCAGCAACCGGATCCCCGAGGCCAACCGGCTCAAGTTCCTGTCCATGCTGGGGATCTCTCTCCAGCCGCCGGCTCCCGGTCTCGGCCTGGTCACGATCACCAACGAGAAGGGGCCGCTCCAGCCTCCGCTCGCGGTGGACGCCGGCACCGAGGTGCGCGCCGGCCGGGTGCCGTTCGTGACCACCAGCCCGCTGGCCGTGCTGCCGGTGACGTCCGCGGCCTACTACAAGCAGCCGCAGCAGCTGGACGACGCGACGCTGGAGCAGTACCAGCTGCTCTACCAGACCTTCCTCACGACCGACACCGAGGTGCTCACCTTCTACAAGCCGGTCGCGCTCGACCCGCCGGCGCCCGGACGACCGGACCCGGTGGTCGACCTCGGCGACGCCCTGACGGGCACCATCGACCGCTCGCTGTGGGTGGCGCTGCTGGCGCCGAAGGGCGCTCCGCTCTCCGACGTACGCCGCGCGATCGCCGGCCAGACGCTGTCGATCGGGGTCTACCCGGCGGCCGAGGTCCCCGGCCAGGTGCTGCCGCCGCTGCACACGCGCGCCGGCGACGTCGACCCCGGGCTCGTCGTCGAGATCGCCGCCCCCGAGCCCGACCCGGCCGACCCGCACGACCTCGACGGCGACGGCCTCGGCGTCGGGCCGGCCCGCTACACGCGGCTGCCGGTGACCTGGGCGGAGCCGGTGCTGGAGTCACCCGGCCTGATCCAGGTGACGCTGCCGGCCTACGAGCGGCTGCTGCTGTGGGACTTCGACCCCGAGGAGGAGGGCACCGGCGACTACCCGCCGCGCGTCGACGACGCCGCCGTCTCCTCCCGGGTCGTGACCTGGGTGCGGTTGCGCTACCCACCCGTGCCGGAGTCGGCGGAGCCGGAGCCGGAGCCGGACCCCGGCACCGACCCGTCGGGCGTCGACCCGTCGGGCGTCGCCGAGGCGGCACCCGCGACCGACCTCTCGCTGGCGGGCTGCGACTGCGGCTGCGACTCCGACCTGCCGACGAGCAGCACGATCACCGCGACCCCCACCGGGCGGATCACCTGGGTCGGGGTGAACGCGGCCCACGTCGTGCAGGCCGTCGAGGTCCGCCAGGAGCAGCTCGGCCTCTCGCCCGGCACGCCCTTCCACACCGTGGCGATCGCCAACACCCCGGTCGTCAGCGGCGACCTGCCGGGCACCCCGGCGGTGTCCGGCCTGGTCGTCGAGGTGCAGGAGATCGGCGGCACCTGGGAGGCGTGGCACGAGATCGACGACATCTACGCCGCCGGCCGCGAGGAGCGGGCGTACGCCGTAGACCTGGCCGTCGGCCGGATCACCTTCGGCAGCGGCCTGGCCGGGCTCCGGCCGCCGCGGGGGGCGGGCATCCGCGCGTCGTACTGGTACGGCGGCGGCCCGCAGGGCCAGGTGGCGATCGGCGGCATCGACAAGGCCGTCACGCTGCCGGGCGGCTACACGGTCGCCAACCCGGTGCCGACCTGGGGCGCGAGCGCCGGCGAGTCGGTCGCCGAGGGCGAGGAGGCGATCACCCGGTGGCTGCGGCACCGCGACCGCCTCGTCACCACCGACGACTTCCGCGACCTCACCCGGCGCACGCCGGGGGTCGACCTCGGCCGGGTCGAGACGCTGCCGCTCTTCAACCCGGAGGCGAGCGGCTCCCCCACCTCGGCGGCCCAGCGCGACTGGCCGGGCATGGTCACCGTGCTGGTGATCCCCCGCTCCGACCCGGTGCGGCCGAAGACACCGCAGCCGGACCGCCAGTTCCTGGACCGGGTCTGCGCGTGGCTGGCCCCGCGCCGGCTCGTCACCACCGAGCTGCACGTACGTGGCCCGGTCTACGTGCCGGTGTGGGTCTCGGTCGGCATCGTCACGCTGCCCGGGCAGGTCCCATCGATCGTCGAGCAGGCGGTCACCCAGGCCATCGACGCGTTCCTGTCGCCGCTCACCGGCGGGCTGCCCGCGCGCCCCGGCGACGACGGCCTGCTCGGTGAGCCGGACGCCCGCGGGACCGGCTGGCCCCTCGGCGTCGGCCTGCGCGCCCAGGACATCGAGGCGGTCGCGACGCGGGTGCCCGGCGTCCGCTACGTCGACTCGGTGCTGATGGCGACGCAGGACGCGGCGGGTGCCGTGGTCTCGCCCGTCGACGTCGTACCCCTCACCGGCCTGCAGCTGCCGGCTGCCACCGTGTTCGTGGGACCACCGCCCGCTGTCGATCCCGCGACGCTGATCGCCGGCAGCCAGGCCGTGAGCACCTCGACCGTCCCCGTCCCCGTCGTCCCGGACACCTGCTGAGGCCGCGATGGACGTCCAGGGATCGCAGTTCCACCTGCTCGACGGCCGCCCCGACTGGGCGCGCTGCGACGACGTCGCGTCCGGGCTCACCCTCGGTGAGCTCTGGGAGGACGGCGCCGACGGCGTCCCGTCGTCCGTGCCGACCGGCTGGGAGTACGACGACGCCGGCCGCGTGCTGCGGCTGCGCCGGGACACGCCGCTCTTCCGGCGGGCCGGGCGCACCGAGCCGCTCGACCCCGATGCCCGCCGCGGCGCGGGCCGGGACGGCCACTGGTACTGGATCGACGCCGGTCGTACGGCGATCCGCCGCCTCGTCGCCGGTCGACGCGAGGCCGAGCCCTGGTGGTCGACCGGCGACCTGCTCGCCGCGTGCACCTGCGCGGACGGTGCGCCGGGCACCTTCTCCGGCGGCTGCACCTGCCCGCCGTCCGACCTGCGCCTCTCGGGCCTCACCGTCACCGGGCACCACTACCTGCTGGCCGGCTACACGGCACCGGGCGAGGCCGGGCTGCTCGTCTTCGACCTGCTCGCCGGGGGCACACCGCTGCGGATGCTCTGGCCGGACACGTTCCGGCCCTGGGACCTGGTCGACCTCGACGACGGCGGCGCACTGGTGCTGGACCGCGCGGCCTCGGCGTACTGGCGTCTCGACGAGCACCTGCGCCTGCGCGGCGTCCGGCCCAGCCGGCTCCCGGCGTTCACCTCGGTCGACGACGCGGACGACCCGCTGCTCGTCGCCGGACCGGTCGACCCGTCCCCGATGGTGCTGCGCGACGAGGACGGCGAGCTCGTGCACCCGATCTCCGTCGAGCCCGGCCCGGACGGGTGCGTGCTGGTCCTGGACGCCGACCCGGTGGCGGGCGCGTCCACGGTCTACTGCTTCGACGGCGACGTGCTGCGCTGGCAGACCTCGCTGGCCGACATCGTCGAGGTGGTCGACCCCGAGGACCCCACGGCCACCGGCTTCCTGCACTCGATCCTCGGGCACGACCTGGCCTACCTCGCGGAGGGCGGTCCCCTCGACGCCCCGCTGCTGTACGTCGCCGACAGCGCCGGCGACCAGGTCGTGGCGTTCGTGGTCGACCTCGCGACCGGGGACCTGGTGGCCCGTGACGAGTTCCTGCCGCTACGCCGCTGGGCGGCCCGCGCCCTGGTCCGCAGCGGCGGCGAGCTCTGGTACGACTTCGGCGAGCGCTGGGTCACCGTGCAGGTCTTCGCCGAGCGCCGCTACGCCGCGACCGCGACGCTCACGACACCGGTGGGCTTCGGGACGCTGCCGGGGCTCGGGTCCGACACGTTCGACAGCGGCCGCCCGGGCTGCACCTGGCACCGGCTGCTGCTCGACGCCCACGTGCCGACCGGCACCTCGATCACGGTCCGCGCCCGGGCCTGCGACGACCCGACGCTGCTCACCCTCGAGCCGTGGCTGGCCCAGCCGACGCCGTACCTGCGCTCGGAGTCGGAGCTGCCGTGGGCCGACCCGTGGGCCGACCGCCGCGGCGACCCGCGCGCGCCGGTGCCGCTGCCCGACGGGATGGGCACCCACGAGCTGCTGCTCCAGCAGGTCGCGGGTCGCTACGTCCAGCTGGAGGTCACGCTCACGGGTGGCGGCCGCGCGACGCCGCTCCTGCGCTCGCTGCGGGCGTGGTACCCCCGCTTCTCGTACGTCGAGCACTACCTCCCCGCGTTCTACGCCGAGAACGACGGCCCGGGCAGGTTCCTCGAGCGCTTCCTCGCCAACCCCGAGGGCACGCTGACCGCGATCGAGGAGCGGATCGAGCACACCCACCTGCTGCTGGACCCGCGCACCGCGCTCGCCGGGGACCTGCCCTGGCTGGCCGCATGGTTCGGGCTCGCGCTGGACCCCCAGTGGGACGAGCAGCGCCGGCGCTTCCTGGTCGGCCACGTGGACCGCTTCTACCGGATCCGCGGCACCGTCGCCGGGGTGGTCGCGATCCTGCGCGCCTACCTCGAGACCGACCTCGACGAGCGAGTCTTCCGGTCCGCCCTCGCCGGCGCGGGTGGGATCCGGGTGGTCGAGCGGTTCCTGACCCGCGACACCGGCGGCGCGGCGTACGGCGCACCGGAGACGCTCCCCGACCCGGACCCCGAGACCCGGGTCCGCGACGCCGCGCACCGCTTCGACGTGCTGGTCCCGGCGACCCTCACGGCCGACCAGCTGGCCATGGTCGACCGGATCGTGGCCGCCGCGCGGCCGGCGCACACCGCCTTCGCGCTCCGGACGTACGACGAGCTCTTCGTCGTCGGCCAGGCCCGGCTCGGGCTCGACACCGAGCTCGGCCGGGCACCGCTCTTCGAGGCCGTGGTCCCCGGCCGGACCCGGCTCGCCGCCGGCTACCTCGGCTACGCCCATCCCTTCGACATCGCCGACCGCGTGGTCTCCGACCGCGACCGGATCGGTGGCCTGCCCGCTCTCTGACCAGATCCATCGAGGAGTTCACCATGACCATCACCGACTGCTGCGTCTCTCCCTCGACCGGCACGCTGAGCCCCGACCTGCGGGTCAACTACGCCTACGGGATGGTCCTGGGGCTCGACGAGTTCCTGCAGGAGCAGCTGCACCGGCTCACGCACGGGTGGCTCCACGACCGGGCGTTGCACGGCTACGGCACGGCCTCCGGACTGGCCGTCACCGTGGAGCCCACCGACGGCGCTGCGGACTTCACCGTGCACGTCGGCACCGGGATCGCGGTCGACCAGTGGGGTCGCGAGATCGTGATCCGCTGCGACCAGTGCGCGCGGATCGGCGCCTGGCTCGGCGTGCAGGAACAGGTCGACCCCGGCGTGATCGGCCGCCACCTCGGCCCGTCCGGCGAGCTCACCGTCTACGTCACCGCGTCGTACGCCGAGTGCCTCGACGCGCTGGTCCCCGTGCCCGGGCAGCCGTGCAGCAGCAGCGAGCAGTCGATGGTGCCGTCGCGGATCCGGGACGCCTGGGACATCGACCTGACCTGGGACCGCCCGGCCTCGGTGCGCTGGGACAGCGACCGCCGCCTGGCCCGCCTGCTCGCCGGCGTCCAGGTGGTCACTGGCCTCTCCCCCACCGACTCGGACGAGGAGGTCATCACGGCCGCCGTGCTCGACCTCGTCGACCGGGCCGCCGACGGGCCGGACGACCTCGACCCTGAGCTCGACCCGTCCACCCCTGCTTGGCGGCTGCCCGCCGAGGAGGCGGCCGACGCGCTCGACCGGATCTTCACCGTCTGGGTGACCCGGGTCCGGCCCGAGCTGTCCCTCGACCTGGTCGACCTCCCGGCCACCGGCGACCCCGGCGGCGCCGACCCGTCGGCGGCGATCCTGCTGGCCGCGATCACGTTCGTGCCCGCCGCGCCGTTCGACCCGGCGGCGCCGGAGATCGTCGCCTGCGACGCGCCGGACGAGAGCGGTCGCCCCTACCTGCTCGGCACCCAGCTCGTCCAGGAGCTGCGCCACCTCGGCGGCTCGGCCGCGATCGCACCCGACCCGACCACGGTCGCGACCCTGACGGCGACGCTCGGCGAGTCCGGTCTCACCGTCGTCGACGCGTGGTTCCACGTCGAGGGGGGCGTCGGGCTGCCCGACACCGTCACGGTCACCGACGAGGACGGCGGCACGTGGGACTTCACGACGGCGGCGTCGTCGCCCGTGGCGGGCATCTCGGACCGGTGGACGCTGACCGGGCCCGACCAGGGCGTCGCGGACCGCGAGGGACTCCAGATCGCGGTCCACCTGCCGCTCGACCTGGTCGAGGTGGGCGGCACCGGCACGCTGCGCGACCTGGCGGAGGCCGCGGACACCGCGCTGGTCGACTGCACCGACACCGAGGTGGTCGCCTACGGGATCGTCCGCCGGCCCGTGGTGATCCCGGACCCACCGCCACCGCCACCCGCGGAGACCGTGCCCAGCACCGAGTTCGTCACGCTGCTCTCGGAGTACAACGACGGCCTGCTGTGGACCGAGCTCTGGTTCCACCTCCAGCCCCGCGGCCGGATCGGGGAGACGGCGGTCGCCGCGCTGCCGG
The DNA here is from genome assembly GCF_001425175.1 of Nocardioides sp. Root1257. Classification (GTDB taxonomy): domain Bacteria; phylum Actinomycetota; class Actinomycetes; order Propionibacteriales; family Nocardioidaceae; genus Nocardioides. The sequence continues at coordinate 717,528 of NZ_LMDV01000008.1, read as the reverse complement.
TCTTCCGGGTCTTCGACGACACCACGGGCGACGAGCTCAAGGTGCAGCTCACCGGCCCGTCGCCGTGGACCGGCAACGTCTGGCGGATGACCCAGGAGGCGCCGTACGACGACGACCGCCGGCCCGTCTACCTCCGGCTGGTCTTCCTCGCCGACCGCTTCACGGTGCGGCTCGACTCCGGCGACGAGCTGAGCCTGCAGGACTGGATCGCGAAGGCGCCCGCCAACTTCGAGGGGTGGGACCCCGAGGCCAACGAGGTCGTCGCGTTCGTCCGCAACCCCGGCGCCGTCGAGGGCGCGCCGCTGCCGACGCTCACGCCGTTCGACAAGGTGGTCGACCGCGGGACCCGCCGGCTGAGCCCGCTGCGCAGGAACCCGCGATGACCAGCCAGCTCGTCGGCGCCGACTACACCGACGGCGCGCTGCTGCCCAACTACGTCAACGGGCGCGTCCTGGTGGCCGAGGACCTCGCGACCGGGCAGGCCAGCCTGCGCACCCGCGACCAGCGCGTCGGCGAGACCGCGGGTGCGGGGGTGGTCCGCGGCCTGTGGGTGAGCGGCAGCCAGACGACGCTCAGCGTCGACGCCGGGCTCGCGATGAGCGCGGCCGGCGAGCCGGTGGTGGTGGCCAGGCCGGTCACCCTCCAGCTCACCTTCGTCACGACGGCCGCCATGGTGGACCGCTCCGACTTCTCCTGCTGCACCCCCGACGCCACCGACGGCCAGGGCACCGACCTCGCCGCCGGGATCCTGCTCCTCGTCGCCCGGCCGGCCTGCCGGCTGGACGGCCGCGCGCCGACCGCCGGCCCGCCCACGGGCGCAGAGTCGCCGGGCTGCGCCGCACGCTGGCAGGTGGAGGGCGTCGAGTTCCGTGCCGTCGCGCTGCCGGTGCCGGCGTACGTCGCGGGCGAGCAGCTGACCTCCGGCAACCGGCGCAACCTGGTCGCGCACTGGTGCTACGGGACCGAGCAGCTCGACGCGCTCGGCGCCGACCCGTTCGGCTTCCCGACGGCCTGGACCGGGTTCGACGAGCTCAGCGCGGCCGACCTGACGCCGTACGACGTGCCGCTGGCGGCCTTCTCCTGGGACGGCTCGAGCATCGCGGACCTCGACAACTGGGCCGCCCGGCGACGGGTGAGCGACCCCCGTCCGGTGCCGTCGAGCTGGGCGGTCACGGTCTCCGACCGGCGGCTGGCCGACGGCGAGGCCCGGTTCCTCCAGTTCCAGGACCAGGCCGAGGAGCTGGTCTCGCGCGGGCTCGCGGGCTCCGCGGTGGCGCCCGACCACTTCGGGCTGCTACCGCCGGTGGGGTTCCTGCCGGTGGCCAACCAGCAGTTCGCCCAGATGGCCGAGCGCGCCTACCGCAGTGCCCGGACCGAGGAGCGGAAGGGGGCGGAGCACACCGAGGAGGAGCAGGTCACCGAGGAGCTCGCGGGCGAGTGGGCCAAGCGTTTCGTCGGCGCTCCGGAGGAGGCCGAGTCCGCCGCCGCGACCGGGACCGGCACCAGCAAGGTCTACAGCGCGCTCGGCGAGGTCGCGGAGTCGTCGGTCGGCTACGGCTACGACCCCGAGGAGTTCTTCGGGCCACTGGCCCGGCTCGGCGGCTTCGTCGACTGGGAGCTGGCCGAGTGGGCGCTGGAGCAGTCCTGGCGACGACCCCCGGTCTCGACCTCGCAGGACGTCGTGGACGACGACATCGACGAGGTGCCCGGGATGCAGACGCACGTCGACCCGAACCGACTGCACCGGATCCGGCAGTCGCCGATCACCTATTACTACGTGCTGCCCAACCTTCTCTCGGCCGCGTACGCGACCAAGGCGCGCCGTCAGGCCGCGAAGAAGAAGCGCGCCGAGGTCGGGCTGTCGCGCTCGAACCTCTACGTCGTCTTCACCAGCAACATCCAGTGGGCCCTCGGCAGCGAGCCACCGGCGATCCCCTACCCGCTGTCCTCCTTCCTGCGGTGAGCCGGCGATGACGGCGCAGCTGCGGATCGGCGTCGCCCGGGTGCCCCAGCGGCGGTCCGGTCGGCCGGTCGATGCGCGCGCCGAGGCCACCCGGCTCGCCGAGCGCCTGCCCGACGAGCCGGGCCTCCTGGTGATCCGGCACCTCGAGGTCCTCCCGGGCTCCGACTCGGCCGGCCGGGACCGGGTCGAGACGCTCCGGCGTACCGCCCGGCGTCCCGCGCTCGAGCCGGTCCCCCCGGGTGCGTCGGCCGTGTGGTTCGCGGATGAGGTCGAGCTGCTGGTGTGCCTGAGCGACGACCTGGCCCGCGGACGGGCGCGCGAGCACTGGTGGTGGCGGGGCCGGGTGCGCCGGGCCGCGGGCTCGGACGCCGAGGTCCTGGAGACCGCCTGGCTGCGCGACGCACGCTGGGTGCCGGCGGCCGTAGCGGCGCTGCACCGCGTCACCCCCGCGCGGGCCGCCGCGGCGGTCGCCCTGCTCGACCCGGTCGCCGCGACCCGGGTACGCCGCGCGGTGCTCGCCGAGCACGGCATGGCGCCCCCCGTCGGCCGGACCCCGGCCGACCCGGCGGCAGCCGCGCCCGACGCTCGGGGGGCGGTGCATCCAGCGACCGTTCGTGCCCGGGCGGCGACCGGGCCGGCGCCCGTGGACGCCGCCGTCGCCCGGCTGCACCCCGAGGCGCGTGCCCTGCTCGAGACCGCGCTGCTGCTCGAGGCGCCGACCACCCCGGCGTCGCGGCCCTCGCCCGAGCCGCCAGCCGAGGAGCGCCCACCGCCCCCGACGTACGACGTCGCGGAGCCGCCCACGCTCCACCTCGTCGCGGCCGTGGCCGACGCCCCCGGCGCCGCCGCAGCCCCGGTGGCGCGGGCCGCCGGGGCGGCGCGACGCCCGGCGGCCGCGGCCGAGGACCGCCCCGACGACCCCGACCGCCCGGACCGGACCCCGCGAGCGCCGGGCGAGGTGGTGCCGCTGCGTGCCCGCCCGGCCGCAGGTCGACCCGTCCCGGGATCCGGCCCCGACGACGGCGAGCCGCCCCCGTGGCAGCACCATCCCTGGCAGGCCAGCGGTCCGGCCGTGCCCACCGGGCTCGCGTCGCTGCTCTACGCCGTGAACCTGCTGCCCGTGCTCGACCGGGCACCGCCGCGGCCCGGCACCGGCTGGGCCGTCGTCGAGGCACTGGGGCGGTGGCTGCTGCGCCAGGTGCCCGCGGCCCGGCGTCGCGAGCTGCTGCAGGACCCGCTGCTGCCGCTGCTGGCCACGCTCGACGGCCGTGAGCCCGACGTACCGACACCGGTGCGCCTGGGTGCCGCGACCCGTCCGGTCCGGGCTCTGCTGCACCGGCACGGGGTCGGGGCCGAGGCGTTCCTCCAGCCGGGCCGGGTGCTGGTCTCGCGGACCCACGTCGACGTGCTGCTGCTCCTCGACCAGGCCGACGTACGCGTCCGGGCGACCGGCCTCGACCAGGACCCCGGGTGGGTGCCCGCGCTCGGTCGGATCGTGCTCTTCCACTTCGAGGACGCGACGTGAGCGCCGACGCCGTCCGGGCCGGCGTCGTCGCCGCGATCGTGCGACGGCTCGACGCCAGCGGCTACCTCGGGTCGGCAGGCGGCTGGCTCGCCGAGCAGGTCCCCGCGGCGCCCGAGGGCGAGCCGGTCGGGCTGGGCCGCCTCACCGACGTGGAGGCGCGGCTCGTCGTCGCCGCCGGCCTGATCGAGGAGGACATCCGGTTCGGTGCGCTCTTCGCGTCCCTGCAGGAGCCCCTCGCCGCCCGCCGTCCCTGCATCGGGCTGCTGGCCTGGCTGCTCTGCGAGCCCGACGAGACGCCCGCCGAGCTGACGGCGCTCTGCCACGATCTGGTCCGGCGCGGGCTGCTGTCCGTCGACAACCCCACGGACCCGCGGTCCGAGTGGGTGCTGCGGGTGCCGGTCCCGGTCTGGGACCTGGTGAGCACCGGCCGGGTGCAGCCGGCGTCGCTGCCGCCGCAGGTCACCCTGCGCTCCGACTTCCCCAAGCCCGACGAGCTCGCCCTGTCCCCAGGCGCCGCCGGCGCGGTCGCCAGCCTGCCCGACCTGATCGCCGAGGACCGGCTGAGCGCCGTCCTGGTGCGCGGCATGAGCGGCTCCGGTCGGACCTCCGTGCTCGGCAGCGTCGCCGCCGAGTCGGGCCAGGACGTGCTCCAGTACGACGGCGACGTCGCCGACCCCGCCTGGCAGGTCTTCGCGGCGCTCGCCTCGGTGGCCGACGTCCTCCCGGTGCTGCGCTGCACGCCGGGTCCCGGCGAGACGGTCACGGTGCCCGCCCTTCCGGGCCTCGCCGGTCCGCTGGGCGTCGTGTGCGGGCGCACCGGCAGCGTCGCCGGTCCCCAGCTGGCCCGGGTCCTCGCGATCACGCTCGACGCCGTCGGTCCCGACGACCGACGGCTGCTGTGGGGCACGGCCGGGCTGGACGACCGGGCCGACGACCTCGACGAGATCGTCGAGCGGTTCCTGCTGCCGCCCGGCAACATCCTGCGCGCCGCGCCGCTCGCCGCCCTCAACGCCCGGGCCGCCGGTCGCGACGGGATCGGCACCGCCGACGTACGTGCCGCGACCCGCACGATGCGCCGCCAGGAGCTCGACACCCTGGCGACCCGGCTCGACCCGCTCGAGCTCGCGGGCGGACCGGTGCTGACGCCCTCGGCCGGCGCCGAGCTGGACACCCTGCTGAGCCGCTGCCGGCACCGCGAGCACCTGGTCCTGCACTCCGCCGGCGGCCACGGCGGGCTCAACCGCGGGGTGCGCGCCCTCTTCGCCGGGCCGAGCGGCACTGGCAAGACCCTGACGGCGCGGCACCTCGCCGCCGTCCTCGACCTCGACCTCTACCGGGTCGACCTCGCGGCCGTCGTCAACAAGTACATCGGCGAGACGGAGCGCAACCTCGACCGGGTGCTCAGCCGCGCCGAGGAGCTCGACGTGCTGCTGCTGCTCGACGAGGGCGACGCCCTGATGGCCCGGCGCACCGACGTGTCGAACGCCAACGACCGCTACGCCAACCTGGAGACGAACTTCCTCCTCCAGCGCCTCGAGACCTTCGACGGCATCGTGATCGTCACCAGCAACGCCGCCGGCCGGATCGACCCGGCGTTCCTGCGTCGCATCGACGTCACCGTCGACTTCGTGCCGCCCGACGCCGAGCAGCGCTGGCAGATCTGGAGCGAGCACCTCCCCCTCGAGCACGAGGTCCCCGCCGACCTGCTGACCGAGGTCTCCCGGCGCTGCCCGCTCACCGGCGGCCAGATCCGCAACGCCGCCCTCCACGCCCTGCTGCTCGCCCTCGACCGCGAGGAGCCCGTCTGCTCCGCCGACCTTCTCGACGCCGTACGCCGCGAGTACCGGCGCACCGGCGCCACCTATCCCCTCGAGGGCCTCACCCCCACCTCCGCACCTCGCCGGTCGACGCCGACCTGGTGAGGGCTCCGAGCGGCGCCGGACGCCTCACTTGACCCCGCCGGTCGACCGGATGTCGACCTGGTCGCCCACCACCCGGCGGCTGCGGAACCTGCCCATGAACTCGGCGAACACCCGCGACTTCAGGTCGTGCAGGCTCTCGGGGAGCGCCATGTAGTTGGAGATGTCGTCGCCACCGCCGAGCCAGAGCTCGGCGACGTGGTCGACCTCCCAGGCCCGGCCGGCGGAGTCCCGCGGCCAGCCGTCGTCGTGGCCGAGGCGCTCGGCGTTCTTGACGCCCTGGTCGAAGGCGCCGACGTACTCCGCGGGGAACAGCCCCGCCTTCACGGCCTCGAGGATGGCCGCGCGCATCGAGGCGGTGTCCGCCGCGCCCTTGCCGGAGGAGCGCGGGGACTGCTGGAGGGTGAGCGCGTCGGCGTTGTCGACGTGCTCGAGGATCTTCTCGAGGAGCAGCTGTCCGACCGGGTCGTCCTTGAGCTTCGCGGCCTTCGACTCGATCCAGTCCCGGACCTCCTTGCGCAGGACCGCGTCGCTGAGGTCGATCACGACCGAGTAGTCCTGCGCGTCGGCGACCAGCTCCTGGCGGCGCAGGTTGGCGAGGGTCTCGCGCGGGTCGGCCTTGGGCTTCTTCCCGGCGTCCAGCGCGTCCGCGAGAGCCGTGGCCTCGTTGGCGATCCGCATCAGCTCGGCCTTCAGCGCCGCCTTCTTCGTCTTCGTCGCGGCCTTGGTCGCACGGAGGGCCAGGGCACGGATGTCGCTGACCTTCACCGGCGCGAAGGCCTCGTTGTGCCCGGCCAGCGTCTCGTCCAGGTTCGCGAGGCGCTCGGTGATGTCGTCGCCCTTCGCGAGCTCCTCGCGGAGCTTGGCCAGGTCGGCAAGGTCGCTCTCGTAGACCCCCTTCTCCCGCGGGTCGGTGGCCCGGTCGCGCAGGGTCTCGAGCTGGCGCTGGGTCCGGTCCAGCGCCTCCTGGCTGGCGCTGCGCGTCTCGGCAGCGGTCGCGGCCGGCTTGGGTGCCCCGCCGACCGTGCCGCGCGCGGTGCGGCCCTCGTCCTTGGCCTTCGCGGCGTAGAACGCGTCCAGGTCGTTCATCACCCACTTGTAGGCGTCGCTGGTCGGGTCCAGGAACGTCGTGTCCGCGCCGTACTTGTTCGCGTAGTCCTGGGGGCTGGTCGCCTCGATGACCCGCGGCGGCTCACCGTGGCGCGCCGGCATCTCGACGAGGATCTTCAGCGGCTTGGTCGTCACCGTCACCTTCGTGAGCATCGTGGTGCCGTCGGGGAGGGTGGACTGGACGTACTCGACGTGGCCGCCGCCGCGCATCGCGGCCATCACGGAACCCTCGATGTCGGCCGGTGCCGGCAGCCGGAACGTGACGATGTTCTCCGGGTTCGGGTGCAGGTGGATCAGCGCCTGCCACCCGTCGCCCTGCGGGGACCGTACGGCGTGCTCGCTGCCGATCATGATCTGGAACTCGCCGGTGTTGGGGTTGTAGAACAGCCCGACCTCGCGCTTGCCGCCGACGGCCGCGACCCCCTTGTCGTACTGCGCCACCGCGTCCGCCGCGGACTTGGTGGGCGCGCCGTACTCCCCGGGCTTGGGCGGGACCGGATCGGCGGCGGGCGTCTTCGGCGACTGGCCGACCCGAGCCTCCAGCAGCGCGAGGACCTCGTCGCGGCCGGTGGTGTTCTTGTCGCCGTTCGCCTCGGCCTGCGGCTCCGGGGTGCCCTTCGAGGTCCCGCGCGCGGTGCGGCCCTGCTCGTCGGGCAGGACCTCCTCGTCCTTGCCCGCGACCACCTCGCGCTCGGCCTGCGCGGCCTCCGCGAGCCGCTTCGCCGCCAGTGTCTTGGCGGCGGCCACCGCGTCGACGTCGGCGATCGGCGCCGGCTCGTCGGCCGCCGGCTTGGCGGCGGGCGGCTCCCCCGTCTTCGGCGCCGGCTCCCCCGTCTTCGGTGCCGGCTCCCCCGCCTTCGGGCCCTGCACCTCCGGCTCGCCCTTCGGACGACCCGCCGGCTCACGGCCGCCGAGGCCGCCGGCCATCCCGACCACCGTGACGCTGCCCGACTCGAGTGCGTGCAGCAGGGCGCGCATCTTCCGCGAGCTCTTCTGCCCCTCGCTGGCGTCGCTGGCGTCGATCTCACCCCACTCCTTGACCAGGTCGTACGGGATCTTCATCAGGGTCAGCACGCCGGCGACCTGTCCCTGGATGTGCACGACCCGGTCGATCATCTGCACGTTGCGGACCCACTTCGGCAGCTCCTTGACGCCGCCCGAGAGCGTCTTCGCCTGCACCGCCGCGTTCACGGCGTCGGCCGTCAGCATCGTGCCGAGGCTGACGACCGAGGCCACGCCACCGATCACCCCGAGGATGTCGAAGAGCGTCCCGCCCTCCAGGAGATGGCCGGTGGCCGATCTCTTCATCAGCGCGTCGACGGAGACGACCGCGCCGGCCACGCCGGCGATCGCACCCACGACGATCGCGGCGGGTCCGGTGAGGACGAGCGCCAGCGCCCCGGCCACCCGCGCGAGGTCGGCGAGACGTCGGGTGACGCGCTTCCAGTCTCCCGGGGCGGAGCGCATCGTCGCCTCGACGTCGACCGCACCGACGGCGTCGATCAGCTCCTGGGGCATCCGGATCGCCAGGGTGCCGCGCCCGTAGTCCGCGTTCTCGGCGAAGTTGCGGAAGGCGTCGCGGATCGCGGCGCTCCGCCCGGCGGCTCCGGGGAGCGAGCTGGACCCCTCGTAGATGTTGCGGGTGCCCGGTGACGTGATGTCGACCAGGGCCCAGCGCCACGGCGCATCCGGTCCCGGCGAGAGCTGGCCGAGCATGCACAGCAGCTCGGAGACCTGACCGGTCTCCTCGCTCGCGAGCACCATCCGCGGGCGGAACTCGCGCTTGCCACCGACCTCCTTGAACTGGCCCGCCTTCTTGCCGACCCACTCCTCGTGGTCGTCCTTGGTCATCGACTCGAGGGCGTGCTCCATCTGGGCGAGGTAGGCGTCGAGCTTGAGGTTCTGCCCGTACAGCCGGATGGCCAGCCCGACCTCGGCGTCGGACCACTCCTTCACGTCCGCGTGCGCCTCGCGGTGCGCCTTGAGCGCGCGGGCGGCGGTCACCTGCTCGCGCACGTAGGCGACCCGCGCCGTGAACGTGTCCAGGCCCCCGCGCCTGCTCGCCTCCCGTACGGCGTCCAGGTCGGCCTGCGCCTGCTTCTTCTTGGTCTCGCTGCCGGAGCCCTGCGCCTCGGCGAGCGCCGCCTCCTTGGCGTGGAGGTCCGCCTCCTCCCGACCGACGGCCTCGGTGGCGCGGGCGTTGATCGCCTGCACCCGGATCGGCATCACCGCGACGCTGGACTTGCGGATGACGTAGTGGTCCGGATCCGCCCGCGCCTTGTCGGAGACCAGCGGGGTCGCGACGCACCGGACGATGTAGTCGCCGTCGTGGTCGAAGCCCAGCGACCGGGCGTTCAGGGGCTGGGTGAGGGTGTCGATGAAGCTGCCGATGATCGAGCCGAGCACCCGGACGGTGTTCGAGATGCCGATGACGCCGAGGTACGCCGCCCGCGCCTCCCACGACCAGTTCTCCGAGGACATCTTCGCGATGTCCTTCTGCTGGTCCTCGGCGATCGCGTTCATGTCCCGCGCGAGGTTGGTCTTCAGGGCGTCCGAGCGGCCCTTCTCCTCACCGGCGCCGAGCTTCGTCGCGGGCGCCTTCTTCTCCGCGTCCTCCTGCGACATGAGCGGTGCGTTGGCCGGCGCCTTGAGGTTCGTGACCTCGATGATCTCCCAGTAGAACTGGATGTCCTGGAGTCGGTTGAACACCTCGTCCTGCATGCTGATCGACCGGGCGGCGTAGTCGAGCGTCATCGTGAACTCGTTGGTCGCCCCGCGCACGGTGGTCGGCGCGAACTGCGGGTCACGCCCGCTCAGCTCCATCTTCGACGGGTACTCGGGCGCGTTCGCGATCCCACCCTTGGCCGCGTCCTTCTGCTCACCGGGCGTGGTCTTCAGCTCGGTGCTCCCGGCCTGCTTGCCGGCGGCGTCCCCCGTCTGCGCGACGCCGTCCGTGCTCCCCTTCGGCTGCACGAAGCCGGTCACGCCCTTCGCCACGGCGAGGCTGTTGGCCGGGTCCCGCGAGGCCTGCAGGTCCTTGACGGCCTTGTCGACCCTCGCCTCGAGGTGCTCGTCCGTCTCCCCCTCCTTGAGCCCGACGTACGTCCGGGCCCGGTCGACGGTCACCTGGAGCACGGGCTCGCCGTCGCCGCCGACGAACACGTCGAGCTTCGCCGGACCCCGCAACGGGGGCGGCGTGTCCGTGGTGCCCTCCTGCCCGGTGCCGCCGTCCTTGTCGCCCTGGTCGGCCTCCCCGCCGCCGCCCTCCCCGGTGCCCTTCTTGCCGAGGCCGCCCGCGCCCTCCTTGTCGGCCGTCGCCCTGCGCTTGCGCAGCTTGGCGACCTGGTCCTTGGACCAGCCGGGCGGCCCGGCCGCCTTGGCGGCGGCGACCTTCGCCTGCTGCTGCAGCTTCTTGAGCTGCTCGGCCGTGAGGTGCACGTCCGGGATCGCCACGACGAAGTAGCTCTTGCCGGGCGTGGCGTCCGCGTCGGGCGGGGCCTTCTGGCCCTTCCGGAGCTGGCCGCCCTCCGGCTTGCCCGGCTCCTTGTGGGTGCCCATCACCCAGGTCCACCCGCTCGACAGGTCGTAGAGGAACTCGTTGGACAGCGAGCCCGGGGCCGCCGCGGAGGTGCGGTCGGTCACCCCGGTCACCACGCCCTTGCTGGTGGCCGCGACATAGTGCTCGGCCGTCGCCACGACGAACGTCTCGGGGGTGAGCACCTTGGTGGGGGCGCCGGCGTCGAGCTGCTTCTCCGTCCAGGTCGCCATCGCCGCCTCGTCCCAGCTGGTGCTGAGCAGCTCGTCGGCGAGGTCGGGGATCAACGCGAGGACGCCGTCGAGGGACTGCGGCGGAACCCGCATCCGCCACCAGTTCTCGGTGTCGGGCGGCGGTGCCGGTTCGGCCTTCTGGTCCGGGACCTGCTGGCGTCCGATCCGGCCGCCCCGCGGCGGAGCGACGACGTGCCCGAGCTCGTGGGCCAGCGTGGCGAGTCCGGCGCGCGTCGACAGCGGCGCCGTACCCGCGCCGAGGACGACGTCGCGGCCTCGGGTGAAGGCCCGGGCGCCGAGCAGGTCTGCGGTCCGCTCGTGGGCGGGCGAGCGGTGCAGGCGCACGTCGTGGAGGTCGGCCGTCGTGACGCGCTCCGCCCACGCCCGCAGCCTCGGCGGCAGGGGTACGCCGGCGCCCGGGGTCTCGGGCGGCACGTCGCCGTCCGGTCGGTCGGACGGCGGCGCGGCGGCGATCAGGGCCTCCGCGACCGCGTCCGCCCGTCGCTCGTCCGGGCCGTCCGGGTCGGTGACGAGGCGGTCCTCCTCGCGCGACCACGCCGGCGCCACCTGCAGATCGGCGACCGTCGACACCGGGGCAGACGGGACCACCCGGTCGGGCACGGCCTCGACCGCGGGCACGGTGGTCGTCTCCACCGTCGCGTGCTCGGACGACACCGCGCCACCCTCCCGAACGGGAGTCACGGCCGCGTCACCGTCGCCGCTCCTCGCGGACCGTGACGCCGCGGTGACGCTCCGGTGACGCCGCACCCCCGTCAGCCGTGACGCTGGGGTGACGCTGGGGTGACTCCGCCGGCACGGGTCCGGCATGGCGGCGTGACCGCGGCCCCGGAGAGTGCGACCCATGGACCGCCTGGTGCTCGTGGGAGTCGCGTCCTGCGGCGCGCTCCCCGTGCCGGCGGCGGTGCAGCGCTTCCTCCGCCTGCACACCGACACGCCTCCCGGCACGACGGTCGAGGTGCGCGCACTGCGGTCGGCGGGTGGTCCCGCCCTCGCCGAGCTGCTCGCCGTGGACGACCCCGAGCGTCCGGCCGCCGTCTACGTCCTGCTCGAGCGCGGAGCCCTCGTCGGACCGGGCTGGCTCGAGCCGCTGCTCACGGCGCTCGAGATCCCGGGCACCGGGCTCGCCGGACCCTCCACGAACCGGGCCTGGAACGAGCAGGGCGTCGTACGCCGGGCCCGCCCCGACCTCGCCAGCATCCGACGCGACGCGGCCACGCTCGCCGTCCGCACCGACGCGCCCCGGTCCCTAGCACCGCTGCACTCCCTCGGCGCCTTCTGCTTCGCCGTACGCCGCGAGGTCGTCGGGGCGATCGGCGCGCCGGAGCCGGCGTACGGCGAGGGGCCGTGCTGGGAGATGGACTACAGCGTGCGGGCAGCGCGGGCTGGCTTCGCCGGCGTCTGGGTCGCGTCGTCGTACGTCTTCCGGCCGGCGCTGCCGCCGGCGGAGCGGCGCCGCGAGGAGCGCCTCCTGGAGCGGAACCGGCGGCTCTTCCAGGACCGTCTGTGCGGGCTGCGGCTGCGTGGTGCGACGGACGACTACCGGGCGCACTGCCGCGGCGACGAGTGTGCGGACTTCGCGCCGGCCGGGCTGCTCCCGGCACCGGTCCCGGTCGCGTCCATCGTGCGCCCCGCGCGGACGCCTGTCGTCGCCCGCGAGCGCGCACTGCTGGTGAGCTGCCTGATGGTCACGCGTGGTCGACCGGACTACGCGGCCCAGGCCGCGCAGCACTTCGCGCGCCAGGACTATCCCCACAAGGAGCTCGTCGTCGTCGAGGACGGCGCGCCCGGTCTCGCAGGACTGACCGGGTCCGACCCGCGCGTCCGGGTGCACGCCGCGACCGGGAGCCGACCCAGCATCGGCGCGCTGCGCAACCAGAGCGCCCACCTGGCGCGGGGCGAGGTCCTGGTGCTCTGGGACGACGACGACTGGCACGGACCCGGACGGCTGAGTGCCCAGGTCGAGCCGATCCTCGCCGGCCGTGCGGACGTCACCGGGCTGACCGACGTCACCTGGCTGGAGATCGGTCCGTGGCGGAGCTGGCGACTCACCCCGTCGCTGGCGCGCCGGCTGCTGCTGGAGGAGATCTACTGCGGCACCCTCGCCGTGCACCGGCGGGTCTGGCGCGGCGGGGCCCGGTTCGGACCGGGGTCGGTCGCCGAGGACGCCGCCTTCCTGCGCCAGGCGCTGCGGCGCGGCGCACGCCTCGAGCAGGTGCCCGGTGCAGCCCACTACGTCTACGTCCGGCACGCCGCCAACACCTGGCAGATGCAGCCCGGCCGGGCGGTCAGCCCGCGCGGCTGGCGCGCGGTCGCCGCCCCGGACCTGCCCGTCGAGGACCAGGCCTTCCTCCGCGCGGCCGGCGGCCGCGAGCAGGCGGACCTGCCGCTCGTGAGCTGCCTGATGCCGACCAAGGACCGGGAGCGGTTCGTGCCGCAGGCGGTCGAGTACTTCCTGCGCCAGACCTACCCCGCGCGCGAGCTGGTCGTCCTCGACGACGGCCGTACGCCGGTCCGCGACCTGCTGCCCGACATCGCGGCGATCCGCTACCACCGGATCGAGCGCCCGATGGTGCTCGGCACGAAGCGCAACCTCGCGGTCGAGCTCGCCCGCGGGTCGGTGCTCGCGCACTGGGACGACGACGACTGGTACGCCGACGACCGGCTCGGCCGCCAGGTGGAGCGGCTGCGCACGACCGGCGCCGCCGTGTGCGGCACCTCGACGCTGCCGTTCTACGACCCGGTGCGGCGACGGGCCTGGCACTACACGTGGCCGGCCGGGCGTCGTCCGTGGCTGGCCGGGACCACCCTGATGTACCAGCGCGAGCTGTGGCAGGGACACCGGTTCCCCGACGTACCGACCGGCGAGGACACCCGCTTCGTCTGGGGCGTGCCGCAGCGTGCGGTCACGACCGTCGACGACCCCGGCGTGGTCGCCCTGGTGCATGCCGGCAACACCGTCGCCAAGCGCGGGCAGGGGGCGCACTGGTCGGCGGTCCCGGTCGGCCCCGTCGAGGAGCGACTCGGCGCCGACCTCGACTTCTACCGATCAGTGGTGGGTGCGACCACCCCAATCGCCACGTCAGTGACCTGAAAAGCCTATGGACGTCCACGCCTGGCCGCCGCAGGCTCGGAGGAGCACCTCAACTACTCGGGACGAGGTTGAACCCATGACCGCCACCACCGCGCCGCAGCTCCGGCTGTCGCTGATCGGTGACTTCGAGCTGACGGTCGACGGCACCCCCGTCGTGGTGCCACCCGCAGCCCAGCGCCTGATCGGCTTCCTGGCCCTCCAGTCGGGCCGGCAGGTGCGGCGCGGGCTGGTCAGCGGGACGCTGTGGATCGACGCGCCCGAGTCGCGGGCCCACGCGAGCCTGCGCTCCGCCATCTGGCGCAGCCCGGCCCTGGCCGGCGCCCCGCTCGTGGGTGCGTCCAACACCCACCTGTGGCTGCGGCCAGACCTGGTCGTGGACCTCGACGAGGCCCGCACCCGGGCCCGCCGGGTGCTGGAGATGCCGACGTTCGAGCTCGGCCTCGACGACGTGCACCGCGAGCTCGACCAGTTCGCAGACGACGTGCTGGTCGGGTGGTACGACGACTGGGTCATCGCCGAGCGCGAGCGCTTCCGCCAGCTGCGCCTGCACGTGCTCGACCAGCTCGGCGAGCTGCTGCTGCGGGCCCAGCACTACTGCGAGTCGGTGCAGGTCGGGCTGGTCGCGGTGACCACCGAGCCGCTGCGCGAGAGCGCCCAGCGCCTGCTGGTGCGGGCGCACCTGTGCGAGGGCAACCTGGCGGAGGCACTGCGCCAGTACCGCGCCTACTCCGACCTGCTGTCGGCCGAGCTCGGCGTACGCCCCTCGAAGGCGATGGAGGACCTGGTCGCCGACGCCCTGTCGGGTGCGGCGGCGACCACCTGGTCGACCGGCGTACGCGCTCCGCGACCGCGTACGGCGAGCGCGTCATGACCCTGGTGGATCACGGCGACCCGGAGGAGGATGGCTGAGGTGCAGGCCGAGACGCTCACCCGTCCGGAGTCCGCCGCTCGCCCGGCGGAGGCTCCCGCGCACCACCGGCTGCCGGCGCCGGCGCGGCACGCCGCAGACCTCAGCCGGACGCCGGCCTGGGCGACGGACCCGGTGCTGCACCCGTCGGGTGCGGGCCGGCCGCTCGAGCCGGGCCTGCGCGGTCGCGCGGAGCGGTCCCTGGGTCGCGACCTCGGCCGGGTCCGCGTCCACGACGACGCCCGCTCCCGCCAGGCGACGGCCGGCCTCGACGCCGTCGCGGCGACGCACGGCGCCGACGTGTTCCTCGGTCCCGGCGCGCCCGATCCGACCAGCGCCAGCGGTCGTGCCCTGCTGTGGCACGAGCTCGGCCACGTCGGGGAGCAGGCCGCGCTCGGCGAGCGGGCCGGTCCGCTCATCCAGTGCCAGCACCGGCGGGCCACGTCGTCGGCGGACGTCGACGAGATCCGCGAGGCGATGGACACCGCTGCCGACGCGTCCGCCAGTGGCCACGCGGCCCTCGACCTGCTCCGCGAGTACGAGCTCGCTGACGCCGTCGAGATCCTGGTCCAGCTCGACGCGGAGCAGCGCGTCGAGACGATCGCCGGAGCCGTGACCGTCGGCAACACCGAGCCGCTCGTCGGCGCGATCTTCGCCGTCCTCTACCTCTCGGCCAACCACCGTGCGACCCCGTCCTGGGGCATCCTGGCCGCGACGATCCTGGCCGGCATGCCCGAGGCCCAGCGCATCGCGGTCCTCGAGCAGGTCCTGCGGCTCGTGGGGCGCGGCGCCGAGATCCCGATGCTGCGCGAGGGCACCGCCGCCGTCAGCGAGTCCGAGACCGCGCGCGCGGCCACGCCCGACACCGTGGTCGACGACCCGGCGGCCGCCGCAGCGACGCCCACGATGGGCGGCGTCACCCCAGGTCCCTGGAACCCCGGGCGACAGCCGATCCCCTTCTACCTCGGCAACGCCGCCCACATCGCCATCGCGACGGCGTACCGGACCGCCCACCCCGGCGAGGCCGTGTTCACCAACACCATCTCGGTCTCGGCGATCGTCGCCGCGGCGCGCCGCCTGGGGCTGGCGATCAGCGCCGCGACGGCAGCCCAGTGGCAGCTCGACATGGAGCCGGACATCGCCAACATCACCCAGCTGCACCTCTACGAGATCAAGCCGACCACCCTCCAGGGCCTCGGCGTGACCGAGGCCGGGCTGTACGTCGCAGCGTTCCTGGCGGCCGGGCTCCCCATGACCCTGGGCTCGACGTCGGAGCGCGGGACCAGCGGAGTCGTGCCGGCCCCGGGCGGCTGGTACGAGTACCGCGCGCCCGTGCCCGGCGTCATCACCTACAACTACCGCCAGCCGCCGCGCGTCCGGGTGCGGGTCCGCTCGACGGCGTCCGACCCCGCTCCGGCGACGGACCCCTCGTTCATGCGGAAGATGCAGGAGATCACCGGGCTCACCGGCACCGCACTGCTGATCTACGTGATCATCTCGGAGGGCTCGCGGCTGTTCCCGCCGCGCAACCTGGTGCCGGTCCCGTGAGGCTCACCGGCACCCACCCCGACGTCTCGGGGCGGGCGAGCGCGGCGCTGCGGTCCTTCCTCGCCGGCGGCGACTGGCCCGAGCCCGAGGTCGAGCCGGACCCGACGCTGGTGCTGCTCGACCGGGTCGCCGGCCTCGAGCTCGAGGTGGTGCTGCGCGCCTACCTCCCCCTCCAGCTGCTCGTCGCGGCCGTCGTACGCGAGGAGGTCGACGCCGAGCGGGAGCAGGCGGCGGTCGACGCCAGCCTGCGCACCCCGCTGGGCCTGGTCGGACTGCTCAGCCCGCCCAACCAGATGCTCGTCTACCCCCCGGGCCGCGCGGCCCAGGTCGTGGCGGCCGCCGCGCGGTTCCACGACGAGCTGGCCGCCTGGGGGCCGGTGTTCACCGTCGGGCACGCCCACGGGGAGGACCTGTGGTCGCTGCCGACCAACCTCGCGTACGCCGAGGCGCACACCGGAGGTTAGGCCTCGTCGGCCGGGTCCTGCTGCGGGGTGCTGGCCGGGGTGCTGGCCGGGGTCTGCTCGAGCATGGGGACCGGCTTCTTGTCGGACGGGTCGTAGAGCCCGGCCTCCTCGGCGGCGTCGACCTTGCGCAGCTGCTTGACCAGGCTCCAGCCCAGGAACGCGACGGCCAGGATCAGGCCGATGAAGATCGCGAACGCCACCCAGCCGGCCTTGACGTCGTTGGCCTCCGGCACGTCGTCGACGAGCGAGATGAGCTGGGGAAGGACGGTCAGCACCTGCATGTCCCTAGTGTCTCAGAGGGGGTTCGTGATGCCGGCGAAGAGGTCGTCCTCCGGCGTCGGGGAGTCCACGTGGCTGGTGACCAGCTCGAAGTCCTCGGTCGGCCAGGTCGCCACCTGGATCTCCCGCGGGATGGCGAACCAGAAGCCGTCCGGGTCGATCTGGGTGGCGTGGGCGAGCAGGGCCTGGTCGCGGACGCCGAAGTAGTCCGAGCACGGCACGCGGGTCGTCACCCGGGCCTCCCACTCGGGCTCGTCCTTCCACTCCTTGAGCCGCTCCGTCCACGGCGACTCCAGGCCGTGCGCGAGCATCGCGTCGTGGATCGCCTGGATTCGCGCCTTGTTGAACGAGTGGTGGTAGTAGAGCTTCAGCGCCTGCCACGGCTCGCCGAGCTCCGGGTAGCGCTCCGGGTCGGCGGCCGCCTCGAACGCGTAGACGCTGATCTCGTGGCACTTGATGTGGTCGGGGTGCGGGTAGCCACCGCGCTCGTCGTACGTCGTCAGCACGTGTGGGCGGAACTCGCGGATCAGCCGGACCAGCGGTGCCGCGGCCTCCTCGATCGGCACCAGCGCGAAGCAGCCCTCGGGCAGCGGCGGCTTCGGGTCGCCCTCGGGCCAGCCGGAGTCGACGAAGCCGAGCCAGTCCTGGCGGATGCCGAGGATGTCGCGGGCCCGCTCCATCTCCTGGCGCCGGATCTCGGTGATGTTCTCGAGGATCTCGGGGCGTTCCATCTTGGGGTTGAGGATCGACCCGCGCTCGCCGCCGGTGCAGGTGGCGACGTGGACGTCGACCCCCTGCGCGACGTACATCGCGGTGCTGGCGGCCCCCTTGCTCGACTCGTCGTCGGGGTGGGCGTGCACGTGCATGAGGCGGAGGCCGGCGCGGGGCTGCTGAGTCACCCGGCAATCGTAGATGGGAGGATTCCGGCGTGACCCAGCCGACCGACCTCGCCGACCGCTACGGCGCTCCGGCACCGTGGCGGCGCCGCACGCTGGTCGCGGCGTGCGTGGTCGTCGTGGCCGCCTTCCTGGGCTGGTTGGGCTGGACGATCTGGGACCAGTCCACTCCCCACGTGCGCTCGGACCTGGTCGGCTTCGACATCGTCGACGAGCACCGGGCCACCGCGACCATCGAGGTCCGGCTGCGCGACGGCGTGGCCGCGAGCTGCACGCTGCGGGCGTACGCCGAGGACCACACCGTCGTGGGCGAGCTGGTCTTCGCGCCCACGGACGGGCGGAGCGACCAGGACGTCCGCACCGAGCGGCGCGCGTCGTCGGTCGAGCTCCTCGGGTGCACCGCCCCGGGGCAGAACCGCCCGCGCTGACCGCCCTGTTGTTAGACTTCTCGGTCTGACGCTCCCCGCAGGGCCGTCGAGGACGGCCCGGCGCGATCGCCCATACCCCGATCAGCGCACCTGTCGTTTATCGACATCTCGTGCGGGGCACCCACCGACGGTACGGCGGATCGACTCCGCCGTACCTCGAAGCAAAGCAGGAGTTACCTCATGACGCAGGCACAGGCGCACGGCAAGATCTGGCTCACCCAGGACGCGTTCGACAAGCTCACCCAGGAGCTCGAGGACCTCAAGGGTCCCGTCCGCCAGGAGATCATCGCCCGCATCAGCGCCGCTCGCGACGAGGGCGACCTCAAGGAGAACGGCGGCTACCACGCCGCCCGCGAGGAGCAGGGCAAGCTCGAGGGCCGGATCCGCCAGCTCGAGGACATGCTGCTGCGGGCCGAGGTCGGCGAGACCCCGGCCGACGACGGCGTCGTCGAGCCCGGCATGAAGGTCACCTACAAGTTCGTCGGCGACTCCGACGACGACGTCGAGACGTTCCTGCTCGGCGCCCGCGAGATGGAGGACGCCGCGGGCGGCCTCAAGGTCTACTCGCCGCAGTCGCCGCTCGGCTCCGCCATCCTCGGCTCCTCGAAGGGCGACACCGTCACCTACGAGGCGCCCAACGGCAAGGAGCTCCAGGTCGTCATCGTGGATGCCGTCCCCTTCCAGGGATAGCTACTGCATGACGCGGTAGTCGTGCTCGTCCAGGCGGGCGAGCACCTGCTGCGCGTGCGGCTCGCCCCGGGTCTCGAGCTGAAGGCGCACCTCGACCTCGTCGACGTGCAGCGTCGGTGAGATGCGCTCGTGGGCGACCTCGAGCACGTTGGCGCCGGCGGCGCTGATCTCGGTGAGCAGGTGCGCCAGGCCCCCCGGGGTGTCCGGGATGCAGACGCGCAGGTTGAGGTAGCGACCGGCGGCGGCCATCCCGTGCCGGATCACCTTGCCGAGCAGCAGCGGGTCGATGTTGCCGCCGGAGAGCACCGCGACCGCCGGCGTGGCGAACGCCGTCGGGTGCTCCAGCAGGGCCGCGACCGCCGCCGCCCCGGCCGGCTCGACGACCATCTTGGCGCGCTCGAGCGTGGCCAGCACGGCCCGCGCCAGGGCGTCCTCGGAGACCGTGATGATCTCGTCGACGTGGTCGCGCACGGCGGCGAAGGTGATGTCGCCCGGGCGGCCTACAGCGATGCCGTCGGCCATCGTGCTCATCGAGGGCAGCGGCACCGGGCAGCCCTCCTCGAGCGAGCCCGGGTACGCCGCGGCCCCCTCGGCCTGCACGCCGATCACCCGGACGCCGGGACGCAGCGCCTTGATGGCGATCGCGATGCCGGCCAGCAGGCCACCACCGCCCGTCGGCACCAGCACGGTCTCGACGTCGGGGGCCTGCTCGAGGATCTCGAGGCCCGCCGTGCCCTGACCGGCCACGATGTCGACGTGGTCGAACGGGTGGATGAGCACCGCCCCGGTGTCGCGCGCGAAGGCGTGCGCCTCGACCAGCGCGTCCTCGAGGTAGCGGCCGTGGAAGACCACGTCGGCGCCGTAGGCCCGGGTGGCCTTCTCCTTGGGGATCGGCGCGCCCTCGGGCATGAAGACCGTGGACCGGATGCCCAGCAGCTGGGCGGCGAGCGCCACGCCTTGGGCGTGGTTGCCGGCGGAGGCCGCGACCACCCCGTGGGCGCGCTCCTCCTCGGACAGCCGCGCGATCCGGGTGTAGGCGCCGCGGGCCTTGAAGGACCCGGTGCGCTGCAGGTTCTCGCACTTGAGCGACACCGGGCCGCCCGCCAGCGCGGAGAGCCAGCGCGACTCCTCCATCGGCGTCACGATCGCGACCCCCTCGAGCAGCTCACGCGCTGACTCGATGTCGCTCAGCCCCACGGTGGGGACCTCGTTGCCGGCCACCTCACTCATCGGGACCCTCCTCACCCACGTCGACGGTCTCCCCGGTCTCCTCGTAGTCCTCGTGCAGCTCCTCGACCGGATCGTCGCCCGGGCTGGTGTACGCCGCGAGGTGCTGGACCACGGCGTTCAGCGCGGCCGCGATCGGTACGGCGACCAGCGCGCCCGCGACGCCCGCGATGAGCACGCCGGCAGCGATCGCGAGGATCACCGCGAGCGGGTGCACCGAGACCCAGCGGCCCATCAGGAAGGGCTGGAGCACGTGCGCCTCGAGCTGCTGGACCCCGATGATCACCGCGAGCATAAGCAGGGCGGTGACCGGGCCGTTGGCGACCAGCGCGACCAGCACGGCGACCGCTCCGGCGACGGTCGCACCGACCAGCGGGACGAAGGCACCGAGGAAGACCAGGACGCCGATCGCGAGCACGAACGGCACGCCCAGGATCGCGGCGCCCACCGCGATGCCGATGGCGTCGGTCAGCGCGACGATCACCGTCGCCCGCACGAACTGGGTCAGCGAGATCCAGGCGACCCGGCCCGAGCTGTCCACGTGGCCGCGGGCGGCGCGCGGCGACAGCCGGACCAGCCACGACCAGATGCGCTCGCCGTCGGCGAGGAAGAAGTACGACGAGAACAGCACGATGAAGAAGCCGGCGAAGACGTGCCCGACCGCGGTGCTGACCTCGGTGATCCGCCCGACGACCTCGCCACCCTGCGACTGCTCGGTGATGGCGTCCTGCGCCCGGCCGATGTAGTCGTTGATCTGCGAGTCGCTGGCGTGCAGCGGACCGTTCTTGAGCCAGTCCTTGATCTCGTCGAGCCCGGCGACCGTCTGGTCGGCCAGGTCGGTGGCTCCGGTCGCGATCTGCTGGCCGGCCAGGGTGAGCAGCAGCCCGACCAGCGCGATGCCGGCGATCACCACGCCCAGCGCGGCGAGTCCGCGCGGGATGCCGATCCGCACGAGGCCGTCGACGATCGGGACCACCAGGGCCGTGATCAGCAGCGCGATGACGACCGGCAGCACGACCACCGCCAGGAAGCCGATCGCCGTGAAGATGACGGCCGCCGCGGCGACGATGACCAGGAAGCGCCAGGCCCACGCCGCCGCGAGGTCGACGCCCCACGGCACGCCCTCCGGGCGCGCGACCGTGGGGACGCCGGCGACGGCGGGCATCTCCAGCTGGGCCTGCCGCTCGTCGCGCAGGTGGGCGAACTGGTGCGCGAGCCGGGCGGCGAGCCGGACCTCGCGCTCCTCCGCATCGCTGTCGGGGCGGTGCCGTCGACTGATGATCGGCAGGCGGCGGCGTCCGGTCTCGCCCTCGGGCTCGTGGTCGGGTCCGGGCCCGTCAGCGTCGTTGCTCACGGCGACAACGTACCCAACCGACGTCAGTCCAGCGCACGCTCGAGGTCCGCGACCAGGTCGTCCGCGGTCTCGATGCCGACGCTGATCCGGACCAGGTCGGCCGGGACCTCCAGGTCCGTGCCCGCGACGCTCGCGTGCGTCATCCGGCCGGGGTGCTCGATGAGCGACTCGACGCCGCCGAGGGACTCGCCGAGCGTGAAGACCTCGGTGCGCTCGCACACCTGCAGCGCGTGCTGCTCACCGCCGGTGACGCGGAACGACACCATGCCGCCGTACCGCTTCATCTGGCGCTGCGCGACCTCGTGGCCGGGGTGCGTCTCGAGGCCGGGGTAGATGACCTCGCCGACCTTCGGGTGGCTGGTCAGGAAGTCGACGACGCGCTCGGCGTTGTCGCAGTGCCGGTCCATCCGCAGTGCCAGCGTCTTGAGGCCGCGCAGGGTCAGCCAGGCGTCGAACGGGCCGGCGACCGCGCCCATCGCGTTCTGGTGGAAGGTCACCTTCTCGGCCAGGTCGAGGTCCTTGACGACGATCGCGCCCCCGACGACGTCGGAGTGCCCGCCGCAGTACTTGGTCGTCGAGTGCACCACCACGTCGGCGCCGAGGGTCAGCGGCTGCTGGAGGTACGGCGAGGCGAAGGTGTTGTCGACGACCAGCAGGGCGCCGGCGTCGTGGGCGATCGCCGCGAGGGCCTCGATGTCGCCGATGTTGAGCAGCGGGTTCGTCGGGGTCTCCACCCAGACGAGCCGGGTCTCGCCGGGCCGCACCGCCGCGGCGACCTTCTCGAGGTCGGAGACCGGGGCCGGGCTGTGGTCGAGCCCCCACACCTTCTCGACCTTGTCGAAGAGGCGGAACGTGCCGCCGTAGGCGTCGTCGGGGATCACCACGTGGTCGCCCGGCTTGCAGAGCGCCCGGACCAGGGTGTCCTCGGCCGCCAGGCCGGAGGCGAACGCGAACCCGCGCTCCCCCTCCTCCAGCGCCGCGATGTTGCCCTCGAGGGCGGTCCGGGTCGGGTTCGCGGAGCGGCTGTACTCGTAGCCGCCGCGGAGCCCACCCACGCCGTCCTGCTTGTAGGTGCTGGTGGCGTAGATCGGCGGGATGACCGCCCCGGTCGCCGCGTCCGGCTCGTAGCCCGCGTGGATCGCACGCGTCTCGAAGCCCGACTTGTTCCTGTGCTGCTGCTCGGTCATGGATCGAGGCTATCCGGGCATCTGCTCGCGGGCGTTCCCACCCGGCCCCCGATGGTGGACACTCGCAGGCGTGCGACGTGCTGTGGCCCTCTCGGCGGGCCTCCTCCTCGGGTTGCTCCTCGGACCGGTCCACCTGTCGCTGGACCGTGCGACCGGATCGCCGGCGTACGCCGCCGGGTCGGCCCGGCCGGACCTCGCGGTGACGCGGGGCTCGGTGCACGTGGCCGGGAGTCGGATCACCGGCCGCCTGGTCGTGGTCAACCTGCGCAGCCCCCACGGCCGGACCGCCGACAGGTCAGCAGTCCGGCTGACGGCTGTGCGGTCGGGGCGGGCCGTCGCACTGGGGTCGCTCCCGGTGCACCGGCTGAAGGCCGGCCAGGCAGCGCGCGTGCGGGTCGACGTCTCGACCGCGAGGCTGCGCCCCGGGCGCTACGCCGTCCGCGCCTGCGCCGACGGCGGCCATCGGCTCGGCGAGCGGTCGGAGAGCAACAACTGCCGCGTGCTCGCCCGCGTCACGGTCGCGACCTCCTCGAGCGGCACGCTCTGCGCGACCCCGCTGTGCGCACCGCTCGACGTGGCGCGCGGGACCGAGGTCCCCTATACGGACGCGTCGGGCTCGTACTGGGTCTACGTCCCCGACGACGGGAGCGACGAGCCGTACGGGGTGCTCATCTGGTTGCACGGCTGCGGCGGCGACCACGGTGACATCTGGGGCGCCGCGGACTACTGGGGCTACCACTACATCGCCATCGTCCCGGACGGGGCCGAGGGCGGCTGCTGGTCGATGTCGACCGGACCCGACCGGGTGCTCGCGACCGTCGACAGCCTGCGCGCGCACTTCGACGTCGATCCGCACCGCGTGGTCCTGGGCGGCTACTCCTCCGGCGGCGACCTCGCCTATCGCACGGCCTTCCTGCACGCCGAGAGGTTCGCCGGCGTCCTGGCGATGAACACGTCGCCCTTCCGCGACAACGGCACCACGGTCACCGACGCCGCCCACGCGGCGTGGCGGTTCCCCGTCTTCCACCTGCTCCACACCGGCGACGAGACCTACCCGAAGGCGGGGGTGACGGCCGAGCTGGACGACCTCGACGGCCTCGGCTTCCCGGTCACGCGCCAGGAGCTGCCCGGGACCCACTGGGACGAGCCGACCGACCCGGACAACCCAACGGACGGCACCTGGCACGACTTCCAGGAGGTGCTCGTCAAGGGGCACATGGACGACGGCTGGGTCTCTCCCTGACCTCCTGCACCGGGAACGCCACGGTCCCCGCCGTTGTTACAGACTGTGCATCATCACTCCGAAAGAAGGAGAAAACGTGTTCCTCACCCGCAAGGCCCAGCTGGTCGCCCCCGACGAGACCCTGGCCGGCCGCAGCGAGCGCAACTTCCCGCTGTCCGAGAAGCACCGCGTCCTGGACGCACCCCTGGTCACCGACGAGGTCCCCGAGGGCTTCGAGGTGGCGTTCTTCGGCCTCGGCTGCTTCTGGGGCGCCGAGGAGATCTACTGGCAGCTCCCCGGCGTCTGGTCGACGTCGGTCGGGTACGCCGGCGGCACGACCGAGCACCCGTCCTACGAGGAGGTCTGCTCGGGCCGCACCAACCACACGGAGGCCGTGCGGATCGTCTTCGACCCGACGAAGGTGTCCTTCGCCGACCTGGTGAAGACCTTCTTCGAGGTCCACGACCCGACCCAGGGCTTCCGCCAGGGCAACGACGTGGGCACGCAGTACCGCTCGGCGATCTACTGGACCACCCCCGAGCAGGAGCAGGTCGCCCGCGAGCTGACCAAGGTGTACGGCGACGAGCTGAAGCGCCGGCGCCTCGGTGACATCACCACCGAGATCCGCCCGGCGAGCGAGACGCCGTACTTCTACGCGGAGGACCACCACCAGCAGTACCTGGCCAAGAACCCCTTCGGCTACCGCTGCCACGCCAACACGGGCGTGAAGTTCCCCGCCTGACGCTTGGCCGCGTCCGAGTCCGAGACTCGGGCGCGGCCTAGGCCGTCAAATACCGTTGTCGTCGCGCAACGAATGTCATGCTGACGCTGACTTGGAGGTTTGCGCGTGACCGTCGTCGTAGGTATCCAAACCACGGATGGGCTGGTGCTTGCGAGTGACAGCGCGACCACCCAACAACTGGCGCTCGTGGGTGGAGGCTACGCCACTTCAAGCATCTGGAACTCAGCCAACAAGATCTTCAACCTCCGGAAGTCTTGGCCGATTGGCGCAATGACCTTCGGTCGCGCAGCGATCGGGGGACTGTCAATCGCGACTCACGCGAAGGACCTGCGGCTACGCCTGAGCGGTGCGATGCCGGACACCGCATTCCCCGCTCTTGACGACGACACGTACTCCGTCGAGAAGGTCGCTCAGACCGTGCTCGACTACTACCGCAACCAGTCGAATCTGGACCCAGGAGACGATCTCGGTTTCATCGTGGGTGGGTTCTCTGCCACGGAGCGACGACCCGAAATGTGGCAGGTGAACGTTTCTGAATCCGGTGACACGATCGAATGCGTTGTTGCACCCGGTGATCCAGGGATCGTCACTCAGGGTATGACCGACGCGATCACACGATTGGTGGACGGCGCAGGACTCGGGCTCGGAGCTGCCCTAGAGAAGATGGGCGTCCCAGCCGGATCGGGCGACGCGGCCGCTGAGCAACTGCGTGACCAACTGCGCATGGCATGGGCTTGGCCCGGAATGCCCCTCGGCGAGACTATCGACATGGCTCGTTTCTTGGTGGAGACGCAGATCAACTTCGTGCGGTTTATGCCCGGCGACGCCATGGTCGGGGGCCCGGTTGAAGTCGCTGCCCTGACCAAGCATGAAGGTTTCAAATGGGTGCAGCGGAAGCACTACTACAATGCGAAATTGAACCCAGAAGAGGGAGAAGGACTGTGAACTCAAACGCCTCGAACGCGCCCATCCGCGTGTCGGGAAGCGGTGCTCCGGCCAAGCGACTTTCCGCGTCGGTCAGTCCCGTCCGCGTTTCGAAGTCCGGAAGCTCGTCGTCAAGCCCGTCCCAGAGCCTGCGTGGCTTGCGCATCACGGGAACTGCGAAGCCAAACAAGAAGTAGTGACCCACGCGGCTTCGGCAGGGAGAGCGGCGTCCTCTACTCGATGGCCCTTCAGGACCCGCCGTACTACTACGCGGAGGACCACCACCAGCAGTACCTGGCCAAGAACCCCTTCGGCTACCGCTGCCACGCCAACACCGGCGTGAAGTTCCCCGCGACCGCCTGACCCGCCTCACCGACGGCCCCCACGACTCGACGAGGGGGTCGTTGTCATGTCGTCGCCGTCGTCCTCGATGTGGCCCGTGCCGGGGTCGACCGCCTCGACGAGGCGGCGGAGGGCCTCGATGTGCGCCGTCGCGGGCAGGCACCGAACTGTGAGACCGACGGCGGTGTGGCGCCGCCAGCGACATCCGGGCGCTCCCGATGAGAATCACGGCCGGACGATGTCGTAACGGTCGTCCCCCGTTCGTAGCGTTGGCAGCGACGGACATCGGGTCCGTCCGAGCACAGGAGTCGACATGACCGAGTACCTCATCTTCTTCAACCAGCAGTGGGTCGGCGACCACCCCGAGGAGTGGTACCAGGGGCGGGTCGAGCCCTCGATGGCCGTCGTCGAGGAGATGAAGGCGGCCGGGGTGTGGGTCTTCGGCGGCGGGCTGGAGGAGGAGATCGACCGTGCCTTTAGCGCCGACGCGACCAGCGGCACGCTCAGCATCACCGACGGGCCGTACGCCGAGACCAAGGAGTACCTCGGCGGCTTCTGCGTGATCCGGGTCGACCACGACGAGGCCGCCAAGATGTGGGCCGGCAAGGTGGCGGAGGGGTGCGGCTGGCCGCAGGAGGTCCGACCGTTCAAGCCGGTCCCGCGCATGGCCCAGGACTGAGGTCGAGCCCCGCAGGCCAGGCGGGTCGCCGGGCGGTACGCCGTGACCGCGGTCTTCGCGGGCGGCGCGTCGCTCGCGGCCAGCGGGTCGAAGAAGGCCGTCCTGGTCGTCACGAGGTAGGCCCGCTGGGTCCGTTTGTCAGACTGGAGGCATGACCGAGCTGCCCCGCAAGGCCGTGGCACGGACGGCGAGGCTTGCCGCCCTGCCGATCGGGTACGCCGGGCGCAGCGCGATCGGCTTCGGCAAGCGGATCGGCGGCAAGCCCGCCGACGCCGTGATGAGCGAGATCCAGCAGCGCACTGCCGAGCAGCTGTTCCGGACCCTGGGCGAGCTCAAGGGCGGGGCCATGAAGTTCGGCCAGATGCTCTCGGTGATGGAGGCGGCCTTCCCCGAGGAGCTCGTCGGTCCCTACCGCGAGCAGCTGACCAGGCTCCAGGACGCCGCTCCCCCGATGCCGACGGCGACGGTGCGCGAGATCCTGGCGCGCGACCTGGGCGCGGACTGGAAGGAGCGGCTGGTCTGGCTCGACGGCGGCCCGACCGCCGCCGCGTCGATCGGCCAGGTGCACCGCGGGCGCTGGGTGGACGACCGCGAGGTGGCCATCAAGGTGCAGTACCCCGGTGCCGGGGACGCGCTGCGCTCCGACCTGCGCCAGCTCTCCCGGCTGGCCCGCACGATCGGCCCGCTGGTGCCCGGCGTGGAGCTCAAGCCGCTGATCGAGGAGCTCCAGGCCCGCGCCCAGGACGAGCTCGACTACGACCTCGAGGCCGACGCCCAGCGCACGTTCGCGGCCGCCTTCCGCGACGATCCCGACATCGTCGTGCCGGACGTCGTGGCCGTCGGCGCCACGACCCTGGTCACCGAGTGGCTGGACAGCCCGGCGTCCCTCGCAGCTGTCATCGCCGACGGCAGCCAGGCCGAGCGTGACCACTACGGCGAGCTCTTCGTGCGCTTCCTCTTCTCCGGGCCGGTGCGCACCGGGATGCTGCACGCCGACCCGCACCCGGGCAACTACCGGGTCCTGCCGGGACCGTCGGGCGAGCCAGGCCGGCTGGGTGTGCTGGACTTCGGCGCGGTCGCCCGCCTCACCGAGCACGGGCTCCCGGAGGCGATGGGCCGGCTGCTGCGGGTCGCCGCCGACGAGGAGCAGGACGCGCTGGTCGAGGGGCTGCGTCGGGAGGGGTTCATCAAGGACCGGATCCGGGTGGATCCCGAGCAGCTGCTCGCCTACCTGGCGCCGTTCGTCGAGCCGACGAAGGTCGAGCGCTTCCAGTTCTCCCGGGAGTGGATGCGCGCCCAGGCGGCCCGGATGAACGACCCCCGCGACCCCGTCAACCTGGTCGGCCTCAAGCTCAACCTGCCGCCGTCGTACCTGCTCATCCACCGCACCTGGCTCGCCGGCCTCGGCGTGCTCTGCCAGCTCGAGTGCGAGGCGCCGTTCCGCCAGATCCTCACCGACTCGCTGCCCGGGTTCGCCGCGCCGGACGACCGGGCCTGATCACCGGGCCCGATCACCACTTCTGGGCATTGCGCGCGGGTGCGTGAGGGGCGCACGCTGGAGGGTGGTCCAGGAGGTAGCCATGTCATTGACCGACAGCGCCGTCGCGGTGATGCTCCCCACCGGGGACGCCACTCGCGCCCAGGAGTTCTACGAGAAGCGGCTCGGGCTTCCCTACGACGGGACCGGCGGTCCCGACGAGCTGATGTTCGGGCTCGGCGGCGGGTCGCACCTCGTCCTGCGCGTCCTCCCCGACGCCCATCCGTCGCCCAACACGGCGATGAGCTTCGAGGTCTCCGACATCGCGGCCGAGGTCGCCGACCTCGAGTCGCGCGGCGTCCGGTTCGAGGACTACGACCTGCCGGACATGAAGACCGTCGACCACGTCTTCGACGACGGCTCCATGAAGGCGGCCTGGTTCCTCGACCCCGACGGCAACATCCTCTGCATCCACCAGCTCAGCGGCTGAGGATCAGTCGCCGACGGTCCCGTCGATCGACTCCCGGATGAGGTCGGCGTGGCCGTTGTGGCGCGCGTACTCCTCGACCAGGTGCATCAGGATCCAGCGCACGTTGCAGCGCTCGCCCGTACGCCGGTTGGCGCGCTCGGCCAGGTCGTCGAGGTCGGCGGTCACGTAGATCCGGTCGGCGTCGACGACCGCGGCCTCGTAGAGCGCCCACAGCTCCTCGGGCGAGTCGTCCGCCGCGGAGTGCCAGTCCCAGTCCTCGTCGGCCGCCCAGTCCACCGAGGCCCACGGCTCACCGGGCTCAGCACCGCGGAGCACGACCGCGCTCCACCAGTTCTCGACGAACGCGAGGTGCTTGAGCATCCCGCCGAGCGTCATCGAGGAGGGTGGGAACGGGGTGTCGAGCTGCTCGGGAGTGAGTCCCCGACACCGTCCGCGCAGCACCTCGCGGTGGTGCTCGAGGAACCCCTGGATCGTGCTGCGCTCGTCGCCGGCCTGGTGGGACGCGGAGCTCGACGTGGAGCTCATCGCGGGGACCTCCGGGTGATGCAGTACGCCGTGCCGACGGGATCGGCGAGCACCGTCCACCAGTCGTGCCGAGCCACCTCGGTCGCGCCGAGCGCGAGGTGGCGGGCGACCTCGGCGTCGCGGTCGTCGGCGGCCAGGTCCAGGTGCGCCGTGACGGCCGGCTGCTCGTGGTCGAGGCGCTGCACGAGCCAGCGCAGCGGCTGGGTGTCGGGCGGCTGGAGACGCTCGAACTCGCGCTCGTCGACCTCCGTCAGGTCCCAGCCGGTCAGCCCCTGCCAGAACGCCACCTCCGTGTCGTACGACGACGGTGGGAGGTCGAGGCAGACCTGGTCGACCTGGGAGCGGTGCCCGCCGGGCCAGCTCGCCGCACGGGGCCGCCGGGCCGCGGGGTGGCTGACGAAGCAGAAGATCAGGCCCCCGGGCGAGCGCAGCACGACGTACCCCGCCTCGTGGCGCACGAGGACGTGGCCGCCGAGCTCGATCGCGGCTTCGGCGGCGATCGTCGGCTGCTCGACGTGGAGGTCGAGGTGGATCCGGCCCGGCCCGTCGTCGAGGTGCTGCACGCGCAGGTAGTCGTCGCCGTCGGGCGGGACGAGGGTGGCGAACTGGTCGGTCTCGCCGCGCGTCTCGGAGACGGCGTACCCGGTGACGTCGCGCCAGAACGCGACCCCGCGGTCGAGATCGCCGGGCCCGAAGTCGAGGAAGGCGCTGACCCAGTACGGCGCGATCGTCATACGACGGGCTTGTGCAGCACGGCGCCGGTGGGCGCGACGAGGACGTCCTCGCCGTCGACGGCGCCGATGCCGTCGACGAGCAGCGACATCCCGGGATCCACGAGCGGCGGGAAGACCAGGGTGACGTTCGGGTTGGCGCCGACGTTGGCGACCGAGCCGCGCCCGGGGGTGGAGATCCGCAGCCCCCCGTCCTCGGGGACCGCCCGGATGGAGACCGCCTTGACCAGGCCGTCCTTCGAGGTGAGCAGGTAGCCGCGGTCGAACTCCGCGAGCCGGGCCGGGATGTCGGCCACGTCGACGAGAACGCTCATGTGGTGAGGCTATCGACCCAGCGCTCGCCCGCCACCGTGGTTTCCGCGGAACCGCCGGTGAGCTCGGCGAGCGCCGTCGCGAGACGGGCTTCGCCGGCCGGTGGGACGCCGAGGGTGAGGGACACGCGGTCGGCGTACGTCGTGTCCAGGATCGCGATCCCGCGTGTGCGGAGCTCGCTCTCCAACCGGCCGGCGTCGGCGTGCTCGAGCTCGAGGACGTGCTCGCGCAGCAGGGACCGGCGGAGGGTCCCGGCCCCGTCGAGGGCCGTGCGTACGGCGTCGCCGTACGCACGCACGAGACCGCCGGCGCCGAGCAGGGTGCCGCCGAACCACCGCGTCACGACGGCGACCACGTCGCTCACCTCCGCACCCCGGAGCACCTCGAGCATGGGCGCTCCCGCGGTGCCGGCCGGCTCCCCGTCGTCGGCGGAGCGCTCGACCTCGTGGGGCGGCGGTCCGACGCGGAGGGCCGAGCAGTGGTGCCCGGCATCCCAGTGCTCCTTGCGCAGGCGCTCGACGACGGCCCGGGCGGCCTGCTCGTCCTCGACCCGGACCAGGGTGCAGAGGAATCGCGACCGCTTGACCTCGATCTCGGCCGTCACGTCGCTGGCGATGGTCAGGTAGCTCATGCACGTACTCGCTTCGCTCCGTGCGCGCATGAGGCACAGGTAGCGCTGCGTTGAATGGTTCGCTCGCTCCGCTCGCTCACGACCAGACCCCGAACACGTCGCCACCGATCCGGATGATGAACGCCGAAACCACCACGATGAAGAAGACCCGCACGAAGCCGGCGCCCCGGGAGACGGCGGTGCGCGCACCGACGTACCCGCCCACGATGTTGCAGGCGCCCATGACCAGCGCGACCTTCCAGACGATCGCGCCCTGCGGCGCGAAGACCAGGATGGCCGCGAGGTTGGTCGCCCAGTTGGCGAGCTTGGCCTTCGCGGACGCCTCGAGGAAGCTGTAGCCCAGCAGCCCCACCAGGGTGATCACGAAGAAGCTGCCGGTGCCCGGCCCCAGCGCCCCGTCGTAGAAGCCGATGGCGAGGCCGGTTCCCATCGCGGCCACGGTGTGGCGGTGCCCCGAGAAGCGCAGCGCGGTCGCCTCGCCGAGCTGCGGGCGGAAGAGCACGTAGCCGCCGACCACGACCAGCGCCACCAGGACGATCGGCTCGAACGCCTCGCGCGGGATCTGGCTGGCGACCAGCGCGCCGGCCGCGGAGCCGGCGAACGCGAAGACCATCAACGGCAGGAACGTCCGGGGATCCGGCCGGATCCGGCGGTAGTACGTCGCCGCGCTCGCGGTCGTGCCGCTGATCGCGGCGACCTTGTTGGTGGCGAGCACCTGGACCGTCGTGGCGCTCGGCATCCCGAGCAGCAGCGCCGGGAGCTGGATCAGCCCGCCGCCGCCGACGACGGCGTCGACGAACCCGGCGGCCAGCCCGGCCAGGCCGAGCAGGACCAGCACGGTCGTGGAGACGTCATCCATCGCGGACATGCTCCCAGCCGGCTCCCAGTCGACCCCAAGCGGCCCGCGACACGGTGCTCCCACATCCAGAACACAACCGGTCACCAATCAAGGAGAGAACCATGCACCGCCGCTGGCTGAACCGGGCGCTGATCGCGCTCGTCGCCCCCGCCCTGATCGTCCCCGCAGTCACCTCGTCCGCCACCGCGGCCGCGACCGCGAAGGTCCCGACCATCGACGCCGCCGCGAAGATCTACCCGCACCTCGAGGGTGGAACGTCGAGCGAGTCGGCCGCCAAGGTCCTCGGCCCGGGCAAGAAGTGCAAGACCGGCAAGCCGATCAAGGGCGCGAGCCAGCGCTCCGCGTCGTACTCCCCCGACTACTCGTCGGGCGACCCGGACGCCTACGTGATCACCGGCGCTCGCCCGAGCGTCTTCGCGACCGCGATGAGGTTCCCGTCGACCAAGGCGGCGATCCAGTACCTGCACGGCTCCGCGTCGTACGCCAAGGACTGCCCCGGTGGCACCGGTGGCGGCGGCGGGGGCGGCGGCACCGGCGGCATGAAGTGCAAGAGCTCGATGAAGAAGATCAGGTTCAACCTCGGCAACGAGCGCTGGGGCTACCAGACGAAGTCCACCTGCACGATGGGCGGCGTGACCTCCACCTCGGTCTTCAACTCGCTCTTCGCCCGCCAGGGCAAGTTCATCGTCTACACCGGCGCCATGTCGATGGACGCCACGGCGCCGTCGATCCCCGCGTCGATCGCGATGACCAAGCTGGCGCTGAAGACCGTCGCCTGACGGCTCCTATCGTGGAGGGGTGCGCATCGTCTCCCTGCTCCCCTCCACGACGGAGATCCTCTTCGCGATCGGCGCCGGGGACGACGTCGTCGGCGTGACCTTCGAGTGCGACTTCCCGGTCGAGGCACGCACCCGCCGGATCGTGTCGACCTCGGCGCTGCCGGAGGGGCTGACGCCCGCCGAGATCGACGCGTACGTCGTCGGCGCGATGTCGCGCGGCGAGGACCTCTACCACCTGTCGGCCGATGCGCTCGCCGAGCTGGACGCCGACCTGGTCGTCACCCAGGACCTCTGCGCGGTCTGCGCCGTCGATGTCTCGGTCGTCGACGACGCGCTCGCCTACCTCGGCTGCCGGGCCGAGGTGGTCACCATCGACCCGCACACCCTCGACGAGGTCTTCGCCTCGATCGAGGTGCTCGGCCGGGCGACCGGCCACGAGCCGGAGTCTGTGGCCCTGGTGGCCGGCCTCCGGGCCCGGCTGGACGCCGTCCGGTCCCGCGTCGCCGGCCTGCCGAGACCGCGGGTGATGCTGCTCGAGTGGACCGACCCGCCGTACGCGCCGGGACACTGGGTGCCCGAGATGATCACGGCCGCCGGCGGCCAGCCGCTGCTCGGCAAGCCCGGCGCGAAGTCGGAGCGCGTCCTCTGGGAGTCCGTGCACGAGGCCTCGCCCGAGGTGATCGTGTGCGCACCCTGCGGGTACGACCTGCCCGGCGCCCAGTCGCTCGCCGACGACCTCGTCGCCTCAGGGGTGCTGCCCGCCGGCGTGCCCGTGCACGCCGTCGACGCCAACGCCGCCTGGGCCCGCCCCGGCACCCGCCTCGTCGACGGCGTGGAGGAGCTCGCCGCCCTGCTGCACCCGCTCTGAGCGGCCGAGCCGGAGCCCGGCCACCCAGCCTGGCGCACGACCACCGGGAGGGACCTCGAGGTCGTCGGTGTCGTGGCCGCTGACGACGAGCAGCCAGGAGATGACGGAGTTCGACGTCCAGATGTCGCCGAGGCCCAGCTCGTCACGACCCCAGGTCAGCGCCGGCACCCGATTCGCGGCGGCGAGCAGCCGTCGGGCCCGGACGGCGTTCGTGCCGACGTACGTCGGTGATCCGATCGCCTCGCCGATGTCGGGGATCGTGCCGTCCGCCCACAGCCGGACCTCGTAGCGGAACAGGGCGGACCGTCCGAGGGCGCGGAGGCCGACCGGCCCGCTGACCGCGCCGCGCGACCCGGCGCTCCACGCCGGCGCCATCTCGATCGTCCAGCGCTCGTCCCCCACCCGCACCTCGAGCGCGGCGTGAACGAGATCGCATCGAGGACGGCCCTGGACCCGGGCGGCGACCGCCTCCAGCACCCGGCCGTTCCACCACACCGACCGGCCGCCCGCGCCCAGCGGCAGCCAGTACAGCCGAACGGATGCCGTGGTCATGGCCTCAGCGTCCGAGGTCCGCCGCGCCTGCACCAGGGCCGATGGTCCCGCGTCGACCGACTGCTGCCCGGGCCAGGCCGACCGTGCCGATCCCCACCCAGACCAGGTTGAGGACGGCGGACGGCCACGCGCCGTAGTAGGCCGAGTTGACCATCAGGAAGCCGCCGCCGAAGAGGTTCATCAGCTGGAACACCAGCCCCGTCGCGTGGATGCGGGACGCGGTGACGAGCGCGTACGCGCCGATCAGCAGGGCCATCCCGAGCCAGCCCAGGACGTTGACGACGAGCACGGTGGCATCCACGGCCCCCATCCTGCCGCGCCGGGCCTGTGTCGGTGGGCACCGGTAGACATCTGCCATGCCCGAGATGTCGGTGGCCGACGAGGCCGAGCTCTACCTGAAGATGATCGCGGACCCCGGCAGCGAGCCGGGCCTCTACGAGTGTCTCGCCTGCTTCGTCTCGCGCCGGGTCGAGGCGGTCGGCTGCGACGGCACCCTCGTGTGGTCGCAGTGGTTCCGCGACGTGAAGTCGCCGACCGCGAGCGCACTCGAGGCGCGGCTGACCCGCATCGGCGTCTACTGCGACTGCCACGTCACGCGCAACGGCTACCGCATGGAGCGCGGCCTGCTCATCCGTGACCTGATGACCGACGAGCTGTCCGAGCCCGACGAGATGCCGGACTGCGCGGGCGTCGGTCGTACGTCGACCAAGCCCTGCGCCAACTGGGAGCGCCGCCCGCTCAGCGAGTGGCGACCGGGGCGGCACGAGTAGGCCGCCCTCGCTAGCGTCGGAGCGAGTCCTTCGCGCGCGCCAGCACCTCCGCCGGGTCGAGGCCGAGCTCGGCGGCGGCACCCAGCACCGCGACGACGAGGCGGCTGGCGCCGGAGACGAGCAGCGACGGGTTCACCTCGACCTGGCCGTCCTGGGTCTCCGTGATCGTGATCGCGCCGTGCTCGAGCACCCGACCGACCTCGAGCTCGACGATCCGGGCGTTGTCGTCACGGGTGTCGTCGAGCGACTGCCCCAGCTCCACGACGTCGGCGAGGACCAGGGCGATCTCGGCGATGGACTCACGGCTCATGGGATCAGCGTGGCACGGCGTCGATGACGAGGCCGGTCGTCCGGACTCGCGGACAGCGGGGAAGATCTGACCCACCCGGTGCACCAGATGTTCCCCGCTGTCTGCTGAGGGGGCTCACGTCGGCGCGTGGGTTGCGGGGGTTTCGAGACAGGCGCTAGCGCGCCTTCCTCAACCACCGGGTACGGCGTACCGCGCCTTCCTCGACCACCGGGGTCGGGCCTAGTCACCCACCCAGAA
Organism: Nocardioides sp. Root1257; assembly: GCF_001425175.1. Classification (GTDB taxonomy): domain Bacteria; phylum Actinomycetota; class Actinomycetes; order Propionibacteriales; family Nocardioidaceae; genus Nocardioides. The sequence continues at coordinate 682,701 of NZ_LMDV01000008.1, read as the reverse complement.
GCCGCGACCGCCACCGAACCAGCCACCGTAGCCACCCGAGCGGTAGGGCCCGTCCTCGGCGGAGCCGCCCCGACTGCCGCCGCGGCGCGAGCCGAGGTAGGAGCCGACCACGGCAGCGCCGAGGTCGTCGAGCTCCGGGGCGATGACGCGGCCCTCGACACGGTCCGCCATCTGCTCGATGAAGCGGGCCAGGCCCGGGTCCTCGCCGAGGCGGAAGAACGTCGTCTGTGCGCCGAGCCGCCGGGCGTTGTCGAGCTCGCGGACGGCGTAGGCCACCGTCAACGGGTGCGGCGGGTAGGAGAAGTAGACCTCGCCGTCGGGCTCCAGGTGGGAGGTCGGCTCGCCGTCGGTGACGATGAGCAGCACCGGCTGGGCGTTCGGGTGCTTCCGGAAGTGCCGGTTGGCGAGCAGCAGCGCGTGGTGCAGGTTGGTGCCCTTGTCCCACATCGCGTCGAGCGCGGTGAGCTGCTCGATGTCCATCACCTCGGCGTGCCGGCCGAACGCGATCAGCTGCAGGTCGTCGCCGCGGAAGCGCGACTTGATCAGCGTGTGCAGCGCGAGCGCGGTGCGCTTCATCGGCACCCAGCGACCGTCCATCGCCATCGAGAACGACGTGTCGACGAGCAGGGCGACGCAGGCCTGCGTGCGCGCCTCGGTCTCCTGGACCTCCACGTCGTCGATCGACAGCCGAGGCCCGGTCGGGTCCCCCGCACGACGGAGCACGCCGTTGAGCATCGTGCGCGGCACGTGCCACGGCTCGGTGTCGCCGAACGCCCACTGGCGGGTCGCGCCGGACAGGTCCCCTGCAGCACCGGCCCGCTGGAGCTCGCGGTTGCCCTGCCGACCGGACATCCGCTCGGCGACGTCGCGGAGCAGTGCCTTGCCGAGCTGGCGCATCGCCTTCGGGGTCAGCCGGAGCTGCCCGTCCGAGCCGCGCTTGAGGGTGCCCGAGTCGCGCAGCGCCCTCTCGAGCTGCTGCAGGGTCCGGGCGTCGACGGCGGCCTCGTCGCCGAGCTGACGGGCGAGCTTGTCGAGGTCGAGGTCGTCCATCCGAGCGCCGCCGTACCCCTGCGACAGCTGGTCGGCGAGCTGGTCGAGGTCGGCGAGGTCCTGGAAGACGCCGGTTCCGTCGCCCAGGCCCAGGCCCTCCTCGCCGCCCATCTGCTCCGACCCGCCCCAGTCGAGGTCGGGCCGCAGCGACTGGAGGTTGTCGTCGAGCCGGCCGAGCGCGTTCATCAGCTCCGGTGAGCCGAACGCTCCCGCCGACAGCTCCATCAGCTCCTGGCGCTGCTCGGGCGACATCGAGTTGAGCATCCGCTGCGCGGCCGCCGAGCGCTGCGCCAGCGACTCGAGCAGCTCGTCGATGTTCTGCGGGTTCTCCGGGAAGTAGTCGCCGTGCTTGTCCATGAACTCGTCGAAGTCCTGCTGGGTGTCGTCACCCATCCGGTGCTTCTCGAGCAGGTCGTTGAGGTCGCCGAGCATCTCGTTGACGGCGGCCCGGTCCTCGTCGGTCGCGTTCTCGAGCGCCTGCTTCATGCCGGCGAACCGCTGGTCGAGCAGCTCGCGGCCGAGCAGGTCCTTGATCTGCTCGTAGGCCTCGCGGGCCTCGCTGCTCTGCCAGTCGTACGACGACAGCTCGCTCACCGCCGCCGACGTGTTGGGCGAGAGGTTGTCGAGCTGCATCTCGCGCAGGGTCCGGTCGCCGTCGTCCATCATGGCGTCGCGGGCCAGCTGCTTGCGCTCCTCGAGCACCGCCTTGTCGAGCAGCTCGCGGACCTCCTGGAGGGTGCCGTCGAGGTTGTGCCGCTGGGTCAGCTCGCGACGCCGCTCCGCGACCCGGCGGGCCAGGTCGTCGAGGCCGCTCTGGTCGCGGCCGCCACGGCGCAGGAACTCGCGCATCGCCCGTTCGGGCGAGTAGCCCGCCATCACGTCCTCGCCGATCGCGTCCAGCGCCTCGGCCAGGTCGACCGGTGCGGCGAGCGGGTCGCCGCCGTCGTATCTCTTGAACCGCGTGCGGTCCTTCATCGCCGGCTCACCGTGACGTCGCCGCGGACCACCCGCGGGATCTCCGCGACGATCTCCACCGTCTCCAGCAGGCGGGCGATCACGTCTCCCGCCTCGGGCGAGTCGATCGACACGTCGTAGTCGATGGCGGTCGTCGACCAGGTCTCCGAGTCGAAGTCGCCGCTCGCGCCGACCAGCACCCCGTCGACCGGGATGCCCGGCTCCGCCTCGCGGAAGACGTCGTTGAGCACGCAGCACGCGACCGCTGTCAGCAGCAGGTGGGCGCCGGTGCCGCCGCCCTCGACGGCGATCCCGCCGTCGGTCCACGGGTGCGGGATCACGTACGCCGGGCTCAGGTCGCCGACCCGTGAGCCGGCGGCCACCCGCACGTCGACGTGCAGCTCAGCCATAGATGGTCTCGGATCCGTCGGTGTCCTTGCCGATCTTGCGCGCCAGGTAGAGCCCCTCGAGCGCGAGCTCGATCGCGCCGGCACGCGCGCCGTCGGTGGTCGCACCGAGCCGGTCGCAGACGTCGTCGTACAGCTCCGACTCGCCCAGCACCGGCAGCCCGGTGAGGAAGTCGCGGGCGGTGACCTGCTCGCCGGTGGTGACCATCGCGCCCGACTCGATGGCGTCGACCAGCAGCCCGAAGTCGATGCCCCGGAAGTGGTGGCGCACGGTCTCGGCGGTGGCGGTGCGGAGCAGGTGGGTGAGCACCTCGGCCTCGCGGCCCTCCTCGCCGCTCTCGAACTCGATCTTGCCCCCGAGCACGTCGACGGCGGTCTCGAGGTCGACCACCCGGGCGACCGCCTCGGGCTCGCCCTGCACCGTGGCGCGGTGCAGCGCCGCCGCCGCGATCGTCTCGGCGCCGGCGATCGAGAAGCGCGCGGACACACCCGAGCGCTGGTCGACCGAGCTCGACTCGCGCAGGTTGCGGGTGAAGCGCGCCAGCACCTCGATCAGGTAGTCCGGCACGTCGGCGACCAGCTCGGCCTCCTGCCGGATCACCGCGACCTCGTCCTCGAGCACGGTCGGGTAGTGGGTGCGGATCTCGGCACCGAAGCGGTCCTTGAGCGGGGTGATGATGCGGCCGCGGTTGGTGTAGTCCTCGGGGTTGGCGCTCGCGACCACGAGCACGTCGAGGGGCAGCCGCAGCACGTAGCCGCGGATCTGGATGTCGCGCTCCTCCATCACGTTGAGCATCGCGACCTGGATCCGCTCGGCGAGGTCGGGCAGCTCGTTGATCGCGACGATGCCGCGGTGGCTGCGCGGGATCAGGCCGAAGTGGATCGTCTCCGGGTCGCCCAGCGACCGGCCCTCGGCGACCTTCATCGGGTCCACGTCGCCGATCAGGTCGGCGACGGAGGTGTCGGGAGTGGCCAGCTTCTCGGCGTACCGCTCGTCGCGGTGCTTCCACGAGATGCGCAGGTCGTCGCCGTACGTCGCGGCCGCGGCCTGGGAGGCGTGCGTGATCGGGTCGTAGGGGTGCTCGCCGAGCTCGGACCCGGAGATCACCGGCGTCCACTCGTCGAGCAGGCCGACCATGGTGCGCAGCAGCCGGGTCTTGCCCTGGCCGCGCTCGCCGAGCAGCACGATGTCGTGGCCGGCGATCAGCGCGCGCTCGAGCTGCGGGATGACGGTGTCCTCGAAGCCGTGCAGCCCCGGCCACGGGTCGCGGCCCTCGCGGAGGGCGTCGAGCAGGTTGTCGCGGATCTCCTGGCGGAGGTGCTTCTGGACGTGGCCGGAGGCGCGGAGCTCGCCGACCGTCGAAATCGTGGGTGCGGAGGTCACGCAATCACGCTACGCCCGGCACGCAAGAAGCGGGACCCGTCTCCGGTTACTACTCTGTGACCGTGGCACCCCTCCAGCAGACCTGCCCGTGCGGCAGCGGCGCGTCGTACGACGCGTGCTGCGGTCGCCTGCACCGCGGGGCGGCGCCGGCGGAGACCGCCGAGGAGCTGATGCGCTCGCGCTACGCGGCGTACGCCGTGGGCGACACCGACTACGTCTTCCGGACCTGGCACCCGCGGACCCGGCCCGACGACATCGCGCCGGACCCCGGACGCACCTGGACCGGCCTCACGATCCTCGGTGCCGGCGAGGACTGGGTGGAGTTCGCGGCGGCGTACGAGATCGGCGGCGTGCCCGGGGAGCAGCACGAGCGCAGCCGCTTCGAGCAGCGCGCCGGCCGTTGGGTCTACGTCGACGGCGACTTCGCGTGAGTGTCGTGGTCCGCGCGCGGCGACCCGAGGACGTGCCGGTGCTCTGCGAGGTCCTGGCCGGCCAGCAGGCGTCGTCGCACTACCCCGTCCGGTGGCCGCTCCCCTTCCCCGTCGAGGACTTCATCGTCCGGCCGACCGAGCTCGCCTCGTGGGTGGCCGAGATCGACGGGAGGGTGGCCGGGCACGTGTCGGCCGGACGGCTCGACGGTGAGCTCGGCGAGCAGTTCGTGGTGCTGCTCGGCACGGAGCACCTGGCCGAGATCGCGGTGCTGTTCGTCGCCGAGGACGCGCTCGGCGCAGGCGTCGGGGGGCGCCTGCTCGACACGGCGGTCGACTGGATCCGGGAGTCCGGACGCGAGCCGGTGCTGGACGTCGTGCCGGCCCACGACCGCGCGCTGGCGGTCTACCGGCACCGCGGGTGGAGCACGATCGGCGAGGCCCGGCCGGCGTTCCTCGGCGCCGAGCACCCGCCGCTGCTGCTCATGACCCTCAGCGCTCGTCCCTGAAGACCGGCGCCCGGCCCTGCTTGCGGGCGGCGGTGGCCTCCTCGAAGTTGCCGGTCAGCATCCGCAGGTAGAGCTGCCCGATGCCCTCCGACGACAGGTAGGTCTCCATCGACGTCGCGGACTGCCCTGCGTGCAGGGACCGCTTCGTGAGCTCGATGCCCGGCTGCGAGAACCCCGCGATCCGCTGCCCGATCTCGACGGCTGCGCCGACGACGTCCGGCACCACGGACGAGACCAGCCCGATCCGCTCGGCCTCCTCGGCGGACACGTCGCGGCCGGTGAGCATGATGTCGGCGGCCCGGGTGGAACCGACCGCTCGCGGCAGCAGGAAGGACAGTCCGAGCTCGCTCGCGGTCAGGCCGTTGTTGATGCCGGCCGCGCGGAAGTACGCCGCAGGCGCCGCGACCCGCAGGTCGCAGGCCAGGGCGAGGCAGAGCCCGCCACCGATCGCCGCACCGTTGACGGCCGCGACCACCGGCTGGTGCAGCCGGCGGATCGTGAGCACGACGTCCTCGAGCACCTCCATCGCACGCAGCGCGTACGTCGGCCGGGTCAGCCCGGCGACGCCCGGCGGCACCCCAGCCGACTCCTGGTCGGCGCCCGAGCAGAACCCGGAGCCCGCGCCCGTCACGACCACGGCGCGGACCGTGTTGTCCTGACCCAGCTCGAGAAGGGTGTCGCGGAAGGGCACCATCACGTCGTACGACATGGCGTTCATCCGCTCGGGGCGGTTCAGGGTGACCACGGCGACGGCCGGGTCGGGGCGGTCCACCAGGACGTAGGACATGCAGGGAGACTAGGGCTCAGGGGCGCTGAGCTGCTGCGCGATCGCCCAGGCGACGACGTCCGACCAGGTCACCATCCCCACCACCGTGCCGGCGTCGTCCGCGACCAGCAGCTCGTCGACGAGGTCGCCGAGCATGACCTCCACCGCGCGCCGGATCGCGTCGCCGGGCCGCAACGGCGTGTGGTCCGCACGGGGAGGCGGGCCGTCGAAGGGCGACATGATCGTGCGGACCGCGTCCATCGCCGACTCACCCCGCGGACGGTCCGGCGATGGGTACGACGGCGACCGGGCAGGACGCGTGCTCGACGACGGACTGGGCGACCGACCCGTCCACCACCGAGGACAGCCGGCTGCCGTGGTGCGCGCCGACCACGACGAGGTCCATCCGTGCCGAGGCGTCGGCCAGCTCGACGTCCGGGGTGCCGTGGACGACCTCGAGCCGCGCTCGGACGTCGGGGAACTTTTCCGCGAGACCGCTGAGCGGCTCGGCGGCGGGCAGTCGCAGGTCGTCCCCGCTGGTGCCCGGCAGCGCACCCCAGGTGCAGTGCAGGATCGTCAGCGGCAGCCGGCGCAGCGAGGCCTGCCGGTAGGCGAACTCCACGGTCGCCCGCGACGACGGGCTCGCGTCCGCGCCGACGACGACGCCGTTGCGGACCAGCCCCCGGTGGCCGGGTCGCACCACGACGACAGGGCACGGCGCGTGCCGGACGACGGCGGCGCTGACCGAGCCGAGGACCAGGCTCGCGACCGGCCCGCGGCCACGCGAGCCGACCACCAGCACGTGCGCGTCCTCGGCGAGGTCGAGCAGCATGGTGCGGGGGTCGGTGGTCCAGAGGGACTCGTTGACCACGAGGTCGGGGGCGCTCTCGGCGATGCACTCCCGGGCGTGCGCCAGCAGTCGGTGGTCCCCCCGCAGCGAGTCGTCGGCGTGGGCCAGGGTCAGCTGCCGTCGCTCGCGGGTGGCGTGGTCGATCGCCCAGTCCAGCGCCCGGTCGGAGGACGGCGATCCGTCGATGCCCACGACCACGGTCCCCGGCGGGATGAGTGTGTTCTCCATGGCTCCACGCTGCTCCTCGACGGCAGCGGTCAGTAGCGCCGAAGGCCCCTGGTGTCGGGACCATCGGCCCTGCCCACCCACGGCTCCGCGACCGACCATGGTCCGAAGACAACCGACCGTGGGAGGCACTCGTGAACGAGACCCTCGACCTCAGCCCCGACCAGTGCGAGCACCTGTTGCGCGCCGGCGTCGCCGGTCGCGTCGCCCTGTCCTCGCCCGACGGCCCGCACCTGGTGCCGGTCAACTACTCGGTGGTCGGCAGCGCGGTGGTCATGCGCACCTCGCCGTACAGCGTGCTCGGGACGTACGGGCGCGGCAGCGTGCTCGCGTTCGAGGTCGACTGGTTCGACCACGACCGCTGGCGCGGGTGGAGCGTCGTGGCCCGCGGGCGTGCCGACGTCGTCACCGACCCGGTCGAGCTGGAGCGGATCCGCACCACCTGGGAGCCGCGACCCTGGGCGGGCGGCAGTCGCAACCTCTACCTCCGGCTGCCGTGGACCGAGCTCAGCGGCCGTCAGGTCGGGACCGGGTGGGACCCGCTGGACACCCTCACCGTCCGCCGCGCCGTCTGACCCACGCTGCGAGAGACTGGCCGCGTGACCCACCCGTCCCGCCTGCCCGAGTCGACGCAGGCGCTGCTCGACGCCGTCGCCGCGATCTCCTCGGACCTCGACCTGCACAGCGTGCTGTCGCGCATCGTCGAGGCCGCCACCCGGCTGACCGACGCCCGGTACGGCGCGCTCGGGGTGATCGGCAACGACGCGCTGCTGGTCGAGTTCGTGACGACCGGGATCTCCGACGACGACCGGGTGCTCATCGGCGACCTGCCGCACGGCCGGGGGATCCTCGGCCTGCTGATCCGGCACCCGGAGCCGATCCGGCTCGACGACCTGACCCAGCACCCCGACGCGACCGGCTTCCCGGCCCACCACCCGGCGATGCACAGCTTCCTCGGCGTACCCGTCCGGATCCGCGGCACCGTCTTCGGCAACCTCTACCTGACCGAGAAGGCCGACGGGCGGTCGTTCACCCGCGAGGACCAGCTGCTCGTCGAGGCGCTCTCCGACACGGCCGGCTTCGTGATCGACAACGCCCGCGCCTACGGGCTCAGCGAGCGCCGTCGCCAGTGGCTCGAGGCGGCGGCCGACCTCGACGCGTCGGTGCAGCCGCCGGTCGCGTTCGACCGCGCGGTGCGCGAGGTCGCCCGCGCGGCCCGCAGCGTGGCCCGGGCGCCCGCGGTGGCCGCGACCACGAGCCGGGAGGGTGGCGGTCCCCAGCTCGCGGTGGCCCGCCCCGACGACGTCGAAGGGGTCTACGCCGCGCTGCGCCGCATCATCGACGACCCGGCCATCGCGCAGGCCGGCGAGCCGGTCGAGCTCGCCGTGGAGGGGTACGACGCGTTCGTCGTACCCCTGCGCACGCACCTGGCCGGCGGCGGCCTGCTCGTCGCGTTCCACCCGCCCGGCAGCTCCCCGATGCCGGTGGAGGACCGCGAGCTGTTCGTGTCGTTCGCCGAGCACGCCGCGCTCTCGCTCGACCGGGCCCAGGGCGTCGACGACCGCGCCGAGCTGGCCGTCACCTCGGACCGCGAGCGGATCGCGCGCGACCTCCACGATCTCGTCATCCAGCGGCTGTTCGCCACGGGTCTCCAGCTCCAGCGCGCCGAGGCGACCGCGACCGACCCGGACGTCGCCGAGATCGTCCGCAGCGCCGTCGACTCCCTCGACGGCACGATCCGCGACATCCGCGGCACCATCTTCGAGCTCCAGCAGACCGCCGGTCGGCCGTCGCTGCGTGCCGACCTCCGCGACCTGGCGCGGGAGTACGCACCGCTGCTGGACTTCGACCCGGTCGTGCGCACCGTGGGCCCCGTCGACACCGTCGTCCCTCCCGAGATCCGCGAGCAGCTGCTCCCGGTGCTGCGCGAGGCGCTGTCCAACCTGGCCCGGCATGCGTCAGCCGACCACGGCGAGGTCGAGCTCGCCGTCGACGGCACCGAGGTCCGACTCTCGGTCGTCGACGACGGGGTGGGCCTGGGACCGGGGACTGTCGAGAGCGGGCTGCGCAACGCCCGTCGTCGGGCCGCCGCCCTGGGCGGCTCGCTGGAGGTGACGCCGCGAGCGCCGCGCGGCACGTCGTTCGTCTGGCGGGTGCCGCTGCCGGCCTAGGGCGTCGACCTAGCCGAGGAGGCGGCTGGCGAGCACCGCGGCCTGGGTACGCCGCTCCAGCCCGAGCTTGGCGAGGATGCTGGACACGTAGTTCTTCACGGTCTTCTCGGCGAGGAACATCCGCTCGCCGATCTGCCGGTTGGTCAGGCCCTCCGCGATCAGGGCGAGCAGCTTGCGCTCCTGCTCGGTCAGCTCGGCGAGCTCCGGCGCCACCGTCTCCGGGTGTCGCACCCGCTCGAGCACCGTGGCCGTCATGCTCGGGTCGATCAGCGAGTTCCCTGCCGCGACCTGGCGGACCGCGTCGACCAGGTCGGAGCCGCGGACCTGCTTGAGCACGTAGCCCGACGCCCCGGCCATGATCGCCGCGAACAACGCCTCGTCGTCGTCGTAGGACGTCAGGATCAGCCCGCGGATGCTCGGGTCCACCGCACGCACCGTGCGGCACACCTCGATCCCCGAGCCGTCCGGCAGCCGCGCGTCGAGGACCGCCACGTCCGGACGCAGGGCCGGGATCCGGTGGGCCGCGTCCACCGCCGACCCGGACTCCCCCACGACCTCGATGTCGTCGTGGCTCTCGAGCAGCGCCCTCAGTCCCTGCCGCACCACCTCGTGGTCGTCGAGCAGGTAGACGCGGACCGTGCGGGACTCCATGCCTCATTCCTATCAGCGCACCGGACCTGTGCGCGGGGGCCGAAGGTCCCGACTTCCGGCGGAGGTCGCGGCGCGGGAGGTCATACGGATGGAGCAAGCGGATGCTCCGTCCGTATGACGTCCCGCTCAGCCGAGGCTGACCACCCGATCGACACGGTCGAGGCCGGCGTCGGCGTGGGTGATCCAGACGACCGTGCGGGCGCGGTCGCCGCCGAGGACCTCGGCGGCGAGCTCGTCGGCGGTCGCGCCGTCGAGGTGTGCGGCGGGCTCGTCGAGCACCAGGACGGGCTGGTCGGCGAGCAGCGAGCGCGCGATCGCGATCCGAGCGCGCTCGCCGCCGGAGACCTGGGCGTGGCCGTCGCCGAGCCAGCTGTCGAGGCCGTCGGGCAGCGAGTCCAGCCACTCCCCCAGACGCGCCGCGCGCAGGGCCGCGTCGACCTCGGCGTCGGTGGCGGCGGGACGGGCGAGGCGCACGTTCTCGACCAGGGTCGTGGCGAAGACGTGGGGGTCGTCGTCCACGAGGCCGACGGTGCGGCGTACGTCGTCCAGGGCGATCTCGGGCAGCGGCCGGCCGCCGAGCCGTACGCCGCCGCGCACCGGGTCGACGAAGCGCAGCAGCAGCGCGGCGAGCGTGCTCTTGCCGGACCCCGTCGGGCCGACGACGGCGACCCGGTCGCCGGGCGCCAACGTGAGCGAGAGCGACTCGAGGACCACCCGGTCGTCCCAGGCGGCGCTGACGCCGTCGACCTCCAGGTCGGCTCCGGCCGGTGCCACCGGTGCGACCGGCGGAGCGACCGCGGGCACCCGCGAGGCGAGTGCGGCGAGCCGGTCCTCGGCAGCCCGCGTGCGGGCGGCCAGCGCGCCGGCGTCGGCCAGCGACGACGCGACCTCGCCGAGCGCGAGCGGGAGCAGCACCAGCAGGGCCAGCATCGGCCCGCCGACGACTCCCGGCAGCAGCAGGGCCGAGGCCGCGACCGCCAGGCCCGAGCAGGCGAGCACCAGCGCGCGGCCGCTGGCGAGCCACGTGGCCGCGGCGACCGTACGGCGACCGAGCCGGTCGCTCAGCGCGGAGACCGCGTCGAGGGTTCGGCCCTCGGCCTGCCACATCGCCAGCTCGCCGGCGGTCTGGGTGGCCTCGACGACCGCGTCCGACAGGCGGGCGCGGGTGTCGACGGCCGCCCGCTCGGCGCGCGCGGCGCCGGTGCGGGCGAGCACGAACGCCGCAGCGGCGGCGGCGCACAGACCGAGCAGCACGGGCACCACGACGGGCGCCGCGAACGCAGCGAAGGCGACCGCGATCGCGGCCGTGATGACGAACCCGCTCACCGGCATCCGGACCCGCAGCTCGCGGTCCATCACGGCGTCGACGTCGTCGACGACGGCGGCCAGCACGTCCCCGCGCCGACGGCCGAGCGCGCCGGGCGTGAGCGGCACGACCGCGTCGTACACCGCGACCCGGCGGTCGGCGAGCATCCGGAGCACGACGTCGTGGGAGCGGAGCCGCTCGGCGTACCGCAACACCGGCCGGGCGATGCCGAACGTGCGCACGGCCACGATCGCGACGAGCAGGGTCAGGATCGCGGGCTCGTACGACGCCTTGACGATCAGCCATCCGGCGGTCGCCGTGAGGGCGACGCCCGACGCAGAGGCGAGGCCGCCGAGCACGGTGGGCAGCACGAGCCCGTGGCGGCGCCCGTCGGCCGGCTCCTCCGGCGGCGTCGGCCGGGCGGCGACCGACGCCGCCCGCACGGGCAGCACCGCGGTGGGCACCGGCAGCGTCACGACCCGGTCGGCCACCGCGACCAGCGCGGGGCGGTGCGCGACGACCACGACGGCGGAGCGCCGGCCGAGCTCGCGGACGGTCTCGACGATGACGCGCTCGGTGTCGGTGTCCAGGTGGGCGGTCGGCTCGTCGAGCAGGACGTACGGGCGCTCCGCCAGCACGACCCGAGCCAGGGCGAGCCGGGCGCGTTCCCCGGCGGACAGGGTGGTGCCGTCCTCACCGAGCACCGTGTCGAGCCCGACCGGCAGCGCGACGGCGGCGAGCGCCGAGCGCAGCCGGTCGTCGTCGGCGTCCGGGGCGGCCAGCCTCAGGTTGTCGGCGACCGTCCCGGCGACGAAGACCGGCCGCTGCGGCAGCCACGCGATCCGGTCGCGGGTCGGGCCGTGGACGGTGCCGGAGGTGGGCTCGAGGAGCCCGGCCAGGACGGCCAGCAGGGTCGACTTGCCGCAGCCGGACGGGCCGGTGATCGCCAGCACCCCGCGGTCGGGGACCGCGACGCTCACGTCGTCGAGGGCGGGTACGGCGCGGCCGGGCCGCAGCACCGAGACGTGCTCGAGCCGCATCGACCCGGGCCGCCGGTGCGGGGTCGGGTCGTCGGCGTCGACCAGCTCGCTGGCGGCCTCGAACGTGGCGACCCCCTCGGCCGCGGCGTGGAACTCGGCACCGACGCGGCGCAGCGGCCAGTACGCCTCCGGCGCGAGCAGCAGGACGACCAGGGCCGTCTCGAGGTCGAGGTCGCCGTGGGAGAGCCGGATGCCGACCGTGACCGCGACCAGCGCGACCGACAGCGTCGCCACCAGCTCCAGCACGGCCGACGAGGCGAACGCGACCTGCAGCGTGTGCACCGTGCGCCGCCGGTAGCGCTCGGTGATCGATCGGATCGTCGACGACTGCGCCTCGGCTCGCCGGAACGCCACCAGCGTGGGCAGCCCGCGCATCACGTCGAGGAAGTGGCCCGACAGGGACTCGAACGCCCGCCACTGCAGGCGCGCGCGGTCCCGCGTCGCCAGGCCGACCAGGATCCCGAACACCGGGATCAGCGGCAGCGTGACCAGCACGATCAGCGCGCTCATCGGGTCCTGGGTCGCGATCGCCAGCAGCGTCACGACCGGCAGCACGCCGGCGAGCGCCAGCGCCGGGACGTAGCGGGTCAGGTAGGGCTCGGCGGCCGTCGCGCCCCGAGTCGCGAGGGTGGCGAGCTCTCCCGTCGAGCGGCCCGCGCCGCCGTCGCGCAGGATCGCGCCGACCACCCGACGTCGTACGTCGGAGCCGACGACAGCAGCCGCCCGGGCCGCCATCGTGTCGGTCGTCCACCCGACCGCCGACCGGGCGGCGAAGACCCCGACGACGACGAGGGCCCAGGGCCAGACCGCCCCGTCGTCGAGCGCGGCGAGCACCAGCTCGGTGACCGCCCAGGCCTGGCCGACCAGGAGCAGGCTGCCCACCCCTCCCGCGACCAGCACGACGGCGAGCTCGCGCCGCGCAGGCGCGAGCTGCTGGCGTACGGCGGGATCGGTGGGTCGCACTAGTGGGCGCCCTCGAGCTCGGCCTCCGGGATGTGGTGGATCGAGATCCGCTTCCGGAAGATCCAGTACGTCCAGGCCTGGTAGCCGAGCACCAGCGGCGTGAAGATCGCCGCGACGATGGTCATCAGCTTGAGCGTGTACGCCGTCGCCGCCGCGTTGGTCGTCGTCAGCGAGAACGCCGGGTCGGTCGTCGACGGCATCACGTCGGGGAACAGCGCCACGAAGAGACCCGCGACCGCGAGCGCGATGCAGACGAACGTGCCGATGAAGCCCCAGCCCTCGCGCCCGGCGTACGCCGCGGCGATGCCGGCCACCAGCGCCAGCGCTCCGACGACGAAGAGGACCGCCGACCAGCCGTTGCCGGTGTGGAGCTGGGCCCAGACCAGGAACACCACGGCGACGACCGCGGCCACCAGGCCGAGCTTCACCGAGAGCGCCCGGGCGCGGTGCCGGATGTCACCGTCGGTCTTGAGCGCCACGAACATCGCGCCGTGGGTCAGGAAGAGGAAGAGCGTCACCAGGCCACCGAGCAGCCCGACTGGGTTGAGCAGCGTGAAGATCGTGCCGGTGAAGTCCTTCGTCTCGTCGATCGGCACGCCCCGCACGATGTTGGCGAACGCGACGCCCCACAGGAAGGCGGGCACGTAGGAGCCGACGATGATCGCCCGGTCCCACCACGAGTGCCAGGCGGCTTCGGGGCGCTGGTGGCGGTACTCGAAGGCCAGGCCGCGGACGATCAGGGCAACCAGGATCAGCAGCAGCGGCAGGTAGAACCCGCTGAAGAGGGTGGCGTACCACTCCGGGAAGGCCGCGAAGGTCGCGCCGCCGGCGGTCAGCACCCAGACCTCGTTGCCGTCCCAGACCGGGCCGATCGTGTTGATCATCTGGCGCCGCTCGCGGTCGTCGCGGGCGAGCACCGGGAGCAGCATGCCGACGCCGAAGTCGAAGCCCTCCAGGGTGAAGTAGCCGATCCAGAGGACGGCGATCAGGATGAACCAGACGGTGGTGAGATCCATGTCGTCTCTCCTCTCCTAGTAGGCGAACGCCAGCGGGCGGTCTTCGTCGTCGGTGCCGCCGCCGAGGGTCGGGTTCGGTGGCTCCTCGAACGGGGCGGCACCCTTCTTGATGGTCCGCAGGATCAGGCCGACCTCGATCACCGCGAGGCCGCCGTACAGCAGCGTCAGGGTGACCAGCGAGATCCACGCCTCGGTCGGGCTGACCCCCGGGGAGTCGCCGTTGCTGGTGTTCATCAGGCCGAAGACCACCCACGGCTGCCGGCCCATCTCGGTGAAGATCCAGCCCGCCGAGTTGGCGAAGAGCACGAGGAGCGGGGTCGCCACGGCGATCCGGCCGAACCACTTCGACGTCGGCGCCCGGCCCTTGCGGGTCAGGAAGAGGATCAGCGCGGCGAGGAACGCGCCGCCCATGCCCAGGCCGATCATGTAGCGGAAGCTCCAGTACGTCACCGGGATGATCGGCGTGTAGTTGCCGGACGGGTCGTAGTAGCGCGCACCCGGGTCCTGGCCGTACTTCTCCTGGTACTGCGCCCGCAGGTCGTTGATGCCCTCGACCTTGCCGTCGAAGCTGCCGGTGGCCAGGAAGGACAGCAGGCACGGCACGGTGACCGCGAACTTCTCGGTCTTCCCGTCCGGCGTGCCGATCGTGAAGATCGAGAACGGCGCGCACGAGTCCTCGGTGTTGTAGAGCGCCTCCGCGGCCGCCATCTTCATCGGCTGCACCTCGGTCATCACCTTGCCCTGGAAGTCGCCGCTGACCGCGACGCCCAGGCCGGCGACGAGCGCCACCCAGGCGCCCAGCCGGATGCCCAGTCGGTACATCGGCCGGTCGTCCTCGGCCCGCCGTACGTAGAGCCAGGCGCTGACGCCGACCACGAACGCCGCCGCGGTCATGTACGCCGCGAGGATGACGTGCGGGAAGGTCACCAGCTGGACCTTGTTGAACATCACCGCCGCGAAGTCGGTGAGCTCGGCGCGGCCGGTGTCGGGGTTGTACTTGTAGCCGACCGGGTGCTGCATCCAGGAGTTGGCCGCCAGGATGAACCAGCTGCTGAAGAGCGTGCCGATGTGGACGATCCACATGCACCCGGCGTGCAGGCCGCGCGGCAGCTTGTCCCAGCCGAAGATCCACAGGCCGAGGAACGTCGACTCGAGGAAGAACGCCAGCAGCGCCTCGATCGCGAGCGGAGCCCCGAAGACGTCGCCGACGAAGCGCGAGTAGTCGGACCAGTTCATGCCGAACTGGAACTCCTGCACGATGCCGGTGACCACGCCGATCGCGAAGTTGATCAGCATCAGCTTGCCGAAGAAGCGCGTGAGCCGGAGCCAGTCCGGGTTCTTGGTGCGCAGCCACAGCGTCTCCATCACCGCGACCAGGAGTGTCAGCCCGATCGTCAGCGGCACGAAGAGGAAGTGGTACACGGTCGTGATGCCGAACTGCCACCGAGCGATGTCGAGAATGCTGTCCACGTGGTCTCCACTCCCCAGAACGTCTGCGCGATCGACTGCGCCGGGCCAACGCTAGGGAGAACCCTGCTCCCCGCACCCGTGCCGGGGGTCCCCCGGAACGGGCCAAAGGTCCCGCCGATCCGACGCTTGTGAAACTTTTCTCAAAGTCTGCAACGCGTCAGAACGGGCCCGCCATCGGGGTCCGGAGAGGGGGTCGCCAGCGTGGCGTGGGTCTCGTTCCGCGTGGTTTCGAGACAGGCGCTAGCGCGCCTTCCTCAACCACCGGGCCACGGCGGTTGAGGAGGTTGCGCCAACAACCGCAGCACGGTGGCTGAGGAGGTTGCGCCAACAACCGCAGCACGGTGGTTGAGGAGGTTGCGCTAGCAACCGTCTCGAAACCACCGATCCGTGGACGACGTACGCCGCTTGGCAGGACCCGGCAGTCCCTCGAAGTCGCCGCGGATCAGCGCCTCTCGCTTCTTCCGGCTCCACCCCTGGACCCGCTTCTCGAACAGAAGAGCCTCCTCGATCGAGTCCCACCAGCACGACCACACGAGCCGCACCGGCTGACGGCGACGTGTGTAGACGGCGCCGAGATCCGGGCTGTTGTGCTGCCACACCCGACCCTCGACGTCCCAGGTGCTGCCGACGTAGTACGAGCCGTCGGCGCACTCCACGATGTAGGTCCAGGGCATGGGTCAGCGTGCACCCGCGCCACCCGGTCCCGGGATCGTCCTCCACAGGGGTGGTTTCGAGACAGGCGCTAGCGCGCCTTCCTCAACCACCGGACCACGGTGGTTGAGGAGGTTGCGCTAGCAACCGTCTCGAAACCACCGCCGCCGTACGGCGTGCCTCAGACGCTGAGGATCACGGAGGAGCCGTGGCCGAAGAGACCCTGGTTGGCGGTGATGCCGACGCGGGCGCCCTCCACCTGGCGACCGGTCGCCTGGCCCCGCAGCTGCCAGGTCACCTCGCACACCTGCGCGAGCGCCTGGGCGGGGACCGCCTCGCCGAAGCAGGCGAGCCCGCCCGACGGGTTGACCGGGATCCGGCCGCCGATCGTGGTGTCACCGGCGCGGAGCAGCGACTCGGCCTCGCCGCGCTTGCAGAGCTGGAGGTCCTCGATCCAGTCCAGCTCGAGCGCGGTGGACAGGTCGTAGACCTCGGCGACCGAGACGTCGGCGGGGTCGATGCCGGCCTCGTCGTACGCCGCCTGGCCGATCGACTCCTTGAACGTCTGCTCCGGGGCGGAGACGGCGTTGGTGGCGTCGGTCGACAGCAGCGGCATGTCGATGACCGTCTGCGGGAAGGTCGGCGTGACCGTGGAGATCGCGTTGATCCGCACGCCGCCTCCGATCCCGTGCTTGGCGGCGTACTCCGTCGAGCAGAGCACCACCGCGGCCGCGCCGTCGGAGGTCGCACAGATGTCGAGCAGGTGCAGCGGGTCCGAGACGACGGCGCTGGTCAGCACGTCGTCGACGCTGACCTCCTTGCGGTAGCGCGCGTTCGGGTTCTCCAGACCGTGCTTGGCGTTCTTGACCTTCACAGCCGCGAAGTCCTCGGGCGTGGCGCCGTAGAGGTCCATCCGGCGGCGCGCGTAGAGCGCGAAGTAGGCCGGGTTGGTCATGCCGAGCAGGCGGAAGCGCAGCCAGTCCGGGTCGGTCCAGCGCTCGCCGGCGTTGGGCGCGAGGAAGCCCTTCGGGGTGGTGTCGGCGCCGACGACCAGCGCGACCTCGGACATCCCGGCGAGGATCCGGGCGCGGGCGGTGTCGAGGGCCTGAGCGCCGGTGGCGCAGGCGGCGTACGACGTCGCGACCTTCGCGCCGTTCCAGCCGAGCGCCTGGGCGAACGTCGCGCCGGCGACGTAGCCGCCGTACCCGTTGCGGACCGTCTCGCCGCCGACGATCAGGTCGACGTCCTGCCAGGCGATGCCGGAGTCGGCGAGCGCCGCCCGCGACGCGTGCACGCCGTACTCGACGAAGTTCTTGCCCCACTTGCCCCACGGGTGCATGCCGACACCCGCGACGGCGACGTCGTTGCGGCTCACTGGTCGGCCTCCTCGCCCATCTCGGTGACGCGCCCAGAAATCAAGGGGCGCCAGCGCCAGATCAGCTGATCGGACGCGTGCTCCGGCTCGACCACGAGCTCCACCTCGGCGCCGACGTGCAGGTCGGCGACGCCGTACCCCTCGGCCACCTGGCCGAGCACGACGAGTCCGTCGGGCAGCTCGACGGCGGCGAGGGCGAAGGGCACGAACGGGTCGGGCGCGACGTACGGCGGGGGCGGCTGGTACTGGGCGTCCGTGTAGGACCACACGGTCCCGCGGCGAGAGAGAGCGGTCTCCTCGAACTCCTCACCGGCGCAGGCCGGGTTGGCGCAGAAGCCGCTCGTCGGTGGGAAGAACACCGTCCCGCACGTCGTGCAGCCGGACCCGAGCAGCGTCGGGTCCGGGCCGGTGGTGAACCAGCCGTCGATCGCCGGGGTCGCCGTCATCTGCACTCCTGAGAACTGGCTCCGAAAGTAGAACGTGTTCTCACTATAGGCGAGCGCGGCGGGTGGTCTCAGCCGCGGGCCAGGTAGGCCAGCAGGTCGTGACGGGTGACCACGCCCACCGGCTTGCCGTCCTCGTGCACCAGCAGGGCGTCGGCCCCCTCGAGCGCGCCGACCGCCTCGGAGGCCGGCTCGGTCGAGCCGATCGAGGGCAGCGGGGGCGACATGTGCTCGCTGACGCTGTCGGTGAGGCGGGCGACGCCGGTGAAGAGCAGGTCGAGCAGGGTCCGCTCGGAGACCGAACCGACGACCTCGGCGGCCACGACCGGCGGCTCGGCGCGGACGACGGGCATCTGCGAGACGTTGTACTCCTGCAGGATCGCGACCGCCTCGGCGATCGTCTCGCCCGGGTGCGTGTGCACGAGGTCAGGCAGCCGCCCGTCCTTGCCGCGCAGCACCTCCCCCACGCTCTGCACCGGGACGTCGACGCCGCCCTCGACCGGGAAGCCGTACTGGCCCAGCCAGTCGTCGTTGAAGACCTTGGTCAGGTAGCCGCGGCCCGAGTCGGGCAGGAGCACGACGATCACGGCGTTCTCGCCCTCGGGCGTGCCCTCGAGCTCGTGCGCGAGCTGGATCGCGGCGTGCACGGCCATGCCGGACGAGCCGCCGACCAGCAGCGCCTCCTCGCGGGCGAGCCGCCGGGTCATCGCGAACGAGTCGGCGTCGGAGACCTCGATGATCCGGTCGGCGACGTCGCGGTCGTAGGCGTCCGGCCAGAAGTCCTCACCCACGCCCTCGACGAGGTACGGACGGCCGGAGCCGCCGGAGTAGACCGAGCCGGCGGGGTCCGCACCCACGACCTGGACGGACGGGTTCTGCTCCTTGAGGTAGCGACCGGTGCCGCTGATGGTGCCGCCGGTGCCGACGCCCGCGACGAAGTGCGTGATCCGCCCCTCGGTCTGCGACCAGATCTCCGGGCCGGTGCTCTCGTAGTGCGAGCGCGGGTTGTGCGGGTTGGAGTACTGGTCGGGCTTCCAGGCGCCCGGCTGCGAGGCGAGCCGGTCGGAGACGTTGTAGTAGGAGTCGGGGTGCTCGGGCTCGACGGCGGTCGGGCAGACGACCACCTCGGCGCCGTACGCCTTGAGGACGTTGCGCTTGTCCTCGCTGACCTTGTCGGGGCAGACGAAGACGCACTTGTAGCCCTTCGCCTGCGCCACCATCGCCAGCCCGACACCGGTGTTGCCCGACGTCGGCTCGACGATCGTGCCGCCCGGCTGGAGCTCGCCGGACGCCTCGGCGGCCTCGATCATCCGGGTGGCGATGCGGTCCTTCACGGAGCCGCCGGGGTTGAGGTACTCCACCTTGGCCAGGACGATCGGTCCCGTTGCGCCTTCGAGGGAGCCGGTGGACTTCGACAGCCTGAGCAGCGGGGTGTTGCCGATCAGGTCGAGGAGTGAGTTCACGTACTGCATTGAGTCAATCTAGTTGCGAGAGTCACCACGACGTAAACCCCGTGCATACCCGCTGGTAGGGCTCCGTAGGGTGAGGGCGTGGGTAAAGCCGGAGCCGCACGCAAGCTGGCCTCTGCCGCGGCGTACGGCGGCGGCGGTCTGTCCGTGCTCGGCGCGAGCCTGTACGGCGTGCTACGCGTCGAGGCCGAGGTCGCGCGGCGCACGATCGGCAACGCGGAGGGCGACCCGCCCGACTCGACCGGCTGGTACGGCCGGGGCCGGCCCGGACCCGCGCTCAAGGTCGCGCTGCTGGGCGACTCGAGCGCCGCCGGCTACGGCGTGGCCCGGGTCGAGGAGACCCCCGGGGCCGTGCTCGCGAGCGGCGTCGCGGAGCGCGCCGACCGGCGCGTGCACCTGCGGGCCTTCGCGGTCGTGGGCGCCCGGTCGTCGGACCTGGCCGCCCAGCTCGACCGCGCGCTGCCGACCGGGCCGGACGTGGCGGTCATCCTGATCGGCGCCAACGACGTGACCCACCGGGTGCTGCCGCCGGCCTCGGTGCGACACCTGTCGGACGCCGTCCGGCGCCTGCACGAGGCCGGCGTCGCGGTGGTCGTCGGCACCTGCCCCGACCTCGGCACCATCAAGCCGATCATGCCGCCGCTCAAGCAGGTGGCCCGGATCTGGTCCCGGCGGCTCGCCGCCGCCCAGACCATCGCCGTGCTCGAGGAGGGCGGCCGCACGGTCTCGCTCGCCTCGATCCTCGGACCGGAGTTCGCCACCGCGCCCGCCCTGCTCTTCGGGCCGGACCAGTTCCACCCCTCCGCGCACGGCTACCGGTCCCTCGCCCAGGTGCTGCTGCCGTCCACGCTGGCCGCCCTGGGCCTCGGTCCCGACGACGAGGCCGAGCCCGAGGCCTACCGCGGCGAGGGGATCCTGCCCATCACGGACGCCGCCCTGCAGGCCGTCAACCAGCCCGGCACGGAGCTCGGCGGCACCGAGGTGGCCGGCTCCCGGCGCGGCGTACGCGGCCTGTGGGTGGAGCTGCGGCACCGCCGCCGGCACCCTGACACCGCGGGCGAGACACCGGAGGAGCACGAGGAGCAGGTCGACGACGCGACGGCCGGCTGATCAGTCACCCCGTTCGGGTGATGGCCACACCGACCGCCCGCGACAGGCTGGGCCGGTGACCCGCCAGCAACTCGAATGGCGCCGACGCGCCGCGGTTCTCGGCTGGGCGACCGCGATCCTGGCGATCCTGGCCGGGGCGTTCGCCCTGGCCGCGGTCCGGATGGCGCTCACCGATGAGCACGGCACCCTGACGCAGCAGGGGGGCCTCCCGCTCCCCCTGCGCCTGACGCACGCGGTCCTGACCCTGCTGCCAGCGATCGTGCTGGGGGTCGCCGCCGTCCTGATGTTCATGGCATCGACCCAGACCGCCACTGCCATGCGTGTGCTGTCCCCCGACCGCCCCCTGCCGGCGCCACTCTCGGACGCCCAGGTCCGGCTGCGGCGACGCGTGCTCGGACCACTCGGCGATCGGATCCCGGCGCTGGAGACGCCGGTCGACTGGCCGCAGACGATGGCCCCGCACCCCACACCGGACCGACCGCTGCGATTGACCGTGCTCATCCCCGCACACAACGAGGAGGCGATCGTCGGCAGCACGATCGCGTCGCTGCGGGCGCAGACCACCCCACCGGCGCGCGTGATCGTCATCGCCGACAACTGCACCGACCGCACCGCCGAAGTGGTGGACGACATCGGGGTGGAGGTCCGGTCGACGGTCGGCAACACCCGGAAGAAGGCCGGCGCCTTGAACCAGGCGCTGGCCGACCTCCTCCCGAGCACAGACGACTCCGACGTCGTCATGGTGATGGACGCTGACTCGACGCTGTCCTCGAACTTCATCGAGGTGGCACTGGGACTGCTCCAGAGCGACCCGGATCTGATGGCGGTCGGCGGGGTCTTCGACGGCGAGCCCGGAGAGGGGCTCATCGGGCAGCTGCAGCGCAACGAGTTCGTCCGCTACCAGCGCCTCGTGCTTCGGCGGCCCGGCCGCGTCTTCGTGCTCACCGGCACCGCTGCCCTCATCCGCGCCGGCGCCCTCGAGGCGGTCGCGGCAGCGCGGGGCACCCTCCTGCCGGGCCATCGCGGCGAGGTCTACGACACCCTCGCCCTGACCGAGGACAACGAGCTGACCCTGGCACTCAAGACCCTCGGCGCGAGGCTCGACTCGCCGCCGGAGTGCCGGGTGACCACGGAGATCATGCCGAGCGCGCGGGCGTTGTGGCGCCAGCGGCTGCGCTGGCACCGCGGCGCTCTGGAGAACATCGGCGCCTACGGGCTCACGCGCGCGACCGGGCTCTACTGGGCACAGCAGATCGGGCTGGCGTACGGCGTCGTCGCGCTCGGCTCCTACCTGCTGATGGCCGGCATCAGCCTGCTCGCCGCCGACAGCTTCGTGCTGGTCCCCTTCTGGACGGCCATCGGCGTCATCTTCATCACGGAGCGGGTGGTGACCGCGTGGAACGCCGGCTGGCCGGGACGGCTCGTGGCGGCGCCGATCGTCCTCGAGCTCGGGTACGCCGTCTTCCTGCAGGCCTGCTTCGTCACCTCGATCGTGCAGATCAGCTTGCACCGACGCGCGGAGTGGAACTACGTGGAGAGGCAGGTCGCGCCGTGACGTTCCTGGGGATCCTGCTGCCGTCATCGGTCCTCGAGACCGACTGGTTCCTGCACCTGGCGACGTTCGTCGCGTTCAACACGATCGTCTTCGCTGCGCTCAGTGTCTGGCACATGCTCCCGTCCCGCCGCCGCGGGTAGACAAGGCCCCGGCGCGCGGCGTACGCCTCCGCAACGACGAGGGGCCCCGGGCGGTGTGCCCGGGGCCCCTCGTCGTACGCGTGGAGCGTCACTCGCGCATGATCGCCAGGATCCGCAGCAGGTTGGTGTAGATCCAGACCAGGCTGACCGTCATGGCGAACGCGGCGCGCCAGCCCTCACGGTCGGGGAGCCGGTTGGCGACACCCTGCTCGACGAAGTCGAAGTCGAGGACCAGCATGAAGACACCGAGCGCGAGGCCGACGATCGCGAAGATCAGGCCGAGCTTGCCGTCGTCGAAGAAGCCGATCGGAGCGCCGAAGGCGCTCAGCACGACCTCCATCAGGCTGATCGCGACCACGCCGAGGACCGCCGCGAAGACCATCCGGCGGAACTTGTCGCTGACCTTGATGTTGAAGAACTTGTAGACCGCGAGCGTGCCGACGAAGGCCCCGAACGTGCCGATCACGGCGCTCATCACCACGCCCGGGTAGGCCATGTTGAAGACCTTGCTGATCGCACCCAGCGCGACGCCCTCGGCCGCGCAGAAGAGCAGCACGAGCGCGGGGCTGATGACCCGCTTGAACGAGTTGACCAGCGACAGCACGAACGCGAGCAGCGAGCCGATCGTGGCCGCGGCGATGAGGCCGCTGATCGCCGACGGGTCGGTGTTCTGGTCGACGTCCGGGCTCATCACCCAGGTGATGGCGGCGGTCACGATGACGACGCCGAGCGCGATCGCGGTCTTCTGGACGACCGAGTCGATCGTCATCGGCCCGCCGGTGGCGACCGGGGCCGGGGTGCCGGGCTGGCCCGGCTGGCCGGTGCCCCACGTGGCGGGGTCGGTGTAGCCGGGCTGGCCGTAGTTCTGGTAGCCGGAGCCGTTGCCGGCGTAGGTCTGGTTGCCGTGGGCGTTCGAGGAGTTGAACTCCTCCGAACGACGGAACACCGGGTTGTTGCTCTGCATTGGTCTCTCCTCGAGGCCGGGGGTGTCGTCGCTGTGACGGGTCACCTCAATGAGTCCATCCTAAGCGGGCTCACTGGGTTCAACGCAGGGCGTGGCTGCAACGTTCCCGGCGACCGTCGGCGTCGTACGCCAGACTCCCTCTCGTGGCCGGCTGCGAGATCTCCGACTTCCTCGAGCTGGTCGAGCAGCTCCCCGACGTCGTCCGGTCCGACCATGACCGCTACTGGCGCTTCGACGTGGGCAGCCGCGTCTTCGGCTACCTGTGGGAGCCGACCCGCACCGTCGGGCTCAAGCAGACCATCGCCGAGCAGCTGGCGCTGGTCGGCGAGCGACCGGACGTCTTCGAGGTGCAGTTCACCGCCTGGGGCTTCGGCTGGGTGGTCGTCCACCTCGAGGGGGTCGAGCGCGACGAGCTCGCCGAGCTCGTCTTCGAGGCGTGGCGGCTCACCGCCCCGGCCGACCTGGTCGCCGCCCGGGCCGACGTGCTCCCGTCGTAGGGGTGGTTTCGAGGCTCGCTCCGCTCGCACCTCAACCACCGACCGGTGGCTGACCCACGAAAGGCCCGCGACCACCACCTGCTCGCCGGCGATCGCCGTCACCACCGAGGGGGTACGACGGCGGAGGTCGACCGGGCGGCGACGACGGTCACGAGGCCGAGTCTCGGACGCGCGGCGTCCCGACCGGCAGGACCTGCTGTCCCGGATCGCCGGGATCCTCCATGATCAGGCCTGTGGAAGACGTGGTGTTCGTCCTGGTCGTCGCGGGTCGGTTCCTGCTGCCCCTGCTGATCCCGCGGTACCCGCTGCCGGCGATCATCGCCTGCCTCGTGCTCGACGCCGCGGACCAGACGATCTTCCAGGCCTTCGGGTTCGACCCCCCGGGCTACCAGAACTACGACAAGGCGATGGACATCTTCTACCTGTCCATCGCCTACCTCGCCGCGATGCGCAACTGGGACAACCTGCACGCGTTCGCCGTTGCGCGGTTCCTCTTCTACTACCGGCTCGCCGGTGCGTTCCTCTTCGAGGTCACCCATGAGCGCTGGCTGCTGCTCGTCTTCCCGAACACGTTCGAGTACTTCTTCATCGCCTACGAGCTGTGGCGGACCCGGTGGAACACCCGTCCGGTCACCCAGCGCGCCTGGATCCTCACCGCGGGCTTCATCTGGATCTTCATCAAGCTGCCGCAGGAGTACTGGCTGCACGTCGCGGAGCTCGACGTGACCGACACGCTGGAGGACTACTGGTGGGCCTGGCCGCTGCTGATCCTCCTGCTCCTGCTGCTCGCCGCGATCCTCTGGTTCGGCGTACGACCGCGGCTGCCCGAGCCCGACCACCGCTTCCGGATCGTCTCCGACCCGGTCCCCGACGCCGTCGACACCAGCGCCAAGCTGGCCGCGATCCACGTCGCCGGCGGCTGGGTCGTGTCCTGGATGACCGCCGAGAAGATCGTCCTCGTGGGACTGGTCTCCGCGATCTACGGCCTCTTCCTGCCGACGGTGTCGCTGTCGACCCAGGACCTCTTCGTCTCCATCGGCACGCTCGTCGCCCTGAACGCCGTCATCACGCTGCTCTTCTCGCGCCGCAACTGGTCGATCGAGTCCGCGGCGCTGGCCGTCGTCGTCCGGGTCGGGGTCAACGTCGGGATGGTGTGGCTGATCGACTTCACCCTCGGCCGCAGCGGGCACGGTTGGACGACGTTCTTCTTCCTCTGCCTGATCAGCCTGATGACCACGCTGCACGACCGCTACCAGCCGGTCTACGCCTGGCGGCGCGCGCAGGAGACGGACCTCCGCGCGGCCTAGGGTCTGGCCGCGCTCTGTCCGCCGCCGAGCCTGAGCGGCGAGACCCTGGACAGCACCTGTTCGCAGTCATCAGCGACGACGTCGAGACCGTCAACGTCATCCCAGTACAGGACCTCGTCGTAGCCAGGACCGCAACGGATCAGGTCTCTCGCCCCGTCAGGTTGCACCTCGAACGTGTCGCTGCCGGCCCCACCGCGGACAACATCCACACCTTCCCCGGGCACGAGGTAGTCGGGACCGACACCTCCGTCGAGGACGTCATCATCGCCACCCCCGACCAGGTGGTCCGGACCCGCGCCACCCACAAGGCGGTCGGCACCGCTCATGCCGGCCAGCTTGTCCGCTCCTGGACCGCCGTCCATGCGGTCGTCACCGCCCTGCCCATACCCGTACTCGGGCGCCCGCGCGCTGCCACCGGGACCGAGGAAGACGGTGTCGTCACCGGCCCCAGCAAGGACGAGGTCGATCCCACCACGTGCGCGGATCACGTCCGCGCCGGCCGAGCCACGCAATCGATCCGCCCTGGCGGTTCCTGTGACACTGCTCGCCGCGCCATGGCTGATGGCGCCTGAGCTCGCCTGAACCGCTGGGACCACGGACGACATCGCCGCTGCGACAACGGCAGACCCCGCGGCGACCAGCATCCGTGGGTTCATGGCGATCTCCTGGAAGCTGAGAGACATCGATCCGGTCGCCGTGACTCTAGCCAGCAGGGAGACCCAGCGTCGGCAGACACGAAACGTGCCCCCGCTGGGGTTCGAACCCAGACTGGACCGCTTTTAAGGCGGCTTCCTCTACCGGTTGGGATACAGGGGCGTTCGCGGACGTCATACGGATCGAGCAAGCGGATGCTCCAGCCGTATGACGTCCCGCCGGAGCCTAGTCGGGTACGCCGAGGGGCAGCCGGACCGCGAACGTGGTGCCGCGGTCGGGGGTGCTCTCGACCTCGAAGCTGCCGTCCATCAGGGCCACGAGCTGGCGGCAGATCGCGAGGCCGAGCCCGGTGCCGCCGTAGCGGCGGGTGATGGACGAGTCGGCCTGCTGGAAGGGCTCGAAGACCAGCCGGACCTGCTCGTCGGTCATCCCGATCCCGGTGTCGGAGACCTCGACGTGGAGGTCGGCGCCCGCGTCGGTCTGCTTGGCGTGGGCGCTCAGCCGGACCCGGCCGGCGTCGGTGAACTTCACGGCGTTCTCGAGCAGGTTCGTCACGACCTGGGCGAGCCGGCCCGGGTCGCCGACGACCAGCGGCGGGAGCTCGCCGTACGACGCCTCGACGACGAGGCCGCGGGCGCGGCCGGCCTCCAGGGCGGGGGCGAACGTCTCGTCGAGGACGGCGGCCGGGTCGAAGGTGACGGGCTCGAGGCGGGTCTTCCCGGCCTCGACGCGCGAGAAGTCGAGGATGTCCTCGACCAGCCGGAGCGCGCGGGTCCCGGAGCGGTGCAGGACGTCGGTCAGCTTGCGCTGGGTCTCGTCGAGGCCGGTGTCGTCGAGCATCTCGGAGGCGGCGATCACGCTCGTCAGGGGCGTGCGCACCTCGTGGCTCATGGTCGCGAGGAAGAGCGACTTCGCCTCGTTGGCCTGCTCGGCGACCGCGCGGGCCTCCTCGACCTCCCGCTGCATCTGGAGGCGCGCGGTGATGTCCTCGGCGATGCCGAACACCCCGACGATCTCGTCGTCGACGATGATCGGCAGCCCGGTCAGGCTGAGGTCGACGCGGTGCCCGTCGCGGTGCACGATGCTCGCCTCCAGGTGCCGCGAGCGGCGGGCCACCACGTCCTCGAAGCTGCGGGAGACGACCTCCAGCTGGTCGTCGGGGAGCAGGTCGCGGAAGGCCATCCCGACCAGCTCGTCCTGCGAGTAGCCCGACAGCCGCTCGGAGGCCTCGTTGGCGCTCGTGAACCGGCCCTCCAGGCTGAGCGAGAAGATGCCGTCGGGGTGGAAGTCGAAGAGTGCGCGGTAGCGCTCGGTCGTCTCCGCGAGCGCTCGGTCGATCGCGACGTGCTGGGCCACGGCGGTGCGGGCCCGGCGGTAGCGCAGCACCGAGTACGACGTGGCCGCGAGGCACCCGGAGACGGCGGCGACGAGGACGGTGTCCGCGGTGGAGCCCCACTCGTGGGCCCAGCGCCGGCGTACGGTCGCGGAGAGTCGGGGCCGCGTCACGACGGGGTGGCCCAGCCGTGCATCCCCGGGAACGATGCGCGCATGGGATCAGCGTAGCGGCGCACCGAGGGCCGCCGCGCGGCCCAGCACCTCGTCGAGCATCGGCTCGGTGAGCCGACCGGTGAACGTGTTCTGCTGGCTGGGGTGGTAGCTGCCGAGCAGCACCACCTCCCGGTCGCCGCCGACCAGCCGCGCCTCGGCGCCGTGGCCGAACCGCGGCTTGGGCCGCACCACGTCCCAGCCGATCGCGGCGTACGAGCGCAGGGTCGCATCCCAGCCGTAGCCGCCGAGGGCGACGACGACGCGCACGTGCTCGACGAGCAGCCCGAGCTCGGCCTCGATCCAGGGCGCGCAGGTGTCGCGCTCGGTGACGGTCGGCTTGTTCTGCGGCGGCGCGCAGCGGACGGTGGCGACCATCCGGGTGCCGATCAGCTCCTGGCCGTCGTCGGCGCGCACACTCGTGGGGAGCCGCGCCAGGCCGACGCGGTGCAGGCTGGCGAACAGCCAGTCCCCGCTGCGGTCACCGGTGAACACGCGGCCGGTGCGGTTGGCACCGTGGGCTGCCGGCGCCAGGCCGACGATCAGGATCTGCGGCGTGGGAGATCCCCAGCCCGGGATCGGCCGGCCCCAGTAGGTCTCGTCGCGGAACGCCGCCCGCTTCTCGCGCGCGACGTCCTCGCGCCAGCGCACCAGCCGCGGGCAGGCCCGGCAGACCGACACCCGGGCGTCCACCTCGTCCAGCCCCTCGGCCGCCGCGGTCCGCGCGAGCCGGCGTACCTGCGCCGCCGTCCCCGCCACCGGCGTCTCCGATGTCGCGGGGTCGCCGGGCCAGCCGGTGCCGGGCGCGACGTTGCTCACGGCCCCATCCTGCCGTCGTCGGGGTAGTCCCTGACGATCCGGTCCTCCCGAGCGCCCGGAGAGGGCCAGAACGTCAGGGACTATCCCTCCGCGGCGACCGACCAGGCGATCCCGTCGAGGATGTCGGAGTCGGAGACGACGAGGGCGGAGGCACGGGTGCGCCGCAGGACCCGGTCGAGGATCAGGACCCCGGCGCCGATGACGTCGGCGCGCCCGGGGTGCATGGCGGGCAGGGCGCGGCGCTCGGCGACGGTCATCGCGAGCAGGCGCTCGACAGTGGCGAAGACCTGCTCCGCGGGGAGCACGAGCTGGTCGACGTCGGCGCGGGAGTACGCCGTCAGGTCCAGCGCCACCGCGGCCAGCTGGGTGACGGTGCCGGCGACGCCGACCACCGTCGCCGCGTCGGCGGGTCGGACCGGGCACGCGTCGAGGTGGGCCTCGATGTCGGCCGTGCAGGCGGCGATCTCGGCCGCGGTCGGCGGGTCGGAGTGCAGGTGCCGCTCGTGCAGGCGCACCGAGCCGATGTCCATCGAGTCCGCCTCGTCGGGGGCGGACCTGCCGAGGATCAGCTCGGTCGATCCGCCGCCGATGTCGACGACCAGCACCGGCAGGGCCGGCGCCTCCCGCAGGTTGCGCGCGGCGCCGTCGAAGGACAGCGCCGCCTCGACGTCCCCGGAGACCACCTCCGGCTCGATGCCGAGCCGGGCACGCACACCCGCGACGAAGACGTCGGCGTTCGACGCGTCCCGCGAGGCCGAGGTCGCGACGAAGCGCACCCGCGACGGCGGCACGTCGTACGACGCGATCAGTGCGGCGTACTCGTCGATCGCGGCGAAGGCTCGCACCAGCGCCTCGTCGGCGATCCGGCCGGTGCGGTCGAGGTCCTGGCCGAGGCGGACCATCCGCATCTCGCGGACGTCCACGTCGGGCAACGCGCCGATGAGCAGCTTGATCGTGTTGGTGCCGCAGTCGATGGCTGCTACACGTCCACGCACGGACCCGACTCCCACCAGGCGCCCAGCAGGTCGAGCACCTCGTCGCCGAACGGGTTGACCCCGCGGCCCTGGGCGAGCGCCTGGCCGGCGAGCACGTGCAGGCACTTGACGCGATCGGGCATCCCGCCGGCGGAGATGCCCTCGATCTCGGGGACGCTGCCCAGCTCCGCCCGCGCGGCGAGGTAGCGCTCGTGGGCGGCGCGGTACGACGCGGCCAGCTCCGGGTCCTCCGCCAGCCGGTCCTGCATCTCCTTCATCAGGCCGGAGCCCTCGAGCGTGCCGATCCGCGAGGCCGCGCGCGGGCAGGTGAGGTAGTACGTCGTCGGGAACGGCGTGCCGTTGGGCAGCCGCGGCTCCGTGGTGACCACGTCGGGGTTGCCGCACGGGCAGCGGTGGCCGACCTCGTGGATGGCGCGCGGCTCACGACCGAGCTGGGCCTCGATGGCGGAGACGTCGGAGGGGTCGATCACGTCCCCATCCTGTCAGGGCGTCTCGTCGATCTTGTCCGCCGGCTGCGGCTTGTCCCCGGGCTTCGGCGGGTTGCCGGCGAGCTCGACGGACTTCCACGCCGTGGACCACCACGCGGTCGGCGCCTTGCGGGCGGCCTCGGCGGGGTCGGAGAGCTTCGCCTCCGAGTCGAGCGGCTTGCCGTCCTCGTCGAGCACGACGTACGCCGTCTCGCCGGGCATGACGTAGTTGAGGTCGCGGGCCTGCTGACGCACGAACGCCGGGTCGTCCCAGCGCCGCTTCTCCCGCTCCAGGTCGTCGATGCGCGCCTGGCGCAGGGCGATCTGGCCCTTGAGGTCGTCGATGTGCGAGCGCTGGTCGAGGTAGGCCCGCATCGACGACGCGTAGGAGATCGTCAGCAGCGACAGCACCAGCAGCAGCACCGCCGCACGCCCGGTGACCCGCGGCCGGCGGCGGCCGACGGGGACCGCCGGCAGGCTGCCGGTCCCGGAGGTGTCGGTCAGGGACGAGCGCGTGCTGCCGCGCCCCGTCGACCCGCTCCGGCCGCGTCCGGGGCGGCCGCCGGGGCGCGGAGCGCGCGACGGCGTACGACGAGACTCGGGCATGTCTCCTAGGGTCGCTCAGGCACCGTAGCGAGGGAACGCCGACGCGCCGGAGTAGCGCGCAGCATCTCCGAGCTCGTCCTCGATCCGCAGCAGCTGGTTGTACTTCGCCACCCGGTCCGAGCGCGCGGGGGCGCCGGTCTTGATCTGGCCGCAGTTCACCGCGACGGCCAGGTCGGCGATCGTGGTGTCCTCGGTCTCGCCCGAGCGGTGACTCATCATGCAGCGGTAGCCGTTGCGGTGCGCCAGCTCGACGGAGTCGAGGGTCTCGGTCAGCGTGCCGATCTGGTTGACCTTCACCAGCAGCGCGTTGGCCTGGCCGCCGCTGATGCCGCGCTGCAGCCGCTCCACGTTGGTGACGAACAGGTCGTCGCCGACGATCTGGGTCTTGGTGCCGATCTGGTCGGTGATCGCCTTCCAGCCGTCCCAGTCGTCCTCGTCGAGCGGGTCCTCGATCGAGACGATCGGGTACGACGCCACCAGGTCGGCGTAGTAGGCCGACATCTCGTCGGCCGACTTGCTGCCGCCCTCGAAGGCGTACGAGCCGTCCTTGAAGAACTCGGAGGCGGCGACGTCCATCGCCAGTGCGATGTCCTTGCCGAGCGTGAGACCGGTCGCCGCGACCGCCTCGGCGATCAGGTCGAGCGCGGCCCGGTTGCTGTCGAGGTTCGGCGCGAAGCCGCCCTCGTCGCCGAGGCCGGTGGAGAGGCCCTTCTGCTTCAGCACCGACTTGAGCGCGTGGTAGACCTCCGCGCCCGAGCGCAGCGCCTCACGGAAGGTGGGCGCGCCGATCGGCGCGATCATGAACTCCTGCACGTCCACGTTGGAGTCGGCGTGCGAGCCGCCGTTGAGGATGTTCATCATCGGCACCGGGAGCAGGTGGGCGTTGGGCCCGCCGACGTAGCGGTAGAGCGGGAGCTGCGCCGAGTCCGCGGCGGCGCGGGCGACGGCGAGCGAGACACCGAGGATCGCGTTGGCGCCGAGGTTGGCCTTGTTGGGCGTGCCGTCGAGCTCCAGCATCGTCTGGTCGACGAGGCGCTGGTCGTCGGCGGCGAGGCCCTCGATCGCCGGGGCGATCGTCTGGATGACGGCGTTGACCGCCTTCGTGACGCCCTTGCCGCCGTAGCGGTCGCCGCCGTCGCGCAGCTCCACGGCCTCGAAGGCACCGGTCGACGCGCCGCTGGGGACCATGGCGCGCGCGAACGCGCCGTCGTCGAGGAGCACCTCGACCTCGACGGTGGGGTTGCCTCGTGAGTCGAGGATCTCGCGGGCGCCGACAGCTTCGATGGATGCCATGCGGCCAGCCTAGTGCCGTCCGGGCGCCGTGATCAGTCCAGGTCAGCCGCTGGGAAGGTCACGCTCATCGTCGTCCCACCGCGACCGGCGTTGGCGGCCGCCGCGGCCGTGCCGCCGTGCCGCTCGGCGATCCGCTTGACGATGGAGAGACCGAGGCCGGTGCCGCGGTACCCGTCGCGGTGCGCGCGGTGGAACGTGTCGAAGACCCGGGCCCGCTGGTCCTCCGGGATGCCGATGCCGTTGTCGACGATCTCGATCAGCACCATCGGCGCGCCGTCGCCGTCGCCGTCGACCCGACGGCCGCGGACCTCGATCTCGGGGCACACCCCGGGCGCGACGTACTTCACCGCGTTGCCGACGAGGTTGTCGATCACCTGGCGCAGCAGCACCGGCTCGGCGAGGACGTCGGGCAGCGCCGGGTCGACGGTGATGACCGGCTGCTCCACCTCGCTGACCCGGCTCGCCTCGACCCGGGCCCGGGCGACGTCCTTGACCATCGCCCGGAGGTCGACGCGCACCGGCGTGATCCGCAGGTCGCGCGCCGTCGTGTAGGCGAGCAGGTCGCTGATCAGGTGCTGCATCCGCTGGGCCGCGCGCACGATCCGGTCGAGCTGGTCGACCTGCTTCTCCGGGGGTACGACGATGCCGGCCTGGGCCGTCTCGAGCATCGTCTCGGACCAGCCCTCGACGACGGTGAGCGGGTTCAGCAGGTCGTGCGCGACGACGCCGGCGAACGACGCGAGCTCGTCACGCTCGCGCCGGTCGGCGGTGACGTCGTGGAAGACGACGACCACGAGCGGCGGGTCGCTGCCGGGGATCGGTCGGGCCGTGACCTCGAGCATCCGGCCGTCCGGGGAGTCGGCGGTGCGCACGAACAGGTCCATGTTGTCGACGACCTGTCCCGCGAACGCCGCCCGGTACTCCTCCGCAGTGACGGAGGTGCCGTCCGCGTGCCGCAGGTCGTAGCCGCCGGCGTCCAGCACACCCTCGCCGTTGGCCTTCACGTCACCCACCAGGACGCCCGCGGACGGGTTGCGCAGCACGATCCGACCCTCGCCGTCGACCACGCTCACGCCGTCGGCCATCGTGTCGAGGATGGTGCGCATCGTGGCCGCCTGCTCGGTGGCAGCCTTCTCGGACGCGGCGATCCGTTGGTTCAGCGCGAGGCTCTCGCGGCGGCCGACGGACAGCGAGAGGGTGAGCACGACCGCGACCGCGACGTACGCCTGGACGACGAGGACCTGCTGGACCGGGTCCGAGATGGTCGCGAACGGCCCCCGCCCGAGCACCGTGAACGCGACGACGCCAGCCGCCAGCACCAGCGCGTGCAGGTCGGCCACCCACGGCGAGAACCGGGTGCCGGCCCACACCGAGGTCGCGAGGAGGAGGAACGGGATCGGCAGGCTGTCGTTCACGCTGAAGATCAGCCAGCACGCGCCGATGCTGACGCCCACGAGCGCCACGAGCTCCAGGACGCTCCCCCGGTAGGGCCCGACCGGGGTCGGCGAGCGGTCCGGGGAGTCCGAGCGGGCGGCGTGCCGCGCCAGCATCGAGAGCGGGAAGATCGCGATGATGCCGACCGAGTTGCGCACGGTCCACGAGAGCAGGACGGTCCAGTCGGCGTCGGTCGTCGCGAGAAGCGTGGTGGGGCCGACGAGCGACGAGACCGCGGCCGCGGCGAGGGCCGCGACCAGCAGGTAGCCCAGGTCGCGCAGCCGCTGCACCCCGGCCGGCGGTTCGGCGCCGAACCCCCACCAGGCGGGCACCCACCGGCTCACCAGCAGCCCGAAGACCAGCGTCTGGACGACGGTCGCGGCCGCCAGGCTGACGACCACGCCGACGGAGGCCCCGACGGCGGCGTACACCCCGAGGGTGAGGAGGAAGACCGCGGTCGCGTCGACGACGAGCCAGCGCTGCCACCCGGTCACCGCGAGCCAGGCGGCGGCGACCCCCGCGGCCGGCCACACGAGCGACAGCCCGCTGCCGTCGACGACGGCCAGCCGACCGAGGTAGGCCGCGAGCACGAAGTAGCCCGCGAAGGCACCCAGGTCGAGCAGGCGGACCCGGTTCACCCCTGGCTCCTCCTCGTCTCGAGCGCCCTCCCCGCGGCCGCGCGGAGGTCGTCGGGGTTGAACGGCTTGGCGATGCGTTCGTAGCCGGTCTGCTGGATCCGCTCGATGATCTCGCCGGTCCACTGCACGGTCACGAACACCGCCGGGACGTCGGCCCAGAAGCCGTGCAGCTCGGCGAGCAGCGCGACCCCGTCGGTGTCGGGCAGGGCGTAGTCCATCAGCACCAGGTCGGGGAGGTAGCCGGGCTCTTCCTCGTGGAGCGCCCGCAGCCGACGCCCGTCGGGGACCCCGCGGATCTCGTCGCCGTCGTGGAGCATGCAGTGGGCGATCCAGTCGCGCACATCGACATCGTCCTCGACGATCAGCACCCGAGACATGAGGGAGACCCTAGCCGCTCAGAGCAGCCTTCGTACGGCGTCGCGCAGCGCCTGCTCCGGATCGGTGCCGGTCTCCCGCGCCTCCGCGACCAGGGCGAGCAGCCGGTCGCCGAGGTCGCCCCCCGACGGCGCAGCAGGCTCGCCCGCACGGGCGAGGCGGTCGAGCACCTTGTCGGCGTAGAGCAGGGCCGGGAGTGTCGGCGGGATCCCGTCGGTGACCGAGTCGCGCTGCTTCTCGGTGGCCTTGACGGCCTCCCACGCCTCGTTGATCTCCGCCGGTGTCCCTCCGGGTGCGTCGGAGAACACGTGCGGGTTGCGGCGGCGCATCTTGGCGATGATGTCGTCGGCGACGTCGTCGAGGGTGAACTCCCCGGACTCCTCCGCGATCACCGCGTGGAAGTAGACCTGCAGCAGCAGGTCGCCGAGCTCCTCACGGAGCAGCGCCGCGTCGCCGGTGTCGATCGCCTCGAGGGTCTCGTGCGTCTCCTCGAGCAGGTAGCGGGCCAGCGACCGGTGGGTCTGCCCGGCCTTCCAGGCGCACTCGACGCGTAGGCGACGCATCACCTCGAGGAAGTCGAGGAGCGGCTCGCCGGTCGATGGTGGTTTCGACGCTCGCTCCGCTCGCACCTCAACCACCGACTATCCGCAGCGCTGGGCCGCGGGCAGGCCCGCGGCGTACGTCGTGTCGGGCGTCGTGGCGTCGGCCTGCTTGGCCGTGTTGGTGACCGGCTGGGAGAGGCTCGTGTCCGTGAGCACCGCCTGGCCCTTCTCGATCACGACGCCGTAGCGCGGGTCGATGCGGACGTCGTGGTCGTCGAGCCAGGCCTGGAACGCCTTCTCCCCAGCGGCCTTCGCGTCGTCGGCGGACGGCGACCCGCCGAGTGCGGCGCGACCGACGGACGTCTCCGCGGCAGCGACGTAGGTCTCGGCGCCCTGCACCTCGACGATCGCGTCGCGCTGCGCGGTGGTCAGGTCGGTCAGCTGGGCCTCGGCCTGCTTCACCGCCGTGGCGTACGACGGGTCCACCTCGACGCCCTTCTCGGCCATCAGCTGGTCGGCGGCGGAGCGCAACGCGATGCTGCCCGCGACCCGGCCGTTGAGGTAGTGCCGCGGCAGCGGCTGCCCCTGGAGCTGGGGCTCGGCGGCGGCGCAGTAGTCGGACGACAGGTCGGCGACGTGACGGGTGGTGACGGAGTCGTCGCCGACCACGACGGCGATGCCCGGGTTGAGGTCGGGCACGGAGCCGCATCCGGTCAGCAGCACGGCGCCGGCCACGGCGAGGCCGGCCAACGGGGACACACGCGTCACTTGCTCTCCTGGGGGTCGATGACGGAGTCGATCACCTGCCGCGCCCATTCAAGCAGGGCGATGCCCGAGATCGGCTGACCGCCGATCCCCGACGTCATCGGGCGCGGCACCAGGATCGTGCTGACCGGCGCCTTGACGATCGACTTCGGGTAGAGCCGGTTGAGACGGACCACGCGCGAGTCGGGCAGGTCGACCGGGGCGAACCGCACGTTGCGGCCCGCGATCGTCACCTCGCGGACACCTGCCTGGCGCGCCCGGGCGCGGAAGCGGGCGACCAGCAGGAGGCACATCACCTCGACCGGCGGCTCGCCGTAGCGGTCCAGGAGCTCCTCGTTGATCTGGTCGACGTCGTCGTCGGTGCGCACCTCGGCCAGCCGCTTGTACATCTCCAGCCGGAGCCGTTCGCTCGGGATGTAGCCGTGCGGCAGGTGGGCGTCGACCGGCAGCTCGATGCGGACCTCGTCGAGCTCGGGCGCCTCACCGCCCTTGAACTCGTTGACCGCCTCGCCGACGAGTCGGACGTAGAGATCGAAGCCGACGTCGGCGATGTGGCCCGACTGCTCGCCGCCGAGCAGGTTGCCGGCGCCGCGGATCTCGAGGTCCTTCATCGCGATCGCCATGCCACCGCCGAGGTCGGAGTGCTGCGCGAGCGTCGCGAGCCGCTCGTGCGCGGTCTCGGTGAGGGGCTTCTCGGGCGGGTACAGGAAGTAGGCGTACGCGCGCTCGCGCGAGCGCCCGACCCGGCCCCGGAGCTGGTGCAGCTGCGAGAGGCCGAGCGTGTCCGCGCGCTCGATGATCATCGTGTTGGCGTTGGAGACGTCGAGGCCGGACTCGACGATCGTGGTGCAGACGAGCACGTCGAAGCGCTTCTCCCAGAAGTCGAGCATCACCTGCTCCAGCTGGTGCTCGCCCATCTGGCCGTGGGCGACCGCGACCCGCGCCTCGGGCACCAGCTCGGTGATCCGGGCGGCCGCCTTCTCGATCGAGTTGACCCGGTTGTGGATGTAGAAGACCTGGCCCTCGCGCAGCAGCTCCCGGCGTACGGCGGCGATGATCTGGCGGTCCTCGTAGGCACCGACGTACGTCAGCACCGGGTGCCGCTCCTCGGGCGGCGTGGTGATCGTGGACATCTCGCGGATGCCGGTGATCGCCATCTCGAGCGTGCGCGGGATCGGCGTCGCCGACATCGACAGCACGTCGACCGAGGTGCGGAGTCGCTTCATCTGCTCCTTGTGCTCGACGCCGAAGCGCTGCTCCTCGTCGACGATGATCAGGCCGAGGTCCTTCATCCGGATGTCCGGGTTGAGCAGCCGGTGGGTGCCGACCACGATGTCGACCGACCCCTCCTGGAGACCGGCGATCACCTCGCGGGCCTCCGCGTCGGTCTGGAAGCGGCTCAGCCCCTTGAGCACGACGGGGAAGCCGCTCATCCGCTCGCTGAACGTGCTCAGGTGCTGGGTGACGAGGAGCGTCGTCGGCACCAGGACCGCGACCTGCTTGCCGTCCTGGACGGCCTTGAACGCCGCGCGTACGGCGATCTCCGTCTTGCCGTAGCCGACGTCGCCGCAGACCAGCCGGTCCATCGGGACGGTGCGCATCATGTCGCCCTTGACCTCGTCGACCGTGCTCAGCTGGTCGGGGGTCTCCTGGAACGGGAAGGCGTCCTCGAGCTCGCCCTGCCAGGGGGTGTCGGGGCCGAACGCATAGCCCTTCGTGGCCTGGCGCGCGGCGTACAGCTTGATCAGCTCGGCGGCGATCTCGCGGACCGCGCGGCGCGCCTTGTTCTTGCGCTTGGTCCAGTCGCCGCCGCCCAGCCGGTCGAGCGAGGGCGACTCGCCACCGACGTAGCGGGTTACCTGGTCCAGCGCGTCCGCGGGCACGTAGAGCCGGTCGGGCGGTCCGCCGCGCTTGCTCGCGCCGTACTCGAGGACGAGGTACTCACGGACGGCGCCGCCGACCTCGCGCTGCTTCATCTCGACGAAGCGGCCGACGCCGTGCTGCTCGTGCACGACGTAGTCGCCGGCACTGAGCTCGAGCGGGTCGATCTGCTTCTTGCGCCGCGCCGGCATCCGCCGCATGTCGCGGGTGGACGCCTTCTGCCCCGACAGGTCCTCCCCCGTCAGCAGCACGAGGTGGTTGGTGTCGTCGACGAAGCCGTGCGTCGCGGCACCGCAGGTGATGGTGATGACGGCGTCGGAGAGATCGGCCGCCTCCTGCAGGTCCTCGACGACGCGCGCCGGCAGGTCGTGCTCGGCCAGCACCTCGCGCATCCGCTCGGCCGGGCCGTGGCCGGCGTGCACGACGACCACCCGGTAGCCGTCGCGGCGCCACCCGCCGATGTCGCCGATCGCGCGCTCCATCTCGCCGCGGTAGGCCTCCGCGGGGCGCGAGCCGAGGACGCGGGTCTCGTCGTCGGCGCCAAGGCCGAACGGGCTGACCGTCCACCACGCCCTGCCGGAGGCCAGCACGATGCCCCGGACGTCGCCGATCTCGCGGTACGACGCGGCGCCCATGCCCAGCATCAAGGTGTCGATGGGCGCCGTGCCGCCACCGGCAGCGGCCGCCCAGCTCGCGCCCAGGAACTCCTCGCTGGTCGCGACCAGGTCGTGCGCCCGGCTGCGCGCCCGCTCGGGATCGAGGACCAGCACGTGGGTGTCGTCGGGCATCAGGTCGACGAGCAGCTCCATCTCGTCCACCAGCACCGGCGCCAGGGACTCCATGCCCTCGGCCGCGATGCCCGCCGCGATCTTGTCGGTGAGCTCGAGCAGCTGCGGGTGCTGCCGGCCGAGCTCGGCGGCACGCTCGCGCACCTGGTCGGTCAGCAGCAGCTCGCGGCACGGCGGCGCCCAGAGCCGCTCGACCTTGTCGAGCGTGCGCTGGTCGGCGACCGAGAAGCTGCGGATCTCCTCGACGTCGTCGCCCCAGAACTCGACCCGGAGGGGGTGCTCCTCGGTCGGCGGGAAGACGTCGACGATGCCGCCGCGCACCGCGAACTCGCCGCGCTTCTCGACCAGGTCGACGCGGGAGTACGCCGCCGCGGCGAGCCGCCGCACCACGTCGTCGAGCGGCGCAGTGTCGCCGGCCGCGAGCTCCACGGGCTCGAGGTCGGCCAGCCCCTTCACCTGCGGCTGGAGCACCGACCGGACCGGCGCCACGACCACCTTGAGCGGACCGTTGGACACGTCCGTGCCGGGGTGCTTGAGCCGGCGCAGCACCGCGAGCCGACGGCCGACGGTGTCGCTGCGCGGGCTGAGCCGCTCGTGGGGCAGCGTCTCCCAGCTCGGGTAGTAGGCGACCGTCGCCGGGTCGACCAGGTCGCCGAGCGCCGCGACCAGGTCCTCCGCGTCGCGGGAGGTCGCGGTCACGGCGAGGACGGTGCGGCCCTCGCGGACCAGCCCGGCCACGACGTACGGCCGCATCGCCTCGGGTGCGGTCAGGTCCAGCGTGGCGATCCGGCCGTCGCGCGCGTCCGCCATCACCTGCGCGAGCGTGGGGTCGGCCAGGACGGCATCGGCGAGGCCGGAGAGGTGCACGGGGAGCCTTTCGGAGGAGCACGGAACAGCACGACAGCCCCCGGTCAACGAGTGACAGGGGGTGACGCACCGAGTCTACGGGCGGCCTCCGACACCCGGTCGACGCTCGTCATCGTCGTCGGGCAGGCCGGCGTCCTCGTTGCACTCGATCTGCGGCGGCTCCTCCCCCGAGGTCGCCATCACGCTGATCGCGGGCAGGCGGGGGCCGCGCAGGTCGAAGGAGAGCGCGGCGCGACGGCTCCGGTGGCCGGTGCGGTCCCGGAAGAGGTAGCCGGGGCGCTGGTGCAGCCCGACGGTGTACATGCACTCGTCGAACCGGGTGATCTCGGCGACCGGCTCGACCAGGTCCTCGACGTCCTCGCGCAGCGCCGCGATCCGGCTCCGCCGGTCCTCCGGGGACCTGCGGGCGAGGCGGTCGGCGCTCTCGCCCGGGTCGGGCGCACAGCCGTGCCGGCGGAGGACGAGCAGCTGGTAGTCGGGGTCGTCCCACTCGCTGGTGTCGATGCCGACGGCGGGCAGGTGTCGCCGTCCCGTGGCGAGGAAGCCGAGCCCCTGTCGAGCGTCGCCGTCCTCGGTGACGGGGAGCCAGGAGAGGCAGGACTCCCACCGGTCGAAGCGGCCGGCCGTCCGCTCGACCTGCGCTGCCATCCGCTCCAGAGCGGAGAGGGACGGAGCGCCGCGCCGGGCGTCGGCGCCGGTCCCGTTGGGGTCGGGGGCCGCGCTGAGACAGCGCCGTGAGGTCGCCAGGCGCAGCAGGACCTCCTCGGCCTTCCGGGCCGGCGCCCGCACCAGGGCGGGCCGGCGGTCGATGCCGCTCCCGTCGCGCTCGTCGTACAGGAAGCCCCACCGGTGCTGAGGATCGCCGGCCGTGCGCACCCCGACGTACGTCGTGCAGGCGCGCAGCTGGTCGAAGCGCCGCGCGTCGTGCAGCAGAGCCCGCAGCCGCGCCGCGAGCCGGCCGACCGGGGCGTGCGCCGACCGTCGGGTGACCGGTGCCGCGGCCACCACCTGCTGGACCGCCGGCGCGCGGTCGGCCGCAGGCGCCGACACCCGGAGGCTCGGGACCGGACCCGACTGCGAGGCCCCGATGTCACAGGGCTGCCCGGTGTCGCGCAGCCGGCCGACGGTGTCCCGCGCCAGGACGTCGGGCCAGTCGACCCACCCGACGAGCAGCTGTCCCGCCGGGAGCGGGTCGGGGAGCACGCCACGGCACGAGCCGCTCGGGATCCGGGCCCGGACCGGACTGTCGTCCGTCGGCATCAGCACGAAGCCCAGCGGGTGCCCGTCGACCTGCACGAGCCCCGGGTCGTCGCCGAGCACGTCGGTCGGGTTCTCGAGCTCGCACGAGTCCTCGGTGTAGAAGTTGTAGCCGCGCGAGAGCGAGTCGTAGACGCGGCAGCTGCGGTGGCTGGGGATGGTGTCGCCGGTGACGCCCTCGAAGACGGGCGGCCCGATGATCGAGCCGAAGACGTCGAGCCGGTGAGCGCTGCCGACGTCGCCGGCCACCGGCGCGATGTTGCGGGTGATCGTCGACGAGACGACCGTCGTCCTCCCGGCGGACAGGATGCCGCCGCCCTCGCCCTCCGCGTAGTTCTGCGTGATCGTCGAGTTCACGACGGTCAGGTTGCCCCGCGCCCAGACCCCGCCGCCGGCGTGCGCGACGGCCAGGTTGCGAGCGATGTTGGAATTGACGACGAGCACGTCCGCCTCGCCCGAGATCGCGCCGCCGCGGTCGTCGGCGCGGTTGCCGTTGAGGGTGGAGCCGAGCACGGCGACGTCGCCGTCGAGCGTGAAGATGGCGCCGCCCGGACCGTCGGCGTCGCTGCCGTCGATGAGCGAGTCGATGACGGTCACGTCGCCGTCCTCGTCGGCGTAGAGGGCGCCCCCGTCGCCGTCGGTCGTGTTGCCGTCGACCTTCGAGCGCACGACCAGGATGTCGCCGGTCGAGCCGATCGCGCCGCCGGAGCCGTCGACCAGGTTGTTGCTGAGGACCGAGTCGTAGACCTGCACCCCGCCCCGGCGGGCGTAGATGGCGCCGCCGTCGTCGTTGGCGAGGTTGCCGTTGATGTGGCAGCGGCGCACGGTGACCCGCCGCATCGAGAAGACACCGCCCCCGGGCTCCTCGGCGAGGTTCTGGGTGATCTCGCAGTCGGCGAGCGAGATCTCGCCGCGCGACGTCAGCGCCGCGCCCGGCCCGTCGGAGCCGCCCCGGCTGAGCGAGATGTCGTGGATGTCGAGGTAGCCGGTCCCGTCCTGGCGCAGCAGCCGCTTCTCGAAGCAGGACTGCCGGATCGAGTGGCCGTTGCCGTCGAGCTCGAGGGGGTACGGCGACTCCCGGATCGGGTCGCCGACCCGGCAGTTGCGCAGCACCAGGTCCGCGCCGAGCTCGATGCGCCGACGGGTCGGGTCGGCCCAGGCCCGCCGGAAGGCCGCCTCGGTGCGCACCCCCGCGACCGGCAGCGCCGCTGCGATGCTGCCATCAGCTCGCGGAGCGGCTCCCGGCACCGGGGCCGTCGCCAGCGCAGGCACCGACGCGGTCGCGACGACCAGCACGAACAACATCCGCAGGCGCACCTGGCACCCTCCCGCCTCCACGATAGGAGCGAGCGGGCGCCGACGAGGGCGACCCGCCGGAGGTCAGCTGGTGCGGTCCGCGTACGCCGACGCTGCGGCGTAGACGGACTCGACGTACGACTGGTCGTGGTTGTAGCCGAAGACCGCGTCGGCCCAGCCGGCGCCGGTGGTCAGGTCGTGGCCGTCGGCGCAGAGGTAGCGCGCGGCGGTGTAGGCCGCGTCGTCGATGTCGTTGGGGTCGGCGACCCCGTCGCCGTCACCGTCACTCCCCCAGGTCTCCCACGTCGACGGGATGAACTGGAGCGGGCCGACGGCGTGGTCCCAGGTCGGGTCGCCGTGCCAGGTCGTGCTCTCCGGCGTCGCCCGGATCGCGGCGAAGTCCTTGCCGTCGAGCGCAGGCCCGAGCACCGGCGTCGACGAGTGCCCGTCGTCGCCGAGCGTCCGGCCGCCGATCGTGCCGTGCTGGGACTCGACCCAGCCGATCCCGGCCAGCGTCGTCCACCCGACCTTGCAGGTGCGGGGCTCCGAGAGCTGCGCGTTGGCGTACGCGCGCACGGCGGGTGCCGGGATGCCGGCCTTGTTCGCCATCGAGGTCACCCAGCGGGGGTCGACCTTCGTCGGCGCGGCCGGGGCGTCGCCCGGCTGCTTCGCCATCCGGGTCTCCGGGCTCGGCGCCTCGACGTACTGCGGCTGCTGGGCGACCACCAGCGGCGGTCGGGACAGGATGGTCTGCGAGAGGGCGTAGCCCAGCCCCGCGACGATCACCAGGGCGGTGGCGAACGTCGCGATCAGACGACCTGGGATCACCCGCGGTCCCCCCGGAATCGTGGGGTGGTCATCCGAACCGGCCGTGCACGTAGTCGCTGGTGCGCTGGTCCTGGGGGCTCTGGAACATGGCAGCAGTATCCCCGTGCTCCACGATGACGCCGGGGGTGCCCTGCGATGCGAGGAAGAAGGCGCAGGTGTCGGACACCCGGGCGGCCTGCTGCATGTTGTGCGTGACGATGACGATCGTGACCTCCTTGGCCAGGTCCTTCATCGTCTCCTCGATGACCCGCGTCGAGGTCGGGTCGAGCGCGGAGCACGGCTCGTCCATGAGGAGCACGCGCGGCTTGATGGCCAGCGAGCGGGCGATGCAGAGCCGCTGCTGCTGGCCGCCGGACAGGCCGCCACCGGGAGCGTCGAGCCGGTCCTTGACCTCCTCCCAGAGGCCGCCCTTGCGCAGGCAGGACTCGACGAGCTCGTCCTTGGTCGAGCGCGAGGCCTTGGTGCCAGTGAGCTTGAGCCCGGCGAGCACGTTCTCGCGGATCGACATCGCGGGGAACGGGTTGGGCTTCTGGAAGACCATCCCGATCGACCGGCGCGCGTCGATCAGCTTCTTCTCGGGGTCGTAGATGTCCTGCCCGTCGAGCAGCACCTCGCCGCCGAGCTGCGCGGACGGGACCAGCTCGTGCATCCGGTTGAGGATGCGCAGGAACGTCGACTTGCCACAGCCGGAGGGGCCGATGAGGGCGGTGATCTGGCCGGCCGGCATGGTCAGCGAGACCCGGTCGAGCACCTTGCGCTGACCGAACCACGCCGTGATGTCACGGGCCTCGATCTGGGCCAGCGGAACGGTCGGCGTCGACGGCGCGGCCGGGGTCTGCGGGATCACGGTCGTCTCGTCGGCAGAGGTGGTCATCATTCGTTCCTGTACGTCGGGGTGGGTGCCGGTGCCGGCCCACCGGGAGGGGTGGGCCGGCACCGGGTAGTGCGTGAGCGGGTGCTCAGGAGGTCACTTGACGACCTTGACCGTGAAGGTCTTCGTAACCGCCAGGTGCGTCGCGTCGCCGGCGTAGGCGATGGTCAGCTTGTAGGCGCCCTTCTTCAGCTTGGGCAGGACGACCTTGGCCTTGCCACCCTTGAGGGAGACCGACTTCAGCGTCTTCTTGCCGAGCTTGATCGCCACCTTGCCGGTGGCGCCCTTGACGGTGACGGTGCCCTTGACGGCCACGGCCTTCGCCTTCTTCAGCTTGACCTTCGCGGGGAAGGTCTCGCTCAGCACGGCCTTGGTCTTGGCGACCTTCACGGTGCCGGTCGACGTCGCGGTCGCGAAGTTCGACTGGCCCGGGGTGAAGGTGGCCGTGATGCTGTGCGAGCCCGCCGCCAGCTTGAGCGGCGCGGTCACGGCCTGGCCCGAGACGATCGGGACGCCCGTGGCGAGGTCCTTGCCACCCTCGGAGAAGGTGACGGTACCGACGGCGGTCGGGTTCGAGGTGACCGTCGCCTTGAGGTTGTACGCACCCGGGCCGCCGGTGCCGCTGACGCCGACGGTCGGCGTGGTGATCGTGTTGATCGTGAAGTTGCTGCTGCCCGCGTTGAGCACCTTGCCGCAGTCGCCACCGAGCGCGGCGCCGGCGAGCTGGTCGAAGCCGGCCGCCTTGATCAGGTCGTGCGCGGCCGCGGAGCAGACGAAGCCGCTCTCACCGAAGAACGACTGGATGTCGGTGCGGTTGGACTCCTCGGTGCGGACCACGTTGTAGAGGTTGCGCTTGAGGGCGACCTCGTCGCCGCCGACGACCTTGACGGACGAGCCGGCGAGGCCGGCGCGGCCCTTCGAGAACGGGACGATGGCGTTGGGCTTGGCGGTGAACAGGGCGGGGTCGT
Organism: Nocardioides sp. Root1257; assembly: GCF_001425175.1. Taxonomy (GTDB): domain Bacteria; phylum Actinomycetota; class Actinomycetes; order Propionibacteriales; family Nocardioidaceae; genus Nocardioides. The sequence goes on along the minus strand of NZ_LMDV01000008.1, from coordinate 639,111 downwards.
GCTCCTGGATCACGGTGCCGCCGACGTTGTCCTTGACGCAGTCGCCGTACGGCGTGCTGGTCGAGCCCGTGATGATGCCGTGGAAGAACGCCTCGGTGCCGGAGCCCGACTTGGGCACGTACGGCTCGATCGGCTGGGCCGGGTAGGCGCTGTTGACCTGGTTCCACATCGTGATCGTGCAGGTCTTGTAGATGCCCTTCAGCTGGTCGAGCGTCAGCACCGGGTTGGAGGCGGCCACCGGGTTGGACCCGCTGATCGCCGGCACCACGGTGTCGAGGGCGAACGGGATCACCCGCATGCCGGAGGTGAACTCGGCCGGCGACGGTGCACCCGACGAGCGGGCGAAGTCGACGTTCGAGACGCGGCCCGAGCCGTACAGGGTGTTGCGCCCCGCACCGGAGCCGGTCGGCCGGACCACGTCCGCACCGCCGGTGTCGGCCACCAGCGGGGCCGGCAGGGTGCCGCCGCCCAGCGCCGAGAAGGTCGCGACGTCGAAGGACTGTCCGTAGCTGGTGCGAGCGCCGCCGTTCCACGCGTCAGCCAGCAGCTTGAGGGCGTGCTGCGAGGTGTCGGAGCCGACGCCGACGAGGTCGGTCGCCGTGATCGTGGTGGTCTTGCTGTCGTCGGCGTCCGGCGCGTAGACCGCCATGGCCGGAGCAGCCGTCATGACGAGCGCGGAGCCGGCGACCACGGACGCGAGAGCGACCGCGAAAGGCTTGCGTACTGACATCTGAAGGGTTCACTTCCTGTGATGTTGAGCTGTGGATCCTGCAGTTGGGTCGTACTGCTCGCCGCCCCGAGGCGGCGATGTCGAAGCGTCAGATCAGGTTCGGCAACAGCCGCATCACCACATCGGTGGTCGCCCAGGACAGCGCGATCACGAGCGGCGTCGCCACCACCCACACGAGCGCGGTCGACCATCTCTGACGGGCGGCGATGACCCCGAGGGTCACCGCCAGGAGCAGCGCGAGGCAGAGCGCCAGCAGCGGCAGTGCGCTGGTGTCGCCCTCCATGGACTGCTCGGACTGGGGCACTGCCGGCGCCCGGCCGGACGGTGCGGGGAAGCCCTTCTTGGCGTCGGCGTCGACGTAGACGACCGACTGCGGGGCGAGGGCGCCGAGGCGGCCGCTGCCCTCCGCGGTGACGAGGGTGAGGCGCGCCCCGCCCTCGGCGACCGGCTGCGGCAGGGGATCGCCCGCGCGCCGGACGTCCTTGACCCGGAACACCTTCCGGCCCTGGCCCATGGCGACCTCGATCTTGTCGCCGGGCGCCAGCTTCGTCAGGTCGGCGAACGGGCCGCCGTACGTCGCGGCGCGGCCGTAGACGACCGAGCTGCCGACCTGGCCCGGCAGGGCCGTGTCGCGTCGGTGTCCGGGGCCGACCAGCAGGTCACCGGAGGCCGTTCCCTCGACGACCACCTGCTCGAGCCCGATGCTCGGGATGGTGATCAGGGCGACGGGATCGCCGACCGGGACGACCGGTCCCAGGGGGGCGGTCGCGCCCGCCATCTCGTGACGGAGCTGGTCGTAGAGGAGGTCCTGGGCGCGGTTCTGGGACACCGAGGACAGGAACAGCATCTGCACCGCGGCCCAGAGGCAGACGATCGCGATCATCGTGAACGTCGACGACAGGACCGCCGCGGTGTTCTCGGCCGTCCCGGGAGGTGTGGTCGGCGCCGGCGGTCGGACGCGTCTCGGCTTCCGGCGCGGCTGCGCCGGTCGCTTCGGCCGACCCGGTCGGCGCGAACGCTGCCCCGGCTCGACGGTCTCGCTCGTGGTCGGGTCCATGGTCGTCGTCATCGACGTCCCCGGAGGAAGGGTGCGCCGACCCGGATCAGGGCGGTGGCCGCGCAGCCGACGGCGCCGATCAGGATCAGCGCCGGCAGCAGGCCGCCGGCGAGGTCGGAGCCGACCGGCTGGGTGGCCGGCATCGGGGTCGCCGCGGGCGGTGCCGACGGCACGGCTGACGGGCTGGCGGAGGCGGAGGGCGCCGGGGCGGTCGGCACCGCCGGCGGCGGAGCCACCGATCCCCCACCCGTGCCGGCGCCCGAGGTCGGGTTGCCGGTCGGCTCGGCCGACGGCGCCTTCTGGGCCGCCACCGCGGCCGCGACCTCCTGGGCCGAGGCGTAGTACGGCGCGGTGACGCCGGTCTTGCGGATCGGCAGGAAGCCGCCGGGCAGCTCACCGTTGCCCGAGCCCTGCTGCTGCCCCTCGGTGGTCGAGACCTCGATGAACTGGGCGACCTTCGTCGCATCCGCCTTGTCGAGGTTCTGGAGCCGTGCCGCGGTGTAGACGACCATCGTGCCGGGGTAGGCGGAGCGCGACTTGCGCACGTCGGCCTGGTCCAGGACGAAGGGGCCGTACTTCTTCTTCTGGGTGCTGAGCTTGAGGGCTGCGGCGAGGGACGAGTCGGTCGGCCCGACGTACGAGCCCTTCTTCGTCTCGAGCGCTGCCGCGCGGAGCCCGTAGCGCGCGGCGTCGCCGAGGCTCACCACACCGAGCAGGAACCGCTTGCCGTAGGGCTGCCGGTCGACGCGGCCGAGCTTGAAGGTCGGCGGGTCGGTGCTGTTGTCCGAGTCGCACCGCGTCTGCGTGTTCGGCCAGCCGTCCAGCAGGGCGTCCGAGACCTTGCGCAGCGTGGAGACCGGCGCGGCGACGTTGTTGAAGTAGACCTGCGGGTTCGCCTGCTGGCACTGCGTGCTGGCGGCGGGGACGAAGTCGTCGAGCAGCGGCCACTCGGCGCGCGGCAGGCTGAGCTTCTTGTACGACGGGTTGACCTTCATGCCCCACGGGTCGGCCTTGCCGTTGATGAACGCCATCGCGTCCTTGTCGGTCGCGATGTACGACGTCAGCTGCGCGATGATGTCGGACGAGTTCGACAGCGACAGCAGTGCCGCTCCGGCCTCGGACCCCTCGGTCGACAGGTGGGGATTGAGCTTCTGGAACTCCGGGTCGGCCTGGATGCCTGCCGGGTTGTCGGCCATCCCCGGGTGCTGGGCGCCGAACGTCGACCCGGTGTAGGAGAGCGTCATCAGCTTGGCCAGCAGGCGCGCGTTGAGCCGCAGCTTGCCGTACTCACCGGTGTTGCCCGGCTTGTCTATCGTGTAGCCCACGGCGAAGCCGGTCGCGGCCACCGGGGCGTAGCCGACCGGGTCGGCCCCCGGGTTGACCGGGTGCTGCGAGGACACCAGCGCCGCAGCGCCACCGCCGCTGGCCATCAGCTCCCAGCCGGCCTCGTCGGACATCTGGTTGAGCTGGAACTTGAAGCGCTTCTTGTTCAGGCAGTACGCCGGCGACCACTGCAGGGCGGCCTGCGAGAGCAGCTCGGAGCCGTAGAAGCCGGTCGGGGCGCGCGAGTCGAGGACGTCGCAGACGTCCGGCGGCGGACCGAAGGTGACCGGGACCTCGAACCGGTTGCGCCAGTTGGAGGCGGACCACCAGTAGACCGGTGCGACCGCCGCGTCGGGCGCGCCCAGGAGGTTGGAGGACCCCGGCAGGAACTGACCGGTCTTGCGGCAGGCCTTCTCGACGGGCGTCATGTCGAACGTGCTCGCCGTCGACGCCTGGTCGCAGCTGATGCCGGCGATCGGCACCACCACGATCGAGCAGGGCGTCTTCTGGTTGCAGCCGAGCGACTCGTTCTCGATGTCCGTGCGCAGCTCGAACTGGAGGGACCCGCTGCCGTCGGCGTCCGAGAAGGCGGCGATCTCTGCCGGTGGGAACGCGGAGTCGACCGCTGCCTCGGGCGGCATGTGGGCGGCGTCGCACGCCGAGTAGACCTTGCCCTTGGCGTCGATGAACGGCGTCAGGTGGGTGGCCAGCAGGCCGGAGGTGTCGACGCTCGGGCAGTCCTCCGCGGACGGCATCGTCGACATCCCGCCGACGAGCGCCTTGTCCGCGTCGGTGCCGTACTCGTCCTCGCGCCAGACGGCGGCTGACTGGGAGACGCTGACCTGGGACCGCTGGCCGACGCTCGAGGTCCAGCAGGTCTCCGGCGTCACCTCCTCGCCCTGTCCCCGGCACTGGAGGACGACGACCGGGTACTCCTGGTTCATGCCGTTGGCGCCGTACGGGTCGGAGGCGCGACCAGCGCTCTGCTGGGCGCCCGTCCAGGAGACGGCGACCCGCTCGCGGCCACGGAGGTTCTGGGTGTGGTCGACGTGGACGGTCATCTTGTACGGCGCCGCCGTCAGCGGGTTGTTGAAGGTCGTGTCGGAGCCGTCGAAGTTCACGAACTCGCGCGCGAAGGTCTGGGTGCCGGTCCAGCCCTTGTCGGCGCCCGCGGCCCGGCCGACCGGGTCCGCGGCCGGGGTCGTCATGGCCGAGCCGGGCGCGGCGGAGGCGGTCAGCGCCACGGTGACCAGGGCCAGCGCGGCCAGCGCGGTCCGACGCAGCGTCCACCGACGGGGGCGGCTCACGACCGGGCTCCCGTCTGGCCACGGCGGCGCCGCAGCGTCGCGACGTACAGCCCGGGCAGCAGGACGAGCGCGAGCAGCTCGAGGACGGCCAGCCAGCCGAAGGTCCGCTGGTCCGAGGTGCGGCCGGCGACCAGCTCGGTCGGGTTGGCGTAGATCGCGTCGCCGGTCGTCGTCGTGGTGGTGTCGCCGCCGGTGACCGCCCCCGTCTCCGGGTCGACGGAGGGTGGGGTGTCACTCCCGGGCGCCTGGCCGGTGCCGCCGGTGTCGACCCCACCGCCCTGGCCGCCGCCGGTGCCTCCCGTCGCGCCGCCGTTGCCGGCGGTGTTGTCGTCGGTGCTGGGCTTGCCGGTGCCGGTGTCGGTGCCGCACGGGCCCGCGCCCACCTTGTCGCACGCGGCGGGCTGCGGCGCGGTCTCCGCGAGCACGTTCTTGTTGAGGTTCTTGCCGTCGAACGTCGGGTTGTTGCACGAACGCACGTCGCGGTCGGTGAGGTCGACCTTCGGGTCGGCCGTCTTGAGCTTGGCGAGCTGCTGGAAGCCGGCCTGCACCAGGTTGAGCGGCAGCGAGGAGTAGCCGTAGGCGCCGGCCTTGGTCTGCCCGGCGCACAGCGAGTAGTACATGAAGTCCGCGAGTGTCTGCCGCTTCGCCGTGCTCATCCGCGGGTCCTGGGCCCCGGTCGGGATGATCATGTAGGAGTACGACGAGATCGGGTACGCCCGCGGATCCGGGTTGCTGTAGACGCCGTCGAGGATCTGGGTCAGGTAGAGCTGACTGCTCTTGTCCTGGTTGATCTTCGCCTTGGTCAGCGCGACCGCGGTGTTGTACTGCGTCGGCTCGACGAAGTAGCCCGCCTTGTTCTCGACCTTCACGACCGGGTAGTTCGCGTTGATCGGGTACGAGTACTCGACGTACCCGATCATCCCGTTGCCGGCGAAGCCCTTGATGGTGTTCATGACCTGGTCCGACCCCGCCTGGCTGACCATCCGGTCACCCTTCTTGGGGTAGTACGACGTGAGCCCGGCCTGGCCGAAGTACGGCCGCCAGATGTTCGGGTACTGCTTGTCCATCCAGGTCGTGAACTGCGCCGTCGTGCCGGAGCCGTCGGAGCGGACGACCGGGATGACCGGCAGCGAGGGGAACTTGCGCCCGTTGTTGTCCTTGGCGATCGCCGGGTCGTTCCAGTTCGTGATCTGGTTGGTGAAGATCTTCGCCAGCGTCTCGCCCGAGAGCCGCAGGTTGCGGACCAGGTCGTTGCCGATCTTGAGCTGGTAGGTGAACGCCGTGCCACCCGCCACGATCGGCAGGTAGGCGAACTCGCGCCCGTTGCTGGTGTCGGCCTGGCCGCGCTCGTCGGTGCCCTGGTAGGGGATCTCCGAGATCGCGAAGTCGGTGCTGTCCTGGGAGAAGTCCTTGCGACCCTTGGTCGAGCCGCCACCGGTGTAGACGACCTTCATGCCGTTGGCGTCGACGTCGGCGATCCACTGCTGGACGATCAGCTCGGACCAGGTGGAGCCGGTGCCCTCGATCTGGGCGTAGACAGTGGCGTGGGCCGAGGTCGACGCGCCGACCAGGAAGGTCATCGCGAGGGCGATGGCCACCAGGGCGCGGGTGGCGACTCGGACGGGGCGGATCACGGGTTCTCCTCGGTGCGTGCAGGCGGGTTGCTGGCCGACGAGACGGGGCCCATCTCGACGAGCGGGTCGGCCATGACGAGGTCCACGGCGGGACGTCGGCGGGTGGTCTTGGTGCGCTTCGGGCGTGCGATCAGCCGGGCGGTGACGAAGAGGATCATCACGACGGCCAGCAGCACGGTGGCGCCGGCGAAGGCGCGGGCCACCGCGTTCGGCTCGCCGGTGCGGACCAGCGAGTAGACGAAGAGCGGCAGCGAGTTCATGACGCCGTCGGTCGGGTTGACCACCATGAACTGCGCGTTGCCGGAGGTGAGCAGGACCGGGCTGGTCTCGCCGATGCCGCGCGCGATGCCGAGGATGCAGGCGGTCGCGAGGCCGGGCCGCGCCGTGGGCAGCACGACGTGCCACACCGTGCGCCACCGGCTGGCACCGAGAGCGAGGCTCGCCTCGCGGAGGCCGCCCGGGACGACCCGGAGCACGACGTCGGAGGCACGGGCGATGATCGGCAGCATCATCACCGAGATCGCCAGGCCGGCCGCCAGGCCCGAGCGGGGGTAGCCGAGCGCGACGATGAAGACGGTGTAGATGAAGAGGCCGGCGACGATCGAGGGCAGTGCCGTCATCGCCTCGACGACCGTGCGCACGAGCCGGGCGAAGCGGCCACCGACCTCGGTCATGAAGATCGCGGTCCCGATGCCGAGCGGCAGCGTGATCGCGACCGCGATGCCGACCTGGATCAGCGAGCCGACGATCGCGTGCAGCACGCCGCCCTTGTCGAACTCGTCCTTCGGGCCCACGCCGGACATGTCCTGGGTGAAGAAGTTGACGTGGGTGAGGGCGTGCCAGCCCTTGTAGGCGACGAAGACGACCGCGCTGACGAGCACGACGAGGACGATGGCGGCGCCGACGTTCATCACCGTCGCGGCCAGCCGGTCACGCGCCTCGACGGCGCCGCCGGTCATGGCGCCGGTCACCGCCGTGACGACCATCGTGCAGACGAACGCCATCACCAGGAACCACGGCACGCCGTCGAGCGGGAGCAGCCGCTGGGTGATCAGCCAGGCCAGCGCGACGCCGGAGACGACGCTGCCGACCCGGACGAACTTCTCGTCGGCCGTCAGTCGACCCAGCGAGGCCCGGGGTACGGCGGGCGCTGCGTCCTCGTCGTACCGGGGCAGGAAGGTCTGACCGACGGTGGTCGCGTCGGTCTCGGGTGCCAGTGTCATCTCAGGCGTCCGTCCCGGCGCCCGAGCGGCTTCTGTTGACGATCGTCGCGGCGATCGTGTTGACGACGAGGGTGATGAGGAAGAGCACGAAGCCCGCCGCCAGCAGCGCGGACAGCTGGCTGGAGCTGGCGTCACCGAACCGGCCCGCGATCAGCGCGGAGACGGTGTTGCCGCCGATCTCGAGGATGCGCGGCTTGACCTCGAACGACGGCGAGAGGATCAGCAGCACCGCGATGGTCTCGCCGAGTGCGCGGCCGAGGCCGAGCATCGCGCCACCGATGATGCCGCCGCGACCGAAGGGCAGCACGACGGAGCGGACCATCCCCCAGCGCGTCGCGCCGAGCGCGAGCGCCGCCTCCTTCTCACCCTGCGGCGTCTGCGAGAACACCTGGCGCATCACGGCGCAGGCCATCGGCAGCACCATCATCGCGACGGCGATGCCGGCGACGAACATGCTGAAGCTGTAGCGGGAGAGCATCGGGACCCCGGCGTTCGGGTCGGCGTCCTTGACCTGGAAGAACGGGATGAAGCCGAGGTTGCGGTCGAGCCACATCGCGAGGCCGGCGGCGTGCTCCATGATCAGGTAGGAGCCCCAGAGGCCCCAGATGATGGAGGGGACGGCGGCCATCAGGTCGACCAGGGAGACCAGCACCGAACGCATCCGGGCCGGGGCGTACTCACTGATGTAGAGCGCCGTGATCAGCGCCAGCGGGAACGCGATCGACATCGCGACCATCGCCACCAGGACCGTGCCGGTGAGCACCGCGGCGATGCCGACGACGTCGGCCTCCGGCTGCCAGGCGGCCTCGGTGAAGAAGCCGAAGCCGTAGTGCCGCAGGGTCGGCAGCGCCTGCCAGCCGAGGAAGACGCCGACGCCGCCGGTGATGACGAGCACCACCGACCCGACGACGCGGATCGAGGAAACGAACACCTTGTCCGCGCCGGTGGCCTTCCGCGAGATCTTTCGCGGGTGGACCTCGGCGGCGGACGCGTCCTGGATGGGGAGGGTCGTCACCTGGAACTCTCTGGCGAGGCGCTCGTGAGAGCGCGCGGGCAAACGCCAGAAGTGTCAGGAGAGCACCGAAACGAACGGCCGTTGAAGGGTGAACGACGAGCGAACAGCAGCGGCTGCTTTCGCCAACTTCACCGGCCGCACGTTTTCGCCTAGTCCGAACGGGTCATGCTCGGCCGCCGGAGCGCTGCCATCCGGGCCAGGGAACGCCGGTGACGGTCGTTCAACTGCCGTTCGGCTGCCGCCCGGCCACCCGCAGCCCGCTACCCGGTGGTTGCCGTGGTTTCGAGGCACGGGCCCGGGGGCCCTCGCAACCACCACCCGAACCGGCTACCCGAGCTCAGCGGCCGAGCGCAGGATGCAGAACTCGTTGCCCTCCGGGTCGGCGAGCACGACCCAGCCGGAGCCGGGTCCGTACTTCCCGCGGAGGTCGTCGACGACGGTCGCGCCGTGGGCGACCAGCGTCTCGAGCTCCTCGTCGCGCGTGGCCGAGCGCGGGCGCAGGTCGAGGTGCAGGCGGTTCTTGACCGACTTGTCGTCAGGGACCTCGATGAAGAGCAGCTGCTGACCGGTCTCGGGGTCGCGGATCATGCACTCCTCGTGGCCCGGGAGGTTCGGGTCCCCGTCGATGTCGACGTAGCCGAGCACCGGCTTCCACCACTCGGAGAGCTCGTAGGCGTTGCGGCAGTCGACGGTCACGTGCGAGATGAAGGCGGTCATCCCGCCAGCCTCGCGCAGCGCCGGTGCGGGCTCAAACCCTTATCCGAACCGCCCGTTGACGTAGTCGGCCGTGCGCTGGTCGATCGGGTCGTCGAACATCGCCTGGGTCTCGCCGTGCTCCACGATGACGCCCGGGGTGCCCTGGGCGGCCAGGAAGAACGCGCACCGGTCGGAGACCCGGCGCGCCTGCTGCATGTTGTGGGTGACGATGATGATCGTGACGTCGCGGGCGATCTCGGTGATCGTGTCCTCGACCACCCGGGTCGAGGTGGGGTCCAGGGCCGAGCAGGGCTCGTCCATCAGCAGCACGTCAGGCCGCACGGCGAGCGACCGCGCGATGCAGAGCCGCTGCTGCTGACCGCCCGAGAGGGCCGAGCCCGGCTGCTTGAGGCGGTCCTTGACCTCCTCCCACAGCCCGGCCCGGCGCAGGCTCTCCTCGACCAGCGCGTCCCGGTCCGACCGGGAGACCCGAGTGCCGGTCAGCTTGAGGCCGGCCAGCACGTTGTCCTCGATCGACATCGCCGGGAACGGGTTGGGCTTCTGGAAGACCATGCCGATCGACTTGCGGGCGTCGGTCAGCCGCCGCTCGGGGTGGTAGATGTCGACCCCGTCGAGCCGCACCTCCCCCGCCAGCGCCGCCCCCGGCACCAGCTCGTGCATCCGGTTGAGGATCCGCAGGAACGTCGACTTGCCGCAGCCGGACGGGCCGATCAGCGCGGTCACCTGGCCCGCCGGCATGTCGAGCGAGACGCGGTCGAGCACCTTGCGCCGACCGAACCACGCCGACACGGCGTCGGCCTCGAGACCGTGGGTCGTCGGTGGCGCCTGGTCCGCCGGCGCCACCGGGTCGATCACGATCGTCGGGTCGTCGGTCAGCGCGGCACTCACTTGACGACCTTCAGCTTCACCACGGCGGCCGTCGCTGCGGACACCAGCGTCGATCCGGCGTACGTCGCGTGGATCTGGTGCGTGCCCTTCTTCAGCTTCGGCAGCGTGATCACGACCTTGCCACCCTTGAGGGTGCCGGTCCCGATCTTCTTCTTGCCGTCGAAGACGGTGACCTTGCCGGTCGGGACCGTGCCGGTGGCGGTGGCGGTCACCGTGAGCTTGCCCTTCGCGCTCGCCTTCACCTTGGCCGGTGTCAGCTTGTTGGTCAGCTTGGCGGTGGCCTTCGCGACCTTGAGCGTGCCGGCGCTCGAGTCGGAGCCCGCGACGTCGGCGTTGCCGGCGTAGGTGGCCCGCACCGACGGGCTGCCCGGCTTGAGGGCGGTCGCGCCGAGCTTGATCGTGGCGGTGCCGCCGGCCAGGGTCCCTGTGCCGACCGTGGCGCCGCCGGAGGTGATGGTGACCGTTCCCGTCGGCGTGCCCGCCGACGCGGCGACGGTGACCTTGACCGAGGCCGCGGTCCCGTACGTCGCGGACGCCGGCCAGGTCGCCGTGGTCGTCGAGGTCGCCTTGGCCACCGTGACGCTCGCGGTGCCGGTGGAGCCGGCGTACGTGTCGGTGTCGGTCGGCGTGAAGACGGCGGAGTAGGTGTGGGCGCCGGCCCTGCTCACCACCGTGGTGGTCGAGGCCGCACCGGCCGAGACGGCCACCGGCGAGCCGAGGGCGGTGGTCCCGTCCTTGAACTGGACGCTGCCGGGCACGCCGGCGCTGACCGTGGCGCTCAGGGTCGCCGTGTCTCCGACCTTCGGGCTGGACGGGGCGACCACCAGCGAGGTCGAGGTCGCCTCGCCACCGACGCCCGCGACGTGCCAGGTGTTGCCGTCCACGACGATGTCGACCACGTCGTACGCCGAGGTCGCGCTCTGCCCCACGGCGGTGGTCCGCAGCCGGAGCTCGTAGACGCCCTGGTAGCCCGTGGTCGTCGCCGTGTTCGGGTAGCCGGCGGCGTACTGCGGGAGGGTGGTGTCCGCGGCGGAGAGCGCGACGACGGGGAGGCCGGTGTCGATCGAGCTCGGCAGGGTCGCGGCGACGAAGTCGGTGCTGCCGGTCAGCTGCAGGCCGGACCACGAGCCGACGGGGTTGTTGCCGTCACGCGGCGTGTAGGCGAAGAGCGTGGCGAACTTGTCGCCGCTCCGCAGCGCGGTCGAGCCCGCGACGAAGGCCGCGATCGGGCCGTCGTCGAGGGTGCCCGAGGTGATCTCGGCACCGTTCGCGGCGTGGAGGGTGAGGACGCCCACGGCGTTCGGGTCCTTCAGCGCACCGCTCTGCCACGGCGGCGGCGTGGCGGCGCCGGCGGGGCCGCCGACTGCCAGGACGAGGCTGGTGGTGGCGGCCACGGTGACGGCCGTCAGGCCTGCCAGGACGCTGGTCGATCGCTTGGTCACGGTCTTCCTCTCGCACGGAGCGGTTCGGGTGGAGCTGGAGTTCACGGAGTGGTGGGGGCGCAGCTGGCGGTGCCGGGTTCGACGGCGCGCCAGGACGTCCCGTCGACCTGGAGGTCGACGGCGTCGTACTGCTGGCTCGCGACCTGCTGCCCGGGAGCAGCGAGGTAGAGCCGGAGCTGCACCCAGCCGTCGTACGTCGCGGGGTAGCCGGCCAGGAACTGCGAGAGGGTGGTGTCCCCCTCGGCGAGGGTGACCTCGGGCGCCGCCGGGTCGTCGTACGACGTCGGGGCGGTGAGCTGGAGCCCGCTCCACTCCGACGGCGCCAGTCCCTCGCGGGGCTGGTAGGCGAAGAGGGCAGCGGTCCGGCCCTCGGCGGCGTAGGCCTGCGTGGCAGCGGTCGCACCGACCACGGAGGCGGCCAGGAGCGGGTCCTCGGTCGAGCCCTCGGTCAGGGCCTTGCCGTCCGCGCCGCAGAGCGTCAGCCGCCCGCTCGAGGCGGGATCGGCGTACGGCGCCTCGGCGGGAGACCGGGTCAGCCAGACCGCGAGAACCACGGCCACCGCCACCACTGCCGCGACGAGCGCGATGGCGACACCTCGGCGCCCGATCCGCGACGACCGGGTGCGGGTCGGCGTCGGTTCGGCGTCGGCACGCTGCTGGGCCGAGTCGAGGGTGCTGCTCACGTCGGGTTCTCCTGTTCGGTGGTGGCGGTGGCCGGTCGAGACCGGCCGGACGGGGGTGCACCGTCCGGCCGGCCGCGTTCATCAGCCCGTCGTCGTGTTGGCGTGGTCCGCGTAGAGCGGGGTCAGGCCGATCGACTGGATGATCGCCTTGCCGGCGGCACTGGCCACGAACGGCGGCGTGACGTCCGGGTCCGGGTCGGCCGGGTCGTAGTCCGGGTTGTAGAAGAGCGTCTCGACCCAGTTGAGCGTGCTGCCGGGCTGCCACGGAGTGCTGCTGTTGACGTCCGACTCGCGGAAGACGATGTAGTACGGGATGTCTGCGATGAAGTTCGAACCACCCGTCTGGAGCTTGATGCCCGCGTTGGAGAGCGCGGCCGACGGGCTGTCGGAGTTGTAGACCGGCGCCGGGTCGCGGAAGTAGCCCGCGCCCAGCAGCTCGTAGCGGCCCTTCGGGAACGGCACGATCGCGTTCTTGCGGGTGGCGTCCGGGAGCGCGGTGATCGTGGTCGGGTCGTTCTGCTGGACCTTCTGGACCGCCCCACCCAGGGTGATGGCGGCACCGCCGTTGGCCGCCTTGAGAGCGTTGAGGAAGATCGTCTGCACCCCGGCGCCGTCCTGCGGCAGCAGCGGCACGATCGTCTCGCCGGTGTGGGCGCCCGGCGTCACGCCGGCGGCGACGTCACCCCAGGTGGTCCAGGTCCCGGAGTAGATCTTCACCAGGTCGGCGGTGGTGAGGTCGGCCGGCGCGTTGGTCGTGGTCGCGGTCGCGATGTACTGCTTGTCGTCGGCGAACTGGATCGTGTGGAGCGGGCGGGTGGGCGTCGACTGCGCCGAGGTCGGCTTGTTCGGGCTGCGCACGAAGCTGATGCGGCCGCCGTTGGTGGGGTTGCCGTCGGCGACCAGAGCGTTGAGCCCGGCGCCTCCGCCGTTCGGCCGCTGCACCGGGGAGGTGCCGGCCCGCAGGACGATCGTCGGGTTGAGCTTGACCGAGGTGCCCAGCGCCGGGTCGGTGAAGGCGTTGCGCCCGTTGCCGTCCGCGGTAGCACTGAAGCTGATCAGCCGGTTCTTGTTGCCCGCGGTGTTGTAGCCGGGCAGGGACCCACCGGACCAGGAGTAGCCGTCCCCGAGGAAGTCGACGGAGTTCTGGATGATGTCGGAGCCCACGCCGACGACGTCGGTCGCGGTCGGTGCCGGGTCCGCCTGGGAGGGCATGGCCGCAGCCAGGGCGCCGGCCGAGACGACCCCTGCGACGGTGATGGCGACGGCTGTCCGTCTCTTCGACATGTGTGGAGCCTTTCCTGGGACGTGAGGGGCAGGTCGGAATTTAGACCTTTTTTGTACTTACTTACTAGATTTTGAAGAATTAAAGATCCGTGTCGGCCAGGTGGTCTGGTCCGGTCGCCCGGACCGGCCCGTCAGACCAGGTTGGGGAGCAGCCGGCTCGCGGCGGACGAGACCAGCCAGAGAGCAGCCAGGACCACCGGCACGCCCGCCACCCAGGCGGCCAGCGGGGTCCACCGGTGCCGCGCCCAGGCGACCACGAGGACCGCCGCGACGAGGACCTCGAGGGCCAGCACCAGCACGGCCAGGGTCGTGAAGCCGGCGTCGTGGGCGAAGGGCGACCCGTTCGGGTCGATCGCCGCGACCGCGCCCGCCGGCTGTGCGTCACCCGTCAGCGTCGCATCGACGTACACCGACCGCGAAGGTCCGAGGCCGGCCAGCCGACCCTCCCCTGCGGCGGTCACCAGCGTGAGCCGGCCCTGCCCGTCGGCGAGGGCGGGTGGGACCGGATCGCCCTTGCGGCGTACGCCGCTCACCTCGTAGCGGAACGTCCCCTGGACGGTCGTGACCTCGACCGGGTCGCCCACCCGGAGCTGGGGCACGTCCTTGAACGGCCCGCCGAAGGACAGCGCCCGGCCCATCAGCACGCTCACCCCGGCCTGGCCCGGCAGCACGCTGCCCTGCTGGTGACCGGGCCCCTGCTGCAGGACCGCCGGGGTCGTGCCCTCCACGACGACGAGGTCGTGCACCCCGGCGTCCGGCACCGACACCAGCGCCACCGGCGCACCGAGCGCGATCGGCGCCCCCGCGGGCGCCTCGCCGAGCGCGAGCTCGGTGCGCAGCTGCGCGTAGAGCCGGTGCTGGGCGTGCCCCTGCTGGAAACCGCTGAGGAGGAAGAGGTAGGCCAGCGCCCAGACCGTCACCAGGCCGAGCACGATCATCGTCTGACCCAGGGCGACCTCGCTGAACCCGCGCGCCGGGCGGGGCAGCTGCGCGGTGTCGGTCGGCAGGTCGCGGACGGCGGTCGGCCGCGGCCGCTCCGGGGCGGGCGCGGTCATCGCCGCACCCGTCGGCCGCCGGAGCGGACCCGTCGGGCCAGCGCGGGCCCGGCGGTCCGGCCGAGCTGGACGGCGCGCCCGGTGAACCGCAGGCTCAACCCGGCCACCCCCACGACGAGGCCGGCCAGGAGGACCACCGGCAGCCCGATCCCGCCGAACGACGACTCGGCGCCGACCGTGCGGATGACGTCGGTCTCCGCCGGCTTCGGGGTCGCACCCTTGCCCGGCTTGCCCGCGCTGGGCGATCCCCCGGTCGCCGGCGGCGTCAGCGGAGTCGTCGTGCCGGGTCCGACGGGCGAGGTGGTCGTCGGGTCGTCGGTGGGCTCGCCGGTCGGGCTGGGCGTCGGGTCCGGGTCGTCCGGCACCAGCTTCGGGACCTCACCCTTCTGGTCGAGCACGGCGGCGGCGGCCCGGTGGGTGTACGCCGCGAGCGCCGACAGCCCGTTGGCCTCGGTGAGCGGCAGCGCGCCCGGGGGCAGCTGGCCGTTGCCGGTGCCCGCCTGCTGGCCGCTGGTGGCGGCGTACTCGAGGAGCTGCGCGGCCCGCTTGGCCGTCGCCTTGTCGAGCCCGGTGGTCGGCACGTCGGCGTACACCGGCAGCGCGCCCGGGTAGGCCGCGGCGCCCGCCGTCTCGTGGAGCTGGGCGTAGTCGAGGTCCCAGGTCCCGGACTCCTCGTCGGGCTTCAGCAGCGCACCGGCCGCCTTCAGCCCGGCGTCGTCGGCCGCGACGAAGGTCCGCCCCGCTGCGTCCGCGACCTTGTCGCTCGCCGACACGTCCGAGGTCGTCTGCAGCGACGCCGTACGCAGGCTGTAGCGGTACGCCGCCGTCAGCGGCACGACGCCGAGCACGAACCGGTTGCCCGGCTGCTGCCGGCCCTGGGTGCGCAGCCGTAGCGTGGTGACGTCGCTGGAGTCGCCGTTCGGGCACGCGATGTTGACGTTCGACATCGAGTACTGGATGTTCTGCACGACGTTCTGCACGAACCCGGTCGGGTTGGCGATGAGGCCGAGGTAGGGGCTCGGGCTGTAGCTGTAGCAGGGGTTCACCTTGGCGTCGATGATCGACTGGGGCAGCACGAACTCGTCCAGCTGCGGCCACGACGACACGGGCAGGTCGATGCGCAGGTAGTTTGGGTTGACGACCATCCCCCACGGGTCGGGCACGCCGTCCAGCCACTTGCGTGCCTCCGGGTCGGCGTCGATGTAGCTCGTCAGCGCCGCCGTCATGTCGGTCTCGGTCGAGAGCGTCATGATCGTCGAGGCGGCCTCGACGGCGTCGTACTGCGGCAGACCGGGGTTGAGCGCGATGAACTCGGGGTCCTTGGTGATGTTCATCGGGTTCCTGGCCAGCGCCGGGTAGTTGTCGCCCACCAACGAGTTGGCCGGATAGGACTGCGTCAGCAGCTTGGCGAGCAACCGCGCGTCGAGGTTGAGCGTCTTCGCCGGTCTCCCGGTCGAGTCGTCGACGTTGTAGGCGACCGCGAAGCCCGTGAAGGCGACGGGCGCCTGGACCACTGGCTTCCCGAAGCCGCCGTCCGGAGCCCGGCTGCTGAGCACCATGGACGCGGTGCCCGCCGTGATCAGGTTGCGGGCCGCCGTGTCCGCCGCCTGCACGTGCACGAACGGCCGGAGCCGGTCGTCGGTGCAGAACTTCGGCGTCCACTGGGCGCTGATGTCCGAGAACAGCACCGAGCCGTACGCCGTGAGCGGCGCGTCCGAGTTGAGGACCGAGCACACGCTGGAGGAGACCGCGAACGTCAGCGGGACCGTGATCCGGTTGCGCCAGTTGGAGGGCGCCCACCACAGGGAGCCGGAGACGGCCAGGTTGGAGTCGGTGCCGGTCGTCGCGATCTGGCCGGGCTGGTAGACGTCGGGGGCGCGGCACAGGGTGTCGGCACGCGCGCCCGCAGCCGCGGTCGGCCGGGACTCCTCGGGCAGCTTGGTGCCGAAGCCGTCGCAGCTGACGCCCATCACCGGCACGGCGACCAGCGAGCACGGGACCTCGCTTGAGCAGCCGAGGGAGGCGTTCTCGTCGGCGGTGAAGACGGTGAACTGCTCGGAGCCCTTGCCGTCGCTGCCGGTGATCCCGTACGTCGTGTTGCTCGGCAGCCCGGACCCGTCGACGTTGGCCGACTCGGGGGCCATGCCCGCGCAGCCGGCGGAGCCGCCGGCGTACGTCGTGCCGTCGACGGCGTCGAACGGGAGCCAGCGCTCGGAGCGGGCGGCGCCGAAGCAGAGCTCGGGCCGCGGGTCCGGCGCCCCGACCGCGGACCCGCGAGCGTCGGTGTCCGCGTAGGCGTCAGCGCGCCACACCGGCCAGGCCGACGAGCTGCGCTGGAAGCGCTCGGCCCAGGTCTGGGTCCAGCAGGTCTCGGGCCGGACGGCGTTGTCGCCCGAGGCCGTGCCGCGGCACTGGAGGAGGACGAACGGGTACTCCTCACCGGCGCCGGCGGCCGAGTTGACGTCGGCGACCGTGCCCCCCGTCGGGTGCGCGCCCGACCACGACACCGTCACCTGCTGGCGCCCGCGCAGGTTGGTCGTCTGCGAGACGTCCATGGACACCGTGCGCTGGTCGAGCGTCGTCGACGTCCCGTCCTCGGCGATGGCGTCGCGGGTGGCCGTGACCCGGTAGGTCCCCGCGGACTCGGCGGGCGCCATCGACAGCGGCACGAGCAGGCCGGCCACCAGCAGCCCGACCGCGGTGAGCCCAGCACCGGCGTACGCGAGGCGTCGTCGCAGCGTCATCGGGCTCCCCCGCCCGAGCGCCGGGACAGCAGTCGGCTCACGACCGCGGGCAGCACGACCGCCAGGGTCAGCAGGCCGATGACGAGCACGGTCAGGGTGCTGGTCGGCCCGCTGCTGCTACCGGCCGCGAGCGTGGTCGGGACGATGTCGCCGCCCGCCGTGGCCGGGTCGTCGGAGCTGCCCGTCGTGCCGGTCCCGCCCAGGCCGAGGTCCGACTGCACCCCGCCCGTGCCACCGGTGTCGGCACCGCCGGACGCACCGGTCCCCCCGCCGCCGCCCGTGCCGCCGCTTCCGGCGCCGTTGCCGCCCGTCGCGCCGCTGCCGGGCTGCGGCTGGTTGTTCTTGTCGTCGGTCGGGTTGTCACCGTTGTAGGCGCCGACCCCGGCGACGCACGGGTCCGCGCCGACCTTGTCGCACGCGGGCGGGTTCGGGGCGATCTGCGCCAGGTGGTTCACGTTGGGCTTGCCCGCGATGAAGGTGGGGTTGTGGCAGGTGCTGACGTCGCGCTGCGTCAGGTCGACCTTGCTGTCGGCGGTCTTGAGCTTGCCGATCTGGTCGAAGCCTGCGGTCACCAGGTTGACCGGCAGCGACGAGTAGCCGATCGGCCCGATCTCGGCCTGGCCCTGGCAGATGGAGAAGTAGAGGAAGTCCGCCAGCGTCTGGCGCTTCGCCGTCGTCATCCGCGAGTCGTCGGACGCGGTGGGGATGATCGCGTAGACGTACGACGAGAGCGGGTAGGTCCGCTTGTCCGGGTTGACGTAGACCTGGTCGAGGTTCTGGGTCAGGTACGTCGAGGAGCTCGGGTCGTTGTCGATGACCGCCTTGGTGAGCGCGACCGCCACGTTGTACTGCGTCGGCAGCGTGTAGTAGCCCGCCTGGTTGAGCACCTTGATCGCCGGGAAGTCGGCGAGCAGCGGGTAGGAGTACTCCTCGATCCCGATCGAGCCGTTGGCCCCGGCGCTCTTGATGAAGTTCATGACGCCGTCGGAGCCCGCCTGCGCCTTCTGGTTGCCGGTGGACTTGCCGCAGTTCAGCGGGAAGTACTCGGTCTCGACGGTCTTGCCGCCGTTGCACGGCCCCCAGATGTCGGGGTACTGCTTCGCGAGGTAGCGAGTGAACTGGTTGGTGACACCGGCACCCTCGGAGTGCACGACCGGGATGATCGGGATCGACGGCAGCGCCTTGCCGTTGTTGTCGGAGGTGATCTGCGCGTCGTTCCAGTTGGTGATCTGGCTGGTGAAGATCTTGGCGATCGTCTCCCCCGACAGCCGGATGTTGCGGACCAGCTTGCCGGCGACCTCGACGTGGTAGGGGAACGACGTGCCGCCCGCCGCGATCGGGAGGTAGGCGTAGGACCGGCCGCGCGGGCTGTCCTCCTGGCCGGTCGTCGGGTCCGCTCCCCGGAACGGGATGTCGGAGACGCCGAAGTCGTTGGACCGGTTGGCGTAGTCCTTGCGGCCCTGCGCCGCGCCGTTGGCGGTGAAGACCACCTGCATGCCCTGGTTGGCGACGTCCGCGACCCACTGGTTGATCGCGTTGGCGGCCCAGCTCGAGCCCGAGCCCTGGATCAGCGCGTGCGTCGCCGCGGCACCGACCGCGGGCGCCGTCGCCGTGGGGACGAGCAGCGCGACGCCGAGCGCCGCTGCGGCGACGACCGCTCGGGTCACGCGAGAACGGAGCTTCATCGGACAGGCCTCCTGCGGGCGACGAGACGGGCGAAGACGAAGAGGATCAGCACGATCAGGAGCAGCACGGTCGCGGCGGCGTACCCCCGCTGCTCGAAGGCGGGCTGACCCGAGGCGACGGCGTTGTAGATGAAGAGCGGCAGCGAGTTCATCGGATTGGTCGTCGGGTCGGTGTTGAGGAAGGTCGAGGCGCCCGACGTCAGGATCAGCGGCGAGGTCTCGCCGACCATCCGGGCGATGCCGAGGATGAGCGCCGTCGCCAGGCCCGGACGGGCTGTCGGCAGCACGACCTTCCACACGGTCTGGAGACGTCCGGCACCGAGGGCGTACGACGCCTCGCGCAGCCCGCCGGGCACGACCCGGAGGACGACGTCGCTGGCCCGCGCCATGATCGGGAGGCCCATCACGGCCAGCGCCAGCGCCGCGGCCAGGCCGCTGCTGGGCAGTCCGAGCCCGACGATCAGCGCCGAGTAGATGAACAGGCCGGCGACGATGGAGGGCAGCGCGGTCATCGCCTCGATGATCGTGCGGACGAAGCGGGCCCCGCGGCCACCGACCTCGGACATGTAGACGGCGGCCGTGACACCGAGGGGCAGCGCGATCGCGACCGCGATCGCGACCTCGATGAGGGTGCCGACGATCGCGTGCAGGATGCCACCGCTGGAGAACGGGTCGGAGGGTCGGACACCGGCCATGTCGGTCGTGTAGAAGTTCCAGTGCACGAGCGCCGGGAGGCCCTTCGCGACCGTGACGATCACGGTGCAGAGCAGGGCGGCGCCGACCAGCGTCGGCGCCGCGACCACGAAGCAGGTCGCCACCCGGTCGGCGACGACGGTCCACGGACGCGTCAACGCGGTCAGCCCGGCGTAGTAGAGGACGAAGACCGCGAACCAGCTGACGACGAAGCCGATCTTGCCCTCCACCGGCAGGATCTGCGTGTAGAGCAGCCAGGTGGTCGCGAGCGAGGCGAACCCCGCGGCGACCAGGGTGATCGTGTCCTCGCGGGTCCGGCCGGTGACGGGACGCGGCAGGTCGGCGGGAACCGGGACAGCAGGCGGCTGGACGACGTCGTCGGCCCGGCGCTCGACGGCGCGGAGGCCGCCGGCCGGCAGGTTGTCGGCGGACACGGCGGTCACAGCTCGGTCCCCGCTCCGCTGCGGCCGCGCGCGACGATCTGCGCGGCGATCGTGTTGGTCACCAGGGTGATGACGAAGAGCAGGAAGCCGGCGGTGAGCAGCGCGGAGAGCTGCGCCGGCGTCGCCTCCTTGTAGCCGATCGCGATCATCGACGAGATCGTCGACGTGCCCGACTCCAGCGGGTTGACCTTGAGCTGGAAGGTCTGGCTGATGATGAGGACGACCGAGATCGTCTCCCCGAGCGCGCGGCCGAGCGCCAGCATGGTGCCGCCGACGATGCCGCTGCGGCCGAACGGGATGACGACCGTGCGCACCATCGACCAGCGGGTGGCGCCGAGGGCGATGGCCGCCTCCTTCTCGCCGGCCGGCGCCTCGGAGAAGACCTCGCGCATCACCGAGGTCGCCATCGGGAAGATCATCATCGAGACCGCGATCGCGGCGATGAACGCCGATCCCTGGTAGGCCGGGTAGCCCGGCGCCTGGTTCCAGATCGGGTAGTCGACGTCCGTGTGCACCTTGAAGATCGGGATCCAGCCGAGGTACTTGCTCAGGAAGTGCGCCACGTGGGTGGCGTGCGGCTGGATGAACAGGAGCACCCACAGCCCGAAGACGATGCCGGGCACGGCCGCCATCAGGTCGATCGCCCGCACCAGCGAGTTCTTCATCCGGGCCGGCGCCCAGTCGGTGACGAAGAGCGCGGTCAGCAGCGAGAGCGGGAACGCGATGATCAGCGCGATCGCCGCCACCTGGAGGGTGCCGAGCAGGACGGCGGAGATGCCGACGATGTCCTGGCTGGGCAGCCACCGCGACTCCGTGAAGAACGACCAGCCGTAGTGGCTGAACGTCGGCCTCGCCTGGAGCCCGAGGAACAGCCCGATCGAGGACACGATGACCAGCACGAAGAGCCCGGTGACGCGGACGCCGTGCACGAACAGCCGGTCCTGGAGCGAGTGCCGGGCTGTCAACCGCCGCGGGACGTCCTCGACCTCGACCGGGTCGGCCACGGACGTCGCCACCCCACCCTCACCTGACATCTGCGTCCTTCTCACGACGTGACCGCACCACGCCGCCAGGAGGGACGACGCGCTTTCAGGCGACGGTTGCACCCATTGCCATGAATCCCGAGAAGATTACTCGACTATAGGCATATACGTGCCGTTCCGGCCGAAACGGCCCGTCCGGGTGGGACGACCGGTCTAGACGTCCACGCCGTGCGCGGCCAGCAGCTCGCGCAGCAGCGGGTGACCGTCGGCGAGCTCCCAGCGCTCGGCGACGAGGCCGACGGAGCGGGCGCCGTCGACGTTGGCCTGCTTGTCGTCGACGAAGAGCACCGTGTCGGCCGGCGCCCCGATCAGCGAGACGGCCTTCTCGAAGTACGCCGGGTCGGGCTTGGCCGTCCCGATGTCGCAGGAGTAGACCGCGACGTCGAAGAGGTCGTCGAAGCCCAGGGTCTCCCGCATGAAGCGGGCGCGGTGCCGCTCCTGGTTGGTGGCGAGGTGGACGCCGTACCCCTGGGCCCGGAGGCTGTCGATCATCGCCAGGGACTCCGGGTCCACGACGATCCCGCGCCACATGGCCGGGAACAGCTCGGCAGGGTCGACGTCGAGGTCGTGCCGGCCCGCGACCGTCGCGAACTCCGCGAAGAAGTCGATCTCACCGCGCAGCGCCGGGTCCTGGAGCTCCCCGACGTCGGCGAGGAACGCTCCGGTCACCCGCTCGGCGAACTTCCCGGACGACTCCTCCCACCGGCCGGGGTGCTGGACGACCTCGTCGGCGTCGAGCAGGACGTGCCGGATCACCGCGCCGGACCGGTCGAGCGGCGTCATCCGTCGGAGGTGACGCCGTGCGCCCGCACGAACGCGACGATCTGGTCGGCGAGCTCGGGTCGGCAGACGATCAGGTCGGGCAGGTAGACGTCGTCCTGGTTGTACTCCAGCGGGGTGCCGTCGATGCGTGAGGTGAAGAGGCCGGCGGCACGCGCCACGGCGACCGGAGCCGCGGAGTCCCACTCGTACTGACCGCCCGCGTGCACGTAGGCGTCGGTGATGTCCCGGGCCACCGAGATCACCTTGACCCCGGCGGAGCCCATCGGGACCAGCTCGGCGTCGATCTCCTTCGCCAGCGCGTGCACGAACTCCGGCGGACGGCTGCGCGACACGGCGATCCGCGGCCGGGTCGCCGTGCTCGGCGGCACGACCGGCGGCTCGCCGGTGTTGAAGGTCTCGCCCAGCGCGGGCAGCGCGACGGCGCCGGCGACCAGGTCGCCGCCCTGCCAGAGCGCGACGTGGACGGCCCAGTCGTCGCGGGGCACCTCGGAGAACTCGCGGGTCCCGTCGAGGGGGTCGACGATCCAGACCCGATCGGTCGTGAGCCGCGCCTTGTCGTCCTTGCCCTCCTCGGAGAGCACCGCGTCGACCGGCCGGTGCTCCGCAAGCAGCTCCATCAGCAGCTCGTGGGCGGCCCGGTCGCCGGCGTCCTTGAGCTCGCGGCCCTCGAGCCCCTCGCCGCGCACCTCGAGCAGCCGCTCCCCCGCGACGGTCGCCAACCAGGAGGCGAGCACGTGGTCGTCGGTGGCGGCGGCAGCGGGCGGGGTTCCGGGCGCGAAGCTCATGCGGTCACCCTAGCCAGCCGGGGTCCGCGTCGAGGATGCGGCGGGTGGCGCGGACCAGCGCCCGACGGTCGGAGTCGGACACCTCGGCCGTGAGGTTGCCGAGCCGGTCGGCGAACACGGCGGCAGCGGTCGTGACGAGCTCGAGCCCGGCGGGCGTGATCGAGACCTGCACGACGCGGCGGTCGGTCGCGCTCGGGGTGCGGAGGACGAGTCCCCGCTTCTCGGCCCGGTCGACCAGGCCGCTGGTGCTGGACTTGTCGAGGCCCAGGTGTCGGCCCAGCTCGTTCATCGTCGGCTCGCGGTCGCGCAGCACACCGAGCAGCCGGGCCTGCGCGACGGACAGGCCGTGCTCCCCCGCGAGCTCGGCGAGCGTGCCCTGGACGAGGAACGACAGCTGGACGAGGGCGTCGACGAGGTCGTCGTTCGGCGAGGGCACGACGACACCCTACTTGAATTAGTTCGTGTTACCAACTACTTTAGTTCGTGCCACGAACCATTCGCCGAGCCGAGGTGTCCCATGAACGTCAACGCAGCCGTCGTCAGCTCCTTCGACCACCCGCCGCGCTTCGCGCCCTTCGACCTGCCGGCGCCCTCGGGCCAGGACCAGGCCGTCGTCGAGGTCCTCGCCGCGGGCCTGCACCCGCGCGTGCGCAGCGCGGCGACCGGTCGTCACTACACCAGCGACGGCCGGCTGCCGCTGGTGCCTGGGATCGACGGCGTTGGCCGGCTCGCCGACGGGACCGCCGTCTACTTCGTCGCCGACGACGACGTGCCGGGGTCGATGTCCGAACGCGCCGTGGTCGACCTCCGGCGCACGGTGCCTCTCCCCGCGGGCGCCGACCTCGTCAAGGTCGCGGCCGCGATGAACCCCGCGATGTCGTCCTGGGTGGCGCTCCGGCGACGGGTCCCGCTCCAGCCCGGGCAGTCCGTGCTCGTCCTCGGCGCGACCGGCAACGCCGGTCGGATGGCGGTCCAGGTCGCCCAGCGGCTGGGTGCCGGTCGGGTGGTCGGAGCCGGACGCAACCCGGAGGTCCTCGCCACCTTGGCCGCCCTGGGCGCCGACGCCACCGTCGCACTCACCGACGATGCCGACGCCACCACCGCGGCGCTGGCGCAGGCGGCCGCCGAGGTCGACGTCGTCGTCGACTACCTGTGGGGCGAGCCGGCGGCCGCGACGATGATGGCGCTCCTGCGGGCGCGCTCGGATCGCAGCCGGGCGCTCGACTGGATCCAGATCGGCTCGGTGGCCGGCCCGACGATCGAGCTGCCGTCGGTGGCGCTGCGCTCCGCCAACCTGCGTCTCCAGGGCAACGGGCAGGGCGCCGTCTCGGCCCGTGCGTACGTCGCAGAGCTGCCGTCCCTGGTCGACGAGATCAGCTCCGGTGGGCTCGCGGTGACGGCGCGCACCGAGCCGCTGGTCGACGTCGAGCGGGTCTGGACCCGGCCGGACGAGCCCGGCGTACGCACCGTGCTGGTGCCGTGAGACCCCGAGCAGCCTAGGAGTTGAACTTCTGCTGGGTGCGCTCGAGACCCTCCGCGATGAGCACCTCGACCGCGTCGGCGGCGGTGTCGACCTGGAACGGCAGGATCTTCTTCTCGGCCGAGGAGTAGTTGGAGAGCACGAAGTCGGCCACGTCCTGCCGACCGGGCGGGCGGCCGATGCCGACGCGCACCCGGTGGAAGTCACCGGTGCCGAGCGAGGAGCGCATCGAGCGCAACCCGTTGTGGCCGTTGTCGCCGCCGCCGAGCTTGACCCGCATCGTGTCGAAGGCGATGTCGAGCTCGTCGTGGATCGCGACGATCCGCTCGGGCGGCACCTTGTAGAAGCCGGCGAGCTGCTTGACCGCCCCGCCCAGCTCGTTCATGTAGCCGCGCGCCTTCATCAGCACGACGCGCGGGGCGTCAGCCCCGGGCGCGCCCAGCCGACCCTCGACGACGTCGGCGCGACCGGACTTGTGCGCGCGGAACGGCGAGCCCATCCGGGTCGCCAGCTCCTCGACGACGAGGTAGCCGATGTTGTGCCGGTGCCCGGCATAGGTAGGGCCGGGATTCCCCAGCCCGACCACCAGCCACACGGGGGTGGTGGAGTCGGTCATGGAATCCCGGCCCTTCCTGCGAAAGAGGTGGATCACTCCGCGGCGGGAGCCTCGGTGCTCTCGTCGGCGCTGTCCTCGGCGCCGACCTCGTCGACGTCGTTGTCGGCCTCGTCGCGCTCGATGCCGGCCTCGGCCTCGGCCTCCTCGAGCTCGGCGTCCAGGGCCTCCTGCGAGACCTGCTCGGTGATGTTGACGATGAGGGTCTCCGGGTCGAGCAGCAGGGTGCTGCCCGAGGGGAGCTTCAGGTCGGAGGCGTGGATCTGGGTGCCGGCGACGGCGCCCTCGATGTCGACCTCGACGTACTCGGGGATGTGGGTGGCCTCGGCCTCGAGCGAGATGGTGGCGGTCTCGGTGACGACCAGGGTCTCGCGGGCGGCGTCGCCGTTCAGGTGCACGGGCACCTCGACGGTGACCTTCTCGCCCTTGACGACGGCGACGAAGTCGACGTGCTCGAGGTGCCGCTTGATCGGGTCGACCTGGACCTGCTTGGTCAGCGCGAGCTGGACCTTGCCGTCGATGTCGAGCTCGAGCAGGGCGTTCGCGCCGCCGTGCTTGAGCGCCATCATGGTGTCGTGACCCGGCAGGGTGACGTGGATGGGGTCGTTGCCGTGGCCGTAGATGACCGCGGGAACCTTGTCCTCGCGACGGATGCGGCGAGCCGCGCCCTTGCCGAACTCGGTGCGGGTCTCGGCCTTGATCTTCTCGCTCATGCGCTGCTCTCCTCGTACGTGCTGACTGTTCCTGAGTCCTGGGGCCTCGGCTCGGCAGATCGAGGGGGCGCATCCGGTGGACAGCCAGCCCTGTCGATCACGGAGAGCCGGGACTCTCCCTCGCCGAGGCAACCGCACAAGCCTACGGCGCCACGCGCCCAGGGAGAAATCCATAGAGTCGGGAGGGTGAGCCTCACCCTCGCCGAAGCCCGTGCCCGTGCCGCCCAGCTCTCCGAGGTCGCGTACGACGTCGCGCTCGACGTCACCGACCACGGCTCACCCACCTTCGGGTCCCGCACCACCGTGCGGTTCGGCACGTCCGGCCCGGAGACCTTCCTCGAGCTGGCGGACGCGCGCGACCTGAGCGTCGTCGTCGACGGCACGCCCGAGGAGCCGGCGTACGACGGACGACGGATCCAGCTCACCGGTCTTCCCACGGACCGGCCGGTCGAGGTCGTCGTCGACGCGCGGCTCCCCTACGTCACCGACGGCGACGGCATGCACCGCACGGTCGACCCGGCCGACGGCGAGACCTACGTGGCGGCGTACCTCGGCATGGACGTCGCCCAGAAGGTCTTCGCCTGCTTCGACCAGAACGACCTCAAGGCCCCGGTCACGACCTCGGTCGCTGCCGATCCTCGCTGGACCGTCCTCGCCAACGGCCGGCCGGTCGACGACTCCCCGGCCGACGGCCGCTGGCGGTTCGCCACGACGCCGCCGATCCCGGTGGCGCTGCTCATCGTCGCCGCCGGCCCGTGGGCGTCGAGGCGCTGGGAGCACGCCGGGCTGCCGTTCGGCTGGCACGCACGGGCCTCGCTGTCCGGCGAGCTCGAGCGCGACTTCGCGGAGCTGCGGCAGGTCACCGAGGACTGCTACGACCACTACGCGACGATGTTCGACGAGCCCTACGCGTTCGACTCCTACGACCAGGTCTTCGTGCCGGGCCTGAACTGGGGCGCCCAGGAGATGCCCGGCTGCGTCTCCTACCGCGACGAGCTGCTCCCCCGCGGCCAGGTGCCCGAGGACGTCCGCGTCTTCCGGGCCTCCGTGATCGCGCACGAGATGTCCCACATGTGGTTCGGCGACCTGATGACGATGACGTGGTGGGAGGACACCTGGCTGCAGGAGTCGTTCGCCGACTACATGGGCTACCGGGTGGCGGGCGACGCCGCAGGCTTCGGCGGTGCCCTCGTCGCGCACGAGATCGCCGGCAAGCCGGGGGCGTACGACGCGGACGCGCGGCGCTCGACCCACCCGGTGGCACCCGACCCCGAGGACCTGCCCGACGTCGACGCCGCGGCGACGATCTTCGACGCGATCTCCTACGCCAAGGGCAACTCGGTGCTCCGCCAGCTGGCGACCTGGCTCGGGGACGAGGTGTTCCTGGCCGGCGTCAACACGCACCTGACCCGGCACCGCTTCGCCAACGCCACCCTCGCCGACTTCGTCGACGCGCTCGACGAGGCGTCCGACCGCGACGTGCGCTCCTGGGTCGAGCAGTGGCTGCGCAGCACCGGCTTCGACACGATCCGGGTCGAGCGCGACGGCGACGTGCCCGTGCTGCACCGCGACGGGACCCGGGCGCACCGCGTCCGGGTGACGGCGTACGACGACGTGTGGACCGTCGTCGGCTCCGAGCTCGTCGACCTCGCCGACGACCCCGTGCCGCTGCCGGCGTACGCCGGTCGGGTCGTCGTCCCCAACGCGCACGGCGAGACCTTCGCCCGCATCGAGCTCGACGTGGTGTCGGCGGCCGCGGTCGACGCCGGCCTGTGCCGGATCGAGGACGACCTCGTGCGCGCGGTGCTCTGGACGATGCTCCTCGACCGCGTGCAGACCCGTGCGCTGACCGCGGACGACCTCGTCGACGTGCTCGAGCGGCACCTGCCCGGCGAGGGCAGCGCCACCATCGTCACGTCGATCCTGAACCGGACGCTCTCGCGGGTGCTGCCGCTGCGTGCGCCCGCAGCCGCCGTCGGCGACCTGCTCGAGCGGGTCGCCGCGACGTGCGGCACCGGCCTCCTGCACGCGACGTCGCCCGAGCTCGCGCTCGCCTTCGCGGACGGTGTCGCCGCCGGCAGCCACGACGTCGAGTCGCTCCGCGCCTGGGTCGACGCCGGCACCGTCGGCCAGCTCCCGCTCCCGCCGACCCTGCGCTGGCGCGTCGTACGACGGCTGGCCGAGCTCGGTGCGACGGACGCCGCGGCGATCGAGGAGGAGCGGGCGCGCGTGCCCGGCACCGAGGCCGAGGTCGGCGCGGCCGCCGCGCTGGCCAGCCTCCCGACCGCGTCGGCGAAGGCCACGGCGTGGTCGGTGGTCACCGACCCCGACGTCGACAACCGGACCTTCGGCGCCGCGATGGGCGGGCTGTGGTCGGCGGAGCAGGCCGACCTGGTCGCACCGTACGTCGAGCGCTACCTGGCCGAAGCGCCCGGCTGGGCCGCCCGCGGGCAGGCCTTCGCGCAGGTGGTCGGCCGGGCCCGGCCGACGTTCCTGCTCACCGACGCCCAGGTGGCGCTGCTCGACGGGGCGGTGGCCGGCGACCTGCCGACCGTGCTGCGCCGTCAGTGGGAGGACTGGCTCGACGACGTGCGCTGACGACCCCGCAGGGCCTCCCCACAATTGGGGAGGTCCCTGCAGGACCCGGCCCGACGTGCGGGCGGATCACCGACGCTCGGATCGGGAGCGGGACCACGGGGATCCCGCCCGACGGCTGGGGCCTGGTGATGACGAACGCGCGCAACCTGATGGTCGCTGCTGCCGCGGCGATCGTCGCGGCCGTGGCGGTCGGGGTCGTCGTCGGATCCGTCGTGGGCGATCCCACGTCGTCGTCACCGCGCGCCGGCACCACAGACGCCCCGGCCGGCTCTCCGCGCAGCAGCGCCGAGAGCCGGCCAGGGACCACCGAGCCCAGCACGGCGGCCACGACGGACGCGGCCGGTGTCGAGTCCGCCCCGGCCAGCCCCAGCCCCTCGAGCCCGGGGAGGTCCGAGTCGAAGCCGAGTCCCACCACCGGGCTGCCCGGGGTGTCGCACCAGTCCCACCAGCCGACCCAGCTGCCGTCCTGGGACGGCCTGTCGGCGGAGACGGCCACCGCCCGGGGGCGGCTCGTCGACGGCTACCCCAGCGGTCTCCTGCCGACCGCGCCCCGGGCGACCGTGCTCACGAGCAGCGTGTCGCCGTCCGGGGACCGGGTGCAGGTCACCCTGGTCGCCCGGCGCGGCCAGGCCCCGGACGCGCTGCTGCGCTTCTACCGCGGCCGGCTCTCCGGCGCGGGCTTCGCCGAGGACGACCCGGCGACGGTCGGGGGCGCCCGGGCCGCGTCGTTCCACCTCGGCGCCAACCGGGTGGTCGTGACGGTCGACCCCGGTGACGCCCGGACCTACTCCGTCCTCGCGACGTTCGACGTCAGCGGGGCCTGACGACGATGTACATCACGCTGAGCGACCGACCGACCCCGGTGGACGGCTCGTCGCCCGGTCGCCGCCGCAGCGTCGCGCCCGTGGTCGTCATGCTCGGCCTGGTCAGCCTGGTCACGGACATCTCGTCCGAGTCGGTCGCGGCGATCCTGCCGCTCTACCTGACGGGCGTCCTCGGGCTCTCGACGATCTCGTACGGCTTCATCGACGCGCTCTACCAGGGCGTGAGCGCGCTGGTGCGCATCGGCGGCGGCTGGGCGGCCGACCGCGGCGGCCACCCGAAGTGGGTGGCCTTCGTCGGCTACGGCCTGTCGGCCGTCGCTCGCGTGTTCCTGCTCTTCACCACCGGGCTGGCGGCGATCTCCGCCGTCATCTCGGCCGACCGCATCGGCAAGGGACTGCGCACCGCGCCCCGCGACGCGATGATCTCGGCGGCGACCCCGCCCGAGCGGCTCGGCACCGCCTTCGGCGTGCACCGCACCCTCGACACCATCGGCGCGACGATCGGCCCGCTGCTGGCGTTCCTGATCCTGTGGTGGATCCCCGACGGCTACCTGACGGTCATGGTGGTCTCGCTGGGGTTCGCCGTCCTGGGAGTCGCCCTGCTCGGGCTGCTGGTGCCGGACCGGCCCGGGCTCGAGCGGGCGCCGGAGGTCCGGGCCGCCCCGGTGCGCTGGCGCGACGTGCTGCAGCCGGGCCTGCTGCGGCTGCTGGTCGTCGCGGGCGCCCTGGGGCTCCTGACGGTCGGCGACGGCTTCCTCTACCTCGCCCTGCTCGACCGGGGCGGCTTCGCGGCCCACTGGTTCCCGCTGCTCTACGTCGGCACCAACATCGCCTACCTGTCGCTGGCCGTCCCGGTCGGACGGCTCGCGGACCGGGTGGGCAAGGCGCGGGTCTTCATCGGCGGCCACGTCGCCCTGCTCCTCTCGTACGTCGCGGTCGTGGCGAGCTGGGCACCCTCGGTCTCGGCGGTGGCCGCGCTGCTGCTGCTCGGCACGTTCTACGCGGCGACCGACGGCGTCATCGCGGCGCTCGCGGGCCGCCTCGTGCCCGAGTCGGTCCGCGCCAGCGGGATCGCCTCGGCCCAGACGGTCGTCGCCGTCGCCCGGATGCTGTCGTCGGCGGCCTTCGGCGTGCTCTGGTTCGCGGTCGGCCCGCGCGCGGCCCTGGTCGCCGTCGGCGTGGTCCTGCTGATCGCCCTGCCCGTGGCCGCCCACGCCACGCTCCGGCTCGACCGGACGGCGGCGGGCGCCCGATGAGCCAGCGGGCCCGGATCGTCGCCTTCGCCGCCGTGACCTTCGTCGTGGTGGCCACGACGACGGCGTACGCCGTCGGGGCGGCCACCAGCTATCGCGAGCGCCACGAGGCGTCCCCGAGCGTGGAGGTCGCCGACCCGGGCCCGGAGGCGGCCACCGGGCCCCGGATCGTCTTCCGGCACACCGGCGTCGACGGCGAGTACGGGCTGGTCGCCACGGTGCCGCTCGACGACCCGGGAGGCCCGCGGTCGTTCACCGACGTGGCGTGCGACCGCGTCGACGCGACGGCCACCGCGGCGTCCTGCCTGCGCATCGAGCGCGGAGTGGTCACGGCGTACTCGCTCACCGAGTACACCTCCGACTGGACGAAGCTCCAGCAGGTCGCCGTGCCCGGCATCCCCAGTCGCACCCGGCTGTCACCGGACGGGACCGAGGTGGCGACGACGACGTTCGTCTCCGGCCACACCTACATGCAGGTGGGCTTCTCGACGGCGACCGAGATCCGCGACGTCGGCGGCGACGGCCACGGCAACCTCGAGAAGTTCGACCTCGTGATCCACGGCAGGTCGGTCGAGCCCCGCGACCGGAACATCTGGGGTGTGACGTTCGCGGACGACGACACCTTCTACGCGACCGTCGGCACCGGCGGCGAGACCTACCTGGTCAAGGGCGACCTCGCGGCCCGCACGCTCACCTCGGTCGCCGACCACGTGGAGTGCCCGTCACTGTCGCCCGACGGCACCCGGATCGGCTTCAAGCAGCAGTCCGAGCGCGACGGCCGCACCTGGTGGACGCCGGCCGTGCTCGACCTCGCGACCGGGGACCGCACCGTGCTCGCCGGCGAGACGCGCAACGTCGACGACCAGGTGGAGTGGCTCGACGACGACACCCTGCTCTACGGCGTCCCTCGCGACGACGAGCCCGGCGTCAGCGACGTCTGGGAGCTCGACACCCGGCCGGCCGCGAAGCCCGCCCTGCTGATCGAGCAGGCGTCCTCGCCCGCCGTCGTCCGCTGACGCGTCGTCGGTCACCGCCGGGCCCCCCACGGACGTCATACGGCTGGAGCAAGCGGATGCTCCGTCCGTATGACGTCTGAGGTCGGCGTCGATCAGGCTGCGGCCGGGAGAGCACACCACCCTGGTCCGCAGCCAGCTGACGGGCAGCGACGAACCGATAGTCGTCGTACGCGACCTGTCGAGGCATCCGTGCAGCGTCGTCGGAACACGAGACCCGTGGAGCCGTCGGCGCGGAGGCCTGTGCAGGGATCGGTCGGAGACGCCAGCTGTGGACGAGTTCCGGCCCGCGGCGCCGGGCAGGACGTCATACAGCTGGAGCATCCGCTTGCTCCGTCCGTATGACGTCCGGCGTAGCCCGCTCAGACGGCGGCGGCGTGGTCGGGCGCCTGGGGCCCGCGGGCGAGCACGAACTCGCGCACCTCGGCCTCGCGGCTCATGTCGACGTAGCGCGGGGCCGCGGTCGTGGCCGCCTCGTCCCGCGTACGCCGAAGCAGGCGGTCGTAGACGCCGACGTACGCCGTGGACTGGGGCTTCCAGTCGAGGGCCAGCGACACCCGGCGCCAGGCCCGGCGCGCCAGGTCGACGCGCAGCTCGGGGTCGTCGAGCAGTCGCTCGACGGCGTCGGCGAAGGCCTGCACGTCGCCGGACGGGACGTAGAGGCACGAGTCGCCGCCCGAGACCCGGGTCTCGGTGAGGTCGAAGGACACCGACGGCAGGGCGTGGGCCATGTACTCCATCGTCTTGTTCATGGTGGAGACGTCGTTGAGCGGCGTCTTGCGATCGGGGCAGAGGCCGACGGAGGCGGCGCTGAGGTGCTCGGCGATCGCGGCCGGACCGGCGCGGCCCGTGAAGGTCACGACGTCGTCGAGCCCCAGGTCGTGGCACTGGCGCTGGAGGTCGGCCAGGCAGTCGCCGAAGCCGAGGAGCGTGGCCTCGACGTCGGTGCGGCCGCGCCGGTGCACCAGCTCGTCCATCACCTCGAGCACCATGTCGACGCCGTCCTGCGGACCCATGATCCCCAGGTAGACCAGCGAGTGCCGGGCTCCCGGCCCGGCCGGCGCGGACGGGTGGACCGGCCGCATGACCGTGGTGTCCGGGCCGCTCCGGACGACGGTCACGTCGCGCGGGTCGCGCTCGCCGCGCTCGATGGCGATGCGTCGGTAGGACTCGTTGGTGGAGATCACGTGGTCGGCGGTGGCGTAGGTCTGCCGCTCGAGCCACCGCAGCCCGGCCAGCTGGAGCTTGCCGCTGCGCCCCTCGGGCTCTCCGAAGCGCGACAGGAACAGCTCCGGGTTGAGGTCGTGCTGGTCGAAGACGAACCGCACGCCGCGGCGCTTCCAGTAGCGCGCCAGCGCCCAGTAGGTGTCCGGCGGGTTGCACGCCTGGAGCGCGTCGAACGGCTGGCGCCGCCAGGCGGTGCGCGAGAGCTTCGCCGTACGCAGCCACGAGTAGCCGAACTCGACCGCGTAGCCGAGGACGCCGGACGCCTGGGGCGCCGGACGGTACTTGTAGACGTGGATCCCGTCGATGACCTGGCGGGCCGGGTCCCCCGGCCCCTTGGGGCAGATCACGCTGACGTCGTACCCCGCGTCACGCAGGGCGAGGCACTCGAGCCAGACCCTCCGGTCGAGCGGGACCGGCAGGTTCTGGACGATCACGAGGACGTGGGTGCGCTCCGCCATGCGCCCACCCTCGGAGAGCCCGTGCGGACCCGGGCCGGAGCGGGCCCGGATTCCCCGATATGGGGGACCGGGCCGCTCCGGCGGGGTGGGGTCAGGGGCTGACGGTGGCCCCGTCGTCCCACGTGTTGCCGGACCAGACGTTGCCCGGCGCGGACCGGTCGAAGTCCATGATCGGCGCCCAGTAGCCGCACTTGCCGCCCCGGCCCCGCTCGAAGACGTTCGAGATGAACCGGATGTTGTTGACCCCGGAGCTGTACGGCTTGCCCTTCGACGACCCGCCGTAGGCGCAGGTGCCGCCCGTGCTGGCCACGAAGTAGTTGTCCTGGATCAGGTTGCGCTGCACGACGCCGAAGTCGCCGTACCCGGTGAGACCGGCGGAGCAGCCGGCGTCCGGCGGCACGTCGGGCGCATCGCAGGCGATCGTGTTGTGCACGATCGTCGAGTCCGAGCCCATCCGGATGCCGGACTCGTGGAAGGTGCCGGTCTCGTCCTTGAACTGCCCGTGGACGTAGGAGTCCCGGACCTCGCACTCGCGCCAGCAGTTGATCGAGCGGTTGCCACCGGTGACCTCCACCCGGAGGGCCTTGAAGCCGGAGGCGCCGATGCCGGTGCCGTCGCGGTCACCCACGCGCACCTCGCTGTCCTGGATCGTGAAGCCCTTGCCGGTCGAGCTCTCGTCGTTGGCGACGGTCCCGTTGATGACGGAGTTGCGGATCACGACGTTCGCAGCGTTGATGGTCAGGCTGCAGCCGACCGTCTTGCCGTCGATGACGGTGCCGTTGGCCGTGATGGTGCAGGGGCCCGTGTACGCCGTGAGCGTGGTGCCGGCGGGGACGCCGGTGTTGCTCGCGTCCGGGTGGCCGGTGGACGGCGTCGGGTCGGTGGTCGGCGTCGTGGTGGGCGTCYCGGWCGGGCTGGTCGGCTCGTCGGTCGGCGTCGTGGTCGGGTCGTCGGTCGGCGTCCCGGACGGGCTGGTCGGCTCGTCSGTSGGCGTCGTGGTCGGGTCGTCGGTCGGCGTCGTGGTCGGGTCGTCGGTCGGCGTACCGGACGGCGTCTCGGACGGGCCGCCCTCGTCGCCGGACGGCAGGAAGACCGGGTCCACGTAGTAGTTCGACCAGTGCCAGGACTGCTGCGGGACGTCGTCGCCATAGGTGTAGACGCCGCGCCACGCGGTCAGGTCCTGCGTGGTGACCGGCCGGGTCGGGCGCAGGTCGTACTCGTCGTCGGCGTACCGGCCGTCGGGGGCCGTGTACGAGACGACGTAGCGCTTGGCGGGATCGATGCTCACGGGGTGCTCGAAGGCCGCGGTCGTCCAGCCGCCGCGAACGCCGTCGGTGAAGCGGACGGAGCCCAGCAGGTCACCGGAGGGCGACCACAGCTGGCCGGTGTGCGGGCCGCGGTTCTCGGTGGATCGGTAGAACTGCACGCCGGTCACGGTCCCGGGAACCGTCGAGGAGAACTCGACGCCCACGGTGACCTCTCCGCGCTCCGGGTCGGCCGGCACGTCGGGCACGACGTCGTCGGCCCAGATGCTGTAGCCGGCCGGGGCCGCCGCGGCCGCGGGTGCCCTCAGCCTCGACGGCACCACGGCCGCCGCGACGCCTGCGACGAGCAGGGCGCAGCAGGTCACGGTGAGGACGACACGAGCGCGCTTGCCGAGGGTACGGCGGCGATGGATCTTGGATCTGGGCATGCCAGGGCTCCGTTCGTCGACGCCGGGAGGGTTCGGGGGTAGGCCCGGCGCTGGGGGGTGGAAGAGATGTCTCGGATCAGGGACGGACGGTGCCGCCGGACTCCCAGGCGTTGCCGACCCACTCGTTGCCGGGGGCCGAGCTGTCGAAGTCCATGATCGGCGCCCAGTAGCCGCAGCTGCCGGTGCGGCCCTTCACGAAGACGTTGTCGACGAACCGGATGCCGGCCGCGTCCTCGGAGTAGGGCTTGCCGCCCGACGACCCGCCGTAGGCACAGGTGCCTCCGGTCGAGGTCGGGAAGTAGTTGCCGCTGATCAGGTTGTTGCGGACCGGCGCGAAGTCGCCGTACCCGGTCAGCGAGGCCGAGCAGCCGGCGTCCGGGGGCACGTCCGGTGCGTCGCAGACGAGCGTGTTGCCGACGATGACGGCGTGGGAGCCCATCCGGACGGCGGACTCGTGGGCGGCCCCGCTCGAGTCGGTGTCCTGTCCGTGCACCCACGAGTCGCGGACGACGCAGTGGTCGTCGCAGTTGATGCCGCGGTTGCCGCCGCGGACCTCGGACCGGATGACCTTGAAGTAGCCGTCGCCGATGCCGGTCTCGAGGCGGACCCCGTCGGGCGAGACGTCGATGGTCGAACGCACGACGGACAGCGACGTGCCGCTGCCACCGGTGCTGATCGTGCCGTGGACGACCGAGTGCTTCACCACGACGTTGCGGGCCCGCACGCTGAGGTCGCAGGTCACGAGCTTGCGGTCGATCACGGTGCCGTCACGGGTGATCGTGCAGGGGCCGTTGTAGGCGGCCAGGGACGACTCGGACGGCCCGCCGGTGGTGGCGGCGGTGGGGAATGGCCCCACCCGGGGCCGGAAGACGACGTCGACGAGAGCGCCACCGGCGATGGACCGGGTCGGCATCCCGGCGGTGGTGCCCACCCGGGAGCGACCGGGGACGAGGGACCCGCGACGTGCGGCCCGGTCGGCGGCGACGACGTGCGCTCCACGGGGGGAGGCAGAGGCGACGACGTACCGACGGCCGGGGGTGAGCCGCACGTCGCGGGACAGGGTGACCGCGCGCCAGCCGGTCCGGGCGCCACCCGCGCGGGTGACACCCGAACCCAGCCGCTTCCCTCCCGCGGTGAAGAGTGTGAGCCGGTAGCGGTTCGTCCGGTTGCTGGCGTCGTAGACGCGGAGCTGGTCGGCGACGCCGGTGCGCCGCACCTGGAAGACGGTCCCGACGGTGGTGCCGGACGCCTCCACCCGGCTGGTGGAGGGCGTGCCGGTCCACCAGGAGTACGACGCGCCGTCGGCGACGCGCGCGGCCGGCGCGGCCGCCGATGAGGGCGCGGTCATCGCGGCAGCGGGGAGGAGGCCGCCGAGCAGGCAGCCGAGAGCGAGGGCGACCAGACGGGCTGGGCGCGAGGGGGACGAAGGCAAAACAGAAGCTCCTGAGCGGCATGGTGCACACGCTTGTGTGACTGGGCACCGACAGTGTGCTCACGAAGTTACGCCTTCTAACGAGTCAAAATTGGGTAAAAGCGGGTCCCGATCCTCTGGTCGAGCGTGCGATGTGATCCGCGTCCCGGTCAGGTCGGACGTCCATCGCGTCGATCGCCACCCCGAGGTTGACCATCAGCGCGGCGGTGCCCGGGGTGGGGGCCACCCGCCCGGCGGCCACGTCGTCCAGCCACGACGGCCGGAAGACCCCGGACCCGGCGAGCGCCACGAGCATGGCCGGGTCCTCCTGCCAGCGACGGGCCAGGAGCTCCGTCAGCACCGCTCCCCCGGCGGGGGGTCGACGCTCCCCGCCGAGCCGCTGGGCCGCCTTGCGGCCGAGCTTGCCGGCACTCGACCGGAGCCGCGCGGGCGTGCTCGTCACCCGGGACGCCGCGTAGGTCCGCGGCGGCGGCCGGTGGTCGAGCGGTACGCCGGCGAGCTCGTCGTCCAGCGCCACCTGCAGCCGGGCCAGGAACCGGGCGCCGCGCTTGTCGGCCGGCGCGAGGTCGCGGGCGATGCCGATGAAGCGGTCGTCGAGCATCGGGTTGACGACGCGGCGCGACCCCGCGACCGCCGACTCCGTCACGCCGGCCCACCGCTGCATCCGCTGGTCGAGGTAGAGCGCGTCCGTCGCGGCGAACCAACGCTCGCCGGAGGCCTCCAGGGCGTCGTGGACCGCGTCGTGGGCGACCTCCCGGGCCCACGCGGACCAGGCCGGGTCGACCGCAGCAGGGTCCACGGCCTCGTTGGCGAACATCCGCCAGTCGCCCAGGCGCCGGGACCGCCGGGCGGTCACCTCGGCACTCCCCCGCGGTCCGACGTAGTAGAAGCCGCGGGCCACCTCGCCGCCCAGCCCGGAGATCCGCGGCCCCGGAGCGGCGCCGGTCTCGGCCAGGTCGAGGACGGCCCGCGCGACCGGGTCCGCGGACGCCTCCAGGCGGCCGGCCGCCCCGACGGCGAGGCGCAGCGCCTCCTCCGGGGCGAGCTCGTCGAGGCCGCCGAGATCGATCACCTCGTGCCGCATCCCGGCCGAGCGGGCGATGCGGCCGGCGATCTCCACGTCGACGCTGCCGGGCACCCCCAGCGTCATGCAGCGCAGGCCCACCCGGCGGCGCCGGTCGATCGCCGACAGGAGCAGGCGGGAGTCCTGCCCGCCCGTGAGCTGGAGGACGGCGTCCGGGTGGTCGTCGAGGTAGGCACCGAGGTAGCCGCGGAGCAGGTCGCGGGCCAGGCGCACGGCGCGGTCCATCGTGATCGGCTCGGGGGCCTGCCGCTCGGCGTACGCCTGCTGGCGCAGGCCGCGGGGCGCGAGCGTGGCGGTGTGGCCGGCGGAGAGCTTGTGCACCCCCGCGAAGACGGTCCGGTCGTGCAGCTGCCAGCCGAGCAGGCTCTGCACGGCGACGCCGTCGGCGTCGAGGCCGCGACCGACGAGCGCGGCCAGCACCCGGGCCGAGGTCGAGACGCCCGACCAGCCCGGCGCCTCGACGACGTACAGGTGCTGGAAGCCGAGCGCGTCGGTGCAGGCCGTGACGCGGTCGCCGGTCCAGGTCATCGCGCCGAAGCAGGGCAGCATCTCGCCGAGCGCCTCACCCGGCCACGCCAGCAGCTGACCGACCTCGGCGGCGCTCGCGGCGCGGTCGCGGCGGCGGACCTCCTGGCTCAGGAGCAGGGTCGTCCCGGGCACCGGGGCGGGCGCGTTCCAGGTGGCGATCCGCAGCGGTCCCGCCGTCGCCGTCGCCGCACCCGGCTGGAGCCGGCGCAGGGCCGCGTCGAGGTCGGGGGGCGGCGCGCCGGTCGTCGAGCGGACGGCGACGAAGCCGGGTGCGCCGTCCACGACTAGTCCCGCCGGCCGTCGACGAACGCGGTGAGGGTCCCGAGCGTCTCGAAGACGGCGCCGGTGAAGTCCTCGTCGTCGACGACGATGTCGAAGCGCTCCTCCAGCGCGACGGCCAGCTCGACCACCGACAGCGAGTCCAGCTCGGGCAGCTCCCCGATCAGGCCCGTCTCGGGGGTCAGCGCCGCGGCGCGGTCCTCGATGCCGAGGACGTGGACGAGCACGTCACGCACCGCCACGAACGAGGTCTCGGTCGTCTCCATCACGATCTCCTTCTGGGTTGTCCGGTCATCCGGCTGCTCAGACGAGCAGCTCGACGGGCTCGGGGTGCCCGAGGAAGCGGGTGGGGCTGGCGGTCAGCCCGTAGGCGCCGGCCTGGAGGACGACCACCAGGTCGCCCGGCTCCGTCGCCGGCAGGTCGACCCGGTCGGCGAGCAGGTCGAGCGGCGTGCAGAGGCTGCCGACGACGCTGGTCTCGCCGGCCGGCTCGCGACCCACGCGGGTGCCGACGACGACCGGGAAGTTGCGACGGACCACCTGGCCGAAGTTCCCCGAGGCGGCGAGCTGGTGGTGCATCCCGCCGTCCACGACCACGTAGGTGTGTCCCCGGGAGTCCTTCACGTCGACCACCCGGGTGACGTAGACGCCCGCCTCGCCCACGAGGTAGCGGCCCAGCTCGACCACCACGTCGGCCGTCGGCTGCGCGGGACGCACCGAGCGCTGCACCAGCTCGCGGAGGTGGGCCCCGACGTGCGGCAGGTCGACGGGCTCGTCCTTCGGGAAGTACGGGATCCCGAGACCGCCGCCGAGGTTGAGGTAGCCGACGGGCGCGTCCAGCTTGTCCGCCAGCGCGAGCAGCAGGTCGACGGTGCGCGCCTGCGCCTCCATCACGATGTCGACCTGGAGGTTCTGCGAGCCCGCGAAGAGGTGGAAGCCCTCCAGTCCCAGGTCGCGGTCCGCGATGTCGTCGAGCAGCGCGGGCACGAGCTCGGCGTCGACGCCGAACTGCTGCGGCCCACCACCCATCCGCATCCCGGAGCCGCGGACGACGAAGTCGGGGTTGACGCGTACGGCGAGCCGCGGCCGGATCCCGAGGGCCTCGCCGACGGCGGCGAGGCGGTCGACCTCGCCGGCGGACTCGACCTCCAGCAGCACTCCCGCAGCGACCGCCTGGCGCAGCTCCGCGTCGGTCTTGCCGGGGCCGGCGAAGGCCACGCGAGCCGCGGGCTGGCCTGCGTCGAGCGCGACGGCCATCTCGCCCGCGGACGCCACGTCGAGCCAGTCCACGCGCGCCGCGAGGTGCTGGACGACGGCCGGCATGGGGTTGGCCTTCACGGCGTACCCGAGCCGGACGTCGTCGCCGAGCGCCTCGCGCACGGAGGCCACGCGCTCGGTGAGGAGGTCACGGCTGTAGGCGAAGAAGGGGGTCGACCCGGCGCGCGCGGCCAGTCGTCGCAGCGGCATCCCGCCGACGACCAGCTCCTCGCCCGCGACCTCGAAGGCCCGGAGGTGCTCCTCGACCCTCATGCCGTCGCCACCTCCTTGAGCAGGACCCGGTCGAACTTCCCGTTGGGTGAGCGCGGCATCTCGTCCAGCTCGCGGATCTCGGCCGGCACCATGTAGAGCGGCAGCGTGCGGCGCAGCTCGCGCCCGATGCCCGACGAGTCCAGGCCGTCGCCGTTCACCGGCGTCGCGAGCACCACGACCCGCTGCCCGAGCCGCGCGTCCGGCACGCCGAGGGCGACGGCGTCGCGGACGAGACCGGTGGCGTAGACCGCCTCCTCGATCTCGGTCGGGCTGACCCGGTAGCCGGACGTCTTGATCATGTCGTCGGTGCGCCCGACGAAGTAGAGGAAGCCCTCCTCGTCGGCGACCACGGTGTCCCCGGACCACACGGCACGCTCGGGAGCCCGCCACGACGGAGCGTCCGGTGGGTGCGGGCGGAAGCGCTCGGCCGTCCGATCCGGGTCGTTCCAGTAGCCCATCGCGACCAGCGGCCCCCGGTGCACGAGCTCGCCCGGCTCGCCTGCCTCGCACGGGGTCCCGTCCGGCCGGACCACCAGGACCTCGGCGTTCGGGATCGCCCGACCGATCGACCCCGGTCGGCGGTCGACCTCGTCGGGGTCGAGGTAGGTGGAGCGGAACGCCTCGGTGAGGCCGTACATCAGGAACGGCCGCGCCTGCGGGAAGATCTCGCGCAGCCGTGCGAGGACGCCGGCCGGCATGGCGCCGCCGGTGTTGGCGAAGTAGCGCAGCCGGGTCGCCCCGACGGGCCAGTCCTGCTCGATCAGCTGGATCCAGAGGGGCGGTACGCCGGTCAGGCCCGTCACCCCGTGCCGGGCGCAGAGCTCGACGACCGTCCTCGGCAGCAGGTAGTTGACGAGCACCACGTGGGCCCCGACGGCGAACGCGGTCGTGAGCTGGCTCAGCCCGGCGTCGAAGCTCAGCGGGAGGGCCGCGAGGATGACGTCGTCCGCGGTGTTGCCCAGGTAGGTGCTGACGCTCTCCGCGCCCACCAGCAGGTTGCGGTGGCTGACGACGACGCCCTTGGGACGGCCAGTGCTGCCGGAGGTGTAGAGGATCGCCGCCGGGTCGAGGTCGACGCCGGGCGAGCGATCCGGCACGGGTGCGGTGGTGCCCAGAGCCGCGTACGCGCGCACCCCCACCTCACCCGTGCCGGACGTCTCGGTGCCGCCGTCGACGAGCACCACGTGCTCGAGGGCGGCAGGCGGGTCGTCCGCCAGCTGGTCCCACCGCGCCCGGGTCGTCACGAGGACCCGGACGTCGCAGTCCGCCAGGACGTAGGAGACCTGCGGCTGCTTGAAGACCGTGTTGACCGGGACGAAGATCCCGCCGGCGACGGAGGTCGCGAAGATCGCGACCACGGTCTCGATCCGCTTGTCGAGCAGGACCGCCACGCGGTCGTGCCGGCGCAGCCCGAGGTCCACGAGCCCCGCGGCGACGCGTCGGACCTCGTCGGCGAGCCCGTCGTACGACGTCGTCAGGTCGCCGTACGTCAGCGCCGGCGCGTCCGGCGTCCGACGGGCGGCTTCGAGCAGCAGGTCGTGCAGGTGGCTTCGCATCACATTCCCCCGGTTGCGCGCCTCACCAGGCGACGCAGGTCAGCTCGCTGTACAGGTCGTCGATCGACTCCGGGCCGAGGGTCGTGCTCCGGAACATCTTCGGCCGCGCCGAGCGCAGCAGTCGTGCGCCCGGCGGCATCGTGCCCAGCACCCGCAGCTCGGCGAGCGTGCACGGGACCCGGTCGTGCACCAGCAGGTGGTGCGCCAGCTCCGGCACGGCGCGGGCGAGCACCTCGCCGTCGCTGACGTGCAGCAGCGTGGCGAAGATCGGCAGCCGCTTGCGCCGGTCCCGGCGGTAGATCACGTAGCACTGCTCGTCCTCGGCGGCGAGCAGCAGGTGGTGCGTCGCGGCGGCACCCTGGTGGTCGTGCAGGATCCGGCGCTCGTGCGCAGGGAGCAGGCGGGCGATCGCGGCCGGGTCGGTCACGACGGCGTACCGCGCCCGTCGGACCCGCGGCCGGTTGACCAGGAGCATCGTGCGCGTGTCGAGCGAGCGGAACCGGAGGCGCTCGTTGAGGCCGATCACGTTGCCGCTCGGCGAGAGGTCGGTGAAGGTGTAGCCGGGCTGGCGCAGCAGCCAGCGCAGCATCCGGACGCTGTCCGCCCGGTGGTCGTCGAGCACGCACCAGGCCCCGAGGTTGCAGAAGTCCTGCGTCTGCCCGGCGACCTCGCGACGTGAGTAGAAGGCGAGGTAGACGCCGACGACCTTGCCCGCCTCGGTGAGCATGACCCCGTGGTTGGGCGCGTCGACGGGCCAGGACGGGACCACGGCCCGCGACCACGCGCCCGCGCTGAGTCGCGGGTTGAGGTTCCGGTGCAGGAACCTGCCGACGTGACCGAGGTCCTCGGCACGGATCGGCGACAGCTGAGCAGCACTCACGTCGGCGAGCGTAGGAAGCCGGACGGCGCTGCGAGCCCGGTTGCCGCCCTCCTACCCCATCTTGAGGACGCGCCGCCGGTGAGCGCTGCACGGATGCCGCCGGACGCCCATGGTGGTCGCGTGCCAGCAGTCGTCAACGTGTGCTTCCACGGCATCGGTACGCCGCGTCGCGAGCTCGAGCCCGGCGAGGAGCGCTACTGGGTCGAGCCGGACGAGTTCCTCCGCGTCCTCGACCTGGTAGCCGAGGACCCGCGGGTGCGGCTGAGCTTCGACGACGGCAACGCCTCGGACGTCGAGATCGCGCTGCCGGCGCTGCTGGAGCGCGGTCTCACGGCGACGTTCTACGTCATCGCCGGCCGGCTCGACCGTCGCGGCAGCCTGGACTCGGCCGAGCTGCTGCACCTGGCCGACCGCGGGATGCAGGTCGGCGTGCACGGAATGGACCACCGGCCGTGGCGCGGCCTCTCCGACGCCGAGGCCGACCGCGAGCTGGTGGACGCGCGCCGGCTCATCGAGCAGACGATCGGGCGGCCCGTGTCGACCGCCGCCCTCCCCCTCGGCCGCTACGACCGCCGCACGCTCGCGCGCCTCCGGGCGCTCGGCTACGAGGACGTCGGGTCGAGCGATCGCCGGTGGGGACGCGACGGGGGCTGGCTGCAGCCTCGCTTCAGCGTGTGCGCCGACGACACCGTCGAGACGGTCCGCAGCTCCGTGCTGCGCCCGGCGCCGCTCCACCGCCGGCTGCGGTCGACGGCCGTCGGCGTCGTCAAGCGCGTGCGCTGACCGGCGGCGCCGCCGCCACCAGCCACTCCGGTCCGGCGGCCTGACGGAGCCGGCCGGGGTCGAGCAGCGCCCGGACGGCGGCCTGCGAGGTCGGTCGCCCTAGCACGGCGCGCGAGCCCTCCCGCAGCAGCAGCACCGCCCAGTACGCCGCCGCCGGCACCGGTCCCCGACGCCGCCGGTACAGGCGGAGCCGGTTGACCACGAGCAGCGGCCAGAGCACCGGCGAGCCCGCCGAGTCGCCCTCGAGGTGGGTGGCGTGCGCCGTCGGGACGTAGGCCGTGCGGAACCCCAAGTCGCGGGCCCGGAGGTCGAAGTCCGCCTCCTCGGAGTAGAGGAAGAAGCTCTCGTCCCAGGATCCGCAGGCGCGCCAGCACTCGGCGCTCACGAGCTGGGTGGAGCCCTCGGCCCAGTCCGTCGTGCACCGGGAACGGTACGGCGCCTCCGCGGTGACGACCTCCCCCAGGGTCCCGATCCGGCCGGCCCGGGAGGCTCCGATCAGCGCGTCGGCGAGGGCCCGCCCGAGGGTCGGCTCCCGGCGCATCGAGTCGATCCGGTGTCCGTCGCCGTCCTCGAGCCGGGGCACCGCGATCCCGACGCCGGGCTCGCCCAGGGCCGCCGCCAGCGTCGGCACGCAGCCCGGGTGCAGCCGGACGTCGGGGTTCAGGACGAGCACCGCGTCGTGCGGATCGCCGGCCGCGACGGCCGCGTTGATGCCCGCCGCGTAGCCCCGGTTGCCACCCATTGGCACCACGAGCGCTCCCGGCGCGTGCCTGCGCACGACGTCCACGCTGTCGTCGGCCGAGGCGTTGTCGGCGACCACGAGCTGCCAGTCGACGGCACCCATCCCGGCCGGCAGCGACGCGATGAGCCCGGGCAGCGGATCGGCGCTGTTGAAGCTCACGACCACGACGAGGACCCGTTGCCGAACGTCGGTGCTCATGCTTCGACCTCCCGCCGAGGTGGCGGACCGAGGAGCCGCACGGCGGCACCGCTCGCCCGGACCCGCCGCTCCTCCTCCGACGTCAGGCGCCAGGTGGCGCCACAGATCCCGGCCAGCAGGAAGGTCATCCCCGCAGCCATGGGGAAGCCCCAGGCGTCGAACGTCGCGTACGCCAGCGCCATCCCGACGAGCGAGGCCGACACGGCGAGTCCGAGGTGGCGCGACTCCGGCCGCAGTGCGTGCCGAGCCGCGCGCCTGGCGCTGAAGAAGCTGACGATGAAGAAGAGCAGGCAGGACACCAGA
Organism: Nocardioides sp. Root1257; assembly: GCF_001425175.1. GTDB lineage: Bacteria > Actinomycetota > Actinomycetes > Propionibacteriales > Nocardioidaceae > Nocardioides. The sequence continues at coordinate 595,390 of NZ_LMDV01000008.1, read as the reverse complement.
CCGACGACGCCGAGCTCGACGAGCACCATCAGGTACTGGTTGTCGAGGATGCGGTAGTAGCGCGGCACGAACGTGAACAGGCCTCGACCCAGCACGGCGTGCTGCTCGTAGAGCCCCATCACGACCGAGTAGTCACCGGTGCGGCCCTTCACGCTGGGGTCGTTCTGGAGGTTGCTGAAGAGCGAGTAGAGCGTGCCGACGAGCCCCGGGATCGCGAGCCTCAGGCCGACGACCGCAACCGGCGCGAGCATCAGCGCGTTCCACCGCCAGCGTGCCGGCCAGCCGATCAGGAGCACGATGAATGCGGCCCCGACGACCAGGACGGCGGAGCGCGACACCGAGATGAAGGCGGCGACGCCGATCAGCAGGGCCGGGAACGTGGCCGCCCGGCTCCCCCACCGCATCAGCGCCCGGTGCAGCGCCAGCGGGAAGAGGCAGCCCATGACGACGCCGAACTCGATGGGGTGGACCGCGGTCGCCGACACCCGGTTGAGCACCGACCGCGACACCACCTCGCCGAACGCGGCGTTCGCGGTCAGGCCGGGGATCTGGAAGAGGGCGGCGATGTCGTAGCCGGTGAAGAACTGGACGAGGCCCAGGACGGCCACGAACGAGCCGAGCCAGCACAACCACTCGACGAGCAGGTCGAGGTCGCGCCACGAGCGCAGGCCCTCGGCGGTGACCAGGACGACCCCCATCCAGCCGGCGAAGGAGAGCAGCCCGCGGTCGGCGGCGCTGATCATCGCCGTCGTGGTCTCGTCGACCGTCGGCGTCACCAACGTCCAGAGCTCGTCGGTGTTCGCCCGCATGTTCGGCGGGGCGTACCAGCCCTTCACCATGCCGTTGACGTACGCCGCGAGCACGGCGCAGGTCAGCAGCAGCACCACGAAGCGGGTCGGGGTGAGCCCACGCACCGGGTTCTGACCGGCGATGGTCGCGCAGGCCCACCACAGCAGCCCGGCGATGCCGACCATGTTGGCCGGCGTGCCCGGGGCGCCCAACGGCCCGAAGATCAGCTGGGAGGGGATGCACAGCAGCAGGACGGCGTACGCGACGACGATCGCCACCGCCGGCACCCGCCACCTCGGTCCGGCCCGGACCGGGCGGTCCGGCCCGCCTGCGTCAGCCACGACGGCCGCCGCCCACCTTCCGGTCCCGGCGCAGTCGTCCTCGGCGGCCCTCCTCGGGCTCGGCCTCCGGCTCGGCGTCCGGCACCTTCTCGGTCGCCTCGCGGCGCACCAGCTTCGCGACACCGGGGGCGTCGTCGAGCGGACCGCCGCCGTTCGCGCGCTGACGGCGCCGGCGGCGTCGGGCCGCCGCGAGCCGGTCGACCACGAAGGCCAGCACGACCGTGATGACGACGCCGAGGGCGAAGACCGCCACCAGCGCGCGCATCTTGCTGCCCGGCAGGACCTCCGCACGGGTCCCGACGTTGGACGGACTGGCGGTGATGAGCTGACGGCCCGGGACGGCCGCGTTCCGCTGGATCTTGGCCAGCTCCACGTCGAGCATGTGCATCACCGCGTCCCTCGTCGCGACGGCCGCGGCGGGATCGGTGTCGGTCGTCGTGACCAGCAGCAGCGGACCGTTGTCGGGCACCAGACCGACGGCGTACTCGGACTTGAAGCCCTCCTTGGCCAGCGCACGCGCCGAGTCCTTCGACATCACCGTGCCGGTGATCAGGCCGGCGGTCGTGGTGAGGCCCGGCTGCAGGTTCAGGTACGGGTTGCTCGGCGTCTCCACGCCGGTGGCGTCCGGCGGCAGCAGCATGATCATCTGGCCCGACGCCTGGTACTGCGTCGGCACCGTCTTGATCGTCATCACGCACAGCCCACCCACCACGGCCATGCCGATCACCACGACGTACCACCGTCGTAGCAGCACCTTCAGTGCATCGATGAAGTACATCGCGTCCTACCCCCTGGGAATCCCCACATAGCTGTCCACCCCTGCCAGTCGCTCGATGGCGGCGACCACGTCTGCCTCGGCGTCCGCCCAGCTCGCCGCGGTCACGGAGGCCGCCGCCGACCGGGCGGTCGCCTGCCGGTCGGCCGGGCTCTGAGCGGCGAGCTCCACCAGTGCGTCGGCCAGCTCCCACGGCGTCGCCGGGGCGTACCGCACGGCCGCGTTGTCGAGCACCAGCCGGTTGTGCCGAGCGTCGTTCACGACCGGTATGCACCCCGCGGCCAGCATCTCGAGCGGCACGAGTGACACGTTCGTCGCGGACAGGCTCAGGCCGGCGAAGCAGCGGTTGTAGAGCGAGGAGAGCTGCTCCGGGCTGAGCACGCCGTGCTGCGTCGCCGCGAACGGCAGCGTCGGCAGCACCTCGCCGTACGTGTGGATCGGCACGTCCGGTCGCTGCCGGGCGAAGCGCTCCAGGGCGAAGACCGACAGCTCGTGCGCGCGTCTCGGGGTGTGCGGACGGCAGTAGTAGGCGACGCCGGTGCGCAGCGCCGGGTCGGCCCGGTCCTCCAGCCCGTAGGCGTCGAGGTCGCAGCCGAAGTCGAAGTGGTCGACCGTCATGCCGTGGTCGGCGCGCAGCCGCTCGGCCAGCCACCGTCCGGCGGCGATGCCGTGGAAGCCGAAGCGGTACGTCGCCTCGGCGAGGAGGTACTCGCTGCCAGCCGGCGAGAACATCGGCTCGAGGTCCTGCACCAGGTAGGCGCGGTGTCCGCGTGCGGTGGTGCCGAGGACGGCGTACGCCGTGCCCCAGCCGGTCGCCACGAGCACGTCGCAGTCGTCGACGCCCGCGTCGAAGTCGCGAACGTCGGCCCGGACCCGCGGCCAGTGCTGCCGCACGGTGGCGCGGTGCTGCTCGATCGACCAGCCGTGCTGGTCCTGGAGGTAGACGACGCACCGGTGACCGGCGCTCTCGAGACCCGCGACCAGCCGGAACATCGTGGTGTGCCCACCTGACCCCGGGGCTGGCGGGGTGCAGACCCAGGCGATGGTCAGCGGGGCTCCTGCGGCCCGGGGCGCGGGTTCGGGGTAGGTCCACCCGCGGGCGGCCGCCTGCGCCGCCTGGTCCAGGTCGCCCGCGTCGACGACCAGGGGCCGAGTGCCGGGCGGCGCGAGACGTGCGGCGGCGCGCAGGCGCAGCCGGCGCGCGATCCCGCCGGCGCCCTCGTCGGCGAGCAGCCGGCGGACCTGCCGGGCTCGTCCCGACAGGGAGGCGGACGGCGTCTCGAGGGTCACGACGACCTCACCGCGCTGCGCAGCGCGTCGGCGACCCGGACCTGCTCGTCGAGCGTGATGCCCGGGTACATCGGCAGCGACATGATCCGGCCGGCGGTCGCCTCGGCGACGGGCGCCGTCCCCCGTCCCTGGTGGAGGCAGGAGAACGCCGGGAGCAGGTGGATCGGTGCCGGGTAGTGGATCCCCGTGGCCACGCCGCTCTCGACCATCGCGGCGGCCACGGCGTCCCGGTGCTGGACCTGCACGACGTAGAGGTGCCAGACGTGGGTGTTGCCGTCCCGCACCACCGGCAGCTGGACCTCCGGAACGTCCGCGAGCAGCTGCGCGTAGATGTCGGCGGCCGCCACGCGCTCGGCGTTCCACGCCTCGAGGCGGGCGAGCTTGATCGAGAGGACGGCGGCCTGCAGCGAGTCGAGCCGGGAGTTCGTGCCGACGCTGAGGTGCTCGTAGCGGCGTACGCCGCCGTGGTTGCGCAGCGCCCGGACGTGGCCGTCGACGGTCTCGTCGTCGGTGGTCACCGCGCCGGCGTCGCCGAACGCCCCGAGGTTCTTGCCGGGGTAGAAGCTGGTCGCCGCGGCCGCGCCGAAGGAGCCCCCCGGCTGCCCGTGCCGCCGGGCGCCCTGGGACTGCGCGGCGTCCTCGAGCAGGATCACGTCGGTGCCGACCACCTCGCGGATCTGGTCGAACGGTGCGACCTGCCCGTAGAGGTCCACTCCGATGACGGCCCGCGTGCGGCGGGTGATCCGGCCGTCGAGGTCCTCCGGGTCGATGAGGAGGTCGGGCCCGCAGTCGGCGAGGACCGGCCGGGCGCCGATCCGCGCCACGGCCTCGGCCGTCGCAACGAAGGTGTTGGCCGGAAGGACGACCTCGTCGCCGTGCCCGATGCCGCACGCCAGCAGCGCGAGCTCGAGGGCGTCCGTGCCGTTCCCGACACCGATGCACCGCTCGACGCCGCAGAAGGCGGCGTACTCCGCCTCGAAGCGGGAGACGGCCGAGCCGAGGACGAAGTCCCCGTCGGCGCAGACCTCGGCGAACGCCGCGAGGACCTCCGGGAGCAGCGGTTCGTTCTGCCGGCCGAGGTCGACGAGCGGGACCGAGGTCTCCAGGTCGTAGTGCTTCTCCAGTGTCATGACTCTCCCCGTGCTGGTGTGGGCTCGATGGACGACTCCGACCGCAGGGCCGCGAGGGAACGCAGGCTCCATCGGCCCAGAGGCAGGACGTACGTGACGAGGGCGGTGAGCGTCCCCGCCACGAGGACGACGAACGGCGGGCCGGGGACGGTGCGGACCGTCCAGGCGGTGGCCACCGCCGCCGGGACAGCTACGGCGAACGGGACGACCCACTGGCGGGCCAGCAGACCGACCTGCACACCGACCCGGCGGAGACAGACGAGGTAGAGCGGCACGACCACGACGACCGCGACCAGCAGGTGGCTCCAGCCGGCGCCCCGCAGCCCGAGCTCGCGGACGCCGACGGCCATGACGGGCACCATCACCGCGAGCCAGACGACCTGCACGAGGAGCACCTCGACCGTCGACCCGACGGCGATCAGGAACGTCGCCACCAGGTCGAGCACCACCCGGACCCCGCCGAAGACGGCGAGCCCGGTGAGCGCGGTGGCGGCGTCCAGCCAGCGGTCGCCGTACAGCACCGCGACGACGGGTCCGGCCAGGGTCGCGAGGCTCAGGGCGAGGAAGGCCGCGACGGCGGCCGTCGGGCCCATGACCCGGACCAGGGCGCGATTGCGTGCCTCGGCGGACCCCACCTGCGAGAAGCCGGGCAGCGCCACCACGCGGAGCGCCGAGCCGACCACGCTCATCGGCCACGAGGACACGTTGAAGGCCAGCACGTAGACCCCGAGCCCGACCGGGCCGAGGGCGCGGGCGACGATCAGGTTGTCGACGCTCAGGAGCACCCAGGACAGCAGGTTGGCCAGGGCGAGCGGCAGGCAGAAGGCCAGCGACTCCCGGGCGACGTCGTGCACGTAGCCGAAGCGCGGCGTCGTCGACGTCACGAGGTAGAGGCCGACGACGATCACCGCCTGGTTGGCGATCTGGCCCCAGGCCAGGGCGGCCGCGCCGCCCCCGTTGGTCACGAGGAGCCAGGTCACCGCGGAGCAGGTCGCGATGCCGGCGAGGTTGCAGGCGAGCAGGGCCTGCTGGCGGAACTCGCGCTGGAGCCGCGCCGCGGGGACGATGGTCAGACCGAAGAGGGCCACCGAGATCGCCATCAGCCGGATCACGCCGTCGGCCTCGGGCGAGGCGAACGCCGTGGCGATCGGCCCGGCCGCGAGCACCATGCCGGCCGCGAGGGCGCCGCTGGTGAGCATGCCGAGGGTCGCGACCGTCGGGGCGCGACGCTCGAGGTCCGGGGACCGGACCAGGTCGGCGCCGAGGCCGAACTCCGCGAGGGTGCCGAGGACGGTCCACACGGTGAGCGCGACCGCGAACGTGCCGTACTGCTCGGGCGCCACGATCCGCGCGACCATGATGCTCATCAGGACGTTGCCCAGCCGGAGCACCACGTTGCCGGTCAGGCTCCAGCCCAGCCCCCGGCGGACCCGGGCGGCGAGCGGCGGCGTCATCGTCGTCGTCATGTGCCGTACCTGCGCTCCCGGCGCCACTGCAGGTGGTGGTCGACCTTCTCGAGGAACCGCCAGGTCGAGGCGGTGGGCTCGCCGACGCCGCGGGCGACGACACGTCGGGCGACCCTGCCGCGCGGTCCGGCGGCCAGCGCGGGATCGATGCTCTCGGCGAGCTCGAGGTAGCGGGCCGCCTGCGGGTCGTGCTCCCGGGCCGCGGCAGAGCCCCGCCGCAGCGCCTCGGCGGCGAGCGCACGACGCGCGCTCGCGTGCAGCGCGTCGGCCTCGCCGAGTGCGGCGCCGCGCTCCGCGAAGAACAGGTCGAAGGTCCGGCGGCGCTGCTCGAGGTCGGTGAGCCAGCCGGCGTACTCCGTGAGGTGCATGTTCAGGTCGTGCACCCGGTAGTGCGCCTGCACCGGCCCGTTGACGCGGCCGATGTCGAAGCCCGCGGCCGTGTCGAGCCAGAGGGCGAAGTCGGCCGAGTGGGGCAGCCGTGGGTCGTACGCACCCGCCGCCTCCCACGCCTCGCGGCGCAGCACGGCCTCCGGGCTCACGAGGAAGCAGCGCCCCCGTCGGGCCGTGATCGCCAGCCACTCGCGACCGCCGTACACGCTCCAGCTCCGCACGGGCCGCTCGTCGGGCTCCGGCGCCCCGACGAACGAGCGCGCGTAGCCGTAGACGAGGCCGACGTCGCGGTGGGTCTCCATCAGCGCGACCGCCCGGGTCAGGGCGTTGCGCGCGACGAGGTCGTCGGCGGAGACCAGCGTGACGTAGTCGCCCGTCGCCAGGTCCAGGCCGTCGTTGTAGGTCGCGATGTGGCCGCGGTTGTGCTCGTGGCGGAGCAGCTGCACCTGCGGGTGCTCCGCGAGCCGGGCCGCGACCTCGGCACTGTCGTCGGTGGAGGCGTCGTCGACGATGATCACCTCGACGTGGACCTGCTCCTGGTCGAGCGCCGCCGAGACGGCGTCCGGCAGGAAGCGCCCGTAGTTGTAGCAGGGGATCACGACCGAGACGGTCGGTCGCCCGTCGAGGGACCGGGGTCGGTGGCGTCGTCGCACCCTCAGACCTCCTGGAGCCGCGGGGCGCCGATCGGCACCGCCGGCACCCCTGCCCACGTCTCACCCACAGGCAGGTCCTGCAGCAGGGCCGCCCCCATGCCGAGGGTCGAGCCGCTCCCGAGGGCGACCGCCTGGCGGGCGGTGGCGTTCATCCCGACGTACGCCGCGGCGCCGACGCGCACGCCGCCGCCCAGGCTGACCCCGGCGCACAGGGTCGCGTAGTCCTCGACGACGACGTCGTGGGTGAGCGTGACCTGGGGCATCACGACGACGTGGTCGCCGATCCGCACGTCCGACGTGAGCGCCACCTGCGCCAGCAGCACGCTGCCCGCGCCGATCCGGCAGCTCGCCGGCACCTCGACCGACGGGTGGACGATGGTCGCGAAGCGCGACGGCTCCACCCCGATCGCCAGCAGCCGGTCCACCAGGAAGCGACGGGTGCGGCCGTTGCCGGCGCACACCACGACCTCGTGGTCGTCGAGCTCGTGGACGGCGTACAGGCCACCGACGACCGGCGCCCCGTGCAGGGAGGACCGCAGCAGCGCCGGGTCGTCGTCGACGACCCGCACGGCCCGGCCGGGGTCGGCCGCACGCACGGCCTCGACCACCTCACGGGCGAGGCCGCCGGCCGCTACCAGGATGAGAGGTCTCACCGGCGTCGCCCGGGGTCCACGAGCACGTCGACCACGCGGGCCTGCTCGGAGTCGGAGAGCTGGTGGAACAGCGGCAGGATGAGGGTGTTGTCGGTGAGCCGCTCGGTCACGGGCAGCGGGACGTCACCGGTGTCTGCCCCGGCGTACGCCGGCTGGCGGTGCGCCGCCATGATGCCGCGACGCGCGGAGATGTCGGCCTCGGCGAGCCGGGTCATCAGGCCCTCCCGGTCGACCGGGTAGCCCGGCTCGACCTCGACCCAGAACGACTGGTAGTTGCCGGTCCCCCACTCCGGGTCGGCCACGGCGCGCAGGCCGTCGATGTCGGCGATCGCCTTCTGGTAGCCCGCGGCCAGGGCGCGCCGCCGCGCGACCATCTCCGGGAGGCGTGCCAGCTGGACCAGCCCGACGGCGGCCTGCAGGTCGGTCATCCGGAAGTTGAAGCCGACCTCGGCGTACACCTCCGGCGGGGCCAGCACGCTCGCGTGGCGATCGGCGGCCGACACGCTCATCGCGTGCTCGCGCAGCAGCCGGGCCCGGCCCGCCCACTCCGCGCGACCGGTCGTGATCATCCCGCCCTCACCGGTGGTCAGGAGCTTGCGGGGGTGGAACGACCAGGCGGCGATGTCTGCCGCCGCGCCGACCGGCCGACCGCGGTAGGTGGACCCGGCGGCGCACGCCGCGTCCTCGACGACCACGATGCCGAGCGGATCGCAGAGCCGGTAGATCGGGGCGAGGTCGGCGGGCACGCCGCCCTGGTGCACGACGATCACCGCCCGGGTGCGCGGCGTGAGCGCGGTGGCGAGGGTCTCGGCCGACACGTTGCCCGTCTCGGGCTCGACGTCCGCGAAGACCGGCCGGGCCCCGACGTACGTCGCGGCGTTGGCGGTCGCGATGAAGGAGTACGACGGCACCACGACGTCGTCGCCCGGTCCGACGCCGGCGACGGCGAGCGCGAGGTGCAGCGCGGTGGTGCAGCTGGAGGTCGCGACGGCGAACTCCACGTCCTGGGCCTCGGCGAACGCCTCCTCGAACGCGGCGACCTGCGGCCCCTGGGCGACCCACCCGGACTCGATGACCCGGGCGACCGCGGTGATCTCCTCCTCGCCGAGCCATGGCTGCATCACGTTGATCCGGGTCACCAGGTCACCACCCTCTGTCGCCCGTTGGCGACCTGGTCGCGCAGCGGCGTCCACCACTCGACCAGCTCGCGGAGACCGTCCTCCAACCCGACCTCCGCGGTGAACCCGAGGTCGCGCTGGGCGGCACGCACGTCGGCCAGCCGACGTTCCACGCCGTTGACCGCGCGTGCCGGGCCGTGCTCGACGTCCAGGTCGGAGCCCATGACCTTCAGCAGCGCGTGTGCGAGATCGACCAGGCTGGTCTCGGTCCCGCTCGCCACGTTGTAGGTGCCCTCGACGACGTCACCGGCGGCGGCGAGGACGTTGGCGCGGGCGATGTCGCGGGTGAAGACGAAGTCCATCGTCTGGGAGCCGTCGCCGAAGATCAGCGGGGGCTTGCCGTCGGCGATGCGTTCCATCCACCGCACCAGCACCTCGGTGTAGAGCCCGTGGACGTCCATCCGCGGGCCGTAGACGTTGAAGTAGCGCAGCGCGACGTAGTCGAGCCCGCGCATGGCCCGGAAGCTGCGGAGCATCCCCTCGTTGAACGACTTCGCGGCCCCGTAGAACGTGTCGTTGTCGTGGTGGTGGTGACGCTCGCCGGTCGGGAACTTCTCGGCCATCCCGTAGACGGAGGCCGAGGAGGCGGCGACCACCTTGGACACCCGCGCGTCCGCCGCGGCCTCGATGACGTTGAAGGTGCCGTCGACCAGGACCTGGAGCGCGAGCCGCGGCTCCTCCGCGCACTGGGTGATCCGCAGCGCCGCCTGGTGGAACACCAGGTCCTTGCGCCGGGTGAGGTCGTAGAGCAGGTCCCGGTTGCGGATGTCGCCCTCGAAGAGGTTGACCCGGCCGGACTGGAAGGCCGGCTCCAGGTTGGCCGTCGTGCCACGGACGAGGTTGTCGATCACGTCGATGCGGGCGGCGCCGGCATCGATCAGCTGGTCCACGAGCGTGGAGCCGATCGTTCCGGCTCCTCCGGTGACGAGGACGTGGGCTCCGCTGAGGTCGGTCATCGGACGATCTCCAGTTCAGGCTGGTCGGTGGACATGACGTCGACGAGAGCGCCGCGCGCCCGCAGGCTGGTGGCCGCCGCTTCGAGCACGCTGAGCACGCGCAGGCCCGCGTGGCCGTCGGTCTGGGGAGCCGACTGCCCGCGGATGCTGCGGGCGAGCTCGGCGACCATCTCGCCGAGCGCCTCTCGCTCCGGCAGGGCGGGCGCCCAGGTGTCTCCGAGCCGGTAGGAGATCGACGCCGTACGCCGGTCCGCGCTGTCGACCGTCTGCTGCACCAGGTCCACGCCGCGGTCGAAGACACTGAGCCGCTGCTGCGGGTTGAGGTCGTCCCAGACCAGCGTGCGCTCGCTCCCGCCGATCACCATCTGCCGGATCTTGGTGGGGCTGAGCCAGTTGACGTGGACGTGCGCCATCGAGCCGTTCTCGAACGGGAGCGTCAGGTAGCCGACGCAGGCCTTGCCTGCGCCCACCGGGTCGGCGCCCTGGGCGGCGACCCCGAGGGGCCGCAGCCCGCCGGGCAGGATCCGGTCGAGGATCGACAGGTCGTGCGGTGCGAGGTCCCAGAAGACGTCGACGTCGGGTTGCACCAGCCCGAGGTTGATCCGCACGGAGTCGATGAAGAGGATCTCGCCGAGGGCGCCCTCGGCGACGAGCTCGGCGATCCGCTGGACGGCCGGCGTGTAGCAGTAGGTGTGGTCCGCCATCAGGACCAGGCCCTGGCTGCGGGCCAGGTCGACCATCTCGCGGCCGGACCCGACGCTGTCGGCCAACGGCTTCTCGACCAGGACGTGCTTACCGGCCCGCAGCGCCTCGGTCGCGATGTGCCGGTGCGTCCGCGCCGGCGTCGCGATCGCGATCGCGTCCACGTCGTCGCGGGCCAGCACGTCGGCCAGGTCGGCCGTGACGTCGACGCCGCTCCGCTCGCCGACCACGCTCCTGGCGCGGTCGATGTCGAGGTCGCAGGCCGCGACCAGGTCCCACTCCGGACTGGCACTGAAGTTGCGGACCAGGTTCGGCCCCCAGTAGCCGGCTCCCACCACCGCGACGCCGAGGCGCTCAGATGACATCGATCCCCCTGTGTTGACGCCCGGTCGAGCGACCGGGCGATGACGCCATTCCAGTCGTTGGGCCTGCGTGGCACGGGGAGCGCCGGGGTCCTATACCCGAACTTGGGGAGCACCGGGGGCGCGATGTCGACGGGCTCGTCCGGTGCGCGTTCGGGGCACGCCGAAGGGCCTCCCGACCGATGCCGAGAGGCCCCCTGTCCGCGACGTCGCTCAGCTGCGGAACACCACGTCGACGAAGTAGTTCGTCGCGTTCCAGGAGCTGTTCGGGAAGCCGCCACCGCTGCCGTAGAGATAGCGCCCGTTGTTGGTCGCCGGTGCCGTCAGGACGCCGGACGTCCAGCCGGAGCCGAAGAACGCCCCCGTCGCCGAGTAGTGGCCGTTGGGTGCGTAGTACGACACGACGTAGGTCTGGCCACCGGTCAGCGAGACCGGTGATGCGAAGGTCGCCGTCTGCCACCCGCTGGCGGACTCACCGGTGAAGGTCACCGTCGCGAGCCGCGTCCCGGTCGAGGACCAGATCGAGCCGGTGTGCACACCGGTGTTGCCCGCGCCCTTGTAGAAGCGCACCTGCGTCACCTGACCGTTGACGCTCGGCGTGAACGACGTGCCGAGCTCCACCGGGTCGCCGTCGTTGACCGAGGTCGTGGCCGGGGTCTGGCCGTCGAACAACGACGTCAGCACGGTCGTCGGCGGCTCGGTGTGGAAGGTCCACGTCTGCGTGGGCAGGACGGCCCCTCGGGTCGACACGACCCCGGAGACGGTGACGGTCACGTCGGCATCCGCAGGCAGGCTCGCCGACGGCGTGAACGTCAGCGTCTTCTGGTCGTCGGAGAGCGCGACCGTGCCGGGGATCGTCGTCACCCCCTGCTTGGCCGTCATCGTGTAGCCCGTGGCCACCGGCTCGTCGAACGTGATCGACGGCGCGACACCACGAGGGACGTTGGTCGCCCCCGAGGCGGGCAGCCGGCCGGTCACGCTGATCGTCGGTGTCGCGGGCTCGAACACCACGTCGACGAAGTACGACGACGCGTTGTAGCTGAACGTCGGGAACCCGCCGCCGGCGCCGTAGAGGTAGCGCCCGTTCGAGTCTGCTGGCGCGGTGAGGTCACCGGACGTCAGCGCGGACGAGAAGAACCCCGGCGTGTAGGAGTAGTGCCCCTGGGGCGCGTAGTACGACACGACGTACGTCGTCCCGGCCGTCAGCGTGACCGGCGAGGACAGCGCGGCCTGCTGCCAGCCGTTCGCCGTCTCGTTGGCGAACGTGACCGTCGCCAGTCGCGTGCCGGACGAGCTCCAGAGCGAGCCCGTGTGGGTGCCGTTGTTGCCGGGGCCCTTGTAGAAGCGGATCCCGGTCACCGTGCCGTTGCGGGTCGGGCTGAACGCCGTGCCGAGCTCGACCGGGGAGCTCTCGTCCACGGCCGTCACCTGGGGCACCTGGCCCGTGAACAGCGACTGGCTGGTGACGGAGTCCGGCCCTCGGGTGTGGAAGGTCCACGTCTGGGTGGCCAGCGTCGCGCCCTCCTGGGACTTCAGCCCGCTCACCTGCACCCGGATGTCGCTGTCCGCCGGCAGCGTCGCCGACGGGGTGAACGTCAGCTGGGTGGCCGACGGGTCGAGGACCGTGGTGCCCGCGATCGCCTGACCGCTCGGCTGCTGCGTCACCGCGACGGCGTACCCGGACGCGAGCGGGTCGGAGACCTGGATCCCGATCGTGGTGCCGCGCGGGACGTCGACCGCGTTGGGTGCGGGCGCCTGCGAGGTGACCGAGATCGTCGGCGCACCCTTCTGGAAGACGACGTCGACCAGGTAGCTGGTCGAGGCCGAGGTCGACGGGAACCCGGTCCCGTACGTGTAGGCACCCGCCGTCGACGTCACGCGGAGCGGCGCCTTCGACAGGTCGGCCGCGGCGAACGCGTTCGGGGTCGCCGAGTAGCGACCTACGGTCGTGCGGTACGACGCGACGTACTCGGTGTTCTTGGTGATCGCGACCGGCGAGGTGAACGTCAGCGTCTGCCAGCCGCTGGTGGACTCACCGCTGAACGTGCCCTCGGCGAGCTTCGTCCCGCTGGCGGACCAGAGCGTCCCGGTGTGCGAGCCCGTGTTGTTCGGGCCCTTGTAGAAGCGCACGCCCGTGACCGAGCCCGCGACGTCGCTCGTGAACCGCACCCCGAGCGTGACCGCGTCCGGGTCGTTGACCTCGAGCACCGTCGGGGTCGTCGACTCGTCGAAGAGCGAGCACGGGCAGACGCCGGGGACCCCAGCCGGACGCGCCGTCGTGAACGACCAGGTCTTGCCGGCGCTGAGCACGAGACCGGTGGTGTCCGTCCCGCTGACGGTCGCGGTGTACTGGACGAACCCGGACAGCGCCGCCGTCGGGGTGAACGTCACGGTGCGGGTGCCGGCGTCGTACGCCGTGCTGCCGGCCACCGTCGTTCCGTTGGAGTCCTTGAGGACCAGCGAGACCGTGCCGGCCGTCATCGGCTTCGAGAACGTGGCGCGCACCGTGGTCGACGGCGCGACGGACGAGGAGCCGGCGAGCGGCCACCGGTCCACGACCGCCGGCGGCGTCGTGTCGGTGGTCGAGAAGACGACGTCGACGAAGTAGCTGGAGTTCTTGTAGCTCTGGTCGGGGAACGCGCCGGCGTTGCCGTACACGCCCGCGGGCACGGCGCCGTACCCGCCCGCGACCTGGAACGGCGAGGCGTCGATGCCCTGGGCGGAGAAGGCGTCCGGCTGGTTGGCGTAGTGCCCGTTCGGCGCGGTGTACGAGACGACGTAGGTCTGCCCCGCGGTGACCGGCACCGCCGCGTTGAAGCTCACGGTCTGCCACCCGGTCGCGGACTCGTTGGCGAAGGTGGCCGTGCCGAGCTGCTGGCCGGCGCTGCTCCACAGCGACCCGACGTGCGTGCCGGTGTTGCCGGTGCCCTTGAAGAACCGCACCCCGGTGATGAAGCCGCTCGTGGTCGGCGTGAACCGCACGCCCAGCTCGGCGGCCGACGAGTCGTTGGCGGCCTGCGTCGCGACGCCCGCGTTCGTCAGGATCTTGGTGGGCGGCGGCGCGCTCCCGTAGATCGAGCACGGGCAGGAGACGGCGAGGCTGCGGCTGACGGCGGTCCCGATGTTCGCGCTGTCGTCGACGGCGCGGACCCGGAAGGCGTTGTCGCCGATGCCGTGCTGCACGAACGTGAAGGACCACGCCGTGGTGCCGGTGGCCGGGTGCCAGCTGCTGCCGGCGTCCGTCGAGTACTCGACGCCGGCGACGACGCCGCCACCGGTGTCAGCGGCGGTCCCGGTGACGGTCACCTGGGTGCCGTTGGCGGTGGCCGCACCCGCGGCGGGTGTCGAGATGGCGACGGTCGGCGCCGCGGTGTCGGTCGACTTCGTCGCCGCCGAGAGCGTGGACATCAGCGTGGTGGGCTGCGCCCCCATGTCGGCGAGCAGGTTGACCTGCGCCTGCTGCATCCGCTGGTCCGCAGGCTCTGCCGCGAACGGCGAGTCGTGCTCCTCGTCGAGGCCCCAGGTCCACTGGACGCTGCCGGCGCCGAAGACGAGCGCGCCGCTCGGCGCCTTGTAGAGCGTGATGTGGTGGGTCGTCGTGCCGTCGCCGACGAGTGACCCGTAGTCCTGCATGTACTGACCAGCGATCGCTCCGCTGACCGTCGACATGTCGATCAGACCCGGTGGTCGCGACCCGTTGTCCTGGTCCTCGTCGGACTCGTAGCCGACCGTGTGTGGAGCAAGCGCGGTGGTGTTGGCGACCATCGAGCTGAGCCCGGTATTTCGCCAGAGCCGCAGCTTGCCCTCGGCCTTGCTCACCGTGACCGGGAGGTCGGTGACGTTGGACATGAAGATCGTCCCGGACAGCGCGTTCTCCTGCAGCCCACCGCCCGCACTCTTGGGCGCGAACCGAGGGTCTCGCCAGGTGCCCGTCCACTCGGAGGACGGGTCGATCTTGTCCTGCGCCCAGGTCTCCTTGTAGGAGACGAGGGTGCGGTACGCCGTGTGGCTGCTGTCGGCCGAGGCCTCGTACCTCGTGCGCCAGTAGATCTCGTTGCCGCTCAGGAACTGGAGGTTGACGCCGGCGTCCCGCGCCGCCTCGACGTTCGCACGCTGGGCGCCGCTCCAGTACTCGTCGTGGCCGACCGACAGGAAGACCTTGTGGTTCTTGATCAGGGCGCCACGGCGATCGGTGTCCACGCCCGCCATGTAGCTCACGTCGTACCCGTTGCGCTCGAGGAAGCGCACCGCCGGGTACTCGTTGGAGAAGAAGAAGTCGCGGCCGCCGATGCCGTCGCGCGTCAGGACCGGCCGGTTGTAGCTGATCTTGTAGGCGCGACCGTTGGCGGCGCCCTGGTAGAAGTCCGAGCCGCCGTACGTGTTGTAGGCCTGCCACGTCGGGTCCGAGGTCTGGAAGACGACGTTCGACGTGCTCGCGTCGTCGCGCACCACGAAGGTGATGTGACTGGCGTCGCCGTTGTCGTTGCGCTTCAGCAGCGCGATGTAGACGCCGGACACGGCGGTGGACGGGACGTTCCACGACGCCGACACGCCCCAGGTCCCGCAGTCGTACAGCTCGGTGGTCGCGTCGGTGATGCACTGCGGCTGGTGCTGCGGCAACGAGGCCGACGGGTTCACCGTGGTGATCTCGCGGGCGCCGTCACCGCCGTACCACCCCATCCGGAAGATCGTGATCGAGTACGCCGAGGCGCTCGTGTCGATCTTGAAGTCGATCCGCGACCCGACGTTGACGCTGATGTCCGTCGCGAAGCCCTGGATCGAGTCGTCCCCGGCGCCGTCCACGTCCCAGACGCTCGGCGGGCTGCCGGGCTTGCTGTTCTCGCAGGCGATCTTGTTGCCACCGGTGCCGCAGGGGTCGGCCGCGGCGGCGGTCTCGACCGCGGTCACCGCTGCCAGTCCGGACAGCACCATCACGAGACAGACGAGCACGGACCCCGTGCGGGACCTGCGGAACCGAGACGGACGGAGGGGGTGGTGCGGCTTCGACACGGACATGTTCATCTCTGTTCTCTGAGCCTTCTCGGTTCTCTCAGCGCGGTGGTCAGCGCGAAGACGTCTGCGGTCGTTCGGTACGGAGACGGGAGCTCTCGTCCCGCAACCAGGTCGTGTAGTCGCCGGCGCGGACGGCCCTGCGGGACCGGCGGCGGGCGACCAGGCCGACGGCCAGGAAGACCGGCACCCGCAGCGCGAGGCGCGGATCCCGGACGGCCAGCGCGGCGAGCGTGGTCAGCGAGGTCGCCGAGGTCCGGCGCACGCCGAGGTCGGCGGCCTGGGTGTTGCCGGTCGCGACTCGGGTGCGGCGCAGGACCAGGTCCGCGGTCGTCCGCGGGGGGTGCACCACGACCGTGGCCTCGGTGACCACCTGACGCTCGGTCGGGAGGAAGGCCTCCGACATCGCGAGGTCGTCGTTCATCATCCCCGCCCGGAGGTCGACCCGTGCCTGCCCTGCGGCCGACAGCGCCACGACTCCACGGCCGAAGAGTCCGCTCCGCACCTCCGGCAGGGACTGCCAGACGCGGTAGTACGCACGCACGACCCAGCTGCACCCGTCGGTCGGGACGACCCGTCGCGGCCCGGTCGCCAGGGCCGTGCCGGCCCGGATCGGCTCGACGAGGCGGAGGACGTCCGCACCGGTGATCGCGACGTCCGCGTCGAGGTGCACGCGCGGGAAGACCGTCGTGGCGCGGTTGCCGACGACGGTCGCGCGAGCCTTCGAGGGCTCCGCGATCTCGACCACGCGGACGCCGGCCACCGATCGGGCCCGGTCCGCGGTGTCGTCGCTGCACCCGTTGCAGACGACGACGACGTCGAAGGTGCCGGGCACCACGTCGCCGAGCAACGTCCGCAGGGTGGCCTCGACCACCTGCGCCTCGTTGTGCGCCGGGATCACCACCGATGCCGTCACTCGCTTCGCCATCCGCCCCCCTCGGCGTCCGTGCTCGTCCACGCGTCGCGCTGGTCAGCGACGCGGCCACCCCGCTGGGACGACGACCCGACGATCGCAAGCGGACCGCCCGGGTTCGGAGGTCGATCGTGCGTTTCACCGGTATTGGGGAGCAGGGTGCGACGCCTTGTCCGGCGCCGTCGCGAGCGGGGTTTCGCGCCGTATCTGGCAAGGCGGAGGTGCGAAGGCGGGCCGGAGGCCCGTCGAGTCGTCGATCGTCCGGGGTCCCCGCGGAAGCGCGAGCGCAGCGAGCGTGTTTCGTGGGGTGGCGACTTCGCCGCCAGATCGGATGCGAAAGCCCGCGCAGCAGGCGCTTCCGGACAAGGGGCCGCGCCCTCGTCAGAAGTGATGCCGACCGAGGGTGGCGGCCGGCCCCCCAATCCGGCCGCCGAGCCCCCGCTGGTCCACACGATCCTGCGGCCGCCCGAAGGCCGCGCAGACCCATCGTGGGGATACCGAAATCTGGGGACCGGGGGGTCTCAAGTTGGGTAATCGCCCGACCGATAGGGCGTCGCGTGACGGGGCGGCCGGTCCATGGACGCCATGTCCCCCCACCTGTTCGACGACGCCACCCCCGACGCCACCACGGACGCGATCCGGAACCGCCACCACGTGCGGAACGCCGTCATCGGCCTCCTGGTCTGCCTGGCCCTGCTCGCACTGGCGCCGGTCGGAACCGTCCTCTACCTGGAGCACCGGCTGTCCGGGAACGTCGACCGGATCCCCGGTGTGTTCGACGGGCTGAGGGACCGGCCGAGCAGGCCGGCCGGACCGGCGGGCGACGCCGTCAACATCCTGCTCATCGGCACCGACCGCCGCTCCGACGTGCCGACGACCGGGTCCGACGCGGAGGCCGCGTCCTGGGTCGTCGGCGCCCAGCGCAGCGACGCGATGATGATCCTCCACATCAGCGCGGACCGTCGTTCCGCCTCGGTCATCTCGATCCCGCGCGACACCTGGGTGACCGTCCCGGGGGTCGGCAGCGCGAAGATCAACGCGGCGTACTCGTACGGCGGGCCGTCGCTCGCCGTCCAGACCGTCGAGCTCCTGACGGCGATCCGGATCGACCACGTCGCGGTCGTGGACTGGACGGGGTTCGCCGCCCTCATCGACGCCGTCGGGGGCATCGACGTCACCGTCCCCGAGACCGTCGTCGACACCGCGCGCGCCGTCACCTGGTCGGCCGGGGTGCACCACCTCGACGGCGCGGCGGCGCTGACGTACGTCCGGCAGCGCTACGGCCTGCGCGGCGGCGACCTCGACCGTGTCGCCCGTCAGCAGGCCGTCCTGCGGACCCTGATGCAGAGCGCCCTGCACCAGGAGATGCGCAAGGACCCGAAGATGCTCTTCGACTTCCTCGACACCGTGACCCAGCACCTGTCGGTGGACGACGCGTGGTCGACCAGGGACATGGTCGGCCTCGTGATCTCCATGCGCAGCTTCGAGACCGCCCACCTGACCTACCTGACGATGCCGGTGCGAGGGTTCGGTCGGGAGGGGGATCAGAGCGTCGTGTACGCCGACCGGAGAGCCGCCTCCGGGCTGTGGGGCGCGGTCGTGACCGACGAGCTCGCGGAGTGGACGGCACGGCACCCGCGGTCCCTGACCCCGACCGTCGTCAGCTGACTCGTCCCGACTATTGGGTAGTCGTCTCGTCGCGGCTTCCGCACCCGGCGCCGTTGCCCTCTGATGTGCCCATGACCAGACCGCCAGCGGCCACCGTCCACGGCTCCGCCGACGTCGATCCCGACGCGTCCATCGGCGCCGGCACCGTGATCTGGCACCTCGCCCAGGTCCGGGAGCGGGCCGTCGTCGGCAAGAGCTGCATCGTCGGCCGCGGGGCCTACGTCGGCCCGGGGGTGGCGATCGGCGACCGGTGCAAGATCCAGAACCATGCCCTGGTCTACGAGCCGGCCTTCGTCGAGAGCGGCGCGTTCATCGGACCCGCCGTCGTGCTCACCAACGACATGTTCCCCCGCGCGGTGACAGCTGACGGCCGCCTGAAGTCGGCAGACGACTGGCAGCCGGTGGGTGTCCACGTGCGCGAGGGTGCGTCGATCGGCGCGCGCGCGGTGTGCGTCGCGCCGGTGAGCATCGGGAGGTGGGCGATGGTGGCCGCCGGCGCCGTGGTCACCAAGGACGTCCCGGACTTCGCCCTGGTCGCCGGAGTGCCCGCACGGCAGGTGCGGTGGGTCGGCCACCAGGGCGTGCCGCTGGAGAACATCGGCCGCAACGTCTACCGCTGCCCGGTCTCCGGTCGTCAGTACGTCGAGTGGCAGGGCCGGTTGGAGGAGCAGGTCGACGTGCCACCACCCAGGTCGCCGAGTATTGATGATGACCAGCCCGTCGAGCACCGCTGATACTGGGAGGACCTCCGAGAACTCGGGTCCCTGACCGGTTCGTCAGCCGGCCGTCTCTCCGTGCGACTGTCCGCAGCAGCCCCTACCCCCGTGATCAACCCTAGGGCGCGCTCGGCAGCCGGAGCCGCTACCCCATGAGCGGCAGGACGGCCGGCTGGCGAACCATGCTCCCGGCGCCGGCGGCCGGCGCGGCGTCCCGAAGATGAGGTATCCGGGCTGGACTCGCCGACGCGCGGCACACGCGGTCCGCAGCGTTGGCCTCGTGACCACACAACGAACCGACACCGTGACCTCGACCGGCGACATCGAGCACCACAGCGGACGCGGGGTGCGACGCAAGCGGATCCTGGTCATCGACGACCATCCGCTCTTCGCCGAGTCGCTCGACCTCGCTCTCTCGCGGGTCGGCTACGAGGTCCGGCAGGCGGAGGTGCCGAGCAGCCCGGCCCGGGCGGCCAACCTGCTCACCCGGGCCGCGCGGACGCATGCCGACATCGTCCTGCTCGACCTCGACCTCGGGCACTTCGGCGATGGTGCACGGCTCATCCCCTCGCTGATCCAGAGCGGGGCGACGGTCGTCGTCGTGACCGCCAACCACGACCGAGCGCGGTGGGGGCAGTGCCTGCGGCTGGGTGCACGGAAGGTGATCAGCAAGACCGGTCAGCTCAACGAGGTCGTCGGGGTGCTGCGCCGCATCGACGCCGGGCTCCCGGTGCTGGCACCCGGAGAGCGGGACGAGCTGCTGCGCCTGTGGCACGAGCGGCGCGCGCAGCAGCAGCACGCGTGGGGTCGGCTGGAGCTGCTCTCCGTTCGCGAGTCCGAGGTGCTCGGCGACCTCTCCCACGGCCGTACGGTCCGTGAGATCGCCTCCCGCTCCTTCGTCTCCGAGGCGACGGTGCGCACGCAGGTCAAGTCGATCCTCGGCAAGCTCGAGGTCTCGTCGCAGCTGGCCGCGGTCGCGCTGGCACGCCAGGTCGACTGGACGTCGCCGGTCGACTGAGGCGGCCCTCAGGTCGCCCCGTCGATGGCGTGCAGCAGCGCCACGGCCGACAGCTGCGACCGCGCGTCGAGCTTCCTCAGGATCGCTCGCACCTGGCTGCGCACCGTCGCCACGGACAGTCCCAGCCTGCGCGCGATGGCGTCCACCCGGACGCCCTGGTAGAGCAGCGTCAGCACCTCGAGCTCGCGCGGCGCGAGGCTGTCGATGCGTCGCTGGATGTCTCCGTGCCGGGTCTGCACGGCCCGCCACGACTCGACGTACCTCGCCACGTCGGGCGACGGATCGGGCTCTCCGGCAGCCAGCCGGCGGACCAGGTCGGCGACGTCCGCGAGCGAGATGTCGCTCGACCTCACCGCCGCGGCGCCGGCGAGTGTAAGGCCACCCCAGGCCGGGCCAGGGGAAACCCCGGTGAGCACGAGCCACGGTCCAGACCAGCTCCTGAGCAGGGCCACCGCCTCCGCCATCCTGATGGACATGTCCACGTCGTACAGCAGCACGGCCACGTCGGCGCTGAGGTCCGCGAGCTGTCGTTGCACCGGCTCCGCTCCCGACGTGCGCGGCCAGCTGAGCACCTGCACCTGGAACCCTCGACTCGTCAGCGCGACGGCCACGGCGTCCGCGACGAGCCGCAGGTCGGACGCGAACGCCAGCGCGAGAGGTGGCTCCAGCGCCGAGCGGTCGACCGCTCCGGTCAGTGCGCTCGCCGCAGGGGAAGACGTCGCCACCATCTCGGCCATCGTGCCGTCGGCCGTCCGGGCGGTGTGCGGTCGTGAACGAACCTCCCCTGCTTTCGGGATGCCTCCTCGGCAGCGCCGGAGAGAGGGTGGTGTGCACGCCCCCCGGCGCGACCGTCTAGCACGCGACGGGGTCGGCGCACGCCCCGTGCCGTCCCTAATCTGGGGGATAACGTCACCGACTCAGTCGAAGTCGGAGCGTCGGCTGCGTAATCCTTCTGCCGAGATGCGGAAAATCGTGCGGAATTCGTTGCGAACCGTGGTCGCGACGGCGAGATAGTGCAACTCGGGGGAGTTGGGGGATCAATGTCACAGGAGCGCAGCGTTCGTCGCATGGCGGTCTGGGTCGCGGGCGGGGGGGCCGCCGCCGGGCTGCTCGTGCCCGAGTGGGGCGCCGACGGGGGCATCAGCCCCACCGCTGACATCTGCATGCTGGCGACCGCGGTGGCCATCCTGTGCGCCGGCACGTTCTTCTACGTCCACTGGCACATCGTGCAGGACCAGGCGCTGGCCTGGCTCGCGACGGTGACCGTGGCGTTCGGCCTGCAGGAGCTGCACTGGTTCATGCTCATCGTCGGCGACCGGCCCGGCTCGGACGCCCAGACCGCCTGGATCGGGCTCTACCAGGTCGGCATCACCGTGGGCCTCGGGATCCTGGTCACGGCTGGCCTCCGGCTGCCGGTGCGGCGCGACCCGCTGGCCACGGGCCTGCTCCTGGGCGCGAGCCTCATCGTCGTGCGGCTGCTCGTGCTCCAGCTCCCCGTCTCGGCACCGCCGACGACGGCGTACGTCCTCATCTTCACCGCCCTCGGGGTCGCCAGCGTCGTGAACGCGGTGCGCCTGTACCGGTCCCACCTGATCCCGGCCACCATGCGGCGCCCACTGGCCGCGACGTCCGTGCTCCTCGGCGTCGGGCAGGTCATGTCGACCGTCGCCGGCGCCCCACCGGCGATCATCCTCGTGGGCATGCTGGCCAACATGGCCGGCGGTACCTGTCTCCTCCTGACCGCGGCGGAGCGGGCACGGCACGCGGCCATCGACGATGCCGTGGCGTTGGCCATGCTCCAGCGGCGCCTGGCGGACGCCGAGCTGGACATGCACACCGACCAGGCCCGACTCCACGAGATCCGCAGCACCCTCGCCGGGATCGCGACCGCCAGCGACCTGCTGCGCCGCTCGGAGATCAACCCGGCCCGCCGCGAGCAGCTCAGCGAGATGACCAGGTCGGAGCTGCACCGGCTCGAGCGGCTCGTGTGCCTCGAACCGAGCGGAGCGCCGGTGCCGACCGAGCTCGACGCCGCACTGCGCCCGGTCGTCGTCCGCCACCAGGCCGCGGGACTGCCCATCCGGTGGCAACCGACCGGCCACGTCGCGATCGCCCGGTCCGACGACGTCGCCGAGATCGTCAACGTGCTGCTGTCGAACGCCCGGCGTCACGCCGGTACCTCACCGGTCGACGTGACGGTCCGGTCGGCCGGCGACCGCGTCGAGATCGCCGTGACGGACCAGGGACCCGGCGTGGACGCCGACCTCCGGGACCGCATCTTCGCGTGGGGCACGCGCAGCACCACCTCGCCCGGAGAGGGTGTCGGGCTGGCGACGGCGCAGCTGCTGGCGAGACAGCTCGGCGGGGACCTCCGACTCGACCCCGTGCTGCACCCCGGCGCCAGATTCGTGCTCTCCCTGACCCCGGCCTCCCTGGCAGCGGCGACCGTCACCCGTCAGGAGTTCGCCTCGTGAACGCAGCCAGGGCGCGCAGCCAGCTGAGGGTCGTCATCATCGAGGACCACGCCCTGTTCGCCGAGTCCCTGGAGCTCGCACTCAGCCTCGAGGGCTACGACGTGCAGCGGGTCCCGCTCCCCGAGGAAGGCGGATCCAACGCCCTCATCGCTGCGGTGGTCCGCGCTCGCCCTCGGATCGCGCTGTTGGATCTCGACCTGGGTCGCATGGGCGACGGGATGCGACTGATCAGCCCGCTCGTGAAGGCGGGGATCAACGTCGTGGTCGTGACCGGCTCGGGCGACCGGGCGAGGTGGGGTCAGTGCCTCCGGTACGGCGCCCGCAAGGTGCTGAGCAAGTCCCAGCCGCTCAACGAGATCCTCTCGACCGTGCGCCGCATCAACCAGGGTCTCCCGGTCATCGACCGCGAGGAGCGCGACCGCCTCATCGCCTTCTGGCACGAGCAGGGCCTGGAGAGGGCGGCGCTCCAGCGTCGCCTCGCGCTCCTGACGCCGCGCGAGGAGGCGGTGCTCGGCGAGCTGATGGAGGGGCGCACCGTGCGCGACATCGCCATCGCCAGCGTCGTGTCCGAGGCGACCGTGCGGACCCAGGTCAAGGCGATCCTCGCCAAGCTCGAGGTGTCCTCCCAGCTCGCCGCAGTGGGCCTGGCCAACACCTCGGGCTGGCGCCGGGTCTCCGACTGATCCCCGTCTCGCGACGCGCAGGACCCCTCCCGCCGTTGCCCTATTTCGGGCATGCCCGCCCGGCCGGGAGTTCCTAGGTTCTCCGTGAGACATCGGAACGTCCTTGCCGGGCTTGGCCTGGCGGACGGCACCGGTCGGGTTCTGCCGGGGGGAGACGAAGGTGACATCGCTGATGCCGATGGCGTCCGAGGCGGTCCACACCACCGAGGGCGCCGCGATCGCGCGCCCGAGGGTGCGGCCGCGATCAGGACCGCGCCCGACGTGGCCGACCCTCGCGCTGGTGGACGCGGTGGCGGCGACTGCCGTCGTCGCACTGGCGGCCACCCTCACCGGGATCCAGGTCGGCGTCGGCTCGGCGACCGCGACGGTGGTCCTCTGGTGCCTGGCCCTCGCCGTCTCGGGAGCCTGGAGCGCGTCGACCCTCAGGGACGGCGAGCGCGCGACGCTCCGGGCCGGCGTCCTGGTGGGCCTGGTCTGCTGGGTCGCCGGTCCCCTGGTCCTGCCCACCGCCGGCGCCACGGCCGAGGTCGCGCTGACGGCGGCACTCGTGCTGAGCGCCGCGACGGTCCGCCTCCTGAAGCCGACCGCGAGCCACGCCGCGCGGGTGGCGGTCGCCGGTGACCTCGCGGACCTGGAGCCCCTGGTCGAGGAGCTGGGCCGTGACCGCGCCCGCCGCTGGGAGGTCGCCTCGGTCGTCGTCGCCGACGACGACCCGACCGTGCTCGGCCCGGGCCTGGCGGACCGCTTCGCGGAGTTCCCGCTGTGGCTCGGGGTGGACAGCGCGGTCGACGCCGCGCGCGCGTCCGGCGCCGGGACGCTCGTCCTGGTGCCGGGACGAGCACTGGATCCCGCTCGCCTGCGGCGCGCCTGCTGGGCCGCCCACGAGGCCGGGATCGACGTCCTCGTCGGCACCGGACTCCTCGACGTGCTGCCGGGCCGGGTGCGCCCGCTCTGCATCGGACCGCTCGGTCTGGCCCGGGTCCTGCCCGCGACCCGCCGGAGGTGGGCCCTCGAGGCCAAGCACGCCGCCGACCGCATCCTGGCCGGCCTCGCGCTCGTCGCCTTCGGGCCGCTGATGCTCGCGATCGCGCTGGCCGTCCGCCGCGACTCCCCCGGCCCCGCCATCTTCGCGCAGACCCGCACCGGGCGCGACGGGACCACCTTCACGATGCTCAAGTTCCGCACCATGCGGACCGACGCCGACCGGCTGCTCGCGGAGCTGGCCCAGCACAACGACTGCGACGGCGTCCTCTTCAAGATGCAACAGGATCCCCGGATCACCCGCGTCGGCAGGCTCCTGCGCAAGTACTCCCTCGACGAGCTCCCCCAGCTCATCAACGTGGTCCGCGGCGAGATGTCGCTGGTCGGGCCGCGGCCGGCGCTCCCGTCGGAGGTCACGCGGTACGACGAGGACCCGCGTCACCGCCTGGTGGTCCGACCGGGACTGACCGGGCTCTGGCAGGTGTCGGGACGCTCCGACCTCAGCTGGGACCAGTCCGTGCGGCTGGACCTGCACTACGTCGACAACTGGTCCTGGGCGCTCGACCTGCAGATCCTGCTGCGCACGGTCGGCGCCGTCCTCGGCCACCGCGGGGCGTACTGAACCGGCGACGCGTCGACCCCGGGGAGGACTAGACAGGCTGCCGAACGTCGTCCGAACTACCGGACATGGCCTCTGGACCCGTGCTAGAGAGGGACTAGGCTCCATAGCGCACCTGGGGCACGGACCCTGGGGTTCGTGGCATGGAGCGATCACGGGATCTTCAGGGGAACGGACATGACGACGACGCAGAAGGCAGCAGTCCACCGCCCGCCGCGCGTGACGGTGGTCGGACAGTCCACCCTGGTCGTCGAGACGATCGCCCGACCACTGGCGGCGGTCGCCCGGGTGACGACCATCCCGCTCGAGGCATCGCCCTCGACCAGCGGGGTGTTCGACGTCGTACGACGCTCGAACCCCACCCTCGTCGTGCTGGTGCTCTCGCGCGCCGACGTGCTCGACGCCGCTGACCTCGTCGCCGAGCTGAGCGCGCGGAGCCAGCGCGTGGTGGCGGTCGGCCAGGTGGGTGACGCGCAGGCGGAGGCCGAGCTGATCCGTGAGGGTGCCACCGCGACGATCGGGAGCGACTGCGGGCTCGCGGACGTCCTGACCATGATCCGGGACTGCGCGACGCTCACCCCGCGGCCACCGCGCCCGAGCGTCCGCCGCGCGAGCCTCTGCACGTCGCCCCCGGACCGCACGGTCAGCCCCGACCGGAGAGTCCGCCGCAACCTGAGCCACCTGACGCCGGCCGAGGCACGCATCCTGTGGCGCCTGATGCACGGTTGCTCGGTCAACGAGATCGCCCGCGCGCACGTGGTGTCGGTCGAGACCGTGCGATCGCAGATCCGCACGGTCCTGGCCAAGCTGGAGGCGGGGTCCCAGCTGGCCGCCGTCGCCCAGGCCTGGCAGGTGGGCTGGTCCCCCACCACGCTCGCGCTGCACGTGGCCTGACGCTCCGGGCGGGGCCCGGCGATCAGGTCGTCGGTCAGGCGTGCCCGTCGAACATCGACGTGACCGAGCCGTCCTCGAACACCTCGCGGATCGCCCGGGAGACCAGCGGCGCGATCGACAGGCAGGTGAGCTTGTCGAACTCCTGGTCCGGCGAGAGCGGCAATGTGTTGGTCACGACGACCTCGGCAGCGGGGCAGTTCTTGAGCCGGTCGACCGCGGGGCCGGACAGGATCGCGTGGGTGGCGGCGATGACGACGCCGGCGGCGCCGTCCGCCATCAGGGCGTCGGCGGCCTTGGCGATCGTGCCGCCGGTGTCGATCATGTCGTCGACGAGCACGCACATCCGACCGGTGACGTCACCGACGACCCGGTTGGCGACGGTCTCGTTCGGACGGTCGGTGCGTCGGGTCTTGTGGATGAAGGCCAGCGGAGCACCGCCGAGGCGGGCCGACCAGCGCTCGGCGACCTTGATCCGACCGGCGTCCGGGGAGACGATCGCCAGCGGCTGGTTGCCGTACTTCTCCTTGATGTGGTCGGCCAGGATCGGCAGCGCCATCAGGTGGTCGACGGGGCCGTCGAAGAAGCCCTGGACCTGGTCGGCGTGCAGGTCGACCGTGATCAGCCGGTCGGCGCCGGCCGTCTTGAAGAGGTCGGCCATCAGCCGGGCGGAGATCGGCTCGCGGCCGCGGTGCTTCTTGTCCTGGCGTGCGTAGCCGTAGAACGGCATGACCACGGTGATCCGCTTGGCGCTCGCCCGCTTCAGGGCGTCGACCATGATCAGGTGCTCCATGATCCACTCGTTGATCGGAGCCGTGTGGCTCTGGATCACGAAGGCGTCGCAGCCGCGGACCGACTCCTCGTAGCGGACGTAGATCTCCGAGTTCGCGAACTCGTACGCCGATGTCGGCACGAGGTCGGTGCCGAGCATCCCGGCCACCTCCTCGGCGAGCACCGGGTGCGCCCGTCCGCTGAAGACCATCAGGTTCTTCTCGGTGGTCTTCTTCATTCCGGTCACGGTTTGTTGCTCCTCGGTCGCCGGAGGTGGTCCATTCAGGATTCTGCCATGCCCTGGTCGTCGTCTCGTCGCCCGGCCAGTGCGATCTCCGCCGCACTCGCCTGAGCGGTGCCCGCTCGCTTGGCCATCGCCCACCCCTCGATGTTGCGCTGCGGCCCGCTGGAGACCGCCAGCGCGCCCGGCGGGACGTCCTCGCGCACGACGGTCCCGGCCCCGGTCGCCGCCCCGTCGCCGATCTCGATCGGCGCCACGAACGTGTTGTTGGACGAGGTCCGCGCGTGCTTCCCGACCTTGGTCCGGTGCTTGTTGACGCCGTCGTAGTTGGCGAAGATGGTGCCGGCCCCGATGTTGGTGCCCTCGCCGATCTCCGCGTCCCCGACGTACGAGAGGTGCGGGACCTTCGCGCCGTCGCCGATCACGGCGTTCTTGGTCTCGACGAAGCCGCCGATCTTGCCCCGGGTGCCGAGGATCGTGCCGGGACGCAGGTAGGAGAAGGGGCCGACGATCGCCTCGGCGCCGACCACGGCGAGCACGCCCTGGGTCCGGACCACGGTGGCGGCGGACCCGATCTCGCAGTCCTTGAGGGTGGTGTCCGGACCGATGACGGCATCCTCGGCCACGACGGTCGCCCCGAGGAGCTGGGTGCCGGGCAGGATCGTGACGTCCGCACCGAGCACGACGTCGGCGTCGATCCAGGTGGTCGCGGGGTCGACCACCGTGACGCCCTCGCGCATCCAGCCCTCGACGATGCGGCGGTTGAGCTCCGCGCCGATGCGGGCCAGCTGGACCCGGTCGTTGACGCCCTCGGTCTGCATCACGTCGTCGATCGGGTGCGCGCCGACCGTCAGTCCGTCCTCCCGGGCGAGGGCGATCGTGTCCGTCAGGTAGTACTCGCCCTTGGCGTTGTCGTTGCCGATCCGGGGCAGCGCCTCGCGCAGGAACTCGGCGTCGAAGGCCAGGATCCCGGAGTTGATCTCGCGGACCTCGCGCTGCTCCGGGGACGCGTCCTTCTCCTCGACGATCGCCTCGACGTCGCCCTCGTCGTTGCGCAGCACCCGCCCGTAGCCGAACGGGTCGGGGACGATCCCGCTCAGGATGCTGACTGCGCGCTGCGCGGCCTCGTGCTCGTCGGCGAACTCACGCAGCGAGTCGCCGCGGAGCAGCGGGGTGTCGCCGTACGCCACCAAGACGGTGCCGGAGATGGCCTGCCCGCGCTGCTCGGCGACGGCCTCGACGGCCATCCGTACGGCGTGCCCCGTGCCGTGCTGCTCCTCCTGCACGGCGAGGACCACGTCGGGGAACGACGCGTGGATGTGCGCGCTGACCGCCTCGCGCTGGTGGCCGACGACGGCGACGACCTGCTCGGGATCGAGCGCCTGCGCGGCCGTCAGGACGTGCCCGATCATGCTGCGCCCCCCGATCGGGTGCAGCACCTTCATGGTCTTGGACTTCATCCGCGTGCCGCCGCCGGCGGCCAGCACGATGACCGTCAGTCCCGTCCTCTGTTGTGCGCTCATGCTCCCCGGGTAGGAGTCGAACCTACGTCGCTAGTCCTGATTCAAAGTCAGGCGGGCCCTGCCGGCAGACCAACCGGGGATCGCTCTCCCCAGCCGGGGACAGACGACCCAACCCTAGAGCCCGATCGGCTCAGATGCTGGCTCGGTACTGTGCCAGCACCTCGCGCACGCGCTCCTCGTCACGGTCGTCGACGAGGACCAGCAGCTCGGCCACCACGTCGACGAGCTCGGTGATGCGGCGGTTGAGCTGCCGGCTCTCCTGCAGCTCCTCCTCCAGCACGGCCAGGCGCGCTCGGACGCCGATCGGCCGGCGCCGCAGCCGCCGGTAGCGGTCCTGGGCGATCCGGGCCCGGGCGCGGGTGCGGGTGAACGTCGTCATGGTGCGGTCCTCCGGGAGGTCGGGTGCTCGGGTCGGGTCCAGGCGACCCGCATCCGGCAGACGGTGGGGTCGGGGTGGCCGAGGACGTCGACGCCGGCGCGGACCCGCGCTCGCACGACCCGGCCGCCGGCCGCCTCGATCTCGCGGCGTACGACGTCCGGGTCGAGCCGCCGCACCAGCCCCGCCGGCTCCGGGTCGGGCGCACCGACGCCGGTGTCGGCGCTGAACTCGAGGAACAGCGTCCCGCCGCCGCGCAGCGCCATCCGGCACAGCAGCCACAGCTGGCTGCGCGCGCGGTCGTCGAGGCACCCGAGCAGGTGCCGGGCGGCCAGGTGGTGCGGGTCGCGGGCGAGCTCGGCGCCGGCGAGCAGCACGGTGCGCAGCTCGTTGAGGATCAGGGCCCGGACCTCGAGGTGCAGCCGCCGGTGCCGGGCCCGCTTCAGGACCGCCGCCCGGGCCGCGCGCGAGAAGTCGAAGGCGATCACCGGGTGGCCACGACGCGCGAGCCAGAGCGCGTCGCGCCCGGTGCCGCACCCGATCTCGGCGACGGGCGCGCCACGGGGCAGCTGCCGGTCGACCCACTTCGCGAAGGTCGAGCGACGGCCCCGGACGAGCCTGCGGCCCGCACCCTGGTGGAACTCGGTCCAGCGCCCCATGTCGGTCCGGAAGCCCCGCAGCCAGCCGTCGAGCCGGCGTACGCCGCGCACGGGGTCGGCGTACTTGAACGACGGGTCCGGCACCCGCCAGCCGGGTCCGTAGATGAACGCCAGCATCGCCTCGGGATCGGCGGGCGCCGGCAGCTCGACGCCGTGCAGCGTGATCGTCGAGACCGGCAGGATGACCGAGTCGAGGAGCCGGCCGCTGCGGTTGCCGAGCTGGTAGAAGGTCCCACCGACCCGGAACGCGACGAAGACGTCGATGTGGCAGAGCCGCCCGTCGCTGAGCGGGAGGAGCAGCTTGATGTCGCCGCCGGACATCCGCAGCAGGGTCCAGCCGAGCTGCTTGAGCGCCCGCTGGATCCGGTAGGACTCCGCGATGATGTCGGCTGGCGAGGTGTGGCGGCTGAGGTAGCAGACGTCCGTGTCGGAGTCGTGCGCGATCATCGCGCCGTCGCGGACGGCTCCCAGCAGCGCGCCGTAGTTGAGGTAGGCCTCCACGCCGCACACGTCGCGCAGGTCGTCGAGGGCGCGGCGGGTGCCGGTCAGGATCTCGGCGCGGACCCCTTCGGCCGTGTCGTCGAAGGCCCGACAGAGGTGTCCGACCTTGTCGACGGCCAGCGGGAGCCCCTGCGGGTCGACGACCTGCACGCGACCGTCGCCGGCGCCGAGCAGGACCTCCTGGTCGTGGAGCACCCGGTCACCGGTCACGTCGGCGACCCGGACCCGGACCGTCCCGTCGAGGAACCTGCGGAGCACCGGTGGCCACTCGACCAGCACGCCCCCGGGGACGGACCGCCCGTCGCGGGCCGCCGTGAACGCCCAGATGTAGCGACCGTCGAAGCTCACCACCTGCGGCTCCGCCGGCGCACTGCGCAGCAGCAGACCGTCGCCCGACACCGTGACGACCGGTGCGGGCGCCTGGCTGAGGACCCTGCTCACGAGGCGGAGATGACCCGGCGCAGCTGGGTGCTCGAGGTGTGGGCCGTGTAGGGGAAGTAGACGACCTCCGCGCCCACCGACCCGACCCGCTGCTCGAGCTCCAGCCCGCGCGGCGTGCCGAGCCAGTCGTCGCCCTTGAAGACCCGGTGGAACCCGACCTCGCGCCAGGCGTCGAGCTTGTCGGTGGTGAGCTCGGCGTACGTCGCGTCGACGATGCCGATCGCGTCCACGATCGCGAGCCGCTCCTCCAGCGGCACGAACGGCCGGAGGCCCTTCACCTGCTCGCAGACCTCGTCGGAGACGATCCCGGCCACGAGCACGTCGCACAGCTCGCGCGCCTGGCGCAGCGCGTTGAGGTGCCCGATGTGGAAGAGGTCGTAGACCCCGGGCACGTATCCCACCAACGGACTCATCGAGCCCTCGTTTCTAGTTTGTCTAGTGTTTTACTGAACTTTAGCGCACGACCTACCCTCTCGACGTGGAACTCCCCGTCATGCCGCCGGTCAAGCCGATGCTCGCGAAGTCGGTGAAGGGCATCCCCGACCCCGCCAAGCACGACGGGCTGAGCTTCGAGCCCAAGTGGGACGGCTTCCGGTGCGTCGTCTTCAAGGACGGCGCCGAGGTCGAGCTCGCCAGCCGCAACACCAAGCCGCTGACGCGCTACTTCCCCGAGGTCGTCGCCGCGATGCGCGAACAGCTGCCGGAGCGGTGCGTGCTGGACGGCGAGATCTTCGTCAGCGTCGGAGAGCGGCTGGAGTTCGAGGTGCTGCAGGAGCGCATCCACCCGGCCGCCTCGCGGATCGCGATGCTGAGCGAGAAGACGCCCGCGTCGTACGTCGCCTTCGACCTGCTCGCGCTCGGCGACGAGTCGTACGCCGAGCGCCCGTTCGCCGAGCGGCGGGCGGCGCTCGAGGGCGCGCTCGCGGGGCTGGACGGCCCTTGCTTCCTGACCCGCACCACGACGGACCCGGCCGAGGCCGAGGAGTGGTTCCACCAGTTCGAGGGCGCCGGCCTCGACGGCGTCGTGGCGAAGCCGCTGGGTGCGCCGTACCAGCAGAACGCCCGCACGATGCTCAAGATCAAGCACGAGCGCACCGCCGACGTGGTCGTCGCGGGCTACCGCGAGCACAAGACCAGCACGCCCGAGGCTCCGCTGCTCGGCAGCCTCCTGCTCGGCCTCTACAACGACGAGGGGCAGCTCCAGCACATCGGCGTCAGCGCGAGCTTCACCGCGGCACGCCGGGCGGAGCTGATCGAGGAGCTCCAGCCGCTGGTCTGCGACATCGCCGACCACCCGTGGGGTCACTGGCAGGAGTTCCTCACCGCCAATCCCGACCGCGTCCCCGGCACGCAGAGCCGGTGGAGCCAGGGCAAGGACCTGTCGTTCACGCCGTTGCGGCCCGAGCGGGTGCTCGAGGTGGCCTACGACCACATGGAGGGCCACCGCTTCCGGCACACGGCCCAGTTCCGCCGCTGGCGCACCGACCGCGACCCGGAGTCGTGCGGCTACGAGCAACTGGATGAGCCGGTCAGCTACGACCTCGCTAGGATCTTGAGCGTCGACTGAGAGGCGGACCATGTCCGAGAACGCAGGCCCCCAGAGCACGGGCGAGGACTACGACGTCGTCCTCCTGATCGAGCAGGCCCTGAGCGAGCAGGACGCCGCCCAGGTGCACTCGCTCCACGAGGGTCTCGACGAGCCGGTGACCTACCACGTGCTCCTCCCGCTGGAGGACGCCGCGGCCCGGATCGAGTCCGCGATGGGCTCGCTCACCGCGGGCGACATGCTCGCGTCACCCACGATGCCGATGAGCGAGGTCGACCTCGACGCGGTCCGCAAGGACTGCGAGGAGCGTTCCTCCACCGAGCTCGACCAGACCCTCGCGGCGCTGCGCAAGAGCGGCGCGACCGCGCGCGGTCAGGTCGTCACCGACCCGCCGATCGACGCGCTCGCCGCCAAGGTGACCGAGGTCGACGGCCGCGAGGCGATCATCCTCACCCGCCCGCACGTGGTGTCCGAGTTCTTCCACCTCGACTGGACCTCGAAGGCGCGGCGCAAGCTCGGCGTACCGATCCTGCACCTGCTGGAGCACGAGACGTTCGACGAGCAGGCCGAGCGCTACGGCGAAGAGGGCATCACCGGCCTCTAGGTCGAATCGAGACTTCTGACGGTCGAGTCGAGACTTCTGACGGTCGAATCCATCGATTCAACCGTCAGAAGTCTCGATTCAACCCAGCGCGCGGAAGGACAGCGCGTGCCAGCGCGGTCCGACCGGGGTGAGCTCGACCCGGCGCGGGTCCAGCCCGTCGTGCGGGGCGTCGCCGCGCACGATGGCGACCTCGAGGCGCGACTCGGAGAGCCCCTCGGCCAGGCCCTCGCCCCACTCGACGACCGTCACGGCGTCGTCGAACGCGGTGTCGAGGTCGAGGTCGTCGAGCTCGTCCAGGCCGCCGAGGCGGTAGGCGTCGACGTGCACCAGGTCGGGGCCGCCGACCAGCGACGGGTGCACCCGGGCGATCACGAACGTCGGGGAGGTGACGTCGCCCCGGACGCCGAGACCGGCCCCCAGCCCCTGGGTGAACGTGGTCTTGCCCGCGCCGAGCTCGCCGCTGAGCACGATCAGGTCGCCCCGGGCGAGCTGCCCCGCGAGCGACCTGCCCAGCCCTCGCATGGCATCGGCATCGGGCGCCTGGAAGACGTGGGTGCGCAGGGGTCGGCGCAGCTCGACGTTCGGCGACTCCCGGCGGATCTCCCGGAAGCCCTGTCGCTCCCAGAACTGCACCGTCTGGGGCAGCTCCTCGCGGGCCACGACGGTCAGGTCGTCGGAGCCGTCGGCCGCCTCGACGGCGGCGTCGATCAGCGCTGCGGCGACGCCGTGGCCCTGGGCGTCGGGGGCCACCCCGAAGCGGCGGAGGTACGTCGTGCTGCCGATCGGGTCGAGCACGAGGGCGCCGACCGGGCGACCGTCGAGGCAGGCGAGCAGGCCGCCGTGGCCGGCCAGCCGGTCGGCGATCGATTCCTCGGTCTCCTCGAGCGCGGCCGCCGGCGGGTCGAGCGGCGGCCGGGCCTCGAAGGCGGCCCGGACGACCGCGAGGACCTGTCCGGCCGACTCGGGGCCGACCCGGGTGATCTCGACGGTCACCGGGCGTCCTCGGCCCCGGTGGCGGCGAGCAGGCGGTCCAGCTCGCCGTTGACCTCGGAGTGCCGCTCCAGGATCACCATGTGGCCCGCGCCGTGGCACTCGAGCAGCGTCGAGCCGTCGATCCGCGCCTGGAGCTTGCGGCTGTGCCCGATCGAGGTCAGCTTGTCCTCGGTGCCGCAGATGACCACGGTCGGCACCTTCGCCAGCACCTCGACCGCGTCGAACTTGTCGAGCGACGAGAAGCCCGGGAAGAACTCGGCGACCACCTCGAACGGCGTCGCCGACAGCATCCGGTCGACGAACTCGACGTAGCTGCCCGGCACGTCGTCGCCGAAGGCGAGGTTGGCGGTGGCGACCAGCGCCACGTCGCGCCCGACCTTGCGGACGCCGTCGACGATCCTGTGGGTGCGGGCCAGCGTGGAGATCGTGCGGCCGACGGGGCCGGCGCTCCCCCACGCCGGGACCATTGGGAAGAGGATCCGGCTGGGCTCCAGCCCACCCGCGGTGGTCGAGATCAGCGCCGTGCCGACCACGCGGTCGCCGAACAGCTCGGGGTGCTGCTCCGCGAGCGCGACCACGGTCATCCCGCCCATGGAGTGACCGACCACCACGACCGGCCCCTCCGGCGCGACGGCGTCCATCACGGCGAGCAGGTCGCTGCCGAGCTGCTCGATGGTGGCGTTTCCCAGCGGCGAGCGACCGGAGCGGCCGTGCGAGCGCTGGTCGTAGAAGACGGTGCGGACCTGGCCGCGCCCGCGCGCGCTCCTGAAGTGCTCGCGCTGGAAGTGCCAGCAGTCCAGCTCCAGGGCGTAGCCGTGGGCGAAGATCACCGTCAGCGGTGGCTTGGCCTTGCGCGACCGCCCCTTCGCCGGCAGCTCGGGCTCGTCGACCTCCACGTGCAGCGGCGTGCCGTCGGCGGCGACCACCGTGATCGGCGCGGAGTGCAGCGAGCCGAACGCCGGTACGTCGTCCGGCGCCCTCCGGGCGATGCGCTTGCGCTGCCGGTTGACGCCCACGCCCGCGCCGGCGGCCGCGAGGCCCACCGCGCCGACGGTGACCGCACCGATCACCCGTCCACGAACACTCATGCGCGTACTCGCTTCGCTCCGTGCGCACATGAGGCACCGGACACTCTGCGCTCGATGATGAGCTCGCTGCGCTCACTCACTTGTCGACGTACCTCCGGCTCATGCGCCCCCCGACTCGGGTGACGATCTCGTAGGAGATGGTGCCGCTGGCCTCGGCCCAGTCCTGGGCGGTCGGCTCCCCGTCCGTCCCCGGCCCGAAGAGCACCACGTCGCGGCCCGCTGACGGCAGGTCGCCGTCCAGGTCGACGACGAACTGGTCCATGCACACCCGGCCGCGGATCGCCCGGCGCTTGCCGTCGACGAGCACCTGGGCGACGTTGCTGGCGTGGCGAGGCACGCCGTCGGCGTACCCGACCGGCACCAGGCCGACCGTGGTGGGGGTCTCCGCGGTCCAGGTGTGGCCGTAGGAGACGGAGGCGCCGGCGGCGAGCGGCTTGGTCTGCGCGAGCGTGGCCCGCACGGTCATCGCGGGCCGCAGCCCGAGGTCGGGGGTGTGCCCCGGCGCCGGGTCGAGGCCGTACGACGCGAGCCCGACGCGCACCAGGTCGAAGCGGGCGGACGGCCGCAGGATCGCACCCGCCGAGTTGGCGAGGTGGCGGACCTCCGGGCGCAGCCCGGCGGCCGCGGCGATGTCGAGGGCCTCGCGGAAGACGGCCTCCTGGGCGTCGTTGGCGGGGTGGTCGGGCTCGTCGCTCGCCGCGAGGTGTGACCAGACGCCGGTGACGGCCAAGGTGCCGTCGCGCTCACCCGCGGCGGCCGCGGCGACGACGTCGGACCAGGTGTCCATCGGGGCGCCGCCCCGCGAGAGACCGGTGTCGACCTTCAGCTGCAGGCGCGCGGGCCGGCCGACCTGACCGGCGGCGTCCTCGATCTCGTGGAGCTCGGCAACGGAGTACGCCGTGAGGTCGACATCGGCGGCGATCGCTGCGGCGTGGTCCTCGCCCGGGACGGTCAGCCAGCAGAGCAGGCGTCCGGTGTCGCCGGCCTCGCGGAGGGCGAGCGCCTCGTCGATCGTGGCGACCCCGATCCACTCGGAGCCGGCCCCCCGGGCCGCGCGCGCCACCTCGACCATGCCGTGCCCGTAGCCGTCCGCCTTGACCACCGTCATCATCTGCACGCCGGTCAACTCGCGCAGCGTGCGGACGTTGTGCCGGATCGCCGCGAGATCGACGACGATCTCGGCGCGCGCGACCGGCAGGGGGCTCATGCCGTCAATTGTCCCATCAGGGGGTCGGGAGGCTCCGGACGGCCGCCGAGATGGACGCCGCGACCTCGCTCGCGACCAGGGGCCCACCCCGACCCGCGAGGGTCGCCGCGGCCCCGTGCAGCCAGGATCCGACCGAGGCCGCGTCGTACGGCGCCAGGCCGGCCGCCAGCAGCGCACCGACCAGTCCCCCCAGCACGTCCCCCGCACCGGCCGTGGCCAGCCATGGCGTGCCGGTGGTCGTGGCTCGCACCCGGCCGTCCGGGGTGGCGACCAGGGTGTGGCGCCCCTTGAGCAGCACCACGCAGCCGTACGTCGTGGCCGCCTGTCGCGCGTGGTGGAGCGGCCGGGCCTCGACGTCGTCACGGTCGATGCCGAGCAGGGCGGCCAGCTCGCCGGCGTGTGGCGTGAGGATCGTGTCGCTCGGCTGCGGGCCGGTGACGTGGGCGAGCGCATCGGCGTCGATCACGAGCGGGACCCGGTCCTCACGGGCGGTCGCGAGCTCGTCGCCCGCGTGCTCGCCACCGCCGGAGCCGACGACCCACGCCTGCACCCGGCCGGCGCCGACCACCTCCGGGTGGACCTCGCGGACCGTGTCGGACGCGGCGCCGACGTAGCGGACCATCCCGCACAGGCCGCTGTTGGCGCCCGCGACGCTGAGCAGCGCGGCGCCGGGGTACTCGGCGGACCCCGCGCGCACGCCGACGACGCCGCGCACGTACTTCTGGGCGTCCGGTGCCGGCCGCGGCAGCAGTGCCGCGACGTCCTCGGGCTGAAGGGCCTCGACCGCCGCTTCGGGCAGGTCGAGCCCGATGTCGACGAGGTGGACGACGCCGGCGGCTGCGGCTGCGGGGTCGACCAGGTGCGCGACCTTGTGGGTGCCGAAGGTGACCGTGACGGCCGCGGTCACGTGCGGTCCGTCGAGCTCGCCGGTGTCGACGTCGACGCCGCTGGGGACGTCCACCGCGACCACCGGGACCCCCTCGACCGCCGCGAGCGCCTCGTGCGCCTCGGCCCGCAGCCCCGGACGGCCGCCGATCCCGACGATCCCGTCGACCACCACCTCGGGTCGGTCCGGTCGGGTCGTGAGTCGTCCCCCCGCGGCCCGCAGCGCCGCGATCCCGCGCTCGTGGGCGTGGTCCGAGAGCAGCCACGCCTCGACCTGCACCCCGCGCCGCGCCAGCAGCGCGCCGGCGTACAACGCGTCCCCGCCGTTGTCGCCCGACCCCACGAGCAGCAGCACCCGCCGGCCGTACGCCGAGCCGAGCAGGTCGAGCACGGCGTACGCCAGGCCGGCCGCCGCCCGCTGCATCAGCGCACCCTCCGGCAGGCTGCGCATCAGCTCGGCCTCGGCCGCCCGCACCTGCTCCACCGTGTGTGCACGCCTCATGCCCCCAACCTAGGACCTGAGTCCGAGGCCGGGGGCACGAGACGGGTGCTACTTCAGGCGGATCTTCACGCTGTCCGTGCTGGCGGTGAAGGCACTGCTCGGCGAGTACGCCACCACGAGGTGACGTGCCCCCTTCTTGCCCTTCACCGTGACGGTGAAGGTCGCGGTACCGCCCTTGAGGGTGACCGCCGGGTGGAGCCGCTTGCCGGCGAGGGTGACGACGACCTTGCCGGTCGGCACCGCCCCGGTGGCAGAGACCTTCACCCGGACCCGGACCTGCTTGCCGGCCTTGACGACCTTCTTGCCGGCCACGAGCGAGGTGCTGGTGACCGCCTTGCCGACCTTGACCGACGCGGACGTGCTCTGCCCGGTGACGTGGTCGCTCTTGGTGCCGCTGACGACCACCGACACGGCCTTGCCGTAGTCGGCGACGGTCGGTCGGTAGCTCGCCGAGGTCGCGCGCGCGACGGCGCTCCCGCCCACCAGCCACTGGTACTCGGTGGCGACGCCGTCCTGGTCCCAGGTCGGGACCTTCGCGGTCAGCACGCTGCCCACGCGGGCCGTCGCGGCGATCCTCGCCGGGGAGGTCGCAACCGGAGCCGGGAGCTTGCCGATGCTCAGCGGTGCGGACGCCAGGTCGGTGGTCGTCGTCGACTCCGTGCTGGCGCTGTCCGCGCTGGTGACGGCGACCAGGTCGGTCGCCTCGACCATCGAGTCGCCGCTGGCGAGCCCGGTGAAGGTCACCGAGGCCAGGGTCACGACCCCGTCAGCGGCCGGCGAGGAGCCCAGCTTGGTGTGGATGATGCTGAGTGTCCCGCCGTGGTCGGTGGCGTACGTCGCTCCCGACACGTCCGTGGTCGCGCTGTCGTCGACGTACTTCAGCAGGTGCGAGTCGTACGCCAAGGTCAGGTCGTAGGCGTAGAGGTCGGCGGCGGCGGTCGCCTTGACCGTCACCGTGACCTCGTCACCGACGACCGCGCCCGGTGCCGAGGTCTCGATGCTGAACCCGTCGAGCGCCGTCGGCGCCGTCAGGGTGCGCTCGTTGGCGTTCGCCATGGCCCCGGGGATCGCGACCGCCGCGCCGATGCCCAGGGCCACCAGGGCTCCCACGGCCGCTGCCGTGGCTGGCCGAGCGCCCCACCTGCGGTGCGTCACCGTCTCCATCGTCGTCCCGTGCCTCTCGTCGTTGCTCGTCCCGCGCGCCATCACTCGTCACCCAGTGCCGGGTAGAGGGCGGGCGTGGTGCGGTGCTTGGTCGCCTGCTCGTAGGAGTAGGCCAGCCCGATCAGCGGGCCTTCGGTGTAGCTCTTGCCGAGGAACTCCAGGTTGACCCCGGCGCCCGTGGTGGTGTTGTCGGCCGCGATCGCCTGGCCCATCGGCACCGTGACTGCCGGCATGCCCGTGTTGGGGCTGAGCCGCAGGTTGGTGCCCTGCGTGCCGTACGGGTTGCCCGTCGGGTAGACCAAGGCGTCCAGGTCGTTGTCGTCCATCAGTGTGTTGACCGCGGTCTCGCCGTTGGCGATCGCCGTGGTGTGGGTGGCGATCCACGTGTTGTAGGTGTCGGTCGTGACATTGTTGCGACCGACGTACGTCGACGCCGCGCGTCCCGGGACCATCCAGCCGTCGTCGATGAGCGCCTGCAGGCTGCGCACGCCGATCGCCGGGTCGAGGTGGTTGGTGATGTAGACGTCCAGGTCGTGCTTGAACTCGTTGGTGCTGCCGCTGCCCTCGCTGAGGGTGGAGTTCAGGGCCGTGGTCGTGATCGGCACGACCGTCGCGCCCTGGGCGGTCAGGTCGACGACAGCCTGGCTGAAGAGCCGGACCGTGGTGGCGTTGGAGCCGACCATCGACGTCACATAGCCGATCCGCTTGCCCTGCAGGCTTGTCGGGTCGAGGTACGAGGTGTACGACGTCGGGACCTTGCCGGTCTGCTCGCTGGTGATCGGGTCGTTGGCGTCCACCCCGGTGACCTCGTCGAGCGCGACGGCGGCGTCCGAGACGCTCCGGGCGATCGGGCCACCGGTGTCCTGCGTGAGTGCGAGCGGCACGATGCCGTCACGGCTGGTGAGACCCACCGTCGGGCGGATGCCGACAAGCTGGTTGTAGCTGGACGGGTTCCGGATCGAGCCGCCCGTGTCGGTGCCGAACCCGATCGCGCCGAGGTTGGCCGAGATCGAGGCACCCGTGCCGCCGCTGGAGCCACCCGCGGTCTTCGAGAGGTTGTACGGGCTGGCGACGAGGAGCGAGGAGCCCTTCGCACTGAGCGTGCTGAACTCGGAGCTGAAGCCGAGGGCGAACTCGTCGAGCGACGCCTTGCCGAGGATCACGGCACCCGAGCTGCGCAGCTCGTTGACCATGAACGCGTCTGCGCCGGTCTGGTTGTCCTTCCAGCTGCCGTTGCCAGCGGAGGTCGGCATGTCCTTCGTGTCGTAGTTGTCCTTGAGCAGCACTGGGATCCCGTCCATCATGCTGCGCGGCCCGCCGTGCGCCGCACGGTAGGCGTCGCTCTCGGCGGCCGCGTCGAGGGCCTTCTGGCCGCCGCTCGTGATGATCGAGTTCAGCGCCCGGACGTGGTCCGTGTCGGTGAGCTTGTCGTACGCCGCGATCCGGTCGAGGTACTCCTGCGTCAGCTTGACCGACGTGATCACGCCAGCGTTCATGGCCTTCTGCATCTCGAGCGCCGAGGCCTCGACGAGGTGGAACGGGCCGTCGTCGTACAGCATCCGCTGCGACAGCTGGGCGACGTCGGTCATCGTGATCGCGCCGTCGTGGTCGTAGTCGGCAGCGGAGACTGCGGACCAGCCGTCGTCGCTGCTCGTGGTGCCGATGGCCGCGACGATCGTGTCCAGGTCGGCCTTGTCGATCTGGTCGTTGCCGGTCAGGTTCCCAGCCGTGTAGTACGGCGCCAGGTAGGCGCCGTGGTCGCTCAGCGCCGGCTCGTCGGACCGAGCCGGCGCGCCGACGGCCGCCACGGCCAACGACGTCGCGCACACGCCCGTCACGACCATCAGGGACAGTCGCATCCCTTGCAGTCTCTTCACTTGTCCTCCCCACATCAGCGCCCGGACCTACCCGGGCACGGGGACGCTAAGTCGGCAGTGTTTCGCTTACCGTCCGTCCGACACCGGTTCCGATGACGTGGTTGTAACGATTCAGGACGGCATGTGTCCGGTGTGGGTCCCAGGCCTGGGGAGCTGCTGTGGACGGCGGCCGGCGGGATAGTCCCTGACGTTGTCGACACGACACTTCGTCACAGCTGTCGGCCTGCCGGGGACTATCCCTCCAGGACCACCACCGCCGACGAGATGCCGGCGTCGTGGGAGAGCGAGACGTGCACGGAGGCGACACCGAGCTCGTCGGCGCGAGCACGGACGGAGCCGCGGAGCTCGAAGAGGGGACGTCCCGACGACTCGGACACGATCTCGGCGTCGTGCCAGTGCAGACCGACGGGGGCGCCGAGGGCCTTGGCGAGCGCCTCCTTGGCGGCGAACCGCGCAGCGAGCGAGGCCAGCGGCCGGCCGGCCTCTCCTGGCGTGAAGAGCCGGTCGCGGAGACCGGGGGTGCGGGTCAGCGACTCCCCGAAGCGCTCGATGTCGACCACGTCGATGCCGACGCCGATGATCATCGGACCCTCACTCCACGGTGACGGACTTGGCGAGGTTGCGCGGCTGGTCGACGTCGTGGCCCATCTGGGTCGCGAGCTCGCACGCGAAGAGCTGCAGGGGTACGACGGCGACCAGCGGCTGCAGCAGCACCGGGACCCGCGGCAGCCGGATGATGACGTCGGCGTACGGCGTGATCGCGTCGTCGCCGTCCTCGACCAGGCAGATCGTGCGCGCCCCGCGGGCCCGTACCTCCTGGATGCCGCTGACCATCTTGTCGCGCAGCTGGTCCCGACCGGCGGGCGGCACGACG
Organism: Nocardioides sp. Root1257; assembly: GCF_001425175.1. Taxonomy (GTDB): domain Bacteria; phylum Actinomycetota; class Actinomycetes; order Propionibacteriales; family Nocardioidaceae; genus Nocardioides. The sequence continues at coordinate 554,480 of NZ_LMDV01000008.1, read as the reverse complement.
CAGAGCACCGGCAGCCCCTCCTCGATCAGCGCGATCGGACCGTGCTTGAGCTCGCCGGCCGCGAAGCCCTCGGCGTGGATGTAGGCGAGCTCCTTGAGCTTGAGCGCGCCCTCGAGGGCGACCGGGTAGCCCGCGTGCCGGCCCAGGAACAGCACCGACCGGGTGTCGACGTGGTCGGCGGCCATCTCGTAGATGGCGGGCGCGTCGTCGAGCACCCGCTGCACCTGCTGCGGGATCGCCTCGAGCTGCTGCATCACCTGGTCGATCTCGTCGCCGTACCGCGTGCCCTTGACCTGGGCGAGGTAGAGGGCGAGCAGGTAGCAGGCGACCAGCTGGGTCAGGAAGCCCTTGGTCGACGCGACCCCGATCTCGGGCCCGGCATGGGTGTAGATGACCGCGTCGGACTCGCGCGGGATCGTCGAGCCGTTGGTGTTGCAGATCGCGAGCACCTTCGAGCGCTGGGTGCGCGCGTGCCGGATGGCCTGCAGGGTGTCGGCGGTCTCGCCGGACTGGCTGATCGCGACGACGAGCGTCGAGTAGTCGAGGATCGGGTCGCGGTAGCGGAACTCCGAGGCGAGCTCGACCTCGACCGGCACCCGGGTCCAGTGCTCGATGGCGTACTTGGCGACCATGCCGGCGTAGAAGGAGGTCCCGCACGCGATGATGATGACCTTGTCGACGTCGCGCAGCTCCTGGTCGGAGAGCCGCATCTCGTCGAGGTGCAGGTGTCCCTCCGGCGTACGCCGCCCGAGCAGCGAGTCCGCGACCGCGCGCGGCTGCTCGTGGATCTCCTTGCGCATGAACCAGTCGTGGCCGTCCTTCTCGGCGGCCGACAGGTCCCAGTCGACGTGGTAGCGGCGGCCCTCGGCCGGCGTGCCGTCGAAGTTGACGATCGAGACCCCGTCGCGGGTGATCGTGACGACCTGGTCCTGCCCGAGCTCCAGCGCCTCGCGGGTGTGCTCGATGAACGCCGAGACGTCCGACCCGAGGAAGTTCTCCCCCTCGCCGACGCCGACGACCAGCGGAGAGTTGCGCCGCGCTGCGACGACCCGCGACGGGTCCTGCGAGTCCGCGGCGACCAGGGTGAACGCGCCCTCGAGCCGCGCCACGAGCTGCAGCATCGCGGTCGTCAGGTCGAGCCCGGAGACCACCAGCAGCTCGAGCAGCTGCGCGGCGACCTCGGTGTCGGTCTCCGAGAGGAGCACGTGGTTGCTGCGCTCGAGCTCGGCCCGCAGCTCGGCGAAGTTCTCGATGATCCCGTTGTGCACCAGCGCGACCCGGCGCACGTCGCCGGTGTGCGGGTGCGCGTTGACGTCGGTCGGCGCCCCGTGGGTGGCCCACCGGGTGTGCCCGATGCCGATCGTGGCGGCCGGCAGCGGCCGGTCGACGATCGCCTTCTCGAGGTTGGCGAGCTTGCCCGCCCGCTTGTCGGACGCGATGACCCCGTCGGCGACCAGCGCGATCCCGGCGGAGTCGTAGCCGCGGTACTCGAGCCGTCGCAGACCTTCGATCACGACATCCTGGGCCTGCTTCTCCCCGACGTACCCGACGATGCCGCACATGGGGGCCACTGTATCGACCGGGCACCGGAGGTTTGACCGCGCACGGCGGCTGCAACAATCTCCCGCATGTCTTCCCACGGCGGGCCGGGTGTCTCCGACGAGCCCACCCGGGAGTCGTCGCCGTACATCGAGCTCGACCGCTCCGCGTGGGCGGCGCTCGCGGCCGAGGTGGAGAACCCGCTCACCGGCGAGGAGATCCGCCGCCTGCGCGGCCTGGGCGACCAGCTCGACCTCGAGGAGGTCCAGCAGATCTACCTGCCGCTGTCCCGGCTGCTGTCGCTGTACGTCGAGGCGGCGGGCGGGCTGTACCGCCAGCAGGAGGAGTTCCTCCACCAGGTGCAGCCGACGCGCACGCCGTTCGTGATCGGCCTCGCGGGCTCCGTCGCGGTCGGCAAGTCGACCACCGCGCGCGTGCTCCAGCAGATGCTGGCGCACTGGCCCGAGCACCCCAACGTCGCGCTGGTGACGACCGACGGCTTCCTCTACCCCAACGCCGAGCTCGAGCGCCGTGGCCTGCTCCAGCGCAAGGGCTTCCCGGAGTCCTACGACCGCCGCGCCCTGATGCGGTTCGTCGTCGACATCAAGTCCGGCAAGGACGAGGTCGAGGCACCCGTCTACTCGCACCTCACCTACGACGTGCTGCCCGGCGAGAAGGTCGTGGTCAAGCGCCCCGACATCGTCATCATCGAGGGCCTCAACGTGCTCCAGCCCGCGCGGGTGCGCGAGGACGGCCGCAGCGGCCTGACGCTGAGCGACTTCTTCGACTTCTCCGTGTACGTCGACGCCGGCCGCGACAAGATCCGCGACTGGTACGTCGAGCGCTTCCTGCGCCTGCGCGAGACGGCCTTCCGCGACCCGGAGTCCTACTTCTCCAAGTACGGCGCGCTCTCGGCCGACGAGGCCGTCGCCGAGGCGACCCGGATCTGGGACACCATCAACGGCCCCAACCTGGCCGAGAACATCCTGCCGACGCGATCCCGCGCGACGCTCGTGCTGCGCAAGGACCGGGACCACTCGGTCCGCTACGTCCGGCTACGCAAGCTCTGAGCGCCCCCGACCCGACCTTGCGAGGGCTGGGACCCAGGCGCCAGATCGAGCAGCGGCACGACCGATGAAAGAGGTCGTGAGAGCGTGTCGAGATCACGGCCGAAGGCCGCTCAGGATCCGGACGATCTCCTCGTGCGCGAGCGTGCCCTCCTCCTCGGCGTCCGCCACCAGCACCACGCGCACGTCGCCCGACCTGAGCATCGCGACCTCGACCGCCCCGGCCGAGCACGCCCCGTCGCCGCTCACCAGCAGGCTGACCCAGGACAGGGACGCCGTCGACCCGTCAGCCAGCTCGAGCCGCTGACGCGTCGTACCGGTGGACATCGCCGCCCGCCCGCCCCGCACGGCGGCCACCCAGGTGTCGAACGACTGCCCCGTGAACCCCGCGAAGCCCCGGTTGGAGTCGCCCGGCTGCGCCGCGCAGTACCCGTCGCGGTAGACGGCCGGCCCGGTGACGACCGCCGTCCTGCGGCCGTCGTCGTCCTCGTAGAAGATCCGGCTGCGCGGCCCGCGGACCTCCCAGTCCTGCGCGGGCACCGAGAACGTGGCGCCGGTCCCGGGGTCGGTGACGTCCAGCGGCACCGCGGCGCTGTGCTCGCCGCCCTCCCGGTCGTCGCCGGTCGCCGTGACGACCGCGACCGTCGCCGTGGCCACGACCGCGAGGACCGCGAGCGTCCCGAGCACGACGGCGAGCCGGACCCGAGTCATGCCGACGGTCTAGAGGCTGAGCTGTCGCTTGACGACGTCGGCGAGGCGCTCGGCCACCGACCGGGCCTCGTCGGCCGTGCGCGCCTCGACCATCACCCGCACGAGGTCCTCGGTGCCCGAGGGACGGAGCAGCACCCGGCCGGACTCGCCGAGCTCGGCCTCCTCCTCTGCCACCGCGGCCGCGACGACCGGGTCGTCGTCCGCGCGGGCCTTGTCGACGTCGGGGACGTTGACCAGCACCTGCGGGAGGCGGGTCATCACCGACGCCAGCGACGCGAGGGACTGACCGGTCACGGCCATCCGCTCGAGCACGTGCAGCGCGGTCAGCGTGCCGTCGCCGGTCGTGGCGTACTCGCTCATGATCACGTGGCCGGACTGCTCGCCGCCGAGGCCGTAGCCGGACACGCGCATCGCCTCGAGCACGTAGCGGTCGCCGACCTTCGTCTGGCGCACACCGACGCCGGCGGCGCGCATCGCCTGCACGAAGCCGAGGTTGCTCATCACCGTCGCGACGACGGTGTTCTTGGGCAGGTGGCCCGACTCTGCCATCCCGATCGCGAGGATCGCCATTATCTGGTCGCCGTCGACGACCTCGCCCTGGTGGTCGACGGCCAGGCAGCGGTCGGCGTCGCCGTCGAGCGCGAAGCCCGCGGCCGCACCGTGCTCGAGCACCGCGGCGCGCAGCGGCCCGAGGTGCGTCGAGCCGCAGCCGTCGTTGATGTTGAGGCCGTCGGGCTCGGCGTTGATCGCGATCACGTCGGCGCCGGCGGCCCGCAGGGCCATCGGCCCTGCCTCGTACGCCGCGCCGTGGGCGCAGTCCAGCACGACCTTGATCCCGTCGAGCGGCCGCGACAGGGTGCCGATCAGGTGGTCGACGTACTCCTGCACGGGGGTCGCGTACGGCGTCACCCGGCCGACGTCGCCGGCGATCGGGCGCTCCCACGGCTCGTCGAGGTGCTGCTCGATGTCCCGCTCCACGGCGTCGTCGAGCTTGAGTCCGCCGCTCGCGAGGAACTTGATGCCGTTGTCGGGCATCGGGTTGTGCGAGGCGCTGATGACGACGCCGAGGTCGGCGCCGAGCGCCTGCGTCATGTAGGCGACCGCCGGGGTCGGCAGCACGCGCAGCCGGAGCACGTCGACGCCGGCCGAGGCGAGCCCGGCGACGACGGCGTGCTCGAGGAACTGTCCCGAGATGCGGGTGTCCCGGCCGACGACGGCGAGCGGGCGGTGGCCCTCGAACTCGCCCCTGTCGGCGAGGACACGGGCAGCGGCAACGGAAAGGTCCAGGGCCAGCTCAGCGGTCAGATGACCGTTGGCCAGACCCCGGACCCCGTCCGTGCCGAAGATGCGCGGCATGTAACCGTCGCTGCGATCAGCGCTTGCTGTACTGCGGCGCCTTGCGGGCCTTCTTGAGACCGGCCTTCTTGCGCTCGATGACGCGGGCGTCACGCGTGAGCAGCCCGGCCTTCTTGAGCGACGGGCGGTTGGCCTCGACGTCGATCGCGTTCAGGCAGCGGGCCACGCCGAGACGCAGCGCGCCGGCCTGGCCGGTGATGCCACCGCCGTGGATGCGGGCGATGACGTCGAAACGACCCTCGAGCTGGAGGTTCGCGAACGGCTCGTTCACGACCTGCTGGTGCAGCTTGTTGGGGAAGTAGTTGTCCAGCGTCCGGCCGTTGACCGTCCACTGGCCGGTGCCGGGGACGATGCGGACGCGGGCGACGGCCTCCTTGCGACGGCCGGTGGCCGCAGCGGGGGCGATGGTCGCCGGACGGGCGGGGGTGTCAGCGGACGGGGCGCTCTCGGAGCTGTAGGCGATGCCCTGCTCGTCGGCCTCGTAGGTCTCTTCGACCTCGGTGGTGGTGTCAGCCACGATGTTCCTCACTCAGACTTTCTCGACAGGCTCTGCTCGAGATAGGGACGATTACTGGGAGATCTGCTTGATCTCGTACGGAGTGGCCTGCTGGGCCTGGTGCGGGTGGTTGGGACCCGAGTAGACCTTCAGCTTCTTGAGGACCTGGCGGCCGAGCTTGTTCTTCGGCAGCATGCCCCACACGGCCTTCTCGATGGCCTTGCGGGCGTCCTTCTCGAGGACCTCACCGATCGGAGTGGCAGACAGACCACCCGGGTAGCCGGAGTGGCGGTAGGCCATCTTGGTGACAGCCTTGTCACCGGAGAGCGCGACCTTCTCAGCGTTGATGATGATGACGAAGTCACCGGTGTCAGCGTTGGGAGCGAAGATCGCCTTGTGCTTGCCGCGCAGGAGATTGGCGGTCTGAGCAGCGAGGCGGCCGAGGACCACGTCGGTGGCGTCGATGACGAGCCACTCACGCGTGATGTCGCCGGCCTTCGGGGCGTACGTGCGCACGGAGGAACTTCCTTCGTTCGTAGGTCCCGCACGGCCCTGTGCCGCACGGGTGTGGTGCTGCGGCGCCCCCTGACGAACACTGCCCGGCTCAGACTCGTCCGGTTCTGCGTCCGGACTCCGTGTGGGGTCCGGGCGCGGCAGGAGGCGCGACTGACAAGAGTACGGGCGCTCCCGGGACCGTGTCGAATTGGCAATGACGGAAACGTCACAGCGTCCATGAACGGACACCGGGTTCGCATGCCGCCACGCCGCCGACTAAGTTGAGAGGGTGACTGATTCTCTCACCGTCCGCGACAACCGCACCGGACAGGAGTACGAGGTCCCGATCGCCGACGGCGCCATCAAGGCCGCGGATCTGGGCCAGATCAAGGCCGGCGACGACGCTCCGGGTCTCGCGGTCTACGACCCCGGCTTCGTCAACACCGCCTCCTGCCGCAGCTCCGTCACCTACATCGACGGGGAGAAGGGGATCCTGGAGTACCGGGGCTACCCGATCGAGCAGCTGGCCGAGAAGTCGAACTTCCTCGAGGTCGCCTACCTCCTCATCCACGGCGAGCTGCCCACGAAGGCGCAGTACGAGGAGTGGGTGCACGAGATCACCTACCACACGTTCGTCCACGAGAACGTGAAGTCGTTCATGCAGGGCTTCCGCTACGACGCGCACCCGATGGGGATGCTGATGGCGTCGGTGGGGGCCCTCTCGACGTTCTACCCCGACGCGCGCAACATCAGCGACGCCGAGAACCGGCACATCCAGATCGTCCGGATGATCGCGAAGATGCCGACGCTGGGCGCCTGGGCGTTCCGGCACGCGCAGGGCAAGCCGTACGTCTACCCGGACAACGACCTCAGCTACACCGCCAACTTCCTCTCCATGCTCTTCAAGATGAGCGAGTCGAAGTTCGAGGCCGACCCGCGCCTGGTCAAGGCGCTCGACGTGCTCTTCATCCTGCACGCCGACCACGAGCAGAACTGCTCGACCAACGCGGTCCGCTCCGTCGGCTCCTCGCAGGTCGACCCCTACTCGGCCGTCGCGGCCGGCGTCGGCGCCCTCTACGGCCCGCTGCACGGCGGCGCCAACGAGGCGGTGCTGCGGATGCTGCGGCGCATCGGCACCAAGGAGAACATCCCCGCCTTCATCGAGGGCGTGAAGAACGGCAACGAGAAGCTGATGGGCTTCGGGCACCGGGTCTACAAGAACTTCGACCCGCGCGCGACGATCATCAAGAAGGCCTGCGACGACGTCTTCGAGGTCACCGGGGTCAACCCGCTCCTCGAGATCGCCAAGGAGCTCGAGAAGATCGCGCTCGAGGACGAGTACTTCATCAAGCGCAAGCTCTACCCCAACGTGGACTTCTACTCGGGCCTGATCTACGAGGCCTTCCAGTTCCCGCCGGAGATGTTCACCGTCCTCTTCGCGATCGGCCGGACGCCGGGCTGGCTGGCCCAGTGGTCCGAGCTGGTCCAGGACAAGGAGCAGAAGATCGCTCGCCCGAAGCAGCTCTACATGGGCGACCGCGGGCTCGACTTCGTGCCGGCGTCCGAGCGCTGGGCGTGACTCCAGCCGGGGTCGTCCTTGACCTCGGGAACGTACTGATTGAGTGGGAACCGGCCCTCGCCATCGCGGCGGGGGTCGGTGCCGTTGAGGCGCAACGCTTCCTGGAGGCCGACGACTTCGACTTCATGGCGTGGAACCACCTCCAGGACAGCGGCCGGCGCTGGGCCGACGGGGTGGCCGAGGTGCGTCGTACGCACCCGCACTGGGCGGCGCACGCCGACGCCTACCTCGAGCACTTCCCGGCGTCCCTCAGCGAGGTGCCGGGCACCACCGAGATCGTGCGCGAGCTGCGCGAGGCGGGCCTCCCGCTGATCGGCCTGACCAACTGGTCCGACGAGCTCTACTACCCGTACGCCGCGCCGCGCTTCGAGGTGCTGCGCCTGCTCGACGACGTCGTCGTGTCGGGCGAGGTCAAGGCGGCCAAGCCCGACCCTCGGGCCTACCAGATCGCCGCGGAGCGGAGTGGGCTGCCGCTGGACCGGCTGGCGTTCGTCGACGACAAGCAGCTGAACGTCGACGCCGCGGTCGAGCTCGGGATGGACGGCATCGTCTTCACCGACGCAGCCGCGCTGCGCAGCGAGCTGCGCCGTCGCGGCCTCCCCGTCTGACAACTACCGGGTGACCTTCAGGGTCTTGACGATCGTCCTGCCCCGGCTCGGGTCGAGCTTGACCCGCACGGTGCCGTGACGGGCGAGCCGCTTGCCGGCCTTCGTGAGCCTGACCTTCGCCGTGACCACGCGGGCCGCCTTCAGCTTGACCTTGCCGACGGCCATCACCTTGCCGCGCACGGTGGCCCTCACGACGGCGACGCCCGGCATCGAGGAGACCAGTCGCAGCGACAGCTTCGACCCTGCCACCCGCGCCGCGCTGGCGAAGCCGGCGGTCGTCGAGCCCGGCTGCACCGTGATCGTGGCACTGGCGGAGTTGTTGCCCGAGTTGGCGTCGGCCGAGGTCGAGGTGACCGTCGCGGTGTTGACCACGGCGACCGGGTCGGCGGTGCCCATCTGCTCGGTGCTGGTGCGGTCCTTGAGGCAGACCAGGTCGAGCGTGGCGGTCTTCGCGGCGCCCGTCTGGTTGTAGAGCCGGAAGGCGCGCGCCTTGAGCCGCGGGTCGTTGCCGAAGGACGTCACGCCCGGCGGCAGCTCGAAGGTCGCGACGACGCCCTTGCCGTCGTCGGGGCAGATGACCTGGAACTCGTTGCCCGCGGCGGCCGTGCTGCCGGGGACGGTGACCGTCTGGACGACGTGGGTGAGGAGCAGCTCGTGCGTGTGGCCGAGGACGGCGCTGGTCGTGGTCCGCAGGCAGCGCGCCGAGAGGGTCGCGGTCACCGGCGCGGTGACGTCGAGGACGAAGGTCCACGCGCGCGGGTTGGCCTGGGTCGTCTCGGAGCCGGCCAGCGTCGCTCCGGCCGACGAGAGGTCGAAGCCCGGAGCGATCGCGACCGTGCCGGTCGGGCAGGTCAGGGTCGCGGTGGACCGGCCGACGCCGTACGACTGCGTGGTGGTGACGAGCGCGGAGTCCGCGGACAGCGTGTGCCGGTGGCTGTCGGCGTAGCCGGTCTGGCGATCAGCCGCCTCGGTCCGCTCGGGCAGGCAGACGATGAAGGCCTTGGCCTGCGCGCGTCCGGTGGCGTCGTTGCGGATGACGCCCTTCCAGGTGCCCAGTGCCGTGGTCTGCGCGCTGAGGACCTTGACGTCGGTGATCGCGCCGGTGCCCTGGTCGACGTGGTCGACCCGGAACTGGCCGTCGCTGAGGATGTCGTCGCCGCTGCAGGCGAGGGTGATGGTGCGCTGCTGACCGGGCTCGAGGTCGACCTGCGTCTCGGCCTTGTACGGCGTGAGCCAGTGGTTGGCCTGCGGGTGCGAGACGGGGCCGGCGCCGGCGATCGGGTTGGCCGTCACGGCGATGGTGACCGAGGTCGAGGCGCCGGCAGCGAGGGAGCCGACGCTGCAGCTGACGACGCCGGATGCCTGGGTGCACGGCGAGCTCGACGAGACATAGGTGACGCCGCTGGGCAGCTCGTCGCGGACCACGACGCCCGTGGCGGTCGCGTCTCCGACGTTCTTCGCCGTCAGCGTGTAGGTCAGGGTGTCGCCACCGTGCGGGCTCGCGACCGAGGCCGACTTCGTGACCGTGACGTCCGACGTGCCGGGGCTCGAGGGCGGCGACGGGACGCAGGCCGTGCTCGGGAACGTGTTCAGGTGCGTCTCGTAGTTGGAGCTGAACGACGCGGCGAGGACCTGGCCGATGGTGTGCCCGGCCGAGGCGATGGTGACGGCGGCGTTCGGGGCCAGGATCGTCCCCGGGAAGGCCGAGCCGTAGCTGACGGTGACCGCGGTGGCCGCGGGGAAGTTCCAGACGAGGCCGGCGTACGCGCCCTTGATGTTGCCGTCGGACGCCTGGTTCCAGCTCGACCCGCTGCCGAGCCAGGCCTGGCCGGCGATCGTCGGCGAGGTGCCGGGCACGTTGATGATCGTGGTCGCGCCGCTCGGCACGCTGAGGCCGAGGTGCTTGCCGCCGGCGAGGGCCGCGGCGTCACCGGCGGAGAGGTTGAAGACGTTCAGCGACGCGCTGGTGCCGGTGAGCACGATCGCCGCGTTGCCCCCGGTCGTCCCGGTCGTGACGGTGCCCGTCGAGGCGGCGGCGCCCCAGGCGGCGGAGGTCGCGCGCAGGGCGGTGAACGCGGTCGCGAAGTCGATCGGGTTCGACGCGAGGTAGCCGGTGCCCGAGCCGCCGTTGAAGTTCACGCCCGACTTCGGCGCGACGTACGCGCTGCCGTACTGCAGGTTGTAGCCCGAGCCGTGCGACCCCGCGATGACCAGGCTCGGCGAGCTCGCTGCGAAGCCGGTCAGCCGGGTGCCGAGCGTCATGCCGGTCGGCAGGCTGCCGCCGTACGCGACGGCGCCCTCCGACTCGGACCCGCGGCTGCCGTTGCCCTCGACGAACTCGGTCCACCCGGTGGCCGCCCCGAACGCGTTGGACGTCGAGACCCCGCTCGAGCAGACGGCGGCGTCGGCGCTGCCGTTGACCGGCGCGAGGACGGCGACCAGCGCCGCAGCAGCGACGACGGCGATGACGACAGGCACTCTCAGCGCACCGACGGCGCGCGGACGTGCAGCAGTTCCCCCCACGACGGTAACCCCCCAGCTAGGTCGTTGGGAGCACTCTGGCAGCAGGCAATCCGCGCCGCCATCCGAATGCGGCCGCCAGCACCAACCTTGCGTGAAACCTGAGTTTCGGGGCTTCAGTCCGGACGCTCAGGCGCCGATGGGCTCGGCCGTCTGAGCCGGCGTACGCCGGGTCAGGTTGCGGACGTCCGCGGAGGTGAGCGCCAGCAGCGCCGAGGCCCCCATCACGCAGCCGACCACGAGGAGCCACTCCTGGTAGCCGACGAGGACGGCGATCGGGCCGGTCAGCGCGAGCCCGAGCGGGCGCGCGACGAACGACCCGACGGCGTCGAAGGAGTAGACCCGGGCGAGCTTGTCAGGTGCGACGTTCTGCTGGATCGAGAGGTCCCAGAAGACGTCGAAGACCTGCAGCCCGAAGCCGTGCAGGAACGCCCCGACGAGGACCGGCCAGAGGTGGTCGGACAGAGCCATCGCGATCGGGAAGAGCGCCGTCAGGCTGAGCAGGACCGTGCCGATGAGCAGGCTGCGGCGCGGGCGCCAGCGCAGGCAGAGCAGGCCGCCGACGACGAAACCGGCCATCAGCGTGCCCATCGCCAGGCCCCAGGACGAGCGGCCGAACTCGTCGCCGACGACGATCGGCCCGAGCACGGTCTGCGCGCCGCCGTAGAAGAGGTGGTAGAGCATGGCCTGACCGATCAGCAGCCACAGCCAGGGATGCGCCAGCACCTCGCGAGCGCCGTCGCCGAGGTCGGCGAGCATGGAGGCGCGCACGCCCTCCGGACGCTGCTGCTCGACCCGCAGCCGTGAGTAGCAGTACGCCGCGATGGCGAACGTCAGCGCGTCGACGCCGATCGCCCAGCCCGAGCCCGCGAGCGCCACCAGGAAGCCGCCGACGGCGTAGCCGACGGTCGCGGCGCCGGTCTGCAGGAGTGGTCGGATCGCCACCGCGGAGGGCAGGTGCTCGGCCGGCACCGTCTCGCGGGTCATCGCCCGCGACGACGGCTGGCTGAGCGCGGACAGGCAGCCGTTGAGCGCGCCGACGATGCCGAGCATCGGGATCGTCGCGAAGCCGGCGACCAGCGCCGTCGCGAGGAAGGCCTGGGTCAGCGCGCTCCCGGCCGCGGAGCCCTCCATCATCAGCTTGCGCGGCAGCCGGTCGCCGAGCACCCCGCCGAAGAGCACGGTGACGACGTCGGCCAGCGCGAACGCCCCCACGACCAGGCCGAGGTCCGTCGCCGAGCCGCCGAGGTCGAGGACGGCGAACGCCAGCGCGATCGGCGTGACGGCGTTGCCGAGCGAGCTGGACGCCGTACCGGCGACGAGGAACCGGAAGTCCCGGTAGCGCAACGCGGAGAGGCGGTCGTCCATGGCCCCAGATATTACTTCGTCAGCGAACTATTCGCTAGCGAACCGGTAGGATCCGATCGTGACCGAGCAGGACTGGCCGGAGCAGGACTGGGCCGACCGCCACGTGGCGCGCTGGCGCGACCACTGGATCGACGTCGCGTTCGAGGACGACGTCGAGGCGATCGTGGTGCGGATCGGGCGTCTCAAGCGCCACTTCCGGCTCACCACCCAGGCAGCACTGGCCGAGGTCGGCCTCCAGGACTTCGAGTACGACACCCTCCACCACCTGATGATCCGCGACACCCCGGGGCTGGCCAGCCCCTCGGCACTAGCGGAGGACCTCGGCATCAGCAACGCCGGCATGACCGGTCGCCTGGACTCCCTCGAGAAGGCGGGCTGGATCCAGCGCCACCCCGACGCCGACGACCGGCGCCGGGTGGGCATCGAGATCACCAAGAAGGGCGCGGCGATCTGGCGCCGCGCCATGGACCTGCGCGGCCGGGCCGAGGACGAGGTCGTGCACGCGCTCGAGCCCGACGAGCGTGCGACGCTGGCGGCGCTGCTCAAGAAGATGACGCTCGTGACGGAGGCTCCGGAGAACGACGTTTCTTCTGGGTCGTCCAGCGCCGTCTCAGGTTGATCACAGGCTCCGGCAACACAGTAGGGGCATGACCGACCAGCCGACGCCCCCGCAAGGACCGCAGGACCCGCACAACCCGTACTTCTCGTACCCCGCTCCGCGGGGTCCCCGCCCCGAGGGCCCCCCGGCCCAGTCCTACGGCCCCGCCCCGCTGGGCGCTCCGCAGACCGAGACCCTGCCGACGCAGCGCCGACCCCGGCGCACCGGCCTGGCCGCTGCCGTCGTCGCCACCGCCCTCGTCGTGGGTGCCGCCGCCGGCGTCGGCGGCGCCGCCGCCTGGAACGCCTTCGACGACAGCGACTCCGGCAGCAACGACGCAGGCTCCGCGCAGACGTCCCAGGTCGTCGACACCCCCAGCTCCCCCGCCGCCGACGGCTCGGTCGAGCAGGTCGCGGCGAAGGTGCTCCCGTCGGTCGTGAAGATCGACGTCAGCGGCAGCCAGGGTGCGGGCTCCGGCTCCGGCATCATCCTCAGCTCCGACGGCGAGATCCTCACCAACAACCACGTCGCCGCGATCGCGGGCGACGGAGGCTCGATGACCGTCTTCTTCAACGACGGCACCTCGGCCAAGGCCTCCGTCGTCGGCACCGACCCGTTGACCGACACCGCGGTGATCAAGGCCGAGGACGTCTCGGGCCTGACCCCGGCGACCATCGGCAAGTCGGCCGACCTCAAGGTCGGCGAGGGTGTCGTGGCGATCGGCTCGCCGTTCGGCCTCGACTCCACCGTCACGAGCGGCATCGTCAGCGCGCTCAACCGGCCCGTCGACGTGGGCTCGGACGGCGACGGCAACAGCACGACGTACCCCGCCATCCAGACCGACGCGGCGATCAACCCCGGCAACAGCGGCGGCGCGCTCGTCGACATGAACGGGAACGTCGTCGGCATCAACTCGTCGATCCGCACCGCCAGCTCGAGCGAGGGAGAGGCGGGCTCCATCGGCCTCGGCTTCGCGATCCCGATCGACGAGGTGCTCCCGATCGTCGACCAGATGAGCAAGGGCGAGACCCCGACGCACGCCCGGCTCGGCATCTCCGTCGCCGACGTCGCCAGCCAGGACGGCGCGGAGGTCGTGCAGGGTGCCGAGGTCAAGGAGGTCAGCGCCGGCTCGACCGCCGCGGACGCCGGCATCGCGAAGGGTGACGTGATCACCAAGGTCAACACGCAGCTGATCACCGGTGCCGACTCGTTGGTCGCGACGATCCGCTCCTACCGGCCCGGCGACGACGTCACGGTGACCTACACCCACGACGGCCAGACCAAGACCACGCAGCTCACGCTCGACTCGGACGCCAGCACGTCCAAATCTTGACCACCTGACGCCCTTCCCGCGCCCGAGACACGGGAGGGGTCGAGGGTCCCACCGGCAACCGGGCCCGTCTCCCTGTCAGCCGGTGGGGCCCTCCTTTTTCGGTGCGGGGCTCAGAGACGCTTCTGGAACTCCCCGAGCCGGGCGACCGGGACGAAGCCGAGACGATCGTTGACGCCGACCATGTGCCGGTTGACCTCGGCGTTGTAGGTGATCAGCACCCGGACGTCCGGGCGCTCCCCCTGCAGCAGCCGGAGGTTCGCGACCTTCACGGCCAGGCCCAGCCGGTGGCCACGGGCGTCGCCGCGCACCAGGGTCCCCCACTGGTAGGCGACGCCGGGCTCGTGCACCGTCGTCGCGATGTCGGTGTAGGCGACGACCTCACCCCGTTCGTCGAGCGCCACGGTGTTGTACTTCGTGCGGCCCTGCTTCGCGAGCAGCGCCTCCGACTCCCGTACGACGGCGGGGTCCGCCGACTCCTGCTCGATCTCGAGGTCGCCGGTCGGCGCCTCGGTGACGAGGCTCGCGTAGAGCCGCGCCCAGCCGACGAGCAGGTCGTCGGGCACCGGTCCGACCCAGGAGCGCAGGACGTAGCCGCGATGATGGTCGACGACCTCGGCCGTCAGGTCGTCGAGCACGCCGTCGCCCACGGGAAGCTCCAGCCGTCGCTTCACGTCCCCGATCGCGAGTGCGTAGCCGCGAGCCAGCGCGAACTCGGGCCCGGGCGACCCGGCGCCGGCCGGCCCCGCGGCGTACGGCCAGGTCGCCTCGGTGTTGAGCAGCGTCCGACCGCGCTCGCGCGCCTCGGACTCGAGCCGTTGAGACACCTGCGTGCCCAGGCCGCGGCGCCAGAGCCGGGGGTCGACGTGCACCGCCAGCATGGCGCTCTCGCGGTTGTCGAGCAGCGGCGTCGAGAGCTGGCCGACCGCCACCACGTCACCGTCGATCCGGCCGACGTAGGCGCCGAGCCAGCGCCGCGTCCCGCGGTCCTGGAGCGAGGCGCGGACCTCCTCGCGCATCCACGGCGACCCGATGTCCCCGAGCGCCCGCTCGGCGGCGAGGTAGACGTCGTAGAACGCGTCGAACGCCGCCCCGTCGTGCGGGTCGAGCGGATCGATCTCGAGGTTGCTCATCTCGACCGCTGCACGCGGCCCTCGTCCCAGACCGGGCCGTCGGACTCGTAGACCTCGCCGTCCGCGCCGTAGACCAGGAACCGGTCGAAGCCCCGGGCGAACCACCGGTCGTGGGTGACCGCGAGGACGGTGCCCTCGAAGGCCGCGAGGCCGTCCTCGAGCGCCTCGGCGGACTGGACGTCGAGATTGTCGGTCGGCTCGTCGAGCAGCAGCAGCGTGGCGCCGGACAGCTCGAGCAGCAGGATCTGGAAGCGCGCCTGCTGACCGCCCGAGAGCGACTCGAACCGCTGCTCCCCAGCGTGTGCCAGCTCGTAGCGGTCGAGCACGCGGGCGGCCTGCTCACGACCCATCCCGGAGCGACCGTGCGGCGAGCCGTCTCCGCGGTGCAGGATCTCCAGGAGCGTGCGCCCGATGAGCTCGGGGTGCTCGTGGGTCTGCACGAACCACCCCGGCCGCACCCGGGCGCCGAGCTTGGCCTTGCCGGCATGCAGGACGGGCTTGATCTCGACGTCGCCGACCGGGCGGTGCTCGACGTCGGGGTCGCTGCCGCCGATCGCGAGCAGCCTCAGGAAGTGGGACTTGCCGGAGCCGTTGGACCCGAGCACGGCGACCCGCTCGCCGTACCAGACCTCGAGGTCGAACGGCTTCATCAGTCCGGTGAGCTCGAGGTCCTCGCAGACGACGGCACGCTTGCCGGTGCGGCCCCCGGTGAGGCGCATGGTGACCTGCTGCTCGCGAGGCTGCTCGGTCGGCGGGCCGGCCTCCTCGAACTTGCGCAGCCGGGTCTGGGCGGCGCGGTACTGCGAGGCCATCCCGTCGTTGTACTCCGACTTGATCTTGTAGTGCAGCACGAGCTGCTTGAGCTTCGCGTGCTCCTCGTCCCAGCGCTTGCGCATCTCCTCGAAGCGCAGGAACCGGTCGCGGCGCGCCTCGTGGTACGACGCGAACCCGCCGGGATGCGTCCAGACCGTGTTGCCGCCGGCGCCGAGCTCGACGGTGACGACGCGCGTCGCGGTGTTGTTGAGCAGCTCGCGGTCGTGGCTGATCATCAGGATGGTCTTGTCGGACTCGCGGATCCGCTGCTCCAGCCAGATCTTTCCCGGCACGTCGAGGTAGTTGTCGGGCTCGTCGAGGAGCAGCACCTCGTCCGGCCCGCGCAGCAGCAGCTCGAGGACCAGGCGCTTCTGCTCGCCGCCCGAGAGGGTGCTGAGCGTGCGGTACTTGGCGCGGTCGTACGGCAGCGCCAGGGCCGCCATCGTGCAGACGTCCCAGGTGACCTCGATGTCGTAGCCGCCCGCGTCGGCGAACTCCGACAGCGCGTGGGCGTAGGCCATCTGCGTCTGCTCGTCGTCGGTCTCCATCAGCGCCAGCTCGTAGCGGTCGACCTCGGTCGCGGCCGCGCGGATCCGCGGCGGGGAGACGCTGAGCAGCAGGTCACCGACGGTCGGGTCGTCGCCGAGCGCGGCCCCGACGTTCTGCCGCATCACCCCGAGGCCGCCCGAGCGGGTGATCGCTCCGGCGTGCGGGGCCAGGTCCCCCGTGATGATCCGGAGCAGGGTGGTCTTGCCCGCGCCGTTGGCGCCGACCAGGGCGACTTTCGCGCCCTCGCCCACCCGGAACGACACGTCGTCCAGGAGCACCCTGCCGTCGGGCAGCTCGTACCGCACCCCTGCTACGTCCACATGTCCCACGTCGGATCATTCTCCCTGCTCCGGGCCCGGTCGGACACCGGTTTTGCCGCGGGCCCCCTGCTCAGGCCGCTACGGTGCGGCCGTGACCGACACCACACTGCGCCGTACCGCCCGACCGCTCGCGATCCTCGCGGCGCTGGGATCCACGCTCGCCCTGTCGCTGGCCCTCGTCGGGCCGGCGAGCGCCGACACCGGCGACCGGGTCCCGAAGGTCACCAAGCTCGGTCCGAAGAGCTTCGCCACGCGTGGTCCGTTCGCGGTCGGCGAGACCACGCTGAAGCTGCCGCCGACCGGCTCGGCGGTGGAGGTCTGGTACCCGTCCCGGAAGGCCGACGCGAGGGGCAAGCGTCCGAGCAGGTACGACGTCGTCGATGCGCTGCCGCCGTCGTACCAGGACCTCGTCCCGGACGGCGCGTCCGTGACCTACCCGAGCGGCGGCGTGCGCGGCCTCCCCGTCGCCGGTGGCCGGTTCCCGCTCGTCGTCTTCAGCCACGGGTACGCCGGCTTCCCGACCCAGTCGTCGTTCCTGACGTCGTGGCTGGCGTCGTGGGGCTTCGTCGTCGCGGCGCCGGACCACCCCAACCGCGACCTCGCGGCCGCGATGAGCTTCAGCGCCAGCAACGACGGCGACCCGGACGTCAAGGACCTGCGCCGCACGATCACGCTGATGGGCGCGCTGGACCGGGCCGCGCGTGGCCGCTTCAGCGGCCACGTCGACACCGCCCTGGTCGGCGCCGTCGGGCACTCCGCAGGAGGCAGCGCCGTCGAGGCCCTGGCCGCGGTCGACAAGCGCGTCACCACGTTCGTCGGGCTGGCCGGAGCGAGCGTGGGGGCACTGTCCGACGGCTCGGCCGGCGGCGCGCGGAGCAAGGTCCCGCACCAGCCCGGCCTGCTGATGGCGGGCACGTCCGACGGCATCGTCACGAAGGACCGCATGGTGGCGGCGTACGACCGGCTGCGCGACCCGAAGCGGCTCGTGCTGGTCGGCGGCGGCCACCACGCGTTCAGCGACCTGTGCGAGATCGGAGCCGGCCAGGGCGGGTTGCTCGCCATCGCCGACCTGCTGCACCTCCCCGTCCCGCCCTCCTTCGAGGCCCTGGCGACCGACGGCTGCAAGCCGCCGGCGCTCCCGCCGACCGAGGCCTGGCCCGCGGTCCGGCAGACCGTGGTCGCCCACCTGCGCCACGAGTTCGGCTTCGACCGGTCTCGCAAGGGACTGCGCGGGCTGGTCGCCGCGTACCCGGGCGTCGTGTCGGGCAACCGCACGAGCTGACCCCAGCCACCCGGACCGTGAGTCCGGCCACAGCAGGGTTTGATCGAAGTGAATTAAGTTCATTGTCTTTGTCGTGAACCGCACCGCCCGAAGCCGGACCGCACTTCTCGCACTCTCGACCTCGCTGACCCTGATCGCCGTGCTGGCGGGGACCGCCGTGCGCGGCGTGGCGGCCGAGCCCCGAGGCGTGCCACCGGTGAACCGGTACGCCGGGCCGGTCGGCACGGCGACGATGCACGGCGACGCCGGCTCGTCCGACACGACGCCGTACGCCGGGCCCGGTGCCGACCCCGCGACGCCCGTGACCATCGCCCTCGGCGGCGTGTGCCCGACGGTCCTGGCCGGCGCCGACGCCCTGCCGCAGGCGCTCTGCACCGGCTACCTCGACCGCGCCCCGACCCTCCACCTGCTGGACCCGGAGACGTCAGTGCCGCTCGCGAGCCTGACGCTCGAGAAGGGCAGTCTGCTGGGCGGCGTCTACGCGTACGTCGACCACCGCGACCGCCTCGTGACCGTCGACGGCTCCGGCGCGATCCTGCTGATCGCGCACGACCAGCAGGGCCCCGGAGGCAGCTGGCGCCTCTTCGTGCAGCGCCGGATCCCGGTCAGGGCGACGATCACGACCGTGGCGCCGGGCTACGACGGCCGGATCTGGTTCGCGACCGCGCACGGCCGCGCCGGGTACGCCGACCCGCGCACCAAGGACGTCCGGATGACCACGCTCGGCCACCAAGCCGAGATCGTGGCCAACAGCATCTCGACGGCACCCGAGGGGACCTCCGTCGTCACCGACCGCGCGACGTACCTGCTGACGACCGGGCCGCGCGGCGGCGTGCAGGTCGCCTGGCGGCGCGCGTACGACCGCGGACCGGCGCGCAAGCCCGGCCAGCTCAGCCACGGCAGCGGCGCGACGCCGACGTTCTTCGGCCCGCGGACCGGGCACGAGTACGTCGCGATCACCGACAACGCCCGGCCGCGCGAGCACCTCGTCGTCTATCGCACCGACACCGGCCGAACGGTGTGCTCGGCACCGATCTTCGGCGCCGACAACAGCGGCACGGAGAACTCGACGGTCGGCTGGCGCAACCAGGTCTACGTCGCGAGCACCTACGGCTATCCCTATCCCGCCACGCCCGACGGCGCCGGCGCGGCCGACCCCGCGACGGCGGACTTCGTGGGCGGCATGCAGCGGTTCCGGGTCGGCCCGCGCGGCTGCCGCCTCGTCTGGAGCCGACCGACCCGCTCCGCCGCCGTACCGCGGCTGTCGACCGGCGAGCACGTCCTCTACACCGTCACCCGCTCGACGAGCCAGGTCTACCGATTGGCTCGGATCTCGCCCCGCACCGGCGCCGTGCTGAGCGAGACCCTGCTGGGCGCGGGCCCGCTCAGCGACACCCTCCAGATGGTCGGCACGATCCTGCCCGACGGCACGCTGCTGCAGGGCAGCATCGGAGGCCTGTCCGCGGTCCACCCGGACGATCCCTAGAATCTCCCGCATGACGCGGGGAGCCGAGGAGGACGAGCACCAGCTCGCCGACATCTCCCGGCCGACGCCGTACCCCCGCACCCGGCGCAAGGTCCGGGTCGCGTCCATGCTCGTGTACGCCGCGCTCCTGCTGCTGTGGTCCGAGACGCTCGGCATCCCGAACGACACCATCGGCGTCTTCCTCTGGCTGTGGCTCGGCACCGTCGCGTGGAACATCGAGGCCGAGCCGCGCTACCACCTGAACTTCCTCAAGGACTGGTGGATCCCGGTCGCCGGCCTCGTCATCTACTTCTTCACGCGCGGGCTGACCGACGAGCTCGGGCTGCCGGTCCACGTCTACATGCCGATCCGGTTCGACGAGTGGATCGGCTTCGGCGAGACGCCGACCGAGCGGCTCCAGCACGCCCTGTGCGGCGACCCGTGCCTGCGCACCAGCGAGCCGCGCTGGTACGACGTGCTGTTCACGACGGTCTACGCGACGCACTTCGTCACCGGGCTGACCATCGCCGCCGTGCTCTGGGTGCGCAACCGGGCCGAGTGGATCAAGTGGATGCGGCGCTACGTGATCATCAACTTCGGCGCGCTCGTCGTCTACATCGCCTACCCGATGGCGCCGCCGTGGATGGCCTCCGAGGAGGGCTGGCTGCACGCCGACGTCGTCCGGATCACCGGGCGCGGCTGGCACGACATCGGCCTCGGCCGCATGGACGTCGTGCTCCAGGGGGTCGGCAACCCGGTGGCTGCGATGCCCTCGCTGCACGCCGGCATCACCTTCCTGATCGCGATCTACGGCATCCAGCGTCTGCGTACGCCGTGGCGCTGGCTGCTCGCGCTCTACCCGCTGCTGATGTGCACGACGCTCGTCTACTACGCGGAGCACTACGTGATCGACGTGCTCGCCGGTGCGGTGCTCGCGGTGATCGTGCTGGTCGGCTGCCAGGTCTGGGAGAACAGCCGGGACCGGGCCCGCGCGCCGAGCCCCGACGTTCCTCTCTGATAGACGAAGTTTCGCAAAGTCCTTCTGGATTGTGCGAAATGCTGGCACGGTGGTTCCTCCCCCAACGGAAGGACCGCCCGTGACCCCGCTCCGTCCCGTCCTGCTGGCGGCGATCGCCGCCGGCATCGCCGCGATCCCTGCCGCACTCACCGTGCTCCCCGCCGACGCGTCCGACGGCGCGGCCCCGACGTTCCGCCGGGTCGACATCGACACCGGGATCGTCGGGGCGAGCTTCAGCTCGGTCGGCCAGGTCTTCGGCGCCGAGCAGGACATCGTCACGAGCGGGTACGGCGAGCTCGACGACCTCGGGCGGCCCGTCGGCGGCGGCACCCTCCAGCTCTACCGCCCGGGCGCGACGCTCTCCAGCTGGACGAAGGTCCCGGTCTTCGGCGCCGGCGCGGGCATCGTCTTCCCCAACGCCACCACGATCGACGACGTCGACGGGGACGGCGACAACGACATCATCGTGCCGTCCGGCTACTTCTTCGGGACCGACTCGTCGGCCCCCACCTGGCTCAACACCACGGGAGCGATCACCTGGTGGGAGAACAAGGGCCCCGACACGGCGTTCACGAAGCACGTCGTCATCGACGGCCAGGCCGGCTCCTACCACGGCGTCCAGCTCGTCGACCTCGACGGCGACGGCACCCGGGACCTGGTCAGCGTCAGCGAGGAGGCGGCGCAGGCCGGGAACCAGGTCGACGACACCGTGCGCACCCAGTTCTTCAAGGGACTGGGCGGCGGCTCGTTCGCCGCACCGGTCGAGCTCGCCCACAACCTCGGCGGCAGCCAGCCCGTCGTCGACGACGTCGACGGGGACGGGGACCTCGACATCATCTCGTCGCAGTACTTCCACGTCCTGAACGACATGTCGACCTCGGCGTCGTTCCTCTGGCTGGAGAACACCGACACCGACGGCACCCTCGGCTCGGCGGACTTCGCGCCCCACACCATCGCCAAGCTCACCGACGTCGGCATGGGCTTCCAGATCCGACCGGTGCCCGGCTTCCGCGGGCCCGGCACGACCTCGTGGATCGGCACCAACCACGTCAACCGCTGCACGTTCGCGCTCCTCAACGCGTCGTTCGCGTGGCCGGAGCAGGTCATCGAGTTCACGCCCGGTGCCGACCCCCGCAACGCCTGGAGCCGCACCACCCTGTCCGCGCCGGAGACGCCGCCGGAGCCCTGCCCCTCCGACTACGGCAGCAACCGCGACAACTATCCGGAGTTCAGCAACGCGATCACCTCGCGCTACGGGCCCGGCCAGGGCGCTCCCGGCGTGCTCGGGTACGGCGACATCGACGGCGACGGCGACATCGACCTGGCGGTCTCCGGCGACGGCGACCGCCGGTTGTGGTGGATCGAGAGTCTCGGCGACGGTGGGACGGAGCTGCACCGTCTCACCGACGCCGGCGAGTACTTCGGCCAGGCCGGCGGCGCCGTGGTCGTCGACCTGAACGGCCGGGAGGGCAACGAGCTCGTCTTCAGCTCCTTCGACCAGGACACGCTGGCGATCTGGACCCGCGACACCGAGACGACACCTACCCCAACGCCGATGCCGACGCCCTCGACGTCGCCCACGACGACGCCGGTGACCACGGTGCGGAGCGCGCTGAGCGTCGGGCCGGCGCGGCGCGGCGTACCGGCGGGCAAGAAGGTCGCCTGGTCGGTCCGGCTCCGCGCCGCCGACGGCGGCGCGCGTCGTACGGCGACCGTCGCCTTCGACCCGACCCAGGGCAAGCAGGTCCGGCTCGGGACCATCACCCTCCGCCGGACCGGTCCCGGCGTGCAGCAGGGGAAGGTGACCTACCGGCCGCGCGTCGCCGGGCGGATCATCGTGCGGTACGCCGGGCTGCGGGTGAGCCCGACGCTGCGCGACACCGCGGCCACGGACACGGCGCGGGTCGTCATCCGGTGACGCTCAGCCCCTGAAATACGGGCTCGCCGCGTGCTGCGCGACCCGCCGACGGGCCGCGTAGCGCGTGGCGAGCAGCAGGTGCACCGCGATCCCGGCGAACATCAGGACCGTGAGGTAGGTGTGCAGCGGCTCGTTGTCGAGGTTGGTCTGCGACGCCCAGATGACGACGCCGAGCGCGTACCCGAAGTAGATGTGGAAGACCTTGAGCGTGCGGCGCGGACGCACGAGGCCGAAGACGTAGACCGAGAGCCCCAGGTGCGTGGTGTTGAGTCCGACGACCAGGGCCACGAGGACGCCTGCGAGGGTCGAGCCGCCGCCGGACAGGTAGTGCACGGCGGTCGCGGCCACCATCACGGGGAGCAGCACCCAGCCGACGCGCCGGTTGATCGAGCCGGCTCGCTGCCGGCGGCGCAGCGCGACGACCGAGGGGTGCGGCGCCACGGCGGTCACGACGGTCCCCTCAGAAGGCGATCACGTCGTCGCCCAGGGCGTCGACCGCCCGCTCGACCTGCCGCCAGATCGAGCCGACCGCGACGACGGCGCTCTCGGCGTCCTGGTCCTCGGCCGACGCCACGACCGCGGACTGGAGCGACTGCTGGAGCGCGAGGAACTCGAGCGGGTCGATCAGCCGGACCAGCCGCTGGAGCTGCGGCAGCAGGGTGCGTACGGCGCGGGCGAGCTCCTGGCTGCCGCAGCGGTCGAGCAGGATCTCGCCGAACCGGTCGGAGTCCGCGAACGCCGTGACGAGGTCGCCGCTGCGGTAGGCGAGGTCGACGTCCAGGGCGATGCGGCGCAGGGCCGACACGTCGGCCGGCACGAAGCGGGGCAGGCCCCAGCGGACGACGTGCTCCATCAGCATCCCGCTGACCCGGAAGACGTCGGCGGCGTGGGCGCGGTCGAGCGGCGCGACCGTGGCGCCGCGGTTGCGCTGCACGACCACGAGCCCCTCGGACGCCAGCTGCGCGAAGGCCTCGCGGAGCGGCGAGTTCGAGACGCCGAACCGCTGCATGACGACCTCGGTCCGCAGCGGCGTCCCCGGTGCCAGCCGGCCGGACACGATGTCGTCGCGCAGCGCGGCCACGAGGTTCTCGCGGAGTGCTCCGTGCTCGTGGGCGACCGTGCTCATGGGTCGAGGGTAGAGGTCAGGCGTCAGGGTGCGCCGGATAAGGAGCCGTGCCCTAGTCCTCGGTGGACTTCGCCCAGAGGTTGATCCCGGCCTCGACCGCGTCCTCGTCGATCGCCCGCAGCTCGTCGTCGGTCAGCTCCGGGAAGGTCAGGGCGTCGAGGTTGGCGTCGAGCTGCTCGACGCTGGAGGCCCCGATGACCGCCGAGGTCACCCGCGGGTCGCGGATAGCCCACTGCAGCGCGAGCTGCGCGAGCTTCTGCCCGCGGCCGGCCGCGATCTCGTTCAGACGGCGCACGTGCCGCAGCGTCGACTCGTCGAGGTGGTCGCCGCCGATCGACGAGCCCTCGCGCGCGGCGCGCGAGTCGGCGGGGATGCCGTCGAGGTAGCGATCGGTGAGCAGGCCCTGGGCGAGCGGCGTGAAGACGATGCAGCCCATCCCCTGCTGCTCGAGCTCGTCGAGCAGGTCCTCCTCGATCCAGCGGTTGAGCATCGAGTACGACGGCTGGTGGATCAGCAGCGGCGTGCCGAGGTCGCGCGCGATCGACGCGGCCTCGTTGGTCTTCGCCGCCGAGTAGGACGAGATGCCGGCGTACAGCGCCTTGCCCTGGCGGACCGCCTGGTCCAGCGCCATCATCGTCTCCTCGACGGGCGTGTCCGGGTCGAAGCGGTGGCTGTAGAAGATGTCGACGTAGTCGAGGCCCATCCGGCCGAGCGACTGGTCGAGCGAGGCGAGCACGTACTTGCGCGACCCGCCGCCCTGGCCGTACGGGCCCGGCCACATGTCGTAGCCGGCCTTGGTGGAGATGACCAGCTCGTCGCGGTAGGCCGCGAAGTCGTCACGGAGGTAGCGCCCGAAGTTCTCCTCCGCGCGGCCGTACGGCGGGCCGTAGTTGTTGGCCAGGTCGAAGTGGGTGACGCCGCGGTCGAAGGCCCGCCGCAGGATCGCGCGCTGGGTCTCCTCGGGCCGGTCGGTGCCGAAGTTCTGCCACAGCCCCAGCGAGATCACGGGCAGCTGGAGCCCGCTGCGGCCGGTGTGGCGGTAGCGCATCCCGGTCGACGGGTCGTAACGGTTCTCGGCAGCCTCGTAGCTCATGGGTCGATCCTGCCAGCGTCGGGGTAGTCCCTGACGATTCGGTCCCTGGAAGCGTGACCAGAGGACCGAAACGTCAGGGACTACCCGACCGCTCCGACCATCCGCAGCGCCAGGAGCCGGTAGTGGACGGCGACCTCGTCGGGCGACCACCGGCCCTCGTCGCGGAACCACCGGGCCACGTCGATGCCGAGGGACAGCACGGCAAGCGCGGTCATGTGGGGGTCGGGGGTGACGAAGACCCCGGCGCCGACCCCGCGGTCGATGACGTCGCGGACCACCTCGTCGATGTCGTGCCGGATGGCCACGACCTCGGCCAGGTGCTCCGCGCTGAGCGCCGCCAGCTCGTAGTTGATGACGCGCGCGCCCGTGTGGACCAGGGCGTGGTCGCGGACGAAGTCCTCGACCAGAGTACCGAGCTGCTCGACCGGGTCGTCGGAGGTCGCGACCGAGGCCCGCACCATCTCGAGGACCCGCAGGTGGCCGACGTGCGCGAGCTCGAAGAGCAGCTCCTCCTTCGACCGGTGGTGCACGTAGAGCGCCGCCGGGCTCATCCCCGCCGCCGTCGAGATGTCGCGGGTGGTCGTGCCGTGGAAGCCGCGGGTGGAGAACGCCTCCACCGCGGCGCGCGCCAGCCGGGTCCGGGCATCGGGCGACGGGCTGGACTCGCTCACGACAGGCATGGTAAGCAAGCGCTTAGTTCATCGGCAACCGAGGAGGACGTGTGCAGGGACTCGACGGCAAGGTCGCGATCGTGACCGGAGCCAGCCGCGGGATCGGGCTGGGCATCGCCCAGCGCCTGGTCGACGAGGGAGCGCGGGTGTGCCTGACGGCGCGCAAGCCCGAGGCGCTCGAGGAGGCGGTGGCCACGCTCGGCGGCCCGGACCGCGCGATCGCCGTCGCCGGCAAGGCCGACGACCCGGACCACCGCGCCGACGCCGTACGCCGCACGATCGAGGCGTTCGGCAGCCTCGACCTGCTCGTCAACAACGCCGGCATCAACCCGGTGCTCACCAGCCTGGTCGACCTCGACCTCGGCACCGCCCGCAAGATCGTGGAGGTCAACGCGCTCGGCGCGCTCGCCTGGGTGCAGGAGGCCCACCGCGCCTGGATGGGCGAGCACGGCGGGTCGGTCGTCAACATCTCGTCGGTCTCCGGCGTGAAGCCCGCCCCCGGCATCGCGATGTACGGCGCGTCGAAGGCGATGCTCATCAGTCTGACCGAGTCGCTGGCCGTCGAGCTCGGGCCGACGGTCCGCGTCAACGCCGTGGCCCCGGCGATCGTGAAGACCGCCTTCGCCGGGCCGCTCTTCGAGGGCCGCGAGGACGAGGTCGCCGCGCTCTACCCGCTCAAGCGCCTCGGCGTCGTCGAGGACGTCGCCGGCGCGGTCGCCTACCTGCTCTCCGACGACGCGTCCTGGGTGACCGGGCAGACCATCACCCTCGACGGCGGCGTCACGCTGGCCGGCGGCCACTGATGGCCGACCAGCTCGAGGGCAAGGGCGTCGTCGTCACCGGCGCCGGCCGCGGCATCGGCCGCGCGCTCGCCGTCCGGATGGCCGCCGAGGGCGCCCGCGTCGTCGTCAACGACCTCGACGCGGGCAACGCCGAGGCGGTCGCCGCCGAGGTCGGCGGCACGGCCGTGCCGGGCGACGTCTCGTCCGCAGACGGCGTCCGTGCGGTCATCGACACCGCGACCGAGGCCCTGGGCCGCATCGACGTCTTCTTCGCCAACGCGGGCATCGACGGCGCCGGGGGCCCCGACAGCCTGCAGACCCCCGACGACGTCTGGGACCGCGTCATGGACGTCAACGTGATGGCCCACGTGCGCGCCGCCCGCGAGCTGGTCCCGCGGTGGCTCGAGGACGGCCTCGGCGGGCGGTTCGTCGTCACCGCCTCGGCGGCCGGGCTGCTCACGATGATCGGCAGCGCGCCGTACTCCGTGACCAAGCACGCCGCCGTCGGCTTCGCCGAGTGGCTCTCGGTGACGTACGGCGCACGCGGCGTCGACGTGCACGCCATCTGCCCGCAGGGCGTGCAGACCAAGATGCTCGAGGACGCAGGACCCCTGCAGGCACTGCTCTCCCGCGACAGCGCGCTCCCGCCCGAGGCGGTCGCCGAGGCGGCGGTCGCCGCGATCGCCGAGGGTCGGTTCCTGGTCCTCCCCCACCCCGAGGTCGCGGGCTACTACGCCGCCCGGGCCTCCGACACCGACCGCTGGCTGGCCGGCATGCGACGGCTCCAGCAGAAGGTCGACCAGGCAGGAGCGCTCGAATGACCGAGGACACCCCGGGCCTGGACCTCGCCGTCTTCCGCCGCTGGTACGACGACCAGCGCCCCGGCGAGATCGCCGGAGACCTGAGTGCGCAGGTGATCGCAGGCGGTCGCTCCAACCTGACCTACGAGGTCACCGACGGCACGTCGTGGTGGATCGTGCGCCGGCCACCGCTCGGTCACGTGCAGGCGACGGCCCACGACATGGGCCGCGAGTACACGGCCATGAGCGCGCTCGTCCCGACCGAGGTCCCGGTGCCCACGACGTACGCCCACTGCGACGACCCCGACGTGCTCGGCGCTCCGTTCTACGTGATGGAGCGGGTCGACGGCACGGCGTACCGGCGCGCGAAGCAGCTCGCCGCCCTCGGCCCCGAGCGCACCGCGGCCATCGGCGGTCGCCTCATCGACGTGCTGGCCACCCTGCACCGCGTCGACCCCGCCGAGGTCGGACTGGCGGAGTTCGGCCGGCCGGACGGCTTCCTCGAGCGGCAGGTGCGCCGCTGGGGCAAGCAGCTCGAGGGCTCGAAGACCCGCGAGCACCCGGACGCCGAGGAGCTGCACCGTCGCCTCACCGCGCGGGTGCCGGCCGGCGACGACGCCGACGCCCAGCAGTACGTCGGCATCGTGCACGGCGACTACCGGCTCGACAACGTGCTCACCGGCGCCGACGACGAGATCAAGGCGGTCGTCGACTGGGAGATGGCCACGCTCGGCGACACCCGCACCGACGTGGCGTTGATGCTCGTCTACGACCGGCTCGCCTCGTTGCCGTCGGCCGGCCTCGTCTCCGACGTGAGCACTGCACCGGGCTACCCGGGCACCGACGAGCTGCTGACCCGCTACGCAGCCACCGTCGGCCGCGACCTCGGCGACATGGGCTTCCACCTCGGGCTCGCCTACTTCAAGCTCGCGGTGATCCTCGAGGGCATCAACTTCCGCTTCCTGCAGGGCCAGACCGTCGGCGAGGGCTTCGACCAGATCGGCGCGGGCTTCGACCCCCTGATCCAGGCCGGCCTCGCCGCACTCGAAAGGGATTGAGACACATGGACTTCGGTCTCGACGACACGACCACCGAGCTGCACGACAAGCTCTCGACCTTCATGGCCGAGCGGATCGTGCCCTCCGAGCCGATCTTCCACGACCAGCTCGCCGCCGGCGACGACCGCTGGGCGTGGTCGGAGACGCCCGTGCTCAAGGAGCTCCAGGCCGAGGCCCGCGAGCTCGGGCTCTGGAACCTCTTCCTCCCGAAGGAGCACGCCGACAGCCCCGGGCTGACGAACCTCCAGTACGCCCCGCTCGCCGAGCTGACCGGACGCGCCGGGCACCTCGCCCCCGCCGTCCTCAACTGCTCGGCGCCCGACACCGGCAACATGGAGGTGCTCTCCCTCTTCGGCACCCCGGAGCAGAAGGAGCGCTGGCTCACGCCGCTGCTCGCCGCCGAGATCCGCTCGTCGTTCGCCATGACCGAGCCGGACGTCGCCTCCTCCGACGCGACCAACATCGAGACGCGGATCGAGCGCGACGGCGACGAGTACGTCCTCAACGGCCGCAAGTGGTGGATCACCGGCGCGATGAACCCGCGCGCCGAGATCATGATCGTGATGGGCAAGACGGACCCCTCGGCCTCCCGGCACCGTCAGCAGAGCCAGATCCTGGTGCCGCGGGACACCCCCGGCCTCGAGGTGGTCCGCGGGATGGAGGTCTTCGGCTACGACGACCACGAGCACGGCGGTCACGCCGAGCTGCGGTTCACCGACGTGCGCGTCCCGGTCACCAACCTGATCGGCGAGGAGGGCGCCGGCTTCGCGATCGCCCAGGCCCGCCTGGGTCCTGGCCGCATCCACCACTGCATGCGCGCGATCGGCGTGGCCGAGGCCGCGATCGAGCTGATGTGCCAGCGCGCGGCCTCGCGGGTCGCGTTCGGCCGCCCGCTCGCCAACCAGGGCGTGGTCCGCGACTGGATCGCGGAGTCCCGGGTGCGCATCGAGCAGCTGCGGCTGCTGGTGCTCAAGACCGCCTGGCTGATGGACACGGTCGGCAACCGCGGCGCCCACACCGAGATCCAGGCGATCAAGATCGCCACCCCGCAGACCGTCCAGTGGATCCTCGACAAGGCCATCCAGACGCACGGCGCCGGCGGCCTGTCGCAGGACTTCCCGCTCGCCTCGGCGTACGCCGGCATCCGCACCCTGCGGTTCGCCGACGGGCCGGACGAGGTGCACAAGAACTCCCTCGCCAAGACCGAGATCGCGCGACACACGACGGAGACCGCGACGCATGGATGACGCACAGCTGAGGGAGCGGGTCGAGCAGCTCCTCGCGGACCACCCACCCGGGTCGACCGACCGGCTCGACTTCCTGCACGCGCGCTTCGACGCCGGCCTGGCGTGGGTGCACTTCCCCGAGGGTCTCGGCGGCCTCGGGCTGCCGCGCGGGATGCAGCCGATCGTCGAGAAGGCGCTGTACGCCGCGGGCGCACCCGACAACGACCCTCGCAAGATCGGCATCGGTCTCGGCATGGCCGCGCCCACGATCCTCGCCTTCGGGACGGACGAGCAGAAGCAGCGCTACCTCCGGCCGCTGTGGTGCGGCGAGGAGGTCTGGTGCCAGCTCTTCTCGGAGCCGGGCGCGGGCTCCGACCTCGCCGGCCTGTCCTCGCGCGCCGTCCTCGACGGCGACACGTGGATCGTCAACGGCCAGAAGGTGTGGACGTCGTCCGCCCACATCGCCGACCGGGCGATCATGATCGTGCGCACCGACCCCGACCAGCCCAAGCACGCCGGCCTCTCGTACTTCATCCTCGACATGCACGACCCGGGCGTCGAGGTGCGGCCGCTGCGCCAGATCACCGGCGAGGCCGAGTTCAACGAGGTCTTCCTGACCGACGCCCGGATCCCCGACTCCGACCGGCTCGGCGAGGTCGGGGAGGGCTGGAAGGTCGCGAACGCCACGCTCTCCAACGAGCGGGTCGCGATCGGCGGCGGCGCCTTCCCGCGCGAGTTCGGCATGGTCATGAACGTCGCCAAGACCTGGCGCGAGCGGCCCGAGCTGCGCACCCCGGAGACCCACGAGCGCCTACTGCGCGGCTGGATCGACACCGAGGTCGCCCGCATCACCGCGACCCGGCTGCGCCAGAAGATGGCGGCCGGAGTACCCGGCCCCGAGGGATCGGCGATGAAGCTGTCGTTCGCCCGGATCAACCAGCAGCTCTCGGCCCTCGAGGTCGACCTGCTCGCCGACGACGGGCTCCGCTACGAGAGCTGGGAGATGCGCCGGCCCACCCGGGTCGACTTCTTCGGCAAGGACGCGGGCTACCGCTACCTGCGCGCCAAGGGCAACTCGATCGAGGGAGGAACGTCGGAGGTGCTGCGCAACGTGGTCGCCGAGCGCATCCTCGGCCTGCCCACCGAGCACCGCGTCGACAAGGACGTGCCCTGGAAGGACCTCCCCCGATGACCACCCTCCGCTCGACCTCGGGGCCAGCCGACGTCAGCCTGCTGGCCGACGACGTCGAGACCGACCTGCGCGCCTCGGTGCGCAAGGCGCTGGACAAGCACGCCCCGTCCGACCGCCTCAACCAGCTGTACGACGGCACCGACGACGTCACCGCGCCACTCTGGTCGGCCTTCACCGAGCTCGGCCTGCCGGGCCTGCTCGTGCCCGAGTCCCTCGGCGGCGCCGGCGCCACGGCCCGCGAGGCGGCCGCCGTGCTGGAGGAGCTCGGCCGGGCCGCCGCGCCGTCGCCGTTCCTCACGTCCGCGGTCGTTGCCACCACGGTTCTGGTCGCGCTGGGTGATTCTCTGGGCGACACCGAGATCCTGCCGGCACTGGCGTCGGGCGAGCAGACCGCCGCGTTGCTGGTCGGTCCGGCCGTGGGCCTGCCCGCGGACGTGCTCCTGGTGCCCGAGGGCGACGCGCTGTACGCCGTCCGGGGCGCGAAGGTCACGCCGGTCTCGTCGCTCGACATGACCCGGCCGCTCGCCGACGTGGACCTCGACGGGGCCGAGCGCACCCTGGTGTCGGACGACGCTGCCGCCGCTGTCGAGGCGGCGCTGCTGATGGGCGCCGGGCTCCTCGCCGCGGAGCAGGTCGGCGTGGCCCGCTGGTCGTTGGAGACGACGATCGCCTACCTCAAGGAGCGCCGCCAGTTCGGACGCATCGTCGGCGGCTTCCAGGCGCTCAAGCACCGGCTCGCCGACCTGTACGCCGAGGTCGAGCAGGCCGACGCCGCAGCCCGCTACGCCGCGGCGACGCTCGCGACCGGCGACCCCGACGCGCCCGTGGCCGTGCACGTCGCGGCGGCGTACTGCAGCGAGGTCGCGGTGCACGCCGCCGAGGAGGCGGTGCAGCTCCACGGCGGCCTCGGCATGACGTGGGAGCACCCCACCCACCTGCACCTCAAGCGGGCCAAGGCCGACGCGCTGCTGCTCGGCTCGGCCGAGTCCCACCGGGCCGCGCTGGCCGTGCTCGTCGACCTGCCCGCCCCCGCCTGAGAGGGAGACCATGGACCTGACCCTGAACGACGAGCAGCAGGCCTTCCGCGACCTGGCCCGCGACTTCCTCGACCGCGAGGCGATCCCGCACCGCACGCAGTGGGACCGCGACGAGTCCGTCGACCTCGACATCATCCCGAAGATGGCCGAGATCGGCTTCTTCGGACTCACCATCCCGGAGGAGTACGGCGGCCTCGGCGGCGACTACCTCACCTACGTGCTGGGCATGGAGGAGCTCGGCCGCGCCGACTCCGCGCTGCGCGGCATCGTGTCGGTCTCCAACGGGCTGTTCGGCAAGTCGGTGCTGGGCTTCGGCACCGAGGAGCAGAAGCAGGAGTGGTTGCCCGGGATCGCCAACGGCACCAAGCTCGGGTGCTTCGGTCTCACCGAGCCCGACACCGGCTCCGACGCCGGCAACCTGACGTCGCGCGCCCGCAAGGACGGCGGCGACTACGTGCTGAACGGCCAGAAGCTGTTCATCACCAACGGCACCTGGGCCGACGTGGCGCTGGTCTTCGCGCGCACCAGCGACGACGGACCGCGTGGCGTCTCGGCCTTCCTGGTCCCCACCGACACCCCGGGCTTCGAGGCCCGCGAGATCAAGGGCAAGCTCGGCCTGCGAGGCCAGGCCACGGCCGAGCTCTTCCTCTCCGACGTCCGGGTGCCGGCCTCGGCCCTGCTCGGCGAGGAGGGCCGCGGCTTCAAGATCGCGATGACGACCCTCGACAAGGGTCGCGTGTCGGTGGCGTCCGGCTGCGTCGGCATCGTGCAGGGCTGCCTGGAGAGCGCGGTCGAGTACGCCACCACCCGCAAGCAGTTCGGCAAGCCGCTCGCCGGCTTCCAGCTCGTGCAGGAGCTGATCTCCGACATGTCGGTCGACGCCGACGCCGCGCGGCTGCTGGTCTGGCGCTGCGCCGACCTGATCGACCGGGGAGAGCCGTTCGGGACGGCCGCGTCGAAGGCCAAGCTGTTCGCGTCGGAGGCCGCCGTACGCGCCGCCAACAACGCGATCCAGGTCTACGGCGGCGCCGGCTACGTCGACGAGTACCCCGCCGCGAAGTACCTCCGCGACGCCCGGGTGATGACCCTCTACGAAGGCACCAGCCAGATCCAGAAGCTGCTCATCGGCCGCGCCGAGACCGGCGTCAACGCCTTCGTCTGACCGATCGACCAAGGAGCAACGTGCCCGTCGACCCGAACATCCAGGTCCTGCTCGACTTCCTCGCGTCCGCCGGGCTGCCCCCGATGTCGGAGGGCACGCCGGAGGCGGCCCGCGCCGGCTTCCGGGCGCTGACCGTCGACACGCGCGACCCCTCCGCCGTACCCGAGGTCGACGCGGTCGAGGACATCACCGTGCCCGGCGGTGACGGCGCCCGGCCCGCCCGGGTCTACCGACCGCTGGTGCCGGGGCCGCTCCCGACGATCGTGATGCTGCACGGCGGCGGCTTCGTGATCGGCGACCTGGACACGCACGACGTGACCGCGCGGACGCTGGCCAACGCCTGCAACGCCGTCGTCGTCTCCGTCGACTACCGGCTCGCGCCGGAGGACCCGTGGCCGGCGGGCGTCGAGGACGCAATCGCCGCGACTCGCTGGGCGTCGTCGAGGCTGGAGTCGCTCGGCGGAGACGGACGCCTGGCCGTCGCCGGGGACAGCGCGGGCGGCAACCTCTCCGCCGTCGTCGCCCACGTGATGCGCGACGAGGGCGTCGAGCTCGCCGGCCAGCTGCTCATCTACCCCGTCACCGACCGCCGCGGCAGCTACCCCTCCCACGAGGAGAACGGCACCGGCTACTTCCTCGACCTCGACACGATGGCCTGGTTCGACCAGCAGTACGTCGGCCACCTCCCCGAGGTCGACGTCACCGACCCACGCCTCGCGCCCCTGCACGGCGACCTCGCCGGCCTCGCGCCCGCCGTGCTCGTCGTCGCCGAGTACGACCCGCTCCGCGACGACGGCCTCGCGTACGCCGCAGCGCTGTCAGCGGCGGGCGTCCCCGTCGAGGTGCGCACCTTCGAGGGCATGGTCCACGGATTCGCCGACATGGGCCGGCACTCCCCCGCTGCCCAGGCCGCGCTCGACGAGACGTGCGCGCTCTTCAGGACCGTGCTGCACGGCTGAGTGATCGGCGGCCGCGGCCACCGATCACCTGGTTTCTCTTGCACGAGCTGGTGACAGATCGGGCTGGACCTACGAACACGCCGGCCCGACCACCGTCGTCACCGCCCCGCAGCGAGCAGCCCCAGGCTGAGCAGCAGCTTGTCGCGCGGGTCCGAGAGCGAGCGGCCGGTGAGCTCCTCGATCTGCTTGGCGCGGTAGATCACGGTGTTGCGATGGCAGTAGAGCGCCTCCGCGGCGTGCTTGGCCGAGCCGTCGTGCTCGAGCAGCGCCGCCAGGGTCTGGCGGAGCGTGTCGGCGACGTGCGGCGGCTGGGCCAGGATCGGGGCGACCGTCTCGCGCACGAGCAGCGCGGCCACCTCGGGGCTCCCGGCGAGCAGCACCTCGGGCAGGCGCCGGCTGACCGCCACGACGGACGGCTCTCCTGGCGGTGCGGTGTCGGTCGCACGTGCGGCGAGCTGGAAGGCGGTCGCGAACCCGGCCACGCCGTCGGGTGCCGAGGCCACCGCGACCCGGCCGGTCGCGAGCGGGGACAGCAGGTCCGCGAGCTCGGCGTCGCGAGCCAGGTCGCCGGCGAGCAGGCCGAAGTAGAGACCGCCGCGCACGTGCCAGTGGGACACGATGCCGAGCCGCTCGAGGGGGTCGGTCGGCGCGATCAGCGGTTCCTCGAGCGACCCGTCGTACGGCGCGACGACGCAGGCGACCGTCATCTCGGGGCCGATGCCGAGCACCTCGCGCGCGTCGGCCGCGAAGCCCGGGTCGGCACCACGTCCCTCGACCAGCGCGTCGAGGATGCTCTGCTGGCGCTGGAGGTCACGGCGGTGCAGCCGCACGCTCTCGCGGCGGTAGGCCTCGATGAACACGGCGTTCTGGACGTCGAGCGCCGACCAGACCTGCTGGCCGGCCACCAGGAGCACCTGCTCGTCGACGTTGTCGCGCGCGCCCTGGGTGAGAAGCGCCTCCCACAGCACCCGGGTGCCCAGCGTGTAGGCGTTGAGCACCATCTCCATCGGGATGCCCTGCCCCGCGCGGCGACGCCCGGTCTGCCGCCACAGCTCCGTGGTGCCGTGGGTGGCGTTCTCGACGCCCGCCATCGCCTCGATCCCGCGCCGGATGTGGTCGCGGGTGCTCGAGCGGACGTCGGCCTGGAACTCCGGGCCGGTCCGCTCGTAGACCTCCGGGTCCTTGTCCAGCAACGAGAGACAGATGTCGTCGGCGATCGCGTCGGACTGCCCGAGGACGGACATCCAGGCCTCGGCCACCTGGGCATCGAGGGCAGGCGTCACCTCCCCGGAGAACGGACGCATGCAGGCACCTTCGCACTCGGAGCACAAAACGCGCCACCACCCGGGCCACTCCGGGGCGCTCCGCCCGACAGGCGCTGTGCCCGACGCCCAATGCGCAACCTGTGCGCTCCGACCAAGGTGGTGCCCGTCACATCCGGGTGGTGGTGAGGGAGGTACGCCGATGAGCGGAGCACGTCCCGGCCTCGCGATGCAGGACATCACCGTCACCTTCGGTGGGCTCACCGCACTGTCGGGAGTCTCGCTCGAGGCCCGACCGCACGAGGTGCTCGGCGTCATCGGCCCCAACGGCGCCGGCAAGACCACCCTCTTCAACGTCGCGTGCGGGTTCGTGCGCCCCGACTCCGGCTCGCTCTCCTGGCGCGGGCAGGAGCTGCCTCGGCTCCGGCCCCACGACCTGGCCGGGCTGGGCATCTCGCGCACCCTGCAGGGGCTCGGCCTCTTCGACCGGATGACGGTGCTGGACAACGTGCTGGTCGGGGCCGACCGGGACGCGCGTTCCGGCTTCTGGTCCGACCTGCTCTCCCTGCCCCGGGCGACCCGCGACGAGGCCCGGCTCCGCGACCGGGCGCGGGCCGTGCTCGATGAGCTGGGCGTCGCGTCGTACGCCGACCGCTACCCCGCGAGCCTGCCGTACGCCGTGCGCAAGAAGGTCGCGCTGGCCCGGGCACTCGTGGCCGAGCCCGAGCTGCTGCTCCTCGACGAGCCGGCGAGCGGGCTCTCGGACGCCGAGATGTCCGACCTCGGGTCCCTGCTGCGCGGGCTCACCGACCGGATGGCCGTGATGCTGGTCGAGCACCACATGGACCTGGTCATGTCGGTCTGCGACGACCTGGTCGTCCTCGACTTCGGCCGGGTGATCGCGACCGGCACCCCGGCGGAGGTGCGTGACGATCCCGCTGTGCAGTCCGCCTACCTCGGCGAGGCGGTCACCGATGCTTGAGGTCCGCGACCTCTCCACGTCGTACGGCGCGGTGCGCGCCCTGAGCGACGTCACCTTCACGGCCGCGACCGGCGAGGTCACCGCCGTGCTCGGCGCCAACGGCGCCGGCAAGACCACGCTGCTGCGCACCATCACGGGGCTGGTGCGCGCCCAGGGCGGCAGCGCGACGTACGACGGCCGCGAGCTCACCCGCACCGCGCCGGAGCTGATGCCCGGCCTCGGCATCGCGCACGTGCCCGAGGGCCGCGGCGTGATCACCGAGCTGACCGTGGACGAGAACCTCCGCCTCGGCGGCCTGGGTCGAGGCGGCCGGGTCCGCTCGGAGGACCTCGAGCGGGTCTACGCCCTGTTCCCGGCGCTCGCCGACCGCCGCTCGGCGCTCGCCCACGTGCTCTCCGGCGGCGAGCGGCAGATGCTCGTGCTGGGACGTGCCCTGATGGCCGAGCCCACCGTGCTGCTGCTCGACGAGCCGTCCCTGGGCCTCGCTCCGCGGATCGTGGCGCAGCTCTTCGAGCTCGTGCAGTCCCTCGTCGTCGACCAGGGCCTCACGGTGCTCCTGGTCGAGCAGAACGCCCGCAGCGCACTGTCCATCGCCCATCGCGGCGTCGTGCTCAGCCTCGGCCGGGTCGTCGTCGACGAGCGCGCCGACGTGCTGGCCGAGGACGACCAGCTCCGCCACGCCTACCTGGGCTTCTGACCCGCCGGTCCCCGACAGAGGAGTCGAACGACGTGCAGCAGTTCGTCAACACGGTCCTGGGAGGCCTGACGATCGGGATGGTCTACGCGGCCTTCGCCCTGGCGCTGGTGCTGATCTGGCGATCCACCAGGATCGTCAACTTCGCCCAGGCGCCGATGGCGATGGTGACGACCTTCATCGCGCTCCAGATCATCGAGGCTGGCCACTCGTACTGGCTCGCCTTCGCGGCCGCCCTGGTGGCCGGGCTCGTCCTGGGGGCCGTCGTCGAACGCGTGCTGATCCGGCCGGTCGAGGGCAAGGCGGAGATCAACGCCGTGATCCTGACGCTCGGTCTCTTCATCGTGCTGCACGCCCTGGCCTCGGTGGTCTTCGGCAACCGCTACCGCTCGTTCCCGGCCGCGTTCGGCATCCGCGGGCTCGAGGTCGGCGACACGACGATCGCCCTCACCGGCTTCGACATCTTCACGATCCTCGCGGTGCTGGCCGTGATGGGCCTGCTGGTGCTGCTCTTCCGCTTCACCGACCTCGGCCTGCGGATGCGCGCGGCCGCGTTCAACCAGGAGGTCGCCCGGCTGCTCGGCGTACGCGTCGGACGGATGCTGACGCTCGGCTGGGCCCTCGCGTCCCTGGTCGGCTCGCTGGCCGGCCTGCTGATCGCGGGCGGCAGCCTCGTGCACCCCGGCTACATGGACGCCGTCGTCGTCTACGGCTTCGTGGCTGCCGTGCTCGGCGGCCTCGACAGCCCCGCTGGAGCCGTCGTCGGCGGCCTGCTGCTCGGCCTCTCGCTGAGCCTGGTCTCCGGGTACGTCGGGTCCCAGCTGGTCGCCCTCGCGGCACTGGCGATCCTGATGGCGGTCCTGCTGCTGCGACCGCAAGGCCTGTTCTCCCAGGCCCGCGAACGGCGGGTGTGACCGTGCGGCGCATCCTGGTGCAGCCCGTCGTCCTCGCCGCCCTCGGCGTGGTCGTGATCGTCCTGGTGCTGACTGCCGTCGACGACTTCCGCTCGGTGCAGCTCACCCAGATGGCCTACCTCGGCATCGCCGCCGGCGGCCTGACGGTGCTGACGGGCCTCAACGGCCAGATCTCCCTGGGCCACGGTGCCCTGATGGCCGTCGGCGCCTACACCACCGCCCTCCTGCTCCAGGATGACGAGCCGATGCTGCCGCTCCTCGGCGTCCTGGTCGTCGCGACCGTCGTCACCCTCGTCGTGGGCGCCGCCATCGGCGTGGCGGCCGCGCGGCTGCACGGCCCCTATCTCGCCGGCGCGACGCTGGCGCTGGCCGTCGCCGTGCCCGGCATCGCTCTCTACTTCGGCGACACGCTCGGCGGCGAGCAGGGGCTCCGGGTGCGGGTACCGGACGCACCGGGCTGGGTGCTCGACGCGGCGTACTTCGTCACCGGCCAGGACCTCACTCCGAGCAAGTACGTCGCGTTCCTGGGGTGGGGCACTCTCGTCGTCGCCTACCTCGGGCTCGCCCATCTCTCGCGCGGTCGGGTCGGCCGGCGGTGGCGTGCCGTCCGCGACGACGAGGTCGCGGCCGAGGTCGCCGGCATCTCGCTCGGCCGGGCCCGCGTGTCCGCGTTCGTGGTGAGCGCCGCCGCGGCCGGGGCCGCCGGGTTCGTGATGGCGCTGTCCGTGCGCCTCGCCGCCCCCAGCGGCTACTCGCTGACGTTGAGCCTCACCCTACTGACCGCCGTGGTCCTGGGTGGCCTCGGCAGCCTGACCGGCGCCCTGCTCGGCGCCGCGCTGCTGACGTTCCTGCCGCAGGTGGTCACCGACGCCGGCGTCTCCGCCGGGCTCGACGACATCCGGGCGGCCGAGCTCGCACCGCTGATCTACGGCCTGGTGCTGGTCGCCGTCATCCTCCTCGCCCCCGCCGGCCTGTCGGCAGTCTCCGCCCCGCGTGGCACCGGCCGCGCAGGACCACCTCGAAGGGAGAACCCACATGAACACTCAGCGCAGGCAGCGGCGCAGGAGGTTGGTCGGCACGACCGGCGTCCTCACCTCGTTGGTCCTGGTCGCCGCCTGCGGCGCCGGCGGCCGCAGTGACGACGACGGCGACGGCGGGGGTGGGACCACCGTCGGCGTCACGGACGACTCCATCGCGATCGGCGGCACCTTCCCGCTGACCGGCGTCGCCGCCCCCGGCTACAGCGAGATACCGACGGGGGCGAAGGCGTACTTCGACTTCGTCAACGCCGCCGGCGGCGTCAACGGCCGCACGATCGACTTCACCGTCAAGGACGACGGCTACGACCCGACCAAGACCAGCAGCCTCACCAACGAGCTGGTGCTCAAGGACCAGGTGTTCGCGACCGTCGGCTCGCTCGGGACCCCCACCCACAGCGCCGTCGTCGACTTCCTCAACGACGAGGAGGTGCCCGATCTCTTCGTCTCGTCCGGCTCCCTCGGCTGGGGCGACGACCCCGAGTCCCGGCCGATGACCTTCGGCTGGCAGCCCGACTACGAGATCGAGGGCAAGGTCATCGGGCAGTACGTCGCCGACAACATGCCCGACGCCAAGGTCGGTCTCTTCCTGCAGGACGACGACTTCGGCGAGGACGCCGAGAAGGGCGTGCGCCAGTTCGTCGACGACCAGGTCGTCGACGTGCAGCGCTACACCTCCGGCAACACCGATGTCGGCCCGCAGATCGCCGCGCTCCAGGCGAAGAAGCCCGACATCGTGCTGGCGTTCACGACCCCGTCGTACACCGCGCTCGCCCAGCTGACGTCGCTCACGCTCGGCTTCAAGCCGCAGTGGTACGTCTCCAACGTCGGCTCGGACCCGGCGCTGGTCGGCTCGCTGCTCGAGAAGTTCTCCGAGGGCGCCGTCCCCGGCGACGCCTCCGCCCTGAACGGCGTGATGTCGTCGGAGTACATCCCCGGCATGGACGCCCCCGACAACCCGTGGGTGCAGCTGTGGCAGAAGGTCTGGGACCAGAACGGCGGTCAGGGCGAGCTCACCAACTACCGGATCTACGGGATGTCCTGGGCCTACACGTTCGTCCAGGCCCTGCAGGCCGCCGGTGAGGACCTGACCCGCGAGGGCCTCGTCGATGCCCTGGAGCAGGTGGGCTCCTCGCTCGAGGGTCCCAACCTCGCCCCGTACCGCTACAGCGAGGACAGCCACCTCGGCATCTCCGGGATGGAGCTGGTGAAGCTCCAGAACGGCAAGGGCGAGCCGCTCACCAAGGTCCTCACGACCGACGTCGGCGACGCCGAGATCGCCGAGGACGACTCCGGCCAGGCCGACGACGCGCCGCCGGAGAGCGGCATCCCGGACGTCGACCCCGTGGGCTGACTCCCGGGTCGTCCGTCACGGCTGGAACAATTCCCGTCGTGACGGACGATTGGGAGCACCTGCTGGCAGCGGCGATGTCGACCTTCGCGGACGTCCTCGAGGACTCCGAGGCGACGGACCCCGTGCCCTCCTGCCCCGGCTGGACCGTGGCCGACCTCGTCGACCACCTGGGCGGCGTGCACCAGTGGGCGTGGCACGCCGTGGTCTTCGGCAACGCCGACGGCCAGCCGGAGCCGGCACCGGCGGACCCCGCCGAGCTCGTCGGGTGGTATGCCGGGCACGCGGGTTCGCTCCGCGACGCGCTCGCCGCGGCCGGACCGGCCGGTCCGGCGTGGACGTTCGGCACCGAGGCCACGGCCGGCTGGTGGCTGCGCCGGCAGACCCACGAGACCCGGATGCACACCCGCGACCTCCTCGAGGCCGGCGGCTGGGTGGACGAGTGGGAGGTCACGCCCGACCTGGCCTGGGACGGCGTGCACGAGGTCGCGACCGAGTTCTACCCCCGCCAGGTGCGTCTCGGTCGCACGGAGCCGATCCCCGCCACCCTGCGCCTCGTCCCCACCGACCTCCCGCAGGCCATGCCCGTGGTCATCGGCGCGGCCGAGCCCGTCGTCGAGCTCCAGGCGCCCGCAGCCGACCTGCTGCTGATGCTCTGGCACCGGCAGGAGTGCCCCGACCCCGCGTCCGCTGCGCTCCTCTCGCTGCCGATCGTGCCCTAGAGGATCGCCGTCGCGAGCGCGCTGAGCGCGCCGCCGACGAGGACCGACAGCAGGAAGGCTCGGCCACCGGTCAGGCGACGTCCCAGGTCAGGCCGGGGTCGCGGCGACAGCGAGCTGCCCAGTGCCAAGAAGGCGACGAAACCCAGCGGCGGTGCCGCCGCCATCATCCAGAACCACGCCCAGCGGGTCGCCCGACGCGGCTGGGGACCGGCGATGAGGAGCAGCACGCCGCCGAGACCGACGACCAGCGTGGCGACCGAGGTCCAGCTCGGCAGGCGCCAGCCGTAGACCTCGTTGTAGTCCGGGTACTCGTGCGGTCGTCGCTCGATCGAGACGCCCCGATCGAGCCACGCGAGGTCTCGCTCGACGCTGAAGACGACGGGCAGGCCCTGGCGCGTCACCGTCCACCGCAGCGGGTGCTGCTCGACGAGCGGCGCCTGGTGGTGGACGGCGCCCTCCTGCCAGTGCACGGTGACGCTCTGGCGCCCGCGGAAGGCCTCCGACATGCCACCGGTGACCACGACCGAGTGCACGTCCCCGCGGGCGACCGCCCGCTGCAGCGCGTCGTACGTCGAGACCCGCTCGCCGACGAGCAGCCCGGTCGCGAGCAGCGCGACGCAGGAGAGGAGCAGCGCCCACGCGATGCCGCAGAACGCGAGGCCCCGCAGGGGCGCCGGGGGCGTCCGGGTCGGCGCCGCGATCGCCTCCACACTCATGGCGGAAACGTAGCCTCAGTCGGCCCGGCGCGTATCCAGGACTCGGAATCCCTTGGCGCTGGCGAGCCGCTCGGTCGGGAAGCCCTGCTCCCCCAGCCAGCGCTGCAGCGAGTCGGCACCCAGGTTCTTCCCGACGACCATGACCGCCCGTCCACCCGGCGCGAGCCGGGGCAGCCAGGTGAGAAGGAGCTCGTGCAGGGCGTCCTTGCCGATCCGGATGGGCGGGTTCGACCAGATCTCGTCGTACACGTCAGCGCCCGGCACCTGCTCGGGGCGGCACGCGACGAAGCGGCCGTGGACCCCCAGCGTGCGGGCGTTCTCGTTGGCCAGCGCGATCGCGCGGTCGTTGACGTCGACGGCCGTGACCGTCGCGAGGGGGACGGCGGCGGCGATCGCCAGCCCGATCACGCCGTACCCGCAGCCGAGGTCGAGGAAGCGACCCTGCGCCGGCGGCTCGACCTCGCGGAAGAGGATCGCCGTCGCGTGGTCGAGGTGTCCGCGGCTGAAGACGCCCGCCCCACTGACCAGCGTCAGCTCGTGCCCCCACACCTCACAGGTGAAGGACTCCCGCGTGAACGGCACCGACGGGTCGGCGCTGAAGTAGTGCTCCTCAGGCATCGGCCACCCGCTTCGCCCGGGTCTGCTCGGCGCGCGCACCGAGCTCGTCATCGGCCGGGTAGACGACCTCCTCGAGCGTGAGGCCGTGCGCGTGGACGACCGCGACGGCCGGGTTGCGGCTCTCGGCGCGGAGGATCTCGCCGGCCCAGGCGACGGGCTGGCGGCCCTCGCCGACGGCGATCAGGCAGCCCACCAGCGCGCGCACCATGCTGTGGCAGAACGCGTCGGCCACGACCGTGCCGACCGCGACCCCCGCCTCGTCGCGCACCCAGGACAGCTCCTCCAGCGTGCGGATCGTGGTGGCACCCTCGCGCTGCTTGCAGAAGGACGCGAAGTCCTGGCGGCCGACGAGCAGCGCCGCGGCGGCGTTCATGGCGTCCAGGTCGAGCGGACGCGGCCACGCGAGCACCGCGCGGCGGCTCAGCGGGTCGACCGCGGCCGGGGTGTCGGCGATCCGGTACGCGTAGCGCCGGCGCAGCGCCCCGAAGCGGGCGTCGAATCCGGCCGGCGCCTCGACCGCCCGCTGCACCCGTACGTCGGGCGCCAGGACGCCGTTGAGCCGGCGTACCAGCCGCTCGAGGTCGGGCGCCTCGTCGACGTCGAGGTGCACGACCTGGCCGCGTGCGTGGACCCCCGCGTCGGTGCGTCCGGCGCAGACGACGGCCACCGGGTCGACCCGCAGGATCGTCGCGAGGGCCGCCTCCAGCTCGCCCTGCACGGTGCGCAGCCGCGGCTGGGTCGCCCAGCCGTGGAAGTCCGTGCCGTCGTAGGCGAGGTCGAGACGGATGCGCACGATGGGCAATCCTATTGCGCTGCTCTCTAGGCTTCTCATGTGAGCACTCCGATGCCGGCCATCGTGCTGATCTCCGAGGAGCACCCCGACGACATGCGGGCGGGTTTCGCCCGCTACACCCACGAGTACGACGTCCGCAGCGCCGCCTCGCTCCGCGAGGCGCTGACGACGACCCGCGACATCCTCGACGGCGGTGGCACGGTCGCGATGTTCGTGACCGAGTCGGTCCTGCCCGACGCCGACGTGCACATGGCCTTCCACAAGCTGCGGGAGAAGGTGCCGACCGCGCGCCGCCTCGTCGCCGCCCACTGGGACCGCTTCATCACCGACGCGGCGGCGCTGCGTCCTGGGATGGCCAAGGGCAAGTTCGACGCCTACCTGCTGATGCCGCGCGGCGTCCGCGACGAGGAGTTCCACAACGCCGTCACCGACCTGCTCTCCGACTGGGGCTCCACGGTGCCCGACCCGGAGATCGTGTCGATCAAGATCATCTCCCCCACCCGCGACGGGCTGACCCTCGCGATCCGTGACTTCCTCGACCGGATGGGCATGCCCAGCGGGGTCTACCCGCCCGACAGCGACGCCGGGCGGCACGTGCTCGCCCTCTACGACGGCGAGGTCGGCTACCCGCTCGTCTACGCACCGAGCCGCGGCACGATCGTCGCCACGTCCGTCCGCGACGTCGCGATCACGATGTACGGCGCGCCCACCGAGATCGACCTCGACCACGTCGTCGACGTCGCGGTGGTCGGCGGTGGCCCGGCCGGTCTCGCCGCCGCGGTCTACGCGTCGTCGGAGGGGCTCAACACGGTGCTGCTGGAGGCCGAGGCGATCGGCGGCCAGGCCGGCACCAGCTCGATGATCCGCAACTACCTCGGCTTCCCGCGCGGCATCTCCGGCATGCGGCTGGCCCAGCGCGCCCGCAACCAGGCGCTGCGCTTCGGCACCCGCTTCTTCACCGGCCAGGTCGTCGACGAGCTGCGGCTGGGCCGCGAGGGCGACCCGCACGTGCTCTGCACCGAGAGCGGAGAGGTCCGGGCCCGCTCGGTCGTGATCACCAGCGGCGTCGCCTACCG
This sequence comes from Nocardioides sp. Root1257, assembly GCF_001425175.1. Classification (GTDB taxonomy): domain Bacteria; phylum Actinomycetota; class Actinomycetes; order Propionibacteriales; family Nocardioidaceae; genus Nocardioides. The sequence continues at coordinate 511,044 of NZ_LMDV01000008.1, read as the reverse complement.
CAAGCTCCGGGTCGACCCGATCGAAGAGCTCGTCGGGATGGGCGTCTACTACGGCGCCGCGATGACGGCTGCGCGCGAGATGGAGGACCAGGACGTCTTCGTGGTCGGGGGCGGCAACTCCGCCGGCCAGGCCGCGGTCCACCTGGCCCGCTTCGCCCGGTCGGTCACGATCCTCGTCCGTCGTCCCGACCTGGCCGAGACGATGTCGGCGTACCTGATCGGCGAGATCGAGTACAACTCCCGCATCTCGGTCCGCACCTGCTGCCAGGTCGTCGACGGCGGCGGCGACGGCCGGCTCGAGTGGCTCTGCCTCGAGGACGTCCGCACCGGCGAGCGCGACCGGGTCCCGGCGTACGGCCTCTTCCTGCTGCTGGGCGCCGAGCCGCAGTGCGACTGGCTGCCCGGCGAGGTGGCCCGCGACGAGCGGGGCTTCGTGCTCACCGGTCGCGACGTGCCCCAGCACGCCTGGGTCGACGGCCTGCCCCCGCCGCCACTCGCGACCACGGTGCCCGGCGTCTTCGCCGCCGGTGACATCCGCTCGGGCTCGATGAAGCGGGTCGCCTCCGCGAGCGGCGAGGGCGCGTCCGTCGTGCCGCTCGTCCACGCGTGGCTGGCGCCCGCCCAGGACGAGCAGACCGTTTAGAGCTCCGAGCGGTACGGCGGGTCTGCACCCGGCCGCGAGACCGTCACGGCCGCGGCGCGGGCCGCGTGGGCGAGGATGCTCTCGACCTCGTCCGCCGACAGGTCGGCGACCCGACGGTCCCACAGCGCGTCCAGGACGGCCGCGCCGAAGGTGTCGCCGGCGCCGATCGTGTCGGCGACCTGCACCGGCAGCGAGGCGACCTCGACCGTCCCGCGGGTGCTCACCCAGGTGGCGCCGTCGCCGCCCCGGGTCACGACGACCGCTGCAGGTCCGAGCGTGAGCAGGTGGGCAGCCGCCTCGGCGAGCTCGAGGTCCGGATAGAGGTTGGTCAGGTCCTCGTCGGAGGCCTTGACCAGGTCGGCGACCGCCACCATCCGCTCGACCCGGGCGATCAGGTCGGGCCCGGTGCCGGTGATCGCGGGACGGGCGTTGATGTCGTAGCTGATCGTCGCCGTCCCGCGCAGCCCGGTCACCAGCTCCAGCACCTGTCCGGCGCCCGGCTCCAGCACCGCCCCGATCGAGCAGACGTGCACGGCGACCGGGTCGCCCACCTCCACCGCCCCGAGGCGCCAGTCCAGGTCGAAGACGTACGACGCGGAACCGTCCGCCCCGATCGTCGCAGCGGCGGTCGCGGTCCGCTCGAGCACCTGGGGGTCGCTCGCGAGGGAGACGCCGGCGCCGGCGAGGTGTCCGGCCAGCACGCCACCTCGAGCGTCGTCGGCCCACGCCGTCACGAACCGCACGGGGCGGCCCAACCGGGCCAGCGCCACGGCCACGTTGGCGGCACTGCCGCCGGCGTACTCCCGCGACGACCCGTCCGCGGCGTGCACGACGTCCACCAGAGCCTCGCCCACGACGAGCACGTCACGATCCATGCCCCGTCTCTACCATGCGGACATGCAGGTGCACCCGCTGGACCCCACGTCGACCGACCCGCCCTTCGAGCAGCTGCGCGTGCAGATCGCGACGAGGGCGGCCGGTGGCGACCTCCCTGCCGGCACCCGGCTGCCGACCGTCCGGGCGCTCGCGGCCGAGCTCGGGCTCGCGGTCAACACGGTCGCGAAGGCCTACCGCGCCCTGGAGGCCGACGGCGTCATCGTCACCGAGGGCCGGCGCGGCACGTTCGTGTCCGCCACCGCCGCCGGCAGCTCCACCGACGCCGCGGCCGCGGCCGCGGCGTACGTCGCCGACGCGCGTCGCCTCGGCCTCACGCTCGCCGAGGCCGTCCACCTGGTCGAGCGCGGCTGGTAGCCCGCCGCAGCGCCCCCGCCCGCACGCCGTTGCCACGCAAGTGCGCGCAACGACAACCCACGCGAGGAACGACGAAGGCCCGCCACCTGAACAGGTGACGGGCCTTCGACGGTGTGCCTGGTGTTACTCGCCGGCCTTGGTGAAGCCCGCGGCGACCGCGGACTCCTCGGTGTCGAACCAGACCTCGGCAACGGTCTGCTCGAACCACTGGCCGTCCGGCGTGTGGTACTTCTTCGAGTCCTCGTTGCCCTTGATCGGGAATCCCTCGGGGGCAACGCTGGCGTCCTCGAGAGGCACGCTGGAGCCGGCGTACTTGCCGGACGCGCCACCCTCGGTCTCCTCGAAGACGTCAGCCTCGACGCCCTCGACCTCGACGACGGTCTCCTCCTCGGCAGCGGCCTCGGTGGTCTCCTCGACAGGAGCCTCCTCGACCGGCGCGGCGGCCGGAGCAGCCTTCTTGGCCTGGGCAGCCGGCTTCGGCTTGTAGGCCTCGGTCACCAGCTCGATGACCGCCATGGGGGCGTTGTCGCCCTTGCGCGGACCGATCTTGGTGATCCGGGTGTAGCCACCCGGACGCTCGGCGAAGGTGGGCGCGATCTCCGTGAAGAGCACGTGGACGACCGACTTGTCGCGGATGGTCTTGAGGACCTCGCGACGGTTGTGCAGGTCGCCCTTCTTCGCCTTGGTGATCAGCTTCTCGGCGACCGGGCGCAGGGCACGGGCCCGCGACTCGGTCGTCGTGATCCGGCCGTGCTCGAACAGCTGCGTCGAGAGGTTGGACAGGATCAGGCGCTGGTGAGCGGCGCTACCGCCGAGGCGGGCACCCTTGGTGGGCTTGGGCATTGCTTCTCTCGTTTCTCTCCGGCCGTGTCAGGTACCGGGGTAGACGACCGCCGCGATGGCGGTCGGTTTGGGATTTAGTACTGCTCGTCCTCGACGAAGGCGTCGTCGTCGTCGTCGCCGTACGCCGCGAGGGCGGCGTGCGGGTCGAAGCCGGGCGCGCTGTCCTTGAGGGACAGGCCCATCTCGACCAGCTTGGCCTTGACCTCGTCGATCGACTTCGCGCCGAAGTTGCGGATGTCGAGCAGGTCCTGCTCCGAGCGGCTGATGAGCTCACCCACGGTGTGGATGCCCTCGCGCTTGAGGCAGTTGTAGGAGCGGACGGTCAGCTGCAGGTCCTCGACCGGGAGGGCGAGGTCGGCAGCCAGCTGCTCGTCGACGGGCGACGGGCCGATGTCGATGCCCTCGGCCTCGACGTTCAGCTCACGGGCCAGACCGAACAGCTCGACCAGGGTCTTGCCGGCCGAGGCGATCGCGTCGCGGGGACGGATCGACGGCTTGGTCTCGACGTCGATGACGAGCTTGTCGAAGTCGGTGCGCTGCTCGACACGGGTCGCCTCGACCTTGTAGGTCACCTTCATGACCGGGCTGTAGATCGAGTCGACCGGCATCCGGCCGATCTCGTTGTCCGCGCCCTTGTTCTGGACGGCGGACACGTAGCCACGGCCACGCTCCACGACCAGCTCCATCTCCAGCTTGCCCTTGTCGGACAGCGTGGCGATCTTGAGGTCGGGGTTGTGCACCTCGACACCGGCCGGCGGCGCGATGTCAGCGGCGGTGACGTCGCCAGCACCCGACTTGCGCAGGTACATGGTGACGGGCTCGTCGTGCTCCGAGGAGACGACCAGGCCCTTCAGGTTGAGGATGATCTCGGTGACGTCTTCCTTGACGCCCTCGATGGTCGAGAACTCGTGAAGGACGGTGTCGACCTTGATGCTGGTGACGGACGCACCCGGGATGGAGCTGAGGAGCGTACGACGCAGCGAGTTGCCGAGCGTGTAGCCGAAGCCGGGCTCCAGCGGTTCGATCACGAACCGCGAGCGGAACTCGTCGACGGACTCTTCCGACAGGGTGGGGCGCTGTGCGATGAGCACTGGTTCTTTCCTTTCCGGACCTACCCGCTATTTGACAGGTCCGAATGTGCTGGTGACGGAAGGATGGTTGGCCCCTGCCCCACCGCGAAGCGGGACAGGAGGCCGGGTGTCACTTCTTCGAGTAGTACTCGACGATGAGCTGCTCCTGGACCGGGAGGTCGATCTGCGCCCGGACCGGGACCTGGTGCACGAGAACGCGCATCCGCGACGGGATGGCCTCGAGCCAGGCGGGGACGACGCGCTCGCCGTGGGTCTCACGAGCCACGATGAACGGGGTCATCTCCAGCGACTTCTCACGCACGTCGATGACGTCGTGGGCGGTGACCTGGAAGGACGGGATGTCGACCTTCTTGCCGTTCACCAGGAAGTGGCCGTGCGTGACCAGCTGGCGCGCGTGACGACGCGTCCGGGCGAAGCCGGCGCGGTACACGACGTTGTCGAGACGGCACTCGAGCAGCTGGAGCAGGTTGTCGCCGGTCTTGCCGGCGCGGCGCGAGGCCTCGACGTAGTAGTTGTGGAACTGACGCTCCATCACGCCGTAGGTGAAGCGAGCCTTCTGCTTCTCCTGGAGCTGCGAGCGGTACTCGCTCTCCTTGATGCGCGCGCGGCCGTGCTGGCCGGGGGGGTAGGGGCGGCGCTCGAAGGACGAGTCGCCACCGACGAGGTCCACGCCGAGACGGCGGGACTTCCGGGTCATGGGTCCGGTGTAACGGGCCATTTCTACAAGTCTCCTGTTCTCAGTCGCAGATCAGACGCGGCGACGCTTGGGCGGGCGGCAGCCGTTGTGGGGCGTGGGCGTGACGTCCTGGATGGTGCCGACCTCGAGGCCGATCGCACCCAGGGACCGGATCGCCGTCTCGCGGCCCGAACCCGGACCCTTGACGAAGACGTCGATCTTCTTCATGCCGTGCTCCATCGCCCGGCGACCGGCGGCCTCAGCAGCCATCTGCGCAGCGAACGGGGTGGACTTGCGGGAACCCTTGAAGCCGACGGTGCCGGCCGAGGCCCACGAGATGACCGCCCCGGTGGGGTCGGTGATCGTGACGATCGTGTTGTTGAACGTGCTCTTGATGTGGGCTTCGCCCACGGCGACGTTCTTCTTCTCCTTGCGGCGCACCTTCTTGGCGCCGGCCGCGGTGCGGCTCTTGGGAGGCATGCAGTTATCTCCTGAAGTAGCTGGTCTGTGTGTGAGAGGTCAGTGACTCGCGCAGGCGCGAGGGGTCACTTGGCCTTCTTCTTGCCGGCAACCGTGCGCTTCGGACCCTTGCGGGTACGAGCGTTGGTCTTGGTGCGCTGACCGCGGACCGGAAGGCCCTGACGGTGGCGGCGACCCTGGTAGCTGCCGATCTCGATCTTGCGACGGATGTCAGCCTGGACCTCGCGACGGAGGTCACCCTCGATCTTGAAGTTGCCTTCGATCGCGTCGCGGAGCTTGACCAGCTCTTCGTCACCCATCTGGTGGACGCGCATGTTCGGGTCGACCCCGGTGAGCGCCAGCAGCTGCTGGGAGCGAGTACGGCCGATGCCGTAGATGTAGGTGAGAGCGATCTCGATGCGCTTGTCACGCGGGAGATCAACACCAACGAGGCGTGCCATGTGGCGGTTTCCTTATCAGTTCCACAGAGGTGTCTGTCGTGTCGCGTCCCGGCCCTCGTCGGACGGGCTCCGGCCTTCTGCTCCGGAGGTGATTCGCCGTCGTACGACGGCTAAGCGATCACGTTTGAGGTTGTTCAGTTGTGCGGGCTGGGAATCAGCCCTGGCGCTGCTTGTGACGCGGGTTCTCGCAGATCACCATGACGCGGCCGTGGCGACGGATCACCTTGCACTTGTCGCAGATCGCCTTGACGCTGGGCTTGACCTTCACGGAGGGAGGTCCTTTCGAGTTGGCTGGCTACTTGTAGCGGTAGACGATCCGACCTCGGGTGAGGTCGTACGGCGAGAGCTCCACCACCACGCGGTCCTCGGGGAGGATCCGGATGTAGTGCTGGCGCATCTTGCCGCTGATGTGGGCGAGAACCTTGTGGCCATTGCTCAGCTCAACGCGGAACATGGCATTCGGCAGGGCTTCCGTAATGGTGCCCTCGAGCTCGATCACGCCTTCTTTCTTCGGCATGTCCTCCACAATCTGTCGATCGGTTGTCTACCGTGGTGCACCGGAGCCGGACTGGGCCGGAACCGGGTGGCCCGCGAACCTCCACCGCTCGGAAGCGGTGGTGGACCTCGTGCAGCCGCTCCCGGAACCTCAATCCCGGGCACGCCACCGAACCGCTCTCTCGAGCGAGTTCTCAGGCTCCCGGGCAGCCGCGAGGCACCACGAAGCAGACCCACGTTGGGCCGACACGCCAGTTTAGTCGGAAACGGTCGCGAAACACGAATCTGCCCGACGATGTGGCACCGAGGCTCCCCGGAGGCATTACCTGACGTGAGGGAGATCGAGGCACAGGACCGGCTGGCGGCGATGTACGACGAGTGCGCACCGCGAGTCTACGCGTACGCGCTGCGACATTGCGGATCGGCGGACGCCGACGACGTCGTCGCCGAGACGTTCGCCGTGGCGTGGCGCCGGATCGACGTCGTACCGGAGCCGGCCATCGGCTGGCTGATCGTCACCGCGCGCAACGTGGTGGCCGGACGTCGTCGGGCCGACCGCAAGCACCTCGACCTCGCCCGGCTGGCCGCGGAGTCCACGCACCACAACGAGCCTGCTGCCGAGGAGGTCGCCGTACGACGGCGCGCGCTGCTCGACGCCCTGGAGTCACTGTCGGAGCGCGAGCGCGAGGCGCTCCTGCTCACGGCCTGGGACGGGCTCGACCACGCCGCCGCCGCGGCGGTCGCGGGCTGCAGCACCCGAGCCTTCCGGGCCCGATTGATGCGTGCCCGGGCTCGCCTCACAGCCAACCTGACCGAGATCCGCTTGCCCGAGAGGAACCGAGCATGAACATCGACGAGCTCCTGCGTGAGACCGCCCCCGATGCCGAGGAGTGGCGACCGCACACCGAGCAGCTCCGCGCCGATGTGCTGGCCCGGGCGTCGGCCCGCCGCCGGCCCACCCGCCGGTCGTTGCGCGCAGTTGCCGCGACGGTCGCGTTGGCAACGGTCGGGGTCTGCGGAGTCGCCTACGCGACCGGCGGGGTCCCCGACCTGGTCACGCAGGTCACCGACCAGTTCGGGGACGACGCCGGGGTGGCGCCGGCGGACCGCCCGCACCCGACCCAGGTCGTCGATCTCCAGCTCCCGGACGGGAGCCGGTTCGCGGCCTGGCACGGCGGCTCCGATGCCATGCAGTGCCTGGTCTACACCGACCGCTGGGACGGCTCGCAGATCACCGGGACCGGAGCCGGCATGTGCAGCGACGGCGACGAGTTCGACCAGCAGATGATCGCTTGGGCGGAGAACGAGTCCAGGACCACCTTCTACCCGATCATCGTCGGGGACGCCGACGACGCCGCCGAGGTCCGGATCACCGGGGAGTTCGCCGGGACCGGGGAACCGGTGGAGCTGACCGTTCCCGTGGACCCGGCCACGCACTTCTACTCGGCCGTACTTCCGGGGACCAACGACCACCCGTGGGCCTACCACGACGAGGGCTTCCGTGGGTTCCGCGACAGCGACGACGTCACGCTCGAGTTCCTCGACGCCGAGGGGCACGTGCTCCGCAGCGAGCTGGCGCCGCCTTCCTGATCCGGCTCAGCCGGCCAGCAGGCGCAGCGTCTCCTCGCGCGCCGGGCTCCGGCCGGGCTCCGTGCCGGTGTAGGCACCCGCCACCGGGTGCACCATCACCTCGTCGACGCCGTACGTGGCGGCGAGCTCGTCGATCCGCGCGCGGGCACTGTCCGGGGCACCGATGACCCACCGCTGGGCCATCGCGTCCATCAGATCCAGGTGTGCCGGCGGGAGCTCGACCTTCTCGGCCTCCTCGACCAGCCGCTGCGGCTTCAGCTCTCCCCCGGTGCGCAGGCTCAGCATCGCCTGGAGCTGGGGCAGGGCCAGCCGGTGGGCCTCCTCCTCGGAGGGTGCGACGGACGCGTTGACGGTCAGGAAGGTCCGCGGCTCGGAGAGCTCGGGCGAGGGTCGGAAGGTGCTCCGGTAGAGCTCGAGCGCCTCGGCGGTGCCCTGGCCGGAGAAGTGGTGCGCGAAGACGTACGGCATCCCCTTCTCGGCCGCGAGCCGCGCCGAGTAGTCCGAGGATCCCAGCAGCCAGATCATCGGCACCGAGCGCGCCGACGGCGTCGCCCTGAGGAGGTAGCTGCGGCCCTGGACGGACAGCCCGACGCCGTCGGGCTCCATCATCGCGAGCACGTTGTCGACGTACTCGGGGAAGTGGGTGACCGCCTCGTCGCTGACGCCGCCGGCCCCGTGCCGCAGCGCGTAGCTGGTGACGGGGTCGCTGCCCGGTGCCCGGCCGATGCCGAGGTCGATCCGGCCCGGGAACGCGGCCTCCAGGAGCGCGAACTGCTCGGCGACGACCAGCGGCGCGTGGTTGGGGAGCATCACGCCGCCCGACCCGACCCGGATCCGCGAGGTGGCCCCGGCCACGAGACCGATCAGCACCGGTGGGTTCGTCGCCGCGACGGCGGGCATGTTGTGGTGCTCCGCCAGCCAGTAGCGCTGGTAGCCGAGGTCGTCGGCGACGCGGGCCAGCGACAGTGTCGAGGCCAGCGCGTCGGCGGTCGCCTGGTCGTTGCGGACCGGCACCAGGTCCAGGACGGAGAGGGTCGTACGTCGTTCGCTCATCCCTAGGACAACCCCCTCCGCCCGGGTACCTATTCCGCGGCGGCCGCCTGCTGCTCGTTGTCCTTCTTGTCCTTGATCAGGCTGGCCACGCCGGTCACCACGAGCGTCACGATGATGACGCCGAGGCTGAACAGGGAGGAGATGTCCGGGACGTGGAGCGGCTCACCGTCGTTGATGAACGGGAGCTCGTTCTCGTGCATGGCGTGCAGGACCAGCTTCACGCCGATGAAGGCCAGGATGAAGGCCAGGCCGAGCGACAGGTAGACGAGCCGCTCGAGCAGGCCACCCAGCAGGAAGTAGAGCTGGCGCAGCCCCATCAGGGCGAACACGTTGGCCGTGAAGACCAGGTACGGCTCCTGGGTGATGCCGAAGATCGCCGGGATCGAGTCGAGCGCGAAGAGCAGGTCGGTGGTGCCCAGCGCCACGATGACGATCAGCATCGGCGAGATGACCCGGGCGCCGTTCTCGCGGTACCAGAGCTTCAGGCCGCGGTACTCGTCACCGACGTTGAGGTGGCTCTGGGCGAACTTCACGACCCGGTTGTTCTCCGGGTGCTCGTCCTCGTGGCTGCGGTAGCTCTTCACCAGCGTCACCGCGGTGTAGACGAGGAAGGCGCCGAAGACGTAGAAGATCCAGCTGAAGTTGTTGATCAGCTGGTAGCCCAGCGCGATGAAGATGCCGCGGAAGATCAGCGCCAGGATGATGCCCACCATCAGGGCCTCCTGCTGGTACTCGCGAGGCACCCGCAACGCCGCCATCAGGATGATGAAGACGAAGAGGTTGTCGATCGACAGCGAGTACTCCGTCAGCCAGCCGGCGTAGAACTGGATGCCCATGTCGTGCCCGTGCGAGGCCCAGATCCACGCACCGAACAGCACCGCCGCGCCGATGTAGACGCTGAGCGCGATCGCGCACTCCTTGAACGACGGTTCGTGCGGGTCACGGGCGATGACGATGACGTCGAAGAGCAGCACCGCGACGGTGATGCCGATCGTGACGGTCCATTCGAGGGTGGAGATCTCCACGGACAGCTCCTGCAGTTGGGGGACGACGAGTCGTCAGAGGTCTCTCCCGCCGTCCAGGACGACCTGCGGGCCCGGAGCTCTCACTCGTGTTGACGAACCCGCAGCGAAGGAATACTCCCCCCTGCGGGACTCATCCTGTCACAGGTTCAGCGTCCGCCGAACTTCACGCCGAGCTCGGACAGCTGCTGCTCCCCGCCGTCGAGGGCGGTGAGCACCCAGGTGCCCTCGGGGGTGATCGTGAAGGTGTGCTCGAAGTGGGCGGCCCAGCTGCCGTCCGTCGACACGACCGTCCAGTCGTCGGCGAGCAGGTCGGTCTCCTGGGTGCCCAGGGTGATCATCGGCTCCACGGCGAGCGCCAGGCCGGGCACGAGACGCGGCCCCTTGCCGGCGCGGCCGAAGTTGGGGACGTCGGGCGGCTGGTGCATCGCCGAGCCGATGCCGTGCCCCGTGTAGTCCTCGACGATGCCGAAGCCGCCCTGGGCGCGCACGTGCTGCTCGACGGCGTGCGAGATGTCGGTGACCCGCCCACCCAGGTGGGCGGCGGCGATGCCGCGCCACATCGCCTGCTCGGTGACGGCCATCAGCGCCTCGACCTCGGCCGGCACCGGACCGACCGACACCGTGATGGCCGAGTCGCCGTGCCAGCCGTCGACGATGGCACCGCAGTCGATCGAGACCAGGTCACCCTCGGCGAGCACCCGCTCACCGGGGATGCCGTGCACGACCTCGTCGTTGACCGAGGTGCAGATGGTGGCCGGGAAGCCGTGGTAGCCGAGGAACGACGGCGTCGCACCGGCGGAGCGGATGCTGTCCTCGGCGATCCCGTCGAGCTCGGCGGTCGTGATGCCCGCGCGGACGTGGCCGCGCAGCAGCTCGAGCGTGCGCCCGACCACGAGGCCGGCCCGACGCATGGCGTCGATCTGCTCGGGCGTCTTGATCTCGACGCCGCGGTCGAGGAGGCCCATCAGGAACTCCGCTCGGTCAGCTTTCCGGAATCACGTCGAGAGCGTCGAAGATCCGCGCGGTCACGTCGGCGACCTCACCGAGACCGTCGATCTCGTGCACGATCCCGCGGGAGCGGTAGACCTCGATCAGCGGGTCGGTCTGCTCGAGGTAGACCTCCTGCCGCCGCCGGATGACGTCCTCGGTGTCGTCGGCGCGGCCCTCGACCTGCGCGCGCTGCAGCAGCCGCGCGACGATCTCGTCCTGGTCGACGGTGAGGCAGACGACGGCGTCGAGCTGGTGTCCGGAGAACCGGATCATGCCGTCGAGCTCCTCGACCTGCGCGAGCGTGCGCGGGTAGCCGTCGAGGAGGAAGCCGGAGACTGCATCGGGCTCGTCGATGCGGTTGCGCACCATGTGGTTGGTGACCTCGTCCGGGACGTACTCACCCGCGTCCATGTAGCGCTTGGCCTCGAGGCCCAGCTCCGTCCCCTCGGAGACGTTGGCACGGAAGATGTCGCCGGTCGAGACCGCCGGGATCTTGAAGTGCTCGGCGATGAACTTCGCCTGCGTACCCTTGCCTGCCCCGGGTGGACCCATGATGATCAAGCGCATTAGCGGAGGAATCCTTCGTAGTTGCGCTGCTGGAGCTGGCTCTCGATCTGCTTCACCGTGTCGAGCGCGACGCCGACCATGATCAGGATGCTGGTGCCGCCGAACGGGAAGCTCTGGCTGGCATCGATCAGGGCGAACGCGATCAGCGGGATGAGCGCGACGAGGCCGAGGTACAGAGCACCCGGCAGCGTGATGCGGGACAGGACGTAGGAGAGGTACTCCTCGGTCGGCTTGCCCGCCCGGATCCCGGGGATGAAGCCGCCGTACTTCTTCATGTTGTCTGCCACCTCTTGCGGGTTGAAGGTGATGGAGACGTAGAAGTACGTGAAGAAGACGATCAGTGCGAAGAACAGCGCCATGTAGAGCGGGTGGTCACCGCGCACCAGGTGGGCGTTGATCCAGTCCAGCACCGAGCTGCTCGAGTTCTGGTTGAACTGGACGATCATCGCGGGCAGGTACAGCAGCGACGAGGCGAAGATGACCGGGATGACGCCGGCCTGGTTCACCTTCAGCGGGATGTACGTCGAGCTGCCGCCGAACATCTTGCGGCCGACCATCCGGCGTGCGTACTGCACGGGGATGCGGCGCTGGGCCTGCTCCACGTAGATGACCGCGGCGATGATCACCATGCCGATGGCCAGCACCACGCCGAGGACCCAGTAGCCCTTCGACTGCTGGACGGCCCACAGCGAGGCCGGGAAGCCGGCGACCACCTGGGTGAAGATCATGATCGACATGCCGTTGCCGATGCCGTGCTCGGTGATCAGCTCGCCGAGCCACATGATGACCGCGGTGCCGGCGGTCATGGTCACGACCATGACCAGGAAGGTCGCGGTGCTGTCGCTGTGCAGCAGGTTCTCGTTGCAGCCGGCGAGGAGGTTGCCGGAGCGCGCCAGCGCCACGATGCCGGTCGCCTGGAGCACGGCGAGGCCGAGGGTGAGGTAGCGCGTGTACTGGGTGATCTTGGTCTGACCCGACTGCCCCTCCTTCTTGAGGGCCTCGAGCCGTGGGATCACCACGACGAGCAGCTGCAGGATGATGCTGGCCGTGATGTACGGCATGATCCCCAGCGCGAAGATCGTCAGCTGGAGCAGTGCGCCGCCGGAGAACAGGTTCACCAGGTTGTAGAGACCGGCGCTGTCGCCGTCCTTGGCGATGTCGACACACGTGCGGACGTTGGCCACGTCGACGCCGGGGGTCGGGATCTGCGACCCGAGGCGGAAGATCACGATGATCAACAGGACGAACAGCAGCTTGCGCCGCAGGTCCGGAGTCCGGAAAGCGTTCGCGAACGCGCTCAGCACGAGATCCTCTTTCTCCAAGCGTGAAGCGGCCCCTGCGACTCACTCGCAAGGACCCGGTGAAGCCTAACAGGCCACCGCGAGGGGCCAGAATGCGCATCGGGCGCGGAGGTCCTGCCGTACGACAGGACCGCCGCGCCCAGAGCGCTGGTACAGATCAAACCGGAGTCACACCACGGTGGTGGTGCCGCCAGCAGCCTCGATCTTCTCCTTGGCCGAACCGGAGAACGCGTTGGCGCTCACCTGGACGGACACGGTCAGGTCGCCCTGGCCGAGGACCTTGACCGGGTGGCCGTCGCGCACGGCACCCTTCGCCACGAGGTCGTCGACACCGATGGTGCCGCCCTCGGGAAAGAGGTCGTTGATGCGGTCGAGGTTGACGACCTGGAACTCCACCTTGAACGGGTTCTTGAAGCCCTTGAGCTTCGGGAGCCGCATGTGGATCGGCATCTGGCCACCCTCGAAGGCGACCGGAACCTGGTAGCGGGCCTTGGTGCCCTTGGTACCGCGACCGGCCGTCTTACCCTTCGAGCCCTCACCGCGACCCACACGGGTCTTCGCGGTCTTGGCGCCGGGAGCCGGACGCAGGTGGTGCAGCTTGAGCGTCATGTCACTCGACCTCCTCAACCGTCACGAGGTGACGAACGGTGTTGACCATGCCCCGGATCTCCGGGCGGTCTTCCTTCACGACAACATCGCCGATGCGCTTCAGACCGAGCGTGCGCAGGGTCTCGCGCTGGTTGGCCTTGATGCCGACGGTGCCCCGCTTCTGCTGGACCTTGAGCTGAGCCATCAGTGGGACACCTCCTCGGAGACGCCCGCGGGGACCTCGACGCGCGCCTTGAGGAGCGCAGCCGGGGTGACCTGCTCGACGGGCAGGCCACGACGAGCGGCGACAGCCTCGGGCTGCTCCAGCATCTTCAGGGCCTCGACCGTCGCGTGGACGATGTTGATCTGGTTGGACGACCCGAGCGACTTGCTCAGGATGTCGTGGATGCCGGCGCACTCGAGCACGGCGCGCACGGGGCCACCGGCGATCACACCGGTACCGGGAGCGGCCGGACGCAGCATGACGACGCCTGCGGCCTTCTCGCCCTGGACCGGGTGCGGGATCGTGCCCTGGATGCGGGGGACGCGGAAGAAGTTCTTCTTCGCCTCCTCGACACCCTTGGCGATCGCAGCCGGGACTTCCTTGGCCTTGCCGTAGCCGACGCCGACGAGACCGTCACCGTCACCGACGATCACCAGGGCGGTGAAGCTGAAGCGACGACCACCCTTGACGACCTTGGCGACACGGTTGATCGCGACGACGCGCTCGATGTAGGCGGTCTTCTCGGCACCCTGGCCGCCGCGACGGTCGTCACGGCCCCCCTGGCGCCCGCCACCACGCTGTCCGCGCTGGGCTCCGCTCATGAGACTTCCTCTTCTCTCTACTTCGTATCTATCGCGATCAGAAGGTCAGGCCGCCGGCGCGAGCGCCGTCCGCCAGGGCCGCGATGCGACCGTGGTACTTGTTGCCGGCCCGGTCGAAGACGACCGAGTCGACGCCGGCCGACTTGGCGCGCTCGGCGACGAGCTCGCCGACCTTCGTGGCCTTCGCGGTCTTGTCGCCGTCGAAGCCGCGCAGGTCCGCCTCCATGGTGGAGGCGTAGGCCAGCGTCTTGCCGACCAGGTCGTCGACGACCTGGACGGTGATGTGCTTCGTCGAGCGGGTGACCACCAGGCGCGGACGCTCGGCGGTGCCGGAGATCTTCTTGCGTCCCCGGACCTGGCGACGCAGGCGCGACTTCGTGCGCGCTGCGGTGTGCTTGTTGTTCGAAAGCGAGATCGCCATGGTCACTTACCAGCCTTTCCGACCTTGCGGCGGATGTGCTCACCCGAGTAGCGAACGCCCTTGCCCTTGTAGGGCTCCGGCTTGCGCAGCTTGCGGATGTTGGCGGCGACCTCGCCGACCAGCTGCTTGTCGATGCCCTGGACACCGAGCTTGGTCGGGCCCTCCACCGTGAAGGTGATGCCCTCGGGGGCGTTGAACGTGATGGGGTGCGAGTAGCCGAGCTGGAACTCCAGCTGGGTCGGACCCTTGGACAGGACGCGGTAGCCCACGCCCACGATCTCGAGCTTCTTCTCGTAGCCCTCGGTCACACCCACGACCATGTTGTTGACCAGGGTCCGGGTGAGGCCGTGCAGAGCCTTGCTCTGACGCTCGTCGTCGGGACGCTTGACGTCGAGGACGCCCTCGCCCTGCTCGACCGTGATCGGCGCCGCAACGGTGTGGGACAGGGTGCCCTTGGGGCCCTTGACCGTCACCAGCGGACCGTCGATCGCGATGTCGACACCGGACGGGACCGCGACGGGGAGCTTGCCAATACGCGACATGCTGTTAGTTCTCCTTCTCGGTCTCGTCGTTACCAGACGTAGGCGAGGACTTCCCCACCCACGCCCTTCTGGTTTGCCTGGCGGTCGGTCAGCAGGCCCTGGCTCGTCGAGATGATCGCGACGCCCAGGCCGCCGAGCACCTTCGGGAGACCCGTGTGCTTGGCGTAGACCCGCAGGCCGGGCTTGCTGATGCGGCGCACGCCAGCGATGGAGCGCTCGCGGTTGCGGCCGTACTTCAGCGTGATGGTCAGCGTCTTGCCGACCTCGCCCTCGGCGGGCTCCGCCACGTCGTACGACGTGATGTAGCCCTCCTGCTTGAGGATGTCGGCGACACCCTGCTTGAGCTTGCTGTACGGCATGGAAACCGCGTCGTGGTACGCCTGGTTGGCGTTGCGCAGACGAGTGAGCATGTCTGCGATCGGGTCAGTCATCGTCATGATGTGGTTCTTTCTCGCCGTGGTTTCGCGCCGACCAGCAGTCGGGCGACCTTCAACGTGTAGAGGTGATTACCAGGAGGACTTGGTCACGCCGGGGAGCTCGCCGCGGTGGGCCATCTCCCGCAGGCAGATCCGGCACAGGCCGAACTTGCGGTAGACGGACTTCGGCCGGCCGCAGCGCTGGCAGCGGGTGTAGCCACGCACCGCGAACTTCGGCTTGCGGGCCGCCTTGACCTTGAGAGCGGTCTTCGCCATGTCAGTTCTCCTTGAACGGGAAGCCGAGCTGCTTCAGCAGCGCGCGACCCTGCTCGTCGTTGGTGGCGGTGGTGACGATGGTGATGTCCATACCGCGCGACCGGTCGATCCGGTCCTGGTCGATCTCGTGGAACATGACCTGCTCGGTCAGACCGAAGGTGTAGTTGCCACGACCGTCGAACTGGTTCGGGTTCAGGCCGCGGAAGTCACGGATCCGGGGCAGCGCCAGCGACAGCAGGCGGTCCAGGAACTCCCACATCCGGTCGCCGCGCAGCGTGGTGTGCGCGCCGATCGGCATGCCCTCGCGCAGCTTGAACTGCGCGATCGACTTGCGAGCCTTGGTCACGAGCGGCTTCTGGCCGGTGATCGCGGTGAGGTCCTTGACGGCACCCTCGATCAGCTTCGAGTCGCGAGCGGCCTCGCCGACACCCATGTTGACCACGATCTTGGTCAGGCCGGGCACCTGCATGACGTTCGCGATGTCGAACTCGCTCTTGAGCGCGGGGAGGATCTCCTCGCGGTAGCGGGTCTTCAGACGCGGGGTGACCGCAGCGGAGGCGGTGGTGCCGGACTCGTTGATGGTCTCGGTCATCAGATTTCCTTACCGGTCTTGCGCGAGATGCGAACGCTGCGCTCAGCCTGGTAGGTCGAGCCGTCGGGACGCCGCTTGGTGACCTCGTCGCGGCGGAAGCCGATCCGGGTCACGCCGTCGCCGTCGACGAGCATCACGTTCGAGATGTGGATCGGGGCCTCGGCGGTGATGATGCCGCCGGTGGTGCCGGCGCGGCCGCCCTGGTTGACGACCTTGGTGTGCCGCTTGATGCGGTTGACACCCTCGACGATCACCCGCTGCTCCTCACGGAGCACCTGGATGACCTTGCCCTCGGCGCCCTTGTCCTTGCCGGCGATCACCTTGACGGTGTCGCCCTTCCTGATGTTCACGCTGTTCTTGCCCATGAGTCAGAGCACCTCCGGTGCGAGCGAGATGATCTTCATGAACTTCTTCTCGCGCAGCTCGCGGCCCACGGGGCCGAAAATGCGGGTGCCTCGCGGCTCGCCGTCCGTCTTGAGGATGACGGCGGCGTTCTCGTCGAAGCGGATGTACGAACCGTCCGGGCGGCGACGCTCCTTGACCGTGCGAACGACGACGGCCTTGACGACGTCGCCCTTCTTCACGTTGCCACCGGGGATCGCGTCCTTGACGGTGGCGACAATGACGTCACCGATGCCGGCGTAGCGACGACCCGAGCCACCGAGAACACGGATGCAGAGGATCTCCTTCGCACCGGTGTTGTCGGCGACCTTGAGTCGCGACTCCTGCTGAATCATTGATTTCTCCTGGTTGTCGTGCCGGTTCTCGACGTCTCAGAGACGACGAGCCTGGCCGAACGGGTGGATTACTTGGCCTTCTCGAGGATCTCGACGACGCGCCAGCGCTTGGTGGCCGACAGCGGGCGGGTCTCCATGAGGAGCACGCGGTCGCCGATGCCGCACTCGTTGTTCTCGTCGTGCGCCTTGTACTTGCTGGTCCGGCGAAGGACCTTGCCGTACATGGCGTGCTTGACGCGGTCCTCGACGGACACGACCACGGTCTTGTCCATCTTGTCGGAGACGACCAGGCCCTCGCGGGTCTTGCGGGCGTTCCGCTCAGCGGTCTGCTCGCTCATGCGTCACCATCCTCGTTGCTGCTGTCCTGACCCGGGGTCGGCCGGATGCCGAGCTCGCGCTCACGCACCACGGTGTAGATCCGGGCGATGTCCTTCTTGACCGTCCGCAGACGGCCGTGGCTCTCCAGCTGGCCGGTGGCCGCCTGGAAACGGAGGTTGAAGAGCTCCTCCTTGGCTTCGCGCAGCTTGGACTCGAGGTCCAGAGCGTTCAGGTCGTCGAGCTCGTGAGACTTGACTGCCATCAGAATTCACCTGCCTCACGGGAGACGAACCGGCACTTCATCGGGAGCTTGTGCATCGCGCGGCGCATGGCCTCGCGGGCAACCGTCTCGTCGACGCCGGAGAGTTCGAACATGACACGGCCGGGCTTCACGTTGGCGATCCACCATTCCGGGGAACCCTTGCCGGAGCCCATGCGGGTCTCGGCAGGCTTCTTGGTCAGCGGGCGGTCCGGGTAGATGTTGATCCAGACCTTGCCGCCACGCTTGATGTGGCGGGTCATCGCGATACGGGCCGACTCGATCTGCCGGTTCGTCACGTAGTGACCCTCGACCGCCTGGATGCCGAAGTCGCCGAAGGCGAGCTTCGTGCCACCCTTGGCCGCACCCGTCCGCTTGGGGTGGTGCTGCTTGCGGTGCTTGACACGACGGGGCATCAACATGGCTCAGGCCTCCTTCGGGGTCTCAGCGGCGGGGGCCGCGGCCTCGGCCGGAGCCTCGGCGGCGGGAGCGGCGTCGCCGCGGTCCGCACGCGTCGGGCGGTCGGACCGGGTGCCGCGGGTCGGGCGCTCGCCACCGCGGGCACCGTCACGCTGCGGGCGACCACTGCGACCGGGGACACCGGCGCGGGCGGCGGCCTGGGCCTGACGCTCGGCACGGGTGCCGGCGACCTCGCCCTTGTAGATCCAGACCTTCACGCCGATGCGGCCGAAGGTGGTCTTGGCCTCGTAGAAGCCGTAGTCGATGTCGGCACGCAGCGTGTGCAGCGGGACGCGACCCTCGCGGTAGAACTCGGTGCGCGACATCTCGGCGCCGTTGAGGCGGCCGGAGCACTGGATCCGGATGCCCTTGGCACCGGACCGCATCGAGGTCTGCATGGCCTTGCGCATGGCGCGACGGAACTGCACGCGACCGGTGAGCTGCTCGGCGACGCCCTGGGCGACCAGCTGCGCGTCGATCTCGGGGTTCTTGACCTCGAGGATGTTCAGCTGCACCTGCTTGCCGGTGAGCTTCTCGAGCTCGCCGCGGATGCGGTCGGCCTCGGCGCCACGGCGACCGATGACGATGCCCGGACGGGCCGTGTGGATGTCCACGCGGACGCGGTCACGGGTGCGCTCGATCTCGACCTTGGCGATGCCGGCCCGCTCCATGCCCTTGGAGAGCAGCTTGCGGATGGCGACGTCCTCGCCGACGTACGACTTGTAGAGCTTGTCGGCGTACCAACGGCTCTTGTGGTCCGTCGAGATGCCCAAGCGGAAGCCGTTCGGGTTGATCTTCTGGCCCATCAGGCACTCTTCCTCTTCTTGGGGGCCGTCTTCGCCGCAGCGACGACGTCGGCCGGCTGGACGACCAGCGTGATGTGGCTGGTGCGCTTGTTGATCCGGGTCGCACGACCCTGCGCACGCGGACGCCACCGCTTCATCGTCGGACCCTCGTCGACCTGCGCCACGGAGACGACCAGGTCGTTCGTGGCGAGGCCCTCGGTGGTCTCAGCATTCGCGACGGCGCTGTTCAGCACCTTCAGGACGGTCTCGGCGGCGGCCTGCGGCGCGAACTGCAGCAGCGGGCGAGCCTCCTCGACCGACATGCCCCGGACCATGTCGACGACACGGCGGGCCTTCATCGGCGTGATCCGCACGAAGCGGGCGCTCGCGAAGGCTCCGGGCTGGTCGCCGAGCAGCGAGTCGCGGCGGGCGCTGGTGCGCTGACGCTCGGTGGTGCTCATCGACGACGCCCCTTCCGGTCTTCCTTGACGTGCCCGCGGTAGGTGCGGGTGGGAGCGAACTCCCCGAGCTTGTGGCCGACCATCGCGTCGGTCACGAAGACCGGGACGTGCTTGCGACCGTCGTGGACCGCGATCGTGTGACCGATCATGTCCGGGATGATCATGGAACGGCGCGACCACGTCTTGATGACGTTGTGTGAGCCCTTGGCGTTCTCGGCGTCGACCTTCTTCTGAAGGTGGTCGTCGATGAAGGGGCCCTTCTTCAGGCTGCGAGGCATCTCAGTTACTTCCTACCCTTGCCGGACTTGCGGCGACGGATGATCTGGGAGTCAGAGGCCTTGCGCTTGCGCGTACGGCCCTCGGGCTTGCCCCACGGGGAGACCGGGTGACGGCCACCGGAGGTCTTGCCCTCGCCACCACCGTGCGGGTGGTCGACCGGGTTCATGACGACACCGCGAACGGTCGGGCGCTTGCCCTTCCAGCGCATCCGGCCGGCCTTGCCCCAGTTGATGTTCGACTGCTCGGCGTTGCCGACCTCACCGATGGTGGCGCGGCAGCGCACGTCGACGAACCGCATCTCGCCCGAGGGCAGACGCAGCGTGGCGCGCGAGCCCTCGCGGGCGACCAGCTGGGCGCTGTTGCCAGCGGAGCGAGCCATCTTGGCACCGCCACCGGGACGCAGCTCCACGCAGTGGATCGTCGTACCGACGGGGATGTTGCGCAGCGGCAGGTTGTTGCCCGGCTTGATGTCGGCGTTGGGACCCGACTCGACCGGCGTGCCCTGCGTCAGGTCCTTCGGCGCGATGATGTAGCGCTTCTCGCCGTCGGCGTAGTGCAGCAGCGCGATGCGCGCGGTGCGGTTCGGGTCGTACTCGATGTGCGCGACCTTGGCCGGCACGCCGTCCTTGTCGTAGCGACGGAAGTCGATGACGCGGTAGGCACGCTTGTGACCGCCACCCTGGTGCCGGGTGGTGATCCGGCCCTGGTTGTTGCGGCCGCCCTTCTTGGGCAGCGGACGCGTCAGCGACTTCTCCGGAGTGGTCCGGGTGATCTCGACGAAGTCGGCGACCGACGAGCCGCGACGGCCCGGGGTGGTCGGCTTGTACTTACGGATAGCCATGTGTCTTCAGTCCTCTAGTCCGCGCCGGTCAGGAGACCGGGCCTCCGAAGATGTCGATCCGGTCGCCCTCGGCGAGGCTGACGATCGCCCGCTTCGTGTCCTTGCGCTTGCCCAGGCCGTTGCGGGTACGCCGCGTCTTGCCGGGGCGGTTCAGCGTGTTGACCGCGGTCACCTTGACGTTGAAAATCTTCTCGACCGCGATCTTGATCTCGGTCTTGTTCGCGTCCGGGTGCACCAGGAAGGTGTACTTGTTCGCGTCGAGGAGCGAGTAGCTCTTCTCGGACACGACCGGCGCGAGCAGGACGTCGCGGTGGTCCTTGTGCAGGGTGCTCACTTGGCATCCTCCTCAGTGGTCTTGCCGCCGTTGACCAGCGCGTCGAAAGCACCCTGGGTGAAGACGACGTCGTCGGAGGCCAGCACGTCGTACGTGTTGAGCTGGTCGACCGCCACGATGTGCACCTCGGGCGCGTTGCGCAGCGAGAGCCAGGTGACCGAGTCGGTGCGCTCGAGCACGACCAGGAAGTTGACGCGCTCCGAGAGGGTCGCCAGCGCGGCGATGGCCGCCTTGGTCGACGGGGCCTCGGTGCTCACCAGCGAGTCGACGACGTGGACGCGGTCGTTGCGGGCCCGGTCGGAGAGGGCGCCACGCAGGGCGGCGGCCTTCATCTTCTTGGGGGTGCGCTGGTCGTAGTCACGCGGCTTCGGGCCGTGGACGATGCCACCGCCGGCGAACTGCGGCGCGCGGGTCGAGCCCTGACGGGCGCGACCGGTGCCCTTCTGCTTGTAGGGCTTGCGGCCACCGCCGCGGACCTCGCCGCGACGCTTGGTCGAGTGCGTGCCCTGGCGGGCCGCGGCCTGCTGGGCGACGACGACCTGGTGGATCAGCGGGATGTTGACCTCGACGTCGAAGATCTCGGCGGGCAGGTCGACGCTGGCCTTCTTGGGCGCGGCGGCCTTCTTCGCAGTGGTCTTCTTCGCGGCAGTCTTCTTCGCCGCGGGCTTCTCAGTGGCCGTCTTGTCAGTGTTCGGCATGCTCAGACCTCCTGCGACTTCTTGGCGGCCGTGCGGAGGACGACGAGCCCACCCCGGGGGCCGGGGACGGCACCCTTGAGGAGGATCAGGCCCTTCTCGACGTCGACGGCGTGGACGGTGATGTTCTGCGTGGTCACGGTGTCGGAACCCATCCGGCCGGCCATACGGGTGCCCTTGAAGACGCGACCGGGGGTCGCGCAGGCGCCGATCGAGCCGGGCTTGCGGTGGTTGCGGTGCGCGCCGTGGGACGCGGAGACGCCGTGGAAGCCGTGCAGCTTCATGACACCCGCGAAACCCTTGCCCTTGCTGGTGCCGGTCACGTCGATCTCCTCGCCGGCGGCGAAGGTGTCGACGGGCAGCTCCTGGCCGACCGTGTAGTCGGTCGCGAGGGCGGTGCGGATCTCGACGATGTGACGGCGGGGGGTGGTGCCCGCCTTGGTGAACTGGCCGGCCTGCGGCTTGTTCACCTTGCGGCCCTCGATCTCGCCGTAGCCGACCTGGACGGCGTTGTAGCCGTCGACGGTGGGCGTGCGGACGAGGGTCACCACGTTGGCGCCGGCGTCGATGACGGTCACGGGGACGACCTTGTTGTTCTCGTCCCAGACCTGGGTCATGCCGAGCTTGGTGCCCAGCAGCCCCTTCACATTGCGTTCGAAAGTCATGTCCTCGACCTCAGAGCTTGATCTCGATGTCCACACCGGCGGGCAGGTCGAGACGCATCAGCGAGTCAACCGTCTTCGGGGTGGGGTCGATGATGTCGATGAGGCGCTTGTGGGTGCGCATCTCGAAGTGCTCGCGGGAGTCCTTGTACTTGTGGGGCGAGCGGATGACGCAGTACACGTTCTTCTCGGTCGGCAGCGGCACCGGGCCGGCGACCTTGGCACCCGTACGGGTGACCGTGTCCACGATCTTGCGCGCCGAGGTGTCGATCACCTCGTGGTCATAGGCCTTGAGCCTGATGCGGATCTTCTGTCCCGCCATAGGTCTCTCTCGTCCTTCTCGATCTGTACCGCGTGCGTGTTCCGAGGCGTCCTCCGGCTTGAGTCGGCCCCTCCCTGCTGCTGTCCACCCCGCCTGCTCCGACCCCCGCGGTCGGGCGTGTCGTGCTGGTGAGCACAACACGAGACCGGGATCTCGCACTTGGTGTTGGTGGCGCCCGACGGTTCGTCAGGCAGATCGGGTCTCCAGGTTCGGTGCGGCCACACACGCCAAGCACTGAACAAGTCCTAGAGACGCGATTCAGAAGTCAAGATGTGCGGTGCACCCCGGCAACCCACCGAAGCAACCGAACTATCTTGACAGAGATCTCCCACCACGCCAAATTCACCGGCCGGGGACTCCGAGCCTGCGAGGAGACCGCGCTCAGCCGGGGAGGTTGAGGAGCGTCGGCGAGGCACGCGCGCCAGCGCGGGGCTCGCGACGCGTCTCGAAACCCGACCAGTTCGGCTATCGTCCCCACATGCAGGACGAGAACACGTTCTACCCGGCCGCCCGCGTCGGCGCCAGGGTACCCGTGGCCGTCTGGGGAACCGGCAACATGGGCCGCGCGGCGATCCGCTCGATCGACGCGCACCCCGAGCTCGAGCTCGCCGCCGTCGTCGTCTCCTCCCCCGCGAAGGTCGGTCGCGACGCGGGTGAGCTGGCGGGGCTCGACCGGGCCCTCGGGGTGGCCGCGACGACCGACGTCGAGGCGGCCCTGGCCACACTCGGCGGTGCCGGTGCCGTCGCCTACACGGCGTCCGGCGACATCCGGCCCGATGCCGCGGCCGCCGACGTCCAGCGCTGCCTGCGGCGCGGCGCCGTGGTCGTGACGCCGGCGCTCTACGCCCTCTACGACCACCGCAGCGCGCCGCCGGAGCTCACCGGGCCGCTGCTCGACGCCGCGAAGGAGGGGGCCAGCGCCCTCTTCGCGAGCGGGGTCGACCCCGGCTGGGGCAACGACGTGCTGCCCGCCCTGATCTCCGGCGTCGCCGGCACGATCGACGAGGTGCGCTGCCAGGAGATCTTCGACTACTCGACGTACGACCAGCCGGACTCCGTGCGGCTGCTGGTCGGCATGGGCCAGCCGATGGACTACGAGCCGCCCATGGTGTCGCCCGGCGTGCCGACGATGGTCTGGGGCGGCCAGGTGCGGATGATCGCCCGCGCGCTGGGGGTCGAGCTGGACGAGATCCGCGAGACGCTCGAGCGCCGTCCCCTGGACACCGACGTCACGAACGCGATGGGGACCTTCGAGGCGGGCACGCAGGGCGCGCTGCGCTTCGAGGTCCAGGGCGTCGTCGACGGCGTGCCCCGCATCGTGGTCGAGCACGTCACCCGCATCTCCCCCGCCTGCGCCCCGGACTGGCCACTGCCTCCCGACGGCGGCGCCGGCGCGCACCGGGTCGTGATCGAGGGTCGTCCCCGGATCGAGGTGAGCCTGGAGGCCACCGACGAGGGCGACAACCGGGCCGCGGGCGGCAACGCCACGGCCGCCAACCGCCTGGTCAACGCCATCCCGTGGCTGACCGCCGCCGAGCCCGGCCTGTACGGCGGGCTCGACGTACCTCTCACCCCCGCGCACGGCCGCATCGGAAGGAGCACACCGTGATCATCGACCTGCCCGAGGACAAGGACCCGATCATGTACGTGTGGGGGGAGATGGTGCCCGGCATCGGCATCGCCGCCTCGAAGTTCGCGGGCAGCGTCTACGAGCACACCACCCTCGGCCTGCGGGAGTTCGAGGCCGCCCGGCTGCGGATCGCGCAGATCAACGGCTGCCTCTTCTGCCAGGACTGGCGCACCGAGCGGGACGGGGCGACGGTCGAGGACACCTTCGCCGACGCGGTGACCGCGTGGCGCACGACGCCGAGCTTCGACGACCGCACCCGCCTGGCCGCGGAGTACGCCGAGCGGTACGCGCTCGACCACCACGGGCTCGACGACGGCTTCTGGACCCGGATGAAGCAGCACTACTCCGACCGGGAGATCGTCGAGATCTCCATGTGCCTCGGCTCGTGGCTGGCGTTCGGCCGGCTCAACCACGTGCTCGGCCTGGACGCCGCGTGCGTGCTGCCCAGCCACGCCGTGCCGCAGCAGACGGGGCACTGATCCCCGGCGGCCCTGACAGGATGTGCCCATGTCGGGCAGCCAGCCGTTCCCACCGCCGGGCGGCGGCCCCGTCGAGCCTCCCCCACCCGGCTGGGCCCCACCTCCGCAGCCGGCGCCCTCGGCGTGGGGACCGCCTCCGGGGTACGGCGCCGGCCCGCCACCTCCGCAGTGGGCGCCCGGGATGCTGGGCGCGGCCCACAAGCCGGGCGCGATGCCGCTGCGCCCACTCGGACTGGGCGACTTCTACGACGCAGCGTTCCGGATCATCCGCTTCAACCCGAAGGCGACCGTCGGGTCGGCCGTGCTGGTGGCCGCGATCGCGATGGCCATCCCGGTGCTCGTCACCGCGGTCGTGACCTCGCTCGTCGACCTCTCCGGGGACACGTTCGGCGAGGACTCCGCCGACCTGGTCGGCGTCGGCGCGCTGTACGCCACGACCATCGTCGGCTCCGTCCTCCAGTACGTCGGCCTGATCTTCGTGACCGGGATGGTCGCCCACGTCACCGCCGCCGCCGCGATCGGCCGCCGCCTGTCCCTCGGCGAGGCGTGGGCGGCGACGCGCGGCTCGCGCTGGCGGCTGCTCGGCCTGACCGCGATCATCGGGCTGGTCTGGGTCGGGCTCTTCGGCGTCTACGCCCTCCTGTCGGTCGTCGTGGTCGTCGTCGCGAGCTCGTGGGTCCCCGTGCTCGTGTGGTTCGTCGTCACCGCACCGGTGATCGTCGCGGCGACCTGGTGGATCTGGATCCGGGTCACCTACCTGCCCGTGCCCGCGCTGATGGTGGAGCGGCTCGGCGTCTTCGCGGCGATCGGCCGCGGCTACCGGCTGACCCGCCGGCAGTTCTGGCGGACCTTCGGGATCGCCCTGCTCACCGTCGTCGTCACGTCGGTGGCCTCCTCGATCATCACCATCCCGTTCGCCATCGTCGGCCCGTTGGCGAGCCTCGCGGTCTCCGACGAGGGCGCGGCCGTGCTGATCCTGGTCACGGTCAACGCGCTCGGCACCGTGCTGGCGACGGCCTTCGTCGCGCCGTTCACCTCCGCGGTCAGCTCGCTGCAGTACCTCGACCAGCGGATGCGCAAGGAGGCGTACGACGTCGAGCTGATGGCGCAGGCGGGGATCACCGCGTCGTGATCACGCCGCCGCTCGACCCGTCCTCGGAGGAGGCGCACTCCCTCCTCCGGCGCGAGCTGGCGCACCCGGAGTACCACGACACCAACCTCTTCCTGCGGGTGCTCGACTGGCTCGACGGACTCCTCAACGGGCTGATCGACTCGGCCGCGAAGGCACCGCCGTTGTCGACGTTCGCCGCCATCGTCGCCTTCCTGCTGCTCGGTGTCGGACTCGCCTGGCTGCTGTCGCGGGTCCGTCGTACGGCGCGCGCGGCGGGTCGGCCCGGCCCGGTGGTCGAGGACGCGACGGTCACCGCCGACCAGCTGCGGGACGCGGCGGAGCGGGCGCTCGCCGAGGGCCGCAACGCGGCAGCCCTGGTCGACGGGTTCCGCGCGCTGACCGTCCGCCAGGTCGAGCGCGGCCGGCTGGACGACCGACCCGGCGCCACGGCCCGCGAGGTCGCCGGCGCGCTCGCCACGACGTACCCCGACCAGCAGGCCCCGGTGGCCAGCAGCGCGGCCCTCTTCGACGCCGTCCGGTACGGCGACCGGCCGGCCACGCGCGACCAGGCCGCCGACGTCCTGGCGCTCGACGACGCGCTCGCGGGGCACCGATGAGCGCGCCCACCCTCGAGCGCACCGCCCGCCGACGTCCGAGCGGGTCGACGCTGCTGGTCGCCGGCGGCCTGGTCGCCGCGGTGGTCACGGCGATCGTGCTCGCCGGTCAGGACTCGGGCCGCACCGCGGCGCTCGACCCCGACAACCCGGGCCCGAACGGCGCCCAGGCCCTGGCCCGGGTGCTCGACGACCAGGGCGTCGACCTGACCGTGGTCCGCAGTGCCGACGCCCTCGATGCCGCCGGCGTCGACGGCGACACGACCGTGCTCGTCACCTCGGCGGATCTGCTGGGGCGGAGCACCACCGACCGCCTGCTCGACGACGCGGCGCCCGGTCGACTGGTGGTCGTCGAGCCCGGCCCGGGCACGACCGACGCCCTCGGCGTCACCGAGCTCCCGAGCAGCCTCGCCCTGGAGGACCCGGTCGAGTCGGGCTGCGCGGACCCGACGTACGCCGGCCTGACGATCGACGTCGACCGCGCGCTCGCCTACGCGGTCGACGACGGGTGCTTCCCGACCGACGACGGCGCCCTGCTCGTCGAGCCGCGACCGGGGACCGTGCTCCTCGGTGCCGGCGACGCGCTGCGCAACGACCAGGTCCTGCACGCCGACAACGCGGCCGTCGGGCTGCGCCTGCTCGGCCGGTCCGACCGGCTGGTCTGGTACGTCCCGTCGCTCGACGACCTGGTCGGAGACGACGGGGTCAGCGTCTCGACGCTGCTGCCGCCCTGGCTGCGCCCGGCCCTGTGGCTGGTCGCGGTCGCCACGCTCGGCCTGCTCGTCTGGCGTGCGCGACGGCTGGGCCCGCTCGCGATCGAGCCGCTGCCGGTCGCCGTGAAGGCCATCGAGACCACCCGCAGCCGCGGCCGGCTCTACCGCAAGGCCGGCGACCGAGCGCACGCCGCCACCGTGCTGCGCGCGGCCGCTCGCGGGCGGGCGACGGAGCTGCTCCGTCTCGGGGCACACCCGGACCCGGAGGCACTGGTCCGCGACGTCGCGCGGCACACCGGTCGCCCGGTCGCCGAGGTCGATGCCCTGCTCGGGCCGCACGCACCCGCACCCACCACCGACCACGACCTGATCACGCTGGCCGACCAGCTGGCCGAGCTCGAGAAAGAGGTACGCCGCCCATGAGCGAGTCCCCCACCGGCAACGACGCCCGCGAGCGCCTGGCCGCCGTGCGCACCGAGGTCGCGAAGGCCGTCGTCGGCCAGGACGCCGCGGTCTCCGGCCTGCTCGTCGCGCTGCTCTGCGGCGGCCACGTGCTGATGGAGGGGGTGCCCGGGGTCGCCAAGACGCTGCTCGTGCGGACCCTCGCCGGCGCGCTCTCCGTGGACACCCGGCGCGTGCAGTTCACGCCCGACCTGATGCCCGGCGACATCACCGGCTCGATGGTGATCGACAGCCGGCAGGGCGAGCTCAGCTTCCGCGAGGGGCCGCTCTTCACGAACCTGCTGCTGGCCGACGAGATCAACCGGACGCCGCCGAAGACGCAGTCCGCCCTGCTCGAGGCGATGGAGGAGGGCCAGGTCTCCGTCGACGGGGTGTCGCGGCCGCTGCCGGCGCCGTTCCTGGTGGCCGCGACCCAGAACCCGGTCGAGTACGAGGGCACCTACCCGCTCCCCGAGGCGCAGCTCGACCGCTTCCTGCTCAAGGTGGTGCTGCCCGTGCCGGACCGCGCGAGCGAGCTGGAGATCCTGCGTCGCCACGCGGCCGGGTTCGACCCGCGCGACGTCGCGGGCGCCGGCGTACGACCGGTGGCGGGAGCCGACGACATCGCGGCCGGCCGGGCGGCGGTGGGCCAGGTGCAGGTCAGCCCCGAGGTGGCCGGCTACATCGTCGACATCGCCCGCGCGACCCGGGAGTCGCCGTCGCTCAGCCTCGGTGTCAGCCCCCGCGGCGCCACGGCGCTGCTGCGCTCGGCACGGGCGTGGGCCTGGCTCACCGGCCGCGACTTCGTGACGCCGGACGACGTGAAGTCGCTCGCGCACGCGACCCTCGTGCACCGGCTCGGGCTGCGTCCCGAAGCGGAGCTCGAGGGCGTCGACGTCGCGCAGGTGCTGGCCTCCGCGCTCGGCTCGGTGCCGGTGCCGAGGTAGCGGTGTCGATCTCCGGACGCGTCCCGCTGCTGCTCCTCCTGGGGGTGGGAGCGGTGCTGCTGCGCCCCGAGATGAGCACGGTGTGGCTGTGGGTGCTGGCCGTGCTGCTCCTGGTCGGCGCCGACCTGCTGCTCGCTCCGTCGCCCGCGACGCTGACGCTCACGCGCCCGCCGGTCGGGGCGGTCCGGCTCGGCGAGCCGACCTCGACCGCGCTGGTGGCGACCAACGCATCGCGTCGAGGGCTGCACGGCGTCGTACGCGACGCGTGGCAGCCGACCGCCGGCGCCGGTCCCAACCGGCACCGACTCTCGCTGCCGCCGGGCGACCGGGTCGTCCTGACGACGCCGCTGCTCCCCCAGCGCCGCGGCGACCTGCGCGCGATCGGCGTGACCGTGCGGCTGCGCGGGCCGCTCGGGCTCGCGGCCCGGCAGCGCACCCGGGTCGTCGAGGGCAGCGTCCGGGCACTGCCGCCCTTCGACTCGCGCAAGCACCTGCCCAGCCRCCTGGCCCGGCTGCGTGACCTGGACGGCCGCGCCGCGATCCGGGTGCGCGGACAGGGCACCGAGTTCGACTCGCTGCGCGAGTACGTCCGGGGCGACGACGTACGCTCCATCGACTGGCGAGCCAGCGCCCGGAGCCGCAGCGTCGTCGTCCGCACCTGGCAGCCGGAGCGCGACCGCCGGGTGGTGCTGGTGCTCGACACGTCGCGTACGTCGGCGGGCCGGATCGGCGACGTACCCCGGCTCGACTCGGCGATGGACGCCGCCCTGCTGCTCGCCTCGCTCGCGACCCGGGCCGGCGACCGGGTCGACTTCGTGGCCGGCGACCGTCGGGTCCGCCGCCGGCTCCGCTTCGCCGGCGACCGCGACATCGCCGCGCGCCTCCTGGAGGCGATGGCCGAGCTGGACCCGGTGATCGCCGAGGCCGACTGGGACACGCTCGCGGGCGCGGTCAACGGGCTGGGGCGGCAGCGCGCGCTCGTCGTACTGCTGACGCCGCTGGAGCCCTCGGCCGTGGACGAGGGGCTGCTCCCCGTGCTCGCCGTGCTGACCCGGCACCACCGGGTGGTGCTCGCGTCGGTGCGCGACCCCGAGCTGGAGCAGCTCTCCGGCACCCGCACGAGCCTCGACGAGGTGTACGACGCCGCGGCCGCCGAGCAGGTGATCGGACGTCGGCGCTACACCGCCGACCTGCTGCGCACGCTCGGCGTCGACGTGGTCGACGCGGACGACCTGCCCCCCGCTCTCGCCGACCACTACCTGTCGCTGAAGGCCCGCGGGCTTCTCTAGCCGCCACGTCGAATCGAGACTTCTGACGGTTGAGTCCGGAGTTCTGGTCTCCAGAGTCCGGACTCGACGGACGAAACTCTCGATTGAAGCGTCAGAAGTCTCGACTCAACCGTCAGGCTTGGGTGGCGACGCGGTCCTCGAGGAGGACGGCGTCGAGGTCGCCGGTCTGGCCGCGGCGGGCGGCGTCGCGGCCGAGGACGAAGACGTAGGCGAAGAAGACGCCCTCGGCCAGCAGGCCGATGCCGATGCGCGCCCAGGTCGGCAGGCCCGACGGCGTCACGAAGGCCTCGATGATGCCGCTGACGAGCAGCACCGCGACCAGGCCGAGAGCGATCGTGCCGGCGGTCCGGCCCTCCCGGGCCAGGGAGTGGGTGCGCGTCAGCGCCCCGGGTTCGACCCACGACCAGAAGAGCCTGAGCCCGGTGCCGCCCGCGACGAAGACCGCGGTCAGCTCGAGCAGGCCGTGCGGGAGGATCAGCCCCCAGAAGTGCGCGCCGTGGTCGTGGCGGATCATGATCGAGCCGATGATCGCGAGGTTGGCGATGTTGGAGAAGAGCAGGTAGATCACCGGCAGCCCGAGCACGCCGAGCGCGATGCAGAGCGCGGCCACCCAGGCGTTGTTGACCCACACCTGCGCCGCGAAGTGACTGGCGGCGTACTCGGAGTAGTAGTCCTCGAAGTCGTGGCTGACCAGCTGGTCCACCTGCTCGGGCGAGAGCAGGCTCTGCTCGACGTCGGGGTGGCCGAGCAGCCACAGCATCATCACGCCGGTCACGACCACGTTGGCGGCGAGCGTGCCGAGCCACCACCAGCGCAGCCGGAAGAGCGCCGCCGGGAACCGGTCCACGAAGAAGCCGCGCACCCCGCGCCAGGTGCTGGTGCGGGTCCCGGACGCGCGGTTGCGGGCGCGCGCGAGCAGCGTGGACAGGTAGGCGACGACGTGGGCGTCCGGCGCCGACGTACGGACCACGGACAGGTGGGTCGCGACCTGCTGGTAGCGCTCGACCAGCTCGTCCGACTCCGGTCCCGACAACCGGCGGCGCCGCGAGAGGTCCTCGAGCCGACGCCACTCGGCGACGTGCGCCGCGACGTACGCGTCGAGGTCCATGCCCCGACCCTAGACTCACCGACGATGGCGACACCGGAGTTCGCGACGCTCACCACCGACGACCTCGTGACCGGCGAGGCGGTGGCGCTCGACCTGCCCCCCGCCAGCCTCGGCACCCGGATCGCCTCCGGGCTGATCGACGTCGTCGTCACGTTCAGCCTGCTCATCGGGCTCGTGCTGGGTCTGGTCATCGCAGCCCTCCAGGCGGATGCCGCGCTGATCTCCGTCGCGATGCTGGCCTCGGTCATCGTGTCCTGGCTCGTCTTCCCCACGGCGATCGAGACGCTGACGCACGGCAAGTCGCTGGGCAAGCTGGCCCTCGGCCTGCGCACCGTCCGCGACGACGCGGGCCCGATCTCCTTCCAGCACGCGTTCGTCCGAGCGCTGGTCGGGGTCGTCGAGATCTACCTGTTCTTCGGTGCACCGGCGTTCTTCTCGGCCCTCCTCAGCTCCCGCGGCAAGCGGCTCGGCGACTACGCCGCCGGCACGTACGTCGTGCGCGACCGGGTGCGGCTCAGCCTCGCGCCACCGGCGGCGATGCCGCCGCCGCTGGCCGCCTGGGCCGCCCAGGCGGACATGGCCCGGCTCCCGACCGGCCTGGCCCTCGCCGTGCGCCAGTTCCTCGGGCGCCAGGAGATCGACCCCGCCGCCCGGGCCGCGATCGGCGAGCGCCTCGCCCACGCCGTCAGCGAGTACGTCGCGCCGGCGCCGCCACCGGGCACCCCGCCCGAGGCCTTCCTCGCCGCGGTCGTCGCGGCCCGCCGTGAGCGCGACAGCGCGCGGCTGGCCCGGGAGACCCAGCTCCGGCACCGGCTGGTCGCCCGGCGATGAGCTCTCCGGTGCGTGCACCCGGCGACGTCCTGGTGCACCTGCGGCAGGCCCGCGACCACATCGACCGGCACTACACCGAGCCGCTCGACCTCGAGACGCTCGGCGCGGTCGCCGGGCTCAGCAAGTTCCACTTCCAGCGGCTCTTCAAGGCGACGTACGGCCGCACGCCCGCGGCGTACCTCTCCGAGCGGCGCGTCGAGCGCGCCCAGGACCTGTTGCGCGCCACCAACCTGACCGTCACCGAGGTCTGCCACGCGGTCGGCTACTCGAGCCTGGGCTCGTTCAGCACCCGGTTCAGCGCCCTGGTCGGCGAGAGCCCCAGCGAGTTCCAGCGGCGGTGGGCCGCGGACGGCGCCCCGCGCATCCCCGGTTGCTACATCTTCCAGTGGGGCCTGGCCGAACGGTCCGGCCAGGAACGCGCAAGGCAGGAGAAGCCAGGCGAGGTCACCGGCTCCTAGCGTGGTCGCATGATCACCCACATCGCCATCGCGTCGGTCTTCGTCCAGGACATCGACGCCTCCCGTGACTTCTACGTCGACGTGCTCGGCTTCGACCTCAAGGACGACATCACCCTCGGCGACGGCTACCGCTGGTGCACCG
Source organism: Nocardioides sp. Root1257 (assembly GCF_001425175.1). GTDB lineage: Bacteria > Actinomycetota > Actinomycetes > Propionibacteriales > Nocardioidaceae > Nocardioides. The sequence goes on along the minus strand of NZ_LMDV01000008.1, from coordinate 479,024 downwards.
TCAACCACCCCAACCAGCCCGAGCTCTCCGTCCACCTCACCGTGGCCGGCCCGCCGTTCTCGGCCGAGCTGGTCGAGGCGATGAACCGCGCCCAGGCCGACGGCGGCCTCAACGGTCTCGGGATGAGCGTCGACGACTGCCAGAAGACCTACGAGGAGCTCAGCGCGAAGGGTGTCGAGTTCCTCCAGAAGCCCGAAGAACGGCCGTACGGCGTCGAGGCGCTGTGCCGTGACAACTCGGGCAACTGGATCGTGCTCGTCGAACCGCGGGCGTTCACCCCCGAGGACGTCAGCTCGTAGGCAGCCCGAGCGAGCCCGTCGGGTCGTCGTACCGCTCGGTGCACCGGCGCAGCGCGTAGGAGCAGTCCCACAGGATGTGGTTGCCGGTCCGGACGGCGTCGGTGCCGACGACCAGGAAGTGGTCCCGGTCCTGCCAGCGCACCGGCACCGAGGCGTCGAGCGGCGTGCCGTCGAGACCGCGGAGGCGGACGACGGTGCCGGTGCCGAGGTCGGTGACGGAGGCCGTGTCGCTGCCGGCGGCCGCGTAGAGGCGACCGTCGCGCGACAGCGCCCCCGCCTCGCCGTCGGGATCCACGGCCAGCCGGGTGCCGTCGTCGGCGGAGAAGAGGTCCACCCCGCGGCGCGTGTGCACGGCCACGGTCGGACCTGCGACCTGGACGATGCCCACCGCGGCCGGCGACCCGCTCACCTCGAGGTCGTGGGCGGCACTCCCGGTGTGCAGGCGCAGGGTGTCGTCCCCGAGTCGCTCGACCCAGCGCTCGCCGTCCGCGGCCGCGACCTGCGCCCCGACGGCGAGGTGGGCGACGACCGTGTCGTCCGCCGAGCCGATGGTGCGCACCCGGAGGGTGCCGTCCAGCTCCTCGGTCGAGATCGTCGTGCCGTCGGCGGACAGCCAGGCCTGCGTGACGTCCGGGCCGCCGTACTCCGTCCACGTGGACCGGTCCCGGCCCAGCTCACCGTCCGACTCCATCGGGACCACGGTCACCCGACTGCCCGGCGAGGACTGGCGCAGCACCGCGACTCCGTCGCGGGTGCGACCGAGCACCTGCTCGATCACGATGCCCGGCGCGTGGCTGCCGGTGCCCGTCGGGTCGATGCTGACGAGCTGGCCCTCGAGCGTGACCACCGCGAGCTGCGGCGAGGTCGGCGTCGGATCGACCGCGGCCGGCGTCGGGTCGGGAGCCTCCGGCCCCCGGGACTGCACCGCCCACAGAGCGGCGCCAGCGACGACGACCGCGGCCGCCGCACTCGCGCCGAGGGTCCGGCCCGTCGTACGACGGCGCCGCTCGGTGCGGACGCGCCGCTCGAAGGCGAGCCGGTCGACGGGCGGGACCACGACGGCGTCGCGGACCTCGGTCAGGGCTGCGCGGATCTCGGTGTCGGTCATGACTTCTCCTCGGCGAGCTGAAGGTCGGGAAGCGCGGCGCGCAGCCGCTTCAGGGCGTGGTGGGTCTGGCTCTTGACGGCTCCGACGGAGCAGCCCAGCTCGTGTGCGGTGGCGGCCTCGGTGAGGTCCTCGACGTACCGCAGCACGAGGGTGGCGCGCATCCGCGGCGGCAGCCTGCGGATCTCCGCCCACAGCGCGAGGTGGTCGGCGCGCACGTCGAGCCCACCGAGGTGTCCCAGGTCGGGCACCTCGTCAGTGACGACCTCGCGACCGCGCCGGCCCCACTGCCGCGACGCGGCGTGCACCATCGCGCGGCGTACGTAGGCGTCGGCGGCTCCCTTGTCGCGGATCGAGTCCCAGCGCACACAGGTGCGGGCGAGCGCACCCTGCAGCAGGTCCTCGGCCTCGTGCGGGTTGCCGCACAGCAGGTACGCCGTGCGGTAGAGAGGCGCCCACCGGGCGGCCATGAACTCGCTGAACCCGAGCTCCGTGCCTGTCACGTCTCCACCCTCCGAGCTGTCGGTGCCGTCAGGAGAAGAAGAGCACCCAAGGGCCCGAAAGGTTGAGACCGGCAGCGGGATCTCGGGGCCGGGGCCTCGTCATGGGAGGAGGCCGCAACACCCTGTTGTGACCCGAAACCGGGTGCGGCCCGCAAGTTCTGCGGCGATCGGAGCACCCTGCCGGACGGACCGAGCGCCCCGGCGGTGGCCCAGACCGGCTGTCATGTGCTCGAAACAAACTCGGAGATCCTGCGGCGCGACCCCGAGTGGTGTGGCTATCATCCGGTTATGGGAGCGTTCCCATTGAAATGTGACCTGCGTTACAGAATCGTGATCGGCAGTCCTTGACGGACACGCGCGTAAACGTTTGCATCGTCCTCGACGGAGCGGGTTTGAAGGCGCGCGGACTAGACGGACCTGCTGACAACCCAGAGAGGAATGCACGCATGCGATCACGCAACACGCGTCGCGGAATGGCAGTCGCTGCCGTTCTCGTCAGCGGAGGACTCGTCCTCGCTGGCTGTGGCGGCAGCGACTCAGAAGGCAGCAACAAGGCCAGCGGCACTTCGCCCGGCGAGGGCAAGGCCGAATGCGAGCAGCTGACGCAGTTCGGTGACCTCAGCGGCAAGTCGGTCAAGATCTACACCTCGATCGTCGCCCCCGAGGACCAGCCCTACAAGGACTCGTTCAAGCTCTTCACCGACTGCACCGGTGCTGCGGTGGACTACGAGGGCTCGAAGGAGTTCGAGGCCCAGCTCGTCGTCCGCGTCAAGAGCGGCAACCCGCCGGACATCGCGTTCATCCCGCAGCCGGGTCTGCTGAAGACCCTGGTCCAGGACACGGGCAAGGTCGTCGAGGCGCCGAAGACGGTGTCCGACAACGTGGACGAGTTCTACGGCCCGGACTGGAAGGCCTACGGCACGGTCGACGGCAAGTTCTACGCACCGCCGCTCACCGCCAACGTGAAGTCCTTCGTCTGGTACTCCCCGAAGATGTTCGCGGAGAAGGGCTGGAAGGTCCCCACCACGTGGGACGAGATGCTGACGCTCTCCGACACCATCGCGGCCAGCGGCATGAAGCCCTGGTGCGCCGGCATCGGCTCCGGCGACGCCACCGGCTGGCCGGCCACCGACTGGCTCGAGGACACGCTCCTGCGCTCCGCCGGTCCGGACGTCTACGACCAGTGGGTCAACCACGAGATCCCGTTCAACGACCCGGCCGTGGTCGACGCCCTCGACAAGGTCGGCGGCATCCTCAAGAACGAGGACTACGTCAACGGTGGCTTCGGCGACTCGAAGTCGATCGCCAGCACGGAGTTCACCGACGCGGGTCTCCCGATCCTCGACGGCAAGTGCGCGATGCACCGCCAGGCGAGCTTCTACGCCGCCAACTGGCCCGAGGGCACGGACGTCTCCGAGAACGGCGACGCCTACGCGTTCTACCTGCCCCCGATGGGCGACGAGTTCGGCAGCCCGGTCCTCGGCGGTGGCGAGTTCGTGACGGCGTTCACCGACAGCATCGAGACGCAGGCCCTGATGACCTACATCTCCGGTGGCGAGTGGGTCAACGAGAAGGGCAAGGCCACCAAGAACGGTGGCTTCGTCAGCGCGAACAAGAACCTGGACATCGCCAACGTGGCCAGCCCGATCGACAAGACGTCGGTCGAGATCCTGCAGAACCCCGACGCGGTCTTCCGCTTCGACGGCTCCGACCTGATGCCGGGCGCCGTGGGCGCCGGGTCGTTCTGGAAGGAGATGACTGCGTGGATCGGCGAGAACCAGAGCACGCAGGACACCCTCGACAACATCGAGGCGTCCTGGCCGTGATCGACCGCTCGCCGGCCGGTCGCTGACCGGCCGGCGGGCAGCCACACCCCGCCGGGCCGCGCAGGTCACCCCGTCCCCTGGACGGGGACCTCGCGGCCCGGCACCCTTCTCCTGTCCACCCGGCCGCGCGAGCCGCCGCTCCGCCGCCCGACCACCGGGAGTGCGTCATGTCCGCAGGTGAGAAGTTCGTCCAGATGTTCATCGCGATCGGCCTGTTCTTCGGGGTCGTCGCGGTGATCCTGCTGCTGACGCAGCGATTGAGGTCCCGCACCGGGGAGCTGATCCAGTCCGCGGCCTTCGTGCTGCCCGCGATCCTCCTGATCGCCCTCGGCCTGCTCTACCCGGCGATCGACACGATCTACCAGTCCTTCCGCAACGCGGCGGGCAACGAGTTCATCGGGCTCGACAACTACCAGAAGATCTTCACCGACAGCGCCCTCATCCAGGTGCTCATCAACACCGCGATCTGGGTGATCGTGGTGCCCACGGTCTCGACGGCGATCGGCCTCATCTACGCCGTCCTCATCGACCGCGCCAAGTTCGAGAAGTTCGCGAAGGCCCTGATCTTCCTGCCGATGGCGATCTCGCTGGTCGGCGCCTCGATCATCTGGAAGTTCGTCTACGACTACCGGCAGACGTCCGACGACCAGATCGGCATCGCCAACGCCTTCCTCAAGCTGCTCGGGTTCGACACCTACCGGTTCCTCCAGGAGCAGCCCTGGAACACCTTCTTCCTGATCGTGATCATGATCTGGGTCCAGGCCGGCTTCGCGATGACGATCCTGTCCGCGTCGATCAAGGCCATCCCGGACGACATCACGGAGGCGGCCCGCCTCGACGGCGCCGGCCCGCTGCAGCTCTTCCGCCAGATCACGATCCCCAGCATCCGGCCCTCCCTGATCGTCGTGCTCACCACGATCAGCATCACGACCCTCAAGGCGTTCGACGTCGTGCGGACCACCACCGGCGGCAACTTCGACACCAGCGTGCTGGCCTACGAGTTCTACGTGCAGAGCTTCCGCTCCTTCGACCAGGGCCTCGGCGCGGCGCTCGCCGTGCTGATCTTCGTCCTGGTCATGCCGATCGTGATCTACAACGTCCGTCAGATGCGCAAGCTGGAGGCACGATGACCACCGCAATCACCGACGTCGAGGCGACCGTCGCCCAGCAGGAGTCGCTGTCGGGCAACGCGCACAAGGCACTGACCTCCCCGTGGGCGTCCATCGCCGCCATCCTGATCGCCTTCCTCTGGACGATCCCGACCATCGGCCTCTTCGTCACCTCGTTCCGACCCGAGGGCGACATCAAGACCAGCGGCTGGTGGACGATCTTCACCAACCCGAGCTTCACCCTCGACAACTACGACGAGGTGCTGCACGGCACGGACACCAACCTCGCGACGTACTTCGTGAACTCGATCGTCATCACGATCCCGTCCGTGCTGATCCCCGTGTCGATCGCGACGATGGCGGCGTACGCCTTCGCCTGGATGAAGTTCCCCGGCCGCGACTTCCTGTTCGTGGCCGTCTTCGCCCTGCAGATCGTCCCGATCCAGGTGACGATGATCCCGCTGCTCAGCCTCTACGTCGACCAGGGCCTGGCCGGCTCGGACGCCCCGGGCGGTGGCTTCTACACGATCTGGCTGTCGCACTCGATCTTCGCACTGCCACTGGCGATCTACCTGCTGCACAACTTCATGTCGCAGATCCCCGGAGAGCTGATCGAGTCCGCGCGGGTCGACGGCGCCGGGCACGTGCAGATCTTCAGCCGGATCATGCTGCCCCTGATGGCGCCCGCGATCGCGGCGTTCGGCATCTTCCAGTTCCTGTGGGTCTGGAACGACCTGCTCGTCGCCCTGGTGTTCGGCGGCGGCAGCCCGGACGTCTCCCCGCTCACCGTGCGGCTGGCGGAGCTCTCCGGAACCCGCGGGCAGGACTGGTACCTGCTCTCCGCAGGCGCCTTCGTGTCGCTGGTGGTGCCGCTGATCGTCTTCCTGTCGCTGCAGCGCTACTTCGTCCGCGGACTCCTGGCCGGCAGCGTCAAGGGCTGAGCGACGACCCGGCGGTCAGGACGAAGCGGGGCCGAAGTGCTCGCTCAGCCAGTGGTAGGACGCCTTCGGGGTGCGGGTGAGGTCCTCGGGGTCGATGTGCACGACGCCGAAGGTCTTCGTGTAGCCCTCGGCCCACTCGAAGTTGTCGAGCAGGGTCCAGACGATGTAGCCGCGGACGTCCGCGCCGGCGGCGCGGGCGGCCTCGGTGGCGGCGATGTGGTCACGCAGGTAGCCGATCCGGTCCTGGTCGTCGACGAACCCGTCGACGACCGGGTCGGGGTAGGCCGCGCCGTTCTCGGTCACCACGATCGGCAGCCCGGTGCGCTTGTGGGTGTCGACGAGCAGCTCCTCGAGGCCGTAGCCGTCGACCTCCCAGCCGATGTCGGTGCGGGGCTCGCGGACCACGAAGGACACCGGGGTCACGCCCGGGTAGGCCTCGACCTCGGGGTGCACCTCGAGGCCGGGGTCGGCGAGGGTGGGCCGGAACGGCGTGTAGTAGTTGACGCCGAGCCAGTCGGCCGAGCCCTGCACGAGGGCGAGGTCGCCGTCGCGGACCAGCGTCTCGTCGGCGAGCACGGGCGCGACGCGGAGCAGCACCTCGTCGTACGCACCGTCGACGAGGGGTCCCGTCCAGATGCGGTTGCGCACCGCGTCGAGCTCGTCCGCGGCCTGCGCGGCCTCCGGCGTCTCGGGCCAGAACGGCGCCAGGTTGTGGACGATGCCGACGTCGCGGACGCCGGCCTCGTGGAGGCGGGCGGCTGCGAGTCCGTGGGCGAGGTTGAGGTGGTGGGCGGCGCGGTGTCCGGCAGCGCCCTCCTTGCGACCAGGCGCGTGGATGCCCGCGGCGTACCCGAGGTAGGCGGCGCACCAGGGCTCGTTGTGCGTGGCCCAGACCTTGACGCGGTCGCCGAGGCGGTCGTGGACGACCATCGCGTAGTCGGCGAACGCCTCCGTGGTGCTGCGCTCCTGCCAGCCACCCCGGTCCTCGAGCGCCTGCGGCAGGTCCCAGTGGTAGAGCGTGGCGGTCGGCTGCACGCCGCGCGCGAGGGCGGCGTCGACGAGGCGGTCGTAGTAGTCCAGCCCGCGCGTCTCGACGGCGCCCGTGCCGGTCGGGACGATCCGCGGCCAGGCGACCGAGAAGCGGTACCAGCCGGCGTTCATGCCGGCGACCAGGTCGAGGTCCTCCTCGTAGCGGTGGTAGGAGTCGCAGGCGACCGACCCGTCCCGCCCGTCCCTGGTCGCGCCCGGACGCGCAGCGAACGTGTCCCAGATGGACGCGCCGCGACCGTCCTCGGTGCTCGCTCCCTCGATCTGGTACGCCGCCGTCGCGGCGCCGAAGGCGAGGGTGGATCCGTCCGGGAGGTGCAGAGTCATGGGCACCACCGTAGTGCCTGGGACGGCAAAGTGGGAGCGCTCCCGCTGTGACGAGCATCAAGGACGTGGCCCGCGACGTGGAGATGTCCACGGCGACCGTCTCGCGCGCGCTGCGCGGGCTCCCGGGGGTGTCCGACGAGACCCGCGAGCGGGTCATGGAGTCGGCCCGGCGGCTGGGCTACGTGCCCTCCCCCAGCGCGGCCGGGCTGGCCAGCGGGCAGACCCGCACCGTCGCCGTGATCGTCCCGCGGGTGACGCAGTGGTTCTTCGCCGCGATCGTGCAGGGCGCCGAGGAGGTGCTCCGTGAGCGCGGCTACGACCTGCTCCTCTACAACCTCGCCGGTGACCCCTCGGCCCGGCACCGCGTCTTCGAGACCAGCCTGCTGACCAAGCGGGTCGACGCGGTGCTCGTGCTCAGCCTCAAGCCGAGCCCCGACGAGCTGGAGCGCCTCAGGCAGCTCGGCCGCCCGGTCACGGTCATCGGCGCCGACATGCCCGGGTGGGCGACGGTGCGCATCGACGACCACGAGGCGGCCGCGACCGCGACGCGACACCTGCTCGAGCTCGGGCACCGGCGGATCGCCTACCTCGGCGGTGCGACCGAGGGCGTGCTCGACTTCACGGCGCCGTCGGCCCGCCTGGCGGGCTACCGGTGCACCCTGGAGGAGGCGGGCGTGGAGCTGCGGGCCGACCTCGAGGCCGACGGCGAGTTCACCGTCACCGGCGGCCAACGGGCGGCCGAGCAGCTGCTCGGGCTCGACCCGCCGCCTACCGCGATCTTCGCGGCCTCCGACGAGATGGCGATCGGCGCGCTGCGGGCCGCGCGCGAGCTCGGCGTACGCGTGCCCGAGGACCTCTCGGTGATCGGGATCGACGACCACGAGATGGCCAGCTACTTCGACCTCACGACGGTCTCGCAACCGGTGCACGAGCAGGGTCGGGTCGCGGCCACCCAGGTGCTCGCCGCGCTGACCGACGACGACTGGAGGCCCGAGCAGGTGATCCTGCCGACCGCGCTGGTGGTGCGCGGGACCACCACTCAGCCGCGCACGTAGGCCAGGTCCACGATGTCGCGGCCCGCCGCGATGCCCTTGCGCTCGAACTTCGTGACCGGGCGCTCCGACCAGCGCTCGACGACGCCGCCCTCGAGGAGCGGCTCGGCGTCGAGGACCTCGACCATCTGCTCGGCGTAGTCCGCCCAGTCCGTCGCCAGCCGCCACTCGGCTCCGGGCGCCAACCGCTCGGCGGCGAGCCTCGCGAACGCCGGGGTGATCAGCCGGCGCTTGTGGTGACGGGCCTTGTGCCACGGGTCGGGGAAGAAGATCCAGAGGCCCGCCAGGCTGTCCGGGCGGACCAGGTGCTCGATCGACCAGACCGCGTCGACGCTCAGCATCCGCACGTTGGTCAGGCCGGCGTCACCGATCCGTCCCAGGGTGTCGGCGACGCCCGGGCGCCAGACCTCGAACGCGACGACGTCGTGGTCGGGTCGCGTCCTCGCGAGCTCGACGGTGGACTCACCGATCCCCGACCCGATCTCCATGATCAGCGGCGCCTCGCGTCCGAAGAGACCGGCCAGCGTGAACGCCGGGTCGTCGACGGCCTCGTCGGGGAGCCACCAGCGCTCGGCGTACGCCGTCCAGGCCTCCTGCTGACGCGGGGTGAACCGGCTGCCCCGCCGGGAGTAGGTGAGCACCTCGCGCATCCGGCGGCCATCGTCGGTCAGCTTGTGGTGCGGGCGCGCGGGTCGTACTCGGTCGTCGGGGTCGGGCATGCGGCCATCTTCTCCTGGCAGCTCAGCCGGGCTGCCATCGGGCCACGGAGCGCTGGAGCTCCTGGAACCGCGCGGCTGCGTGCAGGGCCGCGCACACCTGGTCGGGCTCCCCACGCCGCCCGGCCAGCGCCTGCCAGGCGGCGACCCCCTCGCGGGCGAGGTCCGCCGCGGCCGTCCAGTCGGCCGGCTCCATCCCCTCACGCTCGCGCGCCTGGGCTGTCGTGTGCGCCCGCGCGAAGGCGGCCGAGACCGCCTCCACGTGCTCGACCAGCCACGCCGTGTCCCGGTCGTCGTACCCGCCGATGCCGGCCAGGCGGCTCAGCTCACGCTCGGCGACCTGTGGCGAGTCGATCATGCGGAGCAGCTGCCAGGCGCCTACGCCCCGGTCGCGCAGGTAGCGGCGCACCCCTTCGGCGACGGTCGGTGACCATCCCGTCCGCTCGGCGATCAGGGTGCGTGCCTGGTCGTCGTCCACGCCGCTAGATTGCCCACATGATCGACCGCACACTCCTGTCGTCGCTCCGGGCCACGGAGGAGGAGCGCTTCGCCGACTCGCACCCACGGTCGGCCGAGCTCGCCGACGCCGCCCGCGGCCCGCTGCTGGCCGGCGTGCCGATGCCGTGGATGACCCGCTGGCCGGGCCGCTTCCCGCTCTTCTTCGAGTCGGCGTCCGGCGCCCGGCTCACCGACGTCGACGGGGTCGAGTACGTCGACCTGTGCCTCGGCGACACCGGTGCGATGACCGGCCACGCACTCCCCCAGGTCACCGAGGCACTCACGGCGCGCGCCTCGCGCGGCATCACGACGATGCTCCCGTCGGCCGACGCGATCTGGGTGGGCGAGGAGCTGGCCCGGCGCTTCGGCCTGCCGTCGTGGCAGCTGGCGATGTCGGCGACCGACGCCAACCGGTTCGTGCTCCGCTTCGCGCGCCACCTCACCGGCCGGGCCCGGATCGCGGTGATGGACTGGTGCTACCACGGCACCGTCGACGAGACCCTCGCCGTGCTGGACGGGGACCGGGTCGTCGCGCGACCCGGCGCCCTCGGCCCCCAGGTCGACGTCGCCGAGACCACGGCCGTGGTGCCGTTCAACGACCTCGATGCGCTGGACCGCCGCCTCGCCGTCGGCGACGTCGCCTGCCTGCTCATGGAGCCGGCGCTGACCAACATCGGCATCGTGCTGCCCGACCCGGGCTACCTGGAGGGCGTGCGCGAGGTGACCCGGCGCCACGGCGTCCTGCTGGTCAACGACGAGACGCACACCCTGTGCGCAGGACCGGGCGGCGCCACCGTCGCCTGGGGACTGGACCCGGACATCGTGGTCGTCGGCAAGCCGATCGGCGGCGGCATCCCGTGCGCGGCGTACGGACTCAGCGCCGAGCTGGCCGAGCGGCTGTCCGGGCCGATGCTCGGGCACGAGATCGACGTCGCCGGCGTGGGCGGCACCCTCACCGGCAACGCGCTGGCGCTCGCCGCGATCCGGGCCACCCTGTCGACCTGCCTGCGCGAGGAGGACTTCGCGGTCGCGGTCCCGCTCGCCGAGCGCTTCACCGCGGGTGTGGCCGGCGTGATCGCCGAGCACGGGCTGCCCTGGCACGTGCAGCGGCTCGGCTGCCGGGCGGAGTACTGGTTCTGCCCGCCGCCGCGCGACGGCGCCGCGGCTGCCGCCGCGGTGGACGAGGACCTCGAGGGTCTGCTGCACCTGTGGTGCCTCAACCGTGGCGTGCTGCTGACGCCGTTCCACAACATGGCACTCTTCAGCCCGCACCACACCGAGGCCGACGTCGACCGGCACACCGAGGTGTTCGGGCAGGCCGTCTCGGCACTGGTCGGGTGAGGCTCACATCAGGAAGGTGAAGAGCGGTGACCCGGGAGGCACGCGCTCGATGGTGAGCGGACTGGCCTCCATGCGGTCGAGCAGACCCGCGAGGCCGGCGGCCGTGTCGAGCTCGACCCCGACCAGCGCGGGACCCGTCTCCCGGTTGTTCTTCTTGACGTAGTCGAAGACCACGATGTCCTCGGTCTCGCTGAGCACCTCGTCGAGGAAGTGGCGCAGCGCGCCCGGCTCCTGCGGGAACGACACCAGGAAGTAGTGCCGCAGCCCTTGGTGGACCAGCGAGCGCTCGACGATCTCGCCGTACCGGCTGACGTCGTTGTTGCCGCCGGACACGATGCAGGCCACGGCGCCGTCGGCGGGGAACGAGCCTGCCAGATCGCGTACGGCGGCACTCGCCAACGCACCGGCGGGCTCGGCGATGATGCCCTCGACCTGGTAGAGGTCCAGCATCTCGGTGCACACCGCGCCCGCCTCGACGGTGACGACCTCGTCGACGAGGTCGCGCACGATCGGGAACGTCAGGTCACCGACCCGCCCGACGGCCGCACCGTCGACGAACGTGTCGACGTCGGGCAGCAGCACCGGACCGCCGGCAGCGAGGGCGGCCGTCATGCTGGCCGCGCCCTGGGGCTCGACCCCGACGATGCGCACCTGCGGGTGCCGCTCGCGCAGCCAGGTCGCGATCCCGGCGATGAGCCCGCCACCGCCGAGGGGCACCACGACCGTGTGGATCGGAAGGATCGCCTGGTCCATGAGCTCGACGGCGACCGTGCCCTGGCCGGCGATGGTGCGCAGGTCGTCGAAGGGCGGCACGTAGACCGCTCCGGTGCGCTGCGAGTCGGCCAGCGCGGCGGCCCCCGCGACGTCGTACGTGCTGCCCTCGACGATCAGCTCGACCCGCCCCTCGCCGAGGGCGAGGATGCGCTGCCGCTTCTGGCGCGGGGTGTTGCCGGGCACGTAGACCCGACCCTCGACACCGAGCCGGGCGCAGCTCCAGGCCAGCCCCTGGCCATGGTTGCCGGCGCTCGCGCAGACCACGCCGCGGGCGCGCTCGGCGTCGGTGAGTCCGTTGATCAGGTGGTAGGCGCCGCGCACCTTGTAGGACCGCGTCAGCTGGCGGTTCTCCCGCTTGAGCAGCACCGGCGCGCCGACGATCTCGCTGAGCCGGACGCTGTGTTCGAGCTCGGTCCGCCGTACGACGGGGCGCAGCAGCTCGGCTGCCGCCTCGACGGCGGCGGCATCAACTCGGGGATCGGTCACGAGTAGACCCTAGGAGATGCAGAACGGCCCCGGACCGTGAGGTCCGGGGCCGCTCAGTTGCTCGCTAGATCAGATCACTTGGTGATCTTGGTGACCCGGCCGGCATCGGGCGGAGCCGGCCACCCCTGGGTGGCCGCTCCGCCACAGCGACCGGATGCAGAACGGCCCCGGACCGTGAGGTCCGGGGCCGTCCTGGTTGCTTCAGCCGGTCAGCGACCGGCGGTGATCACTTGGTGATCTTGGTGACCCGGCCGGCGCCGACGGTGCGGCCACCCTCCCGGATCGCGAAGCGGAGACCCTCGTCCATGGCGATGGGCTGGATCAGCTCAACGACCATCTCCGTGTTGTCGCCGGGCATGACCATCTCGGTGCCCTCGGGGAGGGTCACGACGCCGGTCACGTCCGTCGTACGGAAGTAGAACTGCGGGCGGTAGTTGTTGAAGAACGGCGTGTGACGGCCGCCCTCCTCCTTCGAGAGGATGTAGACCGAGGCCTCGAAGTTGGTGTGCGGGGTCGTGGTGCCCGGCTTGATGACGACCATGCCGCGCTCGATGTCCTCGCGCTTGGTGCCACGAAGCAGCAGACCGACGTTCTCACCGGCCTGGCCCTCGTCGAGCAGCTTGCGGAACATCTCGACGCCGGTGACGGTCGACTTCTGGGCGACCTCGCGGATGCCGATGATCTCGACCTCCTCACCGACCTTGACGATGCCGCGCTCGATACGACCGGTGATGACGGTGCCACGACCGGTGATCGTGAAGACGTCCTCGACGGGCATGAGGAACGGCTTGTCCGTCTCACGCTCGGGGGTCGGGATCGCCTCGTCGACCGCGTTCATGAGCTCGAGGATCGACTCGCCCCACTTGGCGTCGCCCTGCAGCGCCGGGAAGGCGGCCACGCGAACGACCGGGATGTCGTCGCCCGGGAACTCGTACTCGGAGAGGAGCTCGCGCACCTCCATCTCGACGAGCTCGATGAGCTCCTCGTCGTCGACCATGTCGCACTTGTTGAGCGCCACGACCAGGGCCGGCACGCCGACCTGGCGGGCGAGCAGCACGTGCTCACGCGTCTGCGGCATCGGGCCGTCGGTGGCGGCGACCACGAGGATCGCGCCGTCCATCTGGGCCGCGCCGGTGATCATGTTCTTGATGTAGTCGGCGTGACCAGGGCAGTCGACGTGCGCGTAGTGGCGCGCCTCGGTCTGGTACTCGACGTGCGCGATCGAGATCGTGATGCCGCGCTGACGCTCCTCGGGAGCCTTGTCGATCTCGTCGAACGCCGAAGCAGCGTTGAGATCCGGGTACTTGTCATGCAGCACCTTGGTAATCGCCGCCGTCAGCGTCGTCTTACCGTGGTCGATGTGACCGATGGTGCCGATGTTGACGTGCGGCTTGGTCCGCTCGAACTTCGCCTTAGCCACTGGGGCTCCTCCTGTGTGGGTTGTTACTTGACTCGTACAAGTTGTTGCAGCCGAGGGTCCGGACGAGGGTTACTCGCCGCGAACCTTCTTGATGATCTCGTCGGCGATGTTCGTGGGAACCTCGGCGTACGAGTCGAACTCCATCGAGTACGAAGCCTGGCCGGAGGTCTTGGACCTCAGGTCGCCAACGTACCCGAACATCTCTGACAGCGGCACGAGGGCGTTGATGACCATGTCACCGTGACGCTCCTCCTGTGCCTGGATCTGGCCACGCCGGCTGTTGATGTCACCGATGACGGTGCCGAGGAACGACTCGGGGGTCGTCACCTCCACCGCGAACATCGGCTCCAGCAGCACGGGCTTGGCCATGCGGGCGGCCTCCTTGAAGGCCTGGTTGCCGGCGATCTTGAACGCGAGCTCCGACGAGTCGACGTCGTGGTAGGCGCCGTCCTCGAGCGTGAACTTCACGTCGACCATCGGGTAGCCGGCGAGGACGCCGAACTCCATGGCGTCCTGACCACCCTGGTCGACCGACGGGATGTACTCGCGCGGGACGCGACCACCGGACACGCTGTTGACGAACTCGTAGCCCGCACCGGTGCCCGTCTCGGGGTCGATGTTGGGGCCGAGCGAGACGACGACCTTCGCGAACTGACCAGAGCCACCGGTCTGCTTCTTGTGCGTGTAGCTGTGGCCCTTGACCTCCTTGCGGAGGGTCTCGCGGTAGGCGACCTGCGGCTTGCCGACGGTGGCCTCGACGCGGAACTCGCGCTTCATCCGGTCGACGAGGATCTCCAGGTGGAGCTCGCCCATGCCGGCGATGATCGTCTGGCCGGTCTCCTCGTCGGACTTGACCGTGAAGGTCGGGTCCTCGTCGGAGAGGCGCTGGATCGCGGTGCCCAGCTTCTCCTGGTCGCTCTTCGTCTTGGGCTCGATCGCGACCTCGATCACCGGGGCCGGGAACGTCATCGACTCGAGGATGACCTGGTTCTGCGGGTCAGACAGGGTGTGACCGGTCTTGGTGTCCTTCAGACCCATGACGGCCACGATCTGGCCGGCGCCGACCGACGCGATCTCCTCACGCTTGTTGGCGTGCATCTGGTAGACCTTGCCGATCCGCTCCTTGCGGCCGTTGACCGAGTTGACCACGGTCGAGCCGGCCTCGAGCTTGCCCGAGTAGACCCGGACGTAGATCAGCTTGCCGAGGTGCGGGTCGGTCGCGATCTTGTAGGCCAGACCGGAGAACGGCTCGTCGTCGGAGGGGAGACGCTTGATCTCCTTCTCCTCGTCGCGCGGGTCGTGACCGATGATCGCGTCGATGTCGAGCGGCGACGGCAGGTACTTGACGACCGCGTCGAGCAGGGGCTGGACGCCCTTGTTCTTGAACGCCGTACCGCAGAGGACCGGGTTGAGCTTGTCGGCGAGGGTGGCGCGACGGATCGCGGCCTCCAGCTCCTCGACGGAGAACTCGCCCTCCTCCAGGTACTTCTCCATGATCTCGTCGTCCGCCTCGGACAGCGTCTCGAGCAGCTTCTCGCGGTACTCGGCGGCCTGCTCGGCCAGCTCCGCGGGGATCTCCTCGACGACGTAGTCCTCGCCGATCGTCGTCTCGCCGCGCCACACCAGCGCGCGCATGCCGACCAGGTCGACGACGCCGATGAAGTCGGACTCGGCACCGATCGGCAGCTGGAGGACCAGCGGGGTGGAGTTGAGGCGCTCGACCATCATGTCGACGCAGCGGAAGAAGTCCGCGCCGGTGCGGTCCAGCTTGTTGACGAAGCACATCCGGGGCACGGAGTACTTGTTCGCCTGGCGCCACACGGTCATGGTCTGGGGCTCGACACCGGCAACACCGTCGAACACCGCGACGGCGCCGTCGAGGACGCGCAGCGAGCGCTCGACCTCGGCGGTGAAGTCCACGTGGCCGGGGGTGTCGATGATGTTGATCTGGTGGGCCTTCCACCAGCAGGTCGTCGCGGCGGACGTGATCGTGATGCCGCGCTCCTGCTCCTGCTCCATCCAGTCCATCGTGGCAGCGCCCTCGTGGACTTCACCGATCTTGTAGGTGATGCCGGTGTAGAACAGGATGCGCTCGGTGGTGGTGGTCTTGCCGGCGTCGATGTGCGCCATGATGCCGATGTTGCGGACCTTGTTGAGGTCCGTGGTGATGTCGACAGCCACTGTTGTCAGCGTTCCTTAGAAAGATTTGGGAAGTGCGGTGGGAGCGAGGCGGCGTGCCGGAGCACGCCGCCCGCCCGTGGTCACCAGCGGTAGTGCGCGAAGGCCTTGTTGGACTCGGCCATCTTGTGCGTGTCCTCGCGCTTCTTCACCGCGGCACCGAGGCCGTTGGAGGCGTCGAGGATCTCGTTCATGAGCCGCTCGTGCATCGTCTTCTCGCGACGGTCCGAGGCGTAGCCGACGAGCCAGCGCAGCGCGAGCGTGGTGCCGCGCGTGCCCTTGACCTCGATCGGGACCTGGTAGGTCGCACCGCCGACGCGGCGGGACTTGACCTCGATGGTCGGCTTCACGTTGTCGAGCGCACGCTTCAGCGTGACGACCGGGTCGGTGCCGGTCTTCTCGCGGCAGCCCTCGAGCGCGGTGTAGACGATGCGCTGAGCAACCTGCTTCTTGCCGTCCTGGAGGACCTTCGAGACGAGCTGGGAGACCAGCTGCGACCCGTAGACCGGGTCGATGTCGATAGGCCGCTTCGGAGCGGGACCCTTGCGCGGCATATCAGCTCTTCTCCTTCTTGGCGCCGTAGCGGCTGCGAGCCTGCTTGCGGTTCTTGACGCCCTGGGTGTCGAGGGTGCCGCGGATGATCTTGTAGCGGACACCGGGGAGGTCCTTCACCCGGCCGCCGCGAACGAGCACGATCGAGTGCTCCTGGAGGTTGTGACCGACGCCCGGGATGTAGGCCGTGACCTCGACGCCGCTCGACAGGCGCACGCGGGCGACCTTGCGGAGGGCGGAGTTCGGCTTCTTCGGGGTGGTGGTGTAGACGCGGGTGCAGACGCCACGGCGCTGCGGAGATCCCTTCAGGGCAGGCGTCTTGTTCTTCGACACCTTGTCCTGGCGGCCCTTGCGGACCAGCTGGTTAATAGTGGGCACCGGGTGGTTCCCCTTCTGGTTTGCTATCAG
Source organism: Nocardioides sp. Root1257 (assembly GCF_001425175.1). Classification (GTDB taxonomy): domain Bacteria; phylum Actinomycetota; class Actinomycetes; order Propionibacteriales; family Nocardioidaceae; genus Nocardioides. The sequence continues at coordinate 462,442 of NZ_LMDV01000008.1, read as the reverse complement.
TGCGAGCGCCCTGCTCGCACGGTGTTGGAGCTGTGTGTCCGGGCGGTGCTAGGTCAACCCGCTGCGCTAGCCCCCGAGGTCGGGCGTGTCGCCTGACAGGAACATCGTGATCGCCCGAACGATTCCGGGCACGCACAGCGGTCCGGTTGTCCCAGACACAAGGAAAAAGACTACCCGGGGCCCCTACCCCGGTCAAAACGCCGACGGCACGCTCAGCGGAGCGCGAGCGCAGCCTCGTCGTGGGGCTCCAGCGGAGCGTCCGCGCCGTGTCGCAGCCGCTCGTAGATCGCCACCGCCAGGAGCACTCCGACCACGCACAGCGCCCCGCCGACGACCAGGGTCCAGCGGGCCCCCAGATGCTGCCCGATCCACCCGATCACGGGTGCGCCGAGCGGCGTGCCGCCCATGACCACGGTGAAGTAGAGCGCCATCACACGGCCCCGCAGGGCGGGGTCGGACTCGGTCTGCATCGTGGCGTTGGCCGAGTTGAGCATGGTCAGCGCCGCGAAGCCGATGACCGGGGCGAAGAGCGCGAAGGTCAGGTACGTCGGGAGCAGGCCCGCGACGATCTCGGCCAGTCCGAACGCGACGCCGGCGATGATCACCAGCCGCAGCCGGATCCGGGTCCGGCGCGCGTTGAGCAGCGCGGCGGTCAGCGAGCCGACCGCCATCGCGGAGCCGAGCAGGCCGAACTCGCCGGCACCCTTGCCGAAGACCTCGGTGGCCATCAGGGCCGAGGTGATCTGGAAGTTCATGCCGAACGTGCCGGCGAAGAAGACGATCACCAGGATCAGGATCATCTTCGGCTGGCTGCGGACGTAGCGCACGCCCTCGACCAGCATGCCGGGCTCGCGCGGCCGGCGCTTCGGCGACTGGAGCAGGGTCACGTCCATGCGCTCGAGCTGCCAGATGACCGCGAGGTAGGAGAACGCGTTGATCAGGATCACCCAGCCCGTGGCCTCGGGTCCACCGCCGAGCGCCCCGATCATCAGGCCGGCGACGGCCGGGCCGACGATGCGTGCCGCGTTGAAGCTGGCGGAGTTGAGGCCGACCGCGTTGGTGAGGTCGTCGGGGCCGACCATCTCGGAGACGAACGCCTGACGGGCCGGGGTGTCGAACGCCGCCCCGACTCCGAACAGCAGGGCCAGCACGTAGACGTGCCAGGTCTGCGCGACGCCGAGCACGGCGATCACACCCAGCAGCAGCGACGTCAGCGCCATCGTCGCCTGGGTCAGCTGCATCAGACGGCGCTTCGGGAAGCGGTCGGCGATCACGCCGGCGTACGGCGAGAGCAGCAGGATCGGGAGGAACTGGAGACCGGTCGTGATGCCGAGCTCGGTGCCGCTGTTGCCGGGCAGGTGCAGCACCAGCCAGTCCTGGGCCACCCGCTGCATCCAGGTGCCGGTGTTCGACACGACGCTACCGGCGAGGTAGAGCCGGTAGTTCGGGTTGCGGAGGGCTCGGAAGGTGGGGCTCATGCTGCTTTCTGGTCAGTCCTGCTGGGCGAGGCGGTCGAGGATGGGGGCGGCCTGGCGGAGCACGGCGCGCTCCTCGGGGGTGAGCTCGCGCAGCCGCTGGGCGAGCCAGGCGTCGCGGCGCGCGCGGTCCGCGAGCACGCGGTCCCGGCCCTGGTCGGAGAGGCCGACGACGACCTGGCGGCCGTCGGTCGGGTGCGGGCTCTTGACGACGTCGCCGCTCTCCTCGAGGCAGTTGACCGTGCGGGTCATCGACGGCGGCTGGACCTTCTCGGCGGCGGCGAGCTCGCCGACGGTCAGCTCGCCCCGACGGGCCAGGACGCCGAGGACGCCCATCTGGTTGAGGCTCAGCTCGTTGTCGGGGTGCCGCTCGCCGGCCAGGCGCCGGCGCAGCCGCATCACGCCGAGGCGCAGCTCGGCGGCGAGCCCGGCATCGGTGCGGGCGACCTTCTCCACGGTGGGCATGTCGTTAGCATAACTCATTACCTCTGCTAACTATTCCGCCAAAGAGAGGGGTCGTCCGCCTCAGGAGGGTGTGGAGACCTTCGAGAGGCGGACGACCCCGCAGGTCAGGTCAGCCAGCTGGTGAGCGGGTTGATGCAGAAGTAGACGACGAAGAGCGCCGCGACGACCCACATCAGCGGGTGGATGTCGGCGATCTTGCCCCGGACGATCTTGATGACGACGTACACGATGAAGCCGGCACCGATGCCGACGGAGATCGAGTAGGTGAACGGCATCAGCACGATCGTGAGGAACGCCGGGATGGCGATCTCCAGGTCGTCCCAGTCGATGCCCTTCACCTGCTGCATCATCAGGAAGCCGACCAGGACCAGCGCGGGGACCGCGGCCTCGGACGGGATGATCGCGACGAGGGGCGCCAGGAAGATCGCGAACAGGAACAGCACTCCGGTGACGATCGAGGCCAGGCCGGTGCGGGCACCCTCGCCGACGCCCGAGGCGGACTCGATGTACGACGTGTTGGACGAGACGCCCGCCGCACCGCCGGCGGCCGCCGCCAGCGAGTCGACCACCAGGATCCGGCGGGTGTTCGGCGGGGTGCCGTCCTCCTCGAGCAGTCCGGCCTCGGCGCCGATCGCCGTCATCGTGCCCATGGTGTCGAAGAAGTCGGCCAGCAGGAGCGTGAAGATCAGCAGGACCGAGGTGACGAGTCCGACGTTCTGGAAGGAGCCCAGCAGGCTGAAGTGGCCGAGCGTCCCGAAGTCGGGGGTGTCGAAGATCTTGTCCGGCCACGCCGGCGTGGTGAGGCTCCACGCCTTCGGGCTGCCGACCGCCTCGACGATGATCGCGAGCACGGTGGTCGCGATGATGGAGATCAGGATCGCGCCCTTCACGTGGCGCACCCAGAGGGCGATCACCAGCAGCAGGCCGAAGGCGAAGACCACCACGGGCCACCCGGACAGCTGCCCGGTCGCGCCGAGCTGGACCGGCACGGTGGTGTTCGCGGCGTCCGGGATGCGGTGGACGAAGCCGGAGTCCACGAAGCCGATCAGCGCGATGAAGAGTCCGATGCCGACCGAGATCGCGACCTTGAGCTGGGCGGGCACGGCGTGGAACACCGCCTCCCGGAAGCCGGTCAGGACCAGCACCAGGATCACCAGGCCCTCGATCACGACCAGGCCCATGGCGTCGGCCCAGGTCATCTGGCTGGCGATCGAGAAGGCGACGAACGCGTTCAGACCGAGTCCGGTCGCGAGCGCCAACGGGTAGTTGGCGACGACGCCCATCAGGATGGTCATGATGCCGGCGACCAGCGCGGTGCCGGCGGCGATCATGGCGAGGTTGGGCTCGGTCCCGCCGCCCAGGACCTTGCCGTCCTCATCGGTGGCGAAGCCGAGGATCAGCGGGTTCAGCACGATGATGTAGGCCATCGTGAAGAACGTGACGAGGCCGCCGCGGACCTCCCGGCCGACCGTCGAGCCGCGCTCGGTGATCTTGAAGTAACGGTCCAGGCCGTTCGCTGAGGTGGTGTTCGTTGTGCTCACGGGGCGCAGCATTCCAGACCCGGCAGGCGTCGACTAGCGTGTCTCGCGTGGAGTACGACGACGCGCAGCCGCTGCAGCACGAGTTCGGCAACCGCACCTATTTCATCGCGGACGTCGAGCCGCTGGACGTCGACGGCGTACGCACCGTCGAGGTCGGCACCGCCCTGTGGTTCATCGGCTTCCTCGCCCTGCTCCCGTTCTACGGGCGCCTCGACGAATCCGGTCGGCTGTGGTGGCTGTGGACCTGCATGGCCGGCGTCGGCCTGGGCCTGATCGGGCTCGAGTACTGCCGGCGCCGCCGGGTCGCGCGCACCGAGCGGGACGCCGCGATCGCCGAGATCGAGGGCGAGGAGCCCGTCTAGCTCAGAACGTCTCGACGTCGTCCGGCGTCATCGTGTCGATGACCGGGACGGGCGGCGGCAGCGGCTCGTGCTTCTTGGCCAGCCGCACCTCGGAGTGCGCGCCGCAGCCGTGGTCGAACGACACGACGCGGCCGTCGTCGTTGGCGTCGCCGTTGGCGCAGACGCCGAACATCTCGGACAGCGGCCCGGCGATGCGCACCAGGAAGCCGCAGGTCGTGCACTGGTCCGGGGCCGAGCGCGCGATCGGGGCGTCGGGGCCGCCGTCGCCGTCGTACCACCGCTGCGCGGCGAGCTCGCGACCCTCGGGCGCGAGGGTGCGGACCCGGCCGAGGCCGAGGTCCTTCGCGACGGCGCGGACCTGTGCCTTCTCGTCGGCGTCGAGCGGGTCGTCGCCGAAGGAGTACGTCGGGACCAGCCGCGGGTCCTCGTCGTCGACGGGCAGCAGGTCGCCGGGCGACAGGTCGCCGGGCTTGATCCGCTCGCGGTAGGGCACCCACGACGGAGCCACGATCGCGCCGTCGCCGGGCACCAGGACGATCTCGTCGACCGTGACGTCCTTGGTGCGGCTGGCCCGGGCGACCGTGACGGACCACTGCCAGCCGACGTAGCCGGCGCGGTTGCAGGCGAAGAGGTGGGTGACGACCCGCTCCCCCTCGACCACGTGGCCGAGGTGCTCGCCGACGTCGGCAGCGCCGACCTCCTCGACGAGGGCGGCGCGGGCGAGGTCGACCGCCGCCACGGTGGCGGAGTCGGACTTCGGGCGCGCGATGGTGATCACAGTGAAATCATGACGCATCGGGCCCGTCGATGTCAGGTCGGGGCTGGTCCGACCGGGCAGGATGGGCCCATGAACGAGCCCGGCAGTCCCCCGACCACGGGTCGTGGGGCCCGGGTCACGCGGGGGCTCGGGGGTGCGGCACGGGCGACCGGACGGGCCGGTCGCTACACGATGCGGCAGGCGCGGCGCGCCGCCGAGGCCCAGGGAGCCGGCGAGTCCGGGCTCTCCCGGCTGATCCAGATGCACTTCTTCAACACCGCCGGCGACGCCGCGGTGGCGATCTCGCTCGCGGGCACCCTCTTCTTCACGGTGCCGTCGGGCGAGGCGCGCGGTCAGGTCGCGCTCTTCCTCGGCCTGACGATGCTGCCGTTCGCGATCGTGGCGCCGCTCCTCGGTCCGTTCCTGGACCGCTTCGCGCACGGCCGCCGCTGGGCGATCGGCGCGACGATGGCGATCCGCGCCTTCCTCTGCTGGGTGCTCGCCGGAGCCGTCGTCACGGACTCCCCCTGGATCTTCCCGGCCGCGCTCGGCGTGCTCGTCGCGTCGAAGGCGTACGGCGTGACGCGGGCCGCCGCCGTACCGCGGCTGCTCCCCCGGGACTTCACGCTGGTCAAGGCCAACGGCCGGGTCTCGATGTCGGGGATCGTGGGTGTCGCCGTGTCCGGGCCGATCGCCGGGCTCGCCTCGCTGGCGGGACCCGAGTGGGTGCTGCGCTACGCGTTCCTGCTCTTCGTGGCGGCGACGATCGCGGCCGTCCGGCTGCCGTCGCGCGTCGACTCCAGCGAGGGCGAGGGAGACCTGGTGCTCCGCGGGAGCGCCGAGGGACGGGCCCGGCAGGGCAGCGTCCGGATCCCGCCGGCCGTCGCCTACGCGCTGCGCGCGAACTGCGGGCCACGGTGGATGTCGGGCTTCCTCATCATGTTCATGGCGTTCCAGCTGCGCGAGAACCCGATCGAGGGCTGGAGCACCGAGCTCCTGACGGCGCTGGTCGTCGGCGGCGCCGCGTCCGGCAACTTCCTCGGCGTCATCGCCGCGTCGGTGCTGAAGCGGATCAACCCGGCCGTGACGGTGTCGGCAGTCCTGGTCGCCGACGTCGCCGTGGTGACGTTCGGCTTCGTCTTCTACGGCGTGCTCGCGCTCGCCCTGCTCGGCCTGGTCGCGGGCCTCGGTCAGGCGCTCGCGAAGTTCTCCCTCGATGCGACCATCCAGCGCGACGTACCCCACCGCGTGCAGGCCAGCGCGTTCGCGCGCAGCGACACCACCCTCCAGCTGGCGTGGGTGATCGGCGGCTTCATCGGCATCGGGATGCCGATCGACCCGCCCCGGCTCGGCCTCGGGGTGGCGACCGCCGTGCTCGTCGCGTGGTCGGTCTTCGTGCTGGCACGCACGCCCCGTCGGATGAACCGGGACGTGCGGACGGGCAACTAGGTCAGGACTCCAGCTCGTCGGCGACGGCGCGGAGCAGGCTCGCGACCGGCTTGGCGGCCTGACGGTCGGGCTGCCGGCCGTGGCGGTAGGCCTCGCCGACGCCGTCGAGCAGGCGGATCAGGTCCTCGACGATGGTGGCCATCTCGTCGGGCTTCTTGCGCTTGGCGTCGCGCTGGTTGCGCGAGACCGACGCCGGCCGGTCGAGGACGCGCACCTGCAGCGCCTGGTCGCCCTTGCGACCCTGCGCGATCCCGAACTCGACCCGCGTGCCGGCCTTCAGACCAGCGGCGACGCCCTCCGGGAGCGCCTCGGCGCGCACGTAGACGTCGGGACCGTCCTCCTGGGACAGGAAGCCGAATCCCTTCTCGGCGTCGTACCACTTCACCTTGCCAGTGGGCACGGGTCTGACCTCTTCTTCGTTGCTCGGATGCTGCGGCGTGCAGTCTAGAGGGACTCGTTCATGGATCCCGAACGGAATCCGCGGGGGTCGACGGAGGCCCCGTCGAAACCGGCCGCACGTACGGCGTCCAGCAGCCCGGCCTCGACCTCGGCGGCCAGCGGCAGGAGAGCGGCGTCGATCTCGACCGAGGCGCGGTCGCCGAGGTCGCGGACGCGGAGGTTGGTCAGGCCGGCGTCCGCCAGGGCGGCACGGACGGCGACCTCGGCACGCTCGACGCGACCGAGGCGGTGCGGCGTCACCTCGACGCCGTACGCGATCCGGGACGAGAGGCAGGCGGCGGCGGGCTTGTCCCAGGTGGGGAGGTCCCAGCGCCGCGAGGCGGCCCGCACCTGCTCCTTGGTGAGGCCGGCGTCGGCGAGCGGCGTGATCGCGTCGCGCTCGGCCGCGGCGCGGATGCCGGGCCGGAAGCCGGCCACGAGGTCGTCGGCGTTGGTGCCGGTGGCGACGTGGGCGAGGCCGCGCTCGGCGGCGATCGGGGTGAGCACGTCGAGCAGCTCGGCCTTGCAGAAGTAGCAGCGGTCACCGGCGTTGGCGCGGTAGCCCTCGCGCTCCATCTCGTGCGTCTCCGGGGTGAGCACCTCGACGCCGAGGCTCTCGGCGAACTCGCGGGCCGGGTCGCGCTCGGACATCGGCAGCGAGTGGGAGTATCCGGTGGCGGCGGCGACCTGGTCGGCGCCCAGGGCACGGACGGCGGCGGCGAGCAGCAGGGCGCTGTCGGCGCCGCCGCTGTAGGCGACCAGCACCGAGCCGCGCTGCTTCAGGTCCGCGTCGAGGGCGGCCAGGCGCAGGTCGAGCAGGTGGTCGTCGAGCCAGGCCGGGAAGTCCTCGAGGCTGTCGAGGACGACTTGGGTGCCGGCCGCCTCGAGCTCCTCGCGCGTGCAGCCACCGGTGAGCACCGAGACGCTGAGGGCGCCGGCGGCGAGCGCCCCCTCGACGTCGTGCACGTGGTCGCCGACGTAGATCGACGCCCCCTCGCGGCGCAGCGCGTCGGCCTTGCCGACACCCCACACCCAGCCCTCGAGGTGGTCGACGTCGAAGGCGAGGTGGTCGAGGTGGAGCTGGGCGTTCGCCGGGAACTTGCCGGTCACGACCACGACGCGGCCCGCGTGCCGGCGTACGGCGGCGATCGCCTCGTGGGCGCCGTGGAAGGCGGGCGTCCCGACGATCGCGTGGTCGGGGTAGAGCGTGCGGAACCGGTCACCCGCGGCCGGGATCGCCTCGGGGTCGAGATAGGGCTCCAGCAGCAGGTCGAGCGGTGGCCCGAGCTGCTTCGTCATCTCCTCGACCGGGAACTCGACGCCGAGCTCGCCGCCCAGCGCCGTCAGCACGTCGCGGAAGCCGGGCGCGGTGTCGATCAGCGTCATGTCGAGGTCGAAGCCCACGACCAGCTGATCTGCCATGTGCTCAGCCTAGGAGGTGGGCACCAGTCGCCTTCGGCGGCGTCGTAAGACGAGCAGGGCGACGCCCAGCACCAGGAGTCCGAGGCCGATCTCCTGCCAGTGCCAGGCGGCCCACGCGTTGCTCGACCCGAGCACCCGGCCGACCACGCCTCGACGGGCGTCCCCCGACAGGGCGTCGCTGGCCCAGGTCGCACAGGTCGCCCCGAAGGCTGGGTCGACCGTGATCAGCGGACGTCCTCCGCCGTCGCGCACGGCGACCACGTTGCTCCCCTGGAACGCGGGCCGAGGACTCTCGCCCGCCCAGGACACCGGGCACTGGAGGAGCTCTGCGACGACCTCACCGACCTGCCGTCCGTCGGCGAGGGAGAAGACCGGCGCAGACACGTCAGGGGTTCCGACCAGGACGATCCGGGTGCCGGCGGGCGACACGTACCCGTACATCGGGCTCGAACCCTTGGCGGCGTGGAGCTGGAGCGGCACGCGGCGCACCTCCTGACCGCTCGTCGTCGTGACGACGACCGTCGCACGCGCGGCCGTGCCGCCGTCTGAGTTCATCGCCAGCCAGACCAGGTTGCCGTCCGACGTCCACCCGGCCGGAGAGAGCCGGCGGTCGCCGCGCATCGCCGGGCCGGACACCCCGGTCGTGGCGCCGTCGGCGTCGATGAGGAGCGCACCGGTGGCGTCGCCCTCGGCGACCGCACCTCCATCGACGAACAGGTGGGTGGCGTCCGGCGACCAGTAGCCCCAAGGCCCCGGCCGGACCGCGTACGGCGCCCCCACCGACCCCGAGCCAGCCAGGCTGCCGTCGTCGACACCCTGCGCGACCGTGGTCTCCCCGGTCACCAGGTCGCGCAGCACGAACCGGTCGTCCGCCTCCAGGTACCCGAGCTTCGTGCCGTCGGCCGACAGCGCCACCGGGAAGTCGTGGAGCCCTGTGTCCTGCGGCACGTCCCAGACGCGGCCGCGCGGGGACACCGCGCCGACCGTCCCGTTCCCGCCCCGGACGAGGCCGGCCAACGCACCGGCCTGGCTGGGGAGGTCCCGGTGCAGCCAGGGGTCGTCGACGCGCGTGGGGTAGCCGTCGACGCCGGCACCGTCCGGGTCGGCGGGAGCCGGGTCGAGGGTGTGGGGCAGCCACGACACGGCGCTGGCGAGGACGGCCAAGACGGCGATCGCCGTGGCGCCGACCGCGATCCGGTGACGGGTACGCCGCCGTGCCCCCGTTGTCCAGGCGGCGCGGGCGTCGGGCACGACGTACGTCGGGACGGCGACGACCAGGTCGTCGAGCTGCTCGTGCAGGTCCTGGGTCATGACCGCGCCTCCTCGGTGAGCTCGGCGAGCAGGTCGGGCGCGAGGACGCGCAGCCGCTCGAGCGCCGTCCGGGTCTGGGACTTCACCGTGTTGGGCGAGCAGCCGAGGACGGCCGCCGTCTGGACCTCGGTCAGGTCCTCGTAGAACCGCAGCGAGAGCACCGCCCGCTGCTTCGGGGTCAGCCGGAGGAGGGCGTCGCGCAGGAGGAGACGACGCTCCACGTCGGGCCCGGTGGCCCCGATCTCGGGGTGCGCTCCGCCGACCTCGCGCGGACGCACGGACCGTCGGCGCCACCGGTCGATCGCGAGGTTGTGCAACACCCGGCGGGCGTAGGCGTCCGGCTCCTCGCCGACCTTGCGCCAGTGCTGGGCGACCCGCGCGAGGGTGTCCTGCACCAGGTCCTCGGCGAGGTGGACGTCGCCGGTCAGGAGGTACGCCGTACGGGCGAGCGCGCCGCCGCGCGCGTGCACCCAGGCCTCGAAGTCCTCCACGCCCCTATTGACGCAGGACGGGCACGGTTCGGGTGGGGGTTCAGGAGAGTCCGAGGGTCTGGGCGCTCTCCTCGCGCATCTGCACCTTGCGGATCTTGCCGGTGACGGTCATCGGGAACTCCTCGACGACCAGCACGTAGCGCGGGATCTTGTAGTGCGCGAGCTTGCCGGTGGCGTACTCGCGGACGGCGCCGGCGTCGAGCGGGTCGGCGCCGGAGCGCATCTTGATCCAGGCGCAGAGCTCCTCGCCGTACTTCTCGTCGGGGACGCCGATCACCTGCACGTCCTCGATGTCGGGGTGCTGGTAGAGGAACTCCTCGATCTCGCGGGGGTACACGTTCTCGCCACCGCGGATGACCATGTCCTTGATCCGGCCCACGATGTTGCAGTAGCCGTCCTCGCGCATCTCGGCGAGGTCGCCGGTGTGCATCCAGCCGTCGGCGTCGATGGCCTCGGCGGTCTTCTCGTCGTCGTCCCAGTAGCCGAGCATCACGGAGTAGCCGCGGGTGCAGAACTCTCCGGGCTTGCCGCGCTCGACCGTCTCCCCCGTCACCGGGTCGACCACCTTGATCTCGACGTGCGGGTGGACCCGTCCGATGGTCGCGGTACGGCGCTCGAGGTCGTCGTCCGCGCGCGTCTGGCAGGACACCGGCGACGTCTCGGTCATGCCGTAGGCGATCGAGACCTCCGCCATGTGCATGTCGTTGACGCAGCGCTTCATCACCTCGACCGGGCAGATGGAGCCGGCCATGATCCCGGTGCGCAGCGACGAGAGGTCGTGGTCGGCGAAGGTCGGGTGGTGCTGCATCGCGATGAACATCGTCGGCACGCCGTACACCCCGGTGCACCGCTCCTCGGCGACCGCACGCAGGGTGATCTCGGGGTCGAAGCCGGGCGCCGGGATCACCATCGTGGTGCCGTGCGAGGTGCAGCCGAGGTTGGCCATCACCATGCCGAAGCAGTGGTAGAAGGGCACCGGGATGCAGAGCCGGTCGTCGGGTCCGAGGTTGATCAGCTCGGTCGTGAAGTAGCCGTTGTTGAGGATGTTGCGGTGGCTCAGCGTCGCGCCCTTGGGCCGGCCGGTGGTGCCGGACGTGTACTGGATGTTGATCGGGTCGGTCGGCGCCAGCGTCGCCATCCGCTCGGCCAGCGCACCGTCGGGCAGCTGCTCGCCGCTCGCCACCAGCTCCGCCCAGTCGTCGGTGTCGAGGTAGACGGTGCGACCCAGCGTCGGGCACTCCCCCGCGGTCTCCTCGACCATCTGGCGGTACTCGCTGGTCTTGAAGCGGGTCGCCGCGACGAGCAGCTTCATGCCGGACTGGTTGACGGCGTACGCGAGCTCGTGCGTGCGGTACGCCGGGTTGACGTTGACCAGCACGACGCCGGCCTTGGCCGCGGCGTACTGGGTGAGGGTCCACTCGGCGCAGTTCGGTGCCCAGATGCCGGCTCGGTCGCCCTTCTCCAGGCCGGCGGCCATCAGGCCACGCGCGACCGCGTCGACGTCGCGGTCGAACTCGGCCCAGGTCCAGCGTCGCCCGCTCGCGAACTCCACGAGCGCCTCGCCGTCGGGATGCGCCGCGACGGTCCGCTCGAGGTTGGCGCCGATCGTCTCCTCGAGGAGCGCCGGCTCGGACTCACCCTTCGCATACGACTCCATGCGACCGAACCTACGCCCGGCGACGTTGGCTCAACGTTGCGTGCGGAGACTCAACCCTGGGTGCGGAGCACCTGGTACTGGACCCCGTTGGCGTACGTCGTGGAGTCGACGAGCCGCAGCGTGACCTTGTCCTCGGCGTCGGTGGGGAACGGCCCGCGGCCGCTGCCGAGGACGACCGGGAAGACCATCAGCCGCATCTCGTCGACGAGGCCGGCCTTGAGCAGGTTCTGGGTCAGCAGCATGCTGCCCTGCACGAAGATCGGACCGCCGTCGGTCTCCTTGAGCGCCGCGACGTCGTCGAGCGAGGACAGCACGGACGTGTTGTTCCACTGCGGGTCGGTGACGGTGCTGGAGAGGACGTACTTCGGCATCGCGTTCCAGCCGGCGAAGTAGTCCATCGTCGGCCAGACCTCGGCGAACGCGTCGTACGAGCGCCCGCCCATCAGGAAGGCGGTCGCCTCCTCCTGCTCCTGGCCCTTGCGCTCGTACTGCGCGGGGTCCGGCTCGAAGTCCGTCGTCCAGCCGCTGTGCCGGTAGCCGGGCTCGCCGCCGGGCGCCTCCGCGACGCCGTCGAGCGAGATGAAGTGGGTGGTGACCAGGGTGCGCATGGGGATTCCTCTCGTCGGTTCTCTCGCCCTCTCCACGAACGGGCAAGGGCTGCTACGACAGGTCCGCTCAGGATTTCTGCTCCGCCATGCCGACGAGCGCCTCGAGGGCCTTGGGGGTGTCGCCGGTGACCATCGGCCCGACGTCGTCCGCGCCGGGCCCGTTGACGACCGTCCGGACGGTGACCTCCGCACCCCCGTCGGCCGCAGCGACCACGTGGTCGATGCTGATCACCAGGTCGCCGATGGTGAGCCGGTCGACGAACCGGGCACCCGGCTCCACGACGTCGAGCACGAACGGCGCCTCGATGCCGCCCGCCAGGCCCATCGTGCCCGCCGCGCCCTCGGCGAAATGACCCTCCATCGCCACCCGCTCGATCGACGGGTCCCAGCAGTGCCAGGTGCCGATGTCGCTCCACAGGGCCCAGACGTCGGCCGGCGACGCGGTGGTGGTCACGGTGCGCTCGTACTCGAAGGTCATGACCGCAATCTAGAGCGTTTCGATCGCGGCCGGGAGCCCCTCAGCCGTCGCGTACGACGGTCATCTCGCGATCGCCGAACCGGACGTGGTCGCCGTCCACGAGCGTCGCCGCCTTGCCGGGCGGGAGCCCGCGCGGCACGCCCTGGCGGACCAGGAAGGAGCCGTTGGTCGATCCGCGGTCCATCACCACCAGCGCGCCGTCGGCTGCGACCTGCACCTGCGCGTGCGTCTTGGACAGGGACATGTCCGTCGACGGCAGCTCGACGAGGTGGCGCACCTGCTCGCCGGGGCGGCCCTCGGGACGCCGGCCGACCAGGGCCAGCCCCTCCACCTCGAAGGACTCCCCGGTGTCGAAGCTGACCCGCCACGTCGGGGGTACGGCGCGTGCGGCGTGCGCACCGCCGACGGGCTCGGCGTCGGGTCGCGGCTCGGGCACCAGGGGGTAGCCGAGCTGCTGGCGCCCCGACGCGACAGGCTCCCGGACCGGCTCCTGGATCGGCTCGGGGGTCGGCTGCTCCACCGGTGGCGGGCTAGGCGCGGGCGCGGGAGCGGTCGCGACGGCGGCGTGCTTGGGGACCGGCGCCTGGGCGGGCGGACCGACCGGCGGCGGGCTGGCCGGTCGGGACACCCGGGCGGTGGCGCTGACCTGCTCGGGAGGCGGGGCGGGGACCAGCCGGAGCGCGGTGAGGTTGACGACGTGACGGGGGCCGACGTCCGGCTCGGGCTCCTCCTCGGGCACGGGACGCACGTCCACGACGACGGAGTGGGTGACGTGGTCGTGCCAGCCCCGGCGGCGGCCGGCGGGATCCATCACAGCGGTCCAGGCCAGGGTCGCGATCCCGAGTCCCAGGGTGGGCAGCGCGGCGACGCCCAGGATCAGCTGGCGCAGCAGCGCGGCGCGGACCCCGATCGGCGTACCGCTGCCCTCGTGGACGACGCGGATCGCGGAGACCGCCATCCCGGGCGAGCTGCCGGTCAGTCCGAGCAGCACCGCGAAGACCGCACCCACGACGAGCACGACGCCGAGGATCGCTGCCACGCCGGCCCACACGTGGCCCGGCTGGATGAGCACCTGGACGAGCACGACCGCTGCGGCGGCGTCGATGCCCCACGCGATGGCGCGGTCGATCGCGAACGCGTAGAAGCGTCGGTCGAGGTCGGCGACCGAGGTGGGCGGGGCGATCTCTCCGCTCACGCGTCGATGACCTCGATGCTCACGCCGTCACCGAGGTCGACGACGGCGCCGGGGACGAGCTGGACGGTGACGCCCGGCCGCAGGTCCTCCGGCGGCAGGCCGGGCTGGACGACCACCGACCCGTTGGTCGAGCCGAGGTCGGTGGCGACGGCGCAGCCGTGGTCGGCACCGGACCCGGGCCGGACCTCGAGGTGGGTCGAGGAGACTTCCTGGTGCGGACTGTCGACGACGACCAGGCGCGGCTCGCCGTCGGTGACGATGCGGTTCGCCTCCGGTGCCCGGCCGACCAGGACGGACCGGTCGACGTCGACGGTGTCGCCCGTGGGCAGCAGCAGGCGGGCGACCGGGCGGGCCGTCACCGGCGGCACGGGCGGCTGGCCGGGGATTCCCGGCTCGCGCGGGGCGACGAGGTCGACCGGGACGGTCTGCGGGTAGCGGGTGAGCCCGTCGTGGTCGGTCTCGTCCTCGGCAGGCTCCGTGGACTCTGAGGACTCCGCGGACTCCGTGGACTCGGTGGGCTCCTCGGACGCGGGCGGGTGCTCGGCACTGGCGAGCCGGACCAGGCCCCCGTCGAGCACCCCGTCCAGCGCGTCCCCGGCGTCGGTCTCGTCGGCGACCTCGATCCGGACGCGGGTCACGTCGCGCACGCTGCGCTCCACCCAGGTGGTCGCGCCGTCGCCCTCGACGTGGACGACCTCGTCGCCGGTGGCCAGGTGCACCCGGGCGGCGCCGCGGATGACGACCTTGGTCTCGGACTCGCCCTCGCTCACGAGGACGAAGCCGGGCAGCTCGCGCAGACCCGACGAGATCAGCGCGTCGAGGGTCTCGTCGAAGCCGGCACCGTCGTCGACCAGCTCCCAGAGCCGGGCGACGCGGTCCTTCTCGGACGGCGGCAGCACGACCGTCGCGCTCGGCCCGAAGATGCCGAACCACTCGCCTCCGCGGAACGACCACGCGGCGCTCACGGGCGGTCCCCCTGTGCCTGGCCCGGTAGCGTGGGAGGGATGTCCACGACGGCGTACCGCACGCTCGCCGACCAGCTCCGCGGCTGGCCGGTCGAACGGCTGTCCCGTCTGCTGCACCTGCGCCCCGATCTCGCCACTCCAGCCCCTCACGACTCCGGCCAGCTCGCCTCGCGGGCGGCCACCCGGTCCTCTGTCCTCCGCGCGCTCGACCAGCTGAACCGCTGCGAGCTCTGTGTGCTTGATGCCCTCGTCGTGGTCGGTCAAACCAGCGCCGACGAGCTGGTGGACGTCGTGCACGCCGGCGCGGACTCGGTCCGCACGGCACTGGAGTCGCTGCTCGACCTGGCCCTCGCCTGGGAGAGCCCGCAGGGGATCCGACCGCTCACGACCGTGGCCGAGGCCCTCGCCCCCGGCACCCCCGGAGTCAGCGGGCTGCGCCCCGTCTCCGCCGATCCGCTGTCGGCGGCCGAGCTCGCGCAGCGGCTCGAGGCGATCTCCCCCCAGGCCCGGGCGCTCCTCGAGCACGTCCTCGACGCGGGCGGCACCGCCACCACCGGTACGTCGCGGCACACCGTGCTGCCCGAGGAGGCGGCGACGCCCGCCGAGGAGCTGCTCGCCCGACGTCTGCTGGTGCCGCGCCCCGGCACCAGCGTCGTGCTGCCCGGCGAGGTCGGGATCGCGCTGCGCGGTGGCCACACCACGTCGTACCCCGTCGACGAGCCGCCCGCGATCGCGACCTCCGACCGCGGGCAGGACCTGGTGGACCGGGCCGCCGCGGGTGCGGCGTTCGAGGCGGTGCACAAGGTGGAGCTGATGCTCGACGCGTGGAGCACGAAGCCGCCCGCGGCCCTGCGCAGCGGCGGCCTCGGCGTCCGTGACCTGCGGGCGCTGTCGGTCGAGCTGCACGCGACCGAGCCGGTCGCGGCGCTGCTGGTGGAGGTCGCCTCGGCGGCCGGGCTGCTCTCCACCGCGGCCGGCCCCGACGGCTCGCCCCGGTGGATCCCGACGGACGCGTTCGACGCCTGGACCGCGCGCCCGACCGCCGAGCGGTGGCTCGCCCTGGTCGCCGCCTGGCTCGAGAGTCCGCGGCTGCCCGGCCTCGTCGGGTCACGGGACCCCGCCGGGAAGACGTGGAACGCCCTCGCCCCCGAGCTGTCCGGGGTGCACCAGGTCGAGACCCGGCTGCTCACGCTCGGCGTCCTCGACGATCTCGCGCCCGGCACCGTGCTGGCCACCGGCACGGGCGTCCCGTCGCTGCGCTCGCGGGTCGAGTGGCTGCGCCCGCGCCGTCCCCGCACCCGTGCGGACCAGGTGGTGTGGGCGGTCGACGAGGCCACGGCTCTCGGGGTCGCGGCGCTCGGCGGGCTGGCGACGTACGCACACCTGCTCCTCGCCGGCGAGCGCGACAAGGCGGGCGCCGGGCTGGCCGCATTGCTGCCCACTCCCGTCGACCACGTGCTGCTGCAGGCCGACCTGACCGCGGTCGCGCCCGGCCCCCTCGAGTCCCAGCTGGCGCGCCAGCTCCAGCTGCTGGCCGATGTCGAGTCGAGGGGCGGCGCCACCGTCTACCGGTTCACGCCCGGGTCCGTACGCCGTGCGCTCGACACCGGCTGGTCGGCGGTGGAGCTGCACGAGTTCATCGCCTCCGTCTCGCGGACCCCGGTCCCCCAGCCCCTCACCTACCTGGTCGACGACACCGCCCGCACGTTCGGCTCGGTGCGGGTCGGGCACGCGGAGGCGTTCCTGCGCGCCGACGACGAGGCGGCCCTCGTCGAGCTGCTGCACCACCCGAAGGCCGCCTCGCTCGGACTGCGGCGCCTCGCCCCGACGGTCATCATCAGCACGACGCCGATCGACGTGCTGCTCCCCCGGCTGCGGGACCTCGGCATCGCCGCCGTCGTCGAGTCGCCGGACGGGAGCGTCCACGTGGCGCGCCCCGACGTGCTCCGCGCGCGCACGCCCAAGGAGTCGCGCGGCCGAGCGCAGCGCTCGGCCCGGGAGACCGCGCTCGCCAGCCAGGTCGTCAGCGCGATCCGCGCCGGCGACCGTGCCGAGTCCACCCGGCCGGCGGTGCCGGCGGACCGGCTCACCCCCACCGGCTCGATGGCTGCGCTGCGCGAGGCGATCGAGACCGGGACCACCGTCGTGATCGGGTACGTCGACAACCAGGGCGCGAGCACGGACCGTGTCGTCGACCCCGTCTCGCTCGACGGCGGCAGCCTCACCGCCCACGACCACCGCAGCGACGACGTACGCACCTTCGCCGTGCACCGGATCACGACGGTGCGGCCACTACCCACTCCGTAAGATTGAATCGTGGACTTCATCCGGTACGCCGAGGCAGCGGCCTCGCTGCTGAACGCCGACCTCAGCGAGGTCGACGGGCTGGTGGCGTACCTCGACGGGCGACCGGGTCTGCAGGAGCGGGCCCTCGACCGCGACTGCATGCTGCTGCGCAAGCTCCAGCGTGAGCTGCGTCCCGTCTTCGACGCCGGTGAGGCCGGCGACATCACCGCGGTCGTGAGCGGCCTGAACGGGCTGCTCACCCGGCACCCGATGACGCCGCAGATCTCCGACCACGACGCGTCCAACCTGCACCTGCACGTCGGCACCGGCTCGGGCAGCGTCGCGGAGCAGGTCGTCGGGGAGTCCCTGCTCGGCCTGGCGACGCTCGTCTGCGACCTCGGCGCCGACCGGCTGGGCGTGTGCTCGTCGGCGCAGTGCTCCAACGCGTTCGTCGACGCCTCCCCCAACCGCTCCCGGCGCTACTGCTCCGAGCGCTGCTCGTCGCGGGCCAACGTCGCGGCGTACCGGGCTCGACGCAAGGCAGCGATCGAGGCGTAGCGTCGCCTCCATGCGCGGACGCATCACGCACGACCCGAACCCGGATCGCAAGGCCCGCAAGGACTACTGGGGCGTCGTCCTCGACTCGCGGACGCCGCGCGAGCTGGGCCGCTTCTACGCAGCGCTCCTGGAGTGGGAGCTCGCGAACGACGACGAGGACTGGGTGACCCTGCGGGCGCCGGACGGCATCGCCTACCTCGCCTTCCACCAGAACGAGCAGCACGTGCGCCCGGTCTGGCCGTCGTCCGCCGATCTCCAGCAGCAACAGCTGCACCTCGACTTCGAGGTCGAGGACCTCGCCGTCGCCGTCGAGCACGCGATCGAGCTCGGGGCGACGCAGGCGGAGTTCCAGCCGCAGGAGACCGTGCGGGTCATGCTCGACCCCGACGGGCACCCCTTCTGCCTCTACAGCTGAGCGCTCAGTCCTCGCGGGCGTGGCGCCCTGGGGCGGAGGCGATCCATCTCCATCCCACATCGGTGGTCACCACCACGACGAGGGTCACGGCGAGAGCGATGCCGCCTGCGACCTGCCACGTCAGGCCGAGGCGGAGCAGGACGACGAGCGCACCCGCGAACGCGACTGGGATGAGGACGGGGCGGTCGGTGACATCCACCGACGTCCTGGAGACCACCCACCAGCCGCCGCACGCTCGGCGCTTGCGTCTCGCGTGGCGCAGCCCGCCAGCGCTCAGGCCTCCCACGAACAGGCTCACGGCTCCCCACTCGACCGCGCCACGGAGACCGACGTCGAGACCTGTGATCCGCTGACCGTCGGGAGTCTCGATGGCGACGACCTCCCCCCGGTAGAGCAGAGCGGTGACCGTCTGCCCGCGCAGCCCTTTCAAGGTCGCGGATGCGCCCGGTCCGACCTCGATCGGGCCGAGGTCGCCGACGTCCCAGCTGTCGTTCACGGACCTGCGCACACCGTGCGGCCCGTCGAGGGTGCCCTCGACGCGAGTCAGCGCGCTGGAGCCCTGGTCGAGCGCGTGGCCGGCCGCGACGGCCTCTACCGTCAGCCACAGCAGGAACGGCACCAGGGCGAGCGCCGCCGCGGCGTACCCGACGATGAAGGCTGGCCTGGTCCAGAAGGGACGGAACAGCCACCTCGGCTGCTTGAGATCCACCTGCCGCCCTCCCCCGGTCGGCGGGCGCCGACGCGTCAGGGTAGGTCCGTAGGCTTGTCCGGTGAATGACGGCCCCCTCATCGTCCAGTCGGACAAGACGCTGCTGCTCGAGATCGACCACGAGCGCGCCGCGGACTGCCGCAAGGCGATCGCGCCGTTCGCCGAGCTCGAGCGCTCCCCCGAGCACGTCCACACCTACCGGCTGACGCCGCTCGGCCTCTGGAACGCCCGCGCCGCGGGCCACGACGCCGAGCAGGTCGTCGACACGCTGCTCGAGTTCAGCCGGTACGCCGTGCCGCACGCGCTGCTCGTCGACGTCGCGGAGACGATGGCCCGCTACGGCCGGCTGCGGCTGGAGAAGAACCCGATCCACGGGCTGGTCATGGTCTCCAACGACCGCCCGGTGCTCGAGGAGGTGCTGCGCGCCAAGAAGGTCGCGGGCATGCTCGGCGACCGGATCGACGACGACACGGTCGCCGTACATCCCTCCGAGCGCGGCAACCTCAAGCAGGCGCTGCTCAAGCTGGGCTGGCCGGCCGAGGACTTCGCCGGGTACGTCGACGGCGAGGCGCACCCGATCTTCCTCGACGAGACCGAGTGGCACCTGCGCGCCTACCAGCGCGAGGCCGCGGAGTCCTTCTGGCACGGCGGATCCGGCGTCGTCGTCCTCCCGTGCGGCGCGGGCAAGACGCTGGTCGGCGCCGCCGCCATGGCCGAGGCCAAGGCGACCACGCTGATCCTGGTCACCAACACCGTCTCCGCGCGGCAGTGGAAGGACGAGCTGGTCCGACGTACGTCGCTGACGGAGGACGAGATCGGCGAGTACTCCGGTGCCGTCAAGGAGATCCGGCCGGTCACCATCGCGACGTACCAGGTGCTGACCACCAAGCGGAAGGGCGTCTACTCGCACCTCGAGCTGCTCGACGCGCGCGACTGGGGCCTGATCGTGTACGACGAGGTGCACCTGCTGCCCGCGCCGATCTTCCGGATGACCGCCAACCTGCAGGCCCGTCGCCGGCTCGGCCTCACGGCGACGCTGGTGCGCGAGGACGGCCGCGAGGGCGACGTCTTCTCGCTGATCGGCCCGAAGAGGTACGACGCGCCCTGGAAGGACATCGAGTCGCAGGGCTGGATCGCGCCGGCCGACTGCGTCGAGGTGCGGGTGACCCTGCCGTCGTCCGAGCGGCTGACCTACGCGACCGCCGAGCCCGAGGAGCGCTACCGGCTCGCGTCGTGCACGCACCACAAGATCGACGTGGTCCGCTCGCTCGTGGACTCGCACCCGGGCCAGCCCACGCTGGTGATCGGGCAGTACATCGAGCAGCTCGACGAGCTGGCCGATGCACTGAACGCCCCGGTCATCAAGGGCGAGACGCCAGTGAAGGAGAGGCAGCGGCTCTTCGACGCCTTCCGGTCCGGCGAGGTCGGGCTCCTGGTGGTCTCGAAGGTCGCCAACTTCTCCATCGATCTGCCGTCGGCCGAGGTCGCCATCCAGGTCTCCGGCTCCTACGGCTCCCGCCAGGAGGAGGCCCAGCGGCTCGGCCGGCTGCTGCGACCCAAGACCGAGGGCAAGACCGCGCACTTCTACACGATCGTGTCCCGCGACACCGTCGACGCCGAGTTCGCCCAGAACCGGCAGCGCTTCCTCGCCGAGCAGGGCTACGCCTACCGGATCGTGGACGCGGAGGACGTCGGGGCCTAGGCGGGCGCGTCCGGTGACACATCAGGCACCGGTTCTCGCACGAAACCGGTGCGTGGTGTGTCAGCCGACGTCGAGGATGGTGTTCTCGAGCCAGGGACTCCGCGGATCGCCTCCGACCGGCAGGCAGCGCACCACGATCCCGGTCTGTACGTCGAGCGCCACGTCGTAGTGGTCCGGGTAGTCGTAGCCCGGCGGGTGGTAGGCGTCAGCCGGGTCGTCGACCTCGCAGAGCCGGCCGGCCTCGCTCCAGATCAGCTCGCAGCAGTTGCCGCCGCAGCGCGGGTCGTAGCCCGGCAGCGCACGCACCGACGCCGCCACACCGGGCGGGCGTCGACGGTGTCGACGCGCAGGTCATCGACGGCCACGTGGTGGCTCAGCTCGACCGGGTCCAGCGCGGCCACCCAGCGGTAGTTGACCCACATCGGGTCGTCGTACTCGATCGCCCAGTCGTCCGGTCGGGCGGCGACGAGACCGTCGGGCCGGTACATCGGCACGACGTCCTGGGGGACCCGCACCTCGGGCGGCACGAAGTCGGGGTCGCTCGAGACGTAGCCGCGGCCGGCACCCGGCTGCTGGTGCACCCGGTGGACCTCGCCGTCAGGCTGGCGCACCACCAGCTCGCCCGGGCGTCGCACCCATGCCTCCACCCCGTCCTCGACCAGCGTCGCCCGGTGCCGGACGTGCAGGGTCGTCCAGCGCCACGGCGAGCTGCGCGCCAGCGCCTGGAAGTCGTCTGCGGTCGGGGTCACGCGACGTAGTGACCCACGTCGAAAACCAGGTGAGCAAGCCGTTTCCGACCGCCTAGGCCCTAGGCCTTCGTGGCTCCCCGCCGACGGTCCACCAGCACCACGACCAGCGCGATCGCCAGTCCCAGGACGAGGGCGACGCCGATCCGGAAGGCGGGCGGCCACGGACCGTGGTCGGGCGAGCCGGCGGGGCGCGCCTGGAGGTCGGCGATCAGGCCGGAGGCCAGCTGGATCCGGCCGATCCCGTAGCTGCCGAGGTCGCCGATGGCGGTCAGGGGGCGGCTGCCGCCGTCGAGGGCGTACGCCGTGATCGTGGCGTCGTCCGCGTCCGGGCTCTCGAGCACCGCGACCTCCCGGCTGCCGGTCCACCCGAGGATCCCGTCAGTCGCCGGACGGGCCAGCGTGAGCGGCACGCCCGTCCCGTCGGGGTCGACGAACGACAGCCCGGGCGCGCCGACGAGTGCCAGCAGGCTGCCGTCGGGCGACCAGGCGTCCGGGCCGGCCAGGCTGCCGGTGGCGTCCACACGGCGCACCGCGCCGGAGGCCAGGTCGACGATCGCGAGTCCGCCCGAGCCGCTGGCGTGCTGCACCGCCAGCTCAGCACCGTCTGGCGAGAACGCGGCGGCCGACACGTCCTCCCCGCCCGGCACCGGCGACGCCTCCCCCGACGCCAGGTCGAGCACGACGAGGTCGCCGACGATCAGGCCGCCGGAGTACGGGTTGGTGGGGCTGTCGTCCGACAGGTAGGCGACCCGGCTGCCGTCCGGCGACCACGCCACCGGGATGACGCTGCGGGCATCGGGCAGCCCGTGCGTCGCGACGTCGCCGGACCCGAGGTCGACGACCGCGAGGTCCGGCGACCCGGTGTCGTGGTCCCCGAGCACCACCTGGCGCCCGTCCGGAGACAGGAGCATCGGACCCGGGTCGCCCTGCGACTCGGGACCGCCCCGGCTCTCGGCGGCGCCCAACCGGCGGTAGACGTCGTCGTCGGCGGCCAGCAGCACGGCCTGCGGGGAGTCGAAGAGCTCGACGCCGAAGCCCCGTTGGTAGAGCGCCACCGCCCGACCCACCGGCGCGTCCGTGACGTCCGCCGTCAGGTGGGAGTAGTCCGCGAGCCGGTCGGGCAGCGCGACGGACGTCGTACCCCGGTGCGCCTCGGCGCCTCCCGCGAGCGGCACCAGCACGAGCGCGGCAGCGGACGTCCCCAGGACCAGGGCCAACCGTCCGGCGCGCACCATGCATCGACGGTAGCGAGCACCGCGGCAGCACACAGCGGAAATGCGGTGTGCAACCCCATTTCAGGTACCTAGCCTGACGCGTCGCCGACCGACCGGTCGGCGCGAGCACGCAAGGAAGGACCGAGCAGGAGAAGACGATGGAGCAGATCACCACGAGGCTCATGAGCTGGGCCTCGATCCTCGAGCAGGGCACCCGCGAGCAGGCGGTGACGGCGTCGACGATGCCGTTCATCTTCCCGCACCTCGCACTGATGCCCGACGCCCACCTGGGTCTGGGAGCGACCGTCGGGTCGGTCATCCCGACCCTCGGCGCGATCATGCCTGCCGCGGTCGGCGTCGACATCGGCTGCGGCATGATCGCCGTCCGCACCCAGTACGCCGTCGACCAGCTGCCGGCCGACCGCCGACCGCTGCGCGAGGCCATCGAGCGGGCCGTCCCGCTCTCGGCCGGCGCCAGCAACCGGAAGGTCAGCCGCGACCACACGCGTGAGCGCCTCGAGCAGCTGACGCGACTGGCCGAGGAGACCGGGTTCGAGCCCGGGTCGTACGCCGGTCGGTGGGAGCTGCAGCTGGGCACCCTGGGGTCGGGCAACCACTTCATCGAGGTCACGGTCGACGAGCTCCAGCGGGTCTGGCTCTTCCTGCACTCCGGGTCGCGCGGGGTCGGCAACAAGATCGCGCAGCACCACATCCGGGTGGCCCGCGACCTGTGCGAGAAGTGGTGGGTGCAGCTGCCCGACCGTGACCTCGCCTACCTGCCCGAGGGCACGGACGAGTTCTGGTCCTACATCGGCCAGATGCGGTGGGCGCAGACCTACGCGCTGCTCAACCGCGAGGAGATGATGGACCGGGTCGTGCGGCAGTTCGCGGAGTGGGTGGATGGCCCGGTGGAGCGGCAGGAGGAGATCAACTGCCACCACAACTACACCGAGCAGGAGCGCCACTTCGGCAAGGACGTCTGGCTCTCGCGCAAGGGCGCCATCAACGCCGAGGCCGGCCGTCCCGGGCTGATCCCCGGGTCGATGGGCACGGCGTCGTACGTCGTCTCCGGTCGCGGCAACGTGATGGCGCTCAGCTCCGCGCCCCACGGCGCGGGTCGGGAGTACTCGCGGTCGCGGGCCCGCAGGACCTTCACCCGTGACCAGCTCCGCGAGGCGATGGTCGGGATCGAGTACCGCGACACCGACGCGTTCATCGACGAGATCCCGGCGGCGTACAAGGACATCGACCAGGTGATGGCGGACGCCGCCGACCTGGTCGAGGTGCGGCACACGCTGCGTCAGATCGTGAACGTGAAGGGCGACTGAGCCGCTCGCCGAGGCGGTCCTGGGCCTAGTGGTCCAGGACCGTCACGGTGCGCCGGAAGGACTCCCTCCCGACGCGGAAGCGCAGCGTGATCGTCTCGGGACCGTCGGCCGCGGCGTCCTTCGCGGTGGGGATCGAGACGAGGACCTCCTTGCGGCCCGACCGGAGGACGTCGTACGTCATCGCACCGAGCGACCACAGCGGCTTGCTCGGGTCGGCCGGGCCGACGTGCAGGTCGGTCCAGGACGACGCGATGTCGGCGACCTGGACCGGGCGGCCCGGACCGTGCACGACGCGGCCCGTGACGGTGAGCTCGAGGTCGGCCTTCCGGTCGATGCTGACCCGCCACTGGGCCGGCCTCCCCTCGCTCACGCGCGGCGCGACGGTGTCGACGGTGACGACGGGTCGCGGGTCGTCGTCGAGGACGGTGAGGTCGCCGATGTAGCGGTCCGTCATCACGTTGCGGGTCGGCCACGCGGCGACCTGGGTGACGAGGCGCCGGTAGTCGGCGCGCCGGTCGGCGACGTACCCGACCGGGATCGTGCCGCCGGTCTGCCCGGGGGCCAGGTCGACCGCGAACCGCTGCAGGTCACCGCGCGCCTGACCGACGGTGAGCACGACGAAGCGGGCCGGCGCGGTCAGGACGCCGTTGACGTGGAACGGGACCTCGGCGACCTTGGCCCCGCCCGAGCCCTCGGTGACCCGCAGCCGGGAGATGTCGATGGTCGGCAGGCGTCGAGCCGGGACGGCGGCGAGCGCCGCCGGTGCCGAGGAGAGGTCGGCCACCCAGAGCCGGCCACGGCTGCTGACGCCGACCAGGTCGACCCGGACGACCCGGGTCAGGTCGAGGGCGGCCGCCGCCGGGTCGACGACGACGGTCTGGGCCCAGAGCTTGCGGACCTCGGGCGCGGACCCGAGGGCCGGCAGCGCGTCGCCGCCGACGGGGTCGAGCACCGCGCTGGCGCCGTCGGCGTCGGTGAGCCGGACCCGGACCGCCGTGCTCGCGCGGCCGTCGACGATCGTGCGCAGCTCGAGCCGACGGCCGGTGAGGTCGAGCGGACTGCCGAGCAGCATCCCGCCGGACTGGCCGCTCGCCGTCCAGGCCATCTCGAAGAAGGTCCGGACCGGGACCCGCTCGCCGCCCAGCGACCAGTGCGGTGTGGCCGCGGCCGCCGCGGCGCCGCGGCCGCACGACGCGATCCGACCGGCGTCGTACACGCCCGAGCAGAAGCGGGTCGTCGCGCCGTCGGCCAGCGCGAGCCCGGTCGAGATCCCGGGCGCCCGCAGCACCCGGCCGCCGCCGATCGCATGGCTCAGCGTCTGGGCGTCGCCCTGCGAGGCGACTCGGGCCCGCGAGCCGTCGAAGAGCGGCAGCGTCGACTGGTCGCCGGCCGCGAAGAGGTGCACCGCACCGGCGACGTACGCGACCCCGACGGCGCGCTGCTCCGCGGCGCTGAGCCGTTGCGGGTCGCGGGTGCCGCAGGTCTGGTCGACGGCGCCGGCCCAGTCGTCGGAGGACGGCGCCGCCGACGTGCCGGGCGTCCACTCGGTGTTGAAGAAGTTGTGGTCGGCCCCCATCACCAGGACGCTGCTCTTCAGCGAGGTGTCGTCGGCCGTGAGGTCACGGCCGTTGTCGGTGAACTTCTGGCCCTGGAGGTCGCTGACGTCGCCGTCGCAGTAGGGCAGCAGCGTCACGGTGGGGACGTACGGCGCCGCCTGGGCACCGAAGTCGGTCGGCGCGATGAGCACCTGGCCGACGATCCGGTACGGCGCGGTCAGCGGGATCCGGATCGACGCCCGGTCGACGCCCTCGCCGCCGCGACTGTGCCCGACGAGCACGACCCGCGACAGGTCGACCTGGTGACCGGCGGCGAGGCCGACCCAGTGGTCGAGGTGCGCCTGCACCAGGCGCGCACGGGCGTCGGCACCTCCGTCGGCGGCGGCGAAGTCCTGGGCGTTGATGCCGTTGACCCGGATCGACACCGTCGCGTAGCCCTGGGAGGCCAGCACCTGCTGGATGTAGTCGTAGCCGAGCTGACTCGGGATCTCCCGGAACGGCGCCTTGCACGGCCAGTCGTCCGACCAGGCGTCCGCGTCGGAGGGGTTGTAGCAGACCCCGTGACGGCCGTGCAGGAAGAGCACCAGCGGCCGGGGCCCGGTCGGCTCGGCCGCAGCCGGCTCGACGACGTGGCCGACCATCTCGATCGGCACCCGCATGCCCGGCACCGCCACCGGGTCGAGCGTGTAGTCGGAGGTGGTGACGGCGTACGGGCCGGGCGTCGCCGGGTCCACCGGCAGCGTCTGCGTACCGGGCAGGTCGAGCGGCGGGTCCACCGCCGCGGCGCCGCCGCGGCGGGCGCGGTCGCTGCCGACCACGTCGAGGCGGTCGCCCGAGAGCACCACGTCGAGACGGGCGGCGTCGGGCCGGGTCGGTGCCGCCACCCGCGCCTGCACCGTGCGCCCGTCGGAGGCGACGGTCGAGGTGCCGATCAGCCACCCCGACGGGCCGACGACCGTCGGCCGGTCCGAGGTGAGCGGCAGCCGGGTGGGCGACGTCCAGCTCACGGCGTACTGCCCGGCGCCGAGCGCGCGGACCTGCCAGGTCCCCCGGTTGCTCGACCGCTCGGCCGGGTCCGCGGCGACCCTGCCGCCCACGCCGACGAGCAGGGCCGCGACCAGGGCGAGCGTGACGAGGGCCGCGGTCCGGCCGGTACGACGAGGCATGGGCCGAACTATGCCCCGTCCACGCTCCGTCGCGGGTTCGGTTCCCGCGCGTGGCGCGCCTAGGCTGGTCGATCGTGAAGGTGCTGCTGCTCGAGAACATCCACCCGGTCGCCGTCGAGATCCTCGAGGCGCGCGGCTTCGAGGTCGAGCTGCGGGCCGGCTCCCTCTCCGAGGAGGAGCTGCTGGCGGCGCTCCCCGGCGTACACCTGCTGGGCATCCGCTCCAACACCCACATCACCGAGGCCGTCCTCGACGGGGCGCCCGACCTGCTCGCGATCGGCTGCTTCTGCATCGGCACCAACCAGGTCGACCTGGTGGCGGCGGCCGATCGCGGGATCGCGGTCTTCAACGCGCCGTACTCCAACACGCGCAGCGTGGTCGAGCTCGTGATCGCGGAGATCATCTCGCTCGCGCGCCGGCTCACCGAGAAGACCGAGAAGATGCACGCCGGCGTGTGGGACAAGTCGGCGAAGGGCAGCCACGAGGTCCGCGGCCGCACGCTCGGCATCGTCGGCTACGGCAACATCGGCACCCAGCTGTCCAACCTCGCCGAGGCCCTCGGCCTGCGGGTGATCTTCTTCGACACCGCCGACCGGCTGGCGCACGGCAACGCGCAGCGCATGAAGACCCTCGACGAGCTGCTCGAGAAGGCGGACGTCGTCAGCCTCCACGTGGACGGCCGCCCGGGCAACGCCGGCTTCTTCGGCCCCGAGCAGTTCGCGCGGATGAAGCCCCGCAGCATCTTCATCAACGCCGCGCGCGGCATGGTCGTCGACAACGAGTCGCTGCGCGACCACATCCTGTCGGGGCACATCGCGGGCGCCGCGCTCGACGTCTTCCCGGTCGAGCCGAAGGTCCAGGGCGACGAGTTCGAGTCGGTCCTGCGTGGCCTCGACAACGTGATCCTCACCCCGCACGTCGGCGGCTCCACCCAGGAGGCGCAGGAGGAGATCGGCTACTTCGTCGCCGGCAAGCTGGGCGGCTTCTCCCTCGAGGGCCGCACCGAGCTGTCGGTCAACGTGCCCGCCGTCCTCGCCCCGCAGCTCCAGGCCGGCCACCGGATCGGCTTCCTGCACGTCAACGTCCCCGGGGTCCTCGCCGGCGTGAACGGCGTGCTCGCGGACGCCGGCGCCAACGTCACCGGGCAGTACCTCTCCACCCGCGGCGAGCAGGGGTACGTCGTCACCGACACCCTCGACCCGCTGCCCGACGACGCGCTCGCCAAGCTCTCCCAGTCCGAGCACACCATCTGGCTGCGGACCTGGGACGCCTGAGTCTGGTTGGTGCTCGGGGGCGGCGTGTCTGCGGGTTTCACCGGCTGACCGCCAAAACCCGCACACCCGTCAGCCACAACCCGCACGACACGCGGGCGACGTACGGCGCGTCGTACGGGTCTTGGCTGACAGGTCACCAGATCGTCGGGGCCGTACGGCGCGTCTGCGGGTTTCACCGGCTGACCGCCAAAACCCGGACACCCGTCAGCCGGAACCCGCACAACACGCCGGCGACGTACGGCGCGTCGTGCAGGTCTTGGCTGACAGGCGAGCGGACGGCCAGCTCGCGCCGGCGTGCCTGCGGGTTTCACCGGCTGACCGCCAAAACCCGCAGACACGCCGCCCCGTGGCACCTACCGCCCCCACCAGGTCCGGTGCTGCGGGAGCGCCAGGCGGGCGTTCTGCTTCGGCGGCTCCGGGGGCGCCAGCGGGCGGCACTCCTTGTCGGCGCGGTTGCCGGCCCGGCGGGCCGGGAGCGAGCCGTCCTCGAGCACGTTCGCGATCGCGTTGTCGGTGCAGGCGACGCCCGAGAGTGACACCGCGTGGGAGTAGCCGCCGACCCCGGCGACCAGGCGGGCGCTCGGGAAGATCCGGCGCGCCGCGAGCGCCCCTGCGTACGGCGTCGCCGGGTCGTGGGTCTCGCTGAGCAGCAGCACCGGCACGTCGTCGAGGCCGGCGCCGGTCACGTCGACCCGCGGGGTCCCGGCCACCGGCCAGGTGCGGCACGGCGCGTTGAACCAGTTGTTGGCCCAGGTGAGGAACGGCGCCTTGCGGTCCAGCCGGCGACTGTCGTCGCGCCAGGTCTTCCAGTCCGTCGGCCACACGGCGTCGGTGCACTGGACGGCGAGGTACATCGCGAAGCTGTTGTCCGCGGCCTTCCCGACCGGGTTCGAGCTCCGGTAGAGCTGCTTGATCCCGGCCGGGTCGCCGTCGTTGACGAGCGCGGCGAGGGCATCGGCGACGTACGGGTAGTAGCCGTTGTAGTAGCCGGCGTTCAGCAGGGCGTCGTCGAGCTCGTCCGGCCCGACCTTGCCGCCGGCCGGGTGCCGCTTCAGGCGGGCGCGCAGGTGCTCGTACGTGCGCTCGACCGCCTTGCGGCCGCGGCCGAGGTGGTAGGTCGACGCGTGCTTGCCGACCCAGGCGAGGAAGGCGTTGAACGACTTCTGGAAGGCCGGGTCCTGGTCGAGGTTGGACTGGTAGAAGACGCGGTCGGGGTCGATGACGCCGTCCATGATCAGCGCCTGCACGTGGTCGGGGAAGAGCGTCGCGTAGACCTGCGCGAGGTAGGTCCCGTAGGAGAAGCCGAAGAAGGTGACCTTGTCGACGCCGATGGCCTGGCGGAGCAGGTCGAAGTCGGTGGCGGTGTCCGTGGTCCGCACGTGGCCGAGGAGCCGCTTCGCACCGGCCCGACCGCAGTCCTTCGCGTACTTCTCCGTCGTGTGCCGCCAGTACTTCATGATCTTCGCGCTGGTCGGCACGTAGTCGGGGCGGTCCCAGCCGAAGTACCTGCTGTCGCAGGTGAGCAGCGGGCGGCTCGCTCCGGTGCCGCGCGGGTCGACGCCGTACCAGTCGTAGGTCAGGCCGACCTTGCGCGGCACGTACTTGCCGTACGGCGCGAGCCAGGTGCCGTCGCTGCCCGGGCCGCCGGGATTCGTGAAGACGGCGCCGCGGAAGGGGCCGCGCGTGTGCAGCACCCGCGAGACGGCCAGCGAGACGGTGGGGCCGGTCGGATCGGCGTGGTCGAGCGGCACGACGAGGGTGCCGCACTGGGCCTTCGCCTTGCGCAGGTCCGGGTCCTTGCACCGGCCCCAGCTGATGGCCGGAGCCGCTGCTGAGGCGGCCTCCGGCGACCCGCCTACCGCCGTCGGTGCGTTCAGCGGCACGACCGCAACGAGTCCAGCCGTGAGGATCCCGGCGACCGCGGCCGCCACCTTCTTCGTGAGCATGGGGTAGATCAGACCCCGTAGGGTCGGGTGGTGGCAAGCGTCCTCCCTCTCGTCCGCGACCGGATCGGCGAGCAGCTGTTCGCCCGGGTCGCCGGTCCCGACGGCGCGAAGCACGCCGACCGGATCCACAACCGCCCCGGTCCGCGGTGGTTCGAGCCGGGCAGCCCGATCACCCGGGTGCACGGCGACGCGTCGATGTTCATCGGCGGGCTGCGCGCCCTGCTCCTGCAGACACTGCACCCGTCCGCGATGCGCGGCGTCGCGGAGCACTCCGACTACCGCCACGACGCCTGGGGCCGGCTCGCCCGGACCAGCCGCTTCATCGCGGTGACGACCTTCGGGACCGCCGACGACGCCGCCCAGGCGGTCACCGCGGTGCGCACGATCCACGAGCGGATCGTCGGGACGATGCCCGACGGCACGCCGTACGCCGCGTCCGACCCGCACCTGCTCGCGTGGGTGCACGTCGCCGAGGTCGACAGCTTCCTGCGGGCGCACACCGTCTACGGGCGCGAACCGCTGACCGGCGCGGAGCGGGACGAGTACGTCGCGCAGACCGCCGAGGTCGCGCGCCGACTCGGTGTGCTCGATCCGCCGACCACCGAGGCGGAGCTGGCGGCCACCATCGCGGCGTACCGTCCCGAGCTGCGCAGCACCCCGGAGGCCCGCGCGACCGTGGGCTACCTGCTGCTGCGCCCGCCCCTGCCGCTGCCCGCGCGGGCGCCGTACGGCGTGATCGCGGCCGCCGCCGTCGGCCTGATGCCGCGCTGGACCCGTCGCCCGCTCCGGCTGCCGTGGTTCCCGGTGTCGGAGCGCACCGTCGTGCGCGCGCTGGGCGGCGTCGCGACCGGCACGATCCGGTGGGCGATGACGCCACGTGAGCGGCAGGGTGAGCGCGCTCACCCGTCTTGAGCGAAGCCTGAGGCGATCTTTGGGGGACCTCAAGCGAGCCGACTTAGGCTGGGACCATGCTCCCTACCCGAAGGTTTCGCGCTTCTCTCGTGGTCGTGGTGACGCTCGTCGCCTCGATGCTCGCGTTCCAGGCCCCCGCTGACGCTGCAGCGACCGGCAAGGTCCGTGGCGGCATCTACGGCGCCCACGGCACCACGCCGAAGGTCGTCATGCAGTGGTTCACCAAGGACTGGACCTACCTCGGCAAGCGCAAGCAGACCGGCGGCTCCTACTCGCTGACGCTGCCGCCGGGCACGTACTGGATCCAGTTCGTCGACCAGCGCCCGGCGTACGACGTCACCAAGGCCGCGCCGACCAACATCAAGGTGACGGTCCGGGCCGGTCGCACGGTGACCAAGAGCGTGCGGATGCGCCCCGGCGCGGCGATCACCGGCACCGTGCAGGCCGGCGGCAAGGTCGCCAAGGGTGCGCGGGTCGTGGCGGCGAACGCCTCCGAGCAGTCCTTCGAGGTGAAGGCCAACGGCAAGGGCCAGTTCGCCCTCGGCGGCCTCCCGGCCGGGAGCTACTCGGTCTTCACCTATGACCGCACCAAGAAGTTCGTCGGCAAGAGCCTGTGGGTCCCGGGGCTGAAGCCCGGCAGGGCCAGCAACGTCGCGATCAGGCTGACGAAGCCCGCCGGCCGGCTCCTGGTCGACCTGTACGCCGGCGACCAGCCGATCACCAAGCGGGTCAACGTCACCGTGGTCAGCAAGGCGAACGGCCAGTTCTGGAGCGCGAACGCGAAGCACGGCTCGGCGTCGTTCCAGGGCCTCTTCCCGGGTCGCTACAAGATCGTCGTGCCCGGCGTCGGCAGCTACCTGGCCAGCACCGGCTCGGTCCACGGCGGCGTCGTCCGTCCCGGCAAGGTCGCCTTCGGCAGCTACCGCCTCACGAAGAGGGGCGCCTCGGTGTCCGGTGTCGTGGTCGACGCCAAGGACCCGAGCTACCCGCTCTCCGGCGCGCAGGTGCTGCTCTTCGACAAGACCGGCGCGCAGCGCGGCTCCACCACGACGAACGGCTCCGGCGAGTTCTCGTTCGCCGGCCAGCTGACCACGCAGGGCGGCATGACCGTCGTCGCGCAGCCGGGTGCGTACTCGCCGTACCTCGGCCAGACCACGCACTACTGCAAGTACGGCAAGTTCACGACCGGCGCGTTCTCGATCACGACCGGCCGCGACGCCGACCTCGGGAGCGTCCCGCTGCCGCACCTGCCCGCCGCGCAGCAGGATCAGGAAGCCTGCTGGCCCTGAGTCAGCTGATCGCCATGTCGGCGTCGCCCCAGTAGGCGCGCATGGTGGTGATCAGGCCGTCGTCGTCGAACGTCATCGCGTCGATCGGCGCGAGCGTGTAGGTCTTGTCGCCGGCGCGCGTGATGATCTCGAAGAGGAAGCTGGCCTCGCCGCCCGCGATGCGCGCGGTGATCAGGCGCGTCTCCTGCTGGAGCCCCTCGAGACCGGCGTAGAACTCGCGGATCGCGGCGTGCCCGTGGCGCACGTCGGAGCCGACCGGGTCCTCGACGGTGGCGTCCGCGGCGTACAGCGCGACGACCTCGTCGGCGGTGCCGGTGCCGACGAGACGGATGTAGTCGTCGACGACCTGGCGGATGCGGTCCGGACTGGCGGGCATGCGGTGTCTCCTCGACCTAGAACACGTTCCTGGGGTACGACACGCTAGCGCGTCGGAGGCCCGGGGGTCTTGAATGCACCGCGTGGACCTCCTCCTCGCCTGGCCGTTGCCCGGAGCCCGTCCCCTCGGCGCCCAGCTGGTCGCGTCCTACGACCACCCCGACCGGCGCTACCACGACGGCCGGCACCTCGGTGAGGTCCTCGACCGGGTGCACGAGCTGTCGGCGCACGGCGTGGAGTTCGACCGGATGGCGGTGCTGCTCGCCGCGTGGTTCCACGACAGCGTCTACGACGCGCAGCCGGACGCCGAGAAGCGCTCGGCGGCGTGGGCGGCCGAGGCGCTGCCGACGCTGGTCGACCAGGCGGTCGTGGACGAGGTGGTCCGCCTGGTGCTGATGACCGAGCACCACCAGCCCGCCGACGACGACGTCAACGGCTGCGCTCTCTCCGACGCCGACCTCGCGATCCTGGCGGCGCCGCCGGAACGGTACGACGAGTACACCGCGTCGGTGCGGTCGGAGTACGCCGCGGTCCCCGACGACGCGTTCGCCGCCGGGCGGGCCACGATCCTGCGCGACCTGCTCGCCAAGCCGCACCTCTTCCACACGGCGTACGCCCGCGACGCCTGGGAGGCCGACGCCCGGGCCAACGTGGAGCGGGAGCTGGAGACGTTGGCGCCGCCGGAGTAGTCCCTGACGGAACGGCCCACCCTGAGCGGGCGGGAGGACCATTTCGTCAGGGACTACGCTTCCGGCGCCGCAGACCGGCCGCGGTGAGGCGGGAGACGAGCTCGCGCGACGTGACGGGGAGGGCGCCCGCGGCGACGACGGAGTCGTACCACTCGGACGGCACGTCGTAGTGGTCGCGGTCGAAGCCGCGCGGCGGGATGTCGAGCGTGCGGGCGAAGGCGTGCAGCTCGTCGTAGGACGTGTCGCTGGCGAGGTGCGACCACAGCCGGCCGTGCCCGGCCGCGTTGGGCGGGTCGATGAGGATGGTCATCCGACGGAGCGGACCGCCCGCTCGAGCGCGTCGTCGACGAGCAGCCGCCAGGACCGGACGTGGCCGGCGTCGACGTACGCCTTGAGCGATCCGCCGGGGCGGACCTGGCGGCCGAGGTGGAACTGGCGGACGTCGGCGCGCACGAACCACGGCACCTGCTCGGCGATCAGACCGCCCCCGGGCATCAGCATCCGGGCGACGAGCGGGTCCCGAGCCGTCGCGAGCAGGTCGTCGAACCCGACGTCGAGCCCACGGGGCGACCCCGCCGAGCGCACGGCGGCGAGGTCGGGGAGGTCGAGCAGGTGGCGCCAGGAGCGCCGGGGGTCGAGGGTGTCGTCGATCGCCCGGCCGAAGGTCCACGGGACGCCCGGGAGCAGGCCCGACAGGTACGCGCACACCTCGGCGTCGACCTCGAGCTGTCCGTCGAGGAAGCCGAAGGAGACGCCGACGGCACCGGAGCCGAGGTAGTCCTCGCCGAGCCCCGCGAGCCGGGCCAGCTCGCCGCCGGTCGTCGTCCAGGTGTCGTTGAGCCGCAGCACCGCGTGCACCGGGAGGTCGGTCTCGTGGCAGACCGCGGAGACCAGCGCCGGCTCGGGCGACATCCCGGTCGGACTGCGTACGAGCAGGCGGTCGGCACCGCCCTCCTCCGCGCCGGCGACATCTCGCGGGTCGAGGACGGTCACCTCGAGGAGGCCGTCACCCATGCGGCCAGGGTACGGCGGGTGGGCGATCCGCTGCGGGAGGCCCGCCGCTTCGGTGCGGGGGCATGATGGGGGGATGGACAACGCCCTGCTGTTCGACGCGCGCGCTCGGGTGCTCGCTGACCTGCAGGCCCGCGGCCGGGCGACGGCCGAGGCGGTCTCGGCTCTCGAGGATGCGGTCGCGCAACGCAAGTGGTGGGCCGAGCAGTGGCCCGAAGGTGCTCAATACATCGCCGGCCTGGTCGCCCAGGACGTCCAGGACGCGCTCTTCGAGTCCGTCGGCCGGTGGCCGCTGTGCTCCGGCTGCGGCGACGACGCGCCCCTGCACGCGCTCTACATCCAGCCCGACCTCGGCGGCCCCGACCCCGTGTGGGTGTGCGAGGAGAGCGGCGACGTCGTCGCGCCCCTCGGCGACCTGGGCCGTTAGCCTCCGGCCGTCGTCGATCGCGGGCAGGATGGCGCCGTGCGCCGCCTTCTCGCCCTGATCCTGCTCGTCACCACGGGGCTCGTCTGGCTGGGCTCCTCCCCGGCGGCCGCGTGCGAACCGAGCCCCTACTCCCCCGACTCCTGCGGGCAACCCACGCTCTCGATCGCCGGCGACCGAGAGGTGGCGCGATCCGCCCGGGCTACGGTCGTGGTGTCCGTCAAGACACGTGGCGCGCTTCAGGTCCACGGTGTCATCACGATGACCGTCACGCACGCACGCACCGGCTGGACGTCGGAGCAGACCCGGACCCTGCGACACAACCACGCCCGGCTTCGCACTCCACGGCTGGACGCGCCCGGCACGTACCGGATCCTGATCGAGTTCGAGCCGACCGACGACGGTCCGTGGTTGCCCACGTCGCGAACGTCGACCCTGCGCGTCACCCGAAGGTGACGATCAGCCCTCGGCGCCGACCTGCAACCACATCGTGAAGCGGTCGGCGCGGTAGACCGTGCGCGACACCTCGACGACCTTCTCGCCCGAGAGGCCGCGACGCGAGTGCCGGAGCACCGAGGCGCCCGGGGTCAGCTCGAGGTGCTCGGCCTCCTCGTCGTTCGCGACGTCCGCGTTGATCGAGTCCTCGGCCCAGGTCGGCCGCAGCCCGCGCGACTCGAGGGCGTCGTACAGGCTGGTCGGCATGCCGCTCTGCAGGAAGCCGGGGATCAGCACCTCGTTGAGGTAGGCGTCCTCGAGACACATCGGCTGCCCGTCCGCCCGGCGCAGGCGACGCCAGTGGATCACCGCGTCGCCCTCGCTGACGTTGAGCGCCCGGGCCACGCCGGGGCCGGCCTGCTCGCGCCGCGCGAGCAGCGTCTGCGACTCGGCCAGCAGGCCGCGCCGCGACATCTCCTCGGTGTAGCTCGTCAGGCGGCTCGCCATCCGTCGGGGACGGGCCACGAAGGTGCCCCGTCCGGGAATGCGCTCCAGCAGTCCTTCGACCACGAGCGCATCCATCGCTTGTCTCACCGTCATGCGGGCGACCCCGAACCGATGCACCAGCTCGCGTTCCGAGGGTGCAGGTGAACCGGGTGCCGCCCCCGTGACGAGAGAGCGCACGTACTCACGCACCTGCACGTGCTTGAGAGCACGTCCCTCTGACACCAGCAACTCGTCCACGGCTGAACTGTAGGCAGTGAAATGCGGTCCCGTCCTTGGTTCCGCATTTACCGATGGGCGCTGTGTTATACGGGCTCATTCCGTCGCAATTGCGCGGAGCCTCCTCAGGGTGCTCCCCGATGGCGGACGTCGGTCGGGTCCGGCAGGCTGGTGCCCATGACGATCCCCTCGCATCCAGCGGCTGCCCCGGCAGCGCGCGCCTACGATCTGCGCAAGACGTACGGCGCCGGCGACTCCGCCGTGCACGCCCTGGCCGGAGTCACCCTCGACCTCGAAGCCGGCCGGTTCACGGCGATCATGGGGCCGTCCGGCTCCGGCAAGTCGACGCTGATGCACTGCATGGCCGCCCTCGACACGCCCTCGTCCGGCACGGTCGAGGTGGGCGGGACCGACCTGGGCCGGCTCAAGGACAAGGACCTCACGGCGCTGCGCCGCGAGCAGATCGGGTTCGTGTTCCAGGCGTTCAACCTGATCCCGACGCTGAGCGCCGCCGAGAACATCCTGCTCCCGCTCAACCTGGCCGGCCGCAAGCCCGACCAGCAGTGGCTCGACACCGTCATCGACGCCGTCGGGCTGCGAGACCGGCTCGGCCACCGGCCCACCGAGCTGTCCGGCGGGCAGCAGCAGCGCGTGGCGTGCGCCCGGGCGCTGGCGAGCAAGCCCTCGATCGTGTTCGCCGACGAGCCCACCGGCAACCTCGACAGCACCTCCGGGGCCGAGGTGCTGTCGTTCCTGCGCCGCAGCGTGGACGACTTCGGCCAGACGGTCGTGATGGTCACCCACGACGCGGTCGCGGCGTCGTACTGCGACCGGGTCGTCTTCCTCGCCGACGGCCTGGTGGTCGACGAGATCCACGATCCCCAGCGCGAGCAGATCCTGGAGCACATGACCCGGCTGCAGGACCTCGCCGCCGCTCGCTCGACCGGCGCCTGAGGGGTACGGCGTGCTCAAGCTGACCCTGCGCAACCTGTTCGCCCGCAAGGTGCGACTGGTGATGAGCGGCCTGGCGATCGTGCTGGGCGTGGCGTTCCTGTCCGGT
This sequence comes from Nocardioides sp. Root1257, assembly GCF_001425175.1. Taxonomy (GTDB): domain Bacteria; phylum Actinomycetota; class Actinomycetes; order Propionibacteriales; family Nocardioidaceae; genus Nocardioides. The sequence continues at coordinate 426,007 of NZ_LMDV01000008.1, read as the reverse complement.
GTCCTCGTCTTCAGCAACGGCCTGTCGTCGACCTTCGACAGCATCATCTACAGCTCCACGCCCGACGGCATCGTGCGCCCCGAGCAGACCTCGTCGTTCGACGCGGGCGGCGCCACGACCACCCAGACCATCTCTCCCGAGGCGGTCGACCAGCTCGCGGCACTCCCCGAGGTCGCCCGTGCGGACGGTGACGTCAACGGCATCGGGATGAGCCTGCTCGCCTCGGACGGCACGCTCGTCGGCGGCACGGGTGCGCCCACCCTCGCGTTCAACCACACCGACGGCCCGAACATGGCCGGCGAGCCGCCCATGGGGCTGACCAGCGGCCGCTGGCCCACCTCGCCCGACGAGGTCGTCCTCGACGATGCGGCCGCCGACCACGGCGACTACGCGCTCGGCGACGAGGTGAAGCTGCTCGCGCCGTTCGGCGAGTCCCAGCGCACGGCCACGCTGGTGGGCACGGCCGAGTTCAACGGTGGCGGTACGGCGGGCGCGACCCTGCTCGTGTTCAGCACGGAGGGCGCGCAGGATCTCTTCCTCGACGGGGCGAACGCCTTCAACCAGGTCTCGCTGACCGCGGCCGACGGCGTCTCCCAGAAGGCGCTGGCCGCAGCCGCCGCGAAGGTGGCGCCGGCCGGCTTCGAGGCGGTCACCGGCGACCAGGTGGCGGAGGAGTCACAGGATGCCGTCGGTCAGTTCCTCGACGTGATCTCGACGTTCCTGCTGGTCTTCGCGATCATCGCCGTGATCGTCGGTGGCTTCATCATCGTCAACACGTTCACCATCCTCGTGGCGCAGCGCAGCCGAGAGCTGGCCCTGCTGCGCGCCCTCGGAGCCTCCCGCCGCCAGGTGACGCAGTCCGTGCTGCTCGAGGCGCTGGTCATGTCGGCGCTGGCCGCCACCATCGGCATCGGAATCGGCTGGCTGCTGGCGCGCGGGCTGGCCGCGCTGTTCCGCGCGGTCGGGCTCGACATCTCCAGCGACGCCCTCACGCTCGACGCGCAGGCGGTGGTCATCAGCTACGCGGTCGGCGTCGGCGTGACCCTGGTCGCGGCCTTCCTGCCGGCCCGTCGCGCCGGGAAGGTCGCACCGGTCGCGGCCATGCGGGCCGACGCGGCGCCGGTGCGCGAGTCGCTGCGGCGCCGCACCATCATCGGTGGCGTCCTGATGGCCGTCGGCGTCGCGTTCGCCGTGGTCGGCCTCGTCGGCGCCGGTCCGGGCCCCGACGCGCTGTGGATCGGCATCGCCGCCGCGATCTGGATCCTGACCGCCGCTGGGATCAGCTCCGTCATCGGCCGCCCGGTCCTGGTCGTGTGTCGCGGCCTGTTCGGCCGGCTCTTCGGCACCACCGGCCGGCTGGCCGGTGAGAACGCGCTGCGCGACCCTCGGCGTACCGGCGCGACGGCGTCGGCGCTGATGATCGGACTCGCACTGGTCTCCTGCATCGGGGTGCTCGCGACGTCGCTCAACGCGTCGGTCGACGACGTCGTGGACGAGGAGTTCACCTCCGACTTCCTGGTGCAGAGCACCAACTTCCTGCCGTTCTCGACCTCGGTCGGCGACAGCCTCGCCGACGTCGACGGTGTCGCGACCGTGAGCCGTCAGCAGTGGACCGGCGCCCAGGTCGGCGACTCGACCGTCCTCGTCACGGCCAACGACGCGGCCTTCAACGACATATACGACCTCGACGTCGTCGCCGGTCACCAGGACCTGCAGGGCGACGAGGCGCTGGTGAGCAAGGGGTTCGCCGAGGACCACGGCCTGAAGGTCGGTTCACCGCTGAAGCTCACGTTCCTCGCCGGCAAGGCGCTGGACCTCGAGGTCGCCGGCATCATCGAGGGAAGTGAGACGACCGGCGACGTGAGCATCCCGCTCGACCTGCTCGCCGAGGCCGGTGTGCCCCGTCAGGACACCAGCCTCAGCATCATGCTCGAGCCGGGCGCCGACCCGGTCGCGGTCGGCAAGGCGATGGACGAGGCCGTGGCGTCGACCCCGATCGTCGCGGTCTACGACAAGCAGGAGTTCGCGGAGTCGATCCGCGACCAGGTCAACCAGCTGCTCTACATGATCTACGGCCTGCTCGCGCTGGCGATCGTGATCGCGGTGATCGGCATCGTGAACACGCTGGGCCTCTCCGTCATCGAGCGCACCCGGGAGATCGGGCTGCTGCGCGCGATCGGCATGAGCCGCACGCGGCTGCGGCGGATGATCACCCTGGAGTCCGTGGCGATCGCCGTTCTCGGTGCCGTGCTCGGCATGGCGCTCGGGCTGGTGATCGGCGTGCTCCTGCGGCAGGCGCTCAAGGACGACCTGACCAGCCTGGGACTGCCCCTGGGCCAGCTGCTGGTGTTCCTCGTGATCGCGGTCGTGGTCGGCGTGCTCGCCGCGATCCTCCCGGCCATCCGGGCCTCGCGTCTCAACGTGCTGGAGGCGATCGCCACCGAATAGTCCTCGAACATCTGTTCGATCCGGGCGTATGCTCGGACCATGGACTTCCAGGGCTCGCTGTTCGAGGCGCCCGCCTCCCCGACCGGCGACGCCGGGGCGCCGACCTTCGACCACGTCGACCGCCGGGAGCTCACCCGCGGCGCCTGGGTCGACGTCTGCCCGGCCTGGCTGCCGGAGGCCGACGACGTCTTCGCGGCCATGGTGCGCGACGTGCCGTGGCGTGCCGAGCGCCGGCAGATGTACGACCGCGAGGTCGACGTGCCCCGCCTGCTCTGCATGTACGGCGTGGGCGAGCCGCTCCCCCACCCGGCCCTCGCCCGGGCGCGCGGAGCGCTGTCGGCGCACTACCGCCCCGAGCTGGGCGAGCCGTTCGTGACCGCGGGCTGCTGCTACTACCGCGACGGGCGCGACAGCGTCGCCTGGCACGGGGACACGATCGGCCGCGGCAAGACGCAGGACACGATGGTCGCGATCGTCTCCCTCGGCGACCCGCGCCGCCTCGCGCTGCGGCCACGCCTCGGCGGCGCGTCGATCTCGCTCGAGATGGGCCACGGCGACCTGCTCGTGATGGGGGGCTCCTGCCAGCGCACCTGGGAGCACGCCGTACCCAAGGTCGCGCACGCCGGACCCCGCGTCTCCGTGCAGTTCCGCCCGCTCAACGTGTTCTGAGCTGCCCCGGCCCTGAGGTCTCGAGGTGCGAGCCGAGCGAGCCTCGGGACCACCACTCACGCAGCGCGTTTGGGTCACCGCGCTTGGGTGGAGGCATGGACGCACGCGCGACGATCGGACTGACCGGACTGGCGACGATGGGTCGCAACCTGGCGCGCAACATCGCCCGGCACGGACACACGATCGCGGTCCACAACCGCACCACGGCGCGGACGACGGCGCTGGTCGACGAGTTCGGCGGCGAAGGCGACTTCGTCCCCGCCGAGTCGATGGAGGAGTTCGTCGCCAGCATCGAGCGTCCGCGGGCCATCGTCATCATGGTGAAGGCCGGTGAGCCCACCGACGCCGTCATCGACGAGCTGGTCCCGCTCCTCGACGAGGGCGACATCGTCGTCGACGGCGGCAACGCCCACTTCACCGACACGCTCCGCCGCGAGCAGGCCCTCAAGGAGCAGGGCCTGCACTTCGTCGGGATGGGCGTCTCGGGCGGCGAGGAGGGCGCCCTGAACGGTCCGTCGATCATGGTCGGCGGCTCCGACGACGCCTACGAGCGGCTCGGGCCGGTGCTGGAGTCGATCGCGGCCCAGGTCGACGGCACGCCCTGCTGCACCCATGTCGGGCCCGACGCCGCCGGCCACTTCGTCAAGATGGTCCACAACGGCATCGAGTACGCCGACATGCAGCTCATCGCCGAGTCCTACGACCTGCTGCGCAACGTCGCCGGGCTCGAGCCAGCCGCGATCGCGGGTGTCTTCCGCGAGTGGAACGACGGCGACCTCGAGTCCTTCCTCATCGAGATCACGGCCGTGGTGCTCGAGCACACCGACGCGGCGACGGGCAGCCCGTTCGTCGACGTCGTGCAGGACGCGGCCGAGCAGAAGGGCACCGGTCGCTGGACGGTCCAGAGCGCGCTCGACCTCGGCGTACCCGTCACCGGCATCGCCGAGGCGACCTTCGCACGCAGCCTCTCCGGGCACACCGAGCAGCGGCAGGCCGCCCGCGCGGTCTTCGACACGACCCCCGACTCCCCCGAGGTCGAGCGGAACGGCTTCGTCGACGACGTGCGGGCGGCGCTCTACGCGTCGAAGGTGGTCGCCTACGCCCAGGGCTTCGACCAGATCGCGGCCGGCAGCGACGAGCACGGCTGGGACGTCGACCTCGGCTCGATGGCGACCATCTGGCGCGGCGGCTGCATCATCCGCGCGCAGTTCCTCGACCGCATCAAGGAGGCGTACGCCGAGGAGCCCGACCTCACGACCCTGCTGACCACGCCGTACTTCGCCGACGCCGTGAAGCGCGGCGAGGACGCGTGGCGCCGGGTGGTCGCGACGGCGGTCACCGCCGGCGTACCCACCCCGGCGTTCTCGTCGTCGCTCGCCTACTTCGACGGACTGCGCCGCGAGCACCTGCCGGCCGCGCTGATCCAGGCGCTGCGCGACAACTTCGGCGCCCACACCTACGCCCGCGTCGACCGGGACGGCACGTTCCACACCGCGTGGGCGGGTGACCTCAGCGAGTCCGAGGCCTGACCGAGCACGGCCCCCGGCAGGTCAGGCCATGCGCACCGCCCGGACCCGGGACCGGCCCACGATCAACGCCGAGACCGCGGACAGGGCGGCCACGCCGAGCAGGACCGGTTGCTCGTCGAACAGGCCCAGTGCGGCCCCGCCGAGGACGGCGCCGAGCGCGCCGGCCGAGCGGTTCACCGCGCGCCGCGTGACGTTCGCCCGCCCGAGCAGCCTGTCGGGCGTGACGGTCTGCCAGTAGCCGGTGTCGTTGGCGTTCTCGACGCCCATGGCCAGGCCCTGGAGCACCAACGCCGTGCCGAGGAGCACCACGCCGGCGGAGTGGGCCGGTGCAGCCGCGACCAGGATCCACCCGACCGGATGGACCGATCGCGTGGCGAGGATCGCCCGTCCGGTGCCGAGTCGGCGTCCGACGGCCGGGGCGATCGTGGCGCCGACGAGACCGGCCATGCCACCGGCCGCGACCACCAGCCCGAACGCGGCCGCCGACAGTCCCATCACGCGCAGCGCGACCAGCGTCAGCGCGGTGAACCCCGCGGCGTTGGCGAGGAACCAGACGTGGGTCGACACCGCCAGCGGACCGAGGGTGGGGTGCCGGTAGGTCCAGCTCAACCCTTCGCGGACCTCCCGTCCCAGGTGCCGCTGCACGGGCGGCCCAGCAGGCGACTCGTCCACCCGGAGCCCGGCATTGAGCACGGCGTCGACGAGATAGCTGACCGCATCGACGGCGACGGCAAGAGGTGCACCGAGCAGACCGACGAGGCCCCGCCGAGCGCCGGACCCAGGGTCTGCGCGGCGGCGTCGCTCTGGTCGAGCCGGGCGTTCGCCGGGACCAGCCGGTCGCGAGGAACCAGGCGCGGCAGCAGCGACTGCGTGGCTGCGAACGCGAACACCGAGAACGCGCCGAACGCCAGCAGCAGCACGACGAGCGTCCACACCTCCAGGGCACCGACCGCCCAGAGCACCGGGACCGCCCCGAGCGTCGCCGCCCGTCCCACGCTGCTCCACACCAGGATGCGCTGCCGCCGCCATCGGTCGGCGTACACCCCGGCAACCAGCCCGAGCACCGCATACGGGAGGAACTGCGCGGCGTTGACGATCCCGACCGAGAGCGACGACGCGTGGAGCTCCTGGATCACCAGCACCGGCATCGCGATCGTCGTGACCGCGGTTCCGAACGAGCTGATCGTCGCCGCTGCCCAGAAGCGGCCGAACGAGGCGTCCGCCACGACCTCTCCTGTCGCCGGTGATGGCCGCCATCCCATCACAGCCCCGTGGAATGCCCACCGCCCCGGACCGGTTGGGCCTCGTATGACCGACAAGATCGCAGTCAGCTCAGGAACCTTCGAGATCGGTGGCGACCTGCCGGTGGTGCGCCTCGGCTACGGCACGATGCAGCTGCCCGGCGAGGGCGTGTGGGGGCCGGCCAAGGACCACGACACCGCGATGGCCGTGCTGCGTCGCAGCGTCGAGCTCGGCATCACGTTCTTCGACACCGCCGACTCCTACGGTCCGGAGACCGCCGAGCAGCTGCTCAAGGACGCGCTGCACCCGTACGCCGACGACGTCGTCATCGCGACCAAGTCGGGCCTCACCCGGCAGGGCCCCGGCATCTGGACGCAGCTGGGCTACCCGCCGTACCTCCGCCAGCAGTGCGAGCTCTCGCTGCGCCGGCTCGGCGTCGACACGATCGACCTCTACCAGCTGCACCGCATCGACAAGAACTACCCGCTCGAGGACCAGGTGGGCGAGTTCAAGGCCCTGCAGGACGAGGGGAAGGTCCGCCACATCGGGCTCTCCGAGGTGAGCGTCGACGAGATCAAGGCCGCCCGCGAGATCGCCGAGATCACCACGGTGCAGAACCTCTACAACCTCGCCAACCGCAGCTCCGAGGACGTCCTGGACTACTGCGAGGCGGAGGGCATCGGCTTCATCCCGTGGTTCCCGCTCGCGACCGGCGAGCTCTCGAAGCAGGACGGCCCGCTGGCCGAGGCGTCGAAGCGCCACGACGCGACGCCGTCCCAGCTCGCGCTGGCCTGGCTGCTGCGCCGCTCGCCGGTGATGCTGCCGATCCCGGGCACCTCGAGCGTCGGGCACCTCGAGTCCAACACCGCCGCCGCCGGCATCGAGCTGACCGACGACGAGTTCGAGGCGCTCAGCGCGCTCGGCTGATCAGGTCGGAGGTTCCGAGACGGTTGCTGGCGCAACCTCCTCGACCACCGACTCGGTGGTTGAGGAAGGCACGCTGGCGCCTGTCTCGAAACCGCCTACTCGAAGCTGACCGTCGGCGCGACGTCCTGGCCCTCGGGGGCGTCGTAGAAGTCGCGCTGGTGCACGTTGGCGATGCCGGTGAGGAACATCCACGGGATCGTCTGGGTCAGCTTGTTCAGCGTCGCGACGGCGTCGTTGTAGTACTGGCGGGCGAACGAGATCTGGTTCTCGGTGTCGGCCAGCTGCTTCTGCAGCTCGAGGAAGTTCGTGTTCGCCTTGAGGTCCGGGTAGGCCTCGGCGACGGCGTTGACCTTGACCAGTGCCTGACCCAGTGCCTGGTCGGCGGCCGCCTTGGCCGGGACGTCGTCACCCTTGGCGGCGGCGGTCACCGCGGCGCGGGCCCGGGTGACCTCCTCGAAGACGCCCTTCTCGTGCGCGGCGTACCCCTTGACCGTCTCGACCAGGTTGGGGATCAGGTCGGCGCGGCGGGTGAGCTGGACGTCGATGCCGCCGAGCGCCTCCTGGGCGCCGATGTCCGTCGTGCGCAGCTTGTTGAAGCCGACGACGACGAAGCCGACGATGGCGACGAGCACCACGACGACGATGATGGCGATGAGCATGTGAACTCCTCAGTTCATGGGGTGCAGGGAAAGTATCGGGGTCACCACGAGCCGCCGCCACCGCCGCCGCCACCGCCGCCTCCGGAGAAGCCGCCCCCTCCACCGGAGGAGGACGACGACTTCTGGGTGGCCTCGTACGACGAGATGGCGGAGCTGACGGTGGAGTTGAAGTCGGACACCATCGACGAGATCGCGGCGCCGGTGTAGGCACCGGCGTACGCGTGCCCGACGTACGACGGCACCGGCGGCTCGGTGGCCATCTCGGTGCGGTACTTCTCGGCCCACTCGTCGGCGCAGCCGAAGGCGACGGCCCACGGGATGTAGGCCGTGTAGAGCTCCTGGCGGCCGGAGAAGTCGAACCGGTCCTGGGCCGACGGCGTCGAGAGGATCCGCCGGAAGCCACCGGCCCGCGACCACAGCTCGCGCCCGGCCCTGGTCCGGCGGGTGCCGGCGCCCGGCGCGGCGAGGCTGGCGGCGAAGACGCCGAACGCGCCCACGATCAGCGTCACGAACGAGAAGTCGAACGGGTTGACGAAGGCGGTGAGGATCACCGCCAGGAAGCACGCGCCGACCACGAACCCGCCCAGGCCGCCGAAGCCGCTGCGCGTCATCAGCCCGTTGGCCGACGCCCACGACTTGGTGCTCTGCTCGAAGCTCGCGATCTCGTCCTTGAGCCGCTCGCCCGCCGAGACACTGCTCCGCGACGCCTCGAACGACGCGTGCTCACCGCCGAGGATGTGCGCGACCCCCGAGGTGACCGGGTCCAGCCCGGCCCACCCGGCCGCACCCTGCTTGTCGGTGATCGTCCACGCGTCCTCGGTGCGGTCGAGGTCGATGGCGCCGCGCTCGGCGGCGTACAGCAGCGTCGCGACGTACTGCTCGTCGTCGACCTGCTCGGTGACCAGGTACGCCGCCTGGGCCGGTCCGATGCCCTCGGGCGGCGCGTAGAGGAGCGGGAACTGCGGGTCGCGCTCGGAGGCGCGGCGGGCCAGGCCGAGGCCGAGGAGGGCCGCGAGGAACGACAGCACCAGCACGACGACGAGGCCGACGACGCTCGACCCGAAGACGGCGTCGAAGGACTTCGGCCACGGGAGCACGTCGCCCGCAGGGGGCGTCTCCATGTCGAGGCCGGTCTTCACGGTGACGCCGGTCAGGGACGGGAGGTCGGCGGCGGTGACGTGCAGGGTCGTCGTGCCCTCGCCGTCGACCTGGCAGGCTCGGTCGTCGTCGCCGACCGCGCAGCGCACCCGCTCGGCATCGGCGGGCAGGTGCACGGTCAGGTCGGCGGCGGTGATCTCCTGGGCCCAGCCGGCCGGGATGAGGTTCCAGTAGAACTGGGTCCGCGAGCCGTTGGTGCCCGGCTCGAGGACGCCGTTGATCCGGTAGGAGATCCGGTAGACGTGGTCGCCGGGCTCCACGGTCGAGTCGGCGTCGCCGATCTTGGCGACGCGGTACTTCCCACCCTCCTGACGCGACATCTCGAACGGCACGTCGCCGCCGTCCATCGTGACCGTGACGTCGTGCGGGATCCGGCGCGAGTCGGGGGCACTGGGGTCGTCGATGTCCCAGAAGCGGAAGATGCCGTGCTTGCCGCTGCTGGGGAAGCTCACCGTCAGGGTCTCGACCACGTCCATGTCGCCGTCGTCGGCGACGTCGAAGTCCGCGTCGTACGACGTGATCGTGGTCTCGTCGTAGCTGCTCGGGCCCTCGTCGTCGGTGGAGAAGCCGTACAGAGCAGCCGGGATCATCAGGACCAGGACCACGACGGCCAGGCCGATCGTGTAGCCCACGATGCGCTTCATGCTGCGGAGCCTAGGGGGTGCGAAGGGTGTGCGAATAAGGATTCGCAGACTGTCGGTGCGCCCTGAAACACTCGTTGCAACATGAGCAGCCCGACCAGCCCCAGCCCCCTCACGCTCCGCTCGTTCTGGCACGACCTGCCGCGTGAGGGCAAGCTCCTGCTGTCGGTGGTCGTCTTCGAGTTCATCGGCACCGGTCTGGTCCTGCCGTTCAACATCGTCTACCTGCACGAGGTGCGCGGCTTCGCGCTCGGCGACGCCGGCCTGCTGCTCGCGCTGCCGCCGCTGGTCGGCTTCCTGGTGGTCGGGCCGGGTGGGGCGGCGATCGACCGGTGGGGCGCGCGACGGATCCTGGTCGGCGCGCTCGTGCTGCAGGTGATCGGCAACGTGACGCTGGCGTTCGCCTCGACCGCTGCCGTCGCCGCGATCGCGCTGCTGCTGAGCGGCGTCGCCTTCGGCGTCTCCTGGCCGGGGTTCCAGGCGTTCATCGCGGCCGTCATCCCCTCCGAGCTGCGGCAGCGCTACTTCGGCGTCAACTTCACCCTGCTCAACCTCGGCATCGGCATCGGCGGCCTGGTCGCCGGCGCGTTCGTGAGCGTCGACCACCTGCCGACCTTCCAGGCGATCTACCTCGGCGACGCCGCGAGCTACCTGCCGGCGCTCTTCCTGATGCTGGTGCCGCTGCGCCACGTCGCCGGTCGCGTCGAGCACCACGGCGAGGGGGCGGCCGCGAAGGTCAGCTACCTCGACGTCGTACGCCGGCCGGCGGTCGCGTCGATGCTTCTGCTGAGCTTCGTGTCGTCGTACGTCGGCTACTCGCAGCTCAACGCCGGCATGCCGGCGTACGCGCGCTCGGTGGGCGAGATCTCGACGCGCGGCCTCGGCTTCGCGTTCGCCGCCAACACCCTGGTGATCGTGCTGCTCCAGCTCGTCGTGCTGCAGCGCATCGAGGGCCGACGGCGGACCCGGATCATCGCCGTGATGGGTGCCGTGTGGGCGGTGTCGTGGCTGCTGCTCGGCGCGACCGGGCTGGTCTCGGGCACCTGGGGCGCGACGATGCTGGTCGCCGCCTGCGCCTCGGTCTTCGCCTTCGGCGAGACGCTGCTGCAGCCGACGGTCCCGGCACTGGTCAACGACCTGGCACCCGACCACCTGCGCGGGCGCTACAACGCGGCGAGCTCGGCGGCCTTCCAGCTCGCCCAGATCATCGCGCCGCCGATCGCCGGCTTCCTGATCGGCCACCACCTCGACAGCGTCTACATCGGCACGCTGGTCGTCGGCTGCCTCCTGCTCGGTGTGCTCGCCGTCGTACGCCTGGAGCCGCAGCTGCCGCCGGGCGTCAACGGGGTGCGCGAGCCCGAGCTGGTCGCCGACCCCGACGTCGTACCCGAGCCGACGCCGAAGACCCGAGCCAGCACCCTGGAGTGACTCAGGCGGGTCGTCCGCCCGGCACCCAGGTGTGCACCTCGATCGCGGCGTACCGGTCGGCCGTCAGCACCGCGCGCGCCTCGTCGGCCGACGCAGCCGTCAGCAGCGCGGCCGTGCCCAGCCAGCTCTCCCCGTCGTCGGCGAGCAGCGGGCCGTAGGCCACCAGTGCCGAGTCGTCGGCCGGCACGGCGTCGTCGACAGGGTCGCCGGCACCGAGCCCGAGGACCAGGAAGCCGTGGTCGCCGACCTCGCCGGGGAAGTCCCACATCGTCCGCCCCAGGAGGTCGCGCCAGCGGCGGATCAGGACGTCCCGGTAGGCGCCGGCCTGGTAGCCGGGCTCGTCGAACGCGAACGCCCGCGCCGCCGTCGGGTCCGGCAGCTCGAGCACGTGCACGCTCCCGGTCGGCGTCTCCCCGTCGTACGTCGGTCCGCGTGCGAGCATCGCGTCTGCGAAGCCGTCCATGTAGGACCAGTGCGCCTCGCGCACCTCCCACCGGAGGTCTGCCGACCCCGGCCGGTCCCGGTGGTAGCAGAAGAAGAGCATGCCGCCAGTCTGCCGGTCCTCAGCGACGGGAGACCCACCAGATGACCACGCCCACCACGACCACGACACCCACCACCGGCTTCCAATAGGTCTTTGCCAGCACCGGCAGCACCGCCGAGCCGAGGTCGAGCGCGTCGTCCTGGCGGGGCTGCTGGGGTAGTCCCTGACGTTTCGGTCCGTCGGGAGCCTCGGCCGGGGCCGAAACGTCAGGGACTACCCCGACGGTCGGCGGTGGGGTGGCGACCGAGGCGGTCTCGGGTTCCGCCCCGGTCGCCTGCTCGGACGCTGGAGTCGTCTCTTGCGAGGCCCCCGTGGACCCCGCACTCAGACGTTGCTCCAGGCACTCCACGAACTGCCCGAGCAGCTTGTCCGAGACGTCTTGCATGACCCCGCGCCCGAACTGCGCGGGCTTCCCGGTGATCGCGAGGTCGGTGACGACCTCGACGTCGGTCCCACCGCTCGCCGCGTCGGTCATGGTGAGCGTGACCTTCGCGCCCGCCGTGCCGTTGCCGCGCTTGTCGCGCCCCTTCGCGTCGACCAGGAAGCGGTGCGCCGCCTCGTCCTTCTCGACGAACGTGCCGGCGCCGTTGTAGACCAGGGCGATCGGGCCGAGCTTGACCTTGACCGAGCCGGCGAAGCTGTCGCCGTCGGCCTCGGTCACGGTCGCGCCCGGGAAGCACTCGGCCACGGACGCGATGTCCTGGAAGTGCGCCCAGGTCTCGTCGACCGAGGTGGGGACGGTGAAGCGGTGGGTGAGGTCCACGGGCCTCAGGCTCCCGCCGCGGCCAGCACCGCACGCCGGGTCAGCACCGTGGCGAGGTGGCGCCGGTAGTCGGCGTCGCCGTTCAGGTCCGAGGGCGGGTTGGTGCCGTCGGTGGCGTGCTCCGCCGCCGCTCGTACGCCGTCCGCGGTGGCCGGCTGCCCGACGAGCGCGTCCTCGACGGCCCGCGCGCGCAGCGGCGTCGATCCCATGTTGGTCAGCCCGATCCGTGCTTCGGCGATGGTGCCGCCGTCGACGCGCACCGTCGCCGCCACCGCGACGATCGGCCACTGGTGGGCGACCCGCACGAACTTCTCGTACGTCGCCCCCCAGCCGGTCCGCTTCGGGATCCGCACCTCGGTGAGGATCTCGTCCTCGCCGATCGCAGTCTCGAAGAGGTCGACGAAGAAGTCGTCGGCCGCCACGGTCCGGGTGCCGCCCGACCCTGCGATGACGAACTCCGCTCCGAGCGCCAGCGCCGGCGCCCCGAGATCGCCGGCGGGGTCGGCGTGCGCGAGCGCACCGCCGAACGTGCCGCGGTGTCGCACCTGGGCGTCGGCGAGGTGCTCGACGGCCTTGGCGATCAGCGCGGCGTGCTCCGCCACGAGCGGGTCGGAGCCGACCACGGCGTGCGGCGTCATCGCCCCGATGACGATCGCGTCGCCGTCGTCGCGGATGCCGCGGAGCGACTCGATCCTCCCGAGGTCGATGATCCACTCGGGTGCGTTGAGCCGCATCCGGAGCACCGGGAGCAGGCTCTGCCCGCCGGCGATGATCTTGGCGTCGTCGCCGTACTGCGCGAGGGCCGCCAGGGCGTCCTCGACCGAGGTCGGGGCCACGTAGTCGAACGCTGCGGGGATCATGCCTGGCCGCCTTCCGCGTCGAAGTGGGGCATCGCGGCCTCGGTGGTCGAGCCACCGGATCCGGGCCCGTTGATCGCCCGCCAGACCCGCTCGGGCGTGCAGGGCATCTGGATGTCGCTCACCCCGAGGTGGCGTACGGCGTCGACGACCGCGTTGACGACGGCCGGCGTCGAGGCGATCGTGCCGGCCTCGCCGACGCCCTTGGTGCCGAGCGTGTTGGTCAGCGACGGTGTCGTCGTGTGCTCGATGTCGAAGCTGATCGTGTCGGCGGCCGTCGGCAGCAGGTAGTCCACGAACGACCCGGAGACCAGGGTCCCGGCGTCGTCGTACACCGCCTCCTCCCACAGCGCCTGCGCGATCCCCTGCACCAGCCCGCCGTGCACCTGGCCGGAGACGATCAGCGGGTTGACGATGTTGCCGATGTCGTCGACGCAGACGTACTTGCGCATCTTCACCGCACCCGTCTCGGTGTCCACCTCCATCGCGCAGAGGTGGGTGCCGTGCGGGTAGTTGAAGTTCACGGGGTCGTACGTCGCCTCCGAGTCGATGCTCGGCTCCACGCCGTCCGGCAGGTTGTGCGCGGCGAAGACCGCCGTCGCGATCTCGCCGATCCCCATCCCGGCGTCCGTGCCGCGCACCGAGAACCGGCCACCGGAGAACTCGAGGTCGTCGACCGACGCCTCGAGCAGGTGGGCGGCGATCGGCTTGGCCTTCTCGATCACCTTGTCGGCGGCCTTGACCAGCGCCTCCCCGCCGACGACCAACGACCTCGACCCGTAGGTGTCCAGCCCCTTGTGCGAGATCGCGGTGTCGCCGTGCAGGATCTCGACGTCCTCGAAGGCGACGCCGAGCCGGTCGGCCACGATCTGGCTGAACGCCGTCTCGTGACCCTGGCCGTGCGCCGAGGCCCCGGTGACCACCTCGACCTTGCCGGTGGCCAGCATCCGCACGCTCGCGTGCTCCCAGCCGCCGGCGCCGTAGTCGAGCTGGCCGAGCACCCGGCTCGGGGCCAGGCCGCACATCTCCGTGAACGTCGAGATGCCGATGCCGAGCTGCACGGTGTCGCCGGACGCCCGCCGCGCCATCTGCTCGGCGCGCAGCTCGTCGTACCCGAACATCTCCTTGGCCTTCGCCGTGGCGGCCTCGTAGTTGCCGGAGTCGTACTCGAGCCCCGCCACCGTGGTGAACGGGAACTCCTCGTGCTTGATCCAGTTCTTCTCGCGGATCTCCAGCGGGTCGACCCCGACCTCGGCGGCCAGCTCGGACATCAGCCGCTCGATGGCGTACGTCGCCTCGGGTCGGCCGGCGCCGCGGTAGGCGTCCGTCCAGGCCTTGTTGGTGAGCACGGTCTGGACGGCGAAGTGGTAGGCCGGGAACTTGTAGATGGCGTTGAACATGAACGCGCCGAGCACCGGGACGCCGCCACCGACGATGGCGACGTAGGCACCCAGGTCGGCGAGCAGCTCGACCTTGAGGCCGGTGACGGTGCCGTCCTTCTCGGCCGACAGCGTCAGCTTCTGCCACTGGTCGCGGCCGTGGTGGGCGCTCATCAGCGACTCGGATCGGGTCTCGGTGTACTTCACCGGCTTGCCGAGACGGCGACCGACCGCCCAGGCGATCCACTCCTCGGGGGTCACCTGCAGCTTGCCGCCGAAGCCGCCGCCGACGTCGGGGGCGATCACGCGGATCTTCGACTCGGACACGCCGGTCGTGGCGGCCAGCGCGAAGCGGACGATGTGCGGGATCTGGGTCGCCGACCACATCGTGTACTGCTCGCCGGTCGGATCGACGACGACGCTGCGCGGCTCCATGAACGCCGGGATCAGCCGCTGCTGGCGGTACTCCCGCTCGATGACGATGCCGTCGGTGCGGGCCTTCGCGATCGCGTCCTCGACGTTGCCGCCGGTGCCAGCCTCGCCGGAGTCGAAGACCCACAGCGCGGACTTGTTGGTGCCGAGGTCGGGGTGCGCCAGCACCTCGTCCGCCGCAGACTTCTTCAGGTCGAGGGCGGCCGGCAGCTCGTCGTACTCGACCTCGACCAGCTCAGCGGCGTCACGTGCCTCCGCGGCGCTGCGAGCGACGACGACCGCCACGATCTCGCCCGCGAAGGCGACCCGGTCGGAGGGCATCGGCGAGTGCGCCGGGGTGACCTGGTCGGGCGTGATCGGCCAGGCGTTGATGATCGCGCCGAGCTCCTCCCCGAAGTCGGCGCCGCTGAAGACGTCGACCACGTTGGTCGATGCCTTGGCTGCGGAGGTGTCGACGCTCGTGATGGTCGCGTGCGCGAACGGGCTGCGCACCATCGCCAGGTGCAGCATGCCCGGCAGCACGATGTTGTCGGTCCACCGGGTGCGACCGGTGATCAGCCGCTGGTCCTCCTTGCGGCGCCGGTCGCGGCCGATCTCGTTCTCGATGGCGTCCGAGGGGCGCTCGTCGGTGACGGTCATGCCGTCGCCCCCTGACCGCTCGCGTGCTGAACCGCCTTCACGATGTTGTGGTAGCCGGTGCAGCGACAGAGGTTGCCCTCGAGACCGAGGCGGATCTCCTCCTCGGAGGGCTTCGGGTTGGTGTTGAGCAGGTCGACGCTCTGCATGATCATCCCCGGCGTGCAGAAGCCGCACTGGAGGCCGTGGCACTCGCGGAAGGCGGCCTGCACCGGGTGCAGCTCGCCGTTCTGCGCCAGCCCCTCGATCGTGGTGACCTCGGCGCCGTCGGCCTGGACGGCCAGCACGTTGCACGACTTCACGCTGGTGCCGTC
Organism: Nocardioides sp. Root1257; assembly: GCF_001425175.1. GTDB lineage: Bacteria > Actinomycetota > Actinomycetes > Propionibacteriales > Nocardioidaceae > Nocardioides. The sequence continues at coordinate 410,381 of NZ_LMDV01000008.1, read as the reverse complement.
GAGGTGCACGGTGCACGCGCCGCAGTTGCTGGTGTCGCAGCCGATGACGGTGCCGGTCTTGCCGAGACGCTCGCGGAGGTACTGCACGAGCAGCATGCGGGGTTCGACGTCGTCGGACACGCTCGCGCCGTCGACGGTGAGGCTGATCCGGGTCATGGACTCTCCCTAGGGCGGACCTGCAGTGGTGCAGGTCACGCTAGGAGCGTCCGGTTGGTCAATGGTTGGGGTCAGGCCGCCTCGGCACGAGGGACGAGTGCCGAGGCGAGGCTGTCCCGGTTGAGCGAGCGCGGGTCCGAGCCTGCGAGGGCACGACCGCGAGTCGAAACCCGGTGGGCTGGGCGGAGGCGTTCATCCGCGCGACCACGAGGGACGAGTGCCGAGGCGAGGCTGTCCCGGTTGAGCGAGCGCGGGCCCGAGCCTGCGAGGGCACGACCGCGAGTCGAAACCCGGTGAGCTAGGCGGGGGCCCTCGTCCGATCCAGCACGAGCCGCGCGACCTCGGCGGCCTGGGTGCGGATCTCGGGGATCGCGGTCGACTCCCAGAGCGTGCCCTTGCGAGGCGGGCCGACGGCGTACAGGCCGGGCACGGGTACGCCGTCCGCGCCGACCACCTGACCCGAGGGCGTCGAGTCGAGGCCGAGCCGCAGCGGGTCGGGCGCGACGAGGCCGCGGCGCTGGAGCGCCTGGAGCAGCGGGTCGTCGGTGCGCGAGATGTCGGTCAGCGGGCCAGTGCAGTTGACAACGGCGTCGACGGCGCTGAGGTCGACGCCGGCCAGACCTCCGTCGGCGACGCTCAGGCGCCCGTCGCGGCGGTAGCCGGCGATCCGGTCGGCCACCTCGGGTGCCATCCGGTGGCGGCGCACCTCCCAGTCGCGGACGTACGTCGCGAGGAAGCGTCGTCGCTCGTCGAGGTCGAGGCGCGCCCAGATGGACTGGGTCGCGGGCCGCAGGCCGTCGACGACGTTGCGCCAGTCGACGCCGTGCGCCCGCGCGGACTCGACCTGGCCGCGCACGAAGGCAGCGATGCCGTCGGCGGTCAGGGGTCCGCCCGGCACGTTGCTGACCCAGGCCGTGGACTGCTGCTCGATGTGGGCGCGCGGGAGCAGCCCGTGCCGGCTCACCATGACGGCGCGGCGGTGCGGGGACTCCTCGAGCAGCGTGATCGCCGTGTCGATCGCGGTCAGCCCGGTGCCGACGATGACCACCTCGGCGTCGCCCGGCAGGGCGCGGATCGCGGCGAGGTCCCAGGGGTTCGGGAGGTAGCCGGGCAGCGTCGCGAGGTCGACGCCGTCGACGGCGAGCGGCTGCGGCGGCTGGTTGCCGTAGGCGAGGACGACGGTGTCGGCCGTGGCCACCCGGTCACGGGTGCGCAGCTCGAACGCGCCGCCGACGGGGACGATGTCGTCGACCCGGCCCGCGCTGATCGTCAGGCGGTGGTCGGCGACGTCGGCGAGCGTGTCCTGGAGGTACGCCGAGAACTCCATCCGCGGCAGGAAGCCGAGCGGGTCGGGGTCACGGCCCGCGCGGCGGGCCCAGTCGAGCAGGTCGGACGGCACGTCGGCGTACGCGCTCATGTGCCGGGCACGCACGTTGAGCAGGTGCCGCGGGTCCGAGGTGCCGTAGGCGATCCCCCGGCCTAGGACGCCGGTCGCCTCGTGGACCGTCACGCAGAGCGCGGAGTCGGTCGAGGTGGAGAGCAGCTGGAGCGCCGTGAGCACCCCGCTGGCACCGCCGCCGATGATCGCGACGCGGTCCGTGCTGGTGGCGGCGCCGGTCTCGACGGGGGCGCGGTCGGTGACAACCATGCGGTAAGTCTAGAGAACAACTCGCATTAAGCACGCATCAGTGGCCGAACTGCGCCGACGCGGCGTTGGTGAAGAGCTCCCACTCCTCGAGCGTCCGCCACCCGGTGGCCTCGTAGAGCGGCAGCCCGGCCGGGGTCGCGCCGAGCATGCCGACCCGCGCTCCGTCGGCGCGCGCGTGCGCGAGCACGCTGCCCAGCAGGGCCCGCCCGTAGCCGCGGCGCGCGAACCGCGCCGGCGTCGACATCGCCCAGATCGAGACGCCGTCGTCCACGTGGCCGGAGACGAGCGCCGAGACCGCCTCACCGCCGTCCTCGAGCAGCCAGGCCCGGATCACGCCCCCGGGCACCGCGCCGGCCGCCATCAGGGCCGTGTCGTCGGCACTCAGCGAGAACGCCTCGGCGATCAGGTCCGCGAGCACCGCAGCGTCCGCCGGACCGGCCTGTCGCACCCGGCCGTCGACGACCTCGGCCGGTCCGGTCGTGAGGTCGCGGGTCATCACCGGTGCGGCGCCGACCCCGACCCACGGCGCGGCGAACCGGGTCGCGAGCTCGCGACCGGGGCCGGCCAGGAAGACCAGGGCGTCCAGGCCGGCCTCGTCGAGGATCGTCATCGTGCCGTCGAGCACCACCGGGTCCGCGGTCGCCAGCAGCGCCATGTTGAGGTCAGGAGCGACGCCGCCGGTGAGGCCGAGCCACCAGTCCGGGCCGGCGTCCGCCACGGCCCCGATCCGGGCCGCCAGGGTCGCCATCACCGCGCCCATGTCGGCGCGCACGCGCTCGGCGTCGTCCATCGTTCCCCCCACGTCAGCGCTGGCTGATCAGCGTTGGGCGGCGGCGAGCCGTCCCTTCAGCAAGGGTACGGCGGGGTGGCCCTGCGGGAGGCGGTTCAGGCAGACCTCGACGACCTCGGTGTCGTAGGGCGCGAGCTCGCCGTAGCGCAGCACGGCGTCGGGGTCGGGATCGGCGAGCAGCGCCTCCCGGACCGCGACCGCGACGAGCTCGGCCAGCTCGGCGAGCGCGGGCGAGTTCGTGCCGGGGAGCAGGTCGCCGCCGTACGCGTCGACGGCGGCCGCCACCCGTCCGCGCCGCAGCAGGGTGAGCACGAGGTCGACGTCGGTGGAGACCGGCATCGTCAGCCGGTAGGGACGCGACGCGAGCTGGCCGCCCAGCGAGGAGCGCAGGTGGGAGACCTCCGCCTTGAGGGTCGAGGTGGTGACCGCCTGGTCGCCGTAGACGAGCGCGTGCAGGTGCTCCAGCGACAGCCCCTCGGGGTGGATGGCGAGCAGCGCCAGCACCTCGGTCTGCCGCCGGTTGAGCAGCAGGCGCTGGCCGTCGAGCCAGGTCTCGGCGGTGCCGAGCAGCCGCATCACCAGCCCCGGCTCGGAGGTCTCGTCGAGCTGCTCGAGCACGGCGTACTGATGCGAGAGCGGCATCGCGGTCTCGATCAGCCGGGCCATCACGCGGGCAGTGGCGAGCCCGATCGGGTGGGTGCGGTCCCACGAGGTCGAGAGGTCGATGACGCCGAGCTTGGCGCCGGTGACCGGGTCGTGCACCGGAGCCGCCCAGCAGACCCAGTTGTGCACGATGGAGGCGTAGTGCTCGGCGCTGAAGACCATCTCGGGCGCGCCGGTGCGGTTCGCCAGGTCGAGCGCGTTGGTGCCGACGGACTCGTCGTCCCACCGGCCGCCGGGCACGAAGTTGACGGTCTCCGCCTTGCGGCGCATCACCCGGCCGCCGTACGTCCAGAGGATGCGGGTCTGCGCGTCGGTGACGGCGATGACGAGGTCGCCGTCCTCCGCCGTACGCCGGAGCTCGGCCTCGACGCGCTCGACGGCCGTCTGGAGCGGGGAGCCGTGCCAGGAGGCCGCGGTCTCGGCCTCGTCGGCCAGCGGGGCCTCCGCGACGTCGGCGCGCACCGCCGCCTCCGAGCGGGCCCAGCTCGTCAGGATCTCGGGCCGGACCAGGTCGACCGCGCCGTCGCCGCGCTCGACGAACGACGTCCACGCGCGGACGGCCTCCAGCCTGCGCGCCTGGAGCTCGGTCCGTGCCATGCGGTCGAAGGTAGCACCGGCCCCGTGACGCGGGTCACACGTCGAGGTGCCGTCGCAGGAAGCGGACGGTCCGCACGATCGAGTCCTGCCAGCGTGCGTAGAACGCGTGGTCCTCGCCCGGGTACTCGACGAGGGTGCTGTCGACGCCGGCCCGCTCGAGCAGGCGGTGGGTGGTGCGGGACCACCGTGGTGGACAGGTGGCGTCGACGGTGCCGTGGTGGATCAGCACGGGCTCGGTGATGCGGTCGACGTACGTGCGCGAGGAGAGACCGCGGTAGAACCCGGGCGACTGCTCCGGCGTACCGAACTCCGACGCGAGCGCGGCGACGGCCTCGGGCCGGTTGGGGCGCGTGAAGTGCTCGAGGTTGTCGAGGAACCGCGAGCTGACGCTGGCGTAGATCACCGCGGCGTCGACCAGCCCGGGCGCGGCGACCAACGCGTTGAGGGTGACCCCGCCGCCCATCGAGCGACCGACCATGGCGGTCTTGTCCGCGTCGACGTACGGCAGCCTCTCCAGCGCCAGCACGGCGTTGATGCTGTCGCGGGTGTAGGCGAGCCGCAGCTCGCGCTCCCGGTCACCGGCCGGATCCCCGGCCGCGTGGCCGCGGTAGTCGGTGTGCAGCACCACGAAGCCGGCCCGCGCCAGCCAGTCCTGCTCGCGGGCCATGCCCTGGCCGGTGACGTACGCCGACGGCTCGATGTAGCCGTGGTTGAGGACGACGGCGGGGAACGGGCCACCGCCGTGCGGCCGGAGCAGCACCCCGGAGACCAGCGTGCCGTTGCTGCGGTAGGTGACCTGCTGGCGGGTGTAGGCGTCGGTGCGCGTCTCCGTGCGGAGCACCCGCAGCCCTCGGCCGTCGAAGTCCGCGCGCATCAGGTTGGCCAGCGACGGGGTGTCGGTGCGCGGTGGCAGGCTCTCGCCCCGCTCGGCGGGGGTGGGGGGCTGGGTGGGGCCCGAGGAGGGCGCTGCGCTCGGTGGGCCGCTGGCGGTCGGCGCCGGTTCTGCGGTCGGGGCCTCGGACGTGCATCCGGTCAGCAGCAGGACCGCCACGACCGCGACCCCCGCCAGCCGCCCCATCGCGCTCACATCAGGTCGCGGTGGATCCGGCCGTCCCGGACGCCGAGCCGCTCGCCGCTGCCGCCCCACCGTCGGGCGACGATCTCGGCGGCGATGCTGATCGCGGTCTCCTCCGGGGTGCGCGCACCGAGGTCGAGGCCGATCGGGCTGGAGAGCCGCTCGAGCTCCTTGTCGTCGATGCCGGCCTCGCGGAGCCGGGCGATCCGGTCGTCGTGGGTACGGCGCGATCCCATCGCCCCGACGTACGCGACCTCGGGCAGCCGCAGCGCCACCTCGAGCAGGGGTACGTCGAACTTGGGGTCGTGGGTCAGGACGGCGATGACCGTGCGGCCGTCGACCCGACCGGCGTCGGACTCGGCCTGCAGGAACCGGTGCGGCCAGTCGACGACGACCTCGTCGGCCTCGGGGAACCTGCTGTGGGTCGCGAACACCGGACGGGCGTCGCACACCGTGACGTGGTAGCCGAGGAAGCTGCCGACCCGGGCCACCGCGGCCGCGAAGTCGATCGCCCCGAAGACCAGCATCCGCGGCTTCGGCGCGAACGCCCACACGAACACCCGCATGCCCTCGCCCCGGCGCTCGCCGTCGGGCCCGTAGGTCAGCGTCGCGTTGGACCCCGACGCCAGCAGCCCCAGCGCGTCGTCGTGGACGGCGTCGTCGGCGCGGGTCGAGCCCAGGCCCCCGGTGGGCGGCGCGTCAGGGCGTACGACGAGGCGCCGACCCAGCCAGGACGGGTCGGGGTGCTCGATGACGGTGGCGAGGGCGACCGGTCGGCCGGCCTCGATGTCGGCGGCGACCTGCTCGAGCTCGGGGAAGGTCTCGCGGCTGACCTTCTCGACGTACACGTCGAGGATGCCGCCGCAGGTCAGGCCGACCGCGAAGGCGTCGTCGTCGGAGACGCCGTAGCGCTGGAGGACCGGCTCGCCGGACTCGACGACCGACTCCGCGAGGTCGTAGACGGCGCCCTCGACGCAGCCTCCCGACACCGAGCCGACGGCGGTGCCGTCGGGGCCGACCAGCATCGAGGCGCCGGGCGGGCGGGGCGCGGACTGGAAGGTCGCGACGACCGTGCCGACGCCGACGGTCGCACCGGACCGCCACCAGGCCAGCAGCTCGGGCAGCACGTCACGCACGCGAGATCACCTCCGACAGCTCGGCGAACGTCGCCAGCGAGTGGCCGGCGACGAAGTCGTCGCAGTGCGGCAGCGCGGCGAGCACGCCCTGCTGCACCGGCTCGTACCCGGACTTGCCACGGTGCGGGTTGACCCACACGACGCGGTGCGCGACCCGCCGCAGCCGGGCCATCTGCTCGCCGAGGAGGCTCGGGTCGCCGCGCTCCCAGCCGTCGCTGAAGACGACGACCACCGCCCCGCGGGCCATCCCGCGCTGGCCCCACCGGTCCGAGAAGATCCGCAGCGTCTCGCCGAGCCGCGTGCCGCCCGACCAGTCGGGCACGGTCTCGCCGGCGGCGACCAGGGCCCGCTCGGGGTCGCCGATCCGCATCGCCCGGGTCAGGTGGGTGACGCGGGTGCCGACGGTGAAGGTCTCGACGACGCCGCCGTTCGCGCGGCCGGCCTGGGTGAACCGGTGCGCGAGGCGCAGCAGTGCGTCGGCGTACCCGCTCATCGAGCCGGACACGTCGACCAGCAGCACCACCCGCCGCGGCCGGACCCCTCGCCGCCGCCAGGCGATCTCGCCGGGCTCGCCCATCCGGCGCAGCGACGCACGCAGCGTGCGCGAGGCGTCGACCTGGCCGCGGTGCCAGTGCTGGTGCCGGGAGGTACGCCGCAGGGGCGGCCGCGGCTGCAGCGTCGCGAACATCGCGTTGAGCCGGTGCTTCTCGGCCGCCGAGAGCGTCGCGACGTCACGGTGCCGCAGCACCTCCGCCTCGCTCGCCCGGGCGCGCACGACCTCCTCGTCCGCGTCGGACTCGCCGGCTCCGGCCGACTCCGTGTCGGGCAGGCCCGAGAAGCCGGGCACCCCTGCCTGCGCGGGCCGGGGCCGCGGCAGTCCGTCGCGGCCGTCGAAGTACGCCGTGAACACCTGGTCGTAGCGCTCGAGGTCGTCGGGGCTGCCGCACAGCGTCGCCCGGCCGGCGAGGTACGTCGCGCGCTGGTCGTCGAGGCCGAGCGTCGCGGTCGCCGCCAGGAACCCGTGCGCGCGGTCCTGGGTCACCGGCACCCCGGCCGTCCGCAGCGCGCGGGCGAAGCCCAGCAGGATCTCGTCACCGCCCCGGTCCACGGTGCTCACGCCCTCAGCATCTGGTCCAGCGCGTGCCGCACCCGGTCGGCGTCCTCGCGGTACTTCACCAGCGCCCCCAGCGTCGCCGACGCCGAGGCGAGGTCGATCTCGGCGGTGCCGAAGTAGTGCAGCGCCCGCGCCCAGTCGAGCGTCTCGGCCACACCGGGTGGCTTCTGCAGGTCGTCGCGGCCGCGCAGCTCCTGCACGACGGAGACCACCTGCCGGCCGAGGACGGCGGAGATCTCGGGCGCGCGGGAGCGGACGATCTCGACCTCGCGCTCCAGACCGGGGTGGTCGATCCAGTGGTAGAGGCAGCGCCGCTTCAGCGCGTCGTGCAGCTCACGGGTGCGGTTGGACGTCAGCACGACGATCGGCGGCGTGGCCGCGCGCACGGTGCCGAGCTCCGGGATCGAGACCTGGTAGGTCGACAGCACCTCGAGCAGGAACGCCTCGAACTCGTCGTCGGCACGGTCCACCTCGTCGACCAGCAGCACCGCCGGGCTCGCCTGGAGCGCCTGGAGAACCGGCCGCGCGAGCAGGAAGCGCTCGTCGTACAGGCTCTTCTCGGCCTCCTCGACCGCGGTCGCGCCGGCGGCCTCGAGGGCCCGCAGGTGCAGGATCTGACGCGGGAAGTCCCAGTCGTAGAGAGCCTGGGTGGCGTCGATGCCCTCGTAGCACTGCAGCCGGACCAGCGGCAGGGCGAGCGACTCCGCGATCGCCTCGGCCAGCGCGGTCTTGCCGGTGCCGGGCTCACCCTCGAGCAGCAGTGGACGCTGCATCCGCAGCGCCAGGTAGGTCACCGTCGCGAGCGCGTCGTCGCACAGGTAGCCCGTGGCGCCGAGGCGCTCTGCCAGCTCCCCGGGAGCCACACCGGCGAGGTTCGACGACTCCATGCCTCCAGGCTACTCAGCGTGCCGTTGGACCACGGTTGGGTCCGGAGCCACGTCGTACGTCGCGACCACGGGGTGGTGCTGCCCGCCCGACATCGCGAGGGCGCGCACCGACAGCGCCTCCCGCTCGGCCCACACGTTGTCGATGTAGCCGGCACCGACCGTGCTGGTGCCGCCGTCCTCGCGCAGGACGTCGGCGCTGTCCCACGCGGAGACCAGGTCGCGGGCGCCGAGCCGCACCACCGGCAGGTCCGCGTTGCGCACCTCGCGGTCGCCCACGTGGTCGTCGTTGAAGTCGCCGACGACGAGCACCGTGGTACCCGTCCGACGCTGCTCCCGCGCGACCGCCCGAGCCAGCCCACGCACCTCGGCGACGTAGTAGCGGTAGCGCGCGGCCTGCCCGGGGATCCGTCGCCCGTCGGCGACCGCGCCGTACACGAGGTGCACGTTGAGCACGGAGTACCGCTGACCGGTCGTGCGGTGGACCAGCCGGACCACGGTCGCGTACGCCGCCGGGAAGCGACCCTGCTTCCCCGCGATCCGCACGGCCTGCGCGCCGGCCCTGCGGAAGACGGTGCCGTCCCAGATCACCGGGTTCTGGTCCGGGCCTGGCGTCGCGCCGAAGACACCCCACCCCGGGCTGGCGACGAGGAAGCGCCGCTTGGCCGCGGTGCTCACCTCCTGGAGCCCGGCTACGTCGACCTCGGCACGCAGCGCGTGCACCTTCCGCTTCCAGGGCGCCAGCGGCTGCCCCTTGTCGATGTTGAAGCTGCCGACCCGCAGCGGGTCGTCCGCCCGCGCGGCCGCCGGAGCAGCCGGCAGGCCGGCGACGACGAGCAGCGCGAGTGCCGCCGCCAGCCGCCTCACCGCGAGTCCACGTCCTCGCCGGTGGCGAGGTCGCCGCACTCGACGACCTCGACCTCATGGGTCGCGAGGTAGCCCCGCGCGCCCCGGTCACCGCTCGTCTCGTCGGCCACCGCGACCCAGTGGTCGCGGCCGAGGACGACCGGGTGACCGACCTGGCCGTCGTACGACGCGCGCCGCAGCGTCGCGCGGTCCGGGGCCGGCTCGAGGAGGCGACGGACGACATCGGCGCCGACGTCCGGGAGGTCGACGAGCGTGACCACCACGGCGTCGGAGTCGCTGACCGTGAGCCCGGCGAGCCCGGCCCGCAGGGACGCCGACATGCCGTCGGCCCAGTCGGCGACCACGATGCCGGTGGCGCCGGAGCCCTCGAGCAGCGGCAGCGCCTCCTCTGCGGAGGCGCCCAGCACGACGGTCACCCGGGTGCACCCGCCGTCGATGAGTGCCCGGACCCCGCGCACGAGCCACGGCTCGCCGTCGTCGCCGCGCACCAGGGCCTTGGGCATCCCCATCCGACTTCCGGCCCCGGCGGCGAGCAGCAGTCCGTGCATGGGTCCCTGCATATCAGCCCGGGAAGGCCTCGGCGAAGATGGCCGCGAGCTCGTCGCTGTACGGCGCCGAGAACCCGCACAGGCTCACCTGGTCCCCACTCGCGGAGACCAGGTAGCGCTCGCCCGTGCGGAACTCGACCCCGGAGGCGACGTCCTGCATCTGCTTGCTCGGCGCGGTCACCACGACGGTGTCGGTGGGGTCGCCGGCGTACCAGTGCGTCGGCTCGAGCGTGACCTGGTCACCGACGATCCCGGTCACGGTGCCGTCGAACGCGACGTCCGCGCTCGCCAGCAGCTCGGCGCTCGGCACCGCGCACTTGGCGTCGCCCGTGGCCGGGACGTCGAGCCGGGTCGTCGACGCCGCCGGGTCGCCGCCCGTCGTCGCGACGTCGTCGCTGCCCGTCAGGGCGTGGATGCCGAAGAACCCGACCCCGGCGATGACCAGGACGGCCGCAGCGGCGACCAGCCAGGTGAGCGGGCCGCGGCCGTGGGTGCCGGTCTCGCGGGTCTCGGTGGTGAGCTCGGTGGCCATGACGTCCTCCAGGAGTCGGGCCACCTCGTGCGGGGCGGCCGGCGGGAGGGATCCGGCCGGGTCGGACGCGCGCAGCCGAGCTCGGAGCTCGTCGTCGTGCACGTCGGTCATGGCCTTCTCCCCTCTCTCGACTCCTCATGTCCGGCTGCGGTCTCGATCTTTCGCAGCTGGTCCCTCAGCTTCTCGCGAGCCCGGTGCAGCCGGATGCTCGCGGCGTTCGCGGTGATGTCGAGGACGGTCGCGATCTCGGCCGGCGTCAGCTGCTCCCAGGCCCAGAGCCGCAGCAGCTCCGCATCGTCCGGGCGCAGCCGTGCGAGCGCGTCGTCCAGCACGGTGTCGTCGGGCGCGCCGGGGTCCGTCGGCTCCACGGTCGGCTGGGCCGCCAGCCGGGCGGCCACCCGCTCCTGCCGGTGGGCCGAGCGCTGGGCGTTGCGCAGGCAGTTGCGGGCCACGGCGTACGCCCAGGGCAACGGCTCGTCGGGCAGGTCCTCGACCCGGCGCCAGCAGACCAGCAGCGTCTCGGCGAGGACGTCCTCCGCGGTGGCTGCGTCGGTACGCCGGGCGAGGAAGCGCCGCAGCGGCTCGACCATCCCCGGCGCGACCGCCTCGAAGCGCTCCCGTCGGCTCTCGTCCACACCTCAACGCTGTCACACCTCCCGTCGAGCCGGGACGTCGGACGGTTGAATCGAGAGTTCTGACGGTTGAATCGAGAGTTAAGTCCGGACTCAACCGTCAGAAGTCTCGATTCAACGAAGAACGGCCCCGGGCTGGTGCCCGGGGCCGTTCTCAGTGCTGTGCGAGAGCTGGACTCAGAAGTCCATGCCGCCCATGCCACCGGTCGGGTCGCCGCCCATGGGCGCCGCCTTCTCCGGCTTGTCGGCCACGACGGCCTCGGTGGTGAGGAAGAGCGCCGCGATGGAGGCGGCGTTCTGCAGCGCGCTGCGGGTCACCTTGGCGGGGTCGATGATGCCGGAGGCGATCATGTCGACGTACTCGCCGGTGGCCGCGTTCAGGCCGTGACCAGCGGTCAGGTTGCGCACCTTCTCCGCCACGACGCCGCCCTCGAGGCCGGCGTTGACCGCGATCTGCTTGAGCGGGGCGTCGGAGGCGAAGCGCACGATGTTCGCGCCGGTCGCCTCGTCACCGACGAGCTCGAGCTTGTCGAACGCGGTGGCCGCAGCCTGCACGAGCGCCACGCCGCCACCGGCGACGATGCCCTCCTCGACGGCCGCCTTCGCGTTGCGAACGGCGTCCTCGATGCGGTGCTTGCGCTCCTTGAGCTCGACCTCGGTGGCCGCGCCGACCTTGATGACCGCAACACCGCCGGCCAGCTTGGCCAGGCGCTCCTGCAGCTTCTCGCGGTCGTAGTCGGAGTCCGACTTCTCGATCTCGGCGCGGATCTGGTTGACCCGACCGGCGATCTGGTCGGCGTCGCCGGCACCCTCGACGATGGTGGTCTCGTCCTTGGTGATGACGACCTTGCGGGCCTGGCCGAGCAGCTCGATGCCGGTCGACTCGAGCTTGAGGCCGACCTCCTCCGAGATGACCTGGCCGCCGGTCAGGATCGCGATGTCCTGCAGCATGGCCTTGCGGCGGTCGCCGAAGCCCGGAGCCTTGACGGCGACGGACTTGAACGTGCCACGGATCTTGTTGACGACCAGGGTCGACAGCGCCTCACCGTCGGTGTCCTCGGCGAGGATCAGCAGCGGCTTGCCGGACTGCATGACCTTCTCGAGGAGGGGCAGCAGGTCCTTGACGTTCGAGATCTTCTGGTTGGCGATCAGGATGTACGGGTCCTCGAGGACCGTCTCCATCCGCTCCGGGTCGGTCACGAAGTAGGCCGAGATGTAGCCCTTGTCGAACCGCATGCCCTCGGTGAGCTCGAGGTCGAGGCCGAACGTGTTCGACTCCTCGACGGTGATGACGCCTTCCTTGCCGACCTTGTCCATCGCCTCGGCGATGATCTCGCCGACGGTGGTGTCCGCGGCGGAGATCGACGCGGTCGCGGCGATCTGCTCCTTGGTCTCGATGTCGATCGCCATGTTGGAGAGCTGCTCCGACACGGCGGCGACAGCGGCCTCGATGCCGCGCTTGAGGCCCATCGGGTTCGCACCCGCGGCCACGTTGCGCAGACCCTCGCGGACCATCGCCTGGGCGAGGACCGTGGCGGTCGTCGTACCGTCGCCGGCGACGTCGTCGGTCTTCTTGGCGACCTCCTTGACGAGCTCGGCACCGATCTTCTCGTACGGGTCCTCGAGCTCGATCTCCTTGGCGATGGACACACCATCGTTGGTGATCGTGGGGGCGCCCCACTTCTTCTCGAGCACGACGTTGCGGCCCTTCGGGCCGAGGGTGACCTTGACGGCGTCGGCGAGCGTGTTCATGCCACGCTCGAGACCGCGCCGGGCCTCCTCGTTGAAAGCAATCAGCTTGGGCATAACTCCTGCGATTCCTCACGCTTAGAGTTCGGGGATCCGAGTCGATGGGTTGCCCGCGACGGACGACCCTGCTGACCCGGCGAACCCTTTCTCGCCGGCGCGGAGGGCCTCAACTGGCACCGATCCGGAGTTGTCACTCTCATGACGAGAGTGCCAGCGTCATGTTTAGCACTCGACCATGGCGAGTGCAAGAAGCGGGTCGCTCCTCAGCCGAGGCGGGCGAAGCTCGAGGTCCACCCCGGCGTCACCGATGCCACCTTCCGGAACAGGTCCGTCCCGACGGTCCAGGCGATGAGGAGGTCGCGGTCGTCGGCGATCGACTCGTAGACGACCGTCTCGTCGTCGAGCCACCCCGCGACGGCGGGCGCGTCCATCCACCGGTGGTCGTCGATCGCGGTCATGAATGCCAGCACGCTGGTGCCTGTCGGACCGCCGGTGACGACCAGGGATGCGGGCCCACTGAGGTAGGTCGCTGGATCGCGCACCGGGATCCCCGGGCCCATCCCCCAGCTCTGGGCGGTGGCACCCTCGCCGTCGCCGCGCGCCGGCCCGATCGGGTTCTGCATCGACTCCTGGAGCCGGAAGACCCGGACCGGCGGCTTCGCCCCGGTGCCGACGCGGGTCCCGTCGACGTCGTACAGGGGACCCGACTGCTCGGGCAGCCGCGGCAGCAGGAGCTGGTCGTCGCCGACCCAGGTGACGTACGCCGTGGTCGCCGACCCGACGTCGATCGAGCTCCACCGGTGCCGAGCCACGTCGTAGAGCGCGAGGCTGCCCGCCTGTGGGAAGACCAGGTGGCGGCCGTCCGGCGACAGCATCGACGGTCCGTACGGCGAGACCTCGTAGCCGGCCTCGTCGGTCTCGGGCTGGTCGAGGTCGACCGGGAGGCGGCGCGTCGCCCTGCTCGGTGCGACCAGCACCACCGAGTGATCCCGCCCGAACGCGGCAACGGCGCGAACGATCGGGGCGGCGGCCGGGTCCGGGGCCTCGGCCGTGAGGTCGACGTCCCAGGAGGGCATCAGGTCAGGAGGGACCAACGGCAGGTCGAGCTCCTCGTCCAGGTCGGGGCTCCACCAGACCGGCAGGCCCTGGTAGGTGGCGTCAGGGACGATCGGCGACGCGGTCGAGGAGGTCGAGTCGGACGGCGTGGGCGCCGGCGATGCCGGCATCGGCGCGCCGCCCTCCCGGTCCGGCAGGCGCACGAGGTCGACGGTGACGGCCGCGAGCACGACGGCCAGCACCACGCCGCCGGCGACGAGCGACCGACGCACCCGGCGACGGCGTGCGGCCTGCTCCCACGCGCCCGGGGCGAGGTCGATCGACGTCAGGTCGTCGACGCGGTCATGCAGCAGGTCGCGCAGGTCCTGGTCACTCATCTGCACTCCTCTCCCAGCAGGTCGGCGAGCTCGGGCGACGCCTCGCGCAACCGGCGCAGGGCGACGTGGGTCTGGCTCTTGACGGTGCCGACGCTGACGCCCAGCGCCTCCGCGGTCTCGCGCTCGGACAGGTCGTCGTAGTAGCGGAGCACGACCGTCGCGCGCTGACGCGGCGTCAGCTGCGCCAGCGCCTGGTCGAGCAGCATCCGGCGGTCGGCGTACGCCTCCGCACGGGAGTCCGCTCCGCGCTCCGGCGGGTCGGCGACCACCTCGCGACGGTGCTTGCGCCACCACGAGATGTTGCGACGCACGATGACCTGGCGGGCGTACGCGTCGGGGTGCTCGTCCGCGAGCCGTCGCCAGCGCAGCGCCACCTGGGTGAGCGCCTCCTGGACGAGGTCCTCGGCGCGGTGCCGGTCGCCGGTGAGCAGCACCGCCGTGCGCAGCAGCGCCAGCTGACGCTCCTCCGCCCAGCGACGGAACCCGGTCTCGTCCGACATCACGCCATCATGAACGCGGCCGGACCCGGAAAGGTTGGCGGCTAGCGGTGCCGGTCGAGGTGCTCGAGGACGGCGTCGGCGAACGGCGCGGCGTTCTCGGGCAGCACGTCGAGGTAGAGCCCGGGCTCGGTGAGCTCGACCTCGCTCACGACGAGCCGGCCCTCGTGGCGCATCATGTCGACCCGGCCGTAGGCGATCTCCTCGCCGAGCAGGCCCGCGACCGTGGCGATCGCCTCGGTCGCCAGTCGGGTGGTGTCGGGTCGCAGCGGAGCGGGCCGCGACGAGCCGCCGAACTCCTCGTGCACCCGGATGTCGGTGGTGCTGGGCAGCTTGTCGACCTGGCTGACCGCGTGCCCCGCGATCACGAAGACGGACATCTCGCCGTCGTGGTGGATCGACTCGACGAGGGGCTGCACGATCCACGGCCCCTCGTGGCCGGCCAGCGGCTCCCACCCGGCCGGGTCACGGACGATCTCGAGGCCGCGGCCGCCGGCGCCCACCCGTGGCTTGACGACCGCGATGCCGTGCTCGGCGGACAGGCGTCGTACGTCGGCCACCGTGTCGGCCGTGCGCGTCGGGACGACGGGCAGGCCGGCGTCGATCAGGTCGAGGAGGTAGCGCTTGTCGACGTTCCAGCTGAAGACGCGATAGCCGTTGAGGACGTGCGGGCCCAGGCCCGAGGCCCAGCCGAGGAACTCCCCCACCCGGGCGTCGTAGTCCCAGGTCGAGCGGACGGCGATCAGCGCGGCGGCCGAGAAGTCGACCGTCTCGTCGTCCCAGCGGACCCAGCGGGCGTCGACGCCCCGGACCTGCAGGGCCTCGTCGAGCGCGGCATGGCCGGGCTCGCCGTCGTCCATGCCGGTGCAGGTGACGAGCAGGACGACGGGCCGGTCGGTCATGGGGCGAGAGTAGGTGGTCACGCACTTCCGCGGACGACGAGGTGGGTCGGCAGCATCAGGCCGGGCTGGGGTACGCCGGGGGCGCCGGTCGCCTCGAGGAGCATGGCCACCATCTCGCGCCCCATCTGCTCCGGCGACTGGTGCACGGTGGTCAGCGGCGGCACCGTGGAGAGCCCGATCGGCGCGTCGTCGAAGCCGACGATCGCGACGTCGTCGGGCACCTGGCGGCCGGCGTCGCGCAGCACCTGGAGCGCCCCGACCGCCATCAGGTCGTTGGCGCAGAAGACGCCGTCGACCTCGGCGCCGCTCGCGAGCAGGGCGCGCATCGCCTCGGCGCCGCTCTGCTGGGTGAAGTCGCCCCGCGCGACCAGCCGGTCGTCGATCGGGAGGTCGGCGGCGGTCAGCGCGGCGACGTACCCCTCGAAGCGCGAGTGGCCGGCGACCATGTCGGCGGGTCCGGCGATCGTGGCGATGTGGCGGCGCCCGAGCCCGGCCAGGTGCTGGACGGCGAGCCGCGCGCCCTGCAGGTTGTCGACGTCGACGAAGTCGCTGGAGACGCCCTCGCGACGGCCACCGACGACGACCGGGACGCCGTGGGCGCGGATCCGCTCGGGCAGCTGGTCGTCGTCGTGGAGCGAGAGCAGCAGCACGCCGTCGACGTGCTGGCGGGTGAGGTAGTCGTCGAGGGCGCCGCGCCGCTCCGAGGCCTGCGCGAGCAGGAGCACCAGCTGGCGGTCGGCGGCGGCCAGCGCCGACCCGATGCCGCGGACGATGCCCGCGAAGAACGGCTCGCCGAAGACCCGCTCCTCCGACTCCGCGATGACCAGGGCGATCGTGTCGGTGCGGCGGGTCACCAGCGCACGGGCGGCGGCGTTGGGGACGTAGCCGAGCTCGGCGATCGCCTCCTCGACGGCGAGGCGGGCGCGCTCGGAGACCTTCTCGCCCCCGTTGATGACCCGGGACGCCGTGCCGCGTCCGACGCCGGCCTTGGCCGCCACCTCCTCGAGGGTCGGGCGGGTACGTGGCGGTCGGCTCATGGCGTCAGTATGCCGAGCCGCCACGAGCGATGAGGGACGAACGGCGGGCCCGGGACGTCGAGGAGCCCCGGGCCCGCCGCACGACGGGGCCCGGCCACGAACCGCCGCTCGGGCCGGGCACTCCCACCACGTCGTTCCGAGGCCATCGCGCGGTCCACCCCTCGTCGTTCGGTGGTGTTTTGGGAGCGTTCCCACTTCCCACTGTGGTCGCTCGCCCACGGGCTGTCAAGGACCTGCTGTCGATTTGCCGCGCGCCCGCGCGTCATCTCGGTGCCAGACTCATCCGCACCCCTCGGGGATCACGAGAGGAAGTCATCATGAGCACGTACGTCGTCCTGCTGCCGGGCAACGAGGACACCTGGGAGTCCGCGTCCGAGGACCACCGCGCCGCCATGTACGCCAAGCACGGCGAGTTCGCCCGGGTGCTCGGCGAGCGCGGCCACACGATCACCGGCGGGGCCGAGCTCACGCACTCGCGCGAGGCGCGCGTCGTCCGCCGCGGCGACGACGGGATCGTCGTGACCGACGGGCCGTACGCCGAGACCGTCGAGCAGCTCACCGGCTACTACGTCGTCGACACCGACGACCTCGACGACCTGCTCGAGGTCGTCGGCATCCTCGCCGACGCCGAGGGCGCCGTCGAGGTGCGGGCCGCGGTCGGCGGTGCGGACGGGCCGTCGACGTGAGGTTCCTCGTGCTGATGACGGAGGCGGACCACTTCGCCCGGTGGGACGCGTTCTCGGAGGCGGAGCAGCAGGCGGTCTTCGACGAGTTCCGCGCCTTCGACGAGGCGATCGCGTCTCGCGGCGGCGAGGTCGTCGGCGGCGAGGCGCTGACCCGCCCGACCGAGGCCCGGACGCTGCGGCCCGGACCGGACCGCGTGGTCACGGAGGGGCCGTACGCCGAGACCGTCGAGCAGCTCGGCGGGTTCTACCTCGTCGAGCTGCCGTCGCTCGACGACGCCGTCGCGGCGGCCCGGTCGCTGCCCGCGGCGTACACGATCGAGGTCCGGCCGGTCCTGCCCACGTGACCACGCCGCACGCGAGGCTCGAGACGCTGCTGCGCGACGAGTGGGGCCGGTTGCTGGCCCTGCTCGTGGCGCAGTTCCGTCGGCTCGACCTCGCCGAGGACGGGCTGGCCGACGCGTTCGAGGCGGCGGCGCGCACCTGGGACGCCGTACCCGACAACCCACCCGCGTGGCTGCTCACCGCGGCCCGGCGCCGGGTCGTCGACCGGCTGCGCTCGGAGGCGGTGGCGGCCCGGAAGCTGCCGCTGCTCGCGGTCGAGGCCACCGTCCAGGAGGAGGCGCAGGCGTTCATGGCCGATGCCGGGGAGCCCGTGCAGGACGAGCGGCTGCGGCTGGTGCTGCTCTGCGCGCACCCCTCGCTGGCCCCGGAGTCGGCGGCCGCGCTGACGCTGCGGCTCGTCCTGGGCGTGCCGACCGAGGACATCGCCCGCCTCTTCCTGGTCCCCACGCCGACCATGGCGGCGCGGCTGACCCGGGCCCGCAAGCGGCTCGCCGGGGAGTCGTTCGCGATCCCGACCGACCTGGCGCCCCGGGTCGCGACGGTCACCGACGTCGCCTACCTGGCGTTCACGGCCGGCTACGCGCCCGGGTCCGGGCCCGACGTGCTGCGCGCCGACGTGGCGGGCGAAGCGATCCGGCTGGTGCGCGTGCTGCGCTCGGTGCTCCCGTACGACGACGTCGAGGTGGACTCCCTGCTCGCCCTGATGCTCTTCCAGCACTCCCGCCGCGACGCCCGGACCGTCGACGGGCAGCTCGTGCTGCTCCCCGACCAGGACCGCTCGCGCTGGCACCTCGCCGACGTCACCGAGGCCGTGGAGCTGCTGCGGCCCCTCGTCGACGAGCCCGCCTCGCCGTACCTCCTCCAGGCGCTGATCGCCGCCGAGCACGCGGTCGCCCCGTCGTCGGCCGACACGTCGTGGGACCGGATCGTGCTGCGCTACGAGGAGCTCGAGGCGCTGACCGGGTCACCGGTCGTGCGGCTCAACCGGGCGGTCGCGGTCGCCGAGGCCTCCGGTCCGGCCGCCGGCCTCGACGTGCTGGCCGACCTGTCCCTCCCGGGCCACCGCCTCCCCGCCACCCGCGCCGAGCTGCTGTCGCGGCTGGGTCGGCTCGACGACGCCCGCACGGCGTACGACGAGGCCATCGGGCGGTGCGGCAACCTCGCCGAGCGGGCACACCTGATCGAGCGGCGTGCGCAGCTGTAACGCCGGGTTACTGACTGTTCCCACCGGGTTGCAACACCGTGGGAAGAGCGACTAACCCGGCGTTACAGCAAATTCGCCGGCAGCGGTCAGCCGCCGGCGACCGCCGGGATGACCGAGATCTGGGTGCCGTCGGGGGTGGGGGTGTCCAGGTTGTCGAGGAAGCGCACGTCCTCGTTGCCGACGTACACGTTCACGAAGCGCCGCAGCGCGCCCGACTCGTCGAGGATCCGACCCTTGATGCCGCTGTAGTTCCCGTCGAGGTCGTCGAGCACCTCGGCGAGGGTCGCGCCCGAGGCGGTGACCTCGGAGTCGCCCCCGGTGTAGGTGCGCAGGATGGTCGGGATCCGGACGGACACGCTCATGTGCTGGGACTCTCCTCGATCAGGCGATGCCGGTGGCGGCGAAGGCGGCGTACGACGGCTCGATGGTCGCGGCCGGGCCGACCGAGCCGGAGACCGCGTCGAGGGTCTTCAGGCCGTGGCCGGTGTTGATGACGACGGTCTCGAGCGAGGTGTCGAGCTGGCCGGTCTCCACGAGCTTCTTCAGCACGGCGACGGTGGTGCCGCCGGCGGTCTCGGTGAAGATCCCCTCGGTACGGGCGAGCAGCACGATGCCGTCGCGCACCTCGTCGTCCGTCACGTCCTCGACCGCGCCGCCGGTCTCGCGGCAGATGTCGAGCACGTAGATGCCGTCGGCGGGGTTGCCGATGGCCAGGCTCTTGGCGATCGTGTCGGGCTTGACCGGGCGGATCGCGTCGACGCCCGCCTTGTAGGCGACGGAGACGGGCGAGCACCCGGCGGCCTGGGCGCCGAAGACGCGGTAGGGCCTGTCCTCGACGAGCCCGAGCTTGATCAGCTCCTGGAAGGCCTTGTGCACCTTGGTCAGCTGCGAGCCGGACGCGACCGGGATGACGATCTGGTCGGGCAGCCGCCAGCCGAGCTGCTCGGCGATCTCGTAGCCCAGGGTCTTGGAGCCCTCGGCGTAGAACGGGCGGACGTTGACGTTGACGAACGCCCAGCCGTCCTCCTCCCCCGCGATCTCGGAGGCGAGCTTGTTGACGTCGTCGTAGTTGCCGTTGACGGCGACCAGCGACTCGGTGAACACGGCGGAGTTGACCTGCTTCGGCTGCTCCAGGTTGCTCGGGATGAAGACCACGGTCTTGATCCCGGCCCGGGCGCCGGCGGCGGCCACGGCGTTCGCGAGGTTGCCGGTCGAGGGACAGGCGAAGACCTTCGCGCCGAGCTCGCGGGCCGCGCTCAGCGCGCAGGCCACGACCCGGTCCTTGAAGGAGTTGGTGGGGTTGGTCGAGTCGTCCTTGACCCACAGGTTCGTGATGCCGAGCTCGGCGGCGAGGTTGTCGGCCCGGAGCAGGCGGGTGAAGCCCGGCTCGGTGTTGGGGCTGTCCTGGATGTCGGTGGGCACCGGGAGCAGCGCCTGGTAGCGCCAGATGTTGGCCGGGCCGGCCTCGATCTGCTCGCGGGTGACCTCGCCGAACTGGTACGCGACCTCGAGCGGCCCGAAGCACTCCGGACAGGCGTAGTGCGGACCCAGCTCCACGGAGTGGCCGCACTCGCGACAGGCGAGGTTGGTCGCATTGCCGAACGCGCCCTCGCGCAGCGTGGTCGTCTTCTCTGCAACTACAGCGCTCATGAAGTCCTCCTTCTCATCTTCTCCGGCTGCGACGGTCGCGCCGGACGGAATTGGCACCGTTTCCGCGAACCGCATCCCGATGTTCCGGGCGGCGGAGGCTCGCGGCGGTTGCCGGGACTTCACAGGGCCGTATCCCTCTGTCCCTCTTGATGAGCTGTGCAGAACAGTACGCCGGCCGTCTCAGCATGTGCACATCAGATCCACATGCTGGACGACCGGCGTCCGTAGGGCGGCGTCAGGCCGCGGCGGTGGCCGTCTCCCGGGCCGCCTCGAGCGCACCGCGTACGACGTCCATGACATCACCGACGACGTGCACGGTCAGCGCCTCGAGGACATCGGCCGGTACGTCGTCCAGGTCCGGCTCGTTGCGCAGCGGCACGAACACCTCGGTCAGGCCGTTGCGCTGGGCGGCGAGCAGCTTCTGCTTCAGCCCGCCGATCGGCAGCACCCGGCCGTTGAGGGTGACCTCGCCGGTCATGCCGACCTCGGAGCGCACCGGGCGGCCGGTGGCCAGCGACGTCAGCGCCGTGACCATCGTGATGCCCGCGGACGGCCCGTCCTTGGGGGTCGCGCCGGCCGGCACGTGCACGTGGATCGCCTTCTCGAAGAACGACTGCTCCACGCCGAGCTCGACCGCGTGCGCCCGGACGAACGACAGCGCGATCTGCGCCGACTCCTTCATCACGTCGCCGAGCTGGCCGGTCAGCGTGAGACCGGCCTTGCCCTCGGAGGCCGACGCCTCGATGAAGAGCACGTCGCCGCCCAGGCCGGTCACCGCAAGGCCGGTCGCGACACCGGGGACCGACGTACGCTCGTGCGCCTCCGGGGTGAACCGCGGACGCCCGATGAGGTCCTTGAGGTCCGGCTCGTCGATGTCGACGCGCTCGGCCCCCGTCGCCAGCCGGGTCGCGGCCTTGCGCAGCGCCTTGGCGAGCAGCCGCTCCATCTGGCGTACGCCGGCCTCGCGGGTGTAGTTGGCGGCCATCTCGCGCAGCGCGGCGTCGGTGACCGAGACCTCGTCGTCGGTCAGCGCGGCCCGCTCGAGCTGGCGCGGGAGCAGGAAGTCGCGGGCGATGGCGACCTTGTCGTCCTCGGTGTAGCCGTCGAGGGTGACCAGCTCCATGCGGTCCAGCAGCGCCGACGGGATCTGCTCGACCACGTTGGCGGTGGCGATGAAGAGCACGTCGGAGAGGTCCAGGTCGAGCTCGAGGTAGTGGTCGCGGAACGTGTGGTTCTGCGCCGGGTCGAGCACCTCGAGCAGCGCGGCGGCCGGGTCGCCCCGGTAGTCGGAGCCGACCTTGTCGACCTCGTCGAGCAGCACGACCGGGTTCATCGAGCCGGACTCCTTGATGGCCCGCACGATCCGGCCGGGCAGTGCGCCGACGTACGTGCGCCGGTGCCCGCGGATCTCGGCCTCGTCACGGACGCCACCGAGGGCGACCCGGACGAACTTCCGGCCGAGCGAGCGCGCGACGGACTCGCCGAGCGAGGTCTTGCCGACGCCGGGAGGCCCCGCGAGCAGGACCACGGCGCCGGAGCCCCGGCCGCCGACGACCTGGAGGCCGCGCTCGGCGCGGCGCGCACGGACGGCGAGGTACTCGACGATCCGCTCCTTGACCTCGTCGAGGCCGTGGTGGTCGGCGTCGAGGATCGCGCGGGCGGCCGTGACGTCGTTGACGTCCTCGGTCGTGACGCCCCACGGCAGCTCGAGCACGGTGTCGAGCCAGGTGCGGATCCACGCGGCCTCGGGGTTCTGCTCGCTGGAGCGCTCGAGCTTGTCGACCTCCTTGAGCGCGGCCTCGCGGACCGCCTCGGGCAGGTCGGCGGCCTCGACGCGGGTGCGGTAGTCCTCCGCACCCTCGGGCTCGCCCTCGCCCAGCTCCTTGCGGATCGCGGCGAGCTGCTGGCGCAGCAGGTACTCCCGCTGCTGCTTCTCCATGCCGTCGCGGACGTCCTCGCCGATCTTGTCGGTGAGCTCGGACTCGGCGAGGTGCTCGCGGGTCCAGGCGATGAGCGTCTCGAGGCGCGACTCGACGTCGGGGTTCTCGAGCAGCTCGCGCTTGCGGTCGATGGAGAGGTACGGCGCGTAGCCGGCCGCGTCCGCGATCGCGGACGGGTCGGACATCTGGTGCACCTGGTCGATGACCTGCCACGCCTCGCGGCGCTGGAGCACGGCGACGACGAGCCGCTTGTACTCCTCCGCCAGCTCGCGAGCGTGGTCGCTGACGACGTCGTCGACGGGCTCGACCTCGACCCACAGGGCCGCGCCGGGGCCGGTGACGCCCGAGCCGATCCGGCCGCGACTGCCGGCCTTGAGCACGGCGGCCGGGGAACCGCCGCTGAAGCGGCCGACGCGGTCGACGGTCGCGATCACGCCGTACGACGCGTAGCGGTCCTCGAGCCGCGGGGCGACGAGGACCTGGTTGTCCGAGCCCGCCCGCGCCGCGTCGATGGCGGCCTGGGAGGACTCGTCGAGCGCGAGCGGGACGACCATCCCGGGCAGCACGACGAGGTCGGACACGAAAAGAACGGGAAGCCTGGTGGCGGTCATGCGAACGCCCTCCCTCTGGAAGATTGAGTGATAGCGACTCAACTTCCGGGAGTGGCCCAGTGTTCCGGAGAGCGGCTCCAGTTCACTCAGGGCGAACACCGTCGGGATAGTCCCTGACGTTCTGGCCCTGGAACGGCCTGCCGGAGGACCATTCCGTCAGGGACTACCCCGCCGCGCGCGCGTCCGCCGTCAGCCGGCGGAGCAGCTCGAGGACGCCGTCGGGGCCCTTGACGACCACGTCGGAGAGCGGGACGAGGGCGCTCTCCTCGGACGAGGCCGAGCAGACGAGGAGGGTGGGCATGCCGCCGTCGCGGAGCTCGGCGACCGCCTCGAAGGCCTCCATGTCGCCGAGGTCGTCGCCGGCGAAGAGGAACCCGCCGGCGTCGAGCTCCTCGACGAGGGTCCGGACGGCGAACCCCTTGTGCATGCCCGACGACCGCACCTCGATGACGTTGCGGCCCGGCTCCGTGATCAGCTCGTTGCTCTTGGCCAGGTCGCGGATGAGCGGCAGCAGCCGCTGGAAGGCCGCGTCGGCGTCGGGCAGCCGGCGGGTGTGGACCGCGACGGCGAGGCCCTTGTCCTCCACCCAGGCGTCGGCGGCGTCGGCGCGGCGCAGCACGCCGGTCAGCTCGCGCTCGAACGACGCGAGGCCACGCGGCGGTCGCGGCGACAGGATCCGGCGCTGGTGCGAGGACCAGCGCTCGTTGCCGTACTGGCCGAAGACGTAGAGGTCGGCGTCGGCGTTCGCGAGGGCGTCGCCCACCTCCTCGAGACCACCGAGGTCGAGGACCTGGCGCGCCGGGCGACCGGTGATCACCGCGACCGCGGCCACCTCACGAGCGAGGTCGACGAGCACGTCGGAGGCGTCGTCGTGGATGTGCGCCCTCTCGGGGTCGTCGACGATGGGCGACAGCGTGCCGTCGAAGTCCAGGCCGACGACGGCCCGACTCGCGACCCGCACCAGCTCGGCGTAGCGCCGCTCCCCGTCGGGGGAGGTGAACTCCATGGCTCCACCCAACCATCACGGCGTCGGGTGCGGCCCACCGGACGCCGAAATGTGGCGAACTGCTCAGTCGAGCTCGGCGGTCAGGATCAGCGTCAGCCGGTCGCGTCGCATCGGGTCGACCGCGAGCGCGGTGCGCTGGATGCCGAGGTCGAGCGCCAACTTCTTCGCCGCCGCCTTGAGCCGCTGCGGGTAGTAGACCGTGGTGCCCGGGATCGTGCCGTACCAGTTGTCCGACCCGACGACCTTCCAGCCGATGTCGGAGGCGCGGTCGGCGACCTGTCCCGCGAGCCCGGTGATGCCGGAGTTGTTGTAGACCTCGACGTAGACCTTGCCGCGCTGGACGGTCGGCTTGGGCTTGGGCTTCGCGCTCGGGCTGTACGTCGCGGACGGGGTCTCGCTCGGCTGCTCCTTGACGACCGTGGTGACCTCGCGCTCGGTCGGCTCGGAGCCGCGGGTCGCGACGAACGCGACGCCGGCCATCGCGACCGCGATGACGCTGAGGATCACGACCGGGGACGGGAAGACCGCTCCCCTCTGGTTGCGGGCCATCTCAGACCTCGAAGCCGAGTCGTCGCGCGGAGCGCTGCCGCTGGCGGGCCGCCCGCAGGCGGCGCAGGCGGCGGACCAGCAGCGGGTCCGCCTCGAGGGCCTCGGGGCGGTCGATCAGGGCGTTGAGGACCTGGTAGTAGCGCGTCGACGACATGTCGAACTTCTCGCGGACCGCGGTCTCCTTGGCGCCGGCGTACTTCCACCACTGCCGCTCGAACTCGAGGATCTCGGCGTCGCGCGCACTGAGACCCGGAGTGGCGTCGCCCGCCTCACCGGTGAGCGCGTTCGCGGCATCCATACCAGTCACTATAGGCGTCGAACCACATCGATGTGATTCGACCGGGCGGCGAGTCGCCATCAGTAGGGTCGGCCCCATGAGTGACGAGATCCGCTGGGGCATCCTGGCCACCGGCAAGATCGCCCAGACCTTCGCCCGCGACCTCGCGCTGGTGCCGGACGCCCGGCTCGTCGCGGTCGGCTCGCGCCGGCTCGAGAGCGCGCAGTCCTTCGCCGCCGAGCACGGCGCTGACGGGAGCGGCACCGCGGCGTACGGCTCCTACGAGGAGCTGGTGGCCGACCCGGACGTCGACGTCATCTACGTCGCGACACCGCACGCCTTCCACCTCGACAACGCCCGGCTCTGCTTCGAGGCCGGCAAGCACGTGCTCTGCGAGAAGCCGCTGACCCTGGACACCGGGGACGCGGAGGAGATGGTGCGGCTGGCCGGCGAGCACGACCGGTTCCTGATGGAGGCCATGTGGACGGCCTGCCACCCGGTGGTCCGGGAGCTGCGGACGCGGCTGGCGGCGGGCGAGTTCGGCCGACCGCGGCACCTGCACGCCGAGCTCGGCTTCCGCGTCGACGCGGGTCCGGACGACCGGATGCTCGACCCCGCGCTGGGCGCCTCCGCCCTGCTCGACATGGGCATCTACCCGCTGACGATCGCGCACCTCCTGCTCGGCGAGGCCGAGCAGCTGACCGCGACCGCCGACCTCTCCGACCGCGGGATCGACCTCGACGTCGCCGTCGTCGGCCGCTACCCCGGTGGCGCGCTCGCGACGATGACGGCCTCGATGACGTCCTACTCCTCGCGCCGTGCCGAGATCGCCACCGACCAGGGGCGGATCCAGTTCGACGACTTCCACCACCCGAGCAAGGCCGTCTTCACGCCGTACGTCGAGGGTCCGGGCAGCTGGGTCGTCGAGCCCGGCACGCCGGTCGAGGTGCTCGGCGAGGAGCCGGTGATCGGTCAGGGCTACGGCAACGAGATCGCCGAGGTCGGCCGCTGCCTGCGCGCCGGCCTGCGCGAGAGCCCGCAGGTGCCACACGCGCAGACGCTGACGCTGCTGCGACAGATGGACGACGTGCGCGCCCAGGTCGGCGTGACGTTCCCGGGCTAGCCGCGCAGGAAGGCCAGCACTGCCGACACCCGGCGGTGCGCGGAGTCGTCGTCGGGCGAGAGGCCGAGCTTCGCGAAGATCCGCTGGGTGTGCTTCTCCACCCCGCCCAGCGACACCGACAGCGCGTCGGCGATCGCCGCGTTGGACCGGCCCTCCGCCATCAGGGAGAGCACCTCGCGCTCGCGCGGGGTGAGGTCGGCGAGCGGGTCGCGGTGCCGGCCCATCAGCTGGCGCACGACCATCGGGTCGAGCACGGTGCCGCCGGCCGCGACGGTCTGCACGGCGCCGAGGAAGTCGTCGAGGTCGCTGACCCGGTCCTTGAGCAGGTAGCCGACGCCGCCGTCGCCGGCGGCGAGCAGGTCGTCGGCGTAGGAGACCTCGACGTACTGCGAGAGCACCAGCAGCCGCGCCTCCGGCCAGCTGCGTCGTACGTCGACGGCGGCCCGCAGGCCCTCGTCGGTGTGGCTGGGCGGCATCCGCACGTCGACGACGCCGAGCGCGGGTCGCTCGGCGAGCATCGCCGCGATGAACGCCGGCCCGTCCGCCACCGAGCCGACCACCTCGTGGCCGGCCTCGGCGAGCAGCAGCTGGAGCCCCTCACGGAGCAGCAGCGAGTCGTCCGCGATCACCACCCTCACAGCACCGACCTCACAGGGGGATCCTCGCGTCCACGACGGTGCCGTGCCACTCCGGGGAGGTGATCTCCAGGGTGCCGTCGACCGCGGCGAGCCGCTGCCGCAGGCCGGCGAGGCCGAGTCCCTTGGCCGGGTGGGCCCCGCCGACGCCGTCGTCCTCGACGCGCACCTCGACCTCGCGCTCGGTCGCCAGCACCGAGACCGTGACCGACGCGGCGGCGGCGTGCTTGGCGACGTTGGTGAGTGCCTCGGCCACCACGAAGTAGACGGCGGTCTCCACGTGCGGCGGCAGCTGCGCGGGCACGTCGATGCGGGACTCGACCGGGACCACGCTCTGCGCCAGCATCTCCTCCAGCGCAGCGGCGAGGCCGCGGTCGACCAGCAGCGGCGGGGCGATGCCCCGGCTCAGCGAGCGCAGCTCGGCCACGGTCTCTCGGGCCTGGGCCAGGGCGTCGTCGATGGTCGCGGCGGCCCGCTCCGGGTCGTCGGCCACCTGCTTCTTGGCGCGGCCGAGGTCCATGGTCAGCCGGACCAGCCGCTGCTGCGGACCGTCGTGGATGTCGCGCTCGAGGCGGCGCATCGACTCGGCCTCCGCGACCCGAGCCGCGTCGCGGCTGTCCTCGACGCGGGCGACCTCGTGCTGGAGGTCGGCCCGGCTGCTGAGCAGCACCCAGGCGAGGCTGGCGTGGATCGTCGTGACGAGCCGGACGGCCCAGGGCAGCGTCACCAGCGCGAGCAGGCCGAGCGCGAACTGGACCAGGCTCGCCGCGGTGCGGCCGTCCCCGGCGCCCAGGTAGTAGGCGAGCTCGTGGTCGCCCTGGCCGCGCTCCGGCAGGAAGAGCTGCCAGAACCAGTAGGTCAGCCCGGCCGCCGCGGCCGCCCACCAGACGAGGGTGACGGCGAAGGCGAGGGTGCCGGTGACCAGGCCGACGATGGCCCAGACGACGTCGAGCCACGACTGTGCGTCCTTGAGCGGGGTCAGCGACCGGCGCCAGAAGCCGGCGTCCGACGGGGCGCAGAGGTAGCGCGGCGTCGGTGCGGGCCGGCCGAGCATCCCGCGCATCCGGATCCGCTCGAAGCGGGCGAAGCCGCGCGCCACCATCACGCCGATCGAGATCAGCAGGATGCCGCCGATGAAGATCGCGAGGCCGACCCCCAGCGCGAGGTCGACGATCACGACCACGAACGCGACCAGCGCGATCGGGAACGCCGAGAGGGCGTAGCCGCTCTCGAACAGCACCCGGCGTACGCCGTGAGGGCGCGTCGCCGCCGGCGTCGGGGCGGGCATCGCGGTGGACAAGGTCAGGGTCTCCGTCATGGGATCAACGCTAGGAATCTCGGCACTCCCCGGCGATCCTGCCAGCCCGACAGCCGCTGTCGGGCCAGCCCGACAACTCACGCGAAGGCGTCGACGCCGGTGACCTCGGCCGACCAGGCCCACAGCCGGGCCGCCGCCTCGGGGTCGACGGCGTAGTCCTTCACGCCGGACGTCGCCTGCGGGCCCGGCGGGACGACCTCGGCGATCCCGCAGTCCTCGAGGTAGAGGCCGCCCCGGCCATCGAGCGTCGGCGAGGTCGCCGCCCAGACCGCCGTCGCGGCGCCCTCCTCCGGCGAGCGGAAGTCCGGCAGCAGCGGCTGCCCGTCGGCGTCGAGCGTCATCACGGCGTCCAGGTCCTCCGCCTGGAGGTGCCGGCCGAGCGGGGTGAGGATGGCCCCGGGATGCAGCGAGAAAGCCCGCACGCCCCGGTCGCGGGCCAACCGGTCGAGGTGGACCGCGAAGAGCACGTTGGCCGTCTTGGACTGCCCGTAGGCGAGCCACTTGTCGTAGCCGACCGCGAACCATGGGTCGCCCCACCGGATGTCCGAGAGGTGGTGGCCGGTCGACGAGACGCTGATGACCCGGCCGCTCGCCGCGATCGCCGGCCAGACCCGGTTGACCAGCGCGTAGTGGCCGAGGTGATTGGTCGCGAGCTGCAGCTCCCACTCCGCGCGACCGGCGGGGCCCACCCGGGTCTCCGGGCAGGCCATCACCCCCGCGTTGCCGATCACGTAGTCGAGCGGCCGACCGGAGCCGAGCACCCCGTCGGCGTACGTCGCGACGCTGTCCTGGTCGGCGAGGTCGAGCTCGCCGACCTGGACGCCGTCGATCCCGGCCAGCACCTCCTCGGCCTTGCCGGGCCGGCGGGCCGGTGCTAGCACGTGCGCTCCGGCACCCGCCAAGGCACGCACGACCTCGGTTCCGATGCCGGAGTAGCCGCCGGTCACCAGGGCAGTCCGGCCTGACAGGTCGATGCCGTCGAGGACCCCGGCGGCGGTGGGAAGGCCGCTCACACGCCCTCCAGGTCGGTCGCCACCGTCACGTGCTCCCACGCGTCGATCGAGGCGCTCATGTCGGTGAGCTTGTCGCGAGCGGCCTTGAGCACGTCGCGCCCGAGCAGCAGCCGCAGGGGCGGGTCGTCGAGCGTGGTCACCATGACGACCGCCTCCCCGACCTTCCGCGGGTCGCCGGGCAGGTGGTCGGCGAACGCCCGGATCAGCTCCTTGCGCGCGCCGACGTCCGCGGCGTACGCCTCGATCGGCGCGGACGCCTGGTGCATGGAGCGTTTGGCCCAGTCGGTGCGGAAGGCGCCCGGCTCGATGGCGGTGACCTTGATGCCCAGGGGGCCGACCTCCTTGGCCAGCGCCTCGGTCAGCGCCTCGAGCGCGAACTTCGTCGACGAGTAGTAGGCGTTGGGCGGGTTGGCCACCAGCCCCGTCATCGAAGAGATGTTGACGACGTGGCCGCTGCCCTGCGCGCGCATGCCCGGGAGCACCGCCTTGAGGGTGTCGACGACCCCGAAGTAGTTGGTGTCGAAGAGCCGGCGTACCTCGGCGTCGTCGCCCTCTTCGACCGCCGACAGGTAGCCGTAGCCGGCGTTGTTGACCAGCACGTCGATGCCGCCGAACGCGTCGTGCGCCGCGGCGACGGCGGCGTCGATCTGCGCCCGGTCGGTGACGTCGAGGGGGACGGCGCGGGCGGCCTCGCCGTACGTCGACACGAAGTCCTCGACGTCCCGGACCCGGCGCGCGGAGACGACGACCCGGTGGCCGGCGTCCAGGGCCGCGCGGGCGATCTCGCGGCCGAGGCCGGTGGAGCAGCCGGTGACCAGCCAGCGGCTCATGCCGTCACCTCCGGGAGGCGGCGCAGGTACGCCGTACGCCGCTCGGCGAGCTGGGTCGCTCGCTCGTCGGCCGTCACCCGCGGCACGTCGGGCAGCTCGGCGTCGAAGCGGTCGAGCTGCACGACCCGGCCCCGCGCCGAGAGGTCCGGTCGTGGGCCGCCCTCGGGGAACTCCGCCATCCGCAGCGTGAGGATCCCCTCCAGCAGCCCGTCGGTGTCGATCCAGTTGTGCACGCCGGGGTCCTGCGCCGCGACGACGTAGGTGTAGGTGCCGTCCTCGTTGGCCAGCGACTGTGCCTTGTTGAGGCTGCCCGTGCGGTCGAGCACGTCGAGCGTCGTGCCCCAGATGTTGGAGAGCGGGACCGTGAAGTACTCAGCGCCACCGTCGCCGACGTCGACCACGAAGGCCTCGTCCGGCGCGAGCACGAAGCGCCCGGCGACGTACACCTGGTGGCGCATCGCGCCGGTGTGGTCGGCGGTCCACGCGAGGGAGAAGTGGTTCTCCGGCGACTTGTACATGCCGTGGCTGAGCTTGCCGGTGAAGTTCGCGAAGTGCGCCATCATCCGCGCGGTCGCCTCGGCCTGCTCGTCGAGCGAGAGCGCCGGCGTCGTCGGCGGACCGCCGAGCCGCTCGACCGTGAACGCGTTCGGGTCGTCGCGGCCCCAGTCGAGCAGCACGTCGCGCACGTAGAGCTCGTGGGCGGCCGCCGTCGACCGCACGTGGTTGGGCCGGCCGTCTGCCGCCGAGGAGTCGACGGTGATCGTGAAGGAGCCGTCGTCCTCGACCTGCATACGGCGACCGTCGAGCACGTCGACCGTGCCCATGCCGGCGTCCCAGAGCGTGAAGTAGTTCTCGGTCATCCGGTGCTGACCGACGCGGCCGCGGAGGACGTATCGCTCGTCCCCCGAGATCGGGACGACGCGGTAGACGGTGTCGGGGTTGTCGATCCCCCAGCGCGTGCCCGGGATCCGGCGACCGTCGACCTCGTGCTCGAGCCGAGTGATGGTGGTGACCTTCGGCCGCAACGGGTCCTGGTTGGACGACCAGACCGCCGCGGAGAACATCACCTCCTCGTACGCCGCCTCGAAGCGTGCGCGCATCGCGTCGGACGCCTTCGCTCGGCCGAGCCAGGTCTCGGCGACGTCGCGGTACGCCGCCCGCACGGTCGGGTGCTCGACCAGCTCCAGCGCGGCGAGCTCGTGTGCGTGCTGCTCGGCGGTGGCGATCGGATGGGTCATCGACTTCCCCTCAAATGTCAGTCCTGACATTATGCGAGTGTGTCGAAGTCGGAGCGGACCCGCAATGCCCTGCGGGAGGTTGCCCTACGGCACTTCGTCGCCGACGGCTTCGAAGCAGCCAGCGTCCCGGCGATCGCGGCCGAGGTCGGCGTCACCGAGCGCACCTTCTACCGTCACTTCGCGACCAAGGACGAGGTGCTGTTCGGCGACGTCGTCACCCAGCTGGCATGGTTCGGCACCGCCATGCGGGAACGGCCCGACGGCGAGGACCTGATCCGCTCCGTGCTCGCCTCCCTCGGCTCCGCCCCGACCGACCCCCAGCTGCTGACCGAGATCGCCCGCCTGCGCACGGAGCTGCTCAGCCCCGAGCGGATCGAGCGCACCTTCCGTGACCGCCAGGGGGCCATGGCCACCGAGCTGCGGGCGATCCTCGCCGAGCGCGGCGCGGCGCAGCTCGACGCCGCCGTACGCGCCGAGGTCGTGGCCGGCGCCGTGTTCGCAGCTCTCGCCGTGTGGACCGAGACCCCCGGGCCGCACGACGTCGCCGGGCTCGCCGACCTCACCCAGGAGGCGCTGGAGCAGGTTCGGCCGGCGCTCTAGAGCGGGAAGCGCCGGGCGCTGGTGAAGTGGCGCTCGGAGCCGTCGACGGGGTCGGTGAACGCGAGCTCGCTGGCGAGCAGCTGCAGCGGCCGGCTGAAGTCGTCGAGGGCGATGTCGCGCACCTCGGGATAGAGCGGATCGTCGACGATCGGGATGCCGAGGCCATGCAGGTGCAGCCGCAGCTGGTGGGTCCGGCCGGTGCGCGGCAGCAGCCGGTAGACGGCGAGGTCGCCCTCGCGGGAGTCGACGTCGATCTCGGTCTCCGCGTTGACCGGCGCGCCGGGCACGACCTCGGCCAGCCAGGCGCCGCGCTCCTTGGCGATGTGGTTGCGGACGGTGACCGGGAAGGTCAGGTCGTCACGCCACGGTGCCAGCGCACGGTAGGTCTTGCGGACGGCGCCGTGCTCGAACAGCACCTGGTAGCGCCCGCGCCACCGGCGCTCGGTGGCCAGCATCAGCACCCCGGACGTCACCCGGTCGAGGCGGTGCAGCGACGACAGCTCGGGCAGCCCGAGCTCGGCGCGCAGCCGCACCACGACGCTCTGCAGGACGTGCTCGCCGCGCGGGATCGTGGACAGGAAGGCCGGCTTGTCGACGACCACCAGCCGCTCGTCGCGGTGCAGGATCGGCAGGTCCCCGGGCACCTCGACCTCGTCGGGCAGGTCGCGGTGGAACCAGACGAACGTGTGCAGGACGAAGGGGTCGTCCTCACGCACCACCCTCAGGTCGTCGTAGACGAAGCGCTCCTCCGCCAGGAGCCTCGCCACGTCGACGCGCGGGCCGAGCCGATCGCGCAGCCACGGACCCATCGTCGACCAGGACCCGGCCCGGTCGCGATCAGGCGTCCGCACCCACGCGGCGCTCAACCCGTGGCGGGTCGGCAACGGAGAGTGGGACGGCACGCGCCGAGGCTACGGCTCTGAGCTGGAAAAGGCTGAGTGCGAGGAAGCCGATCCCGAAGACGACATAGCACCCCGAGCCCATCAGCTCGGGCGCGGTCAGGTGCAGCTCGACCGCGTCGCCGTGGGGCACCAGCCACACGGCGTGCGACCAGAAGACCAGCAGGGTCGGCAGCACCCAGGCCCCGGCCTGGCACCACAGCAACGCCAGGATCGGGACGCACCACACCCAGTGGTGGCTCCACGAGATCGGCGAGACGAGCAGGCCGGTCACCGCCGCGGCTGGCAGCCCCCAGGCGTCGCCGAGGCGACGGTGCGCGAGCACGGCGCAGGCGAGCCCGGCGACCAGGACGAGGAGCACGGGCAGCAGCTCGAGCGGGGGCAGGTCGCGGGCATGGTGGGCCCGGACGAGCCAGCCGCGCACCGACTGGTTGACGGAGTTCTCGAGCCGACCCATTCGGCTCACGTCGAAGAGGTGACGGGTCCAGTAGGCCCAGGTCGCGTTCGCGTCGACGAGCGCCGACACCGCGAGCGTCGCCGCGAACGTCGCCGTCGCGACGGCCGCGGCCCGGAGCCGACCGGTGAGCAGGAGGTAGACGACCAGCAGCGCCGGGGTCACCTTGATCGCGGCCGCGAGGCCGAACCCGATGCCCCGTAGTCGCGACTCCGCCGGACGGGTCGCGTCCCAGAGCACGAGCGCCAGGAGCGCGAGGTTGACCTGGCCGTAGAGCAGCGTCGTCGTGACCGGCTCGCTCCACAGTGCGACGGCCGCCAGCAGGAGTGCAGCCGAGGCCGTGACCGGTCCGCCGACGAGGCGCAGCGACAGGCGCGAGACGACGACGAGCAGCACCAGGTTGACGACGACCGAGGCCGCCTCGACGGACGCCAGCGACACCCACGCCGTCGGCACGAACACCAGGGCGGCGAACGGCGGGTACGTGTTGACGCTGCTGATGCCCGCGAGCGGTCCGTAGAGGCCGAGACCGTCGAGCAGCGCCCGTCCCTCGGCGCGGTAGACGCGGACGTCGACGAAGGTCGGGTGGACGAGGGCGAGCACCACGACGAGCCACACCGTCAGCGACAGTGCGGCCACCAGTGGGACGCCCCGGATCGACCTCATGTCTCCCTCATGTCCGACCGGCGGGGATCATTGCAGCCGTCCGTGAACGTGTGGTGGCGCAGAGGCGTCGCGACGGTCACCGACTCCGATGGGGACAGGCGAGGGCACGCCTCAGGCGAAGCGGTCCCGGATCCGGTCGGCGGTGAGCCCGTAGGTCTCGGGGGTGTAATCGGGGCGGCCCGTCTCGCGCGGACGCCGCTGCAACCAGTCGCGCATGGCGAGCTCGGCGTGGGCGGTCAGCTCCAGCCCGATCGCGTCGTACACCCGGGCGACCTGGCCGATCGGGTCGGCGACGGCGTCCGCGAACCCGAGATCGGTGACGAGCCCCGGGTCGTCCCCCCACGCCGCACGGCTGGCGAGAGCCCGGTCGTTGGTCCACCCCATCCGCTCGATCCACTCCGCGCCGACCCGGTGCAGGTCGACGGTGTCGGCATGCATCGCGTGCAGGGTCGCGTTGAGGCTGGCGCCCGACGCGATCGTCTCGACCGGGTCGCGGTGCAGGTGCACGACGTGCAGGCCGGGGAACCTCGTGCGCAGGTCGTCCAGGTACCCCAGGTGCGCGGGCGTCTTGAGCACCCAGCGCTCGGCCTCGACCCCGCGCTGTCGCTGCTGCCACTGGAGCAGCTGGAGCATCCTGTGGAGGTGATCGTAGGCCGGGGCGAAGTCCTGTGTGTCGATCCAGGAGCGGTACGCCGGCACGTGCGCGCCGGACTCGGGCACGTGGGAGAGGAACGCGTCGGCCAGGAAGACGATCTCCTCCTCGGCCTCGAGCGCGTACATCGGGTGGATCGCGTAGAGCTCGGGCACCCATTGCCGCGACTGCTCCTCGCGCGCCAGGGCCTTGGCGATGCGCGGGTCCTCGGCCCCCCAGTCGAGGTCGAGCGGCGGCGCCGCCTCGACGACCTCCCACCCGCGCGCGCAGCGGAACCGCTCGTCGGCGGCGAGCAGCCGTTGCAGGAGGGTCGTGCCGCTGCGCATCATGCCGACCACGACGACCGGGTCGGCCACCTGCTCGTCCGCGATCTCGGGACGGCGCCGGAACCACTCCTGCGCGCGCAGCCGCACCCGCAGGCTGTGCACGATGCCGCCACGCAGCAGGTGAGCGCCCGTCTCGTTCAGCCCGGCGCCGGCGTACGCCTCGAGGAGGACGCCGAGCGGCTCCTCGAACGGGCCGGGCCCGACGTCGTCGAGTCCCTCTTTGCGACGTGCATCGGCGAGCACGCTCTCGAGTTCCCACGCGCCGGGCATGGCGCGAACCTATGCTGTCGCGGTGGTCGACAGCGCGCGCGACATCGAGAACCTTCTCTACGAGTACGCCGAGCGTATCGACGCCGGCGACCTCGACGGCGTCGCCGACCTCTTCGCCCACGGGCGGATCCTCGGCCAGGAGGACGGGCCGCCGGAGACCGTCTTCGAGGGCCGCGACGGCGTACGCCGCCTGTACGGCATGGCCACCCGGATCTACGACGACACCGGGACGCCGAAGACCAAGCACCTCACGACGAACGCCCGGATCCAGGTCGACGAGGCGGCTGGGACGGCCACCGCCCGGACCAGCTACCTGGTCACGCAGGCGACCGACGCGCTACCGCTGCAGGTCATCATCACCGGGCACTACCACGACACGTTCCACCGGATAGACGGCTCGTGGTGGTTCGACAGCCGCACCATGTTCGTCGACCAGACGGGCGACCTGAGCCACCACCTGAAGTTCTAGGCCTCGATGTTGAGGCCGAGGCTCTCGGCCATCACGGGAGCGAGCACGTCGAGCTGTCCGGGGCTGATCGTGGCGCCCCGCAGGTGCAGGACGCCGTCGATGGACGCGAGGGTCGCCCCGCGGAGGTCGAGGTCCTGGAGCTCGCTGTCGCGAACACTCAGGTGTCCCACCCGGGTGTCGGTCAGCCCGACCCGACGCACCACCGCGCTCAGCAGGTCGAGCTCCTCGATGATGCAGTCGGTGAAGGCCACGTCCAGGAGCCCCGCGCCGCGGAGGTTGACGAAGCTCAGCTTGCAGCCGACGAAGTGCACCGACCTCCACTGCGCCTCGTAGGCCTCGAACGAGCCGATCCGACCCGTCACGCGGACGTCTCGCCAGTCGCTGCGGGCGGCCCGGACGACCGTGAGGTCGACCCGGTCCAGCTCCACCTCGATCAGGCGTCCGCCCCGGAGGTCCGCCTCGTCAGCGGACAGGCCGACGACCTGCACGTGGTCGAGCCGCGCGCCGGACAGGTCGAGCTGGGACACGACGACGTCGTCGTAGCGAGCACCCTCGAGGTCCGCGTTCCTCACCAGGTCGGCCGAGGTCGCCGACTCCAGGTCACCGAAGCGGAGCGGGCCGATCTGCGGCGGCGTGACAGAAGCTCGCGCGGACGGCACGGCTGAACCCTACCCACCTCGACCTGCCCGATCCGGCGCCGTACGCACCCCGACTAGGGTGGCGACGTGGCTTCCTCTGGCTCGGCTGATCTGGTCATCGTCGCGAACAGGCTGCCTGTCGACCGCGTGACGCTGCCCGACGGGAGCCAGGGCTGGCGGCAGTCCCCCGGTGGCCTGGTGACGGCCATCGAGCCCATCCTGCGGGCCAACCAGGGCACCTGGATCGGCTGGCCGGGCGGCACCGAGACCGAGGACGAGCTCGAGCCGTTCGAGGACGACGGGATGAACCTGGTCCCGATGGCGATGACGGCCGAGGAGGTCGAGAACCACTACGAGGGGTTCTCCAACGCGACCCTGTGGCCGCTCTACCACGACGTCGTCGCCAAGCCCGAGTTCCACCGCGAGTGGTGGACGTCGTACTCGGCGGTCAACCGCAGGTTCGCCGAGCGGGCGGCCGAGGAGGCCGCCGAGGGCGCGACGGTGTGGGTGCACGACTACCAGATGCAGCTGGTGCCGGCGATGCTCCGCGAGCTGCGTCCGGACCTGCGCATCGGCTTCTTCCTGCACATCCCGTTCCCTCCGACCGAGCTCTTCCAGCAGCTCCCCTGGCGGCGGCAGATCCTCGAGGGCCTGCTGGGCGCGGACCTGGTCGGCTTCCAGCTCAGCGGCGCCGCGCAGAACTTCGTGCGCCTGGTGCGCCAGCGGGTCGGCCACAAGACCCACCGCGACCTCGTCTACCTGCCCGACGGCCGGACGGTGAAGGCCGCGGCGTTCCCGATCTCCATCGACTCGGCGGGCTTCGAGGAGCTGGCCCGCTCGGAGCAGGTCGAGGAGCGAGCAGTCGAGATCCGCGAGCAGCTCGGCAACCCCCGCAAGGTCTTCCTCGGCGTCGACCGCCTCGACTACACGAAGGGCATCTACGCCCGGCTGCGCGCCTTCGCCGAGCTGATCGAGGACGGCGAGCTCGACGTCGGCGACGCCGTCTTCGTCCAGGTCGCGACGCCCTCGCGCGAGCAGGTCGAGCAGTACCGCATCCTGCGTGACGACATCGACCGCCTGGTCGGCCGGATCAACGGCGACCTCGGCCGGATCGGGTCGCCGGCGATCAGCTACCTGCACGCGTCCTTCCCCCGCGAGGAGATGGCGGCGCTCTACCGGGCCGCCGACATCATGGTCGTCACGCCGTTCCGCGACGGCATGAACCTGGTCGCCAAGGAGTACGTCGCCTGCCGCTTCGACAACGACGGCGCGCTGGTGCTCTCGGAGTTCGCCGGCGCCGCGGAGGAGCTGCGCCAGGCCTGGCAGATCAACCCCTACGACATCAACGGCATGAAGTCCGCGCTGCTCGAGGCCTACGGTGCCGACGCCCGCGACGTGACGCGGCGGATGAAGGCGATGCGCAAGCAGGTCATGGAGCACGACGTCGCCGCCTGGGCCGACAGCTTCCTCGCCGAGCTGGGCTCGCTGGGCCAGGCACACGGCAAGAGCGTGCGCCCGGCCAAGCGCGGCTGACCCGTGGTCACCGTCTCCACCGACGCCGGTCTGCTCGACGTCGACACGCTGCACCGTTGGCTGTCCACCGATGCCTACTGGGCGATCGGCCGACCGCGCGAGGTCGTCGAGCGGGCGATCGCGGGCTCACTGAACTTCGGCGCGTACGACGACGGCGAGCTGGTCGGCTACGCGCGGATCGTGACCGACCGGGCGACCTTCGCCTGGCTGTGCGATGTCTACGTCGCCCCGTCCGCGCGCGGTCTCGGCGTCGGGGTCGCGCTCATGGAGGCCGTCGACGCGACGCTCACCGAGCTGCAGGTCCGGCGGGCGGTGCTGGCGACCGCGGACGCCCACGGCCTCTACGCCAAGTTCGGCTTCGAGGCGATGACCGAGCCGGAGCGCTGGATGCTGCGCACCT
Organism: Nocardioides sp. Root1257; assembly: GCF_001425175.1. Classification (GTDB taxonomy): domain Bacteria; phylum Actinomycetota; class Actinomycetes; order Propionibacteriales; family Nocardioidaceae; genus Nocardioides. Next base: position 372,792 of record NZ_LMDV01000008.1, on the reverse strand, counting down.
ACCTGCCCTGACCCCCGCCGGGTAGCGTCGACGCATGGACCTCGTGCCCAAGCCGGAGCAGGTGCTGGCCGCTGCCGCCAACGTCCTCCACCGGGTCCGCCGGGGCGGGCTGGCCGACCTGCGTCCCATGCCACGCAGCGTGGTGGCAGAGGGCGAGCGGCACCGGGTCCACCACCTCGAGCCGGACCCGGCCGTCGCGCGGCGCGGCGAGCCCGTGCTGCTCGTGCCGCCGCTCGGCGTCCCCGTCGACTGCTTCGACCTGCGCCGCGGCTGCTCCCTGGCCGAGCACCTCGTCACCGGCGGTCGGCCGGCGTACGTCGTGGAGCTGCACCCCGCCGACCTCCGCGACCCCGACCTGACGGCCGACCCCTGGGTCACCGAGGTGCTGCCGGCGGCCGTGCGCACGGCGTCGCAGCACGCCGGCGGCCGACCCGTGCACGTCGTGGGCTGGAGCCTCGGCGGCACCTTCGCCCTGCTTGCCGCAGCCCGGGACGCCGGCCTACCGGTCGCCTCGGTGACCGCGCTCGGTGCGCCCGTCGACGTGACGGCGGTCCCGATGCAGGCGCCCGTGCGGCCGCTGGTCAGCGCCACCGACTGGACCGGCCCGGTGGGGGTGGCCTCACGCGTCGTCGGCAGCGCGCCGGCGGTGCGCTGGGCGTTGGGGCTGGACGCGGTCCAGCAGCTCGTGACCCGGCCGGCGGCCGTGGGCGCCCACCTCGACGACGCCGACTGGCTCGCGCAGCTCGAGGCCGTGGACCGGCTCTCGACGGCGAGCGCGCCGTACCGCGGTCGCGGCTTCGGCCGGCTGCACCACCGCTTCGCAGGCAGCCCGGTCGAGCTCGCCTCCCTGACCGCGCCGACCCTCGTGGTCGCCGGCGCCGCCGACACGATCGCCCCCGTCGCCGCCGTCCGCGCTGCCGTGCCGCTGCTCACCGGCGCCGCAGAGGTCCGCTTCGAGATCGTGCCCGGCGGCCACCTCGGCCTGCTCACCGGCCGCGGCGCGCGCGCAGGCACCTGGCCCGTGCTCGACGAGTGGTTCGAGCAGTGGGACGGAACCGATGCGCCGCCCGAGACGACGATCGGCGCCAACCCGCGGCGCCGGCACACCTCGGCAGGATCGCGCGCGCTCAACCGTCAGGAACGCTAGCCTCCCGGCATGCCAGCCACCGACACCCTCCCGCGAAGCGTCCGGGTGGGCTACGGCTCGGGCTCCGTGGCCACCGGCGCATTCGGCACCGTCCCGGGCCTGATGCTGCTCCCCTACCTGACCGACAGCCTGGGCATCGCCGCGATCCTCGCCGGTTTCATCGTGTTCGTCCCGAAGGCCTGGGACGTGATCCTGAACCCGATCGCCGGACGGATCAGCGACCAGACCGTCGACGACCGCGGGCCGCGGCGGCCGTGGCTGCTCCGGGCCGGCGCCGCGCTCGCGGTCGCGTTCGCGCTGCTCTTCGCGGCGCCGGACATGGCGACCGGCCTCGAGGCGCTGTGGGTCCTCGTCGCGTTCCTGGCGTGCGCGACGGCGTACGCGTTCTTCCAGGTGCCGTACGTCGCGATGCCCGCCGAGATGACGTCGTCGTACGACGAGCGCACCCGCCTGATGACCTGGCGGGTCGCGATCCTGGCGTTCACGATCATGCTCGCCGGCGCCACGGCTCCGGCGATCCGCGACGCGGTGGGCGGCCGCGACGGCTACCGGGTGATGGGCCTGGTGATGGCGGCGATCATCGCCGTCGGCACCATCGGCGCCTACGTCGGCACCCGACGGGCGCCCGTCACGGCGCCGCAGCCGGGGGCCGGCAGCCTGCGCGACCAGCTGCGGATCGTCGCCGAGGCGCGCGACTTCCGCTGGCTGCTCACCTGCTTCGTGATCCAGGCGCTGGCGACCGGCTGCATGCTGGCCGGCGTCGACTACCTGGCCTCGGACGTCCTCGGCAAGGACGGCGCCGCCACCATCCTCTTCGTCTGCTTCGTCGGCCCCGCCCTCCTGCTCACCCCGGCCTGGTCGGCCATCGGCACCCGGGTCGGCAAGAAGCGCGGCTACGTCGCCAGCTCGCTGTTCCTCGCCGGCGGCGCCCTGCTCGCGGTGACCGCGCAGGCCGCACCGGTCGCACTGGTCTACGTCGCCGTCGTGCTGGTCGGCGTCGGGTACGCCGGCTGCCAGGTCTTCCCGATGGCGATGCTGCCCGACGCGGCCGCGGTCGACGCTCGCCGTACGGGCTCCAACCGAGCCGGCGTCTACACCGGCGTCTGGACCGCGGGCGAGACCCTCGGCCTCGCGCTCGGGCCTGCCGTCTTCGCCCTGGTGCTCGCGATCGGCGGCTACCGGTCCTCGACCGACGGCGATGCCGCCCAGCCCGACTCGGCGCTGACGGCGATCACGCTCGGCTTCTCGATCCTGCCGGCGGTGCTGATCGTCCTCAGCCTGTGGTGGCTGAGGAGGTACACGCTCGACCACGACACCGTGGATGAGAGGGTCGCGGCATGAGCGATGCCTTGGCCCGCCTGCGTGAGATGCAGACCGCCGACCTGCCCGTCCACGGCGGCCGGACCCTCGCCTACGTCTACGACTCCGGCCTGCCCGACGTGAACCGGATCGGGCGCGAGGCGGTGGCGGCGTACGCCGGCTCGAACGGCCTCGACCCGACCGCGTTCCCGAGCCTGCTGCAGATGGAGAACGACCTGGTCGGCTACACCGCCGGCCTGCTCGACGCCCCCGCCGACGCCGTCGGCACGGTGACGTCCGGTGGCACCGAGTCGTGCCTGCTCGCGGTGCAGGGCGCGCGCGACAGCCGCCCCGACGTGGAGCGGCCGCGGATGGTCGTGGCGTCGACGGTGCACGCCGCGTTCCTCAAGGCCGCGCACTACTTCGGGGTCGAGGCGGTCGTCGTGCCCGTCGGTCCCGACTTCCGCGCCGACCCGACGGCGATGCTGGCCGCCGTCGACGAAGACCCGGAGCGGACCGTGCTCGTCGTCGTCTCGGCGCCGTCGTACGCGCACGGCGTCATCGACCCGGTCCGCGAGGTCGCGCCGGGCGCGGCCGCCCGCGGGATCCGCTGTCACGTCGACGCCTGCATCGGCGGGTGGGTGCTGCCGTTCGCGGCCCGGATCGGTCGCGACGTCGCGCCGTGGACCTTCGCCGTCGACGGCGTCACGTCGATCTCGGTCGACACCCACAAGTACGCCTACGCCCCCAAGGGCACCTCGGTCCTGATGCACCGCTCGCCGGCGCACCGGCGGCCGCAGTACTTCGCGCACGCCGACTGGCCCGGCTACACGATGCTGAACTCGACGATCCAGTCCACGAAGTCCGGTGGTCCGCTCGCCGGCGCGTGGGCCGTCGTGCAGTCGCTGGGCGACACCGGCTACGAGCAGCTGACCCGCGAGGTCTTCGAGGCGGTCGACCGGATCGTCGCCGGCATCGCCGCGATCCCCCAGCTCTCGCTCGTGGCCGTGCCGGACTCGACCCTGATCGCCTTCGTCACCGACGAGACCTGCGACGCCTTCACGATCTGCGACGAGATGGCGACGCGGGAGTGGTACGTCCAGCCCCAGATGTCGTACGCCGGCCAGCCGTCCAACGTCCACCTCTCCGTCAGCGCCGCCACCCTCGCCCACGTCGACGAGTTCCTCGCGGCGCTGGGTGCCGCGGTGACCGCGGCCGTCGCCGCCGGGCCGGTCGGCGTCGACCCGGGGGTCGCCGCGTTCATCGAGACCCTCGACCCGGCGACACTTTCCGACGACGACTTCGACGGGCTGCTGGCGGCCTCCGGGCTCGTGGGCGGAGGCGAGGGCCTCGCGCTGCCCGAGCGGATGGCGGAGGTCAACGCGATGCTCGACCTGGCCTCGCCGGCGATGCGCGAGGCGCTGCTCGTCGCGTTCCTCGACCGGTTGGCGCGGCCGAACCGCTAGGGTGCGTCACTTGGGAGACGTGCCCTACTAGGGCGAGCCGGTGACCAGGTCGCGGTAGACGAGGCGGCCGCCGTCGGGCACGTGCCCGACGTACCAACCGGGTCGGCCCGGTCGGCGGAAGCTGCGCGGCAGGGTGGTCGACCGGGCGTGGTCGGGGTCCTGCCAGCTCGGCCTGCGGTCCCGGCCGAGCGCCCAGATGCGGAAGGACAGGCTCCGACCCTCGACCCGCAGGCAGACCCGCCACGGCAGGGGGTCGAGCTTGCCGTCGGAGGTCAGGACGCCGGACATGTCGTACTGGCCGACGCTCCGCCAGGCCTCGCCCCGGCGCGCGGTGTCCCAGGTCAGCAGGTTGATGACGTAGTGGACCTCGTAGAAGGTGTTCTTCGTCAGGGTGATCGCCCGGACCCGGTCGCCGTGCCGGCGGATCCGCACCGCGAGGCCCTCCTGGAGGTCGTCCCCGCTCTGCGCCGACCAGGTCGCGCAGGTCGTCTGGTCGCGGCTCGGCCGCGCACCGACGGCACTGAACACCTCGCGCCGGTTCCAGTCGGGCCCGGGACCGGAGGCCGTCATCACCAGGCGTCGCTGCGTCCCGCGGAGCGCGAGCGTCGTCTGGTCGGAGGTCAGCACCGCCCGGTCGAACCGGCCGGACGCCCTGGTCGCGATGCCGTCGACGGAAGCCGACGAGGCCAGCGCGGGTACCGCCGTGGCCGTCAGCGCGACGAGAGCGGCGAGCGCGACCCGAGACCTCACCCGGGCAGCGTAGGCCGGGTCCCCGCCTCCGCGAAGGACGTCACGGCATCGAGGTCGTAGGTCCCGGCGTCGGTACCGAGCGCGCCGGCCACCTGGGCGGCGGTCGCGCACCCCAGCTCGGCAGCACCACGCAGGTCGCGGCCGAGCGAGAGCCCGCGCAGGAAGCCTGCCGAGAACGCGTCGCCGCAGCCGGTGGTGTCGACCACCTCCACGGCGTACGCCGGCACCTCGATCACCTCGTCGGCCGTGACGACGAGCGCGCCCTTCGCGCCCTGGGTGACGGCAACGCAGCCGACCCCGGCGGCGACCAGTGCCTGCGCGCCCTCGACCAGGGTCGCGGCGCCGGTGAAGCCCAGCACCTGCTCGTCGTTGGGCAGCAGGTAGTCGGTGTGCGGCAGGGCGTCCGCGATCCACGCGAGCATGTCCGGGTCACCCGGGGCGAGGATGTCGAGCGACGTGGTCGCCCCGATCGACCGACCGTGCGCGAGCAGCTGTCCGGCCGCCTCGCCACCGAGGAACTCCGGGCCGCCCAGGTGCAGGTGCGTGATGCCCTCCAGGGACGCGAGCGGCAGGTCGTCGAGCGTGAAGGCCCCGTTGGCGCCGATGCAGTGCCACGCGGGACGGTCGCCGTTCGGGCGCACCGGGATGACCGACGCGGACGTCTGGTGGTCGTCCTTGCGCACCAGCCCGGTCACGTCGATGCCCTCGGCCGACAGCAGCCCGAGGAGCACGCTGCCGATCGGGTCGGTCCCGACCGCGCCGTACGACGAGACGTCGGCACCCAGCCGGCTGAGCACAACCGCCGTACCCCCGGCGGTGCCGGCCGGAGACATCCGGATCGTCTCGACGAGCTGGCCGTCGGAGCCGTCCGGGATCGACTCGATGCCGATGACGTGGGTGTCGAGGACGTGGACGCCGACGGCGGCGATCACCATGTCAGTCACGGGGGTTCTCCTGCTGGGTTCCGTAGTTGCGGGTGATCGCCTGGGCGATCACGTCGGCCTGGTCGTCCGCGGTGAGGACGCGCGGAGCCCCGAGTGCGCTCGCACGGTGGTGCAGGGTGGCCAGCCACTCGAGCAGCAGCGCGTGCTCGACGGCCTTGTCGAGCGTCGTGCCGATCGCGACCGAGCCGTGGTTGGCCATCAGGGCGGCTTGGCGCCCGGCCAGCGCCGCGCGCACGTGCGCGGCGAGCTCCGGCGTGCCGAAGGTCGCGTACGGCGCCACGCGGGTCGCCCCGCCGAGCAGCAGGTGCTGGTAGTGCAGGACGGGCAGCTCGTCGAGGACGCACGCCACCGCGGTCGAGTACGGCGCGTGCGTGTGCACGATCGCGGCCGTGTCGGTGTCGGCGTAGATCCCGAGGTGCAGGTCGATCTCGGAGGTCGGCACCAGGTCGCCCTCCAGCACTGTGCCGTCGAGCGACACGACGGTCACGTCGTCCTCGGTGCACCGACCCAGCACCACGCCGGTGCCGGTCACCGCGACCCGGTCGCCGTCGCGCACGGAGACGTTGCCCGCCGTACCGATGAAGAGGCCCTCGTCGGCCAAGGCCCGTGCCGCTGCGGCCACTGCTGCACGTGTCACGACGCAGACCCTAGGGCACGGCTAGTGCCCAACTTCACTGCCCGGACGCGTCACCTCGGCCGTGAGCCCGTCGTTGGCACCACATGACGACACCGACGCTCACTCGCCGGCTGCTGCTCGGCACGACCGCGGGCGGCGTGGTCGCCGCGACGACCGGCCTGCACGACGCGGTCGCCGCAGGCTCCCGTCAGGGCGCGCTCCCCCGCGACGTCGACGTCGTCGTGGTCGGCGGCGGCATCTCCGGCCTGGTGGCCGCGCGCAGGCTCGCGCGCCGCGGCCTCGACGTGCTCGTCCTCGAGGCACGAGACCGGGTCGGCGGCCGGGTCCTCAACCACCACCTCTCGAAGCGGAGCGGCGGCGAGACGATCGAGTCCGGCGGCGCGTTCGTCGGGCCCACGCAGGACCACATCCTGCGGCTGGCCAAGGAGCTGAAGGTCAAGACCTTCAAGGAGTACAACACCGGCAGCAGCGTCTACATCTCCTCGCTGACCGGTCGCACGGAGTACTCCGGCACCGTCCCGCCGGACCCGACGATCCTCCCCGACGCCGCCGTGCTCCTCACCCGCATCGACCAGATGGCCTCGACCATCGACGTCTGCGCGCCGTGGTCGCACCCCAGCGCGGCCGAGTGGGACGCGATGAGCCTCGGCGAGTTCGTCCGCCGCAACGCCGTCAACGCCGACGGGATCGGCAACCTGATCAAGTCGTGGACCCAGCCCGGCTTCGGCGCCGACCCCGACGAGCTCTCGCTGCTCTTCACGCTCTGGTACGTCGCCTGCTCGGGCAACGAGACCAACGTCGGCACGTTCTCCCGCAACTCCGACACCGCGAACGGCGCCCAGGAGAGCCGCTTCGTCGGCGGCTCGCAGCTGGTGCCGATCCGCCTGGCCCGCAAGCTCGGCGACATCGTCGCGCTCAACGCGCCCGTCCGTCGGATCGAGCAGCGCGACCACCGGGTCGTCGTGCACACCGCCCGCGGCACCGTCCGCGCGCGGCGGACGGTCGTCGCCTGCCCGCCGCCATTGGTGCTCGACATCGACTGGTACCCGCAGCTCCCGACCCGGCGGCTCCAGCTGCTGCGACACCTGGACATGGGTCAGCTGATGAAGTGCGACGCCGTCTACCAGCGCCCCTTCTGGCGCGACGCCGGCCTCAACGGCTTCGGCCTCAACGACTCGGGCGCCGCCCGCGCCGTCTTCGACAACTCCCCGAAGGACGGCGGCCCGGGTGTGCTGCTGGCGTTCGTCGGCGGCGCCACCTGGCGCACCTACGGGCCGATGGCGAAGGCCAAGCGGCGCCAGGCCGTGCTCGAGGGCTTCGCCGCGATGTTCGGCGAGCAGGCCCTGCACCCGATCGAGTACGTCGAGCACGACTGGACCAAGGAGCGCTGGACCCGCGGCGGGCCGACCGCCGTCCACGCGCCCGGGACGCTGACGCAGTTCGGGTCGGCCATCCGTCGCCCGTTCGGCCGCGTGCACTGGGCCGGCACCGAGACCTCGACGTACTGGAGCGGCTACATGGACGGCGCCGTGCGCGCCGGCGAGCGGGCCGCGACCGAGATCGGCGACCTGCTGCGATGAGGCGGCTCCTGGCCGTCCTGGCCGCCGGTGTCCTGGCCGTCTCGACGTGGGCGTCGGCGCCCGCCGCGGCGCCGACGAAGGGCACCACCACCGTCTTCTCGCTGGTGCCGTCGCCCGGCTTCCCGGCGTACGTCCACGTGCACACCAACGGCCGCGTCTACAGCGGCACGTACGTCGACTCCGGCAGCACTGCACGCTCGAAGGTCTTCGAGTGGACCGCCGACGGGACGCTGTTGCGCTCCTGGACGGTGCCCGGCCAGGTGCTCGGTGAGGACCACGGCGTCCAGGTCGCCAACCAGACCCGCGACGGCGAGCTGGTGCTGCTCGAGACCTCCACCGCCTCGGTCCTCACCCTCGACACCCGCACCGGCCGCTTCCACCGGGTGGCGCGCTTCCCCGCGGGCTCCGTGCCCAACTACGCGACCTGGGGGCCGCGCGGGGCGCTGTTCGTCACCGACTACGCGGCCGGCGTCATCTGGCGGCTGCCGCCGGACGCCTCGGAGCCGCGGCGGTGGTTCACCTCACCGGCGCTCTCCGGCGCGGCCGAGTTCGGCACCACCGGCATCCGCTACCGGCCCGGCCGCCGCGACCTGCTCATCACCCAGCAGACCTCGTCCGACGGCGCCGCCCTGCCGACCAACGGCCACCTCTACCGACTACCGATCGGCAGGGACGGTCGCCCCGGGACCCTGTCGACGCTGTGGACCTCCCAGCCCGGCGACCTGCCCGACGGCTTCGGCATCGGCGAGTCCGGGCACGTGTACGTCGCCCTCGCCGGCCTCGCCAACCAGCTCGTCGAGCTGACCGCGAAGGGCACCGAGGTGCGGCGCTTCGGCACGGCGCTCACGGGCGACAACGGCTCGCCGGTCCCGTTCGACACCCCCTGCAGCGCGACGTTCCTGGGCAGGCGGGTCCTGGTCGCGAACCAGTCCGCGATCGGCGGCGACGCCACCCACCAGGCGATCCTGGAGGTGTACGTCGGGGAGCGCGGGCGCGCGCCGTACCTGCCGAGGAACGCGCACCTCTAGGCATCGATAGCCTCGGCGCATGAGCGCGCTCGCGGGACTCGTGGACAAGGGCCTGATGGCACCCGACTGGGCCGAGGCACTGGCGCCGGTGGACGAGCAGATCGGCGCGATGGGCGTCTTCCTGCGCGAGGAGGTCGCCGCCGGCCGCGGCTACCAGCCCAGTGGCGACTCCGTCTTCCGGGCCTTCCAGCGACCCCTGGCCGACGTCCGTGTGCTCGTCGTCGGGCAGGACCCCTACCCCAACCCCCAGCACCCGATCGGGCTGAGCTTCGCCGTCCGCCGCGACGTGTGGCCGCTGCCGCCCAGCCTCCTCAACATCTACACCGAGCTGCGCGACGACCTCGGCATCATCCCGCCGCGGCACGGCGACCTGACCTCGTGGGCCGACCAGGGCGTGATGCTGCTCAACCGGTCGCTCACCGTGCAGCCCGGTGCGTCCAACAGCCATCGCGGGAAGGGCTGGGAGCCAATCACCGAGCGGGCGATCACGGTGCTGGCGGCCCGCGGCGGCCCCTGCACCGCCATCCTCTGGGGATCCGACGCGCGCAAGCTCAAGCCCCTCCTCGACCCGATCCCCGTCGTCGAGTCGGCCCACCCGTCGCCGCTGTCGGCGTACCGCGGATTCTTCGGCTCGAAGCCGTTCAGCCAGGTCAACACGCTGCTGGCCGAGCAGGGCGGTACGCCGGTCGACTGGTCGATCGCGCCCTAGCCTGGGCGCATGCCAGCTCTCCGCCGCCGTCGCGTCGTCCGTCGCCTGATCGTCTCGGCGACGGTCCTGGTGCTGCTCGGCGTCGGAACGGTCGCCGCCGCGAACGGGGTCGTCCTGCTCCGGGCGCACGGTCGCGTCCACGCGGACGCGGCGGACCTCACCCACGCGCAGGTCGCGATCGTGCCCGGCGCGCTCGTGCACAGCGACGGCCGGCTCAGCGCGATGCTCCGGGACCGGGTCGACGGTGCGGTCGAGCTCTACGAGGGCGGCGTCGTCGACACTGTGCTGGTCTCCGGCGACCACGGCCGGATCGGCTACGACGAGACCGACACGATGCGCGACGCCGTGATCGCCGCGGGCGTGCCCGCCGAGGACGTCTTCACCGACTACGCGGGCTTCGACACCTGGCACACGATGGTCCGCGCCCGCAAGGTCTTCGAGGTCGACTCGGCGGTGGTCGTCACCCAGGAGTTCCACGTCGCCCGCGCGGTCGCCCTGGGCCGGTCCGCCGGCCTGGACATCCAGGGCTACCCGGTCGACGGCGCCTACGGGTCGAAGGGCGTGCGCGCCCAGGCCCGCGAGGTGCTGGCCCGGGTCAAGGGCGCGGCACAGGCGGCCGCACGACCCGACGTCCTGCTCGGTCCGCAGCTGCCGATCACCGGCGACGGCCGCACCTCGTGGGGTCCGGCCGACCCCGAGGCCCCGGCGTACGCCGTGACAACAGCCACCTCCATGGAATAAAGTTGAATTTCAAACCATTGGAGTGATCATGACTGCACGCATGCCTGCGCTCTACATCGGACATGGCGCACCGCCTCTGCTCGACGACCCGCTGTGGTCCTGGCAGCTGGCCTCGTGGGCCCAGGACCTGCCGCAACCGAAGGCGATCCTGATCGTCAGCGCCCACTGGGAGTCCGCGCCGGTCATGCTCTCCGCGAGCGGCGCTCCGCTGGTCTACGACTTCGGCGGCTTCGACCCGAAGTACTACCGGATGACCTACGAGACGCCCGACGCGACCGCGCTCGCCCAGCGGATCGCCGCGATGATGCCGTCGTCCGAGCCCGTGCACCAGCACGCGAGCCGCGGCCTCGACCACGGCGCCTGGGTGCCGCTGAAGCTGATGTACCCCGAGGCCGACGTCCCGGTGCTCCAGATGTCGCTACCGACCCACGACCCGGTGCGCCTGATGGCGCTCGGCGAGCGGCTCCGGCCGCTGCGCGACGAGGGCGTGCTGATCATCGGCTCCGGCTTCCTCACCCACGGGCTGCCGTTCCTCAAGGAGTTCCGCATCGACGCGGAGGCCCCCGGCTGGTCGACGGACTTCGACGCCTGGGCCGGCGAGGCCCTGCTCCGCGGCGACGTCGACGAGCTGGCCCGCTACCGCACGAACGCCCCCGGCATGCCGTACGCGCACCCCACCGTCGAGCACTACACCCCGCTCTTCGTCACCCTCGGCGCTGCCACCGACCCCGAGGAGCCCGGCCTCCAGGTCATCGACGGGTTCTGGATGGGCCTGTCGAAGCGATCGCTCCAGGTTGCCTGACAGGTTGAATCGAGACTTCTGACGGTTGAGTCGAGACTTCTGACGGTCGAATCTCTCGATTGAACCGTCAGAAGTCTCGATTCAACGGGTGATGTCGTCGAGCTCCACCAGGTCCTCGGGGCTCGGCACCCAGCGCAGCGCGGCCGCATTGGTCCGCACCTGGTCGCCCGAGGTCGCGCCCGAGATCACGGACGCCACGGCGGGCTGGGCCGCGAGCCCCGCGATCGCGACATCGAGTACGGCGAGGCCGCGCGCCTCGGCGTACTTCTCGACCGCCTCGATGCGATCCCAGTCGGCGCGCTCGAGCCAGCCGGCCCGGCTCGGGTCGAGGTCGGCGCGCGACCCGGCCGGCGCCGACTCGCCGCGACGGTACTTGCCGGTGAGCAGGCCGTACTCCAGCGGGAAGAACGGCAGGATGCCGAGCCCGAACGCCTCGCACGCCGGGGTCACCTCGGCCTCGACGGTGCGGTCGAGCAGCGAGTAGCGGTTCTGCACGGAGACGAACCCCTCCAGCCCCGCCGTCTGCGCGGTCCAGGCCGCATCGGCGACCTGCCAGCCGTCGAAGTTCGAGCAGCCGACGTAGCGGACCTTGCCCTCGCGGACCAGGTCGGTCAGCGCCGACAGGGTCTCCTCGATCGGCGTGACGCCGTCGGGCTCGTGCAGCTGGTAGAGGTCGATGTGGTCGGTCTGCAGCCGGCGCAGCGACGCCTCGACCGCGCGCAGTACGTAGCGACGCGACGCGCGCGCCCCGAAGTCGTTGCCGTTGGCGCCCTGCATGTCCATGCCGAACTTCGTCGCCAGCACGAACTCGTCGCGCTGCCCGGCCAGCGCCTGGCCGAGCAGCTCCTCCGAGGCACCCGGCGGCGCGCCGTAGATGTCGGCGGTGTCGAGCAGCGTCACGCCCACCTCCCGCGCGGCGGCCAGGATCTCGCGTACGCCGTCCAGGTCGACCCGACGGCCGAACGCGTTGCAGCCGATCCCGACCGCGCTCACCATCAGGCCCGAGTCGCCCAGCGGGCGGTAGGTCATCTCAGTCACACAGCGACCCTACAAATCGGGTGCACGGCGTCGCTCCCTCACACCCAGAACGTGTCGTGCCGCAGCATGAACGCCGCGCGCTGCTCCTCGGTCATCTGCTCGCCGCGTGCCAGCGTCTCGAAGTAGTCCTCACGCGGGCCGCCCGGGGCGAACATCAGCAGCATCGAGGCACCACCACCGCCACGGAACCCGTGCAGCCCACCCTCCGGCACGTAGAGGAAGTCGCCGGAGCGGGCGGTGACCCACGCACGGCCGTCGTACAGCCGCACCTCGCCCGAGAGCACGTAGAACTGCTCGGAGATCGACCGGTGGAAGTGCGGGTCCGGCCCGGTCTCGGCATCGCCGAACGTCCAGCGGTAGAGCCCGAAGCGGCCCTCCGTGCGCTCGCCCGTCGCGAGGTACTCGCACGTCCCGCCGGTGCGGTAGGTGATCTCCGCCGGCTCGTCGTCGCGACGCATCCAGGCGGAGACCTCACCGCCCTCGCCGTGGTAGGTGTCGGGCGGGTAGGACCGTGGCAACGACATGGGACGACCGTACGACGATCATGTAGTCCGAAGCGCCCCTCCGATGTGTTCTAGAGGTGAGAGGGAAGGCGGCAGGTCACATGGAGCTGGGGTTCGACGAGTTCGCGGCGGTCGAGTCGACGCGGCTGTTCGGCCTGGCCCGGGTGCTCTGCGGCAACGAGCACGATGCCTGGGACCTGACCCAGGACACGTTGGCGCGGGTGTCGGCCCGGTGGGACCGGCTCGCGCACCACGACAACATGGGCGCGTACGCCCGCACCACGCTGGCCAACCTGCACAAGAACTCCCGACGTCGGCGGCGCGAGCTGCTGGTCGCCGAACCGCCCGACCCGCCCGCCACCGAGGACCAGGGCCCGCCCGCCCTCGACGCCTGGCTGGACGCGGCGATGCGGGCGCTGCCGCACCGGCAACGGGTGGCGGTGGCGCTGACCTACCTGGAGGACCAGCCGATCACGGAGGTCGCCGAGATCCTCGGCTGCGGAGTGGCGACCGCGAAGACACACCTGGCCCGCGGCCGCGACGCGCTGCGGCGAGCCGCGGAGGCCGCCCGGGCGTCCGAGACACTGGATCGAGGGATGTAGACATGGACACCGACGAGTTCATCGCTGCCACGATGAGGCGGGTCGCCGACTCCGCGACGCCCCCACTGGGAGAGCCACTCACCCACACACGGACGCGCCGGTGGGTCGCGCCGCTGGCGGTCGCTGCCGCGGTCGGAGTGGTCGCCCTCGCCGGGCTCGCCACCGTCCTCGGCTCGGACGACCCGGACGGCTCGGAGTCCGGGCAACCGGCCACGACCGAGCCGGCCAGCGGCTGCCGCGTCGACTACGACCCGGCACCGCTGCCGGAGTGGGCCCGCGCCGGCTTCACTCCCCCGGACCAGGCGGTCCCCCACGTCCTCGGCGACGACGGCGACATGGTCGCGATCCTGTGGGCCACCCACCATCCCCTGGAGGCGCCGCCGGCCGCGGACGAGAACAACAAGATCCTGTGGGTCGCGCGGGTCGGCGCGTCCGACGGGCCGCTCGAGATCCGGGCCACGCTCGGGAACCGGACGGTGACGCGCACCGTCGCCCCGGCTCCGGGCCCGTCCGGCATCGACCTGCCGGCGGCCGGCTGCTGGTCGATCGACCTGCGGTGGGGAGAGCACGAGGACCACCTGATGCTGGGCTACGCCCCGCGCTGAGCCGTCAACGGATGCCGGTCCTGCGCATCATCTTCAGGCCGCCGAGCATCCCCTTGACGTACTCGTCGTAGTCCTGGCCGGGCCGCGCGCCCATGACCTGCTTCTTGAGCACGGCGAGCTGCTGCACGTCGGTGTACTTGAGGATGCCCTGGTCGCCGTGGCGCGCACCGACCCCGGACTGCTTCACGCCGCCGGACGGCGTCCCCTTCGAGGCGAACGCCGTCGCGAGGATGTCGTTGACGTTGACGTTGCCCGACTCGAGGCGCTTGCCGACCTGGCAGGCGGTCGCGACGTCGCCGCCCCACACCGACGCGTTGAGGCCGTAGTCGGTGTCGTTGGCCAGCGCGACGGCCTCGTCGACGGTCCGGTAGGAGTGCAGGGCGACCACCGGCCCGAAGGTCTCCGTGACGCCGGCGAGCATCTCCTTCGTGACGCCCTCGAGGATCGTCGGCTCGAAGAACGCCGGCCCCAGGTCGGGCCGCGGCTTCCCACCGGTCAGCACAGTGGCGCCCTTGGCGACCGCGTCGTCGACGTGCGACTTCACCCGCTCCATGTGGTCGGGCGAGACGAGCGAGCCCATGTCGGGACCGAAGTCGTACGCCGCGCCGATGTTCAGCGCCTCGGTCGCTGCGACGAACGCCTCGCGGAACTCGGCGTACCGCGACTCGGGCAGGTACATCCGCTCGATGTGCATGCAGATCTGGCCGGTGTTGCCGAAGGCGCCGAAGATCGCGCCCTGGACGACGTCGTCGAGGTCGGCGTCGTCGAGCACGATCATCGGGTTCTTGCCGCCGAGCTCGAGGCAGCAGCCGATCAGGTTGCGGCCGGCCCGCTCGCCGATAACCCGGCCGGTCGCGGTCGAGCCGGTGAACATGACGTAGTTGGCGTTGTCGATCAGCGTCGGGCCGACGTCCGGGCCCTCGCCGCAGACGACCTGGAAGAGGCCCTTCGGGAGCCCGGCCTCCTCGAGCAGCTGGACGCCGTACAGCGGCGAGAGCGCCGTCTTGTTGTCGGGCTTGAGCACGATCGCGTTGCCGGCCATCAGCGCCGAGATCGAGTCGGAGATGCCGGTCGCGAACGGGAAGTTCCACGGCGCGATGATCCCGACGACACCCTTGGGCTGGCGGATCTCGGTCGACGTGGTGAGGAACGGGACCGGGCCGCCGCGCTTCACCGGCGCGAGCAGCTTGGGCGCGCGCTTGAGGTAGTGGCTCATCACCATCGGGGGGTCGCAGGTCTCCTCGATCGCCATCCGCCGGTTCTTGCCGCTCTCGGCCTGGATCAGGTCGGTGGTGACCTGGGCGCGGTCCAGGAAGAGCGTGTGCGCCCGCTTGAACACCTCGAGCCGCTGCTTGAGCGGCCGGGCGGCCCACTCGACCTGCGCCGCCCGGGCGGTGGCGAAGGCGCGCTCGATGTCGGCGGGCGTCGACTGCGGGAGCTCGACGAGCAGCTCGCCGGTGTAGACCTCGGTCAGCTTCCAGCTGCCGCCGTCGCTGGACGGGACCCGGGCGACCAGGCCGCGCAGGAAGTCGTCGGTGAGAGATGCGGGTCGCTGCAGTGTCATGCCATTCCCTCTTCCTGGAGCACGAGGTCGGCGCCTCGCTCACCGATCATGATGGCGGGTGCGTTGGTGTTGCCGCCGGTGATCGACGGCATCACCGAGGCGTCGCAGACCCGGAGGCCCTCGACGCCGCGGACCTTGAGGTCCGGCGTGACGACGGCGAGCTCGTCGACGCCCATCCGGCAGGTGCCGACGCCGTGGTAGACCGACGTCGCCCGGTTGAGGATCGCGTCGCGCAGCGGCTGCCCGGTCAGCGAGGCACCTGGGTGGATCTCCTCCTTCACGGCGCCGCGGAACGCGCTGCCCGCCATGATCTGCCGCACCATCTCCGACCCCTCGGCGAGCACCTCGAGGTCGGCCGGGTCGGACAGGTACTGGAAGTCGATCAGCGGTGAGACCGTCGGGTCCGACGACGCGAGCCGCAGCGTGCCGCGGCTCTTCGGGTAGATGAGCGTCGACAGCAGCGTCAGGCTGGGCCGCGGGTCGACCTTGTGCTGGATCGGCTCGTCCTGGTTGGGCGAGACGTAGGACCAGGGCAGCAGGTGCAGCTGCAGGTCGGGTACGTCGGTCGCCTGCGACGTACGCAGGAAGGCGACGGCCTCGAAGACCGAGTTGGCCATGAAGGTCGTGCCCGGCCGCACGGCCTCCTTGACCACGCCCTTGCCGAAGAAGAAGGCGTTGCCCCGCATCTTCGAGGTCGTGACGTTGAAGGTCAGGGCGTGGAAGAGGTGGTCGTGCAGGTTGTCGCCGACGGGCAGGTCGGCCAGCACGTCGATCCCGTGGTCGCGCAGGTGCTGCGCGTGACCGATGCCCGACAGCATGAGCAGCTGGGCGGAGCCCACGAAGCCGGCCGAGAGGATGACCTCCTTGCCGGCTCGGACGGTGCGCCGCGTGCCGTCCTTGTCGGTGACCTCGACGCCGGTGGCGCGGCCGTCCTCGATCACGACCTTGCGGGCGAGCACCTCCGACTGGAGCTGCAGGGTCGGCACGTCGAGGTGGTGGAGGTAGCCGCGGGAGGCGCTGTAGCGCAGACCGTCGGCAGCGTTCTGCTGCATCCGGCTGACGCCCTCCTGCGACTCCGCGTTGTAGTCGTCGAGGACCGGCACGCCCAACGTCTCGGAGGCGGCCTGGATGAACTGGAGCGACCCCTCCTGCGGCGCCTTGTTGCGGGTGACCCGGATCGGGCCGCCGGCGCCGCGGTAGTCGTTGGCGCCGTCCTCGAAGTCCTCCATCCGGCGGTAGGCCGCATTGACGTCGTCCGCACCCCAGCCGGCGTTGCCCTCGGCCGCCCACGCGTCGTAGTTGGCGCGGTTGCCGCGCACGTAGACCATGCCGTTGATCGAGCTCGAGCCGCCGACCACCTTGCCGCGCGGGACCGGCATCTTGCGGTCGAGCATGTGCTTCTGCGGACTCGAGTAGAGGCCCCAGTCGACGCGCGCCTTGATCTGCGGCACGGCGTGCATCGGGCCGATCATCCCGGGCTTCTTCACGAGGTACTGCTCGTCGCTCTTGCCCGCCTCCAGCACGATCACGCTCGCGCCAGACTGCGCCAGCCGGCCCGCGATCGCGGCCCCGGAGCTGCCGGAGCCCACCACCACGTAGTCGGCTTCGTTCCTGTACGACGGCTTGCGCGCCACGGCTACCTCTACTCACATACCGAGAGAATGTCCTGAACCCGGTAACTGTAACTTGTTCTAGTTCCGCGATCCAGGGTCGAGACCAGCCGATCGGGTGCGGGAGGATCACGACGTGAAGATCCTGTCGATCCAGTCCTCGGTCGCCTACGGCCACGTCGGCAACTCCGCCGCGGTCTTCCCGCTGCAGCGGCTCGGCCACGAGGTCTGGCCGGTGCTCACCGTGCACTTCTCCAACCACACGGGGTACGGCGCCTGGCGCGGCCCACTGCTCGCTGCCGACGACGTGCGCGAGGTGATCGCCGGGATCGAGGACCGCGGCGTGCTCGGCGAGGCGGACGCCGTGCTGTCGGGCTACCAGGGCGACCCGGCCGTCGGCGCGATCATCCTCGACACCGTGGCGAAGGTGAAGGAGCTCAACCCGGACGCGGTCTACTGCTGCGACCCCGTGATGGGCGACGTCGGGCGCGGGATGTTCGTGCGCCCCGGCATCCCGGAGTTCATGCGCGACACCGTCGTACCCGCCGCCGACATCATCACGCCCAACCACTTCGAGCTGGACTTCCTCGCCGGTCGCACCACGACCACCCTCGACGAGATCCTGGCCGCGGTCGACGACGTACGCGCCCGCGGTCCCCGCGACGTGCTGGTCACCAGCGTCCTCCACGACGACGTCCCGGAGGGTCGCCTCGACGTCATCGCCGTCTCCGACGAGGGCGCCTGGGCCGTCCAGACCCCGCTCCTGCCGATCACCCCCAACGGCTGCGGCGACGTCACCGCCGCGCTCTACCTGGCGCACCTGCGGACGACGGGCTCCGCCGCCGAGGCGCTCGCCCGGACGACGTCGTCGGTCTTCGGCATCCTCGAAGAGACCATCGCCGCCGGCACCCGCGAGATCCAGCTGGTCGCCGCCCAGGACGCCATCGCCGAGCCGCCGATGACGTTCGACGTACGCCGGCTGCGCTGAGAGCCGGTGACAGGAGTCGAACCCGCGACATCCTCTTTACAAGAGAGGCGCTCTACCAACTGAGCTACACCGGCAGCGCGCACATGCTACGGGGCGGACCGTCAGCCGCTCATGCCGCCGTCGTGGGCGATCACGGCGCCGGTGATCATCCGGGCCGACGGGGACGCCAGCCAGACGATGGTCTCGCCGATCTCGGAGGGTTTGATGGCGCCGCCGGGCAGCATCATCATCAGCCGGTCCGCGACCCGGGTGTTGAGGTCGTCGGTGAGCTTGTGGAAGACCTGCTCGACGATCGGCGTGTCCACGGTGCCGGGGCAGATCACGTTGACACGGATGCCCTCGGGCGAGAGCTCGAGGGCGAGCGCCTTGGTGAGCTGGGTGAGCCCGCCCTTCGCGGCGGCGTACGCCGTGGCGTAGGGCTGCGGCGCGTTGCCGGCCACCGACGAGACGTTGACGATGTTGCCCTTGGCGGCGCGGATGTGCGGGAGCGCGGCCTGGATCAGGAAGAACGGGCCCTTGAGGTCGACCGCGTGCACGCGGTCCCACTCCTCCTCCGTCACCGTCTCGATCCGGCCGAACTGCACGATGCCCGCGACGTTCGCCAGGACGTCGATCCGACCGCTGGTCGCACAGACCTCGATCGCCGCGTCGACGGCGTCCTTGTCGCCGACGTTGCACTCGACGTACGTCACGCCGTCCGGGACGGTCGGGTTGATGTCGAGGCCGTAGACGGTGTCGCCGAGGTCGCGGAAGAGCTCGGCGGTGGCGTACCCGATCCCGGAGGCGGCTCCGGTGATCACGACGATGCGGGGCGAGGTGTCAGTCACCTGCCGGACGGTACTAGAACACGTTCTATCGGGGTAGTCCCTGACGGAACGGTCCGCCGGGAGGCCCGGGGAGGGCCATTCCGTCAGGGACTACCCCAGAACTTGAACGATGCTTGAACTCCGGCGAGGCTGGGCGCATGACGCAGCTGACGATCGGTCACCTCGCCGAGCGAGCCGGGGTGGCGACCTCGGCGATCCGCTTCTACGAGTCCAGGGGCCTGATCTCGTCGGTGCGCACCACCGGCAACCAGCGCCGCTACGAGCAGTCCACGCTGCGCCGCGTCGCGTTCATCCGTACGGCGCAGCGGGTCGGCCTGAGCCTGGAGGAGATCGGCGCGGCGCTGGCGACCCTGCCCGACGGCCGGGCGCCCACGAAGTCGGACTGGCACCGGCTCAGCAAGGCCTGGCGCCCGCGCCTCGACGAGCAGATCGAGCGCATCCAGCGACTGCGCGACCGGCTCGACGGCTGCATCGGCTGCGGCTGCCTCAGCCTGAAGACCTGCGCCCTGACCAACCCGGACGACACCGCCGCCCAGTGGGGACCGGGCGCCGTCTTCCTCGAGCCCCACGGACGGACCCCATGAGTCTCCTGCGCGAGCCGCACCACGACGGCTCCCCGATGTACGTCTCCGACGAGGCGCCCGCACCCGGCTCGACGGTGACCGTGCGCCTCCGCACCGACCCCGCCGACCCGGTGGAGCGGATCTGGCTGCGCACGACGTACGACGCGGAGCCGACGTACCACCCCTGCACGGAGTCCGCCCGCGACGAGCACGCCGTCTGGTGGGAGGGGGCGCTGCCGGTGCACAACCCGGTGACGAACTACCGCTTCCTGCTGGACGGACCCGGCGGCCAGCACTGGCTCACGGCGACCGGCGTCGTCGACCACGACCCGCCCGACGCGTTCGACTTCCGGCTCAGCTCGCACCACGCGCCTCCGGACTGGGCGCGGGACGCGGTCGTCTACCAGATCTTCCCGGACCGGTTCGCGCGCTCGGTGGCGGCCGCCGAACGCCCGACGCCGGCCTGGGCCGTCGAGGCCGACTGGGAGGACGAGGTCGTCTTCGAGGGCTTCGACCCGCGCACGCCGCTCCAGTTCTACGGCGGCGACCTCGACGGGGTCACCGAGCACCTCGACCACCTCGACGACCTCGGCGTCAGCGTCGTCTACACGACGCCCGTCTTCCCCGGCGAGAGCAACCACCGCTACAACGCCTCGACCTTCGAGACCGTGGACCCGCTGCTCGGCGGCGACGAGGCGTACGTCCGGCTCGCCACGGCCGTGCACGAGCGCGGCTGGCGGATCCTCGGCGACCTGACCACCAACCACACCGGTGACACCCACGAGTGGTTCGTCGCGGCGCGCGACGTCGAGGGCGCGCCCGCGCGGTCGTTCTACTACTTCCTGCCCGACGGCTCCTACGAGTGCTGGATGGGCCACGGCACGCTGCCCAAGCTCAACCACGACGACCCGGCGCTGCGGGCGGCGATGGTCGACGGTCCCGACTCGGTCGTGGCGCGGTGGCTGCGGCCGCCGTACGACCTCGACGGCTGGCGGGTCGACGTCGCCAACATGACCGGCCGCCTCGGCGCGATCGACGTCAACCACGAGGTCGCGAGGCTGGTACGCCGCACCGCGGAGGCCGAGCGTGCCGACGCCTTCGTGATCGGCGAGCACAACCACGATGCCTCGACCGACGTCGACGGCGACGGCTGGCACGGCACGATGAACTACTCCGGCTTCTCGTGGCCGGTCTGGTCGTGGCTGCGCGACCCGGCGTCGCCCGCGCGCGCGTTCGGGCGCCCGGTGCCCGTGCCGCGGCGCCCCGGCGACAGCGTCGTGCGCAGCCTGCGCGAGTGGCAGGGTCGCTACGGCTGGCGCGCCAGCACCTGCTCCTGGAACATCCTCGGCTCCCACGACAGCGCCCGGATCCGCACCGTCACCGGCTCGGGCGCCGTGCACCGGGTCGCCGCCGGGCTCCAGTTCACGATGCCCGGCGTCCCGATGCTCTTCGCCGGCGACGAGATCGGCCTCGAGGGCGTCAACGGCGAGGATGCCCGGCGCCCGTTCCCCTGGGCCGACCCGGCTGGCTGGGACGACGACACGCTCGCGGCGTACGCCGGGCTGGCGCGGCTGCGTCGCGACCACGAGGCCCTGCGCCGAGGCGGCCTGCGCTGGGCGCACGTCGACGACGACGTCCTCGTCTACCTCCGCGAGCACCCGGCGGGCTCGGTGCTGGTCGCCGCGCGTCGTACGGCGGGCCCGGCGATCACCCTCGACGCCGGCGCACTGGGGTTCGGCGACGGCTCGCTCCTGCTCAGCACCGGCACCGACAGCGACCTGGTCGAGATCGACGGCGCGGTCACGCTGCCGGCGAGCGACGGGCCGTCGTTCGCGCTCTGGACGCTCTAACGTAGGCAGCGTGGCACTCCGCATCGTCGCCAACCGGCCGGACCCGGCCCTGCTGGCCCTGCCGTGGTCGACGCCGCTGGAGGAATGGACCGAGCACGTCGTGCCGCTCCCCCGCGGTCTGTCGCGGCACGTCGTGCGGATCATCCGGCTCGGCGACACGACGTACGCCGTCAAGGAGACGGTGGAGGACATCGCGTTCCGCGAGTACCGGATGCTGCGCGACCTGCAGCGGATGGGCCTGCCGGCGGTCGTCGCGCAGGGCGTGGTGACCGGTCGCGTCGACGAGCACGGCGAGGAGCTGCCGGCGGCGCTGCTGACCCAGCACCTCCAGTTCTCGCTCCCCTACCGCTCGCTCTTCTCGCACGGCCTCACGGCCGACAACCTGCCGTCACTGGTGGACGCGATGGTCGTGCTGCTGGTCCGGCTGCACCTCGCCGACTTCTACTGGGGCGACGTGTCCCTGTCCAACGTGCTCTTCCGGCGCGACGCAGGTGGCTTCGCGGCGTACCTCGTCGACGCCGAGACCGGCGAGCTGAAGACGAGCCTCTCGGACCGGCTGCGCGAGCACGACCTGACCATCGCCACGGAGAACGTCTTCGCCGAGCTGCTCGACCTCCAGGCCAGCGACTCGCTCGACCACGAGGTGCAGGCGCACGACATCGTCGAGATGCTGCGCGAGCGGTACGACGCGCTGTGGTCCGAGCTGACCGACGTCGAGGAGTTCGCGACCCACGAGCTCTGGCGCATCGAGCAGCGCGTCGAGCGGCTCAACGACCTCGGCTTCGACGTCGACGAGCTCGACATCGTCACGGACTGGGACGGCGAGAAGGTCCTGATCCAGCCGAAGGTGGTCGAGCTCGGCCACCACCAGCGCGAGCTCCAGGCCCTGACCGGGCTGCACGTCGAGGACGCGCAGGCGCGCCGGATGCTCAACGACATCGCGGCGTACACCGCCCACTTCGACCTCGGCCGCGAGGACCGCTCCCTGGTGGCCGCGAAGTGGCTCAACGAGACCTACGAGCCGATCCTCGCGATGATCCCGGCCGAGGCGCGCGGCAAGCTCGAGCCGGCCGAGATCTTCCACGAGATCCTCGTGCACCGGTGGTACCTCTCCGAGCGCGCCGGCCACGCCGTCGACCTGCTGGAGACCGCACGCGACTACATGGACACGGTGCTGATGAAGAAGCCCGACGAGAAGGTCACCGCCGACGAGGAGTGATCAGGGTCGGCACACCCGGCACTGGGTGAGGTGCCCGTTGTCCTCGCCGACCGGGTGCAGGTCCGCGCGGTGCGCGATCAGCGCGCAGTCGCGGCGATGCATCGTGGTGCCGTCTCCGGCCGTGACCGGCAGCCCGGAGACGTCGAGGTCGTCGCTGTTCGCGGCGGCGCGCGAGGTCACGTCGGCCAGCACCAGCAGCGTGTCCGCCAGCCGCTTCGCCGACTCACGGTTGTCGGCGGCGATCCGGGCCAGCCAGGCGCCGAAGTAGAGGAAGCCGCCGGCGAAGGTCAGCCCCAGGCCGAGCAGGCCGCCGGAGACCAGGTAGGAGAGCTGGTCGTACTGGTACGGCGTGTTCGCGGCGCCGTACCAGCCCAGCACGATCACCACGAGACCGAGCGGCAGCAGGATCGCCCCGGCCCAGAACAGCACCAGCTGGAGCAGCTGGTAGTGGTTGTTCTTCATCGGCGCGGCGCCGCTGCCCGAGTCGCCGGACGCGCGGGGCAGCCCGATCGACAGCCGCTGGGCGGGGGCCGGTGCCGGCGTCGGGCCGGGTGCGTTCATGGTCGTCATCAGCGTGCCTTTCGCAGGTCGGGCAGGCCCCGGTCGAGGCCGTGGGAGCAGGAGCCGGCGCCGCCGAGGGCGAGCACGCCCGCCCTGCGCAGCCAGGTGCCCCCGAGAGCACCGAGGGCGAGACCACCGACGAGGATCGCGCCGGGGATCGAGTAGAGAGGTGGCAGGCCGGAGCCGGCCAGGGCCGCATCATCGAGGTCGTCGGTCGCCGCGGGAGGAGCGTCGGAGCCCGCCGTGGGACTCGAGGCCGCGGGGACGCTGCCGGTCGACGCGCCGGTCCCGGCACCGCCGGACCCGCCGGCTGGCGCGCCGGCGCCGCTCGGGTCGTTGTCGGGGATGTCGGTCGGGAACACGAGTCCCTGCACCGTGTCGACCGTCGTGCCCGCGTTGCCGAGCACGAGCACGATCTTGGGCGACAGGCCGACGGCTGCCTGGAGCAGGCTCTTGAGCTCGCCCGCCTCGTCCGGCACCGCGCCGACGAGGTCGCCGAGCGGGAGGGCGTCGAGCTGACGGCGCAGCACGGCGGTGTCGATCTCGACGCGCAGCCCGGCCAGGTCGCTGGTCGCCTTGTCCTGCTGGCGGACGAGCTCGGGCTTCGGGAGCACCAGCCGGATGCCGAGCTGGTCGAGGGCCTTGGCCGCCTGGTCGGGCAGGCCCGGGATCGCGCCGGCCTGCCCGGCGGCCACGAAGCCGTCGGGACCGAAGGAGAACTCCTGGCCGGCGATCGTCATCCCGCCCAGACGGGCCTTGCCCGCCGGGGCGCCGGCCTTGCCGTCGCTGGAGCTCGTGCTGGTCACGACCAGGCCGTCGAGCGTGACGAGCCCACCGAGGAGCGAGACGTCACCGAGGGCGGACCGGGCCACGCTGACGACCTTGCCGTCGGTCGCGACGGTCTGGCTCGACGAGGTGTAGCCCTCGACGTCGACCAGCGCGGCCAGCTCGGGCGGCAGGCCGGGGGTGGCCGGCGAGTCCTCCGCGGCGTTCGCCTGCGTCGACTTCCCGGTGAGCGCCCCGGTGACCGCACCGGTGATCGCCTGCCCGAACTGCTGGAGAGCGTCCGGGCCGACGGCTCCGGGGACCCCGGGCAGAACCGGGATCCCCGGCAGGCCGGGGACGCCGGGCGTGCCTTCGCCCCCGCCCTGTCCCTCGCCGGCAGTGCCGTCGCCGACGGCGCTGTCGGGTGAGAAGCCCACCTGGGCAAGGGTCTTGTCCTCGGTCGCGCTGGTGCGCATGACCGTCCCGGGGAACGGCTCGTCGGCCTGGGCGGCCTCGCCGCTCGGCTGGGCCGCGTTGACCTGGACGGGGTAGCCGGCCTCGCCGAGCTGCTCGGGGAGGCCCAGCTGCGTCACGAAGGTCTTGGCGCCCTCACCGACCGGGTCCCCCGGCCACAGCCAGCTCGCCCGTGCCTGGGAGCTCCCGGAGTCCGACTCGACCTTCGAGTAGGCCAGCTCGACCTCGAGCTGCGGGTCGGCGGGGATGGGGATCGTCGGCTCGTAGAGCTCGATCTTCACCGGCGCCGCCCAGGCGTCCGCGCTGTAGCCGCTGAACGCCGGCTTGTCGGCCGCGCTGCTCGCCGACACCAGGCCGGGCGAGATCGGGAGCATCGCTCCGACGAC
Source organism: Nocardioides sp. Root1257 (assembly GCF_001425175.1). Taxonomy (GTDB): domain Bacteria; phylum Actinomycetota; class Actinomycetes; order Propionibacteriales; family Nocardioidaceae; genus Nocardioides. Next base: position 348,134 of record NZ_LMDV01000008.1, on the reverse strand, counting down.
CGCGGCGGCGGCGAGCGGGACCAGGAATCGCGAACGGCTCATGCCGCACCTCCGAGGATGACGTCGGACATCGTGTCCATGACTTCTGCGGGTTCCCCGGTGGCGACGATCCGCCCGCCGGTCATCACGGCCGCGTAGTCGGAGACCCGAAGCGCCGTCCGCGCGAACTGCTCGATGCAGAGGATCGACACCCCGCTCTCCGCGATCTGCGCGACCGTGTCGTAGAGCTCGTCGACGATCAGGGGGGCGAGCCCCATCGACAGCTCGTCGAGCAGCAGCAGCGCCGGGTCGGACGCGAGCGCCCGCGACATCGCCAGCATCTGCTGCTCGCCGCCCGACATCGTGCCGGCCAGCTGGTGGCGGCGCTGGTGCAGCCGCGGGAAGTAGGAGTACGCCGTGTCGAGGACCGCCTCGGTGGCGACCCCGGCGTACGACATCAGGGTGAGGTTCTCCTCGACGCTGAGGTTGGGGAAGACCGACCGACCCTCGGGGATCGTGCACAGCCCGAGCCGGGCCAGCTCCTCCGGCGAGGTGTCCTGCACGTGCACGCCGCCGAGGTGGATGTCGCCGGAGGTCGCGCCCTTCTGCCCGCTGATGACCTTGACCAGGGTGGACTTGCCGGCGCCGTTGGGTCCGAGCAGCGCCATCACCGCGCCCTTGGGGACCCGCAGGTCGACGCCGCGCAGCACCTCGATGCGGCCGTACGCCGCATGCAGGTCGACGACCTCCAGGATCGGGACACTCATAGGAGGATCTCCCTCGTCTGCTCGGCGAGCTCCTCGTCGACGTCGGAGTAGCCGAGGTAGGCGCGCTGCACGTCGGGGTTGGCGCGGATCGCGCCGGGCGCGTCGGAGGCGATGACGCGGCCGAAGTCGAGCACGTGGATCTCGTCGCAGACCGACATCACCAGGTCCATGTCGTGCTCGACCATGACGATGGCGCGACCCTCGGCGGCGAGCTCCGCGAGCAGCAGTCCGAACGCGTCGGTCTCCTGCTCGTCGAGGCCCGACGACGGCTCGTCGAGCAGCAGCAGCTGGGGGTCGCAGGCCAGGCAGCGGGCCAGCTCGAGCAGCCGCGCGGTGCCGGTCGGGATCGAGTCGGCGCGCTCCCCGGCGTACGCCGCGATGCCGACCCGCTCGAGCAGGCCGTCGACGTCGGCGCTCGCCGGCCGCACCAGGCCCGCGATGCCGCGGTGGATGTCGCGCGCCACCCGGACGTTCTCGCGCACCGACAACGACCCGAAGGCCTCGAGCCGCTGGAACGTGCGGGCCATGCCGCGGCGCGACCGGCGCGGCACGGACAGGCGGGTGATGTCGCGGCGGTCGAAGCGGACCCGGCCGCGGTTGGGCTTCTGCAGACCGGTGATCACGTTGAAGCAGGTCGTCTTGCCCGCGCCGTTCGGGCCGATCAGGCCGGTCACCCGGCCCGCCTCGGCGACGAAGCTGGCGTGGTCGACCGCGGTCACCCCACCGAACTGGACGACGACGTCGTCAACCTCGAGCAGCGGCATGGACCCCCACCTCCTTCAACGGCTGCTGCAGGTCTTCCATCAGCGGGACCTCGCCGTGGGTCGAGGTGTCGGCGCGGTCCGCCGGCAACGGCAGGAGCGGAACGGCCCGGCGGACCACGTCGCCGAAGCGGCGGTCGAGCCGACGGCCGAGGCCGAAGAGCAGGTTGGCGAGGCCGTTGGGGTCGCGGCCGAGGGCGACCGCGCCGAAGCCGAGGACCGCGAAGACCAGGCCGGCCAGCTCGGGGCGCGAGCTCTGCAGCACCGGCAGCAGCATCAGCCCGATGCCTCCGAGCGCGGCACCGGAGACCGAGGTGACGCCGAAGACCACGGCGAGCAGCAGCAGCGGGAGGCTGTTGAAGAGCTGGAAGTCGGCGGCACCGATCGTGCCTCGCAGGCCCGCGAACAGCGCGCCGGCGAGGCCGGCCATGCCGGCCGAGACGCCGAAGAGGCCGACGCGGAACCAGCGCAGGTCGAGACCGAGGGTGCCGCAGGCGGCCGGGCTGTCGCGCATGGCGATCAGCAGCCGGCCGAGGACGCCGCGGCGCAGCACGAGCAGGCCGAGCGCCATCAGCACGAAGAACGTCGCCATCACGATCACGTAGCCCGAGATCGAGGAGATCGAGGTGCCGAGCAGGGAGAGCCGCTCGGCGTGCAGGGTGCCGTTGAAGCCGAAGGCGAAGTCGGCCTGGAAGACCAGCTTGTCCATCAGCACACCGAAGGCGAGCGTCGAGAGCGCCAGGTAGAGGCCGGTCAGGCGCAGCACCGGCAGCGCCACCAGGGCACCGACGGCCGCCGCGATCAGGGCGGACATCACCAGGCCGTAGAGGTTGGGCTCGTCGAGCTTCGCGTAGGCCAGCGCGCCGACCCCGGCGAAGGTGAACTGCGCGAGCGAGACGTGGCCGCCGTACCCGGTCAGCAGCACCAGCGAGAGCATCACCATCGCGTACGTCGCCGCGGTGCCGACCAGCAGCAGGTTGGCGTCCGACATCGCGGTCGCGAGCACGGCGACGACGCCGAGCAGCGCGGCGCCGCAGACCGCCGACCGCGTCATCGACGGCAGCGGCGCGGAGACGATGCCCTTGACCTGGCCGATCCGCAGCTGGGCCTGGGGCATCAGGATGATCACGACGAAGAGGAAGAGCGCCGGCACCACGGCCCGCAGGCCGGACAGGAAGCCCTCGGTCGGCAGGTAGGCCACGGCGAAGGACTGCAGGATGCCGAGCCCCATCGCGCCGACGAAGGTCAGCGGGAGGCTCGAGAGCCGGCCGAGCATCGCCGCGGCGTACGCGTTGATGACCAGCAGCGTCAGGTCGAAGTAGGACAGCCCGATCACCGGCGTCAGCAGGATCCCGGCGAGCGCAGCGAGGGAGATGCCGATCGCCCACGAGAGCGAGGCGACCCGGTCGGGGTTGCCACCGAAGAGGCGGAGCAGCACCGGGTTGTCGACCGAGGCCCGCATGGCCGTGCCGATACGCGTTCGGTTGAGCAGCAGGTAGAGGAGCCCTGCGACCACGGCCGACAGCGCGATCGTGATGATCTGGTGGGCGGTGACGTAGGTGTCGCCGATCTGCACGCCCTTGTCGGGCAGGAACGGCGGGACCGTGCGCGGCTCGGGGGGCCAGATGTACTGCGCCAGGCCGATCAGGCCGACGAACAGACCGACGGTGACGACGAGCGAGACGCTGACCGGGCCCTCACCGAGGCCACGCGTGATGAACCGCTGGACGAGCCAGCCGGTGCCGGGGGCGACCACCCCGAGCACCAGCACCAGGGCGAGCCAGGTCGGCATCCCCTGTCGCTGGCTGAAGTCCCAGAACGTGAAGGCCATGACCATGCCGAAGGCGCCATGGGCGATGTTGAAGACCCGTGTCGTGGTGTAGGTCAGCACCAGGCCGGAGGCCGCGATCGCGTACGCCGCGCCCGTGAAGAGGCCGAGGATCGTGAACGAGATGATCGTGCTCATGGGGTCAGGACCCTCCGGCGTCGACGAGGGGCGCGCACATGTACTTGCCCGGTGAGACCTGGCTCCACTTGCCGCCGTTGAGCTGGAGCACCGACACGCAGCTGGCGGTGTTCTTGGAGCCGACCTGCTGCGGCACGTGCAGGCCGTTGCCGGTCCAGTTCTTGACGCCCTTGAGCGCGCCGACCAGCGAGGCCCGGGTCAGCTTGCCGCCGAGCCTGGTCGCCTGCTCGACGAAGAGGCGCGCGGCGGACCACGCGTACAGGCCGAAGTAGTTGGGCACCGCGCCCGGCTTCACCTGGTCCAGCCAGGAGCGGTAGAGCTGCATCTCCTTGACGCTGAAGTCGTCGAAGCGGGCCGTGGTGGAGTAGGCGAAGACGCCGTCGGCGTTGGAGCCGGCCTCGTCGACGAAGCGCTGGTCGTAGATCGTCGAGTCCTGGATGAACACGTCGGGCTTGTAGCCCTGCTGCTTCATCGCGTCGAGCAGCTTGGCCGTGTTCTGGTACGGCCCCGTGTAGTTGACGAGCTTGATGCCCTTGTCCTTGAGCCGCTGGACGTACGGCGCGTAGTTGAACTCCGCGACGTCGATGCCCTGGAAGTAGTCGATCTTCCACCCGCTCTTGCCCCACGCGTCGCGGAACGACGCCGCGTTGCCGGGAGCCGCGCCGGCATTGATGTAGAGGACGGCCGCGTGCTGGCTGGCGTCCTTGTACTTCGACGCGAAGTAGCGCGGCATCGCGCTGCCCACCTGACCCGGGTTGACCGCCTGCGCGGCGAAGCAGGTGCTGCAGTCGCGCCGCTCGGGCGTGGTGGTCGTGGACCGGAGGTCGGGCAGCCCGCACGACTGCGCGGCGCCCGCGCCGCCGGAGTCGAAGGCCGACATGGAGCCGACCGCGGCGAACGCGTCGTCGCAGGCCTTGGTGTAGCCCTGCTGGTCGGCACCGGCGTCGGCGCGGCTGTCGAGCAGCTCGACGTCGAGCTTGCGGCCGCAGATGTCGTTGGTGGAGTTGAAGTACGCCGCGTAGGCCCGGGTCGCCTGCTGGGCGGACTCGAAGATGCCGGGCACCGGCCCCGAGATGTCGGAGATGTTGGCGATCGTGATCGTCTTGTCGGTGATGCCGGTCTGGTTCTTGAAGCCGTCGCAGCTGCCGGCCTTGCTGGCGCCGGTCGCCGCGTTGGCTCCGGTGCCCTGGGCGGCGTCGCCGGTGGCGGTCCCGCCACCACCGGCGCCCCCGTCGCCGCCGGTGCCCCCGGACCCGGTCGAGCCCCCGGTGGATCCCGCGCCGCCCACGTCGCTGGAGCCGGGCAGGCTGCTGTCGCCGGGCGCCGAGCCGCCGGTCGTGCCGGCGGCGCCCCCGGCACCGCCGGTGGTCGTGCCGTTGACCTGCGCGACGGTGTCGGGCTCGAGCTGGGAGCCGCACGCGGCCAGACCGAGGCACACGGTCAGACCGAGGGCCGAGATCGCGGCCGCACGCAGCGGGGACACCAGCCTGGACAACGAGACCCTCCCGGAATCAGAACACGTTCCACCCCTCAACGAGGGGGCTGGGGAAAGGTGACGCGGCCCACACCGAGGCATCGGTCAGCCGACCGAGGTGGTGCCGCTGCACTGGTACTTCGTGCCGCCGATCGGCGTCCACCTGCCGCTCACGAGCTTGATGAACCGCCAGCACGGCGACGCCTGCTTGGCGCCCACGGGCTGCGGTGCGTGCATCCCGTTGGCCGTCCAGTTGCTGACGCCCTTGAGGCTGGAGGCGAGCGCGCTCCGGGTGAGCTTGCCGCCGAGCTGGGTGGCCTGCTGCACGAAGAGCCGCGCGGCCGACCAGGCGAAGAGCCCGAAGAAGGACGGCGTCGCGCCGGGCTTCACCTGCTGGAGCCAGCTGAGGTAGAGCTGCAGCTCCTTGTTGGAGCCGGCCTCCTCGAACGGCGTGAAGTTGATGAAGACCGTGGTGCCCTCGACGGCGTCGCCACCGCTGCTGACGAAGTCGGGGTTGTAGGCGGTCGGGTCGATCATGAAGATCTTGGGCTTGAAGCCCTGCTGCTTCATGGCCTCGGCGAGCCGCGTGAACTGGGCCGTGGAGCCGATGATCTGGACGTACTCGATGCCCTTGTCCTTCATCTGCTGGACGTACGGCGCGTAGTTGAACTCCGAGATGTCGATGCCCTGCACGTAGTCGAAGTGCATGCCACGCTTGCCCATCGCGGCGGCCTGGGTCTTGCCGTTCTCGGCTGCCGCGCCCGCGTTGATGTAGAGCATCGCGGCGTGCTTCCCGGCGTCGCCGTAGTTCTTCAGCACGAAGTCGGGCACGGCGTTCTGGAACTGCTGGGAGTTGGCCGCCTCGGCCGCGAAGCAGGTCGTGCAGCTGAGCCGCTCGGCGGTCGTCGCCGCCGTACGGATGTCCGGGAGGCCGCAGGACTGGGCGGTGGACGCACCACCGGAGTCGAACGCCGACATCGACCCGACCATGGCGAACGCCTCGTCGCAGCCCTTGACGTACGCCTGCTGGTCCGCGGCCGCGTCGGTGCGGCTGTCGTACGACGCCAGGGTGAGCTTGCGGCCGCAGATGTCGCTGGTGGCGTTGAAGTAGGCGACGTACGCACGCACCGCCTCCGGGGCGGCCTCGAACAGCCCGGGCACCGGCCCGCTGATGTCGGACGCGTTGCCGATCGTGATCGTCGAGTCGGTGATGCCGGTCTGGTTCTTGAAGCCGGCGCAGCTGCCGGCCTTCTCGCCACCGGCCGCGGCGTTGGCGCCGGTGCCCTTCGGCGCGTCCCCCGACCCGCCGCCGCCCGCACCCGACGCCGCGGAGCCCCCGCCGCCCGTGGCGCCCGCGCTCGCGGCGCCACCACCGCCGGCCGCAGCCGCGTCCCCGCCACCGCCTGCCGGGAGGCTGCCGTCAGGACCGGCCGCGTCCGCGCCCGGGACGGTCGCCCCTCCGCCGGTGCCGCTGGAGCCCGAGGCGCCGGCGACCGTCTGCGGGTCGAGTCGGGAGCCGCAGGCCGCGAGCAGCAGCGCGAGCAGGACGCAGGTCGCGGACAGGGCCGTACGAGGAAGAGGGCGCACCGGTGCCTCCAGAACTGGAACAGGTTCTCCCTCAACGAGTGGCCACCGGCGAGGTGACGGCCGCCACTCGGATCTAGGGCGTCGGATACTCCAGCGCGACGTAGTCGCCCACCTGGAAGACGCCGTTCGGCTGAAGCGTGACCCACTGGATGCCGGCCGGCCGGCCGTCGCGGTAGGTCACGAGGCTGACGTCGGCATCGCGGCGCGGCTTGCTGCCCAGCGCGATGGCGTACGCCGCGCCTCCGGTCGTGCCGGTCGTGTACGAGTAGCCGACCTCGCCGTCCGGCCCGTCGACGCGGGTCGGACCCGAGCGGACGTGCAGGTGGCCGCCGATGACGAGGTCGACGCAGCCGCGGACGAGAGCCTCGCGGCCGAGGTTGGCGTCGTGCACGAGCATCGTGGTGATCCGCTCGTCGCTGTCGCACGCGGCGTCGGCGAGCCGGTGCTCGACGTCGGCGAAGCTCAGCCCGGTCTCGTCACGCCACGACCCGAGCCCGCTGGAGCGCGGGTCGTCGACGCCGAGGAGCGTGGTGTCGCCTGGGCCGGGGACCACCTCGCCGTCGAGCATCGTCCAGCCGTGTCGCGCCAGGTAGTCGTGCACGAAGGAGCCGTGGTCGTGGTTGCCCGCGACGCCCCAGCGGTCCAGCCCCTCGAACGCCTCGGACACGGAGTCGAGGGAGAACGCCTCCCAGCTCTTGCCGTTGGAGGTGTCGTCGCCGCCGTCGTACACCGCCGTCGCGCCGGCGGCGTCGGCGATCGCGCGCGCCACCGGGTCCATCCCGATGTTGTCGTGCCGGTCGGAGACGAAGGCGACCACCGTGTCGCCGTCCTCGGGCCGGCGCAGGTCGAGGGTCGCCGCCTGCTCGGCCGCGGTGGCGTAGAAGACCTTGCTCTTGTCGTAGGTGTCGACGGCGCTCTCGACCAGGCGCCGGGTCTGGGCGGTCGTCACGTCGCCGCGCACCTGGACGTCGTCGAGCTCGTCGGGCAGCGCGACCTCGGGACCGAGGAACTGCTGGAGCGAGACCCACTCGCCGCCGTCGTCGGCGACGTCGTCGGTCCACGGCTGCCAGACGCAGACCCCGAGCACCACGACCACACCGACCCCGACGAGCACCTGCGCCAGCCCGATCCGGGCGGCGAGCTCGCGCCGCCGGGTGCGGCCGACGAGCAGCCACACCCCGATCGGCACCAGCCCGACCACCGCGCCGCGCAGGGCCGCGTCGAGCAGCATGTCCTCGACGGCGTCGGTGACCTTGGCGATCTGGCCCTCCGGCTGACCCGCGATGAAGGCGTAGCGACGGACCAGCTCGTCGGTGCTGGCGGCGTCGGTCTTCTCCAGCCGGATGTCGACGCCGAGCCGGCCGGCGGCCGGAATGCGCAGGTCTGGCAGCACCGGCCCGGTCTCGAGGACCGCGGAGCCGCTCATCGTCGGCTGCACCACGGCGTCGTGGCTCGCCAGCTCGATCGACCTGGTCCCGGAGAAGAACAGCACGGCCGTGACCGCGAGGGCGCAGCCCAGCCAGGCCCCGACGTACGCCGAGACCGTGGCTGCCCTGCGGAGGGAAGGCCGCACCGTCAGCGGCGTGCCTCGGAGATCGCGTAGAGCGCGACCGACGCGGCGACGCCGGCGTTGAGCGACTCCAGCTGGTTGGCCATCGGGATCGACAGGAGCTGGTCGCAGGTCTCGGTCACCAGGCGCGAGAGCCCGTCGCCCTCCGCACCGACGACGAGCACGAGCGGTCCGTCAGCGAGGTCGAACTGCGGCAGGGCCACGTCGCCCTCGGCGGCCAGGCCGACGACCATGCAGCCCGCCTCCTGGTAGGCCTTCAGCTGACGCGTGAGGTTGACGGTCTGGGCGACCGGCATGCGCGCGGCCGCGCCGGCGCTGGTCTTCCAGGCGGCGGCGGTCATGCCGGCCGCGCGCCGCTCGGGGATCACCACGCCGTGCGCGCCGAAGCCGGCCGCGCTGCGGATGATCGCCCCGAGGTTGCGCGGGTCGGTGACGTGGTCGACCGCGACGATCAGCGGCTTCTCGCCGTTCGCGGCGGCGGCGTCCAGCAGGTCGTCCGGGTGCGCGTACTCGTACGCCGGGATCCGCGCGGCCAGGCCCTGGTGGACGCCGGCGCCGACCATCCGGTCCATCTCGTTGCGGGTGACCTCGAGCAGCTTGATGCCCCGGTCGGCCGCGAGCGCGAACGCCTCGCGCAGCCGGCCGTCGCGCTCGGCGCCCTCGGCGACGTACAGCGCGTTGACCGGCACGCCCTCGCGCAGCGACTCCACCACGGGGTTGCGGCCGATGATCCACTCGGCGTCGCCGGAGGTACGCCGCTTCGGGCGGGCGGGGGCCGCCTTCTCGGCGCGCTTCGCGGCCTTGTGGGCCTTGTGGTACTCGCGGTCCTTCGCCTTCGGCGTCGGGCCGCGACCCTCCAGGCCGCGCTTGACGCGGCCGCCGGAGCCGGCGGTGGGGTTGCCCTTGCCCGACTTCTTGACCGAGCCCTTGCGCTGCGAGTTGCCTGCCACGTCAGTGCCCTTGCTCTCGGTGATTGAGGAAGGCGCTCTGCGCCTGTCTCGAAATCCCTGCCATTACTTGGTGCCTGCTTCCAGGGCCCAGGTCGGGCCATCGGGGGTGTCCGTGATCGCGATCCCGGCGGCCTTGATCTGGTCGCGGATCGCGTCGGCGGCGGCGAAGTCCTTGTCCGCACGCGCCTGGGTGCGCTGGTCGAGCAGGCCGCGGACGAGCACGTCCACGGCCTCGACCAGCTGCTGGTCGTTGCTGGATCCGGGACCCCACGCGGGGTCGGCCGGGTCGAGGCCGAGCACGTCGAGCATCGCCAGCACCTGTCCGGCCTGGACCGACGGGTCGTCCGCCCGGTTGCCGTCGCGGACGACGTCGAAGAGCACGGCGACCGCGGCCGGCGTCCCGAGGTCGTCGTTCATGGCGGCGACGAAGGCCTCGGGGAGCTCCCCGACGGCGACGTCACCCGCGCGCTCGAGGAAGCTCTCGATGCGCCGGAAGCCGACGGCGGCCTCGTCCAACGCCTCGAAGCTGAACTCGACGTGGCTGCGGTAGTGGGCGCTCACGATGTAGAAGCGCAGCTCGATGCCCCGCACCCGCTCCAGCACGGACGGGATGGAGAGCGTGTTGCCGAGCGACTTGCTCATCTTCTCGCCGGCGGTGGTGATCCAGGCGTTGTGCATCCAGTACGACGCGAACGGGTGCCCGGCCGCGCGCGACTGGGCCTGCTCGTTCTCGTGGTGCGGGAAGCGCAGGTCGACGCCGCCGCCGTGGATGTCGAACGCGGGGCCGAGGTACTTGCCGGCCATCGCGGAGCACTCGATGTGCCAGCCCGGGCGGCCGCGACCCCACGGGCTCGGCCACGACGCTGTCTCCGGCTCGGACTCCTTCTTCCAGCCCTTCCAGAGCGCGAAGTCGCGGGGGTCGCGCTTGCCCCGCGGGTCGGCGTCCTCGGCCGCCTCCATGTCGTCGATCCGCTGGTGGGTCAGCTCGCCGTATTGCTGCCACGACCGCACGTCGAAGTAGACGTCGCCAGAGCCGTCGGCCGCGGCGTACGCGTGCCCCTTCGCGATCAGCATCTCGATGAGCTCGAGCATCTCGGGGACGTGGCCGGTGGCCGCTGGCTCGTACGTCGGCGGCGCGACGTTGAGCGCGGCGTACGCCTTGTCGAGCTCGCGCTTCATGATCGCGGCGTGCGCGTACCAGGGCCGGCCCTGGGCCTCGGCCTTGGTGAGGATCTTGTCGTCGATGTCGGTGACGTTGCGGATGAAGCTGACGTCGTACCCGAGATGACGCAGCCAGCGCTGCAGCACGTCGAAGTTGACGCCCGAGCGGACGTGCCCGACGTGCGGCTCCGACTGCACGGTCAGACCACACACGTACAGACCCGCCTTCCCCTCCTCGAGGGGAACGAAGTCCCGGACTTCGCGGGTCGCAGTGTCGTAGAGCCTGAGCGTCACGCCGCCAGTCTAGGGATCGGGGCGCAGGTGGCCCGCATCGTCACACCCCGTAGCCACCGTCGACGTCGAGCTTCTGGCCGGAGACGAACCCGGCACGGTCTGAGGCGAGGAAGCAGACCGCCTCGGCGATGTCGCGCGCGGTGCCGAAGCGGCGCAGCGGGATGTTGCGTCGGGTGATGGCAAGCGCCTCCTCGGAGAGCTCACCGGAGTCGATCAGCCGGGCCGCCATCCCGTCGGTCAGCATGCCGGGACCGACGGCGTTGACGCGTACGCCGTAGCGCCCCTCCTCGGCCGCCAGCGCCCGCACGATCGCCTCGACGGCGGCCTTGGGCGCCGACGACAGCCCGTCGCGCACCGGGAACCGGCTGGTCGCAGCCGTGGTCACGGCGACGATCGAGCCCTGGCTGGCGCGCAGGTGCGGCAGCGCGGGGGCGACGACCGCGAAGAAGCCGGCCGCGTCGGCGGCGAGCTGGGCGGCCATCGCGCTCGGCTCCACGGCGGACAGGTGCGTCATCGGCACGTGCGGGCCGGCGGCGTACACCAGGGTGTGGAGGCCGCCTCGCCCCGCCACCTCCTCGACGACACGGGCGGCGTCGGCCGCGACGGTCGAGGCGCCGAGATCGAGCGGGTAGGAGTCCGCGACCGGGTTGCGCCGGTGCGTGACGGCGACGGCGGAGCCGCGGTCGCGCAGCATCTCGGCGATCTCGCGGCCGAGGCCCCCGCTGCCGCCGACCACCAGCGCGAGGCCGGGCCGGTCTGCGAAGTCATCCATCCGTCGCCTCCGTGGCCGTGAAGTCGATCGTGTGCCAGCCGGTCGCGCCGTCGGGCAGCACGTCCTGCTCCTCGCCGGTCTGCACAAGGCCGTCGGCGTCGATGCCCCGGACCGCGAGGGTGTGGTCGCCGGGCTCGACGTCGATGCGGGCCGTCCACTGCACCCAGGTGTCCGGGCTGGGAGCGCCACCGATGACCGCGCGCTCCCACGCCCCGCCGTCGACCGAGATCTCGACGGCCTGGATGCCCGTGTGCTGCGCCCAGGCCACCCCGCCGACCCGGCCGCCGGAGGCCAGCACCTCGCCGCCGTCCTCGGGGACGTCGATGCGCGACGACATCTTGACCGGCCCGAGCTCGGCCCAGCCCCGCTTGGTCCAGTACGCCTCGATGTCGGCGAAGCGGGTCACCTTCATCTCGACGACCCACTTGCAGGCCGAGACGTAGCCGTACAGGCCGGGCACGATCGTGCGCACCGGGAAGCCGTGCTCGATCGGCAGCGGCCGGCCGTTCATCGCGAACGCGAGCATCGCGTTGCGGTCGTCGGTGAGCGCCCCGAGGGGCGTGCCGCAGGTCCAGCCGTCGTCGGAGGTCTGGAGCACGGCGTCGGCGCCGGGCTGGACCCCGGCGGCGGCCAGCAGGTCGGCGATCCGGACCCCGCTCCACCACGCGTTGCCGATCAGGTTGCCGCCGACCGGGTTGGAGACGCAGTTGAGCGTCACCCAGCCCTGGGTGACCTGCCGGTCGATCAGCTCCTGGTAGGTCAGCACGACCTCGCGGTCGACCATGCCGTGGATGCGCAGCTGCCAGTCCGACGGCTCGATCGTGGGCACCACGAACGCGGTGTCGATCCGGTAGAAGTCGCCGGCCGGCGTCGCCCACGGCGTCACGCCGTCCAGCCCGACCCGGACCGCTTCGGGCAGCTGCGGCGCAGTGACCCCCGGCAGCCTCAGCAGGCGGCGGGCCTCCTCCACGTGCCGCCGACCGCGGCCCACGACGCGGCCGACGGTGCCGACCACGGTCGTGCTCGCGACGATGATGCCCGCGCGGATCAGGAAGGTACGACGGGTGTGGTCGGCCGGGTGCGGGGCCCCGGGCGCCGCGTCGGGGTCGGGCTCCTCGGCCAGCGCCCGCTCGTGGCGGCGCAGCGGGTCGGTCAGCAGCGAGAGGCAGACCAGCCAGGTCGCGAACCCGACCGCGATCGGCAGGATGTCGATCGCGCCGGAGCCGCGCTCCGCCGAGACCGCCGTCCCGCCCACGACCCCGAGCACGGCGAACACGATCGCCGGCGCCCACCACGACCGACGGGCCAGTCGCCCGGCCCAGGCGAAGAGCAGGCCCGAGAGGACGAGGATGACCAGCAGCAGGAACTGCTTGTCGTGGTGCCCGAGCAGCCGGATCGCCCGCTCGACCACCGGGCCGGGTGTCAGGCGGGTCACCAGCTCGGCGACGGCGGTCACCGGGGAGTCCCGTGTCGTCAGCACCATCGCGACGAAATAGCTCGCAGCGAGACCGGCGAAGCCGGCCACCAGGCCGGCCACCGACCAGCTGCCGCGGAAGCTTCTCACCCCGTGATTCTGTCGCAGGGCATGATCCTCGTGTGCAGCAACTCCCGAGGGTCGGCATCGGCACCGACGTCCACCGGCTCGTCGACGGCGTCCCGCTCCACCTGGCCGGCCTGGCCTGGCCGGACGAGCCGCAGGGCCTCGAGGGTCACTCCGACGCCGACGTGGCGGCCCACGCCGCGTGCGACGCGCTGCTCTCGGCGGCCGGCCTCGGCGACCTCGGCTCGAACTTCGGCACGTCCGAGCCGCAGTGGGCCGGCGCCTCCGGCGCTGCCCTGCTGACCGAGACGGCCGCCCGGGTGCGCGCCGCCGGGTTCGAGATCGGCAACGTCACGATCCAGGTGATCGGCAACCGCCCCAAGGTGGGGCCGCGGCGCCCGGAGGCCGAGGCGGCGCTCTCGGCCGCCGTCGGCGCTCCCGTGTCGGTCTCGGCCACCACCACCGACGGCCTCGGGCTCACCGGGCGCGGTGAGGGTGTCGCCGCGATCGCCACGGCGCTCGTCTTCGCCAAGGACCACTAACCGGGTCTCGACACGCCGGTCGCGCCTCCGCTAGGCAGCGTCGACCTTCCGGTGGCCGACCAGCACGACGCCCTCGACCACGCGGACGTCGTACGCCGGCACCGACACGTGCTGGTCGTCGAGGCAGCGCCCGCTGCGCAGGTCGAAGGCGTGCTTGTGGGCAGGTGAGGCGACGAACGGCACACCCTCGCGAGTGCCGACGATGCCCTTCGCGAGCACGGACGCCTTGGCGAACGGGTCGTGGTTGCCCAACGCGTAGACCTCGTCGTCCTGGGTCCGGAAGATCGCGATCGCCTGCCCGTGCACCAGCGCCGTCGCACCGCGCTCGACGGTGAGCTCGACGATGCGGCAGACCGGCTGCCACTCCTCCGCGCGCTGGTGGGCCGCAGACGTCATCGCGATGACCCTTTCCCGGGCACCCTTCCTGGGCCCTCGTGGTCCCTCGAACGTAGGCGCGGCGCGTCAAGCACCTGTTTCGCCGTGTAACAGCCGTGAAAACACTGGACCGATCCGGCTCCGTAGACTCCGCGGGTGCCCGCCGCCGTCGTGATCCTCGCCGCCGGGACCGGGTCGCGCGTGGGGGCCGGGTCCAACAAGGTGCTGCTGCCGCTCGGCGACCGGCCCGTGCTGGCCTGGTCGGTCCGCGACGCAGCGGCGGTCGACGGCGTACGCCGCGTGCTCGTGGTGGTCCGTCCCGGTGAGCAGGACGACGTGGCCGCCGCCCTGCAGCCGCACCTGGGCGACGCCGAGGTCGGCCTGGTCGAGGGCGGCGCCACCCGGCACGCGTCGGAGGCGGCGGCGCTGGACGCGCTCCGCCCGGCGATCGAGGCCGGCGACATCGACGTGGTCGCGATCCACGACGGCGCCCGACCGCTCGCAGGCCCCGAGCTGTTCGCGGCGACGATCGCGGCCGCACAGGAGCACGGCGGCGCGATCCCGGTGGTCCACCTGCCCGGCCTGCTGTCCCGCGACGGGCGGCCACTGCCTGTCCCGCGTACGGGGAGCCTGGACGGCGTCCAGACGCCGCAGGCCTTCCGCGCCCGCGACCTGGTCTCGGCGTACGCCGACGCTGCGACCGACGGCTTCGAGGGCACCGACACCGCCGCCTGCTGGGCGCGCTACACCGACCTCCCGGTCGCGGCCGTGCCGAGCTCGCCCGCCAACCTCAAGATCACCTTCCCGGAGGACCTCGATCTGGCGCTGCGCCTCGCACCGTCGGGGTAGTCCCTGACGGAATGGTCCGTGGGAGCGTGCCCAGAGGTCCGAATCGTCAGGGACTACCCCGCCGTGAGCGCCTCCAGCACCCGCAGGTCCTCGGCCGAGCCGACCCGGCGGGCGGCCGGGGGCGCCTCGACGAGCTCGACCGGGTAGCGCCGCCGCAGGGCATCGACCAGGGCCACGAAGTCGGTGCTGGGCAGGGCGCCGAGGGCGGCCACCACCCCGGCCGGCAGCACCACCGGAGAGGCGACCGCCACCAGAGCGTCCCGGTCGAGCGTCTCGCCGACCACGCCGTCGTCCACGACCTTGACCGTGTCGGTGACGGGCCGGACGCCGACCACCACGCAGCCGCGCTCGACGGCGCGCGCCACGCAGTCGGCGATGAAGGCCGGCGGCGTCATCGGACAGAGCGGGTCGTGCAGCACGAACGGCTCACCGGAGTCGACGAGCCCCTCCCAGCTGGTCCCGAGGTCGACCGGGGTCACGCCCGCCTCGCCCAGCGCCCACGAGGCCGCGGCGACGAGGGACTCCCCGTGGATCAACGCGTACGGGAGGGATCCCCGGTCGTCGTCCATCACCGCACCTAGTGCGGGCTCCACCTCGTCGTCCACGTACCGACCCTACAAATGCGTCGGGCCCCCGGACCTGGTGGTCCGGGGGCCCGTCGTACGGATCAGGAGGCGAGGACCTCGTCGAGGAGGGCCTCGGCCTTGTCCTCGTTGGTGTGCTCGGCGAGCGCCAGCTCCGACACCAGGATCTGGCGGGCCTTCGCGAGCATCCGCTTCTCCCCGGCCGACAGGCCGCGGTCCCGCTCGCGGCGCCACAGGTCGCGGACGACCTCCGACACCTTCATCACGTCTCCGCTGTGCAGCTTCTCGAGGTTCGCCTTGTAGCGACGCGACCAGTTGGTCGGCTCCTCCACGTGCGCGGCACGCAGGATGTCGAACACCCGGTCGAGCCCGTCCTTGTCCACGACGTCGCGGACCCCGACGAGGTCGAGGTTGCAGGCGGGCACGCGCACCACCAGGTCCTGCTGGGCGACAATCCGTAGTACGAGGTACTCCCGGTCCTCTCCCTTGATGGTCCGCATCTCGATGTCCTCGATGATCGCGGCCCCGTGATTCGGGTAAACAACCGTTTCGCCGACGGTGAAAGTCATATGTGAGGTACCCCTTCCTAGGTGAGGATTCTAACACGGCCTCCCAGCGGACCCGACATCGTTTGCGCAGGTCAGGGGCACAATCCGGGCTTGACAGAACCGCGGTGGGTGTGGTGGCCGGCCCTCCGCGGACGGGCCCGGCAACCCTCTTCAGGACAGCGCGTCGACAGTTCCGGACCCGGAAGAGGCATACCCACGCGACGGCTGGTTGATACTGCGGGGTATGTCGCCCCGCCTGCGCCGACGGAGCACGGAACCGGCCGAACAGCTCGACGCCGGGACCGCCACGGCCACCACCACCGAGCCCCCGCCCACCGAGGCGACGCCGGAGCCTGCCCCTGAGTCCGCGCAGAAGCCGACACCGGAGCCGACCCCCACCCCGGCCCCCACCCCGGCCTCCAGCCCCGCCTCCCGGGGTCGTGAGCGTCGGCGGACCCTGGCGCACGCCACCCCGATCCTGTTGCTGCGTGCCGCGCACCCGCGCCTCGCGGCGCTCACCGCCGCCGGCGTGGCCGTCGCCGCCGCGCTCTCCGGCCGGCCCGGTCGCGAGGTGGGGCTGGTGCTGGCGACCGTGCTGGTCGGCCAGGCCGTGCTCGGCTGGCACAACGACCTCGTCGACCGCCGTCGCGACGCCCAGCACCTGCCGAGCGGCAAGCCGATCGCCGACGGCTACCTGGACCCGGGGACGGCCTGGTTCGCGCTCGGCTGCGGCGTCCTGCTCCTCGTCCCGCTCGCGATCTCGAACGGCGTGACCGCCGGCTGCCTCTACCTCGCGTCGGTCGGCATCGGCCTGCTCGGCAACCTGATCCTCCGCTCGGGCTGGCTCTCCTGGTTGACCTGGGCGGCGTCGTACGCCCTCCTGCCCGGCTTCCTCTCGTACGGCGGCTGGGGCGGTCAGGCGACCGGCAACCCGCCCGCGACCGCGATGGTCGCCCTGGCCGCGGCGCTCGGCGTCGGCGTGCACTTCCTGTGCGCCCTGCCCGGCCTGGTCGGCGACCACGAGAACGGCTTCCGACACCTGCCGCTGCGCGTCGCCCTGAAGATCGGGGCCACCCGGCTGCTGATCGCGTCGCTCGCCTGGACCGGGCTCGCGCTGGTCGGGCTGCTCCTCGTCGGGAACGCCGTCGGCCTCAGTCAGTAGTGGGGGTCAGAGCCGCGGCCGGCGACCGCTAGGCTGAGCCCGCACCCCTGTCGTCGCGCTCCGTTGTTCCTCGATGTGAAGGCTTTGAAGATGCAGCTTCGCCGTTCCGCTCGCCTGCTCACCGCCGCGGGAGCGCTCCTGCTCGCCGCCCCGGTGCTCACCTCCTGCGGCTTCGACTACGCGACCGACAAGCCGTACACCCCGGGCGCCGGCACCAACCACCAGGACTCCGACATCGACGTGCTCGGCGCGGTCGTCGTGAGCGCCGAGAACGGCTCCGGCACGCTGATCACGTCGTTCTCGAACAACAACCAGGACGACGACGCCTCGGTCACCGGCATCGCCGGCGCGGGCGACACGGCCGACCTCACCGTCGGCGACTTCGACCCGATCGACATCCCGGCGGGCGGCCTGGTCAACCTGGCCGACTCCGACACCCCGGTCACCATCGAGGGCGACTTCGAGACCGGCGACTTCCTGACGTTGGAGTTCACCTTCGGCGACGGCAGCACCGCGACCGTGGACCTGCCGTCGGTCCCCGACTGCTACGAGTACGCCGGCCTCGACTCGACCGCGGAGACGGGCACCCCGCCCGCGGACTGCGAGCCCGAGCCCGCCACGGCCGAGCACTGAGATCGAGCACTGAGATGACGTACACCCTGGTCCTGCTCCGCCACGGCGAGAGCGAGTGGAACGCCAAGAACCTCTTCACCGGCTGGGTCGACGTCCCGCTCAACGACAAGGGCCGCGCCGAGGGTGTGCACGCCGGAGAGCTGCTGCGCGAGGCCGGCGTGCTGCCGGACGTCGTGCACACCTCGCTGCTGCGGCGCGCGATCAACACGGCTGCCACGGCGCTCGACGGCGCCGACCGGCACTGGATCCCGGTGCGGCGCTCCTGGCGCCTCAACGAGCGCCACTACGGCGCCCTCCAGGGCAAGAACAAGAAGGAGACCCTGGACGAGTACGGCGAGGAGCAGTTCATGCTCTGGCGGCGCTCCTTCGACGTACCCCCGCCGCCCCTCGACGACGACAGCGAGTTCTCGCAGGCCGGGCTGCCGCAGTACGCCGACCTCGGCGCCGAGCTGCCGCGCACCGAGTGCCTCAAGGACGTCATCGCCCGGTTCCTGCCCTACTGGGAGTCCGACATCGTCCCCGACCTGCGGGCCGGCCGGACGGTGCTCGTCGCCGCCCACGGCAACAGCCTGCGCGCGCTGGTCAAGCACCTCGACGGGATCAGCGACGAGGACATCGCCGCCCTCAACATCCCGACCGGCATGCCGCTCGTCTACGAGCTCGACGAGGACCTGCAGCCCACCGTCGCCGGTGGCCGCTACCTCGACCCGGAGGCCGCTGC
The DNA here is from genome assembly GCF_001425175.1 of Nocardioides sp. Root1257. Classification (GTDB taxonomy): domain Bacteria; phylum Actinomycetota; class Actinomycetes; order Propionibacteriales; family Nocardioidaceae; genus Nocardioides. The sequence goes on along the minus strand of NZ_LMDV01000008.1, from coordinate 329,899 downwards.
AGAAGCCGCTGCCGCCGTCGCGAACCAGGGTCGCTGAGCAGTCGGGTACGGCGAAGCCGCACCCGACGTGGGCTCAGGGAGATTGAGCAAGCCCCGCGGCTGAGGAACGAAGCCGCGACGGGCGCGTCGAAATCCGGCGAGTCGAGAAGCAGCCGGAGAGTACTGGCCGTTCAGGCGTCGACGGAGCGCGGGTTCTCGCCGGTGACGACGAAGACGACCCGGTTGGCGACCGAGACGGCGTGGTCGGCGATCCGCTCGTAGTAGCGACCCAGGAGGGCCACGTCGACCGCGGCCTCGACGCCGTGGTCCCAGTCGGCGGAGAGCAGCTCGGCGAAGCTGGTGCGGCGCAGCCGGTCCATCTCCTCGTCGGCGTGCACGAGGGCGAGCGCCTCGTCGACGTTGCGGTCGGTGATGATCTTGGAGACCCGGCGGACCATGTCCTCGGCGACCGAGGCCATCCGCTCGATGGTCGGCTGGACGGCGGCCGGAACGGCCAGGTTGGGCACCCGGAGACGGGCGATCTTGGCGACGTGCACCGAGAGGTCGCCCATCCGCTCGAGCTCGCTGACCATCCGCAGCGCGGCGACGACGGTGCGCAGGTCGCTCGCGACCGGCTGCTGGAGTGAGAGTAGCAGGAACGCCGAGTCCTCGACGCGCTCGCGCGACCGGTCGATCTCGACGTCGGCGCTGATGACCTGCTGGGCGATGTCGGCGTCGCCGCTCAGCAGCGCCTCGGTCGCGAGCCGGACCGCAGACTCGACCTCGGAGCAGATCGCTGCCAGGTCGATGAAGATGCCGTCGAGCTGTTCGTGGAATGCCTCTCGCATGGCACAGACCCTAAGCATCGTAGGTGTCCAGCCGGGGTTGTGACGTGAACGAGGGGTGAACGTTCAGAAGCCCGAGCCTCGTGGGCGAACTCCCGCTGAATTCCCTCGTACGATTCTCTTGTGGATGCGACGACGCAGGCGTTTCTCGCCGCGCTCATCGGTGCCGTCGTCGCAGGCGGCGCGGTGCTGGCGTGGCACGTCAGCGACCGTCAGCAGCATGGCACGGGCGTCGCCACCGAGGAACCCGTCGTCCCGGCCGGGGTCGCCACCGTCCTCTCCGTGCTCAAGAGCAGCGCGGTCGTCGTCGACGACAGCGACACCGTGCTCAAGGCGTCCGCGCCGGCGTACTCGATGGGGCTCGTGCGCGGCCAGGAGCTGGTCTCCCCCGAGCTCGCGACGCTGGTCCAGCAGGTACGCCGCGACGGGCAGATCCGCGAGACCGAGCTCGTGATGGCCCGCCCCGGCGTGCCGTCGCGGCACGTGACCGCCCGGGTCGCCCCGCTCGGCGCGCGGCTGGTCCTGGCGCTGGTCGAGGACCGCACCCGCGAGCGCCGCGTCGAGGCCGTGCGCCGCGACTTCGTCGGCAACGTCAGCCACGAGCTCAAGACCCCCGTCGGCGCCATCCGGCTGCTCGCCGAGGCGGTCAACGACGCGGCCGACGACCCCGAGGCCGTCAAGCGCTTCTCGTCGCGGATGCTCATCGAGAGCGAACGGCTCTCGCGTCTCGTCCAGCAGGTCATCGAGCTCTCCCGCCTCCAGGGCGACGACCCGCTGGACGCGCCGATCCCCGTCTCCATCGACTCGGCGATCGACGTCGCCGTCGACACCAGCGCGATCGACGCGGTGAGCAAGCACATCGCGGTGGTCACCAGCGGCGCCAAGGGCATCGAGGTGCTCGGCAACACCGAGCTCGTCACCGCGGCGGTCGCCAACCTGGTCGCCAACGCCGTCTCCTACTCGGAGTCCGGCTCCACCGTGCTGGTCTCGACGAAGGCCGACGAGCACAACGTGTCCATCTCCGTGGTCGACCAGGGCATCGGGATCCCCAACGAGGAGATCGACCGGATCTTCGAGCGGTTCTACCGGGTCGACCCGGCCCGGCACCGCTCCACCGGTGGCACCGGCCTCGGCCTGTCCATCGTCAAGCACGTGGCGGCCTCGCACGGCGGGGACGTCAACGTGTGGTCAGTCGAGGGGCAAGGGTCTACGTTCACCTTGACCCTCCCCCGCTACCTCTCCACCAGGGAGAGCCAGGAGGAATACCGGTGACCCGCGTACTCGTCGTAGAGGACGAAGAGAGCTACAGCGAGGCGCTCGCCTACATGCTCCGCAAGGAAGGCTTCGAGGTCGCGATCGCCGCCGACGGCAACTCCGCCCTCGTCGAGTTCGACCGCAACGGCGCGGACATCGTGCTGCTCGACCTGATGCTGCCCGGCATCCCCGGCACCGAGGTGTGCCGGCAGATCCGGCAGACCTCCAGCGTGCCGGTGATCATGGTCAGCGCGAAGGACGACGAGGTCGACAAGGTGGTCGGGCTCGAGCTCGGTGCCGACGACTACGTCACCAAGCCCTACTCGCCCCGCGAGCTGGTCGCCCGGATCCGCGCGGTGCTCCGTCGTGGCCAGGAGCCCGACCTGGCGCCGGCGACCCTCGAGGCCGGCCCGGTGCGGATGGACGTGGAGCGCCACGTCGTCACCGTCGACGGCTCGGCGCAGCGGCTGCCGCTCAAGGAGTTCGAGCTGCTCGAGATGTTCCTGCGCAACCCCGGCCGGGTCCTCACCCGCGGGCAGCTCATCGACCGCGTCTGGGGCTCCGACTACGTCGGCGACACGAAGACCCTCGACGTCCACGTGAAGCGGCTGCGGGCCAAGATCGAGCCCGACCCGGGCGAGCCGAAGTACCTCGTCACCGTGCGCGGGCTGGGCTACAAGTTGGATCTCTGATCCGGTCTGGCAGCGGATCGCGCAACCACGTCCGAAAACCGCATGTCAGGTGTCGGTGCGCGTCCCTAGTCTGAGCCGGTGACCAGTACGACGACGCCCCCGGCCGTCCCCGAGGCCCAGAGCCCGCCGAGCTGGATGCCGGTGACCGCGGTCGGCGTGACGCTGGTGCTCTGGGCATCGGCCTTCGTCGCGATCCGTCACCTCGGCGAGGACTTCTCGCCCGGCGCGCTCTCCCTGGGTCGGACGCTGATCGGGGCGGTCTGCCTCGGCGTGGTCGCCCTGGCGAGCCAGGGCCTGCCGCGCCCGACCGGACGGCAGTGGGTCTCGCTGGTCACCATCGGCGTGCTGTGGTTCGGCGTCTACAACGTCGCCCTCAACGCCGGCGAGCGCCGCGTCGACGCCGGCACCGCCGCGATGCTGATCCAGGTCTCGCCGGTGCTCGTCGCCGTGCTCGCCGCGATCTTCCTCGACGAGCGGTTCACCATCTACATCGGCCTCGGGCTCGCCCTCGCCTTCACCGGCGTCGGCCTGATCAGCCTCTCCTCCTCGGACTCCAGCGACCACGACGTCCTCGGCGTTGTGCTCTGCCTGGTCTCCGCGGTCGTCTACTCGATCAGCCTCATCCTGCAAAAGCCGCTCGTCGCCAAGCTGCCCGCGATCCACGTGACCTGGCTGGCCTGCTCGATCGGTGCGATCGCGTGCCTGCCGTTCCTCGGCCAGCTCGTCGACCAGGCGGGCGACGCCCCGACCTCGTCGGTGCTCTGGGTCGTCTACCTCGGCGTCTTCCCGACGGCGATCGCGTTCACGACGTACGCCTACGCCCTGCAGCACATGAGTGCCAGCAGCCTCGCCATCACGACCTACCTCGTCCCGCCGATCACGATCGTGATGGGCGTCCTGCTCCTCGACGAGGCGCCGCCCGCGATGGCGTACGTCGGCGGCGTGCTCGCGCTGGTCGGCGTGGCCGTCGCGCGACGCAAGCCGAGGACGGTCGCGCAAGAGGTCTCGCCGCCGGCCTGAGGCTGCCATGCTGCTCGGGTGAGCATCCTCGCCAACATCCTGGTCGGCCTCGTGGCCGCGCTGCATCTCTACTTCCTGGCCCTGGAGATGTTCCTGTGGACCAAGCCGCTCGGCCGCAAGACCTTCGGCAACACCCCGGAGTTCGCCGAGGCGACCAAGGTCCTGGCGGCCAACCAGGGTCTCTACAACGGCTTCCTGGTCGCGGGCCTCGTCTGGGCACTGGTCACCCAGGAGCTCGACGTCGCGGTGTTCTTCCTCGCCTGCGTGATCGTCGCGGGGGTGTACGGCGCGATCACGGTGAGCCGGCGGATCCTGGTCGTCCAGGCGGTGCCGGCGCTACTCGCCCTGGTCGCCGTCCTGGTCTCTTGGTGAGCTCTCGAGCCACCCGCGGAACGCCTCGAGGTTGTGGGTGGGCTCGCCGCGCAGCTTGCGCCACTCCCACTCCTTGCGGATCGAGCTCTCGAAGCCGAGCTCGAGGATCGTGTTGAACGACTCGTCGGCGTAGGTGAGCACGGAGCCCAGGAGCCGGTCCAGCTCGTCGGGCGTGACGGCCTCGAGTGGCAGCCGGCCGTCGAGGTAGATGTCCCCGAGCCGGTCGAGGGCGAACGCGACGCCGTACATCCGCAGGTTGCGCTCGAGCAGCCAGCGGTAGACGCGCTCGTGCTGCTCGTCGGGCTTGCGGCAGACGAAGGCGTGGATGCCGAGGGCGTGCGTGCCGACGTCGAGGCGGACCGCGGTCTGCAGCTTCTTCTCGCCGGGCAGGGAGAACGAGAAGACGCCGTCGGCGGCCTCGTCGTACTCGACCTCGGCGGCGTCGAGGTGGTCGCGGATGACCTGACGGGGGTCGGCACTCTCCGGGGAGCTCATGCCAACGACTGTGCCATCTCGGCCCGGGCGCGGAGGTAGACGTCGAGGGTCCGCTCCGCGGTGCGCTCCCACGAGAAGCGCCGGGCCTGCTCGAGCGCGCCGCCCTCGAGGCGGAGCCGGAGCGCGTCGTCCTCGATGACGCGGCGCAGCGCGTCGGCCCAGGCGCCCGGCTCGTGGCCGTCGACGAGGAGGCCGCTGTGACCGTCGCGGACGACGGTCGTCAGACCCCCGACGGCGGCCGCGACGACCGGGGTCCCGGTCGCCTGCGCCTCGGCGGCGACCAGGCCGAACGACTCGTTGTAGGACGGTACGGCGACCAGCGTCGCGGCCGAGCACCAGCGGGCGAGCTCGCGCTGGGCCACGGGCGGCACGAACCGTACGACGTCGTCGAGGCCGAGCTCGGAGGAGAGCTGCGCGAGCGACTCGGGGTGCTCGAGGCCGCTGCCGGACGGGCCGCCGACGACCGGGACGACCAGGCGGGACCGCAGGTCCGGCTGCTGGGCGAGCAGCTCCGCGACCGCGCGCAGCAGCACGTCGGGGGCCTTGAGCGGCTGGATCCGCCCCGCGAAGAGCAGCACGGCCGCGTCGGGAGGCAACCCGAGCTCGGCACGCACCTCGGCGCGGTCGTAGGGACGGAAGACATCCAGGTCGACGCCGGGGTGGACCACCTCGACGCGCGACGGCTCGGCGTCGTACAGGTCGACCAGCTGGTGCGCCTCTAGGTCGGTGTTGGCGATCAGCATGTCGGCGGCCTCGACCACCTGCTCCTCGCCGATGATCCGGGCCATCGGCTCGGGGGTGTCACCCTCGGCGAGCGCGGCGTTCTTGACCTTCGCCATCGTGTGCATCGAGTGCACGAGCGGCACGCCCCACCGGTCGCGCGCGAGCGCGCCAACCTGGCCGGAGAGCCAGTAGTGCGAGTGCACGACGTCGTAGTGGCCGAGCGGCTGGGAGGCCTCCGCGCGGAGCACCTCGCGGGCGAACACGCAGAGCTGGCCGGGGAGCTCGGCCTTGCCGAGGCCCTCGAACGGGCCGGCATGGATGTGCCGGACCTGGACGCCGTCGCTGACGGGCACGACCGGGTCGAGCGTGGAGCTCGTGGCCCGGGTGAAGATGTCCACCTCGATGCCCTGCGCGGCCATCTGCCGGGCCAGCTCGACGACGTACACGTTCATGCCGCCGGCGTCGCCGGTGCCCGGCTGGTCGAGCGGGGAGGTGTGCAGGCTGATCATCGCCACACGCCGCATCGGCTCCACAGGCACCTCGGTTTCGCTCGTGAACAGGTCCAACCAGAGGGAACACGGAGGCCCGGCGGTTGATTCCCGCGTCTCACGCAGCGTGGCTGCCCCGCGAGGTCGCCGGCCGGCGTACGAGCACGACGACGCCGGCCACGAGGGCCGCAGCACCCGCCAGCGCGAGCACGGCCTGGTCGTCGGCGTTCTGGCGCAGCACCTGCAGGACGGACCCGACGAACCCGAGGAAGCAGATCCCGACCAGCAGCCGGAGCCACGTCGCCCCTCGGCTGACCAGCCCCACGCCGGCGCCGACGGCGGCGACCGCCAGCAGGACGGCGCCGACCACCGAGAGCAGGCCGACCCAGAGCGCGACCACCCAGCACAGTCCGCCCAGGACGGCGGCGACGGCCATCGCTGCACGCATGCTCACTCCTCTCGGTCCGGGGACCTCCAGCAACGATCCCTACCCCGATCGTCGAGAATGATTCCATGAGCACCCCCAAGACCGCCGTCGTGACCGGCGCCAGCAGCGGCATCGGCGCCGCCACCGCCCGTCAGCTGGCCGCCGCCGGCTACCACGTCTTCTGCGCCGCCCGCCGGATCGACCGGATCGAGGCACTGGCCGCGGAGATCGGGGGTACGGCGGTCGCGTGCGACGTCACGTCCGAGGAGTCCGTCGCGGCCCTGGCCACCGCGGTCGGCGACCGGCTCGACGTACTCGTCAACAACGCCGGCGGCGCCTTCGGGGCCTCACCGGTGTCGGGGGCCGACAGCGACGAGTGGCGCCAGATGTACGAGGTCAACGTGATCGGGCTGATGCAGGTCACCCGGGCCCTGCTCCCCGCGCTCGTCGCCACCGGAGCGGGCGCGATCGTCAACGTCGGCTCGACCGCGGGCCGGGTCGCCTACGAGGGCGGCGGCGGCTACACGGCGGCCAAGCACGGCACCCAGGTCGTCACCGCGACCCTGCGGCTGGAGCTGTGGGACCAGCCCGTGCGAGTCATGGAGATCGCGCCGGGGATGGTGAAGACCGACGAGTTCGCGCTGGTCCGCTTCGAGGGCGACGCCGAGAAGGCAGCGGCGGTGTACGCCGGCGTGGCCGAGCCGCTGGTCGCCGAGGACATCGCCGAGGCGATCACCTGGATGGTGACCCGCCCGGCGCACGTGAACATCGACGAGCTCGTGATCCGTCCGCGGGCGCAAGCGGCGCAGCACAAGGTCCACCGCCAGTCCTGAGCGAAGCGAAGGGCTGTCGCGGTGGTGGTCGAGCGAGCCCGCGGCCGAGCCTGCGAGGGCGCGACAGGCGTGCCGAGACATCATCCGACCGACCCGCGAGGGTCTGCCACACTGACGCTCATGCAGACCATCGGACTCGTCGGAGGCCTCAGCTGGGAGAGCAGCGCGGTCTACTACCAGGAGCTCAACCGCGGCGTGGAGACGCGCGTCGGTGGGCTGTCGTCGGCCCGGACCGTGATGGCGTCCGTCGACTTCGCCGAGGTCACGGCGCTCCAGGAGCAGGAGCGGTGGGACGAGGTCGCCGAGATCCTGTCCGCAGCCGCCCGCGGGGTCGAGGCGGGCGGTGCGGACTTCCTCGTGCTCTGCACGACGACCTTCCACCGCGTGGCTGACCAGGTCGCCGACGCGGTCGGCATCCCGCTGCTCCACCTCGCCGACGTCGTCGCCGAGGAGTGCAAGGCGAAGGGCCTCGAGTCGGTCGGCTTCCTCGGGACGACGTTCGCGATGTCCCGCTCGTTCTTCACCGACCGGATCGCCTCGCACGGCCTGAGCGTCGTGGTCCCCGACGCAGCGCACCACGAGACCCTCAACCGGGTCATCTACGAGGAGCTCGTGCACGGCAAGGTGCTGGACGGCTCCCGTCGTTTGGTCGTCGGCCTCATCGACGAGCTCTGGGACGCCGGCGCCGGCGGCGTGATCCTCGGCTGCACCGAGCTCGAGCTGCTGGTCCACCAGGCCGACGCCGACATCCCGGTCTTCCCCTGCACCACCCTCCACGTCGCCGCGGCCCTGGACCGGGCGCTGGCGTAGGCCCGTCCGTCGGGGTAGTCCCTGACGAAACGGTCCCTGGGATCGTTCCCCGAGGGCCGAAACGTCAGGGACTACCCCGGCGGCGGCTCCAGGACCAGGTCGGCGAGGCGGCGCAGGTCCGGGGTGAGGTGCTGCTCGGGAAGGGTCGCGCGGTCCCCGCAGAGGTCGAACTCGTAGACGAAGCGGTCGGGCTGGGGGGCGCCTCCGGCCACCGACCGGAGGTCGACCCGGTCGACGAGCGAGGCGACCTCGGGCGCGCGGGGGTCGTCGCCGTCGAGGTCGAGCTCACCGTCGGAGCGCCGGCCGGCGAAGCCACCGGTACGGCGCACGCTCACCCGCCGCGCGGTGCCGACCGGTGCCGGGGTCGCGGGGGCTGACGTCGAGCCCGGCGTCACGCCGACGGTCTCCCAGGCGGTGCCGACGGCGTCCGCCTGCGCCCCGGCGGCGGCGACGGTGGCGGCCGCGAACGCGGCGAAGTCGGAGCGCGGCCCGACGGCGTCACCGGTCAGGGCGGCGTACCAGATCCGTCCCGCGCCCTCCCAGGTCGAGCCACCGATCGCGACGGCGGCGAGCTGGAAGGCGCGGTTGGGGATCCCGGAGTTGAGGTGCACCCCGCCGTTGTCGTCGGACGTCGACACGTAGTCGTCGAGGTGGCCGACCTGCGGGTCGCGGCCCAGCGCCGGGTCGTCGTACGCCGTGCCCGGAGCCGCCATGTCGCGCAGCGCGCGGGCGGAGATGCCGGGCACGAAGATCCCCGCGCCGATCAGCCAGTCCGCCTCGTCGGCGGACTGCCCGAGCAGGCGCTGCTTGAGGCACGCCGCGAAGATGTCGGAGACGGACTCGTTGAGGGCCCCGGACTGATCCTGGTAGACCAGCCCGGCGGTGTGCTCGGTGACGGCGTGCGTCAGCTCGTGCCCGAGCACGTCGACCGGCTTGGTGAAGCGCTCGAACACGCGACCGTCGCCGTCGCCGAAGACCAGCTGCACGCCGTCCCAGAAGGCGTTGTCGTAGTCCTGGCCGTAGTGCACCGTCAGGCTGACCGGCGCGCCGGCTCCGTCGTACGACGCGCGGCCGTAGACCTCCTCGAAGAGCGCCAGCGCCCCGGTGATGCCGGTCGCCGCCTCGTCGACGGCCTCGTCGCCCGAAGGCGCCGAGCCAGCGGAGCGGACGACCCGGCCGGGCAGCGTCTCGGTCTGCTCGGCGGTGTGCACGGTCCACGCCGGCCCGGGTGCGGCCAGCACTGCCGATCGCGCGTCGACCGGTACGGCGCGGCCGGCGCGCAGCGCCGCATCCACGGTGAGGCTCTGCGGAGCGACCCGAGCGAGGAGGTACGGCGGCACGAACCGGCAGCGGCCCATGCCGCCAGCCTCTCACTCAGCTGGGGACGTCCACCACGATCGCGTCGGTGTAGGTGGTCGCGGAGCCGTCGTAGCGCACGTAGACCGACCACGAGAGCGGCATCCCGGCGATCGACGGCAGCACCCACGGGAGGGTGCAACCGGCCGGGTACGCCGTGACGGTCTCGCCCGCGAAGCTCGCGTCGTTCGAGAGGTGCACCGTCGTCGTCCCGCGCGGCGCGCGCAGGGTCAGCGTGACGGAGGCCGACCTCGTCTCGGTGGCGCCGCCGTCGATCTCGACGCCGGTCGCGCCGTGGCACGCGTCGGCGGCAGCCGGCCGCGAGCGCGCCGCCCCGAGCCCGGCCCCGTTGCCGGCGACGACCAGGCACTGGATCGCCGCACCGCTGTCGCCGGCGCCGACGGCATAGGTCCAGCTGCCGTTGGCGACGGTCGTGCCGTCGCGCTGCCACAGGGCCGTCACGGTGGTCGGGCTGCCGGACCAGGCGCCCGGGTCGCAGGTGAGGGTCTGCCCCGCGACTGGGTTGCCCGAGATCGTCGGGGGCGTGAGGTCGCCCGGCGCGCCGGCGGGCGGTCGGGCGACGGTGCGCTGCGCCGAAGTGGCCGACGCGCCGTCATCGTCGGTGGCAGTCACGGTGCAGCCGAGCGAGGTGCCGGCGTCGGCGTTCAGCACGACGTACGTCGCCGACGCGGTGTGCTCGATGGCGACGCCGTCGCGCGACCAGGCATAGGCGTACCGGAGGTCGCCGCCCTCCCGGCTGCCCGACGAGCAGGTCAGCGCCGAGCCCACGGTGCCCGCGCCGGTCACGGTCGGCGCAGCACGCATGCCTCCGGATCCGCGACCCGCCCGGACCGGCTTGACCCAGTAGGTCCACCCGCTGGTGTTCCACCGCTGCACGCGGCGGTTGCCGGCGTCGGCGATGAACAGGTTGCCGGAGAGGCCACCGCCGTCCTGGGCGTACTGGGAGATCGCGCTCGGGGAGCTGAGCCGACCGGCCTCCCGACTGGCCCGCGGCGGGTGGCCGAGCATCCGCCAAAGGTCGTAGTCGTGGTTGGTGTCGACCAGGTAGACCGCGTTGTTGGCGGCGTCGGCCACCGTCAGCTGGCCGAACCGGTCGACGGCGATGCCGCCGGGCCGGGGCCGGACGCCGCCGGGCGGTCGGCGCAGCACGACCGTGCGCGCCGGGCGTGCCGAGCTGCGCACCTGGCCGGCCCGGTAGGAGACGATCCGCCCAGTGTCGGGCATCGCCACGTAGACGGTGTCCGGCCGGCCCGACTGCGCGACGCCGTACGTGATGCCGCGCGGGTGGTCGCGGCCCGGCAGGTCCACGGTCGCGAGGAGCCGACCGGCCACGCTGTAGACCGACATGGTGCCGGCGCAGCGGTCGGCGACCCACACCCGGCCGCCACCGACGGTGATCCCGCCGTACGACGAGGCGGGGCTGCCGTCGCAGAGGACCGCCGCGTCATGGGTGAAGTGACGCAGCACCCGGCCGCCGGGCGCGAGCAGCGACGTGCTCGTCCCGTAGTCGACCCAGATCTGCCCGGCGGCGTTGACGAACAGGCCGTCGACCGGGTCGTCCTGGTCGAGCGGCACGGTGCCGCGAGCGCCGCCGCGCGGGTCGAGGCGCAGCAGCCGACCGCCGCCGGCGAACCCGACGTAGGACACCCCGGACGGGCCGACGGCGATCGCCGTCGGGGCGTCGCCCCCTGCCGCGACCGCCGGTCCGAGGGTCGCCGACGAGGCGGTCCCGAGGCCCGCTGAGATCAGGGCCAGGCAGAGGAGCCGGCCCGCGAGGGCCTTCACAGCGGGAGGCTAACCCGCGAGTAGCCTCCGGGCGGCCCCGGTCCAGACGGCTCAGGCGGGCGCGCGGTCCGGCGGGAAGCCGCCGGTGGCGACCGGGCCCCAGCTGTCGACCGAGATCCGGATCAGCGACTTGCCCTGGCGGCGCATCGCCTCGCGGTACTCGTCCCAGTCGGAGTGCTCGCCGGCGATGCAGCGGAAGTACTCGACCAGGCCGTCCTCGGCCTCGGTGCTCGGCATGTCGAGCACCTCGGCGGTGCCGTCGACCTGCACCCAGGCGTCGTCCCACTCGTCGGAGAGCACCAGCACGGAGGCGGCCGGGCGACGGCGCAGGTTGGTGGCCTTCGCCCGGTCCGGGTACGTCGAGATCACGATCCGGCCCTCGGGGTCGACCCCGCCGGTCACCGGGGAGACCTGCGGCCGCCCGTCGGCACGCGTGGTGACCAGCACCAGGTGGTGCCGGGTGCGGACGAAGTCCAGCAGCTGCTCGAGGTCGACGCGGTCGGCGGTGGCGATGCGAGGCATCCCTCCACGGTACTCAGAGCCGGAGGCGGTACCAGCGACTCCTCAGGCCGGTCCGGTCGACGACCTGGATCCAGCGCAGCTGGCTGCTGTCCCACGACACGATGTCGGCCGGCCAGGAGAACCGGCGGGTGCTGGAGCGGGTCTTGCCGACCTTGGCGTAGGCGATGCCAGTGCCGCGGTCGGTCGCCCGGATCCTGACGACCCAGCCCCGGCGCGCGGTCACCCACTTCGCGGTGACGCGGTGGATCACCGGCGGTGCTCCGTCGAGCAGCACGCGGTCGCTCGCCGCCCCGGAGACGCCCGGGAAGCGCACCGACACGACCTTGGGTCGCCGGCCCGCGCCGCCCTCGAGGGTCCAGGGGTAGCGGCACGACGACGTGAGGGTCTTGCGGTCGGAGTGCTTGAAGCCGTCGTTGGAGATCAGCACCTCCTGGGCGCCCTCCGGCGCCCGGACCACCAGCGTCACGTAGGGCTTGCGGGCGACCCGACCGCCCGCGTCGATGCGCACCGACGGGGTGCCGCGGCAGGTGGTGACCGGCGTGCTCGGTGGGTCCGGCTCGGTCGGCGTACCCGGGTCGCCCGGGTCGCCTGGGTCGTCGGGCTCCTCCGGCGCATCGGGCAGCCGGGTGTCGGCCATCCACTGCGTGGTCCCGGCGGAGTTCCAGCGCTGCACCCGGCCGTTGCCGGTGTCGGCGACCCAGAAGTGCCGGCCGGCCGTCGCACCGCCCTGCGCGATCGCGGCGGGCCGGCTGAGGTAGCCCTTGGTGGTCGCGGCGGTCGGCGGGTGACCCAGGGTGCGGTACTGCCGGTAGCGCCGGCGCGCGTCGTAGAGGTAGAGCCCGTTGGTCGTGGAGTCGAGCACGGCCAGGTGCCCACGGTCGTCGGCCGCGAGCCCGCCGGGGCGGGAGCCCGTCACCGTGACGACGGGCTTCGAGCGCCCGCTCAGGCGCGCCGCGTCGTAGCCGTAGACCTTCCCCGCGTCGGGCACGGAGACGTAGAGACGGGCCGGCACCTTCCCGTACGCCGGCGCCCAGGCGATCCCGCGCGGGCTGCCCGACCCCGGCAGGTCGACGGTGGCCAGCAGCCCGCCGGCACGCGTGTAGACGCCGACGCTCCCCAGGCACCGCTCGGCGACGTAGACCCGCGCGGTCGTCACGGCGAGACCGCCGTACCGGTCGGCGTCGGCGGCACAGGAGGCGGCGGGTCGGTGCGGGAACGACGCGAGCACCGCGCCGGACCGGCTGAGCCGGGTGACGACCGAGCCGTCGTCGACCCACACGCCGCCGCTCGGCTCGGCGGCGAGAGCGGTCACCGGGCCGCCGGTCGCGAACGACCCGGCCGGCGAGCCGTCCGCGGCCAGGACCAGCAGTCCGGCGGCGTTCGCGAACCCGACGTACGACGTGCCGTCGGCCGCGACGGCGACCGCGGTCGGCCGGCCGGTGCTCACCGCGCCGACGGGATCGGAGGGAACGACGACGAGGCTCGTGACAGCGACGGCCGTCACGAGCACAGCACGAAGTGCGTGGCCCCCCACGGTGTCCAGGGTACGGCGGCCCGGCGCGATGCGGGCCGAGACGTCCACCCCGACTAGACTCGACGAGGCCCGCTCGGGCCGACTCTCCCACCCGAACGGATTGCAGCAGCGCGCATGGCCACCTCCACTCGTACGGACCTCCGCAACGTCGCCATCGTCGCGCACGTCGACCACGGCAAGACCACGCTCGTCGACGCCATGCTGCGTCAGGCCGGCGCCTTCACCGCCCACCAGGCCGAGAGCGTCGCCGAGCGCGTCATGGACTCCGGGGACCTGGAGCGCGAGAAGGGCATCACGATCCTCGCGAAGAACACCGCCGTGCACTACGCCGGTCCCGCCGGCGGTGGCCAGCCGATGGTCATCAACATCATCGACACCCCCGGCCACGCCGACTTCGGTGGCGAGGTCGAGCGCGGCCTGTCGATGGTCGACGGCATCGTGCTCCTCGTCGACGCGTCCGAGGGCCCGCTGCCGCAGACCCGCTTCGTGCTGCGCAAGGCGCTCAACGCCGACATGCCGGTGATCCTGGTGGTCAACAAGACCGACCGCAGCGACGCCCGCATCGCCGAGGTCGTCGACGAGACCTACGAGCTCTTCATGGACCTGCTCGACGAGCACCACAGCCAGGACGCGCTCGACTTCCCGGTCGTCTACGCGTCGGGCCGCGCGGGCGTGGCCGCCCTCGAGGCGCCCGAGAACGGCGAGCTGCCGGACTCCCCCGACCTCGAGCCGCTCTTCAAGACGATCCTCGAGACGATCCCGGCCCCGACGTACGACGAGGGCGCGCCGCTGCAGGCGCACGTCACCAACCTCGACTCCTCGCCGTTCCTCGGCCGGCTCGCGCTGGTCCGCGTCCACCAGGGCACCCTGAAGAAGGGCCAGCAGGTCGCGTGGATGAAGCGCGACGGCTCGGTCAAGAACGTCAAGATCACCGAGCTGCTGGTCACCGAGGGCCTCGAGCGCCAGCCCGGCGAGTCGGCCGGCCCGGGTGACATCGTCGCCATCGCCGGCATCCCCGACATCACCATCGGCGAGACCCTCGCCGACACCGAGAACCCGGTCGCGCTCCCGCTCATCCACGTCGACGAGCCCGCGATCTCGATGACGATCGGCACCAACACCTCGCCGCTGGTCGGCCGGGTCAAGGGCGGGAAGGTCACCGCCCGCCTGGTCAAGGACCGCCTGGACTCCGAGCTGATCGGCAACGTGTCGCTGCGGATCCTCCCGACCGAGCGCCCCGACGCGTGGGAGGTGCAGGGCCGCGGCGAGCTGGCGCTGGCCATCCTGGTCGAGCAGATGCGTCGCGAGGGCTTCGAACTGACCGTCGGCAAGCCGCAGGTGGTCACCAAGGAGGTCGACGGCAAGGTCCACGAGCCCGTCGAGCGCCTGACCATCGACGCCCCCGAGGAGTACCTCGGCGCGATCACCGAGCTGCTCGCCACCCGCAAGGGCCGCATGGAGCAGATGACCAACCACGGCACCGGCTGGGTCCGGATGGAGTTCCTGGTCCCGGCGCGCGGCCTGATCGGCTTCCGCACCGAGTTCCTCACCGACACCCGCGGCACCGGCATCGCGCACCACATCTCCGAGGGCTACGAGCCGTGGGCCGGCGAGATCCGCTCGCGCAACAACGGCTCGCTGGTCGCCGACCGCAAGGGTGCGGCCACGGCGTACGCCATGACGTCGCTGCAGGAGCGCGGCGTGATGTTCGTCGACCCGACCACCGAGGTCTACGAGGGCATGATCGTCGGCGAGAACTCGCGCGCCGACGACATGGACGTCAACATCACCAAGGAGAAGCAGCAGACCAACATCCGGTCCGCCACCTCCGACAACTTCGAGAAGCTGATCCCGCCGAAGAAGCTCTCGCTCGAGCAGTGCCTGGAGTTCTGCCGCGACGACGAGTGCGTCGAGGTCACGCCCGAGACGGTCCGGATCCGCAAGGTCATCCTCGACCAGAACGAGCGGGCCAAGATCGCGGCGCGGGCGCGCAAGGCGAGCAAGTAGCCCTCTGATGGCGCCGGCGGCGACCGACCAGCTGCAACGGCTGGTCGACCAGGCGGACGGCGACGTGCTGCTGCTGCACGACGCCGCATCCGCCGCGCCGCTCGCCGACGTCGACGGTGACCGCCTGCTGCGCGCCGGCGGCGCGGGCGACCTGCCGGAGCCGCGCGCCTGGGCCGCGGTCCTGGTCGCGGTCGCCGACGCCGCAGCCCTGCGCCGGCTGGCCTCGGTGCTGCCGAAGGTCGGGGGGACGCGCGTCATCGCCTGCTGGCTGGCCGAGGGAGAGCAACCCGCCCTCCTCGTGCCGCGTCCCGAGTGGCCGCCGCTCACGACGTGCAACGCCCGACGGCTGCCGAGCGGCGAGTGGCTCACGGTGCTGCGGTTCGCGCGCCGCCTCCAGGCCGGCGGCCCGATCGCCGAGCTCGCCCGCTCCGCCGCCCCCGGCGGCACGCGGGGACACGCGGGACTGGTCGTCGCGACCGCCGACCCGTTCCAGGTCCTGGGGAGCGCCGGCGCGTACGACGAGCCCGACGACCACTTCCCTCCCGACGTCGTCCTCGGATCCGGGGCCCCGACGTACGAGCAGCCGGTCACGGGGCGCCAGCCCGTCGTCGTGACCGACCCGCTGCTCCTCGGCGGCCCGCTCGACGAGGGGCTGCTCAACCCCCGGGGGTTCCTCGCGGAGGCCTCCGCGGACGTCGTCCCGCTCGACAGCCTCGGGCTCGACCCCGTGCGCGGTGCGACGGCGGCCCTGGTCGCCGGCCTGCGCGAGCACCGCGGGGTGCGCGTCGGCTGGCCCGCCGACCCTCGCGCCGTTGCCGGACTGGCGATGGCCGGGGTGCCGCTCGTCGGCGGGCCCGTGCCCGCCGACGCCCGCGCGGCGCTGGGCGAGCGACTGGCCGACCTCCTCACCACCGAGGTCGACCTCGACGACCCGCTGCGTCGCCAGGAGCACTCGGTGCGACTGCGGCGTACGGCGCTGCTGGAGCACTCGTCCCTGGGTTGGCGCAACCGGCTCGCGGCGGCCGCGGGGACGCCGTTCCGGGCGTTCCCCACCTGCTCGGTGCTGCTGGTGACGCGACGGCCCGAGCGCCTCGAGTTCGCCGTCCGCCAGGTCGCGCGGCAGCGCATCGACCTCGAGCTGGTCGTGGTCGGCCACGGCTTCGAGCCTGATGCGGGGCTGGTCCACGCGCAGGTCCCGGGCGCGGTGGTGCTGTCCGCTGACGCCGGTGAGCTGTACGGCGACGCGCTCAACCGCGCGGCCGGGGCCGCCTCGGGCGACCTGCTGGCGAAGATGGACGACGACGACTGGTACGGCCCCGACTTCCTGGGCGACCTCCAGCTGGCCCGGCACTACTCGGGCGCCGACATCGTCGGCACCCCGGCGGAGTTCGTCTACCTCGAGGAGGTCGACCGGACGGTCCAGCGCACCGAGCGCTCGGAGCTCACCGGCGGCTTCGTCGCCGGGGGCACGATGCTCTTCAGCCGCGACCTGCTCGCGAGCGTCGGCGGCTTCCGGCCGGTGGTCCGCTCGGTCGACCTCCAGCTGCTGGCCGGCGCCCGCGCCGCCGGTGGCCAGGTCTATCGCAGCCACGGCCTCGGCTACGTGCTCCGGCGTACCGCCTCCGGGCACACGTGGGACGCCGGCACGGACTACTTCCTCGAGCCCGACCGGGTCGCCGAGCAGTGGGCCGGGTTCCGACCGAGCGCGCTGGTCGAGCCGGACCCGGAGCGGTGACCGGGCAAGCGACCTCCCGCCTGCTGCTCCCCACACTGGCGCTGCTCACCACCATCACGGCGGTCGTCTCCTCGCTCGGGGCGCCGCTGGTACCCAGCATCGCCGCGGCGTACGACGTCCGCCTGACCACCGCGCAGTGGTCGCTGACCGCCACGCTGCTGACCGGTGCGGTCGCGACGCCGATCGTGGGCCGCTTCGCCAGCGGCCGGCTCCGACGCCCGACGATCCTGGTGGGGCTGGCCGTCGTGACGGCCGGGACGGCGATCGCGATCGTCCCGACGACGTACGCCGTGCTGGTGGCCGGCCGCGCCATGCAGGGCGTCGGCATGGCGCTGCTGCCGCTCGCCATCGCGGTGGCCCGCGACGCCCTCGTCGGCGAGCCCATGAACCGCGCCATCGCGCTGCTCTCCGTCACCACGGTGGCCGGGGCCGGGCTCGGCTACCCGCTCACCGCGCTGGTCGCGGAGCTGGGCGGGCTGTCGGCGGCGTACGCCCTCGGCACCGTGCTGACCGGCGCGACGCTGCTGATGGCGTGGCGCCACCTCCCGGGGTCGGCCGAGGCGGCGCCGATGCGGGTCGACTGGGCCGGCGCGGCGCTGCTCAGCGTCGGCATGCTCGCCGTGCTGCTCGCGGTCAGCGAGGGTGAGGTCTGGGGCTGGACGTCGCCCCGGACGCTCGGCCTCGGCCTCGGCGGCGCGGCGCTGCTGGTCACCTGGGCCTTCTGGACGCTGCGCAGCCCAACGCCACTCGTCGACCTGCGGATGGCCGTCCGTCCCGGGATCGCGGCCCCCAACCTCGTCGCACTGGTGGCCGGCCTCGGCATGTACTGCCTGCTGACGCTGTCGGTCGTGCTCGTGCGCGCCGACGAGCCCGGCTTCGGGCTCGACATGCCGGTCTGGGTCGCCGGCCTGATCCTGGTGCCCTACTCGCTGATGAGCGTGCTCGGCAACCAGCTCGCACGGGTCGTGCGCGTCCGGCTGGGCGCGGCCCCGCTGCTGCCGACCGGCTGCCTGATGTTCCTGGCGTCGACCGTCGCGCTCGCCCTCTGGCACGACCACCTGTGGCAGCTGCTGCTGGCGATGGCCCTCGGCGGGGTCGGCAGCGGCTTCACGTTCTCGTCGCTGGCCGTGCTGATGGTGCCGCACCTCCCGCAGGCCGAGACCGGCAGCGCGATGGCGTTCAACCAGGTGCTGCGCTACCTCGGGTTCACGATCGGCAGCGCGACGAGCGTGGCGCTGATGGCGGCGTACGGCGGGGGCTCGCCCGGGTTCCGTGCCACGCTGCTGACCGTGTCGTCGCTCTTCGTGGTCGCGGCCGTCGGGGCCGTGCTGCTGGATCGTGCCGCGCCGGCCCCCCGGGTTGCGCCACACTGACCGCGTGCTCCTCGACATCCAGCTCGACGCCCGACCCGATCTCGCCGTCGACAGGGCCCGCGAGCTGGCCGCGACCGGTGTCGCCGGGCTGTTCACGTTCGAGGGCCCGCACGACGTCTTCCTGCCCCTGGCGGCCACCGCGGCGGCCGGGATCGCCACCGACCTGATGACCAACGTCGCCATCGCGATGCCGCGCAGCCCGATGCACCTCGCGAACGCGGCGTACGACCTCCAGCTGATGTCGGGCGGCCGCTTCCGGCTCGGCCTCGGCTCGCAGATCAAGCCGCACATCGAGAAGCGGTACGGCGCCACGTGGTCGCCGCCCGCCGCACGGATGCGCGAGATCGTCCTTGCGGTGAAGGCGATCCTCGGCTCCTGGCAGGACGGCACCCCGCTGCGGTTCGAGGGCGAGCACACCCGGCACACGCTGATGCCGCCGACGTTCGTGCCCGGCCCGAACCCGTACGGCGTGCCTCCGGTGCTGCTCGGAGCGCTGGGCCCGGTGATGACCCGCACGGCCGCCGAGGTCGCCGACGGGCTGCTGGTGATGCCCTTCCACAGCCACCGGCACTTCCGCTCGCGCACGCTGCCCGCGGTCGACGAGGGGCTGGCCCGGTCGGGGCGCCAGCGCTCCGGCTTCTCGATCCTGCCGCAGGCGATCGTCGCGATGGGCCGCACGGAGGCCGAGCTCGAGGCCGCGTCGGTGGGTGTCCGCGGGCTGCTCGCGTTCTACGGCTCCACCCCGGCGTACGTCCCGGTGCTGGAGGCCGAGGGCTGGGCCGACGTGCAGCCGGAGCTGAACCGGCTCTCGAAGACGGGCGACCTGGCCGCGATGTTCGCGCTGGTCTCCGACGAGATGCTCGAGACCCTCGCCGTACGAGGGACTCCGGAGGAGTGCGCGGCCGAGATCGGGCGCCGCTTCGGCGACGTCGCCGAGCGGGTGTGCTGCTACTTCCCCGGCTACGAGCCGCCGATGCAGCAGGTGGCCGAGCTGGCACAGGCGCTCGGGGCGGTGTAGCTCAGCCGTAGCGGCGGTTCGGCCCGGGCTGCGTCGCCTGGATGGCGATCCCGCAGAAGCCGGCGACCAGCAGCAGGACCAGCGCCTTCCCCAGCACGTCGGGCAGGAACCTCGAGATCGCGAACGACAGCGCGTGGGCGATCAGCGCGAACGGCACCCAGCGCGGCGTCGCGCGGGCCCGGAGCAGGGCGATGCCCAGCAGCAGCTCGCCGAGGTAGAGGCCGGCGACCCACACGGCGAGGAAGACGGCGAGGCCGGCCTCGGAGGACGCGTCCTCGAGCCCCTTGTCGCGCAGCGCGTCGGTGATGACGAGCGAGCGGAAGAAGACCATCAGCATCGCGAAGCCCGCGGTGCCGATGAACCCCACCTCGAGCATCAGCGCACTGATCATGCCGAGAGCCCAGCCGCGCCGGTCGAAGAGCGTGAGGATCGCCGGCACCCCGAGGGTGAGACAGACCGAGGCGAGGAAGAAGATCGCGGCGACCGTCAGCCACTGACCGCCCTGGTGCTGCACGATCCGCAGCGTCTCGGCGGTGCCGTCGGACGAGGGCAGCAGGAAGGCACCCAGGCACAGCGCGAGCGCCCCGGTGACGAGCAGCGCCGCAGAGATCGGCACCCAGTCCATCCGCATCCGCACACCGTAGGGCTTGGCGGGCCGTCCGGAGGGACAATCGGCTCGCTCGCTGGGGTGAGGTCAGACCACGTCCGCGAGCAGGTGCACCTGGTCGACGGCCGAGTCGGTCGGGATCAGCTGCACCTCGTCGCAGCCCAGGTCCTCGATCCGGCGCAGCAGGTCGCGCAGCTCGGCCGGGGTGCCGGCGAACCCGGCGGTGGCGGCCAGGGCGTCGACGTACTGCTCGGGGATCCAGTTCATGTAGTGCCGCAGGTGTCGTCGGACCTGCTCGCGCGCAACGTCCACCGAGCCGAGCGCGAACCAGAAGGACGTCGTCAGCCGCGGCGTACGCCGGCCCTCGTCGGCCCACGCGTCCCGGGTGGTCGTGAAGACCTTCGCCATCTCGGCGAGGTCGAGGTCGAGCGACATCCCGGCCAGGCCGTCGGCCCAGGACGCCGCGCTGCGGATGGTGCGCGGTCCGAGGGTGCCGACCAGCAGCTCGGGGCCGCCGGGCTGCACGGGCGCCGGCCCGACGGGCAGCACGGAGTCGACCACCCGGTCGCCGGCCCAGACCCGCTTCATCACCGCGACCCGGTCGGCCATCTCGCGCATCGTCTTCGTGCCGAGCGGGGCGCCGGCGGCGCGGTAGTCCTCCTCGCGGCCGCCCACCCCGAGCCCGACGCTGAGGCGACCGCCGCTCAACCGGTCGCCGGTGGCCAGCGCCTTGGCGAGCGAGACCGGGTCGTGCAGCTGGGGCACCACGACGGTCGTCGTGAGCCGGGCCCGCGACGTCCATGCCGCGACAGCACCGAGCAGCGTCAACGAGTGCGGGTTGTCGAACGCCATCCGCTCGCCCCAGCACAGCGACGACCACGGTCCCTCGTCCACGGCACGCGACCACGCCTCGAGCGTGTCGTCGGCGGCCCAGAGGTCCGGCTCCATGACGGGCAACGTCATCCCCACCTGCATGGCCGTCACCCTCCCACGACATGGGTCCGCCCCGACCTCCATGGGGGTGGAGGTCGGGGCGGACGTCAGCGGGCGACTACCTCTTCTTCGCCTTCGCCACCTTCACCACCTTCGTGGCGGAGGAGGCGCCGTACTTCGTGTCACCCGAGTAGGACGCGGTGACCTTCGTGGCACCGGCCGCGGTCAGCTTGACCTTCTTGATGACCTTGCCGGACGCCGGGACCCCGACCGTTGCGACCGTCTTGGCCCCGATCTTGATCGCCACCTTGCCGGTCGGGGCAGCGGCCCCGGCGACACCGGCCACCTTGACGGAGACCGTGACGACCTTGCCGGCCGCGGCCTTGGCCGGGACCGTGACCGTCGTCCTCGACGCCGCCTTGGTCACCGTGTAGGTGACCGTGGAGGTGCTGACGTCGTCGAGGTCCGAGCCCGCGTACGACGCGACCACGGGGTAGCTGCCCGGCACCAGCGAGGCCGGCAGGGCGAACGCCCCGGCGGTCACCGGGACGGCAGTGCCGCCCACGGTCACCGTGACCGCGCCCGTGGACGAGCCGCCGACGGCGACGGTGCCGCTCGCACCGGTGCCGTACGTCGTGCTCGCCGCCGAGAGCGTGACCACGGTGGTGGTCACGCCCTTCACCAGGGTGAACGCCACGACCGGGGAGGTCGAGTCGTTCGCCGTGCCGGTCTGGCCGAACTTCGCCGTCAGGCTGTGCGCGCCGGCCAGGAACCCGGCGGGCACCTGGAGCGTCGCGACACCCTCGACCACGTCGGCGGTGCCGAGCGAGGTCGTCGCGTCGAAGAACTCCACCGAGCCGGTGGTGTCGGTGCCGGCCACGGTCGCCGTCAGCGTCACCCCCTGCTTGATCGACGGAGCCGCCGGCGCGATCGCCAGGGTCGTCGTGGTCGCCGCGAGGACGCTCACCTCGCCCTCCGCGGTCCGCGCCGAGCCGGCGCCCAGCGCGGTGACCTCGTGGTCACCGAGCGTCGCCTGGGCCGGGACGGCCCAGGCGTACGACGCCGTGCCGTCCGGTCCTGCGACCGCCGACCCGAGCGCGGTGGTGCCGTCGGAGAACGCCACGCTCTCGCCGGAGCGGAAGCCCGACCCGGTCAGGGTCACCGAGGTGCCCGGAGCCGGCTCGGCAACGCTCGCCGAGAGCGGGTGCGCCGCCGACTTCGCGGCGTACTCGGTGCAGACGTCGCCCTGGACGCCGACAGCCGGGGCCAGGGCCGCAGGCGTCGCCGGCGGCTCGACCTGCTGCACGTCGTCCTCGCGGACCGTGACGTTGCCGAACTGCTTGGCACCGACGATCGCGCCGACCGGCGCGACGATGTCCATCTTGTACGCCGTCGTCAGCGTCGCGCTGTAGGTCTTGTCGCCGTACGTCGGGAACGTGACCTCCTGGCAGGTCTCACCGGGAGCGAACGTCACCTGCTGCGCCGCGATGCCGACCTTGCCCAAGGTGCTGAGCGTGTTGGGCGCGATCAGCGTGAACCAGGCCGAGACCTCGTGGTCGACGGGGGCGCTGAGCACGACGGCGGCGTGCGCCTCGCCCTGCTCCTGACCCTCCTCGATCGAGGTCGGGTCGACGTTGACCGTGGGGGTCGACGTCAGCCCGGCCACCGTGCCGGTCGTCGACCGCGACAGGGCGAGGTCGGACAGGTAGACCCCGCCGGCCGCGGTGGCGTCGGCACCCGTGGCACCGGCGAACCGGACCTCACGGATGTTGGTGACGTCGATCGACGCCGCCAGGGTCGAGACCGGCACGGCGACCTGCTGCAGCACGATCTTGTTGAGCGTGGTGGAGGTGCTGGTCGGCAGCCGCTTGACGGCGCCCGCGTTCAGCGCCGACACCGGCGAGGACCAGGTCGCACCGGAGCCGTCGACGACCGTGATCGTCATGTCGGTGCCCGTGGTGACGGACTCGTCCGGAGCCGTCTTGAAGCTGAGCATGTCGTAGCCGCTGGCGTCCCGCGACCCGGCCGGGACGGGGACCCGGATGGAGGCGGCGTTGGTGCCGGTGACCGCGGTCCACGTCAGCTTCATCATCGGCGAGGCCGGCGCGTTCGGACCGAACGATGCCGGGGTCCAGTGCGGCATCGCGCTGGTGCTGCGCAGCGAGCTCGCCGTCGCACAGGCCGCGAGCTGCTGCGGCGTGGTGCGGAAGCCCGCGCTGGCACAGGTCACTGCCTGCGCGGCGCCGATGACCCGGATGTTCGAGTCCTTCGTGGTGAACGTCTGGATGTCGGCACGGTCGCTGGCCGGGGCCGTGGCCTGGGTCCAGAGGTCCGCGGACGGCACCGAGTCGAGCACCGGGTCGACGCTGCCGTCGAACATCGGCAGGAACTGGTCCTCGCCGCCGAGGGTCAGCCGGAACCACGCGCTCATCACGGCGACGCCGACGTTGTACTCCTGGTCGGCGGTGAGCCGCAGGTTGCCGGAGGCGGCCGGGCCGCACACGGCGTCGGTGCTGGTGGCGCCCCAGTCGTCGGAGGTCGAGTAGGCGTACTTGCCCGGCGTCCACACGGAGTTGAAGAAGTTGTGGTTGGCGCCCATCACCCAGACGACCGACCGCAGCGAGTTGTCGTCGAACGCGTAGCGCGAGTCGTCGGTGAAGTGCTGGCCCTGCTGGTTGGAGACGTCGCCGTCGCAGTAGGGCAGCATCACCATCATGTCGGTGTCGGCGACGGTCTCCCGGCCGAAGTCGACGGGGGCCAGCGGCAGCACGCTCTTGATGCCGAACGGCTGCGCGAGCGCCTGGTTGAGGTTCACCGCCGAGACGACGCCCTCGCCGCCACGGGAGTGACCCATCAGGCCCACGTTGCTCAGGTCGAAGCGGCCGACGAGGCTGCTCGCCGTGATCGGCTCACCCGGGTTGGTGCCCGAGGTCGGGGCCGAGCCCTTGTCGACGAGCGTCGTGTCGACGCCGAGCGCGGTGTCGAGGCTGACGTCGAGGTCGCGGGCGGCGTCGTGGTAGCTGACGGGCTCGCCGGCGGTGGCCTTCTTCAGCATCGACAGCGTGTCGAGCACCTCCTGACCGCGAGCCTGCGCGCCGTTGTCGAGCGTGAGCTGGGCGTCGTTGGCGTTGATCGCGTTCGCCGAGATCGACAGCACGGCGTACCCGTGCGTCGCGAGGTTCTGGGCGAGCGACTCGTAGCCCTTGAAGCTCGGGACCTCGACCTGGTTGGCGCCGCAGGGCCAGCGGTTGGGGTTGGCCGTGCCCGTCGTGCAGGAGGTGTGCCGGCCGTGCTGGATGATCACGGTCGGGCGGGCGCCGCCGGTGGTCGGCAGGTAGATCCGGCCGGTCATCTCACCGCGGATGCCGCCGATCGCGGCCAGCGGGATCGCCTGGTCGCCGAAGTCGTAGTCGTCCTCGACGTACGAGTACGTGCCGGGCGTCGACCCGTCGTCGCTGGCGGCGAGCGCGCGCAGGCTGGCCTTCGAGACCGGGGCGACCGGCTCCTGGGTGCTGGTGACCTTCGAGTTGGTGGGCGCGACCTTGGCGCGGCCCGTCGACCAGCCGACCTCGACGTCGCTCGCGCCGGCGACGTCCGCCGTGGTGGTGACGGTGAGCGACAGGCTGTCGGCGGACTCCTGGGCGACGCCGACGTCCACGCCGTCCACGGTCAGGACCGGGACGTCGCCGACCATCGGGAGCGGGGAGTCGAGCTCCTTGGTGACCTCGTAGCCACCGGGGACCTGGGTGATCGTCCAGTCGGAGCCGGTGGCGACGGTGTCGTCCGCGGCATCGGCGGCGGCCGGCAGGCCGGCCAGCAGGCCGACCGCGAGGAGGCCGCCCACGGCGGCGGCAGCGAGCCTCCGCAGGGGTGAGACGGGGGGTGTGTGCACGCTTGCTCTCTTTTCGGGTGCGAGGCGTGCGCCTGGCGACGGGGTGCGCGCGGGCGCGCTGGCACGCGTCCGCGCGCACACCGAGGCGCCCGGACATGCGGCCGGGCTGGTCGACGCACAGCGAAGGACAGAAGATGTCCACGGCGCCGCCGCGTGCCAGCGAGGCGGTCAGACGCGCCGGTCCGAGTCCGGCTTGACGGCGTCAATCTAGGGACGGACGGTGTCGCCGACGTTGCCGCTCGTTTCGGGTCGGTAAACATATCGGACGCCTCGCGTCGCGATATCGTATACGAAGCGGCGGCCGCGGCGGCCGGTCGCGCTACGTTGCTGGCATGGCTCCCTCACCCCTGGTCCAGAGCGCCCGGCAGCAGACCCTCGGCGACCTGCCCCGTCGTACGGCGCGGCGCAGCCCCGACAAGCTCGCCGTGCTGGACGGCGGGGCGAGCCTGACGTTCGCCGAGCTCGACGCCGTCGTGGACCGTACGGCGGCCGCCCTCCACGCCCACGGACTCGCGGCCGGCGACCGGCTCGCGCTGCTGTGCCACAACAGCTGGCAGTACGTCGTGCTGAACTTCGCCTGCGCCCGCGCCGGGGTCGTCCTGGTGCCGATCAACTTCATGCTCGGCGCCGACGAGATCGCCTTCATCCTCGACCACAGCGGCGCGGCGGCGTTCGTGGTCGAGGACGCGCTGCTGCCGGTCGCCGAGCAGGCGCTCGCGACCGCGACGACCGGGAGCGTGTCGATGCGCGCCGTCGTCCGCCTCGGCGGCGCCGACGTCCCCGACGGCTGGCAGGACCTCCAGGACTGGCTCGACCACGACGGCACCCCGCAGCTGGTGCTCGTCGAGGACGACGACCCGGTGCGGATGATGTTCACCTCGGGCACCGAGTCGCGGCCGAAGGGCGCCCTGCTGAGCAGCCGGTCGCTGATGTGGCAGTACGTCTCGTGCGTGATCGACGGGCAGATGAGCGCCGACGACGTCGAGCTGCACACGATGCCGCTCTACCACTGCGCCCAGCTGGACTGCTTCCTCGGCGTCGACGTCTACCTCGGTGCGACCAGCATCATCCTGCCGGCGCCGGAGCCGGGCGCGATCCTGCGCGCGATCGAGCAGCACCGGGTCACCAAGTTCTTCGCGCCGCCCACGATCTGGATCGCGCTGCTGCGCCACCCGGACTTCGAGGCGGCGGACCTGTCGTCGCTGCGCAAGGGCTACTACGGCGCGTCGCCGATGCCGGTCGCGGTCCTGGAGGAGATGCGTCGCCGACTGCCGGACGTCGACCTCTGGAACTTCTACGGCCAGACGGAGATGGCGCCGCTCGCCACGATCCTCGGCCCGGAGGAGCAGCTCGAGTTCCCCGGCTCGGCGGGCCGGGCGGCGCTCAACGTGGAGACCCGGATCGTCGACGACCGCGACGAGACCGTGCCGGCCGGGACCGTCGGGGAGATCGTGCACCGCTCACCGCACGCCACCCTGGGCTACTACCTCGACCCCGAGAAGACGGCGGAGGCGTTCCGCGGCGGCTGGTTCCACTCCGGAGACCTCGGCTACCTCGACGAGGGCGGCCGCCTGTACGTCGTGGACCGCAAGAAGGACATGATCAAGAGCGGCGGGGAGAACGTCGCCAGCCGCGAGGTGGAGGAGGCGATCTACCAGCTCGAGGGGGTCGCCGAGGTCGCCGTCTTCGGCGTCGACCACCCGCGCTGGGTCGAGGCGGTGGCCGCGGTCGTCGTACCCCAGCAGGGCGCGACGCTCACCCCCGAGGCGGTCGTCGAGCACACCCGCTCGGTGCTGGCGGGCTTCAAGACGCCCAAGTACGTCGTCGTCGTCGACGCGCTGCCGAAGAACCCGTCCGGCAAGATCCTCAAGCGCCAGCTGCGCGAGGAGCACGCGGACCTCGCGGCGTCAGACGATGCCGGGTGAGGCGAGGAGCAGCAGCCACAGGGCGACGAGCAGCGTGAGGCCGACGAGCACTCGCCACACGAGCTGCTCGGCGGTGGCCTGACGGCGTGACATGCCTTGACCGTAGGAACGCCTCGGCGGGCTGTCGTCACCAAAACGAGGTATTCAGACCAGCCAGCGCGCCAGCAGCGTCCCGTCCTGCTCGAGCAGCGTGTGCAGGGTGAGGGGCACGTCGACGGGCGGGCCGACCGAGATCCGGCCGTGGTCGCCACCGACCGCCCGCGGCACGAAGGTCGTGCACAGCTCGTCGACGACGCCCGCCGTGAGAAGGTGGCCCAGGAGCGTGGGCCCGCCCTCGCAGAGCACGGTCGACCAGCCCTGCTCGAGGAGCCAGGCCCGGAAGTCGACCGAATCACCCAGCGGCCGCACCACCACCGAGCCAGCCGGTGCGTCGCGGAGTCCTTCGGGCACCTGGTCGCGCCGGCTGACCACCACGATCGGGCGCTCGGCCGGGCCGTAGCCCTCCGCGCGCGCCGTGGCCGCTCCCACCACGATCACGTCGCAGGTCGCGCGGAGGTGGTCGAAGACCTCCTTGTCCGCGGCGTTGTTGATCGACCCGCTCGTGCCGGACTCGCCGGTCGCGGCGCCGTCGACCGTGCTGACCATGTTGACCCGGAGCCACGGCGTACGCAGCGGCGCGTAGAGCTCGCCCAGGTCGTCGGTGTCCGGCCCGACCAGCACCCTCACCACTGCCACCTCATGACCCAGTACTGCACCCCGAACGGGTCGTCGTCGTAGTCGATCGTGGCCGTGACCCCGGGCGGGCGGATCTCGCGCAGCCGCCCGATCCCGTCGAGCGACGCCCAGAGGCTGTCGCCGAGCGTGAGGTCCGGCCACGTCGCGTCACTCGACGCCAGCGCCGCCCGGAGGTCGTCGTCGAAGCCGTGGGCGCGCTCGTCGAGGTGGCCGGGGGCCTTCTCGGTACGCCGCGCGGAGCCGTTGCCCACGACGAGGAGACCCGCGGTGGTCGAGGAAGGACGAAGTCCTGTCTCGAAACCAGCTGCCCGGAGGAGCGACCTCCCGACTCGCGCGCCCTGCTCGTCGGCCAGGATCGTCGGGTCCGGACCCAGCCAGCGCACTGCCTCCAGGCAGGCGGCACGCAGGTCGGCGACGGGGTCCTCCAGGCCGGCGTACTCCGGGAGCAGCGCGAGCACGCCCGGCACGAGCACGGCCCGGGTCACTGGAGCCCCCGGATCGCGCGGCGCGGCGGGCGGCGGCCCGCGATCGACGACACCATGTCGACGACCTGCCGGGTCTCGACGACCTCGTGGACCCGGTAGATGCGGGCGCAGGCGAGCGCGCAGACCGCCGTCGCCGCCAGCGTCCCCACGAGTCGCGACCCCACGGGCAGGTCGAGCGTCTCGCCGACGAAGTCCTTGTTGGACAGCGACACCAGCACGGGATAGCCGGTGTCGACCATCTCGCCGAGCCGGCGCGTGAGCTCCAGCGAGTGGAAGGTGTTCTTGCCGAAGTCGTGGGCCGGGTCGATGACGACCGACTCCTTCGCGACGCCGGCGGCGATCGCACGCTCGGCGTAGGCGACGGTGTCGGCGATCGCCGCGGCCACGACGTCGTCGTACTCGATCCGGTAGGGCCGCGTCCGGGGCGTCACGCCACCGGTGTGCGTGCAGATGACCGCCGCGCCACCCTCCGCCGCGGCGTCCACGAGCTCCGGGTCGGCGCCGCCCCACGCGTCGTTGATGACGTCGGCCCCGGCGGCGCAGACGGCGGCGGCGACCGAGGCCCGCCAGGTGTCGACCGAGATCACCAGGTCGGGGTACGCCGCCCGCACCCGGGCCACGAACTCCACGACCCGCTCCATCTCCTCGGCGGCCGAGATCTCGACCCCGGGAGCGGCCTTGATGCCGCCGATGTCGACGATCTCGGCGCCCTGCTCGACGACCAGCGCGACGCGCTCGAGCGCGCGCTCCTCCGCCCACGTCGCGCCCTGGTCGTAGAAGGAGTCGGGGGTGCGGTTGACGATCGCCATCATCAGCGTGGCGTCGTCCGCGAACGCGTGTCGTCCGAGGCGGAGGGTCATCGGAATCCTCTCGCCGGTGCCCGCTCGTCGACCTGCGGACCGGCCCCCGCGCGGGCCAGGGCCGCGGCCAGGATCTGCGTCGCCATCCCGGTCAGGTCGCTGAGCGACTGGTGCCGGTGGGCGCGTACGCCGAGGTCGACCTGCGCGATCGCGTCGAGCCCGCGGGTGCGTTGGGTGTCGACCAACGCGGCCAGCTCGACGGCGTACTCGTGGGGCACCGACAGGCTCTCGAAGAGCGAGCGGCGCACGGCCCACTCCCCCGCCAGCGGCTGGTGCAGCCCCGCCAGCTCCGGGAAGAGCAGCCCGATCAGCGGCCGCGCGACCAGCTCGGTGACCCGGCCGCCCTCGAACGGCACCGTCGCGCCGTCGACGACCATCGGCCGCTCGTAGAAGCCCTTGACCAGCTCGACCCCCGGGTCGGTGAGCAGCGGCCCGAGCAGGCCGGGCACGAAGTGGGTGTCCCAGTCGACGAGGTCGGCGTCCATGAAGACGATCAGCTCGCCGGAGGTGACGAACATCGACTTCCACATCGCCTCGCCCTTGCCGGGGCGGGTGCCGAGGTCGGGACGGATCTCGGCGGAGCGGTGCACGGTCGCGCCCGCGTCGGTCGCGACGGCGTACGTGTCGTCGGTCGAGTCGGAGTCGATCACGACGACCTCGTCGACCAGGGCGACCGTGTCCACGAGCGCCGAGCGGACCTTCGCGACGACGTCGCCGACGGTCGCGGCCTCGTTGCGGGCGGGCACGACGAGACTGACGGTCCGCTCGCCCTTGGCGGCGGTCAGCGCGGTGAGGCTCCAGTCGTCCCAGTGGTGCGTGTGCCGCCCCGACCAGCCGTCGACGGAGTACGACGGAGGGGTGTCAGGCACGCGATCGAGCCTAGACGGTGAGCGTCGCCGACCCACCCCGGCCCAAATTTGACCTTCGAAGTCATAACAGACACCGGATGTCTGATGTTCAATCAAGCATGACGTCGGGGGACGAGGTACCGAAGCGCGGCCGGGGACGGCCGCGCTCTCCCGGCGCGGAGCAGAAGATCCTGCACGCCGCGCTGGAGGAGTACACGGAGCACGGGTGGGCCGGGTTCACGATGGACGGCGTCGCGCGACGTGCCGGGTTCGGGAAGTCGACGCTCTACCTGCGCTGGCCCGACAAGGACGCGCTGCTGACCGACGCCGTACGCCTGCGCAGCCGCACGGTCGTCGAGGTCGACACCGGCTCGCTGCGCGGCGACCTCACCGGCCTCGCGACCGGCGTCTTCCACGAGTTCGCGGACCCCGAGGGCTGGGCCGGCTTCCGGATGGTCGTCGACAGCGCCAGCGCGAGCCAGCCGCTCGGGCAGTTCACCCGCGAGATCAGCGGGGTGCACCGCGAGGTGATCGGCGGCATCTTCCGGCGCGCCCGGGAGCGCGGCGAGCTGACTGCGTCGGTCGACCCGCTCGCGATCACCGACCTGATCTACGGAGCGGGACTCTTCTTCACCCTCGGCCGCCGTCTCGACCACGACCCGATCACGGACGAGATGGTCGACGCCCGGGTTGCGGACGTCATCGAGGTCATCATCGGCGGACTCGGGTAATACTCCCTCCTAGTCCACCCCAGACCGGCGAGTAGCCGACTCGGGCCATATCCGACACCAGGTGTCTGATGTTTCAATCAGCCCCATGACTCCGGGGGAGGAGCCACGGCGGGGGCGTGGTCGACCACGCACGCCCGGGGCCGAGGACAAGATCCTGAGGGCAGCGTTGGACGAGTACGGCACGCGCGGCTGGTCCGGTTTCACGATGGACGCCGTCGCCCGCCGCGCCGGCGTCGGCAAGTCGACCGTCTACCTGCGCTGGCCCGACAAGGACGCGCTGCTGACCGCTGCCGTCACCAACAACGGGATGGGGCTGACCGCGGTCGACACCGGCTCGTTCGCGGAGGACCTGCACCAGCTCGCGGTCAACATGCTGCGCTACTTCCACGGCACCGTCGGCTGGGCGTCGCTGCGGGTCACCTTCGACTGCGCCAGCTCCCCCGAGCGGCTCGGTGACTTCGCCGACGCGGTCACCGAGGTCCACGGCCGCCAGGTCGAGCAGATCTGCCTGCGAGCGGTGGAGCGCGGCGAGATGATCGAGGGCTTCCCCTCCGGCGCGCTCACCGAGGCGATCTACGGGGCGGCGATGGTCAACTCGCTGTCCTACCGCCTGGAGCGGCGCGACGACGACGACCACGACATCGAGACCCGGGCCGGCCACGTGGTGTCGATGGTGCTGCACGGCATCGCCGCGAAGGATCCTCAGCCCAGGTAGCGCAGCACCGCGCGGGTGAGCGCGGTCGCGTACGCCGCGCGCCCGGCGCCGGTCGTCATCCGCCGGGCGTCGACGCGGTCACGCATGTTGCCGAGCTCGACCATCGCCGTGGGGACGCGCGAGAGGTTCAGCGTCGCGAGGTCGGTGCGCAGGTCGAGCCCGTCGCCGCCTGCGATGTAGTTCGCGGCCCGGAGTCCCCGGTGCTCGAGGACGTCCCGGGTCTCCCGCGCCAGCCGCACCGAGGCGCGGCCGCGATCGGGCGCCGCGATCACGTGGAAGCCGCGGGCGCCACGCTTCAGGCTCCCGTCGGCGTGGATGCTGAGCTCGAGGTCGGCCTTCGCCCGGTTGCCGGCCCGGCCACGCGCGTCGACGCACGGGCCCCACTCGTCGAGGCTGTTGCTGCTCCGGGTCAGCTCGACCGTGGCGCCGAGGCGCTCCAGGCGGGCTTGGACCAGCCGGGCGACGCGCCACACGAACGTCGCCTCCGGCAGGCCGGCGTTCGTCGCCGTACCGGTCGTGTTGCACGGCTTGCGGCCACCCCGGCCGTCGGGCACCGGCCGGCCGACCTGACGCGGGAAGTTCTGGTTGCCGAGCTGGTGACCGGGGTCGAGCACGACCAACCGGCCGGCGAGCGGCTGGGCCGGCGTCCGGGCGAGCACGTCGGAGCGGTCGGCGTACGCCGGGGCGCCCGCCAACGACCCCGTGCCCAGCGTCAGACCCAGCGCCAGGCCGGCGACCAGGACCCTCACTCGTAGCCCAGGATCTCGTGGCGCTTCTCGCCCCAGGCCAGGGCCGACTCGATCGCCTGGTCGAGGGAGAGCTCGGTGCGCCAGTCGAGGAGGTCGGCGGCCCGGTCGACGTTCGCGAAGGCACCGACGGCGTCGCCCGGGCGCGGCGCCGCCTCGGTGACCGGCACCTCGTGCCCGAAGACCCCCTCGAACGCGCTGACGAGCTCGCGCACGGTCACCCCCGAGCCGGTGCCGACGTTGATCACCACGCTGGGCTCGCCGACCTTCGCGATCACGTCGTCGAACCGCTCGATCGCGCGGACGTGCGCCTTGGCCAGGTCCCAGACGTGGATGTAGTCACGGATGCCGGTGCCGTCGCGGGTCGGCAGGTCGGTGCCGGTGATCGTGAAGGAGTCCTTCTGGCCGCGCGCGGCCATCACGAGCTGGCCGAGCACGTGCGAGGGCTCCTTGGCGTAGATGCCGGACTCGAGGTCGGGGTCGGAGCCGATCGGGTTGAAGTAGCGCAGGATGATCGCGCGCAGGTCGGTGGCGGCCGCCATGTCGATGAGGACCTGCTCCATCATCCCCTTGGTCCGCGCGTACGGCGACTGGGGCGCGAGCGGGTCCTGCTCGGTGACCTCGAAGTCGTCCTTGGTGGCATAGAGCGAGGCCGAGGAGGAGAAGAGCACCCGCGGCTTGCCCACCGCGTTGAGCTCGTCGAAGAGCTCGAGCGACTTCGCGACGTTGTCCTTGTAGTAGAGGTAGGGCTTCTCGACCGACTCCGGGACCACGATCCGCGCCGCCATGTGGATGGTGGCGTCCAGGTCGGGGTGCTCGTCGACGATGCGCCGGACCAGCTGCCGGTCGCCGATGTCGCCCTCGTAGAAGATCCGGTCGCGCACGAACGCCTTGGGACCGGTCAACAGCGAGTCGAGGATGACCGGCGTGTGACCGGCCTCCTCGAGCGCCTTCGCGGTCGTGGAGCCGATATAGCCGGCGCCGCCGGTCACCAGGATCTTCATGCCGCCAACCCTACGGCGCGCTCCATCCGGGGTCGCGACCGATGAAGGCGATCAGCCTCGTCTGCGCGTCGGCGTCGTCCGGCACGGGCACCCGCGGGCCGTACTGCCCGCTGGCGCGCAGCATCTCGTCCATGGGCTCCATGCCCGCCAGCATCTCCGCGCAGGTCGCGGCGTCGAGGGTCTCGTCCTGGCCGGTCGCCCGCGCCAGGTCCCACGTGTGCATGAAGACGTCGGCCGTGTAGAAGCGCTCGATCGCCTCGGGCAGCGGGACGTCGCCGATGTGCGGGTTGCTGAGCACGCGGTCGGCGTACGCCGGGTCGTCGAGCAGCTGCTGCACGGCGGCCGCGTGGGCGTGCCACGCGCCGACCGGGTCGTCGGCGACGGTGGGACCCGGCTCGAGCCGGATACCGGTGCCGCCCTCCAGGAAGGCGGGGAACCACTCGACGAGGTGCCCGACCACGTCGCGCGCCGTCCACCCGTCCACGGGCGCCGGGGCGTCCCAGTCGGTGGCGCCGTCGACGCGGCGGGCGAACCCGCTCGCGACCTCGCGGTGGTGCTCGGCCGGGGTCGTCACCGGCCCTCCTCCAGCAGCTCGTCGAGCTTCTCGAAGCCCTCGCGCACCCCGGTCTCCATCCCGCTGCGCAGCATCTGGTCGCGCACCTCCATCGACTCGACGAGCGACCGGGCGACCACGCGGCAGCGCCCTCCGTCCAGCGCCTCGAAGGTCACGGTCTCGAGGCTGACGCCGTCGGGCGCACCCTCGAAGGCCCAGGTCTGCACGATCCGCTCCGCGGGCCGGACCTCGTGGAAGGAGCCCCAGAAGGCCATCTCGAAGTCGTCGCTGGCGCGGCTGGCGGTGTAGCGCCACTCGCCGCCGCTGCGGGCGTCCCACACGTCGATGCGGGTGTCGATGCTGCGCGGCCCGCACCACTGCGCGAAGAGCTCCGGCTCCACGTAGGCCCGGAACACCCGCTCCGGCGGTGCCTCGAACTCTCGGACCAGGCGGACCGCCGGCAGGTCCGGCACCGCCTCGATCTGTGTCTGGTTCTGCGTCCTCATGATGCTGCTCCCTCGTCGCTCTCGGTCTCGTCCTCGTCCATCGCGGCCAGCACGGCGTCGAGGCGGCCGAACCGCTCCTCCGCCTGCTGCCGGTAGCGCTCGATCCACTTCGTCATCAGGTCCAGCACCTCCGCCTCGAGGTGCACCGGCCGGCGCTGCGCGTCCCGGCTGCGGCTCACCAGTCCCGCCTCCTCGAGCACCTTGAGGTGCTTGGAGACGGCCTGCACGGTCACGTCGTACGGCGCAGCGAGGTCGCCCACGCTGGCGTCGCCGTCGGCCGCCAGCCGCGCGACGAGATCGCGTCGCGTCGGGTCGGCCAGGGCCTGGAACGCCCGGGAGAGCTGGTCCGTCACGACGCCTCCTGCGTGCTCAACCAACAAGTTGAACAACCGTCGCACGGCCTCTGGCCGCTGTCAACCGATCGGTTGCAAAGAGTTCCTGATAGGCGAAGGCTCAAGTGCGCCGGCGAGACGCCGATGACACAAGCATGATCCTGGTGTTCTCAGCCGGCAGTGGCGACGCGGAGTCGCTGTCCACCCCGTTCGAGGAGTGGTGCGCGTCGATGGACCTGCACCCGGAGGACTCCCGCGCCTGGCCGCTCTTCGAGCACAGCGTCGGGGTCGAGGATCACACGCTCGAGGCGTCGTAGTCGCGGACGATCTCCTGGACCGCCGCCTCGTCCTCGCTCGCCCGGAACGATCGTCCGACGGCGACCGCGAACGGCAGGGGGGCCAGGAACCACAGCGCGGCCCCGAGAAGGACCACCAGCACGAGGGTCATGCACGCATTGTGACCACCATCACGACCCCATAAACCACTCCGAACCAGCCAAGTCATCCGGGAGATGCGCGTCAGAAATCCCACGGACGCACGTCCTTGCTTCGGACGTAACAAACGCGTCCTACCGTTTGGTCAATCGGCTGCGCATGAGCGCTCCATCAGGCAGAGTTCAGCCTGGTGGATCACGGGGGGCTCCGGGTGCGACACCACTCGACTCGGGGTACGGCATGGGGACTGGTATGACGCTTCTTTCGGTCAAGAGGACGAGGACACTCGGACCTCCTAGTCGCGCACTCCGCTACCTGCCGGTCTCCGCCCTGATCCTCGACCTGGCGATCATGACCGGCGTCTTCGTGCTCGCCGTCCTCGGCCGCCAGCGCCTCGACTTCTTCGACAGCTCGGCGGACGTCACGGACGCCGCCCAGGTCGTCGGCCCCCTGATCCTGCTCGCCTGGCTGCTGGTGATCGCGACCTTCGGCGGCTACCGCGACGACGTCTTCGGCGCCGGCACGGATGAGTACAAGCGGGTCTTCAACGCCAGCATCGTGACCGCCGGCCTGCTCGGGGTCGGCTGCTACCTCGCCAAGTTCCAGCTCTCGCGCGGCTTCTTCCTGCTCGCCTTCGGCCTGGGCATCCCGGCACTGCTCGTCGGCCGCTGGGTGCTGCGCCAGGCCGTCCACCGGGCGCGGCGGCAGGGCAAGCTGCAGTACCGCGTCCTGATCGCCGGGTCCCCCAGCCACGTCGACGAGATCGCCGCCGTGCTGCACCGCGAGTCCTGGCTCGGCTACCACGTCTCCGGCGCCCTGGTGCCCGCCAGCGACCTGCGCGAGCAGACGGCCTCCGGCATCCCGATCATCGGCGCCTGCGAGCAGGCGACCTCGGTGATCACGGCGTCCGACGCCGACCTCGTCTTCTTCGCCGGCGGCGCGCTCACCTCGGCCGGCCAGCTGCGCCGGATCGTCTGGGACCTCGAGAAGGCCGACGTGCAGGTCGTCGTCGCCCCGAGCGTCACCGACGTCTCGGGCGAGCGCATCAAGGTGCGCCCGGTCGGCGGGCTGCCCCTGATGCACATCGACCCGCCGCGTGCGACCGACGCGGCCCGCTGGGGCAAGCGGCTCTTCGACGTGGTCGGCTCGTCGCTCCTGATCGTCGCCTTCGCCCCGCTGATGGCGTACGCCGCCCTGCGGGTCAAGGTCGCCGACCGCGGCCCGGTCTTCTTCAAGCAGACCCGCACCGGCCGCGACGGCGAGCAGTTCGGCTGCCTGAAGTTCCGCACCATGGTCGTCGACGCCGAGGCCCGGCTCGCCGAGCTGTACGCCCAGACCGGGCACGAGGCCGGCCTCTTCAAGATGGCCGACGACCCGCGCATCACCGGCCCCGGCAAGTGGCTGCGCCGCTACTCCATCGACGAGCTGCCCCAGCTCTTCAACGTGTGGCGCGGCGAGATGAGCCTGGTCGGCCCCCGTCCGCCCCTGCCTCGCGAGGTAGCCAGCTACGAGGCCGACGTGCTCCGTCGCCTCCGGGTCCGCCCCGGGATGACCGGACTGTGGCAGGTCTCCGGCCGCTCGGACCTCTCCTGGGCCGAGGCGGTCCGCCTCGACCTCTACTACGTCGACAACTGGTCGATGCTCCAGGACCTGTCGATCCTTGCTCGCACACTGGGCGCCGTCTTCGGGTCGCGCGGCGCCTACTGACCGGCCCTTCGACGTTCAGTCGTCGAGCAACCCGAGCAGGTAGGCGCCATAGCCGCTCTTCACGAGCGGCTCGGCCAGTTTCGCGAGCTCGGCATCGGTGAGGAACCCGTTGCGCCAGGCCACCTCCTCGGGGCAGCCGATCTTGAAGCCCTGCCGGTGCTCGATCGCCCGGACGTAGTTGCCGGCCTCGTTGAGGTCGTCGATCGTCCCGGTGTCGAGCCAGGCGACACCGCGCGGCAGCACCTCGACCTGCAGCGTCCCCTCGTCCAGGTAGGTGCGGTTCAGGTCGGTGATCTCGAGCTCGCCACGCGCCGAGGGCTGCAGGACCTTGGCGCGGTCGGCGACCGTCTGGTCGTAGAAGTAGAGGCCGGGCACGGCGTAGTTGCTCTTCGGCTTCTCGGGCTTCTCCTCCAGGGAGAGCGCCCGCCCCTCCTCGTCGAACTCGACGACGCCGTACGCCGTCGGGTCGGCGACCCGGTAGCCGAAGACCGCCGCGCCCCGCAGGTCGCCGAAGCGGGCGAGCTGGGTCCCCAGTCCTGGCCCGTAGAACAGGTTGTCACCGAGCACCAGCCCCGCGACCTCGCCGCGGATGTGCTCCTCGCCGATCACGAACGCCTGGGCCAGGCCGTCGGGGCTCGGCTGCACCGCGTAGGTGATCGAGATGCCGAACTGGCTGCCGTCGCCCAGAAGCCGAACGAACTGCTCGGCCTCGTGCGGCGTCGTGATGACCAGGACGTCGCGGATGCCGGCGAGCATGAGCGTCGAGAGCGGGTAGTAGATCATCGGCTTGTCGTAGACCGGCATCAGCTGCTTGCTCACCGCAAGGGTGATCGGGTGCAGCCGGGAGCCGGTCCCACCGGCCAGGATGATCCCTCGCATGGCCCGCATCCTATGTGCCGGGTCGGCGCCTCCTAGGATCGTGGCCATGGATCGCATCCTCGTGACCGGCGGAGCCGGCTTCATCGGCTCCAACTTCGTCCACCACGTCGTGGCCAACACCGACGCCCACGTGACGGTGCTGGACAAGCTCACGTACGCCGCGACCCAGGAGTCCCTCGACGGGCTGCCCGCGGACCGCGTCGAGCTGGTCGTCGGCGACATCGCCGAGCCCGAAGTCGTGGAGCCGCTGGTCGCAGGCGTCGACGCGGTCGTGCACTACGCGGCGGAGTCGCACAACGACAACAGCCTCGAGGACCCCGGCCCGTTCATCCGCACCAACATCGTCGGCAGCTTCACGCTGCTCGAGGCCGCCCGCAAGCACGACAAGCGCTTCCACCACGTCTCGACCGATGAGGTGTACGGCGACCTCGAGCTGGACGACCCCAAGCGCTTCACCGAGGACACGCCCTACAACCCGTCCTCGCCGTACTCCGCCTCGAAGGCAGGCTCCGACCACCTGGTCCGGGCGTGGGTCCGCTCGTTCGGCGTCCGAGCCACGATCTCCAACTGCTCCAACAACTACGGGCCCTGGCAGCACATCGAGAAGTTCATCCCCCGGCAGATCACCGAAGTCATCGACGGCCGCCGGCCGCGGGTTTACGGCGACGGACTCAACGTCCGCGACTGGATCCACACCGAGGACCACTCGTCGGCCGTGCTGGCGATCCTGGAGCGCGGCCAGATCGGCGAGACCTACCTGATCGGCGCCGACGGCGAGAAGAACAACCTCGAGGTCGTGCAGGCGATCCTGCGTCACTTCGGCCGCAGCGCGGACGACATCGAGTTCGTTCGCGACCGCGCCGGCCACGACCGCCGCTACGCCATCGAGTCCGGCAAGCTCCGCCACCAGCTCGACTGGCAGCCGCAGTACCAGGACTTCGACGCCGGCCTGCAGGCCACGATCGACTGGTACGTCGCCAACGAGGCCTGGTGGCGCCCCCACAAGGACGCGGTCGAGGCGTCGTACGCCGCGAAGGGCCAGTGATGTCGCTCCCCGCCCTCGAGACGACCCCGATCCCCGGCCTGGTCGTCCTCCGGCTCGACCTGCGCGAGGACGCCCGCGGCTGGTTCAAGGAGAACTGGCAGCGCGAGAAGATGGTCGCGCTCGGCCTTCCGGACTTCGGCCCGGTGCAGAACAACATGTCCTTCAACGCCAAGCGCGGCACCACGCGCGGCATCCACACCGAGCCGTGGGACAAGTTCGTCTCCGTCGCCAACGGCCGCGCCTTCGGCGCCTGGGTCGACATGCGTGAGGGCGACACGTTCGGCGCCGTCTACACCGTCGAGCTCGACCCGGCCACCGCGGTCTTCGTGCCACGAGGCGTCGGCAACAGCTACCAGACGCTCGAGGACGGCGTCACCTACTCCTACCTGGTCAACGAGCACTGGCGCCCGGCGACGCCCTACCCGGCGCTCGACCTGGCCGACGCCACCGCGGCCATCCCGTGGCCGATCCCGCTCGACGAGGCGGAGATCTCGGAGAAGGACCTCAACAACCCGTCGCTCGACGCTGCGGAGCGGATGCAGCCGAAGAAGACGCTGATCATCGGCTGCCGCGGCCAGCTCGGCCGCGCGCTGCAGGTCGACTTCCCGGGCTCGGACCTGGTCGATCTGGACGAGCTGGACGTCACCGACGCCGAGGCTGTCGCCGCCTGGCCGTGGCACGAGTACGCGCTCGTGCTCAACGCCGCGGCCTACACGGCCGTCGACGCGGCCGAGACGCCCGAGGGGCGCCGTACGGCGTGGGCGGCGAACGCCGGCGCACCCGCGACCCTGGCGGGGCTCTCCCGCGAGCACGGCTTCACACTGGTCCACTACTCGTCGGAGTACGTCTTCGACGGCACCGCCGACGAGCACACCGAGGACGAGCCGCTGTCCCCACTGGGCGTCTACGCCCAGACCAAGGCCGCCGGCGACATCGCGGTCGGGACCTCCTCGAAGCACTACCTGCTCCGCACCTCCTGGGTGATCGGTGAGGGCAACAACTTCGTGCGCACCATGAAGCGGCTCGCCGACAACGGTGTCTCCCCCAGCGTGGTGTCCGACCAGGTCGGACGGCTGACCTTCACGACCGAGCTCTCGCGTGCCACCCGGCACCTGGTCGACACCGGTGCCGCACACGGCACCTACAACCTCAGCAACGGCGGCCCGGTGATGTCCTGGGCCGAGATCACTCGGACGATCTTCCGGCTCTCTGGTCGCGACGAGGCCGACGTGGCCTCGACGACCACCGCGGAGTACTTCGCCGACAAGCCCGAGGCCTCACCGCGCCCGCTCAACAGCGCGATGAGCCTGGCCAAGATCGAGGCGACCGGGTTCGTCCCGGAGGACGCCACGGTGGCGCTGGAGCGGTACCTCAGCGCCGACGGGTGAGACTCGCGAGCGCCGGCCGCACGTCCGCGAGGTAGACGAACGCCGCGATCGTGAAGGCCAGGTTGAGGAGATTGATGACACCCGGGAAGACGAACTGCACGACGGCGCCCAGGCCGAGGATGATCGTCCACGCCGGCTTGGTCAGCTTGCCGGCCGCCGTGTAGGACTCGGACGACCAGAGCAGCGAGTTCACGAACGCGAAGATCTTCACGACGAGCAGCACGAGCGCCACGATCGTCATGAAGCCGTACTCGAGGTTGAGGACCGTCATCACGCGGCACAGCCTACGGGGACCGATGGTCGAGGAAGGACGAAGTCCTGCGTCGACACCACATCACGCACGAAGGCCGGCGACCTCCAGGGTCGCCGGCCTTCGCAGTGGAGCGATCGATCAGTCGCCGACCTTGGCAGCGGCGTCGGTCGTCGCGGCGGCAGCAGCCGTCGCGGTCTTCTTCGCCGCGGTGGTGGTCGCCTTGGCGCTGCTCTTCGGCGCGGTCGAGGTCTTCTTCGCCGTCGAGGTGGCCTTCTTCGCGGTCGACTTCGTCGACTTCTTGGCCGTCGTCGACGTCTTCTTCGCGGCCTTGGTGGCCTGCGTCTGGGTCGTCTTGGCCTTGGCCGTCGTGGTCTTGGCCGCA
Source organism: Nocardioides sp. Root1257 (assembly GCF_001425175.1). Lineage (GTDB taxonomy): Bacteria > Actinomycetota > Actinomycetes > Propionibacteriales > Nocardioidaceae > Nocardioides. The sequence continues at coordinate 289,649 of NZ_LMDV01000008.1, read as the reverse complement.
GTGGCGGTGGCCTTCGTCGACTCCTGGGTGCGGATCCGGCCGACCAGGACCTCGCCTCGCTTGGCGAGGTCGGCGTACGTCGCCGTCACGGTCGCCGGGAGGCCTGCGGCCTCGGCCTGGAGCTCGGCCACGCGCTTCTCGATGGCCTCGCGGCTCGACTTGGCGTCCTTCGACAGCGCGTCGATCTGGGTGGCCAGGACGGTGACGGCCTGGTCGCGCAGGGCCTTCGGCTCGAACTCGAAGGACGAGATGCGGGTCTGCACGTCCTTCTGGACGTCGGCGAGCTGCTTCTGCAGGTCGGCGTACGCGTCGCGGACGTAGCCGACGACGAGATCGGTGGCGCCGGCAGCGGCGTACAGCGGGCGGGTGGCCTCGGCGGGCAGGTCAAGGGTGGGCAGGGCGAACTTCGCCATGGTGCTACTCCTTCGGTTGGGTCGTCGTCCCGTTGAGGGCGAGGAACGACGTGTAGACGTCGAGCAGTGACTGCTTCTGTCTTTCGGTGAGCGCGGAGTCGCCGAGGATCGCGAGCTCGACGGAGCCGCCGACGCCCGCCTCGGGACTGACGATCCCCGCACGCACGTACAGCTGCTCGGCGGAGATGCGCAGTGCCTTGGCGAGCTGCTGCAGGACCTGTGCGGATGGCCGGCGCAGTCCGCGCTCGATCTGGCTCAGGTAGGGGTTGGACACGCCGGCCTGCTCGGCGAGCTGCCGCAAGGAGAGCTGTGCGCTGACGCGCTGCTCCTTGAGGTAGTCGCCGAGGGTCTCGACGGCGTTGCCGACCTTGCCCATTGCCATGCCCCCACTGTGCTTGCAGGTGCTAGCAGTTTGCAAGCAGGCGGAGTGTGAGTCCTTCCACATCTGAGAGTTACGCGCGTGCAACAGCAAGCACGGCATCCCCACAGGTCGTCAACAAGTCGCCCACAAACGCGGCGGCCCTGCGCCCGACGGTCCTACGATCGATGTGTGGAGCACCTGACGTGCGTGACGCGTGACTACGCGTGGGGATCGACGAGCCTGATCCCCCGCTTCCTCGGCACGCCTGCTGACGGCCGCCCGCAGGCGGAGATGTGGGTCGGCGCCCACCCAGGCGATCCCGCGGTGCTGGACAACGGCACGCGGCTCGACGACCACATCCGCGACCACGAAGACGCTGCGCTTGGCGAGCAGGTGCGTGAGACCTTCGGCCCCCGGCTTCCCTACCTCATGAAGGCGCTGGCCGCCGCCGAGCCGCTGTCGCTCCAGGTGCACCCCACCTCGCAGCGCGCCGCCCTGGGCTTCGAGCTCGAGAACCAGGCCGGCATCCCCGTCGGTGCCACCGAACGCAGCTACCAGGACTGCTTCCACAAGCCCGAGATGATCGTGGCGATCACCCGGTTCGAGGGCATGGCCGGCTTCCGCGACGTCGAGAAGACCGTCCGCATCCTGCGCCTCCTCGAGCACCCCTGGGCCGACCGCGTCGCCAAGGAGCTCGAGACCGCACCGCCGTTCCAGGCGCTGCACACCGTGGTCAGCGAGATCCTCGAGCAGCACGGAGACGAACTCCAACAGCTGGTCGGCGAGATCGCCGCCGCGGCCTCAGCGGCCGAGGCAGTCGGCCACCAGAAGTTTCGTACGCCGGGCCGGATGTACCTCGACCGGGCTAGCGTCGAGCGCGAGAGCACACGGCTCTTCGCCCAGACCGCGTCGCTCGCGAAGAAATACCCGGCGGATCCCGGCGTCCTGGTCACCCTGCTGCTCAACCACGTCGTGCTCTCGCCTGGCGAGGCGATGTTCCTCGACGCCGGCGTCGTGCACGCCTACAGCTCGGGGTTCGGCGTCGAGATCATGGCGGCATCCGACAACGTCGTACGGGCCGGCCTGACCCCGAAGCATGTCGACGTCGACGAGCTGCTGCACATCGCCAACTTCACGCCGATGCCGGCGCCGCTGTGGGAGCCGCAGGCGCTCACCACCAACACGCTGGTCTACCGGCCTCCGGTCGCGGAGTTCGAGCTCACCGTCGCGCGCGAGCCCGGCGACCGGCTGCCGGCCGAGGGGCCGCGTACGGCGCTTTGCCTGGATGGCGAGGTCGCCGTGACCAGCGCGCACGCGCGCCACGAGATGCGTCGGGGCCAGACCCTCTTCGTCCCGCACGCCGACGGGCCGATCTCCCTCGAGGGCGAGGGCACGTTGGCCGTCGCGAGCGTTCCTTCTTGACACACCTCAGGGACGGGGCCAGCTCATAGGTCGGTCGACCCAGGGATTCCCCTCGTGCTCGAGTGCGGCGGCGTCGGCGTCGACCATGATCTCCACGAGCCGCTTGCCATAGATCTGCGCCTTCCAGCCGAGCTCGCGCTCGGCCTTGGCCGCATCACCGATCAGCGCAGAGGGTTCGGTCGGCCGCAGGTAGCGCTCATCCGTGCGGACGTGCTTCTCCCAGTCGAGCCCGGCGTGCTCGAACGCCGCAATGACGAAGTCGCGGACGGTGTAGCTGCGGCCCGTGGCGAGCACGTAGTCGCGCGGCTCGTCGGCCTGCAGCATCCGCCACATCCCCTCGACGTACTCCGGCGCGTAGCCCCAGTCGCGCACGCCGTCGAGGTTGCCCATGTAGAGGTAGTCGGCGAGGCCGGCCTGGATGCGCGCCACCGCCCGGCTGACCTTGCGGGTCACGAACGTCTCGCCCCGCCGCGGCGACTCGTGGTTGAAGAGGATCCCGCTGACCGCGAACATGCCGTAGCCCTCCCGGTAGGTCGCGGTCGTCCAGTGGGCGTAAGCCTTCGCCGCGCCGTACGGCGACGCTGGTCGGAAGGCGGTGTCCTCGCTCTGCGGTGCCGGCACGTTGCCGAACATCGCCGAGCTGGACGCCTGGTAGTAGCGGCAGTCGAGCTCGGCAGTCCGGATCGCCTCGAGCAGGCGCACGGCCCCTAGCCCGACGGTGTCGCCGGTGTACTCGGGCTCGTCGAAGCTCACACCGACGTGGGACTGCCCGGCCAGGTTGTAGATCTCGTCGGGCTGGATGCGGCGCAGCAGCCGGATCAGGCGGGACTCGTCGGTCAAGTCGGCGTAGTGGAAGAACAGCCGGGCCTCCGGGTCCCGCGGGTCGCGGTACAGGTGCTCGATCCGGGCACTGTTGAACGACGACGACCGTCGCCGCAGGCCATGGACCACGTAGCCCTTGTCGAGCAGGAACTCAGCGAGGTAGGAGCCGTCCTGACCGGTGATCCCGGTGATCAGCGCGCGTCTCGTCACCACCAAAGCCTGTCACAGCAGTAGGACCCGGTTGAGCGAAACCGATGGTCGAGCGAAACCGGTGGTCGAGCTTGTCGAGTCCCCCGCACCCGACGACGGCGCCCGACCTCCGGGGTCTCGACGACGCTCGCTGGCGCTCGCTGCTCGACCAACGGCGGCTCGATAGCGGTCTAGGACCTCAAAGGACGGCGCGGATCTCGCCGACCCGCGCACCGCCGCCGAGGAGAGGCGCATCGCCGGTCTGGCGTACGGCGTCGTCGTCGATGCCCGCCCGCTCGAGCGCGGCCGCCATCACCACGGGTCGCGCGCGGGCGCCGCCGTCGTCGATCTTCAGCGCGAACGCCCGGCCGTCGGGCAGCGCCACGGCGTAGCACGCCTCGGCACCGGCCTTCCCGATCGCACCCGGGATCGCCGCGAGCAGCGCCCGCTCGTCCCGACGCGTGCCCGAGACCCACTCGGGATGCGCACGGATCGCGTCGGCGATCCGCTGCTCAGGCCCGTCCTCGGCGACCGCCAGGGTCCGGAAGGCGCGCGCGAGGCCGACGAGCGAGGTGGAGAGCAGCGGCGCACCGCACCCGTCCACGGCGACGACCGCGACGGGCTCTCCGGTGACCTCCTCGACAGTGGCCAGGATCGCCCGCTGTAGCGGGTGGTCGGGCGCCAGGTAGGTCTCGATGTCCCAGCCGTTGACGACACAGGTGGCGAGCATCCCCGCGTGCTTGCCCGAGCAGTTCATCTGTAGCGGCGTCCGCTCGCCGCCGGCGGCGACGACGGCGTGCCACTCGGCGTCCTCCAGCGGGTAGTCGGGCGGGGTCTGGAGCGCGCTCTCGTCCAGCCCGGCGGACGCGAGGATCCGGCGTACGCCGTCGAGGTGGAACGGCTCCCCCGAGTGCGACGCGCACACCAGGGCGAGCAGCTCGGGCGGCAGGTCGAGGCCGAGACGCACCATCGCCAGCGCCTGGAGCGGCTTGTTGCTCGAGCGCGGCAGGATCGGCTGGTCGGTGCTCCCGACGGTCCACTCCACGTGCCCGTCCCGGTCCAGCGCGACGACGGAGCCGTGGTGGTGGCCCTCGACGAAGCCGGACCGGACGAGCTCCGCCACGACGACCGGCGCAGGGGCCTCGGGGTTAGACATGGGTGCAGATTAACTTCACTGGGAATGGCAGGATTGCGCCCGTGCCGACCCCCGCCCCACCGCAGTACTGCCCCACGCCCCGCGAGCTCGACGACCTCGAGCTCCTGGCGAGCGGGGCCCTGGCGCCGACCACGTCCTTCGGTGAGCCCGGCAGCCCGGTCACGCTCGCCCTCCCCTCCGAGGTCTCCGCGACGGCCGAGGCGGCCGGCGCGGTCGAGATCGTCGACCCCGAAGGGCTCCCTCTCGCACGGGTCAGCGTCCCGGGCGGCGCGGTCACGCCGCTCACCCATGCGCAGTACGGCCCGTTCCGGCGCCTCTACCTGTCCCCCGCCCAGACCCGCGAGCAGCACGCCGGGCGCACCGTCGTACCACTCGTCGACGCGCTGACCGAGGACGAGCTCGCGGTGTTGGGAGCCGCCGGACCGGTCCTGCTCCTCGCCCTCGTCGGCACCGGGACGCCGGAGCTGCCGGCGACCGACCTGATCCGGGCCACCCTGGCCGCCGCCGACCTGCTGCCCGACGCCGTCGTCGTGGCGGTGCCGCTCGCGTCGCACGGCGACGCGGGAGCCGACCACTCCCTCGGGCTGCAGGTGGTGGCCAACTACGCGGGCCCGGACCCGGTCATCGGGGTGCCCGACTCGACGTCGCCCTCGCCTGCGAGCATCCAGGCGATCATCGACCAGGCCCGCCCCGAGCCCGCGGACCAAGGGCTGGTCCTCTTCTTCACGGGCCTCTCCGGCAGCGGCAAGTCGACGCTGGCCCGGGCGCTGATGGACCGCATCCTCGAGCAGGGCGCGCGCTCGGTCACCAGCCTCGACGGCGACGTCGTACGCCGGCACCTCTCCGCCGGGCTCACGTTCTCCAAGCAGGACCGCGAGACCAACATCCGGCGGATCGGCTGGGTCGCGGCCGAGATCTCACGGCACGGCGGACTGGCGGTGTGCAGCCCGATCGCCCCGTTCGACGAGACCCGGCAGCAGGTGCGCGCCATGGTCGAGGACGCCGGCGGCGCCTTCTTCCTCGTCCACGTCGCCACGCCGCTCGAGGAGTGCGAGCGCCGCGACCGCAAGGGGATGTACGCCAAGGCGCGCCGCGGCGAGATCCCCGAGTTCACCGGCATCTCCTCGCCGTACGAGGAGCCGGAGGACGCCGACGTCCGCGTCGACACCACCGGCCGCACCATCGACGACGCCCTCGACGACGTCCTGGACGCCCTGGCGGAGAGCGGCTACCTCGACCTGACGGCCGGCACGGTGGTCGACGAAGCCGCAGGCACGGTGGTTGAGGAAGGCGCGCTAGCGCCTGTCTCGAAACCACCCCACGCCGCCGCCCCCCTCAACGTGCTCTTCGTGTGCACGGCCAACATCTGCCGCTCGCCCTACATGGAGCTCTTCGCCCGCCAGGTCGCCGGTCCGGACGCGCAGGTCACGTTCAGCAGCGCCGGCACCCACGGCTTCCGCGACAGCGCGATGGACACCGAGATGGCCCAGCTGCTCGATGCCGACGACCGGGACGCCTTCCGCAGCCGGCCGCTCACCGCCGCCCTGCTGCGCGACGCCGACCTGGTGCTGACCGCGGAGCACACGCACCGGCAGTTCATCCTCGACGACCACCCCGGCGCCTTCCGCAAGGTCTTCACCCTCGGGCAGTTCGCCGAGGCGGCACGGGCCACCGACCTCGCCGGCCGGGACCTGCTCGATCATGCGGGCGAGCACCGCGGCCCGGCCGACCCCGCCCTCGACGTACCCGACCCCTACCGTCGCGGCCCCGAGGCCGCCCAGGCGTGCGCGAACCAGCTCCAGGACCTCCTGCGCGCCGTCGTCCCGGCTCTCGCCGACGCGAGGAGACTGCGCGCATGAACGACCTGATCACGACCACCTTCTTCTCGATCCTCGCCGCGGGCTTCTTCGTGGGCGTGATCGTGGGCCTCACCGGCATGGGTGGCGGCGCGCTGATGACCCCGGCGCTGATCTTCCTCGGCGTCGGCGACGCCGCGACGGTCGTGACCGCCGACCTGACGGCCGCGGCCATCTACAAGTCCGGCGGCGCCGCGGTGCACGCCCGCGAGGGCTCGCCCAACTACCGCCTCGCGAAGTGGCTGATCGTCGGGTCCGTGCCGATGGCGCTGCTCGGGCCGTGGATCATCCACCGGATCGCGGGGCAGGAGCCCGAGTCCCTCGACAACCTGCTGAAGACCTGCATCGGGTTCGCGCTGCTCTTCGCCGCCTCGACGTACGCCCTGCGCCTCTACATCAACCTGCGTCGCGTGCGCGGCGGACAGCCGGACGCCGACCCGGACCCGCACATCCGCCCGCTCGCGACCCTGCTGGTCGGCGCGATGGGCGGCCTGCTCGTCGGCATCACCAGCGTCGGCTCGGGCTCGGTCATCATGATCGCGCTGCTGATGCTCTACCCGGGCCTGTCGGCGGTGAAGCTGGTCGGCACCGACCTCGTCCAGGCCGTGCCCCTGGTGCTCGCCGCGGCGATCTCCAACATCGCGATCAACGGCCTCGACTGGTCGATCCTGATCCCGCTCGTGCTCGGGTCGACGCCCGGCACCATGCTCGGCAGCCGGATCGCCCCGCGCGTGCCGCAGTCGATCATCCGTCGCGGCATCGTGATCGTGCTGACGATGTCCGGGGTCGCGCTGCTCGACAAGTCGGGCTGGGCGCCGCTGGGCAAGGACGAGACGCACCCGGTGCTGATCGCCCTGATCGGCCTGGCGATGCTCGTGCTCGTCCCCCTGATCTGGGGCCTGATCCGCAAGACCGAGGGTCTGCCGATGTACGGCGCGCCGACCGTCACCGAGCTCGACCGGATGGAGTACGGCCCGCCACCGCCCCCGTCGGCCGAATCGACTCAGTCGCGACCGTAAATGTCGCGCGTGTAGACCTTCTCGGCCACGTCGTCGAGCAGGTCGGTGCGCCGGTTGGCGACGATCACGTCGGCGCGCGCCTTGAACTCCTCGAGATCACGGATGACCTCGGAGTTGAAGAACGAGTCCTCCTCGAGGTTGGGCTCGTAGATCACGACCTCGACCCCCTTGGCCTTGATCCGCTTCATCACGCCCTGGATCGAGGACATCCGGAAGTTGTCGGAGCCGGACTTCATGATCAGCCGGTGGATGCCGACGGTCCGCGGCTCTCGGCGCAGGATGTCGGCAGCGATGAAGTCCTTGCGGGTGGTGTTGGCGTCGACGATCGCACTGATCAGATTCTGGGGGACCTCGCGGTAGTTCGCTTGGAGCTGCTTCGTGTCCTTGGGCAGGCAGTAGCCGCCGTAGCCGAAGCTCGGGTTGTTGTAGTGACCGCCGATCCGAGGATCCAGTCCGACGCCCTCGATGATCTGGGCGCTGTCGAGGCCGTGCGTCGCGGCGTACGTGTCCAGCTCGTTGAAGTAGGCGACCCGCAGCGCCAGGTAGGTGTTGGCGAAGAGCTTGATCGCCTCCGCCTCCGTCGAGTCCGTCAGCAGCACCGGGATGTCGGTCGACTCGGCGCCCTCGACCAGCAGCTCGGCGAACATCTTCCCGGCCGCGCTGCGGTCGCCGACGACGATCCGTGAGGGGTGCAGGTTGTCGTAGAGAGCGCGGCCCTCACGCAAGAACTCCGGGCTGAAGAGGATCGCGGCATCCGGGTGCTCCGCGCGCAGCCCCGCGGTGTAGCCCACCGGCACCGTCGACTTGATGACGATCGTCGCCGCCGGCGCGATCGCGAGGACGTCGCGGACCACCGCCTCGACCGACGAGGTATCGAACTTGTTGGTCCGTGGGTCGTAGTCGGTCGGCGTGGCCACCACGACCAGGTCCACCTCGCCGTAGGCCTGGCTCCGGTCGAGCGTTGCGGTCAGGTGGAGCTCACGGCTGCCGAGGTACTCCTCGAGCTCCGCGTCCTCGATCGGCGACTCGCGCCGGTTCACCTGATCGACGCGACCCGGGTCGAGGTCGATCGCCCAGACATCGTGGTGCTGGGCGAGCACGACGGCGTTGGAGAGCCCCACGTACCCCAGGCCGGCAATAGCGATCTTCACGAGACGAGGCTAAGCGGTAGATCCCGCGCTCTCCGATGAGACCGGAAAGATTCACGCATCCGTCATGGGTAAAGTGAAGCACGTCACTCGACTTGGTCGGTGCTTCGTCCGGAGCGCTGCCTGATCGCTACGATGTGGGCTGCTTGTCCCGAGGAGAGGTTTTCCGACCGTCATGACCCAGACCCACACCGACTACCGGCTGAGTCAGCTCGACCAGCTGGAAGCGGAGTCGATCCACATCTTCCGCGAGGTCGCGGCTGAGTTCGAGAAGCCCGTCCTGATGTTCTCGGGCGGCAAGGACTCCATCGTGATGATGCGCCTCGCCGAGAAGGCGTTCTACCCGGCGAAGATCCCGTTCCCGGTTCTCCAGGTCGACACCGGCTACGACTTCCCCGAGGTGCTCGCCACCCGTGACAACTGGGTCAACCGGCTCGGCGTACGCCTGATCGTGGCGAGCGTCGAGGAGGCCATCAGGGACGGCATCGTCATCGACGATGGCAAGACCAGCCGCAACCGCCTCCAGATCGGCACCCTGCTCAACGCGATCGAGGAGGGCGGCTTCACCGCTGCCTTCGGCGGTGGCCGGCGTGACGAGGAGAAGGCCCGCGCCAAGGAGCGCGTCTACTCCCACCGCGACGAGTTCGGGCAGTGGGACCCGAAGATGCAGCGCCCCGAGCTGTGGAGCCTCTACAACGGCCGGCTCCACGAGGGCGAGCACATGCGGATCTTCCCGATCTCCAACTGGACCGAGCTGGACATCTGGGACTACATCGGCCGCGAGGGCATCGAGATCCCCTCCATCTACTTCTCCCACCAGCGTCGCGTCTTCGAGCGTGACGGCATGCTGCTGAGCGAGAGCGAGCACAACCCCCTGCGCTCCGGCGAGACCGTCGAGGAGCGCACGATCCGGTTCCGTACCGTCGGCGACCTGACCCTCACCGGCTGCGTGGAGTCCACCGCCAGCACCATCGACGAGATCATCGACGAGGTCGCCGTGGCCCGGGTGACCGAGCGCGGCGCCACCCGTGGCGACGACCGGTTCTCCGAGGCAGCCATGGAAGACCGGAAGAAGGAAGGCTACTTCTGATGGCCACCGTCAAGAGCGAGCAGATGGACCTGCTCCGTTTCGCCACCGCCGGCTCGGTCGACGACGGCAAGTCGACCCTCATCGGGCGGCTGCTGCTCGACTCGAAGTCGATCTTCGAGGACCAGCTCGAGGCCGTCGAGGCGACGTCGCAGTCCCGCGGCTACGACTACACCGACCTGGCGCTGCTGACCGACGGGCTTCGCTCGGAGCGGGAGCAGGGCATCACCATCGATGTCGCCTACCGCTACTTCGCGACCCCGGCACGCAAGTTCATCATCGCCGACACCCCGGGTCACGTGCAGTACACCCGCAACATGGTCACCGGCGCCTCGACCGCCGACCTCGGCCTGGTGCTCGTCGACGCCCGCCAGGGCCTGACCGAGCAGTCCCGCCGGCACGCGGTGATCCTCTCGCTGCTCCGGGTCCCGCACCTGGTGCTCGCGGTCAACAAGATGGACCTCGTCGACTTCGACCAGGCCGTCTACGAGAAGATCCACGCCGAGTTCACGGCGTTCGCGACCAAGCTCAACATCCCGGACCTCGAGGTCATCCCGATCTCGGCGCTGGCCGGCGACAACGTGGTCAACCGCTCCGAGAACATGCCGTGGTACTCCGGTCCCACGCTCATGCACCACCTCGAGCACGTCCACGTGGCCTCCGACCGTGACCTGGTCGACGTCCGCTTCCCGGTGCAGTACGTCGTGCGCCCGAAGTCCGACGAGCACCACGACTACCGCGGGTACGGCGGCATGGTGGCCGGCGGCGTCCTCAAGCCCGGCGACGAGGTCGTGGTCCTGCCCTCGGGCATGACCTCCAAGATCGCCGGCATCGACCTCTTCGACCAGGAGATCGCCGAGGCGTTCCCGCCCATGTCGGTGACCGTCCGCCTCGAGGACGACGTCGACGTCTCGCGCGGCGACATGATCGCCCGCGCCAACAACGCGCCGAAGCCTTCGCAGGACATCGACGCGATGATCTGCTGGATGACCAACGAGCCGCTGCGCCCCCGTCAGAAGCTCGCGATCAAGCACACCACGCGCTCCGCGCGGGCCCTGGTCAAGGACATCCAGTACCGCCTCGACGTCAACACCCTGCACCGCGACCAGGAGACCAAGGAGCTCGGCGTCAACGAGATCGGCCGCGTCCAGCTGCGCACCACGGTGCCCCTGCTGTGCGACCCGTACTCGAAGAACCGCACCACGGGCTCGTTCATCCTGATCGACGAGGCGACCGGCGTGACCGTCGGCGCGGGGATGATCAACAGCGGCAGCTGACACTCATACGACAACGGCGGTTGAGCCGGGACCTTGATCCCGCTCAACCGCCGTTTGCGTCTTCGATGGTTCGCCAGGCTGAGGCGCGAACCAGCCCTAACCGGCCGGCCGGCGGTTGACGTGCGAAGGCGCCCTGGCGCCTGAGCCTCGAAACCCCGGACCTACTGCTCCGAGTCAGCCCGCCTCACGCAGCGAGCCATGGTGCTCACGGAACCAGTCGACCGTCGACGCGATGCCCTCCCGCAGCCCGATCTGCGCCTCCCAGCCGATCTCTCGAAGGAAGGACACGTCGAGCAGCTTCTGCGGCGTGCCGTCGGGCTTGCTGGTGTCCCACTGGGTGTCGCCCTCGTAGCCGACTGCCTCGGCAACAACGGCGGCGATCTCCTTGATCGTCGCATCGCGACCGGCGCCCACGTTGACCTGGCTGGGTCCGTCGTAGTTCTCGAGGAGGAATACACAAGCAGCAGCCATGTCGTCCACGTGCAGGAACTCACGCCTCGGCGTGCCAGTTCCCCAGTTGGTGACGGAGGACAGACCGGCCTCTCGGGCTTCGTCGTAGCGGCGGATCAGCGCCGGGAGGACGTGGCTTCCGGTCGGCGAGAAGTTGTCGCCCGGGCCGTAGAGGTTGGTCGGCATGGCCGAGATCCAATGCCTGTTGTACTGACGTCGCACGGCCTGTACCTGAAGGATGCCCGCGATCTTCGCGATCGCGTACGCGTCGTTGGTGGGCTCCAGGTGACCCGTCAGGAGGGTGTCCTCCTTGATCGGCTGCGGCGCGAACTTGGGGTAGATGCATGACGAGCCGAGGAAGAGGAACCGCTCGACTCCGTGCTCGAGCGCTGCATCCATCACGTTGGTCTGGATGCGCAGGTTCTCGGACAGGAAGTCGACCGGGTAGGTGTTGTTGGCCATGATCCCGCCGACCTTCGCGGCGGCCAGTACGACGTACTCAGGACGCTCGGACGCGAAGAAATCGAAGACAGCATCGCGTTCGAGGAGGTCGAGCTCGGCCGACGGCCGGCCCACCAGGTTGGTGTGACCACGCCCCTCGAGGGCACGCCAGATCGCACCACCGACCAGACCCCGGTGACCGGCGACGTAGAACGGCGCGTCCTTCTCGAGGACGTACGAACCGGGGCCGGTCATGCGCCGGCGCCGAACTCCGGCCAGCCACCGAGCCGCACCTGGTCGATCCAGGGACGTCCCGCGTGTGTGAGCGCTTCGATGTCGGCGTCCACCATGATCCGAGCCAGCTCGTCGGTCTGCACGGTCGCCTTCCAGCCGAGGTTGCGCTCCGCCTTACCAGCGTCGCCGATCAGGGCGTCGACCTCGGTCGGACGCAGGTAGCGCTCGTCGAACTTGACGTGCTTCTCCCAGTCGAGCCCGGCGTGCTCGAACGCGGTGACTACGAAGTCGCGGACGGTGAAGTTGCCACCAGTCGCCAGCACGTAGTCGTCCGGCTCGTCGGCCTGCAGCATCCGCCACATACCTTCGACGTATTCGGGCGCGTAGCCCCAGTCGCGAACGGCGTCGAGGTTGCCCATGTACACGTAGTCGGCCAGGCCAGCCTGGATCCGGGCCACTGCGCGGGTCACCTTGCGGGTCACGAAAGTCTCTCCGCGACGGGGAGACTCGTGGTTGAAGAGGATGCCGTTGACCGCGAACATGCCGTAGCCCTCGCGGTAGTTCTTGGTCACCCAGTAGGCGTAGACCTTCGCGGCGCCGTAGGGCGAACGCGGGTAGAAGGGCGTCTCCTCGTCCTGAGGCGGCGGCGTTGCGCCGAACATCTCGGAGCTTGAAGCCTGGTAATAGCGACAGTCAATGCCGGCCATTCGGACTGCCTCGAGCAGCCGCATCGCACCGACACCGGTCGTATCACCGGTGTGCTCTGGCTCGTCGAAACTGACGCGCACATGCGACTGCGCCGCGAGGTTGTAGACCTCGTCGGGAGCGATCTCGTGTAGCAGCGTGACGAGGCGGGCACCGTCGGACAGGTCCCCGTAGTGGAGAAAGAGCTTCGCCGTCGGGTCATGCGGGTCCTGATAGAGGTGGTCAATTCGCGACGTGTTGAACGTCGACGCACGCCGGATCAGGCCATGCACCTCGTAGCCCTTGCCGAGGAGCAGCTCGGCCAAGTACGACCCGTCCTGCCCCGTGATGCCGGTGATGAGGGCCTTCTTCGTCATCTCTGGGTCTCCTGCTTGCGTCGGTACAGCTTCTGTATCCACGCTTCGTATGCGTCAAGGGCTGCTTCTTCCGAAAGAAGCCTTTCACAGTACGCCGGACCCCGCGTGCCCATCTCTAGCCGTTGCTCGGAATCTTCGCGCAACCGCAACACCTCGTTAACGAGGACTGCCGGATCGCCCGGCTCGACCCGCACTCCGGCACCAGCGGCCGCGATCTCTCCAGCAGTAGTGCTCGCCTCGCTCGTCGCCGCCAGGACAGCGACGCCGGCGCTGAAGTAGCTGGTGAGCTTGCTGGGTACTGCCATCTCGTTGAGCCCAGGCAGCTCGTTGACGAGGAGAAGGTCCGCCGCCCTTAATGCTCGCACGAAGTCGTCGCCTGGCAGCGGATCGAGGATGTCAACCGCGCGACAGTCACCCGCCTGGACCTCCAATGCCGTCCGCTCCTTGCCGTCGCCGATCAGAACGAATCTGATCGGCGCTCCGGTCGACTCAGCTAAGCGGGCAGCGGACACCACGTTCGCCAGCCCTTGCTTGGCGCCCATCGCGCCAGTGTGGAGCACAATCGTCTCGTCTCCCCACCCCATGGAGTGCCGAAAGGCAGACCGGTCGAACGGAACTTCAAGCGCCGGGACGTGCGTCCAGTTCCGGATGACATCAACGCGGTCTTCCGGCACGCCGAGTCCCTCCCGGACCCGCTGCTTGAATCTGTCGTGGATGACTACCACGCCGTCGGCACGGCGTAGAACCCAGCTCTCCAGAATCGACATCGCATCTGCGGCCCGGCGACCACCGACCCCTGTTTCGCCTAGCCCGGCCGAGTACAGGTCCTGCACGATGACGCCGGTCGCCGCTCCAACGCCCGGGACACCAGCCCGAAGCCAGGTCATCGCCGTGCTGAGGAGGGCTGGGCTCGGACAGATCACAACGTCTGGGCAAGCCCATCGTGCGCCGACGACACGAGCGCCAAATGAAACCTCCGACAGAATTCGCCGCGCGCTCGTAGGACGGGCCGGCACATAGTGCCGGGCGCGATGGATCTCGACACCACCTGCGATCTCGGCGCTCGACCATCCTGAGTAGCCATCAGCGACTCGCCAGTGCGGGTAATGCGGGTACGTCGTCAGCACCCGCACTGAGTGACCGCGCTGCTGGAGACCTTCAGCGAGCTTCGCCGTGTACGGGGCAATCCCAGTCGGCTCTGGCGAATAGTTCAAGCCCACCACAAGCACTCGGAGCGGGTGTGACTCCATCCACTCCGCCTCTCGGTTGACGATCTACTCCCGTACGATCCTGCCATGCTGATGACCGCGCGCTCCCCGGGGGCTCCCTTGCTGAACGAGCGCGGCATGTTGCCAGTGCTGGATCAGAAGGCACACAGGTTCGACCAGTTACGTACTGTGACGGGTGCGACATCGGCGGCACCACCAGAACCGTGGACCTCCCAGATTCGCCGCGTCGATCACGGTCGCTGGCATGGTGGGACAACCGACCCGCAACAGGCCGGCGCGCTCACTCGCACCCTGTACAGCGCCCCTTTTCCGGAGGATTCGTGAGGGGGACCCGAAACGCGTTGTATCTCGCTGTCCTGCCGGCATATCGACAGACGTGTATAGACCAAATTGACGATAGATTAGGAAGTTCAGTTTCGTACTATGCCGGAGAAGCACATCTGGTTGAGACGGTTAGAACAGGTATAGTCTCGCCAAACTTTGTACCTGTGAAAAATCATGCACTCTTTCAACGGCGCCTGCTCTTTCAGACCGGCGCCTTCTGGAAGACCTTGCGAGCGCAGAACCTCATTACCGACCTCAATCCTCGTTCCGTCAGCGCTTGGATCTTCCTACTCACACGTCGCCTCAGCCGAAAGCGAACGCTCGTCTGGGGTCACCTACTCCCCCGTGGAGGCGAGTCCGCACGTACGGTTCCACTACGGAACTTCATGCGGAGACTTGCTGACGGCTACGTTGCATACGACTACACGAGCGCTGAGAGAATCCAACAATTAGAGCCCAAGCAGCCCGTCTGGGTCGCGCCGAATGCACTGTATCCGCGAAAGTCAATACACGCTGAGCCCGACTCATTTCAGCGAAACTCCATAATCTACGTCGGCCGTCTCGTGAAAGAAAAGAAGGTCGCACTTCTCATCGACGCGTTCTGTCAATCGGAGCTACATGAGTCCGGTCAGGTGCTCGATATTGTTGGGACTGGGCCGGAACTCCAGATATTGCAGGAAATGGTCGACAAAAGAGACATGCGAGATGCCGTTCGGTTTCATGGTGAGATCTATAAGACCTCGGATCTGGATCTCCTCTACCGATCGGCATTTGCCGCCGTATCACCGGGATATGCTGGACTCTCCATAACTCAGAGCATTGGTTTCGGCGTCCCGATCCTTGTCCCGACAGGCGAGCCGCACGCCCCCGAGATTGAACTCGAAAGGTCGGGCGGCGTTCGCTACTTTGATGGGGATTCCGCACAGTCGCTCGCGACGAGTCTGCGGGAGCTTCAGGGTGCGAAAATCGACCGTCAGGGCTTGTCAAACTTCGTTTCCACCCTCTATTCCGCTGAGAAGATGGCCAACGGGATCGTAAGTGCGCTTGAAAATCTGGACACTGACGGCGACTTGGAGCCTTGGCGTGACCTCAGGAGATGAAGTTGACAGCCAGTCGCGAATCCCAGGTTGGGCTCAGAGACCGCTCCGCCGAGTATTGACTCGTCTAGCGGTCAGTGGACCAGTTTCACTTGGTCAAAACGTCCGAATTAGCCGCGGCGTTAGTATCCGGGCGACTCACGGATTACAGATCGGCGACTCAACTAGGGTCGGGCCCGGTTGCATCATCGAGGCCAATGGGACGATCGGTGCGCGAACCCTGTTCGCAAGTCGCGTACTCGTGGTCGGCAGGCGGGATCACGCTATGCACGAGGTTGGGGCTCCGATTGTGAGTTCGACCTGGATCGGAAACCGCGACCTGGAAGCCGGAGACATCGTCTCAATCGGAAGGGATGTGTGGATAGGAGCAGGCGCCATAATCCTATCTGGTGTCTCGATCGGCGATTCTGCGGTAATTGCGGCCGGTTCGGTCGTTATAAATGACGTTGCGGCATTTAGCGTCGTCGCCGGCAATCCAGCGAGATCCGTTTCTGCGCGTTTTCGGTCCGATTCTCAACGGGCCCAACATTCCGCAGCCCTGGATGGCTTGGACGAAGATGGATCGCGCTGACATCGCAACACGACGCTCGCCAGGACGTATTCTTAAGCGACTCGCAGGGCAAAAAATTGCCTTAAGCCAGGCCTTCTATAGCGCCGGTTCGGCGGTGGCTGTTCTAGGGGCAGCGCACCAGTTATCCTCGTCGTCTTTTACGCGCTACAGCGTCCTCATTCTCTCGCAGACCACTTTAGTTGGTGCAGCGCGCGCAGGAATTTACTACCCAAGTTTGGTTGAGCGCCGATATCGCGAGGCGGACAGACTTCCCGTCATTCCTATTTTAGCTGGACTCACCATCGGCACTGGCTTGCAGTTTGCGTTCGCGCTGGCCTACCTGGGAAGTATCGCTGGGCCGTCGCTGGTCGCCGGAGGCACGTTCTTGGTGCTCGCGTACGACGCACTGCGGCACGTGCAAATTACCGCGGATCGCGATACGAGCCTTCTGTCCGCTGATGTGGCACGAATGGCTGTTCTCCTTCTCTCGTTTGGGCCAATGCTGGCGAACAAGGGAGGGACAGTCGCATTTGCCTTGGTGTCTGCGGTCTCTGTCATTCCGGGTGTCCTGCTCGTCACCGGTCGGAGGCAGTCGGGCGCAAGGATCGTCGTCAACCGGTCCTGGCTACGTCAGTCGGCAACGCAGCTCGCGGAGTTCGGAGTCGGCCAGACCTTGGTTGTCTTCCCGATCTTGGTTATCGCAACCGTTGCCCCGTCCCCAGGCGTCGGGGCGTTCCGACTTGCCCAATCGTTGATAGGCCCAATGAATCTACTGTTCACGGCCATCAACTTGAGGCAACTAACGGAGCGCGCGACGTGGTCATCGAGCGATCCCCGCGAGGTTCTTCGTTCGCTGCGGAGAGCGCAGTTCTACTCCGTCAGGTTGACCGCCCTCGCAGTGGCACTCACAGTGATTCTCCTGCTGGCGGTCCCGATCGTTCAGGGGTTGGCCCAAGCCGTGGATCCATCTGACCTGTTTCGAGCGTTCGTCGCGAACGGGTTGCTGGCCATTGGCGGGGCGATGGCTGGCCCGTTCATAGTCGCGCTTCGTGCGCTCCGGCGTTCCGGGGTCGTTCTGGTTTCGCGAATCGGACTGGTGTCCTGCACCTTCACCGTCTACGTGGCAGTCGCCTCGTCCTCCGACACCTACGCTGCGCTCCTCTGCGGGGCCATCGCGGCAGGCTTGCTTTATCCGATCTGGTTCCTCTCTCCTGCAGCACTCATGTCGTACCGATCGAGGAGGCTGGTTTCGGTTGCTCAGTGACACACTTCTGGCTGCCTCCTGCATCGCAGGAGTTGTCGCTCTGGTTGTTTCCCTGTCCGGCAGGGGAACGCTGCTCCAACGAGTCCTCCTACCCGAGACACAGGCATCCTTGATGCTAGTGGCGATTTTCTGCGTCCGTCCATTGCTGACACGCGGGGACATGGTCAACTTCCACGGCCGCGCCGTCAGCTTTGCTGGCCGCGACTTTGGCCTGATGGTTGGCGCCGTCGCGCTCAGCGGTCTGACCGTTGGAATCCTCTTCGCGCGTCATTCCAAAGGGATCCGGGGTTCGAGTCGCTCGAACCAGCGAGAGCCATCAGATGCCGCGGCGCGAGCGGGCTGGACAGTTCGGTGGGCGGCCGCCGGTATCGCGGCCTACTTGGGAGCGCTACTCCTAGCTCAGGGCGCTCAAGGTGTCGTCAATCTAGTTGGCGGAAGATCTGCCCAGTTCGACATATCTCTGCCGGAACTCTTCTCTGTACTCCCGTTGACCGGCCCGATCGCCGCTGGCATGTCTATTGCGGTGGCGCCACGGGAACGAAGAATCCCAACTTCTCTGGCTATCGCGGCCATAGTCGCAGTTCTCGCTTGTGCCGCAACACTGTCTTTGGTGGGCACCCGTCGCTTCATGATTCCGGCTCTCCTGATCCCCCTAATCTGCTTGGTGTACTCGCGGAGCCTGCGGTTGCGTCTGTGGCATTGGTGCGTTGCCATCCCGCTGGGCGTTTTCATGCTCCTCCTGCCTTTGACGCGTTCGGCTGGGGGGCGACTCCCGAACGAAAATGTAATCGAGGCGACGGTTAGGGTATTTCGGGAGCAAGGGGCGTCCGACACGCTGCTGTCGTTCTTCACGTCCTATGACACTGAGATGTTTGACTACATTGCCTACGTTGGCCCCCACCTGGGTGTGACGATTCCATACGGCGATGGACGTGGTACATTTTTGGAATTCATCACGCGTCCGCTTCCAGTTTCAGTGAGCGAAGGCTACTCCAATCAGCTTCTTGGAAGCCTTTTCGGAGGAAATGGCTGCGGTCAGTCGGCATGTCCCGTGGCTAGCCTCCCGGGGGTCTTGCTATTTGACTTCGGATTGTTGGGCGTTGCGCTCGGCACTATTCTATTCGGATGGCTCAGCGCGTCGGTTGGGAAGGCGCTCCTGTCTGCCAGTCCGGGCAACCCGAGGCTGGTTCTTCCAGCAGTGTTCACCTCGTACGCCATCGTGCTAGTTCGTACCAATACCATCCTTGCTTCATGGTGGCTCATATACACGATAGGGATAACATTGGCAATTTTGCACCTGGGAAGCTCGCGGCACAGCACGCAGAATCTGCGCTCGGGATCACAGGAGCCCGTTCGGTGACGACAAACCAATCATCGACGCTGCGGATTGCCGAATTGACGTCCCTTCGGTTCGTTGCCGCCATCCTAGTTTTTGCGTATCATGCCGAACACCTCGGTCTAGTTGGCACAAGCATGTTTTCATGGGGTTACAACGGAGTATCGTTCTTCTTTATACTGTCGGGCTTCGTCCTTACTTTGTCTCACAGAACTGAGCGGTCTAACAGAGAGTTCTATTTCCGGCGCTTTGCCCGGATCTTTCCTGTCTACTTTGCCGTTTTGGTCTTTGCCGTCGTCATCGAGATGCTTGGCATCTTGGATCCAAGGCCATCCGTTTGGCAAGTCGTCATTCATCTGTTCGCACTGCAATCATGGTCGCCGTCGGACGGGATGATATTCGCCGTAAACGGAGTTGATTGGTCGATCTCCACTGAGTTTGCGTTCTACGCGGCCTTCCCGCTGGTATTCCTCGTGCTTCATCGGCAACGACCTGGCGTCGTCAAGGTGGTGACCATCGCCTGGGTGGCGGCATGTGCCCTGCTGTACGTGGGCTTCGCGGCATTCGGGTTCACGGCTCAGGCATATGTGAACCCACTCATCAGGTCGTCGGAGTTCATTGTCGGGATCTTTCTCGCACTGATGATCCTGAGTTGGTCCGATGTGAGGGTTCGACGTCCTGGACGTTGGCTCGGCATTTGGATGCTCGCGGCGATCCCTTTGATCGCTGTCGCTTCCATCTGCCCGCGTGCGGTCGCGAATTTCGTCCTTCTTCCGGTCTTTGCGGCCCTGATCGTTCTCGTCGCTGTTGCGCGCGAGTCACCCGGGCTGGCTCTCCTCCGCACGAGTTGGCTCATACGTCTTGGCGAATGGTCGTTCGCCTTCTACCTAGTGCATCAGTTGGTGCTTCGCCTAGCCGTCGAATGGGTGCCGGACCGCGGTGCCGCTGGAGTGGGCGCCGCAACAGCTAGTCTTGCCTGCTCCATTCTTCTGGCCTGGGCACTGCACGCGTGGCTCGAACTTCCTGCGCAAGCCGCCCTTCTTCGTACGTTTCGTCGAGTGCAGGATCGGGAGTCTCGATCAGCACACGTCGGAGCGTAGGCAGCGGTCAGCGGTGACCCGTCCGAGAGGGGTCGACTCCAGAACTATCGCGTCGATTCCGCGAGTGCATCCGGGCGCACAAGTGCGGGCGCGCACGCGAAGACACCACCCGAGTGAATCACTCTCGACACTTCGCGCGAGTGCTCGCGCTCGTCGAGAGTTCCGCCGAAGGAAGTGTGGCGGTCGGCTCGCAAGTCGACCGCTGGTCCAGGATGCCCCTGTCATCTGGCGCATGCCTGCGCCCGGTCGGTCACCGTCAAGTGCACGCCGTTCATCCGGCGCGCTTGCTCCGACTGCAGGGCTACGGAGGAACTGTGCACCCAGGACCTCGCTCGGCCGATGGATCTGCCGACCGCCCCGACCGCCCGCATGTCGGGCAGTCCCTACGACTAGAGTGGTGTCGACTGATGACTGACTGGAGCTCATGTGGAATTCCGTGACTACGTGCGGGTGCTTAGACGTCGCTGGATCGTTGTAGTCGTCACGGCTGTGGTGGGCCTGGGGACTGCTGCCGGCTATACAGCTTTGGCGACACCCCAATATTCGTCGACCGCCCAGTTGTTCATTTCCACCCAACAGAGCGATACCGCATCAGATGTCTATCAGGGCGGATTGTTCTCGGTGCAGCGCGTTACGTCGTACGCAGACCTCGTGACAAAGAGCACCGATCTCGCGAGCTCAGTCATAGACGATCTTGGCCTAGACATTTCTCCGAGTGAACTCCGTGGCCAGGTTTCGGCCCAGGTTGTTCCTGACACGGTCAATCTTGAGGTGACAGTTACAGATCCAGACCCAGCGGCAGCGCAAGCAAAGGCGCAAGCATATGCCGAAGGCCTTGTTGACCTCATCCGCCAACTCGAGACTCCCGACGACGGGTCGAGCGCGCCCGTGAAGGCGACCATCGTTGATCCAGCGAGCCTGCCGACAGTACCTGTATCCCCGCAGCCCAAACGGAACCTAGTGCTTGGCCTGATGGTTGGCCTTCTGTTGGGGGTCGGCCTCGCACTGCTTCGCGAGGTGCTTGATACTTCCGTGAAGTCTCCTGATGACCTTGCCGCAGTGACCAACGCGCCCATTCTGGGCGGAATCGCATTCGACTCTGCTACTCGTCAACGCCCGCTCGTTACGTCGCTGGAGCCGCACGCTCCGCGCGTTGAGGCGTTTCGGGTCCTCCGAACCAATCTTCAATTTGTCAAGGTGGACAACCCCGACAAGGTCTTCGTGGTTACATCTGCCCTGCCAGAGGAGGGCAAGTCGACAACCTCGGTCAATATGGCGATCACTATGGCTCAGGCGGGCCACCGGACTCTCCTGATTGAGGGGRATCTCCGGCGTCCCAAGGCGACAGCCGCTCTCGGCCTTGACTATTCGGTCGGGGTCACCACGGTGCTTCTGGGCAAGGTGTCGTTGTCGGACGCAATTCAGCACCATACAGCCACTGATCTTGATGTGCTCGCCAGCGGCACCATTCCACCGAATCCGGCAGAGCTGCTGCAGTCAAACGCCATGTCTGATCTGCTCAAGCAGATCCGCGACAAGTACGACATGGTCATAATCGACGCGCCGCCGCTGCTGCCCGTCACCGACGCTGCGCTGTTAGCTTCACAGGCCGATGGAGCGCTCCTCGTCGTAAGGTATGGAAAGACCACCAAAGATCAGGTCGCCCAAGCTGTGCAACGCCTGACGCAGGTTGATGCCCAACCGGTTGGCGTCGTTCTCAACATGGTGCCCAACAAGCGACGATCTGGTGGCTACGGCTACGGCTACGGCTACGGCTACGGCTACGGCTACGCGCCCGACCAACCTTTAGGCGACTGACGTTATTTCACGCGCGTCGGCGGCAAGCTCCGCGATGGGGATGAGTGGACTCGCGGGGCCGATAGGAAGGCTTGCGGTCACGGCGCCCTGCTTCGTCGCCGCGAGCACGACAGGGTTGAATTTCGTCGGGTGGAGACTTTGGGCAAATGCATCTCAACGAGCCGCGAGTGGTGTCGCCCCCGGCAGGCAGACTCAGTCGCAAACCCTGGGGTGCGTGAGCGATCACAGCGTGAGCTCAACCGTCGTGACGAGGGGTTCAGCACCCTTTCGCCTCAGACCATCAAGCAGTCCCGAGTGCGCCAGTTGCACCGATGTCGCGGTGGAAAGCCGCCCACGGAAGGTACTGCATTCGTGGGCGCATAGAGCGCGCAGTCACTAACCCCAACGGAAGCGATCCACCTCGGTCCGGATGACATTGGGTCTGCTGCACGGATAGGTGACATCTGATCTGCGTCGACGTGTGTTGGCGCTGGAAGGATGTGCACCGTGCCCAAGCCGTTCCCTAAGGAGTTCCGCGAGGACGTGATTCGGGTCGATCGCGACTCGGATGCCTCGATGGCCCAGGTCGCGAAGGACTTCAAGATCTCCGCGTCGTGTCTGAAGCGCTGGCTGATCATCGACGACCGGAAGTCGGCCAGTCCCTCGCCTGCCGGTCGGGCGGCGAGCGAGTCCGACGAGTTGCGTGAGGCCAGTTAGCGGATCAAGCTGCTCGAGCAGGAGAACGAGGTCCTGCGCCGTGCGGCGGCCTACCTGTCCCAGGCGAACCTGCCGGGAAAATGTTGTACCCGCTCGTCCGCGAGCTTGCCGGCGACGGGATCCCGTGGCGGTGACGTGCCGGGTCCTCAAGTTCGCCCGCCAGCCCTACTACCGGTGGCTCGCAGCACCGGTCACCGATGCCGAGATCTCCGCGGCCTATCGGGCCAACGCGGTGTTCGACGCCCATCGCGACGACCCCGAGTCCGGCTACCGGTTCTTGGTCGACGAGGCTCGCAAAGCCGGTCAGCAGATGGCTGAGGGGACTGCGTGGAAGGTCTGCTCCCTGCGGGGCTGGTGGAGCGTGTTCGGCAAGAAGCGCGGCCGCAACGGCAAGAAGCCCGGTCCACCGGTCCATGACGACCTCGTTGGGCGCGACTTCACCGCGCTGACCCCGAACCAGCTGTGGCTCTCCGACATCACCGAGCACTGGACCGGTGAAGGGAAGCTCTACCTCTGCGCGGTCAAGGACGTCTTCTCGAACCGGATCGTGGGCTACTCCATCGGCTCACGCATGAAGTCACGTTTGGCCGTGGCCGCGCTCGACAACGCCGTCGCCCCGGCGACGGCGCCGCCATGGAGTCGTTCTTCTCGCTGCTGCAGAAGAACGTCCTCGACCGTCGGGTCTGGAAGACCCGCGAGGAACTGCGGATCGCGATCGTGACCTGGATCGAACGGACCCCTCCGCCGCCGTCGACAGGCCGCTCTCGGCTGGTTGACCCCGAACGAACTGATCATGGCTCCAGCCGTCGTCCAGGCGGCCTACCCGAAACTGTCACCCGTTCGTGCAGCAGACCCATTTTGCGCCAGCCGCAATCGAAGGGCTGAGCTCCAGTTTCGCTACGCCACCAAATGTGAAGGATTTGTGTTGCCGGGCCGTAGTGCAAGAAGACATTCCGCTGTGTCGAAAGCCTCTATGGCAATGGAAGTTGGAGTTTGAGTCGAGGAGCCAACGACTCGCCATACGTCGTGGTCATATGGTTCCCATCGCGATACACGAGGATGCCTCCAATGACCGGAGCGCACCTATCTGTCGGACATATCGCGTCGTTGAGATCGATCATCACGCTGTTTTTGACCCCGATTACAGACAGACGTTGTGCGCCACCCACTCCCCTGAGTGCGCTGTCTCGCGAGACCGAGCACTTAGAGATCTCGCTCTGATACCTCGCTACACAAGCAGCAAAGTCGGTGCGGAGTTGAGGTGTGTTCTTGATAACTGCGATCTTTGACCCAGCCGCTGCTAGGACACTGAACAGTCGTTGCTGCGCACTTCCAACAAGTTGGTCACTCTCATCCCGAGTCAGGTCCTTTCCGTTTCGGCGGACCGTATAGTCGTACTGGCTGACGATAAGTAGGTCCGGCGGGTCATCTTGGAGCCACGCGGACGCGCTCCGCTGCCACGCTTCGCAACTTGATGCCCAATCGGAAGCAATCGACACACCGACGACCAAGGGGCAGAAGTCCTTTGTCACCACGGTCAGATTCCAAGCGTTGTCTTTGGCGATGGTCGCCAGCGCCCGCGACCATTGCACGGCGTGAGAGTCTCCTGCCAGCACCACATCAATGTTCGATTCAGGGTCGCCGAACGTGCAAAACTTGAGCTCATTAGCCGTCGTCTCGGCCGAGCATCCGAAGGATGTACTAGCTACCTGCGCCAAGGACGGGTAGAAGGCTTCAACGTCAGTGGGGGCACCCGCCGGATCGTTCCTTGGCTCGGCTCGAAGTACCTCCGCACCCGCCTTTGCGATTGATGGATCCCCCGCCGATTGTGCTCCACCGATGGCAGCGATCGCACTCGCCATTGAGCCGTTCGTGGGAGGAGTCTTCGGTATTACGGCGAGCATGACGACTGGCACCACCGCGACCATCAGAATAGAGATTCCGCCTAACCGCAAAGCGTCGGCGTCCACGCTAATGCTCTTGGCTCGCCTCGCTGGTTCTTCGACATATCGATACGCGAGCAGCGCAGGACCGAATGACGCCCCGAGCATCAGCAGGGCTTCAGTTTGCGTCAGTTCGCGCCCTACCCAAGCCGCTCCGAATACAAGGACCGGCCAGTGCCAGAGATACAGCGAATAGGACCAGTCGCCTATTCGTCGCATTGGAAGACGGCTCAAGACCAAGACTGGGCCCGCGCGACCGGCCGCGGGGCCTGCGCCGATGATCAGCATGGTGCCGACAACGGGAACTATTGCGGCGGAGCCTGGAAACGGCGTTGAGTCCGTATAGAACAGTGCCGGCACAACCGCCAGTAGCAAGCCAAGCCAAGCCAGCGACGCGCCGATCAGCTTCGAAAGAGCACCGAGTTTGAGCATGCAGACCGCAACTAGGCCGCCTGCGGCCAACTCCCAAAGACGAGTCCATGTGACGAAGTAGGCTTGAGCCGGATTCACGGACGTGAAATGTATCGAGTACGCGAGCGATATCCCGATAGTCGCCGCTATTGTTGCAGCGAACATCTTTGCCCTTGATATTCCTATTGTTCGCCCGGCAACTGCGGCCACAATTAGCAGGGCGGGCCAAACGAAATAAAACTGCTCTTCGACACCCAAGGACCAGTAGTGTTGCAGCGGGCTCGGAGGACCCGTAGTCGCGGATAGGTAATCTATCGACTCGGCGGACATCCTCCAGTTCATGCCAAACACAGTGCTTGCGACCGCGTCTTTCATGACATCCGTCTTTCGAATGTCCGGAAGGGTCGTCCAAGCCAAGAAGACGACGACGACGATTGTCAGGAGGCTGGCTGGGAGGAGACGTCGTGCCCGTCGCGCATAGAACTCCGTCAACGACGGTCGCGCACCGTGTTGCCCGAACTGGCGCACCAAGATCCCACTCATTAGAAAGCCGGAGATGACAAAGAAGATGTCGACTCCCACGAAGCCTCCGGGAAGGCCAGGAATTTCCGCGTGCCAGAGCATCACCAAAAGCACGGCGACCGCGCGCAGGCCCTGGATGTCGCCGCGGAAGGAGCTCTTCCTGTCTTTCTGGTCCGTGATCGTTCTCGCCTCCGTCTGTCAGAAGGGTGTTGGTTCGAATCAAGGGAAGTGGCAACAGATCGAACTCGGCGAAGATCGCGCTTCGACCTTCACCAGAGCACTCGTTAAGCCCCCATTCACCGTGCGTTGTTTTGTGAGCCCGACATCGTGGCGCTGCGCCCACTTGCCCGATTACGCACGTTTCGCAGACCTACGGGTCGAGCAGCGGCGCCGGCTGACCATCTAGACGGCTCGATGTTCGATCAACATGCGGTGTGAACTTTGGTCGAACTTGAGCCCGATCTAATCGACGGCGTGACCGCCACCTGAACATCGGAGGTCTGCCCAGGCCCGCTCTTCATCCGCCAGGTGAGGTCCGCCTTCTGCTGCGGCTTCAACTCGACCACAGCCGTGAAGACTTCACGCCCTTCGTAATCGACGGAGGGGAAGCCTGTTACCGGCCTTCCATTGAGCGCAATGCCCGACACACCGCCGCCCACCGGGGCATAGAGATAGACAAACACCGACTGATTGCCGGGCTCGACACCGTACTGCCCGCCGCCCGTGATGTAGCGCGGCAGCGACGCCGCATCCAACGGAGCCTCGGAGGCAAGCCGCATGTGCCCGGACAAGCCCTGCACTTCGTTCGTGCAATATGTCGCGTCGACATTCACGTCGTACCGAAGGAAGTAGGACATCTTTGAGCCGGTCCCGTCGGTGAGGTAGACGCCGACCTGCGGAGCCGATCCCGCGTCGGTAACGAGGTCTCCGGCGACGGCAGTGCCCTCAATGCCCGCCTGGACCGTGTCGTCGAAGTCATGAACGAAGAGCCGGTGTTCATCCGCTCCCCTGGCTAGTCCGGCGATCAGGTCGCGCGGCGACTCAGTTCCGGACGAGATCTTGTCGAACATCGCGCTAGCCACCGCCCGGAAGAAGGCGTCCTGCTCGGCCGGGTCCGCGTAACGGACATACGTATCGTGCAGCAGCTCGTCGACGACGTTGTCCTCGCTCAACTTCACTCCGTCGACCTCGACGGGGCCTGTCGCAGCCAGCAGGTAGGAGATGGCGACCGGGTCGATCGATAGGACGCCGTCGATCTTCTCGGGGTAGACCTGCTCCCACCGCGCCTTCCATAGATCCGAGGCGCGCGAGAAGTCGGGCTGAAGATTGGCATTCAGGAAGAACGTGCCCAGGATGTCGCCGTAGATCTCCTCCTCAGCCGAGGTCAGCGGCAGGACGGGCTCGTCGGTGTATCCGAATGAGCTCGCCGCCACTTGGCGGGTCATGCTGACCGCACCCTGGTCAGCCCGCACGAGCGACACAGCGCCAGGGAGGCCGCCGGTCGCCCGGATCTCTGCGTTGTTCTGGAAGACGAGTAGATAGTTCTGCGGGCTATCTGCGCCCAGCATTGTCGGGAGCACCTTGACGGCCGTATTGGCGCTTGCCAGGGCGGCGGAGGCATCATTGACCTGCCTTGCCAGCTCGCGGTACTTGGTGCGTAGACGCTCGACGTAGCCGCTCGAGTCCTCCGCCGAGAGCCGGCGATCCGCTGCGGCGAAGGCGGCATTCGCGGTCGCTGTCGGTTCCTGGAGAGCCTCGACCTTGGACGGGTCGATCTTGCCGCCGCTCGGCACGATCGACTCGAGGTCGCCGGAGACCTGCACCAGTGGACGAATCCCGGAAGTCGTGAGGTCGTCGACGACGGAACTGACGACGGCGACGCCGCGGGCGTCGTCGCCAAACGCTGGTAGGTGCTCCAGGACTGACCAGGTCACACCGCCGGTGCGATCCGCTGAAGCTCCGCTGTGGTCCTCCAGGCGGCTCAACGCGGCGTCGGAGGCGGCGTCGTCGCCGTCCTCGATGGCGGCCCTGAGGACGGTGACGTCGTCGACAGCGGCCGTCAGGTCTTGGTTGACCCGGTACGCCATCCACCCCGCCCACGCGGCCCCGAGGAGGAGCACGCCCAGGAGAATGGCCAGGCCTATCCAGACCGTGCGTGTACGCATGCGGAGAACCTACCTAGTGCGCGACGACAGCTCGCCGCGATCTCGCCGTGGATAGGGGTCAGAGCGTGACGAAGGGAGTGCCGGCATCGCCGGCACTCCCTTCGCGCTGTGCAAGTCGAGTTGCTACTTGACCTTGATCGTGTACGAGGTCTTGGAGTCTCGCGTGTTGGTGCCCTTGAAGGAGATCGTCACCTTGTAGGTGCCCTTCTTCTTGAGCGCCGGGCCGACGTAGGACACCGACTTGCCGTTGTAGGTGATGGTCTTGGCAGACCGCACGCCGGGGCCGGTGATGATGATTGTGACCTTGCCCTTCGGCTTCACGTTGCCCGCGGACTTGATGGACACGATCGCCTTGGGCTTCTTGCCCTTCTTGACCGTCTTTGCGCCAGCAGCCTTGGTAACGGTGACCGGGCAGGGCGTGTATTGGGTCTTCTGGCACGCGGCGGACGCGGTCTCTGCGGAGACCGCAACGAAACCGGCCGACAGCAGGAACGCCGCGATCAGGCCGGAGATGAGCTTCTTCATTGGGACTCCCCCATGAGTACGTGTGGGTGTGGAGCGGCAATCCAATCACAGGATTTGAGTGAGGGTGACCACAGTCCGCGAGAGCGCTAGCAGAATTTACGCCGCTGTCACGGACCGGTCGGCAGCTTTCCCTCATATTGGGTTCCCGAGGGCCGATAGTGACCCGTTTGGGCTATGGAAAGACGTCGTACGGGCCAGGTGGTCTACCCGAAATTGATGGAGTGATCTGTACCACTTTGAGACGCGGTCCAGACCATCCGAACAGGCGAAAGGGCCCGGCCGACGATCGGCGCGGGCCCTTCCGACAGATGACTCAGATCGCGACGACGACCTCGGCGACGCTGCCGACGGCGGCGACGACCTTGTTGTCGACCGGGTCGGCCTGCGGGGCCAGCGTGCGCAGGGTCCACTCGCCGTCGCCGGCGAAGAAGCGGAAGTGGCCACTCGCCGAGGTGGGGACCTCGGCGGTGAACTCGCCGGTGCGGTCGAGCAGGCGCACGTAGGCGTTGCCGACCGGCTCACCGGAGCGCAGCACCTGGCCCTGGACGATCGCCTCCTTCTTGACGTCGATGCCGTCGAGGGAGAGGCCGCCTTCGGTTGCTCCACACATGTCGTTGCTTCTTTCGTTCGATGCTTGCTGGGGTGCCTGGGTTGGCTGCGGGGGTTTCGAGACGGGTCTAGCGGCCCTCCTCAACCACCGAGGTGTGCGGTGTCGAGACGGGCCTAACGGCCCTCCTCGACCACCGAGATGGGTCAGGCTTCGCCGGCCTCGTCGCCGAGGGCGACGGGGACGCCGACGAGGGAGCCGTACTCGGTCCACGAGCCGTCGTAGTTCTTCACGTTGGCCTGGCCGAGGAGCTCCTTGAGCACGAACCACGTGTGCGAGGAGCGCTCGCCGATGCGGCAGTAGGCGATGGTGTCCTTGTCCCAGTCGACGCCGGCCTCGGTGTAGATCTCCTTGAGGTCCTCGTCGGACTTGAAGGTGCCGTCGTCGTTGGCCGCCTTGCTCCACGGGACGCTGGCCGCGGTCGGGATGTGACCCGCACGCTGGGCCTGCTCCTGCGGCAGGTGGGCCGGGGCGAGCAGCCGGCCGGCGTACTCGTCGGGGCTGCGGACGTCGACCAGGTTCTGGGTGCCGATCGCGGCGACGACCTCGTCGCGGAAGGCACGGATCGAGGAGTCCTGCTCGGTCGCGGTGTAGGACGTGGTCTCGCGGCTCGGCAGGTCCGCGGTCAGCTCGCGGGAGTCGAGCTCCCACTTCTTGCGGCCGCCATCGAGGAGCTTGACGTCCTGGTGGCCGTAGAGCTTGAAGTACCAGTAGGCGTAGGCGGCGAACCAGTTGTTGTTGCCGCCGTAGAGCACGACGGTGTCGTCGTTCGCGACGCCGCGGCTCGAGAGGAGCTCCTCGAACTGGGCCTTGTTGACGAAGTCACGACGCACCTGGTCCTGCAGGTCGGTCGTCCAGTCGAGCTTGATGGCGCCCTCGATGTGGCCCTTGTCGTACGCCGTGGTGTCCTCGTCGACCTCGATGAGCACCACCTTCGGGTCACTCAGGTTGTCGGCCACCCACTGGGCGGTGACGAGGGTGTTCTCGCGGGTCATGTCTCTACCTTTCTTGTGCGCCGAGGAAGGGGCGCGGGGTCTGGTGGGTCAGCGCGCCGTCGCGCGCTTGAGGAGCAGGTACATCTCGCAGCCGAGGCAGTACCGGAAGACCGCGTTGAGCAGGGCCGCGAGCAGCGCGAAGCCGACCGCGATCTCGCCGAGCAGGTCGACGCCGGCGACGAAGCCGACCAGCCCGACCACGGCGAACCCGAGACCGACGGCCTGCGCGAACCGCGGCGGCGCCGGGTCCTCGAGCTCGTCGGGAGCGCCGAGCCGCGGCCGCACCAGCGTGCGGAACAGCCACGAGTAGGGCGTGTGCTGGACGCCGCGCGTGGCCCCGATCGCGAACAGCACGGCCTGGACGGCGAGCAGCGCCGTCGCGACCGGGCTGGGCGCCAGGAGCAGGACGACGATCAGCACCAGCGAGGTCAGCCCAGCGGCGAACTGGGGACCACGCGGGTCGATCCCGGCACCGGGCCGGGCCTGCTGCGGTGTGCTGGTCGTGGACATGTCTCTCCTGCGGACGGCTGTGCGGGCGGAGCCACGCAGGTCAGTCCGAAGGTGGATCGGAGAGCTGAGGCGCGGCCGGTCAGCGCATTCGACAGAGCGACGAGCGCGTGCGGCAGTGATCCACTGCGCGGCGCTTGGTCAGCATGGTCGAGGACATGTCGACCAGAGTAGGTACGGCGGGCGCCGCACCGACAATCCTCGTCTCACGAAGCGAGACGGTTGTCCATATCGTGGTCACGTTGCGCTCCCGAGGGCGCTCAGGACCTGCTCCTTGCGGGGCGCGCCGGCCGCCCGGGTGACCTCGTGGCCGGCCGCGTCGAGCACCAGCGTCGTCGGCGTCCGCAGGATGCCGAGGCGCCGGACCAGCTCGAGGTGGTGCTCGGCGTCGACCTCGAGGTGCTCGACCCCCGGCACCAGCTCCGCGACCTCGGACAGGGTCCGACGGGTCGCCCGGCAGGGCGCACAGAACGCCGAGGAGAACTGCAGCAGCGTCGCCTTCTCACCGAGACGAGCGTCGGGGAGCGCCGTGAGGACGTCGTCCCACGGGGTCGGAGGTTTCGAGACAGGCGCCAGAGCGCCTTCCTCAACCACCGACGCGGCCCGGCGGACCCGGTGCGTGCCGCGGAAGCGCCCGTCGGTGAGCAGGCGGTAGGCACCGAAGCTCAGGCCGAGCACGACCGCGACCACGACGACCCAGGCACCACTGCTCACGCAGGACCAACCTCCCCGACGACGTGCTCATTCCTGGGGACATCTTGGAACGTGTTCCATCTGTCGGCGGACCGACGGATAGCATTCCCCGGTTATGACTCAGAGCTTCGGGCCGACGGCCCTCATCACGGGAGTCGCCGGGCAGGACGGCATCTACCTCGCGCGCCATCTCGTGGCCCTTGGCTATCGCGTCGTCGGCACCGTCCGTCCCGAGACCGGTCCCGCCGACCGCATCGTGTACCTCGACGGCGTCGAGCTGGTCGAGCTGGACCAGCGGGACCGCGACGGCTTCGCGACGGTCTTGGAAGAGACACGACCGGACGAGATCTACAACCTGGCCGGCTTCACGTCCGTGGGCGCTAGCTGGCGCAACGCGGAGCTGGTCACGGAGACCAATGGCCTCGCGGTCGTCCGCATCCTCGAGGAGCTGGTCCGCTACCGCGAGCGCCACGGCACCGCGCCGAAGTACTTCCAGCCGTCGAGCTCGGAGATGTTCG
This sequence comes from Nocardioides sp. Root1257, assembly GCF_001425175.1. GTDB lineage: Bacteria > Actinomycetota > Actinomycetes > Propionibacteriales > Nocardioidaceae > Nocardioides. Next base: position 258,413 of record NZ_LMDV01000008.1, on the reverse strand, counting down.
GCGTCTCGGACCAGCAGCCGCAGACCGAGGGCACGCCCCATCACCCGCGCAGCCCGTACGCCGCGACCAAGAGCTTCGCCCATCACATCACGGTGAACTACCGAGAGTCCTACGGCCTCTTCACCTGTACTGGGACGCTCTACAACCACGAGAGCCCGATCCGCGGACCTCAGTTCGTGACGCGCAAGATCAGCCGTTCGGTCGCCGAGATCGCTCTCGGCCTGCGGAAGAGCGTCACCCTGGGCAACCTCGACGTGCGGCGTGACTGGGGCTTCGCCGGCGACTACGCCCGCGCCATGCACCTGATGCTGCAGCTGGACCAGCCCGCCGACTTCATCATCGCCACCGGCCAGTCCCGCCAGCTCTCCGAGGTGTTGACGGTGGCCTTCGGTGCCATCGGGATCGACGACCCCGCGAACCACGTCGAGCAGGACCCGGCGCTGATGCGACCTGCGGACGTTGTCGATCTCTACGGCGATCCGACGAAGGCCCGCGAACAGCTCGGATGGAAACCGACCCTGGGGTTCGAGGACGTGATCGAGCACATGGTGCGGGCGGACGTCGACCGACTCCGCAGTGGCGTCGAGGAGTCGATGGACTACCTGTTTGCGCGCTGACCGACCGAGTGCAGCGGGTCATCACATCCGCAGGACTCATTGCGGAGCGGGCTGACGTACTCGTCGCCGAAGGTCGCACAGGTCCGCGGATGGCCGAGGACCGAGGAGAGCCGGTTGAGCGACGAACGCTCAGCGAGGTCGTCGTGGTGGCAGGTCGGGCACGCCACCACCGCGCGTGCGCGGTGGCCCGGCAGCGGGAGCGAGACGAGAGCCGTCATGCTCCGATGGAACGGCGACCTACGTCACGGCGAGGCGTCTGCGGGGCGATCTCCCCGATGTTGGGGACGAGGACCGTGAAAGTCTTGCACCCCATGAGCCCCTCCCCGCCGACGCACCGCCTGCTCGGAGCGGCACTCGTCGTCTACTCGGTGCTGCTGGGCATCGCGCTGCTGGCGCCGACCTCGGGCACCCAGTCGGGCATGGCGTCGTGGGTCGTCGACCTCGGCACGTGGATCGGCTTCGCACCGGAGACGGCGAGCCAGGCGCGGGCGGAGTTCCTCTGCAACGTCGCGATCCTGGCGCCGGTCTCGGCGCTCGGCTCGCTGGTCTGGCCGAGCACGACCTGGCGCGACTGGACGGCGTACGCATTCGTCATCGCCGTCGGCGTGGAGGCGTGCCAGGGGCTCCTGCTTCCCGGCCGGACCGCGTCTCAGGTCGACATCGTGGCCAACACCCTCGGCGGGCTCGTCGGCGCCGTGGTGGTGCTAGCCGCCCGCAAAGGGCGGGAGGAACTCGACCGACGAGCCCGGCTCGACGAGCACTAGGGCGGGGTCGGCGCTCGCGACCGGCTGGTCGCCGACCAGCGTCGAGCAGACCTGGAGCACCTCGGACAGGCGGGTCCCGGGGTGCAGCGCGACCGCGCGACGGACCACCTCGGTCAGCGTGATCGGACCGTCGACGGCGAGCTCGTCGGCGCCGACACCGGCCGCTGCACGGGCCGAGGCCCAGTAGTGCACGCGAATGGTGTCGGTCTCATTTCCCTTGGAACCTTCCAATGCGACACCCATGTTTCGGTATTGTTCACGAAGACGAGTGATCGGCCGAAGCCCAGCGTTGCGTTTCGGTCCCCGCCCCATCCGGGAGGAGACCATCTCATGAGCACGCTCCTGCTTCTCACCAGCGCCCTCCAGCCGTCCGCCGAGGTGCTGCCCGCACTCGCGCTCCTCGGGCACCAGGTGAAGATCCTGCCCGCCGAGGGCAGCGCCCTCCTCGAGGCGCCGGACTCCGACCTGCTGCTCGTCGACGGCCGTCAGGACCTCGCCCACGCCCGCGACCTGTGCCGTCTGATCCGCACGACCGGCACCGACGTGCCCGTGCTGCTGGTCTGCACCGAGGGCGGCCTCGCCGTCGTCCTGCACGACTGGGGCATGGACGACGTCGTGCTGCACACCTGCGGCCCGGCCGAGCTGGAGGCCCGGATCAAGCTCGCCCTCGGCCGCCTCAACGCGCGCCGCGACGCGGACGACCCCGAGTCGCACGTGATCCGCTCCGGCGAGGTCGTGGTCGACGACGCGACGTACACCGCCAAGATCAGCGGCCGTCCGCTCGACCTCACCTTCAAGGAGTTCGAGCTCCTCAAGTTCCTGGCCCAGCACCCGGGCCGCGTCTTCAGCCGCCAGCAGCTGCTGCAGGAGGTGTGGGGCTACGACTACTTCGGCGGCACCCGCACCGTCGACGTGCACGTACGCCGGCTGCGCGCCAAGCTCGGCGTCGAGAACGAGACGCTGATCGGCACGGTGCGCAACGTCGGCTACCGGTTCGTGCTCCCGTCGAAGGACCAGCAGGCCGCCGCCGATGCCCGGTCGACCGATCGGGTCGACGAGACCGTCTGACCTCGTCGGCAGCGACGCCTCAGGCCGTCTTGCGCAGCAGGTAGGCGGCGTTGCGCACGGAGGCGACGTCCCCCACGAGCTCATGGATGAGGCGGCAGCACTCGCGGACCTGCGGGTCCGACGACTCGCGCTGGTCGCGCATCATCCGGTGCAGGTCGAGGACGTGCTGCAGAGCTACCTCTGCTGACTGATCGACCAGTGTCACGGCTTCCATCTGCCCCTCCCCCGATGGGCTTGCGGATCACGGAACGTACACCCGATCCGGGCCATCCCGCTGCTAAACGGGGCCCTGGTTCAGACGACCTCAAGTTCCGCGCGCCGATACCCGATCATGTGCACTCGACCGCGCGCGTGCGCCCGCGTCCTAGGCTGCCCGAGTGATCGATCTCGACGTCGTGGGTGCCATCGCCGCCGCAGCGGAGGCCGAGGACGGGGCCGCCCCGCTCGACGAGGCGACCTGGCGCGCGCTGCGGCACCACCCGGAGACGGTCCGGTCCTGGACCGACGAGGACGGGTTCGCGCTCCTCGTCGGCGACCAGCTGAGCCTCGTCGTACGCCCCGACGCGCGCGGTCACGGCGTGGCGAGCGCACTCCTGGCCCAGGTGCCGGACGTGCCGGCCAGCGCGTGGTCGCACGGCGACGACCCGGCGGCCGCCGCGCTCGCCCGCAGCCACGGGTTCGAGCGGGTGCGCTCGTTGTGGGTGATGCGCCGGGCAACCAGCCTCCCGCTGCCGGAGCTGAGCAGGACCGACGTCGAGATCCGTACCTACACGCCGGAGGACGCCGACGAGCTGATCCGCGTCAACGCGGCGGCCTTCGCGCACCACCCCGAGCAGGGCGCGATGGATGCCGCCGAGCTGGCCGAGCGGATGGCGGAGCCGTGGTTCGACCCGGCCGGCCTCCTGCTGGCGGTCGAGGGCGACCGGCTGCTCGGCTTCCACTGGACCAAGCAGCACTCCCCCGACCTCGGGGAGGTGTACGTCGTGGGCATCGACCCCGGCGCCCAGGGCCGCGGGCTGGGCAAGCTGCTCACCCTCGCCGGCCTTCACCACCTCGCCGGCCTCGGGGTCGCCGAGGTGCTGCTGTACGTCGAGTCCGACAACGCACCGGCGGTGGCCGTCTACTCAGGCCTGGGCTTCACGCACGCGGACGCCGACACCCACGTGATGTACCGGCGCGGTTAGCGCAGCGGCCGCACGTGCAGGCCGACCTCGGGGTCGACGATGACCTCCTGGGCGGCCGGCATCCCGTCGACGGTGAGCTCGGCGTCCAGGGGCACGTTGCGCTTGACCATCGCGAGCGCGATCGGGCCGAGCTCGTGGTGCCGTGCGGAGGTGCCCACGAAGCCCACGACCTTGTCGCCGTGCAGGAGGTCCGCACCCACGGCGGGCAGGCGGTTCTCCGAGCCGTCGAGGTGCAGGAGGGTCAGCCGGCGCGGCGGCCGCCCGAGCGTGTGCACGCGCGCGACGGTCTCCTGCCCGCGGTAGCAGCCCTTGTCGAGGTGGACCGCGGGGCCGATCCAGCCGGCCTCGTTGGGGATCGTGCGGTGGTCGGTGTCGAGACCGAGCCGCGGCTCACCCCGCGCGATCCGCAGCGCCTCGAAGGCCCACAGGCCGCAGGCGGGACCCGCCGCCTCGGCGTACGCCGGCAGCTGGTCGCGCGGCACGAGCTCGTAGTTGCCGTAGGGCCCGGCGGTCTCGGCAGGCTCGACCGCCGAGGAGCGGGGGCGCCAGGTGAGGGCGAGCTCCGCGGTCACGTCGGCGACCTCGACGCGCATCATGAAGCGCATCCGGTCGAGGAAGGTCACGAGCGCCTCGGCCGCGCCGGGCTCGGTGAAGGCGGTGAAGGCCTCGCCGTCGTCGTACCCGAAGAACGCGTGCTCGACGTGGCCCTGCGGGCTGAGGATCAGCACTCCGGTCCACACCTTCGGTGCGAGCGCCTCGAGGTGCTGGGTGGTGAGCGAGTGCAGCCAGGTCAGCCGGTCGGGGCCGGAGACCCGCACCACGTCGTGGTGGGAGAGGTCGACGAACCCGTCGCCGCCCTCGAGCGTCCGCTGCTCGCCGTTGAAGGAGCCGTAGTGCGCGGCGACGTCGCGGTCGATGCCGTCGCCGGCGACCGCCCCGGGCAGCTGCAGCAGGGGACTCGGGAACCGGCTACTCACTGTTGTCCTCACACTCCACACACTCGCCGAAGATCGCCAGGTGGCCGACATCGATGACGAACCCCTGCTCCTCGCGGAGCCGGCCCGCGAGCGGAGCGACCACCTCTGGGTCAACGGAGAGGACCCGGTGACAATTCCGGCAGACGAGGTGGAAGTGCTCGTGGTCGCTCACGGAGTGGTACGTCGGGGCGCGGTCGGACAGGTGTGCGTGCCGCACCAGGCCGAGCTCCTCGAGGACCTCGAGGGTGCGGTAGATCGTCGAGACGTTCACGGCGCTCGCGTGCTGCTGCACCTCGACGAGGATCTCGTCGGGGGTGGCGTGGCCGAGCTTCTCGACGGCCTGGAGCACCAGCTGCCGCTGGGGGGTGAGGCGGTAGCCGAGGCTGTGCAGCCGGGAGGCGAGCTCGTCGGTCATCGGCCCTACTGGCGCTCGAGCTGCGCCCACAGGTGCGGCTGGAGCTCCTGACCCATCGCGGCCATGTCGTAGGCGTAGAGCAGGCGGCTCTCGACGTTGCCGTAGAGGCGCTTGCCGCCGGTGACCTCCTTGGCCGACTCCGTGAAGCCCACGCCGGCGGTGTGCAGCTCGAACTTGGCGACGTCGGCCTTGCCGTACCAGATCTCGGAGATGCCCGAGGAGTGCGCGAGGACCAGCTCGAGGTCGCCACCGGGACGGCAGCGCAGGAAGCCCGCCTCCTGGGCGGCGTCGCGCACCTTCTCACCCTCGGCGTCGACGATCCAGGACCGCGCGAAGTAGTGGAAGAAGGGCCGGCCGTCGTGGGTGAAGACCAGCTCCTGGCCGTACTCGAACGGCTCGATCGTCGGGTAGTCGCCCTTGCCGCGGCCGCCCCAGCGACCCAGCAGCCAGGCCACGGGGGCGCAGTCGGGGTGGAGGTTGTCGGGCAGCTCGAACACCATGACGCCACTCTAGGGCGCGGGCTCCAGACCCAGGGAGTCGCGGATGATGCGCTCCAGGCTCCCGTCGACGCGCAGCTTGCGGACGAAGGAGTGCCCGCCCTTCGGGTGCCGGTGGACGGTGACCCCCGGGCGACCCTCGATGAGCGCGGCGTGCGCGAGGTCGAGCTCGTCGTTGGCGATGTGGACGTTGACGGCGGTGTGCCCGTCGCTGGCGTCCAGGAGCGGGCGTACGTCGAGCACCTTGTGCGGCTGCTCGGACCTCCAGAGGGCCCGCGCCCGCGGCATCCACCGCCGGTCCCCCATCTCCGCGCGCACCTTGCGACGCATCGAGACCTGGGCGCCGAAGGCGTGCACGGTCTGAAAGCCGCCCATCACCCCGACCGCCATCGCGGCGAACCCGCCCGCCGACGTGCCGAAGAGCACGGCGTCGCGGGCCAGCGAGTCGACCAGGTCGCGCGCGCCCTGGGCGGCCGAGCGGAGGTCGGGGCCGAGCTCGGGCACCCCGTCGACGTACCAGGCCTGGGCCTGGTCGCGGATGAAGATCTTGGTGACCGGCAGGTCGCGGGTGAGGCCGAAGAACTCGAACGGCGGGATCGCGAGCTTGCCCTTGAGGCCGCCGAACGCGACCAGCGCCAGGTCGGAGCCCTGGTCGTCGACGGCCAGGCTGCAATCCGGGTCGGCGAGGAGCTCTTCGAACGTGGGCACCGCCCGACTATAGGTGCGGCCTCTACCGTGGCCCCATGAGCCGACCCCTCGTCGTGAAGGTGACCTGCGGTGCCGACGACCCCGAGCGCGCCAACCAGGGCCTGACCGTCGCCGCGACCGCGGTGAGCGCGGGGGCGGCGGTGAGCCTGTGGCTCACGGGCGAGGGCGCGTGGCTCGGCGTGGCCGGGCGGGAGGGGTTCACGCTCCCCCAGGCCGCCCCGGCGGTCGACCTCGTGGCCGCCGTCGCCGCCGGGGGCCGGGTCACCGTGTGCACCCAGTGCGCCGCCCGACGCGACATCACCGAGGCCGACCTGCTGCCCGGCGTACGCATCGCTGGGGCGTCGACCTTCGTCGAGGAGGCCCTCGCCCCCGATGCGCAGGCGCTGGTGTACTGACCACGGATCTCTCCACACCGCGGCGCCGCCAACGCTTAGGCTCCTCCGTGATGAGCACGAACGATCCGACTCCGAACCGTTGGTGGCAGCGCAAGGCCGAGGCCGAGGGAGCCGACGCTCCCGCGCCTGCGACCGAGCCGCCGCCGCCCCCCGCACCGCCTCGCACGCCCGTCGACCTCGACGCGGCGATCGAGCGCACCAAGGAGCTGCGGCGCCGGGCCGAGCAGGCTGCCGCCGAGCAGGCCGCCGAGCGCCTGGTCGCCGAGGAGGCCGCCCAGGCCGCCTCCCAGGCCAGGGCGGAGGCCGACGAGCGCGCTGCCGAGCACGCGGCGAAGGCACAGGAGGCGTACGACGCGCGCCGCGCCGCCGAGGAGGCCGGCGAGGTCCACGCGGCCGAGCGGACCCGGCTCGAGGAGGCGGCGACCGAGGCCGCCCGCGCCCGCACCGAGGCCGAGGAGACCGCGCGCAAGCTCGTCGACTCCGCGAAGGTCGCCACCGCGCTCCGGCTCGCCGCCGAGCAGGCCGCCGCGCAGCAGACGGTCGACCGCACGGCCGCCGAGGAGGCCGCGCGCACCGCCGCCGAGCAGGCCGCCGCCGCCGCGGAGGCCCGCGAGCAGGCCGAGACCGCTGCCCGGGAGCACGCCGAGGCCGCGACCGCCGCCCACGAGGCCCGTGCGCAGGCCGAGGAGGCCGCACGTACGGCGGCCGAGACCGCCGAGCAGACCCTCCGCGAGCTCGCCGGCACGTCCGAGCAGAGCCTGCGCGACGTCGCCACCGCCACCCACGCCTCGCTCAACGACGTCTCCACCTCCACCCAGCAGTCGCTGCGCGAGGTCGCCGCCCGGTCCGAGGAGTCGCTGCGGGAGACCGTGGCCGCCACCGAGGCCTCGCTGGCCGAGGCCCACGCGGCCGCCCAGCAGGCGCACACCGACAGGGAGGCCGCCGAGGCCCGCGCGACCGAGCTGGCCGCCCAGCTGGCGGCGGCGACCCAGGCGCACGAGGACTTCGTCCGGGTCGCCCAGGAGAGCCGGGCCGCCGCCGAGCAGGAGGCAGCCGACCAGGCCACCGCCCGCGCCGCCGCGGAGGCCGCGGGCGAGGAGGCCGGACGGCTGCGCGCCGCCGCCGACGACGCCGCCGCCGAGCACGCCCGGCTCGCCCAGGAGGCGCACGCCGCCCGGACCGCCGCCGAGGAGACCGCGCGCCAGCAGACATCTGCCGCCGAGGCCGCCGAGGCGGCGCGCACCCGCGCCGAGGAGGCCGCGACCGAGCAGGCGGAGGCCGCTGCGGCGGCCGCCGCAGGCGAGGAGCAGGCACGGCGTACGGCCGCCGAGATGGCCGTCGCCCTCCAGGGCGCCCACGACGCCCGGATCGCCGCCGACGACTCGGCGCGGTCCCAGGCGGAGCGGGCCGAGGAGGCCCACGCCGCCCGGCTCGCCGCCGAGGAGGCGGCCGCGGAGGCCGTCAGCGCCCGCGAGGACGCCGAGCGGCAGGCCCGCGCGCAGATCGACCTGGCCGCGGCCGCGCACGGCGACCGCAGCGCGGCCGAGCAGGCGGCCGAGGCCGCTGCCGCGCGGGCCGACGAGGCCCAGACGGCCCGCGAGCGGGCAGAGATGCGCGCCAGCGAGCAGGCCGAGGCAGCCGCCCAGGCGGCGACCGACCAGACGGCCGCGCACCAGCGTGCCGAGCAGCAGGCCGAGGCGGCACGTCTCGCCCACGAGGCCCGTCAGGCCGCCGACGACTCCGCACGGGCCCAGGCCGAGCAGGCCCAGGAGGCGCACGCAGCGCGGCTCGCCGCCGAGGGACTCGCCGCCGAGGCCGTCGCCGCCCGCGAGCAGGCCGAGCAGCAGGCCCGCACCCAGGTCGACCTCGCCACGGTGGCCCACCGGGAGCGCACGGCCGCCGAGCAGGCCGCCGAGCAGGCGGCCGCCCGGGCAGACGAGGCGCAGGCGGCCCGCCAGCAGGCCGAGCTCCGGGCCAGCGAGCAGGCCGAGGCGGCCGCCCAGGCCGCGACCGCGCAGTCCGCTGCGCACCAGCGCGCCGAGCGGCAGGCCGAGCAGGCCAGCACCGCCCACGAGGCACGTGCGGCGGCCGACGCCACCGCCCAGGAGCACGCCACCGCCCGCGCGGCGGCCGAGGTCGCCGCCAGCGAGGCGCTCGAGGCGCGCCGGCTCGCGGAGCAGGACGCCCGCAACCACGCCGAGCTCGCCGCGACCGCGGCGGCCGAGCGTCAGGCCGCCGAGCAGAAGCTGCGCGAGATCCTCGACGCCACCGCGGCCGCCAGCGCCCGCCAGGCCGAGGAGCTGAGCGCGGCGATCGCCGCCCGCGAGGCCGCCGAGCAGGCCGCCGCCGAGCAGGCCCGGCTGCGCGCCGAGGCCGAGAAGGTCGCCGCCGACCGTGCCTCCGACCGGAGCGCCGTCGAGGCCGCCGTACGCCACCAGGCGGAGATCGCCGAGGAGGCCATGCAGGAGCGGGTCGAGGCGGAGGAGCGGGCCCGCGCGCTCGCCCTGGAGATCGCCGAGGTGCGCACCGAGCTGCTCGAGCTCCAGAACCAGAAGCGCGGGTGGCGCAGGTCACGCTGACCGCTCGTTAACACAAAGTTCAACGCCCGAAACCCCAGTCTCTGTTGGGTTCCCTGGATTTCCGGGTGCGTGCGTGCACAGGATTGACGCATGTCAGAGAGCGCTCCGGAAGCAGCCACGTGCCGGCGGTGCGGACACTCCCGACGGCACCTCACCGGGGGCGTCGCCCGGGTCGCTCGCAAGGCGGTCGGTCGCAAGCCACCGCGGGTCGAGTGTGGCGAGCAGACGGACCTCGGCTGGGCCTGCCCCTGCCGCAGCCGCTTCCACGTCGACTAGCGCTCAGGCCTAGGGGGGAGCCAGCCCCGCTCGCAGCGCGGCGGCGATCTCGGCGTTGGCCGCCGGCGCCGTGCGCCCCAGGCCGACGTTCAGGAAGCCGTGGATGAGGTCGTCGTAGCGACGGAGCTCGACCGCCGCCCCCGACTCGGCCAGACGGCGTGCGAACGCCTCGCCCTCGTCGCGCAGCGGGTCGAAGCCGGCGGTGGCGACGTACGCCGGCGCCAGGCCCGCGGGCAGGTCGGCGTACGCCGGCGAGACCCGGGGGTCGCGCGGGTCGGAGTCGACGATGTACGACGCGCCGGCGAGGTCCATGAACCCCCGGGTCAGGTAGAAGCCCTCCGCGAACAGGCTGGCACTCGCCGTGTCGCGCACCGCGTCGGTGACCGGGTAGACGAGCAGCTGGAACGCGAGCGGCAGCCCGGTGCGGGCCGCCTCGACGGCGACCCCGATCGCGAGGTTGCCGCCCGCCGAGTCGCCGCCGACCGCGAGACGCTGCGGGTCGGCGCCGAGCTCGTCGACGTGCTCGACGACCCAGCGGTAGGCCGCGACGGCATCGTCGTACGCCGCCGGGAACGGCTGCTCCGGGCCGAGCCGGTAGTCGACGGCGAGCACCTGGGCGCCCGAGCGCTCGGCCAGGAAGCGGCAGGCCGGGTCGTGCGACTCGAGGTCGCCGTACATGAAGCCACCGCCGTGGAAGAAGACCAGCAGCCCGCCGCGGGCGAGCGGCGGCGAGTAGAGGCGGGCCGGCAGCCCGGCGACGACGAGGTCGCGCACCTCGCCGAGGGGTCGCGGACCGGCGGACATCCGGGTGTGCCGACGGATCGCGCGGCGGCCGTCGGGGATCGGCATGGTCTCGGCGCCGCGCTCACGCGCCATGCGCTGCAGGCGGAGCATCAGCTGCACGTCGACGGCCAGCGGGGCGCCGTCGACCACCACCCTGCGGCCGGCGAGCACGCCCTGGACGCGCGGCGGCAGCGACATCACGGCACGCAGGGCCTCGGTCTTCACACGCTCGACGACACTCGCGGCTGGGCTCACGACGGGCAACCTACCGTTCACCTCGCAGTGCAAGACTGAGGCCATGACGCTCGACAGCCTGCCGCCCGACGCGGTCTCGAGCCACGGCGAGGGGATCCCCGAGGAGCCGTTCGACGTCGAGCCGCCGTACCAGCCCGACGACGAGGCGCTGGCCGCCGTCGAGAAGTACGCCGACCGCTTCCTCGACCGTGAGCTCTCGTGGCTGCGCTTCAACCAGCGGGTCCTGGAGCTCGCCGAGGACCGGGCGCTGCCGCTGCTCGAGCGGACCCGGTTCCTGGCGATCTTCACCAGCAACCTGGACGAGTTCTTCATGGTCCGGGTGGCCGGTCTCAAGCGCCGGATCGCCGCCGGGCTCGCCGTACCCGCCGCCTCCGGGCTGATGCCCAGCGACGTCCTCGAGCTGATCTGGTCGACGACCCGCGAGCTCGCGGAGCGTCAGGCCCGGCTCTTCCGCGACGAGATCGTGCCCGCGCTCAGCGAGGCCGGCATCGAGCTGGTGCGGTGGGACGACCTCGACCGTGAGGAGCAGAAGACCTGCAAGCGGCTGTTCAAGGACCGGGTCTTCCCGGTGCTGACACCGCTGGCCGTCGACCCGGCCCACCCGTTCCCGTACATCTCCGGGCTGTCGCTCAACCTGGCCGTGCTGATCCGCAACCCCAAGACGGGCAAGGAGCACTTCGCGCGGGTGAAGGTGCCGCCGATCTTCTCCCGCTTCGTGCCGGTCGGCAACCAGCGCTTCGTGCCGCTGGAGGACGTCATCGGCGAGCACCTCAAGCGGCTCTTCCCGGGCATGGAGGTGCTGGAGGTCCACACCTTCCGGGTCACCCGCAACGAGGACCTCGAGGTCGAGGAGGACGACGCCGAGAACCTGCTCGCCGCGCTCGAGAAGGAGCTGCTCCGGCGCCGCTTCGGGCCGCCGGTGCGCCTCGAGGTCGAGGAGTCCATCGCCCCCCAGGTGCTCGAGCTGCTGGTGTCCGAGCTCGGCGTCACCGCGGAGGAGGTGTTCAAGCTCCGCGGCCCGCTCGACCTCCGCGGCCTGCACGACATCGCCGACCTGCCGCGGCAGGAGCTGAAGTACCCCGCGTTCGTCCCGACCACCCACCACCAGCTGGCCGAGGTCGAGTCCGCGGCGCCGGTCGACGTGTTCAAGGCGGCGCGCCGGCACGACGTACTCCTGCACCACCCGTACGACTCGTTCGCGACCTCGGTGCAGCGGTTCATCGAGCAGGCCGCCGCCGACCCGCACGTGCTCGCGATCAAGCAGACCCTCTACCGGACCTCCGGCGACAGCCCGATCATCGACGCCCTCATCGACGCGGCCGAGAGCGGCAAGCAGGTGCTGGTGATCGTCGAGATCAAGGCGCGCTTCGACGAGGAGGCCAACATCCGGTGGGCCCGCAAGCTCGAGCAGGCCGGCTGCCACGTCGTCTACGGCCTGGTCGGCCTGAAGACCCACTGCAAGCTGGCGATGGTGATCCGCGACGAGCCCAACGGGATCCGGCGCTACACCCACATCGGCACCGGCAACTACAACCCGAAGACGTCCCGCATGTACGAGGACCTCGGGCTGATCACGACCGACGAGCGGATCGGCGACGACGTCGCCCACCTCTTCAACAACCTGTCGGGCTGGTCGCGCAACGCGTCGTACGAGCAGCTGCTGGTGGCGCCCGACTCGGTGCGCTCCGGGCTGGTCGACCAGATCCACCGCGAGATCGCCCACCACCAAGCCGGTCGGGCGGCCGGCATCCGGCTCAAGGCCAACTCCGTGGTCGACGAGGCGGTCATCGACGCCCTCTATCTCGCCTCGCAGGCAGGCGTGAAGGTGGAGCTGCTCGTCCGCGGCATCTGCGCGCTGCGGCCCGGCGTACCCGGGCTGTCGGAGACGATCTCGGTGCGCTCGGTGCTGGGCCGCTTCCTGGAGCACAGCCGGGTGTTCTGGTTCGAGAACGACGGCGACCCGCAGGCGTGGATCGGCTCGGCCGACATGATGCACCGCAACCTGGATCGCCGCGTCGAGGTGCTCGTCCGGCTGCCCGGCGAGGACAACGTCCGCGCCATCGGTGAGCTCCTCGACCTCGCCTTCGACCCCGAGACCAGTGCCTGGGAGCTCGACAGCGACGGCCGCTGGAGCCAGAACTCGGGCACCCTGCACCTGCAGGAGAGCCTCATCGAGGCGCAGCGCCGCCGCCGGTGACCCGGACCACCTCGGAGGGGGGTCGGGGGCGCACTTGCGCGATTCGGCTGGCCACCCCCTAGTCTGATCGCGTTCGTTTCCTCCTCACCAGGAGTTATTCGTGGGATTGCGATTCCGCCCGGTCGACACCTCCTTCTACGACCTCTTCACAGAGCAGGCGCAGCACCTCGTCGGTGGCGCGTCCCTGCTGGCCGAGATGCTCGCGGAGGGTGCCGATCACGCCGATGTGGCCCGCCGGATGCGCGAGGCCGAGCACAACGCGGACGAGTCCACCCACGCGATCGTCCGGAAGGTCAACACGACCTTCGTGACGCCGTTCGACCGCGAGGACATCTACTCGCTGGCCTCGGCCCTCGACGACGTCATGGACATGATGGACGAGGTCGTCGACATGATCCTGCTGTACGAGGTCAAGATCCTGCCGCCGGACCTCTCGACCCAGGTCGAGGTCCTGCAGCGCTGCGCGGAGCTGACCGCGGCGTCGATGCCCAACCTCCAGTCGATGCAGTCGCTCGAGGAGTACTGGATCGAGATCAACCGGCTCGAGAACGCCGGCGACAAGAACCACCGCCGTACGATCGCGAAGCTGTTCAGCGGCGAGTTCAAGACCATCGAGGTGCTGAAGCTCAAGGACATCGTCGAGTCCCTCGAGGAGGCGATCGACGCGTTCGAGAAGGTCGCCAACATCGTGGAGCAGATCGCGGTCAAGGAGTCCTGACCGCTCATGGAACTCGCGATCGTCATCGCGGTCGTCGTCGTCGCCCTCGTCTTCGACTACACGAACGGCTTCCACGACGCTGCCAACGCCATCGCCACCTCGGTGTCGACGCGTGCGCTCACCCCGCGCATCGCGCTCGTGCTGGCGGCCATCATGAACTTCGTCGGCGCACTGCTCGGCCAGGAGGTCGCGCACACCGTCAGTGACGTGATCCAGGTGAACGGCAACGCCGGCCTGGTCGTCGTACTCGCCGGGCTCTTCGGCGCGATCGCCTGGAACCTGATCACCTGGTACTTCGGGCTGCCCTCCTCGTCGTCGCACGCCTTGATCGGTGGCCTCGTCGGCGCCGCGATCACGGCGGGTGCCGTCGTGCACTGGCCGACGATCGTCGACAAGGTGCTGATCCCGATGGTGCTGTCGCCGGTCTTCGGCTTCATCGCCGCCTTCGCGGTGATGCTCGCGATCATGTGGATCTTCCGGAAGCGGAACCCGCACAAGGTCTTCCGCGGCTTCCGGATGGCGCAGACCTTCTCGGCCGCCGCGCTCGCGCTCGGCCACGGCCTGCAGGACGCGCAGAAGACGATGGGCGTCATCTTCCTGACGCTGACGACGGCCGGCTACTACACGAACTCGGCCGGCGAGCCCCAGGCTGACCTCCCGATCTGGGTCGTCATCCTCTCCGCCTCGGCGATCTCGCTCGGCACGTACTCCGGCGGCTGGCGGATCATGCGCACCCTCGGTCGCCGGATCATCCACCTCGACCCGGCCCGCGGCTTCGCGGCCGAGTCGGTCGGTGCGGGTGTGCTCTACACGACGGCGTTCGTCTTCCACGCCCCCATCTCCACGACCCACACGATCACCTCCGCGATCATGGGCGCCGGCGCGACCAAGCGCTTCTCCGCCGTACGCTGGGGCGTCGCCCGCTCGATCGTCGCCGCCTGGGTCCTCACCTTCCCCATGGCCGGTCTCGTGGCCGCCGCGTTCTACGTCGTCCTGCACGCTGTCCTGGGGGTCTGAGGGTCCGTCGGGGGTAGTCCCTGACGTTTTCGCCCCAGATCGGGCCAGCGAGGGCCGAAACGTCAGGGACTACCCCGACGCTCGAGTTCATGCCGCTCGGTGGCCGAGCAGCCACTCCCGCTGACGGAGACCCAGCGCACGCCTCGCGGCAACAGTCGTCGTGTCGACCCAGTCTCGCGGCCGCTCGAGGGTCCAGCGACGCGAGCTGGCCGGCTGCGCCGTCGCTCGGCTCTGGGCACCCAACATCCTCGCCACGAACCGGCCCGGATCCTGTGCATCGTCAGCAATCATCACGACGGGATGCATGCCGTGCTGCCGGAAGTCCTCCTCCCGATCCAGGTCACGGGGGCGGCGGTGCCCGTCGACGAAGTGGATGCCGCCGTCGTACTCCCCCACGACGCCCGTGGCCGGGTCCACCAGGTCGGGTACGCCGATCAGGCGCCCGTTCAGGTCGAAGACGGGAGCGTTGCATAGTGGCCGCGACAGTCCCGCGACGCTCGTCCAAGCACGCAGCATCACCACCTCTCTCGGTGACCAGAGGTTCTCGTCGGCGAGCGGGATGGCATCGCGGCACTGCGGGATGCCGGTCCACCCCGGGTGCAGACGCGCGTATTCGGCCAGCTCATCGATCGAGACCAGGTCGTTGAAGCACGCCATGCACAGCGTGGTGACGGCATCCCACACCGTCCTGGCATAGCGCATCTCGAAGCACACCGATCTGACGGCGGTCGTCAGGCGCACACCGTCGACGACCATCAGGTCCGACGGCGCGAGACGCTCCTCGGACGTCCTGATCCCGAACGCGGGCTGCTGCCGGATCACTCGGTTTCCCCCGACAGCGAGGGTCACCGGCCGGATCGGGCCACCGCCCCATGGTGTGCCGTCGAACCAGCGGCCGCCCTGCCAGCCCAGAGCAGCCCAACCCGTGACCGCGCCCCAGTCCTGCTGCAGGGTCACCGCCGCCTCGACGACGCGCTGATCCAGGTCCGAACCGTCGACGTCTGACGGGACGAACCAGCCTCTGCTCGTCTTTCTCCAAGCCGGACCGCGCGCCTTCTTGGGGCTCGGCCCCGACTGTCCGGTCTGATCCGGGCGCACCGGCACCACGACCGGTCGCGTGACACCCGAGAGGTCCATGCGGAGACGGTGCACGCTCCCGTGAGTTCCTGCAGCGCTCATCCACAGGCGTCGGGATAGTCCCTGACGTTTCGGCCCGGTCCGGCCCGCCCGAGGGCGAAAACGTCAGGGACTATCCGCAACGACGACCTGAGCACCTTGCATTTGTCTTGTAGGAAACCAGGGGTTCGGGCGGGCGGTGTCTTGAGATCGGAGGAGTTTGATCAGGGCATCGAGACAGCACCACCAGACACGGATGTCTGGGGGAACCTTGGGGGAGGAACCCGATGCGCACCACCACCACCGCTCGTCGCAGGGCCACGAAGGCCGGCACGAAGACCGGCGCCAAGATGGGCACGAAGCTGTTCGCGACGGTCGCCCTCGTCGCCAGCGCCGCCGCCGTCGCCGGGATCGGCACGTTCGGCGCCTACACGGACACCACGACGGCCGACGTCAGTGTCGGCAGCGCCAAGGTCAGCGTCCTGATGAACGACAACGACGCGGGCATCCACGTGGACGCGAAGGGCATGGTGCCCGGCGACAAGGTCGTCTTCCCGGTCTCGGTCAAGCGCGAGACGGGCTCCGCCGAGCTCGGCGACCTGACGCTGCAGACCACGATCACCAACCAGAACGCGCTCACCGACGCGCTCCGGCTCACCGTCGACAGCTGCACGAAGCCGTGGACGGTCAGCGGCGCCTCGGTCACCTGCTCGGGTACGACGACCAACGTGTCGACCGACGGCGGCCTGGTCGGCAACGGCGCGACCAGCGCGTGGGGCCAGACATCGGCCTGGGTCCCGACCCTCAACACCAACGTCCCGGTCTACCTGCGGGCGACCCTGACGCTGCCCAGCAGCGCGGGCAACAACACCGCCGGCCTCACCACCGGCATCACCTGGACGCTGACCGGCACCCAGCGGACGGCCAAGACGACCGTCGTGACCCCGTGACGGTCAAGCGACTGGCGAGCTGGGCGCTGAGCCTGGCGGTCACGATCGGCACGCTGGGCTTCCTGGCCCTCGCGGTCGGCCCGCACGTCCTGGGCTACCGCACCGCGGTGATGCTGACCGGGAGCATGACCGGCACCATCGACCGGGGCGACGTCGTCGTCTCGGTCCCGCGCCCCGCCGCGGACGTCCAGGTCGGCGACATCCTCACCTTCCAGGCGCCGGTGGCCGACCACCACCTCGAGACGCACCGGGTGATCGCCGTCGACCACGCCGCGGACGGCACCGTGGTCGTGCGGACCCAGGGCGACGCCAACGACGCCCCGGACCCGTGGCGCGCCACGATCTCCGGCGACACCGTCTGGAAGACGGCGTACGTCGTGCCGAAGGCCGGCCACGTCGTGCAGGCGCTCCGCGCCACCGTCGTGCGGTACGGCGCGATCTGGGTCGCGCTCGCCGGTGTGGTCCTGCTCGGCCTGAGCCTCATCTGGCGCCAGGACCCGCCCCGCCATCGGCGAGCGGCAGCGGCACCGGCTCCGCGACCGCGCCTCACCCTCGTCGGATCGGAGCCGCGATCGTGATCACCGACGCGTCGAAGTTCCAGCCGCTGCTGCCGCCCCGGCTGGTGGCAGCCTCGCCCGGCACCACGCTCGACGGGCCGGGCACCCGGTTCCGGGCCGGCCAGCTGGTCAACGAGCCGATCGAGGACCGCCTCGCCGCGGTGCTTCAGCTGGCGGCGCGCAAGCGGTAGCCCACGCCGCGCACGGTCTCCACGAACCGCACCTGCCCCCGCCGGTCCCCCAGCTTGCGGCGCAGGTTGCCCATGTGGACCTCGACGTGGTGGGTCTCGCCCCAGCTCTGGCCCCAGACCTCCTGCATCAGCAGGGCCCGCGGCCACACCCGCGTCGGCGATCGCATCAGGGTCGCCAGCAGGTCGAACTCGGTCGGCGTCAGCTCGACCTCCTCGCCGGCCCGCCACACCCGGTGGGCGTCGACGTCGACGAGCAGGTCGCCGTGCCGGAGCACCTCGTGCTCGTCGGTCGCGGGCAGCTCGACGTACGCCGGCTCCGGCGCCGCATCGGCCGACTCGACGAAGTGCCGCGGCCGGCGGAACATCGCGTTGACCCGCGCCTTGAGCTCGCGCACGCTGATCGGCTTGGCCAGGTAGTCGTCCGCCCCGGTCTCGAGGCCGATCAGCCGGTCGATCTCGTCGGCCTGCGAGGTCACCATGATGACGTACGCGTCGGTGACCGGTCGGATCCGGCGACACACCTCGAGGCCGTCGATGCCCGGCAGGCCGACGTCGAGGGTGACCAGGTCGGGCCGCAGCGCCGTGACCAGCGCGACGCCCTCCTGGCCGTCGTGGGCGATCGCCACGTCGAAGCCCTGCGAGGACAGGGCGAACTCGAGGAGCGACGCGGTGTCCGCGTCGTCCTCGATCACCACTGCACAGCGAGGCACCGAATCCCCCAGGTCAGAAGACACTCATCGCCCGGACCATCGGTCCGGGCGACGAGTTCCTGAGGATTTCGGTGGACGAATCAGCCGAAGCGACCCGAGATGTAGGCCTCGGTGGACTCCTCGTCCGGGTTGGTGAACATCTTCGTGGTCGGGTTGAACTCGACCAGGTGCCCGGGCTCGCCGGTCGCCTTGAGGTTGAAGAAGCCGGTGTCGTCGGAGACGCGCGCCGCCTGCTGCATGTTGTGGGTCACGATCACGATCGTGTACTCGGACTTGAGCTCCTGGATCAGGTCCTCGATCGCCGCGGTCGAGATCGGGTCCAGCGCCGAGCAGGGCTCGTCCATGAGCAGCACGTCGGGCTCGACCGCGATGGCGCGGGCGATGCAGAGGCGCTGCTGCTGGCCGCCGGAGAGCCCCATGCCGGGCTTGCTCAGCCGGTCCTTGACCTCGGTCCAGAGGTTGGCGCCGCGCAGCGACTTCTCGACGATCGCGTCGGCGTCCGCCTTCTTGAGCCGCTTCGAGTTCAGCTTCGAGCCCGCGATCACGTTGTCGTAGATCGACATCGTCGGGAACGGGTTCGGGCGCTGGAACACCATGCCGATCTGCCGGCGTACGGCGACGGGGTCGACCGAGGAGTCGTAGAGCGACTGGCCGGACACGACCACCTTGCCCTCGACGCGCGCGCCCGGGATCACCTCGTGCATCCGGTTGAGGGTGCGCAGGAAGGTCGACTTGCCGCAGCCGGACGGCCCGATGAAGGCCGTCACCGCCTTGGCGCGGATGGTCATGTTGACACCCTCGACGGCGAGGAAGTCGCCGTAGTAGATGTTCAGGTCGGAGACGTCGATGCTCTTGGCCATGGAATTTCTCGTTTCAGCTTTCGGGCTCAACGGCGCCGGTCGGTCTTGGGGGCGAAGATCTTGCCGATGATCCGGGCGATCAGGTTCAGGAGCATCACCAGGACGATCAGGACGAGCGCGGCGCCCCAGGCGCGCGCGTAGCCGGGCGGGTCGCCGCCGTCGTGGGGGACGATGCCCGGCTGGGAGTACTGCTGGAAGATGTAGACGGGCAGCGTCATCATCCGGCCGCTGAACAGGTTCATGTTCACCGAGTCGGTCGCGCCGGCCACGACCAGCAGCGGAGCCGTCTCGCCGATCACGCGGGAGATCGCCAGCACCACACCGGTCACGATGCCACCGACGGCCGTCGGCAGCACCACCTTGACGATGGTGCGCCACTTCGAGATGCCCAGGGCGTACGACGCCTCGCGCAGGTCGCTCGGCACCAGCCGCAGCATCTCCTCGGTCGAGCGGACCACCGTCGGGATCATCAGCAGCGACAGCGCGACCGAGCCGGCGAAGCCGATCCGGATCGCCGGGCCGAAGATGATCACGAAGAGCGACAGCGCGAAGAGGCCGGCGACGATCGACGGGATGCCGGTCATCACGTCGACCAGGAACGTCGTCGTCCGCGCGAGGCGGTTGCCCTTGCCGTACTCGACGAGGTAGATCGCGGCGAAGATGCCGATCGGCACCGAGATGATCGCGGTCGCCAGCGTCACCAGCAGGGTGCCCATCAGGGCGTGGTAGATGCCGCCGCCCTCGCCGACCACGCCGCGCATCGAGTAGGTGAGGAACTCGACGCTGATCGCGGACAGGCCGTTCTTGAGCACCAGCCCGATCAGCCAGACCAGCGGGACGAGGACGACGAGGAACGACGTGTAGACGAGGCAGGTGGTCAGGCGGTCCGCGGCGTACCGCGCGCCCTCGACGATCCGGGACCAGACCGGCAGCCCGATGTCGAAGAGGATGACCGCCACGACGAGCAGGGCGATGATGCCCCAGCCGAGGAGCAGGGCCAGCAGCCCGGAGACCGCGAGCGCCAGCACGGCGGTCAGGATGACCGCGATGCGCGGCAGGCGGGGTGCCGCGAGACCGGCGGCGATCCCGGTGAGCTCGGGCTCGATCGGAGTGGTCGTCATCGCGCGATCTTCCTCTCGCCGCGGGCGATCACCATCCGGGCGGCGAAGTTCACCGCGAAGGTGACCGCGAAGAGCACCAGGCCCGTCGCGATCAGCACGGCCTGCCGGTCCGGGCTCGCCTCCTTGTAGTTGGAGGCGATGTTGGACGCGATGGTGGCGGGGTTGGTGTCCGAGATCAGGTTCAGGGTCACGACCTGCGTCGCCGACAGGACCATGGCGACGGCCATCGTCTCGCCGAGGGCCCGGCCCAGGCCGAGCATCACGGCCGAGATGACGCCGGATCGCGCGTAGGGGAAGACGGCCAGCCGGATCATCTCCCAGCGCGTGGCGCCCAGGGCCATCGCGGCCTCCTCGTGGAGGCGGGGCGTCTGGGCGAAGATCTCACGCGAGATCGCGGTGACGATCGGGACGATCATGATCGCGAGCACGATGGCCGCGGTGAGCATGGTGCGACCGGTCACCGAGGCGGGACCGACGAAGAGCGGGATGAAGCCGAGGTGGGTGTCGAGCCACACCAGGACCGGCTTCAGCGCCTGCGCCAGCGCCAGGCCACCCCAGAGGCCGTAGACGACGCTCGGCACGGCGGCGAGCAGGTCGATCACGTAGGCGATCGGCACGGCCAGACGCGCGGGCGCGTAGTGCGAGATGAAGAGCGCGATCCCGATCGCGAACGGCACGGCGATGATCAGGGCCACCAGCGCCGCCCAGATCGTGCCGAAGACCAGCGGACCGACGTACGACAGGAAGTCCTCGGCGGGCCGGTAGACGTCGGTCGGGGCGCTGAGGCCCGGGAAGCCCTCGATGAAGAGGAAGACGAAGACGCCGGCCAGCGCCAGCATGATGGCCAACGCGGCGGTCCGGGCGACGCCGGCGAACACGGTGTCGCCGACGCTGGTCACCGGCTTGTTGCGGGGCACTCATGGCTCCTGGGGTTCATGGGAGTGCGGCGACCCGGTGCATCCGGGCCGCCGCACACCACAGGTGTATCTGGACGTGCTGACTACTTGCCGGCGATGACGCTGACCGCGTCGGTCGCCTGCTGGGCGATCGAGTCGGGCAGCGGGGCGGACCCGGCGGCGTCGGCGGCGGCCTGCTGACCGTCGCTGGAGACGATGTAGGTCAGGAACGCCTTCACGAGCTCGGCGTCGTTCGCGTCGTCGTACGTCGGGCAGGCCAGCAGGTACGACGTCAGCAGCAGCGGGTACGCGCCCTCCTCGGTCGTGGTGCGGTCGATGTCGAAGGCCATGTCGCCCTCGCCCCGGCCCTCGACGGGCTTGGAGACCTCGAGCGCCTTCGCGGCACCGTCGGCGCTCGGCGCGTTGAACGCCTCGCCGACCTTGATCGAGACCTTGCCGAGGCCGCCGGCCTGGCTGTCGTCGGCGTAGCCGATGGTGCCCTCGCCGCCCTTGACCGCGGCGACGACGCCGGAGGTGCCCTCCGCGGACTCGCCACCCTTGAGGGGCCACGTGTCGGACGGGTCGTCGGTCCAGGCACCGTCGCCGGCCTTGCTCAGGTAGTCGGTGAAGTTCTTCGTCGTGCCCGAGTCATCGGAGCGGTGCACCGGGGCGATCTTGGTGCTCGGCAGGTCGACGCCGTCGTTGAGCGCGGCGATGGCCGCGTCGTCCCAGGTCGTGATCTTGCCGGCGAAGATGCCGGCGATCGTCTTCGCGTCCAGGTTGAGCGAGTCGACGCCCGGAAGGTTGAAGATGACGGCGATCGGGCTGACGTACGCCGGGACCTCGATCGGCTCGGCGCCGCAGGTGTCGGTGGCCTTCGTGAGCTCACCCTCGTCGTCCGAGATGTAGGAGTCCGTGCCCGCGAACAGGTAGGCGCCGCTGATGAAGCTCTCGCGGCCCGCGCCCGAACCGACCGGGTCGTAGGTGATCGTGACGCCGGAGTTCTCGCCCTGGAAGGCGGCCCGCCAGGCCTGCTGGGCCGAGTCCTGCGAGCTGGCGCCGCCGCCGGCGAGCTCGCCGCTGAGGCTCGTGCCGCTGTCCCCGTCGGAGGCGCTGCCGCCGTCGCTCTCGTTGCTGGCACCGCAGCCGGTGACGGCGAGCGCGATGACGGCGATGCCGGGCACGACTGCCCGGCGGATGGAAGTGCGGATCACTTCAGACTCCTCTGTCTTCTATGTCTGTGACGCCATCGAAGTTAAGGAGCGGAAGTGGACGGTTCCGGGGTCGTCGGTGAACGAGCGGTGAACTCGGATAGGCCAGTCGGAGACCGACAGTCGCTTACGAGACGGCAATCACGTGAACAAGCCCCGGAAGCGGTTGACTCAGGCCAGTCGGTGGAGTTCGGTAGCGGTCACTGTGCCCTGACGCAGGTGGACCACGAGCATCGTCGCGGGGTCCAGCTTGGTGTCCGCGACACCGAGCGCGTCGAAGACGGAGGGCAGCACCGGGCGGTGCGTGCAGAGCACCGACGACTCGTCGGCCGCCATCAGCGTGTCGATCGTGTCGACCACCGAGTCGGCGCTCGCTCCCTCCTCGCTCACGCCGTCGTCCAGCTCGAGGTCCCACCCCGTCGTGTCGGCGTACGGCGTGACGGTCTCGAGGCAGCGCATGCTGCTCGAGCTGACGATCTTCGTGACGTCGTACGCCGCGAGCACGGGCACCAGCCGCTGCGCCTGGCTCCGGCCGAGCTGGATGAGCGGCCGCAGCCGATCGTCCTGGCCCCAGCCCCGCCGGGACCGGGCCGCGCCGTGCCGGAGCACGATCACCGCGTGGGTACGACGCCGCCGGGGCCGGGCCTCCTTCAGCGTCGACCGGTCGTAGTCGTAGGTCAGCCGGTCCATCGCCTCGTCGTACGGAACCCACTCGACGACGTCGATCTCGTCGTTGCTCCGGTAGTCGGACACGTCGTCGCTGCCGACCACGCGACCGACCCAGTACGACACCTGCTTGGTGCGCCCGCCGGTCACCGGGTAGCGCTGCGGGGACAGCGGCACCCCGAGCCGCACGTGCAGGCCGGTCTCCTCGGCGACCTCGCGGACCGCCGCCCCGGTGACGTGCTCGCCCCGGTCGAGCTTCCCCTTCGGGAAGGACCAGTCGTCGTAGCGCGGGCGGTGCACCAGGAGCACCCGCTTGCCGGGGCGGAAGACGACGGCACCCGCGGCGAGCACGTCCTTCGTGGCCATGCGGCTAGTCTCACACCAGCCCGGCCCGAAGAGGAGACCCGACCCTTGTCCAAGCGCGTGACCGTGGTCGTGGTGGCGGTGGTGGGTCTGGCCCTGCTCGCGGCACTCGCCGTCGTCGGCGTCCACTGGTGGCGCGACCGGGACACGACCGCGTTCGCGCAGGCCGCGTCGTACGCCCCCGCCGACGCCGCTCGGCTGTCGTGGACGGACTGGGCCGCGGTGCGCGGCAAGACCGGTGCCGACCTCGACGCGACCTCGTCGGCCGACGACGTGCAGGGCTTCCTCGACGACGCGTTCGACCAGGACCTCACCTCCGCGTCGGCACTGGTGCAGTCGGCGCCGGTGCTCCAGGCGCACTTCGGCTTCTCCCCCGCCAACGTCGAGTGGGAGCTCTTCAGCCAGTCCACCGCCGGCGCGGTCGTCATCCTCCGGCTCCCGGACGACGACCTGGACGCCGTCGGCGACGACCTGGAGGACGCCGGGTTCACGCGCCCCGGGACCGAGGACGGGGTCTGGATCGGCGGGGACTCCCTGCTGCCGGAGATCGGCGCGGACCTGTCCCCCGAGCTCCAGTACGTCGCGCTCGACGCCGACCGCGGCCTCGTCCTGACGAGCGATCGCAGCGACTACCTGCAGCAGGTGGTCGACGGGATGGGCGACGACCACCTGTCCGACCCGGTCAGGTCGGTGGTCGAGGCCTCCGGGGAGCCGGTGACGGCCGCCGTGTACGACGGCGACAACGCCTGCTCGACGCTGGCGATGAGCCAGGCGGACGCCGACGACCAGGCCACCGCCGACCGGCTCGTCGAGGAGGCCGGGACGGTCGACCCGATGACGGCGTACGCCCTCTCGGTCCAGCCCGGCGGCCACGTGCGCGCGGTGATGGCGTTCGCGAGCGACGACCAGGCCCGGACGAACGCGGCGAGCCGGGCGGCGCTGGCGGCCGGTCCGGCGCCCGGCCAGGGCGGGGACTTCACGGACCGGTTCTCGGTGGGATCGGCCACGGCGGAGGGCGACCTGGTCACCCTCGACCTCGTGCCGCGCTCCGGCGAGTACGTCTTCTCGGACCTGTCGTCGGGCCCGGTGCTGTTCGCGACCTGCTGAGTCAGCCGGTTGCCTCAGACCAGCTGGTAGCCGGCCTCCTCGACCGCGGCCGCCATCGACGCCCGGTCGGGCTGCGCCTCCCCGGTCACGGTGACCGCGCCGGTCTCGAGCACCACGTCGACCGCGTGGACCCCACCGAGCTCGCCGACCTCCTGGCGCACGGCGGAGACGCAGTGCTCGCACGTCATGCCGCTCACCTGCCACACCGACGTCGTCATGACTTCACCAGCCGGGTGATGGCCTCGACGGCCTCGCCGATCTTCTCCTGGGCCTCCGCGTCGCTGGAGCGAGCGGCGTCGACGACGCAGTGGCTCAGGTGCTCCTCGACCAGGCCGATGGAGACCGCCTGGAGGGCCTTCGTCATCGCGGCCACCTGGGTGAGGATGTCGATGCAGTACTGCTCCTCCTCGACCATGCGCTGCAGGCCGCGAGCCTGGCCCTCGATGCGACGCAGTCGGCGGAGGTAGTCATCCTTGCGCTGGATGTACCCGTGCTGGTGCTCAGTCATGGTCCCGAGCATACCCCTGAGGGGTATAGGACCAGAGGGCTCGAGGTCAGGCCTCGCTCCGCGGTGGGGGAACCACCCCGAGGATCCGGTCGATCTCGTCGACGGAGAGGTGATCGTCGGACTCACTGGCCGCGATGATCAGGTTGGTCGTGAGCTCGACCTCGCCGAGGAGATCCGAGTCCTCGAGGGAGATGTCGAACTGATCGTGCACGTGATCTCTCCCTGCTCTCGACTGCTTCACCCGGTGACCTCCCTAACGCCCAGCGTGCCCGACCGTCACGCCCACAAACGCGACCACCCGAAATCTGACCCGAACGGGCCATGCCTCCTGCTCCGAGGGGACCCGTCGAAATTGATGAAGGGGCCCCACCCGAAGGTGGGACCCCTTCAGGCCGTCGCTCGGACGGCCGTCAGATCACAGCGCGCGGACGTTCTCCGCCTGCGGGCCCTTGGGACCCTGGGTGACCTCGAACTCGACCTTCTGGTTCTCGTCCAGGGACTTGTAGCCCTGGGTCTGAATCGCCGAGTAGTGAACGAAGACGTCGTCGCCGCCGCCGTCCTGAGCGATGAAGCCGAAGCCCTTTTCTGCGTTGAACCACTTAACGGTGCCCTGAGCCATGTGCTCGTTACTCCTCTGTCGGGGCGAGAGACCGTCACTTCGACGGTCCCACACCAGATGCGGTGACACGTCGCTCCGACTTCACGTGAGTGGTAGACACACGCAAGAAGAAACGCCGTTGGATCACAAACTCCGCCGGCGTCATACCTGCTGGAACTTGCACCTGTTGCAGAACACACGTTACCAACCATCGCTGGAGAACGAACCTTCTCGGCCGCCTTTTCTCAGTTCGCGGATGAAGGTTGTGCTACGGCGCAGTGACGAACCGGTCATCCGTGCGCCACTCTGGGGAGGTGAACCGAGTCCTCGGGGACCTGCTGCCCCTCGCCCTCGGCGTCGCGATCAGCCCCGTCCCGATCATCGCCACGATCCTGATGCTGCTCGCGCCGCGGGCCCGCGGGACCAGCATCGGCTTCCTCGCCGGGTGGGTCTCCGGCATCGTCGCGGCGACAGCCGTGTTCACGCTGATCGCCTCGTCGGCTGGCCTGGACGACGGCAGCGACGACTCCTCGACGGCCTCGTCGTGGATCAAGGTCGTGCTGGGCGTCCTCCTGCTGCTCGTCGCGGTCCGGCAGTGGCGCCGACGCCCGCGGCCGGGCGAGGACGCGCCCCTGCCCCGGTGGATGGCGGCGATCGACTCGTTCACCCCGGTCAAGGCTGTCGGGCTCGGGTTCGTGCTGTCCGCGATCAACCCGAAGAACCTGCTCATGTGCGTGGCTGCCGGGTCGGCCGTCGGCGGCGCCGGCATCGGCACGGGGCAGGCCGTCGGAGCCATCGCAGTCTTCACCCTGATCGCGGCGAGCACCGTCGCCCTCCCGGTGCTCGGCTTCCTCGTCGCGCACGAGCGACTGCGCGGGCCCCTCGACGAGCTGCGCGTCTGGCTGCAGGCCAACAACGTCGCCGTGATGAGCGTGCTGCTGCTCGTGATCGGCACCGTGCTGCTCGGCCAGGGCGTCGGCGGCCTCTGACCCGACGTACGGCGCGAGACGCGGGCGAAATAGAAACAAGCCGCGCTGGCGTCTCGGGTCACCAGCGCGGCTTGTGAGGACAACGTTAGCCGCGCGCCTGGGTGCTCCCAAGGGGATGCCGCAACCCTTGCGGAAACCTTGAAGAAACAACCACCGGGCATCCTGCACGCCGCGCGCCGCCGGTAGGCTCGGCCGCGGGGCCCCTAGCTCAATTGGCAGAGCATCGGACTTTTAATCCGCGGGTTGTGGGTTCGAGTCCCACGGGGCCTACCAGTGGGAGCCCTGTCCACCTGGTCGAGCGGGCGGGCTACTCGGACCCCAGGGTTTCAGCCCAGACCTTTCCAGCGCGCTCAGGGACCCCTAATCTTCCCCAGAGTTGAACCGTCGGTGGCCCGAGACCCCGGCGGTTCACTTCATTTCGGGTGCGGCTCCCGCGGTGTCGATCCAGTAGCGCAGCTTGCCCTGACGCTCATCCTCGAAGACGCCACCGCAGTGCTCGATGGTGCGCCGCGAGGCCTCGTTGTCGTCGTCGCAGGTGACCAGCACGCGGTCGATGCCGAGCTGCTCCCGCGCACGGCGTACGGCGAGCGCGAGGGCTCGTGACGCGTGGCCCTCGTTGCGGCGCGACGGCCGCACCGAGTAGCCGATGTGCCCGCCCTCCTCGAGCAGCCACGGCGTCAGCGAGTGCCGCATCGCGAGGTAGCCGACGAACGTGTCGTCCTCGGTGATCCAGAAGTAGGTGCAGTGCACCAGGTGCTCGGGCAGCGGCGTGGCCGGGTCGGCCTGTGCGAGCAGGAACTCCACCGCGTTCCGGCAGCCCGCCTCGGTCGTGTCGAGGGGCAGGAAGTCCCACAGCCCGTAGCCGTGCTGCGTGGAACCGGCCGCGTCGAACTCGGCGACGGCCGCCGCCCACGACTCGTGGAGGCGGACGTCGGGCGGCACGAGCTCGGTCATGGGCTCATCCCATCAGACCGGGGAACTGGAACGTGTTCTAGGATCGGCCGGTGACCCTGG
This sequence comes from Nocardioides sp. Root1257, assembly GCF_001425175.1. Taxonomy (GTDB): domain Bacteria; phylum Actinomycetota; class Actinomycetes; order Propionibacteriales; family Nocardioidaceae; genus Nocardioides. The sequence continues at coordinate 231,106 of NZ_LMDV01000008.1, read as the reverse complement.
AGAAGATCGAGCACGAGGCCGCGCTCTACGGCCCGTTCACCCAGGTCGTCCGCGAGCTCGTGGACGCGACGATCCGCACCGAGGTCGACGACGAGGAGGCCCGGACGATCCAGGCCGAGCTCGAGGACATCGTGGCCCGGCTGCGCTCCCGGCAGCTCGACGGCGCGTACGCCGCCAGCCACGGCCCCGCCGCCCGCGGCCGGCCCTGGGGCAACGCGGTGGTCGGCCTGCGCAACCCGCTCGCGCCGCCGCTCGAGGTGGTCCGCGAGAGCACCGGCCGGGTGTGGGCCGACTTCCACCTCGGCGCGGCGTACGAGGGCCCTCCGGGACTCGTGCACGGCGGCGTCTCGTCGCTGATCCTCGACCAGATGGTCGGCGAGGCGACGGGCGCGAGCGGCAAGCCCGGCATGACCGCCAGCCTCACCCTGACCTACCGCCGCCCCACGCGGCTGGGCGACCTGCGCGCCGAGGCGTGGGTGGAGCGCGACGAGGGCATCAAGACCTGGGCTCGCGGTCACATCAGCGACGCGGACGGCGTGACCGTCGAGGCCGAGGGCCTGCTCATCGTGCCGCGCTGGTTGCGGCAGGACGGGTAGGGCTCAGCCGACGCTGGACTCGACCGGCACGCCGCGCTCGCCGGCGTCGGTGAGCCGCGCCTCCTCGAGCGCGCGCTCCTCGAGCTCGGCCCGACGGGTCGTCTCCAGCATGGCCCGCGCGGCGTCGTACGCCCCCGGGTCGGAGACCAGGTCGGTCGCGCCGCGCTTGAGCCGGCTCAGCGCCGAGCGGGCGAAGATCTGCTGCTCGGTCGTGGTCCGCTCGGAGCGGCCGCGGCCGATGAACGAGACCGCCCAGTGCAGCAGCGCGGTGACGCGGCTCTTGAAGCCGGTGATGTAGATGAGGTGCAGGGCCAGCCACATCAGCCAGGCCAGCACGCCGGTGACCCGGAGCTTGCCGATGAGGGCGACCGCGCGGAACCGGCTGATGATCGCCATCGAGCCCTTGTCGAAGTAGTGGAACGGGCCCTGCGAGGCCTTCGACTTGAGCCGGTTGTCGATCTCCTTGGCGGCGTACTTGGCGCCCTGGATGGCGACCTGCGCGACACCGGGGAGGTGGTCGAGGTTGATCATGTCGCCGACCACGAAGACCTCGGGGTGGCCCGGCAGCGTGAGGTCGGGGTTGACCGCGATCCGGCCGGCCCGGTCGAGTGGGGCTCCGGTCTGCTCGGAGAGGGTCTGGCCGAGCGGGTTGGCCTGCACGCCGGCCGCCCAGATCTTCGCGACGCTCTCGATGCGCTCGACGCGGCCGTCCTTGAACTTCATCTCGATGCCGCGCTCGTCGACGTCGGTGACCATGGCGCCGAGGACGACCTCGACACCGAGCTTCTCCAGCTCGGTCTTGGCCTTGGCGCCCAGCTTCGCGCCGAACGGCGGCAGCACCTGGGGCGCGGCGTCGACCAGGATCACGCGGGCCTGGCGGGTGTTGATCGCCCGGAAGTCCTTGTGCAGCGTGCGGTGCGCGAGCTCGGCGATCTGGCCGGCCATCTCCACGCCGGTCGGGCCGGCGCCGACGACCACGAAGGTCAGCAGGTGGTCGACGTTCTCGCCGCGGGTCGCGCCGATCTCGGCCATCTCGAAGGCGCCGAAGATCCGGCCGCGCAGCTCGAGGGCGTCGTCGATGCTCTTCATGCCGGGCGCGAACTCGGCGAAGTGGTCGTTGCCGAAGTAGGACTGGCCGGCACCGGCCGCCACGATCAGCGAATCGTACGGCGTCACCGTCGACCGGCCGAGCACCTGCGAGGTGACGGTGTGGGCGTCGAGGTCGATGTCGGTGACCTCGCCCAGGAGCACCTGGGCGTTCTTCTGGCCACTGAGGATCTCGCGGGTGGGCGGCGCGATCTCGCCCTGGGAGAGGATGCCGGTCGCCACCTGGTAGAGCAGCGGCTGGAAGAGGTGGTGGGTCGTCTTCGCGACGATGGTGACGTCCACGTCGGAGCGGCGCAGCTGCTTGGTCCCGAAGAGACCGCCGAAGCCCGAGCCGATGATCACCACCCGGTGTCGGTCGGTTGCCTGCTGGGTCGTCTGCGTCGCTGCCATGACGGACCTTTCACTTCCGCTCGTTTGGATCGTGCCAAGAGAACACGCTCCGCCGTACCCATTGTTCCGCTCCCGACCGCGATTCCCGCAATCGGGGTGGTCTCCTTGATCACAGTGGAGACGGACCACGAGTTCCGTGGTCAACACCGGTCTGGACCGCTGAAATCAGTGGTCCAGACGAGGTTTCGCTGAGAAATCCCATGGGTACACGAGCCGCGTCTGGCAACAACTTGATCAGCCGTCACGTGGAGAACGACCTTGCCGCTGAACCGGCCCGCCCTCTCGCTGGGCTCCGGTCCCCGCGGCGTGCAAGACGCACGCCGATGGGTGGTCGAGACGTGCCACGACATCGGTCGTGACGACCTGGTCGAGTGCGCCGAGCTCGGCGTCTCGGAGCTGGTGACCAACGCCCTCCTGCACGCGAGTCCGCCGCTGACCGTGCGGGTGCGCGGCACCGTGGAGCACCCCCGGGTCGAGGTCCACGACGGCTCCCCGGACGCACCGCTGATGCCGACGGAGGACCCGGACGACGACGACCTGCTGCTCACCTTCGGGCGCGGCCTCGGCATCGTCGCCCGCTGCGCGACCGCCTGGGGCGTCGACCTCGAGCCCGACGGCAAGACCGTCTGGTTCGCGCCGGCCGACCAGCCGGGCGGCGACCCGGTCGAGGGGCTCGTGACCGGGGTGCCGCCCGTGACCACCCACGACCCGGACCCGGACGAGATGCGGATCTCGATCCTCGGCGTACCGCTGCGGATGTACATCGAGTTCCAGCGGCACTACCGCGAGCTGCGTCGCGAGGTCCGGCTGCTCTCCCTGGCCCACGAGACCGACTACCCGCTCGCCAAGGACCTCTCGGACCTCTTCGGGGCGCTCGACCGCGACCTGCGCGACGGCATCGGCGCCGACCAGATCGATGAGGCGCTCGCGACCGGGGCGGCCAGCGCCGACGTCCGCGTCGCGATGCCGCACGCGACCGCCGCGACCATCGGACGGTTCATCGAGCTGCTCGACCTCGCGGACGAGTTCTGCCGCGAGAAGCGTCTCCTCTCGCTGGCCCGGACCCCCGAGCAGCAGCGCTTCCAGCGCTGGTTCCTGAGTGAGTTCGTGCGGCAGGAGCGCGGCGAGCCCGCGCTCGCGTGGCAGGATGCGCCCGTGTCGCAGCCCGAAGACCAGAACACCCTGTCGTGACCGCCGGGTCACCGCCCGCCCGGCTGCTCGCCGTGGTCGCGGCCGGTGGCGCGATCGGCGCCGTGGCGCGGTGGGCCCTGACCGACGCCTTCCCCACGCACGGCGCCGACTTCCCGTGGTCGACCTTCGCGATCAACGTGGTCGGCTCGTTCGCGCTGGCGCTGCTGCCGGCCCTCGCCGCCGTCCGCGGCAGCCGCACCCTCACCGTCTTCCTCGGCCCGGGCATCCTCGGCGGCTTCACCACGCTGTCGGCCTACTCCGAGCAGTCCCGCGCGCTGCTGGCCGGGGGTCATGCCCTCGTCGCCGCGGTGTACGTCGTCGGCACCCTGGCCGCGTGCCTGGTCGCCGTCCGGGTGGCCGACCACTGGTCGACGGCGCGGCAGCGCCGGGTCTTCGCCTACGAGGGTGGCGACGAGTGACGGCGCTGCTGGTCGCCCTCGGCGCCGCCGTCGGCGCCGCGCTGCGCTTCGAGGTCGCGAGCCGGTACGACGGGCGCTTCCCCGTCGGCACGCTGGCCGTCAACGTGCTCGGCTCCTTCGTGCTCGGGCTGGTGTCGGCGCTCGCGCTCGGTCAGCACCCGCTCGCACTGCTCGGCACCGGCTTCTGCGGCGGCTTCACGACCTACTCGGCGTTCGCCGTGCAGACCCACGGCCTGGGCCGGCTGCGGGCCACGGCGTACGCCGTCGCGACGATCGGTGGCGGGCTGCTCGCGTGTGCGCTGGGGTTCACGATCGGTCAGGCATAGCCCAGGTCGTGCAGGCGGTCGTCGTCGATGCCGAAGTGGTGGGCGACCTCGTGGACGACGGTGATCCGGACCTCCGTCTCCAGCTCCTCCTCGCTCTCGCACATGTCGAGCAGCGGGTTGCGGAAGATGAAGATGCGGTCGGGCAGCTGCATGGACGGGTCGCCCCAGCGCTCGGTCAGCGCGATGCCCTCGTAGAGGCCGAGCAGGTCGGGGTCGTCGGCCGGCGGCTCGTCCTCGACGAGCACGGCGACGTTGCGCACGAGCGCGGCGATCTCGTCGGGGATGCCGTCCAGGGCGCGGTCGACGAGGGCGTCGAACTCGGCGGGACCCATCTCGACCGGCATGCTGCCATTGTGCTGGACGGGTGGAGGGTGCCGGACAAGCAGAAACGCTCCGGATCGTGGTGATCCGGAGCGTTTCGTTGGCGACCCCGACGGGACTCGAACCCGCGGCCTCCGCCGTGACAGGGCGGCGCGCTAACCAACTGCGCTACGGGGCCAGGTGACTTCACTGGTGAAGCGAGGGAACTCTAACCCACGCCACCGCCGGTGTCCCAATCGGGGAGGAGTGAGCCTCACGACGGCCCCCGGAGTGACTCCGGGGGCCGTCCTGGGTGGAGCTAGGTCGACCTGAAGAACGTCAGTGCAGCTGCTTCCAGATCGCGCGGTACGCCACGAGCTCGGCCTTGAGGGCCGTCTTCTTGGAGCCCTTCGCCTTCTTGACCTGCTTCGTGAGCTGCTTGATCTTGGCCGCGACCTTGGCCTTCACCTTGGCCGGGACGACCTCCTTGACCACGGTGTGGTTCTCGACGACCGTGTTGGTGACGGTCTCGGTCTTCGTGACCACGTCCGCCGGCGGGAAGATCGGCGACACGTCGCTCGCGTTGCGGAAGACGCTGAACACGTCCTGGACGGAGCCGATCGGCGCCGTCCAGTCCGACAGCTCGGGGCCGACGCCGGTGACGTTGCCCCGGTCGAGCGCCGGGTTCAGGGTCTTGTTCGCGGCCGTGGTGCCGGCCTTGGTCGAGTTGTCGTTAGCCCGGATGTTCTTGACCTGGAGGCCCTTGTCGTTGACCGTGACCTCGATGTAGGTCTGGACGTGCTCCTGGTTCTCCACGGAGTTCGTCCAGTGCCGCGCGTGGGCCAGGGCGTGGTTGCCGGACTGCACCGACTGCGGTCCGCCGATCTTCGTGTCGGCGCCGTACCCACCCTTGCTCGCGTCCGGCTCCGTCAGGTCGTAGTACTTGGAGCCCGAGGCCGAGTTGGCGGTGACGTAGACGACGCCGCCCACCTTCTCGACGACGGTCTCCTGACCGGGCTGCTCGTTGGCGTCGGCCTTCACGGGCGCCGAGCCGAGCGCCGTGCCCTTGAGGGCGTAGCTGCGCGAGTAGGAGTGGTCGTGGCCCTGCAGGACCAGGTCGACGCCGAGGTCGGAGAACGCCTTGGTGAAGTCGCCACGCCGCTGCTGGTTGTCGGTGTCGTTGGCGTGGTCGGCCGGCGAGTAGATCGAGTGGTGGTAGACGAGGACGACGTGCTTGGTGTTGGCGTCCTTCTGTGCCTGGATCGTCTGGGTGACGAACGCGACGTGCGCCGGGTCGCTGCCGTTGACGGCGGAGTAGGCGTTGGAGTTCAGGTCGATGAACAGGACGCCCTTCCACTTGTACCAGTAGTCACCGCCGGACAGCGTCGCCTTGCTCGCCGCGTTGGTGTACAGCGAGTCGCTGCGGTCAACGGTGCCGGGGAGGGCGAAGTGCTGCTCGTAGGCGTACCCGGAGACGTCGTGGTTGCCGATGGTCGCCGCCCACGGGATCGAGCGCAGCTCGTCGGGCTGGAGGAAGTTGTCCCACTCGGTCTCGTTGTTGGCCGTGTTGACCTGGTCGCCGCCCGAGACGTACAGCTCGGCCTTGGGGCTCTGCTTCTGGGTCTGGTCCAGGGCCCACTCCCAGCCGTCCCCGTCGGCCTCGGGGTCGCCCGAGGAGCCGATCTGCGGGTCGCCGAAGAAGAGGAACTGGAAGTCACCGTTGCCGAACGTGCCGGTCTTGAAGGAGTAGCTGGCCGACTGGTTGGACGACGACCCCTTCTCCGCCACGCGGTAGTAGTAGGTGGTGTTCGCCTTGAGACCGCTGAGCGTCACCTTGCCGTTGAAGTTGGTGAGCGCCTGACCGGTCTTGGCGTCCGTGGTGGTGTTCGCCGTGACGGTGGCCGGGACGACCGACTTGTCCGAGAAGTCGGCCTTGGTGGCCAGCTCGACGGACTCGCCGGCGGCCGGGTCGGTGGCGGAGTACCAGGCGACGGTGCGCGAGGTCTCGTCCGTGCCGACGCCGAGGACGACGGCCGACACGGAGAACGCGGCGGGGTCGGCGCCGTTGGCCGCCAGGGTGGCGCCGGTGCCGACGACGGCGCCGACCGCCAGCGAGGCCGTCGCGAGTCCGACGCCTACGCGGCGACGGGAGGAGATGAACGTCATGGGGTGCGATTCCCTTTCGGGTCCGAGTGAGGGAGGAGATTGACGGCTCAACATCTCGCCGTCGAGCGACCACCGGGTGAACGGACGGAGGGCGTCCGGGTGGCCACCCGTCGAACGGTCACCTCAGGGGTGCGGCGCGTGCGTACGGCGTACGGCGACCTGTCGGCCAAGGCCCGCGCGACACGCCGCACCCATGCCGCGTGTCGTGCGGGTCCCGGCTGACAGGCGTGCGGGTTTCGGCGGTCAGCCGGTGAAACCCGCAGACACGCCGTACGGCGCCGGGGGCTCGCGACCTGTCGGCCAAGGCCCGCGCGACACCCGCACCCATGCCGCGTGTCGTGCGGGTTCCGGCTGACAGGCGTGCGGGTTTCGGCGGTCAGCCGGTGAAAACCGCAGACACGCCGTACGGCGCCGGGGGCTCGCGACCTGTCGGCCAAGGCCCGCGCGACACGCCGCACCCATGCCGCGTGTCGTGCGGGTTCCGGCTGACAGGCGTGCGGGTTTCGGCGGTCAGCCGGTGAAACCCGCAGACACGCCGTACGAGTCCGGGGGCGGAGGGCGCTCAGCCGGCGGCGAGGCGCTGGACGAACCACACCAGCCCGAAGACGGTCACGGTCGCGGCGATGGCGCCGGTCACGACGAGGTCGGCTGTCGGCGCCTTGCGCCGCAGCAGCGCGAACATCGGGAAGAGCAGCACGATGAGGCTGAGCTGGACGGCCTCGATGCCGAGGTTGAAGACGACCAGCGACCACAGCAGGGACCACGACCACGCCTGCTGGATGCCGAGCGCGCCCGCGAACCCGAGTCCGTGCACCAGGCCGAAGCAGAAGACCACCGCGAGGCGGATCCACCCGGCGCGGTCGAGCGCGAAGTGGCTGTCGCTGCTGACGTCGAGGTCGAGGGCGTGCTCACCCTGGGTCGCCAGCCGCCAGAGGTGCCACGCGGCCACGACCGCGATCGAGAGGGCGATGATCGGCTCGACGACGCTGGGCGAGACCGCGACCACGCCGAACGCCGCGAGCATCAGCGTCACCGAGTGCGCCAGGGTGAAGGTCGTCGCCGCGAGCACGATCTCGCGCAGGCGACGCGAGCCGGCGATGAGGGCGAGCAGGAAGAGGAGGTGGTCGATCCCCGTCAGCAGGTGCTCGACGCCCAGCTTGAAGAACTCCCAGAACCGCTCGGCCGTCGACTGGTCGGTCGAGAACGACGTCTGCGAGGAGTCGAGCGCGGCGCTGCCGTCGACGAAGTCGAGGTCGTAGGTGACGATCGTCTTGGTGCCGGTGACGTAGCCCTCGTCGTCCGGGAAGAGGGTGCTGTGGATCTCGTGGGCCCGGGCGGTCTCGGGACACGCGTAGTCCAGGACCACGTGCAGGTACGGCACGTCCCGCATGTCGACCCGGTAGTCCTCGACCGGGGTCGGGCGGCAGGCGGTGCCGTCGACGGCCACGCCGAACCGGTCGTCGACGTAGGCGAGCACCGAGTCCTCGTGGTCCTCGACGGCTTTCGCCATCCCGTCGAAGTCGGCCGCGTCCCACGCCGGTTGACCGGCCTTCACCAGGGCGTCGTCGTCCTGGGCGTCGGCGACCGAGTAGAGCATCAGGTCGTACTCGAGCTCGAGGTCGACGCGGACGTGACCGGCGGACGGCGCGGTGACGTCGGCGTACACGACGGAGCTGAAGCCGTGTGCGTCGGCTCGGGCGAGCGGGACGAGGAGGAGGAACAGGACGGCGAGGGGCCCGAGCAGCACGGAGATCTTTCGCATGGCAGAGCGGAGGTTGTCGACGACACGTGAACGCGAGACGACCTGCCGGCGAACGCATCCGGGCCGCCAGCAACCGCTTTGGAACGTTTCGACGGCTCGGGTAGAAACGGCGGCGTCCCGTCCCACCTGCGAAGAGGTGTCCCGTGTCGCCCCGCGTCTCCCGCCGGCTCCCCGCCCTCGCCGTGCTGGCCACCGTGCTGGTCGCGGCGTCGGCCTGCTCGTCCTCCACGGCGGACAGCTCGGCCACCGCGCCGTCGGCCTCGCCGGCACCGTCCTCCGGGTCCGGCTCCGCCGGCCCGACGGGGAGCCCCACCACGATCATGGGCGCCGATGGAGGGCCGGTCGTGGCCTCCCCCGGCACCGGCAGGCTCGGGCCCGGGTTCGTGACCCCGACGGCGCCGCCGCCACCCGGCGGCACCATGACGCCGTCGCCGGGCTCCTGGTCGCGCGTGACGGTCCCCGCCGGCTACGAGATCGCCCTCCTCGCGACGGACGACAACGAGCCGGCTCGCCACCTCCACCAGGCGGTCGAGGCCTGGGCGGCCGCCCACGACGTCCGCGTGACCGTCGTGCCCGCCCACGACCCGGCGACGTACCTCGCAGCGATCCAGAAGGCGATCGATCTCCACCCGGACCTGGTGGTCAGCGCCGGCGACCCGCTCGCCGACCCCCTCTCCGTGGTGACCGCGAGCTGGCCGGACCAGGAGTTCCTGCTGCTGGGCGCCGAGCTCGCCGAGCCGACGTTCAACGTCACGGCCGCGGTGTGGAAGGGCACGACGGCCCGGGGCGGCGGCAGCGGCACCGGGAACGCCTGGAGGTACGACGCGTCCACGTTCACCGTCGAGCGGGCGGCCCGCGCCCTGGACGCCGGCGTCGCCGCCGTGCTGCGCGGCTACGCCGGCTTCGTCGTCCGGGTCGACTGAGACGCACCAGGCCGCAGAGACAGATCGGCGCCCCGACCCTCGCGGGTCGGGGCGCCGATGCGTCTCGGCCGGGTCAGCGCTTGACCTTGACCGCCTTGCTGGTCACCGTGCTGGGCGTCCAGTCACCGTGCGCGCCGGTGACGCGGACGGCGACCTTCTTGCCCTTCAGGCCCGGCGTGAGCCGCAGCGTCGCCGCGCGCCCGACGACCTTGCCGTTCGCCAGCCAGACGTAGCTGAACCGCGTCCCCGCGCTCCAGGACCCGGCGTGGAGGTTCACCGCCAGCCGCTTGCCGACCTTGGCCACGCCCTTCACCTGGACCGCGTGGCTCGCGACCTTCGGTCGAGCCGGGGTCCGGACGGCCGCCGTGGCCGCGACGGAGCCGCCGACCGGGGCGACCGTCGCCTGGTACGCCGTGGCCGCGTCGAGGCCGGTGAACACGACGTCGGACGCGTCCGACCAGGCCTGGCGGGTGGCGATGACCTTCCCGGCCCGGCTCAGCTGCACCTCGAGGACGAACCGGGTCGAGCCGGTCGTCGTCCAGGCCACCTTCACCTGCGACCACGACGGCGCGGTGGCCGTCACGCCGGACACCGTCGGCGCCGGGAGGACGGTCGCCGTGGCGGAGACCGGCGAGAAGCTCGACCTGCCGTTCACGTTGCGCGCCGCGACGTACGCCGAGTAGTCACCCGCGGCGAGGCCCGAGAACGTGTGGCTCGTCTCGGTCCCGGCGACCTCCGCCTCGGTGCCGTCGCTCAGCTGCACCGTGTAGCCGGTGATCGTCGAGCCGCCGTCGTCCGGCGCCGTCCAGCTGACGGTGACCGCCTGGCCCGCGGCCGCGATGCCGGGCTTGGCCGGGACCTCGGGCTTGACGCTCGCGATGGGCAGGTCCACGGCGTACTCGCTCGCGGCGGACGAGCCCAGGGCGTTGGTCGCCTTGACGCTCGCCCGGTACTGACGCCCGCGCGGGAGGTCCGTGAACGTGTACGACGTGGTGGCGGCGTCGACGGTCGTCGGCGTCACCCCGGTCAGCTGCACCGTGTAGCCGGTGATCGCCGAGTTCCCGTCGTACGCCGGGGCCGCCCACGACACCGTGATGCTCCGACCGGAGGTCGTCGCCGACACCGCCTGCGGCGCGTCGGGTGCACTCGACGCCTTGAGCTCGAGGCCGTCGATCGCTGCCTCGAGGGTGCCCGCCTGAGCGGCGTACTCCTCGTCGGTGGCGGTCGCGGCCGAGAGCATCGCCTTCGAGTCCGACACCGCCGAGGTCAGCGTCGCGACCGTGGCCTGCGTGTACCGGGCCGGGACGACCTCGTCCGCGTCCCGCACGGCTGCCACCAGCGACCGCTGGGCGCGGGGCGCCAGCTGGCCGTCGGCGAGCTGCAGGGTGCGCAGCGCGGTGGAGACGTCGGACCCGATGGCCGTCTCGTCGGCGAGGACCTCCTTGGCGGCGGTCATCGCGTCGGAGAACAGCCGGAAGTCGACGCCGACGTAGCGATCGCCGTCGGTGAGCTTCGGCTCGTCCAGGTCGTAGCGGTCCTGCAGCGCCGCCTTGTCGACGCCGTAGTTGAACGTGAACGAGTCCAGGTTGGACACGAACGGGTGGTTGGCGTCCGGCACGTCGGTGCGCAGGACGAGGATCACCTTGTGCGTCCCGCTGATCGCGGTCGGCAGGGTCACCTTGGTCGTGCCGGCGCTGGACCAGCCCGAGCCCGTCACCGGGAGCGGGACCGTGAGCAGCGGCGACCCCGCCTTGGCGTCGAGGTAGACGTCGATCCGGGAGTTGTTGCCGCAGCGCGACGAGTTGTTGACGTAGTGCACGGAGAGCGAGGTCGCCGTGTCGTCGAACACCAGGCCGTCGTACTCGAGCACGTCGCCCTCGTGGGTCCCGCCCACGTCGGTGCCGGTCGTGCCGTCGTTCCAGCTGAAGGACTCGGTCTTGAGCTCCGGGCCCGCCCAGGCGGTACGGCTCTCGAACTCGACCTTCAGCCCGTCGGACTTCGGGGCGTCGGGGACGACGAACGTCAGGTTGCCGTAGTTGCCGACGTACGGACGCTCGGCGGTGTAGGTGCCGTGCATGACGATGTAGACGTCGTGCTTGCCCGTGACACCGCTCGGGAGGTCCACCGTCGCCGTGCCGTCCGAGGACCACGAGGAGCCCGTGGCCGGCAGCGGGACGTTGACGAGCTTGGTGCCCGACCTCGAGTCCAGGTAGACGTCGATGTTGGCGTCCGGGGCGACCCGCCCCGAGTTGTTGATGTAGTGCACCGACAACTGGGACGGAGCGCGGGAGAAGTCCACGCCCGACCAGCGGACCCAGTCACCGTTGTGGGTGTTGGCGATGGCGGTGAAGCTGCCCGCCGAGCCCGTGTCGGTCTCGGTCTTCAGGGTGCCGCTGCCGACGCTGACCCCGTCGCCGCCCCACTCGGCCCGGCCCTCGGGCGTGAGGACGACGTCGTTGTCGACCGGCGCCTGCGCGCCGGACTCGGCGAACTGCATGAAGTCGAAGTTGCCGACCCAGTGCTGGGAGGTGTCCGTCGACGTGGGGTTGGTGCCGGTGAACGTGAAGTAGACGGTCGCCGGAGCAGCGGCCAGCAGGGCCTCCACGTTCGTGAGGTCAGCGGTCGCCGTGGCGTACGTGCCGAAGCTCGACGCCGTCGGCGGGGTCGCGACCTTCGCCAGCAGCGGCCCGTCGGCCGCACCGAGGTGCACCTCGACGGCGGCGTTCGCGTAGCCGTCGGCGGACGCGCCCGAGTAGCGGACCTGGATCTGGTCCGGGACTTGGTCGGCACCGAACGTGACGCCGTTGAACGCGATCCACGAGCCGGGACGCACACCACCGATGCCGGAGGCCTCGTCGTGCAGGTCCGCCCCGCCCGACCACGAGTCGTGCTTCTCGGCCTCGAGCCTGCGATAGCCGCCCTGGCTCAGGACCAGACCGTCGAGCGTCCCGCTGAGGGTGGCGTCGGCGTTGTTGATCTCGTCGTCGGTCGCCGTCGTGTCGGCCAGGACGGTCCGGGCGCTGTTGCGCGCGCTGACCAGCGCGGCGTACGTCGAGCCGTCGTAGTTGCCGGCCACGACCAGCCGCGCCTCGTCGTACGTCGCCCGCAGCTGCGCGCGCCAGTGGTCGGTGACGACGACGGCGAACGGGTCGCGCATCGACAGGCCGGTGCCGGTGACCGACGCCGCGGCGACGCCGCCGGCGAGCGCCGCGTCGGTGAGCCGTACGGCGAACCTCGACCTCGCGAGCTTCGGCAGCGTGCCGGTGACGTGGACGGTCAGCGCGGTGCCGCTGGTCCGGGTCGCGGTGGCGGTGACGCCGCTGGGCAGACCGGCGACGACGACCTTGCCGGAGCCGGTGAGCTCGTCGCCGTTCGCGCCCGCGAACGACGCGCCGTTCAGCGTCATCCTGATGGTGCCGTCGACGTCGCCCTCCGCGTCCGCGGCGACCGTCGTGCGGTCCGAGGTCACGGTGGCAGTCGCGGGGGTGTCCGCCCCCGCCGTGCTCAGCGAGAACGCCGGCTTGCTGGTCGAGCCCCAGGTGGAGGCGGCGTCGCCCATCGTGACGTCGAACGAGCCGTCGCCGACGATGTCGTCGTAGTCGACCCAGGTGTTGCCGTAGGCCTTGCCGTCGAGCGTGGCGTCCTGGATGTAGTAGTCGTCCGGGGAGACGCCGTCGGCGACGACACTGAAGCTGGTGCCGTCGTCGTGCGTGATGTCGACACGCGGGAAGAACGGCGAGCCGACCTGGTACTGCGACGAGCCGGCCGTCACCGGGTAGAGGCCGAGCGCGGCCGCCACGAACGTCGCCGACATCGCGCCGGTGTCGTCGTCCATGGTGGGCAGGAAGCCCAGCGGCTCGTTCTTGAAGACCTTCGTCCTGATCGGCGGCGTCAGCTTGCCGTTGCTCGACGGCGGGTTGTTGCCGTCGGTGCCGCCGGTGGCGATGTACTGCTGCCAGGTCGCCTTCGTGTAGAGGTCACGGACCCACTTCTGGGTCTTCGCCGGCTGGCCCAGGTAGTTGAAGAGGTACGGCGTCTGCAGGTCGACCTCGTTGGCGTTGGACTTCAGCATCTTGGTGCCGTCGTCGGGTGCCTGCTCGCCGAAGTAGTGGCTGAGCGCCTTCTGCGTGGCGGCGGTGCCGCCCATGGCGGAGATCAGACCGGCCATGTCCTGCGCGGGGTACCAGTTGAACTGCCAGAGCGTGCCCTGGTAGAGCCCGGCGGCCTGGAACTGCTCCAGGTCGTCGTTGGCGAAGGCGCCCGCGGCGTTGCGCGAGGAGAGGACCGCGACCGGGGTGCTGTCCTCGGCCGTCCACGCGGCCGGCTTCAGGACGTTCTTGTAGTTGCCCGAGCGAGCGGCGTACGACGTGGCGTCGGCGGTCCTGCCCAGCGCCTTCGCGATCACGGAGAGCGCGTAGTCGTCGTACGACGTCGCGACGGTCGTGCCGGGGTCGCCGGCGATGTAGCCGAGGGCCTGGTTGGCCGAGCTGTAGGTGTTGGAGTTGGCGACGAGCGCCGGGAAGGCCTGCGCCAGCCGGTCCAGGTGCACGCCCTTCGAGACGGCGTCGGCGATGACGATCGCCGAGCGCTCGAAGCGGACGGTCGGCACGGCCATCGTGCGGCTGCTCAGGGTCGCGTTGCCCACGTTGGCGTCGTCGGCGTAGATGTCGACGAGCGACTGGACCACGTCGGCGTACATGTCCGGGTACATGGTGGCGAGCACCGAGTACTTGCGGAAGTCGTCCCAGGTGCCCCAGCCGTCGTAGTGCGTGTAGCCGTCGGCCCGGTGGACCGCGCCGTCGACGCCTCGGTAGGTGCCGTCGGTGCTGGTGGCGTTGGTCGGCGTGGCGAGCATCCGGTAGAGGCTCGTGTAGAAGATCTTCTCCAGGTCCCCGTCGGGGTCGCTGGTGGCGTCGGAGGTGACCGCGACCTTGCCCAGCGTCTCCTGCCAGTCGTCGTGCGCGTCCGCGCGGACGTCGTCGAAGGACTTGCCGGTCAGTTCGGCCGCCTGGTCCTGACGCGCCTGGGCGACGCTGATCGGCGACAGCGTGGTGTTGAGCTGCACCTTCTGGCCGGCGGTCACGTCGAAGGTGACCACGGCGCCGGTGTCGGTGCCGGTGCGGTGCTTCGTCGCGCCGAAGGCGGCGCCGTCGCCCCAGGTCTTCACGCTGGCCACGGGGGCGCTGGTGACCGAGTCGAAGTAGAGCTTGTAGTTGTAGCCGTTGAAGGTGCCGGCGACGTTGCCGAAGAGCTCCGCCCGGCCGTCGTCGAGCGTCTTCACGGTGAGGTCCGAGCTGAGCCGCCCGGTGAAGTTGTTCTGCAGGTCGAGGACCAGCGAGGCCTTGCCGGCCTGGGGGAACGTGAACCGCTCGAGGCCGGTGCGGACCGTGGCGGTCAGCTCGGAGCCGATCGTGCCCTGCGGCGCCTGCAGGCCCACCTGGTAGTAGCCGGGCTCCGCCGTCTCGTCGGTGTGCGAGAAGGGCAGCGCGTACGTGCTGGTCGCCGGTCGTGCGGTGTACGTCGAGTACGTCGGCACGACCAGCAGGTCACCTCCGCCGCCGGAGCCGCCGACCCCGTCCAGGTTGGAGAGCGTGAAGCCCCTGATGCTGCTCTGCGCGTAGTCGTAGCCGGAGTGGGTGCGCCCCGGCGAGGTCATCGGGTTCGGCTTGGCCAGGCCGTGGGGCACCTGGGCGCCCGGGATGTTCTGGCCGTTGTCGCCCTGGGTGGACATGAACGGGTTGACGAGCTGGGTGTAGTCGGTCGCCGCCGGTGCGGCCGTCGCCGTACCGGCCGGTGCGGCGGCGAGGCCGACCGCGGCCAGCGCGGCGGCGACGAGGGAGGGGATGACGCGAGGCGTGCGCGAACGACGTGAGCGCGAGATGGGCATGCAGTCGCTTCCTTGGGCAGGGGGAGGGCCGAGAACCGCAAGGAACCTAGGGAGCATTTGCAACGATTCAACGTCCGTATCGGCCCACCCGGACGACGCCCGCGTGACCAGCACGTGAATGAGCTCGCGACCGCGGTCCCGGCCTGCGACGAGGTGTGGCACCCCCAACGGGATTCGAACCCGTGCTACCGCCGTGAAAGGGCGGGGTCCTGGGCCGCTAGACGATGGGGGCCGGACGTGCTCGGCACAGCATAGAGCGGGCCGAGAGGTCGCACGAATCCGGTTGGTGGCCGGTGGGCGACGCCCCTCACTCACCCAGAACGGCCAGCTCGAGCATCACCGCGAACCGCTGCCGCGGGTCGCGCAGGTCGATCTCCCCCACCTCGGCGACGCGGCGGAGCCGGTAGCGGAACGTGTTGGTGTGCACGAAGAGTCGCTCGGAGGCGAGCGCGACGTCGCCGAACGCGTCGAGCCACGCGCGCAACGTGTCGACGAGGTGGGCGTCGTGCTTGCGGTCGTAGCGCATCAGCCGGTCGAGCGGGCCGGTCGGCCGGTCGTTGCGCGTGGCCGCGAGGTCGCGCAGGTCGAGCAGCAGCGCGTCGGTCTGCACGTCCGCGAGGCGGGCGACCCGGATGCCGGGCGGGCGCTCGCGCAGCACCCGCAGGATGCGGTCGGTGGAGGTGCGGGCCGCGACGATCTCGGCCACGGAGGTGGCCACGCCGCCGATCGCGACGACGGGACGGGACCGGTCGCCGATCCGGTCCAGGAACACGGCGGCGAGCTGGCCGGCGCGCTGCTCGCTCTCGGCGGGCGTGCCGCTGGTCGCGGCGAGCCCGTAGACGACGCCGCCGAGCAGGGCCGCGGCCGAGCGCGGGACCACGGCGTTGAGGTGCAGCGCGAAGGCGTCCGCGAGCCGCTGGAGCTCGTGCGCCTGCGACGCGTCCTCCGACGACGCGGGATCCACCGAGGTCACGCCGAGGACCACGATGGGGGTGTCGAGGAGGCCGAGCCTCTCGAGCGCCTCCCGCGCGCCCGCGCCGCCCTCGAGGACCGAGCTGACGAGGTCGGCGCGCACCCGGCGGCGTACGTCGGTGCCGGCCCGGACCCGGAGCAGGTGCAGGGCGACGAGCTTGCCGGCGTCGACCAGCGCGCGCGTGCGCTCCGCGCTGAGCGGACCCGGCACGGCGGCCCAGATGGAGCCGAGCACCTCGTCGCCCGCCCGGACCGCGATCGCGACCCGTGGCATCGAGAACGCGTCACCCTGGTCGGCGACCGGGTCGATGTAGACCGGCCCGTCGGTGCGGTAGAGGTCGCCGAAGACCCCGCGCTCGTTGAGGATCCGGGCATAGCGCTCCGGCACCTGCCGCCCGAGGACCGTCTCGACCCGCGACGGGTCGGCCTCGTCCTGGCGGCCCGAGAAGGCCAGCACCCGCGAGCTGCGGTCCTCGATGGTGATCGGCGCGTCGAGCAGCGAGGCGATGGCGTTGGCGACGGCGAAGAGGTCGCCGGACGGGAGCCCGCCGAGGGTCTCCTCGTCGGCGACCCGGACGTCGCCCTCGGCGAGCAGCGAGCGCAGCATCGCCGCGAGGTGGGCCCAGGGCACGCCGCGACTGAGCCCGAGCAGGGCGACCCCGGCGGCGTCGGCCGCGGCGCGGACCTCGGGCGTCGCCTGGACGGGCGCGCGAAGCACCAGGCCCACGGCCCCGGCCGGTCCCAGCACCTCGAGCAGGGCGCCGACCTGCTCGGGACCGTCGACGCCGACCCCGAGCACCAGCGCCTGCGGTGGCAGCAATGGTGCGTCGACGGGGTCGTGGATCACCACGCCGCCGATGTCGTCGACGCGGTCGGCGTCGCCGTGGACGAGGTCGAGCAGGGTAGCCCCGAGGTCGTCGAGGACGCGGCCGAGTCCGGCGCGCGGGCGGGGGGTGGGGACCGTCGTCATGGCGGTCGTCAGCGTACGACGATCAGACGGCCAGCCACTCGGTCGCCGTCGTGACCTCGGCCAGCGCATCCTCGAGCGGCGTCACCCCGAGACCCGGTCCGGTCGGCACCGACAGGTGGCCGTCCTCGAGGACGAAGGGCGCGGTGATGTCGCGGTGGTAGTAGCGACCGGACCCGGACGTGTCACCCGGGAGCGTGAAGCCGGGGAGGGCGGCCAGGGCGACGTTGGCGGCCCGGCCGAGGCCGGTCTCGAGCATGCCGCCGCACCACACCGGCACGCCGTTCGCGACGCACACGTCGTGGATCCTCCGCGCCTCCAGGTAGCCGCCGACACGACCGGGCTTGATGTTGACGATCGCCGCCGCCCCGAGCCGGATCGCGGCGGCCGCGGACTGGGCCGAGACGATCGACTCGTCGAGGCAGACCGGCGTGCGGATCTGCTTCGCGAGGTCGGCGTGACCGAGCACGTCCTCCTCGTCGAGGGGCTGCTCGATGAGGAGGAGGTCGAAGGGGTCGAGCTTCGCGAGGTGGCGCGCGTCGGCCAGCGTGTACGCCGTGTTGGCGTCCACCTGGAGCAGCACGTCGTCGCCGTACCGCTCGCGGACGGCGCGCACCGGCTCCACGTCCCAGCCGGGCTCGATCTTGAGCTTGATGCGGACGTAGCCGTCGTCGAGGTAGCCGCCGACGGCGTCGAGCAGCGCCGGGATGCTGTCCATGATCCCGACCGACACCCCGCACGGCACCCGCTCGTGCACGGCACCGAGGGCGCTGCCGAACGACCGGCCCTGCACCCGGAGCTCGGCGTCCAGGACGCCCATCTCCAAGGCAGCCTTGGCCATCCGGTGACCCTTGAACGGCGCCAGCGCCGTCGCGACGGTGTGGGCCTCCAGCGGGCCGGCGGCCGCCAGGGCGGGCACCAGGAAGCGGCGCAGCACGTCGGCCGCGGCGTCGTTGTACTCCGAGGAGTAGAGCGGGTCCGCCATCGCGACGCACTCCCCCCAGCCCTCGCCCTCGTCGGTGACGACGCGCAGCAGCATCAGCTCGCGCGCGGTCTGGGTCCCGAACGACGTACGGAACGGCGAGACCAGCGGCATGCTGACCCGTCGCAGCTCGACTCCGGTCAGCTTCACTGGTGCTCCTTCGTGACGACGTACCAGCCGGCGCGGTCGAAGCCGGTGATCCGGGCCCCGTCGTCGACCAGGGCGGACAGCGCCTCGCGGACCGCGAGACGCCACTTCTGCGCCAGCGCCGGGTCGGCGGCGCGCAGCGCGCCGATGTGCGGTGGGACGGCGACGAGGCTGGTCGTGCCGTCCAGCTGCCCCGGCTCCGGTCCGCCGTCGGCGCCGATGCCGAGGGCGACGACGGCACCGGCCGCGAGCTCGTCGGCGACCAGCGCGGGTGCGGGGCTGCCGGCGCACGCGGCGACGACCGCCGGGTCGCGCAGGCGCCACCGCACCAGCAGCCGGTCGGAGTCGTCGTCGCCGTTGATGGTGTCGAGCATCGCGCCGTAGAAGTTCGGCAGGTACTCGTCCGGACGGGCGGCGAGCTTGACCAGGTTGAAGTAGGCGTTGCGGCTGACCAGCGGGTCGAAGGTCCAGGCGATCTCCGAGACGCCGCGCAGCATCGCCCAGGCGCGCTGGTGCAGCTTGAGCGCGAACCCGACGTGGCGGCCGAGCACGTCGGCGGAGACGCCGGCGATGTGGCTGTGCAGGGCGTCCTCGGCCGGCGCGTGGAAGAAGCCGACGCACGCGCCCACCAGGCGGTCGCCCTCGAAGGCGCCGCCGACGTAGTTGCCGGCCTTGGTGAAGGCACGCAGCAGCTCGAGCGTCATCGGCGGGTTGGCGTCGCGTCCCCAGATGTCGGCGTAGAGCGCGACGACGCCCGCCAGCTCGGCGAGGTCGGCGACCTCTCGCACCGACACCCCGGCCGCCAGCGCGGCCGCGTCGGCGGCCTGCACGGCGCGGTCGAGATCGGCGTCCACTGCTCCGACACCCGTCAGGTTGGTCACGGTTCCCATGCTGCTCAGGTCCTCCGGGGTCGTCATGGTCGTGCGGCACCAGCCGTGAGGACCGAGTTCGTCGGCTGCGCCAGCAGGTCGGCCACGAGGGCGGCGAGCAGGGCGGTGCGACCGGGCAGCTCGTCCACGAGGACGTGCTCGTCGTCGGCATGGGCACCGCCGCCGACGGCGCCGAGGCCGTCGAGGGTCGGGGTGCCGACGCCGGCCGTGAAGTTGCCGTCCGACGCTCCGCCGACAGCCGCCGAGGTGAGCGTCGGCAGGCCGAGGCGTACGGCGATCGCGGACGCCCGCTCGAACAGCGCGGCCGACGCCGAGGCCTCCAGCGGCGGCCGGTTCGGACCGCCGTGGACCTCGAGCACGGCCCCCGGAAGCACGGCCCGCAGGGCCCGCATCGCGACGTCCACCCGGTCCTGCTCCTCGACGGTCCGCACCCGTACGTCGACGGAGAACGAGCCCTCGGCCGGGACCGTGTTGGTGGTCGTGCCCGCGCGGCTCGCCGTCGGCGTCACCGTGGTGCCGAGGTCGGGACGGCCGAGCCCGGCGACCGCGATGGCCTGGTGGGCGAGCTCGATGGTCGCGTTGATGCCCGCCTCGGGCTCCAGCCCGGCGTGGGCGGCGCGGCCGACGACGCGGACGTCGTACAGGGAGACGCCCTTGCGCTCGGTCTTCAGCGCGCCCCCGTCGGCGGACGCCTCCAGGACGAGCGTCGCCTCGGCGGCGCGCGCCTCCTCCTCGATGAGGCCGCGCGAGCTCGGGGAGCCGAGCTCCTCGTCGCCGGTCACGAGCAGGGTGACGCCATCGGTGCCGGCGAGGGCGTGGAACGCCATCACCAGGCCGGCGAGCATGTCGAAGCAGCCGGGACCGCGCAGCACGCCGTCCTCGACGGTGCACGGGTGCGTGGCCAGCGAGCCGATCGGCCACACCGTGTCGTGGTGGCCGAGGACGAGCACCCGGGACGGGCCGGCGCCGAGGCGCCAGCGCAGGTGGGTGCGACCGTCCAGCACGATCCGCTCGGGCTCGACCCCCAAGCGGCGCGTGCCGAGCCGGGCGACGACGTCGGCCGAGCGGGCGACGGCCTCGAGATCGGCCGAGGGCGACTCGCACTCGACGAGCTCGCGGACGTCGTCGAGCATCGTGGTCAGGTCCATCAGTCGACCCTCGGGGTCGCGCGCACGCCGAAGTGCACGTAGCGCTCCCCGGTCGGCAGCTCGTAGAAGGTGACCGGCGCCCAGGTGTCGGCCTCCGGCGGCCTGAGCGCGAACAGCGCCGGGCCGACGGGGACGAGCGGGTACTCGTCGACGGGGTCCGGCACCATCTCGGCCAAGGGCCCCAGGACGGTGGTCCGCAGCCGCGGTCCGTCGTCGCCGACGAACACCTCCATCTTCACCGACGAGCGCGCGTAGGTGCCGACGTACGGCGTGATGTCGACGTCGACCGGCTCGGTCGGCGGCGTGAACGGGTGCGCCATCTCGAGGCCGGCGACCTCCGCGAAGATCTCGCGGTAGAGCTCCTCGTAGAGGTCGCGGGTGTTGCCGCCGTTGGCGAGCAGCGCGACGGCGACGCCGCCACCGGCGGAGCCGGGGAGCAGCCGCAGGAAGCCGGCCTGACCGAGGGTGTTGCCGTCGTGGCCGATCAGCCGCTCGCCGTCCCAGCCGAACCGGATCCAGCCCAGGCCCCAGGAGTCGCCGAGGATGAGCTTGTCCGGCAGGTCCGCCTGGTGGGTGGTCATCAGTGCGGTCGACTCGGCCGACAGCACCCGCGTGCCGTCGGCGGCGACGCCGCCCGACAGGTGCAGCTGCGCGAAGGCGAGCACGTCACGGACGGTCGACTTGATCAGGCCGGCGGGACCGACCGACCGGGGCAGGTCCCAGACGGGCGTGGGCTCCTGACCGTTCTCACCGTCCACGTGGCCGACGGCGGCGGCGTGCAGGATCGCCTCCTCGGGCAGCGTCATCGTGTGGGTGAGGCCGAGCGGCGTGTAGAGCCGGTCGCGCATGGCCTGGTCCCAGGTCTGGTCGGTGAGCTTCTCGATCACGCGGCCGAGCAGCGACCAGCCGGAGTTGCAGTAGGACCAGGTGGCGCCCAGGGGGTGGTTCTGGGCGACGTCAGCGAGCAGCTCGGTGTACTTCTCGAGCGCGTCGTCGCCACGACCGGTGTCGGTGAAGACGTCGCCGTCGATGCCGCTCGTGTGGGTCAGCAGGTGCCAGATCGTGAGCTGCTTGGTGACGTCGGGGTCGGAGAGCTGGAGCTCGGGGACGACCTCGACGACCGGGGTGTCGAGCGCGATCAGGCCCTCGTCGACCAGCTGCATGATGACGGTGGCCGTCCACACCTTGCTGATCGAGCCGATCTGGAAGACCGAGTCGACCGTCGCGGGCTGGCCGGTGCGGTTGTTGAGCACGCCGTGGGCCACGTCGACGACGTCGTCTCCGTCGAGGATGCCCAGCTGGGCGCCGGGCACGTGGTGCTTCGTCGCCAGCACCTCGAGTCGACGCTGCCAGTGCGCGCGGTCGACCCGGGGCCGGCCGCCGCGCTCGACGTACCGCTCCACCCAGTCGACGACGCGGCGCGCGTAGTCGAGGCGCTGCGACGGCGGCCCGAGCAGGATGAAGACGTGCGAGGCGCCCGGGTAGAGCACCAGCTCGGTCGGCACGCCGCGGTCGCGCAGCGAGGTGTGCCACTGCTGGGCCTGCCCGACCGGGCAGGTGAGGTCGTCCTGGCCGTGCAGCACGAGCGTCGGGGTCTGCACGCGGTCGACGCGCGTGATCGGCGACATCGCGGCGTACGCCTCCGGGGCGTCCCAGGGCGTGCCGCCCAGCTCGTAGCGGGCCATCAGGGCGCCGTCGTCGCTGGCGCCGTACTCGCTGACCAGGTCGCTGACGATGCCGCCGGCGACACCGGCCTTGAACCGGTCGTCGTGCGCGGTGAGCCAGGCGGTCATGAAGCCGCCGTAGCTGTAGCCGGTGACCGCGAGCCGGGCGGCGTCGGCCAGCCCCTCGGCGACGAGGGTGCCGATCGGCTCGAGGAGGTCGAGGTGGTCGGCGACGCCCCAGGCGCCCTGCACGCCGTTGTAGAAGTCCGCGCCGTAGCCGTCGCTGCCGCGGGGGTTGACCAGCAGCACCGCCCAGCCCTGCGCGGCCAGCTCCTGGTGGTAGAAGTGCATCTCGTCGGCCGCCGCGTTCCAGGCGTTGTGCGGGCCGCCGTGCACGTCGAGCAGCAGCGGCAGCGGGCCGGTGCGCTCGGGGTCGCGGACCAGCCAGGCCTGCACCTCGGTCCCGTCGGAGATCGTGAAGGTCCGCTCCTCGCGGACGAAGAGGTCGGCGGTGCTGGGGCCGTGGTCGGTCAGCACGGTCTCGGATCCCGACGCGATGTCGACCGCGACGATCTCGCCGTACGACGTGGGGGTGGCGAGCGAGACGACGGCGGTGCCGCGGGCGACCGAGAGTCCGGAGACGACGCGGCCGGCGCCGGCGAGGACGGGGCCCTCCTCGTCCCAGAGGTGCGTGCAGCCGCGGTCGCGGATCGCGAAGAGCAGCCGTCCGTCGGAGGTCTCGACCGGGCGGGCGCCGGGGTAGGCCGGGCCGCCGGGCATCACGTTGCGGTCGAGGTGCCCGCTGACGTCCTCGGGCTCGCTGCCGTCGAGCGGGACCCGCAGCAGGTGGGCGTGTCCGAGCGCCAGCGCGGGGTGACCGACGACGAGCAGGCTGCTGCCGTCGGCCGCGAACGAGACGGTGCCCGCGATCCCGTCCTCGAAGGCGACCACGCGTGGCTCGGCCTTCGGGTCGGTGACGTCGAGCAGGTGCACGGCGGTCCGGAACGTGAGGTCGCTGTCCGTCCCGACCTTGCGGGTGAAGGCGAGGGTGCGGCTGTCGGGCGACCAGGCGGGCTGGCCGGCGTGGTCACCGTCGGTGACCTGCCGGCACTCGTGAGCCCCGAGGTCGGCTCCGAGGTCGACGACGTGGAGCTGGCTGCGCACGGCGCCGAACAGGCCGGCGCCGTCGGCCTGGTAGTCGACGCCCTCCGTGGCGAGCGGGCCGTTGCCCCCGGTGGGGTCGACCGCGGAGGTGAACGCGATGTGCTCGCCGTCGGGGCTCCAGACCGGGGCGCCGGCGCCGAGGGGCAGGTCGGTGACCTGCTCCGGCTCGCCACCGTCGGTCGCGAGCAGGTGCACCTGACCGTCGCGGAGGAAGGCGAGCCGCGCGCCGTCCGGCGACCAGGCCGGGGCGGTGTCGCTGGTGCCGGTGGTCAGACGGCGCGGTGCGCCTCCTGCCGCGGGGACGACCCAGAGCTGGTCGACGTTGCGGTCCTCGTCGGCGTCGAGGGTGCGCAGCACGTAGACGACGCGCGCGCCGTCGGGCGAGATCACCGGCTGGGACGGGACGGCGAGGGCGGCGAGGTCGTCGATGCGCGTGCGTCGGGTCATCGGGGGCTCCTGGAGTTCGTGCCGGGTACGGCGGCGAGCAGCTCTCGCGTGTAGACGTGCTCGGGCTCGGCCAGCACCTGCGCGGTGGTGCCCTGCTCGACGATGCGGCCGTCCCGCATGACGGCGACGTGCGTCGCGACGTACCGCACCACCGCGAGGTTGTGGGAGATGAAGAGCATCGAGAGGCCCAGCTCGGCCTGCAGCTCGCGGACCAGGTTGAGCACCGCGCCCTGGATCGAGACGTCGAGTGCGGAGGTGATCTCGTCGGCGATGACGACCTGGGGGCGACCGGCCAGGGCGCGCGCCAGCGCGACCCGCTGACGCTGGCCGCCGGACAGCTCGGCGGGCCGGGCGGCTGCCCGGGCGGGGTCGAGGTGCACGAGCTCGAGGAGCCGCTCGACCTCGGCGCGCCGCTCCAGCCGCGAGGCACCGCGAGGCATCGCCTCCGCGACGCTCTCGCCGATGCTCATCCGCGGGTCCAGGGACGAGTACGGGTCCTGGAACACCATCTGCAGCGGCCGGCGGCGGCCCGTCGTGGGCACCGGCCGACCGTCGAGCAGGATCCGGCCGGACTCGATCGGCGCCAGCCCGACGGCGGCGCGGGCGAGGGTCGACTTGCCCGAGCCGGACTCGCCGACCAGGCCGACGATCTGCCCCTCCGGGACGGTGAGGCTGACGTCGTCGACGGCGGTGGTCGCGCCGTAGCGGACCGTCAGGCCCTCGAAGCGGAGCTCGCTCACGATGCCTCGACCTCCTCGAGCTCGTCGATCTCGCGGTCCTCGATCTCGATGGCGACCGGCTCCCCCGCGTGCCAGCAGGCGACCCGCCGACCGGCGACGTCGGTCTCGAGCGCGGGGTCCTCGGTGAGGCAGCGCGCCGACGCGAGCGGGCAGCGGGCGGCGTACGCACACCCCTCGGGCACGTCGGCGGGGTCGACCGGACGGCCGGGGATGACCGCGAGCGGCTCGTCCAGGTCGGTGTCCATGGCGGGCACCGCGGCCACCAGGGCCCGCGTGTAGGGGTGCCGGGCACCGGTGGCGAGCTCGGTCGCGGGGAGGTCCTCGACGATCCGGCCGGCGTACATGACCAGCACCCGGTCGCAGACCTCGCCGACCACGGTGACGTCGTGGCTGATGAGCACCAGCGCGACGTCGTCGGCGGCCCGGATCGCAGCGAGCAGGTCGAGCACCTGCTGCTGCACGGTGACGTCGAGCGCCGTGGTCGGCTCGTCCGCGATGATCAGCGCGGGGCTGCCCATCAGGCCCATGCCGATCATCGCGCGCTGGCGCATGCCACCGGAGAACTCGTGCGGGTACTGGTGGGCGCGACGCTCGGGCTCGGTGATGCGCACGGCGCGCATCCGGTCGACGGCCCGGGCCAGTGCCGACCTCCGGTCCATGCCCTGGTGGTGCCGGGCGACCTCGGCGAGCTGGCTGCCCATCCGACGGGTCGGGTTGAACGACGTCATCGGGTCTTGGAAGACCATCGCCAGCGAGGTGCCGAGCAGCTGCCGCTGCGCCTTCGTGTCGGCGGTGCGCAGGTCGGTGCCGAGCAGCTCGAGGCAGGAGGCGTCGACGCGGCCTGGGTCACCGACCAGGCGCGAGACGGCCAGGGCGGTCAGGGACTTGCCGGAGCCCGACTCCCCGACGACGCCGACCGCCTCGCCACGTCGTACGGCGAACGAGATGCCGCGGAC
This sequence comes from Nocardioides sp. Root1257, assembly GCF_001425175.1. Lineage (GTDB taxonomy): Bacteria > Actinomycetota > Actinomycetes > Propionibacteriales > Nocardioidaceae > Nocardioides. The sequence goes on along the minus strand of NZ_LMDV01000008.1, from coordinate 205,962 downwards.
CGGTCGGATCGGGCCGGCCGGGCCAGGGAAGACCACCTCGAGGTCGCGGACGTCGAGCACGACGTCATCGGTGCTGGCGTGCGACTCCTCAGCAGGTGCGGCGGTCGCGACCGCCGCGGCGGTCGACGGCAGCCTGATGCCGCCGATCACGCCGACGCCCAGGGCCTTGGCCACGGACTCGCCGAAGAGGTTGAACGCCAGACCGGCGACGATCACCGCGGCGCCGGGCGCCAGGGCCGCGGCCGGGTTCACGTAGATCGAGCCGATGCCGTCGAAGAGCAGACGACCCCAGTCGTACGACGGCTGCTGGACGCCCAGTCCGAGGAACGAGAGGCCGGCGAAGGACAGCAGCGCGCCGCCGGCACCGATGGTGGCGTTGACGACCAGCGGCTCGGAGATGTTGGGCAGTACGTGGCGCAGCAGGATCCGCATCCGACCGACGCCGGCGACGCGGGCGGCGTCGACGAAGTCGCGGGCGGAGACGGACGCCACCAGGGTGCGCGTGAGACGGCCCATGCTCGGTGCACCCGCAAGACCGATGGCGAGCACCGCGCCGGTGGCACCGACGCCGAAGATCACGGCGAAGAACAGGGCGAGCAGGATGCCCGGGAAGGCGACGGCGATGTTCACACCGGCGTTGACGAGCTTGCCGCTGCGCCGTCCGAGCAGGAACGACGCCGTGCCGAGGATCAGCCCGACGACGACCGCGATCGCGGTGGCGGCGAGCGCCAGCTCGACGGACAGCCGGGTAGCGACCAGGGTGCGGTAGAAGATGTCGCGGCCGAGGTTGTCGGTGCCGGCCCAGTGGTCGGCGGACGGCCCGGCCAGGATGTTGCTGGTGTCGATCGCGTCGGCGTCGTCGCTCCAGATGATCGGCGCGACCACGGCCAGCACGAGCACGGCTCCCGTGAGCAGGGTCGCCGCGAGTCCGACCGGTGTGCGGATGACGCCCTTCCAGCGCTGCACGTCCTCAGTCCTCCCGGATCATCGAGCGAGGGTCGAGCAGCGCGAGCGCCACGTCGACGAGCGTGTTCACGAGCAGCACGCCGACGCCGTACACGAGGACCACGGCCTGCACGACCTGGTAGTCCTTGTTGAGGATCGACGAGACGATCGTGCTGCCGAGGCCCGGCCAGGCGAAGACGTTCTCGACCAGCACGGTCCCGGCCACCATGGCGCTGAGGATCAGGCCGCCGAGGGTGAGCGACGCGGTCAGCGCGTTGGGCAGGGCGTGGCCGAGGTAGACGGTGCGCTTCGGCAGCCGCTTGGCGCGCGCCGTCCGGACGAAGTCGGCCTCGAGCACGGTCACCATCTCGACCCGGATGATCCGGGCCAGGATCGCGGCGGGCCCGATGGCCAGGGCGAAGACCGGCAGGACGTACGCCGAGGGCGTGTCGTTGCCGGCGACCGGCAGCCAGCCCAGGTTGACGCCGAAGACGTAGACGAGGCCGACCCCCACGAGGAAGTCCGGGATGATCCCCAGGACCACGCTGCTCGTGGTGAAGACCAGCTCGGTGCGCCGACCGTGGCCGCGCCGGGTGAGAACCCCCATCGTCACGCCCAGCGGGACGGCGATCGCGACCGCCACGACGAACGCCAGCAGGGCCAGCTGGAGCGTCGCCGGCAGCCGCTGCGACACGATGTCGGAGACGGGCAGCTGGGACACGATCGAGGTGCCGAGGTCCCCGGTGAACAGACCCTGCAGGTAGTGCCAGTACTGCACCAGGATCGGGTCGTCGAGCCCCATCTCGTCACGCTTCGCCGCGACCAGGGTGGCCGGCGCCGTGGGCCCGAGGGCCGCCCGCACCGGGTCGCCCGGGATCAGGTGGATCATCAGGAACGAGGCGGTCACCAGCACCCACAGGGAGATCAGCAGGCGACCGAGACGCCGTACGCCGAAGCGCAGCCACGCGTGGGAGCCGAGCCTCCCGACGCGTGGGGTGGCGGCGATCGCCGAGCTCGCCGAGGCCATCGCTTACTTCGCCAGCATGCGGACGCTGGTGGGCATGAACGTGCCCGGGTACTCGAACTCGGCCCCGTTGCCGAAGGTCTTCACCTCGTTGTTGGCGAAGGGCACGATGTCCGCGGCGGCGACCAGCTTGGACTCGGCACCGAGCCAGGTGTCGCAGCCGTCGGTGCCGTTCATCGCGGACGCGGCGGTCACACCGTCGGTGTAGTCGGCGTTGTCGATCCCCGAGAAGTTGGTGCCGCCGTCGGCCAGGCCGGGGCCGGAGAGGAACGGGACCAGCTGGTCGGGGCTGTTGACGTTGAGCGGGACCCACGCGATGTCCCAGTCACCGGTGCCGAAGATCGCGCCCTGGAGCGCGGTCTCGTCGACGGGCTTCGCCGTCACGTCGGCGCCCGCCGCCGTCCACTCCTGGACGGCGAGCTCGGCCGCGGCCGCCACGGCGCTGCCGGCCGCGCTCGAGTAGAGGAACGTCAGCTTCTGGCCGGCGAGCGCGGTCTTGGCGGCGTCCGCGTCGTGGGCCGGGAGGGCCGGGGTGATCGAGTCACCCGGGCAGGCGACGGGCTGGATCGCGGCGAACGTCGTGGCCTGCGTGCCCGCACCGGCGGTCGCGACCGAGGCGAGCTCCTTGAGGTCGAGCGCCTGGGTCAGGGCCATCCGGACGGCGGCGTCACTGGTCCCGTGACCGTCGTTGTGGTTGTACCACTGCTCCCCGACCATCGCGGGCGTGCTGGTGGAGAAGAGCTTCGCTGCCTCGAGCCGCTTCGCGTCCGGGCCCTGGATCGTGACCGCGTTGATCTCACCGGACAGCACCAGGTTGGCGGCCGTGCCCTCGTTCTGGACGATCTTCATGACGATCGTGTCGGGCATGCCCTTCTCGTCCGTGGTGGCTCCGTTCGGACCCCAGGTGTAGCCGTCGCGGATCTTGTACGTGTAGTGGTCGCCCGGCACGGCCTCGGTGAGCTCGTAGGGGCCGGTGCCGTCCGTGTGGTCGGCCAGCGACGTGCGGTCCTTCATGCCGGACTCGCACACCATGGGCAGGCTGGCGAGGCCGTTGAGCACGAACGGCGCGGGGTCGGTCAGCGTGATCGTCACCGTGCCTGCTGCATCGTCGCCCTTCGCGGTCGCACCTGCCGGCAGGAAGACGCCCAGGTAGGGGCTCTTGTTCTTGGGGTCGCCCACGTAGTTGAGGTTGTCCGCGGCGGTGGTGGCGGTGAAGTCGCTGCCGTCGGAGCAGGTGATGCCCTTGCCGAGGGTCAGCGTGACCGTCTTGCCGTCGACCTTCCAGTCGGTCGCGAGCTGCGACTGGATCTCACCGGTCTTGCCGTCGACCCAGACCAGGTTGTCGTAGCCGAGCTGGTTGACGGCGAACAGCTGGGTGCTGGCCGAGGACTGGGGGTCGAGCTTGCCCGGGTCACCCGCCATCGACATGGTGAACGTGCCACCGTCGGCGTACTCGCTGGTCCCCCCACCGTCGGAGGAGGAGCTGCCGTCGCTGCCGCCGCAACCGGCGAGCAGGACGGCGGTGATGCAGACTCCCAGTGCTGGGGCGGCGAGCTTCATGGCGGTTCCTTCTCGGGGTGGGTGGGTCAGGCTCCGGCGCGCCGGACGGCGCGACCGAGGTGGAGGTAGAGGGCGTGGCCGTCGCCGTCGTCACCGAGGAAGGCGTGCGGCATGAACATGCCCCGGTCGGCCTCGACCGGGATGAGCATGTCGTCGCGGTAGTACACGAGCTCCTTGCGCTCGGGCTGCTCGCCGAGCTCCTCGAAGAGACCCTTCGGGACGGTCTCGATCCAGATCCGGCCGTCGGCGTCCTGGGTGACGTTGAGGTCGAAGACCTCCGCCGAGTAGGTGCCGACGTAGCGGTGGGCGTCGATCCGCTGCGGGTCGGCGGGCGGCACCGGCAGCGCGGGGAGCCGGGTGTCCGTGAGCGCCCCGAGCACGTGGTCGTAGAGGTCCTGGTAGAGCGAGAGGACGTCCCCGCCGTTGGTGAGGAGGGCGACCGCGACGCCGGAGTCGGGCACGATCCGCAGGAAGGCGTTCTGGCCGATGGTGCTGCCGTCGTGGCCGATGATGTCGCCGTCGGGCGTGTCGAACCGCTCGAAGCCGAGGCCCCACGAGGTGCCCATCAGGCCGAGCTCGGGCAGCTCGACCGCCTTGGCGTGCATCTGGGCGGGGGTGCCGGGGGCCAGCACCTGGGCGCCGTCGGCGGCCTGGCCGTCGCGCATGTGCATCTGCGCGAAGGTGATCAGGTCGCGCGGCCGCATGGACAGCTGCGAGCCGGCCGGGGAGTTCGATCGGGCGAAGGACCAGATCGGTGCGGGCTGGTAGCCCGTCCCGGGCTCCAGCTCGACGTGGCCCATGGCGGCGCGGAACATGATCGCCTCGTACGGGCCGGCCGCGGCGTGGGTCAGGCCGAGCGGCGCGAAGAGGTGCTCGCGCAGGCAGGCGTCGTACGACTTCTCGCGCAGCACCTCGACCAGGCGGCCGAGCACGCAGAAGCCAGCGTTGTTGTAGGAGAACTGCTCGCCCGGCGGGAAGAGCTGGGGGACCTCGTGGAGGACCCCGAGGTACTTCTCGACGCAGTCGTCGCCGACGCCGGTGTCGGTGAAGATGTCGCCCTCGAAGCCCGCCGTGTGGTTGAGCAGCATCCGGACCGTGATGACCTCGGCCGCCGACTCGTCACCGATGCGGAACTCCGGCAGGTAGGTGCGCACCGTGGCGTCGAGGTCGACCGTGCCCTCGTCGACCAGCTGCATGACCAGGGTGGCGGTCCACAGCTTGGTGATCGAGCCGATCTGGAAGAGGGAGTCCGCCGTCGCCTCGACGCCGGTGGCCTTGTTGAGGAGGCCGGCGGCGCCGTCGACGACCTCGCCGTCGGAGAGGACGGCCCAGGCAGCGCCCGGGACGTCGTACTTCTCGAGGAGCGCCGGCAGCTTCTCGGCGATCCCGGCCTGGAGGGCATCGAGGTTGCTCACGCGGCACACGCTAGGAGGGGACCCTCCCGCGTTGTTCGTCCGATCCGACGAGCCTCCCCCCGGTCGTCCGTCGCCACCGACGAACCGACGGTCGGCGGCGGGACCTAGCCTGCTGCGGTGACGATCCTGCGCGCGCGGGCGGTCGACGGCAACGCGATGCTCACCCGGCTCGCGTCGGTCCTCGGCCCGTTCAGCATCGGCCACTTCGAGTACGTCGTCGGTTCCGGCGACGACGTGCTCGTGGTGATCGGCGTGCGCGGCGACGCGTGGCAGGCGCGGCGGGTGGCCGCGAAGGTCGACCGCCTGATCGGCGTCCACGACGTCGTGGTCGAGGAGGCCGTCGACGCCGCATCGTGAGGGTCGGCCCGATTTTCGCCGGTCCCCGACCGCTCCTGTATGGTTTCCGTCGCTTGGCCAGGTAGCTCAGTTGGTACGAGCGATCGCCTGAAAAGTGATAGGTCGGCGGTTCGACCCCGCCCCTGGCCACAGGCATGCAGGTCCGTGACCTGTGAAAGGCCCCTGCTGATCCAGCGGGGGCCTTTCGACACGGCCCGTTCGAGATGGTTCGCCGGCAGGCGTTAGACCGGCCGCAGTTCCGGACAGTTCCGCGTATGACCATCACGATCTTCAAGACCCTGATCCTCCTGCCGGCGGCCGTCATCGCGCTGATCGGAACCCCTGCTGTTGCTGCTGCCCCCGACGCGAGCCAGGTCGTGACGGCGCAGGTCGGCGCCCGGACCTACTACGCCGACGGCACGGTCGAGGTCGCCGTGGACGCGGGCACCCTGTCGCTGAGTCAGTGCGAGACCGGTCAGTTCTGCGTCTGGAGCCAGGCCAACTACCTGGGCTCGTTCCGCTACAAGACGGGCACCGGGTCGAAGGTGCTCGGAGGGACGGTCGGCTCGCTCTGGAACAACCGCTCGACCGTCGCGCGCCTCTACAACAACGACTCCTCGTCATCGGTCTGCCTCGAGGACGGCGTGAAGAAGCCGTCGATCACCGCCTCCTACTCGGCGGCGGAGACGGTCACGCTGTCGTCCAGTGCCAGCTGCTGAGCGAACGATCGTCGAAACCGCTCCGAAGGAAAGGTTGCCCGCTTACCCTTCCGGCGTGGGACCTCGGGACTTCGAAGACTTCTTTCGTCATACGCATCCCAAGATCCTCCGCTACACGAAGAGGTTCCTCGATCCCGACGCCGCCATGGATGCGGCGGCGCAGACGATGCACACCATCTGGGTCAAGGACGTCGATGCTCCTCGGACCGAGATCGAGCACCGCCAGCTCCAGAGCCTCGCCTACCGCGTGGCGGACGGGCACGTCCGCAACGCCCATCGCAGCGCGAGCCGGCTCGCTCGACTGGTGGAGGCGGTCGCCGGCGTCGCGGGACGTCGCGGCGTTGCTCCGGACGTCGCGGACCTCGTGGTCGAGGGTCCGACAGCATGGCTCGACCTACTCTCCCTGACCGACCGCGAGGTGCTCTCGTTGGTCGCCGACGGATATCGGGTGTCGGAGATCTCCCTCATCCTCGAGTGCTCACCGGCGGCCGTCAGCATGAGGCTGCAACGAGCCAGGCGCAACCTCCAGACGATCCTCGAAGCGAGCACGACATGACCGACGAGTTCGAGGATCCCGAGCTGGTCGCAGACGAGCTGCGGACGCTCCTGCACGGGTTGGACGTGGTGCCGCGCGACCTGGCGGAGCGGCCCGGTGAGCGGGAGCGTGCCGAGCGCGACCTGGCCCGCATCCTGTCCGACCCGGCCCAGGGCGCTCCCGGTCCGCGAGAGCCGAGGCGGCGCGTGACGATCGGGCGAGCGGTCGCCGTCCTCGCGGTCGCGTGCGTGCTCGCGCTGGCCATCGTCGTGGTCCGGCCGTGGCCCGGCTCCGCTCCGGCGGCCGCCGCCCGGACACCCGCCATGCTCACCCTCCAGGACGGCGAGGGGGTCCTCTCCGTCGCCGGCACCGATGCGGCGCCCGAGCTCGAGGACCTCGCCGACCGCGCGGAGCAGCAGCCGGCTCCCGCCAGCGGACCGGTGCAGCTGATCGGCAGGAGCTCGTGGCTGCTGTCGACCGACGAGGGTGCGCAAGGGGCGCCCGGGCGCAGCGTCATCGTGCCCACGGTGTCGATGCAGTACTTCCAGCCCGACGGAACCGTCCGGGCGATCGAGCGACGCAGCCGCCCCCTGGGCAAGGACGGGCAGCTCACCGACAGCATCGGTCAGTGGTCGACCACGCCCTCTCGGTCCGACGAGACGTTCGACGGGCCCTTGACGGGCCCGAGGTATGCGGCCGAGCTGCCGCTCGCACCGTCCGCACTCGCCCGGAGCATGATCGACGACGAGGCGACCTGTCGCGCCACGCGCGCGTACTGCCTCTTCGCGGGCTTCACGTTCCTCCACTACAACTACGTCCTCGAGCCGTCCCTCGAGGCCGCGCTGTGGCGGACACTCGCCGCCGAGCCGGGATTCCTCTTCCTCGGCACGACCCGGGATCGGCTCGGACGCACGGCGGTCGCGTTCTCCGCCCAGGGTGCCGACCCGAGCCGCAAGGTCCTGCTGCTGGCGGATCCGACGACCGGGGCGTTCCTCGGCTCCGAGGAGGTCCTCGTGCGTGACAGTCGAGAGCTCGGTCTCGCGGCGCCGGCCGTCGTCGAGTTCACGGCCCTGGAGGAGTCGTCGCGAGTCGAGCCCTCCGACCTGCCGGACGTGTCGGAGACGACCCGGTACTGACGGGTCGGGCCCCGGGGCCCTGGCTCTACTCGCCGATCCTCGACGGCACCCGGACCAGCAGGAGGCCGACGACGGCGGAGCCGATGAGTCCGGCGACGACGGGCAACGTCCACAGGGCTCCCCATGCGCCCGGTTCTGCGAATCCGGACAGCCAGGTCCCCCACGCCGCGAGAGGCAGCGCCAGGGCCATGGTGAGGACGGGGACGCAGACGGTGAGCACCAGGAGGCGGAGGCGGTGGCGCTCGACCGCACCGATCTCGACCAGGGTCCTGAGCGTCCGTCGTTGTCCGGCGACGAGGGCGGACCCACCAGCAACCAGGGCCAGCAGCACGAGCGCGGCGCCGAGCACCTCCGTCGCGGTCGCGCGGGCGCGTTCGCGATCGAACGAGCTGGCATCGGCCGCGTCGGCCGTCTGGGCGCCCGGCGCCACCCTGGAGACCAGACCGCGGACCAGGGCCTGGTCGCGTCGCGACAGGGACTGGAAGTCCAGCAGTGCCACCAGTCGCCGCCCTCCGGACCGCAGGTCGTAGCGGCGAGCGATCTCGCTGTCGGGCGCGACGACGAGTCCGGGCATGTTGCCGCCGAGCGAGCTGTCGGGCTGTGCCTCGGTGTGACCGGTCGACGCCGCCTCAGGCGTCAGTGCGACGTACTCCAGGAGCCCGACGGCACCCTGGTCGACCAGGCCCGGGTCGGACCTGGGTCCGCCCTCACCGTCGAGGGCGAGAACGACGCTGTTGACGGGCGCCATGGTCTCCTGGGAAAAGCATCCGTCGGGGACCGTGTCGGGGTTCAGCGTCTGCGCCTCGGACATGCAGTCGATCAGTCGCGTGCTCGTCACGCGGAGACGCCGGTGCGCCTCGTCGGGCAGCTGGAACTGGTCGACGTCATGACCGCCCAGGCTCCGGTACCTCTCGACGAGCAGGGTCGCCGCCCGGTCGGGCACCTCGTAGATCAGGAAGGAGCCCGGTGGCTGCGGCGCCCTGCTCAGGTGCTCCGCGACGTTGGCGTTGTGCACGGTCCGCGACCCGCTCCCGGCAGTCCCCGCGGCGATGATGCCCGCGAGCGCGGTGGCGACCAGGAGGTGGGCGGTGAACTGCCTGACCACCGCGCGAGACGCGGGAGGCAGCCGCCGGGCCACGAGGGCGCCGACGAGCCAGGGTGTCGCGCCGGTGACCATCAGGACGGCCAGGGGGACGTATCCGGCGATGCTGCTGGAGGCCGACGTGGCCTTCTGGACCGTGACGACGACGAGGACGAGGACGCCGCAACCGGCGACCACTGCGGCCGATCGCCATCCGCCGGCGCGCACCTGTGGCGACCGGACGGTGCGGGCATCCGATGCAGCCGCGCGCCCCAGGACCAGCATCGTCGCCGCCGCAGCCGCCAGCACCGTCACGCCCAGGCCGAGCAGGGCGAGCCAGGCGAGCTCGATCCCCTCCCACCGATGCCCGATGATTTCCGAGACGCGGTAGCGAGCCACCCACAGCGTCGTGCTGACCAGTGCGAAGCCGGTCGCGATCCCCACGACGAGCGTCGCGACCGCCACGCGGACGATCAGGCCCCACGCGCTGCGCGGTGACATCGACGCCTGGACGAGCGTGCTGACGTCGCCGCGCGCCACGGGGGCCATCGCGGCAAGGGTTCCGATCAGCAGGACCCCCAGCAGGAGCGCCATGCCGATCGGGGCATAGCTCAGGCTCGACAGCCCCGGTGGCAGGTTCGTCCGTGCCTGCTCGACCAGGGAGGCGGTCGGCCGGTAGGTCATCGTCCTGGCATCCATCAGCTTCGTGAGGGACGGTTCGAGATAGGGGTCGGACTCGCTGAGCCAGATGTCGGTCTGGGCGACACCCAGGTCGACATCGACGACGACCGCCGTCGCATCGTCCCCGTCGACCTCGTTGACGGTGATGCCGACCAGCTCGGCCCTCCGCGTCGCTCCTTCTTCCGAGGCGATCTCGACCTGGTCGCCGAGATCGGCGTCGAGGGCCTGGGCCACGGCGAGCGACACGGTCGCCTCGCCGGCTCCCGCGGCTCGGCCGTCGATGATGCGACCGAGGGCGACTCCCGGCTCGTTGACGACTCGGACAGCCGTCGGCGTGGTGGCCGCCTCCAGGGAGACCGATCCACTGGCATCGCTGACCCGGATCAGGCTCGGCACCCCGGCGAGCGCCTTGCGCGCCTGCGGCCCGCCGGCCTGCACCGTGAAAGCCGCCCCACCCTGGTCGGCCCGCACCGCTCGTTCCTGGGCGCTCAGTGCCGACAGGCGCACGGACTCGAGCCCGCACACGGTGGCGCCCAGGAGCAGGCCGAGGAGCACGAGGACCACAGCCTCACGCCTTCGGTACCGCAGGAGCGAGAACGTGAGGCCGCGGCTGTGCGCCTTCGACATCAGGCAGCCTGCAGGTGACTGTCTCGCAGGGACAGGCGGGAACCCACGATGTCGGCCACGTCGTGGTCGTGCGTCGCGATCACGACGATGAGGCCGTCGCGGCGGCCGACGTCGAGCAGCAGCTGCGCGATCGCGGCACTGTTGGCGGCGTCCAGCGCTCCGGTGGGCTCATCGGCCAGGAGGACCTCCGATCCGGCGAGCAGGCTGCGTGCGATGGCAACGCGTTGCTGCTCGCCACCGGACAGCGTCGCGGGCATCCGCGCGAGGTCGACCTCGGCCAGACCCACACGTCCGAGGACGTCGAGCAGGGCCCCGTCCGGGGACTCGAGACCGCGGGTCTCCCTGGCGATCCGGAGGTTGTCGCCGATCGTCAGGAACGGCACGAGCCGGTAGTCCTGATGGATGAGGGTCACCCGCGGGTCGCCCGCGGAACGCCACGACGGTGCCGCCACGGGCAGACTCGATATCTCGACCCGACCCGAGGTCGGCGCCTGCAGCCCTGCGATGACCCGCAGCAGCGTGGACTTGCCGCTTCCGCTCGGCCCCATGACGGTCACGGCGCCGGGCCTGAAGGAGTGGGAGACATCCCTGAGGGGCTGGCAGTCGTCGTACGTGACACAGACACGGTCGAGGTCAATCATCCCGAGATCGTTGCCTTTCATGGCGGGTGTGGCTCCGAGCGAGAGGCATTCGGGCGGGCGCCCCCGTGGCGAGCCCGCCCGAATGCCTGCCGCCGTGCCGACAGCCCCGGAAGCTGCCACGTGGCTGCGATCTCCCACACGCCTAGGAATGTTCGGCCGACCCGGGAATCTCACGCGCCCGAACGCGTGGCTGTCGCCGGTCTAGTCCTGACGCGGCACGGCCTGCTGCTCAGGCGCTGCGCTCCTGGGGTACGGCGAGGCGCGGGACGCCACCGAGCCCGGGCCGGTAGCGGACCCGGCCGTCGTACTGCTCGAGGGTCCGGTAGAGCGTCTGGTGCGCGACCCACGGGAGCGGCTCGGCGCCGTCGTACCAGCTGTCGCCGAAGGAGATCCACGCCGGCGTCCAGGTGGCGGCGTCGTCCCAGGCGCCGCGACGCGACATCAGCATCCGGTTGCGGACCTGGAAGGCCTGCCGCGGTCCGTCGGGACAGATCGGCGCGGTGGCGATCGGCCACAGCCGCAGGTCGAGGGTCATCAGGTGCACCTCGAGCTCGCGCAGCACGACCGGGTCGACCAGCACCGTGGCGACGTTCTCGTGGGGCACGCGCTCCATGCGCGCACGTTGCCGCCTGACGCGCGTCGTCGTCAAGGCCTCACTTGCGCAGCATCGCCGCCCACACCGGGCTGACGACACCCGTCGCGGAGCGGGCGGGTACGCCGGGCAGGTTGCGGCCGCCGTACGCCGGGCCGCCGCCGCGCGCGTCGTACCGCAGCCAGGTCTGGGCCGGCCCCTGGCCGACGCCCGGCTGCGACCAGTCGCAGACGCCGCGGGGGTAGACCGCCTGGAGGGCGGCCCACTCGTCGTCGGTGAACGGCACCAGCATGAAGGCGAAGTCGGCGCGGTCCAGCGGCTGGAGGCGGCAGGCGACGATGTCGTTGGCCTTCGGTCCGCCGGCCTCCTGGCGCGGGGTCGAGAGCCGGGTCTGGAGAGTCTGGAGCTGCTCGACGCTGCAGGCCTGCGCGGCCGCATCGACGACGCACCGGTCGGTGACGTTCGCGGGCTTGTCGTCGACGACCTTGCGCGAGAGCGCCTTGCCCGAGCCCTCCTTCTCGACGGCGCTCAGCCACGCATCCATCTTGGTCAGCGCCTCGGTCGCCCAGCTGACGTCGCCGATCAGCGGGGTCGGGCCGAACCACATCACCCGGTTGTCGGTGTTGCCCTGGTCGGCCTGGAGCCGCTCCTCGGTCCAGAAGGCGTGGGCGTAGTCGTGGGCCAGGCCCGGGTCGGGGCCGCCGTGGTTGATCATCGCGACCTCGTCGAGGTGGTTGGCCTCGTTGATCAGCCCGGTGCGGTAGGCGTTGGCGATCGAGGCCGGGTCGCCGGCGATCCGGTCGGCGATCGGCTGGGAGTCGACGTCGAGGCCGCCGACCTTGGCGTTGAGGTCGACGAACTGCGCGGGCGTGATCGTGCCCGCCTTCAGCGCCGAGAGCCCGTACAGGACACCGGTGTTGGAGAACGGGAGACCGCCGAAGCCATGGCCCGCAGCCTGCTCCTGCGGCGTCCACACGCTCTTCGGCCGTCGGCCGAGCTGGTTGACGAGCAGGTCCAGCACCGAGCACCGGACGCCGCCCGGGTTGGTCGCCGGGTCGTAGCGGGTGCTCGGGTCGCCCGGCTTCGTCGCGACCGTGCCGGAGCACTCGTGCACCGGGTTGAGCGCGGCCTTGAAGAGCCCCTCGTCCGCGACCACGGCGTTGAGGTGCGAGACGTGTCCCTCGACCTGCGCCATCTGGGTCGGCAGCCAGGCAACGCCGGGCGCCCAGCGTGACGGGTCCTCGAAGTAGAGCCGCAGCAGGTGGTAGTCGGCGAACTGCGCGCCGGCCGTGAAGGTGTCGGGGTAGGAGCAGGTGGTGATCAGGCCCTGGTAGATGCCGGGGTAGGCGTTCGCCACGGTGTGCTGGGCGATCGAGCCTCCGGAGCAGCCGGTGCCGATCGTGTAGCGGAGGGTGCCGTAGCGCTCGACGAGGCGCTCCTTGGCCATCATCACCGACTCGGCGTTCAGCGCGACCGAGCAGTTGTGGCCGGTGTTGTCGAGCGCGGTCGACAGCACCGCGAAGCCCTTGCCGAGCGCCGTGATGTAGCTCGACGTGACGCCCGGGACGCCGTCGAGGGTGCCGGAGTAGTCGACCAGCGGCGGCTCGCCCGGCTCGTACGACGCACCGCACCCGCCGCCGTGCGTGACCAGGAGCTTGTGGTTCCACTGCCGCTGCGGCCTGGTCGCCGTCCACTGCTTGCCGGGGCGGAAGAGCGTGAGGATCGTGTAGCGGTCGCGGTCCTGGAAGCCCTGCTCCCGGCGGACGATGAACGGCACCTCGACCCCACGGTCGGTCGTCGTGGTCGCGACGTCCGAGGGCGGGTTCTTCACGTCGTACGGCTGGAGGTCGCCCTGCACCGGGTTGGTCGAGCGGTAGAGGAGGTCGTACGTCGCCGGCTGGTTGCACCGCGCGTCGCGAGCGCCCGCCTGGCAGCGGTAGTGCCGAGTCTGCGGCCCCGAGAACACCGGCCCGCCGTTGGGGTGGTTGACGATCACGGTGCGCGCGGGCGTGGCCCGCGGCGCCGTCGCGCGCACGACGTTGCGGCCGACGGCGAGGCCGCGCACCAGGCCGACGAGCCGGTGGCTGGAGATGCGGTCGAAGCGCTTCGTGACGTCGCGCTTGCCGACGAGGACGTGCACCGTGCCCGGCCGGACGCCGCGGGGCACCCGCACCGCCACCAGGGCGTCGCCGCCCGAGATCAGGTCGGAGCGGTTGGAGAGCACCTCGATCGCGAGCCGACCCGTCGCCGCCGCTGCCGTGGTGCCGGCGACGGGCAGCGACACCAGGAAGGGCATCAGCAGAGCCAGGATGACGAGGTCGACTCGAGCGCGCATGCACCCTCAACGACCCAGCGTGGCGACCGTCACGACCCTTGACGACGGGCCGTCCGCATGTACTCTTTAACTATGACAGTAGATAAAGCAGGAAAGGATGCGGCCGAGCAGACGTCGCGCATCGAGTTCCGGCTCGACCCCACCTCGGGCGTGCCGACCTACCTGCAGCTCGTCCAGCAGGTCGAGCAGGCGCTGCGGCTCGGGTTCCTCCAGCCCGGCGACCAGCTCCCCAAGGTGCGCGAGGTCGTCGCCGGCCTCGCCATCAACCCGAACACCGTCCTCAAGGCCTACCGCGAGCTCGAGCACAAGGGGCTCGCGTCCGGACGCCCCGGCACGGGCACGTTCGTCGAGTCGTCGCTGGACCCGGTGACGCTGCCCGAGCTCGCCGGGCTGCGCCGGTCGCTGCGCCGGTGGCTGGCCGAGGCGGACGCGGCCGGACTCGACGAGGACGGCGTCGTCGCGCTGGTCGTGAGCACGTTGCGGGATGTCCCCGAGCGGGATTTTTCTGAACGGCGTCGCGGAGGCGTCGCATGAACATCATCGAGACCACGGACCTGGGTCGCCGCTACGGCGCCACCTGGGCGCTGCGTGACTGCACCCTCGCCGTACCCGAGGGCCACCTGGTGGCGCTGGTCGGCCCGAACGGCGCCGGCAAGAGCACCCTGCTCAACCTGGTGATGGGGCTGACCGCTCCCTCGGCCGGCGAGGTCACGGTGCTCGACGGCCTGCGGGCGGGGTCGATCGAGGCGCTGGCCGGCACCGGCTTCGTCGCCCAGGACATGCCGCTCTACAAGAGCCTCTCGGTCGCCGACATGATCCGGCTGACCCAGCACCTCAACCAGCACTTCGACGAGGCCTACGCGCACCGCCGTCTCGGCGACCTCGCGATCGACCCGAAGCAGAAGTCGGGCAGCCTCTCCGGCGGCCAGCGGGCCCAGCTCGCGCTGACCCTGGCGCTGGGACGGCACCCACGACTGCTGGTCCTCGACGAGCCGACGGCCTCCCTCGACCCGCTCGCCCGGCACGACTTCATGTCCACCGTGATGACCGCGATGGCGGACGACGGCGTCTCGGTGCTGCTGTCGTCCCACCTGCTCTCCGAGCTCGAGCGGGTGGCCGACCACCTGGTGCTCATCGCCCAGGGACGGGTGCGCATCGACGGCTCCGTCGAGGACCTCCTCGCGCAGCACCGCGTCGTCATCACCCAGCCGGGGCGCGAGCCGGCGTCGACTCCCTGGGACGTCGTCGACTCCGGCGACGCTGCCGCGCTGGGCGGCCGGCTGGTCCGGCTGCACGCCCCCGGCGTACCGCTGCCGGACGGCTGCGACGCCCGCACCGTCGGCATCGAGGAGCTCGCCATGGCCTACCTGAGAGCGGGCTCGCAGCCGGCCGCTCCCGCCCTGACAGGAGCAGCATCATGACCGTCCTCGCCGCACCTCCCACCCTGGTCCACCCCGTCCCCTGGACCCGTCTGGCCTGGGTCGCGTGGCGCCGCTACCGCTCCGTCCTGGTCGGCACCCTGCTGCTCCTCGCCGCACTGTCGGTCTACCTCCTGGTGACCGGGAACCAGCTGCGCTCGGCGTACGCCGACGTCGACCAGTGCCAGCCACCGGTGTCGTCCTCGGCCTGCCAGATCCAGTGGATGGGCTTCGTCGACAAGTACGGCAACACCGGCTTCCTCGGGCCGTTCCTGCTGCTGCTGCCCGGCGTCATCGGGGTCTTCGCCGGTGCGCCGCTGTTCGGCCGCGAGCTCGAGACCGGCACCTTCCGCTACGCCTGGACCCAGGGGATCGGCAGGATGCGCCTGGCGATCGCGCTCATCGTCCCCGGCGCCGTCGGCGTCGTCGCGCTCATGGTCGGGATCGGCGCACTGGAGACCTGGCGCGCCCAGCCGCTGGCCGACGCCGGCATCGCGCGCCGGCTCGAGGGCTCGCTCTTCCCCACGGCCGGTCCCGCGGTCGCGGGCTGGGCACTGCTCGCCTTCACCGGCGGCGTGCTCGCAGGCCTGCTGTGGCGACGTACCGTCCCCGCCCTCGGCTCGGTCTTCGCCCTCTGGTTCGGGCTGGCGTTCGCCGCGTCGAGGTTCCGGCTCCACTACCTCACGCCGCTGACCACCACGAAGGGCGAGCCCGACCCGCACGACGTCGTGACCGGCCAGTGGTGGACCTCAGGCGGAGTGCGGGTGAGCGACTCGGACATCAACTCCCAGCTGGCAGCCCTGGGCGTCCAGATGGACGGCGACGGGTTCCACGCCCAGGCCGGGCCCGGCAGCGACGCTCCCCCGGACCCGATCGAGTGGCTCAGCCAGCACGGGTACACGCAGGTCATCAGCTACCAGCCCGACCACCGCTACTGGACCTTCCAGTGGATCGAGCTGGGCTGGCTCCTCGCCCTCTCCGCCGCCCTCCTCGCCATCACCTTCTGGCTGCTGCGGCGGATGTCGGCCTGAGGTTGGTCTCGGGGACTCCCTGTTGCCTGGGGGCGCCGACAGGCTGGCTACGCCGGTGACGTCGGCGGTGGGTTGCGCTCGCTTGCCGGGCTGCGGGTCTGCTCGAAATAGTTCGAACCAACCTCACGAATGACTAGAACACACGTTCGAATCATGGTAGGATCGAGCATGGCTCGACGCACCCCCACCCAGGACCCGCAGCTGCGGGATCTACTGGCGCGTGCGACCGAGCAGACCCAGGTCGCGCGGATGGCCGAGGCCGCCCGGTTCGAGCTCGCCGCCGCGTGGGCCGAGGCCCACCCCGCGCCGGTCGAGGACGCGGTGGTCGACGAGCTCGGCGACCTGGTCATGTTCGGCGACCAGCCCATCACCCTGGCCGGCGAGGGCGCGCCCGGGATGTCGGAGTTCGCGGTCGCGGAGTTCGCCGCCGCCGTGGGCATGTCCGCCTACCAGGGCCGCAACTTCCTCGGCGCCGCCCTCGAGGCCAAGTACCGGCTCCCGCAGATCTGGGCGAAGACCATGGCCGGTGAGATCCCGGTGTGGAAGGTCCGCCGGGTCACCGACCGCACCCACCGCCTCAACCCCACCGCGGCGGCCTCCGTCGACCGGCAGTTGGCACCGGTGCTGGCGTCGTGCTCGTGGGCGAAGGTCGAGTCGGAGGTCGAGACCGCCGCCGCCGTGGCCGACCCCGAGCACGCCGAGGGCGAACGCCAGGCTCACCTCGACATCGCGTTGACCGACGCCCGTCTCAACCGGGGCCTCGTGCCGATCACCGGGCTCCTGGAGTACACCGACGCGTTGGCCCTCGACGCACAGATCAAGGCCGGCGCCCACGCCCTGCTGACCGAGCACCCGGAGCTCGACCTGGATGTCCGCCGCGCCATGGCCGCCGGACAGCTCGGTGGCGATGCCGCTGTGCCGCGCGAGGTCGTCATCTACGCCCACCACCAGCCCGACGAGGCCCACGGCATCGTGAGTCTGGAGGGCGGCCACGTCCCGTACGCCACCATCGACCAGCTGGTCGAGTGGTGCACCCAGGCCGGCAGCCGGGTCAGCGTCCGGCCCGTCCTCGACCTCTCCGAGGAGATCACCGTCGACCGGTACACGCCCACGCAGCGGCAGCGGGAGCAGGCGATCCTGCTGACTCCGACCTGTGTGTTCCCGCACTGCAACAAGGACGCCCGGGGCTGCGACCTCGACCACATCACCGCCTACAGCCAGGGCGGGAAGACCACGAGCTGGAACCTCGCGCCATTGTGCCGCTTCCACCACCGTGTCAAGACCTTCAGCACCTGGACCTACCACCGCACCTCCCGCACCGGCTTCGTGTGGACCAGCCCCAAGGGCCGGGTCCACCCCGTCGACCTCACCGACTTCACCACCGAACACCGACGACGAACCCGCTGACCCCCACCCCGCCGGCATCGCTGGCGGGGCCATCCTCATGCCACCCGGGCCACCACGGTCGACCCGAGCCAACCCGCAACCCGACCAGGCACTGGAAATCGCCCCCGCAACCACCGCCCACGGTGACCACGTCTCCCGGTAGTCGCGTCACCAGCAGCAACCACCACTGACCGCGGCGCTGAGCTCATCGCGGGTCGGCCGG
The DNA here is from genome assembly GCF_001425175.1 of Nocardioides sp. Root1257. Taxonomy (GTDB): domain Bacteria; phylum Actinomycetota; class Actinomycetes; order Propionibacteriales; family Nocardioidaceae; genus Nocardioides. The sequence goes on along the minus strand of NZ_LMDV01000008.1, from coordinate 188,277 downwards.
CTTCTTCCAGCCGGGGGTGCTGAGGATTCTTCGTCTCGGTGCGACGCGTTCTAATCTCGGAAGTCCAGGCAGACGCACGTTTCGGACCCCCAGGAGCAGCAATGGACTTCAAGGTCGCCGACCTCAACCTGGCCGACTTCGGCCGCACCGAGATCCAGCTCGCCGAGCACGAGATGCCCGGCCTGATGGCGATGCGTGAGCGCTACGGTGCCGAGAAGCCGCTCGCCGGTGCCCGTATCGCCGGCTCGCTGCACATGACGATCCAGACCGCGGTGCTCATCGAGACGCTGGTCGCGCTCGGTGCCGAGGTGCGCTGGGCGTCGTGCAACATCTTCTCGACCCAGGACCACGCGGCCGCCGCGATCGCGGTCGGCCCCACCGGCACCCCCGAGGACCCGCAGGGCGTCCCGGTCTTCGCCTGGAAGGGCGAGACGCTGGAGGAGTACTGGTGGTGCACCCAGCAGATCCTCGACTGGGGCACCGAGCAGCCGAACATGATCCTCGACGACGGTGGCGACGCCACCCTGCTCGTCCACCTGGGCGTCCAGGCCGAGAAGAGCGGCGTCGCGCCGGACCCGGCCACGGCCACCAGCACCGAGCAGCGGATCATCTTCGAGGTCCTCAACTCGGTCCTCGCCGAGAAGCCGAACCACTGGACCCCGATCGCGAACTCGATCAAGGGCGTCACCGAGGAGACCACGACCGGTGTCCACCGCCTCTACGAGATGATGAACGAGGGGACGCTGCTCTTCCCGGCCATCAACGTCAACGACTCGGTGACCAAGTCGAAGTTCGACAACAAGTACGGCTGCCGGCACTCGCTCATCGACGGCATCAACCGCGCCACCGACGTCCTCATCGGCGGCAAGGTCGCGGTCGTCTGCGGGTACGGCGACGTCGGCAAGGGCTGCGCCGAGTCCCTCAAGGGCCAGGGCGCGCGCGTCATCGTCACCGAGATCGACCCGATCTGCGCGCTGCAGGCGTCGATGGACGGCTACCAGGTCACCACCCTCGAGGAGGCCCTGCCGTACGCCGACATCATCATCACGTCGACCGGCAACAAGGACGTCGTCACCATCGAGCACATGAAGTCGATGAAGCACAACGCGATCGTCGGCAACATCGGTCACTTCGACAACGAGATCGACATGGCCGGCCTCGAGGCGCCGGGCGTCGCCGAGCGCAAGAACGTCAAGCCGCAGGTCGACCTGTGGACCTTCCCGTCCGGCAAGGCGATCATCGTCCTCTCCGAGGGCCGGCTGATGAACCTCGGCAACGCGACCGGGCACCCGTCCTTCGTGATGTCGAACTCGTTCACCAACCAGGTGCTCGCGCAGATCGAGATCTTCACGAAGCCCGAGGACTACCCGGTCGGCGTCTACGTCCTGCCGAAGCACCTCGACGAGGAGGTCGCGCGTCTGCACCTCGACGCGCTCGGCGTGAAGCTGACGACCCTGACGGACTCGCAGGCGTCGTACCTCGGCGTCGACGTCGCGGGCCCGTACAAGTCCGAGCAGTACCGCTACTGATCGCAGTCGCGACCCGACGCACCAGCCCGAGCCTTCACCGGCTCGGGCTGGTGCGTTGAGGCACTATGGATGACATGACCGAGCCCGTGGGCGCCTCGTCGGGCGCCGTCAGCGACCAGGCGACCAAGGGTCGGATCCTGGTCGTCGACGACGACGCGTCGCTGGCGGAGATGCTGACGATCGTGCTCCGCCAGGAGGGCTTCGAGAGCCGCATGGTCACCCGGGGTGACGAGGCGGTCGAGGCGTTCCGCGCCTACCGACCCGACCTGGTGCTGCTCGACCTGATGCTGCCCGGCAAGGACGGCATCGACGTCTGCAAGGAGATCCGCGCCGAGTCCGGGGTGCCGATCGTGATGCTCACGGCCAAGGGCGACACCGTCGACGTCGTCGTCGGGCTCGAGTCCGGCGCCGACGACTACGTCGTGAAGCCGTTCAAGCCCAAGGAGCTGGTGGCCCGGATCCGGGCCCGGATCCGGCGCTTCGACACACCGGCGCAGGAGAACCTCCTGATCGGCGACCTCACCATCGACGTCGCCGGCCACGCGGTCGCGCGCGCCGGTGTCCCGATCAGCCTGACGCCGCTCGAGTTCGACCTGCTCGTCTGCCTCGCCCGCAAGCCGTGGCAGGTGTTCACCCGCGAGGTGCTCCTCGAGCAGGTCTGGGGCTACCGGCACGCCGCCGACACCCGCCTGGTCAACGTGCACGTGCAGCGGCTCCGCTCCAAGGTCGAGCACGACCCCGAGAGCCCCGAGATCGTCGTCACCGTCCGGGGCGTCGGTTACAAGGCCGGGACGGCGTGAGGTCCGCCCATGCTGCACCTGCGCCCTCGCGGGTCGCACTGGCTCCCTGAGCCGGTACGCCGTGCCCTGACCTTCTGGCGCCGATCCATCCAGGCGCGGGTCGTGGTGAGCACGGTGCTGCTCTCGGTCGCGGTCATCACGGTCGTCGGCTGGTACCTGCTCCAACAGGTGCAGGACGGCCTGCTCGACCACCGGGTCGCCGCCGTCGTGGCCGAGTCGAACGACGAGACGGCCGAGGCCCGCGACCGCCTCGAGGCCGCCTCGGGCACCGATGCCGACGTCGCGAGCCAGAAGCTCGACCTGGTCGACCCGATCGTCCAGACGGGTGAGACCCGTGGCTTCTCCGTCGTGCTCGCGGGCCCGACGGGGGGCAACGGCCGGATCGCCGACGGCGGGGTCAACTCGACGCCCCAGCTCGACACGGGCAGCGTCCCGTCCTCGCTGGAGGACCATTTCGACGACGAGGCGTCCACCGCCTGGACGTACACGACGATCCGCACCACCGACGACGACGGCGTGACCACGTCCACCCCCGGCATCGTGGTCGGCTCGCAGGTGCTCCTCCCTGCGGATGCCCAGACCTACACGCTCTACTACCTCTTCCCGCTCGACGAGCAGGAGGAGACCATGGCCCTGGTGACCCGGGCCCTGCTCACCGCCGCCGTGCTGCTGATCGTGCTGGTCGCGGGCACGACCTGGCTGGTGACCCGCCAGGTCGTCACCCCGATCCGGATGGCCCGGCGGGTCGCCGAGCGACTGGCGGCCGGCCAGCTCCAGGAGCGCCTGCGGGTCTCCGGCGAGGACGACCTGGCCCGCCTCGCGACGTCGTTCAACCAGATGGCGAGCAACCTCCAGCGCCAGATCCGCCAGCTGGAGGAGCTCAGCCGGGTCCAGCGTCGCTTCGTCTCCGACGTCTCGCACGAGCTGCGGACCCCGTTGACGACGGTGCGGATGGCGAGCGACGTGCTCCACGACGCGCGCGCCGACTTCGACCCGACCACGGCGCGAGCCGCCGAGCTGCTCCAGACCGAGCTGGACCGCTTCGAGACGCTCCTGGCCGACCTGCTCGAGATCAGCAGGTTCGACGCCGGTGCCGCCGTCCTCGAGCTCGACGACATCGACCTCGTCGCCGTCGCCCACCGGATCGTCGACGCGACCCGGGCGCTCGCGCGCCAGCGCAACGTCGAGGTCGTGGTCCACGCCCCGGACCACCCGTGCCTCGCGGAGGCCGACGTACGACGGGTGGAGCGGGTCGTGCGCAACCTGGTCACCAACGCGATCGACCACACCGGCACCGAGCGCTCCGGCGGTGACATCGTGATCCTCGTCGAGGGCGACGACCACGCGGCCGCGATCGCGGTGCGCGACTACGGCGTCGGCCTCGCGCCGGGGGAGGCTGCGATGGTGTTCAACCGCTTCTGGCGCGCCGACCCCGCCCGCGCGCGGACCAGCGGCGGCACCGGTCTCGGCCTGTCGATCTCGCTCGAGGACACGCACCTGCACGGTGGATGGCTGCAGGCCTGGGGCCGACCGGGAGAGGGCGCCCAGTTCCGGCTGACCCTGCCCCGCCGCGCCGGCGGGGTGCTCCGGCACAGCCCGCTGCCGCTGGTCCCCTCCGACGTCACGGAGCCGGTCACGTGAGCCGCCTCCACCGCGCCCCCGTCGCCGTCGTCGTCGCCCTGCTCACCGCCGGTCTCCTGGCCGGCTGCGTCGCCATGCCCGACTCGGGCCCGGTCGTCGAGAGCCAGGCCCGTGGCGGTGACACCGCCGGAGGCGGCACCTACTTCAACCCCAAGCCCCCGCAGGCCGGCGACACCCGTGCCGACATCGTGCGCGGCTTCCTCGTCGCCATGCGGGCGACGCCGATCCAGACCAACACGGCCCGTGAGTTCCTGACCAAGGACGCCGCCGCGGCCTGGTCGCCGGACGAGACCGTCACCTACGCCGGCTACCCGAAGGTGGCCGAGACCGCCGCGGGGGTCTCGGTCGCCCTCGCGGAGCCCGACCACATCGACGCCCAGGGCGCCTGGCAGGGCCCGCTGGCGAGGTCGCAGCGCACCGTCAGCTTCCCGATGGCGATCGAGGACGGGGAGTGGCGCATCGACTCGGCACCGGACGCCCTCATCGTCCCGGAGACCTGGTTCGCCACCCGCTTCCAGCAGGTCTCGCTCTACTTCTTCGACCCGACCGTGCAGACCCTGGTGCCGGAGCCCGTCTACGTCCAAGGTGGCAAGCAGCTCGCCAGCACGCTGACCCAGGCGCTGCTGCTGGGGCCGAGCGAGGGCCTGGACCGCGTCGTCAAGAGCTTCGTGCCGCCCGGCCTGACCATCAACCTGTCGGTCCCGATCTCAGCCGACGGCGTCGCCGCCATCGGACTCAAGGGCGACGCCGGCCAGCTCTCGGCCGAGTCGATCGAGCTGATGATGGCGCAGTTCGCGTGGACGCTGCGCCAGGACCCGCGTATCGAGGCGTTCAAGGTCACGATCAACGACGACCCGGTGACCCTGCCCGGCGGCGTCAGTGCCTACCGGGTCGACGGCGGCGCCCAGTACGACCCGGCCGGCTTCCAGGCGAGCCCGCTGCTCTACGGGCTGCGCGGCGGGCTGCTGTCCTCCGGGACCGGCGGCACGCTCGCACCCGTGAGCGGCCCCCTCGGCAGTGCCCAGCTGGGCCTGCGCAGCGTTGCGGTGAGCGTGACGGCCGAGCAGGCGGCCGGGGTCGCCGACGACGGCCGGTCGCTGGTCGTCGGGCCCGTGAGCAGCAGCGACGGCGCGACCGCGGACACCGTGCTGACCGGTGCCCGCAGTCTGCTGCGCCCCGGGTGGGACTTCGCCGACCGCCTGTGGGTGGTGGACAGGACCGCGGACGGTGCCGCCGTCTCGTGGATCAGGAACGGCACGACCCACCCCCTCAACGTCCCCGGGATCAGCGGCACCCGGGTGCGCAGCTTCGTGATCTCGCGCGACGGGTCCCGGCTGGTCGCCGTCGTACGCCGGAAGGGAGGCGACGAGCTGCGGGTGAGCCGGATCGCCCACAACCGCAACGGCCGGGTGCTGTGGGCCACCCCGGCCCGACCCATCTCGGAGGCGCCGGACAGCGACCTCCCGGTGCGGGCGATCTCCTGGCGCTCGACCACGACGCTGGCGATCCTCAGCCCGTTCGGCGCCAGCGACAACCTGGTGCAGCTCCGCACGGCCTCGGTCGACGGGTCGCCCGCGGCCGAGGGCAGCTCCACGACCATCGAGTACGGCCTGCGCGACCTGGCGGGGTCGCCGGACCCCGAGGACCCGCTGTACGGCGCCAACCGGCAGATCCTGGTCAACCTCTCTGCCCGGGCCCGGCCCACGGACCCGCTGGCGGACGGCACGACCGAGATCGGGTACGTCGGCTGAGTCGGTGATCCACAGGCCCTCCTCGGGCGCTTGAGCCGCGACCGCGTCGGTGGTGCCATCGACCGGTGCGCCACCCGACCCGGTCAGACACCTGGGGCGAGCTCGCCGACGCGGCCGCCGACCTGCTCCTCGGCGGCCGGTGCGCCGGCTGCGAGCGGCCCGGACGGGTGCTGTGCCCGGACTGCGCCCGGTCACTCCCGACCGACGCGCACCCTGCGTGGCCCGACCCGGTCCCGCCGGGGCTGGTGCCGCCCTGGGCGGCGGGGGAGTACGCCGGGGTCGTCCGCGGGCTGGTCGTCGGGCACAAGGAGCGACGCCTGGTCGCGCTGCGCGACCCGCTCGCCCGGCTGCTCGCGCAGGCCGCCACCGCGGCCCTCGCGGAGCTGCCCGACGATCCGGTGGTCCTGGTGCCGGTGCCGTCGCGGCCCGGCGTCGCCCGCGCCCGCGGCTACGACCCGACCGGTCGGCTCACGGCGGGAGCCGCGATCGTGCTGCGTGAGTCGGGCACCGACGCGATCGCGCTCCCGTTGCTGCGGGTACGGCGCGGATCGGTCGACCAGGCGGGCCTGGACGCAGGTGCGCGGGCCCGGAACCTGGCCGGGTCGATGCACTGCCCGACGGAGCTCCTGCGACGGTTGGGAGCGCGCCGGGCCCGGACCCGGATCGTCGTCTGCGACGACGTGGTCACCACCGGGGCGACCCTGCGGGAGGCGCAGCGGGCCCTCGAGGCGGTCGGGCTGGAGGCGACGGCGGTGGCCGCGGTGGCCGCGACACGCCGACGGATCCCGACCACCGGACGCTCCGCCCTTTCGTCCGTCGACCCGGGGGACTAACGTCTCTACATGGAGTCCGTCCGGGTCCGTGGTTGCGTCGTCCAGACGCCTGGATCCATCCGGGCGCGCGGGCGGCTAGCCGATGCCAGTCGCAGGCGAAACGGTCCACGTAACCACGACCTGCTCTCGCAGCAGGGCGTGGGATCACGGTGCGGCTTAGTGGTAAGTCCTGCCTCGACCTCGTCGTCAGATGCGACGACGGTCGGGAGAAGGCCAGTAGTGGCAGAGAAGCTGCGACCGCCTCAGCAGGCGATTGTGGGGTCGAAGACCAGGTCGGCCGGGCGGACTCCTACCTCCGGCGTACCCACAGGAGGTCGCGTCCGGAGCTGACCGCCGAAACACCGAGAAGCAAGCTGTGCAATCGGGAGGTTCACATGGAAGTTGTGGTCACGGGTCGACACTGCGAGCTGTCAGATCGCTTTCGCAGTCATGTCGAGGAGAAGTTGTCGCGGCTCGAGAAGCACGATCATCGGATAATCCGGGTGAACGTCGAGGTCGAGAACGAACGCAACCCGCGTCAGGCCGATCGCGCCGTACGCCTCCAGCTCACCGCCCTCTCCAAGGGGCCCGTGATCCGGGCCGAGGCGTGTGCGGCCGACAAGATGGCCGCGCTGGACCTCGCCCTCGACAAGATGGCGGCGCAGATGCGCCGTGCCTCCGACCGGCGCCGGGTCCACCACGGCCGGCACGCACCGGTCTCGGTCGGGCAGGCGCTCGCCAACGGGGCCGCGGAGACCGACACCGTCGTCGACGAGGTCGTCACCACCGACCGCCAGGTCGGACCGATCTCGGTGACCGGCGACGGACCGCTCGTCGTCCGCGAGAAGACGCACCCGGCCGACCCGATGACGCTCGACCAGGCGCTCTACGAGATGGAGCTGGTCGGCCACGACTTCTACCTGTTCGTGGACAAGGAGAGCGAGCGACCGGCGGTGGTCTACCGGCGGCGCGGGTACGACTACGGCGTGATCTCGCTCGACCTGGAGGCGACCGTCTGATCGGTCCACCGGGGCCGCTACGGCCCGCACGCAGGACGGGATGGCCCGGACGGGCCATCCCGTTCGCGCGTCCGGTCACCCGCCTGAGAGCAAAAAGGGTCCGGTCGTGCCATGATTCCCCCGTGGCCGAGCCGATGAACGACGCGGGGCGTGAGCCCATCCGCGTGCTCGTGGTCGACGACCAGGAGCTGTTCCGGCGTGGACTGACGATGTTGCTGAGCGTCGAGCCCGGTGTCGAGGTGGTCGGCGAGGCCGGCGACGGCATCGAGGGGACGGCGCTCGCCGAGCGCACCGCACCCGACGTCGTGCTGCTCGACATCCGGATGCCGAAGCGCTCCGGCATCGAGGCCTGCCTCGCGATCAAGGAGGCCGTGCCCACGGCCAAGATCGTGATGCTGACCGTGTCCGACGAGGAGGCCGACCTCTACGAGGCGGTCAAGAGCGGGGCCGCCGGCTACCTGCTGAAGGACTCCTCGATCGAGGAGGTCGCGCAGGCCGTCCGGGTCGTGGCCGACGGCCAGTCGCTGATCAGCCCCTCCATGGCGGTCAAGCTGATCGACGAGTTCAAGCAGATGTCGCGCCCCGAGCGCGACCACGCCTCCGGGCTGCGGCTCACCGACCGCGAGCTCGAGGTGCTCCGCCTGGTCGCCAAGGGCATGAACAACCGCGAGATCGCCAAGGAGCTCTTCATCAGCGACAACACGGTGAAGAACCACGTGCGCAACATCCTGGAGAAGCTCCAGCTGCACTCGCGCATGGAGGCGGTCATGTACGCCGTCAAGGAAAAGCTTCTCGACCTGCCGTGACTGTCGGCGCCACCTCGTAGCCTCGCCGCATGCAGTCGATGAGCGTCGCCCAGGCGCGACGTACGGCGCTCGCCGCCCAGGGCTTCCTCGACAAGCCGCACGCCGAGCCTACGATGCGCACCTTCCAGCGCACCCTCGAGCGCACCGGCGTCCTCCAGGTCGACTCGGTCAACGTGCTCCAGCGCGCGCACTTCATGCCGCTCTACTCGCGGATGGGCCCCTACGACGTCGACCTGCTGCGCCGTGCCGCCGAGCGACGTCCGCGGCGCGTCGTCGAGTACTGGGCGCACGTGCAGGCGTTCATGCCGGTCGAGCTGTGGCCGGTGATGCAGCACCGGATGGACGACCACCGCGCGAAGCGCGGCAAGTGGGGCTTCGTCGCCGCCAACGACGACCTGGAGCGCAGCCTGCTCGCCGAGGTGCGCGACCGGGGCGCCTCGACCGCCCGGGACCTGGACGACGGCCTGCCCCGCGCCAAGGACAACTGGGGCTGGAACTGGTCCGAGAGCCGCCGGATGCTCGACTACCTCTTCACCGTGGGCGACCTCGCCATCGCCGGCCGCAACAGCCAGTTCGAGATCCTCTACGACCTGCCCGAGCGGGTGATCCCCGCCGCGGTCTTGGCGCAGCCCACGCCGACACGTGAGGAGGCCGCTCTCGAGCTGGTCCGCCGGGCCGCGCGCTCCCACGGCGTCGCGACCGTGCAGGACCTGCGCGACTACTACCGGATGCCGGTCGAGGACACCGCGGCTGCCGTGGCCACCCTGGTCGAGGACGGCGAGCTGGTGCCCGTGACCGTTGCCGGCTGGAAGCGGCCGGCCTACCTCCACCGCGACGCCCGGCTGCCCCGCCGGGTCGCCGCGCGGGCGCTGCTCAGCCCGTTCGACCCGGTTGTGTGGGAGCGGGCCCGCACCGAGGCGCTCTTCGACTTCCACTACCGGATCGAGATCTACGTGCCCGCCGAGAAGCGGGTGCACGGCTACTACGTGCTGCCGTTCCTGCTCGGCGACCGGATCGTCGCCCGGGTCGACCTCAAGGCCGACCGCAGGGTCGGCGCCCTCGTCGTGAAGGGGGCGTACGCCGAGCCCGGGGCTCCGGCCGGGACGGCGGAGGAGCTCTCGGAGGAGCTGCGTCGGCTCGCCGGCTGGCTGGGGCTCGGCACGATCTCGGTCGAGCCTCGCGGCGACCTGGCTCCTGCGCTTCTGACGCTGGGTGCCGCTGGGTAGAGTGGCGCCGCTCAGTGATTGACGCGCCTCGACTCACGCGACCAGGGAAGTTGGATCCACGTGCCTGCCATTCTCGACAAGATCCTCCGCATCGGCGAGGGCAAGATCCTTCGCCAGCTCGAGGCTGTCACCGCGGCTGTCAACGCCATCGAGGATGACTTCGTCGCGATGAGCGACGACGAGCTGCGCGGGATGACCGCGGAGTTCAAGGAGCGGCTGGCCAACGGGGAGTCGCTCGACGACCTGATGCCGGAGGCGTTCGCCACCGCCCGTGAGGCGTCGCGCCGCGTGCTCGGCATGCGTCCCTTCGACGTCCAGGTCACCGGCGGCGCGGCCCTCCACCTGGGCAACATCGCCGAGATGAAGACCGGTGAGGGCAAGACCCTGGTCGCCGTCCTGCCGTCGTACCTCAACGCGCTGTCGGGCGACGGCGTGCACGTGGTCACCGTCAACGATTACCTGGCCAAGTACCAGTCCGACATGATGGGCCGCGTCCACAACTTCCTGGGCCTGACCGTCGGCGTCATCACCCCGGACCTGCGCCCCGACCAGCGGCGCGAGGCGTACAACTGCGACATCACGTACGCCACCAACAACGAGCTGGGCTTCGACTACCTGCGCGACAACATGGCGGGCTCGATCGAGGAGTGCGTGCAGCGCAAGCACAACTTCGCGATCGTGGACGAGGTCGACTCGATCCTCATCGACGAGGCGCGCACCCCGCTGATCATCAGCGGCCCCACCCAGGACGACGTCCAGTGGTACGCCGAGTTCGCCAAGATCGCGCGCACGCTGACGATCGACGTCGACTACGAGGTCGACGAGAAGAAGCGCACGATCTCGGTGCTCGAGCCCGGCATCACCAAGGTGGAGGACCACCTCGGGATCGACAACCTCTACGACTCGGTCAACACCCCGCTGATCTCCTTCATGCACAACTCGATCAAGGCCAAGGAGCTCTTCCGCAACGACAAGGAGTACGTCGTCATGGAGGGCGAGGTGCTCATCGTCGACGAGCACACCGGCCGCATGCTCGCGGGCCGCCGCTACAACGACGGCCTGCACCAGGCGATCGAGGCGAAGGAGGGCGTCGAGGTCCGCGAGGAGTACCAGACGCTGGCCACGATCACCCTCCAGAACTTCTTCCGCCTCTACGAGAAGCTCTCCGGCATGACCGGTACGGCCATGACCGAGGCCTCCGAGTTCGACAAGATCTACAACCTCGGCGTGGTCCCGATCCCGACCAACAAGCCGATGGCCCGCGTCGACCAGGCCGACCTCGTCTACCGCACCGAGGAGGCGAAGTACGACGCCGTCGTCGACGACATCGCCGAGCGGCACGAGAAGGGCCAGCCGGTGCTGGTCGGCACCGTGTCCGTCGAGAAGTCCGAGCACCTGTCGCAGAAGCTGCGCAAGCGCGGCATCCCGCACTCCGTCCTGAACGCCAAGGTGCACGCCGACGAGGCCAAGATCGTCGCGATGGCCGGCCACAAGGGCGCGGTGACCGTCGCCACCAACATGGCCGGCCGCGGCACCGACATCATGCTCGGTGGCTCCGTCGAGTTCCTCGCCGACCAGGAACTGCGCAAGCAGGGCCTCGAGCCCGGCGGCGAGACCGCCGACCAGTACGACGAGGCCTGGCCGACCATGGTCGAGCGGATCAAGGAGCAGGTCGCGGCCGAGCACGACGAGGTGCGCGAGGTCGGCGGCCTGTACGTCGTCGGCACCGAGCGCCACGAGTCCCGGCGCATCGACAACCAGCTGCGCGGTCGCTCCGGCCGGCAGGGCGACCCGGGTGAGTCGCGCTTCTACCTGTCGCTCGAGGACGAGCTGATGCGGCTCTTCAAGTCCGAGTGGGTCGACCGGGTGCTCCAGGTCCTGAAGATCCCGGACGACGTCCCGATCGAGAACAAGCGGGTCACCAGCGCGATCGCCAACGCCCAGGGCCAGGTCGAGTCGCAGAACTTCGAGTCCCGCAAGAACGTCCTCAAGTACGACGACGTCATGGACCGCCAGCGCAAGGTCATCTACGCCGAGCGCCGCGAGGTGCTCGAGGGCAAGGACCTCGAGGAGCAGATCAGCGGCTTCCTCGACGACACCGTCTCCGGCTACGTCACCGGTGCCACGGCCGAGTTCGCGGAGCAGTGGGACCTGGACGCGCTCTGGAACGCACTGCGCCAGATCTACCCCGTCACGGTCGACCAGCAGGAGCTGATCGACGCAGCCGGCGGTGTCGAGGGCCTCGACCGCGACGAGCTGGCCGAGACCCTCCAGGCCGACGCCCACGCGGCGTACGACCGTCGCGAGGAGGAGATCGGCGAGCCGGTCATGCGCGAGCTCGAGCGCCGCGTCGTGCTCTCCGTGCTCGACCGCAAGTGGCGCGAGCACCTCTACGAGATGGACTACCTGCGCGAGGGCATCTACCTGCGGGCCTACTCGCAGCGCGACCCGCTGGTCGAGTACCAGCGCGAGGGCTTCGACATGTTCACCGCGATGATGGACGGCATCAAGGAGGAGTCCGTGGGCTTCCTCTTCAACCTCGACGTCCAGGTCGAGGAGGAGCCGGAGGGCGAGGCCGACTTCGAGGTCGAGGCCGAGGAGTCCGTCGAGCCGATGGCCCGCACGCTCCCGTCGGCCGAGCAGCCCGCCATCCGCGCCAAGGGTCTCGAGCGGTCCGCGGCTCCGCAGAACCTGTCCTACTCCGCGCCCAGCGAGGACGGCGAGGCCGAAGTGGTCACCGCCGCCGCGGCCGAGGACGAGTTCTCCAAGGTCGGGCGCAACGACAAGTGCCCCTGCGGGTCGGGCAAGAAGTACAAGATGTGCCACGGCCGCCCCGGCGGTCCGACGGGCCTGACGGCACGCATCTCGTAGGTTAAGCGAACTCGAGGGCGGTGCAGCGCCAGCGGTTGTCGCGGGTGCGCTCGAAGCGGGTGGCCAGGGCGCGCGAGCGCTCGCCGTACCGCACGTGCGTGCTGACCTCGACGACGTCCCGGTTGATGAAGCACGGGTGCACGCCGAGCACGCGGGGTCGCACGGGCTGGAAGCGGCCCTGCCCGGGCTGGTGGCCGCCTGCCCGGGCGACGAGGAGCGCGCGGCGCTCGAGGTTGTCGTAGACCTCGCGTGAGCTCCACCGGAGCAGCTGGGTGACCGGCCGGTCGCCGCCGACGATCTCGACCGCGGCCTGGGCGTAGCGCCGGGCCCACTCCTCGATCGCCCGACGCAGCGGGCCGTCGATCGGGAGCACGTCCGCCACCGGTCCCTCGCCGGGCGACCGGTCGACCCAGGGCGGGTCCTGCCGGGGCTCGAGGTCCAGGGCGAGGGTGCCCTGCACGCTGGCGACGGGCGACGGGCGCCGCAGAGGTACGACGTCGTGGGGTCGAGCTGCGGTCATGGCAGTACCTCCAGTCGCTGAGCGGGGTGGATGACGTCGGGGTCCGGGCCGATGGCGTCCCGGTTGAGGTCGTAGAGCCGGCGCCACAGCGCGTCGATGTCGCCGTCGCTGGCGCCGGGGCCGAGCGTGCGCGCGGCGATCGCCCACAGGCTGTCGCCGGGGGCCACGACGACCGTGCGGCGCGGCGGTGGTGCGACGGCGCGCTCGGGGAGGGGGAGCCCGGCGAGGATCGTCGCCGAGCGGGCGGTCCGGTCCTCGTGCAGGCGACCGGGCGTCGCCTGGGCGGTCCCGGTCGCGAGCCCGCCGACGAGCGCGACCCCGCAGGCCGCCAGCACCACCCGGCGCACCGGGGCGGTCGCACCGCCCCCGGCGCGCGCACGTCCGCGCAGCGCGTCGTCGACGGTGAGCACGGTGACGAGCCACAGCCAGCCCGCGGCGACGACGCCGAGGGCGGCGCAGATACGGACCAGCGCCGCCTCGAAGGTGCCGCCGCCCGCAGTCGTCGCGATCGGCAGCAACCAGGCGACGAGGACGCCGTACCCGAGCGTGCCGGCCGCCACGACGGCGAGGCAGCGGTGCCGGACGACCGGTCGGGTGCAGATCATGGCCGAGACTCCAGATCATTGCGTTTGCTTGTGTTTGATCAAGGAAACGCCTCTTTAACCTCGGAGTCAATCGTTCGTCCACAGGGTCGTACGACGTGCGCGCGGTGGTGTTGGATCGCCTCGTGGCGACCATGGACTACGACGGGTTCGCGGAGGCCTACTCGGCGGACAACGACGTCAACCTGCTCAACGGGCACTACGAGCGCCCCGCGATGCTGGGGCTCGCCGGGGAGGTGCGCGGACGCCGCATCCTCGACGCCGGCTGCGGCTCGGGTCCGTTGTCGGCCGCGCTGCGGGAGCGAGGTGCCGTCGTGACCGGGTTCGACCTGAGCGCGGCCATGGTCGAGCTGGCGCGCCGTCGACTGGGGCCCGGCGCGGACCTGCGTGTCCACGACCTCGCCGACCCGCTGCCGTACGACGACGCCGCGTTCGACGACGTCGTGGCCTCGCTCGTGCTGCACTACCTCGAGGACTGGAGCCAGCCCCTCGCGGAGCTCCACCGGGTGCTGAGGCCCGGCGGGCGCCTGATCGTGTCGGTGAACCACCCCTTCGTCTACACGGCGCTGAACCCCGACGCCTACTACTTCGACGTCGCCCCCTTCTCCTACGACGCCGAGCACGCCGGTCGCACGGTCACCTACACGAACTGGCACCGGCCGCTGCACGCGATGTCCGAGGCCTTCACGACGGCGGGCTTCCGGATCTCGGTCATCAGCGAGCCGCCGATCGCCGACGACACCCCGAGCGACCTGCGTCCCGCGAGCCTCGAGGGCCGGACCCGGTTCATCAGCTTCATCTTCTTCGTGCTCCAGGCCGGGTGACTCGTTTCGACCGGTCCGCTCGGCGGGAGCATGGTGACCATGGCCTGGGAGGAGGAGCTCTTCGCACTGCTCGACGACCTCGAGCAGCAGGCGGAGGCCCTGTACGACGCGGAGCGCGGCGCCGAGCTGGCCGACCGCAGCCGCTCGGAGTACCAGCAGGTCACCCTCGCCAGCCGGCTGATGGCCTCGGTCGGGGGAGAGGTGGTGCTGGACGTCCGCGGGGTCGGGACGGTCAACGGCACCCTCGAGCGGGTCGGCGCCGGGTGGTGCCTGCTCGGCGGGAGTGGCCAGGACTGGATCGTCCCGCTCGCCGCCCTCGTGGCCGTCCGCGGCGCGTCCGAGCGGTCCTCGCCCGAGGTGGCGTGGTCACCGGTGGCCCGCCTCGGCCTCGGCTCGGCGCTGCGTCGTCTCGCGGAGGCGGGGGAGCGGTGCGTGCTCCACCTGGTCGACGGCCGGGTCCTCGACGGGACCGTTCGTCGGGTCGGTGCCGACTTCGTGGAGGCGCGGGTCGGGGAGGACGGTCGGGCGGTGCTGGTGCCCTACGAGGGTCTGGCTGCGGTCCAGTCGCGCTAGGTCGCGTCGACGTCGTACGGCGGGGTCTCGCCGTCCTCGAGGGGACGCTGGCCCTTCCGGGTCCGGACCGGTGCTTCGTCGTCCTCGTCCAGGCTGTCCATCGCCTCGGTGATGTGACGGCGGACGATCTCCCGCGGGTCGAGGTCGCGCAGCTCGAGGTCGGCGTACTCGGGACCGAGCTCCTCCCGCAGCTCGTCGCGCGCGTTGTTGGCCATCTGCCGCACCTGGCGGGCCATCCGGCCGGCCTGGCGCGCGAGGTCGGGGAGCTTGTCGGGGCCGAACACGAAGATCGCAATGACCGCGATCACTGCGAACTCCGGTAGGCCGACCCCGAACACGTCGCAGAACCTACCGGCTCAGAACTTGCTGGTGGGCGTGAGCCCGAGCTGCATGCCGGCGAGGCCGCGGCCCCGGCCGGCCAGACGGGTGGCGACGGCGGTCAGCGCGACGGCCCCCGGCGCGGTCGGGTCGGAGTCGACGATCGGCTTGCCCGCGTCGCCGCCCTCGCGCAGCGAGACGTCGATCGGGACCTGGCCGAGCACGGGCACGTCGTACCCGAAGCGCTCGGAGAGGGTCGCCGCGACGCGCTCGCCGCCGCCGGAGCCGAAGATCTCGAGGCGGTGCTCGGTGCCTTCCTCGGCGCAGTGCGGGCAGGGCAGGAAGCTCATGTTCTCGACGACGCCCACGACGCGCTGGTGCATCATCGACGCCATCGTGCCGGCGCGCTCGGCCACCTCGGCGGCGGCCTCCTGCGGAGTGGTCACGACGACGACCTCGGCGCCGGGGAGGTGCTGGCCGAGCGAGATGGCCACGTCGCCCGTGCCGGGCGGCAGGTCGAGCAGCAGCACGTCGAGGTCACCCCAGTAGACGTCGGCGAGCATCTGCACCAGGGCCCGGTCGAGCATCGGGCCGCGCCACGCGACGACCTGGTCGCGCCGCGGCTTCAGCATGCCGATCGAGATGACCGAGACACCGCTGGGCGTCGGGACCGGCATGATCAGGTCGTCGACCTGGGTGGGCCGGTGGTCGGCCACGCCGAGCATCGCCGGCACCGAGTGGCCGTAGATGTCGGCGTCGACGACGCCGACCTTGAGGCCCTGCTTGGCCATCGCGAGCGCGAGGTTGACGGTCACCGAGGACTTGCCGACACCGCCCTTGCCGCTGGCGATCGCGAGGACCTTGGTCAGTGAGCCGGGCTGGGCGAACGGGATCTCGCGCTGGGCCTGGCCGTTGCGCAGCGTCTCCTGCAGGCCCGAGCGCTGCTCGGCGGTCATCACCCCCAGGGTGAGGTCGACGCCGGTGATGCCGGAGACGCCCGAGACCGCGGCGGTCACGTCGCGGTTGATCGTGTCCTTGAGGGGGCAGCCGGCGACCGTCAGCAGCACGGTGATCTGCGCGACGCCCGCCGCGTCG
Source organism: Nocardioides sp. Root1257 (assembly GCF_001425175.1). Taxonomy (GTDB): domain Bacteria; phylum Actinomycetota; class Actinomycetes; order Propionibacteriales; family Nocardioidaceae; genus Nocardioides. Next base: position 171,890 of record NZ_LMDV01000008.1, on the reverse strand, counting down.
ACCTCGACGGAGTCGACCATCCCGAGCTCGGTGATCGGCCTCTTGATCTCCGGGTCGTTGACGGTGGCCAGGGCGGCCTGGATCTGGTCGAGAAGCGGGGTGCTCATGGTCCAACGAGTGTAGATGGGTCACCTATCCTGACCGCATGCCTGGTCCCCTGCCCGCGCCCCTGGTGCTCGCCGCGAGCACCGTCATGGACAGTCCCGAGCACGTGCGGAGGTACGTCGAGGGCAACCTGGCCGGCGGTGTGGACCACCTGGTGGTCTTCCTCGACAAGCCCAACGGGCCGCGCCAGGACGAGGTCGCGGCGTACCTGGACGAGTACCCGGCCGTCACCTGCGTGCGCGCCGGCAGCGGCTGGTGGGCGGGCGCCCGGCCGCGCGAGCTCAACGAGCGGCAGTGCACCAACGCCAACCTGGCCAAGGACGTGCTGGCGGGCCTGGGCCTCGGCGACGCGTTCGTCTTCCACGTCGACGGCGACGAGGTGCTCCGCCTCGACCCGGCGGCGATGTCGGCACTTCCGGCGGGCACGACCGGTCTGCGGGCCGCGACCCGCGAGGCGCTCAGCCGGCGCACCTGGGACGGCGAGCCCACCCTCTTCAAGCGGGAGCTCGACGAGCCCGACCTCAGGCTGCTGCACGGCCTGGGCCTGGTGCCCGAGCCCACCAACCAGGCCTACTTCCGGGGCCACCTGATGGGGAAGTCGGGCGTCCGGGTGGGGGAGCGCGCCTGGCTGACCCTCCACAAGGTCGTCGCCGACGACGGCAGCCCGTGGCCGCTGCACGAGGCCGACGGGCTCGAGCTCTTCCACTACGAGTCCTACTCCGCCGAGGAGTTCGTCCGGAAGTGGACCGCGATGGTCGCCTCCGGGCCCAAGGCGAGCTACCGCCCCGACCGCCAGCCCGCGGCCCGCACGCTGCGCGCGCTGATCAACCGCGGGCTCGAGCCGGCGGCGCTGGACCGGCAGCTGGTGCGCTTCTACGAGAGGTACGTCGAGGAGGAGGTCGACGCGCTGCACGACCTCGGGGTGCTGGTCGAGACCGACCCGCTGGTCCCGCTCGCGCAGCGTCCAGCGGCCGGCGTACCCGCCGCGGACCTCGCCGCCGCCCTCGAGGAGCGCCGGAGCGAGACCAAGCAGGCGTACTTCAAGGGCACCTCGCCGGGGGCCCGGACGGCCGCGGCGCCCGCGCGCGGGCTGGGGCGCCTGGTCAAGCGTGGCTAGCTGGCCTCGTCGCGCTCAGCAGCGCGCTCGTCGAGGTCCGAGAGCAGCGAGCGGAGCTCGGAGCGCAGGTAGTCTCGGGTCGCGACGTCGCCGACCGCCATCCGCAGCGAGGCCACCTCGCGGGTGAGGAACTCCATGTCGGCGTGCGCCCGGGCGTTGGCCAGGCGGTCCTGCTCCGCGATCACCTTGTCGCGCTGCTCCTGACGGTTCTGCGCGAGCAGGATCAGAGGGGCGGCGTACGACGCCTGCAGGCTGAGCGCCAGGGTCAGGAAGATGAAGGGGAACTCGTCGAACTTCAGGTCCGCGGGCGCGAACGCGTTCCACAGGACCCAGATCAGGACGACCGCGGTCATCCACATCAGGAACCGGGCGGTGCCCATGTAGCGCGCGAACCCCTCGGCGAAGCTGCCGAAGGCGTCGGCGTTGTACGACGGCCGGCGCACCAGCGGCTGGCGGCGGGTCTCCTTGGGGGTGTCCAGGCGCGGGGTGCGGTCGCTCATCGGCGCGCCTCCTGCGGCTGGTCGGTGCCGGAGCGGGCCCGGTCGCGCCAGCCCTCGGGCAGCATGTGGTCGAGCAGGTCGTCCACGGTGACCGCGCCGACCAGGTGGCCGTTCTCGTCGACGACCGGGGCTGCCACCAGGTTGTAGGTGGCCAGGTGGGCGGCGACCTCGTCGATGGTCGCATCGGGCCGCAGGGTCTCCATCGTGTCGTCGAGCGCGCCCGCGACCAGGGTCGAGGGGGGCTCGCGGAGCAGCCGCTGGATGTGCGCGACGCCGAGGAAGCGGCCGGTCGGGGTCTCGAGCGGCTGGCGGGTCACGTAGACGAGCGCGGCGAGCGAGGGGGTGAGCTCCGGGTTGCGGACGTGGGCGAGCGCGTCGGCGATCGTCGCGTCCGGCCCGAGGATCACCGGCTCGGGCGTCATCATCGCGCCCGCGGTGTTCTCGACGTACGACATCAGCCGGCGTACGTCCTCGGCCTCCTCCGGCTCCATGAGGGCCAACAGGGTGGCCGCGGTCTCGGGGGACAGGTCGGCGATCAGGTCGGCCGCGTCGTCGGGCGACATCTCCTCGAGCACGTCGGCGGCGCGCTCGGAGTCGAGGAGCTCCAGGATCTCGACCTGGTCCTCCTCGGGCAGCTCCTCGAGCACGTCGGCCAGGCGCTCGTCGTGGAGTGCCGCCACGACGGCAGAGCGGCGCTCGGCGGGCAGGCCGTGGAGCATGTTGGCCGCGTCGGCCGGCCGCATCTCGTTGAGGGCGGCGATGAGATGGGTGGCGCCCTGCGACTCGTCGCGCCGGGTCAGCCCCTCGACGTCGCGCCACTCGACCACGTGGGTCTGGCCGCGCCGGCGCAGACCGCGGCCGGGCTCCTGGATCGCGACCCGGGAGATCACCCAGTCGCGGTTGCGCGCCTGCTCCATGGCGACGTCGTAGACGGTGCCCGTGGTCTGCGTGCCGGCGACGCGCACCTCGCGGTCCAGCATCTGGCCGATCACGAGGGTCTCGCCGGGGCGCTGCTCGAAACGACGCATGTTGAGCAGCCCGGTGGTGTGCACCTGGCCGCTGTCGATGCTGGTCACCCGGGTCATCGGCACGAAGATCCGACGTCGCCCGAACACCTCGGCGACCATGCCGAGGACCCGGGGCTGGTGGACCTCCGAGCGGACCGCCACGACCAGGTCGCGGACCTTGCCGACCTGGTCTCCCGGGGGGTCGAACATCGGCAGACCGACCAGTCGCGCGATGTAGACCCTGACGGGAGCGTTGCTCACAGGGGCGAGGCTACCGGGCTCGCGTCGGCTGGGTGAGCGGGCACGCGGCATGTATTCTGCCCGGGACCCAGCTCGTGTCGGACGCTCGTCAAGCACGTCGACCGGTGGCGACTCACCAGCCTTCGAGGGAGATCTACGTGCACCTGCTCCGCAGCGCCCTGGTGGCCGTCCTGAGCGGCGCCCTCGTGGTGACCGCCGGGCCACTCACGAGCCTGGAGACGGCTGCTTCCTCGGCGGCAGCGGCCGCGGCCCCGGCCCAGCAGCCGGCCAAGCCGAAGAAGCAGCGCTACCAGGTCACGCCGGGGATCACCTTCAACTCCCCGCTCGGCTCCCGCAAGACGAAGAACCGGATCAACAACAAGATCATCGGTGCCATCAGCCACGCCCGGCCGGGTTCGACGATCAAGATCATGACCTGGAACTTCCAGTCGCCGCAGGCAGCGACGGCGCTGGTCAACGCCCAGAAGCGTGGTGTCGTGATCCGGCTCCTGATGGACGCGACGAACAACGACGAGGACACGCCCAACCCGTCGTTCCGCCGGCTGCGCGCCGACCTGGCCGCCGGCAACGCCGGCAAGAAGAAGCCGCGCAACCGCAGCGTGGCCAAGACCTGCACCGGCTCGTGCCGCGGGACGTCCGGCTCGGCCCACTCCAAGTTCTTCCTGTTCGGCAAGACCGGCGGCTCGCGCCAGGTCCTGATGCAGGGCTCGGCCAACCTGACGGTGGCGGCGGCCTACAACCAGTGGAACGAGATCTTCACCTTCGTCGGCCGCAAGGACATCTTCAGGTACGCCACCGGCGTCTTCGACCAGATGTGGCGCGACCAGCCGGCCAAGGAGCCCTACACGACCTTCGCCCGCGGCCCCTACGGACTCACCTTCTCGCCGTACGCCGGCAAGGGGTTCAAGTCCGACCCGGTCCAGGACGCCCTCGACCAGGTGCGCTGCCGTGGCGCGGTCAAGGCCGGCAACAAGCGCGGCCGCACCATCGTGCGCAGCGCCCCCGACGTGATCCGGGGCAAGCGCGGCATGGTGGCGGCCAAGCGGCTCAAGCGCCTCTGGGACAGCGGCTGCGACGTCCGGCTGGTCTACACCGTGATGGGAGTCGCCGTGCGCAAGGTGCTGCGCGGCTCCGGCGGCCGGGGCGCGGTGCCGATGCGGCACCTCGTCCAGGACTTCGACGGTGACGGCGACTTCGACAACTACTTCCACATCAAGGTCCTCACCATCAACGGCGTCGTCGGCAAGAACCGCTCGACCTACCTGACCTTCAACGGCTCGTCGAACACCTCCGACCTGGCGACGCACTCCGACGAGAACATCGGGACGCTGCACAGCCGCAGCTACCTGCTGCGCTACCAGGACCACATCGACTACTGGTTCGACAACCCGCCGCCGGACGGCAAGTACGACGGCGAGGGCACGGACACCGGTGGCGGTGGCGCGGCCGGACGTCTCGCCCCGCCCCGCGTTGTCGACCCGTACGTCAACGTCGACCTCGACTGATGGCCGGTCGGGCGGCGCGCGTCCTGGCCGTCGACGAGGCGGAGGTCAAGCTCCTCGTCACGGGTCGCGACCGGGCCGTGGACGCCCTCTTCGACGGTCGCCGGATCTGGTCGTTCTGGGTGCGTCGCGACACCACCGGCCGCCTGGTGCGGCGGGTGTCGTGGCCCGAGGTGATGCGGCCGCACCTGCGGGGCACCTCGACGGTGACGCTGCGCGAGCACGTCTCGGACCGGGTGCTGTGGGAGGGCGACCTGACCTTCGGTGACGCGGCCGACCGCGGGCGACGGATCGAGTTCGTGAACAAGATGGGGCTGGAGATCAGCCTCGACAAGGCCAACCGGTTCAGCCCGACCTTCTCGGTGCGCACCCAGGCCGACCTGGACCCGCTGCTGGACGCCATGGACGCGGTGCTCGACACGCTGAACGGCGAGGGCGTCGCCGCCTTCCCGGCGTACGGCACCCTGCTCGGCGCCGTGCGGGAGGGCCAGTTCCTCGGGCACGACTCCGACGCCGACCTCGGCTACGTCTCGCGCTTCAGCGACCCGGTCGACGTGGTGCGCGAGTCGTTCCGGCTCCAGCGCGCCGTCGCGGCCGCGGGGATGGAGACCTACCGCTACAGCGGCGCCGCCTTCCGGGTTCGGGTCGAGGAGGGCGACGGGATCCCGCGCGGCCTCGACGTGTTCGGCGGCTTCCTCGACACCGGCCGCCTCTACCTCATGGGTGAGGTCGGCACCGACTACGAGCCCGGGTGGATCCACCCGCTCGGCACCTGCGAGCTCGCGGGCCGGACGTTCCCGGCGCCGGCGCGGCCGGAGAAGCTGCTCGAGGCGATGTACGGGCCGTCCTGGCGGGTGCCGGACCCGGCGTACCAGTTCGAGACGTCGGAGCGCACGAAGACCCAGCTCAACCAGTGGTTCCGCGGCTCCGCTTACCACCGTCGCGAGTGGGAGCGGGAGTGGTCGGTGGCACGCAGCCGGCCGCTGCCCAGGAAGGGCAGCGACCTCGCGCGCCTGGCCGCGCGTCGCGAGGACCCGGCGACGCACCTGATCGACGTGGGTGCCGGTCGCGGGTCCGACGCGCTGTGGTGGGCGCGCCGCGGACGCCGAGCGACGGCGTACGACTTCGCGGCCGTCGGGCTGCGGAGGGCCGCGCGTCACGCCGGCAGCAAGCAGCTCCCGCTCGAGGTCCGCCCCCTGAACCTCACCGAGTGGCGCTCGGTGCTCAGCGAGGGCGCCCGGGTGGCGCGCGAGCCGGGTCCCCGCGCGCTGGTCGCGCGGCACGTGGTCGACGCGACCGACGAGTTCGGCCGCCAGTCGCTGGGCCGGTTCGCCTCGATGACGCTGCGCGGTGGCGGCCGCCTCTACCTCGAGTTCTGGACCGGCGGCGGCGAGCCCGATCCGGCCCACCTGCTCCGGCCGCTCACGGTCGAGCGGGTGCGGCGGCTGGTGACGGACCACGGTGGGACAATCCAGTCGGTCCGCGAGCTGGATCCAGGAGCAGGGAACGACGCACGGTCGTTCGCAGTCGGAAGGTTGGTGGCGCAATGGGGCTGAGGTCACGTCTGCCCGGTGGACGGGTGCACGAGCTGACCCAGCGGGTCGAGCGTCTCGAGGCCGACCTGGCCGAGGTACGCCGGCACAACCTGCGGCTCGCCGAGCTGGCGGACCTGGTGCAGGAGCTGCTGCTCCCGATGGCCGACCAGGACCGCGAGCGGATCGACCGGGCGATCGAGAAGTTCCAGGACAGCATCTGATGGTGCGTCGTGTCTTCGTGCACATCGGCCTGCCGAAGACCGCCACGACGTACCTCCAGACGATCCTGTGGGCCAACCGCGACGTCGTCCGCAAGCAGGGGCTGCTGCTGCCCGGCCGGGAGCGACGCGACCACCTCTGGGCCAGCCGGGTCGTCCGCGAGGAGCCCGAGCGCACCCGCCGGCCCGAGCGCGAGCACGACGCGTGGTCGCGGATCCGCGCCGACCTGGCGCGCTGGGACGGCGACGGGCTGGTCAGCCACGAGTTCTTCGCGGCCGCGAACGCCGAGCAGGCGCAGGCGATGGTCGAGCAGCTCGCGCCGGCCGAGGTCCACGTCGTGGTCACGGCGCGGGAGCCGCTGGGCCTCTTCACCGCCAGCTGGCAGGAGAGCCTGAAGAACCGGGGCACCGCCCGGATGGAGGACTACTCGCGGCGCGAGTCCCCGAGCCCGCAGATGATCTGGAACTGGCGCACGCTCGACCTGCGCCTGGTGCTGCGGCGCTGGTCACGCGCGGTCCCGCCGGAGCGCATCCACGTGCTCCCGCTGGACCCGGGTGCCCCGCGCGAGGAGATCTGGCACCGCTTCGCCGCCCTGCTCGGGATCTCCGCCGACGGCGTCGACCTCTCCAGCTCCTTCCCCAACCAGTCGATGGGCGTCGTCGAGGCCGAGCTGCTGCGCCGGGTCAACGAGCACCTCGACGACTTCCAGTCCTCCTTCGACCGGGGCGTCTACATCCGCACCTTCCTCGCCGACGAGCGGCTGGTGCCGCGCGGCGGCGAGCGCTACTGGCCCGGGCCGGACCGGGTCGAGGAGTGCCGCACCCGGGGCGACCGCGCGATCGCGTTCCTGGGCCGCCGGCCCTTCGACGTCGTCGGCGACGTCGAGCTGCTGCGCGTGCCGGCCGACCTGGAGCCGCGCCGTACGCCGGACACGGTGACGGACGCGGAGGTGGCCGACGCCGCGGCGGAGGTGGTGGCCGGCCTGCTCGGCGACGTGCGCGAGCTGCGCCGGTCGCGTCGGCGCGGGCGCCGGGTCGAGGACTCGGACGACCCCGAGGACGGCGCAGCCGTCAGTCGACCGGGCCGATGGTGGCGAGCGCTGACACGAGGTAGTGGTCGCTGATCTTGCGCGCCTGCGGCGTGCCGTCCTGCCAGTAGTCGCTGAAGCTGACGTCGCTGGAGCCGACGACCCAGTCCACGGCCATCCGGCCCGGCGGGTGGCAGCCGCCACTGATCGAGCCGCCGACCGCCGCGACGCCGCCGATGCGGGGGAGCACCCGGCAGAAGAACTCGCCGCGGTCGTTCATGTCCCCGGTGAGGAAGACGGGCAGGCCGCTCGCCCGGAGCTGGTTGAACTCGTCGGCGCCCGTGAGGTGGCCCGCGATCCGGGTGCCGGTGTTCTTGGCGTCGTGGCCGGCCGAGGCGTGCATGTTGACGAAGTACATCTCGCGCCCGGTGGAGCGCTCGCGCAGCTTGAGGATCGTCTGCGGTCGCTGACCGTTCATGAACGTGATGGTGAACGAGGACCCGTCCACGAACTCGAACTTGGCGGGGTCGTAGAGGATCGAGTTGTCGGTCTCCTCGGCGCCGAAGGCGAAGCCGGGGTACGCCGCGAAGCCGGTGGCGTTCTCGAGCCCGGTGAGCTGGTCGCCCTGCACCTCCTGGAGCCCGATCACGTCCACGTCGTGCTGCTTGATCAGCGCCGCGGCCTGCGGCGTACGCCACGACGCGGAGGGGAAGTTGCGGCGATCGCCGCCGGGAGCGCTGTGCTGGCTGCCGAGCACGTTGAACGACCCGATCCGCAGTGACACGGGCTGCGCGGCGGCCTCGGCGCGGGCGGCGAGCAGCTGCTGCTGCTTGATCACCTTGGCCGGGATCCGGGTCAGCTTCTTCGCCTGGACGACTCGCTGGGGCGGGGTCGTGCGGACCATCGCTCGACTCGTCGGCTCGGAGGGCTGGGCCTCGGCGGGGGCGCTCGTCGCGGGGGTGTCGGCGGGTGCCTCGTCGAGGACGGCCGCTGCGTCGGTGGGGGTCTCGGGGGAGCGGTCCATCAGCGGCGTGGCGACGGCGGCGGTGGTCACGCCGACTGCGACCAGCAGCCCGAGAGCGACTAGGATTCCCGTCGCCCCGCGGCGTTGCCGGTCCCGATGACGGCCGGGCTCCTCACGCACCGGGCCACCCTAGCCGACCTCCGACGACCCGAGAGAATCCCGCGTGACGCTCCCAGCGCCGACCGAGACCCCTCGTGCGAACGCCGGTCGACCCGCGCCGAAGTTCCGCGGCGACATCCAGGGCATGCGTGCCGTGGCGGTGCTCCTGGTCATCGCGGCGCACGCCGGATTCTCGTCCGTCTCCGGTGGCTACATCGGCGTCGACGTGTTCTTCGTGGTCTCGGGCTTCCTCATCACGACCCTCCTGATGCGCGAGGTCGTGCGCACCGAGCGGCTCTCCCTGCTCGGCTTCTACGCGCGCCGCGCGCGCCGCATCCTCCCGGCCGCGACGGTGGTGCTCGTCGCCACCTGCCTGGCGAGCGCGGTCTTCCTGCCGGTCGTGCGCGCCGACGAGATCTTCGTCGACGCCGTCTGGGCCGGCCTCTTCGCCTCCAACATCCGCTTCGCCATGGTCGAGACCGACTACTTCGCGACCGACCGGCCCGTCTCGCCGCTGCAGCACTTCTGGTCGCTCTCGGTCGAGGAGCAGTTCTACGTCATCTGGCCGCTCCTGCTGCTGCTCGTGCTGGCCACCGGCCACCTCGTGGCGCGCCGCTACGACGTACGCCGGCGGGCGACGGTGGTGCTGGCCGTGCTGGTCGCGGCGTCGCTCGGCTGGTCCGTGTGGGCGACGTACGCCTCCCCGGACACGGCGTACTTCTCGACCCTGACGCGGGCCTGGGAGCTGGGCGCCGGAGCACTGCTCGCGGTGGTCATGCTGCGCCGCGACCCCGATCTCGACGACTCCCGACCACGCCGTCCTGACCCCCGGGTCGAGCTGCTCGCCCTCGCCGGCATCGCCGCGATCGCGATCGGTGCGATCACCTTCGACGCGCACTCGCCGTTCCCGGGCGTCCTGGCCGCGGTCCCGGTGCTGGGCGCGGTCGCCGTGCTCGCTGCCGGTGGCCTCGCTGGGGGCGAGCGGACCCTCGTCGCCCGGGGGCTGTCGCTGTGGCCCGCGCGGATCGTGGGGGACTGGTCCTACTCTCTCTACCTGTGGCACTTCCCGGTGCTGGTGATCGCCCGGTCGCACTGGCACGGCCTGTCCGCCGGGCACCTGCTGATCTGCCTGGTCGCGATCTTCGTGCTGAGCGGACTGACCTACCGGTTCGTGGAGGAGCCGTTCCGCCGCGGCCGGGTCTGGCGTCCCTCGTGGCGTGCTGTCTCCCTCTACCCCGTGAGCGTCGGCATCGTCGTGCTCGGCCTGGTGGTCTCCAACGCCTGGATCGACCACAAGCTCGACCGCAATGCCGGCAACCCGGCGATCAGCGTCGACGAGTTCGCGGGCACGAAGCTCAGCGACGACCCGGCCCGCGCGCTGGTGCAGGCCTCGGTGCTGGCGGCGAAGAAGCGGCAGCCCGTGCCCGGCGACCTGGTCCCGGGGCTGCGCAACATCCGCCAGGACACCGCACCGCTGGGGGACTGCGACTACCGCACCGGCACCCACGACCTGTGCCCGAACGGCGACCCGGACGCCGATCGCTCGATCGTGGTGATCGGCGACTCGCACGCCCGGGCCTGGAGTCCCGCGGTCAACGCGATCGCCGCCGAGCACGGCTACCGCGCCTACACGTTCGTCTACAGCGGGTGCCCGGCCAACCAGGCCTACCGCCTGGACCCGGAGACCGGTCGCCGCTGGGCGGCGTGCGAGGACTTCATCCGGTGGACGATCGACACGATCGGCGACCTGCGCCCGGACCTGGTGCTGATCTCCAACGCGCCGCTCGCGCCGGTGGTGGACCCCGAGACCGGGGACGTCGTCGGGAAGGCGGGCAACCGCGACGCGTTCACCCGCGCCGTCGGGGAGGGGCTGCGCCGAGAGATCGAGGCGCTCACGCCGTACGCCGGCGGGGTCGCGGTGCTCGGCAACACCCCGAAGCTTCCGCGCGAGCAGGCCGTGTGCCTCTCCGAGGCCGACGACCTCGGCGACTGCCTCTTCTCCCCGAGCTCCGCCCAGCGCTCCATCGAGCGCAGCTTCGGCCCGGTGGCGGAGGCGGCGGGCGCCCGGTTCGTCGACGCCGAGCGCTGGTTCTGCGACCGGCGCCGGTGCCCGTCGGTCGTCGGCTCCTACATCCCGATGCGCGACAGCGAGCACATGACGACCGAGTACGCCGAGCACCTCGCCGACCCGCTGGCGGCCGTGCTCGGCCTCTCGGACGCCTCAGCAGCGCCGTCCGCCGGCCGATCATGAGGGCCGGGGTGGTCGGTCTAGACCGCCCTGGAAAACTACAGATCTGTAATTCTCCTCGACCTCTTGCCGTGTTGCTGGTGTGACTGATGAGATCAATGTGGTGCACCGCCGGGGGCACTGCTGGAACGCCTCGTTCCGCTGCTGAAAGGACCGTCTCGATGAAGCTGTCGACCCGCCGTCGTGCCTCGTGGGGGGCCGCGCTCGTCGCGCTCGCCTGTGCGGTCCCGGTCGCCGTCCACGCGACGTCCGCGGCGGACGCCGCGCAGCTGGCCGCCAGCAGGAAGACCACCGGCTGCCCGACGACGACGAACAACGGCGGCACGGGCAACAACGGCGGCACCACGCCGACGCCCGGCAACACCACGGCGCCGACGCCCGGCAACACGACGGCCCCGACGCCCGGCAACACGACCACGCCGACTCCCACGCCGACGCCCACGCCGGTGCTGCCGATCTCCTCGGTCCGGATCACCCAGGCGAACCTCAAGTCCGGTGAGGCAGCGCCCAAGTTCCTGTCCGACCTGGCCAACGTCTTCTCGACCTGCCCCGACTTCGTCACCTTCAACGAGGTGCCCTACCGCGCCGACGACCTGCTCGCACCGACCGGCTACGACCTCTTCCGCACGCCCGGTCAGTACACCGGTGCCTCGCCCGTGGTCTGGCGGACGGATCGCTGGACCGCGATCAACCGCGGCACCACGATGATCAGCAACAAGCGCGGCCGCGAGCGCGGCCAGCACGTGGAGTGGGGCATCCGCTACGCCAACTGGGTGACGGTCCGCTCCAACGACGGCAAGCAGATGGTCTCCATGGTGGCGACGCACATCGCCCCGAAGAACTCGATCACCGCGAAGCTGATGGGTCCCTCGATCCAGCGACTCGGTGCTCTCGTCGGCGGGCTGAGCAGCATGGGCCCGGTCTTCGTCGGCGGCGACTTCAACGTCCACTACACGGCCAAGGACTACCCGCGCGCCGGGCTGACCGCGGCCGGCCTGACGCCGAGCTACGACGTCTACGGGTCCTACCTCCCGACCGGTGACCACCACGGCGCGACCATCGACTACGTCTTCATGCGTCCCGCCGCCTCGTTCAGCGTGCTGGAGCAGACGACCACCGAGCTCTACTCCGACCACGACGCCCTGTCGGTCGTGCTGAGCATGCCGGCCACCACGAGCGGTGAGACGCCGGTCAGCTTCGCTCCCGGCACCAGCGTCAACGACCCGACGTCCACGGCGTCCGCCTCGCGCCGCTCGGTCGCCCGCACCGTCCGCGCCGCCGTGCACAACGCCCCGCGGGGTGCCGCCATCCGGCTGTCCACCGCTCAGCTCAGCGACCGGGCCATCGCCGCCCAGCTGCGTCGGGCGCACCGGCTCGGCGTCTCCGTCAAGATCGTCTCGGGCAGCGCGACGCCGACCCGGGCCGAGCAGGCCCTGGTGACCGAGCTCGGCGTGCGTCGTACGGCGAAGTCGTGGATCGTCTTCCGGCCGACGAAGTTCAAGGCCTCGACCTCCCCGACGAGCATGCTGATCAACCGCACCGGCGCGTCCACCTACCTGGTGCTCACGGCCAACCGGCCGCTGACCACCGCGATGGCGCGGGACCTCGCCGCGGCGCGGATGTCGACGACGGCGACCACCTACTCGGCCAGCCTGCGGGTCTTCGGCAAGATGGCCAAGCGCTGAGCATCCTCACATCCGACGCTGGACGCACCCACAGGAGCGAGTCCTAGTCTCGGTCGCGTGAGTCGCGCGCTCTTCCTCCACATCGGTCTGCAGAAGACCGGTACGTCGTACCTCCAGGGCGTGATGCTGGGCTCGCGACAGGAGCTGTTGGAGCAGGACCTCGACCTGGTGCTCCGGCGCCGGGCCGCCTTCTGGCTGATGCTCGACGTGCGTGGCCGGCTGCTCCCGCACGACCCGCCCGAGGCGTCCGAGGTGCTGCCGGGTCTCTCGGCGATGCTCGACGACTGCACCGGCTCCCGTGCGCTCATCTCGGAGGAGTCGCTGTCGCCGGCCGACGACGCCCAGATCGACCGCCTGCTGGGGGCGTGCGGGGACCGGGAGGTGCACGTGGTCCTCACCTGCCGCGACCTCGCGCGGCAGATCCCGTCGGTGTGGCAGCAGGGTCTCCGGTCCGGACGGCGCTCGACCTTCCCCCGCTACGTGCGCCGGCTCCGCGAGGCCGAGGGCACCGACGCGTCGATCTGGTGGCAGGAGGACCTGCCCGGAATCCTCGGCCGTTGGTCGCGGCACGTGCCGCCGGAGCGCATCCACGTCGTCCCCGTCCCTCCGGCCGGCAGCGACCACGACCTCCTGCTCGACCGCTACTGCAGCGTCCTCGACGTGGACGCGAGCGCTCTCGACCGGGAGGCGGGCGGGAGCGGCAACCCTGGCCTGCGGCTGGAGCAGGCGGAGGTGCTCCGGCGGGTGAACCTCGCCGTGCCCGACGAGCTCAAGCGCCGCGACGTGTACGGCAAGGTCGGCAAGCGCTACTTCTCGACCCAGATCCTCGGGGCCGCGGAGGGGCGGCGGATCCTGCTGCCGCAGGAGCACGCGGCGTGGTGCCGCGAGGTGTCGCAGCGGTACGTCGACTACGTCCGCGCGGGCGGGTTCGACGTGGCGGGTGACGTCGACGACCTGCTGCCGCGCGAGTCCGAGTTCGCGACCGAGCCTCCTGTCGTCACCGACGCCGAGCTCGCCGAGGCGGCGATCCGCGCGCTCAGCGAGATCGTCAGCCGGCAGCTGGGCGAGGAGATCGAGCGCGCGAAGGAGTCCGGAGCGCCGGCCGCGACGGAGGCCGAGGAGCGTGGGTGGTGGCGCCGGCTCCGGCGCTGAGCCCCCTCCACCACCGGGCTGTCAGTTGCCGAAGAACGGCAGGCAGACCTGCGGCGCGCCGGTACCGGCCTCGAAGACGGTGCGCACCGCGCTGTGGTCGGAGACCGCGCTCGGGAGCACGACGGACGCGACGGGTTGCAGGCTGCCGGCGTACAGCAGGTAGTCGATCCGCGACCGCGGGGCGACCGTGGGGTGCGTCAGGCCCGCGCCCAGGCCGGACGCCGGCCAGCTGTCCTCGAGCGCGCCGCGGAGGGTGCCGAGCACGTCGGAGCCCGGGCCGGCGTTCAGGTCGCCGCCCAGGATCTTCGGGTGCGGGTCCTGCGCGACGATCTGGGCGATCGAGCGGGCCTGGGCCAGCCGGATCGTCGACGAGGTGTTCTCGAGGTGCGTCACGTAGATGCTGATCGGGCTCCCGAACGGGCTCACGACCACCCGGAGCAGCCCGCGCTGCTGGCCGCCCGGCCCGTTGGGCAGCAGGGTGTTGCTGGCGTCGCTGACGGGGTAGGTCGACAGGATCGCGGTGCCGTACTCGCTGTTGCCGGACCGGCGCACGTTGGTGCCGAAGGCGTAGTACATGCCGAGCTTCGCGGCGAGGTAGGCCGGCTCGTCGACGTGGGCGCTCCAGCGCCGGTTGCGGTCCACCTCCTGGAGCAGCACCACGTCGGCGTCGAGGGCGCTGATCTCGGCGGCGATCTGCTCGAGCTCGAGCCGGCTGCGGTCGCGGTTGAAGCCCGAGTGGATGTTGAACGACGCGGCCGTCAGCCGCGGTGCCGGCACGTCGACGCAGACTCCGTCTCGGTGGCGGCTGGGCAGGCCCGGGGCGCCGGGGTTCGCCGCGCCGTCTGATGGCGAGGCGGACGAGCCGGCGCCGGTGCCGGGCGACAGGGTCGGGGCCGGCACCACCTGCTGGTCGGTGGGGGAGACCGACGGCGGGGCCACCCGTGCGCCGCCTGCCGGCGAGGGATCGGGGTCCGAGCCGCCGAGCCTGCTCGGGAGCACGAAGGCGAGCACCACCACCGCCACGACGAGCAGCGCCAGCGGGAGGTCCGGGCTGGCCCAGCTGGGGCGCGGTCGGTTCATCCCACCCCCCGTGTCGTGGTCCGGTCCCGGTGACCGTCGTCCGGCGACAGTCTAGGAGCCGGGCGGGCGTGTGAGGGTTGTCACCGCGGCCCGCGGAAGGGTGTGGGAAGTGACCGGCCGGTAATAGTGTGCTCGAACGCCAGCCGAAACACCCGCGCCCCGAAGGATGCCGCAATGCGTTTGTGCGAGACCGATGGCCTCAGCGACGACCAGGCCGAGATCATCAAGGCCGTCCGGAGCTTCGTCGAGAAGGAGATCCTGCCGGTCGCGACCGAGCTGGAGCACGCCGACGAGTACCCGCAGGAGATCGTCGACGGGCTCAAGGAGCTCGGCATCTTCGGCCTGATGATCCCCGAGGAGTACGACGGCCTCGGCGAGTCGCTGCTGACCTACGCCCTGTGCGTCGAGGAGATCGCGCGCGGCTGGATGAGCGTCTCGGGCGTCATCAACACCCACTTCATCGTGGCCTACATGCTGATGCGGCACGGCACCGAGGAGCAGAAGAAGAAGTACCTGCCGAAGATGGCGACCGGCGAGATCCGGGGCGCGTTCTCGATGTCGGAGCCGTCGCTGGGCTCGGACGTGTCGGCGATCAAGACCAAGGCCACGAAGCAGGACGATGGTGGCTACTCGATCACCGGCCAGAAGATGTGGCTGACCAACGGCGGCTCGTCGAACCTGGTCGCGGTGCTCGTGAAGACCGACGAGGGTGCGGACTCGGTCTACAAGAACATGACGACGTTCCTGGTCGAGAAGGAGCCCGGCTTCGGCGAGACCGCCCAGGGCGTCACGGTGCCCGGCAAGATCGACAAGATGGGCTACAAGGGCATCGACACCACCGAGATGGTGTTCGAGGGCCACCAGATCTCGGCCGACCAGATCCTCGGCGGCGAGCCCGGCAAGGGCTTCTACCAGATGATGGACGGCGTCGAGGTCGGCCGCGTCAACGTCGCCGCCCGCGCCGTCGGCATCGCCAACCGGGCCTTCGAGCTCGGGGCGGCGTACGCGCAGACGCGGGAGACGTTCGGCAAGCCGATCGCGGAGCACCAGGCGATCCTCTTCCGGCTCGCGGAGATGGCGACCAAGGTCGAGACCGCCCACTCGATGATGGTCCGCGCCGCCCGGAAGAAGGACGCCGGCGAGCGCAACGACGTCGAGGCCGGCATGGCCAAGATGGTCGCCTCGGAGTACTGCAACGAGGTCGTCCAGGACTCGTTCCGGATCCACGGCGGCTACGGCTACTCCAAGGAGTACGAGATCGAGCGCCTCTACCGTGAGGCCGCCTTCATGCTGATCGGTGAGGGCACCTCCGACATCCAGAAGATGATCATCGGACGGGCGCTCCTCAAGGAGTACAAGCTCGGCTGAGCCGCTCGGGCTCGATTACCGGTCGACCGCCTCAGGGTCGGGATGACAAGGTGGTCGGACCGACCCCAGGAGGAACGATGCCGGAATCGAACGGTGCCAACGACGACCTCAAGGCCAAGATGCGTGAGGCCCTGGACCGCAAGAACTCCAAGGAGAAGGGCGTCCACCAGGACGGGCCGCTCCAGGAGAAGGCACACGGCTCCGAGGTGGCCGACTCCGCTCCGAAGCTGCACCGCCGCAAGGCGGGCGGTGGGGGCTCCTGAGCGCCGGGTGACATTACCCACGCGTAACAGCGGGTGACGGGGCGGCGTACGGGCGGGCAGTATCGGCCCATGCAGTTCGGACGCAGCTACGAAGAGTTCGAGGTCGGCGCGACCTACAAGCACTGGCCCGGCAAGACGGTGACCGAGTACGACGACCACCTGTTCTGCCTGCTCACGATGAACCACCACCCGTTGCACCTCGACGTGAACTACGCCGAGGAGACAACACAGTTCGGCAAGAACGTCGTGGTCGGCAACTACGTCTACTCGATCCTGCTCGGCATGAGGGTGGGACGACCCGGCACCACCCGCCTCGTGAACGGTCCGAGAACAACNCGCGACCTACAAGCACTGGCCCGGCAAGACGGTGACCGAGTACGACGACCACCTGTTCTGCCTGCTCACGATGAACCACCACCCGTTGCACCTCGACGCCAACTACGCCGAGGAGACGACCCAGTTCGGCAAGAACGTCGTGGTCGGCAACTACGTCTACTCGATCCTGCTCGGCATGAGCGTCGCGGACATCTCGGGCAAGGCGATCGCCAACCTCGAGGTCGAGTCGCTGCGCCACGTCGCGCCGACGTTCCACGGCGACACCCTGTACGGCGAGACGACGGTGCTGGAGAAGACCGAGAGCAAGTCCAAGGACGATCGTGGCGTCGTCTACGTCGAGACCATCGGCTACAACCAGGACGGCAAGATCGTGTGCATCTTCCGCCGCAAGGTGATGGTCCCGAAGGCGAGCTACCTCGAGGCCCGCGGCGGCGAGCAGCCCGGGCGTCCCGTCCCGGTGCCGGACAAGTTCTGGGGCGGCCCGCAGGCCTGACCTGGCCTGACTTGTGTCCCCGGTCGTGGACGGGGCACGGTGGTCTGATGACCACGTCGACGACGGACCCCGCCGGATCGAGTGACGACCTGGACCGCGGCTTCTTCGGGCAGCCGCGGCCGCTGGCCAACCTCTTCGGCGTGGAGATGTGGGAGCGGTTCAGCTTCTACGGCATGCAGGGCATCCTGCTGATCTACCTCTACTACTCCGCCGACCAGGGCGGTCTCGGCATCGACAAGGCCACGGCGACCGGCATCGTCGGGGCGTACGGCGGTGCCGTCTACCTCGCCACCATCCTCGGCGCCTGGCTCGCCGACCGGGTGATCGGCGCCGAACGGACGCTCTTCTACGCCGCGTCGATCGTGATGCTCGGCCACATCGCGCTGGCCGTCGTGCCCGACATCGCCGGCGTCGCCATCGGCCTGCCGCTCATCGCGCTCGGCAGTGGCGGTGTGAAGGCCAATGCGACCTCGCTGGTCGGCTCTCTCTACAGCGAGCAGGACGAGCGGCGCGACGCCGGCTTCTCGCTGTTCTACATGGGCATCAACATCGGCGCGTTCGTCGGCCCGCTGCTGACCGGCTGGTTCCAGGAGAACAAGGGCTTCCACTGGGGGTTCGGGCTCGCCGCGATCGGCATGTTCCTCGGGCTGGTGCAGTACTCGATCGGACGCAAGCGGCTGCCCGACGCGAGCCGCGTCGTGCCCAACCCGCTCGAGCCGTCCGAGCGGATCCGGTACGCCGGGGCGCTGGTCGCCTTCCTCATCGCGATCGGCGCGCTCGTCGCGTTCGGCTGGATAGACGCCGGAAACCTCTCCGACTGGGTCATCGGCATCACCATCGCCGCCGCGCTCGCCTACTTCGCGCTGCTGCTCACCAGCAGCCAGGTCTCAGCGCTGGAGCGGAGCCGGGTGTGGTCGTTCGTCCCGATGTTCATCACGAACGCCGTCTTCTGGTCGCTCTACCAGCAGCAGTTCACGGTCGTGACCATCTACTCCGACGAGCGGGTCGATCGCGACTTCTTCGGCTGGACCATGCCGGTGTCGTGGGTGCAGTCGATCAACCCGGTCTTCATCATCGCGCTCGCCCCGGTGTTCGCGGCGGTGTGGACCCGGCTCGGCAGCCGCCAGCCGTCGACCCCGGTGAAGTTCGGGATCGGCACGGTGCTCATGGGCCTGGCGTTCCTGATGTTCCTGCCGCTACCGAGCGGCGAGAACACGGTCAACCTGTGGGCGCTCGCCGCGGTCCTGCTGGTCTTCACGCTCGCGGAGCTCTTCATCTCACCACCGGGTCTGTCCCTGTCGACGAAGCTGGCGCCGGCGAAGTACCACACCCAGATGGTGGCGCTCTACTTCCTCTCGATCGCGCTCGGCACGGCGATGTCGGGCCGGCTGGCGGCGTACTACGACCCGGACGACGAGACCGGCTACTTCCTGATCATCGGCCTCGTCGCGATCGCTGTCGGCGTACTGCTCCTGCTGTTCGTGAAGCCGATCAGGAAGCTGATGGCCGGGGTGCACTGACGGCGGCCACCAGCTTCGGCGCGAACGCCGGGGCCAGGGGGATGATGCCGAGCACCAGGATCATCGGTACGGCGAAGCCGATCCGCAGCGAGTCCTGACCGACCAGCCCGGTCATCACCGAGCCGAGCAGGGCGCCGACGTAGTTGAACTGGTTGAACCGGGCGATCACCGCGTCGACCCGCGCCTGGCGCACGGCGGGCTCGAACTCCTGCCCCGCCTCCGAGGCGCCCGCGATCCGGGCCGCGGCGGAGAAGCTCAGCGGTGCCACGACCGCGACGCCGGCGCCGAGGACGGCGAACCCGAGCACCGCGACCTGCCAGGTGGGGGAGAAGACGACCACCGCCAGGCCGCCGGCCCCGACCAGCGCGCCGACGCGGAGCATCGGGACCACGCCGAGCCGGGCGACCAGGCGGTCGCCGGCGATCCGCACGGCACCGCTGGCGAGCAGGTAGGCGAGGGCCGAGAGCGCGACGTACCTCTCGGGCGTGGTGAAGGTGTGGTCGAGGAAGAGCGGTCCCCAGGTCTGCACGCCGGTGTCGACCATGTAGAAGAGCACCATCGCGACGCCCACGAGGATGATCGGGCGCCAGGGGACGTCGACCTTCGTGGCGAGCTCGGTCGGGCCGTGGTCGCGAGGCAGGAACGGCCCGAAGGCGACGGCCAGCGGGATCAGGCCGACCAGTGCGTTCACCTCGACCGGGGCCGACGCGGTGGCGAGCCCGATCACCGCCCCGACGACACCGCCGAGGGTCCAGGCGCCGTGGAAGGACGGGAGGATGGGGCGGCCGTAGCGGTGCTCGAGCGCGACCGCCTGCATGTTGGTGCAGGCGTCCACGATGCCCAGCCCAACGCCGTACCCGGCGATGCCGGCGATGTAGACGGCCGTGGTCGGCGCCAGGCACAGCACGGGGACCGCGACGGCGATCACCAGGAGGCCGGACCGCAGCAGCACCGCGCTGTCGAGCCGCTTCGCGAGCGTCTCGGCGACCACCGAGCCGACGCCGGCCAGCAGGATCATCATCAGCAGGATCAGCGACAGCTTCACGTCGGACAGGTGCCACTTGTCCTGGAAGTCCGGCAGCCGCGTGGTGAGGCTGAGCAGGATCAGCCCCTGGGTGAGGAAGGCGGCGGCGGTGGCGGCGCGGGCCCGCGAGTTCTGCATGGCGGGCATCGTGGCACGCCACGGCGAGACATGCCCCAGTAGTTCCACCGAAACGGGTGCTCAGGTGCCCCCGGTGAGCGACGATTCTCCGGGAAACGAACATGTGGGGGATGGACAGATGGCACGGACCGGTCTACAGGCACGCCAGCGCACGGCCCGGGCGATGGGATCGCCGACGGCCGAGCGCACGACGCCGATCGCACGCAGCAAGCACCTCGAGGAGCCCACGCTGCGCGAGAAGCTGCGCTACCAGTTCGACAACAGCATGGCGCGGGGGACGCCGGCGCTGATCGCCTGGCTGTGCGTCACCACCGTGGTGCTCATCGTGGCGTTCACCGTGATCGTCGCGATCTTCAGCCTGCGGTCGGACGACGACCCGTCGAAGCCGTTCTTCCGCGACCTGATGCAGAACCTCTTCCACGCGCTCGACCCGGGCACCGTGGCCGGCGACGGCGGGGCCTCCTGGCAGTTCCTGCTCACCATGCTGGTGCTGACCATCGCCGGCCTCTTCATCGTCAGCGCCCTGATCGGCGTGATCGCCACCGGCATCGACGCCAAGCTGGCCGACCTGCGCCGCGGCCGCTCGACGGTCCTGGAGAAGGACCACACGGTGATCCTCGGCTGGTCGGACTCGATCTTCACGATCGTGAGCGAGCTGACGCTGGCCAACGAGAGCCGCAGGAAGCCGGTGATCGTGGTGCTCGCCGACCGCGACAAGGTCGAGATGGAGGAGCTGCTCCGGGCCAAGGTGCCCGACCTGCGCGGCACCCGGGTGATCTGCCGGTCCGGGTCGCCGATGGACCTCGACGACCTCGCGCTCAGCAGCCATCCGAGCGCCCGCTCGGTGATCCTGCTCGCCCCGGAGACCTCCGAGGACCCGGACGCCGAGGTCATCAAGACCCTGCTCGCGCTGACCCACGCCGGCCCCGACGGTCCGCGCATCGTCGCCGAGATCCGCAACCCCACCAACCTCGAGGCGGCGCGCCTGGTCGGGGCCGAGCGCACCGTGCTGCTCGACATCCGCGAGACCGTCGCCAAGCTCGTCGTGCAGACCTCACGGCAGTCCGGCGCCGCGGCCGTCTACACCGAGCTCTTCGACTACGGCGGCGACGAGATCTACTTCCTCGAGGGCCACGGCCTGGCCGCGGACGCGACGTACGGCGACGCGCTGCTGGCCTACGAGCTGGCCGGCGTGATCGGCGTGATCGGGCCGGACGGGCCGAAGCTGAACCCGCCGCCCGAGACCCTGGTCGCCGGGTGCACGCTCATCGTGGTCGCCGAGGACGACTCGACCCTGCGGGGCGAGCCCGACGCCCTCGTGCAGCCGGACCGGACCCGTCTGGGCACCTCGTTCGGCGTGGACGACCACCCGACGCGGGCCGTGCTGATCGGCTGGAACGAGCGCGCGCCGATCGTGCTGCGCGAGCTCGACAAGTACGCGCCCCCGGGATCGGGACTGACCGTCGTCACGTCGTACGCCCCCGAGGTGCTGCCGCCGATGGCCAACCTCGACGTCACCGTCGTCACGGCCTCGACCACCGACCGGGCGACGCTCGAGCGGCACCTGAGCGCCGACCTCGACCAGGTCATCGTGCTCTGCTACTCCGATGACCTGGAGCCCCAGGCGGCGGACGCCCGCACGCTGGTGACGCTGCTGCACGTGCGCGACCTCCTCGCCCGGATGGACGCGGCCACGCCCGTCGTCAGCGAGATGCTCGACGACCGCAACCGCGTGCTCGCGCAGGTCGCCCACGTCGACGACGTCGTGGTCAGCGGCGAGATCGTGAGCCTGCTGGTCACCCAGCTCTCGGAGGACCACCGTCTGGAGGCGGTCTTCTCCGAGCTGCTCGGCGACGAGGGCAGCGAGATCTACCTGCGCCCCGCCGAGTGGTACGTCGAGCCGGGTGCGGAGGTCGACTTCGCGACGGTCGTCGCCGGCGCCGTACGTCGTGGTGAGACCGCGATCGGCTACAAGTCGACGGCGCTGGCCGACGGCAGCGGGACCAGCTTCGGCGTCCGGGTCAACCCGGCGAAGTCGGAGACCTTCCGCGTCATCCCCGGCGACCGGGTGGTCGTGCTCGCGGAGGACTGACGACACGGCGTCCCCGGCCCGGGTCTAGTGTGCCTTCGTTCACACCGTCCCCGAGTCAGGGAGCTGTCATGGCGAGGATCAGTCAACGCACCGGCGCATCGGCGACCGCGATGCTCGGGCTCGGGGTCTACCGACCGGCGCGGGTCGTCACCAACGACGAGATCTGCGAGGTCCTGGACTCCAACGACGAGTGGATCCAGACCCGTTCGGGCATCCGGACGCGACGCTTCGCCGGCGAGGACGAGTCGCTCCTCGACATGGCGACCCATGCGGCACGCGCGGCGCTGGAGGTGTCCGGCATCGGGGCCGACCAGATCTCGACGGTCATCCTCGCGACCTCGACCCATGCCCAGCACACGCCGGCCGCGGCCCCGATCGTCGCCGACCGGCTGGGCTCGCGCGCCGCGGCCTTCGACGTCTCGGCCGGCTGCGCCGGCTTCTGCCACGCGCTCTCGGTCGCCTCGGACCTGGTCCGCGGGGGCAACGCCGGCTACGCGCTGGTCATCGGCGTCGAGAAGCTGAGCACCTTCATGGACCCGACCGACCGGGGCACGGCGTTCATCTTCGCCGACGGCGCCGGGGCCGTCGTGGTCGGACCGGCCGACGAGGCGGGCATCGGGCCGGTGGCCTGGGGATCTGACGGGTCCCAGTCCCACGTCATCACGCAGGTGCCGGGCTGTCAGCACAACAGCCCCGAGCATCCGATGGTCGTGCAGATGGAGGGGACGGCGGTCTTCCGCTGGGCGCCGTTCGCGATGGCCGACGTGGCCCGCGAGGCGATCGACGGCGCCGGGTTGGCGATCGAAGACCTCGACGCGTTCGTGCCGCACCAGGCCAACCTGCGCATCACCGAGACCCTGGCCCGCAACCTCAAGCTCCCGGAGGGCATCGCGATCGCCCGCGACGTGCAGGACTCGGGCAACACCTCGGCCGCGTCGGTGCCGCTCGCCATCGAGGCGATGGTGCGCCAGGGCCAGACGAAGCCGGGGGACACGGCGCTGCTCATCGCATTCGGCGCCGGGCTCAGCTTCGCCTCCCAGGTCGTCACGCTGCCTCCGGTCGCCGGCGTCTGAGGATGCTCTTCCCCGAGTCCCGGCTGGCCCTCGAGCTGATCGCCGGCGAGACCCCGGTCTGGACCGAGGGCTACGACATCGACGCGGCGCGGGCGCAGGCCCGGGCCACGGCCGCCGCCGAGCCGCGCGAGGACGTCGCCGAGGTGAGTGACGTCGACGCCGACGGCGTACCCGCCCGTCTCTACACGCCCGTGGGCGCGGGTGAGTCGGTCGTCGTGCACGTCCACGGCGGCGGCTTCGTGTTCAACGACGTCGAGGTGCACGACGCGCGGGCGCGCCGGCTGGCCAACCTCAGCGGGCAGCGGGTGCTGAGCGTCGACTACCGGCGACCACCGGAGCATCGCTTCCCGGCTGCCGTCGACGACGTCGCGGCGGCAGCGGGCTGGGCCCAGCGCACGCTGGACGGTCGCCTGCTCGCGCACGGCGACAGCGCCGGCGGCAACCTCGCGCTCGTGGACGCTCTGCGGCACCCGGGGCGCTACGCCGCGCTGGTGCTGATCTACCCGTTCCTCGACCCGACGGCTGGCTTCGAGTCCTACCGCACGCACGCGGACGGCTTCGACCCGCGCGAGGGTGCCTGGTACTGGGACCAGTACGCGACCCCGGCCGACCACACCGACCCGGACCTCGCGCCGCTGCTCTCCGACCGGCTCGGCACCCTGCCTCCGACGCTGGTCGTGACTGCGGAGCACGACCCGCTCCGCGACGAGGGTGAGGTGCTCGCCCGCCGGGTCGCGGAGGCCGGCGTCGAGCTCGTGGCCTGCCGCTACCAGGGCCAGCTGCACGGCTTCTGGCGCCACCCGCGGGTGTTCCCGGCAGCCGAGACCCTGATGGGACAGGTCGCCGCGTTCGTGCGCCAGCACGGCTGAGACAATGCCGCCATGCGCGTGCACCTCGGCTGCGACCATGCCGGACTCGACCTCAAGGACCACCTGACCGCCTGGCTCACCGAGCACGGCTACGAGCCCGTCGACCACGGCCCGTTCTGGTACGACGCGGAGGACGACTACCCGATCTTCTGCCTGCGCGCCGCCGCGGCCGTCGCCGAGGAGCGGGCCGCGGGCCAGGACAGCCTGGGCGTGGTGATCGGCGGCTCGGGCAACGGCGAGCAGATCGCCGCCAACAAGGTCGCCGGCATCCGCTGCGCGCTCGCCTGGTCCGAGGAGACCGCGCTGCTCGGGCGCCAGCACAACGACGCCAACGTGGTCGCGGTCGGTGGCCGCATGCACTCGATCGAGGACATGACGCGGTTCGTCGAGCTCTTCCTCGCCGAGCCGTTCTCCGGCGCCGAGCGGCACCAGCGTCGCATCGACGAGCTCACGGCGTACGAGGCCGACGGCGTCCTGCCGCCGCTGCCCGCACGCCCCACCGATGCCTGAGGGGCACACCCTCCACCGCCTGGCCGGTGAGCTGACCGCGGTCTTCGGCGGCCAGGTGGTCGACGTGAGCAGCCCCCAGGGGCGGTTCGCCGGCTCGGCGGAGCTCCTCGACGGGCAGGTGCTCGCCGGGGCCGAGTCGTGGGGCAAGCACCTCTTCATTGCCTTCCCCGACGACCGGTTCGTGCACGTCCACCTGGGCCTCTACGGCAAGTTCGACGTGCACGACGGCGTCGCGAGCGTCCCCGAGCCGGTCGGGCAGGTGCGGCTCCGGCTCGCCACCGAGACGGCGTACGCCGACCTGCGCGGCGCGACGGCCTGCGAGCTGCTGACGCGCGCCGAGCGCGATCTGATCGTCGCCCGGTCCGGACCGGACCCGCTGCGCGCGGACGCCGACCCGGGCATCGCGTGGGACCGGATCCGGCGCAGCAAGGCGCCGATCGGCGGCCTGCTGATGGACCAGTCGGTGCTGGCCGGCGTCGGCAACGTCTACCGGGCCGAGGTGCTCTTCCGGCACCGGATCGACCCGTACCGACCGGGCAGCTCCCTGCGGGTCGGCCAGTGGCGCGCGATGTGGGACGACCTGGTCGTCCTGATGCGGGAGGGGGTCCGCACCGGGCGCATCGACACGGTCCGCCCGGAGCACACCCCGGAGGCGATGGGCCGGCCGCCGCGGCGCGACGACCACGGCGGCGAGGTCTACGTCTACCGGCGCAACGGGATGCCCTGCCACGTGTGCGGCCACGCGGTACGCACGGCCGAGCTGCAGGGACGCAACCTGTTCTGGTGCGGCCATTGCCAGCGCAGGTACCGGTCGCGAGCACTACAGTGATGCCCACCCCAGGACCTGGGCCGACGACGAGGACCGACGAGCAGATGACGGCACGCAGCGACGCGGACCGGGCCGCCAGCCCGTCCAGGCTGAAGGTCGCGCGTCGGCGACGGCGGCTCCTCCCGCGCGGCAACGACACGCTGGCGGCGCTGGTCGCGCTCACCGTCCTCGTGACGGTGCCGGTCCTGATCTGGCCCGACACGGCGCCGATGACCATGCTGATCGTGCCGCTGCTGCTCGGCAGCCTGCTGCTCGGCCCCCGTCAGCTGCCGTGGTTCGTGGTCTTCGTGATGGTGATGCTGATGCTGGCGATCGCCGCGCAGCGGGAGATCACCTCGAAGCAGGTCCTCGCGATCACCATCCTCTACCTGCTCTGCTTCATCGTGCTGCTGACGTCGTTCCGCCGCTCCCGGCTCGGGGTCGCCGGCGTGCAGGGCGAGTCGATGCTCGTCGACCTGCGCGACCGGATCCTCAGCCAGGGCGGAATCCCGCCGCTGCCCGAGGGCTGGCTCACCGAGACGGCGCTGCGCTCGGCGGGGGGTACGCCGTTCGCCGGTGACTTCATCGTCGCCGTCGGTGCCCCCGAGTCCGACCGCCTCGAGATCGTGGTCGTCGACGTGTCGGGCAAGGGGGAGCAGGCCGGCACCCGCGCGCTGCTGCTGTCCGGCGCCTTCGGCGGTCTCCTGGGCGCGCTCCCGCCCGCCGACTTCCTCCCGGCGGCCAACGAGTACCTCCTGCGCCAGGGTTGGGAGGAGGGGTTCGCGACCGCGATCCACCTCTCGCTCGACCTGGTCAGCGGCGCCTTCGAGGTCCGCACCGCCGGGCACCCGCCGGCCGCCCAGCTCGACGCCGGCTCCGGTCGCTGGACCGTCCACGAGGGGGAGGGGCCGGTCCTCGGCCTGATCGAGGAGGCCGAGTTCACCACGATCGCCGGTGTGCTGCGCAGCGGCGACGCCCTGCTCCTCTACACCGACGGCATGGTCGAGACCCCGCGCCGCGAGATCGGCCTCGGCATCGACCGGATGCTCGGCCAGGCCGAGCGGCTGCTGCGCGGCGAGTTCGCCGGCGGGGCCGACCGGCTCGTCGACTCGCTCGGCTCGCGCAACGACGACCGGGCCCTGGTGCTGGTCCACCGACGCTGACGGCGGCGCTCGGCCGGTGTCCGGGCGGTCGTGCCGGTTGGGGTCGGGACCCGCGCGTGTGGCACGATTGCACCCGCTCTCGGGGCCTCGGCCCCGGGCTCGCGGATGTAGCTCAATGGTAGAGCCCCAGTCTTCCAAACTGGCTACGCGGGTTCGATTCCCGTCATCCGCTCCAAGCAGGGTCCTGAGCGTGCCCCGGGCACGCGTGGGACCCCACTTGGCGGGGCGTAGCGTAGTGGCTAGCGCGCCTGCTTTGGGAGCAGGAGATCGCAGGTTCGAGTCCTGTCGCCCCGACTGAACCACCACCGAGCACCAGTCATCGAAAAGTAGGAGAAAGCCTGTGAAGAGCGCCGTCGAGACCTTGAGCCCGACCCGGGCCAAGCTGACCGTCGAGGTGCCCTTCGAGGAGCTCAAGCCGAGCCTCGACGCGGCCTATCAGAAGATCGCCAAGCAGATCAACGTCCCCGGCTTCCGCCGCGGCAAGGTCCCGCCGGCCGTCATCGACCGCCAGGTCGGCCGTGGCGCCGTCCTCGAGGAGGCCGTCAACGAGGTCGTCCCGCAGAAGTACGTCGAGGCGCTCCAGGCCAACGACCTCCAGCCGCTCGCGCAGCCGGAGATCGAGGTGACCAAGTTCGAGGACAACGAGGCGCTCGAGTTCACCGCCGAGGTCGACGTCAAGCCCGAGATCAAGCTCCCGACGTACGACGGCGTGACCGCGTCGGTCGAGGACATCGTGGTGAGCGACGAGGACGTCGCCGAGCAGGTCGAGGCGCTGCGTGAGCGCTTCGCGACCCTCATCGACGTCGAGCGCCCCGCCGCCGACGGCGACTTCGTGGTCATGGACCTCAAGGCGACCAAGGACGGCGAGGTCGTCGACGGCGCCGAGGTGTCCGGCATGTCCTACCGCGTGGGTCGCGGCGGCATGATCGACGGTCTCGACGAGGCGCTGGTCGGCCTGGCCGCCGGCGACGAGAAGGTCTTCTCCTCCCAGCTCGTGGGTGGTGACCTGGTCGGCGAGGGCGTCGACGTGGCGGTCGCCGTCAGCCAGGTGCAGGAGCAGGAGCTGCCCGACCTCGACGACGAGTTCGCCCAGCTCGCCTCGGAGTTCGACACCGTCGAGGAGCTGACCGAGGACGTCCGCGAGCGGCTCGGCCGCGGCCGCCGTCTCGAGCAGGCCGCCGCCGCCCGCGACGCCGTCCTCGAGGCGCTGCTGGAGTCGGTCGACGTCCCGCTGCCCGAGACGATCGTGACCGATGAGCTCAACGCCCGCCGCTCCAGCTTCGAGCAGCAGCTCGCGTACGCCGGCGTCACCATGGAGAAGTACCTCGAGGACGAGGGACAGACCCAGGAGGAGTTCGAGGCCGACCTCGAGCGCCGGGTCCGCGACGCGGTCACCGCCCAGTTCATCCTGGACGAGATCGCCCAGGTCGAGGAGTTCGGCATCGACCAGCAGGAGCTCTCGGAGCACATGGTCCGCAAGGCCCAGCAGTCCGGCGAGGACCCGCAGGCGTTCGCGAACCACATGTTCGAGCACAACCACATCCCCGAGCTGGTGCAGGAGATCCTGCGCGGCAAGGCGCTGGCCCGCATCGTCGAGTCGGCCGTCGTCACCGACGCGTCCGGCAACCCGGTCGAGCTGAAGAACCTGCTCCCCGACGGCACCATCGGTGAGCCGGAGGCCGAGGTCGAGGCAGACGCCGACGCCGAGGCGCCCGCCGAGCCCGCCGAGGAGGAGAAGGCCGAGGCCTGATCCACACGCCCGCTCCCGGGCAACGTCGTACGCCGGCCCGCCAGGCTCGTCCTGGCGGGCCGGCGTCATTGCGGCGCAGACGCGGGCTGGGCGTCCCGTCGGCGACGCGGCCGACCGCACGTTTGGTCACCAAGCGCAGACCGGGAGCGTTCCCACCTGCGGTTTGGTCACCAATCCATGGGCCCCGCCACCTCGCCACCACGACATACCGCGGGTATGGTCGCCGCATGACCCAGCCCGCACCGGGACCCGGCGTGCTCGACGCGCTGTCCCTGCTGACCGAGGTGGCCGACGAGCTGGTGGTGCGCAGCGTGCGCGACACCCACGACGCCTGGGCGGACCGCTTCGGCGGCTACCCGGGGCGTCGGATCACCTCCGCGGTGTACGGCGGGGCCTCGCTCGGCCTGCGCGCCGCGTCCGCCGGCCTGGGCCGGGCGGGTGGTCTGGGTCCGCGCCTGGACGCGGGGGCGCGCGGGCGCTTCGTCCGCTCGGCGGTCAATGGCCTGATCGGCGACCGGCTCGCCGTCGAGCGGCCCGATCTCGCGATCACGATGGCCGTGCGTGCGGACGGGCGGGACGTGCCGCTGGACCCCGACGGGCTCGCCGCCGCGTTCCCGGGGGCGACCGGACGGGTCGTGGTGTTCCTGCACGGGCTCTGCGAGAACGAGTCCTACTGGGAGCGCTGGCGCGAGCGGACCGGGACGACGTACGCCGAGATGCTCGCGGGGGAGGGCTGGACCCCGGTCCTCCTGCGGGCCAACACCGGGCTCGGCCTGCGCGAGAACGGTGCGGCGCTGTCCGCCCTGATGCAGCGCCTGGTCGAGGCGTGGCCGGTGGAGGTCGAGCGCGTCGCGCTCGTCGGCCACTCGATGGGCGGCCTGATCCTGCGGGCTGCCGGTGCGGTCGCCAGCGACGTCGAGGCGCCCTGGACCGACCGGGTCTCGGACGTGGTCACGCTCGGCACGCCGCACCTGGGAGCGCCGATCGCGCGGGGGATCGGCCACGGCAGCCGCGGGCTGTCCCGGCTCCCGGAGACCGCGGCGTTCGGCCGGATCCTCGACTGGCGCTCGGTCGGCGTGCACGACCTGGTCGCGGGCCTGGCGGAGGACGTCCCGCCGCTGCCGCACGCGCGCTACCGCCTGGTCGCGGCCACCCTGACGACCCAGGAGCGGCACCCCGTCGGGCACGTCGTCGGCGACCTGCTGGTGCGCCCGCCGTCGGCGTACGGACGCGACCGGCACGGCCAGGAGCTGTTCCCCGACGCGACGGTCCTGCACCTGGGCCGCACGGACCACTTCGGCCTCCTCAACCACCCCGACGTCCACGAGGCCCTGCGCGGGTGGCTGGCATGAGCGCCGACCGGGAGCTGTACGCCGAGGGCGTCGTCGCGGCGCCGACCGAGCGGGTGTGGGCGCTGCTGACCGACTTCTCCCGGATGCCCGAGTGGAGCCCGGAGCTGGTGCGGATGATCCCGCTCAAGCGTGGCGGGCTGCGGGTCGGGCAGTGGTACCTCGGGATCAACCGGCGCCGTGCCGCGATCTGGCCGACCCGCAACGTCGTCGCCCTGCTGGAGCCGGGTCGGCTGGTGGCCTGGGACACGACCTCCAGCGGTGCGCGCTGGATCTGGGAGCTGGCTCCCGTCGCGGAGGGCACCCGGGTCGTGCACCGCCGGCCCGTGCCGCGCCGGCTCACCCGGATGTCGCGCCTGTTCGCGCCGGTGGCGCTGGGCGGCAGTGCGGAGCACGCCGACGAGCTCGAGGCCGGGATGGTCCAGACGCTGGACCGCCTCCGCGAGGCCGTCGAGGCGTAAATCCGCTGTTGGCGAACAGGGGCCGGTTGGCCGTGGAACTGTCGGCTCTTGCGGCTAGGGTCGCTTCCGTGACCCAGTACTCCAGCTCCGCATCGCACCCGGGGACTCATCAGCCGCAGCTCAACGGCGGCGGCGGGATGAACGACCTCGACGGCCACATCTACCAGCGTCTGCTGCGTGAGCGGATCGTCTTCCTCGGCTCCGAGGTGCGCGACCAGAACGCCAACGCGATCTGCGCCCAGCTGCTCCTGCTCTCGGCCGAGGACCCCGAGGCCGACATCTTCCTGCACATCAACAGCCCGGGTGGCTCGGTCGACGCCGGCATGGCGATCTACGACACCATGAACTACATCCCCAACGACGTGGCGACGGTAGGCATGGGCCTGGCCGCCTCGATGGGCCAGTTCCTGCTCTGCGCCGGCACGAAGGGCAAGCGCTACGCGCTCCCGCACGCGCGGATCATGATGCACCAGCCGTCCTCCGGCATGGGCGGCTCGGCCTCGGACATCAAGATCCAGGCGCAGCAGTCCCTGCACATCAAGCAGATCCTCCTCGACCTGATCGCGGAGCACACGGGCCAGCCGCGCGAGCAGGTCGAGAACGACGCCGACCGCGACCGCTGGTTCACCGCCGACCAGGCCAAGGACTACGGCCTCGTCGACCAGGTCATCAAGAGCGCCCGCGAGGCGGCCGACGACGGCCGTCCGGCCCGGCAGAAGGACTGACGCATGAACTACTACATCCCCCAGTGGGAAGAGCGCACGTCCTACGGGTTCCGGCGCATCGACCCCTACGCCAAGCTGTTCGAGGACCGCATCATCTACCTCGGCACGCCGATCTCCGACGACGTCGCCAACGCCGTCATCGCCCAGCTGATGTGCCTGGAGTCGATGAACCCCGACCAGGACATCCAGATCTACATCAACAGCCCCGGTGGCTCGTTCACCGCGCTGACGGCGATCTACGACACGATGAACTTCATCAAGCCGGACGTGCAGACCGTGTGCATCGGGCAGGCCGCCTCGGCGGCGGCGATCCTGCTCGGTGCGGGCGCCCGCGGCAAGCGGATGGCGCTGCCCAACAGCCGCATCCTGATCCACCAGCCCTACACCGAGGGCACGTTCGGCCAGACCTCCGACATCGAGATCCAGGCCAACGAGATCCTGCGGATGCGCGAGCTGCTCGAGAAGATGATCAGCGACCACAGCGGTCGGTCGATCGAGCAGGTGAGCGTCGACATCGAGCGCGACAAGATCCTCACCGCCGAGCAGGCCGTGGAGTACGGCCTGATCGACGCGGTGATCGAGTCGCGCAAGGGCGTCCCGGCGCTCACCTGAGCTCCACCATGACCTGACGTTGCCCGTGTCCACCCCCTCTTCGGGGGTGGCACGGGGTACCGTCAGGGGGGCTCTCGGCCCCTGAACGGCACCACCCCCAGGCACAGCTGCTGTACCAGCTCGACATACCGGGCTCGACTTACCGGAGGATGACCGCCCGTGGCACGTATCGGTGATGGAGGCGACCTGCTGAAGTGTTCTTTCTGCGGGAAGAGCCAGAAGCAGGTCAAGAAGCTCATCGCCGGCCCCGGCGTCTACATCTGTGACGAGTGCATCGACCTCTGCAACGAGATCATCGAGGAAGAGCTCAACGAGGGCACCGAGGTCAGCCTCGACGAGCTGCCCAAGCCTCGGGAGATCTTCGAGTTCCTCAACTCCTACGTGATCGGCCAGGAGCAGGCGAAGAAGTCGCTCGCGGTGGCCGTCTACAACCACTACAAGCGGGTGCAGGCGGGGATCCAGCCGCTGTCCGGCAAGCACAGCAAGGAGGAGGTCGTCGAGGTCGCGAAGTCCAACATCCTCGTGATCGGACCGACCGGCTGTGGCAAGACCTACCTCGCGCAGACCCTGGCGCGGATGCTCAACGTCCCGTTCGCCATCGCCGACGCGACGGCGCTCACGGAGGCCGGCTACGTCGGCGAGGACGTCGAGAACATCCTCCTCAAGCTGATCCAGGCCGCTGACTACGACGTCAAGAAGGCCGAGACCGGCATCATCTACATCGACGAGATCGACAAGGTGGCCCGCAAGGCGGAGAACCCCTCGATCACGCGCGACGTCTCCGGCGAGGGCGTCCAGCAGGCGCTGCTGAAGATCATCGAGGGCACCACCGCCTCGGTGCCGCCGCAGGGGGGTCGCAAGCACCCCCACCAGGAGTTCATCCAGATCGACACCACCAACATCCTCTTCGTGGTGGGTGGTGCCTTCGCCGGACTCGAGCACATCGTCGAGCAGCGCGTCGGCAAGAAGACCCTCGGCTTCACCGCCGAGGTCCGCGGCCAGGTCGAGCGCGACGCCGAGGACCTGCTCTCGCAGGTGCGTCCCGAGGACCTGACCAAGTTCGGCCTGATCCCCGAGTTCATCGGGCGGCTGCCGCTGATCGCGAGCGTCTCCAAGCTCGACCGGCCCGCGCTGGTGCAGATCCTCACCGAGCCCCGCAACGCCCTGGTCAAGCAGTACCAGAAGCTGTTCGAGCTCGACGGCGTCGAGCTCGAGTTCACCACCGAGGCCATCGAGGCGATCGCGGACAAGGCGATGGAGCGGGGCACCGGTGCCCGCGGCCTGCGCGCGATCATCGAGGAGGTCCTCCTCCACGTGATGTACGACGTGCCCTCCCGCGGCGACGTCGCCAAGGTCATCGTGACCGGCGAGGTCGTCACCGACGACGTGGCGCCCACGCTGGTGCCGCGCGAGTCCGAGGCCAAGAAGAAGAAGTCCGCGTAGGCGGACGCGACCGCGGGCCTGCGCTGGTTCAGGACGACCAGCCCCACAGCGGTTCGCCTAGCCCATCTGGGTCATTTATGACCAGATAGGGCCCAGGGGTTTGGCTCTGACCTGTCTGGACCGGAAAACTGACACTGGAACGTCCGTTTTTCCTCGGGAGGGTCTGGATGCGGTCAGAGCACCGTGCGCCGCTGGTGGCATCGATCGTCGTCGTCCTGGCGTGCTTCGGGGTGATGGTGCACGCGGTGCGTACCGACGCCCTCGGCGGCCTCGCCCGGAGCCTGCCGATGGGCATGATCGCCGGCACCGTCCTGCAGCCGAAGCCCGCGCCCGCCGGCGACGCACCGCGTCCCGCCATCGCCGCCCCGCCGGTCTCCACACCCACGAAGCGGCCCAGTGCCCCAGTCGCCACGCCGCAGGGCAAGCCCTCCGCGGGCGCGACGGCACACCCGACCCGCCCGGCCCACGCCGACGTCCGTCCGGTCGTCCAGCAGGCGCCGGCCCACCCGCAGCACGCGGCCACCCCGGTCGTCCCGAGCACGCCCGTCGCCACGCCGCTGCCGACGCCCTCGGTGCCCTCGGTGCCCGCCGTGCCGGCTCCCACGGTGCCCGGTCTCGCGGGGATCAAGCACGGCCTGGGTCACGGCCTGGGTCACTCCAACGGCCACGCGAGCGGCCAGGGCCTCGGCCAGGGTCTCGGCCAGGGCCTCGCCGCACTCGGCTCAGCCCTGGGCGGTGCGATCACCGACGCCCTCACCGACACCCGCGGTCACGGCTACGGCTCCCAGGGCTACGGCTCCCAGGACTACGGCTCGCAGGGCTACGGCTCGCAGGGCCACGGCTCGCAGGGTTACGGCTCGCAGGGCCACGGGTACGGTCACGACTCCGAGGACGAGTACGGCGACCGCCACCACGGCGGCCACCGCGGCCGGTACTGACCCGGCTCAGCCCTCGACGGGTGCCAGCTCGGCCACCACGGTGATCTCCGTCGCGCCCTCGGCGGCGACGAAGACCAGGTCGCCGACGATCTTGCCGGTCTTGCGCAGGTCGTCGGCCGCGAGCTCGGCCGCGTCGACCAGCGCCCGCGGGCCACGGATCTCGACCCGGGACAGCTCCGCGCGCATCGACACCTTGGCGTTCGACTTGGCGCCGCGGATCCCGACCAGCGCGGCCGCCACCGCGTCGAGCGCGACCGGGTCGGTGGCCGCCGCTGAGCCCAGCTCGGTGACCGTCGGCCAGCTGGAGAGGTGGATCGACCCCTCCTGCCACCACGACCAGACCTCCTCGGTCACGTAGGGCAGGAACGGCGCGAGCAGCCGCAGCTGGACGTCGAGCGCGATCGCCAGGGTGGCCTTCGCGGAGACCGTGTCGGCGCCGTCGCCCTCGGCGTACGCGCGCTCCTTGACCAGCTCGAGGTAGTCGTCGCAGAACTCCCAGAAGAACTTCTCGGCGACCTCGAGCGCGCTGGTGTAGTCGTAGGCCTCGAACGCGTCGGTCGCGGCGCGGACCACCTCGGCCAGGCGCCCGAGCAGGGCGCAGTCGAGCGGCTCGGAGACCTCGAACGGGTTCACGCCGGTCGCGCCGACGCCACCGAGGACGAACTTCGAGGCGTTGAGGACCTTCATCGCCAGGCGGCGGCCGACCTTCATCTGGGTCTCGTCGAAGGGCGAGTCCAGGCCCGGGCGAGCCATCGCGGCACGCCAGCGGACGGCGTCAGCCCCGAACTTGTCGAGGATCTCGGTCGGGACCACGACGTTGCCCTTGGACTTGGACATCTTCTTGCGGTCCGGGTCGAGGATGAAGCCGGAGACCAGGGCGTGCGACCACGGGGCGGCGTGGTTCTCGAAGTGCGCCCGCACCACCCGGGAGAAGAGCCAGGTGCGGATGATGTCGTGCGCCTGGGTGCACAGGTCCATCGGGAAGACGCGCTGCCACAGGTCGTCGTCGGACTCCCAGCCGCCTGCGATCTGCGGGGTCAGCGACGAGGTCGCCCAGGTGTCCATCACGTCGGGGTCGCCGATGAAGCCGCCCGGCTTCCCGCGCTGCTCCTCGGTGTAGCCACCGGGCGCCACGGTCGACGGGTCGATCGGCAGGTCCGCCTCGCGGGGGAGGAGCGGGTGGTCGTAGTCGGGCTCGCCCTCGGCGTCCAGGGGGTACCAGACCGGGAACGGGATGCCGAAGAAGCGCTGCCGCGAGATCAGCCAGTCGCCGTTGAGGCCGCCGACCCAGTTGTCGTAGCGGTGCTTCATGTGCGGCGGCAGCCACTGGATCTCGGCGCCGCGGTCGATCATCTCGGTGCGCAGCGCGGCATCGCGGCCGCCGTTGCGGATGTACCACTGACGGGTCGCGACGATCTCGAGCGGCTTGTCGCCCTTCTCGTAGAAGTTCGTCATCCGCTGCGTGGGCTTCGGCTCGCCGTCCAGGTCGCCGGACTCGCGCAGGGCGGTCACGACCGCCTCACGGGCGGAGAACGCGGTCTTGCCCTTGAGCTCCTCGTACGCCGTCGCGGCGGGCTCGTGCGCCAGCCAGTCGGGCGTCTCGCGCGACATCCGGCCGTCGCGGCCGATCAGGGTGCGGACCGGGAGGTCGAGCTCGCGCCACCAGGTGACGTCGGTGAGGTCACCGAAGGTGCAGCACATGGCGATGCCGGCGCCCTTGTCCATCTCCGCGGCGGCGTGGGCGCGCACCGGGATCTCGACCCCGAAGACGGGGCTGGTCACGGTGGTGCCGAAGAGCGACTGGTAGCGCGGGTCGTCCGGGTGCGCGATCAGCGCGACGACGCTCGGGATCAGCTCGGGACGCGTCGTCTCGATGTAGACGGGCTCACCGTCGGGCTTGTGGAACGCGACCCGGTGGTAGGCGCCGGCGTACTCGCGGGCCTCGAGCTCGGCCTGGGCCACCGCGGTCTGGAAGGTGACGTCCCAGAGGGTCGGCGCCTCCTGGAGGTAGGCCTCGCCGCGGGCGAAGTTGCGCAGGAACGCACGCTGGCTGACCGTCTGCGACTTGGGGCCGATGGTCGTGTAGTGCTGCTTCCAGTCGACCGAGAGGCCGAGGGTGCGCCACAGCTGCTCGAAGACCTGCTCGTCCTGCTCGACCAGCTGCTCGCACAGGGCGATGAAGTTGGGCCGGCTGATCGGGATCTGCTTCTTCGCGTCGGGCTTCTCCGGCGGCGTGAAGTCGGCGTCGTACGGCAGCGACGGGTCGCAGCGCACGCCGAAGTAGTTCTGCACCCGGCGCTCGGTCGGCAGGCCGTTGTCGTCCCAGCCCATCGGGTAGAAGACGGACTTGCCCCGCATCCGCTGGAAGCGGGCGATCAGGTCGGTGTGCGTGTACGAGAACACGTGGCCGACGTGCAGGCTGCCGCTCACGGTCGGCGGGGGAGTGTCGATCGAGTAGACGTTCTCGCGCGGCTGGGTGCGGTCGAAGGCGTAGGTGTCGTCGGCCTTCCAGCGCTCGCTCCAGGTGGCCTCGAGCCCCTCGAGCGCAGGCTTCTCGGGTACGACGACGGCGCGTCGATCCGCGCTGGTCGTGTCCGTGGCCTGGCTCTGCGTCTCGGTCATGTCCGAAATCCTAGGGCGCGTGCCCTCTGCCGGAGAAACCGGTTGTGACCGCGGGCACCGGGATGGCTGACTTCGGTCATGGCAGCCCGCATCGAGTTCGTCGACGATCCCGCGCAGTTCCTGGCCGAGACCGAGGCACACCTGGCAGTGGAGCCGGTGATCACGACCGTCATCGCGACGGTCACGGCGCGGATGGCCGAGCGCCTCTCCGGCGACCTGCCGCACCGCTGGTGGGCGGTCGCGCGCGACGACGCGGGGCTCGTCGCCGGCGTTGCGATGCGGACCGCACCGTTCGCGCCCCACCCGGCGTACGTCCTCCCGATGCCGGCCGATGCGGCCGTCGAGCTGGCCCGCGCGGTGCACGCTCGCGGGGAGGTCCTCGGTGGCGTCAACGGCGCGTTGCCGGCGGCGCGCCTGGTCGCGGAGGAGACCGCCCGGCTCACCGGCGGAGCCGTCTCCGTCCACGAGCACGTCCGGCTCTTCGAGCTGGGCGAGCTGGTCATGCCCCCGGCCCCCGCCGGCCGGCTGCGGAAGGCCACCGAGGCCGACGCGGACCTGTGCCTCGAGTGGTTCCTCGACTTCGCCCGGGCGGCCGCCGAGCAGGCGGGCCGCGTCGAGCCGCACGGCATGGAGAGCTTCTCGATGGACGACATGCTCGTGCGCATCGAGGACGGCGTGATCTGGCTCTGGGAGGACGAGCACGGCGAGCGGGTGCACCTCACCGGCGCCAACCTCCCGGCCTACGGCGTCGCCCGCATCGGCCCCGTCTACACGCCGCGCGACCAGCGCGGCCGGGGATACGCCAGCCGCGCCGTCGCCGAGATCTCCGCCGAGCACCTCGCCCGGGGCGTGCGCTGCTGCCTCTTCACCGACCAGGCCAACCCGGTCTCCAACCACGTCTACGAGGCGATCGGCTACCGGCCCGTGGTCGACATGGTGAATCTGCTGGTCGACTGAGGAGTCTCTAGACTCGACCCACGATGAGCGAGACCCCTGACGCACCCCGCCTGGCCCAGAACTTCGACGAGGTCGAGGACGCCCTGCTGTCCCGATGGCCGGAGACCAAGCTCGAGCCGTCCCTGGACCGGATCGAGGCCTTCATGGAGGTGCTCGGCGACCCGCAGCGCAGCTACCCCGTCATCCACCTGACCGGGACGAACGGCAAGACCTCGACCTCGCGGATGATCGACACCCTGCTGCGCGCGCTCGACCTGCGCACCGGCCGGTTCACCAGCCCGCACGTCGAGCGGATGACCGAGCGGATCTCGATCGACGGGGAGCCGCTCTCGGACGACGACTTCGTGCGCGCGTTCAACGACGTCGCGCCCTACACCCACCTGGTCGACGCCGACCAGGACCACCCGCTCTCGTTCTTCGAGACCGTCGTCGGGATGGCGTACGCCGCGTTCGCCGACGCGCCGGTCGACGCCGCCGTGGTCGAGGTCGGGATGGGTGGCTCGTGGGACGCGACCAACGTCGTCGACGCCCAGGTCGCCGTCGTGCTGCCGATCGCGGTCGACCACGCCCGCTACCTCGGCGAGACGCCGGCCGTGATCGCCGTCGAGAAGGCCGGGATCATCAAGGCCGGCTCGACCGCCGTGCTCGCCGAGCAGGAGCCCGACGTCGCGGCCGTCCTGGCGGACCGGATCGCCGAGGTCGGCGCGACCGCGGTCCGCGAGGGCACCGACTTCGGTGTCGCCACCCGCACGCCCGCCGTCGGTGGGCAGATGCTGTCGCTCCAGGGTCTCCACGCGCGGTACGACGACGTGTTCCTGCCGCTGTACGGCGCCCACCAGGCGCAGAACGCCTCGGTCGCGCTCGCGGCCGTGGAGGCGTTCGTCGCCAGCGCCGAGCAGCCGCTGGACGCCGAGGTCGTGCGCGCGGCGTTCGCCGAGGTGACCTCACCCGGCCGGCTCGAGATCGTGCGGCGCAGCCCCACCGTCGTGCTCGACGCCGCGCACAACCCGCACGGCGCCGAGGCCCTCGGCGCGGCGCTGGAGGACTCGTTCACCTTCAACCCGCTGATCGGCGTGGTCGGGGTGATGGCAGACAAGGACCAGGAGCAGCTGCTGGTGGCGCTCGAGCCGCACCTGGCCCACGTCGTGTGCACGCAGAACTCCACCGACCGGGCGCTGCCCGCCGAGATGCTCGCCGAGAAGGCGC
The DNA here is from genome assembly GCF_001425175.1 of Nocardioides sp. Root1257. Classification (GTDB taxonomy): domain Bacteria; phylum Actinomycetota; class Actinomycetes; order Propionibacteriales; family Nocardioidaceae; genus Nocardioides. The sequence continues at coordinate 133,609 of NZ_LMDV01000008.1, read as the reverse complement.
GTGAGGTCTTCGGTGAGGACCGGGTCTCGGTCACGCCGAACCTCGGTGACGCCATCGAGGCCGCCGCGACCCTGGCCGAGGCCGGCGCGGCCTTCGGCGAGGGCCTCGGGTCGGGCGCCGTCCTGGTGACCGGCTCGGTCGTCACGGTCGGCGAGGCGCGCAGCCTGCTGGTGCGCCCGCAGAAGGACCGCAGCCGATGAGCGACGTCGATCCCGAGCGGACGCGGTCGCCGCGCCGCGGCATGTGCGCGGCCGTCCTCAGCCTGGAGGCGATCACCCTCGGCCTGACGACCCCGGTGATGATCAGCGTCGCCGACGTCCCCGCGGGGACCGCGGTCGCCGTCGGCGTCGGGCTCGCGGTCGTCTGCCTGCTGCTCGCCGGCATGCTGCGCGCGGAGTGGGCCTACGTGCTCGGGTGGGTGGTCCAGGTGTTCGCGATCGCCCTGGGGTTCGTGATCCCGCTGATGTTCGTGCTCGGCGGCATCTTCGCGCTGCTGTGGGGCTCGGCCTACCTCCTCGGTCGCCGGATCGAGCGCGAGCGGGCCGAGGCGTTCGCGGCGTACGACGCCACCGACACCTCAGGCCAGGGCTGACGTCACCGCGGCCAGGGCCCGGTCGAGCTCGTCGTCGGTGACCCCGCCGAACCCGAGCACCAGCCCGGTCAGCCGCGCCGAGCGGCAGTAGTCCGAGAGCAGGTTGAGCTCGAAGCCGGCCTCGCGTGCCGCCGCCCGCGCCCGCAGCGCGTCGGGCTGGGGGAGCAGCCAGGTCGAGTACATCCCGGCGAGCGGCCCCGCCAGCTCGGCGTACGGCGTGAGCGCGGCCGCCACCCGTGGCGCACGCTCGGCGTAGACCCGGCGCGCGGTGCGGACGACCTTGTCGACGTACCCGTCGCGCAGCAGGGCCAGGAACGCGCGCTGGACCGGCCACGGTGCGCCCTCGTGGGTGACCAGGCGCCGCGCGTTGATCGCGTCGAGGTGGGCCGGCGGCGGCACCATCCAGCCGAGCCGCAACGAGGGCGCGACCGACTTGGCGGCGGTGCCGAGGTAGGCGACCCGCGACCGGTCCAGGCTGGCCAGTGCCGGCACCGGCGCGACGTCGTAGCGGAACTCCGAGTCGTAGTCGTCCTCGACGACGACGGTCCTGGCGGACCGGGCGGCGTCGAGCAGGGCGACCCGCTCGGCGGCGGGCAACACCCGGCCGAGGGGGTGCTGGTGGGCGGGGGTGACGTACGCCGCGGCGACCCCGCCCAGGTCCACCACCGGGTCCAGCGCGGGCAGGTCGCGGACCGGGCGGGCGACGCCCTTCACGGTCTCGACCGCCGCCCGGTAGCCGGGGTCCTCGAGGGCGACGGGACCGGGCGGCAGCACCGCGAGGAGGTGGCGGAGGCCGTCCGTCGTGCCGTTGGTGACCACGACCTCGTCCGGGTCGACGACGAGCCCGCGGGTCCGGCCGATCCGATCGACGAGGGCGGAGCGGAGCTCGGGCAGCCCACGCGGGTCGTCGTAGCCCCGCGGCGGCCGGGCCGACGACACCTCGCGCCACGCGCGACGCCACCCGGCGGCGTGCCGCGGGTCGATCCAGGGAGTGCCGGCGTCCAGGCGCACCAGGTCGTGCTCGGCAGTCGGTGCCGGCCGGCGGGTGGCCGCGGCCGGGGCGGCCCCGCCGGCCGCGACGAAGGTCCCCGACCCGCGACGGGCCTCGAGCCAGCCCTCGGCGAGCAGCTGCTCGTAGGCGTGCTCGGTCACCGAGCGGCTCACCCCGAGGTCGGCGGCGAGCGCCCGGCTGCTCGGCAGGCGGTCGCCCCGGGCGAGCGTGCCGGCGACGACCAGCTCCCTGATCGCGCCGGACAGCTGGACGCCCAGGGCGCCAGGAGCGTCGCGGTCGAGCGTCACCGGGAGGGTGGCCATGAGTGTCCTGTCGAACTGGTGCCGGATTGGCCCGTGCGCACAGGCCACTTCTCGGTCAGGCTAGTCCCGTGACCACGACCGCCGCCACCCCGCTCTCGCCCACCCCCCGCACCACCGTCGGGCGCGGCCGCAACCGGATGGTCGAGCACCGCACCGAGCTGCACCGGCTGCTGGCGGAAGCGCTGATCGCCCATCTCGGCGTGGTGGTCGGCGGGCACCCCGTGGTGCTTCCGGTCGCCTTCGCGGTGGACCTCGACGGTCCGGACCAGGACGGCACGCTCTACGTGCACGGCTCGGTCGCGGCCGGCTGGCTGCGCTCGGCCGCGGACGCCACCGTCTGCGTGACCGTCACCGAGCTCGACGGGCTGGTGGCCGCGCGGTCGGCCTTCCACCACTCGATGAACTACCGCTCCGCGGTCGTCATCGGTACGGCGCGCATCGTCGAGGACCCCGACGAGCGCCGCCACGCCCTCGGCCTCACGGTCGACCACATGATCCCCGGCCGGGACGCGACGCTGCGCGAGCCCACCCGCAAGGAGCTCGCCGCGACCGCGGTGCTCGCCGTCCCCCTCCACGAGGCGTCGATGAAGTCCCGTGGCGAGGGCCCGGTCGACGACCAGGAGGACATCGACGCGGGGGTGTGGGGCGGCGTCATCCCGCTGCGCCGCACGGCCGGCGACCCGATCCCGGCCGAGGACGCCTCGGGGCCGGTCCCGGCCGACGTCGTACGACGGGCGGCGTCTCTATAGGCTGCCTGCCATGACTGAGCGCACCCTCGTCCTGCTCAAGCCCGACGCCGTCCAGCGCGGCCAGGTCGGCGAGATCGTCCGCCGCATCGAGGCCAAGGGGTACGCCCTGGTGGCGCTCGACCTGCGGACCGCGACCCCCGAGCTGCTCGCCGAGCACTACGCCGAGCACGAGGGCAAGCCGTTCTACCAGCCGCTCGTCGACTTCATGCTGTCCGGGCCGGTCGTCGCGATCGTCCTGGAGGGCGAGCGCTGCATCGAGGGCTTCCGCTCGCTGGCCGGTGCGACCGACCCCACGGCGGCCGCTCCGGGCACGATCCGCGGGGACCTCGGGCGCGACTGGGGCCTGAAGGTCCAGCAGAACCTCGTGCACGGCTCCGACTCGCCCGAGTCCGCCGAGCGCGAGATCGGGATCTGGTTCCCGAACCTCTGACGGGCGCCACGGTGGTCGAGCCGACCCAGACGGCGGTCATCGTGCCGGTCGCCGCCGCCGAGCCGGCGGTGGCCGACCACCGGAGCCGCCTCGACCAGTCCGCCGCGTGGGGCGTGCCGGCGCACGTCACGGTGCTCTACCCGTTCGTCCCACCGGCCGACGTCGACCCGGACGTCGTACGCCGACTGCGCGAGGCGTGCGCGGCCGTGCCGGCGTTCGACTGCGCGTTCGCCGAGTGCGCGTGGTTCGGCGACGACGTGCTGTGGCTGGCGCCCGAGCCGGACCGACCGTTCCGCGCCCTCACGGAGCGGGTCTGCGACGCGTTCCCCGGTGTGCTGCCGTACGGCGGCCGGTTCGAGGACGTGGTCCCGCACCTGACCGTCGGTGAGGCTCGGCTGGGCAGCGCCGCCGAGCTCCGGCGGGTCGCGGCCGAGGTGGGTGTCGCGCTGCCCGTCGCCACGCGCATCGATCGAGCGCGACTCATCGCCGGCACCGACCACCCGGGGTCGTGGCGCACTGTCGCCGAGCTCCCGCTCGGGCCCCCGATCCCCACACTCGCTGGGAACTGACGGTTTCGGCGGGGCGACTCCGGGCAGCCTCCTCGCATGGAGCTCGGGACCGGTCACGTCGTCGCGCCACTGGCGGCGGCGGTGGAGAGGGTCCGTGCCTACGCGACCGGCTCCTGGGCGATCGCGACGGGCCACGTCCAGCTGGTCGAGCCCCAGGTCGTCGTCGGGCAGCGTGGGGACACCGTGGTGGTGCGGGCCCGGCTCGACGCCGCGAGCGTGTCCGCGCAGGCCCTGGACCGCCTGGCCGCCAGCCTCGTCGCCGACGGCTGGGGACTGGACCGCTCGGACGGCGCGGTCGCCCGTCTCGACGCCAGCCGCACGGGCGTCGTGCTCGAGGCGACGCACGACGCCGGAGCCGGTGCCCTGGTCCTGCGGGTCCGGTCGACGCCGATCCCGGTCGCCGACGGCACCGACCCGCGCTGACCAGCTGCGCTGCAGCGGGGCATTGCTGCAGGTGACGCCGCGTGTCCTCCCAAGCGCGGAGGCTGTGACTTCGTAGCCTGTTGTCACTTCTTCCCCACCTGCAACAAGGCGACACGATGGCTAACAGTTTCATCGGCCGCGACATGGCCGTCGACCTCGGCACCGCGAACACGTTGGTCTACGTGCGCGGCAAGGGCGTGCTGCTCGACGAGCCGAGCGTGGTGGCGATCAACGACAGCACCGGCGAGATCCTCGCCGTCGGCCACGAGGCCAAGCGGATGATCGGGCGCACGCCCGACAACATCGCCGCGATCCGCCCGCTCAAGGACGGCGTGATCGCCGACTTCGAGGCCACCGAGCAGATGCTGCGCTACTTCATCCAGCAGGTGCACCGGCGTCGCTACTTCGCCAAGCCGCGGATGGTGATCTGCGTGCCGAGCGGCGTCACGGCCGTCGAGCAGCGCGCGGTCAAGGAGGCCGGCTACCAGGCCGGCGCCCGCACGGTCTACATCATCGAGGAGCCGATGGCCGCCGCGATCGGCGCTGGGCTCCCCGTCCACCAGCCGACCGGCAACATGGTCGTCGACGTCGGTGGGGGCACGACGGAGGTCGCGGTCATCTCGCTGGGCGGCATCGTCACCAGCCTCTCGATCCGCACCGCCGGCGACGACCTCGACCAGGCGATCGTCGCGTGGATGAAGAAGGAGCACGCGCTGATGCTCGGCGAGCGCACCGCCGAGGAGGTCAAGATGACCCTCGGCTCCGCGTTCCCGATGCTCGACGAGCCGGAGGCGGAGATCCGCGGCCGCGACCTGGTCTCCGGGCTGCCCCGCACCGTCGTGGTGTCCAGCGCCGAGGTCCGACAGGCGCTCGAGGAGCCGCTGCACGCGATCGTCGACGCGGTCCGCAGCACGCTCGACCAGACCCCGCCCGAGCTGGCCGGCGACATCATGGACCGCGGCATCGTGCTGACCGGCGGCGGCGCCCTGCTGCGCGGCCTCGACGAGCGGCTGCGGCACGAGACCGGCATGCCCGTCCACGTCGCCGAGGAGCCGCTCACCTCGGTCGCGATGGGTGCCGGCAAGTGCGTGCAGGAGTTCGAGGCGCTCCAGCAGGTCCTGGTCTCCGACCGCAGGCGGGTCGGATGAGGCTCGACGGGTTCGAGCGCCGCAGGGAGCGCCGCTGGCGCGGCTCCGACGACCAGCAGCGTCCCTCGCGGGGACTGCTGGTCGCTCTCGTGCTGGCCTGCCTCACGGTGATGAGCCTCGACTCGCTCGGCTCCTCGCCGATCGACCCGGCCCGGCGCGCGGTCGGTGAGGTCTTCGGCCCCGTCGAGGTGGGCACGGCGACCGCGATCCGCCCGTTCACCGCCGTCCCCGACTGGTTCCGCACCCGCGACTCGATGCAGCAGGACCTCCTCGACCTCCAGGCCGAGAACTCCGACCTGCGCTCCCAGGTCGCCACGCAGGACTACGACCGCAACCGGCTCGAGGAGTACGACGGCCTCACGGCCGCCGCCCAGAGCCTCGGGTACTCCCTGGTGCCGGCCCGCGTGGTCGGCCTCGGACCCTCCCAGTCCTTCTCGCGCACCGTGACCATCGACGCCGGCTCCGAGGCCGGCGTGCACCCCGACCTGACCGTGGTCAACAACGACGGCCTGGTCGGCCGGGTCCTGCGGGTCACCCGCACGACCGCGACCGTGCTCCTCATCGTCGACGCCGACTCGGTGGTGGGCGGCCGGGTCGGGCGGAGCATGGAGGTCGGCTTCCTGCACGGCCGTGGCGTCCTCGGTGGCGACGGCCGCCTCGACCTCGAGCTCGTCGACGACACCGCGGTGCCCGCCAAGAACGACACCGTCGTCACCTGGGGGAGCGAGGCCGGCGGCCCGTACGTCGCCGGCGTACCGGTCGGCCGCGTCACCACCGTCTACAGCAGCCTGCGCGAGACGGCACAGCGCGCGGTCATCGACCCGTTCGTCGACTTCGGCGCCCTCGACCTGGTCGGCGTCGTCGTCCCGACCGGCACCACCAGCGACCGTGCCGTCATCGGCGCCGACGGGGACCTGCAGTGAGGAGCCCACGATGACTGCCCTGCGCGCACTGGTCGCGGCGGCCGCCGTCGGCGTCGCGCTGATCCTCCAGGTGTCGTTCTTCCCGCACCTGTCCTGGGACGGGATCGTCCCCAACGTCTGCCTGCTCGTCGTCGTCGGCGCCGCTCTGGTCCGCGGCCCGGAGTTCGCCGCCGTCCTCGGCTTCATCGCCGGCCTCGCCCTCGACCTCGCGCCGCCCGCCGACCACCTCGCCGGGCGCTGGGCGCTGGCCCTGGTCGTCGTCGGGTACGTCGCCGGCCGGGTGCGCCGCGACGCGCGGTCCAGCGGGACCCTGACCGCCGGCACCGTCGTCGCGACGGTCGCCGCGTCGTCGTTCGTCGGCACGTCGGTCTTCGCGCTGTCCGGTCTGGTGCTCGGTGATCCGATCGCGATCCCGGAGCTGCTCGAGGTGGTCCTGGTCGGCGTGCTGTGGGACGTCGTGCTGACACCGCTGGTGCTGCCGCCCGTGATGGCGATGTTCCGGCAGCTCGAGCCGGACCGGTCCCTCACCTGATGTCTCCCCAGAACCAGAACGCGACCCAGCGCACCGGCCGGCTGCGGCTGCTCGTCATCCAGGCGCTGGTGTTCTCGCTCTTCGCGACGCTCTTCGTGCGGCTCTACTACCTCCAGGTCGTCGGCGGCGACGAGTACCACGCGCAGGCGACCTCGCAGTCGGTCCGCGAGGTCGTCGTCCAGCCGCAGCGCGGACTGATCGTCGACGACATGGGCCGCCCGCTGGTCGCGAACCGGACCTCGTGGGTGGTCTCGATCGACCGCACCGTGCTCGGCAAGCTCGACGAGCACCAGCAGAAGGTGCTGCTGGAGCGGGTCGCCGGCGTCGTGGACGTGCCGGCCCACCGGATCCGCAAGCAGCTCGTGACCTGCGGCGACGAGGGCTCCGAGCCCGGCGTGTGCTGGAACGGCTCGCCCTACCAGCCGGTGCCGGTCGCCGAGGACGTGAAGAAGTCGGTGGCCCTGCGGGTGCTCGAGCAGCCCGAGGACTTCCCGGGCGTGGTCGCCGAGCAGCAGAGCGTGCGCGCCTACCCCCAGCCGTACGGCATCAACCTCGCCCACGTGCTCGGCTACCTGAGCCCGATCACCGAGGACGAGCTCGACCAGGCCGAGCAGGACGACGACACGTCCGTCAACGGCGCCTCGTCGGTCGGTCGCGCCGGGATCGAGAAGGAGTACGACCGCTGGCTGCGCGGCATGCCGGGCTACAAGAGTGTCGCGGTCGACTCGATGGGCCGCGTGCTGGGCGACGACGGCGAGGTGGCGGGGGAGCCGGGCAACACCCTGGTCACCAGCATCGACGCCAAGGTCCAGGGCATCGTCGAGCGGCAGCTGGCGGACACGATCGCGACCGCGCGAACGCAGTACGACCCGGTGACGCACAAGAACTACGTGGCCGACTCGGGCGCGGCGGTCGTGATGGAGGCGAAGACCGGCCGCATCGTGGCGATGGCCAGCCAGCCGACGTACGACCCGTCGGAGTGGGTCGGCGGCATCTCCAAGAAGCAGCTGGCCCGGCTCTACTCGGCGCAGGCGGACAACCCGCTGCTGAGCCGAGCCACCCAGGGCCAGTTCGCGCCCGGCTCCACCTGGAAGCCGTTCATGTCGACCGGAGCGCTGTCCGACGACCTGGGTCCCGACACCCGCCTCGGCTGCACCAGCGGTCTGCAGATCGGCAACCGCTGGTTCAAGAACTACGAGTCCGAGTCCTACGGCAACATCGGCTTCGCGGAGGCGCTCAACGTCTCCTGCGACACCTTCTTCTACCGGGTGGGCCTGCACTTCTGGCAGAAGTACGGCTCGGACCCGGCCGACTCGAAGGCCAAGGACCCGCTGGCCGCCGCGGCCCACACCTTCGGGTTCGGGGAGAAGACCGGCATCGACATCCCCGGCGAGGCGAGCGGCCGGGTCGGCGACCGGGTCTGGCGCGCGTCGTACTACGCGTCGATGAAGGACTACTACTGCTCGATGGACCGCAAGGGCACCGCGAAGACGGCGTTCCTCAAGCTCTTCGCGCACGAGTTCTGCCTCGAGGGCAACTACTTCCGCCAGGGCGACTCGGCCAACTTCACCATCGGCCAGGGCGACACCATCGTCACCCCGATCCAGCTCGCGCGGGCGTACGCCGCGCTCTCCAACGGCGGCACCCTCTACGCCCCGCGCGTCGGCAAGGCGATCGTCGGTCCCGACGGTGCCCTGGTCAAGAAGATCCCGCCCAAGGTGGTCGGGCACGCGAAGGTCACCCGCCAGGCGATCGACTACGTCGACAACGCGCTGCTGGGCACCGTGCGCTCCGACGGCGCCTGGAACGGGACGCTGGCCTGGAAGTTCGGCGACTTCCCGCTCGACCGGGTCCACCTGCGGGGCAAGACGGGCTCCGCCGAGGTCGAGGGCAAGCAGTCGACCTCGTGGGTCGCGACGTACGACAAGGACTACGTGGTGATCATGATGGTCACCCAGGCCGGCACGGGCTCGGGCACCTCCGGTCCGGCGGTGCGCAAGATCTGGGAGGCGCTCTACGGGATCGACGGCATGACCGTGAACCCGAAGAAGGCCGCGATCGCCGGCACGACGCCGCCGTCGGCGCTCCCGACGTTCATGCGGGACGGCTCGATCCTCCCGCCGAAGAAGGGGGACTGACGTGCGGCTGCCCCGCCTCGACTGGCTGCTGATGGTCGCCGTCCTCGCGTTGCTGACCCTCGGGACGCTGCTGGTGTGGTCGGCGACCAGCCACCGCGCAGACCTCACGGGCGGCGACACCACGGCGTACCTGCGCAAGCAGCTCGTCAACGTCGTGATCGGCCTGGTCCTGATGGGCACCGTGCTGCTGACCGACCACCGGTGGGTCCGCATCGTCGCGCCCCTGGTCTACCTCGGCTCCGTGGCCGGCCTGGTGCTGGTGCTCGCGATGGGCACCACCATCAACGGCTCGCGGTCCTGGCTCCAGCTGGGCGGGATGTCGATCCAGCCGTCGGAGTTCGCCAAGCTCGCCGTCGTCATCGGGATGGCCCTGTGGGTCGCCGAGCGCGCCGACGTCCGTCGTGGCCGGGTCGTCGGGTCGCGCGGGTCGGTCGGCGACGTCGTCGGGATGCTCGTGATCGCCGGCGTGCCCACGGCCCTGATCCTGCTCCAGCCCGACCTCGGCACCATGCTGGTGCTCTCGGCGACCGTGCTCGGCGTGCTCGCCGCGTCGGGTGCGCCGCGGCGCTGGCTGGGGCTGCTGGCGGCCGGGGGCGTGACCGCGGCGGTGGCCGCGGTGGCCGCCGGCTTCCTGAAGCAGTACCAGGTCGACCGGTTCCTGGCGTTCACCAACCCGGACCTGGACCCGCGGGGCGCCGGCTACAACGTGGAGCAGGCGCGGATCGCGATCGGCAACGGCGGGATCTTCGGGCAGGGGCTCTTCGACGGTTCGCAGACCCGGGCCGGCTTCGTGCCCGAGCAGCACACCGACTTCGTCTTCACCGTCGCCGGCGAGGAGCTCGGGCTCGTCGGCGCCGGCGTCCTGATCGCGCTGCTCGCCGTCGTCATCTGGCGCGCGCTCGCCATCGCCGCCCGCACCGACGACGTCTTCGGCCGGCTCGCCGCGGCCGGCATCGCCTGTTGGTTCGGCTTCCAGGCCTTCCAGAACGTCGGCATGTGCCTCGGCATCATGCCGGTGACCGGCGTACCCCTGCCGTTCGTGTCGTACGGCGGCAGCTCGATGTTCGCCGGCCTGCTGGCCATCGGCCTGCTGCAGAACATCCACCTGCGCGCCCAGGCCGCGCCGGCGGCCCGCCTCGGTACGCCGTCGCGCGTCCTGGTGCCTCGCTGATCCCTACGGGTTGATCGCGAGGAAGACGAACGCCGCGAGCAGCGACAGGTGCACGAAGCCCTGCAGCGACTTCGAGCGCCCCGGCACGACGGTGAGGATCGAGACGATCACCGAGACCAGCAGCAGCACCATCTGGGTCGGCTCCAGGCCGAGCACGAGTGGGCCGTCGAGCCAGATCGAGGCGACCGCGATCGCGGGGATGGTGAGGCCGATGCTCGCCATCGCGGAGCCGTAGGCGAGGTTGAGGCTGGTCTGCACCCTGTTCTGGGCGGCGGCCCGGCCGGCCGCGATCGACTCGGGCAGCAGCACCAGGAGCGCGATCACGACACCGACGAACGAGTGCGGGAAGCCCAGGAAGTCGACGCCGTCCTCGATCGGGTAGGACTCGACCTTCGCCAGCCCGACGACCGCGACCAGGCCCAGGATCAGCAGCACGAGGCTCGCGAGGGCAGCGCGGTCGCTCGGCGGGTCGGCGTGGCCGTCGCTGTCCTCGTCGACCGGCCCGGAGACGGGTCGGTCGACGCTGCCCGACCCGGGGCCGGTCGAGACGGGCAGGAAGAAGTCGCGGTGCTTGACCGTCTGGGTGAAGACGAAGATGCCGTAGAGGCCGAGGGACGCGACCGCGGCGAAGGTGAGCTGGGCCGACGAGAACTCCGGACCGGGGTGGCTGGTCGTGAAGCGCGGCAGCACCAGGGTCAGGGTCGCGAGTGCGACCACGGTCATCAGCGCCGAGCCCGCGCCCTCGGGGTTGAAGACGGCCATCCGGTACTTCACGGCCGCGATCAGCAGCGAGAGCCCGGCGATGCCGTTGAGCGTGATCATCACCGCGGCGAACACCGTGTCGCGTGCCAGCGCGGAGGTGTCGCTGCCGCCGAGCATCAGCGTGACGATCAGGGCGACCTCGATCACCGTCACCGCCACGGCCAGCAGCAGTGACCCGAAGGGCTCGCCGACCCGGTGCGCGACGACCTCGGCGTGGTGGACGGCGGAGAGCACCGCGCCGACGAGGAAGATCCCGATGCCGACGGCCGCGAACGTCCCCGGGTGGTGTCCCCACGCGAAGGCGAGCACGACGATCGCGGCCAGGGGTGCCAACGTGGTCCAGCTCAGCCAGGCGCTCCGCGTGCTCATGCCTGAACCCTACGGACCCACCAGGCAGGATGGACGCATGCCCGACTACGGCCAGGACCTCCAGTTCGGCACGTTCCTCACGCCGGACGCCGCCCAGCCCGATCGGGTCGTCGAGCTCGCGCTGCTGACCGAGGCGGCCGGTCTCGAGCTCGCGACCGTCCAGGACCACCCGTACCAGAAGCGCTTCCTCGACGCGTGGGCGCTGATCGCGACGATCCTGGCGCGCTCGTCGAGCCTGCGGGTCACCACCAACGTCAGCAACCTGCCGCTGCGACCGCCGTACGTGCTCGCGAAGACCGTCGCCAGCCTCGACGTCCTGAGTCGCGGGCGGGTCGAGCTGGGCATCGGCGCCGGGGCGTTCTGGGACGCCATCGTGGCCGCCGGCGGACCGCGTCGTACGCCGGGGGAGGCGCTGGCCGCGCTCGACGACGGCATCGACGTGATCCGGCGTGCCTGGCGGTCCGGGCCGGCGCCCGTGCACGACGTCGAGGTCTGGATCGGCGCGATCGGCCCGAGGATGCTGGCCCTCACCGGCCGGGTCGGCGACGGCTGGCTGCCGAGCCAGTCCTACGTGCCGCCGGAGGAGCTGGCCGAGCGCAACGCCCGCATCGACGCCGCGGCTCTCGAGGCGGGCCGCGACCCGAGCACGGTGCGGCGGCTCTACAACGTCAACCCCTCCGACGACCGGGCCTGGCCGGAGTGGCTGGCCGAGCTGACCCTGACGCACGGGACCAGCACCTTCATCGTGGGCGGTGACGACCCGGGCACCATCCAGCGGTTCGGGACCGAGGTGGCGCCGGCCGTGCGCGAGCTGGTCGCCGCCGAGCGGACCGGCGCGCCACGAGCGGCCGTGCCCGATCCCGCTCCCGTCGAGGTGCGCTCCGGCGGCGCTGCGGTGCGGCCTACGCCCGACGACGGCGTACGCCGCAGCGAGCGGTCGCCGTGGGACGAGTCGACCCGGCCGACGTACGCGTCCTCGGGTGCGCCGTTGGCGTGGACCGCCCACGAGCGGGCCGCGGGTCAGCACCTCGTCGACGTGCACGACCACCTGCGCTCGGAGCTCGCGCAGCTCTTCGACCTGATCTCGCAGGTGGAGGCCGGCACGCTCGAGGTCGGTGCCGCGCGCTCGCTGATCAACGCGATGACGATGCGGCAGAACGACTGGGCGCTCGGCGCCTACTGCCAGTCCTACTGCCGTGTGGTCACCACGCACCACACCATCGAGGACACGTCGATGTTCCCGCACCTGCGCGCGAGCGACGACGACCTGGTGCCGGTCATCGACCGGCTCGAGGCGGAGCACCACGTGATCGCCGACGTGCTCGACGACGTCGACCGGGCGCTGGTCGCCCTGGTGTCTCCCCAGGATCCAGGGGAGCCGGACGGTCTGACTCGCCTGCGCGACGCCGTCGACCTGCTCGCCGACACCATGACGTCGCACCTGTCCTACGAGGAGCGCGAGCTGGTCGAGCCGCTGGCCCGCTTCGGCTTCTACTAGCCCCGGCAGAAGCCGAACGTCTGCGGCGAGCCGGCCTTGATCAGGTCGTTGTAGCCGGCGCCGCGCAGTCGCCACTGGAAGGTCCCGCTCCCCGACGTGAAGTCGATCGACGTCGAGTTCCAGAAGTTGGTGGGCTGCGAGGTCAGCGCGTAGTTCGGCCCCGTCAGGTTCGGCGTGCTCTGGGTGAGGACGGCCCGCCACTTCACGAAGTCCGTCGAGGTCGTCGAGACCGTGACGGTCGCGCAGTACTGGCCGCCCGGCGTGCTGCTGGTGCCGTTGAGCTGGACCGAGACGGTCGCGTCGACGAGCGCGGCCGACTGGTTCGTCGGGGCGCAGAAGCTCCACGTGGCGGGGGATCCCGACTTGATCAGCTGGTTGTAGGACAGCCCCTGGACGACCCACGTGCCCGTGCTCGCGTCGAAGGAGACGGTGGCGACGTTGCTGAAGTTCGTGGGCACGGCGTTCAGCCAGTAGGTGTTGCCGGACAGGGTCGTCGTGCTGTGGTTGATGGTCGCCTTCCACTTCACGTAGGTCGCCGACGTGGTCGAGGCGGTGACGCTGGCGCAGTACTGCTGGCTGTCCTGGCTGGTGATCGACACGGCGAGCGTCGCATCGACGTACGGCGCCGCGGCACCCGCGGGGGCGCAGTAGCCGAAGGTCGCGTTGGTGCCCGACCGGACGTACTCGTTGCTGGACACGCCGCGGGCCACCCAGGTGCCGGTCCCGGCGTCGAACGAGATGCTGGTCATGTTGTTGGTGTTCGTCGGCTGGGCCGCGAGCCAGTAGGCGCTGTCCGTGATGCCGGGCGTGCTGCGGTTGAGGGTCGCCCGCCACCGGATCCAGGCGGTGGACGTGGTCGAGACGGTGACGGTCGCGCAGTAGGACTGCGCGTCGGACTGGGTGACGTTCACGGTGGTCGTCGCGTCGACCAGGCTGCCCGCCGGCCGGTTGGCGCAGTAGCCCCAGGTGTAGGACTGGCCGGCGCCGAGCGCGGCGTTCCAGTCGACCCCGCGCACCCGCCACGCGTTGGCGCTGAAGGTCACCGTCGTGACGTTGTAGGAGGACGCGATCGACTCGGCGTTGTACGGCGCAGCCGCGATGTTGAGCGTCACCTCCCACTGCACGGCCTGGTCGGAGTGGTTGGTCACCACCACGGTCGCGCAGTACTGCGTGGCGGTCTCGCTCGTGAGCGTCTGCTCGTAGGACACCGGGTTCGCCGCGACGGCCGCGGACACCGACGTCGCGTAGAGGTCGGCCGACCGGACCTGGCCGAGGTCGGCGGCACGCGCTGGGACCACGCCGAGCACGAGCCCGGTCACCGCAGCGAGGGCGACCGCCCGGGACACGGCGGGTGCGACAGGCCGGGTGTGCCTGCGGTGCCGCTTGCGGTGGCGCGACCGCCACCACGGCGGGATCGGCGGGTCCTCGTCCTCCTCGGGCCGCTTGAGCACGGCCGCCGCGGTCAGGATGCCCGCGAGGACGGCGAGCACCATCGGCGAGCCGAAGATGCGCAGCATCCGCCCGCCGTGCGGGACCCGCACGACCACCTTGCCGTGGACGTCGGAGTCGACCGGCTCCCACGGGTCGATGTGGTCGTTGTTGTCACCCTGCGTGAGGTGGGTGCCGTCGGGCAGGACCTTGACCACCCGGTGCACGACGTTCAGGCCCGCGCCGGCCTGGCCGGCCGGGATGCCGTAGACGATCGGCGTGCCGACCGGGTAGTCGCTCGCACGCCAGGTGACCAGCAGGTCCTGCGGGTCGTAGGTGGGCAGCATCGACGGCCCCGAGACGACGGTGACCCCCAGGGGCGGCGGCCCGAGCGGGGTCGGGACGGCGAGCGCCAGGAGGACCAGGGTGCCGAGCCACCCGAGCAGGCTGAAGAGGCGGCGCAGCCACGTCCTGCGCCGCCTCGCCCGGATCTCGAGCTCGACCATGCCCGGCCCTGCTGGGCCGCCCCCCGATCGTTACGCGTCAGCCGCTGATGACGACGGCCAGCCCGGTGACGTCCGACGCCATCACGGTGTCGGTGAGCGTGAACACCAGCGGGACGGCCGCCGGGGTCGCGGCGCCGTCGTCGGCGACGACGCCGTCGAGCTCGTCGAGGGAGGCCTTGGAGCCGCCCGGACCCTGGACCGTCAGGGTCACGTCCTGCCCGATGCAGGCGTTGGCGAGGTTGCTGAGCGTGACGGTGGCGACCTTGTAGCCGCCCTCGGTGCTGTCGTACGACGTGGTGTAGTCGACGTCGACGCTGCTGTCGCAGCTGGCGACGACGGTCGTGCCGGCGCCGAGGTCGGTCGAGTTGACCGAACCGATGCTCGCCGCCGAGGCGACGACGGCCGCAGTGACGGCGCCACCGGCGCCGAGTGCGAGGAAGAGCTTGGACATGTTGGGTGCGTACCTCTCGTTGTTGCCCCCCTCGGGGCACCCTTCGGAGAGCACGCACACGTCTCGCAAGACCGCCACCCCAGCGCGGCATGCGAAACGCATGCAGCGACTCTCCCCAATTGCTGTCCGCGCCGAGCCGCGTGGTGTTGCTGGACCGGTCTAGCACCGGGAATCCGGACGGTGTTCGTCCCGCCTCATTTCTTTACCGGGAACTGTCCGAACGGCTGATCTTGTCTGTCATCTCGGCCAACTCGCTTGCCCACAGGCGGAAGAGGAGGTAGGCGGAGGCGGCATCCAGCAGGTGCCAGGCCGCGTGTCCCTGCAGCAGCGAGTGCGGATCGCACCACGCGGTCTTGGTGGCGTTCCAGATCGCGAACGCGACCAGGATCGCGCCGAGCGCAGCCGCACCCCAGCGCAGGTCGGTGCGCGGCATCAGGCCGGGGGACCGGCCCGCCCGCAGCCAGAGCCGCACCTCGACGACGACCGCCGTCAGCAGCAGGGCGGCGAACGCGACGTTGCCCGCGAAGTCGACGACCGGCACCTGCCCGTCGTACGACCCGACCAGCTCGCAGCCCTCGACGAAGAGCAGGAAGAGCTGCGCGAACAGCACCCGCCCCTGCCGCAGCCACCGCATCAGCGCGTACGCCGCGGCGAAGGACGCGACCAGGTACATGCTGAGCATGTCGAGGTCGCCCCCGCGCTCGGCCTGCGTCGCGTGCATCGCCGCGCTCGCCGGCCCGAGGAACACCACGACGCACGCGTACGCCGTCGCCAGCGGCGGGTGCTGCGGCAGCACGTCGCCGAGCTGGTCGCGCCGACCCGCGCGCCACGCCACCAGCAGCCCGGCGAGCACGAACCCCAGGTTCGACCACGAGTTCGCCGGCTGCTTCACCCACCCGTCGCGCGCCGCCTCGCAGAAGTTCGCCCCACGGCCGACGTCCGGCCCCAGCCAGCCCTGCCCGATCGCCAGCACCAGCAGGCCGGTCGACAGCACGGCCGTCGCCGCGGCGTACGCCAGCGGGCGCAGCGAGCGTGTCGGCATGGGGTGACCCTAGGGGGTGCGCGGGTCTGATCTCGGGGCGACACTGGGAGGGTGCGACTGCACCACCGCTGGGACGACGACGAGGACCGTCCCGAACCTGACCTGACGGACCCTGCGACGGCCGCGGCGACGAACCGAGCCGCTCGCGACGTGCGCGTCGTCAAGCTGATCCATCTGGCCCTGCTCGCTGTGGGGGTGGGCCTGCTCGCGCTGGCGCTGCTCCTCCGAGTGGGCTGACCCTCGCCGGCGTCGCAGCGGTCGTGGCGGCCCTGGTGGTCGGGCCGCTACTCCGACCTGTCGCTGGGTCGACCACTCACGAGGGCGATCACCGCGGAGCAGACCAACAGGATCCACGCGACGCCGGCCAGCATCGAGTCCCACGTGCTCCCGTGCTGCGCGGGGATTCTCAGGTTGACGAGGCGGCCACGGAGCGAAGATATCCGCTGCGCGGCACGATGCGCCCCGTCAGCGGCATGAGCGGATGCGGGTCACGACGCCCGCTCATCGGGTGCGGCATCTCGGACAGCGCCAGCAATCACGCTCGGATAGTGGCAGATGGAGCCGTCAGGGACTGGCTGGTTCGCTGCATCCACCCGAGACGCTCGCGCGGGTGCGCGCTGGGCACAAGGTGACGTCGAGCGTGGTTCGCGCCGAATACGCCTTGCCATCGACCTCGTAGTCCACGGTGACGTCTCGGACGACGACCGGTGCCGTGTCCGGGGACAGGACGACGGCGACGTCGAGAGAACAACCGTCGAGGGTGCCGCCCGTGTGAGTCGTCTGTGTCACCGGCTTGTATGCGACGGGTGGTTGTCCGTGCTTCGCGATCACCACCGGTGAACCATCGTTCCACGTCACCCGCGTCGACACGTGGTCGCTGGTCGGAGATGTGGTGATGCCCGTGATCATCACGTCGGCCGGTTCGCTCTCGGTCGACAAACAGCCGGAAGTCCTGAACCACACGCCGCGTGCGACGGGGTCGGCCGTCATCCCGCCGTGGCCCTGAAGCTCCAGCGGTCCAGAAGTGTCGTTGCCACAGGCAGCGATGACTGCGGTCAAGAACATCACCGCAACAACGCACCGAGTCGGTCGGGACAGGCGCACGCCGCTCATCATGCGTGCTCATCGGGGAAGTGCGAAGCCGACACCCGAGCTCCGAGCCGCAGCCATCCGTTCTCGGCAGATCCGGACGCCGCGCCTCTGAGCGCGGTCCTGCGCGCGGTCGTGCCCGGGACGTCATACGAATCGAGGCATAGAGACCACGATCCGTATGACGTCCGTATCACCGACCACACCGACGCGGACGCCAGGTCGGTGACGAGGTCGCGCATCCGCGCGGTCGCCACCGTGACCTGGTGTCTGGGGTGTGGTCTGGGCCGTCATGAGAAGAATTCTCCCAGGCACCACCGACACTGAGAGGCTCAGAACCCCCATATTCACAGGGATCTGGGAACTTCTATCATCCATCTTCCGTGGTCCCGGGCGGTTGCCCGTGGGGTGGTTTCGAGGCTCGCTCCGCTCGCACCTCAACCACCGATCGCGGATAGGCGGGAAGATCTGATCCACCTGGTGCACCAGATCTTCCCCGCTATCCGTTGAAGGCCACCCGCAGGCCGGGAAGCGACGGCGACCCGAGGCCGCCGTACCCGCGTTGCCAGCCTGTCGGTCCGCCACCACAGACCGACCCGCAGGCTGCGGGGGTTTCGAGACGGCGCTAGCGCGCCTCCTCAACCACCGGCGCGGCGTACCGCGCCTTCGTCGACCACCGATGTCGGTGGGGTCTGGCACGCTGACGGCGTGGACCTGGCGGTGGACCTGAGTGAGCGCGGGGACCGGGCGAGCGCGATCTACCGGGCGCTGCTCGAGGCGGTGCGGGCCGGACGCCTGGAGCGCGGCGACCGGCTGCCGCCGACCCGGGCGCTGGCCCAGGACCTGGGGGTCTCGCGCAACACCGTGGCGCTGGCCTACGAGCGGCTGGTGGCGGAGGGCTTCTTCGAGTCGCGGGTGGGGGCGGGCACCTACGTGACGGGCCAGGCGACCCCCACGCCCAGGACCGCTCGCACCGGCGCGCTGCGGCCGCGAGCGGGCTGGACCTTCACGCCGACACCGACCAGCGGCACGAGCGAGGCCCCGCCGTACGACTTCCGCTCGGGCATCCCGGACCCGTCGCTGTTCCCGTTCGACACCTGGCGCCGGCTGGTCGCCGCCGAGCTGCGTGCTGGTGCCCACGCGCCGGGCCGGTACGCCGACCCCGCCGGGCACCCCGACCTCCGCGCGGCGATCGCGCGCTACGTCGCGCTGTCCCGGGGCGTGACGGCCGAGGCCGACGACGTGCTCGTCACCCACGGCACCCAGCAGGCGCTCGACCTGGTCGCCCGCGTGCTGGTGGCGCCCGGTGACGTGGTCGCCGTCGAGGACCCGGGCTACCCCTACGCCCGCGACCTCTTCGCGTCGTACGGCGCGCGCGTCGTGCCGGTGCCCGTCGACCGCGACGGCCTGGTCGTCGAGCTGCTGCCCGACGACGTGCGGGTGGTGTTCACGACGCCGTCGCACCAGTTCCCTTACGGTCCTCCGCTCTCGCGGGACCGGCGACGGGCGCTGCTCGACGTGGCCGACCGGCGCGGGGTGGCGATCGTCGAGGACGACTACGACAGCGAGTTCCGGTTCACCGACGGGCCGCTCGAGCCGCTGCACGCGCTCGACGAGCACGGACGGGTCATCTACGTCGGCACCTTCTCCAAGTCCCTGCTCCCCGCGCTCCGCGCGGGCTACCTCGTCGCGCCGCCTTCGCTCCGCGAGGCACTGCGGGCCGCGCGCCAGCTCGCCGACGGCTACGGCCAACCGGCGCAGGAGGTCGCGCTGGCCCGCTTCATCTCCGACGGCCTGCTCGGCGCACACCTGCGCCGGGCGCGCGCGGTGTACGCCGAGCGCCGGCACCTGCTGCTCGACGGGCTCGACCGGCTGCTGAGCGACCGGCTCGACGTGGTGCCGTCGGCGGCCGGTCTCCACCTGACCGCGGTCTTCCGCGACCCGGGTGTCGACGACGCGCAGGTCGCGGCCGCTGCGGCGGCCGACGGGGTCGCGGTGGAGGCGCTGTCGGCGTACGCGCTCGGCAGCGGGGTGCCGCCCGGCCTCGTCCTCGGCTACGGCGCCGCGTCGACCGGGGCGATCACGGCGGGCCTGGAGCGGCTGGCCCAGGTCGTCCAGACGACGGCGGCGATCCCGACGACGAGCTGAGGCAGCAGGTGCTGGCCGACCAGGCCGAGCAGCAGCAGGGCCGAGGCGAACGCGACGACCGCACCACGGCGCACCCAGGTGCCGCGCGGCAGCAGCCGCAGCGCGGCGGCCGTGCCGACGACGTACACCAGCGCGAAGGCGCCGGTCACGAGCAGCATGGTGCGCTCGATGGCCACCCCGGTCACAGCGACGCCGAGCAGGGTCAGCATCGACCCCGCGGTGACGACGGCCAGCGACCGGCGGGGCACCTCGCCGGCCGACGACCCGCGGGCGAACCAGGCCGGCAGCGAGCCGTCGCGCCCGAGTGCCGCGCCGAGGCGGGCGCTGCCGGCGAAGTAGGCATTCATGGCACCGAGCGAGAGCAGGACGGCGACGACCGTGGTCACGCCGCGGGCGGGCTCGCCGAAGCCGAGCACGAGCAGGTCCGAGAGCGGGGCCTTGCTGGCGTCGTTGCCGAGCACGGCCACCGTCGCGAAGGCGACGCCGAGGTACATCACTCCCATGACCACCAGGGCGATCGCGGTCGCCCGGGTGATGTCGCGCGCTGGGTTGCGGTACTCCGAGGACAGCGACGTCACGACCTCCCAGCCCGCGAACGCCCAGATCAGCAGCGCCGCCGCCGGGCCGATCGCGCCCCAGCCGTGGGGAGCGAACGGGGTCAGGTTGGCCGTGCTCGCGTGGGGGAGCGAGACGGCGGTGGCGACCAGCAGGAGGACGGCCAGGGTGGCGGCGATGACCAGCTGGACGCGGCCCGAGACACGGACGCCGTACCAGTTCATGATCGCAACGGTGCCGATGAGCAGCCCCGACGTGAGCAGCTGGGTCTGCCGGCCACCGCCGAGGCTGTCGGCGACGTACGCGCCGGCGAAGCCCGCCGCCGCGGGCGCGCCGAGCGGGATCGCGAAGTAGAAGCACCAGCCGGTCACCGTGGCGACCCGGCCACCGAACGCACGCCGGGCGTACGTCGCGACGCCCCCGCCGTCGGGGTAGCGCGCACCCAGCGCGGCGAAGGTCGTCGCGAGAGGCACCGACAGCAGCACCAGCGCGATCCAGGCGACCAGCGACGCCGGCCCGGCCTCGTGCGCGGCCAGTCCGGGCAGCGAGATCACGCCGGTGCCGAGCACGGCTCCGAGGGTCAGGGCGGCGCCCTGGGGGACGCCGAGACCGCCCCGGGTCACGGGGTCGTCGACCGGGATCGGGTCGGGTGTGAGAGCGGTGGTCACGCGGCAAACCTAGGGCCGGCGGGGCACCCTGCGCAGGGCCAATCCGACCCTGCCTGGTTGGGCCACTCGCACCCCGGTGGGAGCTCAGCTGCCGGCGGAGATCTTCTCGATCAGCGCGGTCGTCGAGATCGCCGGCGTACGGGTCAGGTAGACGACCTCGCAGATGTCGCGGAACTCGTCGAAGCGGCCCTCCCAGTCGTCGCCCATGACCAGGACGTCGGCGCCGAACTGCTGGATGTAGTCGCGCTTGAGCTCGAGGCTCTCCTCGACGAAGACCTCGTCGACGGGCTTGAGCGCGGCAACGATCGCGAGCCGCTCGGCCTGGCTGAAGACCGGCTCGCGGCCCTTCTTGCGGAGGTTGAGCTCGTCGGCCGAGACGCCGACGACCAGACGGTCGCCGAGTGCGGCGGCGCGCTCGATCACCCTGAGGTGCCCGACGTGGAAGACGTCGAACGTGCCGAAGGTGATGACGGTGCGAGGCATGAGGGGGATCCTCTCACCCCGGCCTGGGTTGGGCCGAATGGGGAAGGATGGGCGGGACATGACTGCCACGCTGACGATGATCACGCCCGACCCCGACGCCGACCAGCGCCGCCGACGGGGGCTCCGCCGGATGCGCTCGCTCGCGGTCGGGCTGCTGCTGCTGGCGGCAGTGGTGTACGTCGCCACCCTCGGCCGCCACGGCTTCTGGGGCTTCGTCAACGCCGGCGCCGAAGCGTCGATGGTGGGCGCGATCGCGGACTGGTTCGCGGTCACCGCGCTCTTCAAGCGCCCGCTGGGGCTGCCGATCCCGCACACGGCCCTGATCCCGCGGCGCAAGGACGAGCTGGGTCGCTCGCTCGAGGAGTTCGTGGGGGAGAACTTCCTCCAGGAGGAGATCATCCGCGACCGGGTCGACGCGGCGACGATCTCGATGCGGGTCGGCCGGTGGCTCGCCGTACCCGCGCATGCGCGGCGGGCCGTGGACGAGGTCGCCGACGTCGCCGTGATCGGGCTGGGCCGGATCCGCGACGAGCACGTGGAGGAGCTGGTGCGCGACGTGCTGGTGCCGCGCTTCCACGAGGAGCCGATCGCGCCGCTGCTCGGCAGCCTGCTCGAGGAGACGATCCGCGACGACCTGCACCACGGCCTGGTCGACCTCACCCTCGACGAGCTGCACGGCTGGCTGGTCGCCAACCCCGAGGCGGTCGCCGAGATCCTGGGCGAGCGGGCGCCGTGGTGGGCGCCGACCCGCCTCAACGACGCGGTCATCTCACGGCTGCACCGCGAGCTGGTCAGCTGGGTCGACGACATCCGGCACGACCCGCGTCACCACGCCCGGATCGCGCTCGACTCGATGCTCGGCCAGCTCGCGCAGGACCTGCTGCACGACGCCGACACCCAGGAGCGGACCGAGCGGCTCAAGGCCCGGCTGCTGGACCAACCCCAGGTCGTCGCCTCCGGCGTCTCGCTCTGGAACGCGCTGCGCCGCAGCATCCAGTCCTCCCTCGCCGACCCGGACGGCGCGCTGCGGGCCCGGATCACCGACGAGGTCGCGGCGTTCGCCCAGCGCGTCGTGTCCGACCCGGTGCTGCGCGCCCGCTTCGACGGCCTCGCCGCGGACGCGGCGGTCTTCGCCGTCGAGCGGTACGGCGCCGAGCTCACCGCCGTCATCACCCACACGGTCGACCGCTGGGACGGCAAGGAGGCCTCGCGCCGCATCGAGCTCCAGGTCGGCCGCGACCTGCAGTTCATCCGGATCAACGGCACCATCGTCGGTGGCCTGGTGGGCGTGCTGATCCACACGGTGAGCGTGCTGATCGGCTGACCCTGGTGCGGGCGGAGCACAATGGCCCCATGCCCGAGCCGTACGACGTAGCCATCCGCGACCAGTCGATCCGGCTCGGTCAGTTCCTCAAGCTCGCCAACCTGGTGGAGAGCGGGGCGGAGGCCAAGCCGGTCATCCAGGACGGGCAGGTGCTGGTCAACGGCGATGTGGAGACACGACGAGGTCGCCAGCTGGTGCTGGGCGACGTCGTCACGCTCGGCCCGCAGTCGGCGCGCGTCGCCGACGAGACCGCCGACGACGGCCTGCCCTGGTGACGCCTAGCTGACCCCGATGAGGTCCACGACGAAGATCAGCGTCTCGCCGGGCTTGATGACGGCCCCGGCGCCGCGGTCGCCGTACCCCAGGTGCGGCGGGATCACGAGCTGACGACGACCGCCGACCTTCATGCCCTGCACGCCCTGGTCCCAGCCGGCGATGACCTGACCGATGCCGAGGCGGAACTGCAGCGGGGCGCCGCGGTTGTACGACGCGTCGAACTCCTCGCCCGTCGAGTGGGCGACGCCGACGTAGTGCACGGAGACGTTCGAGCCGGCCGCAGCCTCCTCGCCGGAGCCCTCGGTGATCTCGGTGATGACGAGGTCGGCGGGCGGGTCGAAGTCGGGGAACTCGATCTCGGGCTTGTCCATGACCACCACCCTAGGACACCCCGAAGTCACCGATCGGCCGCCCGGCCTGGAAGGATGAGCGGGTGACCTCTCCCCGGCGCGGCTCCGACCTCGGCCTCGTCGTCGGGTTCGGCGTGCTGGCCGTCCTGGTCCTGCTCTCGATGACGACCCCGGCCCAGCTGATCGCGATCTTCGCCGGCTCCGCGATCGTCGCGAGCCTGCTGACCTCCGCGCGGCGTACGGCGGTGGTCGCCGGTGCTGCGGTCGCGTGCGCCTTCCTGTCCGCAACCTGGTTGGGCAACGGCGGGACGTTCGACTGGTTCACCAGGATCCTGCTGTGCGCGGTCCTCGGCCTGGTCGCGGTGCAGAACGCCGCCCTCCGCGAGCGCCGCGAGGACCGGCTCCAGCGGATGACCGTGATCGCGGAGACCGCGCAGCGTGCGGTGCTGCGGAGCATCCCGACCGTCATCGGCTCGGTCGGCCTCGCCGCTCGCTACGTCTCGGCCACCGCCGAGGCGATGGTCGGGGGCGACCTGTACGAGGTCGCGGAGACGCCGTTCGGCGTGCGCGTCATCGTCGGCGACGTGCGTGGCAAGGGGCTCGAGGCCGTGCAGACGGCGACGGCGGTGCTCGGCGCGTTCCGGGCGGCGGCGTTCACCGAGCCCGACCCGGCGGCGATGGCGCGGCAGATCGACGCGACCATGGGCCGGATGCTCGACGACGAGGAGTTCGTGACCGCGATCGTCGGGCAGTTCCAGGGGGATCGCGTCACGCTGCCAACTGCGGGCACCACCCGCCGCTGCTGGTGCGGGAGGGGTCGGCGACCGAGGTCGACACCGGTGAGCCGACCGTGCCGCTGGGCATGGGGTCGCTGCCGACGATCAGCGAGCACCCGTGGCCCCGAGGCGCGCGGATGCTGTTCTACACCGACGGCCTGGTCGAGGCACGTGACGACAGCGGCGAGTTCTTCCCGCTCGACGACTACGCCGACGAGCTCGCGGACGGCACCGTCCAGGAGGCGGTGGACCGGCTGGTCGCCCACGTCACGGCGTACGCCGGCGGCATGAACGACGACCTCGCGCTGGTGCTCGCCGAGCGCGACGGCTGAGCCCGCCGGCCGGGCTCACGTCTCCCAGCTCAGGTCTGGTGCACGTAGCTGTCGAGCTGGTCGCGCTCGAACTCCAGCTGGTCGATGCGGTGCTTGACGACGTCGCCGATGCTGATGATCCCGATCAGGCGGTCGTCGTGGACCACGGGGACGTGGCGGATCCGGCGCTCGGTCATCAGCTTCATGAGCTCGTCGACCTCGGTGTCCTTGTCGCACGTCGCGACGACCGCGGTCATAATCGCGGCGACCGTGTTGTTCACGACGGTCCCGTCGCTGTGCAGGTGACGGACCACGTCGCGCTCGCTGACGATGCCGTCGAGCGCGGCGCCGTCGGCGCTGACGATCAGTGCGCCCACGTTGTGCTCGGCGAGCTTGGCGACCAGCTCGCGCACGCCCGCGTCGGGGCTGATCGTCACGACCTCCTGGGAGGCCTTGGCACTGAGAACGTCACCGATCCGCATGCACCGACGGTACTCGTGAGCCCGGTCACACGTACAGAGGTCTCAGTCGCGGCGGTGCGCGCGCAGGTCGGACACCGAGCCCGGCCCCGACCGGCGCGAGTCGGGGTCGTCGTCGTCATCGGGGAGCGAGCCGAGGAAGGACAGCGCGGCCTCGTGGAGGTGTCCGTTCGAGGCGAGCGCGTTGCCGCCGAACGGCCCGTCGGTGCCGTCCAGCGACGTGAACCGTCCGCCCGCCTCGCGCACGATGATGTCGAGCGCGGCCATGTCGTAGACCTCGAGCTCGGGCTCGGCGGCCAGGTCGACGGCGCCTTCGGCGAGCAGCATGTAGGACCAGAAGTCGCCGTACGCCCGGGTGCGCCAGCAGCGACGCATCAGCGACTCGAAGTCGTCGAGCCGGTCCCGCTCGTCCCAGCCCGAGAGGGAGGAGTAGGACAGCGAGGCGTCCTCGAGCCGGCGTACGTCGGAGACCTGGCAGCGGGTCGCCTTGAGCAGGGACCGGCCGGTCCAGGCGCCGTTGCCCTTCGACGCCCACCAGCGGCGCTGGAGCAGCGGCGCGGAGACGACGCCGAGGACGACCTCGTCGTCGACGACGAGGGAGATCAGGGTGGCCCACACGGGCACGCCGCGCACGAAGTTCTTGGTGCCGTCGATCGGGTCGATGATCCAGCGCCGCTGGCTGTGCCCGGTGGAGCCCTGCTCCTCGCCGGTGATCGCGTCTCGTGAGCGGGCCCGGGACAGCGTCCGGCGGATGCTCTCCTCGACGGCCTGGTCGGCGTCGGTGACGGGCGTGAGGTCCGGCTTGCTCATCACGTGCAGGTCGAGCGCCTTGAAGCGGCTCTCGCTGATCGAGTCGGCGTCGTCGGCCAGGACGTGCGCGAGGCGCAGGTCGTCGGTGTAGTCCGTGGAATTCGTCGGCACGACCTCACACTATTCTCATCGACTCTCATGAACGTGGTGCAACCTTCACCTATGGAGATCAACGGACTCCCGTTGCACCCCCTCGTGGTGCACGCAGCGGTCATCTTCGGCCCGATCGCCGCCCTCACCGCACTCGCGTTCCTCGTGCCGAGGTGGCGCGTCAAGCTGCGCTGGCCGATGGTGGCGCTGGCCCTGGTCGCGACCGCGTCGATCGTCGCGGCCTACCTCACCGGCAACAACTTCCTGCAGCACAAGCCCGAGCTGCGCACCAGCCCGCAGGTCCAGACCCACGAGGACCGCGCCCGTCAGCTGCTCTGGGTGACGATCGCCTTCGGCGTCATCGCCCTGGCGGCCGGGTGGTTCGCGACGCGCACCGGCGCGCTGCGGGTCGTGCTCGACGTGCTGCTGGGCGTCGCCGCGATCGCGACGCTGGTCCTGGTCTTCCTGACCGGCGAGGCCGGCGCCCGCGCGGTGTGGGGCTAGGGCACGTCTCCTTATCCGGAAGCGCCTGCTACGCGGGCTTTCACATCCGATCTGGCGGCGTTGTCGGCGACTCGACGGGCCTCCGGCCCGCCATCGCACCTCCGCCTTGCCAGATACGGCGCGAAACCCCGCTCGCGACGGCGCCGGATAAGGAGTCGCACCCTAGGGCACGTCTCCCACGGTCTGGGGCTTGCGCCACACCGACACGTGGCTCTCGCTGTCGTTCGTGAAGGGTGCGCCCGCCCAGTCCGCCGTACGACGCTCCGGCTCGAGACCGGCGAGCTGGGCCATCAGGTCGAGCTCGGCCGGCCAGGCGTAGCGGAAGTTGCTGGCTCCGTAGGCCACGGTGCCGTCGGGCTGACGCGTGTAGTGGTGCGACGTGCCCTGCTGGGTGGCCATGTCGTAGGTGTCGAACCCGACGTGGCGCTCGCCGACGTGGAACGGGACGGCGGCCTGGCCGGGCGGGAATCGCCGGATTCCTGGGATCCAGAGCTCGACCACGAAGCGCCCGCCCGGCCTGAGGTGACGAGCGGCGTTGCGGAAGCACGCGACCTGCTCGGCCTGGGTGCGCAGGTTGCCGAGGCTGTTCCACACGACGTAGACGAGGGAGTAGTCCTCGCCCGGTGCGACGGCGGTCGCCATGTCGCCGACCACGACGGGCACGTCGGACCGCTTGCGGTGCAGCTCGTCCACCATCGGCTGGGACAGCTCGATGCCGTCCACCGCGACGCCGCGGTCGATGAGGGGGAGCGCCACCCGGCCGGTCCCGATGGCCAGCTCGAGGGCGCGCCCGCCCCCCGCCAGCGCGGCGAGCAGGTCGACGGTCGGGTCGAGCACGGACGGCTCGAACATGAAGGCCGAGCTCTCGTCGTACGCCGCGGCGGTCTCGGCGTCCCAGTAGTCGCTGCTCGGACCCGTGCTGGTGTCGGTCATGCCCCGACCCTGACGCCTGCCTCGGTCGGCCGCCACCGGATATCGGGAGCGTCCCCGGACGGGTGTCAGTAGGCGGGCTCGCTCCGGGCGGCCAGCAGCCGCCGGAACGACTCCACCCGCAGCGGGTCGGCCGTGCCGGCCTCGACCGCCTCGTCGAGCCCGCACTCGGGCTCGTCGGCGCCGTGGGTGCAGCCGCGCGGGCAGTCCTCGGTCATCTCGTCGAGGTCGGGGAACGCCTCGATCAGGTGCTCCGGCTCGACGTGCGCGAGCCCGAACGAGCGGATGCCGGGCGTGTCGATGATCCACCCCGCGCTCGGTCCGTCGTCCTGGCCGGGCAGCTCGAGCATGAAGGCCGACGTCGACGTGTGCCGGCCGCGCCCGGTCACCGCGTTGACGTGCCCGACGTCGCGGGAGGCGGTCGGCACCAGCGCGTTGACCAGGGTGGACTTGCCGACGCCGCTGGAGCCCACGAGCACGCTGGTCCGGCCGTCCAGCCGCTCGCGGAGCTCGGCCAGGTCGCCGCCGCCCGGCCCCTTGAGCTGCGTGACCACCCAGGGGACCCCCAGCGAGCGGTAGGTCACCAGCAGGGTCTCGGGGTCCGCCAGGTCGGCCTTCGTCAGGCACAGCAGCGGCTGCATGCCCGCGTCGTACGCCGCCACCAGGGCGCGGTCGATCAGCCGGGGCTGGGGCTCGGGGTCGGCGAGGGCGGTGACGACGACGAGCTGGTCGGCGTTGGAGACGATGACGCGCTCGACCGGGTCGTCGTCGTCCGCCGTACGACGCAGCGTCGTCGCGCGCTCGTGCACCTCGACGATCCGCGCCAGCGACCCGTCGTCCCCGGTGGTGTCGCCGACCACCCGGACCCGGTCGCCGACCACGACGCCCTTGCGGCCCAGGGGCCGCGCCTTCATCGCCATCACCTTGTGACCGTCGAGGAGCAGCGTGTAGCGGCCCCGGTCGACAGTGACGACGACGGCGTCGACCGCGTCGTCGTAGGTGGGCCGGTCCTTGGTGCGGGGGCGGGTACGTCGACGCGGACGGTCGTAGTGCTCGACGTCCTGGTCGGAGTACCGGCCGGTCATGAGGTGATGAGTCCCGACCAGAAGCCCGCGAAGTCGGGGAACGTCTTGCCGGTCGTCTCGATGTTCTCCACCAGCACGCCGTCGACGGCGGCGGCGATGATCACGCCGGCGTGCGCCATCCGGTGGTCGGCGTAGGTGTGGAACACGCCGGACCGCAGGGGAGCGGGCTCGATGCTCAGGCCGTCCGGGTGCTCGGTGACGTCGGCACCGAGGCCGCTCAGCTCGGTCGCCAGGGCGGCGAGCCGGTCGGTCTCGTGGCCGCGGATGTGCGCGATCCCGCGCAGGTGGGAGGGCCCGTCGGCCAGCGCGCAGAGGGCCGCGATCGCCGGCGTCAGCTCACCGACGTCGTGCAGGTCGGCGTCGATGCCGAGCAGCGTGCCGCTGCCCGTCACGCGCAGCCCGTCATCGCCCAGCTCGACCTCGCAGCCCATCGTCGTCAGGATGTCGCGCAGCGAGTCCCCGGGCTGCGTCGTGGACCGCGGCCAGTCGCGCACCGTCACGGTGCCGCCGGAGACCGCCGCCAGGGCCAGGAACGGCGCGGCGTTCGAGAGGTCGGGCTCGATGAGGTGGTCGACGGCCTTGATCGTGCCGGGAGCGACCGCCCAGCGGTTGGCGTCGGCGTCGTCGACCTCGACGCCGTGCTCGCGCAGCATCGCGACCGTCATGTCGATGTGGGGGAGCGAGGGCACGGGCTTGCCGTCGTGGCGCACGTCGACGCCCTCGTCGTACCGGGCACCCGCGAGCAGCAGGGCGGAGATGAACTGGGACGACGACGACGCATCGACCACGACCGTGCCTCCGCGTACGGCGCCCGACCCGCGGACCGCGAACGGCAGCGCGTCGCCGTCGACCTGGACGCCGAGGGTGCGCAGGGCGCCGAGGATCTCGCCGATCGGCCGCGTGCGCATGTGCGGGTCGCCGTCGAAGGCGACCGTGCCCGTCGACAGCCCGGCCACCGGCGGCACGAAGCGCATGACGGTGCCGGCCAGGCCGCAGTCCACGGTGGCGTCGCCGGCGAACGCGGCCGGCGTGACGACCCAGTCGTCGCCGGAGGTGTCGACGACGGCGCCGAGCGAGGTCAGCGCCTGCGCCATCAGCGTCGTGTCGCGCGAGCGCAGCGCCCGTCGTACGACGGAGGGGCCGTCGGCGACCGACGCCAGCACCAGCGCGCGGTTGGTGAGCGACTTGCTGCCGGGCAGCGACACGACCGCGTCGACGGGGTGGGCGGCGCGCGGCGCCGGCCAGGGGTCACGTACGTCGGTCACACCGGCAACCCTAGTGGCGTCGGGCTCAGCCGATGCGGGCCCGGGCCAGCTTCGCCTCACGGCGGGCGTCGTGGGCCAGGCGCTTGGCCTCGCGGCGCGCGTCGCGGACGCCGTGGCGGGCCCGCCAGGCGACGCCCGGCCGACCCTCGGTGTCGCCCGCGGCGATGATCAGGCCGCCGACGAGCGAGACGTTCTTGAAGAAGTGCAGCCGCTGCTGGGTGCGGGTGGCGTCGTCCTCGGACTCCCAGAAGCGGTGTCCGGCTGCCGTGGTGGGGACGAGCGACGCGGCGAGCACGGCCGCCGAGAGCCGCGGAGCGCGACCGGTGGCGAGCGCGAGCCCGGCGGCGATCTGCACGCCGGCGTTGAGCTTGACGAGGGTCTCGGGGTCCTCCGGCAGCGGGATCCCGGCCTTCTTTGCCAGCGGCACGAGACGGGAGGTGACCGGGTCGGCCTTGGCCGCGGTTCCGGTGGCGTTCTTGAGGGCGGTCGCGGCGCCGACCACGAAGATCGACGCGAGCATCGGGCGGGCGATGAGTCTGCTGACGGTCATGACTCGTGTTTACCCCACCGGCGGCAACGGCACTCCCACCGTGGTGTCCGGGACGACGGTGACGCCCCCCAGCCCGAGGCCGAGGCCGACCCCGAGACCGTCGGGCCCGGCCGAGACGCGGGCGGTCAGGTCGACCAGCGACGGCGTCGACGGCTGTGTCGGCGACGGGGCCGGCGGCTGGCTGGGGGCCAGGGTCGGTGGGGGCGCCGGGGCCACCGTGGGCCCGGCCGAGGGACCGGTCGTGGGCGCGCCGGTCGAACCGGCGGGCGGGGCGTCCGGGGCTGCGGCGTCCGGGGCCGCGCTCCCGGCCGGCGCGCTCGGGGTCGCCTGCGCGCCGGTGGGCTGCCCCGTGTCGGCACCCTTGCGGCGCACCGGCCGGTCGTCGCCCGGTCGGGTGGACGGCGATCCCGCGACGGAGGGGCCGCTGATCGACGGGGCGTCGTCGGCGCTGGGTCGGCCGTCGCGGTCCTGGTTGAACGTGATCACCGAGCCCGCGACGACCGCCGCCGCGGCAGCGCCGGCCACCGCTGCCGTGGGGCCGTGGGCGAGGACGGCGTCGCGACCCCGGCCGAGCAGCAGCAGGACGCCGTGAGCGACGCCCGTCGCGGTGGCGCCGCCGGCTGCGACGTACGCCGCCGCGGCACCGCCCAGCAGGAGCGGGGCCAGCAGGGCGCGGAGGTTGGAGTTGACCTCGATGAGCTCGAGGTAGAGCGCGGTGCAGGCACGGCACTCCTGCAGGTGCTGCTCGACGCGCGTCGCGTCGCGCCGGGAGAGGCCACCACGCACGTAGGCGCCGAGCTCGGCGCGGGTCCGCTCGCAGGCGTCGTCGTCGAGGTCGCCCGCGTGCATCGACAGGTAGGCCTGCCGCAGCCCCTCGCGAGCGCGGTAGGCGAGGGCCGAGACGGCGTTCGGGGTCATGCCCAGCAGGGGCGCGACCTCGGCCGGCTTCTGCTCCTCCACCTCGGTGTGCCACAGGACCAGCTGCCACCGCTCCGGAAGCGAGGCGAACGCACGCGCGGCCGCCGCGCTCTCGAAGCCCTCGACGGCGGTGTCGCGGAACGGCACTCCGGGGTCGAACGGCGTCAGGTCGTCGGTCGTGTGCAGCCGCGAAGCCGCCCGGATCCGGTCGACGTGCACCCGGCGGACAGCGGTCAGCAGGTAGGCGCGGAACGCCAGGTCGGGGCCGCCGCCGCGCTGGAGGACGCCGAGCACCTTGGTGAAGGCCTCGGAGACCAGGTCGTCGACGTCGGGGCCCGGCACGAGCTGGCGGCCCAGCCGTCGGGCGGCGTCGACGTGGCGGGCGAAGAGCTCGCCGTACGCCGCGACGTCCCCGGCGCGGACGGCCGAGATCAGCTCGGCGTCGCTGCGCTCGTCGAGGGTCGAGACGGAGGGGCCCACGTCTGCCCAACGCGCGAGCGCGCGAAAGGCGACGCGCCCGCTCCCGAAAAGATTTCTGCGAATCGCGAGAAGCCGCGTCATGCCGCCCGGTGACCGGCGTCTCATCGCCGGCAGACCGGAACCAAGGGGGAGCCACCGTGGACTGGATGGCAACGCGCAGGCGTAGCTCGACCACGGGCGATCCCGAAGCAGGGCGGGAACTGTCCTCGGAGCAGAGAGCGGCACTGCCGCCGCGCTTCGAGGCAGTGGGGGAAGCCCTTGCTTCGGGATCGGGTTCGGTCCCTGCCTGCGAGGTGCTCGGCGGGGTGCTCGCCCGTGACGGTGTCTCGCTCGCCGAGGCCCTGGACGACCTCGCCACCGCGTGGCGCCTGGTCCGCGGGTCCGAGCCGGAGCACGCCGAGCTCCGGGCGCTCGCGGTGGCCTGGAGCGACGCGACCCTCGGCTACGTGCACGGGCTCGGGTGCGCCGACCCGCTGACCGGGCTGGCCAGCCTCGCGCACCTGCGGACCTGCATCGGCGACGTGCACCGGGCCGGTCCTGCGGCCGAGACGCACGCCCTGGTCGTCGTGGTCGCCGACGCTGCGCACGACGCCGAGCAGCTCGGCGAGCCACTCGCCCGTGCGATGGAGGACGCGCAGCTCGGGGCTGTCGTTCGCGGGGTCTTCCCCGGCCGGGAGACCATCGGGCACGTCGCCCCCGGGCGCGTGGTGGTCCTCGTCGACCGCGACGACCGCCTGGCCCGGCGCCTGGACCTGTTGATGCGGATGCTGGAGACCGGCGCCCCGCCGCGGCCCCGGGTCTGGATCGAGGGGCTGCCCGTCTCCGACGCCGCCGTCGCCGACCTCCTGGACGAGCTCACCCGCATCTGAGCATCGCTGTCCGACGGCCCCTCTAGAGTGGCCCGCATGTGCGGCCGCTACGCGTCGAGTCGGCGCCCGGAGGACCTCGTCGACGAGTTCGACATCGTGGAGAGCCGGATCCAGGACGCCCTCGAGGCCGACTACAACGTGGCGCCCACCAAGGAGGTGTACGCCGTCGTGGAGAGGCCGCCCAGCAAGGACAGCCTGGAGCCGCCGCAGCGCCAGCTCCGTGTCCTGACCTGGGGTCTGATCCCGTCGTGGGCCAAGGAGGCCTCGATCGGCAACCGGATGATCAACGCCCGGATGGAGACGGTGGCCGAGAAGCCGGCCTACAAGCGGGCCTTCGCTGCCCGGCGCTGCCTGCTCCCGGCCGACGGCTACTTCGAGTGGTACCCGACCGACGACCTGACGAAGTCGGGCAAGCCGCGCAAGCAGCCCTTCTTCATCCGGCCGCAGGACCACGGCGTGCTCGCGATGGCCGGGCTGTACGAGATCTGGCGCGACCCCGACAAGGCCGAGGACGACCCGGACCGCTTCCGCTGGACCTGCACGGTGATCACGACCGAGGCCGAGGACTCCGTCGGCCACATCCACGACCGGATGCCGCTGATGGTCGAGCGGGACCGCTGGGCCGACTGGCTCGACCCCCGGGTCGGCGGCGACGTCGGCCTCCTGGTCCCGGCGGCGCCCGGGCGGCTCGAGGCCTACCCGGTCTCGACGCTGGTCAGCAACGTCCGCAACAACGGGCCGGAGCTGCTCGAGCCCCTGCCGCTGGAAGGGTCCTGATGGTCACCGCGGAGGAGCGCCGGATCGACACCCCGCACGGCGAGGCGCGCCTCGTCGTACGACGGGCGCGCGGCGCGGTCGCGACCCTGCTGCTCAGCCACGGGGCCGGCGGCGGCATCGACAGCCGCGACCTGGCCGCGCTCGGCGCGGACCTGCCCCGCAACGGCGTGACCGTGGTGCTGCTGGAGCAGCCGTGGAAGGTCGCCGGGCGCAAGGTGGCCACGCCGCCGGCGACGCTCGACGCGGGGCTGGTCGCCGCCGCGAACGCGCTCAAGACGCGGACCCCGCTGGTCGTGGGTGGCCGGTCGGCCGGCGCCCGCTCGGCCGCGCGCTGCGCCAAGCAGCTGGGCGCGTCGGGCTGCCTCGCGCTGGCGTTCCCCCTGCATCCGCCCGGCAAGCCCGAGAAGTCGCGGCTGCCCGAGCTGCGCGCAGCCCGGGTGCCGACGCTGGTCGTCCAGGGGGAGCGGGACACGTTCGGGCGCCCCGAGGAGTTCCCGACCGACCTCGACCTGGCCGTCGTGCCGGCCGCCGACCACGGCTTCAAGGTGCCGAAGAGCTCGGGGCTGACCGAGGCGGAGGCGATGGGGATCATCGTCGAGTCCACGCTGGAGTGGATCGTGCGCGAGGTCGCCGGCGGCGCTGCCCGAGGGGAATGAGCAGGGGGCCCGTCGCGTTCTTCCACCATGCAGGCCGTGCTTGAACGCCCCACGGGGCTAGTCTGGGAGACGATGACTGACCCTGTTGAGACGACCCCAGAGGCCGTCGTACCCACCCTGGACCCCGAGGTCGACCCCGCATCCATCGATGTGGCGACCGAGTCCGAGGCCGACCGCTCTGCTCGCTTCGAGCGGGAGGCGCTGCCCTTCCTCGACCAGCTCTACTCCGCCGCCATGCGGATGACCCGCAACCCGGCGGACGCGGAGGACCTGGTGCAGGAGACCTACGCCAAGGCGTACTCCTCCTTCCACCAGTTCCGGCCCGGCACCAACCTCAAGGCCTGGCTCTACCGCATCCTGACCAACACGTTCATCAACAACTACCGCAAGAAGCAGCGGCAGCCGCAGCAGTCGATGTCCGAGGACGTCGAGGACTGGCAGCTCCACCGCGCCGAGTCGCACGCCTCGACCGGGCTCCGGTCCGCCGAGACCGAGGCGCTCGAGCACCTGCCCGACTCCGAGGTGAAGGACGCGCTGCAGCGTTTGCCCGAGGAGTTCCGGCTCGCGGTCTACCTCGCCGACGTCGAGGGCTTCGCCTACAAGGAGATCGCCGAGATCATGGACACCCCGATCGGCACCGTCATGTCCCGGCTGCACCGGGGCCGGCGCCAGCTGCGCGACCTGCTCTCGGACTACGTGCGCGACAACGACCTGCTCACCGTCGGACGCGAGGGGAACGGGTCATGAGCCACGACCACCCGCACCCGACGGGCAGCGAGCCGTCGGCAGCCGACTGCGCCGAGTTCCTCGACCGGATCGTCTACTTCATCGACAACGAGCTCGACGAGGCGGACTGCTCCGCGGTCCGCGTGCACCTCGACACCTGCAACCCGTGCCTGGAGAAGTACGACCTGCAGCGCACCGTGAAGTCGGTGGTCGCGCGCTCCTGCGCCGAGGTGGCGCCCGACGACCTGCGCGAGCGGGTGCTCTTCCGGATCCGCGAGGTCCAGGTCCAGATCCAGGTCACCGAGGGCTGATCCCTAGAGACGAGCCCGGTCCTCGGGTGGGAGCCAGAGCTCGGCGAGCGGCTGGCCCCCTGCGGCGCTGATCGCGCCGACCAGCGGCTCCGCCCACAGGTGCTCCAGGAGCGCGACAGCGGCCAGGCCGCCCGGTGGCACGGCGTCACTGAGCGACCAGGACGCGCCGTCGACGGTGTCGCCGTCCTCGGTGCCGAGGACCCTCGCGACGATCTCGCCGAGTCCCGGGTCTGCTCCCTCCGGAGCCGGAAGGGTGTCGAACGTGCCGTCCTCGTCCCGGCGCACCAGCAGGACGTCGACGAGCCGGACCACGCCGGCGTCGCGCAGCCGGTCCAGCTCCGCGACCACGGCTCCGGAGAACGACGGCTCCTCGAAGCCGACGACGAGGACCTGCACGGGAGCGCTCATCGGCCTGCGATTCGGGCGCGCAGGTCGTCGTGCTCCTGCGCGGTGATGACACCCTCGGCCAGCAGCCGGTCGAGCGCGGCCAGGCTCGCCTGAGGGTCCGCCGGCGGCGGTGCGGCCGGTGCCCGCGGCGGC
Source organism: Nocardioides sp. Root1257 (assembly GCF_001425175.1). Classification (GTDB taxonomy): domain Bacteria; phylum Actinomycetota; class Actinomycetes; order Propionibacteriales; family Nocardioidaceae; genus Nocardioides. The sequence continues at coordinate 98,594 of NZ_LMDV01000008.1, read as the reverse complement.
GGGTGCGACGCGGCGTACGCCTGGCGGGGCGTGAAGCGGCCACCGTAGTAGGGGACCGACCCGGTCATGCCGGTCATCCGGATCTGTCGAGGGACGAGGACCACCATGGCGCCACCATGTCGCACCCCGGAGATGCGAAAGATCCCCCGAACCGGGCGGTTCGAGGGATCAGTCGATGATGCTGCGCTCAGGCGTTGGGGCGCTTGCCGTGGTTCGCGCCCTTCTTCTTGCGAGCGCGGCGCTTGCGGCCGGTCTTGCCCATGGTGTTCCTCCTGATCGAGACGAGTCTGGCCCGGGGGCCAACGACCATCCTCTCAAACGTCAGGGCTGAGGTGAAATCCGGCTCAGGAACCGCTCGACGTCGACGACGACGCGGGTGACCTCGCCGGTGGCGACGACCTTCCCGCCCGCACCGTCCACCAGGTTGCGGGCGGCGACGGTGAAGCGGTGCAGCCGTCCGTCGACGTACGTCGAGGAGGCGGTCACCTCGACCTGCTGCCCGACCGCGCTGGCAGCCAGGTGCTCCAGCTCGACGCGGGTGCCGACGCTCGTCGCCCCGGCCGGGAGCGACGGCTCGATCGCGGCGCAGGTCGCCGCCTCGCACCACGCCAGCAGCCGCGGCGTGCCCAGCACCGGCAGCGAGCCGGAGCCGACGGCGATCGCGGTGTCCTCGTCGGTGACCGTGAAGCTCAGGGTCGCGTCCACTACAGCTCCTTCGCGAAGGCGAGCAGGTCGACGCCGGGAGCCGGTGACCAGTCCCGCTCGGGCACCCGGTGGTAGCCCAGCCGCTCGTAGATCCGGTGCGCCGAGGTCATCTGCGCGAGGCTGGACAGCACGATGCCGCGACACCCGAGGTCGCGGAAGTGGTCGTCGACCAGGCGCGCGAGCGCGTCGCCCACGCCGCGCCTGCGCGCGGTCGGGGAGACCGACAGCATCCGGAACTCACCCTCGTCGTCCGCGGCGATCTCGCGCCACGCCGAGCCGAGCGGCGCGATGGTCACGCTGCCGACCACGACGCCGTCGATCTCCGCGACCCACAGCTCGGCCTCGCGGTCGCGCCGGGCGGCGTCGCCCAGCAGGGCGATGTAGCCGTCCTCGGGGCCCTCGGTGAACTCCGCGTACGCCGCCACCGTGATCTCGCCGACCGCCTCGAGGTCCTCGGGCCGGGCGCGCCGGACCGCGACGGCGTGGCGCTCAGACACCGAAGCTGGCCCGCGGGTAGACGGCCTCGACGTCGGTGATCACGTTGACCAGGTAGGGCACGCCCGAGGCGAAGGCGCGGTCCAGGGCCGGGCCGATCTGGCGGGGGTCGGTCACCGTCTCGCCGGCGCCGCCGAGCGCGCGCACGACCTCGTCGTACGCCGTGCGCGGGGCGAGGTCGGCGATCACGTCGTAGCCGTAGAGCATCTGCATCGGGCCCTTCTCCAGGCCCCAGGCGGAGTTGTTGCCCATCACCATGACGACCGGCAGGTTGTGCCGGACCAGGGTGTCGACGTCCATCAGCGAGAAGCCGGCGGCGCCGTCGCCGAGGAGCAGCACGACCTGCGAGGAGGGTCGGGCGATCCGAGCGGCGATGGCGGCGCCGAGCCCGGCACCGAGGCACCCGTAGGGCCCGGGGTCGAGCCAGCCGCCGGGCCGCTTCGGCTCGACGAACTTGCCGGCGAAGCTGACGAAGTCGCCGCCGTCGCCGATCACGACCGCGTCCTCGGCGAGCCGGGGCAGCAGCTCGCCGTAGATGCGGGCGGGGTGGATCGGGTCGGCCTCGGCGCCGAGCAGTGCGGCATCGCGCTCGATCGCAGCAGCGACGCCGGCCTGCAGGTCGACGACCCACGTCGACCAGTCGTGGCCGCCCAGGGCGGCGAGCAGCCCGTCGAAGACCGAGGACAGGTCGCCCGACACGGAGCCCGCGAGCTCGGCATGCGTCGACACCTGGCCGGGGGAGTCGGCGACGTGCACGACGCGCGCCTCGCCGAAGACGCCGTACCCGAGCCGGAAGTCCAGGGGCGTGCCGACGACGACCACCAGGTCGGCGCCCTTCAGCGCCTGGCTGCGCGCCTTGGTGACCAGCAGCGGGTGGCCTCCTGGCACGACGCCGCGGCCCATGCCGTTGGTGATCGTGGGGACACCGGCGGACTCGACGAAGCGCAGCGCCGCCTCCTCCGCGTGGTCGGCCCACACGTCGGTGCCGAGGATCAGCACCGGCCGGCTCGCCGCGGCGAGCAGCCCGGCGATCGCGGTCACCGCGTCGGGGTCCGGGTCGGCACCGCGCAGCGGCCCGATTGTCGGCACCGTGCCAGTGGCGCTGTTGAAGAGCTCGTCCATGGGGACGTCGACGAAGACCGGCCCGCGGTGCGAGGAGCCCGCGGTGACGAACGCGTCGTGCATGCCGTCAAGCACCTCGCCGGCGGTCGGGATGGTGCGCGCGAGCTTGGAGACGGGCGCGAAGATCGGCGGCTGGTCGAGCTCCTGGAGGGCGCCGGTGCCCCACCGGCCCTGCGGCGCGCGGCCGCCGACGACGACCATCGGCGAGCCCGCGAACTGCGCCTGTGCGACCGCGCTCAGACCGTTGGTCACGCCGGGACCGGCGGTCAGCACGGCCAGTCCGGGCACCCGGGTCAGCTTGCCGGTCGCCTCGGCGGCGAAGGCCGCCGTCTGCTCGTGGCGTACGTCGAGCAGCGTGATCGGGTCCGCGGCCTTGACCGCCCCGTCGTACATCGGGAAGACGTGCGCACCGGAGAGCGTGAACATCGTCTCCACGCCGTGGGCGCGGGCGACGGCGACGGCGAGCTCGCCGGCGTGGCCGGTCAGTTCGGTTTCGGGCATGCCCGAACGTTACTCACCCGTAGTCACTCCCCAGTAGTGACCAGGTAGGCGTGGTTGGTGCCCTTGAGTGCGTCCACCACGACGAGCAGCAGGTCGGAGCGCACCTGAGGCGGGCGGGCACCCAGCGACAGCTGCAGGTAGAGCGCGCGCAGGAACGCCTCGGCGTTGCCGCCGGCGAGGTAGGGGTCCCGGTCGTCGTAGGTCGAGCGGGTGCCGGCGGCTGCGGCGATCCGCGCGATCCAGGGCTCGAGGACGCGCAGCGGCACCACGTTGCGGCGCAGGATCGCCACCGTCGCGAAGGCCAGCCGGTCGGCCTCTCCGCTGCTGAAGAGACGGTCGACCGGCAGCAGCAGCCGGTCGGCGATGACGTCGAGGAGCACGGTCAGCTCGGGGGTGGCCAGGTGCGGCGAGTGGGCCAGGATCGCCATCGTGTCGGCCGCGTGCGAGACGGCGTGCGCCCAGCCCTTGCCGGGGACGAAGCCGCGCAGGTCCCGCTCGCGCAGCAGCCAGGTCGTCAGCCGGTCGCCCCACTCCAGGATCTTGCCGCCCGGCAGCAGCGGTCGCCGGTTGTCGCGGGCGATGCACTCGCCCAGCACGAGGGCCGAGAAGCTGCGGCGGAAGACGCTGTCGGTGTCGCGCTCGCCGATGCCCACCAGCAGCCCGGCGGCCATCCCGTCGCCGAGCCCGGCGAGCAGGTCGTCGTACACCCCGCGCTCGATCCAGGTCATCAGGGCGGGGTACGCCGTGCCGTCGCGCAGGGCCGGGTCGGGGTCCCCGAGCATCCGGGTGAGCTCAGCGGTCAGCTCGTGGAGCGGGCGGTCGGAGGGGACCGCGAGACCCTCGGCGTGAACGTTCCGCCAGTATGACCCGGACATGGGGGCCATCCTGCCAAAGCCTGGTCTGACGTCCAGTGCCGGTCCCGCCGGTTCTACCCTTGCGACCGTGCCCTCCCTCACTGACCTGGTGCGCAGCCACACGGAGCTCGACGCGGACGACGTCGCGTGGCTCCAGCTGCTCCAGGCGGACTGGCAGATCATCGCCGACCTGTCCTTCGCCGACCTGGTGCTGTGGCTGCCCGACCGGGAGGGCAAGGGGTTCTGGGCGGCCGGGCAGATGCGGCCGACGACCGGTCCGACGGCCTACATCGACGACGTGATCGGCACCTTCGTCCCGGTCGGCCGGCGGCCCCTGATCGACGCGGCGTACGCCGAGGGGCGGCTGGTCCGCGAGGGCGACCCGGAGTGGCGCGACGACGTGCCGGTGCGGGTGGAGACCATCCCGGTGCGCCGCGCCGGCCGGGTGATCGCGGTGGTCGCGCGCAACACCAACCTGCTCGGCGTACGCACCCCCAGCCGCCTGGAGCTGTCCTACCTGCAGTCGGCCGCAGACCTGACGCAGATGATCGCCCACGGCTACTTCCCGGCGTCCGGCCAGCGCAGCGACCACGCCGACACCCCGCGCGTCGGCGACGGGTTCCTGCGCGTCGACGCGGCCGGCCGCGTCGTCTACGCCAGCCCCAACGGGCTCTCGGTCTTCCGGCGGCTCGGGCTCTCCGGCGACCTGACCGGGCTGTCCCTCGCGGAGACGACCCGTGAGCTGGTGCCACCGCGGCGCCGGCCCGACGAGGAGACGCTCAGTGCCGTGCTCGGCGGCCGCGCCCACCGCGACACCGAGATCGGCACGGACGGGGTGTCCCTGATCGTGCGGGCCATCCCACTGCGGCCGCAGGGCGACCACATCGGCGCGCTGGTGCTCGTCCGCGACGTCACCGACCTGCGCCGGCGCGACCGCGAGCTGGTCACCAAGGACGCCACGATCCGCGAGATCCACCACCGGGTGAAGAACAACCTCCAGACCGTGGCCGCGCTGCTGCGGCTCCAGGCCCGCCGGATGGACAACGAGTCGGCCCGGCTCGCCCTGGAGGAGGCGGTGCGCCGGGTCGGGTCGATCGCCATCGTCCACGAGATCCTCAGCCAGGCGGTCGAGGAGCAGGTGGACTTCGACGACATCATCGACCCGCTCGGCCGGATGGTGACCGACGTGAGCGCGCTCGGGAGCCGCGTGCGGGTCCGACGTACCGGCACCTTCGGCGTGCTGCCCTCCGAGTCGGCGACAGCGCTGGCGATGGTGCTGACCGAGCTGCTCCAGAACGCCGTGGAGCACGGCTACGACCCCGACGTCGCCGACCTGAGCGGCCAGATCGTGCTCAGCGCGCAGCGGCTCGTCGGTCGCCTGCACGTCACCGTGGACGACGACGGGCGCGGCCTCCCGGACGGCTTCGACCTGGACGACTCGAGCAGCCTGGGCCTGTCGATCGTGCGGACGCTCGTCGAGTCCGAGCTCGGCGGCCAGCTGGAGCTGGGACCCCGGCCCGACGGTGCGGGCACGCGGGCAGCGCTCGACCTACCGGTCGAGTAGTCGGTCCTTCAGGTAGTCGGTCCCTCAGGCCGTGCGCACGCGGGCGCGGGCGTTGCGGCGCTTCAGGGCGCGCCGCTCGTCCTCGCTCAGGCCACCCCACACGCCGTGGTCCTGTCCGGCCTCCAGCGCCCACGCGAGGCACTGCTCGCGCACCTCGCAGCGTCGGCACACCTGCTTGGCCTCCTCGATCTGGAGGATGGCCGGACCGGTGTTGCCGATCGGGAAGAACAGTTCCGGATCCTCGTCGAGGCACGCAGAACGGTGGCGCCAATCCATGGCTCGGGGGCCTTCTTTCATCGATGATCAGGGGAGGTCGACAGTGGGTAGCGGCCGTCAGCACCATGGGCATGACGAAACCGGCTCGTCGTCGAGCACTGCGTCAAGACTGGCAACATTTTGACCGTTAAACAACCCCTTGACATGGTCTTGTCCGTCACAGCCGCGTGGTGCGGGCGGCTGCCGTCGGGGTCGTTGCCAGGCTCTTCTAGGCTGCACGGGTGAGCCTACGCCCGTCCCCCAACCGCCCGGCGCCGCTGATCGTCGCCGCGTCGCTGGTCGCCGTCGAGGGACTGCTGCTCCTCGCGTTCGCCGTCCTGGAGGTCGCCAACCTCGACGCCGACCGGGTCGCCATGGGTGCGACCACGAGCATCTTCTTCGCGGCGTACGGCGCGGGGCTGCTGCTCTGCGCCTGGTCGCTGGTCCGCGGGCAGTCCTGGGCGCGGAGCCCGGTGGTGCTGACGCAGCTGATCGGCCTCGGCGTGGCGTGGAGCTTCCGCGGCGGCGACACCACCGGGGTGGCCGTCGCCATCGCCGTGGTCGCCGCGCTCGTGCTGGTCGGCGTCATCCACCCCGCCAGCCTGGCCGCGCTCGCCGACGACGGCGAGCAGAACTCGGTCCCGGACTGACCGGGAGAGACCGCTAGCTCTGCTCCTCGAGCGAGGTGCGGAGCTGCTCGAGAGTCCGGTTGAGCAGTCGGGAGACGTGCATCTGGGAGACGCCGATCTCCTCGGCGATCTGCGACTGCGTCATGTTCTTGAAGAAGCGCAGGAGCAGGATCTTCTTCTCGCGCGGTGCCAGGCGGTCCAGCAGCGGCTTGATCGACTCGCGGATCTCGACGTGCTCGAGGCCCTCGTCGTCGACCCCGATCGCGTCCAGCATGGTGGCGGCGCCGTCGTCGCTGTCGTCGCTCGCGTCGAGCGACAGCGTGGAGTAGGCGTTGCTCGACTCGATGCCCTCGACGATCTCCTCGACGGTGCAGCCGATCGCCTCGGCGAGCTCGCGCGGCGTGGGGGAGCGGCCCAGGCTCTGGGTGAGCTCCGCGCTCGCCGTACCGATCTGCATGCGCAGCTCCTGGAGCCGCCGCGGCACCCGGATCGCCCAGCCCTTGTCGCGGAAGTAGCGCTTGATCTCACCGATGATCGTCGGCGTCGCGTAGGTCGAGAACTCGACGCCGCGGTCGGTGTCGAAGCGGTCGACCGACTTGATCAGGCCGATGGTGCCGACCTGGACGAGGTCCTCGAGCGGCTCGCCGCGGTTGCGGAACCGGCGGGCGCAGTGCTCGACGAGCGGCAGGTGGAGGTGCACCAGGCTCTCGCGCGCTGCGGCGCGGCTCGCCTCGGACGCCTCCTCGTCGCGGAGCGCGACGAACAGCTGGGCGCTGCGGTGTCGGGTCAGGTCGATCCCGGTGAGGGAGTCTTCCAGCCCGTCGTCCGAGACCGTCATGTCAGTGACCATGCTCCTGGAGCGACGTCACGGTCCCCCCACCGAGGACGCCATGGACAGGGAGACGGTGAACGTCGAGTCGCTCGAGTCGGCGCGGGCGCTGGTCGCGAGCGTCGTGAGGACCTGCCAGGCGAAGCTGTCCTCGTCGGGCTCGATGGCGCCGTCGACGGTGCCGGTGACGCTCACCGTGAGCTCCCCGGGCTGCTGGTAGAAGCGGCACACCAGGTCGGTGCCGGCCACCGCCTCGCCGAGGACCATCGCGCACGCCTCGCCGACGGCGATCCGCAGGTCCTCGATGTCGTCGATCGGGAAGTCCAGGCGTGCGGCCAGGCCGGCTGTCGTCGTACGGAGCACGGACGCGTAGGCCCGGTCAGCGGGCACGCGCAGCTCGACGTCCGCCTTGCTGGCCTCCTCGCTCGCGCTCGGGCCGGAAGTCGCGCCGATCGATGCCATGTGTCGTCCTTGTGCTCGGGTCTGGTGGGGGTCCGAGACCGGTCCGGAAACAGTAGCGGGACCAGTCCCCGCGGGTGTTCGTACCCGGGGAACTGGTCCCACTAACTCGGTCTGGAGTGCCGCCCTAGAAGGGCTGAGCGAGCTCAGGCCTTCTTGGTCTCCCAGAAGATCTCAGCGATCTCGTCGATCTTGGCGAGCAGCTCGTCGGCCTTGGCCGCGTCCAGCTCGCCCTTGGTGCCACTGGCGCCCGCGAGCTTCGTCGCCTCGTTGACGAGGGTGTGCAGCTGCGGGTACTTCTCGAAGTGCGGGGGCTTGAAGTAGTCGGTCCACAGCACCCAGAGGTGGTGCTTGACCAGCTCGGAGCGCTGCTCCTTGATCAGGATCGCCCGGGTGCGGAAGTCGGGGTCGTCGTTGTCGGCGACCTTGGCGATGATCGCCTTGATCGACTCGGCCTCGATGCGGGCCTGCGCGGGGTCGTAGACGCCGCAGGGGAGGTCGCAGTGAGCGGATACCTCGAGAGTGGGGGCGAACAGCTTCGCGAACATGCGGGTCCTCTCGTCTTCTCTTCGGTTGTCTGGGGCTAGCACTGCGACACTACCCGTATGTCGCGGTGGGGATTCGCCCTGGTCACTGGGCGATCGATGACCCCGACCCTCCAGGACGGCGACCGGCTGCTCGTCGCCTACCGGCAGACGGTGGTGCCGGGCGACCTCGTGGTCGCCCGCCTCCCCGACGGCACCGTCGCCGTGAAGCGCGCCACCGAGCGTCGTACGACGCGAACGGGCTCGGCGGCCTGGTGGCTGCTGAGCGACAACCCGGACGAGGGCGTCGACTCCCGGCACCGTGGACCGGTCGCCGACGCGGACGTGATCGCTGTCACCGTGGCCAGGGTCTGGCCGCGACCCCGCCGCTTCTGAGGCTGTGCCAGACTGGCGGAGAGGGAGAACCCCCGAGGCCCGTCGATCGACTCGCGCACCACCCCGCGCTCCGATCCGGACCCCACCGCACGTCAAGCTGCCTGCCCGCACGTCTCGATCGAAAGCTCCTCCATGTCTGCTTCGCACCCCTTCTCCGGCGACCCGGTCTTCGACCTGCACGTGGGCGGCAAGATGGAGGTACGCGCGACGGTCGCGCTGTCCGGCGCCGACGACCTCTCGCTCGCCTACACCCCGGGCGTCGCCCGGGTCTGCGAGGCGATCGCCGAGGACCCGTCGATGACCCAGCACTACACCTGGGTCCCCAACACCGTCGCCGTCGTGACCGACGGCACCGCAGTCCTGGGCCTGGGCGACATCGGCCCGGCCGCGGCGATGCCGGTGATGGAGGGCAAGGCCGTGCTGTTCAAGCAGTTCGGCGGCGTCGACGGCGTGCCGATCTGCCTGGCGACGACCGACGTCGAGGAGATCATCGAGACGGTCGTCCGCCTCGCGCCCAGCTTCGGCGGCATCAACCTCGAGGACATCTCCGCGCCTCGCTGCTTCGAGATCGAGGACCGCCTCAAGGAGCTCCTCGACATCCCGGTCTTCCACGACGACCAGCACGGGACGGCCGTCGTCGCGCTCGCCGCACTGAAGAACGCGCTCGCGCTGACCGGCCGCAACCCGGAGTCGACCCGGGTCGTCATCTCGGGCGCCGGTGCGGCCGGTGTCGCGATCGCCAAGATCCTGCTCGAGGCGGGCATCAAGGACCTCGCGGTCACCGACCGCAAGGGCGTCGTGCACTCCGGGCGCAACGACCTGACCCCGGTCAAGCGCGAGCTGGCCGAGCTGACGGCCGACCGGACGGGTCGCACGGGCACGCTCGCCGACGTGCTGGACGGCGCCGACGCCTACCTGGGCGTCTCCGGCGGCAACGTCCCGGAGGAGGACGTCGCGCGGATGGCCCCGGACGCGATCATCTTCGCGATGGCCAACCCGAACCCCGAGGTGCACCCGGACGTCGCGCACCGCCACGCCCGGGTCGTCGCCACCGGCCGCTCGGACTTCCCCAACCAGATCAACAACGTGCTCGCCTTCCCCGGCATCTTCCGGGGTGCGTTCGACGCGCACGCCACCTCGATCACCGAGGGGATGAAGCTGGCGGCGGCCGAGGCGATCGCGGGGCTGGTCGGCGACGCCCTCACCGAGGAGTACGTCATCCCGTCGCCGTTCGACCCGCGCGTCGGGCCGGCGGTGGCGAGCGCTGTGGCGGATGCCGCACGCCGGGACGGTGTCGCTCGCCGATAGGTCCTCGGTAGGTTCGAGGGATGTTCGCCGTCTACGCCGACCAGTTCTCGAAGGACGACCCGCTCACCGCGCTCCAGGTGGGTGAGCGGCCCGACCCGGACGTCCCCGACGGGTGGACCACCGTGAGCGTGAAGGCTGCGTCGCTCAACCACCACGACCTGTTCTCGCTGCGCGGCGTCGGCCTCCGGGAGGAGGCCCTGCCGATGATCCTCGGCTGCGACGCCGCCGGTCTCGACGAGGACGGCAACGAGGTCGTCGTGCACGCGGTGATCAGCGACCCGTCGTGGACGGGGGACGAGACGCTGGACCCGAAGCGGTCGCTGCTCTCGGAGCGCTACCAGGGCACGTTCGCCGACAAGGTCGCCGTGCCTCGCCGCAACGTGGTCCCGAAGCCGGCGTCGCTCTCCTTCGCCGAGGCGGCCTGCCTGCCGACCGCGTGGCTCACGGCGTACCGGATGCTCTTCACGCGCGGCGAGCTGCGCGCAGGGGAGACCGTGCTCGTCCAGGGTGCCGGCGGTGGCGTCGCGACCGCGGCGATCGTGCTCGGGCGGGCCGCCGGCCTGCGGGTGCTGGTCACCAGCCGCGACGAGGCGAAGCGGGCGCGGGCGCTCGAGCTCGGTGCGCACGACGCCTTCGAGTCCGGCGCCCGGCTGCCGGTGAAGGTCGACGCCGTGATCGAGACCGTCGGTCGTGCCACCTGGTCGCACTCCATCCGGGCGCTGCGTCCCGGCGGCCGGATCATCACGTCGGGCACGACGTCCGGGCCGAACCTCGACGACGCCGAGCTGACCCGCATCTTCTTCCTCCAGCTCAGCGTCATCGGCTCGACGATGGGCACCAGCGACGAGCTCGCCGGCCTGGTGTCCATGCTCGACGCCACCGGCGCCCGGCCGCTGATCGACCGGACCCTGCCGATGACCGAGGCGCGCGACGGCTTCGCGGCGATGCTCGGCGGCGAGCAGTTCGGCAAGATCGTGTTCACGCTCTGATGGCCACCCATCTCGTCACGGGGGCGGGCTCGGGCATCGGCGCCGTGCTCGCGCACCGCCTGCTCGAGCGCGGCGACGAGGTCGTCGTCATCGCCCGGTCCGAGGAGCGCGCCGAGGAGCTGGCCGCCGACCTGCCGGGCGCCGAGGTGCTCGTCGCCGATCTCGCCCGGCCGGAGTCCGTCGAGTCCCTGACCCTCCCGGAGACGCTCGACTCGGTCGTGCACGCCGCTGGCGTCGTGGAGCTCGGCCCGGTCTCGGAGCTCTCCGTGGACGACTGGGCCACCCAGCTGCGGGTCAACCTGGTCGCGCCGGCGACCCTGACCCGGGTCGCGCTGCCCGCGCTGCGGCACGGCCGCGGCACGGTGGTCTTCGTGAACTCCGGCGCCGGCCTCACGGCGCACCCACAGTGGTCGGCGTACGCCGCCTCCAAGCACGGCCTGCGTGCCCTGGCCGACTCGCTGCGCGGTGAGGAGGTCGACACGGGCGTGCGCGTCACGACCGTCTACCCGGGCCGCACCGCCACCCCGATGCAGGAGAAGGTGCACGAGCAGGAGGGCAAGGCGTACGACGCCGCGGCGTGGATCCGTCCGGAGACCGTCGCCGACGCGATCCTGCACGTGCTCGACCTGCCGCGCGACGCCACGATCCCCGACCTGACCGTCCGGCCCGGAGGCTAGGTGTCGAGCAGGCGCACCAGCTTCTGCGGTGCCTGGAAGCGGTAGGACTCGGTGACCAGCTCAGCCACCTCCGCCCAGTCGGTGTCGTCGTCGACGACCATGCCGACGATGGTCGGCGACCACGGCGGCTTGTAGAACGGCAGGCCCGCATGGGTCAGCGCGAGCAGCTCGTCGCCGCTCGCGCGGAAGGTGAGCACGGTGCGTGTCTCCGGGTCGCCGGTGATGTCGCGGTAGGCCGACTCGTAGCCCTCCTGGGCGACCATCACGTGCGCGAACGTGTGCGTCCGCACCCGCCAGCGCACGCCGGTCCAGGCGTCCTCCTCGACGACCTCGGGCAGGCGGGTCGCGATCGCGGCGATCCGGCGTACGACGTCTGCGTCGGGCTCGATGCGGAGGACCACGACTAGCCGAACGACACTCAGCCGAAGGACATCGTGAAGTCGGCCTGGCGGAACGACGCGAACTGCCGGGCGCCGCGCATCCAGCCGAGGGGACCGTCGGCCGCGAAGTCCCAGCGCCCGCGGCACGGGAGCGTCTTGGACGACCCCTGGAGCACGGCGGTGCGCTCCTCGCCGTCGGTGTCCTCGATGCCGGGCTGCCAGGTGGTGCCCTTGAACGGGATGCGGAACATCGCCCGGCTCACGTCGGTGAACGACGCGCTGGCGATCGGTCGGCGGCCGGCCGAGGCGGACCAGGTGGTCGAGGAGAGCGGACCTCGGTGGCTGGAGTCGAGGTCGAAGTCGCAGAGGCCCTTCGGGATCGCCCACAGCTCGCGCCCGCCGGCGACCGAGGCGGGGGAGTCGACCCAGATGTCGGTGATCGACACGCACCGGCCGTACGTGCCGGCGTCGACCAGGCGGGCGACGAGGAGCTCGGAGTAGGTCAGCGGGCTGCCCTGCTCGTAGGAGACGAAGGCGGCGCCGTACGTGCCGGCCGGCCGGATCCCGGCGGGGCTGTCGACGGACTCCCGCAGGTTGAAGATCGACAGCCACAGCTGGCCGACCATGTCCCACGGTGCCGCGGGATAGGTCACCTCGGCGTCGCGGGACGCCACCCACTCGATCGTCATGGGAGGCATCCTGCCGTACCGGACCTGCAGACGAAAGTGTCAGTCGAGTGACAGTATGCGGTCATGCAGACCCAGCGCATCACCACCCGTGCCGCGACCTCCGAGCCCCGGTTCGTGCCGTACCCGACGCCCGGCCCCGACGCCCCGAACGTGCTGATGGTGGTCCTGGACGACATCGGCTTCGCCCAGCTCGGCTGCTTCGGGTCGGGGATCGTGACCCCCCACATCGACCGGCTCGCGGCCGAGGGGCTGCGCTACAACCGCTTCCACGTCACCTCGGTCTGCTCGGCGACCCGGGCCGCGCTGCTCACCGGCCGCAACCACCACGCCGTCGGCATGGGCGTGACGCAGGAGGCGGCGCTCGGCTTCCCCGGCTACACCGGCCGGATCCCGAGGTCGGCCGCGAGCCTCGCCCGGGTGCTGCGCGACCACGGCTACAACACGCTGGCGGTCGGCAAGTGGCACCTGGCCCCGAAGAACGAGTACTCCGCCGCCGGCCCGTTCGACCGCTGGCCCCTCGGGCAGGGCTTCGAGCGCTACTACGGCTTCCTCGGCGCCGAGACCAGCCAGTGGGCGCCGGAGCTGGTCCGCGACAACACCCACATCGACCCGCCGTACACCCCCGAGGAGGGGTACCACCTCACCGAGGACCTGGTCGACCAGGCCATCCGGATGGTCCAGGACCAGCAGCAGGCGGAGTCCCGCAAGCCGTTCTTCCTGTACGTCGCGCCGGGGGCCGCGCACGCGCCGCACCAGGTCGCCGACGAGTGGGTGACGCCGTACGTCGGGCAGTTCGACGACGGCTGGGAGGCGTGGCGCCAGCGGGCCTTCGACCGTCAGGTCGCCGAGGGGATCATCCCGGCCGACACCGTGCTCCCGGAGCGGCCGTCGTGGATCCCGGACTGGGCGGAGCTGCCGGCCGACCAGCGGCGGCTGTTCGCCCGCTACATGGAGGTGTTCGCCGGGTTCGTGACGCACACCGACCACCACCTCGGGCGGCTGTTCGCCGACCTCGAGGAGCGGGGCATCGCCGACGACACGATCGTGATGCTGCTCTCCGACAACGGCGCGAGCGCCGAGGGCGGCACGACGGGCACGCTCAACGAGGCGGCCGGCTGGCTCGGCATGGGTGAGGACGTCGAGGAGTCCATCGCCCGCATCGACGAGATCGGCACCCACGACGCCTACAACCACTACCCGTACGGCTGGGCGTGGGCCGGCAACGCGCCCCTGCGGCTCTGGAAGCGGTACGCCTGGCTCGGCGGGGTCCGCACCCCGCTCGTGGTCCGCTGGGGCGACCGGCTGGCGGCGCCGGGCGGCGTGCGCCAGCAGTTCGTGCACGCGGTCGACCTCTACGCGACCGTCCTCGACGCCGCCGGCATCACCGTGCCGGAGACCGTCGACGGGGTGACCCAGCAGCCGGTCGACGGCACCTCGCTGCTGCCCAGCTTCGCCGAGCCCGAGGCGGCCGAGCACCGGCTGGTGCAGTACTTCGAGATGTTCGGCTCCCGGGCGATCTACGAGGACGGCTGGATGGCGGTCACCGACCACGTGGCCAACCAGTTCGACGAGCGCGCGCACCTCACCGGCAGCTTCGACCACGACACCGACCGCTGGTCGCTCTTCCACCTGGCCGAGGACTTCTCCGAGGCTAGGGACCTGGCCGAGGAGGAGCCCGACCGGGTCCGCCGGATGGAGGGGCTGTGGTGGGCCGAGGCCGGCCGCAACCAGGTGCTGCCGCTCTTCGAGTTCCCGGGCTCGATGGCGCACATGCACCCCGGCGAGTTCCCGCCGCCCGGCTCCGGGACCTACGCGCCGGGCGGTGGCCCCGTGCAGGAGAGCCAGCTCCCGTCCCTGATGGGCGGCTTCGAGCTGACGGCGTACGTCGACGTACCCGACGGCGGCGCCGAGGGCGTCATCACGGCGATCGGCGACCGGCACGGCGGCTGGGCGACGTACCTGCTCGACGGACGGCTGGTCGCCACCGTCGCGATGCTGGACCGGACGACGAGGCTGGCGGCACCGGACCCGGTGCCGCCGGGGGAGCACGTGCTGAGCGTGCGCTACGAGCCGGGCCGCGAGCCGCGCCTGGTGCTCGCCGTCGACGGGTCCGACGTGGCGGAGTCGCCGCTGCCGGGGCTGCTGTTCTTCCCCAACCTGGGCTCGTCCGGGGCCGGCATGCTGGTCGGCCGCGACCGGGGGATCGCGGTCTGCGCCGACTACCGGGCGCCGTTCGTGTTCACCGGGACCCTGTCCCGGGTGGAGCTGCGCAGCGGTCGTCCCGGCGAGCGGCCGGACACGAGTGCCGAGCTGCGGGTGGCACTCGCCGGTGACTGAGACGGCTGGGGGGCGGCGCGAGGTCCACAAGCGGAGCACCCGCGAGGCCCTCGCGGACGCGGCGCTGCGGCGGTTCGCGGCGGACGGGTACGACGAGACGTCCGTCGAGGCGATCGCGGCCGACGCCGGTGTCTCGGCGCGCACGTTCTTCCGCTACTTCGCCACCAAGGACGAGGTGCTCGACATGGGGCGCGAGGAGCGCCAGGCCGAGCTGCGCGCCCGGATGCGCGAGCTCTCGGAGCTGACCGGCCCGGCCGTCGTACGGGAGGCGGTCGTCGGGCTCGCCCGCGGCTTCGAGACGGACCGGGAGCGGGTGCAGCTGCGCCAGCGCGCCGCCGCCTCCTCGCCGGTGCTCCGAGGTCGGCTCTACGACACCTTCGCGTCCTGGGAGCACGTCGTGGCGCGCGAGCTCGGCGGCGACGCAGCGGCGCGCACGCTCGCCGCGGTCGGGTTCGCCGTCTTCCGGGCCGCCACCGTCACCTGGCTCGACGAGGGCGGCTCGCTGCCCCGCCTCGTCGAGCGCGGGTTCGCGACGCTGGTGATCGATCGGCCTGCGTCCGCAGGTTGAGGCGGACGTCGCCGTCCGGGGGCCGCCCGGGTCTTTCCCCGAAGTCGCACGCGCCCTCGGCGCAGGCGTGTGAGAATCGCCGCCGACCCTCGATCTCGGGAGCCCTCCTGTGCCTGTTCGTCCTGCCCGCTGGGTGCCCGCCGTCCTGGCGGCCGCACTCGTGCTCCCGCTCCTCGGTGCGCCTGCTGGCGCCACGTCGTACGACGCCGGCCTCTCGGCGCCGCGCGAGGACAGCTACTACCCGGACCACGGCGACCCGGGCGTCGACACCCTGCACTACGCGCTCGACCTGACGTGGCAGCGCGCCAGCCGGACGCTGAGCGGGGTGGCGGACATCCGGCTCCGGGCGACGACCGGTGCGCCGTCCTTCCAGCTCGACCTGGGCCGCGCGCTGCACGTCTCAGAGGTGACCGTCGACGGTGAGCGGGCGACGACGAGCCACGACGGCGACGTCCTCCGCATCGACTCCCCGGTCGTCGCCGACCGGCGCTACGACGTGCGCGTCGTCTACCGCGGCACGCCGCGACCGACGCCCGCGCCGACGACCCGCGGCGACTTCCAGAGCATCGGTATGGCCGTCACGGCGGACGGACAGCTGCGCACCATGCAGGAGCCGTACGGCGCGTTCACCTGGTACCCCGTCAACGACCACCCCTCGGACAAGGCGCTGTACGACGTCCGGGTGACGGCGCCTCGCGGGTGGGTCGGGGTGAGCAACGGGCGGCTCGTGTCGCAGCGGCGTACGTCGAAGCAGACGACGACCCGGTTCCACCTGGAGCACCCGGCGGCGAGCTACCTGGTCACCCTCGCGGTGGGTCCCTTCGCCCACCGGACCGCGACCGGCCCGCACGGCCTGCCGCTCAGCTACTGGCTCCCACGCGGCGAGGTCGCCCACTACCTGAAGGCGCTGCGTCACCTCCCGGACGACCTGCGGTGGCTGGAGGCCAGGCTCGGCCGGTACCCGTTCGAGAGCGCCGGTGTCGTGGTCGTCCCCGGGGCGTCGGCCATGGAGACGCAGACCCTGGTCACCTTCGGCCGGCAGACCTGGGGGCGCCCGATCGAGGCGCGCGAGACGATGGTCCACGAGCTCGCGCACCAGTGGTGGGGCGACACGGTCACGCCCTCGGACTGGCGCGACCTCTGGATGAACGAGGGCATGGCGATGTACCTCGAGGCACGCTGGTCGTCGGAGCACACCGACATCACCTGGCGCGACTGGGTCCAGGCGTTCCGCGGGTCGAACTCGTTCTCCCGTGAGGAGCAGGGCGGTCCGGGCGCCTACGACCCCGAGATGTTCGCGACCGACTGCGTCTACTTCTGCACGGCGCTGATGTACGAGACCCTCCGCAAGAAGGTCGGCGACCGCGACTTCTGGCGGATCGTGCGTCAGTGGCCGCAGCGCACCCCGGACACGAACGTCACGCGCGCCGGGTTCGAGCGGTACGCCGAGCGGGTGACCGGGGACGAGCTCACGTCGTTCCTCGACCGCTGGCTGAACCGGAAGAGCTGGCCGATGGCGACCGCGCCGGACTGGCCGCCGAGGTCCTGACCTCCGGACGTCCTACGCTGCTGCCATGACCCCGGACGAGGTGGGCCGGTACGCCGAGTCCCTGGCCGGCGTGAAGCGCAAGGGCACGACGGCGCGGCCCGCGTGGTACGTCCACGACCGCCTGGTGGTCCGGCTGGACGACGCCGGCACGGCAGTCATCCGCGTCCCGCTCAGCGAGCGGGAGGGACTGCTCGACGCGCACCCCGACACGTTCGGCGTGCCGCCCGGATGGAGGCGCACCACAAGGTCGAGGCCTACCTCGGCCAGGCCGAGCCCGCCGCCGTACGCCGGGCCATCGAGCTCGCCTGGGAGATGCAGCGCCGCTGATGTCGGGCGTCAGTCCTCGGGGTCGTCGAGCCGGGCCAGCCAGGTAGCGAACCGCTCGACGGCGGTCTCGAACTCCGGGTGGGAGTCGACGAACCCCTGGAGCTGCTCGGCGAGCCACGCCAGGGTGACCTCCTCGTCACCCCGGCGCTTCTCGAGCTCCTCGATGCCGCGGTCGGTGAAGTACATGACCGACTACGCGAAGGCTCGCGCCACGAGGTCCTTCTGCTCCTCGGTGTGCCGCTTGACCGTGCCGACGGCGGGGGAGGACGACTCCGGGCGGGAGACGACCTCGACCTGGGCGTCGACGTGCGGCCAGACGTTGAGCTGGTAGTGCGGCCACGGGCCCATGTTCTGCGGCTCGTCCTGCACCCAGCGCACCGCCTTCAGGTGCGGGTAGCGGGCGATCTCCTCGCGGATCTCGGCCTCCGGGCGCGGGTAGAGCTGCTCGACGCGGGCGATGGCGAACCGCTCGCCGTCCTCGCGCTTCGCGCGCTCGACCATCAGGTCCCAGGTCACGCGACCCGAGCAGATCAGCAGCGTGTCGACCTTCTCGGCGTCGGCCGCGGCGTCCGAGATGAACGGCTTGAAGGTGCCCTCGGTGAAGTCGGCCGGCTGCGAGGCCGCCTCCTTGCGCTTCAGCATCGACTTCGGCGTGAAGACGATCATCGGCTTGTGCTCCTCGCCGAGCGAGTGCTGCCGCAGCAGGTGGAAGTACGACGCGGGGGTGCTCGGCTGCGCGACCACGAACGCCTCGTCGGCGGCCATCGTCATGAACCGCTCGATGCGCGCCGACGAGTGGTCGGCGCCCTGGCCCTCGTAGCCGTGGGGGAGCAGCAGGACGACGCCCGACTGCTGGTTCCACTTGCTCTCGCCGGAGCTGATGAACTCGTCGATGACGGTCTGCGCGCCGTTGACGAAGTCGCCGAACTGCGCCTCCCACAGCACCAGGGCCTCGGGACGGGCCACCGAGTAGCCGTACTCGAACCCGAGCGCGGCGTACTCCGACAGCAGCGAGTCGTAGACGTAGAACTTCGCCTGGTCCTCGGTGAGGTTGCTCAGCGGCGTCCACTCGTCGGCGTTGCGACGGTCGATGATCGTCGCGAAGCGCGACACGAAGGTGCCGCGTCGCGAGTCCTGGCCGGCCAGGCGGACCGGGCGGCCGTCCATCAGCAGCGAGCCGAACGCGAGGATCTCGCCGGTGCCCCAGTCGATCGGGCCGTCGGCGATCGCGGCGGAGCGGCGCTGCAGCTGGGGCATCACCTTCGGGTGCACCGTGAAGCCGTCCGGCGGCGTGACGTAGGCGTCGGCGATCCGCTTCATCACCTCGGCGGAGACCGCGGTCCGCGTCTCGCCCGAGGGCTTGTCCGGGTAGTCCGGCACCGTGGTCCACTCCGACGGCTGCGTGCTCGCCTCGCGGACCTCGGTGAAGACCCGCTCCAGCTGCTGCTGGTAGTCGCGCAGCACCTGCTCCGCCTCGTCGATCGTGATGTCGCCACGACCGATCAGGGACTCGGTGTAGAGCTTGCGGACCGAGCGCTTCTGCTCGATGAGGTCGTACATCAGGGGCTGCGTGTACGACGGGTCGTCGCCCTCGTTGTGACCGCGGCGGCGGTAGCAGACGAGGTCGATGACGACGTCCTTGTTGAACGCCTGGCGGTACTCGAACGCGAGCTGCGCGACCCGGATGCAGGCCTCGGGGTCGTCGCCGTTCACGTGGAAGATCGGCGCCTGGACCATCCGGGCCACGTCGGTGCAGTAGAGCGAGGAGCGCGACGAGCCGGGGGAGGTCGTGAAGCCGACCTGGTTGTTGACGACCAGGTGGATCGTGCCGCCGGTGCGGTAGCCGCGCAGCTGCGAGAGGTTGAGCGTCTCGGCGACCACGCCCTGTCCTGCGAACGCCGCGTCGCCGTGGACGAGCAGCGGCAGCACCGGGTAGTCGGCGCCGCGGTCGAGCACGTCCTGCTTGGCGCGGGCGATGCCCTCGAGCACCGGGTCGACGGCCTCGAGGTGCGACGGGTTCGCGGCGACGGAGACCTTGATCTCGTCGCCGTTGCCGGCGACGAACTCGCCCTCGGCGCCGAGGTGGTACTTCACGTCGCCGGAGCCCTGGACGGTCCGCGGGTCGATGTTGCCCTCGAACTCGCGGAAGATCTGGCTGTACTTCTTGCCGACGATGTTGGCGAGCACGTTGAGCCGGCCGCGGTGGGCCATGCCGATCGCGACCTCGTCGAGCCCGGCGGCGGCCGCGGCCTCGCAGATCTCGTCGAGGACCGGGACCGTGGTCTCGCCGCCCTCGAGGGAGAAGCGCTTCTGGCCGACGAACTTCGTCTGCAGGAAGGTCTCGAACGCCTCGGCCTGGTTGAGCTTGAGCAGGATCCGCAGCTGCTCCTCGCGGGGCGGCTTGGTGTGCGGCTGCTCGACGCGCTCCTGGATCCAGCGACGCTGGTCGGGATCCATGATGTGCATGTACTCGATGCCGGTCGTGCGGCAGTAGGAGTCACGCAGGATCTTGAGGATGTCGCGCAGCTTCATGAAGCGGCGGCCCTCGCCACCGAAGGAGCCGGTCGCGAACTCGCGGTCCAGGTCCCACAGCGTCAGGCCGTGCGACTCGACCTCGAGGTCGGGGTGGCTGCGCTGGCGGTACTCGAGGGGGTCCGTGTCGGCCATCATGTGGCCGCGCACCCGGTAGGCGTGGATGAGCTCGAGGATCCGGGCCTGCTTGGAGATCTCGTCGTCGTGCGAGGTCGAGATGTCGGCGTTCCAGCGGATCGGCTGGTAGGGGATCCGCAGCGAGCGGAAGATCTCGTCGTAGAAGTCGTCCTGGCCGAGCAGCAGCCCGTGGACGAGCTTGAGGAACTCGCCCGACCCCGCACCCTGGATGACCCGGTGGTCGTACGTCGAGGTCAGCGTCATGACCTTGCTGATGCCGTTGCGCGAGATCGCCTCGGCCGACGCGCCCTGCCACTCGGGCGGGTACTCCATCGCGCCGACGCCGATGATGGCGCCCTGGCCCTTCATCAGGCGGGGCACGGAGTGGCTGGTGCCGATGCCGCCCGGGTTGGTCAGCGAGATGGTGGTGCCCTGGAAGTCCTCGACGCCGAGCTTGTTGTCGCGCGCCTTGCGGACGATGTCCTCGTACGCCGTCCAGAAGGCCGCGAAGTCCATCGTCTCGGCGGCCTTGATGCTGGGCACCAGGAGCGTGCGCGAGCCGTCCGGCTTCGGGACGTCGATGGCCAGGCCCAGGTTGATGTGGGCCGGGGTGATCAGGTTGGGCTTGCCGTCGACGGTGTCGAAGCCCACGTTCATCGACGGCATCGCGCGCAGCGCCTTGACCAGCGCGTAGCCGATGATGTGGGTGAACGAGACCTTGCCGCCGCGGGCGCGGGCGAGGTGGCTGTTGATGACGATCCGGTTGTCCCAGAGCAGCTTCACCGGCACCGAGCGGACCGACGTCGCGGTCGGCACGGTGAGGGAGATGTCCATGTTGGCGGCCGTGCGGGCCGGAGCGCCACGCAGCACGGTGTAGGTCGGCTCGTCCTTGGCCGGGGTGGGCGCGGCCGGGCGGGACTCCTTCGGCACCGGGCTGGTGGTGCCCTTGGCGGGCTCGGCGGCCTTGCTCTCGGGGCGCGGCTTGGCGACCGGCGCGGGCGTCGGGGTCGGGTCGGGGGCGTGCTCCTGGGCCGGCTTCGCGGCGGGCTTCGCCGGCGCCGGCGCGGCCTGCTTGGTCTCCGTGGCCGTGCCGTTGGCGCCGTTGGCGCCGTTGCCGTGACCGTTGGCCTTGAAGTAGGTCACCCACGTCTGGTCGACGCTGCCCGGATCCCGCTGGTACTGGTCGTACATCTCTTCGACCAGCCACTCGTTGGCGCCGAAGTCGGCGGACGGGAGCTCGGACTGGCTGCCAGGGGACTGCGGCACGGTTTGATTCGCCTCTTCCGGTACGTGCACGGGGGACTGTCAGACGTCAAGGCTAGACCCCCGCCCCAGCAAATGCAGACCGACGTGGCGGGTTTGCGGCGTGGTGTGCCACGGGCCACAACCTGACGTTGCAGACTTCGTTCCGATCGGCACCGGCGGTGGGGAGTTTCGAAGTATGTGGCAACGGTCCAGGCGAGGTTCGTGGAGCGTGGCGGCGGTGGTCCTGGTGTGCCTCGCGGCCGGCGGGTGCAGCGGCAGCGACGACCAGCCTGACGCGGACGGCCCGACCCCGACGGCCTCCTCCTCCGCGGCGACTCCCGAGGTGGTGACCGACGTCTCCATCGGCAAGCTCGCCGGCAAGCTGCCGACGGCTCGCCGCGCGGCCCTGGCCGATGACGTCCAGCAGGTGGTCGACGGCTGGATCGACGCGGCGTACCTCGCGGGTGACTACCCGCGCACCGACTTCAGCGACTCGTGGCCGGGCTTCACGGCCGGCGCGCGGGCCACGGCCAGCCGCGACGGCGACCTGATGAGCAACCGCGACATCGGCGCCTCGATCGACGCCGTCGAGCCCGAGAAGCGCCAGGTCGTCCTCGACGTGCTGAGCGTCCGGAAGAAGCCGGTCGGTGTCACCGCCCACGTGGTGGTGCGCTTCGCGACCAGCGGCGACACGACGAAGGACGTCCGGGTCGCCGGGCGTCTCTACCTCACGAAGGGCACGCACGGGTGGCAGGTCTTCGGGTACGACGTCACGAAGGACGCCCGATGAGGGCCCGGGTGGTGCGGACGCTGACGGTCGGTGTGGTGCTGGCGCTCGCGGCCCTGGTGGTGCCCGACTCGGCCGTGAAGAGCACCGACATCGAGCTGGTCAAGGTCGAGAAGGCCGACGCGGTCGACATCAGCCCCGACGTGGTCTGGATCCTGGCGGTCGGCTCCGACGCCCGGCCGGGCGAGCAGATGACCCGCACCCGCGGCGATGCGCTCCAGCTGGTCGGCATGAACACCAAGACCGGCGCCGCGGCCGCGATCGGCGTCCCGCGCGATTCCTACGTGTCGATCCCCGGGCACGGCATGGACAAGATCAACGCGTCCCTCTACTACGGCGGCCCGCAGCTCCTCGGACAGACGGTCGGCAACCTCGTCGGCATCCAGCCCGACTACGTGTTCGTCAGCAGGTTCCGCTTCTTCGAGGACATGGTCCGCCAGATCGGCGGCATCGAGGTCAACAACCCGGTCGCGTTCAGCGACGACTTCCTCAAGCCCAAGGGCTTCCCGAAGGGGCGCATCCACCTCACGCCGTACGACGCGATGGCGTTCTCCCGGATCCGGCACGACCTGATCCGCGGCGACTTCGACCGATCGGCCAACCAGCAGCGGGTGCTGCGCGGGATCCAGGCCAAGGTGCGGGCCAACGCTGCCAAGCCGGGCTTCATCGAGCACGGCGTGCTCAGCGTCCTCCAGCACATGCACACCGACCTGTCGCCGGTCGAGCTCTTCCGGCTCGGCCAGGCGATGGCGCAGGTGCAGCCGGGCAAGATCACCAACTGCGTGGTCCAGGGCGGCATCGGCGACATCGGGGGAGCCAGCGTGGTCCTGCCCTACGTCGACCAGGCCCGCCGGCTCGGCGACGAAGCGCGCAAGGACGCCACGCTCGAGCGGTGCTGAGGGCGGTCGCCGGGCTCCTCGGCTGCCTCCTGCTCGCCGCCTGCTCGACCGGCGCGACAGACCCACCCGCCCCGCCGGCGACGCCGGACCTCCCGTCGGCGTCCGAGGCCGCCCACCTGCTGCGCGACCTGGCCGCGACGTCCCGCAGGCCGGACGTCCCGACCTACGACCGGGACGCCTTCGGCTCCCCGTGGGCCGACACCGACGGCAACGGCTGCAACCAGCGCGACGACGTGCTGCTGCGCGACGTGGTCGCGGACACGGTGACCGTGGCGCGCCAGGGAGCCTGCGACCACGACGTCCTCGCCGGCACGTGGGTCGATCCCTACACGGGCCGGACCCTGACCTTCGACGACCTCAAGGACCTCCACCAGGCGCAGGCGATCCAGATCGACCACGTCGTCCCCCTGGCCGAGGCGTGGCGCTCCGGCGCCTCGTCGTGGTCGGGCGCCCGGCGGCACAGGTTCGCCAACGACCTCTCCGTGCTGCTGGCCGCCGACGGTCCGACCAACGCCGCGAAGGGCGACGACGACCCCGCGGCCTGGCGGCCCCGGAAGGCGTTCCAGTGCGAGTACGCCGAGCGCTGGGTCGCGGTGAAGTCGCACTGGGCGCTCGCCGCGGACCGGAGCGAGCGGCGAGCGCTCGCGGAGATGCTGGGCTACTGCTGAGCCGTGCTGGGCCGTGCTGGTCGTCCAGGTCTGGTGCGTGCCCCCGGCAGGATTCGAACCTGCGGCACCCGGTACCGGAAACCGGTGCTCTATCCCCTGAGCTACGGAGGCATGCGCCCGCTGCACGAGGCCGCGGGCTGCGGCGTCACACTACAGGTCGCTCACCCGGCCCGCGAAACCGGATGGCGGCGTCCACGCCCGATATCGATGCGAGGGCGGACGCGGCGCGCCGATACCCTGGGCCGGTGACTCCCGAGCAGCTCTCCACCGCGATCGTCGACGTTCTGACGACCCTGTCCGACGAGGGCGCGCTCGCCCTGCCGGACGGGGTCCCCACGACGGTGACGGTGGAGCGACCCCGGCAGAAGGGACACGGCGACTACGCCACCAACGTGGCGCTCCAGCTGGCCAAGAAGGCCGGGCTCAACCCGCGCGACCTCGCCACCCTCGTCCAGGCCCGGCTCGAGCAGACCGACGGCATCGCCGGGGTCGAGATCGCGGGTCCGGGCTTCCTCAACATCACCGTCTCGGCGGGTGCGCAGGGTGTGGTCGCCGC
Organism: Nocardioides sp. Root1257; assembly: GCF_001425175.1. Lineage (GTDB taxonomy): Bacteria > Actinomycetota > Actinomycetes > Propionibacteriales > Nocardioidaceae > Nocardioides. Next base: position 74,633 of record NZ_LMDV01000008.1, on the reverse strand, counting down.
ACAGATCGCGGCCGCCGGCGCGGCGTACGGCGGCAGCGACGCGTTCGCCGGCGAGAAGATCAACCTCGAGTTCGTCTCCGCCAACCCGACCGGCCCGATCCACATCGGCGGCGTGCGCTGGGCTGCCGTCGGCGACGCCCTGGGTCGGATCTTCACGGCGACCGGCGCGAACGTCACCCGGGAGTACTACTTCAACGACCACGGCGCGCAGATCGACCGGTTCAGCCGGTCGCTGCTGGCCAGCGCGAAGGGCGAGCCCGCACCGGAGGACGGGTACGGCGGCGACTACATCCACGAGATCGCCGCCGCCGTCGTGGCCAAGGAGCCGCAGGTCAAGGACCTCACCGACGACGAGGCGCAGGAGGTCTTCCGCGCCGAGGGCGTCGAGATGATGTTCGAGGAGATCAAGAAGAGCCTGCACGAGTTCGGGGTCGACTTCGACGTCTACTTCCACGAGAACAACCTGCACCGCAGCGGCGCCGTCGACCGGGCGATCGCCCGGCTGACGGAGCTGGGCAACACCTACGAGCAGGACGGCGCGCTCTGGCTGCGCACCGAGCAGTTCGGCGACGACAAGGACCGGGTCATCGTCCGCTCGAACGGCGAGCCGGCGTACCTCTCCGGCGACCTCGCGTACTACCTCGACAAGCGCGAGCGCGGCTTCGACCGGTGCCTGATCATGCTCGGCGCCGACCACCACGGCTACGTCGGCCGGATGAACGCGATGTGTGCCTCGTTCGGCGACGAGCCGGGCAAGAACCTCGAGATCCTGATCGGCCAGATGGTCAACCTGCTCAAGGACGGCGCACCGATGCGTATGTCGAAGCGGGCCGGCACCGTCGTCACCATCGACGACCTGGTCGACGCGATCGGGGTGGACGCCGCGCGCTACGCCCTGACGCGCTACAGCTCCGACTCCAACATCGACATCGACCTCGACCTGTGGGCGAGCCAGTCCAACGACAACCCCGTCTACTACGTGCAGTACGGCCACGCCCGCAGCTGCCGGATGATGGCCAACGCGGCCGACCTCGGCATGTCGCTGCCGGACGACCTGGCGACCGGGTTCGACCCGTCGCTGCTCTCGCACGAGAAGGAGGGCGAGCTGCTCCGGGCGCTCGCCGAGTTCCCGCGGGTGGTCGCCAGCGCCGCCGAGCTGCGCGAGCCGCACCGGGTCGCGCGCTACCTCGAGGACACGACGGCGATCTTCAACCGGTGGTACGACACCAAGGAGTGCCGGATGCTCCCGCAGGGCGACGAGCCGGTCACCGCGCTCAACGAGGCGCGCCTGGTCCTGGTCGTGGCCGCCCGCACCGTCCTCGCCAACGGTCTCGGCCTGCTCGGCGTCTCCGCGCCCGAGCGGATGTGACCGGATGTCGCACGAGGCAGGCTGGGCGCACGCGCCCGGAGCGCTGCGCGGGCCGGCCTGGCTGAGCCCGCCGGCCGACCCGAACGCGCTGGTCCCGCACCTGTGGTCGCAGACCGCGCACAAGGTCGACGGCGAGCTGCACGTCGGCGGCCTGGCCGTCCCGGAGCTGGTCGCGAACGTGAACACGCCGGCGTACGTCCTCGACGAGGCCGACTTCCGGTCCCGCGCCCGGGCCTTCCGCGACGCGTTCTCGGCGTACGACGTGTTCTACGCCGGCAAGGCGTTCCTGTGCACCGCGGTCGCGTCGTGGGTGGCGGAGGAGGGGCTGAGCCTCGACGTCTGCTCCAACGGCGAGCTGAGCGTTGCGCTGCGGGCCGGCTTCGACCCGGCGCGGATCGGCTACCACGGCAACAACAAGTCGCTGATGGAGCTGCGCCGCGCGGTCGACGTCGGCGTCGGCCGGATCGTGGTCGACTCGTTCGACGAGATCGAGCGGCTGCTCTCCATCACCGCCGACGGCCTGACCGCGAGGGTCATGGTGCGCGTGACCGCGGGGGTCGAGGCGCACACCCACGAGTACATCGCGACCGCGCACGAGGACCAGAAGTTCGGCTTCTCGATCGGCAGCGGCGACGCCTTCGAGGCGGTTCGCCGGATCGAGGCCGCACCCGGCATCGAGCTGCTCGGCCTGCACTCCCACATCGGCAGCCAGATCTTCGACTCGTCCGGCTTCGAGGTCGCGGCGCGCCGGGTGCTCGCGCTGCAGGCCCGGATCAGCGCTGAGCTCGGCGTCACGCTGCCCGAGATGGACCTGGGCGGCGGCTTCGGCATCGCGTACACGACCCAGGACGACCCGGCCGACCCCGCGCAGCTCGCGACGGAGATGAGCAAGATCGTCGAGCACGAGTGCCGCGCGCTGGGGATCCCGGAGCCGCGGCTGTCGATCGAGCCCGGCCGCGCGATCGTCGGGCCCGCGATGTGCACCGTCTACACCGTCGGCACGGTGAAGCAGGTCCACCTCGACGGCGGCGCGGTGCGCACCTACGTCTCCGTCGACGGCGGCATGAGCGACAACATCCGCACCGCGCTGTACGACGCCGACTACTCCTGCACGGTCGCCTCGCGCGCCTCGGAGGCGACGCCCGTGCTGGCGCGGGTCGTCGGCAAGCACTGCGAGGCCGGCGACATCGTGGTGAAGGACGAGTTCCTCCCCGGCGACGTGCGCCCCGGAGACCTCCTCGCCGTGCCGGGGACCGGTGCGTACTGCCGGTCGATGGCCTCCAACTACAACCACGCGCTGCGCCCCCCGGTGGTCGCGGTGCGGGACGGGGTCGCGCGCGTCGTCGTGCGCCGCGAGACTGAGGACGATCTGTTGGCGACGGACATGGGTGATCAGTAATGGAGAGCGACAAGCTCAGGGTGGCGGTGCTGGGCTGCGGCTCGGTCGGCTCCCAGGTGGTGCGGCTGCTCGACGAGCAGTCCGGTGACCTGGCTGCGCGCGTGGGCGCGCCGGTGGAGCTGGTCGGCGTCGCCGTACGCCGGCTGGACGCGCCGCGCGACGTCGAGGTGCCGGAGGGGCTGCTGACAACCGACGCGACCGCGCTGGTCGCCCGCGAGGACGTCGACCTGGTCGTCGAGGTGATCGGCGGCATCGAGCCGGCCCGGTCGCTGATCCTGGCGGCGCTCGAGAACGGCAAGTCCGTCGTCACCGCCAACAAGGCGCTGCTCGCCGAGGACGGCCCGACGCTCTTCGAGGCCGCGCACAAGGCCGGCCGCGACCTCTACTACGAGGCGGCCGTGGCCGGCGCCATCCCGATCCTGCGGCCACTGCGCGAGTCGCTGGCCGGCGACCGGGTCACCCGGGTGCTCGGCATCGTCAACGGCACCACCAACTTCATCCTCGACAAGATGGACACCTCCGGTGCCGGCTTCGCTGAGGCGCTCGAGGAGGCCCAGGAGCTGGGCTACGCCGAGGCCGACCCCACCGCCGACGTCGAGGGCTTCGATGCCGCCGCGAAGGCCGCCATCCTGGCCTCGCTCGCGTTCCACACGCGGGTCACCGCCTCCGACGTGCACCGCGAGGGCATCTCCGAGGTCACCGCGGCCGACGTCCAGTCCGCGCGCGAGATGAACAGCGTCGTCAAGCTGCTCGCCATCTGCGAGCTGCGCGAGACCGAGGACGGCCAGAGCGCCGTCGCGGTCCGCGTGCACCCGGCGATGATCCCGAGGTCGCACCCGCTGGCGTCGGTCCGGGAGGCCTACAACGCGGTGTTCGTCGAGTCCGAAGCCGCCGGTCAGCTGATGTTCTACGGTCCCGGCGCCGGTGGCTCGCCGACCGCGTCCGCCGTCCTCGGCGACCTGGTGACCGTCGCCCGCAACCGCCTGGCGGACACGCGCGGACCGGGTGAGTCGGCGTACGCCGACCGCGCGGTGCTGCCGATGGGGGAGACCGTCACCCGCTACCACGTCGCGATCGACGTCGCCGACCGCGCCGGCGTGCTCGCTGCGGTCGCGACGGCGTTCGCCGAGCACGGCGTCTCGATCCAGACCGTCCGCCAGGAGGGCCGCGACGCCGACGCCCAGCTGGTCGTCGTCTCGCACGAGTCGACCGACGCCCAGCTCGCCGCGACGGTGGCGTCCCTGCAGGGGATGGACATCGTCCGCGAGGTCACGTCGGTCATGCGCGTCGAAGGAGTCGCCGAGTGAACGCCCCCCGGACGACCCCGACCCACCAGTGGCGCGGCGTGATCGAGGAGTACCGCCCGCTGCTCGACATCCCCGAGGGCACGCCCGCCGTGACGCTGCGTGAGGGCGGCACGCCGCTGGTGTTCTCGGAGTGGCTCTCCGGCCTGACCGGCGCCGAGGTCTGGCTCAAGGTCGAGGGCAACAACCCGACCGGCTCGTTCAAGGACCGCGGCATGACGGCCGCGATCTCGGTGGCCAAGCACGACGGCGCCCAGGCCGTGGTCTGCGCGTCGACGGGCAACACGTCCGCGTCGATGGCGGCGTACGCCGCGAAGGCCGGCCTCAAGCCCCTGGTGCTCGTGCCCGAGGGCAAGATCGCCGCCGGCAAGATGGCGCAGGCGCTGCTGCACGGCGCGCAGGTCGTCATGGTGCGGGGCAACTTCGACGACTGCCTGGGCCTCGCCAAGGGCCTCGCGTGGGACTACCCGGTGGCCCTGGTGAACTCGGTCAACCCGGTGCGCCTCGAGGGGCAGAAGACCGCGGCGTTCGAGATCGTCGACTTCCTCGGCGACGCCCCCGACTACCACCTGCTGCCGGTCGGCAACGCCGGCAACATCTCGGCGTACTGGCTCGGCTACACGCAGTACGCCGACGCCGGGATGGCGACCAAGAAGCCGGTCATGCGCGGCTTCCAGGCCGAGGGCGCGGCGCCGCTGGTCACGGGCGAGCCGTTCCCCGACCCGGAGACACGGGCGACCGCGATCCGGATCGGCAACCCGGCGTCGTGGAAGCTCGCCGAGGCGGCGCGCGACGAGTCCGAGGGCGCCTTCGCCTCCGTCACCGACGACCAGATCCTCGCCGCCCAGCGCGAGCTCGCCGCCCGCGACGGCGTGTTCGTCGAGCCCGCCTCCGCAGCGGGCGTCGCCGGGCTTCTCCAGGAGCTCGCCGGTGGCACGTCGTACCGCGGCAGCACGGTCGCGATCACCGTGACCGGGCACGGGCTCAAGGACACCGCGACGGCGCTCGAGGGCCTCGCCGAGAGCGGTCGCCCGATCGTCGACACGGTCATCGACGCCGACGTCGCGGCCGCCGCGGCCGCTGCCGGGCTCGCCTGAGACCGGCATGCCGACCTTCGTCGACGGCCCCGTGCGGGTCTCGGTCCCCGCGACCTCCGCCAACCTCGGACCCGGGTTCGACTCGCTGGGCCTCGCGCTCTCGCTGCGTGACGAGCTCGTCGCCGAGGTGACCGACTCCGGTCTCGAGGTCGAGGTGATCGGTGCCGGCTCCGAGGAGGTCGCCCGCGACGAGACCCACCTCGTGGTCCGCTCGATGCGGGCGGCGTTCGACCTGATGGGCGCCCAGCCGCCGGGGCTCCGGCTCTCCTGCGCCAACGTCATCCCGCACGCACGCGGCCTCGGCTCCTCCTCCGCGGCCATCGTCGCCGGGGTCGTCCTGGCGCGCGGTCTGGTGGCCGGCGGGTCGCTGCTGGCCGACGACGATGCCCTGTTCCGGCTCGCCGCCCGGCTCGAGGGCCACCCGGACAACGTCGCCCCCGCGCTCTTCGGCGGCTTCACGATCTCGGGTCGCGACGAGGACGGCGAGTTCTACTCGGTCGGCTCCCCGGTAGACCCGCGCGTCGAGGCCGTGGTCTTCGTGCCGCCCGACCCGGTCTCGACCGAGGTAGCCCGCGGGCTGCTCCCGGCCGAGGTGCCGCACGCGGACGCCGCGGCCGACGCCGGGCGCACGGCGCTCCTGGTCGCCGCCCTCGCGGGCCAGCCGGAGCACCTGCTGCGCGCGACCCGCGACTACCTGCACCAGCAGTACCGCCGCCCGGCCATGCCGGCCTCCCTCGACCTGGTCGACCGGCTGCGTGCCGACGGCGTACCCGCCCTCGTCTCCGGTGCCGGCCCCACCGTGCTGGCGTTCGTCGACGCGGCGGGGGCGCAGGCGCTGCTGACGCGCTGCCCCGCGGGGTGGGCGGGACACCGGCTCGCGATCGAGACCCAGGGCGCGAGCCTCGCCTGAGCGGTGTATCTTGAGAGCGCGCCGGGTTCTTCGGCGTGGCACCGCCGGCCGTGACGCCGGCACCGTGCAACCCTCTTCCTCGCGATGTGGCGGCCTCCTGCCGCCCGAGCGCCCGGTGGCTTCGTACCCGAGAGCCACGGCGGGCGGGGGAGCATTGACCAGTACGCCGCCGGCCGGAGGTCGGATCGGCTCTGAACGTGGGAAGGACCTCACGTGACGGACACCATCGAAGCCACTGACGACTCCGGCGCGGGCACCGCAGGCGCGGCCCCCGCCAGGAAGCGCGGTGGCGGGCTCAACTCCCTGCTGCTCGCGGACCTCAAGTCGATGGCCGCCGGCATGGGCATCGCGGGCTCGGGGGCCATGAAGAAGGCCCAGCTCGTGGACGCCATCAAGGCGCACCAGTCCGGCGGCTCCCGCCAGGACAAGCCGGCCCAGGACAAGCAGCCGCAGGACAAGCCGGCCCAGGACAAGCAGCAGCAGGACAAGCCGGCCCAGGACAAGCAGCAGCAGGACAAGCCGGCCCGGCAGCGCCGCCAGGAGCAGGGCGACCGCCAGCCTCAGGACCGCCAGCAGGACCGCCAGCAGGACCGCGAGCCGCAGGAGCCCAAGCAGGGCAACCAGCAGGACCGGAACCAGCAGGACCGGAGCCAGCAGGACAAGAGCCAGCAGGGCAAGCAGGACCAGAAGGCCGAGAAGGACCAGCAGCCGCAGGGCAAGCAGGGCAACCAGGATCGGAACCAGCAGGGCCGCCAGGATCGGAACCAGCAGAACCAGCAGGACCGGAACCAGCAGAACCAGCAGGACCGGAACCAGCAGGACCGGAACCAGCAGGACCGGAACCAGCAGGACCGGAACCAGCAGGACCGGAACCAGCAGGACCAGCAGGGCGACGACGACGGCGAGGGCGACGGCACCCGGCGCAACCGCCGGCGCCGCGGCCGCGACCGGGTGGCGCGCCCCGCGGGCACGAGCGGGGGCCAGCGCAACGAGCCGGACACCACGATCCTCGAGGACGACGTCCTGGTGCCGGCCGCCGGCATCCTCGACGTGCTCGACAACTACGCGTTCGTCCGCACCAGCGGCTACCTGGCGAGCTCCGACGACGTCTACGTGTCGCTGTCGATGGTCCGCAAGTTCGGGCTGCGCCGCGGCGACGCCATCGTCGGTCAGGTGCGCCAGCCCCGTGAGGGGGAGCGCAAGGAGAAGTTCAACCCGATGGTCCGCATCGACGCCGTCAACGGCGCCGACCCGGAGGTCGCGAAGAACCGCGTCGAGTTCTCCAAGCTGACCCCGCTCTACCCCTCCGAGCGGCTCCGCCTCGAGACGGGCGCGGACAACCTGATCGGCCGGGTCATCGACATCGCGGCGCCGATCGGCAAGGGCCAGCGCGGACTGATCGTGTCCCCGGCGAAGGCCGGCAAGACGATGATCCTGCAGTCGATCGCGAACTCGATCACCACCAACAACCCCGAGTGCCACCTGATGGTGGTGCTGGTGGACGAGCGGCCCGAGGAGGTCACCGACTTCGAGCGCTCGGTCAAGGGCGAGGTCATCTCCTCGACGTTCGACCGGCCGCCGGCCGACCACACGACGGTCGCGGAGCTGGCGATCGAGCGGGCCAAGCGGCTCGTCGAGCTCGGCCACGACGTCGTCGTGCTGCTCGACGGCATCACCCGCCTGGGCCGGGCCTACAACCTGGCCGCGCCCCCGAGCGGGCGGATCCTCTCCGGAGGCGTCGACTCGGCCGCGCTCTACCCGCCGAAGAAGTTCTTCGGCGCCGCGCGCAACATCGAGAACGGCGGCTCCCTGACCATCCTCGCGACCGCGCTCATCGAGAGCGGCTCGAAGATGGACGAGGTGATCTTCGAGGAGTTCAAGGGCACCGGCAACATGGAGATCCGCCTGCGCCGCGAGTTCGCGGACAAGCGGCTGTTCCCGGCGATCGACGCCGTCCAGTCGGGCACCCGCCGCGAGGAGCTGCTGCTGAGCAAGGAGGAGCTGGCCATCGTCTGGAAGCTCCGCCGGGTGCTCTCGTCGCTCGACGGGCAGCAGGCGCTGGAGCTGCTGCTCGAGCGCCTGAAGAAGTCGCAGACGAACATCGAGTTCCTCATGCAGGTCCAGAAGACCACGCCGACCGTGTCCGGTCGGGAGGAGTAGAGCACGGCGCTAGACGGGCCGCTCCAGACGAGAGTGGCCCGTCATGCTCGATCCGGCCGTGCCTGCGGCTAGGGTACGTGTGCCGAGTCGGCGCCGTCGCGAGCGGGTTTTCGCGCCGTATCTGGCAAGGCGGAGGTGCGAAGACGGGACGGAGTCCCGGCGGGTCGCCGACAACGCAGTCAGATCGGATGCGAAGACCCGCGGAGCAGGCGTCACCGACTTGGCACACGTGGCCTAGGGTGTGTCTCGCAAGTCGGCGCCGTTGCGAGCGGGTCGCAACATGACAGTGGAAGGGGACCCGCGTGGCTCGGATCCTGGTCGCGGACGACGACGTCGACATCCGCGAGCTCGTCGAGTTCAAGCTCTCGACCCTCGGGCACGACGTGGTGGCCGTCGCAGACGGTGCCGCGGCGATCGAGGCCTGTCAGGCCGAGCGGCCCGACCTCGCCGTGCTCGACGTGATGATGCCCGGTGTGTCCGGACTGGACGCCATCCGCGCGATCCGGGCCGACCCGGCGCTGGCCGACCTGCCCGTCATCCTGCTCACTGCGCGCGCGCAGGAGTCCGACGTCGAGACCGGCTTCGACTCGGGTGCCGACGACTACATCACCAAGCCGTTCAGCCCGCGCGAGCTCGCCTCGCGGGTCCAGGCGCTGCTCACGCGCTCGACCACCTGACGCGGACGCCGGAGCACGGGGTCCCGCAAGGTACCCGCAAGGTCGTCGCAAGGGCGGCCGTTAGCTGCCTCCGACGCTCGACGCGGAGGTAGCCTGCTCCTCGGGGAGGGGTGCTTGGCGCGCCCCAGATGAGCACTGGGGGGTGTTCGGGAGCATGTCCGGTCGTCCGGTGGCGCGCGTGGTGTCGTCCGTGTTGGCACGGATCGGCCTGCTCGTCGCGCTCTCGACCGCGGTCGCCGTGATCGGCGTCGTCGTCTCCGCGGTCGCCGTCGGCGACCTCACCGACGACTTCGCGCCGGCCGCCGCCGCCAACCAGGCCGTCTACCAGGACCTGACGGACATGTCGGCGGCCGCCGAGTCGTGGTCGAGCACGGGCCTGCCCGCCGCCGCCGACGACTACCGGCAGGCCACCCTCCGCCTCGGCGCGCACGAGCAGGAGGTCCGCTCCTTCGCGGCGGGCGACAAGTCGCTCGAGACCGCGGTCGAGCGCCAGGAGGGCGTTGCCGAGCTCTGGATCGACGGGTACGCCGAGCCACGGCTGGCCGCCGAGGGCGGCGCCGGCGTGACACCGCGGGAGGCTCGCGCGGGCAACGCGGCCTTCGACGCGATCCGCTCCGCGCACCAGACCACGACCGAAGCGTTCGACGGGCGCGTGCGGTCGGCGAGCGACGGGGTCGCGCTGCGGCTGCGGGGCACGGTCCTCGCCGTCGTGCTGCTCGCCGCGATCGCCGCCGTCGTCCTGACCCGCTCGCGCCGGCGCCTGCTGGGCGAGCTGTCCACGCCGTTCCTCGCCCTCGAGAAGGTCGTGCAGCGGATGGCCCGGGGTGACCACGACATCCGCGCCGCGGCGACCGGGCCCAAGGAGGTCCAGGCCGTCGCCCAGGCCCTCAACGACCTCGCGGACGCGCAGACGCGGGCGCGCGCGGTCGAGATCTGGATCCAGCGCGAGCTGCGCACGCTCGACACCGCGAAGGACGACTTCGTCGCGAACGTCTCCCACGAGCTGCGGACCCCGCTCACGACGATCAGCGGCTACCTCGAGCTGGTCGCCGAGGAGTTCGAGGGCCAGATGGAGCCGCGGCACGAGCGGATGCTCGACGCGACCCGCCGCAACGTCGCGCGCCTGAAGATGCTGATCGACGACCTGCTCACCCTCCAGCGGGCCGAGGGCAGCAACCAGCAGATGGAGCCGGTCGACCTCGCGGCCCTGGTGCGCGACGTGGTGATGGACGTGAAGATCACCGCCGCCCGCCGCAGCATCCGGATCGGGGTGAAGACGCCCCAGGTCGACGTCTCGGTGCTGGCCGACCGGGCGATGCTGCACCGCGCGTTCCTCAACGTGGTGAGCAACGCCGTGAAGTTCAGCCACGACGACGGCATCGTCGACGTCGCGATCACGACGGGTCGCGGCCAGGTCGAGGTCGCGGTGACCGATCGCGGCATCGGCATCCCCGCCGGCGAGATCGAGCGGCTCGGCACCCGCTTCTTCCGGGCGTCGAACGCGGTCACCAACGAGATCGCCGGCACCGGGCTCGGCGTCCGGATCATGCAGACCATCGTCGACCGGCACGCCGGCGCGGTCGTGATCGACTCCGAGGAGGGCGTCGGCACCACGGTGACCGTCCGCCTGCCCGTGCAGGCCGCGCCTCCGCAGCTGAGCGTCGTGACGCCTCCCGCGGTGCTCTCCGTGGTCAGCGACCAGCCGGCCCACGAGCCCGCTCCGTAACGCTCCCGCCACCCCTCCCGGCACGCTCCCGGCACGCTCGCTGAGCGGGAATGTTGTCGATTACCCAAGCGTTCTGACCCGTGACACAATCATCTGTCGGCTCCGGTTCACGCCTCCTCGCAGGGAGCGAGGCGACCCGGCGGCTATCGAGAGGACACACCGTGAAGAAGGACATCCACCCGGATTACACCGAGACCCAGGTGACCTGCACCTGTGGCGCTCAGTTCACCACCCGCAGCACCGCGACCTCCGGCACGATCCACGCCGACGTCTGCTCGCAGTGCCACCCGTTCTACACCGGCAAGCAGAAGATCCTCGACACCGGCGGCCGCGTCGCCCGCTTCGAGGCTCGCTACGCCAAGAAGGCTGCTGACGCCAAGAAGTAGCTGTCTCCGAGCGCCGGTCCCCGCCACGTGCGGGGACCGGCGTTCGTCATTTGTCCGTCCCACCGTCCACGCCAGGAGAGCCGATGTTCGAAGCCGTCGAAGGCATGCTCGCCGAGCACGAGGAGCTCGAGACGCGGCTCGCCGCGCCCGAGACGCACGCCGACGCCCGGCTCGCGAAGCAGCTCAACCAGCGCTACGCCGCGCTGTCCTCGATCATCGCGGCCTGGCGGGAGTGGCAGACCCTCGGTGACGACCTCGGCGCCGCCCGTGAGCTCGCGTCGGAGGACGCAGCGTTCGCCGACGAGGTCGAGGCGCTGGTGCCCCGCCTGCACGCCGCCGAGGAACGGCTGCGCCGGCTGCTGGTGCCACGCGACGAGGCCGACGACAAGGACGCCCTCCTCGAGGTGAAGTCCGGCGAGGGTGGGGAGGAGTCGGCGCTGTTCGCCGGCGACCTGCTCCGCATGTACACGCGGTACGCCGAGGCGCACGGCTGGAAGGTCGAGGTCCTCGACGCCGCCGAGTCCGACCTCGGCGGCTACAAGTCCGTCACCGTCGCCGTCAAGGCGAAGGGCGCGTCGGAGCCCGGCACCGCGCCGTACGCCCTGCTGAAGTTCGAGGGCGGCGTGCACCGGGTGCAGCGGGTGCCCGTGACCGAGTCCCAGGGGCGGGTGCACACCAGTGCGGCCGGGGTGCTGGTGTTCCCGGAGGCCGAGCAGATCGACGTGCAGATCGACGAGAACGACCTGCGCATCGACGTCTACCGCAGCAGCGGTCCCGGCGGGCAGAGCGTCAACACCACCGACTCCGCCGTCCGGATCACGCACGTCCCGACCGGGATCGTGGCGAGCTGCCAGAACGAGAAGAGCCAGCTCCAGAACCGCGAGCAGGCGATGCGCATCCTGCGCGCCCGGATCCTCGCAGCGGCCCAGGAGAAGGCCGACGCCGAGGCCGGCGAGGCCCGCCGCAGCCAGGTCCGGACCGTCGACCGCTCCGAGCGGATCCGCACCTACAACTTCCCGGAGAACCGGATCTCCGACCACCGCACCGGCTACAAGGCCTACAACCTCGACCAGGTGCTCGACGGCGACCTCCAGCCGGTCCTCGACTCGTGCATCGAGGCCGACCTCGCCGCCCGCCTCGAGGCGCTCGAGCAGTGACCAGGCCGCGCGACCTGCTCGCTGGCGCCGCTGCCCGGCTCCGCGACGCCGGGGTCGCCAGCCCCGAGCACGACGCGGCCGAGCTGCTGGCCCACGTCCTCGGCACGACCCGGTCGCGGCTGCCGCTGCTGGACGACGTCCCCACCGAGGCACTGGGGGCGTACGACGTCCTGGTCACCCGCCGCGCGGCCAGGGAGCCGCTCCAGCACCTGACCGGCACGGCGTACTTCCGCCACGTCGAGCTCGCCGTCGGCCCGGGCGTCTTCGTGCCGCGCCCCGAGACCGAGCTGCTGGCCGGCTGGGCGATCGAGCAGGCGCTCCCGCTGGACCGACCGGTGCTCGTCGACCTGTGCACCGGATCAGGCGCCGTCGCGAAGGCGCTCGCCGACGAGGTGCCGGGCGCGACCGTCCACGCCGTCGAGCTCGACGAGGGTGCCCACCGGTGGGCCGAGCGCAACCTGGCCGGCACCGGCGTCGACCTCCGCCAGGGCGACATGGCGACGGCCTTCGACGACCTGACCGGCACCGTGGACGTGCTGACCTGCAACCCGCCGTACATCCCGCTCGAGGCGTGGGAGTCGGTGGCGGCCGAGGCGCGTGACCACGACCCGCACCTCGCGCTCTTCTCGGGCGCCGACGGCCTGGACGCGATCCGGGTACTGGCTCAGCGGGCGGCGGTGCTGCTGCGGCCCGGGGGAGTGGTGGGCTTCGAGCACGCCGACGTGCAGGGCGAGTCGGCACCGACCGTCTTCGCGGCGACCGGCCGGTGGACCGACGTCCGCGACCACGCCGACCTGGCAGGTCGAGCACGCTTCACCACCGCGCGACTGGCACGATGAGCCTGTGACGAGCGAGCGCTACCCGACCGGGACCGACGAGGAGCGCGAGGCTGCCGTCGAGGCGGCCGCGATCGCGGTGCAGCAGGGCGAGCTCGTCGTGCTGCCCACCGACACCGTGTACGGCCTCGGCGCGGACGCCTTCGACCCCGCCGCGGTCCAGGGCCTGCTCGACGCCAAGGGCCGCGGTCGCGACATGCCGCCACCGGTGCTGGTCAGCTCGGCGACGACGCTCGACGCCCTGGCCGTCCGGGTCCCCGGCTACGCCCGGGCGCTGGTCGAGGAGTTCTGGCCGGGCCCCCTGACGCTGGTCTGCCACCAGCAGAGCTCGCTCCAGTGGGACCTCGGCGACAACCGTGGCACGGTCGCGGTGCGGATGCCGGACCACCCGGTCGCCCTCGAGATCCTCGAGCGCACCGGTCCGCTGGCCGTCAGCTCCGCCAACAAGACCGGCATGCCGGCCGCCACCGACGCCGACCAGGCGATCGAGATGCTGGGCGAGGACGTCGACGTCGTGGTCGACGCCGGTCCGTCCCCGGGCGGCGAGGCCTCGACGATCATCGACGTGACCGGCCCGCAGGGCCGGGTCCTCCGCCAGGGCGCCCTCAGCCTGGAGGCCCTGAACGCCGTCCTCGAGCCGCTCGGCGCCACGCTGACCACCGAGGACTGAGCCCTTGCGGGAGTACCTCCTCGTCTTCCTCGTCGCCGCGGCGACGACGTACCTGCTGACCGTCGTCGCCCGCGAGATCGCGCTGCGCACCGGCGCGGTCGCGAAGGTCCGCGACCGGGACGTGCACGCCGTCCCGATCCCGTACCTCGGCGGCCTGGCGATGCTCGGTGGCCTGGTCGCGGCGTACGCCGTGGCGCGCGAGCTCCCGTTCCTCTCCCGCAGCGGCCCGTTCGTCTTCCGCGACGCGGGAGTGGTGCTGATCGCGGGCGCCCTGATCTGCGCCGTCGGCGTCCTCGACGACCTCTTCGAGCTCGACGCGCTCACCAAGCTCGGCGGTCAGGTGCTGGCGGCCGGATTCCTGATCGCCTTCGGGATCCAGTACATCTTCTTCCCCGGTCCCGGGGGTGTGCAGATCACGATCGACTCGGCGCAGGGGGCACTGCTCACCGGCTTCGTGGTGGTGGCGACCGTCAACGCGGTCAACTTCGTCGACGGCCTGGACGGGCTCGCGGCCGGCATCGTCGGCATCGGCGCGCTCGCGTTCTTCGTCTACAGCTACCAGCTCTCGAACATCAACGACCTCACGCTCGCGACCACCGGCGCCCTGCTCAGCGCGTCCCTCGCCGGTGCGTGCGCCGGCTTCCTGCCGCACAACTTCCACCAGGCGCGGCTCTTCATGGGCGACAGCGGCTCGATGCTGATCGGTCTGGTGCTGTCGGCGAGCGCCGTCACGCTCACCGGGCAGTTCTCCGCCGACCAGCTCGGCGACACCGGGGGCGGGACCAGCCTGGTGCCGACACTGCTCCCGCTGCTGCTGCCGGTCCTGGTCCTGGTCGTGCCCCTCGCCGACCTGGTCCTCGCGGTCGTACGCCGTACCCGCGCCGGGCGCTCGCCGTTCGCCCCGGACAAGCAGCACCTGCACCACCGGCTCCTCGAGATCGGCCACTCGCACCGCCGGGCGGTGCTGATCATGTACCTCTGGGCCGCCCTGGTGGCCTTCGGGACCGTGCTGATGAGCCTCTACAGCGACCGGCCCTGGACCTGGGTCGCGGTGGGCTCGATGGCCGCCGTGACGATTGCCCTGACCTTCCTGCTGCCCAAGCTGCACCACCCCCCCGAGATCGGCCCGCTGGCGGAGGAAGGGACCGGGGACGGGACCGGCGAGGACGGTGGGGGCACCCCCGGTCACCCGTTCCCCGAAGGCGCCTGAGAGACTGCTCCTCGTGCCCGGGAGAAGGGCGGTTTCGACCGCCCGGATCGCTTGTGCTAGTTTTCACAAGCACCCCCCAGCACCGCCCGCACCAGCCACGAGAGAACGGCCGCCGACGATGACGACCGCGACGATCCGGACCCCGGTGATCACCCCCGGGTTCGGCCTGTCTGGCTGTGGTAGTTTCGCGCAGTCCGGCGGTGCCGAGGAATGGGACTTGGGTGGATGGTCGATGAGCGTTCCGACGCCGGCCCCGACGCCGGACTCCGCGGCCGCGACCTCATCGGCCTCGGTGGTCTCCTCGCCGGCTGTGTCGTCGTCGGCCTGGTCGTCGGCCTCCTCGTCGACGACGCCGCGGACAGCGCCCCGGTCGGTGTCCTGGTCGGCATCGGCCTCGGGATCCTCGCCGGCTGCGTCGCGTTCGTCGCGCGGGTGCGTGCTGCCCTCCGGGGGTGAGCACCGGTGAGCCTGACGGAGATGAGCAGCTCGATGAGTGACGTCCAGCCCCCGACCCAGGCATCGATCTGGCGGGTCCTGAAGGATCAGCGCAAGATCGAGCTGGTCGCCCTCGGCCTGATGGTCGCCGGCTTCTGGCTCGCCGGCGCGGCGGGCGAGTGGCGCCTGGCCGTCTGCATCGCGGCCGGCATCTTCCTGGGCCTCGTCAACCACCTCGCGACCGAGTACTGGCTGCTCCGGACGATCTCGTCCGGCGCGCAGCCGACCCGCAACCAGATGGTCGTCTCGACGGTCATCCGCCTGACCGTGCTCACGGTGGTCGCGGTCGGCGTCGCTGTGCTCTTCTGGCCTGACGGCATCGGGCTGCTGCTCGGCCTGGCCATCTTCCGGCTCATCGCTCTCGTGATGACCACGATCCCGCTGCTGAAGGAGCTGAAGAACCCATGACCGGCCTCTTGCCGATGGCTGACATCGAGATCGGCCACCACGTCCAGCGCGAGTTCCTCGGCATGACGTTCAACATCGACACGATCATCTCCACCATCGTGGCCGGCGTCCTGGTCCTGCTCCTGGGCTGGTGGGGCACCCGTGCCCTCACCAAGGACACGAGCGACCACGTGCCGTCGAAGCCGCAGATCCTGTGGGAGCTCGTCGTCGGCGAGGTCAACAAGCAGGTCAACGACAACCTGGGCCGCGTGCACCCCTACGTCGCCCCGCTGGCGATCTCGCTCTTCTTCTTCATCCTGTTCTGCAACTGGCTCGAGCTGCTGCCGACGGAGCTGACCATCAACGGTCACGACGTGCACCTGCTGCCGGCGCCGACGGCGGACACCAACCTGACCTACGCGCTCGCCGCCGTGACGATGGTGAGCGTCTGGACCTACGGCATCCGTCAGAAGGGCGTGAAGGGCTACTTCAAGCACTTCATCGAGCCGTTCCCGGTGCTCGCGCCGCTGAACGTCCTGGAGGAGCTGATCAAGCCGATCACGCTCGCGCTGCGACTCTTCGGCAACATCTTCGCCGGTGGCATCATGCTGGCGCTGATCGGGCTGATCCCGCTCTACGCGATGTGGGCGCCCAACATCCTGTGGAAGGCGTTCGACATGATCATCGGCGTCATCCAGGCCTTCATCTTCGCGCTCCTCACGGTCCTCTACTTCGCGATGGCCGGTGCCGGCCACGAGGAGCACGAGACGCACGAGGAGTACGAGGACGAGCAGCGCAGGAAGAAGGCTGCCGACGCAGCCGCGGCCGACGAGGCCGCTCCCGTTCCAGCGCACTGACCATCCCGGTCGGGCGTGACCAGAGTTTAAGAAAGAGGCACCGGACCCCCGGTGCGTAACCAAGGAGAGACATGGCAGACGCAACGACAACCGCCGACGCAGTCAAGCTGGCCGGCGCCTTCGTCGGCGGTGGCATCGCCCTTGCCGGTGGCGCCATCGGTGCTGGTATCGGTGACGGCCTCGCGGGTTCGTCCTACATCGAGGGTGTGGCTCGCCAGCCCGAGGCGCAGGGTCGCCTGCAGACGATCTTCTTCCTGACGGTCGGCCTGGTCGAGGCGATGTTCTTCATCAACCTCGCCTTCATGGCGCTGTTCGTCTTCGTCCTCGGCGCGTGAGGAAGGGCTCCGAGCCCCACCTCACCTGTCAGAAGCAAAGGAACTAATCGATGGCAAGCCTTGCGGTCACCCCCATGGCGGACAACTTCCTCGTGCCCAACGGCACGTTCTTCGTCGAGCTCCTCGCTTTCGCGCTGCTGCTGTTCCTCCTGGCGAAGTACGTCATCCCGCCGATCAACCGCGCGATGACCGCTCGCCAGGACGCGATCCGCGAGCAGTTCGCCGAGCTGGACGAGGCGAAGTCCGAGGCCAGCGCGGCCGAGGAGGAGTTCAAGGCCCAGATCACCGACGCGCGCCACGAAGCGGCGCGCATCCGCGAGGAGGCCCGCGAGCAGGGCGCCGCGATCATCGCGGAGATGCGGGAGCAGGCCCAGGCCGAGGCGGCCCGGATCGTCGAGCACGCCCACACGCAGATCGAGGCCGACCGCAAGTCCGCGGCCGCGTCCCTGCGCGGTGAGGTCGGCACGCTCGCCACGACCCTGGCCGGCCGCATCGTCGGGGAGTCGCTCGACGACGAGGCTCGCCAGAGCCGCGTGGTCGACCGCTTCCTCTCGGAGCTGGAAGGCGCCAGCTGATGGATCTGCGTGGAGCATCGGCCGACTCCCTCCGGGAGCTCGCCGCTGAGCTGGGCGAGGCGCTGCGCCCCGGGGAGCACGCCGAGCGCGTGTCCCGGGAGCTCTACAACGTCTCGTCGCTGCTCCGGTCCGAGCCGGCGCTGCGCCGGTTCGCGACCGACGCTTCGCTGCCGGCCGACGCCAAGAAGGGTCTGGTCCAGCAGGTCTTCGCGGGCAAGCTCGACGACGCCACCCTCGCGCTGGTCACCAGCGCGGCGGGACGGCGCTGGACGTCGGCGCGCGACCTCGCGAACGCGGTCGAGCGCCTCAGCGAGATCGCCGCGGTGACGTCGGTCGGCACGGACGCCAGCACGCTGGTCGACGAGCTGTTCGCGCTCGGTCAGATGCTGGTGGCCAACCCCGACCTGCGCGACGGCCTGGCCAACCCGGCCCGGTCGACCGAGGACAAGGCCGCGCTGCTCGACTCGCTGCTCGGCGGCAAGGTGCTCCCGGCGACGCTGGCCCTGGCCACGCAGGCGCTCAGGGGCACCTACGGGACCTTGACCGGTGCGCTCGCGACGTACCGCCAGGTCGCGGCCGAGGCCAGCGGCGAGGCCGTGGCCACGGTGCGGGTCGTGAAGTCGCTGAGCGACGCGGACCGGGAGCGGCTGGCCGCGGCCCTGTCGCAGCAGTACGGCAAGCAGGTCCACCTCAACGAGATCGTCGAACCCGGCGTGCTCGGTGGGATGCGGGTCGAGATCGGTGACGACGTCATCGACGGGACCGTCTCCAGCCGGCTCGACGACGCCCGGCGCAAGCTGGTCGGCTGACGGCCCGGCCGTCTCGACCACCGCCCAATTCCGAAGACTTCAGTAGAGAACCAAGAGAGTAGGGACGAAGATGACGGAGCTTTCGATCCGTCCGGAGGAGATCCGCGACGCGCTGCAGAAGTACGTCGCCGACTACCAGCCCGAGGCTGCGAGCAAGGAAGAGGTCGGCACGGTCGCGACCGCCGGCGACGGCATTGCTCGGGTGACCGGTCTGCCCTCGGCGATGGCCAACGAGCTGCTGGAGTTCGAGGACGGCACGCTGGGCATCGCCCTGAACCTCGACACGCGCGAGATCGGCGTCGTCATCCTCGGTGACTTCGACAAGATCGAGGAGGGCCAGACGGTCCGCCGTACCGGCGAGATCCTCTCGGTCCCCGTCGGCGACAACTTCATGGGTCGCGTCGTGGACCCGCTCGGCAACCCGATCGACGGCCTCGGCGACATCGAGTCCGACACCCGCCGGGCCCTCGAGCTCCAGGCGCCGACCGTGATGCAGCGCAAGTCGGTGCACGAGCCGCTCGCCACCGGCATCAAGGCCATCGACTCGATGACCCCGATCGGCCGCGGCCAGCGCCAGCTCATCATCGGTGACCGCGCGACCGGCAAGACGACGATCGCGATCGACACGATCATCAACCAGAAGCAGAACTGGGAGTCGGGCGACCCGACCAAGCAGGTCCGCTGCATCTACGTCGCCATCGGCCAGAAGGGCTCGACCATCGCCTCCGTGCGTGGCGCCCTCGAGGAGGCCGGCGCCCTGGAGTACACCACCATCGTCGCCTCGCCGGCCTCGGACAGCGCGGGCTTCAAGTACCTCGCGCCGTACACCGGCTCGGCCATCGGCCAGCAGTGGATGTACGACGGCAAGCACGTCCTCATCGTCTTCGACGACCTGAGCAAGCAGGCCGAGGCCTACCGCGCCGTGTCGCTGCTGCTGCGTCGCCCGCCGGGCCGCGAGGCCTACCCGGGTGACGTCTTCTACCTGCACAGCCGGCTGCTCGAGCGGTGCGCGAAGCTCTCCGACGAGCTGGGCGCGGGCTCGATGACCGGCCTGCCGATCATCGAGACCAAGGCCAACGACGTCTCGGCGTTCATCCCGACCAACGTCATCTCGATCACCGACGGCCAGATCTTCCTGCAGTCGGACCTGTTCGCCTCCAACCAGCGTCCCGCCATCGACGTCGGCATCTCGGTGTCGCGCGTCGGCGGCGCGGCGATGACCAAGGCGATGAAGGCCGTCACCGGCTCGCTCAAGGTCGACCTGGCGCAGTTCCGCGCCATGGAGGCCTTCGCGATGTTCGCGTCCGACCTCGACGCCGCGTCGCGCCAGCAGCTGGACCGCGGTCAGCGCCTGATGGCGCTGCTGCGCCAGCCGGCGTACTCGCCGTACCCGCTCGAGGAGATGACCGTCTCGCTGTGGATCGGCACCACCGGTCGCCTCGACCGCGTGCCGGCCGACGACGTGCTGCGCTTCGAGCGCGAGTTCATCGACTACCTGCGCCGCTCGCACGACGGCATCCTCTCCGCCATCCGGGAGACCCAGAAGTTCGAGGACGACACCGCGTCGGACCTCGAGGGTGCCTACGACTCCTTCCTGGACCAGTTCGAGACCTCGGACGGGGGCTCGATCAAGGTCGGCAACGAGCCGAAGGCCGAGGCCCTGGAGGACGAGGACGTCGAGCAGGAGCAGATCGTCAAGCAGAAGCGGGGCTGACCCATGGCTCTATCGGTGCGCGAGTACCGGGCGCGGATCAAGTCGACGGAGTCGATGAAGAAGATCACCCGCGCCATGGAGCTCATCGCCGCGTCCCGGATCATCAAGGCGCAGCAGCGGGCGCAGTCGGCAGCGCCGTACGCCCGCGAGCTGACCAGGGCGGTCTCGGCCGTGGCGACGTACTCCAACGTCGACCACCCGCTGACCCGTGAGCCCGAGGAGTCCAAGCGGGCTGCCGTGCTCATCGTCACCAGCGACCGTGGCCTCGCCGGCGCCTACTCCTCGAGCGTGCTCAAGGAGGCGGAGCGGCTCGCCGAGAAGCTCCGGGGCGAGGGCAAGGAGATCGACACCTACATCGCCGGTCGCAAGGGCGAGGCGTACTACAAGTTCCGTGGTCGCCCCGTGAAGAAGTCGTGGAACGGGTTCTCCGACCAGCCGAGCTTCGAGGTCGCGCACGAGATCGGGCAGACCCTGATCGACGCCTTCCTCGACGAGGACGGCGGTGTCGACGAGGTGCATGTCGTCTTCACCCGGTTCAAGTCGATGCTCGTCCAGGAGCCGACCGACATCCGGCTGCTGCCGCTCGAGGTCGTCGAGGGCGAGGAGAAGCCGTCGAACGGCGAGGTGCTGCCGCTCTACGAGTTCGAGCCCTCGCCGGAGGCGGTGCTCGACGGGCTGCTGCCGCAGTACGTCCAGAGCCGCATCTTCTTCGCGCTGCTGCAGGCCGCCGCGTCCGAGCTCGCCGCCCGTCAGAAGGCGATGAAGTCGGCCACGGACAACGCGGACGAGCTCATCAAGAAGTACACACGGATCGCCAACCAGGCCCGCCAGGCCGGTATTACCCAGGAAATCAGCGAGATCGTCGGTGGCGTCAACGCGCTGGCCGACGCCAACGCCGGGAGTGAGTGAGAGACATGACTGCCACTGTTGAAGAGACCACGGAGACCGGCTCGGCTGGCGTCGGCCGCATCGCCCGGGTCATCGGCCCGGTCGTCGACATCGAGTTCCCCGTGGACTCGATGCCCGAGATGTACAACAAGCTCGAGACCCAGCTGGAGCTCGGTGGCGAGACCACCACGCTCTCGCTCGAGGTCGCGCAGCACATCGGCGACGGCATGGTCCGCGCCATCTCGCTGCGCCCGACCGACGGCCTGGTCCGCGGTGCCCAGGTGACCGACACCGGCGGCCCGATCACGGTCCCCGTCGGCGACGGCACCCTCGGCAAGGTGTTCAACACCCTCGGCGAGTGCCTGAACCTCGAGGAGGGCGAGACGCTCGACGTCAAGGAGCGGTGGGGCATCCACCGCAAGGCGCCGGCCTTCGACCAGCTCGAGTCCAAGACCCAGATGTTCGAGACCGGCATCAAGGTCATCGACCTGCTCGCGCCGTACGTCCTCGGCGGCAAGATCGGCCTGTTCGGTGGTGCCGGCGTCGGCAAGACCGTGCTCATCCAGGAGATGATCGCGCGTGTCGCGAAGGACCACGGTGGTGTGTCGGTGTTCGCCGGTGTCGGCGAGCGCACCCGTGAGGGCAACGACCTGATCGTCGAGATGGAGGAGGCCGGCGTCATCGGCCAGACCGCCCTCGTGTTCGGTCAGATGGACGAGCCGCCGGGCACCCGCCTGCGGGTCGCCCTGTCCGCGCTGACGATGGCGGAGTACTTCCGCGACGTGCAGGGCCAGGACGTGCTGCTCTTCATCGACAACATCTTCCGGTTCACGCAGGCCGGTTCCGAGGTGTCGACCCTGCTGGGCCGGATGCCGTCCGCGGTGGGCTACCAGCCCAACCTCGCCGACGAGATGGGCACGCTCCAGGAGCGGATCACCTCGACGCGTGGTCACTCGATCACCTCGATGCAGGCGATCTACGTGCCGGCCGACGACTACACCGACCCGGCCCCGGCTGCGACGTTCGCGCACCTCGACGCGACGACCGAGCTGTCCCGTGACATCGCGTCCCAGGGCATCTACCCGGCCGTGGACCCGCTGACCTCGACGTCGCGGATCCTGGACGCCCAGTACATCGGGCAGGCTCACTACGACTGCGCGATCCGCGTCAAGCAGATCCTGCAGCGCAACAAGGAGCTCCAGGACATCATCGCGATCCTCGGTGTCGACGAGCTGTCCGAAGAGGACAAGATCATCGTGTCCCGCGCCCGCCGGATCCAGCGCTTCCTGTCGCAGAACACCTACGTCGCCAAGCAGTTCACCGGCATCGAGGGCTCGACGGTCTCCATCGGCGAGACCATCGAGGCGTTCAACAAGATCGCTGACGGCGAGTACGACCACGTGGCCGAGCAGGCCTTCTTCATGTGCGGCGGTCTGGACGACGTCGAGAAGAAGTGGTCCGAGATCCAGAAGAACATCTGATGGCAGACGACCAGCTGCAGGTCGAGCTCGTCGCGGCCGACCGGACCGTGTGGTCCGGTCAGGCCACGATGGTGGTCGCCAAGACCGCAGAGGGCGACATCGGCGTGCTGCGCAACCACATGCCGGTGCTCTCCCTGCTGGTCGACGGCGTCGTCGAGATCGAGCCCGTCGACGGCGAGCGGATGTTCGCTGCGGTCGACGGCGGGTTCCTCTCGGTCGCCAACAACCGGGTCTCGATCCTCAGCCAGTTCGCTGCGCTGGCCCACGAGATCGACGTCGCCGCCGCGCGGGCCGAGCTCGAGTCAGCGCAGTCCGAGGGCGAGGACGGCGAGGAGCGGGCCCGGCGCGCCGAGGTCCGGATCCTGGCGGCCGAGAAGGCTTCCTGACCCGCGTTCGATCCGTTGTGGGGTGCCGCTAGGGTGAGCACCCCACGGTGACGGAGCGAGCAGGAGGTCATGGATGCCGGTGTGGCAGTGGCTTCTTGACGCCGCTGGTGTGCTGCTCGTCCTCGTCCTGTTCTACGGCCTCGGACTGATCGTCCGTCGCCGCCTGCTCTCCCGCCACGGCGGAACCTTCGAGCTCAGCTACCGCGTCCGGCAGGAACATGCCGGGCGCGGTTGGCTTCTCGGGCTCGGTCGCTACTCGGGCGAGTCGCTCGAGTGGTTCCGCTACTTCTCGCTGTGGCCGGGCCCCAAGCGGGTGCTGCAGCGTGCCGAGGTCACCTTCGTCGGCAGTCGGGCCCCCGAGGGTGCCGAGCAGATGTCGCTCTACCCCGAGCACGTCGTGCTGTCCTGCACGACGCCGAGCGGCCCGATCGAGCTGGCCATGTCGCCGGCCTCCCTGATGGGCTTCCAGTCCTGGCTCGAGTCCGGCCCGCCCGGCACCGACTGGACCCGCGGCCCGCGCACGTAGATCGCATCGTTGGTCGAGCTCGTCCTCTGAGCTGAAGTAGGGCGGTGACCGTCGTGGTCACCGCCCTACTTGTCTCACCGGGTTTCGACGCGCGGTCGCGGCCTCGCAGGCTCGGCCACGCGCTTGCTCAACCTGCGCGACCCCACGCGCCGTACTCGCTACGCTCGCACGCCGCTGGTCGCTTGCCCGTCCTCGAAGAGCCGCGGCACCGGGTGGTTGGCCGCGAAGACGCCGTGCGGGTCGACCGCGCTGCGGATGCCGGTCAGCTGGGTCCACACGTCCGCGCCGTACGCCGCCCGGGTGTCGACCGGGTTCTCGGCGAAGTTGAGGTACTCGCGGCCGTTCGCGAACGGCGCGAGCGCCTCGGTGAAGCGGACGGCGTCGGCGTGCGCCTGGGCGCCCATCTCCGGGGTGATCGCCATGCCGCCGGCGAAGGTGACGAACTGGGCGTCGAGGTGCGACAGCACGCCGCCGCCCTGGTGCGGGCGGCCGAGCGCGCCGCCGAGCTGGCGCAGCTCGGCCATCAGCAGCGACGTCTGCGCGTCCGGGCCGGCCTCGGCCAGGAACGCGTCGACCGCGGCGTCCGGGAAGGACGCGAGCATCGCGGAGTCCGAGGCGAACGGGGCGCCGCCCTCCGGGTCCATGTGCAGACGGACCAGCGACTTCGCGGGCACCCGGGAGAAGGTGTCGAGGAACGGGTCCAGAGCACGCAGGCCGGCGAGCAGCTCGCAGCCGCGCTCGTCGGAGCCGAGGACGGCGCCGTCGATGACGGCCAGCTGCTGGCCGCGCAGGAAGTCCGGAAGGTCGGGCAGCTCGGGCAGCCGCATGGCGCGGAACGACGTGGTGACCTCGTCCGGTGCGCCCGGCGCCCAGGCGGCCCACTCGCGCAGCACCGGCTCGATGGCGGCGAGCGGCCACATCATCATGCCGGCGTACGCCGTCGCGATGTCGAACATCTTGAACTCGAGGGCGGTCACGACGCCGAAGCTGCCGCCACCGCCGCGCACGGCCCAGAAGAGCTCGGCGTTGGTGTGGGCGTCGGCGCGCACCAGCTCGCCGTCGGCGAGGACGATCTCGACGGCGGTGATGCTGTTGGTGGCGAGGCCGTGCTTGCGGGCGTACCACCCGATGCCGCCGCCGAGGCTGTAGCCGGCGATCCCGACATCGGGGGAGGAGCCGTGCAGGACGGCCCGCCCGTGGGCGGCGGCCGCGTCGACGGCCGGCTCCCAGATCGCGCCGCCCTCGACGCGGACGATCCCGCGGACCGGGTCGGCGATCGCGGTGTTCATCTCGGACGTGCGGACGATGACGACGTCGTCGAGGCCCTGCGCGGCGAGCGGGCCGGCGTTGTGACCGGTGCTCTGCGGAGCGACCCGGAGGCCCGCCTCGGCGGCGACCCGGACGACCGTGGCGACCTCGGCCGCGGAGCGCGGCACGGCGACGGCGGCGGGGCGCTGGTCGATGGCGACGTTCCAGGGGAGGCGGGCGGCGTCGTACCCGGCGTCGCCGGGCAGGTGGACACGGCCGCCGATGAGGCCGCGGAGGGCGTGGGCGGCGGGCAGTGCGGTGGGGGTGGAGGTGGTGCTGCGCTGGTCGGCGTTGGCGTCGATGGTCATGGTGGTGGTGACTCCTGTGTGGGTTCTTCGGTCGGTGGGATGACCATGCCGCCGCCCACTTGGAGTCGACTTTGAGCCGACTGGGAGCGCCACCCGCCCGCCTCGCTCTACGCTTCCGCCGTGGAGGTGTCGGTGCTGGGCCTGTCGGTCCTGGGCCCGGTCGAGGTCTCGCTCGCCGGCGCGCCGGTCGACCTCGGCACCCCCAAGCAGCGGGCGCTGGTCGCCGCGCTGGCACTGTCGCGGGGGTGGCCGGTCTCGGTCGATGGCATCGTCGACCTGCTGTGGGAGGACCACGCGCCGCCCGGCGTGACCGCGACCCTCCAGGCCTACGTCTCCCAGCTCCGGCGGGTGATGGAGCCCGATCGCGTACGGCGGGCGCCGGCGACCGTGCTGGTCACGGTGGCGCCCGGATACGCGCTGCGGGTGCCCGACGAGGCCGTGGACGCCTACCGCTTCGAGCAGGCCGTCGCCCGCGTCCACCGCACCCTGCAACCGCACCCGCCGTGGGGCGGCTCGCCGCTCCCGGCACCCGAGCTGCGGGACCTGGCCGCGGCGCTCGTCGAGGCGCTGGCGCTGTGGCGCGGTGCGCCGTACAGCGAGCTGGGCGACGCCGATGCTGCCGTCGCCGAGCGTGCCCGCCTGGACGAGCTGCGACTGGTGGCGCTCGAGGACCGGGCCGTCGTCGAGCTCGCGCTCGGGCGGCACGCGACCATCTCCGCCGAGCTGGAGTCGCTGACCGCCGCCCACCCGCTGCGCGAGCGCTTGTGGGCCCTGTGGGCGGTCGCCCTCACCCGCAGCGGGCGGCAGGCCGACGCCCTCGAGGTCCTGGCCCGGGTGCGCGCCATCCTCGACGAGGAGCTCGGCCTGGAGCCGTCCGCCGAGCTGCGCGAGCTGCAGACCGCGGTGCTCCGGCAGGACCGAGCACTCGAGTGGGTCGCGCCCGCGGACGATGCGCCGACGCCGACGCCGACGCCGACGCTCGCTCCGGAGCCGCCTCGCCCGCCCCAGGAGGCCGTCGCCGAGCAGGTCGCGCCCTGGCCGATGGTCGGTCGCGACGACGACCTGGCCGCGCTGGTCGCCCTCGTGGAGCGGGCGAGCTCCGGCGTCCCGTCGTACGCCGTGCTCACGGGTGAGCCGGGCATCGGCAAGTCCCGGCTCGCGGCGGAGCTGGTCGCCGAGGCCCGGCGCCGAGGGGTACGGGCGCTGGTCGGTCGGTGCTCGCAGGACGACGGCGCGCCGCCCCTCTGGCCGTGGCGGGCGGTGCTCGAGGGCATCGGCATGAGCGTGCTCGCCGAGGACGGCGGCGAGCCGGCCGACGACGGTGCCCAGTTCCGGGCCTGGGAGCGGATCGTCGGCGGGATCCGTGCAGCGGCGCAGGACGAGCCGCTGCTGGTGGTGCTCGACGACCTGCACTGGGCCGACACCTCGACGCTGCGGGTGCTGCGCCTGCTCGCGGAGTCCGTCGACACCGCGCGGCTGCTGGTGATCGGCACCTGGCGCCTCCACCCGGAGCCGACCGGGGCGCTCGCCGACGTCGCCGAGGGCCTGGCCCGGATGCACGCGCTCCGGGTCGAGCTCGTGGGCCTGCCCGCGTCGGAGGCCGCCGAGGTCTTCGCCTCGGTGACGCACCGGGAGCTGAGCGGCGGTCAGGCCGACGAGCTGCACACCCGCACCGACGGCAACCCGTTCTTCCTCGTCGAGATCGCCCGGCTGGCGGGGGAGCGGACCGGCCGCGGTGATCCGGACGGGGGCGGCCCCGACGACGGCGTGCCGACGGCGGTCGCCGACGTCCTCAACCGGCGACTGCTCCGGCTGCCGGAGCAGACCGTGAGCACCCTGCGCTCCGCGGCGGTGCTGGGCCGCGACTTCGACATCCCGACACTCGGTGCCGTCACCGGCATCGACGAGGACGACCTGATCGACGTGGTCGAGCCGGCACAGGCCGCCGGCCTGGTGCGCGAGGACGGCATCGACCACTACTACTTCGCGCACGCGCTGGTCCGCGACACCCTTCAGGCGGGTCTGAGCGTCAGCCGGCAGGCCCGCGCCCACGCCCGGGCCGCCGAGGCGCTGGACGGTGTGCCCGGCCGCGAGAGCGAGGCGGCCCGGCACTGGCGTGGCGCGGGGCCGTCGTACGCCGACCGCGCCTGGCGCGCCGCCGTCGTGGCCGCGGGCGAGGCCCGTCGCTACTACGCCTACGACCAGGCCGCCGAGCTGCTGCGCAGCGCCCTCGTCTCGCTCGACGGTGACCCGACGGCAGGCCACGCCGAGCGGTACGCCGTGCTGATGGCGTTGATCGAGGAGTACCGCTGGGCCGCCCGGCTGCCCGAGCTCGTCGGCGCGGTCGAGGAGGCGATCGCGGTCGGCAAGCTGATGCGCGACCCCGAGGCGGTCGCGCGGGCGGCGATCTCGACCACCCAGGACGTGCTCTGGCGCTCCGGCCCGCCCGGCAGCGCCAACGACACGGTGGTCGGCGCCCTGCGCGGCAGCCTGGACCGGCTGCCCGCGGAGGACAGCGAGCTGCGCTGCCGCTCCATGCTCGCCCTCGCGAACGAGATCCAGGACACCGCGTCGTACGCCGAGCGGCAGGCGCTGTGCGACGAGGGCCTCGCCATGGCCCGCCGCCTGCACGACCCGTCCCTGCTGCTGGACGCCTGCCAGACGGTCTTCGTGGCGCTGTGGCTGCCGCAGACGGCGACCCAGCGCCTCGAGCTCGTCACGGAGTCCCTCGACCTGGCGCGGA
The DNA here is from genome assembly GCF_001425175.1 of Nocardioides sp. Root1257. Taxonomy (GTDB): domain Bacteria; phylum Actinomycetota; class Actinomycetes; order Propionibacteriales; family Nocardioidaceae; genus Nocardioides. The sequence continues at coordinate 46,920 of NZ_LMDV01000008.1, read as the reverse complement.
GCACGGGCCGGGAGCGCAGCTTCGTCGTCTCGGCCTGCCTGCGTGCCGCGGTGCTCAGCGAGCTGGGCCGCCCGGCGGAGATGTTCGCCGCCGTCGACCTGGCGCGCGCGGAGACCCAGCGGCTCCGGATCGCGTTCGGCGAGACCGTCCTCGACGGCATCCTCGTGCCGTGGCACGCCATGGCGGGGGAGTTCGACGAGTGCGACCGGCTCGTCGAGCACACCCGCCAGATCGCCGGCCAGATCTCGCACAACAACGCCGACGAGTCCGTGCTGAGCTCGCTGCTGGCGATGCGGCTGTGGCAGGGACGCTCAATCGAGATGGTCCCCGTGCTCGAGCAGTTCGAGCAGACGCCGTTCCCGTTCGCGGCGAGCCTCGCGGTCTACCTGTGGCGAGCGGGCGAGCACGACCGGGCCCGCTCCTACCACGCCGAGCACGGCGCACCCCTCGACCGCGTCAACGACATCTCGGTGCTCTCGTGGTGCCACGGCGCCGAGCTGGCGCTCTACCTCGGCGAGCGCGACCTGGCCGCCGGCGCCTACGACCTGCTCGCGCCGTACGCCGGCACCAGCTGCTGCGCGGGCTCGGACCTCGCGCTGGGGCCGATCGACGCCTACCTGGCGCTCGCGGCGGCCGCCGTGGGGGAGCGCGACCTGGCCGCGACCCACGCGGACAAGGCGCTCGCGCTGGCCGAGGAGTGGCGGATCCCGCTGTTCGCCGCCTGGCTGCGCGAGGTGCGCACGACGTACGAGTTCTGACCCCGGCCTGTCCACGATCTGGACCGGTAAAGACGGGGTTTTGGAGATGGCCGCCCGATCCGGAATTCTGGTGCCGTGCCGTCCCTCATCCACACCCGCAACGCCGTCGCCCTGAGCTTCGCGCTCAACGGGTTCTGCTTCGCCACGATGGTCTCGCGGTTGCCCGACATCCGCAGCGGGCTGGACCTGGACAACGGCTCGCTCGGCCTGCTGCTGCTCGCGATCTCGATCGGCTCGGTCATCGCGCTGCCGCTCACGGGCCGCCTGATCGACCGGATCGGCGCGACGGCCGTGACCCGGCTCGGCGGGGTGCTGGTCGCCGTCGGGCTGCTGGTCGCGATGACCGGCGTCGTCACCGACGTGGTGGCGCTGACCGTCGTCGGCTTCTTCGTCGACGGCATCGGCATCGCGGTCTGGGACGTCTCGATGAACGTCGAGGCAGCAGAGGTGGAGCGCCGGTTCGCGCGCACGATGATGCCGCGCTTCCACGCTGGCTGGAGCATCGGCTCCTTCACCGGCGCGGCGATCGGCATCCCGATGGCCGCCCTGCACGCACCGCTGCTGCTGCACGTGCCGGTCTTCGCGGCGGCCGCCGCGCTCGCCACCTGGTGGGCCGCCGGTGCCTACCTGCCGCCGGTCGTCACCCACGAGGACCGGCAGGCCGTGGAGTGCTCCCCGTGGCGCGAGCCGCGGACCCTCGCGATCGGCGTCATGGTGCTGGCCTTCGCGCTCTCCGAGGGCGCCGCCAACGACTGGCTCTCGCTCGCGCTCATCGACGGGTACGACGTCCGGCACTGGGTCGGCGTCGCGGGCTTCACGCTCTTCGTGTCCTCGATGTTCGTGGGCCGGCTTGTCGGCCCGGTCTTCCTCGACCGCTACGGCCGCGCGCCGGTCCTGTGGGGCTCCGCAGCGGCCGCGTTCGTCGGCATCGTGCTGGTCGTCTTCGGCGACAGCGTGGTGCTGGTCGGCGCAGGCATCGTCGTCTGGGGCCTGGGCGCCTCGCTCGGCTTCCCGGTCGGGATGAGCGCGGCCGCCGACGACCCGCTGCGCGCCGCTCGGCGGGTCAGCGTGGTCTCGACGATCGGCTACACGGCGTTCCTCGCCGGGCCGCCGCTGCTCGGCCTGCTCGCCGACCACATCGGCACGCTGGAGACGCTGCTCGTCATCGCCGGCCTGATGGTCCCGGCGGCCCTCACGGTCTTCGCGGCCCGCCCGGTCCGGCCCGAGGTCGAGCAGGTCGCCAGCTAGGGCGCATCGCTCAAGCCCGCGCAGCGGGCGCTCCGACTTGAGAGACGTGCCCCTAGTCCCGCTCGCCGCCCGGCACCCACAGGACGTCGCCGTTCTCGCGGTTGGCGTGCCGGGCCAGGATGAAGAGCAGGTCCGAGAGCCGGTTGAGGTACTTCACGGCGAGCAGGTTCATGGTCTCGCCGTGCACCTCGTACGCCGCCCACGCGGACCGCTCCGCCCGGCGTACGACGGTGCGCGCGACGTGCAGCAGCGCGGCGCCCTCGGTGCCGCCGTTCAGGATGAACGAGCGCAACGTCGGCAGCTCCTCGTTGTACTGGTCGCACCACGCCTCGAGCCGGTCGATGTACGCCTGCTCGATGCGCAGTGGCGGGTACTCCGGCTCGGCGACCACCGGCGTGCAGAAGTCGGCCCCCACGTCGAAGAGGTCGTTCTGGATCCGGGTCAGCACCTGCACGACGTCCGGCTCGAGCCCGCCCTGGGCGAGCGCGAGGCCGAGGTGCGCGTTGGCCTCGTCGACGTCGGCGTAGGCCGCGAGCCTCGGATCGGTCTTGGTGGTGGTGCTCATGTCGCCGAGGCGGGTCTCCCCGGCGTCGCCGGTGCGCGTGTAGATCCGGGTGAGGTTGACCATGGGCCCACGGTAGTGGCGCGCGGTACGACGTAGCCTCGATGCGCATGCGACGTTTCGCACAGCCGCTCCTGCTCGCCCTGCCGGCGCTCCTGCTGGCGGTGGCAGGGCTCCTGCACCCCCACCACCTGAGCTACGGCACGTCGTGGCGGTGGTTCACGCTGCACCTGCCGGGGCTGCTGGCCTTCCCGCTCGTCGGTGTTGCGCTCGCCGCGCTCATGGGCCGGCGGACCGACCCGCTCGCCTGGGCGGTCCGGCTGGCGGCGTACGTCTATGCCACCTTCTACACCGCGCTCGACGTGATCAGCGGCGTCGCCGCCGGCTACGTGACCCACGAGCTCGGCCCCGGGGTGCCGCGACCCGAGGCGGTCAGCCTGCTCTTCCGGATCGGGACGCCGCTGGGGGAGATCGGCTCCTGGGCCCTGCTCGTCACCTGCGCGCTCGTGGTGGTCGACCAGGTCCGGCGCCACGGCGCCCGGGGTGCGGTCGCGGTGGTGCTGCTGCCCGGCGCGTGGCTCGTGCACATCGGCCACATCTTCGCGCCCGAGGGGGTCGCGGGCATGCTGCTGATCGCGCTGGGCACGGCGGTGACGTCCGCAACGGACGCGACACGACGGGAAAGTTGAGGAACAGAGGCAACCATCCGGGTGTTGTGCGCGTCATAGTGGGTGACAGGCCAAGCGATGGCTGATCGGGGCGGGGGCCCCGAGAAACGGGGAACACCGATGGAGATCCTGACCGACGGTCCGACCATCCTCCTCAGCGGTGACTTCGACGTGCGCAGCACGTGGGAGGTCCGCAACGCGATCTACGAGCACCTGCACGGCCACGACGAGGACGTCGTCATCGACCTCACCGACGTGACCGCCATCGACATGACCGCACTCAAGGTGCTCGCGGTCGCCACCCGGCAGGCATCCCGCTCCGGGCACCACCTCACGCTGCGTGGCTGCGGTCCGTCCGTACGCCGCATGCTCACGCTCACCCGGATGAGCCGGATGGTCGAGGTGGAGCGGGTCGCCGCGTCGGCCTGAGCGTCTGGCCGCAACGTCAGCCGCAATGTCAGCCGCAATGTCAGATTGTCCACACGCGCCAGCGGTTACCAATCGGTAGTCGCCGTCCTACCCTCGGATCCATGAGCGACCCGCAGTCCCACCCGGCCGCGAGCCACGCCAAGGACCGGCCGTGGCTGATGCGCACCTACTCCGGCCACTCGACGGCCGCGGCCTCGAACGCGCTGTACCGGACCAACCTCGCCAAGGGCCAGACCGGGCTCTCGGTCGCCTTCGACCTGCCCACGCAGACCGGCTACGACCCCGACTCCCCGCTCTCGCGCGGCGAGGTCGGCAAGGTCGGCGTGCCGATCCCGCACCTCGGCGAGATGCGGCGCCTCTTCGAGGACATCCCGCTCACCGAGATGAACACCTCGATGACGATCAACGCCGTCGCGATGTGGATGCTCGCGATGTACCAGGTGGTCGCCGAGGAGCAGAACCCCGACAGCACGCCTGAGGAGGTCGCCGCCCAGCTGGCCGGCACCACCCAGAACGACATCATCAAGGAGTACCTGTCCCGCGGGACCTACGCGTTCCCGCCCGAGGCCTCGATGCGGCTGATCGCCGACATGATCGCCTACACGGTCCACCAGATCCCGAAGTGGAACCCGATCAACATCTGCAGCTACCACCTGCAGGAGGCCGGTGCGACGCCGACACAGGAGCTCGCCTACGCGCTGAGCACCGCGATCGCCGTGCTCGACCAGGTCAAGGACGCCGGACAGGTCGACGCCGAGGACTTCGAGAAGGTCGTCGGCCGGATCTCGTTCTTCGTCAACGCCGGCGTGCGGTTCGTCGAGGAGACCTGCAAGATGCGGGCCTTCGACCAGCTGTGGGACGAGATCACGCGCGAGCGGTACGGCGTCCAGGACCCCAAGATGCGCCGCTTCCGCTACGGCGTGCAGGTCAACTCGCTCGGCCTGACCGAGGCCCAGCCGGAGAACAACGTGCAGCGCATCGTGCTGGAGATGCTCGGCGTGACGCTCTCCAAGAACGCCCGCGCCCGCGCCCTCCAGCTGCCCGCGTGGAACGAGGCGCTCGGCCTGCCGCGTCCGTGGGACCAGCAGTGGTCGCTGCGCCTGCAGCAGGTGCTCGCCTTCGAGTCCGACCTGCTGGAGTACGACGACATCTTCGACGGCTCGCACGTCATCGAGGCCAAGGTCGCGGAGCTGGTCGAGGGCGCGAAGGCCGAGATCGACCGCGTGCAGGCGATGGGCGGTGCGATCGCGGCGGTCGAGTACATGAAGTCCGAGCTGGTCTCCTCGCACGCCGCCCGCCGGGCCCGGATCGAGTCGGGCGAGGAGGTCATCGTGGGCGTCAACAAGTACGAGACGACCGAGCCGTCCCCGCTGACCGCCGACCTGGACGGCGCGATCATGGCCGCCGACCCCGAGGCCGAGAAGACCGCCCGGGCGAGCGTCGAGGCCTGGAAGGCGCAGCGCGACGAGACCGAGGTGGCCGAGGCGCTGGCCGCGCTCGCTGCCGCCGCCAAGACCGAGGCCAACCTGATGGCGCCGACGCTCGCCGCGGCTCGCTCGGGCGCGACCACGGGAGAGTGGGCGGCGACCCTGCGCGAGGTCTTCGGCGAGTACCGCGGCCCGACCGGCGTCAGCGGCGCCGTCGTCGCTGAGGCCGGGGCCGAGCTGACGGCCGTCCGCGAGCGGGTCCGGGCGACGGGCGACGAGCTGGGCGGTCGGCTGCGGCTGCTGGTCGGCAAGCCCGGGCTCGACGGCCACTCCAACGGCGCCGAGCAGGTCGCCGTACGCGCGCGCGACGCGGGCTTCGAGGTCGTCTACCAGGGCATCCGGCTCACGCCCGAGCAGATCGTGGCCGCCGCCGTCGCCGAGGACGTGCACTGCATCGGCCTCTCGATCCTCTCCGGGTCCCACATGGAGCTGGTGCCCGACGTCCTCGACGGGCTGCGCGAGGCCGGTCTGGCCGACGTGCCGGTGATCGTCGGCGGGATCATCCCGGACTCCGACGGCCGCAAGCTGCGCGAGCTCGGGGTCGCGGCCGTCTACACGCCGAAGGACTACGGGCTGACCGAGATCATGGGCGGCATCGTCGACGTGATCCGGAAGGCCAACGGTCTCGACGGATGACCTCTCTGCAGTGCCCCGCGCGCATCCTCGTGGCGCGCCACGGCGAGGCGGAGTACGAGACCGAGGTGTGCTCCGACGACGGCGGGAGCCTGACGATGCTCGGCCGTGGTCAGGCGGCCGAGCTCGCGGACCGGCTGAAGGGCGAGCGGATCGCGCGCGTCTGGACGAGCTCGCTCTCGCGTGCCGTCCAGACGGCCGAGATCGCGGCCTCCGGGCTGGGGGTCGACGTCGTCGTGCGCGAGGGCCTGCGTGAGTACGGCGTCGGCTCGCTCGCCGGCACGACGACGGGCGAGCAGGAGTACTTCAGCGGCGTCTTCCGGCAGTGGGCGGCGGGGGACGACGCGACCCGCATCGACGGCGGAGAGCTGATCTCGGACTTCGTCCGGCGGGTCGGCGCGGTGCTCGACGAGGCCGCCGATGCCCATCCGGGCGAGACGGTGCTGGTGGTCAGCCACGGCGGCGCGATCCTCGCGACGCTCCCGCAGCTCGTAGGACTGCCGCGGACGCGGGGTCTCGGGATCTCGCTCGCGAACTGCGGCGTGATCGAGCTGGAGAAGGACGCCGACGGCTGGCGGCTGGTCGCCGGTCTCGACTGAGGTCAGCGGCGCCGGAGGACCAGCAGGGCGACCGCGCCGGATCCGGCCGATGCCATGGAGCCGGCGACCAGGCTGAGGCTGATGCTCCACGTCTGCATCGCCTGGGAGCGGCTCACCTGCAACGCGAGCAGGCACTCGCCCATGCTGGTGTCCCGGTTGCCGCAGACGACGGTGGAGCCCGGAGCGCCGGACAGCTCCAGGACGAGGTAGACCACGGCGACCACGCCGAGGACGACCGCGAGGCCGAAGAGGACACCGGCGACTGCGGCGGCCGCGCCCGGCGCCGGTGCTGAGGGCCGGGCGGGTGCGGGCGCCGGAGAGGTGGTCACGGGAGGGTGATGCCCGGGGCAGGCCCGCACAAACCGCACCTACTCCGCGCGGATCTCCTCGGGACGCAGTCGCGGCGCGCAGGCGATCATCGACACCAGCGCGACCCCGACCCCGCCGGCGATCGCGACCAGTCCCAGGACGAGCGTCTGGTCCCACGGGATCGTGGAGCTCTCGTCGAGGCTGAGGTACGTCGCGCCGGCCAGCGCGCCGAGGCCGACGGCCAGCACGGAGCCGAGGACGACGGGCACGGCGGTCTCGAGGCCCTGCGCCCGGCGGATCACACCCCGGCCGAGCCCGACCAGCTGGAGCGCGACGACCTCCTTGCGACGCTGGGCGCCGCGGTCGATCGTGGACACCGTGAGGGCGAGCAGGCCCACCGCGAGCACGACGCCCGCGACGATCCAGATGACCGAGCTCATCGTCGCGACGAAGTCGTAGTCGTCGTAGTAGCCACCGTCCTGGGCCGCGAAGCCGGCAGCGGCCAGGCGCGTGCCGAGGTCGCGACCCGGCCCGCCGACGACCAGGAAGGTGTGCTGGGTGCTGCTCGGCAGGTCGCCCACCAGCGTCGGCGGGATGATCACGCTGGCGTAGAGCGGCGAGAGGGCGTCGGTGGACGCGTGCGCCCCGGTCGTCGACATGGTCGGGAGGTCGAGCGGCAGCCGCACGACCGGGACCTCGGCGTCGGACGCGTCATCGGTGTCGGTCGACCAGGTCACCTGGCCGCCGCGCACGGCGTCGGCGGCGTACTCGGTGATGAAGTCGCTCTCGTCGATGCCGAGCCACATCGCCTCGCCGTCGCGGCAGTCGCTGAGCGCGGCATCGAGCCGGGCGAGGTCGGCGCAGGTGGCGACGATCGCCTGGGTCCCCGTGCCGGCGACGGACAGGGTCGGCAGGTCGATGACGTCGTGGACGCCGTCGACGGCGGCGAGCCGCGCCGCCGTGTCCGGTGCCTCGGCCCGGGACGCGAGCACGGTGACGCGCTGGCCGCGCTCGATGTCGCGCGCCTGGGTCGCGTACTGCGGGGTGCTCTCGAAGGCGACCAGCACGAAGCGCGCGCCGGTCGCGAGGAACAGGCCGATCAGGAGGGCCGCGATGATGCGCGCGACCCCCGCCGGCTGCGCCTCGAGCCGGCGCACGGCGATCCGCTGGGCAGGGCCGAGCGCGCGGCCGGAGGTGAGGCGGGTCAGCAGCCGGACGAGCACCGGCAGCACCAGGAGCATGCCGACGGCCGTCAGGCCGATGCCGCCGAAGAGGGTGACCACCTGCTGGTCCGAGATCTCGTCGCCGTGGTGCTCGGACAGCACGACCGTCAGGCAGAGCGCGACACCGGCGACGAGGGGGAGGAGGCGCCACCAGCCCGGAGGGCGCCGGTCCGCACGACGGGTGATGGCGAGCGCGTCGTCGACCGAGGACCGCGCCGGCGCCACGCTGGCGAGGATCGCGAGCGCCGGCACGCCGACGACCACGAGGACCTGGTCGAGCGGGGTGGGCGCGAAGAACTCGCCCCAGGCAGGTCCGGCCGGGGCATGCCCGAGCAGCAGGGGCCGGACCAGCCAGAAGACGACCCAGCCCAGGACGGCGCCGACGAGGGCGGCGCCGCCGGCCTCGCCGGTCCCGACCAGCCGGGTCTGGTTGGCGGTCAGCCCGATCAGGCGGAGGTTGGCCAGCCGGCGGTCGCGCAGCGAGGCCGAGAGCCGGGCGACCGTCGCCACCAGCACGGCGCAGGGGAGCCCGACGACCGCGATGATCACGGCGACCAGTCGCGGCATCTCGTTCTGGTACGTCGTCGCGGTGACCAGCTGGTGGTGGCCGGCGGCGAACGTGACGAGGAGGATGGCCGCCCCGAGCATCGCGGCGACCGCCAGCAGCGCGGTCCGCAGCCGGGCGGCGGGCGTGATCGCGAGCCGCAGCCCGAGCCGCAGCGACGTCACGCGACCACTCGCTCGGCGACCCGGCCGTCGCGGACGACGACGAGGTCGTCGAGGTGCGAGGCGACCACGTGGTCGTGGGTGACCACGACCAGGGCTGCGCCGGCGGCGGCCGTCACCGAGACCATCGTGTCCAGCACCTGCTCCGCGGTCAGGCTGTCGAGCGCCCCCGTGGGCTCGTCAGCCAGCACCACGGCCGGGCCGTGCACCAAGGACCGGGCGACGGCCGCCCGCTGGACCTGGCCGCCGGAGACCGCTCCGGTACGCCGGTCGGCCAGGTCGGCGACCCCGAGGGCGTCGAGCAGCTCGAGCGCCCGCGCGCGGGCCGGCCGGGCCCGCTCGCCGAGGACCTGCAGCGGCAGCATCACGTTCTCGACCACGGTGAGCTCGGGGACCAGGTCGCCGAACTGCAGGACCATCCCCATCCGGGACAGCCTCCGTCGGCTGCGCTCGGACTCGCTCAGCTGGTCGAGCCGCACGTCCTCGAACCAGATCTCACCGGCGGCGGGCCGCACCACGCCGGCCAGGGCGTGGACGAGCGTCGACTTGCCAGACCCCGACGGGCCCATGACCGCCGTCCGCGACCCGGGCGCGATCGCCAGGTCGACGGAGTCGACGGCCGTGGTCTCGCCGTACCGGACGGTGAGGCCGCGGGCCTCCAGGACAGCCGGTCCGGGCCTCATCGGAGCTCCTCCAGCCGGGCTCCGGCCTCCTCGATCCAGCGCAGGTCCGCGTCGAGGTGCGCCAGCTCGTAGGTGATCGCGAGCTGTGCCACGGCGTCGGCCTCCTTGCGCTGCGTGGTGAGCTCGCGCATCCGCGCCAGGTGCTGCACCCGCTGTCGGTCCAGCACCTCGGCGGCCGAGCGGCCGGAGGTCAGGGCCACGCTGACCCGCGTGTAGAGGTTGCTCATCGCGAACTCCGTGGGTTGATGAGGGGCGTAGACCCAGGCGGTGACCGCCTCGACCCCGTCCTCGGTGATCCGGTAGCGCTTGCGCTCCGGGCCGTCGACGACCTCGACCTCGGTCACCTCGGCCCAGCCCTTGGTCTCGAAGCGGGAGAGGGCGGCGTACACCTGGCCGAACGCGAGCGGGCGGGTGCGGGCGAAGCGGTCGTCGTAGCGCTGCTTGAGGGTGTAGCCGTGGGCCGGCTCCTGCTCGAGGAGGGCGAGGAGGGGGAGGGCGGTGCTCATGCGGCGGACTATACACACAGTGAATAGTGGCCGTGGTGGAACGACGAACGTGTCTCGCCGATCACGTTGAGGTAAGCCTGCCCTTATCTCCGTGTTACCGTTCCGCGCGTGGGCAAGAAGTCGAAGGTGCGCAAGCTCCCCAAGGTGGAGTGCTGCGTCTCGAAGTCGAAGTGCGGGCGCTGCCCGCTGCGGATGCTGAAGGAAGGCACCCTGCCCGACGGGTATACGGTCAAGAAGCGCAAGCTCGTCACGGTCGACGGCAAGAAGGTCACCAAGAAGAAGCTTGCGAAGGCAGCCTGACCGACCGTCATCGCCGACCCCGCCCTCTGACCAAGGAGCCCCCGTGGCCGCGCCCCGTTTCGTCGACCAGCTCAACGTCCAGATCGGCAACGAGCTCTCCGCGCACAATCAGTACCTCACGTGCGCGATCTACTACGACGCCCTGACCATGCCGCAGATGGCCGCCTTCTTCTACGCGCAGGCGCTCGAGGAGCGCGGCCACGCGATGATGATGGTGCAGTACCTCCTCGACACCGACGCGGACGTGACCATCCCCGCCGTCGAGGCGCCGGTCAGCGACTTCGGGGACGTCGTCGGGCCGGTCGAGCTCGCGCTGGCCCAGGAGAAGCGGGTCACCGACCAGATCAACGCGCTGCTCCGGATCGCTCGCGAGGAGTTCGACTTCGCCTCCGAGCAGTTCATGCAGTGGTTCATCAAGGAGCAGGTCGAGGAGGTCGCCACGATGAGCGACCTGCTGGCCGTGGTGAAGCGCAACCTCGACGACGTCGAGGACATCGAGGAGTACGTCGCCCGCGAGCAGGGTGGCGAGGGTGCCGACCCGACGGCCCCGCGCCAGGCCGGCGCCTGAGTCCTACCGCCTGAGTCCTACCGGAGCCAGCGCAGCACGGTCGCGGCGACCGGGCCGGGACGCTCCAGCGGGAGCGCGCTGCCGGCACCCGCGAAGGTGCGCGTCGTGACCTTCGTCGGGTACGCCGCGGCCTGGGCGCTGCGGGCCTCGGGACGGGTGAGCGCGTCCGCGCCGCCGTAGAGCAGCAGCACCGGTGCGTCGACCTGGGCGGCGCCGAGCCCGGAGGCCAGCCGCATCGGCGCCCGGCTGAGCACGTCGCCGCAGGGCACCGCAGCGCGCCGGGCGACCGCTGCCCGTTGCACGCGGGCGGGCGCCACCGCGAAGAGCTGGTGCCGGAGCTCCGCCGCGCCGGCGGCCGGCGCGGTCGCGGATCCGGTGAGGCAGGCGGCGCGCTGCCGGGCCAGCTCCTCCTGGGCGAGCTGGGTCGCCGTCCGGTCGGTCCACGACATCAGGACCAGACCGGCGACGTCGTCGAAGGTGGCCGCCTCGACCTGGGCGATGGCCGCCCCCACGCCGAGTCCGTGCGTGACGACGGAGGCGGCCGCCGGCGTGCTGCCGAGCCGCGCGTCGGCGAAGTCGTAGCGCCCCGAGCGCAGGTGCTGGACGACCTGGTGGAGCATGTCGGCCTGCGCGCCCAGGCAGGTCGAGGTCGGGCGCCCGCTGGCGCCGTACCCCAGCCGGTCGATCACGAGAGAGGTCTCGCCGCGCGCGGCGAGGCGGGAGGCGTAGTCGTAGCCGGCCAGGCCCCGCCCACGCAGGTGCCAGAACCAGCTCCCGGTGCCCTCGTCGTGCACGAGCACGTTGACCCGCAGCGGTCCGCTGCGGCCCTGGATCGCGCGGGGCGGCCCGACCAGGCGGGCCCGCAGGCGGTAGGACTGGTTGTCGGGCACGCACAGGGCGCTGGTCGCGTTGGTGTTCTCGACGTCGAGGACGACGGCGCGCGACACGAGCCGCGGGGGAGCGGCGTCGGCGGGCGTCGGGACGACGACCGCGACGAGCGCCGGGGAGAGCAGTGCGGTCAGGACTCCGAGAAAGGTCAGCCTCACGCTGTTGAACCTACGTCAATAAGGCGCCGGGACGGAATGTGACCTTGCCCGCGCCGCCCCGTGGGCCACACTTTCCCCATGCCAGCCCCGGGAGGTCTCGCCGAGCGGGTGATCGTGGTCGGCGCGGGAGTCGTCGGCCTGACCTGCGCGGTCCGGCTGCTCGAGGCGGGCCTGCGGGTCGACGTGGTCGCCCGCGACCTCCCGCGGGAGACGACCTCGGCCGTGGCGGCCGCGCTCTGGTACCCCTACCGCGCGCTCCCGCAGGACCGGGTCACGGCGTGGGCGCGCACGTCGTACGCCGTCTTCGACGCGCTCGCCGACACCGATCCCGAGTCCGGGGTCCGGATGGTGCCGGGCACCGAGGTGCTGGTCGTCGACCGGGCCGATCCGTGGTGGTGCTCGGCGGTGCCCGCGCTGCAGCACACCCGGGACGTCCCGGCGGGCTGGGCGGCCGGGTGGTCGTTCACGACGCCGGTCGCCGACATGGGCGTCTACCTCGGGTGGCTGGCGGCGCGGGTCGAGTCGCTCGGCGGCACGATCACGCGCCTCAACCTCGCGGCACTGCCGGCGACCGGGCTGGTCGTGAACTGCGCCGGTCTCGGGGCCCGGCTGCTCGGCGCCGACCGGACCGTCGTGCCGGTGCGCGGCCAGGTCGTGGTCGTCGAGCAGGTGGGGCTCGAGCGCTGGTGGCTCGACTCCGCGGGCCCGACGTACGTCGTGCCGAGGGAGCACGACATCGTCCTCGGGGGCACGGACATCGAGGGCGACTGGAGCCGCACGCCGTCGCCCGCGACGGCGGCCGAGATCGTCGGCCGTGCGGCCGCGCTCGTGCCGCAGCTGCGCGGCGCGCGGGTGCTGCGGCACAAGGTCGGGCTGCGGCCGGTGCGGCCCGCCGTACGTCTCGAGCGGGTCGGTGACGTGGTCCACTGCTACGGGCACGGCGGCGCCGGCGTCACCCTCAGCTGGGGCGTCGCCGACGAGGTGGTCTCGCTGATCGGTCGTTGAAGTGTCACCCAGCCGATACCCTCAGCGCGTGGAACCCGACGCGGGAGCCCTCTTCCGTGGAGTCTTCGAGACAGCGCCCGACGCCGTGGTCGTCGTGGACAGCGCTGGCGTGATCGTGCGCGCCAACCCGCAGTGCCTCGCCGTCTTCGGGTCGCCGCCGGAGGAGCTCGTCGGGAAGTCGGTGGACGTGCTGGTGCCGCTCGGCGTCCGCGGCAACCACCCGCGGCGACGCGAGGGGTACGGCGCCGCCGCCAACCCGCGCCCGATGGGGCTGCTCCGGCTGGCGGCCACTCGCAGCGACGGCACCGAGTTCCCGGCGGAGATCTCGCTCGCCCCGATCGACGTCGACGGCGAGAAGTACGTGTCCGCCACCGTGCGGGACATCACCGCCCGCACCCAGGACGAGGAGCGCTTCCGCAACCTGCTCGAGGCGACGCCGGACCCGATGGTCATCATCGACTCGTCCACCACGATCGTGCTGGCCAACAAGCAGGTCACCGAGGTGTTCGGCTACCCGGCCGGCGAGCTGGTCGGGCAGTCGATCACGCTGCTCGCCCCCGAGGACCGGCGCGACTCCGACGGGTCGTGGTTCCAGGAGTACCTCCAGGCCCCGGACGTGCGCCCGATGCAGTCCAACCAGGGCGCCGCGGTCCGCCACCGCGACGGCCACGACGTGCCGGTCGAGGTGTCGATGGCCCCGCTGCAGACCGACGAGGGCGTGCTGGTGTCGGTCGCGCTGCGCGACGTCACCGACCGGCTCCAGATGCAGGCCGAGTCGCAGCGGCTGCGCGACGACGTGATCGCCACCGTCTCGCACGAGCTGCGCACCCCGCTGACCTCGATCATCGGGTACGCCGAGCTGATGTCCGACCTCGACGAGGGCGACCTGAGCCGCAGGGCGCGCAAGCTCCTCAACGTGATCGAGCGGAACGCCTCGCGGGAGCTGCAGCTCGTCAACGACCTGCTCACGATGGCGTTCCTCGAGGACGACCGGCTGCGGATGCTGCGCGAGTCGCTCGACCTCGACGAGGTCTGCCGTCGCGTGGCCGACGACCTGCGGCTCGCGGCGCGCGAGCGGGCCCTGACGCTGACGTTCGTCGGCGGCGAGACGGCGCCGGTCGTCGGGGACCTCCACCGCGTCGTCCAGGTGCTGGAGAACGTGGTGACCAACGCCCTGAAGTTCACGAAGGCGGGCGGCACGGTCGACATCGCCATCACCGACCACGGCGCGATGGGCGTCATCGAGGTCCGCGACACCGGGATCGGGGTGTCGCCGGAGGAGCAGGACCGGCTCTTCGAGCGCCTCTACCGCTCGCCGCGCGCGATCGCCGACCAGGTGCCGGGTGCCGGGCTCGGGCTGCCGATCGCGCGCGCGATCGTCGAGGCGCACGGCGGGTGGATCGACCTCCAGAGCGAGCTGGGGGTGGGCACGGTCGTGCGGGTCGCGCTGCCGCACGAGGCGCAGGGCGGCGCTACAGCGGTGTGACCGTGACGACAGCGGCCGGGTCGAGCGCGCCGTACACGTGCGGGAACGTCTCGGTGACGTCCGGAGCGGGCCGCTCCTCGACGACGGGTACGTCGAGGAGATCGGTCTCGATCTCGAGCAGCACCAGCGGCTCGGTCACGTCGGCGTAGAACGCCGCCCGCACGCCCTCCCACTGGTCGGCGCGACTGGCGTGGAGGTAGCCCTCCTCCTCGAGCGTCACCCCGCGGGTGGAGGTCGTGTAGGCACCGGACGCCTGTGCGTCGGTCCAGTCGGCCAGGGTCGCGATGTGGAAGATCCTCACCCGCTGATCCTCTCCCATACCGAGAGTGCTTGATCGGGACGAGGGCTACCGGTTGTCGAGGATGGCGGCCGTCGTCGGGGCCAGCCGCACGGAGCGCACGCTGCGCTCGCCGCGGCGGTAGCTGGTGCGCAGCGTGACCGGGCGGGACGCGGCGGTCGGGTTGACAACGACGATCCCGCGGGTGAAGCGACGGCTCCAGGTGCCGTCGGCGTTCTCGACCGCGGGGCCGGCGGGGCGGCCGACGCTGCGGGTCGAGGCCGGCAGCCAGTGGCTGGAGTCGGTCTCGTCGGGCACGTAGACGCTGGCCCCGGTCCGGCCGTTCCAGGACAGCAGCCAGGTCGCGCGCTCGTAGGTCTGCCGGACCCGGTCGTCGGCGGGGCCGTAGCCGACCGCGAGCAGCGGCACGCGCCGGGCGGCCAGCCAGCGGGCGGCGTCGAACTTCCAGCGCCAGTCCGCGCCGACGAACCGCTCCGAGGTGCCGGGCCAGTTGGTGAAGTGCTCGTTCTCCCAGCCGGAGACGTACGGCGTCCAGTCTCTCAGCGCGGTGCGCCAGTTGTCCCACTCCAGGGACACGTTGGGCACCGCGAGGTAGCCGGCGCGACGGATCTGGGGAGCGACGTGCGCCAGGAACGAGCCGGTGGCGGCGTACTGCGCCGCGTCGTCGGGGATGCGCGTGGAGACGCGACCGGCGACGGTCGGGTGGCTGAGGATCGTGAGGACGTCGTCCATCATCACGCCGTCCCACCGGTGCTGGCGCAGCTCAGCGAGCACGTTCTGCGACCAGGTCTGCTGGTAGCCGGGGTCCGCGACGTCCATCGGGTAGAGCCCGCGCCAGTCCGACCACTCGAGCTGCTGGCCGGCCCGGTCGCGCAGGAACCAGGACGGGTGGTGCGCGGCGACCCAGTCGTAGCCCATACCGGCGGGGAAGCGGCCGGTCGCGGACTCGGCCTCCTTCACCACGGCCGAGGCGTCCTTGTACATCAGGATCGTGATGCCGGGGTGTCGGCGCCGCAGCTCGGGAATGCGGGGGTACTCCCACGACTGCATCACGACGACGTCGCCCCGTGCGGCCTGAGGGGTCTTGTCGAGGTCGCCCCAGTCCAGCGTCAGCACCCCGGTGCCGGCGGCCCAGGTGGGGGAGTCTGAGCGGGCGTTGACCCGCCGGTCCGCCGCCGGGGCCGGGCCGGCAGCGGCGACGGCGGTGGCGAGGATCACCACCACGCCCGCGAGGCGTACGGCGGTGCGGCGGATCTGACGGGTGTTCACAAGGTGCCCTCCGAGGACGTCGGTCGTGACCGATGTACTCATCGGACGAAGATCGTCCGAGATGAGCGTGCGCACCATGTCTTAACTTTGCGCGCCGTACGGGCCGAACGGCATGAGCCATGCGGGCGGGGTTTGCTGGGGTCCGTTTGTGTAGTCCCTGACGGAATGGTCCCGTCCCGGCCGACCTGAGGACCGTTTCGTCAGGGACTACCCGAACGGGCGGGCTAGAAGAGCCGGTGGCTCGGGTCGTCGAGGCCGCGGAGGGCGTCGTAGTCGACGACGGCGCAGGCGATGCCGCGGTCGGTGGCGAGGACGCGGGCCTGGGGCTTGATCTCCTGGGCGGCGAAGATGCCGCGGACGGGGGAGAGCAGCGGGTCGCGGTTGAGCAGCTCGAGGTAGCGGGTGAGCTGCTCGACGCCGTCGATGTCGCCGCGGCGCTTGATCTCGACGGCCACGGACGCGCCGGCCTCGTCGCGGCACATCAGGTCGACGGGGCCGATGGCGGTGGGGTACTCGCGGCGTACCAGTGTCAGGCCGGGGGCCAGCGTCGCGGGGTGGTCGGCGAGCAGCTCCTGCAGGTGCTTCTCGACACCGTCCTTCTGCAGGCCGGGGTCGACGCCGAGGTCGTGCTGCGAGTCGCTGAAGATCTCGGCGAGCAGGATCCGGAGGGTGTCGTCGGTCTTCGGGTTGGTGACCGTCCACTCGACCTGGCCGTCCTCGGTGGTGCCCTCCCGCAGGGTGCACGGCGGCGACATCCAGTTGAGCGGCTTGTAGGAGCCGCCGTCGGAGTGCACCAGCACCGAGCCGTCGGCCTTGATCATCAGGACCCGGGTGGCCATCGGGAGGTGGGCGGTCAGCCGCCCGGCGTAGTCGACCTGGCACTGGGCTACGACGAGTCTCACGGGCCGGGAATCTACCGGTCCCGGCTCCGGGACCGAGCGGCGCGGCCCGATTGGATCGTTAAGTTACTGGTGAGTGAACTACGCCATAGTCAGCACGCGGTGGGCATGCCACGATGCGCCGCATGACGACCTCGCCCGCAGAGTCAGACTCCCAGTCCCGCACCTTCAGCACGATCGGCGTCATCGGCCTGGGCACCATGGGTGCCGGCATCGCCGAGGTGTTCGCCCGCAACGGCTACGCCGTGGTGGGCGTCGAGAAGGACGCCGACGCGCTGGACCGGGGCCGCCAGTACCTCGAGCACTCGACGACCCGCGCCGTGAAGAAGGAGAAGCTGACCGAGTCGGAGCAGGCCGAGCTCCTCGGCCGGATCACCTTCAGCACGTCGATGGACGACGTCGCGTCGGCCGACCTGGTCGTCGAGGCGGTCGTCGAGTCCCTGGAGACCAAGAAGGCGCTCTTCCGCCAGCTCGACGCGATCGTCGGTCCCGACACGATCCTCGCGACGAACACGTCCAGCCTGTCGGTCACCGAGATCTCGACGGCGAACTCGAGCCCCGGGCGCGTCATCGGCGTCCACTTCTTCAACCCCGCGCCGGTCCAGCAGCTCGTCGAGATCGTGCGCACGGTCGTCACCGAGGAGCAGGTGCTCGCGGACGTCCAGGCCCTGATGGCGGCGCTCGGCAAGACCCCGGTCGTCTGCGGCGACAAGGCGGGCTTCATCGCCAACACGCTGCTCTTCGGCTACCTCAACCACGCGGTCTCGATGTACGAGGGCCGCTACGCCACCCGCGAGGACATCGACGCCGCCATGCGCTTCGGCTGCGGCTACCCGATGGGCCCGCTGGCGCTGTTGGACCTGATCGGCCTCGACACGGCGTACGAGATCCTCGAGACGATGTACCGGCAGGGCCGCGACCGCCTGCACGCGCCGTCGCCGATCCTCAAGCAGATGGTCACCGCCGGGATGCTGGGTCGCAAGACCGGCCGCGGCTTCTACACCTACGAGGCGCCGGACAGCCCGGTCGTGGTCGCCGACGACCGCACGCCGTCCGCCGACGAGCAGCCGCAGCTGCGCCACGACATCACGCTGGTCGGCGTGGTCGGCACCGGCACGATGGCCACCGGCATCATCGAGGTCTTCGCCAAGAGCGGGTACGACGTGCTCTTCGTCGGCCGCGGCCAGGACAAGGTCGACGGCGTGGTCAGCGCGATCACCAAGAGCTTCGACAAGCAGATCCAGCGCGGCCGCTCGACCGAGGAGAAGAAGGCCGAGGTGCTCGCCCGCCTGACCGGCTCGACCTCGCTCGACGACCTGAAGGACGTCGACATCGTCGTCGAGGCCATCGCCGAGGACCTGGCCGTGAAGACGACCCTCTTCGAGAACCTCGACGAGATCTGCAAGCAGGGAGCCATCCTGGCGACCACCACCTCGAGCCTGCCGATCATCGCCTGCGCGAAGGCGACGTCGCGGCCGCAGGACGTCATCGGGATGCACTTCTTCAACCCGGCCCCGATCATGAAGCTGGTCGAGGTGGTCTCCACCGTCTCGACCGACGACGCCGTCACCGAGACCACCCAGGCGCTGGTCGCGAAGGTCGGCAAGGTCGGCGTCTCCTGCGCCGACCGGGCGGGCTTCATCGTCAACGCGCTGCTCTTCCCGTACCTGAACGACGCGGTGCGGATGCTCGAGGCGCACTACGCCACCGCCGACGACATCGACACCGCGATGAAGCAGGGCTGTGCGCTGCCGATGGGCCCGTTCGAGCTCCTCGACGTCGTCGGGAACGACGTGTCGCTGGCGATCCAGCGCGAGCTCTACCTGGAGTTCCGCGAGCCCGGCTTCGCTCCCGCCCCGCTGCTCGAGCACCTGGTCACCGCCGGCTACCTCGGCCGCAAGACCAAGCGCGGCTTCCGGGACTACAGCGCGAGGTGACCCGCTCCCGGTCGGTCAGTAGCTGAACTGGCCGACCAGGGTGCGCATCTCGGCTGCCATCTCGGCGAGCTCGCCGGCGGCCGCGTTGGTGCTGTCGGCGGCGGCCTGGGTCTCCGAGGCGGCCTGCGCCACGCCGGTGACGTTCTCAGCGATGTCGTGGGAGCCGGTCGCCGCGTCGCCGACGTTGCGGCGCATCTCGTTGGTGGTCGCGGTCTGCTCCTCCACGGCGGAGGCGATGGTGGCCTGGGTGTCGTTGATCTGGCCGATGATCTGAGAGATCTCGGCGATCGCGGACACGGCTGCCTCGGTGTCGGACTGGATCGCGTCGATCCGGCGGGCGATGTCCTCGGTCGCCTTGCCGGTCTCCTGGGCGAGCTCCTTGACCTCGTTGGCGACCACGGCGAAGCCCTTGCCGGCCTCGCCGGCGCGGGCTGCCTCGATGGTGGCGTTGAGGGCCAGGAGGTTGGTCTGCTCGGCGATCGAGTTGATCACCTTGATGACGCTGCCGACCTCGGCCGAGGAGACGCCGAGCTTGGCGACGGCCTCGTTGGTGGTCTCGGCGACGCGCACCGCCTGCGCCGCGACCCCGGCCGCGTCGGCCGCGTTCTGGGCGATCTCCCGGATCGACGCGGACATCTCCTCGGTGCCGGTCGAGACCGTCTGCACGTTGCGCGAGACCGTGTCGGCAGCCGCGGACACCACGCCGGCCTGCGAGGACGACTGGGCGGCCGAGGCGCTCATCTGGCCGGACACGGACGAGAGCTCCTCGGAGGCGGAGGCCAGGGAGTGGGCGTTCTGGTCCATCGCGCCCATCGCCTCGGACAGCTTGACCAGGGCGTTGTTGAGCGACTCGGCCATGTGGCCGGCCTCGTCGGCGGAGTCGACCTCGATCCGCTCGTCCAGCCGGCCCTGCGCGACGGCGTCGAGCACGGCCGAGACCCGGCGGAGCGGTCCGACGATCAGCCCCGCGACGTACAGGCTCAGGCTCACGGCGAGCGCGAGGCCGACGGCGAGGATCACGAGGATCAGCGTCCGCGAGCGGTTCTGCATCGCGTCCGCGTCGTCCGCGAGCGCCTTCGCCGCGGCGGTCTCCTGCGTGTAGAGCTCGTCGAGGGGCTCCGCGAAGCTGTCGTCGAGAGGGTCGAGGGCGTCGATGACCGCACGCCGACCCGCATCGGTCCCCGCCAGGGGGAAGACGGTGTTGTCGCGGACGTCCTTCCACTGGCTCCAGGCGTCCTGGAAGTCACTCATCAGCCGGGCGCGCCGGTCGGTGCTGCTGCCGTGGGCGGCCAGGTACGCCGCGACCGCGGCGTCGGCCTCGCCGTCGGTGTCCGCGATCTCCTGCGCGGCGTCCTTCCGGTCCGCCGGCGTCGCCGCGTCGACGTAGCGCCAGACCAGGACCCGGTTGTCGCCCTCCATGTCGCGCAGGTCGCCGAGCGCGGCCAGCGGCACCGCCGCGTTGTCGTAGAGCACGTCGGCGTCGTGTCCCACGGCGCCGAGTCGGTTGATCGAGAAGGCGCCGACGCCCGCGGCCACCAGGACGACGAGACCGAGCGACAGCAGGATCTTGGTCCGGAGCCGGAGGTCGCGGATCCACTGGAGCGGGCGGGGTGAGCGGTGCGTCGTGTCAACCATGGCTGGCCTCTCGAAGGGCGCGATCGATCGCGTCGTGGGGTCGTCGGTGGACGACGCCTCCGAGACGCGGCGCCATGGTCGTAGATCGGCCACCGACCCGCTGAGGTGAGAGGTTCGTGGACCGCCGCTACGTCGGGCTCATGGGCTTGATCACCTTGAGCTTCCGGTTGAGCGCCTTGGTGCTCCCGAGCGTCTCCCACGCCTTGCCGTAGAGCCCTTCCATCTCGCTCAACAGGTCCTCGTACGCCGTACGGTCCTCAGGGCTCCAGTCGGACCGGTCCTCCTTCTTGCCCGCCACCTTGTTGTCGGCGTCGAGGGTCCGCATCTTCTCGTACTGCTTGTGGGCCGCCTCCTTGACCCCGATGATCGGCGCCAGGTGGAGCTGCAGCTCGATGACGAAGCCGGCGTAGTGCTCCTTCCCGGTGACCTTCCCGCGAGCGTCGTAGATGTCGATGTCGGCGCCGCCCATCTCGATGGACAGGTTGATGTCGCCGTAGCCCTTGCCGTTCACGAGGGAGTTCTTGACCCGGACCAGGTGGAACATCGGGTTCTTGGCGATGGTGCCGTAGCACTTGACGAGGTCCTTGGGATCGTCGAACGAGATCGAGCCGCCGGTCAGGTCGACGATGCGCGACATGTCGCCCTTGTAGTCGGCCGTCACCTTCTCCATCGTCCGGTCGAGCGACTTCATCTTCCCGCCGGGCCGGAACTGGGTCTTCCCCTTGGACTTCGCGGCGACCTGCTCCACCTGGTACTTGAACTCGGCCTCGAGCATGGAGCAGTGGGCATAGATCTCGCCCAGGTCGGCGACGGGCTGGTGGAGCGCCTTCTTGTCCGGAGCCTCGCCCTCCTTGACCGCCGCCACCCCGGCCCGTTTGGTCGCGCTGGACTCGGGCGAGAACTTGCCGCTGGGCGTGCCCGCGTACTCGTCGGGCTTGCTGCCGTCGGCCTTCGGCACCTGCTGGTCCGGGGCGAGCTTGTAGTTGGCCAGGTTGTCCAGCTCGCCCGGGCCTGCGTTGCCCCGGCCTCGGGCAGCACGCAGACGCGCGGCCGCGCGCTCGACATCGTCGTCGGTGCGCCGTACGACCGGGAGCGGGACCGGCGCGGCGGGGCCTGTACTCGACGCGGTCGCAGCCTCGACCGCCTCGGCACCCGGAACCGACTGATGGAGCAGCTTGTGGTCTGACATGGAGGCTCCACAGGTGGTGGGCGCGGGGAGCGCCCCTCCGTCCCGATCAGCATAGGAGCCGTCATCCGCGTGCGCGGCGTTTTCGCATCCCCGTCGGCCTCCGCGGCGTACGGTCGCTCCATGCGTCGGTGGGCTGCCCTTGTCGTGACCGTCCTCGTGGTGCCGCTCCTCGCCGGCGTCGCGCCCGCGCAGGGGGCATCGGTGACGTCGTTCCCGCTCCTCTCGGCAGGGAGCGGGATCGCTCTCGGGCCGGACGGCAACCTGTGGGTCGCCGAGGAGTTCAACGACTCCGTCGCTCGACTGTCGCCGAGCGGGGCACTCCTGGAGCGCTTCGCGGTCGGGGACGCCCCGTCGACCGTGGCTGTCGGGCCGGGCGGGCGGGTATGGGTCGCCGTCACCGGCTCGCGCAAGCTGACCTGGTTCGACGCGACGGCGCCGTCGCCGACGGCCCACGACATCGCTACGGGGCCCTCGACGTGCGGGCCGGTGGCCCTGGTGTCCGGTGGCGACGGACGCATGTACTACTCCCTGCCCTCGGACGGCACCTGCAACGGGGGCGGCAGCCAGCTCGGCTCGGTGGCCGACACGGGCCTGGGCGGCGTGACGAACGTGAGCGCCGGCGGCGGTGAGGTCTACGACCTCGCCGTCGCCAGTGGCAAGCTCTTCGCGCCCGACTTCGGGGGCGACGTGGTCCGGCGCTTCTCCCTGGATGGCGCGTTCAACGTCGACAGCACGATCACGGTCGCGACCGGCTCGGGCCCGGAAGGGATCGCGGCAGACGGCGCGGGGAACCTGTGGGTGACCGAGTGGAACACCGGCAAGGTGGTCCGCTTCCCGGCCAGCCAGAACAATGGGTCGGCGCAGGAGATCCCGCTCACCGGCGGCACGCTGGCCAACCCGTACGGCATCGTCGCGAGCGGCGACGGCAGGATCTACGTCGCGGGACAGGCGAGCGCGAACCTGGTCCGCATCTCGGCCGACGGGGTCTCCAGCAGCTTCGAGGCCCTGCCCGCGACCGAGCCGCACGCGGTCGTGGACGGACCCGACGGCGAGCTCTACGTGACCGACCAGCGCAACGCGAGCCTGCTCCGGTTCGTCGACGCGGCACCGCGCGCCTCCGCGGCGGCGGTGAAGGCCCCGACCACCACGGCGGCGACCGCGTCCTCGGTCGTGGATCCCCGGGGCAACGAGACCCGGGTGTTCTTCGACTACGGCGCGACGACGGCCTACGGACGCACCGCCGGCCCGTACGTCGTGCCCGCGAGCGCCGCCGCCACGAACGTCGCCGTCAGGCTGACCGGCCTCAAGCCGGGCACCACCTACCACGTGCGGGTGCGCGCCACGAACGCCGAGGGCACGACCACGACCACCGGCACGACCTTCGCGTCGCGGAGCCCCCGGCTCGCCGCGCGCACGAAGCTCCGCTACCGGAGCGGACCGACGACCGTCATCACCCAGGTGAGCGTGTCACGACTGGGTGGCGGCGAGACGATCACGATCCGCTGCCAGGGTCGCGGCTGCCTGTTCAAGACGAAGGTCGTCAAGCGCGTAAAGAAGGGGATCCGGTCCTTCGGCAACGAGCTCTGGAAGGCACGCGGCCTGAGGCAGGGCAGCAAGGTCGTGGTCCTGGTGACCAAGCCGAAGGCCATCGGCCGGTCGACCACCCTGACGGTCCGCGCGGGCAAGAAGCCCAAGATCGTCCAGTCCTGCCTGCGCCCGGGCACCACGCGACCCACGTCCTGCTCCTAGACGGTCGGGTCGCGACGCGAGCGCTGCTCAGCCCTGCGGGAGCGGCCGGATCCGGCCGCCGGCCTCGTCGGGCGGCTCGACGCATGCGGCCCTGACGCGGGCGGCGATGTCGTCGGGGAAGGGCGCCGAGGCCCGGCCGACCACGTGCACGCCGAGGACCTCCTCGGTGGCCCGCAGCCTCCCGCCGGCGTACATCTCGTGCCAGAGCCAGAGCAGCTTGCCCGTGGCGCCGATGACCGACGAGCGCACCTCGAGGTCGTCGCCGAGCGAGACCTCGTCGAGGTAGCGCACGTGCGCCTCCAGCGTGTAGAGCGAGGCGTCGTGGGCCGTCCGGTAGTCCGGTCCCAGACCCACGGCATCCATCACCGCATCGGTGGCGTGGCCGAACACGAGCACGTAGTAGGCCTCGGAGAGATGGCCGTTGTAGTCGATCCACTCCGGGAGGACCGGCTCTCGCCAGAGCGCGGTCACCTGTCGCCCTGCATCCTCAGGATCGCGACGACACCGCGGTCCCGCTCGGCGACGAGGTCGTCGATGGTGCGGTCGCCGGACTCGCGCGCGCAGCCGTCGACCACCTCGTTGCGCAGCTCGGTGGTCAGCTCCGGCGCCTCCAGCCGGGTCCACGGAGAGAGCAGCGACGGTCCGAAGTGGTCGAGCATGTGCGCCATGCCGCCCTGGCCGCCGGCCAGGTGGAAGGTCAGCATCGGTCCCTGGAGCGCCCAGCGCAGGCCCGGGCCGTCGACGATCGACTGGTCGATCTGCTCGACCGTCGCCTCTCCGTTGGCGACCATGTGCAGCGCCTCGCGCCACAGCGCCTCCTGCAGCCGGTTGGCGATGAAGCCGGGCACCTCCCGGTCCATCTCGATCACCGACTTCCCGGCCACGCGGTAGAACGCGGCGGTCCACGCGACGACGTCGGCGTCGGTGGCCTCGCCGCCGACGACCTCGACCAGCGGGATCAGGTACGGCGGGTTGAACGGATGTCCGACGACGGTGCGCTCAGGGTGCGAGCAGCTGCCCTGCATCTCACTCATGCCGTAGCCCGACGTCGACGAGGAGATGACGACGCCCTCGGGCGTCACCGCGTCGATGTCCGCGAGGAGCCTGATCTTGAGGTCGAGGTCCTCGGGCGCACTCTCCTGCACGAAGTCGGCGCCCGCCAGGGCCGTCGCCAGGTCGGGCTCGTAGGTGAGCCGGTCGCGGCTCGCGCCGTCCGCCAGGCCGAGCTCGGTCAGGGCCGGCCAGGCCGCGTCGACGACGTGGCGCAGACGGCCCTCGGCGTCGGGGGCCGGGTCCCAGGCGACGACGTCGTACCCGCGGGCCAGGAAGTACGCCGCCCACCCGCCACCGATCACTCCGGCGCCGATGCAGGTGACGGTCCTGACCTGGTCCGGCGCGACGCGGGTCATCGCTTGCCCAACGCGAGGATCTCGCGCCCCTCGTCCGGGGTGGCCACGTGGGCGCCCATGGACTCCACGATCGTCCGCGCCCTCTCGACGAGCTGGGCGTTCGTCGCCTTCACGCCCTTGGCCAGGTAGAGGTTGTCCTCCAGGCCGACGCGCACGTGACCGCCGAGCAGGACCGACTGCGCCACCCACGGCATCTGCATCGGGCCGAGGGCGAACGACGCCCACACGGCGTCCTCCGGCAGCTGCGCCACCATCGCCATCAGGGTCTGCGGGTCGGCAGGGGCGCCGTACGGGATGCCCATGCAGAGCTGGTACATCGCCGGCGCGTCGATGAGGCCCTCCTCGACCAGGGTCTTGGCGAACCAGAGGTGCCCGGTGTCGAAGATCTCCATCTCGCAGCGCACGCCGAGCTCCTGGATCTTCTTGGCTCCCTCGCGCAGCATGTCGGGCGTCGACACGTAGACCAGGCTGCCCTCCCCGAAGTTGAGGCTGCCGCAGTCGAGCGTGCAGATGTCGGGGAGGAGCTCCTCGACGTGGGGGAGTCGGTCGACGCCACTGACCAGGTCGGTGCCCGCGAGGAAGGTCGTCGGGTCGTGCGGGTCGAGCACCAGGTCGCCGCCCATGCCTGCGGTGGTGTTGATGATGACGTCCACGTCCGAGGCACGGATCCGCTCCACCACCTCGCGGTAGAGGGCGACCTCGCGCGAGCCCACGCCGGTCTCGGGATCGCGGACGTGCACGTGGACGATCGTGGCGCCGGCGCGGGCGGCGGCGATCCCCGACTCGGCGATCTGCTCCGGGGTCACCGGCACGTGCTCGGAGCGGCCGACGGTGTCGCCGGCGCCGGTGAGCGCGCAGGTGATCATGACGTTGCGGTTCACGGTGTCTCCTTCATCAGCGGCCCTTCCAGACCGGCGGTCGTTTCTCGGCGAAGGCACGGAAGCCCTCGACGCCGTCCTCGGAGTCGTAGAGCGTCGCCACGGTCGGGAGGCCGCTCGACGTCACGAGGTCCATCGCCTCCTGGAACCGCAGCGACTCGGCGGCCCGGGCCGTCTCCTTGATCGCGGCGAAGACGAGCGGCGGCCCCGCGGCCAGCAGCCGCGCGGTCTCCCAGGCTCGCGCGCGTACGGCGGCCTCGTCGGCCAGCACCTCGTTGACGACGCCCCACCGGGCGGCCTCGCTCGCCGGCATCCAGCGTCCGGTCAGGAGGAGCTCCATCGCGACGTGGTAGGGCATCCGCTTCGGGAGCTTGATGGTCGCGGCGTCGGCCAGGGTGCCGGCGTTGATCTCCGGCAGTCCGAACCGGGTGGCCTCGGAGGCGTAGACCAGGTCGCACGACAGCGCCAGCTCCCAGCCACCGCCGACCGCCATGCCGTGGACGGCGGCGATCACCGGTTTGTTGAGGTCGGGCAGCTCCTGGAGCCCGCCGAACCCGCCGACGCCGTACTCGCCCTGAACGGCGGCGCCCTCGGCCGCGGCCTTGAGGTCCCAGCCGGCGCAGAAGAACTTGTCACCCTCGGTGCGCACGATCGCCACCCGCAGGTCGGCGTCGTCCCGGAAGGCGGCGAAGACCTCGCCCATCACGCGGCTGGTGGGCAGGTCGATGGCGTTGGCCGGCGGCCGGTCCAGGGTGACCTCGAGGACGCCGTCCTCGACCCGGGTCGTCACGCTGCTGCTCTGCTGGGTGTCGCTCATGTCAGGCTCCCCACGGCCGCAGCAGCGACCGGCCGATGATGTGGCGCTGGATCTCCGACGTGCCGTCCCAGATCCGCTCGATCCGCGCGTCGCGCCAGATCCGCTCCAGGGGCAGCTCGTCCATGAGCCCCATGCCGCCGTGGATCTGGATCGCCTCGTCGGAGACCATCGCGAGCATCTCGGTGGCCTTGAGCTTGGCCATGGCGATGTCGGCGTCGTTGACGGTGCCCTGGTCGTGCTTCCAGGCGGCGTGCAGCGTCATCAGCTCGGCGGCACGCAGCTCGGTCGCCATGTCGGCGAGCTTGAAGCCGACGCCCTGGAAGCGCCCGATCGGCTGCCCGAACTGCTCACGTGTCGCTGCCTGCCGGACCGACAGCTCGAGCGCCCGCTCGGCGCGGCCGAGGCAGGAGGCGGCGACCTGGAGCCGGGTCGAGCCGAGCCAGGTGCCCGCCAGCTCGAAGCCCTTGCCCTCCTCGCCCAGCAGCGCGTCGGCACCGACCCGGACGTCGTCGAACTCGAGGATCGAGTTGGTGTAGCCGCGGTGCGAGACGTTCCGGTAGCCGGGATGCACGTGCAGGCCGGGGGTGTCGAGGTCGACCAGGAACGTCGACATCGTCGGCCGCCCCGCGTGGTCGGCCCCGGTGACGGCTACCAGGATCACGAAGTCGGCCTCGTCGGCGTGGCTGATGAAGTGCTTGGTCCCGCGGATGACCCAGTCGTCGCCCTGACGGACCGCCTTGGTGCGCATCCCGCGCATGTCGGACCCGGCGCCGGGCTCGGTCATCGCCAGGCAGTCGATCTTCTCGCCGCGCACGCACGGGTAGAGGTAGCGCTCGCGCTGCGCCTCGGTGCCGGCGAGCAGGATGTTCGACGGGCGGACGACGCCGGTGTAGTGCAGGGCATAGCTCGCCCTGCCGAGCTCCTTCTCGTAGAGGACCCAGGTGACCGTGTCGAGCCCGGCACCGCCGACCTCCTCGGGCATGTTGGCGGCGTACAGCCCCGCCGCCAGCGCCTTCGCGCGGATCTGGGCCGCGAGCTCGGGGCGCAGCACCCCGGTGCGCTCGACCTCCTCCTCGTGGGGGTAGAGCTCGCGCTCCACGAAGGCGCGCGTCACCTCGACGATGCTGCGCTGCTCGTCGGTCAGGCCGAAGTCCATGTCGTCGTCCCTCTACTTCCCTGCGAGTGCGGCCGCCGCCGCACCCCGGCCGGTGCGGACCGCGCCCTCCATGTAGCCGGCGACCCACTGGTCGGAGCCGCACACGTAGAACGGCGGCTCGTGGGTGCCGTGCAGCGGCCCGACCGCCAACACGTCGCCGGGACGCCAGTTCGTGACGTAGCCCTGGGTCCAGGGGTCGGTGCCCCACAGCCGGGTCCAGGTCTGCAGCGGGGTCGTCGCCTGCGGGCCGTAGAGCTCGGCGACCTGGTCGAGCGCCTCGCGGGTCCGGGTCTCCGGGTCCGTGGCCGCGAACGCGGCGTACCGCTCGGGTGGCACCAGCGCCGAGAGGACGCCGTGCTGCTGCGGCCAGGTCGAGCCGAGCGTTCCCTCGCTCTCGGCGAGCGCGTTCTGGCCGCGAGCGCGCCAGAAGGGCTCGTCGTACGCCGCGACGAACTTGGCCGCCCAGGCGTGCCGTTGCCGCCGCAACGACGTCAGCCGCGCGTCGCTGACGCCGGAGATGTCGATGTCCCGGGCCGGACCCGCAGGCACCGCGATGACCACGGCGTCCGCCCGCAGCTCCTCGCCGGTGTGCGTCGTGACGACGCTGCCGGCCGGGTCGATGCGGATCCGGCGCACGGGGGTCGACAGGCGCACGTCGCGCAGTGCCTCGGCCATCGTCAGCGCGACGGTGGCCGAGCCCTCGGCCACGCGGAGGTTCTCCCACTGCTCGACGTCGTAGCTGCCGGTCGTGCCGCCGACCACGGTCTTGCGGGCGTAGGCGAAGAGGCTCTGTCGCTCGATCGAGCCGTCGGACAGGCTGAGGTGGACGAGGTCCCACAGCCGCAGCACCCCGGGCGTCGCACCCACCTCCCGCAGCCAGTCACCGACGCTGAGCCGGTCGAGCCGCTCGAGGTCGGGGCACGACCACGGGTCGTCCGGGTCGATCGAGGCGAGCACCTTTGCGAGCGCCTGCTCGACCTCGTCGTACGACGCCCGGTCGGCGTCGGTGCACCAGGACGGCCAGTCGCCGACGTCCACCGACCCGGGGACCTGCCGGGTGATCTCGCCGGGCTCCGCGACGTACGACGCGGTGAGGGTCAGGCCGAGCTCCGCGACCAGTCCGAGATAGCTGGTGTGGGCGTTGCCGACGACCTCGCCACCGAGCTGGACGCGCCGGCCGTCGGGCAGCTCGACCTGCTCGACCCGGCCGCCGACCCGGGCCCGCGCCTCCAGGACGGTGACCTGCGCACCCCCGGCCTCCAGGTCGCGGGCCGCGGCGAGCCCGGCGAGGCCGGCGCCGACGACGACGACGTCGGTCACGTGAGCACCACGGTGTGCTCGGGCAGCCAGCCGACCTCGACGCGGTCGCCGGCGTGCCACCGGTCGTCGGCCCGCATCTGCGGGAGGTTCTGCTCCAGCACGGTGAGGCTGAGGTCGGGGCCGATCGAGACGACGTACTGGGTCGTCGCGCCGTGGTAGCTGGTGGCGACGATCGTGCCGCTCACCCGGAACATCTGCGGGGTGAGCTCGCTGAGCCAGATCTTCTCGGGGCGGACGGTCACGCTGACGGCGTCGCCCTCGGCCGAGCCCTGGTGGCCGGGCACCGGGATCGACAGGTCGGCCACGGACACGCAGCCGGCCGTCCAGGTGCCGCTCATCAGGTTGCTGGTGCCGATGAAGCCGGCCGCGAAGACCGAGCTCGGCCGCTCGTAGACGTCCTCGGGTGCACCGCACTGCTCGATGACGCCGTCGTTCATGATCGCGACCCGGTCGCTCATGCTGAGCGCCTCGTCCTGGTCGTGGGTGACGAAGAGGAAGGTGATGCCGACCTCGCGCTGGATCGCCTTGAGCTCGGCCTGCATCGCGTGGCGGAGCTTGAGGTCGAGCGCCGCGAGCGGTTCGTCGAGCAGCAGCACCTTCGGCTGGTTGATGAGGGCCCGGGCCAGGGCGACCCGTTGGCGCTGACCGCCGGAGAGCCGGTTGGGCCGCTCCTTGTGCCGGTCGCCGAGCTCGACGAGCTCCAGCATCTCGGAGACGCGCGCGTCGATGGTGCGCCGGTCGAGGCCCTTGCGGCGCAGGCCGAAGCCGACGTTGCCGCGGACGTCGAGGTGCTCGAAGAGCGCGTAGCTCTGGAAGACCGTGTTGACGTCGCGCTTGTGCGGCGGCGTGCAGGTCACGTCCTCGCCGTCGACGAGGATCGTGCCGGACGTCGGGTCGCTGAAGCCGGCGATCATCCGCAGCGTCGTGGTCTTCCCGCAGCCCGACGGCCCCAGCAACGAGAAGAACTCGCCACGGGCGATGTCGAGGTCGAGGTGGTCGACGACGGTCGCGCCGGCGAAGTCCTTGGTCAGGCCGCGCAACGAGACGGAGGGCGTGCTCACCGCTGGTCACCTCCGGTGATCAGGTCGAGGCTGGACGCACCGCCGCGGTTGAAGAGCCGCGGGACCCACAGGGCGGCGACGATCAGCAGGGCGGAGGCGAGCAGCATCAGGGTGCCGATCGCGTTGATGGCGGGGGAGACCCCGAAGCGGATCGACGAGTAGACGCGCACCGGCAGCGGCTGCGGGTCGACGCCGGTGGTGAAGAACGCGAGCACGAAGTCGTCGAAGACGAGCGCGAAGACGAGCAGTCCCGCGCCGACCAGCGCCGGCACCAGGGTCGGGAGCGTCACCAGCCGGACGGCCTGGGAGGGCGTGCAGCCCAGGTCGCGCGCTGCCTCCTCGACCTCGCCGGCGATGCCGGCCAGGCGGCCCCGGACGATGACGGTCACGTAGGCGATCGAGAACGTGATCTCCGCGAGGATGACCGTGGTCATCGACAGCTTGAGACCGATCCCGGTGAAGAGCAGCAGCGCGGCCACACCGGTGACGATCTCCGGGGTGACGAGCGGGAGCAGCGTCACGGCGCCGATCACCCGGCCGCGTCGCGACGTCACCCGCTCGAGCCCGAGCGCGAGCATCGTCCCGAGCACGAGCGAGCCGAGGGTGGCGACCGTCGCGATCTTCAGGCTCGCGACCAGGGAGTCGAGCAGCGCCGTGTTGTGGACCAGGTCGTCGTACCAGCGCAGGCTGAAGCCGCCGAACGACGACAGCGACTTCTTGTCGTTGAGGCTGAAGAGGGCGACCGCCAGGATCGGCAGGTAGAGCCAGGCGAAGAAGACGGCCGTCACGATGACGGCGAGCACCGGCTTCCGCTCGAGCCTCCGGGCGCGGGCCATGGCTACGCCTCCCGCCGGCGGGTCGACGTGGCCCGCAGGTAGACCACCATGAGGGCGGTCAGGGCGGCCATCATGCCCACGGTCAGGGCGGAGCCCAGCGGCCAGTTCTGCCCCTCGGCGAACTGCTGCTGGACGAGGTTGCCCATCATGAACGTGTTCGCCCCGCCGAGCAGCTGGGCGCTGACGAAGTCGCCCAGTGCGGGAAGGAACACCAGCAGCACCCCGCCGTACAACCCGGCCCGCGTGGCGGGCAGCGTCACGCTGAAGAACGTGCGGACCGGGCCGTGGTAGAGGTCCTTGCCGGCTTCGATGAGCGAGGTGTCGAGCCGCTCCAGGGAGGCGTAGACCGGCAGGATCATGAAGACGACGAAGCCGTAGACCAGGCCGCCGATCACGGCGTACGGCGTGTTGAGGAACGTGATCCCGTCGGTCAGCCCGGAGCGGCGCAGCCCGCTGTTGACCAGGCCGTCGTCCGAGAGCAGCGCCTTCCAGGCATACATCCGCACCAGGTAGCTGGCGAAGAACGGGACGACGATCGCGGCGATGAGTGCGTTCTTGTAGCGCCCGCCGTGGAGGGCGATCGTGTAGGCGACCGGATAGGCGATCAGGGCGGAGATGACGACGGTCG
Organism: Nocardioides sp. Root1257; assembly: GCF_001425175.1. GTDB lineage: Bacteria > Actinomycetota > Actinomycetes > Propionibacteriales > Nocardioidaceae > Nocardioides. The sequence goes on along the minus strand of NZ_LMDV01000008.1, from coordinate 15,603 downwards.
CCACGGCGTACGTCAGGGACCGCAGGAACAGCTCGAGGTAGACCTCGTTCCAGATCGCCCGGTAGTTGGCGGTGCTGGTCGCGAAGGCCGGGTAGCCGTCGTTGGTGGTGCGTCCGAAGGAGAGCAGCACGATGATCGCCATGCTGGAGACGAAGAACGCGACCATCCAGGCGGTCGGCAGCGCGAGCAGCCAGCCCCACAGCGAGGTGCGCTGAGCGGATCGCGGCCGCCGGCCGCGCTCCGGGGTGACCTCCTGGCTGACCTCCTGGACGGCCATCTCAGCTCGCCTTCACTTCGGTCCACACGGCCGAGCGGCGCTGGACCTCGTCGGTGCCGAGGAGCCGGAAGACGTTCTCGTTCTCCAGGTCGGAGATCTCGACGTTGCAGGCGGGCACGTCCTTCGCGAGCTCGGCGAAGGCCGGCAGCGCGTCCTTCACCGGGAAGGGGTAGTAGAGGTAGTTCATGTTCTTGACGGCGTTCTCGGGCCGCAGCAGGTAGTCGATGAAGAGCATCGCCGTGCCGGGGTGCCGGGCGTTCGTGGGGATCGCGTAGGCGTCGGAGTTGATCGGGACACCCTCGCTCGGCGCCTGGAAGTCGAACTGCGTGGGGTCGTCGGCCAGGCCCTGGCGGAGGTAGAGGAAGTCCCCGCTCCACATGTGGTGGATCCACGCGTCGCCGCTGGTCATGTTGTTGATGTCGTCGGAGGAGTAGGCGCGGAGGTACTCCTTCTGGCTGATCAGCAGGTCCTTGATGTCGTCGAGCTCCGACTGCTTCGCGGTGTTCACGTCGTAGCCGAGGATCAGCGCGGCCATCGCGAGCGCCTCGTCCTGGTCGTCGAGGGTGAAGATGCGTCCGCGTGCCTCGTCGTTCCAGAGGTCCTTCCAGCTGTCCGTCATCGTTGAGACCTTGTCGGTGCGCCAGCCGACCCCGGTCTTGTAGACGGTGAACGGGACCGAGACCTTCGACCCGGCGTCGTACCACGGGTCGTTGAAGTAGGACCCGGAGTAGAAGACCTGGTCGGCGTTCCGCAGCTCGGCCGGGTCGATGGAGCGGAGCTTGCCCTCCTGGCGGAGCTTGACGACCCACTTGGCGATCGGGAAGACGATGTCGTACTGGTTGCCGGCCGCGAGCTTGGCGTACATGCCCTCCATCGAGTCGAAGTTGGACTCGATGATCTTGACGCCGTACTCCCTCTGGAAGCCCTTGAGCACGCTCGGTGCCAGGTAGTCGGCCCAGTTGAAGTAGACGAGGTCGCCGTCGACCTCGGCCTTCGCCGACGGGGGCAGGGGAGCGTCGGTGGGGACGTCGTCGCGGATGTAGGCGCAGCCGGGCAACGTCATCGAGGCGCCCAGAGATGCACCCAGCGCCAGGCCGCCGGCCAGGAGGCCCCGCCGTGTCGGGCGGGGCAGCTCCGGGCCGGGGCGGGGGGTCATGCCCCGGCTCCACCTTCGGCGGGGCCGTCGAAGGGCGCCGGGGCCGGCAGCGGCCCGTCGTGCCCGACCAGGATGCCGATCGCGACGGCGATCGCCGCGCGGGCCTCCGCGATGCCGAGGCCCGGCTCCCTCGCCAGGACCCGTGCGCCGAGCCCGTCGGTGAGGGCGATGGCCGTCTCGGCCACGAACCGGGGAGCGAGCTCCGTGGCGAAGACGCCCGCGGCGACCCCGTCGCTGACGATGTCGGCCACGGTGCCGTAGAGGTCCTCGTAGAGGTCGGCGCCGACCTTGGCCAGGTGGGGGTCGCGGATGCAGAGCAGCGCGAGCTCCTGCCAGAGCAGCCACTCGTCCGCTCGCTGGTGGTCGCTGGGCAGGCACCGGTCGAGGAACGACGACAGCCGCTCCGCGGGCCGGTCGCCGGCGTTGGCCATGGCGTGCTGGTTGAGCTCGGCCGACACCGCGTGGGAGTAGGTGAGCACCTCGCCGAAGAGCTGCTCCTTGGTGTCGAAGTGGTAGTGCAGCAGCCCGCTCGACACGCCGGCCGTGCGGGCGATCGAGGCCATCCGGACCTGGGCCAGGCCGTCGCGGACGATGCACTCCGCAGCCGCGGCCAGGATCTTGTCGCGGGCGTCCGCCGCCGCCTGCTGGCGCTGGTTCGCCGGACGCCGTCCGCTGTCCGTCACGCGGCCTCCCACCTACGGTCCCATTCGATTGACTGGTCAGTCAGTCAGCAGATGCTAGGGTCGGCCGCGTGAGGCGTCAAGGGTCGCCGGGGCCGGCGGCCCGGGGGTCGCTGGACGCCCTCTTCGCGCCCCGGACCGTCGCGATCGTCGGCGCCAGCGCCGACTCCGCCAAGTGGGGGCACGTCCTCAGCCAGCGGGCGCTCGCCGCACCGGGCGACCGCACGGTGCTGCTCGTCAACCGCCGTGGCGGCGAGGTGCTCGGGCGCCCGACGTACGCATCCGCTGAGTCCGCCGCAGCCGCGCACGACGTGCGCGTGGACCTCGCGGTGGTGTGCGTGCCGGCGAGCGGGTTCGTCGCGGCCGTCACCGATGCCGTGGCCGCCGGGGCGCGTGCGATCGTCGGGATCACCGCCGGACTCTCCGAGGCGGGCGGCGAGGGGGCACGGCTCGAGGCCGAGGCGCTGGCGGTGGCCCGCGACGCGGGCGCGGTGCTGCTCGGCCCGAACTGCCTCGGGGTGGTGGACACCTCGACCGGCCTCCAGCTCGCCCACGCCGTGCTGCCGTCGGGGGACGTCGCGGTCCTCAGCCAGAGCGGCAACCTGGTGCTCGACCTCGCCGGGCTGCTGGCCGATCGCGGGCTCGGTGTCTCGCGGTTCGTCTCGCTCGGCAACCAGGCCGACCTGGGCCTCGTCGACTTCCTGCTGGCCTGCGTCGACCACGACGGGACGGCGGCGGTCGCGGTCTACACCGAGGACGTCGTGGACGGTCGCGGCTTCCTCGACGCGGCCCGGGCGCTGCGCGACGCCGGCAAGCCGCTCGTGCTGCTCGCGCCGGGTCGCACCGAGGCGGCGATCCGCAGCGCGGCGTCGCACACAGGCTCGATGACCACCGCGACGATGGTCGTCGACGCCGCCTGTGCGGCCGCCGGCGCGCGGCGGGTGGACCACCCGACCCAGCTGGCCGACCTGCTGGTCGCGCTGCGGGAGCCGCGACGGATCACCGGCGATCGGGTCGCGATCCTGACCGACGGTGGCGGACACGGTGCCGTGGCCGCCGACGCGCTCGCGGCCGCCGGCCTGCGTGCCCCGGCGCTGACCGGGCAGCTGGTCGCGGAGCTCGAGTCGGCGCTGTGGGCGCAGGCGACGGTGACCAACCCCGTCGACCTGGCCGGCGCGGGGGAGCAGGACGCGGCGAGCTACGCGCGCGGCGTGGCGCTGCTGCTCGGGTCGGACCAGGTCGACGGCGTGCTGCTGACCGGCTTCTTCGGCGGCTACTCGACCGAGCAGTCGAACCTCACCGGGCCGGAGCTCGCGGCCGCCGCGCAGATGGCGGCTGCGGTCGTGGCGCAGGGCAAGCCCCTGGTCGTGCAGACCATCTACCCCGACAGCCCGTCGGCTGCGGTGCTCCGAGCGGCGGGCATCCCCGTGCACCGCGACGTCGACCGCGCCTGCGCCGTGCTGGCCGGGCTCCTCGAGCGTGACGGGGCCGGTCTCGCCGAGCCGCTGCCGGACCGCGCGCCGGCCGTCACGTCCACGTCGTACGCCGCGGCGCGGGCGCTGCTCGCCGATGCCGGCGTCGCCTTCCCGACCGCCGTGTCCGTCGTCGACGCCGCCGGCTTCGAGGCGGCGGTGTCCGGACTGCGCTTCCCCCTCGTGCTCAAGGCGACCGGGCGGCTGCACAAGTCCGACGGCGGGGGAGTCGTGCTCGGCCTCGCCGACCGCGAGGCCGCGCGGACGGCGTACGACGAGCTGGTGAGGCGGCTGGCGCCGCCGGCGGTGTCCGTGGAGGAGATGGCCGATCTCGCCGAGGGCGTGGAGCTCATCGTGGGCAGCGTCCTCGACCCGAAGTTCGGGCCGGTCGTCATGGTCGGCCTCGGCGGGGTCTTCGCCGAGGTGCTCGCCGACACCGCGTGCGCGATCGCGCCGGTGTCGCCCGACGCTGCCCGCGCGCTGCTGCGGTCGCTGCAGGGCGCGCCGCTGCTCCTCGGCGCCCGTGGGCGGCCGGCGGTCGACCTGGACGCGCTCGCCGGACTGGTCGCCCGGGTCTCGGTGCTGGCCGCCGCGCACCCCGAGGTGGCGGAGCTCGAGCTCAACCCGGTGCTGGCCGGTCCGACCGGAGTCCTGGCACTCGACGCCCGGGTCGTCCTCGGCCCCGGCCCTGACTCAGTCCTCGAGGTCGCGCAGGTAGCGCTGGTCGAAGCCGTGGACCCAGGAGTCCTTGGCGGGGAAGACGCCGTGGTCGAAGGCGCGTGACGTCACGCCGCGCTGGACCCGCTCGCACGCCTCGTTGTCCTGGTGCGTCACCCGCTCGTTGAACTCGAGGATCGGCGACGGGTCGAAGTCCGGGTCCTCGATGGCCTCGGGGCTGAAGAGGTACTCCGTCACCAGTCGGCAGCTCTGCGGGCCCGTCGGGAACACGGCGGTCGCCAGGCAGCTGGACCCGTCGACGTCGAGGAACATCGTCGGGTACACCCCGGCCCCGTAGTACGACGCCGGGTCGCCGTCCTTGTGGAAGCCCGGCAGCAGCGGCAGCCGCAGTCGCGGGTCGTCGACGATCGCCGTGCGACCGTCGGCCAGCGAGACCCCGCCGTCCGCACGCTCGCTGTCGAAGATGTTGCCCTTCTTGTACGCCGGCACGACGGCGACCAGCTCGGGGTGGATCGTCGGGCAGTGCAGGCACTCGTTGTAGTTCTCGAGGACGATCTTCCAGTTCGCCTGGACGTCGTTGACGGAGATGTGGCCGATCCGCAGCTCGGACAGGCCGAACTTCGCCAGCCCCAGCGGGTCGTCCTGCTGGTCGGCCAGGTGGTCGTGGAGGGATCGCGGCGTCTCGCGGGAGAGGTTGACGAAGACGAAGCCCTCCCAGACCTCGACGTGGACCGGCCACAGCGAGGTCGACTCCCGGTCGATCTCGTCCTTGTCGATCATCGGCGTCGTGACGAGCGTGCCGTCGAGTGCGTAGCCCCACGCGTGGTACGGGCACCGCAGGTGCGAGCGCACCTCCCCGCTCTCGTCGTCGCAGATCCGGGACCCGCGGTGGCGGCACACGTTGTAGAAGCCCCGGACCCGGTCGTCCTTGCCGCGGACCACGAGGATGCTCTCGTCGGCGATCTCGACGCGCAGCCACGACCCGGGCCGGGCGACCCGTTCGGCCCGCCCGACGTAGACCCAGTTGCGGTAGAAGACCCGCTCCTTGTCGACGGCGTACGTCTCGTCCGAGTGGTACGCCGGCCCGGGCAGGGTCTTGCGGATCGTGGACGCCATTCGCTAACTGTACAGTCAGTCAGTTGCCTGCGGATAGCCGCGCGAGCCGGCTCGCGAGGGTCGGGACGACGATGCAGGCCGCCACGGTGTGCAGGCCGATCAGCGTCGCCGCGGACGCGGCGTCGAACCCGACGACCAGGTCGGGCACGTAGGACAGCACGGTGAGGGCGATCGCGGTGCGCACGAACGTACGCCGCGGCCGGCGTGCGCGGCGCGCCATCACGGCGGCGAGGCCGACGCCGAGGAGCGAGAACATCAACGTCAGCTGGGCGAACCCGGCGAGCGGGATGCTCGCGCCGGTGCTGTCGGCGAAGGAGACGCCGGCCGCCGAGGCGATCGCCGCGAGCGAGGTGGTGGCGACCGAGGCGACGACCGAGGCCGCAAGGCCGTGCCTCCAGACGGTCGGACGCCGGGTGGCCCGGGTGGCGCTGGTCCTGCTGGTGGGGGAGTACGTCGTGGACATGTCGCTGCTCCATCTGTGTGGCGGCCGCGGGGTGCGACCTGCTCTCACCACTTCCACGAACGGGGAGGTACTCCGTACGACACCTCCGCCGGATTTTTCTCATCAGCCCGCGGATCGGTCATGTGGTGTCGTATCCATGCCCCACCGTTCGTGGAGCTGGCATGGGACGGTCGACGGGACCGTCCGCGACGAAGGAGGCACGAGATGGCCCACTACCTGCTCAGCGTCCACGGCCCGGCCGACCTGGGCGAGTACGGCAGCTACGGATCGCGAGAGGAGATGGAGGAGGCGTTCGCGGCGACCGGCGCGTTCAACGAGCAGCTCAAGGCCGACGGCTACTGGGTCTTCGGCGGCGGACTGCGATCGGCGAGCACGGCGACCGTCGTCGACGGCCAGGGAGAGGCTCCGGTGATGACGGACGGTCCCTACCTGGAGACCAAGGAGTACATCGGCGGCTTCTGGGTCGTCGACGCGCCTGACCTCGACGTCGCCCTCCGGTTGGCGGCTGCCGGTTCGAAGGCGTGCCGCGGCAAGGTCGAGGTCAGGCCGTTCGAGGGCCTCGCCTGAGCGCGGATCGGTGCCGTGGCTCAGGGGCGCGGATAGCCGCGCCGGACGGTCCGGTCCAGGATGCCGAGGGTGCCGCGCAAGGCGTTCTCGGACAGCACCGGGAAGATGCCGGCGTCGCGCCACTCCGGGGCGATGTCGGACCAGTCGTAGAACGACGTGACGAGCGTGCCGTCGTCGACCGGCTCGAGCCGGTAGCCGTAGACGTGGCCGATCTGCGGCCTGATCCGGCCGAGGACCGTCCAGGAGATCAGGCGGTCGGCCTCGAAGTCGCGGATCGTGACGGTCACGTCGTACCTGCCCATCTCGGGGTAGTCGTTGAGCGACTCGCGGTCCATGTGGATGACGAAGGTGTCGCCGGCGGCTCCCACCCGCTCGCCCTCCGCGTCCTGCAGCATCCCCGAGGAGTCGATCGCCACGTGTCCCTGCGGGTCGCACAGCAGCGCGAAGATGTCGGTCGCGGGCGCCGCGATGGTGCGGGAGGTCTCGATCCGGGTCGCAGGCATGCGCCGATCCTGGCACGGGTACGCACCCGGCATGGGAGTGGAGACCGGCCGCATCACGACGGACATCCCGGCACGCCTGGACCGGCTGCCGTGGGCACGATGGCACTGGATGGTCGTGATCGGCCTCGGGACCGTGTGGATCCTCGACGGGCTCGAGGTCACGATCGTCGGCTCGATGTCGGAGGCGCTGAAGCCGTCCGACACCGGCCTCGGGCTGAGCAGCTTCGACATCGGCCTGGCGGGCGCGGTGTACGTCGCCGGCGCCTGCATCGGCGCCCTGCTCTTCGGCCAGCTCACCGACCGGTTCGGCCGCAAGAAGCTCTTCCTGATCACCCTGGGCGTCTACATCGTCGCCACGGTGCTGACGGCGTTCTCGATGACGCCGCTGTGGTACTTCTGCGCCCGCTTCCTGACCGGCATGGGCATCGGCGGTGAGTACGCCGCCATCAACTCCGCCATCGACGAGCTGATCCCCGCGACGTACCGCGGCCGCGTCGACGTCGCGATCAACGGCTCGTTCTGGGTTGGCGCCGCACTCGGCTCCCTGCTCACGATCCCGCTGCTCGACCCGACCATCGTCGACCCCGCCTGGGGCTGGCGGCTCGCCTTCGGGCTCGGCGCCGTCCTCGCGGTCGGCATCCTCATCGTGCGGCGGCACGTGCCGGAGAGCCCGCGCTGGCTCTTCATCCACGGCCGCGAGGACGAGGGCGAGCGGATCGTGCAGAGCATCGAGCACACGGTGGAGGAGGAGAGCGGCCACGGCCTCGACCCGGTGCACGACACGATCACGATCCGCCAGCGCACGACGATCGGCATCGGCGAGATCGCCCGCACCGTCTTCACGCTCTACCCGAAGCGGACGCTGGTCTGCTTCGCGCTCTTCGTCGGGCAGGCCTTCCTCTACAACGCCTTCTTCTTCACGTACGGCGACACCCTGACCACCTTCCTCGACGTGAAGCAGACCGGCTGGTACCTCGCGATCTTCGCCGTCAGCAACTTCGCCGGCGCGCTCCTGCTCAGCAGGCTCTTCGACACCGTCGGCCGGGTCCGGATGATCGCCGGCACCTACATCCTCTCGGGGGTGCTGCTCGGCGCCACGGGCCTCGTCCTCGGCAGCGTCACCGCCGTGACCCTCACGCTGATGGGCGCGATCATCTTCTTCTTCGCCTCGGCCGGCGCGAGCGCGGCGTACCTCACCGCGAGCGAGGTCTTCCCGATGGAGACGCGGGCGCTGTGCATCGCGTTCTTCTACGCGATCGGCACGGCCGCGGGTGGCATCAGCGGCCCGCTCTTCTTCGGATGGCTGATCGACCGTGCGTCCGAGAGCGGCGACATCACCAAGATCGCGGTCGGCTACTTCGTCGGCGCGGCGCTGATGGTGGTGGCCGGCGTGATCCAGGCGTTCCTCGGGACCAAGGCGGAGGGCAAGTCCCTGGAGGACATCGCCGCGCCGCTGACCGCCGACGAGCCCGAGGCAGCGACGGCCTGAGCCTTGGCCGATCTCCGTAGGCTGAGGTCATGACGGGCATCGTCGTACTCCTGGTCCTGGCCGCCATCGTCGTTGCGGCGGTGGTTGCACAGCGCCGCTCCAAGCAGCGCGAGCTGGAGCGCACGGAGGCCGAGCTGGCGCCGGTGCGCAAGCTGGCCTTCGAGGACGTGACAGCGCTCGGTGAGCAGCTCCAGGAGCTGGACCGCGACCTGGCCGGCCACGAGCTGGATGCCGGCGCGAACGCCGACTACCAGCGCGCGCTGGACGCCTATGAGTCAGCGAAGACGTCGGTCGAGGCGATCGCCGAGCCCGACGACATCCGCCACGTCACCCAGATCCTGGACGACGGTCGCTACGCGATCGCCTGCGTGCGTGCCCGGGTGGACGGCCAGCCGTTGCCGGCCCGACGGCCGGCGTGCTTCTTCGACCCGCGCCACGGGCTGTCCGTGGCCGACGTCCTCTGGTCGCCGCCGGCCGGGGTCCCGCGCGACGTACCCGCGTGCGCGCTCGACGCCGAGCGGGTCCGCGCAGGTGCCGACCCCGACTCCCGGATGGTGATGGTCGGCGCGCAGCGGGTGCCGTACTACGAGGGTGGCCGCGCCTACCAGCCGTACGCCGCAGGCTACTTCGGCGCGTTCGGTCCGATGGAGATCATGTTCGCCGGGATGCTCTTCGGTGGCCTGGGCGGCTTCGACATGATGGGCGACGGCCTGGGCGCGATCGGGGACGGGATCGGCGACCTCGGCGACGGCATCGGCGACTTCGGCGGCTTCGACTTCTGAGATGCGACGGGTCCTGCTGCTGACGCTCGTCGTCACGATGCTCGGCGCCGCACCCTCGACCGCGGCGCCGCCGCCGCCGCTGCCGACCGGGACGGACGTCGACTACCAGCTCGGCGGCGTCCGCGCCACGCCGGAGCACGTCGGCATCGTGGTGCGCGACCGCGAGGCCCGGCCGGTGCCTGGTCGCTACAACGTCTGCTACGTCAACGGCTTCCAGACCCAGCCGGGGGAGCGGGCACTGTGGCGGCGGCACCCCGACCTGGTGCTGCGCGACCACGGGCGCCCGGTCGTCGACGAGGCCTGGGGCGAGCAGCTGCTCGACGTACGCACCGCACCCAAGCGGCAGCGCCTCGCCGACATCGTCGGACGGTGGACCCGCGGCTGCGCCCGCGACGGGTACGACGCGGTGGAGTACGACAACCTCGACTCGTTCACCCGCAGCCGCGGCCTGTTGACGCGTCGGCAGGCGCTCGCGTACGCCCGGCTGCTCGTCCGAGGAGCGCACCGAGCCGGCCTCGCGGCGGGGCAGAAGAACCTCGCCGACCTCGACGGGACGCGGATCGGCTACGACTTCGCGGTCGCCGAGGAGTGCGGCCGCTACCGCGAGTGCGGGAGCTACGTGCGCGCGTACGGCGACCGCGTGCTGGCGATCGAGTACCGCGCACGCGACTTCCGCCGCACGTGCGCGCAGTACGGCGACCGGCTCGCGGTCGTGCTGCGGGATCGCGACCTGAGCCCCACCGGAGTGCGCCGCTTCTGCTGATCTAGGCTCGCGGCATGGCCCTGCACACGACCTCGCTCGGGGAGAGCGGGCCGCTGGTGGCCTTCTGCCACGGCCTCTTCGGCCAGGGCAAGAACTGGACGTCCATCGCCAAGACGATCGCCGCCGACCACCGGGTGCTGCTGGTCGACATGCCCAACCACGGGCGCTCGTCCTGGCGCGACCGCTTCGACTACGTCGACGTCGCCGACCAGGTCGCCGAGCTCTTCAGCGCCGACGACCCGGTCGCGCTGGTCGGCCACTCAATGGGCGGCAAGGCCGCGATGGTGCTCGCGCTGCGGCACCCCGAGCTCGTCGAGCGGCTCTGTGTCGTCGACGTCTCGCCGGTGGCCTACCGAACCCGCAGCGAGTTCTCCGGCTACATCGAGGCGATGCAGGCGGTCGACCTGACCCGGCTCGAGCGCCGCGCCGAGGCGGACGCGGCGCTCCAGGACGCCGTCCCGGACCCGACGATCCGCAGCTTCCTCCTGCAGAACCTCCGCCACGAGGGCGAGAGGTGGGCCTGGCAGCCCAACCTCGACGTGCTCGGTCGCGACATCGACCGGCTCGGCGGCTGGCCGGACGAGGAGCTCGCCGGCACCCCGCCGTACGACGGGCCGACGCTGTGGGTCAACGGTCAGGACTCGGGCTACGTGCGCGAGAAGTTCGTGGCCGCGATGGACCACTGGTTCCCGCGCAACCGGCGCGTGACGATCAAGGGAGCCGGGCACTGGGTGCACTCCGAGCAGCCGGCGGTCTTCACCGAGGTGCTGCGCCGCTTCCTGGTCTGATGCTGCTCAGACCCGCTCCTTCTCGCGCTCGTTGACGCTCACCAGGTAGTCGTAGACCGAGGTGGCGAGTGCGGTCCACTTCGAGACCGGGACCGCTCGGGCCATGTTGCGGAACTCCATGATCACGCCCGAGGGCTTCCCGAAGCCGCCCTCACCGACCGAGTCGAACTTGTTGCCGAGCCGGCCCAGACCCTCGAGCTTGTCCTTGATCGCGGGGTTGCTCTTGGCGGAAAGCATGTCCTGCCCGAAGACGATGCTCGACAGCCACTGCCCCCGGGTGATCTGCAGGCCGGGTGCGTCCTCGATCCCGCCCTGGAGGCCGGCGTGGTAGTCCTTGAGGATTCCTCGCTCGTATACCTTCGCGGCCTCGGTGCCCGGGAGGTCGGCGACGTCGAGGACCCAGGCCGCGAACGCGTCGGGGTCCATCCGGACGTCCTGGCGTTCCATCTGGTCGAGACGGTTGAACATCGACGCGAAGTCGGTGCGCATCAGCATGGATCCCGAGAGCAGCTTCGCGTAGCTGAGCGGAGGAGTGTCCTGGGTGCTCACGAACTTCCCGTTGTGCACGTACATCGCGAGGATCGCCACGAGCGCCTTCAGCTGCTTGCTCGGCGTGCCCATGAGGTTCTTCGGTGCAGGCACGGTCTCGACCCGCCCGGCGAAGATCGCCGGACCCTTCGTCGACCCGCTCACCTTGTCCAGGTCCTCGGCGCCGGTCGCATGCTCCTCCGACAGTCCGGTCTTGTCGCCCGCCTGTCCCATCTCGGCCATCAGGTCGAGGAGCTTGTCGAAGGCCACGCCGCCGGTGACCTGCGGGTTGGCGATCACGTTCCTCGTGGGGTGGATCCATGCCTTCGGATCAGCACCCTTCACGCCGGTGTCGGACATCGCGACGCTCGGGTCGCGGTCGGGCACCTGGAAGGTGCCGATCTCGTCCAGGATCTCGTCGCGGTCCTTGCCCTCGTCCTGGAGCCGGCTCTCCTCCTCGCGGTACTCGTCGTGCTTCTCCTGAAAGACCTGGCTGTACGCCGTGTCGGCCTTCGTCACGGCCTTCTTCCCGGCCGCAGCGCGCATCCGCTCCACGTCGGCGACCATCTGCTCCATGATCGTCTCGAGCTTGTCGCGCTGGTCCTCGCCGAGCGGCGGGTCGACCACGAACTCGATCGCCGATCCGTAGTCGGAGTGCTCGTCGGCCTCCATCCGGAATCCGTCGTACTGCTTGAGGACGGCGGTCTTGCCGTACGGCTCGAAGCGCTTGCGCAGGGTGTTGCGTCGGCGCTTCACGATCACGTTGGTCTCGAACTCGAACCCGACGGCGCGGTGGACCATCCGGTGGGCACCGGCGCCCTGCTGCTCGACGTGGGCGAGCTCGTGGGCGATCAGCCGCTCGCCGGACTCGTCGCCGGGCCGGTAGGCGCCCTGCGAGAAGAACATGTCGTTGCCGACCGTGAACGCAGTCGCCGACATCTGCCGCGAGAGCGCGTCCGCCTCGCCGTCGGTGTGCACGTTGACGTGGGCGAAGGAAGACCCGAAGGCGCCCTCCATGCGCCGGCGGACACCGGCGTCGAGCGCGCCGCCGCGGCCCAGGCGCGAGGTCAGGCGCTGCTCGGTGCCGCCGTCGAGCGCGCCGCCGGCCAGCCCGATCGCGCCGCTCGGCGCCCGGGCGGAGCGGCGTACGCCGTGGGCGTGGTCGTGGTCGTGCTCGCGGTGTGGTGCGAGGCGGGCGAGGGCGTCGTCGGCGCGCCGGTCGGCGTCGACCTCGGCCCGGTCGTCCGCGGCACCGACGACGAGCGGCACCGGCGCGGCCGGGGCGGACTCGGGCTCGATCACGTCCTGCGACGGCTGCTGCTCACGCTCCGGTTCCGCGTAGACCGGTCCTGCGCCCATTCCGAGATCCCCACTGTCGGTGGTCCGAGTGCCCCCGGAGGAGACGCTAGCCAGTCGCGGACCGGGCGGGCATGACCCGCACGGGGCATTTCCCGGGGGCGGAGCAGGGGAGGGAGGTCAGTCCTTCGCCTGGCGGGCCCGGTAGGCCGCCACCGCGTTGCGGTTGCCGCAGGCGGTCGAGCAGAAGCGGCGGGACCGGTTGCGGGAGAGGTCGAGCACGACCCCGGTGCAGGTCTCGTCGGCGCAGATCCCGAAGCGGGACAGCTGGTCGTCGCGGACGACGTCGATCATCGCCATCGCGGTGTCGACCACGATCCGGGTCGCCGGGTCGGCGTCCGCCGAGACGCCGTGCAGGTGCCAGTCCCACTCGCCGTGGCGGACCAGCTGGGGCGTCGTGCCCGCCGAGGCGAGCAGCTCGTTGACCAGCTCGGCGGTCCGGTCCCGGTCGGACGTCATCAGCTCGTAGAGGATGTGCCGCACCGCTCGCACGCTCTCGAGCTCGGCCGGACCCGAGGTGCGGTGGTTGGTGTGCATGTACTCGGCGTACCAGAGGTCCAGCTCGTCGATCGTCGTCAACGTGTCCGTCGTGACGGCGGAGTTCACCAGCACTACTGCAGCCTGCAGCATCACCGCGGTGTCATCCGTGAAAAGCACGGTTGCAGATTACAGGCTCCGGTCGACGTCCGTAGAGATATCGCCGATAGCATGAAGCGTGAGCAAAGTCGCCGACGACACGCCTGCCCTGACGCCGAGCGCGTCACAGGGCTCCCGACTCGCCAGCGGCCTCGGCTTCGCGATCGTCTGCGCAGTGACCTTCGGGCTGTCCGGGCCGCTGGCGCGACCGCTGCTCGACGTCGGGTGGAGCCCGGGGGCGATCGTGCTGATCCGGATCTCGGTCGCGGCGATCGTCGTGCTCCCGTTCGGGCTGGTCACGCTGCGCGGGCGCTGGGACCTGCTGCGCCGCAACGCTGCGCTGGTGACGCTGTACGGCGTCCTCGCCGTCGCGGGCGCGCAGTTCTGCTACTTCTCGGCCGTCGCGCACATGCAGGTCGGGCCGGCGCTGCTGATCGAGTACACGGCGCCCGCGACGGTGGTCTGCTGGATGTGGCTCCGCCACGGGCAACGTCCGGGTCGGCTGACCCTCCTGGGCGCGGCGGTTGCGGCCGTCGGCCTGGTGCTGGTCCTCGACCTGGCGTCCGGCGCCAGCCTGGACCCGGTCGGTGTGGCCTGGGCGCTGGCGGCGATGGTCGGGGCGGCGACCTTCTTCGTGATCTCGGCCGACGAGGACAACGGCCTGCCGCCCATGGTGCTGGCGGCCTGCGGGCTGCTGGTCGGGGCCGCCGTGCTGGGGATCGCCGGGCTGGTCGGCCTGCTGCCGATGAGGGCCTCGACCAGCGCGGTGGCGTACGCCGGCGTCGACGTCGACTGGTGGGTGCCGCTGGTCGTCCTGGGCGTCGTGACCGCCGCGGTGCCGTACACGACGGGCGTCGCGGCGAGTCGGCGCCTCGGCTCGCGCCTGGCGTCGTTCGTGGCCCTGCTCGAGGTCGTCGCGGCCGTCGTGTTCGCCTGGCTGCTGCTCGACGAGCTGCCACGCCCGATCCAGCTGGTCGGCGGCCTGCTGATCATGGCCGGCGTCGTCGGGGTGAAGCTGGGGGAGCGCACCACCGCCACCGACCACTCCCTGGAGCTGCCCTAGGTGTTCTGTCCACGCAGGTTGGTCACGAGCTGGATGGGTGACTTGCCGCGGAGTGCGGTGTGGCCGCGGTGGTGATTGTAGGTGTGTAGCCAGGCGGGGTNTGTTCTGTCCACGCAGGTTGGTCACGAGCTGGATGGGTGACTTGCCGCGGAGTGCGGTGTGGCCGCGGTGGTGATTGTAGGTGTGTAGCCAGGCGGGGTAGGCGGCTGCGCGTTCGGACTCGGAGCGGTACTCGCAGGCGTAGGCCCATTCTTCGAGCAGGGTGCGGTTGAAGCGTTCGACCTTCCCGTTGGTTTGGGGCCGGTAAGGACGGGTCCGGCGGTGCTTGATCCCGCCCGATGCGAGGGTCTTGGCCCATAGTTTGGAGCGGTAGCAGGAGCCGTTGTCGGTCAGCACCGCTTTGATGGTGATGCCGTGGGCGGCGAACCAGGCGCGGGCTCGTCGCCAGAACCCGACGGCCGTCTCTTTGCGCTCGTCGGCGTGGATCTCGGAGTAGGCCAGGCGCGAGTGGTCGTCGACCGCGTGGTGGATGTAGGCGTAGCCACGAGAGCCCGCCGCGCCGGCGCGAGCGGCCTTCTCACGGATGGACTTGACGCGGAGGTCTTGGGCCGAGCCGCGGCCGTGGATGCGCCAGCCGCCGCCATCGGGGATCCGGCCGAGCTTCTTGACGTCGACGTGGATCAGGTCACCGGGAGCGTCGTGGACGTAGCCGTTGGTGGCCCGGCGGCTCATCTGGGGGCCACGGATCCGGGTGCCGGTGGCGGGATCGGTCCAGGTCAGGGGTGGGCAGCCGAAACGGGTCAGGATCTTGTGCACCGTCGAGACAGCCATGCCGAGCCGGTAGGCGATCCGAGCTGGCCCCCACCGCCGTGAGACCCGCAGCCCGATCACGCGGCGTTCACGTCTGGTCGCGGTCCGGCGCGGGGAGGTGTGCGGGCGCGAAGACCGGTCCACCAGGCCGTCGCGGCCCAGCTCCCGGTATCGGTTGGCCCAGCGGCGCGCGGTCGTGACCGAGCAGTTCCATCGTTCAGCGGCTCGGCGAAGCGGCCAGTTCTTGTCGACGATCAGCTGGGCCAAGCGGAGCCGCCCGTTCGGGGTCAGGCAAGCGTTAGCGTGGGACACGAAGACCTCCGTGGTGATTCAGGTGTGGGTGCGTGGTTGCTCCACACCTCACCCGGAGGTCTTCGTCATCGTCCAGCAGGCACGCCGTACCTAACGTCCGTGATCAGTACASCTAGGGCGTCTACTCCCGGCCGAACCAGCGACTGACCCGCTCGGCGCCGAAC
>NZ_LMDV01000007.1 GCF_001425175.1 Nocardioides sp. Root1257 | reverse complement strand
CTACGCTTCCGGCGCCGCAGACCGGCCGCGGTGAGGCGGGAGACGAGCTCGCCTAGTCATTCGTGAGGTTGGTTCGAACTATTTCGAGCAGACCCGCAGCCCGGCAAGCGAGCGCAACCCACCGCCGACGTCACCGGCGTAGCCAGCCTGTCGGCGACCAACCCGAGACCGCCCGCGAGCCGCGCACATCGCCCTGCTCGGCTTTCCGGGGTTTCGAGACAGGCGCTAGCGCGCCTTCCTCAACCACCCAAACCGAGACACCCGCAGGCCGCCGCAGGCCGCCGTCAGTGTGCGGGCGCAGCCTTGCGCCGCGGCACCAGGTGCAGGACGCCGAGGATGACCGCACCGAGCAGCAGGCCGAAGACCGCCGAGGCGAGCGTGTTGACCAGCCAGCCCTGGACGCCGTGGTGGACGGCCTCCTCGAGGTGGTGCACCCACGAGTACGGCGCGTGCAGGCCGAGCTCGTCGAGGCCGTTGAGGACGATGTGGCCACCGACCCAGAGCATCGCGGCGACGCCGGCGACCGAGAGGAAGGCCAGCAGCTTGGGGGTGCCGACGAGCAGCACGTGACCGATGCGCTGCGCGAACCGCGAGGAGCGCTCGGCCAGCGCGAGGCCGATGTCGTCGAGCTTCACGATGATCGCGACCACGCCGTACACCGCGATCGTGATGGCGATCGCGACCACGATCAGGATCACGAGGCGACTGACGAACGGCTCGTCGGCCACCTCGTTGAGGGCGATCACCATGATCTCGGCCGAGAGGATGAGGTCGGTGCGGATCGCGCCGGAGACCATCGACTTCTCGGCCTCGGGGCCGTTCTCGGAGACCGGGGTGTCGTGGTGGTCCTGGCCGCGGAGCCGGTGCCAGACCTTCTCGGCACCCTCGTAGCAGAGGTAGGAGCCGCCGACCATCAGGATCGGGGTCAGCAGCCCGGGCAGGAACTGGCTGAGCAGCAGCGCGATCGGCAGGATGATGAGCAGCTTGTTGCGCAGCGAGCCGATGGTGATCTTCTTGATCATCGGGAGCTCGCGGTCGGCGGTGACCCCGTGGACGTACTGGGGCGTCACGGCGGTGTCGTCGACGACGACGCCCGCTGCCTTGGTGGTCGCCCGGCCGGCGGCAGCGCCGATGTCGTCGACGGACGCCGCTGCCAGGCGCGCGAGCGCGGCGACGTCGTCGAGCAGCGCGAAGAGCCCACCAGCCATGCCGGAAGGCTATCGGGCCGGTACGTGCTCCTCGACCGCGGAGGCACCGGCGTGGTGGAGACCCGCGTCGACACCGGCCTCGACCTCGGCCTGGACCTCGGGCTGCACCTGGTCCTTGGCGACGGTGAGGTCGACGGCGTGGTGCAGGTGCCGCTCGGCGTACCCGAGCGGGTCGACGAAGTGCGTGAGCCGCGAGGCCACCGGGTGCCAGGCCAGCGCCAGCGAGAGGAGCACCGCGGCCGCGGTGGTGATGCCGAAGCCGAGGATCGCGTGCTGGTCGGCCCAGTCGCCCCAGCCGGCGTAGCCGGCGCCCTTCACGACGAACCCGTGGAAGAGGTAGACGACGAGCGTCGCCGAGCCCATCCGGGCGAACCAGCCACCGATGCGGGGCACCAGGGCGAAGAAAGCCCAGGCCCCGAGGGTGCCGATAGCGAGCACGAGGGCCCGCGTCAGCAGGGCGCGCAGGTCGTCGGCGTACCCCATCTCGTCGTAGCGCGAGCGGTAGTAGAGCCACTCGGTGCTGGCCCAGGCGTTGGTCCAGGTGGTGGCGATCCAGATGCCGACGAGCACGAACACCGCTGCGACCTGCGCAGGCGTACGACGCAGCAGCTCGAGCCGCTCGGGCGTCGCCTTGAGGCCCATCACGAAGAAGGGCAGCAGGCCGAGGACACGTGCCATGTCGAGCGTGTTGCCGGCGTAGACGCCGGCGACGAAGCTGATCGCGACGGCGACCACGAGGCCGCCCCACATCGGCCGGAAGATCGGCGTGAGCAGCCGCCAGAAGAAGAGTGCGGCGAGGTACCACATGGGCCAGTGCGGGTCCTGGAAGAGGTTCTTCATCTCCTCCCCGCCCACGTAGACGCGGAACAGCGCGAGCGCGCACTCGAAGACGACGTACGGCACCACCACGGTCCGCACCAGCTGCCACAGCCGCACCTTGCTGTAGGCGAAGCTGCGCGACAGGTAGCCGGTCACGAAGACGAACGCCGGCACGTGCCAGGCGTAGAGGAAGTCGTAGAAGTGGTCGGTGACCGCGTTGTTCGGCAGCAGCACCCACGAGTGGCCGACGACGACGAGCGTCACCAGCACCATCTTGGCGTTGTCGAACCAGGGGTCGCGGGCAGCCGTCGCGGCAGGCGGAGCGGGCGTCGAGGTCGGCACCCTTCCGGTCTACCCGGGTGTTGCGGCGATCAGTCCTCGACGAAGCCGATTCTCAGGTACTCCGCAGCGTACGTACCGCTGAGCAACAGGGACGCGTAGCGCGCCACCTCGGTCGAGGCGTCGGTCGTCACGGTCTCGACGCGGACCCGGCGCTCGGCAGCGGCGGCCAGCAGCCGCCCGCGCTGCTCGCGCACGACGGCGTCCTCCGATCCGTCGTCGAGGACCAGCAGCATGGGACGACGCTCCCCCGCGTCCTCGGCGAACGGGTCGTCGAAGACGTCACGCTGGCGGGCCGCCTCGATGACCGGCAGCAGGTGCTCCGCGTCGCCGGCCAGGGCCGAGCGACCGGTGGCGCGGCGGATCGACTCCGCTACCCGGCGCGCGGCGCGGGCCGCGAGCACCGAGCCGCCCCACACCACCGCGTTGGCGTCGGCCAGCGCGATGGCGAGCATCTTGGCGGGGTTGACCGCCAGGTCACGGTGCGGCGAGCAGGAGATCGCGACCCCGTCGAGCGCCTCCGCCACCTGGTCGGCGTCGGCACGCGGGCCGAGCGAGACCCGGTCGAGGTAGTCGAGCAGCACGACCGCCGTTGCGAGCTGGTCGCGCGCCGTCGTCGGCAGCACGGTGCTCCACCGGCCGGCGGCGTGCTCGGCGACCAGGGAGGCGGGCGGGCAGGCGACGACGAGCTGGCAGCCGCGGCGTACGGCCTCCGCGGCAGCGGACGCCGTGCCGGTGTCGGCGCCGTCGGGCGCGAGCACCACCACGAGGTCCAGGCTGCCGGCCCAGCCGGGTAGGCCCGGGGCGGGCCAGGCGACGAACGGCACCGGGCACCACGGCTCGAGCACCGCGCGCAGCAGCCGGGAGTCCGGGCCGGCGGCGATCACGGCCCGGGGACGCGCCAGGTCCTCGGCGCGCGCCACAGCCTGGGCCGTGGCCTCAGCCGCCTCGCCGGACGTACGGCGCACCCGGGCCCCCGACTCGGCCAGCACCCGGAGTGCCGCGTCGCTGGCCTCGAGGGCAGCGGCGTCGTCGAGACGGGACTCGTCGAACCAGGTGGCCATCAGGACGGCTTACGGGCCTCGTCGACCAGCAGCACCGGGATGCCGTCACGCACCGGGTAGGCCAGGCCGCAGCCCTGGCAGACCAGCTCGTCGGCGACGACGGCGAGGTCGGCGCGGCACGCCGGGCACACGATGATCTCGAGGAGGGCGGGGTCGAGCTCGGTCATCGGTCACTCCTGATCTGGGCCAGCACGGTGTCGCGGATCCGCACCATCGTCTCCTCGTCGCGCCCCTCGGCGTTCAGGCGGAGCAGCGGCTCGGTGTTGGACGGTCGGACGTTGAAGGACCAGTCGGCGTGGCTGACCGTGAGGCCGTCGAGCCGGTCGGTCGTGACTCCGTCGGTCCCGGCGTACGCCGCCTCGATCTCGGCGGTGACCCCGGCCTGGTCGGCGACCTCGGAGTTGATCTCCCCGCTCAGCACGTAGCGGTCGAACTCGGCCAGCAGGGCCGACAGCGGCTGCTCGGTCTCGGCGAGCGCGGCCAGCGTGTGCAGCGCGGCGAGCATGCCGGAGTCGGCACGCCAGAAGTCGCGGAAGTAGAAGTGGCCGCTGTGCTCGCCACCGAAGATCGCCCCGGTCTCGGCCATCGTCGCCTTGATGAAGGAGTGTCCGACGCGGGTGCGGACCGGCTTGCCGCCGAGCTCGAGGACGATCTCCGGGACGGAGCGACTGGTGATCAGGTTGTGGATCACCGTCGAGCCCGGCTCCTTCGCGAGCTCGCGCGAGGCGATCAGCGCGGTGAGCGTCGAGGGCGAGACGGCCTCGCCCCGCTCGTCGACGATGAAGCACCGGTCGGCGTCGCCGTCGAAGGCCAGGCCGATGTCGGCGCCCTCGGCGAGCACGCGGGCCTGGAGGTCGCGCAGGTTCTCCGGCTCGATCGGGTTGGCCTCGTGGTTGGGGAACGAGCCGTCGAGCTCGAAGTACATCGGGACCAGCTCGACCTGGTCGCCGAGGCGGCCGAACACGGCGGGCGCCGTGTGCCCGGCCATCCCGTTGCCCGCGTCGGCGACCACCTTGAGGCGACGGCCGGTGACCGGTGCGAGGGTGAGCAGGTGCGCGGCGTACGCCTCCAGCACGTCGTGCTCGCTGATGCTGCCGGCCGGGCCGACCACGGGGCGAGGCTCCTCGACCAGGTCCCGGATCTCGGCGAGACCGGTCTCCATGCCGATCGGCTGCGCGTGGGCCCGGCACATCTTGATGCCGTTGTACTGCGCCGGGTTGTGGCTCGCGGTGAACATCGCACCGGGGTGACCGAGGTGACCGGACGCGAAGTAGAGCTGGTCGGTCGACGCCAGGCCGATCATGACGACGTCGGCGCCGGCCTCGGACGCGCCGGCGGCGAAGGCACCGGCCATCCCGGGCGAGCTCGGCCGCATGTCGTGACCGACCACGACGGTCGCCGCCCCCACGACCTGGGCGAACGCCCGACCGGTGCGGTGCGCCAGCTGCTCATCGATCTGGTCGGGGACGGTGCCGCGGACGTCGTACGCCTTGAAGACGGCACGCAGGTTCGCGGGGTCGAGGGTGTCGGCCATGCCCCGAAGCGTAGTGGTGGGGGGTGGTCAGTCGGACGACAGGACGCGCAGGTGTCCGCGTCGGGTGGTCTCGCGACCGGTCTCGTCCGCCGGGGCGACCCGGAGCGGCACCACCGGACGCCCGGCCTCGCGGACCGCGTCGGCCAGCGCCAGCAGGTCGTCGCTGGACGGCCCCTCCGCCGCGGGGTCGCGTGCGAGCCGGAGCACCTCCCAGCCGCGCGGCGCCGAGAGCCGCTCGCTGTGCACGTCGCAGAGGTCGTAGGCGTGCGGCTCGGCGTACGTGGCCAACGGGCCGAGGACCGCCGTCTGGTCCGCGTAGACATAGGTCAACGTGGTGACCGCGGCGCGGCCGCAGGCCGTGCGCGAACAGCGGCGGGCAGGACTCACGAGGCAGACGGTACCTCCGAACCACGACCGCGCCGATTAGGCTCGCGGCGTGGATGGTCGACGACGCATCAGGGACCGTCGCGGAAGGGGCATGCGGGGTCCGGCAGTCCTCCCGGCGGTACCGGGACGACCGGAGCTGCCGACCGGGCGGGAGCGCTTCGACGACCTGGCGCTGGGCATCGTCACCGAGATCGACAGCCGCTGGCAGGACCGCCTCGGGCTGGTGGAGTACGCCGTCGAGGACACTCCTCAGATCCCGGACGACTGGACCTCCGGGACCGTGCCGCTGTCCTCCCTCGTGCGCGGCAGCGGAGCCACGCCGACCCGGCTGGTGCTGTTCCGGCGCCCGATCGAGCACCGGTGCGAGACCCGCACGGACCTCGAGGCGATGGTGCTCACGATCGTCGTCGAGCAGGTCGCCGAGCTGCTCGGCATCGAGGCCGAGGACGTCGACCCGCGCTACGACACCGGGGACTAGGTGTGATGCCCAGGCACGTTGTGCGATTGGGTACGGCGTAGCTGTAGATGGGTGAAGGCCTCCCGGTGTGGAGTGGAGCTGTCTAGGAACCGCTCCGCC
>NZ_LMDV01000006.1 GCF_001425175.1 Nocardioides sp. Root1257 | reverse complement strand
GGCTCCACCAGTACAACCACCACCGGCCCCACTCAGCAATCGGCGGCCAAACACCCATCACCCGGTTGAACAACCTGGCTGGGCATCACAGCTAGCCGCTCTCAGCCGCCGAGCCGCTGCATCGCCACGGCCGCGAGCACCAGCTCGCCGGTCTCGTCGGACGCCTCGATGTCCACGACCCCGTCGATCACCCAGTCGTGGTGGCCCTCGGGGTCGTGGATCGTCTGGCGGACCTCCCACGAGGCCCCCGACTCGGTGACCGTCAGGAGGTCCGGCCCGCGGGCGTCGGCGTCCGTCAGCACCTGGTCGTGCTCGGCGTAGTAGTCCTCGAGCGCCGCGTCCCACGCCGACCGGGTCATGGTCACCTCGGCCGGCGGGTCGGTGCGGTCGGCGGCCGCGCGCTCCAGGCGCATCAGACCGTCGAGGTCGTCGCGCGCGACCAGCTCGACCCGCCGCCACATCGCGTTGCGGATCATCACGCGGAAGGCGCGGGTCTGCTTCGAGATCGCCCGCGGCGACGGCGGCGGCTCGTGGTGAGCGACGTCGCTCCGCACGTGCTGCGGGTCGTTGAGCGCCTCCCACTCGTCGAGCAGGGACGAGTCGGTCTGCCGGACGGTCTCCCCCAGCCACTCGACCAGGTCGTCGAGCTCGGGCGTGCGGTGCGCCTCCGGCACCGTCTGCCGCAGCGTCCGGTAGGCGTCCGTCAGGTAGCGCAGCACCAGGCCCTCCGAGCGCGCCAGCTGGTAGCGGCTCACGAAGTCGGTGAAGCTCATCCCCTGCTCGTACATCTCCCGCACGACCGACTTCGGGTCCAGCGCGTCCTCGCGGAGCCAGGGGTGCCGCTGACGGTAGATCTCGTACGTCGCGCCCAGCAGCTCGGCCAGCGGCTTCGGCCAGGTGACCTCCTCGAGCAGCTGCATCCGCTCCTCGTACTCGAGCCCGTCGGCCTTCATCTCGGCCACCGCCTCGCCGCGCGCGACGTGCTGCTGCTGGAAGAGGATCTGTCGCGGCCCCTCGAGCACCGCCTCGATCACCGACACGATGTCGAGCGTGTACGTCTCGGACTCCGGGTCCAGGACGTCGAGCGCCGCGAGCGCGAAGTGCGCCAACGGCTGGTTGAGCGCGAAGTCCACCGGCAGGTCGACGGTGAGGACGTAGCGCCGACCGAGCTCGTCGACCTCGTCCAAGCGGGTCAGCACGCCCGAGCGGAGCAGCGACCTGGCCAGCCGCAGCGCCCGGCGGGCCAGCCGCAGCTGCTGGCGGCGGTCCTCGTGGTTGTCGGTCAGCAGCCGGCGCATGACGGCGAACGCGTCCTCGTCACGGGCGAGGACGTTGATCAGCATCGCGTTGTCGACCTTCATCCGCGACACCAGCGGCTCGGGCTGGCCCTCCACGAGCTTGTCGTAGGTCTGCTCGGTCCACACGACGGTGCCCTCGGGCGGCTTCTTGAGCTGCACCTTGGAGTTCTTGCGTCCGGCAGCCTGGCGCTCGGCGATCTTCGCCTTGGCCTTCTCGTTCTCGATGACGTGCTCGGGCGCCTGGACCACGACGTACCCGGCGGTGTCGAAGCCGGCACGTCCGGCCCGGCCGGCGATCTGGAGGAACTCACGCGTGCGCAGGATCCGCGAGCGGCTGCCGTCGAACTTCGCGAGGCCGGTGAAGAGCACGGTCCGGATCGGCACGTTGATGCCGACGCCGAGGGTGTCGGTGCCGGAGATGACGCGGAGCAGGCCGGCCTGGGCGAGCTGCTCGACGACGCGGCGGTAGCGCGGCAGCATCCCGGCGTGGTGGACGCCGATGCCGCGTCGCAACAGCTTCGAGAGCGTCTTGCCGAAGCCGGCTCCGAACCGGAACCCGGCGAGCCGCTCGGCGATCTCGTCGCGCTGCTCCCGGTCGGCGGCGGCCCAGCCGGCGTTGAGCAGCGACGTGGCGTGCTCGACGGCGTCCTTCTGGGTGAAGTGCACGACGTACACCGGTGCCTGCCCGGTCGTGACCAGCTCCTCCAGCGTCTCGGCGAGCGGGGTGAGCTGCCAGGAGAAGCTCAGCGGCACGGGACGTACGGCGTCGTCGACGATCGTCGTCTCGCGTCCGTTGCGCCGGGAGACGTCGGCGGCGAGCTCGGTGACGTCACCGAGGGTCGCCGACATCAGGAGGAACTGCGCCTGCGGCAGCTCGAGCAGCGGCACCTGCCAGGCCCAGCCACGGTCCGGCTCGGCGTAGAAGTGGAACTCGTCCATCACCACGAGCCCGACGTCGGCGCGCCGTCCCTCCCGCAGCGCGATGTTGGCGAGCACCTCGGCGGTGCAGCAGATGATCGGGGCGTCCGGGTTGACCGACGCGTCGCCGGTCAGCATCCCGACGTCGTCGGCGCCGAAGACCTCGCAGAGGGCGAAGAACTTCTCGCTCACCAGTGCCTTGATGGGCGCGGTGTAGAAGGACACCCGGTCCTCGGCGAGCGCCGCGCGGTGCGCCGCCTCCGCCACCAGCGACTTGCCGGAGCCGGTGGGCGTCGCGAGCACCACGTTGTCCCCCGCGAGCAGGGCGAGGATCGCCTCCTCCTGGTGCTCGTAGAGCGTGAGGCCGCGGTCCGCTGCGGCCTGCGTGATGTCGTCGAGGAGGTCGGTCACGGCCTAGTCACGAGCCCGGGGGTGTGCGGTCGCGAAGACCTCGCGCAGGTTGTCCACGGTCACCAGTGTGTACACCTGGGTGGTGGTCACCGACGCGTGCCCCAGCAGCTCCTGCACCACGCGCACGTCGGCGCCGCCGTCGAGCAGGTGCGTGGCGAAGGAGTGCCGCAGCGTGTGCGGTGAGACGTCCTTGGTCACGCCGGCCCGGTCCGCCGCCTTGACCAGCACCGCCCACGCCGACTGCCGGGAGAGCCGCCCGCCCCGGGCGTTGAGGAAGAGCGCTCCTCCGTTGGTCGAGCCCGTCGAGACCCCCGCGAGCTCCGGACGAGCCCGCACGAGGTAGGCGTCGACCGCCTCCCGGGCGAACGACCCGACCGGCACGATCCGCTCCTTGCTGCCCTTGCCGCGCAGCAGCACGGTGCCGTCGACCGCATCCAGGTCGTCGACGTCGAGGCCGACGGCCTCCGAGATCCGCGCGCCCGTGCCGTAGAGCAGCTCCAGGAGCGCCCGGTCGCGCAGTGCCAACGTCGTCCCCGGCGCTCCGGCCACCTCCAGGATCGCCTCGACGTCGGCGAGCGGCAGCGCCTTGGGCAGCCGCTTCGCGGGCGACGGTGGCTTCACCCCGCTGGCCGGGTCGCTCGTCGCGAGCCCGTCGGCGACGGCGAACTTGTGGAAGCCGCGCACGGCCACCACGGTCCGCGCTGCCGATGTCGAGCTCAGCGCGGGGTGGTCCGCGTCGCCCTCGCGCAGGCGCACCAGGAAGTCCGTCACCGTCGCCTCGGTGACCTGGTCGAGGTCGTCGAGGTCGCGCTCCGCGAGGAACCCGACGTACCGGCGCAGGTCACGTCGGTACGACGTCAGCGTGTTCGCAGCGAGCCCGCGCTCGACCGACAGGTGGTCGAGGTAGGTGCGCACCGCGCGCTGTGGGTCTCCCATCGCGGGACGATCCTAGGCGAGCGCGTCCTCCAGGCTGACCGCGGTGATGCCGACGGCCTCGCCGACCGGCGCGTTCGTGAGCTGGCCGGCGTGGGTGTTGAGGCCCAGCGCCAGCGAGCGGTCGTCGCGGCATGCCTGTGCCCAGCCCTTGTCGGCCAGCGCCACGGCGTACGGCAGCGTCGCGTTGGTCAGCGCGTACGTCGAGGTGTTCGGCACCGCACCCGGCATGTTGGCCACGCAGTAGAACGTCGAGTTGTGCACCTGGTAGGTCGGCTCGGCGTGCGTGGTCGCGTGGGTGTCCTCGAAGCAGCCGCCCTGGTCGACCGCGATGTCGACGAGCACCGAGCCCGGCTTCATCTCGGACACCAGCTGGTTCGAGACCAGCTTCGGCGCCGCCGCACCCGGGATCAGCACGGCACCGATGACCATGTCGGCCTCGCGCACCTGCTGCTCGAGCGCCAGCCGGGACGACGCCAGCCCGTGCACCCGGTTGTTGTAGCGCCAGAACGACATCCGCAGCTTGTCCAGGTCGGTGTCGAGCAGCGTGACGTCGGCACCCATGCCGAGCGCGATGTTGGCGGCGTTCTGCCCCGAGACACCGGCGCCGATGATGACGACCTTGGCGTTCGCGACGCCGCCGACGCCGCCCATCAGCACACCGCGACCGCCCTGGGCCTTGAGCAGCGAGTAGGCGCCGACCTGCGGCGCCAGGCAGCCGGCCACCTCGGACATCGGGTACAGCAGCGGCAGCCCACCCGAGGGCAGCTGCACGGTCTCGTAGGCGATGCCGGTGACCTTGCGCGCGATGAGCTCGTCGGTGAGCGGCTTGTCGGCCGCCAGGTGGAGGTAGGTGAAGAGGGTCAGCCCCTCCCGCATCCGGTGGTACTCCTCGGCGACCGGCTCCTTGACCTTGAGCACCATGTCGATGCTGCCGTCCGGACCCCAGGCCGCGTCGGCGTCGGGCACGATCGTGGCGCCGGCGGCGACGTACTCCTCGTCCGGGATCGACGAGCCCACGCCGGCACTCTCCTGGACGAACACCTCGTGACCGTGCGCCACCAGCTCGTGCACGCCGATCGGGGTGATCGCCACCCGGTACTCGTGGTTCTTGACTTCCTTCGGGACGCCGACCTTCACCGATGTGCTCCTGTCATCGAAACCGTTGTCTATGTCCGATCTGGACACTTAATCCGTACTGCAACGACATTATTGCCACGGATTCCGTAGCCGATGTCAAGGGGTGGCGACACCGGGGACCGGACTCCGAGCCCTCACACTTCCAGAAGACCCCGCGCCTGCGCCATCAGCAGCGCGATCACGGTGTGCGCGTCGCCGAGCCGCCCGTCGACGGCGGCGGCGAGCAGGTCCGCGGCCGGCACCCACCCGCTCTGCATGTCCGCCTCCTCGTGCTCGGCGACGAAGTCGTCGCGGTCGGCGGCGGAGAGACCGCGTGCGAGGAAGTAGTGCAGCAGCTCGCCGGAGATGCCCGGGGAGGAGTACGTCGTCGTCAGCGCCGTCCAGTCGCTCGCCTCGAGCCCGGCCTCCTCCCTCAGCTCGCGCCGGGCAGCCTCGAGCGGGTCCTCCCCCGCGACGTCGAGCAGGCCGGCCGGGAGCTCCACGAACCGCCGTCGGGCCGGGTGCCGGTACTGCCAGAGGCAGAACACCCGCTGCTGCTCGTCGACGGCGACGATGACGACGGCGCCGGGGTGCTCCAGGACCAGCCGCTTGAAGGGCTCGTCGTCCGGGTGGCCGGGTCGCTGCAGCCAGTCGGCGCGGAGCGCCACCACCCAGTCGTCGCGGTGCAGGTCGATCGACCGGACGACCGGCCACTCCTCGGCCCGGTCGGCGAGCTCCGGCACCGGCGCCTCAGTCCTCGTCCGCGCGGTGCAGCAGGCTCTCGTCGATCGGGAAGCGGAGCTCCTTCTGCCGGGCGATCGCCGCACCGACGAGCCCCTTGAAGAGCGGGTGCGGGCGGGTCGGCCGCGAGCGCAGCTCGGGGTGCGCCTGCGTGGACACGTAGTAGGGGTGCACCTCGCGCGGCAGCTCGACGAACTCGACCAGGTTGTTGTCCGGGGACGTGCCGGAGAAGACCAGGCCGGCCTCCTCGAGCTGGTCGCGATAGCTGTTGTTGACCTCGTAGCGGTGCCGGTGGCGCTCCTCGATCAGCGCGTCGCCGTACACCTCCCGCGCGATCGTGCCCTCCTTGAGGGCGGCCGGGTAGAGCCCGAGCCGCATGGTGCCGCCCAGGTCGCCCGCGCCCTCGACGAAGTCGAGCTGCTCGGCCATCGTCGCGATCACCGGCTCGGGGGTGTCCGGGTCGAACTCGGTCGAGCCGGCCTTCTCCAGGCCGAGCTCGGTGCGGGCGTACTCGATCACCATGCACTGGAGCCCCAGGCACAGGCCGAGCGTGGGGATGCCGTGGGTGCGCGCGTAGGTCAGCGCGCCGAGCTTGCCCTCGAGGCCCCGGATGCCGAAGCCGCCGGGGACGCAGATGGCGTCGACGTCGCTGAGGTGCCGGGCCGCGCCCTGCGGCGTCTCGCACTCGTCCGAGGCGATCCAGCGGATGTTGACCTTGGCCTCGTGCGCGAACCCGCCGGCGCGCAGCGCCTCGCCGACCGAGAGGTAGGCGTCCGGGAGGTCGATGTACTTGCCGACCAGGGCGACGGTGACCTCCTCCTTCGGGTGGTGCACCCGGCGGAGCAGGTCGTCCCAGACCGTCCAGTCGACGTCGCGGAAGGGCAGGTCCAGGCGGCGTACGACGTAGGCGTCCAGGCCCTCCCGGTGCAGCACCTTCGGGATGTCGTAGATCGACGGGGCGTCCGCAGCCGTGACCACGGCCTCCTGGTCGACGTCGCACATCAGCGAGATCTTGCGCTTGATCGAGTCCGGCAGCTCGCGGTCCGCGCGGCAGACGACTGCGTCCGGCTGGATGCCGACCTGGCGCAGCGCGGCGACCGAGTGCTGGGTGGGCTTGGTCTTCAGCTCGCCGGACGGGCCGATGTACGGGACCAGCGACACGTGCAGGAAGAAGACGTTGCCGCGGCCGATGTCGTGGCGCACCTGCCGTGCGGCCTCGAGGAACGGCAGCGACTCGATGTCGCCCACGGTGCCGCCGACCTCGGTGATGACCACGTCGACGTCGGGGCCGCCCATGGCCAGGATGCGGTCCTTGATCTCGTTGGTGATGTGCGGGATCACCTGCACGGTGTCGCCGAGGTAGTCGCCGCGGCGCTCCTTGGCGATCACGCTCGAGTAGACCTGCCCGGTCGTCACGTTGGCGATCTGGCCGAGGTCGGTGTCGAGGAACCGCTCGTAGTGACCGATGTCCAGGTCCGTCTCGGCGCCGTCGTTGGTCACGAAGACCTCACCGTGCTGGAACGGGTTCATCGTCCCCGGGTCCACGTTGAGATAGGGGTCGAGCTTCTGCATCGTCACGCGCAGGCCGCGCGAGCGGAGAAGTCGGCCGAGGCTGGACGCCGTCAGGCCTTTTCCGAGCGAGGAGGCGACGCCTCCGGTGACAAAAACATGCTTCGTAGGCGTCCCGTTGTTCACGGAACTCCATGCTACGTCAGGGGCACGGCTCCTGCCGAACCCGACGCACCGAAGGAGCCGCCCGGATTGGTCAGCGAGCGGATCAGGGCCAGCGTCGCGGTGACCTGACCGAGGGCGGTGTCGGCCCCGTCGACGGTCCCCACGCTCTCCGCAGCCGGGTCGGCGCGGAGTGCGACCAGGTCCCCGCCGGCGGCACCGGCGTCGGTGTCACCCGCGACCACGACGCCCGTCGCCTTCGCGGCGAGGCCGGTCGTCACCCCCTGCAGGATGGCCGGGTCCATGTGGTCGCCGAGGACGACGAGCACCACGGCTCCGGGAGCGGCCTGCTTCGAGGCATCGACCAGCTCCGCGCCCGCGAGGCTCTCCCGCACGGTGGCGGCGTCGGCGCCCTCCCCCGTCGCGGCGAGCGCGAGCAGCTCGCCGAGACGCTGGTACGTCGGGGCGTCGCCGTCGACGGCGTCCTTCAGCTGGGTCATCAGCTGGCTGCCCAGGGTGTCGACGAGCGACTTCTGGCCAGGCTCGGTGAGAGCCGGCCGGACGGCGTACGTCGCGGCCACCGCGCCGCCGGCCGCACCGATCTGAGCGGTCAGGGCCGCCGTGGTGTCCGCGTCGGCGCCCGGCATCGTCACCACGGTGACCGGGTGGTCGGCCAGGCCACCGGCGTACAGCTTCGCCGCGGCAGCGGTCGCGAACTCGTCGCCGAACTCGGCGCTGCGCTGGGCCTCCTGCGCCGGCACGGTGGCCGCCGACGCGGCGCGGTCGTCGCGGCCGAGGTCGCTCAACGGTCCCCCGCCGAGCACCACCCCCACGGCGAGAGCCAGGAAGACGGCGACGAGCGAGACGATGTGGTGTCGGTACGAGATCAACGGAAGAGTCCCAGGGCTTGGTCGTAGAGGTCAGAGCATGCGTCGGCCAGCGACTGTGACCACTGCTGGGCCCACTCGTGGCCCACCGGAGTCACGGAGATCGCCGCGGCCAGCGCCACCAGGCCCGCGAGCATCACCACCAGCAGGTGCCAGGGGCGCACGCGGCCCGAGTAGAGCAGCGGCACGGCGGCGCCGTCGACAAGGCGTGGCCCCACCTTCAGCCGCGTCAGGAAGGCGCTCGCCACTCCCGGACGCTGGCTGTCCAGCAGCTCGGCGAGTGTGCCCCGCAGCCCGACGGCGACGATCACGGTCGGGTCGGCGGCATCGGCGACCACCAGGGCCGCGTCCGCAGGAGCGACGGCAGACTCGATCAGCGCCGGCCGGACCCCGAGCCGGTCGAGCTGCTCGAGGATCGCCGGGGTGCTCCCCCGGTCGATGCGGACCACGACGTCTCGTGCGGCGCGCAGCGACGCCGCCGTCGGCAGCTCGTCGTCGGCGTCGAGGACGACGACGTCGACGCGAACGCCGGCCCGTCGCAGCCCGTCGGCCGCGGCTCCGACGGCGACGATGACGGGACCCTGCTCGCGCAGGAACACCCGCACTCCGGCGAGCTCGCTGTCCTGGTCGTAGTCGCCGGCGACCACCACGACGGGCCGACCGGCGATCGGGGTCGCGAGGCGGGGCACGCCGAGTCCGTGCAGGAGCAGGTCCTGCTCGCGACGCAGGAGCTCGGTGCTGTTGTGGGTCAGCGCGGCCAGCTGGGTCGCCAGCCCGGACCTGGCGCGCTCCATCGCGTCGGCCACTGACACGGCGTCGAGGACCCGTCCCCTGGCCACCTCGACGTCGTCGACGTAGACGGCTCCCTCGTGGACGCGGACCTCCGCACCATCGGCAATGGCGCCGAGGGCGACCGTGCCGACGCCGTCGACGACCTCGACGCCGGCCTCGACGAGGAGCTGCGGGCCGAGGTTCGGGTAGCGACCGGAGATGATCGCCACCGTGTCGACGACCGCGACCGCGCCGGCGTCGACCAGTGCCTGCGCCGTACGCCGGTCCATGTCGAGGTGGTCGACCACGGCGATGTCGCCCGGCCGGAGCCGGGCCAGCAGGTCATGGGTCCGACGCTGGACGCGTGCGGTCCCGATCGTCCCGGGTGGTGCCTCGACAGGACGTTTCTGAACCGATGACCTCATGACCGAGCCATCGTGCCAAACCGACCGAGGCGATCTGTGCACACGGAGGATCCGGGCGCGTCGTCAGGCCCTGCGGACCTCCTGGGCCACGTCGAGCAGCTCGCGGGCGTGGGCCAGCGCGGTGTCGGAGTCCGCCATCCCCGCCAGCATCCGGGACAGCTCGCGCTCGCGCTGGCTGTCGTCGAGGACGGTCAGTCCCGAGCTCGTGATCGAGCCGTCGGAGGACTTCTCGACCACGACGTGCCGATCGGCGTACGCCGCGACCTGTGGGAGGTGCGTGACGACCAGGACCTGGGCGGTGCGGGCCAGCTGCGCGAGCCGCCGGCCCACCTCGACGGCCGCAGCGCCACCGACGCCGGCGTCGACCTCGTCGAACACGAACGTGGGGACCGGGCTGGTGCCAGCCAGCGCCACCTCGATCGCGAGCATCACCCGCGAGAGCTCACCGCCGGACGCGCCCTTGGTGAGCGGCCGCGGCTCGGACCCGGTGTTGGCGGCGAGCACCAGCTCGATCTCGTCCGCCCCGGTCGACGTGAACC
Source organism: Nocardioides sp. Root1257 (assembly GCF_001425175.1). GTDB lineage: Bacteria > Actinomycetota > Actinomycetes > Propionibacteriales > Nocardioidaceae > Nocardioides. Next base: position 5,984 of record NZ_LMDV01000006.1, on the reverse strand, counting down.
GGTCCGCCGGCCGCACGTCCACCGCGAACCGCGCGTGCGGCATCGCCAGCAGGGCCAGCTCGGCGGTGACCTCCGAGCCGAGCCGGCCGGCCGCCTCCGTGCGCGCCGCGGACAGCTGGGCGGCCGCCTCGGCACGCTCGCGGTGCAGCACCTCGCTCGCCGCCCGCAGCTCCTCGATCCGCTCGTCGGTGTGGTCGAGGCTCAGCAGTCGGGTTGCCGATCGCTCGGCCCAGGCGAGCACCTCGTCGACGGTGTCGCCGTACTTGCGGGTGAGCGCCGTCAGCGCCGCCCGTCGCTCGGACACCGCGGCGAGCCGGGCCGGGTCGGTCTCGATGCGGGTGGCGTACGACGCGACGTCGGCCGCGAGGTCGGACAGGAGGTAGGTGAGCTCGGCCAGCCGGTCCGCGAGCTCGCCGGCCTCGGCGTCGTGCTCCCGCACCCCGTCGAGGGCGGATCGGGCGGCGTACGCGGTGGTCAGGGCGTCGGGGTGGCCGTCCTCGCTCGACAGTGCCTCCCGCGCGGTCTCGGCGGCGGTGCGCAGGGTGTCGGCGAAGCCCAGCCGGGTCTCGTCGGCGGCCAGGGTCGCGTCCTCGCCCGGCTCCGGTGAGACCGCCTCGACCTCACCCAACCCGAAGCGGAGCAGGTCCGCCTCCTGCGCGCGCTCGCGCGCGGTGGCGACGACCTCCTCCAGCTCGGCCTCGGTCTCCTCGAGCCTGCGGTGCAGGTCGCCGTACGTCGCGAGCAGGTCCGCCAGGGGCGCGCCGCCAAAGCTGTCCAGCGCCTCGCGCTGTGCCCGGGCCTGGAGCAGCCGGTGCTGGTCCGACTGGCCGTGCACGGCCACCAACGGCTCCGCGACCTGCGCGAGCGCCGTCACCGGGACCGAGGCACCACCGACGAAGGCCCGCGAGCGGCCCTCGGCCGACACGTTGCGCGCGAGCACGACCCGGTCGTCCTCGACCTCACCACCGACCTCCTCGACCGCCGTGCTGAAGCTCGCCAGGCCGTCGACCAGCACCACTCCTTCGACCCGGGCGGTCTTCGCGCCGGTGCGCACCGCGCCGGTGTCGGCTCGTCCGCCGAGCAGCAGTCCCAGGGCAGTCACGATCATCGTCTTGCCGGCGCCGGTCTCACCCGTGATCACGGTGAGACCGGGGCCGAGCTCGAGCGTGGACGACTCGATCACCCCGAGCGAGGAGATCCGGATCTCCTCAAGCATCGGGGCTCTCTCCCTGCGCGATCCGGTGCCGGCGCTCGGTCGAGCCGCGCCAGCCCTCGACCGGCAGCCCGAACTTGGCCACCAGCCGGTCGGTGAACGGTGCCTCGTGCAGCCGCACCAGCCGGACCGGCACGGCGCCCCGCCGTACCTCGATCCGCGCCCCCGGCGGCAGCTCGACGGTGCGACGCCCGTCGCACCACAGCACGCCCGCCCCGTCGGTGCGGGCCAGCACCTCGACGGCCATCACCGAGGTGGGCGCCACCACGAGCGGCCGCGCGAAGAGCGCGTGCGCGCTGATCGGCACCAGCAGCAGCGCCTCGACGCCCGGCCACACGACCGGGCCGCCGGCACTGAAGTTGTACGCCGTGGAGCCCGTCGGCGTCGCGCAGACCACCCCGTCGCAGCCCCAGCGCGAGAGCGGGCGGCCGTCGATCTCGACGACCACCTCGAGCATCCGCTCCCGGGCCGCCTTCTCGACGCTCGCCTCGTTGAGCGCGAACGTCCGGGCGATGACCTCGCCGTCCCGGTACACCAACACGTCGAGCGTGAGGCGCTCCTCGGACGTGTAGCGCCGGTGGACGACCGCGTCGATCGTCGACTCGAGGTCGTCGTACTCCGCCTCGGCGAGGAAGCCGACGTGGCCGAGGTTGACGCCCAGCACGGGCGTGAGGGTGCCGTGCACCAGCTCGGCGGCGCGCAGGATGGTGCCGTCGCCCCCGATGACCAGCACCAGCTCGCAGTCGCCGCTCGGATCGGTCGCGGGCGCCACCTCGAGGCCGTCGCCACCCGGCTCGAGACCGAGGTCGCGTGCCTCGGTCTCCAGCAGGCGGACCACGATCCCGTGAGCGCTCAGCGCCTTCGTGAATGCGCGCGCGACCTCGCGGGCGTCGTCACGCCCGGTGTGCGCGACGAGCAGGACGCGACGGTCCTCCGTCGAGTCGCTCGTCGCCTCGGTGCTGGTGGTCACGGATCCACCTTCTCACCCGGGACCCCCAGTGGGTCGGCTCCCACCACGGCGCTGTGGATGTCGTCGTCGGAGAGCTCCGCGGGTCCGCGCCGCAGCCACAGGAAGAACTCGACGTTGCCCGAAGGTCCCGGCAGCGGGCTGGTCGCCACGCTGCGCGCGCCCCATCCGCGCCGCGCGGCCGCCGCAGCGACCCCCAGGACCGTCTCGGCGCGCTGCTCCGGGTCGCGCACCACCCCGCCCTTGCCGAGCCGTTCCTTGCCGATCTCGAACTGCGGCTTCACCATCAGCGCCAGGTCCGCCTCCGGCGCGCAGACCCCGAGCAGGGCGTCCAGCACCAGCTCCAGGGAGATGAAGGACAGGTCTCCGACCACCACGTCGACCGGGCCGCCGATCAGCTCCGGCGTCAGCTCGCGCACGTTGGTGCGGTCGTGCACGTCGACCCGCTCGTCCTGCTGGAGGCGCCAGACCAGCTGGCCGTAGCCGACATCCACCGCGACCACCTGGGCCGCACCGTGCAGCAGGAGGACGTCGGTGAACCCGCCGGTGGAGGCGCCGGCATCGAGACAGCGTCGGCCGGCGACCACGAAGCCCTGCGGCTCGAACGCCGCCAAGGCACCCGCCAGCTTGTGACCGCCGCGCGACGCGTAGTCCGGTCGATCGGGGTCCTCGCTCACCACGATCGCGACGTCGGTCGTGACCCCGGTGGCCGGCTTCGCGGCCAGCGCGCCGCCCACCTTGACGCGACCCTGGGCGATCAGCTCGCTGGCGTGGTCGCGCGAGCGGGCGAGGCCGCGGCGTACCAGCTCGGCGTCCAGGCGGAGGCGTCGAGGGGGCACGGTCAGGCGGGCTCGGTCGGCGCGTCGGTGTGGTCGAGGGACCGGCGCAGCTCGGAGTGCGCGGCCTCGAACACCCCGACGTGCTCCTCCAGCGGGCGCTCCTCGAGCTCCTCGACGGCCCGGATCACCTCGTCGACACCGTCGACCCCGGTGCGGACTCGCTCGGTCTCCGGCTGGTCGGTCTCACTCATGCGCCCGAGGCTACCCCGCGGCGGGCGCTGCGACGGAGCCCAGGTCCACCGGTTCGCCGGTGTCGTCGAGGTGCTGCCACGCGGTCGCCGCGACCACCCGCCACCAGTCGCCGACGCTCCCGTCGCCGTCCACCCGGAGTCGTCCCTCGGCCACCGTCCCCCGCCAGCCGCCGAGACGCTGCTCGCCGTCCTCGAGCACGGGGACCCCGTGCGCCTCCAGCAGGCCCGCCAGGTCGGGAGCGACGTACGTCGGGCGCACGTCCTCCGCCGCCGTCGTCAGCTCCGCCAGGCCGGTCACGCCGGTCAGCACGAGCAGCGAGTCGATGTCCGCGCGACGCGCCCCCTCGATGTCGGTGTCGAGCCGGTCGCCCACCATCAGCGGCCGCCGGCCCCCGACCCGGCGGATCGTCTCGTCCAGGAGCGGGCGCTCGGGCTTGCCAGCCACCACGGGCTCGACCCCGGTGAAGTCACGCAGCATCGCGACCTGGACGCCGTGACCCGGTGCCACCCCGTACGCCGTCGGGATGGTGTGATCGGTGTTGCTCGCCACCCAGGGCAGCCCGTCCCGGATCCGCACCGCGGCGCGCATGATCGCGCTCCAGCGCACCTCCGGCCCGTACCCCGTCACGACCGCCACCGCCTCGTCCTCCACGCCCACCGGGTCCAGCCCCGCGGACCGCAACGCCTCCTCGAGCCCGTCGGACCCGAGGCAGACCACCCGAGCACCGGCCTCGAACCGGTCGACCAGGACACGCGCCGCGGCCTGCGCGGAGGTGACGACGTCGTCGCCCCGGGCGTCCACGCCGAGGTCGCGGAGGTGGGAGGCCACCGTCTCGGGGCTGCGTGCCGCGTTGTTGGTGATGAACGCCAGCCGCATCCCCTCCTCGCGCGCCGACGCCAGGTGCTCGGCGGCGCCCGGAACGGCGTCGCCGCTGATGTAGACGACTCCGTCCAGGTCCAGCATCGCGAGGTCGTAGCCACGACACAGCGGCTCCTCCGACGTGCCGAGCACGGTGCCTCCTCCGGGTCGCGGGTGTGGCCGCACCCTACGATGCTTCGATGGACTCCGGCGTCGTGGCCACCCCCACCCTGGTGACCCGGCCGCTCCGCCTGGAGCCGTTCCGGGCCCTGATGCTCGCGCCGAACCGGATCGGGGCGCACGCCTCCGCCCGCTCGTTCGCCCGGCCCTACCGCGACGTGGCCGCCCGCTTCGACGCCTGGCAGCAGTCCGGGCAGGTCACGCAGGACTCCGAGGCCGCGCTCTACCTCCATGAGTACACCACCTCCGGCGTCACCATCCGCGGGCTCGTCGGCGCCCTGGACCTGACCCGGGAGGCCCGCAGCCGCGACGAGGTCGCCGTGTACCCGCACGAGGGCGTCCACCCCGCGCAGGCCGCCGAGCTCGCCGACCGGATGGCAGACATGGCCATGAACCCGGCGCCGATCCTGCTGACCCATCGTGCGCCGGCCGGGCTGCGTGCTCTCCTGCGCGACCTGCGGCAGCGTGCGGCCGACCACCAGTTCACTGACCGCTCCGGGCAGTACCACCGCGTCTGGGCGCTCCGCGACGCCGACGCGCTCACCGAGATCGGAGCCGGTCTCAGCCGCACACGTGCCCTCATCGCCGACGGACACCACCGCTACGCCGCGTACGGCCGGCTCCGCGCCGATCACCCCGAGCTCGCTCCGGCAACCGACGCCGGCCTCGCGATGCTGGTCGACCTGGAGGACACCCCCCTCTTCCTCGGCGCGATCCACCGGGTGCTTCCCGGTGTCTCGCTGCGCGACCTCGATCTGCTGGGCGACGCCGTGCGTGCGGCCGCCGGCCCGCAGGAGGCCGTCGCGGCCCTGGCCCCGACCACGGTGGTGGCGACCGACGGCCACGACTGGGCGACGATCTCGCTCCCCCGGACCGACGACAGGTTGACGGTCGAGATCCTGCACGAGGACGTCCTCCCCATGCTCCCGGCCTCGAGCGCCGGTCCGCGCTACGCACACTCCGTCGACGAGGCCCTGAGCGCGGTGGCCCGCCGGCGGGGACTCGCGATCCTGATGCCGGTCCCCGACGTCGTCGACGTGCTGCGGGCAGCTGAGCACGGACGGCTGCTGCCCGAGAAGGCCACCTCCTTCCAGCCGAAGCCGAGCGTCGGGGTCCTCATCCGCTCCCTGCGCGACGAATGAGCCGGCCGCGGGTCATCTCCACCTCGACCCGGGACGCAGCGCCTCCACCGGTCCTGAAGAAGCGGCGCCGCATCGCTCCCGACACCTCGACCACGTCGTCCGGCTGCCACGACGCCACCGAGCGACGGGCCCGGCTGGTCCACGCCGCGCACTCGAGCGCATCGACCGACGACCGTCCCGAGGCATCCGGTCGGGGCACCACCACGCGAAACGTCCACAGGACGTCCCCGCTGGGGAGCACCCGCTCCTCCGGAGCCTGAGAGACCCGTCCGACCAGGCGGACCTCGTTGACCGCGGCATCGACCGCGGTTCCGTTCTTCTGCTGTGCTGGCATGCACATCACCTCCACCGAGGACGATCCCGAGGGGCTCCGACACTCGGGATTCCTGCGACGAGCGACAGTGGAAAGACCCGTCACCAGCCGGCCTGTGCATGAAAACTGGCCCGAAATGCGAAACAGGGCCACCCCCGAGGGGGTGGCCCTGTTCGAAAGAATGTCCGGCGGCGTCCTACTCTCCCACAACCTCTCGGTTGCAGTACCATCGGCGCTGAAAGGCTTAACTTCCGGGTTCGGGATGGGACCGGGTGTTTCC
>NZ_LMDV01000005.1 GCF_001425175.1 Nocardioides sp. Root1257 | reverse complement strand
GACCATCGTGGAGCGCACCAACGAGACGGTGGCGAAGCTGGGTACGTCGAGCCAGGAGATCGGCAACGTGGTCAAGGTGATCACATCGATCGCGGAGCAGACGAACCTGTTGGCGCTGAACGCGACGATCGAGGCGGCTCGTGCTGGTGAGGCCGGCAAGGGCTTCGCGGTGGTCGCGAACGAGGTCAAGGAGCTGGCGCAGGAGACTGCGCGGGCGACCGAGGACATTGCTCGTCGGGTCGAGGCGATCCAGGGCGACACGACTGGTGCGGTGGAGGCGATCGGTGAGATCTCGACGATCATCACCTCGATCAACGACTACCAGCTGACCATCGCCTCGGCGGTGGAGGAGCAGACCGCGACGTCGGCGGTGGAGGCGATCGGTGAGATCTCGACGATCATCACCTCGATCAACGACTACCAGCTGACCATCGCCTCGGCGGTGGAGGAGCAGACCGCGACGACGAACGAGATGTCGCGCAACGTCTCCGACGCCTCGACCGGATCCGGCGAGATCGCCACCAACATCAACGGGGTCGCCACGGCGGCCGTCACGACCACGCAGGCCGTGAACCAGACGCTGTCCGCCATCGGCGAGCTCGCCCAGATGGCGGCGACCCTCCGCGTCGAGATCTCCCGCTTCCACCAGGGCTGACTCCAGCCCGACCTCCCCCCACCTCGGTTAGAAAGACACTCACTGTGACTGAGTTCGTCGGCTCTCGGGCCTCCGGCCACGCCCTGGTTCGCTGGTTCCGCGACACCAACGTCCGTCCCAAGATCCTCACCGCGGTCGGCCTGTCCGCCGCCGTGGCGGTCGCGGTCGGCACGCTCTCGATCTGGGCCCAGGCGGACGCCGCCACCCGCGCCGACAAGCTGTACGCCGAGAACGTCGAGGGCGTCAGCGCCGTCGAGGACCTCGGCACGGCGATCGCCAGCATGCGGATCGACGTGCGCAACGCCGTGCTGGCCCAGCTCCCGAGCGGCAAGAAGACCGCGGAGGTGCTGCTCGGTCAGCACCGGGCGGACTTCGACGCCGCTGCGGCGGCCTACGCCGACCTGCCGCTCGACGGCGCTCGCCGGAAGGAGCTCGGCGAGCTGCAGAAGGCCGTCGACGACTTCATGGTCGTCCAGAAGAAGGTGCTGCTGCCGCTCGCCGAGCGCAACGACCTGCCGTACTGGTGGGTCAAGAGCGAGCTCGAGGCGCAGCCGCTCGTCGACGCCATGCTGCGGCACACGGACGCGCTCACGGCAGCGGAGGCGGTCGACGCCTCGGCCTCGGCGGCCGAGGCGCACCACACGTACGCCCGCAACCGGCTGATCACCCTCATCCTGCTCTTCGTCGGGATCTTCCTGTCCGTGCTGCTCGGCTGGCTCGTCGCCAACGCGACGGCCCGGCGGGTGGCCCGGGTCGGCGACGTCGCGAGGGCGCTCGCCGACGGTGACCTCACGCGCCGCGCCGACCTCGACTCGTCCGACGACGTCGGCACGATGGGCGCCGCGCTCGACGAGGCGACCGAGCAGCTGCGTGCGCTGATCGGCTCCGTGGTGGGCTCGGCGGACGCCGTCGCGGCTGCGTCGGAGGAGCTGTCGGCCTCGTCGCAGCAGATCGCTGCGGGTGCTGAGGAGACCTCGGTGCAGGCCGATGTGGTGGCGGGTGCGGCGGACGAGGTGTCGCGCAACGTGCAGACGGTGGCTGCGGGTGCCGAGCAGATGGGTGCCTCGATCCGTGAGATCGCCGCGTCGGCCAACGACGCGGCGCGGGTCGCGACCGAGGCGGTGACCATCGTGGAGCGCACCAACGAGACGGCAGATGGGTGCCTCGATCCGTGAGATCGCCGCGTCGGCCAACGACGCGGCGCGGGTCGCGACCGAGGCGGTGACCATCGTGGAGCGCACCAACGAGACGGTGGCGAAGCTGGGTACGTCGAGCCAGGAGATCGGCAACGTGGTCAAGGTGATCACATCGATCGCGGAGCAGACGAACCTGTTGGCGCTGAACGCGACGATCGAGGCCGCGCGTGCCGGTGAGGCCAGATCGGAAGAGCACAGGCTGGGTACGTCGAGCCAGGAGATCGGCAACGTGGTCAAGGTGATCACATCGATCGCGGAGCAGACGAACCTGTTGGCGCTGAACGCGACGATCGAGGCCGCGCGTGCCGGTGAGGCCGGCAAGGGCTTCGCGGTCGTGGCGAACGAGGTCAAGGAGCTGGCGCAGGAGACTGCGCGGGCGACCGAGGACATCGCTCGTCGGGTCGAGGCGATCCAGGGCGACACGACTGGTGCGGTGGAGGCGATCGGTGAGATCTCGACGATCATCACCTCGATCAACGACTACCAGCTGACCATCGCCTCGGCGGTGGAGGAGCAGACCGCGACGACGGCGGTGGAGGCGATCGGTGAGATCTCGACGATCATCACCTCGATCAACGACTACCAGCTGACCATCGCCTCGGCGGTGGAGGAGCAGACCGCGACGACCAACGAGATGTCGCGCAACGTGGCTGAGGCGTCGAGTGGCTCGGGTGAGATCGCCGCGAACATCTCGGGTGTCTCGGGTGCGGCGCAGGCGACCACGCAGGCGTTGTCGCAGTCCCGCTCCGCCATCGACGAGATGGCCCGGATGTCGGCCGAGCTGCGCTCCGCCGTCGCCCTCTTCAAGAGCTGAGCCTCAAGGCCTGAGCAAGGCTCCTGCAAGACCCTGACCGACGAACCGGCCCGAGGACTACGATCGCGCCATGGCGTACTCCGTGATCGGCGGGCCGGCTCTCGGCTTCGACCTGGCCCGCCTCCCGGGCGGGCACCAGGTCGCCGGTGTCCTCCGGGCCGCGCTCGCGGCGGGCCCGGACGACCTGGAGCAGCTGGCCTCGTGCCACCCCGGTCCCGGTGACCGCGAGGAGTGGCGGCGCGCGTCGGAGGCCGCCACGGACACGCCCACGATGACCGACGCCCTGGCGCTCGCCGGGGCGTCCGTCGAGGAGGGCGCGGCGGGGGAGACCGCGCTGCTCCGGCGCCTCGAGACCAGCCTGCTCGGCGACGTCCGCGCCCTCGAGCGGCTCCTCCGGCGCGAGCTCCTCGACTGGACCTGGCTGGACAGCGGCTCGGTCGCCGTCCAGGACCCGGTCGCCTCGTTGGCCGCGGACGTCCTCGTCGACGCGGCCGCGAGCGCCTACCTCCGCGACCAGCTCGCGGACGACCTGCGCCGGGCGATGGCCGGACCGTTCGTCCGGGCCGGGCTGGCGCGCGACCACGACGGCGTCACGGTCGGGCTCCCCGACGTCGATGCGCGCCTCGTCACCTTCGCCGCCGCCGACGCCGACGTCCGCGAGAACTGGCGACGGGTGGTCGACGACCTCCGCGTCCACACCGCCCAGTGGGCACCCGCGATGCACCAGGCCACCTGGGCCCTCTCGCTCGCCGACCGCCTCCGACTCGCGTGCGACGCGCAGCTCGCCGCGGTGATCGCGTTCGAGCGCGCCGACTTCGAGGCCCGCGACGCGGCGTACGGCGTGTGGAACGCCTGGTCGGGCGTCGTCCAGGCCGGTGCCGTCAGCGACCTGCTGGCCGCCGAGGACGCGGCCGTCCTGCTGCGTCCCTGGCACCTGGTCCACGGCCGGTCCTGACCACCCCGATCTCGGGAGCCTTTCTCACCTCACCCTGCTCAGGTCGTCGGGCGTACGGCCGATGTGATCTCTCGCCTGCCGCTGCGGCCGGTGCAGTGGTGGCAGAGGTGAGGTAGAGCATGGCCCGGATCCGGGTACTCGTGGTCGACGACTCCGTCGTCATCCGCAAGCTGGTGTCCGACCTGCTGGCGGAGGACCCCGACATCGAGGTGGTCGGCACGGCCGTCAACGGTCGCGCGGGACTCCAGAAGATCGCGCTCCTGAAGCCCGACCTCGTCACCATGGACGTCGAGATGCCCGAGCTCAACGGCATCGAGACGGTCCGCAGCCTGCGCCAGTCCGGCAGCCGGATCCCGGTGATCATGTTCAGCACGCTGACCGAGCGCGGTGCCGAGGCGACGCTCGACGCGCTCGCCGCGGGCGCCTCGGACTACGTGCCGAAGCCCGCGAACGTCGGCAGCGTCGGCCGCTCGATGGAGCAGGTCCGTGTGGCGCTGATCCCGCGGATCAAGTCCCTCGTGCACCGACCCGGCGTGGTCAGCACGCCGGGCGCCACGCCCGCGGCCCGCCCGGCACCGGTCGTCCTGCGCACCCCGTCCCCGCGCCCGGCCGGCGGCCACCGGCTGCTCGTCATCGGCGCCTCCACCGGTGGCCCGGAGGCGTTGAGCACCCTGCTGTCCGCGCTGCCGCCGCTGCCCGTGCCGATCGCGGTCGTCCAGCACATGCCGCCGCTCTTCACCACGCAGTTCGCCGCGCGGCTCAACCGCCAGCTCGACGTCGAGGTCACCGAGGCCACGAACGGTCAGGTGCTGCGCCCGGGCACGGTCTGCATCGCCCCCGGCGAGTTCCACCTCGAGGTCATGTCCGACAAGCGCGGCCTGGTCACCCGGTTGACCCAGGACCCGCCCGAGAACTACTGCCGTCCCGCCGTCGACGTGCTGTTCCGCAGCGCCGCCGCGGCCGTCGGCGGGTCGGTGCTCGGCGTGGTCCTGACCGGCATGGGTGCCGACGGCGCCAAGGGGTCACGCAACATCGTCGACCGCGGCGGTGCCGTGCTCGCCCAGGACCAGCACACCTCCGTGGTCTGGGGCATGCCCGGTGCGGTCACCAACGCTGGTCTCGCCGAGCGGGTGCTGCCCCTGAGTGAGCTCCCGGCCGAGATCACCCGCCGCCTCGGCCACGTCAACAGTCCCCTCAACAGTCCCGTCAACGCAGTAGCAGGAGGTGCACGGTGACCATCAGTCCCCAGGCCTTCACCTTCGTCCGCGAGCTCGTGCGCGCCGAGAGCGCGATCGTCCTCGAGACGGGCAAGGAGTACCTCGTCGAGTCACGGTTGGTGCCGTTGGCTCGCGCGGCAGGCCACCCCGATGTCGACGCGTACGTCGCCGACCTCTCCAAGCGCCGCACCCCCGCGGCGATGAAGCAGGTCGTCGAGGCGCTGACGACCAACGAGACGTCGTGGTTCCGCGACTCCGACCCCTTCACGGCGCTTCGCCAGAACGTCTTCCCGGCGTTGGCGAAGACGCGGTCCAACCGCACGCTGCGGATCTGGGCGGGTGCGTGCTCGAGCGGCCAGGAGCCGTACAGCATCATCATGACCGCCCTGGACACCCCCGAGCTGGCCGGCTGGAAGATCGAGCTCGTCGCCACCGACCTGTCGGAGGAGATGCTCACGCGCTCGCGCAAGGGGGAGTACTCACAGCTGGAGGTCAACCGTGGCCTGCCGGCGACGACGTTGGTCCGGCATTTCGAGCGCTCCGGCCTCAACTGGCGGATCAACCAGTCGATCAGGGACCGTGTGGAGTTCCGCAGCCTGAACCTGACCCGGCCCTTCCCGCCGATGGGTCGGTTCGACATCGTGTTCCTCCGCAACGTGCTCATCTACTTCGACCTGCCCACCAAGCGCGACGTGCTCAAGCGCGTGCGCCAGGTGATGGCGCCGGACGGCCACCTCTTCCTGGGGGCGGCCGAGATGACCATGGGCGTCGACGACGCCTGGGAACGCGTGCCGGCAGGTCGGTCTTCGGTGTATCGGATCAGAGAGGCCATCACAGTGAGGGGCAGCACATGCGTGCATTGATCGTCGACGATTCTCGAGCGATGCGCCGGATCGTCGGCCGCATCCTCGAGGGCGTCGGTTTCGAGGTGCTCGAGGCCGGCGACGGCCAGGAGGCACTGGGCGTGCTCGAGGGCCTCGACGGCCCGCCCGAGCTGGCCTGTGTCGACTGGAACATGCCGGTGATGGACGGCTTCACGTTCATCACCGAGGTCCGCAAGCGGTCGGAGTGGCGCTCCATCACGTTGATGATGGTGACCACCGAGAGCGAGATGGACCAGATCGTACGAGCGCTGGCGGCCGGCGCCCACGAATACCTCATCAAGCCGTTCACCGGTGAGGCCATGCTGGAGAAGCTCGACCTGCTCGGGCTCCTCCCGACTTCGACGGGGGTCTGACATGACCATCTCAAGCGCGCCCGACGAGGCGCTCGTCCTCGCTGCCATCGAGCAGGTGTGGGGCTCCATGCTGTTCGCGTCCGCCGAGCCGTGGCCGACCGACCGGGCGGCCGACTTCGGCTCCGGGGTCCAGGCGCAGATCGAGCTGCGCGGCGACTGGAACGGTCGCCTCGTCCTCACCTGTGACAGCGACGTCGCGACCCAGATCGCCGGCGCCATGCTCGGCCTCGGGCCGGACGAGGAGCTGCCGGAGCTCGACATCCACGACGCGGTCGGCGAGGTCCTCAACGTCGTCGGCGGCAGCGTCAAGGGCGCCCTGGTGGGCACCTGGGCGCTCGGCCTGCCCGGCGTCAGCGAGACCAGCGAGGCCCCCGGGCGCGACGAGTCCTTCGTCGTGTCGTGGGGCGACGCCCCGGTCTACGTCCAGATCCTCCCGGACGCGGCCTGAGCGCCGGCTGCGTCCAGAAGTAACGAGTCACGAGTAGCGAGCAAGAAGGAAAGATCATGAAGATCCTCATCGCCGACGACAGCAAGGTCATGCGTCAGATCGTGCTGCGGACCATGCGACAGGCCGGTTTCGGGCACCACGACTTCGTGGAGGCCGTGGACGGCGCCGAGGCCCTGGACAAGGTCGCCGCCGAGGCGCCCGACCTGGTCCTCTCGGACTGGAACATGCCGAACAAGACGGGCATCGAGCTGCTGCGCGCGCTGCGCGGCACGGGCAACGCCATCCCGTTCGGCTTCGTGACCTCGGAGGGGTCGGAGGACATGCGCGAGACCGCGAAGGCGGCCGGCGCCATGTTCCTCATCGCGAAGCCGTTCACGGCCGAGCACTTCGAGTCCGAGCTCTCCGGAATGCTGGGCTGACCTGCCATGCTTCCCGACCGCAAGGACATCAAGGACCTGTTCGAGGGGCTCCTGGGCCGCGACGTCGACATCACGGAGGGGCGGCCGGTCGACATCGGCATCCCCAAGCCGGTGATCGCGTCGTACGTCGACGACGCGCAGCGCCTGCGGGCGGTCGCGGTGATGAGCTTCGGCCTCGCCGCCCGCTCCGGCGCCGCGCTCGCGCTGGTGCCCGGGGGTGCCGCGGAGGCGGCCGAGGAGGACCGGCTGCTGCCGGACAACCTCTTCGACAACGCCTCCGAGATCTGCAACGTGCTCGCCGCACCGTTCGGCGACGCCATGGGGACGCACCTGCGTCTCGCGGAGGCGTACGCGCCGTCGTCGCCGGTGCCCTCGCACCTGCTGTCCGTCGCGTCGCAGCTCGCCGCGCGCGAGGACGTGGACCTCGAGATCACGGGCTACGGCAAGGGCACCCTGTCGCTGGTCGTCTCCGTCTGATCGCCCGCCCCTACGTGCGCCGACCGTCGGTCGTCGCACGTAGGGTGGGGCGGAGATGAGTACGTCGATCCCGCTCCCCGGCCTCGAGTCCGTCACGCCCTCCCATCCTCCGCGCCGGGGGCCCAGCCGTGACGAGCTGCTCGAGGGACTGAACGAGCCGCAGCGCGCCGCCGTGCAGCACGAGGGCGCCCCGCTGCTGGTGGTCGCGGGCGCCGGCTCGGGCAAGACCCGGGTGCTGACCCGGCGGATCGCCTGGCTGATCTCGGAGCGGCGCGCGCACCCGGGCTCGATCCTCGCGATCACCTTCACCAACAAGGCCGCGGCCGAGATGAAGGAGCGGGTCGAGGACCTGGTGGGCAAGCGCGCCCGGATCATGTGGGTGTCGACGTTCCACTCCGCCTGCGTGCGGATCCTGCGCAAGGAGTCCGACAAGCTCGGCTACAAGTCGAACTTCTCGATCTACGACGCCGCGGACCAGAAGCGGCTGATGACCCTGGTCTGCAACGACCTCGAGCTCGACCCGCGCCGCTACCAGCCCGGCGCCCTGCTGCACTGGGTCTCCAACCAGAAGAACGAGCTGCGCGACCCCGAGGACGCCACCAAGGACGCCCGCAACAGCCTCGAGGAGACGTACGCCGCGGCGTACACGACCTACCAGCGGCGCCTCCGCGAGGCGAACGCCCTCGACTTCGACGACCTCATCATGGCGACCGTCCACCTCCTGCAGACGTTCCCCGAGGTGCGCGAGACCTACCGGCGCCGCTTCCGGCACGTGCTGGTCGACGAGTACCAGGACACCAACCACGCGCAGTACGCCTTGATCCACCAGCTCTGCGCCGACCCGATGGAAGAGTCCGGGTCGGACGTCGACGGGTCCGAGCGGGTCGAGCCGGCCGAGCTGATGGTCGTCGGCGACGCCGACCAGTCGATCTACGCGTTCCGCGGCGCCAACATCCGCAACATCCTCGACTTCGAGCAGGACTTCCCCAACGCGACCTCGATCCTGCTCGAGCAGAACTACCGCTCCACGCAGACGATCCTCAATGCCGCGAACGCCGTGATCGGCCACAACAAGGGCCGCAAGGAGAAGCGGCTGTGGTCCGAGGCGGGCGACGGCGAGCGCATCGTCGGCTACGTCGCCGACGACGAGCGCGACGAGGCCAGGTTCGTCTCCGAGGAGATCGACACCCTGGTCGACGAGAAGGCCGCCCGGCCCGGCGACGTGGCGATCTTCTACCGCACCAACGCCCAGTCGCGCGTGTTCGAGGAGGTGTTCATCCGCACCGGCCAGCCCTACAAGGTCGTCGGCGGCGTGCGCTTCTACGAGCGCCGCGAGGTCCGCGACGCGCTGGCCTACCTGCGGATGCTGGTCAACCCGGCCGACCAGGTCTCGCTGCGCCGGATCCTCAACACCCCCAAGCGCGGGATCGGGGACCGGGCCGTCGCGTGCGTCCAAGCGCTCGCGGACCGCGACCGGATCATCTTCTGGGAGGCGCTGCAGCGTGCCGAGGACGCTCCCGGCCTGGCCACGCGCTCGCTGAGCGCGATCCAGGCGTTCGTGGCGATGGTCCAGGAGCTCCAGTCCATGGTCGACGCCGGCGAGCGCGCCGACGTCGTCCTCGAGAGCGTGCTGGCGCGCTCCGGCTACCTGACCTGGCTCGAGGAGAGCGACGACCCCCAGGACGAGACCCGGCTCGAGAACCTCGCCGAGCTGGTCGCCGTCGCCCGTGAGTTCGCCGAGGACCCGCTCGCCGGTCCCTCGGCCGACCCGACCGACGTCGAGGCCGGCATCGTGGCGCCCGGGCTGGCCGACTTCCTGGAGCGGGTCGCGCTCGTCGCCGACACCGACCAGATCCCCGACGACGACCCCGACGACCAGGGGGTGGTGACGCTGATGACGCTGCACACCGCCAAGGGCCTGGAGTTCCCGGTCGTCTTCCTCACCGGGCTCGAGGACGGCGTCTTCCCGCACGCCCGGGCGCTCGGCGACCAGCCCGAGCTGGAGGAGGAGCGTCGGCTGGCGTACGTCGGCGTCACCCGCGCCCGCGAGCGGCTCTACATCTCACGCGCGGTGGTCCGCTCCGCCTGGGGCGCCCCGTCGCACAACCCCGGCTCGCGGTTCCTCGACGAGCTGCCGGTCGACCTGGTCGACTGGCGCCGCACCGAGGCGGCACAGACCCAGTGGGGCCGGCCCGACCTCAGCGGCGCCGCCGGGCAGCGCCTCGGCGCGCCCACCGTGGCCGGCCGCCGCAACTTCTCCGCGGCCGCGGTCCGCGCCGACGCCGCCGCCCGCGCCAAGCCGGCCCGGGAGATCCCGAGCCTCGAGCCCGGCGACCGCGTGCTCCACGACTCGTTCGGCATGGGCACCGTGGTCGCGCTGGAGGGCATCGCCGAGAAGGCGGTCGCCTCGATCGACTTCGGCTCCGAGGGCGTCAAGCGCCTGCTGCTCCGGTATGCGCCGGTGGAGAAGCTCTAGGTTGAATCGTGAGTTCTGACCGTTGAGTCGGGACTTTTGACACGTGAGCCTGACCAGAACTCCCGATTGAAGCGTCAGAAGTCTCGATTCAACCCTGTGGTCAGGGCTGGAGGCCGTGCACGACCAGCGCGGCGTACGGGTCGACCGGGTCGCCGCCGCCGGGGCGCACCTCGAGGTGCAGGTGCGGGCCGGTCACGTTGCCGGTCGAGCCGACGTAGCCGATCAGCTCCCCGCCGGTGACGGTGTCGCCGACGTTGACGACGTACGACGTCTGGTGGCAGTACCAGAGCTCGGTGCCGTCATCGAGGGTGACGACGGTCTTGTTGCCGTAGGCCCCGTCGTAGCCGACGGAGGTGACGACGCCGTTGGCGACGGCGTGGATCTCGGTGCCGCTGGGCGCCGCGAAGTCCAGACCCGTGTGGTAGTGCGACCACAGGCCGCTGTAGTCGCCGAAGCGAGCGGTGAGGTGGTAGCCGGACACCGGCAGCTGCCACTGGTTGAGGCGCAGCTTGGCGGCCTGCTGCTCCATCTGCTGCGCGTACTTCGCGAGGGCGGCGTCGCGCTGCTTGGCCTGTGCCTCGGCCTCGTCCTGGAGCTTGTCGTTGGCTGCGTCCGCCAGGGCGTCACGACGGGAGTCGCGGCTCACGGTGGAGCGGTTGAGCAGGCTGACGGTGCCGATCTGGCTGGCGCCACTGAGCGCGCTGGCCTGGCTGAAGCGGGGGGTGTCCTCGCTGTTGAGGCCGCCGGCCGCGGTCACCGCGCCGCCGGCCGAGATGGCGAGGGCGGCCAGGCCGAGCATGACCGGGGCGCCCGGGAGGCCGCGGAAGAGCGGGGCTCGGGAGGAGCTGCGGCGGGCACCCGGCTTGGACGGGCCGGTCCGGGGCGTGTGCGAGGCGCGGACGCCGCCGATGCGCGAGGTCCGGTAGACCACCGGGCGCTCGACGAGCTCCTGGGGGAGCGACGGTGTGATCTGCAGGACGAGGGTCTCCTCGTCCTCATGGAGGACGGGCCCTACGAGAGGGGTGGAGGGCTCGGCGGACCTGCGACCGGGCTTCTCTGCGCGACGCTTTCCCGCGACCGGGGTCGGGGGGTCCGAGGGACGGCGGCCGGGGCCGCGGCGTACCGCTCGGTGGTTACCCATACGTTTGCTTCTCCGCTGCTCGGGGTTCAGACGGCGAGGTGCGACTGTAACGGACTGATCACGACGTCGGGAAACCAACGCCAATTTCTTTGTGGACGAACTTCGTCGGTCACCCTCTCATGGACTTCTTCAGAAGAGACATCGGCCGTTCGGTCACGCTCAAAACCTCTCGTGTCGACTTTTTACGAGACTTACCCAAACTGTGCAGATCCCGGGCTCACACCTGCGCGCGCCGTGCCCCACGTCACGTCTGCCCGGCCTCGTCGTACGCCGGGGGCCGGGACTAGGGTGCGAGAGACACCCCGCGCACGTGGCGGCTTCAGGCGCGCCCGGCCGGCTCCGAACTAGAGACATGGTGGATCTGTGGATCTGATGGAATTCCAGGCGAAGGAGCTCTTCGCCAAGCACGGTGTGACGACGACTCTCGGCGTCGTCGTCGAGACCGCCGACGAGGCCAAGGCCGCCGCCGAGCAGATCGGCGGCGTGACCGTCATCAAGGCTCAGGTCAAGGCCGGCGGCCGCGGCAAGGCCGGCGGCGTGAAGCTCGCCAAGACGGCGGACGAGGCCTTCGGGCACGCGTCCAACATCCTCGGCATGGAGATCAAGGGCCTGACGGTCAACCGCGTGCTGGTCACGCCGGCGACCCCGCCCGAGGAGGAGTACTACTTCTCCTTCCTGCTGGACCGCGCCAACCGTCAGTACCTCTGCATCGCGTCGGTCGAGGGTGGTGTCGAGATCGAGGAGGTCGCGAAGACCAACCCCGACGCCGTCAAGCAGATCGCCATCGACCCCGGCACGGGCGTCGACGCCGCCAAGGCCCGCGAGATCGCGACCGAGGCGAAGTTCCCCGAGCCCGTCTTCGAGCAGGCCGTCGAGATGATCGAGGCCCTCTACAAGGTCTTCGTCGAGGAGGACGCGACGCTCGTCGAGGTCAACCCGCTCGCGCGGCTGGCCGGCGACAAGCTCGAGGCCCTCGACGGCAAGGTGTCGCTCGACGACAACGCCTCCGAGGTGCGTCACCACGACCACGAGGCGTTCGAGATCAAGGACGAGACCGACCCGCTCGAGGCGAAGGCCAAGGACAAGGGCCTCAACTACGTCAAGCTCGACGGCCAGGTCGGCATCATCGGCAACGGCGCGGGTCTGGTCATGTCGACCCTCGACGTCGTCGCGTACGCCGGTGAGGCGCACGGCGGCGTGAAGCCGGCGAACTTCCTCGACATCGGCGGCGGCGCCAACGCCCAGGTGATGGCCGACGGCCTCGACGTCATCCTCAACGACCCGCAGGTCAAGAGCGTCTTCGTGAACGTGTTCGGTGGCATCACCGCGTGCGACGAGGTCGCCAACGGCATCAAGGGCGCGCTCGAGATCCTCGGCGACGCGGCGACCAAGCCGCTCGTGGTCCGCCTCGACGGCAACAACGTCGAGAAGGGTCGCGCGATCCTCGACGAGCTCAACCACCCGCTGGTGACCCAGGTCGGCACGATGGACGGAGCGGCCGACAAGGCCGCCGAGCTCGCGAACGCGTAAGGACGAAGAAGATGTCTATCTACCTCAACAAGGACTCCAAGATCATCGTCCAGGGCATCACGGGCGGCATGGGCTCCAAGCACACGACCCTGATGATCGAGTCCGGCAGCAACATCGTCGGCGGCGTCAACGCCCGCAAGGCCGGCACGACCGTCGAGCTCGCCGGCACCACCCAGCCGGTGTTCGGCTCGGTCGCCGAGGCGATGAAGGAGACCGGCGCCGACGTGTCGGTCGTCTTCGTCCCGCCGGCCTTCACCAAGGACGCCTGCATCGAGGCCGTCGACGCCGGCATCGGCCTGCTCGTGGTCATCACCGAGGGCGTGCCGGTCCAGGACACCGCCGAGGTGTGGTCCTACCTGCAGTCGGACAAGAACCACGCCGGCACCCGGATGATCGGCCCGAACTGCCCCGGCATCATCACCCCGGGCGAGTCGCTGGCCGGCATCACGCCGCACACCATCGCGGGCACCGGCCCGATCGGTCTCGTGTCGAAGTCGGGCACGCTGACCTACCAGATGATGTACGAGCTGAAGGACTTCGGCTTCTCGACCGCCATCGGCATCGGCGGCGACCCGATCATCGGCACCACGCACATCGACGCCCTGGCCGCCTTCGAGGCGGACCCGGACACGAAGGCGATCGTGATGATCGGCGAGATCGGCGGCGACGCCGAGGAGCGCGCCGCGGCGTACATCAAGGACAACGTGACCAAGCCGGTCGTCGGCTACGTCGCGGGCTTCACGGCCCCGGAGGGCAAGACCATGGGCCACGCCGGCGCCATCGTCTCCGGCTCCTCCGGCACCGCGCAGGCGAAGAAGGAGGCCCTCGAGGCCGTCGGCGTGAAGGTCGGCAGGACGCCGTCCGAGACCGCCGCCCTCATGCGCGAGGTCCTGCAGAGCCTCTGATCCACCCCTGAACGGCCCCGGGACCTGCGGTCCCGGGGCCGTTCTGCTTCTCAGCCCGCGCAGTGCTGGTCGTGCGCGACCAGCAGCACGCTGCCGACACCGTCGGGGCCGAGCTCGAACCGGTAGTAGCGGTCCGGGTGGCCGGGGACGTCGACGGTCAGCAGGTCGCGGTCGCCCACGGCCTCCGGGTAGGCCAGCCGGACCAGCGCGTACGGCGAGCCGTGCCCGATGCCCTCCGGGGTGGACGACGGTGCCGCCAGGCTGAGCGAGGTGACGCCGCGGTCGCGCTCGAGGATCCCGCCGACGCCGGGCTCGAGACCCGCGCCCGCCGTCTCGACCGAGAACGGCGTGCAGGGTCGTACGGCGGCGAGACCGACGTGCGGCAGGGCGCGCAGCTCGTCCTCGGTCATGCCGAGCCGGACGTCGCCGTACCCCTGCGGCCCGAACCAGGGGCGGTCCGCGGTGTTGTCGAGCACGCCCATCGACCGGGTCACCTCCGCCACGGCCGCCTGGTCGGCAGCGGCGTCGGGGTCGCCCTCGTCCGCCGTCACGGCGACCAGGACGTGGCGACCCACGCGCACGACAACCCACGTGGTGTGTCCGGGCCGGGGCGCGCCCTGCGTCCGGTAGGTCCGGGTGACGACGGCGGCGCTGTCGCCCAGACGTGCTGCCCTCACGTCGGTGGCGGTGTCCTCGTCCGGGGTGTGCTCCCGCGGGCAGTCCCGGAACAGGTCGACGACCGCGTCGGCATAGGCAGCGGCCGCGGGCTCGGTCGCGAAGGTCACCAGCTGGCGCTCCCGTTGGTCCTCGGGGGCGCTCCAGGCCGCTCGCAGCAGGTCGACGTGGACCGGGAGCCGTGCGCCGCGGTCGCACGCGCCGGGCACGAGGGGCGGGAGGACCCGGCTCGGCCCGACGGTGCTGACCTCACCGCCTGCTGGCGGGAGGCCCGCCAGCAGCGGGAACGTCTCCGGGAGGCGGTGGGCGGTGCCCGTCGGGGCCGTGGTCCGGGTCGCCGGAGCGCTCCCGACCGGCGTCGCGCTCGGTGTCGGGCTCGGTGTCGGTCGGGGTGCCGTGGTCGGAGCGGACCCACAACCGGCCAGCAGCACGACGACGGCGGCACCCCAGGGCACGAGCTTCATGCCACTGGGACGCCGCCGTCCCCGAGCTGGTTGCCGGGCGATCCCTCAGCAGGGGTCGGCGGAGAAGACGCACATCGCGTCGACGGCCGGGGCCGAGAGCCGCTCGATGGCCTGGAGGTTCCGCTGGACGACCGTGGGATCGCCGCCGCCCAGGCTGTAGACCGTGTCGAGCAGGAGGGCGTTGCCGACCTGGAGCGCCCGGTGCTCGAACATGTCGCCGGCGTCGCTGACGTGGTCGAGGTAGACGAGCGAGCTCCCGTCGCTGGACACGAGCTCGGTGGAGCGGGCCTTGCCGTCCGTCGCGGTCGCGCACTCCTGAACCCGCGCCTCGAGGGCGAGCCGGGCCTGGGTGGCGGCGTCGGCGTCGGCGTAGACGGCCAGGGCGCGATCCACGCCACCCTCGTTCTCGGTCTGGACGACCTGCTGGACGTCGACCGCCGCGGGCGGACCGTCCGGCGACCAGCCGAGCCCGTCGCAGGCGTCGGCATCGGCCTGGGCCTCGTAGGGGTCCTGGGCCGTGGCGCGGGGCAGCCCGCTGGCGAGCGGGAAGTCCGCGGGGATCGCCGTCACCCACGTCACCGAGGGGGAGGGGTTGGTGACCGGAGGGTTCGTGTCGGTGCGGGTGTTCGACGCGGCCATCGCGAGCGGGGTCGCGATGATCGCCACCGCGGCAACGCCGCCGATCGCGGCGATCGCGTGGTTGCGGCGGCGCATCCGGGTTCCGCGACGGCGTACCTCGGAGGCGGGGAGCGGGTTCATGGTCAGTCCTGGGGTGGAGAAGTTCTCGAGCTCATCGATCGGGTCAGGCATGGCTGAGTCCTTCCGCGTGTCCTTCGTCGTCGGCGAGCAGGGCGGCCAGCGCCGCGCGACCCCGGCTGAGCCGGGCCTTGATGGTTCCTTCGGGTACGCCGACCTCGCGGGCGACGTCGTGCACGGGCAGGTCGGCGATGTGGTGGAGCACCAGCGCCTGCCGCTGTGCCTCGGGGAGCTGCTTGAGCGCCGCCACCAGGGCCACGTGGGCCTCGCTGGGCGCCGCGCTCTCGAACGCCGGCCCGACAGCCCGGTCGGCCGGTCGGCGGCTGCGCACGGTGCGTCGCCAGCGGCTGACCGCCAGGCGGTACGCCGTGGTGCGCACCCACGCCTCGGGGTGCTCGGCCTTCTCCAGCTTTCTTCGGTGCGCCCAGGCGCGGACGAACGCCTCCTGCACGCACTCCTGCGCCTCGTCGCGGTTGCCGATCATGGCGTACACCTGACCGGTGATCCGCTGGAACGACGCGGCGTAGAAGTCGTCGAACTCGCGTTCGTCCATCGACTCTGGTCCCGTCTCGTCAGGTCAGCAGGGTTGCTGATCGTGGGGGATACGCCCGAGCGGGACCCACGGTTGCACGCGAGACGGGAAAAGTTCGTGAGGTCAGCCCGACCGCGGGGCGGGCATGTCCCCGAGGCGGTCGAGGGCGCGCTGGGCGAGGGCCGTGAACGCGTCCTGGTCGATGGTGACGCCCTTGACCGGCACGAAGCCGACCTGGGCGACCGCGGTGCCGTCGCGGACGATCCCCATCAGGAAGTTCATCGTCTTGTCGTCGGTGACCTCCGTGCTCACCCGCCAGACGGTGAGCTCCGTGCCACCCTTCTCCACGTTGCGGAGCCGGGTCACCCGGGTGCCGATCTGCTTCTTCGAGCAGCGGTCCAGCTTGTCCTGGACGTCGGCGACCAGGGCCTTCGCCTTGCCGGCCGGGAGGGTGCCGACCGTCTCGGTGAGCCCGAACTCGTCGGGCAGCTTGGCCTCGGGCACCAGGAACGTGCGCGTCACGTTGTTGCTGATCCCGCCGGCGTTGAAGTCGGTGCCGTCGCAGTGGGTCGCGGCGGGGTTGGTGAGCGCCCGGCGCGGCTCGGTGCCCACCCAGGGCCGATCGACCCCGGCGGCGGACGGCAGGTCGACCTCGTCGAGCATCCCGGGCACCTGGGCGACCGGGACCGGCGTGGTGACGTGCGGCGTCGGGTCGGTCGTGCACGCGCCGCCCTCGGGCAGCTCGCACAGCTGGTTGACGCCGGTGCCGAGGAGCCGGGCCACGGCGGTGGGACGGGGGCCGTCGCCGGCCGGGCTCGTGCTGACGGTCGTGGTCGTGTAGCTGCCCGTGCGGGCCACCGCGGCCACGATGTCGGAGTCCGGCTCGGACCTCGTGTTCAGGGTGAAGAGCATCGCCTCGTCACCGACGCCGGAGAGCTCGTAGGTCTCGATCAGCTGCGCCCGGTTGTCCCGGCAGGCGGCGAACCAGCCGACCGCGGTGTCGAAGCTGCGCTCGGCCGCCCGCACCGTGTGGGCCGCCTCGGCGGTCTGCGCGACGACGGGGGCGGCCTTCTTGCCCTTCGTCTCCTGCTGGGGCGCGAACGTGCGGAACACCGCGGAGTCCGGCCGGTTGCGCGGTGCGGCGTACCTGGTCTGCTGGCACGTCACGGCCTTGCCGTTGCCGGCGGAGTTGTCGTCGGTGCTCGCGACCGTCCAGCCGCCCTGGGTGGCGATGACCCGGCTGACGCTGTCGGCGGCGAGCATCGTCTCCTCGGGCAGGTCGACCGCTGTCGGCTCCGAGGGGCCCGACGAGTGGTCCGGCTCGACCCGCTCGCCGGCGAGGGTGGGCCGGACGCCGTCGGCGTCCGTCACGAGGGTGCCGGCGATGACGAGTGCCGCCGCGGTCGCGGCGACGCCGATCACGGTGTGGGTACGCCGGCGGGTGGCACCCGCCCGGCGCAGGATGGTCGGGCGGGGCCAGCGGTTGGTCTCGACGTGGCTGCGGACCGCCTCGAGCACGGCGCGGACCTCGGTCGTGGGGACCTCGCGGTGCAGGGCGAACGTGGAGGTCGCGCTCTGGAGCTCGCGCTCGGCCTCGGTGCGGGGCAGCCCGACCTCGCGGGCCATCGCGTTGAGCGAGCTGCTGGTCAGCTCGGTCACCAGCAGCACCCGGCGCTGGGTCATCGTCAGGCGGCCGAGCGCTCCGAGGGTGGCCTTGACCTCGGGATCGAGGTTCTTCTCGCGGTGCCACAGCTTCGCCGTGTGCCGGCGTACGGCGTGCCGACAGGCGTGCTCGCGCACCCACGCCTCCGGGTCCTCGACCCGCGAGACCTTGCGCCAGTGGTGCCACGCGACGACGAAGGCGTCGCGGACCGCCGCGCGCGAGGACGGGAGGTCGCCGGTCAGGCAGTACGTCAGCAGCATCAGGCGGGTGCGGACGTCCTTGTAGAACTGGTCGAACTCGTCGGGGTCGGTCATGGCGCCGTCCACGGTAGCCGGAGGCCCTGATCCGTGCCGATTCGGCGTGTGCGCCCGGATCCGGCGCCCGCGGCGGGCAATGATGGCGACACCATGACGTCGCTGCTCCCCGGATCGCTCTCGACCGGACCGGCCTCGGCCGCTCGCGGCCGGGGTGCCGCCGAGGCGCGGCACCGGTCGCCGCTGGTGCCCGTCGCCCTCCTCGGCGGCGTGGTCGCGGCCGGGGCGACCCTCCTGATCTGCCTGGCGGTCGGGGTCGTGGGCTGGTTCCTCGCCGACGCGGGTGCACACGGAACTCCACGCGGGGGACTCCGCGTGGGGGCGCTCGGTTGGCTGCTGGCCCACGGCTCCGGAATCCGCGTCGACGGCGTCGCCGTCACCCTGGTCCCGCTCGGGATCACCGCCCTCTGCGCGTGGTCGTGCTGGCGGGTCGGGCACCGGGTCGGCGACGCGATCTCCGGCCACGGTCCCGACGCCGACCGGATCGCCGACGGTGAGCGGGACTGGACGGTCCCGATGGCCGCGTCGGTCTTCACGGCCGGCTACCTCCTGGTGGCGATCGTCACAGGCGTCGTGGCCTCGACCCCGGAGACGGCACCGTCCCTGGCCCGGGTCGTCGGCTGGTCCTTCCTGCTCTCCGCCGCGTTCGGCTGGTCCGGCGTCGCGACCGGCTCCGGCCGGCTGGCGATCTGGGCGACGGTCGTCCCGCCCTGGCTGCGCGCCGCGCTCGCCGGCGGCCTGCGAATCCTGGGCGGCTTCCTGGTCGTCTCGACCGCGGTCTTCCTGGTCGCCCTCGCGGTCGACTTCGGTACGGCGGCCAGCGTGATGTCGCGCCTGCACCTCGGCGCCGGCGACGCGACCGTCTACACCCTCCTCACCGCGATGCTGGTCCCCAACGCCTCGATCTTCACCGGCAGCTACCTGCTCGGCCCCGGCTTCCTGGTCGGCACCGGCACGGTCGTCTCGCCGACCCTGGTCTCGCTCGGACCGGTCCCGATGTTCCCGCTGCTCGCGGCGCTGCCCGACAACGGGGCGACGCCGGCGTGGGCGACCTACCTGGTCGCCGTGCCGCCGCTCGTCGCCGCCGTGGCTGCGGCCCGGGCCCAGCGCCGGACGCCCACCCTGCGGTGGGAGGAGGGCGCCCTGCGCGGCTGCGTCGGCGGCGTGACCGCCGGCCTGCTGCTCGGGATCCTGGCCGCCGTCGCCGGCGGGGCCGCCGGACCCGGTCGGATGCGGGCGGTCGGGCCGGACGCGATGGACGTGCTCGTGCACGCGGTGACGGCGTTCGGTCTCGGCGGCGTCGTCGGCGGTCTGGCGATGACCTGGTGGCAGCGCCGGCACGCGCCGACGCCCTAGACTCCACGCGTGCCCGAGCCAGCCGCCGTCGTCGTTCTCGTGTCGGGCGCCGGCACCAACCTCCAGGCCCTGATCGACGCCTCCGCCGACCCGGCGTACGGCGCCCGCGTGGTCGCCGTCGGCGCGGACCGGGACGGCATCGAGGGCCTGGCCCGCGCCGAGCGGGCCGGCATCCCGACCTTCTCGGTGAAGCTCGCGGACTTCGAGAGCCGCGAGGAGTGGGACGCCGCGCTCGCGGGCGCGGTCGCGGCGTACGACCCCGACATCATCGTGCTGGCCGGGTTCATGAAGCTCGTCGGCACCACCTTCCTCGGGCTCTACGGCGGCAAGGTGGTCAACACGCACCCCGCGCTGTCCCCGTCGTTCCCCGGGATGCACGGGCCCGCCGAGGCGCTGGCGTACGGCGTGAAGGTCACCGGCGCGACGCTCTTCGTGGTCGACCCGGGCGTCGACACCGGCCCGATCATCGCCCAGGCCACCGTGCCGGTGGCCGAGGACGACACCGTCGAGACGCTGCACGAGCGGATCAAGGGGGCCGAGCGCACGATGCTCGTCGCCTCGGTCGGCCGGATGGCGCGCGACGGCTTCGTGGTCGAGGGGCGCCGGGTCCGGATGGGTCGCCTCGGCCCTCTAGACTGACGCCACACGACTGGCGAAGGTGGGACCACCACCAGGGAGTGACGTCGGGAGCATCGACCGCCTGGGTGCTCCTCACCACCCGACTCAGCAGGAGTGCTCGTGTCCGACCAACGCATCCCGATCAAGCGTGCTCTCGTCTCCGTCTACGACAAGTCCGGGCTCGAGGACCTCGTCCGGGCGCTCCACGGCGCCGGCGTCGAGCTCGTCTCCACCGGCGGCTCGGCGGCGCTGATCGCCGGCCTGGACCTGCCGGTCACCAAGGTCGAGGACCTCACCGGCTTCCCCGAGTGCCTCGACGGGCGCGTCAAGACGCTGCACCCGCGCGTGCACGCCGGGATCCTCGCCGACCGCCGGCTCGACTCCCACGTCGAGCAGCTCGCGGAGCTCGGCGTCGAGCCCTTCGACCTGGTGGTCTCCAACCTCTACCCCTTCGTGCAGACCGTCGCCTCCGGCGCGACGCCCGACGAGTGCGTGGAGCAGATCGACATCGGTGGCCCGTCCATGGTCCGCGCGGCTGCCAAGAACCACCCGTCCGTCGCGATCGTCACCTCCCCGGAGCGGTACGCCGACGTGGTCGCCGCGCTCGGCGACGGTGGCTTCACCCTCGAGCAGCGCAAGCAGCTCGCCGCCGAGGCGTTCGTCCACACGGCGACGTACGACGTCGCGGTGGCGTCCTGGATGGGCAACGTGCTCACCGACACCTCCGACGGCGAGCTCTTCCCGGCCTGGGTCGGCGGCACCTGGGACAAGTCGACCGTGCTGCGCTACGGCGAGAACCCGCACCAGAGCGCCGCGCTCTACCTCAACGGCTTCGGGACCGGCCTCGCCCAGGCCGAGCAGCTGCACGGCAAGGAGATGTCCTACAACAACTACCTCGACTCCGACGCGGCCCGGCGCGCGGCATACACCTTCGCCGAGCCCGCCGTCGCGATCATCAAGCACGCCAACCCCTGCGGCATCGCGGTCGGCACCGACGTCGCCGACGCGCACCGCAAGGCGCACGCGTGCGACCCGGTCTCCGCGTTCGGCGGCGTGATCGCCACCAACGTCCCCGTGTCGGTCGAGATGGCGCAGCAGGTGGCCGAGGTGTTCACCGAGGTGGTGGTGGCTCCGGCGTACGACGAGGGTGCGGTCGAGGTCCTGGCTGCCAAGAAGAACATCCGGCTGCTGGTCTGCGAGCCGCTCGGCACCGGCGAGGTCGAGATGCGCGCGATCTCGGGCGGTCTGCTGATGCAGCAGCGCGACTACGTCGACGCCGAGGGCGACGACCCGTCGAGCTGGACCCTCGCGACCGGCGAGGCGGCCTCGCCCGAGGTGCTCGCGGACCTGGCGTTCGCCTGGCAGGCCTGCCGCTCGGTGAAGTCCAACGCGATCCTGCTCGCCAAGGACGGCGCCTCCGTCGGCGTCGGCATGGGTCAGGTCAACCGGGTCGACTCGTGCAAGCTCGCCGTCGAGCGGGCGGGGGAGCGCGCCGCAGGCTCGGTGGCCGCGTCCGACGCGTTCTTCCCCTTCGAGGACGGCCCGCAGATCCTGATCGACGCCGGCGTCACCGCGATCGTCCAGCCCGGCGGCTCGGTGCGCGACGAGCTCACCATCGAGGCCGCGAAGGCCGCGGGCGTGACGATGTACTTCACCGGCACCCGACACTTCTTCCACTGATCACCGAACGGCAGGATGACCCCGTGACTGCACAGAAGCTGGACGGCTCCGCCACCCTGAAGGCGATCAAGATCGAGCTGACCGAACGCGTGGCCAAGCTCCGCGAGCAGGGCGTCGTGCCCGGCCTCGGCACGGTCCTGGTCGGTGACGACCCGGGCTCGCACTGGTACGTCGGCGCCAAGCACAAGGACTGCGCCGAGATCGGCATCGAGTCGATCCGGGTGGACCTGCCGGCGACCGCGTCCCAGGCCGAGGTCGAGGCGGAGATCGACCGTCTGAACGCAGACCCGGGCTGCACCGGCTTCCTGGTGCAGCAGCCGACCGGGCTCGACGAGTTCCGGCTGCTCTCGCGCGTCGACCCGGACAAGGACGTCGACGGACTGCACCCGACCAACCTCGGCAAGCTGGTGCTCGGCGAGGCCGGTCCGCTCCCGTGCACGCCGATCGGCTGCATCGAGCTGCTGCGCCGCCACGGCGTGGAGCTGAACGGCGCCGAGGTGGTCGTGGTCGGTCGTGGTCTCACGGTCGGCCGCCCGCTCGGGCTGCTGCTCACCCGCCGGTCCGAGAACTCCACGGTCACGCTGTGCCACACCGGCACCCGCGACCTGGCGGCGCACACCCGCACCGCGGACGTGATCGTCGCCGCCGCGGGCGTGCCCGGGATCATCCGCGGCGACATGGTCAAGGCCGGTGCCGCCGTCCTCGACGTCGGCGTCTCGCGGGTCGACGGCAAGATCGCGGGCGACGTGGCGGACGACGTGTGGGACGTCGCCGGCTGGGTCTCGCCCAACCCCGGCGGGGTCGGGCCGATGACCCGCGCGATGCTGCTGTCCAACATCGTGACCGCTGCCGAACGTCAGGTGTCGTGAACGACCTCGAGCCACCGCACGAGGAGATGCCCGCCTCGGCCGAGGGCGACGGCGACGGGGTCGAGGAGGGCGGACGGCGCTACCCCTCGACGATCGGCGGCGCGTTCTACATCGTCGTGGTCGCCGTCGTCGCGATCTCGCTCGGCATCGTCACGTCCGGCGAGTGGCGGCTCGGGGTGCGCTGGTTCGGCGGTGCGCTGCTGTTCGCGGCGCTCGTCCGCGCCGTGCTCCCGGCCAAGGACGCCGGCATGCTCGCCGTACGCAAGCGCTGGTGGGACTGCTTCCTGCTGATCGCCACCGGGGTCGCGCTGATCCTGCTGGCCGGCTCCATCCCCGACCAACCCGGCCTGTAGACGCAGAAATGGGTCGTCCGCCTCTCGAGGGTGCAGAGACCCGTGAGAGGCGGACGACCCGTCTGGCGTCAGATCAGGCCGAGCTCCGTGACCGCGGCGCGCTCGTCGGCGAGCTCCGCGGTCGAGGCGTCGATCTTGCCGCGCGAGAAGTCGTCGATCTCGAGACCCTGCACGATCGACCAGTCGCCGTCCTTGGTGGTGACGGGGAAGGACGAGATCAGGCCCTCGGGCACGCCGTACGAGCCGTCGGAGACGACCGCCATCGAGACCCAGTCGTCGGCGGGGGAGCCGAGCAGCCAGTCGCGGGCGGCGTCGACGGTGGCCGACGCGGCCGAGGCGGCCGACGACGAGCCACGGGCGTCGATGATCGCGGCGCCGCGCTTGGCGACGGTCGGGATGAACGTGTCGGCGATCCAGGCCTGGTCGCCCACGACCTCGGCGGCGTTCTTGCCGCCGACCTCGGCGTGGAAGATGTCGGGGTACTGCGTCGCGGAGTGGTTGCCCCAGATCGTCATCTTCTTGATGTCGGTCACGGCGGCGCCGGTCTTCGCGGCGAGCTGCGAGATCGCCCGGTTGTGGTCGAGGCGGGTCAGCGCCGAGAACCGCTCCTGCGGGATGTCGGGCGCGTTGGTCATCGCGATCAGGGCATTGGTGTTGGCCGGGTTGCCGGTCACGCCGATGCGTACGTCGTCCGCGGCGACCTTGTTGAGCGCCTTGCCCTGCGCGGTGAAGATCGCGCCGTTGGCCGACAGCAGGTCGCCACGCTCCATGCCGGGACCGCGCGGGCGGGCGCCGACGAGCAGGGCCAGGTTGACGCCGTCGAAGATCGTCTCGGCGTCGTCGCCGATCTCGACGCCGGCGAGGTTCGGGAACGCGCAGTCGTCCAGCTCCATGACGACGCCCTCGAGCGCCTTCAGGGCCGGGGTGATCTCCAGCAGCCGCAGCTCGATCGGGCGGTCGCCCAGCAGCGACCCGCTCGCGAGACGGAAGAGCAGGCTGTAGCCGATCTGACCGGCGGCGCCGGTGACGGCGACCTTCAACGGGGTTGAGCTCACGACGACTCCTTGACAACTTCGACGAACAGGGGGTGGTGAGGAACGGTGGATGTCCGGATCCCGACGCTAGCAGCGGCGCGGCCCCCTGCGATGCTGGGGTCCATGACGGTGCGCGCCCGGGTGGTCATCGCCCTGGTCGCGGTGCTGGTCCCCGTCCTGGGCGGCTGCGGCAGCGCCTCGGTCTCGAGCCCGCCGTCGGGCATCGACGAGCTGACCATCCCGACTCCGTCCCCCGACCCGGGCGACTTCGTCGCCGGGGTCGACAACCCCTGGCTCCCACTCCCGGCCGGGCGCACGTGGACCTACGACGTGGTGGACGTCGTCGGCGGGCACCGGCTCACGGTCGCGGTGGCGCCCGGTCCCGAGGTCGAGGGCGTGGCGACGACGGCGCGGGTCAGCACCGAGTCCGGCACGTCGACGACGGACTGGTTCGCGCAGGACGCCGACGGCAACGTGTGGTGGTTCGGGCGCGAGGGGGAGTGGACGGCCGGCGCGGACGGCGCCGAGGCGGGACTGGCGATGCCGGCCGACCCGCGCGTCGGCGACGGCTACCGGCTCGCCCTCCAGGAGGGCGTCGTGGAGGACGTCGCCACCGTGACCTCCCTGCGCGGCTCGGCGACGGTCCCCGCGGGGTCGTACGACGACCTGCTGGTCACCGAGGTCACCTCGGACCTCGGGGCGAGCGGACCGACCGAGCAGTACTGGTCGCGCGGCCTCGGCCTCGTGGAGGAGCAGCGACCCGGCCGCACGGTGCGGCTGAGCGACGTCTCCGGCTAGCGCTCAGCCGGTCAGCTGGGCGGTCGGATCTGGGTGTCGTCGGGGCCGGGACCGTCGAGCGGAGCGTCGGTGGGCTCGTCCGCGATCACGATCGTCTCCTCGACCACGACCTCCTCGGCGTAGGGCGCGCCCGCCTGCTCGGCCGCCTGCTGCGCCTGCCACTGCTCGGGGGTGGAGCCGACCGGGTGCCACTGCTGGCCGGCCGGGTCCCACTGCCAGCCGTCCTGGATGATCGGGGCGGGGTCCTGGTTCCACTGCTGCTGGTACTGGTCCGGCGCGGCGTAGCCCGGGACCTGCGCGGCCGTCCGTGGCCGGCTGAAGCTGATGCCAGAGCCGGGGACGGCGTCGCCGACCCGGCCGAACAGGATCGGGTAGAGCAGGCCCGCGATGGTCGCCCCGACCAGCGGCGCCAGGATGAAGAGCCACAGCTGGGCGATCGCGTCCGTGCCGGCGAAGAGCGCGGGCCCGATCGACCGGGCCGGGTTGACGGAGGTGCCGGTGGCCGGGATCGCGACGAAGTGGATCGCAGCGAGCGTGAAGCCGATCGTCAGCGGTGCGAGCGAGGGGTGCTCGTTGCGCTCGTCCGTCACAGCGAGGATCACGGTCACGAAGACGGCGGTGAGCACCAGCTCGAGCAGGAAGGCCGCCCACCAGGCGTAGCCGCTGCCCTGGTCGCCGAAGGCGTTCTGGCCCATGTGCCCCTCGGCGCTGAACGAGTCGAAGCCCTGCATCAGGACGAAGAGCACCAGGGCGCCGAGGATCGCGCCGACGAGCTGCGCGACGACGTACAGACCGACGTGCCGCCACGGCATCCGGCCGCCCATCGCGGCACCGACGGACACGGCGGGGTTGAAGTGCGCCCCCGAGACCCGGCCGAACGCGTAGGCCATCACCATCACCACGACGCCGAAGGTCAGGCCGACGGTGGTCACCGTCGACGGCAGCAGCCGTCCGTCGTTCGCGACCTGCGCGGTCTGGTAGACGACGACCGAGCCGCAGCCGAAGAGCACCAGGACGAACGTCCCGAGCACCTCGGCGGTGAGCTTCTGCCGGATGGTGGAGTCCGCCATGTCCTGCCCCTTCGGTCGAGCTGGTCGAGCATCCCCGTCGGACGCGCCGACAGCACGATACCCGTGGGAGCCCCCGGCTAGACCTGCCTGACACCGGGTGCGAGGGTGGTTCTGCCGCCCACGTCAGGTATCTTGACGTCAAGGAACTTTCCCCAGCGCTGCCGAGATCCAGGAGTCGCCCAGACCATGGCCAAGATCATCTACACGCACACGGACGAGGCGCCGCTGCTGGCGACGTACTCCTTCCTCCCGATCGTGCAGGCGTACGCCGGCAAGGCGGGCGTGGACATCGAGACGCGCGACATCTCGCTCTCCGGCCGGATCCTGGCCCAGTTCGGGATCGTCGACGACGCCCTCGCCGAGCTCGGCGACCTGGCGAAGACGCCCGAGGCCAACATCATCAAGCTCCCCAACGTCTCCGCCTCCGTGCCGCAGCTCAAGGCCGCGGTCAAGGAGCTGCAGGAGCAGGGCTTCGACCTCCCCGACTATCCGGAGAACCCGCAGTCCGACGAGGACCGCGCGACCCGCGCCAAGTACGGCAAGGTCATGGGCTCCGCGGTCAACCCGGTGCTGCGCGAGGGCAACTCCGACCGCCGCGCGCCGCTGTCGGTGAAGAACTACGCGAAGACCCACCCCCACCGCATGGGGAAGTGGAGCCCCGACTCGAAGACCAACGTCGCGACGATGGGCAAGGACGACTTCTTCTCCAACGAGCAGTCGGTCGTGATCCCGGGCGACGACACCCTGACGATCAAGCACGTCGCGACCGACGGCACCGAGACGGTGCTCAAGGACGGCCTGAAGGTGCTCGCCGGCGAGGTCGTCGACGGCACGTTCATGGACGTCGCCGCGCTGCGCCGCTTCCTCACCGAGCAGATCGCCCGCGCCAAGGCCGAGGACGTCCTGTTCTCCGTGCACCTCAAGGCCACGATGATGAAGGTCTCGGACCCGATCATCTTCGGCCACGTCGTGCAGGCCTTCTTCCCGACCCTCTTCGAGCAGTACGGCGAGCAGCTGGCCGCCGCGGGCATCTCCCCGAACGACGGTCTCGGTGGCCTCCTCGGCGCCGTCGCCGCGCTCCCGGAGGGCGACGCGATCAAGGCGGCCGTCACCGCCGGCCTGGCCGACGGCCCCGCGATGGCGATGGTCGACTCCGACAAGGGCATCACCAACCTGCACGTCCCGTCCGACGTCATCATCGACGCGTCGATGCCCGCGATGATCCGCGGCGGCGGCCACATGTGGGGCCCCGACGGCAACGAGGCCGACACCCTCGCGGTGATCCCGGACTCGTCGTACGCCGGCGTCTACCAGGCCACCATCGACGACTGCCGCACCCACGGCGCGCTGGACCCGGCGACCATGGGCTCGGTGCCCAACGTCGGCCTGATGGCGCAGGCGGCGGAGGAGTACGGCTCGCACGACAAGACATTCGAGGCCCCCTCGGCGGGCACCATGCAGGTCGTCAACAGTGCCGGCGAGGTGCTGATCTCCCACGACGTCCAGCCTGGTGACATCTGGCGCGCCTGCCAGACCAAGGACGCCCCGATCCGCGACTGGGTCAAGCTGGCCGTCACCCGCGCCCGCGCGTCCTCCACCCCGGCCGTGTTCTGGCTCGACGAGTCCCGCGCCCACGACGCCAACCTGATCGCCAAGGTCAACGAGTACCTCCCGGAGCACGACACCGACGGCCTGACCATCGAGATCATGGCGCCGGCCGCGGCCACGACGTACTCGCTGGAGCGGATCCGCAAGGGCGAGGACACCATCTCGGTCACCGGCAACGTGCTGCGCGACTACAACACCGACCTCTTCCCGATCCTCGAGCTCGGCACGTCGGCGAAGATGCTCTCGGTCGTCCCGCTGATGAACGGCGGCGGCCTCTTCGAGACCGGAGCCGGCGGCTCGGCGCCCAAGCACGTCCAGCAGCTGGTGAAGGAGAACTACCTGCGCTGGGACAGCCTCGGCGAGTTCTTCGCCCTGGTGCCGTCGCTCGAGCTGTACGCCGAGCAGGCCGGTACGCCTGGCGCCACGGTGCTCGCCGACACGCTGGACCGGGCGACCGGCACGTTCCTCAACGAGGACAAGTCGCCGACCCGCAAGCTCGGCGGCATCGACAACCGCGGCTCGCACTTCTACCTGGCGCTCTACTGGGCCCAGGAGCTGGCCGCGCAGACCGAGGACGCCGACCTGGCGGCCGCGTTCAAGCCGCTGGCGGAGCGGCTGGCGGCCGACGAGAAGGCGATCGTGGACGAGCTGATCGCCGTCCAGGGCTCGCCCGCCGACATCGGTGGCTACTACCGGCCCGACGATGCCAAGGCGGACGCGGTCATGCGTCCGTCGGCCACCCTCAACGCGGCCCTGGCGTCCCTTGCCTGACGAGTCGGACACCGAGACCCCGTCGGCGTACCCGATCTGGGACCAGCCTCCTGCGCTCGGGCGCCGGGGGATGATCCTGGCCGTGGTCATCCCGGTGCTGATCGCCGCGGCCGCCTTCGGTGTGGTCACCCTCGTCTCCGAGGGCACCGACACCGCCGCCACGGTGATCAAGGTGCCGACCGGTGACTGGATCCCCGGGCAGCCCACGGGCTCGGAGGCCATCCAGGGCACGCTGGCGGTCAACGCGCAGCACTGCGTCTACCTCAAGAACCCGTCCGGCGAGATCTGGCCGGTCTGGCCGGCCGGGTTCCGCGCCCGGCTCGACGCGGAGGGCAAGGTCAGCCTGTACGACGGGAAGGACCACCTGGTCGCCCGCGACGGCGAGGGGGTGCAGGCGCGGGGCATCTTCACCACGCCCGACAACTTCTCCGGCGAGACCTGCCTGCCCGCCGAGGACGAGGTCGCCGTCGTGCAGTCGGAGGTCACCCGCGTCGGGTGACCTCCGACCGCCCGCTCACACGTAGCGGAACGTCGAGACCAGCTCCTGGAGCTGGACCGACATCTGCGACAGGTCGGCGACGGCGCCGTGCAGCTGCTGCACGCTGTCCGTCGTCACCTGGGACGCGTCGGCCACGCGGCCGACCGTCTGGGCGATCTCGCCGGAGCCGGTCGCGGCGTCGGCGACGTTGCGGTTCATCTCCTGGGTGGTGAGCGTCTGCTCCTCCACCGCGGCGGCGATGGTGGTCTGCGAGTCGCTGATCCGGGCGACGACCGTGCCGATCTGGCCGATCGCGTCCACGGCGCCGGCCGCGTCCGCCTGGATGGCGCCGACCCGCTGGGTGATCTCCTCGGTGGCCCGCGCGGTCTCCTGCGCGAGCTCCTTGACCTCGTTGGCCACGACGGCGAAGCCCTTGCCGGCTTCGCCGGCGCGCGCGGCCTCGATGGTCGCGTTGAGCGCGAGCAGGTTGGTCTGCTCGGCGATCGAGGTGATCACCTTGACGACGTTGCCGATCTCCTGCGAGGAGATGCCGAGCTTGCCGACGGTCTCCCCGGTCTCCTCGGCGGTGCGGACCGCCTCGGTGGCGACCCCGGCGGCGTCGTGGGCGCTGCGGGCGATCTCCTGGATCGAGGCGCCCATCTGCTCGGAGCCGGCGGCGACCGTCTGGACGTTCTGCGAGACGGCGTCGGCGGCGGCGCTCACGAGCAGCGCCTCGGACGACGTCTGGACGGCGGAGTCGGAGATCGAGTTGGAGGTGACGGCGATCTCCTCGGCGGCGGCCGCGACGGTGGTCGCGGACTCGGCCATCGTGGTGACGATCCGGCGCAGGGAGGCCATGGTCGTGTCGAACGACGCCGCCAGCTGGCCGATCTCGTCGCGCTGCTGGATCTCCGGCGAGGCGGTCAGGTCACCCTCGGCGACCCGGTCGACGGCACCGACGAACCGGCGTACGGGCCGCACGATCGAGCGGGTGACCGCGATGCCCATGGCGATCGCGAGCAGCAGGGCGAGCACGGCGGCGATCCAGATGGTCCGCTTGGCGTCGGTCGCCACCGCGTCCGCGTGCTTGTCGAGGGCAGCGGTGCGCTTGTCGACCGAGTCGACCAGCTTCTGGGTGCTCTTGAGGAGGTCCGACCACGTCGTGGCCAGGTCGCCGGCGTTGAGGAACTCGAAGGCCGCCCGCATGTCGGCGTCCGTCTTGACCGCCCCGAGCTGCTGGCCCCAGGTGTCGGACGCGGTGAAGAAGTCGGCCCACTGCTGCTTGATGGTCGCGAAGTCGTCGGCCTCGGCGCCGCTGAGCGCGTCCTCGTCGAAGCCCGCGAGCAGGTCGTCGACGATCTTCTTGTCGGCGAGCAGCCCGGACATGTTGTCGGCGTCCGGCTGGACCGCGTCCGCCGGGTCGGTCTGGGTGGCCTCGGCGAAGATGAAGCCCTGCCAGCCGCTGACGTCGGCGTCGAGGTAGCGCAGCTCCTTGACGTCGTCACGCATCTCGGCGAGGCGCTGCTGGTCGGCCCGGAGGTCGACCTGCTGCTGGGCGGCGTGGACACCGGTGCCGGCCACGACGGCCAGGAGGAGGCAGAGGATGCCGAAGGCGAGCGAGAGCCGTCGGCCGATCGACAGGTGGTGGAGCAGCGTGCGCATGGTGGGGGAGGCCTCGAGTCGTCAGGTGGTGGTGCTGTCCTCGCCCCTATCGGCGATGCGGGCCCCGACCTGAGGCGCCGATAGCCTGGATCACACATGAACTCGGAATACGACCGCCCCGACGCCCGGTTGCAGACGGCGTGACGACGACACCCACCGCCGCCGCTGAGACGACTCCGCGGGCCACTGCCTCCCACTACCGGGTCGCGGTGCTGGCGCTGGCGCTCGGCGGCTTCGCGATCGGCACGACCGAGTTCGTCACCATGGGTCTCCTCCCGCAGATCGCCGACGGCGTCGGGGTCTCGATCCCGACCGCCGGGCACTTCATCTCGGCGTACGCGCTCGGCGTGGTCGTCGGCGCCCCGGTCATCGCGATCTTCGGGGCCAAGCTGCCGCGGCGTGCGCTGCTCGTCGGCCTGATGGCGGTGTACGCCGTCTTCAACGTGCTCAGCGCCCTGGCCGGCAGCTACGGCGTGCTGTTCGTCGCGCGCTTCCTCGACGGACTGCCGCACGGCGCCTACTTCGGCGTGGCGTCGTTGGTCGCCGCCGGCCTCGCGGCCCCCGAGCACCGTGGCCGCGCGGTCGCGAGCGTGATGCTCGGCCTCTCCGTCGCCAACGTCGTGGGCGTGCCGGCCGCCACCTGGCTGGGGCAGCAGATGGGCTGGCGCTCGGCGTACCTCTCCACGGCCGGCCTCGCCCTGCTCACCGTCGTGCTGGTCCTCGCGTTCGTCCCGTCGGTGCCGGGCAACCCGGCCGCGACCGGCCGCAAGGAGATGCTGTTCTTCCGCAACGGGCAGGCGCTGCTCACGCTGCTCGCCGGCGCGGTCGGCTTCGGCGGGCTCTTCGCGGTCTACTCCTACATCGCCCCGATCGTCACCGAGGTGGGCGGGCTGTCCGACTCGGCGGTGCCGGTCTTCACCGCGGCCTTCGGCGTCGGGATGGTCGCCGGCACCTGGCTGGCCGGCCGGCTGGCCGACTGGGACGTGTTCGCCACCCTGATCTGGTCGGGCGTGCTGTCCGGCCTGGTGATGCTGCTCGTCTGGGCGACCGCGCCCTACGGCTGGTGGCTGGTGCCGGGCATCTTCCTGGTCACGGCGATCGGCTCGGTCCTGGTGGTCAACCTGCAGCTCCGGCTGATGTCCGTCTCCGGCGAGGCCCAGACCCTGGGCGCGGCGATGAACCACGCGTCGCTCAACATCGCGAACGCGCTCGGCGCCTGGCTCGGCGGCCTCGTGATCGCCGCGGGCTACGGCTACCGCGCTCCCGCGCTGGTCGGGGCGGCCCTCTCGGTCGCGGGCATCGCGGTGCTCTTCTGGTCGGCGGCCGCCGACCGTCGTACGACCACGCCCTGACAGAATGTCCGGCATGTCCACCACGACCGAACCCGAGGTCTCGACGGCGGCTGCGGGCACCAGCACCTCCCGTCCCCGCGTGCTCTCCGGCATCCAGCCGACGGCCGACTCGTTCCACTTCGGCAACTACCTCGGCGCGCTCCGGCAGTGGGTGGACCTCCAGCAGGAGTACCAGCCGTTCTTCTTCATCGCCGACCTGCACGCGATCACGGTCGAGCAGGACCCGAAGGTGCTGCGGGAGCGCACCCTGCGGGCGGCCGCGCAGCTGATCGCGATGGGCATCGACCCGGACCGCTCCGCGATCTTCGTCCAGTCGCAGGTGCCCGAGCACGCCCAGCTGGGCTGGGTGCTCCAGTGCCTGACCGGCTTCGGCGAGGCGCGCCGGATGACCCAGTTCAAGGACAAGTCCGCCAAGGGCGGCGAGGGCGCGGCGAGCGTCGGGCTGTTCACCTACCCGATCCTCCAGGCCGCCGACATCCTGCTCTACCGGCCGCACTACGTCCCGGTCGGTGAGGACCAGCGCCAGCACCTCGAGCTGACCCGGGACCTCGCCCAGCGGTTCAACAGCCGCTACAAGAAGACGTTCCGGCTCCCGGAGCCCTACATCCTCAAGGCGACGGCCAAGATCACCGACCTCCAGGACCCGACCGCGAAGATGTCGAAGTCGGCCTCCTCGCCGTCCGGCATCGTCGAGATGCTCGACGACCCGGCCGTCTCCGCGAAGAAGATCCGGTCCGCCGTGACCGACTCCGACGCCGTGGTCCGCTTCGACCCGGAGACCAAGCCGGGCGTCAGCAACCTGCTCACGATCTACTCGGCGCTCACCGCGAGGCCGATCGCCGACCTCGAGGCCGACTACGAGGGACGCGGGTACGGCGACCTCAAGAAGGACCTCGCCGAGATCGTCGTCGACTTCGTCACGCCGTTCCGCGAGCGCACCCTCGAGCTGCTCGACGACCAGACCTACCTCTCCGGCGTGCTGCGGCAGGGCGCCGAGCAGGCGGGTGAGGTCGCCCGGGCGACCCTGCGCGACGTCTACCAGCGGGTCGGCTTCGTGGCGGCGGGCCAGTAGGGTCCTAGACGTGCCGACGATTGGAGTGGCAGTCGCGATCCCGGAGCCCTGGGCGAGCGAGCTGCAGGACTATCGGACCGCCGTGGGTGACACCACGGCGGCGATGATCCCGACCCACATCACGCTCGTGCCGCCGACCGAGATCGACGACCTCCAGCTGGCCGACGTCGAGAAGCACCTGGAGGCGGCCGCGGACTCGGTCTCCGCCTACTGCGTACATCTCCGCGGAACGGGTACCTTCCGCCCCGTGTCGCCCGTCGTGTTCGTGACCCTGGTCGAGGGCATCTCGCAGTGCGAGCAGCTCGCCGGCGTCGTACGCCGCGGTCCGCTCGACGTCGCGCTGCAGTACCCGTACCACCCCCACGTCACGGTCGCCCACCACCTCGAGGACGCCCTGCTGGACCGGGCCTTCGACGAGCTGGGCGCCTTCGAGTGCGAGTTCGACGTCACCGACTTCCACCTCTACGTCCACGACGAGGACGCCGGCTGGCAGCCGACCCGTCGGTTCGCCCTCCAGGGCACCTCCGGCTGACGATGCCCTCACCGAAGGAGCGTCTCGCGGAGCTGCGTCGACGGCGACCGCTGGTCGACCACGCGGTCCGCATGCAGGAGCACTACGGCGCCGTGAAGGCCGGGCAGCAGGCCGGCGCGGTGACCTACTTCGCGTTCCTGTCGTTCTTCCCGATCCTGGCCCTGGCGTTCTTCGTCGTCGGGTGGATCTCGAAGGTCTATCCCGACGCCGAGCAGAACCTCACGGACGCGCTCAACAGCGTGATGCCCGGCCTGATCGGCACCAGCGACGGACAGATCCAGCTCGACGACATCCAGAAGGCCGCGGCGACCCTCGGCATCATCGGCGCCGTCGTCCTGCTCTACTCCGGCCTGGGCTGGCTCGCCGCGATGCGCGACGCGCTGGTCGTGGTGTTCGAGGTCCCGGCGAAGGAGCAGCCCAACTTCGTCTTCGGCAAGCTCCGCGACCTGCTCACCCTGGCCCTGATCGGCGTGATCCTGCTGGTCTCCGTGGCGGTGGCGGGCTTCGTCGGGGGCTTCTCCAAGGACGTGCTCGACTGGGTCCACCTGGGGGAGGAGCTGAGCTGGCTCGTCACGCTGCTCACGATCGTCCTGGGGCTCGGCGCCAACATGCTGCTGTTCTTCTCGATGTTCGTGCTCCTGGCCGAGCCGCACACGCCCCGACGCTCCCTGTGGTCGGGCGCGCTGCTCGGCGCGATCGCCTTCGAGGTCCTCAAGCAGCTCTCGACGATCCTCTTCCGGTCGACGCAGGGGAACCCGGCGTTCCAGGCCTTCGGTATCGCGCTGATCGTGCTCGTCTGGATCAACTACTTCTCGCGGGTCGTCATGTACGCCGCCGCGTGGGCGCACACGTCGCGTGAGGCGCGCGCAGCCCGCCCGGAACCGGTCGCCGCCCCCGTCGAGGGCCCGCCCTCCCCGCCGCTGCGCAGGGTCGAGCGCGAGCTCGAGTACCCCTGGGCCGCGTCGTACGCCGCCGGCGCCGCCACGATGCTCGGCGCCATGGCCCTGGTCCGCAGGCTCAGCAGGAAGAAGACATGAGGCTCGAGCGCACGCACGGCTGACCGATCGTCGTCGACCTCGTACACTCCGCTCGTGGCGCGCGACGGTGCTGACTCCGGTGTGACCCTGGCCGAGGTCCTGGCCGCGTACTCGCTGGCCACGGACCTGGGGCTCGGCCAGCCGATGGAGCACCTGCTGCGCTCCTGGCGGATCGCCTCCCGGCTCGGTGCGCACGTCGGGCTCCCCGACGACGAGCAGGCATCGCTCTTCTACATCGCGATGCTGTCCTGGGTGGGGTGCGTCGCCGATGCCCCCGAGGTCGCGTCGTTCTTCGGAGACGACATCGCGTTCCGGGCCGACAGCTACGACGCCGACCTGGGCGGCTTCTCGGGGTTCCGCTTCTTCCTCTCCCACGCCGGTGCGGGCGGGGCGGCGAGCCGGGTCAAGGTCAGCAGCACGATCCTCTCCACCGGGGGCCGCCGGGTCATCCAGGGCATCCAGTCGCACTGCCTCATCACGTCGACGCTGGCTGACCGGCTCGGGCTCGACCCGGCGGTGTCGGGCGCGGTGCGACAGTTCTTCGCCCGGTGGGACGGGCGTGGGGTGCCGGACGGCGTCGCTGGCCAGGACCTGTCGTTGTGGGTCCGGCTCTTCCACGTCGGTGACGTCGCCGAGGTGCACTACCGCCACGGTGGGGTCGACGCCGCCGTCCGGGTCGTCCGCGACCGACGGGGCAAGCAGTTCGACCCCGCCCTGGTCGACGCCTTGTGCGACATCGCCGGCGACGTGCTGCCCTCGGTGGAGGGGGAGTACGACGTCAGCGCGCTCCTGGTCGACGTCCCCGGCCTGCGGAGACCGTTGTCGGACGCCGAGCTGGACGAGGGGCTCGGCGCTCTGGCCGACTTCACGGACCTGCGCTCGCCGCACCGCGCCGGACACTCCAGCGGCGTGGCCGAGCTGGC
This sequence comes from Nocardioides sp. Root1257, assembly GCF_001425175.1. Lineage (GTDB taxonomy): Bacteria > Actinomycetota > Actinomycetes > Propionibacteriales > Nocardioidaceae > Nocardioides. The sequence continues at coordinate 11,412 of NZ_LMDV01000005.1, read as the reverse complement.
CGGTCTGGCAGCGCAGCGGCTCGGCCTGCCACCGGACGACGCGACCGCGACCAGGCGGGCCGGCTTCGTGCACGACATCGGCCTGCACGGCGTACCGTCGCCGATCCTCGACAAGCCGGGCAGCCTGTCGGCCACGGAGTGGGAGCGGGTCCGGCTCAGCTCGTACTACACCGAGCGCGTGCTCGCCCGACCGGCCGCGCTGGCCCGTCTGGGCATGATCGCGTCGTACGCCAACGAGCGCATGGACGGCAGCGGGTACCACCGCGGTGTCGGTGGCGCGAGCATCCCGATGACGGCCCGGGTCCTCGCCGCCGCCTGTGCCTTCCGGTCGCTGACCGAGCCGCGGGCCGAGCGGCCACCCCTCTCGCCGAGGAACGCTGCGGCGGCGCTCCGGGAGGAGGCCAGCGCCGGCCGCCTCGACGCGGACGCCGCGGACGCGGTCCTGGCGGCCGCCGGTGTCGGCGGCAAGCGGAGGGTCGCCGGGCCTGCCGGCCTCACCCCCCGCGAGGTGGAGGTGCTGGTACTCATCGCGCGCGGTGCGGCGACCAGCGAGGTCGCCGACCAGCTCGGGGTGTCCCGCAAGACGGCGGCCACGCACGTCGAGCGGATCTACATGAAGAGCGGGGCCTCGTCGCGCTCGGCGGCGACCCTCTTCGCGCTGCGCAACGGCCTGCTCGACCCGCTCGAGACCTGAGCGGATCGCCTGCCGATTTGTCGGGTGTTCGCCCGACGACATGTCTCCGCGTGACTCCTAGTTTCGGGTCACCCGGTCCGCCGGACCGGGAGATCAACGAGACAAGGAGAACCATCATGAGCAAGGCAGTCGTCAGTCTGACCACGGGTCTGGAGGACCCCGAGAAGGTGAGTGTCGCCTTCCTGGTCGCCGTCGGTGCGGCGGAGACCGGGCGCGAGACGCTGATGTTCCTGACCAAGGAGGCGGTGCGCCTCGCGGTCCCCGGCGTCGCCGTGGGCATCGCCTGCGACGGGTGCCCGTCGATCCAGGAGCTGGTCAAGCGCTACGAGGCCGCCGGTGGCCGCTACTTCGTGTGCCCGCTGTGCGTCAACGCCCGCCAGCTCGACGCGGACGACCTGATCCCGGGGGCCGAGATCAACGGCACCGTCCCGATGTGGAACTGGATCGGCGACGAGCCGGCCACGACCTTCAGCTACTGAGGAGACCGTCATGACCACCACACAGGTTCAGACCGTGCCGGCCCCCACGATCCACACGGGCCGCAGGGGCCTCCTGCTCGCCATCGCGCTGACGATCGCGGCCGTCCTCACCGTCGCCGTCGTCGTCCCCTGGAACCTCGGGTCTGAGCCGGCGGCCCCACCCGGCCCGACGCCGGCCGCCCCGCCGCCTGCCTACCAGCCGGGCGGCTCGGTCTACGACCAGCAGGTGCCGAAGGGCGGTGCAGGTCCCCGCGCGCTCCAGCACTGGGCGCTCGTGTACGGGCCCGACGGGTCGATCTACAAGTCGCAGGTCCCCCTCGGCAGATGACGCCCACGGTCACTGGCGCCGGGTCGGCGTCAGTGGCCGTGGCGCATGGCCTGGTGCAGGTCCCAGTTGAGGCGGGAGATCACGTCGAGCGGGATCTCCTTGGGGCAGGCGGCGGTGCACTCGCCGATGTTGGTGCAGCCGCCGAAGCCCTCGTGGTCGTGCTGGGCGACCATGTCGACGACGCGGGTGTCGCGCTCGGGCTGGCCCTGCGGGAGCTCGCCGAGGTGGGTGATCTTGGCACCCATGAAGAGCGAGGCCGAGCCGTTGGGGCAGGCGGCGACGCAGGCGCCGCAGCCGATGCAGGTGGCCACGTTGAAGGCGCGGAGCGCGTCGTCGCGGGGGACCGGCACGGAGTGGGCCTCGGGGGCGGAGCCGGTGTTGACCGAGATGTAGCCGCCGGCCTGGATGATCCGGTCGAAGGCGCCACGGTCGACGACGAGGTCCTTGATGACCGGGAACGCGTCGGCGCGCCAGGGCTCGATGACGATCTCGTCCCCGTCCTTGAAGGAGCGCATGTGCAGCTGGCAGGTCGTGGTGACCTCGGGGCCGTGGGCCTGGCCGTTGATCATCAGGCCGCACATGCCGCAGATGCCCTCGCGGCAGTCGGAGTCGAACGCGACCGGGTCCTCGCCCTTGCCGTTGAGCTCCTCGTTGAGGACGTCGAGCATCTCGAGGAACGACATGTCCTCGGAGACGCCGTCGAGCTCGTAGGTGTGCATCGCGCCCTTCGACGCGGCGTCCGGCTGGCGCCAGATCTTGAGGGTGACCTTCACTTGTAGCTCCGCTGCTTCATCTCGATGGCCGTGTAGACGAGTTCTTCCTTGTGCAGGACGGGCGTGCCCATCCCGCCGGAGTCGGGATCACCGGCGAACTCCCACGCGGCGACGTACGCGAACTGGTCGTCGTGGCGCAGCGCCTCGCCGTCCTCGGTCTGCGACTCGGCCCGGAAGTGGCCACCGCAGGACTCGCGGCGGTTCAGGGCGTCGATGCACATCAGCTCGCCGAGCTCGAAGAAGTCGGCGACCCGGCCGGCCCGCTCGAGCGACTGGTTGAGGCCCTCGGCGGTGCCGAGCACCTTCACGTTGCGCCAGAAGTCGTCCTTGAGGGTGCGGATCAGGTCGATGGCCTTCTTGAGGCCGTCCTCGCTCCGCTCCATGCCGCAGTACTCCCACATGATGTTGCCGAGCTCGCGGTGGTAGGAGTCGACGCTGCGGGTGCCGCTGGTGTTCAGGAAGTGCGCGACGCGGTCCTCGACGGCCTTCTTCGCCTCGACGACGGCCGGGTGGTCCTCGGCGACCTTCTCGAACGGCCCGTCCGCGAGGTAGTCGCGGATCGTGTGGGGGAGCACGAAGTAGCCGTCGGCCAGGCCCTGCATCAGCGCGGAGGCGCCGAGCCGGTTGGCGCCGTGGTCGGAGAAGTTCGCCTCGCCGGTCACGAAGAGGCCCTCGATCGAGGACTGCAGGTCGTAGTCGACCCACAGGCCGCCCATCACGTAGTGGACCGCGGGGTAGATCCGCATCGGGGTCTCGTACGGGTTCTCGCCGGTGATCCGGGCGTACATGTCGAAGAGGTTGTCGTACTTCTCCTCGATGCCGTCCTTGCCCAGGCGGGCGATCGCGGCGCTGAAGTCGAGGTAGACACCCCGACGTACGCCGTCGACCTCCGGGCCGACGCCGCGGCCCTCGTCGCAGACGTTCTTGGCGGCGCGGGAGGCGATGTCGCGGGGGACCAGGTTGCCGAAGGACGGGTAGATCCGCTCCAGGTAGTAGTCGCGGGCCTCCTCCGGGATGTCGCGCGGGTCCTTGTCGCAGTCGGCCTTGCTCTTCGGCACCCAGATCCGGCCGTCGTTGCGCAGCGACTCCGACATCAGGGTCAGCTTCGACTGGTGCGTGCCGGTGACCGGGATGCAGGTCGGGTGGATCTGCGTGTAGCAGGGGTTGGCCATGTAGGCGCCCTTGCGGTGCGCACGCCACGCGGCCGTGACGTTGGAGCCCATCGCGTTGGTCGAGAGGAAGAAGACGTTGCCGTAGCCGCCGCTGGCGAGCACGACGACGTCGGCGAGGTGGGTCTCGATCTCGCCGGTAACGAGGTCGCGGGCGATGATGCCGCGCGCCTTGCCGTCGACGACGATCACCTCGAGCATCTCGTGGCGGGTGAACTGCTCGACGGTGCCGGCCGCGACCTGGCGCTCCATGGCCTGGTAGGCGCCGATGAGCAGCTGCTGACCCGTCTGGCCGCGGGCGTAGAACGTGCGGGACACCTGGACGCCACCGAACGAGCGGTTGTCGAGCAGGCCGCCGTACTCGCGCGCGAACGGGACGCCCTGCGCGACGCACTGGTCGATGATGTTGGTGCTGACCTCGGCCAGGCGGTAGACGTTCGACTCGCGCGAGCGGTAGTCGCCGCCCTTGACCGTGTCGTAGAAGAGACGGTGGACGGAGTCGCCGTCCTCCTTGTAGTTCTTCGCCGCGTTGATGCCGCCCTGGGCAGCGATCGAGTGCGCGCGGCGCGGGGAGTCCTGGTAGCAGAAGGACTTCACGTTGTAGCCGGCCTCGCCGAGCGTGGCAGCGGCCGCGCCGCCGGCCAGGCCGGTGCCGACGATGATCACGTCGAGCTTGCGGCGGTTCGACGGGTTGACCAGGCGGGCCTCGAACTTGCGGGTCTGCCAGCGCTCGTCGATCGGGCCGGTGGGCGCCTTGGTGTCCTTGATCGGCTCGCCCGGCGTGTAGTAGCCGGCGGCGTCGTCGCCGTGGTCGCCGGGCTCGTCGTGGGACGGGTCGGACGTGAGAGTGGTGTCCGGCATGTCGGTCATGGCTGCTGACCCCTTACTTGGTGATGACGCCGGCGAGGACGAAGATCGGGACGAGGGAGAAACCGCCGGCGATGACGATCGCGACGATCCACCCGAGGCTCTTCGCATTGCGGCGGGCGCGGGCGTTGTTGGTGAGGCCGAGCGTCTGCGCGGAGCTCCACACCCCGTGGTGCAGGTGCATCGCCAGGGCGAACATCGCGGCCAGGTAGATCAGCGTCATCCACCAGGTGTCGAACGTGTCGACGAGCAGGTTGTACGGGTCGTTCGTCGACCCGCCCTGCACGTTGACCTTGCCGATAGTGAAGTTGACCAGGTGCCAGATGATGAAGAGGAGCAGCGTCAGGCCGCCCCAGCGCATCAGGCGCGACGAGAAGCTGGACGCGATGTTCTTCTTCATCACGTACTTCGTCGTCCGGGCCTTGTTGGCGCGCTTCCACAGCGCGGCCGCGCAGTACACGTGCACCACGAGCGACACGATCAGCACCGAGCGGATGATCCAGAGCAGTCCCTCCCGCGGGAGCATCGGCTCACCGATGGTGCGGAGGTGCTCGGCGTACTCGTTGTAGGCGTCGTGGCCGGAGAAGGCCTTGAGGTTGCCGTACATGTGCAGGAGCACGAACCCGATGAAGATGATGCCGCTGGCGGCCATCAGGAGCTTGAGGGTGATGGTCGAGCGCGATGCACGCGCTCCCCTGACCAGGGTCGTCGTTGCCACGAACGACCACGCTACCTTCCGCGTTCCGTGCTGGGGACCGCAGGGGATGTGACTTACATCTGGTTACCCGGCGGTCGCAACCTGCGTGGCGAGGGGTCGGTAGTGGTAGGCGACCAGCTCGTCGACCGCCTCCGTCCACGACCGGGTGGCCAGCTCACGGCCGCGCGCGCCGAGCAGGTGCCGGCTGCGGTCGGCGGCCAGGGCCTGTACGGCGTCGCGCAGTCCGTGGCGGTGCGCGTCGTCGTACAGCAGGCCGCTCTCGAGGTGTCGTACGACGTCGGTGGCGCCGCCGGAGCGCGGTGCGACGACCGGGACCCCGGCGGCGCCTGCCTCGCGCAGCGCGTGGCAGCAGGTCTCGCGGGTGCCGGGGTGCAGGAGCACGTCGAAGGTGGGCAGCACGGCTGCGAGGTCGCCGGTGCTCAGCTCGCCCGTGAACTTCGCGCCGGGCAGGCGCGCCTCGAGCCAGCCGCGCTGGGGGCCGTCGCCGACCACCACCGGGCGGATGCCGGGCACCTGGGCGAGCTCGGCGAGGCGCCGTACCTCGTGCCGGTTGCGCAGGCTGCCGACGTACCCGACGACGACCAGGGGCTGCGGGAGTGAGCGGGCGCGCGACCAGCGGTCGTGCAGCCAGGTGTCACGCAGGGCGGGCGTGAACGCGGCGGTGTCGACGCCGGGGGCCCAGAGGGTGGGCTCTCCGCCGAGCTCGGCCACCCGGTCGACCATCCACCGGGAGGTGACCAGGACGGATGCGGCGCGCTCGGCGACCCGGGTGCGCCAGTAGTCCGCGGCCACGTCGAGCAGGGGCGACTGCTCGACGACGACGGCAGGGATCCCCAACCGGTCGGCGTGCTTGAGCGCCTTGCGTCCGACAGCGCGCGGCGAGGTCACGTGCACGACGTCGGGGCGGAAGGCGGTGAGGGCGTCCCTGACCTGGGCGCCGGGCCGGTCGAGGGGCCGGATCCGGGCGATCGGGCACCCGCGGTACGTCGTCAACCCGGGTCCTGGAGCGATCAGCTGGACGTCATGCCCGGTGTCGACGAGCCGGTCCACGACCGCCTTCACGGTGGTGGTCGTGCCGTCGACCGCCGGGAAGAACGTCTCGGTCACGAGGGTGATCCGCATGGCGCCACGGTGACCGGGCCAGGTGGCCGGATCGGGGCTTCCAGGTTGATGTCGGATGAACCCGCCGCCCACCCCTTGACGAGAACACGTTCTCACTATCTCGGTGTGGGCCCTTTCACATCGGCCGCCCAATGTGCAGACTCACCTAGCACGACCACGACCGGCCCAACTCGATCGGAGGCGCGGATGGCGACAGATCTGACGGGTGTGGACGGGCCGACAAGGGCCCGGATCAACGCGAAGACCCTTCGCTCCGACAGATGGTGGCTCGCCCCGGCGGTGACGTTCGTGGTGTTCGCGGCGTTCATCGTCTACTCGACGTGGCGCGCCTTCTCCGGTGCGAACTACTTCTCCGAGCCCTATCTCTCGCCGTTCTACTCGCCGTGCCTGAGCAACGAGTGCGTGGACGGGGCGTCGGACTTCGGCCAGCCGTTCGGTGGCTGGCCGCTGTCGCCGGCGCTGTTGATCCTGATCTTCCCGCTCGGCTTCCGGCTGACCTGCTACTACTACCGCAAGGCCTACTACCGGGCGTTCTGGCTCTCGCCCCCGGCCTGCGCGGTCGCCGAGCCGCACACGAAGTACACCGGCGAGACCCGCTTCCCGCTGCTCGCGCAGAACGTCCACCGCTGGTTCTGGTACGCCGCGGTCGTGGTCGCGCTGGTCCTGACGTACGACGTGCTGCTCGCCTTCGGCCCCGCGGAGGGCGAGTCCGACGGCATCCACATGGGCCTCGGCACGCTGATCATGCTGGTCAACGTCGCGTTCATCTGGCTCTACACGTTGGGATGCCACTCCTGCCGGCACATCATGGGCGGCCGGCTGCGGCACTTCTCCAAGCACCCGGTCCGCTACAAGCTGTGGGGCTGGGTCTCGAAGCTCAACGGCCAGCACGCCAGGTGGGCGTGGCTCTCCCTGATCTCCGTCGCCGTGACGGACTTCTACATCTACCTGCTCGCCACCGGCGCCTTCGACGACCCGAGGTTCTTCTAAATGGCTGACTCGACCCGGCACCCGATGACCGGCAACGAGATGTCCGGCTCCAGCGAGGGCGGCATGGAGCGCCACACCTACGACGTCGTCGTGGTCGGCGCCGGCGGTGCCGGCCTCCGGGCCGCGATCGCCGCGCACGAGGCGGGCGCCCGTACGGCGGTCGTGTGCAAGTCGCTGCTCGGCAAGGCGCACACGGTCATGGCGGAGGGCGGCATCGCCGCAGCCATGGGCAACCGCTGGCCCGAGGACAACTGGGAGGTGCACTTCCGCGACACCATGCGTGGCGGGAAGATGCTCAACAACTGGCGGATGGCCCAGCTGCACGCCCAGGAGGCGCCCGAGCGGGTGCAGGAGCTCGAGGACTGGGGCGCGCTCTTCGACCGCACCGACGACGGGCTGATCTCGCAGCGCGACTTCGGCGGCCACAAGTACGCCCGGCTCGCCCACGTCGGCGACCGCACCGGCCTGGAGATGATCCGCACCCTTCAGCAGCGCACGGTGCAGCTCGGGATCGACGTCTTCATGGAGTGCACGGTCACCGACCTCCTGAAGGAAGGCGACAGGATCGCGGGCGCCATCGGCTACTGGCGCGAGAGCGGGCGCTTCATCACCTTCGACGCACCCAGCGTGATCCTCGCGACCGGCGGCATCGGCAAGTCCTTCAAGGTCACGTCGAACTCGTGGGAGTACACCGGCGACGGCCACGCTCTCGCGATGCGGGCTGGGGCGGCGCTGATCAACATGGAGTTCGTCCAGTTCCACCCGACCGGCATGGTGTGGCCGCCGTCGGTGAAGGGGCTGCTGGTCACGGAGTCGGTGCGCGGCGACGGCGGCATCCTCAAGAACTCCGAGGGCAAGCGCTTCATGTTCGACTACATCCCGGAGTTCTTCAAAGCAGAGACGGCCGACACGATCGAGGAGGCCGACCGGTGGTACGACGACAAGAAGAACAACCGTCGTCCTCCCGAGCTGCTGCCCCGTGACGAGGTCGCCCGCGCCATCAACTCTGAGATCAAGGCCGGTCGCGGGTCACCGCACGGCGGCATCTACCTCGACATCGCCTCCCGTCGTACGCCGGAGTTCATCCGCAAGCGGCTGCCCTCGATGTACCACCAGTTCAAGGAGCTCGCGGACGTCGACATCACGGCCGAGCCGATGGAGATCGGGCCGACCTGCCACTACGTGATGGGTGGCGTCGAGGTGGACGCCGACACCCAGGAGAGCGCGGTGACCGGGCTGTACGCCGTGGGGGAGTGCTCGGGCGGCATGCACGGCTCGAACCGGCTCGGCGGCAACTCGCTCGGCGACCTGCTGGTCTTCGGCAAGCGGGCCGGCGAGGCAGCCTCGGCGTACACCGCCTCGCTCGGCGACGCGAGGCCTGCTGTCTCGGAGGACGACGTGAAGACCGCGCAGGCGAGTGCGCTGGCGCCGTTCGAGGTCGAGGGCGGCGAGAACCCGTACACGATCCAGCACGACCTGCAGCAGTCCATGAACGACCTGGTCGGCATCATCCGCACGGCGTCCGAGCTCGAGGAGTCGCTGCGCGAGATCGAGGTCTTCAAGGACCGGGCGAAGTCGATGGTCGTGGAGGGGCACCGGCAGTACAACCCCGGCTGGCACCTCGCGCTCGACCTGCGCAACATGCTGATCGTGAGCGAGTGCATCGCGAAGGCGGCGCTCGCCCGCAAGGAGTCGCGGGGTGGTCACACCCGTGACGACTTCCCGAAGACCGACACCGAGGTCTGGGGCAAGAAGAACCTCGTGGTCACGCTCAACGCCGCCGGCGACGGGGTGGACCTCGCCGAGAAGCCGCTCCCGGTCATGCCGGACGAGCTCAAGAAGTACTTCGAGTAGGGGAGAGGCACAGACATGGGCTACGACCTGAAGATGCGGATCTGGCGCGGTGACCAGAGCGGCGGCGACCTCGGCGACTACACGGTCGAGGTGTCCGAGGGCGAGGTCGTCCTCGACGCCCTCCACCGGGTGCAGGCCACCCAGGCCGGCGACCTCGCGATCCGGTGGAACTGCAAGGCCGGCAAGTGCGGCTCGTGCTCCGCCGAGATCAACGGCCGCCCCCGGCTCCTGTGCATGACCCGGCTCTCGGACTTCGACGAGACCGAGACGATCACGGTCACGCCGATGCGGACCTTCCCGGTGATCCGCGACCTCGTCACCGACGTCTCGTTCAACTACGAGAAGGCCAAGGAGCTGCCGTACGCCGAGCTCCCGCCACGCGACCCCGACGGCAAGCGCCGGATGGCGCAGATCGACGTCGAGCGCGGCCAGGAGTTCCGCAAGTGCATCGAGTGCTTCCTGTGCCAGGACACCTGCCACGTCGTGCGTGACCACGAGGAGAACAAGCCGGCCTTCGCCGGCCCGCGCTTCTTCCTGCGGTACGCCGAGCTCGACATGCACCCCCTCGACACCCACGACCGCCGGGCGCTCGCCCAGGGCGCCGCCGGGCTCGGGATGTGCAACATCACCAAGTGCTGCACCGAGGTGTGTCCCGAGGGCATCAAGATCACCGACAACGCGATCATCCCGATGAAGGAGCGCGTGGTTGACCGCAAGTACGACCCGCTCGTGTGGCTCGGCAACAAGATCGGCATCCGCAACAAGGACAACGACGGCCGTACCGAGGTCTAGGTGGTCGGCGGCAGCTCGCCGCGCACGATCTCCCCGGCGATCGTGCGGATGCGCAGGCCGCTGTGCCGCCAGTCGCCCGCGAGCTCCTCGTGGTGCAGCCGCCGGCCGCGGCGTACCTCGACGGTCCACTGGCGACCGAACGCGATTCGTCCGAGGAGGGCGATCGGCAGCAGGAGCAGGAGCAGCAGGAGCTCCACGCCCGAGATGAGCGCCACGAACACGAGCGGCAGCACCACCAGCAGCACCACGAAGAGCACGATCGCGACGACGAGGTCGCTGCCGAGGTCCATGCCGATCGGATCCGGGTAGGTCCCGGGGTCGCGCAGCCGTGGTCGCCACGGCAGCCAGCGTCGGCGCACCCGCCACGCCTGACCGTCCGGCGACCGCATCTTCACGCGCGCCAGGCTAGGTGCGTTCAGCTGAGCACGCTGATGAACGCCCGCGATGCGACGTACGTCGCCCCACCGAGTGCTCCGGCCACCAACGCGGTGACAATCACGATGGTCAGGAATGCTCGCAGCACGGCGAGCCGCTTCGATTGCTCCGCGACGACGGACATGGACGTCTCCTCCCGAGTGGCCTCTACCTCTGGGACGCATCGGGTCGGCGCGGCGTTGCCCGCCTCAGGTCACGACCCGGTCACGGTTGTCGGGCCGGACGGTGAACGGAGCGGCGCGGTTCGTCGGGGTTGCTGCTGGTGACGCGACTACCGGGATACGTGGTCACCGTGGTCGGTGGTTGCGGGGGCGATTTCCAGTAGCTGGTCGGGCTGCGGGTTCGCTCGGGTCGACCGTGGTCGGGCTGCGGGTTCGCTCGGGTCGACCGTNGACACCAGGCACGTCAGCGGGAAGGTCGCGCGCCGCGATGAGCTCAGCGCCGCGGTCAGTGGTGGTTGCTGCTGGTGACGCGACTACCGGGATACGTGGTCACCGTGGTCGGTGGTTGCGGGGGCGATTTCCAGTAGCTGGTCGGGCTGCGGGTTCGCTCGGGTCGACCGTTGGGGCCCGGGTTCGGGAAGGAACACGGTCCGGACATGGGATTGGCCCCGCCGGCGGTGCCGGCGGGGTGGGGGTCAGCGGGTTCGTCGTCGGTGTTCGTCGGTGACGTCGGTGAGGTCGACGGGGTGGACCCGGCCCTTGGGGCTGGTCCAACGGCGGGGTGGGGGTCAGCGGGTTCGTCGTCGGTGTTCGTCGGTGACGTCGGTGAGGTCGACGGGGTGGACCCGGCCCTTGGGGCTGGTCCAGATGAAGGCGGTGCGGCTGGTGCGGTGGTAGGTCCAGGTGCTGAAGGTCTTCACGCGGTGGTGGAACCGGCACAGCGGCGCGAGGTTCCACGACGTTGTCTTCCCGCCCTGGGCATACGGGGTGATGTGGTCGAGGTCGCAGSCCCGGGCGTCCTTGCTGCAGTGCGGGAACACGCACCTCGGGGTCAGCAGGATCGCCTGCTCCCGCTGCCGCTGCGTGGGCGCGTAGGCGTCGGTGGTGATCTCTTCGGAGAGGTCGAGGACGGGCCGGATGCTGACCCGGGTGCCGGCTTGGGTGCACCACTCGACCAGTTGGTCGATGGTGGCGTACGGGACGTGGCCGCCCTCGATATGGTGGCGTACGGGACGTGGCCGCCCTCGAT
>NZ_LMDV01000004.1 GCF_001425175.1 Nocardioides sp. Root1257 | reverse complement strand
GATGACCAGGCGGGCCTTCGACATCCCGCACGTCTATCGGCCGGTGCATCTACACCCACTCCACGTCCGGCATGTCGTGAGACATCAGTCCGGGATGACGTGAGACATGTGTCCGGGATGTCCTGAACCAGCACACTGTCAGCCCGACAGTGAGGGCCCGGATCCGCATCGCGGATCCGGGCCCTGCTCTGTCTCCGACGTGGTTTCCCGGGCCCCCTCGGTGGAATGCTGGCGACATGGCTGACCAGGAGCGCGACGAGCCGTCGCTCGAGATGCCGCGGCTGCGCCTCCGACGCCCCCGCGGGAAGCGTCGCGCGGCACCCGAGCCGGTGCCGGCCGGCGGTGAGCAGGAGACCGAGGTGCTCCCGCAGGTGGAGGAGACCGCTGCCGCCGCACCGCCGCCCGCCCCGGAGCCGATCCCTGCGCCCGTCGAGCGCTCGTCGGCCACGGTCGTCGAGGAGCGGCCGACCGAGACCACCGTCCAGCTGGTGGCCGTACCACCTCCGCCGGCGCCCGAACCGGAGCCGGATCCCGAGCCCGAACCGAGGCGACGCCGCCCGATCACCCTGCCGCAGGTGGCCGCGTGGCCGGCTGTCGTCGTCACGGGGCTGGTCGTCGGCCTCGTGGTCGTCGGCCTGACCTGGGCGTCGCTGCGGACCTGCGAGAGCATCCAGGGCACCGCGACGTGCGGGACCGCCGGCTACCCGATGCTGGCCCTCGTGCTCGTGGTCGCCGTCCTGGTCGGCAGCCTGCTGCTGCGACTCACCCAGGTGCCCGATCCGGTCAGCACCAGCATCCTGGGCATCGGGGTCGCCTCGGTGCTCGCCCTCGTCTTCCTCATCGACCACCTCGACCAGGCGGCGATGCTCGTGGTGATCCCGGTGCTGTGCGCCGCCACCTTCGCCGGCGCGCACTGGCTCACCACCGCGGTCGTCGAGCCGAGCGACCGCTGAGGTCCGTCGCTCCTAGGAGCGCGAGGCGGCGATCAGCTCCGCGATCTGCACCGTGTTGAGGGCCGCGCCCTTGCGCAGGTTGTCGTTGGAGACGAAGAGCGCGAGGCCGCGCTCGTCGTCGACACCCGGGTCCTGGCGGATCCGGCCGACGTACGACGGGTCCTGCCCGGCCGCCTGGAGCGGGTTCGGGATGTCGGAGAGCTCGACGCCCGGCGCGTCGGCGAGCAGCTCGCGGGCGCGCTCCACCGACATCGGTCGGGCGAACTCGGCGTTGATCGCCAGCGAGTGGCCGGTGAAGACCGGCACCCGCACGCAGATACCGGACACCCGCAGGTCGGGGATGCCCAGGATCTTGCGCGACTCGTTGCGCAGCTTCTGCTCCTCGTCGGTCTCGTTGAGACCGTCGTCGACCAGCGAGCCGGCCATCGGCAGCACGTTGTAGGCGATCGTCCGCTCGTACTTCACCGGCTCGGGGAAGGTCACCGCAGCACCGTCGTACGCCAGCTCGGTGGCCTTGTCACCGGCGGCGGCGACCTGGCCGGCCAGCTCCTCCACGCCGGCGACGCCGGACCCGGAGACGGCCTGGTAGGTCGACGCGATCAGCCGCACCAGCCCGGCCTCGTCGTGCAGCGGCTTGAGGACCGGCATCGCGGCCATCGTGGTGCAGTTCGGGTTCGCGATGATGCCGCGACCGGCGGCGATGACGCCCTGCATCGCCTCGGGGTTGACCTCGGAGACGACCAGCGGGATCGCGGGGTCCTTGCGGAACGCGCTCGAGTTGTCGACGACGATCACGCCGGCGTCCACGAACCTCGGCACCAGCGCCCGCGAGGTGGTCGCGCCCGCCGAGAAGAGGGCGATGTCGAGGCCGGCGGGATCCGCCGTCTCCGCGTCCTCGACGACCACGTCGCGTCCCGCGAAGGGCAGCACCTTGCCCGCGGAGCGGGCGGAGGCGAAGAAGCGGACCTGGTCGACCGGGAAGCCCCGCTCCTCCAGGATCTGCCGCATCGCGACGCCGACCTGGCCGGTAGCACCGACGACACCGATGTTCACCATGTCAGCGACCCGTCCCGCCGTACACGACGGCCTCGACCTCGGTGGAGTCCAGGTCGAACGCCGTGTGCACGGCGCGCACGGCCTCGTCGACCTGCGCCTCGTCGACGATGACCGAGATCCGGATCTCGGAGGTCGAGATCATCTCGATGTTGACGCCGGCCGAGGCCAGCGCGGCGAAGAACCGGGCGGTGATGCCGGGGTGGGAGCGCATGCCCGCACCGATCAGCGAGACCTTGCCGATCTGGTCGTCGTAGAGGAGCTTGTCGTAGCCGACCTCGTCCTGGATCCGCGCGAGGGCACCCATCGCCGACTGGCCATCGGCACGCGGCAGCGTGAAGGAGATGTCGGTGAGCCCGGTCGCGGCGGCGGAGACGTTCTGCACGACCATGTCGATGTTGACCTCGGTGACGGCCAGCGCCTCGAAGATCCGGGCGGCCTCGCCGACCTTGTCGGGCACGCCGACGACGGTGATCTTGGCCTCGCTCCGGTCGTGGGCGACGCCGGCGATGATCGCCTGCTCCATCTCGTGTTCTCCTGCCTTGCTGTCCGGGATGACCCAGGTGCCTTCCTTCTGGGAGAAGGACGAGCGCACGTGGATCGGCATGTCGTAGCGGCGGGCGTACTCGACGCACCGCAGGTGGAGGATCTTCGCCCCCGAGGCGGCCATCTCGAGCATCTCCTCGGTGGAGACCTTCTCGAGCTTGCGCGCGGCCGGGACGATCCGCGGGTCGGCGGTGAAGACCCCGTCGACGTCGCTGTAGATCTCGCAGACGTCGGCGCCGAGCGCCGCGGCGAGGGCGACCGCGGTGGTGTCGGAGGCGCCACGACCGAGGGTGGTGACGTCCTTGGTGTCCTGGGAGACGCCCTGGAAGCCGGCGACGATCGCGATCGCGCCGTCCTTGATCGCCGCCTCGATCCGGCCGGGCGTGATGTCGATGATCTTCGCCTTGCCGTGGGCGGAGTCGGTGATGACGCCGGCCTGGGAGCCGGTGAACGACTGCGCCTTGTGGCCGAGCTGCGCGATCGCCATGGCGACCAGCGCCATCGAGATCCGCTCGCCCGCCGTGAGCAGCATGTCCAGCTCACGGGGCGGCGGCAGCGGCGTCACCTGCTCCGCCAGGTCGCGGAGGTCGTCGGTCGTGTCACCCATCGCCGAGACGACGACCACCACGTCGTTGCCCGCCCGACGGGTGTTGACGATCCGTTGCGCGACGCGCTTGATGCCGGTCGCGTCAGCGACCGACGATCCGCCGTACTTCTGCACGACAATGCCCACGGTGTGGTCCTAGATGCTCGAGGTCTGTCCTCGAGCGATTCTATCGAGACTCGGGATCCACCGATTCGAGTATCTCATCGGCGGCCGCGAGCAGCTCCTCCTCCTCGACCGGCGCATCGGCGTCGAGGCGGTCGTGGGCGACCACGGAGACCAGCGCGTTGAGCGCGGCACCCGCGAGGTTGCCCCAGGAGGAGACGTACGAGAACTGCCACCACCACAGCGCCTCGTCGACGTCGCCGAGCCGGTAGTGGCGCAGCCCGTTCTCGAGGTCGGTCGCGATGCTCGTCAGGTCGTCCGAGAGCTGGCTCTCGACGACCTCGGGCACGTAGGGGTCGAAGACGAACGAGTACGTGTCGAGCCCACCCAGCATCTCGGCCAGCGCCACGCGCATCTCGTCGAGGTCGGCCTCGGGGCCGACGTCGGGCTGGTACTCCGCGATCGGGGTGAAGTCCTGCTGGGCGCCCAGGCGGGCGCCCGCGAGCAGGACCTGGCTGATCTCCAGCAGCAGCAGCGAGATGCTGCGGCCGCCATCGGCCTCGCGGGCGATCGCGCGCAGCGCGATCAGGAAGCTCTCGATCTGGTCGGCGATCTGCCCGGCGAACTGCGCCGTGGCGGGATCGACCTCACTACGGGTCGGTCGGGTCTCAGTCATCTGCGGATCGCCTCCCAGCGAAAGCCCTGCCCAGCGTCACTTCGTCGGCGTACTCGAGATCGCCGCCTACCGGCAGTCCACTCGCCAATCGCGTCACACGCAAGCCGATCGGCTTGAGCATGCGGGTGAGATAGGTCGCGGTCGCCTCACCCTCGAGGTTGGGGTCGGTCGCGAGGATCGTCTCGGTGATGGTGCCGTCGGAGAGCCGCACCATCAGCTCGCGGATGCGCAGCTGGTCGGGTCCGATGCCGTCGATCGGCGAGATCGCGCCGCCGAGCACGTGGTAGCGGCCCCGGAACTCGCGGGTGCGCTCGATCGCGACGACGTCCTTGTACTCCTCCACGACGCACAGCACCGTCGGGTCCCGCCGCGGGTCGCGGCAGATCCGGCACTGGTCGTCCTCGGAGACGTTGAAGCAGATGCTGCAGAACTTCACCTTCGCCTTGACCTCGATCAGCACGTCGGCGAGCCGGCGTACGTCGGTGGGGTCGGCCTGCAGCAGGTGGAAAGCGATGCGCTGCGCGCTCTTGGGACCGACGCCCGGCAGCCGACCGAGCTCGTCGATGAGGTCCTGGACGACGCCTTCGTACAACGCGGACCCGCTAGAAGCCGAGCTGGCCGGGGGCACCGGCCTCGGGGAGGCCACCACCCCCGGTGAGCGGTCCGAGTGCCTCGCCGGCGAGCGCGTCGGCCTGGGCCTTGGCGTCCCGGTAGGCGGCCACGATCATGTCGCTCAGGTCGGAGAGGTCGTCGGCGTCGGCGCCGTCGAAGCCGCCCGCCTTGATCTCGACGCCGACGAGCTCGCCGACGCCGTTGACCGTGACGGTGACGGCGCCGCCGGCGACCGTGCCGTCCACGGTCTGCTCGGCCAGCCGGGCCTGGGCGTTGGCCAGCTCCTGCTGCATCTGCTGGGCCTGCTGCATCAGCGTGTTCATGTCGAAGCCGCCCATGCCGAGCGCCTCCAAGGGGTTCTGGCTCATCTGTGCGCCTCTCGGTCGTGGCTGGTCGTCTGGTGGGTCACTGGTGAGGGATCTCCTCGATCATCTGCGCGCCCAGCTCCCGCTGGAGCAGCTCCGCGGCGCTGACGCCCTGGTGCTCGGCGTCGAGGTCGTCGGGGTGCGCGTCGGCGTCGGCGGTGGCCCAGTCGGGGCCCCGCTGCTCCGGCGGCTGGTCGGCCGAGCGGGTCTGCTGGATCGCCTCGCGCGCGGCGGCGCTGGCGGCCGCGGTGGCCGCCGCCGCGGCCTGCGGGTCGGGTGCGGCCTCGGGCTGCGGGTCCCAGGGGGCCGGGTCGACCGGCGCGGCGGCGGCCGGGGGCTCCGGCGCCGCGTCCGGGACGGCCGCAGTGGCCGCCTTGGTCACCGTCGGGGTGCCCTCGGCCTGGGCGCTCGGATCGACGATCGTGCCGATCTTCCAGCTGGCGCCGACGACGTCGACCGCCGCCTGGCGCAGCACGGCGTCGCACCCGCCGCTCACGAACGAGTCGCGGGCGCCCGCGTTGGCGAAGCCCAGCGTCAGCGTCGTGCCGTCGACCGCGACGACCTGGCAGTTCTGGGTCAGGTGCATCCACGCGAGCCGGCGCATCCCCTTGGTGGCGTCGACGATGTCGGGCCAGAGGCGGCGTACGTCGACGAGCGTGAGCGGGCCGGCGCTCGGGGTCGGTGCCGCGGGCTCGGGCGGAGCCTGGGCCGCGGGGGTCTCGACAGGCTCGACCACCGGAGCCGGCTCGGCCTGTGGGGCCGCCTCGACCACCGGGGCCGGGGCGGTGACGATCTGCGGCTCGAGGACGGGCTTCGCGGGGTCCGGGGCGGACGGCCGGTCGACGGGCGGGGCGGGACGGTCCTGGGCGGGCGGCTGCGGTGCGGCGACCGTCGGGGACGGCGTGCCACCGCTGATCGACATCCGCTTCTCGAGCCGGTCGAGGCGGGCGAGCGCGCCGTTGGCGGCGTCGTCGGAGCCGGGCAGCAGCACCCGGGCGCAGAGCAGCTCGAGCAGCAGTCGCGGCGCGGTGGCTCCGCGCATCTCGGTCAGGCCGGAGGCGACGATGTCGGCGGCCCGGCTGAGCTCGGCGGGGCCGAACCGGGCGGCCTGGGCGACCAGCCGCTCCCCCTGGTCCTCGGAGACGTCGATGAGCCCGGTGGCCGGCGCGTCCGGGACGGCCGCGACGATCACCAGGTCGCGGAGCCGGCGCAGCAGGTCCTCGGTGAACCGGCGGGGGTCCTGGCCGGTCTCGATGACCTTGTCGACGACGCCGAAGACGGCCGCCCCGTCGCCGCCGGCGAACGCCTCGACGACGTCGTCGAGCAGGGTGTCGGGGGTGTAGCCGAGCAGCCCGGTCGCCAGCTCGTAGCTGACCCCGGCCGGGCCGGCACCGCCGAGCAGCTGGTCGAGGACGGACAGGGTGTCGCGCGCCGAGCCCGCACCCGCCCGGACCACCAGCGGCAGCGCCGCCGGGTCGATGGTCACGCCCTCCTTGCTGCACAGCTCGGAGAGGTACGCCGAGAGCAGCCGGGGCGGGATCAGCCGGAACGGGTAGTGGTGGGTGCGCGACCGGATCGTCGGCAGCACCTTGTCGGGCTCGGTCGTGGCGAAGATGAAGCGCAGGTGCGGCGGCGGCTCCTCGACGAGCTTGAGCAGGGCGTTGAAGCCCTGCGTCGTGACCATGTGGGCCTCGTCGATGATGTAGACCTTGTAGCGGCTGCGCACCGGCGCGAAGAACGCCTTCTCGCGCAGGTCGCGCGCGTCGTCGACGCCACCGTGCGACGCGGCGTCGATCTCGATGACGTCGATGGAGCCCGGCCCGCCCCGGGCCAGGTCCCGGCAGCTGTCGCACTCACCGCACGGGTCGGCGATCGGCGCCTGCTCGCAGTTGAGCGCGCGCGCCAGGATCCGGGCGCTGGTCGTCTTGCCGCAGCCACGTGGACCCGAGAAGAGGTAGGCGTGGTTGACCCGGTTGTTCGCCAGCGCGGCGCGCAGCGGCTCGGTGACGTGCTCCTGGCCGATGACCTCGGCGAAGGTCTCCGGCCGGTAGCGGCGGTACAGCGCGAGGGGGGACTCCACGCATGAACCCTAACCACCGGTGCCGACACCCGGTAGCGGGGCGGGTCCGGACATGACAAGGCCCCCCGCGTACCCGACAGAGCTCGCCTACCCTTGCTGCCTTCCGGCCCTGGGGGAGTTCGGCAAGATGCCGCCACGCGGGGGGTTGGCCCGAGTGTAGGTGAGTCGCGCTGGGCGCTCCAAGACGGGGTGCCCCGGCGGCCGGCGGAGCACCCCGGGCCGATTTCGCACGCCGTACGCCGACGGGTACGCTCCTCGGCGGAGGATTCGCCTAGTGGCCTATGGCGCTCGCTTGGAAAGCGGGTTGGGTGAAAGCCCTCAGGGGTTCGAATCCCCTATCCTCCGCCACCGGACGGCGCCGCACTGCGGCGCCGTCCGTCATTTCCGCCGCTCCCGTCCGGCTCGTCGAGCCGATGCGCTCAGTCGGCGCTGCCCTCGGGGAAGGTGACCTGGTCCCCCGTCGGTCCGGGGACGACCTCGCAGCGGCCGGTGGTGGCCTCGCAGGTGATGAGCGGCAGCGTCGAGCCGGCCGTCAGCCCCTGGGCGTCCGCCGAGCCGTCCAGCGCGTAGCCGGCGACCGCGGTGTCGCCGATCCACGACACCAGGTCGACGTGCGGGGGTACGCCGGTGAGCCGCACCCGAGTGCCGTCGGTCGCGACCAGGCGGTCCTGGGGGGCGTAGTCCTCGTAGACGTCCTCGACCGTCCAGCGACCGTCGGGGCTGCGCAGGCCGTCGAGCGCCGCCGGCGGCGCGTCCTCGTCCCGCACCGTGACGTCCCGCGTGCCGAGGTCGATCGCGACGGGGTCGGTGGCACCCCGGTAGTACGCCGTGCCGTCGGCGAAGCCCTCGAGCCGGGGCTCGGCGTCCTCGTAGAGGTCGGCGAGGTCGTCGTCGGAGGAGGGGTCGCCCATGCCCTCCGTGGTCCGGGCGACCTCGTCCCCGGTGGTGGTGTCCACCACGACGACCACGGCCTGCGGCGTGCCGTACTGGTCCTTCTTCCCGGAGCCGAGGTCCATGAGCATCAGGTAGCGGCCGTCGCGGGTGGCTCGCAGGTCGGTGGCGTCGGCGGCCACCTTGCGCGCGGTGCCGTCACCGGTCGAGTAGTAGAGGGGGTCGACGTAGGAGCGGCCGTCCTCGCCGGTCTCGTGACCGCCCGACGTGAAGAAGGCGCCGTCGCCGGCCAGCACGAAGCGGTCGACCTTCGCGCCGACCGTCAGGTCCGAGCCGTCGCCCAGGCGCACGGTGCCGCCGACGGCGTACACGAGACCGGACGTGTCGACGGGGGTATCCGACGACGGCCAGTCGGCGCCGGCCGACCCTCCGCCGCTGTCGGACTCACCGCACGCCGTCAGGCCGCCCACCAGCACGAGCGCGGCCAGCGCGACACCGACCCGACGACCGGCCGTCATCCCAGCCGCCCGGACAGGCGGGCGAACCCGCCGCTGACGTGCTGGTCGGTCGCGACGTAGTGGTGGCTCGCCGCCTCGAGCGCGTCGGCGAGCAGCTCGAGGCCCGACGCCGTCACCCGGGTGTTCGCGGCGACCGGCTCGACGCGACCGGCGACCGCGCTGCTGAACGCGCCCGCCGAGGGCACGTCGCCGAGCAGGTGCGCGGGGAGCGTCACGCCCTCCACGACCCCGCTCTGGGTCTTGAAGGTCGACGCGGGGTCGCCGAGCGCCGCAGCAGCCTTGGTCAGGCTGGCCGGCTCGGCCTCGAGCTCGCCGGGCGCCGGCGCCCCACCGAGCCCGAGGGCACTCAGCGGCGTCTTGGTCATGAAAGGGCTGGCCCACAGCTCGTCGTCGTCGTTGCCGCCGAGGAGGCCGTCGAGCCAGTTGCTGGACTTCGCGTGCTGGTACTCGCTCGACCCCGACTCGTACGTCGCGACGAGCTGGCCGTCGACCTCGACGATGCCCTCCGACATGGTGGGGAAGTCGTAGGAGTCCGCCGAGTCCTTGTCGTAGTCGGCGTGGCCGTGCTGGACGATCATCGTGCTCGAGTTCGTGCGGCCCTCGGACGTGCTGTAGATGAAGCCGTCGTCACGGACCACGACGCCCTGGGTCTGCGGTGGTGTCGTGTACGACGGGGGCGAGCCCGGCACCCAGGACCCGCCGGCGCCCTTCTCGTAGACCCGCAGGGTGCTGGCGTAGAAGTCGCCGACGTACAGCTTGCCGTCCTTGAACGTGGTGTAGGAGGCGTTCACCTTCTCGTCCGGTCCGTCGCCCAGCCCCTGTGACGAGCTGGGGTCGACGGACGCGCCCGACGACGCGCCGCTGATCGCGTCCATCGAGTACGTGTAGACCGAGCCGCCGGAGCTCACGTAGACGTTGTCGCCGTCGACGGTCACGCCGCCCGCGTGGCCCAGGGGCTCGTCCTTGCCCTGGCCGGCCGTGAGGACGACCTCGTTGACCTCCTGCCCGGTGCGCGGGTCGATCACCGACAGCACGGACGGCTCGCCGTCCTTGTAGTAGGTCTGGAGCAGCATCCCGGTGGCCGGGTCGTAGCCCAGCCCCTGCGGGGTGAGTCCGCGGTCGTCGCCGGCCGCCTGGGTGTTCGGGATCAGCGGGCCGGCCGTGCTGCCGTAGTCGTCGAGCCAGTCCTCGGTCTTGTCCAGGCCACGCTCCACCCAGGTCCGGGTGTCGTCGTCCAAGGCGTCGAGGTCGACGTCGCCCGCGTCGCCGGTGAGCACCGCGGCCGCCGCGGAGAGCTGCGCGTCGTACGCCTTCGCGATGTCGGTGAGCTGGGCGCTGACGACCGCCGCGAGGAGGTTCTCGAGGATCGCCGGCATGCCCGGCTCACGGTTGCGCCAGAAGGCGATGGACCGGTCGGCGGCGGTGCAGGTCTGCTCGTAGGCGGTCGCCACGTGGCCGAGGGCGCCGACGGTCTGGATCAGCAGCACGCGTCCACCGAGTGCGCCCTGGAGGACCCCCGTCGTCCGTGCCACGAAGGCGGCCGAGCCGTCGCCCGTCCAGACCGGGATCCCGGCGGCCTCCCGGACCGCGTCGCGGGCGCCCTCGATCGCGTCGGCGGCCCCGACGAGCACCCGGCGACGCTCACGGATCGCCCCGGCGTCACCGGAGGTGATGCGTCGGTAGGGGATCTCCGGGTCGACCACGGTCGCGTCTCAGGTCCGCCGGCGCCGCGCGAGCACCGGCCGCAGCATCAGGGTGACGACGATCAGGCCACCGCCGATCAGCCCCCACCAGACCGCGTTCTCACGCGTGCTCGCGAGGAGGTCGGCCTCGGGCTCCGGCGCGGTCGCCCGGGTCTCGGCGTCGGTGCGGACGACGGTCCGCTCCACCTCACCCTTCTCGGTGGGAGCGAGCGGCCGGGCGAGCGCCTCGTAGGGCTGGACCACGCCCGCGCCCGTGAGCGGGGTCGGGTCGTCGGGGGTGCCGTCGGCCGTGGCGACCAGGCGCGCCACGAGCTGCGGACCCAGGTCGCGGGGGAAGCGCTGCGCCAGCAGCGCCAGCACGCCGGCGACCTCACCTGCCGCGGCGGCGGTCGAGGTGGGCTGGACGACGCAGGTCGCGCCGTTCAGCCCGTAGGACACGGCGTTGTAGGACGGGGCCGCGACCGCCGTCCGGGAGTTCTTGAGCACGTTGGCCAGCGCGCCGTCCGGGTCGCCCGAGGAGTTCACGGCGACCACGTCGGCGTAGCCGGCGGGGAAGATCTTCGGGCCGGCGTCCTCGGTGCGCACCTTCGGGTCGTCGGCGCTGGTGGCGAAGTCCGTCGCGAACTCGGTGCCGTCGTCGGGCCGGTCCCCCGACGCGGCGACCAGGACGACGCCGGCGCGGTGCACGGCCGCCACCGCCTTGCGGAGCGCGGTGTCCTTGCGGACCGCGAAGGGGACCACCGCGACCCTGATGTTGTCGCCTCCCGCCAGCTCGGCAACCCGGCGCAGCCCGGCGGCGAGGGCGTCCGCCGACGGCCTCTCGGCGTCCTCGGCGGAGGTGCCGTTGCGGTAGACCCGCACGTCGACGATCTCGGCACCGGGGGCGAAGCCGACCGCCTGACCGTCCGGTCGCGCGGCGCCGGCGACCAGCCCGGCGACCTCGGTCCCGAGGGGGTCCTCGATCTCGTCGGCCGAGCCGCCCGCGACCACCGTCGCGTGCACGGGGATCGCGCCGCCGAGGACTCCCGGCCCGAGCACGGCGACCCGCACCGGCGTCGTGGCGGCAGGGGCCAGCCGCGCCACGGCCTCCTGGGCCTGCTCGATCCCGAGTGCGTCGTACGTCGCGCTGGCCCGACCGGTCTGGCTGGGTGCGACGGACTCGTCGACGCCGAGGCAGACGTTGTCGGCGGCGTACGCCGGCGCCACCCCGAGCGGGACGACCACGGACGCGAGGCCGACCACCGCAGCGAGCGACGCGGTCAGCCGCATTCGGACTCGTCCTGCTCCACCGGGGGCGAGAGCGCGGCGTCACGGGACAGGTTGACCCCGCAGTCGAAGAGCTCCACCCAGGTGTCCGGCACGACGACCACCGGGTAGTCGCCGTAGCCGAGCGCGTCCGCCACCCCGTCGCCCACGAGGGGGTTGGCGCGTCCCTTGGAGTCGATGAAGAACGGCGCGCCGCGATCGGGGTCGGTCCAGCCGCCGGACAGCACGTAGGCGCCCCGGCCCTTGTCGACCAGCGACTCCTTCTTGCCGACCGGGACCGTGAGGTCGGCGGCCGACTCGCCGGCGGTGCGCAGCCGCACCCGGGGGGTCTGCCCCGCCGTGGCCTCGAGCTCGGCGCACGGGGCGTCGATGCTCTCGTCGGGGACGACCGTCGGCCAGCCGGCGCCGTCGAGCACCGGGTCGCCGCGCGGCACGCGGGGCGTCGCGTCCACCGGCTGCGGCGCGGGGACCGTATTGTCGGGGGCGACGACGTTCGTGTAGACGACGGCCTCGAACGGGTCGAGCTCGACCGGGCCGCTGTCGGTGAGCAGCAGCTCCTCGTCGCCGGCCGTCAGCAGCTCGCCGATCTTGTGGTCGCCGATGATCCCGGCCTCGTCCTGCGCCGCGTAGTCCGGCGTCTGGCCGTAGCGCGTGACGCCGAACGTCTCCCAGTCCAGGGGCGCGCCGACGGGGAACAGGTTGATCCAGTCGCGGCTGACCGGGATGGCGTTGCCGGTCGTCTGCAGGTTGAGGGCCGAGAGGAGGTTGTCGGTCTGGTTGCCCTGCGGCTCGACCGGGAGCAGGACGGCGCCTCGGTCGTCCTCGGCGGCCACGTCGGTGCCGGCAGTGGGCACCACGACGAAGAACTGCCCTCCGTTGGTGACCGTGATGCCGTGCCCGGGCACCGGCGTGGTCGCCGGGTCCTTGGCGATCGTCACGGAGATCCCGGCGTCGGCGGCCGTGCAGGCCGTCCAGCCCGTGTCGATCAGCAGCGAGGGGCTCGGCATGCTCGCGGGTGCGCCCAGGATGCCGATGTCATCGCCGATGCGCTGCTCGTCGATGGTGCTCTGGGCGATCGAGGTCGGCTTGGCGTCGGCACCGAGGATCAGCATGGCGCTGGTGGAGTTGAGGACCGGGCGCAGCTCGGGATCGCTGCCCTCGTCGACGATGACGTACGACGAGCCGGTGTCCTTGGAGACGATCAGGCCCTGCTTCTTCCAGTCGCTCGGAGCCGTCGGCGAGAAGACGCCGGCGATCGCGGCGCCGGCACCCAGCAGCACGGCCAGCGCGAGCCCGCCGACGATCGTGCGGCCGGGCCGCGCGGGCTCGACCTCGCGCCCGCCGGGGGCTCCCGACACGAAGGCGGTGACCAGGCGCCGACGGCTGAACGAGTACGCCTCGACCAGGTCCTTCTTGGTTGCCACGGTGCGCGCCTAGCTCCGGATCGCCGCGAACAGGCCGACCGCGATGACGGTGACCGGGAGCAGCGCCAGCAGGGCGACGCTCTCGGCGACGTCGCCGAGGCGACCACGGCGTACCGACGGCGCGGCGGGCAGCAGCGTGACCGCGAGCAGCACGGCACCGGCCCCGGCGAGCACGACGGCGATCGTCGGGCGCCAGTCCGGGTGCAGCCACAGCGCCGCGACGGCCGACGACAGCAGGCCGACGATGCCGGAGACCAGGCCGACGAGCACCTCGGGTCCGGTGCGGTACTGCCGGGTCCGCAGCATCACGACCAGGGCGCACAGGACCGCGAGGACGGCGCCGGCCAGGCCCAGCGAGACGGCCAGCGGCGCGATCAGCACGAGCAGCAGGCCGACCGTCGCGGAGACGGCGACCAGGATCTCGTGGGCGATGCGGGCGTCGGCGCCGACCCGGCCGGGATCCACGGGGCGGGGCTCCGCGGTGATGTCGGCGACGTTGTAGAGCTGGTCGACGGAGGTCCCGGTCGCGCCGAGCGCGAGCCACGGGAAGACGCTGCCGAGGATGACGACGACGACCAGCGCGACCGTCAGCACGACGGCGGGGTCGAAGTCGGCCGTCTGCATCAGCAGGCCGGTGATCAGGAAGACGTCGCCGGCGACGACGGGTGGGAGCACCAGGGCGCGACCCTGCCCGAGGCCGACCAGGCAGATCAGGCCCGCGGTGGTCGCGGCGCCACCGGCGGCGGCGACCGGGGGTCCGAAGAACTGGCCGTCGGTCACCATCATCAGGCCGGCGACCGCGGCGTACAGCGCGCCCATCCAGGCCACCGCGACGGCGGCCTCGGGCTCGCCCTGCGCCCGGGAGAGCACGATGGCGCCGGTGACCAGGGCGACGGCGACCACGACGGCGGCGACCCCCGCGAGCAGGGAGTCGCGCTGGATGAGGAGCGCGACGGCGCCGAGGGACATGAAGAGGCCTGCGGCCCAGAGAGCGGTACGACGTCCGGCTGCCGGCGACCACGGTCGGAGGTCGTGCTCGACGATGTCGGTCATGGCCTCGACGACGTCGTCGTAGACCCGGGGCGGCTCGTCGTCGACGCCGGCGGCGACGGTGATGAGGCCACCGTCCTCGACGCCCTGGATCACCAGGCCGGCATCGGTGGCGAGCTCGCGGCCGTCGGCGGTGACGAGGCGGTAGCCGCCGTAGACGGTGCCCGCGTCGAGCAGGCCGACGCTGCGGGCCAGCTCGGGCACGAGCTCGGCGACCGGGACGGCGCCGGGGAGCACGAGGTCGACACGACGGGTACCCGACGCGACGGTCACCCGCACCAGGCCCGAGGCCACTGGGGCTTGGGTCATCTCGTCATCCCTCCCGTGATGTCGCTGCCCGTCGTCGGGCCGTGCTCAGTCAGGGAGAGGGGCCGGCGCAGAGCGCCGACCCCTCTCTCCAACGGTGCCTCAGATGTCGAACGAGGCGGCGCCGCGCTGGTCGGCGGCGCGGTAGTCGGCGTTCGACTGGTGCACGGTGGTGCTGGTCTCCTGCAGCAGGTCGCGCATCTCCTGCATCGCGGTGTCCCACTTGGTCTTGGCGACCTGGTAGGACTGCTGCGCGTTACCGGTCCAGTCGCTGCGCAGCGGAGCGAGCTCCGACTCGAGGCGGTTGAGCCGGTCGTCGATCTGCTTGACCGTGTTGCCGAGGTCCTGGGCGGCCATGTCGAGGCCGGCGTGGTTGACGCGAAGTCCGTCGAGAGACATCTCACTCACTTCCTTGTCCGGTGCCCGGTCAGCCGAGGCGACCGGCGACGCGGCTGTAGGTGGAGGACTGCGCCTGGTCCGTGTTGACGTTGTCCTTCTCGGTCGAGGTCAGGGATGCCTGAAACTCGTTGAGGGCGTTGGTGATCACGCGCTGCTTCTCGTTCCACGCCTGGTGGAGCGCGAAGAAGGCGGTGCCACCGGCACCGGCCCACTTGCCCTGGACGCCGGCGATCTGCCCCTCCAGCGTCTTGCTCATCGAATCGAAGTCCTGCTTGGCCTCGGCCACGAGGCCTGCGGCCCGGGTGAGTGTGCCCTCACCCTGTCCCATCTCTGCTGCGCCCGACATAGCGCCAACTCCTTCCCCCGTGGCGGCTGTCAGGCCGCTCGAGACTGATTGTGTTCGTTGATGAACATCAGCTCGGTCCGTAGTTCCCGAGCCGGACAGACGTCGATTACCCGGGGGGTAGGGCGCTAAACCTCACACTCCACAACCTGGGGATGCGGTCCGTCAGCTGCCGAGCGACCAGGTGCTGGCCATCTCCCAGACCTCACGGAACCACCCCGACGACACGACGACGGAGGCGACCACCAGCGCGCCGCACAGGCCCTCGGCGACCTCGGCACGTCGCGACCACCAGGCCGAGCGCCAGCCGCGGCCGGTCGCCACCGCGACGATGACGAGGGCGACCCCGACCAGCACGGCCGCGACCGTCAGCCCGCGCAGGAGGGACTCGCCCAGCAGCCCCAGCAGCACGACCAGCAGTACGACCCAGCAGCCCAGCCCCGCCGTACGCAGCAGGGCGCCGGCGCCGCGGTGGCGGTAGCTCCGGGCGGCGAGCAGCAGGGAGGTGCCGGCCAGGCCGACCAGGCAGCGCGCGCCGATCCGGTCGACCCGGAGGTCGGCGGTCGCGAGCAGCAGGGGCGCGGACAGGAGCGCGACGACAGCGACCGCCGCCGCGGCTGCGGTGAGCATCCGGGCGCCGTGGCCGGCGACGGACGAGACCGCCGAGCGGGGGACGACGGCACGACCGCGCTTGCCGGTGGTGCGCTCGCGCGCCGACCACGCCGTGACGGCGAGGCGCTCGAGATCGATGAGGTACTGGTCCGGCACGTCGACCACCAGGCCGGGCACGACCCGCGCGGCGAGGACCGCGAGCACCAGGAGGATCGACCAGGTGAGCCGGGGCGGAGCGCCCGCGAGGGTGCAGAGCCAGGTCAGGCCGAACACCAGCGCACCGGTCACGATCCAGACCTGGAGCGCCTCGTCCGCCTCGCGACCGAGCGACCGGGCCGTCGCCGCGGCCAGCGCGCAGACCAGCCCGCAGAGGCCGACGATCATCGGGAGCCGCACGGCCTGCGGGTCCCAGGCGAGGGCGAGGGCGGCGGCTCCGGCGAAGGCGGGTGCGGCAACGGCCCGTTGCGCGGCGTACCTCCCGATCGGCAGCACGCCGATCACGCTGGCGGCCAGGAGCACGACGACCGCGGCGGTCCGGAGCCGGTCGGTGCCGGCGGTGGCGGCCAGCCAGCCCGCCGTCACGGCGCACGCGGCCGCGAGGACGGTGACAACCGTCGCCGCGGTGTCGGTACGCCGGTCCGGCGGCGCCGGGGCAGCGGTCCGATGCCCCCGACCGGCGGCAGGTACGACGGAGGTGGTGGCGACCAGGACGTCGCCGGCTCGTACGCCGGCCCGCCCGAGCGGCAGGTCGGGCGGCAGCACCGCGCCGACCCTGCTGCACAGCACCGGCACGGTCGCGAGCCCGGCCTGGCGTGCGTACACCTCCGCGACGTCGACGGCCGCAGCACCGGAGGGCACGACCAGGTCGAGGACGCCGACCGGGCCGTGCACGCTCAGCGCCAGGTCGGCGGTCGCGTTCGTGGTCACGTCGTCCACCTTCCCCAGCGACAGGAGGCGTCAACCTCGCCCGGGCGGGGTAGTTCCCCGGTGGACAGCTCGGCCTACGGGGGGTCGGCACCACAGGGGAGGACTGCGTTGACGACGACGCTGCGCGGCACACGCATGGACGAGCCGGAGATGCCCACCGGGCAGCTCGTCCTTCAGCCGCCACCGCAGATCGAGCCCAACGAGGGCGCGAGCGGCGTGCTCATGAACGCGATCCCGATGCTCGGCAGCCTCGGCTCGATCGTGCTGGTCGCGACCATGGGCAAGGCCAACGGCGGCCGCGGCCTGATCGCCGCCGGCATGTTCCTCTTCGCCACGGTCGGCTTCATCATCGTGCAGCTCGACCGGCAGCGGAAGCAGCGCTCGCAGCAGGTGACCGGGTCGCGGACCGAGTACCTGCGCTACCTCGCCAACGTCCGCAAGGTCGCCCGGGAGGCGGCCGACCAGCAGCGCCGCGCGCTCACCTGGCACCACCCCGACCCGACCGCGCTGCCGGCGCTCGCCGACGAGCGCTCCCGGGTCTGGGAGCACGGCTCGGGCGACCCCGGCTTCCTGCACGTGCGGTACGGCGTGTGCGCGCAGCCGCTCGCCCTCGAGCTGGTGCCACCCGAGAGCACGCCGATCGACCAGGTCGACCCGGCCGCCGCATCGGCGCTGCACCGGCTGCTCGTCGTGCACCGGCTCCAGCCCGACCTGCCCGCGTCGATCGACCTGCGCGCCTTCGACCGGGTCGAGGTCTGCGGACCGGAGGAGCCCGCCCGGTCGCTGGCCCGGTCGCTGATCTGCTCGGCGACCGCCTTCCACGCGCCCGAGCACCTCGCCGTCGCGGTGCTCAGCTCCGAGCAGAACCTGGCGCACTGGGATTGGGTGAAGTGGCTCCCGCACGCCCAGAGCTCCCGGCAGTCCGACGCCGTGGGCCCGATGCGGATGGTGTCGACGTCGCTCGCCGACCTGGCCGGGCTGCTCCCGGCCGACCTGGCCGACCGGCCCCGCTTCGGTGCCGACGAGCGCGCTGCGAGCCCCCACCTCCTCCTGGTGATCGACGGCGGCGAGCTGCCGCCCGGCAACCACGTCGTACCCCCGGACGGGCTGCACGGCGTCACCCTCATCGACCTGCCCGCCCGGTGGGACGAGCTCGAGGACCCGACCCGGCTACGCATCCAGTTCGACGACGCGGCCGATCTCGACGCGCACGGTCGGCACGGCGTGCACGCGCTGCGGCTGCGCGAGGAGCCCATCAAGGCCCGGGCCGACGTCTGCCCGGTCGCGACCGCGGAGGCCTTCGCCCGCCGCCTGACCCCCCTGCACACCGTGGCCTCCGGCGTGGTCGAGTCGACCGGCGAGATCGCCGGTCCCACCGACTTCATGGAGCTGCTGGCGCTCGGCGACGTGCACTCCTTCGACCCGACCCGGGCGTGGCGCCCGCGGCCGGCGCGCGACCGCCTGCGGGTGCCCATCGGCCTCGGCGAGGGCGGCTCGGTCGTCCACCTCGACATCAAGGAGTCCGCCCAGCAGGGCATGGGCCCCCACGGTCTCGTCATCGGCGCGACCGGCTCGGGCAAGTCGGAGTTCCTGCGCACACTGGTGCTCGGCCTCGCGATGACGCACTCCCCCGAGCAGCTCAACATGGTGCTCGTCGACTTCAAGGGCGGCGCGACCTTCGCCGGCATGACCGGCATGCCGCACGTCTCCGCGGTGATCACCAACCTGGAGCAGGAGCTCACCCTCGTCGACCGCATGCAGGACGCCCTGTCCGGCGAGATGGTGCGCCGCCAGGAGCTGCTGCGGGACGCCGGCAACTTCGCGTCGATCCGTGACTACGAGAAGGCACGTACGGCGGGCGAGGACCTCGCCCCGATGCCATCGCTCTTCGTGGTGGTCGACGAGTTCTCCGAGATGCTGTCGGCGAAGCCCGAGTTCATCGACCTCTTCGTGGCGATCGGTCGGCTCGGCCGCTCGCTCGGCCTGCACCTGCTGCTCGCGTCGCAGCGGCTCGAGGAGGGACGGCTCCGCGGCCTGGAGTCACACCTCTCCTACCGGGTCGGCCTGCGCACCTTCAGCGCCACCGAGTCCCGCTCGGTCCTCGGCGTCCCCGATGCCTACGAGCTGCCGGCCGACCCGGGCCTCGGCTACCTCAAGCCCGACCCGGCGACGATGCTGCGCTTCAAGTCGGCGTACGTCTCCGGGCCGCCGGCGCAGGCACTGGTGCGCCGCGACGAGGGCGGCCACGTCCGCGGCATCCTGCCCTTCACGATCTCGGAGGTGCAGAGCCTCGACCTGCCGGAACCCGAGGCGGAGCCCGTGGTCGCCCAGCCCGGGCCGGCCGAGACGGAGTCGCTCTTCGCCATCGCCGTGCGCCACATGGAGGGGCAGGGCACGCCGGCCCACCAGGTCTGGCTGCCGCCGCTCGACGCACCCGACACGCTCAACGACCTGATGGCCGACCTGGCCCCGGATCCCCAGCTGGGCCTGGTCTCCGGGCACTGGCGCGGGTTCGGCGGGCTGGTCGTCCCGCTCGGCACCGTCGACCGTCCGCGCGAGCAGCGCCGCGACACCCTCACCGTCGACCTCAGCGGAGCGGGCGGTCACGCGGCCGTGGTCGGCGGACCCCGCAGCGGCAAGAGCACCACGCTGCGCACGATCGTCGCGAGCATGTCGTTGACGACGACGCCGCAGGAGTCGCAGTTCTTCGTGCTCGACTTCGGCGGCGGCACGTTCTCACCGTTCGTGAACCTCCCGCACGTCGCCGGCGTCGGCACCCGCGCCGAGCCCGACGTCGTACGCCGCATCTTCGCGGAGGTGCGCGGGATCGTGGACCGGCGCGAGGCCTACTTCCGTGCCAACGGCATCGACTCGATCGAGACCTACCGGGCGCGCCGGGCCGCCGGTCGCGTCGACGACGGGTACGGCGACGTCTTCCTGGTCGTCGACGGCTGGAGCACGCTGCGCGCCGACTTCGACGACCTCGAGGCCGAGATCCAGCAGCTCGCGACCCGCGGCCTGACCTTCGGCCTGCACGTCATCGTCGGCGCCGCCCGCTGGGCCGACTTCCGGGCCGCGATGCGCGACCTCTTCGGCACCCGGCTCGAGCTCCGCCTGGGTGACCCGATGGACTCCGAGATCGACCGCAAGGTCGCCGCACTGGTCCCGAGCGGCCGCCCGGGCCGCGGCCTGGTGCAGGGCAAGCTGCACTTCCTGGCCGGTCTGCCGCGCATCGACGGGGTCAACGACGCCGACAGCCTCGGCGACGGTGTCGAGAACCTGATCAAGCAGGTCAGCGCGGCCTGGTCGGGCCCGGCCGGCCCGAAGCTGCGGCTGCTGCCCGAGCGCATCTCGCTCGACGACGTTCGCGCCCTCGGGGCACAGAGTGCCGGTCCCCGCGAGCTGCTGCTCGGCATCAACGAGAAGGACCTCGGCCCGATCGGGCTCGACGTCGACGCCGAGCCGCACCTGCTCATCTTCGGCGACGGCCAGTCCGGCAAGAGCGGCGTGCTCCGGGCGTACGCGCAGGAGATCATGCGGACCCGCACCCCCGAAGAGGCGCAGCTGGTGGTCGTCGACTACCGGCGCTCGCTGCTCGGTGAGGTGCCGGACGAGTACCTCCTCAGCTACCTGACCTCCGGCACCCAGGCACAGCCCGGGCTGCAGGAGCTCGCGACGTACCTCGAGGGTCGGATCCCCGGGCCCGACGTCACGCCCGAGCAGCTGCGCGGCCGGTCGTGGTGGACGGGCGCCGAGGTCTACGTGCTCATCGACGACTACGACCTGGTCGCGACCCAGCAGGGCTCGCCGGCGCTCACGCTCGCTCCGTTGCTCGCCCAGGCGCGCGACGTCGGGCTGCACGTCGTCGTCGCCCGTCGCTCGGGCGGTGCCTCGCGCGCGCTCTACGAGCCGGTCATCCAGGGCCTGCGCGACCTCGCGATGCCGGGCCTGCTGCTCTCCGGCAGCCCGGAGGAGGGCCCGCTCCTCGGCAACCAGAAGCCCCAGCCCGCCCCGCCCGGCCGCGGCCGTCTGGTCTCCCGCGACCGCGGCGTCGAGGTCGTGCAGATGGCGTGGAGCGAGCCGAGCCTGTGAGGTGCCCCGGCCTGAGGCCGGTCGAGGTCCCTCAGACGTGCGTGTGCTCCCCCGGCCCGTTGACCTTGGTCCCGGGCAGGTCCTTGAGGTCGTAGGTCACCTCGAACGTACGGCGGTAGCCGGTGTGGGCGACCCGCCAGCCGTCCGGCGTCCGGGCGTAGCGGTCGGAGTAGAAGGCCGCACCCTCGAGCATGAACTGGAAGGCCGGGACGATCACCTTGTCCTGGAGGTACCAGCGCGCCGTCGCGGTGTCGCCGTCGACCGCGATCTCGGGGTGGTGCACCTGGTGCATCGTCAGGAAGCCCTCGCCGAGGTTCTCCTTCATGTACGCCACCAGCGCGTCCCGGTTGTCGAAGAGCAGGCCGTTGTAGTCGCCGGTCGCCTCGGGGAGGAAGCAGTCGGCGAACTCGTCCCACGCCTTGGTGTCCAGGGTGCGGAGGTAGCGGTACTTCAGCTGGCTGATCGCGGTGATGTCGTCCACAAAACTAGAACGTATTCCAGTTCTGGCCCCAGCGACACCGGAAACGTTTGACCTGCTTGTAACGCAGGGTCAACCTCCCGGCGATCTGAACGATCCAATCTTGTTCTCGAACGGGCGTCCCATCCACCGACGACCGGACACCGCACTGATCACCACACCCGATCCGGAGGCCATGATGGACGAGCAGAACACCACCGACACACCGATCGACCGCGTCGCTGAGCAGCGCGCCCTGCTGCGCCTGCGGCACTCCGCGGCGCTGACCAACCTGATGGTCGAGCGCACCGACCTGCGCGGCGTGCACGCACTGGCCGACACCATCGACGACGCCATCCGCTGGTCCGCCTGAGCCGCCCCCTCGCGCCGCCGGGGCGGGGTGTCGCACCCACGGCCCCGGCGCACGGGTCCCGCCCCGGACGAGGGTCGTCGTTATAGTCGCCGCGTGATCTTCAAGCGCGTCGGGGTCGGAAGGCCCTACCCGGACCACGGGCTGTCGTCCCGGGGCTGGGCAGCCGTGCCGCCGCGCCAGATCCGCCTCGACCAGCTGGTCACCACGAAGGACACCCTGCAGCTCGCCGCCCTCCTCGACGAGGACTCGACCTTCTACGGCGACCTCTTCGCCCACGTCGTGGAGTGGCAGGGCGAGTACTACCTCGAGGACGGCCTGCACCGCGCGCTCCGCGCCGCCCTCCAGCAGCGCAACATCCTGCACGCCCGCGTGCACACGATGGAGGGCTGATGAGTCAGGCGATGCGCACGACCGTCACCCTGGTCGTGCTCGGCGCGCTGCTGGTCGTCGGAGCCGTCTGGGGCTGGCACGCGACCATGGAGCCGCTGCCGGCCAAGGTCGACAGCCCGATCTGCGTCGACACCGACGTGGCCGCCGGCGAGAAGGTCTTCCCCCAGCAGGTCGTCGTGAGCGTCTACAACGCCAGCCAGCGCGAGGGCCTCGCGGGACGCACCATGGGGCTGCTGACCGACGAGGGCTTCGTCAAGGGTCAGGCCGGCAACGCCGCGAAGGCCAAGGTGTCGACGGCCGCGATCTGGACGACCGACCCGGAGAGCCCCGACGTACGCCTGGTCGCCTCCTACCTCGGACCCGACGTCGACATCGAGCGTCGCGACGGCGTGGGGGTCGGCGTCACCGTCGTGGTCGGCGACGACTTCAAGGAGCTGTCCGCCGGGCGTCGCGCCGTCCGCGCGACCGACGACGCCCAGATCTGCAGCCCGCCGGTCAGCTAGGGCGGGTACGCCGGTCCTTCTCGCCCAGCCACTGCGCGAGTCGACCGTGCGCGCTGATCTGGCGCAGCCGCTCCTCGGTCCGCTCGCGCAGCTTGCGGGGGGTGACGACCAGGAGGTCGTCGCCGTGCCGGAGCACGGTGCGCTGCTCGGGGATGATCGTCCGGCCTTCGCGGATCACCATCGACACCGACGAGCCCTGTGGCAGTCGCAGCTCGCCGACCTCGACGCCGTGCATCTTCGAGGCCGGGCTGATCGTCACCTGGAGCAGGTCCGCGGCGATCCGCTCGAGCGGCGCCGCCTCCACCTCGAGCCCGCGGGGCTCGGAGCGTCGGGCGACCTTGAGGACGCGCGCCACCAGGGGCAGCGTCGGTCCGGTCAGCAGCGTGTAGATGACGACCATGACGAAGACGATGTCGAAGAGCCGCTCGGACTGGTCGATGCCCTCGGCCAGCGGGATGGTCATCAGCACGATGGGCACCGCACCGCGCAGGCCGGCCCACGAGATGAAGCCCAGCTCGCGCCAGGGCATCGGCTGGACGACGGCACTGATCAGGACGGAGAGCGGCCGGGCGACGAAGGTCAGGATCAGGCCGGCCACCACGGCGAGCCCCACGGTCTCCAGCGTGATCCGGCTCGGCGAGAGCAGCAGCCCGAGCATCACGAACAGCCCGATCTGGGCCAGCCACGCCACGCCCTCGGCGAAGGAGCGGGTGGCCGCTCGGTGCGGGAGCTCCATGTTGCCGAGCACCAGGGCCGACACGTAGACGGCGGCGAAGCCGGAGGCGTGGACGGACGTGGCGACGCCGTACCCCAGGAACGTGAGCGAGAGGACGGCGAGCGGGTAGAGGCCGGACGACGGCAGCGCCGCGCGGCGCATCACCCAGGCGCCACCGAAGCCGGCCGCCAGCCCGATGGCGGTGCCCGCCGCGAGCTCGTAGCTGATGATGCCGAGGAGGGCCAGCGGTCCGTGCTCGTCGACGGCGCCCGAGGCCACCAGCGTGACGAGCACGACCGTCGGCGCGTCGTTGAGGCCGGACTCCGCCTCGAGCGACCCGGTGAGCTTCTTCGGCAGCGGGACGACCCGCAGCACCGAGAACACGGCGGCCGCATCGGTCGGCGAGGTCACCGCACCGAGCAGCAGGGCGAGCTCCCACGGGAGCCCGAGCAGGAAGTGGGCACCGAGCGCGACGACGGTCACCGACATGGCGACGCCGATCGTGGCCAGCGAGACGCCGAGCCGGATCGAGGGACGCATCTCGCGCCAGCTGGTCGTGAGTCCGCCCTCGGCGAGGATGATCGCCAGGGCGGCGAAGCCCAGCGCGTGCGCGAGCTCGGCGTCCTCGAAGTGGATGCCGATCGGGCTGGCCTCGCCCAGCGCGACACCCATGAGCAGGTAGATCAGCAGGCTGGGGAGCCCGGCCCGCGAGGAGAGCCGGACGGCGAGGATCGCCAGGAGCGTGACCGCAGATCCGACGAGCACGAACGTGTCGAGCTCGTGGACATCGAAAGACACGGGTCACCTCGGCGTTCGTCGGGGCGGCGGGACCGCAGTCTATCGGCGACGGCTCAGGTGGTCGGGCGGTACCCAGGACGGCCGGACGCGTTCCACTCCTCCCAGAACGAGATGAACTCCTCGCCGAGGAACGGATCGCCCCCGGTCATCGCGATCCCACCCCGCCGTACGGTCCAGTCCCACGGCGCCAGCTCCCCGGCGAGCGCCAGCTGCTGCTTCGCGGGCTCGGTGCGACCTGCCCGCCGGTGGTGCAGGGCGATGCGGCGGTGGGCGAGCGCGCGCTGCTCGTCGTCGGTGCGCTCGGCCACCTCGGCACCGGCGCCGTCCGGCAGCACGCCGTCGCGCACCCACGCCCGCAACAGGTCGTGGTGCTGGTCGGCCGGGATCTGCGTGAACTCGACGAACCCGTCGTCGCCCGGGGCGATCGTCGGAGGCTTCACGATGCGGTCGTCCTCGTCGATCCACACGACGGAGGGGACGTTGGTGATGCCGTACCTCTCGGCGGTCAGGTGCGCGGTGTCGACCGCGACGGGGTACGACGGCGCAGCGGCCTCGATCCACGGCCGGGAGTCCTCGGGGTCGGCGTCGAGCGCGACCGAGAACACCCTCAGCCCCGCGTCGGCGAGCTCGTCCTGGAGGTGCTGCCAGCCGCCGAGCTCGTGGCGGCACCCGCACCACGACGCCCAGGCGACGAGCACCCGCTTGCTGCCGGAGAGGTCGTCGAAGGACACCGGGCGTCCGTCCACGTCGGCCAGGTCGAGCGGCGGCGCCTTCCCGGACGCCGCGACCGTCCGCCGCCACCCGGCCGACGGCACCAGCGCGACGACCTCGTGGTCGTCGTCGTGCACGATCAGCTGGTCCAGCGCCGCGGCCCAGGCGTCGAGGTCGATGAGGCCGGCGTCCTCGGGCGAGGTGACCTCGCGGCCGAAGAGCGGCACGCAGACGTCGTTCTTGCAGAGCCCGACGCTGCGCAGCCTCCACCCCGTCGCCGCGGTCAGCGCCTCGGCGTCGACGTACGCCGCCCAGGTCGGGAGCTCGTGCACTCTGCCATCGGAGTCTATGAGCGTGAGCACGTCGGACAGCATCCCACGAGACTGGAACTTGTTCTAGATTTGCCCCATGACCTCCGACGGTACGGCCCACCCCGAGCTCCTCGACGCCTCCGTGCTGCCGGCCGAGGCCGAGCGGTACGACGTGGTGGTGCTCGGCTTCGGCATCGCCGGCGGCTGCGCGGCCCTGGAGGCGGCCCGAGCGGGTGCGCGGGTGCTGCTGCTCGAGCGCGCGGCCGTGCACGGCGGCACCTCGTCGATGTCCGGTGGGCACTTCTACCTCGGTGGCGGCACCGCCGTGCAGCAGGCGACGGGCTGGGAGGACTCGGCGGACGAGATGTACAAGTACCTCGTCTCCGTCTCGAAGGAGCCCGAGCACGACAAGATCCGCGCGTACTGCGACGGCTCCGTCGAGCACTTCGACTGGCTGGAGGCGCTGGGCTTCGAGTTCGAGCGCTCCTACTACCCGGAGAAGGCGGTGATCCAGCCCGGGACGCAGGGGCTGATGTTCACCGGCAACGAGAAGGTCTGGCCGTTCAAGCAGGAGGCCGTGCCGGCGCCGCGCGGCCACAAGGTGCCGGTGCCGGGCGACACCGAGGGCACCAAGATGGTGATGGACCTGCTGCGCGCCCGCGTCGAGGAGGCCGGCGTCGAGGTCCGCTACGAGACGGGGGCGACGAACCTCGTGGCCACGGCCGAGGGCGCCGTGGTCGGCGTCGCCTGGCGCTCGTTCGAGGAGACCGGGGTCGTGGCGGCATCGTCGGTGGTGGTCGCCGCCGGCGGGTTCGTGATGAACCCCGACATGGTCGCGGCGTACACCCCCGCCCTCGCGGAGAAGCCCTTCACGCTCGGCTCGACGTACGACGACGGGCTGGGCATCCGCCTCGGCGCCTCGGTCGGGGCCGAGCTCAAGCACATGGAGGAGCCGTTCATCACGGCGCCGTTCTACCCGCCGTCCGCGCTGATGACGGGCTTCATCGTCAACGGGCAGGGCGAGCGGTTCGTCAGCGAGGACTGCTACCACTCGCGGACGTCGCAGTTCGTGATGGAGCAGCCCGACCACGCGGCGTACCTGATCGTCGACAGCGAGCACGTCGAGTACCCGAAGTTCCCGCTGGTGCCGCTGATCGACGGCTTCGAGACCATCGCCGAGCTCGAGGAGTCGATCGGGCTCCCGGCCGGGTCGGTCGAGAAGACCCTGGCGCGCTACAACGAGATGGCGGAGGCCGGCGAGGACGTCGACCTCCACAAGGGTGCCGAGTGGCTGGCGCCGCAGGGCACCGGCCCGTGGGCGGTCTTCGACCTGCGGCTCGGCAAGGCGATCTATGCCGGGTTCACCCTCGGCGGCATCCGGACCTCGGTGGACGGCGAGGCGCTGCGCGCCGACGGCTCCGTCATCCCGGGCCTGTACGCCGCCGGCGCGTGCGCCTCCAACATCGCCCAGGACGGCAAGGGCTACTGCTCCGGCACCCAGCTCGGCGAGGGGTCGTTCTTCGGGCGGCGGGCCGGCCGACACGCTGCGGGTTTCACCGGCTGACCGTCAAAACCCGCGCGCCGCGCCGTGCGGTCACGGCGCGTCATGCGGGTTTCGGCGGCTGACCGGTGAAACCCGCACCCGTACGCTCGCCCCCATGACCGACCGGTTCCAGGTGGCCAGCCGGGCCAACGTGCCGCCGTTCCACGTGATGGACCTGCTGGCGGCGTCGGCGGCGCGGCAGCGCACCCACGGCGACATGCTCAACCTGCTGGCCGGGCAGCCGATGACCGGGGCGCCGGTGCCGGTGCGCGAGGAGGCCAAGCGGCTGCTCGACTCCGGCGACCCGCTGGGCTACACGCCGGCGGCCGGCATCCTCGAGCTGCGCGAGGCGATCGCGGGCCACCACCGGCGGACGCACGGGATCGAGGTCAGCCCGGAGGAGGTCGTGGTCACCACCGGCAGCAGCGGCGGGTTCCTGCTGGCGTTCCTGGCGGCGTTCGAGGTCGGCGACCGGGTGGCGATGGCGCGCCCCGGCTACCCCTGCTACCGCAACGTCCTGACCGCGCTCGGCTGCGAGGTCGTCGAGATCCCGACCGGCCCGGAGACCCGCTTCCAGCCGACGGTCGAGCAGGTCCGGGACCTGGGTGACATCAAGGGGCTGGTCGTCGCCAGCCCGGCGAACCCGACCGGCACGATGCTGCTGCCCAGCGAGCTGGCCGCGCTCGCGGCGTACTGCGAGGAGCAGCAGATCCAGCTGATCTCCGACGAGATCTACCACGGCATCGAGTACGCCCCTCTCGTCAACGACGGGGCGCACCTGGCCCGGAGCGCGTGGGAGACCAGCCGCGACGCCGTGGTCTTCTCCAGCTTCAGCAAGTACTTCTCGATGACCGGCTGGCGGATCGGCTGGATGCTGGTCCCCGACCGGCTGCGTCGCGCGGTCGACGTGCTCACCGGCAACTTCACGATCTGTCCGCCGGTGATCGCCCAGCGCGCCTGCCTCGCCGCCTTCGACGACGCGTCGTACGACGAGCTCGACGGCCACGTCGCGCGCTACGCCGACAACCGCCGCCTCCTGCTCGACGGTCTCCCGAAGCTCGGCATCACCGACCTCGCGCCGGCCGACGGCGCGTTCTACGTGTACGCCGACGTCGGCCACCTCACCGACGACACGATGGCGTTCTGCCACCACCTGCTGACGACCGCGGGCGTCGCCCTCGCCCCCGGCATCGACTTCGACACGGTCGACGGGGGTCGCTTCGTGCGGCTCAGCTTCGCGGGTCCGGGCAGCGAGATCGAGGAGGCGCTCGAGCGGCTGTCCACAGCCCTCGACCGCTGAGGTTTCTCCACAACCGCGGCCCGGCGAGCCTCTCCCCACGACGAAGGGGGACGACATGCTCACCGACACGACCGGCATTCGACACCTCGCGGGGCGGATGCGCGAACGCGCGCAGGAGATCCGGGCCGAGGCCGCCCGGGTACGACGACGGGCCGACGACGTGCCGTGGCAGGGCCGGTCCGCCGAGGCGATGCGCCGCCAGGTCGCGGCCCGGCTGACGACGCTCGCCGCGACGGCCGACCTGCACGACGACGCAGCCGATGCCCTGCTCCGCCACGCCCGAGCGGTCGACGCGGTGGCCGCCGTCGCGGGTGGCGCGGTCAACCGGGCCGTCCGCGAGATCGGGAGCCTGCTGTGAGCGGCGCGGAGATCACGAACGTCAGCGGCGGGGCAGACGGCATCGAGGCGATGTACGCCGCCGTACGCGCCCTGGCCGACACGCTCGACCGGACCGGCGACGAGCTGCGCGGTTGGGCCGGCGACGGGTTCCGGGCACTCGCAGACCCGGACCTCACCTCGTCCGCGCCGCTCTCGCCGCCGACCTTCGCGCTTGCCGAGGCCGCCGTGGTCGCGGCGGTCACCGGCCCGGCCGGGCTGCTGCCCGGGGTGCTGGCCTGGGAGGCCGACGCGCGCCTCGTGCGTGCCGCCGTCCTCGCCCTCGAGGCGAGCGACGAGGCGACGCACCTCGCGATCGAGGCCGTCGACTGGCGCCTCGGCCTGGTGGCCGGCCTCTCCCTGCGCTGCGCCGGCCCGGCGCTGGCGGGGGTCGTCGGCGTGCTCCCGCCCGACGCCCGCGCCCGCCTCGGCGGTGGCGTGCAGCGCTGGCTGGTCGGGCACCCCGGCGCGGTCCAGCACGCGGTCAACGGCAGCGGCGGGCTGCTCACCGGACTGAGCGGCGTGCCCGTCCCCGGCAACCGGGCGGCCACGGCACTGCTCGCGACGGCGTACGACGACGGCGACCCGGTCACGACCCGGCGACCCGACCTCGGCGTCGCCGCCCGCGACCGTCAGCCCGACTCGGTCGAGGGCCTGGTCGGCCACCTCGCCCAGGTGGCCGCACTGTCGCCCGACCCGGACTCCCGCGACAACGGCACCCTCGAGGTGCAGACCCTCGACGGCGGCACCGACCGTGCGCGGCACATCGTCTACGTGCCCGGCACCGACGACCTCGGAACTCTCCCCTGGACCCAGGACGACGACGTCCGCGACCTCGGCTCCGACCTGCGCTCGGCCGCGGGCGAGCCCACGTCGTACCAGCGCGGCATCCTCGAGGCGATGCGCCGGGCCGGGATCGGGCCTCACGAGCCGGTGCTGCTGGTCGGCCACTCCCTCGGCGGGATGGAGGCCGCCGCGCTCGCCAGTCGCGACACGGGCTTCACCATCACCGACGTCGTGACGGCCGGGTCTCCGACGGCCCAGGTGGACGGCTTCCCCGACGGCGTCCACGTGCTCTCGCTCGAGCATCGTGGCGACGTCGTCCCCCTCCTCGACGGCACCGACAACCCGGACAGCACCCAGCAGACGACCGTCGCCTTCACCGACGGCCACGACACGACCGTGGTGGGCGCCCACGGCTACGGGCACTACGAGGCCGGGGCCGCCGCCGTCGACGCCTCGGGCGACCCGTCGCTCGTCGCCGAGCGGGCGGGCCTGCGCGAGCGCGGGTTCCTCGGCGGCTCCGCGCAGGTGACCAGCCAGGTGTTCCAGGTCGTGCGCGCGCGGTGACGCCGGGCGGCGGTGAGCAAGCAACCGTTTCTGCCCGGTCGAGCCGCCGAAAAGGTTGCCAGCTCACCGCCGCCCGGCACCGCCACGTCAGAGGATGTCGTGCACGAACTCGCCGAGCTGGACGA
The DNA here is from genome assembly GCF_001425175.1 of Nocardioides sp. Root1257. Lineage (GTDB taxonomy): Bacteria > Actinomycetota > Actinomycetes > Propionibacteriales > Nocardioidaceae > Nocardioides. Next base: position 33,306 of record NZ_LMDV01000004.1, on the reverse strand, counting down.
GGTTGCGGCACTCGACCATCGGCACCACCTCGCCGTACCTCGTGGCGGCGGAGTCGCCGGTGTCCCAGTGCCGACGGTGCTCCGGGTTCAGCCACCACGCATGACGGGCGGACCCGGACAGGCGCTTGAGCACGTCGAGGTTCAGGTCGCTGTAGTTGGACCGCGCGTCGCCGAGGATCAGCAGGGACGACTTCGGGCCCAGCGCGTCGGCGTGGTTCTCCTCGAACTTCGCCAGCGCCCGGCCGTAGTTGGTGCGCCCCCACAGCGCGGCGTGGGCGGTGCTGGCGGCGAGCTCGGTCAGTACGTCGGCGGGGTCCGCGCCGGGGACGAAGTGCTCGGTGACCTCGTGGACGTGGTCGATGAAGGTGAAGGCGCGGACCTTCTCGAACTGGTCGCGCAGCGCGTAGACCAGCAGCAGCGTGAACTGCGCGAAGTTCGCGACCGAGCCGCTGACGTCGCAGAGCACGACGAGCTCGGTGCGGTGCGGCCGCTTCGGCTTGTGGTGGGTCGTCAGGGGTACGCCGCCGGTCGACATCGACGCGCGCACGGTGCGCCGGAAGTCCAGCGGCCCGCGGCGCTTCGCGTGGTGCTCCTGGGTGAGCCGGGTGGCGAGCCGCCGCGCGAGCGGATAGATCTCGCGGCGCATCTGCTCCAGGTCGGAGCGGCGCGCAGCCGTGAAGTCGAGCCGGTCGATCGACGGCTTGATCGCGACGTTGGCGACGTGCTCGGGGCCCTTCTCCTCCGCGATCCGGCGCCGGGCATCCGCCTCGACCATCGCGGTGAAGCCGCCGATCCGGCGACCGGCCTCGCGCCGGGCCTCGTCGTCGAGGCGCCCGTCCCCCACCAGGGCCTGCACGATCCGGTCGACGAGCTCGGACGGCGACACCCGCTGCATCGCGGTGTACGCCGACCAGGACGACAGTCCCGGACCACGACCCGGCATCGCGCCGAAGCGCGCGATCATCTCCGCGGCGAGCTCCAGCATGGCCTGCTCGTCGCCCTCGGCCAGCGCGTCCGCGAGCTCCTCACGGAAGGCGGCCAGCGCCGCCGCGTTGTCACGCACCGCGCCGTCGGCCGCGTCGGCGTCGTCGCGCCGGCCCGCGACGCCGTCGCCCACCATCCGCGGGAAGTAGACGTCGAACAGCGCGTCGAAGGTCGGCCGCTGGGTCTGCTTCTTGACCAGCGTCGCGGCGTACCCCGCCTGGATCGTCGCCCGGTCGTCCCACGGCAGCGCCGACAGCGCCGCGATCGCGTCCAGGTCCTCGGCGAGCGACACCGACAGCCCGGCGGCGCGCAGCGCCTCCAGGAAGGAGATGTGTCGGTCGACGAGTCCCGAGGTCATGAGCGGAGTCTCAGCTCCTTGACGGCCTTGGCCTGGTCGGACGCGTGCTTGAGCACGACGCCGAGGGTGTCCGCGATCGCCTTGTCGTCCAGCTCGCCGATCTCCAGCGCCACCAGCGTCCGCGCCCAGTCGACCGACTCGGCGATCGACGGCGCCTTCTTCAGCTCGAGCTCCCGCAGCCGGGTGATGGTCTCCACCAGGCGTACGGCGACCCGCTCCTCCAGGTCGGGCACCTGCGACGTCACGATCTCCCGCTCACGCTCGGCGTCCGGGTAGTCCAGGTGCAGGTAGAGGCAGCGCCGCTTCACCGCCTCCGACAGCTCGCGGGTCGCGTTGGAGGTGAGCACCACGAAGGGACGGCGTACGGCGGCGACGGTGCCGAGCTCGGGGATGGTGACCTGGAAGTCCGACAGCACCTCGAGCAGCAGCCCCTCGACCTCGACGTCGGTCTTGTCGACCTCGTCGATGAGCAGCACCGTCGGCTCCTCGCGCCGGATGGCGGTGAGCAGCGGGCGGGTCAGCAGGAACTCGTCGGTGAAGATGTCGTCGTGCGTGGCCGACCACTCCTGGTCGGAGCCCTGCGAGGACTGGATGCGCAGCAGCTGCTTCTTGTAGTTCCACTCGTACAGGGCGCGCGCCTCGTCGAGGCCCTCGTAGCACTGCAGCCGCACCAGCTCGGCGCCCGTCACCGTCGCGACCGCCTTGGCCAGCTCGGTCTTGCCGACGCCGGCCGGCCCCTCCACGAGCAGCGGCTTCTCGAGCGCACCGGCGAGGTACGCCGTGGTCGCGGTCGTCGGGTCGGCGAGGTAGCCCGCCTCCGCCAACCGGGTGGCGGCGTCGGCGGGCGAGGAGAACCAGGGGTTCGGCTGCGGCATGTTCCCCATCTTCGCGTACCCCCGGGCGCACATCGTCGTTTGACCGGATGGGAGGACCGCGCCCGCCCTGGGGGGACGGACGCGGGAGGCACCGTACGAGGAGGTTCCGATGCCCCACCGGCTCCCACACACGCTCCTCGTGATCCGCGCGGGGCTCCTGTCCCTCGTCCTGCTGGCCGGTCTCTGGGCCGGGCCGTACGACGAGGGCGGGGGCCCGCTCGCGGTCACCGCCGACCCGCCCGGCACCGTGCAGCGGGTGCTCGACCGCCACGACTGCTCGACGACCGGCTTCGCCGACGACGAGCCGGCGTCCGTGCTGGTCCGCACCCCCGACGGTCACCTGCGCCTGATCGCCTACGACCGTGGGGTCTTCGCCCTGGCTCGGGCCGGGAGCGTGGTCGCGGTGTGCCTGGACGAGCCGCCGCGGAGGGGCAAGGCCTAGGAGGCTCCGTGCCGACCCTCGCCGGCCGCGAACCGCGCCGCGCCGTCGAGCGCCCCGGCCTCGAGCGAGGCCAGGCCGTGCCGGTACTCGGCGGCGAGCGCGTCCTCCTCGGTCAGGCCCTCCTGCTCGAGCATCGAGAGGCGGTCGTTCCTCAAGCAGGCCTGGGGAAGCGCGGCCAGGGTGCGGGCCAGCGCCTCCGCCTCGGCGCGGGCGTGGCCGGCCGGGACCACCCGGTTGACCAGGCCCATCCGCTCGGCCTCCCAGGCGTCGACCGGACGGCCGGTGAGGATGAGGTCCATGGCCCGGCTCGCGCCGATCAGGCGAGGCAGCCGGACGGTGCCGCCGTCGATCAGCGGCACGCCCCAGCGCCGGCAGAAGACCCCGAGGATCGCGTCGCCCCCGGCCACGCGCAGGTCGCACCAGAGCGCGAGCTCGAGGCCGCCCGCGACGGCGTACCCGTCGATCGCCGCGATCACCGGCTTCGAGAGCCGCATCCGGGTCGGGCCCATCGGGCCGTCGCCGTCCTCGGTCACCTGGTTGCCGCGCTCGGTCCCGATCGCCTTGAGGTCGGCGCCCGCGCAGAACGTGCCGCCCTCGCCGTACAGGACTGCGACGCTCTGGCTGTCGTCGGCGTCGAAGGCGCGGAACGCCTCGACCAGCGCCGCGGCGGTCGGGCCGTCGACGGCGTTGCGGGCCTCGGGACGGTCCACGACGACCGTCGTCACCGCTCCGTCGACCTCGACCCGCACGGTCATGACGCCGCCTCGACCTCGCTCGCGCCGGCGGCGTGCCGCTGCGCGAGCTCCTGGTAGTACGGCGGGTTCTGCTCGACCCAGAACTCCGACGACGTCCCCTCGATCGGCTTGGTCGGCTTGGCGGGGATGCCGGCGACGACCATCCCGCCGGGGAGGTCGGTGCCAGGGGTGACCACGGAGCCGGCGGCGACCAGCGTGCGGGGGCCAACCTTCGCGCCGTCGAGCAGGGTGGACCCGTTGCCGATCAGCGCCTGCTCGCCGACCTCGGCGCAGTGCACGACGCAGCCGTGGCCGACGGTCGAGTTCCGGCCGACGACGAGGCTGGTGCCGGGCGCCGCGTGCAGGACCGAGTTGTCCTGGATGTTGGCGCCCTCGCCGATGACGATCGTGCAGATGTCGGCGCGCAGCACCGCGCCGTACCAGATGCTCGCGCCCTTCTCGACGGTCACGTCGCCGATCAGGGTCGCGGTCGGGGCGACGAAGGCGTCGGGGTGGACGGTGGGGCGCTTGCCCTCGAACTCGAAGATCGGCATGCGCACATTCTCGACCTGCACCGACGCGGCCCGACAACAGGCCCGGGAACGCCGAACGCCCCGGATCGAGGACCCGGGGCGTTCACTGGCGGTGGCGGTGGGATTTGAACCCACGGTGGGTTTGACCCCACACAACATTTCGAGTGTTGCACCTTCGGCCGCTCGGACACGCCACCGCGCGGAAGATTACCGGAGGGGTCCGGGCGGGACGAAATCAGGCGGGGTGCGCGGGGGCCGCGACCGCTGTAACGCGGGGTTAGGACCACTAGGCACCCCGTTCGAACGGGGTCACCAGTGGTCCTAACCCCGCGTTACAAGCGAGACGGCGCCCACCCGGGGTCCCGACCGGTGGCACCGGCGAGCCGGTCGAGCGCGGGCGCGGAGTCGGGGACGGGCACGGGCGGGCCGAAGGGGCCGGCGCCGGCGTCGGGCGGCGGCGTGAAGCTGGTGGCGAAGCCCAGGCAGGCGAGGACGGCGGCCTGGTCGGGGTCGTAGGGCAGGCCGGCCGCGCGGGCCAGGTCCCACCCGTGCACGACCACCTCGTCGAGCGCCACCAGGGCCGCGATGTCGGCCGGCATCTCGATCGGGCCGGCCATCGTGAGCCCGTCGTACGCCACCGGGTCGGCCCAGGCCTCGGCCAGGCCGGCGAGCGCGGCGGGGATCTCGGTCCGCCACCCGGGCGACAGCAGGGAGGCGTCGAAGGTCGCCTGGCTGCCACCAGCAGGCACCGGCGCCTTGCGCGCGGCGTACGTGAACGCGGCCGCCAGGCCGCTCACGTGCTGGAGCAGGTCGGCGACGGTGCAGTCGGGGCACGGAGTGGGGTCGGCGAGCTGGTCGTCGCGGATGCCGTCGAGCACCGCGGAGACAGCGTCGGTCGCGTGGGCGAAGTCGAGGATGGGCATGCGGGGGCAGACCGGCGTACGACGGCGAACTCATCGCGACGTTGACACGACAACGTCCACCCGTAGGGTGGGCCCGTGGAGCCGCTGACCGACGACGAGGCCGCGCTCTGGGCGGCGTGGGTCGCCGCGGCCGAGGCGTTGTCGCAGGTGAGCGCCGACGTCGCCGCAGCGACCGGGCTCTCGGAGCCGGACGTCACCGTGTTGACACGTCTACAGGATGCGGAGGGCACGCGGCTGCGGCAGAGCGACCTCGCGGCCGCGACGGGCTGGCACCGCAGCAGGTTGTCGCATCACCTCCGGCGGATGGCGGAGCGTGGACTCGTCAACCGCACCGACGTGCCCGGCGGCGTCGAGGTCCGGCTGACCACGATGGGGCGCGCAGCGGCGGTGCGGGCCCGCCCCGTGCACGCGGACGCCGTACGCCGGCACCTCGTGCAGGCGCTGCCCGCCCGCGACCGTCAGCGCCTGCTCGCCCTCCTGACCCGGCTCACAGACCGGGGATCGTGAGCACCGACGGGTAGGTCGCCGAGTTGTGGATCGTCAGCCCGGTCAGCGTGCTCGGCAGGTCGGGCACCGACGGCAGCAGGTGCGGCACGTCGAAGGACTGGATCGCGATCCGCAGCCGGTGACCTTTCGCGATCTTCGCGGCGGTCGGGAAGACCTCCACGTCGACCGGGGCGACCTGGCCGTTGGCCAGCGGCTTCTTGGACGCCTGGGTGAAGGGGTGGAAGGGCTGGAGCACCTGGCCGTCGAGGAAGCGCGTGCGCGAGCGGTCCAGCGCGCGCTGCGAGACGACCTGCCAGCCGCCGGTCAACCGGGTGACCTTGCCGTTGGGTGCGACGTCCGACACCGAGACCGAGAGCATCCCGTCGCCGCTGAGGCTGGACGTGTAGAGCCGCGCGTTGATCGGACCGCGCAGCCGCAGCGCCTTCGTCAGCGGGTCCGTCTGGAAGACCACACCGGTCTTGTCGTTGGGCGCGTTGTCGGACCAGCAGGGCAGGTCGGCGAGGGCCGCCTCCGGCAGCCCCGCCGTCCACTGGTTGGTCGAGCGTGTGCACAGCCCGGAGACCGGGACCGGCGGGACGTAGGCCTTGCCCGCGACGACCCGACCCTGGGTCAGCCTGCCGATGCCCCCACCCGCCGCCGCGGAGCCGGTGAGCCGGAAGCTCTCGGCGTGCTGCTTGCCCATCCAGTGCTGGGCCTTCGTCCAGTGGCCGCTGCCCTGCTCGTAGTAGGTGATCGGCGGGATGTCGGTGTCGAGGGACGCGTCCTTCACACCCCGCACGTAGCGGTCGAACCACCGCAGCTGCAGCTCGTCGAGCGTCCCGTAGCCGGCCCGGTCGATGTCCGCGGCCGACGAGCCCTCGAGGTGGTCCCACGGGCCGATGATCATCTTGGTCGGGACGCCCCGGCGCTGGAGGTTCTCGAAGAGCAGCGGCGTGCCGCGCTGGAAGATGTCGAACTCACCGCCGACCAGGAAGGTCGGCACGGTGACCCGGTTGATGACGCGGCCCGGGGAGCGGTCGCGGTAGAACTTCCCGTCGTACGCCGAGTCGCCACCGGCCACCGCGTCGAGCAGCAGCGGCAGCGTGAAGGTGCCGACGGCGGACAGGTGGTCGATGAGGGCGCCGAACCCGGACTCGGGGTCGGTGGCCGTGACGGCGGGCGGGATGACACCGGTGCCGGTGACGAGGCCGAGCCACAGCGGGATGAACCCCACGTCGACCTGGCCGCCGGACGCGACGACGTCACGGTAGACATCCGCGGCCGGCACCTGCGGGAAGATCGCCTTGAGCCCCGCGGGCCGGGCGCCGGCAGCGAAGATCTGGCTCATCCCGAGGTACGACGGGCCGTTCATGCCGATCCGCCCGTCGCTCCACGGGCGCTTGCGCGAGTGGGCCCACTCGACGATCTCGCCGGCGTCCTTGTCCTCGCGCCGGCTGAACGCGCCCCACTGCCCCTCGGAGCTGCCGGTGCCGCGGGCGTCGACGGTGAGGTGGGCGTAGCCGCGCTCCACCAGGTAGTCGGGGGCCGAGCCGGTGAGGCCGCCGCTGACGCTGCCCGACGACTTGTTGTACGCCGTGATCGTGACGATCACCGGGAGGCGCTTGTCGACCGCGGTGCCGTCGGCCTTCGCCGGGAGCACCAGGTCGCCGCGGAGCACGGTGCCGTCGGACATCGGGATCGCCAGGTCGGTCCGGGTGACCGTGCCGGGGTACGTCGCCGCCCGTGGCTGCCACGCGGCCCGGTCGGCCACCGGTGCGGCAGCGGTCGCGGGCGCGGTGGGCAGGACCAGCGCGGACGCGGCGAGGAGCGGGGCGAGCAGGGCGGCCAGGGACGGTTTCACACCGAGCACAACGAGCCGGGCCCGGAGATGTAACGCCGCGTTACATCTCCGGGCCTGCTCAGGTCAGCCGACCTTGAACGTGCTGGCCGCCGAGGTGGAGCCGGCGACCGCCGCGGATCCGGCGTACACGGCCGTCACCTTGTGCTTGCCCGCCTTCTTCACGACGACCTTCACCGAGGCCTTGCCGGCCTTGAGGGACAGGGTCCTGACCGCCTTGCCGTCGACGCGGACCGTGACCCTGCCGGTCGCGGTGGGCGACGACGCCACCGTGACCTTGACCAGCACCGGCTTGCCCTTCTTGACCTTGGTCGGGCTCACCGAGACCTTGGTGGCCGAGGTCGCCTTCGCGACCTTGGCCGTGGCGGTCGAGTCCGAGGTCCCGGGCGCCTTGCCGGCCTTGGTCGCCGTGACCCGCACCGAGATCCGCTTGCCGACGTCACCCGCACCCAGCAGGTACGACGACGAGGTCGCGCCGGACACCGCGACACCATCGCGCAGCCACTGGAAGCCGTAGCTCAGGCCCTTGGTGTTCCAGGAGCCGGTCGTGGCGGTCAGCCGCGCGCCGTACCTCGCGACACCGGTGACCTGCGGTGCGACCAGGGCCGCGATCGCGTCGACGTCCGCGAGGTCGACCGTCTGGTGACGGACCACCTCCGGGTTGCCGGCCACGTCCGTGGAGGCGAAGTCGACCAGGTGCTCGCCGAAGCCCTGCACCGTGACCGGCCCGGCACCCAGCGTCGCCCAGGCGCCACCGTCGACGCGGTAGACGGTCTGCGCCACCCCGCTGAGGGCGTCGGTCGCGGCGAAGGACAGCGTGGCCGAGTCCGCACCCTCGACGCCGGCGCCACGGGTGGCGGCCAGCGTCGTCTGCGGTGCGGTCTGGTCGATCCACACCGGCAGGGTCCGGGTCCCCGAGGCGTTGCCGGCCTGGTCCGAGGACCGGTAGGACACCTCGTGCTTGCCGTCACCGGACACCGTCAGGGGCCCGACGTACGACTGCCAGGACGCACCGTCGCCGGTCTCGACCGCCGGAGCGTCGTCCCGGTTGTCGGCGGCCGTGACCGCCACGGTGGCGTCGCCCCGGAACCAGCCGGCGTCGCCGACGGTGCCGGAGGTGGTCGTCGCGGACACGTCCGGAGCCTGGGTGTCGGCCCCGACCTCGAGGACCCACAGGTCCGCGATCGAGGGGTCGAAGAACCCGCTGGCGTCCGTGGGGTACTCGAACTTGACCCGCACGTTGCCGTCGTTGGCCAGCACGGCCGGGTCGTCGACCAGCAGGTCGTAGACCTTCGTGCCGGCGCCCGTCTCGGCGCGTGGCACCAGCTGGGTCTTCACCAGCACGTCGTCGACGTACACGTGGTACTTCTTGGTGCGCGCGCCGTCGAAGGTCTCGACGCCACGCAGGATGAACGGCTTGTTCGGCGTCACGTCGACCGTCGCGGAGTACCAGGCCCCGGGGTTGGCCGAGTTGGCGTAGCGCCGGGTGAGGCCCGCCTCGGTGTTGGTGCCGCTGCTGGCGGACGCCTGCAGGCCGTGCGCGTTCTCCGAGGCGGTGTTGCCGAAGTCGACGTGGTCGACCGCGTCCACGGTCGGCGGGGTCGCCAGGTCGAACGCGGGGCTGGCGTCGACGGAGACCAGGCTGACCCCGGCCCGTCGTACGTCGATCGTCGTCGCCACCGGACCGGACACGAAGTCCAGCGGGACCACGACCGGCACCTCGGCCGTGACGGTGCCGCCGGCCGGGATGGTCACCCGGTCGGACGGGACGCTCTTCCATCCCGCCGGCAGGGTCACGGCGACGTGGGCGGTGACGTCCGCGTTGCCGTCGTTGGTGACCGGCACGGCCAGGGTGGCGTGCTCCACCGGGTCGGCACCGTCCATCGTGGCGGTGGCCGTCCCGATCGTCAGGCCCGACGTGACCGTGGCCCAGTCGGCCGTGGTGTCCGTGAGCGTCAGCTGCTGCCCGCCCACGGTGAAGGTGAGGGTCAGGTCGGCGTCGAAGCCGCCCGGAGCCTCGTGCTTCGGCACCTCGAAGGTGACCGGGAGCTGGGCGCTCGCCCCGACCGCGAGGGCGCCGAGCGAGGCGCTCGCCGTCCCCCAGCCGTCGACGGAGACCTCGGCGGCGAGCCCGGTGACCGGCCCCGTCGCGCTGTTGGTGAGGTCGATGGTCCCGGACACGGTCGTGCCCGGCAGGGCCGAGCCGGAGACCGGCGGCAGCGCGACCTGGATGCCGAGGCTCACCGTGAGCGCCCGCACCAGCTGCGCCTCGACCTGGCCGAGGCGGCCGTCGAGGTCCGCACGGACCGACTGCTCGGCACCCGAGGTCCCGAGCCAGCCGCGCAGGGCCTGCACGCCGGCCAGGGCGCTCTGCAGGTCGGGGGTCGTCGACTCCTCGGCGAGCCCGGCGAGCAGCGCGGCCGAGACGTCGTCGCGGACGTCGGCGAGCCCGCCGTCGAGGTGCTCGGCGTCGGCGGACTCCAGGTCCGCACTGCCGGCGAGGTCGTCGACGTGCGCCTTCACGGCATCGACGGACTCGATGATCGAGCCGAGGCGGGCGTTGGCGGCCGTGACCGCGAACTCGTAGTGGCCCGAGCCGACCGTGACGGTCACCAGGTCGTCGGCCGCGGCCACGTCGGTGACCCCGTCGACGTCGGAGAGCAGGTGCCCGCCCTCGCTGACGGCGTACTGGTTGGCGGCGGGGAGCACCACGTCGGCCGTGGTGTTCACCGGCACGTCGACCGAGAGGGTGAGGTCGTCACCCTCGGTCTTCCAGTCGGTGGCGATCTCGCCGTACACGGAGTCGTAGTGGCCGGACCCGTGGGTGAGGCCGCCGCCGACCGCCGGCTTGACCTGGATCTTCTGGTAGCCGGGCTCGAGGGCCTTGATGGCCCCGATGTTCTGGTACATCCAGTCGCCCACCGCGCCGTACGCGTAGTGGTTGAAGGAGTTCATGGTCTCGTCGCCGAAGCTGCCGTCCGGACCGATCGAGTTCCAGCGCTCCCACATCGTGGTCGCGCCGTGCTGGATCTCGTAGCCCCACGACGGGTAGTCCTTCTTGAGGATCATCGTGTAGGCGAGGTCGGTGCGGTCGATGCTCGTCAGGGCCGGCAGCAGCCACGGGGTGCCGAGGAAGCCGGTCGTCAGGTGGAAGTCGCTGGTCTTGAGCTTGGCGACGAACCTCTGGCCGACCTTCTCGCGCAGCGCCGGGTCGGTGACCAGGTCCATCCCGAGGGCCATGGCGTACGCCGTCTGGCTGTTGCCGTCGACCGTGCCGTCGTCGGAGATCAGCTTGTCGGTGAAGGCGTCGCGGATCTGCTCGGACAATGCGGCGTACTCGGCCGCATCGTCGTCCTCGCCGATGGCCGCAGCCATCTCGGAGAGCATCCGCGCGTCCTCGGCGTAGTAGGCGGTGCCGAGCACGTCGACCCCGGTGTTGTCGTCGAGGTTGAGCCAGTCGTTCCAGTTGCCGCGCGCCGAGTCGATCAGGTCGGCGCCCGCGCCGTTCTGCACGAAGGTGAAGAACTTCTGCATGGCCGCGTAGTTCTGGCGCACGATCGCGGTGTCGCCCTGGGCGTGGAACGAGGCGTACGGGACGGTGATCTGCGAGTCCGACCAGCCCAGGCCGCTGCCCAGGTCGATCGTCGGCACCGACGGCGCGATGCCCGGCAGGTTGCCGTTGCCGTACGCCGAGTCGCGCAGGTCCGCGGTCCACTTGGAGAGGAACGCGCGGGTGTCGCGCAGGTAGCTCGCGGTCGGGGCGAAGACGTTGATGTCGCCCGTCCAGCCGAGCCGCTCGTCACGGGCAGGGGTGTCGGTCGGGATCGACAGGAAGTTGCCGCGCTGGCCCCACGAGATGTTGCTGACCAGCTGGTTCAGCATCGCGTCCGAGGTCTGCAGGGTGCCGGTCGCCTTGAGGTCCGAGCCCCAGACGACACCGGTGACGTCGCCGATCTCGGGCGGGGTCGCCGCGCCGGAGATCTCGATGTAGCGGAAGCCGTGCTGCGTGAACTTCGGGGTGTACTCGACCGTGCCGGTCGTCTTGAACGTGTAGTAGTCCGTCACCTTCGCGGCCCGCAGGTTGCCGACGTAGAACGCGCCGTTCGCGCGGAGCTCCTCGGCGTACCGGAACTTGACGGTCTGGCCGGCGACTCCGGAGATGCGCATCCGTGCGACGCCGACCATGTTCTGACCGAGGTCGTAGATGTAGCCGTTGTCGACGCCGGGCGACGGCACCCGCGACAGCGCCGGACGCTCGCCGGTCACGCGGACCGGCTCGTCGGGCTGGGGCACCAGCGTGCTCGTGTCGGAGCCCGTCACCGTGACGTCGTTCCACGCGGCGTCGTCGAACGCCGGCTGGTCCCAGCCGGGCTGCTCGGCGTTGGCGTCGTAGGTCTCGCCGTCGATGTTGTCGGCCGCGGCGTACGGGCCGAAGTGGCTCTTCCAGCTGCCGTCGCTGTCCACGACCTGGTGGGTGCCGTCGGTGTAGTCGATCCGGAGGTGGGCGATCAGGCCGAGCGAGGACCCGAACATGCCGGGGCCCCACATGCCGACCTTGCCGGCCCACCAGCCGTCGCCGAGCTCGGCGCCGAGGGCGTTGTCGCCCTCGTGGACCTGGTCGGTGATGTCGTAGGTCTGGGACTGGATCCGCTTGCGGTAGTCGGTGCTCCCGGGAGCGAGGAACTGGTCACCGACCTTCTCGCCGTTGAGCTCGAGCTCGTACACGCCGTGCGCCGAGGCGTAGACGCGTGCCGACTCGATGGTCTTGCCGGGCTCGGTCGTGAACTCCGTGCGGAGCAGCGGCTTGTTGGCGTCCGGGGAGCGCCACAGCACGTCCTTGCGATCGGCGACGCGCAGGCCCTGGGCGGTGAGGGTGCCGCCGTTGAAGGGGTTGCCGTCGGAGAAGTCCGTGTCGAGCAGCACGTCGCCTGCCGCTCCGCCGTCACCCAGCGCGGTGACCTTGACCGCCTTGATGTCCGCGGACTCGTTGACGTCGTTGGCGAAGTCCTGGCGGAAGCCGACGAAGCCCTTCGCGAACGTCGCGTCGGTGCGCTGGTCGATCTGGGTGCCGTCGAGCAGGGTCGTGATGGTGCTGCCGTCGACCTTGACCGACAGGCGGTGCGTGCCCTCCAGCAGCTGGGCCGACGTGATCCCGGTGATCGGCTTGTTGTCGAGCAGCGTGTAGACGCCGTTGACCCGCTTGTGGGGACGGAACTTCGGGACGCCGGTGCCGTCGGCGGTCGAGATCTGCCACATGTACGCGTTGGCGGTGTCCTTGGCGCGGACGAACACGCCCAGCGCCAGCTTGTCGATGTCGAAGTCGATGTCGGCGGTGTAGTTCGTCCACCGGTCCACCTCGCCGTTGGCGGACTTGCCGATCCAGTCGGCGTCGCCCCAGTCGGCCGCGTCGAGGAGCCCGGTCTCGAAGGTGGCGGGCTCACTCCACGCGGAGGCCGCGTCGGACCCGTCCCACACCTTGACCTGCCACACGTAGCGGGTGCCGGCGGTGAGGTCGGGACCGCCGTACACGACATCCGTCTGGTCGTCGGAGCCGACCTTGCCGGAGTCCCAGACGTCTGCGGACGAGAGCTCGCCCTCGCTGCTGGCGACCCGCACCTCGTAGGCGCTCTGCACGACCCCGCGCGCCGAGGACTCCGACCTCCAGCTCAGGCTCGGGTCGGCCCCGGGGATGCCGAGCGGCTCGGTCCGGCCGTTGGTCTGGAGACCGGTGACCGTCAGCGGCGCGGCGACGGCGGCGGCGGCGGCGGCGGCGGCGGACGATGCCGTCACGAGCGAGGCGGGGACGACGAGGGTCAGGCCCAGGCCGAGCGCCACCACCGGGGCGACGAGGCGGCCATGTGCACGAGCGCGAGCTCGAGGTGCAGACATGAGGACTTCCTTGCGACGGGGGGATTTGAAACGTTGCAAACGGCAACGTAGGTCGTCGTGACCGCCGTCACAACGGTTCTGACCGCATCCGGTCACAGGAAGTTCTCAGGTCGGCGAGAACGATTCAATCGCTGACGCCGATCCGCTCAGATCAGGCGGGCCCGCACGGCGTACACGACGGCCTCGATCGTCGAGTCCACGCCGATCTCGTCCGCGATGGTCCGGAGCCGCCGCCGGACAGTGCGCTCGGACAGGCCCACCCGGCGCGCGATCACGTCGGTCGTGTGCCCCTCCGAGAGCAGCTGGAGGATGCGGACGTCGTCCGCGCTGGGGTCCCAGCCGCCGGCAGCGGCGGGCGTTCGGCCCGAGTCGACCATGGTCACGGAGCGGCTTCGACGACGATGACGACCAACGTCCGCGGCCCGTGGACCCCCTCCACGCGGTTGAGCTCGATGTCGCTCGTCGCCGACGGCCCACTGATCCAGGTGTGGGCCCGCGCGGGGTCGAGGAGCGGCAGTGCGTCGGGAACGTCGGGCACGACCTGGTCGGCCCGCACGATGCAGACGTGGAGGTCGGGGACCAGCGAGATCGCTCGACGCCCTTGACCAGGCCCGTGGTCCAGGATGATCGTCCCGGTCTCCGCGATCCCGACCCGGGCCTCGGTGACGACGGCGTCGTAGCCGTCGAGCTCGTGCGCACCGAAGCCGGCGTCCTCGTCGGCACCGGGAACGGCGACCGAGAGCCCGGCGGGCACGACGACCCGGGCTCCGTCGGGCAGGGCCGCCGTCACGCGGTCGGCGAGGTCCGCGGGCGAGCAGCGTTGCACGACGGCCTTGTAGTCCTCGACCCGCTCGACGAAGTGGCCGACGACGTCGTCCAGCGGCGCGATGCGGGGCGCGGCCGGCACGGCGTACCCGGGCTCGACGCCGTCGAGCGCGGCGCGGACCCTGCGCAGGATGTCGTCCCGGGCGCTCATCGGCGACCTCCGTCGGTGCGCTTCCACCAGGCGCGGAACGACTCCGGCGGCGCGGGCGGCAGGTCGCGGGACGACGTCCACTTCGAGGCGCCGAAGCGGCGGGCGACGCGCAGACCGAGGCGCGTGAAGCGTTCGCCGAAGGCGAGCTTGCGCGCGTCCGACAGCGCGACCGCGGACGCCTTGAACGCGACCGCTTCGAGCTTGGGGACGCCGCCACGATGGGCGTCGACGACCTGGGCGCGCAGGTCGACGAGCACCGAGGGGATGTCGATGCGGACCGGGCAGGCCTCGAAGCAGGCGCCGCAGAGCGAGGACGCGTACGGCAGCGAGTCGGTCTGCTCGTCGGCGCCCGGCCCCTTGAGCAGCGGGTTCAGGATCGCGCCGATCGGGCCCGGGTAGACCGAGCCGTAGGCGTGCCCGCCGGTGCGCTCGTAGACCGGGCAGACGTTGAGGCAGGCCGAGCAGCGGATGCAGCGCAGGGCCTGACGGCCGACCTCGTCGGCGAGCGCGTTGGTGCGGCCGTTGTCGAGGAGCACGACGTGCACCTCCTGCGGGCCGTCGCCGGGCGTGATGCCGGACCAGGTCGACGTGTAGGGGTTCATCCGCTCGCCGGTCGAGGATCGAGGAAGCAGGCGCAGCAAGGGATCCAGGCCCTCCCACGTCGGCACGACCTTCTCGATGCCGACGACCGAGATCAGCACCTCGGGCAGCGTCAGGCACATCCGGCCGTTGCCCTCGGACTCCACGACGACCAGCGTCCCGGTGTCGGCGACGGCGAAGTTCGCACCGGAGATGCCGACCTTCGCGCGCAGGAACTTCTCGCGCAGGTGCGCCCGGGCGGCAGCGGCGAGGACGGCCGGCTCGTCGGTCAGGTCCTCGGGGGCGGGCCGGCCGGCCCCGGCCATCTTGGCGAGGAAGATCTCGCGGATCTCCGAGCGGTTGCGGTGGATGGCGGGCACCAGGATGTGAGAGGGCAGGTCCTCGCCCAGCTGGACGATCAGCTCCGCGAGGTCGGTCTCCCAGGCGGCGATGCCCTCGGCCTCGAGCGCCTCGTTGAGGTTGATCTCCTGGGTCACCATCGACTTGACCTTGACGACCTCGTCAACGCCGTGGCCCTTCGCGATCGACGCGACGATCGCGTTCGCCTCGGCAGCGTCACGAGCCCAGTGCACGGTCGCGCCGTTGGCGGTGAGCGACTCCTCGAGCCGCTCGAGATGGGTGGCGAGGTCGACCAGTGCCGACTCCTTGACCCCGGCGCCGGCGAGCCGGAGCTCCTCCCAGGAGGAGTTCGCATTGACCTCGTCGACGAGCCGGAGCCGCTTGGCACGGATGGTGCCGGTGGCGTGGGCGAGGTTGTGGCGCAGCTGGGCGTTGCCGAGCGCCTCGTGCGCGGCCTTCGGGAAGGCGGGCATCCCGACGAAGGTGCCGCCGCTCATGCCGGGTCCGCCTCGGTGGCCGCCAGGATCTCCGCGAGGTGCACCGGGCGCACGCCGGACTGCTGGCGCGTCATCAGGCCGCCGATGTGGGTCAGGCACGAGTTGTCGCCCGCGACCAGGACCTCCGCACCGGTGTCCTGCACGTGCCGCACCTTGTCGGTGCCCATCGCGACCGAGGTGTCGGAGTTCTTCACGGCGAAGGTGCCGCCGAAGCCGCAGCACTGGTCCGCCGCCGGCAGCTCCAGCAGCGTCAGGCCGCGGACGCTCTCCAGCAGTCGCCGCGGCCGGTCACCGACCCCGAGCATCCGCAGCGAGTGGCAGGTCGGGTGGTAGGTCACCGTGTGCGGGTAGTAGGCACCCACATCGGTCACGCCGAGCACGTCGACCAGGAACTCCGACAGCTCGTAGACCTTCGGCGACGTCTCCTCGACCGCGGCGGCCAGCCCCGCGTCACCCGAGCGCCGCGCGACGATCGAGTGCTGGTGCCGCGCGCAGCCCGCGCAGGAGCCGGACGGCGTGACGACGGCGTCGTACCCGGCGAACGTGTCGACGAAGTTGCGTACGACGGGCACCGCCTCGTCGAGGTAGCCGGTGTTGACCATCGGCTGGGCGCAGCACGTCTGGCCCGCCGGGAACTCGACCTCGACGCCGAGGCGGCGCAGCAGCGTCACGACGGCCTTGCCGGTGTCGGGGTAGAGGGCGTCGTTGATGCACGTGACCATCAGCGCGACCCGCATGTCCCCCATCCTCACCCCAGCCGGGATGCGGCCGCATCCCAGTCCCCGCCGGAGGCGGCGTCGCCGCGCGGCTCGAAGCGGCGTACGTCGTGGGTGCGGCGGATCAGCGCCCGCATCGCAGCAAGGTCGGGAAGGTCCGCACCCAACGCCCGCGCCTGCACGAGTCCGTTGCCCAGCGCCGCCGCCTCCGCCGGCCCGGCGAGCACCGGCACCCCGAGCGCGTCGGCGGTGAGCTGGCAGAGCAGCGCGTTCTGGGAGCCGCCGCCGACCAGGTGCACGACGTCGACGTCACGACCGGCCAGGGACGCGGCCAGCCGGATGTTGCGCCGGTAGGCCAGGGCCAGGCTGTCCAGGATGGTGCGGGTGATCGCGACCGGGGTGCGCGGGATCGGCTCGCCGGCCTCGCGCGCCAGCTCCTGGATCCGCGCGGGCATGCTGTTGGTCGACACCGTGCCGGGCGTCAGCAGGCGCGGGTCGTTGATGTCGACGACGGTGCGCAGCGCCGGTGCCGTCTCGGCCCCCGCGAGCAGGGCGGGCAGCGTGACGTCGCTGAGCCGCTTGTCGGCCCAGGTGCGCACCGACTCGGAGAGCACCCACAGGCCCATCACGTTCTTGAGGAAGCGGATCGTGCCGTCGACGCCCGACTCGTTCGTGAAGTCCGCCTCGCGTGCCTCCGACGTCAGCACCGGGCTCTCGAGCTCGAGACCGACCAGCGACCAGGTGCCCGAGGAGATGTAGGCGAAGCTGCCCTCGTCCGCCGGCACCCCGACCACCGCGGAGGCGGTGTCGTGGGAGCCCACCGAGATGACGGGTACGCCGGCAGTGCCGACGTACTCCGCCACCTCGTCCACCACCGGACCCACCACGGTGCCCGGCTCGCGCAGCGGGGGGAGGACCGACCAGGGCAGGCCGATCCGCTTCGCCAGGTCCAGCGACCACTCCCTCGTCCGCACGTCATAGAGACCGGTCGTCGAGGCGTTGGTGCGCTCGGCACCCACCTCGCCGGTCAGCCAGTAGGTCAGCAGGTCGGGCAGCAGGAGCAGCCGCTCCGCCGACTCGAGCGCGGGCGTCCCGACCTCGGAGACCAGCTGGTAGACCGTGTTGAACGGCAGCTGCTGCAGCCCGGTCACGTCGTACAGCTCGGCGTCGGAGACGGACTCCCGCACCTGCGCCGGTACGCCGTCGGTGCGGCTGTCCCGGTGGCTGCGGGGGTTGCCGAGCAACCGGCCGTCGCGGTCGAGCAGCCCGTAGTCGACGGCCCAGGAGTCGATGCCGATGCCGTGCAGCGCGCCGGTGCGGGCGACCTCGCGGATGCCGACGAGCACCTCGCGGTGGATGCCGAGCACGTCCCAGTAGAGGGAGCCGCGCACCGGCACCGCGCCGTTGCCGAAGCGGTGCAGCTCCTCCAGGTGGAGGGTGCGGGCGCCGACCCGGCAGGCCATCACCCGGCCGCTCGTGGCACCGAGGTCGACCGCTGCGACGCGGACGGGCTCAGACATGGCAGGAGCTCATCGCAGGAACGCCGCCGCCACGCCCGCGTCGACCGGGATGTGCAGGCCGGTGGTGTGGCTGAGCTCGGCGGTGCAGAGGACGAAGACCGCGTTGGCGATGTTCGACGGCAGCACCTCGCGCTTGAGGATCGTGCGCTGCGCGTAGAACTTGCCGAGGTCCTGCTCCTCCACGCCGTAGACCGCGGCGCGGTTGGCGCCCCAGCCGCTGGCGAAGATGCCGGAGCCCTGGACGACGCCGTCCGGGTTCACGCCGTTGACCTTGATGCCGTGCTCGCCGAGCTCGACGGCCAGCAGCCGCACCTGGTGCGCCTGGTCGGCCTTCGCGGCGCCGTACGCGACGTTGTTGGGTCCGGCGAAGATCGAGTTCTTCGAGGAGATGTAGACGATGTCGCCGCCCATCCCCTGGTCGATCATCACCTTCGCGGTGGCCTGCGAGACCAGGAACGAGCCCTTGGCCATCACGTCGTGCTGGAGGTCCCAGTCCTTCTCGGTGGTGTCCAGGAGCGAGCGCGAGAGCGAGAGCCCGGCGTTGTTGACGACCAGGTCCACGCCGCCGAACGCGAGCACGGCCGCGTCGACCATGGCCTGCACGGCGTCGGCGCTCGAGACGTCGACCTGGACCCCGACGGCGACGTCCGTCGTGCCGAGCTCGGCCGCGGCCGCCTGGGCCTTCTCCAGGGAGAGGTCGGCGATGACGACGCAGGCGCCCTCGGCGGCGAGCTTCTCGGCGGTGGCCTTGCCGATGCCGGAGGCGGCACCGGTGACGAGCGCGACCCGGGTGGCGAGCGGCTTCGGCTTCGGCATCCGCTGGAGCTTGGCCTCCTCGAGCGCCCAGTACTCGATGCGGAACTTCTCCGACTCGTCGATGGGGGCGTACGTCGAGAGGCCCTCCGCGCCGCGCATCACGTTGATCGCGTTGATGTAGAACTCACCCGCGACGCGGGCGGTCTGCTTGTTGGCGCCGTACGAGAACATGCCGACGCCGGGCACCAGGATGACCAGCGGGTCGGCGCCGCGCATCGCGGGCGAGCCCTTCACCTTGTTGCGGTCGTAGTAGCCGGCGTAATCGGCCCGGTAGGCCTCGTGCAGCTCGGCGACGCGCGCCTTCACCTTCTCGATCGGGGCGTCGGCCGGCAGGTCGAGGACCATCGGCTTGACCTTGGTGCGCAGGAAGTGGTCCGGGCACGACGTACCGAGCTCGGCGAGGCGCGGGTGGTTGCGGCTGGCCAGGAAGTCGAGGACGACCCGGTCGTCGGTGAAGTGCCCGACCATCGGGCGGTCGGCCGAGGCGACGCCGCGCAGGGTGGGTGCGAGCTCGGCCGCCCGGGCGCGACGCTTGGCGGGGCTGAGCGGCTCCCACTTCTTGACGCGTGCGCCGAAGGGGTTCTTCTTGGAGTTGGCCCGGATGTACTTCTCGGCGGTCCGGATGATCCAGAGCGAGTTCTTCTCGCACTTCTCGCTGGTATCGCCCCAGGCAGTGATGCCGTGGCCGCCGAGGATGCAGCCGATCGCCTTCGGGTTCTGGGCCTTGATCTCGGCGATGTCGAGGCCGAGCTGGAAGCCGGGACGTCGCCACGGGACCCACACGACCTTGTCGCCGTAGATCTCCTTGGTGAGCGCCTCGCCGTCGGCGGCCGTCGCGATCGCGATGCCGCTGTCGGGGTGGAGGTGGTCGACGTGCGCGGCGTCCACGAGGCCGTGCATCGCGGTGTCGATGGAGGGGGCGGCGCCGCCCTTGCCGTGGAGGCAGTAGTCGAACGCGGCGACCATCTCGTCCTCCCGGGCGATGCCCGGGTAGACGTCGACGAGCGCGCGCATCCGGTCGAGGCGGAGCACGGCGAGGCCGCTCTCCTGCAGGGTGCCGAGGTCGCCGCCGGAGCCCTTCACCCAGAGGAGCTCGACGTCCTGGCCGGTCACCGGGTCGGTCTCCGTGCCCTTCGCGGAGGTGTTGCCCCCGGCGTAGTTGGTGTTCTTCGGGTCCGAGCCCAGTCGGTTGGACCGGGTGATCAGCTCCTGTGCCGCGTTGCTGCGAGCGGTGCTCATGGGTTCAGCTCCATCCTGCCTGCGTGCCGCCGACGCGGTCCGCTTCGATCTGCTGCTGGTAGCCGCTCTCGAGGTAGGCCCGCATCGGGTTGGCGGGCAGCCCCCGGCCCTCGCGCCATCCGGCGAGGTCGGCGCGGACGTCGGTGTAGAACGCGTCCATGAAGATCTCGTTGGCCAGCAGGACGTCGCCGTCCTCCTGCGCCTTCGTGAGTGCGTCCCGGTCGACGAGCAGCGCCCGGGCCGTCATCTCCTGGACGTTGAGGACCGACCGGATCTGGCCCGGGATCTTGTCCTCGATGTTGTGGCACTGGTCGAGCATGAAGGCCACGGTGCTGTCCGGGTCGAGCGCGCCACCGCGGGCGCACTCGAAGAGGATCCGGAAGAGCTGGAAGGGGTCGGCCGCACCGACGATCAGGTCGTCGTCGGCGTAGAAGCGGCTGTTGAAGTCGAAGGAGCCGAGCTTCCCGAGCCGCAGGAGCTGGGCGACGATGAACTCGATGTTGGTGCCCGGCGCGTGGTGGCCGGTGTCGAGGCAGACCATCGCCTTGTCGCCGAGGGCGGCCACCTGGACGTACGACGTGCCCCAGTCCGGGACGTCGGTGTGGTAGAACGCCGGCTCGAAGAACTTGTACTCGAGCACGAGCCGCTGGTCGTCGCCGAGGCGGTCGTAGATGGTGCGCAGGCTCTCGGCGAGCCGGTCCTGACGGCCGCGGAGGTCGCCCTGGCCCGGGTAGTTGGTGCCCTCGGCGAGCCAGATCTTGAGGTCGCGCGAGCCGGTCGCGTCCATCACGTCGATGCACGCGAAGTGGTGGTCGATCGCCTTCTGCCGGACCTTGGGGTCCGTGTGGGTCAGGGCGCCGAGCTTGTAGTCGTCGTCCTGGAAGGTGTTGGAGTTGATGGTGCCGAGGCGGATGCCGAGGTCCTCGGCGTACCGGCGCAGAGCGGCGTAGTCGTCGACCAGGTCCCACGGGATGTGCAGGGCGACCGAGGGCGCGAGGCCGGTGAATCTGTGCACGGTCGCCGCGTCGGCGATCTTCTCCTCGGGCGTGCGCGGGGTGCCGGGAGTGCCGAACACCTTGAAGCGGGTGCCGGAGTTGCCGTAGGCCCACGACGGGACCTCGATCGCCTGGCGCTCGAGGACCGGTGCGATCTCGCTGAACGTTGTCATCTCACATCACTTCTGTCTGCGGTACGTCGGGCAGCTGGTCCTCGAGGTGGAAGACCTCCTCGAGCTGCAGGAACCCCTCGTCCGGCGCGAGCCCGTCGAGCTCCTCGAAGAACTCGGCCATCTCGGCCTGCCAGCGGGCGTTGACCTCGGTGCCGGCCATGCCGGCCTGCGCATCGGCCACCGAGACAGGGGTCTCGAAGTAGCCGATCAGCAGGCCGTCCGGTCGGAGGAAGAGGGAGTAGTTGTGCCACCCCGTCCGGTGCAGCGCCTGGAGCATGTCGGGCCAGACGGCGGCGTGCCGGGTCTTGTACTCAGCGATCCGGTCGGGCTTGACCTGGAGCTGGAAGCAGACGCGCGGCATCGCCACACCTTTCGGGGAGGGGTGCTGCCGGCCGGCCCCGACGGAGGTCGAGGGGGGTGGGGCCGGCCGGCAGCGGGTGGAGAGGAGGAGCGACGACTCAGAAGTCGAAGTCGTCGATGTTGTCCTTGTTGAACCGGTAGGGCTCACCGAGCAGGACGGTGGCGTCGGCACCGACGGTGAAGTCGCCGAGCTTGCCGGCGGTGAAGGAGTCACCCTCCTTGCCGGAGATGTCGCCGTCGACGAGGGCCTTGGCGGCGTACGCCGCGAGGTAGCCGAGGTCCTCCGGGTTCCACAGGGCGAACTCGGTGACGGTGCCGTCCTTGACGTACTCACGCATCTGGTTCGGGGTACCGAGGCCGGTCAGCGCGACCTTGCCCTTGTACTCCGACGTCGACAGGTAGCGCGCCGCGGCGGCGATACCGACGGTGGTCGGCGAGATGATGCCCTTGAGGTTCGGGTGCGACTGCAGCAGCGCCGCGGTCTTGTCGAAGGACGTCTGGTCGTCGTCGTCGCCGTAGACGGTGTCGACGAGCTTGATGTTCGGGTGGCTGGCCTCCAGCTCCTTCTTCATCGTGTCGATCCAGGCGTTCTGGTTGGTCGCGTTGGCCGCGGCCGAGAGGATCGCGACCTCGCCGGCGTCACCGATCTGCTCGGCGATCATGTCGACCTGGACCTTGGCGATGCCGTCGGCCGTCGCCTGGTTGATGAAGAGGTCGCGGCAGTCCGGGTTGGTGTCCGAGTCGAACGTGACGATCTTCGTGCCGGCGTCGCTGGCCTCGTTGAGCGCGTCGCAGATGGCCTCGGGGTCGTTCGCCGACACGACGAGGGCGTTGACGCCCTGCTGCGCGGCGGTGTTGATGAACTGGACCTGCGCGTCGGGGGACGCGGTGTCGGGGCCGACCTCGTCGAAGGTGCCGCCGAACTCCTCGACGGCCGCCTTGCCACCCTTGCTGCTGGTGTCGAAGTACGGGTTGCCGAGGTTCTTCGGCAGGAACGTCACGGTGGTGTTGCCACCGCCGCCGCCCCCGCTGGCGCCATCGCTGCCGCCGTCGCTGTCACTGCCGCCGCAGGCGGTCAGCGCCAGGCTGGCGACGAGCGTCACCGCTGCCAGGGCGGAAAGCCGCCGGTTCCGGACCTTCATGGTGCTCACCTTTCGTTGGTGCTTTCAGTGGCAGCGGCCGCCTGTCGGCGCTGACCGTCTTCCGAGCTCGATCCCGAGATGGGGGTGCTGCTCCGGCGGCGACGGGACAGGAAGCCCTGCGCCCAGCCGAGCAGCGTCGTGGAGATCACCGAGAGCACGAGCAGCACCCCGATGACGATGTTGATCTTGTTGACCGTCTCGCCCTGCAGCCGCATGGCGCTGGAGATGACGCCGATGAGGATCACGCCGGCGACGACGCCGTGCAGGGCGCCGCGGCCGCCGAAGATCGAGACGCCGCCGAGCAGCACCGCCGCGATCACCTGGAGCTCCAGGCCGTTCGCGTTGTCACCGCGGGCGCTGCCGAAGCGCAACGTGAAGTAGAGACCCGCGAACGCCGAGACCGCGCCGGCCAGCACGAAGAGCAGGAACTTGGTCCGCTCGACGTCGACCCCGCTGAAGTGCGCCGCCTCGTCGTTGAGCCCGATCTCGAAGACCCCGCGACCGAAGGTCGAGAAGTGCAGCAGCCAGACGAAGAGGACGAGCAGGATCACGAAGGGGATCAGGATCATCGGGTACGACGAGCCGTCGCCGAAGATCCGCTCCTTGGCGAGGTCGGTCCACTTCTCCGGGAAGTCGGTGATCGCCTTGGTGCCGAGCAGGCCCTGCGCGATGCCGCGGTAGAGGGCGAGCGTGCCGATCGTGACGGCCAGGGACGGGAGGCCGACGTACGCGACCAGGAAGCCGTTGAAGGCGCCACACACCGCGCCGACCACGATCGCCACGAGGGCGGCCAGCGGGATCGACATCCCCGCATCGGCGTGGAGGACGCCGATCAGTGCGCTCGACAGGCCCATCACGCTCGCGACCGACAGGTCGATCTCGCCCGTGATGATCACCAGGGTCATCGGCAGCGCGATCAGCAGGATCGGCGCGATGTCGAGGAAGAGGTAGTAGAGCGTCAGCGGGCCGTCGAAGGCGGGCACGTTGGCGTTGGAGTAGAAGTAGACGATCGCGAGCAGGGCGATCACTGCGAACTCGCGGGTCAGCAGCACCCGGCGCCACAGCGACCTCGAGTACGCCGGGTAGGTGCGGGTCGCCCGGCCCTCGGGCCGGTCCACCGTTGCGGTGCTCATTCGGGGTCCCCGCAGAAGTGTGAGATGGAGGAGCGAAGCGGGGGAAGCTCGCAGTTCTGTGGGGTGTTCATCGTGCGGACCTCGTCTCTTCACGCGCGGCCACGAGTCGTCGTTCTTGTCGGGCGGACAGCACCCGGTCCAGCACGATCGCGCCGAGGATCAGGGCGCCGACCACGGCGCGCTGCCAGAAGTCGGAGATGCCGACCACGGGAAGGGCCCGGTTGATCGTCACCAGCAGGAACGCGCCGATCGCGGCGCCCCACACCGTGCCCGAGCCGCCGAAGATCGCGACGCCGCCGATCACCGCCGCGCCGACCGCCTGGAGCTCCATGCCGAGACCGGCGTTGGAGCTGACCGTGCCGTAGCGGGCGGTGTACACGACACCGGCCAGGCCGGCCAGCGCGCCGCTGAGCACGAAGGCACCGATGATCCGCCGGTTGACCTTGAGGCCGTAGAGCACCGCGGCGTCCGGGTCGGAGCCGATCGCGTAGAGCTCGCGGCCGCCGCGGGCGGTGTGGAGGTAGTAGCCGACCGCCGCCAGCACCACGAGGCCGACGATCGTCAGCACCGGGATGGTGAGGACCGTCTTGGTGCCGAGGGACAGGAAGTCCTTGGGCATGTCGCCGGCGTTGATCCGGTCGCTGCCGGCCCAGGTCAGGAAGATGCCGCGGTAGATGTAGAGCGTGCCGAGCGTGATGACCAGTGCCGGCACCTTGAAGATCGCGACCAGCAGGCCGTTGACCAGGCCGAGCACGGCGCCGAACAACATCCCGAGCACCACGACGGCGATGATCGGGAGGCCCGGGTGGTCGCTGAAGAGCTTGCCGGTGAAGTACGCCGTCAGGCCCAGCGTCGAGCCGACGGACAGGTCGACGTTGCGGGTGATGATCACGGCCGTCTGCCCGACCGCCAGGATCAGCAGCAGGCAGGGCGTGAGCAGGAGGTCGCGCCAGCCGTCGCTGCTGAACAGGAAGTTCGGGCTCTTGATCGTGGTCAGCGCGACGACGAGGACGAAGACGACCGCGACCGCGATCTCGCGGGAGCGGAGCAGCTCCCCCACGATCCGCTTGGTCGGCGAGACAGCACTCGGCTCGACGAGCAGGGTGTCCGTGCTCATGCCGTGGCCTCCTCTTCGATGGCGTGGGCGGTGGTGGCGGTCGCGGCGTGCATGACCGCCTCGGGCGTGGCCTCGTCGCGGGAGAGCTCCGCGGTGATCCGGCCCTCGCAGACGACGAGGACGCGGTCGGCCATGCCGAGCACCTCGGGCAGCTCGGAGGAGATCATCAGGATCGCGAGGCCCTGGCCGGCCAGGTCGGAGAGCAGCCGGTGGACCTCGGCCTTGGTGCCGACGTCGATGCCGCGGGTGGGCTCGTCGATGATCAGCAGCTTCGGCTCGGTGGCGAGCCACTTCGCGAGCACGACCTTCTGCTGGTTGCCGCCGCTCATCGTGGAGGCCGTCATGTCGAGGGCGCTGGTCTTGACCTCGAGGCGACCGGCCCAGGGGCCGGCGGCCTTGTTCTCGTCGCGGTTGGTCAGCACGCCGGCGTGGGTCAGGCCACGGCGGATCACCGCGGCCACGTTGCGGGCGACCGAGGCGTCGGTGACCAGGCCCTGCTTGCGGCGGTCCTCGGGCACGAACGCGATGCCGGCGCGGATGGCGGCTCGCGGCGACCGGGCCGCGACCGGCTTGCCGGCGAGGCGCACCGCGCCCGCGTCGTACCGGTCGACGCCGAAGACGGCCCGGGCGATCTCGCTGCGGCCGGCGCCGACGAGGCCGGCCAGGCCGACGATCTCGCCCGCGCGAACGGAGAAGGAGACGTCGTGGAAGGTGCCGAGCGACGAGAGCCCCTCGACCTCGAGGACGACGTCACCGATCTCGGCGGGGCTCTTGGGGAAGAGCTCGGCGACCTCGCGGCCGACCATCCGCGAGACGATCTCGTCCACGGACGTGGCGGCGATGGCGTCGGTGGAGACGTAGTCGCCGTCGCGCATCACGGTGACGGTGTCGCAGAGCTCGAAGACCTCGTCGAAGCGGTGCGAGATGAAGACGAGCGCGCGACCCTCGTCGCGCAGCCCGCGGGCGACGGCGAAGAGCCGCTCGACCTCGACGCCGGAGAGCGCGGCGGTCGGCTCGTCCATGATCAGGACGCTCGCGTCGAGCGAGATGGCCTTGGCGATCTCGATGATCTGCTGGTCGGCGATCGACAGGCCGCGGGCCGGACGGCGCGGGTCGATGTGGACACCGAGGCCCTGGAAGAGCCGCTCGGCCTCGGCGTACATGGCGGCCCGGTCGATGCGGCGGCCGCGACCGACGGGCTGGCGGCCCATGAAGATGTTCTCGGTGACCGAGAGGTCGGGGAAGAGCGTCGGCTCCTGGTAGATCACCGCGACGCCGGCGGCCTTGGAGTCGGCGGTCGAGCCGAAGTCGACGTCCTCGCCGTGCAGGCGGAAGACACCGGAGTCGCGGCGGTGCACGCCGGCGACGATCTTGACCAGGGTCGACTTGCCGGCGCCGTTCTCGCCCACGAGGGCGTGGATCGAGCCGGGGGTGACGGCGATGCTGCCGGAGCGCAGCGCGACCACCGACCCGAACGACTTGGCCACATCGCGCAGCTCGAGGGCGGGACCCTCGGGTGCGGTGCCGGGCATGTGGGGCTCCTTCACGACGTCGGACTTTGCGGATTGAAAGGTTTCAAATCCCGATGCCGCAGACCGTAGGTGACTGCGATCACAGCCGTCAAGGGATTGGCAGAAATCTCCGTGTAACGGAGTGGACACGAAACCCTGTCCCCCGCTGCCAACGCCCCCTAAGGTGTGCGTTGATCGTTTCAGCAGCAGTCACCCGACCGGAGGGAGGGAGCCCGTGCCGCACCGCGAACCGGGAGCGCGCAGCGCCTCCGTGAAGGACGTCGCCGCCGCCGCCGGCGTCTCCCTGGGCACGGTCTCCAACGTGCTCAACCGGCCCGACCGGGTCAGTCCCGAGACCCGCGAGAAGGTGCAGCGCGCGATGGCCGACCTCGGCTTCGTGCGCAACGAGTCGGCGCGCCAGCTCCGGGCCGGCAGCAGCCGCACCCTCGCCTACGTGATGCTCGACGCCGCGAACCCGTTCTTCACCGACGTCTCGGCGGGCATCGACACCGCCGCCGAGGCCGCGGGCCTGTCGCTGGTGCTCTGCAACAGCCGCAACTCGGCCGAGCGCGAGCAGTCCCACCTCACGCTGCTCGAGCAGCAGCGCGTGCAGGGCGTGCTGGTCACCCCCGTCGACCCGGAGTCACCGGCGCTCGACGAGGTCGCCCGTCGGGGCACCCCGGTCGTGGTGGTCGACCGGACCCGCTCCGACCAGTCCTTCTGCTCGGTCGCCGTCGACGACGTCCTCGGAGGCCGGCTCGCGGTCGAGCACCTGGTCGACCGCGGTCACACGCGGGTCGCGTACGTCGGCGGCCCGGCCCACCTCGGCCAGGTCCGCGACCGGCTCCAGGGCGCCCGCGACGCGTGGGCCGCCGCGGGACGACCGGCGGAGTCGCTCACCTGGATCGAGACCAGCGCCCTGACGGTGGCCGAGGGCCGCGAGGCCGGAGCGCGGCTGGCCGGCATCCCCGCCCGGCGACGCCCGGCCGCCGCCTTCTGCGCCAACGACCTGGTCGCCCTCGGCCTGCTGCAGCACGCGATCTCCTCGGGCGTGCGCGTCCCCGAGGAGCTGAGCATCGTCGGCTACGACGACATCGAGTTCGCAGCGGCCGCCGCCGTACCCCTCACCTCCGTGCGCCAGCCCCGCCAGCTGCTCGGCCAGACCGCTGCCGAGCTGGTGCTCGACGAGGCGTCCAACCCCGACCACACGCACCGCCAGGTCCTCTTCACCCCGGAGCTGGTGGCCCGGTCGTCGACGCAGGGCTAGCCGGGTCGGTCGTCGGCCGCGCCTCCCTCACAGCTCGGCCAGCGTGTCCTCGACCCAGTCGGCGACGTATGCGTTGATGTGCGGCATGTGGTCGAGGCCGACGTGCTCGGCGGCGCCCTCCTCGACGGTGAAGATCCGCAGCTCGCGCTTCGGGCTGTGGACCGCCTGGTCGTAGGACTGGTGGGCGTACTCGACCGAGATCTGGCGGTCGTTCTCACCGTGGGCGATCAGGAACGGGACGGTGATCTGGTCGACGACGCCGTTGAGGTTGACGCCCTCGGCGTACGCGATGAACTTCTCGACGTCGTCGAAGCCCCACACCCACAGGACGTGCTCCCAGTAGTGCGGGACCGGGTTCTCGCCCTCGCGCTTGAGGCGCTTCTGCTGCACCTCGCCCCAGTTGTGGTTGGCGCCCCAGACGGCGATCAGCCTGATGCGCTTCTCGTACGCCGCGGCCCGCGGCACGTAGTAGCCGCCGAGCGACCAGCCGACCAGGCCGATCCGCTCGCTGTCGACGTCGGAGCGGGTCTCGAGCCAGTCGACCTGCGCGGTCGCCCAGTCCTCGGACTCGATCCGCGACTTCAGGTCCTGGAAGCGCAGCGCCTCACCGGAGCCGGGGTTGTCGATCATCAGCACCGAGACGCCGCGCTCGCGCATCTCCTGCGCCCAGCCGGACGTGTACATGTGCTCCTTGGTGGAGTCGAGGCCGTTCCACATGATCACGCACGGCACCGGCTCGCCGTCCTGGCTGGCGTTGGAGAAGTACGCCGGGAGCGTGGTGCCCTCGAACGGGATCTCGACCCGCGACGTGGCCGGGTCGGAGATCTCGAAGACCTTGGCGAACGCGTCGAGCGCCTGCTGGTAGAACTCGCGCCGGCCCGGGTCGGTGTTGGAGAGCATCCGCTCGGCCTGGCAGATGTAGAGCCCGGCGCGGTACCACTGCTGCCCCGCCGTACGCAGGTGGCCGGCGGCCTCGGAGGCACGCGCCTGGTCGGCGACCTGGTCGGCCACCGCCTTCCACGACTGCATGAAGATGCGGCTGCCCGAGTTCACGTCGGCCGCCTCGCGCGCGGGCCGGCAGGCGCGGTCGACCTCGTCGATCGCGCCTCCGTTGTTCAGCGTCGCGCAGACGCCGAGGTTCCAGACGTACTTGGGGCCGGTGAAGTACTCGAACATGCTCGCCACTGTGCCGGGCGTCACTTCGCACCGGAACCCGGCTGTCGTGATGCGAGGTATCGGCGACGGCGCGTTCCGCGATCGGTCCCGACCACGTTCGATGGTCGGTATGACCGACCTCACGTTCCCCGACGGCTTCCTGTGGGGCGCCGCCGGCGCCGGCCACCAGATCGAGGGTGGCAACAGCAACAGCGACACCTGGTTCGCCGAGCAGGTGAACCCGTCCGTCTTCCAGGAGCCGTCCGGGCTGGCGTGCGACAGCTGGAACCGCTGGCGCGAGGACATCGGCCTCGTCGTCGCGATGGGCCTGACGTCCTACCGGTTCTCGGTGGAGTGGGCGCGCGTCGAGCCGGCCGAGGGCGTCTTCGACGAGGAGGCGCTGGACCGGTACGCCGCGATGGTCGACGAGTGCGTCGCCCAGGGGCTGGCACCGGTCGTCACCTTCAACCACTTCACCTCGCCGCACTGGTTCGCCTGCCGCGGCAGCTGGCTCGACCCCGAGGCGCCGGCGCTCTTCGCGCGCTACTGCGACCGGCTGATGGAGCGCTTCGGCGACCGGATCGCGTACGCCGTGACGCTCAACGAGCCGAACCTGCCGCACGTCCTGTCGTGGCTCAACCTCCCCGACTTCGTCCGGCAGGTGGAGCGCGCGACGCTCGAGGCCGCGAGCGAGAAGGCCGGGGTGCCGGCGTACCGGCTCGCCAACGTCGTGCTGCCCGAGGAGCTCGACCGGATGGAGGACGGCCTCGAGGCCGGGCACCTCGCGGCCAAGGCCGTGATCAAGGCGCGCCGGCCCGACCTGCCGGTCGGCCTGTCGCTGGCGATGATGGACGACGTGGTCGACGGCGACGACCCGACCGTGCGCGACCGCAAGCGCGCGGAGTGTTACCAGCGCTGGCTCGACCTGGTCCGCGACGACGACTTCCTCGGCGTGCAGAACTACGAGCGGATGCCCTACGACGCCGACGGTGCCGTGGCACCCGCACCGGGCGTCCCGACCAACCAGATGGGCACCGCCATCGAGCCGCTGTCGCTCGCCGGCGCGGTCCGCTACGCGTACGAGCGCACCGGCGTGCCGATCCTGGTCACCGAGCACGGACTCAGCACCCACGACGACACCCTGCGTGCGGCCTTCCTCGAGCCGTCGCTCGCCGGGCTGCGCGCGGTGATGGACGAGGGCGTCCCGGTCCTCGGCTACATCCACTGGACACTGCTCGACAACTTCGAGTGGGTGTTCGGCTACGCCCACCAGATCGGCCTGCACGAGGTGGACCGCGAGACCTTCGAGAGGACGCCCAAGCCGAGCGCGGGCGTGTACGCCGACCTGGTGAAGTCCGCCCGGGCGTGACCGGGCTGAGGATCCGGCCGCGCTGCCGGGTCGTCCTCGACAACGACTGGGCGGGCGACCCGGACGGTCTCGTCGCACTCGCCCACCACCTGCTGTCGCCGGCCAACCGGGTCGACGCGGTGACGAGCACGGGGCTGCACCCGATGTTCGGCTCGCCGCGACCCACGCCTGCAGACGGGGCGGCCGTCGCCCGCGAGCTCGTGGACCTGCTCGACCTCCCGGTCCCGGTCCACGCCGACGACGCCGCCGCGATCGCTGCCGCGGCGGCTGCCGACGACGACCTGCCGCTCCACGTCGTCTGCGGCGGACCGCTCACGAACGTCGCAGCGGCGATCGAGCTCGACCCGACGGCCGTGGAGCGATTCCGCCTCGTGTGGGTCGGCGGGACGATCGAGGACGGGGTCGAGGAGTACAACCGCGACACCGATCCCGAGGCCGCGGCGTACGTGCTCGCCCAGACGGGGCTGGCCATCGACCAGTTCCCGCTGGAGACCTACCGGCGGTGCGGCTTCTCGGTCGCCGAGCTCGAGCAGCGGATCGGCGGTGCCGGTCCGGTCGGCGCCTTCCTCTGGCGGCAGTTCGAGGAGCTCCCGCTCCCCGCCTTCATCGAGCTCGGCGAGGTCTGGCCGCTCGGCGACAGCCCGCCGGTGCTGGTCACCGCGCTGGACGACGTCACCTCCACCTGGACCTCGCCCGCGCCCAACCGGCGGGTGTTCACGGGCGTCGACGTGCGGCTGCTCCTCGGCGACCTGCTCGCCAAGCTCGAGCGGCATGCGGGGCAGTGACGCGCGGACAAAGTGGGTGAACGCGCGCGGCCCTGCCGAGCGTCCGACGCCGACAGTGGGAAGGTGACGAGATGGACGACGAACGTCTCGACGAGCGGGTGGCCGCACTGACGCTCGAGCGCAAGGTCCGGCTGCTGACCGGCGCCTCGATGTTCACGCTGCGTGGCGACGACGACGCCGGGCTGGAACCGATGGCGTTCTCCGACGGGCCGACCGGCGTACGGGGCCTGCACTTCACCGACGGCCCGCTCACCGGCCTCTTCCCGAACGCGACCCTGCTCGCGTCGTCGTGGCGCACCGAGACCGCTGAGGAGGTGGGGCGGCTGCTCGCCGAGGAGGCCGAGCGGCAGCAGATCCACGTGGTGCTCGGTCCCACCGTCAACCTGCACCGCACCCCGCTGGGCGGGCGGCTCTTCGAGGCCTACTCCGAGGACCCGCTGCTCACCGGCCACCTCGCGGCGGCGTACGTCACCGGGATGCAGGCGCGCGGCATCGGCGCCTGCCCGAAGCACCTGGTCGCCAACGAGGCCGAGACCGACCGGCACACGGTCGACAGCGTGGTGGACGACCGGACCCTGCGCGAGCTCTACCTGCTCCCCTTCGAGATCGCCGTCGAGGACTCCGACCCGTGGACGCTGATGGCGGCCTACAACGACGTCAACGGCATCGCCGCGACCGAGCAGACCACGGTCAACAACGAGATCCTCAAGGGTGAGTGGGGCTGGCGCGGCCTGCTGATGTCGGACTGGTTCGCGACCAAGTCCGCCGGCCCCGCCGCCAACGGCGGGCTCGACCTGGTGATGCCCGGGCCGCTCGGGCCGTGGGGGCCGGCGCTGGTCGCGGCGGTCGAGTCGGGCGAGGTCGACGAGACCGTCATCGACGACCACCTGCGCCGGCTGCTGCTCCTCGCCGAGCGGGTCGGCGCCCTCGACGCGCCCCGCGGCTGGCGCACCGACCTGCCGGAGCCGACGGACGACGTACGCCGCGAGCAGCTGACGCGACTCGCCGCTCAGGGGATGACGGTGCTGGCCAACGACGGCGTGCTGCCCCTCGCCCGGGAGGCGTCGGTCGCCCTGGTCGGCCGGTTGGCGCTCGAGACCACCTGCATGGGCGGCGGGTCGGCGTCGGTGCGTGCGCCGCACCAGGTGAGCGTCGCCGACGGCCTGGCCGCCGCGATGGACGGCGTCACGGTCGTCGACGGCGTCGCGGTCCGGGCCCGGGCCCGCGCCGGCGACTTCAGCATGCACGTCCGGCTGTACGGCGCATCCGGGGCGCTGATCTCCGACACCGTCTCCGGCGAGGCGAAGGTCGCGGTCGGCATGCCCGAGCAGGAGCTGGCGGAGCCGGTCGCCCGGCTGGTGCTGTCCGCGACCGTGCCCGGCGGTGCGATGCGGGTCGGCGTGCTCGGCGTCGGCTCCGCGACGGTGACGATCGGCGGGGCGTCGTACGACGTGAAGCTGGCGTCGGAGTCCGATGACATCGGCGGCGACTTCCTGCGCCCGCCCGGGTGGCAGACCGACGTGGTGCTCGACGGGCCCTCCGAGCTGGTCGCCGACATCACCGTCGGCGCACTGTCCCGGTTCGGGCTGGTGGCGGAGCCGACCCCACCGGGCGACGACGCGGCGATCGCGGCGGCGGTGGCCGCTGCTCGTGCGGCCGAGGTGACCGTGGTCGTGGTCGGTCTGACCGAGGAGCAGGAGACGGAGGCGTTCGACAAGTCGACCCTCGCCCTGCCCGGTCGCCAGGACGAGCTGGTGTCGGCCGTCGCCGCAGCCGCGCGGCGGACGGTCGTGGTCGTCAACGCCGCCACCCCCGTGCTGATGCCGTGGCGCGACGAGGTCGACGCCATCGTCTGGGCCGGGCTACCGGGCCAGGAGGGCGGCCACGCGGTGGCCGCCGCGCTGCTCGGCGACATCGAGCCGGCCGGTCGCCTGGTCACCTCGTTCCCGGCAGCCGACGGCGAGTCGCCGGCGTGGGACGTCGTCCCGACCGACGGCCGCCTGACCTACGACGAGGGCGTCTACGTCGGCTACCGGGGCTACGCGGCCCGACGTGCGGCCCCGCCGGCGTACTGGTTCGGCGAGGGCCTCGGCTACGGCGAGTGGTCGTACGGCGAGGTCACGCTCGCCGGCTCGGTCGTGTCCGTCGAGGTCACCAACACCTCGACGCGCGACTCCCGCGAGGTCGTGCAGGTCTACCTCCAGCCGGACCCGTCAGAGGGGGACGACCAGCCGGTCCGGCTCGTCGGGTGGAGCACCGTCGACGTCTTCGCCGGCTCCACGCACACCGTCGACGTCACGATCGACGCACGGGCGATGCGCACCTGGGACGACGGGGCCTGGCGCCCACTGACCTCCGGCAGGCTGCTGGTCGCGCGCGGGCTGGGTGACATCCGCGGCGAGGTGGCGCTCTAGCTGTACTGATCACGGACGTTAGGTACGGCGTGCCTGCTGGACGATGACGAAGACCTCCGGGTGAGGTGTGGAGCAACCACGCACCCACACCTGAATCACC
>NZ_LMDV01000003.1 GCF_001425175.1 Nocardioides sp. Root1257 | reverse complement strand
GACCCCAGCAAGGACTACCAGCCACGAACCCCCAAATGAAGAACACCCGAACCTACGTTTCCGTAGGTCCGGGTGTCCGCGATGTCCTGAGACATCACACGGTCGGGCTGACAGGATTTGAACCTGCGACCCCTTGGAGGATTTGGGCCGTTTTCAGCGACTACCGATAAGCACGGTGAGGGACGGATCTTCCTTATTTAGAGCGGGTCTGACGTTCACCCGCCCTGCGAGTGTATCGGACTGGAACCGAGAAATCACGACCGTTTGTGGACACTAAATGGACGCATTTCTGGGCTCACTCGTGCGACTGGAGGTCGAGCTCGTTGGCGAACTCCTCGCGCGCCGTCACCATCCCTCCACCCTCTGACACACGAGCTCGCTGATCGCCGCTCTCTGACGCTCAAGCACTCGTGCGGTGGACCACAGCGTCTCTCCGCTGGACGTGTCGGTTCGGCGCCGTCGAATCCCTGCCAGATCGAAGCAGAGCATCGCACCAGCAACCTCGGCCCGACTTTCGGTCCACACGGTCGAACAGCGATCGCGGTAAGCCGCGTGCACGAGCTCGTGGGTCAACGTCTCCACAACTTGGAAGGCTCTCAACCGTGCGTTCAGAGCGATCAGGTCCGCGTCATCCAGATACATCCCACGAAGGCACTCATCGGGCCACGGGACACTGACCACAGTCACCTCCATCTCTCTTGCCAACGAGAGATACCGACTGATCAGACGGGTGGAACCGGCAGTGGCCGTGTGATCTCGCTCGAACTCGAGGTCAGCTGCGGATGAAGGTATGGACGGGTCAAGCTTGATGGCTTCTGCTCGTGCGATCGTTTCGCACGCAACGATCTGGGCTCGTCGCAGTGGCGATCGGGCGACCACCTGAGGATAGGTGTCCAAGGCGCAGACAACGGAGTTCTGCTCGATTGCAGGAGCACGGTCGCCGCGCATTCTCTGCGCGCGCCGTGCCGAGAAGGGTTGTTTGCTGGATGATTGGTCCATGGATCGTCGTGCCTCCATTGCACGTAGGTCCTAGGCCTTGGCGGGTGCTCCAACACCCGTCGAGGCCGATCTATTTGTCGACAGCGGTCAATACGGAAACCCCTCGGTCCACACGACTTGTGATCTGCTGATGCTCAGCGGGACGTGGTGTCTCCTGGGATCGCGCCGCTCCTGTCTACGCCTGGAAGCCCAGACCAGCCGTGGCAGGACATGGGCCTGTGGACAGATCGGCCTAAGGAGGCCCCTGTGGGTCCGATGCGGACTGGGGCGGCTGCACAACTGGTGGCAGCTGAGGATGCACGCAGTTCCGTTGACTCTGATGGGCGATGATGGTCAGACCGCGAAAACCGCTTACAAGTGCAACTCGTGCGCGTGGGGTATCCGCGCTATTACACGGGTCAAGGTGGCGGTTACGCGGGCGGAGGGGCTGAACTGATGACGGGCGCTGCGCAGGAAGTCCACGACGGCCGACGCTCATCGAGATCAACGGCTCCGCTGCCCGACCTGGTGATGGCCGCAGCTTTCGTCTCAGGCTGAACTTCGCGCTTCTCCCGCGTTCTGCTGCTGGCTACCTCAGACAAAGGTCTGGGCGACGCTAGCCCCTTGCGCCCAGAATGACCCGGCTTCTTCACCTCCACCAAGCGCGATCGCCGACCATCGGCTTGTCACCTAGCGACATAGAAGTGACAGGAACGCCACGACGTGACTTGACGGGACAGTCAATGCTCGGCGGCATCGCAATCGTTTTGCGTCTACGCAAGTCGGATTCGCAACCGCTTGGCGCGTTCCTCAAAGGCTGGCTTGCCACCTTCCAAGATCTCGCACACCTCATTGCGCACGCGTCGGTTTTCAAGTCCGCCAGTGACGTATGACATAACTGGCAACCCCCCGGGGACATGCGCGCTGGCGCTCGCGATGATGACCTGGTCTGCGTCGGTGTTTACGACAAGGTTTGCATTGTGAGTGACGATGATGATCTGGCGCCGCCGACGCGTCTCGACGAATCTTCCAACCAGCTCGTCGAAGATCGATTTCGGATCGAGATTTTCCTCAGGCTGATCGATGATCAGAGGCCTGTCGTCCGATTGATCCACCGCGAGGTAAAGCAGGAGGAGGACGATCCCGCGAGTACCGGGCGAGAGTTGCTCGATGTCAACGCCGTCGTACTGGACGCCGTAGCTGACCGAGATGTGGTCCGTGCTATTCAGCCACACAGAGACGTCATTGGCCCAAGTTCGGAAGGCAACGCCGTCGGACCGCGGGACTCTCGATTGTTCGATGATGTGCTGGTCATGGTCTGCGCGAAAGGTCGCCATCGCATCGGCGACATCGGGACTGGCGCCGCTCTCCCACGCAGGCAGCAGAACTTCGGTGACGACGCGGAGAAGTTCACCGCGCCCGCGGAAGGCTGTTCCAGTTCGCAGGTCCATCAGGGCCTCGCCGCGTGCGGCCCACGCTGCTGCGTCGACCACCCGCCGAACGCTGAAGCTGAGTTTGCCCAGCGCGCCCAGTTGCGACGAAAGCATCTCGGAGAGTGGCGCGTACATCTTCGCCAGTTCCGCCTCCTCGGATGCGAACCCATCAAACAAAGATGCGTACGACGCCTTCCGGTTAGCTGCCAGTGAAGTTATCCGGGCTTGCGCGCCGGCGGCGTTGGCGGCGGAAGTGGTCGCTGCCGCAAGCTGAGCTTCGTTTCTCGTGATCCTGTCGTTGAGTGCGGCGAGTTGCTTTTGCTTTGCCCCATCCAGTCCGATCAGCTGGCTCAAGCGAACTGACTCGGCCTTTAACGCGCTGAGCGGAGTGCTCTCAAGGGAATCGCCGTCGGCGACGAACGCCGGCCATTCCGCCGCCGGGGTAGAAGGTTTGGGCACAGGCTGCCCGCTGAGCTGGGCGATCTCCTGCTGCACCGCAGTAAGGTGCTTCGCGACGACCTCGGCGGGATCGCCAGCAAACTTCACCTCGAACGCCTTCCAGTCGTCCGTGGAAAGTCCCGCGCTGGCGTGCGTCCGCGCCAGCTCAGCAACCAAGTTCGGGAGCCTTCGGGTAGCCAAATCCGCAGCAGTCGCTTCGAGTTCGACAAGCGCCTGCTCCCGGCGGCGAGCTGCGTCGACGGATCCTTGGCGCACAGCCAACTCAGCATTGATCGCTTCTAGTCGGTTCGACCGCCCTTCCCCGCCCACAACCACTAGTGCTGAGCGCGCCGTCTTGTCCTCGACCAGGAGTTTTCTGAGTAGCTCTTGCTCCGAAGTAAGTGCCGGGAGTTGCTCTTTGGCCGAGCGCTCATCCTCGATCTGTTCTGAGAGACTCTCGATCTCTTGGTTGGCATGTGCTCGCAGGTTCCGCCCGTGGCTGGCCCTGATGTCTAGGAGCTCACGGAATGATGTGGTTCCCAGTCGGTCCTCGTAGGGATGCGCCTCAAAGATCACGCGCTCGATCTCGGCGATCAACTCGTCAGTGATTCCTTCGGATGAACAAAGGCGCTCGACGAACTGCTGAGAAAGATATTGGACGCCTGGAGCGTCGTTGTGATCCGTGGCAAGGGGAAGTACCGCGCTGGTCGTCCGCCCGTCCGCCCAGGTTAGATCGACGGAGGCACCCGCGATGTGATTGCGGGCGCGCTGCAGAAACGTCTTGTCGGTCTCGTCGTCCCTGGCAGCCCCCGCGCCAGCGGCGATCAGGTCTGCAAGGGCAGTCTTTCCGGACCCGCGCGCACCGATGATCGCAACGAGTCCAGGTGACAGTGGAATCCGGCCCCCGCTGAACCATCGGGCGTCCGTAACCGCGATTTGATCAATAACTCGGTGCGGCAAAGCTCCAGACGGTGGCGTCTCGCCGACGATCGCACGCTCACGGGGCTCCAAGCAGGCTTGGCGAAGTGCCTCGAACGTCGCGTCCCCTTTGACCCAGCAGTAACGATTCTCCGCAGGTCTGCCAACGGCGGCGAGAGAGTGGGCATCGCTTCCGTGAAGACACACCTTCATGCCGTCGTACTTCTCAGTGATCTCCTCGGCTGAGTGGACGCCGTCGCCGATCCAGAACTGCCGCTGCTTCGGCGAACTCGCAAAGATCACTCGAGCAACCCGCTCGATCTCTGTGCGGACGGCAGAAAGAGAAGCACTTGTGTCGCGCAGGCCAGCGGTTCCGTCGGTCGAGCTCGCCGCGACTGCAACGATCACGTTCTCTTGCGCCCAGGCGCTCTCAGAAAACGACTTCTTGAGGTTCTCCATCGTAATCTTGAAGAGGTTCGCCCCCGAGCTAAGCGCTGCCCGATCCTCAACGATCTTGGGGTCCGACCTCCTGCCGAGCCGGATCAAGTCCGGTGGATTACAGGCATACGTCTCGCCGCCATACTGGAACGTCAGAGTGTTCAGGAACCGCTTCGCCTCCGCAATGTGATCTGGGTCCTCCGGCGAAATGAGCAGATGGATGTTGACCGGATTGGTCGCGGTCGCTGTCGGCAGCCGCATCTCAACGTTTGCGAAGACCAAACCGACGTCTGGGAGTCGACCGTCGGCCTTGAAACCGACCACTTTCTCGTAGTCTTCGATGCTGTAGTAGTCAGTGACTCCGAGCGCCTCGATTCGCGGGTCCGACGTCTCGATGAGAGTCAGGTACTCGTCCCAATCGTCCGCGCCGAACTGGTTATTGAGCGCCGTCCCAGGCGCATGGATGTGCGGGTCCCAGCGTCGCCAGATCGATCCCCTCGGGTCTGCCTGTGACTCGTCAGCCATTCGCTGATCTCCCGTTCGTCCCCGATAACCGCCGCGAGCCTAGCCGTCGACCTGAGTTGGCACCGACGAACTGGGCGAACGGAGTGTCGACGGACGAACTTGTGAACAGGGTCAGTAGACCGTTCGCCGATCCCTTGCTCGCTGCGCGACACTGGCGGTGCGCTGAGTCCGTGACGTATCCGCCCGCTCCGCCACCCGACCAAAAGTTCGCGGGGACAAGTTTGGTCGACCAGCGTTCTTCCGCCGCCTGCCGGGCGTGCCTCCGACGATCGGTGCGCGCAGCTCAGAACGAGGTCTGGCAGACCATGGTCTGCTCCACGGATTCGAACCAATCGAGGCGGCCATCCTCATGACCGCCGTCTGCCGTGTCGAGACCAGGGCCGCCGTTGAGCCGGTCGTTTCCGAGGTCGCCGGTGAGTTTGTCGTCGCCCGGGCCGCCGAACACCTCGTTGGGCGCCTGGTCGACCATCCCTGAGCCACCCGAGTTGTCTCCGTCGCATCGGTATGCGGCTAGCAGCTCGTCATCGCCTGCGCCGCCGTCGAGATAGTCGGGCCCGGCGCCTGCCTCGATGAAGTCGTCTCCGAGCCAACCGTAGACCCGGTCCGCTCCGCCTCCGGAGGCGGCGGAGTCGTCGCCGGGACCGAGGTGGAACGTGTCGCCGACGCCGGGGTAGCTGCGGTCGTACACGACGTCGTTCCCGCCGAGTGACCAGACGGTGTCAGCGCCTCCACCGGCCTCGATGTAGTCGGCGTAGCGAGAACCGACAACGGTGTCGCCGAATCGGCTGCCCTCCAGGCAATGCACATTGAGGAGACGGTCTCGCCCCAGGCCGCGGGCCCACCCGCGAAGCAGATGGACGTGGACCGGGCGCGGCGCCGCGCGAAAGCTGATGCACGGTGAGTTGTACGGGTTGTCGTAAGGGAACTGCGGCGGACCGCTCGCTACGACTCGTATCGTGTCGTCCCCAGGTCCGGCGTCGACCGCGATGGCGTCGAGCGGGAGGGTGAGCCGGTCCGCCCCCGTGCCGCCGATCACCGTGCCCGGGCCCTCAACGTCGGACAGCAGGTCATCGCCGCTTCCGAGGTCGATGGACCACCCCCAACGACCGACGTCGCTCACCGTGTCATCCCCTGCCCCGGCGCAGACCTCGTCGCCATGTCGCAGGTGGCTGATGCGATCGTCGCCCCCGAAGGTGATGATGACGTCCTCGGCGCGTGTGCCGACGATCGTGTCATCTCCATCTGTGCCGAGGATCGTGGCATGGCGACGACCGTGACAGGTGGGAGACGCTGCGTATCCAGGCTCGCCCCTTTTCGGCGCTGGCCGACCCGTGGGAGCGAGAGGCTCCGAGATCGCGGGCGTTGGCGCCGAAACCTCTGCGTCCAGTTCTGCGGGCGTATCAGCGTCGCTGTCGCATCCGGCGCAGACCACCAAGGCAGCCAGCCACGCCGCGACACCGATAGCTCGAGCGGCCATGGGCCCTCCCACTTCGATGGTGACACTTCCAACCTCACGGCGCATCTGCACGCGCGAGCAATTCAGCGATGACCCGTTATGTGCTCGCATTCGCGTACGACGACGGGACTTCGACCGACAAACGGATCACCCTTTGCTGACCTCAACCTCGACCGGTGGCCGCAGTCGTCGCATCCGGGGGCCACCTAGTCACGAGCGCTCCACGGTCGTTCATGAACCGGGTCAGACCTGAGACGCAGCCGATCCGCACAGGACGGACCCAAACTCATCTACCGGTGGCAGCCGAGACGCTGATGGGGTCCAGTCACGCCGCAGATCGCCGGTGCCGCGCTCGGCCATGTCACGGGCATGCGCGAACTAGGGCGGCGAATAGATACGGCCTGCTGCACGATCAGGTGTCAGCCTGCGCGTGCCCCATTCCGCCGCGAATATCGTGCGGCACATCTCGGTGCCGAGGAGCGTGCGTTGAGGTTGCCTGCTCTGGCGCTCGCCAACCCATCACTGAGATGCTGAAGCCGTGAGGCTGCTTGCCGCTGCCGCCGCACTCGGTGCGGCATTGCTCACTACCCCGCTTCCCGCCCCGGGCGCGGCTGCCAACAACGCCGTCGCGCGCCCGGTCGCAGCTGACTTCCCGACCGTGGCGCAGGTCGGAAAGTACTTCCCACGGGTACGCGACCGTGAGCTCTTCCGCCCCCAGCAGTTGTTCACGCTCTCGCGGGACTGCACCTCGAGCGGGCTCGCCCGACCTCAGCCTGAACGCGGCGCCTTGATGGACTACGCACTGCGCCGCGGCCGCGCGCGGGAGGGACCACAGGTCCGGATCTTCCGATACCGAACGCCCGCTGCGGCAGCTGGTGCGTTTCGTCGGATTCTCCGCAGCGAGAAACGCTGCTTCGGCACCCACGACAACTTCGACGGAACTACTTCGCTCACCACCCGCCGAATCACAGTCCCCCACCTCGGAGCCCAGGCTTTCGGGGTGCGGACGCGGATCGGTGCGGTTCCCTCGAAAGGGATTCCGCCGAGTCGGTCAGTCTCCATCTGGGTGCGAACGGGCAACCAGCTCATCCAGACCGGACAGGTCACCGACCGACACCGGTCACCTCCTCCGAGACCTCTGATCGGCCTCGCGGGCACGGCAACTCGAACCGTCCGGTGAGCACCTGTTCAAGGACAACCCCCTCGTCCACCCGGCAAGGCGGGTCCTCGCCAACGCGCCTCTCACCAGCATCGGTTCGACTCTCACTCAAACACGGGCTTCCTCGAGGCTACGTTTCGCTGCCCGTCCGGCAGTGGGCCGACGCCGCGAGCCAGGTGGCGCCCTACTTGCCTGGATGCCACAGCTGGCACGTGACCAGAAGAGGTGAGCTGGTTTGACTCTGGACCATCCGTGGGTGGGTCTGCTGCACAAATCGGTGTCAGCGGGACTAGCCCATTCCGCCGCGATTGTCCGTCAAGGTGTGTCCGGTCAACACGAACGGTTTCGCGTCCCTTGCCTGCCAACTCAAGCGGACGCCGTTGATTCTGGGTCGGACAAATCGATCGCTCCGGAACTGAACTGTGTGACGTGTCCCGCTACCCAGACTGACCCGTCGGCGGTTTGGCGGACGTTGATCAGGCTGGGGCGGCTGACGAAGCGTCCTTGGTGGACGTGGAACGGCTCAACGATGGGTCGCAGGCCGTGGTGCACGAGGTACGCGGCGACCGGTCCCGCCGCGCTACCGGTGGCGATGTCTTCAGTGACGCCGCGGTTGTCCCAGGTGCGGCCTTCCGGTCGGTCGGGGTCGAGGGCATAGATGAAGTCCGCCCCCACGTTGTGGAGCATTGCTGGTAGGTCAGGTGCCGCGATGTGGCTGTTCGCGACGCCGTCAGCAGTGAGTGCGAGCAACAGGTACGGAAGTCCGGTGCTGACGACCTGACTGGGGAGGTCCGCGCGCAGGTGCCCTGGTTGGAGCCCGAGAGCGGCGGCGAATCGGACAGCCTGCTCGTGCGGAATCGGCGATAGCAGCGTCGCTCGGCCCTGGTTCATCTCAGCTTCGATGGGACTGCCGGGGCCTCCCCAGGTTGTCGTAACGCGAAGCGCACGGTCACCGAGGTGAATGGTCAAGGAGCGGCAGCCTTCTTCGTGACCCGATCGGGCGTGAAGGACCGCGGCGGCTCCGAGGACAGGATGCCCTGCGAAGTGGAGCTCCTCTTCCGGGGTGAAGATCCGCGCCGTGACGTTGCCGTCTGCGGCGTCGAACAAGAAGATCGTCTCGAACTGCCTCAGCTCCTGGGCGATCTGCAGCATCGTGTTGGACG
Source organism: Nocardioides sp. Root1257 (assembly GCF_001425175.1). Lineage (GTDB taxonomy): Bacteria > Actinomycetota > Actinomycetes > Propionibacteriales > Nocardioidaceae > Nocardioides. The sequence goes on along the minus strand of NZ_LMDV01000003.1, from coordinate 84,599 downwards.
TCAGGGGGCCGTCGGCGGCGACCACTGTCAGGCCGTTGCCCGTCATCGGTCGGTCTGCGAAGACGTCCACGTGGTCGACCCTGAGCCGCCGGATCTGGCCTCCGGGAGGGTTCATGTGCTGCTCCTTCGCCGGTGGGAAGTCGTCGCGTCTGTCGGCCGTGCGGGCAGGCCACCGGGAGGAGGACGGATCCGGGTCTGCCAGATCCGCCCTCCACGTCGACGTGGGGAACGCCGCCGCATGTTCGGTGCTGCCGCTCAGGCGGCGCCGACGACGTCGGGCAGGAAGACCTTCTCCATGCCGTCCTGAAGCGCCTCGCGGGAAGCAGGGTCGTCGTTGGCGAGCGGTCCAGACGGCGAGAACAGCGGCTCGCCGTGGACGGCGTAGCTGTCCCACGTGATGGCCATGGCACGTGCGCGCTGCTCGCCGAAGAGGTACGCGACCAGCGCGATGGTGCTGGGGTGCACCGTGGCCGCTCCGCCGGAGGTGAAGATCTTCTCCTCGGGCAGAACGCCCCACAGGCGCCGCGGGTCGGCGACCGTGCCACCCTCGCCGCGGATGCGACGGGCCAGCACCGCCGGCGCCTGGAACTCGAGTCCCTCGAGGATCCCGGAGCGGTGCACCACCCCGACGCCGGAGCAGTTGGCGGCGACCCAGCGGCCTTCGGCGTGGTGGGCTCGGATGAGGTCCAGCACCCGCTCGTCCTGCGCCGCTTCTCCGCCGCCGATCCCCCCGGGGACGTACAGCAGGTCGAACCGGTCCTCGGCGGTGAGCGTGCGGTCCAGCTGGAGCTGAGCCCCCATGTGGGTGGTCACGACGCCCCCGTCGAAGTTGCCGAGGGTGATGTCGAGCTGGTCCTCGCCGTCGCGGGCCAGGTCGTACGACAGGCCGCGCAGCAGCTCCCACGGGGCGAGCAGGTCCTGCTCGCCCACGTTGGGGAAGGCGAGGAAGAGGATCGTCTTGATGGTCATGTGAGTTCTCTTTCTGTGTTGGGTTCGGTGCCGGTCGGCACCTGGTCGTTGCGTGGTGAACCAACGTCATGGGGAGCCGGGATGCGTGTGCGACCGGGGATCGCGACCAGCAGCGCGACGGCGGCCAGCCCGAGCAGCACCGCACTGGCTGTGAAGGCCGTGGCAAGCCCGTCAAGGAACGAGTCCCGGGCGAAGTCAGCGAGGTGGGCACCGTTCACGCCCAGGCGGTCCGCTACCGCGAGTGCGGCGCCCAGCGAGTCCTGGGCGACTGCGACCACCTTGCTGGGAGCCCCGCTGGGGACGCCGTCCTGGATGCCGGCGCGGTACTGGGCGTTGAGGACGCTTCCCAGCACGGCGATCCCAAGCGTCCCGCCGACCTCGCGGGCAGCGTCGTTGACTGCCGAGGCCACGCCTTGCTTGTCGGCTGGCATCGACGCGACGATGTCGGCCGTCGCGGGGGCAGCTGCGAGAGCCATTCCGACGCCGACAGGGACGATGCCGGCCAGCACCCACCAGTACGACGACCCGACGCCGAGCTGAGAGAGCACGGCGAGGCCTGCCGCCATAGAGACGAACCCTGCAACGGAAGGCCGGCGCCGTCCGACCTTCTCGACCAGGCGCGGGACGCGGCGCGACAAGGCTCCGAGGGCCATCCCCATCGGGAGCATCGCCAGTCCTGCCTGCAGCGGCGAGTAGCCGAGGACGAGCTGGAGGTACTGGATGAGCACGAAGATGAAGCCGAAGAAGATGAAGAACTGCAGCGCGATGGAGCCGACTCCGGTAGCGAAGTCACGGCGCAGGAAGTAGCGCGGGTCGAGCATCGGCTCCTGGGACTTCAGGCCCGCCCAGATCCACAGCAGGATCCCGAGAAGGCCGATGACGAAGGCGAGGAGCGTGATCGGGGCGGTCCAACCGCGCGACGGGCCCTCGATGGCGCCGTAGACGATGCCGGCCAGACCGATGACCGAGAGCAGGCCGCCGCGGTAGTCGACCGGCGCTGCGTCGTCGTCGCGCGAGTTCGGGACGAACCTGACTGCGGCGACCGCGATCAGCAACACAATGCCGCCGCTCGCGAGGAACACCGAGGGCCAGCTCCAGAACTCGAGGAGTAGACCGGAGCCCAGCAGGCCGAGGATGGCGCCGGCGCCCGCGACGCCGACCCAGGCTCCGACCGCCTTTCCTCGTTCACCGGCGGAGAACGTGGTCGTGATGATGGAGAGCGTCGTGGGCATCACCATCGCGGCACCGATACCCATGACGCCGCGGAGGCCGATCAGCGCGCCCGGCTCGGAGACGAAGGAGGCGCAGATCGCAGCAATGCCGAAGGCGGCCAGTCCGCCCACCAGGAGCGGTTTGCGTCCGTACCGGTCGCCGAGCGCACCGGCCGGCAGCAGCAGGCCGGCGAACACCAGGGCGTAGGCGTCGACAATCCACTGCACCTGGGTGAAGCTCGCGCCGGTGTCGCGGGCGACGTCGGGAAGGGCAACGTTGAGTGCGGGTACTGCCGAGACCACGAGGGCGAGGGCGGCCAGCACGACCGGCAGGACCCCTCTCGTTGACGTCTCGATCTCTGAATGGGCTCTGGTCTTCACCGGACTTCTCCTTGGGCGTAGGGCAGGGATGTGGACGGCCTCGAGGGCCGGGTCGTCGGGTCGGAGTCGTCGGCATCAACGGCATCGATGGCGCGTGTCGTTGGCTCGTGGCGGCTCTGCCGCGCCACGGGGATCACCAGCGACCAGCTCAGCGCGGCGAGGAGGACCGGCAGTACGACGGTCCAGGCCATGACGGCGAACGGGACGGTGCCCAAGACCACGAGCGCGGCGGTCCACCGGCGTGGGGCACTGCGCCACCACGTGGCTACGAGGAGCGCGGCGCCACCGAGGCCGCCGACCAACATGAGTCGGCCAGGTCCGTTGGCGACCATCATCATCTCGGAGGCACCCAAGGCAGTGAGCAGCCCCCTGTTACAGTCGCGCCCCAGGGCTGCTGCGGCACCTCGCCAGCTGTGCACGGTCAGCAGGCCGGCAGGGAGCAGCAGCGCGGCCGGGAGGTACCAGAGGCGGCCGACGGTGGTGAGGCAGAGGAGTCCGGGGCCGATCATCGCCAGTGCGCAGGCCGTTCGGCCCTGGACCGACAGGTTCGGGTCTCGTTGCCGGAGCGCGGCCAGGCCTGCGAGGGCCGATAGGGCGACCGTGAGGAGTCCGAGAGGGCCGTTGGCGAGCTTGTCCCCGGTCCACGCGGGAATTCGAGGACCGATGACCACCTGCGCGGTTCCGGCAGTCATTCCCAGTGCGGCGCCCGCCACCCCGAGCCGGGCGCTGAGCCGACCGGCGCTCACGATGTCACCGACGCGGCGGAGCGCCGCGGGGTCTCTCGGGCCGCGCGGACGGGGTACCCGATACGGAACGTCAGAAGAGGCCGTCGCCCGTCGGGCAGGAGCTCAGCGAACCTCGGCGCGAAGGTCTGCGGCGCACCCGTGGTCGTCTCGCGATCAATCCGCTCGGTGATCTGGTTCATGTGCTGCAGGGCGATCCCACGGCTGGTGGCCGCGAGGTGGATCCGTTGCAGTAGGCGACCCGCGTCGAGCTGGCTGCGACGATCGTCCGGCGTTGCCGTGGTGACTACGCCGTACGCGGTGGCAGTGGCCGTGTGCACGGTCCGTGTCTGCGTGACCCAGAAGTCGTCACCGTCAGCGCGTGAGGATGCCGGCAGCAGCTTCGCGATGCCGAGGACCAGCGGGCTGAGGCCCTGCCCGTCAAGGACCAGCCCGTCACGGTGCCGCTGGATGTCGTCGTTGCTGCTCCGGAACCAGACGAATCCGTCCCGCGACTGCTGCTCGTCGCGGGTCAACGCCTCGGCCGCATCGATCAACATCTCCGACAGCACTGCCTTGGGCTGCGGGTCGACCACCCAGTGCACCGAGATGCCGTCGAGTCCCGAGGTGTCTCCGAGTTCGGCCAGCGTCCCAGGCGAGATCGGACGCGACGTGTACGGGCCGCGGTTCGTGTGCCTGTCTCCGATGGCGTCGTACAGCTCACCAGACGTCGGCTCACCTGCGCCCAGGGCGACGCTGGCGACCCGGCTCGAGTCGTCGCCGTCCGGGAGCCAGGTCAACCGCGGCGACAGGCCACGAGCGTCCGCGCCGAGCACGAGGTTCTCCACCGCGCAACCCAGGCCGACGTACTGCTCACGGCGCAGCGGGTCGACCGCCCCGGTGCCTCGCTCTTCATCGACCAACACGTCGATACGGTCGGTGCCGAGTGCAAATGCCCACGGCTGCGTGTTGTGGGGGCTTGCGGCGAGCACGGCACAGGCGATCGCGCCGAGCGGGCCGGGCATGGTGCGCCACTGGCCCCACGGGTCGAACGCCGGGCCGGCACCCGGGTTCAAGGCGGCGGTGTCGTAAACGCGGTAGCTGAGCGCTCCAGTACCGGCTACCAGGACCGTCGCCCCGCCCAGCCCCACGCCCCGCATGAGCCCACGGCGCGACACTCGCGGCGCGTCGGCTGCTGTGGTCAGCACCGGAGCCGGTTGCGGGACTCGGGTCGTTGTCATGCATCAGACACTCGCGACGTCCAGGGTGCCCGCGCACCACCCGCACCCGCAGATCACCCGGGGTGCCCCGGCTACCCGGGGTGGACCTGAGAGCCGGGTGGTGCGTGCGCCACGTAGAGGCACCACGCTAGGTGGTGTGAACACCGACCCGACCGGCCGAAAGCCGACTCCGCTCCAGATCACCGTGTTCGGTCCGGTGGCGGCATCGGTGATCTCGTTGCTTGAGGAGCGTTACGACCGGGTCACCACGGTGTGCCTGCCAGACGCGGACACCATCGTGCTGGTCGCCGACATCGACCAGGCCGGCGAGCGAGCTCTGCTGACCCTCCTGTGGGACACCGGACACAGTGTCCGCTCGGTGCGGCGCGACGGGTCGTGAGTCGGCGCACGCTCAGATGAGTCCCAACCGGCGTGCCGTTTGGACGGCCTCCGCGCGGCTCCCGACATCGAGCTTGCGATACAGGCTCTTGTTGTAGGCCTTGATGGTGTTGATCGACAAGAACAGCGCGGCGCCGATCTCGCGTTGCGTTGCCGTGCCGGGCAACATCCGCAGGATCGACATCTCACGGTCGGTGATCTCTTCGAACAGGGCGCCCTGATCGGCCGCGGCACGGACCGCTACTCGGCCGACCCGCGACTCTGCCTCCTCCAGCCAGCCGCGCACAAAAGGTGCGATCGGGTCGTTCTCAGCGGTCTCGCGAGCGCGCACCAAGGTCTCTTGCGCATCGCGACGATGTCCGGTCGCCAGGTCCACGTCGGCGTGGAAGATGAGGCCGAGGACGATGTACGTCGGGCGGGATGACAGCCCAGCCAGCGTCAGGCCGGTTGCCAGCTCTGTCACCGCCCGGTCCAGGTCACCGCGCTGGTACGAGCGGCGCCCCTGGACGAGCCGCACGAGCGTCGCGACCTGCGCTGTCGGGGCAGTCCCCCAGTCGCGTTCTGCCGCGTCCACGACGGCACCCGCCTCCTGGAGGAGGCTGTCGAGCTCTTCGTCGCGCGCGAGCGCCAGCAACGCCAGGCTCAGCTGGCTCGCGACCTGGAGGGCACGCTCGACCGACCAACCGAACTCCTCTCGCCGACGCCACGACTCCGCCAGGAGCCCGGCCGCATCCGCGAAGCGACCGTCGAGCACGTAGGCGCGACCCAGCGCAGCGAGTGCTTCCGGGTTTTGGTCGTTGCCGGCGGCAGACTCCATAGCCACCGCGCGCTCGCAGAGTTCAACCGTGCGGGCCGCCTCCGACGCCGGAGTGCCCAGAACACCCCGTAGCGCCAGGACTCCGGCGCGAGCATCACGCCAGCGCTCGCTGACGACGGTGTCCGGCTGAAGCTGCTGCTCGCACACGTCCAACCATGCAGCCACCCGCTCGACGTGCCCGCTGACGTCGGCCGCATACGCGAGAGTCAGGGCCAGATGAGGACCGACGGCGGCCTCCGGCAGCCGTTCGCCGAGTTCGAGGTAGGCACTCCCCCAACCACGCTCCAGGAACCACGGCAACCGGGGCGTCAGCAGATCGGACGCCCTGTCACTATCCCCCGCACGCAACAGATGTCGAACTGCGTCGTCGACCCGGTCGTGCGCCTCGAACCAGCTCGCCGCTCTCCGCAGCACGTCCCGCTCGTCCTGGCGCGACTGCGGCAGGCCGGCCCGGAGTAGCGCGTCACGCAGCAGGTGATGACACCTGTACCACTCGTGCCCACCGTCGAGCGCCACGACAAACAGCTCGGCCGATTCCAGCTCCGCCAACACTGCCGCGGACCCCTCGACGGCGAGCGCCGCGTCGCAGAGCGAACCTGAGAGGAACTCCAACGGGGCCGCCCTGACCAGCAGATCGCGCTGTGCGGGCTCCAGAGCCGGCAACACCTCCTGCTCGAAGTAGTCGAACAGATGCCGTTGGTCGCCCACCACGAGCCCATGGTCGGGCCCGCCGCGCAACGCGAGGCCCGCGAGCCTGAGGCCGGCTGCCCAGCCCTCGGTGCGCTCCCACACCGCAGTAGCGGTGGCGACGTCGATGGCCGACTCCGAGACCGCGGTGACCATCGCAGCCGACTCGTCGAGGTTCAGCCGCAAGTCGTCGGCACGCAGCTCGGTGAGCTCGCCTCGCACCCGCATCCGGGCCAGCGGGAGCGGCGGGTCCGCGCGACTCCCGATCACGACTCGCAGCGTCGGGGGCAAATAGGCGAGGAGGAACTCGAAGCTCTCGTGGACGTCCCGATCGGAGATGACCTGGAAGTCGTCGAGCACCAGGATGTGCTTCGTCGACGACGCAGCGAGCTCGTTGAGCAGGACAGGCAGCGCGTGTGCCATTGGCCCGTCGCTCGATGCCAGTAACAGGTCGTTGGCGGCCGGGCCGACTTCGTCGCTGACCTGTGAGAGAGCCGTGAGTATGTAGTTCCAGAAGCGGATGGGCTCGTCATCACTCTCGTCGAGCGACAGCCATGCGACTCGCGCGCCGCTGTCGTCGGCTGACGCCCACCGGCTCAACAGACTGGTCTTGCCCCATCCCGCCGGTGCCACGACGACGGTCAGCTTCGTCGTCGCATCGCGAAGCCGGTCCTCCAACCTCGAGCGCGCAATCATCCCCGGATGTACCGGCGGAATGAGCTGCTTCACCGACAGCAACGGTGTCGGACGCGAGCCCAGGGCCATGGCACCCCTACCTCTCGCTCCGGAGCGCATCGAGTCTGGCACCCCGGGTGGCACTGCCTCAAGGGTGCTGTGCCGACACCCGGGTCGGAATCACTCTCGAGCACATGACATCGACGAAACTCTCCCCGGGCAACCTGCAACGTCGGCGGCCGTATGAGTCTGCCGCCCATGCCGCCCATGCCGGAACGAGCGGCGCCATGAGAGCGGTCATCTACGAAAGGACCGGCGGCACAGAGGTTCTCTCCGTGGTCCACCGTCCCCAGCCCAGGCCCGGCCCGGGCGAGGTCCTCGTCGAGGTCGCCGTCTCCGGCGTCAACCCGACGGACTGGAAGGCTCGTCGAGGTCCCGGGGAGCTGACCATCCCTCAGGTCCCTCACCATGACGGTGCCGGGACGGTCAAAGCGGTCGGACCCGGTGTCGAACGACCAATGCGTGGCGATCGGGTCTGGTTGTGGGACGTCGCGTTCGATCGCCCGAGCGGCACCGCACAGGAGCTCGTCGTCGTGCCCGCTGCACACGCTGTGCCCATGGCGGACGCCGTGTCCTTCGACGTCGGAGCGTCCCTGGGTATTCCGGCGCTCACCGCGCACCGCTGCCTCACCGCGGGCCTCGACACCCCCGAGCAGCTCAGCGAGAGCGCCCTCAAAGGGCGCAACGTACTCGTGGCAGGTGGGGCCGGGGCCGTGGGCCACGCGGCGATCCAGCTCGCTAGCTGGGCGGGTGCAGCCGTCATCAGCACGGTCAGCTCGCCTAGGAAGGCGCAGCTCGCGGCAGCCGCCGGCGCCCACCGGGTCATCGATTACTCGCAGGTCGACGTCGCAACAGCGGTCAGGTCGGTCGCGCCACTCGGTGTCGACCTCATCGTCGAGGTGAATCCCAGCAGCAACCTTGCCCTCGACATCGCAGTCGTCGCGCCTAACGGAACTATCGCGATCTACGCATCCGACGGTCCCGACCTCGTGCCGTTCCCCATCCGAGCGGCCATGCTCAAGAACGTACGAACGCAGTTCGTACTCACTTACACAACAACCACCAGCCAGAAGACCGCTGCCGTGCAGTCCGTCGCTCGGGCCGCAGACGCGGGCGTCCTCGAAGTCGGCGAGGACGCCGGCCTGCCGCTGACGCGCTTCCCACTCAACCAGACCGGCGCAGCTCATGACCTCGTGCAGTCGGGCTTTACTGGAAAGGTCCTCATTGACGTGCCACCACTCACCTGAGGAGCCAACTAGCCGAGGACCGAGCAGGTGCATCGAGAATTTCCGTGCACCGGCCGCTTCGGTGTCTGGCCCCTTGCACATGGCGTCCACGGTTGAGGGGCGCTCTGGCCACCAGGACATCACCGACGCGCAGGGTGCGCGCAAGGAGGGCGCCGAGCATTGGTCGTCACATCGCCGGGAGTCCCAAGCCTTGCCGGATCAGGGCGTCGGCTCCTTATGAACCAGCGCTCATCGGACACAGCACCCATCCTCTCCAAGTACGCGCTACCCACCGGCTGCTGTCCTGCGCGCCTGATCAGTTTGCTGGATGCCAGCGCTGATTGAGCCCGGCCTGCATGCGGATGTGCCGCGACCGGCGCATCATTTCGCCGCCTGTAGGGGTGTTTAAACAACCGGATCTGCCGAGATCCGGTCGTCACCCACATCGCCAGGCAGCTGCGCATGCAGTAGCAGAAACGGAACCCAACCGGCCTCCGGCGTATCCAACTCCGGAGGCCGGCCGTTCGTTCGTTTCGTCGTCAGCGTCCGGCGAACTCGCTCGCGTTGGGCTCGTCCGCGGGTGAAGGCCCCGCGACGCGGACGTCAGTCGAAGCCGGCTCGTCGCTGGCCTCAACGACCAGGTTCGGCAGAACCCGGTTCAGCCAGACTGGGAGCCACCAGTTCGCCTTCCCCAGGAGTGCCATGGTCGCGGGAACGAGCATCATTCGGACGACTGTTGCGTCGAGGAGAATCGCTACGGCGAGTCCGAGGCCAAGCATCTTCAGAGACGGGACTGGGCTGAAGATGAAGCTCGAGAAGACCGCGACCATGATGAGGGCTGCCGAGGTGACCACCCGCCCAGTGCCAGCCAGACCACGGGCGACGGCCTCGGTGTTGTCGCCGATGCGGTCGTACTCCTCGCGGATGCGTGAGAGCAGGAACACCTCGTAGTCCATCGACAGCCCGAACAGGATCGGGAACATGATGACGACGATGATGGACGTGATGGGGGTCGGTCCGTCGAGGCCGAGGAGCTCGGCCCCCCAGCCCCACTGGAACACCGCGACCATGACGCCGTAGGCGGCACCGATGGACAGCAAGTTCATCACTGCCGCCTTGGCCGGGACGGCGATGGACTGGAACACGAGCATCAGCAGCAGGAACGACACGGCGATGACGGCGCCGATGAACAGCGGGAGCTTCGCGGAGAGCTGGGCGTTGAGGTCGTCGGTGACTGCGGTGATGCCGGAGATGTAGACGTTGCCGGGGATGGCGTCGCGGACTCGGTCGATGGTGGTCGAGGTGTCCGGGTCGGCCGGGCCGGTGGTCGGGATGGCGGTGAACACGACGGTGTCGCCGTCCTCGGAGGTCTGCGGGTCGCTGACCGCGACGATGCCGGGCACCGCAGCGATGTCGTCGGCTACGGCCTTCACGCCGGCAGCATCGACGCCAGTGGCTGCGAGGTCGACGACGACCAGCAGGGGTGCGTTGATGCCTTCGCCGAACCCGTCGGTGAGCAGGTCGTAGGCCTGTCGGTGGGTGGTCTCTTCCGGGGCGTCACCAGCGGCGGGAAACGCGGTCTGCATAGACAGTGCCGGGGCGGCGATTGCGCACAGGACCGCGACGGAGCCGAGCAGATAGGGCCACGGGCGGGCGGACACGCGGTGCCCGAAGCGCCACCACGCGGTTTCCTCGGCGGCCTTCGCGGTGCCGCGGCGGCCGATGCGGCCCTTGTCGATGCGGTCGCCGAGCAGGCTCAGCAGCGCGGGAAGCAGGGTGGTGGCGGCTACGACTGAGGAGAAGACCATGAGTGCGGTCGCGAGGCCGATAGAGGTCAGGACGCCGACGCCGGTGATGGCGAGTGCGGAGGTGGCGATGACGACGGTGCCGCCGGCGAACACGACGGCCGCACCGGAGGTCCCCATCGCGGCGGCGAGGGCTGCCTGGTTGTCGTAGCCGGCGTTGCGGTTCTCGCGGTAGCGGGCGACGACGAACAGGGCGTAGTCGACGCCGACACCGAGTCCGACGAGGCCGGCGACGGGGATGGCGGAGACGGAGACGTTCATGACGCTGGCCATGAGCGTGATGCCGCCGATGCCGGCGCCGACTGCGACCAGGGACAGGCCGATGGGCAGCACGGCGGCGACGAAAGTGCCGAACACGACCAGCAGGACGAGGAGGGCGACGAGGAGCCCGATGCCGACGTGGCCGGAGCTGGAGTCCTCGGCGTTCAGGAACACCGCGTCGCCGCCGAGCTCGACTCGCAGGTCGGAGCTGTCGAGCGCGGCGACGCCGTTCGAGAGTGTGGTGAACGCGGGCTTCCCCATCTGCCGCTCGGGTACGTCGAGGGTCACCTGCGCGTAGCCGATGGTGCCGTCCTCCGACACCGTGCCGGCCTGGAACGGGTCGGTCAGGGACGCGACGTGCTCGAGGTCGTTGACCTGGTCGAGGACGGTGGTGACGGCGGTCTGGTCCTCGGTGAGGGTGGTGCCTTCGGGGGCCTGGAACACGACGAGGGCGGTGCCCTTGGCGGCATCGGGGAAGTTGTCGTTGAGCAGGGTCAGAGCGCGGTCGCTTTGGCTGCCCTTGGCGGAGAAGTCGTCGGCGAAGGTGCCGCCGGCAGCGGCGGCGAGCGCGAAGAGGGCGACCACGGCGAGGACCCAGCCGGTGATGGTGCGCCAGGGGTGTCGCGCGCTGGCCATCGCCACGGCGCGGGTGAATCGGTTCATGGTCGTGCCTTCCAGGTGCGGTGCGGACGGTGGTGCTCTGTTGGGCTGTGAACCTAGGAACCGATGTGGTGAGCGGTCGTCACCACACGTGGTGACCCGGGTGGTGATCTGTCACCGGCCCGCGGACCGTGCCTGGGCGAGGTTGCGCACGTGGGACGTCCCCGGTCCCGAGATGGAGAACCGGGGGCGCCGGATGCCGGACCAGTGAGTCGCCCCGACGTCGGGACGGGCGCGCACGGGGACGACGGCCCGCCCCGACGCGAATGGGGCGACTGAGCCAGGCGCTGGCCACGCGCTGGCCAGCTGCGGCTCAGGCGCCGGCGCGGCGGGCGAGGAGCCGGCCGCGGGCCTTGTGAAGGCGGGGCATCAGGCCGTAGATGACGATGGGGACCGCGATGGTCGCGAGGACGAAGGTCCGCAGGACCGGGTTCGTGTCCTTCAGCGACGGGCCGATGGTCAGGTTCAGCACCGTGAGGGTCGGGAAAACCGCAATCCAGATCATGAGGGCGAGCTGGTGCTTCGAGGGCGGTCCGACGACCGGAATCGGTCGGGCCGAGCCAGCTGGGTTCGTGGCCTGATTGGGGGCGTGGTTGGACATGGCGATGCTCCTTCGGAGTCGTGGTTGTACGCCGGGCCAGCAGGGGGCGCTGGTCCTGGTCGTGTGCGGCCGGTGGCGGCGCGTTCTGGGGTGGTGGGGTGGCGGATTGACCTGGGGTCAGCTGACGGGGAGGCCGTGGCGGAAGTTGGTGACCGCGATGGGGAGGTCCTCGTCGACGAGGTCGTTGTTGATGGCGATGGCGGCCGCTGACCCTTCGCCGGCGGCGGTGATGACCTGGGCTCGCGGGTTCACGGCGTTTCCGGCCGCCCATACGCCTGGGACGCTGGTGCGTCCGGTGGTGTCGACCGTGACCCAGCCAGCGGGGTTGGTGGCGCAGCCGAGGTCGGCGAGCAGCGTGTCGTTGGGGACGAACCGGGGTCGGACGAACACCGCTGAACGCGGGACGACGTGTCCGCCGGCGAACTCGACCCCGCTGAGGCGGTCGTCCTCGATGACGAGTCGGGTGACCTTCTCGGGCACGAAGCCGACGGCGCGGGCGACGAGCTGTTCGCGGGCCGCGGCGCTGACGGCCTGCCCGTTGGCGAAGAACACGATGTCGTCGGACCACTGCCGCACCAGGTGCGTGTGGGCGAGCGCCTGCTCGAGGGTCTTGTTGTCGCCGTCGGCGTCGGCGAGCACACCGAGGGGTTGGTCGCGGACCTCGTAGCCGTGGCAGTACGGGCAGTGGAGGAGGTCGCGTCCCCACCGCTCGCGCACGCCGGGTACGTCCGGGATCTCGTCGCGGAGACCAGTGGTGACAAGGACGCGGCGGGTGCGCAGCTGGTGGCCGTCCTCGAGGGTGACGATGAACGCCTGGCGTTCGCGGACGCTGGTCTGCTCGCACACAGTGATGGCTGCGGCGGTCCCCGAGACGAGGTGGCCGTCGTATCCGGCGACCTCCTCGCGGCCGGCGGCCAGCAGCTCGACCGGCGGGAGTCCGTCGGATCCGAGGAACCCCTGCATGTGGGCGGCGGGAGCGTTGCGGGGCTGGCCGGCGTCGACGACGGCGACGCGGCGCCGAGCACGGGTGAGGACCAGGGCCGCGGAGAGTCCGGCGGCGCCGCCTCCGATGACGGCGACGTCGTACTCGGCAGCGCCGGCATTGCTCGCGGTCGCGGAAGGGCCGGTGTTGGTCTCGTGCTCGTTCATGTCTGCAAGAGTGCTCCCCGGGTTCCGGTTTCAACAACGTTTGTTGCCGATTCTGGGAATCAGGCGTTCCATGGGGCCATGCCAACGCCCAAGCCGAGATTGCAGACCGCGACCGAGTCCGAGTCCGCCGACCAGCGGGACCCGGCAAACGCAGGGGGCGTCATCGCGGCCGCGCTGGACCGGGTCGGCCCGCGGCTGCGACGCGTGCGCGAGGAGCGGGGACTCACGCTCACCGAGGCATCGGAGCGCACGGGCATCTCGAAGAGCACCCTGTCGCGGCTCGAGAACGGGCAGCGACGACCGAGCCTGGAGCTGCTGCTTCCGCTCGCGCAGACCTACCGGGTCCCCATAGACGACCTCGTCGGCGCACCGGAGGTCGGCGACCCCCGTATCCGGCTCAAGCCTCGTCGCGTCAACGGCCGCACCGTGCTCCCACTGACCCGGCCGGGTGGCATCCAGGCGTGGAAGATCGTCATCCCTAGGACCCAGTCCGAGCCGAACCCACGCACCCACGACGGCTTCGAGTGGCTGTACGTCCTGTCGGGACAGATGCGGCTCGTGCTCGGCGACCAGGACCTCGTCCTCGGCATCGGCGAAGCAGCCGAGTTCGACACCCAGGTGCCGCACTGGTTCGGGTCCACCGGCGACGAGCCGGCCGAGGTGCTGAGCATCTTCGGCCGACCTGGCGAACGGATACACCTTCACGAGCAACCCGAATGAGGCTGCAGTTGAGGACCGGTGCTGGACCGTCGGGCTGCCCTACGCTCGATGAGTCGAGTCGTGTTCGACGCACGGGGAGGAGGCGCCGATGGCCGACACGCTGGTAGAGACGAAGCTGCTTCTGCCCAGGGTGCGCCGCGATACCGTCGCGCGCCCACGCCTCCACGACCTCCTCGACCGGACCCTGGACGCCCCGGTCACGGTCGTCTCAGCACCAGCCGGGTTCGGCAAGACCACCCTGCTCAGTGCACGGGTCGCGAGCTGGCTCGCTGCGCCGGTCGAGGCGGGCGATGCACGGACGGCCGCATGGGTGTCCCTCACTGACCGTGACCGGCAACCGGGGTCCTTCTGGACGTACGTCCTCCACGCCATCGACCGTGCCGCCCCGGGCTCGGCCGCGGCAGCGCTCGCGCTCATCCAGAGCGGACAGGCACCCATCGAAGCGGCGCTCGCGAGCGTCGTGAACGAGCTGAGCGTGCACCCGGGCGAAGTCACGCTGGTACTCGACGACTACCACCTCGCCGACGGTCCCGACATCGCCAAAGCGATGACGTTCCTCGTCGAGCACCTGCCGGGGCAGCTGCGGCTGGTCATCAGCACCAGAGCAGACCCGGCCCTCCCACTGGCGCGACTGCGGGTGCGCGGCGAACTCGTTGAGGTTCGTGCGGCCGACCTCCGATTCACCAGCGAGGAGGCCGCGGCGTACCTCAACGACCTCCACGGCCTCGGCCTGACTACCGACGACGTCGCCGCCCTTGAAGCGCGTACCGAGGGCTGGGCGGCGGCCCTGCAGCTGGCGGTGCTCTCGCTGCGCGACCGCCCTGACGCGTCCGCGTTCATCGCCGGGTTCGCCGGCGACGACCGGTTCGTCGTCGACTACCTCGCCGAGGAAGTCCTAGGCCGGCAACCCGACGACGTGCGCCGCTTCCTGCTCGACACCTCCGTCCTCGAACGACTCACCGGCGCCTTGTGCGACGCCGTCAGCCCCACCCCCGACAACCAGAGCGGGCCGGGTGGCCGAGCGATGCTCGACCTGCTGGAGCGGCAGAACTTGTTCGTCGTCCCCCTCGACGACCACCGCCGCTGGTACCGCTACCACCACCTGTTCGCCGACGTTCTCCACGCACACCTACTCCAGGAACGACCCGACGACGTTCCCGCTCTCCACGCCCGGGCCAGCCGCTGGTACGCCGCGAACGGGCACACCGAGGACGCCATCCGCCACGCCCTCGCCGCCGGCGACACCGCGACCGCGGCCGACCTCGTCGAACTGGCCCTCCCGGACCTGCGACGCGACCGACGCGAACACGACATCGTCGCGTGGGTCACTCAACTACCCGCCGACCTGCTCCATCAGCGCCCTGTGCTCGCTGTCGGGCTCATCGGTGCCCTGATGGCCAGCAACGACTTCGCCACCGTCGAGGAGCGCGTCCACGACGCCGAGCAGCTTCTCAATAGGCCAGCGTCCGGCCTGGTGGTCGTCGACCACGTCGAGCTCGAGCGTCTTCCCGCTGCCCTCAGGGTGTACCGAGCCGGGCTGGCGTTAGTCGGGGGCGACCCTGCGGGAACCGTCGCGAGCGCCGAGGAGGCGCTCGCCCTGGCGATCGACGGCGACCACCTCACCATCGCGGCCGCGTCCGGGCTGATGGGCCTCGCGTTCTGGACCACCGGCGACGTCGTCGCCGCCCACCGCGCCTACACCGCCGCTGCCAACGGTCTCACCCGCGCCGGGCACATCGCCGACGTCCTCGGCTGTTCGCTGACCATCGCAGACATGGAGCTCGCGCTCGGTCGCCTCCGCGACGCCGAGACCACGCTGGAACGCGCACTGGCCCTCGCCGAACAACACGAGGCTGGCGGCACGGCTGTCATGCGCGGAACCGCCGACATGCTCGTCGCCCTTAGCCGTATCGCCTGGCACCGCGACGACCTGTCCGCCGTCACCGACCTCCTTCGACGCGCGGACGACCTCGGGGAGCCGGCCGGGCTCCCGCAGAACCCGTACCGGTGGCGCGTCGGGATGGCTCGCCTGCGTGCCGCCGAGCGTGACTGGTCGACCGCACTCGAGCTCCTCGACGACGCTCAACGGGTCTACGTCGGCGACTTCTCGCCCCCGGTTCACCCCATCCATGCCACACGGGCCCGTCTCCTCGTCGCATCCGGAGATCTCGACGGCGCCCGGGCCTGGGCACGCGAGCACCAGGTCGGCGCCGACGACGACCTGAGCTACCTGCGCGAGTACGAGCACCTCACGCTGGCCCGGCTTCTGCTCGCCGAGCACCGCGCGACCAGTGACCCCGCGATGCTCGAGAAGTCCAACAGCTTGTTGGACAGGCTCTTGGACGCCGCGGTGGCGGGCCAACGCAACGGAACCGTCCTCGAGGTCGAGGTCCTCCGAGCCATCGGCTACCGGGCCGTCGGCGACCACGAGAAGGCCGAGGTGTCGCTTGCTCACGCGGTTGAGCTCGCCGAGCTGGACGGCTGGCCACGGTTCCTTCTCGACGCGCACGGCCTCACCGGCGCCCTCCAAGCCCTCCTCGAGCAGCGACCCTCGTCGGAGTTCTTGCGACGGCTGGTTGCCGGGCGTACCCGCCAGGAGGAGCCCACGCCGCAGCCGACGGGGCGACCGCAGGCGCCGGAGACGCTGCTCGACCCGCTCAGCGACCGCGAGCTCGACGTCCTACGACTGCTCGGTTCCGATCTCGATGGCCCCGCCATCGCCCGCGAGCTCGTGGTCTCCCTGAACACCGTGCGGACCCACACCAAGCACATCTACACGAAGCTCGGCGTGAACAACCGCCGCGCCGCCATCAGCCGGGCCCACCAGCTTGGCCTGCTCACGCGCTCTGCCCGCACCTGAGCCGCCGCTGGAATATCACCACCCCGGTCACCACATGATGTGAAGACCGCTCACCCTGCCCGTTCCTAACGTGCTTGACATGAACACGCACAACCCCAGCCGGTACGAGATCCGCCTCCAAGGGCGCCTCCACGAGCGCTGGGCGGTCTGGTTCGACGACATGACCATCTCCGCTGAGCCCGATGGCGTCACTCTCCTGCGCGGTGACGTCGCCGACCAGGCAGCCCTTCACGGCCTCCTGACCCGACTTCGCGACCTCGGGCTCCCGCTCATCTCCGTCACGCCGGTCGACCCCACCGAAGGGTCGACCCTCGGCATTGGGGTGGACCCGTGAGCCGCCTCGTGCCGGTCGGGCTCGTCGCTCTCAGCGCCGTCCCGCTCACCGCCGGAACGCTGCGCCTGGTTCAGCTCGCCGGCGGACCCGACCTGATGCCGGCCGACGACCGGTTCTCCGGATTCCCGGTCGCCCTCGTCGCGCACATCGTCGGCGCAGCCGTCTACGCCCTGGTGGGTGTGCTCCAGTTCGTTCCACGGTTTCGGCGGCGCCACATGACCTGGCACCGGCGAGCCGGACGCGTCCTGGCTGCCGCTGGGCTGCTGGTCGCCGGGTCGGCGCTGTGGCTCACGCTGTTCTACCCGCCCCAGCCCGGCACCGGGAACCTTCTGTTCGTGTTCCGGCTCGTCGTAGGCACGAGCATGGTCGCCGCGCTCGTGCTGGGCGTCCGAGCCGCCCGCAGCCGTGACATCACCTCTCACCGTGCCTGGATGATTCGCGCTTACGCCCTCGGTCTTGGCGCCGGCACGCAGGTCTTCACCGAAGGCCTTGGCGGTGCCGCGTTCGGCACAGGCGAGGTCGCCGGTGACCTCGCCAAAGCAGCTGGCTGGGCCATCAACCTCGCCGTCGCCGAATGGGTCATCCGCCGTCCCACCCTCCGTCCGTCAGGAGTACTCGCATGAGCACCGACACCCGCCGCCCCGAAGCCGCGACACCTTCGCCCGTCCTGAAGCACGTCGTGCGCACCGAACGACTCACGCTTCGGTCCGCGACAACCAGCGATACCGACACCACCTGGACGTTTCGGCAGCTGGAGTCCGTCAACGAGTGGCTCACCGGCTGCCCACCCGACCTCGACGGTTACCGCGATCTGTTCAACGACCCGGAGCGTCTCGCCTCCACCGTCATCATCCAGCTCGGTCACGACCACGCCGCGTCGGTCATCGGTGACTTCATGCTCCGCCGCGAAGACGCCTGGGCACAGCTCGAGATGACCGACCAAGCCAAGGGCACCCAAGCAGAGCTCGGCTGGGTCCTCGACCCCGCCTACGCCGGCCGCGGATACGCCACCGAAGCCGTCCGAGCTCTCCTCCGCTACTGCTTCGACGACCTCGGCGTACGCCGCGTCGTCGCGAACTGCTTCCTCGACAACGACGCGTCCTGGCGACTGATGGAACGAGTCGGGATGCGCCGCGAGACCCACGCCATCGCCGAGTCCCTCCACCGCTCCGGCGTCTGGCTCGATACCGTCGGCTACGCGCTCCTCGCCAACGAGTGGAAGCCATGACCCGCTGACCCGGTTGCCCGACTCGCGCTTGGCCCTGGGCATCAGTGCATGTGCATTTGACCGCCACCGCCGGACGTGAGCCCGGCGGGCATCCGGACCGCGGCGAACACGGCGACGAGGCCGGCCATGACCGCTGCCCCGATGAACCCGGCCGAGTACGCGTCAGCTGCGCCGGTAGCGGTGGCGAGCGTGCCCGCAGAGGTGGCCACCGCGGACAGCGCAGCGACACCGAGCGCTCCGCCGAGCTCGTGGCCGGTCATGAGGAATCCCGAAGCGACCCCGGCGTGCGAGGCGGGGATGCCGGCCATGGACGTCACTGAGACGGGAACGAACACCATGCCGATGCCGAGCCCGAGCAGGACCAGCCCCGGCAGGACGCCGTTGGCCAGGCTCGACTCGGCGTCGGCTGCCGAGAGCCAACCGGAGGCGAACACGGCGGTGAGGAGCCCGGTGGTGGCGATGCTGCGCGGGGAGGCGTGGGCCAGCAGGTGCTTGGCGACGATGGTGCCGACGGTGAGCGCGAAGGCGAACGGCAGGAACGCGAGTCCGGTCTCCAGTGCCGAGTAGCCGAGGACGGTCTGGAGGAAGATCGAGGTCAGGAACACGGCCCCGACCAGGACGCCGGACACGCCGAGCATGACCACGGTGCCTGACACGAGTGACTGGAGCTTCCACACGTGCGGCGGGAACAGGGGCTTCGCGGCCCGGTTCTCGAGCCGAAGGAACACCGTGAGCAGGACCGCGGCGGCGGTGAACGCGACGAGGGTGTGGGCCGAGACCCAGGCGTGGGTGCTGGTGCCTGCGATGCCGTACACGAACGCTCCGAGGCCGGTGACGACGGTCAGGGCGCCGGGGATGTCGAAGTCCCGCAGGTTGGGTCGCGGCGTGGTGCGTGTGTCCTTAGCGATGATGCGACTTCCAGCGAGCAGGGCGACGACGCCGATGGGGACGTTGACCCAGAAGATCGCCTGCCAGCTCGCGGCAGTCGTCAGAGCACCTCCGACGAGGACGCCGGCGGCGACGCCGAGGCTGCCGACAGCTCCCCATGCGGCGAGGGCGGTCCTGCGCTGGCCGCCGGCGTAGTGGGTCGTGATGAGCGACATCGCGGACGGGGTGAGGAGTGCTGCGCTGAGCCCCTGGACGGCGCGTGCGGCGATGAGCTGGTTCCCGGTCTCGGCGAGCCCGCTGACGGCGGACGCGGCAGTGAACAGGACCAGGCCAGTCAAGAACACGGCGCGGCGTGAGAGCAGGTCGGCGATGCGGCCACCGAGGAGGAGTCCGCCGCCGGACATCATCAGGTAGGCGGTGACGACCCACTGGAGCTGGCTGCCATCGAGGTTCAACGAGTGGCCGATGGACGGCAGGGCGGTGTTGACGACGGAGATGTCGAGGACGACCAGGATCTGGGCAGCTAGCGCTACGGCGAGCAGTGCCCACGACCTCCTGGGGCCGTCAGGTTCGTGGACGGCGCCGTCTGCTGTGCCGTGGGGGTCGGGGTGGGCGGTGTGTGACATCGGTACTCCTCGGGTTGGGTCGGTCTGCGCAACGGTCGTGCGGGGCGCGCCGGGAGACGCGTCATGAACGGGTACGGCGGGGCAGGGCTACGGCGTGGCCAGTGGCGTGTGGGTGCGGGCGGCGGAGATGACTGCGTTGATGGCGCGCACCGACTCGGCGGCGGGCCCGGTGTCCTCGAGAAGCCCGACGTGGGTCGAGGTGATGGTGCGGTGGGTGTGGTTGGTCGACAGGTCGGCGAGCTGGTCCTGAGCCGTCGCCCAACCCTCGGTAGAGGTGGTCTCCGACGCGGTGAGCACCACCAGCGGGCGGTCGTTGAGTGTCGTGAGGGTGCGGGCCTGGGCGAAGACGTCGAGGAGGACCGACTGTTCGTCGCGCAGGTTCCGGGCGCTTCGCGGTGACGCGGTGAGTGCCTCGACCTGGCGGGCAGCGGTCGGCGGTAGGTGGGACGGCGAGACGGCCAGTCCGGCGAGGCCGAGGCGAGCCAGGGTCGGCGTGAGGGCCCCGACGCGGCGCGTCACGGAGTACTCGCGATCGAACGTCGGCACCAGGGTCGGCTGCTCCGGGCTGGAGCTGTCCTGGAGCACCATCCCGGCGACCTGGTCGGGGTAGCGGGCGGCGTACGTCATGGCGTACGTCCCGCCGGTCGAGTGCCCTGCCAGCACGTACGGGCCAGAGACGCCGGCAACGTCGAGCAGTGCGTGCAGGTCCTTGGCGGCCGCGACTGCGTCCTGTGGGTGCGAGACGTCGTCGCTCCATCCCTGGCCGGCTCGGTCGTAGGCGCAGATCCGGGTGGTGGTGCCGACCTGGTCGGTGATGCGAGCCCATGACGCGGAGACCTCGCCGAGCCCGTTGAACAGCACCACGGTCGGGCTGCCCTGACCGCGGCAGTCGAGGTGGAGGCGGTGCCCACCGACCTCGTACAAGGTGCCCGGTGCGGCCGCGTAGATGTCCTGGTCGGCGCGGAGGTGGAGGTTCTCGTATGTGGCGCCGAGTGCTGCGGCCACCAAAACTGCGATGACTGGGGTCAGGAGCCAGGCGCTGCGGCCGGGGTGCGAGCGCCGCATCTGGGCGAGCATCCACACCGCCAGCACCAGGACGGCGGGAGGCCACACCCAGCTCAGGGTGGCCATGCCGTCGTCGCCTGGCCGCAAGACCAGAAGGGAGGCACCCGCCGCGCCCATGACGGCGGCCGGGGCGAGCGCCCAACGCTGCGGCCGCTGGGTGTGGCGTGTCGTGAGCAGCGCTACGAGGACCCAGCCGAGGCCGAACGACAGCAGGACCGAGGCGGTGATGACGGCTTCGGTCGCGCCGGCGAACACGACGAGGGTGAGGACCAGTGCCATGGCGGCGCCGGCAGCCAGTCCCGCGGCGACGAGTCGACCCACCGGTCCCGAGCTTGGAGTCACTGTGACGGCCGCGTCGCTGAGATGGACGCGGTTCTCGCCGGAACGGGAGCTTGGTCCGGTGTTCAGTCGGGTGCTGATGCCCATGTCGGTCTCTCTCGCAGTCAGGTGGTGTCTCTCGTCGAGCCTGGCTGCGAACGCGTGCGCTCACCCCGGTCAGATGGCCGGGATTCGACGAGGGCCTTCTCCCGGCGCCACCGGTCGCGGACCGCTGCTGACCACCAGCTGGGGCCACTCACGGCGGCTCGGTCGCCGGTGGCTGTGGCAACCCTGGTCATCTGACCGGGGTGACGAGCACGCGAACCGGCCACCCTCGGAAGCGGCACATCAGCCGTCGAACCTGGAGGTCAACATGAAGGCGCTCACCCAAGACCGGTACGGAGCTGCGGACGCGATGGAGTTCCGCGACGTCGACATGCCGGAGCCGAGCGAGGGACAGGTCCGTGTGCGCGTCGTCGCGGCGGGGATGGACCGGGGCGCGTGGCACTTCATGACCGGTGAGCCCTACCTGATGCGGGTCCTGGGTTTCGGGTTCCGCGCTCCCAGCGTCGCGGTACCCGGGACCAACTTCGCCGGCGTCGTCGAGGCCGTCGGCCCGGGAGTCGACACGTTCAAGCCGGGCGACGAGGTGTATGGCGCCACCCGTGGAACGTTCGCGGAGTACGCGGTCGCGTCGGTCGAGAAGATTGCCCCGAAGCCGGCGCAGCTGACGTTCGAACAGGCTGCGGTCCTGCCGTACCCGAGCTTCGTTGCCTTGCAGGCGTTGCGCGACATCGGCCACGTCCAGCCGGGACAACGAGTGCTCATCGTCGGTGCGTCCGGCGCAGTGGGCACGGTCGCGGTCCAGCTCGCTGTCGCGTTCGGCGCCACGGTGACCGGGGTGTGCAGCGCCAAGCACGCCGAGCTGGTGCGCTCACTGGGCGCAGGCGAGGTACTCGACTACTCGAGGGACGACTTCTGTGACGGGTCGCAGCGATTCGACCTCATCGTCGACATCGGTGGCCGGACGCCGGTCGGGCGGCTGCGTCGCGCCCTGACACCGGCGGGAACGCTGGTGATGCTCGGCGGGGAGGGCGACCGTTGGGTCGGCGGGATTCAGCGACAGCTGTGGGCCAGCGTCCTGTCGGTGTTCGTCTCCCAGAAGCTTGTCGCCTTCGTGGTCAAGGAGAACGCGAAGGAGCTGCTGTTCGTGAACGAGCTTGTCGCCGCTGGGAAGGTCGCCCCCGTGGTCGGGCCGAGTTTCCCGCTCTGTGACGGCGCGGAAGCCATCGCGTCGTTCGAGACCGGTCGAGCATCAGGTCGAGTTGTCATCGTGCCCTGACAGCGCGACCACCCGTCGGACCGGCACCGTCGGCCGAGCTCAACCAAGGTCGAGCTGGGCGAGCTCACCGCGAGAGCTGATACCAGCCTTCGCGAACACGTTGCGCAGATGGAACGCGACTGTTCTCGGCGACACCCAGATCTGGGCGGCGACGTCCTTGTTCGACAACCCCGTCGACACCAGCTGGGCAACCTTCAGCTCCATCGGCGTCAGGTCGACCAACGTGGACGGATCGCGCTTGCGGGCTGTCTCGCCCGAGGCACGCAGCTCGGCGTTCGCGCGCTCGGTGAGCGGCACGGCGCGCAGGTCGGCGAACGTCTCCGTCGCTCGGCGCAGGTGTTCGCGAGCATCAACTCGACGTTGGGCGCGTCGCAGCCACTCGCCGTACGCAAGGTGTGTGCGTGCTTCGTCGAAGGGGCGCCCAGCGGTCGCGTATTGAGCCAGCGCTTCGCGGAACAGGGTGTCCGGGTCGTTGGCGAGCCCGTCCGCGCCCATGTCAGGGGGCGAGTCGGTCTCGGAGGCCGTCTGGGTCGTCATGGCTCGGCCGTACGCGACCGCGCCCAACGCCCAGGGTCTGCCGGTCGCGTCCGCGAACGGTGCGAGCTCGTCCACCCAACGCCGGGCCGTGTCGATGGCGCCTGCGCGGACCGCGGCGTCGGTTCGGTCTACGGCCGCCATCCGGGTCAGGGCCGGCACGCGGAGCCGGGACAGGTGGTGAAGGGCACCAGACGCATCTCCCGCGTCCGCAGCTCGCGCGCCCTTGGCCCAGCGGACCAGGTCGTGCACCGGGTCGCCCAGGATGCCCAACGGGTAGGTCGCGGTGGCTTCGTCGACCTCGGTGAGGAGGGTGTCGAAGTCGTCTCCGGCCTGGCGTGCGGCCAGCAGTGTGAGCCAGGCGAGAGCAGGTGTCCGCAGCTGCCGCTGACCGACGGTTTCGGCCAGGTTGAGTGCCTCCTGGGCGCTACTGCGGACTGCGGGCCAGTCGCCGGCAACCAGGTATCCGAAGCACAGACGGTGCAGGGCGTAGACGACCGTCAGCACCGCCCCGGTGTCGCGTGCCCGGGACAGGGTCAGCGCGTAGAAGTGTTGCTGCGCTGCGTCGGCGCCGAGTTGGAGGGCTGCGTTGCCCAGGTTGCCGAGCACGTCGAGGTCGACAACCTCATCTCCGGCCTCAAGGCCCACGTCGAGGGCGCTGGTAGCTCCGGCCCAGTCGTGCTCGGCGGCCAAGGTCATCGCGACGAATAGCTGCTTCAGGACCAACGTGCGGGGATCGTTGCCTTCGACCGGCTCGGCGTCGACGTCACAGTCGGCCAACCGCGCGCCGCTGTCAGCGCCATAGGTCCGCATGATGGCCGCGGCTACCGCCATCTCCAGTGCCTTCGGCTGGTCGAACGCGCTGACCGTTCGTGCGGTCTCGACGAAGATCCGGTGGGCGTCGACCGCGGAGCCGAGGTTGACCTCGACACGGCCGAGGAGGCGTGCGATGTCGGCGAGCAACACCGGGTCCACGGCCGACTGGCGCGCGGCCAGCGCGAGCGTCCGCGCGTGTTCGGCTTGCCCGGAGGCCCAGGCGTTGCGGGCGGCCGCGAAAGTGAGCGCCGCCTGTTGCGCGGAGTCGGTCGTCAACGCTGCCGCACGCTCGTAGGCAGCCAAGGCGGAGGCGTACGCGCCGCGGCGAGCCGCGCGGGCTCCCACGTCCTGAAGCGCCGCGACCAGTTTGAGGTCGGGCCCTTCGGCCGCTGACGCTCGATGCCACGTCGCCCGGTCAGCGTCACCTGCGACGGTCAGGGCGTCGGCGAGTGCCAGGTGTACGGCGCGACGTTGTGTCCCGGTCGCGGCCTGGTACACCGCTGAGCGAACCAACGGATGCCGTACCCGCAGCGTCTGTGCGTCGGCGACCAGGAGCCCCGATGCGACCGCTTCCTCCACAGCCTCCTCGGCGACTCCGAGAGCGCGAACGGCCCTCCGCACCGTCGTCAGGTCGCCGGTGTCGTCGGCAGCCACGACCAGGAGGGCGGTCTGTGTCGGCGTTGGCAGCGCGCGGCTGCGGTCGAGGAACGCGGCCTCCACGCGCGACGACAACGGCAGCTGCTCAGGCAGCGGCGCAGCACCCTCAAGCTGGCTAGCGGTCAGAGCTGGTGGGAGCTCGAGCAGTGCGAGCGGATTCCCGCCGGTCTCCTGAACAAGGCGGTCAGCCACGCCTGGTGCGAGCACCCCGCCGACGCGCTGCCCCAGCAGTTCCCGCGATGCGTTGTCCTCGAGTCCCGTCATGACCAGCTCGTCGAGACCACCCGGATGGAAAGACCCCGCGTCATCCCGGAGAGAGAACACAAGAAGGACGCGGTCGGCGCCCAGCCGACGGGCGCAGAACAGCAGCGCGTCCGACGTCGCGGCGTCGAGCCAGTGTGCGTCCTCCACGACACACAACACCGTCTGCTCCTCGGCCGCAGCGCTCAGCAGAGACAGGGTCGCCACCGCGACGAGGAACGGTTCAACTGATGGGCCGTCCTCCTCGCCGAACGCGACCCGCAACGCCCGTTCCTGCGGCGCCGGAAGCCCTTCGCGCAACCGGGTCAACGGCAACAGGAGCCGGTGTAACGCGGCGAACGCCAACGGCGCCTCCGCCTGCACGCCCTGGGTGCGCAACACAGTCACGTCACCAGAGGCTGAGACGAGGTCCTCGACCAGCGCGGACTTCCCAACACCCGGCTCGCCTCGGACCACCACACAGCGTGCGGCCCCGTGTCGCGCCTGCTCGAGAAGGTCAGCCAGGTGCGCGCTCTCGCGGTGACGGCCGACCAACACTCCGCGAACCTACCCCCGGCGTCGGCCCAAGACCCTCGAATCGAGGCGCCTTCACCTCGAACCCGGCCATCTGACCGGGGCGAGCACCCAACGACTCCACCAGCCTGGGGCTGCCCACTCAATCGACCCGCAGGAGAGCACCAGATGCCCGACACCGCTCCCTCCAACGACCTGCCCACCTCTCGTCGCATCGGGTTGCTGCTGTTCGACCAGGTCGAGGAGCTCGACGCGGTCGGCCCTTGGGAGGTCCTCGCGTACTGGACCCTCTCCCATCCCGAGGACGGGTGGAGCATCACGACCTTGTCCGCTGACGGCGGTCCGGTGACTGGTGCGAAGGGCCTGACTCTGGGCTCCCACCACTCGTACGCGGATCTATCCGACCTCGATGTCCTCATCCACCCCGGCGGCTGGGGCACGAGCAGACTCCTCGAGGACCAAGACCACCTCACCTGGGTACGCACCCAGGCGGCCAACGTCCCGCTCATGACGTCGGTGTGCACCGGCAGCCTCGTCTACGCAGCCGCCGGACTCCTCATCAACAGGCCGGCCACCACCCACTGGGCCTCACTCAACCTGCTCTCCGAGCTCGACCCGACCATCGCCACCGACGTCAACGCCCGCTACGTCGACGACGGCGACATGATCACGAGCGCCGGCGTCTCCGCCGGCATCGACATGGCTCTCCACCTCGTCGCCCGCCTGGCCGGGACGGAACGAGCCCGCGAAGTGCGACGAGGCATCCAGTACGACCCGCAGCCGTCGATCTGACCGCTCGCGCGACCGGCCGGCTCAGAGCGTCGGCGACGCCGAGGTCGAAGCGATGGTCATGAACCGCAGCGGCTACTCGCTGACTGAATGTGTCCCTTTCGCCTGAGTTTCGGGGTTCTCAGAGTCACGCCGGGTGTGGTTCCGCAACATGAATCGGTGACCTACCCACCGCCGCTATCTGTGGCAGCCTGACAGGGCACACCTGTCCGCGCCTGGATGAGCTGGGCTCGTAGAGCCAACCGTCACCCCGCACCACGAAGGGGCCCTGGGCCGGAACCGATGGAAGACCACCGGACGATGGCGGTCGGACGGCAACCAAGAACCGCCCCCGAGTTGGTGGCGCCAAGGGAACCGGTGTGACCCGAAAGGACACACTCAGTTAGATCTCAGACGGGGCCAACGGGCTTACGGGACGGGCCGTCCGATTACGATTGCTTAGCCCGGTCAGCCGATGCCCAAAGATAACTGGATGACGTCGGACGCTGGAGAAGCGGCGCAGGCAAAGCATCCGGATCTGCCGCGATCAGCTGGTCCGGATCTGCCGATATTGGGCGGTTCACGAAGAAAAGATCGGCTTCTCCACGAGGATGACCGAAGCGCGATGAACGGGAGTGGCCAGGTTGTTCAGGGAGCACCAGTCGGCGGTCTTGCGAGAGCGGTCCGCAACCTTTGAGGTGGAGCACAGCGTCATCGTGTTGCGCACGTGGGATGACCTGCCCATCGGCGTCGCCCCGATGGACGAGAACACGTTGGTGTCGGTGCCCGAGGAAGAGTTGACGAGGTCAGACGTCTGGGTCCACACCGCTGATCAGTTCGGACCGTTCGAGGTGACCACGCGTCTCCTGGACGGCGCGCCGTGCGCACCTGGCCAGGAATGGGAGGACGTAGTCGAGTTCTCGATGGACGCCCCGGGGCTGGTGAACGCGACAGAGATGGTTTGCAACGAACCGCAGCCATGACTGAGTCGACCAGCAGGACATCCTCGCCGAGGTAGGACGCGGACGGGCCTCGGTCACCGACGCGTCGGACCCAGTTCCACGACCGCACGATGCCCTCGGGCTTGACGATCTCGAGGAACCTCCATCGGATCGCTCCCGGATCGCCGCTCAGCTGGTCGGGGTGCTGGTGGGCGTACGCCCACGATTCGGCACCGACCTCCAGCCTGATCCCACCCGTGTAGCTCCAGGTCGGCGGAGGGAGCCACATGCTGCTCCACGAGGGCAGGTATGTGCACAGCTGGGCGAACATTCGGCGGCGCGTCCCAGGGATCGTCCGCTCCACCCGCACCGAGCCGACGCCACCGGACAGCGCCCGCGCTCCTTGCGCGCGGGTGGCATCGCGGCCGACGCGGGCCGCGGCCGCCAACCCTGCCTCGGCCTCGGGGATGACCTGTTCAGGCGGCGGTCTCAACGTGTCCGCGGCGTGCGGGCTCGTCAGCCGCACCACAGTCGGTTCACCCAGCGCGGCAGGCCACGCCTCCAGCAGATACCACTCGATCGGCGCCCCCGTCGTCCGGGTTGTGATCTAGTTCGTCATCCCCACCTGCGCCGCGACCGCGGGCGCTGACCCGGACTCGGTACTTGCCCGGTTCCTCGATGAGGACGAGCAGTCACCCTCAAGGAACGAGAGGGCGACGGTGAACCGTGGACCACGATCACAATCAATCACGACGGACTGCCGGTGAAATGGCTCGAAGACATGGAGACCTACTGGGGATACCAACTCTCCATCGCTCACCACCTCAAGCTCGGAGTCAGGCAGTAGCCGGCGTTGTTACGGCTTGACGGAGTACTGACATGCCGATGTGCGGTCTATTGACCTACAGGCGCGTACGGCTCCATCGACTGCCCACGGCGGTTCGTTCGGCTTCCACGTCGACGTCCAGGTCGAGCACCTCCGCCAGCGTCGGGTCATCGCCGACCGGATGACCGATTCCGACGACCCGATAGAAGGCCGCGTCGTCGGGATGTCCTGCGCCGCAGAGGAAGCACCAATCGCCATCCTCACGACTGACGAGGAGCACGGGCTTCTCGCGGTCGAAAACCTCGATGCAGACATACGACTTCAGGTTCGCTGGAATGCCGCGAACGGCGAGCGAGTCGGTCACGACAACATCGTGCCGTCGTCCAACAGGACAGCCTGATCTGCCACGACCCGAGCGCCCGCTTCTGCCGATGACAGGTCGCGTCCACAAGCGTCACGGCGGATACTGGCGCCCCGGCCTCATGACGCAGGAGCTGACCTCCTGCAAGTTCAACCGCCGGTACAAGATGCCCCGCTCGATCGTCGGAGACCGGTGCTGGGGCCCGACACAGAGCGACCTGCACCTGTATCACCAGCGCTGACGCACAGCGCCGGCCTGGCGAGCCGGCCCAGGCCCGGCCGCGTGAAGGTCCGGGGTAGCTGCGGTAGCTGATCCGGCCCGTTTCCGGGGCCGGGCGGTGTCCGTTCCGAGTCAGGCCTTGAACTTCAGCGAGCCGGTCGACCGTGCCATGCTCTGGTTCCCGGTGTAGGTGAGCTTGACCGTGTACTTGCCTCGCTTGAGGTTCTTGTACGTGACGGTGGCCTTGCCGGCGGCGTTGACCGACGTGGTGACGGTCATCTTCGACGCACCTGTGAGCTTGACGCTCACCGTCCCGGCGGCCGAGAGGCCCTTGGTGCTCTTCACGGTGAGCGTGAGCGTGACCTTCTTGGCGACCTTGCGGGTCTTGCCGGTGACCTTCGCCTTGCCGGTGACCTTGCTGGTGGCCTTGGTGACGGTCAGGGTACTCACGGTCGAGGTGGACGCCGCAGTGTTGGCGTCACCGCTGTAGGTCGCACTCACCCGGTACGCGCCGACCTTCAGGGAGGGCAGCTGCCAGGTCGCTCGTCCGGCCGTCAACGGCGTCGTGGCGGTCGTGGTCCCTACGGTGAACGTGACGGTGCCGGTGGGGGCTAGGGTCCCCGCAGTGGTGACGGTGGCGGTCACGGCCCGGGCGGTGCCGACGGCGGCCCTGGCAGGGCTGACGCTCACCGAGACCGTGGACGTCGGCAGGGGAACTGGGTCGACCGTGGGAACCGGCGCAACGGCTCCGGTCTGGGTCGAGGACGACGCGACGGTGTCAGCTCCTCGGGTCGCGGTCGTGCGGTAGCTGATCGTCTTGCCCACGAGGGTGTCGTCGACGATCAGGGTGGTGGCGGTCTTCCCGGCGATCGGGTCATTGCCGGCGTACCACTGACCGGTCGCCGGAGCGTCCGGGGTCAGCGAAAGGGTCGCGGGCGTCGCGGTCAGGGTCTGCCCCACCTCAGGGGTACCGGTGACGGTCGGCTGGGTGAGGGCGCGGAACGCGGTGACGATCGCGGCCGCGTGGTTCTCACCCAATGCGACGGCCGCTACGGACTTCCCGCCGCTCAGGAAGACCCCGGTCATCGCGTTGTTCCCGCCCCACACGTACATGTTCCCGTCGGCGCTCACAGCGCCGGCGGTGCGCTCGGTGGCAGACGTACTGATGGCGACGACCTTCGTCGCGGCGGACTGCCCGTCGAGGGGCGGCTCGCCGGGCGGCATGTTGCCCCAGGTCTTCAGGGAGCCATCGTCGAGAACGACGGCGCTGTACCCCGTTCCGGAGGCGACCTTGATGACCTTCTTCCCGCCGAAGTCCGGGACAGAGAGAGGACCGGCGTAGTCGTCGAAGCCCCAGATGGTGACAGTGCCGTTCGCGTGAAGAGCAAGCGCGCGGTCCACGGAGACGGAGACGTCGACCAGGTCAGTCAGCTCAGCCGGGGTCGAGTAGGCGGGGGTGGCTCCCCAGGTCGTGAGCGTGCCGTCGGGACGCACGGCGTACCCGGTGCCGCCCGTGAGGGCGATCGCCTTCGCGCGAAGATCGGAAGGGATAGCGCTGATCTGGGGCGACGAACCCCAGGCGGTGATGCGCCCGTCGGCGTGGAGGACGGCGCCGTTGCCCGTGCTGAGGACGATGGTGGTCGCGTCCGTGATCCCGGCCGGTGCTTCGGAGACCTCGGGTGCGTCGGGGTCACCCCAGACCTTGACCTGCCCGTCGACGGTGACCGCTCCGGTCGCGACGGCGCTGGCTGCGACGGACCGTACGAGTCCGGTGAGGTCCCCGGGAACCGGGATGGCCGCTGAGGACTCGGTGTTGCTCTCATCTCCCCAGGTGATGACCGTTCCGGCCAGGTCCGTGGGCAGCGGGGTGGCGGCATGGGCGGGACCGCCGACCGCTCCGAGGACGAGGACACTGACTGCTGCCGCTGCCAGAAGGATCCGCAAACGCATGTGGTCTCCAAGTTAGATGGAGGCGGACACCTCCCGAGCAGGCCTGACCGTACGTCGAGGAGTGAGCGGATGTAGCAATTTCCGCAACTCGACGAGCTCGGCCGTGTGCACCGCTGCGTTTGCACTGTGCTGCGCCGTCAGAGAGATGCCATGGCTCTCCCCCGCACCTACCGCACAGGGGCCCACTGCCGAGTGGGGCCGGCCGGGCACAGTGACGAGCGTGGGTGATCAGGTCCAGGTGCGCGGCGGCGCGATGCTGCTGTGGCGCCTCGGGGCCCCTCGAGTTCGGCGAGCAGTCCCGCTGGCAACGACGCACACCGGTGTCACGTGGCCTGTGGGCGTTCCCGTGGCCGTACTTCGACATGTGCTTCGCCACCCACCAGTACAACTACAAGATGCCGCGACGTCTGCAGACCGTGCCGAGTCGCGGTTGGCGCACCCGAGCTGGTACCGCGACGCGGACGGCGAGACCCCGACCGCGCTCCCGTTCGACGAGGACGGCGACCTCATGAATGGCTACGACGTCCTCGACGGCTTCCGCGACGCACGCGGCACATGGATCCGGGAACCGGTCAACGCGTCGTACCTCGCAACGAGGATGCGCGGACGAAGGCGTGGGCGCAGTGCGTGATGGGAACGAAAGTCGGCATCCAGTCTGAATGCTCGGCCTGAAGTCTTGCGCGTTCGATACCGGCAGTGCGATCGGTGGGCTGGCCCGCCGACAACATCCGTTCATGCCGAGATGCGGGTGCGCGGGACCCGCACTCGAGATTTCCCCGAACCCGGGACTCGGGCGCGATCACGTCGCCGCCGCGCCCGGTCGCATCAGTGTTGAACGTGCACTCCACGACTCGTGTCGGATGTCAGGGGCTAGGTCGTCATGCGTCGTGCATCCGCGCGCCGAGCACGCCGAGCCCCGGGCCAGCGAGATCCTCCAGCGCCGCCGCACGACCCGTGACCGCCATCGCCAGGGCCTCGCTCGGTCCCGCGACCTCGGCGCCGTCGCCCCAGTGCCAGTCCTGGTCGGTGGCGCGCAGGGACAAACCGTCCAAGCGATGTGGCGGCACGAGCCCTTGGGAGGCGGTCCTCGTGGGGAGCCAGTCGAGGACAAGCCGCCAATCGTCCAGGCCGGCGTCGTTCGGGAGCCCGAGCGGCCGGGCGCAGTCGCGCAGGTGCACACACCCGTCAGTGAGGGGTCCCATCGATCCCACGACCGGCACGTCGGTGGCCGAGCTCGCCCGGTCGCGCAACATGCCGGTCAACTCGGCCCGCGGCCGGCGGGCCAAGTCGGCGGCGATGGCGGCGCTTGCCCGGTCGAGCGACCCGCGTGCCCGAAGCGTCCGCCACAGAAGCGTGCGGGTCGGCGTCATCAGCGGCATGACGAGGTGTCCCAGAACCTCGCGGACGGTCCAGGCTGCGCACAGGCTCGGGGTGTCGAGTTGAGTGTCATCCAGCGCGTCGAAGAAGTCAGCCGCGCGTTGACGACGGACGGCGACCCGCTCCGAGATGTCCATCGTCGAACCCTATCGATCGGCGCGGGCAGCCGCGTCCGTCACCTGAGTTTGCTTGAAAGGCACGGCACGACGACGGTCCGATCCGGTCTGAGACTCCCCCGGCGAATCCAGGGACGATGTCTCTGCCCTTCCAGAGGCCGCCTCAGGTCTACGGATGGCGGCAGATCCGTGCGTCGGAGACGCAGCGAATAGACCTGTCTCGGCTGAAGGGTTGATGCACTATTCAACCCCTCCACACCGAAGGGAGCCACGCACAGCCACGTAGGACGTCGTCTCCTGATGATGCGCCGTCCCAGGAGGTCAGGAGAGCGCCGTTTCGGCGGCGACGATGGCCTGGTCGACGATGCTGCCCTGCTTGCGGACGAAGGTGAGCGTCTTTTCCTTCGTCCCGGCAGTTCGTGCCTTGGCTACCAGGGCGTCGACGACGTCCTCGTCGATGTCGGTGACACCCGTGAGGTCGACGATGAGGTGGTCGCCGGCCATGGGTGCGAACGCTTCTAGCGCCTCGTCGATGGCGTGGCGTGCGTCCTCGCGGCACACGCCTTCGATCCGGAGCCGGTGTGTCGTTGCTTCGTAGCGGACGCTCGTCATCTCCTGGTTCGCCTCCCGGTGGCCGCGACCCGCAGCCGTCGTCGGGTGTGCGCGCCCGGGACCTGCGGCATCGCTCAGGATAACTCTGAGGAAGGGGCTCCCGCAGCCTCCTGCCGGCCGACCGGCGAGCCGTCCAGCGGCCCGTGGTGAGGCGCCGCGCAGACCGGTTCGCGCGGAACGATCAGGCTCCCCCAGATGGGTGAGGCCGCGTACTCGGACTATTCTGGACAGTGCCGAAGCTCGGTGTGACCACGGACCGATCTCGGCAGGACCTGGAACAGACCGACATGAGCTTCGACCTTTCGGACTTCACCTCGGTGCTTCGCATCGAGCAGCCTGTCGCGCACATCATCGTGTCCGGAGAGCTGGACGCCTTCACGGCCCACCAGGTCGACCGCAACGTCACCGAGGCGAAGACTGCAGGGTGCACGCGCCTGCGCATCGACCTCGGCGCGGTCACCTTCATCGACGCGGCCGGGATCGGGCTGCTCCTTCGGCTCCGACGCACCACGTACTGGCCCGACGAGACGTTCGAGGTGTGCGCGGCCAGTGAGTGCGTGCGCCGCCTCTGTACCTTGCTGAACCTCGCCGAAGTTGTCGGCGTCGACCCCGCACCCTGGCGAACGCACGCCAACACGACCGCCTTCCACAACCTCCAGACCGACGTCGTGCTGAAGCGCCCCCGCCGGCCGTGGCGGAGACGCCGCACGACCTTATGACCTCCCGACACAAGCGAGGCACGGTATCGACGAGTAGAACGCCCGTCCGAGTGAACGCCCGATCACTTCGACCCGGCCCCGGAGGGGACGTGCGTGACGTGTCTACAGCGAAGCCCGGCCGCCCCGATGCACGGCAGTCTCGACAGCCACGACCAATCAACTTCTCGAACAAGCCCGGCAGGCAAGAGACGATCGTTTGAGCTCGCCGGTCACCATGGTTCGACGCGTTGGCAGATGTCGATCGGCTGGAGGGGACATCGGGACTGGCGGGGCTATTGTGAAGGATGAGCACCGGCAATGACGGCGGGACAGAACCCGCGACGGAGACCTACGATGCGGTCGTCGAGGCCCTCAACTTCGACCCAGAAAACCCGGACCTGCAACCGCACCCTGACCATCCCGATCCGGGAGTTCACGCGTCGAACGGCGACACAGCGTCCCCGAGCTCCTGAAGGGGGCTCCCTCCTGCTCACCATGACGGGACCGATAGGCACGACCGGATCTGAGCTAGCCCCATCCACTGGCGGTCCCAATTGCCTGACGTGGGCGGGGCCGCGAACAGACGGTCGGAGACCTCATTCCGGAGTCTGCCCGGAACGCTTCCTTCTGCGTCGCTCGCGCGCAGCTTCGATGCGCTCGCCCCGACGTCGGCCAAAGGTGAGCCACGCGTAGACGGCCGCCAAGTTGGTGATCGCCTCGTGCACCGCCGAATAGGCGGCGCGCAACCGTGCGTCAGCGCTCGTACGGTACGGCGACAGGGCCTGCATGGCCGAGGACAGGTTGCTACCGACTTGGAGGAGCCCGGCGCGCGTTCGTTCGTCGGGCTCAGCAGGAAGGCCCGATGCCAGCAGCTCGGAGGCTTCTTCAAGAGCCTCAGCCGCTGCTGTGATCGGATGGTCGGAACCGGGGGAATCGGGATGAGCGGCTGGGACGGGGCCCGATCTGCTCAATCGTTCGTTCTCTCCCGAATGCTCCCCCGAGTACACGCCGACATCTGACGACTTTCGTCGCCCGAACCATCGGGACATCGTCGTCCCCCTCCCCCCGGATTGGAGCGATGGTACGGGGACGAGGTGAGGGCGACCAGGGAAATGGCGATGCGGTCCAGAACAGTCCAGCCTGCGCTCACGCCCGCCCGAAGGCAGCTCTGGACGTATGGGTCAAACGCGGCCAGCGCAATGCACGTCAACCGCCTACGAGGGCAACGGCAACACGGAATCTCGGCAACCGAAACAAAACATCCTTCCGGGTGAACTGGGGTCGGTTTGGCCCTTTCCTAGCGAGGGGAGGTGGTGATCATGACCGCGACCTCGGAGCTGCGCAGCTCGAACCGACCGGCTGCCAGCCAGCGCAGACAGTCGGAAACCAATCGCCTCCTCACCGAGGCACGCGCGACCAGCACTCCGGCCGAGCGTCAGCGGCTCCTCGACGAGGTCGTTGTGACGAACCTCGAGGTCTCCCGGTCGATCGCGCACCAGTACCGCAACCGCGGCATCCCCACTGACGACCTCGAGCAGGTCGCCGCCATGGGACTGGTGAAGTCAGCGAACCGGTACGACCCGAGCAAGGCCGACGACTTTCTCTCCTACGCCGTTCCCACCATTCGCGGCGAGATCCGTCGCCACTTTCGTGACCTCGGCTGGACGATCCGGCCACCGCGAAGCATCCAAGAGCTCCAGACCGCGATGAACACCGACGCCAGCCACCAGACCCACCAGGGCGACGACAGCGACGACGCGATTGCCACCCGCCTCGGCGTCACGACCGAGAAGGTCCGCGAGGCCCGAGCTGCGCAAGGCTGCTTCAACGCCACCTCCATTGACGCCACCCAGGGTGCAGACAACGAGCCGCTGGCAGCGCGCCTCGTTGACGACGAGTTCAACGAGTACGCCTCCGTCGAAGCAAGGGTCATCCTGCACACACTGACGAAGGAACTCTCGCCGCGCGACCGACTCATTCTGTACCTCCGATTCGTCGAGGGCCGCACCCAGTCCGAGATCGGCGCGGAGATCGGCGTCACCCAGATGCAGGTCTCCAGACTGCTCAACCGCATCATCACCCGAATGCGAAACGCCGCCGTGGGCGAGTCCGAGGGTCTGACAGTGGCGTCGTGACCCGGCGGCCACCGACCCACGTCTTGTGTGTGGCGCCGCTTCCGTCCGGGTACTGGTCAGGTGGAGCCGATAGAGCAAGCTCCGGCACGACAACAGTCTCGGGACGTGACCACAGATGAACGACACCTGGCCGACGGTCAGCCATCAAATGACCCTCGACCCGGCCGAGTTGTCTGCCCACACTGCCCGTGATGTCCTGCGGACGCTCTGCACCGATGCTCGCGTTGTCGCCGAGACCATCGAGACCGCCCTGCTGCTCGTCAGTGAGCTCGTCACGAACGCCGTCGTCCACGGCGGCGGACGGCCCGCTCTCGACATCGACCTGCGACCTGACTTGATGCACGTGTCGGTCACCGACAATGCACCCGGAACGCCGCACGTCGCGCACGAGCCGGTCACTTCCGAGCACGGTCGCGGCCTGTTCCTCGTCGAGACGCTCGCCTCCAGGTGGGGCGTCGAACCGTCCGGCGGCAACAACAAGACCGTCTGGTTCGAGCTCGACCGAGTGCCCCGCACCCCACCCGACCTGCGGCCGGTCTAACGAGGGACAGGAACGGCACTCGCCACCTTCTGCTAGTCGGGCTTGACTGCCTCGTCGACCGTGGCAAAGACCTGCAGCACGTGTTCGAGACCGGTAATGGAGATCAATCGCATGACTGGTCCCTCGACGGAGACCACGGCCAGCGACTTGCTCACCGCGACGGCTGCCTTGCGCGTGCCGAGCAACACGCCGAGACCGGTGGAGTCCATGAAAGACAGCCCCGTCAGGTCGACGACCACCCGGTTCGCTGACCCCGAGATCTGCTCGGTCAGCGTCTCGCGAAGCGCCGGCGCGGTGTACACGTCGAGTTCACCCGACATCTGAACCACCGCGACGTCACCACGGTCATCGACGGTCACCGCGAACTGCGGCTCTGATGCCGAACCCTGTTCCGCGTCCACGCTCATCCCTCCCAGGGTCCAGCCGGCAGGTCAGCTTGCCTCACCTGTGCCGCAGACCGAGATAGTGAAGCACGCAGTCCGTGCATGTCCACATCCGTCAGCGCCCAGTTGCTGACTAGGCGCCGGCGACGTTCCGAGAGACGTTCTCCGGACCGGCCTCGGCGGGGCGTGGCCGATCCCCGGGGTGCAGGCGCACCGCGACGATGGCGACGTCGTCCTCCGGTCGCTCGGGCAGCATCCTGGCCAGGACCTCGTCACACATCTCCTCGACGCCGAGCCCATCCGCCAGAAGATCGGCAAGGACCCCCTTCAGCTTCGCGACTCCGTCGTCGACCGACTGCCCGCGGCGCTCGACCAGGCCGTCGGTGTACAGCAGCAGCGTCGACCCCCGCGTCAGCGTCACCACCGACTCGGTGCGAGGAAAGGACGGCTCCAGGCCCAGGAGCAGCTCGGATTGCGCCGGCCACAACGCCGTCACCTCCACCTGCGCCCGTTCCACCGCCGGGGGGCTGCCAGTCGCGGTCTGCGGTGTCACGGCTGCCTGCGGAGAGACCGCGACGAGGGGCGGCGGGTGGCCCGCGTTCGACCACCGCAACCTGGTCGTGCCCGCGACCTGGTCCTCCTCGGTCTGCTCGAGGCGTGCGACCACAACGGTCGCGGTCGTCTCCACCTGGAGCGTCTGCATCGCCTCATCCACCCGACGCAACACCTCACTGGGGCCTGCGCCGGTCGTGACCGCGATGCCGCGCAACAATCCACGGACCTGCCCCATCGCGGCCGCTGCCACGGTGTCATGCCCGACCACATCCCCGATGACGACGCTGGTCGCACCATCGGGCTGCAGGAACGAGTCGTACCAGTCGCCACCGACCTGCGCAGCCTCCGCGGCCGGCTCATACCGAACAGCCACCTGGACGTGGTCCGCTTGCGGTGGAGCTGTCATCAGACTGCGCTGCAGCCCTTCAGCCAGGTCACGCTGCTCGGCATAGAGGCGAGAGTTGTCCAATGCGAGCCCTGCTCGGGCTGCAGCATCGACAAGGTCTGCGATGTCCTCGGTACTGAACCTCGGCCGGCCGGCGCCGCGAAACACGGTCAGCAACCCGACCGTCCGCCCACGACCGCGCAGCGGCACGACAACAGCGGACGTCGGCGCCAACAGCAGGCACAGCTCGCGGGCTTCACCGGGTTCGAGCACGCCTGCGATGGCCTCAGCTGCCTGTTCTCCAACCACGACCGGCCGGTTTTCCCGCAACGCACGGGCCAGGAACGACCGATCGCTCAAGGAGGGGATGCGAACCTGCAGGTACCGCTCCACCATCGCCCTGGCCGCCGGGTCGATGTGCCAGCCCGCGACATCCGCAAGTCCCCGACGCCAGACCCGCCCCGGGTCCCCACCCCCACCCGCGAAGCTCTGCGTGCTCTTACTCGGCAGCGGAGTCCCGACCAAAGTGACGATGCTCCAGTCACCCCAACGGCCCACGACCGCCTGCGCCAGGTGCTCGACCGCGTCTTCAATATCGAG
Organism: Nocardioides sp. Root1257; assembly: GCF_001425175.1. Lineage (GTDB taxonomy): Bacteria > Actinomycetota > Actinomycetes > Propionibacteriales > Nocardioidaceae > Nocardioides. Next base: position 47,127 of record NZ_LMDV01000003.1, on the reverse strand, counting down.
CATCCCGGTCAAAGCATCCGTGATGCCGGACAACAACCCCGTTCGCTCGGTGGCAGAAGTGACCGCCAACTGGGCCCGGCGACGGTCCGTAATGTCGAAGAAGTACACCGACAACCCATCCGGTGTCGGCCACGCCCGAATCTCGTACCAGGCGTCGAGTGGCGGCGGGTAGTACGCCTCGAACTCCACCGGCCGACCACTGTCCGCGGCCCGTCGGTAGTGGATCTCGAAGTCGCTCCCGACCGCGTCCGGGAACAGCTCCCAGATGACGCCACCGACGATCTCGCGCCCGATGCCGCCCAGAAGCCGATGTGCCTCAGTGTTGACGTACGTGAACCGCCACTGCCGGTCCAACTGGAAGAACGCTGTCGGCATCGACTCCAGCACCCGCGCGACCCGAGCCTCACCGTCCTGCACCGCCGTCGTGTCGAACGCAGCACCCAACAAACGGCTCGCCACACCGCCCGGACCAGCTAGGGCCCGGCCCCGAGCGGCAACCCACCGGATGCCCCCGTCCGGCCACACGACCCGGTACTCCGCCGCATACACACCGCACGTCTCAATGGCATGCGTTAGCGCTTCCGTGACCCGGTCGAGGTCATCGGGGTGAACCGCCTCGTTGAACGAGTCGATAGTCCCGCCGAACGTCTCGCGGTTGAGCCCGAACAGGCCCAGCAGCCGGTCATCCCACCGCAGCTCGCCCGTGTCCAAGTTCCAGTCGAACGCCCCGACCTCGGCAGCATCGACCGCGAGTTGCCACAGCAGCCGTTCGTCCTCGTACTCGGCCGCCAATGCGGCCAGCTGGAGCTCCGCAACTACCGGACCCGCCAGCTGCTCCAACAGCGTCACGTCTTCGTCCGACCACTCCCGCGGTTCGGCATCGAACACACATAACGCACCCACGGGCTGGTCCCGGACCACCAACGGCACCCCCAGATAGGAGCCGACCGCGCCGGAGGTCACCGGCGGCAACCCGTTCACCCGGCCATCGGCCCGAGCGTCCGCCACGACGACAGGTGCAGCGGCCGCCACCGTCACCGTGCACAGCGACTCCTCGGCCGGCGACCTCACCCCGACCGACGTCGCAGCAGCACCAACGCCCCCCATCACTGTCTGCTCATCTGCGATCAGCGAGACCTGCGCCGACGAGGCACGCAGCAGCCGCGCCGACAACACCGCCAGACGATTCAGAGCATCAACATTTCCCGGCGCCGCCGCCAACTGACGCGCAACACCCAACCGGTCCGCCACCTCGTGACCGAGACCGGTGAACGGGCTCGACGACGCCAGCAGCGTCGCAGCTACGTCCGACGCCGTCTCACGCGCCCCGCGCACATCGCCGGGGGCGGCCCCAGACACTCGCTCGTCGCCCAACAACACTCCAACCCTCGCGCCTACCGCACATCCAACAACCCCCAGGGTCTCGCCACAAACAACTGGCCAATTGCTGGCTGTGCGGCACCCTCCGACGACCATGGTTGCCATCGCCAACGCTGGCTCCCGCCTCTCCATGGCAGACGTGTCCCAGAGACCGGCCGACCACGGCCTTCACGTCTTCGACTTTGGTGGCCCGTCCGGGCGGCGCTCCTATTGAACGGCCGACCCCTCCCGCAACCGTGGTCGTCCGCGCAGACCGGGTCACTGCGCGGTACCGGCTACCGCGGGGGGGAGCGCATCTGCGAAGACCCCCAGGCCTGGGGCCCTAGGCGCCCGGCGAGGATCGTCGGCCTTCCCGGCTCGTAGCCGTACGCCCCAGCCTGCACACGCCGCGTGGACGACAGAGCGCTTGGCCGGGCGTCTGGCACGAGACCTCACCCTCGGCGGACCCTCGGCCGAGTTTCGGCTTCGGTGCGAACGAAAGAGCCATCATGCGGACTGAGTCCGCCAACGCGAGGAACGAGAAGCTGTAAGGAGCACTAGACCCACAGATCATCCCGTCCCTGCGGTCCGCGCCCTGAGATCGGCGACGAGTCCGGTCATCCCTGCGGAGGTGGCCCACGCCTGCCGTTGCCGGACCGCGCCGTTGCCCCTCGCCGCCAAGGCAGTGAGCCCATCCGCGACCAGGAAGGTGTCGCCCGCCGACGCCAGCGGCTCGGCGAGCAGCTCCGCCAGCTGCTGGAGCAGCTCACCAGCAACGGTGAGATCTCCCGTCAGAGGCGACACGAGAGTGCCGCACAGCCCGAATCTGCTCGCGCGCCACGCCGCCGCCCGCAGCTCGTCGACCCGCCACTCCGTCGCGGGACTCCCAGCCCGCCACAGTTCGGCGCAGTGGGTCACCAGTGCGCGCCCAAGCGCCGCCACGAGCATGGCATCGCCAAGATCGGTACAGACGTCGGCTGCCCTGAACTCCACCGTCGGGTACCGGTGCGACAGCCTGACATCGAGGTTCACCATGCCGGCGTCGAGAGCGGCACCGCGGCTGACCATGTCACGCACCATCGCGTGGTACCTCGTCGCGCTGCCGAATGGCTCGGCGGGACCGGAGGTCGGCCACATGTTCCACTGGCGTGAGCGCCAGCTCTCGTAGCCGCTGTCGCGCCCGTGCCAGTACGGCGAGTTCGCACTAATCGCGATCAGCAACGGTATCCAGGGTCGCACTCGATCGATCACCGCCACACCCTCCTCGTCATCGCTGACGTCGACGTGCACATGGAGAGCGCACATCAGCGATCTACGGGCCACGTCGCCGTAGTGGGTCGCGATGGCTGCGTAACGGTCTCCCGGCGAGAACTCGTCCGAGGTCCCGGCGGCTGTGGCCAGCACTGGACCCGCGACCGCGAGCGGCGCGACGCCGTACGAAGCGCCCACCTCGGCCAGCCGCGCCCGCGCAGCCTTCAGCTCGTCACGGATCGCGTCCATCTCGACGTGAGGGCTGCTGATCACCTCCACCTGAGAGCTGAAGAACTCGTGCTTGACCTGGACGAGGTTCCCACGCATTCGGCGGCAGGCCGCGATCAGGTCGCGGGCCGCGGGCCGTGTCTGGCCCGTCTTGGTGTCGACGAGCAGCAGCTCCTCCTCGACACCCACCTGACGCACGGCCATAACAACCCTTTGCCCAGGCGGCGACGGCCGCATGTGCCACGAGAGCCGTAGTTCCCGCGTCATGCCACACCGCTTCGGCATGAGGACATGTGGGTACCGACGCGGCATCACCAACCCCGCCGAGTCTCCGTCCACCCGCATTACCGACGACGAGCCCGACACCACCCCGGACGACGGAGATCAGGTATCCGAGGTCGCCAGCTTCGGGGAGCCGGGCGAGCAGGTCTCACCGGAGGACTCAGTCGCCGGCGCATCCGACGGCGGGAACGGTCGCGCCGACGAGGGCCCGACAGCGTGACCAACGAGAAGCGGCAGGACCACCGCCCTGCGCAAGACAACGTCGAAACGACCGGCTGACCGCCAGCGATGCTCAGCGGTCCTCGGGCCGGTGCGACTCCGAGAGTGGGCGGTCGACCGGCGGGTCCTCGTACTGCCGGCGCTCTGCCTCGTCGAAGTCGGGCTGGTCGGGCCGGCTGAGCTGGTCGTCGGGCTCGGCGTCCATTCGGTCCGACGCATCAGCGATCGAGAGCTCCTCCTCCTCGGGGATGCTGTCGACGTCGAGCGGACGCTCTTCCTGCACCGGCTGCTTGGTGTGCTCCTGATCTCCCATGGGCTTCCGGTACCCGCCGGAGCTCGGCGCATTCGGGCGGAGAGGCTCTCTAGGCGGGCGCAGGTCCCGTCCATGCCGGACAGATTGACCCTGCTGCCCCTCCTTTCACCCTCACCGCAGGTCGCTGAATGCACCACCGAAAGGGTCGAGCGCTCGTCGCAACAGCCATCCAGTCGAGCCCACACCATCGGGCGACGCCCAGATGTCGACCCACGACCCCTGGAGCATGTGCCGCAGGGCGTGTCTCGGCGCCTTGCCGGGTACCGACAGAAGTCGAGAAACCACCTTCCGAACGGAGGAGCAGCGATGCCGAACAAGTCCGCGAACGTGAAGAACGAGAAGCAGTACGAAGCCCTCAAAGACAAGGGCATGTCAAAGGAAAGGGCAGCCAAGATCGCCAACTCCCCCGACGCCTCCAAGCACGGCGGGGAGCAGAGCGGCAAGGGTGGAGACAGCAGCCAGGGCGGCACAACCGCGCAGAAGAAGAAGGCCGGGCGCAAGGGCGGCAAGGCCAGCCACTGACCACGCCCCGACCCGCAGCCGTCCCGGCACCGTCCGGGCTGTCCATTCTTCGCCGAACGTCAGGAGCACCTATGCGCATCGGCTACTTCTTGTCCACCGAGGAGTACGCACCGGCCGAGCTCGTCGCCCAGGCCGCAGCCGCGGAGAACGCCGGATTCACGAGCCTGTGGATCAGCGACCACTTCCACCCGTGGAACAACGAGCAGGGCAACAGTCCGCTGGTCTGGAGCGTTATCGGCGCGATCAGCCAGGTCTGCGACCTTCACGTCACGACTGCGGTGACCTGCCCGACGAGCCGCGTCCATCCCGCGATCGTCGCGCAGGCCGCTGGCACCTGCGCCGAGCTCCTCGAGGGTCGGTTCACGTTGGGGGTCGGCACCGGCGAGGCGCTCAACGAGAGCATCCTGGGCGGACCATGGCCCCCGATCGACGTACGCCTTGAGATGCTCGAGGAAGCAGTCGCACTGATCCGTGCGCTGTGGACCGGCGAGCTCGTGACCAGGCGCGGCACCCACTACTCGGTCGACCACGCACGGATCTACAACGTGCCCGGCACGCCTCCCGAGGTATTCGTGTCAGGCTTCGGGCCCAAGGCCATCGACCTGGCGGCCCGTATCGGTGACGGCTACATCGGAACCGCACCGGACGCAGACCTCGTCAGCCAGTTCAAGGATGCCTCCGGTGGCAAGCCGGCGCAGGCCGGCGCCAAGGTCGCATATGCACCCACCGAGGTGGAGGGGTGGGAGCATGCCCACCGCCTCTGGCCCAATGCCGGTCTGCCCGGTGAGCTGGCGCAGATCCTCCCCACCCCGGAGCACTTCGAGCAGGCCACGGAGCTGGTCACGATGGAGTCCACACGGGACTCGGTCGTCGCCGGAACAGACGTTGGGAAACACATCGGGCAGATTCAGAGCTATGCCGACGCCGGCTACGACGAGCTCTACCTCGCCAACATGGGTCCTCACTACCTCGACATGATCGAGTTCTACGGCCGTGAGGTGCTGCCCAGCCTGCACGGGTGACCCGGCGGTGGGCGGGTCAGCTGGGCATCCGCGCCGGCGGGCGGATGCAACAGCTCCTGGGTCCAGGCGTGCGCGTCCGAGAGGGCTATGCGGGCGGGTAGGGCGTGCTCTTCAGCAGCCGGGCTAGGTGGGCCGCGTTCGCGGCGGTCGTGGCCGTGGTGGAGGCGGTTTTCTCCGGCGTCTCGTCGAGGTCGTTGTAATCCACCGACCCCATGGCCTGACCGACCCAGTAGGTGCCGGCGTTGGCGGCGACGCTGAAGCCGGTGTCGTTGAGACCCTGCAGAACCTCGGCGACCGTGTGGTGGGCGCCGTCCTCGTTGCCGACCACCGCTACGAGTGCGACCTTGCCCTGGGTCAGCATCCGGCCCTGGTCGTCAGTCTCGCTGATCTCCGCGTCGAGCCGCTCGAGGACCATCTTGCAGACCGAAGCCGGTTGACCCATCCAGATCGGGGTCGCGATCACGAGGATGTCGGAGTCGAGCATCTTCTGCCGGATCATGGGCCACTCGTCGCCGTCGCCCTCGTCGGTGCTGACGCCGAACCGCACGCGGTGGTCGACGACGCGGACGACCTCACCGGACACCCCGTGCTGCCCGAGCTGGTCGAGGACCTGCTGGCCGAGCAGCTGGGAACTGGACGAGGCGGGGCTCGGCTTGAGGGTGCACACGAGCACCAGAGCACGAAGGTCGTTGTCAGTCATGTCGGTGTGGTTACCCGACGACTGCCCGACCCATGCGATGCCGACCACGCTGGCGGCTCGCGGTCGTACCCTGGGCCGATGGGTTGGGTCCATGCCGTGATCGACGCGCCCGCCGACCAACACGCGGTCCAGGCAGAGTTCTGGTCACGAGTACTCGACTGGCCTGTGGGTGCACCGTGGCCCGGGCACCCGGAACTGGCGAGCTTCACGCCACCTGATGGAACGCCGTACGTCCACGTGCAGAAGATCGACGGCCCACCTCGTGTCCACGTCGACATCGAGAGCGAGGACCCTGCTGGACTTGCGACGATCGCTGTCGCCCTGGGTGCGAAGGTTCGGCACGAGTCGGACCGGTGGCAAAGCCTCGAGTCGCCAGGCAGCCTGCCGTTCTGCGTGCTGGCAGCAACCGATCACGAGGTACCGTCCCCGGCCACTTGGGCGGACGGGCACCGCAGCCGCATGGTCCAGGTCTGCATCGACGCGCCACGCGCTGCCCACGACGCGGAAGTGGCGTTCTGGCGCGACCTGATGCCGGGTCGGTGGGTTCAGTCTCCTGCCCAAGGGTTCGCGGGCAAGTGGCACGACGACGAGGGATCACCGCTGCAGCTGCTGTTCCAACGGCTCGGCGAGACCGAGGGCCCCGTCAGGGCGCATCTCGATCACGGCACGGACAATATCGACACGGAGGTCGCCCGGCTGCGGAACCTGGGCGCTGAGGACATCGGTCGTTGGCGCGGCTGGCACACCCTGCGCGACCCGGCCGGCTTGCTGTTCTGCGTCACCGGGAACTCTCCTGCCCAGACCCGCCTTCGGGACCTCGGATGAGCGACATCGACCTGCACTCTCGGCTGTTGTATCGGCCAACGGCAGACTGCGGCGGCGACGCTTTGATGGCGTGACCCCTCGTGGTTGGGGCGCCGAGATTTTCACCTCTCCGGGCGGTTGATTGCTCCCGGACCCGGAGGAACGCTGACGACAGGTGAAGGGTCGCGGCGCCTGACTCACGCAGCTCGGGCGTCGCGACTGCCGTGCTCGCTCAACCCCGGCGACCCCGCTTGGGAGGCACGCGGTCGAAGCTGGAGACCGCCGCCGCAGGCGAGGGTCGTGCATGGCGATCGGGTGCGCAGGCGCAGAAGTCAGGGCAGTTGCGAACTACCTCTGAAGCCCCTCCGCGACTTCCTCGAGGTCGCGGAGACCTGCTGCGTTGAGCACTCGGCCCTCGTCGTTCCGGACCGTGTCGAGACCATCGACGAGTTCAGCGGCGTGCTGGTCAAACCCAGGCAGTCGCGCGGAAACCTCCCGAATCGTCGACATGCGGATCGAACCTACGACCCGCAGAGCCGACCCGCGGATCCGCGGGTCGCCACGGCTGGCCGCGTCGGCCCTCCTCCCAGGTGCGGTCGCACGGACGATGCGCGGGCATCCCGGCAACGATCGTGCCCGTTTCGTACGGCGTTGGCCTAGGGCGTGAAAACCACCTTGATCATGCCGTCCTTCTTGGCCCGGAAGGACGCGTAGGCCTCCGGGGCGGCAGACAGCGGGAGCCGGTGGGTCACGAACTCCTCGGTGCCGAGGGGATCGGCGTCGTCGAGGACGAGCGGGAGCAGGTCGTCGGTCCAGGCGCGCACGTTGGCCTGCCCCATCCGCAGCTGCAGCTGCTTGTCGAACATCTGCATCAGCGGCATCGGGTCCGCAGCGCCGCCGTACACGCCGAGGAGAGAGACGGTGCCGCCGCGGCGTACGGCGTCGATGCCGGCGTGCAGCGCCGCCAGGCGGTCGAAGCCGACCGACGTCATCAACGGTCGCGCCACGGCGTCCGGGAGCAGCCCGACCGCCTTGATCATCTTCTCGGCCACCGGGTTGCCATGGGCCTCCATGCCCACGGCGTCGATGACGGCGTCGGCGCCGCGGCCGGAGGTCCGGTCGCGCACCTCGGCCGCAAGGTCGTCGACCTCGTCGAGGTTGATCGTCTCCGCCCCGCGGGCTCGCACTCGCTCGAGCCGCTCGGGCACGCGATCTACCACGATCACCCGGTGGCCCTCGAGCAGGGCCATCCGCGCTGCCATGTCGCCGATCGGTCCGGCGCCCATCACCAGCAGCGTCCCGTCCGTCGAGAGGTCCGCGTAGCGCAGGCCCTGCCACGCCGTCGGAAGGACGTCGGAGAGGAACACGAACCGGTCGTCCGAGGGGCCTTCGGGCACCTTGATCGGCAGGAAGTCGGCGAACTGCACCCGGAGCAGCTCGGCCTGCCCGCCGGGCACGGCGCCGTAGAGGCTGCTGTAGCCGAGCAGGCTGGCGCCCGTGCCCTGGTCGCGGTTCTGGGTGGTCTCGCACTGGCTGTGCAGGCCCTTCGAGCACGTCCAGCAGCTGCCACAGCTGATGTTGAAGGGCACGACGACACGGTCGCCGACGGCGAGGTCACGCACCTCGGGGCCGACCTCCTCCACGATGCCCATCGGCTCGTGGCCGACGATGTCCCCCGGGGTCATGAACGGCGCGAGCGGCTCGTAGAGGTGCAGGTCGGACCCGCAAAGCCCGGTCGTGGTCACGCGGATGATCGCGTCCGTCCCGTCGACGATCGTCGGGTCCGGGACCTCCCCCACGCGGATGTCGCGTTTCCCCTGCCAGGTCACGGCCTTCATCGGACGACCGCGTCAATCGTCTTCTTGAGCGCACTCGGCTGCGCCGGGCTGCGTGGGGCCTTCTTGCGCGCCTCCGCCATCTCGACACCGATGTCCTGGAGGGCCTTGCGGCCGAGGCCCTCGCGGACCTGCGGGAACCACTCGGTCTCCTCCTCGTCGATGTGGTGGCGCACGTTCTCGATGAGCACCGTCGTCTTGGCGGTGAAGCGCTCGTCGGTGGGCTTCATCGACACCAACTCCATGACCAGCACGTCGGCGACGTGGTGCTCCTCGTACGACTCGAGCACGTCGTCCTCGAGCTCGGGCAGCAGCTCGCGGACGCGGGGGTACATCACCTCGTTCTCGATGTAGGTGTGCACCGTGAGGAGCTCGACGATCTTCGCGACCAGGTCGCCCTTGGTCTTGTGGGCGGCCTCGCCCGCGGCCTCGAAGTCGCGGAAGGCGCGGAGGATGACCTTGTGGTCGTCCTTGAGCATGACGATGGCGTCAGTGGACATGGTGGTTCTCCTCGGTGGTGGTGTCGGTGTCGGTGTCCGCGCGCGATCGTCGGGCGCGGACGTAGGCGGGTGAGCGGAGGCGACGCACGGACGGGTACTGCCGCAGCCCCTCGATCTGGTGCATCAGCGGGTCGAACGAGATCTCTGACTCTTCAGTGCGTCGCGACAGCAGGAGCACGCCGAAGTGGTGCCACTCCCCCGACGCCCGGGCCCACGAGAGCTCGTAGCGTTCCGGCCCGCCGTCGGCGGCGAGCAGCAGAGCGCCGGCGTCGGTGTCGTAGGGCAGCAGGGTGGTCATTGGCCGGCTGCTGGGTGAGCGGGCGGCGGTGAGGAAGAACCGGGTGACGCGGCCAAGCCCCGTCGTGGCGAAGAGGATGTCTCCGTCGTCCCCCTTGCCGGCTCGGACCCGGACCGCGAGCCCGTGGATGTCGGGCAGGCTGCGCGGCAGGCCGAGCGCGCGGGATCGGCGGACGACGGCATCGTCCTCGCCCGGCTCGTCCAGCCAGGCGACCCCGGTCGTCTCGTCGGAGCCGTGCCGGTAGAGCCGCCCGTCCAGGACCTCGCCGCGGGGGTGGAGTGGCTTGCGCGCGGGCCGCAGCGCCGCCACGCCCTGGGTGGCGTCGGCGAGGATCGCACCGCCGGCCGAGGCAGCCACCGACCGCAGGCTCAAGCTAGCACCGTGCCGAAACGCTCCCAGACGCGGTGCGCACCGAGTGCGGTGTGCAGCTTGGTGAACACCGTCGCCGGGTCGTCGCCCGTGATCACGCCCGCCGCGTCGGCGACTCCCGCGAGCTCGAGGGCGGGCACACCGTCACCCCAGGCTCCGATCGCCTTCGCGTGACGGAAGCTCTCCTGCAGGAGCAGCACCACCCGCGGGTCGAGCTGCGGGTCGCCCTCCTCGCCGGCCTTGCTGTCACGGACGACCAACGCGTCGGCTGCGGGGACCGGGCGGCCGGCCACCAGCACGGCGTCGAACTCGACCGACCGGGTGGCGGCGAAGGTCCGCTGGACGGTCGTGCCACCCTTCAGCGTGCCGCCGTACGGTGCGATGACGAGCGGGACCATCCCGGCGTCCGAGACCGCGGTCCGCACGGTGTCGAGGCCGGTGAGGTCGCCGTCGGGGTCCACCAGGATCCCGATGACGCGGCCGTCAGTGGGCCAGGTCCCGCCGATCTGCGACAGTGCAGGGCTCGGGTCGAGGTCGATGAGCGTCTCGCTGGCGTCAGGGGCCGGAAGCCCGAGCCCGGCGGCCACCTGGGCGCAGAGGTCCGGATCGATGTTGGCGAGCGCGAGGAGCTGCCGCTCCTTGATCGCCTGCTCGAAGCATTTTGCGAGCTCGAACGTGTACGCCGCGACGATGTGCTCCTGCTCGACCGGGGTCATGCTGAGCCAGAACTGCCGCACCTGGCTGTAGTGGTCGTCGTACGACGCCGGGTTCTCCCGGACCTTGGTCGACTCGGCGACGCGGGCCGGCACGTCAACGAACGCGCCGTCCTTGGCGCCGCCGGCGAAGAACGGACAGCCGCCGTCCAGGGAGTTGGGCTTGTAGGGCGCCACCCCGCCATGTACGGCGTCCTGGTGAAAGCCGTCGCGGAGCATGTCGTTGACCGGCGCGTGCGGCCGGTTGATCGGGATCTGGCTGAAGTTCGGTCCGCCCAGCCGAGTCAGCTGCGTGTCGACGTACGAGAAGAGCCGCGCCTGCAGGAGCGGGTCGTTGGTGACGTCGATGCCGGGCACCAGGTTGCCGACGTGGAAGGCGACCTGCTCGGTCTCGGCGAAGTAGTTGGTCGGGTTGTGGGTCAGGGTCAGCAGCCCGATGGGCTGGACCGGGGCGAGCTCCTCGGGGACCAGCTTGGTCGGGTCGAGCAGGTCGATGCCCTCGAAGGTCTCGTCGTCCGTGTCGGGGAAGACCTGGACGCCGAGCTCCCACTGCGGGTAGGCACCGGACTCGATGGCGTCGGCGAGGTCGCGCCGGTGGAAGTCCGGGTCCGTGCCAGCGAGCAGCTGCGCCTCCTCCCAGGTCAGCGAGTGGACGCCGAGCACGGGCTTCCAGTGGAACTTCACCAGCGAGGTCTCCCCGGCGGCGTTCACGCACCGGAAGGTGTGTACGCCGAAGCCCTCCATGGTGCGGTACGAGCGCGGGATGCCCCGGTCGGACATGTTCCAGATCGTGTGGTGCTGCGCCTCGGTGTGCAGCGACACGAAGTCCCAGAAGGTGTCGTGGGCGCTTTGCGCCTGCGGGATCTCCCGGTCCGGGTGCGGCTTGCCGGCGTGGATGACGTCGGGGAACTTGATGCCGTCCTGGATGAAGAAGACGGGGATATTGTTGCCGACCAGGTCGAAGGTGCCCTCGTCGGTGTAGAACTTCGTGGCGAAGCCGCGGGTGTCACGCACCGTGTCGGCTGAGCCCCGCGAGCCGAGAACGGTGGAGAACCGCACGAAGACGGGTGTCTCGACGTTCTTGCGCAAGAAGCCCGCGACGGAGATCGACCGGGCGTTCCCGTAGCCGATGAAGGTGCCGTGGGCTCCCGCACCGCGGGCGTGCACGACGCGCTCCGGAATCCGCTCGTGGTCGAAGTGGGTGATCTTCTCGCGCAGGTGGTGGTCCTGCAGAAGCGTCGGCCCGCGGGGTCCGGCCTTGAGGGAGTGGTCGCTGTCGCGCAGGCGTGCACCCTGCGAGGTGGTGAGGAAACGACCCTGGCCGGACACCTCCTCGGCGTCGACGTCGGTGGCCACGCCGGTCGCCGTACGACGCTCCGGCCCCGTCTGGTCGGGCTTCGGCGGGAGCGGCGCGGCTGGCCTGGTCGGCTCGGACACCTTCGGCGTACCGGACCCAGGCGTGCCGGGCACCGGAGGAGTCTGTCGCTCGGCGAGCGCGTCGGCGACCCGGGCGGCGGCGCCTTCGACGGTGGACTTGACGGCCTTCTTCACAGCCTTGGCGGGGGTGCTCGGTTCCATAGGGCCTCCTGGATAGAACCTGCTGGTACCCCCCGCGTGCGGCCAGCCACCCCACCCAGATGGGTGGCTCCGGCCGGTCGTCCGCCGGCGCGCCTCATCCGTCGGGACGGGGTACGTCTGGCGTACGAAGCGGAAGGGCGCAGCCATGACTGGCCTGCCGGACCACGCCAGTGTCGGAGCGGCCCCACGCACCCGAAGACGTTCCCGCCAGTCGCGTCCCGACCTGCCCAAGCCCCGTGGCTGCGCCCACCGTTGCGAAGCCTGCGATGGGTGGAGGCGTTCCTCGAGGGACTCCAGCGCGAGGGCTTCAGCGACCAAGCGACAGTGGAGGCCTATCGAGCCTTCACCAGCTTTCTCCTGGGTCACCTGTTGCTCGAGGTCGCCGCACGGGGGGCGGACCTAGGACCACTCGACGTGATCGAGGAAGACATGGACGAGTCGCTAGCCCCCTATCCGAGCATTCGCCGTCTCAAGTCACAGCTGCGCGAGGACCACTCCGCCATCGAATTCGAAGACTCCCTGGAGAACCTGCTACAGAGGCCTGCACTGATTCGTACGGAGGTCTGAGCCGGACTTGACGGCTAGAAACGAGTCCGACACATCTACCGTGGCGCGTATCAGGGGCGTCATCGTCGTCCGGCTCCTCGCCGGACCCGACTCCACCGGATCCTAGCCACGGCGCCTCCCGGGTCGACGGGCGACGTTCAGGGGCGAAAACGGTCCGGGTCGGCCATCGACCAGTCACGCTCCCAGGCCGCCGTCGGTCCGTCCAGGAGCTCCCGCGGCTCGAGGTGGTGGAAGAGCTCGGCGTACGACGCGATCTCGCCGTCGTGGACACGGCGGCGCAGCATGTGGGGGCCGAGCTCCTCGAAGGAGGACAGACCCATCGAGGCGATCACCTGGACGGCCTGGTCGACGACCGCCGCCTGGTAGCGCACCACGCGCTCGGTCTTCGTGGGCACGTCCAACGCACGCATCCGCTTCGGGTCCTGGGTCGCCACGCCCACCGGGCACCGGTTGGTGTGGCAGCGCTGCGACTGGATGCAACCGACGGCCTGCATCATCGCCCGTGCGGCGTTGGTGTAGTCGGCGCCCTGGATCATCCGCTTCACGACGTCGATGCCGCTGCTCACCTTGCCGCTCGCCCCGATCCGGACCCGGTCGCGCAGGCCGACACCGACGAGCGCGTTGTGGACCGTCATCAGGCCCTCGGTCAACGGCATGCCGATGTGGTCCTCGTACTCCAGCGGTGCCGCACCGGTGCCGCCCTCGGCGCCGTCGACGACGATGAAGTCGGGCGTCACCCCCTCCTCCACCATCGCCTTGCAGATCGCAAGGACGTCGACCCGCGAGCCCACGCAGAGCTTGAATCCAGCCGGCTTCCCGCCAGCCAGCTCCCGGAAGCGGCCGATGAAGAGCACCAGCTCCCGCGGCGTCGAGAAGACGTGGTGGTACGCCGGCGAGACGCACTTCTCGCCCTGCGGGATGCCACGTGTCGACGCGATCTCCGCGGACACCTTCGCGGCCGGCAGCACGCCGCCGATGCCGGGCTTCGCGCCCTGGCTGAGCTTGAGGCTGACCATCTTGACCTGATCGTCGGCCGCCTTGTCGGCGAACTTCGCCTCGTCGAACCGGCCGTGCTCCGTGCGCGCGCCGAAGTAGCCCGAGCCCAACTCCCAGACCAGGTCGCCGCCGTTGCGGTGGTAGGGGCTGATCGCCCCCTCGCCCGTGTCGTGCGCGAAGCCACCGATGGCCGCACCCCGGTTGAGCGCCTCGATCGCGTTGGCCGACAGCGACCCGAAGCTCATCGCCGACACGTTGAGCAGGGCCATGTCGTAGGGCCGGGTGCAATCCGGTCCGCCGATGCGCACCCGTGGCGTGTGCTCCATCGGCGCGACCGGGGCGGTCGAGTGCACGAGGTACTCGTACCCGACCTGCTCGAGGTCGCGCTCGGTGCCGTATGGCTGCTCCTCCTTGACCCCCTTCGCCCGTTGGTAGATCGCCGAGCGGGTGTCGCGGTCGTACGGGCGCCCGTCGAAGTTCCGCTCGATGAAGTACTGCTGCAGCTCCGGTCGGATCGCCTCGAGCAGGAACCGCAGGTGGCCGAGCACCGGGTAGTTGCGGAGGATCGAGTGCCGCCGCTGCAACAGGTCGTAGCAGGCAAGCACCAGGAGACCGGCGAGGACCACGGCCAGCACCCACCATCCCCACCCCCCGATCGCGGCGGCGAGGAGGGTCAAGGCGCCGAGCACCAGCAGTCCGGCCAGGACGAAGAAGCGCAGCACGGACCAACCAGTACCCGGACAGGCCGCGACTCATCCGCAGTATTAGGCGAGTACACCCTCCGCCTTGACGAACCACCGACGGTCAGCCCGACCCGCCCCGACGCCGTCCCCAACGAAAGGCGGCAGAACCGAAATTCTGCCTAGGACGACGTCGAAACAACCCGCTGACCGCCAGCGGTCCTCAGCGGTCCTCAGGCCGCTGCGACTCCGAGAGTGGGCGGTCGACCGGCGGGTCCTCGTACTGCCGGCGCTCACCCTCGTCGAAGTCGGGCTGCTCGGGCCGGCTGAGCTGGTCGTCGGGGTCCGCGTCCACTCGGTCCGACGCATCGGCGATCGAGAGCCCCTCCTCCTCGGGGAGGCTGTCAACGTCGAGCGGACGCTCCTCCTGCACCGGCTGCTTGGTGTGCTCCTGATCTCCCATGAACGTCCGGTACCCGTCGGTGCTACGCGCATTCAAGCGTGGACGCGGAGACCAGAAGTCACTGTCGCGTCACGCCGCACACCACCACCTTCCGGCGGCACCTCGGCTCAGAATGCCCTGCTAGACCCCCCCGCCATTGCGCGCAACCGGCTCCCGCTCCACGACCCAGCCGAGCGGCGGGGCGTCAGTGCTTGGACTGGGGAAGACGACCAGTTGTGAGAGGCACTGTCGCTGGCTGCGATCTTCGTATCAGCTGCACGAACCCTGGTATGCCCAAACTCGAGACCCAGAGTAAAGAACGACCAAATACAATTCTCCAGCGCAGATGCGGCCGTTCCAGCGACGGGCCGGGGCAGCGGTCTCAGCCGGGCGCATCGTCATGAGATTGCAACACGACAACCCGGAGGGCTGTCATCTTGCGACGCAACGGTGGAGAGATGCCGCCTGCGCGCAAGCAGCCCTCGTCGGAGTCCGCCGAGCACGACGCCTCGGTTCCCGCGACCGCGCTCAGGTTGACCGACGACGTTCGGCCAGGTGACGTGGTCGTCCGTTTGCCGCGCGGTGGTCTGAACAACTCCCTCGCCGAGTTGGATCAGCAGTTGGACATCGCGTTCTGCCTCGAACCTCGCGCGCTGGTGCTCGACCTGTCGGAGATCGGCCGGATGTCCTCGACGACGGTGGCGGAGCTGTTGTGGGCACGCCAGCGCTGCTCGCGTCGCGGCGTCGAGGTCCACCTGTGGAACCCGACCCGTCAGTGCCGCGAGGCCCTCGAGCGCATCGGCCTGGTGGGGCGTCTTGACATGCGAAGTAGGTGACAGACGCGCGATCAACACGACGGACGGACAAGGAAGCAGAGGCAACGGCAATGCGCGGGCGTGACGGGATTATGGAGGCTGCCGGCGATACGAGGTTGCCGGGAGTGACGACGTTCGACCTGGACTGTCGCCCCGGGGTGGACCGTCGCGCGGTGACGGCGACGCGGAGGTGGGCAGAGGATCGTGCAGTCGGTGCCCAAGCACGCGAGCGGCTCGTCTGTCTGGCGCTGGCAGCTGTCGAGCACGCACTGCGCTTCGATCCAGCACGAGTCGCCATTCTCCTCAGGTGGCTGGATCTCGACCGGATCCTGCTCGACGTCGGCGCCCTTGGCTGCTCGGGCACCGCTCGCCACGGCGTGGACCCTTGCGACGTGAAGGAGGCGACGCCGGTCTTCGACGCCCTCGCACAGGAGTGGGGCGTCAGGGCGATCGAGAGGGGCTGGTCGTTGTGGATGGGCGTGACGACCGACTGAGCGCAGACGAGGTACGCAGTGTCAGCCGGTGACGTGCCGGTGGCCATCCGGGCCACGGCGTCTGTCAGCAGCTGGATGCTCGGACGTCGACGAACGTTCACCTACGACGTCCGATTCTCCAACGGGTTCGTGCAACGGGACGTGAACCCGGCCGCGTGGAGCGGAGGTCATCGCTCCACAGACGCGACGCTGAGAGCGGCTCGGACCGCACGAGCGACATGCCCTCGCGCGGGGTCGGGCGCGTGGATCGTCGTCGAGTAGCTCAGCGGCCTAGCATGACTGGGATGCGCCACCTCGAAGGTCCGGGTCGGAGCGACTCGCTCCCGCCTACGGCTGCGGGTACTGCGCGCGACGCGCCCATGTCAGGCACGGCCGCGCACTCCACGGCCGGGTTGACAGGACGCGCTCGCCGGGCACTTCCCTGGATTGTTCGCTGGCTGATCTGTGCGGCCGCCGCTACCATCGTGTGCACGCCTCTGGCCGTGGAGCACGCCGTCGAGCGCGCCTCGTTCGAGGACCGGCTCGGGACCTTGCCGGTCGAGGTTCGGCTGGCGCACAACGCGCACACGACCCTCGACACAGGATTGCTCGGGAAGGTCTACTGGCGCCGCACCGCCACTGCCGGGTTCGGCGCCGAGCTGCGCTCGACCGGCCCGCCGATCGCAGGCGGGACGCTGGCGTCGTACGTGTCACCGGCGTTCGTCCGCGCCAACACCCGGTTCCTGGACGATCCCGACGGGGTCGCGATCGCCTACGGAGCCGAGCTGCGCCACCAGGTCGTCGGCAGAGCCGTGCGCCTGGCGCTGGTCGCGGGTGCGCTCGGCGGTGTGGTCCTAACGGGCATCTGGCACCTGAGCTCGCGCCGGTCCCGCCGGACCGGGTTGGTCATCGCCGGCGTCGTGCTCGTCGTGGGTGCCGCCACCTCCGTCACGCTCGCGATCTCCGAGTTCCACTCCTGGGCCGGCAACCAAGCCATCGGCGAGAGCTTTGCGTTGCCTGGCCACGACGACATCGCCTTCAGCAGCCCGCAGACCCGGGAGGTCGCCGAGCAGATCCAACCTTTCATCGAGAAGAACACAGCGCGGATCCGGGACCGCACGGACCGCTACGAGGCGACGGCCGCTACCTCCCTCGACGAAGCGCTGGGCGTCAGCGCCGGCCAGATCACCCCGCGGGACGGCGAGGTCGTCGTGCTCGCCGAGGCCGATCCCCAGGGCAGCTTGGTTGGCACCGCCGTGCGCAGAGACCTGTACGACGCCCTGCAGGAGCGACTGCCAGAGGGAGCCATCGTGCTCCGCACCATCGCGGGTGACATCTCCTCCAACGGCACCGTCGCCGAGGCCGGCTTCGTCTCGAGTGAGGCCGCGGCGAGCCCTGGCATCCCTGTCGCCGCGGCCAAAGGGGATCACGACACGGACGTGACCGTCGACCAGCTCATCGAGGGCGACGTGTCCGTCCCTGATACCGAGATCGTCGAGGCGGGAGGGCTCCGCGTGGCCAGCGCCCGCGACCCGGCCTTCAAGGCGTTGTTCGGTGGGCTGGTGATCAACGACTCCGGCAGGACTGAGGCGGACATCGGTGCTGCGCTGCGGTCGGTGGTCGACGACGAGGACCCTGTCGCGCCCTACGACGTGCTGCTGCACCAGCCCCGCGCAGTGGCGGGCTACCTGGGCGTCGACCTCGACGAGGTGAAGGCCACCGGGACGTCGTTGACGACCCCCGTGGACGACGGGATCCCCGACCTGCCGCCCGGCATCGTCACCTACGGCCACCTCCACGACGCTGCTGGCCCCTGGGTCGTTTGGAACACCGACACCGACGACGTCACCTGGACCGTGATCACCCAGCTCGGAACGGCCGGTGGCGTCGAGGAGAATCCGACGTTCAACCGGTTCTCCACGCCGTTCTCGACACCGCTCAAAGCACTCAGCATCCAACTCCAGTACGTCGACATCGCCACGGGGATGCAGACCGGCCTGGTCCCGATCACCATCGCGACCGACGGTACGGCCACCGTCGGAGAACGCGTCGACGTGGGCCTGCGTCGGTGACGGCCTCGGGCGAGACCCTCACACAGGGATCTCGGATCTTCGCGTGGCGGTGGCACTCTCCGCGTCCGTCGACTCCGTCCCGGCCGGATGGTCCGCGGGCTGGACCTGGTCGCGAAGACCGGTCTGGTTCTGCTGCTGAGCGCCGCGTACCTCAGCCTGACCTCCGCCATCTGGTAGCGATGGCTGCGCGGGAGGCCGTCCCTGGATGCCTCGCTGACACCGGCTCCTGGCCGCGGCTGTCGTGCAGCTGACGCTACCGCCCGGCATCTTTGCGGTTTGATGACATTTCCCGCCGGGACCACCGGATCGGTCGGGACGGTCCGGTCGGATGCGATCATGAAGCAATGACTCGGCTCCTGATGCTCGAGGACGACGCGGGATTGCGCGCGTCCCTCCGGATGGTGCTCGAGGACGACGGCTACCAGGTCGTCGAATCGGCAGAGGCCGAGCATGCCCTGGAGGTCGTGGCTGGACAGGCGAGCCCGGACCTGATGCTGGTCGACCTGATGCTGGGCGGGATGGATGGCTTCTCCTTCATCCGGCGGGCACGGCCGCAGACGCAGGCGCCGATCATCGTGATGAGCGCGCGCGACGGCGTCGAGGACATCGTGGCGGCGCTCGAGGCCGGCGCCGACGACTACGTCACCAAGCCGTTCCTGGTCGACGAGGTCAAGGCGCGGCTCCGGGCGTGGCTGCGGCGTCCATCACTGGCAGGCGTCACGCAGGCAGACTCCGACGTGTTCGTCCTGGACGGCAGTGGGGAGCCGACCGTGTTCGACCGGGGGGCAGGCAGCCTGACCCGGGGGACGGACGAGATCCATCTGACGAACACCGAGTTCCGGCTGCTGAGCGTGCTGGCTGACAACGCGGGTCGGGTGCTGAGCAGAGGCTCGCTGCTGGAGCACGTGTGGGAGCGAGGATTCTTCGGCGACGAGCGCATCGTCGACGTGCACATCCGGCGCCTGCGCAAGAAGCTGGAGGCCGATCCGAGCTCGCCTGAGCTGCTGGTGACGGTTCGAGGCCTCGGGTACCGGCTCGACGTGCGATGACGGTGCTCCCCCGCCGAGGGTTGAGGGCGTCGGTGACGATCGCCTTCGCCCTGGGCGCGCTGTTGCTGTCGGCCTCGCTGGCGATCGGCACCTACTTCTCGGCCCGGCATTTCCTGGTCGAGCAGCGCGAGCGCACCGCCCTTCGTCAGGCTTTCACCGACGCCGCGAGGGTGAGGGACAACCTGCAGACATCGGGGGCGCAGGTCGACGAGGTGCTCGGTGCGCTGAGCCCGCCGTCCGGCGCGATCATCTACGTGCGCCGCCACGGTGAGTGGTACTCGTCGACGTTGGACGGCGGCGGGCCGGATCTCACGGCCACCGTGCAGCCGGCCGTCGCGGACGGCTCGGTGGGCGTCGGGTGGAACGGCGCCACCGACCCGCCCTCCGTCGTCGTCGGCGTGCCGCTGCCCGCCGTCGACGCCGAGTACTACGAGGTGTCGGTCGCCGAGGAGCTCGACCGCACCCTGTGGACCCTGGCCGCCGCGCTCGCCGGATGCGCCGCCATCACGACACTGGCCGGAGCCGGTGTCGGTCGCGTCGTCAGCCGCCGCGTGCTCGCGCCCCTGGATGACGTCACCACCGCAGCCGTGCGGGTGTCGGCAGGAGACATGTCCACCCGGCTGGAAACCACCGACGATCCTGACCTGGCCGCCCTGGTCGGCTCCTTCAACCACATGGTCGACGCACTGCACCACCGCATCGAGCGAGACGCCCGGTTCGCCGCCGACGTCAGCCACGAGCTGCGAACACCGGTCACCACGCTGACCATGAGCCTGAGCCTCCTCGAGGATGCTCCGGACCTGTCGCCGCGAACCGAGCAGGCCGTCCGACTCATGGGCGACGAGCTCGACCGGTTCCGGCGCGCCCTGGAAGACCTCCTGACACTGGGCAAGCTCGACGCCGGCCGCGGCGAGACCGAGAGAGTCGCTGTCACAGCGACCGAGCTCGTCAGTCAGGCACTCATGGCCACCGGTCATGCTCTCGACGTGGCCTCAGTCGAACCGGCCGGCAGCGCCGACATCTGGGTGCACGTCGATCGGCCGCAGATGCTGCGGGTGCTCACCAACCTCATCCGCAACGCCGACCTGCACGGCGGTGGGCTGACCGGCGTCACCGTCGTCGACGGCGGCGACGTGGTCGACGTGGAGGTCCAGGACCACGGCCCTGGGGTGCCTGCGGCGGAACGCACCCGGATCTTCGAACGGTTCGCGCGCGCTGGTGGCCAGAAACGCGGAACCGGCAGTGGCCTCGGACTCAGCATCGTGGAGCAGACGGTCCGCGCCCACCACGGAGACGTGTGGTGCACGGAGCGACACGGCGGCGGCGCCGTGTTTGTGGTGAGACTGCCGGTCGCGAACAGGCCTCAGCAGTGAGCGGCCGCACGGGGCCCACCCGGACGGCCCGATGGGTCGCGTCGCTGGCCGGCGCGGCCGTCGTCGCCGCCGCTGTCGCGCTGAGCTCGTGCGGCGTACCCGAAGGCGGCTCGGTCCGCACGGTCGACGACGACGCGGTGCCCTACCGTCTGTTGGACCCCGAGTCGGCCAGCACCTCCGGCACAGCCGGAACCAGTCCGGGAGCGGCAACGCCTGCCGTCTTCTGGGTGACCGGCGACCAACTGGAGCCCGAGCCCACCGACGACGCATGCACCATCGACGCCGGTCTGTTGGTCGACCGACTCCTCGCATCCCTCACTGCAGGACCGTCAGAGGAAGCCCGCGCGGCAGGGCGCTCGTCGGCGCTGCCGACCGACTTCAAGCTCGCGCTGCTGGCGGTCGACGGTGGCACTGCGAAGATCGAGATCCAGGCCGGTACCTCCCTCAGCGCCGAGCAGCTGCCCCTGGCCGTGGCTCAGGTCGTCCTGACCGTCACCACCGCACCTGCGGTCCGGTCGGTCCTGTTCTTCGACGACGGCGAGCCGGTCCAGGCACCCCTGCCCGGAGGCGCACTGACCGAGGGCCCCGTGATGGCGCGGGACTACGTCGGCTTCGTCCCCGACCGACTACGACCCCTGGGGTCGACCGGCTGCCCGCCCCCTCGGCCCTAGAAGGTCATCAACCGCGCCAACCCGGCACGCCCGAGGACTTCGCGACACTGGCGGGACGTCCGCCGCAGCACGATGTCGACGCCCCGTACAGCGCAGCGACGGTGCGCGCGCAGCAAGGTCGCGACCGTAGCGGAGGACACCCGGTCGACTCCGGCCATGTCGATGACGAGCGACCGGATGCCGCGCTCCAGCACCTCGTCGAGCACGCCGTCGGGCCGGCGTTCGAGATCGACGCACGCGGCCGCCACGACGTCGGCACCCGTCAGCGGCACGAAGATCCGATCGGACATGGGCACCATGCTGCCGACGCCAGATGACAGGTCCCCTGGCATCGGTGTTGCAGTCACATGACAGCCGCCGGACGAGGTCCCGACAAAGCCGCCGAACACCTTGTCGCGCCGTGGCCGCCGTGTCTGGATGGACGTGGAATCGAGAGAAGCCAAAGACCGAGGAGGCGAGCACACCATGCTCACCATCACCCCGCGTGCCCTGCACGTCATCCAGCGAGTCACCGCCAACCCGCGGCTGGCGGTGACCTCGGGGATCCGTATCGCACTTCCGGAGAACGACGGAGCAGCGCCGCAAGCGCCGCTCGAGGTCCGTATCGTCCAGCGCCCGCAGGCCGACGACCAGGTCGTCGAGCGCAATGGTGGCCGCCTCTACCTGGCCCCAGACGTCGTCCACCGGATCACCGGTCGTCAGCTGGACGCGGTGACCGACGAGGTCGGGCGGGTGCACTTCGTGGCGAGGACGGCGGCGTGACGACCGAGACGCTCGACCTGCGGCGCGCCGTGAGGCGAGAGCGCGTCATCGCCCAGACACGTGCCGCAGCGCTGCGTGAACGGAGGCGCCTACGGCTCATCCAGCAGATCCGACGCGCCGCCTGACGCCCGACCACCCCACGAGGAGTACTTCCATGATCGCGCCCACCGTCGAGCTGGCGTACCTCGCATCGACCGACCTCCAGTCCCAGCTCCTACCTTCCACGCCGGACCTTCGCGGCATGGTCGTCGTGGATCCTCATGGACTCCGCCTCGGCGAGGTCGCGGACCTGGTGATCGACGTCGCCGAGCGCCGCCCGCGCCTGATCTCCGTCCTGTCCGGAGGACTGCTCGGCCTGACCGTCGGCGAGACCCTGGTACCGGTCGAGGCGATCGAGCAGGTGGACGGCAGGGTGCGGATCGCCTGGTCCTCGGCCCTCGCCCACGCCCATCTGCTTCACCACCTCACGCATCGGGCGCCCGGTCGACCGTCGGGACCCGAGCCAGGTTCGCACGACTGGCTGACGAGGGTGACGACCGCTTACGAGGCTTTCGGCATCCGACCGTTCTGGGAGTCCGACGGCCACGTGCGGTGAACCAGGGGCACGGTCGGCCTGCCGACGGTCCCGAGGCGGCACCGCATCCGGGATGCGTTAGCCGGCCGCGACGGCCGATGCCGGCAGCTTCGGGGCGCACTCCATAGGATCGGCTGATGGGGCAGTCGATCAGGGCGAGGGCATAGATGGCGCAGGGTGATCACGTGTACGTCCGCCGAGGGCGGCGTTACAGCCACCACGGGATCGACTGCGGCGATGGATCAGTCATCCACTATGTCGGCACGCGCGCCAGCGTTCGCCGGGTCGCGAGAACGTCGCTGGCGGAGTTCGCAGCGGATGCGGTGGTCCTGACCCGGCCGTACGAACGGCGCCTCGGCCCCGAGGAGACCGTGAGCAACGCCGAATCCCGGCTCGGCACCGAGGGCTACCACCTGGTGCGAAACAACTGCGAGCACTTCGCCGCCTGGTGCTGCACCGGGCGTGCGGCGAGCACCCAGGTAAGGCGCTGGGCCCTCGGGGCACAGGGCGCCCTGGCGTCCGTAATCGCGGCCCAGTCGATGGGCGCACACGCCGCGCTGCTCGGCACGGCGGGTGCTGGCCTCTACGCGATGGTGCGACCGGCCCGCCGGCGCCGACGGTGGCAACGCGCCCAGGTCGCGAGCGAGAGTGCCTGACCGCGACGCCGTACAGCGCCTGCTCGGAGAAATCCTACGCTTCCTCACGGTCGGTGGACTTGCGACGGCCGTGTCCTTCCTCGGCTTCAACGCCCTGGTCCACGGCACTCTCATCGGAGGTGCCCCCTTGCATGAACAGCCCCTCGCGGCGTACGTCCTGGTCAATGTCGTCGCCGGTCTGGTCGCCTACATGGGCATGCGGATGTGGGCGTTCCAGCAGCGGAAGGGAGACGACTCGATCCAGAGTGTCGTGCGGTTCTTCGCGCTTGGCGCGGCGACCATGCTGATTCCGGTTGTCTGCCTGGCCTTCAGCCGTTACGTCCTGGGCCTGTCTAGCGCATGGGCGGACAACGTCTCGGCCAATGTGATCGGTCTCGGCGTGAGCACGATCGCTCGGTTCTGGGTCTTCCGGCGATACGTCTTCCTCGATGTCGCTCCCTCGCATCTGCCGGACTGCTGATCGATCCCGATCCGAGAGCCATCAATGCGAGAGCGTGAGTGCCGAGACGGCGAGGCGCTCGCCCAGCTCATCGATGTTCAGCATCCGCTGCACGGGCGGTTGAGTCGGGCTGACGGTGTCTGGCTCAAGACATCGGAAACCCATGTCCCAGGGTCACCCAGCCGACCAGCGTGCCACCCGCTAGCGAGGACCCATGGTGGCGAGGTAGAGCTCGTCGTAGCCGGCGTCGGCACAGCTCTGAATCTGCCCGATGTTCTCCTCAATGTCTGTTTCGGCGACGACCGAGTCCCGCGTGGACTCCATCGTGACCAGCTCCGTGGCCTGCCAAGCCTTTCCACCTCTCCGGGCGGTTGATTCCTCCCGGACCTGGAGGAATGCCGACGCAGGTGAAGCGTCGCGGCGCCGGACTCACGCAGCTCGGGCGTCGCGACTGCCGTGCTCGCTCAATCCCGCCGATCCTGCTTGGTAGGCACACGGTCGAAGTTGGCGACCGCTGCCGCAGCCAAGGGTCATGCATGGCGATCGGGCGCAGATGCGTGACACCCACGAGTCCCCGCCGGCGCCGTCATCCCAGAAGCGCGGCTCGCACACGGCCTCGACGCAATCGAGACTGACCGGTTTGTGAACTGCCTGAAGATCCTCCGCTGGGACCTCCTCAAGGTCCCGGCGACCTGGTGCGTTGAGCACTCGGCGCTCGTCGTCCGGACCGTATCGAGATCATCGACGAGCCCAGCAGCTGCTGGCTCACCCGGCCTCCTGAGGTTGCAACCACCTCCTGCCTCCTGCCGCGCTCGATCTTCCCCATACTTCGGAACACCGCCACGGCATCTCACGCGGCACACATGCTACGGAGGTCCGTAGGTAGGCGGTGCGCACCTTGAGATCGAAGGGTCTCGGGGGTGGTTGCGTGCATGGTGGGGTGAAGTTCTATCGCGGCGCCGCGAAGGCGGCGCGCCTCTACGTCGAGCGGGACCGGTCTCGCGCGGATGACTACTACCTGGCCGAGGGCGACGCGATCGCGATGCGACTGGTCGCCACCCCAGCGAGTGTCTTCGTCGCTGGCGCGATGGACGGTGACACGTACGAGCAGTGGGTGGCCGGGATGGACATCGACGCGGACGCTGGTGCGACGAAGGGCCGGCTGCGCACGGATGCGGACGCGCTGCGGTTCGTCGAGGTCGTCGTGAATGGTCCGAAGACCTGGTCGCTCGCGGCCTCGCTGCACCCGGCGATCTCCGAGGCTCTCGATGCGGCCCAGGACCGTGCGGCCGGGGAGATTGTCGGCTGGGTCGCCGCTCATGCGACGACCCGGGTGGGTCCACGTGGCCGGCAAGTCCAGGTCCCGGTCGAGCAGGTCGAGGCGGCGGTGATCCGGCACTACACGTCGCGGGCCGGGGATCCGCACCGGCACCTCCACCTGCAGATCAATGCCCGAGTGTGGGCGTCCGGGGCGTGGCGCGGGATCCACTCGGTCGGGATCCGCGACTCAACCGAGGCGATCAACGGGATCGGGCACGCTGCGGTCGCCACTGACCCACACTTCCGACGCGTCCTCGCCGAGCACGGGTACACGATCGACCCCGAGACCGGCGAGATCACCCAGCTCAAGCCCTATGTAGGCGCGTTCAGTGCACGAGCGGCGCAGATCCGCCGCAACACCGACCGCAATGAGGCCGAGTGGCGTGCCGAGCATCCGGGCGAGGAGCCGGGCCGGCGGTTGCGGGAGGGCTGGGACCGCCGCGCGTGGGCGCATGCACGCCCGGACAAGGTCGTCCCGAAGGACGGGTCGGAGCTGGTCGCGCGGTGGAACAGCGAACTCCGCGACCTCGGCTACCGCGACCCAGCCGCACCGGTCGCTCTGGACGGGAACCAGCCGGGGCGGGTAGACCGCGACGCTGTTGCGGAACTGGTCGTCTCGATCCTCGGCTCGAAGCGGTCGGCGTGGAACGTCGCGGACATCCGCGGGCGGACCGAGGTGCTGCTCGCTCAGACCGGCCTGGTCGCGGACCGGGCCGTCCGGGTGGAGCTCGCCGAGGACATCACCGCCCGCGCCACCGACAGGTGCACCCGCCTGCTCGTGGGCTCCGATGTCCCCGAGCACGTCCGATCCCTCACCTCCCCGCGCGTCCTGGACGTCGAAGCCGACCTGATCACCCGACTGGCCCGACGCGGAACCAGACACGCGCGCCGCGCATGGCTCGGTCAGCGGGCCGATCCGACACAGGCAGCCGTGGTCGGCACCCTGGCCGGCGATGGAGACCTCGTGGTCGTCGAGGGTGCCGCCGGCGCCGGCAAGACCACCGCGCTCCGGGCCGCCCAGCAGCGACTCGCCCGGCGAGGGCACCGCCTGGTCGTGGTTACCCCAACGTTGAAGGCGGCCGAGGTCGCCGCCGCCGAGACCGGCGCCCACGGACACTCCGCCTCCTGGCTGATCCACCAGCACGGGTTCCGCTGGAACGACCAAGGCCACTGGACCCGCCAACCCGCCCCAACCCCCAGCCGGTCCGCGCGCCTGCGGTCCGGGGACCTGCTGCTCGTCGACGAAGCCGGCATGCTCGACCAGGACGTCGCCCTGGCGCTGCTGACCCTCGCCGACGAGACCGGCGCACGTTTCGCACTGGTCGGGGACCGCCATCAACTCCCCGCCGTCGGCCGCGGCGGTGTCCTCGACCACGCCATCGCCTTCGCGCACCCCACCGCCGTCGTCACCCTCGAGTCCGTGCACCGGTTCACCGACCCCGACTACGCCGCCCTGTCGCTACGGATGCGGACCGGCGACGACCCCGCCGCCGTGTTCGACGACCTACTGCGGCGTGGACAGATCGTCATCCACCCCACCGAGGGTGAACGCACCGCCGCACTCGCCGACGCCGGTGCCCGCGGTGACCTGGTCATCGCCGACACGCGCGAACAGGTCGCGGACCTCAACGCCACCATCCGCGATCACCAGGCCATCAGCACAACCGCGGTCGCAGGGGTCACCACGGCCGCCGGGGAACGCATCGGCCCCGGCGACAGGGTCGCAACCCGCCGCAATGACCCCGATCTCCAGGTCGCCAACCGCCAGACCTGGACCGTCACCGGCATAGGGGACGACGGCAGCCTCCGTCTCCGCGGGCGCGGCCGCGATCGCGCGGTCCCGGCCGACTACGCAGCCCGGTTCGTCGAGCTCGCCTACGCCACCACCGTCCACGGCGCCCAGGGCGAGACCGTCGACGCCGCCCACGTGGTGATTGGCGACCACACAGGTGCCTCGTCCGCGTACGTCGCGATGACCCGCGGCCGCCACCACAACACGGCCCACGTCGTCGCCAATGACCTCGACGACGCCCGCCGCCAATGGGTCGACGTTTTCGCCCGCGACCGCGCCGACCTCGGCCCCGCACACGCCCGACAGCAAGCAATCGATGCCATCGACCGCTACGGGATCGTCGCTGATTTCCACCGCGGCACCGTTCCGCCTGCTCCGACCGGCCTCGAAATCGGACGCTGACAAGACCACAGGGGTGAAAAGCTCAAACTGTCGTGTCTCAGGACATAGGTGACAGTTCTGCATCACGACATCGGTGACACTCTCGCGGATCAGGTGATGAGACTTCGTCGTGAATCTGAGCGTAGCGGCCAAGCAAGAACGCCACTTGTACGCGGCATGACAGGTCGGATCAATCGGCGATCAGAGTGGCGACGGCCTCAAACGGTTGCTCGGTTTCAGGTCCGTGTCCGAACAGCATTCGGCTACCACCGATGTCGAGCAACCTTCTGATCGAATCTGTTTCGCGAGCGGTGTCTTCGCTGACGCCTTCGGGAGCACGAGTGAGCTTCCGAACGCCGTGCCGACGAGGTCGCCAGCCAAGAGGGTCCCGTCGTTGACGAGGAGCGAGAGGTGACCGGCGTATGGCGCGGGACTTCGAGTTTCCGCAAGCCGCGAAGGTTCGCCACGTCCGCAACGGGAATGAATGCGAAGTCGGGTTGGTCGGCACCGTGGGCGTGAGCTTTCGCATGCGGCGCGGCAGCCTGGATCGCATCCAAGCCGCCAACCCCTCCGGAGGCCTTCCTGGCCGCGGTGATCGCCTCGCGCAGGGGAGCGTGATCTGAGCCGGCTCCGGCGGGAGCCGGACCTGCGGCAGCGGCTGACCGCACGCCGGTGACGGTCTATCGTCGGAACATGGCCGCTCGACTGAACCCCTACCTCAGTTTCGCGGGTGATGCCTCGGACGCCCTGGCGTTCTATCAGGACGTGTTCGGCGGCGATCTCACAATCAACCACTTCGGCGACTTCGGCACCGACGACCACGGCATAGGCGACCAGGTCATGCACGGCCAGTTGGAGACAGCGTCTGGCCTCACGCTGATGGCCGCCGACATGCTGCCGGACGAGACGTTGCGGCCCGGAAACAACCTCGCGATCAGCCTCGGCGGGAACGAGACCGAGGAACTGCGCGGCTACTGGCAGGCGCTGTCGGACGGAGGGACCGTGACGGTCGACCTGGCCACCCAGCCGTGGGGCGACGAGTTCGGGATGTGCATCGACCGGTTCGGGACCTCTTGGGTGGTCAACATCGCCCGGGGTGCCTGACCTACCGGATCCCTGCTGCGCCCGGTCGGTCAGGCTGTCCGTCGATACCGGAGGTCGGCGATGCCGCGGCCGGCGGCAATCCCCTTGCGCTCGAACCTCGTCACCGGCCGCTCGGCCCAGCGATCGACCACGCCACCCTTGGTCTACGCGCGAACACTCTCGAGTTCTTCGATCACGAAGGCACGCTCATCGCGCGGGGGGACTGGCCCTCCCCCCGGCGTTTGGCTACGTGGGAGCGGATCGACTTCGCAGACCCGAACCGTCACCGATGTCTTGAGACATCAACTGTCACCGATGTCGTGATGCAGACTGTCACCGCTGTCCTGAAACATCACAAGACATCCGGACAACTTTCGGGGGAACGCATCTGACCTGCGCAAACGCTGCGATGTCGACAGCGTTCCCCCTAAGTTCCGCCTGCTTGATTTCGGAATCCGATAACACCATCCGTCTAGTCTCCGAGCATGCAGGAGCGCGCCACATCTGCGCCGCGGGCGGTGTCACCCGCGCCGGTGGTGCGTCCGGCGCATCTCCGGCCTCTACGGCTGTGCACCCGGTGCACAGCCGAGCTGGATCCGCGGTCGTGGACCGGGTCCACCACCACAGTCTCCGGTCCCGCGTCGGACGCGGGACCGTGCGGCGGTGCACCGGGTGCACCACCGCAGACGGCGGCTATGCGCCCGGCGCAGAGCCGAACGCTACGGCCCCCGCACCAGTGCGGGGCCGGGGCTGACCCCGCGGCGACGACGGTCCCGGATCGGGTCCGGGTCCGGGTCCGGTAGCGGCTCACGCATCGGTCGCTGGTGGGGCGAGGGACTCGAGCAGGTCCGCGGTTGCGGCGTCCACGATCCCGTCGACCTCGATGTAGTGGGCCTTGGTGATCTCGACTGAGGAGTGCCCGAGCATCTCGGCGGCCAGCTCGGTGGTGCCGTCACGGCTGAGCACCGTCGCGACGGTGCGGCGGAAGGCGTGCGGGGTCACGCCCTCGACCTCGGCGTCGGCCAGCGCCGCTCGGAGACGGCGGCGGACGTTGTTGGTGGTCAATGGGGTGCCGTTGCGGCTCGCGAACAGCAGCGCGTCGTCGGGCTCCCCCGCCACCGCGACCAGCCGGTGCCGCAGCGCCTCGGCGGCGAAGCTGGGCACCGCGACCGTGCGGACCGAGGAGGACGTCTTGGGGTGCTCCTGGCGGTAGGTCGCGACGCCCTTGGGGGAGACGATGGTGCCGCAGATCCGTAGTCGCGCCGGCCTGGTGGTGACGTCGATGTCGCACTTGCGCAGGGCGAGGACTTCGCCGATGCGAGCCGAGCTGCCGAGCATCACCTCGACGATCTGCTCGAGCTGTCCGTCCGGCTTCGGCCCGGGCAGCCCGTCGTCGCGCCGCCACGCTCGAACCGCGGCGCGGATCGCGGCGATGTCGTTCGCCGAGAGCGCCTTGACCTTCGTGGGTGGCTTGCGGAGCCGTTTGGTCTCGCGGACCGGGTTGCGTGGCAGCGCGTCGTAGCGGACCGCGAGCCCCAGGGACAGGCTCAGCACGGTGCGTGCGTGCTTGGCCATCGCGTAGCTGCGGTTGGCCGCCAGGTGGCGCAGGAACCGGTCCACACGTCCGACCGTGATCTCGCGGAGCAGGAGGTGCTCGAAGGCGGGTAGGACGATGGTGCGCATGTCGCGCTCGTAGAGGTCCCGGGTGCTGCGCGCCAGCTCCCCGTCGAGATCGAGGTCCTCCAGCCAGACCTTCACCAGGGCGGCGAAGGAGCTGTCCGGGGAGAGCTCGCCGTACGAGCGCCTGCTCTGCCGCTGCGCGAGCGCCGCCTTGAGTCGGCGGGTGGCGTCCGCCTCGGTGGTCCCGCTCGCCTGAACGCGGCGGATCCGGCCGTCGTCGTCGCGGTAGCGGGTCCGGGCGCGGACCTTCCTGCCGGCCCGCACGTACGAGATCTCGCCGAAGGTCCCGATGGGGGTGCGGTGCCTACCCATGTCCGATCACGGCTCCCCCGGTGCCTGCTCGCGCTGCGCCTCGACCCAGGTGCGCACGTCGCAGACGAGATAGCGCAGCGCGCGGCCGACGTGCACCGCCCGTGGCCCGCGGCCGGTCAGCCGCCAGTCGTAGAGCGTCCGCACCGGGACGTCGAGGTACTCGCTCAGTTCGTCGATGCTGAGCATCGGCTCCAGGCCGGCAGCCGCGGACGAGATGGCGCGCAGTGAGGTCTCCATGACCCTCAGGTGCGCGGGCCGCTCCGTCGACCCCGGAACCAGCCGTCACCGGCCCGCAGAGAGCGGGGAGATTCGACCGCCCAGACCCCGTCCGGAGGGGAAAGTGGACACTTTGTGGACACCGGTTCAAATCCCAGAGACCTTTCAGGCCCGGCGATCCGTAGATCACCGGGCCTGTTTCCGCAGGTCAGAGGCCATATGGTCTCTGGGCGGATCGGTCGGGCTGACAGGATTTGAACCTGCGACCCCTTGACCCCCAGTCAAGTGCGCTACCAAGCTGCGCTACAGCCCGAACGGTCGCCGCCTCGTGAGCAGCGAACCGGCGTGAACACTACCGCAGCCCGGGCGTTCGACCGGCATCGGGTGCCGCTTTCGGACCTGTCTCGGACCACCCTTGTCGCTTATGTGATTCCCGTCACATGCGGCGCCGTCTGGTCATACGTTCGAGACGTTTCTGGCCCTGGGGGAGAGGGAGGCAACATCATGAATCGCAGCAGCAAGGTGCTGATCGGGGTCGGCGCCGCCGTCGCCCTGGTCGTAGGGGCGACCGGAGGTGCCGTCGGGGCACAGCTGGTCACCAGCGCCCAGATCAAGAACGGCACGATCCAGACCGTCGATCTCAACCCGTCGGTCGTCCGCAAGCTCAACCAGGCCGGCCCCCGCGGGCCCGCCGGCCAGGCGGGCTCGGACGGCTCGGACGGCGCGGACGGCGCCGACGGTGCCGACGGGGTCGACGGCACCGATGGCACGCCCGGGATCCAGGGCATCCAGGGCCCGCCCGGTCCGGCCGCCTCCGACAAGCTCGGAGCCCTGGCCGCCGACGCGAGCAGCACGGCGAAGACGGTCACCAACATCGGCGGCACGTTCGGGAAGTTCACGGCGACGGTGCGCGCGACCGAGCTCGACTCGTTCACGCTCCCGGCCGGCACCTACCAGCTCACCGCCGACGGGTTCTTCCACTCGACGGCGGCGGTGTCGGGACTGACCCGGCTCCAGCTGGCGCTCCGGATCAACGACGGCACCGACTGGGGCGTCGACGTCGGCACCTGCTTCACCGACTCCACCAGCCCGCTGGCGGACCGGGAGTCGAGCTGTCAGACGACGCGTGTCATCGAGCTCGCCGCTCCGACCGAGGTCCTGGTGTACGCGTTCGGGTACGCCGACAACCAGGGCTCGGCCGACAGCGGCAAGTTCCAGGCCGTCTCGCACGTCTCGGCGATCCGGGTCGACTGACCCCGTCGGGTCCTCAGCCCATCGACTTCTGACCGTCGATGGTCTCGCGGATGATGTCGGCATGGCCGGCGTGCTGGGCCGTCTCGGCCACGATGTGGGCGAACACCCGGCGCGCCGACCAGCTGGCTCCCGGCTCGAACCACGGCTGCGCCGGCAGCGGCTGACGGGAGTCCAGGTCCAGGTCCGGGTTGGCGAGCAGCGCGTCGGTCGCTTCGGCGACCTCGTCGTACGCCGCGAGCAGGGTCGCGAGGGTCTCCCCCTCGAGCATCCGGAAGCCGTCGGCGTACTCCTGCACGGCGGCCGGCGGGTTGCTCCAGTCGACGTTCGCCCAGTCGATGTCGGGCTGCTCGGCGGGCCCCTCGACGATGAAGTCGGCCCAGCTCTTCTCGACCGCGGTCACGTGCTTCACGAGCCCGCCGAGGCAGAGCGTGCTGGCGGTCGGCGTCGCCGCCGCCTGCTCGTCGGTCAGGTCGCGCACGGTGACGCGGAAGAGTCCGCGGTGCTTGGTCAGGAGGTCGAGGAGGTCGTCGCGCTCAGTCGTCATACCGGAAACCCTAGGCACGGTTCAGGTCAGGTCCTGTCCTCAATCGGAGGCGACCTGGGCCGAGTTCGGCGAGACCCGCAGCGACGACGTGTCGACCGCGACGAAGGCCGACGCCGGGATGCCCTTGAGCTCCTCGATCAGCCGCTCGGGCCAGTGTCGGTTCTGCTCGCCCTGGAAGAACCACGGAGACCCGTTGTCGGCCAGCACCAGGCCGTAGGTCTTCATCGCCCGGACGACCGCGACCGTGGCCGGCGAGAGCCCCGCGGTCGGGAAGCCGGCCTTGAGCCGGAAGCGCGCGCCCATCGGCGGGAAGGCCTGGCTGGAGCGCGAGCCGGCGTCGTGGCGGGCCGGCCACAGGTGGTGGCTGCTGGTGACGTCGGTGGTGAACCGGATCGCGTGGTCGACCCGGCCCGCCTTCACCTCGGCCCAGCGCAGCAGGCCCGGGAGGATGGGCAGGCCCGCGGCGTCGGCGGAGGTCCAGCCGTCGGGGCGCAGCGCGTTGGAGCGCAACGACCACACGGCGCCCGAGCCGGCCACCCAGCGTCCGCCGCGGGTGCGGGTGTTCCAGGTCTCGTAGAGCTTGCAGGCGCCCCGGTCGACCACGACGGTGTGCTTGTCGCCGTCTGAGCCGCGGCCACCCTCGACCCGGGTGTCCCTGCCCAGCGGGTAGCGCACCCGGTTGCTCTCGTCGGCGTAGTCGAAGCGCACCCGCACCTTCGGGTGCGACGGCTTCACGACCGTGACCGGGATGCCGTAGTCGGGCCCGTCGCCGTACGACGGTCCGAAGTCCGGGTGCAGGTCACGGTCCGTGGACATGTGCGAGAGCCACTGCCGGCTGCGCGCGTGCACGGGCAGGCCGCTGACGTCGGCGTTCCACCAGTTGTCCGCCGGGAAGACCCGACAGCCGCCGACGGCGCGGTCGACGGGCGCCGGCTGGGCGGTCGCCGCACCTGCGGAGGGCACCGCCAGAGCAACGGCCAGGACCACGACACCGAGTCTCTTCATGGTCACGACGCTAACCGCTCGTCAGCGCTTGCGCTTCTCCCGCGGCCGCTGCTGCAGGACGATCGGGGTCCCGGCGAAGCCGAACTCCTCGCGGAGCCGCCGCTCGATGAACCGCTCGTACGACGCGTCCAGCTTGCCGCTCGTGAAGAGCACGAACGTCGGCGGCGCTGTCGAGGCCTGGGTCCCGAAGAGGATCCGCGGCTGCTTGCCGCTCCGCACCGGGTGCGGGTGCTCGGCCACGAGGCGGCCGAGGAAGCCGTTGAGCGCGCCGGTCGAGATCCGGGTCTCCCAGCCCGCGAGGGCCTTCTCCAGCGCGGGTACCAGCCGGTCGATGTGCCAGCCGGTGCGTGCCGTGAAGTTGATCCGCGGCGCCCACTGCACCTGGACGAGCTCGCGCTCGATCTCGCGCTCCAGGTAGTAGCGGCGCTCGTCGTCGACGAGGTCCCACTTGTTGAACGCGATCACCAGCGCGCGGCCGGCCTCGCGGACGGTCTGGAGGATGCGCACGTCCTGCTCGGAGATCGACTGCTCGGCGTCCAGCACCAGCACGGCGACCTCGGCGCGGTCGATGGCCGTCGACGTGCGCAGGGACGCGTAGTACTCGTGACCCGACGCCTCCTTGACCCGCTTGCGCAGGCCGGCGGTGTCGATGAAGCGCCAGACCTCGCCGCCGAGCTCGATCAGCTCGTCGACCGGGTCCACGGTGGTGCCCGCGACGTTGTCGACGACGACGCGCTGCTCCCCCGCCAACTGGTTGAGCAGCGAGGACTTGCCGACGTTGGGCTTGCCGACGATCGCGACGCGGCGCGGGCCGCCGGCCTCGCCCAGCCGCTCGGGCGGGGGCTCGGGCAGGGCGGCGAGGATCGCGTCGAGCATGTCGCCGGAGCCGCGGCCGTGCAGCGCCGAGACGGGGAACGGCTCGCCGAGCCCGAGGTTCCACAGCCCGTAGGTCTCGGCCTCGGTGCGCTGGTCGTCGACCTTGTTGGCCGCGAGCACGACCGGCTTGCCGGACGCCCGCAGGATCCGTACGACGGCCTCGTCGTGGTCGGTGATCCCGACCGTGGCGTCGACGACGAACAGCACGGCGTCCGCCAGGCGTACGGCGATCTCGGCCTGCGCGGCGATCGACGCGGCGAGGCCGCGGGCGTCCGGGTCCCAGCCGCCGGTGTCGACGACCGTGAAGGCGCGGCCGTTCCAGTTGGCGTCGTAGGACACCCGGTCCCGGGTCACGCCGGGGACGTCCTCGACCACGGCCTCGCGGCGGCCGATGATCCGGTTGACGAGGGTGGACTTGCCGACGTTGGGGCGACCGACGACGGCGAGGATCGGGACCGGCCCGGTGTCCTCAGCCACGCCCTCCGCTGCATCGAGGGGGGCAGGGTCGTGCTCGGTCATGGTGCTCCTTCATCGGTGACCCCGGTGTCGGGGTCTGGATCTACGTCGGTGGGCGGCAGCGGACCCGGGAGCTCCCGGCCGGTCGACGCGCGCGCCCGGTCCAGCTGGACCAGCATGTGCTCTCGGAGCAACAACGAGGCCTTCTCCACTTGTTCCCGCGTCCGGGGCCAGGGCTCGGCGTCGATCCGGTAGGCCTCGCCGAAGACCATGTCGACGACGGCGCCGCGCTTCGGCAGCGAGCCGCTGGTGCCGCCGGGCTCGCGGCTCCCGAGCGTCGTCACGGGGACGACGGGTGCACCCGAGACCAGCGCCAGGTAGGCCGCGCCGCGGTGGAACCGCTCCAGGTCCCCCGCCCCGCGGCTCCCCTCCGGGTAGATGCCGACGACCCGGCCGTCGCGCAGCGCCTTGAGGCAGGTCTTCACCGCGCGGGGATCCGTGTGGAAGCGGTCCAGCGGGACCTGGCCGGAGGCCCACAGGAACCGGCCCAGGAAGCCGCGGAACATCTCGACCTTGGTCAGCACGTGCGCCGGCCGCGGCGCGAAGATCGCGAGCAGCGGACCGTCGATGACGCCGACGTGGTTGGAGGCGAAGATCACCGGCCCGGTGGCCGGCACGTGGGCGGCGCCGTGCACCTGGACGTCGTAGCGCCGGCGGATGACCCAGCGCGCGAGCGGTCGCAGCGTGTGGAGCAGGAAGCGCGGTGCGCGCTTGACCCGGTCGCTGCGAGGCCGCTCGAGGTGGGGGTCGGTCACGGGTGCGCTCCCACGTCCTCGACCAGCGCCACGACCAGCCCGATGACCTCGTCGAGCGTGTACGGCGTGGTGTCGATGTGCACCGCACCGTCGGCCATCGTCAGGGGTGCCGTCGCCCGGCCGGAGTCGATCTTGTCGCGCGCGAGCAGGGACTCCTGGGTGGCGGCGACGTCCGCGCCACCCTGCTCGGCGGCCCGGCGGGAGGCCCGGGCCGCGGGGTCGGCGCTGATGTAGAGCTTCACGGGCGCGTCCGGCGCGACGACCGAGCCGATGTCGCGACCCTCGACGACGATGCCGCTCTCGACGGACTCGGCCGCGATCACGGCCCGCTGCAGCTCCAGGAGCCGGGTGCGGACCTCGGGGACGGCGCTGACCGGCGAGACCGCCGCGTTGACCTCGTCGCTGCGGATCGCGGTCGCGACGTCGACGCCGTCGACGGTGATCGTCGGCGCCAGCGGGTCGGTGCCGGAGACGATCTGGGGCTCACCGCACCGAGCCGCGACCGCTGCGACGTCGTGCACGTCGATGCCCTCGCGCAGCAGCCACCAGGTCATGGCCCGGAACATCGCGCCCGTGTCGAGGTAGCGCATCCCGAGCCGGTCGGCGACGCCGCGCGACGTGCTCGACTTGCCCGATCCGGAGGTGCCGTCCACGGCGACAACGAGACCAGGGGCAACCGAGCGCGCAGAGCTGTTCACGGGGCCGCAGCCTACCGGTGTGTCACCCAACCGCGGGATTCGAGCGACGCGAGCAGGTGCTCCGCGCGGGTCTCGTCCACGATGAGCTCGACGACACCGACCTGGCGGCCCAGATCGTGGTCGATCCGGACGTCCTCGACGTTGACCTCGATCTCCCCCGCGGCGAGGAACAGGCGGGCGAGCACACCCGGCTCGTCGGGGACGGAGACGAAGACCGAGGCGGTCGGCCGCACCGGTCCGCCGTGCTTGCCGGGGATCGCCCGGGTGCCGTCGACGCCGCGCTCCAGCAGCTCCCAGAGCCGGGCACGGTCGGCGTCGGCGAGGGCGCTGATCATGGCGTCGAGGCCGGTCCGCACCTCGGCGAGCAGCTCGACGACCGCCGCCGAGTTGGCCGCGACGATCTGGCCGTAGAGCTCGGGGCTCCCGGCGGCGATGCGGGTGACGTCGCGCACGCCCTGGCCGGAGAGCTTCAGGTAGTCAGCCGGCGCGTCCACGAGCCGCCCGGCGACCAGCGAGGCCAGCAGGTGCGGCACGTGCGACGTACGGGCGACGGCGCGGTCGTGGTCCTCCGGGCTGAGCCGCACCACGACTGCAGCGCACAGCTGGGCGAGCTGCTCGACGAGCGCGACACCGTCCGGGTCGGCGTCGGGGTGGGGCGCGACCGCCCACGGGCGGCCCTCGAACAGGTCCGCTGTCGCGGCCAGGGGACCCGAGCGCTCGCTGCCGGCCATCGGGTGCCCGCCGACGTAGCGCCGTACGCCGGGCTCCCCCGCCACCGCCGCGAGCGGGCCGGTCTTGACGCTGCCGACGTCGGTCACGATGGCGTCGGTGTCGCGGAGCGCCGCCGCGATCGCCGCACCGAGGTGGTCCGGCGGCACGGCCACGACCACGAGCTGGGGGCGGTCCCCCTCGGCCCGGGGCCGACCGGCGCCGAGCGCCGACGCGGTGCGCACGTGGTCGGCGGAGACGTCGGTCAGCAGCACGTCGAGCCCGGCCCGCCGGCAGGCGAGGGCGACCGAGGTGCCCAGCAGCCCGACGCCGACGACCTCGACGGGGCCGACCAGCTCACTCATCCGGCACCGCGCGGACCCGGGTCAGGTCACGCCGCAGCGCAGCAGCACCGTGGAGGTAGACGTGGGTGATGTCCGACTTCGGCAGGTCGGTCTCGACGTGCGCCATCATCCGCACGACGCGCGGCATCGAGCCCTCGATCTCGAGCTCGCGCGCGCAGATCAGCGGCACGTCGCCGAAGCCGAGCCTGCGGGCGGCGTACGCCGGGAACTCCGAGTGCAGGTCGGACGTCGCGGTGAAGATCACCGAGATGAAGTCGTCGACCTCGAGGCCGTTGGACTCCATGACGTCGGTGACCATCTCCGCCACACGCTCCAGCATGTGGTCACGCACGTCCTCGTCGAGCTGGGTCGCTCCTCGCACTGCCCTGACTGCCACCCGAAGAGGTTAGCGATCGGCGAGGGGGTGACTGCGCCCGGTCTCACGGTGGCTAGCTCGGTTGGTAGCTCCCGAAGGACCAGTGGTTGCCTTCTGGATCCTCGACGCTGCCGCCCCGGCCCCCGTAGTCCTGGTCGACCATCTCCCGCACGACGGTCGCCCCCGCCGCGACGGCGCGGTCGAAGACGGCGTCCGGGTCGTCCATGACGAGGTACGCCGCGGAGCCGCCCGCGTTGCCGACCGCGCCGTCGGGGCGCTCGCTGCCGAACATCACGCCGCCTCCCCCGTCCGGCCAGAGCCACTCGGCGTGCATCACGACGCTCGGGTCCGTCTCGTCGCGGTAGGTCGCGTGCTCCACGAAGCCGATCGCGCTCAACCACGCGATCATCCGGTCCGCGTCGCGGAAGGACATGGTGTGCCAGAGGCGGATGTCTGCTGCGTTGCTCATGACCTCATCGTCCGGGCTCGGCGCGGTCCAGGTCTTGAAGGAACGGGAACTCCTCGCGCAGCCAGGTCGTCGGCGGACACCCGGCCAGGTCGACCCACTCGCGGGTGAGGTGTGCCTGGTCGGCGTACCCGCAGTCATGCGCCACCGACGCCAGCGGGCGTCGCCCGAGCTGGCCCCGGGAGCGCTCGAACCGACCGACCCGGCGGACCTCCTGCGGCGTGAGACCGCACTCGCGTCGTACGAGCGTCGCGAGGTGCCGGCGACTGAAGCCGACCTCGTCGGCGACGTCCTGCACGGATGCGCCGCGTGTCAGGCCCGCCAGCGCCCGGCCGACCTCGGCCCGGGCGGCTGGCGCTCCGCGCCGCGCGAGCTCGGCGACCAGGACCCGCTGGACGAGGGCCGAGCGCTGGTCCGCCGGGCACTCGGCCAGGCGCTCGGGCAGGTGCCGCAGCCGGGGCGCCACGTCGTCGAGCTCGAGCATCTCCCCGGACAGCTCGGCGGCCGGCAGGCCGAAGAGAGCCCGCGCACCCGCCGGTGTGAGCGCCAGCTGCACGCCGCACTGGTGGCCGTCGTGGTGGATCTCGGCGGGCCGGGCGTGCAGCCCGGAGACGGTCGACCAGCGCGCGGCCCGGCTGGTCGGCACCCCGCGCCAGCCCACGTCGAGCGCCTCGCCGACGGGGAGGACGAACGTGAGGGTCGTCGACGGCAGCCCTCGGTGCACGCCGGGCGCGCCCAGGTCGACGTCGTACGCCGTCAGCGCGGAGACGTACGGCGCCAGCGCGGGAGCGACCGGGGCCATGTGACCCACGGTACGGCGAGATGTCCCCAAGGGTGAGCCGGAAACGACACCGATCCTGTAGACATCAGGGCGTGACCACCATCGACGACACCCCGATCCTCGCCGTCAGCGACGAGCTGGTCGGTCAGATCCGGGTGGTCCGCTGCTCGGGCGAGATCGACCTGGCCACGGTGCCGGAGCTCCGCGACCGCGTCAGCCGGCTCCAGGTCGACGGCCCGTCGCGCCTCGTCATCGACCTGAGCGAGGTCACCTTCATCGACTCGCTCGGCCTGGGCGCGCTGATCGGTGCGCACAAGCGGGCCCGGGTGCTGAAGGGCTCGCTGGTCGTGGTGCCCAGCGAGGCCGCGAGCCGGGTGTTCGCCGCCACGGCCCTCGACCGGGTCTTCGACATCCGTCCGACCCTCGAGGACGCGCTCGGGGTCGAGCGGGACTAGAGCTGGGTGCTGTCCAGCAGCACGCCGAGCTCGTCGAGGGTGAGGTCCCGCATCTCCCCCGACAGCAGCCCCCGCAGCACGACCGGGCCGAGCTGGGTGCGGGTCAGCCGGCGCACCGGGTAGCCGATGTGGTCCATCAGCCGCCGCACGATCCGGTTGCGACCCTCGTGGATGACGATCTCGACGATCGACTTCTCCTTGCCGGCCTCGATGATCCGCGCCTTGCTGACGGTGACCGGCCCGTCGTCGAGCGTGACGCCCTCGAGCAGCTGCTTGAGCGTGCGCCGGTAGATCTCGCCCTCGACCTCCGCGACGTACGTCTTGTCCACCTCGTACGACGGGTGCGCCAGCCGCTGCGCGAAGTCACCGTCGTTCGTGAGGATGATCAGCCCGGCGGTGTCGGTGTCGAGCCGGCCGACGTGGAAGAGCCGCTCGGGCCGGTCCGCGACCAGGTCGCCGAGGGAGCGCCGGCCCTCCGGGTCGGACATCGTGGAGACGACGCCCCGCGGCTTGTTGAGCACCAGGTAGACCTTCTCGGAGACCGGCGGCAGCCGCTTGCCGTCGACGCGTATCACCGCCGTGCGCGGGTCGACCTTGGTGCCGAGCCGGGTGACGATCTCACCGTCGACCTCGACCTTGCCGTCGAGCATCAGCTCCTCGCACTTGCGTCGCGAGGCGACGTTCGACATCGCCAGCAGCTTCTGCAGCCGGATCAGCCCGTCGTCGTCGGTCTCGATGCCGCTCGGGACGTCGCTCACGTGGGCTCGGTCCCGCCGTCGGGCTCGGTGCCGTCGCCGCTGTGCGGCGACGGGTGCTCCGCCGGGTGCGGCTCCTCGGGAGCCGGCTCGCTGAGCACCGGGCTCGGCGCGACCATCTCGGCCAGCTCGTCCTCGAGGTCGGCCATGTCGGGCAGGTACGGCGCGAGCTCCGGCAGCTCGTC
This sequence comes from Nocardioides sp. Root1257, assembly GCF_001425175.1. Classification (GTDB taxonomy): domain Bacteria; phylum Actinomycetota; class Actinomycetes; order Propionibacteriales; family Nocardioidaceae; genus Nocardioides. The sequence goes on along the minus strand of NZ_LMDV01000003.1, from coordinate 7,063 downwards.
GAGCGTCGAGACGCCGATCCGCTCGAGGAAGTAGCCGGTCGTCCGGTAGAGGTTCGAGCCGGTCTCGTGGTCCTGGCCCGCCTCCTCGACGAGCCCCCGGTTGAGCAGCGTGCGCATCACGCCGTCGACGTTGACGCCGCGGATCGCCGAGACCCGCGCCCGGGAGACCGGCTGCTTGTAGGCGACCACGGACAGCGTCTCCAGCGCCGCCTGGGTCAGCCGCGCCTGCTGCCCGTCGAGGATGTAGCCCTCCACCACCGCGGCGAACTCCTCGCGCGTGTAGTAGCGCCAGCCCCCACCCACGTTGCGCAGCTCGAAGCCGCGCACCTGCTCGTCGTACTCCGCCGCCAGCGCGTCCAGGGCCGCGGTGACCTCGGCGACCGGGTAGCCGACGGCCGACGCCAGGCTGACCGTCTCCATCGGCTGGTCGGCCACCATCAGCAGCGCCTCCAGCGAGGGCCGGAGCGCCGCCAGCGGCACCGCGATCGTCTCGTCGGCCTCGGTCGTCACCTGCGACTCAGTCATGCTCGTTCTCCTGCTCCGGCACTGCGCGTACGTCGGCCACTTCGGGCGGGGCCCCTTCGAACTCGTCGGTGACCAGCTCGTCGACGTCGGTGTCGTCGTCCCCGGTCCACCGTACGGTGAGCTCGCCGAGCGGGGTCACCTGGTCGAAGCCGACCGCGCCCTCGCGGAAGAGCTCCAGCAGGGAGAGGAAGCGGGCGACCGTGGTCAGCCGGTCGGGCGAGTCGCCGCACAGGGCCCGGAACGTCATGGACCCGCTGCGGCGCAGGCGCTCGACGACCAGGGCCGCCTGCTCGCGCACGCTCACCTTGGCCGCGTGGATGTGGTGCAGCGACAGCTCGAGCACCGGCTTGGGCTCGAGGGCCTTCGCGGCGAGCTGCGCGAACTGGTCGAGCCCGATGCCGATCAGCACCTCGGGCAGCAGCCCGGCGTACCTCTCCTCGAGGCCGACCGCACGCGGGTGCCGCTTGGACTCGGCCGCGAGGCGCTGCTCGAGCACCGCCGCGACCTGCTTGAACGCCTTGTACTGCATCAGCCGCGCGAAGAGCAGGTCGCGCGCCTCGAGCAGCGCGAGGTCCTCCTCGTCCTCGACGTCGCCCGACGGCAGCAGCCGCGCCGCCTTGAGGTCCAGCAGGGTCGAGGCGACCAGCAGGAACGACGTGGTCTGCTCGAGGTCCCACACCGGTCCCCCGGCCTTCACGTGCGCGATGAACTCGTCGGTCACCTTCGACAGCGCGACCTCGGTGATGTCGAGCTTGTGCTTCGCGATCAGGTTGAGCAGGAGGTCGAACGGACCCTCGAAGTTGTCCAGGTGCAGGGCGAACTCGGGGGCGGAGACCGGCGTGGCCTCCCCCGCCACGACGGTGGCGCCGGGCTCCTGGATGTCGGCGGTCATTCCTCGGTCAATCGTCGGACCAGGGCACTGTCGTCACCGTTGGCCTCGAAGTCGGCGAGCACCATCGCGATCGCCTCGCGCACGAGGCGGCCGCGGTCGACGGCCAGGCCGTGCGAGCGGCGCAGGCCGAGCCGGGCGTGCTCGATGTCGAGCAGCTCGTCCGAGGTCACGTAGACGGTCATCTTCTCGTCGTGCCGCACCCGACCGCTGGGCTTCTTGGGCGCCGCGGCCTCCTCGGGCTCCGGGGCAACCGCGGCCACCGGGGCCGCCGGGGCCGCCGGCTCGTCGGCAGCCTGGGCCGTACGGCGGAACAGGTCGTCGGCTGCGGGCAGGCTCACTCGTCGGGCCAACGAGCCAGCACCTCCTTGGCCAGCTGACGGTAGGAGTCAGCACCGGCGGAGCTGGAGGCGTACGCCGTGATCGGCTCGCCGGCCACGGTCGCGTCGGAGAACTTCACGGTGCGCCGGATGACGGTGTGGAAGACGGTGTCGCCCCACGCCTGGACGAGCCGCTCCATGACCTCGCGGCTGTGCAGGGTGCGGCCGTCGTACATCGTGCCGAGCACGCCGTAGATCTCGAGCTTGGGGTTGAGCCGCTCGCGCACCTTGTCGATGGTCGTCTTGAGGAGGGCCACGCCGCGCAGCGCGAAGTACTCGCACTCCAGCGGCACGATGACGCCGTCGGACGCGGTGAGCGCGTTGACCGTCAGCAGGCCGAGCGAGGGCTGGCAGTCGATGAGGATGACGTCGTACTCCGCGAGCGCGGGCTCGAGCACGCGCTGGAGGGTCTGCTCCCGGGCCACCTCGTGCACGAGCTGCACCTCGGCGGCGGAGAGGTCGATGTTGGACGGGAGCAGGTCCATCCCGTCGACGCCGGTCTTCACGACGACCTCGTCGAGGGTGACGTCGCGGTCCATCAGCAGGTTGTAGATGCTGAGGTCCATCTCGTGCGGGTTGAGGCCGAGGCCGACCGAGAGCGAGCCCTGCGGGTCGAAGTCCACCAGCAGCACCTTGCGGCCGTACTCCGCGAGCGAGGCTCCGAGGTTGATCGTCGTCGTGGTCTTGCCGACGCCCCCCTTCTGGTTGCACATCGACACCACGCGGGCGCGGCCGTGCGTGGCCACCGGTCCGGGCTCGGGGAGGTCGGGCATCGGACGGCCGGTGGGACCGAGCTTGCGCTCGGCTTCCTGCGGCCGCTCGAAGGGCAGGGGGTCGGACACGGGCAGCTCATCTCGCGGATCGGGGGAAGGCAGGCTGTCGGGGGGATGGGGCGTGTGGACCTGAGGTGGCATCTCGCTGGCCGCTGACGATCCGCTGGTGCCACCTGAGCTCATCCGACGCTCCTCCCCGACTTGTCGACACGGCGACTTGTGGTCGACTTCCGGCGAGCCTAGGACCGCCCTCCGACAGCGACAACAGCGGGGCGGAAACCCCCAAGCAGACTGGGAAATCTGTGCACTCGGGCCCGCGTGCGTGCACAGGGCAGGGGTCGCCTGTGCACTTACCTGTGGAGGAGATCCTCGTACTCGGGGTGCTTCTCGATCCAGCCCTTGATGAAGGGGCACAGGGCCAGCACCCGGCGGGTGCCGGTCGCGCGCACGTCGTCGAGCGCGAAGCGAGCGAGGGCCGAGCCGACGCCGTGGCCCTCGAACTTCGGCTCCACCTCGGTGTGCGTGAAGACGATCACGCGGTCCGTCAGGTCGTAGGCCGCGAAGCCCGCGAGCTCACCGTCCAGGTGCGCCTCGTAGCGGTGCTCGGCGGGGTTGTGGGAGGTCTCGACGTCGGCCATGCGGCCAGCCTACGGTCCGGTCACCACCCGCAGGCGTCACCCGGACGCTCGCCCACCTGGTGCATCCCGGTGATGTCGCCCGCGCCGAACTGGTAGTTGGCCGAGGTCGCGACCGGCGCCATCACCTCACGGCTGCCCGGGTCCGGAGCAGCGTGGCCCAGGCCCATCGCGTGCAGCGTCTCGTGCATCATGATCTGGCCCCAGCCGGAGCCGTCGAAGCCGGGCGCCACCTGGGAGGCGCCCTTGTCGAGCGTCAGGTAGCCGTCGATCATCCGCCACTCGACCCCGAGCGCGGCTGCACCCTGGCTGGTGGCCGAGCCGCCACCGACCCCGACAGTGGAGCCGGCCAGGTCGCCGTACTCAGCCGCGCTGGCCCAGGACACGAAGAGGTCGGCGTCGCTCGGGAAGGGCTTGCCGTCTCCCCGGTAGCTGAAGGTGCTGGTGCCGACGTACTTGAACTTGAGCCCGGAGACCCCGGAGATCTTGGCGATCGCCCGCGTCACGTCCGCGCGCGCGTCGTACGCCTCCCCGGCGGCGTTGTAGCGCCAGCGGATCACGGTGCAGGGTGCCCACCGGACGCTGCTGTGGTCGAACAGGTAGGACCAGTCGTTCTTCGACCCGGCGGCGTCGTACCCGGCCGGCAGCGCCTCGGCGGCGTCGTAGTCGCCCGTGCCCGGGACGGTCGTCCCCGTGCCGCCCGAGCTCGTGGTGACCTTCACCTTCAGGGCGCCGGTGACGAGGCTCCGAGCACCCCGCACCGCCGGCGCCTGGGCGCGGAAGACGCGCGTGCCCACGGTGCGGCCCGCCGCCACCCGGAACGCGAAGGTGCCGGTGCGGGCCGAACGGGTCCGCGCGACGACCTTCCACCGGCCGTCCCGCTTCTCGGCGAGCTGCACCGGCCGCGGCTTCCTCGCGACGACGGCGACGTCACCGGCGAAGCGGATCGCGGTGCCCGTCCGAGCGGTCCGCGGTGCGCTGATCACGATCGGCGACGCCTGGCGCAGCCGTACGGCGTCGTGGCTGGACGTCGACGCGGGGTCGGGCGCGGCGCTGGGCGCGGCCGTGCCGGGTCCGAGGAGGGTCACGACGGGGGCCAGGGCGGCCACGGCGACGAGGGCGCGCCGGACAGAGAACATGAGGGTCACGCTGCCACCGATCGGCAGGCGTCGCTGCCAGTTGCGCGAACGCGCGCCTCCGAACGCTCCGCCACCTAGACTTGCGGGGTGCAACGGTGGGGGGCCGTTCGGCTCGTGCTATCGGGGTTGCTCACGGCGGGTCTGATCGCGTCCGGGGCGACCCCTGTCGACGCGCGCCCGCACCGCCCGCGCGTCAGCGCCCTCCTCGGTCCGTCGAGCGTCGCCGTCGGCGAGCCGGCCACGCTGTCGGCCCGGCTCCGCCCGGCACAGAAGGGCGTGCGCCTGCTGGTCCAGCGCCGGGCCACCGGTCGGTGGGTCACCGTGGCTCGTCCGCGGACCGACGCCACCGGGCGGGTGTCCGTGCGCCTGTCGACCGCGACCGCCGGCGTGCAGCGGCTCCGGGTGCTGCGCGGCTCGGCCCGTCCCACCCTGCGGGCGGCCTCACGGGCCGTTACCCTCGCCGTCATGGCGGAGCCGGGCTGCACGCCGCGCGTCGCACCCGTTGACGCGCAGGCCACGGCTGCGGCCCGTTGCCTGACGGCCCGCCTGGACCGCTGGCAGGCCGCCTCCACCATGGGAGCCGGCCAGCAGCTCAACGTCTCCAACAGCGAGTACGCCGCCCCGCTGACCGGGCTGGGCGCCCGACCCGTGCACGTCGTGGGGCTCGACCTCAAGGAGCTGGCCGACAGCGAGGGCTACGGCTTCGCCGTCCGGCCGCTCGACTACCTCACCGGGCTCGCCCAGCAGGGCGCCGTCCTCAGCGTCTCCTGGCACCCGGACAACCCCTGGACGGGCGGCCCCTACAACGATCCCCGGCCGGCGAGCCTGGACCAGCTCCTGGCGGACACGCCGGCGGCCGCGGCGTTCTGGGCCGACTTCGACGCAGGGATGCAGCTGTTCAAGGAGCTCCAGGACGAGGGCGGCGCCGCCGTCGTGTTCCGGCCGCTGCACGAGGCCAACGGCGACTGGTTCTGGTGGGGCCACCCGGATCCGGCGACCTACCGCGGCCTCTGGGCAGCCATGCAGCGGCGCGCCGCGGTCGACGGCGTGCACAACGTCCTGTGGGCCTACAGCTTCAACGCCGACACCGGCGCCAACACCTCGGCGCCGGTCGCACTGCTGCCGGCCCGCGTCGACCTCGCGGGGATGGACAGCTACAGCCGCCCCGGTGAGGCGCTGCCCACGACGGGGTACGCCGCGGTCGCGGCCAAGGTCCGCCGGATGGCGTTCACCGAGGTCGGTCCCTACGCGACGCAGGACCGGACCTGGGACCCCGCGGCCGTCACCCGCGCCGCGCGCAGCCTCGCGAAGCCCCCGCTGTGGTCGATGTTCTGGTTCGACGACGGGACCGGGGTCAAGCAGCTGTCGTCCCTGACCCGCGGCCGGTCGTGGCTCGACTCCTGCCGCGACGGGTTCTGCTCCGTCGGCTGACGCCGCACCGGACCCGTCCGGCGCCGTTCACCGCGTCCTCGCCCCGACGTCACCTCGGCCCGTTTCGATCGAGGCATGACTTCTCGGATCATGCTCGGCGCCATCGGCGCCGCCCTCACCCTGCCCCTGCTCTCCGTCGCGCCGGCCCAGGCGCACGACCACCACCACGGCCCGGGCCACGGTCACGGCCACCACGCGGTCCCCCAGGTCTTCGGGCACCGCGGCGCCTCCGGCTACCGGCCCGAGCACACGCTCGCGTCCTACCGCCTCGCGATCCAGCTCGGCGCCGACTACGTCGAGCCCGACCTCGTCTCGACCAAGGACGGCGTCCTGGTCGCCCGCCACGAGAACGAGATCAGCGGCACCACCGACGTGGCCGACCACCCCGAGTTCGCCGACCGCAAGGCCACCAAGGTCATCGACGGCCGGCCGGTCACCGGCTGGTTCACCGAGGACTTCACCCTCGCCGAGCTCAAGACGCTGCGCGCCAAGGAGCGCCTCCCGCAGGTGCGGCCGGAGAACACCGCGTACGACGGCCGCTTCGAGGTCCCGACCTTCGCCGAGGTGCTCCGCCTCGTGCAGCGCGAGGAGCGCCGCACCGGGCGCACGATCGGTGTCGCGCCGGAGACCAAGCACCCGTCCTACTTCGACTCGATCGGCCTCTCCCTGGAGGAGCCGATGCTGCGCACCCTCGACCGGTTCGGGCTCGACTCGAAGCGCGACAAGGTCGTCATCCAGTCCTTCGAGGTCGGCAACCTGCGCCAGCTCGACCGGCAGACAGATCTCCCGCTCGAGCAGCTCGTCGACGCCGCCGGCGGCCCGTTCGACCAGCCGGGCACGACGTACGCCGCGATGGTGACGCCGAGCGGCCTGCGGACCATCTCGCGGTACGCCGACTGGGTCGGACCCAACAAGGACCTGGTGCTCCCCCGTGACCCGGTGACGGGAGCGACCGGGGAGCCGAGCGACCTCGTCGACGACGCGCACCGGGTCGGCCTGAAGGTCGTCGTGTTCACGCTGCGCAACGAGAACCAGTTCATGGCCACCAACTTCCGCGTCGGCACCGACCCGAATGCCGACGGCGACATCCACGCGGAGATCACGGCGTTCCTCGACGCCGGCGTCGACGGGCTGTTCGCCGACTACCCGGACGCCGCCGTCGCCGCCCGCGACGACTGGCTCGACGAGCGCAGCTAGCTGTGATGCCCAGGCACGTTGTGCGATTGGGTACGGCGTAGCTGTAGATGGGTGAAGGCCTCCCGGTGTGGAGTGGAGCTGTCTAGGAACCGCT
>NZ_LMDV01000002.1 GCF_001425175.1 Nocardioides sp. Root1257 | reverse complement strand
GGTGATTCAGGTGTGGGTGCGTGGTTGCTCCACACCTCACCCGGAGGTCTTCGTCATCGTCCAGCAGGCACGCCGTACCTAACGTCCGTGATCAGTACACCTAGGGCGTCTAGCGGGTGTCCTGCCGCCTGACCCAGACCTCGCGGGTCAGCATCAGGATCGACGCGGCCGTGGGGATGGCGAGCAGGGCGCCGACGACCCCGAAGAGCGCCGCGCCGGTGAGGGCCGCGATCACGGTGACCGCGCCGGGGACGTCGACGGACTTCGACATCACCCGCGGGTAGATCACGTAGTTCTCGACCTGCTGGTAGACGATGTAGAAGATCGCGCACGCCAGCCCGATCTTCCAGTCCTCCGCGAAGGCGATCGCGGTGACGATCACGGCGCCGATGGTCGCGCCGATCATCGGGATCACGTCGAGCAGCGCGACCACGAAGGCCAGCGCCACGGCGTACTGGCTCAGCCCGACGACGAAGAGGAAGACCAGCGACGAGATGCCGGCGCACATCGCGACGATGAACGCGCCGGAGACGTAGCCACCCACGCTGCGGATGACGCGGTCGCCGAGGCGGGAGACGCGGTCCCGGCGCGAGGCGGGGGCGAGCTGGTAGAGCGCGGACTTCGTGGTCTGGAGGGACGCGAGGAAGTAGAGCGTGAGCACGACGACGATGAAGCCGTTGAAGAGCGCACCGAGAACCGCGAGACCCACGCCCACCGCGCCACCGAAGACCGCGCCCGCGAAGTCGCCCGCGGTGACGTAGTCCTGGATCTTCTGGATGATGTCGTACTCGTCGTCGAGCCGCTGCACCTGGCGGTTGCGCTGCAGCTGGTCGAGCCAGTGCGGCACGTTGTCGGTGAGCGAGCGCACCTGGTCGGCGATCACCGGGACGATCGCGACGAGGAAGAGCGCGAGCGCCGCGATCACGACGACGATCACCGTCAGGACGGCGTACGAGCGGCGCATCCCGCGCCGCTCGAAGAAGCGGACGGCCGGGTCGAGTCCGGCCGCCAGGAAGAGCGACACCACGATCAGCATCAGGGTGGAGCCGATGGCCTGGACCTGCATCGCCAGCCAGATGGCGACGAGGACGCCCAGTCCGCCGACGAAGCCGACGTAGAACGGCGCGTGCCGGTCGAGCGGCGGGCCCGGCTCGCCGAGGTAGTCCTCGTCGATCGGGATGCCCGCGGAGTCGTCCTGGTCCTGGTCCTCGGCCTCGGGCTCCGCGGGGTGGGTCACTCGTCCTCGCCGAAGCCTGCGACCACGTCGCGGAGCGAGGCGAGCTGGGCCGTGATGGCGTCGCGGCGCTTGGCCATCCGGTCGACCTCGGCCCGGATCGCGGCCAGCTCGCGCTCGGCCTCGGCAGCACCCGAGGCGTTCAGCGACTCGGCCTGGGTGCGGGCGCTGGTGACGATCTGCTCGGCCTCGCGGCGGGCCCGGCTGAGGAGCGCCTCGGCCTCGGTCGACGCCTGGCCGCGGTGCTCGGTCGCCTGGGCGGAGGCCGCCCGGGCCCGCTCCTCGGCGGCGGCGGCGCGGTCCTCGGCCTCCTGCACGAGCCGCTGGGTCTCGGCGGTGGCGCTGGCGTGGTGGTCGGTGGCCTCGCGGGCCAGCCGCTCCTTCTCGACGGCCAGCGTGCGACGGGCCTCCTGGACCTCACGGTCGGCACCGGCGCGCAGCTGCTCGGCCTCGCGCTTGGCGGTCGTGCGCAGCTCGTTGGTCTCCTGCTCGGCGGCGAGCCGCAGCTGGTCGGCCTCGCGCTTGGCGGCGGCGACCAGGTCGGTCGCCTCGCTGCGGGCCAGGGAGCGCTCCTGCTCGGCGTCGGTGAGCAGGCGGCTGCGGTTCTCGTCGAGCTCCTTGAGCTGGACCAGGCGCATGTCCTCGGCCTCCCGCGCGGCATCGGCGCGGATCGCCTTGGCGTCGCGACCGGCCTGCTCGCGGATCTCCGCGGCGTCGTTCAGCGCGGTCTCACGGACCTCGGTCGCCTCCTCCTCGGCGAGGCGGAGCATCGCGGAGGCACGCCCGCCGAGCCCGGCGTACGACGGGGTCTGGTGCTCGGCCAGCTCGGCCTTCAGCGCGGCGACCTGCTGCTCGAGCTCGAGTGCCCGTCGCTCGGACTCGGTGAGGCTGCCGCTGAGGCCGGACTTCTCGCTGCTGAGCTGCTGGATCCGGGCGTCCACGGCGTCGCGGTCGTAGCCGCCGCGGCGGACGACCGGGAAGGTGCCCGCACCGGCCGGCTGGGCGGCGGGCTGCGCGGAGCGCGGCGGGATCACCGGTGCCGGCGCCGGGGACTGGCGCGCCGGGGCTGCCGGGGTCGTGGCGGCAGGGGCGGCCGGGGCGGCCGGGGCGGCCGCCTTCGCCGGGCGCGGTGGCACGACGGGCATCACCTGGGTCGCGTCGTCGGCTGCGGCGGTGCGGGTCTCGTCCTCGTCGGGCTCGTTGTCGTCGAAGATGGACAGTCCCTGGTCGCTCATCGCGGCGCTGCTCCTTGCTGTCGGGCCCGGGTGGGGATGTGTCGCCCAGTCTGGCCGATGGATCGAAATGAACCCACCCCGCCCCGCGACAAATCCGCGAGCCGGGGTGCGATATGTCCATCTGGCCGAGGTTCGGCGCGGTGTCAGACCCCCCGGAAGCGGTTGATCGCCTCGAGGTGGGTGTCCCGGAGCTCGTGGTCACGGACCCCGAGACCCTCCTCGGGGGCCAGGCAGAGCACGCCGACCTTGCCCTGGTGCTTGTTGTGGTGCACGTCGAGGGCCGCCTGGCCGACGTCCTCGAGCGAGTAGGTGCGCGACAGGGTCGGGTGGATCTTGCCCTTGGCGATGAGGCGGTTGGCCTCCCACGACTCGCGGTAGTTGGCGAAGTGCGAGGAGATGATCCGCTTGAGGTTCATCCACAGGTAGCGGTTGTCGTACTCGTGCATGTAGCCGCTGGTCNTGGCCTCCCACGACTCGCGGTAGTTGGCGAAGTGCGAGGAGATGATCCGCTTGAGGTTCATCCACAGGTAGCGGTTGTCGTACTCGTGCATGTAGCCGCTGGTGGAGGCGCAGGTGGTGATGGTGCCGCCCTTGCGGGTGACGTAGACGCTGGCGCCGAAGGTCTCGCGGCCCGGGTGCTCGAAGACGATGTCGATGTCCTCGCCGCCGGTCAGGTCGCGGATCATGCCGCCGAACCGGCGCCACTCCTTCGGGTCCTGGGTGTGCTCGTCCTTCCAGAACTTCAGGCCGGCCTCGGAGCGGTTGATGATCATCTCCGCGCCCATCGAGCGGGCGATCGCGGCCTTCTCCTCGTTGGAGACCACGCAGACCGGGTTGGCGCCACCGTTGAGGGCGTACTGCGTCGCGAAGCCACCCAGGCCGCCCGAGGCGCCCCAGATCAGGACGTTGTCGCCCTGCTTCATGTCGCCGCCGTTCTTGCTGACGAGCTGGCGGTACGCCGTGCAGTTGACCAGGCCGGGGGAGGCGGCCTCCTCCCAGGTCAGGTGGTCGGGCTTGGGCATCAGCTGGTTGGACTTGACCAGCGCGATGTGGGCCAGGCCGCCGAAGTTGGTCTCGAAGCCCCAGATCCGCTGCTCGGGGTCGAGCATCGTGTCGTCGTGCCCGTCGGGCGACTCCAGCTCCACGCTCAGACAGTGGGCGACCACCTCGGCGCCGGGCTGCCACTTGGTGACGCCGGGACCGGTGGCGAGCACGACGCCCGCGAGGTCGGAGCCGACCACGTGGTAGGGCAGGTCGTGGCGCTTCGCGAGCGGCGAGAGCCGGCCGTAGCGCTCCAGGAACCCGAACGTCGAGACCGGCTCGAAGATCGAGGTCCACACGGTGTTGTAGTTGATCGCGGAGGCCATCACGGCCACGTACGCCTCGCCCGGGCCGAGCTCCGGCAGCGCCACGTCCTCGACGTGCAGCGAGGTCCGGGGGTCCTTGTCCTTGCTCGCGAGGCCCTCGAACATGTCGGCCTCGTCCTTGTGCACCGTCACGGCGCGGTAGGACTCGGGGAGTTCGAGGTTCGCGAAGTCCGCGGACGAGGTGTCGCCCGCCATGATCGCGTCGAGGATGTGCTGCACGTCGGCTCCTGGGTGGGTCAGGTGTCGGACTGGGTTGGGCGGGACATTACCCACGGGTAACAGGTGTGCACACCCGGTGTGACGTATCTGGCTCGGTCACGGCGTACCGTCGGAGGTGCGCCGGCCCGTCGGGAGTGCCGGTCGTGACCCTGGGGGTACTCGGATGACTCGTGGCCGACAGACGCCGTGCAACGCCACGGAGATCATGCTGCGGTCGGGCCGCGGTGCCCATGCGGTAGGCGAACCGGCCGCATCGACGCACCTGCGGGAGGCTCCGGAGTTCCGGTTGGAGCGCATCGAGCTGGGTCTGCTGCAGATCGGGAGGCGACTCGACGTGCTCATGCGCACGCTCTCGCCGTACCGCGCCACGGACGACGAGCTGCACGAGGCGTACGTCGCGGCGCACGACGCGATGGGCGACCTGGCTGCGACGTACACCTGGCTCACGCTGGGCTCGCGGCAGGCTCGACCAGCTCCACCAGCACGCCGCCGGCGTCCTTGGGGTGGATGAAGTTGATCCGGGAGTCCGAGGTGCCCCGCCGCGGCTCGTCGTACAGCAGGCGCAGGCCGCGCTCGCGCAGGATCGCGCTGACCGCCTCGACGTCGGTGACCCGGTAGGCCATCTGCTGGATGCCCGGTCCCTTGGCGTCGAGGAACTTCGCGATCGTCGACTGCTCGTTCAACGGCGCCAGCAGCTGGATGCAGGAGCCCGAGTCGCCCACGGCCATCATGGCCTCGCGCACGCCCTGCTCCTCGTTGACCTCCTGATGGGCGAGCCGCATGCCGTACGTCGTCTCGTAGAACGCGATCGCGGCGTCGAGGTCGGGCACGGCGATGCCGACGTGGTCGATGGCGGTGAACAGGTGCGAGGCGGACCCCGCGAACGATGGAGTGCTCATGCCGCACATGGTCGTACGACGCGCGCCCGACGACGAGTGCGTGTGACCTTTTCCACCCTCGCCGCCCCGGTGACCCGTGGGTAAGGTCGACAGAGATCCACCCACGAACTCTGGAGGCTCCTCATGTCCGGTCCGTCCGTCATCGTCGCGGGTGCGCGCACCCCGATCGGCCGCCTGATCGGCGGCCTCAAGAGCCTCTCGGCGGCCGAGCTCGGTGGCGTCGCCATCAAGGGCGCGCTGGAGAAGGCGGCCGTGCAGCCGGAGCAGGTCGACTACCTGATCATGGGCCAGGTCATCCAGGCCGGCGCCGGCCAGAACCCGGCCCGCGCCGCGGGCATCGCCGGCGGGCTGCCCTGGAGCATGCCGTCGATCACGATCAACAAGGTGTGCCTCTCGGGCCTGAACTCCATCGCGATGGCCGACCAGCTGATCCGCGCCGGCGAGTGCGAGATCGTCGTCGCCGGCGGCATGGAGTCGATGACCAACGCGCCGCACTTCCTGCCGAAGTCGCGCGAGGGCTTCAAGTTCGGCGACGTGAAGCTCGTCGACTCGATGGCGTACGACGCTCTCTACGACCAGGCGACCAAGCAGGCCATGGGCGGGCTGACCGAGCAGATCAACGCCGAGGGCGTGAAGCTCACCCGCGAGGAGCAGGACACGTTCGCGGCCGCCTCGCACCAGAAGGCCGCCGAGGCCTGGAAGAACGGTGTCTTCGACGACGAGGTCGTCCCGGTGACGATCCCGCAGCGCAAGGGCGACCCGATTGTCGTCAGCGCCGACGAGGGCGTCCGCGGCGACACCACCGCCGAGTCGCTCGGCAAGCTGCCCCCGGCCTTCGCGAAGGACGGCACGATCACCGCCGGTTCCGCCTCGCAGATCTCCGACGGCGCAGCCGCGGTCGTCGTGATGAGCAGGGCCAAGGCCGAGGAGCTCGGCCTCGAGTGGCTCGCCGAGATCGGTGCGCACGGCATGGTCGCCGGCCCGGACTCCTCCCTGCAGCTGCAGCCGGCCAACGCCACCCAGAAGGCCCTCGACAAGGAGGGCATCACCGCCGCCGACCTCGACCTCGTCGAGTTCAACGAGGCGTTCGCGGCGGTCGGCCTCGAGTCGACCAAGGCCCTCGGCCTGGACCCGGAGATCGTCAACGTCAACGGCGGCGCGATCGCCCTCGGCCACCCGGTCGGCATGTCCGGCACGCGCGTCGTGCTGCACCTCGCGCTCGAGCTCAAGCGCCGCGGTGGTGGCGTCGGTGCGGCCGCCCTGTGCGGCGGCGGTGGGCAGGGTGACGCCCTGATCGTGCGTGTCCCGAAGGCGTGACGTTGACGTCCCGGACCTCGTCGAGCGCGCCCGCGCCGGCGAGGCCCGGGCCGTCGCCCGCCTGATCTCCCTCGTCGAGGACGAGTCCCCGCTGCTGCGCGAGGTGATGGCGGCGCTCGCGCCGCACGCCGGGCATGCCCAGGTCATCGGCATCACCGGCTCACCCGGCGTCGGCAAGTCGACGTCGACGAACGCCCTCGTCACCGAGCTGCGCCGCCAGGACAAGCGGGTCGGCGTGCTCGCGGTCGACCCGTCGTCGCCGTTCTCCGGCGGCGCGCTGCTCGGCGACCGGGTCCGGATGCAGGACCACGCGCTGGACCGCAACGTCTACATCCGCTCGATGGCCTCCCGCGGGCACCTGGGCGGGCTGTCGTGGTCCACCCCGCAGGCGCTGCGCGTGCTCGACGCCGCCGGGTGCGACGTGATCCTCATCGAGACGGTCGGCGTCGGCCAGAGCGAGGTCGAGATCGCTGGCCTCGCCGACACGACGATGGTGCTGCTCGCGCCGGGGATGGGCGACGGCATCCAGGCAGCCAAGGCCGGCATCCTCGAGATCGGGGACCTGTACGTCGTCAACAAGGCCGACCGCGACGGCGCCGACCAGGTCCGGCGCGACCTGCGCTCGATGCTGCAGCTCGGCGAGCGCCCCGAGGGCTCGTGGCGCCCGCCGATCCTCAAGACCATCGCCCAGCAGGGCGAGGGCCTCGACGAGGTGGTGGCGGAGATCGCGAAGCACCACGAGTGGCTGGCCTCGAGCGGCGAGCTGGACGCCCGACGTACCCGCCGCGCGCGAGACGAGATCGAGGCGATCGCCGTGACCGCCCTGCGCCAGCGCTGGGGCGACGTGCACGGCCGGACCGAGCTCGACGACCTGGCGGCGGGCGTGGTCGCCGGGACCACCGACCCCTACGCGGCCGCCGACGAGCTGCTGGCGGCGTTCACCGACTGAGCGACCGGCCGGCGGCGTCCCGGCAGGAAGCCCGCGGTCACGGCCACCGCCGCCGTGGTGGCGGTGAGGTAGACGAGACTCGCGCCGAACGCGGTCACCAGGCCCTGGTCGACCCGTCCGAAGAACACGATGCCGACCAGCGCCACCCCCAGCGCGTTGCCGATCTGCTGGGTCGTGGACGACGTGCCCGACACCGTGCCGGCGTCCCGGGACTCGACCGCGCCCATCACCGTGCCGACCAGGGCCGCCAGCGCGACGCCCATCCCGACGCCGCCGACGGCCAGCCCGGGTGCCAGCCAGAGCACCGAGCCCGCGACCCCGACGTGCTCGACCGCCGCCAGGAGGAGCAGGTGGCCCGCGCCGAAGGTCACCGCCGCGCCGGTCACCGTGGCACGCGGGCCGAAGCGGGCGAGCAGGACGCTGGCCTCGTGGCTGCCGAGCATGTACGTCGCGGCGACGATCGTGAAGACCGCTCCCGACGCCAGCGGGCCGAGGCCGCGCCCGTCCTGCAGGTAGATCGCGAGCACCAGGAAGTACGCCGCCATGCCGGTGAACAGGAGGGCCTGGCCGAGCGTCGCGACACCGATGGCCCGGGAGCGCAGCGGCTCGAGGTCCACGAGCGGCTGCACGCCGCGACGGCGCAGCGCCCGGCCGCGCAGCCACGCGAGGTCGCCGAGCACGACGGAGCCGACCAGGCACAGCCAGGTCCACAGCGGCCAGCCCTGCCGCTGTCCCTCGACCAGGGGCAGCACCAGCGCGGTCAGGGCGGCGACGACCAGCGTCGCCTCGGGCACGTCCACACGAGGCGCACCCGGCACCCGCGAGGCGGGCAGCACCCGGGGTGCCGCGGCGAGGGCCGCGAGCCCGATCGGGACGTTGAGCAGGAAGATCGCCCGCCACCCGGTGCCGGCGATGTCGAGGTGGATGAGCAGGCCGCCGACGAGCTGGCCGGAGGCCGCCGCGACGCCCATCACCGTCGCATAGGCGCCCAGCGCGCGGATCCGGTGCGTACACGTCTCCGATGAGGGAGAGCACCGTCGGCCCGATGGCTGCGGCTGCCGCGCCCTGGACCAGCCGGGCCGCCAGCAGGCTCCCGGGGTCGGGTGCCAGCCCGCACGCCAGCGAGCTGGTCACGAAGAGCGCGATCCCGGCAGTGAAGACGCGTCGCCGACCCCACCGGTCGGCGAGCCGGCTGGCGACGAGCAGGAGGCCGCCGAAGGTCAGGCCGTAGCCGGCGACCAGCCACTCCAGGGCGGTGTTGTCGGCGTGCAGGTCGCGCTGCATCGAGGGGAGGGCGACGTTGACGACGAAGAAGTCGAGGACGATCAGGAAGGTGCCGGTCAGCAGGACCGCGAGCGGCCCGCGCCGGAAGGTGGTGTCGGTCATGACCACGTTCTCCGGCCTCCCGTAGCGGGAGAGTCAATCCCCCAGAAATCGGCTGGACCCTCCTGCAGGGGGAGGGTGCAGAGTGACGGCCATGGCTGACCTGCTGAGCATCGGCGACTTCTCGCGGATGACGTTCCTGACCGTGAAGGCGCTGCGGCACTACCACGACGTCGGGCTGCTGGAGCCGGCGCGGATCGATCCCCACACGGGCTACCGGTCCTACCGGCCCGAGCAGGTCGCGCAGGCGCGGCTGATCCGCCGGCTGCGTGAGCTCGACCTGCCCGTGGACGACGTGCGGACGGCGCTCGCGGCCCCGGACGAGGAGTCGCGCAACCGGGTGATCGTGGAGCACCTGGAGCGGATGAGTCGCCAGCTGCAGCAGACCCAGGACACCGTCGACTCGTTGCGGCGGATGCTGACCGAGGACGAGCGGATCGAGGTCACGCACCGCGACGAGCCGGCCACGACGACGCTGGCGATCCGGGGCGACGTCTCGGGCGAGACGGTCGTGTCCTGGTGGATCGAGGCGTTCACCGAGCTGCACCGGCTGCTGGCGGTCTCGGGCGTCGAGCGCACCGGACCCGACGGGGCGGTGTTCCCGACCGAGTTCTTCACCGACGGCGCCGGCGAGGTCGTCGCGTTCGTGCCGGTGGCATCGGTGCCGGCGCTGCCCGGCCGGGTCGAGGTCGTCGAGCGACCGGCCGTCCGCTACGCGGTCGCGACGTACGACGGGCCGATGGTGGACCTCGATGCGGCGTACTCCGCCGTCGGCCGCGCCGTGACCGAGCAGGCGCTGTCGGCGGAGGGACCGGTCGTCGAGCGCTACCTGCCGAACGGCGACCCCGAGGACCTGCTCGACCACGTGACCGAGGTCTGCTGGCCGTCGCGGTGACTACGCTGCGCGCGTGAGCATCGCGAGTGGACCGGTCGTCCAGATCTGCTGGGTCACCGACGACATCGGGGCGACCGAGCGGCTGCTGTCGGACCAGTTCGGCGTCGCCGCGTGGACCCGGATCCCCGACGTGCGGTTCGGTCCGGACACGACCACCCTGCGCGGGGAGCCGGTGGACTGCACGCTGCACGTCTCGCTGGGGTACGCCGGCGACCTGCAGCTCGAGCTCATCCAGCCCGTCTCCGGCCCGTCGGTCCACCGCGAGTTCCTCGACGCCCACGGCGCGGGACTCCACCACGTCTGCTTCGAGGTCGACGACGTCGACGCTGCCTGCGACGCGGCTGCTGCGGCCGGGGTGCCGGTGCTGATGCGCGGCTCGATGATGGACGGCGAGATCGAGTTCGCCTACGTCGACGGGTCGGCCGGGGGAGCGCCGTACGTCGAGCTGGCCCGCATCGGACCGCAGATGCGCGAGTTCTACGAGGCGATTCGCGGATGAGCGTCGCCCTGGTCACCGGTGCGGGTGAGCGCAGCCTCGGGGCAGCGACGGCGGATGCCCTGCGGGCGCAGGGGTTCCGCGTCCTGACGACGACGCGCTCGTGCCCGGTCACCGACGACACGCACCCGCTCGACCTGACCTCGCGGGAGTCCGTGGCCACCCTGGCCGCCTGGGTCCCCGAGCGGCTGGACGTGCTGGTCAACAACGCGGGCATCCATCTCGACCTGCGCTCGAGGTGGACGGAGCCGCAGCTGGTCGACGGGCACGAGATCCACTGGCGCACGAACTACCTCGGCACGGCGCAGCTGACGCGGCTGCTCCTGCCGAACCTCCTGGCCTCGGGTGACGGCCGCGTGGTCAACGTCGTGTCCAAGCTGCACGAGCGCGGGCGCAACGAGTGGCTGTTCGGGCCGGTGACGCCCTACGACTCCTGGGCGGCGTACGGCACCTCCAAGCTCGCGCTGGTCCACGAGGCGGCCGAGATCGAGCGGCGGTACGGCGCGCAGGGGGTGCACGGCTACTCCCTGCACCCGGGCTCGGTCTACACGCGCATCGCCGACCGCGGCCTCGAGACGGCGCCGGTCCTGGCGCGCCTGCGGCGGCTGGCCGCGCCGTTGGAGCGGCGCTCGCTGGCGTCGCCGGAGGAGGGGGCGCGCACGACGGTCTTCTGCGCGACGTCGCCCGACGCGGTGCCGGGCGGCTACCACCGGCGCTGCGCCGTCGCTGACCCGTCGGTCGACGGGCGCGACGCCGATGCAGCGGCCCGGCTGTGGGACGCGACCGACGATCTGGTCTAGACCGGCGTGGCGGCGTGCATCGCGTCGCCGGTCTCGGTAGACACGTCGCTGATCCATGCCCTGACTCCGCCGCTCGGGCGGGGTGTCACTGCAGATGGAGCTTCCCCCATGAAGAAGGTCGTCCTCGTCCTGCTCGCCGTGTTCCTCGGCTTCTGGATGTTCACGAACCCGCACAGCCTTGCCGAGACCTCCCAGTCCGCCGGGGCGCAGACCATCACCTTGACGGCCGACTTCTTCGAGGCCGTGATCCGGTTCGTCGGCGAGCTCGGGCAGTAGCCGGACATGGGTCTCGCCGCCTGGACCGACCCGCGCATCGGCAAGCACCTGTTGCGCGAGGAGGGTGAGGTGATCGTCGACGAGGTCCGGCACCACTGGTGCGCGTACGTGCGTCCGGCCCTCGAGGCGGTGCTGGCCCTGGCGCTGCTGGTGATCACCGCGGCCTCGCCGGTCGATGTCGCCTGGCTCCCCCTGCTCCTGGCCTTCGCGGCGTTGGCGCACGCCGCGTGGCTGACCGTCCGCGAGCACCGGGACCGGTTCGTGATCACCAACATGCGGGTCTTCCGGGTGCACGGCGTCCTCAGCCAGAGCCTCGCCACGATGCCGCTGACCAGGATCCTGGACATCACGGTCCGTCGCCCGCTGCACGGTCGGGTGCTGGGCTTCGGCCACTTCTGCTTCGAGTCCGCCGCCCAGGAGCAGGGCATCCGCGACGTCCGCTACGTCGCCCGCCCCTACGAGCGCGACCTCGCGATCCAGCGGGTCGTGCAGCGCTCGGGGCTGCGTGGGGGTCGCGTCAACTAAGGTCTCCTGCCGTGACCCTTCCGTTCGACCCCATCGACGAAGCCGCGCGACAGTGGGGCCTGAGGTGGGAGGGGGTGCCGGCGATGCACGCGGTCACGTCGCTGATGCGGGTCCAGCAGCTGGTGATCGGCCGGCTCGACGCGATCCTCAAGCCGCACGGGCTGACCTTCGCCCGCTACGAGGCGCTGGTGCTGCTGACCTTCTCCTCGCGAGGCGCCCTCCCGCTCGGGAAGATGGGGGAGCGGCTCCAGGTGCACCCCACCTCCGTCACCTCGATCGTGCGGCGGCTCGAGTCCGCCGGGCTGGTCGAGCGCAAGGCGCACCCCGACGACGGCCGCGCCGTCCTGGCTGAGATCACGCCGGCCGGTCGTGAGCTCGTCGAGGTCGCGACGCGCGACCTGGTCGACGCCGACTTCGCGCTGAGTGCCCTCTCCGAGGCCGACCTCGCCATCATCTCCTCGGTGCTGGCGCCGGTCCGCAAGGCGGCCGGGGACTACTGATGGTGAGCGCCGACGACGTACGCGACGTCGGACTCGCCCTGCCGCGGACCTACGAGGCGCACATCGGCGGCCGCTTCAAGCTGAAGGTTCGTCAGATCGTCTACACCGCGTTCTCGAAGGACGAGACCGCGATGGGCTTCGGCTACCCGAAGGACGCGCGCGACGGCCTGATCGAGTCCGATCCGGAGACCTTCTTCCTGCCGCCCGCGCGCGACCTCCGCTACCAGTGGGTCTGCGCCCACCTCGACCGCCTCGATCCGGTGGAGATGCGCGAGCTCGTGACCGACGCCTGGCGGATGTGCACCCCGAAGATGCTCCACGACCTGCCCGACCTCGCCCCGCCCGCCGCTGCCGCCTGGGCCGCGATCGATGCGGGGGAGTGGGACGAGGCCCGGTTGCTGCTGCACCCCTACCTGCACTTCACCGACGGCGCCCTGTCCCTCCGCGGTCGCGCGAACCTGCTCGAGCACCTGCGCAGCCACCCGACGCCGAAGCCGCCGGTGTCGGTCGAGGTCCGAGACGGGCAGATCTACCGCTGGGTGCGGTAGCGGGTCGTGGCGATCAGGCAGTGTGGGCGCCGAGCCAGGTGAGGAACGCGAGGAAGACGACCACCTCGCCCAGCGCCAGGAGCCCGAACCCGATCACGAGTCCCACGCCCGCGGGTCGGGTGCGGTCGCCGATCGCGAGGCTGAACCCGATCGCGATCCCGAGCATGCTGAGCGTCCACGAGGCGACGCCGTCTGCTCCGAGGACGGGCAACAGCCACCAGAGCACGACGATGCCCCCAACGCACGACACTGCCGCAACCGCGACGGTCGTGACCCTGTCCGTCGGCCGCGTCGACGGGCTCATCGGTCCTGCCATTCCGCCACCTCGAGATCGTCGGATCCGGGACAGCCTAGGGCCGCCGGTGGTACTCGGTGTCGCGGTGGGCGAGGGCGTGGTGTC
This sequence comes from Nocardioides sp. Root1257, assembly GCF_001425175.1. Classification (GTDB taxonomy): domain Bacteria; phylum Actinomycetota; class Actinomycetes; order Propionibacteriales; family Nocardioidaceae; genus Nocardioides. The sequence continues at coordinate 225,652 of NZ_LMDV01000002.1, read as the reverse complement.
GGGGGCAGAGGAGTCGGGCGTGGTCGAGGTCGGTCGTGCCGCCTTGTGACCAGGGTGGGTCGTGGTGGGCGTGGCAGAGGCCGGGTGGCCAGTCACACCCGTCGGCGGTGCAGCCACCGTCGCGGTGGGCGAGGGCGATCCGTTGGGCCTTTGAGTGGAACCGGCGGGTGCGGCCGAGGTCGAGGATCTCGGAGGTGCCGCCGAGGACGGCGGGGATGATCCGGGCGGTGCACGCGAGCCTGCGGGCGGCTCCGGGTGAGATGTGTTCGCCGGTGTCGAGGATCCCGGCCTGCTCGATCTGCCCGATGAGGGACTCGTAGGAGAGGGTGACGACGATGGTGGCGTTGGTGCCGCCGACTTGGGGCAGCGCGTCTGCGGGGATCCGGTCGATGAGCTCGGCGAGTGCGCGGCCCATCCGTTCGGGGCCGGGGCGTCGTTCGATGCCGGCGCCTGCGGTGGCTGCGACGTGCTTGGGAGCGGCGAGCGCGAGGAGCATCTTCTTGAGCCGGGCGCCGGCCAGGGTCGGGAGGGTGAACCGTCCGTGGACCTTCCCGTGACCGTCGTCGATCAGGGTCAGCCGGCACGCCTGGGCCGCCTTGGCCTCTTCGCGTTCCAGCGTCTTGGCTTCGTGGGCGTCGGCCGCGGCGGGGTCGATGACCTCGAGGAGCCGGTCACCGAGCCGTTTGAGTGCTCGGGCGTCGTGATGCGCCGCCTCGGCGACCAGGTGCCGTTCGGCTCGGGTCACGTCGTCGGGGTCGAGGTCGGCGGGGAGCTTGGTGACGGCGTCGATGATCACGTGGGCCTGGTCGGCGAGCAGGTCACCGGCAGCCAACGCGTCCTTGACGACCGTGTGGGTGTCGAGCTGGTAGCCGAACCGGACGGTGCGGTGTGCGGCCGGGCGGGTCTGGTTCGTGGCGTGCGCGAGCCAGTTCGCCGTACTGGTCGCACCGGCGGTATCACCGACCTGGACCTCGTCGGCGTGCATCGCGACCCGGGCCTTCAGCTCGGCCACCTGGGCCTCGAGCCTGGTGAGCTCGACCAGGGTGGTCGCGGTATCGACGGGGTCCATCGACCACACCGACGCGGAGGCCAGGTCGGTGACGAGGTCGCGCATCCGCGCGGTCGCCACCGTGACCTGGTGTCGGGGTGTGGTCTGGGCTGTCATGAGAAGAATTCTCCCAGGTGCCACCGACACTGAGAGGCTCAGAACCCCCATATTCACAGGGGTCTGGGAACTTCTATCATCTATCTTCGGGCTCTGGCGGTCGAGCTTGTCGAGACCCTGCACCCGAGGTCGGTGCGTGGGTTGCGGGGGTCTCGACGACGCTCGCTGGCGCTCGCTGCTCGACCACCGACAGCGGGGAGGATCTGATCCACCCCGTGCACCAGATCTTCCCCGCTATCCGTTGACGGCCACCCGTCCGGGGTTTCGAGACAGGCGCTAGCGCGCCTTCCTCAACCACCGATAGCGGCCGGAAAGCCGGGCGCAGACCGTCACCCACCGCCCGTTGTACCCCGTCGAAAGCCTGTCGGTCCGCCACCACAGACCGACCCGCAGGCTGCGGGGTTTCGAGGCAGGCGCTAGCGCGCCTTCCTCAACCACCGGGTGGGTGCGGTACGCCTGCTGCGTGTCGCTAGCCGATGACGACGGTCATGGTCGTCGCCGACGAAGGCGTCCCGTACGCATCGCCCGCGAACTTCACGGTGAACCTGTAGCCGACCCTCTGAGTCGCCCGGGAGAAGCCGACGTAGGCGGCACCGGCACGGTCGAGCGCGAACCGCTTGGTCTGAACGGTCTTCCAGGCGCGGCCGTACCTGCTCTGCAGCAGCACGCTGACCTTGCGTCCCGGCACCGGGGAGCTGACGCTGAGCTTCACGGCGACGTCGGCCTTGCTGTGGAAGTACGCCACCCCGTGGACCTTCTTGTACTGCCCGGAGACCTTGGCAGCGGCTCTGGTGACCGTCTTGAACGTCGCCTTCGCCGAGGAGGCGATGTTGAGGTCGTCGCCGTCGTAGTACGCCGTGATGGTTCCACCGGACGGGGCAGCGATCCTGACCGAGGCGACCCCCGCACCGTTGGTCGTCGCGGTCACCGTGGCGGTGCCCGCGGGGCCGGTGCGGACGAACCGCACGGGGACGCCCGGGTGTCCGGGCACGGTCGCCGTCGCGCCGACCTTGGCGCCGGGCTTGGTCGGCGGGGCCAGGCGCAGCCGGGTGGTGGTAGCGGCCGGGGCGGGGATGGTGCCGAAGCCGGCGGCCAGGTAGTACCGAGCGTCTCCGTTGCCGGCGTCCTCGAGCAGGGTGTACAGGCGGCTGCCGTCGGCCGACCAGGTCAACGTGCCGGGCACGACGTCGGGGCGGTTGTAGGCGGCCTTGGGGTGCGCGATGCCCTTCAGGACCTGGGTGCCGGTGGCGATGTTGAACGCGACGACGTTGCCGTTGGTGCCGTAGGCGGAGTCGATGCCGCCGCCGAGCATGGTCCCGTCGTGGGAGTACTCGACGTCCCGCGGGTAGGGGTCCGTGGTGAACGTGCCGGCCGCGGCCAGGGTGGTGGCGTTGAACTGGGACAGCTGGTAGGGGGAGCCGGCGGCAGAGGCGACCTTGGTGCCGTCGGGGCTGACGGAGACACCTCCGAGGAATCCGCCGGTGTTGATCGCGGCGAGCTCGGTCGCGCTCGACCCGGACACGGCGAACGTGGTGAGGGGGCCCGAGCTGATGCCGGGGACGCCGGCGACCAACGTGCTGACGGCACCACCGAGGAAGGGAGCCGTGTACATCTGGTCGGTGGCAACCGTCTGCGGGTCGGTGCCGGTCGCGGCGTCGACGGATCCGATGCTGCCCTTCCAGTCGTTCGCGCACCCGGCGCCGTAGAAGAGTCGAGCGCCGGCCACGGCCAGGTGTACCGGGCAGGGGCTGGTCGAGTACCGGGCCACCTCGCTGAGGGTGGTGGTGTCGATGACGGCGATGGCGTCTGCCTGACTCAGGGCGACGTAGACCTTGGCCCCGTCCGTGGAGGCGAGGACGTCTCTCGCACCGAACATGCCGGTCAGGCTCTTCTGCGTCGTGCCGTCGGTCCCGAGGACGGCGACGGTGTTGCCGTCGGAGACGAAGAGGCGACCGTTCGCCGCTGCCATGCTCATCGGCTTGGTCAGCGTCGTGGCTGCGGTCGGTGTGTTCGGCGCGGCGGTGGCCACGGCGGGCGAGGCGGCGAGCAGCGACGCCGCCACGCCTCCGATCACAGCCGAGGCTAGGGCGCGGTTCATCAGTGCCATGGTGGTTCCCCCGTGTTCGCTCGACGTCTGAAGGGCGTCGAAAGCGTTCGCGAACGTAGCGGAGCCGGATGTTGCCTCCCGCCTGAATTCAGACTGGCGTGTCGATCACATCCCCCATCTGGGGTATGCGTCCTCGGCACCTGTCTGGACCATCGGCCCGACCCAGGTCCGTCGGTGGAAGTCGGTGTCGAGGTGGAGGTCCGAGACGGGCAGGTCTACCGGTGGATGCGGTGGTTGCTCGAACCGGATGATCCGCGAATGGCAGGCATCCGTGTCAGCGCTTTCCCGGAACCCTCCACGGCGACCTAGCGTGCGTCTCGACCGGCGACGGCGTCCCGTGGAGGAGCAGCGATGAGCAGGCGGTTGGACCAGATCAGGATGCGGGACCCCTTCATCCTCGACGACCCTTCCGGTGGCTACGTGCTGTTCGGTACGACGGACGAGAACCTGTGGGACGGGCCGGCGACCGGCTTCGACTGCTACACGAGCGAGGACCTCGACACGTGGGTCGGCCCGTTCCCGGCGTTCCGGCCGACGGAGGGGTTCTGGGCGGACACCCAGTTCTGGGCGCCGGAGGTCCATGTGCACGACGGCCGCTACTTCATGTTCGCGACCTTCGCCAGCTCCGCCCCGGCCGACGGTCCCCGCGGGGTGCAGGTCCTGGTCGCCGACGAGCCCACCGGGCCGTTCGTGCCCTGGAGCGACGGCCCGCTCACGCCGCGGGACGTGCCGTGCCTCGACGGCACGCTGTTCATCGATGACGAGGGTGCACCGTGGCTCGTCTACAGCCGGGGTGCCGAGGGCGTCCCGGGCGGTCCGCCCGGGCCCGCCGACGGGGAGATGTACGCGCTGCCCCTGTCGGCCGACCTCAAGACCGTGGTCGGATCTCCGCTCCTGCTGTTCACCGCTTCTTCCGCGCCGTGGAGCAAGCCCCTGTCGTTCCCCGAGGGTGTCGAGCCTCCCGAGCAGCTGAACCTGGCGAAGGACCCGCTGTTCACGGACGGGCCCTTCTTCGTCCGCTCCGAGGGCGGAGTCCTTCACCTGCTGTGGTCGAGCTTCGGCGAGGAGGGCTACGCGATGGGCGTCGCCACGTCGGAGACCGGCCTCGTCACGGGCCCCTGGACGCAGCGGGACGAGCCCCTGTGGGCTCGCAACGGCGGCCACGGCATGGTCTTCACCGACCTCGCGGGAGTCGATCGGCTGGTCTTCCACTGGCCGAACAACACGCCCGACGAGCGGGTCAGGCTGTCCGCCGTCGACGTCTCGGACGACGGCATCCGCCTGCTGGACTGATCCTCGGGTCGCGTGGCGCGGAACTCGTCCGCCGCCCAGGCATCGGATATCGGGGAAGATCTGATCCACCCCGTGCACCAGATCTTCCCCGCTACCTGCTGACAGCCGCTGCCGGGGTTTCGAGACGGGCCCAGCGGCCCTCCTCTACCACCGAGGCCGGCGTGTCGCGCCGACACACGACCACCGGGGGCGGCAGGGTGCCGCGCCCGGTGGTCGAGGTGTCGGTCAGGCGCCGCCCGGCTGGGTGACGCCGTTGACCTTCAGGGTGTAGGGCGCGAACTGCTGGACCAGCTCCGACGAGTCGTCGGAGGCGACGATCGCGACCACCTTGTCGAAGGGGATCGCGGCCAGCAGGTCGCGGCGGTCCAGCGAGAGGTGATTGCGGCCGTTCCACTCGACCTGGAGCACCGTCGGGACCTTGCCGTCGCGGATGCCGACCAGCTTGACGTTCCAGTTCTCGACCGCCTGCGGCTTGATCTCCGTGGGCGACTTGAACGGGGCCAGGCTGGAGCCGTCGCTGATGGTGGTGCCGCCGACCTTGATGTCGTCGACCAGCAGGCCACCCTCGTTGACGCCGCCGTCACTGACGTAGCGGAAGCTGAGCAGCACGCTCTGCCCGGCGTACGCCGAGAGGTCGAACGTGTGCGGCTCGAAACCGTCCGTCGTGCCGTTGAGGGCCGGACCGAACGGTCCGTCGACGGTCTTGTCGCCGGCGATCGACGTGTACGTCGAGCCGCCGTCGGTGGAGACCTGGACGTAGCCGAAGTCGTACGTCGCCTCGGCGCCGTACTTGGCGTCGAAGGTCAGCGTCGGGTTCGTGGTCGGCACCGTCACCGAGGTGACGGCGCTGTTGTCCAGGTTGTTGGCGTTGCCGGACCACAGCACCGGGTCGCCGGGGCTGTCCGGGTCGTCCGACACGACCGTCCACTGGAGCGGCTGCGTCGGCAGCGTGGACGCGCCGTCGAAGGTCAGCGACTTGAGCTTGGCGCCCTTGAGCGCCTTGCCGTCGGCACCGCGGAGCGCGACGTAGTCGGCGCCGTTGGGTGCGGCGCCGGGGGTGTCGTAGGACTCCGGGTTGTCGAGGTTCACCGTCGAGCGCAGGCTCGGGGTGGTGACGACGCGCTTGTCGGCGCCGAGCACGATCGAGTGCTTGGCGTCGCCGACGATCTTGTCCAGCAGCACCATCGACTGGAACTGGTGGATGACCTTGTAGGGGTTGTTGATGCCCTCGCCCTGGAGCTCGTGCGCGAGGCTCGCGACGCCCTGGAACTCACCGTCACGGTGCAGCGCGGACATGAAGTCCGTCCCGAAGCGGTCGTAGAGGTAGAGCATCATCGAGTAGGCGTTGCCGTAGTCGGCCAGGATCGCGGCCGGGTTCGGGTCCTCGCCCCACAGCGTCAGCGAGTTCTGGGCCCCGCCGCAGTCACGCGGGTTGGGGTTGTACGGCGTCTGCACGGTGCCGAATCCCTGGAAGCAGTAGATGTGGCTGTCCGCACCGGGCTGGTCGACGGTCTTGGTGGCGTCGACGTACCCGACCAGGGTCTGCGCGAAGTCGGAGAGCCCCTCGTTGATCCAGTTCGTCTCGAACGGGTCGGTGTAGTAGTGCAGCAGGTGCTGCCACTCGTGGGCGAAGGTGCCCTCGTAGAGGTTCGGGCGGGCCGGCCGGCTGGTGCACGGGTCGGCGGTCGAGGCGTCCGGCGGGTTGTCGCCGGTGCGGTGCGCCCAGTCGTAGGCGTCGATCGTCATCACGTTGCGGTCGAGCAGCTCGTTGAACTGCGACGAGAAGAAGCCGGCGATGTACGTCGAGGCCGCGGGGAAGTCGTAGTAGTTGTCGTCGCGGACGTTGTCGATGAGGGCGACGGTCTTGTCGCCGTCACCGGTGTAGTCGCCGGAGATCTGGGCGTTGGTGCCGTCGCGGTCCGGCGGCGTGCTGAAGGTCGCCGTCTCCTTCGGGTACATGTTGCCGTCGAACTGGCTGATCAGGCGGTCCACCTGGGCCTGGGTGATCACCGTGCTCGCGGCGCCGCGGCAGTCACCCGCGGGGAACGACGTGTCGTCGGCGACCCAGACCTCGATCTTGTCGCCCACGCCCTTCAGCGTGTACGGCTTGCGGTAGAGCGTGCCGTTGAAGTCGTCGAGGCCCAGCCAGCTGCGCTGGGTGCCGACCGCCGGGGTCGGCGCGGCGGCGAGTGCCTTGAGCCGCGACTGCGCCTTGAGGCTGCCCAGCTGCTTGGTCGAGAACTTCGCGTCCGGCGACACCTCGCGCACGTCGCTCGGTGTCGGCTTCGTGGCGGCCGGTGGGCTCGCCGCTGTGGTGACCTTCGGTGCCGCGGTCGCGGCGCCGAAGGGGATGAGCAGACCGGCCGCACAGGTCGCGAGTGCGACTCCAGCGGGCAGGATCGACGTCTTCATGAGACCTCCCGAGAAAGGCGCCTGCCGAGTGCTCCCCGCTTGTGGCGGGGTGGCGCCGAGGTCCGTCCTACCCCGAAGGCGGCCGGAGTGGCAAGGGTCGGGGACCAACGACCCGGGTGCAACCGCGCCCGATCTGGTGGAATCGACGCGTGGACCTCGACCGCGCCCTGGCCGCCCTGCCCGACGACCCCCGCATCGTGGTCACCGGCAACCACGCGACGCCGTGGCACACCGTCGGCCTCGTCGACGCGGCGCTGGACCGCTACCGGCTCTGGGCGCTCAACGGCCAGCACGGCCTGCCCGACCGGGACGGCGTCACCCTCGAGACGTCCTTCGTCGGCCCGGGGCAGCGACGCAGCCCGCGGCTGAGCTACTACCCGTCGCGGCTCTCGATGGTGCCGACGATGTTCGGCCGGCAGCTGCCGCCGGACGCGGTCGTGCTGCACACCACCCGCCCGCGCGACGGCAAGGTCTCGCTCGGTGTCGAGGTCAACGTCCTACCCGCGGCCCTCGAGGCGGCCAAGCGCCGCGGTGGCCTGGTGATCGCGCAGGTCAACGACCAGATGCCGTGGACGTACGGCGACGCGCTGGTCGACCTCGACCTCGTCGACGTGCTGGTGGAGGCGGACGCGCCCCTGCCGACCGCGCCGGTGACGGCGATCGACGACGCGTCGGCCCGCATCGGCGAGCTGGTCGCGGGGCGGGTGGGCGACGGCTCGACCCTCCAGGCCGGCATCGGCGCCGTACCCGACGCGACCCTGCAGGGGCTCCGGGACCGCAGCGGTCTGCGAGTGTGGACCGAGATGTTCTCGGACAGCATCTTCGCGCTGGAGAAGATCGGCGCCCTGGACCGCAACGTGCCGATCACGGCGTCCTTCCTCTTCGGCTCACCGGAGCTGCTGGCCTGGGTCGACGGCAACGACCGGATCGAGATGGCGCGGACGGAGACGACCAACAGTCCGGCGCTGATCTCGCGCAACCCGGCCATGGTCAGCGTCAACACGGCCCTCCAGGTGGACCTCTTCGCGCAGGCCAACGCGTCCCGGATCGACGCCCGCATCCACTCCGGCTTCGGGGGCCAGACCGACTTCATCGTCGGTGCGATGCATGCCGCGGGCGGCCAGGCCTTCATCGCGCTGCGCTCGTGGCACCCCAAGGCCGACTGCTCGACGATCGTGCCGCTCGTCGACGAGCCGGTGACGTCCTTCCAGATGTCCGCGGTCGTCACGGAGCAGGGGGTCGCCGAGATCGCCGGCAACGACCAGCGCGAGCAGGCCCGTCAGCTGATCGAGAACGCGGCGCACCCGAGCGTGCGGGAGGAGCTGCGCGAGGAGGGGGTGGCGCTGGGTCTGCTGTAGGCGCCTGCCGGGACCTCTCTAGGATTGGGCGCATGACGCAGCAGCCGTTCTCCCGCCCGGGCGCCATCGACCTGTCCGGCCTCAAGGCCCCCGCACCGCAGGCCGGGGGCGCGGCTCCCACCGGTGGAGCGGCGGCCGGCGGCTCGTCGTACGCCGTGCAGGTCAGCGAGGAGAGCTTCCAGGCGACGGTCGAGTCGTCGATGACCGCGCCGGTGATGCTGGTCTTCTACTCGCCGACCCGGATGCCGGAGAGCCAGCAGCTCGCCGACGACTTCGTGACGTTGTCGACCGAGTTCGAGGGCCGCTTCCTGGTCGGCCTCGTCAACATCGACGACGCGCCGGGGATCGCCCAGGCGATGCAGATCCCGTCGATCCCGCTCGTGGTCGCCGTCCTCGACGGCCGCCCGGCGCCGATGATCCAGGACGTGCTGCCGCTCGACGAGCTGCGGACGGCGATGACCCAGGTCATGCAGCAGCTCACCGCGCAGGGCGTCGCGGGCCGGCACCAGCCCCGGTCGGCGGCCGTCGACACCGACGGCGACGGCGAGCCCGACTACGACCCGCGCTACGCCGCCGCGCAGGACGCGCTCGGCGACGGCGACATCGACCGGGCCGTCGAGGAGTACCAGAAGCTCGTGACCGCCAACCCCGCCGACGTCGAGGCCGCGGCCGGCCTCGCGATGGCCAAGGTGCTCCAGCGCACCCAGGGGGTCGACCTCAACGCTGCGCGCGCGGAGGGGGCGGCCAAGCCCGAGGACGTCGACGCCCAGACGATGGTCGCCGACCTGGACATGCTCGGTGGACACGTCGAGGACGCGTTCAACCGCCTGGTCAACCTGGTCCGCCGTACGTCCGGCGACGAGCGCAACGCTGCCCGCGAGCACCTGCTCGGGCTCTTCGCCGCCGTCGGCAACGACGACCCGCGGGTCCTCAAGGGCCGGCGGGACCTGATGTCTGCGCTGTACTGAGTCCCGCGAGCACGGCTCGTACGGCGGGGGAGCCGGCCATGCTGCGCCGGTGCACCGCGATCACGTCGCGGGTCGGCTCGGGGTCGTGCGCGGGGACGCCGACCAGCTCGTCGCCGAGCGGCTGACGGCCCAGCCGGGGGACCAGCGCGATCCCGAGACCAGCGCGGACCAGCGCCAGGTGGGAGTCGAACTCCATCGCGGTGTGCGCGATGCGGGGCAGCCGCCCGGTGCCGGCGTACATCCGGGTCAGCCACTCGCGGCAGATGGTGCCCTCGGGCGTGGCGATCCAGCCCTCGTCGACCAGGTCGCGCGGGGTGATGCGACTGCGCTCGGCCAGCGGGTGGTCGCGCCGGACCACGACGTCGGCGACGTCGTGCGCGACCTGCGTCGTCTCGAGGTGGTCGGGGATCGTGATCGGCACGTCGCCCCAGCGGTGCACGACGCCGAGGTCGCTCTGGCCGGTCGCGACCAGGTCGATGGTGTCCCACGGCTCGCGCTCGGTCAGCGAGAGGGTGAGGTCGGGGTGGGCGGCGCGCAGGTCGCGGACGACCGGCGCGACCAGGCCGCGCATCGCGGTGGAGAAGGCGGTGAGCCGCAGGTGGCCCGACACCGCGCCGGCGCGCTCGTGCAGCCCCGACTCGACCTCCTCGAGGTCGGCGAGCAGCCGGGCGCCCGCGTCGACGAGGTGCCGGCCGTGGTCGGTGAGGATCACCCCGCGGCCGACCCGCTCGAGCAGCGGGACGCCGGTCTGCCTCTCGAGCCGCTTGACCTGCTGGGAGACCGCGCTCGGCGTGAAGCCCAGCGCGTCGGCGGCCCCCACGACGGAGCCGTGGGTGTCGACGGCGCGGAGGCTGGTGAGGGCGGCCAGGTCGATCATGCAGCAATGCTACCTGGATCCATGCACGATCATTCGCTGGTGCTTCATGGTCCCGCCCGGTTGACTGGTCGCGTGAACCGCCGTGACTCGCTCCTCGCCGCCCTCGTCGCCAGCATCTGGGGCTTCAACTTCGTGGTGATCGACTGGGGGATGGACGGCGTCCCGCCGCTCCTGTTCGTGGCGATCCGGTTCACGGTCGTGATCTTCCCGGCGATCTTCTTCGTCGCCCGTCCGGGCGCGCCCTGGCGGGTGGTCGCGGCGGTCGGGGCGTTCATGTCCCTGGGGCAGTTCGGCTTCCTCTACGTGTCGATGGACGCCGGGATGCCGCCGGGGCTGGCCGCACTGGTGCTCCAGGCCCAGGTCATCTTCACGATCCTGATCGCCGCCGGCGTGCTCCGTGAGCTGCCGACACCCCCGCAGGTGCTCGGCGTCGCCGTGGGCGCGGTCGGTCTGGCCGTCGTGGCCGTCGGGCGCGGCGGGCAGGTCACCGTCGTCGCCCTCGCGCTGTGCCTGCTCGGCGCGCTGTCGTGGGGCATCGGCAACGTCGTGTCGCGTGCGTCGGGCGTGACGGGCGGCCTGTCGCTGACGGTGTGGTCGGCGCTCGTCGTACCTGTCCCGCTGGTCGCGCTCTCGCTGGCCGTCGACGGCCCGACCGTCGTCGGCGACGCGCTCGCGTCCTTCTCGTGGCAGGCCGGGGTCTCGACGCTCTACACCGCGGGGCTGGCCTCGCTGGTCGGGTACGGCGTCTTCAACACGCTGCTGTCCCGCAACCCGTCGTCCTCGGTCGTGCCGTGGGTGCTGCTCGCGCCGGTCGTCGCGATGGCCTCGGCGTGGGTGCTCCTCGACCAGCGCCCCAACTCGGCCGAGCTGCTCGGCGGCGTGCTGCTGATCCTCGGCGTCCTGGTCGCGATGCGCCCGGTGCGGGCGTCGCGGGCGCCCTCAGGCGGCGGGGGAGTAGACGAGCTGGTCGTTCGGGACGATGTCGCGCCCCAGCGGTAGCAGCGAGATCGGGATCATCTTGAAGCTGGCGATGCCGAGCGGGATGCCGATGATCGTCAGGCACATCGCCACCCCGGTGACGGCGTGGCCGATCGCCAGCCAGACGCCGGCGACGACGAACCAGATCACGTTGCCGATCGCTGACCCGGCCCCCGCGGTCGGCTTCCGGACCGCCGTACGCCCGAACGGCCAGAGGGCGTAGTTGGCGATCCGGAAGGACGCCACCCCGAACGGGATGGTGATGATCAGGAGGCAGCAGATGACGCCTGCGATGACGTACCCGATCGCCATCCAGAAGCCGCACAGCACCAGCCAGATGACGTTCAGCACGACGCGCATGGCATCAATCTAGCCAAGGGCTACGCGGCCGGACCCTTCGCGCGTACGTCGGCGACGGTGTCCATCGCCTGGCGGAGCTCGGCGATCCAGTCGCCCTCGTGCTGCCCGACCAGGCGCACGCACCAGGCGAGCGCGTCGGCGCGGGAGCGGGCGACACCGGCGTCGACCAGGGTGTCGAGCACCAGCCGCTGCGGCTGCCGGAGGCGGGTCATGGTCGGCGCCGACACGTGGGTCCAGAGCTCGCGGTGCCCGCTGTCGGGCTCGCCGACGGCCAGCCCCCACGAGACCTTCCGCTCGAACCGGTGCTGCGCCTCCCGGGCGATCTCCATCCGCTGGTCGCGGGTCTCCTCGCGGAACGCCGACGCCCGACCGGCTCGCGCCTCGGCCAGTGCCGCCTCGGACGAGCCCTCGAGCTCGACATCTGCCACGGACAGGATCACCGTGATCTCCTCGCGGTCCACGGTGACGTCGGCGGGGGCGAGCTGCCACTCCGCCGGGAGCCGGCCGGCGAACCAGCCCGTCACGCGCTCCTGAGTCTCGTTTGTAATCATGTAATCATTCTGGCACGAGCGATCAAGGAGATCCCCGGTCCACCGCAGCACTCACTCGGCGGCGCCGGTCGGGCAGGAGGCGTCGGACGCGGTCCGGTCGTCAGGGATCGCGACGCCCTCCAGCTCGCGGACGACCGCGTCGGCGCCGCGGGAGCGGCCCAGGTTCCACGCGAGCCAGTCGTCGTCGGCGGGTGCCCACCCGGCGAGCGCGCACGCCGCCTCCCTGTCGTCCAGCTCGGCCAGCACCGGCACAGCGTCGTCGGACAGGCCGCTGAGGTAGCTCCAGTCGACGCGACCGGTCTCGTGGTAGCGGTCGACGTTGTGCTGGGCGATCCAGGCGTCGGGGTTGATCGCGACCAGGCCGAGCAGCCCGACGACCCCGGTGATCCAGGCGAAGCGCGGCAGCCAGCCCACGGTGAGCGCAACGCCGCCGGCCATCACCGCGAGCACCAGCAGGCCGAGCCAGCCCTCGAAGACGTCGACCAGCAGCCGCATCCGGGTGAAGCCGTAGGCCTCCTGGTAGACGTGCATGCGGTAGAGCGCGGAGGCGACGACGACCAGGGTCTCCACGCAGAGCACCCCCAGCGAGACCCGGAGCCACAGTCGGTCCCCCGAAGTCTCCCTCGGGGCCTTGCGCGAGGCCGCCCAGATCACCAGCAGGGTCAGGGCGGTGGCGACCGTGAGCTGGCCGAAGCCCTGGTGGACGTAGTCGGCGTACGTCAGCCCCGTGGTCCGCTTCAGGTAGTCGTGCCCGCCGAAGACGACGGTCGCCTGGGCCGCCAGGAACGCCGCGAAGACCACCACGACGACCAGCACGGGCGCCAGCCACTCGTAGCGGTTGGCGACCGGTCGCGACGGCCGCGCCGGGGCGTCGACGCGCGGCGGGTTGAGCGCGAGGTACGCCGCCGCGAGGACCACGCCACCGACCGCGACCATGACGAACGCGCGCTGCACGAAGGTGTCGATGGTCAGGTCCGGCAGCAGCGCACCGACCCACTCGGCGAGCAGCGCGTCGGCGGAGACGAACAGCGCCCCGAAGACGACCAGGAGCAGCGCCGACCAGATCAGCGTGCGGAGCAGGGCGGCGCCCTGACCGATGCCCGGGACGGCGGCGAGCGTGCGCCCGAGCCACGGCAGCCCACGCAGGCCGGCGAGCGGCCACGAGACGCCGGCGAGGACGAACCCCGGCACCGTCCGGCCGTGACAGACACCGACGACACAGGTCGCCGCGCCGGTGACCACGCTCAGCGCGACGATCCAGTCGGCATCCCGCACCATCGGCACCGCGGCGAGCGCCACGCAGAGCGCCGTGCAGGTGAGGGTGAACGGGTCCCTCCGTCGGGTGCTCGCCGTCAGGACCACGGCACCGGCCACGAGCAGGAGCAGCGTCATCCCGAGCCCGTTGACCGCCTCCGGGAGCACCAGGCTGCCGAGGACGCCCGACGCGACAGCGCCGAGGACCAGCCCGATCCGGGTCGGCACCGAGGGCTCCGGCCAGAAGACGCCGAAGAGGTCGTCGAGGACCGAGCGCGGCGGGACGGGGCGTGCGGCGGTGACGGGTGGGGCGACGGGCACGGGAACCTCCGGGATCGAGACGGGTGCAGAAGCGGGTGCGGGGCGGTCGGACGGGGAGAGGGGGAGCTCCACCCGGACCCGGGCCCCGGTCGTCCCGGGCTCGGGGTCGACGAAGCGGATGGAGCCGCCGTGGAGGTCGGTCACCCAGCGGGCGATGGCGAGGCCGAGGCCGGTGCCGCCGGTGCCCTCGGTCGCGCGCAACGTGCCGAAGGGTTCGAACACGCGCTCCCGGTCGGTTGGGGCGACACCGCTGCCCTGGTCGAGGACCTCCACGACGTAGCGCTCGTCGTCGCGCCGGGCGCTCACGAGGACCCTGCCCCCGGCGGGGCTGTGCCGCGAGGCGTTGTCGAGGAGGTTGGCGACGAGCTGGTGCATCCGGGCGGGGTCCGCATGCACCACGAGGTCGGTCGGGTCGACGCGTACGTCGTACTCGACCTGGCGACCGAGCACCCGCGCCTCCGCGACAGCCGCCTCGAGCAGGGGGCCGATGGGGACGGGCGTCGGAGTCAGCGGTGCCTTGCCCGCGTCGACCCTGGCGAGGTCGAGCAGGTCTTCGACGAGTCGGCTCATCCGCTCGGCCTGGGCGAGGGCGGCCGCGAGCGTCGCCGGGTCGGAGGGCGCGACGCCGTCGACGACGTTCTCGAGCACGGCGACCAGGCCCGCGATCGGGGTCCGCAGCTCGTGGCTCACGTTGGCGACCAGCTCGCGGCGCTGGCGGTCGGTGCTGGCGAGGTCGCGCGTCATCTTGTTGAAGCTGCGGGCCAGGTCGCCCACCTCGTCGCTGGAGGTCTCGGTGACGCTGACGTCGTAGTCGCCCCTCGCCATCCGGCGGGCCGCCTCGGTCATCTGCCGCAGCGGCGAGATCATCCCGACCGCCAGCAGCTGGGTGACCGCGAGGGCGAGCCCGATGGTCACCGGGATGCTGAGCCAGGCGCCGACGCCCGCGGAGCGGCCGATCGACGCGACGACGGACGCCACGGTGACGCTGACGGCGACGAGCAGGCCGAGCTTGACCTTGAGGGACCTGACCCGCGCGAGCGGCTGCGTCCGTTCGTTGCTCACTCCGGCACCGCGAGCGCGTAGCCGATGCCGTGCACGGTGCGGACCAGGTCGGCGCCGACCTTCCCCCGCAGCCCCTTCACGTGGCTGTCGACGGTGCGCGTGCCGGTCCCGGCGGCCCACCCCCAGACCTCGGCGAGCAGCCGGTCGCGGGAGACGACGGCGCCGGGCGTCGCCGCGAGGCAGAGCAGCAGGTCGAACTCGGTGGGTGTCAGACGCACCTCCTCGTCGCCGCGCCAGACCCGTCGGGCCGGCGCGTCGACGCGCAGGTCGCCCAGCTCGAGCGCGCGGCGGCCTGCGAGCTCGGAGGCGCGCTCCACCCGGCGCAGCAGCACGGCGACCCGCGCGACCAGCTCGCGCATCCGGAAGGGCTTGGTGAGGTAGTCGTCGGCCCCGACACCGAGCCCGATCAGCACGTCAGCCTCGTCGGCACGGGCAGTGAGCATCAGCACCGGCACGGGTCGCACGGCCTGGATCCGCCGGCACACCTCGTGGCCGTCGTACCCCGGCAGCATGACGTCGAGGACCACCACGTCGGGACGGTGCTCGGCCTCGGCGCCGACGGCGCCGGGCCCGTCGAAGGCTCGGACGACGTCGTACCCCTCGGCCTCGAGCCGGTCGGAGACGGCCTGGTTGATGACCGGGTCGTCCTCGACGACGAGGACCCTCCGGTTCGCACTGGTCATGCACCGAAGGCTAGGCGCGCGGCGGCGCAGGGGTGGGGGACGACCTGTGGAGGTTCTGTGCAGATCCGAGTGCCGTGCGGCCGGTCAGCGCCGGCCGGACTCGGTGTACGCCGGGCCGCCGCCCGCGGCCAGGTTGGCCAGCGCGGAGGTGATCCGGCGGGCGGTGAAGTCGGCGCAGCGCTCGGTGACCTGCTCGAGGGTGCAGAATTCGGCGGAGCGGATCTCGCGGGCCTCGCGGACGATCGAGTCGGTGAGGGAGGCGTCGTGGACGCCGCCGTCGAAGACCAGGCAGAGGGCGTCGTCCCAGCCGCTCCACGGCGGCAGCCAGTCGGTGAGCACCAGCCCGCCGGCCGGGATCGTCAGGCCGAGCTCCTCCTCGATCTCGCGGCCCACGGCGTCGCGTGGCGACTCGTTGACCTCGACCACACCGCCGGGCAGGTCCCAGTCGGGCTTGTAGGTCAGCTGGCAGAGCAGCACCCGGTCGTCCCGGTCGCGCACCAGCATCTGTCCGATCGCGCGCTTGCGGGGGAGGAACGAGTTGAGCAGCGCCCGGAACCCCTCGGGCTCGTGCAGCGGGGTGTCGGTCGCGAGCCGGGCGTAGACCACGCGGTCGACCGGCGCTCCGTCGACGGTGACGCCACGCATCACGCCCTCGCGGCGCAGCCCCGACCAGGTCGCTGCCCGCTGGGCGCCCTCGTCGTCGGGGTCGACGAGCGCCTCGACCCGGGCGTGGTCGGCGAGCGCGGCCACCACGGCGTGCCGGATGACGTCGATCGGCTCGTCGTCGGCCCACGAGATCCGGGCAACCCCCGTCGCGACGGTGGTCACGGCGGTCGTCTCCTGGGTCACGTGACGACTCTAGCGATCAGCCGCCCGTCAGGATGCACGCCGCCTGAACCACACGGTCGCGAGCGGCGGGACGACGATGGTCGCGTGCGCCGGCTGGCCCGACCACTCGCCCTCGACGGCGGTGACGGAGCCGAAGTTGCCGACCCCGGAGCCGGCGTACGCCTCGGCGTCGGAGTTGAGGATCTCCTCCCACTCGCCCGCCGCCGGGAGCCCGACCCGGTAGTCGTCGTGCGGCACCGCCGCGAAGTTGGACACGCAGACCACGTCGGGTGCGTCGCCCGACCCGCGCCGGATGAACGAGAAGACGTTGCGGCCGGCGTCGTTGGCGTCGATCCACTGGAAGCCGCTGGGGTCGTTGTCGCGCGACCAGACGGCCGGCGAGCCGACGTACGCCGCGTTCAGGTCCCGCACCAGGTCGGAGACGCCGCGGTGCTCGGGGTGCTCGAGCAGCCACCAGTCCAGCTCGCGCGACTCGGCCCACTCGGACTCCTGGCCGAGCTCGCAGCCCATGAAGAGCAGCTGCTTGCCGGGGTGCGCCCACATGAAGGCGAGGTAGGCGCGCAGGTTGGCGAGCTGCTGCCACCGGTCGCCTGGCATCTTGCGCAGCAGCGAGCCCTTGCCGTGCACGACCTCGTCGTGGGAGAGCGGGAGCACGAAGTTCTCGGAGAACGCGTAGACGAGGGAGAAGGTCATCTCGCCGTGGTGGTAGGCCCGGTGCACGGGCTCGTGGGCCAGGTAGTCCAGCGAGTCGTGCATCCAGCCCATGTTCCACTTGAAGCCGAAGCCGAGCCCGTCGGCCGACGTCGGCCTGGTGACGCCCGGCCAGGAGGTCGACTCCTCGGCGATCGTCGCGATGCCGGGGATCCGCTTGTAGACGGTCGCGTTCATCTCCTGGAGGAACTGCACCGCCTCGAGGTTCTCGTGCCCGCCGTGGATGTTGGGCGACCACTCGCCGTCCTCACGGGCGTAGTCGAGGTAGAGCATCGACGCGACGCCGTCGACGCGCAGGCCGTCGGCGTGGAACTCCTCGAGCCAGTAGACCGCGTTGGCGTACAGGAAGTTGCGCACCTCCCGCCGGCCGAAGTTGAAGATGTGGGAGCCCCACTCCTTGTGCCAGCCGCGCTGCGGGTTGGGGTCCTCGTAGAGCGGCGTGCCGTCGAAGCGCGCCAGCGCCCACTCGTCGGTCGCGAAGTGGCCGGGTACCCAGTCGAGGATCACGCCGACGCCGGCCTGGTGCAGCCGGTCGACGAGCAGCCGGAAGCCGTCGGGGTCGCCGAAGCGCGCGTCCGGCGCGAAGTACGACGTCACGTGGTAGCCCCACGAGCCGCCGAACGGGTGCTGCATCACCGGCATCAGCTCGACGTGCGTGAAGCCCAGCCCGGCGACGTACGCCGGGAGCTCCTCGGCCAGCTCTGCCCAGGACCAGAAGCGCCCGTCGTGGTGCTTCTTCCACGACCCGAGGTGCATCTCGTAGACGCTCATCGGGCCGTTGACGGGGGAGCCCTTGGCGCGCTCGGCGAGCCAGTCGGCGTCACCCCAGTCGTAGTCGGACTCGAAGATCCGGGACGCGGTGTCGGCGGGCTTCTCGGCCCAGGCCGCCATCGGGTCGGCCTTCTCGCGCCACTCGCCGTCGGGGCCGAGGATCACGAACTTGTACGCCGCGCCGCTGCGGACGCCCGGCACGAAGAGCTCCCAGACGCCGGAGGTGCCCAGCTGGCGCATCGGGTGCTCGCGGCCGTCCCAGCTGTTGAAGTCGGCCTTGATCCGCACCGCCCGGGCGGACGGCGCCCACACCGCGAACGACGTGCCGGTGACGGGCTCCAACGCTCCCGGGTAGTGGCGGACCCGCGCCCCGAGCACCTCCCAGAGCTGCTCGTGGCGGCCCTCGTTGATCAGGTGCAGGTCGACCTCGCCGAGCGTCGGCAGGAAGCGGTAGGGGTCGTCGAGCACGACGGGCTCCGCGCCGTACGACGT
Organism: Nocardioides sp. Root1257; assembly: GCF_001425175.1. Classification (GTDB taxonomy): domain Bacteria; phylum Actinomycetota; class Actinomycetes; order Propionibacteriales; family Nocardioidaceae; genus Nocardioides. Next base: position 207,440 of record NZ_LMDV01000002.1, on the reverse strand, counting down.
CGCGACGCGGTAGTCGGGCACGTCGGGGAGCGGCACGACGCCGACCCAGATGCCCTCGTGCTCGTGGGAGAGGTCGACCGAGCCGCCGTCCCAGCGCACCTCGACGGAGGACGCGAGCGGCCGCAGCACGCGCACGGTCACGGCGCCCTCGTGCGGGTGCGGGCCGAGCACGCCGTGCGGGTTGCCGTGCTCACCACGGACCACCTGGTCGAGCTCGGTGGCCGAGACGGGCTGGATCGCAGGTCCTGCGGGGGTCGTCATGGGTGTTCCATCCTTGCGACCGCCGCCAGTGGGATGTCCACCCAGGCGGGTCGGTTGCGGGTCTCGTAGACGGTCTCGTAGACGACCTTGTCGGCGACGTAGGCGTCGAGCAGCACCCGGTCCTCGTCGCTGACCGCGCCGCCGGCGTACGCCGTCAGGAAGTGGTTGCTGTTGCGGTGCGCCCACTCGTCGGCGCGGTAGGCCCGCTGCGACGCGCCCTCCGCGTCGTCCTGCGCGAAGGAGCGCTCGACCACGCGCGGGGCGTAGTCGAAGGAGCGCAGCATCCCGGCGACGTCGCGCCAGGGGGAGTCGGGCAGCAGCCGCTCGGCGAGCGGCTTGGCCGGCTCGCCCTCGAAGTCCACGATCTTCCAGCCCAGGCTGGTCCGCAGGGTCTGACCGAGGTGGAGATCGCCGTGCACCTGCTGGACGTCGAGGCCGGGCAGGGCGCGCACCCGGTCGTAGGTCGCGCGCAGCGTCCCGGCGTACGGCGCCAGCTCGGGCACGACGTCGAGCGCAGCCTCGAGCCGGGTGGTCATGGCGTCGGCGAGCTCCACCGCCGCGTCGGCGCCGCGGCGCTCGGCGGGGAAGTTCTGCGCCAGCACGGCGTGCACCTCGCGCAGCGCGTCGCCGAGCCGCGTCGACTCCCCGGCGAAGTCCCCGCCCGCCTCGTGGGCGTGCAGGTCGGCCTCGGCGAAGAGGTTGCGCGCGCTGGTCAGGGCGAGGTCCCAGCCGTCACTGGCGGTGCGCAGGAACTGCTGGAGCATCGCGAGCTGCATCGTCGTGCCGCCGTCGTCGTCGGCCCCGCTGTCAGGCGAGCCGTCGACCCAGTCGAGCCAGCCGTAGAGCGCGGCGATGTGCTCGGAGCCGGTGCGGGTGAGGACGTCGTGGACCTGGATGTCGGGGTTGACGCCCGGCGTGATCTTGCGGAAGACCTTCATCAGCGAGTCCTCGCCGAAGGCCACCGACGAGTTCGACTGCTCGCCCGAGAAGAGGGTCGAGTGGGTGTCCAGGTCGAGGTCGTGGCCGCTGAGCCGGTGGAAGGCGAGCCCGCTGTCGAGGTCGGTGCGGTTGCCACCGGTCTCGTCGGCTGCCGCGGCGAACGCGCGCAGCCACAGCGCCATCGCCTCCCGGTCGTGGAGCGCGTCGTAGGCGTGCACCCACCCGAACTCCGGCTCCTCCCACCAGCCCAGGAACGCATGGTCGAGCCGGGTCTCGGGCTCGGTGTAGAGCGCCAGCGGAACCTGGTAGATCTCGGTGCCGCCCGGGGCGTCGCCGTAGGCGACCTCGACCAGGTCGATCACCACCCACAGGCCGTCACCACTGCCCGGGAGCTCACCGATCCGGCGGACTCCGGACACCGAGAACGGCCGGCCCTTGCCGCCGAACCAGCGGGTGCGCTCGAGGTAGCGGACGAAGACGTCCGGGTCGACCTGGGAGACGGGTGGCGTCACAGCAGCTGGCCCTCCTCGGTGGGTTCCGGCGCGGTGAGCCGGAACCAGTAGAAGCCGTAGCCGGACAGGGTGAGCAGGTAGGGCAGCTCGCCGATCTCAGGGAACGGCACCCCGCCCAGCAACTCGACCGGGGTCCGGCCCTGGTAGCGGCGCAGGTCGAGCTCGACCGGCTGGGGGAAGCGGGAGAGGTTGTTGACGCAGAGGATCACGTCACTGGTGCCGTCGGCGCTGGTGTGCTCCCGCACGTACGACAGCACCGACGGGTTCGAGCCGCCGAGGTCGTGGAAGTCGCCGAGCCCGAAGGCCTCGTGGTTACGGCGCGCGTGGATCATCCGCCGCGTCCAGTGCAGCAGTGACGACGAGTTCTCGAGCTGGGCTTCCACGTTGACCGACTGGTACCCGAAAACCGGGTCCTGGATCACGGGACGGTCCAGCTTTCCCGGCGTGGCGGAGGAGAAGCCGGCGTTGCGGTCGGCGGTCCACTGCATCGGGGTGCGTACGCCGTCGCGGTCACCCAGCCAGATGTTGTCGCCCATCCCGATCTCGTCGCCGTAGTAGAGGCACGGCGATCCGGGCAGCGAGAGCAGCAGCGCGTTGAAGAGCTCGATCTGGTTGGTGTCGTTGTCGAGCAGCGGGGCCAACCGGCGGCGGATGCCGATGTTGGCCTTCATCCGCGGGTCCTTGGCGTACTCGCCCCACATGTAGTCGCGGTCGTCGTCGGTGACCATCTCGAGCGTCAGCTCGTCGTGGTTGCGCAGGAAGATGCCCCACTGGCAGTGCTCCGGGATGGCCGGCGTCTGCTCGAGGATCTCCGAGATGGGGAACCGCGACTCGCGGCGCACGGCCATGAAGATGCGCGGCATCACCGGGAAGTGGAAGGCCATGTGGCACTCGTCGCCGCCGACGTCCGGGTCGCCGAAGTAGTCGACGACGTCCTCGGGCCACTGGTTGGCCTCGCAGAGCAGCACCCGGCCCGGGTACTCGTCGTCGACGACCTTGCGGACCTTCTTGAGGAAGTCGTGGGTCTCGGGGAGGTTCTCGCCGTTGGTGCCGGGGCGCTCGTAGAGGTAGGGCACGGCGTCGAGACGGAAGCCGTCCATGCCCATGTCCATCCAGAAGCGGATCGCGTCGATGATCGCGTCGTGCACGGCCGGGTTGTCGAAGTTGAGGTCCGGCTGGTGGGAGAAGAACCGGTGCCAGAAGTACTGCTGGCGCACCGGGTCCCAGGTCCAGTTCGACGGCTCGGTGTCGACGAAGATGACCCGGGCGTCCTCGTAGAGCTCGTCGGTGTCCGACCAGACGTAGAAGTCGCCGTACGGACCCTCGGGGTCGGTGCGCGACTGCTGGAACCACTCGTGCTGGTCGCTCGTGTGGTTCATGACGAAGTCGATGATCACGCGCAGGCCGCGCTTGTGCGCCTCGCCGAGGAAGAAGCGGAAGTCCTCGATGGTGCCGATCTCCGGGTGCACCCCCGTGTAGTCGGCGACGTCGTACCCGTCGTCGCGCAGCGGGCTCGGGAAGAACGGCGGGATCCACAGGCAGTCGACGCCCAGCCACTGGAGGTAGTCGAGCTTCTCGACCAGGCCGCGGAAGTCGCCGGTGCCGTCGGCGTTGGAGTCGCGGAACGCGCGGACCAGGACCTCGTAGAAGACCGCGGTCTTGAACCACTCGGGCTGGCGGCTGGTCATCTCGTCGGTGATCGGCTGCTCGCTCACGCGGTCCTCCTCACGCTCAGGATGTGCGCGGGCTCGTGGTGCGGGTCGAGCCGGACGTAGTTGTGCTGGCTCCAGGTCCAGTCCTCGCCGGTGATCTCGTCGTGCACGACGAACGAGTCGGTGTCGGCGAAGCCGAGGGCGGCCAGGTCGAGGTGGACCGTCGTCTCGCGGGTGGCGTGCGGGTCGACGTTGACGACGACGATGACCGTGTCCTCCTCATGAGCCTTCGAGAACACCAGGATGTTCTCGTCGTCGCTCCAGTGGATCGTGACGTTGCGCAGCAGCTGCAGGGCAGGGTGTGCGCGCCGGATCTCGTTGAGCCGGGTGAGGTACGGCGCGAGCGTGCGGCCCTCGCTCTCGGAGCCGGCCCAGTCGCGGATCCGCACCTGGTACTTCTCCGAGTCGAGGTACTCCTCGCTGCCCGGTCGCACGGCCACGTGCTCGAAGAGCTCGAAGCCGGCGTACACGCCCCAGCTCGGCGAGCCGGTGGCTGCAATGGCGGCGCGGATCTTGAACGCCGCGGGGCCGCCGTACTGGAGGTAGGCGTGCAGGATGTCGGGGGTGTTGACGAAGAAGTTCGGCCGCATCAGGTGGTCGGTCTCGCGGGAGAGCTCGCGGAGGTACTCCTCGATCTCCCACTTCGCGTTGCGCCACGTGAAGTACGTGTAGGACTGCTGGAAGCCGACCGCCCCGAGGCCGCGCATCATCGCCGGGCGGGTGAAGGCCTCGGCGAGGAAGAGCACGTCCGGATCGGTACGACGCACCTCGGTGAGCAGCCACTCCCAGAACGCCACGGGCTTGGTGTGCGGGTTGTCGACCCGGAAGATCCGCACCCCGTGCGACATCCAGAGCCGGACGATCCGCAGCACCTCCTGGCCGATGCCGGTGGGGTCGTTGTCGAAGTTGATCGGGTAGATGTCCTGGTACTTCTTGGGCGGGTTCTCGGCGTAGGCGATGGTGCCGTCGGCGCGGGTGGTGAACCACTCCGGGTGGCTGGTGACCCACGGGTGGTCCGGTGCCGCCTGCAGCGCGAGGTCGAGCGCCACCTCGAGCCCGAGCTTGCCGGCCCGGGCGACGAAGGCGTCGAAGTCCTTGAACGTGCCGAGGTCGGGGTGGATCGCGTCGTGGCCGCCGTGCTTGGACCCGATCGCCCACGGCGAGCCAGGGTCGCCGGGACCCGGGTCCAGGGTGTTGTTGGGTCCCTTGCGGTTGACCTCGCCGATCGGGTGGATCGGCGGCAGGTAGATGACGTCGAAGCCCATCGCGGCGACCGCGTCGAGGCGCTTGGCGGCCGTCTTGAAGGTGCCGCTGACGACCTTGCCGGTCTTCGCGTTGGTCTTCGCGCCCTCGGAGCGCGGGAAGAACTCGTACCAGCTGCTGAAGAGCGCCTTGGTGCGGTCGGCGTACGCCGGGTAGGGGCCCTCGACGGTGAGCAGCTCGCGGATGGGGTGGCTCTCGAGGGCGGTGATCACCGCCGGGTCCTCGATCGCGGCGAGCCGCGCCTCGGCTGGGCGCGTCTCGTCGGAGGCCGATTCGATGGCCCCGTCGATGACGCGTCCGTGGTCCACCGAGTCGGGGTCCGACGGGTCGAGCGAGGCGCGGACCCGCTCGAACAGCAGCCGCCCCTCGGTGAACATCAGCTCCACGTCGACACCGGCGCGGATCTTGATCGGCCCGTCATGGAACCAGGTGCCGAGCGGGCTCGACCACGCCTGGATCTCGAAGGTCCACGCACCGCCGGCGTCCGGGGTCAGCCACGCCTCGTAGAGGTCGGGCACGTCGGCGTGCTCGGTCATCCGCACGGGAGGACGGCGTACGCCGTCGGGGTCGGTGAGCACGACCTCCGCGCCGAGCCGGTCGTGTCCCTCTCGGAACACACTCGCCGTGACGGGGAACGGTTCGCCGACCGTCGCCTTCGCCGGTCGGCGACCGAGATCGACGAGGGGCGTGACGTTCATGACGGGGATGCGTCCGACCATGCGCTCCAACCTAGCGAGAGTGCGGGCAACTGCGGCAAGTGCGCTGGTCCCTTACCCGTCATCCACCAAGTGATGCGCGCGCGTGACGCCGGCCTCGCCGGTGGTTGTGGCGCGAGGAGCGCCAGCGACGAGCCTCGAAACCACGCCTCAGCGCTTGCGGACCACCGTGATCGTCACGACCCTGGACGTCGAGCCGCGGTAGGCCTTCGGGTCGCTCGGCACGAACGTCACCCGGAAGCGGTGCTTGCCGACCGACAGGCCCTGGGTGAGCTGGATCGTCGTCCGGCCCCGGCCGAGGGTCACGGCGCCCCCACGCTTCCCGTCCCGGATGACGACGAGCCTCCCGGCGCGGCCGATCGACGCGCCGCCGCGGACGACGGAGACGAGGAGCGCGGCACGCTTGCCCCGGACGACGCGCTTCTTGCTGGCGGCGATCCGGGTGGTGGTCGACTTGGGCGTCGGCTTGGCCGTCGTCGGGGGCGTCAGCACGCCACCGGGTGCGGCAGCCGACTCGAAGACCTGGAGCTCCGAGGCGTGCACGATCGTGCCGCGGTCGGAGGCCGTGGCGCAGTCGGTGTCGTTGGTCGGGTCGTTGTCGAGCTCCCCGGCGTACTCGTCGTTGCCCGTGCACTGGTTCTCCAGCCCGACCAGGCGGACGGCCGCCGCCTGCGTGGCGGGTACGTCGAAGGTGCGCATCGTCTGGTCGGGCGCGACCGGCCGCGGCACGGTGCCGGGGAAGGCGTCGTCCGCGGACGTGTAGAAGGTCGTCCACGTCGCACCGTCGCTCGCGCAGTCGGCGACGCAGGCCTGGAGCTCGAACTTCCGGAGCGCGGTGAAGCGCGAGCCGGAGTCCGGGTCGGCGGCGAGCGGCAGCTCGTTGGGGTCGGCCGGGGCCGGGGTCAGCAGGGCGCTGACCTGCACCCGGCGGACCGTGTGCACCCCGCCGGCGAGGGCGACGGCGACCGACGGGTGCGAAACGTCGACGTTCTCCGCCGTGACGCCGCCCCAGTTGGTCGCCTCGGTGCCGTCGATCAGCGACTCCGGGTTGAGCGAGCCGGCCGTGGAGCCGATCACGGAGGCGCCGGCCGCCGCGCTGGCGAGGTTGACGTCGCTGTCGGCGATCTGCACGGTCTTGTCGGCAGCGCCCACGGTGAGCGTGAACCGCTGGAAGCCGCGTGCGGCGGAGACGTAGAGCATCCGGTAGGTGCCGGGTGTGAAGTCCGCGCTGGCCCCGAGCGCGGTGGCCGGGTCCGTGTCGGCGACCGGGGTCGCGCGGGCCTCGAAGTCACCGACGTAGATCGAGCCGGTGCCGGCCGACGCGAAGGTGACGGTGCCGTTGGGTCCCTGCGGCGACGCGAAGCTCGGCGTCGGGTCGGAGGAGTCCGCGTCGGGGGTCGAGGACGTGGCGCCCATGCCGCGGCGGGCGAACGCCGCCCACAGGGTGTCGACGTCGGCCCCGCCGAAGCGCATCGTGTCGGCCGCGATCATCGCGTCCCGGGCGTCCAGCATCGACGTCGCACCCTGCTGCAGCAGGAAGGCGTCGAAGACCAGCTGGATCCAGCGCCGGTTGCCGGGGCAGAGCTTCGCGGGCAGCGGGCTCTGGGCGCCCGAGGCGATCGTGCACTCCTTCTGCAGCTGCTTGTCGGCGTACGGGAACTGGCTGTCCCACTTCTCGACCAGTGCCTGGCGGACCTCCCACTGGGTGCCGTTCCAGATCTCGCCGTCGGCGTGCACCTCCGGACCGGTGGTGTCGAAGCCGTAGTCGGAGTAGTTGAGCGGGTTCTTGTCGATGGCGTAGTCGCGGATGCCCGCCGTGGCGTTGCCGGTGGCGTAGGGGCCGACGACCCACGGGCTCGCGCCGTTGGAGTAGCCGTTGCCGAACATGTGCTCGGCGGCGTTCAGGTCGCCCCACGACTCACCCATGGCGCCACCCTGCTCGGACGTGATGCCGTCGTCGGGGCCGCCGATCATCCGGTTGGAGATGGCGTGGGTGTACTCGTGGCCGACGATGCTCATGTCGAGCGCGCCGTCGGCGCAGGGCGAGTAGAAGGCACCGGCGATGGGCTGGAAGAGGTACTGGTTGGTGATGCCGGGGACGCCGTCGTTGAGCGTGATCTGGTTGGCGTTGTCGCGCCCCAGCTGGGTCGGCGTGCCGCCGGTGAGCGCACCCGCCTGGGCGTTGCCGACCTCGGCGTCGCCGCCCACGCCGCCGTGGCCGCGGTTGCTCAGCTGGAGGTTGTAGTTGTCCTCGGTGAACCCGAGGTAGTAGCTGTAGTCGTGCATCCGGTTGTGCGACGTGAAGAGGTTGCCCACGCTCGCGTCGATGTCGTTGCCGGTCGGCACCAGCTGGGTCGGGTCGCAGCCGGACTCGTTCCACGCGTCGGTGAACTCGGTCGTGTACTCACGCGTCGGCGAGACCGGGGCCTGCAACAGACCGCCCGGAGCGAGCGGGTCGGCCCAGGCCTCGTGGGTGTTGGCGTTGTTGCCGACCGTCGTCGAGGTCGGGACGCCGGCGACGGTGTCCCACGGGCCGTCGTTGGCCGCGCTGTTGGCGAGCGGGCCGTTGGGCGTCGTGCAGCCGGGACCCGTGCCCGTCCAGCAGCCGATCACCGAGTTGGAGGGGATGGTGCCGACCGCGGTCGAGGCGAGATCGGGGTTGGCGGTGAAGTAGCGCCACGACGGGTCGATGCTCAGGTCACCGGTCGACGGCGAGCCGGTGTCGCTCGTGGCGACCAGGACGGCGTACTGCCCGACGGTGATGGAGGCGCCGTCGAAGGGGCAGACCTGCACGGTGTAGGCACCCGCGTCGAACCCGTCGGCGTCGCTGAACGTCGCCACCTCGGGGCTCGTCAGCAGGTCCTGGGTCTCGTGCAGCCCGCCGGGGCCCTCGAGGGTGACGGTGACGTCGTCGGTCGGCAGGGCGAGTGCGGTCGCGGTGATCGACTTCGTCAGGGCGTCGTCGAGCTCGAACGGGTGCTCCGGGCCGCACGTCGTGTTGCTGACCGTGCCCTGGAAGACGTTGGTGTACATCGCGTTGTCGACCGCGTTGTGGCGCACCAGCACGTCCTTGTCGACGCCGTCGACGAGCACGCGGTACGCCGTGGACGCGCCGCCGGCGACCTTGACGACGTTGGCCTCGAGGACCGGGCGGACCGAGCCGTCGGCCATCGCGAGGGCGCGCAGGCGAACCGTCTGCTCCTGCGGGAAGCCGGGGACCGTGAGCCTCGTCCAGCCGGCGGAGACCGCGGAGACGATGTCGCCGACCTGACCGGCGGCGACGCCGAGTCCCACGTCCTCGGCGGCGGCGAGCCAGCCCTGCAGCGGCGTGACCGTGCTCGCCGGCGGGGTCTGGGTCGTGCGGGTCAGCGAGGAGGAGACGTAGGCGACCTGGCCGTCGGCGACGCCGACGGTGACCAGACTCCCGGACGCCGGCTTCAGACCGCCGAAGGTCTGCCGGAAGAGCACGGCGTGGGCGTCGGAGTCCACGAGGCGCTGGTCGTTGACGAGCTCGAGCCCGCTGAGCTGGGCGGCATCGAGGCCGAGCAGCGTGGCGTGGTCGGTGACCCAGGTCTTGGCCGCGGTCACCGGGTCGCCGGGCGCGGCCCCGAGGGAGCCGTCCTTCGGAAGGATCGAGGCCGGCGTGCCGAAGTCGTTCCAGCGCAGCTGCGCCGGACCGAGCGCGGCGACGGCGGAGCGCTGGAGGGCCGTGGGCGCCACGGTGCCGCGGACGTCCACCTCCCGCAGGCCGTGGACCGGGTCGCCGAGGGTCCGGCTGACGGCGGGGGTGGGGCCGGGGCCGGCGGGTGCGTTGGAGGAGGCGGCGGCCGGCAGCTGTGCCACGCCAGCGAGCAGAGTGCCGGTGACGAGGGTGCCGGCGACGAGCGGCACGAGGAGGCGGGCGGTCATGCCCCCGACAACGGCGGACGTCGCCGTTCGTTATGTGAACCCCGGCGGCCCTGGGGGCCGCCGCTGTAACGGACGTGGACCGTCCGACGCTGTCAGGGGTGAGACACCTTCGCACGACCATCCTCTGGAGCCCTCCCATGCGCATCGCCCACGGCCTCGTCGCCGTCCTCGCCCTGGCCCTCCCCGTGCTGGCCGTGCCGCCGGCCCACGGATCGGCCCCAGCGGCCACGGTGGTGGCGCAGGCGCCGTACCCGGGGCACGGCGCGGCGTCGACGGCCGTGTCGCAGGACGGGCGGACGCTGGTCGTCGAGACCAGGGCCGGCCTGACGTCGTACGCGATCGGGCCGAAGGTCGTGAAGCGCCTCGGCACCACGGCGATCCCCGGGAACGCCTACCAGAGCAAGATGCTGCTCAGCCCCGGGGGCCGCTACCTCTACGTGGTCCAGGAGAACGTCGCCCGGGGGGACCTGAAGATCTTCGCGCTGAACGGTGGGGCGCCGCGGCTGGTGCGGACGCTGTCGCTCGCATCGGTCATCCACGACCCGAAGGACCGCTTCTTCCGCGACGCCACGCTGACTCCCGACGGCCGACGGCTGCACCTGCTCGGACAGGGGTTCGTCCAGGTGCTCGTCGTCCGGGACCCGAGGCACCCGGTGTCGGGTTCGCGCACCGACACGTTCGCCGGGGCCTCGACGATCACCGCCACGGCTGACGGGAAGCACGTCGTGGTCGGGTACGGCGCCGACGAGCCGCGCGTGGCGCGCTACCTGCTGCGCACCGCGACGAAGCTCAAGCTCGAGACGACGGCTCCCGTGGTCGTCCCCGGCTGGGAGGGGCGCACCGACCGCACCTGGATCAGCAAGCTGCTCCCGGGCTCGGGCGGTGGCTCGGTCCTGGTCCAGCTCGGCAGCTACTACGACGAAGGCGGGGAGTCCGCTCAGGAGAAGACCGCGATCGCCCGCATCCGCGTCGGCGACCTGGGAGTGGCGGCCGCCACGGTGCCGAACGACAGCGCGAAGCAGCTCTTCCTGGAGGACCTGAGCAGCAACGGCCGTCGGGTCTACCTCACCTCCGGGCACACGACCGACGAGCCCGAGCTGCTGCCGCGCACCGCGCTGTGGACGGACTCGACGACCCTCCGCGCCCGGCATCCCCTCGGCAGGCTGGGCGACGTGCGCTCGCTCTCGGTCTCTCCGGGCGGCTCCACCCGCGACCGGCTGCTCGCGGCCGTGGTCCGGGGCGACCGGCACCTCGTGCTCGAGGTCGACCCACGCTGATCCCGTCGATCCTTTGATCGATCCAAGAGTCTCGCGGTAACGTCGGCGGGTGCGTGCTATCCGTCGATTCACCGTCCGTCCCGTCCTGCCCGCCGCGCTCGCCCCGCTGGGCGATCTCGCCGGCAACCTGCGCTGGTCCTGGCACCCGCAGAGCCAGGACGTCTTCGCCTCCGTCGACCCCGACCTGTGGGAGTCGACGGGGCGTGACCCCGTCAAGCTGCTGGGCGCCGTCGGCCGGGCCCGGCTCGACGAGCTGGCCGCCGACAGCGGCTTCCTGGCGGCCCTCGGTGCGGCGCACGACGACCTCACGGCGTACCTGACCGGCGACCGCTGGTACCAGCGCCGCCTCGCGGCTGGCGTCGACGGCCCGAAGGCGATCGGCTACTTCTCGCCGGAGTTCGGCATCACCGCGGTGCTGCCGCAGTACTCCGGCGGCCTCGGCATCCTGGCCGGCGACCACCTCAAGGCCGCGAGCGACCTCGGTGTCCCGATCATCGGCGTCGGCCTGCTCTACAAGCACGGCTACTTCAAGCAGTCGCTGTCCCGCGAGGGCTGGCAGCAGGAGACCTACCCGGTCCTCGACCCCGACGGGCTGCCGATCTCGCTGCTGCGCGAGGAGAACGGCGAGCGCGCGACGATCAGCATCGCGCTGCCCGACGGCCCCGAGCTGCTCGCCCGGATCTGGGTCGCCAGCGTCGGCCGGGTGCCGCTGCTGATGCTCGACACCGACGTCGAGGGCAACCCCGACCACTACCGCGAGGTCACCGACCGCCTGTACGGCGGCACCAGCGAGCACCGCCTGCGCCAGGAGCTGCTGCTCGGCGTCGGCGGCGTCCGCGCGCTGCGCGTCTTCTCGCGGATCACCGGCCACGCCGCCCCCGAGGTGTTCCACACCAACGAGGGCCACGCCGGCTTCCTCGGCCTGGAGCGGATCCGCGAGCTGACCGTCGCCGAGGACGGCCCGAAGCTCGACTTCGACACCGCCCTCGAGGTGGGTCGCGCGTCGACCGTGTTCACCACCCACACGCCGGTGCCCGCGGGCATCGACCGCTTCGCGCGGACCCTGGTCGAGCAGTACTTCAGCGACGCGGGCGCGACCCCCGGCGTCCCCGTCGAGCGGATCCTCCCGCTCGGCAGCGAGGACTACGAGGGCGGCGACCCGTCGGTCTTCAACATGGCGGTGATGGGCTTCCGGCTCGCGCAGCGCGCCAACGGCGTCTCGCGGCTCCACGGTCACGTCAGCCGCGAGATGTTCAACGGCCTGTGGCCGGCCTTCGACGAGGCCGAGGTGCCGATCGGGTCGATCACCAACGGCGTGCACGCCCCGAGCTGGGTGGCCCGCGAGGTCATCGAGCTGGCGACCAGTCAGGGCGCCGACCCCGAGTCCGACGACACCGAGTCGTTCTGGGCCGCGGTCGACAAGGTGTCCGGTGCCGACATCTGGGCGACCAAGCGTGCGCTGCGCGAGCGCCTGGTGATCGACGCCCGCAAGCGGCTGGCCCGGTCCTGCGAGAAGCGCGGCGCCGCGAAGGCCGAGCTCGGCTGGATCGACACCGCGCTCGACCCCGACGTGCTGACCATCGGGTTCGCCCGCCGCGCCGCGTCGTACAAGCGGCTCACGCTGATGCTGCGCGACCCCGAGCGGCTCAAGCGCCTGCTGCTCGACCCGGAGCGTCCGGTCCAGCTCGTGATGGCCGGCAAGGCGCACCCGGCCGACGACGGCGGCAAGAAGCTGATCCAGGCGATCGTCCAGCTCGCCGACGACCCCGAGGTGCGGCACCGGATCGCCTACCTGCCCAACTACGACATCGCGATGGCGCAGCCGCTCTACCCGGGCTGCGACGTCTGGCTGAACAACCCGCTGCGGCCGTACGAGGCCTGCGGCACCTCCGGCATGAAGGCCGCTCTCAACGGCGGCCTCAACCTGTCGATCCTCGACGGCTGGTGGGACGAGTGGTACGACGGCCAGAACGGCTGGGCGATCCCGTCCGCCGACGGCGTCGTCGACCCCGACCACCGCGACGACCTCGAGGCCAACGCGCTCTACGACCTGATCGAGAACGAGGTCGCGCCGCGCTTCTACGACGTCGACGCCGAGGGCGTCCCGACCCGCTGGCTCGAGATGACCCGGCACACGCTGAAGTCGCTCGGCCCGAAGGTGCTCGCCACCCGGATGGTCAGCGACTACGTGCGCCAGCTCTACGCGCCGGCCGCGACCACCGCCCGCCGCCTCAACGCCGACTACGCCGGCGCCGTCGAGCTGGCCGCCTGGAAGAAGAAGGTGAAGGCGGGCTGGCCCGGCGTACGTGTCGAGCACGTCGAGAGCAGCGGCGTCGGTGACGCCCCCGAGGTGGGCGACACGATGAGCGTGCGGGCCTTCGTCGCCCTCGGCGACCTGTCGCCCGCGGACGTCGACGTGCAGCTCGTGCACGGGCGCAGCAACGGCGAGGACGACCTGGTCGACACCGCCGTCCTCTCGCTGCAGCCCGCCGAGTCCTACGAGGCCGGCCGGCACCGCTTCGACGGCGACGTGGTCCTCGACCACTCGGGGTCGTTCGGCTACACGGTCCGGGTCGTGCCCCGCAACGACCTGCTCACCTCGCCCGCCGAGCTGGGCATCGTCGCCCTCCCGTAGGGGTCGAATCGAGACTTCTGACGCTTGAGTCGAGACTTATCTCGGGATTCAACCGTCAGAAGTCTCGACTCAACGGGTCAGCGGGGGCCGATGGCGGCCGCCGCGTTGCAGTCTCCTCAGACTTCCCGCAGGACGACGACCGTACGGCGACCGAGGGCGATCCGGTCCCCGGCCTGGACGCGCGTGCCGACGGGCAGCCGGAAGTCCGTGGAGACGACGACCTCGCCGGTCTGCACCCAGTCGTTCTCGGGCAGCGAGATCTTGGCGGGCAGCCAGCCCGCGTTGAACCAGAGGATGAAGGACTTGTCCACCTGCTGCTCGCCGTGCCGGCCGGGGGCGCGCAGCGGGGCGCCGGAGACGAACATCCCGATCGTGCGCAGGTCGGGGTCGTGCCAGTCGGCGTCGGTCATCTCGCGTCCCGACGGGTGCAGCCAGGCGAGGTCCTTCGGCCCGCCGCGGATCGTGGGCCGGCCCTCGAACCAGTGCCGCTGGCGCAGGGCCGGGTGCTCGCGGCGCAGGCGTAGCGCGGCCTTGGTGATCTCGTAGACGTCGAGCCACGCGTCGTCCGGGCTCCAGTCGATCCACGAGAGCTCGTTGTCCTGGCAGTAGGCGTTGTTGTTGCCCCGCTGGGTGCGGCCGCGCTCGTCGCCGGCGGTGATCATCGGGACGCCGTTGGACAGGCAGAGGGTCGCCATCATGTTGGCGGTCTGACGCCGGCGCACGGCGACCATCGCGGGGTCGTCGATCTCGCCTTCGTGGCCGAGGTTCCACGACCGGTTGTTGTCGGTGCCGTCGCGGTTGTCCTCGCCGTTGGCCTCGTTGTGCTTGCTCTCGTAGGTGACCAGGTCGCGCGCCGTGAAGCCGTCGTGGGCGGTCACGAAGTTGATCGAGTTGTACGCCGAGCGCCCGTCGTCGGCGTACAGGTCCGACGAGCCGGCGAGCCGGGTCGCGACGGTGCTGTTGCCGGAGGAGTGGTTGCGCCAGAAGTCCCGGATCTCGTCGCGGTACTGGTCGTTCCACTCGACCCACGGCGGCGGCATCCGGCCGACGAGGTAGCCGTCCATCGAGGCGTCCCACGGCTCGGCGATCAGCTTCACGTGCCGCAGCACCGGGTCCTGGCCGATCGCGACGAGCAGCCGGCAGTTCATGTCGATGTCGTAGCCGGTGCGGGTCAGCGCCGACATCAGGTCGAAGCGGAAGCCGTCGACGTGCATCTCGGTCACCCAGTAGCGCAGCGAGTCGAGGATCAGCCGCAGCGCCAGCGGGTCGTTGGAGTCGACGGTGTTGCCGCACCCGGTGACGTCCCAGTAGGTGTCGTCCCAGGTCTCGGCGCCGGTCTCGGGGTCGACCGTCGGCTTGACCCGCTTGTAGAAGCCGCGGTCGTCGAGCCCGCGGAAGGAGATCGTCGGGCCGAGCGCGCCGCCCTCGGCCGTGTGGTTGTAGACGACGTCGAGGATGACCTCGATGCCGGCGGCGTGCAGCGACTTCACCATCTGCTTGAACTCGGCGACCTGCTCGCCGCGGTCGCCCGCCGAGGAGTAGGAGGCGTCGGGGGCGAAGTAGCTGATCGTGTTGTAGCCCCAGTAGTTCACGAGCCCGCGCTCCAGCAGCGCCGGCTCCGAGAAGAACTGGTGCACCGGCAGCAGCTCGACCGCCGTGACCCCGAGGTCGCGCAGGTACTCGACGACCGCGGGGCTCCCGAGCCCGGCGTACGTCCCGCGCTGCTCCTCGGGCACCCGGTCGTGCAGCTGGGTGAAGCCCTTGACGTGCAGCTCGTAGATGACGGTGTCGCGCCACCGCCGGCGCATCGGGGTGTCGCCCTCCCAGTCGAAGGACGGGTCCACGACCACGCTCCGCGCGGTGTACGGCGCGGAGTCCTGCTCGTCGCGCAGGGTCGGGTCGGCCAGGTCGTAGCCGAACATCGCCGGCTTCGGCGTGAAGGTGCCGGAGGTCGCGAGGGCGTACGGGTCGAGCAGCAGCTTGTGCGGGTTGAACCGCAGTCCGGCGGCCGGGTCCCACGGACCGTCGACCCGGTAGCCGTACCGCACCCCCGGCCGCAGGTCCGGGATCGCGCCGTGCCAGATGCCGAGCGAGCGCTCGGTGAGCTGGTGCCGGGTCTCGACGTCGTCCTCGTCGAAGACGCAGACCCAGCACTCGGTGGCGTTGGGGGAGTAGACCGCGAAGTTCGTCGACTCGGGTGACCAGGTGGCGCCGAGCGGCCAGTTGCGCCCGGGCCAGACCCGTGCGCGCTGTCCGAGGTGGGTCCAGATGCCAGGGGTCACGGGCGGCATTCTTCCCGATGGTGGCAGCATGCCGGGGACGGACCCGAGAAGACCAGACACGAAGAGGTGGCAGACGATGGGCGAGTTCGTGCGACTCGAGGTGGCCGACGGCGTCGGAACGATCCGGCTGGACCGGCCGAAGATGAACGCGCTCAACGTCCAGGTGCAGGAGGAGATCCGCGCCGCGGCCGTCGAGGCCACGGAGCGTGACGACGTCCGGGCGGTCGTCGTGTACGGCGGCGAGCGGGTCTTCGCCGCTGGCGCCGACATCAAGGAGATGGCCGACATGTCGTACACCGACATGGTCAAGCGCTCCGGCCCGCTCCAGTCGGCCCTCGGCGCCGTCGCGCGGATCCCCAAGCCGGTCGTCGCCGCGATCACCGGCTACGCCCTCGGCGGCGGGTGCGAGCTGGCGCTGTGCGCCGACATCCGGATCGCGGCCGACAACGCCACCCTGGGCCAGCCCGAGATCCTGCTCGGCATCATCCCCGGTGCCGGTGGCACGCAGCGGCTGACCCGCCTGGTCGGCCCGAGCAAGGCCAAGGACCTGATCTTCACCGGCCGGTTCGTCAAGGCCGACGAGGCGCTCGCCATCGGGCTCGTCGACCGGGTCGTGCCCGCCGACAGCGTGTACGACGAGGCGCTGGCCTGGGCGAAGCAGTTCAGCGGGGCCGCGTCGTACGCCCTCCGGGCGGCGAAGGAGAGCATCGACCGCGGCTCGGAGGTCGACCTCGAGACCGGCCTGGAGATCGAGCGGCAGCAGTTCGCGGCCCTCTTCGCGACCGAGGACCGCTCGATCGGGATGGCGTCGTTCGTGGAGAACGGTCCCGGCAAGGCCGAGTTCGTCGGCCGATGAGCGCGCGTCCGAGCAGCCGTTTGACGCGACCCTTCCGCGGGGACGATGTCGCGCGTGAGAACCCCGGGAGCTGACGTGGCCGAGCGCAAGAAGGGGCGCGGCGGCGCCGCCGCGCTGCGGGTCCAGCTGGCCCGCCTGATCTGGCTCGCCGCCGTCGTCTGCGCGCTGTTCCTGGCCGTCGGCGCGCTCCTGATCGCGCTGGACGCCAACCAGGACAACGTCCTCGTGGGCTTCGTCCTCGACGTCGCCGACGTGATCGACCTGAACGTGTTCTCCCGCGACAACGGCATCTTCACCTTCGAGGGTGCCGACGCCGCGACCAAGAGCGCACTGGCCAACTGGGGCCTGGGCGCGATCGCCTACCTGGTGGTCGGCCGGATCCTGGAGCGCATCGTCCGACCGTGACCTGTCCGACCGTGACAGCGTCGCTGTGACATAACCGACCCCGGACCGAGTTTCGGCGCGTCGTACGCGACGGTAGCCTCACGAGCACATCCGAGACCACAGGAGGGGCCGTCCCGGCCACACCACCATGAACATTGTCGTCTGTGTGAAGTACGTTCCCGACGCCACTGCCGACCGGCAGTTCGAGTCGGACAACACCGTGGACCGCGTCGGCGTCGACGGGCTCCTGTCGGAGCTCGACGAGTACGGCGTCGAGCAGTCGCTCCAGATCAAGGAGAAGGCCGGGGACGACACCACCGTCACCGCCCTGTGCGTGGGTCCGGAGAAGGCGCTCGACGCGGTGCGCAAGGCGCTGCAGATGGGTGCCGACAAGGGCGTCCACGTGATCGACGACGCCATCGCCGGCTCCGACGCCGCGGCCACCTCGCTGGTGCTCGCCAAGGCGATCGAGAAGCTCGGCGCCGAGACGCCGGTCGACCTGGTCGTCGGCGGCCTGGCCTCGACCGACGCCGGCATGAGCGTCGTCCCGGCGATGCTCGCCGAGCGCCTCGGCCTGCCGCAGGTCACGCTGGCCTCGGTGGTCGAGTTCCAGGGCGACCAGGTGCGCATCAAGCGCGACGGCGACACCGCCACCGAGGTCGTCGGCGGCACCATGCCGCTGGTCCTCTCGGTCACCGACCAGTCCGGCGAGGCGCGCTACCCGTCGTTCAAGGGGATCATGGCCGCCAAGAAGAAGCCGCTCGAGACCTGGTCGCTGAGCGACCTGGGTGTCGACGCCGGTGAGGTCGGCGCGGACGCCGCGTGGACCGAGGTCGTCGAGACCACGGCCCGCCCGCCGCGCACCGCCGGCGAGATCGTCAAGGACGAGGACGGCTCGGGCGCCAAGGCGCTGGCCGACTTCCTCGCCTCGAAGAAGTTCATCTGAGGAGCGACTGATGTCTGAAGTTCTGGTAGTCATCGACCACGTCGACGGCGCGGTCAAGAAGCCGACGTACGAGCTCCTCACCATCGCGAAGCGACTCGGTGAGCCCTCGGCCGTCTTCATCGGCCCGGCCGACAAGTCCGGCGAGGTGGCCGACAAGGTCAAGAAGTACGGCGCCGAGAAGGTCTACGTCATCGACGACGCGCAGCTGAAGGGCTACCTCGTCGCCCCCAAGGCCGAGGCGCTGCAGCAGCTCGCCGAGAAGTCCTCTCCGGCCGCGATCCTGATCCCGTCCTCCGCGGAGGGCAAGGAGATCGCCGGTCGCCTGTCGATCAAGCTCGAGTCGGGCCTGATCACCGACGCCGTCGACGTGCAGGAGGGCCCGGTCACGACGCAGAGCGTCTTCGCCGGCAACTTCACCGTCCAGGCGAAGGTCACCAAGGGCACCCCGATCATCACGGTCAAGCCCAACTCGGCCGCCCCCGAGGAGGCCGAGGGTGCCGGTGCCGTCGAGGAGTTCTCGCCGACCATCTCCGACGCCGCCAAGACCGCGCAGATCGTGGCTTCCCAGCCGCGTCAGGCCACGGGTCGTCCCGAGCTCACCGAGGCCGCGATCGTGGTCTCCGGTGGCCGTGGCACCGGCGGCAACTTCGAGCCGGTCGAGGCCTTCGCGGACGCGCTCGGCGCGGCTGTGGGCGCCTCGCGTGCCGCCGTCGACTCGGGCTGGATGCCGCACAGCTTCCAGGTCGGCCAGACCGGCAAGACCGTCTCGCCGCAGCTCTACGTCGCCAACGGCATCTCCGGTGCGATCCAGCACCGCGCCGGCATGCAGACGTCGAAGACCATCGTGGCCGTCAACAAGGACGAGGAGGCCCCGATGTTCGAGCTCGTCGACTTCGGTGTCGTGGGTGACCTGCACACGGTCCTCCCGGCCGCCACCGAGGAGATCAACAAGCGCAAGGGCTGATCCACAGCCTCATGGACGGGTCGTCCGCCTCTCCGCTACCCCCGGGTGCGCGCGAGGCGGGCGACCCGTTGCCGTTGCGGGTGCACCAGCGCGGGGCGCTCGCCGCGCTCGAGTCCGCGTGGGACGCCGGCCGCACCCGAGCCTGGATCGTGCTGCCGCCCGGCGGCGGCAAGACCCGGGTCGGACTCGAGACCGCGGCCCGGCACCTGGTCGACGGCACGGTCTCGAAGGCCGTGGTGCTCAGCCCCAACACGGCCATCCAGGGCCAGTGGGTCGGCGCGGCCGCCGAGCTCGGTCTCACCGCCGGCGACGACCGGGAGCTGAGCGCCGAGCTGACGTCGCTGACCTACCAGGCCGTCGCGGTCTTCGACGCCGATGACGAGGTCGCCGACGACCCCGAGGACGCCTCGTCGCAGCTGGCCCGGCTGCACCCCAACGGTCGCGCCCTGGTCGAGCGGCTCCGCTCGACGCCCGGGCTGCTGCTCGTGCTCGACGAGTGCCACCACCTGCTCGAGGTCTGGGGCGAGCTGCTGGCGGAGCTCCTCGCGGAGCTGCCCGACTCCTGGGTGCTGCGGCTGACCGCGACACCGCCGGCGACCCTGGACGCCGACCAGGCGCGGCTCGTCGACGACCTCTTCGGCGGGATCGTCTTCCAGGCCGGTGTCCCGGCACTGGTGCGCGAGGGCGACCTCGCGCCGTACCTCGAGCTCGCGCACCTCGTCACGCCCACCCCGCACGAGGAGGAGTGGCTGGCCGAGGAGGCGACCCGCTCCACCGAGCTCACCACGCGGCTGATGGACCCGGAGTTCGGGTCGCTGCCCTTCCTCCAGTGGCTGGACGAGCGGTTCGTGACGGCGGAGCCCCGGGTCGAGGTCGCGCCCGAGCAGCTCGACGCGGCGCTCCGGCTCCACTTCGCCGGCATGCTGGCGCTCCCGCCGGGCGCGGTCCTCTCCGAGCGACACCGCCGACCGCCGACGCCGGCGGACTGGGTCGCGCTCGTCGACGACTGGCTGGTGCGCTGCGTCGTTCACAGCGAGGACCCACGCGACCACGACGTCCTGGGCGTCGTACGCCGGGCGCTGCCCGCGGTCGGCTACGTCTGGACCCGGCGCGGGATCCGGGTCGGGCGCTCGACCGTCGACCGGGTGCTGGCGCGCTCGCTCGCCAAGACGACCGCGACCGTGGGGCTGGTCGCGCAGGAGTGGGACGTCCTCGGCGACCACGCGCGGGTGCTGGTGCTCTGCGACCACGAGCGCGCGACCGCGATCGTGCCGGAGGCCCTCGACGGGGTGCTCGACGACCAGGAGGGCTCGGCCCGCTCGGTGATCACGGCCCTGGTCGGCGATCCCGCCACGGCCGGGCTGGACCCGCTGCTGGTCACCGGCTCGACGGTGGCGGCGGGGGAGAGCACCCTGCGCGCGCTCGTCGAGCACGTGCGCGGCACCGACCCGGGGCTCGCGGACGCGCTGGTGGTCGAGCCGGGCGTCGTGGCCACCCTGACCGGTCCGTGGAGCAGCCGGCGCTGGGTGCCGCACGTGACCCGCTTCTTCGAGGCCGGCGGCTCGCGGGTGGTCGTCGGCACCCGGGGCCTGCTCGGCGAGGGCTGGGACGCCCGCCGGATCAGCACCCTCGTCGACCTCACCACCGCGACGACGAGCACGGCCGTCGTCCAGACCCGTGGCCGCGCGCTCCGGGTCGACCCGGGCTGGCCGGAGAAGGTCGCGCTCACCTGGTCGGTCGTGTGCCTCACCGAAGCGCACCCGCGCGGCGGCCAGGACTGGGACCGGCTGGTGCGCAAGCACGTCGGCTTCCAGGGCATCGACGCCGAGGGTGACGTCGTCGACGGGGTCGGCCACCTGGACGCGTCGTTCTCGCCGTACGTCCCACCGGCGGTGGCCGACCTCGGCACCCTCAACGCGCGGATGGGCGAGCGCGCCCGGGACCGGCAGGCGATCCGGGCGTGGTGGCGGATCGGGGAGCCGTACGTCGACCAGGTGCGACCGACGCTGCGCGTGCGTGGCCGGGTCACCGCCTCGGCCCAGGTCGCCGGCCCGCCCGCGCCGCCGCCCGTCGTGGTCGGTGCGGACGGCGTGCTCGTGCGCGGCGCGCTGCCCGTGGCGCCCGGTCCGTTCGTCCTTCGGCAGCGCCGCCGTCGCATGGTCGGGTGGCGCGATGACGTGCTGCGGCCGGTGCTGGTGGCGCCGTCGCTCCAGCAGCTCGGCGCCGCCGTCGCCGACGGCCTGCTCGCAGCCGGGCTCGGCGGCACCGGCAGCGCGGGGGTCGTCGTGGAGCAGCACCCGAGCGGCGAGTACCGCTGCCGTCTGGACGGCGCGGACGAGGCCTCGTCCTGGCTGTTCACCGAGTCGCTGGAGCAGCTGCTCGAGCCGATGGCCGGTCCTCGCTACGTCGTGGCGCGCTACGTGCTCGGCCCCGACGACGTACCTCCGCCGGGCTTCTGGGCGACGGTTCGCGGCGCCTCCGCCGTACGCCGCGCGATCCTGCGGGCCCGTCCGTCGGGCGTGGTGTGGCACCCGGTGCCGACCGCGCTGGGGGTCAACGCCGCGCGGGCGGGGGCGTTCGCGGCGGCGTGGGACCGCTGGATCGGACCGAGCGAGCTGCTCTACACGGGATCCCCGGAGGGCGCCGGCGTGCTCGCGGCGCAGCGCGGTGACGACCCGTTCGAGGCCACCACGGTCATCCGCACGCACTGGTCCTAGGGTCGTCCGGGTGGAGTTCGCGTCGCTGGAGCCGCTCGAGGGCGGCTGGTCCGGTGAGACCTTCGTGGCCGAGGCAGGCGGCGAGCGGACCGTCGTCCGCATCTACGGCGGCAGGCGCGGCCCCGCGGCACACGAGATCGACGCCGCGGTGCTCCGGCTGGTGCGCGGCCTGCTGCCCGTCCCGCTGGTGCTGGAGGTACGTCGCGCCGCCGGCGAGATGCCGGCGCTGCTGGTGACGGAGTTCCTGCCCGGCGTCCGTGGCGACCTGCTGCTGCCGACCCTGGACGACGACGGCCTGCGCCGGGTGGGGGAGTCGGTCGGCCGGATCGCCGGGACCCTGGGCGGGATGCCGATGCTCAGCCGCGGGATCTTCGCCGACGGCGAGCTCACGGTGACGCCGTACGACGTCGGGCTCCCCGAGTCGCTCGGTGAGCTCGGCGCGGCCGCGGAGGCGCTCCTGGACGAGGAGACCCGCACCTGCCTGGTGCACAGCGACCTCAACCCCAAGAACCTGCTCCTCGACCCCGACACCCTCGCGGTCACCGGCGTCCTGGACTGGGAGTTCGCGCACGCCGGCCACCCCTTCACCGACCTCGGCAACGTGCTGCGGTTCGACCGCGAACCGGCGTACGTCGACGCCGTGCTGGGGGCGTACGCCGAGCTCCGCGGCACGCCGCCCGAGCGCGCCCTCGAGCTGGCCCGCTCGGCCGACCTCTATGCCCTCGCCGAGCTGGCCTCCCGCGCCGGCCAGAACCCGGTCGCCGACCGCGCCGCCCGCCGCCTCGGCGCGATCGTCGCGACCGGCGACCTCCACGCCACCGAAGGTTGAATCGAGAGTTATGACGGTCGAGTCGGGAGTTCTGTACGCCGAAAGTCCCGATTCAACCGTCACAACTCTCGATTCAACCCGTGGAGGACTCAGCCGGTACCGCCGTACCCCTCATCCTTGATGATTCCGACCTGGGTCACGGTCACCTTGCGGTCCTCGCGCGTGCCGCTGAGCCGGATCTTGCGGAGCGCCACGTTGTTGGTCGTGGAGCTCTCGACGAGGTTGCCGTCGGGGTTGGCGGCCACCGAGATGAAGTAGACGCCGTTCGGGAGCTTGTCGACCCGGAAGGACTGGCCGGCGCGGTACTGCGTGTAGGTGTCGCCCCAGCCCGCTGCCAGCACCTCACGGATGCTCAGCGACGTGTAGTCGCCGCACGAGGTGGCGAGGTCGGTGTTCTCGGGCTTCCAGGCCGCGCCCGGGACCGTGAGGTCGACCGCGTCCGTGTTCGCGAGGCAGAACGCCTCCTTCTTCGACACGGTGGCCGTCGACTTGTCCTTGCGCAGCAGGGAGTAGCGGGCGAAGTCCTCGAAGTGCCAGTGCTGGTGCGACGGCTTCGGGTCCCAGTGCATGTGCCCGACGTCCTGGTAGCCGGTCTGGGTGCCGTCGGCGTCGAAGAAGTACTGGTAGGCGTCCATCAGGTCCTTGCCGCGCTGGCGGAAGCCGTCGACGACCAGCGGGCTGTCGCCGGCGTTCCAGACCGTGGCCGAGAAGCGCAGGTAGCGGCCGTTCTTCGACAGCGAGATGCCCCACGCGGGCAGCGAGCGCAGGTCCGGGGTGGGACCCGTGACGCGACGCTGCTGGGCGCCGGTCGGACGGTGCGCGGCGGGTGCGGCGATGCGACCGACCGGGGTCGGCTCCGACTCGCTGGCGCCGTCGCCCTCACCCTCACCCTCGC
Source organism: Nocardioides sp. Root1257 (assembly GCF_001425175.1). Taxonomy (GTDB): domain Bacteria; phylum Actinomycetota; class Actinomycetes; order Propionibacteriales; family Nocardioidaceae; genus Nocardioides. The sequence continues at coordinate 184,343 of NZ_LMDV01000002.1, read as the reverse complement.
CGTCCGACTTCACGACCAGCTTGACCGTGCGGGTCGACTGGGCCGCCGTGAGGCCGAAGAGCGCGGCGTACCGCGGGACCACCTGGACGCGGACCCGGTAGGTGCCGGGGTCGAGGCGCAGCGGGCGGTCGCTCGAGAGCAGGCTCGTCGACCAGCCTTCCTGGACACCCTGGACCGAGCCGAGGCTGAACGGGTTGTTCCAGCACCCCGAGGGGTACGGCGAGGTCGGCTCGGCGTCGGGGCGGACCCGCTCGGTCCAGCCGTTGAAGCAGACGTCGCGGGTGGCGGTCACCGCCTTTCCGTGCGCGGGCTTGATCGAGAGCCGGACGAGGTTGCGCACGCCGGAGAAGTCCTTCATCGCCCCGGTCGGCAGCGCCACGTCGCCGGCCGACGAGCGCCACACGGTCCGGATCGGCTCGGCGTACGACGACCGCGTCGACCAGAGCTCGAACGGCTCGCCCTTCGCGACCACCCGCAGGCCGAGGTCGGTCCAGGCGCGGTGCCGGTAGGAGTACGCCGTCACCGTCTTCGGCGCCCACAGCGTGAACGGCGCGGTGACGGGGGCGGCGGCCCGCCGGTGGGTGTCGGGTCCGGCGTCGGCCGGCACGGTGGCGAGCAGCGGGACACTCAGCGCGAGGGCGGAGGCGAGGGCGAGGGAGCGGAGCACGGGAGTCCTTCCTGGGCGGTGGTCGACAGTACGACGCGGGCGGGCCGGATTCGGTTGCCTGCGCGTCAAGACGAGCCCCATGTCGCGCCCGGCCGGAACTACGCTCGGACCATGACCTCGCACGACGTGATCCTCGTGGCCGAGCGGGCCCGGGCGGCCAGCCACGGCCTCGCCCTGGCGACCCGCGCCCAGAAGGACGCCGCGCTGCACGCCATGGCCGACTCCCTGCTCGCCCACGAGGGCGAGATCCTGGCCGCCAACGCCGAGGACGTAGACCGAGCCGAGAGCGGCGGCACGCCGCCCAACATCGTCGACCGGCTGCGGCTCACGCCCGAGCGGCTGGCCGGCATGGCCGAGGGGCTGCGCGACGTCGCCGCCCTGCCCGACCCGGTCGGCGAGGTCGTCCGCGGCAGCACGCTGGCCAACGGGCTGGAGCTGCGCCAGGTGCGGGTGCCGTTCGGGGTCGTCGGGATGATCTACGAGGCGCGCCCGAACGTGACCGCCGACGCGGCCGGCATCTGCCTGAAGTCCGGCAACGCCGTCCTCCTGCGCGGCAGCTCGAGCGCCCGCTCCAGCAACGCCGCGATCGTGGCGGCGCTGCGCTCTGCCATCGAGGGGGTGGTGGAGGGTGCCGGCATCGAGCCGGACGTCGTCCAGCTGGTGCCCGGCGACAGCCACGACAGCGTCAAGGCGCTGATGCGCGCCCGCGGCCACGTCGACGTCCTGATCCCGCGCGGGGGAGCGGGCCTGATCCGCTCCGTCGTCGAGGAGTCGACGGTGCCCGTCATCGAGACCGGCGTCGGCAACTGCCACGTGTACGTCGACCGCGCCGCCGACCTCGACAAGGCGCTCGCCATCGTGCTCAACGCCAAGACCCACCGCACCAGCGTGTGCAACGCCGCCGAGTCGCTGCTCGTGCACGCCGACGTCGCCGACGCCTTCCTGCCGCGCGTCGTCGCCGCCCTCCAGGAGGCCGGCGTCACGGTCCACGGCGACGCCGCGTTCCAGGCCCACGACGGGGTCGTCGCGGCCACCGACGAGGACTACGCGACCGAGTACCTCTCCCTCGACATCTCCGCCGCCGTCGTACCCGACCTCGACGCGGCGATCGCCCACATCCGGCGCTTCTCCAGCCAGCACACCGAGGCGATCGTGACCGAGGACCTGGCCGCGTCCCGACGCTTCACGGCCGCCGTCGACTCCGCCGCGGTGCTCGTCAACGCGTCGACGCGGTTCACCGACGGTGGCGAGTTCGGCTTCGGCGCCGAGATCGGGATCAGCACCCAGAAGCTGCACGCGCGCGGGCCGATGGGGCTGCCCGAGATGACGTCGACCAAGTACGTCGTCACCGGCGACGGCCACGTCCGCTGAGGCCGGTAGGGTGTCGACCATGAACGCGCTGCTCACCGTGCTCCACACGGAGAACCCGAACGTGCCGAACCACTGGCTCATCGGCGGGATCACCCTGGCCATCCTGCTGGCCCTGATCCTGGCTCTGCTCGCCTTCGGCGCGGGACGCGAGCACAGCTGACCACCCAGCGCGTGCCGGGCACCCGCCGGGTCGGGGTCATGGGCGGCACCTTCGACCCGATCCATCACGGTCACCTCGTGGCCGCGTCGGAGGTGCAGGCGTGGTTCGACCTCGACGAGGTCGTCTTCGTGCCGACCGGTGACCCGTGGCAGAAGTCGGACCGCGACGTCTCGCCCGCCGAGGACCGCTACCTGATGACCGTCATCGCGACGGCCGCCAACCCCCGCTTCAACGTCTCCCGCGTCGACATCGACCGGCACGGACCGACGTACACGATCGACACGCTGAAGGACCTCAAGACCCGGTTCCCCGACGCCGAGCTCTACTTCATCACCGGAGCCGACGCGCTCGCCGACATCTTCACCTGGCGCGACGCGGAGGAGCTCTTCGCGCTCGCCCAGTTCGTCGGGTGCACCCGACCCGGCTACGAGATGGACGACGGCACGCTCGCGGGCATCCCGGCCGACCGGGTCACCATCGTGGAGATCCCCGCGCTGGCGATCTCCTCCACCGACTGCCGCAACCGCAAGCGCCGCGGCGAGCCTGTCTGGTACCTCGTGCCCGACGGCGTCGTCCAGTACATCGCCAAGCACGACCTGTATCCCACCAAGGACCTCGCATGACCGCCACCGACCACGCCATCGAGCTCGTCACCGCCGCCGCCCGCGCGGCCTCCGACAAGCTCGCCTCCAACATCATCGCCTTCGACGTCAGCGAGCAGCTCGCGATCAGCGACGCCTTCGTGCTCGCCTCGGCGAGCAACGACCGCCAGGTGAAGTCGATCGTCGACGAGATCGAGGACAAGCTCCGCGAGATCGGCGCCAAGCCGCTGCGCCGCGAGGGCGAGCGCGACGGGCGCTGGGTGCTCATCGACTACGGCGAGATCGTCGTGCACGTGCAGCACGAGGAGGAGCGCCAGTTCTACGCGCTCGAGCGGCTGTGGCGCGACTGCCCGTCGATCCCGCTGCCCGCCGACGTCGTCTCGCATGAGCGCTGAGGTCGGCACGGGGTCCCGCCGCCTGATCCTGCTCCGCCACGGCCAGACCGCCTGGAACGCCGCCCGGCGGGTCCAGGGCCAGCTCGAGGCCGAGCTCGACGACTCCGGTCACCGCCAGGCCGCCGCGGTCGCGGTCGCCGTTGCCGCCATGGCGCCGGCCGCCCTGTGGTCCTCCGACAGCGTGCGCGCGCGCCAGACCGCGGCGTACGTCGCCAAGGAGACCGGCCTCGACCCGACGTACGACGCGCGCCTGCGCGAGTACTTCCTCGCCGACCGCCAGGGCCTCACCCACGACGAGTACGCCGCGCTCGCGCCGGAGGAGTTCGCCGCCTTCCGGCTCGGCGACTTCGACGTGGTGCCGGGCGGCGAGACCGCCGCGCAGGTGTCTGGTCGCGTCATCGCGGCCGTCGGCGACCTGCTCGCCTCGATCGACCCCGGAGAGCTCGCGGTGGCGGTGTCCCACGGCGCCGCGATCCGTGACGCCGTCCCGGTCCTGGTCGGCTGGCCCGTCACCGAGCGGGCCGCCCTCCACGGCCTCGACAACTGCGCCTGGGTCGAGCTCGACCAGCCCGCCCCGGGGGCCGCGTTCCGGATGCGGGCCTACAACCGGGTCGTTCCCGCCTGACGGGCCTGCCTTCCGGACCCCGATTTCGCTTCGGGCCGGACGGTTGGCTAGTATTCCGCGAGTTGTCACCCCGCCGGTCTGGTCACAGATCTGCGGAGCAGCAATGGGGCTGTGGCGCAGCTGGTAGCGCACCTGCATGGCATGCAGGGGGTCAGGGGTTCGAATCCCCTCAGCTCCACCGATCGGAAGCCGCCTTCGGGCGGCTTTCGGCATTTCTGGGGGTCTTGCGTCTGCCGGGTGCGCCGGGCGCAGCTGGTAGCGGCTCTGCCTGTCCTGGGCATGGCATGCAGGGGGTCAGGGGTTCGAATCCCCTCAGCTCCACCGATCGGAAGCCGCCGGTCACCGCGCTGCGCGCGTGGAGGTACGCCGGGCCGCGTCCTGCGCGGGCATGGTCGGGAGCGGCTCCTCGACCACGCCGACCCCTACCCCGATGTTCCAGGCGTCGGCATTTCTGGGGGTCTTGCGTCTGCCGGGTGCGCCGGGCGCAGCTGGTAGCGGCTCTGCCTGTCCTGGGCATGGCATGCAGGGGGTCAGGGGTTCGAATCCCCTCAGCTCCACCGATCGGAAGCSGCCTTCGGGCGGCTTTCGGCATTTCTGGGGGTCTTGCGTCTGCCGGGTGCGCCGGGCGCAGCTGGTAGCGGCTCTGCCTGTCCTGGGCATGGCATGCAGGGGGTCAGGGGTTCGAATCCCCTCAGCTCCACCGATCGGAAGCNTCGGCATTTCTGGGGGTCTTGCGTCTGCCGGGTGCGCCGGGCGCAGCTGGTAGCGGCTCTGCCTGTCCTGGGCATGGCATGCAGGGGGTCAGGGGTTCGAGTCCCCTCAGCTCCACCGAAGCAGAAGGCCGATCTCCGCTGGGGATCGGCCTTCTGGCATTTCTAGCGTGCTGCCGTTCCGGCGCAATTGCGCCGCAATGGCGTGGGCGGCGGGTGGCGTGCCGTCGTTCCAGCGCAATTGGGCTGGACGGTCGCCCCTCAGACGGACCGCCGGGCCAGCCAGGTGTCGAAGGTCCGCACGAACGTCTCGTGGCTGGCCACCATCGCGCCGGGGTTTCCCGGGATCCTCAGGATGTGGTCGCCGGCGACCACGAGCTGCTCGCCGGGCAGGGCGTCCAGCACCTCCTGGCTGAAGTACGGGTCACGGTCGCCGATCACCACGAGCTGCTCGGCGGGGTACGACGTGAGCGCCGCCGCCGCGTCCGGCTCGGTGAGCAGAGGAGTCAGCCACGCGGCCTCGTACCCGAGCGCGGCCGCCGCCTCGGCCGCCAGGGTGCCGAGCGACTTCGCCACGACCAGCACCCGCCCGTCGTACCCCGCGACGGCCGCGGTCAGCTGGTCGCCGACCCAGGCGACCTCGTCGTCGTCGCTCTCGAAGCGCGGCGGCTCCCACCAGACCTGCCGCACCTCCCACGACCGCATCAGCGCGGTCTGGGCGGCGAAGAACAGCAGCGGCCCGTCGGGGGTGTAGACGCGCCCCGGCAGGACCACGACGCGACCGACGGGCGCGGCGTCGGGGTGGTGGTCGGCGTACCGGCTCATGGTCACGTGCGAGCCGGAGCGCTCAGTCGTCGCTCTCGGTCTGCTGCGCGGACTTCCGGCGCTCGAGTCGCCAGTGGATCTCTCCCGTGTGCGGGTGTCGCCACTCGCGCATCCGGTACTCGAACCCGGGCAGCAGCACGATCGGGATCGGATCCGGTGATGCCGGCGCCACCGCCCCCACCACGATCTTCGCGTCCGTCGGGATGAACGGAGACTGCGCCGGGATCGGCTCGGTCTTGATCTCGACGGGGTCTCCATACGGGCGCGGCATGCGTCGGACGCTATCAGTCCCTTAGGGACGGCATAGCGGCGATTTAGCGCTCGAATAGAGAACGGATAGAGTACGCACCAATGACCTCCGAGATCCCGGAGGTCGGGGGGCCCGCTCGGCACCGACCCGAGATCGGCGCGGTCATCGCCCGATCGGTCGGACCGGCGGGCGCGTCGTGAGCCGCGAGGCTCGACTCATCGAAAGCAAGGAACCACCATGCACAAGAAGAAGATCGCCCTGGCTGCTGTGGCCACCGGTGTGGCTGTCGTCGCGGTCGGCGTGGGCGGCGCGGACGCCGCTGGTCTGATCGGTTCCAGCGACATCAGGGACGGCAGCGTCCACCGCGCCGACCTGAGCGTTGGCGTGAACAAGGCGCTGGACAACGTGGGCCAGGACGGCAAGAACGGCAAGAACGGCGCTACTGGCAAGGACGGCAAGGACGGCAAGGACGGCAAGGACGGCGTCGCCGGCCTGTACTACCGCACGGCCGTCTACGGCGCGAACAGCGCGGCCGACCCGTCGGTGGGCGTCAACGCCGGCGCGATCGCCACGGTCGCCTGCGACGCCCCGGACGACACCGCCGTTGCCGGCGGCGTGCAGACGATCGGCCTCGGTGGTCACCCCGCGGCCGTCGCCTCGTCCTTCCCGGGCCGCATGGACTGGTCGACCAACACGCCGAAGGCGAACCGGCTCGACGGCTGGATCGTCCAGTTCGACGCGCAGAACTCGCCCGAGAAGGCCAACATCTGGGTCCTCTGCGCCCAGGACACCTCGGTCGAGCGGGCTCTGGTCCCGATCTCCTGATCCGGCGCACCGGCCGCGAGCGGTCCGCGCCGGAGCACAGGGCGCCACCCGGTCCTGCTCATCAACGGGTCTCGGACCGGTCCCGCGTCATGCGGGACCGAGGGCGTGCCTCCCGACACGGGGTGGGGGGCACGCCCAGCCCACGGGCGAGGTGCCGACGGCGCACGACCGCGACCCCGACGATCGCATCGAAGGAGAGCCATCCCATGAGTGCCCGCGAGCCGCTGCGCGGCGTCCCGGCCTCGGTCGAGCAGGCGACGCACGCGGTCGCGTCGGCCGCGGCGAAGCTCGGGCTCGACCTCAGCTCGCACGATGCAATGAGTCTTGCGACGGCGGCACTGACCTCGTTCGACCTGCTCGTCGTCGTCGAGGACGAGACATCCGTGGGCATGTGGTCGGTCCAGGAGACGCGCGACGCCCTGCGACGGCGTCTCCGCGACCGGGCTGCTGTGCAGGCCCTGGACGAGGGATACGCCATCATCGCGTGCCAGTCCGAGTCGGTCGTCGGCCTCGGGTCGGTCGGGGAGACCCTGCCGCTCACGGAAGCGGCGAGCGCTGTCGTCACCCACACCTACCAGGCGCGATTCCTGCTCCGCGGATCGGCGCCGCGTCTGGACGAGGACGACGGCGAGCGGAACGAGCCGGGAGCCTCGACATGTGTACCCGAGAAGACGTACGGGCCGCTCCGCCCGGTCTGAGTCGTTCGACCGGCCGATGCGCAGCGCGGGCTACCGTGCAGGGATGGGCAGGTGTCCCGAGTGCGGGCACACGGCGAAGGCGGCGCGGACGTCGTGGATCGCCCGGCTGTGGGGCGTGCGGCCGCACTGTCCCGAGCCGGCGCCGAGGGCGGAGTCGCTCGCGCCCGACTGCGGCTGCACGAACCCCTGGCACGTCGCCGGCACCTGAGTCGCTCACCGTGCCACCATCGGGCGGGTGCGCCACGAGCAACGGATCCCACGTCGTACGCCGGAGTCGCGCGCCTTCGCGGAGCGCACCCGGGTCGTGATGAACCTGACCGCACGCCTCAACGCCCTGCCGTTCGACGACCTCGAGGGACGGCGGGCGCTGCTCGCCGAGATCTTCGGCGGTCCGGTGCCGGACTCGCTGACGGTGCTGCCACCGTTCTACTGCGACCACGGGCTGGGGGCGTCGTTCGGGGAGCAGGTCTTCATCAACCAGGGCTGCTACTTCCTCGACCTGGGCGGCATCTCGATCGGCGACCGGGTCCTGGTCGGGCCGCGGGTGACGCTGAGCACGGCCGGCCACCCCGTCGAGCTCGACGAGCGGTACGACGCCGTCACCCACGCGCCGATCGTGATCGAGGACGACGTCTGGATCGGTGCGGCGGCGACCATCACGCCCGGGGTGACCATCGGCCGGGGATCGGTCGTCGGCGCGGGCGCCACGATCGCCCAGGACGTGCCGCCGATGAGCGTCGTGACCGGGACCAGCGCGGTCGAGCGCCGCCGCCTGCGACCGGAAACTCGCGCGACTCGGGGAGGGGAGTCGGGGCAGAGTTCTCCCTGATGCTGACTGCCCTGCTGCGCCACGCGCGCCCACCGTCTCCGCTCGCGGGCCGGCTGTCCGTCCAGTCCCTGCTCTTCGCCCTCGGCGAGGGCACGTTCATGACCGGGTCGGCGGTGTTCTTCACCCAGATCGTGGGGCTGTCCGCGGCGCAGGTCGGCCTCGGCCTGACGTTCGCGGGCATCGCCGCGTTCCTGGCCGCCTTCCCGATGGGCAAGCTGGTCGACCGGTTCGGGCCGAAGAAGATGTGGGCGGTCAGCGCGACCGGGCAGGCGGCGATGTTCGCGGTGTGGCCGCTGATCACCGACTTCCAGGGCTACGTCCTGATGGCCGTGGGGATGGAGGTCATCGGCTCGCTCGGGGGTGCCGCCCACGGGGCGTACACGATCGACGTGCTGCCGCCCGACGAGCGCGTCCGGTCGCGCGCCTACATGTACTCGGCGCTCAACGTCGGCTTCACGCTCGGCTCCCTCATCGGCGGCATCGCCCTCGCCTTCCACTCCAACGACCTGCTGCACGCGCTGCCGTGGTTCACGGCAGCGGTGTTCCTCGTCAACGCCCTCGCGATCAGCCGGCTGCCGCGGGCGCCGCACGACGACCGCACGCCGGAGGACCGCAAGGTCAAGGTCCCCGGGCCGGGTCCGATGCGCAACCTGGGCTGGCTGCTGACGTCGTTCTTCACCGGTGTCTTCTGGACCAACCAGGTGCTGCTCAACATCGTGATCCCGCTGTGGCTGGTCGAGCAGACCGACGCCCCGCGGGTGCTGCTGGCGTTCCTCTTCGGCACCAACACGGTGATGTGCATCTTCCTCCCGATGGCGGCCGCCCGCGGTGTGGAGGACGTGCCGTCGGCGCTGAAGGCCGTCCGGATCTCCTCGACGTTCTTCGTCGTCTCCTGCCTGATCACCCTCGCGACCCACGACACCGTCGGCTGGACGACGATCGCGCTCGTGTGGCTCGGACACGTCACCGTGACCGGCGCCGAGCTCTACCTCTCCGCCGCGACCTGGGCGCTCGAGGCCGAGCTCATGGACCCGCGACAGCGCGGTGCCTACAACGGTGCCGCAGAGCTCAGCGGCACCCTCGGCAAGGTCTGGGCGCCGGCGGTCTACACGTTCCTCGCGATGCACTGGGGCGCGTCCGGCTGGCTGGTCATCGCCGGCATCATCGTGGTCGCCACCGTCGCGATCCACCCCTCGACGAGCCTCGCTCGACGCTTCCTCGAGCAGCACGTCCCGGCTGACGTCCTCGCCGACGCCCGGGCGTCCACCCACGACGCCGAGGAGGAGATCGCGACCGGCCCGCCCACGCTGATCGGCTCCGACGTACCCGCGGTCGGACCGTCAGGCGACGTCACCGGCTGAACCGCCGGTCCGTCGGTTGAAGGACACCCGCAGGACGACGACGAGAGCCGCGTAGCCGCCCACCAGGACCAGCGAGTTGGCCAGCGCCGACACCACCTTTGCGTGCGTCACCGGGTCCCGGTCGGCGAAGAAACGTAGTCCGACCGGCAGGCACCCGAACCAGACGAGGACCAGGTTCGCGACGCCGGCGGCACCGCGGGCGATCCAACGCCGGCCGCGGGTGCGGACCGAAGCCTCGACGATGGCCGCGGGCACAGTCAGCAACCAGGCGAACACCAGGATCATCGGGTCCATCAGCAGCATCGGCAGCGGGTCCTCGCTCGTCAGGCCGTACTCGCGGACCTGGGACCAGACGAACCACGCGAACGAGCCCACCGCTACCGCGACGTGGGTCATCCACGGCAGTCGGGCCCGCTGCTGGCCATCGTCTCCTGCTTCTCGGCCGGTCACGCGTCGATCGTCGCCGCCACGGCACGGGGTGCGCGTGAGTACGCGACCTCATCCGGACCCGACCGGCCCGACACTCAGGAGCTGTCGGGCTACGAACCCCCGGCGGGGAGCTCCTCGAGCATCACGTCCGGGTTGTCGCGGGCGGTGGTGCCGGCCCGCCACTTGTCGACGAAGAGGGCCAGGTAGGTGCCGTCCGAGCGCTGCAGGACCTCGCAGCCGCGGGCGCCCGAGAGGGCGGTCGCGCCGGCGGCGTCGGTACGACGCGCGAGCTGGTAGTCCAGCCGGGACAGGCGGATGGGTGAGTTGAACTCGTTGGTCATCCGCTCCTGGACGACCTCGAACTGCATCGGGCCGACGGCGGCGAGCACCGGGGACTGGTCGCCGCGGAGGTCGGAGCGGAGCACCTGGACGACGCCCTCCTGGTCGAGCTGCTCGATGCCGCGGCGGAACTGCTTGTAGCGGCCGATGTCGGCCGCGGTCGCGGTCATGAAGTGCTCGGGCGCGAAGGACGGGACCGGCGGGAACTCGATCCGGTCGCCGACGTACATCGTGTCGCCGACGCGAAGCGCCTGGGCGTTGACGAGGCCGATGATGTCGCCGGGGTAGGCGTGCTCGATCGAGGAGAGCTCCCGGCCGAAGACGGCCTGGGCGTACTTCGTCGCGAACGGCCGGCCGGTCGCCGCGTGGGTGACGATCATGCCGCGGTCGAACTCGCCGGAGACGACCCGGGCGTAGGCGACTCGGTCGCGGTGCGCGGCGTTCATGCCGGACTGCACCTTGAAGACGAAGGCGCTGAAGTCGTCGGAGACCTCGCGCACCGAGCCGTCGACGCCGGGCGTCGCGTGCGGTGCGGGGGCGAGGTCGAGGAGCAGCTCGAGGAGCTGCGCGACGCCGAAGTTCTGGAGGGCGGAGGCGAACATGACCGGCGTCGTACGACCGGCCAGGAACTGCTCCTGGTCGTGGTCGGCGTCGTCGGCGGAGAGCAGCTCGTGCTCCTCGACGGCGTCCTGCCAGACCGCCAGGTCCGCCTCGCCGACGTCCGCCGCCGGCATCCGTACCTCGGGCGCGCGGGTGGCGCCACCTGCCGTGCGGGTGTACTTCACGAACTCGCCCGTACGCCGGTCCAGCACGCCGCGGAAGTCGCCGGCCTCGCCGACAGGCCAGGTCAGGGGAGTGGGGCGCAGCTTGATCTGCTGCTCGATCAGGTCCATCAGCTCCAGGGCGGCGAGGCCGGGCCGGTCCCACTTGTTGATGACCGTGATCACCGGGATGCCGCGCAGCGCGCAGACCTTGAAGAGCTTGAGCGTCTGCGGCTCGAGGCCCTTGCCCGCGTCGACCAGCATCACGGCCGAGTCGACCGCGGACAGCACGCGGTAGGTGTCCTCGGAGAAGTCGCTGTGGCCGGGGGTGTCGACCAGGTTGACGACGTGGTCGCGGTAGTCGAACTGCAGTGCCGCCGACGTGATCGAGATGCCGCGCGCCTTCTCCATCTCCATCCAGTCCGAGACCGTCGCGCGGCGTCCGCCCTTGCCGTGGACGGCGCCCGCCTCGGTGATCACCCGCGCGTGCAGCGCGAGCGCCTCGGTGAGGGTGGACTTGCCGGCGTCAGGGTGGCTGATCACCGCGAACGTACGGCGGGGGCGGTTGTCGGACACCCGGAGAACTTACCGGCCTTCCTACCCAACATCGTGCGCGGTGTCCCCGGCGCTGGTTGAATTCCGCTGACAGACGCAGATCTCGGAGGGGGACCCATGGCACGTCGTTCGTCGGTGGACCGTGAGGACGGCGGCGTCGTCGGCCAGGAGGGCCGGGTCACCGGCACCGTCGGCCCCGGTCTCGTGGGTGAGGTCATCCTCCCCGTGCGCGGCGGCAGCGAGGCGTTCAACGCCTACCCGTACGTCGGCACCGACACGATCCCGATCGGCACGCTCGTCCGCGTCATGTCCTACACGCAGCCCCGCATCGTCTTCGTCTCCGCAGCGATGTAACGAACCGTCCAGGTCCGTCCAACAGAGAGCAGCCGATCAACCGTGTCCTCCATCCTGGCCATCGCCGGCACCGCCGTCGCGGCCCTCGTCATCCTCGTCGTCGCCTTCAAGCTGGTCTGGCGCGTCGCCGAGCCCAACGAGGCGCTGATCATCTCGGGCCTGGGCGCCCACGGGGAGAGCTCGGCCGACATGCCGGGTGACACCGGTCGCGGCTTCAAGATCGTCGTCGGGCGCGGCACGGCCGTGATCCCCGGCTTCCAGACCGTGCGCCGCTTCTACCTCGGCCTGCGGACGACGACCCTGACCGTGAAGGCGCCGTCGAACCAGTCGATCCCGCTGACGGTGAAGGGCGTGGTCGTCTTCAAGGTCGCCGACGACAAGTCCAGCATCGCCAACGCCGCGCGCCGGTTCCTGGAGCAGACCGAGGACGTCCTGGTCGGCACCATCCACGAGCTGTTCGCCGGTCACCTGCGCGCGATCGTCGGTGGCCTCTCGGTCGAGGACATGCTGCACAACCGGGAGTCCCTGACCAGCGCGATCCGCTCGTCGCTGGCCGACGACCTCGGCAAGCTCGGCCTGATCGTCGACTCGCTGCAGATCCAGGAGATCGACGACGAGGTGGGCTACATCAACAACCTCGGCAAGCCCCAGGCCGCGGCGATCGAGGCCGCCGCCCGCATCGCCGCGGCACAGCGCGACCAGGAGGCCACCCAGGCCGAGCAGGTCGCCGACGCCCGCAAGGCCGAGGCCGTCCGGCAGTCCCAGATCGAGCAGGCGGCCTACCAGGCCGACGTCGACAAGGCCAAGGCCGAGTCCGCCCAGGCGGGTCCGCTGATGCAGGCCCAGGCGCGCCAGGAGGTCGTCCGCGCCGAGACCGCCGCGGCCGAGCTCGACGCCCAGCGCCAGGAGAAGGTGCTCAACACCGAGGTCCGCAAGCCGGCCGACGCCGAGGCCTACCGCCAGGTCACCATCGCCAACGCGGAGCGCGACGCCGCGATCGCCCGCGCCCAGGCCGAGGCCCAGCAGACCACCCTGACCGGCAACGCGGAGGCCGAGGCCACCAAGGCGACGGGTGACGCGGAGGCCGAGGTGATCCGGGCCAAGGGCCTGGCCGAGGCCGCCGGCATCAAGGCGCGGGCCGACGCGCTCGCCGAGAACCAGGACGCCGTCATCGCGCAGATCATCGCCGAGCGCTACCCCGAGATCGTGGCGGCCGGCGCCCAGGCGATGGCGAACGTCGACAACATGGTCGTCCTCAACGGCGGCGACGGCGTCGAGGACCTGCTCGCCAAGGCGATGACGATGGGCGGCGCCGGGCTCGGCATCGCCCAGAGCCTGATCGCCTCGATCACGTCCGGCTCGACCGCGGGCACGGACACGAGCGACCCGGAGACGGCGGGCGCCAGCGTTTCTTGACTCGTTCAAGAAAGCGCGCAAGACTGCCGGCATGGCCACGCCGACGGAGCTCCAGGACGTCCTGCGCGGCGCCGAGCTCCGGGTGACGCGTCCTCGCGTGGCCGTGCTGGGCGCCGTGCACGCACACCCGCACGCCGACACCGAGTCGATCATCGGCGCCGTGCGCCGCGAGCTGCCGGACGTGTCCCACCAGGCCGTCTACGACTCGCTGCACACGCTCACCGCCGCCGGTCTCGTACGCCGGATCCAGCCGTCCGGCTCGGTCGCGCGCTACGAGTCCCGCGTCGACGACAACCACCACCACGTGGTGTGCCGCTCCTGCGGCGCCATCGCCGACGTCGACTGCGCCGTGGGCCACACGCCCTGCCTGACCGCGTCCGACGACTCGGGCTTCACGATCGACGAGGCCGAGGTCGTCTACTGGGGCCTGTGCCCCACCTGCTCCGCCGTACGCAACCCCCAGTGAGACCCCCAGTGAGACCCGTGGAAGGAAACACATGAGCCAGGATGGATGCCCCGTCGCGCACAACGGACAGGGGAGCGAGAGCGAGAACCCGGCGCTCGACGCGCCGACGCCGAAGACCGGCGGCCGTCCGCACACCAACCGGGACTGGTGGCCCAACCAGCTCGACCTGTCGGTGCTGCACGCCCACTCGTCGCAGGGCAACCCGCTGGGTGCCGACTTCCGCTACGCCGACGAGTTCGAGAAGCTCGACCTCGCGGCACTGCGGCGCGACGTCGTCGAGGTGCTCAACACCTCCCAGGACTGGTGGCCGGCCGACTTCGGCCACTACGGCGGCCTGATGATCCGCCTGAGCTGGCACGCCGCCGGCACCTACCGGATCTACGACGGCCGCGGCGGCGCCGGCGACGGCGCGCAGCGCTTCGCGCCGCTCAACAGCTGGCCCGACAACGGCAACCTCGACAAGGCCCGCCGCCTGCTGTGGCCGGTCAAGCAGAAGTACGGCCAGAAGATCTCGTGGGCCGACCTGCTCGTCCTGGCCGGCAACATCGCGCTCGAGGACATGGGCTTCACGACGTTCGGCTTCGGCTTCGGACGTGAGGACGTCTGGGAGCCGGAGGAGATCTTCTGGGGTCCCGAGGACACCTGGCTCGGCGACGAGCGGTACGCCGAGGAGCGCGACCTCTCCGAGAACCTCGGTGCCGTCCAGATGGGCCTCATCTACGTCAACCCCGAGGGCCCGAACGGCAACCCGGACCCGCTGGCCTCGGCCCGCGACATCCGCGACACCTTCGCGCGGATGGCGATGAACGACGAGGAGACCGTCGCCCTCATCGCCGGTGGCCACACCTTCGGCAAGACCCACGGTGCCGGCGACGCCGACCTGGTGGGTCCGGAGCCGGAGGGTGCCCCGCTCGAGGAGCAGGGCCTCGGCTGGAAGAGCGCCTACGGCTCCGGCAAGGGTGCCGACGCGATCACCTCCGGCCTCGAGGTCACCTGGACCACGACGCCGACCCGGTGGAGCAACGACTTCTTCAAGATCCTCTTCGGCTACGAGTGGGAGCTCTCGAAGAGTCCCGCCGGGGCGCACCAGTGGGTCGCCAAGGACGCCGAGGACATCATCCCCGGGCCGGCGGCGGACTCACCGAAGCGCAAGCCCACGATGCTGACGAGCGACCTCGCCCTGCGCTTCGACCCGGCGTACGAGAAGATCTCGCGGCGCTTCCTGGAGAACCCCAACGAGTTCGCGCTCGCGTTCGCCAAGGCCTGGTACAAGCTCCTGCACCGCGACATGGGCCCGGTCGGCCGCTACCTCGGCCCCTGGGTCCCCGAGCCGCAGCTGTGGCAGGACCCGGTCCCGGCCGCCGAGGGCGCGCCGCTCGGTGCCGGCGACATCGCGACCCTGAAGGAGAAGGTCCTGGCGTCCGGCCTCTCGGTCGCCGAGCTCGTCTCGACCGCGTGGGCCTCGGCCGCGACCTTCCGCTCGACCGACAAGCGGGGCGGCGCGAACGGCGCTCGCATCCGCCTGGAGCCGCAGCGCGGCTGGGCGGTCAACCAGCCGAGCCAGCTCACGAGCGTCCTCGACCAGCTGGAGGGCATCCAGGCCGAGTTCAACGGCGTGGGCGGCGCCCAGGTGTCGCTGGCCGACCTGGTCGTGCTCGCGGGATCGGCGGCGGTCGAGAAGGCCGCCGGCGACGCCGGCGTGCAGGTGACCGTCCCGTTCCACGGTGGTCGCACCGACGCCACCCAGGAGCAGACGGACGTCGACTCGTTCGCGGTGCTCGAGCCGCGCGCCGACGGGTTCCGCAACTACCTCCGGTCCGGGGAGAAGCTCCAGCCGGAGACGCTGCTCGTGGACCGGGCCTACATGCTCGGCCTGACGGCACCCGAGATGACCGTCCTCGTCGGCGGGCTGCGGGCGCTCGGCAACAACGTCGACGGCGCGCAGCACGGCGTCCTCACCGACCGTCCGGGCGTGCTGAGCAACGACTTCTTCGTCAACCTGCTCGCCGCGGGCACCGAGTGGAAGGCCGCGGAGTCGCAGGAGAACGTGTACGAGATCCGCGACGCCGCGAGCGGTGACCTGAAGTGGACGGCGACTGCCGTCGACCTGATCTTCGGGTCGAACTCGCAGCTGCGGGCGCTCGCCGAGGTCTACGCCAGCGCCGACGCCACGGAGAAGCTCGTGCACGACTTCGTCGCGGCATGGGTCAAGGTCATGGAGACGGACCGCTTCGACCTCGCCTGATCGCTCCGGACGAAGGGGCCCGCGCCACGGCGCGGGCCCCTTCGTATATTTCCCACAATTCCCCCTTTACGGGGGATTTCACCCGCTCGTGTGGGTGCCACGCTGGACGCCTCGGGTGAAGGCGGGAGGACGTGGTGGAGGACCAGCGCGACGCGGCCGCCGCCGATGGCCTCGGGCTGCTGGCGGCCCAGTCGTCGGCGGCCCGGTCGGCCATCTTCCCGGCCAAGCTGCGACCCGCCGCGAACCCGGCGTACCTGATCCCACGTCCGCGCCTGCACCAGCTGCTCGCGCCGGAGACGCTCGCGCCCGTGACCCTGGTCGTGGCGCCGGCAGGCTCCGGCAAGTCCTCCCTGCTGCGCAGCTGGGTGAGCGAGGCCGGGATCCCGTACGCCTGGCTCTCGCTCGACGAGTCCGACCGCGACCCGGTCCAGCTGTGGCGCGGCATGCTGGCAGCGCTCGAGGGGGTCGCGCCGGGGTGCGCGGTGTCCGCCGCGGACCAGCTCCGTCGGATCGGTGGCGTCCCGGACGCGATCGGCGCGCTGCTCGACGACCTCGAGCAGCGCGACGTCGGGCCGGCAGTCCTGGTGGTCGACGACCTCCAGCTGGTCGACGCCGTCGATGCCGTCGCGTCCTCCCTGTCGCTCTTCGTGCAGCACCTCCCGACGTGGCTGCACGTGGTGGTCTCGAGCCGGCACGAGCCGCGGCTGCCCGTCCACCGCCTGCGGGCCCGCGGGCAGCTGGGCGAGGTCCACTTCGCCGAGCTCCGCTTCACCCTCGACGAGGCCGTCGCGATGCTGGCGCGACTGGTGCCGGACCTCGATCCCACGCTCGCCCAGGAGACGGCCGCCCGCGCGGGCGGCTGGGCGGCAAGCATCCAGATCGCGGCCCTGTCCGCCCGGTCGGCCCAGGCCCAGGGGGAGCGCTACCTCCCGCAGCCCGGTGACGGGGGTCGCTACCTCGCCGACTACGTGTGGCACGAGGTGCTCGCCGCGGAGAGCGACGAGCTCGTCGACGTGCTCCTCGCGACGTCCGTGGCGGAGCGGATCGACCCGGGGCTCGCCCAGATCCTGGCCGAGCGACCGGACGCGGGCGACCTGCTCAGCGAGGCCGAGGCCCGCGGGCTCTTCGTCACCTGGATCGAGTCCGCCGGGTGCTTCGAGATCCACCGGCTCGTGCGCACGGCGCTGCTGTCGGTGCTGACCGAGCGGTCGCCGGAGCGGGTCCGCCAGCTGCAGGGCTGGGCCGCGGGGTGGTACCAGGCGCACGGCCAGGCGCTCCCCGCGCTCGACTACTGGCTGCGTGCCGACCGGCCGCGCGACGCCCTGCGGCTGCTGGCGTCGCAGGCGCAGGCGCTGTACGACGGTGGCCACGAGAGCACCATCCAGCGGGTGATCGCGGCCGTCCCCGACGAGGTCGCGACCCAGGACCTGGAGGCGATGCTGGACTTCGCCTGGGCGCACCTGCTGCTGGACCGGCGCCGGTTCACGTCACTGGTCGACACGGTGAGCCGGTCGATGCGCGACGACCTCGACCTGCCGGGAGCGCTCGTGGCGCGGCTGGAGGTGCTCCAGTCCATCGCGGCCACGCTTCACGGGCACTGGGCCGACGGCGCCTCGCTCGCCCGCTCGGCGCTCCAGGAGCTGGGGGAGACCTGGTGGGTCGACCCGCTCGGGCAGTTCGCCTGGAACATGGTCGCGCGCGACGTCGCGTTCTCGGAGCGGTGGGACGAGTCGGGACGGGAGGCGCGCGGCGTCCTCCGGGCCCTCAGCGTCGTGCCCGAGCGCCGGATCGCCATCCAGGGCACCCGCGCCCTCGGTGAGGCGCTGGCCGGGCGGCCGGTCGACGCACTCCGCGTGATCGCGGGAGCTCGACAGGCCGCTGAGATCGCGAACATGTCGATCCTGCGCGCCGAGGCGACGACGGCCGAGGGCATCGCGCACCGTGAGCTCGGGGACATGGTGGACGCGATGCCACACCTGCTCGAGGCCGCGGAGGACTGCCTCGAGCCGACCCCGCACTGCGTGCTGCTCGCCCGGCTGCAGCTCGTGGGTGTGCGCATCGACGAGGGCGACCTGGTCTCGGCCGCTCGCTTCTTCGGGCAGGCCGCCGAGCTCGTCGACACCGAGCTCACCGGGCCGGGTGCCCGCACCTGGCTGGCGGCCACCGGCGCCCAGCTGGCGCTCGCCGCCGGCGACGTGGAGCAGGCCCGCGGGTGGGCGGCCCAGGTGGTGGACCCGTTCTGGTCGCCCGCCACCAGCGCCCGGGTCCTGCTCGCGAGCGAGGAGCGCGGCCCGGCGTACGACGTGCTCAAGGCGGCGGAGCCGCGCTGCCTGCGCCACCAGGTCCTGCTCGACCTGATGCTGTTCCGGGCCGACGCAGCGCCCGAGGAGGCGGAGCGCCACCTGCTCGAGGCGGTGCGGATCGCGGCCGGTCACGGGCTCGTGCAGACGGTCGCGTCCGAGGGTGCGGAGATCGTCGACGCGGTCGAGCGACTGGCCTGGCGGGCGCCCACGTCGTGGTTGGACCGGCTGCGTCGCGCGGCCGTCCCCGGAGGTCAGGCGCCGGAGAGGGTGGAACAGTTCCCCATCGAGCAGCTGACCGAGCGGGAGCTCGAGGTGCTCCGGATGCTCCCGAGCCGGCTCACCCTGCGCGAGATCGCCGACGAGCTCTACATCTCGATCAACACCTTGAAGTTCCACCTCAAGGTCATCTACCGCAAGCTGGGCTGCACGTCGCGCGCCGAGGCCGCGGAGACGGCGCGGTCGCTCACCGCGCTCAGGCGGGTTCAGCCGTCGAGCACCCGCCGACGTTGAACCTCGTACTGCTCCAGCGACAGCAGGCCCTGGTCGACCAGGCGCGCCAGCTTGCGCACCTGGGCCGCCTGGTCGACCAGCCCGGACGAGGGGGCCGACTTCACCGCCACCGGGCTGCGGCTCAGGAGGTCGGCGCGGTGCCGACGGGCCACGCCGCCGACGGCGGCCTCCGCCCGGCGCCGGCCGATCCGCTCACCGGCCGTGACCTGGCCCCCGGCCGCGCGCGCGGCCGCCGACACGGCTCCCGCCCACCGGTCCTCGACGAGGAGCAGGAGCGCGGCGACGCCTGGTGCCAGCGTCACGGAGGCGAGCTCGATGTCGTGGAGGCTCAGCTGCACGCCCGCGCCGTCGGCGTCGACGACCGCGGCCAACGGTGCGAGCTCCGCCTGGTCGGCGAGCTCGCCGACGGCCACCTTGGTCCGGCCGTCGGCACGCACCAGCAGCACCGCGTCGACGACCCGGATCGCGCCGGTGGCGACGGTGTCGGCCACGGCCGCGGCGACCGAGGCCAGGCCGTCGACCGTGGCGGCGGAGACGAGGACGTACTCGAGCAGGTCCAGGTCGGGCTGGTCCTGGGTCATCTGCATCACCCGCCTGGTCGTTGCGTCGCGAGGATCGTTGCAGGGGTACGGGTGGCCCGACACCACCCCGCAGGGGGTGAGGTCGAGCCACCCGGGGCGCGGCGATGCTGACCCACACCCGACCCGGAAGGCGCGCCCATGCCCTCGACGACCGCTGGACCCTCCAAGGTCGCCGCCGCGTCGGGCGCGATCCTGCTCACCCTGGCGTCCGGGCAGTTCCTGATGACCCTGGACAGCTCGGTGATGAACGTGTCGATCGCCCAGGTCGCGGCCGACATCGGCACGACGATCACCGGCGTGCAGACCGCGATCACCCTGTACACGCTGGTGATGGCCACCATGATGATCACCGGCGGCAAGATCGGCACGATGATCGGGCACCGCCGGGCCTTCGCGATCGGCTGCGTCATCTACGGCGCCGGGTCGCTCACCACGGCGCTGTCGCCGAACCTGACGGTGCTCATCCTCGGGTGGTCGGTGCTCGAGGGCCTCGGCGCTGCGCTGATCATGCCGGCGATCGTCGCCCTCGTGGCGGCCAACTTCGCGGCAGCGGAGCGGCCCCGCGCGTACGGCCTCGTGGCCTCCGCCGGGGCCATCGCGGTGGCGGCCGGTCCGCTGATCGGCGGCGCGGTCACGACGTACTGGACGTGGCGGCTGGTGTTCGCGGGCGAGGTCGTCGTGGTCATCGGCATCCTGGCGATGACCCGCCGGATCCAGGACGCCGCACCGGGCGGACGGGCCCGGATCGACCTGGTCGGCGCGGTGCTCTCCGCGCTCGGCCTCGGCCTGGCCGTGTACGGCGTCCTGCGCTCGGGCGAGTGGGGCTGGGTCAGCGCGAAGGCTGGCGCACCCGAGCTGCTCGGCATCTCGGCCACCGTCTGGCTGGTCGTGGCCGGCCTGATCGTGCTGCGGGTCTTCGTGTGGTGGGAGATGCGGGTGGTAGAACGCAGCCGCGAGCCGCTCATCGACCTGGCCATGCTGCGCAACGCCCGGCTGGTCGGCGGGCTCACCATGTTCTTCTTCCAGTTCCTGCTGCAGGCGGGGCTGTTCTTCACGATCCCGCTCTTCCTCTCCGTGGCGCTCGGGCTGAGCGCCCTCGACACGGGGATCCGCCTGCTCCCTCTGTCGGTCACGCTGCTGATCGCCGCGATCGGGATCCCGCGGCTCTGGCCGCAGGTCTCGCCCCGCAAGGTCGTGACCTGGGGGCTCGCCGCCCTGCTCGGTGGCATCGTCGCCCTGATCGGCGCCCTCGAGGCGGGTGCCGGTCCGGAGGTCGTGACCCTGCCGTTGCTGCTCGCCGGGCTCGGCGTGGGCGCGCTCTCGTCCCAGCTCGGGGCGGTGACCGTGTCCGCCGTACCCGACGAGCGCAGCGGCGAGGTGGGCGGTCTCCAGAACACGGCGACCAACCTCGGTGCCTCGCTGGGTACGGCGCTCGCCGGCTCCGTGCTGATCGGCGCCCTCTCGGCGAGCTTCTTCCTCGGCGTCGAGAGCAATGACGCGATCCCCGACTCGGTCACCGACCAGGCGCAGGTCGAGCTGGCCAGCGGCATCCCGTTCGTGTCCGACCCGGACCTGGAGGCCGCGCTCGCCGACACCGACCTCAGTCCGCAGGCCGCCCAGGCGATCGTCGACGAGAACGCGGACGCGCGGCTGGTCGGGCTGCGCACCGCGCTGACGGTGCTCGCCGTGATCGCGGCCATCGCCATCTTCCTGACCCGGCTGCTCCCGACGAAGCCCGTCGGCTCCGAGACGGCAGACGGCTGAGCGCGGGCACGCCGGGGTAGTCCCTGACGGAATGGTCTCTGGGAGCGCGACCACCGGGCCGAAACGTCAGGGACTACCCCAGCGGCGGCTCGGAGCGGGCACCTAGTGGAGGCCGACCTTGAGGGCGACGACCAGGAGGCCGAGGCACAGGCCGGCGACGGCGCTGCCGATCCGGCCCCAGGTGTCCAGGCCGCCGCGGACGCCGGCCAGGTAGCTGTAGGTCGTCAGCAGCGCGATCGAGGCGATCAGTGCGACCCAGGCGGCGGTCTTCAGGTCGGCGCCCAGCAGGTAGGACACCAGCAGGACCCCGAGCGGGACGATGGAGGCGCCTGCGATCGGCGCGGTCTCGACGAGCGCGTGCCGGAGCGCCTGGAGCGGGTGGTGGTGATGGGTCAGTGAGCTTCCGATGGTGACGGCGTGCAGGTGCGCGATCCAGTAGACGGCGACCGTGCCGAGGATGACCGCACCGAGCTGGGCGATCGACTCCTTGGAACCGGCGCTGTAGGCGATCGCGGCGGAACAGACCACGGTGCCCGTGATGGCGCCCTCCCCGCCACGAACCAGGCCCAGCAGGTCGCGGCGGCCGGGCTCAGCCACCGCCGAACGTCTCGAGCAGCGTCTCGCGCTCGGCCTCGGTGAGGTTGGTGCTGATCAGCCGGCTGTCGCGCCCGTGGAAGCGCTCGCCGAGGCGGTCCATGTCCGCGTCCTCGGTGACCAGGAACAGCGCCGAGGTTCCTGGGGTGACCTCGGTCCGGATCCGCTCCAGGTCCTCCTTGGTGATCCCGGTGCCGGCGGTGGCCTTGGCGAGCGCGCCGATACCGGCGCCGAGCACGATCCCCGCCACCGGGATCGCGAAGAGCGCTCCGCCGAGGATGCCCCACAGGGCGCCCCAGGCGGCGCCGCGCTTCGGGCCGTCGTGCTTGTGGTGGAGCTCGGGCTTGTCGGCGTCGTGCTCCCACACCATGACGGCGTGGTCGACGATCGTGACCAGGCCGTCGGACGCAGCGGCCTGCAGCGAGGACTCGGCCTGCAGCGCGCCGTCGGGGTCGTCGAACTTCCACACCGTGAACGTCGTCATCGTCACTCCTTGTCGAGCGCGGCCGTGAGTGCGGCCAGCGCGGTCCGGGTCTTCGCCTCCTGGGGGGCGGCGAGGTCGACGCCGTGACCGGCCAGGAAGATCTTAGTCTCGGCAGCGGCCTGGAAGGCCTCTGCCGGAGCCGCCTTGGTCGAGAGCTCCAGCAGCCGGGAGCCGTCCGGCAGGAACCAGAGCTCGGCGACCATCGGCCGGGGGAGTCCGCCCGGCTGGAACTTGCACTTGAGCAGGTGCACGGGGCCGAGCACGCGGAGGTCCCCGACCGTCACGTCCTCGGGCAGGCGTGCCGTCAGCAGCGCGAGCTGGGGCTCGGCGAGCACGTCCGCGACGGATCGCCCGCCGTCGTACAGCTTCTTCACCTTGCGGTCGGACACCTCGGCCGTCAGGGAGCACGAGCACACGTAGCCCGCCGGGGACGCGTCGACCTCGACCTTGAACCCGGGCAGCTCACGCAGCCCCTCGGGGACGTCCTCCGGCAGCATCGGCCGCAGCTTGACGGTCGCGTCGCCGGACTTGCGTTGCGTACGCCGGGCCCGGACCACCAGGCCGGCCGCGGACAGCCGCAGGTCGGGGGTGTCGATGAACGCGACCTGGCGGACCTGGGCGTCGAGCGGGTCGATGCCCAGGGCGCCGATGACCCCGGGGCGGTCCTGGTCGGAGACGGTCAGCTTGAGCTCGACGGCGTCGACGCCCGGCAGCAGCGCCAGGATCCCGGCCAGCTGGTCGGAGGTGTACGCAGGGAGGGTGCTCATGCGGTGGCTCCTCGCTTCCGGATGCCGAGCTTGACGGCCTCCTCGACCACGAGCAGCGAGGCCGCGAGGCCGAGGCAGGTGGACCACTGCCCGAGGTCGAGGCCGGTCGTGTCGAAGATCCGCTCCAGGAAGTCGAGGGCGGTGATGGCGATGATCGCGAGCAGCGCGAGCGCGTACCGGCGCAGCTGGACCACGCCGGGCAGCGAGTCGCGGTCGAAGATCGTGCCGGTCTGGTCGCGGCTGAGCAGCGCGCCGACGAGGTGGAAGAGGGACAGGGTCGTCAGCAGCATGGTCGCGGCCAGGATCGCGTCGCCCTGGTGGTCCCCGATCTGGTACGCCGCCAGCGCGCCGACCGTCATCACGGCGCCCTGCACGCAGAGCCGGATCCAGTTGTTGCGGGAGAGCACGGGCGCGCCGAGGGGCCGGGGTGCTCGCGACATCAGGCCGCGGGCCGGCTGGTCGAAGCCGAGCGCGAGGGCCAGCGGGATGTCGACGACCATGTTGAGCCAGAGGATCTGCAGCGGGTTGAGCGGCGCGCCGGCGGCGATGCCGAGGACGCCGGCGCCGACGAAGATCGCGATGTAGGCCACCAGCGTCGACATCTGGAAGCGCAGGTACTTCAGCAGGTTGTCGTAGAGCGCGCGACCGTAGGAGACCGCGCCGACGATGGTCGCGAAGTTGTCGTCGGTCAGGATCATCACCGCGGCCTCCTTGGAGACCTCGGTGCCGGTGATGCCCATCGCCACGCCGATGTCGGCGGTCTTCAGCGCGGGTGCGTCGTTGACGCCGTCGCCGGTCATCGCGACGACGTTGTTCTTCTCCTTGAGGATCCGGACCAGGCGCACCTTGTCCTCGGGTGCGACCCGGGCGATCACGCCGATCTCGTCGATCTCGGCGCTGAGCTGCTCGTCGCTCATCGCGGCGAACTCCGTGCCGGTCACCGCCCGGCCCTCGATGCCCAGCTCGCCGGCGATGGCGGCGGCCGTGGTGGCGTGGTCGCCCGTGATCATCCGGACCCGGATGCCGGCCTCGTGGCACTCGGCGATGGCGACGCGGGCCTCCGGCCGCGGCGGGTCGACGATGCCGACCATCGCGAGCAGCGTCAGCTCCTGGACCACCCCGATCAGGTCGGCGCCGGCCGGCAGGCTGCCGGGCTCGAAGTCGCGCTGGGCGACCACCATCACCCGCTCGCCGGCGTTCGCGATCTGGTCGTTGGCCTCCAGCGCGAGCCGGCGGTTGTCGTCGGTGATCGCGACCACGGTGCCGTCGGGGTGGCGGTACGTCGTGCTGCGGGCGATCAGCACGTCGGGGGCGCCCTTGACGTAGCAGCGCACCACCGGGCGGCCGTCGGCGCCGGTCATGTCGTGGAAGGTCGCCATGAACTTGTAGTCGGAGTCGAACGGCACCTCGGCCACCCGGGGGAGCGCGGCCCGGGTCTCGGCGATGTCGAGCCCGCCCTTGGCGCCGAGCGCCATCAGGGCGCCCTCGGTGGGGTCGCCGATCAGGCTCTCGCCGTCGAGCACGGCGTCCGCGCAGAGCACCATCGGCAGCAGGTAGGGGTCGAGGTCGTGCCGGTCCCCGCCGACGTGCCGGATCTCGCCGGCGGTGCTGTAGCCCTCGCCGGTGACCGTGAAGCGGTTCTGACCGGGGATCACGATCTCGCGGGCGGTCATCTTGTTGAGCGTCAGCGTGCCGGTCTTGTCCGAGCAGATCGCCGAGGTCGACCCGAGCGTCTCGACCGCCGGCAGCCGCTTCACGATCGCGTTGCGGCGCGCGATCTCCCGGGTGCCCATCGAGAGCAGCGCCGTGACGACCGCCGGCAGGCCGGTCGGGATCGCGGCGACGGCGAGCGCGACGCCGGTGATGAAGAGGGTGTCGAAGGACTGCCCCTGGGCGAGGCCGAGGAGCACGACGAGGACGAGCGCGACGGCAGCGATCGACGCGATGATCTTCGACAGCGAGTCCAGCTGGCGCTGGAGCGGCGTCTTGCTGGTCTCGGTGTTCGCGAGCATGTCGGCGATGTGGCCGATCTCGGTGTCCATGCCGGTCGAGGTCACGATCATCTCGCCGCGGCCCCGGGTGACCGAGGTGTTCATGTACGCCATGCAGATCCGGTCGCCGAGGGGGACGTCCGTCCCGACCACGGGGTCGGCCGTCTTGCCCACCGGCAGGCTCTCCCCGGTGAGGGCGGCCTCCTCGATCTCGAGCGTGGCCGCGAGGGTGACCCGGCCGTCGGCGGGCACCCGGTTGCCGGCCTCGACCAGCACGACGTCGCCCGGCACCAGGTCGGCGGCATCGATCTCGACGGCCAGCCCGTCCCGGCGTACGCGCGCGATCGTCTTCATCATCTGCGAGAGCGCCTGCACGCTCTCCTCCGCCTTGGCCTCCTGCCGCAGGCCGATGACCGCGTTGAAGACGGTCAGCCCGGCGAGCACGACGGTCGTGCCCGTGTCCTGGGTGACCAGCTGGTTGACGAGCGCGGCGGCGAGCAGCACCAGCTGCATGAAGTCCTCGTACTGGCGCAGGAACGCCCGCCAGGCAGGCTCCCGCTTGCCCCCCGCGAGCGCGTTCGGGCCGAGGGTGGCCAGCCGGGCGGCCGCCTCCGCGGCGCTCAGACCGCGGGTGACGTCCACGCCGAGGCTCGCGGCGACCTCGTCGGCCGTGGCCGAGACCGGGTCGGCGCCCTGCGGTGCCGGGGCGAGCGCGGCGTTCGTCATGGACCCGATCGTCGCCACCACGCGGGTGGTCCCGCTTCACCCGCCGCGGGGTGGGGCCCAACCACCCACCCGCGTGTGACGGTGCCTCGCAGGAGCACTCGACCTAGGAGGAACCCGGATGACCCAGCTGGACGTAGGACCGATCGACTACCTCGCCGTGGAGATCCCCGGAGCGAGGATGGAAGGGGAGGGGCTGGCCGCGCTCGTCGACCTCACGGAGCGCGGGATCATCCGGATCCTCGACCTCGTCGTGGCCACCGTCGCCGAGGACGGCAGCTTCGCCGTGGTGGCGCTCACCGACCTCGACGGGGACGGCGTGCTCGACCTCGCCGTCTTCGAGGGGGCCCGGTCGGGGCTGCTCGACGAGGACGACATCGCGCAGAGCGCGTCCCTGGTGCAGCCGGGCAACGCGGTCGCCGTGCTGCTCTACGAGAACACCTGGGCCGGCCCGTTCGTCACGGCGATGCGCAACGTCGGCGCCGAGGTGATCGCCAGCGGCCGGATCCCGGCCGACGACGTCGTCGCCGCGCTGGACGCCCTCGAGTCAACGGAAGCCTGAGAGGAAACGGACATGGGACTGATTGGTGGAATGGCCCGCACGGCCGTCGTCGCCGGCACCGCGACCGCGGTGTCGAACCGGGTGTCGCGGCGCCAGGCCGGGCGCTGGCAGCAGCAGGCCGACGCGCAGGCCTACCAGGAGCAGCAGTACGCACCGCCGCCGCAGCAGTACGCCGCCCCGCCGCCGGCGGCGCCGGCGGCGCCCGACTCGGACGACCTGATCGAGACGCTCCAGAAGCTGGGCGCGCTCCGCGACCAGGGGATCCTCACCGACGCGGAGTTCGAGGCGCAGAAGGCCAAGGCGCTGGCCGGGCTCTAGGACGCCGTCCTCGACCCGTCGCACGGAGAGGAACGGCCCCCTCGCCTCGAGCGAGGGGGCCGTTCCCGTCGTACGCCGTCAGGCGAGCAGCTTGGCCTTCGCCTGCTGGAACTCCGCGTCGCTGATCGTGCCGGCGTCCCGCAGCTCGGCGAGGTGCTGGATCTCTCCGGCCGTGCTCGACGACCCGGCCACGCTCTGGACGTAGGAGCGCATCTGCTGCTCCTGCCGGGTGGCGTCGCGCACCGCGTGCTCGCCCATCTTGTGGCCGCGCGCGATCAGGTAGACGAAGACGCCGAGGTACGGCAGGAGGATCACGAAGATCGTCCACAGGGCCTTGCCCCACCCGCCCAGGTCGTCGCTGCGGAAGATGTCCCCGAAGACGCTGATCAGCAGCCAGATCCAGATGAAGAAGAGGAAGAACCAGAGCATGCTGAGGAAGACGTCGCCAGGGCTGTACTCCAAGACGGTGACCACGGTGAACCTCCTGCGAGAGTGCGCGCCGCCGGAGTGACGGTCGCTCGCTCATCGTGGGCAGCCCCCGGGTGGGCGGGCACCACCCGCGCCGGGGTGGAACGGTCAGCGCTGGTAGTTGCGCAGCTGCACGCTGAGCGCCCAGATCACCAGGCCGTTGAAGGCGATGATGACGATCGCCCAGAAGGGGTAGAGCGGCAGGAACGCGAAGTTCGTCAGCATCGCCAGGCCGGCGATGACCATGCCGCAGACCGGGGCCCACGACGCGCGCGTGGTGATGCCGACGCCGACGACGATGCTGACGATCCCGATGATGAGGTGGACCGTGCCCCACGCCGTCATGTCCAGCTTGTAGAGGTACTCGCTGCCCGCGGCGTACAGGTCGTCGTTGGCGATCGCCGACAGGCCCTGGAGCACGTCGAACCCGCCGGTGATGACCAGCAGGACGCCCGCGAACGTCGCCGTGAAGTCGGCGGCCATCCCGCGCGTGGAGTAGTCGATGTCGTTGCGGGATTCAGGGCTCATGCGGGCGCCTCCTCGTGGCCGGTGCCCCGATCGTCGGCCGGAGGTGGGTGGCCCCGCACCACCCTCGGCGGGGTGGGCGAAGGCAAGGCTCACCTTTCTGGAATCGTTCAAGAAAAGGTGGTTGGGTGATGGTGATCCCGACGGAAGGAACATCCCCCATGAGCGACCTGCTGCACACCGAGCAGACCACGCACACCGCCACCCCGCCGTTCACCGCCTCGGAGCGGCTGGCCACCCACCTCCAGCAGCTCTCCGTGGACCTGATCGACCTGCACCTGGTCGGCAAGCAGGCGCACTGGAACGTCGTCGGCCTCAACTTCCGCGACCTGCACCTGGCGCTCGACGAGGTCGTCGACGCGGCCCGGGAGTTCTCCGACCAGGTCGCCGAGCGGATGCGGGCCGTCTACGTGATCCCCGACGGACGCTCCGCGACGGTCGCCGAGAGGTCGAGCCTGCCGGAGTTCCCGGCCGGCGAGGTCAACACGGCGCAGACCGTCGACCTCATCGTCGCGAGCATCTACGCCGTGACCGGCACCGCCCGCCGGATCCACGACGACGTCGACGCCGAGGACCCCACCACGGCCGACATCCTGCACGCGATCATCGAGCGTCTCGAGCAGCTCGCCTGGATGATCGACTCCGAGAACCGGGTCGCCAACGCGAGCCTGCCCCGCCCGATCCTCCGCTGACCGTTCGCCGCTGGGCCGCTGTCGGTGGGCGGTGACAGGCTGCCGCCATGGCGGACTTCATCGAACGTGACCTGACCGGCTCCCGCTTCCACGTCGTGGACCTCAGCGGGAGCCGGTTCGGCGACGTCAACCTCAGCGGCGTCCTGATCCGGGGCGGGTGGGCGGACCGGCTCGAGCTCGACGGCGACTTCGGCGAGCTGGTCGTCAACGGCGTCGACGTGGCGCCCTACGTCGCGGCCGAGATGGACCGTCTCGACCCGGAGCGGGTGCTGATGCGCCCGACGGACGCGGACGGCTTCCGGGTCGCGTGGCCGGTCGTCGAGCAGCGGTGGGCCGAGGCCGTCGACCGCGCCCGCCGGCTGCCACCCGAGCTGTTGCACGAGCGGGTCGACGGTGAGTGGTCCTTCATCGAGACGCTGCGCCACCTCGTCATGGCGACGGATGCGTGGGTTCTGTGCGCGCTGCTCGGCGACCCGGCACCCTTCCACCCGCTCGGGCTGCCGCACTCGGAGATGGACGACCCGACCGGCATCGTGCCGCGCGACCTCGACGCCCGCCCCACGCTCGACGAGGTGCTCGCCGTGCGGGCCGAGCGGATGGCGGTCGTCGGCCAGCAGATCGCCGAGCTGACCGACGAGCGGCTCGCCGGCACGACCGAGCCCGTGCCCGGCGCGGCCTACCCGCCGACCGACAGCTACGCCGTACGCCGCTGCCTCGGCGCGATCCTCAACGAGGAGTGGGACCACCGGCGCTTCGCCGAGCGCGACCTCGCCGTCCTGGAGGAGCGACTCCGCTCCGCCTGATCAGTCCAGGGCGGCCAGTACCTCGGTCGTGGTCGTCGTCTCGCCCAGCCGCGGGAAGACCGTGCGGACGCAGTGGTCGTGCACCTCGGCGGACCGGTCGGTCATCGCGTCGGTGACGAGCACGACGTCGTAGCCGTGGTCGTAGGCCGAGCGGGCCGTCGCCTCCACGCCGCTGCCCGTCGCGATGCCGGTCAGCACCACCTGCGTGACGCCGCGCCGGGTCAGCTCGGCGTGCAACGCGGTCCCGATGAACGCGCCCACGCGCTCCTTGGTGACCAGGACGTCGTCCTCGGTCGCCGCGAGCTCCTCGACGAGGTCGGCGCACC
Source organism: Nocardioides sp. Root1257 (assembly GCF_001425175.1). Taxonomy (GTDB): domain Bacteria; phylum Actinomycetota; class Actinomycetes; order Propionibacteriales; family Nocardioidaceae; genus Nocardioides. The sequence continues at coordinate 155,049 of NZ_LMDV01000002.1, read as the reverse complement.
CGTCCGGGAAGGCGGCCGGGGCGGCCGCGCCCTGCTGGGCGTCGGTGCGACCCGGCGCCCGGCCGGTGACGTTCACCAGGACGACCGGCAGCCCGCGTGCCCGGAAGGCCCGCGCGAGCGCGGCCGACCGCTCCACGACCGGTCCCGTCGGATGAGCGGTGGGCAGCGCGACGATGCCCTGCTGGAGATCGATGACCACGAGTGCGGCGGTGGGTTCGAGGGTGGTGAGGGGCATTAGCTCTCCTGGGAGTCGGGGGCGGTGCGGCCGATGCCGGCCAGTGACCGGTCGGCGAGAGTGGTGAGGAGCATCAGGCAGGACGCGACGAGCATGAAGACGGCCAGGTGGTGCACGCCGTCGGTCGTCGCGCCGTCGTGCAGGAAGACGCCGGTGGCCGCCGACGCCACGATGGCGCCGAGATACATCGAGGTCCGCAGCAGGCCGGCCGACGACGCGATCCGCACGGGGTCGGCCTGGTGGTAGACGGCGTTCTGGTTGCCCAGCCCGAGCAGTCCCTGTGGGACGCCGAGCAGCAGCGTCAGTGCAACGAGGGCCCACACGGCGCTGCCCGCGTCGAGCAGCAGCACGACCGCACACGCGGTCACCTGCAGGACCGCGCCCACGACGAGCTTGCCGCGGATCTCGGGCCGCCTACCCGTGAGCGTCGACACGACGATCCCGGTGCCGAACATCGGGATGAGGACGAGCCCGACGGCCGACGGGTCGAGGCCTCGTCCCTCCTGCAACCACTGGGTGAAGCCGTAGAGGAAGGAGTAGCTCACCGTCGCGGTGAGCAGGCCGCGCACGTAGGTCGTGACCAGCGGCAGGTTGCCCCGCAGCACGCGCACGTCGATGAACGGCGCCCGCACCCGCGCCTCGACCAGTCCGAACGCGACCGCCGCGACGACGGCGACGCCCAGCAGCGGGAGCACGGTCGTGTCGGGCTCCATCAGGAAGAACAGCAGCGCGAGCAGGGTGCTCGTGAAGAGCGCGGCGCCGGCCAGGTCGAAGCCGCTGTCCTCCGGTGCGCGCTCGTCCCCCAGCCGGTCGTGGCGGGGGAGCCGCCGACTGCCGAGCCACAGGCAGGCGATCGCCAGCGGGATGTTGACAGCGAAGGTGGCCCGCCAGCCGCCGACGCCGATGAGGAAGCCGCCGAGCGTCGGGCCGATCACGGCGACGGTCTGGCTCGCGACCGCCAGGATCGTGAGCACCCCGGCAGGACTGTCCTCGCCGGTGCGCACCGCCTCGCTGCGGATCAGGTGCATCGCCGCGGGGTAGCCCGCGCAGGTGCCGAAGCCGAGGACGACGCGCGCCAGGACGAGTACCCACAGGTCCTGCGCGACCAGGCCGATGACGCCGGCCACCCCGACCATCGCCGCCGCGACCAGGTAGAGCCGGCGGGGTCCGAGCAGGTCGATGAGCCGGCCGACGACCGGCTGTCCGACGGCGGTGGCGAGGTAGAGCGCCGAGACCAGCCACGCGGTCTGCGACGGCGGCGCGTCGAACGCCCGTCCGATCGGTACCAGCGAGATCGCGATGATCGACGAGTTGACGGGGTTGAGGACGGAGCCGAGCACCATCGGCGCGATGAGGCGCCGATCAAAGGTCGTCCGAGTCGTCTGCGTGGTCACAGCGCCTTCGCGAGCCGCTCCAGGAGGGGTGCGGCGGCGTGGAGGGTCGCCCGCTCCTCGGCGGTGAAATGCTCACCCAGTGCGGTGGCGAACTGCTCGGCCCGCGCGTCCCGCTTGCGTCCGGCCATCGCCCGTCCCGCATCGGTGAGCTCGATCAGCATCCGGCGTCCGTCCGCGGCGTCCGCAATGCGACGTACGAAGCCGCGACGCTCGAGCGCAGTGATCGTGGCGTGCATCGACTGGGCGCTGATCGCCTCGACCCGCGCCAGGTCGGCGGAGGTGGCGGGCGCGTTGCGGACCAGGCTGGCGAGTGCGGTGCTCTCCGGCTGGCTCAGCTCGGCGACGACGCGCACCTGGCGGAGACGTCGGAAGAGGAGCCCGAGGCTCGCCTGGAGCTCGCGGGCCACCCGGTCGGGGGAGGTTGCCATAATCATCAGGCTACCTGATCAAGTTGCCTGATCAAGCGACGATGGTCGCCGTCACATCCGACCCGCTAGCATCCGCAGAACAAGAACCTGTTCTAGCGAGGGTGGTCGCGATGTCCGGTCCTGGTCCCGATGGCTTCAACCTGGCGACGGTGTTCGGCGCCGTCGCGCGTGCCGTGCCGGACCAGGAGGTGCTGATCTGGCGCGACCGCCGGATCACGTACGCCGAGATGGACGCCCGCATCGACGGCATCGCCCGGTTCTTCGTCGACCGCGGGCTCGGTGTCCGCGCGGAGCGCTCCGAGCTCGCCAACCACGAGTCGGGCCAGGACCACGCCGGCATCTACCTGCGCAACGGCAACGAGTACCTCGAGGCGATGCTCGGCGCGTTCCGCGCCCGTGTCGGCGCGTTCAACGTCAACTACCGCTACGTCGAGGAGGAGCTGGTCTACCTCCTCGGCGACGCCGGCACGAAGGCACTCGTCTTCCACTCGGAGTTCGCGCCGGTCGTCGCCGCCGTGCGCGACCAGCTGCCCGAGCTGTCGGTGCTCGTGCAGGTGCCGGACGAGTCCGGCCACGACCTGCTGCCCGGCGCCGTCTGGTACGACGACGCTCTCGCCACCCCGGAGCCCGCAGGCGGGATGCCGACGCCGAGCGGCGAGGACCTCTACCTGCTCTACACCGGCGGCACGACCGGCATGCCGAAGGGCGTGCTCTGGAAGCACCACGACATCTACGTCTCGACCATGGGCGGCACGCCGTTCGGGGAGACTGAGCCCTATCCGTCGTACGACGCGATCGCGGACTACGCCCGCAACGCCAACGGTGGGCTGGCGATGCTGATGGTGCCGCCGTTCATGCACGGCGCCGCCCAGTGGTCCGGGTTCCACGGCATCACCTCGGGCGGCAAGATCGTGATCCCCGACGACGTGCACAGCCTCGACGCCGTCAACGTCCTCGAGCTCGCCGCGCGCGAGCGGGTCCTCAACATCGTGACGGTCGGCGACGCGATCGCGAAGCCGATCATCGAGGAGGTCGAGCAGGGCAGCTACGACCTCTCGGGCCTGGTCAGCTTCGGCAACGGCGGTGCCGCGCTGACGCCGTCCGTGCGGGACCGGATCTTCGAGGCACTGCCGCACGTGATGGTGCTCGACTCGGCCGGGTCGTCCGAGTCCGGGCTGCAGATGAGCCAGATGACGATGAAGGGCCTCGAGGAGGAGGCGATGGTGTTCACGCCGCGTCCCGACACCTGGGTGCTCGACGACCTGCTCACCCGACAGCTCGAGGCGGGGGAGTCCGGCGGCTGGCTGGCCCGCCGTGGGTTCGTCCCGCTGGGCTACCTCGGCGACCCCGAGAAGTCCGCGCGCACCTTCCCGCTCGTCGACGGCCTCCGCTGGTCGGTGCCCGGCGACCGGGCCAGCATCCTCGACGACGGGCGGATCCGGCTGCTCGGCCGCGACAGCGTCACCATCAACTCCGGCGGCGAGAAGATCTTCGCCGAGGAGGTCGAGCGCGCCGTGGCCGCGCACCGCGGGGTCCGCGACGTCGTGGTCGCGGGCCGGCCCTCCGAGCGGTGGGGCAACGAGGTCGTGGCGATCGTCCAGCTCGAGGACGACGCGGAGGTCACCGACGAGGAGCTGCTCGCCGAGGCCGGCCGCCACATCGCGCGCTACAAGCTCCCCAAGGCGATCGTCCGGGTGCCGGCCGTGCAGCGCTCGCCGTCCGGCAAGGCGGACTACCGGTGGGCGAAGTCGCAGGCGGTGCCGTCGGCCTGAGCCCGCTCAGGCGTTGGTCGTGACCGTCGCGGTGGCCGAGGTGGGCAGCGTGTGCGCCGACGACGCCGCAGCGGCCGCGGCGTCGGCGAGGGTGCCGCGCGCCTGCCGGTGCCGACCCATCACGACGGCCATCGCGACGCCCGCGAGGCTGATCGCGGCCATCACCCACGCCGTCGTCGTCAGGCCCGCCGCCAGCGCGACGTCCCGGGCCTCGCCGTCGGCGATCCGGTCGGCCGTGACGCTGCTGTACAGCGTGGCGGCGAGGGCGGTCGCCACGGCGGCGCCGACGTAGCGCGCCATGTTGGAGACGCCGGACGCCTCACCGACCTGGTTGGCCGGTACGGCGGCCGTCGCCGCGGCCGACGACGGGCCGTTGGACAGGCCCATGCCGACGGCCGCCGCCACCAGCGGCAGGAAGAACGCGCCGTACTGCCAGGACGCGTCCGCGAAGCCGATCCAGGCGAACCCCACCGCCGTGGCGAGGAAGCCGATCCCGACGACCTGCCGCCCTCCGATCCGCGCGGCCAGGCGAGGCACCAGCGGCGCGGACACGACGAGTCCGACGGTGGCCGGCAGGGTCGCGAGGCCGGCCTCGAGCGGGCTGAAGTCGAGCGCGCTCGGGTCCTGGAAGTAGAGGCTGAGCACGTACATCAGGGCGTTGATGGTGCCGGCCCCGATCAGGATCGCGACGGTGGACCCCACGAGCACGCGGTTGCGCAGCAGCCCGAGGTCGAGCAGCGGCTGGGCGACCCGGCGCTCGACGGCGACGAACCCGACGCCCGCGAGGACCGCGACCACGACGCAGCCGATCGTCGCGACCGAGACCCAGCCCCAGTCGCTGCCCTTGCTCAGCGCGAGGATGAGCGGTCCGAGCGTCAGTGCGACCAGCACGGTCCCGAGGTAGTCGACCGAGCGTGGTCGATCCGCGTCCCGCGACTCTGCGACCGTCGCGGCGGTGAGGGCGATGCACCCGACGGCGACTGCGGCGTCGATCCAGAAGAGGCCCTGCCACCCAGTGGTGTCCACGAGCACGCCCCCGACGAGCGGCCCGGCGGCTGCCCCGACGGCGGCCGCGGCGCCCCACAGCGTCACGGCCCGCACCTGCTCCTGGCCGCTGTACGCGACGGTCAGCAGGCTCATGCCACACGCCAGGATCGTGGCGCCCGCCGCGCCCTGGATCATCCGCCCGGCGATGACCGTCCCGCCGGAGTCGCCGAGCGCGATCAGCACGCACGAGGCGACGAAGAGCAGGAGCCCGAGCTGGAAGACGCGCCGGCGGCCGAACACGTCGCCGAGCGACCCGGAGGTGATGATCACGGCGGCGCCGACGAGCGAGTAGCCGGTGACCGCCCACTGGAGCGTGTCGACCGACATGCCCGTGTCCTCGCTGATCGCGGGGAGCAGGATCGCGACCGCCGAGGTGTTCGCGTTGACCACCAGGGTCGAGATGCAGGTGGCCAGCAGCACCCCCGTGTGCCGGTCGGTCATCGCGGAGCCGCACCCTCACCGAGGTGGACCAGCAGCCGCGACTGGGCGACGACCATCTTCTCGATCTCGCTGGGGTCGACGCTCTCGTCGGACGAGTGGATCCGGGACAGCGCCACGTCCTCGGGGCCCCACAGGATGAACTCGGCGGTCGGGCAGGCCTCCTGGAGGGTGCGCAGCAGCGGGATCGACCCGCCGGAGCCGGCCTCGCCGACGGGCTTGCCGTAGGCCTCCTGGAGCGCGACCCGCGCCGCGTCGTACCCGGGACCGTCGGTCGCGCAGCGGAACGGCGGCGCCTGCTTGGTCCGCTGCACGTCGAGCTGCGCGCCGTACGGGACGTGGGCCTCGAGGTGGGCCACCAGGGCGTCGAGCTCGCGGACCGGGTCCGATCCCGGCACGATCCGCATCGACAGCTTCGCCCGCGCCTCCGGAACCAGCACGTTCGACGACCCTGCGATGCTCGTCATGTCCACGCCGATCGCCGAGATCGAGGGCTGCGACCAGAGCCGCGTGCCGATCGAGCCGGTGCCGGCGAGGCGGACGCCGTCGAGCAGGTCCGCGCTCGCCTCGAAGTCGGCGGCGCTCAGGTCCGCGCCGGTCCACTCGCCGCGCGAGACGCCCTCGACCGCGACGTTGCCGTCGTCGTCGTGCAGCGTCGACAGCAGCCGCGCGAGCGCCATCATCGCGTCGGGAGCCGGCCCGCCGAAGACGCCGGAGTGCAGCGGGTGCTCGAGGGTGCGCACGGTGACGACGCAGGCGACGTCGCCGCGCAGGGCGGTCGTGAGCACCGGTTCGTCGGCCTCGAGGTTGCCCATGTCGCACACGATGAAGACGTCGCACTGGAAGAGGTCGGGGTGCGCCTCGACGAACGCCTCGAGGTTGCTCTCGGTCTCCTCCATCCCCTCGAGGATGAGCTTGACCGTGCACGGCGGCTGCCCGTCGAAGACGCGCATCGTGCCGAGGTGCGCGACCAGGCCACCCTTGTCGTCGGCCGCGCCCCGGCCGTAGATCCGGCCGTCGTCCTTGCGGGTCGCCGTCCAGGGATCGGAGGTCCAGCCCTGCTCGGGAGGGGCCGGCTGCACGTCGTAGTGCGCGTAGAGCATCACCACCGGCGACCCCTCCGGCCCGCGTGCCTCGCCGAAGATGGGCGGGTAGCCCGACGGCACCTCCATCAGGCGAGCGTCGGTGAACCCGACCTCGCGGAAGGCCTCGAGCGTGGTCCGGGACATCTCGTGCACGGGCTCCGCGGGATAGCCGGGGAACGCCACCGACGGGACGGCGACCAGCTGCTCGAGCTGGGTGAGCAGCGACGGCATCATGGCCGCGGCCCTGGTCTCGATCTCCTGCAGGTCCATCGGGGTGCTCCTGGGTCTCTCGCAGTTTCAGGCGACGAGTGCGCCGATGGCCGCGCCGACGGCGACGGTGACGACGGTCATGATCAGCATGGGCACGAAGAAGCTGTGGTCGATCAGCTTGGTGCCGAGCTTGGTGGTGCCGCTGTGGTCGAAGTTCGCCGCGGCGATCTGGGTGCCGTTGGCGGGCAGCGTGTAGACGCCGCTCAGGGCGCCGGCCCACATCCCGGTGACCAGGCCGGGGGACAGGCCGGCGGCGAGGCCGATCGGCACGATCGTGCGGGTCGCGGTCGACTGGCTGGTCGTCAGTGCCGCCACCAGGAAGACCGCGAGCGCGAAGAGCACCTTCCAGTCGGTGACCCAGCCGCCGATCGTGTCGATGATCTGCTCCTCGTGCGCGGAGATGAAGGTCGCGGTGAGCCACGCGATCCCGAAGAGGGCGATCGCCGAGATCATGCCGGCCTTGAAGACCGACTGGTCCGGGACCTCGGCGACGTTCGGCCTGCCCAGGAAGAGGATCACGACGCCCACGGTGAACATGACCATCACGATCGTGGTGGTCATGTCGATCGAGACCGACTCCCCGCCCTCGACCGGGAACGACGGTCGCAGGTCGGGGAACAGCCCGAAGAACACGATCACGAGGACGCCGGCGAAGAAGGCCAGCGCCGAGTTGCGACCGGCGGCCGTGTAGGTCAGAGCGGTCGACGCGGGCGGTGCGCCGTCGAAGACCTCGGACGGGGCAGGGGAGCCGGGCGCAGCGAGCTCGCCGGAGGCGATCCGGGCCTGGACGTCCGGGTCGTCGTCGAGGTCCGCCCACATCCGGTTGACGACCAGGGACGTGGCGATGATGCCGACGACGCAGGCGGGCACGGTGATGGCGAGGATCTGCGTCAGGCCCAGGTTGTACGGCGCGACATCGGTCAGCGTCAGCATCGCGGCCATGGCCGCGGAGACCGGCGAGGCGGCCAGCGCCATGCCGGACTGCACGACCGTGACCGTCAGCGGTCGGGACGGCCGGATGTGGTTGCGGTAGGACACGTCGTAGATGACCGGCAGGAGCGGGTAGATGATGTTGCTCGTCCCGGCACCGATGGAGAACACGAACGCCGTTAGCGGCGCGATGAGCGTGATCTGGTGAGGCCGCTTCTCGATGACGCGGGCCGCCATCGCCACCATCCAGTCGATGCCGCCGGCCGCCTGCATCAGGGCCGCCGTGGTGACGACGGCGAGGATGATGGCCATCGCCGCGGCGGGCGGCTCGCCCGGCGGCTCACCGAAGACGAAGACCAGCACGGCCGTGCCGAGGCCACCCCAGAGCCCGACCCCCACCCCGCCGGCGCGGGTGCCCATCACGATGCAGCCGAGCACGACCAGCGCCTCGAGCACCAGCTTCACGTTGTCGGTACTCATCACGCCTCCTGGCAGTAGGTGTCTGCGAGCGATCCGACGCGTGCCCACGCCTCGTCCACGTCGTCGAGCGCGTCCTCGATCGCAGGTCGGGCCGTGTCCAGGGCCTCCTGCGTCGCCGCGGCGGCCGAGACCGCGAGATCGTTCACCGCGGACCGCAGTGCCGAGATCGCGGTGTCGAGGCGGCCCTCCGTCGTCGCCTGGAAGGCGTCCAGCTGCTGCTGCGCGGCCTCGGCCTGCTCCCTCAGCTCGTCGGCCGTCACGGTGTCGGGATCCACGGCGGCGAGCGAAGCGACCCGGGCGTCGAGCTCGCGGTACTGCGCGCAGAGATCGCCGTCGGCCTCGACCTTCGCCTGGCTGCACCCGGCGAGCACGCTGCCGAGGAGGACGAGCGCGACGACCGGTGCCGACCGCCTCATCCTCGGTCCTGTCATGTCTCCCTCAGCGCCCCTTCCAACCGGTCCTGGACGGCGTCGAGACGCTCTCGCGCCGACTCGGGGGTCTCCGTCACGGCCACGACCTGCGCCCTCGAGTCACGCACCGCGTCCCGCAGGCCCACGGCCTCGAGGCGGGCCCGGTCGTCGGGCGCACCCTCCGCCAGCACCGTCAGCCGGTCCTCGGTCGCGACGACTCGGGCCACCGCGGCATCGGTCCAGGAGGTGAGGTCCTGGCGGAGTGCTGGGACGAGAGTGCGGGCGAACCAGGCGGTCTCGTCCCGGGCGGCGGCCATGTCATCGGTCCACGCCGAACGACGGCGGTGCCGCATGACCAGCGGAGCCGCGATCGTGCCGGCCAGTGCGATCAGGGCGAGCAGGACCCACGCCCAGGTGGGCAGACCGCTGGTGTCGTCGCTGCCGGCGTCGGTGCCGTCGCTCTCGGCGCTCGGCGACGCCGAGGCCGGTGTCGTCGTGGGCGTCGCCGTGGGCGTCGGGGTAGGGCTCGGTGTGGGTGTCACCGTTGCGGTCGCGGTCTCCGTTGCGGTTGCCGTCGCGGTCGCGGTCGCCGTGGCCGTGGCCGTGACGGTCGCGGTCGGGGCGGCCGTCCTGGACGGGCGTGCCGTCGGTGCGCTCCCCGTCTCGCTCGGCGCGCTCCCCGTCTCGCTCGGCGCGCTCCCCGTCTCGCTCGGTGCCTCGCTGGGCGTCTCGCTCACGGTCTCGGACGGCCGCGGGGAGGCCGTCGGAGAGAGGCTGCGCGTCGGCTCGATCGTGAGCGACCGCGTCGGAGTCGGCAGGGCGATGCCGCCGTCGCCGCTCCCGCCACATCCAGCGGTCGCTCCGAGGACGAGAAGGGCGACAGCAGCGGCGTACCGCTTGTCCATGCCGCGGAACGTAGCCACGATCGGGGGTGGTCGACACCACCCGGCAGCGGGTGGTTCCGCCGCGTCGATGAGTTCGCGCCACGGCCTCGGTCAACCATCGCAACCACCCACGAAGGAGCCGCCATGTCCACCCAGCTCAACCCCTACCTCGCCTTCCGCGGACAGGCTCGCGAGGCGATGACCTTCTACCAGTCCGTCTTCGGCGGACAGCTCGAGATCATGACCTTCGCGGACCAGGGCGGCATGGGCATGCCCGACGACGAGGTCGACCAGGTGATGCACTCAGCCCTGTCGGTCTCCGACACCGTGCAGCTGATGGGCTCCGACGTCCCGAGCCACATGGAGGGCGACCTCCACAACGGGCGCCACGCGCTCAGCGGCGACGACGTCGACACCCTGCGCGGCTGGTTCGACGCCCTCGCGACGGGCGGCACCGTCAACGTGCCGTTGGAGAAGGCTCCGTGGGGCGACTGGTTCGGTGACCTCGAGGACCGGTACGGCGTGGGCTGGATGGTCAACATCTCGGGTGCCGCGGAGGGCTGAGTCGCCGCATGCTCTAGTAGTGCCATGCCGACGCTGACGCTGGACGGTCCACTCTGGACGATCGACCTCGGGGACGACGAGAACCGCTTCTCACCCGAGTGGCTGACCACCGTCGAGGGATTCCTCGACGACCTCGCCGCCGGCACCGAGCCAGCCGCGCTGGTGACCGTCGGCGGCGGCAAGTTCTACACGAACGGCCTCGACCTGGACTGGCTCGGTGCGCACCCTGACGAGCTGGGCGCGTACGTCGGTCGGGTGCACGCGCTCTTCGAGCGGATGCTCACCCTGCCGGTGCCGACCGTCGCGGCCCTCAACGGTCACGCGTTCGGCGCCGGAGCGATGCTCGCCATGGCCCACGACTTCCGGGTGATGCGCACTGAACGCGGCTACTTCTGCTTCCCCGAGGTCGACATCCACATCCCGTTCACGCCCGGGATGAACGCGCTGATCCTGGCGAAGCTGACCCCGCAGGCCGCCGTCGAGTCGATGACGACCGGTCGCCGCTACGGCGCCGACGACGCCTGCGCCGCAGGCATCGTGGACGCCATCGCACCGGTCGAGGACCTCGCCCGGGCCGCGGGCGACCGGGTCCGCGACCTGGCCGGCAAGGACCGCGGCACGCTCGCGACGATCAAGGCCAGGATGTACGCCGAGGTCGTCGCCGCCCTGCGCGAGGGCCGCTAGCTGACCTCCTGGCCGACCTCCTCCAGCTCCGACCAGTCCACGGAGGCCAGCCGGCGCTGGTACTCGGCGACCTGGCCGGGCCAGTTGGTGGTGATCCGGCGCCCGTCGCGGTACCAGCTGTCGCACCGCGACCATATGCCCGAGCCGAGCCGGGACTGCATCTCGTCGTCGTAGGCGTCCCACACCTCACGTCGTACGGCGACGGCGCGGGCGTCCCCGGCCGAGATCCGCCGGGCGACCTGCGCGATCCAGCTCGCCTGGGCCTCGAGCATCTGGATGATCGAGCTGCCGCCGAGGTTGGTGTTGGGGCCGTAGACGCAGAAGAGGTTGGGGAAGCCGGGCACCGTGAGACCGAGGTGCGCGCGGGCACCGCCGGCCCACGCGTCGCGGAGCGACACCCCGCCGACGCCGCGGACGTCGATGGTGCCGAGGTAGTCGGTCGCTGCGAAGCCCGTGCCCCAGATGAGCACGTCGGCCTCGTGGACCCGGCCGTCCGCGGTGCGCACGCCCTCCGGCACGATCTCGGTCACCCGGTCGCTGACGACCTCGACGTGGTCGCGACTGAGGGCCGGGTACCAGTCGTTGGAGAACAGCAGTCGCTTGCAGCCGAGCGGGTAGCCCGGCACCAGGCGCCGGCGCAGCTCGGGGTCGCGGACCTGGCGGCGCAGGTGCAGCCGCCAGACCGCCCGGATCGCGGCCAGCAGTGGCCTCGTGACCCGCGAGGTCCCCTCGAGCGCACGGTTGAACAGCTCGGTGAGCTCGTACGTCGCGCGCCGCTCGAAGCCGAGCGCGCCGGGGAAGCGGTGGAAGAGCCTGTGGTGCAGCCGGGAGTAGAGCCGGTCGGGGCGCAGGACGACGTACGGCGCCGAGCGCTGGAAGACCGTCATCGCGCCGACCTCGTCGACGATGCCCGGCACGAGCTGCACGGCGCTGGCACCCGTGCCGATCACCGCGACCCGCTGCCCCGCGAGGTCGACGTCGTGGCGCCACTGGGCGGAGTGGAAGGTCGGGCCGGCGAAGGTGTCCGCGCCGGGGATCGCCGGCACGACCGGCTCGGACAGCTGGCCGACGGCGGCGACGACCAGGTCGGCGTCGTACGTGCCCGTGCTGGTCGCCACCCGCCAGCAGCCGTCCCAGGTCAGCCCGGTCACGGTGGTGCCGGTGCGCACCCGCTCGAGCAGACCGTCGGCCGCCGCCGTGCGCTCGATGTAGTCGAGGATCTCGGGCTGGGGCGAGTAGCGGCGTGACCAGTCCGGGTTGGTCGCCCAGGACCAGGAGTAGAGCGGCGAGGGCACGTCGCACGCGGCGCCCGGGTAGGTGTTGTCGCGCCAGACGCCGCCGACCGCGTCGGCGCGCTCGAGGATCGTGACGTCGTCGACGCCCGCCTCGCGCAGCGCGTGGGCGGCACCCAGCCCGCCGAACCCGGCACCGATCACGACCACGCGAGGACCCATGTGCCGACCGTAGGGGACCGGCAGGTCGGCGTGATCCATAATTTCGGCCATGCCGCCGGGGATCGCGTTCGAGGACGCCGCCGTCCGCGACTGGGACTTCCCGCGCGCGGTCGCCGGGGTGACGCTGCTGGTCGAGCACGGCCGCGAGCAGGGCGTCCCCGACGAGGTCGCGCTGGCGGGGTCCGGGCTGAGCGTCGCCGACGTGGTCGCCGTGACGGAGGTGACCGCTGCGCAGGAGCTGCGGGTCGTGCGCAACCTGCGGGCCCGGCTCGGTGAGGTCGGGTCGGACGTGGGTCGGCGCTACCGTGCGGCGACGTTCGGTGCCCTGGGCTATGCGCTGCTCGCGAGCCGCACCGTGCACGAGGCGATGAACGTGGCGCTGCGCTTCCTCGACCTCAGCCACACCTTCGCGATCCCGCGGGTCGAGCTCGACGGGGACCGCGTGGACGTCGTGGTCGACGGGGCGGGCCTGCCTGCCGACGTACGCCGCTTCCTCGTCGAGCGCGACGCCGCCGCCATCCGGGCGGTGCTCGTCGAGATCGCCGGGTTGCGCGTCAGCAGCGGCCGGGGTGCGGGGACGTCGCGGGTGCTGTCCTTCGACGTCGCCCTGCTGGACCGGCCGCTGTCCCACTCCGACGCCTCGACGCTCGCGTCGTGCGAGGCGGCGTGCCGCGACGTGGTGGAGCGCCGCCGCGAGCTGCCGGGCTTCGCCGGCCAAGTGCGGGTGCTGGTCACCCAGCGGCTGCCGAGCGGCGCCCCGATGGTCACCGTGGCCGCTGCCGTCGGGGTCAGCGAACGGACCCTGCGTCGCCGGCTGACGGCCGAGGGCACCAGCTACCAGCTGCTGCTCGACGAGGTGCGTGGGTCGATGGCCGCGGAGCTGCTCGGCACCGGGCGGCTGTCCGTCGAGGAGGTCGGGCTGCGGCTGGGGTACGCCGAGGCGACGAGCTTCATCGCGGCGCACCGCCGCTGGACGGGGGAGACCCCGGGCGGGCGAGGGCGACGCCGCGGCACCACCTGAGCGCCACCGCGGCGCAACGCCTCGTTCACCGGCGCGTGGTCGGGTCGAGGGGACAACCTGACTCGGAAGGATCTTCGACGCATGCACGCACGCACCTCCAGGCCCTGGCTCGTCGTGGCCGGCCTCGCAGCCCTCGCGGTCTCGGTGACCGGCACGCTCGCCTCCGCCGGCACCTCCCCGGACTCCCTCAGTGACCACGGCGGCGCGACCCGCAACGCGGGCGACCGCACTGACGCCGTACGCAAGGCCGTCGTCGACGGTCAGGCCCGCAACGTCATCCTCCTCATCGGCGACGGGATGGGCGACTCGGAGATCACCTCCGCCCGCAACTACGCCCAGGGCGCGGCCGGCCGCTTCGCCGGGATCGATGCGCTCCCGCTGACCGGCCAGTACACGACGTACTCGCTCGACAAGACGACCGGGCTGCCCGACTACGTGCCCGACTCCGCCGCGACCGGCTCCGCCTGGTCGACCGGCACCAAGACCTACGACAACGCGATCTCGGTCAACCTCGCCGGCGCTGCGCAGCAGACGCTGCTCGAGCTCGCGAAGGCGAACGGGCTCAAGACCGGCGACGTCACCACCTCCGAGCTGCAGGACGCCACCCCGGCCGTCCAGGTCTCGCACATCTCGCAGCGCTCCTGCTACGGCCCGGTCAAGACGACCACCACCTGCCCCGAGGCGGCCAAGGAGAACGGCGGCCTCGGCTCCATCACCGAGCAGCTGCTCGACACCCGCCCGGACGTCACCCTCGGTGGCGGTGCGACGACGTTCGCGGAGACCGCGACCGCCGGGACGTACGCCGGTCAGACGCTCGCCCAGCAGGCCGCGGCGCGTGGCTACGCCACGGTGACCGACAAGGCGGGCCTGGCGGCGGTCACGAAGGCCGACCAGACGAAGCCGCTGCTCGGCCTCTTCGCGCCCGGCAACCTGCCGGTCCGCTGGGTCGGCCCGGCCGCGACCGACGGCGGCGCCGCGCTGCCGCCGGCCACCTGCACGGCCAACCCGGCCCGTCCGGCGACCCAGCCGACGCTGGCCGAGATGACCGACAAGGCGATCAAGCTGCTCGACAACCCGGACGGGTTCTTCCTCCAGGTCGAGGGCGCGAGCATCGACAAGCAGGACCACGCGTCGGACGCCTGCGGCCAGATCGGTGAGGTCGTCGACCTCGACGAGGCCGTCCAGGTCGCGCTGGCCTACGCCAAGAAGGCCGGCAACACGAGCGTCTTCGTGACCGCTGACCACGCGCACACCAGCCAGATCATCGAGGTCGGCAGCTCCTCGCCGGGCAAGACGGTCGCCCTCACGACCGCCGACGGCGCGCCGATGGCGATCAACTACGGCACCTCGACCGGCAGCTCGCAGCAGCACACCGGCTCGCAGCTGCGGATCGCGGGCTTCGGACCGGGTGCCGCGAACATCGTCGGCCTGACCGACCAGACGGACCTGTACTTCACGATCCGCAACGCGCTCGGCCTGGCCGACGACCCGGCGCACGCCAGCGACAAGGCCAAGGTCTCGGCCTCGCCCGCGAAGGTGAAGCCGGGCCAGAAGGTGCTGGTCACGGCCAGCAGGTTCTACGGTGACCGCCGCGCCACCGTGAAGGTCACCGGCCCGGCCGGGCAGAGCACGACCCGTGACCTGTCGGGCGGGATGCTGCAGCTGACCATCAGGCCCACGAAGGTCGGCACCTACCAGGTGAGCGTCACCGGGGCCCAGTCCGGCAAGGTCGCCAAGGACACCGTGAAGGTGATCAAGCCGAAGAAGCAGCGCCACCGCTGACCCGGCAGGCCATCGCGGACGTCACGCGGTCGGTGCCCCCATGCTCCGACCGCGTGACGTCCCGTACGGGGTTCAGACGACCTCGCGCAGCCGGCCGCTCGCGACGTCGAAGACGAAGCCGCGCACGGAGTCGGTGTAGGGCACGAACGGGCTCGCCTTGATCCGCGTGATCGAGGACCGGACGTCGTCGTCCAGGTCGTCGAACGCCTCGGCCGCCCAGGAGGGCCGGAAGCCGGTGTCCTCCAGCAGTGCGGCGTTGAACTCGTCGTCGGTGAAGGTGAGCATCCCGCAGTCCGTGTGGTGGATCAGCACGACCTCGCGGGTGCCGAGCAGACGCTGGCTGATCGCGAGCGAACGGATCTCGTCGTCGGTGACGACGCCGCCGGCGTTGCGGATCACGTGTGCCTCGCCGTCCTCCAGGCCGAGGGCGGCGTAGACGTTGATGCGGGCGTCCATGCACGCGAGCACGGCGACGTGCTTGGCCGGCGGGAGGGGGAGCGGGCCGTGGAAGTCGGCGGCGAACTTCTCGTTGTTCTCGAGGAGCTGATCGGTCACGGACATGGGGCCTCCTAGGGTGCGGAGGTTCCAATCTAGATCAAATCAGTAGAGAAACAACAGTTAGTCACGTGATGGTCATGCCGCCGTCGACCGCGAGGGTCTGACCGGTGACGTAGCCCCCGGCGTCCGAGGCGAGGAACAGGACCGCGGCGGCGAGCTCGGCCGGGTCGCCCTTGCGGCCGGCCGGGATGCGCGCCTGCTGCGACTCGAGGTAGCCGGGCGGGTACTGCTCGGTCATCTCGGAGGCGAAGAAGCCGGGCGCGATCGCGTTGACCCGGATGCCCTTGCGCCCGGTCCACTGCTGGGCCAGGTCGCGCGTCATCCCGATCAGGCCCGCCTTCGAGGAGGCGTACGCCGCCTGGGGGAGTCCCGCGGTCGTCAGGCCGAGCACCGAGCTGATGTTGATGATGCTGGAGCCCGGCTGCATCACCCGGCCGCAGGCCTGGGCCATCCAGTAGCAGCCGTTGAGGTTCACGTCGATCACCTTGCGGAACTCCTCGGGAGCCTCGCGGGTCGCCGGCGCCGCCGTACCGATGCCCGCGTTGTTGACCAGCACGTCGACCCGCCCGAACTCCTCCATCGCCAGCGCGACCAGGTTGCTGCACGAGTCCGGGTCGGCGACGTCGGTCGCGACCGTGAGCGCGCGGCGTCCCGCCGCCTCGACCAGCTTCGCCGTGTCGGCGAGCCGGTCCACCCGCCGCGCGCCGAGGACGAGGTCGGCGCCGGCCTCGGCCAGTCCCTGGGCGAACGCGACCCCCAGCCCGCTGGAGGCCCCGGTCACGATCGCCACCTTGCCGTCGAGCCGGAACAGGTCGGGGACGGTGCGTGCGTCAGTCATGGCGCCGATCATGCCGGACCGTTCCGCGTCTGCGTCCGGGCGGCCGGGCGCGACCGGGCGCGACGTTTGGTCACCAAGCGCAGATCGGGAGCGTTCCCATCTGCGGTTTGGTCACCAATCGGTGGGCCGCGGCCCGCAGACCGCCCCGCAGGCCGCCCCTCAGGCCGACGCCGACAGCGACGCCCGGATGTCGGACTTGAGCACCTTGCCCACCTTCGACCGGGGGAGGTCGGGCCACACCTCGACCTGCTTGGGCGCCTTGACGCTGCCGATGCGCTCCTTCACGAAGGCGGTGACCTCGGCCGGCTCGACGCGCGCCCCCGGCCGCAGCTGGAGCACGGCGACGACCCGCTCGCCCCACTTCTCGTCGGGCAGCCCGATCACGGCACAGTCCTGGACGTCCGGGTGCGCCATCAGCGCCTGCTCGACCTCGGTCGAGTAGACGTTGAAGCCGCCGGTGATGACCATGTCCTTGGCCCGGTCGACGATGTGCAGGAAGCCGTCGTCGTCGAGGTAGCCGATGTCGCCCGTGTGGTGCCAGCCGTACGCCGACGCCTCGGCGGTCGCCTCCGGGTTGCGGTGGTAGCCGGCCATCACCAGCGAGCTGCGCACGACGATCTCACCGCGCTCGCCGCGAGCCAGCAGGGCGCCCTCCTCGCCCATGATGGAGACCGTCACCAGCGGGGCCGGTCGCCCCGCTGATGACAGCCGCTCGTGGGCGATGCTGCCGTCGGGCCGGAAGTGGTCGCGCGGTGGCAGCGTCGAGATCATCATCGGCGCCTCGGTCTGGCCGAAGAGCTGGCCCATGACCGGCCCGATGCGCACCAGCGCCTCCTCGAGCCGGGTCGCCGACATCGGGGCCGCGCCGTACCAGAAGCACTGCAGCGACGACAGGTCCGTCGTGTCCAGCGCCTCGTGCGCGAGCACCATGTAGATCAGCGTCGGCGGCAGGAACGTGTGCGTGACGTGGTGCCGCTCGACGAGCTCGAGGAAGCCGCCGACGTCGGGGGAGCGCATCACCACGACCTCGCCGCCGAGGGCGAGGACCGGGAAGCAGAGCACCCCTGCCGCGTGGGTGAGTGGCGCGAGCGCGAGGTAGACCGGCCGACCCTCGAACGGGTAGCTCATCAGGGTGATGGCCGTCATCGTCTCCAGGTTCGTGCCGGTCAGCATCACCCCCTTGGGTCGGCCGGTCGTGCCTCCGGTCCCCACGATCATGGCCACGTCATCGACAGGGGGGATGTCGATGACGTGGCCGGCCACGAAGTCCTCCCACGACAGCGCGCCGGGGACTCCCTCAGGAGGCGGGCCGTCGAGGCAGACCAGGGTGGTGAGCTGGGGGAGGTCACCACGGATCTGCTGCACGAGCGGGGCGAACCGCTCCTGGAAGAACAAGGTGACGCACTCGAAGAGCTCGAGGAGCTCCTGGTTCTCGGCGGCCTCGTTGCGCGGGTTGATCGGGCACCAGACGGCAGCCGCGCGGCTGATCCCGAACACGCAGGTGAACGCGAGCGGGTCGTTGGCCGACAGGATCGCGACCTTGTCGCCGGGGCGTACGCCGCCCTCGACGAGCGCCGCCGCGATCCGGCCGCTGAGCTCCTGCACCTCGGCGTACGACCACGTCTCGCCGTCGGTCGTCAGGCAGGGTGCGTCCGGTCCGAGGGACGCACCCTTGTCCAGGTAGTCGACGAGTCGCACGGTCAGCCCTCGAGGGTGACGACCGGGTCGGAGACGAGACCGAAGCTGCGCAGCACTCCCAGGAGCTCGCGGTGCCCGAACGCCTGGCACCCGGACGCGAAGCCGACCCGCCTCGGCGGCTGCTGCAGCAGCGAGTACGCCGCGTAGGCCTGCAGCGCGCCGGTCTGCTTGTAGTTCTGGTTGCCGTGGATGACGACGTGCGCGCGCCCCAGCGGGCCGGAGGCGTGCACGGAGTCCATCGACTTGTTGACGCGCGGGTTCTCGCGCGGGGGCATCTGGCTCATCACCTGCGAGGCGGTGGCGGTCAGCGCGGCGTACTTCTCGTCCGGCTCCATGTCCTTGGTCGCCTCGACGGCGGCCGCCACGATCTGCGGCACCCCGAGCATCAACGGCTTGTTGAAGACGCCGCCGAGCACCTTGCAGTTGGCGACGCGGGGGTCGCGTCGGTACCAGACCGGGTGCGACGTGCCGCCCCACGGCAGGGCCAGCGCGAGCTCGTGCTGGCCCGGGATGGCGAGCTGGTAGAGACCGGCGTCCGGGTCCCAGGGGGCGTACTGGTTCTGCTCGAGGTAGTACGCGCCGGCCAGCGCCGCGTTGACCAGGATGGTCAGCGTCGACGCCACGGTGGGGCTGCCACCCCAGAACACCGCGATGTCGAGCGTGTCGAGGCCGGGCCTCTCGAGTGCGATCTCGGCGGCGATCTCACCGGTCGTGTACATCTGCGCGATCCCGGGGGCGAGCAGCAGCCCCTTCTCGGCGTACGCCGCGCCGTACTGCTCGTCGCACGTGATCAGCCAGTCCTGCTCGCCCGTGGTGTCGGTGTAGTGGACGCCCGCGGCCAGCGCTGCCTCGACGACGGCCGGTCCGAGCTGGCTGAACGGCCCCACGGTGTTGAGGACGACCGAGGCTCCGTCGAGCAGGTCGGCCAACGCCTCGGGACTTCCGTCGCACGCGACGACCTCGTAGTCGGCGGTCTCGATGCCGGCGACGCTCGACTCCATCGAGCTCTTCAGCCGGCCCTCGTCACGGCCGGCAGCGATGAACGGGACGTGGTACTCGCGGAGGTACTCGCAGATCAGTCGGCCGGTGTAGCCGGAGGCGCCGTAGACGACGACCTTCCGGGAGGAGGTGCTGGGCTCGCTCATCTCACATCCCCATCCCGCCGTCGACCGGGAGGCCGACGCCGTTGACGAAGCGGGCGCTGTCGGAGGCGAGGAACACCACGGCGTCGGCCATGTCGGCGACCTCGCCGAGGCGCCCGGACGGCGTCAGCTCGACGACGGCGCCCACGGCCTCCTCCGGGGAGCCGAAGAGCCCGAGCTTCGCCATGTCGACCGCGAGCCCCTGGCCCATCGCGGTGGGGACGAGGCCGGGGTAGATGCAGTTGACGCGGACGCCGTACCCGAGCTTGCCGGCCTCCATCGCCGCCACCCGGGTCATCCGGTCGACGGCCGACTTGGTGGCGGAGTAGATCGGGATGCCGGGGAAGGCGATCGTGGCGGCCACCGAGGAGATGTTGATGATGCTGCCGCCCTGGCCGGCGACGCCGTCGGGGCGCATCGCGCGCAGCCCCCACTTGAGACCGAGCGCGGTGCCGAGGACGTTGACCTCCAGCATCGTGCGGATGTCCTTCGGGTCCACGTCCACGATCAGGCTGCTGATCTCGACCCCGGCGTTGTTGACGAGGACGTCGAGGCCGCCGAAGTCCTGGGCCGCAGCAGTGACCGCGTTCTCCCAGCTGCTCTCGTCGGTGACGTCGAGGTGCACGAAGCCGTGGCCGTCGCCGTCGAGCGAGTCGGCGACCTTCGCGCCGAGGTCGTCCTGCAGGTCGGCGACGACGACGCGTGCGCCGGCCGCAGCCAGCGCCTGCGCCATGCCCTCGCCGAGGCCCTGGGCGCCTCCGGTGACGAGGGCCGTGCGGCCGGTGAGATCGAGTGCGGTCATGGAGCTCTCCTCGGGGATGGAAGTGGTGGCCGTCACAACGTAGGCCCGATCCCTTGACGACTGTCAAGACTTTGTTGGACATTCGTCCAGACAATTCTGGACACTCGTCAAGATCGGTGACGGAGGTCCGCGGGGGTCGCGTACAGTGACGCCCGACCAGGGCCGGACGGCGGCAGAGGAGGCGAGCGGTGGCAGGCACCAAGGAGGCGCGACGCGCGCCCGCGGACAAGTACGACGAGCGGCGCAACCAGCTCGCGGAGTCCGCCCTGCAGACCCTCGGTGAGCTCGGCTACGCGCGCACGAGCCTGCGCGAGATCGCCAACAACTCCGAGTTCAGCCACGGCGTCGTCCACTACTACTTCGCCGACAAGTTCGAGCTGATCATCTACTGCGTCCGCTACTACAAGGCGCGCTGCGTGACCCGCTACGACGCGGTCGTGGAGGACTCGACGACCGCGGAGGGCCTGCTCGACGCGTTCGCCGCCAAGCTGGTCGAGACCCTGCTCGACGAGGCGCCGATGCACCGGCTCTGGTACGACCTCCGCACCCAGAGCATGTTCGAGGACAAGCTCCGCGAGGCCGTCCTGATGATCGACGCGACGCTCGAGGACATGATCTGGCGGGTGGTCAGCAAGTACGCCGAGCTGTCCGGCCGGCCGACCGTGATGACCCCGCACGCGGCGTACGGCGTGCTCGACGGGCTGTTCCAGCAGGCCCTGCTCGGCCACCTCACGGGCACTGCCGACGCCGCCGAGGCGATGGCGGCCCAGGTCCACGAGCTGATGCCGCTGATGTTGACGCCGGCCCCGGCCTGACGTTCGGGTACCCTGGGCGCATGCGCAGGACCCTGCTCCTTAGCCAGCCGCACTGATCACCTACTCAGTGCGGCCACCCCTCACGCCCGAGGGGTTTTTTTGTGCCTCGGGCCGGAACAGCACAGTCGAGCAGGATCGAGACGTTCGTGGAGAGAGACGAGATGAGCGAGCAGGAGCACGACGAGCCGGCGACGTACGACGTACGCGCCGTCCAGGACAAGTGGCTGCCGGTGTGGGAGCGGCTGGAGCCGTTCCGCGCTGACGACGACTCGCCGCGCGAGAAGAAGTACGCGCTGACGATGTTCCCCTACCCGAGCGGTGACCTGCACATGGGTCACGCCGAGGTCACCGCGCTGCACGACGTCATCGCACGCTACTGGTGGCAGCAGGGCTTCGAGGTCCTGAACCCGATGGGGTGGGACTCCTTCGGCCTGCCGGCCGAGAACGCCGCGATCCGCAACGACGAGCACCCCGCGACCTACACCTACGCCAACATCGAGACGCAGTACGAGTCGTTCAAGCGCTACGGCATCTCCTTCGACTGGTCGCGCCGGCTGCACACCTCCGACCCGGAGTACTACCGCTGGACGCAGTGGCTGTTCCTGAAGTTCCGCGAGCAGGGGCTGGCCTACCGCAAGAACAGCCCGGTCAACTGGTGCCCCAACGACCAGACGGTGCTGGCCAACGAGCAGGTCGTCGACGGCCGCTGCGAGCGGTGCGGCCACGAGGTCACCAAGCGCGAGCTGACCCAGTGGTACTTCAAGATCACGCAGTACGCCCAGGAGCTGCTGGACGAGCTGGACAACCTGGAGGCGACCTGGCCGGCGCGGGTCGTCGCCGCGCAGCGCAACTGGATCGGCCGCTCCGAGGGCGCGCACGTCTCGTTCGCGATCGAGGGCCGCGACGAGCCGGTCACCGTCTACACGACGCGCCCGGACACGATCTTCGGCACCACGTTCATGGTCGTCGCGGTCGACTCGCCGCTGGCCGCCGAGCTGGTGACCGACGGGCAGCGCGCGGCCTTCGAGGCCTACCGCGAGGAGATCCGCAAGGAGACGGAGATCGAGCGGCTGTCCGCCGACCGTCCCAAGACCGGCGTCGACCTGGGCGTCACCGCGACCAACCCGGTGACCGGCACGCAGATCCCGGTCTGGGCGACCGACTACGTGCTGGCCGACTACGGCACCGGCGCGGTCATGGGCGTGCCCGGCGGCGACCAGCGCGACTGGGAGTTCGCCACGGTCATGGGTCTGGAGATCGTCCGCACGACCCAGACCCCCGAGGGCTTCGAGGGCGAGGCCTTCCACGGCGAGGGCCCGGCGATCAACTCGCCGGCACCCGGCGTCGAGGCGCCCCTGGACATCAACGGCCTGGGCGTCGCGGAGGCCAAGCGGGCGACCATCGACTTCCTGGAGCAGCAGGGCGCCGGCCGGGGCGCGGTCAACTTCCGGCTGCGCGACTGGCTGCTGAGCCGCCAGCGCTACTGGGGCGTCCCGATCCCGATCATCCACTGCGAGAAGGACGGCGAGGTCGCCGTACCGTACGACCAGCTGCCGCTGGAGCTGCCGGAGCTGCGCGGCGCCGACCTGAAGCCGAAGGGCGTGTCGCCGCTGGCGGCCGCCTCCGACTGGGTCGACGTCGAGTGCCCGACGTGCGGGGGTCCGGCGAAGCGCGACAGCGACACGATGGACACCTTCGTCGACTCGTCGTGGTACTTCCTGCGCTACTGCTCGCCGACGTACGCCGACGGGCCGTTCGACGTCGCGAAGGCCAACGCGTGGATGCCTGCCGACATCTACGTGGGCGGCGTGGAGCACGCCGTGCTGCACCTGCTGTACGCGCGCTTCTTCACCAAGGTGCTGCGCGACATGGGGATGCTGGAGGTCGGTGAGCCGTTCGCCGCGCAGCTGAACCAGGGCTTCGTCATCAACCGCGGCAAGAAGATGAGCAAGTCGCTGGGCAACGGCGTCAGTCTGGGGGACCAACTTGCGGAGTTCGGAGTGGACGCCGTACGCCTGACCCTGGTCTTCGCCGGCCCGCCGGAGGACGACATCGACTGGGCCGACATGTCACCGGCCGGATCGCTGCGGTTCCTGCAGCGTGCCTGGCGGCTGTCGGGCGACGTCGCGTCGGAGGTCGGCGCGTCGCCGGAGGGCGGCGACGTCGCCCTGCGCCGGGTCACCGCGCGGACCGTGCACGACGCGGCCGAGCTGGTCGAGGCCTACCGCTTCAACGTCATGGTCGCCCGCGTCATGGAGCTGGTGAACGCGACCCGCAAGGCGATCGACTCCGGCTGCGGTCCCGAGGACCCGGCCGTGCGCGAGGCGACCGAGGCGGTGGCGATCCTGCTGTCGCTGGTGGCGCCGTACACCGCGGAGGAGATGTGGGAGCGGCTGGGCCACGAGCCGACCGTCGCGCGCGCCGGCTGGCCGAGCGTCGACCCGGCGCTGCTGGTCGAGGAGTCGGTGGTCGCGGTCGTCCAGATCCAGGGCAAGGTCAAGGCCCGCCTGGACGTCGCCCCCGACATCTCCGAGGCCGACCTGGAGCAGCTGGCGATGGCCGACCCGGCCGTGGTCCGGGCGATCGACGGCCGTCCGGTGCGCAAGGTGATCGTGCGCGCACCGAAGCTGGTCAACGTCGTCGTCTGAACCTGCTCACTCCTCGCGGAAGCCGAGCACGGCGCGGGTCATCTGGTTGCGGGTGTCGAGCAGGTCGTCCAGGGCTGCCTCGAGGTCGTCGGCCGACACCGCCAGGGCGGTGTCGTCGTCGGGGGCGTCCTGGCGATCGGCGGCCACGACGGCGGCACGCCGCAGCAGCTCCTTGAGGAACGACGCGGTGACGCCGTCCGTGCGGTCGAGCACGTCCTCGATGCGGCCGAGGTCCACCTCGAGCCGGCCGGCGTACAGCTCCACCAGGCGGTGGCGGGCGTCGCGGTCGGGCACGTCGATGTGGACGGCCTGGTCCACGCGGCCGGGGCGGGAGGCGAGGGCGGGCTCGAGCAGGTCGGCCCGGTTGGTGGTCAGCAGGAACACCACGTCGGCGTCCTCGGCGAGCCCGTCCATCTCGTTGAGGAGCGTGAAGAGCAGCGGCGTCTCGCCGCCGTAGTGGTCCCGCTCCTGGGCGATCAGGTCGACGTCCTCCACGACGATCATCGCCGGCTGCAGGCTCCGGGCGATCGAGCAGGCGTCGCGGATCGCACCGAGCGTCTCCCCGGTCAGCTCCACGATCGTGGTGCCGACCAGCTCGCTGACGAGGTAGCGGACGGTGTGGGTCTTGCCGACGCCGGGCGGCCCGTAGAGCAGCAGTCCGCGCTTGAGGTGCTGGCCGGCCGCGCGCAGCCGTGTGCTGTTGCGCGCGACGCCGACGACCTGGCGACGTACGTCGGCGAAGGTGTCGGCCGGGAGGATGAGGTCCTCGGCGGACAGCCGCGGTCGCTCGTGGAAGCGCAGCAGGGACGAGCGCTCCCCGAACATGCTGTGCCCGAACGAGACCACCTGGCCGCGGTAGACGTTGAGCTCGAGCGCCAGCCGGCGCAGCGCGCCAGTCAGCTCGGTGGCCAGCTCCGGACGGGTCGCGACGACCTCGACGGTGACGCCGCGCATCTCGCTGTCGGGGTCGGCGCCTCGGTAGAGGAGCGCGAGCCGGTCGTCGCCGAGCGTGGCGAGCACGACCGCGGCCCGCACGCAGTCGGTGGTCTCGCCTGCCGGTCCGCTCGGCAGGCTGGTGCGCGACACGTTGCCGGGCCGCGGGCCGTGCATCCGCTCCATCGCGGACTGGCCGAGGAGGTCGGCCAGCCCGAAGGAGCCGCGGTGGCGGTAGTCGGCGAGGCCGATCATCCGGTGCTCGCGCCCGGCCTCGCCGAGCCAGGCGTCCAGCGCCGACTGGACGTTGACGTGCTCGTACGCCGGCCAGCGCTCCTCGACCACCGGGAGGTCGTCGGGGTCGATGCCCAGGTGGTCGCCGATGATCGAGCGGAAGGACGGCTGCTCGGAGGCACGCGCCTGGCTCACGAAGCGGCGGACGAGCATCCGGCCGTAGCGTCCGATGTCGGACAGCTCGGGCCGCGTCTCGTCGACGTGGGCGCCGTCGTCGGAGCTGAAGATGATGGTCGAGGGGGACATCGGCATCGGACTCTCGGGAGCGGCGGGCGTCCGCGCAGCCTAGAGGTCGGACGGACGCCAGGCACCCGAGTTCTGCCCCGGTACCCTTCCCCGCATGCCGGTCGCGATCGTCACCGACTCCACCGCGAGTCTCCCGCCGGAGCTGGCGGCGGAGCGAGGGATCGTCGTCGTACCTCTCCAGGTCGTGATCGGCGCGACGGTCTACGACGAGGGGGCCGACGGTGCGACGCCCGAGCTGGTGGCGGCCGCGCTCAAGGAGTGGCGCCCGGTCAGCACGTCGCGACCGGGCCCGGCCATGCTGCTCGACGTCTACGAGCAGGCGGCTCGCGACGGCGCGACCGAGATCGTGTCGGTGCACCTCTCGGGAGACATGAGCGGCACCTTCGAGTCGGCACAGCTGGCCGCCCGCGACGCCTCGGTGCGGGTGATCCCCGTGGACAGCCGCCAGGTGGGCGTGGCGACCGGGTACGCGGCGCTGACGGCTGCGGACGTCGTCGACGCGGGTGGCACGGCCGATGAGGCGGCGGCCGCAGCGCGCGAGCGGGCGGCCGCGTCGTCCTCGCTCTTCTACGTCGACACGTTGGAGTACCTGCGCCGAGGCGGGCGCATCGGCGCGGCCGCGGCGCTCCTCGGCGGCGCCCTGGCGGTGAAGCCCCTGCTCCAGATCGAGGACGGCAAGGTCGCCTCGCTGGAGCGGGTCCGGACCTCGACCCGGGCGCTGGCCCGGCTCGAGGAGCTGGCCGTGCAGCGCGCCGGCGACGTGCCGGTCGACGTGTGCGTCGCCCACCTCGCCAACCCCGACCGCGCGGGCGTGCTCACCGAGAAGCTGGCGACGCGTCTGGAGGAGAACCTCGAGGGCCGCGAGGTCTGGTGCGGCGAGCTCGGCGCGGTGCTCGGCGCCCACGTGGGCCCGGGCATGATCGCCGTCTGCGTGGCGCCGCGCCCGTAGGCCCGTCGGGTCGCGCCGCAGCCAGGAACCGTCCACAGGAGCCGGTCGGCACCGGGTTCTCCACAGACGTACGCCGCTGCTCGTCCCGCGGTCGGTGACGCTGCCTAGCGTCGCGGCATGACCTCTCTCCGACCTCGAGCCGACCACCGGGAGGCTGTCGCCCGGCGGCTCGCATCGCTGACCGCCGAGCTCGCCGAGACCCGCCCGGACGAGCCCCCGGGACCCGCCGCTGACGAGCCCTGGCTGGCGGACCACACCCGCATCCGACCGTTGCGGGCGGTGCCCGACCCGCTCCCGGAGCCCCGGTCGGACGAGCCCCTCGAGCTGCCGCCGGTCGTGCCGGCCGTGGGCCGACACGCGGCGCGACGAGGCTCGGGACCGGGCCTGCTGCCGGACGCGTTGCGGGGCCGGGTCGCGCTCGGTCCGAGCCAGCTCGCGATCGTCGCCGTGCTCGTGGCCGTCGGCCTCGCCGTGACCGGGTGGTGGCTGGTGCGCGGCGATCCGGAGCGCCTGGAAGCGCCGGTCGCGCCGACCGGGCCGTCGGTGTCCGGGGCAGCCGCGCCGCTCGCGGACGCGTCTCCGGCCGCGGCGGGCACGTCCGGCACGGCCGGCACCGTCGCGGCCACCTCGGTGACGGTCGACGTGACCGGGAAGGTGCGCCATCCCGGCATCGTGGTCCTCGACGTGGGTGCCCGGGTGGTCGACGCCCTCGAGGCGGCGGGCGGGACACCACCGCGCGTGGACCTCTCGTCCCTCAACCTCGCGCGGGTGCTCGTCGACGGCGAGCAGGTCGTCGTGGGCGGCCCGGCCGCACCGGCCGGGGGCGCGACCGCGGCGACCGCCGGCGCCCCGGGAGGGCCGCTGGTCAACCTGAACGCGGCCACGCAGTCGGAGCTCGAGGCGTTGCCCGAGGTCGGGCCGGTGACCGCGCAGTCGATCCTGGCGTGGCGCACCGAGCACGGCGGCTTCTCGTCGGTCGACGAGCTGCTCGAGGTCGACGGCATCGGCGACGCGACACTCGCCCAGATCACCCCCTACGTGACGGTCTGAGGTGGACCGGCCCGACCTGCGGATGCTCGCCCTCGCCGGCGCGGCTTGGGCGGGGGCGGGCCTCGGCCGGTGGGTGGGGTGGTGGACGCTCCTCACCCTGGTCGCGGGCCTCGGCGCGGTCTGGCTGGCGCGTCGGCGGGTCGCGGTCGCGACGGCGCGCACGGCGGTCGGGGCGCTCCTGGTGCTCGCAGCCGCCGGGACCGTCACCGTGCTCCGGCTCGACCAGGTCGACCACAGCCCGGTCGGCGTCCTCGCCGCCGACGGCGCCGTGGTCCGCGTGGTCGGCACCGTCCGGTCCGACCCGCGGAAGGTCTCGGCCCGCTACGGCGACCTGGTGGTGACCCGGCTCGAGCTCCGTCAGGTGACCGGCCGCGGCTCGACCTACGCGACCGCCGCGCCGGTCGTGGTGATCGGGGATGCCGACTGGCTCGACGTGCCGCTGGGCGCACGGGTGCGAGCGACCGGTCGCCTCGGCCCGGCGGACGACGACGACCTCGCGGCCGTGCTGTCGGCGCGCGGCCCTCCCGAGGTCGTCGCCGCCCCGGACGTGTGGTGGCGCGGCGCCGCGGCGGTGCGAGCCGCGATCCGGGAGTCGGTCGCCCACCGGCCGGCCGACCAGCGCGCGCTGGTGCCGGCGCTGGTCGACGGCGACGACGCGGGGCTGGCCGAGACCCTCGCCGACGACTTCCGGACGACCGGGCTGACCCACCTGCTCGCGGTCTCGGGCACCAACCTCACGCTCGTGGTCGGCTTCCTGCTCGTGCTCGCGCGCTGGGCCGGGCTGCGTGGCCGGTCGCTGCTCGTCGTCGGTGCGCTGGGCATCGTCGGCTTCGTGCTCCTGGCCCGGACCGAGCCGAGCGTGTTGCGTGCGGCCGTCATGGGATCGGTGGCGCTCCTCGCCCTCGGTGCCGACGGTCGGCGTCGCGGCGCCCGCGCCCTGGGCGTGGCGGTCGTGGTGCTGCTGCTCGTGCAACCGGGGCTGGCGGTGCAGGCGGGTTTCGCTCTCTCGGTGCTGGCCACCGCCGGGATCGTCCTGCTCGCCCCGGGGTGGCGGGACGCGCTCGCCCGGTGGCTGCCCCGGTGGGCGGCCGAGGCGATCGCCGTACCGTCCGCCGCGCAGCTGGCCTGCACCCCGGTGGTCGCCGGGCTGTCCGGACAAGTGAGCCTGGTCGCCGTCGTGGCCAACCTCGCGGCAGCGCCGGTCGTCGGCCCGGCGACGGTGCTCGGGCTGGTCGCCGGGCTGGTGGGTCTGGTGCTCCCGGCCGTCGGGCGGCTGCTGGGGACGCTGGCCGGGTGGTGCGTGGCGTGGATCATCGCGGTGGCGACCCGCGGCGCGGCCCTGCCGACCGCGGCGCTGGAGTGGGGGACCGGCGTGCTCGCCCTGAGCGTCCTGACGGTCGTCGTCGTGGCGATCGCCGTGGTCGGACCGTTCCTCCTCCGCAGGCCCGTCACCGGGGTCGGCTGCTGCCTGCTGGTCGTGCTGGCGGTGTGCGTGCGGCCGCCGTCGCCGGGCTGGCCGCCACCGGGCTGGGTGCTGGTGGCCTGCGACGTCGGGCAGGGCGACGCACTCGTCCTGAACGCCGGGCCCGGCGCCGCCGTCGTCGTCGACAGCGGCCCCGACCCGGTCGCGGTCGACCGCTGCCTGGACGGGCTGGGCGTGGAGGAGGTGCCGCTGGTGGTGCTGACCCACTTCCACGCCGACCACGTCGACGGGCTGTCGGGGGTCTTCGAGGACCGCCAGGTCGGTGCGGTGGAGACGACGACCCTGCTCGACCCGCCCGGCGGTGTCGGCGAGGTCGGTTCGGTGGCTGGGGAGGCAGGCCTGACACCCAGCCCGGCGCCGTACGGCGCGACCCGGCGGATCGGCGCCGTGACCCTCCAGGCGCTCTGGCCGCCGCCGGGGGCTCCGACGACCGGACCCGGTGACGGCAGCACGGCCAACGAAGCCAGCGTGGTGCTGCTGGCCGAGGTGCACGGGGTCCGGATCCTGCTCACGGGCGACGTCGAGCCGGAGGGGCAGGCGGCGCTCGCGCAGGCGTTGCCGGGGCTGACGGTGGACGTGCTGAAGGTGCCGCACCACGGCAGCCGCTACCAGGACGAGCCGTGGCTGCTGTCGCTGCGGGCGCGGGTCGCGCTGGTCAGCGTGGGGGCCGACAACGACTACGGCCACCCCGCCGAGGCCGCCCTGGCCCCCCTCGAGGCCGCCGGCACCCGGGTGCTCCGCACCGACCAGCAGGGCGACCTCGCGGTCGTCGTCGAGCGCGGCGACCTGGCCACGGCGACCCGTTGAGAGGAACGGGCTAGCGGGTCACCAGCACGACGACGCGGCGGTTCTCCTTGCGGCCGGTCGCGCTGCCTCCGACGACGGCCGGGCGGTCCGGCCCGTAGCCGATCGAGGACGCGCGGACGCCGGCGCGCATCCGCACCAGTGCGGAGCAGACGGCCGCCGCCCGCTGGCGGGAGAGCACCAGCTCGTGCCGGCGGGAGCCGGCGTAGTCGGTGAAGCCCTCGCAGCGCACCGCCCGGGCCCGGGCCCGCAGGACGACGGCGAGGGCCCGGACCTGGGCCCGCCCGGTCGCGGTCAGCCGCGCGCTGTCGAAGGCGAAGAGGCCGTCGCCGCTGAGCGTCGCGGCCTCGCCGCGCACCAGGTCGCGGCCGCGCATGCGCTGCACCGGATAGGCGTCGACCCCGCCGGCGGTCGCCCGCCAGGCGGTCGTACGACGCTCCGGCCCGCGGTACGACGTCGGGTGCGTCGGCGGCGCGACCTGGCCCGCGCGGTCGATCGCCGGCAGGGTGGCGGCCGTGGCGCGCCGGACCGTGATCGTGAGGTCGCGCTCGGCGGTGGTGCCAGCGGCGTCGGTCACCTCGACGGTGGCCGTGCGCGCGCCGGGACGGGTCGGACGGCCCTGGAGCCGGCCGCCGGCCGTCAGCCCGAGGCCGGGCGGCAGGCTCCCGGCGGTGACCGCGAAGGTGTAGGGCCGCACGCCTCCCACCGCGGTGAGCCGGCCCGCGTACCGCGCGCCGACCTCGCCGGTCGGCAGGTGGCGGGAGCTCGGGCCGTGCAGGGCCGGCGCTGCCGGGGCGGGTGCGGTGGGCGAGGTGGTCGGGGTCGGCGTCGGCGTCGGGGTGGGCGTCATCGACGGAGCCGTGACGGTCACGCCGCCGGGCGCCGAGGAGGCCGCCTCGTAGAGGAATATCCGCTCGGCGGAGCGCGCGGTCACGGTGAAGGATCCGGCCGTGGGGTACGCCACCGTGCAGGTCGCGGTGCCCCCGTCGACGGGCACGTCGGTGCAGCCGGGGAGCGCGGTCGAGCCGGAGGTGGTGTCGTAGAAGGTGACCGGCTCGGTGCCGGTCGAGGGGGTGGCGGTCCAGGTGACGGTCTCGCCCGTCTGGGCGGTGCTCGCCGAGGGCGTCAGGGTGAGCGTCGTCGCGACGGCGGTGTCGGAGGGGGAGGCGATCAGCACCCGGCCGGCGGTGAAGTCGCCGATGTAGAGGCGACGGTGCGTCGGGTCCACGGCGGGCCAGGTCAGGTAGTCGTTGACGGCGTTCGGGGTGATCGTGTTCGTGGTCGTGCCGGTCCGGCCGTCGACGACGGACAGGGTGCCGTCGCCGTTGTTGGTGGTGAAGACGGCGTCGGATCCCGGCGCCACGGCCACGCCGGACGGCGTGTTGCCCACCGGCACCGATGTGACGGCGTTGCCGTGGTCGACGTCGACGACCTTGAGGGTGGTGCCGGACGCGAAGCCGACGTAGAGGCGCCCGTCGGCGTACGCGAGACCGGCCGGGCTGCCGCCGACGGCGATCGTCGACGGTGCTGCGCCGGACAGCGGGACGACGTCGACGAGGCCCGCGGTGGAGTCCGAGACGTAGGCGACGTGCCGAACGGAGTCGACCGCGGCGCCGACGTGCGAGTCGCCGCTCTGGCCGACCGGCAGGGCCAGCGAGGTCAGGGCGTGCGTGACCGGGTTGATCACGCCGATCGTGGCCCCGGCGGAGTAGAAGCTGACCACGACGGTGCCGGTGGTCTCGTCCACGGCGACCCAGTAGGGGTTGGAGCCGACGGCACCGAGACCGGTGGTCGCGACGGTGGTGACCACGGTCATCGTGCTCGGGTCGACGACGGTGACGCTGCCGCTGCTGTAGTTGGCGGCATAGACGTAGCCGTTGACCGGGTTGTAGGCCGCGCCGAGCGGGAAGCTGCCCACGGGGGCGGTCGCGCCGGCCGTGCCGTCGCCGCCGATCTCGCGCAGTGAGTTCGTGGAGCGACCGACGACGTACGCCGTGTCGGCGGTCGGGTCCACCGCGATGCCCCAGGGGCCGGCGACCGGGACTCCTGTTGGGGCCGCCTCGGCCGGCGCACCACCGAGCATCGGCGTCGACAGGGCGAGCAGGAGGGCAGCGGCGAGGACACGGTTCACCTCACCTCCATCGGTCGGACGCGGTCCCGGTGAAGCGAAACGGCTGAATCGCCCCGCACCGACCAGCGCTCCGGACGTCGGTGCGCTGTGGCAGGCTTGCCGCACCATGGCAGGTCCTTCACAGCCGCGCGCGGCAGACGTCCTCGGTCGGGTCACGCTGGTGACCGGCAAGGAGGAGTTCCTCAACGAGCGCACCGTCGCAGCGGTCCGCGACAGCGTCCGGCACTTCGACTCCGAGTCGGAGTTCTCCGAGACGGTCGGCTCGGACCTCTCCCTGGCGACGCTGGGCGAGCTGGCGGCGCCTTCGCTGTTCTCCAGCATCCGGTGCGTGGTGGTCCGTGGCCTCGAGAACCTCCCCGAAGAGTCGGTCGACGGGCTGCTGGCGTACGCCGCCGCCCCGTCGGAGGAGGTCGCGCTCGTGCTCGTGCACGGCGGCGGGCAGAAGGGCAGTGGCACGCTCACCAAGCTGCGCAAGATCGACACCGTCACGGAGTCGAAGTCCGGCGAGCTGCGCCCGTCGGAGTACCCCAGCTTCGTGGCCTCCGAGGTCCGGGGTCACGGGGCGACGATCGATCCCGACGCCGCCGACTTCCTCGTGCAGGCGGTCGGGCAGGACCTGCGCTCGCTCGCGGCGGCAGCGGACCAGCTGACCAGCGAC
This sequence comes from Nocardioides sp. Root1257, assembly GCF_001425175.1. Classification (GTDB taxonomy): domain Bacteria; phylum Actinomycetota; class Actinomycetes; order Propionibacteriales; family Nocardioidaceae; genus Nocardioides. The sequence goes on along the minus strand of NZ_LMDV01000002.1, from coordinate 123,122 downwards.
TTCGCCGGCCAGTCGATCACCGCCGAGAAGGTGAAGCAGTACTTCGGGGGCCGGGCCGAGGCCAAGTCGTTCGCGGTCGCCGACGCCGCCTTCTGGGGGCGCCGGACCGAGGCGCTGGAGGAGCTGCGCTGGGCGCTCGACGGCGGTACGGCGGCGGTGCTGGTCACGTCCGCGTTCGCCGGCGGCGCCCGCGGGGTGGCGCGCTACAGGTCCGCGCCGCGCGGGATGCGCGAGGCCGACCTGGCTCGCGAGGTGGGGGTGCCGCCGTGGAAGCTGCGCACCATCCGCGACCAGTCCCGCGGCTGGTCCGACGGCGGCATCGCCCGAGCGATCCAGGCGATCGCCCGGGCCGACGCCGACATCAAGGGCGCCGCGAGCGACGCGTCGTACACGCTCGAGCGGCTGGTGCTCACCGTGACCGCGCTGCGCGATCCCCGCTAGTCGATCCCCGCTCGACAAAGGTCCGGAGACGACACTGACCCGCCAGATCTGAGATCTGACGGGTCAGTGGAAACGACCGACGTGCCGCCCGTGAGGGCGGCGGGGTGGATCAGAGCGAAGCGGCCTTCTTGGCGATCGCGGACTTGCGGTTCGCGGCCTGGTTCTTGTGGATGACGCCCTTGGAGGCGGCCTTGTCGAGCTTCTTGGCGGCGTCCTGGCCGAGCTTGACGGCCTGGTCCTTGTCGCCGGCCTCGGCGGCCTCGCGGAACTTGCGGACGGCGGACTTCAGGCCGGTCTTGACGGCCTTGTTGCGCTCGTGCGCCTTCTCGTTCTGCTTGTTGCGCTTGATCTGGGACTTGATGTTCGCCACTGGTGTGCCTTCGCGTCGATGATGGTTCGGTCGTTTTACGTCGGGGTGCGCGCACGGTGAGACCACTCGTGGCGCGACGGACAACGTTAGCAGTGGGGTTCGATACCGCCAAAACCGTGGCCGGCCCGCTCAGAGCCAGCCACGACGCTCCGCGAGCCAGCGCCAGCAGACCTCGCCCTGCCACCGCTGCGCGTCCCGGATGTACGGCGAGGTCGGGGGCACCGGCTGGGCCGCCGACATCAGGAAGTATCCCGTGACCAGGGCGATCACGACGTCGATCGACTCGGCGGGCAGGTCCCGGGTCAGGGGAGCCGCGGCGAGGACGGCGTCGACGTCCAGGCCGTCGCCGCGCGGTCCGATCATCAGGAAGACGGTGTCCAGCCACGCGGCGCCGACGACCGGCCAGTTCCAGTCGCAGAGCAGCACCCGGCCGTCCGCGGCGAGCAGCAGGTTGTCGTCGCGGATGTCGGTGTGCACCAGCGTCGTGCCGTCCGCGACCTCGGCGAAGCGAGCGGCCAGGGCGGCCGCGTCGTCGAGGTGCTCGGCGAGACCCGGCAGGTCGGGGAGGTCGGCGCGCACCTTCTCCCAGTACGCCGGCCAGTCGGCGAACTCGGCGACGAACGACTCGCCGTCGACCCCGGCCGGAGCGGGTGTCAGGCCGTCCGCCATCTGCTCGGTCATGGCCAGGCAGGCGGCGAGGTCGGCGACCTGCCACGGCCGGCGCGGGGGCCGCGAGTCGACGTGCTCGATCCCGAGGACCACCCAGTCCTCGTCTGCGAGCGACCAGAGCAGTCGCGGGGCGGGCGCGGTCGGTGGCAGCAGTGCCAGCTTGCGGGCCTCCTCGCGGTAGGCCTCGGCGAACATCCGCTGCGCCCGCACGGACGCGGCCTTCACGAAGTGCCGCGACCCGTCCTCACAGGTCAGCACCGAGGCGAAGCCGGGGGTGAAGCCCGCACCCTGCGAGGCGGCATCCACAACGGGCGAGCCGCACCTCCGCGAGATGAGAGCCCGGATCTGCGGAGGCAGGTGTGACCACTCGAGGCGCCGCGCCGTGCGGCCGTGCGGGATCGTCGTCGGGACAGGTGCTGCGGGCATGTCCCAATCCTTCACTACGCTGCGGCTGTGTCCGACACCGAGCGGGACCGCGGCTTCGAGCGGTTCATCACGTTCATCGACGCGATCGTCGCGATCGCGATCACGCTGCTGGTGCTGCCCCTCGTCGAGCTGACGGCCGACATCGAGGAGTACGGCTCTGTCGCCGACCTGCTCCGCGAGAACCAGGCCGAGATCTGGGCCTTCCTGCTCAGCTTCGCGGTCATCGCGCGGCTCTGGTTCGTCCAGCACGATGCGGTCCGGCACGTGCTCGGCTACGACCGGAGGGTCGCGCAGCTGCTGCTGCTCTGGGCGCTGACCATCGTGTTCCTCCCGTTCCCGACCGCGCTGGTCGCCGAGTCGGCCGACGACCGGGCCACCAAGGTCCTCTACATCGGCACGATGGTGCTCTCGGTCGTCCTCCTGACGCTGGTCGAGGCCTACGTGGAGCGTCACCCCGCCCTGACCGACGGACAGAACGACGCCGATCCGGTCAACGGCGCGGCCAACGTCGCGATGCTCGCGCTCGCCCTGGTGGTCACCCTCGCCGTTCCGCAGACCAGCTACTTCCCGCTGCTGCTCCTGCTCGTCGCGGACCGGGTGGCGGACGGGTGGCGGCGGCTGCGCGGACGCGGCGACCGGCGTACCTCTGTGGGAGAATGACGACGCCCCCCGTACGTGACCCGAGAGACGTCTGTGCCCAACGCTGCTGCGCCCCGCCCGGGGCAGACCGACCCCGCGATCATCCGCAACTTCTGCATCATCGCGCACATCGACCACGGCAAGTCGACGCTCGCCGACCGGATGCTCCAGCTCACCGGTGTCGTGGACGAGCGGGCCGCCCGCGCCCAGTACCTCGACCGCATGGACATCGAGCGCGAGCGGGGCATCACGATCAAGAGCCAGGCCGTCCGGATGCCCTGGACGGTGCCGGCCGACAACGACGAGGGCGCCGAGCCGGGCACCTACGTGCTCAACATGATCGACACGCCCGGCCACGTCGACTTCACCTACGAGGTGTCCCGCTCGCTCGAGGCGTGCGAGGCCGCGATCCTGCTCGTCGACGCGGCGCAGGGCATCGAGGCGCAGACCCTCGCCAACCTCTACCTCGCCATGGGCGCCGACCTGCACATCATCCCGGTGCTCAACAAGATCGACCTGCCCGGCGCCAACCCGGAGAAGTACGCCGCGGAGCTCGCCGGCCTGGTCGGCTGCGACCCCGCCGACGTGCTGCGGGTCAGCGCCAAGACCGGCGTCGGCGTGCCCGGCCTGCTCAACGAGATCGTCAAGCAGACCCCGGCCCCGGTCGGTGACGCCGACGCGGCGCCGCGCGCCCTGATCTTCGACTCCGTCTACGACACCTACCGCGGCGTGGTGACCTACGTCCGGGTCGTCGACGGCAAGCTCACGCACCGCGACCGGATCAAGATGATGTCGACGGGCGCCGTGCACGAGATGCTCGAGGTCGGCGTGATCAGCCCCGAGCCGGTGAAGGCCGGCGACCTCGGGGTCGGCGAGGTCGGCTACCTGATCACCGGCGTGAAGGATGTCCGCCAGTCCCGGGTCGGCGACACCGTCACCAGCCAGCACAACGGCGCCACGGACGCGCTCGGCGGCTACAAGCACCCGAACCCGATGGTCTACTCCGGCCTCTACCCGATCGACGGCGACGACTACCCGACGCTGCGCGACGCGCTCGAGCGGCTCCAGCTCAACGACGCGGCGCTGACCTTCGAGCCGGAGACCTCCGGCGCGCTCGGCTTCGGCTTCCGGATCGGCTTCCTCGGCCTCCTGCACATGGAGATCACCCGCGACCGCCTCGAGCGGGAGTTCAACCTCGACCTGATCTCGACCGCACCCAACGTCGTCTACGACGTGGTGATGGACGACGGCTCGGAGCTCGTCGTGACCAACCCGAGCGAGTACCCCGAGGGCAAGATCGCCGAGGTCCGCGAGCCGGTCGTGAAGGCGACGATCCTGTCGCCGAGCGACTACATCGGCACGATCATGGAGCTCTGCCAGACCAAGCGCGGCAACCTCCAGGGCATGGACTACCTCTCCGAGGACCGCGTCGAGATGCGCTACACCCTGCCGATGGGCGAGATCGTCTTCGACTTCTTCGACCAGCTGAAGTCGCGGACGAAGGGCTACGCCTCCCTCGACTACGAGCGCTCCGGGGAGCAGGCGGCCGACCTCGTCAAGGTCGACATCCTCCTGCAGGGCGAGCCGGTCGACGCCTTCTCGGCGATCGTGCACAAGGACGCGGCGTACTCCTACGGCGTGATGATGGCCGGCAAGCTCAAGGACCTGATCCCGCGCCAGCAGTTCGAGGTGCCGATCCAGGCCGCGATCGGCGCGCGCGTGATCGCCCGCGAGAACATCCGCGCGATCCGCAAGGACGTGCTCGCCAAGTGCTACGGCGGCGACATCACCCGCAAGCGCAAGCTGCTGGAGAAGCAGAAGGCCGGCAAGAAGCGGATGAAGAACATCGGGACCGTCGAGGTCCCGCCGGAGGCGTTCATCGCGGCGCTCTCCACCACGCAGCCCTCGGAGAAGTCCAAGAAGTGATCGTCCGGCCGGTCGCCGACCACGAGTGGCAGATCGTCGCCTGGCTATGGCAGGACTTCCGCCACGACCTGGGCACCGTCGTCAACGGCTTCCCGTACGCCGACGGTCGCTACCAGCACGCCTGGCTGGACGAGTACCCACGACCGGACGGGGTCGGCTACCTCGTCTGGCAGCCGCACCCGCAGACCGGGGAGGACGCTCCCGTCGCGTTCGCCACGGTGCGCGGCGTCGGCTCCGGCACCTGCACGATGCAGGCGTTCTTCGTCGTCCCGGCCGCGCGCCGCGGCGGACTCGGTCGCCGCTTCGCACGCGACGTGATGTCTCGGCACCCGGGCGGGTGGGAGGTCCCCTTCCAGGGCGGCAACGACCGCGCCGCCGCGTTCTGGCGCGTGGTCGCCACCGAGGCCTGGGGTGACGCCTGGGTCGAGACCGAGGAGCCGGTGCCCGGCAAGCCCGAGGTCGCACCGGACCACTGGATCCGGGCGACGTGATCAGGCTCCCGGACGGCCTCCTCGCGTTCGCCGCTCGCGGGCCGGAGTGGGAGTCGTTCCTCGACCGGCTGCCGGCGCTGGTCGGCGACCTCGTGGGGGAGTGGGAGCTGTCGGTCGACGGCGAGCCGACCCACGGGTACGCCGCCGTCGTCGTCCCCGTGCGCACCCCGTCGGGCCGTCCGGCCGTCCTGAAGGTCGGCTGGCCGCACGAGGAGGCCGAGCACGAGCACCTCGCGCTCCAGCACTGGCACGGCCGCGGCGCCGTGCAGCTCCTCCGCGCGGACCCGCGCCGGTTCGCACTCCTGCTCGAGCGGCTGCACCGCGAGGACCTCGGCGACCTGTGGGACGTCGAGGCGTGCGAGGTCGTCGCGGGGCTCTACGGCCGGCTGCACGTCCCCGCACCGCCGCAGCTGCGCAGCCTCGCGTCGTACGCCGAGCGCTGGGCCGCGGAGCTCGACGCCCTGCCGCGGGACGCGCCGCTGCCCCGTCGACTCGTCGAGCAGGCCGCGTCGCTCGCCCGCGACCTCGGCCGCGACGAGGCGAGCGCGGGGCGGATGATCCACACCGACCTCCACTACGCCAACGTGCTCGCCGGTGACCGCGAGCCGTGGCTGGCGATCGATCCGAAGCCGCTCGACGGTGACCCGCACTACGAGATCGCGCCGATGCTCTGGAACCGCTGGGACGAGCTGGCGTGCGCGCCCCGCGGGGTCCGCGACGGCCTCCGCCTGCGCTTCCACACCCTGGTCGACGTCGCCGGGTTCGACGAGCGCCGGGCCCGCGACTGGGTCGTGGTGCGGATGGTGGTCAACGCGCTGTGGCGCCTCCAGGACCCGCCGGGCACCCGGCGGCAGACGCCGACCGGCGACTACCTCACCCGGTGCGTCACCATCGCCAAGGCAGTCCAAGACTAGGTTTCAGGACTCCGGCTCACGGAAACGTTTCAGTCACACCTGCGTGACTCGGCACGCGCCACCGATGTCGGGGGACTGATGAACAACACGCCGTGGCCCACGGTCGACCGCACCTTTCTCGCTGCGCTCCGGGGGCGCCGTCCGACGCCGTTCGCGCACGGGCTGAGCGGGGACGCGCGGCTCTCGCTCGAGTCGATCGCCCGGCTCGGCGACGAGCTGGGTGCCGACTCCATCTCGGCGGAGAAGGCGCAGAAGCCGCTCGTCTCCGCCGACGCCGGTGCGGGCACGACCCTCGAGGTCGTCGCCGTCTCCGACCAGATCCGGGCGCTGGCCGCCAACGACTCGTGGTTCACGCTGCTGAACATCGAGCAGTCCGGGCCCTACCGCGAGCTCGTCGACCAGGTGCTCGAGGGGATGGCGGCAGGTGCCGGCCTCGACCCCCGCGAGATGAAGCGCCGCATGGGCTTCGTGTTCGCCAGCTCGCCCGGCTCGGTGACCGCCGCGCACTTCGACATCGAGCACAGCTTCCTGCTCCAGCTCGAGGGACACCGGCGCCTGGGGTTCGGCAGGTTCACGAGCACCGAGGACCGCGAGCGCGAGGTCCACCGCTACTGGAACGGCTCCTTCGGGCGGCTCGACAGCCTGCCCGAGCAGACCCTGGAGCTGGAGCTCGGGCCGGGTCAGGGCGCCTACATCCCGCCGTACACGCCGCACTGGATCGCCAACGGGGACGAGACGTCCCTGTCGCTGACGGTCACCTTCTTCAACCGCGACAACGCCGACGAGTCGATGGTCCAGGCCTTCAACGAGCGGCTCCGGCGTGCCGGGCTGACGCCGCGGACGTACGGCGACGCGCCCGTGCGCGACCGCGCCAAGGTGACGTTCATGCGGGCGTACGGCGCGGCCAAGCGGCGGATCAAGGGGCCCGAGACCTCAGCCTCGCACTGACCCGCCTCGCGGTGTCCTCGGCTGCCAGCTGCGCCCGCGCGACCCCGCCGTGGGCGGCCCGCAACCGGCCCACAGCCCGGACCTGGTCGGCGAACGAGGACTTGTAGCCCTCGTCGCCGCGCAGCAGGTCGACCTCGCGGCAGCCGGCCGCCAGGGCGTCCTCGATGACCGCGACGAGCAGCACGTTGCCCGCGCCGTCGTGCGCACCGTCGAGGGAGCGGGCCACCTGGTAGAGGCTGAGTCGGCCGGCGACGACGAACGCGAACGACACGGCCACGACGTCGGCGGCCGAGGCGAGCACGTCGACCCGGGCCTCGCCGGCCGCGACCCCCGAGGTCAGGGCGCGGGCGAGGGTGGGCAGCTCGGCCACGAGCGGCCCCCGGCCGTCACGTCCACGCTGCAGCGTCGCGAAGGCGTCGAACGCGGCGGGCAGGTCGGTGAGCGGGACGCGGCGGTGCCCGATCCCGGCAGCCGCCAACCGCCGCTCGGCCCGCCGCACGCTGCGCCGGAAGTTGGCGGACCTCCCGCCCAGGTAGGTCTCCGGAGCAGCGGGCAGGGGTTGGAAGGGCGCGACGTCGGCGTGCTCCGCCTCGGTCCCGGCCGCGCGCGACAGCAGGGAGTCGGCGACGACGCCGCGCACGTCGAGGACCCGCTGGCCGGGGCCGGCGAACCACGCACCGAGGGCATCGACGACGGCGTCCTCGGAGCCCGGCGCGGCCAGCGCGTCGAGGTGGTCGGGGCAGAGGACCTTCGGGCCCGGCGCGACCCAGCGCCGTACGCCGGCGACCCGGTGCGCCTCGAGGGCGAGGCCACCGACCAGCCGATCGCCCTCGAGCACCAGCGCGTACGTCGCGTCCGGGGCGACGCCCTCCACCCACCACGACCGCTGGAAGGGCGACGGCACCGGCTGGTCGAGGACCAGGGCGTCCCACGCCGGACGGAGCTCACCCAGCTGCGCCCGGTCCTCGACGCTCAGGGGTCCGGGCACACCGAGGACCCTAAGGCACGGGGTGAGACGAACCACTGACAGCCGATCCACAGCGTTTGAACCCTTTCAGCACCGGGCACGAGGTGTCCGAAAGATCCGTGCATCCTCTTCTCGGGGCCACGACGGCAGGTGGGACGGATTCCGTCATCTGCTCAGGGGGAACGTCAGGCATGCCCAAGGACCCGTCATCGACGAACGCGACGACCGGACCAGGCACACAGTCCGCAGCGAGAGGCAAGACCAGCACACCCAGCACGTCCAGCACGTCCAGCTCGTCCAGCACGTCCAGCACGACCGAGCGCGCGCAGGAGATGCGCACCCGGCTCGGCGCCCAGCGCGAGGCCGAGGAGATGCTGGCCGAGGCCAGCACGCTCCGTCGGACCGCGGCCGAGGAGGCCGAGACCATCGTCGCCGAGGCCGAGACCCTGGCGACCCAGCTGGTGACCGAGGCCCGCGAGGCCGCCGAGCAGCTCGCCGCCGAGGCCAAGGAGCGCGCCGACGGCATCCTGGCCCGCGCCTACTACGAGGCCGAGGACCTGCAGCGACATACGGAGGAGGAGCGCGCCCGCATCCGTGAGGAGGTCGTGGCCGCCGGCCGCGCCGAGATCGAGGAGTTCCGGGCGAGGTCCGCGGACTCGCTCGACAGCGCGGAGGCCGGTCTGTCGCGGTTGGCGCCGAGCCTGGAGGGGGCCGTGGCCACGGTCTCCGAGGTGCTGCGCTCGCTCGAGGTGCTGCGGCACGGCCCGGCCGAGGTCGAGGTGGCCGCGCCGGCTGTTCTCGCGCCGCGTACGTCGGGCTCGGACACCGACGCCGACCCGGCGGAGCCGCCGCAGCAGGCCGCCGAGCCGGCCGCTGAGGTCGCTCCCGCCACGAAGCCGGACGACGCCGAGGCGCGTCCGCTCGGGTGGCTCTTCCGCGCGTCGCAGACCTGAGCCGGGCGGAGATCAGCATGAGGGGGACCATGCGCACCGTCACGACGATCATCACGCTGATCGCTGTCGGCATCGCCGGCGCCGGCTGCTCGGGTGTGTCGAGCAAGGTGGGCGGCGGCCCGGACGCCGACACGGCCACGACCCAGTCCGCGGCGCGGCCGGTCCTGGTGACGCAGGACTGGGGCGTCGTGGACGGGATGCTCTCCGTGGTCGTCCGCAACACCACGGACCGCACGCTCCAGAGCGCGAGCGCCGTCATCACCGCTCGCGACGACAACGACGTGCTGGTCGCGTCGACCCTCGAGGCCCCGACCGGGACCTGCTGCGCGGTGACGAACCTGCCGCCGGGCGACGAGTTCGGCTTCTACGTCGACATCGGTGACGACGCCGACCAGATCGACCGGGTCGACGTCGCCTACCGGCAGGTGTCCTGGGGGACCGCGGACGAGACGACCGCGAACACGCTCAGCGCTCGCCCGGTCCGGCTCGACGGCAACGGCCTCGGCGCCGTCGTCGTCGCTGACGTCCGCAACACGGGGCCGTTGGTCGACCAGGCCAGCGTGCAGGCGTTCCTGTACGGCGCCGACGGTGACTTCCTCGCCGTGGTGTCCGGACGGTGGTACTGCTTCTCCCGGGGCGCCCACGAGATTGCGATGCAGCTGCTCCACCCGGTCCCGGACGGCACCCAGGTCTACCGGGTCGTCATCCATCCAGTCACGGACGATCCCGATGGGACCGCACTGAACTGTGCGGGCCCGGCGCGGGCTCGCTGACTCGCAGCGCATGCACCCCACCACCACCACCACCGAGCGCGCCGACGCGCCGCACTGGACCGTCGGCGACCGTCTGGCCGCCTTCGCCGTGCTCCTCCCGGGCACGGCCGACGGGCCCGTCGTGCTGGCACTCGGGGACGACCTGGCGCCGCACCTGCAGGCCGCGTTCCCCGGTGCGATCGCCCTGACCGACAGCGAGACCGCCGACGGCTGGCCCGATCCGGCGCGGGTGGTCCGCTGGGACGGGGTCCGAGTGCCGCTGGCGGTCGGGTCGGCCGGGCTGGTCGTCGTCGACGAGCGTCGGTACGTCGTCGACGCGGTCGCCGCGCTCGCCTCGGCCGACGGGGTCGTGGCCGTGGTCGGCGACGACGGGCCGTTCCTGCTCTACCCCAGCGCGGAGAGCCCCGAGCTCGTCTGGCGCCGGTCCTGGCCGGTGCACATGCCGAGCGGGCCGGTGCCGTGGGTGCGCCGGTGGTTGGGGCTCACGGTCGGGCGGGGGACCGCCGTCCCGCGGCTCCGCGTGTCCGGGGACCGGCCGACGCTGGCCGACGAGGTCGTGCGCGACCTGGCGGCGACGACCGGGTGCGACGGCGAGCTGGTCGGGGTGATCACGGCCGGCCACGTGGTGCTCCGGGTGCGGACCACGCAGGGCGACGTCGCCGTCCGGCTCTCGCTGACCGACGCCGGGCGCGAGATCGACGCTGCTCCGCGCGTCCTGCACGACGTCCCTGCCGCGCGGCCGTTCCTGCCCGCCGTCCTCGCCGAGGGCGAGACCGCCGGGCGCGCCTGGGTCGCGACCGCGTGGGTCCCGGGACGCCGGCGCGCGGTCTGGCCATGGCCCGCGCCCGACCGGCAGTGGGCGATCGCAGACGAGCTGGCCGGGGTGCTCGGTGCCCAGGAGACCGGACGGACCGCCCCGGGGTGGTCGTCGCGCTGGTGCGATCGCGCCCACGTCGTACCCACCGAGCAGCGCGCGCGCTGGGCGGACGCGATGGACGTCCTCGACGACGGCCTGCCGACCGGCTGGTGCCACGGGGACCTGTGGCCGGGCAACGTGCTGCTCGACGGCGACGGCGCCACGGTCATCGACTGGGACAACGCCAGCCCCGACGCGCCGCTCGGGATCGACACCCTGCTGGTGCACGCACTCCGCGAGACCGGTGGATCGGACGAGCTCGTGAGCGAGTGCCTCCTCCGGCTCGTCGACGACGAGCTGTGCGGCACGACGGTCGCCGGTCGGCCCTGGACCCGGTGGTCGCCCAGCGAGCGTCGGGCGCTCGCGGTCGCCGCCGTCGTGCTCTACCTCCGCAACCGGTCGCTGCACGACCTCGGCCAAGACCTCCTGGAGCGACACCTCGCCGCTGTCGACGACGCTCTCGGTGCCAGTGCGTCGCCACCCGGTACGCCGGTCCGGCCCGAGCCCGCGCAGCCGGAGCCCCCCAGCGTCGAGGCCGCCCGGACGGCGCGCGGTGCGCTGTGGCTGGCCACCAACGGGATCGTCGTCAAGACCTCGCAGACCGTCGTCCTCCTCACGCTGGCCGCGATGCTCGCGCCGTCCGCCCTCGGCGTGATCGCCCTCGGCACCCTGGTCGCGAACATCTCCGCGGTGGTGACGAGCCTCGGGACCGCCAGTGCCCTCGTCTACTGGCGGGGTGACGTCGAGCGGGCGGCGCGCACCGCCGTGACCGTGGGCGTCGGCATGGGCGCCGGGATCGCCGCGGTGCTGTGGCTGGCCGCGCCCGGGTTGGCGTCGGCGTTCCATGCCGCGGACGGTGGCGCCGCCGTGATCCGCGGCCTCACCGTCACGCTGCCGTTCCTCGCCGTCGCCGCGGTGACCAACGAGCTGCTGCGCCGCCGCCTCGCCTTCGTCCGCCGGATCATCCCCGACACGACCTCGTCGGTGGTCGGGGCGATCGTGGCGATCGCCCTGGCCTCCCAGGGGCACGGGGTGATGGCGCTGGTCGTCGGCCAGATCGTCCAGGCGAGCCTGACCATGGTCCTGGCCTGGGTGGTGCACCCGCCGGTCCTCCCGGGCTGGAACCTCGAGGACGCCCGCGGCCTGCTGTCGTACGGCGGGCCGTACGCCGGCGCGAACCTGCTCGAGCTCGTGCAGCTCAACATCGACTACCTGATCGTCTCGAGGGTGCTCGGCGGCGAGGCGCTCGGTCAGTACTCCCTGGCCTTCCGCCTGGCCTTCATGCCCTACCTGATGGTCGTCGTGGTGGTGTCGGGTGCCGCCTTCCCGTACCTGTGCCGCCAGCGCGGCGTCGACCTCGGACGCGCGGCGGTGACGGTGATGACCGCGGCGCTGACGCTGGTCGCGCCGATCTGCCTGGGCCTCGCGCTCTTCGGCGACCAGCTGGTGCTGCTCGGCGACAAGTGGCAGCCGGCCGTCCCGGTCGTGGCGTGGCTGGCGGCGTACGCCGCGCTGCTCAGCGTCGGCCAGCTCGTGCAGACCTCGCTGAACGCCGCGGGTCGGCCCACGATCTCGATGTGCCTGCGGCTGTGCCACCTCGTCCTCCTCTTCCTCGCGCTCGTGCTGCTGGCCGGGCACGGGATCACCGCGGTGGCGATCGGTCAGGTCGCCGTCGTGTCGGTGGTCTCGCTCGTCGCGCTCACGCTCGCGCGGCTGTACGTCACCGGCTTCTCGCTGCGTCGCCTGGTCACCTCGCTGCGACCGGCGCTGGCCGGCCTGGGCGTGATGGCTGCGGTCGTGCTCGTGCTGCGCGAGGTCCTGGAGCTCGATGACCCATCACTCGCCGGACTCCTCGTCGTTGGGGCGGCCGGGGTGGTCGCGTACGGCGCGACCGTCTGGGTGCTCGATCGCGACCACCTGCGCGAGGCCGGTGCGTTGCTGAGGAGGACGTCGTGAAGAGCGGAGTGCGGATGCTGGGCACGGTCGCGCGCCCGATCGCGACCGGCGTGCGCCGGCTGTCGGGGTCGCCCGGGCTCACCGTCATCGGCTGGCACCGGGTCGACGGGCGGACCGAGGGACTCTCGACCGGCGTCGACGACTTCCGGCGCCACCTCGACACCCTCGATGCGTGGGGCGCCCAGGTGCTGCCGCTGGACGTGGCGGTCGACGCGCTCGCGCGGGGGACCCTCCCGGACCGGGCCGTCGTGCTGACCTTCGACGACGGCTACGCCAGTGTCGTCGAGACCGCCTGGCCGATCCTGCGCGACCGCGGTCTGCCGGCGACGATGTTCGTCGTCTCCGGCTACCTGACCGGTGACCTGCGCTTCGGCTGGGACGAGCTCGAGCCGCACCACGACCGGCACCGCCTGGTCCGGTCGGACGAGCTCCGGGCGGTCGCCGCCGACGGGCTCGACATCGGGTCGCACACGGTGTCGCACCCGTGGCTGCCCGGCCTGGACGCCGACGCCGTCAAGCGCGAGCTCGTCGACTCGCGCGTGGCCCTCGAGGAGCTGCTCGCCCGCCCGGTGCACTCGCTCGCCTACCCGACCGGCGGGTGGACGCCGGCCGTGCGTGCGGCCGCGGCCGCGGCCGGCTACCGGGTCGCGATCACCGTCGACCGTGGCCTGAACACCGACCGGACGCCGCTGCTGTCCCTGCGCCGGGCCTTCGTCCCGACCGAGCCGGCGGACCTGCGCCTGGTGCTCGACGGCGCCTACACGATGCTGCGCCCGCTCGACAGCCTGCGCCGTCGTCGAGGCCCGGCGTGGTGACCGCGACCGCGGCCGGACCTGCGCGCCGGGTGTCCCCGCCGCCCCGGCGTACGGCGTGGACGGTGGTGGTGCCGCTCCTCGCCGCCGTCGTGCTCGGAGCGCTGGCCGGGTTCGCGGCCCTTCCCGTCCTGCTCGCGGCGCTCGCGCTCGTGGTGGGCGCGGCGGTCGTCCTCCGGCTCGAGTGGGTCGCCCTGGCCCTGGTCGCGGTCTCGGTCTTCGAGGACTACGCCGCCCACGCCGGACCGGGTGTGGTCAAGGGGCTGGCCGTGCTGCTGGTGGTCGCGTGGCTGATCCGCCGCTGCCGGGGTCGGCTGCACCACGCACCCCGCAGCCCGGTGCTGGTCGCGGCCCTCGCGTTCGTCGTGGTGCTGCTGCTCGCGACCGCGCTGCACAACAACGGGGCGGCCGGGCGCGACGTGCTGCTGCGCTACGCCGGGTTCCTGGCGGTGCTCTTCGTCCTGGCCGACGTGCTGCGCGGCGGCCTGAGGCCGGCGCGGCTCGCCCAGGTGTACGTCGTGGCCGCGGCAGCGGCCGCCGTCTGCGGGCTCCTCACCTTCGCCCTCGGCGCGGACCGGCGGGTCGGGGGCCCGATCGGTGACCCCAACGACTTCGCGTTCTTCCTGCTCCCGGCGGTCGCGCTCGGGCTCGCCGTCCGCCGGACCACCCGTCGCTCGTGGCCCTGGGACGCGGCCACGGTCGTGGTGCTGGTCGCCACGCTCGGCACGCTCTCGCGCGGCGCGCTGGTGGGGCTGTCGGTGATGGCGGTGCTCGCGGTGGCCGCCGGCATGATCAGGCTGCGGGGTGCGGTAGCCCTGGTGGCCGTCGTGTCCATGGCGGCCGGGCTGGTGGCGGTCGCCTTCCCGGGCCTGGTGTCGGTCAGCCTGCAGCAGAAGGACTTCGTCGCCCAGCAGAACGTCTCGGAGCGGCTCGACCTCTGGACGGCCGCGGCCGAGATGACCGTCACCCACCCGGTCCTGGGGATGGGGCCCGGCGCGTTCGCGCTCCACCACAGGGATTTCACGACGTCCCTGCCCGACGACATCAACCACCCGCTCGACGTCGCCCACAACACCTGGCTCGAGCTGTCGAGCGAGCTGGGCGTGCTCGGCTTCCTGGCCTTCCTGGCGATGCTCGTCGTCGCGTTCGCCCAGGCCTGGTCGGTGTGGCGACGTCGTCGCGACCCGGTGGCGGCGGCGGTGTGCGTGGGACTGGTCGGCACGGCGGCGTCGGCCACCTTCGTCACCGAGCAGTACTACCTGCCGATGTGGCTGCTCTGCGCGCTCGCCGTCGGCGTCGCCGCCCACGCGGATGCCCGGGAGGACGACGCATGAGCGCGCTGCGGATCGTCCAGGTCACGACCCAGACGACGGGCGGACCGGCTGAGCACGCCGTCGACGTCGCGATCGGCCTGGCCGCGCGCGGCCACGACAGCCACGTCGTCGGTCCGCGGACGAGCCGGGCGGACGAGGCCGGGGCGGCCGGCGTCACGTGGCACGACGTGCCCCTCGTCTCCAAGCGGGACCTCCGCGGCGCCCTGTCCGGCGCCGGGTGCCTGCGCCGGCTGCGGCCCGACGTCGTCCACCTCCAGGACCGCCGGGCCGGGTGGCTCGGCCGCGGACTGGGCCCGGCGCTCCGTGCCCGCGACCGCCGCGTCGGCGTGGTCTACACGCTGCACGGCGTCGCGGACGGGCTCTCCGACCTGGTTGCCGGCAACGTCCGCGCGGCACCTCGCCGACGCCGCGACCGGTGGTACTACCTCACGGGCGAGCGCGCGATCACCCGGTGGGGAGGGGGCCGCGTCGTCGTGCCGAGCCACGCGGTCGCGGCGTACGCCGTCGAGCACGTCGGGCTGCCCCCCGGGATCGTCGACGTCGTGCCCAACGGGGTCGACCCGGCGCGTTTCGAGATGGCCGTCCCGGCCGCCGACGGGCCGTCCGCCGTCTGGGTCGGCGTCCTCGGTGCGGTGAAGCGCACGGACCTGCTGCTGGATGCCGTCGCCGCCGTCCCCGACCTGCGGCTGGTGGTCGTCGGCGACGGCCCCCTGCGCGACCGGGTGGAGCGGCGCAGCGCGGCCCCGGACCTCGCAGACCGGGTCGAGCTCACGGGCTGGGTCGACGACCCCGCCGCCCGGCTCGCGCGCGCCGACGTCTACGTGCTGACCTCGGACGCCGAGAACTGCCCGCTGTCCCTCCTGGAGGCGATGGCCACGGGCCTGCCGGTGGTGGCGACCGCCGTCGGGGGCGTGCCGGAGGTGGTCCGCGACGGAGTCGACGGGCTGCTCTGCCCGGCCGGCGACGGCCGCGCGATCGTCGCCGCTCTCGACAGGCTCGCGGCCGACCCGGCCCTCCGGCGCCGGATGGGTGCGTCGGCCCGCCAGCGGGTCGTCGACGCCTACACGCTCGACCACTGCGTCGACGGCCTGCTCACCAGCTATGCCGCGAGCCGGGGAGGTGCGTGATGCGTGCGTTGACCGTGATCGCCGAGATGGGCTCGGGTGGCGCCGAGCGGGTGGTGACCGACCTGGTCGGTCACCTGGTCGCCACGGGTCACGAGGCCTGTGTCGCCAGCAGCGGCGGCTGGCGTGCGGACGCGCTTGCGGTCGCGGGGGTCTGCACGCTCGAGGTTCCCCTGCGCGAGAGCGGACCGGGCTCGCTGGCCCGCGCGGTCGCGCGGCTGCGCCGGGAGACCGCGGCCCGACCGGTCGACGTCGTGCACGCCCACAACGTTCGCGCCACCCTCGCCGCCCACCTGGCGACCCGGGTCGGACGCCGTACCAAGCCGCCGCTGGTCACCACCGTGCACGGGCTGGCCGACGCCGACTACCCGCGCGCCGCACGGCTGCTCGCCGTCTGCGACGCCGTCGTCGCCGTCTCGGACGACGTCGCGGGCCGCCTGGCCCGCGGCGGCGTGGACGAGCGCCGTCTGCGCGTCGTCGAGAACGCCGTGCCCCCGCCGGTCTTCCGACCCGGCGGCTCCGACCAGGTGCGCGACGAGCTCGGGCTCACCGGACCGATGCCGGTCGTGCTCTGCGTCGCGCGCCTGGCGAGCCCGAAGCGGGTCGACCTGCTCCTCGACGCCTGGACGGACGTGCCGGACGTGACGCTCCTGGTCGTCGGCGACGGCCCGGACCGTGAGGCGCTCGAGCGGCGGGCGGCACCCTCGGGCGACCGCGTGCGGTTCCTGGGCGAGCGCCGCGACGTCGACCGGCTGCTCGGCGCCGCCGACCTCCTGGTACTGCCGAGCGACCGGGAGGGCCTGCCGATGGCGGTGCTCGAGGCAATGGCGGCCGGCGTGCCCGTCGTCGCGAGCGCCGTGGGCGGCATCCCGCAGCTCGGCGCCGACGTGGTGGAGCTGGTCGCGGAGCCCCGTCCGGAGGCGTTCGCCGCCGCCGTACGACGGGTGCTGGACGACCAGGACCGCTACCGCGCGATGGCGACGGCCGGTCGCGATCTGGTGGATCAACGGTTTTCGTCGTCCCGGATGCAGTCCGGCTACGCCCTCGTCTTCGAAGACGTCCAGAAAGTGAGGAGAACCTCGTGACCAATCTTTTGTTGTCACGTTGAACCAAATGTCCGCAGGGTCGGTCAGCCGACCGCTGACGCCCTCGGACGAGCCAGGTCGGGGAGACCACCGCGCCGCACGACGATCTCGGGCGGACGGGCTGCACGACAAACGGGGGAGTGATGGAAGCCGAGCACGTCGTACGAGCAGTGTCGCGCCACAAGATCTTGGTGGTGGCGATCATCCTGATGACGTTGGGGGCTGCGGGGGTGGGCCTGTGGCTCGCGCCCAAGACCTACGACGCCACGGCCACCGTGTCGGTGGTGACCGCGCCGTCGTCGACCGATCCTCTCGAGGACGTCGACGCGCTGCGCAGCAGCATCGGGGAGCTGGCCAACTCCCAGGACGTCCTCGCCGACGTCGCCTCACGGCTGAACGAGCCGCGCAGCACCGACCAGCTCCGCCATGCGATCACCGGTGAGTGGGTCGCCGGCACGATCCTGGTCCAGATCGGCGCCAGCGACTCTGATCCCGAGGTCGCCGCCGAGATCGCCAACACCGTCGCCGACGTGCTGCCGATGTACGACGTCAGCAACGGAGCGCTGGTCTACACCACGAGCAACCCGGCCCGGCCGCCCACGACCTTCTCCAGCCCCAGCATCCTGCTGGGCGCCGGTGTCTCCGTCGTGCTCGCGCTGGTCCTCGCCGTCTGCGGGGCGGTGCTCCGCGAGCGCCGTACCTCCGGTCTCGGCGACGCGGCCGAGGTCGAGCGCCTGGTCGGAGCCCCGGTCCTCGCGACCCTGGCACCCCCGAAGGACCCCACCACCGTGCCGGCGCTCTACCCGGGCACGGCGGCGGCCGACGTGTTCCGCCGGCTGAGGATCGGCCTCGAGGCGGAGGCCAGCTCCGACCCGGTCAGCCTGGTCGTGGTCGCCGACGTGACCGACGGCGACGTCAGCGTCTGGCTCGGCGCCAACCTCGCGGTCTCGCTCGCCAACGTGCACCGGCGGGTGCTGCTCGTCGACGGCCGGGTGGGTGGCCAGGAGGGCAGCCCGATCGCCGCGCCGGACACGATCGGCCTCTACGACGTACTCACCGGCGCCGACCTCGACGACGCCCTCAGCCCCGGCCCCGTCGACAACCTCACCGTGCTGCCCGCCGGGGAGTGGGGCGGTGAGACCGCCGAGACCCTCCTCGAGACGGAGTTCGCCGCGGCGATGACCCGGGCCGTCGGGCGCTTCGACATCGTCGTCGTGCTGGCGCCCTCGCTCAGCGCCTGCGAGGACGCCCGCATCATGGCCGCGGGCGGTTCACTCGTCCTCGCGGTGCCGGACAGCGGCGTCACCCAGCAGGAGATCCGCCGCCACACGTCGCGGATCCGTGCGGTGGGGGTGCGGCTGCTCGGCGTCGTCCTGGTCGGCAAGAACGCCGAGCGGGTCCCGGCCCGGTCCTGACGCGAGTACGGGTACGCGTAGTCACCCGCTCATCGTCCTGTGCGGTCCACCCGGGTCGCGTCCAGATGAGTGCGTTTCCGAGTTGGAACCGCTCAGGCTGGTGCTGCTCCACCTTGGACCCACGCCCGAAAGCTGAACAGACCCTCGCCCAGGTTCAACGGCCCACACACGATGTGAAACGTCATGTCTTCGATCCACATGGACAGCCAGTCGTGCTCGCCTCGGTTGTGCTCGAATCTCTCGAACGGCCGCCCCTGGAGGTTGGTGTCGGTGAGCTCGAGTCGAACGGTCCAGCCCGGGTTGTCGAGCGTCTCGATCCTGACTCCGTAGCCGTGTTCCCAGTAGCCGTCGCAGTTGGACATGTACCAGCCCTGGAGCCACGCCAGCAAGGACTGGTCGTCGAAGAGGGCCAGGTAGGCGAGGCCTTCGTCATCGCTCGCGGCCAGCCCTCCAAGGTCTTCCTCAGGCATGTGCCCTCCAATGACGGTGCGTTCGGTCGGTGCGCAACGTACCAATCCAGCGCCAGATGACCCGACCGTTCATCGGCAATCCGCGCTGGTCGCGTCAGATCCGGGTGCCTTGCCTCTGAGCGCGGTCCTACGCGCTGTCGTGCTCCGGGAGGTCATACGAATCGAGGCACAGAGACCACGATCCGTATGACATCCCGGCCCAGCACTCACATCGGCAGATCTTCGGGCAGGTCCGGATGGGTCAGGCGCGGTCCAACGCGCGCAGGTAGCGCGCGGTCATGGACTCTTGCACCCTCCGCGTGAGCGGGCCGCCGATTCTGGCGAGGCGTGATGCAGGGCGCGAGAAGGCCGTGATGTCGATCGTGATGCTTCCATCGTTGCTCCGGCTCAGGAGGAACCGTTCCTCGCCCGCTTCTGGGTGCCCGGGCAACGTGCCGTAGGCGAATCCGCGCTGGAGCGGTCCATCGATCACGTAGGCGACGCGACATGGGACCTGGACGGAGGCTCGGCCGAGGCCGAGGCGCATCAGCACGACGGAGCCCTCTCGGAGCGGAGACTCCGATGCTCGAACTCGAAGCCCAGCCTTCTCGTGAAGCCGCCAGCCGAACAGGTCCATGCACGCGGCGTCGAAGTCTCGGCGGACCAGCGGCGCGGAGCGCTCTAGCCAGTCGTAGCCCGGAGGGGGACCGGAAGCGGTGGCTCCGACGTGGTCATGGGTGAACGGTGCTGCGCGCAGCGCCGCTGCTTCCTCCGCTGGGAGTGCCCGTGTCACGACCACATCATTGCTGTACTTCAGGACGTCATACGGGTGGAGCAAGCGGATCCACCGTCCGTATGACCTCCCCGGGCGGCACTCGCCGTCGACAGACCGGCGCCCCGCCTCAACGGGGCCCCGTTCCGGTCTCCGGACTCCTTGACCACACCGACACCTCGCGGATCCGTGCGGTGGGGGTGCGGCTGCTCGGCGTCGTCCTGGTCGGCAAGAACGCGGAGCGGGTCCCGGCTCGGTCCTGAGCCTGCCGTGTGGTGCGCTCGGTCAGCCGGGGGGCTACCGCTCGAGCGTTGGGAAGCTCCAGGCGCCGGACAGAATCTCCGGCCGCGGCCGGTACAGCCGGACGAGATAGTTCCAGCCTTCGGTGATGGGGATCGAGTTCTCGCCATTGCCGCCGAACCGAACCGTGACGCTGTCGTCGTCGTTGGGGATGGCGGTGATGTTGTTGACGCTGTACGCACCTTGCTCGTTGGGCTCGAAGTACCCCTCTGCGTTGTAGACCGAGATCGACCAGAATCCGTCTACCGGGACCTCGTGAGGGACAGTCAGCTCGTACTCACCGACGGGCAGGTTCGGCGACACCCCGATGTACGTCGCCTCGGCGTCGGGCAGGCCACCCCAGCCGGCGGCGGAGCCGATCAGGTGGTGCACCGGGTCGACCTCCTCCCGTCCTCCGAAACTCCGCTCGAACGACCCCTGCTCGGCGGCCAGCGCCAGCAGCGCGTTGCGGGTGCGGTCCAAGCTCTCGGTCTCGTACTCCGGCAGCTCGAACGGTCTCGCGGACTGCGCCGTGATCGCGAGCTGGTCCTGGACGGCTGCCACCGCGTCCAGGTCGCCAGCGTTGGCCGGATCGACCAGCGTGCGCACGGCGACCACGACGTACGGGCTGTCGAACTCCTCGACGGTCAGGTCGTAGGTGCCGGGGTCGTGGAAGACCCGGTTGATGAAGTGGTGCTCGTTCACCACCATCGCCGATAGGTAACGCTCGCCCGCGTCCGGCAGACTCAGGGTCGCACCGGCAGCAATGTCGACGACCGCGAAGCTGTAGAGCGTGTCGCGGTTCATCCGGATCACGGTCTGCTTGTCGATCGCGGCAGCCTCACGGTTGTGGGAGAACTGGTTGACCCCTCCGGCTTCGCGTTGCAGCGCATCCATCATTCGGTGTGTCTCGGCCAAGGCGAAGTTGTCTGCATTCACCGTCATCTGAGGCATGCGCCGAGCGTGCTGGACACCCGAAGCACTGTGCTCACCCCAACCGGGTGAACCTTCGATCGTCGACAGACCCACACTGTTCGCGGCAGATCCGGACGTCCGTCCACCGCATCATTCGCGGCGGTGTGAGACGCGCGGTCGGCGCACGGCTTGCGGCTCGCGTGGGCGGCCTCCGGTACGGGTGGGTCGCATGTCCCTGACGGTTGCGGGTACTCAGACGAGCAGCGGCGCTCATGCACGTGAGGCTTGGCCGTGATCGTCGACGCACGGGATGGCGACCAGGTGGTGGTCTGCGCAACCACCACCTGGTCCCACTCCCAGAGTGCATCCGCACAGTCCAGTCCACGGATGGGAGAGGAACTCATGTTCGACAAGAAGGCAAACATCGCAGCCCAGGAAGCCTTTGGCGAGGCCGTCAACACCGGCGACCTCGACGCCTTCGACGGCCTCGTCGACCCGAAGAGCGTCGACCACGACCCGGCGCCGGGGCAACAGCCCGGACCGGAGGGCTACAAGCAGTTCTTCACCGAGATGCGCACCGCCTTCCCCGACCTTCACATCGAGGTCGAGAACCTGGTCGCCGACGACGACCAGGTTGCGTTCGCCTACACCCTCACCGGCACCCATGAAGGACCTTTCCAGGGGCACGAAGCCACCGGCAAGTCGGTCCAGGTACGCGGCCTCCAGATCAGTAGGTTCGCCGACGGCAAGCTGACTGAACGCTGGGGCAGCACCGACGAGGTCGGGATCCTCACCCAGCTTGGGGTCAACTGAGTGAGGTTGAACCAGGTACGACGAGGGAGCGGCAGCCCGCTGCTACTCGTGCACGGCCTGGGCGCTGGGTGGCGGTCCTGGGTCCCGATCCTCGATGAGCTGGCCGAGCACCACGAGGTGATCGCCGTCGACCTGCCGGGGTTCGGCGAAACGCCGCCGTTGACCGGCGAGGTCTCGATCGCCACCCTGACGGACTCCGTCGCGGACTTCATCCGCGACGAGGGTCTGGACGGGGTCTCGACCGTCGGCCAGTCGATGGGCGGTCGGATCGTGCTCGAACTCGCGCGGCGGGGCATCGGCGGCGACACTGTGGCGTTAGACCCGGGCGGCTTCTGGAATGACCGTGAGCTCGTCATCTTCGGCGCCACGCTCCGACCGTCGATCGCTCTGGTCCGGGCGCTGCGAGGCATGCTGCCAGCCCTGCTCGGCAGTCCTGCGGGACGGACTCTCCTGCTCGCACAGCTCTCGGCGCGCCCATGGGCGCTCTCGCGCGAGACCGTTCTGCCGGACGTCCGCGGGCTGGCCGACTCCCCATCGACCGGCGCTGCCTTGGACGCTCTGACTAAAGGGCCCAAGCAACAGGGAGCCCCGGCAGGCACAGTGCCCGGGCGGGTGACGATCGGCTGGGGTCGTCGTGACCTGGTGACGGTGCCGAGACAGGCCACGCGTGCCACGGAGCTGTTCCCCGACGCTGTCCTGCACTGGTTTGAGCGGTGCGGTCACTTTCCACAGTGGGATGCGCCGACCGAAGCGACCCAGCTGATCCTCAACAGCACTGCCTGAGGTCCGTTGCTCTCTCCCCGACGGTCCGGACGCGTCCGCTAAGCGGCGGAGTGAGGCACCCTTTCAGCGTACGGATCTCGGCAGATCCGTGAGCTCATCGCGGCAGATCCGGATGCGTTCTACGGGCGCACTGGTCGACGTCGTCATCACTGAGGTTGCGGGCCTGGGTGGGATCGGGACGACGGCGTCAGGTAGCCCTCATCGACTGCGGCGTACACGCCACAGATGACGGCTACGACCTCGGAAGCCGCTGCCAGCCAGGCATACCAGCTCCAGCCTGTGTGGATGCCGAACAGGCCGCTCGTCGTGGCGATGAGGAAAGCGCCGAGCGTGCTGGCGCCGAACCCGGCGAGCAGGAACAGCGGGATCCAATGACGCCACAGCAGCAGCGCAGCGATGACCACGCCGGCGAGGACGTTGACGACGAACAGTGCACCGACCGTGCCCTGGTCCTTGACGCCGTCGAACCACAAGTACAGGTGGATCGCAGCAGACACCAGCGCTGCTAGTGCCCCGATCAGTCGAGTTCTCACGCTTGCCTCCGATCCGCGGGCGTCCCAGTGGGCTTCGACCAGGTACGCACCTCAATGACACGGCCCCCAGTGCGGATCGGTTCACGCACACGGTCTCGCGGGCCCGGTGGTGGGCCGTGCTGTGCCCGGTCTCAGTGAGGGGGGCTGGATCGGCTGGTCAGGCCTGGGGCCCGGCGGGTACGCCGACCGAGCCGCCGGCGCGGGGGCGCGGCGGGCGGGTGATCGCCATCGGCTCGAGGGCCATGAGCACGTCGGCCGTGCCCTGGGCCCGGTGGAACTGACGAAGGGTGAGCCGGGCGACGTCGCGGGCGGAGGCGTTCGCGTCGTGATGGGCAGCGACGTGCTGCCGGGCGACGGCGCCCTCCTGGGCGGCGAGGTCGGGGTCGAGCAGCCGCTCGGTGATCCCGTCGGCGAGGGCGTCGACGTCACCCACGCGCACGATCAGGCCGCCGCCGCGGGGCATGCTCTCGGCCATCCCCTCGACGTCGGTCGCGACGACGCTGCGACCCGAGGCCATCGCCTCGAGGGGAGCGACGGCCATGCCCTCCCAGTGCGACGGCGCCGCGATCACGTCGGCGGCCGCCAACCAGGTGTCGACGTCGGAGCGGACGCCGACCAGAGCGACGTCGTCGGCGTCGGAGGTGCGCGCCTCGAGCTCGGCCCGGTCCGGACCGTCGCCCACCAGCACCAGGCGCGCGTCGGGCACTCGGGCCCGGACGTCCGCCCAGGCCTCGACCAGGTCGAGCTGGCCCTTCTGCTCGGTGAGGCGGCCGACGCAGACGACCGTCGGGACGTCGGGCAGCCCGAGACGGCGCCGGGCGCCGGTGCGGGTCCGGTCGGCGGCCGGCGCGAACCGGCCGAGGTCGACCCCGTTGGGGCTGATCGTGGCGGCGGTCGCGATGCCGACCGACTCGGCGAGCATCCGCTCGCTGCGACTGACGCAGACCAGCTCGGTGGTCCAGCGCTGGGCGAAGCGCTCCCAGGCGGTCGTGGCCCGCTTCATCGGCCCCGACACGGCCTGGAACGACCAGGCGTGCGGCTGGAAGATGGTCGGCACGACGCCGCGCAGCAGGAGGCGTCCGGCCATGCCGGCCTTGGCGCTGTGCAGGTGTACGACGTCGGGCCGGACGTCGTTGACGATGCGCCGCAGCCGCCGGATCTCCCGCACGACGCCCGGACCCGGGTTGCGGGTGGCCTCCCACCGGACGACCTGCGCGCCGGCGGCGGCCGCCGCCTCGCCCAGCCAGCCGGAGGACGGGCAGGCGACCGTCACCGACCACCCGCGGGCGACCTGGTCGCGGACGTAGCCCATCAGCACGGTCGCGACGCCCTCGGTGGTCGGCATCGAGACGTGCAGGACCCGCGGGCGCCCCGGCGGCGTCGCGGCCGACGGCTGCACCGGCCGGGTCGCGGCGTCGTCCTCGGCCGGGCGGTGCAGGATCGGCGCGCGCGGGTCGGGCTGGTGCCGGACGATCGCGAGCACGGTGCGGCACATGATCTTGAGGTCGGTCCACAGGGACCAGTTCTCGATGTAGTAGTTGTCGAACCGCACCCGGGCGTCGATGGAGGTGTCGCCGCGCAGGTCGTGGACCTGCGCCCACCCGGTCAGGCCGGTCTGGACGCGGTGCCGCTCGTCGTAGCGGAGCGTGGCCTTGGAGAACTCACGGACGAAGAACGGACGCTCCGGTCGCGGGCCGACCAGGCTCATGTCGCCGCGCAGCACGTTGACCAGCTGCGGCAGCTCGTCGAGGCTGGTCCGTCGGATGAACCGGCCGAACGGTCCGAGCCGGCGGTCCTGGTCGATCGACCACTGGGTCTGGCTCTCGGTGGTGTCGAGCGGCTTCATCGACCGGAACTTGTAGAGGGTGAACGGCTGCCCGCCGAGACCGATGCGGGTCTGCCGGAAGATGACGCCCGGGCCGGTCTCCAGGCGTACGCCGACGGCGCAGACCAGCAGCACCGGTGACGCCAGCACCAGGGCGATGCCCGACAGGACGACGTCCACCGCGCGCTTGAGGAGCACCGTGTGGGGCCGCAGACCCCAGCGCCGCAGCCGCATCACGGCCACGTCGCCGATGACCTCGGTGCGCCGGTGGTGGTCGATGCCCATCATCTCGAAGAAGCGGGGCACGACGAAGACCTGCCGGTCCGCCTGCACGCAACGGCGTACGACGTCGATCATCCGGTCGTCGGGCGGCTCGGGGAAGGCGAAGATCACGTCGTCGACGCCCAGGTCGGTCATCGCGTGCTCGAGCGCGCCGATCTCGCCGAGGAGGGGCACCGGGAGGTCGCGGGAGGTGAGGTCGACGGAGGTGTCGATGATCCCGACGGGTCGCAGGCCGAGCTCGGCCCGGTGCAGGAAGGTCGTGGCCAGCCGCTGCCCCACGGCGCCGGCCCCGACGATGATCACCGGGTGCGAGCTGCGGCCGCTGCGCCGCCGGGAGTGCGCGAGCGCGTAGACGGCGACGCGCAGCACCACCATCAGCACCAGGCAGGTCGCCCCGAACGCGAGGGCCCCCGGGATCGTGCCGGAGGAGGACAGGGCCGCCAGCGTCAGCGCGGCCGCGCCGGCCGCGAGCGTGAGCCGGGGGAGGTCCTCGACGACGGACAGCACCAGGCGTGAGCGGTGCAGGTCGGCGCCGCGGCACACGCAGACCGCGGCGAACGCGGCCGCGCCGATCGCGACCGGGCTGCTCGACCCGGCGACGAGGAGGCCGGCGAGCAGCACGGCGACCGGGTCGACGAGGGTGAGCAACGGTCGGATGCTGCGCAGCCATGGCAGCGTGTCGATCAGACCTGAACGCACTGAGAGCCCCCTGTTGTGTGCGACCCCTATGACGTTCCCCGTGCCCGTGGAGCGAAAACTCGATGTGACAAGACCCTCCGCTTTGGGAGGATCGGGTCGTGGCCACCCTGATCTCCGTCAACGTCGGTCGTCCCCGGCAGGCGGAGTGGGCCGAGATCGGCCGGACGTCGATCGACAAGCACGCCGTGACCGGGACCGTCGCCGTACGCGCTCTCGGCCTGGACGGCGACCAGGTGTCCGACACCCGCCACCACGGCGGCATCGACCAGGCCGTCTACGCCTTCGCGCGCGAGGACCTCGACTGGTGGGCGGGCGAGCTGGGCGTCGAGATCCTGGACGGTCAGTTCGGCGAGAACCTGACGACGCAGGGCATCGACGTCAACGAGGCCGAGATCGGCGAGCGCTGGCAGATCGGTGACGTCCTGCTGGAGGTGCGCTCCATCCGGACGCCGTGCAACGACTTCAAGAGCTGGATGGGTCGCTCCGGCTACGACAACACCGCCTGGGTGAAGCGCTTCGCGCAGGTCGGCCGACCGGGTCCGTACCTCAAGGTCCTCGCCGAGGGGACGATCCGGGCCGGCGACGAGATCACGGTCATCCACGTGCCGGGTCACGGCGTCACGGTGTCGACGATGTTCCGGGCGCTGACCGGCGAGCCGACGCTGCTGCCCCGGCTCCTCGACGTGCCGGACCTGCTGCCTCGGGCGCGCGCGAGGGCCGAGCAGTACGTCGCGGGCCTGCAGCACTGAACCGAGGGTTGCCTACCCGCCAGTTGCACAAGTGATCTAGGTTACTTCGCAACCATGTACCTCTCGGCCGTACCGCAGGAGTGAGATGACCGCCCAGGCCAGTCCCAGTCCCTCCGTCGACGCCAGCTTCGTCGACCACATGACCCAGAACGTCGCGGTGCAGTTCCTGGACCGTGTCGCAGCATCCACCGACCACGAGGCCTACCGCTTCCCCCGGGGCGAGGGCTGGGAGTCGGTGACGTGGCGTCAGGTCGGCGACCTCGTCGAGCGCCTCGCCGCCGGCCTGCTCTCGCTCGGGATCGAGTCGGAGCAGCGCGTCGGCATCGCGTCGGCGACCCGGTACGAGTGGATCCTCGCCGACCTCGCGGTGATGTGCGCCGCGGGCGCGACCACCACGGTCTACCCGACGACGAACGCCGAGGACACGACGTACATCCTCTCGGACGCGGAGTGCCGCGTCGTGTTCGCCGAGGACGACGACCAGCTCGCCAAGCTCACCGCCAACAAGGCCGAGCTGCCGCACGTCACCAAGGTCGTGACCTTCGCGGGCAAGGCCGACGGCGACTGGATCATCGGCCTCGACGACCTCGCCAAGCTCGGCGACGCCTACCTCGCGGAGCACCCCGGCGTCATCGAGGAGACGGCGAAGGGCATCGCGCCCGACCAGCTCGCGACGCTGATCTACACCTCCGGCACCACCGGCCGCCCCAAGGGCGTGCGACTGCTGCACCGGGCGTGGGTCTACGAGGGCACCGCGATCCAGGTGCAGGACATCCTCGACGAGAGCGACCTGCAGTTCCTCTGGCTGCCGATGGCGCACTCGTTCGGCAAGGTGCTGCTCTCCGCGCAGCTCGCCTGCGGGTTCGCGACCGCCATCGACGGCCGGGTCGACAAGATCGTCGAGAACCTCGGCATCGTGAAGCCGACGTTCATGGGTGCCGCCCCACGCATCTTCGAGAAAGCGTACGCGCGGATCGTCACCATGCAGGCCGCCGAGGGCGGCGCCAAGGAGAAGATCTTCAAGAAGGCCTTCGAGGTCGGCCTCAAGGTCGACGAGCTGAAGCGGCAGGGCAAGTCCGTGCCGTTCCTGCTCAACCTCCAGCACGGCCTCTTCGACAAGCTGGTCTTCAGCAAGGTCCGCGAGCGGTTCGGTGGACGGGTCCGCTTCTTCATCTCCGGCTCGGCGGCGCTGAACCCGGAGATCGGCGCCTGGTTCCACGCCGCGGGCATCCTGATCCTCGAGGGCTACGGCATGACCGAGAACGCCGCCGGTGCCACGGTCAACCACCCCGACGACTACAAGATGGGCACCGTCGGTCCGGCGCTGCCGGGCGCCGAGGTCAAGATCGGCGAGAACGACGAGGTCATGCTGCGCGGGCCGCACATCATGGCCGGCTACCACAACCTCCCCGAGGAGACCGCGAAGACGCTCACCGAGGACGGCTGGCTGCACACCGGCGACAAGGGCAGCCTCGACGCGGACGGCTTCCTCACCATCACCGGCCGGATCAAGGAGCTCTTCAAGACCTCCGGCGGCAAGTACGTCGCACCGCCGGCGATCGAGTCGAAGTTCAAGGCGATCTGCCCCTACGTCAGCCAGTTCCTGGTGTTCGGCAGCGAGCGCAACTTCGTGAGCGCGCTGATCACCCTCGACCCGGACGCGATGGCGGGCTGGGCGGAGGAGAACGGCCAGGCCGGCGCGGCGTACGAGGACGTCGTGAAGTCCGACGCCGTGCACACGATGATCGGCGGCTACGTCGACGAGCTGAACACCAAGCTCAACCGGTGGGAGACCATCAAGAAGTGGGAGATCCTCGACCACGACCTGACCATCGAGTCCGGCGAGCTCACCCCCTCCATGAAGGTGAAGCGCAACGTCGTCGAGGACAACAACAAGTCCCTCATCGACTCCTTCTACAGCTGATCGGGGGTGGGTCCAGGGATACCCGGTCGGCCGGGTATCCCCGAACTTGTCGGCCTCTGCAGTGCCCTCGAAGTTCACGAAGTGCCCGTCCGCTGTGACTGCTGTGACTGCTGGTGTGAGCGACGGACCGGCGATTGATTTGTTCGAACACATGTTCGATGATGGGGTGTGGCCAGCACCCCTGATCTGATCGCCGACCTCCGCACCCGGATGGCGCGGCTGGAGGACAGCACGCCGTCCTCGATGCCGTTGGCGACCCACCCGGCGCTGGCCGGGCTGGTGCAGCTCCGGGCGGGGGCCAGCTACTCCGTCGACAGCGCGACGCTGGCGCTGGCGCTGCTGGCCGGTCCGTCGCGGGCGGGCAGCTGGTGCGCGGCCGTGGGCGTCTCCGACTTCGGGGCGGAGGCGGCCGTCGCGCTGGGCGTCGACCTCGACCGGGTCGTGCTGGTGCCCGACCCGGGGGAGCAGTGGCTCGAGGTCACCGCCGCCCTGGTCGACGTCGCGACCGTCGTCCTGGTGAGACCGGCGGGCCGGGTCACGCCGCAGGCGGCGGAGAAGCTCGCGGCGAGGCTCCGCAAGCGCGGAGCGGCGCTCGTCTGCTGGGGTGAGTGGCCGCGCTGCGAGGTGCGGCTGACCGCGAGCGAGCCCGCCTGGGCCGGTGTCGGCCAGGGCCACGGTCACCTCCGGTCCCGGCGGCTGCTCGTCGAGGCCCGCAGAGGTACGGCGCCGCCGCGGCGCGGAGCGCTGTGGTTCCCGGCCGAGGACCAGTCCTGGGTCAGTGAGCACCGGCCCGTCGAGCCGGCCTCCGTCGTCGCCCCGGTGGAGGGGGTCGCGTAGTGGCCCGCGTGATGGTCGTCTGGTGCCCGGACTGGCCGGTGATCGCCGCGCTGGCCGACGAGGGGCTGCCGACCCACCTACCGGCGGCGGTCTTCCACGCCAACATCGTCCAGGCCGGCAACGCCGCCGCACGCACCCTCGGCGTACGACGGGGGATGCGGCGCCGCGACGCCCAGTCGCGCTGTCCCGAGCTGAAGGTCTACCCGGCGACGCCGGAGCGCGATGCCCGGACCTTCGAGACGGTGCTGACCGCGGTGGAGGAGCAGCACCCGGGAGTCGCGCCGCTGCGGCCCGGCCTCGCCGCGCTGCGGGCGCCGAGGCGGGCGCGCGGTGGTGAGCCGGCCGCCGCGGCGCTGCTCGCCGAGCGCCTGGTCGAGCTCGGCGTCTGGGACAGCCGGGTCGGCGTGGCCGACGAGCTGTTCACCGCCGAGCAGGCCGCGCGGCTCGCCCACGAGCAGGACTGCCACATCGTCGCGCCCGGGGAGTCGGTGCCGTTCCTGCGCGAGCTGCCGGTGGAGGCGATCGACGACGCCGACGCGATCAGCCTGCTCAAGCGGCTGGGGCTGCGCACCCTCGGGGAGCTCGCCGACCTGCCGGCCGCCGCCGTGCGCGACCGGTTCGGGCCGAAGATCTCCTGGGTGCACCGGGTCGTGGGCGGCGCGGGCGCCGTACCCCTCACCACCCGGACCCCGCCGCCCGAGCTGGCCCGCCACGTCGACTTCGAGCCGCCGCTCGACAACGCGGAGACGATCAGCTTCAGCGTCCGCCAGACCGCCGACGCGGTGGTCGCCGGCCTGGCCGCCCAGCAGCTGGTCTGCACCGAGGTGCGGATCGAGGCGTTCTGCGAGGGCTCGTCGTACGACGACCCCTCCTCCGCGCGTGACTGGCTGCACCCGCGGTGGTTCACCGCGGCCGACCTGGTCGACCGGCTGCACTGGCAGCTCCAAGGTGCCATGAGGAACGTGAAGGGCAGGGGCGGGGACATCCGGTCGCCGATCAGCCGGATCCTCTTCACGCCGGTGACCGTGGTGCCCGACGCCGTGCACGCCGACGGCCTCTGGGGCGGCACCGACGAGCGCGTGCAGCGCGGCATCGCCCGGGTGCAGGGCATGCTCGGCCACGAGGCGGTGGTGGTGCCGGTGCTCCAGGGCGGTCGCGCACCCGCAGACCGACAGGCCCTGGTGCCGTGGGGCGAGCGGCCGACCGGGCTGCGACCCGCCAGCCACCCGTGGCCCGGCAGCATCCCGCCGCCGGCTCCCGCACGGGTCTTCGCCAGCCCCTGGCCGGCCGAGGTCGCCGGCGCCGGCGGCCGCCCGGTCGCCGTCGACGCGCGCGGTGCGGTGCTCGGGGAGCCGACCCGGTTCCGGCCCGAGCCGCGCGGGGACTGGCTGCCCGTCGCCGCCTGGGCGGGTCCGTGGCCGGTCGAGGAGCTCTGGTGGGAGTCCGGGGGCAGGCGGGTCGCACGCTTCCAGGTGGTCGGCGTCGACGGCCGCGCCTGGTTGCTGACCTGGGAGGCTCCGGGGTCCTGGTGGACCGAAGCCGCGTACGACTGATGGGCGACTGACATGGGGTGGAGCAACCCGAGCATCTCCTGGGGGGAGCTGGAGAAGCGGCTCTCCGGCCGCGTCGTCACGCCCCAGGACCCCGAGGCGCCGATCTCCCAGCGCAAGCGCAAGCGCGAGAAGGTCGAGGTGGAGCGACCGGCCGGACCGGTCACGCCGTACGCCGAGCTGCACTGCCACTCCAGCTTCAGCTTCCTCGACGGCGCCAGCGGCCCCGACACGCTGGTGCTGGAGGCGATCCGGCTGGGCCTGGACGCGCTGGCGATCACCGACCACGACGGGTTCTACGGTGCGCCGCTCTTCGCCGAGACGGCGCAACTGCACGGCAACGACCTCCGGACGATCTACGGCTCCGAGCTCTCGTTGGGGCTGGGCGGCCCGCAGAACGGCGTCGCCGACCCCGAGGGCAGCCACCTGCTCGTGCTGGCGCGCGGCGTCGAGGGCTACCACCGGCTGGCCGGTGCGATCACCGACGCCCAGCTGCGCGGCGACGAGAAGGGCCGGCCGCTGTACGACGAGCGCGAGCTGGCCGAGCGGTCGGAGGGGCACTGGCTGGTGCTCACCGGCTGCCGCAAGGGCGCGGTCCGGCAGGGCCTGGCGCGCGGTCCGTCGTACGCCGTCGCCGAGCTGGACCGGCTCGTCGGGCTCTTCGGCCGCGAGCACGTCGTGGTCGAGCTGATCGACCGCGGGCACCCCACCGACAGCCACGACAACGACCTGCTCGCCGCGATCGCCGCCGAGCGCGGGCTGCCCACGGTCGCCACCAACAACGTCCACCACGCCCGGCCCGACGGGCACCGGCTGGCCGGGGCGATGGCGGCGGTCCGGGCCCGGCGCAGCCTGGCCGAGATGGACGGCTGGCTGCCCGCCGCGGGTGCAGCGAGCCTGCGCTCGGGGGCGGAGATGGCGCGCCGGTTCGCCCGCTACCCGGGTGCCGTGGCGCGCACGGTGACGATCGCCGACGAGCTCGCCTTCGACCTGCAGAAGGCGACCCCGCGGCTGCCCAAGGACGGCATCCCCGACGGGCACACGCCGATGACCTGGCTGCGCGAGCTGACCGAGCGCGGCTTCGCCCAGCGGTACGCCGGGACCGATCTCGAGGCGGAGGCGCGGGAGAAGGTCGAGCACGAGCTGACGGTCATCGACCAGAAGGACTTCGCCGGCTACTTCGTGATCGTCCACGACATCGTCGCGTTCGCGCGCGGGGAGCGGATCCTCTGCCAGGGCAGGGGATCCGCGGCCAGCTCGGCGGTCTGCTACGCCCTCGGCATCACCGCCATCGACCCGGTCTTCTACCGGCTGCCCTTCGAGCGCTTCATCTCCGAGCACCGCGACGAGGAGCCCGACATCGACGTCGACTTCGACTCCGACCGGCGCGAGGAGGTGATCCAGTGGGTCTACGACAAGTACGGCCGCCACAACGCCGCCCAGGTCGCCAACGTCGTCGGCTACCGGCCCAAGATGGCGGTCCGCGACGCGGCCAAGGCGCTCGGTCACTCGCCGGGCCAGCAGGACGCCTGGTCCAAGCAGATCACCAGCTGGACGGCGGTCGCCGCGGACGGCGAGCACGGCGTACCCGCGCCGGTGGTGGAGCTCGCCAACCAGTTCCTCGGGGCGCCACGGCACCTCGGCATCCACTCCGGCGGGATGGTGCTCACCGAGCGGCCGATCGGCGAGGTGGTGCCGATCGAGCGCGCGCGGATGGAGAAGCGCACCGTGCTCCAGTGGGACAAGGACGCCTGCGAGTTCATGGGGCTGGTGAAGTTCGACCTGCTCGGCCTCGGCATGCTCGGCGCGCTCGACCACATGATGCGGATCGTCGAGGAGCACCTGGGGGAGCGCTGGGAGCTCGAGACGATCCCCAAGGAGGAGCCGGCCGTCTACGACATGCTCTGCCGGGCCGACTCGATCGGCGTCTTCCAGGTGGAGAGCCGGGCCCAGATCGGCACCCTGCCGCGGCTCCAGCCGCGCACCTTCTACGACCTGGC
Organism: Nocardioides sp. Root1257; assembly: GCF_001425175.1. Classification (GTDB taxonomy): domain Bacteria; phylum Actinomycetota; class Actinomycetes; order Propionibacteriales; family Nocardioidaceae; genus Nocardioides. Next base: position 90,553 of record NZ_LMDV01000002.1, on the reverse strand, counting down.
GATCGAGATCGCGCTGATCCGGCCCGGCCCGATCCAGGGCGGCGCGGTGCACCCCTACGTACGCCGGGCGACCGGTCGCGAGCCGGTCGACTACGCCCACCCGTCGCTGGTCCCGGTGCTCGAGCGCACCCTCGGCGTACCCCTCTTCCAGGAGCAGCTGATGGACATGGCGCGCACGCTCGGCGACTGCACCCGCGACGAGGCCGACCTGCTGCGCCGGGCGATGGGCTCCAAGCGCGGGGTCGAGCGGATCGAGTCGATCAAGGAGAAGCTCTACACAGGCATGGCCGACAAGGGCCTGGTCGGCGCCGAGGCCGACGCGATCTACCTGAAGATCCTCTCCTTCGCGAACTTCGGCTTCGCCGAGAGCCACGCCCTCTCCTTCGCCAAGCTCGTCTACGCCAGCTCGTGGTGCAAGCTGCACTACCCGGGCGCGTTCCTCGCGGCGCTGCTGCGCAACCAGCCGATGGGCTTCTACTCGCCGCAGTCGCTGGTCCACGACGCCCGTCGCCACGGCGTCGAGGTACGCCGTCCCGACCTGGTCCGCTCCGGGGCGCTGGCCGACCTGGAGGCTCTGTCCGACCATGGGGGCCGACCCACCGGGCTCGACTCCTGCCGCCACGACGGTGCGCGCACCGACTGGGTGCCCGGCACGCCCGACCCGACGCCCGCGCACCGCCGTGACACGGCGTACGCCGTACGCCTCGGCCTCGACTCGGTGCGCGGGATCGGGGCGACGGTGGCCCAGCGCATCGTCGCGGCGCGCGCGGAGCGGCCGTTCACCGACCAGGTGGACCTCTCGCGGCGGGCCGGCCTCGACGCGCGGCAGCTGGAGGCGCTGGCCACGGCGGGGGTCTTCGACGACGCGTTCGCGTCGGGTCCGGTGTCGCGGCGGCAGGCGCTGTGGAACGCCGGCTGGACCGAGGGGGAGGAGCACCTCGAGGGGATCCGGGTCACCGCGACCGCGCCGATGCTGCCCGACATGGACGTCGTGGAGACCACGATGGCCGACCTGTGGGCGACCGGGATCACCCCCGACGTGCACCCGGTGGCGCTGCTGCGCGAGGCCCTGCGCGTGGCCGGGATCAGGTCGGTCGCCGACACCGCGACCGCCGAGCCCGGGCGCCGCGTGCACGTCGCCGGGCTGGTGACCCACCGCCAGCGGCCGGGTACGGCGGGGGGCGTCACCTTCCTCAACCTCGAGGACGAGACCGGGATGCTCAACGTGATCTGCACGGTCGGCGTGTGGCGGCGCTACCGGTCGGTGGCGACGAGCTCGGCCGGCATGGTGATCCGCGGGATCCTCGAGCGCCAGGACGGCGTCACCAACCTGGTCGCCGACCGGCTCGCGCCGCTCGAGGAGGTGCACCCGTCCGCCGGCCGGGCGCTCCGGTCCCGGCACCGGTCACGTGACTTCCAATGAGCCACTCACCGGCGGAGCACAGGGACCGCACAGGTTCGGTCGCTGTGATGGGCGCATGCACGAAGAACTCGAAGACCACGACCTCGGCCTCTCCCACGACCTGCCTCAGATCCTGGAGCGCAACAAGCGGATGGGACGGCGCGGCATGCTCGCGGTCTTCGGTGCGGCCGGTGTGGCCGCGGTAGCCGTGAGCTGCGGGACGGACACCCCCTCGACGACGTCCAGCAGCTCGACCACCGGCGGGACCCCGCCCGCCGGTGGACCGCCGGGGGGGAGGTGCCGGGTCTGGAGCGATCGGGGGTGACTCCTCGGTCGAGGTCGCCGACGGGGAGATCCCCGAGGAGACCGCCGGCCCCTACCCCGGCGACGGCTCCAACGGGGTCAACGTGCTCACCGAGTCCGGCATCGTCCGCAGCGACCTGACGTCGTCGTTCGGCGACGCCTCCGGGGTCGCCGAGGGTGTGCCGGTGACGGTGAGGCTGAAGGTCTACGACCTCGACGGCGAGGACGTCGCCGCCCTGTCCGGTGCCGCGATCTACCTGTGGCACTGCGACCGCGACGGCAACTACTCGATGTACTCCGAGGCCGTCGCCGACGAGAACTACCTGCGCGGCGTCCAGGAGACCGACGCCCATGGCCGCGTGGAGTTCACGACGATCTTCCCGGCCTGCTACTCGGGGCGCTGGCCGCACATGCACTTCGAGGTCTACCAGTCGGTCGACGACGCCACGTCGTACACCAACAAGCTGCGCACCTCCCAGCTCGCCCTTCCCGAGGACGTCTGCAACGACGTCTTCGCCACCGACGGCTACGAGCAGTCCGTCACCAACCTGGCCCAGATCAGCCTCGACAGCGACGGCATCTTCTCCGACGGCTACTCCCTCCAGATGGCCACCGTCACCGGCTCGGTCGACGACGGCTACACGGTCTCCCTCAACATCCCCGTCTGAGGGTTGAGTCGAGAGTTCTGACGGTTGAATCGAGAGTTCTGCCCGTTGAGTCGGGAGTTCTGGGCGGGTCCCAGATCGGAACTCCCGACTCGATCGTCATAAGTCACGACTCGACCGTCAGAAGTCTCGATTCAACGGGGTGGGAGGATGGGCGCATGCCGTCCGTGCTGCCCGTGGGTGATCCTGTGCCCGAGGACGGGGCGCTGCCGGAGACGGCGCTCGAGGAGCTCGGCCGACGGCCGTTCGGGTTCTACGTGCACGTGCCCTTCTGCACGGTGCGCTGCGGCTACTGCGACTTCAACACCTACACCGCCGACGAGCTCGGCCCGGCCGGCGGCGCTCCCGGCGCCAGCCGGGCGACGTACGCCGAGGCCGCGATCGCCGAGGTACGCCGGGCCCGGGTCGCGCTCGGCGACGTCGACCTGCCGGTGAGCACCGTCTTCTTCGGCGGGGGTACGCCGACGCTGCTGAGCCCGGCCGACCTGGGCAGCATCGTCGCGGCGATCGCGGCGGAGTTCGGGCTGGCCGAGGGCGCCGAGGTGACGACCGAGTCCAACCCCGACAGCGTCGCGCTGTGGGACCTGGAGGAGCTGCGCGGGGCGGGCTTCAACCGGATCTCGTTCGGCATGCAGTCCGCCGTCGACCACGTGCTCAAGGTCCTCGACCGCACCCACGACCCGCTCCGGGTCCCGGCCGTCGTCGACTGGGCGCGCCAGGCGGGCTTCGACCAGGCCCGGGGCGGAAGCGTCAGCCTGGACCTCATCTACGGCACGCCGGGGGAGTCACTCGCCGACTGGGAGACCAGCGTCGAGGCCGCGCTCGCCTGTCGCCCGGACCACGTGTCGGCGTACTCCCTCATCGTCGAGGACGGCACCGCACTGGCCCGCCAGATCCGCCGCGGCGAGGTGGCGATACCGGACGACGACGACCTGGCGGACAAGTACCTGCTCGTGGACGAGCGTCTCGGCGGCGCCGGCCTGGAGTGGTACGAGGTCTCCAACTGGGCGCGGGACGAGGCGAGCCGGTGCCGCCACAACCTCCTCTACTGGACCGGCGGCGACTGGTGGGGCGTCGGGCCGGGCGCGCACTCCCACGTCGGCGGCGTGCGGTGGTGGAACGTCAAGCACCCGGCGGCGTACGCCGACCGCATCGCCCGCGACGTCACGCCGGCGCACGCGCGCGAGGTGCTCGACGACGAGAGCCGCCGGGTCGAGCGGGTGCTCCTCGAGCTCCGCCTCAGTGACGGGCTGCCGGTGAGCGTGCTCGACGCGTCCGGGCGCGCGCAGGTCGCCCGCCTGGTCGACGAGGGTCTGCTGACCCGGCACGCCGAGCGACTGGTCCCCACGCAGCGCGGTCGACTGCTCGCCGACGGTCTGGTGAGGGACCTACTCCCGTAGGCCGCTGCACCCTAGGGTGTCGCCATGAGCCAAGGCCCTGAGGAACCGGACGTCCCGCCGCCGTACGGCGCGCCCACCCCGCCGCCCGCGGGGGAGACCCCACCCCCGGCCGGTGACCCGGCCCCGCCGCCGTACGGGCAGGCACCGCCGCCGCAGCCGGGCTACCAGCAGCCCGGCCAGCAGGGCTACCCGCAGCAGGGCTACCCGCAGCAGGCCTACCCCGGTCCGTACGGCGCGAGCCCGCAGGCGCCGTACGGCATCCACCCGGCCACCGGGCTGCCCTACTCGGACAAGTCCAAGCTGGTCGCCGGCCTGCTGCAGATCCTGATCCCGCTGGGCATCGGGCGCTTCTACATCGGCGACACCAAGACCGGTGTCTGGCAGCTCGTCGTCACGATCCTGACCTGCGGCATCGGCGGCCTCTGGCCCTTCATCGACGGCATCATCATCCTCGCGACCGACAGCAAGGACGGCAACGGACTACCGCTGCGCACCAGCTGAGACCTGCCTGACCCTTCTGTCAGCACGCAGACAGAACGACGACCTCCGTCGGCTCCATGATCGGCGTGCGCCCGCACCGGGCGCGCTCGGAGCCACGGAGGTTCGTCATGTCGAAGCCCATCGTCCAGGTCCTCGCCAACCCCGCCCTGCGCCGCGTCCAGCTCGCGTTCTTCGGCTCGACGCTGGGGGACTGGGCCTACTCGACCGCGATCGTCGTCTGGGCCTACACGGCCGGCGGCGCCACCGCGGTCGGCGTCTACCTCGCGCTCCGGTTCCTCGTCGGAGCGGTCGCCGGGCCGATCGGAGCGACCGTCGCCGACCGGGTCTCGCGCAAGCACTACATGATGAGCGTGGACGCGATCCGCGCGGCGCTCGTCGGTGCCGCCGCGGTGACGATCGGGGTCGGCGGGCCCGACCTCGCGGTGTACGTCGCGACGCTGGCCGCCGTCGGCGTCGGTGCGTCGTTCCGCTCGGCCCAGGCGGGCCTGGTGCCGCGGCTGGTCGACGGCCCCGCCGAGCTGACCGCGGCCAACGCCGTCTCCTCCAACCTCGAGACCGTCTCCATGTTCGCGGGACCGGCGCTCGGTGCGCTGCTGGTCGCCACCTTCGACGTCCAGCTCGTGCTCTGGCTCAACGCCGCCACGTTCGTCTGGTCGCTGGCCCTGGTCGCCGCCGTACGCGTGCCGCCGGCTGCCGATGCGGACACCGACGCGGACGAGGACGAGCCCGAGGAGGGCGACGGCTTCGTGCGCGAGGTGACCGTCGGCTTCGTCGAGCTCGGTCGCAACCGGGACCTCGGTGCGGTCGCCACCCTGGCCGCCGCCCAGGGCATGCTCTGGGGCGCGCTCACCGTCTTCCTCGTGATCGTCGCGGTGGACGAGCTCGGCACCGGTCCCTCCGGCGTCGGGTACCTCAACTCCGTGATGGGCGTCGGCACCGTCGTAGGCGGACTCCTGCTCCTCACCCGCGTCGGCCGCGGCCGGCTCGCCCGCGACATGGCGTACGGCGTGCTCGGGTGGGCGCTCCCGATCATCGCGATGGCGCTCTTCCCCTCGCCGGTGACCGCCGTGGCGGCGCTCGCGTCCATCGGCCTCTCGGACCCGTGGGTCAACCTCGGACTCGACACCATCCCGCAGCGGCTGGCGCCGGAGCAGGTCCTCTCGCGGGTCTTCTCGGCCGTGGAGAGCGCGCTGATCGCCTCGATGGCGCTCGGCTCGGTCGTCGCGCCCGTGCTCGTGCACCTCGTCGGGGTGCGGCCGGCGATGGGGCTGCTCGGCGGCCTGGTGACCGCGCTGGTCGTGGTCCTGCTGCCCCGGCTCCGCCGGCTCGACGACCGCCTGAGCGAGCCCGAGCACGTGGAGCTGCTGCGCTCGCTGGACCTGTTCGCCCCGCTGCCCGCCCCGACCGTGGAGTCGCTCGCCCGCAGCCTGGAGCCCACGCGGTTCGCCGCCGGCGATCGGATCCTGACCGAGGGCGAGAGCGCGGACCGGTTCTACGTGATCGCCTCGGGCGCCGTCGACGTCACCCGGGAGGGGGAGCGGCTGCGCACCGAGCGGACCGGCGACTACTTCGGCGAGATCGCGCTGCTGCGCGACGTCCCGCGCACGGCGTCGGTGACCGCCGCCACCGACGTCCTCCTCCTGGGGCTCGCGCGCGCCGACTTCCTGCAGGCGGTGGCGGGGGTGCGCGAGTCCGCGCGGGCCGCCGAGGACGTCGTCGCGCGCCGGCTCGGCGTCTGACGGGCTGTCCGCGATGCGTGATTCGGAGGCGCGGACCGCGGCGATGCGCGATCCTGTCCGGGTGACGAGCTGTGGCAGCTGCGGGGTGCCGGGACAGCCGGTCGGGGCGCGCTTCTGCTTCTCGTGCGGTACGCCGCTGCTCCCCGCCTCGTGCCCGACCTGCGGCACCGCCGTCGTCACGGGGGCGAGGTTCTGCAGCGGCTGCGGCCACGACCTGGGCGCCGACGCCGCGTCCGTCGCACAGCCGGTCGCGTCCCGCCGGATCACCAGCGTCCTCTTCGGGGACCTCGTCGGCTTCACGTCGCTCTCGGAGACCCGCGACCACGAGGAGGTGCGCGAGCTGCTCTCGCGCTACTTCGAGGAGTGCCGCGCGATCATCGCCCGCTACGGCGGCACCGTCGAGAAGTTCATCGGCGATGCCGTGATGGCGGTGTGGGGAGTCCCGACGGCCCACGAGGACGACGCCGAGCGCGCCGTGCGCGCCGGCCTCGAGCTCGCCAACGTCGTCCCCGTCCTCGGCGCCGAGATCGGTGTGCCCGAGCTCGCGATGCGGGTCGGCATCGTGACCGGCGAGGTCGCCGTCACCGTCGGCGCCCAGCAGCAGGGCATGGTCGCCGGCGACGCGGTCAACACGGCGGCCCGGGTCCAGTCCGCCGCGACGCCCGGCCAGGTCTGGGTCGACGAGACGACGCGGCTGCTCACGTCGTCGGCCATCACCTACCTCGACGTCGGCAGCCACCCGATGAAGGGCAAGGCCGAGCCGGTGCCGCTCTGGTCCGTGCGCGCGGTCGTCGCCGCGGTCGGCGGTGCCCAGCGCGCCGACGGCCTCGAGGCGCCGCTGGTGGCGCGCGACCGCGAGCTGCGGCTGCTCAAGGAGCACTTCCACCGGGTCGAGGAGTCCGGCCTGCCCGCGCTGCTCGTGCTCGACGGCGAGGCCGGCGTCGGCAAGTCCCGGATGGCTTGGGAGTTCGAGAAGTACGTCGACGGCCTGAGCGCCGACGTCCGCTGGCACTCCACCCGGTGCCTCTCGTACGGCGAGGGCGTCGCGTTCTCCGCCCTGGCCGAGGCGATCCGCGCGCGGCTGCAGATCGTCGTCGGTGACGCGGACGTCGACGACCAGGCGAGCCTGCTCTCCTCCGGGCTCGACCACCTCGTCGACGACGCCGACGAGCGAGCCTGGCTCGAGCCGCGGCTCGCGACCCTGCTCGGGGTCGCCGGCACCGGCACGTTCCCGCGTGAGGACCTCTTCGCGGCGTGGACGGCGTTCCTCCTGCGGGTCAGCGAGGACGGCATCCCCGTCAGCCTGCTGATCGACGACGCCCAGCACGCCGACGACGGGCTGCTGCTGTTCCTCGAGCACCTGCTGTCCGCGGGCGACTTCCCGTGCTTCGTCGTGCTGCTCACCCGCCCCGGCCTGATCGAGGCGAACCCGTGGCTCGCCACCCACCGTCGTACGGCGGTCGTCCACCTCGACGCCCTCGCGCCGCGGGAGATGGGCCAGCTCCTCGACGGACTGGTCGCCGGTCTCGACGACGACGCCCGCGACTCGCTCGTGCAGCGTGCGGAGGGCATCCCGCTGTTCGCCGTCGAGACGGTGCGCTCGCTGATCGACCGCGACCTGGTGGTGCCCCGCGGCGGGCAGTACGTCTTCACCGGCGAGGGCACCCTCGACCTCGACGACATCGGCGCCCCCGCCTCGCTGCAGGCCCTGATCGCGGCCCGGCTCGACACGCTCTCGCCCGCCGAGCGCCGGGTGCTGGACCGCGCGAGCGTCGTCGGTCGCTCGTTCTCGCACGACCTGATCGCGGCCCTGTGCCCCGACGTCCCGGACGTCGACGCCGCGCTCGCCTCCCTGGTGCGGCTCCAGCTGCTCCGCCAGGAGACGAACCGGTTCAGCGCCGAGGTCGGGCTCTACCAGTTCGTCCAGGTGGTCGTGCGGCAGGTCGCCTACGGCACGCTGTCGCGTCGCGACCGCAAGGCCGGTCACCTCGCCGTCGTGGCGCTGCTCGAGGACGACGTGGACGCCGCGGACGAGACCGCCGCCATCGCCGCGCAGCACCACCTCGAGGCCATCGACGCCGTCCCCGAGGACGACGACGTCGCCCTGCTCACCGAGCGGGCCGTGGACCTGCTCCGCCGGGCCGCCGCCCGCGCCCGCGGCCTGGGTGCCCCGGCCGAGGCGGCCGGCAACCTGCGGGTCGCGCTGGCCCGCACGACGGAGCCGGCGGCGCGCGCGGACCTCGAGCTCGAGCTCGCGCGGGCGCTGCGCGACACGTCCGACGCGGCCGCCGCGATCGCCCCCGCCGCGTCGGCGCGCGACGCCTTCGACGCGCTCGGCGACGACCTGCGCGCCGGCGCCGCCGTCAGCGTCCTGGCCCACGCCCTGGCGGTCGGCCGGCTCGACTACGAGTCCTCCCTGGTCATGGCGCGGGAGCGGTACGACGCGCTGCGCGACCGCGACGACGCCGCTCCGGTGCTGCTCGACCTCGCCCAGACCCTGATCCAGATCAAGCTCCGCACCAGCGACGCGTTCGGCGACGAGGTGGCCGACCAGATGCGCCTGGCCGAGCTGATCGGCGACGAGTCCCGGATCGCGGAGGCCTACGTCGGCCTCGCGCTGCACTACATGGTCACCGGCTCCCGCGGGGTGGGTCGCGTCCTCTTCGAGGCGGCCGCCGAGGTCTCGCGCCGTCGCCACCTGCTGCCGACGCTGACCCGCTCCCTGATCAACCTCAACGTCGCGTGGTCACCCGACGACCTCGGCCGGGGCGCGGCCTTCGGCGCCGAGGCGCTCGCGGTCGGCCGCCAGGCGGGCTCCCACCTGGCGCTGGCCATCGCCGCCTCCAACATGGCGCTCACCTGGACCCTCACCGGGGACTGGGACGACGCGCTGACGATCGTCGACGACCCCGCCTCCGAGCCGCTCCTGGTGGAGCTGGCGCGGGCCCGGATCATGCTGGCGCGTGGGCAGGAGTGGCAGCTGGCCGACGACCTCGACAACGACGAGTACGCCGGCGACGACCTCTCCCTGCGCTGCTTCCTCGAGCTGCTGCGCGCGCTCGACGCCCTGGCCGTCGGCCGCCCGGCCGGTGCGCTCGCGCTGCGCGCCGTCGAGACGGCGTACGCCGCCGCCTCGCTGTACGACGACTTCACGGTCATCTGGCAGGTCGCGACCGAGACCGCGTGGGCCGACGGCGACCAGGACGCGATCGCCGGTCTCCTCGGGATCGTCGACGACCACCGCGGCAGTGGGATCCCGCTCGGGGTGCGCGCCCAGCGCGACCGGCTCGGCGCCCTGCAGGCCGCCGACGCCGGTGACCTCGTCGGTGCGGAGACCCTCCTGCGGCAGGCGATCGACGTCGCGACGCAGTGGGGCTCGCCGCCGATGGTCGCGCAGAGCCGCGCCGACCTGGCCGTGGTGCTGCAGCGGGTCGGCCGCACCGTCGACGCGGCGGCCCTCGCGCAGGAGGCGCGGGCGACGTTCGACGCCCTCGGCGCCGTCAGCTGGTCCGCGGCCCTCGACCTCGCCCTGGCCGGCCTGCCCGCCTGACCCGGGCTGTCACCCCAGACGGTCCACGAGCCGGGCGCGGTCGACCACGACGACCCGGCCCCGCCCGAGCTCGACGACGCCCTCGGCCACCAGCCGCTGCAGCACCTGGTTGACGCTGGGTCGGGTGCCGCCGACGAGCTCGGCGAGGTGCTCCTGGGTGAGCGGCACGGTGGCCGGACCGCCGTCCGGGCCGTAGAGGTCGGCGAGCTCGTGCAGCCGCCGCTCCACCCGTCTGTCGAGGCCGTCGTACGTCGCCTCGAGCAACCGCGCCGACAGCTCGTCGATCCGCCGGGCCATCAGCGTGAGCAGCAGCTGGTCGGCGGCCCGGTGCCGGGTCCGGAGGTCGCGGAACTCGCCCGCCGACAGGCTGAGCGTCTCCGCCGGCTCGAGCGCGACGATCGTCGCCGAGCGCACCGACGGCCGGCCCTCGAGCAGCGACAGCTCACCGAAGTAGTCGCCCGGGCCGAGCAGGTTGATCGTCGCGTGCTCGCCGTCGGGCGTGGAGACGCGGACGGCGAGCCGTCCGGTCGCGACCATGTGCAGGCTGTCGGAGGGCTCGCCCTCGTGGACCAGGACGTCGCCGCGGGCGTAGCTGCGTCGGCGGGCGGCCCGCAGCACGCGCTCGCGCTCCTCGGTGTCGAGCGCGGCGAGCAGCGGCCAGTCCATGGCGGAAGTCAACCAGTCCCGTGTCGCCGAGCGGACGGAACGCGCGGCGACGTGGACCTCGAAGGCGACTACTCCGTCACGAAGTCGATGAGCTCCTCGACCCTGCCCAGCAGGGCCGGGTCGAGGTCCTGGTACGAGGAGACCCGGCTGAGGATGTGCTGCCAGGCGCGGGCGGTGTCGGCCTGGTCGCGGTGCGGCCAGCCGAGCTGCTGGCAGACACCCTTCTTCCACTCGATGGTGCGCGGTACGTCGGGCCAGCGCTGGAGCCCGAGCCGCTCCGGCTTCACGGCGGCCCAGATGTCGATGAAGGGGTGGCCGACGATCAGCACGTGCTTGCCGACCGGGGACTTCGCGATGCCCTGGGCGATCCGGCTCTCCTTGGAGCCGGGCACCAGGTGGTCGACCAGGACGCCGACCTTGCGCTCCGGGCCGGGACGGAAGTCGCGCAGGTGCTCGGCCAGGTCGTCGACGCCGCCGAGGAACTCGACCACGACGCCCTCGACCCGCAGGTCGTCGCCCCACACCTTCTCGACCAGCTCGGCGTCGTGCCGGCCCTCGACGAAGATCCGGCTCGCGCGTGCCACCCGGGCCTTCGCGTCGTGGACGGCGACCGAGCCGGACGCCGTGCGCGTCGGCCGGGCGGGCGCGGCGCCGCGCACCGGCGCCGTGAGGATCACGGGGCGCCCCTCGAGCAGGAAGCCCGGCCCGAGCGGGAAGGTGCGGCGCTTGCCGCGCCGGTCCTCGAGGGTGAGCGTGTGCAGGTCGCGGTCGACGGCGACGATCTCACCGACCCAGTCGGTGGTGACCTCCTCGACGACCGCCCCGATCTCGGCCGGTGCCTCGACGGCGCGGCCCCGCTTGGGCGCGCGCCAGTCGGTGGCCAGGACGTCGGTGCCGTAGCGGTCGTGGGTGCTCACCCGCGTCACGCTAGGCGGCGCCACCGACAAGGCCGTGGGGGCGCGCCGTCAGTCGTCGGAGTCGGGTTCGTCACCCTGCGAGTCGTCGGCGGTCTTGCCGCCGAGCACGTCGAGCTCCTCGGGCGACTTCGGGTCGTCCTCGTCGGTCAGCGGCTTGGCGAGCGGGTTGTCGTCGGTGGGCTGGAGGTCCTCGGGGAGGTCCTCGTCCTCGATGGCGTGGGTGGGCTGGTCGTCGCTCATGACCACCAGGTACCCGCTCACACCAGCGGCAACCGCTTCTGGCTGCGCGGGAGCTGGTCGTAGCCACGACGTACGGCGGCCGCCAGCTCCTCGCGGGGGTAGGGCCACTCGGCGGCCTCGAGCGCCTCGGCCACCGGCACGCCGCGGGTGGCGAGGTCGCGGATCGTCTCCGCGACGATGCCGATCGCGTTGCGCTGCTCCTCGACGAACTCGCGGTCGACCGGTGCGCCGTGACCGGGCACGACCACGGTCGTCGAGGTGCTCAGGCTGAGCACGATGTCGAGCGAGAGCGGCCAGTCCATCGGGTAGCAGTCCTCGCCGAACCCGGGCACGCCGTTGCGGGCCATCGACTCCTCGATGAGGTCGCCGGCCAGCAGCACGTCGGCGTCGGGCACGCGGAGCACCAGGTCGCCGCCGGTGTGGCCGCGGCCGGGGTGCACCAGCTCGACCATCCGGTCCCCGAGGTCGAGCGCGACCGCGGACGAGAAGGGGTGGTCGGCGGGCACGATCTCGGTCGCCCGCACCTCGTCACGGTGCGGGTCGTCCGGCTCCTCGTCGTACAGGCCCTTGATCCGCTCGCCCGCCGACACCGTCCGCGCCACGGCCACCTCGTGCGCGTGGATCGGGACGTCGCCGTACGCCGCACGGAACGCGCCGTTGCCGAAGGTGTGGTCGAAGTGCTCGTGCGTGTTGACCACCCCGACCACGCTGCCGGCACCGAGCCGTCGTACGTCGTCGATGACCGCGCGGGCGGCCAGCTCGGACGCGTGCGTGTCGACGACCAGCAGGCCCCGGTCGCCACCGACGAGCGTCACGTTGACGTCGAACCACTCGTAGCGCGCGACCCAGACCCGGTCGGCGATCTCGGTGAAGGTCACCCGGTCAGGGTAGGGCCCTCAGCACAGGCCGGCGTGCAGCCCTCGTCGCAGCATGTCCCCGAGCTCGGTGAGGTCGCGGGCGGTGCGCGCGAACGCGATGACCTGCTCGTGGGCGCCGGTGGCGTCGACCCACTGGATCTTGACGTCGGCGGGGGAGAGGCGCGCGATGCGCACGCCGACGACGTCGGCCTGGCGGGTGCCGGTGCCGAGGCCGATCGCCTGCCGGAGCTCGTCCTGGTGGCACTCGTTGGCGTGCTCGACGGAGCGCTGCAGGTGCCCGCGGTTGAGGTGGTGGACGCGGCTGCGGAACTCGTCCAGCGACACCCGCAGCTGGCGCTCGGCCCGGGCGAGGAGCACGAAGTTGAGGTCCAGGGACACGACGTGGCGCACCTCGTTGCAGCAGTCGCACTGCTCGTAGCCGGTGCGCTCGAGGCGACCGGCGAGGGTCAGTGTGTCGCCGCGCTCGGGTCCACCGCGGGGACCGAGCCCGCTCGTCACGGTGAGCAGTGCGCTGCTGTGCTGCGCGCCGGCGCGGGCGACGGGGGAGTCGGCCGGGCACAGGAAGGTCGGCGTACCCCGGTGGTCGGTGAGGCCGAGCTGCTCGTCCTCGCCGACGGCGTGCTCCTCGCCCTCGATGACGAGGCTCACGCTGGCCGGACAGGCGAGGATGCTGCGTGCGTCCGCCGCGACCAGGCGCGGGTCGACCTCGGGACTGTGGTGCTCGGTCGTGGTCACGCTGACTCCATCCGCTCCGGCTCGAAGACTTAGGTAAGCCTAACCTACTGCGAACTCGGCGATGGCGCACCGGGGCTTCCACGATGTGGCCGTGACCCCGGCGGGTACCCTTGGCACTCCGACCCAGCGAGTGCCAGGAGGAGGCGGACGGGTGCAGGAAGAGCGCAGGCTGGCCGTGCTCCGCGCGATCGTCGAGGACTACGTCGCGACCGAGGAGCCGGTCGGCTCCAAGGCTCTCGTCGAGCGGCACGGGCTCGGCGTCTCGCCGGCGACGGTGCGCAACGACATGGCCGCGCTCGAGGACGAGGGCTACATCACCCAGCCGCACACCAGTGCCGGGCGGGTGCCGACCGACAAGGGCTACCGGCTGTTCGTCGACCGGCTCACGACCGTGAAGCCGATGAGCCAGGCGGAGCGGCGGGCCATCGCCTCCCTGCTCGACGGTGCCGTCGACCTCGACGACGTCGTGCAGCGCTCGGTGCGGCTGCTCTCGCAGCTGACCCGCCAGGTCGCGATCGTGCAGTACCCGACGCTCTCCCGCTCCACCGTGCGCCACATCGAGCTGGTGGCGCTGGCGCCGAGCCGCCTGCTGGTCGTGCTGATCCTCAGCACCGGCCGGGTCGAGCAGCGCCTGGTCGAGCTCGCCGACGACCTGGACGACGCCGCGATCGCCGACCTGCGAGCCCTGGTCAACCGGGTCGCGAACGGCGAGGTGATCGCCGAGGCCAACGCGGCGCTGGCGGCGCTCGTCGGCACCGACGGCCCGGTCGCCCCGGCCACCCAGGCCGTCGTCGATGCGCTCCTCGACGCGATGTCCGACCACCGCTCCGACGAGCGGATCCTGGTCGGCGGCGCCGCCAACCTGGCGCGGTACGGCGACAGCTTCGACTCGGCCGTCCGGCCGCTGCTCGAGGCGCTCGAGGAGCACGTCGTGCTGCTCAAGCTCCTCGGTGAGGCCACCACCGGCGAGCCGATCACCGTCCGGATCGGCCACGAGGGTCCCTACCAGCAGCTCGCGTCCACCAGCGTGGTCGCGGCCGGCTACGGACCCGGCGAGGAGGCGTTCGCCCGCCTCGGCATCGTCGGTCCCACCCGCATGGACTACCCCGGCAGCATGGCCGCCGTCCGGGCCGTCGCCCGCTACGTGTCGCGGATCCTCGACGAGGCCTGAGCCGACACCCACCAGCACCACGCACCAGCACCCCGCACCAGCAACGAAGGAACCACGTGAGCCAGGACCCGTACGAGCTGCTCGGCGTCGGCCGCGACGCCGACGCCGACGCCGTCAAGAAGGCCTACCGGCGACTCGCCCGCCAGTACCACCCCGACGTCAACCCGGACCCCGAGGCGCAGGAGAAGTTCAAGGAGATCTCCCGCGCCTACGAGATCCTGTCCGACCCCCAGAAGCGCGCGGCCTACGACCGCGGCGGCGACCCGTTCGGCGGCGCCGGTGCGGGCTTCGGCCAGGGTCCGGGCTTCTCGTTCACCGACATCATGGACGCCTTCTTCGGCGGTGCCGGTGGCGCTGCACAGGGCGGGCGTGGACCGCGGTCGCGCGAGCGCCGTGGCCAGGACGCGCTGATCCGGATCGAGGTCGAGCTGGCCGAGGCCGCGTTCGGCGTGGCCCGTGAGCTCGTCGTCGACACGGCTGTGCGGTGCAGCACCTGCGACGGCGAGGGCGCCGCCCCGGGCTCGCACGCGATGCCCTGCGACACCTGTCACGGTGCGGGCGAGGTCGCCCACGTCCAGCGCTCGTTCCTCGGCGAGATCCGCACGCTGCGCCCGTGCGCGGCGTGCCGTGGCTTCGGCACCATCATCCCGGACCCGTGCCGCGAGTGCTCCGGTGACGGCCGGGTCCGTGCGCGCCGCACCCTCACCGTCAAGATCCCGGCCGGCGTCGACACCGGCACCCGGGTCCAGCTCACCGGCGAGGGCGAGGTCGGCCCCGGCGGCGGCCCGGCCGGCGACCTGTACGTCGAGATCCACGTCGCGCAGCACGAGGTCTTCACCCGCAACGGCAACGACCTGCACTGCACCGTCACGCTGCCGATGACGGCGGCGGCGCTGGGCACCGTGCTGACGCTGCCGACCCTCGAGGCGGACGTCGTGGCCGACGGCGATGAGCCCGAGACCGACATCGAGACGAGCCTCGACCTCGACGTACGCCCCGGCACGCAGTCGGGGTCCGAGCAGGTCCTCCGCGGGCGCGGCGTCCCGGGCCTGCGCGGCGGTCGCGGCGACCTGGTCGTCACGGTCATCGTCGAGACCCCGACCCGGCTCGACCCGCGTCAGGAGGAGCTGCTGCGCGAGCTCGCGGGGATCCGCGACGAGGAGCGCCCGTCCGGCCAGGTGCACCCCACCAGCCGCTCGATGTTCGGCCGGCTCCGAGACGCGTTCAACCAGCACTGAGGGCACGCACGATGTCGCTGCCGGTCCACCTCGTCCCGACCCTCGACGGCGTCGGGGTCGGTGACGTGGTGACCGTCGAGGGCGACGAGGCGCACCACGCGGTCGCCGTACGCCGGCTGCGGGTCGGCGAGCGGCTTGTGCTCACCGACGGCGCGGGCGTCTCCGTCGAGGGCTCGGTCGGGTCGACCGGCAAGCGGGTCTTCGCGCTGGCCGTCGAGTCGGTCGACCGGGTCGAGCCGGCGAGTCCCGAGGTCGTCGTCGTGCAGGCGATCCCGAAGGGGGAGCGCGGCGAGCTCGCAGTGGAGGTGCTCACCGAGATCGGGGTCGCCCGGATCGTGCCGTGGGCGGCGTCGCGCAGCGTCGCGGTCTGGAAGGGCGAGCGGGCGACGAAGTCCCTCGCGAAGTGGCGTGCCACCGCCCGCGAGGCCGCCAAGCAGGCGCGCAGGTCGTGGTTCCCCGAGGTGTCCGAGCCGGCCTCGACGGCCGACGTCGTCGCGCTCGTGGGCGCGGCCGACCTCGCCGTGGTGCTGCACGAGGCCGCGACCGCGCCGTTCGCCGACCTCGTCGTCCCCGGCACCGGTCGGGTCGTGGTGGTCGTCGGGCCCGAGGGCGGGCTGGCCGAGGACGAGGTGGCGGCGTTCGTCGCGGCCGGAGCGGTGTCGGTGCGGCTCGGCGCCGAGGTGCTGCGCACGTCGACCGCCGGGGTCGCCGCCGTCGCCGCGCTCCTCGCGCGCACGCCGCGCTGGGGCTAGGGCAGCCGCGCGCGGAGCCCGGCGATCAGCGTCTCGACCGAGAAGGCCCAGACGTTCTCGTAGTCGGCCGCGTCCGTCGCGACCGACCGCACCAGGGGGAACGCATCGGCGGGGAGCGCATCCAGCCGCGTCTCGTGCAGGTCACCGCGGGCGACCATGCTGCGCTCCTGGCCGATCATCAGGGCGAGGTAGGCCGCGGTCTTGACCGCAGCGAAGGCGTCGGCGGGGCTGAAGCCGGCGGCCCTGAACGCGGCCAGCGCGACCTCGAACGAGGCGGTCGCCCGAGCTCCCTGGACGGGCACCTGCTGCAGCGCGTGGAAGGCCCCCGGGTGCGTCATGGCGATGCCGCCGACCGCGTCGATGAACCCCCGCACCCAGTCGTCCCAGTCGATCGGACCGGTCGGCAGCTTCGCCTCGTCCAGCAGCAGCTCCACGATGCCGTCGGTGACCGCGTCCCGCGTCGGCACGTGGTTGTAGAGCGAGGTCACGTGCACGCCCAGCTCGCCGGCGATCTTGCGCAGGGTGACCGCGTCCGGACCGTCCCGGTCGGCGAGCCGGACCGCGGTCTGCAGGATCCGCTCCCGCGTCAGTGCCGCCACGCCGTACTCCTGTCCCTTGACAAACCTACGCTGTAGGTTAACACTAACCTACACTGTAGGTCAGCCGAGGAGGAACCGTGTCCATCACCCAGACCGAGCTCGAGAAGAAGCTCGTCGAGCTCATCGACCGCCACGACGTGCCCGGCGCCCAGCTCGCCGTCCTCGACGGCGACACCATCACCGAGGTCGCGGCGGGCGTCCTCAGCCTGCGCACGGGCTGTCCCGCGACGACCGACTCGCTCTTCCTGCCGGGCTCGATCGGCAAGCTCTACACCGCGACCCTGGTGCTGATGCTCGCCGACGAGGGCCTCGTCGACCTCGACCAGCCGGTGCGGAGCTACCTCCCCGACTTCGAGGTGCGTGACCAGCACGCCCGCGACACCGTCACCGTGCGCGACCTGCTCCGGCACACGAGCGGCTTCGACGGCGACGTCTTCATCGACACGGGTCGCGGCGACGACGCCCTCCCGCGCTACATGGACGAGATCCGCGACCTGCCGCAGATCTGCGAGCCGGGCAAGATCTGGAGCTACAGCAACAGCGGGTTCGCGATCCTCGGCCGGCTCGTCGAGGTCGTCGGCGGCGCGGTCTTCGAGGACGCGCTGCGCGAGCGGCTCCTCGGCCCGCTCGGCCTCGAGCACTCGGTCGTCTTCCCGGAGGAGGCGCTCCTGCACCCGATGGCGGTCGGGCACGTGCCGGACCCCGAGGACCCGTCCACCCTCGTCGTCACGCCCCAGTGGGGTCTCTACCGCTCGTGCGGTCCGATGGGTGCGTCGCTGGTTGCCAGCGCCGGCGACGTGCTCCGGTTCGTGCAGCTGCACCTCGACGGTGGCGTGGCCGCCGACGGCACCCGGCTGCTGTCGGCCGAGACGGTGGCCGCGGCGCAGGTGCCCCAGATCTCGCTGGTCGACGACACCGTGCTCGGCGAGGCCTGGGGTCTGGGCTGGATCCTCGACCACTTCGGCGACGTCGGCGTCATCGGCCACGACGGCAACTCCTTGGGCCAGAACGCCTTCATGCGGGTGGCGCCGGACCAGCGGTTCGGCTTCTGCCTGCAGACCAACGTCGAGAGCGCGATGTCGATGTACCGCGAGCTCGCCGCCTGGCTGTTCGAGGACCGACTGGACGTCACGCCGCGGCAGGACCCGGAGCCCCTCGCGACGCAGGCGGTCGCGGACGCGGGCCGGTACGTCGGCAGCTACGAGCGGGAGGGTGTGGCCATCGAGGTCACGCGGGCTCCGGACGGCTCCCTGCTGGCGAGCCTGGAGATCTCGCGTGAAGGAGCCGACACCGAGAACCTGCCGCCGATGGTGGACCTCCCGCTGGTCGCCGTGGCGCGCGACGACTCCTTCCTGCTGAAGCTGCCGATCGCCGACAGCGAGCTGCTCGCGGTCTTCTTCGACCCCGACGACGAGTCGGGTGCGCCGTCGTACCTGCACTTCGGCGGTCGGGCGCACCAGCGGGCCACGGCCTAGCGGGCGAGCAGCTCCTCGACGCGGGCGACCTCGTCGTCGAGGTCTGCTCGCTCGGGCGCGGTGAGGTCGCGGAAGAGCTCGACGACCTCCACCCGGTCGTCCACGGCCCGCCACAGACCCTCGAGCCAGCCGTCGACGAAGATCGTCATCGCGACGCCTCCGTTGGCGCCCATCCAGCGCGCTCGCCTGGCCGGCTCGGTGACCCGGTCGCGTGCCGCGTGGGAGAGCCAGAGGTTGTCGTAGGTGCCGAGGAGCCGCACCGGTGCGGGCGCGTCCTCGTCCTCGAGCGGCGCGTCCGCCACGTCGTACAGGACCTTGCCCGCCTCGTCCTCGTGGCGCTCGAGGTCCATGGCGGCGAGCACCGGACCGAGCCGGGTGACGCCCGACCAGGTGGTGACGTCGGCGGCCGACGCCGGACCGAAGGCGCGCAGGTAGCACTCGACGATCCCCGGCACGTCCGGGTCCCGGAGGGCGCTGTCGAGCCAGTCCTCGATCGGTGCGTAGACCACGCCGCCCCGGCCCTTCCACGTCCCTCGCGGGGGCGTCTGCACCAGCGCGCGCGAGAACTGGGGGACCGGCTCCGGGTGGTTGCGCTGCCCCCGGTCGATCACGGGCTGGGTCCAGGGCCGCAGCTCGAGCGCGTCCTCCGGCGTGAGCAGGTGGATGGTGCCGCGCATCGTGAGGAGCCGGACGAGCGTGCGCTCCTCGAGCGCGCGGGTGACGTCGTACGGGTCGAAGGACGTCAGGCGCGCGTGCAGGGAGAGGTACGGCGGCAGGGTCTCCTGCGCCTGCAGCCCGACCAGGTGGCGCGCCGTCTCCTCCGGCGTCGCGTCGACGCGCTCGAGCAGGTGCTGGCGCCGCAGCAGCGTGCGGTTGAGCCGCTGCCGCGTCAGTCTCACTTGATCGTGATGCTCTTCGTGTCGACCATCGGTCCGGGGCCTTCGCCGCTCGTCGGGTCGTCGGTCTTCGCGACGAAGGTGTAGTCGCCGGCGGGCAGGTCGGAGACGTCGATGTCGGTCTCCCACGGGTAGAGCTTGTCCATCCAGCCGTCGGCCGTCGCCGAGCCCTGGGCCACGACCTCGCCGTCGGCACCGCCCCGATGGATCTCCCACGCCGTCGTGGCCTCGAAGGAGCTCGAGACACCGCTCGCGGTGAAGGTGCCGCTGACGGTCGCGCCCTCCTCCGGTGTGGTCACGTTGACCAGGGCTCGTACGTCGATCTCCGGGTCGTTGCTCGGCTCGCCGCCCAGGCCGAAGAGGTCTGCGGGCTCGCCGTCGAGCGTGAAGGCCAGGGGGAGCCGCTTCTGCGCGATGCCCTGGAGCGTGTAGACGGCCTGCTGCGTGGCGAGCCGCGCCTCGTCGTCCGACATCCCGTCCTGGGGCTGGGTCCAGGACTCGTCGGGCAACCCGACGGTGATCTTGTCGGCGCCCACGTCGACGCTCGTGAAGCTGCCGCTCGGGAAGAGCGTGCTGTAGTCGGGGTCGAGCGCGTCGCCGGCGGTCATCAGCGCGAGCGCCTCGACGGCCGGGTTGTCCGCCTCGACCTTGCGGAACTCGCGGTAGAGCCGCTTGCCCTGCGGGGTGTCGCCGACGAAGTAGACCGGCACCGTCGTGCTGCCCGCGCCCTCCGAGGCCGGCTCGTCCGGGGTCTCGCCGCCACCGTCGTCGGCCGGGTCGGCGGCCTGGGTCGGCGTGCTGTCGGCCGAGGTCGGGTCCGTCTCGTCGCCGCAGCCGGTCAGCCCGACGAGGGCGAGCGCGGACACGGAGGCGAGGGCGGCGAGACGGGTGCGGGAAGACATGAGTCCATCCTTCCGGGCGGCGGTGCTCATCGGACGACGATCGTGCGCGTGTCGGTCGATGCAGTCACGGTGAACCCCGGATCGTCCCGGGTCACCGTGAAGACGTAGGTGCCGGGCTCGAGGCCGGCGAGGTCAACGGTCACCTCCCAGGGACGCATCCCCGCGTCGTCGCTGACGACGGCCGTGCCGTCTCGGACGACGGTCTCGTCCGCGTCGACCAGGGTCCAGAGGATGTGGCGCTCGGGCACGCTCGTGCGGCCGCGGGCGGTCATCGAGCCTTCGTACTCGTTGCCCTCGGCCGGGTCGCTGATACTCACCGGGTTCAGCACGGCAGGGTCCGCGTCGACCGGGCCCAGCAGCACCTCGCCCTCGTGGATGAACCGCACCGGAACGCGACTGCCGAGGTTCGCCTGGAGGGTGTAGACGACCTGCTGTGCCGCCAACGCGGAGATCGGCCCATCGTCGGCCGTCTCGACCTCGATCGTGCCGTGCTGCACCGACGCGTCCAGCAGGTCGCCGGGCGCCCAAGCGGTCGCGTAGTCCGGATCCGCGGGAGGCTGCTCCAGCTGCAGGACCGCACTCAGGAGCGAATCGTTGCCTCGGACGTGGGCGAACTCGCGATACAGCCCGCCCTCCCCGACGTAGTAGATGGGCAGTAGCGGCGGTAGGGCTTCTGCGTCCGGATCGCTGACCCGCGGAGGCAGGATCTCTGACGGCAGGAATCCAGGGTGGTGCATGCCGTGCCCCGCCGGACCGGCGGACTCCTGGGTGTGTTGCAAGGTCGCGACGACGGCGACCGCAGCGGCGGTGCCGACCACGGTTGCGCCGGCGGCCCACCACCAGGGCCGGGCAGCGGCGCGCGCGGGCGACGCCGTACGAGCGCGCAGCTCGGCCAGTCGGTCGGCGGGCTCGACGTCGGCGACGGCGTCCTCGAGCAGGTCGTGGAGATTCACAGCTCCTCCTCCAGGAGAGTCCCGAGGTGGGTGCGCAGGGTGGCGGCGCCACGAGAGGCGTGGCTCTTCACGGCGCCGCGGCTGATCCCGAGGGTGTCGGCGATCTCGGCCTCGGACAGGTCGAGGTAGTAGCGCAGCGCCAGCACCTCGCGCTGTCGCTGGGGGAGGGCCCGCAGCCCGTCGAGCACGGCGGCGCGGCGGTCGGTGACCAGGGCCGCCTGGTCGGCGCCCGGCTCGACCAGGCTCGCCGTACGACGCTCGGCGTGCCGCGCGACGACGGCCCGGTGCCGCAGCGCTGAGCGGGACCGGTTGACGACGGCCTGGCGGAGGTAGGCCAGCGCGCGCTCGGGGTCGCGCAAACGGTCCCACCGACCGTGCACGGCGACGAACGCGTCCTGCACGACCTCCTCGGCCACACCCTGGTCGCGGACGAGCAGCACCGACAGCCGCACCAGCCGGCGCCAGTGCGCCGCGTACAGCTGCTCCAGCGCCTCGTCCGCCGTCCAGGCGGGGCGGTCCGTCACCGTCGTCACGCTAGTGGGACGCCCGAGGCCGTCAGGTGGTTTACTGCGCCGCCGGGGCGTCGGGATGAGACCATCGCCACAGGAGGGGATCGTGGACTGTCTGTTCTGCAAGATCGTCGCGGGGGAAGTCCCTGGGGACATCGTGCACAGCACCGAGCGCACGGTCGCGTTCCGGGACATCAACCCGAAGGCGCCGCTGCACGTGCTGGTGGTCCCGCGCGACCACTACGCCAACGCCGCGGAGCTGGCAGCGGCCGATCCCGAGACGTCGGCCGCCCTGGTCACCTCGGCCGCCGCGGTCGCCGCGGCGGAGGGCTACGACGACTACAACCTGGTCTTCAACACCGGCGCCGGCGCCGGGCAGACGGTCTTCCACGCGCACGTGCACCTCCTCGGCGGTGCCGACCTGAGCGGACTGGTCGGATGACGGCCCACTGGAGGAAGCGGAGCGCGGCGATCGGCGCAGTACTGCTCCTGACGGTCACGCTTGCCGGTTGCGTCCAGGAGGGCAGCGACCGGCGTACCGGCTCGCCCAGCGAGATCCTCAAGCCCCCGGACCCGCCCGGCGTCGAGGCGAAGCAGCTGGCGGCGCTGCCGCCCGGCAAGATGCTCCCGCTGCGCAAGGGCGAGCACCGGATGACGGTCGCGATGCCGGAGTCCTACACGCCGTCGGCCCCGACCGGCGTCGGCACCGACGACTACCGCTGCTTCCTGCTCGACCCGAAGCTCGACAAGGACGTCTGGCTGACCGGCAGCCACGTGCTGCCCGGCAACCCGCAGGTGGTCCACCACGTGATCCTCTTCCGGGTCGCGCCCGAGCAGGTCGCCGAGGCGGAGCAGAAGGACGCCGACGACGACGGCGAGGGGTGGACCTGCTTCGGCGGCACCGGCCTCAAGAACGAGTTCACCAACATCGACGACGCCCCGTGGCTCGCTGCCTGGGCGCCCGGTGGCGACGAGACCAAGGTCCGCGACGGGTACGGCGTCAAGCTCGCCGCCGGCTCCCGGATCGTCATGCAGGTGCACTACAACCTGCTCAAGGGCGCGGCCCCGGACGTCTCCAGCACCCAGCTCCGCTGGATGAAGGGGTCGACCGACCTGACCCCGGTGCACACCTTCCAGCTGCCCGCGCCGGTCGAGATGCCCTGCCGCCCGAACCACGACGAGAGCCCACTCTGCGACCGCGACGCCGCCGTGGCCGACGTGATGGCGCGGTTCGGCAACGCCGGCAACACCAACAGCGCCCTGCACCTCCTGTGCGGGACCGCCGAGGGGAAGCCCGTGCCGTCCAACACGACCTCGTGCCTGCGCTACGCACCGCGCGGGATGACCATCCTCGGCGTCTCCGGCCACATGCACCTGCTCGGCCGGAAGATCAAGATCGAGGTCAACCCGGGTACTCCTGATGCCCGGACGATCCTGGACATCCCGATCTGGGACTTCGACAACCAGGGCACCAAGCCGCTCAAGGAGCCGCTGCACATCGACCAGTACGACACGGTCAAGGTGACCTGCACCCACCAGCAGTGGCTGCGCGACCGGCTGCCGGCGTTCGAGGGACAACCGGACCGCTACATCATCTGGGCCGAGGGCAGCACCGACGAGATGTGCCTCGGCACGCTCCAGGTGGCCTTCGACGACGAGGCCGCTAGCTGAACGCGTAGTAGACGCGCAGCACGGCCAGCACGACCGGAGTGCCGAAGAGCACCAGCAGGCACCACGCCGCGGCCCTGTGACCGGGCTTCGTCGAGTCCAGCCGACCCGCGAAGTCGAGGATCGCGCCCTCGGGCACGTGGTGGGTCAGCCCCATCGCCCGGGCGTGCTCGGGCAGGTGCTGGCCCGCGAACCAGTACGGCGGCGCGTCCTCGGGGAGCTCGGGCTCGTCGCCCCACTCCTCTTCCCCGAGATCGCGGTCGGCCGCCATGCCGGCAACCGTACGCCGCAACTCGTTGGGCCGGTTGATGACGCTCCCGTAGCATTGAGGGCGACATGACTGACACTCCCTCCGCCCATGGGCAGCCGACCCAGCACACGGTCGTCGTCCCCAACAGCATCAACATGGTCAGCCTCCTCGGCCCCGGGGACGAGCACCTCCGCGTCATCGAGCGGTCGTTCGATGCCGAGGTCCACGTCCGCGGCAACCGGATCACCTTCCAGGGTGACCCCGGTGAGGTGGCGCTGGCCGAGCGGCTGCTCGACGAGCTGATCGCGCTGATCCGCACCGGGCAGGGCGTCACCGGCGAGACCGTCGAGCGCGCGCTGGCGATGCTCCGCGCCGAGACGACCGAGCGCCCGGCCGACGTGCTGAGCCTCAACATCCTCAGCAACCGCGGCCGGTCGATCCGCCCGAAGACGCTCAACCAGAAGCGCTACGTCGACTCGATCGACAAGCACACGATCACCTTCGGGATCGGCCCGGCCGGCACCGGCAAGACCTACCTCGCGGTCGCGAAGGCCGTGCAGGCGCTGCAGTCCAAGAACGTCAACCGGATCATCCTCAGCCGCCCGGCGGTCGAGGCGGGCGAGCGGCTCGGCTTCCTGCCCGGCACGCTGACGGAGAAGATCGACCCCTACCTGCGGCCGCTGTACGACGCCCTGCACGACATGCTCGACCCCGAGCTGATCCCCAAGCTGATGGCGGCCGGCACGATCGAGGTCGCGCCCCTGGCGTTCCTGCGCGGTCGCTCGCTCAACGACTCCTTCATCATCCTCGACGAGGCGCAGAACACGACGCCCGAGCAGATGAAGATGTTCCTGACCCGCCTGGGCTTCGGCTCCAAGATCGTCGTCACCGGCGACGTCACGCAGACCGACCTGCCGAGTGGGCAGAAGTCCGGGCTGCGGGCGGTCGAGGACATCCTCGACGAGGTCGAGGACATCTCGTTCAACCGGCTGACCGCCTCCGACGTCGTACGCCACAAGCTGGTGGGCAAGATCGTCGAGGCCTACGACGTCCACGACGCCCGCGCCGAGCTGCGGCAGACCGGCTCGCGGCAGGCCGAACGATGACGATCGAGATCCTCAACGAGTCCGGTCGCGAGCTCGACGTCGCGCGGCTGGCCGACCTCAGCCGCTTCGTGATGGACCGGATGCGCGTCCACCCGATGGCGGAGCTGTGCATCAAGGCGGTCGACGAGCCCACCATCGCGGAGCTCAACGAGCACTGGATGGAGAAGCAGGGGCCGACCGACGTGCTCGCCTTCCCGATGGACGAGCTGCGACCCGGCCTGGTCAACGAGGAGCCGGAGGAGGGCGTGCTCGGCGACCTGGTGCTCTGCCCCGACATCGCCGCCAAGCAGGGCGAGGCCGCGGGTCACGGCACCGAGGCCGAGATCGAGCTGCTGACCGTCCACGGCATCCTGCACCTGCTCGGCTACGACCACGCGGAGCCCGAGGAGCACAAGGAGATGTTCGGCCTCCAGGACGAGCTCCTGGCGGCCTGGCGGGCCTCGTGAGTCCCTGGCCGCTGGTGCTGGCGGCCGCCCTCGTCGTCCTCGCCGGGCTCTTCTCCGCGGCTGACGCCGCGCTGGGCTCGTTCTCCAAGGCCCGCGCCGACGAGCTGCTCGAGGAGAACCGGCCCGGCGCCCGCCGCCTGGTCGCGTTGCTCGAGGACCCGCCGCGCTACCTGAACACCGCACTGCTGCTGCGGCTGCTCTGCGAGATCTCGGCGATCGTGCTGGTCGGCTTCGCGATCGACGAGGCGTACGACGGGGCCTGGTGGCCCGCGGTGCTGACGACCATCGCCGTGATGCTGGTGATCTCGTTCGTCGCGATCGGCGTCGCGCCGCGCACCGTCGGTCGCCAGCACTCCGAGCGGGTGGCCCTCGCCTCCGCCGCGCCGCTGTCGTTCGTGACCGCCGTGCTCGGGCCGCTGCCCCGGCTGCTGATCCTGGTCGGCAACGCGCTCACGCCGGGCAAGGGCTTCCGCGAGGGACCGTTCTCGACGGAGACCGAGCTGCGCGAGCTGGTGGACATGGCCGAGGCGTCGTCGCTGATCGAGTCCGGTGAGCGCAAGATGATCCACGACGTGCTCGAGCTCGGCGACACGATCGCGCGCGAGGTGATGGTGCCGCGCACCGACGTCGTCTACGTCGAGCGGCACAAGAACCTGCGCCAGACGATGTCGCTCTTCCTGCGCAGCGGCTTCTCCCGGGTCCCCGTGATCGGCGAGAACCTCGACGACGTCGTCGGCATCGCCTACCTCAAGGACATCGTGCGCCGCGACTTCGAGGCGCCGGACGTCGAGTTCACCCAGCGCATCGACGAGGTGATGCGTCCCGCCCACTTCGTCCCGGACTCCAAGCCGGTCGACGGGCTGCTCTCGGAGATGCAGGCCATGCGCCAGCACATCGCCGTCGTGGTCGACGAGTACGGCGGCACCGCCGGCCTGGTCACGATCGAGGACATCCTCGAGGAGATCGTCGGCGAGATCACCGACGAGTACGACGCCGAGGAGGTCGAGGTCGAGACCCTGGACGACGGCGTCGTCCGGGTGTCGTCGCGCTACCCGATCGACGACCTCGACGAGCTCTTCGGCTTCGACGTCGAGGAGGAGGACGTCGACAGCGTCGGCGGCCTGATGGCCAAGCACCTGGGCCGGGTCCCGATCCCGGGCTCCGTGGTCGAGGCCCACGGCCTGCGCTTCGAGGCCGAGGCGGCGACCGGTCGCCGCAACCGCATCGGCACCCTGCTCATCGCGCGGGTCGCCACCGAGGACGAGTCGAACGAGGACGACGATGAGTGACCTCTCCGCCCAGCTGACGGCCGAGGACAAGAAGCTGGTGACGCTCGCGCGCGCCACCCGCGCCCGCACCGGCGCGGCCGAGGGCGCCGCCGTACGCGACTCCGACGGGCGCACCTACGCCGCTGCCACCGTCGACCTCCCGTCGCTCCGGGTGTCCGCCGTCGGCGTCTGCGTCGCCATGGCCGTCGCCTCCGGCTCGAAGGGCCTCGAGGCGGTCGTGGTCCTCACCGATGCCGACATCGTCTTCCCCGACGACCTGTCCGCGATCCGCGACTTCGCCGGCGCAGGCGTCGTCGTCCACCGCGGCGACGTCAGGGGCGCGATCGTGGAGACGCTCGGCTCGTAGCCCTGCGAGGATGACCCCGTGCGTCGCGCGGTGGCCCCTGTCCTCACGGTGACCGTGGCGATGGTGCTCGCGGACTCCGCGGTCGTCACGCTCGCCCTGCCCGACATCCTGCTGCACCTCGACACGACCGTGGCGCAGGTCGCCTGGGTGCTGATCTCGTTCAACCTCGTGCTCGGGCTGGTCGCCGTGCCCACGGCGGTCGGGTTCGCCCGGGTCGATCCGCGGATCCTCGGTGCCGTCGGCATCGCCGTGTTCGCGGGTGCGTCGGCGTGGTGCGCGGTCGCGCAGTCGATCGAGGTGCTGATCGCGGCCCGGTGCGTGCAGGCGCTGGGCGGCGCGCTGGCGCTGGTCGGGTGCCTGGAGCTCCTGGTCGCCGCGTACGGCGAGCGCCGCGGGATCGCCGCCTGGATCACCGCGGGTGTGGTCGGGACCGCCACCGGCCCGGTCGCCGGCGGCCTGCTGACGCAGGCGTTCTCGTGGCAGGCGATCTTCGTCGTCCAGGTGCCGGTGGCCGCTCTCGCGGTGCCGGCCGCGCTCGCCGTACGCGCGACGAGGGCGGAGCCCGACCCCGCCCAGGTGCGGCACCGTCCGGCGCTGCGCCCCAACCTCACCCTGGCGCTGCTGTCGGCGGCGCTCACGGCGGCGCTCTTCCTGCTCGTGCTGCTGCTCGTGGACGGCTGGCGGCACTCGCCGGCCACCGCTGCGCTGGCCGTCTCCGTCGTCCCGCTCGCGGCCCTGGCGGCTCGTCCGCTCGCGCGCGTCCTGCGCCCCTCGGACGAGGTCGAGGTCGCCGTGGGCTGCTTCCTGGTGGCGGGCGGGCTGACGGCTCTCGCCCTGCTGCCGGCGGCCGAGATCGGCTGGACCGTGGCACCCCAGGCCCTGGTCGGCCTCGGCCTCGGGCTGACCGTCGACCGGCTCACCGTGCAGGCGATGCACCTGCGCGTCCCGCGGGTGGAGCACGCGAGCTGGACGATCAGCGCGCGACACCTCGGCGTGGTCGTCGGGCTCGCGATCCTGACGCCCGTGTTCACCGGCGACCTGATGGACGCCCAGGTGCCCGCGCAGGAGGCGATCACCTCGCTCGTGCTCGACGCGCCGCTGACGGCCCAGGACAAGGTGGACCTCGCCCGGTCGCTCGGCGACGAGCTCGCCGACCAGCAGGGGCAGGTGCCCGACCTCCACGACGCGTTCGCGGCCACCAGCTTCGAGCCGGACGCACGTCCCGCCGCGGAGCAGCTCGAGCGCGACCTCGACGACCAGGTCCAGCGGGCCGCGACCCGGGCGTTCCGCGACTCCTTCCTGGTGGGCGCCGGTCTGGCGCTGCTCGCCCTGCTCACTGTGGCCTGGCCACACCGGCGGGTGACGGCATGAGCCGCCTGCGCGCCGTGAGCCTGCCTGCGGCCGCCGCGGTCCTGGTCGGGGGCGTGCTCGCCGTCCAGGTCGCGTACGGCGGCGGCACGTTCGAGCCGCTCCCGCCGGCCGACCCGTGCGCCGTACGCCCCGTCACCTCGCAGTCCGAGGGCATCGACGCCCTGACCGAGCAGCTGGTGCTGATCGCCCTCGACGACGCAGCCTGCACGTTGGGCGTCAGCCGGGAGGCCCTCACGCTCGAGCTCGCCGGGCCCGGCGACCCGACGGACGCGCAGGTCGAGGCACTCCACGACGGCCTGCTCGCGGCGGTCGAGCGGATGGACCGGGACGGCACGCTGCCGCCGACCTCCGACCTCGTCGACGAGGCGCTCGACAACGCCGACCTCAACAGCCTGCTGAAGACGCTGATCCGCGCCCTGCCCGCCTCGGTCGTCGACGCTGCCCTGCCGATCGACGACGTCCTCACCCGGGCGATCGACGATCTCGACGTACGCCGCATCCTCACCGACCTGGACGACCAGGACGACCTCAACCGCCAGCTCGACGCCGCCATCACGCAGGCCGTCAAGGACACCCTGGTCGACCGGGTCCGCAGCCTGGTCTGACGATCAGTGCGGAGTGTGATTGCGGAGACACTCTCCATGTACGGCGATCCGGAAACACATCGGTGACGAGGCAGGAGTAAGTTCCTCTGTCGTGAGTTTGCGTGGCTGGACGGCACATGAGGCAGCGGTGGCGCGTTTGCGTTCGTCGTACACCGCGATTCCTGCGGGTGCGCCGGTGCGGTTGGCGAAGAAGACGTCCAACCTCTTCCGGCCCCGCGCGGACACGGATGCACCCGGGCTCGACGTGTCCGGGCTCGACGGGGTCATCGCGATCGACGTCGAGGCCCGGACCGCTGACGTCCAGGGCATGTGCACCTACGAGGACCTCGTCGACGCCACCCTGCCGCACGGCCTGATCCCGTACGTCGTGCCCCAGCTGCGCACGATCACGCTCGGCGGTGCGGTGACCGGGCTCGGCATCGAGTCCACCAGCTTCCGCAACGGGCTGCCGCACGAGTCGGTGCTCGAGATGGATGTCTTCACCGGCGCCGGTGAGGTCGTGACCTGCGCCCCCGGCCCCGATCGCCCCGGAGATGCGGAGAGCCACAGCGACCTCTTCGACGCGTTCCCCAACTCCTACGGCTCGCTGGGCTACGCGACGCGGCTCCGCATCAAGCTCGAGCCGGTGCCCGGGCACGTGGCGCTGCGGCACGTGCGCTTCGACGACGCCGAGCTGCTCGCCAAGACGGTCGAAGGGATCGTCTCGACGCGGGAGTACGACGGAGTCCGGGTCGACGGTCTCGACGGGGTCGCGTTCGAGCCGGGGGAGTACTACCTGACCCTCGCCACCTGGAGCGAGCAGGGCGGTCCGACCAGCGACTACGCCGGCCAGGAGATCTACTACAAGAGCATCCAGCAGCGTGAGACGGACCTGCTGACGACGTACGACTACCTGTGGCGGTGGGACACCGACTGGTTCTGGTGCTCCGGTGCGTTCGGTGCCCAGAACCCCAGGATCCGTCGGTTCTGGCCGCGTCGCTGGCGGCGCTCGGACGTCTACCAGAAGCTGCTCGGCCTCGACCGGCGCTTCTCCATCGCCGACCGGCTCGACCGGCGGGCCGGTCGGCCGCTGCGCGAGCGCGTGATCCAGGACATCGAGGTGCCGGTGGCCAACCTGCCGGCGTTCCTCGAGTGGTTCGACGGCGCGGTCGGCATGCGCCCGGTCTGGCTGTGCCCGCTGGTCTCCAAGCGCGAGTGGGCGTCGTACCCGCTCGAGCCCGGCCAGACCTACGTCAACGCCGGCTTCTGGGGCACGGTCCACGTCGGACCGGACGCACCGAACGGACCGCGCAACCGCGCGATCGAGGAGAAGGTCCACGAGCTCGACGGCCACAAGTCGCTCTACAGCGAGGCGTTCTACGACCGCGAGACCTTCGACAAGCTGTACGGCGGCGCCAACCTGGCCGTCGTCAAGGGTCGCTACGACCCGCAGGACAGGCTGACCAGCCTCTATGACAAGGCGGTGAAGAGACGATGAGCACGATCAGCATCGGGGATGCGGTGAGCTCGCTGCTGCGCGACGGGATGCCCGTGCGCTTCACGGCGTACGACGGGAGCTCGGCCGGGCCGCCCGACGCCGACATCCACGTCGAGCTCCTCAACGAGCGCGGCCTGTCCTACATCATGACCGCGCCCGGCGATCTCGGCTTCGCCCGCGCGTACGTCTCCGGCGACCTGGACCTGCACGGCGTGCACCCGGGCGACCCGTACGACGCGATGGTCTTCCTCCAGAACCACCTGAAGTTCCGGACGCCGTCCCCGAAGGAGGCGCTCACCCTCGCGCGCGGCCTCGGGTTCTCGCACCTCAAGCCCCCGCCGCCGCCCCCGCAGGAGCACCTGCCGCGCTGGCGGCGCACCGTCGAGGGGCTGCGGCACTCGCTGCAGCGCGACGCCGAGGTGATCCACCACCACTACGACGTCTCCAACACCTTCTACGAGTACGTCCTCGGCCCCTCGATGACCTACACCTGCGCCGTCTTCCCGACCGAGGACGCGACGCTCGAGGAGGCGCAGGCCAACAAGTACGACCTGGTCGCCCGCAAGCTGGACCTCCAGCCGGGCCAGCGGTTGCTCGACCTCGGCTGCGGCTGGGGCGGCATGGTGCGCCACGCCGCGCGTGAGTACGGCGTCAAGGCGCTCGGCGTCACGCTCTCGCGCGAGCAGGCGTCCTGGGCGCAGCAGGCGATCAAGGAGGAGGGTCTCGACCACCTCGCCGAGGTCCGGTTCCTGGACTACCGGCTCGTGGAGGAGACCGACTTCGACGCGATCTCGTCGATCGGCCTGACCGAGCACATCGGCGTGAAGAACTATCCGGCGTACTTCGGCTGGATCAAGGACCACCTGAAGCCGCAGGGCCGCCTCCTCAACCACTGCATCACCCGGCACACCAACCGCCCGGTCGACACCGGCGCCTTCATCGACCGCTACGTCTTCCCCGACGGCGAGCTGACCGGCTCCGGCAAGATCATCACGGAGGTGCAGAACGCCGGTCTCGAGGTGCAGCACGAGGAGAACATCCGCGTGCACTACGCCAAGACGCTGGCCGGCTGGTGCCGCAACCTCGCGGACAACTGGGACGCCTGCGTCGCCGAGGTCGGCGAGGGCACCGCGCGGGTGTGGGGCCTCTACATGGCGGGTTCGCGGTTGGGCTTCGAGCGCAACGAGATCCAGCTCCACCACGTGCTCGCGACCAAGACCGACGAGAACGGGGCGAGCGGGTACCCGCTGCGTCACGACTTCGGAGTGTGACCGATACCGTGGCCGGGTGAGCACCCGGGCCCAGCAGTACGACGCCGAGGTGCTGCGCCGTGAGCGCCTCTCGGACCACCTGGTCCGGCTGGTGCTCGGCGGGCCCGGGCTGTCCGGGTTCGCGAGCACGGGCATCCCGGACGAGTGGGTCGGCCTGGTCGTGCCGGGACAGTTCCAGAGTCGCTACTACACGGTGCGCTCCTGGACCGGGTCCGAGCTGACCCTCGACGTCGTGGTGCACGACGTCGGCCTGGTGACCGAGTGGGCCGCCCGGGACGTCGTGGGTGACACGGTCACCATCAGCGAGCCCAAGGGCTCCTTCGCGATGCCCGAGGACGCCGCCTGGCTGATGCTGGTCGGCGACCTGACCGCGCTGCCGGCGATGGCCCGCATCGCCGAGGAGGTCGACGTCCCGACGCGGATCTGGGCCGAGGTGCCGGAGCAGCCGCCGGCGTACGTCCCGGAGCGGGCCGACGTCACCTGGCTGACGCCGCCCGGTGCCGGGCGGAGCCTGCTCGCCGAGGCCGTCGAGTCGATCGACTGGCCCGACGGGTCCGGGTACTTCTGGATGGCTGGCGAGTCGGCGCAGATGCGCGCGATCCGCAAGCACCTGATGCGCGAGCGCAGGCTTCCGAGCACGGCGTACGACGTGATGGGCTACTGGCGCGGCGTGGCCCAGCGACAGCCGCGTGCCGTCGACCCGGGCCCGATCTACCGGGCGGGCAAGGCCGCGGGCAAGAGCGACGAGCAGATCTGGGCCGACTACGACAACGCGAGAGAAGCAGATGTCTGAACACAAGAGTGGCTTCGTCTCCTTCGTGGGCAGGCCGAACGCCGGCAAGTCCACGCTGACCAACGCGCTGGTCGGGCAGAAGGTCGTGATCACCTCCGACAAGCCGCAGACGACCCGCACGGTCGTCCGCGGCATCGTCCACCGCGAGGACGCCCAGCTGATCCTGGTCGACACCCCCGGCCTGCACCGTCCGCGCACCCTCCTGGGGGAGCGGCTCAACGACCTGGTCGCGACCACGCTGGCCGAGGTCGACGTCGTCGCCGTGTGCTTCCCGGCCAACGAGAAGATCGGCCCCGGCGACCGCTTCATCGCCACCGAGATGGCCAAGGTCAAGCGCACCACGAAGGTCGCGATCGCCACCAAGACGGACCTCGCGACGCCGGACCGGATCGCCGAGCACCTGCTCGACATCGCCGCCCTCGGCACCGAGATCGGCGTGGAGTGGGCCGAGATCGTGCCGGTGTCGGCGAAGGCAGGCGACCAGATCGCGCTGCTGCAGGACCTGCTCGTCGGGCTGCTGCCCGAGGGGCCGCAGCTCTACCCGGACGGTGACCTCACCGACGCGCCCGAGGAGATCCTGGTGGCCGAGCTCGTGCGCGAGGCCGCCCTCGCCGGACTGCGCGACGAGCTCCCGCACTCGGTCGCCGTGGTCGTCGAGGAGATGCAGCTGCGCGAGGACCGTCCGGAGGACAAGCCGCTCCTCGACATCCACGCGAACGTCTACGTCGAGCGCGACTCCCAGAAGGGCATCATCATCGGCCCCAAGGGCTCACGCCTGCGGACGATCGGCACGACCTCCCGCAAGCAGATCGAGGCGCTGCTCGGCACGCCCGTCTACCTCGACCTGCACGTCAAGGTCGC
This sequence comes from Nocardioides sp. Root1257, assembly GCF_001425175.1. GTDB lineage: Bacteria > Actinomycetota > Actinomycetes > Propionibacteriales > Nocardioidaceae > Nocardioides. The sequence goes on along the minus strand of NZ_LMDV01000002.1, from coordinate 57,579 downwards.
CAAGGACTGGCAGCGGGACCCGCGCCAGCTGCGAAAGCTGGGGTTCTGATGACCGCTCCGACTGATGTCTCGATGCCCGCTCCGGTCGCCGCCTGGCACCGGATCGCCGAGTCGCGCGACCCTGCCGGCCTCGCCGACCTGCTCGCCGACGACGTCGTGTTCCGGTCGCCGGCCGTGCACACGCCGCAGGAGGGCAAGGCGATCACGACGGCGTACCTCTCCGCGGCGGTCGTCGTGCTCGGCCCGTCGCTGCAGTACGTCCGCCAGTGGTACGCCGAGGACTCGGCCGTGCTGGAGTTCCGCTGCGAGCTCGACGGGCTGGCCGTGCACGGCGTCGACATGCTGACCTGGGGCCCCGACGGTCGGCTCACCGACTTCACCGTGATGGTGCGGCCGTTCAAGGGACTCCAGAAGCTGATGGAGCAGGTGGCCGCGCAGCTCCAGTCGGGGCAGCCTCAGTCCGGGGCCCAGCAGAGGCCGTAGTGCTGGCCGGCCGCCCACTGCTTCGCGGTCGGCCACTCGTAGCCCCACTTGTAGTCCAGCTCGCCGTTCGCCGCGTCGGCCCCGGCGTCCTTGCACGGACCGTCGCCGGCGGTGCGGACCTTCTCGACACCCGGGTAGCGGTCGCCGTCGAAGGGCACGGTCGCGACGGCGCGCCAGCTGTGGTCGGCGGAGCAGATCACCCGCTCGAAGGTCGGCGTCCCGGGTGCGGCGGTGCCGCACATGGCGTAGCGGTTGCGGCCGTCCTCCCGGCCGAGAACCCCCTGGAGGCGACCGGTGAGGGGTGCGAGCTCCTCGTCGGCGGCCAGGGCGACGGCGTCGCAGCGGAACCACGAGGCGCCGGCGTCAGACTCGTCGACGGTCGGGGTGAACCACACCGGGCGCAGCATGCTCAGCCGCCGGTCCTCCGTGGTGCCGCCGACGAACGCCGCGAACCGCTCGGGGCACGTCGCGGCGACCTGGGTGCGCACCCGCGCGGAGTCGACGGCCAGCAGGTGTCCGTCGACGACCGTGTCGAGCTGCCCGACGGCGTACGTCATCGAGGTGTGCGGCCGCTCGCAGGAGACCGGGGCAGCGTCGACGGTCGGCGCGACGGCCTCGGTGTAGTCGAGCCGGTAGCAGGCCCGGTCCCGTGGCGGCTGCGGTCGCGTGGCCGCGGCTGACGGGGAGGACGACGCGGTCGCCGAGGTCGGTGCAGACGTCGACGGCTCGCTGGGGGAGTCGTCGCCGCTGCATCCGGCGAGCACGGCCCCGCTCATGATCACGGCGCTCGCGAGGGCGACGGCGAGGGGCTTCACTGGTCGGTCTTGGCCCAGCAGACCGAGCGCCGGTTGCCGGCGTCCCACTCGGCCTGGTGGAACCAGGTGTAGCCGAAGTCGTAGTCGACGGGGTAGTTGAGCCAGGCGCCGACCGACTTCGAGCAGAAGTCGCGGGTCGTGACCTCGGCGAGCCGGTCGCCGGGGTAGTCGTCCTTCGCGTCGCCGAGCGAGATCGTGGTGACCGCTCGCCAGTTGTGCGTGTCGGTGCACGGGACCTTCACCGAGCCGGAGACGGTGTCGCCGTCGGCGCAGACCATCCAGTCGTCCTTCGGGCGGCCCAGGAGCAGGCCCTTGGAGCTGGTCGGCAGGTCGACGTAGTCCTTGCTCTGCTCGCCGCCGCCGACCACGTCGCAGCGGTACCAGCGGGCGTCGGCGTCCCACGCGGCCTCGGTGGGGCGGAACCACGCCCAGCTGACGACCGTGCGCATCACGAGGCTGTCGTCGGCGCCGAGGAAGTCCTTGAACTGCTTCGAGCAGGTCCGGTAGGCCCACGCGCCGAGGTCCGGGTCGTCGTAGTCCGCGTCGTCGAACTCCTTGGGGAGGTCACCCACGGCGTAGGTCTCGGCGGTGTGCTTCTCGGCGCACTCGACGACGTCGCTCGAGTTGGCCGGCTTCTCGACGTCGTCGGGCGTGAGGACCCGGCAGGCGCCGAGCGCCGGCGCCTGCTTGTCGGCGGCGGGCGCGGCGGTGCCGTCGCCGCAGGCCGAGAGCGAGAGCGCCGCCACGAGCGCGAGCACGACGAGGCGCACGCGGTCTCCTCTCGGGGGGATGGGTGCCGGACCGCGCGATCGTATCCCGCTCAGCTCAGCAGGGCCGCGAGAGTCCCACCGAGGTCGTACGCCGCCTCCTGCTGCTCCGCTCCGACGTCGCCGAGCACCTCGAGCACCTCGGCCGCCTGCGTCCACGGCAACGCCCCGACGATCGAGAGCACCGAGCGGACCGCGCCGGTCGTGTCGTAGCGGCCGTGGACCCACAGTCCGTACGGCTTCTTGCCGCCGCTCGCGCCCGACGCCGACCCGTCCTCGGAGAGCGAGCCGCCTGCCTCCAGGAAGATCGTGTCGAAGAAGTGCTTGAGCGCGCCGCTCATGTAGCCGAAGTTCGCGGTCGTCCCCAGCAGGTAGCCGTCGGCCGCCAGCACGTCGTCGGCGCTCGCCTCCAGCGCTCGCCGTACGACCACCTCCACGCCCTCGATCGCGTCGTCGTGCGCGCCCGCCAGCACCGCGTCGGTCAACGACTGTGCCGTCGGTGTGGGGGAGTGGTGGACGACCAGCAGGCGAGCCATGGGCCCACCCTGCCACCCCGGCCGTCAGCGGCTGAACGTCGCCTCGACGTCGATCCCACCGAGCTTGGCCGGGTTGCGGACCGCGAAGATCCGGGTGATCCGGCCGCCCTCGACGGCGAAGCTGATCGCGGTGTCGAAGCCGTCGTCGACGCCGACCACCCTGACGCCCGGCGACCCGTTGAGCAGGACCGGCACGAAGGTCGCGCCCGCCCCGAACTTCGGGAAGGTGCGCAGCAGGTTGGCAACCTTCTTCGCGCCGACGACCGGGGCCGTGATGGCCTGGGCGATCCCGCCGCCGTCGGCCACCAGCACCACGTCGGGGGCGAGCGCGTCCAGCAGGCCCTGCAGGTCGCCGCCGGTCACCGCAGCGAGGAACCGCTCGACGACCTCCTGCTGCTCGTGAGGGCTGACGTCCATCCGCGGCCGACGCGCCGCGACGTGCTCGCGGGCCCGGTGCCCGATCTGACGAACGGCGGCCGGCGACTTGTCCACCGCCTCCGCGATCTCGGCGTACGCCAGGTCGAAGACCTCGCGCAGCACGAAGACCGCCCTCTCGGTCGGCGTGAGCGTCTCGAGCACGGTGAGCATCGCGAACGACACGCTCTCGGCGAGCTCGACGTCGTCCGCGACATCCGGTGCCGTGAGCACCGGCTCGGGCAGCCATTCACCTACGTACTGCTCGCGACGTCGCGCGTTCGCCCGCTGCCGGTCGAGCGCCTTGCGAGCGACCATCCGCACCAGGAACGCCCGGGGAGCCCGGACCTCGCTCCGGGCCGCCTCGTCCAGGGCGTCCCAGCGGATCCACGTCTCCTGCACGACGTCCTCGGCGTCGGCAGCCGACCCGAGCATCTCGTAGGCGACGGTGAAGAGCAGTCCGCGGTGGGCGACGAACGGGTCCTCGGTCACGCTCCCGACCCTACGGCCGCGCGCGGCCCCTCGCGTTCGGCCATCGGCCGGAGGCCGCACGCGGCCGCGAACCCGTCGGACTCGATGCCGAGCGCGACGTTCGCGCGGGTCGTGAAGTTGGCGAACGCGATCACGGCGGTCAGCTCGATCACGGCCGCGTCGCCGAGCGCCTCGCGCAGCGACGCGACCATCTCGTCGGTCACCGTCGGCTCGACCTCCGTCATTGCCTCGGCGTACGCGAGCACCTCGCGCTCCACCGGCGAGAACACCTCGGACTCGCGCCAGCGCGGGATCTCCCGTGCCTTCACCATGTCGAGGTCGTTGTTGTGGGCCTCGAAGTAGTTGAAGTCCAGGCACCACGTGCAGCCGACGCGCGAGGCGACCGCCATGTGCGCGAACGACTTGAGCTGCTCGTCGCACTCGTCCCACTTCTTGACCTTGCCGCCGACCGCGGCCATGTCCATGAGCACCTTCTGGTGGTGCCAGTAGACGCCGATCGAGCTCGGCACCTGGCCACCCAGCGATTTCTTGGCGAAGCGCTTGATCAGCATGCCCTTGACGCCGGTGATCTCTGCCGGCGGGATGCGGGTCGTTCCGGTCATGTCGTCCTCCTCGTGGTGTCGGTACGGCATGAAGACGCCGCCCGGCCCGCACGTGTGACATCCCCGTCTGGTTAGGCGTCAGGAGCGCCGCGGTGCGTCGTGGTTGCTGCTGGTGACGCGACTACCGGGATACGTGGTCACCGTGGTCAGTGGTTGCGGGGGCGATTTCCAGCGGCCGGTCGGCCTGGCGGGCCGCTCGGGTCGACCGTCGTGGCCCGGGCCGCAGAAGAAACACGGTCCGGGCATGGGAATGGCCCCGCCGACGGTGCCGGCGGGGTGGGGGTCAGCGGGTTCGTCGTCGGTGTTCGTCGGTGACGTCGGTGAGGTCGACGGGGTGGACCCGGCCCTTGGGGCTGGTCCANCGTGGTCACCGTGGTCGGTGGTTGCGGGGGCGATTTCCAGTAGCTGGTCGGGCTGCGGGTTCGCTCGGGTCGACCGTGGTGGCCCGGGCCGTCGAAGAAACACGGTCCGGACATGGCAATGGCCCCGCCGGCGGTGCCGGCGGGGTGGGGGTCAGCGGGTTCGTCGTCGGTGTTCGTCGGTGACGTCGGTGAGGTCGACGGGGTGGACCCGGCCCTTGGGGCTGGTCCAGATGAAGCTGGTGCGGCTGGTGCGGCGGTAGGTCCAGGTGCTGAAGGTCTTGACCCGGTGGTGGAACCGGCACAACGGCGCGAGATTCCACGACGTTGTCTTCCCGCCCTGGCTGTAGGCGGTGATGTGGTCGAGGTCGCAGCCCCGGGCATCCTTGCTGCAGTGCGGGAACACACACGTCGGGGTCAGCAGGATCGCCTGCTCCCGCTGCCGGGCAGTCGGTGCGTACCGGTCGACGGTGATCTCCTCGGAGAGGTCCAGGACGGGCCGGATCGACACCTTCGTGCCCCGGGTGGTGCACCACTCGACCAGTTGGTCGATGGTGGCGTACGGGACGTGGCCGCCCTCCACGGTGACGATGCCGTGGGCCTCGTCGGGCTGGTGGTGGGCGTAGATGACGACCTCACGCGGCGCAGCGGCATCGCCGCCGAGCTGTCCGGCAGCCATGGCGCGTCGGGTGTCGAGGTCGAGCTCGGGGTGGTCAACGAGGAGGGCGTGGGCGCCGGCCTTGATCTGTGCCTCGAGGGCGAGGGCGTCGGTGTACTCCAGCAGCCCGGTGATGGGCACGAGGCCCCGGTTGAGGCGGCCGTCGGTCAACGCGATGTCGAGGTGTGCCTGGGCGGAGCAGTCGAGGCGTTCGCCTTCGGCGTGCTCGGGGTCGGCCACGGCGGCGGCGGTCTCGACCTNCGTCGGTCAACGCGATGTCGAGGTGTGCCTGGGCGGAGCAGTCGAGGCGTTCGCCTTCGGCGTGCTCGGGGTCGGCCACGGCGGCGGCGGTCTCGACCTCCGACTCGACCTTCGCCCACGAGCAGGTCGCCAGGACGGGTGCCAGCTGCCGGTCCACGTGGGCGGCGGCGGTGGGGTTGAGGCGGTGGGTGCGGTCGGTGACCCGGCGGACCTTCCACACCGGGATCTCACCCGACATGGTCTTGGCCCAGATCTTCGGGAGGCGGTACTTGGCCTCGAGGGCGGCGCCGAGGAAGTTGCGGCCCTGGTAGGCGGACATCCCGCAGGCGGCGGTGAACTCCGCGACCGCGAACTCGCTCATCCCGGGCGCGCCTTCGCCGGCCAGGGTGATGGGCTGGTCGCCGAACATGACCAGGTCACCGAGCTCGTCGACCACCGCGTCCTCGACCGGCGCCGGGTGGGCCTCGGCCCAGAGTGCGGCGAGCTCGAACTTCCGGGCTGCGGCCAGTCGCTCGGCGAGGTCGGCTTCAGACGCGCTCGTCAGTAGATCCCGCAGCCGCGGGTCCTGGGTGGGGGTGCGTCGAGCCATGCTCGATCCTACCATGATTCGAACAGGTGTTCTAGTCATTCATGAGGTTGGTTCGAACTATTTCGAGCAGACCCGGAGGCCGGGCGGCGGACCGCAACCCACCGCCGACGTCACCCGCTGTAACTAGCCTGTCGGCGGCCGACCCGAGCGGACCCGCGGGCCGCGCACATCGCCCTGCTCGGCTTTCCGGGGTTTCGAGACAGGCGCCAGCGCGCCTTCCTCAACCAGCGAGACGCGTCGCCGTGCGGCGAGGCCGTGGGCTAGGGTGAGAGTTGTCATGATGATGCGCCAGCTTCTCCTTCGCTGCCGCAGCGAGGTCTGAGCCACAGCCGGACCCCCTCGCTGCGGAGTGAGAGCGTGCGCCGGCCCCGCAACTCAGAAGCGAGGACCCCATGACTTCCCAGGACATTCGGCAGAACCAGAAGCCCAGCGGCATGCCCTACGAGCGGTACCGCCCGTTCCCCCCGATCGACCTGCCCGACCGCACCTGGCCGTCGAAGGTCATCACCGAGGCGCCGCGGTGGCTCTCCACCGACCTGCGCGACGGCAACCAGGCGCTCATCGACCCGATGAGCCCGGCGCGCAAGATGTCGATGTTCGAGCTCCTCGTGAAGATGGGCTACAAGGAGATCGAGGTCGGCTTCCCCAGTGCGAGCGAGACCGACTTCGCGTTCGTCCGCCAGCTCATCGAGGGCGAGCACATCCCCGACGACGTCACGATCTCCGTCCTCACCCAGGCGCGCGAGGACCTGATCGAGCGCAGCGTCCAGTCACTGGTCGGCGTACCCCGGGCCAACATCCACCTCTACAACGCCGTGGCACCGCTGTTCCGCCGTGTCGTCTTCCGGGCCAGCAAGGACGAGATCAAGGACATCGCGACCCGCGGCACCGAGCTCGTGATGAAGAACGTCGAGAACTACCTCGACACCACGGTGATCGGCTACGAGTACAGCCCCGAGATCTTCACCAGCACCGAGCTGCCGTTCTCGCTCGAGGTCTGCGAGGCCGTCAGCGACGTGTGGCAGCCCGAGGACGGCCGCGAGATCATCCTCAACCTGCCGGCGACCGTCGAGTCCGCGACGCCCAACGTGTACGCCGACCAGATCGAGTGGTTCGGCCGCCAGCTCACCCGGCGCGAGAACACCGTCATCTCGCTGCACCCCCACAACGACCGGGGTACGGCGGTGGCCGCGACCGAGCTCGCGATGATGGCCGGCGCCGACCGCGTCGAGGGCTGCCTGTTCGGTCACGGCGAGCGCACCGGCAACGTCGACCTGGTGACGCTCGGCATGAACCTCTTCAGCCAGGGCATCGACCCGATGATCGACTTCTCCGACATCGACGAGATCCGCCGCACGGTCGAGTACTGCACCCAGCTGCCGGTCCACCCGCGGCACCCGTACGCCGGGGACCTCGTCTACACCGCCTTCTCCGGGTCCCACCAGGACGCCATCAAGAAGGGGCTCGAGGACCTCGACCGCCAGGCCGCCGAGCAGGGCGTCCCGGTCGGCACGCTGCCGTGGGAGGCGCCGTACCTGCCGATCGACCCGAAGGACGTCGGCCGCACCTACGAGGCCGTGATCCGCGTCAACAGCCAGTCCGGCAAGGGCGGCGTCGCCTACATCCTCAAGGCCGAGCACAAGCTCGACCTGCCGCGCCGCGCGCAGATCGAGTTCAGCCGCGTCATCCAGGAGCGCACCGACACCGAGGGCGGCGAGATGACGCCCGAGGCGATCTGGGACGTGTTCTCCTCGGAGTACCTCACCCGCGAGACCCCGCTCAAGCTCAACTCCGTGCACACCTCCTCGGCTGCCGGCCAGAAGGACGCGCTCGACGTCAACGTGTACGTCGACGGTGAGCTCCGGTCGCTGCACGGCGAGGGCAACGGCCCGATCGCGGCGTTCGTCAGCGCGATCAACGAGCTCTCCGCCGAGCCCGGGGGCAACGAGTGGGACGTGCGTGTCCTCGACTACGCCGAGCACGCGCTCTCGGCCGGCGGCGACGCCCTTGCTGCGGCGTACGTCGAGTGCCTCGTGCTCGACCAGGTCTACTGGGGCGTCGGGGTGGACGCCAACATCGTCACCGCGTCGCTCAAGGCGGTCATCAGCGCGGTCAACCGCGCCTGAGGACCGCGCTCAGCGGCGGAGCTCCACGTCGGCGGCGACGGTCACGGCGTTCAGGTCGTCGGTCACCAGGTCCTCGAGCGTCCCGAGCGCGGAGTTCGCGATCCGCTTGGCCCGCCGGTCGGACTGCCTCTTGCTCAGCCGGGGGGTGGGCTCCTCGGGGGCGGCGGTCTCGTCCGTCGGCGTCGCGAGCTGGGCGCGCAGCGTTGCCGCCTGCTCGTCGACCCACGTGCGGAGGGCGTCGAGGGCGTCGTCGGAGAGTCGGCCCGCACGGCGGGAGGACACGACCAGCTGGAACGCCACGCCGGACACCCGGCACGACTCACACGCCGCCGTGACGGCGAGGGCGCGGTTGTTGGGCTCGACCGACGGCACGCCCCGGAGGACGACGACCTGCACCGAGAGCGCCGTCGCGATGCAGTCGGTGCACGACTGGGCCCAGGCGACCGCGGTGTTGTCCAGGCCGGCCCGGCGGGCGTGGCTGACGTAGAGGACCTCCAGAGCCGTGCTCGACGCGTCGCAGCCGTCGCAGATCGCCGAGCCGGTCGCGGTGACGTCCGACTTCGCGGCGCGGGCGAACGACACGACGTCGTCGTCGAACGCGTCGTCGGACACGACCGGGTCGGCCGCGGAGGGGTTGGCGCTGGCCGCCAGGTCGAGGTCGCGGCTCATCCGGTCGGGATGGGCCGCAGGCGCCGATGCGCTCCCGAGTGCGACGACCACGAGGCCGGCGAGCACGGCCGAGGTCACGGTCCGTCGGCGCGTCGTCCCCGCGCTCACGGCTGGTCGTCCATCCGGGCGAAGTTGTCGGCCACGGCGGCAGCGATGCCGACGAGGCTGTCCCGGGTCTTGCGGTGAAGTGAGGACATGTCGGTCACGGCTCCTTGCTCGAGGGCGCCGTCCCAGGGGACGGTCACCACGTGGGCACATCGTTTTTCGAAGTGGCGCCGCATCAGGTCCGGCGGGGCGGAGCCACTGTGCTGCGCGTTGACCACGACCACGGCCCGGGACACGAGGTCCTCGAAGCCGTGCTCGTCCATCCAGTCGAGGGTGAGCGCGCCGGCGCGGCCCCCGTCGATGCCCGGGCGCACCACGAGCACGATCTGGTCGGCCTCGGTGAGCAGGCCCTGGTTGGCGCTGTCCAGGATCCCGGTCCCGGTGTCGAGCACGATCAGGTTGTAGAACCGGTCGAGGAGATCGATGAGGCGGTGGTAGTCGTTGCGGTCCAGCGCCGTCCAGATCCGCGGGTCGTCGTCCGACGCGAGCACCTCGAGCCGGGACTCCTCGGCCTGCGCGGTGTACGAACGCAGGGTGGCGTAGGAGGTGATCGACTCGAGGTCGCGGAGCACGTCGGTGATGGTGCGCTCCTGCGGTGGGGCCACGCGGTGCGCGAGGTTGCCCGCGTCGGGGTTGGCGTCGACCGCGATGACCCGGTCTCCGCGCAGCATCGCGAAGGTGCTGCCGAGGGCCAGGGAGATGGTCGTCTTGCCGACGCCGCCCTTGCGGCTCATCACCACGACCCGGCGCGAGCCGGTGATGGGCGTGCGCAGGCGCCGCTCGAGCTCGCGCCGGCGCTGCTCCACCGCGCTGGGTCCCGGGTTGACCAGGTGCCCGCTGCCGTCGTAGACGGCGCGCCGCCATCCGCGTCCCGGGGCGGGCGGTCGTGAGCGGTACATGATCGAGTCGGTGAAGTCGGCCGCGGACAGCACCGCGGGCGGCGGGTCGGTGAACGCGATGCCGCGGACGTCGAGACCGGGAAGCGTCCGGTCCTCCCAGGCCGCGGCGCGGGCCGCCATCCGGGTGCGCACGAAACCGACCAGCGACGCGGCGAGGCGCCACAGCAGGACCGCGACGCCGACGAGTGGGAGCAGGATCAGCGCGATCGAGATGACCGCCAGCACCATGGCCGGCCAGTCGCGGATCTCCCAGGCCAGGTCGAACACCGTCTGCTGGAGCCGGATGCCCTCGCGGGCCCGGGCGGTGAACTCGGGCAGGTGCCACACCGTCCAGCCCACGGCGAACGCCAGCACCGGTACGACGACCAGCACCCACCCGGCCACGAACCGGCGTGCGTACGGGCGCAGCTCGGTCACCCGCGGGTCGGCCGGGTGGCCCGGCCGCAGGCTGCGGAGCACCGGTCCGACCCGCGCGAAGAGGTCCGGGACCCCGGCCACGTCGGTCACGACGTAGTAGCCGTCGAAGCGGACCACCGGGATGAGCTGCTGGAGCATCTGCACCTGCAGCACGAGCGCGCAGAGGAGCAGCAGCCCGTTGTCGGTGGTGACGTAGGCGACCGTCAGCACCAGCACGGTCAGCACGTTGAAGTAGAGCCCGCCGAGGTCGGTGCGCACCCGCCCGGCACGGCCCAGCCGGTAGGAGTCGGTGACATCGGTGTAGAACGCCGGGAAGACGATGTAGATCCCGACGCCGACGTCGCCCGGGTCGGCCCCGCCGTAGTGGCAGGCGGCCGCGTGGCCGAGCTCGTGGACCACCGCGGCCGCGGTGAGCACGGCGTAGATCACCAGCACCAGGGTCGGCGACGCGAACACCTCGGCGACGGCCGGCCAGAAGCCGTCGCCGGTCAGCAGCACGAAGTCGGCCACGACCAGGCCCGCGAGGGCGGCGACCACGAAGGGCGGCCACAGCGTGGGGCTGAGCAGCGCTGCCACGCGCCGCGTCCAGCGGGCCGGCAGCAGGGTGCCTTTCACCGTCAGCGCCAGGATGGGGCTGGCGCGCATCGGCCGGGCCATCTCCGTGGCGGCCTCGGGCAGCACCAGGCCGAGGGGCTGGAGCCGCGTCGTCACGAGGTGCTCGAGGCCCTCGACCGTGAGGGTGCGTCCGTACGACGCGCTCACGGCGGCCGCGACCTCGATCGCGGAGCGGGGTGGCTCCACGTGCACGACGACCAGGTGGAGCAGCTCGGAGAGCTGCACGACCTGGTCGTCGCTCCGGCGTACCAGGTAGGCCACGTCACGCAGCCCGGATCCCTGGACCGGCCCGAGGAGCTGCAGGCCGAGCGCGCGACGCCACCGCCGCTCCGTGGCGGGCGGCGGGTCGGCAAGGTCTGCAGTCGTTGGGTTCATCGCTCTGGTGTGCTCTGGGGTGGAGAGGGGTGAGGACGGCGGGTGCGCCAGAGCAACACACCCACCGCCTGATCGGAGTCAGGCGCCGGATCAGGACACGTGGACGGAGGCGAGGTACTGCATGGCGAGTGCGTTCGCCTGCGAGTTGATGGTGGCGGCGTTGATCGCGATCGCGAGGTTGACGCCGATCACGTTGCTGACGTTGACGCACGCGAACTGGCAGCTCAGCGTCTCGCGACGGGGGAGCGGCACCGCTACCTCTGCGTCGAGCTCTGCGATGGCCATCTCTGGACGGGACATCTCGTTCACCTCCTTCCCGCGGTGTGGGGGACCGGTGCCGGCGTGACCTCCCGACGAGCGGGAGGCCACGCGTGGTGCGTCAGCCCTGGCTGACGGTGATCGTCTGGACTGCCGCACTGTTGGCGGCGGAGTACAGCGACGCCGCGTTGAGTGCCAGTGACGAGTTGGACGCCATGACCGACGCCCAGTTGGTGTTGCCGAAGAAGAGCGTCTCCCGGGGCGGAAGCAGCTCGGTGTGCTCGCTCTCGAGCTCTGCGATGGACAGTTCCCTGCGCATTGGTGTTCACCTCCCCACGTGGCGCGGTGGAATGAGGCGGACATGAGAGCGAGCCCCGCGTGACACCAGCGTGACGAGGGCGTGACCGCGGTTCCTTACGTCGCCGGCGTCGTGATGTCTGCCCCAAAGTTGGGTATATCCGCGCGATATCGGCCGCGGGCGAACCGTTCTTGCCAGACTGAAGGATTCGTTCGCGCGGGGCCGTGAGGGGGCGCGGCGCCGCGGCGAGGTCTCCAGGTCGAGGAGGCGGGATGCCGCAGGACACCAGGGCAGCACAGCAGCGCTTCTCCCTGCGCCTGCTGGGCCGGTGGCAGCTCGTCGTCGACGGCGCGGAGGTCGAGCTGGGGCACCGCGAGGAGCGGCTCGCCGCGCTTCTCGGCCTGACCGGGCGGAGCAGTCGCCTGCACGTCGCCGGCACCCTGTGGCCGGAGAGCACCGACGAGCGGGCGCTCGCCAGCCTGCGCCGCGCCGTCCTCCAGACCCAGCAGCGCAGCCCCGGGCTGCTCCAGGCCGACCGGCTCACCATCGGGCTGGGCGACGACGTCGAGGTCGACGTGGACGACGTACGGCGGGCCGCCGCCGCGGCCGAGGCCCCGCTCGCCGACGGCGCGGTCGCGGACCTGCCGTCGCGGCTGGCGGTGCCGGGCCTGCTCCCCGACTGGTACGACGACTGGGTGCTCCAGCAGCGCGAGGCCCTCGAGCGGCTGCGCGTGAAGGGGCTCGAACGAGTCGCGCGCCACGGCCTCGACGTGCACGACCTGGCCCTCACCGCCGCCGCCGCGGACGCCGCCAGCGACATCGACCCCCTCCTGGAGTGGGCGAGCGAGCTCGCGATCCGCGCCCACCTCGAGTGCGGCGACCTCGGCAGCGCACGCCGGGAGTTCGACCGCTATCGCACGGCGATGCGGTCCGAGCTCGACGCCCCTCCGTCGCGCACGATCCTCGACCTGGTCGAGCCGGCCCTCGCCACCGCACCCCCCGTACCGCCCGTACCGCCCGAGCCGACCGAGCCGCTCCCTGCCCACGACCAGGTCCGGGTCGCTCCGCCCCCGGTCCGGACCAGGCCGGTGATCGCGATCCCCGAACCGGTGCCCGGGCCGGCACGGCCCGTCGAGGCCCGGCGCGCCCTCCTCCGGCTCCTCGGTGTCGCGGCGCTGGTCCTGGCCGTCGCTCTGGCGGTGGCGGGCATCGGGCACCGCGACGGCGTCGGCGGCGCGGGCGACCCACCCGGGTCGACCGGGTCGCCGATGCGCGTGCTCCCGGCCGGGGCTGCGATCCAGGCCGGGCAGATGGTGGTGCGGCCGGTCGGTGCGGCGGTCGGCTCCGCCGTCTTCCTGGTGCGCTCCACCCTCCGGCCGGCCGTCGTCCGCCTCGAGGTCCAGGGCCGCACGGGCGCGGGCGTCGTACGCACGGTGCTGGTGCGCAGCGCACACGGTCGGGTCCTCGAGCTGGCCGGCCTCGATCCGGGCGTCTACCGCTGGCTGGCGACGTCGTCGGTGGCGTCCACCGTGAGCGGACGACTGCGGGTCCCCGGCCCGCCGGCCACGGCGGACACGGCGGACACGGGGGGCGTGCTCGAGGCGGCGGCACCGGCGTCGTCGGGGACGACGTCGGTGGAGCCGGCGGCGGCGACACCGACCGCCTCGGCGTCGTCCACCGCGAGTCCCGACCGCCCGTCGGACGAGGGGACACCCTCCGGCGCCGCTCCCGCAGCCAGACCCGCGAGCCGACCGGTCGACCCCGGCACCGCACCCCCGAACCCCGTCGGCTGAGGAGGCAGTCATGTCCGACAACACCAGCGTCCGAGGACGTCGTACCGCCCTGGCCCTCGCACTCGTGGTGGGTGTCTCACCGCTCCTCGTGGTGCCCACCGTCGCCGCCGGGCCGACGGTGCGCGGCGCGGACCGACCCGAGCGGTGGGCCGGCTACGAGATCCCCCCGGACGGCAGTGCCGACGGGGGCTGGATCGGCGGGTACCTGGTCGATGGCAAGCCGGTCTTCGTGACGACGCCGACCAAGGATCCGAACCGCCGCGGGTACCGGAGCGCGCGCGTCGTCGGCGACCTCGGCGGTCGCCGGGGCCCGACCCACGGCGAGACCGAGCGGGTGGCCTGGATCCTGTCCAAGTACGGCGGCTACCGCGACGCGGCCCAGGCCGCCGCCGTCGACGTCAGCGTCTACGACCTCCTCGTCGGTGGCCGCTGGGGCACGAGCGGCGACCGGGGCGAGCGGCGCATCACCGAGGCGCAGGATCCGGGGATCGTGCGACGGTTCGCGCGGATCATGCTCGACCAGTCGCGCCGGCACGCGGGGGAGTACCGGGCCCGGCTGACGGCGACGGGCACGGACGTCGGCGGCACGGTCGCCGCCGTGGTCACCGTCACCGACGGCCACGGCCACCCTGCTCCCGGACTGCCCGTGACCCTGTCCGCCACCGGCGCCGAGGCGATCCAGGCCGTCACCGGCGACGACGGCCGGGCGGTAGCCCGCTTCTCCCAGTCCCACGCGGGATGGCAGCGCGTGACCGCCACCGTCCGGCAGGTCCCCGAGCACCGGCTCCGTCTGCGGATGCCGGTCCGCCAGGGGGAGGCCGCAGCAGCCGAGGGCGGCGCCCGGAGGACGATCGTCGCCAGGACGCGGGCCGCCGTACGAGGTCCGCAGACGCTGGCCCTGCGCGCCAGCCCCGCCACCGTCTCGGCCGGGTCTCCGGCACGGGTCACCGCCACCGTCGCCGGCGACGGCATGGCACGGGACGCGACCGGAACGCTGCACGGACCCTTCCCCTCGGCGTCCGCCGCCCAGTGCGACGGTGCGGCGCTGGGGGCCGGGAGCGCGACGGTCAGCGTCGACGGGGACTACACCCTGCCGTCGCAGGTGCCCGGCGCGCCCGGCTACTACATCTGGGAGGTGGCGGTCGACGGCACGCCCACGGCGCTGCCGGTCCGAGGCTGCGGCGCGGTCACCACGGTCAAGGCCGTGCCGACGGTGTCCCTGAACGCGCAGAACCCGGAGATGCAGGCCGGCAACGCGGAGGTCCGCATCGGCCTCTCCGGGTTGCCCCGCTACCCGGCGGTCGGGGTGACCCTGAGCGTGCTCGGTCCCTACTCCTCGCAGCAGCAGCTCAGCGCGACCGGCTGCTCGGGGGCCATCGCGACCTCCATCGGCCAGACCATGAACGGCGACGCCACCGTGACGCTCTATCCCTACGTCGACCAGGCCGGGTGGTACGCCCTGCAGGCGACGGTCGCACCGGCCGAGCTCCGCGAGGGCGCCCAGTCCACGTGCCTGGCTCTCGGCACGGTGCTGCACGTCTCCTGAGCGCTCACTGTCCGGCTGTCACCGGGCGAGAGGCAGCCGGATCGTGAACGTGGTGCCCTCCAGGTGCGCGGACCGTACGTCGATCTCGCCGCCGTGCGTGGCCACGATCGCGGCCACGATCGACAGCCCCAGCCCGGTGCCCTGGATCGCGCGCTCCTGGGCCGAGGAGGACCGGAAGAACCGCTGGAAGAGGCCGGCCTGCTCGTCGACGGGCACGCCGATGCCGGTGTCGCTCACGGTCAGCCAGGCCTCGCCCTCGTGGACCTTGGCGGACACCTCGATCCGGCCGCCGTCCTCGGTGAACTTGATCGCGTTGCTCAGCAGGTTGGTCAGCGCCCGCTCGAGCTGGACCCGGTCGCCGAGCACCGGGATCGGACCGTCGGTCGACATCACCACGACGTCCAGGTCGCGCCCGGCGAGCTGCGCGCGCAGGGCGTCCTCGGCGCCGACCAGGATCGCGGAGAGGTCGACGGCGTTGCGCTCCCACCGGGCCGCGCCGGAGTCGATGCCGCTCAGCGTCAGCAGGTCGTCGCAGAGCAGGATCAGCCGCTGGCCGTTGCGCGCGATGCTCTGCAGCAGCGGCCGCTGCTCCGGCGCCGGAGCGACGAGCGAGCCGTCCTCGAGCATCTCGGTGTAGCCCACGATGCTGGTCACCGGCGTGCGCAGCTCGTGGCTCACCGTCGAGACGAACTCGTTCTTCGCCTCGTCGAGGTCCTTCATCCGCTGGACCGCCAGGCGCTCCTTCTCGAGGGCGGCGATCAGCATCTCCTGGCTGGCCCGCGCCTCGGTGACGTCGCGTCCGACGCACAGGTAGCCGATCCGCGCTGCGAAGGTGTCGGCCGCGATGCTCAGCGTCATCGACACGGTGTGCCGGCGCCCGTCGCTGCCGGTCCAGGTCCAGTCCCGCGGCGCCGTCTCGCCCGCGCTGCCGAGCCCGGCGACGAGGTGCTGGAAGGCGGCGTCGCCGGTCAGTCCCCGGCAGCGCTGCTGCACCTGGTCGGGGTCCAGCAGGTCGACGAAGGGCGTCTCGACGATGTCCTGGGCGTCGTAGCCGAGGAGGTTGACCGCGCCCGCGTTGAAGACCGTGATCCGCCCGCGCGGGTCGATGCCGATCATCGCGGTCGTCGCCGCGGCCTCGAGCAGGTGCTGGGTGAGACCGGCGGCGGTCCGCTCCGCGGTGAGGTCGGTGCCCGTGATCACGACGTACGTCGGCCGCTCGCGGTCGTCGCGCACGTAGCTGGTGTTCCACATGACCCGGCGCTTCTCGCCGCCCTGGGTCACGACGTCGGTCTCGCGGCTCGCCTGGGCGTCCGGCTCCGAGGGCAGCCCGGCCGGGTAGCCGGTCGATCCCGGAGGCGCGAACGGCATGTCCCAGATGTCCTTGCCGACCAGCTCGGACTCGGCGAAGCCGGTGAGCGCCGTCGTCGCGCCGTTGACCCGCAGCACCTCGCCGTACAGGTCGGTCACCAGGATCATCGCTGCCGTCGTGTCGAGGGTCGCGCTGGTCAGCTTCTCGCTGCTGCTCACCCGCGCCAGCAGTCGCCGGTTCTGCTCGATGCCGATGGCGAGCGGGAGCGCCATCAAGGCGCAGGCGAGCACGAAGGCCTGGAGCACGGCACCGAGGCCCAGCGCGCTCACCTGGCCGCGCTCGAAGTCGAAGCCGAACGGGCCATGGCCCGCGGAGCTCGTCAGGATCACGATGACCGAGAGAGCGGCGAGCTCCCAGGCGACGATCGCGAGGTCGAAGCGCAGGGCCGCCCAGATCAGCAGGGGCAGCGGGAGGAACTCCAGCGACCGCGTCTGGCCGGAGGCGAAGACCAGGACGGTGACGACGATCAGGGCCAGCAGCTGGACGGACAGCTCCCAGGCGAGCCCGCGACGTCGGCGGACCAGGGGGGCCATGACGATCGGCAGGACCACCAGCGTCGACGCGGCATGGGAGAGCGAGAGCGAGCGCAGCGACTGGAGGTACGGGTCGCCGAGGATGAGCGACAGCCCGATCCCGGCGATCGCGGCCATCGTGACGCCGCCGAGCACCGCGGCCACGAGCAGCCGCAGGAAGACCTCCAGGCTCGCGAGCTCGGGCAGCTCCCGGTCGCGGCCACACAGGAACGCGGCGGCGACGACGGCCTCGCTCGCGTTGGCGACGGCCAGCCAGAGCGCCAGGTCGAGGTCGCGGCCCTCGACGAGGTTCGCGGCGCAGGTGGCGACGACGATCCCCGGGACCAGCCACCACCACCAGCGGCGGGGGGTGAGCGCCAGCAGGGCGACGGAGATGCCGGCAGCCGGCCACCAGATCGCCGCCGGCGAGCCGTCCGGTGCGGACGCGATCGCGAGCACCCCGGCGCCGAAGACGACGCCGAGCACGAGCACGGCCGTGGGCAGGTTCAGCCGCCCGCGGCCCAGGATCCACATGGGTGCAGTCTCGACCCCCAGTGCCGTCCAGGGCGACTCCTCGCGCGGCGCGTCTACTGTGGGCCCATGCTGGTGTCGGAGCGGATCGGACAGCTCTTCGTCGAGACGGACACGGGACGCGACCGCCTGGAGTTCACCGAGTACGGCGCGGGCGACGCCTGGGTGGTGCTGCTGCCGGCCGAGCTGCTGCCGCGACGGATGCAGCAGCCGCTCGCCCGGGTCCTGGCCGCCGAGGGCCTGCACGTGGTCACCCTGGACCCGCTCGGCCACGGCCGCTCCGACCGGCCGGCCGACCCGCAGGCCTACTCGGTGACCGCGTTCGCGGAGCAGGTGGTGGCACTGCTCGACCACCTCGGCGCACCCCAGGCCGTGATCGGGGGGATCTCGCTCGGTGCCAACACCGCGCTCGAGACGGCGGCGATCGCACCGGCCCGGGTGCGCGGGCTGATCCTGGAGGCGCCGATCCTCGACAACGGGGTGGAGGCCGGGGTCCTCACCTTCGGACCGCTGCTCCTCACCGCGCGGTTCGCACCGTTCGTGATCTCGGCGCTGCGCCGGGCGACCCGGCCGGTGCCCCGCGGCATCGTGCCGTTCTGGGCCGGGATCGCCCTCGACACCTGCGACCAGCGCCCCGGCGCCGTGGCGGCCCTGGTGCACGGGCTTTTCTTCGGCCGCGCCGCACCCTCGGTGCGCGAGCGGCGCCGGATGGACGTGCCCGCCCTGGTCGTCGGCCACACGCTCGACCCGATGCGCCCGCTGGCCGACGCGGAGATGCTGGCGGCCGAGCTGCCGCGCGCCCGCTACCTCACGGCTCGCACACCGCTGGAGTGGCGGCTGCGGCCGGCGCGGCTCGATCAGGCCGCCGTCGAGCTCGCCCACAGCTGCTGGCGCACGCCACGCCGCCGCCGTCGTACCGGTTCCTGAGGCCGCCCCGGCACAATGGGCAGGTGCTCTACCGAGACGAGGCGATAGTGCTGCGCACCCACAAGCTGGGTGAGGCCGACCGCATCGTCACGCTCCTGACCCGCCAGCACGGCCGGGTCCGCGCGGTCGCCAAGGGGGTCCGTCGTACGACGTCGCGCTTCGGGTCGCGCCTGGAGCCGTTCACCCACGTCGACCTCCAGCTCGCCGAGGGGCGCAACCTCGACACGATCACCCAGGCCGAGACGATCACGCCGTACGCGAAGGGGCTCGGTCTCGACTACGACCGCTACACCGCCGGCACGGTGATGCTCGAGACCGCCGACCGACTGGTCACCGAGGAGCGCGAGCCGTCGGTCCAGCAGTTCCTGCTGCTCGTCGGCGGCCTGCGGGCGATGACGGCGGGGGAGCACGGTCCGAGCCAGGTCCTCGACTCCTACCTGTTGCGCTCGCTCGCGGTCGCGGGCTACGCGCCGTCGTTCGAGCACTGCGCGCGCTGCGGGACCGTGCCCAACCCCGGGTCCGGGCCGCACCGCTGGTTCAACCCGTCGATGGGCGGCGTGCTGTGCGCGACCTGCCGGGTTCCCGGCTCCGCCAACCCGTCACCCGACACGGTCGAGCTGCTGGCCGCGCTGCTGAGCGGGGACTGGGCCGTCGTCGACGCCGCCCACCCGCGTCAGCTCAAGGAGGCGAGCAGCCTGGTGGCGGCGTACCTCGCCTGGCACCTCGAGCGGGCGCTCAAGTCGCTCGCGTACGTCGAGCGCTGACGCGGCCCACCAGGTAGAAGGTCAGCGCCAGCAGCAGGTCGGTGACGGTCATCAGCAGGCGCGAGATGAGGGCCACGACCAGGGCGGCCGGCGTCGTCAGGGGCGGCGTGAGCACGGCGACCAGGGTCACCTCGCGTACGCCGAGGCCAGCAGGCGCGATCACCAGCAGCGGGCCGAGCGCCCAGGCGACGGCGAACCCCCCGACGGCTCCGGCGGCCAGCGCCGAGGCCGACGCGCCCAGGTCGACGCCGAGCACGAGCACGTGCAGGCCGAAGAACACCCACTGCACGAGCAGCGCGACCAGCGCCGTCGCGGAGGTCGCCAGGGTGATCGGCCGCTCCAACGGCTCGCCGCGGGTGATCTTGAGCAGGAGGTCGACGATCGGGTTGAGCAGCCGGGGGTGGAAGGCCGCCCAGAAGACCGGGGTCAGCAGCGCGAGCCACGCCAGCCGGCCGTCGGCGCCGTCGGCGAAGGGCAGCAGCAGGCAGGCTGTGCCGAGTGCGCTGGCGAGGTTGAGCGCCGTCAGCAGGACGAACACCGTGGCCGAGCGGCGACGCGGGACGCCGTAGTCGCGACCGAGCTCCATCTGCGCGATCATCGGCCAGACCGAGCCGGGCAGGTACTTGCCCAGCTGGCCGACGAAGAGGACCTTGCCGGCTACCCGCCACGGCAACGGCGACCCGAGGCCCGCCATCAGCGTCCGCCAGGCCGCGAGTGCCGCCATCATGCCCGCGAGCAGGGCGAGCAGCGCGCCGAGGACCGCGAGCGGGTCGAGGTCGGTCAGCGCGCTCTTGATGTGCGGCCACTCCACGACGATCGCCCGGGTCGCGATGCCCAGGACGAGCACGACGAACACCACGCGCGCCGGCCGGCTCGACAGCACGCCGTACGCCGCACGCAGGAAGGCGATCAGGCGAGGGGGCACGGGCACGACGAGCAGGCTACCGGGGGCTCCACTAGTGTTCTGCGTCGTGCGGGTCATCGCGTTCGGGACGTACGACGTCGAGTCCCATCCCCGCGTCGGTGTGCTCGTCGACGGGCTCCGCGAGAGCGGGTTCGAGGTGGTCGAGTGCAACGCGCCGTTGGGCCTCGGCACGGCGGCCCGGGTCCGGATCCTGCAGCGGCCGTGGCTGCTGCCGCAGCTCGGCGTACGCCTGCTGCAGCGGTGGACGACGCTGGCTCGCGCGGCCCGGAGGCTGCGCCGGGAGAGCCCGCCGGACGCGGTCCTGGTCGGCTACCTCGGCCACTTCGACGTGCTCCTGGCCCGACGGCTGTTCCGGGACGTGCCGATCGTCCTCGACCACCTCATCGGGGCCGCCGACACCGCGCGGGACCGCGGTGAGACGAGCCGGCTCAAGCAGGGCGCGCTGGCCCGCCTGGACCGAGCCGCGCTCGGCGCTGCCGACATCGTCCTCGTCGACACCGAGGAGCAGCGCGGGACGCTCTCCACCGAGGCCGCCGCCAAGGCGGTCGTGGTGCCGGTGGGCGCCCGACGCACCTGGTTCGCGGCGCCACGACCGGCGCACGACGGCCCGCTGCGCGTCGTCTTCTTCGGCCTCTACACCCCGCTCCAGGGCACCCGCGTGATCGGCGCGGCTCTCGCGCGCCTGGCCGACGGCCCGACACCCGTCGAGGTGACCATGATCGGCACCGGGCAGGAGTACGACGAGGTCCGCGCGCTCGTCGGCGACCGGCCCCGCGTCAGCTGGCTCGACTGGGTCGCGGCCGCCGACCTCCCGGCGCTGGTCGCCGCCCACGACGTGTGCCTCGGCATCTTCGGTACCAACCCCAAGGCGCTGCGCGTGGTACCCAACAAGGTCTACCAGGGGGCGGCCGCCGGGTGCGCCGTCGTCACCGCCGACACCGTCCCGCAACGGCGAGTGCTGGGGGACGGCGCCGTGCTGGTCCCCCCGGGTGACGCCGAGGCGCTGACCGACGCCCTGGTCCGGCTGGCCGAGGACCGCGACGAGCTGGCCCGAGCCGCCGCCGCGGCGTACGACACCGCCTGCCGCGACTTCGCGCCCCGCGAAGCCGTGGCCCCGCTCGCTACGCTGCTGCGAGCCCGACGACAGGAGCCTGCGTGACGTCCACCGAGCCCCCGCTCAGCCCCGCCGCCTGGATGCGGTGGGGAGCGGTGCAGTCCGCGCTGCCCCGCACCGCCATCGACGTGCTCGAGGTCGGGTGCGGGCAGGGCGGCTTCGGCGTGCGCCTGGCGCGGCGCTACCCGGCGTACGTCGGCGTCGAGCCGGACCGGCAGGCGTTCGAGGTCGCCCACCACCGCCTGGAGGCCGACGGTGGCAGCGGCGAGGCACGCAACGGGGGAGTCGAGGTGCTCGACGCCGAGCGCAGGTTCGACCTGGTCTGCGCGTTCGAGGTGCTGGAGCACATCGAGGACGACCGTGCGGCGCTCGAGAGCTGGGTGGCGCGGCTGCGCCCGGGCGGCACGATCCTGATGAGCGTGCCCGGCTTCTCGCGTCGGTTCGCGGCGGCCGACGTGATGGCCGGGCACTTCCGGCGCTACGACCCCCCGGTGCTCGAGGAGCTGATGCGCTCCGTCGGGCTCGTGGACGTGGAGGTCCGTCAGTTCAGCGGGCCGCTCGGCTACGTGCTCGAGACGGCGCGCAACCAGCTCGGGCGCCGGCGCCTGGCCAAGCGCGGCGACGAGTCCATCGAGGACCGCACCGCCGGCAGCGGCCGGCTCTTCCAGCCCACGTCCTCACCGCACGCGGCGCTGGCGCAGCACGGCACCGCGCCGTTCCGCTGGCTGCAGGACAAGGGCGTGGGCGGTGGGCCGGGCCTGCTGGCCCGTGCCCGGACCGCAGGCTAGTCCGCGCGCGAGCGCACGATCAGGTCGGCCAGCAGGGCCAGCGACCCGATGATCATGCCCGCGAGCAGCATGAAGACGGTGTTGTTGGCGATCCGCACCGGGTGGGCGACGACGTCGTACACGACCTTCGCGAGGCCGAGCAGCAGCAGCCAGAGCGCCGGCGGCATCAGGACCTTCAGCGGGTTGAAGTACATGACCATCCGCACGACCTGGAGGATGTAGCGGTAGGCGTCCCGCACGAAGTGGAACTTCGACGTGCCGGCCCGCGTCGCGTAGTCGATGGGCTCGTAGCGGATGTCGTGCTGGTTGTGCAGGAACGACATCGTCAGCGTCGTCACGCAGGAGAAGCCGGGGGGCAGCAGCCGCAGGTAGGGGAGGGACACCTCGCGGCGGAAGGCCCGCAGACCCGAGTTGAGGTCGGGGATCTTGGTGCCGCTGAGCCACTCGGCGATGCGGCGGATGAGCCACTTCGCGGGCACCCGGAGGGCCTTGTAGGTCCCCTTCTCAGCGGTGCGGGCGCCGACGACCTGGTCGATCGTGGGGTCGTCGAGCAGCATCCGCACGAGCTCGGGGATGCGCTCGTTGGGGTAGGTCATGTCGGCGTCGGTCCAGACGACGATCTCGCCGCGCGCCTCGCGGGTGCCGATCCGACGAGCGGTACCCGACCCGCCGTTGCGGTGGAACGGGAGGATCCGCATCGCGGGGTACGTCGCCGCGACGGACTGCACGACCTCGAGGGTCCGGTCGGTGGAGGCGTCGTCGATCACCAGGAGCTCGTAGGACAGGCCGCTGGCGTCCATCGCGCGGCTGATCCTCTCGATCTCCTGGAGGACGTGGCCCTCCTCGTTGTAGCAGGGGAGGACGACGGTCGCAGTGAGGCTCATGGCGGGAGCGACTCTCTCACACAATCTGCGGCGACCGTCAGTCCGTGCGGGGTGGCCGGTCCTTCGGGGCGAGCACCGCACGCCGTACGTCCTCGGCGCGCACCAGGTAGTAGTGACCCTGCCGCGCGATGGGGTGGCGGAGCACGGACGGGGAGAGCCAGCGGGGCAGGTCGGAGCCGTCGACGAAGACCTGGTCGTCGGGCGGGATCGTGCGCAGCAGGGCCGGGTCCACGGCCTCCGGCGGCAGGTCCCAGTAGTACGCGAGCCACCGGCCGGGGAGCGTGCCGACCTCCCATGCCCGCTCCTGTCCCGGGGGCGGCGGGTGCGCCTCGGCCAGGGTGCCGCCGTCGAGCGGGTCGGAGACGTAGCTGGTGCCGGTGTGCCCGAACGCCATGATCGGGAAGGACAGGGCGATGCCCGCGCCGGCGACCCCCGCGGCGATGCCCCGCCAGCGCGGCAGCGCCTGCCAGACCATGTCGAGCAGGATGCCGACGCCGACCACGAACGGCACGAGGAGCGAGAACATCCAGTAGTCGTGCACGGTCGAGCCCTGCCGCAGGAGCAGCACCCAGCCCAGGGCGATCAGGGTCAGGACGCCCATGAGCGAGCGGGTGTCGCGGCGTACCAGCCCGGCGACGACGCCGGCGGGGAGCAGCACCAGACTCCACCACGGGAAGAGGTCGTGCAGCCGGCCGCCCTCGAGGCGCAGGTACTCACCGAAGGTCAGGCCGCCGTTGCCGGTGCGCGTGGTGGTCTGTGCGCCGAGCTCGGCCGCCCCGGCGATGCCGACCACGAAGAGCAGGATGATCGCGACGCCCAGCACCATCGAGGCGCCGATCCAGATCGTGACGCGGCTCAGCCGGCGCTGGAGCAGGAGCCACAGACCGAGCCCGGCCGCGAACGCGACGCAGAGCCAGCCGGTCGTGACCGCGAAGACGCAGAGCAGGCCGGCCACGGTGAGCCGGCGTCGGGACGGATCCGGACGCCGCGCGACCCCCACGATCGCGGCGGTCATCGCCAGCGCCGGACCGAGGTCCCACACGATGCGTCCGTAGACCCAGTAGAGGCCGCAGCTCGCCAGCAGCCCCACCGCGAGCAGCGTCGGCGCCCACCGCACGCTGAGCTCGCGGAGCAACCACGCGGCCGAGGGGAGTGCGAGCACGCCCAGGAGGTACGGCGCCAGCCGGACCTGCCACTCGGTCTCGCCCGGCAGGGCGCCGACCAGCTGGGAGAGC
The DNA here is from genome assembly GCF_001425175.1 of Nocardioides sp. Root1257. GTDB lineage: Bacteria > Actinomycetota > Actinomycetes > Propionibacteriales > Nocardioidaceae > Nocardioides. Next base: position 33,453 of record NZ_LMDV01000002.1, on the reverse strand, counting down.
AGGTCGGCCATCGGCGGGTGGTGGGCATAGGCGTGCGAGGCGTACGGCACCCAGCTGGTGCCGAAGTCGGACCCCCGGATGCCCAGCTCGTGCAGGTTGCGCACCTGCAGGGCCAGCCGGGCGAAGACCCGCCCCTCGTGGTTGTTGCCCCAGGACGCGTCGAGCACGGGGAGCCAGCTGAGGCCGACGATCGCCGTGATGATCCCGACGCCCAGCCACCCGAGGCGGTCGAGGCGGCGGTCGGTGCTGTCGGTCGACGGGGCCTCAGGAGCAGCCGACGTCGTCATGGCGCGAAAAGTATCACCGCACCACACAGACCTCAGATCCGGCGGCGATGTGCCGATCGTCTCGCCGACAGGTGGGTAGGGAGGGCCAGGTGCGGGGCTGGACTCAACGGTGCAGGTGGGTGATCACCCATCTGCTCTGGAACGCAGGGGAGCCCGATCCACGGGTGCTCCAGTCGTCGTTCACGCTCATCCTGCTCGCCGCACTCGGGCTCCGGGTGCGCGGCGAGGGGCCGGTCGCCCTGCTGTCGTGGCCGGTCGCCGGGGTCGCCCTGTCCGTGGTCGGCGCCGCGGTCGTGCTGGCCGTGCCCGCCTCCCGGGTGACGACGCTCGCCCGGGGACTCGCGGTCGTGCACATCGGCGCGCTCGGCGCGTTGGCCCAGGGCTCCGACTTCGACGCGGCCTCCCCGCTGGTCGTGCTCCCCGCGATCTGGCTCGGGCTCGAGCTGGGCCTGCGAGGTGCGGCTCTCGCGACGGCGTCGACGGTCGCCTTCATCACCGTCCCGGGCGTCCTCTCGCACGGCGCCGACATCGTCACGGTCGAGCGTCTGCTCGTGCTCCCGGCCCTGGCGGGGTTCGGGGCCTTCGCGACCAACGCGGCCCTCACCGCTGCCAACGCCGCCCAGGTCCGGGCCGAGGCGCGGGAGACCGAGCTCGAGGCCGCGCTGGAGGTCATCGAGCGCAACCGCCGCTCGGCGTACGCCATCTTCGAGGCCGTCGACGTCGGCCTGGCGCTGCTCGACCGCAACGGCCAGCCGCTGCTGCTCAACCACCGGCTGGCGGAGTTCTCCGACCTGGCCTACCCCGCGGGCGACCTCAGCGACCCGCAGGTCTACGACGAGTGCGGTACGACGCAGCTCCTGATCGACGACGTCCCGACGGCCCGCGCCCGCAGGGGCGAGGAGTTCGACGACGTCCGGGTCTGGATCGGCGCCGACGAGCAGTCGCGCCGCGCGATGTCGATCTCCGCCCGCCGGGTCGAGGACCCGAACGGCGAGCTCGTCGGTGCTGCGGTCTCCTACACGGACGTCACGGACTTCATGCGCGCGCTCCAGGTGAAGGACGACTTCATCGCCCTGGTCTCGCACGAGCTGCGCACGCCGCTGACCTCGATCGTCGGCTACGTCTCGGTCGCGCTCGAGCGCACCGACCTCGACCCGTTGCTGCGCAAGCACCTCGAGGCCGTCGCCCGCAACGGCCAGCGCCTCGAGCGGCTGGTCGGCGACCTGCTCGAGGAGGTCCAGCACTCCGGCCGGCCGGTGCCGCTGCAGGAGCAGGGGACGGACCTCGCCGTGATCGTGCGGGAGTCCGTGGTCGCCGCGCGGCCGAGCGCCACCCGCGCCGGCGTCCACCTCGACGTGGACGCCCCCGACACGATCGCCTTCACCGGCGACCCGCAGCGCCTGGGGCAGGTCGTCGACAACCTGGTCTCGAACGCGATCAAGTACACCGGCCCCGGCGGTCACGCGCACGTGCACGCGGCCGTCGACGGGGCCTGCGCCGTCATCCGGGTGCGCGACACCGGCATCGGGATCAAGCGCGAGGACCAGGGCCAGCTGTTCACCCGCTTCTTCCGGACCCGGGAGGCGACGCTGAGCGCCATCCAGGGGGTCGGTCTCGGGCTCTCGATCAGCAAGTCGATCGTGGAGAGCCACGGCGGCCTGATCGAGGTGGACAGCGAGCTGGGCCAGGGCAGCGAGTTCCGGATCGTGCTGCCGCTGCCGGCCGAGCGGATGGCGTCGTGAAGGCGTTCGGGTCGGGCATGTCCCGGGCCGCGGCTGCCGCCGTGTGGCGGCTGGTGTGGCTCCGTGGCGAGCCCGACCCGCGCATCCTCCAGCTGGGGTTCACGGTCCTGCTCGCCGCAGAGGCGGGCCTGCGGGTCGTCGGCGGGATCGCGCTCTCCTGGGAGAGCTGGGTGGTGCGGGCCGTCGTGCTCTCGGCGCTGCTGACGGTCCTCTCGTGGTGCGTCCCGGGCGCCCGGCGCCGTACGTCGATCTCGGTGATCGCGATCCTCGACATCGGCGTGGTCGGGGTGGCCCTGCTCAGCAACGAGGACGGCGGGCTGGGCCTGCTGGTCGTGCTGCCGGCGCTCTGGCTGGGTCGCCGGTACGGCGAGTGGGGCGCCCTGGTCGCGGTCGTCGCCTCGCTGGTGCTGGTCACCGTCCCGGGCCTGACCTACCACGGGCCGCGCGGCGCCGGACTGACCTACCTCGTGATGATCCCGCTGATCGCCGGCGTCAGCTCGCTCGCGATCTCCGCAGGGCTCGAGGTCGCGCGCTCGGCGCAGGCCCGCGCCGAGCGCGGCGAGTCCGAGCTGGCCCGCGCGCTCGAGACGATCAAGGCCCACCAGCACACGTCGCAGGCGATCTTCGACGCCGCCGGCGTCGGGCTGATGCTGCTCGACCGCGACGGCGAGCTCCTGGCCATGAACCACCGGTACGGCGAGTTCGTCTCGCTCAGCCTCCCGGACGGGACCGACCTGGAGTGGCCGGGCCACTGCTTCGCCGCCGACGGGGTGACCCCACTGAGCGCCGACGAGGTCCCCAGCTCGCGCGCGGCCCGTGGGGAGGAGTTCGACGACTTCCTGATGTGGTCGGGCAACGATCCGCGCACCCGGCGGGCCGTGTCGGTCTCCGCCCGGCACGCCGAGGGCGAGGCCGGTGACTTCATCGGCGCGGCCCTCGCCGGCACGGACGTCACCGACCTGATGCGTGCGCTGGCGGTGAAGGACGAGTTCATCGGGCTGGTCTCGCACGAGCTGCGGACCCCGCTGACCTCGATCTACGGCTACGTCAGCATGCTCCACGAGCGTGAGGACCTGCCCGAGATCGCCCTCAAGCAGATCGGCGTCGTGGCCCGCAGCGCCGACCGCCTGCGGATCCTGGTCGACGACCTGCTGGAGGCCGCCCAGGTCACGAGCAACGGGCTCAGCCTCGATCCCGGACCGGTCGACCTCGCGAGCATCGTCGCCGAGTCGATCGCGTCCGCCCGCCCGCACGCGGCCGATGCGGGGATCGTGCTGGAGGCGGACCTGCCGACGCAGGCGGGCCTGGTCGGTGACCAGGTGCGGCTCGCCCAGGTCGTCGACAACCTCGTCTCCAACGCGATCAAGTACACGCCGCGCGGCGGCTCGGTCCACGTCACGCTCGACGAGCGCACGGACGCGGTGGAGCTGCTGGTGCGCGACACCGGGATGGGCATCGCGCCCGACGACCTCGACCAGGTCTTCAACCGGTTCTTCCGGACCCAGCAGGCCGCGGACCAGGCCATCCGCGGCGTCGGGCTGGGGCTCGCGATCACGAAGCAGATCATCGAGGGGCACGGCGGCGTGATCGAGGTCGACAGCGAGCTGGGTCGGGGCAGCGAGTTCCGCGTCGTGCTTCCCCTGCAGGTCATCCGTCTCGCTTCCTGATCTCCACCGGACGGCGTGACTAGGCTCCACCCCGTGAAGCGCTCCGTCCGCCAGCCCACTCCACATCCCTCGGGCGCTCGGCCCCCGGCGATCCCGAAGGACCTGGTCCCGCGGCACGTCGCCGTGGTCATGGACGGCAACGGTCGCTGGGCCAAGGAGCGCGGCCTGCCCCGCACCAAAGGTCACGAGCAGGGGGAGCACTCCCTCTTCGACGTCGTCGAGGGTGCCATCGAGATCGGCGTCAAGGCGATCTCGGCGTACGCGTTCTCGACCGAGAACTGGACCCGCTCGCCGGACGAGGTGAAGTTCCTCATGGGCTTCAACCGCGACGTGATCCGGCGGCGCCGCGACGAGATGCACGAGCTCGGCGTCCGGGTGCGCTGGGCCGGCCGGGCGCCGCGACTGTGGAAGTCGGTGATCCGCGAGCTCCAGGTCGCCGAGGAGCTGACGAAGAAGAACGACGTCCTGACGCTCACCATGTGCGTCAACTACGGCGGACGCGCCGAGCTCGCCGACACGGCCCGCAGCATCGCCCGCGAGGTCGCGGCCGGCCGGCTGGACCCGGAGAAGGTCGACGAGAAGACCTTCGCGCGACACCTGTACGTCCCGGAGCAGTCCGACGCCGACCTGATCTGGAGGACGTCGGGGGAGCAGCGCCTGTCCAACTTCATGCTTTGGCAGGCGGCCTACTCCGAGCTGGTGTTCACCGACGTGCTCTGGCCCGACGTCGACCGCCGGCACCTGTGGCAGGCCATCGACCTGTACGCGCGCCGCGACCGCAGGTACGGCGGAGCGGTCCAGTGAGCCGACGGGGCTGGTCGCTGGCCTGGATGGCCGACCCCGGCCGGTTCCAGGTCGTGTTCACCGTGCTCTACGGGATCGACGTCGCCTTCCGGGTGATCGCCGGCTCCCGGTTCGACGTGCTCTCGGGGCCCGGACTGGGACTGGTCGGTGCGGTGGTCCTCCTCGTGCTCGGCGTGCTGGTCCCGTGGGACCGGCTCGACCCGCGGCTGACGCTGGTCCTGCCGGTCGGCTCGATCGCCGTGGTCGGAGTGACCCGCCTGGCTCCCGAGGGCGGGAACGGCCTGCTCGCCGTCTTCCCCGCGCTGTGGCTCGGTCGGCAGTTCGGCCGGTTCGGCGCGGTCATCGCCGGTGTGGCGACCGTCCTCTTCCTGGTCGTCCCCGGGCTGATCTACAGCGAGGGCGACTCGGTCATGGTCCCGCGGGTCCTCTTCATCGCGCTCGTCGTCGTGGTCACGGCGCTTGCGATCGCCGACGGCATGGAGCAGGTCCGCGTCCACTCGGGCACCATCGAGCACCAGCGCCGGGTCAGCCAGGCGATCTTCGACACCGTCGACGTCGGTCTGCTCCTCCTCGACCGCGACGGGCACTACGTCGGCATGAACCGTCGCCACCAGGAGTTCATGGCCCTCGGCTACCCGCAGGGGCACTCCGGCCAGGCGGGACAGCTGGGCGAGGTCTTCGACGTCGATGCCCGGACCCTGATGGCCTCGGACCGGATGCCGGCCCATCGCGCCAGCCTGGGCGAGGAGTTCGACGACGTACGCATGTGGATCGGCGAGGACCCGGCGGCCCGTCGCGCCCTGTCGGTCTCGGCCCGGACCGTGCGCAGCGAGGACGGCGCCTTCGCCGGGGCCGCCCTCGCCTACACCGACGTCACCGACTTCATGCGGGCACTGCAGGTCAAGGACGAGTTCGTGGCGCTGGTCTCGCACGAGCTGCGTACGCCGTTGACCTCGATCGTCGGCTACGTGCAGCTGCTCGAGGAGGACAGCACGATGCCGCCGCACGCCGTCGAGCAGCTCCACGTCGTGCACCGCAACGCGGAACGACTCCGGCGCCTGATCGGCGACCTGCTCGACACCGCGCAGCGCGACGGCAGCCCGATGCCCATCACCCGCTCCCCGTCGGACCTCGCGGGCATCGTCCTCGACTCGGTCGAGGCGGCCCGCCCGGTCGCCGACAGCGCCGGCATCGAGCTGGTCCTGTCGGCACCGCCGCGCCTGCCCATGAGCATGGACGCGCAGCGGATCGCGCAGGTCGTCGACAACCTGGTCTCCAACGCCATCAAGTACACCGAGCCCGGCGGCCGCGTCACCGTCCAGCTCGGCACCGACGGCGACTGGGTCGAGGTCCAGGTCGCCGACACCGGCATCGGCATCGCCCCCGACGACTGTGAGCGCCTCTTCACCCGCTTCTTCCGCACCAAGGACGCCGCCCGCCGCGCCGTCGCCGGCGCCGGTCTCGGCCTCAGCATCACGAAGGACATCGTCGAGAGCCACGGCGGCCGCATCGACGTCGTCAGCGCCGTCGGCCAGGGCAGCGTCTTCCGGGTCCGGATGCCGCGCTAGCTCGAGGCGGTGGTTGAGGAAGGCGCGCTAGCGCCTGTCTCGAAACCCCGGACGGGTGGCCGCGAGCCGCGATCGGCGCGACGACTCAGCCGACGCCGACGACGGGGAGCGAGTCGGTCGGCAGCGGCGGCAGCGTCGCCGAACCCGAGAGAGGCAGTGAGGGCACGGTCGGGAGGGCGGTCGGGCTGGTCCCGCGCGCCGACGGGGAGGGCGACGGCGTCCTCGTCGGCGCCGGGGCGCTCGTCGTCGGGCTCGGCGGCGTGCTGCGTGGGGTCGGCGTCTCGGTCGGCTCACTGGGCGACGGGGTGAGCGGCGTGCTCGGAGACTCGGCCGGCTGTGAGGGCGGCGGGGTGGGCGGCGAGGTCGGTGCGGGATCGTCGGGGGACCAGGGCGCCCAGGAGGCATCGGTGGCGGCGGCGATGCCGAGCGTCGCGAGGACCACCACGACCACGGAGGCGACCGCGATCGCCACCCTCGGCCGCCGTGCGGCCGACGGCGTGGGCTCGGACTCCGCGGCCTCGGCGGCGAGGCGCGCAGTGACCTCGGGGTCCGTACGGCGCCGGGAGGTGTCCGCGCGGAGGTCGCGGCGGAGCTGCCGACGAGACCGGGGACGGGCCATGACCCGACGATGTCACGGAACTCCGCTGCCCGGGGCACGGGTGACTCGCGTCCCGGGTGGGCACAGTCCGGAGCGGGGGGCCTGCTCGGGAGGCTGGCAGCTGATGGTGCGCGTTGAGGGAGACGAGCTGGTCGCGCGCGCTCGCACGGGCGACGAGGCGGCCTGGGCGGAGCTGTACGGCGACCACGCCGAGCGCCTCGTGATCTGGCTGCGGCACGTGCACCACCCCGATCCGTCGGCCGACGCCGAGGACATCGCGGCCGAGGCGTGGCTGATCGCGGCCCGGCGGGTGGCCGACTTCGAGGGCGACCGCCACGACTTCGCCGGGTGGCTCTTCGGGATCGCCCGCAACGTCTCCCGCCACAGCCATCGCGCGTCCCGCACCCGTCGTACGACGGCGCTCGGGCCCGAGCTGCTGGAGGTCTCAGGCAGCGGATCCACCGACCCGGCGCCCCGGGTCGCAGGCGACGACCTGGCTCGCCGCCTGGTGCGCACGCTTCCCGAGCGCGAGGCCCAGGTGGTCGCGTGCATCGACGTCGTCGGCCTCGACGTCGCCACGACGAGCCGCGCCCTGGGCATCAGCACGACGGCCGTCCGGGTCGCACACCACCGCGGGCTGCGCCGGCTGCGGCAACGGTTGGCGGCGGGTGCGTCGGCGGGCGATGTAACGCCTCGGAGCGCAGAAGGCATGTGAGGGAAAGACACGCTCTCGGGAGGAAACCCATGTCCAAGCTCTTCGCTTCACCCACCGGCCGGCTCACCGCCGTCGTCCTCGCCCTCGCGCTCTGCCTGGTCGGCTTCCAGGCCGCCGACGCGTCGAACGCCCGGTCGTCGGCTCCGGCCGCGAAGGCACCCGTCGCCCAGACGGCTGCCGGCAAGCTCACCTCGCGGCTGGTCGGCCAGACCAGCAGCGGCCGCCCGGTGACCGGCTCGTTCGTCCCGCTCCGGTTCACCCGTCACGACGGCAAGGTGTTCGTCCGCGGCCTGGTCCAGGGCGTCGTGCACGAGCGCAACGGATCGACCAGCAGGTTCGCCCAGCTGAAGACGGTGCGCGTGAAGTCGATCAACGGCGCGCCGGCACGGGCCGGTGACCGCGCCGCCGCCCGGGCGACCTGCAGCATCCTCAACCTGGTGCTCGCGCCGCTCGACCTGGACCTGCTCGGGCTCCGGGTACACCTCGACCGGGTCGTGCTCACCATCCTCGCGGCCACCGGGGCCGGCAACCTCCTCGGCAACCTGCTCTGCGCGGTGACCGGGCTGCTCGACGGGCTCGGCGCGCTCGGCCAGCTGGTCGCCGTGCTCAACCGGATCCTGGAGGTGCTCCGGCTCGGCTGAGCCGTACGCCGGCGTCAGCGGCAGCGCGGGCAGGTCCCGAAGATCTCCAGCGCGTGGCTGACGTCGGCGTACCCGTGCTCGGCGGCGATGCTGCTGGTCCAGCGCTCGACGGTCGGTCCCTCGACCTCGACCGTCGCGCCGCAGGAGCGGCACACCAGGTGGTGGTGATGGCTGTCGGAGCACCGGCGGTAGATCGCCTCGCCGTCCTCGGTGCGCAGCACGTCGACCTCGCCGGCGTCGGCCAGCCGCTGCAGCGTGCGGTAGACGGTGGCGAGCCCGACCTGCTCACCACGCTCGCCGAGCAGCTCGTGGATGTCCTGCGCGGAGCGGAAGTCGCCGAAGGACGCCATCGCCTCCATCACGGCGAGCCGCTGCCGCGTGGGTCGCAGGCTCGACTTCTCGGCGTTCGCCTTCTCAGTGCTCGTCATAGTGCTCACCGTGTACGGCGTGCCGGTGCCCGCCGTGGACGTAGTCGACGTGGTCTCCGTGGGGGACGGCGACGTGGCCGCAGTCCTTGCCGTGGTCGTGCGGGTGCTCGTCGATCACCTCGTGCGGCGAGACCTGCACGACCGGGAAGGGCTGACGCATCCGGCGGCGTGCCCGCAGGAGCACGCCGACCGGCCACGCGACGACGAAGAAGGCAAGGGCCAGCAGCACGATGGTCGCGCCCGGCGCCACGCGTACCTCGGTGGGGTACGCCGAGATCAGCAGCCCGCCGACCGACGCCAGCGGACCGATCAGCATCGCGGCGCCCAGCGTGGTCCGGAACGTCCGGGTCAGCTGCTGCGACGTCGCGACTGGCACGACCATGAGCGCGGAGACCAGCAGCAGCCCGACCGTGCGCATCGCGACGGTCACGCTGACGGCGGCCAGCACGGCGACCAGGATGTTGTAGAAGCGGATGTTGAGGCCCGCGACCCGGGCGAACTCCTCGTCGTGCGACACCGCGAACAGCTGCGGCGAGAGCCCGACGCAGATCACGATGACCACCGCGGCCAGGATCATCGTGACGATGACGTCGCTGACCGAGATCGTGGTGATCGAGCCGAAGAGGAAGGTCTGCAGGCGGGAGCCGCTCTGCCCGGCGATGCCGGTGATCAGCACGCCGCCCGCGAGACCCCCGTAGAAGAGCAGGGCGAGCGCGACGTCGCCGTTGGCGTGGCCGCGCTCCCGGATCAGCTCGATCACGACCGCGCCGATCACGGCGACCACGACCGCGGTCCAGGTGGGGGTCGTGCCCGTGAGCAGGCCGAGGGCGACACCGGTGACGGCGACGTGGCCGATCCCGTCGCCCATCAGCGCGAGCCGCCGCTGCACCAGGTAGGTGCCGATCGCCGGGGCCGCGATTCCGGTGAAGACCGCCGCCAGGATCGCGCGCTGCATGAACGGCAGCCCGAGCAGGTGCAGGTAGTCACTCATGGGCCATCCCCTCACGCGAGTCCAGCGGCGAGGAGACGTGCGGTGCGTGGTCGTGCCGCACGTGGACGGCGTGGTGGTGGCCGTGGTCGGTCTCGTAGACCTCGTGGCTGGTGAGCGGCGGCCCGTCGTACGCCACCCGTCCGTCGCGCATCACCACCGCACGGTCGATGAGCGGAGCCATCGGGCCGAGCTCGTGGGCGACCAGCACGATGGTCGAGCCGCGCTCCGAGAGCGTCTCGAGGGAGTCGGCGAGGACCTGCTGGTTGGGCAGGTCGACGCCCGCGGTCGGCTCGTCGAGGAAGAACAGCTCGGGCTCGCCGGCCAGCGCCCGCGCGATCAGCACCCGCTGCTGCTGCCCGCCGGAGAGCGTCGAGACGCCCTCCCGGGCGCGGTGCGCGAGACCGACGACCTCGAGGGCCTCGGAGATCGCCGCACGGTCGCGGCGGCCGAGCGGTCGCATCAGCCGCCGGTGGGTGAGGCGGCCGGACGCCACGACCTCCCACACCGACGCCGGTACGCCGGACCCAGCGCCCCCGCGCTGCGGGACGAACCCGATCCGCCGCCAGTCGTGGAAGTCGGCGAGCGGCGTGCCGAAGAGGCTGAGCGACCCGGAGGCCAGCGGGCGCAGACCGGTGAGGGCCCGGACCAGCGTGGACTTGCCGGAGCCGTTGGCGCCCATCAGGGCGACGAACTCCCCGGACCGCACGGTGAGGTCGATGCCGCGCAGGATCGGGCGGCCGGTGATCGCGACCGCACCGTTGCTGAGTTCCACCACGGACGAGCTCAACAGCCGTTCGCCTCCTCGAGGGCGGACAGGTTGGAGCGCATGAGGGAAAGGTAGTCCTGGTCCTCGGTCCGGTCGCTCAGGCCCTCGATCGGGTCGAGCACCTCGCTCTTCACGCCCATGTCGTCGGCGAGGGTCTCCGCGGTCTTGGGGCTCGCGAGCGTCTCGCTGAAGACCGTGGTGATCCCTGCGGTCCGGATCAGGTCCTGCAGCCGGGCCAGGTCGGCCGGCGTCGGCTCGGAATCGGGGGAGAGGCCGAGGATCGCCTCCATCGTCACGCCGTAGCGCTGCAGGTAGCCGAAGGCGTCGTGGCTGACCACGATGGTGTCGCGCTCGCAGCCGGTCAGCCCGTCGGCGTACTCCTGGTCGACCTTCTCCAGGTCGGCACGGAGGGCCGCGGCGTTCGCCTCGTAGTCGTCGGCGTTGTCCGGGTCGACCTTGCTGAGCTGGTCGGCGACCGCGTCGCCGACGTCGGCCAGCAGCAGCGGGTCCTGCCAGAAGTGCGGGTCGAGCTCGTCGGAGTCGACGCCGTGGTCGCGGAACGGCACCAGGTCGACGACCTTCGCGACGTCGAGCACATCGCCGGCGGCGTTCTCGTCGACCGCTCCGTCGACGGACGGCTGGAAGCCGCGCTGGTAGACGACGAGGTCGGCCTGCGCGACCCGCGCGGTCTCGGCGACCGTGAGCTCCAGGTCGTGCGGCTCGCCGCCCGGTGCCGTGAGGTTCTCGACGTCGGCGTGGTCGCCGGCGACCCGGCCCGCGACGTACTGGAGGGGGTAGAACGCCGCCGCGACCTGCAGGCCGTTGTCGAGCCCGACCGAGTCATCGGTGAACGCCGAGCACCCGCCCAGGACGACCGGGCTGAGCAGGGTGACGACGGAGGCCGCGACGGCGAGTCTGTTCATGAGAACGATTCTCAGATGAAGTGAGAATGATTGTCAACTCCGACGGGCTGTAACGAAGGCGGGGCGTCGCGACAGGTACGAGCTAGGAGACCTCGGGGGCGCGCGGGAGGGTGCGGCGCCGGGACAGACCTTCCTGGGAGGGAACGGGATGATGGGTGAACCTGTCGAGACGTCCTGCGTGGACGGGGTGTGGCGCAACTCGGTCGGAGGTTCCGGCCTGCTGCCCGGTGAGCACGTGAGCAGGGAGGCGGCCGTGCAGGTAGGCCGCGACCTGGCGCGTGTGCGTGGCGTCATGCACGTGATCCGAGCGCTCGACGGCAGCGTGCACCAGCGCAACCTCTACCCGCGGCGGTCCGAGGAGCTTCCCGGTTGATCTCGCGCCGCATCGCGACCGCGGTGAGCAGCCCCGAGGCCATGGTGGTCCTGGGCCTCACCGCCATGCTGGGTCGTCACCCCGACCTGGTCGCCGTGGTCGGCGCCACCGGGGAGTCCGTGCCGGACGTGGTGCTGTACGACGTCCTGAGCCTCGAGCGCGACCGCGGGGTCGGGCTCGATCACTGGATCCGCCAGGCCGAGACGGCCGTGATCGCCATCGGGCGCGACAGCCGCCCGGATCTCCATGATCGTGCCCAGTCGGCCGGCGTGGACGGCTGCATCCCGCTCAGCATCGACGGGCCCGCTCTGCTCGCGGTCCTCGCGGCTGCGGTCGCAGGGTTGCCGTCGGCGCTCATCTGTGACTGCCGCTCCGAACGGCGCCAGAGGCTCGGCGCCGCCGTCGGCCTCAACGCCCGCGAGGCCGCGATCCTCCTGTGGCTCGCGCAGGGGCTCAGCAACGGGGAGATCGCCGAGCGCGAGTCGCTGAGCATCAACACCATCAAGAGCTACCTGCGCAGCGCGTACGCGAAGATCGGGGCGCACAGTCGCAGCCAGGCCGTTCTCTGGGTGCTGACCGAGAGGCCTCGGGCGAGCGCACCGAGTACGGTCACCCCGTGCTGGTCGTGAGCAGGTTCCGCGTGCCCCTCGCCGACGGGGAGACCTTCCGCTCCGACCTCGCGACGGCGCACGAGGCGCTCGCCGCGTGCGTCGGGTACGCCGGCGGCGAGATCGGCCGCAACGTGGACGACCCCGAGCTGTGGGTGCTCAGCACCCGCTGGGAGAACGTCGGCAGCTACCGCCGCGCGCTCTCGTCGTACGACGTCAAGCTGCGGGCCGTGATGGTGCTGAGCCGGGCGATCGAGGAGCCGTCGGCGTACGAGCTGGTCGGCCCGGACACCACCCTCAATATCGAGTCGCCCCGGTCGTTAGGCTGAACGCTCGCACGTTCCCCTGACCGGCAGCCAGCCGGCCGTGACCCGCAGGAGCTCCATCGTGGCCAAGCCGCCCCCGTCCACCGTCGACCACGTCGTCTCGCTCGCGAAGCGGAGGGGCTTCGTCTACCCGTGCGGTGAGATCTACGGCGGCACCCGGTCGGCCTGGGACTACGGCCCGCTCGGGGTCGAGCTCAAGGAGAACATCAAGCGCCAGTGGTGGAAGTCCATGGTCACCATGCGCGACGACATGGTCGGCCTCGACTCGAGCATCATCCTGCCGCGCCAGGTCTGGGAGGCGAGCGGCCACGTCGAGACGTTCTCGGACCCGCTGACCGAGTGCCAGTCCTGCCACAAGCGCTACCGCTACGACCACCTGCAGGAGGAGGTCGCGGAGAAGAAGGGGCTCGACAACCCCGACGACGTCGACCTCTCGACGGTCGCCTGCCCCAACTGCGGCACCCGCGGCGCCTGGACCGAGCCGCGCCAGTTCTCCGGCCTGCTGAAGACCTACCTCGGGGTCACCGAGGACGAGAACGGCCTGGCCTACCTCCGCCCGGAGACCGCGCAGGGCATCTTCATCAACTTCGCCAACGTGGTGACCTCGAGCCGGCAGAAGCCGCCGTTCGGCATCGCGCAGATCGGCAAGAGCTTCCGCAACGAGATCACGCCCGGCAACTTCATCTTCCGCACGCGTGAGTTCGAGCAGATGGAGATGGAGTTCTTCGTCAAGCCCGGCGAGGACGAGGAGTGGCACCAGTACTGGATCGACCAGCGCACCGCCTGGTACGTCGACCTCGGCATCGACCCTGACAACCTGCGCCACTACGAGCACGCGCAGGAGAAGCTCAGCCACTACAGCAAGCGGACCGTCGACATCGAGTACCGCTTCAAGTTCGCCGGCTCCGAGTGGGGCGAGCTCGAGGGCATCGCCAACCGCACCGACTTCGACCTGACGACGCACGCGAAGCACTCCGGCCAGGACCTGTCGTACTTCGACCAGGCCAACAACGAGCGCTACACGCCGTACGTCATCGAGCCGGCGGCCGGCCTCTCGCGCAGCCTGATGACCTTCCTGGTCGACGCCTACACCGAGGACGAGGCCCCCAACACCAAGGGCGGCGTCGACAAGCGCGTCGTGCTCAAGCTTGACCCGCGCCTCGCGCCGGTCAAGGTCGCCGTGCTGCCGCTGTCGCGCAACGCCGACCTGTCGCCCAAGGCCAAGGACCTCGCGATGCAGCTGCGCAGCGCCGGGTGGAACGTCGACTTCGACGACTCGGGCGCGATCGGCCGCCGCTACCGCCGCCAGGACGAGATCGGTACGCCGTACTGCGTGACCATCGACTTCGAGACCCTCGAGGACGACGCGGTCACGGTGCGCGAGCGGGACACGATGGCGCAGGAGCGGATCAGCCTCGATCGAGCAGTTGCGTACTTCGCCGAGCGTTTCGTCGGCTGCTGACGCCCGTGCGTAGGCAGAATGTGCCCATGTCTTCGGTAGGAGTGACCACGCGTCTGCTCGGGCCGTCACTCGCCGTCCTCCTGTCGGCGAGCCTGCTCGCGGGCTGCTCCGGCAGCGACGCGGGCTCCGACTCCTCCAGCGACAAGACCGGCGCCTCGAGCGCCTCGGCGAGCGAGACGCCGTACCTCCCGGTGCCGGACGGGGTCACCCTGACGCCCCAGGGCACCCACCTGGAGGTCGGCGACCAGGGCATCGTCGCCTACGAGCCGCGCCAGGACGAGGTCGGCGTGCTCGACCTGACGGTCACCAAGCTGGAGCAGACGACGACGAAGAAGACGCTGGCGGCCTGGCAGCTCACCGACGCGCAGCAGAAGTCGACGCCGTACTTCGTGCACGTCAGCGTCAAGAACGTCGGCGAGTCCGACCTCGGCGGTCGCCGGGTGCCGCTGTACGTCGTCAACGAGGCCAACCTGCTGCTCGAGTCGACCCCCTTCGCGAGCTCCTTCCAGGCGTGCCCGAGCACGGCGCTGCCGAAGCCGTTCGGCCCGGGCGCGACCGCGGACGTCTGCCTGGTCTACCTCGCGCCGAACCACGGCCAGCTCGAGGCGGTCAGCTTCCGCCCCGAGGAGACCTTCGACCCGATCATCTGGACGGGCGAGATCACCAAGTACGTCGCGCCGAAGCCCGCGAAGAAGAAAAAGAAGAAGAGCAAGGGGAACTGAGCGGCGCAGCGTGTCTGCGGGTTTCACCGGCTGACCGCCGAAACCCGCACACCTGTCAGCCAGGACCCGCACGACACGCGGGTACGGATCGGAGTGTCGCGCGGGTTTCACCGGCTGACCGCCGAAACCCGCGTCGCCGCTCACCCGCCACCACCCAGATTTGGGCCACCCCCACGGCTCCGCCGACAATGACCCCATGCCCGCCCTGCCGACCTCGCTCACCCTCGGCTCGCTGACGGTCGACGTGCCGGTGGTGCTCGCGCCGATGGCCGGCATCACCAACGCCGCCTACCGGCGGCTGTGCGCCGAGCAGGGCGCGGGCCTCTACGTCTGCGAGATGATCACCAGCCGCGGCCTGGTCGAGGGCGACCAGCACACCCGCGACATGCTCGTCTTCGACGAGCTGGAGACCACCCGCTCGGTGCAGCTCTACGGCACCGACCCGGTCTACGTCGGCAAGGCGGCCGAGATCCTCTGCGCGGAGTACGGCGTCGCGCACATCGACCTCAACTTCGGCTGCCCGGTGCCCAAGGTGACCCGCAAGGGCGGCGGCGGCGCGCTGCCCTGGAAGCGCGGGCTGCTCGCCGAGATCCTCGAGCACGCCGTCGCCGCGGCCACGCCGTACGACGTGCCGGTGACGATGAAGACTCGCAAGGGCATCGACGAGGACCACCTGACCTACCTCGACGCCGGCCGGATCGCGCAGGAGAGCGGCGTCGCCGCGATCGCCCTGCACGGCCGCACCGTCGCCCAGGCCTACTCCGGCACCGCCGACTGGGAGGCCATCGGCGAGCTCGCGGCGAGCGTCGACATCCCGGTGCTCGGCAACGGCGACATCTGGGAGGCGGCCGACGCCCTCCGCATGGTCGAGGAGACCGGCGCTGCTGGCGTGGTGGTCGGCCGCGGCTGCCTGGGACGTCCCTGGATCTTCCGCGACCTGGCTGCCGCGTTCTCGGGCGAGCAGGTCGCGACCCTCCCGACCCTGGGCGAGGTGACCGCGATGATGCGGCGCCACGCGGAGCTGCTCTGCCAGCACATGGGGGAGGAGCGGGGCTGCAAGGAGTTCCGCAAGCACGTCACGTGGTACCTCAAGGGCTTCGCCGCAGGCGGCGAGATGCGCCGCTCGCTGGGCCTGGTCAACACGCTCGTCGACCTGGACCGCCTGCTCGCCGAGCTGGACCCCGCCGAGCCGTTCCCGGTGTCCGAGCTGGGTGCTCCGCGGGGCCGCCAGGGCTCTCCGCGCGACCGTGTCGTCGTCCCCGAGGGCTGGTACGACGACACCGACGGCGCCGGCTCGCACCTCCACGAGGACGCGAACGAGACCACCGGCGGGTGACCTGAAATACCCCAGATGAACCGTTTGAAGATTCCACGACGTCGGTAAGCCTGTGGTTGACTCGACCGTCGTTGCCGTTTCGTGACCTTCCCCCGGCGGTCCGGCACCGAGTTCGACCGACATGCCCTTGATGGACAACAGCTAAGGATCAGCGCTGTGGCAGAGCATCGCCACAAGCGGGACACCGATGCCCGCCGCAAGCCCCGCGCCGCCACCGTGGCCGCACCCATCGCCCTCCTGGCGACGGCCTCCGCGGTGACCCTCGGCGTGCTGGCCAGCAACCCCGCCTCGACGGGCAGCCTGCTGGCCAAGGACTCGGCCGACATCTCCAGCGTGACGACGTCGCGCGACACCGTCTCCCGCGCCGACGCCCGCCTCGAGCGGGTGCAGCTGCAGAAGGCGAGCGAGCGCAACAAGCGCCTCGTGGCGACCCGGGCCGCCGTACGCACGGCGGACACCCGGCTGTGGACGACCGCCGACCTCAACCTCTGGTCGAGCTCCGGCAAGGACGCGAAGCAGGACGGCGAGATCGAGTCCGGCAAGCGGGTCCTGGTCACGGGTCGCAAGGCCGACGGCCGCGTCGAGGTCGTCCTGGACGGCCAGGCCCGCTGGGTCACCGACGGCTACCTCTCCGACGAGAAGCCGGTCGCCGCGGCCGCCGGGCTCTCGATGGCGCCCTGCCCCGACACGAGCGTCGAGAACGGCCTGACCAGCAACGCCGTCTACGTCTACCGCTCCGTGTGCCACGCCTTCCCGCAGATCACGTCGTACGGCGGCTGGGACGCGCACGGCGAGCACTCCTCGGGCAAGGCGCTGGACATCATGACCAGCGACGTGACCCTCGGCAACGCGATCGCCGACTTCCTCAAGTCGCACGCGTCCGAGCTCAAGCTCTACGACATCCTCTGGCGCCAGCAGATCTGGACCCCGGTCCGCGCCGGCGAGGGCTGGCGGACCTTCCCGTCGCGTGGTTCGGCCACGGCCAACCACTACGACCACGTGCACGTCTCGACGTACTGACGCTCGCGCCGTACCTCTAGGCTCGGCCTGCGATGACTGACCACGACGGGTACGACGACGCCGCGCGCGAGCGGATCGTCGAGGAGCCGCCCAAGCGGGTGGACGCCCCGGTCCGCACGGCCTTCGAGCGCGACCGGGCCCGGGTCGTGCACGCCGCTGCGTCGCGTCGGCTGGCCGCCAAGACCCAGGTGGTCGGGCCGCAGAGCGACGACTTCGTGCGCAACCGGCTCACCCACAGCCTGGAGGTCGCGCAGGTGGCGCGCGACCTGTCCCGCGCGCTGGGCAGCCAGCCCGACATCGCGGAGACCGCTGCCCTCGCGCACGACCTCGGGCACCCACCGTTCGGCCACAACGGCGAGCGCGTGCTCGCCGAGGTCGCGGCGTCGTGCGGCGGGTTCGAGGGCAACGCGCAGACCCTGCGGCTGCTCACGCGCCTGGAGGCCAAGACCTTCGACGCCGGGGGTGCCTCGGTCGGCCTCAACCTGACCCGGGCGACGCTCGACGCCTGCGCGAAGTACCCGTGGGGGCATGCCGAGGCCGGTCCCGACGGCAAGTTCGGCGTGTACGCCGACGACCGCCCGGTCTTCGACTGGATCCGGCGCGGTGCCGTCGAGGGCCGCACGTGCATCGAGGCGCAGATCATGGACCTGGCCGACGACGTCGCCTACTCCGTCCACGACGTCGAGGACGGCGTGGTGGCCGGCCGGGTCGACCTGACCGCGATCGACGGGGCGGCCGTCTGGGAGACCGTCCGCGGCTGGTACCTCCCCGACGTCGACGACGCGCGCCTGGCCTCCGCCCTCGCCGACCTCAGCGCGGTGGGCAGCTGGCCGAGCGCGCCGTACGACGGGAGCCGGCGCTCGCTCGCCGCGCTCAAGAACCTCACGAGCGACCTGATCGGCCGCTTCTGCGGCGCCGTGCAACACGCGACCTTCGCCGCCGGCGACGGGCCGTTCGTGCGCTACGGCACGGACCTCGTCGTCCCCGAGGACACCCGCGTGGAGATCGCGGTGCTCAAGGGCATCGCGGCGCACTACGTCATGCAGGCCGACGACCGGGTCGCGCTGATGGTGCGCCAGCGCGAGCTGCTCGCCGAGCTGGTCGCGGTGCTGGCGGAGCGCGGGCCGGACGCCCTGGACCGGCAGTACGCCGACGACTGGCGTGCCGCCGCCGACGACGCTGCCCGGCTGCGCGTGGTGCTCGACCAGGTCGCGTCGCTGACCGACCAGAGCGCCGTCGCCCGCCACGCGGCCCTCACCGGCGGCTGAGCGCGACCTCGAGCGCGTCGTCGGCCGGGCACGCCACGTCGGGGACGACGCCGACGCCCTCCCAGTTGGTCCCCGTCACGGCGTTGACCGACCGGGCGATCGGCACGTGCAGCTGCAGGTGCGACGTCAGGTCGAACGCCTCGCGCGGGTGCGCCCCGCCACCGGTGGTCTCGCCGACGACCCGGGCCCGGCCGAGCGCCTGCAGGTCGTAGGCGACCTCCTCGCCGCCGCTGAAGGTCCGCGTGCTCGTCAGCACGGTGATCGGCACGTCGGCGGGGACCTTGGGGGAGACCGACGGCGTGGTCCAGGACGACGTGACGGCGCCGTCGCGGTGCAGCAGGTCCTGCAGGTGGACCGGCTCGTCGCCGACGAGGTGGCTGACCAGCAGGGCCACGGACTCCGGCACGCCGCCGACGCACCCGCGGAGGTCGAGCACCAGCCGCGCCGCTCCCAGCAGCAGGGTGAAGGCGGCGGCCGCGGCCGGGCCGAGGTGCTCCGGCGACAGGATGACCGGGCCGACGACCACCAGGCCGGTGTTGTCCTCGAGGCGGCGGACCTCGGCGATCCCGGGCCCCTGCGCGAGGGCCAGCCCGGCGAGCCAGGCCTGGACGTCGGCCTCGTCCCGGTCGGGCGGGACGCCCTCGGGGAAGTGTCGCACCCGCAGGTGCCGGTCACCGTTGACCGACTGGAGGGCGGCCGTGAGGGTCGCCGCGTCGGTCTCCGGGTCGTCGGCGAGCTCCACGGCGGCGACCGCGCCGGTGATGGCGTCGGTGAGCTCGGGGAAGACGTAGTGGGTCCGGACCAGGTCCTGTACTTCGGTGATCATCATGGGAGCAGTCCAGCGGGCTCTTGACACAAGCGTCCACTGCTCTTGACGCTTGATTCGTGACCCAGCCGACGATCGAGCCCGTTCCCGTCGCCACCCCCGCCCAGGTCCGCGCCTTCGACCACCCGATGCGACACCGCATCTGGCGCGAGGTCGGCACCGGCGAGGCGACCGTCAGCCAGCTGACCCACCGCCTCGGCACCAACAAGGGCAACGTCGCCCACCACGTGAAGGTCCTGGTCGCCGCCGGGCTGCTCGAGCCGAGCCGCACCCGCACGGTGCGCGGCGGGACGGAGCAGTACTACGTCACCGCTGTGCCCCGACTGCGCCTGCCCGACGGCACCGACGCCACCCGGGCGATGTTCGCGACCATCGCGGAGGAGGTCGACGCGGCCCGGGAGCCGCTCGTCAACCACCGCACCGTCCGGCTCACCCGGCAGCAGGCGGAGGCGCTCACCCGGCACCTCGAGCGGGTCGTCCAGGACCTCGAGCAGGCGGGGGAGCGGGAGGCGTCGTACGGCGTGCTGGTCAGCGTCTACCGCCGCTGAACCCGACCCGTAGGCTCCGAGCGTGACCGATCGCCTCGTGTGGCTGCCGTTCGAACCGTCCCTGCTCGGCGACCCGCCGACGGGGCTGCGCTACCAGGTCGTCGACCCGACCCGCGAGGTGCCGGACAGCGTCGGCGACGTGCGCTTCTACGTGCCGCCGTACATGGTCGGCCCACGGGTCGCCGAGGTGCTGGCGCGGATGACCAGCCTGGAGGTCGTGCAGACCCTGACCGCAGGCGTCGACAACCTGCGCTCGTCCGTCCCGGCCGGCGTCACCCTCTGCAACGGCCGCGGCATCCACGACACGTCCACCGCGGAGCTGGCGCTCACCCTGGTCCTGGCGAGTCTCCGCGGCATCCCGGACTGGGTCCGCGCCCAGGACCGCCACGAGTGGAAGCCGGGCTGGCGCCCGGCGCTCGCCGACAAGCGCGTGCTGCTGGTCGGGTACGGCGCCATCGGCGAGGCGATCGAACGGCGTCTGGAGCCCTTCGAGGTGGAGATCACCCGGGTCGCGCGCCGGGCCCGCGACGGCGTCCACGCGATCACCGAGCTGCCGAGGCTCCTCCCCGATGCGGACGTCGTGGTGCTCGTCGTACCCCTCACCGACGAGACCCGGGGCCTGGTCGACGCGGCCTTCCTCGCCGCCATGCCGGACGGCGCCCTGCTGGTCAACGTCGCCCGCGGGCCCGTCGTCGACAACGACGCGCTGCTCGCCGAGCTGAGCGCCCACCGCCTCCGCGCCGCTGTCGATGTCGTCGATCCGGAGCCGGTGCCCGCGGACCACCCGCTGTGGGACGCGCCCGGTCTGCTCATCTCGCCACACGTCGGGGGCGCGAGCAGTGCGATGTGGCCACGGGCGCACCGTCTGGTGCGCGACCAGCTGCACCGCTACGCCGGCGGTGACGAGCTTGTGAACGTCATGTCCGGCGACTACTGACGCCCGCATAGACTCCGCCACGTGGCAGGCCGGATCCGCGAGGATGACATCGCCGAGGTGCGCGAGAAGGCGCGCATCGACGACGTCGTCTCGCAGTACGTCACGCTCAAGAACGCCGGGGGCGGCTCCCAGAAGGGGCTCTGCCCCTTCCACGACGAGAAGTCCCCGTCGTTCCACGTCACCCCGGCCCGCGGCTTCTACCACTGCTTCGGCTGCAACGAGAGCGGCGACGTCATCAGCTTCCTGATGAAGATCGACGGCCTCACGTTCACCGAGACCGTCGAGCGCCTGGCCGACAAGTACGGCGTGCAGCTGCGGCGCGAAGAGGGCGACGCCCGCGAGGAGCAGCGCCCCAAGGGTCCGCCGCGGCAGCGCCTGATCGAGGCCAACAAGGTCGCCCAGGAGTTCTACGCCGAGCAGCTCGCGACCCCGGACGCGCTGGTGGCGCGGCAGTTCCTCGCCGAGCGCGGCTTCGACCAGGAGGCCGCAGCGACCTTCGGCATCGGCTTCGCCCCGCGCGAGGGCGAGGCGCTCTTCAAGCACCTGCGGGGCCGCGGCTTCACGCAGGAGGAGACGGTCGAGGCGGGCCTGGTGGCGATCGGGCGCTCGGCGTACGACCGCTTCCGCGGGCGGCTGCTGTGGCCGATCCGCGACGCCCCCGGCGACACCATCGGCTTCGGCGCGCGGCGGATCTTCGACGACGACCGCATCGAGGCGAAGTACCTCAACACCCCCGAGACCCGGATCTACAAGAAGAGCCAGGTGCTCTACGGGCTCGACCTCGCCCGGCGCGAGATCGCCCGGTCCTCGCAGGCCGTGATCGTCGAGGGCTACACCGACGTGATGGCCTGCCACCTGTCCGGGGTCGGTACGGCGATCGCCACCTGCGGCACCGCGTTCGGCGACGACCACGCCCGCGTGCTCCGGCGCTTCCTCAACGACCACGAGGAGTTCCGCGGCGAGGTGATCTTCACCTTCGACGGTGACGCTGCCGGCCAGAAGGCCGCGATCCGGGCCTTCAGCGGCGACCAGAACTTCGTCTCGCAGACGTACGTCGCCGTCGAGCCCGACGGCCTCGACCCGTGCGACGTACGCATCAAGAAGGGCGACGCGGCGGTCCGCGAGCTGGTCGCCCGGCGGGTGCCGCTCTACCGCTTCGTGCTCTCCAACATCGTGAGCAAGTACGACCTGGACCGCGCCGACGGCCGGGTCGACGCGCTGCGCGAGAGCGCCCGGCTGGTGTCGAGCATCCGCGACAAGTCGAAGGTCGACGCGTTCGCCCGTGAGATCGCCGGGATGATCGGCATCGACATCGACGAGGCCCGCGTCGAGGTCCGTCGTGCCGCCCACCGGCGTCCCGGCCAGGAGCCCGCGGCCGCGACCGCCACCCCGCCGCCGCGCAGCAACGTGCCCGACCTGCGCGACCCGCGGTTCTCCCTCGAGCGGGAGACCCTCAAGCTCGTGGTCCAGCACCCGATGACCATCGGTCGCTCCACCTCGGAGATCGGCCCCAACGACTTCACGCACCCGACGTACCGCGCGGTCTGGGAGCTGGTCGCCGCCGCCGGTGGTCCGGGCGCCGGCGCCGGCGACCCCGGGTGGGGCACCAAGCTGCGCGACGCCGCCACCGATCCGGAGGTCTCCTCGACGATCGGCGCGCTGGCCGTCGAGCCGCTCAAGAAGGAGCCGGACGCGGCGTACGTCGCGGAGCACGTGATCCGCCTGATGGAGCTCACCACGGCCCGCCGGATCGGCGCGATCAAGTCGAAGCTCCAGCGCACCAACCCGGTCGAGCAGCCGGAGGAGTTCAACAAGATGTTCGGCGAGCTGGCGGCGCTCGAGGCGCACCGCCGGGCGCTCCGCGACCGGCTCGCCGGGCCGCCGTCGTGAGGTCGCCGTCGTGAAGTGGAAGCCCGCCGTCCGCGTCGAGCGGGGCGAGAAGCTGCTCGCGCACGCCACGGCCGCGGAGGGACGCGTCGGCGGCACCCGTGACGCGCTCTACGTCGTCCGTCCGCTGGGCGCGGGCGGCCTCGAGGAGACCGTCCGCATCCCGTGGGAGGACGTGCAGTCGGCCGACTGGGACCAGGACTCCTCGACCCTCCACGTGGTCGAGGTCGGCTCGTGGGGGGAGGCCAGGCCCGAGCACCTGCTCACGCTCGACGAGCCCGGGCTGCTGCTCCAGCTCGTGCGCGAGCGCGTCACCGCCAGCATCATCCTGCAGCGCCACGTGCCCGTCTCGGGCCGTCGCGGCGTCCGCGTGATCGCCCGCCGCGCCCCCAACGGCCAGCACCCCGTGCAGTGGATCTACGAGTACGACGAGGGCGTCGACCCCGCCGACCCCGCGGTCCAGGCGGCCGCGACCGAGGCTCTGGAGGCGGCCCGCGCCGACGTCGGGCTCGAGTGACCACCTGGTTTCGAGACGGCTCGCTGCGTCTCGCGCTGGCGCGCAAGCCCCAGCCGAGCCTCCTCAACCGAGGCGGCTTACGTTCGTCCCTCGCAGGCTCGGTCCGAACTGCCACCTCAATTTTTCACGACGCCGCCCGATTGCTAACCTGTGCGGGCTGCACCGATCCCCTGTAGCTCAACTGGCAGAGCATTCGGCTGTTAACCGGAGGGTTGTTGGTTCGAGTCCAACCGGGGGAGCCAGCAGCGAAGGGCCCGTCTCATCACGAGACGGGCCCTTCGTCGTTCTCCCGGCCCGAGCGTGAGTCGGGCGTGTGCGGGTACCGGTCGCCCATGAGCTACCCGCTGAGCCGTGTCCTGTCCGTCGCCACCGCCGCGTACGGCGGCTACGCCCTCGCCCAGCCCGGCCACCTCTGGCAGGCGCTCCAGGCCGACCGGGAGCACCAGAAGGGTCTCGAGCTGCTCGCGCGCACGTACGGCGTCCGCGACTCGGCGATCGGCGCCCTCGGCATCCTCGGCCGCTCCGACCGGACCGTCCAGGCGGCCATGGTGCTGCGGATCGCGATGGACCTCGGCGACGCCGCTGTCCTCTCCACCAGCACCGACGACCCCGCCATCCGCCGCAAGATCCTCGGCGTCACGCTCGGCTGGGCCGGTCTCAACGCCCTGGCCCTCGCGATCGACACCCGGCGCGCCCGGCCGTAGGTCGCCGTGGGCGATGGTCCAACGGCTAGGCTGCGGCGGCGCGAGGGGCGGTAGCTCAGTCGGTTAGAGCAGAGGACTCATAATCCTTGGGTCGTGGGTTCGAGCCCCACCCGCCCCACCTGTGGTCTGTATGACTTCGCCTGATGGGTGACGTTCGGGCTTCGGTTGATGCGTTACGCATCTTCGGGTGATGGGTGACGGCTACTTCGGTTGATTGGTGACACTCCCCAGATGAGGGAGTTGAGCGTGTCCGAGCAGCGGTATCAGGCCGTGCTGGCCGTGATCAGCGATGGCGAGACGGTTTCGAGTGTGGCGGCCCGGTTCGGGGTGCATCGCAAGACGGTGCATGGCTGGTTGGCCAGGTACGAGGCGGAGGGCCTGGACGGGCTGGCGGATCGGTCGCATCGGCCGCGGTCGTGTCCGCACCAGACCGGCGCGCAGGTCGAGGCGGCGATCGCGTCGATGCGCTCGTCGCATCCCGGGTGGGGTCCACGCCGGCTGGTCCATGAGCTGGACCGGGCCGGTGTCGACCCGGTGCCCTCGGAGTCGGCGGTCTACCGGGCACTGGTCCGGTTGAACCTGATCGACCCGTCTGGGCGCCGGCGGCGGGACCGGAGGTGGAAGCGGTGGGAACGCGGCACTGCGATGGAACTGTGGCAGATGGACGTGGTGGGTGGGTTCGTGCTCGCTGACGGGCGACGGGCCAAGGCGTTGACTGGGGTCGATGACCACTCGAGGTTCTGCATCAGCGCCTACTTGATGCTGCGCGAGACCTCACCGAACGTGTGCGAGGGCCTCGCGTTGGCGTTGCGGACCTACGGGGTGCCGGGGCAGATCCTGACCGACAACGGGAAGGTCTTCACCGGCCGGTTCAACGCCCCGCCGGTCGAGGTGCTCTTCGACCGGGTCTGCCGGAGAACGGGATCGAGCACCTGCTGACCCAGCCACGTTCGCCGACCACGACCGGGAAGATCGAGCGGTTCCACCGTGCGTTGCGTGCGGAGTTCCGCACCGACCGGGTCTTCGACGACCTGGCCACCGCCCAGGCAGAGCTGGACGACTGGGTCCAGGGCTACAACCACGACCGCCCCCACCAGGCATTGGACATGGCCGTTCCTGCCGCCCGGTTCCTCACCGCCCCGGCACCCGTGCGACCGATCCGTGCCGTGGCCGCCACCGGGCGTCCCGGCGACGACCGCTCCGACGGGACCTGGGTGACCCGACGAGCCAGCGCGGTCGGCGTGGTGTGCGTGAGCTGGCAGCAGGTCTGCCTCGGCGTGGCGGCCGCCGGCCGGCCCATCGACGTGTGGGTCACCGACCACGTCCTGCAGTTCTACGACGGCGACCAGCTCCTGCGGACCCAGAAACGCGACAGCACCGGGGAGGTGAGAGTCAAGCGATCCCAAGCGCCCCAACGGCGTTCTACAGTCAAGACGAGTGTCACCGATCAACCGAAGTAGATCTGTCACCCATCAACCGAAGTACTTCAGCCCCACCTGTGGTCTGCATGACGTCGCCTGATGGGTGACGGCTGCTCCCGGAGTCCGCCGGGCAGGGTCCGGGCCGCGGCGAAGCATCACGAGTGCGACGGCCACCCGAGGCAAGGTGCTGCGCGTGACCGCCGACCGATCGCGCTCGGACGGGGGTGGCCGCGCGCGATCATCGACACCGTACTACGTCGCCGGCTCAGGCGTGCCCCGAGACGGGGTGTGGCCGGTAGCCCGCGCCGAGCTCGGCGAGCTCGTCGGCGGACAGCTCGAGGTCGACCGCCGCGACCGCGTCGGCGAGGTGCTGCGGCTTGGTGACGCCGACGATCGGCGCGGTCACCGCGGGCTGGTGCAGCAGCCAGGCAAGGCCGACCTGTGCGCGGGAGACACCGCGCTGCTCGGCCACCCGCCCGACGGTCTCCACGATCGCCCGGTCCTCGTCGACGTACAGGCTCGCCCCGAACTCGTCGGTCTCCGAGCGCGCCGTCTCGGCGTCCCAGTCGCGGGTGATGCGGCCGCGGGCCAGCGGGCTCCACGGGATCACCCCGACGCCCTGGTCGGCGCACAGCGGGAGCATCTCCCGCTCCTCCTCGCGGTAGATCAGGTTGTAGTGGTTCTGCATCGACACGAACGGCGTCCAGCCGTTCGCGGCCGCGACGTGCTGGGCCGTGGCGAGCTGCCACGCCCACATCGACGATGCGCCGAGGTAGCGCACCTTGCCCGCGCGTACGACGTCGTGCAGCGCCTCCATCGTCTCCTCGATCGGCACCTCGGGGTCCCAGCGGTGGATCTGGTAGAGGTCGACGTAGTCGGTGCCGAGCCGCTGCAGCGACGCGTCGATCTCGTGCAGGATCGCCTTGCGGGACAGGCCGGCGCCGTACGGCCCGGGCCGCATCCGCCCGTGGACCTTGGTCGCGATGACCACGTCCTCGCGCCGGGCGAAGTCGCGCAGCGCGCGGCCGGTGAACTCCTCGCTGCTGCCGCCGGCGTACACGTTCGCGGTGTCGAAGGTCGTGATGCCGGCCTCGAGCGCCTGGCGGATGATCGTGCGGGCGGCGTCCTCGTCCAGGATCCAGGGGTGCCAGCCACGGCTGGCGTCGCCCCAGCTCATGCAGCCGAGGATGACCCGGGAGACGTCGAGACCGGTGCTGCCGAGCTTCGCGTAGCGCATGGGTCCACCTTGGCACCGCCGACGACCGCGGGCGGGCTAGCGTCGAGGGATGGAACGCCGACGACGGCACCGCGCCTACTTCTGGCTGATGGGCACCTGCATCGTGCTCATCCTGCTCGCGTGGAACGTCGTCCGGCTGTGGTCCACGACCGCCGCGATCGTGATGAGCGTGGTCGCGGCGCTGATCCCGCCCGTCGCCGCGTTCGTGGGCAACCAGGGTGCGCTCGACGGGTCGGCACCCGCGGCAGGCGATGAGCAGGAGCGCTGAGCGCTACTCCGAGGGCTGCGGGACGTTCACCTTGCAGTCGACCTTCGGGTTCACGCCGAAGTAGTTCAGCGGTCCGGCGACGATCGTCAGGACCGTGTCGCCGGTCGACTTGCAGCTGACGTCCCGGTCATCGCCAAAGTAGCCACGCTGGTAGGCAGCGAGCGCGCCGATGACGAGCCACGCGAGGACGACGAGCCCGATGATGGTCTTCATGACCCACCCGTACCCGGCGTGGGCCGGGTCGAACCTCCGGACCCTGGGTCAGGGCGTCGTGGAGTACGTCGCCTGGTAGGCGAGCAGCGCCGCGCGACCCGTCTCGAGGTCACGCTCGAGCTGGTCGGTGAGCTCGTCGGCTCCCTCGGTGGTGCCGGTGTCCGCGAGCAGCTCGATCTGCTGGGCGGTGCGACCGGCGGCGGTCACGCCGAGGTTCAGGGCACCGCCGGCGAGCTTGTGCGACACCTGCTTGAGCACGGCCGCGTCCGCGTCGCCGATCGCCCGCCGGATCGACTCCAGCGTGGTCGGGGTGTTGCGCACGAAGTTGCCGATGGCCCGGTCGAGGTACGCCGTGTTGTCCGGGTCCAGGTCGCGCAGCTCGTCGAGCCGGTCGGTCGCCAGACCGTCGATCGGGGAGGACGAGGTGGCACCGTTCTCAGACACGCTCCGCAGCGTACGACGTGGAGCGACGCTCTCGCTTCCCAGCCATCGCTCGAGGACGCCGGCCAGCGCGCTCGGGTCCACGGGCTTGGTCAGGAAGTCGTCCATCCCGGCCGCCAGGCAGCGCTCGCGCTCACCCTCGACGGCCGCCGCGGTCATCGCGATCACGGGCACGTGGACGGTCTGCTCGTCACGGATGGCGCGGGTCGCGGCGTACCCGTCCATCCGCGGCATCTGCACGTCCATCAGCACCGCGTCGTAGCCGCCGGCCCGCATCTCCTGCACCGCCACGAGCCCGTCGTCGGCCGTCGTCGCGGCGTACCCGAGCGCCCGCAGCAGGCCGACCGCGACCATCTGGTTGACGGGGTTGTCCTCGACGACGAGGACCCGGTGGGTGATGCTCGGCTCCGCCGTCGGACGCAGTACGCCGTCCGGCCGCGGCTCGCGCTGGGCGATCTCGCGCAGCATGGTCGTCCGCAGGTCGCCGGCCAGGGTCGGCTTCGTCAGGCACGCCACGATGCCCGCCTCGGCCAGCTCCTCGGGGGCGGGCGCGCCCGACGAGGTGAGCATGATGAGCCGGACGCCTGCGTTGGCGGGATCGGCGTGCAGCGCACGCGCCAGGTCGAGCCCGTCGCGCCCCGGCATCGACATGTCCAGGAGCACCGCATCGACCGGGTCGCCCGCCGCCCGGGCGGCGGCGACGACCGTCTCGGCCGCGTCGGCGTCGGCGACGCTGGACGAGCGCACCAGCCATCGCGCCAGCTGCTCGACGAGGATCAGCCGGTTGTTGTCGTTGTCGTCGACGACGAGCACGTGCCGGCCGGCGAGCCAGCTGCGGCCGTACTCGTCGTCGGGGTCGATGCCGTCCCCGAGCGGTGCCGCGAATTCCGCGGTGAACCAGAAGACGGTGCCGCCCCCCGGGTTCGGCCGCAGCCCGATCTCGCCGCCGAGCGCCTGGACGATCTCGCGTGAGATCGCCAGCCCGAGCCCGGTGCCGCCGAAGCGCCGCGTCGTGGACGCGTCGGCCTGCGTGAACGCCTCGAAGAGCGTCTCGACGTCGCCGTCCACGATCCCGACGCCGGTGTCGGTGACGCTCACCTGGAGCAGCGTCCCGCCGTCGTCCGCGGGCGCGGCGGTCGCGCGGATGAAGACCTCGCCCTGCTCGGTGAACTTCACGGCGTTGGAGCCGAGGTTCGTCAGCACCTGGGCCAGGCGCGTCGGGTCGCCGCACAGCACCTCGGGGACGTCGGGGTGGCACGCGACGATCAGCTCGAGACCCTTGGCCCGCGCGGCCTCGCCGAGCATGCTCGCGACCCGGTCGAAGACCGCCCGCACCTCGAAGTCGAGGCGCTCGAGCTCCAGCTTGCCGGCCTCGATCTTCGAGAAGTCGAGGACGTCGTTGATGATCCCGAGCAGGGCACGGCTGGCGACCTGCACGCCCGAGGCGAGCCGCAGCTGATCGGCGTTGAGGTCGCCGCGCAGCAGCAGGTCGTTGAGCCCGATCACGCCGTTGAGGGGCGTGCGGATCTCGTGGCTCATCGTGGCCAGGAACTCCGACTTCTGCCGGGACGCCTCCATCGCCGCGTCCCGTGCGTCGGCGAGCGCCCGCTCGGCGCGCTCGCGCTCGGCGACCCGGCCGAGCTCGACGGCGACCTGCTCGACCATCGCCTGGATCATGTCGAAGCGGTAGAGCGGGGGAGCGGACGTGATCGACACGACCGCCGACACCTCGTCGGCCACGGAGACGGGCACGGCGAGGGTGAGGCGGGAGTTGCTCCACACCGACCGGCGCTCGCGGAACGCCTTGTTCGCGAGCTCGAGCTCCATCGCCGACTCGTCGGGGGTCGCGAGGTCGGCCGCGCGGTCCTCGTCGGTGAGGTGCAGGGGTACGACGCCCGCGCCGTCCTCGTCGGGCACGAACGCACGACCGCGCTCCCAGTCGTCGTGGAGGAGCACCAGGTGCTGCGCCTGGCCGAGCACCTCCGTCAGCGTCCGCGCCTCGTTGGCCGCGATCGCGACCGCTTGCATGAGTGCGTTCTGCCGCACCTGGTCCTCGAGGGCCAGGTCGGCCAGCTTGGTCTCGGTGATGTCCTGGTGGGTGCCGGACATCGCGACCACCCGCCCGGACTCGTCGGCCGTGGAGACGCCACGGCCGCGCGTCCAGACCCACCCGGCCTCGCCCTGCACGCGCACCACGAAGAGGAACTCGGAGGGGTGCTCGAGCGCGCCGTTCACGGCCTCGTCGACGCGGGCACGGTCGTCTGGGTGGACGATCTCGAGGAAGTCGGCGTACGCCGCGGGGAACGACGCCGGGTCGAGGCCGTAGAGCGCGCAGAGCTCCGCGGAGGCGTAGATCTCGTCGGCCGTGACGTCCCACTGCCAGCTGCCCAGCCGGGCGATCCGGTGCGCCTCGGCCAGCTGCTCACGGCTCTCCCGGAGCTCGTCCAGGGCGCGCCGGCGACCGCTGTAGTCGCTGATCCGGTGCGTGAAGCCGACGATCTCGCCGTCCGGCCCACGGAGCTCCCGCTCGCTGACGATCACCCAGAGGGAGGTCCCGTCCCGGCGCCAGAAGAGGACGTCGACGTCCTCCCCGTTGCCCCCGTCGCGCCGCAGGACCTCGAGGTGCTCGCTGAACTGCACCTGCCCCGCCTCGTCGAGCGAGTCGTAGACGGTGACGTCGGCCATCTCCTCGGCCGTGGCGCCGTAGAGGGCGCACATCGCCGCGTTGGCATAGATGGTCCGACCGTCGAGGTCGCACACCCAGAACGCATCTGGCGACCGCTCGACGATGTCCCGGTACAGCGCCGCCAGCTCCATCGAAACCCTCCCGCGTCCAACGATAGGGGGCAGGAGTCAGCTCTCGCCCGCGATCAGGAAGTTGCCGTCGGAGCCTTCGAGCCGGAGGGTCACGTCGTCACGGGACTTGGTGCCGTCCTCGTGCAGGTACTCGACCGTGTAGCTGATGCTCATCGTGTCGGGATCGGGCTGGGCGGAGATCAGGTCGGCGGTCTGGAAGCCGCTCCAGAACTTCTTGTACTGCCCGAAGCCGCCGCTCTCCTTCTGGAAGTCCGGGGTGAGCATCGCCCAGGAGCTCTTCGGGTCGGTCGTCACCGTGGCCAGGTAGTCCTCGATGAAGTTCTCCATGCCGTCGGCGGTCACCTCGTTCGTCGTCGTCGGCGGTGCTGACGACGAGGGGGCGGAGGAGCTCGGCGTCCTGGGGCTGTCGGCCTCGGAGCCGGGATCGTCGCCGGACCCGAGGACCCAGGCGAGGACGACGACGAGCACGCCGACCACGGCCAGCACCAGCAGCGGGACCACGGCGCTGCGCTGGCGACGCGGTCGCGACGGTGCCGGAGGGACCGGCATCACCGGTGCGGTCATCACCTGGGTCGAGCTGTGGTCCACGGCCGCTGCGGCCGGTACGCCGACGGGGACGGCACGGGGGAGCGGCGCCGGCAGCGGCGCGGACGGGCCGCCGGCGAGGAAGTCGCGCACGTCGGCCATCGACCAGCGGTCCTCGCTCTCCTGGGCCATCGTCGCGAGCAGCATCGGAGCGAGCCAGCCGGCCGCCGGGCCGAGCCGGGGCGGCTCCTCGTGCACGATCCGGTAGAGCGCGCCGAGCAGGTTCTCCCCGACGTCGTACGGCGGGCGCCCGGCGAGCGCGTGGAACGCCGTGGCGCCGAGCGACCACACGTCGCTCGCCGCCGACGCCTGCTGTCCGGACGCGACCTCGGGAGCCAGGTACGCCGGCGACCCGGTGACGAGGCCGGTCTGGGTGAGCGAGGCGTCCGCCTGGGCACGGGCGATGCCGAAGTCGGACAGCTTCACCTGGCCGTCCGGCGTGACGAGGATGTTCGACGGCTTCACGTCGCGGTGCACGATGCCCGCGGCGTGGGCGGCGGCGAGCGCGTCGGCCGCCTGCCGCAGCAGGGGGGCCGCCTGGTCCGGGCTCAGTGCCCCGTCCCGCTTGACCAGCTCGGCCAGGGTCGTCCCGGCGACGTGCTCCATGACCAGCCAGCGGTCGGCACCCTCGGTGACCAGGTCGTAGACGGCGACGACGTGGGGGTGGTTGAGGCGGGCCGCGAGCCGGGCCTCCCGCTCGGCGCGGTCGAGGTCCAGGTCGTTGCCGCCCGGGCCGAAGCCCACGCGCTTGAGCGCGACCTCGCGGCCGAGGACCTCGTCCTGGCCGAGCCAGACGGCGCCCATCCCTCCGCGCCCGATCTCGCGCACGAGCGTGTACCTACCAGCGATCAACGATCTCCCCTTCCAACCCACGAGCGTAGTCAGATGCCCCCATGGCACGCTTGACCCGCACGTTCCGACCGGAAAGGTTCCCTGTGACCGTCGATTCCACCCTCCTCGACGACCTCGAGTGGCGCGGCCTGATCGCCCACTCGACGGACCTCGACGCGCTGCGCGAGGCCCTGTCCGCCGGGAGCGTGAAGTTCTACGTGGGCTTCGACCCCACCGCTCCGAGCCTGCACATGGGCAACCTCGTGCAGATCCTGACCGCGCGGCGCCTCCAGGAGGCCGGCCACACGCCGTACGCCCTCGTCGGCGGCGCGACGGGCATGATCGGCGATCCGCGCGACTCGGGGGAGCGCACCCTCAACACGCTCGACACCGTCAAGGACTGGGTGGAGCGGGTACGCCGCCAGATCGAGCCGTACCTGTCCTTCGAGGGTGACAACGCGGCCACGATGGTCAACAACTACGACTGGACCGCGAGCCTGTCGACGATCGACTTCCTTCGCGACGTCGGCAAGCACTTCCCGGTCAACCGGATGCTGGCCCGCGACGTCGTGAAGAGTCGGCTCGAGGCCGGCATCAGCTACACGGAGTTCAGCTACGTGCTGCTCCAGTCGATGGACTTCCTCAACCTCTACCGCGACCACGGCGTGACGCTCCAGTTCGGTGGCTCCGACCAGTGGGGCAACCTGACCGGCGGCGTGGAGCTGATCCGCCGCTCCGACGGCGGCAAGGCGCACGCGTTCGCGACGCCCCTGGTGACGAAGAGCGACGGGACCAAGTACGGCAAGACCGAGGGCGGCGCGCTGTGGCTCGACCCGGACATGATGTCGCCGTACGCCTTCTACCAGTTCTGGCTCAACGTCGAGGACGAGAAGGTGGGCGAGCTGCTGCGCATCTTCACCTTCCTCTCCCGGGCCGAGATCGAGGAGCTCGAGGCACAGCACGCCGAGAAGCCGTTCCTCCGCGCCGGCCAGCGGGCGCTGGCCGAGCAGGTCACCTCGGTCGTGCACGGGCCCGAGGAGACGGAGCGCATCAAGGAGGCGTCGGCCGCTCTGTTCGGTGGGGGAGACCTGTCGGGCCTGAGCACGGCGACGCTGGGCGCGGCGCTGCGCGAGGCGGGCTCGGCCACCCTGGACGGTGACCTGCCGATGCCGAGCGTGGTCGACCTCCTGGTCACCACGGGACTGGCGAAGAGCAAGGGCGAGGCCCGGCGGACCGTCTCCGAGGGCGGTGCGTACCTGAACAACGCCCGCGTCGAGGACCCCGACCAGGTGCCCGGCGGGGACGACCTCATCGGCGGGAGCTGGCTGGTGCTGCGCCGCGGCAAGAAGAACTTCGCCGGCGTCGAGGTCCGCTGAAAGCGCTCTGACCTGCGTAAACGCGGATGTGTGGGCCGTCACGTCGGTCCGATTTGTACTCCCGGCCGGAGTCCCCTAATGTTCTCCGAGTCGCCAGGGAGCGGCGGGAGGCAAGACCGGTCAGGTCGGGCCTCCGGCCCCGGCGGACATCTGCACCACTCACTCACCTTTCCGGTGGCGAAGCGAGCCTCACAGAGGCCCTCCAAAACTGGCGAGATTGTTGTGTGCGTGGACGCAGATGAGGCGGAAAAGCCCGGATTTGCACCGGGGGAAAACAATCCGCTAAGTTTAAACCACTGCCCCGGACGGGCCGGCCGAAAGGCCGAACTACCGGAATGCAACTGATGTTTGAGAACTCAACAGTGTGTCATAGTCGACGAATTAGTTTGTAACCCGTCTTCTGTGTCTTCGGTCCTTCGGGGCTGTGGATGTAGTGACGGATTTCTTTGATGAACGATGATTCTGACAACTTGTCAGTTTCGTTTTTTGTCGGGGTTACTTTTTGTTTTCAACGGAGAGTTTGATCCTGGCTCAGGACGAACGCTGGCGGCGTGCTTAACACATGCAAGTCGAGCGGAAAGGCCCTTCGGGGTACTCGAG
>NZ_LMDV01000001.1 GCF_001425175.1 Nocardioides sp. Root1257 | reverse complement strand
AGACAGTGTGATGTCTCAGGACATCGCGGACACCCGGACCTACGGAAACGTAGGTTCGGGTGTTCTTCATTTGGGGGTTCGTGGCTGGTAGTCCTTGCTGGGGTCGATGGTGAGCTCGCGGAGCAGTTCCCCGGTGATGGCGTTGATGACGCGTACGTCGCGGTCCTGGACGAGCAGGATGACGTGGGTTCGGGCGTGGGTTCGTCCGATGCCGATGTGGCGTAGTTGGCCGTTGACGCGCGGGGTGACGGAGCCGGACTTGTCGACGATGTCGTGTCGGATCCGGTCGTGGGTCTCGGTGTCGCGGGTGGGGCCGGGGACGGCTTTGGGCATGGACTCGTAGATCGTTGCTGGTGTCGCGCGGTGCGGTAGCGAGCGGTGCGGTCGGTGTTGGTTGTAGGCGGTGACGAATCGGTCGATCAGGTCTTGTAGGTCGGCGATGGTGGCGGGTTGGTCGGGTTGGGCGCGTAGCCACTTCTTCAGGGTCTGTTGGAAGCGTTCGACCTTGCCGCAGGTGGTGGGGTGGTTGGGTCTGCTGTTCTTCTGGGCCACGTGCCAGTCGCGGAGTTGTTGCTCGAATCCGTTGCGGCCGCCGCGGTGGCCGATGCTGGCCAGTCGGACGGTGTAGACCATCCCGTTGTCGGTGAGT
Source organism: Nocardioides sp. Root1257 (assembly GCF_001425175.1). Taxonomy (GTDB): domain Bacteria; phylum Actinomycetota; class Actinomycetes; order Propionibacteriales; family Nocardioidaceae; genus Nocardioides. The sequence goes on along the minus strand of NZ_LMDV01000001.1, from coordinate 1,237,086 downwards.
GTGGATGCGGGGATGCCGTGCTGACCTGCGGCTGTGCGGAACGTGTTCACCACGATTGGGGTGGTGATCGCGCGGTGGGCGGAGACGTGCAGGGCGTAGCGGGTGCAGTCGTCGAGCCAGGTGATGATCTCGGTGTTCTGGCCGGTTGAGAGCCGGTAGTGGGTGAAGTCGGACTGCCAGGTCTGGTTCGGCATGGCTGCCTGGAAGCGGATGTAGGAGGACTTCGGTCGCTTCTTCGGCTCGGGGGTGACGACACCTGCCCGGGTCAGGATCCGGTGGATCGTGGCYCGGGACAGGGTGATCTGGTGGTGGTGGGTCAGGTGCCAGCCCAGGGTGTCGGCGCCGGCGTCGTGGCCGGCCTCGAGGAGTTGCTTGCGGAGCCGGAGGACGAGGTCGACGGTCTGGGGTGGGGTCGCGCCCGGGGTGGTCTTCGGGGCCTTGGAGCGGGGCTCGTAGGCGGCCTCGCCTTCGTCTCGGTAGCGGGCGAGGAGCTCGTAGACCCAGGACCTCGAGACGCCGTAGGTCGCGACGACCTCCGCGACGGTGCGGTTCTCGAGGGTGACGGCGGTGATGACCAGGCGGGCCTTCGACATCCCGCACGTCTATCGGCCGGTGCATCTACACCCAAGCCGGTGCATCTACACCCAAAGTCGTTCAACGTCTGCCGCCGTAGGTCGCGACGACCTCCGCGACGGTGCGGTTCTCGAGGGTGACGGCGGTGATGACCAGGCGGGCCTTCGACATCCCGCACGTCTATCGGCCGATGCATATACACCCACCCCACGTCCGGCATGTCGTGAGACATCAGTCCGGGATGACGTGAGACATGTGTCCGGGATGTCCTGAACCAGCACACTGCCCCCGCTACAAATCGCCAGAGGCCCTCACAGTCTGACTGTGAGGGCCTCTGGCATGTGTGCCGCTCGATTCATCTCGTGGGCTTCGCGGTCCTCTTGAAGCTCGTCGAGGGGTGGTGCCCCACGACCCGAGCGAGACCGTTGCCCACGTTGACCTCGTACTGGGCCGAGGTGCCGTTCCCGGAGATGTCGAGGACGACGGCGCCGCGGACGCGGACGGTCAGGTGCCAGGGCTGGGACACCGTGCCGCACGCGGACCACGTGACGACCTGCACCGCGTACGTGCCGACGGGTGCTCCGTTCGGCGGCCAGTACACGTTCTCGACCGGCGACGGGTTCTGCTCGCCGCAGCCGGCGTTGGCGTCGCGGTCGAGCTGTCCACCACTGTCGCTGGTCCGGTTGCCGTAGTAGATCTCCTCGCCGGCGGGGTCGGTGACATGGAGGTCCATGTCGGCGTAGTGACCCCAGGTCAGTGTCGCTTGGAAGTCGCCGCCGCCGACGAGTGCCGGACCGACGTACAGGGTGACGACGGCGGAGGTCTGCCTCCCGGTTGTGTCGGTGAAGGTGACGGTGAACCGGTAGGTGCCGACCCCTGCCGTCGGGCTGCCGGTGATCTCACCTGTTGCGAAGGAGAGGTTCAGCCCTTGTGGGAAGTGGCTGGTGTCGATGCCCCAGGTGCCGTCACGGCCATCTGCTGTCTGCAGGGTCGTGTCGTAGGGGGAGTTCCGTCTGGCGTTCGGGAGCTGCACCGTGGTGATCGCTGGATCGTCCGTGACGGGTATCGCGCTGGTCGGGGCCGTGCACTTGTCCCACGTGATGATGGGTGCGAACACGCTGGCGGTGGCGATCTTCCAGTTCTTGACCCAGAGGTCGACGACGAGGTTGCCGACGAACTTCACCCCGAACGTGATGTTGACGCACGCCTGGCGGGGGTTGGCCTTCGCCACGACCTTGCCGCTGATCGAGAGAAGGATCTGGAGCTGGCCACCGAGTGCACCGAGCCACAGCACGCGGGTCTGGATGCCGGCCGACGCCTCCACCTTCACGGACATGTCTCCGGCGTCGACGCGGGTGCCGAGGTTCACCTTGGTGTTGTAGATCGTCGGGCGGTTGTTGAAGACCGAGAACCCGACCATCCGCCTGGTCGTCTGCGTGATGACGATCGCGTTGGTGCCGGCGGAGATCGAGAAGGACGCGGTGGGCTGGACCTTGATGAGAAACTGGCCGACGAGGAAGTCCTTCTCGTTGGCCCTCTCCCAGGCCTCGCTCGTGCTGCAGGTGATCTTCGCACTCGCGGAGATCTTGCCGGTCACGGTCACGTCGGTCCGGATCCAGGCGCTCACGTAGGGGGCCACGCCGAAGAGCGGACTTCCCTTGTCGAAGGAGAAGTCGTGGCGGGTGTTGGCGAACGCCAGGTTCACCGAACCGCCGAACGACGCCGTCTGGCCCGCTGTGTTCTGGCAGTTGAAGAAGGATCCGGTCATCTTCGGGAAGTTGAAGCTGAGTGCCCCCTCGGCGCGGCGGGCGTTGGCCGGGCGGCGCGCGGCCGGCGCGCTGGTCACCTCCGTCCCGAGACCCGGTCCGCTCTCGGTGGCGCTGGCTCGGTCTGCGATCTCGTCGAGCGGGGCCGCGGTCACCGTGACGGCCGTGATGTCGTCGGCCTGGCTCGAGATGCCGGTGACCTTGCCGGCGAGCCCGCCGGGGAACGCGGTGTTGTCGGCCGGAAGGTAGTAGCCGCCGCCGACGACCGGGATCGCACCGCCGGACCTGATGCCGACGAGCCACGGTCCGCCCTCCGGCGCCTCTCCACCTGCGGGGTCGGCGCTGGTCACCCAGGCGACGTCGGTCCCGGTCACGACACCGGTCTTCGGCACGAACGTGCTCCGCGACACGGTCGGAGGGTCTTGGTAGGTGAACGTGCTGGCTCGGGTCGTCCTCGACCTGCCGGACTTCGTGAAGACGGTGACCGCGACCTTCCCCGGCATGCTCTGCGGAACCGTTGCCGTGACCTTCTTCGAGCTGACGACCCTCACGCCGATGGCCCGCTGGCCGCCGACGGTGACCTTCTTGACCTTCGTGAAGTTCTTGCCCCGGATCGTGATCTTCGTGCCGCCGGTCACGACGCCACGGGCCGGAGTCACCCTGGTCACGGCCGGCTTCGCGTGCGGCTTCGGCTTCGCGGCGCGCGCCTCTGAGGAGCGTGCCTGCGCGGTCTGCTCGGCGGCGGAGGCGGGGGAGAGCGTCGCCAGCGCGGTCCCGACCAGGGCGAGCGAGAGCAGGCAACCGATCGCGGCACGGGCTCGAGCACCGCTCCGCACCTGGTGGGACTGGGTGTGATGAGAGCGCATGCGAGGCTCCTCGAATGTCGTGGTGCGGCTCCGCCCGGGGTGGCCATGTCTGCTGTCATGGCCGTCGCGAACGAAGCAGACCGCGAGAACCGCGTGCCTTGATGCCTTCCCTATACCTGCGCAGATTCGTCACGATCGGCGGTCGCGGGATTTCATCAACATAGGGCGCCTCCCTGCTATCTCAGCTGCAGCAGGCCTCCGCGACCTCGGGCTCGGGTGCGTCGGCGAGGACGACGTAGTTCTCCCAACGCAGTCCGTCGGGACCGGTGACCCAGTGCTTGTCCTGGCGGGCGTGGCAGCACACCACGTCGCCCTCGACGTCCAGCGTCAGGCCAGCGCCCTCGAGGCGGTCGGCCTCGGCGTGCACCTCCTCGGCAGAGAAGCGCTCGACCCCGACGTGGTTGAGGGTGCCCGTCGCGGCGGGGTTCTCGAACAGCACCAGCTTCACCGGCGGGTTCTCGACGGCGAAGTTGGCGTAGCCCGGCCGACGCTTGGCCGGGGGAGTGTCGAAGAGCGTGGCGTAGAAGTCGACCGCGGCGTCGATGTCGTCGACGTTGAGGGCGAACTGGATGCGGGACATGGCGTGCCTCCTGGGACATTGATGAACGTGAATATAACGAGACTGGACCCAGACATCGAGGTCTGTCAATATCGACGCATGTCGAAGTCTTTGCTGGAGCTCACCCCCGTCGAGGCGGCCGCGTGCTGCTCGCCGGTCACCCGGGAGCCGCTGTCGGCGGCCGCAGCCGAACGGATCGCCCCCCTGGTCAAGGCGATCGCCGACCCGGTCCGACTCAGACTGCTCTCCCTGGTCGCGTCGCACGCGGACGGGGAGGTGTGCGTCTGCGACCTCAACGACGCCTTCGACCTGTCCCAGCCCACGATCAGCCATCACCTCAAGCTGCTCCACCAGGCCGGGTTGCTGGATCGCGAGAAGCGGGGTGTGTGGGTCTACTACCGCGTGAATACCGGAGCGCTCGGCGACCTGGCCGCGCTGCTGGGCGGTGTCACTGCGTGACCGTCCTTGCCCGTGCCGGACAGGGCGTCGGCGGCGGGGCAGGCTGGGGTCAGCCGTCCCCGCGATGGGTGGTGAACCCGTGCTCCACCGCCCACACGACCGCCTGGCTGCGCGTGGTCGCACCGATCTTGCGGTAGGCGGTGCGGATGTAGGACTTGACGGAGTTGATGCTGAGGAAGAGCCGGTCGGCGACCTCGTCGTTCGCCAGCCCCTGGGCCACCAGTGCCAGCACCTGCGCCTCGCGTCGGCTCAGTCCCAGGTCGGTGCCGAGCTGCGTCGCGCGCTGGGCGGAGGTGCTCGACCCCACGACCGGGTCGGGTCCCTCGTCGCCGGGGAGCCAGCCGGTCATCGCCGAGTCGATGGCGGCCAGCAGCTCGTCCTCGGTGACGTCCTCGGAGAAGAACCCGTCCGCGCCCTGCTCCAGCGCCTGGCTGAGCAGCGCGGGACGCAGGTCACGGCCGACGGCGAAGACCGCGGCGTGTGTCTCCTTGATCAGGTAGTCGAGGTCGGATCCGTCGCCCCGGACCAGTCCGAGGACGTCGTACAGCACGACGTCGGGCTCGTCATCCCGTTCGAGATCATCGCTCCAGGTGGTGGTGGTGATGAGCTCGAACCGGTCGGGATGCCGTCCCAGGATGGCGGCGAAGCCGGCCATGGTGAGTGGCTGCGGACTGATCACCGCAACCCTGGTGTGTACCGCGGGCATGACGCCGTTTTTCCCACGAAATCGCCCGGTCATTCCACAAAATTTTGTGATCTGAGGAGCATCGGGGCGCGCTTGACCCAATAATCACCCGAACGGGTGAAACGCGCAGGCGGGACTGGCCGGTCAGCCTCCCAGCACGTGCCCGACGATCACGTTGCCGTGCTCGGCCTCGACGGCCTCGGCGAGCGCGACGACCTCGCGGTCCTCGAGCTCGACGCCGGCGTCGGCGAGCCCGCTGCGGAGCTCCGACTCGACGGTCCCCTCGGGGGCGCCGTCCTGGTAGGAGGAGACGCGGTCGACGACCGCCTGGATGGCTGCGGTCCGGTCACTGCTGGTGCTCTCGCTCATGCCGGGTGCGTACCCACCGCACGACGAGGCCATCCGTGTCGGAGTCGACCGGGTCGGCTGAGCCGCCCGAAAGGGTGAGGGTCGGGCCCGGGCGTCGTGGTTACAGGGGTGTCAGTACCCGTGCGACCTCGGCGCCGGTCCGCTCACGCAGCCGGATCAGCTCCGAGGTCGCACCGGTGCTCGCACTCGTGAGAGGGGGCGCACATGGGTCGACCGATCGTGCTGGACCCGCCGGACGCCGGTCCGGAGGACGTGGAGCTCCTGCACCGGCTGGGGGCGGACGCCGGCGATCTCTCCGACGGCGACGTCGACGCGGCCATCGAGCTCGCGTCCGGGCTCTCGCTGCCGGACCCGGGGGACGGCCGGACTCGGTTCCTCTGGGAGTCGCTGGCGACGCTCGGCTGCACGGATCTCCAGGTCGCGCGAGCCGTCGAGCCGCACCTCGATGCGCGCGCGATCCTGCACGAGGCCGGCCTCGACGCGCCCGCCGGGAGCACGTGGGGTGTGTTCGCTGCTGAGGGACCCGGCGTGCGGCTCCGGGCCGAGCCCGTCGACGGCGGGTGGGTGCTGCACGGCACCAAGCCCTGGTGCTCCCTCGCCGACCGGCTCACGCACGCGCTGGTGACGGCCTGGGTGGACGACGACCGGCGCGGGCTGTTCGCGGTCGCCCTCGACGACCCGACCGTGGAGCGTGCGCCCGGCCCCTGGGCGGCGCGCGGCCTCACCGACATCGTGAGCACTCCGGTGTCCTTCGACGGGACCTCGGCCTCGCCCGTGGGTGGGCCGGGCTGGTACCTCGAGCGCGATGGGTTCGCCTGGGGCGGGATCGGCGTGGCGGCGGTCTGGTTCGGCGGGGCCGTCGCGGTGGCGGACCGGGTGCGTTCGGTCGCCGCCCAGCGCCGTCCCGACGACGTGGCGCTGCTGCACCTCGGCACGCTCGACGCCGCCCTGTCTGCGGCCCGCCGCGCCCTCGCCGAAGCGGCCCGCCGGGTCGACGCCGGCCACGCCGCTGCGGGCGCGGGCGTGGTGCTCGCGCTGCGCACCCGGCAGGCGGTCTTCGACGCGGCCGAGACCGTCCTGAGGACGGCCGACCACGCCCTGGGCCCGGGTCCGCTGGTCGCCGAGCCCGACCACGCCGGGCGGGTCGCCGACCTGCACCTCTACCTGCGCCAGCACCACGCCGAGCGCGACCTGGTCGCCCTGGGCGGTCAGGTCGTGGACGGAGCAGGGGAGTGGTAGCCGCCGAGTTCCGCCACGACGAGCCGGGCACCGCGCAGACGGTCTGGGCCGCGGACCCGACCTGGGCCACGGTCCCGCCCGTGGAGATCGACCCGCAGCTGCAGCGGATCGTCGTGCTGGCGGCCCATCCCGACGACGAGTCGCTCGGCGCGGCCGGCCTGCTCGGCACCGCCGCCCGGCTCGGCCTCGAGGTCGAGCTGGTGCTCGCCACCGCCGGTGAGCGGAGCCATCCCCACTCGCCGACGCTGCCGCCCGACCGCCTCGCACGTGCTCGGCTGGCCGAGTCGCGAGCAGCGCTCGCGGAGGTCGCGGCCGGCAGCGCCACGACGTACCTGCGCGTCCCGGACGGGCAGGTCGCCGCGTTCGAGGAGCACCTCGTGGACGTGCTGGTCCGCATCCTCGGGGACGGACGGCACACCTTGCTGCTCAGCCCGTGGCGGCACGACGGGCACCCGGACCACGAGGCCTGCGGGCGAGCAGCGGCGGTGGCCGCGCACCGCTCGGGCGCCGAGCTGCTGCAGTACCCGCTGTGGTTCTGGCACTGGGCGACGCCGGAGCAGATGCCGTGGTCCCGCGTACGGCGGCTCGCCCTGTCGCCGAGCATCGCGTCCGCGAAGCGGGCGGCGATCGGCAGCCACCGCACGCAGGTGCGCCCGCTGTCTCCGGTCGCCGGCGACGAGCAGCTCCTGCGCGACGACTTCCTCGAGCACTTCCTCACCCCGTCGGAGACCTACCTGGACGAGCGGGCCGACGACCCGGCCCTCGACGACCTGCACCGGCGCGAGGCGGACCCGTGGGGCGTGGACTCGAGGTGGTACGAGCAGCGGAAGCGGGCCCTCACCGTGGCCGCCCTGCCACGCCCGATCTACGGCCGCACCTTGGAGATCGGCTGCTCGACCGGCGCGCTGGCGGCGGACCTGGCCGAGCGCAGCCGGGACCTCCTCGCCGTCGACGCCAGCCCCGCTGCCGTGGCCGCGGCGACCCAGCGCCTCGGTGCCCGACCGGGAGTCGCGGTCGAGCGACGCGACCTTCCCGGGGACTGGCCGCCCGGTGAGTTCGACCTCGTCGTGCTCTCCGAGGTCGGCTACTTCCTCAGCCCGGCCGACCTCGACGACCTGGTGGCGCGGATCGACGACGCCCTCGGCCCGGACGGCGACCTGGTCCTGTGCCACTGGAGGCACCGGGTCGAGGGCTGGCCGCTCGACGGTCCCGCCGTCCACGACCGGTTCCGGAGCAGGCTGTCGCGCCCGGAGGTCGGGACCTACCGCGAGCGCGACTTCGAGCTGACCGTCTTCTCCCGGTCCCCGCTGCCCGAGGCCGAGGCCGGCGTATGAGTCTCGCCCGCCTCGCGGTCGTGATCCCCGCACGCGACGAGGAGGCGCGCCTGCGCGCGTGCCTCGGTTCCGTGGCCGCTGCGCGAGCGGTGCTCCTGGACCGGCGGCCGTCGCTCACCCTCGACGTCGTCGTCGTGCTCGACCGCTGCACCGACCGGTCCACCGTGATCGCGCAGGAGGCGGGGGCCGACTGCGTCGTCGTGGACGTCGGTTCGGTCGGGGCGGCCAGGCGCGCCGGTGTCGCCCGGGCCGCCGTCCTGACGGACTGCTCGCCCGACCACGTCTGGGTCGCGTCGACGGACGCCGACACGGTCGTCCCGACGAGCTGGTTGGTCGATCACGCTGAGCTCGCCGACCTCGGCCACGACCTGGTGGTCGGAGCCGTCCGCCCCGATCCGGACGAGCTGTCCCCGGCCGGCCTGCACGGATGGCGGCTCCGCCATGCAGGTCCGGGTCTCCACGTCCACGGCGCCAACCTGGGGGTCCGGCTCGCGGCGTACCTGGAGGCGGGCGGCTTCCTCGAGGTGCGCGAGCACGAGGACGTGGCTCTGGTCGAGGCGGTCCGGCGGACGGGCCGCCCGTGGGTCGCCGGGACCCAGGTGACGACGTCCGCCCGGCTGAGCGGACGTACGCCGGGCGGGTTCGCCGGCTACCTGCGGGCGCTCACCCGGGAGCCGGACCAGCCCACCGTCGTCGGCTCATCCGTGGTCGAGCTCGAACCACACTGACTTCCCGGTCGGGACCCGGCGCTCGGTGCCCCAGCGCGTGGACAACGTGTCGACGAGCTGGAGGCCGCGGCCGCCCGGCGCGAGGAGCGGGTTGTCGTGCAGCACCCGGGGCATCTCGGGTCCGTCGTCGGTGACCGTGACCCGCAGGACGTCCCGACCCACGTCGATGTCGAGGACCGGTCGGCCGTCGCCGTGCACGACCGCGTTGGTGACCACCTCGCTGACCAGCAGCAGAGCCGTCTCGACCAGGGGCGGCGGCACCAGGGCGTCGGCGCACACGCCGCGCAGCACGTCACGTGCGGTGCGGGCCGACAGTGCCGCCGACTCGAACGTCTCGCTGTGGGAGGTCTGTCGCCAGTCGTTCACTGGGCTCACTCCCGATGCCATCGCCATCCGCGCGGTGCTCCGTCCGCACCGGTCGTTGGAGGTGGAGTACCCCGCAGGCAGGTCGGGAAACGAGCTGACCACCCTCTGGGACCGCGATCACCTCAGGCGATGCCGGGCCGCCGCCGCCGCGGCCTGATCCGCCGCAGGGTCAGCAGCGCGCCGGTCCGTCCCCCGGCTCGCGGCGACTCGGGTCCGAGCCTGAACGCGTCGGTCAGCCCGAGCAGCGCGAGGAGGCGGAGCACGCAGGCACTCGCCCCCACGATCTCGAGTCGTCCGCCACGCTCGGCGAGCGCGGTGCGCAGCCGGACCAGGAGACCGACGCCGGAGGCGTCGATGAACGTCACCTCGGAGAGATCGACCCGGAGCTCGGCGCACCCGACCGCGATCGCGTCGGTCGCCTGGCGATGGACCTGGAGGGTCGTGAAGACGTCCAGCTCGCCGGCCACGGAGAGCAGCGCGGCGGGCGGCTCGACACGGACCACCGTGACGAAGTCGGAGATGTCCATGCTCACGGCGCCCTGCCTGCTCCACCGGCCTTGCGGGGCCCGAGTTGGCGACCACGACGGCTGGTCACTCCACCGTAGGTGGCGCGGCGCGGACCCACACCCCCCCTGAGGGTGCACTGCGGTGGACGCCGGTCGGCGGGGCGAGGCCCCGGGGCGCTGCGCTCCTGCGTCGGGGCGGACGTCCCGGGGCCTCGCCGTGTGCGGGTCAGGCGTTGATCGCCGCGGGGTCGGAGGTCCCGGTCGACGCGTCGTGCGAGATCTCGATCTTGCGCGGCTTCGCCCGCTCGGCGACCGGCACCACCAGGCGCAGCACGCCGTCGGCGTACCCGGCCTCGATGCGGTCCAGGTCGAGGTTGTCACCGAGCACCAGCTGGCGGCTGAACACGCCACGCGGGCGCTCGGACGCCAGCGCCTCCCAGTCCCCGTTGCGTGCGACGCGCTCCGCGCGGACGGTCAGGACGTTGCGCTCGACGTCGAGGTCGATGCTGTCCCGGGCCACCCCGGGGAGGTCGAACTCGATGACGAAGCGGTCGCCCTCGCGCCAGGCGTCCATCGCCATGACCGCGGGGCGGTTGGTGGTGCCGAGGACCTGCTGAGCCAGGCGGTCGAGGTCACGGAACGGGTCGGTCGTACGGAGCAGCATCACATGTCCTCCTGGTTCATCGCGCCCAGGGACGAGGCCCTGGATCTATACTGACGGTTACAGGTTTTATATATTCAAACCGTGACCCGAAGTCAAGAGGAGGATCGCCCCCGCAGTCGCGGCGTGTTCGCGATCTCGATCGCCGCCGAGATGGTGTCGATGCAGATCCAGAACCTGCGCGTCTACGAGCGCCACGGCTTGGTCGCGCCGGAGCGCACCTCCGGCGGCTCGCGGCTCTACAGCCTCGAGGACATCGACCGCCTGCACCGGGTGCGCGAGCTCCTCGCCGAGGGCCTCAACCTGGCCGGGATCGCCCGCGTGATCGCCCTGGAGGACCGGGTCCGGCACCTCGAGGGTCGGCTGCGACGGCGCGACGGCTCGGCGGCGTCGGAGTAGCGATCAGCCGGTCGTCTCGACGTCGTCCTGGTCCGGGTGACGGTCCTGCCGCGGGTCGTTCGTCACGGCGTCGGGCCCGGTCGGTCCCTCGTCCGCGCGACCGCTCTCACCCTCGGGCGCTCCGGCCACGGAGTCCTCGGGAGAGATCTGCTCGTCGGGGTCCTTGAGACCGGAGACCTCGGAGACCTGGCCCTCGGTGTCGTCGGGACGGGACGGTGCGTCAGGTGTCGTCATGACGTCGAGGTACCCACCGCGACGCTCCGCATCCGACGGGCTCGGCATCTCAGCCGGCGAGCTCCCGCTCGACGGCCTCGTTGACGCTGGGGTGCAGGTGGTCGGGGCCGAGCCGCTCGACGACGCCGTCGCGCGCGAGCGTACGGCGCACGCCGGGGTCGACGCGGGCCAGGCGCAGGCTGATGTCGTGCTCGTCGGCGAGGACGACGAGCTCGCTGAGCGCGGCGGCGCCCTGGGAGTCGACGAACGTGATCGCCGAGCAGTCCAGCACCACGCACGTGACGGGGACCGGGTCGTCCTCGACGAGGGCGCGGACCCGCTCGTCGAGCGCCTCGGTGGTGGCGAAGAACAGCCCGCCCTCGAGGCGCAGCACCGCGACGCCCGGGACGCGCTCGTACGCCGGGTGCCGGTCCAGGTCACGGAACATCGTCGTCCCCGGCTTGCGACCGAGCAGTGGCATCGCGGGACGCGTGGACACGGCGATGAGCCAGACGAGGGACAGCGCGATCCCGAAGACGACGCCGGCGAGCACGCCGAAGGCGAGCGTCGCGATGATCGACACGACGGCGATCCAGAAGTCGACCCGCTGCACCCGGGCGAGCCGGCGCATCTCGGCGACGTTCATCATGCCCATCACGACCGCCTCGATGATGAGCGCGGCGAGGACCGGCTGGGGCAGCCCGTCGAAGAGCGGGGCCAGGAACAGCAGCGTCAGCACGACCACCACGCCCGACGTCAGGGACGCCAGCCCCGTCCGCGCGCCGGAGTGGTCGTTGAGCGAGCTCGCCGACAGGCTCGTCGAGACCGGCATCCCCTGGAGGATGCCCGCGCCCGCATTGGCGATCCCCTGCGCGACGGTCTCCTGCCCCATGTCGATGCGGTAGCGGTGCCGCGTCGCGAACACCTTGGCGTCGCCGGCCGTCTGCGAGAAGCCGATCAGCACCAGCGCCGCGGCCGCGGTCACCACGACCCCGGCGTGGGCCCACAGCATCCGGACGTCAGGGGCCGTCGGCGCGGGCAGCCCGCTCGGGATGGTCCCGACGACCGCGACGCCGCGACCCTCCAGGTCCAGCAGGGCGCTGGCGACCAGCCCGCCGACCAGCAGCACCAGGGCGCTGGGCACCGACGGCGCCACCCGCCGTACGCCGAACGCGACCACCAGGGCGGTGGCTCCGACCGCGAACGTCGTCGTATCGAGGTCGTCCCACGTGCGCACCCACGACCAGAGCTCGCGGAACGCGCTGGAGCCGTCGGCGTCGGTGCCGGTGATCTTGGGCAGCTCGCCGATGACGACGTCGATGGCGGCACCGAACAGGAACCCGGTCACGACGGCCTGCGAGAGGAAGCGGGCGATCCAGCTCATCCGCAGCGCGGCCAGCAGGAGGAAGAGCAGGCCCGAGACCACCGTGATGCCGGCGACGAACGTCGCGGTGTCGTCCTCGCCGGCGATCCCGGCCGTCAGCACCGCGCTCGCCGCGACCGCCGCCAGCCCGGAGCTGGGGCCCATCGAGATCTGGCGCGACGTCCCGAAGACGGCGTACAGGATCGCGGCCGCGGCGGCGGCGTACAGCCCGTTCTGCAGGGGGATGCCCGCGATCCCGGCGTACCCGAGGTTCTTCGGGATGATCAGTGCCGCGACCGCGACGCCGGCGACGAGGTCGCCGCGCAGCCAGCGGCGCTCGTAGGTGCGGATCCAGCCGGCGATCGGCACGAGCATGGCCGGAGCCTACTCACGCACTATCGCCGCAGGCGCCGCTTCTGGGAGCCTGCGAGGGTGGCACTGGACGAGGTGATCCCGCGCTGGGAGTGGCGCTGCTTCGCGCCGGACTTCGGGGAGACCGGGCAGCTGCTCGCCGACGAGGCGACGGTCGTCGTCGAGAGCGACGAGGTCTACCTCCTCTCCACGGCCCGCGACTCGCTGGTCAAGCTCCGCGCCGGGCTGCTGGACGTCAAGCGGCTGCGGCAGGTCGACGACGACGGGCTGCAGCAGTGGGCGCCGACGCTGAAGGCCCCGATCTCGCTCGCCCCCGACGAGGTGGACGAGGTCGCCGCGTCCCTCGGCGTCCTCCGCGTCGACGTGCACAAGACCCGGCACCGCTCGACCGTCGACGGCTGCCTGGCCGAGCTCACCGAGGTGCGTGTGGGCGACCTCGTGACGCGGAGCATCGCGGTCGAGTCGGAGGACCCGGCGCTGGTGGTGGCGCTGCGGGACCGGCTCGGGCTCGGTGGGCGGCCCAACACCAGCTACGCCGGCGGGCTCGCGGCGCTCGTCGGGTTCGGCAGGCAGCGGTACGCCGTGATCGATGTCGGCACCAACTCGGTCAAGCTCGTCGTCGCCGATCTCACGGAGTCGGGTGGTTGGGGCGCCGCCGTCGTCGACCGCGCCGAGGTGACGCGGCTCGGCGAGGGGCTCAGCGCGGGCGGGTCGATCGGTCCGGAGCCGATGCGGCGGACGGTCGACGCGATCGCGGAGATGGCTGCCGAGGCGGGGCGCCTCGGGGCGCGCGAGGTGGCGGTGGTCGGGACGGCCGGCCTGCGGGCCGCCACCAACGCAGGCGAGGTGGTCGAGGCGGTTCGGCAGCGCGGCGGTGTCGACCTGGAGGTCATCTCGGGCGAGGACGAGGCACGGCTCGCGGTGCGCGCGGCAACCGTCGGGCTGCCCACCACGGGCTCGCTGGTGGTGTTCGACACCGGAGGCGGCAGCTCGCAGTTCACGTTCGCCCGCGACGGCGAGGTGACGGAGCAGTTCAGCGTGCCGATCGGCGCGGTCCGGCTCACGGAGCGGTTCGGGCTCGACGGCGCGGTGACGACCGAGGTCCTGGCGCGGGCGCTGGCCGAGGTCGCCGCTGAGCTCGACGGGCTCGCGGGACGGGAGCGGCCGGACCTGCTGGTCGGCATGGGTGGCGCCCTGACCAACCTCGCCGCCGTGAGCCACCGGCTCGCCGACTACGACCCCGAGGTCGTGCACGGCACCGTGCTCGACCGGGCCGAGATCGACCGGCAGATCGAGCTCTACCGGACCAGCAGCGCCGAGCAGCGTCGTACCGTCGTCGGGCTCCAGCCGGCCCGGGCGGAGGTCATCCTCGCGGGCGCCTGCATCGTCCGGACCGTCCTCGATGCGCTCGGCCAGGACGAGCTGCGGGTCAGCGACCGCGGCCTGCGGCACGGCGTGCTGGCGAGCCGCTTCGGCACCGGCTAGGAGCGGCTGCCCGCGACGTACGGCGTCCGGCCGACGACCTGGGTGACCACGATGCTCGTCACCGTCATGGCGAGCGCGATCCCGGCGAGCACGACCAGCTGGAACTGGGCTGCCTCGGCCGGGCTCGCGCCGCCGAAGAGGGCGCCGACGAACGCACCGGGCAGGGTGACCAGCCCGGTGGACTTCGTCTGGTCGAGCGTCGGGAGCAGTGACTCGCGGACGGCCTCGCGGCCGATCTCCTCGTGGGCGCGAGCGGGCGTCGCGCCCAGCGAGAGCCACGCCTCGATCTCGTCGCTGCGCGCCGCCGAGCCGCGCAGGAAGTTGCGGCCGGACAAGGTGGCGGCGCTCATCGCGTTGCCGATCACGATGCCCGCCACGGCGACCAGGTAGCGGACCTGCAGGTCGACGAGCTGGAGCGTGAAGACCGCGACGAGCGTGATGAGCGACCCGGCCAGCACGCCGACCACGGCGGCCCGACGCCCGCGCCACAGCTCGGCGAGGCGACGCACGGAGGTCCACGACGCGGTGGTGAGCATCAGCGCCAGGAACAGCACCACGGTCCAGGGGAGGGAGAGGATCCCGCGCAGCAGCAGGGCGACGACGGTGAGCTGCGCGACGGCGCGCAGGATCGCCCAGAGCGGGAAGAGCCCGAGGCCGATCCCGGCCCACCGGCCCAGACCCACGGTGAGCGCGGTCATCGCGAGCAGTCCGAGGCCGAAGGCCAGGTAGTGCTCGACGACGCCCACGTCGACATTGTCCCCTGCGGGACCTCGAGGTCAGGCGGTGTCCGTCGCCCGGAACCGGTCGCGGTCGATCGAGCGCTTCAGGATCTTGCCGGACGGTCCCTTGGGCAAAGCGGGCAGCACCTGCACGAGGTGCGGCACCTTGTAGGCGCTGAGCCGCTCCTTGGCCCAGGCGCGCAACGCCGCGGCGTCGAGGTCGGCGCCCTCGCGCAGGACCACGGCGGCGGCGACCTCCTCGCCGTACGTCGGGTCGGCGACGCCGACCACGGCGGCCTCGACGATGTCGGGGTGCTGGTAGAGCACCTCCTCGACCTCACGCGGGTAGACGTTGTAGCCGCCGCGGATGATCAGCTCCTTGAGCCGGTCGACGATGCGCAGGTCGCCGTCCTCGTCGAGGGTGCCGAGGTCGCCGGTGCGCAGCCAGCCGTCCCGGATGGTCTCGGCCGTGGCCTCGGGGCGGTTCCAGTAGCCCTTCATCACGATCGGTCCCTTGACCCAGACCTCGCCGACCTCGCCGACGGGGACGGCCCGGCCCTCGGGGTCGCGCACCTCGAGCTGCATCCCGGGGACCGCGCGACCGACGGAGCCGACCTTGGGCTCCTGGTCGTGCGGCGTCGAGGTCGCCCAGCCGGAGGTCTCGCTGAGGCCGTAGCCCTCACGGATCCGGATGCCCAGGCGTTCCTGGAAGGCACGGATCACCTCCGCGGCCAGCGATGCCCCGCCCGACGACGCCAGTCGGAGGTGGGCGAAGTCCTCGGCACGCGCGTCCCCGGCCGCGTGCAGCATCGCGATCCACATGGCCGGCACGCCCGAGACGATCGTCAGCCGATGGTCGCGGATCATCGCGAGCATCCGGTCGGCGTCGAAGGGGTGGAGGAGGGAGACCGGGGCACCGAGGGAGATCGAGATGTGCAGGACGATCAGCTGCCCGTAGACGTGGAAGAGCGGGAGCGCCGTCCCGGCGCGGTCGGTCGCCGGGTCGAAGGCCAGCCGCTGACGGGCGGCGTCGACGAGAGCGAAGACGCCGCCGACCGACAGCTCCGCGCCCTTGGGCCGGCCGGTGGTCCCGGACGTGTAGATGATGATGGCGGTGTCGTGGTCGGCGCGCTCGACGGGCGCGGCCACGCCGTCCCCGGCGGGCCACTGCTCGAGGGGCCCGGCGGTCCACACAGGAATGCCGCGCTCCTCGGCGGCGGTCGTCGCGGACGCGGCGCTGCCGTGCCAGGCGACGACCAGCGACGCCTCGGCGTCGTCGAGGACGTAGCCGATCTCGGGGGCCGTCGCCATCACGTTCATGGTGATCAGGACGGCGCCAGCGGCGTGCAGGCCGTAGTAGGCGGCGACGAACTCCACGCCCGTCGGCGCGACCAGCAGCACCCGGTCGCCGGGCCGGATGCCGGCGGCGGTGACGCGCGCGGCGTACGACGCCACGAGGTCGCGCAGCACGCCGTACGTCACGGTGGTCTCGCCGGCTCTGACCGCCACCCGGGTCGGGTCGTCGGCGGCGTGCTGGAAGACGGCGTCGGCGAGGTTGCTCACGAAGGTCCTTTCTACCCTGCGTACGGGCACCGTCAAGAACGCCCCCGGGGGCGTCAAGGATCCGTCAAGAGAGGCCGGGTGGAGCGCTCGGCGGACCTAGGAATGTCCTGTGTCCGATCTCCTCTACGTCCTCCTGACCCTCCTCGCCTTCGTGCTGCTCGCCGCCCTCGTGGGCGTCCTCGACCGGAGGCTGTCGCGATGAGCAGCGTGGTCCCCGCCCTCGGCCAGATCGCGGTGCTGGTCGCCGCGCTCGTCCTGGCGGTCCCGTTCCTCGGCCGCTACCTCGCGCACGTCTACACGTCCCCGAGACACCTCGCGGTCGAGCGCGCGTCGTACCGGGCGCTGCGCCTGGACCCGAACGCGGACCAGCACTGGAAGGCCTACGCGCTGTCGGTGCTGGGCTTCTCGCTGGTGGGCATCCTCGGTCTCTACGCCTTCGGGCGGCTGCAGGACCTGCTGCCGCTCTCGCTCGGCTTCGCCGGCCTGCCGGCCGACGGCGCCTGGAACACCGCGGTCTCGTTCGTGACCAACACGAACTGGCAGTGGTACTCCGGCGAGGCCGCCACCGGCCACCTCTTCCAGATGTCCGGGCTCACGGTGCAGAACTTCGTCTCGGCCGGCGTCGGCATGGCCGTGGCCGCCGCGCTCGCCCGTGGCCTGGCCCGCAACCTGCGCGACGGCCGGGTCGGCAACTTCTGGGCCGACCTGGTCCGCACCGTCGTGCGGGTTCTGCTCCCGATCGCGCTGGTCGCGGCGGTGGTGCTGGTGCTGCTCGGCGTCGTCCAGAACCTCCTCGAGCCCCAGACCGTGCACACGCTGACCGGCGGGACCCAGGACATCACCGGGGGACCGGTCGCCAGCCAGGAGGCGATCAAGGAGCTCGGCACCAACGGCGGCGGCTTCTACAACGCCAACTCCGCCCACCCCTTCGAGAACCCCACGCCGTTCACCAACATCTTCGAGATCTTCCTGCTGCTCCTGCTCCCCTTCGCGATGGCGTGGGCGTTCGGCCTGATCGTCGGCGACCGGCGTCAGGGCGGCGCCGTCCTGGCCGTGATGGCGCTACTCCTGGGCGTCTCGATCGCGCTGCTCACCTGGGCCGAGATGGCCGGTCCGGGCACCGCGCCCGGGCTCGCCGGCGGTGCGATGGAGGGCAAGGAGGTCCGTTTCGGCACAGCGGGCTCGGCGCTCTTCGGGGCCGCCACGACCGGCACCTCGACCGGTGCGGTGAACGCCATGCACGACTCGTTCACCGCCCCCGGAGGCGGCGTCGCGATGTTCAACATGATGCTCGGCGAGGTCGCACCCGGCGGTGTCGGCTCCGGCCTCTACGGCATGCTGATGCTCGCCGTCGTGACCGTCTTCCTGGCGGGGCTGATGGTCGGCCGCACGCCGGAGTACCTCGGCAAGAAGATCGGCCAGCGCGAGATCGTGCTCGTCGCGCTCTACGTGCTGACCACGCCGCTGCTGGTGCTCGCCGGCATCGCCGTCGCGATCACCGCGTCGCAAGGACTGGTCGGGCTGCAAGAGTCCGGACCGCACGGACTGTCCGAGGCCTTGTACGCCGTCACGTCGGCGTCCAACAACAACGGCAGCGCCTTCGGCGGGCTGACGTCGGGTACGCCGTTCTGGAACACCCTCCTCGGCCTGTGCATGCTGCTCGGCAGGTTCGTGCCGATCGTGCTCGTCCTCGCCCTCGCCGGTCGCTTCTCGGCGCAGCGCCGGCTGCCACCGGGCGCCGGCACCCTGCCCACCCACCGGCCACTCTTCGTGGCCCTCCTCTCGGGCGTCGCCCTGGTCGTGGTCGGTCTGACCTACGTCCCGGTCCTCGTCCTCGGTCCGATCGTGGAGTCCCTGTCGTGAACGTCGACCTCATGGGTGCCCTGCCCGGCGCCTTCCGCAAGCTCGACCCGCGCGAGCTGCTCGCCACTCCGGTGATGCTCGTCGTGGAGATCGGTGCCGCCGCCACGACCGTGATGGCCGTGCTCGATCCGAGCACGATGGCCGTCGGCGTGGCGATCTGGCTCTGGCTGACCGTGCTCTTCGGCAACCTCGCCGAGTCGGTCGCCGAGGGCCGCGGCAAGGCCCAGGCCGCCAGCCTCCGGGCGCTCCAGCAGGAGACCACGGCTCGGCGGCTGCCAAGAGGAGGTGCAGAGTCCGACGGCGGGTACGACGTCGTGAGCTCGACCTCGCTGCGGGTCGGTGACGTGGTCCTCGTCGAGGCGGGGGAGCGCATCCCGGGCGACGGTGACGTCATCGAGGGCGTCGCGTCGGTCGACGAGTCGGCCGTGACCGGTGAGTCCGCTCCGGTGATCCGTGAGTCCGGGGGAGACCGCTCGGCCGTCACCGGCGGCACGGTGGTGCTCTCCGACCGGATCGTCGTCCGCATCACCTCGGATCCCGGCCAGTCCTTCGTCGACCGGATGATCGCGCTGGTCGAGGGATCCGAGCGGCAGCGCACGCCCAACGAGATCGCCCTCAACGTGCTGCTCGGCTCGCTCACCGCGATCTTCGTCGTGGTCGTGGTGTCGCTCTACTTCGTCGCCGACTACAGCGACGCCCACCAGCCGGTGGTGGTGCTCACCGCCCTGCTGGTCTGCTTGATCCCCACCACCATCGGGGCGCTGCTGTCGGCCATCGGGATCGCCGGCATGGACCGGCTGGTGCGCCGCAACGTGCTGGCGATGTCGGGTCGCGCGGTCGAGGCCGCCGGGGACGTCGACGTACTGCTGCTCGACAAGACCGGGACCATCACCTACGGCAACCGGCAGGCGTCCGCGCTGCTCCCACTCGACGGCGTGACCGATGCCGAGCTCGCCGAGGCCGCGCTGCTCTCGTCGCTCGCCGACGAGACGCCGGAGGGTCGCTCGATCGTCACCCTGGTGGGTGGTTTCGAGACAGGCGCAGAGCGCCTTCCTCAACCACCGGAGGCCGTGCTGGTGCAGTTCTCGGCCACCACCCGGATGAGCGGGATCGACCTGCCGGGTCGCGAGATCCGCAAGGGTGCGGCGTCGGCCGTGACGGCCTGGGTCGGTGGCTCGAACGCCCAGCTCGACGCGTTGGTGGAGCAGGTCAGCTCCACGGGCGGTACGCCGCTCGTCGTCGCCGAGAAGCAGCGCCTGCTGGGCGTCATCCACCTCAAGGACGTCGTCAAGGAGGGCATGCGCGAGCGCTTCGACGAGATGCGCGCGATGGGCATCCGCACGGTGATGATCACCGGCGACAACGCCGTCACCGCCAGGGCGATCGCCGAGGAGGCCGGCGTCGACGACTTCCTGGCCGAGGCCACGCCCGAGGACAAGCTCGCCCTGATCCGCAAGGAGCAGGAGGGCGGCCGCATGGTCGCGATGTGCGGCGACGGCACCAACGACGCGCCCGCGCTCGCGCAGGCCGATGTCGGCGTCGCGATGAACACCGGGACGACCGCGGCCAAGGAGGCCGGCAACATGGTCGACCTGGACTCGGACCCGACCAAGCTGATCGAGGTCGTCGAGATCGGCAAGCAGCTGCTGATCACGCGCGGCGCGCTCACGACGTTCTCGGTCGCCAACGACGTCGCGAAGTACTTCGCGATCCTGCCGGCGATGTTCGTCGTCGCGTTCCCGCAGCTCGACGTGCTCAACGTGATGCGGCTGTCGTCGCCCGAGTCCGCGATCCTCTCGGCCGTCGTCTTCAACGCGCTCGTCATCGTCGCGCTGATCCCGCTGTCGCTGCGCGGGGTGCGCTACACGCCGTCGTCGGCGGCCGACCTGCTGCGCCGCAACCTGCTCATCTACGGGGTCGGCGGCCTGATCGCGCCGTTCGTCGGCATCAAGCTGCTCGACCTCGTCATCTCGCTGATCCCAGGAGTCTGACCATGAAGGACCTCTACGCCCTCTTCCGCCACAGCCTCGCCGGCCTCCGGGTCCTGGTGGCGGCGACCTTGCTGGTCGGTGTCGCCTACCCGCTCGCGGTGTACGGCGTCGCAGCTGTCGCCGCGCCCTGGCAGTCGCACGGGTCCTTGGTGACGGCGACCGGCGCGCACACCACCGACGCCGACGACGCCGTCGGCTCGGCGCTCCTCGGTCAGCTCACCGATGACGACCGGCTGTTCTACAACCGGCCGTCCGCAGCCGGTGACGGCTACGACCCGCTCAACAGCTACGGCTCCAACTACGGTCCCGAGAGCCCTGACCTGATCGCGGCCATCAAGGAGCGCAAGGCCGAGATCGCCGAGCGCGAGGGCGTCGACCCCGCCGACGTGCCTCCCGACGCGGTCACCGCCTCCGGCTCCGGTCTCGACCCCGACATCTCGGAGGCGTACGCCGACCTCCAGGTGCCGCGGGTGGCTGCGGCCACGGGCCTCACCGAGGACGCCGTCCGCCGCTTGGTCGCCGAGCACACCTCGGGCCGCACCTGGGGTGTGCTCGGCGAGCCGCGGGTCAACGTCCTCGAGCTCAACATCGCGGTGCTGGCAGGATCGTGAGCATGGCTGCCGATCCACCACCGGGGCAGGGCCGAGGGCGGCTGACCGTCTACCTCGGCGCCGCCCCCGGCGTCGGGAAGACCTACGCCATGCTCTCGGAGGCACGCCGGCGCTGCGAGCGCGGCACCGACGTCGTGGTCGGGTACGTCGAGACGCACGGTCGCGAGCACACGACCGGCATGCTCGACGGGCTCGAGGTGGTGCCCCGGATCGAGGTCTCCTACCGGGGCGCGACGTTCACCGAGATGGACACCGAGGCGGTGCTCGCCCGGCGGCCGGCCGTGGTCTGCGTCGACGAGCTCGCGCACACCAACGTGCCGGGCAGTCGCACCGAGAAGCGGGCCGAGGACGTCGAGCGGCTCCGGGCCGCGGGCATCGACGTGATCACGACCGTCAACATCCAGCACCTGGAGTCGCTCAACGACGAGGTCGAGCGGATCACCGGCGTGCGCCAGCGCGAGACCGTGCCCGACGAGGTGGTCCGCACGGCCGACCAGATCCAGCTGGTCGACATGTCGCCGGATGCGCTGCGCCGACGGATGGCCCACGGCAACATCTACCGGCCCGAGCAGGTGGACGCCTCGCTCACGTCGTACTTCCGGGTCGGCAACCTGACCGCCCTGCGCGAGCTCGCGCTGCTCTGGCTCGCGGACCGGGTCGACGACGCCCTCGGCGACTACCGCCGCGCGCACCGGATCGAGGCGCCGTGGCCGGCCAAGGAGCGGATCGTCGTCGCCGTGACCGGCGGCGCCGAGAGCGAGACGCTGCTGCGCCGCGGTGCCCGGCTCGCCCAGCGGGCGGCGGGCTCGGAGCTGCTGGCCGTCCACGTGATCGCCAACGACGGCCTGGCCAACCCCGACGAGTCCCGGATCGCCCGCGCCCAGCAGCTGGTCGCGTCGCTCGGCGGCACCTTCCACTCGGTCGTGGGGGAGGACGTCTCGGCCGCCGTGGTCGACTTCGCGACCGGCGCGAACGCGACCATGGTCGTCGTCGGCGTCTCCCGCCACGGACGGCTCCGCCGCCTCTTCACCGGTACGACGGGCGACCGGATCGCCTCGCTCGCCGGCTCGATCGACGTGCACCTCGTGACGCACGACCAGGTCGCGCGCACCAGCCGCTCGCGGTGGTACCTGTCGCCGCTCAGCCGGCGGCGCCAGGTCGTCGGCCTCGCACTGTCGGTCGTCCTGCCCGTGCTGCTCACCCTGGTGCTGCGCGCGACCGACGACCCGGACCAGCTGTCGCTCGACGTGCTGCTCTTCCTGGCCGTCACCGTGCTGGTCGCCCTGGTGGGCGGGCTGGTGCCGGCGCTGCTGACGGCGCTCGTCGGCTTCCTCCTCATGAACTGGTTCTTCACCCCGCCGGTCCACGGCTTCACGATCTCGGAGCCGGCCAACCTCCTGGCCCTGCTGGTGTTCGTGGCCGTGGCCGTCGGCGTCGCGACCGTCGTCGACCGGGCCTCGCGGCGCGCGACGGACGCCGTACGCGCACGCACGGAGGCCGCCACCCTGGGCGCGCTGTCCCGCTCCGTGCTCACCGGACACGACACCGCCGAGGCGATCGTCGAGCGGCTCCGCGAGGTGTTCGGGCAGGAGTCGGCCTCGCTCCTCGAGCGCGGCCCGGGGGGCTGGACGGTCATCGCGAGCAGCGGCGAGTCGCCGCCCTGCGAGCCGGAGGCGGCGGACACGCGCGTCCAGGTCGACGACGACCACGTGATCGTGCTCTGCGGCTCGCCGCTGCGCGCGACCGACCAGCGGGTCCTCGACGGGTTCGCCGTTCAGACGGGGTTGGTGCTCGAGTACCGACGGCTCCGGGAGCGCGAGGAGCGGGCGGCTGCGCTGGAGCGCGCCGAGGCGACGAGCACGTCGGTCCTGCGCGCCGTCTCCCACGACCTGCGCACGCCGCTCGCGACGATGCGGGCGTCCGTGGACGGCCTGGTGTCGGACTCGGTGGACGTCGCCGACCGCGCCGAGCTGGTCGCCGCCGTCGCGTCCTCGACCGAGCAGCTGGAGCGGCTGATCGACAACCTGCTCGACCTGTCCCGCCTGGACTCCGGGCTGCTGCACCCCGTCCTGCGGGACCGCAGCCTCGAGGAGATCCTGCCGCTGGCCGTCGCCGGGCAGCCGGTCGGTGCCGTCGTGCTGGAGCTCGACGAGTCCGCGCCCTTCGTGCACACCGACGCCGGACTCCTGGAGAGGGTGGTCGCCAACCTGGTCGCCAACGCGGTCCGCGTCTCCGGGGGTACGCCGGTGCGGGTGCTCGTGCACGCCCTGCCGGACACCGTCGACGTGCTCGTCGTCGACCGCGGCCCCGGCGTACCCGAGGACCGGCGGAGCCGGATGTTCGAGCCGTTCCAGCGGCTCGACGACACCTCCGACGGTGGCCTCGGCCTCGGCCTCGCCGTCGCGCGCGGACTCACCGAGGCGGTCGGCGGCACCCTCGACGCCGAGGACACCCCCGGCGGCGGGCTCACCATGGTCGTGTCGGTGCCGAGGGCGCGCGCATGAGCTCGCCGCGGAGGAGCAAGGTCCTGGTCGTCGACGACGAGCCCGCGCTGGCCCGCGCGCTCGCGATCAACCTGCGCGCCCACGGGTGGGAGGTCGTGACGGCGGCGGACGGCCGCTCGGCGCTCGACGCGGCGGCGACCGAGCACCCGGACGTCGTGCTGCTCGACCTCGGGCTCCCCGACATCGACGGCACCGAGGTGCTGGCCGGGCTGCGCGGCTGGACCTCGGTGCCGATCGTGGTGCTCTCCGCCCGCCAGCACGGCGAGGACAAGGTCGAGGCGCTGGACCTGGGCGCGGACGACTACGTCACCAAGCCGTTCGCGATGAACGAGCTCCTCGCGCGCTTGCGCGCCGCCGTACGACGCGGTCAGGAGACGGCCCCCGAGGCCACCGAGGTGGTCGTGGGTGACCTGGTCATCGACCTGGCGCGCAAGCGGGTCGTCCGGGCCGGGGTCGACGTGCGTCTCACCCCGACGGAGTGGTCCTTCCTCGAGCTGCTCGCCCGCAACGTCGGCCGGCTCGTCACCCGCGAGCAGGTGCTGCGCGAGGTGTGGGGACCGGCGTACGAGCACGAGACGCACTACCTCCGGGTGTACGCAGCGCAGCTGCGCCGCAAGCTCGAGACCGACCCCGCGCACCCGGTGCACCTCGTCACCAGCGCAGGACTCGGCTACACACTCGAGCCCTGAGACAACCTTCTGCCGACTCGCGGAGTCAGGATGGGCAGAAGGGGGTTGGTCTCGGATGACTGGCACGAGTACGGGCACGGGAACGAGCAGCGCGCAGGCGCCGACGTTCGAGGAGTACGCCGGCAGCGCCTGGCCGTCGCTCTACCGCTACGCCTACCTGCTCGCCGGCAACCACGCCGACGCGGAGGACCTGGCGCAGCAGACGCTGCTCAAGGCGCACGGCGCCTGGTCGCGCGTCGAGCTGGCCGACTCGCCGATGGCCTACCTGCGCAAGACCCTGACGAACACCTACCTCTCCCAGCGCCGGCCGCAGAAGCGCCGGCTCGAGGTGCTCACCGACGAGCCGCCCGAGCGTGGGCCGGCGCCCCCGGGTGGACCGGAGGACCGGATGGTCCTGTGGCCCCACGTGACGTCGCTGCCCCCGCGCCAGCGCGCGGTGGTGGTGCTGCGCTACTACGAACAGCTCACCGAGCAGGAGATCGCGGACGTGCTCGGCTGCTCGCGGGGGACCGTGAAGTCCTCCGCCCACCACGCACTCAAGGCGCTCCGCGCTGCGCTCGACTCCGACGGAAGGGGGGTCTGACATGTCCGTCGACCTCGAGGAGATCCTGGGCCGCGAGCTGCACGACGTCGCGAGCGGCCTGCACGTCCCGCCGATGCCGGCGCTGCCGCGCGAGGAGCCGCGCACTGCGCCGCGCCACCGCACCGGGATGCTGGTCGCCGCGGTCATCATCCTGGTCGTCGCGGCCGCCGTGGCGATCGAGGCGATCGGCGGGGGGAGCCGCGAGCTGGACCCGGCGCCGCCGGTGCCGACGCCGGGGCAGAGCCAGTCCGATGCCATCTCGACGGCGGTCCCGGCCACGCCGTACGTGCTGGGCGAGAGGCTGTACGTCGGCGGCAAGGAGGTGCTCGGCAACTGGTGGTCGGTGCAGTCCGGCCCCGAGGCCTGGCTCGCCCACCGCGCCCATGACGGCTGGTGGTGGGGCACCGGCACCAAGCCGCACCGAATCGGCGACGACCTGATCGGGTCGACCGCGATCTCGCCGAGCGGGAGGTACGTCGCGGAGGTGCTCGGCATGTCGGGCGAGGGCGACCTGACCGGGTTCGACACCCGGCCCGGGGGCGAGGGGCTCAGCGGCACTCCGATCCAGCTGGGCGATCCCAGCCAGGGCAACCCGGTCTACCTCCGTGCGGTGACGGACGACGGCCGGGTCATCGCCCAGGGACAGGCATCGAGCGTCCTGTGGCGGCCGCTGGTCGACGGCGGCACCGTCGACCTGTCCGAGACCGCCCCGGACCAGTGGGTCCTGGGCAACACCCCGGCCGGCCTCGTCGTCACGGACGGCGTGGACGGGCCGGCGTACCTCGCCGAGATCTCGGACGACGGCGTGCTCACGAGGACGGGCGACCTTCCGGACCTCGACAGCTGGTCGGTCAGCCCGGCGTCGACCTGGCTGGCGTGGACACCTGCCGGGTCCTTGGCCGGCGAGGTCGAGGGGGTGTCGACGCTCCAGCTGCAGACGGTCGGCGGCACCGCGCGGACGTCGTTGGCAGCTCCCCGCGGGTGGCTCTTCCAGGCACTCCGGTGGAGCTGGGAGGACGACGACCACCTGGTCTCGGTGCTGGTCCGGGACGACGGCAGCTCCGACCAGCGGCTGGCGAGGTGCAGCGCCTCGGCGGGTCGGTGCGTGCTGGTCGCGTCGTCCTGACCCGGACCAACCGGTCGCCAACGCGATCGGCGCACGATCGAGGAGTGACGGCCGTCACCACGATCTCCGGGAGGAACCATGCACACACGCGGCGCGATCATCCGGCAGGCTCCGGGCACCTACGAGGTCGTGGACCTCGAGGTCGAGGATCCCCGCCAGGGTGAGATCCAGGTCCAGATGACCGCCTCCGGACTGTGCCACTCCGACGACCACATCGCCACCGGTGACATCCCGGTCGGGATCTACCCCTTCTGCGGCGGCCACGAGGGCGCCGGGGTGGTCCGCGCCGTCGGGCCGCACACGCCGGGGTGGCAGGAGGGCGACCACGTGGTCTTCTCGTTCCTGCCGTCCTGCGGGCAGTGCACCTGGTGCTCGCGCGGGATGCAGAACCTCTGCGACCTCGGGGCCACGCTCCTGATGGGGTCGCGGTGGGACGACCCGACGAGCTTCCGCCTGTCGTACGACGGGCAGCCGGTCGGCCAGATGTGCGGGATCTCGACCTTCGCCGAGGTCACCACGGTCGCCGTCGACTCTGCGGTGAAGGTGCCCGACGACGTCCCGCTCGACAAGGCCTGCCTCGTCGGGTGCGGCGTCGGCACCGGCTGGGGGTCGGCGATCAACTCCGCCGACGTACGCCCCGGCGACGTCGTGGTCGTGATGGGCGTCGGCGGCATCGGCATCAACGCCGTGCAGGGCGCCGCCCATGCGGGCGCGTCGATGGTGATCGGGGTCGACCCGGTCGAGTTCAAGCGCACCAAGGCGCTCGAGCTCGGGGCCACCCACGCCGTGGCGACCATGGAGGAGGCGACCGCGCTCGCCCAGTCGGTGACCAACGGCCAGGGCGCCGACTCGGCCATCGTCACGGTCGGCGTGACCACCGGCGACCACCTCGGTCAGGCGATGGGGTCGATCCGCAAGGCCGGCACCGTCGTCGTCACCGGGCTCGGCGACGTCCAGGCGGTCGGAGCGCCGATCTCGCTCGCCGACATCACGCTCTTCCAGAAGCGCATCCAGGGCTCGCTCTTCGGCGCCTCCAACCCGAAGACCGACATCCTCAAGCTGCTGCGGCTCTACCAGGAGGGGAGCCTGAAGCTCGACGAGCTGGTCACCCGGACCTACAAGCTCGACGAGGTCGCCCAGGGCTACGAGGACATGCACGCCGGCACCAACCTGCGCGGGGTGATCGTCTACTGACGCGGGCGTCGCCAGGGCGCCGCCGTCGGCTGTAACGCGGGGTTAGACCCACTAGGCACCCCGTTCGAACGGGGTCACCAGAGGTCCTAACCCCGCGTTACAGCTCGCGTGCGGCGCGCTCAGTCGGGGCGCTTGACCGCGACGACCGGGCACGCGGCGTCGAGGATCACCTGCTGCGAGCTGCTGCCCAGGAAGAGCTTGCCGACCGGCGAGCGCCGGCGCAGCCCGATCACGATCAGGTCGGCATCGACATCGGTGGCGGCCTGCAGGATCTCCTCCGCGGGCGAGATGGCCTGCGGGGCCTGGCGGATCTCGTGCGCGACGCCGAGGCCCGTCAGGCGGCCGGCGAGCGCGTCGAGGTCGGTCGCGCTGGCGAACGCCGGGTCCGAGTCGTAGCCGCGGACGCCGGAGTTCACGATCACCAGGCGCGCGTCGTCGCGCTGCGCCTGGGTGACGGCGTACTCGACGGCCGCGAGGCCCTCGGGAGTGGGGACGTAGCCGACGACGATGGTGGCGGGGTCGCTCATGGTGACAGCCTGCCACCTCGAACGTGCGGCACGGTTGAATAGCGGTGTGAACGAGCTCTGGACGGTCCGGCACGGCAAGACCGAGTGGAGCGCCGCGGGTCGCCACACCTCGACCACCGACCTGCCGCTGCTCCCGGACGGCGAGGACGTCGCACGGGGGTTGCGCGAGCGGCTGGCGGGCGTCGAGTTCGCCCAGGTGCTCACCAGCCCGCGGGTGCGGGCGCGGCGTACGGCGGAGCTCGCGGGCTTCCCGGACCCGGAGGTCGACGACGACCTCGCCGAGTGGGCCTACGGCGACTACGAGGGCATCACCACGGAGGAGATCCGCGAGCGCGACCCCGGTTGGACGATCTGGACCCACCCGACGCCGGGCGGGGAGACCGCCGAGCAGGTCTGCGAGCGGCTCGACCGGGTCGTGGCGCGCGTGCGCGGGACGGAGGGGCGGACGCTGGTCTTCGGACACGGGCACGCGCTGCGGGCGCTCGCGGCCCGCTGGCTCGGCCGTCCGGTCGAGGCCGGGCAGTGGTTCAAGCTCGACACGGCGACGCTGTCGACCCTGGGCTACGAGCGCGAGCACCCGGTCCTGCAGACCTGGAACGCCCCGTGAGGGATGATTGATCGTTCAACCGTTGTTGGGGAGAGCATGAAGAAGATCGGGTTCCTGTCCTTCGGTCACTGGACGGAGTCACCGCAGTCCCAGGTGCGCTCCGCCTCCGACGCCCTGCTCCAGTCGATCGAGCTCGCGGTCGCGGCCGAGGAGGTGGGTGCCGACGGTGCCTACTTCCGGGTGCACCACTTCGCGCGCCAGCTCGCCTCGCCGTACCCGCTGCTCGCCGCGGTCGGCGCCCGCACCAGCCGGATCGAGATCGGCACGGGCGTCATCGACATGCGCTACGAGAACCCGCTCTACATGGCGGAGGACGCCGGGGCCGCCGACCTGATCTCCGGGGGCAGGCTGCAGCTCGGCATCAGCCGGGGGTCACCGGAGCAGGTGATCGACGGCTTCCGCTACTTCGGCTACGTGCCGGGGGAGGGCTCCGACCACGCCGAGATGGCCCGCGACCACACCCGGGTCTTCCTCGACGTGATCGAGGGCAAGGGCTTCGCCCAGCCCAACCCGCGGCCGATGTTCCCGAACCCGCCGGGCCTGCTCCGCGTCGAGCCGCACTCGCCCGGCCTGCGCGACCGGATCTGGTGGGGTGCCGGGAGTCGCGCGACCGCGGAGTGGACCGCGGAGCAGGGCATGAACCTGATGAGCAGCACGCTGCTCACCGAGGACACGGGCGTGCCGTTCCACCAGCTGCAGGCCGAGCAGATCCAGCGCTTCCGCGACGCGTGGAAGGCCGCCGGCCACGAGCGCGAGCCGCGGGTCTCGGTCAGCCGCAGCATCTTCCCGATCGTGAGCGACCTCGACCGCGCCTACTTCGGCGGCGAGTCGCGCAGCCAGGACCAGGTCGGCCACATCGACGGCGGCATCGCGCGGTTCGGCAAGTCGTACGCCGGGGAGCCGGACCAGCTGGTCAAGGAGCTCGCCGAGGACGAGGCGATCGCCGCCGCCGACACGCTGCTGCTCACGGTGCCCAACCAGCTCGGCGTGGACTACAACGCCCACGTGCTCGACAGCGTGGTCCGCCACGTCGCGCCGGCGCTCGGCTGGCGCTGACGACGCACACCGCCGGGCGGGCATCGACCCCGCGACGACCTCCCGAGACCCCCGAGGTCGGCGGGGTCGATGCCTCCCCGGTTGGCCCGTGCACCCCCGAGACGAGCGCCGGCCATGGGCCGGGCGACGCCTTCCTTGCACGGACGTGGCGTCATGATGTCACAGTCGTTGCCAAGATATGACACAGATCGGTCACAGGTCGGCGGTGCGTCTCCCCGGAGACCTGACCAGGCCGGTGGCGGCCGCCGCGCGGCGGTAGGCGTCGAGCGCGCCGCCGGGGTCGCCCGCGCCCTCGAGGAGACCGCCCAGCTCGAACCAGACCTGGGCGGCGGCCCGGTCGGCGCCGACCCCGCTGAGCAGGAGCACGGCCTCGTGGAAGTGCGCGAGCGCTGGCCCCGGCGCCCCGGCGTGGATCGCGATCTGGCCGAGGAGCACGGACGACTCCGCAGCCACCAACGGCGCGGTGCCGCGCGTCGAGGCGGCCGTCTCGGTCGCCTGCTCGCGCGCCGTGTCGACGTCGCCCAGCAGGAAGCGTGCCCGCGCCTGCGCCAGCCGGTTGTCCGCCAGGTCGGCCGGACCCGCGTCCGTGAGCGCGAGCTCGTCCGCGGCACGGAGGAGCACCGTCAGCGCCTCCGCGGCCTCCGGCGGGTCCACCCTCATCAGGTGGATGCCCAGCTGCGAGCGGAGCCGCGCGACGTTGCGGGCGTCCTCGCTCCTCTCGAGCACGGCGAGCGCCTGCCGGGTCATCGGCAGCGCGCCGGCCGCGTTGCCCCGCAGGGTCTCGATGATCGAGCTGTTCCAGTAGGCCATCGCGGTGGCGACCGGTGAGGCCATGGCCTCCGCCCGGTCGACCGCGCGCCGGCACAGCCGGGCGGCGAACTCGACGTCGCCCTGCTCGGAGTAGGCAGCCGCGACGGTCAGGCTCAGCCGGATCGACGCGTCGAGCCCCTCCAGGCCGAGCTCCCCGATGCGTCGAGCAGCCTGGTTGCCGACCTCGATCGCGCGGCCCAGCTCCCCGGACTCGCGGTAGCACCGGCTCAGCGCCGTCACGCCGTCGATCCACGCGAGGTCGGCCGCCGGGCCTTCCGCGAGGTCCTCGAGCACGAGGATCGCCGCCTGCAGGTCGCCGGTCACCTCCAGGGCTCCGGCGTGGACGTACGACGCGTCGCGTCGCAGCTGGTCGAGCGACGCCAGGGCCGGGTCGGCCAGCAGTCCCACCACGGACTCGAGGGCGTCCGGCGCCGCGCCGGTCCGCAGCGCCAGCTCGGCATGGTCGAGCTGGACCCGCAACCCGGCGATCCGGTCCGGCGAGACCCCCACCAGGAGCTCCTCGACCTCGACGCCGAGCCGCTCGGCCATCCGCTCGAGCAGGTCCGGGTCCGGGCGACGCTGGCCGCTCTCGATCCGGGAGACGTATCCGACCGACATGGTGTCCCCGGCGACCTGCGCCTGGGTGATCCCCGCGCGCAGGCGCGCGGCGCGGAGCCGCTCGCCCAGCACCGCGGGGTCGAGGGTGCGGCTCAGCTGCACCAGGTCGTCGCGCATGCCGGCCATTGTGGCCGACGGCGACACGAGAGTGTCAGGCAACCGGCCCGGTCCCGAGGTGCAAGAGTTGAGCAGGCGACGAGGCGACGAGGGAGTGGGCCTGTGGTGGAAGCGATCGACGAGCACTTCGTCGAGCGGGCGCGCGCCCTGCGGCCCGGCGACGGGGCCGCGACGGCCGACGCCGACCAGGTGCTGGCGCTCTTCGACGCCCAGCTCCAGAGCCGGCACCTCGACCTCGCCGCGCGCTGGCTCCAGGCCCAGGGCGAGGGCTTCTACACGATCGGCTCGGCCGGTCACGAGGCGAACGCGGTGCTCGGCCTGCTCACCCGGGTCGACGACCCCGCGCTGCTGCACTACCGGTCCGGCGGGTTCTACGCCGCCCGCGCGGCCCGCAACGCGGCCGAGCGTCCTGCCGCCGCGACCACACCGGTCCGCGACGTGCTCCTCGGGCTCAGCGCTGCGGCCGCCGACCCGATCTCGGGCGGTCGGCACAAGGTGTTCGGCCACCCGGCGCTGCACGTCCTTCCCCAGACCTCGACCATCGCCTCGCACCTGCCGCGTGCGGTCGGGCTGGCCTTCTCGCTCGGCAACCTCGCCGACCTCGCACCCGCGCGGCGCTGGCCCGCCGACGCGATCGTGGTGACGAGCCTCGGCGACGCGTCCGTCAACCACTCGACGGCCCAGGGCGCGCTCAACGCCGCGGCGTACCTCGCCCACCGTGGGCTGGACCTGCCCCTGCTGGTCGTCGTCGAGGACAACGGTCTCGGGATCAGCACGCGCACCCCGGCCGGCTGGCTGGAGGAGTCCCTGCGGCGGCTGCCCGGGGTGCAGTACGTCGAGGCGCCGTCGCCGCGACCGGACCGTCTGCTCGCGGACGTCGGGGCCGCGGTCGACCACGCCCGGCACACCCGCCGCCCGGTGCTGCTGCACCTGCGCACCGTCCGGTTCCTCGGCCACGCCGGCTCGGACGTCGAGCTCGGCTACCGCACCAGTGCCGAGATCGCCCGCGACCACGAGCGCGACCCGGTGCTCGCGACCGCGGCGTACCTCGTCGAGACCGGGGCGTGCACGCCCGACGAGGTCCTCGACCGCTACGAGCGCACGCGCGCCGTGGTGATGCACGAGGCGAAGTCGGTCATCGGCGAGCGCCGGCTGGCGTCGCGCGGCGAGGTCGTGCGGCCTCTGCACCGCCCGGACACGCGGCCGGCGCCGACACGGCTGCCCGCGCCTCCGCCTCCCGCGGGCCGCCTCACCCTGGCCCAGGCGATCAACGCGACCCTTGCCGAGCTGCTGGCGGAGCGGCCGCACGCCGTGGTCCTCGGCGAGGACGTCGGCGTCAAGGGTGGCGTGTACGGCGTGACGCGCGGGCTGCGCAAGGCGTACGGCGGCCGCCGGGTGATCGACACGCTCCTCGACGAGCAGACCATCCTGGGCACGGCGCTCGGCGCCGCCCTGGCCGGCCTGCTGCCGATCCCGGAGATCCAGTACCTCGCCTACGTCCACAACGCCGAGGACCAGCTGCGCGGCGAGGCGGCCTCGCTCGCGTTCTTCTCCGACGGGCACTACCGCAACCCGATGGTCGTGCGGATCCCGGGCCTGAGCTACCAGAAGGGCTTCGGCGGGCACTTCCACAACGACAACTCGCTCGCCGTGCTGCGCGACATCCCCGGGCTGGTGCTGTGCGTGCCGAGCCACCCCGCCGACGCCCGCCCGCTGCTGCGCGAGTGCGCCGAGCTGGCCGAGCTCGAGGGCCGGGTCTGCGTGGTCGTCGAGCCGATCGCGCTCTACCACTCGCGCGACCTCCACCAGCCTGGCGACGGGGCCTGGACGGCCGAGCACGCCGGACCCGGCACGCCGCGCGGTCCGCGCGCGCACGGCGACGGCACCGACCTGCTCGTCGTCACCTTCGGCAACGGCGTGCCGATGTCGCTGCGTGCCTGCCGGACGCTGGAGCCCGACGGCGTGCGCGCCACGGTCCTCGACCTGCGCTGGCTCGCCCCCCTGCCGGTCGACGAGCTCGCGGCGTACGCCTCCGGCTTCAGCCGGGTGCTGGTCGTCGACGAGACCCGGCGCTCCGGCGGCGTGGGTGAGGGCATCGTCAGTGCCCTGGTCGAGCGGGGGTACGACGGTCGCCTGAGCCGGGTCGCGAGCGCCGACTCCTACGTCCCGCTCGGCCCCGCCTCCAGCACCGTGCTCGTCACCGAGGAGGAGATCGTCGAGGCGGCGATCGCCCTTTGCGGGTGAGGCCCGGGCCGCCCGCCCCGGTCTACGGTCGGGACGTCCCTGGCTCGCACCCCCGCGCCCTGAAGGAGTCCGCATGTCCGACCGGCCGAACATCCTGATCATCTGGGGCGACGACATCGGCATCAGCAACCTCAGCTGCTACTCGGACGGGCTGATGGGCTACCGGACCCCGAACATCGACCGGGTCGCCGACGAGGGCGTGAAGTTCACGGACTACTACGGCGAGCAGAGCTGTACGGCGGGCCGCGCGGCGTTCATCACCGGGCAGAACCCCTACCGGACCGGGCTGACCAAGGTGGGCTTCCCGGGTGCCGACATCGGCCTGCGCGCCGAGGACCCGACGATCGCCACGGCGCTGAAGAACCTCGGCTACGCCACCGGGCAGTTCGGCAAGAACCACTTCGGCGACCGGGACGAGTTCCTGCCGACCATGCACGGCTTCGACGAGTTCTTCGGCAACCTCTACCACCTCAACGCCGAGGAGGAGCCCGAGCTCCCGGACTACCCGACCGAGGAGGAGTTCCCGAACTTCCGGAAGCGGTTCGGGCCGCGCGGGGTCATCCACTCGTGGGCCAACGGCGACGGCACCCAGCGCATCGAGGACACCGGCCCGCTCACCAAGGAGCGGATGAAGACGATCGACGACGAGATCGTGCCGGAGGCGATCCGCTTCATGGGTGAGGCGAACGACAGCGACACACCGTTCTTCGTGTGGCTCAACACCACCCACATGCACTTCCGCACCCACATCAAGGACGGGTCCCGCGGCCAGGCCGGGCGGTGGCAGTCGGAGTACCACGACGTCATGGTCGACCACGACCAGCTGGTCGGCTCGGTGCTCGACTACCTCGACGAGGCCGGCCTCGCCGACAACACGATCGTCATGTACTCCACGGACAACGGGCCGCACATGAACTCCTGGCCCGACGCCGGCATGACGCCCTTCCGCAGCGAGAAGAACTCCAACTGGGAGGGCGCCTACCGCGTCCCCGCGCTGGTGCGCTGGCCCGGGCACATCCCGGCCGGCGAGGTGCGCAACGGGATCGTCAGCCACAACGACTGGTTCATCACCCTCCTGGCCGCCGCGGGCGACACCGACGTCGCGGACCGGCTCATCACCGGTACCGAGCTCGCGGGCACGTCGTACAAGGTGCACCTCGACGGGCACAACCAGCTCGACTACGTGACCGGCGCCGCCGACAAGAGCCCGCGCGTGCACTTCTTCTACGTCTCCGACGACGGCGACCTGACGGCGATGCGCTACGACAACTGGAAGTTCGTCTTCCTCGAGCAGCGCGCCACCGGCACCCTGCAGATCTGGCAGGAGCCCTTCACCGAGCTGCGATTCCCCAAGCTCTTCAACCTCAAGACCGACCCCTACGAGCGCGCTGACATCACGTCGAACACCTACTACGACTGGGTGCTCGACCACGTCTGGCTGTTCATCCCGGCGCAGATGTACGTCGGCGAGATGATCCAGTCCTTCGTCGAGTTCCCGGTGCGCCAGACGCCGCCGAGCTTCAGCGTCGACCAGGTGCTCGCGAAGCTGCAGTCGGTCGCCGGGAGCAGCTGAGTGCGGGTCGACCTGCCCGGCGGCACCTTCCGGATGGGGTCGGACGTCCACTACCCGGAGGAGGCGCCGACCCACCAGGTGCGGGTCGGCGCGTTCTCGATCGACACGCACCAGGTGACCAACTCCGAGTTCGCCGCGTTCGTCGAGGCCACCGGCTACGTGACCGTGGCCGAGCGACCGCTGGACCCGGCCGACTACCCGGACGCACCGGCCGAGAACCTGGTGCCCGGGTCGATGGTCTTCACCCCGACCCGCGGACCGGTCGACCTGCGCCACCTCAGCCAGTGGTGGCGCTGGAAGCCCGGTGCCTGCTGGCGGCACCCGAACGGCCCGAAGAGCTCGATCGACAAACGCCTCGACCACCCGGTCGTGCACGTCGCCCACGAGGACGCGGCGGCGTACGCCGCGTGGGCCGGCGCCGCGCTGCCGACGGAGGCCGAGTGGGAGTACGCCGCGCGCGGCGGGCTCGACGGCGCGCCGTACACGTGGGGCGACGAGGCGCGTCCAGGCGGCCGGATCATGGCGAACACCTGGGACGGACCGGACTTCCCGTGGCGGAGCACGGGGGAGAGCGGCTTCCTGCGCACGGCCCCGGTCGGCAGCTTCCCGGCGAACGGGTTCGGCCTGCACGACATGGCCGGCAACGTCTGGGAGTGGACCGACGACTGGTGGACCAGCCGGCACCCCGACGACGCGGGATCCCCGTGCTGCGCGCCCGAGAACCCGCGTGGTGCCGAGGGCGTGGGGAGCCTCGAGACGAGCTACGACCCGGCGCAGCCGCAGTTCCGGGTCGGCCGCAAGGTCGTCAAGGGCGGCTCCCACCTCTGCGCCGACTCCTACTGCCTGCGCTACCGGCCCGCCGCTCGGCGGCCGCAGATGATCGACACCGGGATGAGTCACGTCGGCTTCCGGTGCGTGCAACGACCCGAGGTGACCGACGATGACTGACCTGCTGCCTTCCTGGCGCCCCGGTGCCACCCGCGACGCGGTCGTCGCGTTCCTCGACGCCGCGGAGTCCGTACCGGTCGACCGACGGGTGGCGTGCTTCGACAACGACGGCACGCTGTGGTCCGAGAAGCCCGACTACGTGCAGCTCCGGTTCTTCGTCGACGCCATGAGGAGCGCCGTCCGGGCGGATCCGTCCGTCGCGGACAAGCCCGAGTTCGCGGCGCTGATCAGCGGCGACCAGGCCGCGATCGGCGAGATCGGCCTCGAGCGCATCGCCCACGCCCTGACCGGTCTCTTCGAGGGCGAGGAGCCCGAGGAGTTCACCGCCCGCGTCCGCGACTTCATGTCGCGCACCGTCGCGCCGACGTACGTGCCGATGCTCGAGCTGCTCGAGGAGCTGCGGCGGCGCGACTTCACCCTCTGCGTCGTCACCGGAGGAGGGACGGAGTTCGTGCGCGCGGTCAGCCAGGAGCTGTACGGCGTACCGCCGCAGAACGTCGTGGGCAGCCTGATCGGCTACGAGTTCGTGCCGACCGCCGAGGACGGTGCCGGTCCTCGGCTGCGGCGCACGGCGGAGCTCGTCAACGGCGCCAACGAGGGGGCGGTCAAGGTGAACAACATCCAGACCCAGCTGGGGCGCCGTCCGATCCTCGCTGCCGGGAACTCGGGTGGTGACCGGGAGATGCTCGAGTGGGTCGCTGCCGGCGCCGGGCCCACCCTCGCCGTGCTGGTCGACCACGACGACGCCGACCGCGAGACGGCCTACGTGGGCACGGCGGCGACCTTCGCCGACCCCGAGCCGATCACGGACGTCGGCGCCCGGCTCGGCTGGACGATCGTCAGCATGGCCGACGACTGGGACTGCGTCTTCGCGTCCGCGCCGTAGAGTCGCGCCCGTGCCGGAGCTGCCCGCGAGTGCCGCGGTCGTCGTGATCGGCGGCGGCGTGATGGGGCTCAGCGCGGCCTACCACCTGGCCCGCGCCGGCGTCGCCGACGTGCTGGTCCTGGAGCGCGACACCCTCGGCTCCGGCTCGACCTGCAAGGCGGCAGGCGGGGTGCGCGCGCAGTTCTCCGACCCGGTCAACATCGAGCTCGGGCAGCGGAGCCTGCGCGCCTACGAGCGGTTCGCCGACGAGCTCGGCCAGGAGATCGACCTGCACAGGTCGGGCTACCTCTTCCTGCTCGACGACCCCGGCCACGTGGCGGCGTTCGAGGCCAACGTCGCGCTGCAGAACTCGCTGGGCGTCCCGAGCCGGATGATCTCGGCCGCCGAGGCGGGAGTCCTGTCGCCGATGGTCGACCTCGACGGGATCCTCGCCGCCGCGTGGTCGCCGGACGACGGGCACTGCACGCCGGAGTCCGTCGTGCTCGGGTACGCCGGTGGCGCTCGCCGGGCGGGTGCCCGGATCGTCACGCACTGCGCGGTCACCGGGGTCGAAGTGGTCGACGGGCAGGTGCGCGCGGTGCTCACCGACGGCGGACGGGTCGCCACGGACACGGTGGTCTGCGCGGCCGGTGCCTGGTCGGCGTCGGTGGGGGAGATGGTCGGCGTCGAGCTGCCGGTCGTGCCGCTGCGGCGCCAGATCCTAGTCACCGAGCCGATGCCGGGCCTGGACCCGGCGACGCCGTTCACCATCGACTTCGCGACCAGCCTCTACTTCCACCTCGAGGGGCCGGGGCTGCTGCTCGGCATGTCCGACCCCGACGAGCGGCCGGGCTTCGACCTCGGTCGCACCGACGCGTGGCTGCCGCGGCTCGGCGACGCGATCGCGCGCCGGGTGCCGGCCCTGGCCGAGGTCGGGATCGCCTCCGGCTGGGCCGGGCTCTACGAGATGACGCCCGACCACAACGCGCTGGTGGGAGAGGCAGCCGGGGTCTCCCGCTTCCTCTACGCCACCGGCTTCTCCGGCCACGGCTTCCTGATGGGACCGGCGATCGGCGAGGTGCTGCGCGACCTGGTCCTGGGTCGCGATCCGGTCGTCGACGTCGCCGCGCTGTCGGCCGACCGGTTCGCCGACCGCGGCGTCCGGCCCGAGCTCAACATCGTGTAGGAACGGACCATGACGATCCCCACCCAGTCCGAGCTGTCCGCGCTGGCCCTCGACACCGCCCGCCGCTGCGGGGTCGACGTCGATGCTCTCGCGGGCGACGTGCAGACCCGCTCGCCGATCAACGGCCAGCAGGTCACGACGCTGGCGTGGCGCGACGCGGCGTACGTCGACGAGGCGGTGGGCCGCGCCGAGGAGGCGTTCCGGGCCTGGCGCAAGGTCCCGGCGCCGGCGCGCGGGGCGCTGGTGAAGCGCTTCGGCGAGCTGCTCGCCGAGCACCAGGACGACCTGGCCGTCCTGGTCAGCATCGAGGCCGGGAAGATCACCTCCGAGGCCCGTGGCGAGATCCAGGAGATGATCGACATCTGCGACTTCGCCGTCGGGCTGTCGCGCCAGCTCTACGGCCGCACGATGCCCTCGGAGCGGCCGGGCCACCGGCTGATGGAGACCTGGCACCCGCTCG
Organism: Nocardioides sp. Root1257; assembly: GCF_001425175.1. Taxonomy (GTDB): domain Bacteria; phylum Actinomycetota; class Actinomycetes; order Propionibacteriales; family Nocardioidaceae; genus Nocardioides. The sequence continues at coordinate 1,199,289 of NZ_LMDV01000001.1, read as the reverse complement.
GCGTGGTCGGTGTCGTCTCCGCCTTCAACTTCCCCGCCGCGGTCTGGTCGTGGAACACGGCGGTCGCCCTCGTCTGCGGTGACCCGGTCGTCTGGAAGCCCTCCGAGCTCACCCCGCTCACCTCGCTGGCCTGCCACGCCGTGCTGGCGCGGGCGATCGCCGAGCAGGGAGCACCCGAGGCGCTGTCGCAGGTGCTGCTCGGTGGTCCTGAGGTCGGCCAGGCGCTGGTCGAGCACCCCGGGGTCGCCCTGCTCAGCGCCACCGGATCGACCCGGATGGGTCGGCTCGTCGGACCGCGCGTCGCCGAGCGCTTCGGCCGCAGCCTGCTCGAGCTCGGCGGCAACAATGCGGCGGTCGTCTCCGGCAGCGCCGACCTCGACCTCGCGGTCCGCGGCATCGTCTTCTCCGCGGCCGGTACGGCGGGCCAGCGCTGCACCACGATGCGGCGCGTGATCGCCCACACCAGCGTCGTCGACGAGCTGACCGACCGGCTCGCCTCGGCGTACGGGCGGCTGCCGATCGGCAACCCGATGGCCGACGGCACCCTGGTCGGCCCCATGATCAACCAGCGCGCGTACGACGCGATGGAGTCGGCGATCTCGGCGGCGACGGGCGACGGCGGCAAGCTGGTCGCCGGCGGCGGCCGGGCCCTCGACGACGTCGCCCCCGACGCGTTCTACGCGCGCCCGGCGATCGTACGGATGGACGCCCAGACCGAGGTCGTGGCGCGCGAGACCTTCGCGCCGCTGCTCTACGTGCTGCCCTACGACGACTTCGCCGGCGCGATCGACCTCAACAACGCGGTGCCCCAGGGACTGTCGTCGAGCGTCTTCACCTCCGACCAGGCCGAGGCCGAGCTCTTCCTGTCTCCCGAAGGGTCGGACTGCGGCATCGTCAACGTCAACATCGGGACCTCCGGCGCCGAGATCGGCGGCGCGTTCGGCGGCGAGAAGGAGACCGGAGGCGGGCGTGAGTCCGGCTCGGACGCCTGGCGCGCCTACATGCGTCGGGCCACCAACACGGTGAACTTCTCCGGCGAGCTGCCGCTCGCGCAGGGCGTGGACTTCACGGTCTGATCACCCGTCGCCCACGGTCCCGATCGGAACCTCCTGGCCGACAGTCGAGTCGACCACGACCTTGATGCCGTCCGGCAGCACGTCGCCGAGCTCGGAGAGCAGGCGGGCGTACGACGGCAGCTCACCCGAGTGCTGGACGTAGACATAGGCCACCAGTGCGTGGAACTCGACGTCGGTGACCTGGGCGTCCGGGGTGTCTGCGAGCCACGTCTCGGCGGTGTCCTGGACGTCGTTCTCCCACCGGGTGAGGACGAAGGTGGCCACCGTGTTGGCGGCGAGCGGGATCGTGACGAGCACACCGACGACGGCCAGCACGACGTACGTGCGACCGCGGAAGCGGTCGGCGCGGACCAGCGCCTCGTCGGTGTAGCCGAGCAGCGTGAACATGGCGATACCCGCGAGCACCAGCGCCAGGGTGTTCGACAGGAAGAGCACCAGTGCTCCGAGTGCCAGCTCGAGCTCGCCGGCGCCCAGGCACACCCCGACCACCGCCAGGGGCGGGACCAGGGAGATCGCGATCGCCACGCCCGGGAGCACCGCGGCGACGTCGCGGCGAGCCAGGGCGACCGCGCCGGCGAGCCCGGTCGCGAGTGCCGCGACCAGGTCCACCAGGCCGGGGGAGGTGCGTCCGGAGATCTGCGAGTTGTCGAGCAGCACGATGCCGGGCTGCAGCTGCACGGCGATCGCGCCGATCGCGATCACCTCGAGCGAACCGAGCGTGACGTAGAGCAGCGACCAGTTGCGCTGCTGCTTCACCACCGCGACGGCCATGCCCATGATCGGGGTCGACAGTGGGGCGATGATCATCGCGCCGATCACGGTCGCGGTGGAGTCGGCCAGCACGCCGGCCGACGCGATCACCGCGGAGAGCGTCAGCATGGTCCAGAACGCCGACCGCTTCGCCGTCGCATCGCCCGAGCGGAGGTCGAGGTCGTCGGTCAGCTCGTCGAGGGTCCGTCGCTGCCCCTCGGGCAGCAGCCACGCCCGCAGTCCGCGCGCCATGGCTGCAGTATGTTCCGCCCGCTGGCCGCATCGGTGTGCGGCGCGCGGGGACGGCGCGCTACCATGGCGGGGACGTCGGACCCGTCGGGTCCGCGTCTCCTCCGTTCGGCTGCCGCAATCGCCGTCCGGTTCGCGTCGGGGAGTCGGCCTGCCGGCCGTCTCGTCCGACGTCTGTACGTCCCGGTCACGGGGCTGGGTGGGTGCGATCCGTCGCCCACTGTGCCCGTGGCCGCCACTCCGAGGAGGGGTCCTTGGCTCGATCGGGCCAGCAGCAGACGGCCAGCCGCCGTACGTCGCAGCGCAACAACGCGCAGCGTTCCTCGTCCCAGCGCGGGGGCAACCAGCGCAACGGACGGCGTCGGCCGCTCGACAACGACGGGATCATCCCGGTCCTCGCCCGCGCCGTGCGCGAGGTCGAGAACGCCGTGGAGCGTCGCTCGGCGATGCCGGGGGTGCGCACCAAGTTCCAGGTGGTCGCGCTCCTCGCCCGCGAGGAGCGGATCCGGGTCAAGGGCGACACCGAGCTCACCGACGCGCAGCGCAACGAGCAGCTCAAGCGGCTCGACGGCATCGCGACGATCCTCGCGAAGACGGCCGCCCGCGACTCCACCCTCTTCACGCTGCTCGCCGAGGACGCCGTCATCTCCGACGCCGCCAAGGAGCTGCGCAAGGAGATGATCGCCGCCGCCGGCCTCGAGGCCGAGGTCGAGGAGGTCCCGGAGGTCGACGAGACCGCCGTCGAGACCCACCACGAGCGCCGGGTCGTCCCGCAGTCGGTGGTCTCCCGCCGGCTCGCCAACCCGTTCCTCGCCCCCGACTTCTCCGCGATCGGCCGCAAGCCGCTGACCCACCGCCTCGCGACCTGGGAGCTGCTCGGCCCGCTCTTCCGCTCGTTCGAGTTCGCCGGCGCCGGCGCGACCTCGTGCATGGCGCTGCCCGAGCCCGCGTCGCTGCAGGCCGCGGGCTCCCACGAGCTGATGCACCACCAGGCGCAGCTGGTCGAGGCCGCGCGCCAGGGGCACCGCACCTTCCTGCTCGCCGACGAGCCCGGCCTCGGCAAGACCGCCCAGTCGCTGCTGGCCGCCGAGGCCGCGAAGGCGTTCCCGCTGCTCGTCGTGGTGCCCAACGTCGTCAAGATGAACTGGGCCCGCGAGGCCGGCATCTGGACCCCCCACCGCGCGGTGGCCGTCATCCACGGCGACGGCGAGGACATCGACGGCTTCGCCGACATCGTGGTCGTCAACTACGAGGTGCTCGACCGGCACGTCGGCTGGATGGCCGACCACGGCTTCCGCGGCATGGTCGTCGACGAGGCGCACTTCATCAAGAACAAGTCCTCCCAGCGCTCGCAGCACGTGCTGCACCTCTCCGAGCAGATCCGTCAGCGCACGGTCCGGCCGCTGCTGATGGCGCTGACCGGCACGCCGCTGATCAACGACATCGAGGACTTCCGGGCGATCTGGCAGTTCCTCGGCTGGATCGACGACAAGAAGCCGCTCGCGGAGCTGATGGGTCCGCTCGAGGAGACCGGCCTGACGCCGGCCGACCCGGCGTTCTACCCGGCCGCACGCCGCTGCGTCGTCGACATGGGCATCGTGCGCCGCCGCAAGGTCGACGTCGCCGCCGACATCCCGGCCCGCCGGGTCGCCGACCTGCCGGTCGAGCTCGACGGCGAGGTCGGTCGCTCGATCCGCGACGCCGAGCGCGAGCTGGCCCGCCGGATGGTCGAGCGCTACGAGACGGCGCTCGCGACCCGTACGTCGGGCCGGACTGTCGAGGGCATCGACCACGCGCTGGTGCGCCAGGTCGCGACCTGGGAGCGCGAGGACACCGACAGCACGTCGGGCGAGAACGTCTTCACGATGATGCGCCACATCGGCCAGGCGAAGTCGGCGCTCGCCGCCGACTACGCGGCCCAGCTGGCCCGCAGCGTCGGCAAGGTCGTCTTCTTCGCCAAGCACATCGACGTGATGGACACCGCCGAGGAGACGTTCGCCCGCCGCGGCATCCGCTACTCCTCGATCCGCGGCGACCAGAGCACCAAGACCCGCGAGCAGAACATCGCCGACTTCGTGAACGACCCGGAGGTCGAGGTCATCGTCTGCTCGCTGACCGCGGCCGGCGTCGGCATCAACCTGCAGGTCGCGTCCAACCTGGTGCTCGCCGAGCTCTCGTGGACCGACGCCGAGCAGACCCAGGCCATCGACCGGGTGCACCGCATCGGCCAGTCCGAGCCGGTCACCGCGTGGCGGATCATCGCCGCGCAGACGATCGACACCCGGATCGCCGAGCTCATCGACAGCAAGGCCGGCCTCGCGGCCCGTGCGCTCGACGGCGCCGGCGAGACGGTCGCGACCTCGGTCGACGTCCAGCTCGAGGCGCTGGTCGGCCTGCTCACGGAGGCGCTCGAGGAGAAGCACGGCTGACCGGGCTCCACCTGAACACCCTCCGACTGAACCCGGGCGCCGTACCGTCCGTGTCAGGGGTGGAGGTGGAGATGGCGGAGAGCCCGGGGAACCCGGTGGCGCTGATGCAGCAGCTGCACGACGAGCACGCGCCCGCGCTGTGGGGCTACTGCCTGCGCCTGACCGGCCACGACCGGGCGCGGGCGGAGGACGTCGTCCAGGAGACCCTGCTGCGCGCGTGGCGCCGGATGCCGGCGCTCGACGAGTCCCAGGGCTCGGTGCGCGCGTGGCTCTTCACCGTGGCCCGCAACATCGTGATCGACGAGTGGCGCACCAAGCGGTCGCAGAGCGAGGTGTCCGTCCCCGAGGTCCCGGACGGGGCCGGCGAGGCCGACCGCACCGACCAGGTGCTGCTCTCGTGGGTGGTGGCCGACGCACTCGAGCGCCTCTCGGCCGAGCACCGCGCGGTGCTGGTGGAGTGCTACTACCGGGGCCTGCCCGTCGCCGAGGCCGCCGAGCGCCTCGGCGTCCCGCCCGGGACGGTCAAGTCCCGCACGCACTACGCGCTGCGCGCGCTGCGGCTCGCGCTCGAGGAGATGGGGGTGGTGGCATGAACGACCTGCATGGCTGCGAGCTCGCGCACGACGACGCCGCCTACGTCCTCGGCGCCCTGCCACCGGCCGAGCGGCTCGCGTTCGAGCGTCATCTCGCGACCTGCCCCGAGTGCGCCGCGTCGGTGCGCCAGATCGCCGGGCTGCCCGGCCTGCTCGGCCGGCTGTCGCTCGACGAGGTCGAGTCCGCACCCCCGCCCGAGCCCCTGCCCGAGACCCTGCTGCCGCGCCTCGTCGACGGCGTACGCCGCCAGCAGCGCCGCCGGCGCTGGGCGGTCGGGCTGGCCGCTGCCGCCGCCGTGGTCGCAGTCGCCGCCGCGAGCGCGACCGTGGTTGCGGTGGCCTCCGAGGACGAGCCGCCCCCGACCGCCGTCTCGCAGACGATGACGCCCCTCGACCAGGACCGGGTCGACGCCAGCGTCGCGCTCACCTCGGTCGCGTGGGGCACCCGCCTCGACCTGACCTGCAGCTACGACGAGCCGAGCGGTGGCTACCACCACGACGACCCGGCGCCGACGTACTCGCTCGTCGTGCGGACGACGGACGGGGCGGTCGAGCAGGTGGCGACCTGGAAGGCGCTGCCCGGCAGGACCATGCACCTCACCGGCGCGACCGCGCTGGACACCGACGACATCGCCTCGGTCGAGGTGCGCGCCGCCGACGGTCAGCCGGTCCTCCGGCTCGACGGCTGAGCCTCAGGAGCTGAAGGTCTCCAGGAACCGGTCGCGCACCGTGTCCATGCGCCACACAGGCGCGTCCGGAGACGGGTGCAGCCCGGGCTGCCAGCCCCAGTCGGCGATCCGGCGTACGACGCCGGGGTCGCGCGCGATGACCGAGACCGGCACGTCGTGGCCGGGGTGGGCGCCCGAGACGTAGGAGTGCGGCTGGTGGTCACCGAGCACCAGCAGCACGAGGTCGGGGTCGGGCTGCTGCTCGAGCCAGGAGACGAGCGTGTCCATCGTGTACTCGATCGACTGGCCGTAGAGCGTCTGCACGTCCGACGAGCCCGGCTGGGTCGGCGAGCCGTCGAAGACCGACCCGTCGCCCACCTGGTCCCACGGCACCAGCAGCGGCGACGGCGCCCACGGGTGGTGGCTGGAGACGAGGTCGATCTCCGCCATCACCGGCGGGCGGTCCGCGGGGTCGAGCTCGAGGCGCTGGAAGGCGCTGAGCGTGTACTGGTCGGGCATCGGCGCGTAGCCGAACTCCGGGCCGCGGTAGCCGACGTCGCGGGAGTCGTAGAGATGGTCGAAGCCGTAGTAGTCCGCACCCTCGGGCCAGTCCCGGGTGTTCGCCGGCACGTCGAAGACCGTGCGCCAGCCCGCCCGGCCGAACGCCGACGTGAGCGTCAGGCGGTCGGCGCCGAGGAGCTGGTCGTAGCGACGCTGGCTGTCGGCCCACACACCCGACTGCAGGGTCGAGTGGGCCAGCCAGCTGGCCGCGCCGAAGGTCGGTGAGGTGAGGAAGGCGCTGCGGGCGGCGTACCCGGCCCGGTGCAGGCGTCGGCTGCCCCGGTCGAGGACGTCGTCGACGCCGGGTGAGTACGACGTGCCCTGCACGGCGACCCGGCCGTAGGACTCGACGAAGACGATGAGCACGTCCTTGCCGCGCAGCCCCGTCAGCAGGCGGGAGCCGGGGACGTCCGCGTAGGGGTCCGCCGCGATCTCGCGACCGAACGTCTCCCGATCGGCGAGGTCGGCCCGCACCTGCGCGACCTCGTCGTAGGCGAGTGCCGCGGCGTTCGTCGAGCCGATCTGGGTGAGGCCGGCGAGGACGAGGACCCCGGAGAGGACCGCGGCGGTCCGCCGGTGGTGCGTGACGGTGCCGGCCACCCGGACCGTGGCGAGCGGGAGCGCCACGAGGACGGCGACGACGAGCAGGACCGCGACGACCGCGACCGCGCGCGCGGCCGGGACGCCGATCGAGTCGCCCAGCACACCGACGCCCGGCCCGAGGTAGACCCAGTCGGCGGTCGGGTCGAAGGGCCGGTCCAGGATCCGCTCGAAGCCGAGGTCGAGCACCCGCAGCACCACGACCACGCCGAGCACGAGGCCGAGCAGGAGCGCCGCCGTACGACGCAGTCCCCGCCAGGGGAGCAGCGCGAGCGCGAGCAGCAGCAGGGCGTCGACCGGCAGCCGCACCAGGTCGCCAGGTTCCTGGGGGAGCGTGAGCGCCAGCCAGACCGCACCCAGCGCCAGCAGGGTGACGCCGCCACCGCGGGGGTAGGCCACCTCCTCGGTGCGGGTGCGCCACAGCCACCACACGTCACGGCCGAAGGACTCCGCGAGCAGGGCGAGCACGCCGAGCAGCAGCGCCTCGTCGGCCGCCGCAGGCAGCAGTCCGGACACCGCGATCGCCAGCCCGATGCCGGCCACCGCGGCGACGACCTTGCGCCAGTAGCGCGGCGGCACCGGCCGGCGCAGCCACGGCAGCACCCGCTCGGCGAGCCAGAGCAGGTAGCGAGCCGCCCCGATCAGCAGCACCCACCAGCCGTGCTCGGCGGCCGCGTACACGCTGAGCACCAAGATCAGGAACGCGTCGGTCTCCATGTCGAAGCGCGCGCCGAACGCACTGGTGGTGCCGGTCCGACGCGCGACCTGCCCATCGACCCAGTCCAGCGCGAGCGCCACGACGACGAGCGTGAGCCCCCGGCCGGTGGGGCCGAGGACCGCGATCACGACCGCGAGGGCAGCCCGGATGCCGGTGATGAGGTCGGCAGGACGGTGAACCAGCGGCACGGTGCCTCCGTGTGTGGGGTGTGACCAGTCGTACGGAGACCGCACCGCCGGGGTTCACGGAGGCGGCGTTCTGGGTCCGCGCGCCGGGGCACGGCGAGATCCGTCCCGTGGCGCTCGCCGGGCCGGACGTGGGCGAGGTCCGGGTGCGCACCCGTCACTCCGGCGTCAGCCGCGGCACCGAGACGCTGGTCTTCCGGGGCGGCGTGCCGGAGAGCCAGCGCGAGGAGATGCGGGCCCCGTTCCAGGACGGGTCGTTCCCCGGCCCGGTCAAGTACGGCTACCTCAGTGTCGGCGTCGTCGAGGCCGGGCCCGACCCGCTCCTCGGCCGCACCGTGTTCTGCCTGCACCCGCACCAGACGGCGTACGTCGTGCCGGCGTCGGCCGTGGTCGAGGTCCCCGACGGCGTGCCCGCCCGCCGGGCCGTGCTCGCGGGAACGGTCGAGACCGCGCTCAACGCGCTGTGGGACCTCGGGCCGCTCGTCGGGGACCGGGTGGCCGTCGTCGGGGCCGGGATGGTCGGGTGCTGCGTGGCCCGCCTGCTCGCCGGCATCCCGGAGCTCGAGGTGACCCTCGTCGACGTCGACGAGTCACGCGCGGGCGTCGCCGAGCGGCTCGGTGTCGCGTTCGCGACCCCGGGGGACGCGCCCGGCGGGCGGGACGCGGTGGTGCACACCAGCGCGTCGGCGGCCGGGCTGCAGCTCTCGCTCGACCTGCTGGAGCCGGAGGGCACGGTGCTCGACCTGAGCTGGTACGGCGACCGGGGCGTGGACCTCCGCCTCGGCGGCGCGTTCCACTCGCGACGGCTGCGGATCCGCTCGAGCCAGGTCGGGGTGGTGGCCGGCCGGTCCCGACGCACCCACACCGACCGGCTGGCGATGGCGCTCCGGGTGTTGCGCGACCCGGCGTACGACGTGCTGCTGACGGGGGAGTCCGACTTCGCCGACCTGCCCGACGTGCTGGTCGCCCTGGCGTCCGGGGAGCTCCCGGCGCTGTGCCACACGATCCGCTACCCGCAGGAGGCCTGACGTGTTCTCGGTGACCGTCCGCGACCACATGATGATCGCCCACAGCCTGCGCGGCGAGGTGTTCGGACCGGCGCAGCGGCTGCACGGCGCGACGTACGTCGTGGACGCGACGTTCTCCGGCCCGGAGCTCGGCCCCGACGGGATCCTGGTCGACATCGGCCGGGCCGGTGAGGTGCTGCACGAGGTGCTCGGCGCCCTGACCTACCGCAACCTCGACGACGAGCCCGACCTCGCCGGCACCAACACCTCGACCGAGGTGCTGGCGAAGGTCGTCGCCGACCGGCTCGCCGACCGGGTCGGCGAGCTCGGCGCCCCGGAGCGGCTCCTCGTCACGCTGCACGAGTCCCACGTCGCGTGGGCGGGCTACGAGAGGTCGCTGTGAGGACCGTCCACGTCGTGGTGCCCGCCGGGATCGACGACCCGGCGCGACCGAGCGGCGGCAACGTCTACGACCGCCGCGTCATCGCCGGCCTCGCCGACGCCGGTTGGGCCGCCCGTGAGCACACCTCGACGGGCACCGTCCCCGACGGTGCGCTCGCGCTCGTCGACGGGCTGCTCGCGTCGCCGGCGCTGGTCGAGGAAGCGGCCCGGGTCCGGATCGTCGTGCTCGTCCACATGCCCCGCGGCCCCGTGGTCCCCTGGGAGCGCGACGTGCTGCGGGCCGCCGCGGGCGTGGTCACCACGAGCCGGTGGACGCGACGGCGGCTCCTCGAGTGGTACGACCTCGCTCCGTCGCGGGTCCGCGTCGCGGAGCCGGGGGTGGACGTCGCGGCACCGGCGGCGGGCTCGGCCTCCGGCGGGACGTTGCTGTGCGTGGGGGCGGTGACGTTCCTCAAGGGGTACGACGTGCTGTCCGACGCGCTCGACGGGCTGGGCGACCTCGCCTGGACCTGCCGGGGCGTGGGGTCGACGGAGATCGAGCCGGCGTTCGCCGCCCGGGTCGGCGACGCCGTGCACCTCACCGGACCGCAGACCCGGGCCGAGCTCGATGCGACGTACGCCGACGCCGACCTGCTGGTGCTCGCCTCGCGCGCCGAGACCTACGGGATGGTCGTGACCGAGGCGCTGGCGCGCGGGGTCCCGGTGATCGCGAGCGATGTCGGTGGCGTGCACGAGGCGGTCGGCCACGCCGGCGTGCTGGTGCCGCCGGGCGACCCCGACGCCCTCGCCGGCGCGCTGCGCCGCTGGCTGACGGACGACGCCCACCGCGCCGCCCTGCGCGAGGCCGCGCGGGCGCGGCGTACCTCCCTCGGCGACTGGTCGCGCACGGCCGCACTCGTCTCGGGCGCCCTCGTGGAGGTCGCACCGTGAGCCGCCGGACGAAGGTGGCCGGTGGCCTCGTGGTCCTCGCAGTCGTGCTCTGGTGGGTCGGCCCGGGGCCCTTCGTGCAGGCGGTCCGCTCGGCGGGTCCGGCCGCGCTCGTCGCCGCCGTGGTCCTCACCGCCGCGACCACGCTCTGCTGCGCCTGGCGCTGGCGGGTGCTCGCCCGCGGCCTCGGGGTGGACGTGCCGCTGCGCGAGGCGTTCGCGGCCTACTACCGCTCGCAGTTCCTCAACGCGACGCTGCCCGGTGGCGTGCTCGGCGACGTGCACCGGGCGGTCCGGCACGGCACGCTGCCCGTCGTCGCCGACCGCGGGTCCGGCCAGGCCGTGCAGGTGCTCGCCGCCGGCGCGGTGCTCCTGGTCGGGCCGGCGCCGTGGGCGGCCGTGCTTCTCGTCGTCGTCATCGTGGCGGCCCTGGTGCGCTGGCCCGCCGTCGTCACCGCCTCGCTGCTCTCGTCGGCCGGGCACGTGCTGGTCTTCCTGGTCGCCGCCCGGGCCGCCGGCACCGACGCGTCCCTGGTCGAGCTGCTGCCCCTGGCCCTGCTCGTCATGCTCGCCGCCGCCATCCCCTTCAACGTCGCGGGCTGGGGCCCGCGCGAGGGGGTGGCCGCCTGGGCCTTCGCGGCCGCCGGGCTCGGCGCCGCCCAGGGAGCGACGGTCGCCGTGCTGTACGGCGTCCTCGCCCTGGTCGCGACGCTGCCGGGCGGCGTCCTGCTCGCGAGAGGGGTCGCGCGTGCCTGAGCGTCCCTACACCGTCCTCAGCTGCGGGATGTCCATCGACGGCTACCTCGACAGCGCCGGCGACGAGCGGCTGATCCTGTCCAACGAGGCCGACCTCGACCGGGTCGACGAGGTGCGCGCCGGCTGCGACGCGATCCTGGTCGGCGCCACCACGGTCCGCAAGGACAACCCGCGCCTGCTGGTCCGGCACCCCGACCGCCAGCTCGACCGGGTCGCCCGCGGGCTCAAGCCGACGCCGCTCAAGGTGACCGTCACCTGCCGCGCCGACCTCGACCCGAGCGCGCGGTTCTTCACGACCGGTGACGCCGAGAAGCTCGTCTACAGCCCGTCGCCGTACGTCGCGCAGGCGAGGTCCCGCCTCGGCGCGGTCGCCACCGTCGTCGACGGGGGACCCCGGGTCTCGATGCGCCGGCTCGCCGAGGACCTGCGCGAGCGCGGCGTCGAGCGGCTGATGGTCGAGGGTGGCGGCACCATCCACACCCAGTTCCTCGTCGAGGACGTCGCCGACGAGCTGCAGCTGGTCGTGGCCCCCTTCTTCGTCGGCGACTCCGCCGCGCGCCGGTTCGTCGACGACGGCCCCTTCCCGTTCGGGCCCGCGACCCCGGCGACGCTGGCCGACGTACGCCGGATCGGCGAGGTCGTGCTGCTGCGCTACCGGCTCTCCGACCGCTTCGAGGAGTCCGCATGACCGCATCGATCCGCACCGAGCTCCCGCTCCCGCTGCGCTTCGCCGACGGCTGGTCCACCGCCGCGCGGGTGGTGACCTTCGACGGCCTCACGGACGGTCGCGAGCACCTGGCCCTGAGGCTCGGGCCCGCCGTACGCCGCGAGCCGCTGGTGCGGGTGCACAGCGAGTGCCTGACCGGCGACGTGCTCGGCAGCGCGCGCTGCGACTGTGGGCCCCAGCTTCGGGAGTCCGTCGAGCGGATCGCCGACGTCGGCGGCTACCTGCTCTACCTGCGCCAGGAGGGACGCGGCATCGGGCTCTACGCGAAGCTCGACGCCTACGCCCTCCAGGACGCCGGCCTGGACACCTACGAGGCCAACGTCGCCCTGGGGTACGGCGAGGACGAGCGCGACTACACCGTCGCCGCGCAGATGCTCGAGGCGCTGGGGGAGCGGCGCGTCGCGCTGCTCACCAACAACCCCGACAAGACCGGGCAGCTCGCCGCCCTCGGTATCGAGGTCACGCGCCGGGTGCCGACCGCGGTGCACCGCTCGGCGAGCAACGGCCGCTACCTGGAGGCCAAGGTGCGGCACGGGCACCTGGTGGGGGTCGCTGCGGAATAGGTTGCCCTAGGCTGCGCGCGATGAACGACAACGCGAGCCCGGTGGCGGCACCGGCACCCGACGCCACGACCGGCGAATACACCCACCGGCAGATCCTCACGATCCTCTCGGGCCTGATGCTCGGCATGTTCCTCGGCGCCCTCGACCAGACGATCGTGAGCACGTCGATCCGCACCATCGCCGACGACCTCAACGGGCTGTCGGTGCAGGCCTGGGTGACCACGGCGTACCTGATCACCGCGACGATCACGACGCCGATCTACGGCAAGCTCGGCGACAACTACGGTCGCAAGAAGCTCTTCATGTTCGCGATCACCGTCTTCATCGTCGGCTCGGCGCTCTGCTCGTTCGCGACCACGATGTACCAGCTGGCGGCATTCCGCGCCTTCCAGGGGCTCGGGGCCGGCGGACTCTTCACGCTCGTGCTGGCGATCATCGGCGACATCGTGTCCCCGCGGGAGCGGGCCCGCTACACCGGCTACTTCATGGCCATGTTCGGCACCTCGAGCGTGCTCGGCCCGCTCATCGGTGGCTTCTTCGCCGGCCAGGACACCATCCTCGGGCTCGACGGCTGGCGCTGGGTCTTCCTGGTCAACGTCCCGATCGGCATCGCCGCCCTGGCCGTCGTCTTCCGTACCCTCCACATCCACCACACCCCGCGCCACGTCCGCATCGACTGGTGGGGCGCGGTCGCGCTGGTCGTTGGCCTCGTGCCACTGCTGACGGTCGCCGAGCAGGGCCGCTACTGGGGCTGGGACTCGCCCCGCTCGCTCGCCTGCTACGCGATCGGCGTCGTGGGTGTCGTCGGCTTCGTGCTCGCCGAGCGGATGATGGCCGATGCCGCGCTGATCCCGCTGCGGCTCTTCCGGATCCGCTCGGCTGCGGTGTGCATCGCGGCGAGCCTCACCGTCGGCGTCGCCATGTTCGGCGGCATCATGCTGCTCCCGCTCTACATGCAGATCGTGCACGGCGCCTCGCCGACCGAGGCGGGCCTGCTCACCCTGCCGATGGTGGCCGGCATGATGGCCGGCTCGATCGGCGCCGGCCAGGTCATCTCGCGCACCGGCCACATCCGGCTCTTCCCGATCGTCGGGTCCGCGCTCGTCGTCGTGGGCCTGGTGCTGCTCTCGCTGTGCGGTGCCGACACCTCGCTCCTGTGGGTCAGCCTGTCGATGCTGGTGCTCGGGCTCGGGCTCGGCAACTGCATGCAGCCGCTCCTCCTGATCATGCAGAGCTCGGTGCCGCCGACCGAGATCGGCGTCGCCACCAGCTCGGCGACCTTCTTCCGCCAGATCGGCGGCACGCTGGGCGTCGCGGTCTTCCTGTCGGTGCTCTTCAGCACCGTCGGCGGCAACATCGCCGACGCCATCAAGGACGAGTCGCAGACACCGGAGTGGCAGCAGGCGGTGGCGGCCGGGCACGGTCTCGACCCCTCGGTGATCGCCCAGGTCCAGGACGACTCCTCCTTCATCGAGCAGCTGCCCGCCGTCATCGCGCACCCGTTCAAGGTGGGCTTCGCCGAGTCGATGGACCAGGTCTTCCTGCTCGCCGCCGGCGTCGGCGTCCTCGCCTTCCTGATCCTGCTGCTGCTCCCCGCCGTCGAGCTGAGAGCCACCTCGGCGAGCGCCGCCGCACGCGCCGAGGCGGACGCCGAGCCCCCGCTCTGACCCGACGGTCTGTTTGGATGGAGCCATGACGGACCGTGACTACGAGCCCGAGATCGTCGACGCCGTGCAGCACGTCGCCAACAGGTACGGCGTGGCCGGGCTGGAGGACCTGATCGCCCTGGCCCAGGAGGAGCTGCCGATCGCGCGGGCGGCCCTCGAGGAGCTCGCGCCCGACGCCGACTGACTCCGGGCTGACGGTTCGCTGCGCGACCCCCGCCGGACGTACGCTGGGTGCTTCCGCCTTCCCAGCCCCGCGAGGTTCTCTGATGTCCGCGCCCGCCAGCGCCCCCGAGTCGGTCTTCGCCCGTCTCGAGCCCCGTCTGCCCTCGGTCTCCAAGCCGATCCAGTACGTCGGTGGCGAGCTCAACTCCACCGTCAAGGACTGGGACTGCGCGCCCGACGGCGGTCACACCGTCCGCTGGGCCCTGATGTACCCCGACGCCTACGAGGTCGGGCTGCCCAACCAGGGCGTGCAGATCCTCTACGAAGTGCTCAACGAGCGTGACTGGATCGTCGCCGAGCGCACCTACGCCGTGTGGCCCGACATGGAGCAGGTGATGCGGACCGGCGACGAGCAGGGCCCCATCCCGCAGTTCACCGTCGACGCCCACCGTCCGGTCCGGGCGTTCGACGTCTTCGGCCTGAGCTTCTCGACCGAGCTCGGCTACACCAACATGCTCAACGCCCTCGACCTCGCCGGCATCCCGCTGCACAGCGCCGACCGCACGGACGCCGACCCGATCGTGCTCGCCGGCGGCCACGCGGCCTTCAACCCCGAGCCGATCGCCGACTTCCTCGACGCCGCCGTGCTCGGTGACGGCGAGGAGGTCGTGCTCGCGATCTCCGAGGTGATCCGGGACTGGAAGTCCGAGGGCGAGCCGGGTGGCCGCGACGAGGTGCTCCGGCGCCTGGCCGTCAGCGGCAACATCTACGTCCCGCGCTTCTACGACGTCGCGTACGCCGCCGACGGCACCATCGAGGCCGTCGTCCCCAACCGACCGGGCATCCCGTTCCGGGTCCGCAAGCACACGCTGATGGACCTCGACGCCTGGCCCTACCCGGCCAAGCCGCTGGTCCCGCTGGCCGAGACCGTCCACGAGCGCTTCTCCGTCGAGATCTTCCGCGGCTGCACCCGCGGGTGCCGCTTCTGCCAGGCCGGCATGATCACGCGCCCGGTGCGCGAGCGCTCCATCGAGACCATCGGCGACATGGTCGAGAACGGCATCCGCAAGTCCGGGTTCGAGGAGGTCGGGCTGCTCTCGCTGAGCTCCGCGGACCACACCGAGATCGGCGACGTCGCCAAGGGCCTGGCCGACCGCTACGAGGGCACGAACGTCTCGCTGTCCCTCCCGTCGACGCGCGTGGACGCCTTCAACATCTCGCTGGCCAACGAGTTCTCCCGCAACGGCCGGCGCTCCGGCCTGACGTTCGCGCCCGAGGGCGGCAGCGAGCGGATGCGCAAGGTGATCAACAAGATGGTCACCGAGGAGGACCTGATCCAGACCGTCGCGGCGGCGTACTCCCACGGCTGGCGCCAGGTGAAGCTCTACTTCATGGTGGGCCTGCCGACCGAGACCGACGAGGACGTGCTGCAGGTCGCTGACCTCGCGCGCAAGGTGATCGCCAAGGGGCGCGAGGTCTCCGGTCGCAACGACATCCGCTGCACGGTCTCCATCGGTGGGTTCGTGCCGAAGCCGCACACGCCGTTCCAGTGGGCCGCGCAGCTCGACCACGAGACCACCGACGAGCGGCTCAAGAAGCTGCGCGACACGGTCCGCGACGACAAGAAGTACGGCCGCGCGATCGGCTTCCGCTACCACGACGGCAAGCCCGGCATCATCGAGGGACTGCTCTCCCGCGGCGACCGTCGCGTCGGTGCCGTCATCGAGCAGGTGTGGCGCGACGGCGGCCGGTTCGACGGCTGGAGCGAGCACTTCTCCTACGACCGCTGGGCTGAGAGCGCCGAGTCCGCGCTGGCGGGCTCCGGCCTCGACCTCGCCTGGTTCACCACCCGCGAGCGCGACTACGACGAGGTGCTGCCCTGGGACCACCTCGACTCGGGTCTCGACAAGGACTGGCTGTGGGCCGACTGGGAGGACGCCCTCGCGGTGGCTGACGGCAGCTCCGACGTCGAGGTCGAGGACTGCCGCTGGACGCCCTGCTACGACTGCGGCGTCTGCCCGGAGATGAACACCGAGATCCAGATCGGCCCCACCGGCCGCCAGCTGCTGCCGCTGTCCGTCGTCTGACCCGGGGGCCGCTCGTCGGGTGACACACCAGGCACCTCGAACCGGCGCAGCCGGCTGCGTCGTGTGTCAGCCGATGCGCACGCCGGCGACTACCGGCGGCTGTTCTGCAGCTGGTCCTCGACGTACACCGGCCGCGTGACGTACGCCGCGAGCGCGAAGAGCGGCAGGGCGAGCACCAGCAGCATCACCAGGGGCACGGTCCAGCCGCCGGTCGCGGTGTGCACCACGCCGACCGCGAAGGGTCCGGCCACCGCGATCAGGTAGCCGGTCGACTGGGTGAACGCCGACAGGGCCGCGGTGCCCTCGGGCGTGTGGGCGCGCAGCCCGATCAGGGTCAGGATCAGGGGGAACGTCACGGTGCCCACGCCGATGACGACCGCCCAGAGGATCGCGAGCGAGTGCGGGGCGATCATCAGGCCGACGTACCCGACCGGGTAGGTGGCGATCACGACGAAGAGCACCCGTCGCGGCTGGTCGGACTTCACGAGCACGTTGGGCAGCCACAGCGACAGCGGGATCGACGTGCCGGCGACCAGCCCGGCGAGGACGCCGGCCGTCGTCGCGCCGTACCCGTTGTCGCGCCACAGCGAGGCGAACCAGCCGAAGATCGCGTAGGCCTGCAGCGACTGGAGGCCGAAGAAGAGCGCCATCGCGAGGCCGAGCCGGGTGCGCGCGACATCGCGGAACGAGATCGTGCGCGGCGTGCGGTCCAGGTGCCGGTCGCGCGTCGACAGCCCGATCCACGGGACCGCGGCGACCGCAGCCAGCAGCGCCCAGGAGCCGATGCCCCAGCGCCAGCCGCCGACGGCGTCCGAGATCGGCACCGTCAGCACGAGTGCGGCGGTGAGGCCGGTCGAGAGGGCGGTCGTGTAGATCGCCGTGACGAACCCGATCCGGTCCGGGAAGTGCAGCTTCACCAGCGAGGGGAGCAGCACGTTGGCCATCGCCATGCCGCCGAGGGCGACCAGTGACAGGAGCAGGAAGAGCGTCTCGCTCCCGGTCAGCGCGCGGCCCGTGAGACCGAGGACGGCGGCGACCAGCGCGAGCAGGGTGACCCGGTGCAGCCCGATCCGGTGCGCGGCGGCCGGCGCCAGGGCGCCGAACACCGCGAAGCCGATGACCGGCAACGAGGTCAGCAGCCCGGCCGTGGGGCCGCTCATCGAGAACGCGTCGCGGATCTCGTCGAGCACGGGGCCGACGCTCACCGCCGCGGGGCGCAGGTTGAGGGACAGCAGGACGATGCCGACCAGGATCAGCGTCGTCGCCCGACGCGCGGTAGTGCTCACTGGCCCGATGCTCTCATCCGCGCCGTCGGTGGTCTTCGGCAGGATGTTCCGCATGCGAGTGGTCACCGATGTCGAGAGACGCCACCGCCTGGGACGCCGCCACGCGCTGGCGCCGGGCCACCACGCCGCCGATCCGGTCGCCGCGACCGAGGCGATGACCGTCCTGCACGCCACCGAGGCGCCGTCCGTCTACCTCTCCCTCTGGGCGCGGGTCGACGGGGTGACCGTGGCCGACGTCGACCGTGCTCTCTACGAGGACCGGTCCCTGGTCAAGCAGCTCGCGATGCGGCGCACGCTCTTCGTCTTCCCGCGCGACCTGCTGCCGGCCGCCTGGGGGAGTGCGTCGGCCCGGGTGGCGGCCGCCCACCGCACCCGGCTGGTCAAGGAGGTCGAGGCGGGCGGCATCGCCACCGACGGCGCCGCGTGGCTCGACGCCGCCGGGGTCGCGACGCTCGCGCACCTCGCCGGCGGCGCCGAGCGCTCCGCACAGCAGCTCCGCGAGGAGGTGCCCGAGCTCGCGGGCCGCGTCGACCAGGGCAGCGGCAACTGGACGGCCAACGTCGCGGTGGCGCCCCGCGTCCTGACCCAGCTCGGGGTCGAGGGACGGATCGTGCGCGGCCGCAACGGCGGTCACTGGCGCACCGCCCGCCCGCAGTGGACCGCGATGGCGAGCTGGCTTCGCCCCGACGGCGGGGACCTGCCCGAGCGCCTCCCGGAGCGGGAGGGGTACGCCGAGCTGGTGCGGCGCTGGCTCGTCACCTTCGGCCCTGGCACCGAGGCCGACATCGTCTGGTGGCTCGGCTCGACCAAGGGCGCCGTCCGGGCCGCGCTCGCCGACGTCGCCGCCGTGAAGGTGGGTCTCGACGGTGGCGGCACCGGCTGGCTGCTCCCCGACGACCTCGACGCCGAGGACGAGCTCGAGCCGTGGGGCGCGCTGCTGCCCGTGCTCGACCCGACGGTCATGGGCTGGAAGCAGCGCGACTTCTACCTGGGCACGCTCGGACCGCAGCTGTTCGACACCAACGGCAACGCCGGCACCACCGCCTGGTGGGACGGTCGGATCGTGGGCTGCTGGGTGCAGGACCCCGACGGCGTCGTGGTCCTCAACCTGCTCGAGGACGTCGGGTCCGACGCCCGCGCCGCGCTGGCGGCCGAGGCCGAGCGGCTGACCACCTGGCTGGGCGGGCACCGGGTGAGCACCGTCTACCCGTCGATTGCGATGAAGGCCGCCTCGGCCCCGTAACCTTGACCGGTGCGTGCCCAGCCCGAGCAACAAGCCCCGCCCGTCCAGCGGCTCCGGATCCGCTACGCGAAGCGCGGGCGGCTCCGGTTCACCAGCCACCGTGACTTCAGCCGGGCCTTCGAGCGGGCCATCTTCCGCGCCCGCCTCCCCATGGCGTACTCGTCGGGCTTCAACCCGCACCCGCGGATCTCGTACGCTGGCGCCTCGCCGACGGGCGCCGCCAGCGAGGCCGAGTACGTCGAGATCGGGCTCGCCGAGGTCGTCGACCCCGCCGTCATCCACGCCCAGCTCGACGAGGCCCTGCCCGACGGGCTCGACGTGCTCGCGGTCGTGGAGTCGCCCGGTGGGTCCCTGGCCGACCTGCTGGAGGGCAGCCACTGGCTGGTCGACGTCGCCGCCGACCCCGAGGCGTCCGCGAGCGCGGTCGCGACCTTCCTCGCCACCGAGGCCGTGCTCGTCGAGCGGATGACGAAGAAGGGGCTGCGGGAGTTCGACTGCCGGGCCGCGGTGGTGTCGCTGTCGTCCGCCGAGCACGCCGACGGCGCCCGGCTCGACCTGGTGCTGCGACACGCCGTACCGGCCGTCCGTCCCGACGACGTGCTCGCCGGCCTCGCGTCCGTCGCCGGCCTCGAACCGGGTGGCGCACCTCTGCTCACGCGCCTCGCCCAGGGCCCGCTCGACGCGGAGACGGGAGAGATCGGCGACCCGCTGTCCGGGCGACGGTGATGGTTCCCGGTGTGTCGTGTGCGATACTCGCCGTGGTCGCTCCGGACAGCCGTTCGGGATGACCCGACGACGTTCTCGGCCGGTCCCCCTGTGGCCCGGCACACCTTGAGGCACGATCGTCGCCACGCCGCGACGCGTCCGGTGGGTCGGTGACAGCGACCTGTCGAGTGGTCCTACCGGATCCGGACCAGCGACCGCGGCAGGCGCCGGACGTTGCTCCCGGGTGACGCACCTGCGGAGGGTGTCGCCGCCACACGAAGGCTTTGCGTCGTCCGCCCTGAGTACTCGGGTGGGTGACGTCGGACCGCCCGGCGCGAGCCGCGGGGCGCTAGGAGTGCACCAGATGGCCGACGACCTCCAGGCCGGAGAAGACACCACCACCGAGGCAGCCGACACCGCGGCCGCCGAGAAGCCCGCCAAGAAGGCGGCTTCCAAGAAGGCAGGCGCCGCGAAGGCTCCCGCCAAGAAGGCGGCCGCCAAGAAGGCCCCCGCCAAGAAGGCGGCAGCCAAGAAGGCCGCCCCACCGGCCGAGCCCGCCGACGACGGCCAGCTCGACCTCGGCGTCGACGCCGAGGCGCCGGTCGCCAAGAAGGCGTCGGCGAAGAAGGCCGCTGCCAAGAAGGCGCCGGCCAAGAAGGCCGCTGCCAAGAAGGCCGCCGCCGTCGAGGCGCCCGCTGTCGAGGCCCCTGCGGCCGAGGCCGCCACCGAGGAGCAGCCGGCCACCGCGGTCCTGTTCCAGGCGCCCCAGGCGACCAAGAAGACCACGACGCGCCGCCCGCGCAAGACCGCCGAGGCCGCGCCTGTCGACGAGACCCCCGCGGTCGAGACGCCCGCCGACGAGTCGGCCGAGGCCGACGAGCCGAAGCAGACGCCGAAGAAGAAGTCCTCCGGCAACCGCTCCGGCAACCGCTCCGGCGCGCAGGAGGCCACCGAGCCCGCCGCCGAGGACGAGGCCTCCGACGAGTCCGACGACGAGAGCGGCGAGGGCGACGAGCAGTCGGGTGACGGCTCGGGTCCCGCCCGACGTCGGCGCCGGCGCGGCGGCCGCCGCCGTCGCAAGCCGGGCGAGAACGCCGGCGACGGCTCCGACGACTCCAGCGACGACGACTCGAGCGACGACTCCGACGACGCCTCCGGCGGCGAGTCCGCCGAGGGTGCCGGGGACGGCTCGGGCGAGAGCCCCTCGTCGCGGCGACGCCGCCGTCGTCGTCGTGCCGGTGACGACGGGGGAGAGGGCGGGGACGACCCGGAGAACACCGTCACCCGGGTCCGCCGCCAGCGCTCCGCCGAGGACGAGATCACCTCGATCCAGGGCTCGACCCGCCTGGAGGCCAAGAAGCAGCGCCGCCGCGAGGGTCGCGAGGCCGGGCGCCGCCGGGCCCCGATCGTCAGCGAGGCCGAGTTCCTGGCCCGCCGCGAGTCCGTCGACCGTGTGATGGTCGTGCGCCAGCGCGACGACCTGACCCAGATCGGCGTCCTCGAGGACAAGGTCCTGGTCGAGCACTACGTCGCCCGCGCGTCCCAGACGTCGCTGATCGGCAACGTCTACCTCGGCCGCGTCCAGAACGTGCTGCCCTCCATGGAGGCGGCGTTCATCGACATCGGCAAGGGCCGCAACGCGGTCCTGTACGCCGGCGAGGTCAACTGGTCCGCGCTCGGCCACAAGGACGGCCAGCCGCGCAAGATCGAGTCGGTGCTGTCCTCCGGGCAGACGATCCTGGTCCAGGTCACCAAGGACCCGATCGGCCACAAGGGCGCCCGCCTCAGCAGCCAGGTCAGCCTGGCCGGCCGGTTCCTGGTCTACGTGCCCGACGGCACCACCAGCGGCATCTCCCGCAAGCTGCCCGACACCGAGCGCAACCGCCTCAAGACGCTGCTCAAGGAGATCGTCCCGGACTCCGCGGGCGTGATCGTGCGCACCGCCGCCGAGGGCGCCAGCGAGGAGGAGCTGACCCGCGACGTCGAGCGGCTCAAGGCCCGCTGGGAGGACATCGAGAGCAAGGTCAAGGGCAGCGCGCCGCAGCTCCTGTACGGCGAGCCGGACCTGACCCTCAAGGTCGTCCGCGACCTGTTCACCGAGGACTTCTCCAAGCTGGTGATCCAGGGCGACGACGCCTGGGACACCGTGCAGGGGTACGTCGCGCAGGTCGCCCCCGACCTCGAGGAGCGCCTCGAGCGCTACGAGCCGGGTGCTGACGGGCGGGGCGGCAAGGCCGACGTCTTCGCGGAGTACCGCATCGAGGAGCAGATCTCCAAGGGTCTCGACCGCAAGGTCTGGCTGCCCTCCGGCGGCTCGCTGGTCATCGACCGCACCGAGGCCATGACCGTGGTCGACGTCAACACCGGCAAGTTCACCGGCTCCGGCGGCAACCTCGAGGAGACCGTCACCAAGAACAACCTGGAGGCGGCCGAGGAGGTCGTGCGCCAGCTCCGGCTGCGCGACATCGGCGGCATCATCGTCGTCGACTTCATCGACATGGTCCTCGAGTCCAACCGCGACCTCGTGCTCCGCCGCCTGGTCGAGTGCCTGGGCCGCGACCGGACCCGCCACCAGGTCGCCGAGGTCACCTCGCTCGGCCTGGTGCAGATGACCCGCAAGCGGATCGGCACCGGCCTGCTCGAGTCGTTCGGCGAGAACTGCTCGCACTGCCAGGGCCGCGGCATGGTCATCCACGACGCCCCGGTCGAGTCGAAGCACGCCGAGGAGGAGCCCCGCCGCGGCGGCGGTCGCCGCGGTCGAGGCCGTGGCCGCGGCCAGGACGACTCCGGCAACGACCACGGCAACGGCGCCACCAACGGCGGCGGCGCGAAGCCGCCCTCGCCGAAGGACGTCGCCGCCATGGCCCGCCCGGAGAACGCGGACAAGGCGACCGAGGACGAGGCTCTCACCGACGAGATCCCCGCCGACGAGACTCCCACCGAGGAGACCGTCAGCCCGGAGACCGCCAGCGTGGAGACCGCCGCGGTCGAGACAACCCCGGAGGCCGAGCCCGTGGTCGCCGAGGAGCCGGCTGCTCCCAAGGTGACGACCCGCAGCCGCCGGCGCACGACGCCGCGCCCGGCCGCCGAGCCGGAGCCGATCGCGGTGCCCGAGCCCGTCGCCGAGGAGGCGCCCGCCGAGGAGACCGCCACCGAGCCGGCAGCCGAGCCGGTCGTGGAGCCGGTCGCCCCGCCCGAGCCGCCGAAGGTCATCACCCGGACCCGCAGCCGCTCCGCGACCCGGCCCGCCGGCCCGCCGGCGGCCGAGGACCTGCCGCCCGCCTCTCCCGGTGACCTGGGCAGCGTCGGTGCGCCGCCGGAGCACGGTGCGGTGGAGCCCGGGACGGCCGTCACCGAGCCCGGGGACGAGCCCGCCGAGGACGAGCACCCGCACGTCGAGCACGTCCCGATCAAGAAGAAGGGCACGCGCAAGCGCTGACCCCGCGGACCGGGCGGCCGCTGTTTTGCGGTGAGTCGCCCGGATCCGTACTATTGACCCTCGGTGCGCATTCTGTGCGCCTGTCTTTGTGCGGCGCGACCAAGCGTTGTGCCCCGGACAGATGTGCCGGACCCAGACGTTCCGAACAGCTAAGAGATCGACGAAGGAGACCGCGGTGTACGCGATCGTGCGCGCAGGCGCCAAGCAGCAGAAGGTTGCCGTGGGCGACGTCATCGAGATCGACAAGGTCACCACGGCGGCCGGCGACTCGGTCACGCTCCCGGTCGTCCTCGTCGTCGATGGTGAGACCGTCACCTCCGACGCGAAGGCGCTCGACAAGGCGTCCGTGACCGTCGAGGTCCTCGGCGCCACCAAGGGCCCGAAGATCATCATCCAGAAGTACAAGAACAAGACCGGCTACAAGAAGCGCCAGGGTCACCGCCAGAAGTACACCCAGGTCAAGGTCACCGACATCTCCCTCTGAGCCCCGGCTCGAGATCTCCTCGCACTCACTGAAGGACACTCCTCATGGCACACAAGAAGGGCGCGGCGTCCACCAAGAACGGCCGCGACTCCAACTCCCAGCGCCTCGGCGTGAAGCGCTACGGCGGCCAGGTCGTCAACGCGGGCGAGATCATCGTGCGCCAGCGCGGCACTCACTTCCACCCGGGCAGCGGCGTCGGCCGCGGTGGCGACGACACCCTGTTCGCGCTGGTCGCGGGTGCGGTCGAGTTCGGTACGCGTCGCGGTCGCCGCGTCGTGAACATCGTCCCGGGCGAGTGACCTGACGCTCACCCAGCAGCTTTCGCACGAAGGGCGTCCCGGTCTCGGGGCGCCCTTCGTCGTTTCGCACCACACCCAGCACCAGCACGGGTACCACTGAGAGTAGGAACCATGGCCGTCCCCACCTTCGTCGACCGGGTGTCGCTGCACGTCAGCGCCGGCCGCGGCGGGCACGGCGTGGCTTCGGTCCACCGTGAGAAGTTCAAGCCGCTCGGCGGCCCCGACGGCGGCAACGGAGGCCCCGGCGGCTCGGTGATCCTGCGGGTCGACCCCGACGTCACCACCCTCATCGACTACCACCACAGCCCCAAGCGCAGCGCCTCCTCCGGCGGCCACGGCGCCGGCGACCACAAGAACGGTGGCCACGGCGCCGACCTGGTCCTGCCGGTGCCCGACGGCACCCTGGTCACCGACCCGCAGGGCAACGTCCTGGCGGACCTGGTGGGCCCGGGCACCGAGCTGGTCGTCGCCCAGGGCGGTCGCGGGGGCCTCGGCAACGCCGCGCTCGCCTCGTCCAAGCGCAAGGCCCCCGGCTTCGCGCTGCTCGGCGAGCCCGGCGACGAGCTCGAGATCGTGCTCGAGCTCAAGGTCGTCGCCGACATCGGCCTGGTCGGCTTCCCGAGCGCCGGCAAGTCCAGCCTGATCGCCGCGATCTCGCGAGCCCGGCCGAAGATCGCCGACTACCCGTTCACCACCCTCGTGCCCAACCTGGGCGTGGTGTCGGCCGGCGACACGACGTTCACGGTCGCCGACGTGCCCGGCCTGATCGAGGGTGCCAGCGACGGCCGCGGCCTCGGCCACGACTTCCTGCGGCACATCGAGCGCTGCGCCGCGATCGTCCACGTCGTCGACACCGCCAGCATCGAGCCCGGCCGCAACCCGGTCGACGACCTCGACGTCATCGAGCTCGAGCTCAGCCGGTACGGCGGGCTCGAGGACCGGCCGCGACTGGTCGCCCTCAACAAGATCGACGTGCCCGACGGGCGCGACATCGCGGGCTTCGTCGTCGAGGAGCTGCGCGGACGCGGCCTCGCCGTCTTCGAGGTCTCCGCGGCCTCCGGCGAGGGGATGCGCGAGCTGACCTTCGCGATGGCCGCCATCGTCGAGGCGGCCCGCGCCGCGAAGCCGGCCGTCGAGGCGACCCGGATCGTGCTGCGCCCGCCGTCGGCCGACGGCAAGGACGAGTTCACGATCACCTCGACCAGCGACGGCTGGCGGGTGCGCGGCGACAAGCCCGAGCGCTGGATCCGGCAGACCGACTTCAGCAACGACGAGGCCGTCGGCTTCCTCGCCGACCGCCTCAACCGCCTCGGCGTCGAGAGCAAGCTGGTCGAGCTCGGGGCCGAGGAGGGCGACGCCGTCCTCATCGGCGACCCGGACAACGCGGTCGTCTTCGACTTCAAGCCCGGCATCGACGCGGGCGCCGAGATCCTCAGCCGTCGCGGCGAGGACCAGCGCTTCGACGACTCCCGCCCCGCGGCACACCGGCGCCGGGCGATCCAGGAGGCGCTGCCCGACCGCGCCGAGGGCGAGACCCGCGCCGACGTCGCGCGGCGTCTCGACCAGCCCGAGGTCTACGGGCCCACGTCCTACGACATCGGCGGCGACGAGGACCCCGACTGGGCCGAGAACGACCCCGGGAACGACCCCGAGGAATGACCGTCCGCACCCAGGTGACCGAGGCGAAGCGGATCGTCGTCAAGGTCGGGTCCTCCTCCCTCACGACCGCGGCCGGAGGCATCGACCCGGAGCGGGTGCGGGTCCTGGTCGACGTGCTGGCGAAGCTGCGCGTCGACGGCGCCGAGCTCGTGCTGGTCTCCTCGGGCGCGATCGCCGCAGGCCTGGCGCCACTCGGCCTGAAGCGGCGCCCGAAGGCGCTGCCGGCCCAGCAGGCCGCGGCCTCGGTCGGCCAGGGGTTGCTGGTGCACCGCTACACCGAGGAGCTCGCGCGGCACGGCGTCATCGCCGGCCAGGTGCTGCTGACGGTGGACGACGTGACCCGGCGCTCGCACTACCGCAACGCCTACCAGACGTTCGCCAAGCTGCTCGAGCTCGGTGTGCTCCCGATCGTCAACGAGAACGACACGGTCGCGACCAGCGAGATCCGGTTCGGTGACAACGACCGGCTCGCGGCGCTGGTCGCGCACCTCGTGCACGCCGACCTGCTGGTGCTGCTCAGCGACGTCGACGGCCTCTACGACGCCGACCCGGGCAAGCCGGGCAGCACCCTGCTCGCGGAGGTCACGTCGGTCGACGACCTCGGCGCCGTACGCATCGGGAAGACCGGAGCCGCCGGGCTCGGCAGCGGCGGCATGCAGACGAAGGTCGACGCCGCGCGGATCGCCACCGGGGCCGGCATCCCGGTCGTGCTGACCTCGGCCGACAACGCCGGCGCTGCGCTCGCGGGCGAGCCGGTCGGCACGCTCTTCCACACCACCGGCAAGCGCCGTCCCACGCGGCTGCTGTGGCTGGCCCACGCCACCGAGCCGAAGGGCACCCTGGTCCTCGACGCGGGCGCCGTACGCGCCGTGGTCGAGCGTCGCGCGTCCCTGCTGGCCGCCGGCATCACCGCGGTCGAGGGGACGTTCCACGCCGGCGAGCCCGTCGACATCGCGGCCCCCGACGGCACGCCGGTCGCCCGCGGCCTGGTGAACTTCGACGCCGAGGAGCTGCCGCAGCTGCTCGGCCGCACCTCCAGCGACCTCAAGCGCGAGCTCGGCGCGGGCTACGAGCGCGAGATCGTGCACCGCGACGACCTCGTGCTGCTCTGACGCAGGCTCGTCGGGACCGGTAGGTTGCGGCGCGTGCGTGCGCGGGTGGTGGTCTTCTGGATCCTCGTCGGGCTCCTGCTCCTCCCGGCCGTCGCGCTCACCGCGGCCCGCCTGACCGAGCCGGACAGCCGGGTGGGCATCGCGCTGGTGGCGTTCACGCCCTGGGCGCTCCCGTTGTACGGCGTGGTGCTGCTGCTCGTGCTCGGGCGACTGATCGTCCGACGGGGATGGCGCAACGCGGCGCTCCCGGTCGCGCTGGTCGCGCTGGTCGGACTCGGCCTGCACGGCTGGTGGTACGCCCCGCAGGTGAGCGGCGCGAACCCGCCGGCCGCCGACGGGGCGACCCCCCTCGTCGTCATGACCGCCAACCTGCGGCTCGGAGAGGCCGACGGTATCGAGGTCGTGAGCGCCGCGACCGAGGCCGACGTCGACCTGCTGGTGCTCGAGGAGGTGACTCCGGCGGTGCTGGCGGACATGGACCGCGCGGGGCTGCGTGACCTGCTCCCGTACCGGGTCGGGCTGCCCGGGACGATGGCCTCGGGCACGATGGCGTTCGCCGCCACCCCGCTGACCGACGCCGCGCGGCTGCCCACCTCCCTCGGGAGCTGGTCCTTCACGATGGGTGACCTGCGGGTGCAGGCGGTGCACCCGACGTACCCGGTGGACACCTCCGGCTGGAGCCACGACCTGGACGACGTCGTCGACGCGGTGACGCAGGGGAAGCCCGACCTCGTCGTCGGCGACTTCAACGCCACCGTCGACCACGCGCCGATGCGCGAGCTGGCCGACCGGGGCTACCGCGACGTCGGCGAGCTCGCCAACGACGGCTGGCACCCGACCTGGCCGACCTCCGGCAGCTTCGACGTGCTCGGCCTGCCGCTCGCGCAGATCGACCACGTGCTGCTCGGGGACCGGCTGGCCGCGCTCGGCATGCACACCATCACGATCCCCGGCAGCGACCACCGCGGCGTCGTCGCGACGGTCGCCCGCAAGTGACCGGCGAGTGCAAGAGCAACCACCTCCGACGCCGTCATCTCGTGCACCGGCTTGAGTGAGCGCCCGTTGCGAGCAACGGTGGAGGCATGTCCACCGACACGAGCATCACCGTCCAGCGCACCATCGACGCCTCGTCGCAGGCACTCTTCGACGTCTTGTCGAACCCGGAGCGACACCCCGAGCTCGACGGCTCCGGCTTCGTCCTCAGCGACGAGAAGACCGACCGGATCACCGGCACGGGACAGGTGTTCCGGATGAACATGTCCGGGCCGCACATGGGTGGCGACTACCAGACCGACAACACCGTCACCGGCTACGACAAGAACCACCTGCTCGCCTGGCAGACCGCGCCCGCCGACACCGAGCCGCCGGGATGGGAGTGGGTGTGGGAGCTGACGGCCGAGGGCTCGGACGCCACGACGGTCCGGCTGACCTACGACTGGGGCAAGGTCACCGACCAGGCGCTGCTGGCCAAGATCGGCTTCCCGCTGGTGCCCGAGTCGGCCCTCCAGGACTCGCTCGGCAACCTCGCTGCGGCTGTTTCCTCCTAGCCGCCGTACCCTGGTCGTTGCCATGAACGACCGGACCGTCTACCTCGACCACGCCGCCACCACGCCGATGGTGCCGGCGGCGGTCGAGGCCATGACGGCGCACCTCCTCGAGGTGGGCAACCCCAGCTCGCTGCACGCCTCCGGGCGGCACGCGCGCCGGGTGGTCGAGGAGTCCCGCGAGACCATCGCCCAGGCCCTGGACTGTCGCCCCGGCGAGGTCGTCTTCACCTCCGGCGGCACCGAGGCCGACAACGTGGCGCTCAAGGGCGTCTACTGGTCGCGTCGCGCCGGCGACCCGCGCCGTACCCGCATCCTCACGACGGCCGTCGAGCACCACGCGGTGCTCGACCCACTGCACTGGCTCGAGGACGCCGAGGGCGCCTCCGTCTGGCGTCTGCCGGTCGACTCGCGGGCCCGGCTCGACGTCGACGCGCTGCGCGACGCCGTCGAGCGCGACCCGGCCTCCGTCGCCCTGATCTCGGTGATGTGGGCCAACAACGAGGTCGGCACGCTGCAGCCGATCGACGAGGTGGTGGCGATCGCCGCCGCGCACGGCATCCCGGTGCACACCGACGCCGTCCAGGCCGTCGGCGCGGTGCCGGTGGCCTTCGCCCGCTCCGGCGTCGACGCCCTCACGCTCACCGGCCACAAGGTCGGCGGCCCGTACGGCGTCGGCGCGCTCGTCGTGCGCCGTGAGCTCGACGTCACGCCGCTGATCCACGGCGGCGGCCAGGAGCGCGACATCCGCAGCGGCACCATCGACACCCCGGCGATCGCCGGCTTCGCGACCGCGGTCGAGCTCGCCGTCAAGCACCAGGCCGAGCACGCCGCGCGGGTCGCCGCGCTGCGCGACGACCTGGTCCGGCGCGTCGTCGAGGCCGTCCCGGACGCCCACCTCCACGGCGCGGAGATCGGCGCCGAGCGGCTGCCCGGCAACGCCCACCTCGGCTTCCCCGGCTGCGAGGGCGACTCCCTGCTGATGCTTCTGGACGCGCGGGGGATCGAGTGCTCGACCGGCTCGGCCTGCTCCGCGGGCGTTCCCCAGCCCTCCCACGTGCTGCTCGCGATGGGCTGCGACGAGGAGGCGGCCCGCCACTCGCTGCGGTTCTCGCTCGGCCACACGACGACGCAGGCCGACGTCGACGCCGTCGTCGAGGCGATCGTGCCCGTCGTCGAGCGCGCCCGGGCAGCCAAGCGATGAGGGTCGTCGCCGCCATGTCGGGCGGCGTCGACTCGGCCGTCGCCGCGGCGCGCGCCGTCGAGGCCGGGCACGACGTCACGGGGATCCACCTCGCCCTCTCACGCAACCCGGCGTCGTACCGCTCGGGTGCCCGCGGCTGCTGCACGATCGAGGACGCCAACGACGCCCGCCGGGCCGCCGACGTGATCGGCATCCCGTTCTACGTCTGGGACCTCTCCGACCGCTTCCACGAGGACGTGGTCGAGGACTTCATGGACGAGTACGCCGCCGGGCGCACGCCCAACCCGTGCCTGCGCTGCAACGAGAAGATCAAGTTCGCCGCCGTGCTCGACCGGGCGCTCGGGCTGGGCTTCGACGCCGTCGCGACCGGTCACTACGCCCAGCTGCGCACCGGTGCCGACGGGCTGATCGAGATGCACCGTGCCGTCGACCACGGCAAGGACCAGTCCTACGTCCTCGGCGTGCTCGACCAGCAGCAGCTCGCGCACTCGCTCTTCCCGCTCGGCGACTCCACGAAGCCCGACGTACGACGCGAAGCAGCCGAGCGCGGCCTGCTGGTCGCCGACAAGCCCGACAGCCACGACATCTGCTTCGTCGCCGACGGCGACAACGCCGGCTGGCTGCGCGAGAAGCTCGGCGACCGCGCTCCCAACCACGGCGGCGCGATCGTCGACGAGACCGGTGCGGTGCTCGGCGAGCACGAGGGCACCTACGGGTTCACCATCGGGCAGCGCAAGGGCCTGCGGATCGGCCGGCCGGCGCCCGACGGCAAGCCGCGCTTCGTCCTCGACATCGAGCCGGTCTCCGGCACCGTGACCGTCGGCCCGCGCGAGCACCTCGCCGTGCACCGGCTCAGCGGCATCAAGCCGCGGTGGTGCGGCACCGTCCCGCGGTCGCTGTCCGGCACGGTCCAGCTCCGCGCGCACGGCGAGGAGCTGCCCGCGCGGGTGCGCGTCGGCGAGACGGTCGAGATCGAGCTGCTCGAGCCGGCGTACGGCATCGCGCCCGGTCAGGCCGCGGTCATCTACGAGGGCAGCAGAGTGGTGGGCTCGGCCACGATCTCGGCGACGGGGCAGCGGTGAGCAGGCAACCGTTGTGGGCCGCACGCGCCGTCGATTCGGTTGCTGACTCACCGCCGACCGGTGCCCACCCGTGGTGACCGCGACCGGGATCGGCTCCTACCCGGGCGAGAGCCTCGAGGAGACGCTCCGCACCGTCCTCGGCGAGCTCCCGGACCTGCCCCACCTGCCGGAGCTGCCCGACCGCGGCATCACCGCCGGCATCGTCGGTCGCGGCCTGGCCGTGATGGCCGAGCTCGGCGCCGACCTGCAGCCGGCCGGGTGGCGCCTCACCGACGCGCCGGGCGTCGACCACCGGCGGGCGCGCAGCCTGCTCGCGCAGGACCTGGACACGCTCGAGGAGCTGACCCAGGGCTACGAGGGTGCGTTCAAGATCCAGGTCGCCGGACCGTGGACGCTGGCGGCGAGCGTCGAGAAGCCGCGCGGCGACAAGGTGCTCAGCGACTTCGGCGCGCGCCGGGAGCTGGCCCAGGCGCTGGCCGAGGGCGTGGGCACGCACGTCGCCGACGTACGACGGCGCCTGCCCGGCGTCGACCGGCTGGTCGTGCAGGTCGACGAGCCGGCGCTGTCGGCCGTGCTCGCGGGGAAGGTGCCGACCGCCTCCGGGTTCGGACGGCACCGGACCGTGCACCCGCCGGAGGCCTCCGAGGCGCTGTCCTGGGTGCTCGGCGCGGTGAGCGACGCGGGCGCCGAGCCGTGGGTCCACACCTGCGCGGCAGGGACGCCGCTGCCGCTGCTCCGCACCTCCGGTGCGCGTGGGATCTCGGTCGACCTCGGGCTGATGACCGCTGCCGACCACGACGCGCTCGCCGAGGCGCTCGAGGACGGGGAGACCGTCGCGCTTGGCGTCGTGCCGTCCCTCGACCCGGCGACCGCGCCCACCGACACCGAGGTCACCGAGCGGGTGCTGCGCTGGCTCGACATGCTCGGCCTGGACCCGGCCGAGGTGGGGGAGCAGCTGGTCGTCACCCCGACCTGCGGGCTCGCGGGTGCGTCTCCGGCGTGGGTGCGGCAGGCCCTCGCCCTGGTCCGGACGTCGGCGGCCAACCTCAGCGG
The DNA here is from genome assembly GCF_001425175.1 of Nocardioides sp. Root1257. Lineage (GTDB taxonomy): Bacteria > Actinomycetota > Actinomycetes > Propionibacteriales > Nocardioidaceae > Nocardioides. The sequence goes on along the minus strand of NZ_LMDV01000001.1, from coordinate 1,168,053 downwards.
CTGAGCGCATCCCGGTGCACCCGCTGGGTACCTGGACGCCATGACCGACCTGACCGGGAAGACCGTGGCCATCATCGCGACCGACTTCTTCGAGGAGGCCGAGCTCGTCACGCCCCGCGACGCGCTCCGCGACTCGGGTGCGGAGGTGCGCATCTACTCGACCGGCACCGACCCGATCCAGGCGGTCGAGGGCGACACGACGCCGACGCAGAAGGTCGACGTCGACGGCACCCTCGACGACCTCGACGTGTCATCCGTCGATGCGGTCGTCGTCCCGGGCGGCACCGTCAACGCCGACCGGATCCGCGTCGAGGACCGCGCCCGGGCGATCGCCCGCGAGGCGCTCGACGCCGGCAAGCCGCTCGCCGTGATCTGCCACGGGCCGTGGCTCCTGGTGTCGGCCGGGCTGGTCGAGGGCCGTCGGCTCACGAGCTACAACAGCCTCGCCGACGACGTACGAAACGCGGGCGGCACCTGGGTCGACGAGGAGGTCGTCGTGGACGGCACCCTGATCACCAGTCGCGACCCCGACGACCTGCCCGCCTTCGTGAAGGCACTCGAGGACGCACTCGCCTGAAATCGGGACGTCCGCCTCAGGCGGGTCCAGGGACCCTCCAGAGGCGGACGACTCCGATCAGGATCAGCCGACGTGGACCGGAGCACCCTCCGGGCCGTCGGTGGCGAGCTCCTCGTGCTTGACGTTGAGGAAGACCCAGGTGACCGCCGAGGCGACCAGCATCAGGATGGCGCCGAAGAGGAACGCGTCGGTGGCGCCTGCCGTGAAGATCTGGTTGGACACCGCCTGGGGGATCGGCCCCCCGGCCTGACCCGCCTGCTCGGCCGCCTTCGAGATGCTCGCGACCAGGTCGTCGATCGTCTGGGTCGCGACCGTCGCGAGCAGCGACAGGCCGAGCGCGCCACCGACCTGCTGCATGGTGTTGAGGACGCCGGAGCCGATGCCGGTGTCCTCGTCGCGCAGGTGGTGCACCGCGGTCAGGGTGAGCGGGACGAACGTCATCCCCATGCCGAAGGACATCAGCAGGATGTACGGCAGCAGGTCGGTGACGTAGCTGCCCTGGAGGTTCTCGATCGGCAGCGTGGTGTCACTGGGGAGGAGCGAGAACCCGAAGAGGCCGCCGGCGGCCATCAGGGTGCCGATGCCCGCCAGGATGCGCGGGTCCATCCGGTTGATCAGGTTCGACGAGATGCCGGCCGCCAGGACCAGGCCCACGCAGAACGGCAGGAACGCGACGCCGGCCTTGATCGGGCTGTAGCCCATCACGGTCTGGATGTACTGGCTCAGGTAGAAGAACATCGCGAACATCGCGGCGGGTGCGAAGAACATCGCCACGAAGCTGGCCGCTCGGGTGCGGTTGGCGAACACCCGCGTCGGCAGCAGCGGGTGCTCGACCCGGCTCTCGACGAACAGGAAGGCGGCGAGCAGCGCCAGGCCGGCCGCGATGCTCGCGATCGTCCAGGTGTCGGTCCAACCGTCGGTGCCGGCGCGGCTGATGCCGTAGACCAGGCCGAGCAGGCCGAGCGTGCCGGTGGCAGCGCCCGGCAGGTCGAGCTCGCCGGGGTGCGACTCGGACTCGTTGAGGAACCGCGGTGCCAGCAGCGCGGTGACGATGCCGATCGGCATGTTGATCAGCAGGGTGAGCCGCCAGCCGTCGATGTGCACGCTGCCGATGTCGAGAGCCGTGCCGGTGAGCCAGCCGCCGAGGAGCAGACCCACGGCAGCGCCGACGCCCGACATCGCGGCGTACACCGCGAACGCGCGGTTGCGGGCGGGTCCGGCCGGGAACGTGGTGGCGATCAGGGCGAGCGCGGCGGGCGACGCGAGCGCGGCGCCGAGGCCCTGCAGGGCGCGCGCGGCGAGCAGGGTGGTCTCGCTGGTGGCGAGGCCGCCGAGCATCGACGCGACGCCGAAGATCACGAGGCCGATCATGAAGATCTTGCGGCGTCCGTAGAGGTCACCCAGCCGCCCGCCGAGGAGGAGCAGGCTGCCGAACGCCAGCGCGTAGCCGGTCACGACCCACCGCAGGTTGTCCTGCGAGATGTCGAGGTCGCTCTGGATGAACGGGAGCGCGATGTTCACGATGGTGCCGTCGAGCACCACCATCAGCTGTGCGACCGAGATGAGCACGAGCGCCCATCCCAGATGCATCTTCTTGCCCGAGGTCTGCTCCTCGGACGTGGTGACGTCAGTCATCAGTCTTCCTTCTGGGTCGTCTGGGTTCGGGCCGGGTCGCAGGTGGCGGCCGGCAGGATGATCTGGTCGATCACACGGGTGATCACGTCGGGGTCGGGGATCTCGCCCATCACGAAGACGCGGTGCAGGACGATCCCCGCCAGGGCGGGTTCGATGAGGTCGAGGTCGATGTCGGGCCGGAGCTCGCCGCGGTCGCGGGCCCGCTCCCAGAGCTGACGGGAGACGGCGATCTTGGGGCCGACGACATCGCGCCGGAACGCCTCCGCGAAGGCCGCGTCCCGCGAGATCGCGGTCAGCACGCTGGCGAAGGTGGCGACGCTGGTCGTGTCGGAGAGCCCGCCGACGCCGCAGAACACCTGCTGCAGGTCGCCGCGGAGCGAGCCGGTGTCGGGGACGGGGGAGTCGTGAGGGCCCTTGGTGTGCTGTAGCGCCTCGATCACCAGGCTGACCTTGTTGGTCCAGCGCCGGTAGAGCGTGGCCTTGGACGCCTTCGCCTTGGTGGCGACGGCGTCCATGGTGAGGCGGTCGTAGCCCACCTCCGCGAGGACGTCGAGGGTCGCGTCGAGGATCTCCTGCTCGCGGTCGCCCTCGATGCGGGGGCGCTCGGTGCTGGGGGTCATCGCTGCCGTCCTCGCGTGGTCGTCTGTCGTTTACCTGGATGAAACGAAACGGTTTCGTTTCATCGACAACAGACTAGGACGGCCGGTTCATTCCGGCCAATCAGATATTTCTCAGGTTTTTTTCTGAGCCCCGCTCGACGCCGCTCGGACGCCGCGCAGGCGCCCGGGGTGGGTGCCCGCTGTCGGCGCCGACCGGCAGAATGCACCCATGACCGACCCCCGCGAGGAGCACCGGCTGATCTCGGAGGAGATCGAGGACGCGCGCTGGCGCTACTACGTCCTCGACAGCCCCACCCTCGACGACGCCGACTTCGACCGACGGCTCCGACGCCTCGAGGCGCTCGAGGAGGAGTTCCCCGAGCTCCGCACGCCCGACTCGCCGACGCAGAAGGTCGGCGGCGCGGTCTCGACCGAGTTCACGGCCGTCGACCACCTCCAGCGGATGGAGAGCCTCGACAACGCGTTCTCGTACGACGAGCTCCAGGCCTGGCACGCCCGGCTGGCGCGCGACGGGGTCGACGACCCGGCCCTGCTGTGCGAGCTGAAGGTCGACGGCCTCGCGATCAACCTCCTGTACGAGAAGGGCCGGCTGGTGCGCGCCCTGACCCGGGGCGACGGCACCACCGGCGAGGACGTCACCCCCAACGTGAAGACGATCGACGCCGTGCCGCACCGCCTCACCGGCACCGACGAGTTCCCGGTGCCCGACCTGCTCGAGGTCCGCGGCGAGGTCTTCCTGCCGGTCGAGGCGTTCGAGCGGCTCAACGAGTCGCTCCTCGACGCGGGCAAGGCCCCGTTCGCCAACCCGCGCAACTCGGCGGCCGGCTCCCTGCGTCAGAAGGACCCGCGCGTCACGGCGAGCCGCGCCCTCGGCATGGTCTGCCACGGCATCGGCGCCCGGCAGGGGTTCGAGCCGAAGGCCCAGTCGCACGCCTACGAGGCGCTCGCCGCCTGGGGGCTACCCATCTCCGAGCAGGTGAAAGTGCTGGGCTCGCTCGACGCGGTCCAGAAGTACATCGAGAACGCCGGCGAGCACCGGCACACGATCGTCCCCTACGAGATCGACGGCGTCGTCGTGAAGGTGGACGACGTGGCCCTCCAGCGCCGCCTCGGATCCACCAGCCGGGCGCCGCGCTGGGCGATCGCGTTCAAGTACCCGCCCGAGGAGGTCAACGCCAAGCTCCTCGAGATCCGGGTCAACGTCGGCCGCACCGGACGCGTCACGCCGTACGGCGTCATGGAGCCGACCCTGGTCGCCGGCTCGACGGTCGAGAACGCCACGCTCCACAACTTCTACGAGGTCGAGCGCAAGGACGTCCGTCCCGGCGACCCGGGCGACACGGTGATCCTGCGCAAGGCGGGCGACGTGATCCCGGAGATCCTCGGCCCGGTGCTCGCGCTGCGGCCAGAGGGGCTCGAGCCGTGGGTGCCGCCCACGACCTGCCCGGCGTGCGGCACCGACCTGGTCGAGCAGAAGGAGGGCGACAAGGACCGGCGCTGCCCCAACCACCAGTTCTGCCCCGCCCAGGTCCGCGAGCGCACGTTCCACGTCGCGGGTCGGGGAGCCTTCGACATCGAGGGTCTCGGCTACGAGGCTGCGGCGGCGCTGCTCGATGCCGAGGTGATCGCCAACGAGGGCGACGTCTTCGACCTCACGCCCGACAACGTGCTGCGGGCCCCACTCTTCACGAGGGCGCCGAAGAAGGGCGAGGAAGGGCCGCAGCTCTCCGCCAACGGGCAGCGCCTGCTCGACAACCTGGAGAAGGCCAAGTCGGTGCCGCTGTGGCGGGTGCTGGTCGGCCTGTCGATCCGCCACGTCGGGCCGACCGCGGCGCGGGCGCTCGCGACCGAGTTCGGCTCGATGGAGGCCATCCGGGCCGCGACCGAGGAGGAGCTCGCGGCGGCCGAGGGCGTGGGTCCGACGATCGCCGAGGCCGTCATCGAGTGGTTCGGCGTCGACTGGCACGTCGAGATCGTCGACAAGTGGGCGCGCGACGGCGTCACCATGGCCGACGAGCGGGACGAGTCCGTCGAGCGCACCCTCGAGGGGCTGACGATGGTGGTGACCGGCTCACTGGTCGACTTCAGCCGCGACTCCGCCAAGGAGGCGATCCTGTCCCGGGGCGGCAAGGCCGCGGGGTCGGTGTCGAAGAAGACCGACTACGTCGTGATCGGCGACAACGCGGGGTCGAAGGCCGACAAGGCCGAGCAGCTCGGCGTCCCGATCCTCGACGAGGACGGCTTCAAGGCGCTGCTGGAGAGCGGACCTGACGCGCTCGGCTGATCCGCGTCACCAGTTGATGGTGTCTGCCAGCACGGGAGTGTCGTCCGCCGGCAGCCTTCGGGTCGTCGAGCTGCAGGCGCCGCTGTCGGGGTCGCAGACAGAGACGTCGTCCCGCCGGACGAGGACCAGGTCGCCGCGCGGAGTCCAGCCGGCCGTCGCGCCCTCGACGTCGACCTCGACCCGGTGCCCCGTGCCGAGGTCGTAGACGTAGCCGGTCGGCAGGTCGAACGCGCACACGTTGTCGTTGTCGCAGGTGCGGCGCGGCAGTGCGGCGACGTGCTGACCGTCCGGGGACAGCTGGAGGTACCGGTCTCCCTGGCTGTACTCCATGACCGACTGGCCCGTGCCGATGTCGACCACCTCTGCGGACGAGCCCAGGTCTCCACTCGTGACTAGGGCGTGGCTGCCCTCGATGGCCAGCGGCTCCTTCGCAGGCAGGGCGCCGACCGGCGTCACACGTCGGCTCGTCAGGTCCACGACAAGTGCCGACGAGTCTGTGTTCAGATAGACCTGGTCTCCGACCAGGTCGGCGTCCGGCGTCGGGTTGTCGGTCCAGGTAGCGGCCCCCTCGACGGGGATCGTGTCCTTCACCTGCCCGGTGCGGAGGTCGCGCACGACCAGGTCGAACTCGGTCGGGGCGGCGGTCGGCTCGAGGTACACCATGTAGGGCTGGGTCGGATCCGTGCCGACGAGCTGCTGGCCTCCGGTGTCGACGCGGAAGTCCCGGGTCGTGCCGTCGGGTCGGATCAGCGTCCATCGCGCGGTGCTGCCCCAGGGTGCGTTGTCGAGACCGTAGTTCACGAGCACACCCACCGACGTGTCGAACAGGTAGCCGACCGGTCCGTCGTCGAGCTCGACGACGGAGCCTGTGCCGAGCTGGACGGTCGAGCCCGACGCCACCGCCCAGGCGGTGTCGTGCGGGCCGCCGGCCGGCGGCACCTTCTCGGCGCGATCGCGGCCCGGTCCGAGCACGGAGGCGAGCGCCACGGCGAGGATGGCGACGACAGCGGTGATCGCCGCGGCGACCCGGATCCTCCGGTCGCGCCGGATCCGGCGACCCTGGCCGACGACGGCGTCCGGATCGGCCGCGGGAACGAGGACCGACGCGGCCTCGTCGTCGAGGACGTCGCGCAGCCGGGCGAGGGCGTCCGACGTCTGGCTCTTCACGGTGCCCTCGGAGATGCCGAGGGCGTGTGCGACCTCGCGCACCGAGAGGTCGTCGTAGTAGCGGAGGACGACGACCGCACGCTGGCGCGGCGCGAGCGTCGCGAGCGCGTCGACGACCGCCGTCCGGGTGGTGAAGTCGTGGTCGACGCCCGGGTCGGGGAGCACCTCGGTCGGGTGCTCGTTGCGCCAGCCCTTGCGGCGGAACCACGAGGCGGCCGTGTTGGCGAGGACGACGCGGGCGTACGCCGGCGCGGCGGCCCGGTCATCGATCTTGCGCCACGACGCGTAGGTCTTGGCGAGCGACGTCTGGACCAGGTCCTCGGCGAGCTGGTGGTCGCCGAGCATCAGGTAGGCGGTCCGGTAGAGCCCCGGCCACGCGGCCAGCACGAACTCGCCGAACTCGTCGTCCGTCATCGCTGCCATCGATCCTCCTCGAGCGGGTCACCCTGACAGATGCGGTGTCGGCCGGTTCGGTTGGGTGCGCTCAGCTCCCGTCCTCCAGAGGATGCCGGTGCAGCCGGGTGAGCAGCAGCCGACGCTCCGCGTCGTTGGTGGTCAGCCCGAGCGCCGTCCGGTGCGCTGCGTCGGCCTCGTCGGAGCGACCGAGCTCCGTGAGGAGCTGGCCCCGCGTGGCGTGGAAGAGGTGGTACGACGCGAGCTCGTCCGCCAGCTCGTCCACCTCGCCGAGCGCGAGGGCGGCCTGCTCCGGGCCGAGCTGGGCGCGCGCGACCGCCCGGTTGAGCCGCACGACCGGCGACGGGTCGTGAGCGAGGAGCAGGTCGTAGAGGGTGACGATCTGCAGCCAGTCGGTCTCGGCCCAGGTGGCGGCCGACGCGTGGCACGCGGCGATCGCGGCCTGGAGCTGGTAGCGGCCGGGGGAGCGGAGCGTCGCTGCCCGCTCGAGCAGGTCCTCGCCCGCCGCCAGCGCGGTCGGGTCCCACGCCGTCCGGTCCTGGTCGCGGAGCAGCACCAGGCGGCCCTGCGCGTCGAAGCGGGCGCCGGCGCGCGCGTGCTGGAGGGTCAGCAGCGCGGCGAGACCCCAGGCCTCGGCCTCCTGCGGCAGGCTGGTCGCCACGACGCCCGCGAGCCAGACGGCGTCGGCGGCGAGGTCGCGGTCCTGGGACGGTCCGGTGGAGGACACGAAGCCCTCGTTGAACATCACGTAGACGACGCGGAGCACGTCGCCGAGCCGCTCGGCCAGCTGGTCCGGCGGTGGCACGGTCAACGAGATGCCGGCGGTGACGATCTTGCGCTTGGCCCGGACGATCCGCTGGGCGAGCGCCGTCTCGTTGACGAGGAAGGCGCGGGCGATCTGCGGCGTCGTCAGGCCGACGACCGCCCGGAGGGTCAGCGCGAGCCGGGCCTCCGGTGCCAACGCCGGGTGGCAGCACGCGAAGAGCAGCGGCAGGCGCTCGTCGGTCCCGTCGCGCGGCTCCTCAGGCGGTGGCGCCCGCTCGGCCAGGGCCCGCTGCCGCGACCCACGTCGTACGGCGTCCAGGGCGTTGCGCTCGGCCGCGACCTGGAGCCAGGCGCCCGGACGGTCGGGCGCCCCGTCGCGACGCCAGGAGGTCAGCGCCTCGACGACCGCGGTCTGCACCGCCTCCTCGGCCAGGTCGAAGTCACCGAAGCGACGCGACAGCCGGGCGACGAGTAGGCCGGACTCCTCGCGCAGGGTGCGCGCGAGGAGTCCGTCCGGGTCGGCTGTGCTCACTCGAACTGCGAGTAGTCCTCGACCATCGGCCGGATCTCGATGGCGATGCCCGGGAGCTCGAGCTGCGGCCAGGTCTTCGCGATCGCGATGGCCGCGTCCATGTCGGCGACGTCGAGCACCGAGAAGCCGCCGATGACCTCCTTGGCCTCGTTGAACGGGCCGTCGACCACGACCGGCCCGTCGTCGCCCGACTTCACGGTGGTGGCCGTGGTGACCGGGTGCAGCTCGGCGCCGCTGTCGGCCAGGTGGGCGGCGTTGTCGCCGAACCACTGGTAGACGCGGGCGTAGATCTCCTCGGTGCGGGCGGGGTCGACCGAGGCGAGCAGGTCGGGGCGGGCCGTGAACATCAGGACGTACTTCATGGCGGATCCTTTCCTCAGGAGCAGTGTCACCACCCCCGACGCCGGTCGGGACGGGAAATCGACAGGGGTCACCCAGAAATTTCCGGTCGCGGTCTTCTCCTAGGATTGGCCCCATGCCTGAAATCACCCGAGACGAGGTCGCGCACCTGGCGAACCTCGCCCGGATCGACCTCGACGACGCCGAGCTCGACCACCTCGCACCCCAGCTGTCGGTGATCCTGGAGTCGGTGGCCTCGATCAGCGGCGTCGCCGGCGAGGACATCCCGCCGACGTCGCACGCGCTGCCGCTCACCAACGTCTTCCGTGAGGACGTCGTGCGGCCGAGCCTGACGCCCGAGCAGGCGCTCTCCGGCGCCCCGGCCGTCGACCAGCAGCGGTTCTCGGTCCCGCGCATCCTCGGGGAGGAGGCATGAGCGGCTGGATCCGCAAGACCGCCAGCGAGATGGCCGACGCCCTCGCCGCGGGAGAGGTGACCTCGGTCGAGCTGACCCAGGCCCACCTCGACCGCATCGCGGCCGTGGACACGCCAACTGATCGACGGGGCGTGCACGCGTTCCTGCACGTCGACGCCGAGGGCGCGCTGGCCCAGGCCGCCGAGTCGGACGCGCGCCGCTCGGCCGGGTCGCCGCTGTCCGCCCTCGACGGCGTGCCGATCGCGGTCAAGGACGTGCTCGCCACCGAGGGCCTGCCCACCACCTGCGGCTCGAAGATCCTCGAGGGCTGGATCCCGCCGTACGACGCGACCGTGGTCGCGCGGCTCAAGGCGGCCGGCCTGCCGATCCTCGGCAAGACCAACATGGACGAGTTCGCGATGGGCTCCTCCACCGAGCACTCGGCGTACGGCGCCACGCACAACCCGTGGGACCTGGACCGGATCCCGGGCGGCTCCGGCGGTGGCTCGGCCGCCGCGGTGGCCGCGTTCGAGGCACCGCTCGCGATCGGCACCGACACCGGCGGCTCGATCCGCCAGCCGGGTGCCGTCACCGGCACGGTCGGCGTGAAGCCGACGTACGGCGGGGTGTCCCGATACGGCCTCGTCGCGCTCGCCAACTCCCTCGACCAGGCCGGCCCGGTCACCCGGACGGTGTTGGACTCGGCGCTCCTGCACGAGGTCATCGGCGGCCACGACCCGATGGACTCCACGTCCATCGACCAGCCGCTGCCCGACCTCGTCGCGGCCGCCAAGCAGGGCGCCGCCGGTGACCTGAGCGGCGTCCGCGTCGGCGTCATCAAGGAGCTGTCGGGCGACGGGTGGCAGCCCGGCGTGATCACCCGCTTCCAGGAGTCGGTCGACCTGCTGGTCAAGGCCGGCGCCGAGGTCGTCGAGGTCTCGTGCCCCCACTTCGTGCACGCGATGGCGGCCTACTACCTGATCCTCCCGGCCGAGGCGTCCAGCAACCTCGCGAAGTTCGACGCGATGCGCTACGGACTCCGGGTCTGGCCGGAGGGCAAGCCCGACGCGAGCGCCGAGGAGGTGATGCGCGCGACCCGCGACGCCGGCTTCGGCGACGAGGTGAAGCGCCGGATCATCCTCGGCACCTACGCCCTGTCGAGCGGCTACTACGACGCCTACTACGGCCAGGCCCAGAAGGTCCGCACGCTGATCTCGCGCGACTTCGAGGCGGCCTTCGAGCAGGCCGACGTGCTGGTCTCCCCGACGGCGCCGACCACGGCGTTCAAGCTGGGGGAGAAGCTCGACGACCCGATCGCGATGTACCTCAACGACCTCGCGACCATCCCCGCCAACCTCGCGGGCGTGCCCGGCATCTCGGTGCCGAGCGGGCTGGCCGAGGAGGACGGCCTGCCGGCCGGCTTCCAGATCCTGGCGCCGGCGCTCGCCGACGACCGCTGCTACCGCGTCGGTGCCGCGCTCGAGGCCGCGCTGCTGGAGCAGTGGGGCGGCCCGCTGCTCGACCAGGCCCCTGCACTGAACGGAGCGGACGCATGACGGACACCCTGGTGGCCTTCGACGACGTGCTGGCGTCGTACGACCCGGCGCTGGGCCTGGAGGTCCACGTCGAGCTCAACACCAACACCAAGATGTTCTGCGGCTGCCCGGCCGTCTTCGGCGGCGAGCCCAACACCCAGGTCTGCCCGACCTGCCTCGGCCTGCCCGGTGCGATGCCGGTCGTCAACGCCAAGGCGATCGAGTCGGCGATCCGGATCGGCCTCGCGCTCAACTGCGAGATCGCCGAGTGGTGCCGCTTCGCGCGGAAGAACTACTTCTACCCGGACATGCCGAAGAACTTCCAGACCTCGCAGTACGACGAGCCGATCGCGTTCGAGGGCTTCATGGACGTCGACGTCGACGGTGAGACCTTCCGCGTCGAGATCGAGCGCGCGCACATGGAGGAGGACACCGGGAAGTCGCTGCACGTCGGCGGCGCGACCGGCCGCATCCACGGCGCCGACCACTCGCTGGTCGACTACAACCGCGCCGGCATCCCGCTGATCGAGATCGTCACCAAGCCGATCACCGGTGCGGGGGAGAAGGCGCCGGCCGTGGCCCGCGCGTACGTCTCCCAGCTGCGAGACCTGATCGTCGCGCTCGGTGTCTCCGAGGCCCGGATGGACCAGGGCAACCTGCGCGCCGACGTCAACCTCTCGCTCGCGCCGAAGGGCGCCGGCACCCTCGGCACCCGCACCGAGACCAAGAACGTGAACTCCTTCCGCTCGGTCGAGCGCGCGGTCCGCTACGAGATGCAGCGGCACGCCGGCATCCTCGACGACGGCGGCTCGATCCTGCAGGAGACGCGGCACTGGCACGAGGACACCGGGATCACCACGAGCGGTCGCGAGAAGTCGGACGCCGAGGACTACCGCTACTTCCCGGAGCCCGACCTGGTGCCCGTCGCGCCGTCGCGCGAGTGGGTCGAGGAGCTCCGCGGCACGCTGCCGGAGAACCCGCTGCTGAAGCGGGCCCGGCTCCAGGCCGACTGGGGCTACACCGACCTCGAGATGCGCGACGTCATCGCCGCCGGCGTCGTCGGGCTGATCGAGGAGACGGTCGCCGCCGGTGCCTCGCCGCAGGCTGCTCGCAAGTGGTGGCTCTCCGAGCTGGGCCGGCGCGCGAACGACGCGGGCGTGGACATCACCGAGCTGGGCGTCAGCCCGGCCCAGGTGGCCGCGGTCCAGGCGCTGGTCGACGCGGGCACCGTCAACGACAAGCTCGCGCGCCAGGTCTTCGACGGCCTGATCGCCGGTGAGGGCACGCCGGAGGAGATCGTCGCCGCCCGCGGCCTGGCCGTGGTCTCCGACGACGGCGCGCTCGGTGCCGCGGTCGACGCCGCGATCGCCGCCAACCCGGACGTCGCCGACAAGATCCGCGACGGCAAGGTGGCCGCCGCCGGCGCCCTCATCGGCGCGGTGATGAAGGAGATGAAGGGCCAGGCCGACGCCGGCCGGGTCCGAGAGCTGATCCTCGAGAAGCTGCAGTAACGCGCCGATTCGGCGCCCGGCCCGCGCGGGATATGCTGCGCGGGCACATCAATGCACGCCCGTGGTGGGGGAAGCCGGTGAGAATCCGGCGCTGACCCGCAACCGTAGAGCCGGAGCACCCGCCGCGACGCGTCCTGATCACACGCTGTCGTGGAACACGGTGGGTGGCGACCCGGGGATCGACCTCGAGCACCTCCCGCTGAGCAGCGGGAAGGAACACATGAAGCGCACGCCTCGTCTTGCCTCCGCCCTCGTGGCCGGAGTGCTGGCTCTCGGCCTGACCGCCGGGATGACGGAGTCCGCCTCGGCGGCACCCTCGGACCGTGCGGGCGGCTGGCTCGATCGCCAGCTCACCGGCGGCCTGGTCCACAACGACCAGTACGGCTTCGACGACTACGGCCTCACCGCCGACACCGGGTTCGCGCTGGCCGCGATCGGCGGGCACCGCAAGGCCCTCCGCCAGAGCAGCCGGGCGCTCGCGAAGCACGTGGACAGCTGGACCACCGGCGTCGACTTCGCCAGCTCGGACGTGTACGCCGGGTCGGTCGCCAAGGCGCTCGTCTTCGCCCAGACCGTCGGCGCCAATCCCCGGAGCTTCGGCAAGGCCAACCTCGTCCAGCGCCTCAGCGCCCGGATCAGCGCGAAGAAGGGCATCGTCGGCCGCCTCCAGGACAAGACCTCCGGGACCGACTACGCGAACACCCTGGGTCAGGCGTACGCCGCCGGTGGCCTGAGCACGGCTCGCTCCGGCAAGGCCGACGAGGCGGTGGCCTTCCTGCTGCGGCAGCAGTGCAGCCCCGGCTACTTCCGGCTCTACTTCGCCGACGCGACCGCGAAGAACCAGAACTGCGACGGCGCCACGAAGGCCAACCGGGCGCCCGACACCGACGCCACGGCGATCGCGGTGCTCAGCCTGCAGTCCATCAAGCACCCGACCCCCCGCGTGCAGCGCTCGATCGCCGCGGCGGTGCGCTGGCTGGTGCGCACCCAGGAGCGCAACGGCAGCTTCGGCGGCGGCCCGAGCACCAAGGCGCCCAACGCCAACAGCACCGGACTCGCCGCGTCGGCTCTCGGCCAGGCCGGCCAGTGCGTCCCGGCCAAGCGCGCTGCCCGCTGGGTCGCGAAGCTCCAGCAGAAGAACGGCGCGATCGCCTACGACCGGTCCGCGATCAAGGGCGGCATCACGACCGAGACCCGCGACCAGTGGCGACGCGCGACGTCCCAGGCCGCGCCCGGTCTGCAGTTCCTCTCGAGCTGCTGAGGATCGGTCGCGTGCCTCGGCCGTTCCGGTCGGCTCTCCACCTCATCGCGGCGGCCCTCGTGGCCGCCGCGGTGGGGTTGACGCTGCCCGCGGGGCCGGCCGCGGCCGCGACCTGTTCGAGCGGCGACGGCGTCAGCGTCGTCGTGGACTTCCACCAGCTCGGCGGCGGCCTGCAGACCGCCTGCGTCGCCGGCGGCGGTGGGGACTCGGCGACGTCGCTCTTCTCGGCGGCCGGCTTCCCGCTGTCCTACGTTCAGCGCCAGCCGGGCTTCGTCTGCCAGGTCTCCGGGCAGCCGGCGTCCGACCCGTGCGTCAACACGCCTCCGGCCGACGCCTACTGGGGCCTGTGGTGGTCCGACGGGACCTCCGGCAGGTGGACCTACGCCACGACCGCGGCGGGCTCGCTCCACGTCCCCGACGGCGGGTACGTCGCGTTCTCGTGGAACGGCAGCGCCTCGCGCTCGGCTCCGGGCGCGAGCCCGACCGCGCACCCGGCGGCGCCGACGAGGACGCCCAGCCCGTCTGCGGCGCCCACGAAGAAGCCCACCAAGAAGCCGAAGCCCTCTCCGTCGTCGGGGACGCACGGCTCTTCGACCACTCTGTCGGCCACCCTGTCTGCGAGCCCCTCGACGGACCCCTCGTCCGAGGCGTCCCCGAGTCGATCCGCGAGCGCCTCCTCCAGCCCTGCCGAGCCGAGCTCCACCGGGGCCGCCGACACGCCCTCAACCTCGCCCGAGGTCGACGAGTCGCCGTCCGACACCCCGACGCCGACAGCTGCCGAGCCGGCGGACCCGTCCGACGGCGGCCTGCCGACCTGGGTCGGTCCGGTCGTCGTGATCCTGCTGTTCGCCGCCGGCGGCACCGTCGCCGTCGTACGCCGCCGGGGGAACGCCGCACCGTGAACCACCCTCGCGACCTGCACCCGGTGGCCTGGTGGCTGTGGGCCATCGGGCTGGCGGTCGCGGCGTCGCTGACGACCAACCCCCTGATCCTGCTGATGCTCATCGGGGTGGCCGCGCTCGTCGTCTCGCTGCGACGCTCCGAGCAGCCGTGGGGACAGTCGTTCCGGCTCTACGTGTGGCTCGGCGTGGCGATCGTGGTGATCCGGGTGGCGTTCCGCCTGGTCTTCGGCGGCTGGTTCGGCGGCCGCGTGCTGCTCGACCTGCCGTCGGTCCCGCTGCCCGACTGGGTCGCGGGCATCACGCTGCTCGGGCCGGTCTACGCCCAGGCCGTGCTCTTCGCGCTGTACGACGGGCTCCGGCTCGCCACCATCGTGATCTGCGTCGGCGCGGCCAACTCGCTGGCCAACCCCAAGCGGCTGCTGCGCTCGGTGCCACCGGCGCTCTACGAGATCGGCACCGCACTGGTGGTCGCGGTGAGCGTGCTGCCGCAGTTCGCCGACAGCATGCGTCGGGTGCGCGCCGCGCAGGCGCTCCGGGCGGGGGAGACCGGGCGGGTCGGCCGCCTGCGGCGCCTGCTCGTGCCGGTGCTCGAGGACGCCCTCGAGCGCTCGCTCGCGCTGGCCGCCGGCATGGACGCCCGCGGCTACGGCCGCGCCGGCGACGCCACCCGCGCCCAGCGGCGCACCACCGGCGCCCTGATGCTGGTCGGCCTGGTCGGCATCTGCGTCGGGACCTACGCCGTCCTCGACCACACCGCGCCCCGGGTCCTGGCGCTGCCCATGCTCGCCGTCGGCGTCCTCGCCGCGGTCGCCGGCCTGCGCAGCGCCGGGCGCCGCGTCGAGCGGACCCGCTACCGCCCCGACCCGTGGCGCTGGCCGGAGCTGGCCGTGACCGCCTCGGGCGTCATCGTCGGTGGCCTCGGCTGGTGGATCAGCGAGCACCAGGTCGCCGTCGCCTACCCGGCGCTCGACGCGTTCCCCACGATCAGCCTCGCCGCCCTCGCCGCCGGCGCGGTGGCCCTGCTCGGCGCACTCTGCTCGCCCCCGCAGGCGCGGACGACCACCACGGCCGCCGTACTCGTGCGTGAGGAGGTGGCCGCGTGATCGAGCTGCGCGGGATCACCTTCTCGTACGCCGACGCGCCGGTGCTGGACGCCGTCGACCTCGTGGTGGACGAGGGCGAGCTGGTGCTGGTCTCCGGGCCGACGGGGGTCGGCAAGTCCACGCTGCTGGGCGTCGTCACCGGGCTGGTGCCGCGCTTCTCCGGTGGCGTGCTGGACGGGGACGTGCTGCTCGACGGCGCCAGCATCGTGCACACGCCACCGCGCGAGCGCGCGCATGCGATCGGGTACGTCGGCCAGAACCCCGCCGCCGGCTTCGTCACCGACACGGTCGAGGAGGAGCTCGCCTACGGCATGGAGCAGCTCGGCCTGCCGCCGGAGACGATGCGCCGCCGGGTCGAGGAGACCCTCGACCTGCTCGGCGTCGCCGACCTGCGCCACCGCGACCTGCGCACCCTGTCGGGCGGTCAGCAGCAGCGGGTCGCGATCGGCTCGGTGCTCACCATGCACCCGCGGTTGCTCGTGCTCGACGAGCCGACCTCCGCGCTCGACCCGACCGCGGCCGAGGAGGTGCTCGCCACGCTCACCCGGCTGGTCCACGACCTCGGGGTCTCGGTGCTGCTCGCCGAGCACCGGCTGGAGCGGGTCATCCCCTTCGTCGACCGGATGTGCCTGCTCACCGGCGACGGCCGCGTCACCGTGGGGGAGCCGGGCGACCTGCTGGTCGACTCGCCCGTGGCGCCCCCGATCGTCGAGCTCGGCCGGGCCGCGGGCTGGAGCCCCCTCCCGCTGAGCGTCCGTGACGCCCGCCGGCGCGCCCGCGACCTCCGTCTCACCCCACCGGTGGTCGCGGAGGAGGCCGCGACGAGCACGGCCGTCGCCGTCCGCTCGCTCGACGTCGTGCACGGCCAGACCGTCGCCGTACGCCACCTCGACCTCGACCTCGGCGCCGGCCGGGTGACCGCCCTGATGGGGCGCAACGGCTCGGGCAAGTCCTCGCTGCTGTGGGCGGTCCAGGGCAGCGGCCGGCGTACGGCGGGGCGCGTCGACGTCGGCGGCAGCGACCCGGTCGCGCTGGCCCCGGCGGGCCGGCGGGCGCTGGTCGGGCTGGTGCCGCAGAACGCGGCCGACCTCCTCTACCTCGAGACCGTCGACGAGGAGTGCGCGGCCGCCGACGGGGGCAGCGGCGCCTCGCGTGGTCTGCTCGACCGGCTGGTGCCGGGCATCCCCGGCGACCAGCACCCCCGTGATCTCTCCGAGGGGCAGCGCCTGGCGCTCGCCCTGGCCCTGGTGCTCGCCTCGCGGCCGCGGGTGCTGCTGCTCGACGAGCCCACCCGCGGCCTCGACTACGCCGCCAAGCACGTGCTGGCCGGCATCCTGCGCGGCCTCGCCGCCGACGGGCACGCGGTGCTCGTCGCCACCCACGACGTGGAGTTCGTGGCCCAGGTCGCCGACGACGTCGTCGTGCTCGCGGACGGCGAGGTCGTCTCCTCCGGACCGGTGCGCCGGGTGGTCGCCGAGTCCCCGGCGTTCGCGCCGCAGGTCACCAAGGTGCTCGGTGCCCCGTGGCTGCGCGTCGACGAGGTCGTGGCCGCGCTGCCTGTGGGGCTGCCGTGACCAGCGCCGTCCGCATCTCGCCGCGCTCCGCGCTGGTGCTCACCGTCGCCTCGGTCGCCGGGCTGATGATGCTCTGCTGGCCGCTGCTCCTGCGTGCCGGCACCGGCGAGCGCGTGGACCCGCCGTTCCTCTTCCTCGGCCTGCTGCCGGTGGTGATCGCCGTCGTGCTCGCCGAGCTCAACGAGGGCGGCCTCGACCCCCGGGTGCTCGCCGTGCTCGGGGTGCTCAGCGCGGCCAACGCGATCCTGCGCGGCATCTCGCCCGGCGCCGCGGGCGTCGAGCTGACGTTCTTCCTGCTGATCCTGGGCGGCCGGGTCTTCGGCCCCGGCTTCGGGTTCGTGCTCGGCTGCACCTCGCTCTTCGCCTCGGCCCTGATGACCGCCGGGGTCGGCCCGTGGCTGCCCTACCAGATGCTCTGCTCCGCGTGGGTCGGGATGGGCGCCGGGCTGCTGCCGCGCCGGGTGACCGGCCGCGCCGAGATCGCGATGCTCGCGGCGTACGCCGTGGTCGCGTCGTACGCGTTCGGGATCTTCATGAACCTGTCGGGCTGGCCCTACATCGCGGGCATCGCCGTCGCGGGGCACGAGGGGTCGCTGTCGTACGTGCCGGGCGCCGCGCTGGTCGACAACCTGCACCGCTTCCTCGTCTACACCCTGCTGACGTCGACGGGCAGCTGGGACACCATGCGCGCGATCACGACCGCGGTCGCCGTCGTGGTGCTCGGTCCGGCGATCCTGGCCACCCTGCGGCGGGCCGCCCGCCGCGCGACCGTGACCGGCGAGGTGCGGCCCAGGTAAGGCAGGGCGTCAGGGCTCGATGAGCAGGATCCGGTCGTCGCCGTCCTGCGGGTCGCCACGACCGTCGGTGTTGCTGGTCGTCACCCAGAGGTTGCCGTCAGGAGCGACCGCGACGGTCCGCATCCGGCCGTACTCGCCGACGAAGAAGTCGGTGGGGTCCTTCGCCCGCTTGCCGGTCACGTCGACGCGCCACAGCCGCTCGCCCTTGAGGGAGGCCATCCAGAGGTAGCCGTCGAGCCAGGCCAGCCCCGACGGCGAGGCCTCGTCGGTGTTCCAGACCTCCTGCGGGTCCTCCAGCGAGCTGTCGCCGCTGCCCTTGCCCTCGACCATCGGCCAGCCGTAGTTGGCGCCCTTGGTGATCAGGTTGAGCTCGTCGTACGTGTCCTGCCCGAACTCCGAGGCCCACAGGCGGTCCCGGTCGTCGAACGCGAGGCCCTGCACGTTGCGGTGCCCGTAGGACCAGTACGGGTTGCCCTGCACCGGGTTGCCCGGCGCCGCCTCGCCGTCGGTGGTGATCCGCAGGATCTTGCCGGCCGGCGTGTCCTTGTCCTGCGCCAGCTCACCGGAGCCGGTCTCGCCGGTCGAGGCGTAGAGGTAGCCGTCGGGTCCGAACGCCAGGCGCCCGCCGTCGTGGATGAACCCGCGCGGGATGCCGTCGAGGATGGTCGTCGGGGTCTCCAGGCGCCCGCTCTCCAGGGTCGCCTTGACGATCCGGTTCTCGCTCTCGGTGCTGTAGTAGAAGAACAGCAGGTGGTCCTGCTCGAAGTCCGGCGACACCGCGACGCCCAGCAGGCCGGCCTCGCCGCCCTGGTCACCCAGCCCCACGGCCTCGTTGATGCTGCCGACCTCCTTCACGTCGTACGACGGGGCCGCGAGGAGCAGCACCTTCGTGGTGTCGCGCTCGGTGACGACCGCGTCGCCGTTCGGCAGGAAGCCGATGCCCCACGGAGCCTGGAGCCCGGTCGCGACCGTGCCGACCACCTTCGGAGGCGTCGTGTCCCGGGTCGGGCTGTCGCTGGGCGAGGCCGTCGGCGACGGGGTGGCGCTCTCCGACGGCGACCCGACGACCTTCGTCTCCGGCTCGTCGCTCCCGTCGCTGCACGCGGTCAGTCCGCCCGCAGTGAGGACGGCGGCGCTGGCGAGGGCGACGAGGCGTCTCATGGACGAACCCTAGCCAGTGCGGCTGAGCCCGCCGGGCGGCCAGGGAGAGGCAGGTCCCGCCCGGCGGACTCAGCCGTGTGCAGCCTGGGCTGCGACCTCCGACGTCGGAGCCTGGTCCCGTGCACTCTGGAGGTCCAGTGCAGCCAGGAAGTCCTCGACGTCATGGAGCTCCGCACGCCGTTGTGCGAGGGCGGTGGAGGCGATCATGGCGTTGCGCCGGGAGCGCTGCTGGGACTCGACGGGCCACTCTCGTACCGCCGCCACGGCTCGTCCGATCGGACGTGCGGCGCGAGTCGGTACCAGGTGCATCGCGGACTCCCATGTGTGTCCCGAGTGACAACGTGCGCTCCAACCTAGGAGCCGGCCGCTTCGGGTGGGTCAACGACGTGTGACGGTTGCGTGAACTCGCCGACCCTCGGTCAGTCAGTCGGGAGCCGGCGCGACTGGGCGGGCGGAGCGGGTGGCGCCGACGGAGGCGATGACGACGAAGGTCATCGCGAGCCACTGCTCCCAGGTGAGGAACTCGCTGAGCACGATCATCCCGGCCAGGGCCGCGGCGGCGGGCTCGAGGCTCATCAGGATCGAGAACACCGACGCCTTGATGGAGCGCAGCGCGACCAGCTCGCACGAGTAGGGCACGACCGACGACAGCAGGCCGACGGCGGCGCCGAGGAGCAGGATCCGCGGGTCCAGGAGGTCGCCGCCGCCCTCGCCGATCGCGAACGGCGTGAGCAGGACGGTCGCGACGACGCTCGCCAGGGCGAGACCGTCGAAGCCCGGCCAGCGCCGCCCGGTCTGCCCGGCGAGCAGGATGTACGACGCCCACATGGCGCCGGCGAGGAGGGCGAAGAGCACGCCGGCGAGGTTCAGCTCGCCGCCGCCCTGGAGCCCGAGCACGGCGACGCCGAGCCCGGCCAGCAGCACCCAGAGCAGGTCGCGCACCCGGCGCGAGCCGATGACGGCGAGGGTGAGCGGCCCGATGAACTCCAGGGTCACCGCGATGCCGAGCGGGATCCGCGCGAAGGCCTGGTAGATCGCCCAGTTCATCACGCCGAGGCAGGTGCCGAACGCGAGCACCACGAGCCAGTCGGTCCGCGAGCGCCCGCGCAGCACCGGCCGGGCGGCCGCCACCAGCACGACGGCGCTGGTCACGAGCCGCAGCCACACGATCGACGTCGGCGAGATCTCGTCGAAGAGGCTCTTCGCCACCCCGGCGCCGAACTGGACCGACAGGATGCCGGCCAGCACCAGCCAGACGGGAGAGATTCGCGGGCGCGATGAGTTCCCGTCGGTCACCGAGTCAGGGTAGAAGAGAGTCAGGGCTACCCAGGAGGCAGGCATGCCGGACAAGACGCTGCTCATGGTCGGGACCCGCAAGGGCCTGTGGATCGGTACGTCGGACGCGGAGCGCGTGGACTGGGAGTTCACGGGGCCGCACTTCGACATGGAGGAGGTCTACTCCTGTCTCGTCGACGCCCGGGGCGACGTCCCGCGGCTGCTCGCCGGCGCCTCGTCGAGCTGGCTCGGCCCGCAGATCTGGCGCTCCGACGACCTCGGCGCCAGCTGGCAGGAGACGCCCAACGGCGCCGTCCGCTTCCCGGAGGACACCGGTGCCACCGTCGAGCGGGTCTGGCAGCTGGTCCCGGGCGCCGAGACCGGGGTCGTGTACGCCGGCACCGAGCCCGCGGCCGTGTGGCGCTCGACCGACGGCGGCGAGACGTTCGCGCTCGAGCGGGCCCTCTGGGACCACCCGCACCGCACCGAGTGGGGCGCCGGCTTCGGCGGTCAGGCCTTCCACACCCTGCTGCCGCACCCGACCGATCCGCAGTCGGTCACGGCGGCGCTCAGCAGTGGCGGCGTCTACCAGACCGACGACGGCGGCGCCTCCTGGGAGGCCCGCAACCACGGCATCCGGGCGGAGTTCCTGCCCGAGGGCCAGCAGTACCCGGAGTTCGGGCAGTGCGTCCACAAGATCACCCGGCACCCGAGCCGGCCCGAGCGGCTCTACCTGCAGAACCACGGCGGGGTCTACCGCTCCGACGACGAGGGCCGGATCTGGAAGTCGATCGGCGACGGGCTGCCGGCCACCTTCGGCTTCCCGATCGTGGTCCACCCGCACGAGCCGGACACGATCTTCGTCTTCCCGATCAACGGCGGCGACCGGCGCTACCCACCCGATGCCAAGGCCCGGGTCTGGCGCTCGCGCGACGCGGGGGAGACCTGGGAGGAGCTCGGCGACGGCCTGCCCGACGGGTTCTACGTCGCCGTCATGCGCGACGCGATGTGCGCCGACGACCACGACCGCACCGGCTTCTACTTCGGGGCCCGCAACGGCGCCGTGTGGGCCTCCGCCGACGAGGGTGCGAGCTGGCGCCAGGTCGTCGCCGATCTCCCGGACGTGATGGTCGTCCGGGCCGCCGCGATCTGAGGATCAGCTCTGCGGGATGTGCGGCCCCAGGGGCGGCACGTCCTGGTAGACCGGGAACTCGCCGGTGTGCTGCTCGCCCTCGTCGGGGTGCTGGATCGGATCGGGTACGCCGGCGGTGATCGTGCTGCCGTCGGCGCGCACGCCGCCGACGACCGGGTGGTCGCCGAGCAGCCCGTCGATGCGCTCGCCCTGGTCGGCCAGCGGCACGACCAGCGGGTGGTCCTGCCCGACGACGTACGAGCGGCCGCGCACCAGCAGCGGGACGTCCTTGTCGCCGTCCACGACGGTGAACCGCACCTCGTCCTCGGTCAGCTCGACCAGCACGCGGGAGCCCTGCCAGCACAGCCGGTAGCGCAGCGCTGCCCAGGAGGCCGGGAGACGAGGGTCGAACGCGAGAGCGCCGCCGTGGTCGCGCATGCCGCCGAAGCCGTGCACCAGGGCGCTCCAGACGCCGCCGGCCGACGCGATGTGCAGGCCGTCGACGGTGTTGCCGTGCAGGTTCATCAGGTCGACGTAGAGCGACTCGTGGAAGTAGTGGAGCGCGGCCTCGTGGTAGCCCACCTCGGCGGCGATCACCGACTGCACCACCGCCGACAGGGTCGAGTCGCCTGTGGTGATCGGGTCGTAGTACTCGAAGTCGGCACGCTTCTCCTCGGCGGTGAAGCGGTCGCCCTGGAGGAAGAGTGCGAGCACCACGTCGGCCTGCTTGAGCACCTGGAACCGGTAGATCACCAGCGGGTGGTAGTGCAGCAGCAGCGGCCGGGTCTCCGGCGGCGTCTGTGAGAGGTCCCAGACCTCGCGGTCGAGGAAGAAGTCGTCCTGCGGGTGGATGCCGAGGCCCGCGTCGTACGGGATCGCCATGCCCTCGGCACAGCGCCGCCACTCCTCGACCTCGGCGGGGTCCAGGTCCAGGCGGGTGGTGACCCGCATGTGCTCCTCCGGCCGCTCGTCGCGGATCCACTCCACGGCGTCGGCGGCCAGCTCGAGGTTGTAGCGGGCCATCACGTTGGTGAACAGGTTGTTGTTGACGA
This sequence comes from Nocardioides sp. Root1257, assembly GCF_001425175.1. Lineage (GTDB taxonomy): Bacteria > Actinomycetota > Actinomycetes > Propionibacteriales > Nocardioidaceae > Nocardioides. The sequence goes on along the minus strand of NZ_LMDV01000001.1, from coordinate 1,146,002 downwards.
CCGTCGTGTACTCGTCCGGGCCGGTGACCCCGTGGATGTGGAAGGACGGCTCGCCGTTGCTGCGCCAGAAGCCCAGGTCGGCCCACATCCGCGCGGTCTCGACCAGGATGTCGATGCCCTCGCGGACCAGGAAGCCGCGGTCGCCGGTGGCGCGGACGTACTTCATCAGCGCGTACGCGATGTCGGCGTCGATGTGCACCTGCGCCGACCCGGCCGCGTAGTACGCCGAGGCCTCCTCGCCGTTGATGGTGCGCCACGGGAACATCGCCCCGCTCTGCGCCATCTCGCGGGCCCGGTCGCGCGCGGACGGCAGCATCACGGAGCGGAAGTGCAGCGCGTTGCGGGCCACCTCGGGCTGGGTGTAGCTGAGGAACGGGATCACGTAGACCTCGGTGTCCCAGAAGTAGTGACCCTCGTAGCCCGACCCCGTCACCCCCTTCGCGGGCACCCCGAGGCCGTCCGTGCGACCGCTGGCCTGGGCGAGGCTGAAGAGGTTGAACCGGACCGCCTGCTGCACGGCGCGATGGTCGGCGGAGGCGCCCTCCACCTCGACGTCGGCCGCGGCCCAGAAGTCGGCGTACCAGCCCCGCTGGTCCTCGCGGTAGTGCTCCAGCCCGTGCTGCCGCGCCCGGTCGAGGGTGCGGTCGCAGCGGTCCGCGAGCTCGCGGACGGGGACGCCGCGCGAGGTGTGGTAGCTGACGGTCTTGGTGATCCGCATCGGGCTGCCCTGGGTGGCGTCGACGCGGAAGACCATCTTGACCTGGTCGTCGTCGTGGCGGGCCAGCACCTCGTGCTTGTCGGCGGTCTCGAGCACGTGGTCGGCCGCGACCGCGATCGTCATGCCCGAGTTGGCGCACTGGTAGCCCAGCAGCATCCGGTCGTCGGTGGCGTAGCTCATCCGCGGCACCAGCACGCGTCCGGCGAACGCCGCCGCCTTGCGCGGGTCGACGGTCTCGCCGGTGTGCTCCTGGGGGGCCTTGTACTCGTCGATGCCGTCCTGGCGGTTGAGGATCTGCGACGAGACGACCACCGGGGCGTCGCCGGTGAGCACCTCGATCTCGAGCGTCATCACGGCCAGGTGCCGCTGGGTCATCGACACCATCCGGGTGGAGTCGATGCGCACCCGCTTGCCGGACGGCGTCCGCCAGATCAGGCTGCGGTGCAGCACGCCGTCGCGGAAGTCGAGGCGGCGCTCGTAGTGCTCGAGGTCGGACGTGCCGAAGGTGAGCGGCTCGTCGTCGACGTAGATCTTCAGCACCTTGGTGTCGGGCGCGTTGACGATGGTCTGGCCGGTGCGGGCGAAGCCGAAGGCCGCCTCCGCGTGCCGGATCGGCCAGGTCTCGTGGAAGCCGTTGACGAACGTCCCGTGCGCGTACGACGGCCGCCCCTCCTCGGGGTTGCCGCGCATGCCGAGGTAGCCGTTGGCGACGGTGAAGAGCGTCTCGGCCACGCCGATGTCGTCGGCGCGGTAGCTCGTCTCGACCAGGGCCCACTCGTCGATCGGGAACCGGCCCCGGTCCATCGGGTTCGGGCCGACCGACCGCGCGTGCGCCTTCATGCCGGCGTCCCGTCGACCAGCTCGGCCAGGTCGGCGACGACCACCTGGGCCCCGGCGGCGGTCAGGACGTCCGACCCGGCGCCGCGGTCGACGCCGACCACCAGCCCGAAGCCGCCGGCGGCGCCGGCCTTGACCCCGGACACCGCGTCCTCCAGGACGACGGAGCCGGCTGCGGTGGCGCCGAGCACCTCCGCCGCGTGCAGGAAGGTGTCGGGCGCCGGCTTGCCCGGCAGGCCGAGCTCGGTCGCGGTCGCCCCGCTCACGACGGTGCGGAACCGGTCGGCGAGCCCGGCGGCGGCCAGCACCGCGGGCGCGTTCACGGACGACGAGACGACGGCCAGCGGCATCCCGAGGTCGCGCAGGTGGTCGAGGAGCAGCACGGAGCCGGGGTACGCCGTCACCCCGTCGCGCTCGAGCACCTCGTTGAACGCGTCGTTCTTGCGGTCGCCGAGCTCGACCACGAGGTCGCGAGACGCCGGGATGCCCCGCGAGGCCAGGAAGTCGGCGACGCCCTCGTAGCGGGGCTTGCCGTCGACGTGCGCGAAGTAGTCGGCGTCGGTGTAGGCAGCACGCTCGCCCTCCCCGTCGTACGCCGTCAGGTAGGCGTTGAACATCTCCGACCACGCCCGCATGTGGACCTCGGCCGTCGGTGTCACCACCCCGTCGAGGTCGAAGAGCACGGCGTCGAAGTCTGCCCAGATCACGGTCACGGCAAAAGGCTAGAGCCTCGGGTCCTACCCTTGGGGACATGAGCGAGTCCCGTCACACCCCCGACATCAAGCCCCGTTCCCGCGACGTGACCGACGGCCTGGAGAAGACCGCCGCGCGAGGCATGCTCCGGGCCGTAGGCATGGGCGACGACGACTGGGAGAAGCCGCAGATCGGCGTGGCCTCGAGCTGGAACGAGATCACCCCCTGCAACCTCTCGCTCCAGCGGCTGGCGCAGGCGGTCAAGAACGGCGTGCACGCCGCCGGCGGCTACCCGCTCGAGTTCGGCACGATCTCCGTCTCCGACGGCATCGCGATGGGCCACGAGGGCATGCACTTCTCGCTGGTCTCGCGCGAGGTGATCGCCGACTCCGTCGAGACCGTGATGATGGCCGAGCGCCTCGACGGCTCCGTGCTGCTGGCCGGCTGCGACAAGTCGCTGCCGGGCATGATGATGGCCGCAGCTCGGCTCGACCTCTCCAGCGTCTTCCTGTACGCCGGCTCGATCATGCCCGGCCAGGTCGACGGCAACGACGTCACGATCATCGACGCCTTCGAGGCGGTCGGCGCCTGCCTGGCCGGCAAGATCTCCCGCGAGGAGGTCACCCGGATCGAGAAGGCGATCTGTCCCGGTGAGGGCGCCTGCGGCGGCATGTACACGGCCAACACGATGGCCGCCGTCGCCGAGGCGATCGGCATGTCGCTGCCCGGCTCGGCCGCCCCGCCGGCCGTGGACCGTCGCCGTGACGGGTTCGCGCACCGCTCCGGCGAGGCTGTGGTCAACCTGCTGCGCCAGGGCATCACCGCCCGCCAGATCATGACCAAGGAGGCGTTCGAGAACGCCATCACCGTCGTGATGGCGCTCGGTGGCTCGACCAACGCCGTGCTGCACCTGCTGGCGATGGCCCGCGAGGCCGAGGTCGACCTGACCATCGACGACTTCAACCGGATCGGCGACAAGGTGCCGCACCTCGCCGACCTCAAGCCGTTCGGGAAGTACGTCATGTACGACGTCGACAAGATCGGCGGCATCCCGGTCGTCATGAAGGCGCTGCTCGACGCGGGGCTCATGCACGGCGACTGCCTGACGGTGACCGGCAAGACGATGGCCGAGAACCTCGCCGAGCTGGCCCCGCCGGACCTCGACGACGACGTGATCCGCAAGCTCGACCGGCCGATCCACGCCTCCGGCGGGCTGACGATCCTCAAGGGCTCGCTGGCCCCCGAGGGCGCGGTCGTGAAGACGGCGGGCTTCGACGACTCGGTCTTCACCGGCACCGCACGGGTCTTCGACGGTGAGCGTGCTGCGATGGACGCACTCGAGCGCGGCGAGATCCAGGCCCGCGACGTGGTCGTGATCCGCTACGAGGGCCCGAAGGGCGGGCCGGGCATGCGCGAGATGCTCGCCATCACCGGCGCGATCAAGGGCGCGGGCCTCGGCAAGGACGTCCTGCTGATCACCGACGGCCGCTTCTCCGGCGGTACGACGGGCCTCTGCGTCGGCCACATCGCCCCCGAGGCCGTCGACGGCGGACCGATCGCCTACGTCCGCGACGGCGACACCATCACCCTCGACGTGGCCAACCGGCTGCTCGAGGTGGAGGGCGTGGACGAGGACGACTGGGAGAAGCGGAAGGTCGGCTGGGAGCCGCTGCCGCCGAAGTACACCAAGGGCGTGCTCGGCAAGTACGCGAAGATGGTGCAGTCCGCCGCCCACGGCGCCATCACCGGCTGACGTGCCCGAGCAGCCCGACCAGCGCGGACCGGTCCTGCTCCTGGTCCTCCTCGTGATGGTGGCGCTGATCGTCGTCGCCTGGGGAGTGGGGCAGGAGGACGCCAACGGCGAGCTCGCCCCCGCCGCGGCGCCGTCGGCGGTCGAGCCTGCCGAGACCCCCGCGGCCGAGACGCCTCCGCCGACCCCGGAGACCCCGGCTGCGCCGGCGACCCTGCCCGGCGGCGGCACGGAGGTCTTCGCCGGCAACCACTTCCTGGTCGCCTACTACGGCACCGGGCAGACCGGCTCGCTCGGCGTCCTCGGCGAGACCGACCCGGACACGATGGACCGGCGGCTGCACCGGGCGGCCGCGCCGTTCCGGCGTCCCGGCCAGCCGCTGCGGCACGTCTACGAGCTGATCGTGACGATCGCCGACGGCTACCCGGGGCGCGACGGCGACTACAGCCACGACATCCCGCGCTCGGAGGTCCGTCGCTACATCCGCGCCGCGCACCGCAACAACGCGCTGCTGCTGCTCGACCTCCAGCCCGGTCGGTCCACCTTCCCCGAGGTGGCCCGGCGCTGGGAGTGGGCGCTGCGCGACCCGTGGGTCGGCCTGGCGCTCGACCCTGAGTGGCGGATGCGGCCGCACCAGGTGCCGGCCCACACGGTCGGCCAGGTCCGTGCCGAGGAGGTCAACCGCACCTCCGCGTGGCTCACCCGGATCGTCCGGCAGGACGACCTGCCGCAGAAGCTCTTCGTCCTGCACCAGTTCCGCACCGACATGGTGGAGGACATCGGACGCGTACGCCGCCACCCGGAGCTCGCGATGGTGCAGCACGTCGACGGGTTCGGCACCCCACGGCAGAAGCTCGCGACCTACCACGCGGTCGCGAAGCCGCGTCGGTTCACGATGGGCTTCAAGCTCTTCTACGACGAGGACGTGCGCCGGATGCAGTCGGCCGCCGTGCACGCCGTACGACCGCGGGTCAGGTTCGTCAGCTTCCAGTGAGCTCAGCGTGACGTCATACGGTCGGAGCAAACGGATGCTCTCCCCGTATGACGTCCACGACGTCGACCCTCAGCGACCGGCGCTACCAGCGATCGTGAACGACGCCCGGTGGCTCTCGCCCGGGGTGAGCACGACGAGGTCGACGCCGGTGCGGAACGAGTCCGGAGGCGCCGTGACGGGCTCGAGCGCGAGTGCCTCGCGCTCGTGGCCGCGGACGGTGTCGCCGGTGAAGGCGTGCAGCCAGCGGATGCCCTCGTGGACCGTGAGGCTGACGGAGCGCCCGGTGCCGGGGTCGGCCAGCGTGGCGGTCGCCCCGTCGGCGACACCGCCGAACGGGTGGTCCACGACGAGGTCACCGATCGAGCGACCGCCGCGGAAGTCCCACGGGGTGCCGTCGACCGGCACCGCGGGAGCCGGGAGACCGCGCTCGTCCATGGCACACCACGTCTCGGCCGGGAGCGTCAGCACGCACTCGTCGACCTGCCGGCCGACCGTCAGGTAGGGGTGCAGGCCCGCGCCGTACGGCGCCGGCGCGTCGCCGACGTTGGTGGCACTCAGCGTGGTGGTCAGCCCGTCGTCGCCGAGCCGGTAGGCGACCTCGAGGTCGAGCAGCCACGGGTAGCCGGTCTGAGCCGCGAGCTCGTAGCGCAGGACCGCGTGGTCGGTGCCGTGCTCGGCGACGGTCCACGGCACCCAGTGCACGAGGCCGTGGATCGCGTTCCACTTGGCCGGCTCGCTCAGCGGGAGCTGGTAGGTCCGGCCGTCGATCTCGTAGCGGCCGTCGCCGACCCGGTTGACCCAGGGCATCATCACCGCGCCCCGCGAGCTCTGGCACATCTGGCCGGCGGGCCACCCGGCGACCAGGTCCACGCCGTCGCGGGTGAGGGTGCGCAGGCACGCTCCGACGGTGACGACCTCGGCCTCGTAGGGACCGTGGGAGAGGGGGAGCGGGAGGCCCGCGGCAGGACGCACGAGCACACCCTGACAGACACCACTAGGGTCTGCACCGTGCCACTCGTTGCCGGGATCGACTCCTCCACCCAGTCCTGCAAGGTCGTCGTCTGCGACGCGGAGACGGGGGCGGTCGTCCGCACCGGTCACGCCTCCCACCCGGAGGGCACGGAGGTCGCGCCCGAGGCGTGGTGGGACGCCCTGCAGGCGGCGATCGACGTCGCCGGCGGGCTGGACGACGTCGCAGCCGTCGCGGTCGGCGGGCAGCAGCACGGCATGGTCTGCCTGGACGCCGCGGGCGAGGTCGTGCGCCCGGCGCTGCTCTGGAACGACACCCGCTCCGCGCAGGCCGCGCTCGACCTGATCGACGAGCTCGGTGGTCCGCAGGCGTGGGTCGACGCCGTGGGCCTGGTGCCGGTGGCGTCGTTCACGGTCACCAAGCTGCGCTGGCTGCGTGACCACGAGCCCGACAACGCGCGGCGTACCGCGGCGGTGTGCCTGCCGCACGACTACCTGACCTGGCGCCTCTCGGGATCGACCTCGCTCGACGACCTCGTCACCGACCGCGGCGACGCGAGCGGCACCGGCTACTGGTCGCCCGCGACCGGCGACTACCGGCGCGACCTGCTCGAGCTCGGGCTCGGCCACGACGTGATCCTGCCGCGCGTGCTCGGTCCGTCCGAGTCGGGACTCTCCATGCCGTCGGGTGCGCTGCTCGGCCCGGGCACCGGCGACAACGCCGGCGCCGCCCTGGGCCTCGGCGCTGTCGCCGGCGACGTCGTCGTCTCGATCGGTACGTCGGGGGTCGCGTGCGCGGTCGCCGACCAGCCCGTCGGCGACGTGACCGGCGCGGTGGCCGGCTTCGCCGACGCGACCGGACGGTTCCTGCCGCTGGTCGCGACCCTCAACGCCGCCCGCGTGCTCGACGCGGCCGCCCGGCTGCTCGACGTCGACCACGGCGCGCTCTCCGACCTCGCGCTGTCGGCGCCTGCCGGAGCGGGCGGCCTGGTCCTGGTGCCCTACCTCGAGGGCGAGCGCACCCCCAACAAGCCCGACGCGACCGGCGCCCTCCACGGGCTCCGGCTCGAGACGACGAACCCGGCGTACCTCGCGCGGGCAGCCGTCGAGGGGATGATCTGCGGCCTCGCCGACGCCGTCGACGCGGTGCGTGCGCTGGGTACGCCGGTGGAACGGATCATCCTGGTCGGCGGCGCGGCCCGCTCGGCCGCCGTGCGCGAGATCGCGTCGGCGGTCCTCGGACTGCCGGTCTCGGTGCCTGCGCCGGGCGAGTACGTCGCCCGCGGCGCGGCGCGCCAGGCCGCCTGGGTGCTCGCCGGCAGCGCCGAGCCGCCCGCGTGGCCGCTGTCCGGCGTCGTCTCGACGGAGGCCGAGCCGACCCCCGCGGTGCGCGAGCGCTACGCCAGCGTCCGCGACCTGACGGCGTCCCGGCCATGAGCCGTCCCGCGCAGGATCCGCTGGCGTCCTGCCGCGACCTCTTCGTGGGCGCGTCCTCACCGCTCGTCTACTTCGACGGCAACTCGCTGGGCCGCCCGCTCGCGGCCAGTGGCCCGCGGCTCGCGCGCTTCGTCGAGGAGGAGTGGGGCGGCCGGCTGATCCGTGGCTGGGACGAGGGCTGGATGGAGCTGCCGCAGGTCATCGGCGACGACCTCGGTCGGGTGGTGCTCGGCGCGGCGCCCGGCCAGACGACCATCGGCGACTCGACCACCGTGCTGCTCTACAAGCTGATGCGCGCCGGCGTCGCCGCCCGCCCGGGCCGCACCGAGATCGTGATCGACCGCGACAACTTCCCGACGGACCGCTACGTCGCGGCGGGCATCGCCGAGGAGTGCAGCCTGACCCTGCGGTGGATCGACGTGGACCCGGCCGCCGGGGTGACGCCGGAGCTACTCTCCGCCGCCGTCGGGCCGGCCACCGCGCTCGTCGTCCTCTCGCACGTCGCCTACCGGTCGGCCTGGCTGGCGGACGCGCCGACCCTGACGCGGATCGCCCACGACGCGGGCGCGCTGGTGCTGTGGGACCTCTGCCACTCGGCCGGGTCGGTGCCGGTGCAGCTCGACGAGTGGGGCGTCGACCTCGCCGTGGGCTGCACCTACAAGTACCTCAACGGCGGGCCGGGCTCGCCGGCCTTCTGCTACGTCGCGTCCGAGCACCTCGGGTCGCTCACGCAGCCGATCCAGGGCTGGCTGGGCTCGGTCGACCCCTTCCTGATGGGGCCGTCGTACGCCCCGGCACCGGGGATCCGTCGCTTCGTCTCCGGCACCCCGCCGGTCCTCGGCATGCTCGCGATGCAGGACATGGTCGCGCTGATCGAGTCGGTCGGCATCGAGGCGGTGCGGGAGAAGTCGGTCGCGCTCACGTCGTACGCGATCGAGGTGGGGGAGTCGGTGCTCGGACCGCTGGGCGTCGTCCTGGCCTCGCCCCGCGACCCCGCCCGGCGCGGCGGCCACGTCACCTTCAACCACCCGCTGATGCGGGAGGTGACCGCGGCCCTGTGGGAGCGCGACGTCATCCCCGACTACCGCGACCCGGGCGGCCTGCGCCTGGGTCTCTCGCCGCTGTCGACGTCGTACGACGAGGTCGAGCGCGGCGTCGGCCTGGTCCGCGAGGCGCTCGACTCGCTGACCTGACGCCTCGACGCGGCTACTCGTGGATGTGGTCGCGCCAGTCGTCCGGGACGCGACCGGCGGGTCCGGGGGCGGGCTGGTCGAGCGGGTGCTCGGTGGCCGGGCACATGGTCGGCCCGAGGAAGCCGGACTCGGTGGCGAAGTCCCAGAACCAGTCCTCGCCGGGCTCGAAGCTGGTGATCACCGGGTGCCCGGACTCGCGCCAGTGGGCGGTCGCGTGCTGCATCGGCGAGGTGTCGCAGCAGCCGACGTGGCCGCACTGCGTGCACCGGCGCAGGTGCACCCACCAGCCGCCCGACGCCTCGCACTCGACGCAGCCGGTGCCGCTCGGCGGGACGGTCGGGTCGACTCCTGCGCGTTCCGTCATGGGGCGAGCGTAGCGCCGCGAGATCCGCCAGCCGGTCCACGCGAGGAGACCGAGCGGGATCGGCAGCCAGAACGAGAACAGTCGGTAGAGCAGGGTGGCGATCACCGCCGTCTCGGTCGGTACCCCGATGAGGACGAGCATCCCGGTGAGGCCGAGGTCGACGAAGCCGACCCCGCCCGGCGTGATCGGGACGACGGCGAGTGCCTGGGAGACGACGAAGGCGAGCAGCACCTCGGACGGTCGCGCGTGCACGTCGAAGGCCACCAGGGCGGCGACCAGGGAGGCGTAGTCGAACATCCGGGTCGCCGCGGTGGCGAAGACCGCCCGCAGCCAGCGACCGTGGAACCCGTCGACGATCCGCTCCCGCTGCGCGAGCAGACCCGCGGCCACCGACTCCGGGGTGGTGCGCCGGCGTACGACGTGCAGGGCGCGGCCGATTCCGCGGCCGGCCGTCCGGAGCACCGCCGGCCACGTCAGCGCGGTGACGCCGATCGTCACGATGACGGCTGCCAGCACCACCGACACGACCAGGCCGAGCTGCAGCTGCTTGGCGGGAGGTGGTCCGATGAGCAGCGCCGGGATCGTGAGCACCGGCAGCAGGAAGAGGACCGCGTTCTGGAGCAGCGCGATCGCGCCGAGCCCGGACGCGACGGTCCCGGCCGGCTGTCCGGCGTCGATCAGGATCCTGGCCTGGACGACGCCTCCCACCGCGCCGCCTCCAGGCACGACCTTGGCCGCGGCGCTCCCGGCCAGCTGGGCGGTAGCGGTCGTGCCCCAGCCCACGTGGGACGGCGCGAGTGCCAGCTTGGTCAGCCACCACAGCGAGACCAGCCGGCCCGCCTGGAGGGCGAGCAGGACGAAGAACCACGGCACGTCGACCGTCGCGAGCTGCGGCCAGGCCTGGAACATCGTCAGCAGGCTCGGCAGCACGACGTAGAGGCCGATCGCCGTGATGGTGAGGCCGACGGCCCGGCCGCCCCAGCGCTTCACCAGCGTCGTACGCCGGCTGCTCATGGTCGTGCTCGCAGGCGTCGGTCGAGGGCCCAGGCGACGCCGAAGAGCGCGAGGAACAGTGCGGTGATGCCCCCGCAGACCACGAGCATCGACGCCCAGCCCTTGTCGTCGAAGTCCAGGAACGGGTAGGGGAACCAGCCGGTCGCGGCGCCCATGGCGAGGGTCCAGACCGTCCAGGCGACCGGCCAGGCCAGGGCCCACACGATGACCCGGCCGCCCACCCGGGGCCGCGGGCCGAACGCCGCCCAGCCGATCACCGCCAGCGCCGGCACGACCATGTGCAGCAGCTTGTCGCACACGAAGCTCCACCCGTGGAGGTCGAGCAGCGGACGCAGCAGGAAGAAGTGGACCAGGGCGGTGACGGTGATGCCGACCAGGCCGGCGAGTCGCAGCACCCGCCAGCTCGCGCCGTCGCGGGCCGGGTCGCGGGCCAGGGTGATCGCCCCGGCAGCGACCAGCAGGTTGCTCTGGATGGTGAAGTACGAGACGAGCCGCCCGAGCCGGATCGCGAGCCCGGGCTCCTCCTCGTCGAGCAGGGCGCGGTCGCCGGCGATCACCAGGACCAGCTGGAGCAGCAGCGCACCGACCACGACGACGGCCGTCAGCGTGTGCCAGCGTCGGGCCCACGTTGCGTCCATCCGCGCAGACTAGGGTGCGGACGTGCCCCAGGAGAACGTCCACGGCCAGCGGATCGGCGACGTCGTGCCGGACTGGGTGCCTCGCCCCCGCCCGGTGCCCGTCACCCTGACCGGGCGGTACGTCGCCCTCGAGCCGCTCGGCACCGAGCACGCCGCGTCGCTGCACGACGCGCTCTGCAACCCCGGCGACGAGGAGCTCTGGACCTACCGGCCGACCGACCCTCCGCCCGATGTGCCGGCGATGGTGGCGCTGGTCGAGCAGCACCTGGCGTCGGCGGACATGGTGACGTTCGCCCTCGTGCCGACCGGTGGCGGTGCGCAGGGCATCGCGTCGTACATGAGGATCGAGCCGGCGACGGGCCAGGTCGAGATCGCCGGAGTGCTCTACGCCCGGACGCTCCAGCGCACCCGCGCCGCGACCGAGGCGATCCACCTGAGCATGCGGCACGCGTTCGACGACCTCGGCTACCGGCGCTTCGAGTGGAAGTGCGACAGCCTCAACGAGCCGTCCCGGCGGGCGGCGGACCGGCTCGGCTTCGTCTACGAGGGCAGGTTCCGGCACCACATGGTGACCAAGGGCCGCAACCGCGACACGGACTGGTTCTCGGTCACCGACACGGAGTGGCCGGCGGTCCGGGCCGAGCACGAGCGCTGGCTGGACCCCGCCAACTTCGACGCCGACGGGCGTCAGCTCAGTCGCCTCCGAGTCCCTCGTCCCGCGCCCTGATCATCGCCTGCGCGCGATCGGGGACGCCCAGCTTGGTGAGCACGTTGGAGACGTGGTTGCGCACGGTCTTCGGCGTCGATCTGCAGCGACGCCTGGATGCCGACGATCCCGGCGAGGCCGGCCGCGGCGCCGACGAGGGCCCAGGTGCGAGAGGTGGGGTTGACGACCTCACCGTCGTACGCCCGGCGTCCCGGACGTCAGGGCGAGGCGTCCCGATCTGCCGGGCGCCCGCTGTCCGTGGCGTGTGCCAAGGTGGGAGTCGTGGACCAGCGGATCAGCTTCGTGACGCTCGCCGTCCGTGACCTCGAGAGGTCGCGGGCCTTCTACGTCGACGGCCTCGGGTGGGAGTCCGCCGTCCACGTCGAGGGAGACGTCCTGATGATCCAGGTGGGGGAGCACGTCGTGCTCTCGCTCTGGGTCGCCGAGCACTTCGAGGCCGAGGTCGGCCCGATCGTGCGCGGCGAGGGCGTCGCCCCGATCACCCTCTCCCACAACGTGGCGACTCCCGCCGAGGTCGACGCCGTGCTCGCGACCGCGCGTGCCGCGGGCGCCGACCCGGTGCACGCGGCGGAGGAGCGGGAGTGGGGCGGCTACACCGGCTACTTCGGCGACCCCGACGGCTACCGCTGGGAGATCGCGACCAACCCCGGACCGATCGGACAGGTGGTGCTCCCATGACCAACGACCCCAAGCACAGGCTGCGCTACCCGGACGTCGTGGCCGAGGGCCTCGACGACTGGCGCTTCTTCCTCAACCGGCTGCACGCCCGGTTCCGCACCGGCAGCTTCGTGCAGGGCCTCGCGCTGGTCACCCGGATCACCGAGGCGGCCGAGGAGGCCAACCACCATCCCGACGTGACGCTGACCTACCCGCAGGTCGACGTCGACCTGTCGAGCCACGACGTCGACGGTGTCACCAGCCGCGACATCGACCTCGCGCGGCGGATCACGGCGATCGCCGCCGAGCTCGGCATCGAGTCGGCGCCGCGCGACGTCTCGACCCTCGAGCTCGCGCTCGACGTACCGGACGCGGAGGAGGTCAAGCCGTTCTGGGCGGCCGTGCTCGGCTACGACGACCACGGCGAGTGGCCCGAGATCATGGACCCGGGCGGTCGCAACAACACGCTCTGGTTCCAGACCGCGCCGGAGGCCACCGGGGAGGTGCAGCAGCGCTTCCACCTCGACATCGTGGTGCCCCGCGAGGTGGCCGAGGAGCGGGTGCAGGCGGCCGTCGCCGCGGGCGGGACGCTGGTAAGCGAGGACGCCGTACCGGCGTTCTGGGTGCTGGCCGACGCGCACGGCAACAAGGTCTGCGTCTGCACCGCCGACGGCCGCCAGCCCGCCGAGGAACCAGCCGCGGACTGAGACAGACGTCCCGCATGCTGGGACGCCTGGCACACTCGGGTGCGGTCGAGCGGATCGTGCGGCTACCGTGGTGCCCATGCGCAAGCACCTTCTTGTACGCACGCGACGTGTGAGCTGAGTCGACACCGAACTCAGAGCACGCGTCACCCCTCGCCGCCCACCGGGCCGAGGGGTTTTTTGTTGGGCTGAACCATCCGCAGGGCACGACCGGCAACCGAGAACAGGACACAGACCGATGAGCGAGCAGATGACGGGCGCGCAGAGCCTGGTCAGATCGCTGGAGGCAGCGGGCACCACCGAGATCTTCGGCATCCCGGGTGGCGCCATCCTCCCGGCGTACGACCCCCTCATGGACTCCTCGATCCGGCACATCCTGGTGCGGCACGAGCAGGGCGCCGGCCACGCCGCGCAGGGCTTCGCCGCCGCGACCGGTCGGGTCGGCGTCTGCATGGCGACGTCGGGCCCGGGCGCGACCAACCTGGTCACCCCGCTCGCGGACGCGCACATGGACTCCGTGCCGATGGTCGCGATCACCGGCCAGGTCGGCGCCGCGCAGATCGGCACCGACGCCTTCCAGGAGGCCGACATCCGCGGCATCACGATGCCGATCACCAAGCACAACTTCCTGGTCACCGACCCGGCCGACATCCCGCGCACGGTCGCCGAGGCGTTCCACATCGCCTCCACCGGTCGCCCCGGCCCGGTCCTCGTGGACGTCGCCAAGTCGGCGCTGCAGGCGATGACGACGTACGCCTGGCCGAGCGAGCTCGCGCTGCCCGGCTACCGTCCCGTCACCCGGCCGCACTCGAAGCAGATCCGCGAGGCCGCGAAGCTGATCCTCGAGTCCCGGCGCCCGGTCCTGTACGTCGGCGGCGGCACCATCCGCGCCCGGGCCGCCCAGGAGCTGCGCGTGCTCGCCGAGCTCACCGGCATCCCGGTGGTCACCACCCTGATGGCGCGCGGCGCGTTCCCCGACAGCCACCCGCAGCACCTCGGCATGCCGGGCATGCACGGCACCGTGGCCGCGGTCGCGGGACTGCAGAAGTCGGACCTGATCATCAGCCTCGGCGCCCGGTTCGACGACCGGGTGACCGGCAACCTCGACTCGTTCGCCCCCGGCGCCCGCATCATCCACGCCGACATCGACCCCGCCGAGATCGGCAAGAACCGCGCGGTCGACGTGCCGATCGTCGGTGACTGCCGCGAGGTGATCAGCGACCTGGTCGTCGCGCTCAAGGCCGAGGCGGATGCCGGCCACACCGGCGACTACGAGGGCTGGGTGCAGTTCCTCGCGGGCATCAAGCGCACCTACCCGCTCGGCTACGACAAGCCGGCCGACGGCGGCCTCGCGCCGCAGTACGTGATCGAGCGCCTCGGCGCGATCGCCGGTCCCGACTCGATCTACTGCGCCGGCGTCGGCCAGCACCAGATGTGGGCCGCGCAGTTCGTCGGCTACGAGAACCCCAACACGTGGATCAACTCCGGCGGCCTCGGCACGATGGGGTACGCCGTGCCGGCGGCCATGGGCGCCAAGGTCGGCATGCCCGACACGACGGTGTGGGCGATCGACGGCGACGGCTGCTTCCAGATGACCAACCAGGAGCTGGCCACCTGCGCGATCAACGACATCCCGATCAAGGTCGCGATCATCAACAACGAGTCGCTCGGCATGGTCCGCCAGTGGCAGACGCTGTTCTACAACGAGCGCTACTCCAACACCGACCTGCACTCCAAGCGGATCCCCGACTTCGTCAAGCTCGCCGACGCCTACGGCTGCGTGGGCCTCGCGTGCGAGAGCCCGGACGACGTCGACGCGACGATCGCCAAGGCGATGGAGATCAACGACGTGCCCGTCGTCGTCGACTTCCGGGTGCACCGCGACGCCATGGTGTGGCCGATGGTCGCCGCCGGCACCAGCAACGACGACATCAAGTACGCCCGCGACCTCGCCCCGCGGTTCGAGGACGACGCAGACCTGGAGCTCCGCCCGTGACGACGCCTCTCAACACCAAGCACACGCTCTCGGTCCTGGTCGAGAACAAGCCCGGCGTGCTGGCCCGCATCGCGGGTCTCTTCAGCCGCCGCAGCTTCAACATCGACTCGCTGGCCGTGGGACCGACCGAGCACCCCGAGGTCTCCCGGATGACCATCGTGGTCGACGTCGAGGACACCCCGCTCGAGCAGGTCACCAAGCAGCTCAACAAGCTCGTCGAGGTCATCAAGATCGTCGAGCTCGACGGGTCGACCTCGGTCAACCGCGAGCTGCTCCTGGTCAAGGTCAAGGCCGACGCCGACTCCCGCGGCCAGGTGCTGGACGCCGTCCAGCTCTTCCGGGCCAAGGTCGTCGACATCGCCCCCGACGCCGTGACGATCCAGGCCGTCGGCAATGCTGACAAGCTCGGCGACCTGCTCCGGGTGCTCGAGCCCTTCGGCATCCGCGAGCTCGTCCAGTCCGGCATGGTCGCGATCGGTCGCGGCTCCCGTTCCATCTCCGAGCGCAACCTGCGCCCGGTCACAGTGCCGGCTCCGCCGGCGGCAGGCTGACGCAACACACCAACACGAAGGAGAAGCCCCAGTGGCTGAGATGTTCTACGACGACGACGCCGACCTCTCCCTGATCCAGGGCAAGAACGTCGCGGTCATCGGCTACGGCAGCCAGGGCCACGCCCACGCGCTGTCCCTGCGCGACTCGGGCGTCGACGTGCGGATCGGGCTCCAGCCCGGCTCGAAGAGCCGCGCGAAGGCCGAGGCCGAGGGCCTGCGGGTCGTCACGCCCGCCGAGGCCGCGGAGGAGGCCGACGTCATCGTCATCCTCGCCCCCGACCAGCACCAGCGGAAGCTCTACGCCGAGGAGATCGCGCCGCAGCTCGCTGCCGGCGACACCCTGGTCTTCGGCCACGGCTTCAACATCCGCTTCGGCTACATCACGCCGCCGGAGGGCGTCGACGTCTTCATGGTCGCCCCGAAGGGTCCCGGCCACCTGGTCCGCCGCGAGTACGTCGACGGGCGCGGCGTGCCGGTGCTGGTCGCCGTCGAGAAGGACGCGTCGGGCAACGCCTGGCCGCTCGCCCTGTCGTACGCGAAGGCGATCGGTGGCCTGCGCGCCGGCGGCATCAAGACCACCTTCACCGAGGAGACCGAGACCGACCTGTTCGGCGAGCAGGCCGTCCTCTGCGGTGGCGCCTCGCAGCTGGTCATGTACGGCTTCGAGGTCCTCACCGAGGCGGGCTACCAGCCCGAGGTCGCCTACTTCGAGTGCCTCCACGAGCTCAAGCTGATCGTCGACCTCATGTACGAGGGCGGCATCGCCAAGCAGCGCTGGTCGGTCTCCGACACCGCCGAGTTCGGCGACTACGTCTCCGGCCCGCGCGTCATCACGCCCGACGTGAAGAAGAACATGGAGGACGTGCTCGCCGACATCAAGAACGGCACGTTCGCCGAGCGCTTCATCTCGGACATGGACAACGGCTCGCCGGAGTTCACCGAGTTCCGCAAGAAGGGTGAGGCCCACCCGATCGAGCAGACCGGCCGCGAGCTCCGCAAGCTGATGGCCTGGGTGAAGAGCCACGACTCGGACTACACCGAGGGCACCGCCACCCGCTGACGCTCGACCAGATCAAGCCGGGAAGGCGCCGGCGCGGCCCAGCTGCGCCGGCGCCTTGTCGTATCCGCAGAGCTCGCTGATCCAGGTGCCGGTGGCGGCGATCGACGCCAGGTCGATCCCGGTCGAGATCCCTGACCGGTCGAGCAGGTAGGTCAGGTCCTCGGTGGCGATGTTGCCGGTCGCGCCCGGTGCGAAGGGGCAGCCGCCGATGCCGCCGGCGGACGCGTCGAGCACGGTCACGCCGGACTCGATCGCGGCGAGCGCGTTGGCGTAGCCGGTGTTGCGGGTGTTGTGGAAGTGCGCGCGCAGCGGGATCTCGGCGTCCAGCGAGCGCAGCCCGGAGACGATCGACCGCACCTGGGCGGGTACGCCGACGCCGATCGTGTCCGCGATCGCCAGCTCGTCGGGGGCGGCGTCGAGCACGCCCCGGGCGACCTCGAGCACCCGCTCGGTGGAGACCTCGCCGTCGAAGGGGCAGCCGAAGGCGGCGGCCAGGATCACCGTCGTCGCCAGGCCCGCCGAGCGGGCGTCGTCCGCCATCGCCTGCCAGGCGGCGACCTGCGCGGCGGTGTCGACGCCCTGGTTCCTGAGGGCCAGCCCGTCCGAGACGACGACGACGACCGTCGCCTCGTGGCAACCGGCCGCGATCGCTCGGTCGAGACCGCGCCGGTTGAGGACCAGCCCGATCGAGCGCAGCCGCGGGTCGTCGCGCACCTCGGCCATCACCGCCTCGGCATCGGCCATCTGTGGCACCCGCTCGGGGTGGGCGAAGGCGGTCACCTCGACCCGCCGCGCGCCGGCGTCGAGCGCACGACGTACGAGCGCCGCCTTGTCTGCGGTCGACACGAGCCGGGACTCGTTCTGCAAGCCGTCGCGAGGGGAGACCTCGACGATCTGGACGTCCGTCACGTGCAAACCCTATCTGATATACGATTCGACGCATGACGAGTGCGGGGCCGCTGGACGGAGTGCGCGTGATCGAGGCGGGGCAGCTGCTCGCCGGCCCCTTCGCGGGGACACTGATGGCCGACCAGGGCGCCGACGTCGTCAAGGTCGAGGCGCCCGGCGCGGGCGACCCGATGCGCCAGTGGGGACGCACCGACGGCACCTCGCTCTGGTGGCCGGTCGTCGGCCGCAACAAGCGCTCCGTCACCCTGAACCTCCGCGAGGAGGAGGGCCAGGAGCTCTTCCTGCAGCTCGTCGCGAAGTCCGACATCGTCGTCGAGAACTTCCGGGCCGGCACCTTCGAGAGGTGGAACCTCTCCTACGAGCGCCTGCGCGAGGTCAACCCCGGCATCATCATGGTGCGCGTCACCGGCTTCGGCCAGACCGGGCCCTACGCCTCGCGCGCCGGCTACGGCTCGATCGGCGAGGCCATGGGCGGCCTGCGCTACATCCTGGGCGACCCCGACCGGCAGCCCTCGCGCGCCGGCATCTCGATCGGCGACTCCCTCGCCGCCATGCACGCGACCGTCGGCGCCCTCTCGGCGCTCCAGCACCGGAACCGCACGGGTGAGGGACAGGTCGTGGACGCCTCGATCTACGAGTCGGTGCTGGCGATGATGGAGTCGCTGGTCACCGAGTGGGACCAGGCCGGCTACCAGCGCGAGCGCACCGGCGCGATCCTGCCCAACGTGGCGCCCTCCAACGTCTACCCGACCAAGGACGACCAGCTGATCCTGATCGCCGCCAACCAGGACTCCGTCTCGTCGCGGCTGTTCGCGATGATGGACCACCCGGAGTGGTCCGCGCCCGGCCACCCGTACTCGACCCACGTCGGCCGCGGCAACGACCAGGAGTACCTCGACGAGCTGATCTCCGCGTGGACCGCCACCGTCGTCGCGGACGAGCTCCTCGACCTGATGGACACGGGCGGGGTGCCGGCCGGCCGGATCTACAAGGCCGCCGACATGCTCGAGGACCCGCAGTTCCAGGCCCGGGAGTCCATCGTCGAGGTCCCGGACCACACCTTCGGCACGCTGAAGATGCAGAACGTCGTCCCCAAGCTCTCCGCCACCCCCGGCAGCATCCGCTGGACCGGCCCGGAGCTGGGCCAGCACAACGACGAGGTGTACGGCGACCTCCTCGGCCTCTCCGCCGACCGGCGGGCCGAGCTCGGTGCGGAAGGCATCATCTGATGGACGCCTTCGGTGCGCGGATCGGCTGGGGCTCGAAGCCCGCGGTGGTCGTCGTCGACGTCTGCCTCGCCTACCTCGAGGGTGGCCCGCTCACCGACGCGACGGGGCGCTTCGAGAGCGCCCGGGCCAGCGCGGCGCGGGTGGTCGCCGCCGCCCGCGCCGCCGGTCACCCCGTCCTCTTCACCACCGTCAAGCTCGCACCCGGCGGTGCCGACGCGGGCTGGTTCGCGGTCAAGGTGCCCGGGCTCACGGCGTTCGAGGACGGCTCGCCGTACGCCGCGTTCCCCGACGAGCCCGCCCCGCTGGCGGGCGAGGTGGTGGTCACCAAGCAGTACGCGTCGTCCTTCTTCGGCACCAGCCTCGCGGCCACGCTGACGGCGGCCGGCATCGACACCGTGGTGGTCACCGGCTTCTCGACCAGCGGGTGCGTGCGGGCCACCGCGCTCGACGCGCTCCAGCACGGCTTCCGGCCGATCGTGGTCGCCGACGCGTGCGGCGACCGCGACGCCGCGACGCACGACCAGAACCTCTTCGACCTCGACGCGAAGTACGCCGACGTCCTCGGTGAGCAGGCCGTCGTCGACCATCTGACAGGAGCCGCCCGATGAGCACCACCGACCTGAACTCCCCGGACCTGAGCTGGCTCACCCACGCCATCGCCGGCTCCGACCTCCCGGCCCGGATGGTCATGCTGCACGCGGACCCCGAGCGGCAGACCCGCACGGTCGTGGTGGAGTTCCCGGACGGCTGGCGCCGCGACGCGATCGGCCACCAGCCCGCGGGGGAGGACATGGTGCTGCTGTCGGGTGCCCTGACGATCAGCGGCGAGACCGCCACGGTGCGCGACTTCTTGTCGGTGGAACCGCGGGCGACCCGGAGTGCGACCTCGGTGGCCGACGGCACCCGGGCGGTGGTGTGGTTCTCCGGACCCGGCGGGGGCTGGACCGACGGTCCTGCCGCGGACGCCGGGTCGCTCACGGTCACGCCGCTGTCGGACGACCTGACCGGTCCGGTCATTGCGCACGACAGCCTCGGCGACGCGTCGTACGACCACGACGTCGACGTGGTCTGGCTCGACCGTCAGCACTGGGCGCACGTGCCCGCGGGGGAGCCGGTGCCGTCGGTCGACGGCCGTGCCGTGGTCCGGCACTGGAGCTGAAGGCGTCGCCACCGGGTGCGAGATACCCAAAATTCGTCGTGACGCCATGCGACGTGACCTCGTTGGACCCGGTGATTGGCCCACGGTGACCAGCGAAGGTCGGGGGATCGTTCCGGTTGGGGGGCGTGGGTCGATCGCTCCGGGGTCTCCGCTGCCGACCCGAGACTGCGGCGGGGGCCTCGGACCGCGTCTGAGCGGAGTGGTCAGGCGCCTTCCTCGGTCAGGGTCGTGGACGGCAGCCAGTCGGCTCCGAGGAGCTGGGCGAGGTCGGCCAGGCCGGTGGTGTCGCTTCCCACGGTGTCGGAGGCCGCGGCGATCCGCTCCACCATGACCTTCCCGACCTGCTCCTCGACGGTGTCCTCGGCGTACGCGATGTGCCACGGCGAGACCTGGTGGTCGCGGTGGGTGCGGCCGGTCACCTGTCGTGCGGCGATGCCCGAGAAGCGGGCCTGGTGGAAGACGCCGACCCGCGGTTCGGTGCTCGCCTGGCGGCCTTCGGTGAGGGTCTCGCCGGCGTGGAGGCTGATGGAGGCGACCGTGGTGAAGACGCAGACCTTCGCCTGCCCGGTCTGGAACCGGAGCCGCTCCGCCTCGGCGTCGAACCGGTCGCGGCCGTAGATGGTGGCCACCTCGATGCCGGAGTCACGCAGTCGGCCGGCGATGGGGTCGGCGGCGGTCGCGACGAACTCGACCGAGCACGCCACCTGCCGCTCGGAGTCGACCTGCTGGGCGATCCAGGCGACCGTCGAGTCGACCCGGATCAGCCCGGCCTTCTGCCGGAAGCGCAGCAGGGCGGCCCGCCCCTTCGCGACGTTGCGGCCGCGTCGCGCGATGTCCATCTCGCGACAGAACTCTCCCCACTCGGCCTCGTAGGCAGCGCGCTCCTGCGGCGTGAGTGCCACCGGCATGCCGGAGATCGGCACCGGTCCCCACGGAGCGGCCCGGTGCAGCATCGCGGGAGGCCGCTCCTCGGCGAGCCAGCCGCGCACGAGCTTGAGGTCCGCAGCGCGTTGCGCGGGATCGGTGGTCCACGTCGCGCCGTAGCGGCCCCGCTCGACCCCGACGCCGTGACGCTCGAGCGCGGCGGTGAACGCATCCCCGGGCTGCGTCGCCGAGGTCCAGTCCCGCATCGGCTCGCCGAGCACCTGGGCGTAGGCGGGCGCGAGGTACGGCAGCTCGAGGGGCGTGTGTCCGGGCGTCGCGGTCGTCGCGATGACGAACGGCGCCTTGTCGTGAGGCCGTCCGTGCCCGGAGATCCTGGCCCAGAGCTTCCACCGCTTCGTCGTCGTACGGCGCAGCGCGTGGGCTTCGTCGGCGATGATCACGTCCCACTCGTGGTCCTTCACCTTCTCCAGCCGGTCCCAGGTGATCACGACCCATTCGAGACCGCCGTCGCCCAGCGCCGTGATGGTGCGGCACCAGTGTCCGACCGTGATCGCCGCGGGGCGGTCGGCGACGACGAGCACCCGTTGCGCGCCGCGGAGGTCGCCCACGGCCGTCGCTCCGAGCACCGCGGCGATCGTCTTGCCCACGCCCGGCTCGTCGGCCAGCAGGAACTGCCGTCCGCCCGCCGCGGCGCGCGCAGCGATCGCATCCGCAGCCTCGAACTGGATCCTCCGGGGCTCGAGCGCATCGGTCGGCTCGGGGTTGGGGGTCGGACGGTCGGCGTTGAGGGTGTTCTCGATGAACCGCCCGAGCGTGTGCGGCCCCGGAGCGTAGGGCGTGAGGCGGTCGGGCAGAGCCCGCCCGACGTACAGGTGGGTCTTGACGGCCGGGTGCCAGGTGGCGCCGTCGACCTGGGTCCCGTAGGGGACGTCGAGCACCCACAGCCGCTCGCCCGGCCCGGTGGCCGGCAATGGCCGCGCGGGCTGGCGGGTCCCGCTCCGGCGCGGCGACCCGCTGCGTCCACGAGCACGGGATCGGCGAGGGCTGGCCACCCCTGGACGCTATCGGGGCGTCCGCCGCGAACGGCGCTGGCTCGCCCGTGCGTGCGAGGACCGATGGGCCTAGCGCGAGGCCAGCCCGGTGAGCGCCTCGTCGAGCGTCTCCGCGACGACGACGTCGTCGAGCACGGTACGGCGCACGAACCCGGCGTCGACGAGGCCGTCGAGGGCGGTGAGCAGGGGAGTCCAGAAGCCGCCGGTGTTGAGGAAGCCGACCGGGTCGTCGTTGAAGCCGATGTGCCGCCAGCTCCAGACCTCGATGATCTCCTCGAGCGTGCCCAGGCCGCCGGGCAGGCAGAGGAACGCGTCGGCGAGCTCGGCCATCATCGCCTTGCGCTCGTGCATGGTCTGCACGACGTGCAGCTCGGTGAGGTCGTGCCGACCCCACTCGCGGTCGACCATCGACCGAGGGATCACGCCGATCACCTCGCCGCCGGCGTCGAGGGCGCCCTGCGAGACCTCGCGCATCAGCCCGCCACCGCCCCCGCCGTACACGAGCCCGAGGCCGCGCGAGGCCAGGCCGCGGCCGACGTCGTACGCCGCCTGACGCCAGGCGGGATCGGTCCCGTCGCTCGAACCGCAGAAGACGGCGACCCGCCGGATGTCTCGACTCACGGGGAGAGCCTAGGGACTCAGCCGGCGAGGGCCCTGGCCGCGTCCTCGTCGTAGTAGCGCGTCGTGTGGCGCAGCACGACGAGCGTGATGAACATCGGCGGCAGCAGCGCGAGCATTGCCAGCGTGAGTGACCCGACCGCGTCGGACGTGAGGCCGATCAGCAGCGGCCCGGCCGCACCGCCGAGCGTCGTCACGAACTGCAGGACCGCGAAGCCGACGCCGCGCCGGCTCGCGGGCACCACGTCGGCGGACGCCGCCGTGAGGTTCGGGATCGCGCCCGCGAAGCCCACGCAGGCCAGGGTGATCATGGTCATCCGCAGCGGGAGCCCGGGCAGGAGCACGACCCCGGTCAACGAGACGGCCCCGAGCGCGAGGAAGCCCAGCCCGGTCCGCAGTCGCCAGGCCGACCGCACGCCGTGCCCGCGGTCGCCGATCCGGCTGCCCAGGATGATGCCGATGACGATGCCGGTGCCGCCGACCCCGCCGGCCAGGCCCGCGGCAGCGTCGTACTCGAGTCCCTCGGTGCGCTCCAGCAGGGTGGGCAGCCAGTAGAAGAGCCCGCCGAGCCCGAGGTAGAGCAGCGAGAGGCTGGCGATGATCCCGCGCAGCGCCCGGATCTGGAGAACCTCGCGCGCCTCGGCCGCCATCGACGTCGTCAGGGACACGGTCTCGTGGGAGCCGCCCGGGTCGGTGGTCCCGCGGAGCTGGTCGATCCGGTCGCCGAGGCCGCGCAACGGCTCGCGCAGCGTGAGGACCAGCAGTGCGACGAGCACGCCCGGCACCGCCACGATGAAGAAGACGGCGCGCCAGCCGACCGCCGTCGCCAGCGCGCCGCCCAGGGCGACGCCGACCGGGAGACCCATGTAGTAGCCGGCCCGCTCCAGCCCGTACGCCTTGCCGCGCGCCGACCCCGGGTAGTAGTCGGCGAGCAGGCTCGAGGCCGGCGGGTTGTAGAGCTGGCCCGCCGCGCCGAGCAGGATCCGGCTGGCGAAGAAGACCGCGAACGTGGTCGCGATGCCGCTCACCACCGAGCACACGGCCCACGCCAGCACGACCAGGGCGACGATCGTGCGCCGGTGGCCGCGGTCTGCCAGCCGGCCGGCCGGCAGCAGCAGGATGACGCCGGCGATCGCCGAGGCGGTCGGGATCGCGCCCGCCAGGGTGTCGCCGAAGCCGAAGTGGTCCTGGATCGCGGGCAGCGCGCCGGCGACCAGGTTGTACTCGACCCGGTCGATGAAGGCGACGAGCGCGATCACGATCGCGGCCCACCACCCGAACGGCGCGACCTTGGTCAGGTCGATGGGCACCGGTCCGCGGCCGGGGAAGGCCTCGATCTCGATCTCGTCACGGGTCGCTTCCGACATCCGGCCTGCTCCTACGCTTCGGGGGACTGGTGTGCAAGGCTTGGCCTGAAGCGTAGATCATATATAGACCGAGAATCAGAGGAGCGTGAATGTCGATCGTGCGTGTGGCCGCCGTCCAGTTCGCCGTGTCCGAGGACGTCGAGGACAACCTCGCGACCTGCCTGCGGATGATCGACCGCGCGGCCGGCGAGGGCGCCCGGGTCGTCGTGCTGCCCGAGTTCTGCAACCACGTCTCCTGGTACGACGGGCGTGAGCACGCCCGGCGGATGGCGCAGACCCTCGACGGGCCGTTCGTCACGGCGCTCGCCGCCAAGGCCCGCGAGCACGCGATCCACCTGATGGCCAACTGCACGCTGGCCCGCGAGGACGGCCGGACGACCGGCAGCAACATCCTCTTCTCGCCCGAGGGCGAGATCCTGGTGGTCACCGACAAGCAGGTCCTGATGGGCAGCGAGCGCGACCACCTCGACCCGGCCGTCGCGCCGTCGCCGGTCGTCGACGTCGAGTTCGGCCGGGTCGGCCTCTACTCCTGCATGGACGGCGTCATCAACGAGACACCGAGGATGCTCGCCGTCGGCGGCGCCCAGGTGCTGCTCAACAGCCTGAACTCCTTCGCGCTCGACGAGGCGTCCCTGCACGTGCCGGTGCGCGCGGTCGAGAACCGGGTCTGGGTCGTCGCCGCCAACAAGGTCGGCCCCCTGGTGCCCGCCCGCAGCATCGAGACGGTCGCCGAGCGGGTGGGTGTGCCGGTCGAGATGCTGCACGGCGCGGGGGAGAGCCAGATCGTGGCGCCCGACGGCACCGTGGTCGCGCTGGCGCCGCGCACCGGCGAGGCGGTGGTCGTCGCCGACATCGACGTGGCGCGCGCCGACGACAAGAGCCGCCCCGACGGCACCGACGTGATGGGCGCGCGCCGCCCGGAGCTCTACGGCCCGATCCTGCAGGCACCCCGGGGCCGGCAGCGCGAGGCAGGCGCCGACGAGCTGGTCGCCGCCGTCGTCAGCCCGGCCGACGGCGACGACGTACGCGCCCTGCTCGCTGACGCGCTCGGCACCGGCGCCGGCCTGGTCGTGCTGCCCGAGCTCGCCGACCTCGAGCCGGCCGCGATCGTCGCCGCGCTGACCGGCACCTCGGCGTACGTCGCCACCAGCCTGGCCGAGGGCGCCGCCCACGTCGGGCTGGTGCTCTCCGCCGACGGTGTCGTGCTGCGGCAGACGCAGCTGCACGCCAGCGCGCAGCACCCGTGGGCGACCGAGCGCGGCGACGGGCTCGCCGTGGTCGACCTGCCGTGGGGGCGTCTCGCCCTGGTCGTCGGCGACGACGCGCTCTACCCCGAGACCTTCCGGCTCGCCTCGCTCCAGGACGTGGACGTCGTCGCGGTGCCGTTCACCACCCAGGCCGGCGCCGACCTCGACCCGCTCCTGCTCGAGCGGGCCGCCGAGAACCGGCTCAACGTAGCCGTCGCCAGCCGTCAGGGTGCGTACGGCGGGGGCGCGCTCTTCTCGCTCTCGACGGACTTCACGCTGTGGGCGCCCGACCGCGCGCCGTTCAGCGGCATCATCAGCCGCCCCGACCCGGTGCTCGCCACCGGCGCGGTCGAGGTGGCGACGCTGCGTCCCGCGTGCGCGGTCAACCGCTTCGTCAGCAAGGGCACCGACCTCGTCGACGGTCGCCCGTGGGACCTGGCGGGCGTGCTCGCCGAGGCCCAGGGAGTCGGCGCGAGCGGCTAGGCGCGGGCGGCCTCGGTCGACTCCGGCTGCCGCTCGAGCGCCTGCCGGAGGGCCTCCTCGCTGCTGTCGAGGTGGGCGATCCAGGCGTCGCGCAGCTCGTCGACCTTGCCGTCCCGGGCGAGGTCCAGGAGCGCGCGGTGCTCGGCGATGCGGGCCTCGGTCGTCTCGGGAGCGCGGTCCAGGTTGTCCATGAGCAGGTGCAGGTAGCGGTCGGCCGAGTGCCACAGGATCTCGAGCACGCGGCGGTCCACGGAGCCGGTGACGTCGTCGAGGATCGCGGCGTGGAACGCGTGGTGGGCCGCGGCCAGCGCCGAGGGCTCGCGCTCGATCTCGGCGTACTCGTCGAGCGCGACCTGTGCCTGCTCGAGCCGCTCCGGGGTCATCCGCTCCATCGCCCGCACGGTGAGGTCACCCTCGATGACCCGCCGCAGCCGGTAGATGTCGGCGAGGTCCTCCGGGCTCAGTGACGCGACCAGGGCGGAGCGGCCGGGGCGGAGGCTGACCAGCCCCTCGCTCTCCAGGCGGCGCAGCGCCTCGCGCACCGGGATGTGGCTGACGTCGAACTGCTCGCAGAGCTCCACGATCGAGACCGCCGCTCCGGGCTTGATGTCGCCGTTCAGGATCGCGCGGTGCAGCTCGTCGGTGACGCGGTCGACCAGCGACAGGTGGGCGATCGGGCGGACCGGTGCTCCCGTGCGGGGGGTGCGGGCCATGCGGGCTCTCTCCTCGGTTCGACGGACCGACATCACGTCGGCCGGTGGCAATCGTGGCATGTCCGCGGGGCGATTGTCCCGAACGGCTTGCGCCAGTACCTATCCGATATTGTATATTCTCTACCGAAAGGAGGTGTGCGATGGTCGACCCTGCAACGTTCCGGGACGTCATGGCCCAGTGGCCGAGCGGTGTCACGGTGGTGACGACGCTGGTGGACGGCGCGCACCACGGGATGACGGCGAGCTCGTTCTCGAGCGTCAGCCTGGACCCGCCGCTCGTCTCGGTCTGCCTCGACCGGCGCCTCTACTCCCACGGGCTGATCTCGGGCGCCGGCGTCTTCGGCATCAACGTGCTCGCCAAGGACCAGGCCGAGGTCGCCCGCCGCTTCGCCGGCATGGTGCCGGGCCTCGAGGACCGCTTCGCGGGCGAGGCGTGGACGACCGCGGAGACCGGCGTACGCCTGCTCGACTCGGCGCTCGGGTGGCTGGACTGCCGGGTGCTGCACGAGTACCCCGGCGGCGACCACACCATCTTCGTGGGCGAGGTGGTCGCGGGGCACGCCGCGCGGCGTACGGCGCCCCTGCTCTTCCACTCCCGCGGCTGGGGCCAGTTCGCGGACGTGCTCCCGGACGTCGCGACCCTCGCCGACGGCGGGGTCGTCGCCGCGCTGCGCGGCCGAGAGCACCCCGAGGAGTTCGTCCAGCAGACGGCCCGCGAGGTCGCTGCGAGCGGGGTGCGGGTGCGGGTGCTCGACCTGAGCCGCAACGACGGGAGCCCGGTCGTCGTGCCCGAGCCCCTCGCCGCCGGCGCGAGCGCCCTGGTCGCCACCCGCGAGCAGCTCGAGCTCGCCCTCGAGATCGACGTCGACGTGGTCGAGATCGCGGTGGACCCGCTGGTCCCCGGCGCGGTCGACCACGTCCGCCGTGTCATCGACGGGCACCAGGACCGCGTCTCGGTGATCGTCCGCAACGCCTTCGCCGATGACCGGGTCGACGCGGTGCTGGCCGCGGTCGCGGGCTTCTCGGCCGAGCGGGTGCTGGAGATCGGCATGTCCGACAGCCAGGGTGCGGCGACGCCGCTCCAGGTGCGGGCCGTGCTGCAGGAGGCGGTCGGCCTCGCCCGGCCCGTGCCGCTGCGGGCCCGGCTCGGCGACCGGGACCGGCTGGGGCTGGTCAAGGCGCTGACCGCGCTGAAGAGCGGCGTCCACCACTTCAACACCACGCTCGCCGGTCTCGACGGCGCGGTCGCGACCGAGGACCTCGTGCGACTGCTCGGCGAGCTCGACGTCGACACTCCGGCCGATGCCGCGCAGGTCGGCCTGATCGCCGACACCCTCAGGGTCTCGCTGACCCCCTCGATCGACCCACCCCGCGGGGCCGCCCTGGCCGCGACGGTCCCCGCACCACACCACGTAGGAGCCGCAGGATGACGGCACGGACGACCGCACGCATCACGGCGGAGCACCTCCTGCCCGACCTCACCGAGGCGGAGCGCGAGCGCGCGCTGCGGGTCGAGTCGGTGCTGCCGGTGATCGCGGCCGCGGCCGAGGCGGCCGACGAGGCCGGCTCCCTCCCCGAGGGGCACCTCAAGCTGCTCGGCGACGCGGGTCTCCTCGGGCTCGTCGTGCCCGAGGAGTACGGCGGCCTGGGTGGCGGGCTGCGTGACCTCGCGGCCACGACGTACACGCTCGGCACCGTCTGCGGGTCCACCGCGCTGGCGTTCTTCTTCCACTGCTCGTCGTCCTCGCGCGGCCTGCTGCCGCTGGCGGCGCTCGAGGCGGGGCTGTACGACGAGGACGAGGCGCCGGCCGTACGCGCCTTCGCCGAGAAGGTGCTGCACCTGATGGGCACCGACAAGAAGGCGATCGGCAACTTCGCGAGCGAGGCGGTCAAGGCCTCCAACGCCAACGTGCTGATCCGCACGACCGCGACCCGCGCCGAGGGTGGCTGGGTGCTCAACGGCGAGAAGTCGTTCGGCTGCCTCTCCGGCTCGGCCGACTACTACCTCGTGACCGCGCGTCGCGAGGACGTCGAGGGCCTCGACGCGCTCACGCTCTTCCTGGTGCCGCGGCTGTCCGAGGGCTCGCGGCCGCGGGCGACCTGGACCGGCCTGGGCATGCGCGCCTCGGACAACAACGGCCTGGTCCTCGAGGACTGCTTCGTGCCCGACGAGCTGTCGCTGGCGGTGCCCGGTGCGTTCACGCGGGCGACGTCGATGTCACGCGGCTCGTGGGTCGGCAACCAGATCGCCATCGCGGCGATCTACGCCGGCATCGCCCAGGGCGTGTGGGACTACGCGATGGGCCGGACGATGGCCGCGACCTTCGCCGACACCGGCAAGCCGATCGCGTCCAGCCCGATGCACCAGGTGCTGATCGGCGACGGCGAGCAGCAGCTGGCCGAGGCGCACCTGTGGCTGCGCCGGCAGATCGAGCTCGAGGCCAGCGACCCGCCGATCCTCCCGAAGGAGGAGGTCGTCCAGAGCTGGAAGCTCGCCAAGGGCGCCATCTGCGAGCACTCCCACGAGGTCGCCCTCGCGGCGCTCAAGATGTGCGGGACGTCCGGTGCGCTGATGGGCAACCCGATCGGCCGCGCGATCCGCGACACTGCCATGGGGCTGGTCCAGGCCTTCCCGGCCGAGCGCGGCAAGCTCGACCTGGCGAAGATGATCGTCGAGCACGAGGGCTGGGCCGGTCTGACGACCACTGACAGCTTCACGAAGTGAAGCCATCGGTACAGAAACGAAGTGAAGCCGAGGGTAGAGAAAGAAGTAGGAGCGGCGTGACGAACATCGAGCTTCCCGAGGCGGGGCAGCTGGTCGACGGCGAGTGGACCGTGCCCGGCGAGGTCCTCGACCTCGTGCTGGAGGACCCGTCCACCGGTCGCGAGCTCGGCAAGGCGGCAGCCAGCAGCGCCGCCGACGTCGACCGGGCGATCGCGGCCGCGACGGCGGCGTACGACGCCGGTGGGTGGCTCGAGCTTCCGGTCGAGCGCCGGGCCGAGGTGCTCGATGCTGTCGGCGCCGCGCTCGGCGAGGAGGTCGCCCGGATCGCGGCGCTGGAGTCGTTCGCCACGGGAGTGCCGATCACGCAGACCTCGATCGTCGGCGTGATCGTGCCGGGTGCCTTCCACCTGGCCGCGCAGATGCTGCGCAACGGCGTGCTGCGCGACGACTACACGTCCGACGCCGGCAACCAGGTCGAGGTGCACCGCCTCCCGCTGGGACCCGCCGTCTGCCTGGTCCCGTGGAACGCGCCCGCCCCGATGGCCGCCCACAAGGTCGCCAGCGCCCTCGCCGCGGGTGCGCCGACCATCCTCAAGCCGAGCGAGTACGCGCCGTACGGCACCACCGAGCTGGGGCGCGTCGTCAGTCGGGTGCTCGCCGAGGCGGACGTCGACCCGGGTCTCTTCCAGGTCGTCCAGGGCGGCCCGGCGGTCGGCGGCCAGCTGGTCCGCGACCCCCGGGTCCGCGCTGTCTCGTTCACCGGCGGGGCGGTCGGCGGCCGCGCCGTCGCGGCCGCGTGCGCCGAGGACTTCACGGCGCTCCAGCTCGAGCTCGGCGGCAACAACCCGCTCGTCGTGCTGCCCGACGCCGACCCGGCCGCCGCGGCGCAGGCCGCGGTCGACCTGCTGACCACGCTCAACGGCCAGTGGTGCCGTGCGCTCGGCCGTCTGGTGGTGCCCGCGTCGATGGCCGACGAGGTCGTCGGTCTCGCGCTCGAACGGCTCGCGGGCCTGACCGTGGGCGACCCGCTCGACCCCGCGACCGATCTCGGCCCGATGGTGCACTCGGTGCACCAGGCCCGGCTGCGCGCGGAGATCGCGACCCGCGAGGCCGCCGGCGGTGCCGCCCACGCGAGCACCCCGCTGCCCGACGGGTCCGGCAGCTTCCTGGCCCCGACCCTGCTCACCGGCGTGCCCGCCGAGGCGGCCGTCGAGGAGATCTTCGGGCCGGTCGCGACCGTCCACACCTACGAGACCGAGGCCGAGGCGCTGGCGCTGGCCAACGGCACGCCGTACGGCCTCGAGGGCTACGTCGTCGGCACCGACACCGAGCACGCCCTGGCGTTCGCGCGCCGGGTGCGTGCCGGCGAGGTGAAGGTCAACGGCTCGACGATCATGAGCCTGCACCTGATGTCCCCGCGCCCGGCCTGGGGTCTCTCCGGGCTCGGCGAGGAGGGCACCGTCGAGACGATCCGGATCTTCACCGGTGCGCGGGTGGTCGGCGTCGAGGGCATGACGGCCCTGCACGGCCGATGACCGCTCCCGACCGGTTGCGCGCGCTCCTCACCGGTCCCGACCTGGTGCACCTGCCCGGTGTGTACGACGCGGTGAGCGCGCGGCTCGCCGCCCGCGCCGGCGTGGCCGGTACACACCTGTCGGGTGCGGTCGCCTCCGCCGTCGCGCTCGGCCTGCCGGACCTCGGCTTCGTGCACGCCACCGACATCGTCCGCGTCGCGCAGTCGGTGGTCCCGGCGCTGGACGGCCTGCCGCTGCTGGCCGACGCCGACACCGGCTACGGCAACGCGCTCCAGGCGCGGGCCACCGCGCGGGCCTACGCCGCGGCCGGCATCGCCGGCCTCCACCTGGAGGACCAGGTCGCGCCGAAGCGCTGCGGCCACCTCGCCGGCAAGGCCGTCGTGGACGTGGCCGAGGCGGCGGCGCGGGTGCGCGCGGCCGTGGATGCCAGCCACGAGATCGAGCAGGGTCTCGTCGTGGTCGCCCGCACCGACGCCCTCGGCGTCGAGGGCGTCGCGTCGGCCACCGAGCGGTGCGTCGCGTACGCCGAGGCGGGCGCCGACGCCGTGTTCGTCGAGGGAGCGGGCCTGCCCGACCTGGCTCAGGTGGTCGAGGGGGTCACCCGAGCCGTGGGCAGCTGCCCGCCCCTCGTCGTCAACCGGTCCGAGGCCGCGGGCGACGAGCCCCCGCTGGACCTGGCGGCGCTGCGCGAGCTCGGCGTCCGGGTGGTCATCCACCCGGTCTCCGCCCTGCTCGCCGCGGCCCGCGCGCAGGCCGCCGTGTACGCCGCGATCGCGGCCGGTGGCGGCGCCGCCCCGGTCGACCGGCTCGGTTGGGACGACCTCACCACGCTGGTCGGGCTGCCCGACCTGCTGACCCTCGAGCAGCGGTACGCCGCAGGAGAACCCGCATGACTGCCCTGGAGAAGACGCACGTCGTGGTCGCAGGCGCCGGACCCGTCGGCATGACCGCTGCGCTGCTGATGGCGCGCGGCGGCGTACGCGTGACCGTCCTGGAGGCGGGGGAGTCCCTGGCCGGCGAGTCCCGCGCGTCGACGTTCCACCCGCCGAGCCTGGAGATGCTCGACGACCTCGGCGTGCTCGAGCCGCTCATGGAGCGGGGGCTCGTCTCGACCGGCTTCCAGTACCGCGACCGTCGTACGGGCCCGATCGCCGACCTCGACCTCGGTGTGCTCGCCGACGACACCCGCTTCCCGTTCCGGGTCCAGCTCGAGCAGTCGAAGCTGACCCCGATCATCCTCGAGGTGCTCGAGGGCATGGACAACGTCACGGTCCACTTCGACCAGCGAGTGGTGCGGGCCGAGACCGACGGCACCACTGCGACCGTGACCACCTCCCCGAGAGCAGGGGGAGTCGGCGACACCTTCACCGCAGACTGGGTGCTCGGCGCCGACGGTGCCAACTCCCAGGTGCGACAGACCGCCGGCTTCACGTTCGAGGGGATGACCTACCCCGAGCGCTTCCTGGTCGCCTCGACCACCGAGGACCTGGAGGCGATCCTGCCGGGCATCTCCGCGGTCAACTACGTCTTCGACCCGACCGAGTGGCTGGTGCTGCTGCGCACCCCGGAGCACTGGCGGATCCTCTTCCCGACGGACCCCAGCACGCCCGACGAGGTCGAGAGCGACCCGGCCCGCGTGCAGGAGCGGCTGCGCGGCGTCGCCGACCTGGGCCGCGACTGGGACGTCCTGCACACGACGCTCTACCGCGTCCACCAGCGCGTCGCCGACACCTTCCGCCGCGGTCGCCTGCTGCTGATGGGCGACGCCGCCCACATCAACAACCCGCTCGGCGGGATGGGCATGAACAGCGGCCTGCACGACGCGTACGTCGAGACGACGGCGCTGCTCGCGCTGGTCCGCGGTGAGGGCAACCTCGAGAAGCTCGACGAGGCGTGCGAGGCGCGGCGCCAGGTCGCGCTGTCCTACGTCAAGACGATCACCCACGACAACTGGGAGAAGCTCCGCCAGGACGACCCCGAGGCGATCCGGGCCTACCACGACGAGCTGCGCGCGTTGGCCGCCGACCGCGAGCGGATGCGCAAGCACCTGCTCAACACGTCGATGATCAACTCGCTGCGCGACGGCTTGGTCGTCGACATGGTCGGCGTGCGGGCGCCCCGGTGAACTGCACAGTGATCGAGCGGGAGAACCCGGCTCGCACCGACGAGCTGGTCGGCGCCGTCGTCGCCGCCGACCCGGCGGCGGTCGACGCCGCGGTCGCCCGGGCACGCTGCGCGCAGCGCGGCTGGGCGGCGCTCGACCTGGGTGCCCGCTGTGCCGCGGTGCGCGCGGGTGCCGACCGGATCGCCGCCGAGCTCGACGACCTGGCCGTCCTGATGGCGCGCGAGACCGGCAAGGTGCTGCCCGACTGCCGCGGCGAGCTCGGCTTCGCCGTGACCGTGCTGCGCTGGTCGGCCGACCGGGCCGAGGAGCTGCTCGTCGACCAGGTCGTCGACGACGCGGCCGGGCGGCTGCTCGTGCGTCGTCGTCCGTACGGCGTGGTCGCGGCCGTCACCCCGTGGAACGCGCCCGTCATCCTCGCCGTCCTCAAGCTCGGCCCCGCGCTGGTCTCCGGCAACGCCGTGATCGTCAAGCCCTCACCGCTGGCGCCGTTCGCGATCGCCCGGGTGGTCGAGCTGCTCGGCGTCGACGCGCCCGACGGGGTCGTGCAGACCGTGCAGGGCGACGCCGGGACGGCCACCGCGCTGGTCGGGCACCCGGGCGTCGACCGGGTCGCCTTCACCGGTGGCGAGCGGGCCGGCCGGGCCATCGCCGCCCTCGCCGGGCAGAGCCTGACCCCGAGCCTGATGGAGCTCGGTGGCAACGACGCGGCGCTGCTGCTCGACGACGCCGACCTCGGCCCGGAGGCGATGGACCGCCTGGTGATGGCGACCTTCGCGACCTCCGGCCAGGTCTGCATGGCGGTCAAGCGACTCCTCGTCCCGCGTCGTCGGCACGACGAGGTCGTCGACGCCTACCGGGCCGCCGCCGAGCGCGTGCTGCGGCTCGGCGACCCGCTGAACGCGGGCGCGACCGTCGGTCCGGTCGTCACCTCGGCGTCCGCCGTGCGGGTGCGCGGGATGGTCGAGGCGGCGGTCGACCGCGGTGCCGAGTCGTTCGTGCTCGGCACCGTCGACCCCGACGCGGACCTGAGCCGTGGGCACTACCTGCTGCCGACCCTGGTCCTCGGCGCGACCGACCGCGACGCGCTGGTCGCCGAGGAGCAGTTCGGCCCGGCGGTCCCGCTGCTCGCCTACGACTCGCTCGACGAGGCGGTCGCGCGGGCCAACGCCGGGGACCTCGGGCTGGCCGCATCGGTGTGGTCGGCCGACGAGGAGCGCGCCTTCGCCGTCGCCACTCGCCTCGACGCGGGCTTCACGTTCGTGAACACCCACAACCGCACCGGCATGTCGCTGCGGGCTCCGTTCGGTGGGGTGAAGCGGTCCGGCTGGGGCCGCGAGTACGGCGACGAGGGCGTCCTCGAGCACACCCAGCCCTGCGTCGTGCACGCCCCCGGCGCCTTCCGGGCCGGGGGAGCGGGGCTGGGTGCCGCGGCCTACCCCGGCTCCTGAGGGTCGCTCGCCGGGTTGCACGCACGTGCGTTCACCCTGCACGCACGTGCGTGCAACCGCGAACGCTCCGGAGTCCGACACCCACCGCAGCGCCGGCTGGGGGCCTCGGTTCGGACACGGTTTCGGGACTTTCGTGCCGACTCCGCCGCGATGACGCACCATTGTGCGAAATGACGGCGAGAAGCCGACCGAACACCCGCGAGATTGCCCCTCGCAACGCGTGATAGATCATATATAGTCGTCTCGTCCACCGAGGCCGCGACGGCGCCACGGAGCAGTGTGAGGAGCACGATGAGCCAGACCCTGAAGTCGGTGCGCGAGTTCTACGACGAGGCGCCGCCGACCGACATCACCGAGATCTTCGGCGTCTGGATGGAGCTGGTCGACGGCCTCATGGCCAAGGTCGCCGACCGGTTCGAGCTCACCCGCGACCCCTCGACGGACGTGCTCGAGAGCTTCGGCGGCGAGAACGGCGGCCCGACCGGGCGGATCCGCGGCTACGCCGGCCCCGAGGTCGACTGGCTGGTCCACTCGCACATGCAGAACGCGACGCTCGGGTTCGCCAACATCCACCTGACCATCTGGCTCGGTCCGCAGGTGAAGGTGCCGCACTTCGGCCTGGCCCTCGGGGCGTTCCCGCAGGCCTGGATCTTCGTCGACTCGGTGCCGCGCACCAACCTGCTGACGGACACCGACTCCTTCGACCGCTACTACGGCCCGCTCAACGCGGAGTGGGAGCAGGTGCAGCAGGAGAACGACTTCCTCGCCCCGTTCGTCAGCCGCAGCGGCTTCGTGCGCGCCAGCCTCTCGCCGATGGCGCACGCCTACACCGCGCCGACCGACAGCCGCACCACCGACGTCGTCGCCAAGCTCGCCACCGACCACCTCGACCGCTGGCTCTCGTGGGTCGACGAGGCCGAGCGGGTGCCGGTCGAGGAGCAGGACGCGCTGGCCGCCGACGACCTCGCGACCCGGCGCAACATCGCCGACCGCGACCCTGCCAACGAGATGGGCGACCGCTTCTTCGGCAAGGAGCTCACCAACACGCTGGTCCGCGCCCTGTGGGGCGGCGACCGTCAGCTGCCTCGTCCCCACGAGCAGGCCTGATGCTGGTCCGCAGCCTGCGTACGGCGGTCCGCATCCCCGGCGCGGAGGCGCCGTACGACACCGCCCACGTCACCGTGCGCTACCCCGCGCTCGCGGCACGCGACGACGTCGAGCGGATGAGCGGCCGCCTGGCCGTCGACCCCGCGGGTGCGCCGTACCCGGTCGTGGTGCTGGTCTCCGGCGTCAACTGCCCGGCGGACGCCTACCGCTGGCTGGCCTTCCGGCTGGTCGAGGCGGGCTTCGTCGTCGTGGGCTACGACTGGGTCGGCCAGCTGTTCCCCGGCGAGCACGGACTGACGCCGGGCGTCGACATCGTCGCCGCCGGACCCGAGCACTACGGCGAGCGCCCGACCACCCCCGCGCTCGGCCCGGTGCTCGAGGCGGTCGCCGGCCTCAACGAGGCCGGCCAGCTCGCCGGGCTCCTCGACCTCGACAAGGTCGGCCTGTTCGGCCACTCGGCCGGTGGCACCGTGATCCTGCAGTCCGCCCGACCGGCGTGGTTCCCGCAGGTGCGCGCGGTCGTCTCGTACGGCGGCCACACGATGGCCTCGCAGATGATCGGCTACCCGCCCAACACGCTGCTCCCGGCACCCGTCGAGGCGCCGACGCTGATCGTCGCCGGCACCCACGACGGCGTCGTCGCCGCCAGTGCGATCCGGTACGGCGAGCAGCCGGGCGCTGCCGGCCACGACCCGATCGAGCGCACCTGGCGCGAGGCGCTGCCGGAGACGACCGAGTCCTGGCTGGTCCACCTCGAGGGCGCGGGGCACATGCTCGCGTCGTACCCCGAGGACCCCTCGACCGCCCGCGGCTTCCTCGAGACCCCCACCGACGCCGACCACGACCGGCTCCGCGAGGTGCTCGGCGACCTCGTCGCCACGTTCCTGTCCGCCCACCTGCACGGGTCGGCGGACGCCAAGGCCGAGCTCGAGGAGCTCGCCGACCACCCCCGTCCCGAGTTCGCCGGCATCCGCCGAAGGTAGGAGACCCCGATGTTCAAGAACTTCTGGTACGCCGTCGAGTTCAGCTCCGACGTCGTGGCCGGCAAGCCGAAGAAGGTCAAGATCCTCGGCCAGCAGCTGGTGCTCTACCGCAAGACCAGCGACAACTCGGTCGTCGCCATGTCGGACCTCTGCGTGCACCGCGGTGCTGCGCTCTCCGGCGGCGAGGTCAAGGGCGACTGCATCGTCTGTCCGTACCACGGCTGGGAGTACAAGCCGAACGGCGAGGTGCAGAAGATCCCCGCGCACCCCGACAAGGGCATCCCGCGCAAGGCCCGCATCGACTCCTACCCGGTGCAGGAGAAGTACATGTTCGTGTGGGTCTACCTCGGTGACCTGCCCGAGGAGGAGCGACCGCCGATCCCGGACTGGTCCGACATCGACAACACCGAGGAGTACCGCGCCGTCACCGGCGAGTTCCTCTGGAAGTCGAACTACGAGCGGATCCTCGAGAACGGCGTCGACGTCTCGCACACGCCGTTCGTGCACGGCGGCGTCTTCGGCAACAAGGAGAAGCCGGAGGTGCCCGAGTTCGAGATCGAGAGCTCGCCCTGGCACTGCAAGGTGTCGGTGGTCCTGAACCCGCCGAACTCCAAGGGCATCTGGGGAATGCTCAACCCCAACAAGACCAAGGACCTGATGTCGCGCCCGCCGGTCCCGGTCTCGACGACGTGGTGGCTGCCCAACCTGCTGCTCCTCGACGTGAAGACGCCGATGGGCCAGCTCAAGATCTTCGACGTCAACATCCCGATCGACGAGGAGACGACTCTCGTCAAGTTCGTGGCGCTGCGCACGTTCTTCAAGGGCAAGTGGGCCGACGGCGACGCGCGTCGCCGCGTGTTCAAGGTGCTGTACGAGGACCAGGTCGTCGTCGACACCGTGCGCCCGGAGCTGCTGCCCTTCGACCTGTCCGACGAGCTGCACGTCAAGAGCGACTACAACGCCGTGCTCTACCGCCGGCGCCGGCAGGAGCTGATCGAGGCCGGCTGGAGCGTCGAGGGCAACACCATCGTCGGCGAGGGCCCGGCCCGGGTCGAGCAGCGGGTCATCCCGTCGCCGGTCCGCAAGGAGGTGCCCGAGCTCGCGAGCGCGTGGAACTTCAAGGAGGTCCGCAGCCGGGAGATCCTTTCCGGCAACGCCGACCGGGCCAAGCGCGGTGACGTGCCGCGCACCGACTCCCTCTCCCACCCCGACTCGACGATCGAGGAGATCAAGGCATGAGCCTGCCCGCTTCCCTGTGCCACGGCACGCTGGACGAGATCGTCGAGCGTGGCGGCCTGACCGAGGTCACCGGTGCCGACGGCGGCCCCTTCCTCGAGCTGGTGTCGTCGGCGTTCCCGGGCGGTCAGGCGCCGGTCGGTGAGGCCCGCGTCTTCACCGGCGACGCGATCGCGAAGGTCGTGTACGTCGGGCTCGCGGTCCCGCAGATCGGCCTGGACAGCCACATGGTGTTCGCGTTCTGCCCGGCCGACGTGGCGATCCCGCACTTCACGCTCGACTCGGTCCAGGGGCAGGGCACCTACGCCTTCCACCTCGACCTGATCCCGCGCGTCGACCTCGGCACCCACCTGCCCTACCTCGACTGGGCGCACACACCGCTCGACGCGACGTACGAGGAGGTCGAGTCGCGGCCCGGCCTGATGAAGACCGCGATCGGCCCGCGGCAGTTCGCGATGATGTCGCCCTGGATGCTCGTGCACCGCGCCGAGGACGAGGCGTTCCGTGGCATCAGCGACGCCGTGAAGGCCTACCTCGACCACTGGTTCAGCCTGGTCGAGGCCGGCGTCCCGGCCGAGGTCGTCGCCGACGTCGCCGACACCGACCTCGCCGCGCGCGACGCCCGCAACCGTGCCAACGTCTTCAGCCCCGACGTCGACAAGGTCTGGGCGCAGGTCGAGCGGCTGATCGGTCACGAGCAGACCGAGGCCGTGCGCGGCCTGCTGCTCGACAACAGCATCGGTGCGGTGTCCGCATGACCGCCGTGCAGGAGACCACCGAGACCACTGCCGCCGAGACGAGTGAGTGGCAGAAGCGCATCGAGGGGGAGTGGCACGGCACGCCGGGGCTCTTCGACGCGGTCGGCAACCACGTCGGCTTCGAGCGGGTGGACCGCGCCAGCGTCATCGAGGACGGCGTCGCCCGCTACTGGATGAACACCAAGCTCGACGCCAGCGGCCCGCTGCGCAACCGCTTCGAGCTCGGCGCGCAGTTCGACTTCGGCATCGTCGACTCCGACGAGAACCGCGTCTACTGCGGCCCGGACTTCTACGGCACCGGCCAGCCCTACGGCCTCTTCGTGGACGCCCACTACTACTCGCCGGGCTGGCAGGCCGACCTGCGCACCTGGAACCAGGTGCTGCCCGACGGCAACACCCAGGTCTACTCGTCGGTGCTGCACGACGGCTGGGCCGTGTGCGCGGTCTTCAACGGCATCTACACGCGCACCTTCGACCACGAGACCAACCCCGAGACCCAGCAGCTGGTCAAGGACTGGATCGCGCTCGAGACCCGCCGCGGCGCGGTGCCGCAGGTGCTGCCCACCAAGGAGCGGGGTGCCTGGACCGGGAGCCTCTTCGTCAACGCCGCCGACCAGAGCTCGCTCGGCGAGGTGGAGGTGCGCATCGAGCACACACCGCTCTCGCTGCGACGCGCGCACCAGCAGGTCACCTGGACCGGCGCCCTCGAGCGCAGCTATGCCTTCGAGCGGGTCCGCGACGGTGCCCGGACCCAGTACGAGGGGCCCGAGGTCTTCGGCAACGCCACGTCGTACGGCCGGGCGCTCTTCACCAGCCAACACCTCGTCGGCGCGGACGCCCGTGGCGTCGAGAAGATCAAGGGCCGCGAGGTCCTCATCGACGCCGACACCCGCGACCTGGCCGTCGTGTGGCAGCTCTTCCGTGGCGACACGACCACCCACTTCGTGCACGGCCTGCTCACCTGGGAGTCGGCGTGACGGCTGCGGGCGGCCGGGTCGTCGTCGTCACCGGCGGCACCCGGGGCATCGGGCTGGGCCTCGCCACGGAGCTGATCGCCCGCGGCTGCCGCGTCGTCGTCTGCGGTCGCTCCCAGGCGAGCGTCGACAAGGCGCTCGGTGAGCTCGGCGCCCAGGCAACGGGAGTCCCCGCCGACGTCACCTCGCGCGAGTCGGTCCAGGCGCTGTGGGACCACGCGATCTCGGCGTACGGTCGCGTCGACGTCTGGATCAACAACGCCGGCATCTCCGCGCCGCGGCGCCCGCTGACCGAGGTCGGCGAGGACACCGTGGCGTCGGTCGTCGCGACCAACCTCTTCGGCGCCACCAACGGTTCCGTCGTCGCGCTGGCCGGGCTCGCCCGGCAGCCCGGGGGCGGCTGGATCTGGAACATGGAGGGCTTCGGCTCCACCGGCCAGGTGCAGAGCGGGATGGCGACGTACGGCGCCTCGAAGCGCGCGGTCACCTACCTGACCGAGTCGCTGGTCAAGGAGACCAAGGGCACCGACGTGAAGATCGGCTTCCTGTCGCCCGGCATCGTCGCCACCGACCTCCTCATGGACGACTACGACGGTCAGCCCGAGGCGTTCGAGAAGGCCCAGAAGATCTTCAACATCCTGGGCGACCGCGTCGAGACCGTCACCCCGTGGCTGGCCGACCACCTGCTCGCGGCGAAGAAGTCCGGCACTCGGGTCGCGTGGCTGACCACGCCCAAGGCGATGGGTCGCTTCATGACCGCGGGCTTCAAGAAGCGCGACATCTTCGCGAGCGCCTGATGGCGGTCGATCCCTGCACCGAGTACGGCCTCGCGCTCGCGCTCGAGGACTTCGTCCCGGTGCTGCTCGCGGGCGCCGGGACCGTGGTGCTCGGGCAGTACGCCGGGCGCGTGCTGCCCGCCGTCCGCGTCCCCGCGCTGCTGGCCGGTGCGCTGGTCTTCCTCGGCGGCCTGGCGAAGGCCACCTGGAAGCTGCTCGTCGCCTCCGAGCCGTGCCGCAACTACCCGTTCCTCGAGAACCTGCTCTTCCCGTGCCTGGCCTTCGGCTTCGCCGGGATCGCGTGCGCGCTCGTCGGGGTGTGGCGGCGCCGGCAGGTGCCCTGGTGGCCGTTCCTCGTGCTGCCGGTCGTCGGTGGCGCGGCCGCCATCGCGGTGGGGGACACCTGGCCGCTGCTGATCGTCGCCGCCGTCGGCGCGGTCTTCGTCGGCGTGCTGGCGATCCGGCTCTCGTTGCGCGACGGCGACCGGCTCGGCGCGCTGCTGTTCGTCGTCTACATCGTCGGCACGCTCGTCCTGCCGCCGCTCGCGGGCAGGCCGAACCAGTCCGAGTCGCTGCAGTGGGGTGAGCAGGGCACCAACACGATCGTGCAGATGTCCTTCCTGCTCGGCGCGCTGCGGCTGCTGCGTCGTACGCCGGCCGTCGCGACCGAGCCCGACCGATCCGTAGGAGCCCGTGCATGACGGACCGCCTCGGCTGGCGCCGCAAGTTCGGCGTGATCGCCCCGAGCACCAACACCATCGTGCAGCCCGAGTTCGACATGATGCGGGTCCCCGGCGTGACGTCGCACTACGGCCGGATCCTGATCCGCAACGGCCGGATCGGCGACGACGAGGGCATGGAGGCCCTGCTCGAGCAGATCCGTGCGTCGATGGCCGACTGCGT
Source organism: Nocardioides sp. Root1257 (assembly GCF_001425175.1). GTDB lineage: Bacteria > Actinomycetota > Actinomycetes > Propionibacteriales > Nocardioidaceae > Nocardioides. The sequence continues at coordinate 1,105,468 of NZ_LMDV01000001.1, read as the reverse complement.
CGAAGGCATCATGACGATGGAGCCCGACTACCTGGTCATGGGCATGAGCGCCGAGACCTTCTGGGACGGCGTCGAGGGCAACCGGCAGTTCGTCGAGCAGATCAAGGGTCTCTCCGGCGGACTGGGGGTGGCCACCGGCGCCGAGGCGTGCGAGCGGGCGCTGCACCTCTTCGGGGCGAAGAGGATCGCCGTGGTCACGCCTTACACGCCCATCGGCGACGCGAACGTGCGCACGTTCTTCACCGAGCTCGGCTTCGAGGTCGGCGCGATCAAGGGCCTCAGCTGCCCGAGCGCGGTCTCGATCGCGCACGTCAGCGAGCAGACGCTGCGCGCCTCGCTCCACGAGGTCGACGACACCGACGTGGACGCGATCGTCCAGTGCGGCACCAACCTCTGCATGACCGAGCTCGCCGACGAGGCCGAGCGCTGGCTCGACAAGCCGGTGATCGCCATCAACGCCGCCACCTGGTGGATGGCGCTGCGCGAGAACGGCATCGAGGACCAGCTGCACGGCTACGGCACGCTCCTGCGCGAGCACTGACCGGATCCGTACCCTCGTCCCATGTATGCCGCTCTCTGGCGCCTGCTTCCCGGACCGACCTGGCTCAAGGTCGCCGAGGCCGCGATCCTTCTCGTGGTCGTCGTCTGGGTCCTGCTCGCCTGGGTGTTCCCGACCGTCGAGCCGCACCTGCCCTTCGACCGGATCACGGTGGGCGAGTAGTCCGGGAGCCGGCCGGTGATGAGTTCTCGCCCCCGTGCCCGTCTCACCTACGACGGGACACGACGAGACGTGAGGACGACATGAGCGAGATGGACGAGCCCGAGTTCGCGGGGCTGATCGAGCCGCACCGGCGCGAGCTGCACGTGCACTGCTACCGGATGCTCGGGTCGTTCGAGGACGCCGAGGACGCTGTGCAGGAGACCTTCCTGCGTGCCTGGCGGCGCCGCGAGACCTTCGAGGGGCGCTCGACGTTCCGGGCGTGGCTCTACCGGATCGCCACCAACGCGTGCCTGGACCTGCTCGCGAAGCGTCGCCCGGCGCCGGCGACCGGCGGCGAGGTGCCGTGGCTGCAGCCCTACCCGGACCGCCTGCTCGACGAGCTGCCGGCCGTCGACGGCGACGAGCCGGAGGCGCTCACGGTCGCGCGGGAGACGATCGAGCTGGCCTACCTGGTCGCTGTCCAGCACCTCGCCCCCCGCCCGCGCGCCGTGCTGATCCTGCGCGACGTGCTCGGCTGGCCGGCGAAGGACGTCGCAGACCTGCTCGGCGACTCCGTGAACTCCGTCAACAGCGCGCTGCAGCGGGCCCGGGCCGGGATGCGGGAGCACCTGCCCGCCGAGCGCCAGGACTGGAGCGGTGGCGACGAGGACGCAGGGACGCGCGACCTGGTCCGCCGCTTCACCGACGCCAGCGTGGCCACGGACGTCGACGAGCTGGCCACCATGCTGCGCGCCGACGTGCGCTCCTCGATGCCGCCCACCCCGGGCCTGCACGTCGGCCGGGACGCCGTGGTCGCCGACTGGGTCGCGGACGGCTTCCCGGAGCTGACGGGCCTGCGCGGCGTACCGACGTCGGTGAACCGGCAGCCCGCCATCGGCTTCTACCTGTGGCAGGAGCACGCGGCGGCGTACCTGCCGCTGAGCATCGACGTGCTGCGCATCTCGGGCGGGGCGATCACCGAGGTCGTGATCTTCCACGCCGACCAGTTCCCGCGGCTGGGACTGCCCGAACGGCTCCCGGCGTGACCCGCCGGCTCGTCGGAGCCGGCCTGCTCGGCACGCTCGTGGCGACGGTGTGCACCACCGTCGGCGCGGCGCTCGGTCGCGCGGCCGGCGTCGACCTCGAGGTCCCCGACGGCGGCGAGGTGATCCCGGTGTCCGGTATCGCCTTCGTGACGGCCGTCCTCTCCGTCGTGGGCGTGCTCATCGCCGTAGCGCTGCTGCGCTGGAGCGGTCGCCCCGCGGACAGGTTCTTGTGGATCGCCGGTGCCCTGACCGCGCTCTCGTTGGTGCCGCCGCTCGTCTCGGGGGCCGATGTCGCCACGGCCGTCACCCTCGTCGCGCTGCACCTACTTGCTGCGGCGGTGGTGATCCCGGTGCTGGTGCGGGGTCTCCGGGGGGCGGCACGGCCATGACCGCGGCGACCTGGTCGCGGAACCAGCGGTGGGCGTGGTCGTTCTCGCGGTTCTCGTGCCACCACAGCGTGAAGGCCAGCGGCGGCATCGGCCACGGACACTCGAGGGCTCGGACACCCGTGTCGGCTCCGAGACGGTCGAGCAGCGATGCCTGCACCAGGCCGACCTGGTCCGTGCCCGCGACGAGGTAGGGGATGGCGCTGAAGCTCTCCGTCGTGACGACGATGTTGAGGTCGATGCCGTGGTCGAGCAGTCGCTTGCGCCACGGCACGTCGCGGTGCTTCGCGACCGTCGGGATCACCCAGGACCGCTCGCGGGCGCTGCTGAGGTCGAGGACCTCGTCGGCAGCGGTGCTCTCGCGGTCGACCACGCAGACCCAGCGATCCGCGTAGAAGCCGGACGACGGCTTGTCCGGCATCGCCTCGCGCGGCCCGATCCAGCCGTCGACGGTGGCGAACCAGCCTCCGGTGCCGGGCGGCGTGGAAAGGCCGCGGAAGGCGAGCCGGGCGTACGGCGCTGCCGCGCGCATGCGTCGGACCAGGTCCGCGCCGAACAGCGTCTGCCCGTACTCGCTCGTGACGACGACGAACTCGCGGGTGCTGGTCGCTGGGTCGAACGACCGGGTCGACCCCAGCAGGTCACCCACTCCGGCCACGGCCTGCTGGGCGGGCGTCGCCAGGCCCTGAGCGAGTGGGGTGAGCACGTAGCCGGCGCCCTGGCGCACCAGCAGGTCGTCCCCGAAGTGCCGTCGAAGTCGGGCGAGCGCGCCGCTGGCCGCGGACTGGCTGACCGACAGGCGACGAGCCGCACGACTGACGTTGCGCTCCTGGAGCAGGGCGTCGAGTGCCGGCACGAGGTTCCAGTCAATGCGGTCGAGCGGGTCCACGGGTATCACCTCGGAGATAGGCGGCTATTCAAAAGCGTGTGACCGCGATCACTCCAGAGGGTTGCGTCCGTCACACGCCGGCGGACACGATTGCACCACTTCGTGCTGAAACGATTCAAGCCCTGGAGAGAAGTTGTCCCGTAGCGCCGCACCCGACCTCACCAGGTCCGACGCGGCGGGAGACGTGAACCGACGTCTCCTGCGGATGGTGGCTTCCGGGCTGGATCGCGACGCCCTTGCCGAGGCTCTGGGCTGTGACCGAAGTGCGGTCAACGAACGGATGCGCCACATCCGCCGGGAGCTCGAGGCACGCAACGACATCCACGCCGTCGTGCTCGCGCTCCGTCAGGGACTCATCGAGTGACTGATCGACCACCGACCGCCGTACGCAATTCGAAACGATTCACGGTCAGGAGACCTTCGTGTTGAAATTGGGAAGCCGCTCTGCGGAGACATCCGCAGGGCAGGGAGACAACCGGCTCGGACGCCGCGTCGGCACCGCCGCCGCGATCGGCGCGCTCGCACTGAGCGCGCTGGCCGTGGGTGGCGGCGCGCAGACCGCCCTGGCGGGCACGACCCCCGACGGGCAGGCTCCGACGACCGCTGCCTACGCGAGCATCAACCCGGTCACGCCGCTGACCGCGTCGACGTTCGCGGACCCGTCGACCAGCGAGAAGCCGTGGGTGCGGTGGAACTTCAAGCCCGCCGACCCGCTGACCACCACCGCCTCGCTCGAGGCCGACCTGGAGGACGCCGCTGCCCACAACATCGGTGGCGTCGAGATCGGCCAGGGTGGTGTGCCGACCACGGCGCAGCTGACGACGATCTACGCCAAGGCCAAGCAGCTCGGCATCACCGTGAGCCTGAAGGCCGCGGCCGCACTCCCGGGACAGTCGTACGCGAACACGGACGCCTACGCTCGACGGACCCTCAACTTCAGCCGCTTCGACCCGGTGACCGCCGGCGCCACGGTCGACGCAGACCTGCCCGGCACGGCCACGGGCACGGTCGTGGCCGTCGTGGCCTACCGCTGCACCACCGCCGGATGTCCCAACCTCACCGGTGGCCAGGTCTCCCTGGTGCGTGACTCCGCGGTGGACCTCACCTCCACCCTGACCGCGACCAACACCTCCGGCTACCAGGGCGGCACCACCGCCGGGCACCTGAGCTGGACGGCGCCGACGACGACCCCGGGCGCCAGCTGGCTCGTGACCGTCTACCGCGCGGTGCCGTTCGGCACGACCCCCGAGACGCTCAGTACCCAGGGCACGCAGGAGGTCACCGACGCCTACGACGCCTACTTCGCAGGCGGGCTGGGCGACCTCGTTAAGGAGAACGCCGGCGACTTCTTCGTCGACTCCCACGCAGGCGACCCGTGGGGCGTGCCCCAGGAGCTGTGGTCCAGCAACATGAAGACGGACTTCGCCGCCAGCACGGGCTACGACATCGTGCCGCTGCTGGGCGCGCTCGTCGACACCTCGATGCAGTCCGGCCTGACCACGACGTACACGTTCAGCGACGGCTCGGCGGCACGGATCCGCTCCGACTTCAGCAAGGTCCGCAGCGACCTGTACACGACGAACCGGATCGAGCAGTTCCAGACCTGGGCGCACACCTACAACATGAAGCTGCGGCTGCAGCAGGAGGACACCCCCACCACGGCGGGTGGCGACCAGATCCAGACCTCGGTCGCCCTGGACCGCTCGGAGCACGAGTCGCTGATCGGCAGCGACCAGACCGACACCTACCGGTCGATGGCCTCGGCCAACCACATGACCGGCAACACCTGGTTCAGCACCGAGTGCTGTGCGGTGCTCAACGAGGCCTACGCCCAGACGACCGAGGACCTCGTCGTCCGGATGAACCGTGAGTTCGCCGGCGGCGTGACCCGACTCGTCTACCACACGCGCCCGTCGACGGCGACGTCCACGAGCAGCTGGCCCGGCCCGAACTACAGCGGCGGCGACGCCAAGACCGGGTTCTCCAACTCCTACACCAGCGTCCAGCCCTACTACACGGACGCCGCGGCCTACAACGACTACTTCGCCCGCACCACCACGGTCCTGACCCAGGGCGCAGCTAAGGTCGACGTCGCCGTCTACAACCGGAACTACTCCAACCCCGCGGCGTTCGGGATCACCGACCCGTCCAACAAGCACTGGCAGGACACCGGCCTCCAGCGCGCCGGGTACACCTGGGACTACGCCGACGACACCACGCTGGACCTGCCCAACGCCACGGTCACGAACGGCCGGCTGGCCGCCGACGGCCCGGCGTACCAGGCCCTGGTGTTCGACCAGTTCCTGCTCCCGACCGCCAGCACCACGCGTGGCACCCTGACGGTCGGCGCGGCCCAGAAGATGCTCGACTACGCCGAGGCCGGCCTGCCGATCATCTTCGTCGGGAACCCGCAGAACAGCGGCACCTACCCGGCGACGACCGACACCGACCTGAACGCGGTGCTCGCCCAGCTGCGGGCGCAGCCGACGTTCTCCTCCGTCCCCTCGGAGGCAGCGGTGCCGGGCAAGCTGAAGCAGCTCGGGCTCCTGCCGGCAGCGCAGACGAAGGACGCCAGCAGTGTCCTGAGCGTGCGGCGTCGGGACGCCTCCACGGGCACGAACTACTACTGGCTCTACAACCAGGGCGTCGACGCGTACGCCGGCAACAACGCCCTCTACGGCCAGAACCCGAGCAACCTGTACGAGGACCCGGACGTCTGCCACACCACCGGGTCGATCCTCAACCCGTGCATGGCCACCGGGAACGCTGTCGACACCACCGTCACCCTGGAGGGTGCTGGGATCCCGGTCCTGCTCGACACCTGGTCGGGGGAGATCACACCGATCTCCGAGTACAGCCGTGCCGGCGACCGGGTCACGGTCAAGCTCCACCTCGAGCGTGACGCCTCCACCGTCATCGCGCTGACCACGTCGCCCGGCACCTTCGGCGTCACCGCCCCGACGGCGTACGTCGACAGCACCACGGCCGACGGTGTCTCGACGACCGGCAGCAACGTCTTCATCAAGGCGTCCGCCAACGGTCACTACGTCACGACGCTCGGTGGCACGAGCTCGCCGATCGTCTCGACGGTCACCGACGTGCCGGCGGCGGTCGACCTGACCCGGAGCACGTGGGCCCTCGACGTCGAGGACTGGAAGCCCGCCAACGCCTACGGGACCACCGGCGCGGCCGGGTCCGAGACCACGAAGTCGGTCGTCTCGGTGACGGCCAACGGGCTCAAGCCGTGGTCGGACATCCCGGAGCTGTCGGACGCCTCCGGCGTCGGCACCTACACCACGACGGTGAACCTGCCGTCGGACTGGAAGCCGACCGCGCTCGGGGCGACGATCGACCTCGGCCAGGTCACCGACTCGTTCCGGCTCTCGGTCAACGGCCACGACGTGCCGGTCGACCAGGTCTCCGGACAGGCCGACCTGGGAGCGGTCCTGCACGCGGGCGCCAACACCGTGGTCGTCCGGGTGGCCACGACCTTGAACAACCGCCTGTACCAGCTGGACACGGGCATCAAGAACCGTGGCCTGACCCAGGAGTACGGCCTCGTCGGACCGGTCACCCTGTCGCCGTACCGGCTCGTTCAGGTCAACGCGGTCAAGCCCGGCACCACGGCCCTGCGGAGCACCGCGAAGCCGCGACTGCTCGGCACGGCGAAGATCGGCAAGGTCCTCACCGCCACGCCGGGCACGTGGACACCGGCCGCCACGTCGTACGTCTTCACCTGGAAGCGCAACGGCAGCGTCATCAAGGCGGTCCACGGCAAGAAGTACCGCCTCCGTCGTGCCGACGCGGGCAAGCGGATCACGGTCACCGTGACCGCCTCCCGCTCCGGCTACGCCAGCGCCTCGGCGACGTCGCCGGCGAAGAAGGTCAAGGCGGTGAAGAAGAAGCACAAGAAGTAATCCCGACGCCGGGGGTCGGACGAGGAGTCATCTCCTCGCCCGGCCCCCGGTTCGTACCTGGGCGGCTCGGCGGGGCGAGTCACTGCGCCGGCCGTCGCTTCCTGGGACCATGGTGCGATGGGAAAGCTCGCAGAACTGCTCCGGGGGTGGCAGCGCGGCCGGGCGCCGTTCGGGTCGGCGGCCGCGCCCCAGCCGGTCGAGCTGGATGTGCCGGTCGAGCTTCGTCGAGCCGTCGACGAGGAGAGCGAACGACGCGTGGCGGACGAGCCCGAGGACTGAGCGCGACGCGGCTCGGCGGCGACGCGTGTGCTGGCTAGAGGGTGTGCCACTCGCTTCGGTCGGGACTCGGGTCGTTGCGTGGGTAGCCCAGCGACGTCAGCCAAGCGCAGGCGAGGGCCACGGTCGTGCCCCGGGACGTCATACGAATCGAGGCGCAGAGACCACGATCCGTATGACGTCCGTGTGCCAGGAAGTCGGAGTCCCGTCATCGGAAGATCCGCGCACCGGCTTGCGGCGAGGCGACGGAGCTCGGCGGTGGCGTGCCGATGGGCGCTGAGGACGAGGTCGCGAGCGCGGAGGACGAACGTCAACCGAGCTCGGCGGGCGGGCCGGCGTCGGCGCTGCGCCGCTCGACGAGCTGGGCACCGACGACGAGGCGCTCGGTGGAGCTCCAGCGGGGGTTGCAGGTCACCAGGGTCATGGTGCGCTGCTCGGCCCGCGTGCCGGGGTGACCGGCGACCGGGGCGAGGACCTCGGTGGCGCTGGGGCTGAGGATGCGGACCCAGGTGACGTCGTACACGAGCCAGCCGTCGACCGTCTCGACGACGACCGGGTCGCCGACCTGGAGCTTGTCGAGCTCGGCGAACGGCTCGCCGTGGGTGGCGCGATGGCCGGCGACGGCGAAGTTGCCGACCTCGCCGGGGAGCGCGGTGCCCGGGAAGTGGCCCGGCCCGCGAGCGAGGTCCTCGTCGCTGACGCCCTCGACGACGACCCAGCTCCAGTTCTTGCCCAGCGCGGGGATGTGCAGGATCCCGAAGCCGTCACCGGACTTCGGGGCGTCCGCCTTCCCGGCGCTGCGGTGGTGCCCGGACTGCTGCTGGGCGTGGAAGTCGTCGCGCAGGTCGTCCTGGGCTGCGGCCGTGCGGTGGTTGGTCCACACGAGCAGGTAGAAGACGAAGACCGCGAGCACCAGGCCGACGGTGATGGCGAGCTCGGCGATCGCCCGAATGGTGAATCGAGTCACCGAACCTCCCCCTCCGCGCACCAAATGAATATATCATCGCCAAATCGTCGGAGCCGGTGGTTCAGCAGGAGGTCGTGGATGAGGTCAGGGGGGCGCGTCCTCGCCGCGCTGCTGGTCGTCGGCTCGGCTGCGTCCTACGGGCTCGTCGCCGCCGGGACCGCGTCGGCCGTGGTCGCCCCGACCGGCGGCTGCTGGGCCTACGCCCCGAGCGCCGCCGACCTCGACGCGCCGCCCGCGAGCAACGTCTCGACCACGCTCCAGCCCTGGACCACGGTGCCCGACGGCGGCTACGCGCTGACGACGGCGGGAGCCACCAAGGTCGGCGGCAGCCGCACCGTCGCGATGACCATCGCCAGCGGGCCGGTGATCTCCGCGATCGACGACGTCACCGGTACGGCGTCCTTCCTGCTGTCCGTCGACGGTACGCCGCTGAGCGACCCGGTCGAGGTCGCGTTCACCGCCGACGCGGGGGACCCGGTCGAGGACCTGGTGGCAGACGTCGACGTGCCGATCGCGGCCGCCGGCGCCCACCAGGTGCGTCTCGACGCGGCCTACTTCGACGTCCCCGCCGAGTCCCTCCGGGTGGCGTGCAACGGGCAGGGGTCCGGGGCGGTCGGCGGCCCCAACCCGGCCACCAATCCGTTCCCGACCGACCTCACCGCGAGCTTCACCGCGGTGGCGTCGGCCACGGCGATCGTCACCGGCGTGGCCGACCAGGACGTCCTCGACGCCGGCCGGCCGAGCGACGTCGTGTCGGTGGACCTCGCCGGGCTGGCGTCGTCCGCCCCGACCACGCTGCAGCTGTGCAGCACTGCCGGCGTCTGTGCGGTCGTCGGTGATCTGGTCACCGGACCGGACGGCTCGGCGACCACGACGTTCATGGTGCCGTCGTCCGCGCCCGTCGGGACCGGGACGCTGCGCGTCGGCGACGGTACGACGCAGGTCGACGTCGGCTTCACGGTCCTCGGCGCGCAGACGGTCGCCGCCGCGGAGGCGCTCGAGACCGACTCGACCGTCGTCACGCTGACGGGCACCGGCTGGGACCCGAAGCGCCCCGTCACCATCCGGGGGTACGCCGGCACCGACAGCTCGGCGGAGGCCACGAGCGACCCGGACGTGGTCGTCGACGTCGACGCGACGGGCGGCTTCACCGCCGACTTCGAGGTGGCCGACGAGGACACCGAGTCGGTCATCGCCGACCAGGCCCGCACCAGCAGCCACATCGGCGCGGTCTACCTCATCTCCGGGGTGATCGGGGGCGCCGTCGACGCGGACCCGACCGACCCCGGGACCGACGACCCGGGCACCGAGACCCCCGGCGACACCGAGACGCCGCCGGGCTCGGTCACCACGCCACCGATCGCGGCGCCGGTCGTGCCGCCGGAGGACATCCCGCTCCCCGGCGACGTGCCGATCCAGGAGCCGCCCGCCGAGACGCCGGTCGAGGACGCCACCGCGGAGCTCTCGGTCACCGAGGCGCACCTCGACGGCCACGCCACCCTGGGCGAGCTCTTCGGCGGCTCACCGCAGCGCGACCTCGTCTTCCTGGTCGAGAACGTCGGCACCGAGACGGTCGAGAACCCGATCGTCCGGGTGACGGTCGGACGCACCGACGATGTCGAGCCCGAGGTCGTGCCGGCCGAGGTCGGCAGCCTCGACCCCGGCGAGCAAGCCGTGGTCACCGTGCCGCTCGAGCTGCCGATGGCGGCGTTCGGCACCTACCACGTGGTCGGCCAGGTGGGGGACACCGAGGTGGGTGCCTTCCAGGTCGAGTGGACGACGTACCCGTGGGGTCTCTTCGCGCTCAACGCGCTCGCGCTGGTCCTGCTCGCGCTCGGCGTCCGGCACCGGATGGCGGAGCGCCGGCGCGGTCAGGCGGCGGCGCTGGCCGTGCCCGGCGACGCCGACGCGGTGGTCGACACGGAGGCGGCCGTGGCCTGGTGGGCCTACCGCGCCGGCGTCGGCCCGCGACCGTCCGCGCCGCGCGCGGTGCCGACCGGGACGACCGCCCTGGCACCGACTCCGCCGCCCCTGCTGCTCGACGACGCCGCGACCGGGGAGGCGGTCGTGGATCTCGAGGCTGCCGAGAGCTGGTGGCGGCGACGTGCCGAGAAGAGCAGTTCTCATGCGTCCTAATATCGTATATTGTGTACGGAATTGCGGTTTCCCGAGGTGACCACCGGGTGAGGGAGTGACGTCAGTCGTGCCAGGCACAAAGCGGAGCTGGACTCGGGATCGATCGGCGCTGGTGCGCGTCGGTGCCGTGGGGGCAGCCCTGGCGCTGGCGCTCGTCGGCTGCGGCACGATGATGCCCGGCGGCAACACCTCCGGCAGCGTCGGCACCGACCTCGCGAGCGCCGCCGGCGGGCCGGACGGACCGGGGGTCAGCGACGACTCGGTCAAGGTCGTCTTCGTCGCCGTCGACCTCGACGCGGTCAAGAAGATCACCGGCTTCAACACCGCCTCGGTCGGCGACCAGAAGGCGCAGGTCCAGGCCCTCGAGGACTGGGTCAACGACCACGGCGGCATCGCCGGCCGCAAGCTCGACGCCGTCTTCCGCCTGTACGACGGGGTCAAGGACACGCCGGCCGCCGAGGAGCAGCTGTGCAACCAGATCACCCAGGACGACAAGGCGTTCGCGGTCGTGATGACCGGGCAGTACCAGACCAACGCGCGCCCCTGCTACGCCGAGCGGCAGACCCTGGTCCTCGACGCCTCGCTCTACGCGATGAGCACGGACTACTTCGACCAGTACTCGCCCTACCTCTGGACCGCCAGCTTCCCGGAGTACGACGCGTTCGTGCGCGCCTACGTCAAGGTGCTCAGCCAGCAGGCGTTCTTCGACGGTGAGGAGCGGGTGGGACTCGTCGCCGCGGACTCGCCGGTCAACCGCAAGACGATCGAGAACCTCGCGGTGCCGCTCCTCAAGGACGCCGGCGTCGAGCCGGAGGTCGCCTGGATCGACACCACCGACACCTCGACCCTCTTCGAGGGCCTGACCCAGGCCGCGATCACCTTCCGTAGCAAGAGCGTCGACCGGGTGATGTTCCTCGGCGGGTCGCGGCTCGCCGCGCTGTTCGCCAGCGCCGCGGCGACCCAGGGCTACGAGGCGCGCTACGCGATCTCCAGCTACGACAACCCGACGTACTTCATCAACAACGCGAGCAAGGTCCCCGAGGGCTTCACCGACGGGATGGTCGGCATCGGGATCCACCCGCCGCAGGACGTGCCGGACGACGACCTCCCGTTCCCCTCCGGCAAGGCCGAGACCGCCTGCATCAAGATCTACTCCGACGCCGGGATCAGCTTCGAGTCGCGCGAGTCGGCGCGCGTGGCGCTGCCCTACTGCGACGCCGCACGGCTGCTCAAGCTCGGCGCCGACGGCATGGCCGACGGGGCGTCGTTCAACGCCGCGGGCTGGGCGCAGGCCGTGGACGCCCACGGCTCCACCTTCCAGACGGCCTCGGGCTTCGGCAACGCGCTCGGCGACGGCGGCCGGGCGGCCTCCGGCGGCTACCGCGTGCTCAAGTACGACGAGGCCAAGGGTCACTTCGTCTACGACGGACCCGAGGTGCCCTTCGATGACGAGTGAGGTGACCAACGCCCCGGCGCTGGCCTGCGCGGGCATCCGGGCGTCGTACGGCCCGGTGCAGGTGCTGTTCGATGCCGGGCTGACCGTCCAGCAGGGCGAGATGGTCGCGCTGCTCGGGCCGAACGGCGTCGGCAAGAGCACCCTGCTCAAGGTCATCAGCGGGCTGCTCAAGCCCGACGACGGGTCCGTGCACCTCGGCGGCGTCGACGTCACGACGATGTCGACGCGCAAGCGGGTCGGTCACGGGCTGTGCCAGGTGGTCGGGCAGGCGACGTTCCCGTCGCTGAGCGTCACCGAGAACCTCGCCATGCACGGCTACACGTCCGGCAGCAGGCGGTGGACGAAGGAGGCGGTCGAGGCCGCCCTCGCCGTCTTCCCGCGGCTGCACGCCCGGCGCGACCAGCCGGCGGCCAACCTGTCCGGCGGCGAGCGACAGATGCTCGCGCTCGCCAAGTCGATCGTCGTCGAGCCGAAGGTGCTCGTCATCGACGAGTTCTCGCTCGGCCTCGCACCCGTCGTCGTCGGCGGCCTGATGGAGCTGGTGCGCCGGCTCAACGAGCGGGGGAGCGCGGTGCTGCTCGTCGAGCAGTCGGTCAACGTCGCGCTCTCGCTGGTCGACCGCGTCTACATGATGGAGAAGGGCGAGATCATCGCCGAGGAGACCGCGTCCGACCTGGCGGCCGACCCCGAGCGGGTCCGCGCGCTGATGCTCGGCGGCCACGTGGCGGTGGGCTCGTGAGCGGCTTTGACTTCGGCCTGGACCGGCTGGTCATCGGGCTCTTCACCGGCCTGACCTACGGCATGCTCGCCGTCGGCCTGGTGCTGGTCTACCGCTCCAGCCGCTTCGTGAACTTCGCGCACGGCGCGATCGGCGTCTTCGGCGCCTCGATGCTGGCGCTGTTCGTCGCCGATTGGGGCGCGCCGTACTGGGTGGCGTTCGTGGTCGCGATCGTCATCGCCGCGCTGCTGTCGGGTCTGGTCGAGGTGGTGGTCGTACGCCGCCTCGAGGGTCGCCCCAGCCTGGTCGGCATGATCGCGACGCTGGGTCTGTCGCAGCTGATCCTGGTCAGCGCGCTGCTCATCAACACCGACGGCGTCAGCGGGTTCACGTTCCCCAAGCCGACGCACCTGCCGACCTTCCAGATCCAGTCGCTGCCGATCGGCACGCCGTACGTCGCGATGCTGCTGCTCGCGCCCGTCGTGCTGGCCGGGCTCGGCTGGTTCCTGAAGTACCACCGGATGGGCATGGCGATCCGGGCCGCCGCCGACGACCCCGACATCGCCCGGCTCGAGGGCATCCCGGCGCGCTGGATGGCCACGCTGTCCTGGTCGATCGCCGGCGGCATCGCCGCGTTCTCCGCGATCCTGGTGACCCCGACGACCACGGGCGCGGGGATGGACGGCCTCGGTCCCGACCTGCTGCTCAAGGGCCTCGCCGGCGCCGTGATCGCGCGGATGTCCTCGATCCCGATCGCGATCGCGGCCTCGCTCGGCATCGGCGTCATCGAGCAGCTGCTGCTCTCCAACCCGGACACGCGCGACCTCGTCACCGTCGTCATCGCGCTGATCATCGTGGTCGCCCTGCTGCGCCAGCCGCAGCTCGGCCGGTCCGGCCAGGACAAGGGTCGCTGGCGCCGGGTCGTGCTGCCGCCGCTGCCCGCGTCGTACCGCACGGTGCGCAGCATCGTGTGGCTCCCGCGGGTCTGCGTGGCGGTCGGGATCCTGGTCGCGGTCGGTCTCGCCTACGTCGTCAGCAACGACACGGCGTCGGTGCTGACCCTGGTCTCCGGCTACACGCTCGTCGGCCTCAGCGTCGGCCTGCTGACAGGCGTCTCGGGGCAGCTCTCGCTGGGCCAGTTCGCGTACGCCGGCATCGCCGCGGCCGCGTCGGTCCACATCACCGCGTCGAGCCACAGCTTCCTCTTCGGTGCCCTCTGCGGCGTGGTCGTCGCGGCCCTGGCGTCGGCCGTCGTGGGCATCCCGGCCATGAAGCTGAAGGGCCTCGCGCTCGCCGTGTCGACCCTGGCCTTCGCCCTCGCGACGTCGACGTGGCTGCTGCGCCAGGACCTCTTCCTGGGTGACGGCCTGTCGCCGGCGAAGCCGACGTGGTGGGACTACCCGCTCGAGTACGCCGTCGACTACTACCTCTTCGCCCTCGTCGTGCTGTGCCTCGGCGTGTGGGTCGCCAACAACCTGCGCCACGGCGGCTTCGGCCGGATGGTGCAGGCCCTGCGGGACAACGAGCACGCGGCCCGCGCGTTCACCGTGCCCAACCGGCTGCGGATGCTGCAGCTGTGCGCCGTGTCCGGTGCGCTGGCCGGGCTCGGCGGCATCGTGATCGGCCACGGCCAGTCCCAGCTGACGGTCAACTCGTTCCCGGCGGACGCGAGCATCGAGGTCGTCGCGGTCACCGTCATCGGTGGCCTGACCGTGACGCTCGGCCCCCTCCTCGGCGCCCTGATCATCGTGGGTCTGCCTGCGCTCACCGGGATGGGCATGGTGGGCCAGGCGGTCCTCGCCGTCGGCTGGCTGCTCGTGGTGATCTTCCTGCCCGACGGCCTCGGCGGCGTGCTGGTCCGCGGCCGGGACCAGCTCTACGACTGGCTGGCCCGCAGGCAGGGCATCGACCCGCTGCGCGAGCGGCACGGCGTCTTCGACGTGAGCGGCCACGCCTCGTCGCCCCTCCACGAGAAGCCGCGTCTCGAGGGCCTGGTGCCCCGGGTGCCCGCCGGTGCGCGCAGCTCCCGGCCGATCCTGACGGTCGACAGCGTGTCGCGCCGTTTCGGTGGAGTGGTGGCCGTCGACCACGTGGGCTTCGAGGTGGCGCCGGGCGAGATCCTCGGCGTCATCGGCCCGAACGGCGCCGGCAAGACGACCTGCTTCGAGATCGTGGCCGGCTTCACCGCGCCCGACCGGGGCCGCATCGTCTTGGACGGCATCGACGTCACCGGCGCCACTCCGGAGGAGCGGGCCCGCGAGGGCCTGGTGCGGTCGTTCCAGGACGCCGCGCTCTTCCCGACCCTCACGGTGCACGAGACCCTGATGATCGCGCAGGAGCGTGCCGAGCCGACCCGCCTGTGGGCCTCGGCCCTCGGCGTGCGCACGGCGGAGCTGGCGAAGGTCGAGGCGGCCGACGAGGTGCTCGAGCGGATGCGGCTCACCCGCTTCGCCCGCCACTCGGTGGGCGAGCTGTCCACCGGCACCCGCCGGGTCGTCGAGATCGCGTGCCTGCTCAGCCTCCAGCCGCGGGTGCTGCTGCTCGACGAGCCGTCGGCGGGCATCGCCCAGAGCGAGAGCGACGCGCTCGGGGACCTGCTGCTCGGCATCCGTGACGAGCTCGGCACGACGATGGTCGTCATCGAGCACGACCTGCCGCTGCTCTCGCGGCTCTCCGACCGGATGATCGCCATGAACCTCGGCCGCGTGATCGCGACCGGCACCCCCGACGAGGTGCGTGCGGACCCGGCGGTCGTCACGTCGTACCTCGGCGCCGACCAGGCCGCGATCCACCGCTCCGGACTACGGCTCGCGACCGAGTCCGACCACCCCGAACCCGACCCGCTGGTGACCCGGATCCAGCCGGTGACGAGCCGATGAACAACCACGAGGAGCTCGACGTGAGACGACCGAAGACCCTGCTGGCCCGTGTTGGTGCGGGTGTGGCGGCCCTGGTGGTGGTGCTGGTGACGGCACCCCCGAGCTTCGCGGCGCCGTCGTTGACGATCAGTCAGACGCAGAACCTCACGGACGGTCAGACGCTGACCATCTCGGCCTCCGGCTTCGAGCCCAACCTCAGCAACATCGCGATCGGGCAGTGTTCCGAGGGCTACGTCGGACCCGCGGACTGCAACACGGTCAGCGGTGCGGTCTTCAAGACCGCCGACGCCGACGGCAAGGTCGCACCCTTCACGATCAAGGTCCTGGAGGTGTTCGGCGACCACGACTGCACCAAGGAGCAGTGCGTGATCGCCGGGGCGCCGCTGCCGACGAACGCCGACGCGGCGACGATCAAGGCGAACACGTACGTCGTGAAGATCAGCTTCGGCGCCGCCGAGGCCGCGCCCACGGCCGCGGCGACCACCGCGGCGGCCGGCGACGGATCCACGCTGCCGAAGACCGGCGCCGGTGACTCCGTGCCGGTGCTCATGCTCGGCGCGACCGCCCTGCTGGCCGCCGGCGTCGGAGTGATGCTGCTCGTGCCCGGTCGCCGGCGTGGGGAGCACGCCTGATGAACGTCCGGCACCCCCTCGCCGCCGTCCTCGGCGTCGCCGGCATCGTCGTCGGGGCGATCGCGGCGATGGACGCGCCCGCGTCCGCCGCCGGCGACGAGCTCGTCGCCACGACGACGTTCAACTGCACGAGCAGCTTCCCGGCGTACCCCTGGAACGGCGAGATCACCCTGTCCGCGGTCCGCCCCGCCAGCTCCACGACGGTGACGGTCACGGCCAGCATGTCCCAGATGGCGGGGGTGTCGCCGGCGGAGATGAACAACCTCGCCTTCACCAACAGCCTGGCGCTCACCCTCGGTGGCACCGCTGTCACGCTGACGGGAAGCGGCACGGTCACCGCGGCCGCGAGCTCGCCGTTCGACATGCCGGACCTCCAGGGGACGTTCACGTCCAGCGCCGACGACGTCGCGGCGGTGGTGACCTCCTACAGCTTCGAGATCACGGCGTACCACCTCGCGTTCACCTGTACGCCGACGGCCGGCGCCGCACTCGGGACGCTGACGCTCGCCGAGGGCACGCCCCCGGTGATCACGCCGAGCGTGACCCCGACGACGACCACCAGCGCCACGGCCACGCCGACGGCCAGCCCGACGGCGAGCTCGTCGGCCAACACCGGCAAGGCGGCCTCCGGCAAGGTGGCGTTCGCGTGCACGCTCTCGATCGGCAGCGCGTTCGACTACGACGCCAAGGTCTCGGTCAGCGGCTACCGCGAGGACGAGGGCGATCCCGTGTCGCTGGTCGCCACCATGAGCGACCTGCCGGGCATCGCCCCCGTGCCGATCAACGGCCAGATGGACTTCACGCTCGACGTCTCGGTCGGGGGCAAGAAGACCACCCTGACGAGCAGCAGCGCCGTCGACGTCGCCGCGAAGGAGGAGGTCCCGGTCGCGGACCTGAGCGGCGAGGTCGACGCCGACGGAGACGAGCTCGCCGTCACGGTCAGCGGCTTCACGTTCGACACGCCGTCCCTCGGCGTCGGCGCCGAGTGCGAGGCCGACGCGGTCTCCCTCGGCACCATGCGGGTCGGCTCCGAGCCGGTCGACGTGGCCTCGCCGACCGCGGACTCGTCGAGCACGGCGTCCGGTGGCGACCTCCCGAAGACCGGTGGCGGCGACTCGATGCCGGTCGTGGCCCTGTGGGCGATGGCCCTGACGCTGCTCGGTGTCGCCGGGCTGCTGTGCGTCCCGCGGACCCGCCGGCAGCACTGAGTGCGGCCGGCGGGACCGCTCAGAGGGCGTACGACCGGTCGGCGGTGAAGCCGCTGGCGGCCAGGCGGGCGACGGAGATCGGCTTGGTCGGCGACGCGATCTCGTCGCGGTAGGCGAGCGGCGGCAGGTCCTGCGCGGCCGAGATCGCGTCGAACAGCGTCTGGTTGGTCGGCGGCACCTCGGCGTGCGTGAGGTTGTGCACGCCGGTGATCCGCGACTCCAGGGCGTGCACGATCGCGTCGACGGCGTCCTCGACGGCGAGCCGGTAGAAGAGCGCGTCGGCGCTGAACGGCACGGAGCCACCGAGGTACTGGTGCGCCATCGCGATCTTCGCCTCGATCGGCGGGTCCTCGGCACCGAAGACGTCGCCGCAGCGGAAGACGCACACGCGGTCGCCGGCACCGTCGAGGTAGGCGCGCTCCATGGCCAGGAACATCGTCGGGCTCGGGTCGGTCGAGTCGGTGACGGGGGAGTCCTCGGTGACCTCGGGGAGGTGGTCGGCGGCGTTGCCGTAGACCGAGAGCGACGAGAGCGCGACGAGGTACGGCGTACCGCCCGCACCCACGACGGAATTGGCCGTGTCGACCAGGATCTCGCGGTACGACGCGGCGCGGTCCTCGGGCGTCATCGCCCGCTGTGCCGACGGGCCGGCGGCGACGACGACCGCGTCGCGGCCCACCATCGCGGCGGCCACGGCCTCGCGGTCGCCGCCCCGCAGCACCAGCACCTCGTCGAACTGCTCGCGCAGCCCGTCGACCTTGCCGGGCGTCGTGGTCGTGCCGGCCACCTCGTGGCCGAGCTCGCGGAGCCGGACGCCGACCTGGGTGCCGACGAGCCCGGCCCCGATCACCAGGATGTTCATGCCCGGCCGTCCAGCTCGGCGATCTGGCCGAGGCCGGCACGGGTCGCGACGAGCTCCTCGACGCGCGCGGCGCCCAGGAACCGCTTGGACAGCTCGTTCATCGGGTCCATCGTGTAGCCGTAGGTGCGGACGAGGTGGTCGCGCTTCCGCAGCTCGGCGCGCTCCTCGACGGGGACGGGCGTCGCGTCGGCGACCCAGCCCAGCCAGGTGTCGACCCGGTCGCGGACCGCCTCGCCGAACACCTCGACGGCCTCGTCGTCGCTGCACGTCGCCATGTAGGAGTTCGCGATCGGCGAGTTGAAGGCGCGCATGTAGGTGCCGTGGCTGACCGACCAGATGAAGCGGTCGTCGCCGCGGAGCCTGAGCCACTTCTCGTTCTGCGGGTCGAAGTAGCGGTTGAGGTAGTCGATGTCGGTCATCGGGTCGCGGCGCGGGACGACGTCGCTGAAGTGGAAGACGTTGGGGACGGTGCCGAACACCAGCACCAGGTGCGGCACGTCGATGTGCGGGCCGAGCCAGACCTGGAGGTTCATGTCCAGGATCGAGGCCTTGCGGTTGCCGATCCAGGAGTGGACCAGCCACTCGACGCCCTCGTCCGGGTCGCCGACGTACGGGTTGAGGGAGCCCTCGTACCCGCCGTCCTCGGAGGTCCAGTACTCGAGGCCGGCGCCGGAGGCGTGCGGGTGCACCTCGAGCGCGGCGGTGATCTTGTCCTTCGCCTCGCTCAGGATGCCCCAGAGCGCCGCCCACAGCTCCGAGCGATCGACGTCGGGGGCCTCGGCCAGGAACTCGTGGATCGTCTTCGTCTGCGTGCTACTCGTCATGCCGTACAGAATATGGATATATGATCTACGAAGTCACGCAAATCGAAGGAGTACGCATGATCGTGGTGGTCAGCCAGGCGTGGACGAAGCCCGGCGAGGAGCACGCTGCGGCGTACGTCGCGCTGTCCGCGGAGTTCGGCGCCTGCTTCCGCGACCACCCGGGCTACCGCGGCCGGCGCCTCGTGCGCGGGGTCGAGGACCGCACCCACTTCACGCACCTGCGCTACTTCGACTCGGTCGCGGACTACGAGGAGTGCACCCAGCACCCGGACTACCAGGACCACCTGGTCGCGATGTACGAGCACCTGCAGCCCTACGAGTCCTACCCGCGCGAGTTCCTCGAGGTCGTCCTCGACGAGGAGGGCTACCAGGGGTGAGCACGTTCGTCCTCGTCCACGGAGCGTTCCGCGGCGGCTGGTCCTGGGACCGCGTCGCGCCGCTGCTGCGCGCCGCCGGACACGAGGTCCACGCGCCGACGCTGAGCGGTACGGCGACGGGCCTGGACGTGTGGGTCGACGAGGTCGCCGCACTGGTGACCTCCGACGACGTCGTGCTCGTCGGCCACAGCCAGGGCGGCGTGGTGGTCCGCGAGGTGGCGTTGCGGGAGCGGGTGGGCCACGTCATCTACCTCGACGCCGCCGTGCCCGACCCGGGGGAGCGCGCCGTCGACGTGGCGCCCGCGCCGGTCGACGACGCGCTGCTGCCGCCGCGCGACACCGTGATCCCGCCGCGGCCGCAGACCGCGGGCGACGACCTCGACGACGCCACCGCCGCCTGGATGAACGCGCGCCTCGCGCCCACGCCGTTCGCCCCCTCGCTGGACCCCGCGTCGCTGGGCGAGCCCGACGTGGCGACGGCGTACGTCTTCTGCACGGACACGCCCTCGGCGTACCCGTGCGGCACCACCCGCCGTCGGCTCGACGAGCGCGGCACCCCCTACGCCTGGATCGAGGGCGGCCACGACGCCCCGCTCACCAGGCCCGAGGCGGTGGCCGAGCTCCTGCTGGCCGCCGCAGACACGAAAGGAACGCTGTGAGCGTCAAGCCCGGTTGGCAGGGACGGTTCTTCGAGGACTTCGAGGTCGGCGACATCTACCAGCACCCGCTGGGGCGGACGGTGAGCGAGTCCGACAACACGTGGTTCTCGCTGCTGACCATGAACACGAACCAGATGCACTTCAACGCGGAGTACGCCGGCCGCTCGGAGTTCGAGAAGCCGCTGGTCGTCTCGACGCTGACCGTCGCGATCGCCGTCGGGCAGAGCGTCACCGACCTGACCCAGAACGCGTTCGCCAACCTGGGCTGGGACGACATCAAGATGACCCACCCCGTCTTCGCGGGCGACACGCTCTACAGCGAGTCCATCGTGCTGGAGAAGCGCGAGTCGTCCTCGCGCCCGCACGCCGGCATCGTCACGGTCCGCACCCGCACCCTCAACCAGGACGGCAAGGAGGTGTGCTCCTTCAAGCGCACCTTCTACGTCTACAAGCACGGCGCCGAGCAGCTCGAGGGGATCTTCCCCGACGGCGAGCGGCCGCTGTCGCTGGAGGACTGATGCGCATCACGTTCGGGCCGTGGGGCGAGACCCTGGTCGAGGTCGCCGAGGCTGCGTGTGCCGCCGAGGAGGCGGGCGCCGAGGCGGTGTGGGTGCCGGAGCTGCACCGGAGTGCGACCGTGTCGGCCGCGGCCGTCGCCGCCGCGACCTCCCGGGCCGAGGTGGGCACGGCGATCGCCCTGGCCTTCACCCGGAGCCCGATGGTGACCGCGCTCGAGGCGCTCGACCTCGACGAGCTCTCCGGCGGCCGGTTCGTGCTGGGTCTCGGCACCGGCGTGCGCCGGCTCAACGAGGACTGGCACGGCGTCGACTGGGACCGGCCCGTCACGATGCTGCGCGAGGTGGTGCGCAACATCCGCGAGTTCTGGGCTCGCTGTGCCGACGGTGACCCGATCGAGCTCGAGGGCGAGCGCGCGCCGATGCGGATCCGCGGCTACCAGCGGCCCTACGCGCCGGTGCGGACCGAGATCCCGGTCTACCTGGCCTCGATGGGCCCGGCCCTGACCCGGCTGGCCGGCGAGATCGGCGACGGCTGGATCTCGCACGAGCTCACGTCGCCGGCCTTCCTGCGCGAGCGGATCCTGCCCGAGCTGGGCGCCCACGGCCGCCGGGTCGACGTGGTCACCTCGGCCTGCTGCTCGGTCGACCGCGACCCCGCGGTCGCCCGCCGTCGCAGCGCCGGCATGGTCGGCTTCTACGCGACGGTCCGGACCTACGCCGACTTCTTCGACTTCCACGGCCTGGCCGAGGACCAGCAGAAGGTCATCGACGCGTTCCGCGGCACGACGGCCGGCGAGCTCGCCGGGCACGTCTCCGACGCCATGGTCGACACGCTCACCCTCTCGGGCACCCGCGAGCAGATCGCCGAGCAGGTCACGGCGTACGACGGACTCGCCGACACCATCAAGCTCACCCCGCCCACGCACGGGCTCACGCCGGACGAGATCCGGGCCGCCCAGAGCGAGGTCATCGCCGTCATCGAGGAGCTGTGCCGATGAGACCCCTGGAGGACGTCCGCATCATCGCCGTCGAGCAGTACGGCGCCGGTCCGTTCGGCAGCGTCCACCTCGCCGACCTCGGCGCCGAGGTGATCAAGATCGAGGACCCGACGGTCGGCGGCGATGTCGGTCGCTACGTGCCGCCGTACGCCGAGGGCGAGGACTCGCTCTTCTTCGAGGCCTTCAACCGCAACAAGTCGAGCCTCTCGCTCGACCTGTCGACGACCGCCGGCCGGGCCGTGTTCGAGGACCTCGTCAAGGTCAGTGACGCGGTCTACAGCAACCTGCGCGGCGACGTCCCGGCCAAGATCAGGATCACGTACGACGACCTCCGGCACCTCAACCCGGCGATCGTCTGCTGCTCCCTGACGGGCTTCGGGATGACGGGACCGCGGGCCGCCGAGCCGGGCTACGACTACGTGCTGCAGGCGCTCGGCGGCTGGATGGAGCTGACCGGCGACCCCGACGGCCCACCGTCGAAGTCCGGCCTGTCGATGGTCGACTACAGCGGCGGCTTCGTCGCCGCGATCTCGCTGCTCGCGGGCATCCACGCCGCGCGCCGCGACGGCGTCGGCATGGACTGCGACGTCAGCCTCTACGACACCGCGATCGGGATGCTGACCTACCCGGCCACCTGGCACCTGAACGCCGGCTTCCAGCCGACCCGGATGCGCCACTCGGCGCACCCGTCGCTGGTGCCGTTCCAGGCCTTCGAGGCCAAGGACGGCTGGCTGGTCATCGGCTGCGCGAAGGAGAAGTTCTGGCAACGGCTGACCGTCGTCATCGAGCGTCCGGAGTGGGCCACCGACCCGCGCTTCGCGACCTTCGCCGACCGCGACCGCAACCGCGACGTGCTGCTGCCGCTCCTTGAGGAGGTCATCGCCAAGCGCACCGTCGCCGAGTGGCTGGAGCCGCTGCGGGCCGCGGCGATCCCCAGCGCGCCCATCAACGACGTCGGTGCCGCGCTGACCGAGCCGCACACGATCGCCCGCGACCTGCTGGTCGAGACCGAGCACCCGCGCTACGGCACGGTCCGCCAGGTCGCGTCGCCCGTCCGCGTCGGCAGCACGCCGCCGGCGTACCGCCGCGCGCCGCAGCGCAACGAAGACGCCGGTCGGATCCTCGGCGAGCTGCTCGGGTACGACGACGCGGCGGTCACCGACCTCGGCGACCGCGGTGCGTTCGGAGCGACTGCATGACGGTGGCGTCCGACCTCGCCGCGTGGGCCCTGGGCCTGCGCAGCGACGAGCTGCCCGCCGAGGTGGGGGTCGCCGCACGCCGGCACCTCCTCGACGGGATCGGGACCGCCGTCGCGGCGGCCCGCCGAGGCGCCGCCGAGTCCGCGCTGTCCGTGGCCGCCGGGCTCGGCGGTCCTCCGGAGGCGACCCTGCTCGGACGGGGCGTGAAGGTGTCCGCGCCGGCGGCGGCCCTGGCGACGGGCACGCTCGTGCACGCCCTCGACTTCGACGACACCCACGCGGGAGGGCTCGTGCACGCGACCGCCGTGGTGCTGCCGGCCGTGCTCGCGGTCGGCGAGGAGGTCGGCGCCACCTCCGACGAGGCGCTGCTCGCCGCGGTCGTCGGCTTCGAGACCGTCTGCCGGATCGCCGGCGCCGCCCCGCACGCGTTCCACCAGCGCGGGCTGCACGCAACTCTGGCGTGCGGCGTCTTCGCCTCCGCACTGGTCACTGCCCGGCTGATGCGGCTCGACCTCGCCACGACGGTGAACGCCCTGGGTATCGCCGGCAGCTCGGCCGGGGGACTCCTGGAGTTCCTCGCCACCGGGTCGTCGACCAAGCAGCTCCACCCGGGGCTGGCCTCGCAGGCCGGCATCATCGCCGCCCGGCTCGCCGCGGCCGGCGCCGACGGACCCGACTCGGTGCTCGAGGGGGAGCGAGGGCTGTACGCCGCCCTCGCCGACGGGCACGCCGACCCGGCCCTCGTCACCGCCGACCTCGGCATCGTCTGGGAGACCACCCGGATCACGCTGAAGCCCTACCCGGCCTGTCAGCTCATGCACGCCGCCCTCGACGCCGGCCGCCAGGTGCTGCCGGTCTCCAGCGCGGAGATCGAGGAGATCGCGGTCGAGGTCCACCCGGACAGCGCGGCGATCGTCTGCACGCCCGACAAGGTCGACCCGCGCACGGCGTACGACGCGAAGTTCTCCCTGCCGTGGAGCCTGGCGGCCCTGCTGACCGACGGTGCGGTCACGACCGACACCTACGAACCGGACTCGCTCGGCCGCTCCGACGTCCGCGCGCTCGCCGCCCGCGTCCGGGTGACGGAGGTGCCGGACGCGCGCGTCGCCGCCGACGCGCCGAGCCGGGTCACCATCACGCTGACCGACGGCCGCACGCTCGCCGGCCACGTCGACCGCAGCGCCGGTGCCGCCCTCGACGCCAAGCTGGCCGCGAACGTCGGCTCCGCCCAGGACGCGGCCGCACTGACCGCGGCCGTCGAGGCCCTCGACCTGTACGCCCTGATCACCATCGCCGACCGCCTGGCCGAGGAGCACCGTGTCCACTGAGTACATCGCCGTCGCCGCACTCGAGCGCTACGACGAGCTGCGCGCCGACAGCGACGCGACGACCACGATCGTGGTCGAGAACCTGCCTGGTGGCGCGGACTACACGATCGAGGACGACGCCCCGCCGGTCGGCGACGGGACCGTCGTGCTCCCGACGGTGCTCCCGGTCGACGAGCGTGGTGACGTCGTGCACGAGGGCGACTTCGTCGGCCAGTACGCCTGGTGCCTCGACGAGGCGGACCGTCGCCTCCGCGCGCTCGGGCTGTCGCTCGACGCCGCCGTGACGACGTACGACTACAGCACCCCGGAGACTCGCGACGTCTACCGCCGCACGCACCGCGAGCGGAAGAACCGGCTCGGCGGTGCCGGCGTCTTCCCGGGCGCCGGCGGCATCCTGATGTCGCGGCTGCACCGGCCGGGCGTACTCGTCGCGCTCGACGTCACGGCGTCGCGGCTGCCGCTGACGGCGGTCAACCCGGGCTGGACGCGCTACGAGACGCTCACCTACACGCCGGGTGTGCTGGCCGGCGACACCCTGTTCATGAGCGGCTTCGGCGCGCTCGACATGGAGACCCAGGAGGCGCTCTTCCCCGACGACTCCGTCGCGCAGGCGGAGTTCACGTACGCCGCCGTGCAGCAGGTCGTCGATGCCGCCGGCTTCTCGGCCGACCAGGTCGCGCACGTGCTCGAGCTCGTCTGCCCCGGCGGTGACGCGGCCGGCATCGCGGCGGTCCGCGAGCGGATGTTCCCGCACGCGAAGCCGTCGGTCACCGGCTGTGCCGGCCTGCTGCGGCCCGAGTTCCTCTTCGAGGTCTTCCCCCTGGCGGTGCGCGGATGAGTCTCATGACGGACGAGGTGCGGGCGCTGGTCGGGCGCTCGCGCACCTACACGGCGCCCGAGCCGCTGGGCCGGGCGTCGATCCGCTACTTCGCGATGGCGACCGGGGACGACAACCCGGCGCACCTGGCCGGCGACGTCGCGCCGCCGACCCTCGTGTGCGAGACCAACCAGTTCACCGGCCTGCCGCGCGACGCCAACGGCTACGCCGGCCACGGCTGGGACTTCCACCTGCCCGGCACCCGCGAGGTGCGCGGCGGCAACGCCTACCGCTTCCACCGACCGGTGCGTCCCGACGACGTCATCACCGCGCACTGGCAGGTCACCGACGTCACCGAGCGCACCACCGGCTCGGGGCAGTCGATGGTGGTGGTGACCTCGCTGGCGACGTACACCAACCAGGACGGCGACCTGCTCGTCGAGAACGAGGAGACGCTCATCTACGTCGAGGTGGGGCGATGACCGAGATCGCGCTGGAGCGCACCATCGAGCTGCCCGACATGGTCGCGTACGCCGGCGCCACCTGGGACTGGCACCGCCTCCACTACGACAGCGCCTGGCTCGCCGAGCGCGACCTGGAGCGGCCGGTCGTCGACGGCCAGCTCTTCGGCGCGCTGCTCGCCGAGATGGTGCTGGACTGGGCCGGGCCGGGTGCCGAGCTGACCGCCCTGTCCTTCCGCTTCAAGGGCTTCGTGTACGCCGGCGAGACCGTGCGCTGCACCGGCCGGGTCGTCTCGGTCGAGGACGGAGTCACGGCGCTCGAGTGCACCGTCGAGGTCGTCGGTCCGGAGGCCCGCGTCGCCGTCGCACCCGCCGCGGCGGAGGTGCGCCGGCCGTGACCGTCGCGATCGTGGGCGCCGCCGAGTGCGACCTCGGGGTCACCGGCCTGTCGGTCCTGGGCCTGCAGACCCAGGCGGTGACGCGCGCCCTCGCGGACGCCGGGCTCTCGCTGCGCGACGTCGACGGCATCGCCACCACCGGGGTCGCCCGCTTCTCCGCGACCTCGCTGGCCGAGCACCTCGGCCTGCAGCCGGCCTGGACCGACTCGACGTTCGCCGGCGGCAGCGCCTTCGAGATGTTCGTGGCCCGGGCGGCGCAGGCGATCGACGCCGGCCAGTGCCACACGGTGGTGATCTCCTTCGCCTCCAACCAGCGCTCGGCCCGGTCCCGCTCGCTCGGCGGCGCCTACGAGCCACACACGCCCGAGGCCCAGCTCGAGCAGCCCTACGGCCCGCTCTACCCGGCGTCCCACTACGCGATGGCCGCCGGGCAGTACCTCCACAAGTACGCCGCCACCCGCGAGGACCTCGCCGAGGTCGCCATCGCCGCGCGGGAGTGGGCGCTGCTCAACCCGGCGGCCTTCCGCCACGGTGCCGGGCCGCTCACCGTCGACGACGTGCTCAACGCGCCGATGATCTCGACCCCGCTGACCGCCGCCGACTGCTGCCTGGTCACCGACGGCGGGGGAGCGGTCGTGCTGACCTCGCTCGAGCGGGCGCGCGACCTTCCCAAGCCGCCGATCACGGTGCTCGGCTACGGCGAGAGCACCACCAACTCCTCGATGTCGGCCGTCGACGACCTGACCGTGACCGGCGCGGTCGCGTCGGGCGCGGCGGCCTTCGCCCGCGCCGGCCTCACCCCGGCCGACGTCGACGTCGCCCAGGTCTACGACTCCTTCACCATCACAGTGCTGCTCACCCTCGAGGCGCTGGGCTTCTGCGGCCCGGGCGAGGCGGGCGGCGTCGTCCGCGACCGCACGCTCCCGCTCAACACGTCCGGCGGCGGCCTGTCCTACTGCCACCCCGGCCAGTACGGCGTCCTGCTGCTCGTCGAGGCCGTCCGCCAGCTGCGCGGCGAGTGCGGCGCACGGCAGGTCTCCGGCGCCGAGGTCGCGCTCGCGCACGGCACCGGCGGCATCCTCTCCACCCACGCGACCGTCCTGCTGGGGGTGGACCGATGAGCATCCCTGAGCCGGATGAGATGACCCAGGTCTACTGGGACGCGACCCGCGAGCGGCGGCTGCTGCTCCAGCACTGCGACGCCTGCGGTCACACCCAGCACCCGCCGCGCACGCTCTGCACCTACTGCGGCGAGACCGACGCGCTGAGCCACCGCGAGGCGGCCGGCACCGGTGTCGTCGACGCCTGCACGGTCGTGATGCGGAGTCCGAGCCCGGACCACGAGGCGCCGTACGTCGTCGCCCGCGTGCGCCTGCCCGAGGGCGTCGTCCTGATCAGCAACGTCGAGACCGACGAGCCCCACGCGATCGCCATCGGCGACGCCGTACGCCTCGCGTGGCGACCGCTCGACGACGGCCGCGCCCTGCCCGTCTTCCACCCCGACCACCAGGAGAACTGATGGACTTCCAGCTCGACGACGACCAGCGCGAGTTCAAGGCGCTGCTCCGCAGCTTCGTCGACAAGGAGATCGTGCCGGTCGCCCGCGAGTGGGAGCAGGCCGGCCGCTACCCGACCGAGATCGTCGACGGCATGAAGGCGATGGGCCTCTTCGGCATCACCGTGCCGGAGGAGTACGGCGGCCTCGACCTCGACCCGGTCTCGTTCGCGCTGGTCTTCGAGGAGATCGCGCGCGGCTGGATGGGCGTCGCCGGCATCCTCGGCAGCCACTCGCTCGCGTGCCGCCTGATCGCGATGCACGGCACCGAGGAGCAGAAGCAGGCCTACCTGCCCGAGCTCGCCACCGGCGTACGCCGCAGCGGCATCGGCCTCACCGAGCCCGACGCCGGCACCGACCTCCAGGGCATCCGCACCACCGCCCGGCTGGACGGCGATGAGTACGTCGTCAACGGCGCCAAGATGTGGATCACCAACGCCCGCTACGCGAACCCCTTGCCGGTCCTGGTCAAGACCGACCCGACGGCGACCCCCGCCCACCGGGGCATGAGCGTGCTGCTCATCGAGGCCGGGACGCCGGGCTACGAGGTCACCAAGGACATCCCGAAGCTGGGCTACAAGGGCACGGAGTCCTGCGAGATCTCGTTGACCGACGTCCGGGTGCCGGTGAGCCAGCTGGTCGGCGGCGTCGAGGGGCGTGGCATGCAGCAGGTGCTCTCCGCGCTCGAGTGGGGCCGGGTCAACATCGCGGCCCGCTCGGTCGGCATCGCCCAACGCGCCCACGAGGAGGCGCTGGCCTACGCCCAGCAGCGCAAGGCGTTCGGGCAGCCGATCGCCGACTTCCAGGCGATCCAGCTCAAGCTCGGCGAGCTCGGCACCCAGGTCCAGGCGGCCCGGCTGATGGCCTACTGGGCGGCCGACGCCGTACGCCGCGGCCGCGCGGACGGGGCGACCGGCATGGCCAAGATCTTCTGCTCCGAGGTCGCGCTCCAGGCCGCGATCGACGCGATGAAGGTGCACGGCGGCTACGGCTACTCCACCGAGTTCGAGGTCGAGCGGCTCTACCGCGACTCGATCCTGATGAGCATCGGCGAGGGCACCAACGACATCCTCCGCACCGTCGTCGCGAAGTCGCTGATCAAGGGAGAGACCCGTGTCGGTTGACCTGAGCAGGTGGCTCGCGCGGTCCGCGCTCTACGTCCCCGGCGACGCCGAGGACAAGCTGGACCGGATCCTCGAGCGCGGCGCCGACGAGGTGATCATCGACCTCGAGGACGCCGTCGCGCCGAAGGCGAAGGACCGGGCCCGCGAGACCGTGCGGATCTGGCTGCACGACCTGCCGGTGCTCGACAACGTGGCCGTCTGGGTGCGGGTCAACCCGGGTGCGCTGCGCGAGGCCGACGTCCGTGCGGTCGCTGGGGCGCCCGCGCTGACGGGCTTCATGGTCGCGAAGACCGAGACCGTCGACGAGCTGGTCGACCTCGACAAGCTGCTGTCGTCGCTGGGCTCGACGGCGGGCGTCGTACCCCTGCTCGAGAGCGCGCGTGCCGTGCTGCGCGCCGGCGAGCTGGCGATGGCGCCGCGGGTGCAGCGCCTCCAGATCGGCGAGGCCGACCTGCGCGCCGACGTCGGGATCACCGCTGGCCCCGACGAGCGGGAGCTGCTCTACGCGCGCTCGCACGTCGTCCTGGCCTCGACCGCGGCCGGCATCAAGCCGCCGATCGCGCCGGTGTCGACGAACTTCCGCGACCTGGACGCCTTCCGCGCCTCCACGCTCGAGCTCGCCCGGCTCGGGTTCGTGGGTCGGGCGTGCATCCACCCGGGGCAGGTCACGGTCGCGAACGACGTCTTCACGCCGACCGACGAGCAGGTCGACGCCGCCCGTCGGCTGGTCGGCCGGTGGGAGTTCGCCGGCGCCGGGGTCGCGGTCGACGACGACGGCCACTTCGTCGACGAGGCCGTGGTTCGCCAGGCCCGCCTGGTGCTCGCGCGCGCCCGTCACCAGGGCTGAGCAGAGGGCGAAACACGCGGTGACGCAGAGTTAACGCACGGGTTTCGCGAAATCTCTGGACGTACGGGCGATATCGTATATTCTCGCGATGAGATGTGGACCACACCGGGTCGCGGTGGGTCATCCCGAGGAGGAATTGATGCGTTTTCGCAAGTTGGCCGGCCTCGTGGTCGGTGCCCTCACGGTCGGAGCCCTCGCCGGGCCCGGGCTCGTCGCCCCGGCGCAGGCCGCCGCGCAGACGAGTGACAAGTACCTGTCGAGCTCGTGCAACTTCAGCACGTACTACTCGGACTACCGCACCGCCTACCACGTCGCGGTCGACGGGTCGGCCGTGACGGTCACCCTCGACAGCGCGTACAACCCGGCCGCGACGGCCTCGAACTTCGCGACCATCCAGTTCAAGAAGATCACGCCCACGATGGTCCTCGACATCGACGGGCAGGCGGTCACCGTCAGCGCGGTGCACGACTACGCGGACGTCGCGTACGGCGACGCCAGCGCGAAGATGGGCAACACCGACTTCGCGATGGGCCCGCTGACCGGCACGCTCACGACGCCGGACGAGGACGTGCAGTCCGTCTCGCTCACCTCGTTCACCATCCCGATGAAGGTCAGCATCAACGCCGGGGTGCAGAACGTGAACGGCAGCCTGACCTGCCGGCAGGACAAGGTCGCCACGCAGGACATGACCTGCAGCTTCGGCGCCTTCAAGATGTTCTACGCCGTGAAGGCGTACACGAACATCATGAACAAGCCGACCGGCGGCTCGCTGGCCAACGGGCAGTACGTGCGGACCTACCTCGAGAACCCCCTGGTGCCCGGGATGCCGGCCTTCCTGTCGGTCGAGAGCCAGACCTCGACGCTCGGGCTCACCGTGGACGGTGAGCAGCTGAGCTTCACCGGCACCGCGACCTACTCGCCCAACCTGCCCGGCACGGCGAGCATGCCGATCGCGAAGCTCGAGAGCACCCGCACCGCGACGGCGCAGCTGACGGCCACCTCGGTCGACAGCTTCGCCACCAACCTGTCCGTCGGCGGCACCGGCAACCCCATCGCGTGCGTGACCTACACGCCCGCGGTCACCACCACGACGAACACCGGTGACACCGCGCTCACCTGCATCTACAGCACCTTCCCGGGCATGCCGTACGGCGCGACGATGCAGACGACGTACGACCACAAGAACGTCTCGGCGACCCTGTCGGACGTCACCTTCGGCCTCATCCCGTCGAACTTCGAGCTCCGCTCCGTCCAGGTCGTCGCGTCGGCGAAGGCCGGCAGCACCGTGGTCGACCTGGCCAGCAGCACGAAGACCTACGAGTCGCCGTACCCGGCCGGCAACGCCGCGATCACCGGGCTGCCCACGCTGACCGGCACGACCGGCTCGGTGCTCTACCCGGCGGCGACGACGATCGACCTGCTCACGTTCAACCTGATGCTCAAGACGCCGTTCGGTGCTGACCCGGCCGCCGCCGTCGTGAAGTGCGGCCTGGCCGCGGCCACCGTCACGACGGTGACCGCCACTTCGACCGCGGCCAACCAGGTCGGCCTGTCCGCCGCCGTCGACAAGACCGCGGCTCCGGGCAAGATCGCCTTCTACGAGGGTGCGACCAAGATCGGCAGCGACGTCACCGTCGCGTCCGGTGTCGCCACGGCGACGGTCACCGGCGTCAAGGCCGGCGCGCACACCTACACCGCGAAGTTCACGCCGGACGCGCTCTACCGCTACCAGGCGTCGACCTCGGCGGGCTCGACGGCGACGGTCGCTCCGGCGAGCACCGCCACGACGCTGGTGGCCTCGGGTGCTGGCCCGGCGGCTGCCTCGCTGGCCGCCACGGTCACCCCGGCCACCGCCGGCACCGTGGAGTTCTTCGAGGGCGCCACCAAGGTGGGCGAAGCCGCCGCCTCGGCGGGTGCGGCCTCCCTGGCCCTGTCGAACCTCACGCCCGGTGCGCACAGCTACACGGCGAAGTTCACCCCCACCGACGTGGACTTCTTCGGTGGCTCGACCTCGGCCGTGGCCACGGTGACCCCGGCCCCGTCGGTGGCGTGCACCGACGCCACGGCCGCCCAGAAGGCGGCCACGGCCAAGGTCAAGACGGCCACGACCAAGGCCAACGCTGCGGCGGCCAAGGTGAAGGCGGCGACCGCCAAGGTCAAGAAGGCGGCCAAGATCAAGGGCGCCAAGGGCAAGAAGGCGCTCAAGGCAGCCCAGGCCCAGCTGAAGACCGCCAAGGCCCAGTCGGCCGCGGCCGTCAAGGTGCTCACCGCCGCCAAGAAGGCGCTCACCACCGCCACGAGCGCGGTCAAGGCGCAGTGCTGAACAGAGCAGTGCTGAATCGAGCAGTGCTGATCTGCTGATCACCGTCGGTGCCCCGGTCCTCCTCGGAGGGCCGGGGCACCGTCATCTCATCGCTACCACCAGGAGAAGCCCATGACCCACGCCGTCGTCACCGGAAGCACCAAGGGGATCGGCTACGCGCTCTCCCGCGAGCTGCTCCGCCGCGGCCACTCCGTCGCCGTGTCCGGCCGGACCCAGGACGCCGTCGACGAGGCGGTCGGCAAGCTCGAGCCCGAGGCGACCGGCGGGGCCCGGGTCGTCGGCGTCCGCACCGACGTGACCGACCCCGCCCAGGTGCAGGCGCTCTGGGACGTCGCCGTCGAGGCCCTCGGCTCCGTCGACCTGTGGGTCAACAACGCCGGCGTCGCCTACACGATGCGCACCATCGTCGAGACGACCCCGGAGGAGGTCGGGACCATGGTCGGCACCAACATGCTCGGCACGATCACCGGGGCGCAGGTCGCCGTACGCGGCATGACCGCCGCCACCGGCGGCCAGGTCTTCAACATCCTCGGCGGTGGCAGCGACGGCTCGGTCCGGCCCGGGATGGGTGTCTACTCGGCGACCAAGCGCGGCCTCGACATGTTCACGAAGGCACTGGTCAAGGAGGTCGCCGGCACGTCGGTCCGGGTCGGCCAGGTGCGTCCGGGGATCCTGATCACCGACGGCTGGCTCCGCGAGGCGGCGACCCACCCCGAGTCGGTGTCGAGCCAGCGCAGGATGGTCAACATCCTGAGCGACCACGTGGACGACGTCGCGCCGTACCTGGTCGACCAGATGCTCGCCAGCACCAAGAACGGCGACGAGATCGCGTGGCTGACGACCGGCCGGATGATGCGGAAGTTCCTGCGCGGCGGCAAGGACGACAAGCTCGCTCGATATGGCCTCTGAGCGGCTCTAGCTCTGCCACGCTTCGCTCCATGCAAGCCGTCCGCGCCCTCGGAGTCGGGCTGCTCCTCCTGTCGTTGTACTTCTGGTCACGGGCGGTCACGGTCGGCGACCAGGTGTGCGGTACGACGTACGACCTCTGGCGTGGGTCCTGGTCGCCGCCGGGCAGCGGTGGAGACACCACCAAGATGTGTCTGAACCAGGCGACCCTTCCGGCGGTCGTCGCCAGCGGGTTGATGCTCCTGGGCGTGGCGGCACTGCTCGTTGGCACGATCGGCCTGACGAGGCGTGCGCTGGCCCGGCCCCGCGGATGGGGCCAGGAAGTCGGGATGGCGTTGTCGTGGGGCGTCCTGGCAGCGGTGCTGACCGCGACCTCGGCGGTGTCCCTCGACCGGGGACCGATCTGCCCGTGGATCAAGGTGGGCGGGTACGACGAGTACGTCCGCGAGCTGCACGAGCTGGAGCAGCAGGGGATCGGGTTCGGGCAGTGCATGGCGGCCGGCGGCGGTCTCGAGCCGCTCGCCTATGTGGGGCTGGCCGTCTTCAGCTTCCCGGTCGGCGTCGTCCTCTGGGTCGTGATCACCACGTGCGCGCGCCTCCTGGCTCGGAGGTCACGGGACGTCATACGGACGGAGCGTCCGCTTGCTCCGTCCGTATGACGTCCCGCGCCACGTCCCGCGCTACGACACGTCGACGAGCACCTTGCCGGTGTTGCGTCCGCTCATCAGCCGGGCGAACGCCGTGGGCGCGAGGTCCAGGCCCGCGTAGCGGTCCTCGAGGGCGACCAGATCGCCGGCGGCGAGCAGGTCGCCGACCCGCTGGGCGTGCTCGTGCGCCAGGTCGGTGTGGTCGTGGACGACCATGCCGTGCACCTCGGCGCGCGCCCGCATCACGGCGCCGGCCCGCAGTCGCGTCGGCGCCGACCCGTTGGCCTGGTCCATGAGCCCGCACAACGAGACCCGCGCCCCGACGCTGAGCCGCTCCATCACGGCGTCCAGCGTGGCCTGGTCGCCGAGGTGGAGGTAGGCGTCGATCCCATCGGGGCAGGCAGCGACGAGGGCGTCACCCAGGCCGGCACCGCGGCGTACGACGTCGGCGTAGCCGAGCCGCTCGGTGGCAAGCCGCGCCTTCTCGTCGGAGCCCACGACGCCGACGACCCGCGCGCCGGCGACCCGGGCCAGCTGCCCTGCGACCGCACCGACGCCGCCGGTGGCCGCCCCGATCACGACGGTCGCGCCCGAGCGGGGGCGCAGGTGCCGCACGTGCGCGGCGTACGCCGTCAGGCCGGGCATGCCGAGCACGCCGAGCGCCGCCGAGAGGGGAGCCCCGCGCGGCACCGTCACGGGACGGACCGCCGCACCCGGGACCACGGTCTCCGAGCGCCAGCCGGTCTCGGCGAGCACGTGCTGCCCGGCCTCGACCTCCGGGCAGCGCGACTCGACGACCTCCGCGACGGCATGTCCGGCCGGGACCGCACCGAGGCGCAGAGCGGTGCGCACGTGGGGATCGAGCGAGAGCGTTCGGACCGCGACCCGCACCTCGCCCTCCGCCAGCGCCGCGCCCGGGACCTCGACGACGTCGAAGTCCTCCGGGGCCGGCACGCCGTCCGGGGCATGGGTGACGACGACCTGCTGCACATCGACCTCTCAGGAGTGGAGGACGCGCCGCCGGCTGACACGGGGGAGTCCGGCCGGCGACGCGTCGTCTGGGGACCGCTCAGGCGGTGGGGCGCCGCAGGTAGCGGCCGACAGGCTCACCACCGACCACGCCGTCGGCCATCACCCGGTGGCCGCGCACGAAGGTGTCGGTCACCTTGGCGGTGAGCTCGGCGCCCTCGAAGGGCGTGTACTCCTGGGTCGACTCCGAGTCCTCGGCGCGCACGGTCCAGGTGACGGTGGGATCGACGAGCGCGATGTCGGCGTCCTTGCCGAGCGCGATCGCCCCCTTGCTGGCACCGAGGCCGTAGCGGGTCGCCGGGTTGGTCGAGGTGAGCTCGGCGATCCGGCCGTACGGCACGCCACGCTTCGAGCCCTCGGACACCATGCCGGCGAGCAGGTACTCGGCGCCGCCGAAGCCGGACTTCGCGAGGAAGACGTCGTCGCGGTCCGCGCCGAACTTCTGCTCGTCCTTGCAGCAGGCGTGGTCGGAGACGACCCAGTCGATCTTGCCGTCGATGAGGTAGGCCCACAGCGCCTCCACGTCCTCGCGCGGCCGCAGCGGGGGGTTCACCTTGCCGCCGATGCCGTGCGCGGTGTCGCAGTCGGCGAGCAGGTGCCCGACGGTGACCTCGCGGCGGAAGTCGATGTGCGGGAACGCGTCGGCCATCCGCAGCGCCGCCTCGACCGCCTTGCGTGACGTCAGGTGCAGCAGGTTGATGGTGGGGAGCTCGGTCTCGTGGGCGAGGTACGACGCGATGGTGACCGCCAGGCCCTCGGAGTGCGGCGGGCGCGAGGCGTTGTACGCCGGCAGCCCGCTGAGCGTGCCGTCCTCCTCGACGAGCTTCGTGTACGCCGTCATGATCTCGGCGGTCTCGCAGTGCAGCGACAGCGAGATCTGGTCGGCGATCTCGGGGAACTTCTCCCGCGCCGCCTGGATCCCGCGCATCACGAACTCGAAGTGCGCGTAGTCGTAGCGCTCGCCCTCGGGCGTCATCAGGAAGGAGCTCTGGTCGGCGCTGCGGCCGTGCAGCCCGTGGCCGCCGTAGAACATGAAGATCTTGAACGAGGTGACGCCGTGATCGCCCACCAGGTCAGGGATCTCCTCGATGTGCCGCTTGCTCATCGGGGCCAGGTGGTAGGCGTAGTCGACGTGCGCGCGGCCGTCGGTCAGCGCCAGCACCTCGGGGAAGAACTCGCCGTAGTCGCCGCCCTTGTTGAGGTAGTACTGCCCCGTGCGCATGTAGGTGATCGCGGTCGTCACGCCGCCCTGGGCCGACGCCCGGCTCTCGCTGGCCGCGTCCTCGGGGAGCGGGTTGTAGATGCCCCAGTGCTGGTGGGCGTCGACGACCCCGGGGAACGCGACCTTGCCGCCACCGTCCACCACCGTGTCGGCGAGGTCGGTCGGGAGCCCGGCCTCGAGGCGGGCGATCCTGCCGTCCTTGACGCCGATGTCGAGCGCCTGCGGCTCGGCCCGGCCCGGCACGACGACCGAGACGTTGGTGATGATCAGATCGAGGTCGCTCATGCGGGGAACTCCTTGGTCAGCGGGGACAACAGGTCGGTGACGTCGGGGGAGTCGCGGAGGCCGGCGACGGCACGACGTACGGCGGACGCGGCGTCCTCGTCGAGGCGACCGGCGACGTTGTCGGCGAACTTGGTGCCGAGCTCGTCGTCGCTCAGGGGGCGCTCCGGCCCGCCGCGGTTGGTCAGCACCCGCTCCACCAGCTCCTCGCCGGAGGTCGTGCGCAGGGTGACGACCGCGGGGAACTGGAACGGGTAGATCGAGTCGCAGCACTCGTCGGGCACGACGTCGACCTTCGCCATCACGGCGCGACGGGCGGGGTCCCGCGCGAGCTCGTCGGTGAAGTCGTCGAGCCCGAGCCCGAGACCGCCGCCGCCGAAGAGACCGGCGGTCACGGCGTACGGGCCGCTGAACTGGGCCTGGTAGCCGGTCTCGGGTGCCCGCTTCACCTCGATCGGCTGGCCGATCGTGCGGATCACCGAGGACGGCGCACCGATCGTGATCGAGGCGACGTCCTCGGGGCGGACGCCGCGCTCGCGGAAGGCGCGGCCCGCGTCGATGGACGTGTGCGTGAAGTGGTTGGCCGGGTAGGGCTTGAAGAAGATGCCCGGCACCGACCACTCCGTCCCGAGGCCGTCGGTGATCGCCGCCGGGAAGAACTGCCCGTGCAGCCAGGCCTCGAAGAAGCCGAACCGGCCCTCGAGCACGGTGGGCGGACCGGTGAAGCCGCGGCGCACCAGCTGGGCGGCCGTGACGCCGGCCTGGGCGGCGAGGCCGCAGTGCAGGCGCTTGACGGTGCCGCCGGTGCGGTTGGCCTCGATGACCCCCGACGCCATGGACGCGGTCAGGCCGAGGGCGTCGACGACGCCCTGTTCGCCGGCGCCGTACAGCAGGCTCGCCGCCACCGAGGACCCCATGGCCCCGGTGATCGACGTCGCGTGCTGGCCGTGCTCGAAGAAGACCGAGTTGCCGAGCTGGTCGTCGTACCCCGCCATGCCGAGGCGTACGGCGACCTCGAGCCCGACCGCGACCGCTCGGACGACCTGCTCGCCGCTCGCGCCGGCGTGCTCGGCCGCCGCGAGGGCTGCCGGCACCACGCTCGCGCTGGGGTGCAGCACCGACGGCAGGTGGGTGTCGTCGTAGTCGAGCGAGTGCGCGAGGACGCCGTTGGCGAAGGCTGCCTGGGCCGCCGTCACCCGGGTCGCCACGCCGACTGCAGTCGCCTGCTCGTGCCCGCCCTGGTCGAGCACGTGCGCGATCGCGGCGGCGCTGGTCGGCAGCCGGTGGGCCGCGACGCACAGGCCGAGCACGTCGAGGACCCGCTGCTGGACCGAGGTCGCGACGGTGTCGGGTACGCCGCCGGCGTACGAGCTCTCGGCGAAGGCGCCGAGCTGCTGGGCCAGGGTCGTCATGGGGTGCTCATGCGCCGACCACGGCGAGCGGGCGGACGGGCGAGCCGGTCGCTCCGAAGAAGGCGAGCGGGGAGAGCACGAAGACGAACTCGTGGATCGCGTCGCGCGCGAGCTCCTCCAGGTCCATCGTCTCGACGATGTAGATGCCGCGCTCGACCAGCAGCACCCGGTGGGCGGGCAGCAGACCGTGCCCGGCGCCGGGGGCCAGCCGCTCGAACGCGATGGTGTCGGCGCCGACCGCGTGCACGTCGTGCTCCGCCAGCCAGCGCGCGCCGGCCTCGGAGACGCCGGGCACGCCGGTGCTCAGGCCGCGGAACGTGTCGCCGTCCCCGTCGTCGAAGTGCTGCCCCCAGCCGCTGCGCACCAGCACCACGTCGCCCGCCCCGATGCGGACGCCCTGCCGCTCCGCCGTCGCTGCGAGGTCGGACGGCGTGATCTCCTGGCCGGCCTCGAGCCGCTCGAGCCCCAGCGCGCCGGGCACGTCGAGCAGCACACCGCGGCGCACCATCGGCGCGATCGTGTGCACCCCGAGCTCGATCATCCCGAGGCCGTCGTGCAGGCGCCCGTCCTGGGAGACGTGCGAGAGCGCGTCGACGTGGGTGCCGACGTGGGTGCCCATCGTGATCATGTCGTTGGCGGCCGAGCCGCCGTCCGCGCGCACCATGTCGCCGTGGCGGCGCGGGTGCGCGTGCCAGTACGCCGGGTGGTTGGGCGACTGCGGCATCCCGACGGTGAGCATCCGGCCGAGGTCGACCACGCGGACGCCGCCGGCGACGGCGTCGAGGAGGGCCTCCGTGGTGGGGCTGAGCGTCACGTGATGATCTCCTTGCTGCGCAGGGTGTCGCGTTCGTCGGCGGTCACGCCGAGCTCGTCGAGGACGTCGTCGGTGTCGGCGCCGATCGGCCGGCCGGCGAACCGGATGCGGCCGGGCGTGCCCGACATCCGCCACATCACGTTGTGCTGGAGGACCTCTCCGAGCGCCGGGTCGTCGACCTCGGTGAGCATCTGCGTGGCGCGGACGTGCTCGTCCTCGACCAGGTCGCGGGCGCTGTAGACCGGGGCGACGGCGGCCCCCGCCTCGGTGAACGCCGCGACCACCTCGTCCCGGGTGCGGGCGCCGATCCACCCGCCGACGTACCCGTCGAGCAGGTCGGCGTGCTGCGCGCGGGTGTGGCCGGAGGCGAACCACGGCTCGTCGACCACCTCGGGGTGGCCGACCAGCGCCAGCACCCGCTCGGCGATCGCCTGGGCGCTGGTCGAGATCGCGACCCAGTGGCCGTCGCGGGTCTCGTACGCGTTGCGCGGGCTGTTGTTGGTGGAGCGGTTCCCGTGCCGGTGGCCGACCTGGCCGGTCAGGCCGTAGACGGACGGGCCGGGACCGACCGCGGTCATGATCGGCTCGAGCAGGCTCAGGTCGATCACCTGGCCCTGCCCGGTGCGCTCGCGATGGAGCAGCGCCATCGAGATCGCCGACGACGCGGCGATCCCCGCGATCGAGTCCGCGAGCCCGAAGGCGGGCAGCGTCGGCGGCCCGTCCTCCAGGCCGGTGAGGTGCGCGAAGCCGCTCATCGCCTCGGCGAGGGTGCCGAAGCCGGCCCGGGCGGCGTACGGCCCGGCCTGGCCGAAGCCGGTGATCCGGGCGACGACCAGGCCGGGATTGAGCTCCCGGAGCAGGTCGGGGGAGAGGCCCCAGCGCTCCAGGGTCCCGGGACGGAAGTTCTCCACCAGGACGTCGGCGGTCGCCACCAGGCGGCGGAACACGTCGGCGCCCGCGGGCTCCGACAGGCTCAGCGCGACCGTGCGCTTGTTGCGCGAGATCTCCGACCACCAGATCGGGGTCCCGTCGAGCGACGGGCCGTGACCGCGCATGCCGTCGCCGGCGGTCGGGTGCTCGATCTTGATCACCTCGGCGCCGAAGTCGCCGAGGATCTGGCACGCCAGCGGGCCGGCCAGGATCGTCGAGGCGTCGACGACGCGGAGGCCGGTCAGCGGTCCGTCGGAGGGAGTCATCGGGTAGATCGTATATGATCTAGACCGTGCGGGAACACCGATACGACGTACTGGTCGTCGGCGCCGGCCCGGCCGGTCTGAGCTGCGCGACGCTGGCCGCCCGCGGCGGCGCGCGGGTGCTCCTGGTCGAGAAGGACCGCCGCCTCGGCGGCACCCTCCACCTCAGCGGCGGCCACCTGTCCGCGGGCGGCACCAGCCTGCAGCGGGCGCGTGGCATCGACGACGACCCCGAGCGCCACCTCGCCGACATCGAGCGGATCAGCAACGGCACCGGTCGCCGCGACCTGATCGACCTGGCCGTCCGGCACGCGCCGGGTGTCGTCGAGTGGCTGGCGGCCGCCGGGATGCGGTTCGACCCCGAGACGCCCCGGATCGTCCACGGCCACGAGCCGTACGAGATCCCGCGCACCGTGTACGGCGTCGAGGGTGGTCTCTCGGTGCTCCACGTCCTCGAGGTCGAGCTCGACGAGGCCCGGGCGGCGCACGACCTCACCGTCTGGACCGGCACGCCCGTGACCGGGCTGCTCGGCGACGGCGACCGGGTCACCGGTGCCGAGGTCTACCGCGACGGGGTCGAGCTCGCGGTCGAGGCCGACGCGGTCGTGCTGGCCACGGGCGGGTACGGCGCCGACGCCGAGCTCTTCGCCGAGCGGCACGGCGTCGCGCTGGTCACGGTCGCCGCCCGCACCTCGACCGGCGATGGACTCCACCTCGGCCGCAGCGTCGGTGCCGGGATCCAGGGCGCCGGGACCTACCTGCCGACCTTCGGCGGGATGCCGGACCCCCAGACACCGCACCGCGCCAACTGGGCCGAGCGGCTGCTGCTCACCACCGAACGGCCCCCGCGCGAGATCTACGTCGATCGCGCCGGCAGCCGCTGGATCGCCGAGGACGAGCCGTCGATCGACGCCAAGGAGCGCGCCCTGACCGCCCTCCCGGACCAGGTGTTCTGGACCGTCCTCGACGAGGACGCCGTGTCCCGCGCCGGCGTCGTCGAGCCGCCGATCGTGCTCGGGTGGGGGCCCGAGGACCTGCGCCGGCACGCCAACGTGCGACCGGGCGTCCACGCGGCCGACTCACTCCCGGAGCTGGCGGTGCTCGCCGGCATCGACCCGGACGGGCTGGTCGCGTCCGTCGCGGCGTACAACGAGGCGGTCGCCAGCGGCGTCGACGCCGCCTTCGGGCGGACCCACCTGCCCGCACCGATCGCGGCGCCGCCGTACTACGCGCTGCACAACCAGGGCATCGCGGTCGTCACCTTCGACGGCCTCGACATCGACGACTCCTTCGCGGTCCGCGACGAGGGCGGGACGCCGATCGCGGGACTGTTCGCCATCGGCGAGGTGATCGGCGCCGGAGCGACCTGCGGCAACAGCTTCTGCTCCGGGATGCTGCTCACGCCCGCGCTCGTGTTCGGCCGGTTGCTGGGGCGGCGTCTGGGGGAGAGGCCGGCGGACCGATAGGTTCGTGGCGTGGCGTTCGACGAGCTCCGGCCGAACGACTCGGACCACACCGGCTGGTCCGACTCGTCGGCGCGCGCGGTGCTCCAGCTGATGGTGGAGTCGGTGGCCGAGCTGATCGGCTTCGAGATCGCCACGCTCTCGGTCGCGCTGGACGGCGACCTGGTGACCGTCGCCTACGCGGGGCCCGAGGAGCACCGCGAGTTCCTGATGAACGCCGTCGACCCGGTCGAGGTCATCGCGCCGGTCCTGGAGCGGGCGGAGAGCTGGGGGCGCTTCCGGTTCCTCGACGCCGACGTGCACCACATCGAGCTCGAGGGGCACTGGGTGCAGCTGGCGCCCGAGCGGGACGAGCACCCGGACGCCTGGCATCCCGAGAACGTCCTGCTCGGCCTGCTCTCCGACGACGACGGCCGCCTGGTCGGCCTGCTCTCCGTGGACCTGCCGGTCTCCGGACGGCGACCGGACGCCGCGCAGCGCAGCCTCCTCGAGAAGTACGCCGCGCAGGCCGAGCGCGCCGTGCTGACCGCCTTCGAGCGCGAGGAGCTGGTGCGTCAGGTCGCCCACGCGGAGTCGGCGCGCCAGGTGGTCCGGGCCGCGGCGATGCCCGCCCAGGCCTCGCTCGAGTCGGTCCTCCAGCAGACGCACGAGCCGCTCCTCGAGGGCTTCCAGGCGAGCGGCCTGTGGGCCGAGGTCTTCGGGGTGGACGGCGGCAGCTGGGGCTACGCCCGCAACCGCGAGGGCGAGGTCATGGAGGTCGCCGACGAGGTCGTCGCCCTCGCCCGCGAGATCGCGCCCCAGCTCTGGGCGGCGCAGCAGGTCCTGGTGATGGGCAACGACGCCGAGCTGGAGACGCCGCCGTCGCTGACGGAGGGCCTCGTCGGCGAGGCGGTCGGGCTCGCCGCGACGATGGACCTGGACCGGGTGCTCGCCGTACCCCTCGGCGCCGGCAGCGAGTGCCTGGGGCTGCTCGTACTGACCCGCAACTTCGCGCACCCGGTGTGGTCGTCGGTCGACCAGGCGTCGGCGCTCGAGATCGGTCACGACCTCGGCGCCGCGCTGCTCACCGCACGCGCCCTGGAGCGGGAGCGGACGCTGGTGCGCGAGCTGAAGGAGATCGACGACTACCGCAGCCAGCTCTTCGCGACCCTGTCGCACGAGCTGCGCACGCCGCTCACCGTGATCTCGGGCAACCTGGAGATCGTGGGCGGGCTCGGTCTCGACGACCGGGCGAAGGT
The DNA here is from genome assembly GCF_001425175.1 of Nocardioides sp. Root1257. Classification (GTDB taxonomy): domain Bacteria; phylum Actinomycetota; class Actinomycetes; order Propionibacteriales; family Nocardioidaceae; genus Nocardioides. The sequence goes on along the minus strand of NZ_LMDV01000001.1, from coordinate 1,063,762 downwards.
CTTCCTGGACGCGATGGGCCGTGGCGCCGACCGGATGCAGAAGGTCGTCGACGACCTGATGCTGCTGGCCCGGGTGAGCCACCCCCGGCACCCGCTTGCCGCCGTACCGATCGACCTGCGCGAGGTGGCCGACGACGTCGTCACCCTGCTCGACCTCACCGCGATCGCCAAGGGCCTCACGATCGAGGTGGACCTCGAGGACCACCCGCTCCTCGTGCCCGGAGACCCGACCGAGCTCGACCAGCTGGTCGCCAACCTGGTCAGCAATGCCGTGAAGTACACGCCGTCCGGCGGCACGGTCACCCTCTCGGCCCGTCGGCGCGGCGACGACGTCGAGGTCCGGGTCGCCGACGACGGGCTCGGCATCGCCGAGGAGGACCAGGCCCGGATCTTCCGTGCCTTCTACCGCACCGAGAACCCGGACGCGCTCAACGAGCCCGGCACCGGGCTCGGCCTGGCCATCGTCGCCACGGTCGTCGAGCGCCACGGCGGCCGCCTCGACGTCGCCTCCCGGCTCGGCGAGGGGACGACCTTCACCGTCGCCCTCCCGTCGTACGTCGCGGCTGGTGGTTGAGGAGGGCCGCTGGGCCCGTCTCGAAACCCCGGAAAGCCGAGCAGGGCGACGACCCCGGGCCTACGGACGCGGCCGGATGCCCCGATGGTCCGCGAGTCAGAAGGCCGTCGAGCCCGGCTTGACCACCCCGAGGAACGCGGCGACCAGCACCAGCGTCCAGATCGAGTAGACCCACGGCTCGCACCGCCGGATCGAGCCGAGGATCGCCCGCTCGACCTCGGGGGTCGAGCCCGAGGTGACGAGCTGGCCGAACGCCGGGCCGAAGGGCTTGAGCTGACGCCGGATCATCACGCCGCAGAAGATGCAGAGGGCGTACGCCGTGACCTTGGCGCCCAGCCACCTCGGGTTCGTGTCGACGCCGAACGGGTCGGTGGCGAGCATCGTGTAGAGGCCGACCGCGACCAGCCCGGCGCTCAGCGCGTAGCGGACCAGCAGGTCGGCCCGCTGCGAGAGGCGCGCGATGGCGGTGTCGCCGCCGCGGTAGTCGATGACCGAGACCGTGAGCCAGGCCAGGCTCGCGGCCCACACGGCCACCAGCCACCAGCCGTGGACGAAGAACTCGTCGCCGAGCGGGCCCTCGGCCATCAGGGTGATGCCGCTCGGCAGGATCAGCACCAGCGACACGCGCGGCGCGATGTCGGTGGCGTGCATGATCTTCGTCGACACCGCCCGCGCCTCGGGCCCGAGGTCGCTCTGGATGATGTAGCGGCTCGCGTAGTAGACCCCCACGTCGCCCCCCAGCCAGTAGGCGAAGAGGGCGACGTGGAGGAAGACCGCGAGGCTGTGCCCGTTGAACCCGTGGACACCCTCGGCGACCCAGGGGGCCAGGAGCGGCTCCATCACATCCCGTCGCCGTCCCAGCGGCCGCGGGAGCGGCTGCGGACCGGCAGGCTCGAGAGGATCGGCGCCGGGATCGGGTCGCCCTTCTGCCACTTCCGGCCGGCACCCCAGCTGTGCGACAGCGCGTCCGTGCGCTCGTCGGCGTGCTCGGTGTCGCGGCCGCTCCAGCCCCAGTCGACGTCCGCCGGCTCGTGCGAGTGCTCGTGCGAGTGCCCGTGGTCGTCGTGGTCGTGCGAGTGGTCGTGATCACCGTGCGCGTGGTCGTGCCCACCGCCGTGGCCGCCCTGCAGGTTGAACGCGTCCAGCGCCTTGGCGATCGCGATGTCGGCCTTGTTGGCGCCCGAGCCGTGGTGGGCGACCGGGGCGTCGTACTGACCCTGGTCCTTCTGGAACTGCCAGGAGCCCGTCAGCTGTCGCATGTCCTCGTCGGTGCGCCACGGCGTCGCCATGTCGTGCGTCGAGTGCGCCCAGCGGACTGCCGGGTGCGGGGACTCGTCGAGGCCGTCGGGGCCGTAGTTGACGCCCTCGCCGCCCCAGCGCACCCACTCGTTCTGGGTGTACCAGTTGGCGAGCTCGCCGTCCGAGCGCAGCAGCCAGGTGGCGCCGCCCTCCATGGTCGTGAAGTGGCCGTGCTTCACCCGCGCGGGACGGAAGAAGTAGGTGCCGAGGTCCAGGGTGCCGAAGTTGTACTCCATGTGGCCCTGGGTCGTGTACGCCTCCTCGTAGCAAGGGTGGTGGGCGAGGCGGTGGTCCGACCAGCCCTCCTGCGCGTGCACGAGCCGGGTGTAGAAGCCGCTCACCGGGTCGACGTGGAGGTACTTGATGAAGAGGCCGGGCATCGGGCCGGGGTTGGGGACGGCGTCCCACTTCATGGCCTCGGAGTCGATGACGATGACGTCCTCGCGGGCGTCGGCCCAGCGCTGGGCGCCGGCGAGCTGGTCGACCGGGTCGAACCCGGCATCGCCGTACTCGCGGTAGTGCAGGATCTTCGTGCCCTCGGCGATCTTGAGGTAGTCGATCGGCACGCCCTTCGGCGCGTAGACGTAGCCGCCCTTGCCGATCCGCCGGCCGCCGTAGTCGATCTCGCCCTCGACGACGTAGTACTCGGTGTTGGCGTGGTGGATGCCGGGACCGCGACCCCAGTCGGTGTGGAAGTCGATGCGGAGCGACGAGGAGCCGTCCTCCTCGTCGACCGACAGGCGGCGCTCGCTCGCGCGGCCCTCGCCGCCGGGCAGCTCGGCACCGTGCCAGACGTAGTCGTCTTCCTGGATCAGCTCGACATGCGGTCGCACTACAGCTCCTTCGTGGATGGGGTGGGTCGGTCGCGCAGCTCGCGCTTGAGGACCTTGCCGCCGGCGTTGCGGGGCAGCGCGTCGAGTGCTGCCCAGTGCCGGGGGATCTTGTAGCCGGCGAGCCGGTCGCGGCAGTGCGCCTCCAGCTCGGCGCGGCAGGAGTCGTCGAGGACCCCGTCTGCCGGGCGGGTGCGCAGCACGACGTACGCCGCGACCTCCTCGCCCCAGGTGCTGCTGGGGGTGCCGACGACGGCGACGTCGAGGACGCTGGCGTGCTGGAGGAGCACGTCCTCGATCTCGCGGGGGTAGACGTTCACCCCGCCGGAGATGATCAGGTCCTTCTTGCGGTCGACGATGTGCACGTAGCCCTCGTCGTCCCGGACCACGACGTCGCCGCAGGTCATGAAGCCGTCGTCGGTCGTGCAGGCGGCGGTCGCCTCGGGGTCGTCGTGGTAGCCGTTCATCAGGAACGGCGAGCGGCTGAAGAGCTCGCCGGGCTCGCCGGGCGGCACCGGGTTGCCCGCGTCGTCGACCACGCGCAGCTCGGTGAGGAACCACCCGTGGCCGACGGAGCCGGGCTTGCGGTCCTGGTCGACCGGCCGCAGGTTGGTGATGATCCCGGCCTCGGTCGAGCCGTACAGCTCGTGGATGCCGCACTGCGGGAACTCCGACATCACCCACTGCTTGAGCGGCCAGGGCAGCGCGGCGGCGTTGAAGTAGAGGGTGTCGAGCGCCGACAGGTCGTGCCGCGCGACCGCACCCTCGCCGAGGGCGCGCAGCATCTGGGCGTGGGTCGGGACCAGGAACGTGGACTGCACGCGGTCGCGCTCGAGCAGGGCCAGGAACGCCTCGGGGTCCCAGGTCCGCAGCATCGTCACCGTGCCGCCGCAGAAGACGGGCGCGTAGCCGAACGCGAAGCCGGCGCCGTGGTACATCGGCGCCACGGCGGCCGACGTACGTCCCGGGCCGAGGCCCCACTCGAGGGCGCTCAGGTAGAAGGTGAGCGCCCGGCTGCGGTGCGAGATCAGCACGCCCTTGGGCCGACCGGTCGTGCCGGAGGTGTAGGCGATGCAGAACGGGTCGAGCTCGTCGACGCGTACGTCGGGGTCGCGAGGGTCGGCGTTCTCGAGGGCTGCCTCGTAGTCGCCGTCGATGGTGGTCGCGAGCAGGCCGTGGTCGCCGGCGACCGCCGCGAGCGCGCCGTCGAGGACGATCGCGCGGGCGCCGGAGTGCTCGAGGATGAAGAGGCTCTCCGCCGGCGTCAGGCGCGGGTTGAGCGGCACCATGACGAGGCCGGCCTTGGCGATCCCGGCGGCGACCTCGGGGTACTCGAGCCGGTTGCCCAGGAGCACCGCCACCCGCTCGCCGGGACGCAGGCCGCGCGCCAGGAGGTGGTTGCCCAGCCGGCTGGCGCGCTCGTCGAGCGCCGCGAACGTCAGCGTGCGGTCGCCGTCGATGACCGCCGTCGCGTCGGGGGTGGCTCGGGCGAACTCCCGGATCCCGCCCGCGATCGTCATCGGCGCGCCGCCGTGCCCGATAGCCACCTGCACCCCCAGAGCTGATTTCGTATGACTATATACGATATCGGAAACTGAATCGGGCGGACAGGTGCAGGTCCGGGACGAAGTGGGTACGGATCTCCGCGGCGCGCAGCACTCCTCCGCTCGGGAGGGGGTCGCGGCGCCGCAGGAGGTGCGACCGAGCATGACCGCGACGCAGGAGTCCCCACCCGCCAAGCAGCGCAACACCAAGCTGCTCCGTGAGGTCGGGCTGATCGGCCTGATGTGGGCCTCGATGGGCTCGATCATCGGGTCCGGCTGGCTCTTCGGCCCGCAGGAGGCCCTCATCGCCGCCGGCCCGGCCGCGATCATCTCGTGGCTGATCGGTGGGGTGGCGATCGTCGTCCTGGCGCTCGTGCACGCCGAGCTCGGCGGCATGTACCCCGTCTCCGGCGGCACCGCCCGCTTCCCGCACTACGCCTTCGGCGGCGTCGCGGGTGCGTCGTTCGGCTGGTTCGCCTGGCTGAACGCGGCGACGGTCGCCCCGATCGAGGTCTCGGCGATGCTGACGTACGCCGGGCACTACGGCTTCGCGGACGGCTGGATCAACCCCGAGACCCAGGTCCTCAGCGCGACCGGCATCATCGTCGCGATCATCCTGATGGCGATCCTCACCGCCATCAACTTCCTGGGCGTCAAGCGCCTCGCGACGACCAACAGCGCGGCGACCTGGTGGAAGATCGCGATCCCGCTGCTCACCATCCTGGTGCTGGCGATCGCGAACTTCGACACCGGCAACCTGACCGCCGCCAACGGCTTCGCCCCCGAGGGCCTCAAGGGCATCTTCGCCGCGGTCTCGACCGGCGGCATCATCTTCAGCTACCTCGGCTTCGAGCAGGCCGACCAGCTCGCCGGCGAGTCGAGCAACCCCAAGCGCGACGTACCGTTCGCGATCATCGGCTCGGTCATCTTCGGCACGATCCTCTACATCCTGCTGCAGGTCGTCTTCCTCTTCGCGCTGCCTGCCAGCGCCATCGGCGACACGTGGGACCAGACGGGGGACGGCCTCTACACGACCTTCACCGGTCCCTTCGCCGAGATCGCCACACTGCTCTCGATCGGCTGGCTGGCCGCGATCATCTACGTCGACGCGATCATCAGCCCGGCCGGCACCGGCCTGATCTACACGACCGGCTCCTCGCGCCTCGCGTACGGCCTGGCCCGCAACGGCTACGTACCGGCCGTCTTCGAGTGGACCAACAAGCGCAACGTCCCGTGGGCCGGTCTGATCGCCGCGTTCGTCACCGGCTGCATCTGCTTCCTGCCCTTCCCGAGCTGGCAGTCGCTGGTCGGGCTGATCACCAGCGCGTCGGTGCTGATGTACGGCGGCGCGCCGCTCTCGCTCGGCGCCTTCCGGCGTCGCCTCCCGGACGCGGACCGGCCCTACCGGCTGCCGATGGCGGCCGTGCTCTGCCCGCTGGCCTTCGTGATCGCCAACCTGATCATCCTGTGGACCGGCTGGGACACCATCTGGAAGCTCGGCGTCTCCATCCTGATCGGCTACGCGATCCTCGTCGGCAACCGGGTCCTCCGGCTCAACGAGCACAAGCCGACGCTCGACTGGAAGGCGGCGTCCTGGCTGATCCCCTACCTCGTGGGCATGGGCGTCATCGTCTTCATCAGCGACTTCGGCCCCGAGGGCGACGACGCGCTGATCCCGTTCGGCTGGGACGCCCTGGTCGTGGCGGCGTGGAGCCTGCTCATCTACTACTGGGCGATGGCGGTCGCGCTCCCGACCGAGCAGATCGAGGAGATGATCGGCGAGGTCGAGCTGCCCGAGGACGACATGGAGCCCGTCACACACTGACGGGAAATATCGGCGGGCCGGACGGCGTTGCCCCAGCGTGAAGATCGAGATCTGGAGCGACGTCGTCTGCCCGTGGTGCTTCGTCGGCAAGCGCCGGCTGGAGACGGCCCTGTCCACCTTCGAGCACGCCGACGACGTCGAGGTCGTCTACCGCTCCTTCGAGCTGGACCCGACCGCGCCGCACCACGGCCATGAGCTGTCGACCGGGGTGATCGCCCGCAAGTACGGGCGCAGCGAGGACGAGATGCGCGACATGCAGCAGCAGCTCATCGAACTCGCGGCCGAGGAGGGCCTGGCCTTCCGGCTCTTCGAGACCGTGCACACCAACACGATCGACGCCCACCGCCTGCTGCACCTCGCGCTCGAGACCGGCGGGCCGGCGCTGCAGCGCGAGCTGAAGGAGGCGCTGCTCTCGGCGTACTTCGAGGGTGCCGCCGACGTCGGCGACCACGACGTGCTCGCCTCGACCGCCCAGCGCGTGGGCCTCGACTCCGGCCGGGTCCGCGAGGTCCTCGAGGGCGACGAGTACGCCGACGCCGTCGCCGCCGACATCGCCCAGGCCCGCGCGTACGGCGCGACCGGCGTGCCGTTCTTCGTCGTCGACCAGAAGTACGGCGTCTCCGGCGCCCAGCCGGCCACCGTCTTCAGCCAGCTGCTCGACCAGGCCTGGTCCGAGTCGCACCCCGTGCTCCAGATGACGGGCGGCGACGCGGAGGCGTGCGGTCCCGACGGCTGCCCGGTCTGAGCCTGCCGACAACCTGACCGGGCGGGTGAGAAAACGGATGTTGGTTAGGCAAACCTAACCGACAGGCGTACGATCGCCGCTTGTGCTCGCGAACTACCTGATCGGCCTGCGTGAGGGCCTCGAGGCGGCCCTGGTGGTCAGCATCCTGGTCGCCTACCTGGTCAAGATCGACCGCCGCGACCTGATGCCCCGGATCTGGGCCGGCGTCGCCGTCGCGGTCCTGGTCTCGCTCGGCTTCGGCTTCGCCCTGTTCTACGGCCCGCGCGGCCTGACGTTCGAGGCCCAGGAGACTATCGGCGGCACGCTGTCGATCGTGGCGGTCTGCTTCGTCACCTGGATGATCTTCTGGATGGCCCGCGCCGCCCGCTCGCTGAGCGGTGAGCTGCGCGGCCAGATCGACGACGCCGTCGAGGGGCCGTGGTGGGGCCTGGTCCTGGTCGCGATCTTCGCGGTCGGCCGCGAGGGCCTGGAGACCGCGCTCTTCCTGTGGTCGGCGACCGAGGCGGTCTCCCGCGACACCGACTCCACCTGGCAACCGCTGGTCGGTGCCGCGCTCGGCATCGCCACGGCCGTGGTCCTGGCGTACCTCCTCTACCGCGGTGCGATCTCGATCAACCTGAGCACCTTCTTCACCTGGACCGGCGGCTTCCTGATCCTGGTCGCCGGCGGCGTCCTGTCGTACGGCGTCCACGACCTCCAGGAGGCCGGCGTCCTGCCCGGCCTGCACAACCTCGCGTGGGACGTCTCGGACACGATCGACCCCACCACCTGGTACGCCACCCTGCTCAAGGGCATCTTCAACTTCTCGCCGGCCACGACCGTGCTCGAGGCGACCGTCTGGGTCCTCTACGTCGTGCCCGTGATGTTCCTCTTCATCCGCGGCGCCCGCCGCCGCACCTCCCCGCCCGCTCCCGCCACCGTCAGCAACTGACCCCGTACGAAGGATCCGAGACACCGATGCGCAAGCCCCTCATCGTGGCCGCCCTGCTGGTCACCGCGCCGTTCCTGGCAGCCTGCACCGAGAACGCCAAGGACTCCGGCGGCGACTCGGGCGACGCCCGCACCGTGTCGGTCACCTCGACCGACGACGAGTGCAAGGTCTCGGCAGCGAAGGTGCCCTCCGGCGCCCTCACCTTCGACGTCACCAACGACGGCTCGCAGGTCACCGAGTTCTACCTGCTCGGCGAGGACGGTCTGCGCATCGTGGGCGAGGTCGAGAACGTCGGCCCGCAGCTGTCTCGCCAGCTCGTGGTCAACGCGCCCGCCGGCACCTACACCACGGCCTGCAAGCCGGGCATGAAGGGCGACGGCATCCGCGCCGACTTCACCGTCACCAAGTCCGGCGACGAGCCCTCGGTCTCCGCGGACGACCAGCAGCTCGTCGACACCGCGCTGACCAACTACTCGGCGTACGTGCAGGACCAGTCCGACCAGCTGGTGGCCAAGACCCAGGAGTTCGTCGACGACTACAAGTCGGGCGACGACGACGCGGCGCGCACGCTCTACCCCGAGGCGCGGACCCACTGGGAGCGGATCGAGACCGTGGCCGAGTCCTTCGGCGACCTCGACCCGAAGACGGACGCCCGCGAGGCAGACCTCGAGCCCGGCCAGAAGTGGACCGGCTGGCACCGCATCGAGAAGGACCTGTGGCCCGAGCTCGCGGAGGACTACACCCCGCTCACGGCCAAGCAGCGCGCGTTCTACGCTGACGACCTGATGAAGAACATCACCACCCTCGACAAGCGCGTCCAGGGCCTCGACTACACCGTCGACCAGATCGCGAACGGCTCTCGCGGGCTGCTCGAGGAGGTCGCCGCGGGCAAGGTCACCGGCGAGGAGGAGTACTGGTCGCACACCGACCTGTGGGACTTCCAGGCCAACGTCGACGGCGCGCGTGTGGGCTTCGAGGGCGTGAAGCCGATCGTCGAGCAGAGCAACCCGGAGCTCGCCAAGACGCTCACGACCCGGTTCGCCGACCTCCAGAAGCTGCTCGACGCGCACAAGACGGACACCGGCTTCACGTTCTACGACGACCTGACGCCCGACCAGGTCCAGGACCTCGCCAACGCCGTCAACGCGCTGTCCGAGCCCCTGTCCCAGCTCACGGCGGCGGTGCTGTCCTGAGCGAGATCTCTCGACGCGGACTGGTCGGTGGCGGCGTCGCCGCCGCCGGCCTCGCGGCGGGCGCGTTCGCTGCGGGCCGGGCGACCGCTGCCGACGGCAGCCCGCCCGCCGACCCGCGCGACGCCTACGCGTTCCGCGGCAAGCACCAGGCCGGCATCACCACGCCGGCCCAGGACCGTCTGCACTTCGCCGCCTTCGACGTCACCACCGGCTCGCGCGCGCAGCTGATCGCGCTGCTCAAGGCCTGGACCGAGGCGGCGGACCGGATGGTCCGGGGTCTGTCGGCCGGCGAGATCGGCCCCACCGAGGGCTCGACCAACCTGCCGCCCGACGACACCGGCGAGGCGATCGGGCTGTCCGCGAGCGGGCTGACCATCACCTTCGGGTTCGGTCCTGGGCTCTTCCGCGACGACGACGGCAAGGACCGCTTCGGGCTCGCGGACCGCCAGCCGAAGGCACTACGCACGCTGCCGCACTTCCCGGCCGACGTGCTCGACCCCGAGAAGTCGTACGGCGACCTCTGCGTCCAGGCCTGCGCCGACGACCCGCAGGTCGCGGTGCACGCGATCCGCAACCTGGCCCGCATCGGCTTCGGCACGGTCGCGGTGCGCTGGTCGCAGCTCGGGTTCGGCCGCACGTCCACGACCTCGACCTCGCAGTCGACGCCGCGCAACCTCTTCGGCTTCAAGGACGGCACCGCCAACATCAAGTCCGAGGAGACCAAGGACGTCGAGGAGCACGTCTGGGTCGCCTCGGGCGCGGACCCGCGGGCCGAGTGGCTCGCCGGCGGCTCCTACCTGGTGGCGCGCCGCTTCAACATGAACATCGAGATCTGGGACCGGCAGACCCTGGGCGACCAGGAGGACTTCATCGGCCGCACCAAGGACACCGGCGCCCCACTGTCCGGCGGCACCGAGTTCACCGAGCCGGACTTCACGATGCCCGGCAGCACCGGCCACATCATCCCGGACGACTCGCACATCCGGCTCGTCCACCCGGACTTCAACAACGGGGCCCGGATGCTGCGGCGCGGCTACAACTTCGTCGACGGCTCCAACCCCATCGGCGGCCTCGACGCCGGGCTGTTCTTCATCGCCTACGTGACCGACCCGGACACGCACTTCATCCCGATCCAGAACACGATGGCGAAGTCGGACGCCCTGATGGAGTACCTCAAGGTGACCGGCTCGGCGCTGTTCGCCGTTCCGCCCGGCATCGGCCCGGGGGAGTACGTCGGCCAGTCGCTGTTCGCCTGAGCTCGATGGTTGAGGCGGCGCGCTAGCGCTGTCTCGAAACCCACTGCTCCTTCGTGATCATGAAGCAGCGCGACGGGTCGGCGTACCACTTCTCGACGACGCCGCGGTCCTCCATGCCGATCCGTCGCATCACGGCGATCGACGCGTCGTTGTCGGTGTGCGCGACTGCGATGATCTCGGGCAGGCCGCTGTCGAACCCGTGCGCCAGGACGGCTCGCGCCGCCTCGCTCGCGTAGCCGTGGCCCCAGGCGTCCGGGTGCAGGTGCCAGCCGATCTCGACCTCGCCGTGGTCGTCGTTCGGAAGCGTGAGCAGCAGGACGGTGCCGAGCACGACCCCGTCGGCCCGGCGTTCGACCGCCCACATGCCCAACGGCGGGTCGTCGCGCTCGGCGTACCGGTTGACCCGGGTGTGCGCCTCATCCAGGTTCTTCATCAGCACCGGCTCACCGTCGCCGAGCCACTTCACGACCTCGAGGCGGCTGAGCAGGTCGAGCAGCCGGGCGGCGTCGGCGTGGCGCCAGGGGCGGATCAGCAGGCGTTCGGTCTCGAGATGCACGCGCCCACCCTGGCAGGCACCGATGACTTCCCGCACCCGGACAGGTCGGCACCTGCATGATCACTCCAGCGGATGCGTTCCACGGGTTCTCGGTCGACGACACCGAGGCCGCTCGCGCCTTCTACGCCGACGTGCTCGGCATCGAGGTCACCGACGCCGAGATGGGCGGCATCATCCGGCTCCACGTCGGCGGGGGCGCCCCGACGATCGTCTACCCGAAGCCGGACCACACCCCGGCCGGCTTCACGATCCTCAACTTCCCGGTGGCGGACGTCGAGGCGACGGTCGACGAGCTGACCGCCCGGGGCGTCGTCTTCGAGCGCTACGAGGGCACGCCGGTCGAGACCGACGCGAAGGGCGTCTTCCGCGGCGGCGGCCCGCTGATCGCGTGGTTCAAGGACCCCGCCGGCAACGTGCTCTCAGTCATCGCCGCCGACTGACGGGACGCCGAGGTCGATCACCCGCTCGACGCCGATGTCCTCCAGGAATCCCGGGTCGTGGCTGGCGACCACCAGCGCGCCCCGGTAGGACTCCAGCGCCGAGACCAGGGCGTCGTACGACGCGAAGTCGAGGTTGTTGGTCGGCTCGTCGAGCAGCAGGAGCTGGGGCGCCGGGTCGGCGAGCAGCAGCGTCGCCAGGGTCGCCCGGAACCGCTCGCCACCGGACAGGTCGCCCGCGCGACGGTCGGCCGCCGCACCGCGGAAGAGGAAGCGCGCGAGCTGGGCCCGGACCGCGTTGGGCTCGGCACCGGGCGCCCTCGCGGCCACGTTGGCGTAGACGCTGAGGTCGTCGTCGAGGACGTCGAGGCGCTGGGGGAGCAGCGCGACCGGCACCTGCGCCACGCCGGAGAGCCGGCGCAGCAGCGTCGTCTTGCCCGACCCGTTGGGCCCGACGAGCGCGATCCGGTCCGGCCCGGAGACCCGCAGGTCGTCCTCCTCCAGGACGACCCGGCCCCGCGGCACCTCGGTGCCGGGCAGGTCGATCCGGATCTCGCGGTCCTCGCGGAGCCGTGACTCGGCGGCGTCGAGCCGCTCGCGGGCCTGCTCGAGACGGTCGTCGTGGACGTTGCGGTACTTCGCCGCCGACTTCTCGGCCTGGTTGCGCTTGGCGTGGATCGCCGCCTTGCCGAGCCCCGTCGTCGCCTCGGCCTTCTTGGCCTGGCGCCGACGGCCGGCCAGCAGCCGCTCGGCGTCGGCGCGCTCGTTGCGCTGCCGTCGTACGTCGGACCGGGCGGTGCTCACCGCCTGCTCGGCGGCCTCCTGCTCGGCCGCGACCTGGGCGGCGTACGCCGAGTAGCCGCCGCCGTACCAGCGGACGGACCCGCCGCGTAGGTCGCCGATCCGGTCCATCCGCTCCAGCAGCTCGCGGTCGTGGCTGACCACCAGCAGCGAGCGGCTCCAGCCGTCGACCAGGTCGTAGAGGCGCTGCCGGGCGTCGCTGTCGAGGTTGTTGGTGGGCTCGTCGAGCAGCAGCACGTCGGGGCGGCGGAGCAGCAGCCGGGAGAGCCCGAGCTGGGTGACCTCGCCGCCGGACAGCTCCCCGAGCCGGCGGTCAAGGACGTCGCCGGGCAGGCCGAGCCGCGCGAGCTCGGCGACCGCCCGGTCCTCGGCGTCCCAGTCGTCGCCGATGACGTCGTACAGGTGCTGGTCGGTGGCGCCGGACTCGACGGCCCGCACCGCGCGGCGTACCTCGCCGATCCGGAGGAAGTCGTCGACGCGCTGGTCGACGTCGAGGGTGAGGTCCTGCGGCAGGTAGGCGACCTCACCCGCGGTCGAGAGGTGGCCCGCGGTCGGGGCCAGCTCGCCGGCGACGAGGCGCAGCAGGGTGGACTTGCCGGCTCCGTTGACGCCGACCAGGCCCGATCGTCCGGGGGAGACGAGGAGGTCGAGGTCGCGGAGGACGGTGGTGCCGTCCGGCCAGGCGAAGGCGAGGCCGGACGCGGCGATGACAGAGGTGGAGGCAGGCATGACGGAGCTCCCTACGAGAGGAGGGGTGAGGTGGGTGGGGACCGGACCTCAGAGCTCCAACGGGACCTGCCTCGGGAAGGGAGTGCGACCCCTCGAGGGTAGGCAACCGCCGGCGGTGGACGCCACCGGGTTTCCGGACGCCAGAGGGTAGAGTCGCCGGACAGCACAGCGTCGTGCCCGGCCGGCCTCCGGCCACTCAACCCGCACCACCCGCGAGGACTGACCGCTGTGAGCACTCCCGTCGTACTGATCGCCGAAGAGCTGAGCCCCGCGACCGTCGAGGCGCTCGGCCCGGACTTCGAGATCCGGCACTGCAACGGCGCCGACCGTGACGAGCTGCTGTCGGCGATCTCCGACGTCGACGCCCTGCTGGTCCGTTCGGCCACGAAGGTCGACGCCGAGGCGCTGGCCGCGGCGACCCGCCTCAAGGTGGTCGCCCGGGCGGGTGTCGGGCTCGACAACGTCGACGTGCGTGCGGCGACCCAGGCCGGCGTGATGGTCGTGAACGCGCCGACCTCCAACATCGTCTCCGCCGCCGAGCTCGCCGTCGCGCTGATGCTCGCCGCGGCCCGGCACGTCTCGCCCGCGCACGCGGCGCTCAAGAACGGCGAGTGGAAGCGGTCGCGCTACACCGGCATCGAGCTCTACGAGAAGACCGTCGGCATCGTCGGTCTCGGCCGCATCGGCGTGCTCGTCGCCCAGCGACTCTCGGCGTTCGGGATGAAGGTGATCGCGTACGACCCGTACGTCCAGGCCGGCCGCGCCGCCCAGATGGGGGTGCGCCTCGTCGACCTCGACACGCTGCTGGCCGAGGCCGACCTCATGTCGGTGCACCTGCCCAAGACACCCGAGACCGTCGGGCTGATCGGGGTGGAGCAGCTCGCGAAGGTCAAGCCGTCGCTGGTGCTGGTCAACGCCGCCCGCGGCGGGATCGTCGACGAGCCGGCGCTCTACTCGGCGCTCAAGGAGGGCCGCGTTGCCGCGGCCGGCCTGGACGTGTTCGCCGTCGAGCCGTGCACGGACAGCCCGCTCTTCGAGCTCGAGAACGTCGTCGCCACACCCCACCTCGGCGCCTCCACCGACGAGGCGCAGGAGAAGGCTGGCCTGGCGGTCGCCCGCTCGGTGCGGCTGGCGCTGGCCGGCGAGCTGGTGCCGGACGCGGTCAACGTCCAGGGCGGCGTGATCGCCGAGGACGTGCGTCCCGGCATCCCGCTCACCGAGAAGCTCGGCCGCGTCTTCACCGGCCTGGCGGGCGAGGTGGCCCAGCAGGTCGACGTCGAGGTGCGCGGCGAGATCACCGACTACGACGTCAAGGTGCTCGAGCTCGCCGCCCTCAAGGGCATCTTCGCCGACATCGTGGAGGACCAGGTCTCCTACGTGAACGCGCCGTTGCTCGCCGCCGAGCGGGGGATGGCGGTGCGCCTGGTCGTGGACCCGGAGAGCCCCGACCACCGCAACCTGATCACGATCCGAGGCACCCTCGCCGACGGCTCGCAGGTCTCGGTCAGCGGCACCCTGGTCGGGATCGGCCAGCGCGAGCGGCTCGTCGAGCTCAACGGGTACGACGTCGACCTGGAGCCGACCCAGCACCTCGCCTTCCTCACCTACGGCGACCGCCCGGGCATGGTCGGCACCGTCGGCGTGATCCTCGGCGAGGCCGGCGTGAACATCGCGGGCATGCAGGTCTCGCGGGACCGGGTCGGCGGTCAGGCGCTGGTCGCGCTCTCCGTCGACACGGCGATCCCCGCCGACGTGCTCGCCGACATCCAGCACGCCATCGAGGCCTCCTCAGCCCGCGCGGTCAGCCTCGTCTGAGCGGTCGGTCACCGGCTCAGCTGGGAGGCGATCGTGAATGCCGCCGACCACTGCGCCAGGTCGTCGTGGTGGTGGGCGACCGCGGTGTCGATGTCGAGGACCGGCGGCAGCACGGTGGTCGTCGCCGCCGGGTCGGGGCTGACCGCAGAGGTCGTGGCCGCGGGGGCGGCTGACCGCCGCCGGGGCAGGTGCAGGTGGGCGCGGTGACCGACGAGACCGGTGACGGAGTGGCCGACGCTGGTGGCGAGGCTCATGATCGCTGTCCTTCCGTGGGTGGCCGGGCGGGCAAGGTGCCGCCGGGCGGGGAGTGGACGAGGCAGACTCCTGCGACGTCGCTGTTCGGGACGAAGGTGTCGGGCGGGTCCCAGGCGACCGCGACGGGGTAGCCGGCGAGCCGCGGCGGGATGCCGTCCTCGCACTGCACCTCAGCCGTCCGCCGCTGCTGCTGCGTGGGGTAGGTGGCCTGCCGCTGGAGTAGGGCGACGCGGCCGGTCTGCTCGTAGACGTGCGGCCGGCTGCATGCGACCAACGGCTGGTCGGGCACGGTCAGCGGCTCGTCCAGGCAGCCCCAGAGCTCGGGCGGAGGAGCGGCGGCGACACCTCGGGACGTGCCACTCGTGACGCGGGCGCCCGACAGGTCCAGCCGCGTCGGGAACCACACGTCGCAGCGGACCCACGACGCGCCGTCGTCGATCTGGGCCTGGGTCGGGAGCAGGGCCACGGCGGCGAACAGGATCCAGGAGCGCTGGGTGATGCCGAGATAGGTGCCGGCCTGGTCCCAGCACAGGTCGAAGGCACGCTTGCGCGCCTCCTCGAGAGTGGGCTCGGGCAGGGTCAGCACGGCCGCGGTCTCGGTGGTGTGTGCGTGGTCGCACGGCACCTGTGGCGAGTCGTCCTGCCAGTAGTCGGTGTCCACGAGGAGCACGGGCGGCACCGACCAGCAGGTGCCGTCGGCCGGTCGATGGGGTGCGTCGGCGGGCGCGAGCTCGGGGTCGAGGGACACGGACGGCCGCGGCTCGGGTGGCGGTGCGGGCTGCGGCCGGTTGTCGTTCGAGCTGGTCGCGAACGCGATGACCGTCGCGACGATGACC
Organism: Nocardioides sp. Root1257; assembly: GCF_001425175.1. Lineage (GTDB taxonomy): Bacteria > Actinomycetota > Actinomycetes > Propionibacteriales > Nocardioidaceae > Nocardioides. The sequence continues at coordinate 1,048,136 of NZ_LMDV01000001.1, read as the reverse complement.
AGCGCGGCCATGACCGAGACGAGGGCGGTCGTCGAGCGCCGCCGGTGGCGGGCGTCGTCGATGCGCGCGTGCACGTCGGCGAGCCGGGCGTGCGTGTTGTCCTCCAGCTCCCACGATCGCTGAGCCAGGGCCTTGAGGTCCTCAGCGTTCACGGCGGCTCCCGTCGTCCGAGGCGGGCGCCAGCGCTGCGTCCGACCTGAGCTTGGCCAGCGCCTTGGAGCACTGGCTCTTGACGGTGCCGACCGAGCAGCCCATGAGCTCCGCGGTCTCGACCTCGTTGCAGTCCTCGAGGTAGCGCAGGACGATCACGGCCCGCTGTCGTCGGGGCAGGTGGCCGATCGCGTTCCACAGGTCCTGGCCGTCGGCGGGCACGCCGTCGACGTCGGTGGGCTCGACGTCGAGCCGTGCGTCCTCGGTCGGCGTCTCCCGCACCCAGCGACGGCGCCACCACGACGCCGACGTGGTCACCATGATGCGCCGTACGTACGCCTCGGGATCGTCGATACGCCTCCAGGCGAACCACGCCTTCGTCAGCGCGGTCTGCACGAGGTCCTCGGCCAGGCTCTCGTCCTGCGTCAGCAGGTACGCCGACCGCACGAGGGCCTGCGAGCGCGCGACGACGAACTCGTCGAACGCTGCTTCGTCCGCCATGCGATCACGACCTCGGGGGACCGATGCCTGCCACGGTGCCGACATCGCTACCAAGACGCGTCGGCGACGCGAAATGGTTGCCCGTCCCAGCGTCCTCCGACTGGCGGTCCTCGCAACCCCTGAAAGGCGGACGACGGGCGTGAAACCCGGCTGAAGGCGGACTGAAGGCGCCCGCTCCTAGCGTGAGCGCCATGAGCACCCTCACCACCACTCCCACCGCGTCCCGCACCTACCCGTCCCTGCGGGCCGCGTGGATCCCCCTCGCCGCGCTGTGCCTGGCGTTCTTCGTCGAGATGGTCGACAACACCCTGCTGTCGATCGCGCTGCCGACCATCGGTCGCGACCTCGGCAGCGGCACCACGGCGCTGCAGTGGGTCACCGGCGCCTACTCGCTGACGTTCGGCGGACTGCTGCTCACCGCCGGCTCGATCGCTGACCGGTTCGGCCGCCGGCGGGTGCTCCAGATCGGGCTCGTGCTCTTCGGCCTGATGAGCCTGCTCGTCGTGTTCGTCAGCACGGCGGGCGAGCTCATCGCGCTGCGGGCCGCGCTCGGCATCGCCGCCGCGATGATGGCGCCGATCACTAACTCGCTGGTCTTCCGGCTCTTCGACGACCAGGCGCTGCGGATGCGCGCCATGACCGTGATGATCGTGGTCGGCATGTCGGGCTTCATCCTCGGCCCGCTGCTCGGCGGCACCGCGCTCGCCCACGTGAGCTGGGAGTGGCTGCTGCTGGTCAACGCGCCGATCGCGCTGATCGCCTGCGTCGGCGTACGCCTCGGCGTCGCGGCCGACCACCCCGACGACCTGACGAAGGATCGCCTCGACCTGCCCGGTGCTGTCCTCAGCATCGCCACGATCGGCCTGGCCTGCTGGTCACTCACCAGCGGCGTCGAGCACGGCTGGACGGCCGCCGTCACCCTCGCCTCGATGGTCGGGGCCGTCGTCGCCGGTGCCGCCTTCGTGTGGCACGAGCGCCGGACCGCCGAGCCGATGCTGGACGTCCGTCTGTTCTCCAACGGCACCGTCCGCGGGGCGACGATCGCCCAGGTCGGCACCTCGATCGCCATGGCGAGCGTGATGTTCGGGCTGATCCTGCACTTCCAGTACGCCTGGGGCTGGAGCCCGATGAAGGCCGGCCTCGCCAACCTGCCGATGATCGCCACGATGCTCCTCGCGACGCCACTCTCGGAGGGCCTCGCGAAGCGGTTCGGGCACCGCATCGCCACCTTCATCGGTGCGCTCTGCCTCGCCGGCTCGCTCGCGGGCATGGCCTGGGCCGTGCACCACAGCTACCTCGCGATCGCCGTCTGCATGGTCGTGATGACGATCGGCCTGCGCACCGTCATGACCATCTGCGCCGTCGCCCTCGTCGACGCGATGCCGGCCAACCGCACGTCGATCGGCGCCGCCCTCAACGACACCGCCCAGGAGGTCGGCACCAGCGTCGGCACCGCCCTGGTCGGCACCCTCATCGCCGCCCTCGTCACCACCCAGCTCCCCGCCGGGGTGTGGAGCAGCGACCTCGTCCAGTCCTTCTTCCACGGCGAGACGATCACCTACGCCGTACTCGCCGTCGTCGTCGGCGTGATCGCCGGGTTCGGCGCCCTGACCCTCACCGACTCGCGCTCCACCGAGGAAGCGCACTGATCGCACCGCTCGGGTAGTCCCTGACGAAACGGCCCCGGACCACCCCTCCGGAGGGCCATTCCGTCAGGGACTACCCCGACGTCCGGGAGACCAGGGCGCGGCGGTGAACAGGTTCTGACGAAAGCGGTACCGGCGTTTCGGCAACCTGCGCGCACAGGTGGTGGCGGCGGCCGTCGATGGGAGGACGGAGGTCACGGACGGCCTCCGCCCGACCAGCCGACGACAGGAAGTCCCATGACTGCACCGCGCCGCTCGTTCAACGACCTCAGCCTGAGGGTCCGGATCTTCGCGATCGTCGGGGTGCTGGTGCTCGGCACCGTCGTCGTCGGCCTCACCGCACTGCGTGGGGGCGCGACGATCGACGACCGTCAGCAGGACTGGAGCGACGCCGTCTCCACCCAGCAGCAGGTCGAGCGCGGTCGCTACCAGCTCCTGTGGCTGGCCAACTGGCAGAACATCACCGCGTGGAAGTCGCGGGTGGTCGGGGGTGAGACCGCGGCCGCGCCGGACGGTGACAACCTGCCGAACTACGACGACGGCGTCGCCGGATTCGAGAAGGAGATCCTCGGCCTCGACCCCGACAGCCTGAACGCGGCCGGCAAGAAGGACCTCGCCGACATCGAGGCCTCCTGGAAGGAGTTCCTGGGCTACAACGACCAGATCTTCCAGCTGTGGCGCGAGGGCAGGCTCGACCAGGGCGACACCGTCTCGGCCGGCCCGAAGTGGGACATCTTCTTCACCATCTCCACCGCGCTCGACGACCTCCGCGAAGCCGTCGGTGCCAAGGTCACCTCCAGCAAGGCCGCGATCGAGGACACCCGCTCGGCCACCGAGCGGACCACCATCATCGTCATCGTGCTGACCCTCCTGCTCGGCCTGCTGCTGGCCCGGTTCGTCTCGGTCCGCGTGATGACCGGCCTCGACGGCGTACGCCGGGGCCTGCAGGCCGTCGCCCGCGGTGACCTCACCACGCGGGTCCCGGTGCGGTCGCGCGACGAGTCGGGTCAGATGGCCCAGGCGCTCAACGAGGCCGTCGAGAACATGTCCGAGGTCGTCAGCGGCATCTCCACCACCGCGCGGAGCCTCAGCTCCTCGGCCGCCGACATGGCGGACTCCTCGCAACACATGGCCGCCGCGGCGGAGGAGACCAGCGCCCAGGCGAAGGTCGTCAGCGTCGCTGCCGACCAGGTCTCCGTCAACGTGCAGACGCTCGCCGCCGGCTCGGACCAGATGGGCGCCTCGATCCGCGAGATCGCCCGCAGCACCAACGAGGCCGCCCGGGTCGCGTCGGAGGCCGTCCAGGTCGCCGAGCGCACCAACGGCACCGTCGTGAAGCTCGGTGACTCCTCGGCCGAGATCGGCAACGTCATCAAGACGATCACCTCGATCGCCGAGCAGACGAACCTGCTGGCTCTCAACGCCACGATCGAGGCGGCGCGTGCCGGCGAGGCCGGCAAGGGCTTCGCGGTCGTCGCCAACGAGGTCAAGGAGCTGGCGCAGGAGACCGCCCGGGCCACCGAGGACATCGCGCGCCGGGTCGAGACGATCCAGGGCGACACGTCCGAGGCCGTCGAGGCGATCGGTCAGATCTCGGGCGTCATCGGTCAGATCAACGACTTCCAGGCCACCATCGCCTCGGCCGTCGAGGAGCAGACCGCGACCACGAACGAGATGAACCGCAACGTCGCCGACGCCGCGACCGGCTCGGGCGAGATCGCTATGAACATCTCGGGTGTCGCCGAGGCGGCCGGCTCCACCTCCGAGGGCGTGGCTCGCGCTCAGCAGGCCGCCGACGAGCTCGCGCGGCTCTCCGACGACCTGGGTCAGCTGGTCGGGCGCTTCAGCGTCTGAGGGGTCGCCGAAGTGCGGTAGTTCCACGCCTGTGGAGGGCGTGCGGTCGCGGTCACCATCGAGGCATGAACACCATCACCGACATCACCACGACCACGACCACGACCGGGACCAAGGCGACGATCTGGCGGACCGACCCCGACCTCGACCTGTGCAACGAGGCCGCCGCCGGCTGCTCGGTGGGCCACCTCGGCGTCGAGTTCACCGACGCCGGCCCCGATCACCTCACCGCCCGGATGCCCGTCGACAGCAGGACCCGGCAGCCGTTCGGCATCCTCCACGGCGGCTCGTCCGTCTTCCTCGCCGAGACCCTGGTCAGCTTCGCCGCCACCCTCGCCGCCGAGCCCGGCAAGGCCTGCGTGGGGCTGGAGATCAACGCCAACCACCTCCGCCCGGTCAGCTCCGGCTGGGTCACCGGCACCGCCCGCCCGATCGCCCTGGGTCGCCGTACCCACGTCTGGGAGGTCCGGATCGTCGACGACCACGGCAGGCTCACCTGCGTCTCGCGGTGCACGATCGCCGTGATCGACGGCGTGTGACGGACCTCAGAGACGCGACGCGGTGCGCACCAGCCCGGCCACCCCGGTCGACGTGCTGTGCGGCGGCCACGCGATGACGGTGGTGACCTGCGGCGCGTCGGAGAGGGGTACGACGGCCAGCCCGTCGCGCAGGTTGACGCGGGACGACTCGGGCAGGACGATCGCGGCGCGCCCGAGGCGGATCAGCTGGAGGATCTGCGTCAGGTCGCGCAGCTCGGGGCCGGGTCCCTCGGGGTAGCTCCCGTCGACGTGGGGCCAGCGGGGGAGTGGCAGGTCGGCGATCGAGGACGCGTCGGCGACGGTCATCGAGGTCCGGGCGCTCAGCGGGTGGCCGGCGGGCAGGATCAGCACCTGCTCCTCGACCGCCAGCGTGTCCAGGTCGAATCCGCTCGTGTCGTCGAACGGCTGGTGCAGGATCGCGACGTCGGCTCGCCCGTCGCGCAGCATCGGTGCCTGGTGACCGGGCGGGCAGAGCACCACCTCCACGTCGACGGCGTCGGGCTCGGCGGCGTAGGCGTCGAGCAGCTTGGCCATCAGCTCGCTCTGCGCGCCCGCCTTGGCGGTGAGCACCACCGGTGCCCGGCCCGCGCCCTCGGCGGTCCGGCGGGTACGGCGCTCCGCGGCCTCGACGGCGGCGAGGGCCGCCCGACCCTCGCGCAGCAGGGTCTCGCCGGCGCTCGTGAGGGTCACGCCCCGCGGCGTACGGACGAAGAGGTCGGCGCCGAGACGTCGCTCCAGCTGGGCGATGGCCCGGGACAGCGGCGGCTGGGCCATCCCGAGGCGCTCGGCCGCACGCCCCACGTGCGACTCCTCGGCGACGGCGACGAAGTAGCGCAGCTCGCGGGTCTCCACGTCGTCGATGCTACGTCTGACCTGGTGCCATACCGCTGCGGTATCGGTCCCGACCCGATCGGTCTTGGAAAGCCGTGGCATCGCCTGCCCACCATCGAGGCATGACAGAGATCAGCACGGATACGAAGAAGACAGCACTGGTCACCGGCGCCAACAAGGGCATCGGCTACGAGATCGCCGCGGGCCTGGCCCGACGCGGGTTCCGCGTGGGCGTGGGGGCTCGGGACGCCGGTCGCCGCGACGAGGCGGTCGCGAAGCTGCAGGCCGAGGGACACGACGTGTTCGGCGTACCCCTCGACGTCACCGACGACGCGAGCGTCGCCGAGGCCGCCACCCAGCTGGAGGTTGAGGGACGGTTGGACGTGCTCGTCAACAACGCGGCCATCACCGGAGGGATGCCGCAAGAGCCCACGAAGGTGAGCGCCGACCAGGTCCTCGAGGTCGTGAACACCAACGTCGTCGGCGTCATCCGGGTCACCAACGCGATGCTCCCGCTGCTCCGCCGCGCGACGTCCCCGCGGATCGTCAACGTCTCGAGCACGGTCGGATCGCTCACCCTGCAGACGGCCCAGGCCGACGCGGTCGGACCGATCTCGGCGGCGTACTCGCCGACGAAGACCTACCTCAACGCGATCACGATCCAGTACGCCAAGGAGCTCGCCGGCACCGGCATCCTCGTCAACGCGGGCTGCCCCGGCTACGTCGCGACGGACCTCAACAACTTCCAGGGGTTCCGTACGCCGGAGCAGGGCGCGGCGATCTTCCTCGAGCTCGCGACGCTGCCCGACGGCGGTGACTCCGGCACCTTCCGCGACGACGCGGGCATCCAGCCCTGGTAGCAGCCGAACAGGTCGGGGCGCTTGACTGGGCGCATGCCGACCGACCCGTGGCGCACCGACGAGCTCGACCTGTCCGGCTACCTCGCCCGGCTCGGCACCACCGCCCGCGAGCCGGGCGCGGCTGCCCTGGCGGAGCTGCACGAGGCCCACGTGCGGAGCTTCACCTTCGACAACGTCGACGTGCTGCTCGGGCAGCACCCGGGAGTCTCGATCGACGCGGTCCAGGAGAAGTTCGTCGGGCGGGGGCGGGGCGGCTACTGCTTCGAGCACAGCACGATCTTCGCCGCGGCCCTGGAGCGGCTGGGCTACGACGTACGCCGCCACCTGGGCCGCGTCGGCGACCCGGCCGCCGGCACCCAGCAGGGGCGCACCCACATGGTGGTCGAGGTGGTCGTCGACGGGGAGCGCCTCCTCTGCGACCCGGGCTTCGGGATGAGCCTGCTGCGCCCGGTCACGCTCGTCGACGGAGCCGAGGACGACTACCTGCCGGGCTGGCGCTACCGCGTGCGCCGTACGACGGAGGGCGACTGGGCGCTCGACCGGCTCCGTGAGGGCGGCTGGGAGGTCGCCCACACGACCGACGAGCTCGCGGTCCGTCCCGTCGACGTCGTCATGGGGCACCACTACACGAGCACCTATCCCGGCTCCCACTTCACGACGGGGCTGGTGCTCGCCCGACACCTGCCGGGGCGACACGTCACCGTGACGCACGAGTCGGTGACGGTGCGGACGCCGGGAGAGCCGACCGTGCACCGCCCGCTGCGCGACGGGGAGGTCGACGCATGGCTGACCGAGCTCGCCGTACCCCTGACGGACGACGAGCGAGCGCGGCTGCTCGACAGGGTGGCCCGGCTGCCCTGACAGTGGCACCCTCGGACGATGGACGCCTTCGTGGCAGCGGCCATCGGCTTCGTCGCCGCGGCCCTGCTCGCCATGGTCAACAGCTGGCTCTCGGGTCGCGAGCAGGTCGAAGCCGGTGTCCGCGACCGACGGATCGCCAGCTACCCCGCCGTCTGGGAGCGCACCGCCGTGGTCTCCAAGTGGCCGCGCACTGATGCCGGCCCCGCCGAGCTCCTGCGCCTGCACGAGGACCTGCGCCAGTGGTACTACGCCGGCGGAGGCCTCTATCTCTCGTCGCATGCTCGCGCGAAGTACGAGCACCTCCAGGTCGTCCTCGATGCCGTGCTGTCGTCGGACGAGATCGAGACGACGTACGCACTGGTGAGGGACGCAGCGTCGTACTTCCGCACCGGGCTGACCGACGACCTCGAGACCCGCGAGCGCCGCAGCCTGCTCGTGACGCTCGAACGGAGGAAGGCCGACCGGGGAGCGAAGCGCAAGGCCGACGCACGGCTGCGCAGCCTGGGGATCGACCCCCGAGCCGCATGGTCCGGCACGGGCCGCGGGCCGGTCCACGCGGTGACTCCGGCGGAGCAGGAGCTACGCCTCGACGGCACGACGCCCACCGGCTGACCACGCGGGACGTCATACGGACGGTGCTACGGGTGGCACCGTCCGTATGACGTCCTGAAGTGCGCGAGCGGGGCGCTCAGGCCACCATCACGCGAGCCGTCCGGCCCGTCGACGTCGGGCGTTCGCGGACGACCGCCCACGCGTCCGCGATCCGGCGTACGGCGTCGGTGAGCTCGTTGGCGGGGCGGGTCCACGGGATGCGGACGAAGCGGTCGAGGCCGCCCTCGGCCGCGAAGACCGGGCCGGGGGCGATGATCACGCCGCGGCGCTCGGCCTCGGTGACCAGCGCGGTGCCGAAGGCCCCGGGGAGCTGGCACCACAGCGCGAGCCCGCCGGTCGGGCGGTGGAAGGTCCACTCGGGGAGCAGCGAGCCGACGGCACCGACGAGCGCGTCGCGTTGCTCGCGGAGGCGGGCGCGGTTGGCGTCGAGGATCGGGGCGGCGTCGGCGAGCAGCCGGGCGAGCACCAGCTGCTCGAGCACCGGGGCGCCGAGGTCGAGGCTGACCCGCGCCTGCGTGAGGCGCTCCATCTGACCGCGCGGTGCCCGGATCCAGCCGAGCCGCAGTCCGCCCCAGAAGGACTTGCTGGCGCTGCCGATCGTGATCGTGTCGGGCGCGTACGACGCGAACGGGCGCGGCATCTCCTGGCCGTCCAGCGCCAGCGCCTGGTGGGCCTCGTCGACGATCGCAACGGTGTGCGCTCGGCGCAGGTGCGCGGCGTACTCCTCGCGCTGCGCGTCGGTCATCAGGTGCCCGGTGGGGTTCTGGAAGTCGGGGATCAGGTAGGCCAGCTTCGGCGCGGTCTGCCGCACCAGGGCGGCGACGGCGTCGAGGTCCCAGCCGTCGGGGTCGACCGGCGTCGGGGTCAGCCGGGCGCCGCCGTGGCGGAGCGCGTCGGTGGCGTTGGGGTAGGTCGGGGACTCGACCAGCACCCGGTCGCCGGGGCTGGTGAACGCCTGCGCGACGATCGAGCCGGCCGACAGCGCGCCGGTCGTCACCATCACCTGCTCCGGCGAGGTCGGCAGGCCGCGCGCGTCGTACGTCGCGGCGATCGCCTGCTGGAGCTGGGGGAGCCCGGCGGGGAAGTAGCCGTGCCCGCCGAGGTACGCCGGGAGGTCGGCCGCGGCCTCGGCGTACGCCTGGGCGATGCCGGGCGGGGCCGACGGGGCCGCGCAGTTGAGGTCGATCGCGTCGCCGTCGCCGGGTCGGGGCAGCAGCGCGCGGTCGTGGGCGCGGCTGCGGCCGCCCGGCACCCGGGTGAAGGTGCCGGCGCCGCGCCGGGCGTCGGCGTAGCCCGCGTCGCGCAGCTCGGCGTACGCGCGGGTCACGGTCGTCCGCGAGACCCCGAGCGCCTCGGTCAGCTCGCGTTCGCTCGGCAGCCGGGTGCCGAGCGCGATCCGGCCGTCCCCGATGAGCAGGGTGAGCGCGTCGCGCAGGCCGGCGTACGCGGGGGAGCGGTCGAACTCCCCGACGAGGGTGGCCACCCGACCGGCACTGATCGTGGTCGACATGCAGGCCACTCTTCCATGATTGGCTATTTATGAGAAGGCCAATCGTCGCCATCCTGGTGCCGTGACCACGATCGCCACCGGCCCCGTCCCTGCTGGCAGCGGACTGAGCGACCTCGGCCCGCTCGAGCAACTGCGCACCGGGCGGCTGGGTCGTCGGCTCCCGCAGCTGTACGTCGGCCTGGTGGCCTACGGCGTCTCGCTGGCCCTGATGGTGCGCGGCGACCTCGGCCTGGCGCCGTGGGACGTGCTGCACTCCGGCCTCATCCGCTACCTGCCGATCACGCTCGGCCAGGCGGTCGTGCTGATGAGCTTCGTGGTGCTGGTCCTGTGGATCCCCCTGCGCGAGAAGCCCGGCCTCGGCACCATCTCGAACGCCCTCGTCGTCGGCTTCTCCGCCGACGCCACGCTCTCGCTGCTCGACCGTCCGGACGCGATGGTGCTGCGGATCGCGCTGATGGTCGGCGGCATCGTGCTGTGCGGGCTGGCGTCCGCGATGTACATCGGGGCCCAGCTCGGGCGCGGCCCGCGCGACGGACTGATGACCGGGATCGCCCGCCGCAGTGGGCGCTCGATCCGTCTGGTGCGCACCGGCATCGAGGTCACCGTCGTGCTGATCGGGCTGCTGCTCGGCGGCACGCTGGGGCTCGGGACAGTGCTCTACGCGCTCGCGATCGGCCCGCTGACCCAGCTCTGGCTGCCGGCGTGGACCATCCACGCCATCAACCCGGAGTAATCTGTATATGATCTATTCATGGCCTACAGCACCATCACGAACCTCGACGCCGCCGCTGCCCAGAAGCACAGCCACGAGCTGCTCCAACGGGTCCTGAGCGCCGACTCCTCGACGTACGTCACCGGCCCCGTGGGGCAGGGCAACGGCGAGCGCGTGCTCGTCCTCGGCGGCACCGGCTACATCGGCCGGGCGCTCGTCCCCGAGCTCGCGCGCCGCGGCTACCGCCCCGCCGTGCTCGCCCGCAACGGCGAGGTCAAGAACGAGGAGCCGTACGCCGACGCCGAGGTGATCGTCGGTGACGCGACCAAGGCCGCCGACGTGACCGCTGCGGTCGCCGCTGCACCCACCGCCGTCGTGATCTCGCTGCTCTCCGGCCGCAAGCCCAACGACGCCGAGGACTGCCGCCAGGTGGACCACGAGGCCGTCGTCCACGGCATCCGGGCCGCCGTGGCCAACGACGTCCAGCAGTTCATCCACATCAGCGACTACGGCGTCTACCGCCCCGAGCTGATCCCGCAGGTCTACAAGATCCAGGTCGAGGGCGAGCTGATCGGCCAGCACCACGGCTACGTGCCGTGGACGATCATCCGGCCGACGGCGTACTTCCCCTACCTCTCGGTCGCGTTCGGTGACGTCAAGCAGGGGCTGGCCTACCGCATCTACGACCATGGCGAGTGGAACGTCGTCAACCCGATCGCGCGCGAGGACCTGGCCGAGTTCATCGTCAACCAGGTGCTGAACGACGACGCGATCGGGCGGATCCTGCCCGTCGGCGGCCCGTGGACGGCCGACAACACGGTCACCCTCAAGGGTGCCGGTGAGCTGATGTTCGAGATCAACGGCAAGCAGCCCCAGTGGGAGGTCATCACGATGGCCGGCTGGGACAAGAAGATCGGCCGCCTGACCCGCCTCAGCAAGCTCACCAAGCAGCTCAAGCCGGTCGTGTTCTACCTCGAGGCCGCGAAGTACTGGTCCGTCGTCGACCACGTCGCGCCGGCGTACGGCACGCGCACGCTGAAGGGCTTCATGGAGAAGCTCGTCGACCGGGACTTCCCGACCGGCAGCTACCGCGAGCGGATGCGCTCCGGCACGAACGTGATGCCGACGGACGTCTAACTCCCTCCCAGGTGCTGGGCAGATCTGACAGACTTCCCAGCACCACGATCGGGAGGGGACGGGCATGACGGAGGACCAGGGCGAGGCTGCGGTCGCGCCGCTCGCACCACCCGAGCCGGTGATCACGCTGACGGCACCCGAGGCGCCGGCCGCGGTCACCACGACGCAGGCACCCCGGATGGCGCCGCAGGTCTCCGCCGAGGCACTGCCCGAGCTGGACGCCAAGGTCGAGGGCTTCATGACCGCGCTCAGCGCGACGCCGGCCAACAGCCCGGAGTTCGCGAAGCAGGCCGAGAGCGTGCGCACCATGGGCGACGCCGACATCCGCAAGGCGGCGGAGACGTCCAACCGGATGCTCCAGCAGCCGGTGCGGGCCCTCAAGGAGGGCGGCATCGCCGAGGGCTCGGCGGTCGGCAAGACGCTGCTCGAGCTGCGCCGTACGGTCGAGGACCTCGACCCCAGCCAGGCCACCGGCGCCAAGCGCTGGCTCGACCTGCTGCCCTTCGGCGACAAGGTCACCGACTACTTCCGCAAGTACCAGTCCGCGCAGAGCCAGCTCAACGGCATCCTGCACAGCCTGCGCAACGGCCAGGACGAGCTGACCAAGGACAACGTCGCGCTCAACCTCGAGAAGACGAACCTGTGGGCGTCGATGGGGCGCCTCAACCAGTACGTGTACGTCGCCGAGCGGCTCGACACGAAGCTGTCGGCCAAGATCGCCGAGCTCGAGCTCTCCGACCCCGAGGCGGCGAAGGCGCTGTCGCAGGACGTCCTCTTCTACGTGCGCCAGAAGCACCAGGACCTGCTCACGCAGCTGGCCGTCTCGATCCAGTCCTACCTGGCGATCGACATCATCATCAAGAACAACATCGAGCTCATCAAGGGCGTCGACCGGGCGTCCACGACGACCATCTCCGCGCTGCGCACCGCGGTCATCGTGGCGCAGGCGCTGGGCAACCAGAAGCTGGTCCTCGACCAGATCTCGGCCCTCAACACGACCACCTCCGGGATGATCGAACGCACCTCGGTGATGCTCCGCGACAACTCCGCGGAGATCCAGGACCAGGCCGCGTCGTCGAGCATCGGGATCGAGCAGCTGCAGGCCGCGTTCGCCAACATCTACGCGACCATGGACTCGATCGACGAGTTCAAGCTCAAGGCGCTGGACTCGATGTCCGCGACCATCGGCGTGCTGGAGACCGAGGTCGACAAGTCGAAGGCCTACCTCGACCGGGTCCAGGCCCACGACGCCCGCAACGCGGCCGGCACCCTGGACCTCTCCATGCTGCCGACCACCTGAGGCGACGCCGACCAGATGGGTCTGAAGTCATGGCTGGGCCGCCGACGTGGTGAGGATCAGGCTGCGGTCGTGCCCGCGGTGCCGACCGAGCAGGACATCCTCGCCGCGCTCAACCGGGTCAACGCGATGCTCGTCGAGGGCAACGCGCCGCCCCTCATCACCTCGCGAGTCCAGCGCATCGCCCGCACGATCCGCGACACCCTGCCGCAGCTGCGCCACCTCGGGGTCGGCACCATCGAGAGTTACTCCGTGATGGCGACCGCCACCGACTACCTCCCCGAGGCCGTGGGCGGCTACCTGCGGCTGCCGCGCGAGTGGGCCGACACCCGCCCGATCGACGGCTACAAGACCTCGCTCATGGTGCTGGTCGACCAGCTCGAGCTGCTCGCGTCGACGATGGACAAGATCCTCGACGCCGCCAACCGCGCCGACGCCCAGGCGCTGATCGCGCACGGCATGTTCCTCCAGGCCAAGTTCGGCACGCCGTCCGGCCCGGACCTCACGTTGGGACCACCGGCATGACCGACGCGATCTCGCTGGCCGAGGCACTGCGGGCGCTCGAGGAGGCGGCCCGTGCCGCCGGCGTCGACCCGGCCGAGGCCCGGGCCGAAGGGGAGCGGCTGGCCGCCACGGTCGCCGAGCCCGCCCGTGGCGCGTACGTCGACTGGTCCGAGCAGACCGGCCGCGCCAGCTCGGCCGAGGACTTCATGGAGGCCGCGTCCCGGGGCCGCCGCTACCGCTCCGCGCCGACGCCGACCATGAGCGCGCTGGCACTCGCCCGGTCGGCCCATGCGCCGGCGTACGCCCGGGCGCTGGCGGACGTCGCCCTGGCCGGCAGCTCGCTCGGCGAGGAGATCGCGCGCACGGTCGGCAACGCGGCCCTCGCCGCCGCCGCCCAGCTCGGTGAGGCGGCGCCGACGAGCGGCCCGGTCCCGCCGGCAGCGCTGCCACCCGCACCACCGGTCGCGGCCGCACCGCCGCCGGCCGAGGTCGCGGCCCCGGCGCCCGCCGAGCCCGAGCCCGAGCCCGAGCCGAAGACCGTCGAGGAGCTGCTCGCCGAGCTCGACGGGCTGGTCGGCCTGACCGAGGTGAAGGCCGAGATCCACCGGCAGGCCGCGGTGCTCCGCGTCGAGGGGCTGCGCGCCGAGGCCGGCCTCAAGGCGCCGACGATCACCCGCCACATGATCTTCAACGGCAACCCGGGCACCGGCAAGACGACCGTGGCGCGCCTGGTCGCGGGCATCTACCGCGCGCTCGGCCTGCTCTCGAAGGGCCAGCTCGTCGAGGTGGACCGCTCGGAGCTGGTCGCCGGCTTCCTCGGCCAGACCGCGATGAAGACCGCCGAGGTCGTGGCGTCGGCCGAGGGCGGGGTGCTCTTCATCGACGAGGCGTACTCGCTCTCGGGCGACCAGTACGGCACCGAGGCGATCGACACCCTGGTCAAGGAGATGGAGGACAAGCGCGACGACCTGGTCGTCATCGTCGCGGGCTACCCGCTCCCGATGGCGGTCTTCATCGCGCAGAACCCCGGACTCGAGAGTCGGTTCCGCACCACCATCGACTTCGCCGACTACACCGACGACGAGCTCGCCTCGATCTTCCGGGTGATGGCCACCTCGGCCGAGTACGACGTCGACGACGCCGTGGTCGCCCGGCTCGGCGAGATGCTCGCGGGGGTCCCGCGCGGCTCGTCCTTCGGCAACGCCCGCTACGTGCGCAACGTGCTCGAGGCCGCGATCGGTCGCCATGCCTGGCGGCTGCGCGACGTCGAGACGCCGACGGTCGAGCAGCTGCGCACGATCATGGCCGAGGATCTCGAGGCACCCGTCGTACCTGAAGCAGCCCCTGCTGACGAGGAGACCGCATGAGCCAGACCCAGGCGGCGCCGGCGGCGGTGACCGCGGCGCCGGCGGCGACGCAACCGGGCGTGCCCGCCACGGTCAAGAGGACGCCGCAGACCGAGGACACCCCGCGGCTCCTCAACCGCTGGCAGCTCGTCGCGGTGCTGGCGTGCCTGCTCTTCGCGGCGCTGACCGCGGGCCTCCAGGTGCTGTCCTGGCACGCCAACCGGGCGGCCGCCGACAACACCGAGCAGCTGGTCCGGGTCCAGAACATCCAGTCGACGCTCTTCCGCGCCGACGCCCTCGCCACCACCGCCTTCCTCACGGGCGGCCTGGAGCCTGCCGAGCAGCGCGCGGCGTACGACGACGCCATCGAGACGATCACCCGGCAGATCACCGACGCGGCGGAGGCGCAGCCCGCCGACCGCGAGGCGCTGGCCGACCTCAGCGCCGCCGTCACCGACTACAACGCGACGATCGCGCAGGCCCGGGCCAACAACCGCCAGGGCTTCCCGGTGGGGGCCGAGTACCTCCGGACCGCGTCGACCGGGCTCCGCGACACCAGCGTCGAGGGCTCCGCGATCCCGATCGCGCAGGCGCTCGTCGCCGCCAACGCCGAGCGCGCCGAGGACGAGCTCGGTGCCCAGCACCCGTTCCTGATCCTGCTGCCCGGGCTGGTCGCGCTCGCGCTGCTCTGGTGGGTCAACCGGCAGCTGGCGCGGCGCTTCCGGCGGCGGATCAACCTCGGCATCGCGGCCGCCGCCGTCGCCGTCGCCGCCCTCACGCTGGTCGGGACCGTGGTCGCTGTCGTCCAGGCCGGCAACAACTCCGACCTGCGCGACGGCGACTACAGCACGTCGTTCCACGAGTCGACGGCGCGCACCGCGGCCAACGACGCCAAGGCCAACGAGAGCCTCCGGCTGATCTCGCGCGGGTCCGGACAGGTCTACGAGGACCGGTGGGACACCGCGGCCGGCGTCGTGGAGGACAACGCGTCCCGGCAGACCCGACCGCTCTGGGACGACTACGCGACGGTCCACCAGCAGGTCGTGAAGCTCGACGACGGCGGCCAGTACGACGCCGCCGTCCAGCTCGCGACGACCACCGGCGACGAGGGGTCGACGGCCAGGCTCGACGCCTTCGACGCCCGGTCGCAGGAGATCATCAGCACCTCGGGCGCCGCGACGGCCGACGCATTGCGCAGCGGCAACACCGGCATCCTCGTGCTCGCGATCGTGACCCTCCTGCTCGGCATCTCCGCAGCGGGGCTCGCGGTCTGGGGCATCGGACTGCGACGGAGGGAGTACGCATGAACCACCCCACGAAAGCGCGCCCTTCCCCCGCTTCGCTCCTCCAAGCCACGCTTACGCGGGGACCCCGGAAACGCATGAGGAAGCTCGCCCTCGCCCTGGCGACCGTCGCCCTGCTCGCCGGGTGCGGCTACTCCGACACGAAGGTCCCCGGGGCTGTGAAGCCCGAGGCGGCCCCGCCGGCGTCGTCGACCCCGTGCACCGACACCGGCAACCCGACCCGGTCCTACGCGCCGCTCGCCGGCGGCGTACCCAGCCCCGACGACCTGCCCGCCCGCTCGACGATGGCGAAGATCCAGCAGCGGGGGCACCTGGTCGCGGGCGTCTCCGCCGACAGCTACCTGCTCGGCTCGCGCAACCCGTTCACCGGCGTGATCGAGGGCTTCGACATCGACATGGTCAACCAGGTCGCCGCGGCGATCTTCGGGACCGCGAAGGGTCACGTCCAGCTGCGCGTCATCTCGGCGGCCGACCGGATCCCGCTCCTCCAGTCCGGCGACATCGACATCGTGGCGCGCAACATGACGATCAACTGCGCACGGTGGGACCAGATCGCGTTCTCGGCGGAGTACTTCCACTCCGGCCAGAAGATCCTGGTGCAGAAGGGCTCCGGCATCACGGAGGCCGCCGGGCTGTCCGACAAGCGCGTGTGCGCGCCGGCAGGCACCACGAGCCTCGACAACATCCAGAAGCTCGCTCCCGACGCGATCGCTGTCACCGCGGGCAACCACACCGGCTGCCTCCTGAAGTTCCAGAACGGCGAGACGGACGCGATCACCGGCGACGACACCGTGCTCGCCGGCCTGGTCGCCCAGGACCCGTACGCCGAGGTCGTCACCGGCCAGGCGCTCACCGACGAGCCGTACGGCATCGGCGTCAACCAGGACCAGGTCGACTTCGTCCGCTTCATCAACGCGGTCCTGGAGCGGATGCGGTCGGACGGGTCGTGGCAGGCGTCGTACGCGAGGTGGCTGAAGCCCTCGCTGCAGACCGACGCGACCCAGCCGACCCCGGTCTACGGGCGATGAGCGCCCCGTGACGGCGGCTCCCGCCTCGCCCGGCGCGATCGGAACCGCGCCCGAGCCGATCGTGCTGCAGGCCTACCTGGGTGAGCTGGACGACTGGGTGCGCGCGCGCCGCGCAGAGCTCGACGAGCTCGACGCCGCCGCCCTCGCTGCCCAGCGCGGTGCCGAGGTGGCCTCCGACATGGCGCTCTCGCTCGCCCTCTGGAAGGCCGTGTCCGACCGGTGGCAGCTGATGTGGGCGACCTGGGACGGCGGCCGGGTGGGCGTCACCGAGCGCACGAAGATCACGACGCTGATCTGGGGCCGGCTCGACGGCACGCTGCCGACCCAGTCGTTGGCCGTCTCGCTGCCCGAGGCCTGCCGGCTCTCCGACGCCCTGGCCGGCCAGCTGCGCACCACGCTGTCGCTGGTGCCGGGCGCCGACGCGGCTGCCGCGCGGATCAAGGAGCTCCGCGCCCAGCTCGAGCGGGTCCGCGACCAGGTCGCGCTGGAGCCGGCGATCGCGCGGGACCAGCCGGTCGACCGACTGGCTGGTCTCCTTCAGCGGCTGGCCGACGTCACCGAGCGCGCCCAGCGGGGCGCCGACGTCGGCGGGTTGCTGGGACCGCTGGAGAACGACGCGTCGACCCTCGAGCGGGACCTGATCGTCGGCAACGCCCGCCGCCGCGACGCCCGCGACCAGCTCGCCTCGGCGCGCGAGCTGCGCGCCGACCTGCTGGCCCGAGCAGAGGCGCTGAGCGCGCTGGCGGCGACCTGCGTCCGCACCGTCGACCCGTCGCCGCGCTACGCCGTCCCCGACGTGGAGGCGCTCGGTCCCATCCCCAACACGCCCGAGGCGCTGGCGCCGTACCTCACCCGTCTCGACCGGGTCTCCCAGGCGCTGACGCTCGCCCAGCAGAAGTACGCCGATGCGCTCGCCGAGCGCACCCAGCTCCTCGACCTGCTCGAGGCGTACGTCGCGAAGGCCGGGGCGCTCGGCATCGCGGACCGACCGGACCTCGCCGACAGCGAGCGCCGGGCGCGGGAGGTGCTGGCCCGTGAGCCGGCGCCGATGGCGGTCTGCCGTCAGCTCGTCAGCACGTACCAGACGTGGGTCGACCACTCGAAGGAGTCCGCATGAAGTGCACCCAGCCCGGTTGCAGCGGCACCATCGCCGACGGCTACTGCGACGTCTGCGGCATGGCGGCCGAGCCGTCCGCTGCTCCGGCCGCGGCAGACGCGGCAGCGGCCGCGCCCGCCGCCTCGGCTGACGGCACGACGTGCGGACAGCCCGGCTGCACCGGGACGATCCTCGACGGCTACTGCGACGTGTGCGGCTCGCCCGCGGTCAGCGTCGCCCACCAGGCACAGCCGCTCTCCGGTGGCAGCGCCTCGGTCGCGACGTCGGCCGCGAGCCGGGTGCAGTCCGCGGCGATCGGCTCGCGGCTCGCCCAGTCGTCCGGCACGTCCTCCACCCGGCGTACCCGCACCGGCTCCCAGCGGGTCCGCGCGGCACGTCTCGGCGCCGGCCTGACCACTGTCCCTCCGGCGCCGACCGTCGACGCCAGCAAGGCGATCAACCCGCACCCCGAGGTGCCCGAGGACAAGCGGACCTGCTCGAAGTGCGGCAATGCGATCGGCCGCAGCATCGACGGCCGGCCGGGACGCACGGAGGGCTTCTGCCCCCAGTGCGGGCAGGAGTTCTCGTTCACGCCCAAGCTGCAGGCCGGCGACCTGGTCGGCGGCCAGTACGAGGTCGCGGGTGCCCTGGCGCACGGCGGTCTCGGCTGGATCTACCTCGCGCGCGACCGCAACGTCTCCAACCGGTGGGTGGTGCTCAAGGGCCTGCTCAACTCGGGGGACCCCGACGCGCTCGCAGCGGCGATCGCCGAGCAGCAGTTCCTGGCCCAGGTCGAGCACCCGCTGATCGTCGAGATCTACAACTTCGTGACCCACGAGGGTGCCGGCTACATCGTCATGGAGTACGTCGGCGGCAAGTCGCTCAAGCAGATCCTCAAGCAGCGGATGAGCGACAACAACGGGGCGTACGACGCGCTCCCCGTCGACCAGGCGCTCGCGTTCGTGCTCGAGGTGCTGCCAGCGTTCCAGTACCTCCACGACCTCGGCCTCGTCTACTGCGACTTCAAGCCCGACAACCTGATCCAGGTCGGCGACGCGGTGAAGCTGATCGACCTCGGCGGCGTCCGCCGCATCGACGACGAGGACTCCGCGATCTACGGCACCGTCGGCTACCAGGCTCCCGAGGTGGCCGAGGTCGGGCCGAGCGTGGCCAGCGACATCTACACGATCGGCCGGACCCTCGTCGTGCTCTGCATGGAGTTCCGGGGCTACCAGGGCACCTACCTGCACACCCTGCCGCCGCCCGAGTCGACGCCGCTGTTCGCGCAGCACGACTCGCTCTACCACCTGATCGCCAAGTGCTGCGCCGCCGACCCGGCCGACCGGTTCGCCTCCGCCGACGAGCTGCGCGGCCAGCTGCTGGGCGTGCTGCGCGAGGTCGTCGCCGCCCGCACGGCCGGCACCGCGCTGACGTCCGCGGCGTCGGTGCTCTTCCAGGCGCCGGCCGCCTCGGCGTCGGTGCTCGGCTGGGCCGAGCTGCCCGCCCTGCGGGCCGACACCACCGACGCCCAGCACGCCTGGCTCTCCAGCCTCGGCAGCGACGACCCGGCGCAGCGGCTCGAGGACCTCGAGGGCGCCCCCGAGGCATCGGCCGAGGTGCTGCTCGCCCGCGCGCACGCCGCCCTCGAGCTGCAGGACCCGGCCCGCGCGCACGGCTTCGCCGACGAGCTGCTCGCCCAGGACCCCTGGGACTGGCGGGCGGTCTGGATCGACGGGCTCGCCGCCATGCAGGAGCAGGACTGGGCCTCGGCGCAGTCGTCGTTCAACGCGGTCTACCAGCAGGTGCCGGGGGAGCTCGCCCCCAAGCTCGCCCTCGCGATCGCGTGCGAGCGCGGTGGGCTGCCCGACGTCGCGGAGGGGCTCTACCGGACCTGCGTGGCGACGGACGCGACGTACGTCGCCCCGGCGGCCTTCGGCCTGTCGCGCGTGCGTGCCGCTCGCAACGACACGCAGGGCGCGGTCGCCGCGCTCGACATGGTGCCGTCGACCAGCCGTGGCTACCCCGAGAGCCGGCAGCTGCGCGCCGAGCTGCTGCTCGCCGGCAGCGGTCACGACCTCGCGGTGCTCGACCAGGCGATGCGCAGCATCGAGTCGGTCTCGATGGACGGCCCGGCCCGCCAGCGCTACACGGTCCGGATCCTCACCCAGGCGCTCGAGGTCGTGACGACCGGCAACGCGGCCGCGCTCGGCGCGGCGTCCAGCCGGCCCGCGCCGACGCTGGGCAGCTACACCGCGACCGAGGACGGGCTGCGCGACGGGCTGGAGAAGGCCTACCGCACGCTCGCCCGCGACGCCACGGTCGTCGAGGACCGGGTCGCGCTCGTCAACCAGGCCAACGCCGTACGGAGCTGGACGCTGACATGACCGACACGACCTGCCCGTCCTGCGGGACCGTCGCCACCACGGGCTCGAAGTTCTGCGAGAGCTGCGGGAGCGCGCTCGGCAACGACGCGCCCGCGGCACCCGTGGCCACCGAGGCGCTCGACGAGCTCAGCCCGATCAGCGCGCCGACGCGGCGCCGGCCCACCGACCCGCCGGTCGCCACCGGCCCGCGGCCGTGCCTGGTCTGCCAGGGCACGGTGGGTCCCGACGGCTACTGCGAGACCTGTGGTGCCAAGGCGCCGACCGAGCGCGACCACTTCCGCGAGACGCCGGCCTCGTGGGTCGCGGGCGTCTGCGACCGCGGCATCGTCCACCACCGCAACGAGGACGCGATGGCGCTGCTGGCGTCCGACGCGCCGGGCGAGCGGGCCGTCCTCGTCGTCCTCGACGGCGTCTCCAACTCGATCGACTCCGACGTCGCGTCTCTCGCCGGGGCGAAGGCCGCGCGCGAGTCGCTGCGGACGCCGTTCCCGCAGGGGATGGGTACGCCGGCGAGCCGGTCGGGCGCGATCACGCAGGTCTTCGGCGCGGCGGCCGCGGCTGCGAACGCGGCGGTCGTCCAGGTGACCGACCCGGCCTCGACCAACCCCGCGTCCGCGACCTTCGCGGTCGCCGTCGTGGAGCGGAGCCTGCTGGCCTACGCCAACATCGGCGACTCCCGCGTCTACTGGCTCCCCGACGGCGGGCCGGGCGTCCAGCTCACCGTCGACGACTCGGCGGCGCAGCAGCAGATGGAGTCCGGCGTACCCCGCGAGGTCGCGGAGAGCTCGCCGCAGGCCCACGCGATCACGAAGTGGCTCGGCCGCGATGCACCCGACGTCACCCCGCGGACCGGGCAGCTCGAGCTCACCACACCCGGCTGGGTCGTCGCGTGCTCCGACGGGCTGTGGAACTACGCGTCCGAGCCCGACGCCCTCGCCGCCCAGGTCGCCGCCGCCGGCACCAGCGAGCCGCTCGACCTCGCCCTCGCCCTCGTCGCGTTCGCCAACGCGCAGGGCGGGCGCGACAACATCACTGCTGCCGTCGCGCGGGTGCAGCCCGTCGATTCGGGGCAGAATGCCAGCGCACCCGACCACCAGGAGGATCCCGATGGCTGAGTTCACCGCGAGCGTCTACCAGAACGAGTTCCTCCCGGACGGAGGCACCGACGTCAACGCGATCGTGACGGTGACCTGCTCCGGTGCCGGCACGGCCGGCCAGACGGGTGGGGGAGCAGCCGGCGAGATCATCATCGTCGACACCTCCGGCTCGATGGGTCCTGAGACGATGGCGGCCGCCAAGCAGGCCGCCCAGGCGGCCCTGGCCGAGATCGTGGACGGCACCTGGTTCGCGGTCATCTCCGGCTCGGACCACGCGGAGCTGGTGTTCCCGCCGGTCGCGTCGGGGCCGGGCATGGTGCCGATGGACTCCAGCGCGCGTGAGGCCGCGAGCGAGGCGATCGACCGCTTCACCGGTGCCGGCGGTACGGCGATGAGCACCTGGCTCGACCTCGCGGGAACGATCTTCACCTCGGTGCCCGAGGTCACCCAGCGGCACGCCATCCTGCTGACCGACGGCGAGAACCGCGAGCGGCCCGGCGCACTCGACACCGCGATCAGCCGGGCGACCGGCTTCTTCCAGTGCGACTGCCGCGGCGCCGGCACGGACTGGGTGGTCCCCGAGCTCCGCCGGATCTCCCAGGCCCTGCTCGGGACCGTCGACATCATCCCGGAGCCCAGCCAGATGCAGGCGCAGTTCCAGGAGATGATGCGGGCCTCCATGGCCCGCGGCGTCGCCGACGCGCAGCTGCGCGTGTGGGCGCCGCAGGGTGCGCAGGTGCTCTTCGTCCGCCAGGTCTCCCCGACGGTCGAGGACCTCACGGACCGCCGCGTCGAGGTCAACCCGCTGACCGGCGGCTATCCCACCGGCGCCTGGGCCGACGAGTCGCGCGACTACCACGTCGCCGTACGCGTGGCCGCGAAGGCGATCGGCCAGGAGCAGCTCGCGGCGCGGGTCCAGCTCGCGATCGGCGCGGACGTCGTGGCCCAGGGTCTCGTCAAGGCCACCTGGTCGGGCAACTCCGAGCTGACCGCCCGCATCGACCAGCAGGTCGCCCACTACACGGGGCAGACCGAGCTCGCGTCGATGATCCAGGAGGGGCTGGCCGCCAAGGCCGCCGGCGACGAGCGGACCGCGACGACCAAGCTGGGCCGGGCCGTCCAGCTCGCCGCCGAGACCGGCAACGACGAGGCGACGTCCAAGCTGCGCAAGGTGGTCGAGATCGACGACGAGAAGGAAGGCACCGTCCGGCTCAAGGCGGCGGTGGCCAAGGCCGACGAGATGGCGCTCGACACCGCGTCGACCAAGACGACCCGGATCAAGAAGTGAGCACCTGTCCCGCCGGGCACGAGACCACGGCGACCGACTACTGCGACACCTGCGGCATCGCGATGGACGCGACGCCGGCACCGGCGCCCGCGCCCACCGAGCCGTCGACGACGGTGGAGGCGGCCGTCAGCGGCACCTGTCCGAACTGCTCGGCGACCAACCCGGCCAACGCCCTCTTCTGCGAGGCGTGCGGCTACGACTTCACCACCGGCTCCATGCCCCGTCCCGCCGCCCCTCCGGCCCCCGCAGCGACGCCCGCGCCGGAGGCCTCGGCCAACCCGTCGCCGCCGCTGACGGAGAAGTGGGTCGCGGAGATCTGGATCGACCCCGACTGGTACGTCGACCAGAAGTCCACCGATCCGCTGCCGTCACCGGGCCTGCCCCTCGTCGTACCGCTCAGGAACACCTCGATCCTGATCGGCCGGCTGTCGCGCAGCCGCAACATCACGCCCGACATCGACCTGTCCTCCGACAACGGCATCAGCCGCCGGCACGCCCAGCTCACCACCGACGGCACCCGCTGGTTCGTCGAGGACCTGGGCTCCTCCAACGGCACCTACGTCGGCGGCAACGTCGGCGGCCTGCCCACCACCCCGCTGTCGCCGGGCCAGAAGCAGGAGATCTCCGACGACGACCGCATCTACGTCGGTGCCTGGACCCGGATCGTCGTACGCCGCGCCACCGAGGGCGAGTAGCGGGTTGAATCGAGACTTCTGACG
The DNA here is from genome assembly GCF_001425175.1 of Nocardioides sp. Root1257. Lineage (GTDB taxonomy): Bacteria > Actinomycetota > Actinomycetes > Propionibacteriales > Nocardioidaceae > Nocardioides. The sequence continues at coordinate 1,024,860 of NZ_LMDV01000001.1, read as the reverse complement.
CTTGAATCGGGACTTCTGACCGTCAGAACTCTCGATTCAACGGTCAGAACTCTCGATTCGACCGTCAGCGACGGGTGGCGATGACGACGGACGCGTCGGGGGCGACCATCACCTCGACGGCGGTGAACCGGTCGTCGGTGAGCCACTGCTCGCGCAGGGTGTCGACCCGCCCGTAGGTCACCGGGGGCCACATCTCGCACGGGTTGAAGTCGTCGAGGACGACCAGGCCGCCCGGCTCCATCAGGTCGGCGATGGAGTCCACGCTGACCTCGGTCGGCTCACCGGAGTCGAGGAAGAGGAGCGAGAACGGTCCCTGGTCGAGCAGCGTCGACCAGTCGGCGGAGCGCACCTCGACCTGCGGGTCGTCCTCGAAGATCACGGCCGCGGCGTCGGCCAGCTTGGCGTCCAGCTCGGCGCTCAGGATCGTGGCGTCGCCGCGTACGCCGGAGCGCAGCCACGCCGTGCCGACCCCGCAGCCGGTGCCGAACTCGGCCATCGTGCCGCTGCGGGTCGCGGCGAGGGTGGCCAGCAACCGGCCGGTCTCGTTGCGACAGAACGAGGCGTAGCCGGCCTTGCGGGAGACGTCGAACGCGCGCTGCACGATCTCGGGAAGGTCGGGGGGAGCACTCATGCCGTCGAGTCTTTCATCGCGGGACGTCCGTCTCGCATGTCGAACACTCTGCGAAATCGGCTGACCGACCCCGGGAGGTCGCCGTACGGTGGCTCCACCATGCGGAGCGTCTTCGTACTTATCGAATACCGCGGCGGGGCCTGAGAGAGGCCACCTCGCCGCGGTGATTCGGCGTTGACGGCCTCTCGATACATCTGGATCGAAGATGCCTCCGCCGCGATGGAGCGCCAGCAGCACGGCGCAACCCGCTTCTGATGGTTCTCTCCCTCAGCCCGCGCGATCCGCGAGCCGATTGCTCTCTCACCACGAGACATCTTCGTTCCAGGTGTACCGGGACCGTGCGGAACCACCTGAGACGAACACACACGAGAGAGAGCAGTCCGATGTACGACATGTACCCCGAGTGGGGACCGGCCCAGCACCACCCCGACAACCCGCGCAGCCACGAGAACATCAGCCAGGCCGTCCAGGCCTCGCTCGACCTGCGGGACAACGGCGGTCAGCGCCCCGACGACAACTAGTCTCCGGCCCATGACTTCCTCGAACTCCGTCTCCGGTTCGGACACCGGCACGATCAGGCTCGCCGTCATCCCCGGCGACGGCATCGGGCAGGAGGTGACCGCCGAGGCCCTGAAGGTGCTCGAGGTCGCCTCGCCGGCCGGCGTGAAGTTCGAGCAGACCCGCTACGACCTCGGCGCCGAGCGCTACCTCGCTACCGGTGAGGTGCTCCCGGACTCCGTGCTCGGCGAGATCCGCGAGCACGACGCCATCCTCCTCGGCGCGGTCGGCGGCAAGCCCAACGACCCGAACCTGCCCCCGGGCATCCTCGAGCGCGGGCTGCTCCTCAAGCTTCGCTTCGAGCTCGACCACTACGTCAACCTGCGGCCGTCCCGGATCTACCCGGGCGCGACCTCGCCCCTGGCACCCCACGTTCTCGAGGGGCGGGGTGACGTCGACTTCGTGGTCGTCCGCGAGGGCACCGAGGGTCCCTACACCGGCAACGGCGGCGCCCTGCGCGTCGGCACCCCGGCCGAGGTGGCCACCGAGGTCTCGGTCAACACCGCCTTCGGCGTCGAGCGCGTCGTCCGCGACGCCTTCGCCCGCGCGCAGCGGCGGTCCCGCAAGAAGCTCACCCTGGTCCACAAGACCAACGTGCTCGTGAACGCCGGCTCCGTGTGGTGGCGGCTGTTCCAGGAGGTCGCGGCGGAGTACCCCGACGTCACGACCGACTACATGCACATCGACGCGGCGATGATCTACATGACCACCGACCCCGCGCGTTTCGACGTGATCGTCACCGACAACCTCTTCGGCGACATCATCACCGACCTCGCCGCCGCGATCACCGGCGGCATCGGCCTGGCGGCCTCCGGCAACGTCAACCCCGACCGGACGGCCCCCTCCATGTTCGAGCCGGTCCACGGCTCCGCGCCCGACATCGCGGGCCAGCAGAAGGCCGACCCCACCGCCGCCGTCCTCTCCGCGTCCCTGCTGCTCGACCACCTCGGGTACGCCGACGCCGCCGCGACCATCGAGACCGCGGTGATCGAGGAGCTGGCCGCCCGTGAGCCGGGCACCGCACGCCGTACCTCCGAGGTCGGCGACGCCATCGCCGCGCGAGTAGCCGGCTGACGCCCACTTCGTTCATCCGAACCGACGGCCGGGCTCACCTTCGTGGGTCCGGCCGTCGGCATTTCGTAGGAAGGCCTACTAAGTTGTCCTCCATGGAGATCAGCACCACCCCGTCGACCACGACCGTCGACGACGCCCGCCTCGCGGAGATCCTCGAGAACCCGGGCTTCGGCAACCACTTCACGGACCACATGTTCACCCTCGAGTGGACCCCGGACGCCGGCTGGCACGGTGGGCGGATCGAGCCCTACGGCCCGCTCAGCCTCGATCCCGCGACCGCCGTCCTGCACTACGCGCAGGAGACCTTCGAGGGGATGAAGGCCTACCGCCACGAGGACGGCTCCATCTGGTCGTTCCGGCCGGAGGAGAACGCCGCGCGGATGGTGCGCTCGAGCCACCGGCTCGCGCTCCCCGTGCTCCCCGTCGAGGACTTCGTGCAGGCCGTCGACGCGCTGGTCGCCGTCGACCAGCGCTGGGTCCCGGACCCGGCGGGGGAGAAGAGTCTCTACCTGCGGCCGTTCATGTTCGCGTCCGAGGCGTTCCTGGGCGTGCGACCGGCCCAGCACGTCACCTTCATGGTCATCGCCAGCCCCGCTGGCGCGTACTTCAAGGGCGGTGTGAAGCCGGTCAGCCTCTGGCTCACCGAGGAGTACACCCGCGCCGGCCGTGGCGGCATGGGTGCCGCCAAGACCGGCGGCAACTACGCCAGCTCGCTGGTCGCGCAGCAGGAGGCGAGCCTGCACGGCTGCGACCAGGTCGTCTTCCTCGACGGCCAGGAGGGCAAGTACGTCGAGGAGCTCGGCGGCATGAACATGTACTTCGTGCACGCCGACGGCCACATCGTCACCCCGCAGACCGGCACGATCCTCGAGGGCATCACCCGCGCGAGCATCATCGAGCTCGCCGGCAAGATGGGCCACCAGGTCGAGGAGCGGAAGTTCTCGATCGACGAGTGGCGCGACGGGGTCACCAGCGGCGAGATCACCGAGATCTTCGCGTGCGGCACGGCGGCGGTCATCACGCCCGTCGGCGAGCTCAAGTGGGACGGCGGCTCCGTCGGCACCCCCGAGGGTGGCAAGGAGCTCTGGAAGCAGATCCGCCAGCAGCTGGTCGACGTCCAGTTCGGCCGCGCCGAGGACACCTTCGGCTGGATGCACCAGATCGTCTGAGCGCACACGCGTCCGGTGGTCGAGCTTGTCGAGACCCCCGCAGCGAAGGCAGGGCGTCCGGTGGTCGAGCTTGTCGAGACCCCCGCAGCGTGGGCAGGCGGTCGGGTGCGGGGGTCTCGACGACGCTCGCTGGCGCTCGCTGCTCGACCACCGTTGGGTCGAGACCCCCGCAGCGCAGGCAGGGCCTTCAGTCGTCGGCGGCAGGTCGGTCCCGGCCTCGCGCGAGCGCGGGCAGGTCGTCGAGACGGCCCTCGATGAGGGCGAGTCGCTTCGCCCGACCCCAGCCCTGGATCTGCTTCTCGAAGGCGAACGCCTCGTCGATGCGGTCGAACGGTGCTGCCCACACCAGTCGAACGGGCCGACGTCGAGAGATCCGGGTGTAGATCGAGCCGAGTCCGTTGTCGTGCTCCCAGACCCTGCGGTCCAGGTCGAAGGTGCTGCCGACGTACAGGCTCCCGTCGGCGCACTCCAGCATGTAGGTCCATGGCATCACCGTCGATGCCCGGGTGAGCCGTAGCGGAACCTGACGCTTCGCGGGCTGTGGACAAGCGACGTTGGCGGTTGGGTGCGGGGGTCTCGACGACGCTCGCTGGCGCTCGCTGCTCGACCACCGGGGGGTCGCCCACGCTCGCTGCTCGACCAGCGGACACCCCACTTCTCTGCCCGAACGCGCATCCCCTAAGGTAAGGCTCACCTAACAAGGAGAGCCTTCGATGCGTCTGCGTGCCTTCGTCGTCACCGCCGCCGTGGCGTTGCCGTTGCTGCTGACGGCGTGTGGATCCGACGACCCGACGTCGACGCCGAGCCCTGCCGCGTCGTCCGGAGCCGCCACCGGTGTCTTCCCGGTCACCGTCGAGCACAAGTACGGCGAGACGGTCGTGCCTGCGGAGCCGAAGCGGGTCGTCAGTGTGGGGGTCACCGAGCAGGACGTGCTGCTCCAGCTCGGGGTCGTCCCGGTCGGCGTCACCGAGTGGTACGGCGAGCAGCCGGACGCCACCTGGCCCTGGGCCCACGACCTGCTCGACGGTGCGCACCCGGAGGTGCTGCACACCGACAACGGCCTCGAGTTCGAGAAGATCGCGGCCCTCGACCCGGACCTGATCGTCGGCACCAACGCGGGCCTGACGAAGAAGGACTACCAGCTGCTGTCGGCGATCGCGCCGACCATCACCGACGAGGGCGCCACCGACTACTTCTCGCCGTGGCAGGACCAGGTCCTGCAGATCGCGCGCGGGCTGGGCCGCGAGGCCGACGGCCAGCAGATCGTCGACGACCTCGAGGCCGACTACGCCGCGGTCGCCGACGAGCACCCGGAGTGGTCTGACCTGACGGCGACGTTCTCCCAGGGCGCGCCGTACGACGGCATCCTCTACGTCTACCCGCCGGGGCTGAGCACCGACTTCCTGACCCAGCTGGGCTTCACGATGACGACCGGCTTCGAGGACTACGCGCCGAAGGGCTCGCAGGCCGAGATCTCGGCCGAGAACGTCGGCCTGATCGATGCTGACGTGATCGTCTTCGCGACCGAGGACGCAGAAGGCTTCGACGCCCTCCAGGACTTCGGCACCGTCTCGTCCCTGCCGGCGGTGGCGGAGAACCGCGCCGCCTACACCGACGGCACCCTCGCCGGCGCCCTCTACTTCGACACCCCGCTGAGCCGGGCCTACGTCCTCGAGCACCTCACGCCGCTGCTCGAGCAGGCCGCCGACGGCAAGGCACCCCGTTCCTTCCCGTCCTGACCATCTCGGACCACCCCCCACCTAGGAGCACGATGAACCCCACCCGCCGCCGTTTCCTCGCCGGCCTCTCCGTCCTGGCCGTCGCGCCCGTCCTCGCGGCGTGCGGCAGCGACAGCGAGGGCGGCACCGCCGGCGCCGGCAGCTCGAGCCCGTCCGCCTCCGGCGGCCCGGAGGAGGGCGCCTTCCCGGTCACGATCAAGCACAAGTACGGCGAGACCACGATCGAGAAGGCTCCCGAGCGGGTCGTGTGCCTCGGCCTCACCGACCAGGACACCCTGATGGCCCTGGGCGTCGTGCCGGTCGGGATCACGTACTGGTTCGGCGACGAGAAGCTCCAGGGCGTCTACCCCTGGGCCCAGGACCACCTCGGCGACGCCGAGCTGCCGACCGTGCTCAAGGACACCAACGGCGTCGAGCTCGAGAAGGTCGCCTCGCTGGCGCCCGACCTGATCGTCGGCGCCTACTCCGGGCTGACCGAGCAGGACTTCAAGAAGCTGCAGGGGCTGGGCGTCCCGGTCGTCGCGCAGAACGGCGACTACGCCGACTACGGCACGCCGTGGGACGAGGCCGCGCTGATGCTCGGCACCGCCATCGGCCAGCCGAAGGCCGCCCAGGCGCTCATCGACGGCGCGAAGAAGCAGATCGCCGACGGGGCCGCCGCGCACCCGGAGTTCAAGGGGCAGACCGCCGCCGTCGCGACGCCGTACGAGGGGCTCTTCCTCTACGGTCCCGAGGACCCGCGCTCGCGGCTGCTCACCGACCTCGGCTTCGACCTGCACTCGCTGATCACGGACGCCGACGACAGCGAGTTCGGCGTCTCGGTGAGCGCCGAGCGGACCTCCGACCTCGGCGACGTCGGCGTCGCGGTCTGGTTCGACCTCGCCTCCTTGAAGCAGGTCGACTCCCTCTTCCAGGCCACCACGGCGGGCAAGGAGGGGCGCTGGATGGACATCTCGGAGGCCGACGGCTCCTTCTACGTCGCCCACAGCTTCGTGACCCCGCTGAGCATCCCCTACACCCTCGAGCGGTACCTCCCGATGCTCGCGGCCGCGGCCGACGGGGACCCGAAGACCGAGGTGCCCAGCCCGGCCGCCTAGTCACCCAGGCTTGTCCGCCGTCGTCGCCACAACCTCAGCGGACAACACGCAGGAGCCCGGCACTCGTCACGGGGAGCCGGGCTCCTGTCATGCTCACCCCCATGCGCCTCAGGCTCGGTCGCCCCGACATCGGCAGGTACGCCGGCCGCTTCGACGTCCCGGCAGCAGGTGGGCCCCTGGGCGTGACGTTCCTGGGCGTCGCGAGCCTCCTGCTCGACGACGGCGAGACCCGGCTGATGACGGACGGCTTCTTCTCACGGCCCGGGTTGGCGAAGGTCGCGCTCGGCACGGTGGCGCCCGACGTCGACCGCATCGACGCCGTCCTGGCGCGGGTCGGCGTCGACCGGCTGGCGGCCGTCGTCCCGGTGCACTCGCACTTCGACCACGCGATGGACTCCGCGGTGGTGGCCGACCGCACCGGCGCCGACCTCGTCGGCGGCGAGTCCACGGCGTACGTCGGGCGCGGCCACGGCCTGCCCGAGGACCGGATCCGGGTGGCGACGCCCGGCCAGCCGATGTCGTACGGCGCGTTCACGCTGACGCTCGTCGAGTCGCACCACTGCCCGCCGGACCGCTTCCCGGGCGAGATCACCGAGCCCGTCGTACCGCCGGTGAGGGCCGGCGCCTACAAGTGCGGCGAGGCGTGGTCGATCCTGGTCGATCACGCGAGCGGCGCGACCGCGCTGCTCCAGGGGAGCGCGGGGTACGTCGAGGGCGCGCTGGCCGGTCGGCGTGCCGACGTCGCCTACCTCGGCATCGGCCAGCTCGGCGTGCAGAGCGAGCACTACATCCGCACCCACTGGGCCGAGACCGTCCAGACCGTCGGCGCGCGCCGGGTCGTGCTGACGCACTGGGACGACTTCTTCCGGCCCCTCGATCGCGACCTACGCGCGCTGCCCTACCTCGGCGACGACCTCGACCACACCATGCGGGTGCTCGACGAGCTCGCGGCCGGGTCGGGCGTCACCGTCCACTTCCCGACCGTGTGGCGGCGCGAGGACCCCTGGGCCTGATCGGCCGGAGGGCGGTGTGCCAGGATCCCGGACCATGAACTCCTGGCGTGACACCGCATCGGCTTCCGCGCAGGAGGACCTGGACGGGCTCCTCAACCTGGTGCTGCCGCTGGCCCAGGAGCTGCTCGGCAAGAACGGGCGGTTCTACCCCTTCGGCGCCTCGGTCTCGACCGGCGGGGAGGCATCGCTCACCGCGGCCGACGCGGGGCTGGGAGATCACCCGCAGCCGGACCGGGTCCTGGCCGGCGTGTACGACGGAGCCCGTGCCGCCGCGGCCGAGACCCGGGCGGCGGCGTTCGTCTCCGACGTCCTGGTCGGGGGCTCCGACGCCGTCCAGGTGGAGCTCGAGCACCGGGACGGCATCGCGCTGGTCGTGCTGGTGCCCTACCAGCCCGCCACGTTCAAGCGGGTCCCCGCCTTCCGGGAGATGAGCGTCGCGCCCGGGACACAGCGGGTCTGGACCGCAGGCTAGGACGCGACGTCCTGGTCGGAGCCCAGCCAGCCCGCGAGCTCCTTCATGTACGCCGTCTGCGACGGGTAGTCCATCGAGGACGTGTCCCAGGGGTGGACCTGGCCGGCCTGGTAGGCCTTCAGCCGCGCGAACGTCGGCTGCTCGCCGAGCTGCTCCATCGAGTAGGAGTTGCGGGTCGCGTTGAGGAAGATGTCCGGCTCGTAGCGGTCGGCGTTCTCCCAGCTGAGGATCTCCCAGTAGTAGTCCTTGCCGCCGATCTCCGTGAAGTTCACGCCGATGTCCTGGTAGTACTTCAGCGCTGGGTCGTCGGGCGCCTTCGCCACGTACAGACCGTCGCCGTCCGCGTAGATCGGCTCGACCGTGAGGCCGCTCTTGGCGGCCTCGGTCAGCTCGTCGGAGGCCTCCTCGAACGCAGCCTTGTCCTCGGCCACCCGGCTGCCCTCGCCGGTGTCGACGCCGAGCGAGGCGACGAGCTCCTCGTTGGTCTCGATGACGTCCTTCATCGAGCCGACCTGCGCCACGGCGACGACCGGCGCGATCTCCTTGATCTTCGCCAGCTGGGTCTTGTCCTTGAAGCCGTACATCTCGTCGGCGGTGTCGCCGGTGTACGACGTCGCGACGATGATGTCGGGCTTCGCGGCGGCCAGCTTCTCGAGGCTGATCTCGCCGTACGTCTCACCGACGACCTCGGTCTCGGACAGGTCGAGGTCGTCGAACATGGAGTCCTTCGCCGGGTCCATCCAGGTGAAGATCGCCACCGGGGTGATCCCGAAGTGCCACAGCGCCGCCGCCGCGTCGCCGTACGCCGCGATCCGCACCGGCGTCCGGTCCAGCTCGACGGTCTGGTCGAGGTCGTCGGTGTAGGACCACGGGCCCGAGCTCGGGGTGGCGCTGCTGCCGGCGGCGGGAGCGTCGCTCCCGTCGCTGCCGCACGCGGCGAGCACGAGGGCGGCGCCCAAGGCGATGCCGCCGGCCAGGAGGCGGCGGCCGGTGTGGCGGCGGGGGTCAGGAGTTCGGCGCATCGGCGAGCTCTTTCTGGTCGGTGGTGGGGAACGCCTCGACCGTGGCGGCCGAGGAGGTGGGGACGACGATCGGGAGGCCGGTGCGCGGGTCGGGCAGCACGTCGGCGTCGAGCCCGAAGGTCTCGAGCAGCAGGGCGGGGGTGAACACCTCGTGCGGCGTGCCCTCCGTGACGATCACGCCGTCCTTCATCACGACGATCACGTCGCTGTAGCGCGCGGCGAGGTTGAGGTCGTGGAGCACCATCACCACCGTCCGGCTCCGCTCGCGGTTGAGGCGGGTGACCAGGTCGAGGACCTCCACCTGGTGGGCCAGGTCGAGGTACGTCGTGGGCTCGTCGAGCAGGAGCAGGTCGGTGTCCTGCGCCAGGGTCATCGCGATCCAGGCGCGCTGGCGCTGGCCGCCCGAGAGCTGGTCGAGCGGTCGGTCCCGCAGCTCCGCGGTGTCGGTCATCGCCAGTGCCGCGTCGACGATCCGCTCGTCCTCGGGCGACCACTGGCTGAACCAGCGCTGGTGCGGGTGCCGGCCGCGACCGACCAGGTCGCGCACCAGCAGGCCGTCGGGGGCGATCGGGCTCTGCGGCAGCAGTGCCATCGTCTTGGCGACGTCGCGCGTGTGCAGCTCGTGCAGGGGAGTGCCGTCGAGGTGGACCGTGCCGCTCGTCGGCTTCAGCAGCCGCGCCATCGTGCGCAGCAGGGTCGACTTGCCGCACCCGTTGGGGCCGACGATCGTCGTGACCTTGCCGTCGGCGAGGGAGATCGAGAGGTCGCGGACGACCGGCTCGGCGCCGTACCCGACCGTGACGGCCTCGGTGCGCAGCCGGGACCCTGCTGAGGTGCTCATGCGGAGACCTTTCGGTTGTTTCGGAGCAGCAGCCAGATCAGGTACGGCGCGCCGATGGCGGCCGTGACCAGGCCGGCCGGGAGAGGGAAGGGGATGACCACGCGGGTCACGAAGTCGGCGCCGACGACCAGGCAGGCGCCGAGCACCATCGAGGCGAGCATCGGCGGGCGGGAGCCCGCGGTCAGCCGCAGCGCGATCTGCGGGACGACGAAGGCGACGAACTCGAGCGGCCCGACCGCCGACACCGAGACCGCGACCAGGCCGACGGCCGCGACCAGCGTCATCAGCTGGGTCAGCTGGAGGCGTACGCCGAGGCCGCGGGCTGAGTCGTCGCCGAGCTGGAGCGCGTTGAGCGAGCGGGCCAGCAGGATCGCGACCGGCACCAGGACCGCGAGGGTCCACAGCAGCGGCGTCGCCTGCTCCCAGCCGCGCCCGTTGAGGGAGCCGTTGAGCCAGACCTGGGCGCTCGCGGCGTCCTCGATCCGCGCCTTGACCAGCAGCCACGACGTACCCGCCGAGAGCGCGAAGCTCAGGCCGATGCCGATCAGGACCAGCCGCTGGCCGTCGATCCCGCGCCGCCACGACAGGGCGTAGAGGAGCGCCGCGGTGAGGAGCGCGCCGGCGAAGGCGGCGACCGGCAGTCCGACCGTCTGCAGGGTGCCGGCGACCAGGCCGCCGCCGTAGCCCGAGGCGCCGGAGAGCACGATGACGCCGACTGCGCCGAGGGCGGCACCCTCGGTGACGCCGAGGATGTCGGGGCTGGCGAGCGGGTTGCGCGCGAAGGTCTGCGTGAGGGCCCCGGCGAGGCCGAGGGCGGCGCCCACCAGGATCGCCACCAGCGTCTGCGGGAGTCGCAGCTCCCGGACGATGAACTGCTGGCTCGCGTCACCGCCGCCGAGCAGCGTGCGTACGACGTCGGTCACCGGGATCTCGAAGTCGCCCATCGAGAGGTCGAGGGCGACGAGGCCGGCGAGCACCACGAGGGCGCCGACCACGACCAGGCCGGCGCGCACCGGCACCAGCCAGGACGCCGGCCCGACCCGCAGCGGGGTGCTCAGGGTGGGGGAGAAGCGGCGTGGACGCGCCTCGTCGGTCGCTCGCAGGACGCTCATATCCGCACCATCCGGGTCCGGCGGACGAGGTAGATGAAGATCGGGCCGCCGACCATGGCCATCACGATGCCGACCTGGAGCTCGCCGGGCCGGACCACGACCCGCCCGATGATGTCGGCGACGATGACGAGCAGGCCGCCGATCAGGCCGGAGTAGGGGATCACCCAGCGGTAGTCGACGCCGCCGAAGTGACGGGCGACGTGGGGCACCACCAGGCCGACGAAGCCGACCGGGCCGCACGCCGCGGTCGCGGCTCCGGTCAGCATCATCACGCCGAGCACGCCGATGATCTTGTGCCGCATCGGGTGCAGCCCGAGCGAGGCGGCGACGTCGTCGCCGAGCTGGAGCAGGTTCAGGGTGGAGCCGCTCATCGCGGCCAGCACCAGCCCGGTGACGATGAAGGGCAGCACCTGCCAGAAGACGTCCATCCCGCGGCCGGAGACCGAGCCGACCGCCCAGAACCGGTAGGCGTCCAGGGTGTCGATGTCGCGCAGGACCACCACCTGGGTGAGGGAGATGAGCAGCGCGCTGACGGCCGTGCCGGCGAGGACCAACGAGACGGGGTCGGGCCCACCGCGGGTCGAGCCGATCGCGAAGACCGCGGCGGCCGCCAACCCGGCGCCGGCGAGCGAGAACCAGGCGTACCCGGTCAGGTCGTGCACGCCGAACACGTAGATCCCGATCACGACCGCGAACGCCGCTCCGGCCTCGACACCGAGCAGCCCGGGATCGGCCAGGGGGTTGCGGGTGTGGCCCTGCATCAGGGCGCCTGCGACGCCGAGCGCGATGCCCACCGCCAGGGCCAGCACCGTCCGAGGGATGCGGAGGTCGTGGACGATCGTGGACGCGTCCGAGCCGTCGGGATGGAACAGCACGCCGACGACCGTGCCCAGGGAGATCGGCCGGCTGCCGATCGCGAGGCTGGCCAGGCCCGCCGCCGCCAGCAGCAGGACCAGCACGACGAGGCCACGGACGGAGCCGCGACGCAGCGCCGGCGGCGGCGCGGTCGGGGCGGCCGGTCGCGGAGTGGTGGTGGACATGGGTTCCTTCGGGTTCGGCAGGTAAGCCTTACCTTACTTCGATCGAGGCACGTGGCGTCAGGGGGTGCTCACCTCCCGGGCAACCGGCTCGCTCACGGGTAGCCTCGGGCCGTGACGACGTCCCCCTCACCCGACGGCTCGACCGACCGGTCGACCATCGGCGGGTACACCCTGCTGACCAAGCTCGGCGAGGGCGGGATGGGTGTCGTGCACCTGGCCCGGCGCGGTGACGGCGAGCGGGTGGCGCTCAAGGTCCTCCGGCCGCACATCGTCGGGGACGACGAGGCCCGGCAGCGACTCGCACGCGAGGTCGCGTCGCTCCAGCGCGTCACCAGCCCCTGGGTCGCCGGGATCGTCGACGCCGACCCGTGGGCGCCGGTCCCGTACGTCGCCACCCGCTACGTTCCCGGGCTGTCCCTCCACGACCTGATCGTCGAGGACGGGGCGATCGAGGGCCCGGACCTCTACTGGTTCGCCGCGGGGCTCGCCGAGGGCATCACGTCCGTCCATGCCGTCGGCGTGCTGCACCGCGACGTGAAGCCGTCCAACGTCCTGATGGAGGGCCGCACCCCGATCCTCATCGACTTCGGGCTGGCGCGGGTCGCCGACGACCCCAAGCTCACCCACACCGGCTGGCTGCTCGGCACGCCGGGCTACCTCGCGCCGGAGATCCTGTACGGCGAGGACGCCACCGCCGCCTCCGACGTGCACTCCTGGGCGGCGACCGTCGCCTATGCCGGCCTCGGCCACCCGCCGTTCGGCCGGGGGCCGTCGATGGCGATCATGGACCGGGTCCGGCGCGGGCAGTTCGACCTCACCGGGCTGCCGGACGACCTGCGGCAGGTCGTCGCGTCGGCGCTCGACCCCGAGCCGCGCAACCGGCCGACCCTCGCCCAGATCCTGGCCTGGCTGCGGCCGCTGACCACCCGGCGCGATGCGCCGCCGGTCGCGCCGCCCGCCGCCGTCGAGCACGATCCCTACACGGTCCCGCTCGCCCTCGCCTCCCAGGCGGGCGCCGACGACGAGACCGACGTCTGGCCCGGGCACGACACCCCGGAGCCCTTCACGCTGGCGCTGCCGCCCGAGGGCGCGACGGAGCTCGCGCCGGTTGAGTGGTCCGCAGGCGAGTGGCAGGACCCGCCGGTGCCGCTGGCCGAGCGGCTCCGACGGGGCAGCCTGCTCGGCGCACTCTCGCTCGCGGCCGGAGCCGGCGCCGCGGCGTACCCCTGGCTGAGCGTCGCCCTCCTGCTGGTCCTGACCTGGCTGACCCGCAGCATCTCCCTGGCCGCCTCGGCGCACGGCCAGCGCCGCCAGTTCCGCGGGCGCAAGTGGTACGACGGGGTGCAGCTGCTCGTCGCCGCGCCCTGGCACCTGGTGCAGTCGATCCCCGGGGCGGTGCTGCTCGGGCTCTGGGCGCTCGGGCTGGCCTCCGCCGCGGCGCTGGTCTGCTACGCCATCGCGACCGGCGTCGAGGTGGCGCTCTTCGTCTGCGGCCTGGTGCTCGCCGCCTCGCTGTGGTGGGGACCGGGCGGCTCGCGGCTGCGCGGGCCGGTCGGCTGGGTGGTCAACCCGCTCGCCGCGAAGCCACGACGGTGGGTGGTCGCCTTGGTCGTGGTGCTGATCGGCGCCGGCGTCCTCGGCTTCCGCGCGGACGTCAGCGGCGCGAGCTGGAGCCCCGCGAACGGTCGTCCTCATGCCGAGATCCCTGGTCGGTGACGCGGTCGGCGTGGCACGATGGCGACGTGCATCACAGCATGATCATTATTTCCTAGCGCGTCGCCGCTCCCCGAAACGGGAAGCCCGACGCGCCCACCTCTCGTACTCCGAGAGGTTTTTTTGTGCTCCGAACCAGCCCACACGAGAGCGACACCGATGGACCTGCACGGCGACTTCCACGTCTACGACACCACCCTGCGCGACGGCGCCCAGCAGGAGGGGCTGAGCCTCTCCGTCGCCGACAAGCTGTCGATCGCGCGCCAGCTCGACGACCTCGGGGTCGGGTACATCGAGGGCGGCTGGCCGGGGGCCAACCCCAAGGACACCGAGTTCTTCCGGCGTGCGGTCGACGAGCTCGACCTGCGCAACGCCCGGCTGGCCGCGTTCGGCGCGACCCGGCGCGCCGGGGTGCGGGCCGCCGACGACCCGCTGGTCGCCGCGCTGCGCGACAGCGGTGCGAGCGTCGTGACGCTGGTGGCCAAGTCGCACGACCGGCACGTCGAGCTCGCCCTGCGGACCACGCTCGAGGAGAACCTCGCGATGATCCGCGACACCGTCACCCACCTGCGCGAGGAGGGGCAGACGGTCTTCCTCGACGCCGAGCACTTCTTCGACGGCTACCGCGCCAACCGCGACTACGCGCTCGAGGTGCTGCGCACGGCGTACGGCGCCGGCGCCGAGGTGATCGCGCTGTGCGACACCAACGGCGGGATGCTGCCCGGCTGGGTCGCCGACGTCGTCCACGACGTCCGCGAGCACGCCCAGGTGCGGGTCGGCATCCACTGCCACAACGACACGGGCTGCGCCGTCGCCAACACCCTGGCTGCGGTCGACGCCGGCGCGACGCACGTGCAGGGCACGATCAACGGCTACGGCGAGCGCACCGGCAACGCCGACCTGGTCTCCGTGGTCGCGAACCTCGAGCTCAAGCTGGACAGGCGGGTGCTGCCGCAGGGCCTGCTGGGCGAGGCCACCCGGATCGCGCACGCGGTCGCCGAGGTGACGAACTTCCCGCCCGCGTCGCGGCAGCCGTACGTCGGCAGCTCGGCGTTCACCCACAAGGCCGGCCTGCACGCGAGCGCGATCAAGGTGGACCCGGACCTCTACCAGCACATGGACCCGTCGGGCGTCGGCAACGACATGAGGCTGCTCGTCTCGGACATGGCGGGCCGGGCGTCGATCGAGCTGAAGGGCCGCGAGCTCGGCTTCGACCTGTCCGGAGACCGGGAGCTCGTCACCCGGATCACCGAGCGCGTCAAGGTGCTCGAGAACCGTGGCTACACGTTCGAGGCCGCCGACGCGTCGTTCGAGCTGCTGCTCGTCGAGGAGGTGGAGGGCGCCCGCCCGTCGTACTTCGAGGTCGAGTCGTGGCGCGTGATCACCGAGACCCGGCCCGGGGCCGACGCCGTCTCGGAGGCGACCGTGAAGCTCCGGGCCGACGGCGTCCGCTACGTGCAGACCGGCGAGGGCAACGGCCCGGTCAACGCCCTCGACCAGGCGCTGCGCGAGGCGATCGGCCTGGCCTACCCGGGCGTCGCGAAGTTCGAGCTGATCGACTACAAGGTCCGCATCCTCGACCAGGGGCACGGCACCGACGCCATCACGCGGGTGCTGATCGAGACCACCGACGGCGAGGCGTCCTGGGTCACGGTCGGCGTCGGCGCCAACGTGATCGAGGCGTCGTGGGGCGCGCTCGTGGACGGCGTCACGTTCGGGCTGCGGCGCCAGGAGGCGTGACGATGCGACCGACCAGGTCGACCCAGCCGTCGTAGAAGCGGTCGACCGGGAAGCCGTCCAGCGAGACCTGCTCGAGGATCGGCAGCTCGAGCGGGGCCAGGATCGCGACCGCGAGCAGGGGTACGTCGCCGCTGACCCCGAGCTGCGAGAGCAGGTAGCGCACGTGGGTGGCCGCGAACGAGTAGGCGCCCGACGCACGCGCTCCGGACCGGCCGGCCTCCCGGATCAGCTCGGCGTGCAGCAGGGTGGTCTCGAGCCGGGTGCGGCCGAACGCGAGCAGCCGGTCCCAGGCGTCGGCGCCGGGGCCGAGCGGCGGCGGGCCGCTCATCACCCGTGCCTGCCACTCGGTCTCCGAGTGGTCGAGCACCGCCGCCATCAGCCCCTCCCGGGACTCGAAGCGGCGGAAGAGGGTGCCCTTGCCGACGCCGGCCGCGCTCGCGACCGCGTCCATGGTGACGGCGTGCGCGCCGACCTGTTCGACGAGCTCCTTCGCCGCGTCGAGCAGCCGTTCCCGGTTGCGCGCGGCGTCGCGGCGCTCCTGCGGGGGAGCGCCGAGGAGCGGGAGCAGGTGTGGCTCGGACATCGTCGGCCGAGCCTAGTGAGCCAGGCCACCCCGCGCCTCGGAATAGAAAACGGACTGCGGTCCGTTTTGATCGTCATGACCAACACCAGCATCGCCGTCCTCGTCGGCAGCCTCCGCAGCGACTCCGTGAACCGCCAGCTCGCCGAGGTGCTGCGCGCGCAGGCCCCGCAGGACGTCACCATCGAGATCATCGACGGCCTGGGCGAGGTGCCCTTCTACAACCAGGACCTCGACACCCCGGACGACATCCCCGCGACCGCCGCCCGGCTGCGCGACCAGGTCTCCCGCGCCGACCGCGTGCTGGCCGTCACCCCGGAGTACAACGGCCGGATGCCCGCCGTCCTCAGCAACGCCATCGACTGGCTCTCGCGGCCGTACGGCGCGGGCGCGCTGGTCGGCAAGCCGTTCGGCGTCGTGGGCGTGACCCCCACGCCGTACGGCGGCCAGTGGGCGCACGCGGACGCCGTCCGCTCCGCCGGGATCGCCGGCGCGAAGGTCGTCGAGGACGTCACCGTCTCGCAGTCGGCCCTCGAGGTCGACGTGCTGACCGACCCCGACGTGCTCGCCCGGCTGACCAACGCCGTGCGCGTGCTCGTCGACTACGACGCCGAGCAGGCCGCCGCCTGATATCGGCGCCCCCGGCAGGGGGCTAGCGTCGGGTCGTGGCCGAACTCCATGACCTGACCGCGCTCGAGCAGGGCGACCTGGTGCGCCGCCGCGAGGTGTCGCCGCTCGAGCTCACCGAGCACTACCTCGAACGCGCCGACCGGCTCGACTCGGTCGGCGCGTTCGTCACGCTCACCCCCGAGCTGGCCCGCGAGCGTGCCGCCGGCCTCGTGCCCGGGGGCGAGGACGGGCCGCTCTTCGGCGTCCCCACCGCGATCAAGGACCTCAACCCGACCGCGGGCGTTCGCACCACCTTCGGCTCGGCGGCCTTCGCCGACTACGTGCCCGAGGTCTCCGACGGCGTCACCCTTTCCCTCGAGGCGGCGGGACTGGTCAGCCTCGGCAAGACGAACGCGCCCGAGTTCGGCTCGCCCTGCTACACCGAGCCCGACGTGGCGCCGCCGGCCGTGACGCCCTGGGACCGCACCCGGACGGCGGGCGGATCGTCCGGGGGAGCGGCCGCGGCCGTCGCCGCCGGACTGGTCCCGCTCGCCCAGGGCTCGGACGGTGGCGGCTCGATCCGGATCCCGGCCTCCTGCTGCGGCCTGGTCGGCCTGAAGCCGACGCGCGGGCGGATCAGTGGTCACCCCATGTACGGCGACCCGGTGGGTCTGGCCACGGCCGGGCCGATCACGCGGACCGTGGCCGACGCGGCGGCGATGCTCGACGTGCTCGCCGGTCGTCGGGTGGGAGATCCGTCCTGGGCGCCACCTCCCTCCGAGAGCTTCCTGGCGGCCAGCCGCCGCGATCCGGGGCGGCTGCGGATCGGTCGGTTCATCACACCGGTCATCACCGACACCCCCGTCGACCCGGAGTGCCAGGGCGCCTGGGAGGACGCCTCCCGCCTCCTGGAGTCGCTCGGTCACGAGGTCGAGGACGTGCCGGTCCCGCTGCCACGCGAGGCGGTCCCGGTCTTCGAGACCTGCTGGGCGGTGCTGACCGCGCTCTCCGTCGTACCGCCCGAGAAGGAGCACCTGCTCCGCCCGCTGACCCGCTGGCTCTCCGCGCAGGGCCGGGCGGTGAGCGGACCCGAGTTCGGGCTCGCCATCGGCGCGATGCGACGCTTCGCCGCCGACGCCCTGACCGCGCTCGCGCCGTACGACGCGGTGCTGACGCCGACGCTGGCGACCCCGCCGGTGCTGGTCGGTGCGATGCGCGACGACGCCGACCCGCAGGCCGACTTCGACGCGCAGAAGGCGTTCACGCCCTGGACCTCCGCCTGGAACGTGACGGGCATGCCGGCGGTCTCGCTGCCGCTGCACTGGACCCCGGAGGGACTCCCCGTCGGCGTGATGCTCGCGGCCCGGCCGGCCGAGGAGGAGCTGCTGCTGGCGCTGGCCGCGCAGGTCGAGGCCGCCGCCCCGTGGGCGGATCGGAGGCCACCAGGATGGTGACCAGCGCGGCACGGGTGCATCATGGATCTCGTGTCCAGCGCAGCGCGCCTGCTGTGCCTGGTCGGGTACCACGTCCCCGGCAAGAGATTCAGGCGCGAGTACAACGACGAGGGTCAGGTCGTCACGCTCGTGTGCCCGCGGTGCGGGAAGCGCAAGGACCCCGGCTCGGGCGCGGCCTGGAACACTCCCATCGACTTCCGCTGATGACGTCCTGCACCGCAGGCACGACCGATCGCGCGGGTGAGAGGGTGGACGCATGAGTCGTCCCGTGATCGTGGTCGTCGGAGCAGGACCGGGCGTGAGCGGCTCCGTGGCACGCCGCTTCGCGCGCGAGGGGTACGACGTCGGGCTGCTCGGCATCGACGAGCAGCAGCTCGTCGACCTGGCGAGCGAGCTCGAGGCGCTCGGCGCGGCCGTCGGCCGCACGGTGGTCGACGTGACGGACGTGGCGGAGACGACGGCGGCGATCCAGCGGTTCGGCGGGTTCGCCGACCGGATCGACGTGCTCCACTTCAACCCCAGTGCCTTCCGCGAGAGGCACCCGCTCGAGCTCACGGTCGACGAGCTCCTCGACGACGTCGCGCTCGGCGTCGGCGCGCTGCTGACGGCGGTCCAGGCCGCGCGACCGTTCATGTCCGCGGGCGGGCGGGTGACGGTGACCGGCAGCATGGCCGCCGACAAGCCGTGGCACCAGGCGGCGTCGCTCGGCGTGCAGAAGGCCGGCGTACGCAACCTCGTGCACAGCCTCGACACGACGTTGAAGGACGACGGGATCCGCGCCGTGTCGGTGACGGTCCGCGGCACGCTTGCGCGGGATGGCGCGTTCACCCCCGACCGGGTCGCCGAGGCGATCTGGGCCGCGGCCCACCAGGACGAGGCCGACTGGCGGAGCGAGGTGCCCTACTCGGGATGAGCCCCCGGTCACGCAGGGCCCGGGTCCAGGACGTGCACGACATCGCCCTCGCGATGCCGCACGCGGTCGCCTACGACCCGGACGCCGAGCGCCCCGTCTACCAGGTGGGCGGGAAGTCGTTCGTGTTCTTCCGCTCGCGCCGGCCCGACGCGTTCGACCCCGAGACAGGGGAGCGGTACGACGACGTCATCGTCTTCTGGGTCGCCGACGAGGTCGACAAGGAGGCGATGGTGCTCGACGAGTCCACGCCGTTCTTCACCACGCCGCACTTCGACGGCCACCCGTCCGTCCTGCTGCGCGGCAGCCGCATCGGCGAGCTGACCCGCGACGAGGTCGCCGAGGTGGTCCAGGACGCCTGGCTCGCCCGCGCGTCGAAGCGGCGCGCTGCCGACTGGCTCGCCCAGCATCCGCCACACTGACCCGCGTGTCCTCGCGCTGGCTGGCCCTCACGGCCCGGCTGACCGGGCAGCGGTGAGCAGGCAACCGTTCTTGGGCGAGGGCGGGGCCGTTTCGGTTGCTGGCTCACCGCCGGCCGGCTCGGCCGCTCAGTCGTCGCCGATGCCGCGCGCGTGCAGGGCGTCGCCGGTCTCGTGGGCCCGAGCGACGACCCGGATCACGAACGGCGTGAGGAACGCCCGGGGGTGCCGGATCCCGCGCGCCCGGGCGGCGTCGCGGGTCTCGAGCGCGAGGGCGACGGTGCCGGGCAGGGCCTGGATGGCCAGGCCGAAGGCGAGCGCGACCCGTTCGGGGTCGACCCCGACGTGGCGCAGAGGCGTGATCCAGCGGATGAAGGCGTCGAGCATCGCGTTGACCGGCGACGTCGAGCTGACCACGATCGCGGCCAGCGCCAGCGCGACCAGGTCGACGAGCGTCTCCGTCGCCTTCACCGGTCCGTAGAGCAGCCACTGCAGCGCTGCGAAGATCAGCGCACCGATGAGCACCGGGCGCAGCGACCGGAGCAGCAGCCGGAGGTCGATCCGAGCGATGAGCGCGGCGACCACGGCGACCGCCAGGAAGCCGAACGCCGCCGGCATGCTCCGCACCAGCACCACGGCCAGGCTGAAGATCGCGAGCCCGCCGACCTTCGCCCCGATCCACGCGCGGTGCAGGGGAGAGGTGCCGGGCTGGTAGACCCCGAAGAGGTACGACGGGTTCATGGCACCGTCGAGACGTAGTCGGCGATCGCGTCCTCGGCCGGACCGTCGAAGCGCACCCGCGCGTCCTCCACCACCAGCACCCGGTCGCAGCGCCGGGCGAGGTCGAGGTCGTGGGTCACCAGCAGCAGCTGCTGGGGGAGTCCGAGGAGCACCTCCGCCACCCGCCGCGTGTTCGCGAGGTCGAGGAGGGTGGTCGGCTCGTCGGTCACGAGGATCGAGGGCTCGGTGGCGAGCACGCCGGCCAGGGCCAGGAGCTGGCGCTGGCCGCCGGACAGGCTGTGCACGCTCAGCGTCGCCTGCGGCCCCAGGCCGAACCGGTCCAGCACCTCGAGTGCCCGAAGGTGCCGCTCCGCGGCGTTGCGGACCGACCGGCGCAGCGACAGCTCGACGTCCTCGACGCAGGTCGGCATGACCAGCTGCGCCGAGGGGTCGGTGAAGCAGAAGCCCACCCGCCGGCGTACGGCGGCACCCTCGCGCGCGACGTCGAGCCCGTCCACGAGCACCCGGCCGGACGTCGGCGTCACGAGGCCGTTGACCAGCCGGACGAGCGTCGACTTGCCGGAGCCGTTGGCGCCGATCAGGCCGATCCGCTGCTCGGTGAGGTCGAGTGTCGTCGGCTCGAGGATGACGACGTCGCCGTCAGGGCCCGGGGCGGTGACTCCCGCCGCCTCGAGCTCGATCCGTGGCATCGAGTGTTCAGCGCCGCCCGAGCAGGCGCGGGAAGGCGCGGTGCACCTCGGCGGCGACGACGGCGACGAAGAGCGACTTGATGATGTCGCCGACCCAGAACGGCGCGTCGAACTTGATCGCGTCGCTCCACGTGACGTCGAGGTAGATCTTCATGCCGACGATCCCGCAGACGTGGTTGAGCACGGTGCCGGCCATCGCGGCGACGAAGACGAAGACCGCGCGGGTGCGGTAGGCGCCGAAGACGTACTGGACGAGGAAGCCGGCCAGCGCGGCTGCGAACGGGAACGACCACAGGTAGCCCGCGGAGACGCCGGTGAACACCGCGAGCCCGCCGGTGTGGCCGGCGAAGACCGGCAGACCGATCGCGCCGAGCAGCAGGTAGAGGCTGACCGACAGGAAGCCGCGGACCGCGCCCAGCACGCAGCCGGCGAGCAGCACGCCGAAGGTCTGCAGGGTGATGTCGACGCCGGCGCCCCCGACAGGGATGCCGCCGATCACGGCGCAGGCGGCGATCAGTGCGGCGAAGGCGGCGATCAGCGCGAGGTCGGTCGCGCTGGAGCGCTGCCGCGGGGCTGAGGTCGTCTCGGGGGAGGCGGTGGGCGTCTCGGACATCGTCATGCTCGGTTCCTTCGGACGGACCTGAACGGTGTTCAGGTGAACGCCGTTCAGGTTAGGGTTCGGACCGACCCCGGTCAATCGTGACCGAGGAGTAGTTCGACGGGAAGGGTGTGACGTGCGCTACCACCGCGACGACATCGTCGACCGGGCGCTGGCCGTGCTCGACACCTACGGCCTCGCCGACCTGACCATGCGCCGGCTGGGCGGCGAGCTCGGCGTCCAGCCGAGCGCGCTCTACCACCACTTCCCCAACAAGCAGCAGCTGCTCGCGGCCGTCGCCGACGAGATCCTGACGCGCGGGCGTCGTACGCCGAGGCCGTCCGCGTGGGACGAGCGGGTCGAGGCCGTGTGCACCGAGCTCCGCGACGCGATGCTCGCCTACCGTGACGGGGCCGAGCTGGTCGCGACCGTCCGCTCCTTCGGGCTCGGCGCCGCCACGCCGTACGACGAGCTGGCGGCTGCCCTGGCCGACGGCGGCCTCGACGCGGACCTGGTGCCGACCGCCGCGCGCACCCTGCTGCACTTTGTGTTCGGCCATGCCGTCGACGAGCAGACCCACCTCCAGGCGGGGTCGGTCGGCGCCATCGACGATGCGCCCCGCGACGACTCCGACTTCGACCTGGGGCTCACGATCGTCGTCGACGGGATCCGGGTGCTGGAAGGGGGTCCTAGGGTGGTCAGATGACCACGCGCACCCTCGGGAACGACCTCACCGTCTCGCCCCTCGGCCTCGGCTGCATGGGCATCAGCCAGAGCTTCGGCCCGTCCCCGGACCGGCCCGTGATGATCGACTTCCTCCGTGAGGCGGTCGAGCACGGCGTCACGTTCTTCGACACCGCCGAGGTGTACGGCCCGTTCGTCAACGAGGAGGTCGTGGGCGAGGCGCTCGAGCCCGTGCGCGACCGGGTCGTCATCGCGACGAAGTTCGGCTTCGCCGTCCACGAGGGCGACCACGAGGGCGGCGTGAACAGCCGGCCGGACCACATCCGCGCCGCGGTCGACGGCTCGCTGCGGCGGCTGCGCACCGACGTCATCGACCTGCTCTACCAGCACCGGGTCGACCCCGACGTGCCGATCGAGGACGTCGCCGGCACCGTCAAGGAGCTCATCGGGGCGGGCAAGGTCCGTCACTTCGGGCTGTCCGAGGCCGGCCCGACCACCATCCGGCGGGCGCACGCCGTCCAGCCGGTCACGGCGCTCCAGAGCGAGTACTCCCTCTTCTGGCGCGAGCCCGAGGACTCGGTGCTCGCCACGGTCGAGGAGCTCGGCATCGGGTTCGTGCCGTTCAGCCCGCTCGGTCGCGGCCTGCTGACGGGCCAGGTCAGCGCCGGATCCACCTTCGGCGACGACGACGTCCGCTCCACGCTGCCGCGGTTCACCCCCGAGGCCCTCGCCACCAACCTCGAGCTCGTCGACAAGGTCACGGCGATCGCCGCCCGCCTCGGCGCCACGCCGGGCCAGGTCGCGCTGGCCTGGCTGCTCGCGCAGAAGCCGTGGATCGTGCCGATCCCGGGGACCCGGCGGATCGAGCGGCTCGACGAGAACCTCGGCGCCGCCGACCTCGACCTCGCCCCCGAGGACCTGGCCGACCTGACCGCTGCGTCCGACAGCGTCAAGGTCGAGGGGGACCGCTACCCCGAGGCCATGCAGGCGATGATCGACCGCAGCTGATCGTCCGCCCGTCAGTCGAAGTACGACGTGTCCGTCGGGTCGAAGGGCTTGTCCATGAAGGCGCTGGTCAGGCAGCCCTCGACGAGCCGCTCGACTCCTTCGACCCAGTCGATGCGTCCGTCGTGGTAACCGGGCTGCGCCTGGTCGTACCCGGAGTCCCCGTCGATCCGGTCGTTGCCCTTGTCGCCGACCAGCCAGTCGTCGCCCGGTCCGCCGAACAGCTCGTCCGGGGCGCCGTCCATGAGCCCCGCGGTGTCGTAGCTGTTGCCCCCGATGGCGCAGAAGATCGCGCCATAGACCTGGTCGTTGCCCGGGCCGCCCTCGACGTAGTCGCTCTGCGACCATCCTTCGAGCACGTCGGGGCCGTCCCCGCCGTACAGGCGGTCGTCGCCCCACTCGCCGTTGGCGTAGTCGAAGCCGGGGCCGAGGTAGACGCGGTCGTCGCCCCCGCCGGTGGCGACCGCATCGGGTCCCGGGCCGGTGCGGACCAGGTCGTCGCCACCCCCCGAGGTGATGCCGTCCCTGGTGTCGGTCCCGACGATGACGTCGCCGTACCTGCTGCCGTGCACGCAATGGAAACCGATCACCGTGTCCTGCCCCTGGCCGCGAGCTCTGCCCGCCTCGAGGTCGACGTGCACGGGGCGCCGGGCGTGGCGGTAGGTGAGGCAGGGTGCGTTCTCGGGATAGCCGTGAGGCTGTCGGGCCGAGACGGCGCGCAGGAAGTCCTTCCCAGGGCCTCCGGAGAACGAGCCTGATCCGCGAACGACGACGATGCGGTCTGCGCCAGGACCTCCGAGGGTGTCCACTGCCTCGATCATCCGGACCTGGTCGTCCCCGGGTCCGAGGTCGATCTCATCGGTGCTCCATGTCGCACGCGTGGCATCGACCCTGTCATCACCAGGTCCGGCGCACACCCGGTCGCGGGGTCCCAACCTGTCGATGACGTCGTCGCCCCCGAGGGACGCGATGACGTCGCGCCCGCGCGTTCCGTGGAGGTGATCGGCACCCGACGTGCCGATCAGGGTCGCCCGCCGGTTGCCGCAGAGCACCCTCACCGGTCCGGCACGCGCCGTGGTCGCTGTTCCCTCGGGTCCCGAGGTGGCGACGGCGGTCGACGGCAACCGGTCCCGTGACGCCCCTCGCTTCTTCGTGTCCTCCTCCGAGCACCCACCGAGGCCGGCCAGCACCGCGGCGAGCCCGGCGATCGACACCGTGAGGACACAGCCACGCGTCCGAACGCCCATGCCCGAGCCTCCTTCGTCAGAAGAGACCAATCACTCATGATCTCCCCGAGGCACGCGAGTGCTCCATAGCCCGTCCGGGCTGCGCGGGTTGGTCAGGCGCCGACATGCTCGTCGGTGCCTGACAGGTGGAGCTCGTTGCCGTCCGGGTCGGCGTACGTCGTGCCGTCGACGTGGGTCGCACCCAGGTCGAGGAGTCGGTCGACGTCGGTCACGGCAAGGACGGGGCGCAGGCGGTTGGCGCCGGTCTTGGCCCGGTCCTGCGGCCCGCCCCAGCTGATCTTGGAGCCGCCGCGGGGCGACTGGATCGCGGTCTCCTCACCTTCGTCCCAGACCAGCGGCCAGCCCAGGATCTCGTGCCAGAAGAGGCCGACGGCTCGGCTGCCGTCGCACGAGAGGCAGCCGATGACTCCCGTGTCGCGGAGGAAGCCGTTGTCGGGCCCGACGACGCAGAACTCGTTGCCCTCGGGGTCGGCGAGCACGACGTGGTCCTCTTCCGGGAGCTGACCGACGTCGAGGTGCCGGCCGCCGAGATCGAGCGCTCGCTCGACCGTCGCCTGCTGGTCCGCCAGCGACGAGCTGGTCAGGTCGAAGTGCATCTGGTTCGGGCGCACCTTCGGCTCCGGGTTCGGGACGAAGCGGATCTCGAACCCGGGATCCCCGTCCGGCAGCAGCGTGACGCCGTCCGGAGCGATATCTCGGCCCAGGACGCCGGCCCAGAACCGGGCGAGCCGGCCCGCATCGGCGGCGTCGAACTCCAGAGCCACGAACGCTGCGGTCATCGCTCGACGCTAGCGAAGCGGTCAGGAATCGAGAAGCGAGTTTCCGACCGCACTTCTAGCGTCGGAGCATGACCACTGACACGAAGACCACGAAGCAGACCGGGTTCACCGACGCCGAGAAGGCGGCCATGAAGGAGCGCGCCGCAGAGCTCAAGGCCGAGGGCAAGAAGGGCGCGAAGAAGGCCGACGACCTGCAGAACCAGCTCGACAAGATCGCCGAGATGGAGGACGCCGACCGGGTCCTGGCCGAGCGCATCCACGCGATCGTCACCGCCGTCGCGCCGGAGCTGGACGCCAAGACCTGGTACGGCATGCCGGCGTACGGCCGTGACGGCAAGGCGATCGTCTTCTTCAAGCCGGCGGCGAAGTTCGGCGCCCGCTACGCCACCCTGGGCTTCAACGACGGCGCCCGGTTGGACGACGGCACGATGTGGCCGACGGAGTACGCGATCACGACGCTCGACGACGCTGGCGCGACGAAGATCGAGGCTCTGATCAAGAAGGCTGCCGGCTGACGTCGTACGTCAGGAACGCCAACCCGTCCCCGATGACCCGGCAGTCGACCAGCCGCACCGGCACCGGGGACGTGGTCTCGCCGAAGAGCCGCAGACCGGCGCCCAGCACGGTCGGGAGCACGATCAGACGGATCTGGTCGACGAGGTCGTGCTCGAGCAGCACCTGCACCAGTTGCCGGCTCGCGTAGACGACGACCTCGCCGTCGACCTCGTCACGCAGTCTCTTGACCGCCTCGACCGGGTCGCCGTCGAGGACGGTCGTGTTGTCCCAGACCAGGTCGTGGTCGCTCGACGTCACGACGTACTTCGGCGCGGCGCGCAGCCGGTCGGCCCATGGCCCGGGTCGTTCCTGCCACCGCCGGGCGAACCAGTCGTAGCTGCGGCGGCCCATCAGGATCGCGGCGGTGGCCTCCGCCTCGGCGGCCTCGACCTCGGCCCAGGCGGCGCGGTCGGCCCCCATCGTCGAGTCGAACCAGCCGCCGCGGTCGAGTCCCTCCTCGCCGGTCGGGTCCTCGACCACGCCGTCGAGCGTCAGGTTGGTGTTGATCACGATCGTGCCCATGTCAGCCTCTTTCGTCAGGAGTTGGCTTGCACGGGTTGTGATCCCGAGGACTCCTGAGACTGATCGGTGCGCAGGGACCACCACGAGACAGCGAGCGCGGCGATACCGTCGAGGACCAGCACGAGGGCGGCAACGGTCGTGGGGGTCAGCAGATGGGGCTCGGTCGACGGCCCTTGCCAGCGTTGACGCTCGACGGTGATGAGGGTTCCGCAGGACCCGATCGCAAGCACGATGATCGCTCCGACGGCCGCGAGATGTCGCGGCGCTCGCAGCCAGGTCGCTGCCGCGAGCCAGACGACCGAGACAGCGAGGAACACGACGCCGAGAAGCGGCGCGAGGAGCAGCGTGCTGTCCCAGTCCGACGTGGCGATCACGAAGCTCGCGCCGCCCTGCACGTCCCGGAGGAACTGGTAGGTCACCCACTCGTCGTGCAGGCGCAGGCCTCCGAGGACGATCGCGAGCACGCCCCACATGACGGCACCGACCGCGTACGCCGTGAGCGCTGCCGGCCGGAAGCCACCCATGTCAGACCTCGAACTTCCCGCCGCTGCGCCAGTAGATGCCCGCCTCCCGGGTCAGGAAGTCGTTCTCGACCAGGTAGCGCCGCAGCGCAGCGTAGTCGTCGTGGAAGCGGCGCAGGACGAGATTGACCTCGGCCTCCTCGTAGCGCTGTCCGGGCTCGAACGACTGCGCGAGGTGGTCGAGCACGACGAGGAGCTTCGCGTGCTTGGACGGGATGGTGTGCAGGCGGCCGTCGGCGCCCAGGAAGTGGGACAGGACCCGCTCGTCGCTCACGACTTCTGGTGCGGGGTGAGTGCGAGCAGCGGCCGCGGCCAGGTTGCAGTGGACAGCCCACCGCCGACGGCGCGCTGCTCGAAGTGCAGGTGGCAGCCGTCGGGCGCGCCGCTGTCGTTGGCGCGGGCGAACAGGGTTCCGCGCCTCACGACCTGGCCCTCGCGCACGTAGACCTTGCGGGTGTGGCCGATGACCAGGTCCCAGCCCAGCTTGCGGTTGCGCAGCAGCAGCGGGTTCACGCCGTACGCCGGTCCGAGCGAGTCGTTCGACACGACCCGGAACGGGCGACCGGCGTACAACGGCGTGCCGCAGGGCATCGCGATGTCGAGGCCGTGGTGGAAGCCGCGGTCGCCGCTGCACCGGGAGTCGGGGGAGTAGTACGGCGCGCTGGTGCACCCGAACGGCACCATGATCCGGTGCGCGCCCTTGAACCAGGGCGACTCGTAGCGGGTCTTGTCGTTCGAGTAGAAGACCCACCGCGGATCGGCGTGCACGGCGGTCGTCAGCGAGCCGACGAGCACCAGGCCGAGCAGGGCGGCGAGCAGCAGGCGTCCGAGGCGCATCCCCCTACCCTAGGTCGAACTCGCCCGGCGCCAGGCTGCGCAGCACGCAGAACTCGTTGCCCTCCGGGTCCGCCAGGACCACCCACGACTCGTCGCCGCTCTGACCGACGTCGGCGCGGGTCGCCCCGAGGGCCTCGATCCGGGCGATCTCCTCGGCCTGGGTGCCGTCGACCGGCGAGACGTCGAAGTGCAGTCGGTTCTTGACCGTCTTCGCCTCGGGCACGCGAGCGAGGAAGATCGTCGGCGGCACCGGTCCACGGCGGACGGCGTCGAGCAGCTCGGCGTCCGGCCGGTCCGGGGGACCGATCTCGACCAGCCCGTCCTCCCGGTCGAGCACGGCATAGCCCAGCACGCCGCACCAGAAGTCGGCGAGCCGGTCCGGGTCGGCGCAGTCGATGCTGATCTCGGTCATCCGGGAGCTCATGCGATCGGATTATCCAGCGTCCCGGCGTAGATGAGCGACTGACTCTGGTCGGCGATGTCGACCATCTCCAGGGTGTTGCGCAGCTGGAGCCGGTTGAGGCAGCTGTGCCGGAAGGTCGGGCGGAAGAAGTCGTACGCCGCCGCCGCGTCCGCGAGCTCGGGATGGTCCGCGGCGTGCCGGCGCAGGCGACCGGCGACCTCGGCCCAGAACTCGCCCTCGTCGAGCACGCCGTCGACGTGCAGGATCGCGGCGAGGTGACGCAGCACCCCGTCGAACACGTCGGTGTGCAGCGCGAGCGCCTTCACGTCGGGTTCGACGTCGACGCGGATCCGCTCGACGTCGTCCGGCAGGTCGCGGTCGAGGGACATGACCGCGACCTCCTCGCCGATGTCCTTCATGACCGCGCGCACGGGCACCTGGTCGCGCAGCACCAGCACGAGGTTCTCGCCGTGCGGCATGAACGCCAGGTCGTGCGCGAGCAGGCAGTGCGCGACCGGCAGCAGGTAGGCGTCCAGGTAGCAGCGCACCCAGGCCCGCGCGTCCAGCGTCGAAGACTCGATCATCGCCGCGGCCAGCGAGCGGCCGCCGGCGTCGCGGTGCAGGAGCGCGGCCATCGTCGCGAGCCGCTCGCCGTCCGCGAGTGCCGGGACCGGACTCTCGCGCCAGAGCGCCGCGATCATCTTCTGGTACGCCGAGCGCCCGGCCAGCCGGTGGTAGGCGTCCCCGGTGTAGCCGACCGCCGCACGCTCGCGCAGCACGGTGAACCCGAGCGCCTGCAGGGTCGGGTCGGCGGCGACCAGCGCGTGCACCCAGTCGTTGATCGCCGGCGTCGCCGCCATGTAGCGCGGCGACAGGCCACGCATGAACCCCATGTTCTGGATCGACAGTGCCGTCTTCACGTACGGCGCGGTCGGGTCGGTCGTGTTGAAGAAGGTCCGGATCGACTGCTGGGCGCGGTAGTCGTCCGGCCCCTCGCCCAGGTGCACGAGGTCGCGTCGCGCCAGGTCCGGCGCGAACGTGATCGCGATCTTGTTGTGCCACTGCCACGGGTGCACCGGGATCAGCACGTACTCCTGCGGATCGAGGCCGTGGTCGACCAGCACCCGTTCGTCGTACGGCGTCGCCATGCCCTCGCCCAGCGACAGCCGGGTGTGCTCACGGCGCGCCGCGAGCCAGTGCAGGCGGACGGTGCTGCCGGTCTCGGGCGCGTACGCCGCGTAGTCGTCGGCGCCGAACCCGACCCGGCCGTTGTTGGCGACGAACCCCGGGTGCCCCTCGGTCATCGCCGCCTCGATCGCCTGGTAGTCGGCGGACAGCAGGTCCTCGGCGGTGACGGTCGAGTGCTGCAGCTTCCAGCACGTCGAGGCGAGGGTGGCGGCCAGCTCCTCCAGGTAGGTCGGCAGCAGCGCGTCGGGGATGCCGAGCACCTCGGCGAGCTCGGCCACGAGCTCCTGCACGTCGAGGTCGGCCGGCTCGTCCTTCAGGGTCCGGACCACCGATGCGGCGTCGACAGCCCAGTGGTCGAGCGCGAGGCGCTCGGCGGTGAAGGTGTACGTCGTGTCGCCGGCTGGGGTGGTGACGAGCCACGTGTCGCCGTCGGCGACGGGTGTGAGCAGCCGCTCGTGGGCGTACTCGCTGATCGCCTTGGTGACCAGGTGCCGCTGGGCAGCGGCGAGGTTCTCCGGAGTGAGGTGGTCGCTCTCGAGGACGGACAAGGTCGCCTCCTTGGTCGGCAGGGTGATCGTGCGCAGCTCGCGGAAGCCGAACTCCCGGTTGAGCGCGCGGATCCGCTCGTTGCGGGCGTCGGGCTCGACGACGACGCGGCGTACGGCGGGGTCGGCGAAGCAGTGCGCCAGCACGGCGGCGAACACCTGGCGGGTGAAGCCGTGGACGGGGGAGTCGGTCGGTGCGACGAGCACGTGCATGCCGAGGTCGCCGGGGCGCAGCTCGGGCAGGCCCGCGAGCTCCGAGTGCAGCGGGTCGTAGGTCTCGGCGAGGAAGGCTGGCGCTCCGTCGACACGGCCCAACCACGCGTGGTGGTGGGGGTTCTCCTCGATCAGCCGGTACTCCGAGGCCACGTCGGCGACGGTCGCGTCCTGCATCTCCCAGAAGACGCTGCGGGGGTGCGTCACCCAGGTGTGCAGCAGCGGCAGGTCGGCGTCCAGGTCGATCGGCTCGATGGTCGTCCTCATCGCGGCACCCCGAAGCTCTGCACGGCGATCCGCTTCTCGATCGGGTAGACCTCTCGCCCGGTCAGCGCGGCGATGATCACCGAGTTGCGGTAGGCGCCCATGCCCAGGTCGGGTGCGGCCAGCCCGTGCGTGTGCTCCTCGGCGTTCTGCACGAAGATCTCGCGGCCGGCGCGGTCGATCGTGTAGTCGCGGGCGACGTCGTAGCGACCTCGCTCGTCCCACCGGATCCGGTCGCGGACCGGGTCGAGGAAGTCCGGCACCTGCGCGGCGTACCCGGTCGCGAGCACGAGTCCCTCGGTGCGCAGCGTGAAGTCCTCGCCGGTCTCGTCGTGGTGGCAGGAGAGCTCGTAGGCCCCGTCGCGCGCCACCCCGGTGACGGTCGTGTTGGTGACGAGGGTGGTGTGCGGGCCGTCGCCCTGGACCCGGAGCTGGTAGTGCAGGTCGAAGATCTCGTCGACCAGGTCGCGGCTGATGCCCTTGTAGAGCGACCGCTGCTCGCGGGAGAGCCGCTCACGGGTGGCGGCCGGGAGGTCGTGGAAGTACGACGTGTACTCCGGCGACGTCATCTCCAGCGTGAGCTTCGTGTACTCCATCGGGAAGAAGCGCGGGCTGCGGGTCAGCCAGGTGAGGCGGTAGCCGTGGTCGGGGCACTCGAGGAGCAGGTCGCGGTAGATCTCGGCCGCGCTCTGGCCGCTGCCGACGATCGTGATCGACCCGAGCCGCTGCAGCTCGCGCTTGTGCAGCAGGTAGTCGGCGGAGTGGACCCCGACGCCCTGCAAGGGTTCCGGCGCGTACGGCGTCGTGCCGACGCCGAGCACGAGGCGGCGACCGAGGTGCTGCTCGCCGGTCGACGTGGTGACGACGTACGCCGTCCCGTTGTGTTCCACGGCCGTGACTGCCTGGCCGAAGCGGACGCTGTCGAGGCGCTCGGCGGCCCAGCGGCAGTAGTCGTCGTACTCGCGACGCAGCGGGTAGAACGATTCCCGGATGTAGAACGGGTAGAGGTTGCCGGTCTCCTTGAGATAGCTGAGGAAGGACCAGCGCGAGCTCGGGTCGGCCATCGTCACCAGGTCGGCGAGGAACGGGACCTGGAGCGTCGCGTCGTCGAGCATCATCCCCGGGTGCCAGGCCAGCTCGTCGCGGGCCTCGAGGAAGACGCCGTCGAGCTCGTCCAGCGGGTCGGTGAGGCAGGCGAGGCCGAGGTTGAAGGGGCCGAGGCCGATGCCGATGAAATCTCTCGTGCGGCCACTCATCGCGCCACCGCCGCACCGCGCAGCTCGGCGACGATCGCCAGGACGTCGTCGACCGTGGCCAGGGGGTTGAGCAAGGTGAGCTTCAACCAGCGGCGTCCGTCGACCCGGGTGGCGGCCACCATCGCGCGGCCGCTCTCGTAGAGCCGGGTGCGCAGGGCGGGCAGGAGCACGTCGGCCTGCTGCTCGGTGAGACCGGCGGGGCGCAGGACGACGGTGCTCAGCTGCGGGCGCGCGGCGAGCTCGATGTCGGGGTCGGCCTCGAGGACGCGACCCACCTCGGCGGCGAGGTCGACCACCCGGTCGACGTACGCCCCGATGGTGTCGGGCCCCATCACCCGCAGCGTGAGCCACAGCTTGAGCGCGTCGAAGCGACGGGTGGTCTGCAGGCTCTTGTCGACCTGGTTGGGGTGGCCGGTGCCGTGCGGGTCGTGCGGGTTGAGGTAGTCGGCGTGCCAGGTCACGTGGCCGAGGTGACGGGCGTCGCGGACGATCAGTGCACTCGCCGACACCGGCTGGAACCAGGTCTTGTGGAAGTCGACCGTCACCGAGTCGGCGCGCTCGATGCCGGCCAGCCAGGCGCGGCGCGTGGGGGAGACCAGCAGGCCGCCGCCGTACGCCGCGTCGACGTGCAGCCAGGTGCCGTAGCCCTCGCACAGCGCCGCGATCTCGGGCAGCGGGTCGATCGCGCCGAAGTCGGTCGTGCCTGCCGTGGCGACCACGGCCATCGGCGTCAGCCCCGCGTCGGCGGTCTCGGCGAGGGCACGGCTCAGGGCCCCGAGCTCCATCCGCCGGTCGCCGTCGGTGGCGACGGTGACGACCGCGGCGTCACCGAGCCCGAGCAGGCGTGCCGCCTTCTGCACGCTGAAGTGCCCGTCGCGGCTGGTGAGGATCCGCAGGTCCGTCGCCGCCGCGCCGAGTGAGAGCGCGTGGTCGCGGGCGAGCAGCAGGGCCTGGAGGTTGGACTGCGTGCCCCCGCTGGTGAAGATGCCGTCGGCGCCCGGCCCGAAGCCGATCCGGCCCGCGGTCCAGTCGACCAGGTGCCGCTCGACGAACGTGCCGCCGACGCTCTGGTCGTAGGTGTCCAGGCTCGGGTTGACCGCGCTCACGAACAGCTCGGCCAGCAGGGCGGGGATGACGACCGGGCAGTTGAGGTGGGCGGCGTACGACGGCTCGTGGAACCAGATCGTGTCGTCGAGCCAGAGCCGGCCCATCTCCTCGAGCGCGGCCCGCTGGTCTCCGAGCGGGCGGTCGAGGTCGACGTCGGTGACCGCCTTCGCGGCCGCCTCGGGGAGCACCCCGGTCGCGGGGCCGTCGACGCGGCGCAGGGTGTCGGCGAGGAAGTCCACGCCGAGCCGCATCGCCGCGACGTACTCCTCGACCTGGTCGGGGTGGAAGACGTGCTGGGCAGGGGGACGGGGCACCGTCGATCCTTCCGAGATTGGGATGTAGGTAAGGCTTACCTAACTCACTCTCGCGGTCGATCCGCAACCCGGAAGTCGCCATCTGGGACGTTTGTCACAGCACTCCGAGTCGGTGGTTGAGGTGCGAAAGGCCGCCAGGCCTGAGCCTCGAAACCACCACCCTCAGACGAGCAGCAGCCGTGCGCACTCCTCGATCAGGCGCGCTCGCAATGGCTCGCCCCGGGACGCGAACACCCGCTGGGCCTCGGCGTACTCGGCCTTGCCGGCTGCGGTCTCCACCCGGACGGGCGAGTAGCCCAGGTCCGCGAGGTCGTACGGCGCCGCGCGCATGTCGAGCTCGCGGATGTCGCGGGCCAGCTCGAAGCAGTCGGCGACCAGGTCGGAGCTGATCATCGGCGTCAGCCGGAAGGCATGCTTGTACAGGTCCATGCCGGCGTGGAGGCAGGCCGGCTGCTCGAGCTCGACCCGGTCGGCCGACGTCGGCGACAGGGTGTTGAGCGGCGCGGCCGCCGGGGTGAAGAAGCGGTAGGCGTCGAAGTGCGAGCAGGCGATCCGGTGCGACTCGACGACCTCGTCCGTGCCCGCGGGACCCAGCCGCAGCGGCCAGTCGGCGTGCCGGGTCTCGTCCTCCGAGAGCCGGTAGACCATCGCCCACTCGTGCATGCCGAAGCACCCGAAGTTCGCGGAACGACCGGCGGTCGCCCGCAGCAGGCGTGACAGGGCGAGAAGCAGGGGCTGCTGCGAGGCGACGTACGCCGCGTCGACGGCGGTCGAGCCTGCCGAGACGCCGTAGCCCTTGAGCTGTGCGTACTCGGGCGCGTCGGCCAGCGCGACGCCGTACCCCGGGTGCCAGCGGCGCAGCTGGGCCGGGCGCTGCGAGTAGTAGGTGAAGAGGAAGTCGTGGACCGGGTGCTTCACGCTCTCGGAGCGACGCGCCAGGTGGGGCGCGACGAAGGCGTCGACCCGCGCGGCGTGCGCGTCGGCCGACGCCTGCCACGACTCGCGCTCCAACACCCGCACAGCCGCCAAGGCTAGGCGAGGAGGAGCGGCTCAGCCCAACCCGTGACGGGCCCCCGGGCCGACGTGCACGCTCGCGAGGAAGTCGACCATCGAGGCCTCGTCCCAGCCGGCGCCCTTCGGGTACTGGATGCGCACCACACCGGACGGCTCGCCGGGCGTCGTGCGGGTGGCGAGGGTCGTGTAGCCCGAGTCGCCGGACACCCAGAAGCGCCGGCCGTCCCGGTCGACGACGCGACCGTCCGGAGGGTTGGCGTCGAAGAGGATCACGAGCTTGCCCACGAAGACGTCCGGGTCGCTCGACGTCGAGCCGTCGTCGGGCACGATCGTCACCGCCGTCGGCTGCTGCGCCTGCACCGACCAGCCGCGCGGCGTCAGGTCGAAGGTGTACGGCGTCGCCTCGAACGTCTTCGCCACCAGTTCGACGCCGGACGAGGCGATCACGGTGGGCGCGCCCGGCCCGTCGTCGTCGACGACGACACTCACGCCGACGGCCAGCACGGCCACCGAGGCCACGCCCACGAGGCCGGCGCGGAAGCGGCGACGGGTACGTCGGCGCGCGGCGCTCCGGGCGCGCGCCAGGTCGGCAGCGGGGTCCGTGGCGGGACGCTCGGTCGCGGCCACGGACTCGAGCGCGTGCTTGAGGTCGTCGGACGTCACGAGACCTCCAGGGTCAGCCGGTCGAGCGTGCCGAGGTGCTCGCGCAGGTGGGCCAGCGCCCGGGCGTTCTGCGACTTCACGGTGCCCGTGGAGCAGCCGAGGATCCGTGCGGTCTCGGCGACGTCGAGGTCGTGCCAGTGCCGGAGCACGACCACGGCGCGCTGCCGTGGTCCGAGCGAGGCGAGCGCGGCGCGCACCAGCTCGCGGGTCGCGAGGTCGGCGGTCGCGGTGGCCGGCTCGCTCGCCAGCGCGAGCGCGGGGTCGGCGACCACCGACTCGCGGCGCCGGTGGGCGCGGCGCGCCTCGTCGATGAAGACGTGCGTGAGGCTGCGTCGCGCGTACGCGAGCGCGCTGTCGGCACGTCGTACCCGGCCCCAGGCCAGGTAGAGACGGGTCAGGGTGGTCTGCACGACGTCCTCCGCGAAGGCCTCGTCCCCGGCGCACAGCAGGGCCGCCGTCCGCATCAGGTCCGTCCGGTGGGCGCGCGTGAACGCCACGAACTCACTCGATCGCTCGTCGTCGCGCACGCCACTCCTCTCACCCTGATGACGGGTCCTGCCAGCAGAAGGGTTGCATGCAACCTCGGGTCGCCGTGCACCCGTCAACGGGGCGTGAGGACGAGAACGGCGCTCTGCGCCCTGGCCATCTGGGTGGGGGCCGTCCTCGTGGTGACCGGCTGCGCCGCCCCGAGCCACGAGCGGTTGACCCACCAGCAGCCGACCCGCCCCGAGGCCGTGGCGCCGACCCCGGCGGCGATGACCGTCGGGGGGCCGGCGCGGGTCTTCGACCGCACGCAGCACTCGACGACCGATCCCGCCAGCATCTGGGTGGTCGTGAACAAGAAGCACCCGCTCCCGTCCGACTACCGGCCCGCGATCTCCCTGGTGCGCGGCTACCAGGTCGCGACGCCGGCAGCGGGCGAGCTCACCCGCCTGCTCGACGCCAGCGACGACGCCGACCTCGGCTTCAAGATCGCGAGCGCGTTCCGGTCCTACGACTACCAGGCCGGCGTCTACGCGAACGTCGTCACCAGCAGCGGCCAGGAGGCGGCCGACCAGGTCTCGGCGCGGCCCGGCCACAGCGAGCACCAGACCGGGCTCGCGGCGGACCTCGTGACCCCGGCCAACCCGGCCTGCGACTTCGAGGCCTGCTTCGCCCGGACGCCCGGCGGCCGGTGGCTCGCGCAGCACGCCTGGGAGTACGGCTTCATCTTGCGCTACCAGCCCGGCTCCACGGCCGTCACGGGCTACTCGCCGGAGCCCTGGCACCTCCGGTTCGTCGGCCGCGCGCTCGCCGCCGAGCTGCGGCGCACGCACGTCGCGACGCTCGAGGAGTTCTTCCACATCAGCGGCGGCGACTACCCGTAGTCCGGGGGTCGATAGGCTCGGTGGGTGCGCATCGCGAGATTCACCACGGGCGAGGACCCCATGTACGGCGTGGTCACCGGCGAGCTGGACGAGTTCGGGCAGCCGGACCCCGACAGCGTGGTCGTGGCCCTGGCCGGCGACCCCCTGTACGTCGGGGTCAAGCTGCTCGACCAGGAGCACAAGCTGGAGGACGTGCGCCTGCTGGCGCCGGTGCTCCCGCGGAGCAAGGTGGTGGGGATCGGCCGCAACTACGCGGCCCACGCCGCCGAGATGGGCAACGACGTCCCGACCGAGCCGCTGATGTTCCTCAAGCCCAACACCAGCGTGGTGGGCCCGGGCGACCCGATCTTCTACCCGAAGCAGACCAACAACCTCCACTTCGAGGGCGAGCTCGCCGTCGTCATCGGGCGGATCTGCCGCGACGTCCCGCCCGAGCAGGCGACCGACGTCATCCACGGCTACACGATCGCCAACGACGTCACGGCCCGCGACCTGCAGAAGAGCGACGTGCAGTTCACCCGGGCGAAGGGCTTCGACTCGTTCTGCCCGCTCGGCCCGTGGATCGAGACCGACCTGGACCCGCACGACTTCGCCGAGGGCCGCAGCATCCAGACGCACCTCAACGGCGACCTCCAGCAGGACGGGTCCACCAAGGACCTGATCTTCGACATCCCGACGCTGATCTCCCACATCACCAGCGTCATGACGTTGCTGCCCGGCGACGTCATCCTCACCGGCACCCCCGAGGGCGTCGGTCCCATGCAGGTCGGTGACGAGGTCGAGATCTCGATCGCCGGTCTCGGCACTCTCACGAACAAGGTGGCCCAGCGTTGAGCACCCCCGTACGCGTCCGGATGGCTCCGAGCCCGACCGGCTCCCCGCACGTCGGCCTGGTCCGCACCGCTCTCTTCAACTGGGCCTTCGCCCGCCACCACGGTGGCACCTTCGTCTTCCGCATCGAGGACACCGACAAGGAGCGCAGCACGCAGGAGTCGTACGACGCGATCCTGGACCTGATGCGCTGGCTCGGCCTCGACTGGGACGAGGGCCCGGAGGTCGGCGGCCCGTACGCGCCGTACCGCCAGAGCGAGCGCAGCGACCTCTACACGGACGCCCTCGCCAAGCTCGCCGCGTCGTCGTACACCTATGACTGCTTCTGCACGACCGAGGAGGTCGACGCGCGCCGCAAGGCGACCGGCTCCAAGGTGATGGGGTACGACGGCTTCTGCCGCGACCTCGACCCCGCGCAGCGCGCGGCGTGGGAGGCGGAGGGCCGCTCGTCGGTGGTCCGGTTCCGGATGCCCGAGGGCTCGATCACCTGGCAGGACCTGGTGCGTGGCGAGGTGACGTTCGAGACGCAGTACGTCCCCGACTTCGCGCTCTGCCGCGCCAATGGGGACCCGCTCTACACGCTGGTCAACCCGGTCGACGACGCCCTGATGCGGATCACGCACGTGCTGCGCGGTGAGGACCTGCTCTCGAGCACGCCGCGCCAGATCCCGCTGCACGCGGCGCTGATCGAGCTCGGCATCGGCACCGTGATGCCGGAGTTCGGCCACCTGCCGTTCGTGATGGGCGAGGGCAACAAGAAGCTCTCGAAGCGCGACCCCGAGGCGCACGCCCTGGCCTACCGCGACCAGGGCTTCCTGCCCGAGGGGCTGCTCAACTACCTGGCCCTGCTGGGCTGGGCCATCGCGGCGGACCGCGACGTCTTCTCGATGGAGGAGATGGTCGCCGCGTTCGAGATCGGTGACGTGAACCCCAACCCCGCGCGCTTCGACCTCAAGAAGGCCGACGCCATCAACTCGGCCCAGATGCGGCTGCTGTCGGTCGACGAGATCACCGACCGCGCGCTGCCGTTCCTCAAGGCGGCCGGTGTGGTCTCCGACCCGGTCAGCGACGCCGACGCGCAGCTGCTGGAGCAGGCGATGCCGCTGGTCGCCGAGCGCATCAACAAGCTCACCGAGGCCGTCGACATGCTGGGCTTCCTCTTCGTCGACGAGGCGGCGTTCGTCGTCGACCCGACCGATGCGGAGAAGCTGCTCAACGACGACGGCCGCGCCGTCGTGGCTCGTGCGATGAGCCGTCTCGAGACCCTCGAGAGCTGGTCGACCGCCGCGATCCAGGACGCCCTCCAGGCCGAGCTCGTGGACGGCATGGGACTGAAGCCGCGCAACGCGTTCGGTCCGGTGCGCGTCGCCGTGACGGGTCGCCGGATCTCCCCGCCGCTCTTCGAGTCGATGGAGCTGCTCGGCCGCGAGCGCTCGCTGGGTCGGCTCCAGAGCGCGCTCGGCTGACATGCCGGCGCTGCCAGGCCCCGGCCTGCCGTACCACCTCGTCCAACGGGGCGGCCGGCCCGGCGTGTGGCGGGTGTTCGCCGGCGTCTTCCTGCTGGTCGCGTCGTTCCTCGTCCTCGTGCCGTTCCTCGTCCAGCTGCCGTTCGCCGTCGGGTTCGCGGTGGCCGGCCGGGACGTCGGCGACCAGCTCGCCCGGATCACCGACTTCGATCACCCGACCCCCTTGGGGCTCGCGTACCTCAACCTCGCGCTCGCGGGCGCCATCCCCGTCGCCTGGCTGCTGACCCGGGCACTGCACGGCTTGCGTCCCGGTTGGCTCGCCTCGATCGCGCCGCGGATCCGGTGGCGCTGGCTGCTGGTCTGCTTCGGGCTCGCGTTCGTCGCCCTGTTCGCGACCCTGGTCGTCTCGGCGCTCGTGCCGTCCTCGGCGGACGACCCGCAGATGAGCGGGCACCTCAACGACTTCACCAGCACGACGCGGGACTACCTGCTCGTCATCCTGCTGCTCACGCCGCTGCAGGCCGCGGGGGAGGAGTACGCCTTCCGCGGCTACCTGACCCAGGCCTTCGGCAACCTCTTCGGCAACGTGCTCGGCGGGGCCTGGGCGGCCGTGTTCTTCCCGGCGCTGCTCTTCGCCCTCGCCCACGGGAGCCAGAGCGCCCCGGTCTTCTTCGACCGGTTCGCCTTCGGCATCGTCGCGGGACTGGCCGTGGTGCTCACCGGCGGGCTGGAGGCGGGCATCGCGATGCACGTCCTCAACAACTGGCTCGCGTTCGGCCTGGCGCTCGCCTTCAGCGACATGGCGTCGACGCTCAACCCCACTGGCGACAGCTGGTGGACCATCCCGGTGACGCTGACGCAGTCACTCGTCTACCTGGCCCTGGTCCTGCTCCTGGCCCGCAGGATGGGGGTCCGCACGACCACCGAAACGCCCGCTGGAGCAGGCGTTTTGGTCGGCTCCGGACCTCGCGTGTAAGGTTTCTTCTCGGCCCGGAGACGGGCCATTGGGATATGGTGTAATTGGCAACACGACTGGTTCTGGTCCAGTTATTCTAGGTTCGAGTCCTAGTATCCCAGCGGAGATCGCGGCCCCCGAGGTTGCTCGGAAGAGCCGCGATTTTGTGCGTCACGAAGGCTAACGCTAGAGTTTCGCAGGTTGCTCGGGAGGACATTCCAGAGCACACGCCCCCGTTGTGTAGCGGCCTAGCACGCCGCCCTCTCAAGGCGGTAGCGCCGGTTCGAATCCGGTCGGGCCTCGGCCAGCGGAGACGCTGGCCGAGGCCCTTGCTGCATTTCCCGGCAAGCCCGTCGCGGGCAACGCCCGCCTGCGGCCCCTCAGCCCAGGGTGCCGCGAGCCAGGCCGAGCTCGCTCTCGGTGACGAGGAAGACCAGTTCCTCGACCGAGGAGTAGTCGAGGGTCTCGCGCATCACGGTATGGACCGTGAGGCCGTCGACGACCGCCATGATCCGGGCCGCCGAGACGCGCGGGTCGGGGCAGTCGAAGTCGCCGTCGGCGGCGCCGCGGGCCAGGAGGCCTGCCAGGCGTCCGTTCCAGGCCGCGGTGAGCCGTCGTACCGCCTCGTTGAGGGCGGGCCGGCGCCGGCTGGCGTGCCAGGCATCCACCCACAGCGTGTTCATCCCGTCGCGCGCCTGGTCGACGAGGGCCGCGAGGTAGCCGCGCAGCGCGGCGACCGGCTCGGGTGCCAGCGCCGCGAAGGTCTCCTCGAGCTCGGCCTCGGCGGCGCCGCTGAACGCCTCGGCGAGGAGGTCGTCGACAGCGGGGAAGTAGTGGCTGACCAGGCTCCCGGTCACCCCGAGGTCATCGGCGACCCGGCGCAGGGTCACCTGGTCCAGTCCCTCGCTCAGCGCGATCCGGATCGCCGCCGCCACGATCTCGGCCCGGCGGTCCGCTGCTGACCGGCGGATCCGAACTTTCTGCTCGGTAACCCTTGACGTCACGTAGATCACATTATTGACTTCCTGCTCAACAAGCAATTGATCTGATGCTCAATAAGCACGGAGGCCACCATGGCAGCGGACGGAATGACAGGCGCCGACCAGTTCGGGCACATCGAGGCGCGTGGCATCGACTACGTGCCGGCGTCGGAGCGCCACGGCCGGCCCCGGGAGCTCTTCTGGGTCTGGGCGGCTGCGAACGTCAACTACCTCTACATCGTGCTGGGTGGGCTGCTCATGGTCCTCGGGCTCAACGTGTGGCAGGGCATGGCCGTGGTGCTGGTCGGCAACCTCTTCTGGGTCGCGATCGGCGTCCTCGCGACGAGTGGCCCGCCGGCCGGCGCCCCGAGCAGCGTGATCTCGCGCAGCATGTTCGGGGTCCGCGGCAACCGGGTCTACACCGGGCTCTTCAACTGGCCGTCGTTCATCGCCTACGAGGCGATCAACCTCTGCCTCGGTTCGCTGGCCGGCTTCGCCCTCGCCGACCACCTCGGACTCGCGACCGACCGGCCGACCAAGTTCCTCGTGGTGGTCGCGACCGCCGCGGTCACGCTCGTCATCAGCGTCTACGGTCACGCCACGATCCTGCGGATGAGCGGGGTGTTCACCGCCGTGCTCGCCGCGGCGATGGTGGTGCTCGGCGGGTACGTGGTCACCCAGGCGGACTGGGGCTACGTCGCCGACGCCTCGATCCGGCCGAGCGGCGGCATGCTCTGGGGCACGATGCTGCTCGGCATCACCGTGATCGCGTCGTCGCCGCTCTCGTGGGGCATCTCGGCCGACTACGCGCGCTACCTGCCGGCTGATGTCTCCAAGCCCGCCGTCGCGGCGTTCACCACGCTGGGCGGGTTCATCCCGGCGGTCGCCCTCGGCTGGATCGGCGTGCTCGCCGGGAGCCTGGTCGACATGAACGACCCGCAGACCAGCCTGGCCGAGGTGCTGCCCGGGTGGTTCTACCCCGTCTTCCTGCTGATGATCGTGCTCGGCTGCGTCACCAACAACATCTTGACGATGTACAGCTCGGGCCTCTGCCTCCAGGCCGTCGGCATCCGGCTGCCGCGCTCCATCACTGTCCTCTTCGACGGCGCCCTGGGCGTCGCGCTGGCCTGCTACGCGCTGTTCGTCTCCGACTTCACCTCGACGCTGAACAACATCCTCGAGCTCTCGGTGGCGCTGCTCGGGCCCTGCATCGCGATCTACCTCGCCGACATCACGCTGCGCCGCAACAGCTACGACGGCCGGCTGCTCCACGAAGAAACGCCGGACAGCCCGTTCTGGTTCCACGGTGGGGTGAACTGGGCCGGCTTCGCCGCGCTCGGTGCCGGCACCTTCGCCGCGTCCCTGTGGCTGAACACGACGTCGTACGTCGGTCCGCTCGCGGCTCGCTTCGACGGGGCCGACCTGTCGAGCCTGGTCGGCCCCGTGGTCGCGATCGG
Organism: Nocardioides sp. Root1257; assembly: GCF_001425175.1. Lineage (GTDB taxonomy): Bacteria > Actinomycetota > Actinomycetes > Propionibacteriales > Nocardioidaceae > Nocardioides. Next base: position 983,466 of record NZ_LMDV01000001.1, on the reverse strand, counting down.
GGTGTACGTCATCCTGGTGAAGGTCCTCTATCCGGAGCACATCGTGCGACCGGTCCCGACCGTGGTCCCGGCGAAGCAGATGGCTGAGGTGGCGTGATGAGTGTCGACGGCCAGCAGTGGCGGATGCCCGCGGAGACCGCGGAGCAGGAGAAGGTCTGGATGGGCTTCCCCCCGGAGGACCTCTATGACGACGACCCCGAGGTGGCTCGGCAGACGTGGTCGGCCGTGGCCAACGCGGTCTCGGACTTCGAGCCGGTCACGATGCTCGTCGACCCCCGCGACCGGGACCGGGCGCGCCGCTACGTGAGCGACGCGGTCGAGCTGGTCGAGGTGGGCATGGACGACGCCTGGCTCCGTGACATCGGCCCGTCGTTCGTGCTGGACCAGGCCGGCAGCCTCGGCGCGGTCGACTGGGTCTTCAACGGCTGGGGCCAGCAGCCCTGGACCCGGTGGGACATGGACGCCCAGGTGGGACGGACGGTCGCCGACCTGTCCGGGGCCACCACCGTGACGAGCGCCCTGGTCAACGAGGGCGGCGGCTTCCAGGTCGACGGCAACGGCACGGTCCTCCTCACCGAGACTGTCCAGCTCGACCCCCTGCGCAACCCCGGCGCGACCAGGGCCGACGTCGAGGCCGAGCTGGCCCGCACGATCGGCGCCACGCACGCGGTCTGGCTGCCCCGCGGGCTCCACCGCGACGCCGGCCACTTCGGCACCAAGGGCCACGTGGACATGGTCGCTGCGATCTCGTCGCCGGGCCGGCTGCTGGTGCACGTGCAGGACGACGCCTCGCACCCGGACCATGCGATCACCCGCGAGATCCTCGCGGTGCTGCGCGAGGCGCGCGACGTGGACGGCAAGCCGTTCGAGATCGTCGAGCTGCCCGCACCCCGGACGCTGACCGACGACGAGGGGTGGGTCGACTACAGCTACATCAACCACCTGGTCGTCAACGGCGGCGTCATCGCGTGCGGCTACGACGACCCGAACGACACGGACGCCCGGGCGATCCTGGCGGAGGCCTACCCGGGCCGCGAGGTGGTCATGCTCGACGCCCGGCCGATCCTGGCCCGCGGCGGCGGCATCCACTGCATCACCCAGCAGCAGCCGAAGGCGGTGCGGTCGTGATCGACGTCGTCGAGGTGAGCATCGCCGACCTGGGCGCGGCGCTCGAGGCGGGGGAGACCACCAGCGTCGAGCTGGTCGCGGCCTACCTGAACCGGATCGCCGCCTACGACCGTGCCGGCATCGCGCTCAACTCCGTCCCGGTGCTCAACCCGTCGGTCTTCGCCGACGCCGCGGCCTCCGACGCCCGCCGGGCGCGGGGCGAGGCCAGGGGCCCGCTGGACGGCATCCCGTACACGGCCAAGGACAGCTACCAGGCCGAGGGCCTGACGGTCGCAGCGGGATCGCCCGCCTTCGCGGACCTGGTCGCCCAGCGCGACGCGTTCACCATCGAGCGGCTGCGGGCGGCCGGTGCCGTCCTGGTCGGCCTGACGAACATGCCTCCGATGGCCAACGGGGGCATGCAGCGCGGCGTCTACGGCCGGGCCGAGAGTCCCTACAACGCGGCGTACCTGACGTCCGCCTTCGGCTCCGGATCCTCCAACGGGTCCGGCACCTCGACGGCCGCCAGCTTCGCGGCCTTCGGTCTCGGCGAGGAGACCTGGTCCTCCGGCCGGGCGCCTGCCTCCAACAACGCGCTGGTCGCCTACACGCCGTCGCGCGGGGTGATCTCGATGCGTGGGAACTGGCCGCTGGTGCCGACCATGGACGTCGTCGTGCCGCACACCCGGACGGTGGACGACCTGCTCGCCGTGCTCGAGGTGGTCGTCGCCGACGACAGCGAGACCCGGGGCGACTTCTGGCGGGTGCAGCCGTGGGTGGAGCTGCCCGCCGCCTCCGAGGTGCGGCCGACGGACTACGCCGGGCTCCGCGACGGGGGAGCCCTGGCCGGCAAGCGGCTCGGTGTGCCCCGGATGTACATCGGCGCGGACGGCGGTGCCGATCGCCCGATCGAGACCGCCGACGAGGTCGTCGCGCTGTGGTCGTCGGCGCGCAAGCAGCTGGAGGCGCTGGGTGCCGAGGTCGTCGAGGTGGACTTCCCGGTGGTGTCGAACTACGAGAACGACCGACCCGGGACCCGGTCGATGGTCGATCGGGGACTGGTGCCGGCGGAGTTCGCCGAGCACGAGATCTGGGACCTGTCGATGCTGGCCTGGGACGACTTCCTCGAGGCCAACGGCGACCCTGCCCTGAACCACCTGGCGGACGTGGACGGGCCGGCGATCTTCCCGCAGCCCGACGGCGCGCTGCTCGACCAGTACGGCGAGCACGACTTCGACGTCGCCGACTACGTGACCCGGGCCCGGGCCGGTCTGCTGCCCCTGGCGGAGATCCCGACGATCGCCGAGGGGCTGCAGGGCCTGGAGGCCACGCGCCGCCTCGACTTCGAGGACTGGCTCGACGACCTGGGCCTGGACGCCGTCGTCTTCCCGGCCGTCGCCGACATCGGACCGGCGGACGCCGACGTGGACCCGGACTCGGCCGCGCTGGCGTGGCGCAACGGCACCTGGGTGGCGAACGGCAACCTCGTCGTGCGGCACCTGGGGATCCCCACGGTCACCGTGCCGATGGGGACCCGCGCCGACATCGGCATGCCGGTCGGGCTGACGATCGCGGGCAGGGCCTACGACGACAGCAACCTGCTGCGGTACGGCTACGCGTTCGAGCAGTCGTCGCGCCTGCGCACCCCGCCCGCCCGCACGCCCCGCCTCGCGACGTCCGCCCCGACCCTCCGAGACGGAGCGCCGGGCGACGGACCGGTGTCGCTGAGCCTGACCGCCGTCGAGCGCGACGGTGCGGTCCACGTCGAGGCGCGGACCGACCGCCCGGCCGACGTCGCCGTCTTCGTGGCCGGCGTCCCGGTCACCAACTGCGCGGCCGTGCCCCTGGCGCCCCAGCCGCCGCACAGCCAGTGGCGCGCGCCGTACGGCGCCCTGGTCGTCGCCCTCGCGCGAACCGCCACCGGCCACACTGCTGGTGCGCTCTGCGTCTCGTCCGGCCCCCTCTAAGGAGCACACACCATGGAACCCCAGTACGACGTCATCGTGATCGGCGCCGGAGTCACCGGGCTCACCGCGGCGTACCGGCTCGAGCAGGCCGGCCGCTCGGTGCTGGTGCTCGAAGCACGCGACCGCGTCGGCGGCCGGCTGAGCACCGAGACCCACGACGGCGTCGCCTTCGAGGTCGGCGGGCAGTGGGTCTCGCCCGACCAGGACGCCCTGATCGGCCTGCTCGACGAGCTGGGGCTGGGGACCTACCCGCGCCACCGCGACGGCGCCTCTCTCTACGTGCCCCGCGACGGCGGGCCGCGCCGGTTCGAGGGACCGGACATCCCGGTCAGCCCCGGGACCGCCGCCGCGATGGCGCACGTCACCGAGCTGCTCGACGACCTCGCCCACCGGATGGACCCCGAGCGACCCTGGGAGATGCCCGGTGCCGCCGAGCTCGACCGCACCACCTTCGCGGCGTGGCTCGAGGCGAACTGCGCCGACGAGGAGGCGCGGGACAACATCGGTCTCTACATCGGCCCGGCGATGCTCACCAAGCCGGTGCACCAGATCTCGGCGCTGCAGGCCGTGCTGATGGCGGCCAGCGCCGGGACGTTCAGCAACCTGGTCGACGCCGACTTCATCCTCGACCGGCGGGTCGTCGGCGGCCTCCAGTCGGTGCCGCTGGCGCTGGCCGAGAGGCTCGGTGACCGGGTCCGGCTCGGTGCCGACGTCACCGGCATCACCTGGTCCGAGGACGGCGCGGTCGTGGTCGTCGACGGCGCCGCGCTGACCACGTCGAACGTGGTCGTCGCCGTGCCGCCGACCCACGTGCAGCGGGTGCGCTTCACCCCGTCGCTGCCGCCGCTGCACACGCAGGCGCGGATGCACCAGTCCTTCGGCTTCGTGCTGAAGGTGCAGGCCCGGTACGCCGCGCCGTTCTGGCGCGACGGCGGGCTGAGCGGCACCGGCTTCGCGCCGTACGAGCTGGTGCACGAGATCTACGACAACACGCTCGACGGCGACGCCGGAGGCACGCTGGTGGGCTTCGTGTCCGACGTGCACGCCGACGAGCTGGCGGTGCTCGACACCGACGAGCGCCGGTCGCGGGTGCTCGCGTCCCTGGCCGTCTACTTCGGCGACGAGGCCCTGGAGCCGGTGAGCTACGTCGAGAGCCAGTGGCACACCGAGGCCCTGACCGGCGGGGCCTACGGGACCAGCTTCGGTCCCGGCGGCATCACGCGCTTCATGCCGACCCTCAAGCAGAGCGTCGGCCCGCTGCACTTCGGGAGCAGCGACGTCGCCGGGCTCGGCTTCCAGCACGTGGACGGTGCCGTCCGGGTCGGGACGCAGATCGCCGGACGACTGATCCCCTGAGACGCTTGGCCCACCTACCTTGAGGAGCTGCACCATGGCTGACTACGCCGTCACCGATCCCGCCACCGGCGAGGTCGTCCGGGAGTACCCGACCGCGACAGACGTCCAGATCCAGGAGGCGCTCGCCGCTGCCGCAGACGCCCGCACCTGGGGCCGGGCCTCCACCACCGCCGAGCGCGCCGCGCTGGTGCGCCGGGTCGCCGAGCTGCACACCGAGCGGCGCGAGGACCTGGCCGCGATCATCACCCGCGAGATGGGCAAGCCGGTCGAGGAGGCGCTGGGCGAGGTCGACTTCGCCGCGGAGATCTACGGCTACTACGCCGACCACGCCGAGGAGTTCCTGGCCGACGAGCAGGTCGAGCTGCTCGCCGGCGACGGCTCGGCCGTCATCCGCCGGTCGCCGTACGGCGCGCTGCTCGGGATCATGCCGTGGAACTTCCCGTACTACCAGGTCGCTCGGTTCGCCGGCCCCAACCTCGCAGTCGGCAACACCATCCTGCTCAAGCACGCGCCGCAGTGCCCGGAGTCGGCCGCCGCGATCCAGCAGATCTTCACCGACGCCGGCGTCCCGGCGGGCGCCTACGTCAACGTCTACGCCACCAACGACCAGGTCGCGACGATGATCGCGGACCCGCGGGTCGCCGGGGTCTCACTGACAGGCTCCGAGCGCGCCGGTGCCGCCGTGGCCGAGCTCGCGGGACGGCACCTCAAGAAGGTCGTGCTCGAGCTCGGCGGATCCGACCCGTTCGTGCTGCTGTCGACCGATGACCTCGACGCCACCGTCGAGGCCGCCGTGGAGGCACGGCTCGACAACGCCGGCCAGGCGTGCAACGCCGCGAAGCGGTTCATCGTCGCCGAGGACCTCTACGAGCCGTTCGTCGAGCGGTTCACGGCCGCCGTGCTCGGGCGCGGCGACGCCGTCGCGCCGCTGTCCTCCCTGGCAGCGGCCGAACGACTCCAGGACCAGGTCGACCGGGCCGTCGCCGCCGGCGCAGAGATCGCGACCGCCGGGGCACGGTCCGGCGCGCACTTCCCGCCGGCCGTGCTCACCGGCGTCCGGGCCGAGCACGACGCCTACCACGAGGAGTTCTTCGGCCCGGTCGCGATGGTCTTCTCGGCCGGGAGCGAGCAGGCCGCGATCGAGCTCGCCAACGACACCCCCTACGGTCTCGGCTCCTACGTCTTCACGACCGACCCTGAGCAGGCCGCCCGCGTCGCGGACGCGATCGACGCCGGCATGGTGTTCGTCAACGGCGTCCTGCTCGACGGCGTCGAGCTGCCCTTCGGCGGCGTCAAGCGGTCCGGCTTCGGTCGCGAGCTCGGGCGCTTCGGCATGGAGGAGTTCGTCAACAAGAAGCTGATCCGCAGCGTCACCCCGCTGCCGGGCGCAGCGGGGTGAACGTCGTGCCGGAGTCCGGGCGCTCGGCCTGATCTGCCGTCCGCGTGAGTTTCATCGGTCGGCCGATGAAACTCACGCTTGGACGACAAAGCTTCATCGTCCAAGCAACAGCTTTGTCGGCCGGCCGATGAAACTCTCGCGTCCCGCCGCTGGCGAGCTGACGTCGGCTGCGAGCGGTCTCAGGTCCAGTCGACCGAGAAGTACTGCGTCTCGGTGAACGCCCGGACGCCCTCGCGGGCGCCCTCACGGCCGAGGCCGCTCTGCTTGACGCCGCCGAACGGGGCGGCCGGGTCGGAGACCACACCGCGGTTGATGCCGACCATGCCGGCCTCGATCCGCTCGGCGAGCCGCAGCGCCCAGCGCAGGTCGCGGGAGTAGACGTAGCTCGCGAGCCCGAGCTCGGTGTCGTTGACCTGGCGGAGCAGGTCGGCCTCGTCGCTCCAGGTGACGACGGGTGCGACGGGTCCGAAGGCCTCGGTGCGCACGACCTCCGCGTCCGGGGGTACGTCGGTCAGCAGGGTCGGCGGGTAGAAGTGCCCGGCCAGCGTGGTGCTCGGCGCCCGGTGGCTGATCCGCGCCCCGCGGGCGATCGCGTCGTCGACCAGCGACGTCAGGTTGCCGACCGCCTTCGCGCTGATCATCGGGCCGATCGTGGTGGCCTCGTCGAACGGGCTGCCGACCACGAGGTCCTCGATCGCTGCTCCGAAGCGCGCCACGAACTCGGCCGCCACGTCGGCGTGCACGTAGAAGCGGTTGGCCGCCGTGCAGGCCTGGCCACCGTTGCGGAACTTGGCGATCATCGCGCCGGCCACCGCCGCCTCGATGTCGGCGTCGGCGGCCACGACGAACGGGGCGTTGCCGCCGAGCTCCATCGAGGAGTTCACCACGCGTTCGGCGGCCTGGCCGAGCAGCAGCCGGCCGACGCCGGTGGAGCCGGTGAAGGAGATCTTGCGGACCCGGGCGTCGGCGAGCCAGGTGCCGACGATCGCGCCAGGATCGGTGCCGGTGACGACGTTGACGACACCGGCCGGGACTCCCGCCTCCTCGAGGATCCGCGCCACGGCGAGGGCGGTCAGCGGGGTCTCGGTGGCAGGCTTCAGCACGACGGTGCAGCCGGCCGCGAGGGCCGAGCCGATCTTGCGGGTCGCCATCGCCGCCGGGAAGTTCCACGGGGTGACCAGCGCGGCGACCCCGACCGGACGGCTGGTCACGATCGTCCGGGTGCCGCCGTTCGGCGACTCGGCGTAGCCGCCCTCGGGACGGACCGCCTCCTCGGCGAACCAGCGGAAGAACTCGGCGGCGTACCCGACCTCGGCGCGGGCGTCGGTCAGGGACTTGCCGTTCTCGGCGGAGATGAGCGCTGCGAGCTCCTCGCGACGCTCGGTCATCAGGGCGAAGGCGCCGTGCAGGGCATCACTCCGCTGCCGGGGCGGGGTGGCGGCCCAGGCCGGGAAGGCGGCGGCCGCCGCGTCGACGGCCGCGATCGCCTCGGGAGCGCCGCCGTCCGCGAAGGTCGCGAGGTGGGCGCCGGTCGCCTTGTCGAGGACGGCGAAGGTACGGCCGTCGACGGCCGCGAGCCCGTCGCCGTCGAGGTGCTGTCCGTGGCCGGGGTCGAGCGCGCTGATGGTGGCGTGCACGGAGGCGGGGACCAGGGAGGTCGCGTCGGTGGTGATCGTCATGAGGAGGTCTCCGGTCGGTCGGTCACGGGTAGAGGCCACGGAGCAGGTGCGCCTGGGCGACCCGCTCGACGGCGAGGGCGGTGGCGGCCGCGCGCAGCGGTACGCCGAGCCGGCGGGCGTGCGCGTTGACGGCGCGCCAGGCGATGTCCATGCGGGTGGCGAGCCGGGCCTCGACCTCGTCGGCGCTCCACCAGAAGGCCTGGTTGGCCTGCACCCACTCGAAGTAGGAGACGACCACGCCGCCGGCGTTCGCGAGGATGTCCGGGGCGACCAGGACGCCGTTGCTGCGGAACACCTCGTCGGCCTCGGGCGTGGTCGGGCCGTTGGCACCCTCGACGATGACCTTCGCCCTGACCCGGTGGGCGTTACCGGCGTTCAGCACGCCCTCGACCGCCGCCGGGACCAGCAGGTCGACGTCGAGCTCGAGCAGCGCGGCGCTCTCGAGGACGTCGGAGCCGACGAAGCCGACGACCGAGCCGGTCGCGTCGACGTGCGCCTCGAGCGCGACGACGTCGAGGCCCGCCTCGTCGGCGATCGCGCCGTACTGGTCCGAGACCGCGACCACCCGCACGCCGGCCTCGGCGAGGAACCGGGCGGCGTACCGGCCGACCTTGCCGAAGCCCTGGACCGCAGCAGTGGCGCCGGTCGACGCGATGCCGCGGTCGGCGAGCGCGGCGAAGGCGACGTGGGCGACGCCTCGCGACGTGGCGGTGGCCCGGCCCAGCGAGCCGCCCAGGCTGATCGGCTTGCCGGTCGTGACGCCGAGGACCGTGTAGCCCTGCTGGGCCGAGTAGGTGTCCATCATCCACGCCATGGTGCGCTCGTCGGTGCCGATGTCGGGCGCGGGGATGTCTCGCTCGGGCCCGATCAGCGGGCTGATCTCGGAGGTGTAGCGGCGGGTGACGCGCTCGAGCTCGGCGGGCGAGTAGCCGCGCGGGTCGATCCGTACGCCGCCCTTCGCGCCGCCGTACGGGACGTCGAGCAGGGCGCACTTCCAGGTCATCCACATCGCCAGGGCGCGCACCTCGTCGAGGGTCACGTCGGGCGAGTAGCGCAGGCCGCCCTTGGCCGGACCGCGGGAGAAGTTGTGCTGCACCCGGTGACCGACCAGCACCTCCTGACTGCCGTCGTCGCGGCGCAGCGGGATCGAGACGGTGACCTCGCGGCGCGGCGTCGCCAGCATCGCGTAGACGCTGTCGTCGTACTCGAGCACCTCGATCGCGGCGGCCAGCTGCGAGCGGGCGTCGGCGAGGACGGTGGCGCCGTCGGCGACCTCCGGCTGGAGGGACACGCTCGTGGGTGCGTCGAGCAGCGTCGTCATCGGGTGACCTCGAAGACCTCGTCGAGCACGTCGCAGGCTTCCTCGAGCAGGGCGTCGCCGATCGACAGGGGCGGTAGGAAGCGGAGCACGTTGCCGTAGGTGCCGCAGGTGAGGACGACGACGCCGCGCTCGTGGGCGGCGGCGGCCACCCGCTTGGCGAGGTCGGCGTCGGGCTCCGTGGTTCCGGGCCTGACGAGCTCCACGGCGAGCATCGCACCGCGGCCGCGGACCTCGCCGACGCGTGCGTCGCGCTCGCTCAGGGCGAGCAGCCGTCGGGTCATCAGGGAGCCGATCTTGACGGCCCGCTCGACCAGGTTGTCGGTCTCGATCGTCTCGAGCACGGCGAGCGCCGCGGCGCAGGCCAGCGGGTTGCCCCCGTAGGTGCCGCCGAGGCCACCCACGTGGGCGGAGTCCATGATGTCGGCGCGGCCGGTGACGGCCGAGAGCGGCAGCCCGCCGGCCAGGCCCTTGGCGGTCACGACCAGGTCGGGGACGACTCCCTCGTGGTCGACCGCGAACATCTCGCCGGTGCGGGCGATGCCGGTCTGCACCTCGTCGGCGACGAAGACGACGTCGTTGGCGCGGCACCAGGTCACGAGCGCGGGCAGGAACCCCTCGGCCGGGACGATGAAACCGCCCTCGCCCTGGATCGGCTCGATCACGATCGCGGCGAGGTTGTCCGCCCCGACCTGCTTCTCGATGACGTCGATCGCCCGGGCCGCGGCCTGGGCACCGTCGACCTCGCCGTCCCGGAACGGGTAGGACAGCGGGGCGCGGTAGACGTCCGAGGCGAACGGGCCGAAGCCGCTCTTGTAGGGCATGTTCTTCGCGGTCATCGCCATCGTCAGGTTGGTGCGGCCGTGGTAGGCGTGGTCGAAGACGACGACGCCCGTCTTCCCCGTGTGGGTCCGAGCGATCTTCACCGCGTTCTCCACGGCCTCGGCGCCGGAGTTGAAGAGGGCCGTGCGCTTCTCGTGGTCGCCCGGCGTGATCGTGTTGAGTGCCTCGGCGACCTCGACGTACCCGGCGTACGGCGTGACCATGAAGCAGGTGTGGGTGAACGCGGCGACCTGCTCCTGGACCGCCGCGACCACGCGGGGCGCGCTGTTGCCGACGGTGGTGACCGCGATGCCGGAGCCGAGGTCGATCAGCGAGTTGCCGTCGACGTCGACCAGCACGCCGCCACCGGCCGCGGTCACGTAGACCGGCAGGGTGGTGCCCACGCCGGTCGCGACCGCGGCGGACTTGCGTGCGTGCAGCTCCTGCGACCTCGGACCCGGGATCGCGGTCGCCAGGCGACGCTCCTGGGGCAGGGTCGGCCCGCCGGTGGTCGTGGTCCTCGTGGTCATGCTGTCCTCCGCGTGTCGCTGTCCGGTACAGCGACGACGGTAGGGTCCGGAGCTCGCCCTGCCCTATGTCATTCCTGCACAATCTCCGTCATGGAGTTGTGCGATCATGTCATCGTGACCGTCCTCGCCGACCTGCTCGACGACGCCGCTCTGCGCCTGGTCCCGATCGTCGACGAGCGCCGGGAGGAGCCCGTGAGGTGGGTGGCCACCAGCGAGCTCCACGACCCGGCGCCGTTCCTCGAGGGCGGCGAGGTCCTGCTGACGACCGGGTTGGACACGGCCGGCTGGACGCAGGAGTGGGAGGGGTACGTCGGCCGGCTCGCCGGCGCCGGCGTGGTCGCGATCGGCCTGGCCGTGGGGCTCACCTACTCGGCGGCCCCGGTGGAGCTGGCCGACGCCTGTCGTCGGCACGGAGTCGACCTGTTCGAGGTCCCTCGCGACACCCGGTTCGTGACGATCAGCCGGACCCTCGCGGCCCAGCTCCAGCGCGAGGAGGCGTCGGCGGCCGTGGCGGCGCTCGAGTCCCAGCGCACGCTCACCCAGGCCGCCCTGCGCGAGGACGAGCCGCAGGTGCTGCTCGGCGCGCTGGCCCAGGTGGGAGCGATGGCCGCGATCGTCGGCCGCGACGCCCTCCCCGTGCTCGGACCGCTCGGGGCTCGGCCGGAGCTCTTCGACGCGAGCGCCGTCGAAGGCGCGGTGGCGAAGGTGCGCCGCGAGGGATTGCGGGCGGCGGCCAGCCTGACCACCCCGGGCGGCACCGTGCTGCTGCATCCCCTCGGCGTGAAGGGCCGGCCGGACCGCTACCTCGTGGTCGGGTTCCTCGGTCGGGTCGCGGACGCCCAGCGCAGCACGATGACCACCGCCGTCGCCCTGCTCAGTCTCGCCGAGGAACGTCGGCGGGCGGGTCGCGAGGCCGAACGGCGGCTCCGCACCCGGGCGGTCGAGCTGCTCGTCGCCGGCGACGACCGCACCGCCAAGGTGCTGCTCACGACCGGGACCGGTTCGCGCGTCCGCCTGCCCCGGCGGGCGACCGTGCTCCGTGTCGCGGGATCCCCGGCCGGGCTCGAGGACGCCTGGGGCCGCCACGAGGCGGCGCCCGAGCTCGCCGCGATCGTCGCGACCGGGGACGGGGAGCCGGAGCTCGTGGTCGTGCTGCCGGCGGCTGCCGACGTCGCGGCGGTCGCACGCGGCCTGGCCGACGACGGGTTGCGGGTGGGCATCGGCGAGCCGGGCACCTCGGTGGCCGCCAGCCACGAGACGGCCGGTCACGGTCTCCGCCTGACCACCGCCGACGCGCCCGTCGTGTCGTGGTCCGAGGGGATCCGGCAGGGCGTGCTCTCGCTCCTCGACCCGGCCAGCGCGCAGGCGTTCGCACGGTCGTACCTCGCTCCGCTCGAGGGCGACCGGGAGCTCGTCGAGACGCTCGAGTCGTACCTGCGACACCACGGCTCGCTGCTCAAGGCCGCCGAGGACCTGGGAGTCCACCGCAACACGGTGCGTCATCGGGTCGCTCGGATCGAGGGGCTGCTGGACAGGTCGCTCCTGGACCCTCAGGTGCGCGCGGACGCCTGGGTGGCGCTGCGCGCCCAGCAGAGCCCGGCCTAGTGGCCGTCCTGCCTGGTCCGTCGGGTCAGCGCATCTCCCCGCGCACGGCGCGTCCCGGGTAGGCATCGGGATCGAGCTCGCCGTCGCGGATCACGAAGCTGCCACCGACCAGCAGGTGACGCACCCCGGCGGACGGCCGGACCGGGTCGGCGACCGTCGCGTGGTCGGTGACCGCGGCGGGGTCGAGGACGACGAGGTCGGCGTCGGTTCCGGCCGCGAGGCGGCCCTTCGTGCGCATCGCCGGCGCCACCTGGTCGAGGACCCGGGCGGGCAGGTAGGAGCAGCGCCGGAAGGCCTCGGGCCAGCTCCAGAGCTCGTGCTCGAGGACCATCAGCCTCAGGCTGCGGGCGAAGGTACCGGCGGTGCGCGGGTGCGTCGAGGCACCAGGCGGGAGCGGCCACTCGCGGGTGTCGGCGCGGTGGTCGGGCCACTCCAGCGGCATCGCGTCGCTGGCGACGATCGCGTCGGGGAAGGCCAGGGCCCGGCGGAGCAGCTCCCGGTCCCGCTCGTCGCGCTCGTCGAAGAACTCCACGATGCAGGTCGCGCCCGGGTCGAGCGTCCGGACCTCCTCGAGGCGGCGTACGTCGGCGATCCGCTCGCCGGTGCCGACCAGCACGATGCTGGACGGGACCAGGCCCCAGGCAGGGAGCCGGTCGGGCGCCAGGAAGAAGGCGCCGACGCTCGTGCTGCCCATGCCGTAGGGGTACGCCTCGACCGTCACCCGCGACCCTGCGGCGCGGGCGTCCTCGAGGGTGCCGAGCACCCGGTCGACGTGACGACGCGAGGTGCTGTTGACGTGGCAGTGGTGCATCGCGGCGCCGGTCTCCGCTGCGGCGATCGCGACCTCGCGGGACCCGTCGATCGGTGTGGTCGGGTCGGCCTCGACCAGCTCGCGGACGTGGGTGAAGGTCGGCGCTCCGGCGGCCGCGGCGAGCCGCGCGACCGCGAGGTACTCCGCCGGGTCCGAGCGCGGCGCGTAGCCCATCAGCACGCCGATGCCGAGTGCGCCGGCGGCGAGCTCGCCCTCCAGCAGCTCGAGCCAGGCGGCGAGCTCGGCCGGGGACGAGGTGCGCTGCCAGTCGAGGTTGCCGAGCAGGTCGGTCGAGCTGTCGAAGCGGGCGTTGGGGACCACGCCTGCCAGCACCTGGCCGCGGGCGTCGGACCACGACGCCGAGAAGCCGTAGTTGAGGACGCGCCCGGCCGCGGCGGCCTCGGCGTACGCCCGCTCGATCGGCATCAGCCCGGCCTCGAGGTCCAGGTTCGTCGTCACCCCGTCGAACGCCTGCAGGCGCTGACCGGCGATGGAGTGCACGTGGCTGTGCAGGTCGACGAAGCCCGGCCCCACCACGAGGCCGCTGACGTCGACGACGGTGGCGTCGGCATCCAGGACGGGCGTCGTCGAGATCTCCGCGACCCTTCCGTCGCGGACGACGACGTCGGCGACGGACTCCGTCCCGGCCTCGGGATCGATGACGCGGCCGCCTCGCAGGATCGTCGTGGTCATGCCGCGATTCTCAGGCCTGCCGAGCCGTCGCGCTTCGGTGGGGCCTACAACACGGTGGTGGGCGCCTCGTCGATCTTCACCAGGCGCACGTCCGGCGGCTCCGGGACGGCGTCGGCGAGGAACCAGCGGAAGGCCAGGTTGCCGGCCTGCTGGTCGAGGGTGCTGATCGCGTTGGGGTGCTCGAGCTGGGAGCGGGCGATCACGGTCGTGACCGTGCCGTCGGCATTGGGTACGGCGGTGCCGTGGTTGATCGAGATGCGGCCGTCGGTGACGTTGTGGCCGGCCATGAACTGGTTCCACGCGATGACGTTCCAGAAGCGGCAGGTCGGCGGTCGGTGGGTGACGACCAGGGCCTCGTCGGGCTCGAGGTCGTAGCTGCCGAAGGAGTAGCAGGCGTCGGTCGCCGACCAGCCGAAGTTGAAGTCGGGCACCTGGTACGGCGTCCCGAAGGTGTTCGCGACCTGGGCGATCTCGTGGCCGAGGTCGTGGCGCTCGTCGTCGTTGCGGACCCCGACCGCCAACGGCACGATCGAGAACGTCGTGCGCATCCAGGTCAGCGTCGAGCGCAAGGCCTGCGCGGTGTCCGCGTCCGTGCGCCGGACCGGGTCGGGCTCGTCGAGGGCCTCGACCTCCCACTCCACGCGACGTCCGGTGAGCGGGTCGACCTGGTAGTCACGGGTGAGCGCGACGGCGGCATCCGGGGCGAGCTCGACGAAGACGCCGGCGTACCCCTCGGGACGGGACGGCCCGAAGACCATCTCGAAGCGCCCGTCGGCGTCGAAGGTCAGGTCGCTGTCGTTGACGACGCCGATCACCCGGTCCGACCAGGCTCCGGGGGAGGGCTCGTTGTAGACGGTGATGGAGAAGTAGGCACTGTCGCCGCGGTGACCGTGGATGCGGTACGTCCGCGTCGGGTCCAGCACGACGTACGCGTAGTAGGAGTCGGTGTTGTCGCCGCCCCAGCGCCGGTCGCGGCGGAACGGCGTGACGGTGTCGACGAAGACCGGGCGACTCGGCTCGGCGTACAGGTAGGTGTCCAGGCCGACGCCCAGGATCGTCGTCAGCATCCGGTAGCCGTCGACGACCGCTCGCTCGCCGGACACGGCCCGGTCGCCGGCGAGGAAGCTCTGGTCGAGCTCCCTGAGGCCGTCGAGCAGCTCGTGCCAGGCCTGCGTGGACTCCCACGTCTCTGCGCTCATGGGGCGATGCCTTTCAGGAGAAGGGTGGTGGTGCGGTCGATCCAGGCGTCGTCGAGGTCGTCGCCGCCGCGGAAGAGGAGTGCGAGCAGGGTCGTGCCGGCCATGGCCTCGATGACGGCATCCGGATCGGTGGCAGCGCCGGCGAGCCGGTCACGCGCCGTGCCCAGCGGCCCGTCCGCGAGCCGCTCGACGAGCGCCGCGTGCAGGGTGCGGTCCGCCGCGAACTCCGCGATCAGGCCGGGCACCGCTGCCCGCGCGACCGGATGGGCGAAGACGTCGACACAGGCGCGCACCATGGCACGCAGGTCGGTGTCCAGCGAACCGGTCGACGGCACCTGCACGCGGTCCGCGTCGGTCGGGAAGGCGGCCTCGTGCACCAGGTGCGCCTTCGAGCGCCAGCGCCGGTAGATCGCGGGCTTGGTCGTGCGTGCCCGGTCGGCCACGGCGGCGATCGTCAGGTCGGCGTACCCGACCTCGACGAGCAGCTCGGCGGTCGCGGCGAGCACGGCGCTGTCGATGCGCCGATCACGTGGTCTACCGGGGGCTGTCGTCATTACGAAACCGACCGTAACGTAATCGCCGTCACACCGACAGAAGGGTGCACCTCATGTCCATACGGCTCGACGACCTCGACCACCCGTCGTTCTCGCCCGAGATCGACGAGATCCGCGCACTCATGGACCAGATGGCCGAGGCCTGTCCGCTCGACTCGGCGGCGCTGCACGCGCAGGCACGTGCCGAGACCGGTCTCAGCGACTTCGGTGCCCGGGACTACGAGGAGCGGCTCGACCTCCTTCTCGCCGCGATGCGCGACATCGACGGTCTCGACGGGCCGGGGCGGCTGAACCTCCACTCCCAGCTGCTGCAGATGCTGCGCAACCGGCTGCTGCTCACCGACCTGCTCGCCCGGCACCCGGAGATCCACGAGATCGAGCTGGTGCCGCCGGTGGTGATCGCCGGTCTCCCGCGCACCGGGACCACCCACCTGCACAACCTGCTCGCGGCCGGTCCGACGTTCCGCACCCTGCCCTACTGGGAGAGCATGGAGCCGTTGCCCCTGCCGGCGGAGGTGGGTCTCGAGCCGGACCCGCGGCGTACGCGCTCGGACCTGGCGGTCGACTTCATGAACGCCGCGATGCCGCACTTCGCGCTGATGCACGAGATGACGACGGACCACGTGCACGAGGAGATCCAGCTCCTGGCCAACGACTTCTCGACGATGTTCTTCGAGACCGTCGCCGAGGTGCCGGCGTGGCGCGACTACTACCTCGACCACGACCAGACCCCGCACTACCGCTACCTGCGGACGCAGCTGCGGGCGCTCCAGCACGTGCGCGGCGGACGGCGGTGGCTGCTCAAGTCGCCGCAGCACCTCGAGCAGCTGCCGGTGCTGGACGCGGTGTTCCCGGGCCTCACCGTCGTCGTCACGCACCGCGACCCGGTGCCGGTGACGGTCTCGATGGCGACGATGGTCGTCTACTCCGCGCGGATGCACCGGGCGCCGGTGCCGGCCGCCGAGACGGGCCGCTACTGGCGCGACCGGATCGACCTGATGCTGACCTCGCTGGTGCGGGACCGCGAGGTCGTGCCAGCCGAGCGGTCGGTCGACGTCCGCTTCGACGAGTTCATGGCCGACGACCTGGCGACGGCCGAGCGGGTCTACGAGCTGGCCGGCGAGCCGGTGACGGGGGAGGCCGCCGCCGCGATGGCCGCCTACATGGCCGGTCACGAGCGCGGCCGGCTGGGCACGATCGACTACCGGGCCGAGGACGTCGGGCTCGACGTCGACGAGCTGCGCGAGCGGTTCGCGCCGTACGTCGCCCGGTTCCTGGCGTAGCCGTCAGGAGCAGAGGCCGTTCGCCGCTGCCTCCGCCTTGTCGCCGCTCTGGTTCTTCCCGCTGATCGCGCCCTTGCCCAGGCTGCCGAGTGGCTGGTCCTTCTTGACCTTCGCCCACAGGGCCTGGGCATCGGGGGTGAGCTGGAGCCGGCCCCAGTTCGGGTCGTCGATCGGGAAGTCGGTCGTCGGCGCGGTGACGAACTTGATGTGCGCCAGGTTCGCCCCGCGCAGCGACGTCGCGAGCTTGACGAGCTTGCCGACGCTCGCGATCTCCGGGTTGGTCTCGATGGAGCCGCCCAGCGCCTTGGCGAACTGGTAGACCTTGTTGGGGTTGGTCAGCGTGCCGGCGGACATCACGGTGTTGAGCATCGAGGAGATGAAGGCCTGCTGCCGCTTCATGCGCCCGAGGTCGGAGTTCGCGGTCGAGTGCCGCTCGCGCACGTACTTCAGGGACTCGTTCCCGTCGAGCGTCTGGGTGCCCGCGTCGAAGTGGATGTGCGCGACCTCGTCGTCGACGTCCTCGGGGATGCAGACCTCGACGCCGCCCACGGCGTCGACCATGTCCTTGAAGCCGCCGAAGTCGACGGTGATGTAGTCGTTGACGTAGATCCCGGTCAGCGCCTCGAGCTGGGCGACGGTGCACGCCGGGCCGCCGAGGGCGAACGCCTCGTTCCAGGTCGCGTCCTTCGCACCCGGGACGGTGTTGCCGTCGACGGTGCAGTCGGGACGGTCGACGAGCGTGTCGCGCGGGATCGAGATGCCGTACGCCGACTTCCGACCCTTCGCCACGTGGATCAGGATCGTGGTGTCCGACCCGCCCTCGCCGGTCTCGCTGTCGATGCCGCAGCCGTCGCAGTTGCGGGCGTCCGAGCCCATCACGAGGATGTTGATCGCCGAGGTCGGCAGCGGCTTCTCCTCCGGCGGCGCGACCTGGTGGGGGATCTTGTCGCCCTCGGTGATCCCGCTGTTGACCTGGTTGTAGGCGAACACCACGGTGGCGCCGGTGACGAGAGCGATGACCAGCTCGGTCACGATGACGACTCGCAGCACGGTACGTCGTTGGTGGCGGGTCGCCTTGGCCAAGACCGGTCCTCCTGAGGATGGGTGTCCCCGAGACACTTCCCGCCAGCCTACGTGGACTGCGGAAGACACCTGGCCGGTTCGGCGCGGACGGTCCGATGGCGGTGTCCGATTCCCGCCAGATCGTGTCGGTGGCGTGGGGGAGGATGGGGACATGAGCCCGACCCCTGAGACGCGGACGGCCCCCCAGGTGGCCCTTCACCTGGAGAGCGAGTCCTGCTACCGCGCGGTGAAGTCGCGGGACCGCCGGTTCGACGGCGTCTTCTACACCGCGGTCCGCACCACCGGCATCTACTGCCGGCCGTCGTGCCCGGCGCGCACCCCCGCGTTCCACAACGTCACGTTCCACCCGAGCGCCGCCTCGGCCCAGGCCGCCGGCTACCGCGCCTGCAAGCGCTGCCTGCCGGACGCGACGCCGGGCAGCCCGGACTGGGACGTCGCCGCGACCGCCGCCGGTCGCGCGATGCGGCTGATCGCCGACGGCGTCGTCGATCGCGAGGGGGTCGAGGGACTGGCCGACCGGGTCGGCTACACCTCGCGCCACCTCGGGCGGATCCTCACCGCCGAGCTCGGCGCCGGGCCGCTCGCCCTGGCGCGGGCCCGCCGGGCGCAGACCGCCCGCATCCTGATCGAGACCACGGACCTCACGTACGCCGACGTCGCCTTCGCGGCCGGCTTCTCCAGCGTCCGCCAGTTCAACGACACGGTCCGCGAGGTCTACGCGTCCTCGCCGACCCAGCTCCGCGGGCGCCGGGGCGGGCAGCCGGCCACCGGCACGGTCGTGATGCGGCTCGCCGTGCGGACGCCGTACGCCGGGAGCCGGCTGCTCGACTTCCTCGCGCTCCGTGCGGTGCCGGGCGTCGAGGCCGCGGGGGAGGGCTGGTACGCCCGGACCCTCGCCCTCCCGCACGGCACCGGCACGGTCCGGCTGGAGATCCCGGACGAGCCGGCGCCCCAGCAGACCGCGTTCGTGACGGCGTCGTTCGCGCTCGAGGACCTGCGCGACATCAGTGCGGCGACCGAGCGGGTGCGCCGGCTCCTGGACGCCGACTGCGACCCGGTTGCGGTGGGCGACGCGTTCGCCGGCGACCCGCTGATCGGTCCGCTGGTGCGGCGCTGGCCGGGACTGCGGGTGCCCGGTCACGTCGACGGACACGAGGTCGCGGTGCGCGCGGTGCTCGGTCAGCAGGTGAGCGTCGCCGGCGCCCGCACCGTCGCGGCGCGGCTGACCGCAGAGCACGGGCGCCCGATCGCACGCCCCGTCGACGGACTGACCCACCTCTTCCCCGATGCGGCGACGATCGCCGCACTGGACCCGGAGGACCTGCCGATGCCGCGCGCCCGGGGCCGCGCCCTGATCGCGCTGTGCTCGGCCCTGGCGTCCGGGGAGATCGCGCTCGACCGCGGCCCCGACCGCGACGACGTACGACGAGCGCTGCTGGCCCTGCCCGGCATCGGACCGTGGACGGCCGACTACATCGCGCTGCGCGCGCTCGGTCATCCCGACGTCTTCCTCCCGACCGACGTCGGCATCCGCGACGCGCTGGTCCGCCTCGGCCGCGACCCGGCCGACGCGGCGGCGCTCGCCGAGGCGTGGAGCCCGTGGCGCTCCTACGCCCAACTCTACCTCTGGCACACTCTCACTCCGAAGGAGCACTGAACATGTGGACCGTCATGCCATCCCCGATCGGCCCGTTGCGCATCGTCGAGCAGAACGCCGCCATCACGGCGATCGAGTTCTCACCCTTCCGCGACACAACGGGCCGCGTCCGCGGCGCGGAAGCACCGGACAACCCGGTGCTGGCTGAGGCCGTCCGGCAGCTGACGGCGTACTTCGACCGCGACCTCAAGGAGTTCGACCTGCCGCTCGGCCCGGTCGGCACCGACTTCCAGCAGCGGGTCTGGGAGCAGCTGCTCGGCGTGGGCTGGGGCGAGACCGCGTCGTACGGCGAGATCGCGCACCGCCTCGGCATGACCAACGCGGCCTCCCGCGCGGTCGGCCTCGCCAACGGCCGCAACCCGATCCCGATCGTGATCCCGTGCCACCGCATCATCGGCGCGAACGGCACCCTCACCGGGTACGCCGGCGGGCTCGAGCGCAAGCAGCTCCTGCTCAACCTCGAGGTCGACGGGCTGTTCTGAGGGCTCGCCTACTCGGCCGCAGCCCGCCGCAGCGACTCCGACAGCCGCTCGGCGGCGGCGAGCACGGCGGGAGCGTGCATCCGGCCCGGCTGACGCGAGAGCCGCTCGAGCGGGCCGGAGACGGACACCGCGGCGATGATCTTGCCGCCGGGGGAGCGCACCGGCGCGGAGACCGACGCGACGCCCTGCTCGCGCTCGCCGACCGACTGTGCCCAGCCGCGCCGGCGGATGCCGGAGAGCGCGGCGGCGGAGAACGCGGAGTTCTGCAGGCCGCGGTGCATCCGCTCCGGGTCCTCCCACGCGAGCAGCACCTGGGCGGCGGAGCCGGCGCGCATCGTCAGCTGGGACCCGACCGGGATGGTGTCGCGCAGGCCGCTGGGCCGTTCGGCGGCCGCGACGCACACGCGGTGGTCGCCCTGGCGGCGCCAGAGCTGGGCGGACTCGCCGGTGATGTCGCGCAGTCGCGCGAGCACCGGTCCGGCGGTCGCGAGCAGCCGGTCCTCGCCGGCGGCCGCGGAGAGCTCGGCGAGCCGTGGGCCCAGCACGAAGCGGCCCTGCATGTCGCGGGCGACCAGACGGTGGTGCTCGAGAGCGACGGCCAGGCGGTGCGCCGTCGGCCGGGCCAGACCGGTGCCCGAGACCAGACCCGCGAGGGTGGCCGGCCCGGACTCGAGGGCGGTGAGCACGAGGGCGGCCTTGTCGAGCACGCCCACTCCGCTGGTGTTGTCCATATGGCAATACTGGCGTCTCAGATCATGGGATGCAAGCGGTACGCTCTGTGACGTATCCACCACTGATCAACACCGAGCCGAAACCGAGGGAGTCAGTCATGGGCAAGACCCTGGCCGAGAAGGTCTGGGACGAGCACGTCGTCCGGTCCGTCGACGGAGAGCCGGACCTGCTCTTCATCGACCTGCACCTCATCCACGAGGTGACCTCCCCCCAGGCGTTCGACGGTCTCCGCCTCGCCGGCCGGCAGGTACGCCGTCCCGACCTGACCCTCGCGACCGAGGACCACAACGTCCCGACGCTCGACTGGGACAAGCCGATCGCCGACCCGGTCTCGCGCACGCAGGTCGAGACGATGCGGCGCAACGCAGAGGAGTTCGGCGTCCGCCTGCACCCGCTCGGTGACATCGAGCAGGGCATCGTCCACGTCGTCGGCCCCCAGCTGGGGCTGACCCAGCCGGGCATGACGATCGTGTGCGGCGACAGCCACACCAGCACGCACGGCGCGTTCGGCGCGATCGCGTTCGGCATCGGCACCTCCGAGGTCGAGCACGTGCTCGCCACTCAGACCCTGCCCCAGGCCAAGCCCAAGACCATGTCGGTCACCATCAACGGCAGCCTGCCCGAGGGCGTCACCGGCAAGGACATGGTCCTGGCGCTGATCACCCACGCCGGCACCGGCGGCGGCCAGGGCTACATCGTCGAGTACCGCGGCCAGGCCATCGAGGAGCTCTCGATGGAGGGCCGGATGACGGTCTGCAACATGTCGATCGAGTGGGGCGCCAAGGCCGGCATGATCGCCCCCGACCAGGTCACCTTCGACTACATCGAGGGCCGTCCCGAGGCGCCGAAGGGCGCCGACTGGGACGCCGCCGTCGAGCACTGGAAGACGCTGCGCACCGACGACGACGCGGTCTTCGACAAGGAGATCGTGCTCGAGGCGAGCACGATGACGCCGTTCGTCACGTGGGGGACCAACCCCGGCCAGGGCGTCCCGCTCGGTGCCAACGTTCCCGGTCCCGAGGACTTCGAGGACTCCCAGGACCAGATCGCCGCGGAGAACGCACTGCGCTACATGGGCCTCGAGGCCGGTACGCCGATGCGCGACATCAAGGTCGACACGGTCTTCGTGGGCTCGTGCACCAACGGCCGCATCGAGGACCTGCGCCTCGCGGCGCAGATCATCGAGGGCCACCGGGTCGCCGCGGACACGCGGATGCTCGTGGTCCCCGGCTCCGCGCGGGTACGCCTGCAGGCCGAGGCCGAGGGCCTCGACGTCGTGTTCAAGCAGGCGGGCGCCGAGTGGCGCGGCGCCGGCTGCTCGATGTGCCTGGGCATGAACCCCGACACCCTCTCCGCCGGGGAGCGCAGCGCGTCGACGTCCAACCGCAACTTCGAGGGCCGCCAGGGCAAGGGCGGTCGCACGCACCTGGTGTCCGTGCCGGTCGCCGCCGCCACTGCCATCCGCGGCACCCTCTCGTCGCCGGCCGACCTGCAGACCGTTGGGAGCAACTGACATGGAGAAGTTCACGACCCACACCGGCGTCGGTGTCCCGCTGCGGCGCAGCAACGTCGACACCGACCAGATCATCCCGGCGGAGTACCTCAAGCGCGTCACCCGCACCGGCTTCGAGGACGGGCTGTTCGCCGCATGGCGCAACGACGCGACGTTCGTGCTCAACAACGAGGCGTACGCCGGCGGCTCGGTCCTGGTGGCCGGTCCCGACTTCGGCACCGGGTCGTCGCGGGAGCACGCGGTCTGGGCGCTCCAGAACTACGGCTTCAAGGCCGTGATCTCGCCGCGCTTCGGCGACATCTTCCGGGGCAACTCCGGCAAGGCCGGCCTGGTGGCCGCCCAGGTCGACGAGAAGGTCGTGCAGCGCATCTGGGACCTGCTCGACGAGCAGCCCGGCGCGACGGTGACCGTCGACCTCGAGTCGCGCACGGTGCGCGCCGGTGAGGGCATCGATGCCATCGAGGACTCGTTCGACATCGATGACTACACGCGTTGGCGGCTGCTCGAGGGCCTCGACGACATCGGCATCACTCTGAGCCACGACGCCGACATCTCCGCGTTCGAGGCGACCCGGCCGAGCTGGAAGCCGGTGACGCAGCACGCGAGCTGACGACGTTCGCTGGTCGGTCGGCCCGTTGATGCCGAGAATCCCCAACCCTGGTTGAGGATTCTCGGCATCACGCATTTGGCGTCGGCGGGGTCCGAAGTGCCCATTTGTCGGAATGCCCCGTCGCTGAGCGGATCTGGGCGCCGAATACGCATTTCGAGAACGACGAAAAACACGCCGCAAAACGCCGCGTGGTGATTGTGGCTGCCGCCACGTTTACCTAGCGTGCATTGAAGAAAGTCGAGCATGGGCTCGACCACAGCGTTCATTGGAAGGGAAGACAGTGAACAAGTCAGAGTTCATCGAGGCACTCTCGTCTCGTTTCGACGGCAACAAGAAGGCGGCATCGCACGCCCTCGAGTCCGTGCTGGACACGATCACGCGGGAGGTGGCGAAGGGCGAGAAGGTCGCCATCACCGGCTTCGGGTCCTTCGAGAAGCGCGTGCGTGAGGCCCGCTGGGTGCGCAACCCGCAGACCGGTGCACGGATCAAGGCGAAGAAGACCGCGGTGCCGAAGTTCACCGCGGGCGCCGACCTCAAGAACGTCGTGTCCGGGGCCAAGAAGCTGCCCAAGCTGACCGTGACCGCTTCGGCTGCCACGGCCAACAAGGCCGCCGCTCCCGCGAAGAAGGCGGCCGCCGCTGCCAAGAAGGCGGCGGCTCCGGCGAAGAGGGCGGCTCCGGCCAAGAAGGCGGCTCCGGCGAAGAAGGCGGCTCCGGCGAAGAAGGCGGCTCCCGCGAAGAAGGCGCCCGCCAAGAAGGCCCCGGCGAAGAAGGCTCCGGCCAAGAAGGCGGCTCCGGCGAAGAAGGCGGCTCCCGCCAAGAAGACCGCGCCGGTCAAGAAGGCCGCAGCGAAGAAGGCACCGGCCAAGAAGGCGGCTCCGGCCAAGAAGGCCCCCGCGAAGAAGGCTCCGGCGAAGAAGGCCGCCAAGAAGGCCTGATCCGCACAGCTCTACCGCAACGGGCCGTCGTCCTCAGGGATGGCGGCCCGTTGCTGCGTCAGGAGGCGTCGTCCACGACGAGCAGGGCCAGGGTCGTGCTCGCCCCGACCCCGAGCTCGACGGCGTCGGCCAGGTCGGCCGGGTCGTCCACGTCACGACGTACGGATGACGGGGCGTCGGCCAGCTCGCGTGCCCCGGCATCGAGGTGGGCGGCGCGCGAGCCCGGCCCGAAGTGCGGGTCGAACCGGTCGTGGTCGGCGACGTAGACGGTGGTCCCGATCCCGGCGGCGTCCGGGACGAAGCTCGGCCCGTCCGCGGTCAGGGACCCGAGCACGGCATCGAGGTCGTCGGGCCGGAGGGCGGGCAGGTCGGCGCAGAGGGCGACCGGCACCAGGTCCGGCCACCGGCGCCTGGCCTCGGCCGCGGCCTGGCGCAGTGTCGCGTTGAGATCGCCCGAGACACCGTCCGGGATGGCTGCGCACCCCAAGGCGGAGAGCACGTACGAGAACTGAGCGTCGTCCGTGACCACCAGCACCTGATGGACCGATTCCGCCCGCAGGCAGGCGAGCACGGTGTCCTGGGCGAACGCCTCCGCCAGCCGGCGGCGCGCCGTCCCGTCGCCGAGCCCGGCCAGGCGCGACTTGCCGACGGCCGGGGGCTTGACCGGCACCAGGACGGCGTAGCGCGAGGGAGCGGGGTGATCGGGCATCGGGCCGATCCTGTCAGGCCGGGGGAGCGTTCGAGCGACCGGTCCGCGACGCAGACGGCGCGTCCCGTGACTGGTGTCACGAGCGAGTAGCCTGCGCACGTGGTTGTTCGGAAGCAGACCCAGAAGCGCGGCTGGGCGTGGTGGATCGCGGAGCCGATCGTCCGCACGGCGTTGGTGGCGACGACCACCCACGAGTGGATCGACGGCGAGCGGATCCCGGAGTCGGGCGGCTTCATCCTCGTGCTCAACCACGTCTCGCACGTCGACCCGCTGACGGCGGCCCACATCGTCTACGACCACGGCCGGCTGCCCCGCTACCTCGCGAAGTCGGGCCTGTTCAAGAACCGGGCGCTCGGCTACTTCCTGCGCGCCGCCGGCCAGATCCCGGTCGAGCGGATGAGCAGGAACGCCGCCGGCGCTTTCGACGCCGCCGTGGCGGCGGTCCGCCAGGGCGAGTGCGTGGTGGTCTACCCGGAGGGGACCATCACCCGGGACCCCGACGGCTGGCCGATGACCGGCAAGTCCGGCGCCGCGCGGATCGCGCTGGAGACCGGGTGCCCCGTCATCCCGGTCGGCCAGTGGGGTGCGCAGGCGATCCTCGCGCCGTACGCAAAGAAGCCCGACCTCTTCCCCCGCAAGCTCATCACCATGAAGGTGGGCACCCCCGTCGACCTGTCCGACCTCGTCGACCTGGAGCGGACCCCGGCGGTGATCCAGCAGGCCACGGACCGGATCATGGCGGCCATCACGGCGCTCGTCGAGGAGGTCCGCGGCGAGCAGGCACCGGCGGAGCGCTTCGACATGAAGAAGCAGGGCGTGCGACAGATCGGCAACCCCCACAAGGCGCAGGAGGACAACACGTGAGTGAGCGAAGCGAGCGAACAATCCAACGCAGCGTCCTCAGTGCCTCATGCGCGCACGGAGCGAAGCGAGTACGTGCATGAGTGAGCGAAGCGAGCGAACAATCCAACGCAGCGTCCTCAGTGCCTCATGCGCGCACGGAGCGAAGCGAGTACGTGCATGAGTGAAAAGGTCGCGGTCTTCGGTGCCGGTTCCTGGGGGACCGCGTTCTCGATCGTGCTGGCCGACGCCGGCAACGACGTCACCCTCTGGGCCCGTCGCGAGGAGGTCGCCGCCGCTGTCAATGAGCAGCGCGAGAACGCCGACTACCTCCCCGGCGTCGAGCTGCCGCCGGCGATCCAGGCGACCCACGACGTCGAGAAGGCGCTGCACGGCGCCGACGTCGTCGTGCTCGCGACCCCGTCGCAGTCGCTGCGGGAGAACCTCACCCAGTGGGCGCCGTACGTCGAGCCCGGGGCGACCTTCGTCTCGCTGATGAAGGGCGTCGAGCTGGGCACCCTGGAGCGGATGAGCCAGGTGATCGCCGAGATCACCGAGGCGGGCCCCGAGCGCATCGCCGTCATCAGCGGGCCCAACCTGGCGAAGGAGATCGCCCGTCGTGAGCCGGCCGCTTCGGTGGTGGCCTGCGAGGACGAGGACGTCGCCAAGATGCTGCAGGCACGCTGCCACTCGCCGGCGTTCCGCCCCTACACCAGCGTCGATGTGCTCGGCTGCGAGCTCGGCGGTGCCTACAAGAACGTGGTCGCGCTGTCGGTCGGCATGGCCGTCGGCCTCGGCTTCGGCGACAACACGACCGCCTCGCTGATCACCCGCGGCCTCGCGGAGACCGCGCGGCTCGCGATGGCGCTCGGCGCCAACCCCCTGACGCTGATGGGCCTCGCCGGGCTCGGCGACCTGGTCGCCACCTGCTCGTCGCCGCTGTCCCGCAACCGGACGTTCGGCGAGAAGCTGGGGCAGGGGATGACGACCGAGGAGATCTACGCCTCGACCCGTCAGGTCGCCGAGGGCGCGAAGTCGTGCTCGTCCCTCCTCGCCCTGGCCGAGCGCACCGGCGTGGACGCCCCGATCGCGCACCACGTCGACGCGCTCGTCGACGGCCGGATGACGGCGGCGGAGATGATGGACGCGTTCATCGCCCGCGACACGAAGGCTGAGACTGACTGATCGACGAAGTCGATCACGTCAGTCTGATGGTGGTCGAGCAAGCGACGCGACTGAGGAACGAAGTCGCGGGGAGCGTGCCGAGACCCGGTGAGGTGTGAGCCAGCCTCGTCCGGCTACCTGACCAGGTTGTCCAGCGCCCGCTCGAGGTCGGCCCAGAGGTCCTCGACGTCCTCGATGCCGACGGACAGCCGCACCAGGCCGTCCGGGATGGTGGCGGGCTCGGCCTTCCAGCGACGCCGGCGCTCCAAGGTCGACTCCACGCCGCCCAGCGAGGTCGCGTGCACCCACAGCCTGGTCTGGTGGGTGAACAGGTCGGCGGCCATCGCGCCGGAGGCGAGCACGACCGAGACGATGCCACCGAACCCGGGGTAGCGGACCTCGCTGACCGCGGGGTGGCCGAGCAGCCGGCGGACCAGCTCGGCGGCGTTCTGCTGGGCCCGCTCGACGCGCAGGTGCAGCGTGCGGATGCCGCGCGCGGCCAGCCACGCCTCGAGGGTGCCGGGTACGGCGCCGAGGAGGTCGCGCCGCCCCTTGAGGACGGCGTAGAGCTCGTCGTTGGCAGTGACTGCCGCACCCAGCAGGGCATCGCTGTGGCCGGCGAGGTACTTCGTCGCGGAGTGCACGACGATGTCGGCGCCCATCGTCAGCGGCCGCTGGTTGATCGGCGTCGCGAAGGTGTTGTCGACCACGACGTACGCACCCGCCTCGTGCGCGGCGGCACTGATCGCCGCGATGTCGGCGACCTCGAGGGCGGGGTTGGTGGGCGACTCGAACCACACGAGCGCTGCGTCCTCGACCGCTCCGAC
This sequence comes from Nocardioides sp. Root1257, assembly GCF_001425175.1. Classification (GTDB taxonomy): domain Bacteria; phylum Actinomycetota; class Actinomycetes; order Propionibacteriales; family Nocardioidaceae; genus Nocardioides. The sequence continues at coordinate 956,589 of NZ_LMDV01000001.1, read as the reverse complement.
GACGGCCTCGGTGTCGGTGATGTCGACCAGCTTGGTGCGCAGCCGTCCGCGGCTCTCCAGGTCGGCCAACTCGAGCAGGGTGCCGGTGTAGGAGTGCGCCGGGGCGATCACCAGCGCGTCGTGGCCGACGAGGTCGAGCACCGTGGTGGTGGCCGCCATCCCGGTCGAGAAGGCCAGTGCCCGGCCGCCCTCCAGGGCGCCGAGCGTGTCCTCGAACGCCGTCCACGTCGGGTTGCCGTAGCGGCCGTACTCGAGGTCGCCGCCCGCGACGTACGTCGAGGCCATCACGATCGGCTGGTTCAACGGCTGGTCCGGCTCGTGGGGGGGCCGGCCGGTCGTGACGGCGATGGTGGCGGGCCGCAGGTCCTCGGTCATGCCAGCAACCTAGACGGATAAGGTCGTGCCGATGAACTCCCCGTCTGAGCGGCCATCCCGCAAGCCCCGCGTCGCCGTCGTGTTCGGAGGACGATCCAGCGAGCACGCCATCTCCTGCGTCACCGCCGGCAGCGTCCTCGCGGCGATCGACCCCGAGCAGTACGACGTGGTCCCGATCGGCATCGCCACCGACGGTCGCTGGGTGCTGGAGTCCGGTGACCCCGAGCGGCTGCGGATCGAGGGGCCGGACCGGCTCCCGGCCGTCGACGGCGATCGTGCCACCATCGCGCTGGCGCCCGAGGCGAGCTCGACCGGCCTGGTCGTGACCGAGCCGTCGCAGCCGCCACGCACCCTCGGCGACGTCGACGTGGTCTTTCCCCTGCTGCACGGGCCGTGGGGCGAGGACGGGACCATCCAGGGGATGCTCGAGATGGCCGGCGTCCGCTACGTCGGCGCCGGGGTGCTGGCCTCCGCGGTCAGCATGGACAAGGCCTACATGAAGGTCGTGCTCACCGCTGCCGGACTGCCGGTCCTCCCGTCGGTCACCGTGACGGCACGCGAGTGGGAGCAGGACCCGGACGGCTGCCGTGAGCGGGCCGCCACGCTCGGCTACCCGCAGTTCGTGAAGCCGGCCCGCGGCGGCTCGAGCTTCGGCATCTCCAAGGTGCACGACGCGGGCGAGCTCGACGACGCGATCGCCGAGGCCATCCGGTTCGACCCGAAGGTGCTCGTCGAGGTGGCCGCGGTCGATGCCCGCGAGATCGAGTGCGGGGTCCTCCAGGCGCTCGACGGCACCCCGGAGACCAGCGCTCCGGCCGAGCTGCGCGTCGGCGGCGACCACGAGTTCTACGACTTCGCGGCCAAGTACCTGCCCGGTGAGCACACCGAGATCGACATCCCGGCCGACCTGCCGGACGACATCGCCGCGGAGATCCGGGCGCTGGCCGTGCGCGCCTTCGACGCCGTGGGCTGCGAGGGCCTCGCCCGGGTCGACTTCTTCGTGCTCGCCGACGGGCGGGTCGTGGTCAACGAGATCAACACGATGCCGGGCTTCACGCCGACCTCGATGTACCCGCAGATGTGGGCGGCGTCGGGGGTCGACTACCCGGCGCTCGTGGACCGCCTGATCCGGCTGGCGCTGGCCCGCGACACCGGCCTGCGCTAGACGGCGCTAGACGCAGGCACCTAGACGCAGGGCACCTAGACGCAGGGCACCTTCTTGGTGGTGTGTGCCTTGACCAGGGGCGCCAGCTCGGCGAGCGCGCTCGCCCCCTGCTCGGGCAGGTAGTCCCGCGGGACCTCGAGACGCACCCGGGGGCGGTAGCCGTCGGCGGTGAACGTCGCGTCCCGGTCGCCGTCGACCTCGTCCGTGGGCACCAGCCAGCCGACGCCGTCGGCCACGACGCACTTCGGCACGTCGTCGAGATCGGTCGCACCGACCCCGCAGGTCAGCACGATCGCGGGATCGCCCCAGGCCGCGCCGTACGCCGCGTCGCCGTCGACCTCGACCGACTTCTCACCGGCGAGGGTGTCGGGCAGGGCCGAGACGAGCGCCCGGCAGGCGGCGTCGTCGGTCGACGACAGGTCGGGCGTCGGGATGTCCGGCGGCCCGCTGCTGCACCCCGTCGCAAGGAGCAGCAGGGCAGCGCACGCGACGACGCCCCGGGTCCGCCGGGACCCGGGGCGTCGCGAACGCGCGGTGGCCTGCACTCAGATGTGCACGACCGGGCAGGTCAGCGTGCGGGTGATGCCGTCGAGGTTCTGGACCTTGGAGACGACCAGCTTGCCGAGCTCGTCGACGTTGCGGGCCTCGGCGCGCACGATCACGTCGTACGGGCCGGTGACGTCCTCCGCGAGGGTCACGCCCTTGACCTGCGCAATGGCTGATGCCACCTCAGCAGCCTTACCGACATCGGTCTGGATCAGGATGTACGCCTGGACGACCATCGAGCTCTCCCTGGGGTTGCTGGCGAACGTGCTGGGCCAACCTACCGCGCGGTATGCGCGTGTCGGTAGGTGGCGTCGATCGTCCCACCCGGCATCTGGTGGGATGGGTGCCATGGCCGCCCCCGACCCGTTCCCGCCCGACGCCACCCTCGCCGACGCGGGGGAGTTCGGCCTGATCTCGGCGCTCGTCGCCCTGTTCCCGCAGGGCGAGCAGGTGCTGGTCGGTCCCGGCGACGACGCCGCCGTCCTGCGGGTGCGCACCGGCCACGTCGTCGTGTCGACGGACCTGATGGTCGAGGGTCGCCACTTCCGCCGGGAGTGGGCCGACGCCGTCGACGTCGGCCACCGGGCCGCCGCGCAGAACCTGTCCGACATCAACGCGATGGGCGGACGCGCCACCTCGCTCACGGTCGGTCTCGCGGCCCCGGCCGACCTGCCCGTGCAGTGGGCGCTCGACTTCGCACGCGGGTTCGCCGAGGAGTGCGCCAAGGTCGGCGCCAGCGTCGTCGGGGGAGACCTCACCCGGGCCGACCAGGTGGTGATCGCCGTGACCGTGCTCGGCGCCTGCACCGAGTCGCCGGTGCTGCGCTCGGGGGCGCGCCCGGGCGACGTGCTGGCGCTCTGCGGGCGCCAGGGCTGGGCGGCGGGTGGGCTCGCGGTGCTGGGGCGCGGCTTCCGCTCCCCGCGGGTGCTGGTCGAGGCCTACCGACGCCCGGAGCCGCCGTACGACGCGGGTCCGGCGGCCGCCGCGGCCGGTGCCACGGCACTGATCGACGTCTCCGACGGGCTGCTCGCGGAGGCCGGCCACCTCGCCGACGACTCCGGCGTCGCGATCGACGTCCACGCCTCGGCCTTCGACGTCCCCGAGCCGCTGCAGGCTGTGGGGGCCGCCCTCGGTGCCGACCCGATCCAGTTCATCCTCGGTGGGGGCGACGACCACGCCCTGCTGGCGACCTTCCCCTCGGTCGGGGCGGTGCCGGACGGCTGGGCCGTCATCGGCGCCGTCACGGAGGGCTCCGGCGTCACCGTCGACGGCGCGGCGTACGACGGACCCACCGGGTGGACGCACTTTTGAGCGGCGTCGACCAGCAACAGCGCTCCGGGCATGCGAAAGGCCCCGACCGCTGAACGGTCGGGGCCTCTCGGAAGAGCTAGGTCAGCGCGAGACCTTGCCGGCCTTGAGGCAGCCGGTGCACACGTTGAGACGCTTCGGCGTGCCGTTGACGGTCGCCCGCACGCGCTGGATGTTGGGGTCGAAGCGGCGCTTCGTGATCTTGCGCGACCACGGCCGGTTGTTGCCGAAGCCCGGCTTCTTGGCGCAGATGTCACAGACGGCAGCCACGAGGTACTCCTGAACGAATCGATGGTCTTGAGAAAGGGGGCCCGTGAACGGGCAACCGAACAAATGTATCCGACGGGCCGCCGAGGCGGAAATCGTGCGCCTGCCACTAGCCTGTGGCACTCATCTCCCCGAGGGCGACTCCCCCGAGAACGACCGAGCCCGTCCGCACCATTCTCCACGATCGAGGTCGCGATGATGGAAGTACCGATCGAGGGCCGCATCACCCTCGCCGTGGTGCTGCGCTTCGTCGACGTGGCCACCGACGCGCTGGCCCAGGCCCGCGAGGAGATCGACGCGCTCAACGTCTACCCGGTGCCCGACGGCGACACCGGCACCAACATGTACCTCACCGTCTCGGGCGCGCGCGACGCCGTGCGCGCCCTGGTCGCGCAGGATCCCGACGTCGGCCTCGGGCCCGCGCTCGACGCCTTCGGCCGCGGCGCGCTCCTCGGTGCGCGCGGCAACTCAGGGGTCATCCTCAGCGAGATGCTGCGCGCGATCGCCCGCCGGATCGTGCAGGCCGAGGCCGAGGAGCGCAGCGCGTCCGTGATGGCGGCCGCCCTGGTCGGGGCGGCGGACGCGAGCTACGCCGCGGTCGGTACGCCGGTCGAGGGCACGATCCTCACGGTCAGCCGGGCCGCCGGGGAAGCCGCCGCGAAGGTCGCCGCCGAGCCGGGGGCGCGCTCGCGCGACGTCTTCGTGGCCGCAGCCGCGGCCGCGCGCGAGGCCCTCGCTCGTACGCCGGAGCTGTTGCCCGTGCTGCGCGACGCCGGCGTCGTGGACGCCGGCGGCCGCGGGCTGAGCGTGATCCTCGATGCCGCCGAGACCGTCCTGACCGGCCGCCGGCCGGTGCCGGTGACCGCGCCGATCGGCGCGCGCCAGATCCCGGTGCCGATCCAGCCCACCGCAGGAGACCTGACCCCGGACGGCCCGGCGTACGAGGTGATGTACCTGCTCGACGCCGAGGACGCCGGGATCGGCGCGCTGCGGGAGACGCTCGCCGGGCTCGGCGACTCGCTCGTGGTCGTCGGCGGCGACGGGCTCTGGAACGTGCACGTCCACGTCGACGACGTCGGCGCCGCCATCGAGGCCGGCATCGAGGCCGGGCGACCGCACCGGGTCCGGGTCACGCACTTCGCCGAGCAGGTCGAGGCGGCCGGTGTCGGACGGGTCTCGGCCCGCTCCGGCCGTCGGGTGATCGCGGTCGCCGCGGGCCCCGGGCTCGCCGCCCTGTTCGAGGAGGCGGGCGCGGTGGTCGTCAGCGCCGGTCCCGGGCTGCGTCCGTCGACCGGCGAGCTGCTCGAGGCGATCACCGGCTGCGGTGCCGCGGAGGTCGTGGTGCTGCCCAACGACGCCGACTCCGTCCGCGTCGCCCAGATCGCCGCGCGGACCGCCGAGGCCGACCACCGCGACGCGATCCGGGTCGCCGTCATCCCCACGCACGCCCAGGTCACGGGCCTGGCGGCGATCGCGGTCCACGAGCCCGGCCGCGCGTTCGACCAGGACGTGCTCGAGATGACCGCGACCGCGCGGCACGCGCGTCAGGGGGCCGTCACGATCGCCGCGAAGCAGGCCATGACGATGGCCGGCCCGTGCGAGCCCGGCGACGTGCTGGGCGTCGTGGCCGGCGACTTCGCCGTCGTGGGGGACGACCTGTTGACCGTCGCGAGCGACGTGCTCGACCGGCTGCTCGGCGGCGGCGGCGAGCTGGTGACGATCGTCGGCGGCGCCGACGACCCCGACGGCTCGCTCGCGACCCGGTGCGCGGCGTACGTCGAGGAGCACCACCCCGCTGTCGACGTCGTGGTGTACGACGGAGGTCAGCCGCGGTACCCGCTGCTGATGTCCGCCGAGTGAGCGCCGTGGAGGTCGACGCATGATCACCCTCGACTCTCCGGTCGCCACCGTCCTCGGCGACCAGAAGAAGAAGCGCGACGCCATCGTCGAACGGCTCGGGCTGCGCACCGTGGACGACCTGCTGCACCACTTCCCGCGCCGCTACATCAAGACCGGCGAGCTCACGAAGGTCGACGAGCTCCACGAGGGCGAGCTGCTGACCGTCAGCGGTGAGCTCGGACGGCCGCGCATCAACACCTACAAGGACCGACGTACCGGGCGCCCGGCGTACCGCGTCGACACGGTCGTCCGCACCGACGGGCCGGTGCTCCGGATGTCGTTCTTCGCCAAGTCGCAGCACGTCGCGGACTGGAACGTCGGTCGCCTGCGGGAGGGCCGTCGCGGCATCTTCCTCGGCAAGGTCGGCCGGTTCCGGGACGAGTGGCAGCTCACCAACCCGCAGATGGTGCTCTTCGGCGACGGCGGCGAGGACCTCGCGGAGCTGTCGCTGGAGAGCATCCGCGCCTTCTACCCGATCTACCCGCTCACCAAGAGCGTCGACTCGTGGGACATCCAGAAGGCCGTCGCGTTCGCCCTCACGATCGTCGACGAGGTGCCCGACCTGCTCCCGGACGACGTGCGGGAGCGCTACGAGATCCTCGGCGCGCGCGACGCCCTCGACCGCATCCACGCCCCGGACACGTACGCCGACATCACCCGGGCCCAGCGCCGGTTCCGCTTCGAGGAGGCGCTCGTCACCCAGCTCGTGCTCGCGCGGCGCCGGCGCGCGGTCCTCGAGCTGGGCGCCCGGGCCCGCACGGGTGACCAGGGCGGTCTGCTCGCGGTCTTCGACGAGCGGCTGCCCTTCGAGCTGACCGCCGGCCAGCGCGACATCGGCGCGGAGATCGAGGCCGACCTGGCCGAGGCGCACCCGATGAACCGCCTGCTCCAGGGCGAGGTCGGGTCCGGCAAGACGCTCGTCGCGCTCCGCGCCATGCTGCGGGTGGTCGACTCCGGCGGCCAGGCCGCCCTGCTGGCCCCGACCGAGGTGCTCGCGCAGCAGCACCACCGCTCGATCACCGCGATGCTGGGCGACCTCGCCGCCGGCGGGATGCTCGGCGGCGCCGCCGACGCGACCAACGTCGAGCTGCTGACTGGGTCGATGACCAAGGCCCAGCGCACCGCTCCGATGTCGCGGATCGCGACGGGGGAGGCCGGGATCGTGATCGGCACGCACGCGCTGCTCGAGGACAACGTGATCTTCGACGACCTCGGCCTGGTCGTCGTCGACGAGCAGCACCGCTTCGGCGTCGAGCAGCGCGCCGCGCTCACCGACAAGGCCGGCACCCCGCCGCACGTGCTCGTGATGACCGCGACCCCGATCCCGCGGACCGTCGCGATGACCGTCTTCGGCGACCTCGAGGTCTCCACCCTCACCGAGCTGCCGGCCGGCCGGGCGCCGATCCAGACCAACGTCGTACCCCTCGCCGAGCACCCGACCTGGTTCGGCCGGGTGTGGGAGCGCGTGCGCGAGGAGGTCGAGAGGGGTCACCAGGCGTACGTCGTGTGCCCCCGCATCACCGGCGACGAGCAGGAGCAGGGCGAGACGGACCAGCTGGAGCTCGACGAGGACGGCAACACCGTCACCCCGGAGAAGCCGGCCGGCGGGCTGGCAGCCGTCGAGGAGGTCGCCGCGCAGCTCGTCGAGGGACCGCTGGCCGGGCTGCGGGTGGAGAAGCTGCACGGCAGGATGCCGCCCGAGGACAAGGACCGCGTGATGCGGGCCTTCGCCGCCGGTGACGTCGACGTGCTGGTGGCGACGACCGTCATCGAGGTCGGCGTCGACGTCGCCAACGCGACGGCGATGGTGCTGGTCGACGCCGAGCGGTTCGGCGTCTCGCAGCTGCACCAGCTGCGCGGGCGGGTCGGTCGCGGCGGTCACCCGGGTCTGTGCCTGCTGGTCTCGCGGGCCGAGCTGGGCAGCCCGGCGCGCGACCGCCTGGACGCCGTGGCCGCCACCACGGACGGCTTCGAGCTGAGCCGGGTCGACCTGGAGCAGCGTCGGGAGGGGGACGTTCTCGGCAAATCGCAGTCGGGATACCGCTCCGGGCTGCAGACTCTGCGCGTGCTTCGCGACGAGAAGACGATCGTGCAGGCCCGTGAGGCCTCGGTCACGCTCCTGGACTCCGACCCCGACCTCGCGCAGGCGCCTGCGCTCGCCACGGCGGTCACCCGCCTCGAGGAGTCGGTGCAGTCCGACTTCATGGAGAAGTCGTGACCGCGGCATGACGAGGATCATCGGGGGACAGGCCGGCGGCCGTCGGCTCGAGACGCCCCGGGGCTCGGCGACCCGACCGACCAGCGACCGGGTGCGGGAGGCGCTCTTCTCCGCGGTCGAGTCGTGGTGCGGCTCGCTGCACGGGCTCCGCTTCCTGGACCTGTACGCCGGGTCGGGGGCGGTCGGCCTCGAGGGCTGGTCGCGCGGCGCGGGCGTCGTCACGCTCGTCGAGCAGGACCGGCGGACGGCGACGCTGATCGGCGACAACGCGCGCACCATCGGCTTCGCCAAGGCCGGCGTCATCGCGGGCTCGGTCGCCGCCACGCTGCGCAAGCCGCCCAGCGCGCCCTACGACGTGGTGTTCAGCGACCCGCCGTACCCCCTCTCGGAGGAGGACGTCGCCGCCGACCTCGACGCGCTGGTGGAGCACGGCTGGCTCGTCCCCGGCGCCCTCGTCGTCGTGGAGCGGTCCGGGCGCAGCCCCGAGCCGACCTGGCCGGAGGGGTTCACGGACACCCGCGCCAAGCGCTACGGCGAGACCACCCTCTGGTACGCCGAGTTCTCCGCGGGGACCCGGTAGTTTCGACACGCCGGTCGCGGCTTCGTTCCTCAGCCGCGCGGCTCGCTCAACCACCAACATCGGAACCGCTGGCGCGGTTCCGATAGCCTCCACGCCATGACACGCGCCGTGTGCCCCGGTTCGTTCGACCCGGTGACCAACGGTCACGTCGACATCTTCCGGCGTGCCGCCGTCCTCTTCGACGAGCTGGTCGTCGCGACCGGCACGAACCCGTCGAAGTCCAGGCTCTTCGAGCCCGACGCGCGCCTGGAGATGCTGCGCGAGGTCTGCGCCGACCTGCCCAACGTCACCGTGATGGGGTTCACGGGGCTGATCGTCGACTTCTGCCGCGACATCGGGGCCCAGGCGATCGTCAAGGGGCTGCGCGGCGGCAACGACTACGAGTACGAGCTGCCGATGGCGCAGATGAACTCCCACCTGACCGGGGTGGAGACGGTCTTCGTGCCGACCAATGCCGCGCTCGGCTACGTCTCCTCCAGCCTGGTCAAGGAGGTCGCCTCCCTCGGCGGGGACGTCTCGGCGCTGGTGCCGGCCTCCGTGCACGACCGGCTGGTGGCCCGCATCGCCGCGAAGCACGCGTGAGCGAACCGGGAGCGAACCGCGAGCGAATTGGTCGCGCCCGTGACCGACCGGTACGCTTCTCGCTGATCTGTTGGTGCCTGAACCGGAAGTAGAAACCTGAGCAGCCTGGACCCGAGAGCGCCGCTCGTGCTCGACACCCGCGAGCTCGGCCGCCGCCCGGGGTCCCAGCGACAGGTGGAACGGACGGTCCCGGCACCCGCAGATCTGGGCATCGAAGTCCTTCGCGTCCCCGAAGGCACGCCGGTCGAGCTCGACCTGCGGCTGGAGGCGGTCATGGAGGGTGTGCTGGTCACGGGCACCGCCAAGGCGGAGCTCGAGGGTGAGTGCGCACGGTGCCTGGAGCCGATCTCCGAACCCACGGAGGTCACGTTCCAGGAGCTGTTCGTCTACGACGACCGGGACTACTCCTCCGAGGAGGACGACGGCGTCAGCAAGCTCGAGGGAGACCTGGTCGACCTGGAGCCCCTGCTGCGGGACGCGGTGGTGCTCGCACTACCGTTCCAGCCGCTGTGCATGGAGGACTGTCCTGGGTTGTGCGTCGAGTGTGGCGCCCGGCTGGCGGACGACCCCGACCACGCACACGAGGCAGCGATCGACCCGCGCTGGGCGGGACTCACCGCCCTGAGGCAAGATGAGCAAGACCAAGACTGACCGGCACCGCCGGTCCTGGTAGAGGAGATAACTGTGGCTGTCCCGAAGCGGAAGATGTCGCGCAGCAACACGCGCCACCGTCGCTCGGCCTGGAAGGCCGTTGCGCCCAACCTGGTGACGTGCGCGAACCCCGCCTGCGGTGCCAAGCACCTCCCGCACCGTGCGTGCGGCGAGTGCGGCCAGTACGGCGCGCGCGCCGAGCGTCGTCAGGTCCTCTGACCGGCCTCGGTCCGCTGACCAACTACGCCGCGCTGCGAGCAGCACTCGGGGATCCGGAGCTGGACCCCGAGCTGCTCGAGCGCGCGCTCACGCACCGCTCGTACGCGTACGAGAACGGTGGGCTGCCGACCAACGAGCGGCTGGAGTTCCTCGGTGACTCCGTGCTCGGCGTGGTCGTCACCGAGACGCTCTACCGGACCCACCCCGACCTCTCCGAGGGCCGGCTGGCGAAGCTGCGCGCGGCCGTCGTCAACGCCCGCGCGCTGGCCGAGGTCGGACGCACCATCGGCGTCGGCGAGCACGTCATGCTCGGCCGCGGCGAGGAGGCCACCGGTGGCCGCGAGAAGGCGTCGATCCTCTCCGACACTGTCGAGGCCGTGATCGGCGCCGTGCACCTCAGCGGCGGTGGCTTCGAGACCTCCGCGGTCGTCGTGCACCGCCTGTTCGACCCGCTGATCGAGGCGGCGTCCGCGATGGGCGCCGGCCTGGACTGGAAGACCTCGCTCCAGGAGCTCTCCGCCGAGCACGGGCTCGGCGTCCCCGAGTACGTGATCGCGGACGAGGGCCCCGACCACATGAAGACCTTCACCGCGCAGGTCCGCGTCGGCGCCAACCTCTACGGCAACGGCCTGGGCCGCTCGAAGAAGGAGGCCGAGCAGGCCGCCGCCGAGACGGCGTACGGCGAGATCGTCGCCTCCCTGACTCCGCAGGGCTGACCTCCTCCGGTGCCCGAGCTGCCCGAGGTCGAGGTCGTCCGCGCCGGCCTGGAGCGCCACGTCGTCGGCGCCACGATCACCCGTGTCGAGGTGCTGCACCCGCGCCCGGTGCGCCGGGACCCGCGCGGACCGGCCGGCTTCGCCGCCGCGCTCGCCGGCCGCCGGATCGAGGCCGCCCGGCGCCGCGGCAAGTACCTCTGGCTGCCCCTCGACAACGGCGACGCCGTCCTCGGGCACCTGGGCATGAGCGGCCAGATCCTGGTCCAGCCGCCCGACGCGCCCGACGAGCGGCACCTGCGGGTCCGGTTCGAGCTGGCCGGCTCCGACGAGGGTCGCCAGATGCGCTTCGTCGACCAGCGCATGTTCGGGGGCCTCTCGATCTCCACCGGCGGCGCCGAGCTGCCACCGGAGATCGCCCACATCGCGCGCGACCCGCTCGACCCGGAGTTCGACGACGACCTGTTCGTCCGCAAGGTCCGCACGCGGACCTCCGGCGTGAAGCGCCAGCTCCTCGACCAGAACCTGATCTCGGGCGTCGGCAACATCTACGCCGACGAGGCCCTGTGGCGCGCCCGGATCCACGGCGAGCGGCCGGGGGACCGGCTCACGGCCGGCCAGGTGCGCGAGCTGCTCGGGCACGCCCGCGACGTGATGGTCTCGGCGCTCGGCCAGGGCGGCACGTCGTTCGACGCGCTCTACGTCAACGTCAACGGCGAGTCCGGCTACTTCGACCGCTCGCTGCACGCCTACGGGCGCGAGGGGGAGCCCTGCGAGCGCTGCGGCACGCCGATGCGCCGGGTCGCGTTCATGAACCGGTCGTCGTACTTCTGCCCCGTCTGCCAGCCCGCGCCACGGAGACGGCGTGCGCCGGCCACCCAAGGTTTGCCCGTCCCAGATTGACCCCGAGAGACCGGAGTGGGACTCTTGAAGACGGCCCGCCACCGCGCGCCAACCCCCTCTTAGCCCCCGGAAGGCTCATTCATGGCCAAGGCGCTGATCGGATACATGAACAGCGACCTGCGAAGCCCCGCCCTCGCCGCCGAGAACGCTCGGCTGCGGGCCCGCGTGGGTGAGCTCGAGGCGCTCGCCGGGCGCCTGTCCGAGGAGAACGACCGGCTGGCCCAGGCCCACGCCGCCGCCCTCCTCGAGATCGAGACCTCGCACCTCCAGGAGATGCAGCCCGCCTGAGCGGCTGCAACAAAATCGGTCGCGGCTCCCCGGCCACGACGCGTAGCGTCGCGCCCTTGTGAGCACCCTCCTCAACGCCGGCGTCGAGATCGTCGCACCCCGCCGGTTCGGGGTCGGCTTCCGCTGGCTGATCGCCTCGTCGTGGGTGTCCAACCTCGGTGACGGCATCGCCCTCGCGGCCGGCCCGCTCCTGGTCGCCTCGCTGAGCCACGACCCGATCCTGGTGGCGCTGGCCGCACTGCTCCAGTGGCTGCCGCCGCTCGTCTTCGGGCTGTACGCCGGAGCGCTCGCCGACCGCCTCGACCGCCGGCTGATCATCGTCACGGTCGACCTCGCGCGCGCCGTCGTGCTCGTGCTGCTCACCCTCGCGGTCGCCACCGACGTGGTGTCGATCTGGCTGGTGCTGGTCGCCATGTTCCTGCTCGGCACCGCGGAGGTCTTCGCCGACAACACGGCTGCGACCCTGATGCCGATGCTGGTGCAGCGCGACGACCTCGCGATCGCCAACGCGCGGCTGACCACCGGGTTCATCACCGTCAACCAGCTCGCCGGCCCGCCGATCGGGGCGGCGCTCTTCGCGCTCGGCCACGCGGTGCCGTTCGCCGCCCAGGCGGTCGTCGTCGCGCTCGGCGCGGTGCTGATCTCGCGGGTCGCCCTGCCGGCCCACCGGCGGGAGCCGGCCCCGGACACCCACATCCGCCACGACATCGCGGAGGCGTTCCGCTGGGTGCGCCACCACGCCGCCGTACGCACCCTGGTGCTGACGATCTTCGTCTTCAACATCACCTTCGGCGCGGCCTGGTCGATCCTGGTCCTCTACGCCACCCAGCGGCTCGGTCTGGGCCCGATCGGCTTCGGGCTGCTGACCACCATCTCCGCGGTCGGCGGCCTCGTCGGCACCCTGTCCTACGGCTGGATCACCCGCCGCGTCAGCCTCGGCAACCTGATGCGGGTCGGGCTGGTCTTCGAGACGTTCACGATGCTGTCCCTGGCCCTCACGACGACCGCGTGGGTCGCGATGTGCATCTTCTTCGTCTTCGGCGCGCACGCGTTCATCTGGGGCACGACCTCGCTGACGATCCGGCAGCGGGCGGTGCCGACCGAGCTCCAGGGACGGGTCGGGTCGGTCAACCTGGTCGGCGTGTACGGCGGCCTCGTCATCGGGTCCGGCATCGGGGGAGTCATCGCCCAGCACTGGGGCGTCACGGCGCCCTTCTGGTTCGCCTTCGTCGGCTCGGCGGTCTTCGTGGTGCTGATCTGGGGCCAGCTCGCCCACATCGCGCACGCCGACGAGGCGGCGGCGCCCGCCACCTAGGCCCAGCGTCGGGTGATCTCGACCGCCTCGTCGAAGCGTGCCGCCTCGTCCTCGGTCTGGTGCGGGTTGGCCCGGCGGAAGGCGGTCGCCTCCGCCAGCTCCGCGGCGTACGGCGTGGCGGCCCGGGCCGCGAACTCCTCGGTGAACGGCAGCAGCACCTCGCGCAGCGCGTCGTCGGCGAGCCCGACCTGGACCAGCACGAGGACCGTGACCGCGACGTCGAGCCCGGCCCGCCCGACCCGGGCGTTGGTCCAGTCGATGAGGACCGGCCCGGACGCGGTGAGGATGACGTTGAGCGGGTGCAGGTCCAGGTGCACGAGGCACTCGCCCGGGCCGGCCCCGGGCCACGCCAGGTCGTGCAGGTCGCGGTGCAGCCCGGCCAGCAGCCCGGCGCCGTGGCTCGCGTCGACCGCTCCGATCAGCAGCGCCTCGCCGAGGGTCGGGCCGTCGACCCGGTCCATGACGAGCTCGGGGCCTGCCGCGGAGTGGACCCGGGGGAGCGGGTAGCCGAGGTCGACGAGCTGCCGCATCAGCCCGGCCTCCCGCTCGCTGCTGCGCCCGTCGCGGCTGCGGCGCAGCACGCGGTCGGGGCCGAGGGCGAAGACGTCGGCGTCGCGGCCGGTTCCGAGGAGCTCCACGAGACAGACCCTAGGGCGGGCTACTCGCCGACGCCCTCGCGGGCGAACCGGGGGAGCAGGAAGACGGCGGCGAAGGCCAGCGCGTAGCAGCCGATGGTCACCCAGAGGATCGACCGGGTCGCCTCGAACCAGCCGTCCTCGGGGATCCACTCGAGGAGGAGCGTGCCCAGCAGGGCGACGCCGAGCGCCCCCGCGAACTGCTGCACCGCGTTGAGCACGCCCGAGCCGGTGCCGACCTCCCGGTCGTCGAGGTCGGACAGGATGATGTCGAAGAGCGGGGCGAAGATCAGGCCCGAGCCGAACCCGGCCAGCAGCGTCATCGGCGCCAGGTCCCAGCCGCTGAGCGACGCGTCCGCGCCGCCGATCGTCCAGGCGAGCCAGGCCATGCCGGCCGCCGAGATGAGCAGTCCGGCATGCAGGACCCGGCGCCCGAACTTCGGCCCGAGGGCCGCTCCCGAGGCGGCGGCGCCGATCGCCATGCCGAGCGCCCAGGGCGTCATCGTCACGCCCGTCCGCAGCGGCTCGAAGCCGAGCCCGAGCTGAAGGAAGAGGTTGACGACCAGCATCGTGCCGGACATCGCGACGAAGAAGACGCCGATGAAGGTGACGCCGGCGACGTACCCGCGGTGGGTGAAGAGGGACGGCTCGATCACGGGGTGCGCGCTGCGGCGCTCGCTGAGCACGAACAGCCCGAACACGACGGCCGAGGCCGCCATCATCGCGAAGCACCACCACGGCCAGTCGTGCTCGCGGCCCTGCACCAGCGGGTAGATCAGCAGCGCCGACGCAGCGGTGAGCAGCACCGCGCCGAGCGGGTCGAGGCGGGCCTCCGGGTTGCGCGGCACGTCGGGCAGGTAGCGCCAGGCGAGGACGGCGCCGACCAGGCCGATCGGCACGTTGATCAGGAAGATCATCCGCCAGCCGGTGCCGAAGAGGTCGGCGTCGAGCAGCACGCCGGCGAGGATCGGGCCGAGGACGGCGGAGAGGCCCATGATCGGGCCGAACGGGATGAACGCCTTCTGCAGGTCCTCGGGGGCGAAGGACTGCTTCACCATCGCGAGGCCCTGGGGGATCATCACCGCACCGAAGAGGCCCTGCAGCACCCGGAAGGCGATCAGCAGGCCGGCCGTCGGGGCCAGGCCGCACAGCAGCGAGGCGACCGTGAAGCCGACCATGCCGATCACGAACATCCGCTTGCGGCCGACCAGGTCGCCGGCCCGGGCGGAGACGACCAGGCCGATCGCGAACGACATCGTGTACGCCGCGAGCACCCACTGCAGGGTGCTGGCGCTGCCGCCGAGGTCCTCGCGGATGGACGGCCCGGCGAGGTTGGCGATCGTCGCGTCGAGCAGGTCCATGACGTCGGCGATGATCACCACCGCCATCACCATCCAGCGGAAGCGGTAGCCGCGCTCGTCGTACAGGTCCGGGGTGCGAACGGTGTTCGTAGTCACGAACAGTGTTCTAAACCCGAACACTGTTCGTGTCAAGTACAGTGTTCGTCATGACGGACGGGAAGCGCGAGAAGTCCTGGCGGGCCGGGCCCGTGCGGATCCGGGTGACGCTGCCCGGTGAGCCCGGGCCGAGCTCGCCCAAGGAGCGGCTCACGGTCGAGCGGATCGTCGACGCCGCCATGGACCTGATGGCCGAGCAGGGGTACGACGCCGTGTCGATGCGCTCGCTCGCCAAGGCGCTCGACACCGGCCCCGCCTCGCTCTACGCGCACGTCGCCAGCAAGGAGGAGGTCGACCAGCTCGTCCTCGACCGGATCAGCGCCGAGCTGGTCGTCCCCGCGCCCGACCCCGGCCGCTGGGACGAGCAGCTCCGGCAGGTCATGCGCGACATGCTCGCGCTCTACCGGCGACACCCCGGATCCGCTCGCGCCGCCATCGGGATGATCCCGTCCGGGACGGGGGCGCTGCGCACGATGGAGGGCCTGCTCGCGATCTGCGACGCGGGCGGGATCTCGCCCCAGGCATCGGCCTGGTTCTGCGACCTCGCGGCGGCGTACGTCAGCGCGATCGCCGTGGAGGAGGCGATCTGGGTCCAGCGCGCCAACAGCACCCCGCCCGGCGAGGAGCCCGACCACCCCGCCATCGACGAGCAGCTGCGCGCGATGATGGAGGCGCTGCCGGCCGCGGAGTTCCCGCTGGTCACCAGCATGGCCGCGGTGATGACGGCGGGCGACGGCGACGACCGGTTCGAGTTCGGGATCGCCGTGCTGGTCGCCGGGCTGCGCGCCGTGTCGGACACCTACCGGTGATGCCACGGATCGGGGATGCCTCCGGGTAGGGTGAGCCTCGCTGAGCTTCCCCCCTAGGCCGGCTGTGCACGAGCGACGTCATAGCCTTCGTCCTCAGTCCTGAGTTGACGTCCTACTGCTGGGAGCATGCGTTGTACCTGAAGAGCCTGACCCTCAAGGGGTTCAAGTCCTTCGCCTCGGCGACCACGCTCCAGCTCGAGCCGGGCATCACCTGCATCGTCGGGCCCAACGGCTCCGGCAAGTCGAACGTCGTCGACGCCCTCGCCTGGGTGATGGGCGAGCAGGGCGCCAAGTCGCTGCGCGGCGGCAAGATGGAGGACGTCATCTTCGCCGGCACGTCGGGGCGCCCGCCGCTCGGCCGCGCCGAGGTCGTGCTGACCATCGACAACTCCGACGGCGCCCTGCCGATCGAGTACACCGAGGTCACGATCAGCCGGACGATGTTCCGCAGCGGCGGGTCCGAGTACGCCATCAACGGCAACCCGTGCCGACTGCTGGACGTCCAGGAGCTGCTCTCCGACTCCGGCATCGGCCGCGAGATGCACGTGATCGTCGGCCAGGGCCAGCTCGACACGATCCTGCACGCGACCCCCGAGGACCGCCGCGGCTTCATCGAGGAGGCCGCGGGCGTCCTCAAGCACCGCAAGCGCAAGGAGAAGGCGCTCCGCAAGCTCGACTCCACCGAGGGCAACCTGACCCGGCTCAACGACCTGCTGGTCGAGATCCGGCGCCAGCTCAAGCCGCTCGGTCGGCAGGCCGAGGTCGCCCGCCGCGCCGCGACGGTCCAGGCCGACGTGCGCGACGCCCGCGCCCGCCTGCTCGCCGACGACCTGATGACCGCGCGCGCCTCGCTCCAGCAGGAGATGGCCGACGAGTCGATCCTGGTCGCGCGCCGCGAGCAGGTCGAGGCCGAGGTCGCCCGCAGCCGCGAGCAGGAGGCGGCGCTCGAGGCAGCGCTGCGCGAGGACCTGCCGGCGCTGGCCCGGGCGCAGGAGACGTGGTTCGCGCTGTCCGGGCTGCGCGAGCGCCTCCGGGGCACCCAGTCGCTGGCGGCCGAGCGGGTCCGCAACGCCGCGGGCACCGCGGACGTCGAGGAGGCGCGCTCCGGGCGCGACCCCGAGCAGCTCGAGGCGGAGGCGGCCCAGGTCCGCGAGCAGGAGCAGCGGATCACCGCGGAGGTCGACGCCCACCGGGTGGCGCTCGAGGAGGCGGTGACCGCACGGCGTACAGCTGAGGACGCGGCCGCCGAGGAGGACCGCAAGATCGCGGCGCTCCAGCGCGCCGCCGCCGACCGTCGCGAGGGCCTCGCCCGGTTGCACGGTCAGGTCAACACGCTCCGCTCCCGCGCGACCGCCGCCGACGAGGAGGTCGGCCGCCTCAGCCTCGCCCGCGAGGAGGCCGTCGCCCGCGCCGACCGCGCCCAGCGCGACTTCACCTCGCTCGAGACCCGGGTCGCCGGCCTCGACGCCGGTGAGGAGGGCCTCGACGCCGAGCACGAGGCAGCGACCAACGCCCTCGACGACATCGAGGACCGACTGGCGAAGGCCCGCGACGAGGCGCTCCAGGCCGACCGCGACCGCACCGGCCTGGCCGCCCGCAAGGACGCCCTCGAGCTCGGCCTCAACCGCAAGGACGGCGCCGGCGCGCTGCTCGCGGCCAGCGAGGACATCTCCGGGCTGCTCGGCTCGGTGGCCGCCCTGGTCTCCGTGCGCAGCGGCTACGAGACCGCTGTCGCCCAGGCCCTCGGCTCGGCCGCGGACGCTGTGGCCGTCGCCGACGCCGACGCCGCCGTGCGCGCGATCGGGCACCTCCGGGGCGCCGACCTCGGCCGCGCCGGGATGCTCCTCGGTGGCGGCCCCGCCCAGCCCCGCGACGACTGGCCGACGCTGCCGGCGAGCGCGACGTACGCCGCCGACGTCGTGGACTGCCCCGACACCGTCCGTGCCGCCCTCACCCGGCTGCTCGTCAAGGTCGCCGTCGTCGACGACCTCGACGCCGCCCGCGCGCTCGTCGACGCGCAGCCCGACCTCACCGCGGTGACCCGCGAGGGTGACCTGATCGGCGCCCACTTCGCCTCCGGCGGCTCCAGCAGCCAGCCGAGCCTGATCGAGATCCAGGCGGCGGTCGACGAGGCTGCCGAGCAGCTCGCCGAGGCCGTCGCCGCCTCGGAGCGGCTCGGCTTCGACATGTCCCGCCTGGAGAGCGAGCGCCTCGACGCCCGCAAGCGGGTCGACGTCGCCCTGGCCAAGCTGCACGAGTCCGACGCGACCCTGGCCGCGGTCGCCGAGGAGCTGGGCCAGTACGGCTCCCAGGCGCGCGCCGCCCGCGGCGAGGCCGAGCGGCTCACCCAGGCGATCGAGAAGGCCGAGGAGGCCCGGGTCCAGGCCGTCGCCGGTCTGACCGACCTGGAGACCCGTCTCGCTGCCGCCGAGGACGCGCCCGAGGCCGAGCCCGACACGACGGCGCGCGAGCAGCTCACCGAGGCGGCCCGCGCCGCCCGGCAGGGCGAGATGGACGCTCGCCTCGCGCTGCGCACCTCGGAGGAGCGGTCCCGCGCCCTCCACGGCCGCGCCGACTCGCTCCTCCGCGCGGCGGAGAAGGAGCGCGACGCCCGCGCCCGGGCCGCCGAGCGCCGTGAGCGGATGATCCGCGAGGGCCGGGCCGCCGAGGCGGTCGGGCTCGCGGTCGCCTACGTGCTCAGCCGGCTGGAGGTCTCCGTCCACCGGGCCGCCGAGGCGCGGTCGGCGGTGGAGCAGTCCCGCAGCGGGCGCGAGCAGCAGCTGCGCGACGTCCGCGCGGCCCTGCGCGACCTCGGCAAGGAGCACGACGAGCTGGTCAACTCGGTGCACCGCGACGAGATGGCCCGCACCCAGCAGCGGATGCGCATCGACCAGCTCGAGGAGCGCGCGCTGGAGGAGCTCGGCCTCGACGGCGACGGCCTGGTCGCCGACTACGGCCCCGACCAGCTCGTGCCGTTCAGCGGCGAGGTTCCCGACGGCGAGGAGACGCCGGAGCCCACGCCGTACGTCCGCGACGAGCAGGCCAAGCGGCTGCGCACCGCAGAGCGCTCGCTGCGCGAGCTCGGCCGGGTCAACCCGCTGGCGCTCGAGGAGTTCTCGGCGATGGAGGAGCGGCACAAGTTCCTCACCGAGCAGCTCGAGGACCTCAAGCGCACCCGCAAGGACCTCCTCGACATCGTCCACGAGGTCGACCAGCGGGTCGAGCAGGTCTTCACCGAGGCGTACGCCGACGTGAGCACCGCCTTCGACGCGACCTTCTCGCGGCTGTTCCCGGGCGGCGAGGGCCGCCTGGTGCTGACGACGCCCGACGACATGCTCAACACCGGCATCGAGGTCGAGGCCCGGCCGGCCGGCAAGAAGGTCAAGCGGCTCTCGCTGCTCTCCGGTGGCGAGCGCTCGCTCGTGGCCGTGTGCTTCCTGGTCGCGCTGTTCAAGGCCCGACCGTCGCCGTTCTACATCCTCGACGAGGTCGAGGCCGCGCTCGACGACACCAACCTCGGCCGCCTGCTGGAGATCTACGAGGAGCTGCGCGAGAACTCGCAGCTGCTCGTCATCACCCACCAGAAGCGGACCATGGAGGTCGGCGACGCGCTCTACGGCGTGACCATGCGCGGCGACGGCGTCTCCGCGGTGATCAGCCAGCGGCTGCGCGAGGCCGAGTCGGCGTAGTGGGGGACAGGCCGACCCGCGCCGACTACGTCGCGTGGCGCACCGTCACGACCCGGTGGCGCGACGACGACGCCTACGGCCACCTCAACAACGCGACCTACTACGAGCTCTTCGACACCGCCGTGAACGCGCACCTCTACGAGGCGACCGGTGTTAACGTCCGCACGCTGCCCCAGATCGGCGTGGTCGCTGAGACGTCGTGCCGCTACTTCCGCGAGATCGGCTTCCCGGCGCCGATCGAGACCGGCCTCGTCGTGGACAAGGTCGGTACGTCGAGCATCATCTACCGGATCGGTCTCTTCCAGGGGCCCGGTGACGAGGCGGCCGCGGAGGGTCGCTTCGTGCACGTGTACGTCGACAACACCGACCCGGCGCGACCGTCCACGCCGATGCCCGACGTGATCCGCGCGGCGGTGGAGCCGCTCCTGCTCACGCGAGGGTGAGCAGCGCGGCACCCTTCTCGAGAGGGACACGCTCGAGCGTGATCCGGTCGCCGAGCTCGCGCCGCCAGCGCTTCACGACGTCGCGCTCCTCCGGGCGCTGGAAGTCGTCGAGCACCACGTGGGCACCGGGTGTCAGGCGCTCGGCGAACAGCGGCACCGCGGGGTAGCGCGCGTGCGGGGAGGCCGCGCTCGGCGGACCGTCGACGAAGAGCAGGTCGACCCCGGCGAGGTCCTGCCACGCGTCGCGTGCGTACCACTCGACCGAGAGACCGCCCACGGCGAGCCGCTGGAGCGGAGCGGTGCGCACCTCGGCGAGGTCGTCCACGCCGTGACGCCTCAGGAGCTCGCGGGTCTGCTCGGCGTACTCCTCCAGGTGCTCGAGCGCGATGACCTTGCCCTCGATCCCGAAGCGCCGCATCGCCAGGGCCAGGCACAGCGTCGAGAGGCCGCTGCCGCACTCCACGACGAGGCGGGGGCGGTGCCGGTCGACCAGATCGACCAGGAGGAGCAGCAGGTCGGGGGAGGCCGGCCACCCGCGGGAGGCCGGGAGCGCGTGCTCGATGTCGATCATCGCGTAGAGGTTGTGCAGCGCCTCGACCTGGCGGAAGGTGCGCTTGAGCTCGGGGACGACGGCGCCGGTGACGGCGGTGGTCACCTGGGCCAGGACCTCGTCGTCGAACGTGGCGGAGACCGGGGCGTCCTTCGCCGGCAGCGCCGAGCGGACCCCGTCGGCCGCGGTCGTGATGCGGGCCGGGATCGACTGCACGTAGACGAGGCCGGCGACGACCATCAGGCCCAGGGCGGCGAAGAGCACGGCGCTCCCGGCTCCGAGGTCGGAGAGGAGGGCGACGATCAGGACCAGGGCCAGCCAGCCGAGGCCACCGCCGAGTGCGAGCCAGCGCATGCGCATGTTGAGTTCTTCCGATCGTCGACGTGGAGGCGCCGTGGGAACCAGGTGCGGATCAACCGGGATCGTAGAACACCCGCGCGCGGCGATGCCGGACCGGCCCGACCCGTGTGGCACGGTGGGAGAACGGGTAGTCGTGTGGCTGTCTGGTTCTCTCGGGAGGTTCGCGCGTGCTCGCAATCGTGGTCGTGATGGTGCTGATCCTGGTCGTCGCCGGTCTGGTGGCGGCGTACGCCGCCTATCCGCACCGCGGCGAGCGGATGCCCGCGGCGCCCTGGCTCGGCGACGCGATGGCCAAGGCCGCCGACGCGGCTCCGGTCATCGAGGAGCAGGAGCAGAAGATCTTCGGCTTCGACGCCGAGTACGAGGACTCCGAGCGCCGCCGCTGACCGACCGGCCGTCCTCCTCTGGTTGGATTGAGCCATGAACGCGACGCTGCTCCTCATCGTCGTGATCGCCCTGGTGGCGGTCGCGCTCATCGCGGTCGTCGTCGGCCTCACCGTCTCGAGCCGGCGCAAGTCGGTGCCGCCCGCGGCGCCCGCGCCGGACGTCGTCGTCCCGCCGCCGACCGACGCCGACGTGGCGGAACCGGCGATCGAGGTGCCGGCCGAGGTCGCTCCGACGCTGGAGAAGCCCGAGGGCACGGCCTCCCGGCTGGTCCGGCTGCGGCAGCGGCTCGCGGGCTCGCAGAGCGGCCTCGGGCGCGGCCTGCTCGCCCTGCTCTCGCGCGACCGCCTGGACGAGGACACCTGGGAGTCGATCGAGGACACCCTGATCACCGCCGACGTCGGCGTCGCCCCGACCCAGGAGCTGGTCGAGAGGCTGCGCACCCGGCTGCGCGTCGAGGGCAGCTCCGAGGACCCGCGCACCGTGCTCCGCGAGGAGCTGCTCGCGCTCGTGGACGCCGGGATGGACCGGCGGCTCCAGGTGAGCGGCACGGACGGCCTGCCCGGCGTCGTGCTGGTCGTCGGGGTCAACGGCTCCGGCAAGACCACCACGGTCGGCAAGCTCTCGCGGATCCTGGTGGCCGAGGAGCGCTCCGTCGTACTGGGCGCAGCGGACACGTTCCGCGCCGCTGCCGTCGAGCAGCTGGCCACCTGGGGCGAGCGGGTCGGCGTCGACGTCGTCCGCGGTCCGGAGGGCACCGACCCCGCCAGCGTCGCCTTCGAGGCGGTCAAGGAGGGCGTGGAAACCGGCGCCGACACGGTCATCGTCGACACCGCCGGACGACTCCAGAACAAGGCCGGCCTGATGGACGAGCTCGGCAAGGTGAAGCGGGTGATCGAGAAGCAGGCACCGGTGACCGAGGTGCTGCTCGTGCTCGACGCGACGACCGGTCAGAACGGCCTCATCCAGGCCCGGGTCTTCAGCGAGGTCGCCGACGTGACGGGCATCGTGCTCACCAAGCTCGACGGCTCGGCCAAGGGCGGCATCGTCGTCCAGGTGCAGCGCGAGCTGGGCGTCCCGGTCAAGCTGGTCGGCCTCGGCGAGGGTGCCGACGACCTCGCGCCGTTCGAGCCCAGCGCGTTCGTCGACGCGCTGCTCGGCTGACACGGACCGTTCGGTCGTCCGTAACACCGAAGTAACAAACCGGCCGATCTCGTTTCCTGATCGCAACACGCGGCAACGCGGGTCGAAACCTCTGCCTCCGAAGGTGTTCGGCAATGGGGCGGGTGCCCCGAGCCGACAGTGCGGTCGTCGACGTACCCGCCCTCCCGAGATGTGATCCCTGGAGGTTCTGTGGACGGCTATTACGCCTTCATGCTGGTGGCGACAGCCCTCGTCCTGATGATGACCGTTCCTGCGCTGGCGCTCTTCTACGGCGGCATGACGCGGTCCAAGTCCGTGCTCAACATGATGATGATGTCGTACGTCGCCTTCGCGGTGACCGCCATCGTCTTCGTGCTCTGGGGCTGGTCGATGGGCTGGGGCGGTGACGGTGCCGGCAACGGCAACGGCAAGCTGATCGCCAACCCGTTCGACATGTTCGGGCTGGACGGTGTCTCGCACATCAACTACATCTACGTGGTCTTCCAGCTGACGTTCGCCGCCATCACCGTCGCGCTCATCTCGGGAGCCATCGCGGACCGCGTGAAGCTGGTGTCGTGGATCGTCTTCGTCCCCGTCTGGCTGACCGCCTGCTACTTCCCGATCGCGCACAACGTGTGGGGCGGCGGCTGGCTGGCCGGTCAGCTCGCCAAGGGCTCGACGTTCGCGCAGGACTACGCGGGTGGCACGGTCGTCCACATCAACGCCGGTGTGGCGGGCCTGGTGCTCGCGCTGGTGATCGGCAAGCGCGTCGGCTTCATGAAGGAGCCGATGAAGCCCCACAACCTGACGCTGACCATGATCGGCGCCGGCCTCCTGTGGTTCGGCTGGTACGGCTTCAACGTCGGCTCGATCGTCTTCACCCCCGACTCGCTCGCCGACCCGGACGCCTTCTCCGCCCAGTTCCAGGGCGAGACCGGTGTGACGTTCCTGAACACCACGATCGCGACCTGTGCGGCGATGCTCGCCTGGCTGCTGGTCGAGCGGATCCTCCACGGCAAGGCCACGTCACTCGGTGCGGCCTCCGGCATCGTCGCGGGCCTGGTCGCGATCACGCCCGCTTGTGGCGCGGTCAACCTGGTCGGCGCGATCGTCGTCGGCGTGGTCGCCGGTGGTGCCTGCGCCGCCGCGGTCGGCCTGAAGTTCAAGATCGGCATGGACGACTCGCTCGACGTCGTCGGCGTCCACCTGGTCGGCGGTCTCGTCGGCACCCTGCTGATCGGCCTCGTGTCGACCTCCACCGCCCCCGGCGGCGTCGACGGCCTCTTCTACGGCGGCGGGTTCTCCTCGCTCGGCGACCAGTTCCTGGCGGCCCTGTTCACGATCGTGTGGACCGGCGTCCTGACGACGATCATCGCGTTCGCCATCAAGTTCACGCTCGGCTGGCGGGTCTCGGAGGAGGCCGAGGTCGAGGGCATCGACGGCGACCAGCACGGTGAGTCGGCGTACGACCTGCACAGCGGTCTCGGCGGCGGCGGCACCACCGCCTCGTCGGTCCTCGCGAAGAGCACTGTCACCGAAGGGGTGAACGCATGAAGCTCGTGACCGCGGTGATCAAGCCGCACAAGTGGGAGGACGTGCGGGAGGCGCTCGAGACCTTCGGCGTCACCGGCATGACCGTCAGCGAGGTCAGCGGCTACGGCCGGCAGAAGGGCCACACCGAGGTCTACCGCGGTGCCGAGTACGACATCGCGCTGGTCCCGAAGATCCGCATCGAGATCGTCGTCGACGACGGCGACGCCGAGGACGTGGTCGGCATCGTGGTGAAGACCGCGCAGACCGGACGCATCGGCGACGGCAAGGTCTGGGTCAGCCCGGTCGACACGGTGGTGCGGGTCCGCACCGGCGACCGTGACTCGGCCGCCATCTGATCCCTGAGGTGTGTCCGGCCCGGCTCCTCGTCGAGGAGCCGGGCCGGTCCCGTCCTGCGGCACCACCGGTCCGGCATGATCGGACCACGCCCCGACCCCAGCCCGCCCTCCAGGAGGTCCCGTGAAGCTCATCACCGCCGTCATCAAGCCCCACAAGTGGGAGGACACGCGGGCCGCCATCGAGGCGACCGGCGTGACCGGGATGACCGTCAGCGAGGTCAGCGGCTACGGCCGGCAGAAGGGCCACACCGAGGTCTACCGCGGGGCTGAGTACGACATCGCGCTGGTGCCGAAGATCCGGATCGAGATCATCACCGGCGACGAGGACGCGGCCGCCGTGGTCGAGGCGATCTCCTCCTCCGCGCGCACGGGCAAGATCGGTGACGGCAAGGTCTGGGTGACCACGGTCGACTCGGTGCTGCGGGTGCGCACCGGGGACCAGGACGAGGCAGCACTCTGACGACCTCGGACCGGGCCCGGCGCGCCGCCGAGGCCGACGCGCTCTGCGCCGACGCCTACCTCGGGAGCGGCGGCCCGGAGGTCGGGGCCGCGCTCGTGGCCGTCGGTGGGTACGGGCGCAGCGAGCTCGCGCCGTACTCCGACCTCGACGTGGTCCTCGTCTCGGACGAGGGGGTCGACGTCCGTGCCGTGGCCGAGAAGGTCTGGTACCCGCTCTGGGACTCGGGGTCCCGTCTCGACCACTCGGTGCGCACGATGTCGGAGATGGTCGGCGCGGCCGACGCCGACCTCAAGGTCGCGCTCGGCCTGCTCGACGTGCGCCACCTCGCGGGTGACCCGAACCTCACGCTGCGGCTGCGGACGACGATGCTCGCCAACTGGCGGCGTACGGCGAAGGAGCGTCTGCCGGCGCTGCGCGAGATGGTCCGCGCGCGGCACGAGTCGGTGGGCGAGGTCGCCCACCTCTCGGTGCCCGACATCAAGGAGGCGGAGGGCGGCCTGCGCGACGCCACCGTGCTCAAGGCGCTGGTCGCCACCTGGATGGTCGACGTCCCGCACGCCGAGCTGGAGCGGGCGCGGCTCGCGATGCTCGACGTCCGCGACGCGCTGCACGACACGGCGGGACGACCGACCGACCGGATCAACCCCGAGCAGTGGAGCGACCTCGCCCACGCCCTCGAGCTCGCCGACGCCCGGGACGCGCAGATCCACGTGCGCGAGCTCGGCCGCCGCATCGCGCACCTCTCGCACCTCACCTGGCGCCGGGTCGACGCCGCCCTCGCCCGACCGGCGCCCAACGAGCGCGCGCGGCGACCCGACCTGACACCGCTGGCTCCGGGGGTGGCCCTGGCCAACGGCGAGGTGGTGCTCGACCGCTCGGCCCGACCGGCCGAGGACCCGGTCCTGCTGCTGCGCGCCGCGACGGCGGCCGCGGAGAACGACGTCGTCCTCGCCCCCGCGACCGCGGCGCGGCTGGCCCGCGAGGGCGCCCCGATGCCGACGCCCTGGCCCGCCGAGGCCCGCCAGCTGCTCGTCCGCCTGCTCGCGTCGGGCCGGGGGCTGCTGGCGGTCTGGGAGACGCTCGAGGAGACCGGTGCGCTCGGCCGGGCACTGCCCGAGTGGGACCGGATCCGGCTGCTGCCGCACGCGTCCGCGATCCACCGGTTCACCGTCGACCGGCACGTGGTCGAGACCTGCATCGAGGCCTCGCACCTGATCCGCCACGTCGCTCGTCCCGACGTGCTCATGGTCGCCGCGCTCCTGCACGACATCGGCAAGGGCAGCCTGACCGAGCACAGCATCGCGGGGGAACCGATCGCCCGCGAGATCGCGACCCGGATGGGCTTCGGGCCGGACGCGGTGGACCTGATCGCGCGGCTGGTCCGCTGGCACCTGGTGCTCGCGGAGACGGCCACCACTCGCGACCCCGACGACCCGGCGACCGTGGAGCTGATCACCCGGCGGGTCGAGACCGCCGAGGCGCTCGACCTGCTGCTCGCGCTCTCGGAGGCGGACGCGAAGGCCGCCTCGCCGAAGGCCTGGTCGGCCTGGCGCTCCGGCCTCGTCAACGACCTCGCCCGGCGGGCGCGGGCCGCGCTCGACTCGGGGGTCGCGCTCCCGCCGATCGTCACCGACGACGTCGAGATCCCGAAGGAGGTACGCCGGGGCTCGGCCGCGATCACCGTCGAGCACGACGACGACGGCACCCGCGTCACCGTCATCGCGCCCGACCGCGTCGGGCTGCTGGCCGACTTCGCCGCGATGTTCGCCCTCCAGCGCATCCCGGTCCGGGCCGCCCGCGCCTGGGCGCAGGAGCAGTACGGCGTCTCCGTGTGGGAGGTCGGCGTGCCCGACCTCGACGCTGCGGTGCTGCGGACCCGCTACGAGGCGGTCGTGGCCGGCCGCGTGGAGGCGGCCGAGCGGCTGCGCCGCGCGGCGTCGAACGACTCGCTCGAGCCGACCGTCGCCGTACGACCGGAGGCCTCGGACCACGCCACCGTCCTCGAGGTGCGCACCGGCGACCGGCCGGGCGTCGTCTACCTCGCCTGCGCCGCGCTGGCCGACCTCGACATCGCGGTGCGCTCGGCCCACGTCGACACGCTCGGCCCGCAGGCGGTGGACGTGTTCTACCTCCAGGAGGCGCACGCCGGCGTGCTCAGCGACCAGCGGGCCGCCGAGGCGGCGCACGCGGTGCGGGCCGCGCTCACCACGTCGTAGCGCTGCCCAGGCCAGGTCGGCTGAGAGCTACTTCGGCCGGGGGATCTTCACCGTGCCGCGGTGCAGGTCGACCTTCCACCGCGGGTGCTCGTCGTCGTCGTCGGGCGTGGGGAGGATCTCGGCCTGGTTCTTCTTGTCGTCGACCTCCTCGCGCGCCCGGGCGGCACCCGGGTCGAACATGCCGAGACCCGCGCCGACGCCGCCGCCGATGGCGCCCGCGTTCGGGTCGGGGTGCGACACCATGTGCGTGCCCATCCACACGATGAGGGCGAGGAGCAGCACGCTGCCGATGCAGGCCGCGACGATGAGCATGCCGCCAGCGTACGGCGTACCAGGGCCTGCCGGTTAGGCTTACGACTCAGTCTCTGACCGTCCGAGCACCCAGGACCAGCACTTGTTCGCCACACTCTCCGACCGGCTCGCCGACACCTTCAAGAACCTGCGCGGGAAAGGTCGCCTCTCCGAGGCCGACATCGACGCCACGGCGCGCGAGATCCGCATCGCGCTGCTGGAGGCGGACGTCGCCCTCCCGGTGGTCAAGGAGTTCGTCGGCGCGGTCAAGGAGCGCGCCCGCGGCGAGGAGGTCAGCGGTGCGCTGAACCCCGCCCAGCAGGTCGTCAAGATCGTCAACGACGAGCTCGTCAACATCCTCGGCGGCGAGACCCGTCGGCTGCGCTACGCCAAGACCGGGCCGACGGTCATCATGCTCGCCGGCCTCCAGGGTGCCGGCAAGACGACGCTGGCGGCCAAGCTCGCGCTGTGGCTCAAGGAGCAGGGTCGCTCGCCGATGCTCGTGGCCGCGGACCTCCAGCGACCCAACGCGGTCAACCAGCTCCAGGTCAACGGCGAGCGGGTCGGCGTCACCGTCTTCGCCCCGGAGCCCGGCAACGGCGTGGGCAACCCGGTGCAGGTGGCGCGCGACGCCGTCGCCGAGGCGAAGCGCACGCTGCACGACACGGTCATCGTCGACACGGCCGGCCGTCTGGGCGTCGACGCCGAGCTGATGAAGCAGGCCGCCGACATCCGCGACGCCGTCCAGCCCGACGAGGTGCTCTTCGTCGTCGACGCGATGATCGGCCAGGACGCCGTCTCGACCGCCCAGGCGTTCCTCGACGGGGTCGGGTACGACGGCGTCGTCCTGACGAAGCTCGACGGTGACGCCCGCGGTGGTGCGGCCCTGTCGATCGCCTCGATCACCGGGAAGCCGGTCATGTTCGCCTCCAACGGCGAGAAGATGACCGACTTCGACCTCTTCCACCCCGACCGCATGGCCTCGCGCATCCTCGACATGGGTGACGTGATGACCCTGATCGAGCAGGCCGAGAAGGCCTTCGACAGCGAGCAGGCCGCCAAGGCTGCGGCCAAGCTGACGGGCCAGGGCGGCGAGTTCACCCTCGACGACTTCCTCGAGCAGATGCAGCAGGTCCGCAAGCTCGGCTCGATGTCCAAGATCATGGGGATGCTGCCCGGGATGGGGCAGTTCCGCGACCAGCTCGAGAACTTCGACGAGCGCGAGATCGACCGCATCCAAGCCGTCATCCAGTCGATGACCCCGGCCGAGCGCGCCAACCCGAAGATGATCGACGGCTCGCGCCGCGCCCGGATCGCCAAGGGCTCCGGCCGGCAGGTCTCCGACGTCAACCAGCTCGTGGACCGCTTCTTCGAGGCCCGCAAGATGATGATGTCGATGGCCAAGGGCGGCGGCATGCCCGGGATGCCGGGCATGCCCGGCATGGGCGGGCCCAAGCGCTCCAAGACCAAGCCGCAGCAGAAGAAGGGCAAGGGCGCGAAGCGCTCCGGCAACCCGGCCAAGGCCGCCCAGGAGGCCGCCGCCGCGAAGGAGAAGGCGGCCAACCCGGGCAACCCGTTCGGCACGCCCGCCTCCGACGAGCCGGTCGACTACGAGAAGGCCGCCGCCGCGCTCAACCTGCCCAAGGACTTCTCCAAGTACCTCAAGTAGACCGTCGCGAGAGTTTCATCGGCCGGCCGATGAAACTCCTCCTTGGACGACGAAGCTTCATCGTCCAGGCGTGAGAAACGTCGGCCGGCCGATGAAGCTCTTCCGGAGGCCGGATGCAGACCCTCGTCGTCGACGGCGCCAACGTCGTCGGCAGTCGCCCGGACGGCTGGTGGAAGGACCGCGCCGGCGCGGCGCGTCGGCTGCACGAGGCGCTGCTGGTCGCGGACACGGTGTACGACGAGATCGTGCTGGTCCTCGAGGGTCAGGCGAAGGGCGGCGTGCGGGCCGGCCGTGACGGGCACGTCCGCACCGTGCACGCGAAGGGCGCCGGCGACGACACGATCGTCGAGCAGGCCCGGGTCGCGGCCGAGCGGGGTGGGCGCGTGGTCGTGGTGACCGCCGACCGGTTCCTCCAGGCGCGGGTCGGGGGAGTCGGCGCCCAGGCGCTCAGCCCGTCCTGGCTGCTCGACCAGCTCTAGCCGGTGCTCAGGACGCCGCGACCCGTGCGATGGCCAGCGACACGGCGCCGATCACCTCGGCCCGGTCGCCGAGCTCGCCGGCGACCACCCGGACGGCGGCGGCGGTGTCGGGCTGGGCGTAGCGGTCCACGGCGGCGCGCACGCCCAGCGCCAGCGAGGGAGACGTGCCGAGCGAGCCGCCGAGCAGGATCGCCTCGGGGTTGAGGCTGTTGCACAGGTCGGCGAGCGCGCGGCCTACCGAGAGCCCGGCATCGCTCAGCACCCGGCGTACGCCGGCGTCGTCGTGCGCGTCGAGGTCGAGGATGCTCTCGACCGACAGCTCCTCGTCGTACGCCGGCTGCAGCAGCGCCACCAGCCGGGGCGCCGAGACCACGGTCTCGAGGCACCCGCGGTTGCCGCAGCGGCAGACCTGGCCGTCCTCGCCGACCTGGACGTGGCCGATCTCGCCGGCGATCCCGGTCGCGCCGCGGTGCAGCCGGCCGCCGAGCACGATCCCGGCGCCGAGACCGCTGGCGACCTTCACGTAGAGGACGTCGGTCATCCCGCGCGCAGCGCCGTGGCCCAGCTCGGCCAGGGCGCCGAGGTTGGCGTCGTTGTCGGCGAACACCGGGACGTCGAGCCGGCGGTGCAGCTCCTCGCCGGGGGAGAGGTGCCGCCAGCCGGGCATGATCCCGGTGCGGATGCGGGCCGAGCGCCGGTCCAGCGGGGCCGGGACGCACATGCCGACGCCGTGCAGGTCGGTACGGCCCACACCGGCGGCGGCGAGGCCGTCCCGGACCATCCGCGCGGCCCGGTCGAGCGCGTCGATGCCGTGCTCGTCGACGTCGAGCAGGTCGGTCTCCTCGGCGAGCACCGCGCCGCCACGGTCCGCGACGGCGACCCGCACGTGCCCGTGCCCGATGTCCACGCCGGCGACCACGCCGTGCGGCGTGCTGAGGGCGACGAGGAGCGGCGGACGGCCGCTGCCGCCCTTGTGCGGTCGGCCGCGGTCGGTCGTCTCGACGACCTCGCCGCCCGCGATCAGGTCGCTGACCAGGCTGGAGATCGTGGTCCGCGAGAGCCCGGTGCCGCGGGCCAGGTCGGCACGGCTCATCGGGCCGTCGCCGGCCAGCAGGCTGGTGATCGCGCGCCGGTTGGTCTCGCGCAGCCGCTCCAACGCTCCCGTGGTGACCATCCCGGGAGCCTAGGCCCATTCATCCGGAAGATGGACAAACAAGGCGTTGCCTCTCGATCTTTACGCATTGACCCGGACGTATCCGGTTCCTAGCGTGACGAGCGTCACCCCACCCTTGATCTCGGCAAGGAGAAGGCATGTTCAACGACCCCTCTTCACGGCGGCGGGCCTCGGTGCTCGCCGCACTCGCCGGCGGCGCTCTCGCCGTCGCGCTCCTGCAACCCACGTCGCCGGCGGTAGGCGACGACACCCTGCCCTACCAGGACCCGACCCTCCCGACCGCGCAGCGCGTCGACGACCTGCTCGGCCGGATGACCCTGGCGGAGAAGATCGGCCAGATGACCCAGGCCGAGCGCATCGACGTCGACGCCGACCCGTCGCTCATCACCACGAACGCGCTCGGCAGCGTGCTCTCGGGCGGAGGCTCGGTGCCCGCGTCGAACACGCCCGAGGCCTGGGCCGACATGGTCGACCGCTACCAGCAGGCGGCGCTCGCCACCCGGCTCGGGATCCCGCTCATCTACGGCGTCGACTCCGTGCACGGCCACGGCAACCTGCTCGGCGCGACCGTCTTCCCGCACAACATCGGCCTGGGCGCGACCCGCGACCCGAAGCTGGTCGAGAAGATCGGCCAGATCACCGCCGAGGAGACCCGCGCCTCCGGTCCGCAGTGGGCCTTCGCGCCGTGCATCTGCGTGGCCCGCGACGACCGCTGGGGCCGCACCTACGAGAGCTTCGGCGAGACGGCGCGGCTCGTGAAGTCGATGGAGACCGCGATCGACGGCCTGCAGGGCAAGCCCGGCCAGCTCGACCACGCGGACCGGGTGCTCGCGACCGCCAAGCACTTCGCCGGCGACGGCCTCACGTCGTACGACGAGGCCGCGGCCGGCACCGGCGCGTACCCGATCGACCAGGGCATCGACCGCGTCACCCGCAAGGAGTTCGACCAGCTCGCGCTCTCGCCGTACGTGCCGGCGATCAAGGAGCACCACGTCGGCTCGGTCATGCCGTCCTTCTCGAGCACGGACTTCAACGGCGGCTCCACCGCCGACGCCGTGAAGATGCACGGCAACAAGCAGCTGATCACCGGCTGGCTCAAGATCCAGCAGAGGTTCAAGGGCTTCGTCATCACCGACTGGCGCGGCATCCGGCAGCTGCCGGGCGACTACCGCGCGCAGGTGAAGGCCGCGGTGCTGGCCGGCATCGACATGTACATGGAGCCGATCCAGGCGCCCAACAACCCCACCGGCTGGGACGAGTTCATCCCGACCCTGACCGACCTCGTGAACGCCGGTGAGGTCCCGATGGCGCGCATCGACGACGCCGTCTCGCGGATCCTGAAGGCCAAGTTCGACCTCGGCCTCTTCGAGCACCCGCTCACCGACCGCACCCACATCGGTGACATCGGCAGCACGGCGCACCGCGCCGTCGCTCGCCGCGCCGTCGCCGAGAGTCAGGTGCTGCTGCGCAACAAGCAGCGGACCCTCCCGCTCAAGGCCAAGGACACCGTCTACGTCGCCGGCAGCAACGCCGACAACATCGGCAACCAGGCCGGCGGCTGGACGCTCACCTGGCAGGGCGGCTCGACCAACGTGATCCCCGGGCAGACGATCCTGGACGGCATCGAGAAGGCCGCCAAGGGCGACGTCGTCTACAGCGTCGACGCGAGCAAGCGGGTCCCGCGCAAGGCGGTCGGGGTCGTGGTGGTCGGCGAGACGCCGTACGCCGAGGGCTTCGGCGACGTCGGCGGCCCGCAGTGGGCCTACGACCCGGGCGACGCCGGCCAGCCGCGCCAGAAGCAGACGATGGAGCTGAGCACGGCTGACAAGCAGGCGATCCGCACGGTCTGCGCGCGGACGGTGTCCTGCACGGTGCTGGTCGTCTCCGGCCGGCCGATCATCATCCCGCCGGCGCTGCTCACCCAGACCGACGCGCTCGTGGCGTCGTGGCTGCCGGGCAGCGAGGGCGGCGGTGTCGCCGACGTTCTCTACGGCCGCAGCCCGTTCATCGGCAAGCTGCCGGTCACCTGGCCGCGCACGGTCGCCCAGGAGCCGATCAACGTCGGCGACACGAAGTACGACCCGCTCTACCGCTACGGGTTCGGCCTCAGCACCCGGTAGTACCGTCCGGGGGCATGGCTGCTCCCGTGCTGAAGTTCTCCGGTCCGGTGCTCCCCGACGGCGAACGGCGTGAGCTGTTCGTCGTCGGGGACACCGTCACCTACGAGCCGGTCGCCGGCGCCGAGCGCGCCGTCGACGGCTGGATCGTGCCGGGGCTCGTGGACGCCCACTGCCACCTGGGGCTCGGCGAGCACGGCGCCATCAGCGACGAGGAGACCGAGCAGCAGGCGATCGAGGACCGCGACGGCGGCACCCTGCTGATCCGCGACTGCGGCTCGCCCGTCGACACCCGCTGGGTGCAGGAGCGCGACGACCTGCCCCGGCTGATCCGGGCCGGGCGCCACATCGCGCGCACCAAGCGCTACCTGCGCGGCTACGCGCACGAGGTCGAGCCCGCCGACCTCACGGCGTACGTCGCCCAGGAGGCCCGCAACGGCGACGGCTGGGTCAAGCTCGTGGGGGACTGGATCTCACGTGACGACGGAGACCTGACGCCGTCCTTCCCGGCCGCCGACTTCGCCGCCGCGATCGCCGCCGCCCACGAGCACGGCGCCCAGGTCACCGCGCACTGCTTCGGCAGCGACGTCCTCACCGGGCTGCTCGAGGCGGGCATCGACTGCATCGAGCACGGCACCGGGCTGGCCGAGGAGCACCTCGCGGTGATGGCCGAGCGTCAGGTCGCGCTGGTGCCGACCGTGATGCAGACCGAGAAGTTCCCCGAGTACGCGTGGTCGGGTCGCGAGCGGTTCCCGGCGTACTCGCGCACCATGACCGACCTTTTCGTGCACCGCCGCGACACGCTGATGGCGGCGTACGACGCCGGTGTGCCGCTCTACGCGGGCTCGGACAACGGCGGGGTGAGCCGCCACGGCAACCTGGCCGGCGAGGTGATCGGGCTGGCGGCGATGGGCCTGCCGCGGGACTACGCGCTCGGCGCCGCCTCCTGGCGCGCGCGGGAGTGGCTGGGATGGAACGCCGATCTCGCCGAGGGCGCACCGGCCGACTTCGTGGTCTACGACGCCGACCCGCTGGCCGACCTATCGGTCCTGCTGCGTCCCGCCTGCGTCGTGCTCCGCGGCGTCGTCGTCTGAGGTCGGCTTCACCAGGCGGTACTTGGCCCGGGGGAGCACCTCGAACCACCGCGGCGTCGGGCCGTCGTCCTTGACCTGGAAGCGCAGCCCCGCCATCAGCGCGTCGATCCAGCGCTCGTCCTGCCGGTGCGTCGTGGTCGCGGTCTCCTCGGTCTGGTGGCGCACCCGCAGGGCGAGCTGCCGGGCGCTGAGCGTCCGGCTGCCGGCGTACATCAGCACCTCGAGCAGCTCGACCTGCTCGGGCGGCAGGTCGACGAGCCGGTCGTCGACGACGACGATGCCGCGCGCCGGGTTGATCCGCAGCCCGCGGAACTCGATCCAGCCGCCGACGAAGCGCATGCCGATCTCGAGCATGCCCTCGCGGCCGTCCTTGCCGGAGTCCTCTTCGTCGTCGGCCTCGTCGCCGCCGAGGTCCTCGAGGGGCTGGCCGGCGGCGACCTGGCGCAGGAACTCCGAGCGTGCGGCGTCCTCGTCGGCCGCCTGCCACCCGGCCAGTGCGGGGGTGGGGCCGTCCACGATCTCGGTCGTGGGCCGCCGGGCGACCGCGGAGAGGCGGGCGCGCAGCTCGACCGGTCGGATCGGCTTGGGGACGTAGTCGTCAGCGCCGGCGTCGAAGCCGGCGAGGATGTCGGACTCCTGGGAGCGGCTGCTGATGATAACGATGTAGGTCGAGCTGAACTCGCGGATCCGGCGGGTGGCCTCGAGGCCGTCCATCTCCGGCATCGTCACGTCGATGGTGGCCAGCGCCGGCCGGTGCTCGCGCGCCAGGGCGATGCCGTCGGCGCCGTTGTCGGCCGTGACGACCGAGAACCCCGCCTGGGTCAGCACCACCTCGAGCAGCGCGGTCGTGTCCTCGTCGTCCTCGACGACGAGCGCGACCGGGCCGACGGAGCCCCCGAGTGCTGCAGACACTCGACGGAGTATCACAGCCCGAGGACGTTCTGTCAGGCGAGCGACACGCCCACCGGGTACTTCACGACCGCCCGGTTGCGGCGCACCAGCTCGGTCCCGACGACCTCGCCCGTACCCCGGTCGGTGGTGGTGCGCCAGATCTCGTTGCTCCGACGGACGAGCCCGTCGTCGCCCCGCTCGAACCGCTCGTCGCGGGCCTCGATCGAGTAGGTCACCGGCAGTGCGCGGTCGGCGCGGAGCTCGCCGCGCAGGTGCCGCTCGCCGACCCACGTGCGCAGCTGGAACGTCGTCGCGGTGTCGTTGCGGACCACGAGGTCGACGTAGTTGTAGGCGATCGAGCAGCCCACGCCCCAGGGCAGCACCCGGCCGTTGTCGGGGAACGGGTCGAAGCTGTGCTCCGACCGCTCGAGCACGGTCAGCGGCGAGTGCAGCACCATCCAGTGCAGCAGGTTCGCGAGCTGGCAGATGCCGCCGCCGACGCCGGGTGCGGGGGCGCCGTCCGAGAGCCGCATCCCCTCGATGTATCCCTTGCGGCGCGTGCAGTTGCCGACGACCTTGTTGAACGAGAACGTCTCGCCGGGCCGGAGCACCAGCCGGTCCACGCGGGCCGACGCGAGCCGGAGGTTCACGACCTTGTTGTGCTGGAGCGCCATGTCGGCACCCGTCAGCTCGCGCAGCAGCAGGGAGCCGTGCCGCTGGAGGCGCACCGGCAGGTCGTCGGGGGAGCGGTACGACGCCCACACGGTCCCGTGGAGGGGGCCGCTCAGCAGCCAGCTCGCGCGGCGCCGGGTCCGGTGCGCCAGGACGGCCGCGGGTCGCAGCCACGGCAGGCGTTGCGAGGGGGTCATGCCGGTGGGACGCCCCAGGGCGGCCCGCGGTTGTGGCGCCCGGTGGTCAGCCCTTCGGGCGCGCCGGTCGGCTCGCCCACATGATCCCGGTGACGATCAGCGTCGCGAGGCCGAAGAGCCCGAGGAGGGACGGCACCGCGATCGTGGCGATGATCCCGCCGACGAACCCGGCGACGCTCGGTGCCGGCCCGATCTGGACCCCGCCGCCTGCGGTGCACGTCACCTCGAGCGATCCGGAGCCGGGATCGAAGCGGTAGGCCGCCGTCCACTCTCCCTCGCCGAAGTCCTTGGTCATCTGGCTGGTGACCGGGCGCAGGTCGATCTCCTGGCCGGTGGCGTCGTCCACGACCACGCAGCCGGGGTCGAAGACGGCGGAGTCGCGCCACAGCAGCCGGTCGCCGTCGGTGCCCACGCCGACCTGGTGTGCGGCTCCGTCCGCAGGCAGGGACGCGTCGGTCTGGAAGAACGCGGACAGCGTCCAGACGAAGAGCCCGATGCCGGCCAGGAGGGCGGCGACGACGAGCCCGCCGCCGAGCACGAACCACCACGCGCTGGGCCGGTACTTCTGCGGGATCGGCGGCTGGCCGGGCGGGTAGCCCGACGGCACCGGGGAGGACGGCGGCGGCTGGCTCATGGGCCGACTCTGCCCGATTCCGCGGTCGATTTCCCGGTCGGGCACGCCGTCTGGCAAACTTGCTAGCTGAGTCCTGCGCGCCCGGACCCTCTCACCCGAGCGTCGCAGTGCCCATCGAAGGAACCGGTCGGTGCTTTCCCCACCTGGTCCCGGAGCCTTCATCACCACACATACTCCTGAGGAGACACCACAAACGTGGCCGTCAAGATCCGTTTGAAGCGCCTGGGCAAGGTCCGGGTCCCGCAGTACCGCATCGTCGTCGTCGACTCGCGCAAGAAGCGCGACGGCAAGGTCATCGAGGAGATCGGCAAGTACCACCCCAAGGAGGACCCGTCGTACATCGACGTCGTCTCCGACCGGGTGCAGTACTGGCTGGGTGTCGGCGCGCAGCCGTCCGACGCCGTCGCCAAGATCCTCACCATCACCGGTGACTGGCAGACCTTCAAGGGCATGTCCGGCACCGAGGGCACCCTCAAGGTGGCCGAGGCCAAGCCGAGCAAGCTGGACCTCTTCAACGAGGCTCTCAAGGATGCCGCCAGCGCGCCCAAGGGCGACGCGGTGACCAAGAAGGCCGCGAAGAAGAAGGCCGAGGAGAAGCCGGCCGAGGAGGCGCCTGCCGCCGAGGAGACCCCCGCCGAGGAGGCTCCCGCCGCGGAGACCCCGGCCGAGGAGACCCCCGCCGCCGAGGCTCCTGCCGCTGAGGCCGAGGTCGCCGAGGCCGACGCCGAGAAGACCGAGTCCTGACCGCCATGCTCGCCGAGGCGCTCGAGCACCTGGTGCGTGGTGTCGTCGAACACCCCGACGACGTGGTCGTGCGCGACAAGCAGCTGCGTCGCGGCTCGATCCTGGAGGTGCGCGTGCACCCCGACGACCTGGGCAAGGTCATCGGGCGTGGCGGGCGCACCGCGTCGGCCTTCCGCACCGTCATCTCCGCCCTGGCGGGACGGGGCGGGGCCCGGATCGACTTCGTCGACGTGGACCGTCGTCGCTAGGTCGAACGAACCGCTTGAATGGGTGTCGCCCTCCGGGGCGGCACCCATTCGGCATTTGGGCAGCAGAGCGAGAGGAAACCGTGGAGAACATCGACGTCCTGGTCGGTCGCATCGGCAAGGCGCACGGGCTGCGCGGCGACGTGACGATCAACGTCCGCACCGACGAGCCGGAGCGCCGGTTCGCGCCGGGCAGCGTGCTGGTCGTGGAGGCGCCGTCCGGGTCGGCCACGACCCTGAGGACGCTGACCGTGGCGAGCACCCGCTGGCACTCCGGGGTCCTGCTCGCCCGCTTCGAGGAGGTCCCCGACCGCACCGCCGCCGAGGCCGCCCGCGGGATCCTGCTGTACGCCACGGTCGCGGCCGACGCCTCGCCCGACGACCCTGACGAGTACTACGACCACCAGCTGGTGGGGCTCGCCGTGCACGACGTCGACGGCACGCTGCTGGGCGAGGTCACCGGGCTCGTCCACGGCGCCCAGGACCTGCTGGCGATCAGGGCGACCGACGGTCGCAGCACCCTGGTGCCGTTCGTGAAGGCACTGGTGCCCGAGGTCGACGTCGCCGGTGGCCGGGTGGTCGTCGCGGACCGGCCCGGCCTGGTCGCACCGCTTCCCGAGGACGACTGAGCCGTGCGCATCGACGTCCTCACGATCTTCCCCGACTACCTCGCCCCGCTCGGGCTCTCGCTCGCGGGCAAGGCGCGCGACAAGGGCCTGATCGACGTCCGCGTGCACGACCTGCGCGCCTGGACGACCGACCGGCACCGCACGGTCGACGACACGCCGTACGGCGGCGGCGCCGGCATGGTGATGAAGCCGGAGCCGTGGGGTGCCGCGTTCGACGAGCTGCTCGCGGACGGCGACGCGACGGTCGTCTTCACGACGCCGTCCGGCCGGCCGTTCACCCAGGCCGTCGCGCGGGAGCTGGCGACCAAGGAGCGGCTCGTCTTCGCGTGCGGTCGCTACGAGGGCATCGACCAGCGGGTGCTCGACGAGGTCGCGACCCGGGCCGAGGTCCGCGAGATCTCGCTCGGCGACTACGTGCTCAACGGGGGAGAGGTCGCGGCGCTGGCGATCACCGAGGCCGTCGTCCGGCTGGTGCCCGGCTTCATGGGCAACGCCGAGTCGCTGGTCGAGGAGTCCCACGAGGACGGGCTGCTGGAGTACCCCGTCTTCACCAAACCCGCGACCTGGCGCGACCGCGAGGTGCCGCCCGTCCTGCTGTCCGGGGACCACGGCGCGATCGCCGCGTGGCGGCGCGACCAGGCGGTCCGGCGTACGGCGGAGCGGCGGCCCGACCTCGCCCACGCCTCCGTGCTGCTCGAGGACGTCGAGATCCGTCCCGCCGAGCCCGCAGACGCGGGGGAGCTCTACGTGCTCCAGCTCGCCTGCTGGGTGGCCGAGCAGCACGACAACCCCGGCGTCCGGATCCCCGCGCTGCACGAGACCTACGACGACCTGCGCTCCTGGCTCGCCCGCGACACCGTGCTCGTCGCACGGTCGGCCGGCCGGCTCGTCGGCGCCGTACGCGCGTCCCTCGACGACGAGGAGTGGGAGATCGGCCGCCTGATGGTCGCTCCGGATCTCGCCGGCCGTGGTCTCGGCCGCACCCTCCTGGAGCGGATCGAGGCGCTCGCGCCGGGCGGGGCCACGTCGTACACGCTGTTCACGGGGGCTGGCAGCCTCCGCAACCAGCGGATCTACAAGAAGGCGGGCTACCGGCTGCGGCCCGGCGAGCCGATCCCGGGTGCGGTGCGGATGACCAAGCGGATTGGTCCGCGCTGACGCCCCTGTGGCAGACTTCCTCCTTGGTCCTACCGGTCAAACAGGGATCGCCCCGAGGAGCTCTCCGAGGGGGATCCGCTCCGACTCCTGTCACAGGGGGAGCTCGGCGCCGCCGACCAGCACGGCTGGACCTACAACTGCACCAGATCAACTCCGATCCCCGTACCGCGGCTGACCTGTGACATCTGCGAGGAGAGACACCACCATGACGAACGTCATCGCCGAACTCGGCAACTCGATCAAGCGCTCCGACCTCCCCGAATTCCGGGCCGGTGACACCGTCAAGGTGCACGTGAAGGTCGTCGAGGGCAACCGCTCCCGCATCCAGGTCTTCCAGGGTGTCGTGATCCGCATCCACGGCTCGGGCATCGGCCGCACCTTCACCGTCCGCAAGGTCTCCTTCGGCGTCGGCGTCGAGCGCACCTTCCCGCTGAACTCCCCGATCTTCGAGCAGATCGAGGTCGTGACCCGCGGCGACGTGCGCCGCGCGAAGCTCTACTACCTGCGCAACCTGCGCGGCAAGAAGGCGAAGATCAAGGAGCGCCGCGAGGCCTGAGCTCCACCGATCCTTCTCGACGACCGCGATCCCGACACCGGGGTCGCGGTCGTCGTGTGTTGGCGGCCTGCGTCTACTCTGGGGCGTGGCTTCCGACGACGACGCTGATCACGACGATGGCGAGGGCATGAGCACCACCGAAGAACCCACCGCAGACGCCTCGGCCCCCGAGCCGGCGAAGCCGGGCAAGCCGGCCAAGAAGCAGAAGAAGCACCTGCCGGTCTGGCAGGAGACGATCCTGCTCCTCGGCATCGCCCTCGTGCTCGCCATCGTGATCAAGGCGCTGTTCGTCCAGGCGTTCTACATCCCGTCGGAGTCGATGGAGCCGGGCCTGGTCAAGAACGACCGGATCCTGGTCGAGAAGCCGTCGTACTGGTTCGACGGTCCCGAGCGCGGCGACATCGTGGTGTTCAAGGACCCGGGCGGCTGGCTCAGCGGCGAGGAGGCGGCCGGGCCGACCGGCACCGTCGCCAAGACCCTCTCGAAGGTCGGCCTCTACCCGTCCGGCGGCCACCTGGTGAAGCGGGTGATCGGCGTCGAGGGCGACGTCATCAAGTGCTGCGACGACCAGGGGCGCATCTCGGTCAACGGCCAGCCGTTGAACGAGAAGGAGTACGCCCGGCTCGGCGGTGCGACCTGCTACGGCCCGATGGTCACCAACTGCAACGGCAACTGGACCGCAGGCCCGGTCCCGAAGGGCTCGATCTTCGTGATGGGCGACAACCGCAACAACTCCGCGGACTCGTCGTTCCACATGTGCCAGCCCAAGGCCACCGACTGCACCAAGAACCCGTACGTCGACGTGGACGACGTCGTCGGCAAGGTCTTCGTGCTGCTCTGGCCCAGTGACCGGTTCAAGATCATCCACCGTCCCGACACCTTCGCGGACGTCCCCGACGCCGGCTGAGGTCCACGCTGTGAGCGCCCTGCCACGCGGCTCCACGGTCCGGAGGGACGCCGGACTGTACGGCTACGAGCGCGCCCTGCGACGCCACGGCATCGAGCCGATCGCGGGCGTCGACGAGGCCGGGCGCGGTGCGTGCGCCGGGCCGCTCGTCGCCGGCGCGGCGATCCTGCCGCCGGGCAGGGCGGGGATCATCCCCGGGCTGGCCGACTCCAAGCTGCTCACCGAGAAGGCGCGCGAGCGCTGCTACGACCAGGTGGTCAAGCGGGCGCTCGCGTGGTCGGTGGTGTCGATCTCGCACGAGGAGTGCGACCGGCTCGGCATGCACGTGGCCAACGTCGAGGCGCTGCGACGGGCCGTGGCGCTGCTCGACCTGCCGCCGGCGTACGTGCTGACCGACGGGTTCCCCGTCGACGGCCTCGGCGTGCCCGGGCTGGCCGTGTGGAAGGGCGACCGGGTCGCGGCCTGCATCTCCGCGGCGTCGGTGCTTGCGAAGGTCACCCGCGACCGGATCATGACGGACCTGGACGCCGACTGGCCGGCGTACGACTTCAAGACCCACAAGGGCTACATCACCGACGTCCACACCGCCGCCCTCCTCGAGCACGGCCCGTCGCCGGTGCACCGGATGCGGTTCGTGAACGTCCGGCGTGCCGCCGGCCTGGAGCCTGTGGGCGAGGTTGCCGCGGAGATAGAGTCGGCGTCGTGAGCGCCGAGGACCTCGAGAAGTACGAGACCGAGATGGAGCTGACGCTCTATCGCGAGTACCGCGACGTGGTCGGCATCTTCAAGTACGTCGTCGAGACGGATCGCCGCTTCTACCTGTGCAACCAGGTGGACGTGAAGGCGCGCACCGAGGCCGGCGACGTCTTCTTCGAGGTGTCGATGAGCGACGCGTGGGTGTGGGACATGTACCGCCCGGCCCGCTTCGCCAAGAACGTCAAGGTGCTGACCTTCAAGGACGTCAATGTCGAGGAGCTCAGCCCGACGGAGATCGACCTCCCCAAGAGCTGAGCCACTTTCTCTCCACAGCCGCGTCCCCGACCGGCTTCTCCACAAGCGCGCCCGACCCGCGCCCCTGACGTCCCTGCCGCCAGCCACGCTGGCGCCAGGAGGTCTCGGACATGACTGGAACGGCAACGGCGGCGGCGCGGATCGCTTTGGGCAGGTACGGCGAGGACCTGGCGGCGCGCCACCTCGTCGAGCGGGGGATGGCGGTGCTCGACCGCAACTGGCGCTGCGCGGCGGGTGAGATCGACCTGGTGCTCCGCGACGGCGACGTGCTCGTCGTGTGCGAGGTCAAGACGCGCAGCTCGGTCGACCACGGCACACCCCACGAGGCGATCAGCGACGCCAAGCTCGACCGGCTGCGACGTCTCGGCACCTGCTGGCAGGAGGAGCACGGGGTGACTGTGCCCGACGTCCGCGTCGACCTGGTGGCGATCCTGCGGCCGCGGCGAGGTCCGTCGATCGTCGAGCACGTCCGGGGGGTGGGCTGATGCCGTTCGCCACCGCCCACACCGTGTCCCTGCACGGCGCCGTCGGTCACCTCATCGACGTGCAGACCGACGTCTCACCAGGACAGGCCGGGGTGACGATGGTCGGACGCGCCGACACCACCATCACGGAGGCCCGCGACCGCTGTCGGATGGCGATCATCAACAGCCACCTCGACTGGCCGGCCACGAAGCGGATCACGATCCTGCTCTCGCCCGCCGACCTGCTGAAGCGGGGCACGCACTTCGACCTCGCCGTGGCGGTCTCGGTGCTCGCGGCCGCCGGCGCGGTCCCCGGCGCGTCGATGGTGGACACGGCGTTCATCGGCGAGCTCACGCTCGACGGGAACCTCCGCCCCACCGCCGGCGCCCTGCCGATGGTGCTCGCCGCGGCCGAGCGCGGCATCCGCGCCGTCTTCGTCCCCGAGCCGCAGGCCGCCGAGGCGTCCATGGTGCCCGACATGAGCGTCCTCGGCGTCCGGTCGCTCGCCCAGGTGGTCGCGATCCTGCGGGACGAGGAGGTGCCGGAGGCGGACCCGGTGGCGCCGCTGTCCGGCGCGCGGCTGCTCTCCTGGCGGGGTCAGGAGCGCTTGGAGGAGCTCGACCTCGCGGACCTGGTCGGCATCGACGATGCGCGCTACGCGGTCGAGGTCGCGGCCGCCGGAGGCCACCACCTGCTCCTGTCCGGCCCCAAGGGCTCGGGCAAGACGAGCCTGGCCGAGCGGATCCCGGGGATCCTGCCGGATCTGACCCCCGACGAGTCGC
Organism: Nocardioides sp. Root1257; assembly: GCF_001425175.1. Lineage (GTDB taxonomy): Bacteria > Actinomycetota > Actinomycetes > Propionibacteriales > Nocardioidaceae > Nocardioides. The sequence continues at coordinate 913,810 of NZ_LMDV01000001.1, read as the reverse complement.
TCGAGCTCAGCGCGATCAACTCGCTCGCCGGCACCCTCGATCCCGCCGCGGGGATGCTGGTGCGGCCGCCGTTCTCGGCTCCCCACCACGACGCGAGCAAGGCGAGCATCATCGGCGGTGGCGCCGGCGCGGTCCGTCCGGGCGAGGTGAGTCGCGCCCACTGCGGCGTGCTCTTCCTCGACGAGTTCCCGTTGTTCCGCTCCGACGTGATCGAGGCCCTGCGCCAGCCGCTCGAGAGTGGCGACGTGACGGTCGCCCGGCGCGACGAGTCGGTGACGCTACCTGCTCGGGGGATGGTCGTGCTCGCCTCGAACCCGTGCCCGTGCGGCGACTTCAGCGGCGACGTCCGGCTCAACCGGTGCACGTGCCGGGAGGTGCAGCGTCGCGACTACCGCAACAAGGTCACCGGCCCGGTCGCCGATCGCGTCGACATCGTGCGACACCTCCCGCCCCTGCGCCGACGCGACGCGCTCACGGACCTCGTCACGGCCGAATCCTCCACGCAGGTGCGGGAGCGGGTGGTCGCGGCGCGCGCCCGTCAGGCGGACCGGTATGCCGCGGAGAGCTGGCGGCTCAACGGGCACGCGCCCGGGCCGGTGCTGCGTGACCGATGGCCACTCAGCAAGGCGGGTCAGCAGGCGGTCGACGACCAGCTCTACGCCGGCCGCCTCAGCCGACGTGGCGCCACCCGGGTGCACCGCCTCGCGTGGACGGTGGCCGACCTCCGCCGCGTCGACCGACCCGGCCTCGACGAGGTGGCCGCCGCGCTCTGCCTGCGGACCGGGGACCCGATGCTCCTGTCGATGCTGGCGCGCGTGTCGTGACCGCCTCCGACGCCGAGCGCCTGGCCCGGGTCGCGCTCGGACGCCTCACGGAGCCGGGGCGGGCGACGCTGCTGGGCGCCGTGGCCGACCGGGGTGCCGTCGCCGTCCTGGACCATCTCCGGGCGGATCCGCTGGTCGCGCCCCAGGTGGCCGACGTCGACCCCGAACGCGAGCTCGAGGACGCGGCGCGGTCCGGACTCCGCTTCGTGGTCCCCGGCGACGACGAGTGGCCGGACCCGCTCGAGGACCTCGTGGGGGCGGCGCCGGTGCAGGGGCGCGGTGGCATCCCGCTCGGGTTGTGGGTCCGCGGACCGTTCCGGCTCGACGGTCTGTCGGGGTCCCTGGCCGTGGTCGGCTCCCGGTCCGCCACGACGTACGGCGACGACGTCGCGCGCGGCCTCGCCTCCCAGGTCGCCGAATCCGGTCGGCCGGTCGTGTCCGGAGCGGCATTCGGCATCGACCAGGCGGCGCACCTCGGCGCGATCGCCGTCGACCGCCCGACCATCGCGGTGCTCGCGTGCGGCGCCGACCGGGTCTACCCGCAGGCCCACCAGCAGCTGATCGACCACATCGCCCGCACCGGCGCCGTGGTGTCCGAGACGGTCCCCGGCGGAGCGCCGATGCGGGTGCGGTTCCTGGCCCGCAACCGCCTCATCGCGGCGCTGTCGGAAGGCACGGTGGTCGTCGAGGCGGCGCTGCGCAGCGGCGCGCTCAACACCGCCAACTGGGCGGGGCGTCTCAACAGGCACCTGATGGGCGTGCCCGGTCCTGTCGGCAGCGCGGCCTCGGCCGGCGTGCACCAGCTGATCCGCACCGGCGCCGCCACCCTGGTCACGTCGGGGGAAGAGGTGCTCGAGATGCTCGGCGCCGCCGGCGAGCACGTGCTGGACGTCCCCCGTGGCAAGGACCGTCCGCGCGACGGGCTGACCGAGCGGCAGCGGCTCGTCCTCGACGCCGTGCCCCTCGCACGCGGCGCCACCTCGGCGTCGATCTCCCGGGTCATCGGGCTCGGGGTGGACGCCACGCACGCCGCGCTGCTGGAGCTGGAGGTCCGCGGCATGGTCGAGGTCGACGAGGACGGCTGGCGGCTCGCCGCGCTGGCTCACGACTGAGCAGGTGGTGCGTTCCTAGAGTGGAGACGTGACGGAGCAGGTCGACGCGGTCGAGGCCGACGACGCACTGCCGGAGGCCATGGCGGGCGTGCTGGCGGCGTACGAGCGCCACCTCGCGGTCGAGCGCGACCTCACGCCGCACACGGTGCGTGCCTACCTCGCCGACGTCGCCGGCCTGCTCGACCACGCCTCCCGGCTCGGCGACACCGACGTCACCCAGCTCGACCTACGCACGCTGCGCAGCTGGCTGGCCAAGCAGCAGACGATGGGACGCTCCCGGACCACGATCGCCCGTCGGGCGACCGCGGCGCGGGTCTTCACCGCCTGGCTCACCCGCACCGGCCGGATCCCGACCGACGTCGGCGCCAGCCTCGGCTCCCCGAAGGCCCACAAGTCGCTGCCGCCGGTGCTGCGTGCCGACGAGGCCGCCGACCTGATCCGCGCGGCGACCGAGCACGCCGACGACGGCAGCCCCACGGGACTGCGCGACATCGCGATGCTCGAGCTGCTCTACGCCACCGGGATCCGGGTCGGCGAGCTGGTCGGTCTCGACGTCGACGACGTCGACCGGGAGCGCAACGTGATCCGGGTCTTCGGCAAGGGCCGCAAGGAGCGGTCGGTGCCGTTCGGGCGCCCGGCGGCCCGGGCGGTCGACTTCTGGGTGCGGCACGGCCGACCACAGCTCGCCATCCAGGGCTCAGGACCGGCGCTCTTCCTCGGCGCCCGCGGCAGGCGGATCGACCAGCGCGCGGTGCGGACGATGGTCCACCGCCGGATCGCGGACGTCCCCGGGGCCCCGGACATCGGCCCGCACGGTCTGCGGCACACGGCCGCCACCCACCTGCTCGAGGGCGGCGCCGACCTGCGCTCGGTGCAGGAGCTCCTCGGCCACGCGTCCCTGGCCACGACCCAGCTCTACACCCACGTCACCACGGACCGCCTGCGACGGGCCTACCAACAGGCACACCCCAGAGCCTGAGCGGAGGCTGCCAGCCGACGTACGGCGACCGGGCCGCCGCGGTGGTGACCGGGAGATCTCGCCACAACGGCAGCAGGCGCACCGGCCCGGCGCCGACCAGCCGGAGCGGGTCGAGGTAGGTCTCGCCCTCCAGCCAGCCCCAGTGGAGGCAGGCGCGGGGGAGGCAGTGCGAGCCAACCGGGTCGAGCCTCCCGATCGTCTGGCCGGCACGCACCTCCGCGCCGATCGTGACGCCGGCGTCGACCGGCTCGTACGTCGTCCGCGTGGCGCCGTGGTCGACCACCACCACGCCGCGCCCCGCGAGGACGCCGACCCAGGCCACCCGCCCCGGCAGCGCCGAGCGGACCAGCTGCCCGGGGGTGCCGAGCAGGTCCACGCCGCGGTGCCCGGCGCCCCACGGGTCCTCCGGCGGATCGAAGCCTCGGACCACCTCGGGCTCCGGGACCAGCGGCCAGACTCCGACCGGGTCCGGGTCGGCGGAGGCGGCCGGCAGGGGCAGCAGCAGGGCGAGCAGGAGGAGGGCGACGAGCACGGGTCGTGGTGTCATGGACCGAGCGTGCCGAGTGGGTGGGACGGTGCGCACCGCGCGGCGGATGACCTGGGGAAACAGGCGTCCGGGGCGGGCCTGTGGACGGCTCCTGGCAATTTCCCCCGGGGGCGCCCGACGGGTACTGTTCTCGGAGCAACCCGTGAGGGTTGACTTCGCACGTCCGCAGACCGCGACGGGCCCTGGCACTCCGAGGACCCGATCACCCGCGGGCGCGTCCCACGGTCCACCCGAGCGATCGGGAGGTCGGGTCGCGTGCAGGCGTCAGGGCCACCGGCACCCGTCGGCGGCACGAACTGCAAACAACGACAGAGCACGCCCCGGTCGGCCCTGGTTCAAGGACCGACGCCAACGGGCGCGGGCTCGCACAACAGGAGATTCACATGGCAGTCGTCACCATGCGCCAGCTTCTCGAGAGCGGCGTCCACTTCGGGCACCAGACCCGTCGCTGGAACCCCAAGATGAAGCGCTTCATCATGACCGAGCGCAACGGCATCTACATCATCGACCTGCAGCAGTCGCTGGCCTACATCGACCGCTCCTACGCCTTCATCAAGGACGTCGTCGCCAAGGGCGGCACCGTGATGTTCGTCGGCACGAAGAAGCAGGCCCAGGAGGCGATCGCCGAGCAGGCGACCCGCGTCGGCATGCCCTACGTCAACCAGCGTTGGCTCGGTGGCATGCTCACCAACTTCCAGACGGTGCACCAGCGGATCAACCGCCTCAAGGAGCTCGACGAGATCGACTTCGACGACGTGGCCGGCAGCAGCCGCACGAAGAAGGAGCTGCTCCAGATGCGCCGCGAGCGGGACAAGCTGAACAAGTCCCTCGGCGGTATCCGCGAGATGAGCCGTACGCCGTCCGCCGTCTGGATCGTCGACACCAACAAGGAGCACCTCGCCGTCGAGGAGGCGCGCAAGCTGCGCATCCCGATCATCGGCATCCTGGACTCCAACTGCGACCCCGACCTCGTCGACTACCCGATCCCGGGCAACGACGACGCGATCCGCGCCGTCGGCCTGCTGACCCGCGTGGTCGCCGACGCCGTCGCCGAGGGCCTCATCGCCCGCTCCGGCGCGAAGGCGTCCGAGGGCACCGAGGCCGTGGGTGCCGAGGAGCCGCTCGCCGAGTGGGAGCGGGAGCTCCTGGGTGGCGAGGCCGAGGCTGCCGCCGTCGAGGCGACCGGTGGCGACGCCGCCACGGAGGAGACCCCGGCCGCCGAGGCGACCGGTGCCGCGTCCGAGGCCGCTGAGGCGACCGAGGCCGTCGAGGCTGTCGAGGCCACCGAGGCCACCGAGGCCGTCGAGGAGGCGCCCGCCGAGGCCGCCGCCGAGACGACCGACGCCCAGGCCTGAGCACCACCCACCACACTTCGGATACTTCGAGGAAGAAGGATCATGGCTAACTTCTCCGCTGCCGACGTCAAGAAGCTCCGCGAGCTCACCGGCGCCGGCATGATGGACTGCAAGAAGGCGCTCGACGAGTCGGACGGCGACTTCGACCAGGCCGTCGAGATCCTGCGCGTCAAGGGCGCCGCCAAGGCGGCCAACCGCGCCGCCGAGCGCGAGGCCTCCGCCGGTCTCGTCGCGCACGCCCCCGGCGTGCTCGTCGAGCTCAAGTGCGAGACCGACTTCGTGGCCAAGGGCGAGGACTTCGTCGCCGCCGCCCAGCGGATCGCGGACGCCGCGTCGGAGGCCAAGCCGGCCGACGTCGAGGCGCTCCGGGCGGTCTCGCTCGGTGACCAGACCGTCGGCGACGTCGTCGACGGCCTCGCGGTCTCGATCGGCGAGAAGATCGAGCTCGGTCAGTACGTCTACTTCGACGGTGCGGTCGTGGCCTACATGCACAAGCGTGCGGCCGACCTCCCGCCGGCGGTCGGCGTGCTCGTCGCCTACGACGGTGACGCCGACGCTGCCCGTGCCGCCGCGATGCAGATCGCCGCGATGCGTCCGCAGTACCTCACCCGCGACGAGGTCCCCGCGGACGTCGTCGCGCACGAGCGCGACATCGCCGAGAAGACCTCCCGCGAGGAGGGCAAGCCCGAGCAGGCGATCGCCAAGATCACCGAGGGTCGTCTCAACGGCTTCTTCAAGGACGTCGTCCTGCTCGAGCAGCCGTCGGTCACCGAGAACAAGAAGACCGTCAAGGCCGTCATGGACGAGGCCGGCACCACCCTCAAGCGGTTCGTCCGCTTCGAGGTCGGCGCGTAAGCGGATAGGTTCACAGCAGACCAAGTCGAGGAGGCCGGTTCGATGACAGCAGCACTGCTCATCGGACCGGCCTTCTCGCACGCCCAGCACAGTCGTACCGATCTCCGAAGGAGCCGCCCGTGACCGGTTACAAGCGAGTCCTGCTCAAGCTGTCCGGCGAGGTCTTCGGCGGCGGCAAGGTGGGCGTGGACCCCGACGTCGTCCAGAAGGTCGCCCAGGAGATCGCGGCCGTGGCCGAGGCGGGCGTCCAGATCGCGGTCGTGACCGGCGGCGGCAACTTCTTCCGCGGCGCCGAGCTCCAGCAGCGCGGCATGGACCGGGTCCGTGCCGACTACATGGGCATGCTCGGCATCGTGATGAACTGCCTGGCGCTCCAGGACTTCCTGGAGAAGATGGGCGTCGAGACCCGCGTGCAGACCGCCATCACGATGGGCCAGGTCGCCGAGCCCTACATCCCGCGCCGGGCGATCCGGCACATGGAGAAGGGCCGCGTCGTCATCTTCGGTGCCGGCATGGGCATGCCCTTCTTCTCCACCGACACCGTCGCCGTCCAGCGCGCCCTGGAGAGCAAGTGCGACGTCGTGCTCGTCGCCAAGAGCGGCGTCGACGGCGTCTACACCGCCGACCCGCACGTCGACCCGACGGCCACCAAGTTCGACGAGCTGACGTACGCCGAGGCGATGGCCCGCGGCCTGCGGATCATGGACCAGACGGCGTTCGCCCTCTGCGGCGAGAACAAGCTGCCGATGGTCGTGTTCGGGATGGAGCCGGAGGGCAACATCCTGCGCGTGGTCCAGGGTGAGAAGATCGGCACGCTCGTCAGCGCAGGCTGACGGGTGACGCCTGGCAGCACAGGGACAACGAAGGAGCAGCGGTGACGATCAACGGCATCCTCAACGAGGCCGACGGCAAGATGGACAAGTCGGTCGACGCGACCCGCGAGGAGTTCTCGGCGATCCGGGCCGGTCGGGCGCAGCCGAGCATGTTCAGCAAGATCGTCGTCGACTACTACGGCTCGCCGACCCCGCTCCAGCAGCTCGCGTCGTTCACCGCCCCGGAGGCGCGGATCATCCTGATCCAGCCCTACGACGTGGGTGCGATGGGCAACATCGAGCGGGCCATCCGCGACTCCGACCTCGGCGTGAACCCGTCCAACGACGGCAAGGTGCTGCGCTGCAACTTCCCGGAGCTGACCGAGGAGCGCCGCAAGGAGTACATCAAGGTCGCGCGGGCCAAGGCCGAGGACGGCCGGGTCGCGGTGCGCAACCTGCGGCGTACGGCCAAGCAGGGCCTGGAGAAGCTCGAGAAGGACGGCGAGGTCGGCAAGGACGACGTCACCGGCGCCGAGAAGCGGCTCGACAGCATCACCAAGAAGCACACCGACGTGATCGACGAGATGCTCAAGAACAAGGAGGCCGAGCTGCTCGAGGTCTGAGCGGATCGACACCCACATGAGCGACGCCCCCACCCCGGCGAAGACCGACCACGGCCGGGCAGGTCGAGACCTGCCCGCCGCGATCACGTCTGCCCTCGTCCTGGTCGGCGCGATCCTGCTGTCGCTGCTCTTCTGGAAGACGGCGTTCATGGTGATCGTCGCGATCGCCGTCGTGGTCGCGGTCTGGGAGCTGCACCGGGGGTTCGGCGCGAAGGGCATCGACCTGCCCGAGCAGCCGCTGATGCTCGGCGGCGTCGTGATGGTCGTCGTCGCGTACTTCTGGGGCGCACCCGCCCTGGTCACGGCGACCGCGGTCGCCGCCCTCATGACGATGCTCTGGCTGCTGCGACGCGGCGTCGACGGCTACGTCCAGAACGCCACGGCGTCGGTGTTCAGCCTGATCTACGTGCCGTTCCTCGGCTCGTTCGTGGCGCTGCTGCTCGCCGAGGGCGGGGGAGTGAACGCGCACGGGATCCACGACCCGGGCGTGCAGGGCATCATCACGTTCATCGCCATCACCGTCGCCTCCGACACCGGCGGGTACGTCGCCGGAGTGCTGTTCGGCAAGCACCCGATGGCGCCGGTGATCTCGCCGAAGAAGTCCTGGGAGGGCTTCGCCGGCTCGGTCGTCTTCTGCCTCGTGGCCGGGTGGGCGCTGGTCGTCTACCTGCTCGACGGCGACTGGTGGGTCGGGATCGCCCTCGGCCTGATCGCCGTCGTGATGGCGACGCTCGGCGACCTGTGCGAGTCGGTCATCAAGCGTGACCTCGGCATCAAGGACATGAGCCAGGTGATCCCCGGCCACGGTGGTCTCATGGACCGGCTCGACTCCCTGCTCGCCACGGTCGCCCCCATCTGGCTGCTGCTCCACTACGCCGTCTTCACCTGATCCGTACGGCATGGCGCCGTCCCCCGCACCAGGAACGGCGCTTAGCATCGAACCGATGAGCGCGGAGCAGGATGTCGAGCCCACCGGGTCGGGTGAACCCGTCAGCGAGCCGACCCCGGAGCGGCAGCCGAACTGGTGGCACCGCGACCACCCGACGTTCGCGTCGCTCACCGGGTTCTTCACCGGCCTGGCCTTCGTCGTGCTCGTGCCGGGCCTGTTCATCGGGCTGCTGCACGTGCTGGTCGACGACGACACGGCGGAGGACCTGTTCCCGTTCGTGATCGTCACGCTGGCCGTGCCGATCGGACTGGTCATCGCGCCGCGCACCCGGCGGTTCGGCCTCTACATGCTGATCGGGGTGGTGGCGACCGCGCTGGTCGTCGGCGGCGTGGCGGCCCTGGTCCTCTGGTACATGATCGCCCGGGACGCCTGAGCAAGCCCGGGCGACGGGGCGACGAATCGCCCCGGACCCTCGACGGGTGGGAGAATCGACGCGATGTCCGAGCGCACCCCCCTTCCCCTGGTCTTCGACGAGCCGCGCGGTCGCAAGAAGCCGCCGCCGCACCTGGCCGACCTGACCCCCGACGAGCGGAAGGCGCGCCTCGAGGAGCTCGGGCTGCCGGGCTTCCGCGCCAAGCAGCTCTCGACGCACTACTTCGGCCGTCTGGTCGACGACCCGGCCGAGATGACCGACCTCCCCGCCGCCCAGCGCGACGAGCTGGTCGCGGGACTGCTCCCCGACCTGATGACGCCGCTGCGCACCATGGAGGCGGACCGGGGCACGACGCGCAAGACGCTGTGGAAGCTCTTCGACGGTGCCCTCGTCGAGTCGGTGCTGATGCGCTACCCGGACCGCGCCACCATGTGCGTGTCCAGCCAGGCCGGCTGCGGCATGGCCTGCCCCTTCTGCGCCACGGGCCAGGGCGGGCTGCAGCGCAACATGTCGACCGCCGAGATCGTGGAGCAGGTGGTCGCCGGTGCCCGCGCGCTCGCTCGCGGCGAGGTGCCCGGTGGCCCCGGCCGGGTGTCCAACGTGGTCTTCATGGGCATGGGCGAGCCGCTCGCCAACTACAAGGCCGTGATGGGCACCGTGCGCCGGCTCACCGACCCCACCCCCGACGGTCTGGGCATGAGTGCCCGGGGCATCACGGTGTCGACCGTCGGCCTGGTGCCGCGGATGCTCCAGCTCGCCGACGAGGGCATCCCCGTCACGCTGGCGCTCAGCCTGCACGCCCCCGACGACGAGCTGCGCAACGAGCTGGTCCCGATCAACACCCGCTTCTCGGTCGACGAGACCGTGGACGCCGCCTGGAACTACGCGAAGGTCACCAAGCGCCGCGTCTCGATCGAGTACGCGATGATGCGCGGCATCAACGACCAGGCCTGGCGAGCCGACCTGCTCGGCGACGTGCTCCAGGCACGCGGCGACTGGGGCTGGGTGCACGTCAACCTGATCCCGCTCAACCCCACGCCCGGCTCGAAGTGGACCGCGTCCGACCCGGCCGACGAGCGCGAGTTCGTGCGCCGCCTCGAGGCGAAGGGCATCCCGACCACGGTTCGCGACACCCGCGGCCGCGAGATCGACGGCGCCTGCGGACAGCTGGCCGCGACCGAGTCCTGAGACCCGGCCGCGCCAGGCGGTCTGTTACTTCTTCTTCTTCTTCGGGCGCAGGAACTTCGGCGCGGGGATCAGCAGCTCGGTGTTGCGGGCGGTCCGCACGCCGCCGCGCTTGTTCTCGCGCTCCTGGGGGTCGTTGGCGGCCAGCTCACGGGCCACCGCAGCCAGCTCGAGGGGGCTGTCGAGGTTGGCGTACGACGTCGGGGCGGCGTGGTCGAGCATCGTCGTGAAGAGCGACAGCGTCCCGTCGCGGTTGTTGGTGACCTCGATGAGACGGGCCTGCTGGGGCCAGTCGATGTGCGAGGCCGTGTTGATCTCCCAGAAGCCTCCGACGACGCGGGGCCGAGCGCCCTTCTTCTTCGCCTTCTTCTTCAGCGGGTGCGGGAGGATGTTGTTGCTGTGCGTGTGCCCGTTCACCCAGGCGATGACGTTGCGATGGCGCAACAGCTCCTTGACGACCTCGCCGCCCAGCACTCGGCGACCGGGGTCGATGGACCCCGTCAGCGTGCTGTCCATCGTCCACGACGTGTGATGGCTCGCGACGATCACGAGCCGCTTGCGCGACCTCGCGAGGACGCCGCGCAGCCAGGCCAGCTGGGTCGGGCTCAGGGAGCCCTCGTCGTCGCCGTTCTGGTTGACGGTGTCCAGCACGACGAAGCGCAGGTACTTGCCCTGGTCGAAGGTGTAGTAGCCGGTGCCCTTCGCGCGGTTCTCCTCGGTGAAGCCGTGTCCGACCGGGCCGACCGCTCCCGCCACGAGGTTGAAGTGCTCCTCGACGATCTCAGCGGTCCCGAGCTGCCGGCGGTCCGGGTCGGCGGTGACGGTGCGCGGGAGCTGGCCGGGCTTGAACAGCTTCGACGTACCGGTCGCCTTGGACTGGCTGGTCGAGTCCGGGGCCTCGTTGCCCTGCACGAGGTGGTCGTGGTTGCCCAGGGCGGAGTACCACGGGACGTTGAGGCCGGTGGCCTGGAACTCCTGGCCGGCGGCGTCGAGGAGACCCGGGACCACCTTGAACCCGTAGGTCTTGCGGTAGTTGTCGTCCGTCTTCCCGGTCGCGGTGCCGTCCGGGTGGTAGTAGTCGCTCACGTAGTAGTTCGGGTCGCTGGAGTCCATGACCCCCTCGTACTTCGTGAGGTCGCCGGAGGCCTGCCGCACGGTCCCGCCGTCGAGCAGGTCGATGTTCCACCGGACCTCGTTGCGCTGGGCGTTGTCCGCGTTGTCGCCGGTCTGCAGCACCAGGTCGAGCTTGCGCTTGGTCACCGGTCCCCGGCCGACCTTGTTGATCTGCTGCACCATCGCCTCGGCGACGTGCAGACCGAGCATCTCGTTGGGGCGGTACGCCGAGCTGCTGAAGGCCTCGGCGTTCTCGAGCCGGTTCGGTGACTCGGTGTCGCAGATGTGGATGTCGCTCATCTGGCCGAAGGCGACCAGTGCCCGTCGCCGCTTCGCCCGACCGCTCTTCGGCTCGGCGCCCAACCCGGTGCGCACGATCGTCTTCTCGCCTGCGCGGGCGACGACCGGCCGGTAGCCGCCGGCGCCGGCGCCGCCTTTGGCGAGGGTGAGCTTGCGGGTCGTGGCGCCGAGCACGGTCGTGCGCGCTCGCGCGGCCCGGACCGCAGGGCTCCCTGCGACGGCAGCGTCGGCGAGACCGAGGCCCCCGGAGGCGATGACCGCGCCGGCGGCAGCGGAGGTTCGGATGAGGTCACGGCGTGAGATCTGCACCGCGTCAATCTAGGCTTCGCTGGCCGTTCACGTCCCCGAAACAAGCAGGTTTACCGCGTCTGGGAGAGAGTCGACGAGATGGACGTGTCCCTCCATCGGGCGGCCGCGGGCGAGGGTGCGCAGGAGTGGCCAGGCCGGCAGCTCGTCGGTCCAGTACGCCGCCCCGACCAGCACCATGGGGGCCACGGCCTCCTCGGTCGCGTAGTAGTTCTCGCAGGCGTCCTGGAAGATCTCCTGGACGGTGCCGCCGAGGCCGGGGAGGAAGACGATCCCGGCGTCGCAGACCTGCAGCAGGGTCGCCTCGCGGGTCGAGTTGCGGAAGTACTTCGCGATCGCGGTCGCGAACACGTTCGGCGGCTCGTGGCCGTAGTGCCAGGTCGGGATGCCCAGCGACTCCTCGTCCGCACCGAACCGGTCGATCACGTCGAAGGCGCTCCGGACCCACGCGTCGATCGACGGGTCGTACGACGGCGCGCCGGCCAGCTCGGCGAGCGCCGCGTCGAGGTCGTCGGGACGGTCGGCGAACCGCGCGCCGAGGTTCGCGGCCTCCATCGCGCCGGGGCCGCCGCCGGTGGCGACGACGTGGTCGGTGCCGAGCGCGGCGCCGAGCCGTGCGGCGTCGGCGTACGCCGCCTCGCCCCGCTCGAGCCGGTGCCCGCCCATCACGCCGACCAGGTGCCGCCCGGAGGTCCAGGACTCGAGCGCGAGGTCGATCGCGTGGTCGTGGAGCGCGCGGGCCAACGTCGCGGCGCGGGTGCGCGGCCGGCGTGACCAGGCGTACGCCGACCCGTCGAGCGAGTCGGCGTACGGGCCGTGCCCGTAGAGCTCCACGGGGGTGTACAGCGTGGAGCGGGCCGTGTCGACCGGGACGTCCGGCTCGTCGGCCATCCACAGCTCCAGCTGGGTGACGGCCTCGACGGGCTCACCTCGGACGACTCCCGGTCTCTGCACGGCCCGACACTAGTGTCCTGAGTCAAAAGTTCGTGTGCGCTTCGCGCACACATGGCACGCACCTCACTTCGTTGCCGTCGCTCGCTGGACGGACGGGTATGGCGTCGCTCCGACGCCTTGCGATGCACACACCCTGAGCACGCCCAGTGCGCATGAACTTCCGACTCAGGACACTAGAACGCGTACGCCAGCAGCTCCGCGAACAGCTCGTCGCCGTCGACCTCGAGGCCCCGGGAGCGGAACCACGTGCACACGTTCGTGCAGTCGCGCAGGAGGAAGTCGAGACCGGCGGCGTTGCCGGCGAGGTCGACGACCTGCGGCAGGTCGATGATCACCAGACGCTCGCCCGCGGCCAGGATGTTGTAGGCCGAGAGGTCGCCGTGGACCAGGCCGTTGCCGACCAGCGTCACGAGAGCCTCGCGGAGCTGGTCGAAGTACGACGCCAGCAGCGCCGGCTCGGGCCGGGTCTGGGCGAGCCGCGGTGCGCTCTCGCCCTCGTCGTCGGTGATCCACTCCATCAGCAGCTCGACGCCGTCGATCTGCACGGGGTAGGGCACCGGCAGCCCGAGCGCCCAGCAGCGCTTGAGCGCGTCCCACTCGGAGATCGCCCACTCGCTGCTGGCGACGATCTTGCCCCAGGTGCTCTTGCGCTTGAGGGCGCGCTCGTCGCGGGAGCGCTTGACGCTGCGGCCCTCGGTGTAGGACGCGGCGCGGTGGAAGGTGCGGTGCTCGTTGCTGCGGTAGCGCTTGGCGACCATGACGACGGACTCGCCCGGGGCGTCGCTGCCGGGGACGGCGCGCTCCACCAGGAACGCGTCGGCCTCCTTGCCGGTCTTGAGGATGCCGAGCTCGGTGTCGACGGCGGCCTGCGAGGTCACCACCCAGTCGGGGCGGGGCTGCGGGCCGCGGCACAGGGGCTCGACGTCGAGCCAGGTGGACCAGCGCTGGCCGTCGCCGAGGTCGTCGTACGTCTCGAAGTCGAAGACGAAGGTGGGGTCGAGGTCAGAGATCTCGGAAGGGGTGTCGTGCGTCATCGGTGTGGGTGCTCCAGGAGAGAGAGGAAGAGTGGTCTGCGGACAGGCCAGCGACAGTCATGGACATGTCACGCTCCTCTCGGTCGGGCACCGGTCGCTCCGGACGCTCGGGCCCACTGTGGGGCATGCCCGCGAACGCGGGCAACCGATTAAATGCAGGACGCCCCGCCCGGGGGTGCGCCGGGCGGGGCGTCGTTCTGGGTGGGGCCGCGCTAGCAGACGGAGTCCGACGGCTTCGGGTTGGTGAGCCCGAGCAGCGGTCGGAACGCGAGCCCGACGTAGGTGCCGACGATCGCCATCACGCCCCACAGCCAGCCGTGCAGGCTGAAGGACGCGATGCCGCCGAAGTAGGCGCCGATGTTGCAGCCGAAGGCGATCCGCGCGCCGTACCCCATCAGCAGGCCGCCGATGACCGCGCCGACCGCGAGCCGCAGCGGGACCCGGCGGTGCAGCACGAAGGCGCCGGCCGCCGCGGACGCGATCAGCGCGCCGATGATGATGCCGAAGTCCATCACCGAGGTCTTCTCGGCGAGGATGCCGGCGTCGTACTTCGACAGGTTGGCCGGGTCCTGCCAGAAGCCCCACGACAGCACGTCCACGCCGACGAGGTCGAGGAGCTTCGAGCCCCACAGGGCGAACGCGAACGTCACGCCCCACGCGCCGCCGGAGACCCACAGGGTCGCGGCGTTCAGGGCGGCGAGGAGCAGCGCGCCGACCCACAGCGGCCAGGAGCCGCGCACGATCCGGGCCGCGCCCTCGGCGATCGGGGTCGGCTCGACGTCCGGGACGGACCGGTTGCGCGCGAGCAGGTACGTCGCGCCCACGACCAGCGCCATCAGGGCGAGGGACGCCGCCCACGCGCCGGCGTACCCGCCGAACCACTGGGTCAGCGAGACCGGCTCGTGGCTCGGGAGGTCCATCCACCAGGGGAACTGGTAGGCGCCGAGGGTGGCGCCGCCGATGAAGCCGCCGAGCGTCAGCAGGATCGCGGTGTGACCGCTGCCGATCGCGAACAGGGTGCCTGACGCGCAGGAGCCGCCGAGCTGCATGCCGACGCCGAACATGAACGAGCCGACGAAGAGACCGAAGCCGATCGGCGCGAGGGTCGGCAGCGCCGGCACGTCCTTGAAGCCGATGCCGTTGGCGAGGATCGGCGCGAAGAGCGTGCACGCGACCGCGAGCATCAGCATGTGCGCGCGGAGGGCCTTGCCCTGCCGGACCGCGACGAGCTGCCGCCACGCGGAGGTGAAGCCGAAGCGGCTGTGGAACAGGACGAACCCGAGGCCGAGGCCGAGGGCGAACAGGATCGCCGGCACCTGGCCGGAGCTGCTGTAGACGACGCCGCCGAGGACCAGGGCGGCGACCAGCCCGATGACGACGACGCGGGCTTGCGGGGGTGGTTCGGTGGTCGCGACGGGCGCGACCCGGGTGGAGCGGTGGGTGGATCGATCAGTGGTGGACATGGTGTTGCGCCTTCCGAGAGAGGTGCTGCCGAGAGTGCTGTCGAGAGTCAGCTCGCGCCGAGCGAGCCGACGGGGGTGACCGTGCCGCCGGGGAACCAGGAGACGACCGTCTCGTGGCCGGCGTGCCCGCTGCTCGCAGGCATGTAGGCCGCGCGGGAGGCGGCGTACAGGCCCAGCGGACGAGGAGCGTCGCCGCGGACGGAGCGCCAGGCGAGGTACGCCGGGCCCGTGGGGAGCTGCCCGGGGAAGTACGTCCCGAGCGTCTGGCTGAACTCCTGCGCACCCTGGTCGCGGATGTCGAAGTCGAGCGCGAGCATCGCGCCGGCCGTCGAGTCCACGACGCCGGGGCTGAGCAGCCACGGCGCGAGCCAGGTGCCGTCCGAGCGGATCGGCTGCTGGCGCAGCGGACGTGACGAGACCGCGGTGAGGTCGTGGGCCGCTGTCTCCCACCCGCCGAGGACGACCAGCGCGTTGCGGTCGCCCGGGGCGTCGTCCGGGCGGACGACCGGGACCCCGGACTCGCCGGCCAGCCCCCGCACCAGGTCGTACGCCGCGATGCTGCGCGCCGACTCGTCGTGCTCCACGGCGATCTCCTCGACGCCGCGGTCGACGAGGGTGCTCACCACGCCGCGCAAGGAGTCCGCGTCCCGGGCGGTCAGGCCGGCCGCGGGGCAGCCGGTCGGCGCCGGACCCGCGGCGAGCACGGCCGCCGTGGCCACGGCGACGCACTCGGGACCGTCGGCACCGACCCAGTCCGCCGTGTCGACGGGGTCCGTCCCCGTCTCGACGATGAACGGCAGCCGGTGCGTGGGCCCGTGGGTGACCAGCACCGTGCCGCTGCCCTCCGGGAGGTCCACGACCGCCCAGAGGCCGTCGGTGCCCGGCCGTGGCCGGGCCCGGACGAGGTCGTCCTCGCCGGTCCCGACGAGCACCGGTGGTCCGGTGCGGCCGTGCTGGTGCGTGCTGTCGACCCGGACCAGGTTGGGCCCGGGTCGGGCAGGGGCGACCGTGACCGTGAAGGTCACGTCGTCGTGGCGCAGCCGCTGCACGCTGGGGACGCCGGGTGTGCGGCTGCCGCCGAGCACCTGCTGACCGTCGGTGCGGGCCGACCAGTCCCGGACCAGCTGGTTGCCGGTCCGGTGCTGGTCGGCCGCGCCGAGCCCTGCTGCGTAAGCAGAGACCCCCACGAGGAGGCCGCCGACAACGACGGCGGCCCCCACGCGCAGAGCGTTCGTGCGTGCCTTACTTGATGTCGTCATCGGCCGTGACGAAGAGCATCGAGTGCGGCTTCGCCGGACCCCAGTCGCCGTGCGGCCAGGTCTCGCGGTCGAAGTCGATGCAGGTGTCGCCGGTCGTCTCGTCCTTGAACGACGTGTCGGTCGTGAGCTTCTGGTCGCTCCCGACGTCGACGAGGCAGACCCGGTGGTCACCGTTGAGACCGGTACGCGCCACGAAGTAGTTGGAGTACGCGATCCGCTTCACGTCCTTGGTCTCGTGGAAGTACCCGTCGTCGCCGACCGCCAGGTTGTCCAGCGCGCCCCAGTGCGGGCCGCCGGGCGCCGGCAGGATGTCGGTCACCGCCGGGCAGTCGCTCTCCGCGCCCCCGTTGACGGTCTCCTCGATCGTGTCGATGTTGCAGGTGGTGTCGGTGCCTGCGGCGAGCAGGTCCTGGATGTCCAGCTTGAGGATGTACGACGGGGACCCCAGGTCGGTGCCGCTGGGCTGGCGCCCGGCGACCGCGTGGTAGAGGTACTTGTCGTCCAGGCTGGTCTGCAGCCACCCGCCGTTGGAGCCGCCGCCGTACGGGTTGCGGCTCGGGTCGGCCTGCTTGTTGGACGTGGTGAGGTCGAAGACCTCACGCCACTGGGGCTTGGCGGCCGTGATGTCGGGGGCGTAGTAGATCGCGCCGCCCTGCATCGTCTCGGCGAACGCGCCCTTGTGGCTAGGCAGGTTGGTGACCGTGGTCTCCATCGCCGCCCGCGGCTCCTCCTGGTGCGCCACCTTGCCGACGCGCGGGCCGTCCGGCAGGAAGGACACCGCCTTCAGCTTCGGGTGGTCCTGGTCGGAGATGTCCCAGGTGCGCACCGTCGGCCGGCGCAGGTACGACGAGGGCGCCTGCACCGGGTTGAGGATGATGTTGCGCGGCTCGTTGTAGTCGCTGGTCACCAGGGTGTCGAGGTCCTCGCGTGCCTGGATGCCGTGCGGGTTGGCGCAGGTGGCGGCGGCCAGCTGCGGGATGTTGTCGCAGCGCTGCTCGGTCTCCGCGGTCTCCGGGGTCGCCGGGGCCTCGTAGACGGTCTTGCCGTTCTCGTCGAGCCGGACGAGCTCACCGGGGGAGCCGGCGAAGCCGTTGCCGATCCGGGTGGTGCCGTCGGAGTAGGTGCACGGTCCGGGCACGTCGGGACCGCCCATGTAGGTGCCGTACGCCGAGCCGTCCTTGGTCACCCAGTAGGCGTCGGGCACCGACCCGCAGAGCGTGTCCGTGGGGAGGTTGACGTGCTTGAGCTCCAGGGCGGGCAGCTTGCTGGTGTCCAGGACGTAGGTGACGTCCGTGAACAGCCCGCCGGCGAAGATGTTGTTGCCCTTGTGCCAGATGTACTGCATGTGGTGCGGCTCGTTCTCGACGAGCGGGCCGACCGTCACGGTGTTGACGACCTTGCCGTACGACGCGGAGCCCTTGGTGGCGTCCACGACGGCGAAGAAGTCGGGACCGATCTGGTCGCCCTTGCCGAGCAGGTCCGGCGTGACGACGTCGGGCAGGTTGGTCAGCTGCTTGCCGGTCCGGTCGAGCACGTTGTTGTCGCCGGCCCAGACCACGAGGTACTCGTGCCGCTTGCCGTCGTCGGGCACCCCGCCGCCGGCGCTGCCGCCGCCGAGGCCGAGGTTCGGGATGGCTTCGCCGAGGCCCAGGTCCTGGAGGGCCGTCGTCGGCACCAGGTCGGAGCGCAGGTGGTTGGTGAGCCAGTACGTCTCGCCGTCGCCGCCCAGCACCTTCGAGGTCTGGCCGACGATGTCGCTGTTGAAGAGGCCCTGCACGAGGGCGTTCAGCGCCTGGATGGCCGGGGTGGCGATGTCGACCGGCTGGCCGGGATCGTCAGCCTGGACGGGTGCGGTCTGGAGGGAGCTGAGACCGAGCGCGACCAGCGCGGCGCCCAGGGCGGACCGGCGGAGCCGGCGGCCACGGGTGGGCGCGGTGGATGGAGTGGACACAGATGTGAACCTTCCCGAGAAGCGGGTTTCCCATGAACCCGCATGTTGTCTAAGACAATCGACTAACTAGAGAAAAGTTACGTCCGCATCACCACCTCTCGCATCGTGGACGCTCAGGCGGCGACGGTCGTCGCGATCGCCAGCTCCTCGAGCCGGTCCCAGGAGTCGTCGACGTGTACGACGCTGCGGCCGCGCCGGTGCAGCAGGCTCGCGGCGATGCCCGCGCGGTAGCCCGAGCGGCAGTGCACCCAGAGCTCGCCGGCCGGGAGCTCGTCGCCGCGGCGGTCGACCTCGTGGACCGGCAGGTGCACGGCACCCGGCAGGTGGCCGGCGTCGTACTCGTCGCGCTCGCGCACGTCGACGACGACCAGCGGTCCGGTGTGCTCGCGGAAGCCGGTCCAGTCGGTACGCCGGAAGGTCGACCGCAGGGTCGACGCGGCCTCGAGGTCGTGGATGCCGGGGCCGTCGATGCCGATCGACGCCAGGTCGTGCAGCGCCGAGCCGACGTCCGCGGGGGAGTCGTAGAGGAGCACGAAGTCCTCCTCCCACGGGACGAGCCAGCCGACGTACGTCGCGAACTGGTGGGAGTACTCCACGCTCACGGAGCCGGGCAGGTGACCCCGGGCGAAGGACGCGCGCTTGCGGAGGTCGATGACCCACTGACCGGCGAGGATCGCGTCGGTCACCTCGTCGCGGGTGACCGGACGCCCGGGCCGTGGGCGGGCGCGACCGGCGCCGCTGCGGTTGAGCGGGGCCATGTGGTCGTAGTGGGCCGGGGCCGGCCCGAACCCGGCGACCAGCTCCTCGACGAACCGGTCGCGGTCGAGGAGCAGGGCCGGGTTGAGCCGCAGCTCAGCGCCGAGCGTCCCGTCGGTCTCCGTCGGCGCGCCACCGGCGCAGAAGCTGCCGAAGCCGTGGGTGGGGAGGAGGCGGGTCGCAGGGTCCAGGCGCGCCAGCGTGCGCGCGCTCGACCACTGCGCCCGGGCCAGCTCGTGGCTCAGTCGGGGGTCGACGAGGTCGGTGCGACCGACGGTGCCGTGCAGGAGGCTGCCGCCGCTGAAGACTGCTGCTGGGGAGGCGGGCGGGGTCGGGGAGACGTCCCGGACGACGAAGGACTGGTGGTGGCGGGTGTGGCCGGGCGTCGCGACGACGGTCACCTCCAGCCGGCCGACGGGGACGACGTCGCCGTCGCGGACGCCGAGCCGCTCGAACTGCACCGGCTCGTCAGCGGAGAGCAGGTAGTCCGCGCCGTGGCGGCGGGCGAGGGCCAGGGCGCCGGACACGTAGTCGTTGTGGACGTGGGTGTCGGCGACCGCGGCGATCTCGACGCCGGCCTGCTCGGCGGCGGCCTCGATCGGAGCGATGTCGCGCGGTGGGTCGACGACCAGGGCGTGCCGGCCGTCGTGGACGAGGTGGGTGTGGTTGCCCAGCTCCGGGACCTCCAACGTGCGGACCTGCATGCGCGCCTCCGTCTTAAGTACAGTGAATCAATAGAGTTATAACACAAACGACGGTGCGAGTGCCGGAAGCGCGGTCGGGTACCTTGCCCGGGTGCTCCGCTCCCGTCGTTCCCTGGCCGCTGTCGTCGTCGGTGTCGCCCTGGCGCTGACCCTCGGGGCGGCGGGTCGCACGGTGGGCGCCGACGCACGTCCCCCGGGCGCCGCGGGCATCGGCGACTCCTACTTCCCGCTCGACGGCAACGGCGGCATCGACGTGCTGTCGTACGACGTCCACGACCGCTACGGCTTCCGTCACGGCCGCCTCTCCGGTTGGACCGAGATCCGGCTGCGCGGCACCGCCGCGATCTCGAGGTTCGACCTGGACTTCCTGCTCCCCGTGAGCTCGGTGCGCGTCGACGGACGGCCGGTGCGCTACTCGCAGACCCGGCACGAGCTGGTCGTCCGGCACGGCCTGGACGAGGGCGAGACCGTCGTCGTGCAGGTCCGCTACGACGGCCGGCCGGGCCAGTACTCCTACGCGGGGGAGAGCAACTGGCTGGCCGGCCCGGACGAGGTCGTGGCGATGAACCAGCCGCACATGGCGCCCTGGTGGTTCCCCGCCAACGACCACCCGCTCGACAAGGCCCGGATCACGGTCGGCATCACCGTGCCGAAGCGCTACTCCGTCATCTCCAACGGCCGTCAGGTCCACCGCCGCACCCACGGCGGCCTGGTGACGAGCACCTGGCGTGCGGACGAGCCGATGGTGCCGTACCTGGCGTTCTTCGCCGCCGGGCAGTTCCGCGTCGCCCGCGGCGTCGACCACGGCCTGCCGTGGCTGGTCGCCGTGTCGAAGGCGCTGCCGACCGTCGCCCAGCCCGGTGCGATGCGGCTGATGCGGCAGACTCCCGCGATCACCCACTGGCTCTCGTCGCAGCTGGGCACCTACCCGTTCTCGGTGGTCGGCGGCCTCGCCACCAGCCTCGAGCCGGGCTTCGCGCTCGAGAACCAGACCCGCCCGACGTACTCACCGGCGAGCCTCGACCAGTCGACCGTGGTCCACGAGCTGTCCCACCAGTGGTTCGGCGACTCCGTGGCGGTCCACCACTGGAGCGACATCTGGCTCAACGAGGGCGCGGCGACCTTCATGGAGTGGCGCTGGTCCGAGGTCCACGCGATGTCGACGGCCGACCAGCGGATGCGCCGGATGTATGCCATGACGGACGCCGACGACGCGTTCTGGCAGGGCGAGGTCGCCGACCCGTGCCCGACCGGGACCAGGTGCGTCGACCGGATCTTCGCGACCTTCGTCTACGAGCGCGGCGGCATGACGTTCCAGGCGCTGCGCAACCGGATCGGCGAGGACGCCTTCTGGCAGCTGCTCCGGCGCTGGGTCGCCGACCACCGCGGCGGCAACGGCTCGACCGCGGAGTTCCAGGCGCTCGCCGAGGAGGTCAGCGGCCAGGACCTCGACGGGTTCTTCGACGCCTGGCTGCACTCCGAGAGCAAGCCGGCCGACACGGCCGAGAACGGCCTGGGCTGAACGAGCCGGGCTAGCTCCGCAGTCGCACCGACAGGCAGGTCACGCAGCCCTCGAGCTTCTCGAACTCGGAGATGTCGACCGCGACCACGCGCAGGCCACGCTCCTCGAAGAGCGCGCGGGTCAGTGGCGCACTGGTCGACATCAGCACGCTCGTGTTGTCGAGGACGACCACGTGCGAGCCGCCCTCCTCGGGCACCGGGAGGAAGGTGTCCCACGTGGCCGGGTCGTCGACGAGGGGTGCGAAGCCCACGACCGTGCCGTCGGGCAGCGCCGTGACCGCCGACTTGAGGTGCAGCACCTTCGCCACCGGTACGCCGAGCACCCGCGCGCCGAGCGGGGCCAGGTGGGTCGCGAGCTGGTCCGCGCCCTCGGCGTTGGTGCGTCCGCCGAGCCCCACCCAGACGGTGCGTCCGTGCTTGAGCACGTCGCCACCGTCGAGCGTCCCCGGTGACTCGATGTGCGCGATCCGGTAGCCGAGTGACCGCAGGGCCGTCTCGGTGGCGGCGGTCTCGGGCTTGCGCTCGTCGGCACCCGGGCGGCTGATGACGGCGAGGTCGTCGAGCACCACGACGGTGTCCTCGACGAAGACGGCGTCCGGGCAGTCGTCGGCTGCCGGCACCTCGATCGTCTCCCAGCCCTCGGCCCGCAGCGCTGCGACGTACTCCTCCCACTGGCGCAGGGCCAGGTCGAGGTCGACGGGGGTCCGCTCGAGGTGCGTGAGGAGGCCGTCGACCAGACGGGGGCCGGGCCGGCGGACGAGTGCGCGGGTGGTCATGCGGACCATTCCAGCAGACCTAGCCGAGCAGGGGTGCGACCGCGCGCGCCACCAGGCTCGGCATCCGGGTGAGCGACTCCTCGGCGTCGGCGAGGGTCATCGCGCGCAGGCCGGCGTTGATCCCCAGCCAGCGCAGGGGCTCGCGCTCCCAGCCGGGGGAGCGGTGGCCGACCCACGGGAGCCGGGTGAGCTCGGTGTCGCGACCCAGGACGAGGTCGCGCAGGGTGCGTCCGGCCAGGTTGGTCGTGCTCACCCCGTCGCCGACGTACCCACCGGCCCAGCCGAGCCCGGTCTCCTGGTCCAGGCCCACGGAGGCGCACCAGTCGCGCGGGATGCCGAGGGCGCCGCCCCACGCGTGGGTGACGCGGGTGCCGGCGAGCACCGGGAAGAGGTCGACCAGCGTCGCGTAGAGCCGCGCGAAGACCTTCTCGTCGCGGTCGTACTCCGGCTTGATCCGCGAGCCGAGGTGGTACGGCGCGCCCCGGCCGCCGAAGACCAGTCGGTCGTCGGCGGTGCGCTGCCCGTAGATGATGAGGTGCCGGTGGTCGGTGAACGTCTCGCGCCGGGCCAGGCCGATCTCGGCCCAGACCTCGGGCGGCAGCGGCTCGGTCGCGATGATCAGCGAGTAGACCGGCACCAGCGTGCGCCGCTCACCGGCCAGCGACGCGGTGTAGCCCTCGGTCGCGCGCAGCACCGTGCGGGCGCGGACCACTCCCTGCTCGGTGCGCGCCAGCCGGGGCTCGATCGCAGTGACCCGGGTCTGCTCGTGGATCGTCACGCCGCGGCGCTCGACCGCGGTCGCGAGACCGCGCACCAGGCGCGCGGGGTGCACGACCGCGCAGTCGGGCGTGTACGTCGCGCCGCGGGTGTGGCTGCCTCGCAGGATCGCGGTGGCCTCGCTGCGCCCGAGCAGGCGGACGTCGTCCTCGCCGCGGTCCCAGGTGCGCGCCTCGCGCACCTCGGCCTTCGCGCGCGACCACTGCGCGCGGCTGCGGGCGAGCGCGATCGTGCCGCCCTGGGCGACGTCGGCCTCGATGCTCTCGGCAGCTGCGGCGCGCACGACCTCGTCGACGGTCTCGCGCATGGCGCGGTGCTGGGCGAGGGCGGCCGTGCGGCCGGCGTACCCGGCGAGGGTGGGCAGGGAGGCGGGGAAGAGCGCCGAGCACCAGCCGCCGTTGCGTCCCGACGCGCCGAAGCCGGCGGTCTCGGCCTCGAGCACGACGATGCGCAGCCCGGGGTCGGCCTCCGCGAGGTAGTGGGCGGTCCAGAGCCCGGTGAAGCCCGCTCCGACGATGGCGACGTCGGCCTCGACGTCACCGTCGAGCGGCGACCTCGGCGTCCAGTCCGTCTCGACGGTGTCGTGCCAGAGCGAGAGCCGCTCGTAGTGCGGGTCCCTGGCCCCGATGGGGCTCAGCGCACACCCCACGAGTAGGTCTGCTTGCGCAGGCTGAGGTACATGAACGTCTCGGTCGCGACCACGCCCTCGACGGTGCGGATCCGCTCCGAGATCAGCTCGAGCAGGTGCTCGTCGGTCTCGCAGACGACCTCCACCAGCAGGTCGAAGGAGCCCGCGGTGACCACGACGTAGTCCACCTCGTCGAGCTCGGCGAGACGGTCGGCGACCGGCTCCAGTGGTCCGGACACGCGGACCCCGACCATCGCCTGGCGCGCGAAGCCGAGCTCGAGCGGGTCGGTCACCGCGACCACCTGCATGACGCCGGACTCGATCAGCCGCTGCACGCGCTGGCGGACCGCGGCCTCCGAGAGACCGACGACCTTGCCGATGGCGGCGTACGAGCGCCGGCCGTCCTGCTGGAGCTGCTCGATGATCGCCTTCGAGACGTCGTCCAACGGCTGCGTCGTCCGGCCAGGGTTCCTGCTCATGGGGGGATGGTTCCGCAGCGGACGGCTCCGGTCAAAGGTCTCGACGGGTGTCGCACGGAAATGCTCGTCGCCGGGCCTGACAAGCGATTTCGTTGCGAGGATGTTTCGTATCGACGGGATCGCTTGTCGGCAGGCCCTCAGCGTGGCACGATCCGAGGCGTCGAGCAGGTTTCGAAGGGAGTCCGCATGGTGCAGGGACCCACCGGAGGTGGGCGGGGCGGACTGTCTCGTCGCGGGTTGCTCAAGGCCGGCGGTGGTGTCGCGTTCGCGGGCGTCAGCCTCGCGGCGCTCAACCTGCCGTTCTTCGGGGTCGACCCTCGCAAGGTCAACCCGGCCGACTGCCGGGCGACCGACGTGTCGGCGTCCCAGAAGAAGCTGATCATCTCGAACTGGCCGGCGTACATCGACCCGATCAAGAAGCCGACCTCGACCCTGCGGGTCTTCGAGGACCAGACCGGCATCTCCGTCGACTACACCGACGACGTCAACGACAACAACGAGTTCTACGCCAAGGTGAAGAACCAGCTCGGGTCCTGCCAGACGATCAACCGCGACATGATCGTGCTGACCGACTGGATGGCCGCGCGGATGATCTCGCTCGGCTGGATCCAGCCTCTCGACAAGGGCAGCGTCCCGAACCTGCACGCCAACCTGATCAAGCCCCTCCAGGGCCGGCAGTGGGATCCCGACCTGACCTTCCACGCGCCGTGGCAGAGCGGCCTGACCGGGATCGCCTACAACGCGGCGAAGACCGGCGAGGTGAAGAGCTTCGAGGAGCTGCTCACCCGCCCCGAGCTCAACGGCAAGATCAGCCTGCTGAGCGAGATGCGCGACACCATGGGGTTCATGCTCAAGGTGGTCGGCGCCAACCCCAGCGACTTCACCGACGACGACTGGGCCAACGCCATCGACCGGCTGCGCGAGGTGGTCGCCTCGGGGCAGGTCCGGGCCTTCACCGGCAACGAGTACATCCAGGACCTGGCGGCCGGCAACATCGTCGCGTGCGAGGCATGGTCCGGCGACGTGATCCAGGCCCAGTTCGACAACCCGGACATCAAGTTCATCGCGCCGGAGGAGGGGCTGTCGCTCTGGAGCGACAACATGCTCGTGCCGAACCTGGCCGAGCACCAGGCCAACGCCGAGAAGTGGATCGACTACTACTACGACCCGGAGAACGCGGCCAAGCTCGCCGCCTGGGTCAACTACATCTGCCCCGTGAACGGGGCCAAGGAAGCGATGGAGAAGGTCGACCCGAGCCTCGTCGACAACGTCCTGATCTTCCCCGACGACGAGACGCTTGCCGTCACCTTCGACTTCATGCCGCTGAGCGAGAAGCAGATCACCGCCTACCAAGGAGAGTTCGACGATGTCACAGGTGGTTGAGCAGGAGCCGACGGCGACGGACTCCGAGGGGTACGACGGGCTGCGGCTGCGGCAGGTGACCAAGTCGTTCGGGTCGTTCCACGCCGTCTCGAGCCTCGACCTCGACGTACCCCGAGGATCGTTCATCGCGCTGCTGGGCCCGTCCGGCTGCGGCAAGACGACGACGCTGCGGATGGTGGCCGGCCTCGAGACGCCGACCTCGGGGTCGATCACCCTGGCCGGGCAGGACATCACCTACGCGAAGCCGTACCAGCGGCCGGTCAACACGGTCTTCCAGAGCTACGCGCTCTTCCCGCACCTCGACATCTTCGAGAACGTCGCCTTCGGGCTCCGGCGCCGCAAGCGCAAGGACGTCGACACCGCGGTGCGCGAGATGCTCGACCTGGTCGAGCTCGACTCGCAGGCCCGCAAGAAGCCGGCCCAGCTCTCCGGCGGTCAGCAGCAGCGGGTAGCGCTCGCGCGGGCGCTGATCAACAAGCCCGAGGTGCTGCTGCTCGACGAGCCCCTCGGCGCCCTGGACCTCAAGCTGCGGCGCTCGATGCAGCTGGAGATCAAGCGGATCCAGACCGAGGTCGGGCTCACCTTCGTGCACGTCACGCACGACCAGGAGGAGGCCATGACGATGGCCGACACGGTCGCCGTCATGAACGCCGGGGTCATCGAGCAGATGGGCGCTCCGGCGGACCTCTACGAGAACCCGCAGTCGACCTTCGTCGCCAACTTCCTGGGCCAGTCGAACCTGATCGAGGGCACCATCCAGAGCCGCGCCGCCGACGTCGTCACCGTCGACATGCACGGCATCGGGGTCTCGATCCCGACGGAGCGGTGTCACGCCGACGGCGACAAGGGCTGGGTCGGGATCCGGCCCGAGAAGGTCCTGATCGGCGAGCCCGGCGAGGCGCTCGACGCTCCCGGCAACACCATCCCCGGCGGTGTCGTCACCGACGTCAGCTTCGTCGGGGTGAGCACGCAGTACCTCGTCCGGATGCCGTGGGGCCAGGAGCTGGGCGTGTTCGAGCAGAACACGGGACGGCGGCGGATGTTCGCCACCGGCGAGCAGGTCGAGCTGTCCTGGCGACCTGAGTACGCGTTCCTCCTCGACTTCAGCCAGGACGCCTCGGCCGGCGCGCAGAAGGCCGACGCCGAATGAGCGAGACGGTCCGCAAGCGCGGCTCCACCGGGTACTTCCTGCTGATCCCCGGCGTGCTGTGGCTCGCCCTCTTCTTCGTCGTACCGCTCTACTCCCTGGTCGCGACCAGCCTGTTCGACCCCAGCGGGTCGGACCTCAACGGCTACGAGATGACCTACCACTGGGCCAACTACTGGGACGCGCTGCAGTCCTACTGGCAGCCGCTGGTCCGGTCCCTCGCGTACGGCGCCCTCGCGACGCTCTTCTGCCTGCTGCTGGGCTACGTGCTCGCCTACGCGATCGCCTTCAAGGCCGGGCGCTGGAAGAACCTGATGCTGGTCCTGGTGATCGCGCCGTTCTTCACCAGCTTCCTGGTGCGGACGCTGTCGTGGAAGCTGCTGCTCGCCGACGACGGGTTCATCGTCAACACCCTCCAGTTCGTGCACATCCTCGGCAGTGACGGCCGGCTGCTCGCGACGCCGGTCGCGGTGATCGCCGGCCTGACCTACAACTTCCTGCCCTTCATGGTGCTGCCGCTCTACGCCAGCATCGACAAGATCGACGGACGCCTGATCGAGGCGTCCAGCGACCTGTACGCGAACCCGTTCGTCGGGTTCTTCAAGGTCACCTGGCCCCTGTCGCTCCCGGGCGTTGTGTCCGGGACGCTGCTGACCTTCATCCCGGCGGTGGGCGACTACATCAACGCCCAGCTCCTCGGCAGCCCCAACCAGCGGATGATCGGCAGCGTGATCCAGAGCCTCTTCACCGACGCCAACGACTACCCGGCGGCGGCTGCGCTCTCGGTCATCCTGATGGTGCTGATCGTGGGCATGGTCCTGTTCTACGTACGCCGCGCAGGGACGGAGGACCTGCTGTGAGCGCGACCGCCAGCTACAAGCAGGGCAGTGCCGCCGGCCGGTGGTTCCGCGAGCACCTCGTGCTGATCCTCGGCATCGCCGTCCTGATCTACACCTTCGTGCCGATCTTCGTGGTCGTGCTGATGAGCTTCAACGACCCGAGCAGCCGGCTGATCTACCGCTTCGACGGGTTCACGCTGCACAACTGGCTGAACCCGTGCGAGCCCGAGGGCATGTGCGGCTCGCTCTGGACCAGCATCCGGATCGGCTTCCTGGCCACCCTGGGGTCCACCATCCTCGGCACCCTGATGGCCTTCGCCCTCGTGCGGCACCAGTTCGCCGGTCGCTCGGCGATGAACCTGCTGATCTTCCTGCCGATGGCCTCGCCCGAGATCGTCATGGGCTCCTCGCTGCTGGCGCTCTTCGTCGCCGCCGGCGTCGGCGGCCAGCTCGGCTTCTGGACGATCCTGATCGCGCACATCATGTTCTGCCTGTCGTTCGTGGTCGTCACCGTCCGGGCCCGACTAGCGGGTCTCGACGACAACCTCGAACAGGCGGCGATGGACCTCTATGCCACGCCGCGGCAGACCTTCTGGCGCATCACCTTCCCGCTGGTCTTCCCGGGCATCCTGGGCGCGGCGCTGCTGAGCTTCTCGCTGTCGTTCGACGACTTCATCGTCACGAACCTCAACGCGGGCAACACCACGACGTTCCCCATGTACGTCTGGGGTGTCTCCCAGCGCGGCGTGCCGATGCAGGTCAACGTCGTCGGCACGGTGATGTTCCTGATCTCCGTCGTGATCGTGGTCGGCGGCGAGGTCACCAGCCGCCGCCGCGCGGCCAAGCTCACCTGACGCCGAGAATCTCCCGCACAACGTCATACGGGCGGAGCCGATGGTGGCTCCGCCCGTATGACGTTGCTGAGGACCCGCCGCGCGTCAGAGCAGCGTCGCGGCCTTGTCGAGGACGGTGCGGAGGATCTGCTCCATCTCGTCGAAGTGGGGCTGGTCGCAGATCAGCGGCGGGGAGAGCTGGATGACCGGGTCGCCGCGGTCGTCGGCGCGGCAGTAGAGGCCCTCGTCGTAGAGCGCCTTGGAGAGGAAGCCGCGGAGCAGCTTCTCCGACTCCTCCTCGTTGAAAGTCTCCCGGGTGTCCTTGTCCTTGACGAGCTCGATGCCGTAGAAGTAGCCGTCGCCGCGGACGTCGCCGACGATCGGCAGGTCCAGGAGCCGCTCGAGGGTGGAGCGGAAGGCGCCCTCGTTGTCGCGGACGTGCTCGAGGATGTGCTCGTTCTCGAAGACGTCGAAGTTCGCCATCGCGACCGCGGTCGAGACCGGGTGGCCGCCGAAGGTGAAGCCGTGGGCGAAGGACTCGGCTCCGTGGAGGAACGGCTCCATCAGACGGTCGGAGGCGATCATCGCGCCAAGCGGGGCGTAGCCGGAGGTGATGCCCTTGGCGGAGGTGATGATGTCGGGCTGGTAGCCGTAGCGCTCCGCGCCGAACATGTAGCCGAGCCGGCCGTAGGCGCAGATGACCTCGTCGGAGACCAGCAGCACGTCGTACTCGTCGCAGATCTCGCGGACCCGCTGGAAGTAGCCGGGCGGGGGCGGGAAGCAGCCGCCGGCGTTCTGCACGGGCTCGAGGAAGACGGCGGCCACGGTCTCGGGCCCCTCGTTCTCGATCTGGACGGCGATCTGGTCGGCCGCCCAGCGGCCGAAGGCCTCGGGGTCGCTGCCGTCGAGCAGGCCGCCGGTGGTCTCGGCGGCGCGGTAGATGTTGGTGTTCGGGACCCGGAAGGTCGAGGGGACCAGCGGCTCGAACTGTGCCTTGAGTGGCGGCAGGCCGGTGATCGACAGGGCGCCCTGGGTGGTGCCGTGGTAGGCGATGGTGCGGCTCAGCACCTTGTGCTTCATCGGCTTGCCGGTGAGCTTGAAGAAGTTCTTCGCGAGCTTCCACGCCGACTCGACGGCCTCGCCGCCGCCGGTGGTGAAGAAGACCCGGTTCAGGTCGCCCGGCGCGTAGTTCGCGATCCGCTCGGCGAGCAGGATCGCGTTGGGGTGGGCGTAGGACCACAGCGGGTGGAACGCCAGCTCCTTGGCCTGTGCGGCCGCCGCGTCGGCGAGCTCGGTGCGCCCGTGGCCGAGCTGGGAGACGAAGAGCCCGCCCAGGCCGTCGAGGTAGCGCTTGCCCTGCGCGTCGTAGATGTAGGCGCCCTCACCGCGCACGATGATCGGCACGTCCGAGGTGTCGTAGGTCGAGTGGCGCGTGAAGTGCATCCACAGGTGGTCCTTGGCGGCGCGCTGAAGGTGGTCGTAGTCGTGCTGCATGTCCCCATGGTGCGTGGTGCGCCTGGCGAGAAGCAAGCGGATCCGTCGCGGCGGCGTGTGATTTCTCCGGAATCCGTTGTTGAATGGGCAACATGACTCGGTACGGCCCGCAGCTCGGACCCGATATCACCTGGCTGGAGGGTCGCTGATGGCGACGCTGTTCACCAACGGCGCCCTCTTCGACGGGCACCGGTACGTCGGTGCCGGCGAGGTGCTGGTCGCGGAAGGTCGCATCCTGTCGATCGACGGTGGTTTCGAGGATCGCTCCGCTGGCACCTCGACCACCGGGGTCGACGAGGTCGTCGACCTCCAGGGCGGCCTGCTCGCGCCGGGCTTCGTGGACGCGCACGTGCACGCGGTGCAGGGCGGTCTCGAGCGCACCCGCTGCGACCTGACCGAGGGCGAGAACCGCGACGACTACCTCCGGATCATCAGGGCGTACGCCGACGCGCACCCGGACCGGCCGTGGATCCTCGGCGGCGGCTGGGCGATGTCGGCCTTCCCGGGCGGCACGCCCACGGCCGCCGACCTGGACGCGGTCGTGCCCGACCGGCCGGTCTTCCTGCCCAACCGCGACCACCACGGTGCGTGGGCCAACAGCCGAGCGCTCGAGCTCGGCGGGATCGACCGGCACACGCCCGACCCCGCTGACGGTCGCTTCGAGCGCGACGCCGAGGGTCGACCCACGGGGACGCTGCACGAGGGCGCGATGCACGCCGTCGCGCGGCTGACGCCGCAGACCACGGACGACGAGTACTACGCCGCGCTCCTCGAGGGTCAGCGCTACCTCCACTCGTACGGCGTCACCGGGTGGCAGGACGCCATCGTCGGGGCGTACGCCGGCATGGACGACCCGGGCCCGACGTACCTGCGCGCCGCGCAGGAGGGCGACCTGTCGGCGCACGTCGTCGGTGCGCTCTGGTGGGACCGCACGCGCGGCGCCGAGCAGATCCCGGACCTGGTGGCGCGCCGCGAGGAGTACACCCACGGGCAGTTCCGGGCGACGAGCGTGAAGGTGATGCAGGACGGCGTCGCCGAGAACTTCACGGCCGCGCTCGGCCAGCCCTACCTCGACCGCTGCGGCCACGCGACGACCAACGCCGGCCACTCCTTCGTCGACCCCGAGGCGCTGCGGGAGTACGTGCGACTGCTCGATGCGACCGGCTTCCAGGTGCACGTCCACGCGATCGGCGACCGCGGCGCGCGCGAGGCGCTGGACGCCTTCGCCGGCACCGACCCCGAGCGGCGCCACCACGTCGCGCACCTGCAGCTCGTGCACCCCGACGACCTGGGCCGCTTCGCCGACCTGGGGGTCGCGGCCAACCTGCAGATGCTCTGGGCCTGCCTCGACGAGCAGATGGTCGAGCTGACGCTGCCGTTCCTGGGGGAGGAGCGGGTGGGCTGGCAGTACCCGTTCGGCGACCTCGAGCGCGCGGGCGCGCGGCTGGTCGCCGGCAGCGACTGGCCGGTGAGCAGCCCGAACCCGCTCGAGGCGATGCACGTCGCCGTCAACCGGACGGCGTACGGCGAGCCGGGGCGGGCCGGGCACGAGCGGTTCCTGCCCGAGCAGGCGATCGCGCTGGAGAGCGCGTTCGCGGCGTACACCTCGGGCTCGGCGTGGATCAACCACGTCGACAACGCCGGCGTGCTGCGGCCGGGCGCGACCGCGGACCTGGTGGTGCTGGACCGCGACCCGTTCGCGGGCTCGGCCGACGACATCGGCGGCACCCGGGTGGTGTCGACCTGGATCGACGGGACGGCCGTCCACCACGCCTGAGAGGGCCCGAAACGACGAAATCCGTGTTGCGGGGCGGCTCGCCCCTACAGATTCCGTTGTCCTGCCTCTAGGCTCGCCACCATGGCCGATCAGTCTTTCAAGAACGTCGTCAACGGGGAGCTCGTCGAGAGCGTGTCGGGGGAGACCTACGACGTCATCGACCCGACCACGGGGGAGGTGTACGCGCAGGCGCCGAAGTCCGGGGACGAGGACATCGACCGTGCGTACGCCGCGGCCGACGCCGCCTTCGAGGGCTGGGGGTACGCGACGCCGCAGGACCGCTCCAACGCGCTGCTGAAGATCGCCCAGGCGATCGAGGACCGCGTCGACGAGATCAACGCGGTCGAGTGCAAGGACACCGGCAAGCCGATCCAGCTCACCATGGACGAGGAGATGCCGTACGCCTCGGACCACTTCAAGTTCTTCGCCGGGGCCGCACGCATGCTCGAGGGCAAGGCGGCCGGCGAGTACATGGCCGACCACACGTCGTGGGTCCGGCGCGAGCCGATCGGCGTCGTCGGTCAGGTGACGCCGTGGAACTACCCGCTGCTGATGATGATCTGGAAGATCGCGCCGGCCCTCGCAGCCGGCAACACCGTCGTCCTGAAGCCCAGCGACACCACCCCGGCCAGCTCGACGCTGCTGGCCGAGCTCTGCCAGGAGTTCCTGCCGCCGGGCGTGCTCAACGTCGTGTGCGGCGACCGCGACACCGGCCGCGCGCTGGTCTCCCACAAGACCCCTCAGATGGTGGCGATCACCGGCTCGGTGCGCGCGGGCATGCAGGTCGCCGAGGCAGCCTCCCACGACCTCAAGCGCGTCCACCTCGAGCTCGGCGGCAAGGCGCCGTGCATCGTCTTCGACGACGCCGACATCGCGAAGGCGGCCGAGGGCATCGCCGGCGCCGGCCTCTTCAACGGCGGCCAGGACTGCACCGCGGCCACCCGCGTGCTCGTCCAGGCGGGCGTGCACGACGAGTTCGTCGCGGCGCTGGCCGAGGCCGCGAAGGGGATGCCGACCGGCATGCCCGACGACGAGGCGACCTACTACGGGCCCCTCAACAACGCCAACCAGCTCGCCCACGTCACCGGCATGGTCGACCGCCTCCCCGACCACGCGTCCATCCAGACCGGCGGCGCGCGCAAGGGGGACAAGGGCTACTTCTACGAGCCCACCGTCCTGTCCGGGCTGCAGCAGAAGGACGAGCAGATCCAGACCGAGATCTTCGGCCCGGTGATGACCGTGCAGAAGTTCAGCGACGAGGCCGAGGCGCTGACCTGGGCCAACGACGTCCAGTACGCGCTCGCCTCGAGCGTCTGGACCCGCGACCACGCCCGCGCGCTGCGGATGTCGCGCCGCCTCGACTTCGGCGCGGTCTGGATCAACACGCACATCCCGTTCGTGTCCGAGATGCCGCACGGCGGCTTCAAGCACTCCGGCTACGGCAAGGACCTCTCCGGCTACGGCTTCGAGGACTACACCCGCATCAAGCACGTCATGAGCTACATCGGCTGAGCGCCGCGATAGCGGCGCGCTGCCTGCGTTGTCGGCGCTCGACGGCCCGCTTCGCTCGAAGGCCGCCTTCGCACCTCCGCCTTGGCACCACACCACTCTCGCGACGCTCAACTCGATGAGGAGAAGCTAGACATGAGGATCCTGTTGGTCGGCGCCGGGGGCGTCGGGTCGGCGTTCGCCGCCATCGCGGCGCGCCGCGACTTCTTCGAGACGATCGTGGTCGCCGACTACGACGCGGCCAAGGCCGACAAGGCCGCCGCGGCCGACGCGCGGTACGTCGGCGCGCAGATCGACGCCTCGTCGGCCGAGTCGGTCGCGGCGCTGTGCCGCGAGCACGGCATCACCCACGTGATGAACGCCGTGGACCCGGTCTTCAACATGTCGATCTTCAACGGTGCGGCCGAGGCCGGCGCCGACTACCTCGACATGGCGATGTCGCTCTCGAAGCCGCACCCGGAGGCGCCGTACGAGCAGACGGGCGTGAAGCTCGGCGACGAGCAGTTCGCCGTCGCCGACGACTGGGAGGCCGCGGGACGGCTGGCGCTGGTCGGCATCGGCGTCGAGCCCGGCCTCTCCGACGTCTTCGCGCGGTACGCCGCCGACCACCTCTTCAGCGAGATCGACGAGCTCGGCACCCGCGACGGCGCCAACCTCGTCGTGACCGACGACGACGGCAACGAGATCTTCGCGCCGTCGTTCTCGATGTGGACCACGATCGAGGAGTGCCTGAACCCGCCGGTCATCTGGGAGCACGGGCGCGGCTGGTTCACGACGCCGCCGTTCTCGGAGCCGGAGGTCTTCGACTTCCCCGAGGGCATCGGCCCGGTCGAGTGCGTCAACGTGGAGCACGAGGAGGTGCTCCTGATGCCGCGCTGGGTCGACTGCAAGCGGGCGACCTTCAAGTACGGCCTGGGCGACGAGTTCATCAACATCCTCAAGGTGCTGCACACCCTCGGCCTCGACAGCACCGAGAAGGTGCGCGTCAAGGGCGTCGAGGTCAGCCCGCGCGACGTCGTCGCAGCCGTGCTGCCGGACCCTGCCACCGTCGGGCCGCGGATGAAGGGCAAGACCTGCGCCGGACTGTGGGTCACGGGCACGGGCAAGGACGGCGAGCCGCGGTCGACCTACCTCTACCACGTGGTCGACAACGAGTGGACGATGCAGGAGTACGGCCACCAGTGCGTGGTCTGGCAGACCGCCATCAACCCCGTCGTCGCCCTCGAGCTGCTCGCGCGTGGCACCTGGAGCGGTGCGGGCGTGCTCGGACCCGAGGCCTTCGACGCGGTGCCGTTCCTGGACCTGCTCACCGAGTACGGCAGCCCCTGGGGGATGAAGGAGCTCTGAGCCCGGTGTAACGCATCCGGGGCGTTCGACGCTGTCAGTGGTGAGAGGTCCCCCGA
Source organism: Nocardioides sp. Root1257 (assembly GCF_001425175.1). GTDB lineage: Bacteria > Actinomycetota > Actinomycetes > Propionibacteriales > Nocardioidaceae > Nocardioides. The sequence continues at coordinate 879,790 of NZ_LMDV01000001.1, read as the reverse complement.
TCACCCAGGAGAGCAGGCATGAAGCGCACGTCTCGATCCGCGACGCTCGTCGGCGCCGTGGTGGCCGCACTGGTCACGACCGCACTCGGAACGGTCGGCGCCCCGTCGGTCGCCAGCACCTCGGCGCCCGCTGCCACGTCGATCTCCATCAGGACCCTCCAGCCGTCCGTGGCACCGGGTGATTCCGGTGTCGTCGCCGGGAACCTGCACGTGGACGGCGCTTCCCCCGCCGGCCGACCGGTCGCCCTGGAAGCGCAGGCGACCGGTGAGCAGGGCTTCACGCCGATCGGGACGGCGACAGCGGGGGAGCAGGGAGGCGTGCGCCTGACCGTGGCGCCGGAGGTGACGACCCGTTACCGCTGGCACTACGCAGGCGCTGACGACGCCCGACCGCGCATCAGCGGCGTCGCCGTGGTCAAGGTCCGCGCACCGAACGGCCCGGGCCGCCGCCTCCCCACCAACCTCTCCGTGCGCGCGGTGCGCCCCGTGGTGACGCCGGGCGGCAAGGACGTCGTCCGCGGGACCCTCCGCGCGGGCACCACTCGCCTGCGCGGGAAGTACGTCGTGCTGCTGTCGCGCACGACCGCGCAGCAGGGCTGGCAGTACCGCAACGGGGAGCGCACCGACCGGCAGGGCCTGGTGACGTTCACCGTGCGCCCGAAGGTCCGCACGACGTACCGTCTCGCCTTCGCCGGCACGGCCAACTTCAAGCCGGTCAAGAGCGGCGTCGTGACCGTCGGGGTCCGACAGGTCGTGAGCATCGCCGCCGACCCGCAGCGGATCGACCCCGGCTCCAGCAGCACGGTCACCGGGACCGTCACCTACGCCGCCAGCCCGGTCGCCGGCGTGACCGTCGACCTGCTCAGCCGGACCGTTCGGCCGAAGGCGGCCTGGGCCGTCGCGCAGACGACGACGACCGCCGCCGACGGCACGGTGAGCTTCACGGTGACTCCTCTCACCGCCACCCGCTACCGCCTGCGTGCGCACGCCGCAGCGGACCTGCCCGGCGGGTCCAGCCGCGTGGTCGAGATCGGCGTGCGGGCGCCGAGCTCGCTGTCGATCCGCGGCCGCGACGTCCCCCAGGGCCTGGCCGTCACGGGCCAGCTCCGCGCGCAGCGACACTCCGTCAAGGGCGCACTGGTGACGCTCCAGACGTACGATTCCGGCACGGCCACCTGGACGGTCGTCGACCAGCAGCGCACGGCACGCAACGGTTCGGTCCGTTTTGTGCGGCCGAGTGCGCCTGGCACCGACTACCGTCTGGCGTACGCCGCAGGACGATTCGCCGCGAGCACCAGCGCGACGCTCACGGACTGATGAATCGGAGACCGATCTCGAGGAGCTGCGCTGGACGCCACGAACGACCGACCGCTACCGCGCGGACTCGGGACGTCGCCGTCCCGGGTCCGCGCGGTCGCGGCTGTCGAGACGGGGGACGTGGACGAGCTGGAGCTCGCTCTGGCCGCGGCACGTTCGGGGGACGAGTCCGCCTTCGCGACGGTCTGGCGCGAGCTGCATCCGCGCCTGCTCCGCTACCTCCGGGGGCGGGGCGAGGAGAACCCGGAGGACCTGGCGGCCGAGACCTGGATGCACGTCGTCCACGGGCTCTCGACGTTCGAGGGCGGGGTGGCGGAGTTCCGCGCCTGGCTGTTCACGATCGCGCGGCACCGAGCGGTCGATCGGGGCCGGGCGCGCTCGCGTACGCCGGCGCTGGTCTCGGTCCCCGACCCGGTCGAGGTCGTGCGCCACGTGCCGACGACGGCGAGCGCCGAGGACGAGGCCGCCGGCAACGACGCGACGTCGCGTGCGCTCCAGCTGGTCGCCACCCTGCCGCCCGCCCAGGCCGAGATGGTGCTGCTGCGGGTCGTGGCCGGGCTGGAGGTCGCCGACGTGGCGCGCCTGCTCGACAAGCGGCCGGGCACGGTCCGCGTCGGCGTGCACCGCGCGCTCCGGTCGTTGGCCGAGTCCCTCGGGCCGGCTCTCGGACGCACAGCGGAGGGCGGTGAGTGATGGCACCCGACGAGATGGACGAGCACGAGCTCGAGCGCGCGCTGAGTGCCCCGGGCACGGCCGCCGAGCTGGCCGACCAGGAGAAGTACGTCGCGATGTTCCGCGCCGCCCAGCCCGCCGCGGCACCCACGGTCGTCGTGCCGATGGCCCGGCGGACCGCGCGCCGGGTCGGCACGACCGCGATCCTCGCCGCGGCGGTCGCCGTGGCGACCGGTGGCGTGGCCGCGGCCTACTCCAGCAACCTCCCGGCCCCCGTCCAGCGCGCGGTGCACTCGGTGCTGGCCCCGTTGGGCGTGCCGCAGGCCGACCCTCCGAAGGAGGCACCGCCGGCGGAGCCCGAGGCCGAGCCGACGCCGGTCGTGCCGTCGCCGACACCCGTCGCGCCGCCGCACCCGCGGCCCACGCACAGCCGCCCGGCGCGGCCGTCCAGCACGCCCTCGCCGACCCCCACCGTCGACCCGTCGGCGAGCCCGACGGACGAGCCGACCTCCTCGGAGTCGCCGTCCGCCGACCCGTCGACCTCGGAGTCGGCGTCCCCGTCGGCCACACCGACGACGTCCCCGACCGCGGAGCCCACCCCGACAGCGCCGCCCGCGCCGGTGCCCGCCTCCGTCGCGATCTCGTCGGCCGGAGCCGGCCAGCAGGTGGCGCCCGGCGGCACCGCCATCGTCACCGGCACGGTGGCGGCAGCCGACGGCGCTCCGGTCCCCGGGGCGCGGGTGGTGCTCCGGACCCGGTCCAGCGTGCAGGGGTGGACCCAGGTCGCCGTCGCCCGCAGCGGCGCCGACGGCTCGGTCTCGCTCTCGACCGGCGCGATCCAGCGCAGCAGCCAGGTCCGGCTGACCTCGCAGGGCGTGCGCAGTGCGAACGTGACCCTCGTGGTGCAGCCGTCGCTCACGGCCTACACCGAGACCACCGGCGACACGGCGACGGTGACGGCGTCCGCCGCCGGCGGCCAGAGCGGCGACCAGGTCGTGCTGCTGACGCGTCGCAACGGGCAGCTGGTCCAGGAGGCCACGGGCCGCCTCGACGGCAGCGGTCGGGCCACGCTCTCGGTGGCGGCCCCGCTGGCGGACCGGAACTACGTCGTACGCCTGGTCGGCACGCAGGACCACGCCGAGGCGACCGCCCAGGTGCGGGTCAAGGCGGCCGCGGGCCCCGTGTGACGGCCCGGAGGGCGGGCTAGAAGAGGTGCGGGAGCCGCAGCTGCGGCCAGGTGACTCCGGCGAACGCCGCACGCACCGCCTCGGCCCGGGTCTGGGTCGGCGGGCGTACGACGAGCAGGCTCGTCCCGGCCCCGTCGATGCGCACGGGGATCTGCCGCACCCGGTCGCGTGGCGTCCCGACCGGCACCGTGAGCTGCAGCGCCGCGGTCCGTGAGCCGGCGGGCACCGTGGTCGAAGCCGGGCCGAGCGGGCTTCGGGCGTCCACGACGAGGTCCCGGTCGCTGGTCCGGTCGAGCCGGACGGGCAGCGTCACCGTCTGCGCGAGCAGCGGCGAGGCAGTCGTCCTGGCGGCGCCGACGCTGACGACGGGCGGCGGGTCGTCGTCGACCACGGGCACGGACACCGCCGGTCCGGCCTCGAGGCCGCGGAGCCCGTCGACGGTGATCGCGAGCCGCTTGCCGTGGTCGTCGCGGTCGTCCTGGCGGGCGTCGACGACCGTCCGGGCCGAGCGCTCGCCGACGGCGAACGGCAGCGTCCGGCCCTGCACCCGCACCGCGGTCGGCCGCGACGTCGGCCGGCTCAGGCGGACGGCGAGCGCCAGCCGGCCGCCCTCGGCGACGCGGGGTCGGGCGGTGGTGATCTCGACCTGCGGCACCGGCGGGGTGGGTGCGCCGGTGGCGTCCAGGGCGGCGAAGCAGAAGCCGCGCGCCCGCAGCCCGGCGATCTCGGTGGGCAGCGCGCGCAGCGTGGCCGGAGAGTTGGTCACGCCGTCGTGCTGGAGGACGAGGTTGGTGCGGTGCGGCCGCACCGCGGAGCCGATGCCCGCCCGGATCTGCCGCGGCGAGAGCCCGGTCCAGTCGCGGGAGTCGATGGTCCAGAGCACGGAGGTGTAGCCCATCGCCGTCAGCAGCCGGTCGACCCGCGGGTTCGTCGCGCCGTACGGCGGTCGCGCGAGGTCGGTCGGGTGCAGCCCGGCCTCGTCCATCGCCCGACGCGTCGCACGCAGCGCGTGCCGGACCTCGGGGGTGGTCTGGGTGGTCAGGTCCGTGTGTGCCCAGGTGTGGTTGCCGATCGCGAAGCCGTTGTGCTCCACCAGGCGGGCGACCTCGGGGTACGCCGCGACCCGGCTGCCGACCATGAAGAACGTGGCCGGCACATCGAGGCGCCGGAGCAGGTGCACGAGTCGCGGCGTCACCGTGGGGGACGGGCCGTCGTCGAACGTCAGCGCCACCAGCCCGCGCGAGCAGGGGACGACCCGGTCGCGGTGCCCGGGCGCGGCGGCCACGCCGGCCACCGGTGTCAGGGCAGCCACCAGCAGCGCCACCGCGAGCACCCGACGCATCGACCCCACCTCCGAGACTGTGACGCTCGGTCGATGCATCAGGTTGTCATGTGCGGCGCAGCACCCGGAACGGCAGGTCGTCGAACGCCTGCACCTCGGTGTATGCCGTGGTGTCGATGCGCTGCCCGGAGCGGAGCAGCGGGTCGGCCGCCACCACCACGCGGTCGTGGCCGTTGACCACGATCGTGTCGTCGGCGCGCACGTCCTCGCGCATCAGGCCCTCGAACGTCTCGAGCAGCGTGTCCGCGCCGGCGACGCCCACCATCCGGCCCTCGACGAGCACCGGCATCGTCGCGGTCAGGACGTACTCGTCGGTGCACACGTAGTCGACGTACGGACCGGCGACGTGCCGCAGGCCCGTCGCGAGCGGGACCTGCCACCACTCGTGGCGCGTGTAGTCGAAGACGTGGTGGCCGATCGGGACGCCGCGCTCGGCGAGCAGCCGCTGGTCCTCGCCCTGCCACCACGCGAGGTAGTGCTCGCGGTCGGAGAGCCAGTCGGGGGACGCGACGAAGCCGGCGCCGACCACCGGGTGTGCCGCGAGCGTCTCGGCGGCCAGCGGCTGGATCAGCTCGCTGACCGTCGCGGCGGTCATCACGCCCTGCTCCTCGTACGCCGTGGTGACCCGCTCGGCGATGCCCTCCAGGCAGGCGAAGAGCGCGCCGAAGTACGCCGCGACCGCGGCGGCCGACCTGGCCAGGGAGGACGCTGACGGGACCGGGACGGTCGTGGACGTGCTGCTCAAGAGGCGCTCCTCGGCATCCGGTTGCGGTCGTGGACGTCGGCCTGGGTGCGGACCACCCGCTCCAGTGTGGACTGCAGGTGCGTCCGTGCGCACTGACGCGCGGCCTCCAGGTCGCCGGCGGCGATGGTGGCGATCAGGCGGTCGTGGTGGTGGGCCGTCTGCTCGCGGACGTCCGGGTCCGCGAAGGGGATGCGCGCCAGGCTGCCGAAGTCGGCCTCGAGCCGCACCACGTCGCGCGTGACCCGCGCCGACTGGGTCAGGGCGGCAACCGAGAGCCAGAGCTCGGCGTCGGCGTGCCGCCAGGCCCCGACCGGGTCGCCCTCGGTGGGCAGCAGGCTGCGGAGCGCGGTGACCTCGTCGCCGTCGGCCCGCTCGGCGGCCAGCTCGGCGCAGCCGGCGAGGACGAGCACGTACTGCGTCGCGCGGTCCTGGAGCTCGGCGCGCGACATCGATCCGAGCCGCTCCGCGAGCGCCTCCTCGTCGGCGTCGGCGCCCGCCGCGATGAAGGTCCCGCCGCCGCGACCGCGGGAGGTGGTGACCAGGCCCTCCGCGCGCAGCCCGGTCAGGGCCTCGCGCACGGTCACCACCGCGACGCCCAGCATCGCGGCGAGCTCGGGCTCGCTGGGCAGCCGCTCACCCTCAGCGAGCACCCCGGAGCGGATCGCCTCGGTCAGCCGTTGCTCGACCTGACCCGCCCGGCCGACGTCGCCGAGGGGCGCGAAGATCGCGCCGCGCGCGCGGCTGCCGTGCCGACGGATCTCCGTCATCGCGCGCTCCTTCGCAACACAGTTGTTACCGATCGGGGTCTACCCATTTAATGACTGGTTCCATATCTTATGGGCGTCACCTGCCCGAGCAACAGCATGACCAGAGGAGCCCGATGACGGCGACGGCCATCTCGCTGCGCGGCCTGAGCAAGCACTACGACCAGGTGCGGGCCGTGGACGAGCTCGACCTCGACATCGCCGACGGTGAGTTCTTCTCGATGCTCGGCCCGTCCGGGTCGGGCAAGACGACCGTGCTCCGGCTGATCGCGGGCTTCGAGGAGCCGACCGCCGGCACGATCGTGCTGGGGGAGGACGACGTGACCAGGCGTCCGCCGTTCGCGCGCGACGTCAACACCGTCTTCCAGGACTACGCGATCTTCCCGCACATGAGCGTGCTCGAGAACGTCGAGTACGGCCTGCGCGTGAAGAAGGTCGGCCGGGCCGAGCGGCGTACCCGGGCCGAGGAGGCGCTCGCGACCGTGCGGCTCGAGTCGTACGCCGCGCGTCGCCCGCACCAGCTCTCCGGCGGCCAGCGCCAGCGGGTCGCCCTCGCGCGGGCCCTGGTCAACCGACCCAAGGTGCTGCTCCTCGACGAGCCGCTCGGAGCCCTCGACCTCAAGCTGCGCCGCGAGATGCAGATCGAGCTCAAGGAGATCCAGCGCGAGGTCGGGATCACGTTCGTGTTCGTCACCCACGACCAGGAGGAGGCGCTCACGATGAGCGACCGGGTCGCGGTCTTCAACGAGGGGCGCATCGAGCAGCTCGCGACGCCGGTCGAGCTCTACGAGCGCCCGGCCAGCGCCTTCGTCGCGGGCTTCGTCGGCACGTCCAACCTCTTCCGCGGCGAGGCGGCCCGCGAGCTCGTCGGCGCCGAGGGCGCCTTCGTGATCCGGCCCGAGAAGGTGCGCCTCGACGCCGAGGCCCCCGCCGACACCAGCGGCCTCTGCGTCGCTCCCGGTGTCGTCCGCGAGGTCGTCTACCTCGGCTCGACGACCAGCACCGTGGTCGCGCTGGACGCGGGCCCGACCGTGACGGTGTCGCACCCCAACACCGACACCTCGATCGACGCCGCGCTGGAGCGGCGTGACCAACGCGTCGTGCTCACGTGGCGTCGCGACCACCTGGTGTCCCTTGAGGAGGAGACAGCATGAGGAAGATCCGGATGACGAGGCTGGCCGCGGTGGCCTGTGCGAGCGTGCTCGCGCTGGCGGCGACGGCCTGTGGCACCAGCTCGGGTGGCGACAGTGAGGGCAAGGCAGCGAGCAAGGACCAGGGCGGCTTCACCGCGCCCGACGTCCCGATGGCCGACGCGATCGGCGACCCCGAGGGACAGGTCAACATCCTGGCCTGGCCCGGGTACGCCGAGGACGGCAGCACCGACAAGACGATCGACTGGGTGACGCCGTTCGAGAAGGAGTCCGGCTGCCAGGCCAACGTGAAGTACTTCGGCACCTCCGACGAGGCCGTGCAGCTGATGAAGACCGGCGAGTACGACGTGGTCTCGGCCTCCGGCGACGCGACCCTGCGGCTGATCGCCTCGGGCGACGTCGCCCCGGTCAACACCGACCTGCTGAAGAACTACGCGGACATCGCGCCCTTCCTCAAGGACCAGAAGTTCAACTCCGTCGACGGCCAGATGTACGGCGTACCGCACGGCTGGGGCGCGAACCTGCTGATGTGGGACAAGGCCGCCGTCAGCCCGGCACCGACCAGCTGGGGCGCGGTCTTCGAGGGTTCGTCCGACTACGCCGGCAAGGTCACGGCGTACGACTCGCCGATCTACATCGCGGACGCGGCGCTCTACCTCATGAAGACGCAGCCCGACCTGGGCATCGAGGACCCCTACGCCCTCGACGACGACCAGCTCGCCGCCGCGGTCGACCTGCTGAAGAACCAGCGCAAGAACGTCTCGGAGTACTGGTCGGACTACCTCAAGGAGGTCGCGGCCTTCAAGAGCGGCGACTCGGTCATCGGCACCACCTGGCAGGTGATCGCCTCGACCATCGGCGACTCCGTGGAGGCGATCCTCCCCGAGGAGGGCTCCACCGGCTGGTCCGACACCTGGATGATCAGCTCGAAGGCCAAGAACCCGAACTGCGGCTACCTCTGGATGGACTACATCACCAGCCCGAAGGCGCAGGCCGCGGTGGCGGAGTACTTCGGTGAGGCGCCCGCCAACACGAAGGCGTGCGACCTCACCACCGACACGTCCTTCTGCGACACGTACCACGCAACCGACGCCGACTTCGCCGCGCAGATCCACTACTGGACCACGCCGATCGAGCAGTGCCTGGACGGTCGCACGGACGTGAAGTGCACCGACTACGGCGACTGGACGACCGCCTGGACCGAGATCAAGGGCTGACGGTTGTCCCTTCTCGACCGACGCCCGGGCCTCCGGGTGGGCCTCCTCCTCACGCCATCGATGCTGTGGCTGGGGGTGGCCTACCTGGGGGCGCTGGCGGCGCTCCTCATCACCTCCCTGTGGATGCAGAACGACTTCACCGGGAACATCGAGCGGGTCTGGACGACCGAGAACTTCCAGACGCTCTTCACGGTCGACGTCTACCGGACCATCACGCTGCGCACGATCGGCATCGCGGCCCTGGTGACGCTGATCGACGCGGTGATCGCGTTCCCGATCGCGCTCTACATGGCGAAGGTCGCGTCACCGCGCGCCCAGCGGCTGCTGGTGATCGCGGTCCTGATGCCGCTGTGGGCGTCGTACCTCGTCAAGGCGTACGCCTGGCGCGGCATGTTCTCCTCCAACGGCCCGATCGCATGGGTGGTCGAGCCGTTCGGCCTGCACTCGCCGGGCTACGGGCTCTTCGCCACGACGGTGACGCTCGCCTACCTGTGGCTGCCCTACATGATCCTGCCGGTGTTCGCCGGGCTCGAGCGGGTCCCGGACTCGCTCTTCGAGGCGTCCGCCGACCTCGGCGCGGGCTCGTGGATGACGCTGCGCCGTGTGGTGCTGCCGATGGCGTTCCCGGCGTTCGTGGCCGGGTCGATCTTCACGTTCTCCCTGACCATGGGCGACTACATCGCGGTCAAGATCGTGGGCGGGACGACGCAGATGCTCGGCAACGTCGTCTACGACAACCAGGGCGCCGCCAACAACCTGCCGTTCGCGGCCGCGGTGGCGACCATCCCGATCGTGGTGATGCTCGGCTACCTGGCCGCGGCCCGCCGTACCGGCGCACTGGAGCAGCTCTGATGTTGTCGCACGGACTCCGCCGCTCGCTCACCGCCGTCACGGCAGTGGTGCTGGTGATCGTCTACATCCCGCTGGCACTGGTGCTGCTCAACTCGTTCAACACCGACAACACCTTCGGCTGGCCGCCGCCGGGGCTGACGCTGCACTGGTGGCACGTCGCCTGGGAGAGCCAGGGGGCGCGGGACGCGCTGTGGACCAGCGTCCGGGTGGCGCTCGCCGCGACCGCGCTCGCGCTCGTGCTCGGCACGCTCGCCGCGATGGGGCTGCGGCGGACCCGCTTCTTCGGGCGCAACGTCGTGTCCCTGCTGATCATCCTGCCGATCGCGCTGCCCGGCGTCGTCACGGGACTGGCGTTCCAGAACGGCTTCCGCACGATCCTCGGCATCGACCTGAGCCTCTGGACCATCGTGATCGCGCACGCGACCTTCTGCATCGTCACGGTCTTCAACAACGTGCAGGCCCGGTTCCAGCGGCTCGGGGGCAACTTCGAGCAGGCGTCGATGGACCTCGGTGCCGGCCGGTGGACGACCTTCCGGCTGGTGACCTTCCCGATGCTGCGCTCGGCGCTGCTCGCGGGCGCGCTGCTGTCCTTCGGCCTGTCCTTCGACGAGATCGTGGTGACCACCTTCACCGCGAGCCCGCAGGACCAGACGCTGCCGATCTGGATCTTCCAGAACCTGTTCCGCCCCAACCAGGCGCCGATCGTCAACGTCGTCGCGGCGGTGCTGGTGATCTTCTCGGCGATCCCGATCTACCTCGCCCAGCGGCTGTCGGGGGCGTCGACGGAGGGACTCACCGGCGCCCGATGACTTCGCCCGGCCTGGTCGGTCGTACCTGGCATGGACGCCAAGAACCTCGCTGAGCTCTACGACCTCCCGCAGCTGGAGTGGGCGCCGATCGTGGCGCGTCTCGACGCCGGCTTCACCCAGGCGCCAGGCACCGGTGGACCGGACCGGCACACCTGCTGGCTGACCACCCTGAACGCCGACGGCAGCCCGCACGTCACGGGCATCGGCGCGCTCTGGGCCGAGGGCTCCTTCTGGTTCGAGACCGGGCGTACGACGCGCAAGGGCCGCAACGTCGCCCGTGACCCGCGGTGCGCGATCAGCGTCGCGACCCATGAGTTCGACCTCGTCGTCGAGGGCGACGCCGAGCTGGTCACCGACCCCGACGTCGTCGCCGCCCGCGCCGCCGAGTGGGCGGTCGACTGGCCATGCCGCGTCGACGAGTCGGGCATCGCCCTCACCGCCGAGTTCAGCGCCCCGTCGGCAGGTCGACCGCCGTGGCACGTCTACCGGGTCGTGGCCCGCTCGATGACGGCGCTGGCCACCACCGGCGACGGTGGGGCGACGCGCTGGAGGGCGTCGTAGCGGGTCTGCGGGTTTTGGCGGTCAGCCGGTGAAACCCGCAGACACGCCGTACTCCCTGGACCGTCCGACGACCTGTCAGCCAAGACCTGTACGACGCGCCGTCCTTGGCCGGTGTGGCGCGCGGGTTTCGGCTGACCGGCATGCGGGTTTTGGCGGTCAGCCGGTGAAACCCGCAGACGCGCCGTACTCCCCGGACCGTCCGACGACCTGTCAGCCAAGACCTGTACGACGCGCCGTCCCTGGCCGGTGTGGCGTGCGGGTTTCGGCTGACCGGCATGCGGGTTTTGGCGGTCAGCCGGTGAAACCCGCAGACCCGCCGCCGCGCCCCCGCCACACCCCTGTAAACCAGGCGACGACTGTCGGCGCAGCGACATAGCCTCGACCTCGATGTCCACCACTCTCGGCCCCGACCGGACGGTCACGTCGCCGCGCCTCGACCCGCCCGAGCCGGCACGGTCCGTCGACTGGCGACGCCTGCGTACGCCGGTGGCCGTGTGCGCCCTCGTCGCGTGCGCCGTGGCCGCCCTCGGCACCTCGCTGGGCTCGCTCGTCGCGGGTCGGCTGGCCGAGGACGCGACCGGCCGGCTCGTCGGCGTCCTCGCCCTCTGCGTCGTCGGCGCCGCGGTGCTCGACACCCTTGCGCGCACGCTGTGGGCGGGCACCGTCGACCGGGCCGAGGGCCAGCTGCGCGCCGACCTGCTCGACGCCGCGATGCACCAGCCGCTCCCGGCGCTGACCGAGCAGGCCGTGGGTGAGGTGCTCGACCGGATCGACGACGACACCCACGAGGTCGGCACGCTCCTGCGCCAGAGCGGCTGGATGGCGATCCGCACGGCGTTCGCCTCCGGCCCCCTCTGGATCGTCGCGGGCATCACCTGGTGGCCGGCGTTCGTCCTCTTCCCGGTGACCGGGCTCGCCGCGCTGGCCGTCGTCCGCCCCCTGCTGCCCGAGATCTCCACCCGCAAGGTCGTGGAGGAGGCCGCGTGGACCGACCACGCCGCCGCCCTCGAGGAGGGTGTCGCGGGCCGCGACGACCTGCGCGCGAGCCTGGGGCAGGCCCACGTCCTGCGCCGGTGCACCGAGCTCGCGGCCCGCGTCCACGCGCTCTTCGACGCGGTCCTCCAGGTCGAGGCCCGGGTCACCCGCCGAGCAGGTTCCATGCTGCACGCGGTGCTCGCCGGCACCGCGTTGATCGGGGTCACGCTCGTCGTCGACGACCACCTCGACACGTCCTCGCTGGTCACGCTCTTCCTCGTCACGACGATGTTCGTCGGGCAGGTCGACCAGCTGGCCCGGCACCTCCCGGACCTCCAGGAGGGCTTCGGCGCGGTGCTGCGGCTGCGCGGCGTGCTCGGGGCCGAGCGCGAGCCCTCCGGCGGTCGGCCGGTCCCGGACGGCCCGCTCGACCTGCGGTTCTCCGACCTCCACTTCGCCTACGTCGAGGGCCGGTTCGCCCTCCAGGACGTCGACCTGCAGGTGCCGGCCGGCACCACCTGCGCGCTGGTCGGCCGCACCGGCTCGGGCAAGTCGACGCTCGCGTCGCTGCTCTCGCGGGCCGTCGAGCCGGAGCGCGGGTCGGTGCTGCTCGGCGGGGTCGACGTGCTCGACCTCGAGCTCGGCTCGCTGCGGTCCGCGGTGGGCGTGGTCACCCAGCGCACTGAGATCCTCGCAGGCACCCTGGCCGAGAACATCGCACTCTTCGAGGACGTCCCGCGCGCCCGCGTGGAGGCGGCCGTGGCCGAGCTCGGGCTCGGCGCCTGGGTCGCCGGCCTCTCCGCCGGTCTCGACACCCTCCTCGGGCCGGGCGGCACCACGCTGTCCGCGGGGGAGGAGCAGCTGGTCGCGTTCGCCCGGCTGCTGGTGCGCGACGTCGCGGTGGTCGTGCTCGACGAGGCCACCGCCCGCATGGACCCGGTGACCGAGGCCAACGTCGTGCGCGCCGCCGACCGGCTGCTCTCGGGCCGCACCGGCCTGCTGGTCGCCCACCGGCTCTCCACCACCGAGCGCGCCGAGCAGGTTGCCGTCCTCGACCACGGGCGGGTCGTGCAGCGCGGCCCGCGGGCCCGCCTGGCCGCCGAGGACGGACCGTTCCGTGCGCTGCTGACGGCCTCCGCCGAGGACGACCGCGGCATCGCCGAGGAGGTCGGCTCGACCCAGGTCGGCACGGCGCGACGGGCGGGTACGCCGCCGCCAGCCCCGGCCCTCGAACCCGTCCCCGGCCTCGGCCGGGCCACGACGTCGGCGCTCCTCGTCGAGCCCCAGTGGGGCGCGCTGAGCATCGTCATCTTCCTGGCCTCCGCGCTGTGCGGCGCGTTCGGCGCGGTCACCGGCTTCCTGTGGGGCCACGTCGTCGTCGCGCTGCAGCGCGGGGAGACCCCGACGATGCTCACCGCGGCCGTCGTGCTGTCGCTGCTCGCCTCGCCGCTCCTGCTGGCGGAGGCGATCCGGCTCTACCCGCGCTGGTGGATCGCGGTGATGCTGCGGGTGCGCACGGCCGTGCTCGTCGGCCAGACCGAGCAGCACCGGCTGCGGCGTACCCCGCCCGGCGAGGTCGTCGCCCGCACCATGGACGCCGACCGGCTCGCACGGTACGCCGACCGCTGGGTCGACTTCATGAACGGACTCGTGATCGCGGCGCTCACCGCGGTCCTCGCCCAGAGCTTCCTGGCCGGCGGCGTGCTGCTGGCCGTCATGGTCGCCTCGTCGCTGGCCTCGACCCTGGGTCGCCGCGTCGCCGGACGGTCCGCGGCCGCGTCGGCCGCGGCCCGCGCCCGGTTCGGCCGCTCGCTGGTGTCGGCGCTCGACTCGATCCGCACCGTCAAGCTGGCCGCGTCGACGCCGAGCGTGCACGCCCACCTGCGTGCCGTCGACAGCGGCCGCGTCGACGCCGCCGTGCGCGAGCACCGGGTGCAGGCCCTGCTCGACGGCGTGCCGATCGTGATGGTGCAGTGCGGCGTGGTCGCCGCCTGGGGGATCCTCGCCGCCGGCGGTTGGGGTCTCGCCACGGCGCTGCTGGTCGCGGGCGCGGTCAACGGCTTCGACTGGTTCGGCCGGGTGGCCGGTGCCGTCATCACCGAGGCACCCGGGACCCGGGCCTGGATGCAGACCACCAGCCGGCTGGCGGGCGGCGGCGACCTGATGCACCTGCCGGCCGGGGTCGACCTGGTCAGCGGTGCGGCGCCCGCCCCGGCGCCGGGCCCGCGCGACTCGTTGCGCACCCTCGAGCTGCGCGGCGTCTCCGCCGTCCACGACGACGGGACGATCGGCGTGAGCGACGTCGACCTGACCGTGGGCTCCCGTGAGCTGGTGCTGCTCCTCGGTCAGGTGGGCTCCGGCAAGTCCAGCCTGCTCTCGGCCCTGGCCGGCCTGGTGGCCTCGACCGGCGAGATCCGGTGGAACGACGAGCCGGCGTCCGACACCGAGACGTTCCTGCGGCCCGGCCGGGTCGCCCACGTCGCCCAGGTGCCGCGGGTGCTGTCGGGCACGTTCACCGACAACGTGCGGCTCGACCACGCCGACCGGGTGGTGCTGCCGGCGCTCGAGAGCGCCCGGCTGCTGCCCGACGTCGAGAGCGCGGGCGGACCCGACGCGCTGGTCGGCCACCGGGGCGTCCGGCTGTCCGGCGGCCAGGTGCAGCGGCTCGCGCTGGCCCGGGGGCTCGCGTGCGACGCCGAGCTCCTGCTGGCCGACGACGTCTCGTCCGCCCTCGACGCCGCCACCGAGATCGAGCTCTGGTCGGCCCTGCGCGACCGCGGCGCCACCGTCATCGGCGCCACCAGCAAGCGCGCCGCCCTCGCACAGGCCGACCGGGTGGTCGTCCTCGTCGAGGGCCGCGTCGCGGCCACCGGCCCGTGGTCCGAGCTGGCGCCGGCCTGGGGGCACCTGGCCGGCTAGGGCGGTGCCCTAGGCGCGCTCCATCTTGATCCACCCGGTCCAGCCGCGCTCGGCCATCAGCTCCTGGAGCCGCTCGACCATCGGGTGCGCGCTGGTCGCGAAGGCGTCGAGCAGGGCGACGAACGCGTCGTCACCGAGCGCACCGTCCTGGCGGTCCAGGTCGCCGCGCCGCGCCGACTCCTCGTTCATCTCCACCATCAGGTCGGCCACCGCGCCGAGGCGCTCGTCGTCCAGGCCGGCCTCGTTCAGCTCGTCGATCAGCAGGTAGAGGCGCAGCGTGCGCGGGTCGTCGAGCTGGGCGTTCTTCTCGGCCATGAACTCCGGGATCTGCTCCGGCCAGCGCGCGGCCATCAGGATCCACGCGTCCCGCTCGCCCTCGACCATCGCCGTCGACACCCCCGCCCCGCGGAGCCGGTCGAGGTAGGTCACGACCTCGGCCGGCACCGCGAGCGTGTCGCCGGCTGCCAGCTGGGCGATCCGGCGGCGGTGCTCCTGGAGCTCGCGCACCTTCGCGCGGAGCTCGGCGTCGATCTGGTCGACCGCCGCGCCGAACTCCGACGGTGAGGCGTCGAGCAGCTCCTGCACCCGGGCCAGCGGCACGCCGGCCTCGGCCAGGGTCCGGATCCGGATCAGGCGGACGACGTCGGCAGCGCCGTACGTCCGGTAGCCGGAGTGGTCACGCGCCGGCTCCGGCAGCAGGCCGACCTGGTGGTAGTGGCGTACGGCGCGCACCGTGACCCCGGCGTACGCCGCCAGCTGGCTGATCGTGAGCATGCGATCAGACTGCCCGAGGGCAACCGAAGAGCCGCACCGCCCACGCGCAGCAGACCACGCTGATCAGTACGCACCACCCGATCGCCCACCATGCGTCGGAGCCAGGAGCCGTGCCGTCGAGGCAGGCGCGCAGCGTCTCGATGATCGGGGTGAAGGGCTGGTGCTGCGCGACCCAGGCGAGCCCGGCCGGCATCGAGTCGGTCGGCACGAACGCGCTGGAGAGGAAGGGCAGCAGGATCAGCGGCATCGGCGCGTTGCTGGCCGCCTCGACGCTGCCGCTGACGAGCCCCAGCGCGACGCACAGCCAGGTCACCGCGAAGCCCATCAGCAGCAGGATGCCGACGGCGCCGGCCCAGCCGACGACCGACGTGTCGCTGCGGTAGCCCAGCACCAGGGCGACGGCGAGCACGACGACGAGGGCGAAGACGGTCTGCGCCATCGCGGCGAGCACGTGCGCGTTCAGCGGTGCGGACCGGGCGATCGGCAAGGTCTTGAACCGGTCGATGATCCCCTCGGTCGCGTCCTTGGCGACCAGGATCGCCGTGCTCTGGGCGACCGCCACCACGGTCATCACCAGGATGGCCGGCGTCAGGTAGTGCAGGTAGTCGGCCCGCGGGTCGGCGCTCGTGGCGCCGCCGGGCAGACCGGCACCCAGGGTGCCGCCGAACACGTAGGTGAAGAGCAGCAGGAACACCACCGGCATCGCGATGATCGTGATCGTCAGCGACGGATAGCGCACCAGGTGCCTGAGGTTGCGACGGAAGAGGGTCGCCGAGTCGTGCACGGCGTAGGTCATGGTGGACATCAGAAGGACTCCTTCGCGTCGGTGGGCTGCTCCGTCAGGGCGAGGAACACGTCGTCGAGGGTCGAGTGGCCGGCCTGCGCCTTGAGCTCGGCGGGCGTGCCCTCGGCGACCAGGCGGCCGTCGACCAGCACCCCGACGGTGTCGGCGAGCTGGTCGGCCTCCTCGAGGTACTGCGTGGTCAGGAAGATCGTCACGCCGTCGGCGAGCAGCTCGCGCACGATCTGCCACAGGTCGCGGCGGCTGCGCGGGTCGAGCCCCGTGGTCGGCTCGTCGAGGAAGATCAGCCGCGGTCGGCTGACCAGCGTCATCGCGAGGTCGAGGCGGCGCTTCATGCCCCCGGAGTACGTCGCGGCGCGCCGGTCGGCGGCGTCCGTCAGGTCGAACCCGGCCAACAGCTCGTCGACGCGAGCGGCGGCCTCGGACCGGGGGAGGTGGGCGAGGTCGGCCATCAGCCGGAGGTTCTCGCGACCGGTCAGCAGCTCGTCGATCGCCGAGAACTGGCCGGTCACGCCGATGCTGCGGCGTACGCCGTCGGGCTCTCGCGCGACGTCGTGACCGGCGACCAGGGCCGTGCCCGCGTCGGGCGCCAGCAGGGTCGACAGGATGCGGACCAGGGTGGTCTTGCCGGCGCCGTTCGGCCCGAGCAGGGCGTAGACGGTGCCGGTCGGGACGGTGAG
This sequence comes from Nocardioides sp. Root1257, assembly GCF_001425175.1. Classification (GTDB taxonomy): domain Bacteria; phylum Actinomycetota; class Actinomycetes; order Propionibacteriales; family Nocardioidaceae; genus Nocardioides. The sequence goes on along the minus strand of NZ_LMDV01000001.1, from coordinate 863,023 downwards.
GTCGAGGTCTCGGAGGACCGGCTGGTCGCCGTACGACCGGGCGATCCCGGTGACCTCGATGGCGGTGGTGGAGAGGTTCATGCGAGCAGCGTGCAGGGTTGACGCCGCGTCAAGGTCAAGCCCTCGATCTGACTAGATGTCACCGCTCGCGTCGTAGACCCAAGAGGTGTCCGCGGTGGCCAGTCCCTCGACCCACGAGGCGGGCGCGTTGTTCATGATCGCGCCGTAGTCCCAGTAGTCCTTCCAGAGGCAGACCCGTCCGTCGCGCACCCGGTGCACGGTCGCGAAGTCGAGCGTGAACACCTCGCCGCTCGTGAACGTCCAGGTCTCCGAGTGCTCGTACATCACGTCGTCGCCCTCGGCGACGAGCAGGCCGTCGTGGTTCTCGTACGCCGCCAGCCCGCCCCAGCCGACCCGCAGGCGCTTGGCGATGTCCTCGGGCCCGCGGGCCGCGAGCGTCGGGCCGACCGGGACGTCGAGGTAGATGCAGTCGTCGGTGACCCAGTCGGCGATGCCGGCGTAGTCGCGCTCGGACAGCGTGCGCCACAGGCCGAGCACGGCCTCCTTCGGTGTCCTGGTCACGAGGCGGCCTCGGACGCCCTCTCGACGGCCGAGGTCCCGACCGGAGTCCCGGCCCGGTCCGCCCGCAGGAACTGCCCGGTCCGCTCCCGGCCCAGCCGGGGAGTGGGCACACCGTCGGCGACGACCCGGCGGCCGCTGACGAAGACCGCCGGCACGGCCGCGTCGTTGCGGTTGACCATCCGGGACAGGTTGCCGAACTGCTCGACGGGGCTCTCGTGATAGCTCTCGAGCGCGTCGTCGAGACGCCTCGGGTCGACCACGACCAGGTCGGCACGGTCGCCGACGCGCAGCGTGCCGGCGTCGATCCGGTACCAGGAGGCGAGCTCGCCGGTCAGCCGGTGGACGGCCTGCTCGGTCGTCATGAACGGCCGCCCCGCCTGCTCGGCGTCGTGGACGTGCTTGAGGAGGCGCAGCCCGAAGTTGTAGAAGGACATGTTGCGCAGGTGCGCGCCGGCGTCGGAGAAGCCGACCTGGATGCCGGGGTCGGCCGCGAGCTTCTTGAGCACGGCGGGCCGGTGGTTGCTGATCGTCGTGCGCCAGCGGATGTCGGTGCCGTGCTCGAGCACCAGGTCGAGGAACGCGTCCACCGGGTGCTTGCCGCCGCGCTCGACGCCGACCTGCCCGAAGGACTTCCCGACGACCGAGGCGTCCGGGCAGGCGACGATCTCGGCATCGAAGAAGTCGCGGTGCCAGACACGTGGTCCGTACTTGCTCTCGTAGTCCTTGCGGAAGCGTTCGCGGTACGCCGGGTCGCGCATCAGCTCGTCGCGCGCCAGCTTCTCCTGCAGGTGCAGCGCCATCGCGCCGGAGCCGAACTCCTCGAAGATCACCAGGTCGATGCCGTCGGCGTACACCTCGAACGGCACGGGCAGGTGCTGCCAGCGGAAGTCGGCGCCGAGGCGGTTGACCATCCACGCGACCGGCCGCATCAGGTGGATCACGAACGGGATCGCCTTGATGTCGGCGGCCGAGAGCAGGCTGGTCCGCAGCGCGGGCCGCCCGAGGAGGCCGATCGAGCCGAGGGCCTGGGTCAGGATCGTGTGCGGGTGGCTGGCGTCCGGCCCGGCCTGCAGGGCGCGCCGGCGACGACGCAGGATCGAGCGCAGCCCGCGCATCTCTTTGGTCTTGGCGTACGTCGAGGGCAGCGTGCGCGAGCGGCACAGGTCGCCGTCGATCTTGTCGAAGAGCAGCTGCTGCGCCGACATGCCGACGAAGCCGGCGTCGAGCGCCTCGTCCAGCATCGACTCCATCCGGGCCTGCTCACGCCGGGTCGGACGCACCTCCTTGCGGGTGGCGCGGTCGAGCCCCATCGTCGCGGTGCGCATGTCGGAGTGCCCGATGAACGCCGCGAGGTTGGGCCCGAGAGGCAGCGACTCGAGCGCGTCGACGTACTCCTCCGCGCTCTTCCAGGTCTTGTGCTGGTCGACCGCGCGAATGACGTGCTTGCGCGGGATCGCCTCGACGCGACCGAAGAGGTCGCCCGCGTCGACGCCGCCGACGTGCACGGTCGAGAGCGAGCACGAGCCGAGCAGCAGGGTGGTCACGCCGTGCCGCACGGACTCGGGCAGCCCGGGACCGTCGAGCACCTCGATGTCGTAGTGCGTGTGGATGTCGACGAAGCCGGGCAGCACCCACTGCCCGCGCGCGTCCACCACCTCCGGGCAGCCGGTCTCGTCGAGCTCGTCGGCGGTGACGGCGACGACGCGCCCGTCCCGCACCCCGAGGTTGCGGATCGCGGACGCGGCGCCCGTGCCGTCGAACCAGCGGCCGCCCTTGATGATCGCGTCGAAGGTCATGTGACGCATGCAACAGGTTCTAGTTGACGCGCGTCAAGAGCTAGTCGAGGTAGTGCGCCGCCATGTCGTCGAGCAGGCCGATGCCGGTGGGCTCCCAGCCGAGCAGCTCGCGGGTGGCGGCGCTGGAGGCCGGCATGTCTGCGGAGAGGAACCCGGCCAGGAAGCCGAAGTGCTCGGGGGCGTCGTCGGCGGTGATCGACCGCACGGGCAGGTCGAGATGGCGCCCGATCAGCTCGGCGACATCCTTCAGCGGCACGCCCTCCTCGCCGACCGCGTGCAGCACCGAGCCGGCGGGCGCCTGCTCGATCGCGAGCCGGAAGAGTCGCGCGGCGTCCTGGCGGTGCACCGCCGGCCAGCGCTGCGCGCCGTCCCCGACGTACGCCGAGACGCCCGCCGTCCGGGCCGTCGCGACGACCGCCCGCATGAAGCCGTTGTCGCCGGCGTCGTGGACCGTCGGTGTGAGCCGAACGACGGAGGAGCGGACGCCGCGGTCGGCCAGGGACAGGGTGAGGGCCGAGTTGGCGCCCCGGGCTGCCACGTGGCCGACGTTCGCCGGCTGGTCGGCCTCGGTCGCGAGCCTGCCGGGCGCGAGCAGGCCGGTGCCGGAGGCGATCGACAGCGCCTTGCCGGATCCGGCGAGCGCGTCGCCCATCGCCTCGATCGCGGCGTGGTCGGACGCGGCGGCGCCCGCGAAGTCACCGGTGAAGGCGATGTCGTGGCGGAACGCGAGGTGGACGACGGCGTCGGCGTCGGCCGCGGACGCCCGCAGCACGTCGAGGTCGGCCAGGGAGCCGCGGACGACCTCGGCGCCGAGGCTGGCCACGGTCGCGGCCGCCTCGTCCGAGCGGGCCAGGCCGACGACCTGGTGACCGGCGGTGAGCAGCTCGGGGACGACGGCGGAGCCGACGAAGCCGGACGCTCCGGTGACGAAGACACGCATGGGAGTACCTCCAGAAGAGTGATGTCAGGATCTGTCATCAACGTAGCACGATGATGACAGGAACTGTCATCGCGTAGGATCCGCCGCATGGGTCGCTGGGAGCCGAACGCGCGCGGACGCCTCGAGGAGGCGGCGCTCGAGCTCTACCTCGAGCGCGGCTACGCGCAGACGACGGTCGCCGCGATCGCGGAGCGGGCCGGGCTGACCGAGCGCACCTTCTTCCGCCACTTCGCCGACAAGCGCGAGGTGCTCTTCGGCGGCGGCATGGTCATCGAGGACCTCCTCGTGCGCGCCGTCGCGGACGCGCCCGCCGACGCGACGCCGTACGACGTGGTCGCGACCGCGCTGCAGGAGGCGGCCGTCGTCCTCGAAGGACGGCGCGAGGTCGCGCCCCGCCGTCAGGCCGTCATCGACGCGCATCCCGAGCTGCAGGAGCGCGAGCTCGGCAAGCTGTCGTCCTGGGCGGCGTCGCTCACGCGCGCGCTCGTCGAGCGCGACGTCGAGCCGCGGCTGGCCGGCCTGGTCGCCCAGACCGGCCTCGCGGTCTTCCGGGTCGCGTTCGAGACGTGGGTCGCCGACGTCGACGCCGCGCCCCTCACCGAGGTGCTGAGCCGGTCCTTCGAGGAGCTCCGGGGAGCCGCGTCGCCTACGCCGTAGCGGAGAACGCCTCGGCGACCACGTCGAACGCCTCCTGGAGGAGCTCGTCGCTGATCGAGAGCGGCGGGAGGAAGCGGAAGACGTTGCCCCAGGTGCCGCAGGTCAGCACGACGACGCCCTGCTGGTGGCAGTGTGCCGCGACCGCCGCGGTGCGGGCCGCGTCGGGCTCGGTGGTGCCGGGCCTGCAGAGCTCGATCGCCATCATCGCGCCGCGGCCGCGGATGTCGGCGATGACGTCGTGCACCGCGGCCAGCTCGCCGAGGCGGGTCGCCATGATCGTGCCGATCTCCCGAGCGCGCTCGTCCAGCGCGCCCTCGCGCATCTCCTCGATCGCACCGAGGGCGGCCGCGCAGGCGACCGGGTTGCCGCCGTACGTGCCGCCGAGGCCGCCGACGTGGACGCTGTCCATCAGGTCGGCCCGGCCGGTGACGCCGGCGAGCGGCAGGCCGCCGGCGATGCCCTTGGCCGTCGTCACCAGGTCGGGGACGACACCCTCGTCGTCACTGGCGAACCAGTCGCCGGTGCGGCAGAAGCCGGTCTGGATCTCGTCGGCGATGAAGACGACGCCGTTGTCCCTGGCCCATGCGGCCAGCGCCGGCAGGAAGCCCGGCGCCGGCACGACGAAGCCGCCCTCGCCCTGGATCGGCTCGATGACGACGCACGCCAGGTTGGCGGCGCCGACCTGCTTCTCGATCACGTCGATCGCGCGGGCGGCGGCCTGCTCGCCGGTCAGCCCGTCGCGCAGGGGGTAGGACATCGGCGCGCGGTAGACCTCGCCGGCGAACGGACCGAAGCCGTTCTTGTACGGCATGTTCTTCGCGGTCATCGCCATCGTCAGGTTGGTGCGGCCGTGGTAGGCGTGGTCGAAGACCGCGACCGCGTCCTTGCCGGTCGCGACGCGCGCGATCTTCACCGCGTTCTCGACGGCCTCCGCGCCGGAGTTGAAGAGCGCCGACTTCTTGGCGTGGTCGCCCGGCGTGAGCTCGGCCAGGGCTGCGCACACGTCGACGTAGCCGTCGTACGGCGTGACCATGAAGCAGGTGTGCGTGAACGCCGCGACCTGCTCCTGGACGTTGCGCACGACCGCCGGCGCGGCGTTGCCGACCGAGACGACCGCGATGCCGGAGCCGAGGTCGATGAGGTGGTTGCCGTCGACGTCGACGAGGACGCCGCCGCCCGCCTCCACGATGAACACGGGAAGGGTCGTGCCGACGCCGTCGGCGACGTGGGCCTTCTTGCGATCCAGGCGCTCCTGCGAGCCGGGCCCGGGGATGGCGGTGACCAGACGGCGTTCCTGCGCGATGCTCATGACACGAGAGTAGTGCGCCAGGATGGGGTCGTGAGAGGCCAGCGCAGAGACATCGTGATCCTCGGCAGCACCGGCTCGATCGGCACCCAGGCGCTCGAGATCGTGCGGGCCAACCCGGACCGCTTCCGGGTGGTCGGCCTGACGGCCGGCGGTGGCAATCCCGGGCTGTTCGAGCAGCAGGTGGCGGAGTTCGCACCGGCGTACTCCGGGCTGGGCGAGGACGCCTCCGTCGAGGCGGCCGGGCGCGCCTGCGACGTGGTGCTCAACGGCATCACCGGCGCGGTCGGGCTGCGTCCGACGCTCGCCGCGCTCGACGCCGGCAACACCCTCGCGCTGGCCAACAAGGAGTCGCTCATCATGGGCGGCCCGCTCGTGCTCGACCGTGCCGAACCGGGCCAGATCGTGCCGGTCGACTCCGAGCACAGCGCGCTCGCCCAGTGCCTGCGCGGCGGCACCGCCGCGGAGGTACGCCGGCTGGTGCTCACCGCCAGCGGCGGGCCCTTCCGGGGCCGCACCCGCGACCAGCTCGCGGAGGTGACCGTCGCCGAGGCGCTGAACCACCCGACCTGGGACATGGGTCCCGTCGTCACCATCAACTCCGCGACCCTGGTCAACAAGGGGCTCGAGGTGATCGAGGCGCACCTGCTCTTCGGCATCCCGTTCGACCGGATCGAGGTCGTGGTCCACCCGACGAGCGTCGTGCACTCGATGGTCGAGTTCGTCGACGGCTCGACCCTCGTGCAGGCCAGTCCGCCGACCATGCTGATCCCTATCGCCCTCGGCCTCGCGTGGCCGGACCGGGTGCCCGACACCGCGCCGCCGGTGGACTGGACCCGGCCGGAGACCTGGGAGTTCTTCCCGCTCGACGACGAGGCCTTCCCGGCGGTCGCGCTGGCGCGCGCAGCGGGGGAGCGCGGCGGCACCGCGCCGGCCGTCTACAACGCGGCCAACGAGGTCTGCGTCGAGGCGTTCCGCGACGAGCGGCTCGCGTTCACCGAGATCGTGCCCACGGTTCAGGCTGTTCTCAGCACGCACGACGTACCCTCTGAGGGGGAGTCGATGACCGTCGAGGACGTCCTCGCCGCCGACGCCTGGGCGCGCAGCGCCGCCAAGGAGAGGATCGAAGGAACCCGATGACCGGCTTGTTCTACCTGTTGGGCGTGGTGATCTTCGTGGTCGCCATCCTGGCCTCGATCGGTCTCCACGAGCTCGGCCACATGATCCCCGCCAAGAAGTTCGGCGGGAAGGTGACGCAGTACTTCATCGGGTTCGGTCCGACCGTGTGGAGCAAGCGGGTCGGCGAGACGGAGTACGGCGTCAAGGCGATCCCGCTCGGCGGCTACGTCAAGATCGTCGGGATGCTCCCGCCGGGCGCCGAGGACCTCGCCGACGAGGTGACCGTCGATGCCCAGGGCAACCAGGTCGTCCGGGTCCGCAAGTCCAACACCGGGATGTTCACCCAGCTGATCTCGGACGCGCGCGCCGCCGAGTGGGAGACGATCACCCCCGAGGACTCCGACCGGCTCTTCTACAAGATGACCTGGTGGAAGAAGGTCATCGTGATGGCCGGCGGCCCCACGGTGAACATCCTCATCGCGTTCTTCATCTTCGCCGGCGTCTTCGCGACGTACGGCAACCCCGGCGAGGCCAAGCCCTACAGCGCCGAGGTCAGCGAGGTCGTCGACTGCGTGCTGCCGGCCAGCGAGGTCAACCGCAGCTGCAAGCCCACCGACCCGGTCGCGCCGGCGAAGGCGGCGGGCATCGAGAAGGGCGACACGATCGTCTCCTTCAACGGCGTGCCGTTCACGACGTGGGAGGCGATGCAGGACGTCATCCGGGCCAACGACGACGGCACCGCCACCATCGTGGTCGAGCGCGACGGCAAGGAGCTGACGCTCACCACGAACACGACCGTCACCGCCCGGCCGACGTCGGTCACCGACGACAAGCTCACCCAGGTCGGCTTCCTGGGCGTCAGCCCGACGTTCACCGGCTTCGTCACCGGCGGGCCGATCTACACGCTCGAGAAGATGGGTGGGATGACCAAGGACACGGTCGTCGCCCTCGGCACCCTGCCGCAGAAGGTCTGGGGCGTCGCCGAGGCGATCGCCGGCGTCCACCCGCGCGATCCCAACGGACCCGTCAGCATCGTCGGCGGCGGCCGGATCGCCGGCGAGACCGTCTCCCACGAGGAGTTCCCCGTGAAGGAGAAGGCGGTCTTCCTGCTGATGCTGGTCGCCGGCTTCAACTTCTTCATCGGCATGTTCAACTTCATCCCGCTGCTGCCCCTGGACGGCGGGCACATCGCCGGCGCCCTCTGGGAGGCGCTGCGCCGGGCCTGGGCCCGCCTGCGCGGCCGTCCCGACCCCGGGTACGTCGACGTCGCGAAGCTGCTCCCGATCGCGTACGTCGTGGCCAGCGTGCTGCTCGTCATGGGCAGCGTGCTGATCGTCGGCGACCTCGTCGTCCCCGTGAAGCTCCCCTCGTAGTCACGACCTAGGATCAACGACATGACCGCGATCAGCCTGGGCATGCCCGAAGCACCCCCGCCGGTGCTCGCGCCGCGCCGTACGACCCGCCAGATCAAGGTCGGCAAGGTCGGCGTCGGCAGCGAGTCGCCGGTCTCCGTGCAGTCGATGACGACGACGCTGACGTCCGACGTCAACACCACGCTGCAGCAGATCGCCGAGCTGACCGCGACCGGGTGCGACATCGTCCGGGTCGCGTGCCCCAGCCAGGACGACGCGGACGCACTCCCCGAGATCGCGAAGCACTCGCAGATCCCGGTGATCGCCGACATCCACTTCCAGCCGAAGTACGTCTTCGCCGCGATCGACGCCGGCTGCGCCGCCGTACGCGTGAACCCCGGCAACATCCGCAAGTTCGACGACCAGGTCAAGGAGATCGCACGCGCCGCGAAGGACCGCGGCACGTCGATCCGGATCGGTGTCAACGCGGGCAGCCTCGACAAGCGGATCCTCGACAAGTACGGCAAGGCCACGCCGGAGGCGCTGGTCGAGTCGGCGGTGTGGGAGGCGGGCCTCTTCGAGGAGCACGACTTCCACGACTTCAAGATCTCCGTCAAGCACAACGACCCGGTCGTGATGGTGCGCGCCTACGAGCTGCTGGCCGAGGCCGGCGACTGGCCGCTGCACCTCGGCGTGACCGAGGCGGGCCCGGCGTTCCAGGGCACGATCAAGTCGGCCACGGCGTTCGGGGCGCTGCTCTCGCAGGGCATCGGCGACACCATTCGCGTCTCGCTCTCAGCCCCGCCGGTCGAGGAGGTCAAGGTCGGCATCCAGATCCTGCAGTCGCTGAACCTGCGCCCCCGCAAGCTCGAGATCGTCTCCTGCCCGTCCTGCGGCCGCGCGCAGGTCGACGTCTACACGCTGGCCGAGCAGGTGACCGCCGGCCTCGAGGGCATGGAGGTCCCGCTGCGGGTCGCCGTCATGGGCTGCGTCGTCAACGGTCCGGGGGAGGCCCGCGAGGCCGACCTCGGCGTGGCGTCCGGCAACGGCAAGGGCCAGATCTTCGTCAAGGGCGAGGTCATCAAGACCGTCCCCGAGTCGCAGATCGTCGAGACCCTGATCGAGGAGGCCATGCGGATCGCCGAGGGCATGGAGTCCGTCGACGGCGCCGGCGCGCAGGTCACCGTTTCCTGATCACGGCGGCGCCGTACGTCGTACGCTCCGGCCATGTCTCGGCTTCTCGTCCTCAGCGACGGCTCCGGTGATCCACCCGACTCGTGCTTCCAGCCCGACGACGCCGGCAACCTCCCGACCTGCACCGACGTGGGCGGGACGTGGCACCCGGTGTACGACGACGGGATGTCCTCGGGCGACGGGGTCCCGGGAGCGTTCGTGTTCTTCTTCGTCCTGGTGGTCATGCTCGGAGTCGCCGGCACGATCTGGCGGGTGACGACCGCCCAGCGGATGGCGCGCGACGCGGGCATGAGCGAGAGCGACGCGACCGCGATGGCGCTGCTCAGCGACGACGGGCTCGAGGCGACGTACCTCGCCTCCAACCTGCGGACGCCGGCCGCGGAGCCCGACGCGGCCCTGGCGCCCCCGGTGCCGGCGACCGGCACCGCGGCCGCCCGGCTCCAGGAGCTGCGCCACCTGCGTGAGCAGGAGCTGATCACGGCCGAGGAGTACGAGGCGCGGCGCACGGCGATCATCGACTCCGTGTGAGCCCCGTGTTCTAGGCTCCACACGTGCTCACGACCCGCCACGGAGTCCGCCCCCTCGGGGCCGCGGACCTGGACGCCTTCCTGGCGCTCGCGCGCCGGGACCCGGTCGTGAACGTCTTCGCCGACTACCGCGCGACGACCACCAACCTGGAGCCGCGCTGGCTCGGCGGTGAGATGTGGGGCCGCTTCGAGTCCGGCGAGCTCGCCGCCGCCTGCCACGTCGGCGCCAACCTGGTGCCGATCGGGGCGAGCGTCGACGATGCCGCCGCCTTCGCCGAGCGCGCGCTCGCCCGCGGTCGGACCGTGTCGACCATCGTGGGTCCGCAGGACGCCGTACGCACCTTCTGGAACGGCGTCTCCAGCGCCTGGGGCCAGCCCCGCGAGGCGCGGTGGGACCAGCCGCACCTGGAGCTCGCGGCCGGCCCGCTGGTCGCGCCCGACCCGCTCGTGCGGCGCACGACGCGCGAGGACATGCACGAGCTCTACCCGGCCTGCGTGGCGATGTACACGGAGGAGGTCGGGGTCTCGCCGGAGTACGGCGGCGGCGCGGACCTCTACCGCGCTCGCGTCACCCAGCTGGTCAACCGCGGCTGGTCGTTCGCCCGCTTCGACGACACGGGCCGGCTCGTCTTCAAGGCGGAGGTGGCCTGCGCGACGCCGTACGCCGCCCAGATCCAGGGGGTCTTCGTCCCCGCCGACCGACGCGGTCTCGGCCTCGCCACCGCCGGCATGGCGGCCGTGGTGCAGCTGGTGCGTCGCGAGATCGCCCCGGTCGTGTCGCTCTACGTCAACGACTGGAACACCTCGGCCCGCGCCGTCTACGAGCGAGTGGGCTTCTACGAGACGGCGCGCTTTGCGACTGTGATGTTCTAGGGACATGGCCCTTCCCCGCAGCGTCAAGCTCCTCGCCCTCGGCTTCGCTGCCAGCGGCACCGTGCACCTGGTCAAGCCGGAGTTCTACGAGCCGATCATGCCGGGCTGGGTCCCGGCGCACCGCGAGGTCATCCTCGGCAGCGGTGTCGCCGAGCTCGTCCTCGCCGCCGGCCTCGCGACCCCCGCGACCCGTCGCGCCGCCGGCTGGGGGAGCGTCGCGCTGCTCCTCGGCGTCTGGCCGGCCAACATCAAGATGGCTGTCGACGCCACGCATTCCAGGAACACCGGCCTCAAGGTCGGCTCGTGGGTGCGCGTCCCCCTGCAGCTCCCGATGATCCGCGCCGCCCTCCGCGCCGCCCGCGGCTGAGGGTTCTCCACAGGCTGCGGCCACCCCGTTTCGCTCCGGCCCGGGTCGGGGAATGATCGGCGTCGTGAGCCGTACTCGGGCGGTCCTCACCGCCGTCGTCCTCCTGTCGGCACTCGCTCTCGGCGGGTGCACCGACGACGACCCCGAGCCCAAGTTCGGGCCGACCGAGTCGACGTCGCCTGCCTCGCCGACGTCGCCGAGCACCACGGCTGCTGCCGCGCTCAGCCCCGAGGACACCGTCCGTGCCTGGGTTGATGCTCAGAACGAGGCACTGGTCTCGGGCGACACCACCGTGATGGAAGCACTTGCGACCTCGAGCTGCCAGGGGTGCTCCGACTTCAGCAACCCGATCCGCGATGTGTTCGCGGAGGGCGGCAGCTATCGGGGAGGCAAATGGAAGGTGGACGCCGCCAAGGCGCGGAAGTCGAGCGGATCCGAAGTCACCGTCGACGTCGCGATGACGATGGAGGCCGGTCAGACGGTGCCTCGTCGCGGTGCGGATCCCATCCCATTCAGTGCGGATAGACGGATCATGCTCTTCAGGTTGGCATCCGTAGAGCCCGGTCTGAGGGTGTCGTTCGTTGGATTCGTCGAATGATCCGCTCAGCCGTCCTTGCTGGACTTGTGGTCGGATTCCTGACTGCGGCTGCCCCGCCATCGTCGGCGGGCTCCGCGTGCCAGATGGTCCACAAGGCCGAATCCGTTCGCGGTCAGATTCAGCTGGTTTGGGTAAAGACGTGCACGCCCGAGCAATCCCACGGCGGCGCAGAAGACGTCGCCGACATCACTCGAGACTCCGACTGGGACGGGGTGTGTGTGCGCACGGCCCTAACTCTGGATCAGGAACCGTCTGACTTCTGCGATCTGCCCGCTGATCCGTCGGCCGCTGCCGCACCGGAGCCGACCCCCGGCCTCGTCGCACGGGCGTTCCGCCGCCTACCCCTCCCAGCAGCCAAGCTCGTGATCCAGCCACCGAACGGGCGGACCCTGGTCAACTTCGACACGAACTTCTACACCGAGCAGGGCGAGCTCACCCGCACGGTGACGCTGCTGGGCCGGCAGGTGGAGCTGCGGATCTGGCCCTCGTCGTTCGGGTGGCGCTTCGGCGACGGGGAGACGCAGCAGAGCACGTCACCGGGGGCGGCGTACCCCGACCTGGACATCACCCACAGCTACGCCCGGACGGGTCGGGTGAGCCCGAGCGTGGACACGACGTACGCCGCGCAGTTCCGCGTCGACGGCGGGCCGTGGCGCGACGTGGCGGGGACGGTGACGATCCCGGGGAGTCCGCAGGCACTGCGCGTCGTCGAGGCGCGGCCGGTGCTCGTCGGCGGATAGCGGGGAAGATCTGGTGCACGGGGTGCGTCAGATCTTCCCGGGTGATCCGGGGACGGGGCAGGAGGGGCTGCAGGGGTGCGCGGTGCCGGTCCAGCCGGCCCTGGTCAGGATGGCGGCGAGACGGGCCGCGGTGTCGCAGGGGCGGTCGAACACCTGGCCCCAGCCGAGGCGGACGCCGCGTCGATCGGCGGCGACCAGGTCGAGGTCGCGGTCCAGGTCGCGGTCGCGCTGGGTGGCGTTGTCGTGGAAGAGCCGCCCGTCGAGCTCGAGGACGAGGGGGAGCGGGGTGTAGTCCGCGTCTCGGCGTACGCCGCCCAACGTCGAGCCGTCCGGCGCCTGCCGGGCCGGGGCGGGGAGCCCGTGAGGACGCTCGACCAACGTGAGGAAGCCGTGCTCCAGGGTCGAGCAGGTGCCGTCAGCGAGATCGGCGATCAACCCTGACAGCCATGCGCGGTCCGTGACGCGGGCTCGGCGTTCCAGCGCATCGGCAACGCGGGCGGCCGTGGTGCGCCGCGACTGGCAGACGTCGGAGAGCAGCGCGATCCGGGCCAGGCGATCCGGCCTGGCCAGCGCTACGTCGAGCGCCGCCTCCTCGGTGCGCATCCGCGGCGGGGACGCGGACCAGAGGACCTGTTCGTCGAGGTCGACGACGCGCCGCACGCGATGGCCCACCACGTCGGCCGACCGACGGGCGTGGTCGATCGCGACGTGGATCGGTCCGGCGTCGTCGTACCCCCGCCACCCCGGGCCCATCACGGCGCGCAGCGCCGACGGGCCTGCCAGGGCCGCTGGTCCGTGGCGCAGGCAGGCTGCCCAGGCTCGCTGGCGCCACGTCGGCGGGCCCGTGTGCTCGACGTACACACCGGCGTGCAGCCGCATCAGCTCGCGTCCCCGCACCATGCGCGCCACATCGTGAGGCGTCACCCCGGCGGCGACCAGCTGCGACCGCGACACCACACCGCACTGCAGGCGCATCAGCTCGGCCAGATCCATCCGTCGAGGCTGCCCGGCGTCAGAGGGAATCGGCACCCGGCGTGCGGCGGCCTGTGGAGAAGCGGTTACTGGTTCGCAGCAGCCCCGACCCCACAAGTAACCTCTCCGCATGATCATGCGGATGTCGAGCCTCTTCGTACGGACCCTGCGCGAGGACCCGGCGGACGCCGAGGTGCCGTCGCACAAGCTCCTGGTCCGCGCGGGCTACATCCGTCGCGCAGCGCCCGGCATCTACACGTGGCTGCCGCTCGGGCTGAAGGTGCTGCGCAAGGTCGAGGCCATCATCCGCGAGGAGATGGACGCCATCGGCGCGCAGGAGCTCAGCTTCCCCGCGCTGCTGCCCAAGGAGCCCTACGAGGCGACCAACCGGTGGACCGAGTACGGCGACGGGATCTTCCGCCTCAAGGACCGCAAGGGCAACGACTACCTCCTCGGCCCGACGCACGAGGAGATGTTCACCCTCGTGGTGAAGGACCTCTACGGCTCCTACAAGGACCTGCCGCTCTCGATCTACCAGATCCAGACGAAGTACCGCGACGAGGCGCGCCCCCGCGCCGGCCTGCTGCGCGGTCGCGAGTTCGTGATGAAGGACTCCTACTCCTTCGACGTCGACGACGCCGGCCTGGACGCCAGCTACCAGAAGCACCGCGACGCCTACATCCGGATCTTCGACCGGCTCGGCTTCGAGTACGTCATCGTCAAGGCGACGTCCGGCGCGATGGGCGGCTCGAAGTCCGAGGAGTTCCTCGCCAAGGCCGCCGTCGGCGAGGACACCTACGTGCGCTGCACGAAGTGCGACTACGCCGCCAACGTGGAGGCCGTCCAGGTCGCACCCCCCACGCCGCTCGCGTACGACGACGCGCCCGCCGCCCACGCGGAGCAGACGCCCCAGACGCCCACCATCGACACCCTCGTCGACCACCTCAACGAGAAGTTCCCCCGCGACGACCGGCCCTGGACGGCGGGGGACACCCTCAAGAACGTGCTCGTCATGTTCAAGCACCCCGACGGCACCCGCGAGCCGGTGGCGATCGGCCTCCCCGGTGACCGCGAGGTCGACCAGAAGCGCCTCGAGGGCCAGATGGAGCCCACCGAGGTCGAGCCCTTCGACGAGGCGGAGTTCCGCAAGCACCCGAGCCTGGTCAAGGGCTACATCGGCCCCGGCGTGCTGGGGGAGAAGAACGCGTCCGGCATCCGCTACCTCGTCGATCCCCGCATCGTCGAGGGCACCCGCTGGGTGACCGGCGCCGACGTCGACGGCAGCCACGTCATCGACCTGGTCGCGGGCCGCGACTTCACCCCCGACGGCACCATCGAGGCCGCGCAGGTCCTCGACGGCGACCCCTGCCCCAACTGCGACGGCGGGGTCCTCGAGTCCGCGCGCGGGATCGAGATGGGCCACATCTTCCAGCTCGGCCGCAAGTACGCCGACGCGCTCGACCTCAAGGTCCTCGACGAGAACGGCAAGCTCGTCACGGTCACCATGGGCTCGTACGGCATCGGCCCCTCGCGTGCGGTCGCCGCGATCGCCGAGGGGACGCTCGACGAGGTGGGGCTCTCGTGGCCCCGCGAGGTCGCACCGGCCGACGTCCACCTGGTCGCCGCCGGCAAGGACGAGCACGTGCTCGCCGCGGCCGAGCGGATCGCCCACGAGCTCGGCAGCCAGGGCATCGACGTCCTCTACGACGACCGCCTCGGCAAGATCAGCCCCGGCGTGAAGTTCAAGGACGCCGAGCTGATCGGCGTCCCGACGATCGTGGTGGTGGGCAAGGGCCTCGCGGCCGACGGGACGATCGAGGTCAAGGACCGCGCGTCCGGTGCCAGCGAGCAGGTCCACGCCGACCACCTCGTCGACCACGTGGTGAGGCTCGTCCGGCGGTGACGGCCCCGATGAGCGCCGGCATCGACGCGGTCATCTTCGACTGGGGCGGCACGCTCACCCGCTGGCACGACATCGACTTCCACGCGGAGTCGCTCGCGCTGGCGCAGGCGGTGGTGAACGCCGAGCACGACATCGAGGTCTCGCGCGCCCGGCTGCACCAGGCAGGTGACACGGTCTGGGGGCGCTCCCGCGACCACCAGCAGAGCGCGACCGTGGCCGACCTCTTCACCGAGGCCGGGCTCGAGCACGACCCCGACCTGCTGACGGCGTACTACGAGTTCTGGGAGCCGCACACCCTCACCGACCCGGAGGTGGGTCCGCTCTTCGACGCCCTGCGCACCCGCGGCGTCAAGGTCGGTGTGCTCTCCAACACGATCTGGCCGCGCGCCTGGCACGAGGGCTTCTTCCGCCGCGACGGCGTGCTCGACCGCATCGACGGCGACGTCTACACGAGCGAGATCGCGTGGACCAAGCCGTCACCCCACGCGTTCCGCGCTGCGATGGACGCGGTCGGTGCGTCGGACCCGAGCCGGTGCGTGTACGTCGGCGACCGCCTCTTCGACGACGTCTGGGGCGCCCAGAACGCCGGGCTCCGCGCCATCCACGTCCCGCACAGCGTCATCCCGTCCGCCCAGGTCGGGCACAGCGAGGGCACCCCGGACGCCGTCGTGCACGCGCTGTCCGAGATCCCGGCCCTGGTCGACGCCTGGTCCTGAGGCGGCGGAATTCTGCACTTTTGTGCAATGCAGAAACGTGAGGTTGGCGCTCTCTCGCCCCCGGGCCGCGCCGTGTTGCATGCTTTTGCAAGAGGGAGAGCCGCCAGTCCCCCCACATCCCGGCGGATCTCACTCTCGGCCGCAAGTCCAGGCCTCAGCGGTCCGCGTACTCACCCGCTCCGGGGAACATCTCGGGAGTTCCCCGGAGGGTGAGTACGCGGACCGCTGTTTCATTGAGGGCCCGCACCGCCCAGCGGCGCATCTCGTCGGTCGTCGTCGCGACCAGCCAGGCGTACGTCGTCGCGCACGACTCCTCGGTCTCCCGGGCGACCCGCGCGATCCGCGGCGACCGGTCCAGTCCAGTCGGCACGTCGTACGCCGCCTCCGCGGCGACCGGGTCGGCGCCCCGGTCGGTGATCGCGGTGGTCAGCTGGTCGCGGCGCAGCCGGTGCTCGGCGTACGCCGCGCTGATCGCCGCGAGCAAGGTCTCGTCCTGGGATGCGCGCCCGCCGAGCGTCGCCAGGACGTAGACGGCGGCGTGCTCCGCCGCGAGGGTCGTCTGGAGCGCGTCCAGGTCGTCGGCCCGGGCGTTCACAGGACCGCCAGCTGCTGCGAGACCGCTGCCGACATCGAGGCGAGCAGGCGGGCCAGCGGGCCGCTTTCCGCGCGGAGGGCGGCGTCGACCAGGAACCGCTGGAGCTGGCGCTCCGAGCGGAGCAGCCGCGCCGGGGGCGCCGTCGCGGCGACCGGGGGCGGGGCGTCGAGCGCACCGAGGTGGGCGGTGTGCAGCGCGACCAGGTCCGGGACTCGCGCGGAGATCTCGGCCGTCGCCGTGATCCTCGCCACCACCTCGTCGACCAGCGTCGAGTCCGGGTCGTCGGCACTGCCCGCTGCGGGCGAGCGGGCCTCGCCGCAGCCCGAGACCAGGGTCGCGCCGACCACGCCGGCCGCCAGCAGGACGCGACGGGAGAGCTGGGGATCCGCTGGCACGGCGTCGACCTTAGTCGCACCCTGTCGGGGTGCGGTCGATGTGGTCGGGAGCCGCTATCGTGGACGATCGACAACAGCACAAGGAGGTCGCCCCACCGTGAGCAGTGCCAACCAGGACGCCACCAGGGCCCAGATCGAGGCAGAGCTCGGCGACCCCTTGCGCGCCCTGGACCTCGACATCGAGGCCGTCGACATCACGCCGGCCGGCAAGCGCCGGATCCTGCGGATCGCCGTCGACAAGGACGGCGGGGTGACCCTCGACGAGGTCGCCGACGCGACCCGTGAGGTCAACCGGGTCCTCGACGAGTCCGACGTGATGGGCGAGCAGCCCTACACGCTCGAGGTCACCTCGCGCGGCGTGGACCGCCCGCTCACCCTGGAACGGCACTGGCGCCGCAACGCGGACCGCCTGGTGAAGGTCACCTTCACCGACGGCGAGTCGGTGACCGGCCGGATCCTCGAGGCCTCCGCGGAGTCGGCGGCCATCGACGTGAGCGGGCAGCGACGCGACGTGGCGTACGCCGACGTGAAGAAGGCACTGGTCCAGGTGGAGTTCAACCGGCGCACGCCGGACAACGACGGAGAAGAGGAGGGGGCCTGATGGACATCGACATGAGCATCCTGCGCATGCTGGAGCGGGAGAAGGAGATCTCGTTCGACGTGCTGGTGGAAGCGATCGAGCAGGCGCTTCTCACGGCGTACCACAAGACCCCGGGCGCGCAGGAGAACGCGCGCGTCGAGCTCGACCGGAAGAGCGGTCACGTCACCGTGATGGCCTCCGAGGTCGACGACGAGGGCACCGTGGTCGGCGAGTACGAGGACACGCCCGAGGGCTTCGGCCGGATCGCGGCGACGACGGCGAAGCAGATCATGCTGCAGCGCCTGCGCGACGCCGAGGACGACATCCGGTTCGGTGAGTTCGCCGGCAAGGAGGGCGACATCATCTCGGGGATCATCCAGCAGGGTCGCAACCCCGACGACGTGATGGTCGACCTCGGCAAGATCGAGGCGCTGCTGCCGGTCGGCGAGCGGGTGCCGGGGGAGCGCTACGAGCACGGCATGCGCATCAAGTGCCTGGTGGTCTCGGTCCGCAAGGGCATGCGGGGCCCGCAGGTCACCCTGTCCCGCTCGCACCCGAACCTGGTCAAGAAGCTCTTCGCCCTCGAGGTGCCCGAGATCGCCGACGGCACCGTCGAGATCGCGGCGATCGCCCGCGAGGCCGGTCACCGCACCAAGCTCGCGGTGAAGTCCGCGGCGTCGGGCGTCAACGCCAAGGGCGCCTGCATCGGCCCGATGGGCCAGCGGGTGCGGTCGGTGATGTCCGAGCTGCACGGCGAGAAGATCGACATCGTCGACTGGTCGGAGGACCCGGCCGAGATGGTCGCCCACGCCCTGTCGCCGGCCCGGGTCACCTCGGTCGAGGTGCTCGACGCGGAGGCGCGGTCGGCGCGCGTCGTCGTGCCCGACTTCCAGCTGTCGCTGGCCATCGGCAAGGAGGGCCAGAACGCCCGCCTCGCGGCCCGGCTCACCGGCTGGCGGATCGACATCCGCAGCGACGAGGCCCCGGCCGAGGACCCGACCGTCGACTGAGGGGCCTCAGGCGAGGAACGTCTCGATCGCCTTCCAGTACGCCGGGTCTTCGGACACGTCCGAGTGACCGGCGTCGGGGAAGTCGACGACGTGGGTGTCCGGTCGCAGCGCGCGGAGCAGCGCGTCGGTGCGCGCCGGCCGGACCAGCGTGTCCCGCCCGGCCCGCACCACCAGCACGTCGGCGGTGATCTCGGGGGCGATCGCGGCGGAGTCCCACCGGTCCTTGACGAGGTGCCGGACCGGGAGCCGCGGGAAGAGGTCGCCGGCGGTCGCCGCCAGGCTGTCGAACGGGGTGACCAGCACCAGGCGCTCGATCGGCCGGTGCGCGGCGACCTGCACCGCGACGCCGCTGCCGAGGCTGCGGCCGACGACGTCGACCGGAGCCTCGGGGTGCCGGTGCGCGGCGTGGTCGACGAGCGCGAACGCGTCGGCGACCAGCGCGCGCTGGCTCGGCTTCCCGCTGCTGGCGCCGTACCCGCGATACGCGACGAGATAGCTGGTGTGGTCGGGGAACCTCCGTTCGAGCTCGGGGCGCAGCCAGCCCAGGGCCTCGCCGTTGCCGCCGAAGTAGACGAGCGCGTGCTCCCGCCCGGGGTTGAGCACCCAGCCGCGCAGCTGCGCGCCGCGCACGGTCACGTCGTACGACGTGTCCTCGACCGGGATCCGGGTCTCGCCGCGCGGGTAGACCAGCCGACGGCTGATCGGTGCGAGGACGGTGGCGAGCACCGCCGCAACCTACTCCCGAATCCAGTCCACCGTCAGTGCCGGCACGAGGTGGTCGTCGTCGCCGTTGGACCAGTCGGGGAAGTCGAAGACGGCGACCATGACCTGCATCGGGTACGTCGGCGGGTCGGGGCACCGTCGGACGACCGCGCCGTCCACCGTGAAGACCGCCTCGGCGGCGTCCCAGTCGACGGCGTACGTGTGGAAGTCGGTCACGTCGATCGGGAGGCGGGGCGCCGCGAAGTCCTGGCGCAGCGCCGGGTCCCGGAACGCCTTGATGCCGACGCCGACCTCGGCCGACGGCCCGGCCCCGAGGTCCTTCCCGAACACCTCGACGACGCAGAGCTCGCCGCAGTGGAGCTGGTCCGGGTCGTCCTCGAAGCCGCTCAGCCACAGCGCCGCCATCGACCGTGGGGAGAGGGTCATCGCGCACCGGACCTCGACGCGCCCCGAGCGGGGGAGCCACCCCTCGAAGCGGGGCTGCTCCTCCCGTACCGTCTGACCCTCGCGGAACCGCTGCTGGCCGCGGGTGCTGCCCACCGGGCCGGAGACGCTGCCGGACTGGATCCCCGAGACGCGCAGCGGCGGCTGGTGGTCGTCCGGGCACCACAGACCCTGGGCCGGGGGAATGGTGAGCGTCAGCAGGCCGTTGTCCACGGTGTACGACGCGGCGCTCGCCGCGGTCGAGCTCCACACCGGCAGGTACGACGTCAGCCAGGTCGTCCTGTCGAGGTCGGCGCCGTCGAAGTCCTCCGCGAAGACGCTCACGCGATGACGGTAGGACGCGACGCCCCGGTTCGAAATAGGTGGGGCCAGCGCGGTAGGGTTGTCGTCAGTGGCGAGTGAACACATCTCTTCTGCATGCCCGGGCCCCGTCCGGACGTGCGTCGGGTGCCGGGCACGAGCCGCGAAGAGCGAGTTGTTGCGGGTGACCGCCGGCTCGGATGCAGACGGTCACGCGGCCGCCGTACCCGATCCGACAGCCACCGCACCCGGCCGGGGAGCGCACCTGCACCCCACCGCCGAGTGCTTCGAGCTCGCGGTACGCCGGAAGGCTTTCGGCCGTGCCCTTCGGGTCACGACGGGGCTCTCCAGCGCACCGGTGGGTGACTACCTCTCGCACGTACACCAACCCCGATCGACCGACAGAGACTGGAGCAGCAGCTCATGAGCACTCGATGAGTAACTCACGATGAGTTTGCACACCCCACTAACGGTCTGAACCACCCCCCAGCAGAGAACTGGACCCGGGTCTCAGGCCAGAAGGAGAAGCGTGGCTAAGACCCGAGTTCACGAACTCGCCAAGGAGTTCGGCGTCGAGAGCAAGTTCGTTCTCGAGAAGTTCAAGGAGATGGGGGAGTTCGTCAAGTCGGCGAGCTCCACCGTCGAGCTCCCCGCGGAGATGCGTTTCCGCAAGGAGTACGGCGACAAGCTGAAGGCCGAGGCCCCCGCGGCCGCCGCCCCGGCGCCCGCCAAGCCGGCCCCCAAGGCACCTGCCAAGAAGGCCGCTGCGGCCCCCGCCCCCGTCGAGGTTGTCGAGCCCGAGGCTCCGGCAGCCCCCGTCGCCGAGCCGGTGGCCGAGGCCGCCGCGGCCGCCGCGCCCGAGGCGCCGACCGCCCCGCGCCCCGGTCCGAAGAAGGCCGCCGCTCCGGAGCCGGCTCCCGAGCCGCCCGCGGCGACCGAGCCCCCGGCCGAGCCGGAGGCGCCCGCTGCCTCGGCGTCCCCGAAGGCTCCGGCCCCCCGTCCGGTGGGCAAGCCCGGCGGCACCCGCCCCGGCAACAACCCGTTCGCGTCCAGCCAGGGGATGGGCCGTCGGCCTGCCCCGGCCCGCGAGGGTGCTCCGGGCGGCGCTCCTGCCGCTCCCGGTGCCCCGGGTGGCGAGAACCGTCCGCCGCGTCCTCCGGGCGCTCGTGACGGTGGCGCGCCCGGTCGTCCGGGCATGCCGCGCCCCAACCCGGCGATGATGCCCAAGTCCCCGGCCGCCTTCGGCGGTGGCCCCGGCGGCCGTGGCCCCGGTGGTCCCGGTGGCGGTCGTGGTCCCGGTGGTCCCGGCGCCCGTGGTGGCGCTCCGGGTCGCGGTGGCGCGCCCGGTCGCGGCGCTCCGGCCGGTGCCGGCGCCGGTGCTCCGGGTCGTCCCGGTGGCTTCGGTCCCAGCGGCGGCGGTCGTCCCGGCGGTGGCCGTCCCGGTCAGCGTGGCCAGACCCAGGGTGCCTTCGGTCGCCCCGGTGGCCCGTCGCGTCGTGGTCGCAAGTCGAAGCGGGCCCGTCGTCAGGAGTTCGAGGCCATGCAGGCCCCGACGATCGGCGGCGTGCGCGTCCGCAAGGGCGACGGCGAGACCGTCAAGCTGCCGCGTGGCGCGTCCCTGACCGACTTCGCCGAGCGCATCGGCGTCGACGTGTCCTCGCTCGTGCAGATGCTGTTCTCGCTCGGCGAGATGGTGACGGCGACCGAGTCGGTCAACGACGAGACGTTCGAGCTGCTCGGTGAGGAGCTCAACTACGTCGTCCAGGTCGTCTCCCCGGAGGACGAGGACCGCGAGCTGCTCGAGTCCTTCGACCTCGAGTTCGGTGAGGACGAGGGCGACGAGGGCGACCTGGCCATCCGGCCGCCGGTCGTGACCGTCATGGGTCACGTCGACCACGGCAAGACCAAGCTCCTCGACGCGCTGCGCAACGCGAACGTCGTCGACAAGGAGGCCGGTGGCATCACCCAGCACATCGGTGCCTACCAGGTCACGGCCGAGGTGGACGGCGACGAGCGTCGCATCACCTTCATCGACACCCCGGGTCACGAGGCGTTCACCGCCATGCGTGCCCGTGGTGCGCAGGCCACCGACATCGCGATCCTCGTGGTCGCGGCCGACGACGGCGTCATGCCGCAGACGGTGGAGGCGCTCAACCACGCCAAGGCCGCCGGCGTCCCGATCGTGGTCGCGGTCAACAAGATCGACAAGCCGGAGGCGGACCCGACCAAGGTCCGTGGCCAGCTGACCGAGTACGGCCTGGTCCCCGAGGAGTACGGCGGCGACAGCATGTTCGTCGACGTCTCCGCGAAGTCCGAGCTCAACCTCGACAAGCTGCTCGAGGCCGTCATCCTGACCGCCGACGCGTCGCTCGACCTGCGGGCCAACCCGAACCAGGACGCCCAGGGTCTCGTCGTCGAGGCGCACCTGGACCGCGGTCGCGGTCCGGTCGCCACGGTGCTGGTCCAGCGCGGCACGCTGCGCGTGGGTGACTCGATCGTCGCGGGTGCCGGCTACGGCCGCGTTCGCGCGATGCTCGACGAGCACGGTGACAACATCACCGAGGCCGATCCGTCGCGTCCCGCGATGGTCCTCGGTCTCACCGCGGTCCCGGGTGCCGGTCAGACGTTCATCGTGGTCGAGGACGACCGGATGGCGCGTCAGATCGCCGAGAAGCGCGAGTCGCGCGAGCGGGCGGCCATGCAGGCCAAGCGCCGCGTGCGTCGGACGCTCGAGGACTTCATGGCCTCCATGGAGAAGGGTGCGAGCCAGGAGCTCAACCTCATCCTCAAGGGCGATGTGTCCGGTTCCGTCGAGGCTCTCGAGGACGCCCTGTCGCAGATCGACGTCGGCGACGAGGTCAGCATCCGCGTCATCGACCGCGGTGTCGGTGCGATCACCGAGACCAACGTCGACCTGGCCGCGGCCTCCGACGCCATCATCATCGGCTTCAACGTCCGGCCCCAGGGCAAGGCGACCGAGATGGCGGAGAAGGAAGGCGTGGAGATCCGGTACTACTCGGTCATCTACCAGGCCATCGAGGAGATCGAGGCGGCCCTCAAGGGCATGCTCAAGCCGGAGTTCGAGGAGTCGACCCTCGGCCAGGCGGAGATCCGTGCGATCTTCCGCTCGTCGAAGATCGGCAACATCGCGGGTTGCATGGTCACCAGCGGTGTCATCCGTCGCAACGCCAAGGTGCGGGTCCTCCGGGACAGCGCCGTGGTCGCCGACAACCTCGACCTGGCGTCGCTCAAGCGCGAGAAGGACGACGCGTCCGAGGTCCGCGAGGGCTTCGAGTGTGGTCTGGTGCTGCGCAACTTCCAGGACATCCGCGAGGGCGACATCATCGAAGCCTTCGAGATGAAGGAAATCCCCCGCAGCTGAGCAACGTCCAGACGGCGCAGTCCCCGACCGGGGACTGCGCCGTTCGGCGTCTAGGAGTAAGAAAGAGTCATGAGCAACCCACGCGTCCGCAAGATCGCCGACCGCATCCAGGTCATCGTCGCGGAGATGCTGGAACGACGGATCAAGGACCCGCGACTGGGGTTCGTCACCGTCACCGACGTCCGGGTCACCGGCGACTCGCAGCAGGCGACGATCTTCTACACCGTCCTCGACGCCACCGGTGACGACGAGGCCGCGCTGGCCGGCACCGCCGCCGCGCTCGAGTCGGCCAAGGGCCTGATCCGGTCCGAGGTCGCCAAGCAGCTCGGCACCCGTACGGCGCCGACGCTGACCTTCATCGCCGACGCGCTGCCCGAGACGGCGCGACACCTCGACGAGGTGCTCGCCCGGGCCAAGGCGGCCGACGACGAGGTCGCGGCCCGCCGGGTGGCGACGTACGCCGGCGACGAGGACCCGTACAAGAAGCCGCGCGAGGTCGCCGAGGGCGACGACCTCGATGACGACTGAGTCCGGCCTGGTCGTCGTCGACAAGTCCGGGGGCATGACGTCGCACGACGTCGTCTCCCGGGTCCGTCGGCTGGCGGGCACCCGCAAGGTCGGGCACGCGGGCACGCTCGACCCGATGGCGACCGGCGTGCTGGTCCTCGGGATCAACCGCGCCACCCGGCTGCTCGGGCACCTGATGCTGACGGAGAAGGGCTACGACGCCACGATCCGGCTCGGCGTCGCGACGACCACGGACGACGCCGAGGGCGAGGTCACTGCGACGGTCTTCGCGGCCGGGCTGGAGGAGGCGGTCGTCCGGGCGGCGGCAGCCGAGTTCGTGGGCGAGCTGCTCCAGGTGCCGACGGCGGTCTCGGCGATCAAGGTCGACGGCAAGCGCGCCTACCAGCGCGTCCGCGACGGCGAGGAGGTCGCGCTGAAGGCCCGGCCCGTCACCGTGCACGAGCTGACCGTGCGCGAGGTCCGCACGGAGGGCGAGACCGTGGACGTCGACGTCTCGGTGCGCTGCTCGAGCGGCACCTACATCCGCGCCATCGCGCGAGACCTCGGCGCCCGCCTCGGGGTCGGCGGCCACCTGACGGCGCTGCGGCGCACGGCGGTCGGTCCCTACGACCTCGCGAGCGCCCGCACGCTCGACCAGCTGGGGGAGGCCCCTCCCGGACTGCAGGGCGCCCTGATGCCGATCGCCGACGCCGCCCGAGCGGCCTTCGCCAGTCACGAGCTGGACGGCGAGCAGGCCGACGACGTACGGGTGGGAAGGGCGCTCGACGTCGACCTCGACGGGCTCACCGCGGTGTTCGCACCGGACGGCGAGTTCCTCGCACTCTACGAACCGAAGGATGGACGGGCCCGGGCAGTGGCCGTCTTCGTCTGACCCTCTCGATAGTGTGTGCGCCGTGCAGATCTGGCGCTCCCTCGACGAGGTCCCGGGTGACCTCGGTCCGACCACCGTCGTGATCGGCAACTTCGACGGCGTCCACCTCGGGCACCGTCACGTGCTCGCCCGCGCCCGCGAGCTCGCGGACGAGCGGTCGCTGCCGGTCGTGGCGGTCACCTTCGACCCGCACCCGATGGCGGTGCTGCGTCCCGAGCACGCGCCCACGACGCTGACCTCGCTGGAGGTGCGGGCCGAGCTGCTCGGCTCGGTCGGCGCCGACTACGTGCTGGCGGTGCCCTTCGACCGCGCCGTGGCGAGCTGGTCGCCCGAGGAGTTCATCGAGCGGGTGCTCGTCGACAGCCTGCACGCCGCCGCCGTCGTGGTCGGCGCGAACTTCCGCTTCGGCAGCCGCGCTGCCGGTGACGTGGCGACGCTGCGCGAGGCGGGGTCCCGCCTCGGCTTCACCGCCGAGGGCATCCCGCTCGACGGCGGACCGCAGGTGTGGTCCTCGACGTACGTCCGGATGAGCCTGGCTGCCGGAGACGTGGCCGGGGCCGCCGAGGCGCTCGGTCGGCCGTACGCCGTGCGCGGCGTCGTCGTGCAGGGCGACCAGCGCGGTCGCGGGCTCGGGTTCCCGACCGCCAACGTGCCGACCGACGCGATGACCGCGGCGCCGCCGGACGGCGTCTACGCGGGCTGGCTGCGCCGCCGCGACACGGGGGAGACCTACCCGGCGGCGATCAGCGTCGGCACCAACCCGACCTTCGACGGCGTGCGCGACCGACGCGTCGAGAGCTACGTGCTCGACCGCACCGACCTCGAGCTGTACGGCGTGGAGGTCGAGGTCAGCTTCGTCGAGCGGCTGCGCGGCATGGTGGCGTTCGACTCCGTCGAGGCGCTCGTCGAGCAGATGACGGCCGACGTCGACCGAGCCCGCGAGCTGCTGGGCTGATGGATCCCGAGCCCGCCGAGCCCCTGGCGGCTGCCGAGGCGTGGTTCCAGCGGCACGGCCTGCCCTACTTCGTGCCGACCGAGCGGGCCGCCGTACGCGCCGCGCTGCGGCCGGGCCGGACCCTGCCGCTGCTCGTCGGCGTCGGCATCCTCGCCATCGCCGCCGGCGTGGGTCTCGCGTGGTTCTCCGACGAGATCACCGCCGGACCGGGCGTGCTGCTGGCGATCGTGCTGCTCGCCGCGCTCTGGTACGCCCTGACCGCGCTGCGCGCCCGTCCGATCGTCGGCTGGGCGCTCAGTCGGACCTCGGGCAGCGTCCGGCTGCTGCTCCCCATGACCACGCGGGCGCTGCCGCTGCTGCTGCTCGCGATCACGTTCCTCTTCATCAACACCGAGATGTGGCAGGTCGGCGGCAACCTCACCGTCGGCTCGCTCTGGCTCGTGGTGCTGCTCTTCGCGACGCTGGCGGTGGGATTCCTCTTCGTCCGGCTGCCCGAGGAGGTGGACCGCGCCGACGACGACGTCGACGACGCGTTCCTGCTCCGCACCTGCGCGAAGACGCCGCTCGCCGAGGCGTGCCGGGAGCTGGTCGACGATCCGGACGCCGACCCCGCGTCGTACGCCGAGGTCACCGGCTACGAGCGCTGGAACCTGATCCTGGTGCTGATGATCGTCCAGGTCGTGCAGGTGCTGCTGCTGTCACTGTCGGTGTTCGCGTTCCTGATGCTCTTCGGGACGTTGATCATGACCGGCAACGTGATGGAGGCCTGGCAGACCGACCCGAAGTTCAACACCTCACGAGCGCTGGTCCAGGTGTCGACCTTCCTCGCGTCGTCTCCGGGCTCTACCTGACGGTGTCGACCGTGACCGACGAGACCTACCGCGAGCAGTTCTTCGGCAGCGTCGTGCGCGAGCTCGAGCGTGCCGTCGGCGTCCGGGCCGTCTACCTGGCCCTGCGCAGCCGCTAGCCGCTTCGCGTCCTACTCGGCGTCGAGGTCCTTCTCGACCAGCGCGACGATCGCGTCCAGAGCGGCCTGGTCGTCGCTGCTGACCTCGACCAGGTCGCCGGGTCCGGCGCCGAGGGTCATGATCAGCAGCGAGGAGCTGGCGTCCACCGGCTCGTCGCCGGGGATGCCGAGCAGCACCTCGACGTCGAGCTCCTCGACCGCCTCGGCGATGAGCTGGGCGGGGCGGGCGTGCAGGCCGACGGAGGATCCGACGGCGACGGTCTTGCTGGGCATGCTGTTCTCCTTGTTCGAGGTCGATGAGGTACGACGATCAGACGGTGGCGAGCTCGCGCTCGGCGGCCGGCTCCGGGTCCGTGGAGCCGATCGACTTCAGGATGATCACAGCGATCGCGCCGACGACGACGCCGGCGATGAGAGCAATGAAGTAGCCGAGGATGTTGTCGACGGCGAACAGCACGAAGATCCCGCCGTGCGGTGCGCGGACGGCGACGTGCATGGCCATCGACAGGCCGCCGGTGACGGCCGAGCCGAGCATGATCGCGGGGATCACCCGGAGCGGGTCGGCCGCGGCGAACGGGATCGCGCCCTCGGTGATGAAGCTCAGTCCGAGTGCCCAGCCCGCCTTGCCGTTCTCACGTTCCGGCGCGTTGAACAGCCCGGGTCGGAGCACGGTGGCCAGGGCCAGGGCGATCGGCGGCACCATGCCCGCGAGCATCACGGCCGCCATGATCTGCAGCTCAGGTGCATCGCTGGCCAGGGCGGCGCCGCCGACGCCTGCGGCCGCGAAGCTGTAGGCGACCTTGTTGAGCGGACCGCCCATGTCGAAGGCCATCATCAGCCCGAGGATGACGCCCAGGATGATGGCGCTGCCACCGCTGAGCGAGTTGAGCCCGTCCTCCAGCTGACCCATGAGCCAGGCGATGGGTCGCCCGAAGACCACGATCATCAGGATGCCGGCGATGACGCTGGTGAACAGCGGGATGACCAGCACCGGCATCAGGCCGCGGGCCCAGGTGGGCACCTTCCAGCCGCCGATCCAGTGGGCGATCAGACCCGCGAGCACGCCGCCGACGATGGCACCGAGGAAGCCGGTCGCCGGAGTGCCGAACTGCATCACGTCGGCGGCGAGGCCACCCATGACGAAACCGGGCGCGATCCCGGGGCGGTCGGCGATGGCGTACGCGATGTAGCCGGCGAGTGCGGGGATGAAGAACAGGAACGCCGTCTTGCCGAGCACGAAGAAGATCGCGCCGATGTAGGCCATCAGTCCCGAGTCGAAGAGTGCGTGGTCGAGATTCAGGGCTGCAGGGTCGGGGAGGTCGAAGATCGAGTTGTTCTTCACGATGTCGGCTGCGGGCCCGACGATCTCGTAGCCGCCCAGGAGGAACGAGAGCGCGATCAGCAGGCCGCCGGCGGCGACGAACGGGATCATGTAGGAGACGCCGGTCATCAGCACCCGGCGGGTGCGACCGCCCCAGCTCTCGCCGGCGCTCGACGTCGAGGTGTCGCCGCCGTCGGTGCCGGAGCCCTCGACCCGTGAGGCGTTCGGGTCGTCGGCCGCCTGGAGCGCCTCGGTGATCATCTGATCGGCCTGGTCGAAGGGGCGCTTCACGCCCGACGAGACGAGCGGCTTGCCGGCGAAGCGACCCCGGTCGCGGACGCCGACGTCGACCGCGAAGATGACCGCCTCGGCCGACGCGATGGTCTCGGAGGTGAGCGGCTTGGCGCCGGCGGAGCCCTGGGTCTCGACCTGGAGGTCGACCCCGGCGCGCTCGGCGGCGGCCTCGAGCGCCTCGGCCGCCATGTAGGTGTGTGCGATGCCGGTCGGGCACGCGGTGACCGCGACCAGGCGGCGTCGGCCGGCAGGGGCGGCGGCGGGTGCGGCGGGAGCAGCCGCCGCGGGTGCCTCGCCGACGACCCCGTTGACGAGGTCGGCGACCTCCTGGGGCGTGCTGGCCGCGCGGAGGGCGTCGGTGAACGACGCCTTGACGAGCGAGCGGGCCAGCTTGGTGAGGAGCTGCAGGTGCGTGTTGCCGCCACCCTCGGGTGCGAGGATCAGGAAGGCCAGGTCGGCCGGACCGTCCTTGGCGCCGAAGTCGACCTTCGGAGCGAGCCGGGCGAAGACGAGCGTCGGCTCGTCGACCCCGGTCGTGCGGCAGTGGGGGATCGCGATGCCGCCCGGCAGGCCGGTGGGGTTCTTGGCCTCGCGCTCGAAGGCGTCGGTGACCACTTGGTCGACGTCGGTCGCGCGTCCCGCTTGGTCGGCGATACGGGCCAGGGCCCGTATCGCGTCGTGCTTGTCGGTGCCGAGGTCGGCGTCGAGACGCACGAGATCGGCGTTGATGAGGTCGGACATGATCACTCTCCCGAGATGATGTCGAGGCTGCGTACCGAGACCAGCTCGGGTCGTACCTGGTGGGGTTGCGGGATGGTCGTTCCCGGCAGTCCGGCGGCGGCGCTGCCGTACGCGACTGCGAGCGCGAGCCGCTGTGCGGGCTCGCGGTGCTGGAGCTCTCCGAGCAGGTAGCCGAAGAGGCTGGAGTCGCCGGCCCCGACCGTGCTGACCACGGTGGTCGGCGGCGGCGTGGCGCACCAGGCGCCCTCGGCGGTCACGAGGACGGCGCCGTGCGGTCCGAGGGTCGCGAGCACGGTCTCGACCCCGGAGTCCACCAGGGACCGGGCGGCGTCCGCAGCGGCGACCGGGTCGGACTCCAGGAGGTCGGCCGAGCCGCCGGTGAAGGACGCGAGCTCCTCGCCGTTGGGCTTCATCAGGTGCGGCGCCGCACCGGGGAGGCTGTCGACCAGGGCGCGCAGCGGCGCGTCGCTCGTGTCGACGGCGATCTTGGCGTCGGTGTCGCGCAGCGCGGAGACCAGCTCGGCGTACCACTCGGGCGGCGTGCCGGGCGGGAGCGAGCCCGCGAGCACCACCCAGTCGGCCGTGGCGGCCCGGCGGCACAGCGCGTCGCCGAGCTCGTCGCGTACGGCGTGGGTCAGGTGCGGCCCGGGGCTGTTGAGCTTGGTGGTGGTGCCGTCGGGCTCGGTGATGGTGATGTTCACGCGCAGAGTGCCGTCGTGGTGGACCGGCCGGCAGTCGATGCCCGCGGCCAGGAGCTCGTGGACGAACGGGTCGTCCTTGGCGGCCGGGATCACCGCGAGCGTGGGCACGCCGGCGGCCACCGAGGCCCGCGAGATGTTGACGCCCTTGCCCCCGGCCTGCGAGATCACCGAGTCGGCACGGATCACCGCGCCGCGCTCGAGCGGTCCGCCGAGGTGCACCGTGCGGTCGTGGCTGGGGTTCGCCGTGAAGGTGACGATCACGCGATCACGACCTGCGGCCCGGCGGCCTCGAACGTCTCGCGGTCGCCGGACGCCATCCCGTCGTCGGTGACGAGCACGTCGACCTGCTCGAGCGTCGCGAACCGGATGGCCGCCTCCGCCCCGACCTTGCTGGAGTCGGTGAGGCAGACGACGAGCCGGGCGGCACCGACCATGGCGCGCTTGGCCGCCGCCTCGTCGTGGTCGGGCGTCGAGAGCCCGTGGTCGGCGGTGATGCCGTTGGTGCCGAGGAACGCGACGTCGACCCGCAGCCGCTCGAGCGCGGTGATCGTGTCGGCGCCGACGGCGGCCTGGGTCGTGCTGCGCACCCGCCCCGGCAGCAGGTGGAGGTCGATGTTCGGCTGCCCGGCCAGTCGCGCGGCGATCGGGACGGC
The DNA here is from genome assembly GCF_001425175.1 of Nocardioides sp. Root1257. Lineage (GTDB taxonomy): Bacteria > Actinomycetota > Actinomycetes > Propionibacteriales > Nocardioidaceae > Nocardioides. The sequence continues at coordinate 832,921 of NZ_LMDV01000001.1, read as the reverse complement.
GTGGGTCACGATCGTGAGCCGGTGGTCGCGGGGGAGGAGCTGGGCGAAGCGGCCGGTCGTCGAGCCGGCGTCCAGCAGCACGGTGCCGCCGGCGGGCGGGAGCTGCTCGAGGGCGGCCTTCGCGACCCGCTCCTTCTCGGCGGTGTTGGCCTGGTCGCGCTCGCCGAGCCCGGACTCGATCACGGCCAGCGAGCTCGCGGGCACCGCCCCGCCGTGCACGCGCCGCACCAGGCCGATCCGCTCGAGGACCGACAGGTCGCGACGCACGGTCTCCGTGGTGACGTCGAAGCGCTCCGAGATCTCGTTCACCGACAGTCGTCCGCGCTCGGTGACGAGCTGGGCCATAGCCTGCTGGCGCTCTTCGGCGTACATTGCGGTCAGCCCCCTTCGATCTTTGTATCTGTTGTTTTACGCCCGAATGTGTTGACTGTCAAGCATGCCGAGCGTTTACTTGTGAGCATGGTCACCAGCTCCCCCTCCCTGCTCCGCGGCACGCCGGTCGTCCCCGGGATCGCCCACGGACCGGCCGTCGTGGTCCGCACCGAGATCTCCGCGGACGCCATCGCAGCCTTCGACGGATCGGCGTTCGCCGACGTGGATGCCGCCCTGTCGGCGTACGACGCCGCGGCCGGCGCCGTCGCCGAGGGCTTCGTACGCCGCGCCTCCGGCGTGACCGGCGACGCGGCCAAGGTGCTGACCGCCAGCGCCGGGCTGGCCCGCGACTCGGGGCTGCGCGGCGCGGTCCGCAAGCACCTGCGGGGCGGGGACGACCTCCTCGCCTCGGTGCACGCCGGGGTCGAGCAGTTCGTCACCGTGTTCACCGGCATGGGCGGCCTGATGGCCGAGCGGGTGACCGACCTGCGCGACATCGAGCGCCGGATCACCGCCCACCTCGTGGGTGAGCCGGAGCCGGGCGTCGGGGTGCCGACGACGCCGTGCGTGCTGGTCGCCGAGGACCTCGCGCCGTCCGACACAGCCGGCCTGGACCCGGCACTCGTGCTCGCGCTCGTGACCGAGCGCGGCGGGCCGACCAGCCACACCGCGATCATCGCCCGCCAGCTCGGCATCCCCTGCGTGGTCGGCGTCGCGGGCGCGATGACGATCGCCGAGGGCACCCAGCTGCTCGTCGACGGCGCGTCGGGCGCGGTCGAGATCGACCCCCAGGACGCGGAGGCGCGGGTCGCCGCGGACGTCGAGAGCCGGGCCGCGCTGGCCGCGTGGGACGGCCCGGGCCGCACCGCCGACGGCGTGCCCGTGAAGATCCTCGCCAACGTCGCCGACGGCGCCTCGGCCCGCACGGCCGCGGACGCGCCGGTCCAGGGCGTCGGGCTCTTCCGCACCGAGCTGAGCTTCCTGAACCGCAAGGAGGAGCCCTCCGTCGACGAGCAGGCGGCCATCTACCGCGAGGTGCTCGACGCCTTCGGCGGGGAGCGGTACGTCGTGGTGCGGACGCTCGACGCCGGGTCGGACAAGCCGGTCGCCTACGCCACCCTGGACGGCGAGGAGAACCCCGCCCTCGGCGTCCGCGGACTGCGGCTCTCCTTCGACAACCCCGGGCTCATGGACCGTCAGCTCGACGCGGTCGCGCTGGCCGCGAAGGACGCCGGCACGGAGGCGTGGGTGATGGCGCCGATGGTGGCGACGGTCGCCGAGGCCGCCGACTTCGCTGCGAAGGTGCATGAGCGGGGGCTGAAGGCCGGCGTCATGGTCGAGGTCCCGAGCGCGGCGCTGCTCGCACACCGGATGCTCGAGGTGGTCGACTTCCTCTCGATCGGCACCAACGACCTGACGCAGTACACGATGGCCGCCGACCGGATGGCGACCGACCTCGCGCACCTGACCGACCCGTGGCAGCCGGCCGTCCTGCAGCTGATCGCGATCACGGCGGAGGCCGGCCGCCAGGCCGGCAAGCCGGTCGGCGTCTGCGGTGAGGCCGCGGCCGATCCGCTGCTTGCCTGCGTGCTCGTGGGCATGGGCATCACCTCGCTGTCGATGGCCGCGGCCGCGGTGCGACCCGTCGGAGCGCGGCTGGCGACGGCCACCCTGGACGCGTGCGAGGAGGCCGCCGAGGCCGCTCTCTCCGCCGCCGACCCGAACGCCGCCCGCGAGGCGGTCCGAGCGCTGCTGCTCTGATCAGACCCGCAGCCAGGCGAGGACGGCCCGCACCCGGCGGTGGTCATCCTCGTCGATGGGCAGGTCGAGCTTCGTGAAGATGCTGTTGATGTGCTTCGCGACGGCCTTCTCGGTGACGTGCAGCTGGGCGGCGATGGCCGCGTTGGAGCGACCCCCGGCCATCAGGCCGAGCACCTCCTGCTCGCGCGGCGTGAGGCGCTCCAGCGGCTCCTCGCGCTGCCGCGCCATCACGGTGGCGACGACCTCGGGGTCCAGCACCGTGCCGCCCGCGGCGACGCGTCGTACGCCGTCCACGAACTCGGCGACGTCGGAGACCCGGTCCTTGAGCAGGTAGCCGACGGCCCCGACGCCGCTGGCCAGCAGCTCACGGGCGTAGAGCTGCTCGACGTACTGCGAGAGCACCATCACCGGGAAGCCCGGCCGCGCCGCGCGGACGGCGATGGCGGCACGCAGGCCCTCGTCGGTCTGCGTCGGTGGCAGGCGTACGTCGAGGACGGCCGCCTCCGCCTCCGGGTCGAGCAGCGCCTGCTCGAGCGCGGGTGCGTTGTCGACCGCGTGGAGGATCGTGAAGCCGTTGCCCTCGAGGAGCTGGATCAGGCCGGCCCGGAGGAGGGCGTGGTCTTCGGCGAGGACAAGTCGCACGGGACCTCCAGGGTGATGATCGTCGGGCCGCCGGCCGGGCTCGAGACGCTGAGCGTGCCGTCGAAGGCGGCCAGTCGCCGCATGACCCCCAGCATGCCGGTTCCGGCGCCCGGATCGGCACCGCCACGTCCGTCGTCGCCCACGACGGCCTGCAGCAGACCGTCGTGCCAGCGCAGCGTGATCCAGCCGTTGCGCGCGCCGGAGTGCTTGCCGAGGTTGGCGAGGCACTCGGCGACGCCGAAGTAGACGGCCGACTCCACCGGGGCCGGTGGCCGTCCGGGCAGCCGCGCGTCGACCGTCACGGGGATCGCCATGTCGAGCGCGAGGGCCGCGACAGCGCCGGCCAGCCCGCGGTCGGCGAGCACCGGCGGGTGGATGCCGCGCACCACCGAGCGCAGGTCGCCGATCGCCGCCGACGTGGTCGCCCGGGCGTCGCGCACCAGCTGGCGCGCCTGCTCCGGGTCCTCGGTGTCGAACGCGGCCTCCGCCATGCCCAGGCTCATCGACAGCGCGACCAGCCGGGCCTGCGCCCCGTCGTGGAGGTCGCGCTCCAGGCGCCGCAGCTCGGCCGCCGAGTGGTCGACGAGGTCGGCGCGCGTCTCGGTCAGCTCCTGCACCCGCTGCTCGAGCTTCTCGGTGCGGCTGTAGCACAGGAGCATCCGGTCGAACCTCGCCCGTGCCTGCATCAGCGGTGGGGTCACGAACCACCAGATGAACCCGGTGACGACCCCCAGCAGCAGGATGATCACGACCAGCGAGACCGTGATGCCGACGAACGGGGCGACCAGCAGCCACAGCAGGTCGCGCCACGTCATCGGGTCGGCCAGCACCGTGCGCGCCTGGGCGAAGAAGCCCTCCGGCGGCAGTGGTCGGTACGGCGAGGGGAGGGTGACCTCGAGGGTGTCCGCGGCCATCGTCCGGTGCAGGTTCGCGATCCACCGGGTCGTCGGCACGACCCCGGCGAGGATGACCAGCCCGACCCAGACGACGACGAGCGCGCCGCCCACGACCCACAGCACGAAGAGCACGATCATCACGATCGAGAGGAAGAGCTGGGCGACGGCGTAGCCCGTCAGTCGGAGGCGCAACACGCGACCATCCTCCCCGGCAGGCCCGACCTCGCACAGGGGTGCAGGCACCACCATCGACCGGGTCCCAGCGCCCCTGACGTGCGCCGTCCGCGATCCGAGGCTGGAGGCATCCCTTCCCACCACGGAATCCCAGGAGAGACGGCCATGGGCAACCCACTCACAGCAGTACCGATGAAGGCGGCGCGCTGGAGCGCCCTCCACCCCTGGCGAGCGATCCTCGGCTGGATCGCGTTCGTCGCGTTCGCGGTCGGGCTCGCGGTCGCCATCCCCACCCACGAGGCCACCGACGCCGACTACCGCATCGGTGAGTCCGGCCGGGCGGACGCGATGGTGGCGCAGGCGCACCTCGAGCAGCCCGACACCGAGAACATCCTGATCACGGCCACCTCGGGCGCCCTCGACGCGTCCCAGGCGGAGCAGGCGGCGGCCGCCGTGGTCGCCGGAGCGAAGACCGCCGACGGCGTCGCCGACGTGGCGAAGCCGCAGTGGAACGAGGACCGCACAGCGCTCCTCGTCCCCGTCGAGCTCGCCTCGGGCGTCGACGACGCGGACGCCGTGCAGGCGGTGACCGATGGTGTCCAGGACGACTTCCCCGACCTCCAGGTGCGCCAGGCCGGCGACGTCAGCGTCGACGCGGCCATCAACGACCGGGTGGCCGAGGACCTCAGCTCGGCCGAGACGATCAGCCTGCCGGTCACCCTGGTCCTGATGGCGCTCGCCTTCGGCGCGCTCATCGCGGCCGGCATCCCCGTGCTGCTCGCCGGGACCAGCGTCGCCGCGACGATCGGCCTGCTGGCGCCGCTGTCGCACCTGGTCCCGTCGGAGCCGACGGTCTCCAGCATGATCGTGCTGATCGGCATGGCGGTCGGCGTCGACTACTCGCTCTTCTACCTCAAGCGCGAGCGCGAGGAGCGCGCCAAGGGCCACGCCACCCTGGACGCCGTCGAGATCGCGGCCCGGACGTCGGGCCACTCCATCCTGGTGTCCGGCGGTGCGGTGATCGCCTCGATGGCCGGCCTGTTCGTCGTCGGCAACGCGACCTTCAACTCGCTGGCCGTCGGCTCGATCCTGGTCGTCGCGGTCGCCGTCCTCGGCTCCATCACCGTGCTCCCGGCGCTGCTGGTCAAGCTCGGCCGCTGGGTCGACCGTCCGCGGGTGCCGCTCCTGTGGCGCCTCAACCGCCGGATCGGTCGCGGCGGGATCAGCAGCCGGCTGCTGGCCCCGGTGGTCCGCCACCCCGTGATCGCCCTCGGCCTGTCCGGTGTCGTGATCCTCGGCCTCGCCATCCCTGCGCTGGGCATGAAGACGCACTCGGGCACGCTCGACACGCTGCCCGCCTCGATCCCGCAGGTGCAGACGGTCAAGGACATCAGCAAGAGCTTCCCGGCCGACGAGGGTGCGTCGGCGCGCGTCGTCGTCCGCTCCGGCGGCGCCTCGACGCAGGAGGTCGAGGCCGCCCTCGACGAGCTGACGAAGCAGGCGGTCGCGACCGGTGACTTCGTGTCCTCGGGTCGCGGGGTCGAGACCTCGAAGGACGGCTCGACGTCCGTCATCGTCCTCGGCATGCCGTTCGACGAGACCGACCCGCGGGTGGACGACGCACTGCACGAGCTGCGCCAGGACCTGGTGCCGGCCACCCTCGACGGGCTCGGCGAGCACGCGGTCGGCGGCGGAGCGGCGGAGAGCCTCGACTTCGCCGAGCAGCAGGACGGCCGGCTGGTGCTGGTCATCGGGTTCGTGCTGCTGCTGACGATGACGATCATGGCCGTCACCTTCCGCAGCGCGCCCCTCGCGCTGATCTCGACCGGCCTCAACCTGGCGTCGATCGGTGCTGCGTTCGGCGTGATGACGCTGGTCTTCCAGCACGGCTGGGGGAGCGGGATGCTCGACTTCACCAGTCCCGGGTTCGTCATCGACTGGCTCCCGCTCTTCGTGCTGGTCGTGCTGGTCGGGCTCTCGATGGACTACCACGTCTTCGTGCTGAGCCGGATCCGCGAGCACATGGAGACCGGTCTGCCGACCCGGCTCGCGGTCGAGCGGGGCATCGCCGACACGGCGGGCGTCGTCACCAGTGCGGCGGCCGTGATGGTCTCGGTCTTCGCGATCTTCGCCACCCTGAGCATGCTCGAGATGAAGATGATGGGTGTCGGCCTCTCGGCGGCCATCCTGCTCGATGCCACGCTGATCCGCCTGGTCATGCTGCCGGCGATCCTGGTGCTGCTCGGCGACAAGGTCTGGTGGCCGTGGAAGCCGCGTCGCCCGCAGGCACGCGTCGTCCAGGAGCCGGAGCCGGCGTACGCCGCGACCCGGTGACGGCAGGGTGCGGCGAGTCTTAATACGAGTAAGTCACTCGTGTTAATGTCCGAGGATGGAAGCCTCGTCTCGGGCGACGACTCGCCGCACCCTGCTCCGCACCGCCGCCGTCGTGGGCGGTGCCCCCGCCACGCATGCGCTCGCGCCTCTCGGCCGGGCGCTTGCCGGCGCTCCGGCCATCCTCAAGCCGCTGCCGGCCGACCAGTTCGTCGACTTCGGCACCAATGCCGAGATGCGGTGGAGCTCGGTCGACCCGCGCCGCTACCTGACGCCCCAGGCGCGGCTCTTCGTCCGCAACCACACGGCGACGCCGACGATCGACGCTGCGACGTACGTCCTGAAGGTGCACGGCGACGGGCTCCGTACGCCACGCACCGCCGCCGACCCGCTCACCGTGACCCTGCGTGACCTGAAGCGGCTCCCGCGCACGACGCTGGTCAGCACCCACGAGTGCACCGGCAACGGGCGCAGCTTCTTCTCGACCCAGCAGGGCACCCCGGCCACCGGGACGGCCTGGACGCTCGGGGCCGTCGGCACCGTCCGGTGGGAGGGGGTGCGACTGCGCGACCTCCTGCACCACCTCGGTCTCGACCGCGACGCCGTCTCCGTGCAGGGGACGGGCCTCGACCCCAGCTACGTGACGGGCGGCGTCGACTACGGCCCGGTCCGGCGACCGTTCCCGGTCACCAAGGCGCTCGACGACGCCCTGCTCGCCTGGGGGATGAACGGCGAGCCGCTGCTCCCCGACCACGGCTACCCGCTGCGACTGGTGTTGCCCGGGTGGGTCGGCATCGGCAGCATCAAGTGGCTCGGCTCGCTCGAGGTGTCGACCACCGAGCTGAGCTCACCGTGGAACACCAAGTGGTACCGGATCGGGGACGAGGTCCTCAGCACCAACCCGGTCCGCTCCGCCTGGGAGCTGCCCTGGGGCGCCGAGCTCGACCGGAGGCGGCGGCTCGACCTGACCGGTCGCTCCTGGAGCGGCGCCGCGCCGGTACGCCGGGTCGAGGTGAGCGCCGACGGCGGCGCGACCTGGCAGCGGGCGAAGGTGCGACCGGCCCGCGAGCACGGCTGGAGCCAGTGGTCCTGGACCTGGTCGCGGCCCGAGTCCGGGGCCTACGAGCTCCTCGCACGGGCGACCGACGCGGCCGGACGCACCCAGCCGCTGGTGACGGCGTTCAACGACAACGGCTACTTCTTCGACGCCGTCGTGCGGCACCCGGTGACGGTCGTCTGACTCCGCCCAGACGCCGACATGGGTCGGCCCGGTGCCCCCAGCACCGGGCCGACGTCTGTCCCGCCGAGATCAGGAGGCGGGGGTCTCCTGCGCGGCGGTGCAGCTCTCGAGACGCTCGTTGGCCTTGGCCAGCCGCATCTGCTGGGCCTTCTTCGCCTCGCCGGCCTTCGACTTCTTCGCCTGGGCGTCGTGCAGGGCTGCGATGGCGGCAGACCGCTCGGAGCGGTTGTCGGCGTGCTTGACGTCCTGCCGGGCGTCGGCCACGTGCTCCTTCTGCTTCGCGAAGACGGCGGTCACGCGCGCCAGTGCGTCCTCGGCCTTCTGGACCTGCCGCTCCTGCTTCGCGCACGGGGCGGGGTCGGGCCGGTCGGCCTGGGCGGCGATCGGTGCGACACCGACGGTGAGGGCAGCGCTCGAGAGGAGGGCGACGGTCGTCGTCCGGATGCGGTGCATGTCTTCTCCTTGGTCTCGGGGCTCGTGGCCCCGTGGACAGGTCATGGAGAACATGTCGCCGGACCGGGCAGGCGTTACAGCGGCGTGCCCGTGCTCTCGGGCTTCGCCGGGTGGGTCGGCTTGGTGGGGTGGGGCTTCTTCGTCGGGTGGGGCTTCTTCGTCGGGTGGGCCGGCTTCGTGGGATGCGCGGGCTTGGTCGGGTGGGCCGGCTTCGTGGGGTTCGCCGCCTGGGTGGGGTGGGCCGGCTTCGTCGGGTGGGCGGGCTTGGTCGGATCGGCCGACTGCCCGGGCTGCGCCGGACCGGTCGACGCGCCGGGGGAACTGGTCGGTCGACCGCTCTGCTCGTGGGTCGACGGGCCCGGCCCGCCGGGCGTCGCGGCGCTCGTCGGGGTCGCGGGGGTCGTAGGGGCCGTCGGCGCCTCGGTGGGCCCGGGCGCCGGGGTGCTCGGGTGCGGCCGCACCGGAGGCTCCGGCTGCGGTGACGTCGGCCAGATCGGGTCGACCCAGCCGGCGGCGTACGAGACACCGAACCCGCCGAGGACGACGCCGGCCGCCAGCACCGCTGCCGGTACGACGACGCGCAGACGGCTCCGCGCGTGGGCCGGTCGAGGCGCCGTGCGCGAGAGGGCGGCCAGCCGGGTCACCAGCTCGTCGTCGACCAGCGGCTCGTCGACCGACGCGCGCAGGGCGCGTCGGACGTCGGAGCGGGAGGATCGGCGCGTCACGGGATGAACATGTCACAAGAGGCGTCGATCGTTACGCTCCGGGAGCCGTCGAACGGGAAGGGGGCGGGTGGCTGTGTCTCGTGCACGCAACGGACCGATCGTCTCTCGCGCCCTCGAGGGCGACGAGGGGGCGTGGCGGGAGCTCTACGCCCGGCACGGCCGCCGGCTGCGCGTCTGGCTCGCGTCCCTGCCCTCGGGCGATCCGGCGGCGTCGCCGGAGGACGTCGCCGCCGAGGCGTGGCTGACCGCCGCGAGCAAGATCGGTGAGTTCTCGGGCTCCGACGACGACTTCGCGGGCTGGTTGTTCACGATCGCCCGGCTCCACCTCAACAACCGCAGGCGTGCCGCGCAGCGCCGACGTACCGACGCGCACGAGCCCGGTTCGTCGGACGTCGAGTGGGGGATCACGGACTCCCCGGAGGGCGAGGTGGTCGGACAGGCCGAGACCAGGCGGCTGCTGGCGCTGCTCAGCCCGCGTGAGGCGGAGGTGCTGGCCTGTCTGGAGGTCGTCGGTCTCGACGTGGCGTCGACGGCCCGGGCGCTCGACATGAGCCCGACCGCGGTGCGGGTCGCGCGACACCGCGCCCTGGGCCGGCTGCGGACCCTGCTGGGAGCTCCGGAGAGCCCCTGAGCGCCGGTCCAGACCGGGTTTCGCGCCCCCGGTCCCGGGACACCCTGTGTGCGGGGCGCCCGACCGGGCGCGACACAGAGGGAGAGCACACGTCATGGGCTACGGACTCGGCATCTTCTTGCTGGCGGTGGGGCTGATCCTGGCCCTGGCCGTCACCGATCAGCTCGCCAACGTCGACCTCACGATGGTCGGCTGGATCCTGAGCGCCGCGGGCGCGCTCGTCATCGTCCTCACGGCCGCCACCACTGCCTCGCGGCGCCGCTCGACGGCCGTCACGCAGTACTCCGACGGCAGCCGCGTCGTGCAGGAGCGCAACGACCCGCCGCCGGCCGTCTGAGGCGACCGGGTCCCCGGTCTAGAGGTCCTGGACGACCCGAGGCTGCGCGTCGGGTCGTAGCCAGGTCAGCAGCCAGCGCATCTGGCGTGGGTTGCCCACCTGGGTGCAGCCCGCCGTGGGTGCCCACCGGTGTCCCGGCTTCGAGGTGTGGAAGAAGATCCCGCTTCCGCGTCCTGGGACCGGTCGTGGGCCGACCCCGGGGTGCAGCCGCACCCGGTTGTAGTCCACGACCCAGCCCGACCGCATCGAGGGCCGGTCGCCGGACGTGACCCCGGGGACCTCCAGCCAGGTGTTGTAGTTGGGCCCGGCGCTCGCCGAGACGATCGACGTCGCCCGGCGCTGTCGCCACGGCATCTCGCCGGGGTTGCTGGTCGTCGTCGTGAAGGTGACCTTGATCCGGAACACGCCGACGGGGGAGCGACCGTCGCCCTCACGGCGCTTGCCCCACCCGTGGACGCCGATCGTGGAGCGGAACTCCCGCACCTTCGTCCAGGTCCCGTCGTCGGCGCGCTCCCAGGCCTGGGTGAGCGTGCACCACACCCGGCGGCAGTACTGGTGGCTCGAGACGGTGCGCACCACCTGGGTCGTCCCGGCCGGCAGCTGTTGCGCCCACGGGGGCTCTGCGACCCGGGCGACCCGGGCTGACGGGGCGCTGGCCTGGGCGGGGAGCACGGCACACGTCGTGCCGACCAGGGCGAGCGCGACCAGGAGTCTTCCGAGGCGTTGCAGCACGCTCCGATGGTCGCACGCCCGATTGGGCTCCCGCGCCGCCTGCGCGGTAAGGTTCTGCGGTTGCCTGACAGGCAGCACCGCCGTCCAACGGCCGCGGAATGAGAGTGCCCCGGTGAACAGGCCCGGGCGCGCCGCGCAACGACTGGGCCCGCGAGGGCCGGAGAAGGAGCCCGCATGTCGATCGGTACCGACGCGGAGACCAAGAAGAAGATCGCCGCCGAGTACGCCACGTCCGAGGGTGACACCGGTTCGCCCGAGGTCCAGATCGCTCTGCTGAGCCACCGCATCAGCCACCTCACGGAGCACCTCAAGACCCACAAGCACGACCACCACAGCCGTCGTGGTCTGCTGCTGCTCGTCGGCCGTCGCCGTCGTCTGCTCAACTACCTGCAGAAGACCGAGATCGCCCGCTACCGCTCCATTGTCGAGCGCCTCGGCCTCCGCCGCTGAGCGACGCCCAGCGCGCGCCCTGGCTGCGTGGTCGTCGCTCGACGGCCGCTTCGCTCCCAGGCCGCCTTCGCTCCTCCGCCTTGCCAGGACACGCGCTGGACACCGCTCTCGAGGAGGGCAGTGTCCGGCGCGTTTCCGCATAACGGACCAACGTCGATAGTCTCGACGTCGTACGACAACTGAATCCGAGTACTACCCCCAGGAGCCGACCGCCTCGGCTGTCCCGGTCCTCGGTAGTGGCTTCCGCTGTAGCAGCGTGGGCCTCGATCGAAGACCGGCAGCAACGGCGGCTCCGTGAACAGAACAGGGAACGACCCTTGACTGAATCCACGTCCAACGAGCCCGTGATCTCTGCCGTCGAGACGGTTCTCGACAACGGCAAGTTCGGGCAGCGCACGGTGAAGTTCGAGACCGGGCTGCTGGCCCGGCAGGCCGCCGGTGCGGTGACCGCCTACCTCGACGACGACACCATGCTGCTGTCGGCCACCACGGCCGGCAAGCACCCCAAGGACCACTTCGACTTCTTCCCCCTGACGATCGACGTCGAGGAGCGGATGTACGCCGCGGGCAAGATCCCCGGCTCGTTCTTCCGCTCCGAGGGCCGGCCGGGCGAGGACGCGATCCTCACCTGCCGCCTGATCGACCGCCCGCTGCGCCCGACCTTCAAGAAGGGTCTGCGCAACGAGGTCCAGGTCGTCATCACCGTGATGGCGCTCGACCCGAACGTGCCCTACGACGTCCTCGCGATCAACGCCGCGTCGATCTCGACCCAGCTCTCCGGCCTGCCGTTCTCCGGCCCGGTCGGTGGCGTCCGCGTCGCCCTGATCGAGGGCCAGTGGGTCGCGTTCCCGACCCACAGCCAGCTCGAGGACGCCGTCTTCGACATGGTGGTGGCTGGCCGGGTCACCGAGACCGGTGACGTCGCGATCATGATGGTCGAGGCCGAGGCCACCGAGCAGACCTACACCCTGGTCCAGGGTGGCGTGCAGGCTCCGACCGAGGCGGTCGTCGCCGGCGGTCTGGACGCCGCGAAGCCGTTCATCAAGCAGCTGTGCGAGGCCCAGCAGGAGCTGGCCAACGTCGCCGCGAAGCCCGTCCAGGACTTCCCGATCTTCCTCGACTACGAGGACGACGTGTTCGCCGCCGTCGAGGCCGCCGCGAAGGCAGACCTCACCGCCGCGATGACGATCGGCGACAAGCAGGAGCGCGAGGCCAAGACCGACGAGCTCAAGGCGGCGCTGCTCGAGCAGCTCTCCGGCCAGTTCGAGGGTCGCGAGAAGGAGATCGGTGCGGCGTTCCGCTCGGTCAACAAGCAGGTCGTGCGCGAGCGCGTGCTGCGCGACAAGGTGCGCATCGACGGCCGCGGCCTCGCCGACATCCGTCCGCTGCACGCCGAGGTCGGCGTGATCCCGCGGGTGCACGGCTCCGCGCTGTTCGAGCGTGGCGAGACCCAGATCCTGGGCGTCACCACCCTCGACATGCTCAAGATGGAGCAGCAGCTCGACACGCTGTCGCCGGAGAAGCACCGGCGCTACATGCACAAGTACATCTTCCCGCCGTTCTCCACCGGCGAGACCGGCCGCGTCGGCTCCCCGAAGCGCCGCGAGGTCGGCCACGGTGCGCTCGCGCGCCGTGCGCTGCTCCCCGTGCTGCCGGACCGCGAGGAGTTCCCCTACGCGATCCGTCAGCTCTCCGAGGCCATGGGCTCCAACGGCTCCACCTCGATGGGCTCGGTCTGCGCCTCGACCCTCGCGCTGCTCCAGGCGGGTGTGCCGCTCAAGGCGTCCGTCGCGGGCATCGCGATGGGCCTCATCTCCGGCGAGGTCGACGGCGAGACGCAGTACGTCGCGCTGACCGACATCCTCGGTGCCGAGGACGCCTTCGGCGACATGGACTTCAAGGTCGCCGGCACCCGGGAGTTCGTCACCGCGCTCCAGCTCGACACCAAGCTCGACGGCATCCCGGCCGAGGTCCTCGCTGCGGCGCTGAACCAGGCCAAGGACGCCCGGATGACGATCCTCGACGTGATGGCCGAGGCCATCGACGCGCCCGAGGAGATGTCGGTCCACGCCCCGCGGATCATCACCATCAAGGTGCCCGTGGACAAGATCGGCGAGGTCATCGGCCCGAAGGGCAAGGTGATCAACCAGATCCAGGACGACACCGGTGCGTCGATCTCGATCGAGGACGACGGCACGATCTACATCGGTGCCACCAACGGCGAGGCCGCTGACGCCGCCCGGTCCGCGATCAACGCGATCGCGAACCCGACGATGCCGGAGGTCGGCGAGCGCTACCTGGGCACGGTCGTCAAGACGACCAACTTCGGTGCGTTCGTCTCGCTGATGCCGGGCAAGGACGGGCTGCTGCACATCAGCAAGCTGCGCGACCTCGCGGGCGGCAAGCGCGTCGACGCGGTCGAGGACGTCGTCTCCGTGGGCCAGAAGATCCAGGTCCAGATCGCCGAGATCGACGACCGCGGCAAGCTGTCGCTGGTCCCGTACGTCGAGAAGGACGAGGCTGGCGCCGACGACGCTGACAGCGCCGACGAAGGTGCGGAAGCCGCCGAGTGACCAACGCTTCATCGTCGACCCGCTCGAAGTCCGCTTCGGGCGGGTCGACGCCTTCTCAGACCAGGGCCCAGACCACCGCCACCCTCGTCACCGAGCGTGACGCCGCCGGCCAGGTGACCTCGCGGGTGCGTCGTACGACGCTGCGCAGCGGGCTGCGGATCATCACCGAGAAGCAGGCCGGCGTGCGTTCGGCCGCGATCGGTGTGTGGGTGGGGGTCGGCTCGCGCGACGAGTCGCCGGCGTTGCACGGCTGCTCGCACTTCCTCGAGCACCTGCTCTTCAAGGGCACCCCGGAGCGGTCCGCGCTGGACATCTCCGTGGCGCTGGACGCCGTGGGCGGGGAGTTCAACGCCTTCACCGCGAAGGAGTACACCTGCTTCCACGCGCGCGTCCTCGACGAGGACCTGCCTCTGGCCGTGGACGTGCTCGGCGACATGATCACGAGCTCGACGCTGGCGGCTGAGGACGTCGAGGCCGAGCGCGACGTCATCCTCGACGAGATCGCGATGCACGACGACGACCCCGACGACGTCGTCCACAACCTCTTCGCGACCCAGGCCTGGGGCGACACCCCGCTGGGCCGCTCGATCGCCGGCACCGAGGCGTCGATCGAGGCCCTGACGCGCGCCCAGGTCGAGCGCTTCTACCGGCGCCACTACCGGCCCGCGAACATCGTCGTCGCCGCCGCCGGCAACGTCGACCACAACGTCCTGGTCCGCCAGGTCCGCAAGGCGTTCGGCCGCAACGGCTGGCTGGACGTCGAGGAGGCCCCGGTGCCTCCGCGTCACGGAGGCCGCAAGCGGGTCCGGCCCGGCCAGATCGAGGCCACCCGCCCCTTCGAGCAGGTCAACCTGGTGCTCGGCATGGAGGGTCTGGCGCGTGACGACGACCGTCGGTTCGCGCTGGGGGTCCTCAACACGGCGCTGGGCGGCGGTACGTCGAGCCGGCTCTTCCAGGAGGTGCGCGAGCACCGCGGCCTGGCCTACTCGGTCTTCTCGTTCTCGTCCCACCACGCCGACTCCGGACTCGTGGGGGTCTCCGTGGGCTGCCTGCCCAACCGACTCGACGAGGTGCTCGCCGTGGTGCGGGACGAGCTGGCGAAGGTGGTGCACGACGGCATCACCGAGGAGGAGCTGGCCCGCGGCAAGGGTCAGCTGCGTGGCGGCCTGGTGCTCGGGCTCGAGGACTCCGCGTCGCGGATGTCCCGCATCGGCAAGGCCGAGCTGGTCCACGACGAGCTGCTCGGCATCGACGAGGTGATGCGGCGCATCGACGAGGTCACCGTCGAGCAGGTCCGCGACGTCGCCCGCGAGGTGTTCGGCCGTCCCGAGATCCTCGCGGTGGTCGGTCCCGCCTAGGGCTCCATGTCCTCGGCCTCGTCCTCGATCTCCTCGAGGAGGTCCTGCGCCCGGGCGGCCTGCGCCGCCAGCCGGAGGCTGGCGCCGGACGCCGCCGTGGTCGGGGCCTTCTCCGGCACGGGCGCTGGTGGCGCGGCGGACGGGTCGACGATCGGCGCCGACTGCGCACCCGCCACCATCTGACGCACCCTGGCGCCGACGTTGAGCGCGGCCGTCCGCAGGTCCTTGAGGGAGTCGGCGGTCATCTTCCCGAAGTAGGTGTGCTGCTTCAGCTTCGCCGGGTCGTCCTTCGAGGCGCCGCTCTTCTCCTTGACGTGGTGGGTCGAGAGCGTGCGCAGCGCCTCGACGTCGGCGTCCTTCGCGAGCGTCGCGGCATCGGTCTGGGTGATCATGCCGCCCTCGGCGAGGTGGGGGAGCGCGTCGACCATGCGGTCGGCGTACTTGCCCATCTTGAACGCGGCGTACCAGTGGTCGGCCTCGTGCCCGCCGTGCCCCTTGCCGTAGTGCTCGAAGTCCTTGAGCACGTCGCCCAGGTTGTCGGTGAACGCCTGGTACCACTCCTGGACGGGGATGATCGCCTCGACGTCGTGCCCGCGCTCGGCGCTGAGCTTCTTCTTGACCTGCATGCCCATCACGGCGTGCACCGTCGCGCCGCCGGTGCCGTAGACCTCGTTGGCGTAGAGCTGGGCCATCGAGAGCTCACCGGAGAGTCGCGAGACCAGCAGCTTGAGCCGCTCGGGGTCGGCGCCCTGCTTGCCCTGGGTGATCGACGTGCGCATCTCGGCGATCTGCGTGCGGAGCTCCTTGACCTGCAGGAGCTTGTCCTCGTAGAGCTTGTTGGCCGCACGCATCCGCAGCGCGCCCTGGAGGTAGGCCTTGTTGTCCTCGTCGTCCCACGAGGAGCCCTCGAGCTGCTTCTCCGTCAGCATCAGGTCCTCCTCGAGGTGGACCATCATGCCGACCAGCCGCTCCTCGAAGCCCTTGGCGCGCTTGCGGGCCGCGTCCAGGCGGGCCTTCTGCTCGGCCTGCTGCTTGGCATCGCTGATCCCCGAGATCGTCTGCACGACGTAGTCGTCCCAGTCGCCGTCGTCGGGCATGTAGCGGGCGACGTGGACCAAGGCCCAGATGTCCTGCTCGCGGTCGCGGGCGGCCGCGTCCTCGGCCTCGGGCTTCTCGGGGTTCTCCGACTTGACGGTGAAGGACTTCTGGTCCGCGGCGTCGGTCTTGCCGTGGATGAAGTCCATCGCGTAGACGTTGAGGTCGAAGACCGTGCCGGGGTCGAAGGTCAGGTCCATGAACTCGCGGAACGCCTCGTTGTAGGCCCGCACCCCGAGCTCGGAGTTGGCGCCGCCGGTCGACACGTCGACGTCGGAGGTGACGGTGTCGGCACCGACGGAGCCCTTGAAGTCGATCTGCTTGACGCCCGGGATCATCCGCTGCTGGGTGAGGCTGGACGCGAGCGCGGCGTTGCCCTCGAGCTGCCGGGCGCGCTCGTCGAGCTGCTTGCGGACCGCCTTCTGGGCCAGGGGCATGACGGCCTTGTGGACCTCGCCGCGGTACGACGTCAGCGCGGTCATCAGCATCAGGGAGAACTCGTGGGTGAAGCGCGGCACGACGTCGCCCGGCCACTTGTCGAAGACCAGGCACGACTTCGCCCGGAACCAGTCGGCCTCGAAGGCGCCGACCAGGATGTCGCGCAGCGGCCCCTTCGGCGAGGTCTGCTGCGCGAGGAAGCGGATGTTGACGTTGTTGCACTTCAACAGCTCGTCGAGGGTCTTCGGGTTCATGTTCATCTGGCCCGAGAGCTGTGGCTGCCGCTCGGCGTTCGCGGCGACGGGCTCGTCGCGCCCGAGCACCGGCATCGGCATCGGCGCCGCGGGCCCGACCGCCGGCTCCATCGCCGGGGCGACGTCCGCCGCCGCCGGCTCGGGGGTGGCGGTGTCCTTCTCGACCGAGGTGCTGGTCATGAGCGGTAGAGCTCCGCCATCGCGAGGCCGTAGCCCGACACCAGCTCGTCCATCGACGCCCCGGCGCAGGCCCGGGCGATGAGCGGGCTGAAGCGGGTCACGGCGTGGAAGATCATCGACAGCGGCCAGAGGACAACCTCGGTGACCAGCGGCTGGACCGAGACGGGTTGGAGATAGCGGAACACGACAGCCGAGACCGACTCGCCGAGCTCGAACCCCGTCAGCGGGAGGCTCGAGTTGACCATGTGCAGGAAGCGGGCCGTGGTCTCGACGGCGTCGGGCGCGACGTCGTACTCGAGGGCGACGATGTACTGCAGGACGGCCGGCAGGTCGTGCTCCGGGAGGAAGCACAGGTTGATGACCGCGACCTCGCCGCCGTCGGCGACCAGGGGGATCACCAGCTGCGCCGGGGCGAGGCCCTCGGCGGCGACGAGACGGTTGTCGATGTCGCCCGAGGCGAGCTCCTCACCCAGCAGGCCGAGGAGCTCGTACGCCGGGTCCTCCGCCGGATCGAGCGGTGCGGCGTCCACCGGCTACATCGACTCCATCTTGGACAGCTTCTTCTCGATCAGCTCCTGGCCCATCGGGGAGACGGCCTCCTCGCGGCTGACGTTGATCGAGCTCAGCAGCATGTAGGCGTCGAAGAGCTCCTTGTCGGACTCGCTCGCCCAGGTCATGTCGAGGCCGTTCTGGTCCTCGGCGGCGGTCTTGGTGTTGCCACCGACCGCCTTCTCCAGGAGCTGCCAGGTTCGCTGGTTGCCGTTGTCGTCGGCCCACAGCATCCGGTCGCGCATCTCCGAGGCGACGACGGCCGTGCTGGACGCCAGGCGGGCGACCTCGTTGGCCCGCTCGATCGCGGCGTTCCGGGCGTGGTGCTCGTCCGCGCCCTTCTCGCCGTCGGGGTGCTTCTTGTCCGACCGCTTGTTGGACTGGGTGGTCTTCGAGGCGGCCGACTTCTTCGCCTCACCGACGGTCTTGGTGGTGCCCTCGCCGACGATCACGTCGGCGTCGTCGCCGTTCGCGATCTTCTCGGCGATCCGGGTGCGGTTCTTGGCGTCCGAGATCTTCGCCGCGATCTTCCCGGCGGCGTACACGCCACCTGCGATGGCGGCGGCGATGCCGATGCCCCAACCGATCGGGTTGCTCACGATCAGCAGGGCGCCTGCGGCGATGCCGAGCACGCCGAGCGCGGTCTTCACGATGCCGACGCCGAGCTTGAACTTCTCGGCGCTCAGCACGGCCGGCTTCCAGGAGCTCTTGCCGCGCTCGCTGTACATCTCCTTCGAGCGGCCCCAGGCCAGGCGGCACAGCTTCTGGACGGCCTTGCCGCTGCGCCACAGGCCCTGCGCGGTCTGGAGCGAGCCGACGGCGACACCGAGGCCGCCGGCGGCAACGCCGAGCGTGGCGTTGCCGGCACCCGCCGCCATCGACTTCGCGACGTTGGCGCTGCCCGCGCTCGCCAGGTAGCCCATCTCGACGCCGCCCTTGGCCATGCTCGCGGCGCCCGTGAGGGCCTGCATGCCCTGGTTCTTGCCCTTGCGGCCGGCGAGGTTCCACATGCCGGCGTCGCCGTAGTCGGCGGCCTCCGCCGCCATGTCGTCGGCGTTGTTGAGCCCCATCATCGCGTCGGCCGTCGTCAGCAGGCCCGCCGCGCCACCGGTGAGGCCGCCGAGCATCGGGGCGGCGGCGGAGCCGAACTGCCCGGCCGCGCCCGCACCACCGACGACACCGCCGACGATGCCGCCCTTGGCGCCCTCCGCCGCGGTCGAGGGCAGGGCGCCGCCCTTGCCCTTGAACCCCGGTGGCGGCGACGGCGCGGCCGCGGGCTTGGCGGCGGCAGCGGGTGCCGGGGCCGGGGCCTGGGCGGGCTTCTTCTTGCCGAAGATGGAGTCGAAGATGCCGCGCCGCACCGTGTGGGTGGTGGCCACGCTGCGCACGATCGCCGCGTGCGCCCTCGGCGAGACGCCGGGAGCGACCGTGCGCGCGGCGCCGCCGTCCGGCTGCAGGGTGTGCGCGAGCTCGTGGGCGAGGACCTTGTCGCCCTGGGCGGTGTTGGGCGCGTAGGCGCCCTGGCCGAAGAAGATGTCCTTGCCGGTCGTGAACGCCGTCGCCGAGACCGCGCTGTTGAGCTTCGCGGACTGGGAGTCGTCGTGGATGCGCACGGACGAGAAGCTGGTGTTGAACGCGGTCTCCATGCGCCGGCGTACGTCGGCGTCGAGCGCGCGTCCGGAGCCGCGCCGGGACTCGATCGCGTCGGAGGTGCCGGAGTCGAGGGCGCCGCCCTCGTAGCCCACGACGGGGGCGCCGCTCGGCGGCGCTGCGCTGCGGCGTACCTCGCCCCGGGAGATGGTGCTGTGGTCGCAGCCCGGGCCGTGGGTGTGGGTCTCACCCTCGAGCCGGCGCAGGCGGGACAGGGCGCTGTCGGCCCTCGCATCCGCGTCGGACTCGGCGCGATCCTCGGCGTGCCCGACCATGAGCGGCACGGGTGCGACCGCGGCGCCGACGGGCTCGACGGGCGCGGGCTGCGGGGCGGGCTGCTCCACATCCGGGGTCGCGTGGCTGGGACCGGTCACGATCGGATTGTCCACCCCCCGGGCGCCCGCCGTCTGCCGAACGGCACCGCCGGATCGGATTGGCCCACTGGTCAAGACCGGGCGGGGAGACCGGCGGGTGGCCGGCGGCCGAGCTTCAGGTGCTCGCGGTGCACGGCGTCGATGACGTGGCGCATGCCGAGCGGGGCGCCTTCGGCGACGGAGGCGTAGACGGCGGTGAGGACCATGTTGCGGATGTCGCCACCGGCGAGCTCGACCGCGCCGGCGAGCCGCTCGACGTCGACGGGGTCGTCGGGGTCGGTCGTGAGGCTCTCGAGGTGGTGGGTCCACAACCGCTGGCGAGTCGGTTCGTCGGGTTCGGGGAACGCGACCATGAAGTGCAGCCGGCGGGCGAACGCCGGGTCGATGTTGCCGCGCAGGTTGCTCGCCAGCACGGTGATGCCGTCGAACTGCTCCATCCGCTGGAGCAGGTAGGCGATCTCCTGGTTGGCGTAGCGGTCCTTGGCGTCCTTCACCTCGGAGCGGGAGCCGAAGAGCGCATCTGCCTCGTCGAAGAACAGCACCGCGTTGGTGGCCTCGGCCTCGACGAAGACCCGCTCGAGGTTCTTCTCGGTCTCGCCGATGTACTTGTCCACGATCGAGGACAGGTCGACCTGGTAGAGGTCCATCCCCAGGGAGTCGGCCACCACGTGCGCGGCCAGCGTCTTGCCGGTCCCCGGTGGACCGGAGAAGAGGGCGCAGATGCCGATGCCCTTGCCCCCCTTGCCGTGCAGCGGGCCCATCGCCGTGACCTCGTCGCGGTAGCGCGCCCAGTCGAGCAGCCGCTGGACCTCGCTGAGAGCGGCCGCCGGCAGCACCAGGTCGTCGAGCGTGACCGAGGAGCCGGCGTTCGCCCGCACGCTGCGACCGCGACTCAGCTCGCGAGCCGAGTGGCGCACCCGCTCGGCGGACACGCCGTTCTCGCCGTGGAGCGTGGCGGTCGTGGTCGCGTGCCGGCCGACGATCGCGATCTGCTCGGGCGACAGCGGCATGCCGCTGACCTCGCGGCTGGCCGCCGCATCGCCCAGCACCGGCGCCCAGAGTTCCTGGCGCTCCGCGACCGAGAGGCGCGGCGCGTGCACGGTCAGGGGCAGGTCCGCCGGCCACAACGGGTCCCACGGCTCGGCGCTGACGGCGACGATCGGCACCGCCGAGCGGGCGTAGACGTCGGCGCGGGCACGCTCCGCACCCACGAGCACGACGACGCTGCCCGCCAGGCCGCCCTCCAGCAGGATCTCCAGCACCGCCTGGTCGACCGGCGTGGCCGGGTCGAGGCGAGCCAGGTCGGCGACCACGTGCGCGACCCCCAGCCGGCGACACGCGGCGGTGGCCATGGCGGCACCGGCACCGGCGCCGGGTGCGTGCACCCACACCAGCCGCTGCCCGGAGCCGAGCGCGGTCGCCACCAGCTCGGTGCCCTCGACATCGACCGGTACGGCGTCGAGCAGGAGCGTCAGCAGTCGTTGGGGCGGCAGCTCGTCGCCGGAGAGGTGGGCCACGACCCGGTCGGCCACCACCACCCGTCGGCTGAGCAGGACGTCGGTGCCCGAGGTGTCGACCAGGCCGTAGTGGACCAGTGGCGACCGCGGCCCGAGGTGGGCGCGGGCGGCGCGGACGTCGGCGGGCAGTCCGGCGACCTCGAGGGCGATGGCCACGCTCGGCCGGGCCGGGCCGGCGTCACCGGACAGCAGGCCCAGCAGCAGGTGGCCGCTGACGCTCTGGTCGGCCAGGGAGGCGACCTCGAGGATCGCGGCGTCGGTGGGGGAGAGCCCGAACTGGTGGGCGATGGTGCCCAGTGCGGCCTCGAGGTCGACGTCGGGGGTCTCCGGGGCGACCGCGGCCAGTGCGGCCTCCGCGGTGGCGGCCGACGTCCAGCCCGCGTCGGCGCGCCGCGCCACGGCGTTCGCCAACCGGACCGCGAGCGTCTCCACGTCCGTCAGGATTCCACGCCTCCCGGGTCAGCGCAGCAGAAGTACGACGCCGGCGCAGGCACACGCCCAGAGCACGCTCGTGAACGTGCCGATGATGAAGCGCTCCGCGGCACCGGTGGGCGCGCCGCCCGTCTCGGCCGCCCGCAGCTCGGGGTAGCGGCCGAGGCCCTTGAGGGCGAGCACGAGCGCGAGCCCCTCGGGCCAGCCCGCGACCAGGGTCGCGAAGATCGTCACCCGTTCGAGCGCCCCGATCCAGGTGCCACCGCGCAGGACCTGGCCGGCCCGCCTGAGCGAGTCGGCGGGGGGCTCCTGTCGATCGACCAGGTCGAAGACGAGCGCGGTCAGCGGCCCGCCGCCCGCGACGGCGAGTGCCCCGGCCAGTGCGGCCAGGGCCGTCGTCGCCCCGCTGCTCTCGACCACGACCTGCTCGGGGACGGCCGCGACCAGGAGCGCCGCGATGAGCACGGCGAGCGTCGCCGGCGCCCAGATGCGGCGTCCGGGCGCCGTCCACGCCGGCAGGCTGGTGGCCACGCCGAAGCCCAGCAGCACGAGCGTCAGGGCGCCCCAGTTCTCAGGAGTCATGGCTCTCGGGGGTCATCGGACCCTCCCTTCCCGATCAGGTGGTGCGTGAGCCCGGTGACGAGCTCGTGGGCGCGGCGGCCCTCGACGATGCCGGCGGCCTGGGCGCGCTGGCTCACGGCGGACTGGCTGATGCCCAGCCGGTCCCCGACCTCGGCGTACGACCGGCCCTCCGCGACCAGGTCGGCGACCTCCCAGCCGCGGGTGCTCCGGCGCGCCAGCACGGCCGCCCACAACCAGATCGTGGTCTCGAGCGCCCGGGCCGCCGGGTCGTCGCCGACGACCCGCGTGTGCCAGGGGCTGGTCTTGGCGGCGGTCACCGCGCTGCGCGCGTGGAGGTACGCCGGGCCGCGTCCTGCGCGGGCATGGTCGGGGAGCGGCTCCTCGACCACGCCGACCCCTACCCCGATGTTCCAGGCGTCGGCGCGCAGCAGCCGCTCGATCGTGTCGGCGACGGCGGTGCCGTCGTCGAGGACGCCCTGGAACTCGTCGCCGACGGTGCGCTCGAAGCCGACCCGGGTCGGCACGCCGGTGAGCCCGGCGAGCATCTCGGGGATCCGGTCCGGGCCGGTCCTGCTCCCGCGCTGGTCGACGGTCAGGACCACGACGGGGGTGGTCATGACTCCGAGGCTAGTTCAGGGAAAAACCTTATGCAAGACAGATGAAGGCTATTTCCTTATCGACGGCCGATGATGCCGACGACCGGCGGCGCCTTCTGGTCCACGACGGAGACCCGGAACCCGCCCTCCTGGAGCGCGGACGACGCCTTGCGCACGATGTTGGGCACCAGCTCGGGCCGGTTGGCGTCGAAGAAGAGGTAGACCGCGCCACCGGGCAGCACCCGCTCGTGCAGCAGTGCGACCTCGTCGGCGCACGAGCGGATCCAGAACAGGTTGACGTTGAACGCGAAGACCTTGTGCAGCCGCTTCACCGGCACCCGGAGGGTCGCGAGGTCGATCTGGCGCACGGTCAGGCGACCCGTCTCGACGAAGCGCGCCCCGCGGCGCTTGGTGCGGTCGACGCCGGACTCCGAGCGGTCGATCGCGAACACCTTGCCGGTCTCGAGCTTCTCGCAGATCGCCTCGGCGCCGAAACCGGGGCCGCAGCCGATCTCCAGGACGTGGTCGGCGGGCTGGACATCCATCAGGTCCACCGCCCACCGGATCCGTGGGGGGATCGTCTGTACCGACATGCCCCCCAGCCTGCCAGACGGTCGCCGCCGAGTCAGGCACCGCCGAGCCGGAAGAGAGGTCCCGGTAGGTTGGCGCCCGTGATCAAGGTGGGCGTGCTCGGCGCACGAGGACGGGTCGGCAGCGAGGTGTGCCGCGGGGTCGAGGAGGCCGACGGGCTGGAGCTCGTGGCGGCGATCGACGCCGGCGACGACATCGGCGGGCTGGTGACCGCGGGTGCCGAGGCGGTCGTCGACTTCACGCACCCCGACGCGGTGATGGACAACCTCGAGTTCTGCATCGACCACGGCATCCACGCGGTCGTCGGCACGACCGGCTTCGACGACGCCCGACTCGACACGCTGCGCGGCTGGCTGGCCGACGCCCCGGCGACCGGCGTGCTGATCGCCCCCAACTTCTCGATCGGCGCGATCCTGATGATGCGCTTCGCGGTGGCGGCAGCGCCCTACTACGAGTCGGTCGAGGTCATCGAGCTGCACCACCCGACCAAGGCTGACGCGCCCTCCGGCACGGCCCGTCGTACGGCGGAGCTGATCGCCGCCGCGCGCCGGGAGGCCGGCCTCGGCCCGGTCCCGGACGCCACGAGCACCGGCCTCGACGGCGCCCGCGGCGCCGACGTCGACGGGATCCGGGTCCACGGGCTGCGGATCCGCGGCCTGGTCGCCCACCAGGAGGTGCTGCTCGGCGGCCCGGGGGAGACCCTGACCATCCGGCACGACTCGCTCGACCGCGCGTCGTTCGTGCCGGGCGTGCTCACCGGGCTGCGCGCGATCGCCGACCACCCGGGCCTCACGGTCGGGCTCGAGCACTTCCTGGACATCGACTGAGGTTCAGGTTCCTGCATTGCAGGAACCTGCGCGTACCCCCGCGTTCCCACCTTCGTTGAGAGCGGCAAGGCTGCGGTCCACGTAGCCCTCCTCAACGACGAGAAGGACCTCTCATGCGCACGATCTCGGGACTGGCCGCCACCGCGGCCCTGGCCATCGTGGCCGTCGGCACGCACGCGGCAGGAGCCTCGGCCGCCCCTGCCTCACTGGAGACGGAGGCCGGGACCTACAAGGTCGTCGGCGTCATCACCGACGCCGACGGCACCACGCACACGCGCATGGTGCGCAGCTACGACGGGCTGCCGGTCATCGGCGGCGACCGCGTCGTGCACCGTGGCCCCGCCGGCGCCGTCCGGGGCGTGAGCCAGACCCTCGAGACCCCGCTGAACGTGGCGACCACCCCGCTGGTCGCCGCCTCGTCCGCGGCCTCGACGGCGCTCGCCAAGGCGCCCGCGACCCGTGACATCACCGGCGCCAAGGCGGACTCCTCCCGCCTGGTCGTGGACGCCACGTCCGGCACCGGCCGCCTCGCGTGGGAGGTCATCTCCGGCGGCACCCAGGACGACGGCACGCCGAGCCGGCTGGCGACGTACGTCGACGCCCGCACCGGCAAGGTGCTGTGGCGCGAGCAGCAGATCGAGACCATCGACGGCTCCGGCCAGACGCTGTGGTCGGGCACCGTGCCGCTCAGCGTCACCAAGTCGGGCACGACCTACCAGCTCAAGAACGACGGCGTGCGGGGCAACACCTACACGACCGACATGAACGGCAAGTCCGACTCCTATGGCTGCCAGCTGTTCGGGATCGGCTGCTCGGCCGGCACGCTGATCACCTCGACCAGCACCGTGTTCGGCAACGGCCTCAACAGCAACCGGGCGAGCGCCGGCGCCGACGCGCAGTACGGCAGCAACGAGACCTGGGACTTCTACAAGACCACCTTCAACCGCGACGGCATCTTCGGCACCGGCGCGGGCTCCTACAACCGGGTCCACTACGGCAAGAACTACGTCAACGCCTTCTGGGACGGCACCAAGATGACGTACGGCGACGGTGACGGCACCAACTATGGTCCGCTGGTCTCCCTCGACGTGGCCGGCCACGAGATGAGCCACGGCGTCACCGAGAACTCCGCCAACCTCACCTACTCCGGTGAGTCCGGAGGCCTCAACGAGGCCACCTCGGACATCTTCGGCACGATGGTCGAGTTCTTCGCGAACAACGCCAAGGACCCGGGTGACTACCTGATCGGCGAGCAGTTCGACCTGAAGAAGCACCTGGGCCTGCGGCGGATGGACAACCCGGCCTCCGACGGCTCCTCGCTCAACTGCTGGTCCTCGACCGCGGGCAACGCGGACGTCCACTACTCCTCGGGCATCGGCAACCACTTCTTCTACCTGCTGGCCGAGGGGTCGGGCGCGAAGACCATCAACGGGGTCTCGTACAACAGCCCGACCTGCAACGGCTCCACCGTCAGCGGCATCGGTCGCGACGACGCGGCCAAGATCTGGTACCGCGCACTGACGGTCTACATGACCTCCAGCACCGACTACCACGGTGCCCGGACGGCAAGCCTGAACGCTGCTCGCGACCTGTTCACCCAGGGCAGTGTTCAGTACAACGCGGTCGCCACGGCCTGGAGTGCTGTCGGCGTGAGCTGACCCTCTGGGAGACCGCGAGCGGGCCCGTGCCGACCTGGTCGGTGCGGGCCTTGCTGTGTCCAGGGCTCGACCCTGGATTTCGACGCGCCCGTCGCGACCTCGTTCCTCGGTCGCGGGGCTTGCTCAATCTCCCCGTCGGACGCCGTGACCGACTGCGTCGGTCACGGCTCGACGGTGACCTTGATGGCTTCGCCCTTCTTGACGATGTCGAAGGCGGAGAGCACGTCGTCGAGCGGGACGTGGCGCGTGATCAGGTCCTTGACCGGGACCTGGCCGGACGAGATGTACTCCAGCGCCCGCTTGTTGTGCTCGGGGGCCGAGCCGTTGGCGCCGTGGATGTGCAGCTGGCGGTAGTGCACCAGGTTGGAGTCGCACTTGATGAACGGGTCGTTCTTCGGCAGTCCGCCGAAGAACGAGATGCGGCCGTTGCGCGCCGCCATCGAGATGGCCTGCTCCTGGGTGACGTTCGCGGCGGTGGCGGTGATCACGACGTCCGCGCCGCGGCCTCCGGTCAGCTCCATGACCCGCTCGACGACGTCGACCTCGGCGCCGTTGATGACCTCGTCCGGCTTCACGGCGTCGGCCGACATCGCGAGCCGCTCGGCGTTGACGTCGACGAGGTAGATGGCACCGGCCTGGTGCACGCCGCGTGCGATCCGGATGTGCATGCAGCCGATCGGGCCCGCGCCGAAGACGACGACCGTGTCGCCGGCCTCGATGCCGAGCAGCTCCTGGGCGTTGATCGCGCAGGCGAACGGCTCGGCGGCCGACGCCTCGTCGTACCCGACGTTGTCGGGGATCTGGTTGAGGCCGTCGACCTTGAGGACCTGGCGGGGCACGATCATGTACTCGGCGAAGCCGCCGTCGTACTGGTAGCCGACCGAGGTCTGGTTCTGGCAGACCGCCATCCAGCCCTTGCGGCACTCGTGGCACTCGCCGCAGGGGACCGCGGCGATCACCTGGGCCCGGTCGCCGACCTGCCAGTCACTGCCGTACGTCGCGTTGACGTCGGCGCCGACCTCGACGACCTCGCCGGCGATCTCGTGGCCGATGGTGCGCGGGGGAGTGAGGTTCTGGTGGCCGTTGTGGAAGATCTTCACGTCCGTGCCGCAGGTCGAGCAGTTGCGCACGCGCAGCTTGACCTCGTCGGGCCCGCAGACGGGCTCGGGCACGTCCTCGAGGCGGACGTCCTCGGGGGCGTAGAAGCGCAGGGCCTTCATCGGTCTCTCCTCCAGGGGCTCGGTTCGACGCTCGACTGTAGCGCATTTATGTGGGGATAGGCCCGGTCATGTTGGTTTGAACCCTTGACTCGGGCAATTCCGGCGGCATATAAACACATTCAAAGATTCTGGTGACCGGCATCACAGCGCGCCGGTCCGTCGAGAGAAGGTGCGATGACCACCACGGCAGCTCCGGAGACTCCGACCCGTCAGCGGGTGAGTGCGCGGGTTCACGTCCAACGTGTCGGGACGTTCCTGTCGAACATGATCATGCCCAACATCGGCGCGATCATCGCGTGGGGCCTGATCACGGCGTTCTTCATCCCCGACGGGTGGATCCCGAACGAGAAGATCGCGACGATGGTCGGCCCGACCATCTACTACCTCCTGCCGATCCTGATCGCCTACACCGGCGGCAAGCTCGTCTACGAGACCCGCGGCGGCGTCGTGGGCGCCATGTCCGTGATGGGCGTGATCATGGCGACGAGCGACCCGATCTTCCTCGGGGACAACGGCACCGGCTCGCCGATGTTCCTGGGCGCGATGATCATGGGCCCGCTCACTGCCTGGGGCATGAAGCGCCTCGACGCACTGTGGAGCCACCGGATCAAGCCAGGCTTCGAGATGCTCGTCAACAACTTCTCGGCCGGCATCTTCGCCGGCCTGATGGCAATCGCGAGCATGTTCCTACTCGCGCCCGTGCTCCGCCAGGTCATCGAGTGGCTCGGCGACGCGGTCAACTTCCTGGTCGACCACGACTTGCTGCCCTTCACCTCGGTCTTCATCGAGCCGGCGAAGGTGCTCTTCCTCAACAACGCGATCAATCACGGCGTGCTCACCCCGCTCGGCATCCAGGAGGCCGCGGACAAGGGTCAGTCGGTGCTGTTCCTGCTCGAGGCGAACCCCGGCCCCGGTCTCGGCCTGCTGATGGCGTACACCGTCTTCGGACGCGGCATCGCCAAGGCGTCCGCGCCGGGTGCTGCGGTCATCCAGTTCTTCGGCGGCATCCACGAGGTCTACTTCCCGTACGTGCTGATGAAGCCGAAGATGATCCTCGCGACCATCGCGGGCGGCATGACGGGCGTCTTCCTGCTGACCCTCTTCGATGTCGGCCTGCGCGCCCCGGCCGCACCCGGCTCGATCATCGCGGTCTACGCCCAGACCCCGGGCGGCGACTTCGCCGGGATCACCATCGGTGTCTTCGGCGCCGCGCTTGTCTCATTCCTGGTCGGCTCGCTGCTCCTCAAGACCGACCGGTCCACGGACGAGGGCGACCTCGTCGGTGCCACCGGCGCGATGGAGGGCATGAAGGGCAAGAGCTCGGTCGCCTCCGCGATCCTCACCGGCAACGCTGTCGGCGCGGGCCGGGTCCGCTCGATCGTCTTCGCCTGCGACGCCGGCATGGGCTCCTCCGCGATGGGCGCCTCGGTGCTGCGCAAGAAGGTCCACGACGCCGGCTTCACCGACGTCACGGTCGTCAACCAGGCGATCGCCAACCTGCGCGACGACCACGACATCGTGGTGACCCACGAGGACCTCACCGATCGGGCCCGGCAGCAGACTCCGTCGGCGGTCCACGTCTCGGTCGAGAACTTCATGGCCAGCCCGAGGTACGACGAGGTCGTCGAGCTGGTCCGGGCCCGCAACGCGATCGCCGGGACGGCGCCTGCGGCGGCGACCGAGCCTGTCGCCGAGTCGGGTGACGGCGCCGGTCTGCTGGCCGAGGAGGCGATCGTCCTCGACGGTGGCGCGGCCACCCGCGACGAGGCGATCACCCGGGCCGGCGAGCTGCTGGTCGCGGCCGGGGCCGTCGACGCGTCGTACGTCGCGGCCATGCACGAGCGGGAGCGGTCGGTGTCCACGGCGATGGGCAACCTCCTCGCCATCCCGCACGGCACCAACGAGGCCAAGGGCGACGTACGGCGCACCGCGCTCTCCTTCGTGCGCTACCCGGACGGCATCGACTGGAACGGTCGCGAGGTCAAGTACGTCGTGGCGGTCGCCGCCCTCGGCAACGAGCACCTCAAGCTGATGGCTCGCCTGGCGCAGGTCTTCACCGACCCCGACCAGGTGCGCCGCCTCGACACGGCCAACTCGCCGGTCGACGTGCTCGAGGTGCTCGGGGAGGTCCAGCCCGTCTGACCTGGAGCACCTAGAGCAGACGGACCAGCGCCGCGGCCAGCGCGGCGCCGGACACCACGACGAGGAAGGGCGCCCGCAGCAGGAGCAGGACCACGGCGACCCCGAGGCCGAGGGCACGAGCATCGATCCCGAGCTCGTGCCCTCGGCTGAAGACCTGCACGGCGATCAGGGCCGAGAGCAGGGCGACCGGGATGTAGTCGGCGACCCGCTCGACCAGCGGCCGCTCCAGCACCCGAGGCGGCACGGACAGACCGGCCAGCTTGAGCAGGTAGCAGCCGACGCCCGTGATCGCCATGGCCACCCAGATCACGGCTGCTGCTCCTGCGGCTGGTCCTTCGTGAGGATCCCGGCGAGCAGGGCGACGGCGGCCGCCGCCAGGACGGGTACGCCGGCGGGCACGATCGGCACCGCCCCGAGCGCGACCGCGGCGGCGACCACGGCGACCACCTGGTTGCGTCGGCTGTGCAGCCGTGGCCAGAGCAGGGCGAGGAACGCGGCGCCCACCGCCGCGTCGAGGCCGTAGGTGCGCGGGTCCCCGATCGCGTTGCCGGCGACCGCGCCCGCGCAGGTGGCGACGTTCCAGAGCACGAAGACCGAGACGCCGGTCGTCAGGAAGCCGAGCCGTGCGGCCGGGGTCGTCTCGCGGGTCACCGACATCGCGGTCGACTCGTCGATGAGCACGTGCGCCGCGAGTGCCCGGCGCCACCCGCGCCACTGCAGCATGGGAGCGAGGCGCAGGCCGTAGAGGGTGTTGCGGGTGCCGAGCAGCATGGCGCTGAGGGCCCCGGAGATCGGCGCGCCCCCGGTGGCGATCACGCCGACCAGGGCGAACTGGCTGGCGCCGGTGAAGACCAGCAGCGACAGGGCGCAGGTCTGCGCCACCGAGAGCCCGGCGGCTACGGAGACCGCGCCGAAGCCCACGCCGTACGCGCCGGTGGCGACGCCCACGCCGAGGCTGTCGCGGATGATCGAGGAGCGCTCGCGCGGGTCGAGCGTGGCTTCGGTCACCCCGGAGAGGCTAGTGCGTCAGTGTCGCCGCACCCGGACCGGGCGCGAGTGGTGGAAGTCGTGCACGAGGACGTACGAGAGCAGCAGGCCGGCGACGGCACCCCAGGCGGCACCAGCCACCGCGGCGACCGGCATCGGGCTGAAGTGCCCGATCCACGCGCCTGAGAGGACGCCGGCGACGAGGGTGGTGAGGACGACGAGCACCCTGTGGAACTGGGGCAACGGACCGAACATGGGCAGTCCCCGATCTGGTGTGGGACTCCCATCCTGACCCTCGCGGCCGAGAAATCAAGAGGTTCAACCTGTGAGTGCGGTGTGCAGACGGACCTGCTTGACCCGGGTGCTGCCGGAGCCGTCCAGGTCGAGCTCGCGGTGGGCGCCGTCGGCCGCCCATCCGGCGTCGGTGAGGAAGGTTCGGAGGGCGTCGTCGCCGGCCGTCGACCAGAGCACGGCACGCTGGAACCGGTCGGCGACCAGGGTGTCGGCCGCGGCCTGGAGGAGCCGTGAACCGTGGCCCTTGCCGCGCTCGGCGGGGTCGATGGTGACCTCGGAGAGCTCGGCGTCGACGATCGGGTCGCAGTCGGGGTCGCCGGCGGGCGAGGTGATGGCGAAGCCGACGACGCGGTTGCGCTCCAGGGCCACGAGCACCCGGTTGCGGGCGTCACCCGGTCGCGACAGCGACGCGTGCCACGCGCCGGCGGCGGCCTCGACGTCGGTGGGGAGCGCCTCGGCCGGCAGGACGCCGGCGTACGTCTCGCGCCAGCAGCGCAGCTGCAGCTCGGCGATCGCCGGGGCGTCGTCGGACCAGGCGATGCGGACCGACACGTCACTCATGCCCGTCATCCTGTCAGCACGGGGGCTGTTACACGTCGCCGCTCGACATGCACAGATCTGTAACAAATGCTGGTAGCGTCCGGACATGTCCTTCGACGACCTCCTCGCCGACGACGGCCGCGTCGAGCCCCGCGACGAGATGCCGGACGCCTACCGCCGCACGCTGATCCGCCAGATCGCCCAGCACGCGCACTCCGAGATCATCGGGATGCAGCCGGAGGGCAACTGGATCAGCCGGGCGCCCAGCCTGCGCCGCAAGGCGATCCTGATGGCGAAGGTGCAGGACGAGGCGGGCCACGGCCTCTACCTGTACGCCGCTGCCGAGACCCTGGGCGTCGAGCGGGCCGACCTGCTCGACCAGCTGCACACCGGCCGGCAGAAGTACTCCTCGATCTTCAACTACCCGACGCTCAGCTGGGCCGACGTCGGGGCGATCGGCTGGCTGGTCGACGGCGCGGCGATCGTCAACCAGGTGCCGCTGTGCCGGTGCTCCTACGGCCCGTACGCGCGAGCCATGGTGCGGGTCTGCAAGGAGGAGTCGTTCCACCAGCGGCAGGGCTTCGAGATCCTGCACACGCTGGCGCACGGCACGCCCGAGCAGCACGCGATGGCGCAGGACGCCGTCGACCGCTACTGGTGGCCGTCGCTGATGATGTTCGGCCCGCCCGACGACAGCTCACCCAACTCCGCGCAGTCGATGGCGTGGGGGATCAAGCGGTTCTCCAACGACGACCTGCGCCGGCGCTTCGTCGACATGACGGTGCCGCAGGCCGAGATCCTCGGGCTGACGCTGCCCGACCCCGACATCCGGTGGAGCGAGGAGCGTGGGCACTACGACTTCGGCCCGATCGACTTCACCGAGCTCGGCGAGGTGATCGCCGGCAACGGCCCGTGCAACCGCGACCGGATGGCACACCGCGTCGGCGCCCACGAGGCGGGAGCCTGGGTGCGCGACGCTGCCACGGCGTACGAGGCGAAGCGGGCGGCGCGGGCGGAGGGCGCGGCGTGAGTACCGCGTGGCCGCTGTGGGAGGTGTTCGTCCGCTCGCGGCGCGGGCTCTCGCACACGCACGTCGGGTCGCTGCACGCTCCCGACGCCGAGCTGGCGCTGCGCAACGCGCGCGACGTCTACACCCGCCGCCAGGAGGGCGTCTCGCTGTGGGTGGTGCCGTCGTCCGAGATCGTCGCCTCGGACCCGGGGGAGCGCGACGCGTTCTTCGACCCGGCCGACGACAAGGTCTACCGGCACCCGACGTTCTACGACGTCCCCGAAGGAGTGGAGCACCTGTGACCTCCTTCGACTACGTGCTGGCGCTGGCCGACGACGCGCTCGTCTCGGCGCAGCGGATGGGCTGGTGGATCAGCCGCGCGCCCGAGCTCGAGGAGGACCTCGCGCTCGCCAACATCGGCCTCGACCAGCTCGGGCAGGCGCGGTCGCTGCTCTCGTACGCCGGCGTCGTCGAGGGCGCGGGTCGCTCCGAGGACGACCTGGCCTACCTGCGCGACGACCGCGACTTCCGCAACGTCTGGCTCGTGGAGCGCCCGCAGACCGACTTCGGCGTGGCGATGGCCCGCCTGCTCATCCTCTCGGCCTACCAGGGCGAGCTGTACGCCGCGCTGGCCCGCGGCACCGACCCGACGCTGGCCGCGATCGCGGCGAAGGCCGTGAAGGAGGTCGCCTACCACCGCGACCACGCGCGCCTCTGGACGCTGCGGCTGGGGGACGGCACCGACGAGTCGCACGCCCGCATGCAGGCCGCGCTCGAGGGGGAGTGGCCGCACGTCGAGGAGCTCTTCGCACCGGTCGAGGGCGCGGTGGTCGACCCGTCGACGCTGCGGGCCGCGACGCTCGCCCGGATCGAGAGCGTCGTGCACGAGGCGACGCTCTCCGTGCCCGACGTCGCGCCCGCCATCGGCGGCGGTCGACGCGGTCTGCACACCGAGCACCTCGGCCACCTGCTCGCCGACATGCAGCACCTGCACCGCTCGCACCCGGGGGCGACGTGGTGACGGCGGAGCGCTCGGCCGCGTGGAAGATCGCCGCCGATCTGCCCGACCCCGAGCTGCCGGTGGTGACCATCGCCGACCTCGGGATCCTGCGCGACGTGACCGAGGACGACCAGGGACGCGTGCACGTGCAGATCACCCCGACCTACTCCGGATGCCCCGCGATGGAGACCATCAGCACCGACCTCGTCGACGCGTTGACCTCCGCCGGCTACCAGCACGTCACCGTCGAGTTCGTGCTCGCCCCGGCGTGGACGACGGACTGGATGAGCGACGATGCGAAGGCCAAGCTCGCGGCGTACGGCGTCGCCCCGCCGGGCCCCGTCGACGGGCCGGTCGGACTGCAGCTGTCGGTGCGCTGCCCGCAGTGCGGGTCCCCGGACACCCGCGAGTCGAGCCGTTTCGGGTCGACCGCGTGCAAGTCGCTGTGGGTGTGCCGCGCCTGCCGGGAGCCGTTCGACCACTTCAAGGCGCACTAGTGGCGGCCACCTTCCACGCGCTGCGGGTCGCGGCGATCGACGAGCTGACCGACGACGCCGTCGCGCTCACCTTCGAGGTGCCGCCCGACCTCGCGGACGAGTTCGTCTACACCCCCGGCCAGCACCTCAACATCCGCGGCGGCGACGACGTACGCCGCTCGTACTCGATCTGCACCGCGCCGTCCTCCGGCCGGCTCCGGATCGGCGTGAAGCGCCTGCCCGGCGGGGCCTTCAGCGAGGGCGTGCTGTCGACGCTGTCCGTCGGTGACACGCTCGACGTGATGACGCCGGCAGGCCGGTTCACCACGGCCCTCGACCCCGCCGCGTCGCGGCACTGCGTGGTCGTGGCCGCCGGGTCGGGGATCACGCCGGTGCTCTCGATCGTGACCGCGGTCCTGGAGACCGAGCCGTCATCGTCGGTCACGCTCGTCTACGCCAACCGGACGCACCGCACGGTGATGTTCCTCGACGAGGTGCACGACCTCAAGGACCGGTTCCCGGACCGGCTCCAGATCGTGCACGTGCTGTCCCGCGAGGCCTCCGACGTCGAACTGCTGTCCGGTCGTCTCGACGGTGAGCGGCTGCGCGCGATCGCCACGGCGCTGCTGCCCGACGCTGCCTCCGCCCAGTGGTTCCTGTGCGGGCCGCAGCAGATGCTTGTCGACCTCCGCGCGGCCGTCGCCGACCTCGGGGTGCCGGACGCGCAGGTCCACAGCGAGCTCTTCCACGCCGACCCGGTCCCGCGCGCGCCGCTCGCCGACCTCGCCGGCTCCGTCGACGGCGCCGCACACGTCACCGTCCGCCTCGGGGGTCGCTCGTCGTCGTTCGACCTGCGGCCCGACGGCGACCCAGTGCTGGACGCGGCGGTCGCCGTGCGCTCCGACCTGCCGTTCGCCTGCAAGGGCGGGGTCTGTGGCACCTGTCGGGCGCGGCTGGTCACCGGCACCGTCGCGATGGACGCCAACTACGCCCTCGAGCCCGACGAGATCGAGCGCGGCTACGTGCTGACCTGCCAGGCGCACCCGACGTCGGAAGAGGTCGTGCTCGACTACGACGGCTGAGGACGGGTGAAGAACATCTGCCAGTTCATCGTCCAGGTCGCGCCGCCGTCGTACGAGAACGACTGCTGCCACGTGGGGCGGTCGGGCTGGTCGCGCAGCCACTCGAATCGGACGTCGACCGGCCGGCCGGCGATCGTGTCAGACGCCTCGAAGACACCGCGCCCACCCTCGAAGCGTCCGGTCACCGGTGTGTCGAGGACTCCCGGAGCGCGCGTCGAGCTCCACCAGATCCGCCACGTCCCGTCGGCGGGGTCGAACAGCCTCAGGGTGAAGCCGATGAACGGCGGGCCCCCGTCGGCTGGTGCCGCGACGGTCATCTCGTCGGTGTGGCCCAAGCCTGAGAGGACGGGCCCGACCTCGCTCGCTGCGTCGAACTCGACCCACTCGTCGCAGGTGGGGTCGGTGACGTCGACGAGCTTGCGGTTGCGCACCGACCAGCGGCCGAAGACGAAGTCGAAGTCGTGCTGCGAGGGGCTCATGGGCGCGACCCTAGAGGCGGCCGCCGACAGTGAGGTCAGGCCTGCTCGCGCCGTTCGTGCAGGCGCTGCTGGGCGGCCTCGAGGTACGTGAGGCACGGCGCCTCCGCCCCCGGGTGCTTCTCGGTGAGGTGGAAGATCCACCGGTCCATCGCCGCCATGTAGCCGTTGTCGCTGCCCGGCCGGTGCGTCGACCACGCGCGGTCGCCCTTGCTGGTGCAGGTCGTGCAGGCGATCTTGTAGAGGAACTGCTTGTCGCCGTCGAGATCGATCTTCACCGTGGCCAGCGGACCAGCCTCCACGGCCGCCTTCCGCTCGCGGGCTGACCTGCTCGCCACCATGTCGTGCCCCTGTCGTCGTCGGCGGTTGAGCCTACGCCCGGAGGTGAGCGGCCGATGACACACCAGGCACCGTCTGGCGGCCCGAGGTCGTGCGTGGTGTGTCGTCCGACGGCAGGAGCTCGGAGCCGTTCGGTGTCAGACTGAGGCCCGTGACCGACATCGTGGAGGCACCGGCTCCGGTGGCGCGACGGCCCGGAACCACGCGCCGTCGCACGGTCGTGGGAGTGGGTGTCCTGCTCCTGATCTGTGGATCCCTCGCCGCCGTGTGGTGGTGGACGCACCCGAGCCTGTTCGATGCCCCGGGGAACAAGGTCGGCTTCGACCGCGCGACGGTGGGGACGCCCGTGAGCGTCGGCATCACGTACCCCGGCGTACCCGAAGGCGTGGAGGACGTGACCGTCACGGACGTCGAGGCCAACCTGGCCCAGGACACATCGGGGTCGACGATCGCGTTCTCCGTCTGCGCGGCCGGCAGTCGGGACGTGATCGGTCTGGTCGAAGGAACCCCCGAGGACCTGTGCCTCGACGCACGCCCGGCGGCCGATGTGAGGCTCACCTCCGGCGACTACCTCCTGATGACCGTCACGCCCGCCCAGCCTGGCGTCGTGGACGTGACGAGCTTCGACATCAGCTATCGGTACGGCTCGCACCGGCTCTGGCAGCACGGCACCGACACCACCGGCACCCGCGTCACCGTCACCACCCCCTAGCCGCCCGGACCGCCTCGTCGCCCTGCCTCGGCTTCCGGGGTTTCGAGACAGGCGCTAGCGCGCCTTCCTCAACCACCGGCGGCGTCGACCCGGGCGCGCCTTCCTCAACCACCGGCGGCGTCGACCCGAGCGCGCCTTCCTCAACCACCGATCGACCCTCAACCAGCGGCGTCCTAGGGTCGGACCCATGAAGACTCGGAACCTCGGCAGCAGCGGGCTCAAGATCTCGGAGATCGCGTACGGCAACTGGTTGACCCACGGGTCCCAGGTGGAGGAGGACGCGGCGACGGCGTGCGTACGGCGCGCGCTGGACGAGGGGATCACGACGTTCGACACCGCCGACGCCTATGCGAACACCAAGGCCGAGACCGTCCTGGGCGAGGCGCTCAAGGGTGAGCGGCGCGAGGGTCTGGAGATCTTCACCAAGGTCTACTGGCCGACCGGGCCGGGGGCGCACAACGACCACGGGCTGTCCCGCAAGCACATCCACGAGTCGATCAACGGGAGCCTGACGCGGCTGCAGACCGACTACGTCGACCTCTACCAGGCGCACCGCTACGACCACGAGACGCCGCTCGAGGAGACGATGGAGGCGTTCGCCGACGTCGTACGGCAGGGCAAGGCCCTCTACATCGGAGTGAGCGAGTGGCGTGCGGAGGAGATCCGGGCGGCGCACGCGCTGGCCCGTGAGCTGCACATCCCGCTCGTCTCCAACCAGCCGCAGTACTCCCTGCTCTGGCGCGTCATCGAGTCCGAGGTGGTGCCGACGAGCGAGGAGCTCGGGATCGGCCAGATCGTCTGGTCGCCGATCGCCCAGGGCGTGCTGACGGGCAAGTACCTCCCCGGCCAGGCCGCACCGGAGGGGAGCCGCGCCACCGACGACAAGGGCGGCGCGAACATGATCAAGCGCTGGCTCCAGGACGACGTCCTCGAGCGTGTCCAGCAGCTGAGGCCGATCGCGGACGAGGCCGGCCTGTCGCTGGCCCAGCTCGCCGTCGCCTGGGTGCTGCAGAACGACAACGTCTCCGCGGCGATCATCGGCGCCAGTCGCCCCGAGCAGGTCAGCGACAACGTCAAGGCGTCCGGGGTGACCCTGGACGACGCGACGCTGAAGGCGATCGACGAGATCGTCGACCCGATCGTCGAGCGGGACCCGGCGAAGACGCAGTCCCCGCCGAGCCGCAGCTTCTAGGACGAGCTAGCGGTCGTAGTCCTCGGGCAGGTGCTGCCCGATGCGCACCCGCGCCTTGGGCAGCCGCATGAACTTCATCTGCATCGAGCGGGTGATGGCGTAGTAGGTCAGGCCCTTGGCGGACTGCCCGGGGAAGCGCAGGTCGTAGGCCCGGCGTAGCCGGAAGCGCAGCAGGAAGAGGTCGAGCGCAACCATCACGACGGTGCCCAGCAGCAGCGTGTTACCGATCCGGGCGAGCGAGGTGTTGCCCGAGTAGCCGAGGATCATCGTCACGAGCAGGAGCGGGATCACCAGCTCGACGAGGGAGAAGCGCGCGTCCACGAAGTCGCGGACGAAGCGGCGCTCGGGGCCCTTGTCACGGGCCGGGTAGTAGCGCTCGTCGCCGTCGCGCATCGCCTGCCGGATCGACTTGCTGGACTCCGACCGGGTCGAGCGCTGCGCGGCCGCCAGCTCCTTGCGCGTGCGGGGGGCCTTGGCGCGCGCCTTCGCGGCTGCCTCGGCCTCCTTGCGGGTCGGCGTGGGGCGGCCCTTGCCGCCGACCTTGGTGGGCTGGGTCTCGGGGGCGGACTCGGTCTTGCTGCGACGGAACAACGCGGGGCCTTCACTGGGAGGGACGATTGACCGCCAGACTACCGGCGTCGTCGTGCTGTCCTGCTTTTGCGCCCCTCACCTGTGGCCTAGGGTTGTGGCCCAGACCAGATCGTTTCGAGAGGGACTCGTCCGCATGGGACTTTGGCAGCGCTTCACCCTGATCTTCCGCTCGAAGGCCAACAAGGCCCTCGACCGTGCGGAGGACCCGCGCGAGACCCTCGACTACAGCTACCAGCGGCAGGTCGACCTGCTCGCGAAGGTACGCCGTGGCGTGGCTGACGTGGCGACCAGCCGCAAGCGCGTCGAGCTCCAGATCAACCAGCTCGAGCAGCAGTCCGCCAAGCTGCAGGACCAGGCCCAGAAGGCCATCACGATGGACCGCGAGGACCTCGCCCGTGAGGCGCTGACCCGCAAGTCCGGCCTGACCGCGCAGATCGCCGACCTCAAGACGCAGCTCCAGCAGCTGCAGGGGGAGGAGGAGAAGCTGGTCCTCGCCCAGCAGCGCCTGCAGGCCAAGGTGGAGGCGTTCCGGACCCGCAAGGAGACGATCAAGGCGACGTACACCGCCGCCGAGGCGCAGACCCGCATCAACGAGGCGATGTCGGGGATCGGCGACGAGCTCGGCGACGTGGGCGCGGCCATCCAGCGCGCGGAGGACAAGACCGCGCAGATGCAGGCCCGCGCCGGCGCCATCGACGAGCTGATCGCCTCCGGCGCGCTCGACGACGTGACCGCGACCAGCGGTGGCGACGACATCGCCCGCGAGCTCGACGCGATGAGCTCGCAGGCCGACGTCGAGGCCGAGCTCGCCGCGCTCAAGGGCGGCAGCACGCCGGCGATCGAGCCGACCGAGGGCGCCGAGGCCCTGGAGCCCGCTCCCGACAAGCAGGCGGAGAAGCAGGCCGAGGGCGACACCGCCTGACGCCTTGAGTGACCCCGGAGAATAGGGGCATGGCACGCACACGATTCGTCGGCGACGCCGGGCTCACCGCCCGGATGACGCTGGTGATGTTCCTGCTCGGTGGGCTCTTCGTCGGCCTCGTCGTCATCCTGATGTCGGTCTTCTGGAGCTACGGCGGTGTCGGGATCGGGATCCTCATCGGTCTCGGTGGCCTCGGGCTGGTGTGGTTCCAGTGGTACAAGTCCGACACCGTCGCCATGAAGGCGATGGGCGCGCGCGAGGTCAGCCCCCAGCAGGCGCCGGAGCTCCACGACATGATCGAGCGGCTCTGCGCCCTCGCCGACATGCCCAAGCCCCGGGTCGGCATCGCCGACACCCACCTGCCCAACGCCTTCGCGACCGGCCGGTCTCCCGACCGCTCGGTCGTGGTCGTCACGACCGGCATCCTCCAGATGCTGAGCGCCGAGGAGCTCGAGGGCGTCCTGGCGCACGAGCTCTCCCACGTCGCGCACCGCGACGTCCTGGTGATGACCTTCGCCTCGTCGGCGGGCATCCTCGCCGGCATGCTCACCCGGGGGGCGCAGTACGGCGCGTTCTTCGGCGGCGGGCGCCGCGACAACAACAACGGTGGACTGCCGGTCTGGCTGGTCGTGCTGATCGTCAGCCTGGTGACGTACGCCGTCAGCTTCCTGCTCCTCAAGCTGCTCTCGCGCTACCGCGAGCTGTCGGCGGACCGGTCCGGCGCCTACCTGACGATGAAGCCGGAGGCGCTCGCCTCGGCACTCCAGAAGATCACCGGCGAGATCAACACCATCCCGGACCGCGACCTGCGGGCCTCGCAGCCGATGAACGCGTTCTTCATCGCGCCGGCCGTCAAGGGCGTCTCCCTGCGCACCCTGACCTCGACGCACCCGACGCTCGAGCAGCGGCTCGAGCAGCTCGCGAGCATCCGCGCCGAGCTGAACCGCTCCGCGTGACCGGGCCGTCGTAGTGGGCTTCTGGGACGTCATCGCCGGCCGCAGCAAGCCGAAGGCACCGCAGCTCGACTCGCTCTTCCTGGTCCCGAGCGCGGCGATCACGCTGGAGACGACGCTGGGTCTGCGCCCCACGGGCGCCGGGTCGGTCTGCTACCGCGCGGCGAGCGGCAACGCGTTCGCGCAGGTGCAGGCCGACGTGGTCGAGCTCCTGAACGCCGACCCGGACGAGCCCGACGTCGGGCTCAGCCAGGACGAGTTCGGCTTCACCTGGCTGGTGGTCCACGACGACCCCGACGACGCCGAGGGGATCGGCGACCTCTGCACCGACCTGCACGCCGTCAACACCTCGCTCGAGGACCACGGGTTCGGTCCCGGCCTGCTGTGCTCGCTGATCCCGTTCGTCGGTGCCGACGGTCGCCGGGTCGGCCTGGTCTACCTCTACAAGCAGGGCACGTTCTACGCCTTCGCCCCCGTGCCCGGCGCGGAGAAGCAGCGCGACAACCTGCTCGAGATCCAGCTGAGGGACACCCTCGCCGGGGAGCTCCCGATGGAGCAGGACCTCGGCCGCTGGCTGGCCGTCTGGGGCGCCCCCGGGCTCTAGGCAGCCTGTCGGCAGGTCGACCACAGCCCACGCACAGGTCGACCCGAGGAGCGCCACAGCCCGGCTCGGCATCGTCTCCGTCGCGGGACCGCCGGTCCTGCGACGATTCGACGTCGAGAGGAAGACCGTGCGACTGCCTACCCGTCGCCGCTCGCGGATCCTGCTGGTCGGTGCCCTCGCGGTGCTGGTCGCGGTCGCGAGCACCGGTGCCTGGCTGCTCACCCGTGACAGCTCGCAGGCCGCCACCAGCACGACCGCCACCGTGTCCACCCAGACCGTGCGGGAGACCGTCTCCGCCGACGGCACCCTGGCGGCCAGCAGGACCAGCGACGAGTCGTTCGCGGTCTCCGGGACGGTGACCCGGGTCGCCGTCGCCGAGGGCGACAAGGTGCACAAGGGCGACGTGCTCGCCACCGTCGGGAAGGCGGCGCTGGTCGCGACGCGCACGGCGGCGGCGTCCTCGCTCGACGCCGCACAGACCCAGCTCGACGAGGACGAGGACGCGGGCGCCAGCGACGTCCAGGTCGCGGCCGACGAGGCCGCGGTGGTCTCGGCTCGCGCCACCCTCGCCGACGCCCGCCAGGCCGTCACCGACGCCACTCTGCGGGCCACCATCGGCGGCACCGTGACGTCCGTCGACCTCAGCAAGGGCGACACGGTGGGCTCGGGCT
This sequence comes from Nocardioides sp. Root1257, assembly GCF_001425175.1. GTDB lineage: Bacteria > Actinomycetota > Actinomycetes > Propionibacteriales > Nocardioidaceae > Nocardioides. The sequence continues at coordinate 792,293 of NZ_LMDV01000001.1, read as the reverse complement.
CCGGCTCGACCGGCGGCGCCGACACGGCCGCCGACAGCAGCAGCACCGACACGTCCACCGGGACGATCTCGATCGTCGCCACCGGCTCGTACGTCGTGGACGCGACCGTCGCGGCCGCGGACGTCGACCAGCTCAAGAAGGGGCTCCAGGTCGAGATCGCGGTCACCGGGGTCACCGACACCGTCTACGGCACCGTCTCCGAGGTCGGCCTGGTCGCCGAGACCAACGACAGCGGGGCGGCCGTCTTCCCGGTCACGATCGCCGTCACCGGCAAGCAGAAGGACCTGTACGCCGGCGTCTCCGCCACCGCGACGATCATCGTCAAGCAGCGCGACGACGTCCTCACCGTCGCCAGCCGAGCCCTGACGACCAAGGACGGCGCGACGTACGCCACCAAGGTCGACGGCGGCAAGGAGACCGAGGTCGAGGTGAAGACCGGCGAGACCTACGGCATGACCACCGAGATCCTCTCCGGTCTCGCCGAGGGCGACACGATCGTCGTGCCCGGCTTCACCCGCCCCACCGGCGGCGGCGGCGACACCGGCGAGGGCGGCCAGCAGGGCTTCCCGGGCGGCGAGATGCCCGACTTCAGCCAGATGGGCGGCAACGGCCAGCCGCAGATGACGGGTCCCGGCCAGTGAGCGAGCCGATCATCCAGCTCGACGGCATCCGCAAGACCTACCGCTCCGGCACCCTCGAGTTCGAGGCGCTCTGCGGCATCGACACCGCCATCAGCGAGGGTGAGTACGTCGCCGTCGTCGGCCCCTCGGGCTCCGGCAAGTCGACGCTGATGAACATCCTCGGCTGCCTCGACAACCCCACCGCCGGCAGCTACCTGCTCGCCGGCGAGGACGTGTCGACGATGACCGAGGCGCAGCTCGCCGAGGTCCGCAACCGGCGCATCGGCTTCGTCTTCCAGCAGTTCAACCTGCTGGCCAGCCTGCCCGCCTGGCGCAACGTCGAGCTGCCGCTCGTGTACGCCGGGGTGCCCCGTCACGTGCGACGCGAGCGTGCCGTCGCGGCCCTGACCCGGGTCGGCCTCGCCGATCGGACCGAGAACCGTCCGGGCGAGCTGTCCGGCGGACAGCAGCAGCGCGTCGCGGTCGCTCGGGCCCTGGTCACCGAGCCGGCGATGATCCTGGCCGACGAGCCGACCGGCAACCTCGACTCCCGCTCGACCGCGGACGTGCTCGACCTGCTGGACGAGCTGCACGACGCCGGTCGCACGATCGTGCTGATCACGCACGAGAAGGACGTCGCCGAGCGCGCCGGTCGCAACCTCGTGATCAGCGACGGCCAGATCACCTCGGACAACCCGACCGCGCGGGCGGGGGTGTCGGCATGAACTGGGCCGAGACCCTGCGCGCCGGCGCCGAGGCCGTCCGCGCGCACCGGATGCGATCCCTGCTCACGATGCTCGGCATCGTCATCGGCATCGCCTCGGTCATCCTCACCGTCGGCTTCGGCCAGGGCGCCCAGGACAAGGTGCGCGACCAGATCGACGCCCTCGGCAGCAACCTGCTGATCGTGTCGCCGGGCAGCAGCACCGACTCGGGTGGCATGCGCGGCGGCTTCGGCTCCGCGACCACGCTCACCCTCGACGACGCCACCGCGATCGCCGACCGCACCGCCGCCCCCGACGTCAGCCGGGTCGCCCCGACGACCTCGACCTCCACGGCCGTGACGGCCGGGGAGACCAACTGGACGACGTCGGTGGTCGGCACGACGACCGACTGGCTCGACGTACGGGCCCGCACGCTCACCTCGGGCCGGTTCTTCACCGACGACGAGCTGGCCTCGGGCGCGAAGGTGGTCGTGCTCGGGCCTGACACCGCGAGCGAGCTCTTCTCGTTCGGCAGCCCGGTCGGGCAGACGGTCTCGATCGGCGGCCAGCAGCTCACGGTCATCGGGGTCCTCGACTCCAGCGGATCCTCCGACTCGGGCAGCACCGAGGACGACCAGGCGGTCGTGCCGATCAGCACGGCCAAGGCGCTCAGCGGCTCGACCTCGGGTGCCGTGTCGACGATCTACGTCGAGGCCGCCTCGTCCGGCACGCTGAGCGCGGCGTACCAGGAGGTCCAGAGCCTGCTGGCCACCCGGCACGGCGTCACGACCGCTGAGGCCGACTTCAGCATCTCCACCCAGGAGTCGCTGGTGGAGACGGCCAACTCGACCAACAAGACGCTCACGGTGCTGCTCACCGGCATCGCCGCGATCTCCCTGCTGGTCGGCGGGGTCGGCGTCATGAACATCATGCTGGTCTCGGTCACGGAGCGGATCCGCGAGATCGGGCTGCGCAAGGCTCTCGGGGCGACCCCGAGCGTGATCGGGCGGCAGTTCCTGGTCGAGGCCTCGATGCTCGGTCTCGCGGGCGGGGTGGTCGGGATCCTCGTCGGCGTCGTCGGCTCCTGGGTGCTGCCACCCCTCATCGACCAGCCGGTGACGCTCTCCCTGCTGGCCACCGTCGCGGCGCTGCTGACCGCGCTCGCCCTGGGCGTCGGGTTCGGGGTCTACCCCGCCAGCCGCGCCGCCCGCCTGACCCCGATCGACGCCCTGCGCAGCGAATGAGCCGCGCTCCCCGCCACGAAAGGCACCCCGTGAACCTCACCCGCGTCACCCTCGCCACCGCCTCGTCTGTGCTGCTCGTCGCCACCCTCGCCGCGTGCGGCGGCGGCAGCGACGACGCCGCCACCGACACCTCCGGCGCCGCCGCGCAGGCTGGGGGAGCACCGAACGCCGCCCAGGGCGGCGCCGCGCCCGGTGCCTCCGGCACCGTCGCCGCGGTCAGCGGCAGCACCGCCCAGGTGCAGAACGACCAGAACGGCCAGGTCGCCGTCAGCTGGACGAAGTCCACGACCTTCACCCAGCAGGTCGACGCCACGCTCGCCGATGTCACCGTCGGCAGCTGCGTCATGGTGACCACCGCCGACGACGACGAGACCGCCGCCACCGTGCGGATCACCGCGGCGGCCGACGGCGACAGCTGCGGCTTCGGCGGCGGACAGCGGCCTGACGGCGCCCCGTCCGGGATGCCCACCGACATGCCCACGGACATGCCGTCCGACATGCCCTCGGGTGGTCCCGGCGGCGCGCGCGGCGGTGGGTTCGGCACCGTCGGCGAGGTCACCGCGGTGTCCTCGACCGGCTTCACCGTCAGCGCGACCCAGCCGGGCAGCGAGGACACGTCCGACGTCTCCGTCACGGTCGGCGACGACACGACGTACACGACACAGGCGAAGGCGAAGGCCACCGCGGTCGCCGTCGGCCGCTGCGTCACCGCCCGCGGCGACAGCGACGACACCGGCGCCGTCGTGGCCACGACGATCAGCGTCTCCGACCCCGTCGACGGCCAGTGCAGCACCGGCTTCGGCGGCGGCGGGATGCGCGGCCCGGAGGGCGGTGCCGCGTGAGGATCCCACGCCGCCTGATCGCCGGCGTCGCCGTGCTCGCGGTGGCGGGCGTCGGGTACGCCGGGTACGCCGCGGCCGCCGACGACCCGTCGTACCGCACCGCACGCGCGACCATCGGCGACCTTGAGGAGACCGTCGACCTGACCGGCACGGTCGAGCCGGCCGGTCGTGCCGACCTGGCGTTCGCCACGTCCGGCACGGTGGCCCGGGTGACCGTGGAGCCGGGCGAGAAGGTGACGGCCGGCCAGGTGCTCGGCCGCCTCGACGACGGGAGCCTGCGGGAGGCCGTGCAGCGGGCCCGCTCGACGCTGGCCTCGGCCCGTGCCCAGCTCGAGTCGGACATCGCGGCCCAGACCGAGGCGGTCTCGGACGCGAGCACCGGGGACACCCAGTCGCCCCAGTCCGGCGGCCAGGTGCCGCAGTCCGGCGGTCAGTCGCCGCAGGGCCAGTCGCCGCAGGGCGAGTCTCCGCAGGGCCAGTCACCCTCGGCGAGCCCGTCGACCGACCCCGATGACGACAGCGGCGTCGACCTGGACGCCCTCGCTGCGCAGCAGCAGGCGGTGCTGACCGCGCAGACGGCGGTGTCGACGTCGCTGGCGGCGGCGCAGGACGCGCTCGCGGCTCAGCAGGCGGCCTGCACCGCGACCCCCGAGGCAGCGGTCAGCCAGGAGTGCAGCGACGCGCTCACCGCCGTCCAGGCGGCGCAGCAGCAGGTCGCCACCGACCAGCAGGCGCTCCAGGACGCCCTCGAGGCGCTCGCCGACACGCTGACCGCGGCGCTGGGTGACGAGACCAGCGCCGCCGCGAACGCCGCCGTCGCGACGACGGCCGACGAGCCCGCCATCGTGCTCGTGGCGGCCACGACCGGGAGCAGCAGCGGGATGAGCGGCGGGACCGTCACCGCGGCGACGCTCGCGAAGGACCAGGCCTCGATCGACCAGGCCCGGGCCGACCTGCTCACCGCGCAGCAGGAGCTCGCGATGGCGACCGTGACCGCGCCGTTCGCAGGCAGGGTCGTCGCGGTCGACGCCGGTGCCGGGGACTCGGTCGCCGCCGGGACCGCGGTCTTCGTCCTGGTCTCCCAGGGCACCACCACCGTGCAGGTGTCCGTGTCCAGCACGCAGGTGCAGGAGCTCGAGGTCGGGCAGGTCGCCCGGGCGACCCCGGCCGGTGCCGACACCGCACTGCGGGGCGCCGTCACCCAGGTCAGCTCGGTGCCCGCCAGCGACTCGACGTACGCCGTGACGATCACGCTGCGCCGCAAGCACCTCGACATCGCCACGGGCCTGACCGCCTCCGTCGCCGTCGTGACCGGTACGGCGTCCGACGTGGTGACCGTCCCGGCCTCCGCGGTCTCCGACGGTCGGGTGACCCTGCTCGAGGACGGCGTCGCAACGCCGACCCCGGTCACGACGGGGGTCACGGGTGCGACGCGGGTCGAGATCACCGACGGTCTGGCGAAGGGCGACGAGGTCGTCCTCGCCGACCTCGACGCGGCGCTGCCGACCGGCGACACCGAGACGAACAACCGGGTGCAGCTCGGTGGTCCCGGCGGGTTCGGGGGCACGGGCGGCCCGCCGACCGGATTCCAGCGCCCGGGGCAGTGAGTCGCTGGCAGGTCGAGGGGGCGGCGTACTAACCTGCGGGCCGACGACCGGATGAGCCATTGGGGGGCCATGACCGTGACGAGCTCGGTGCAGGACCAGCTGCAGGACGGGATGCGCGTCGCCGAGATCGGGAAGTACCAGGTCCTGGTGCAGCCCCCGCGGGCCGACCTGCTCGCGATCGTCGAGATCGCGGCCCAGGTCGCCCAGACCCCGATGGCGACGATCAACCTGATCACCGACTCCGAGCAGCACCAGGTCGCCACGCACGGGTTCGACGCCTCGGTGTGCAGCCGCGAGGACTCGATGTGCAACGTCGTGCTCCACTCGGGCCGGCCGGTCGTGGTGCCGGACGCCAGCCTCGACCCGCGGTTCCGGGACAACCCGTTCGTCACCGGGGTGATCGGCAACGTCCGGTTCTACGCCACCCACCAGCTGCGGACGCCCGAGGACGTCGTGATCGGCACGCTGTGCGTCTTCGACGAGGTGCCGCGGTCCCTCACCGACGAGCAGGAGCACGCACTGGTCGGCCTCGCCGACCGGGTCGTCGACCTGCTCGAGCTGGAGCTGCGCACCCGCGAGCTCGAGCGGTCCAACGAGCAGCTCGCGGCGTTCGCGGGCCAGGTCAGCCACGACCTGCGCAACCCCCTCACGGCGGTGACGCTGTCGCTGAAGATGATGGACGAGGAGGTCGACGAGGACGCCGACCTCGCGTTCCTCGTCCAGCGCGCCATCGGCGGCGCGGACCGGATGCAGTCACTGATCAACGACCTGCTCGCCTTCGCCCGGGTCGGTGGCGAGCTCCAGCGCGTCCCGGTCGACCTGGCGGCGGTCTTCGCCGACGTGCGCGAGGACCTGCGGACCGCGCTCGAGGGCGCGACCGTCGTCGTCGGCGACCTGCCGACGGTCACCGGCGACCCCGTGCAGCTGCGCGCCGTCCTGCAGAACCTCGTCGCGAACGCGGCCAAGTTCGTGCGTCCGGGTCAGCCCGCCCACATCGAGGTCGACGGCACCCGTCTCGGCGATCGCTGGCGGATCGAGGTGTGCGACCGCGGCCCCGGCATCCCCGCGGACCAGCAGGAGCGGGTCTTCCAGCCACTCGCCCGGGTCGACGAGGACATCGAGGGCTCGGGCATCGGTCTCACCACCTGCCGGCGGATCGTCGAGGCGCACGGGGGCCGGATCGGCCTCACGGACTCGCCGTACGCCGGCACCTGCGCCTGGTTCGAGCTGCCCGACTGAGTTGAAATCGAGAGTTCTGACGCTTGAGTCGGTACTTTCTCCGGTTGAGTCGAGAGTTCTGACCCGAGCGGCGTTCAGAAGTCCCGACTCGGTCGTCACAAGTCTCGATTCAACGAGCCGGGGCGATCAGTCCTTGTGGGTCTTGCCCGGCAGGGCCAGCATCCGTTCGAGCGCGACCAGCGCGTGCTTCTCGGTCTCCGGGTCGACCTCGATCCGGTTCACGACCTGGCCCGCGACCAGCGACTCCATCGCCCACACGAAATGCGGGAGGTCGATGCGGTTCATCGTCGAGCAGTAGCAGACGGTCTTGTCGAGGAACGTGATCCGCTTGTCGGGGTGGGCCGCGGCGAGCCGCTTGACCAGGTTGAGCTCGGTGCCGATCGCCCAGCTGGAGCCGGCCGGCGCCGCCTCGATCGTGCTGATGATGAACTCCGTGGAGCCGACCAGGTCGGCCTTGAGCACGACCTCGTGCTTGCACTCCGGGTGCACCAGGATCTGGATGTCCGGGATGGTCGCGCGCAGCTCGTCGACGACCTCCTCCGAGAAGCGGCCGTGCACGGAGCAGTGGCCCTTCCAGAGGATCATCGTGGCGTCGCGCAGCTCCTCCTCGGTGAGGCCGCCGTTGGGCCGGTGCGGGTCCCAGACGACGCAGTCGTCGAGGGTGAGGCCCATCTTGAGCACGGCGGTGTTGCGGCCGAGGTGCTGGTCGGGCAGGAAGAGCACCTTCGCGTCCGGCTTCTGCTCGAACGCCCACTCCAGGGCGACCTCGGCGTTGCTCGAGGTGCAGACGACACCGCCGTTGCGGCCGCAGAACGCCTTGATGTCGGCGCTGGAGTTCATGTAGGTCACCGGGACGACGGAATCGGCGACACCCGCGGCGGTCATCGCCTCCCAGGCCATCTCGACCTGGGTGAGGCGCGCCATGTCGGCCATCGAGCAGCCGGCGGCGAGGTCGGGGAGGATCACCTGCTGCTGCGAGCCGGTGAGGATGTCGGCCGACTCGGCCATGAAGTGGACGCCGCAGAAGACGATGAACTCGGCGTCCGGCCGGGCCGCCGCGTCCCGCGCGAGCTTGAACGAGTCGCCGGTGACGTCGGCGAACTGGATGACCTCGTCGCGCTGGTAGTGGTGGCCCAGCACGAAGACCTTGTCGCCCAGCGCCGCCTTGGCGGCCAGGGCCCGCGCGACCAGGTCGGGGTCGGACGCGGCCGGCAGGTCACCGGGGCACTCGACGCCACGCTCGCTGTTGAGGTCGACGCCACGGCCGAGGGGGAGCAGCGGGAGGTCCACGGTGGTCATGTCCTGATCCTATTCTCGCGGGCTCTGCTCGTCGGACCGGGCGGTCACAGCAGCGCACCGTTGTGAACGTACGGCGAGGGCGGCTTCATCCCGCGCAGCCCGAGATATCCCTCCTGGTGCAGCTCGAGACGCGCGGCGAACCCGACGTCGAGCACCCACTGGTTGGCGCCGGTGATGTGGGCGATGGTGACCTGCTCCGGACCGTCGGCCAGGGCGGCCCACAGCAGCCGGGTCGCCGTGCGCCGGTTGGTCGCGGCGAGCAGCGCCAGCTGACCGCGCTCGTTGAGGTAGGCGTAGCCCGACCCGGTGGTCGTGTCCGACACCAGCAGCCGCCACGACCTCAGCATCAGCTCGTGGTCCGGGCCGTGGGCGGCACCGCGGGTGCCGCGGTCGAGGCTGTCCATCAGGTCGACGTCGGAGGCCCCGCCCTCGCGGACCTTCTCGACCACCGGCAGCGTCGAGCGGTCCACGGTGCCGGTCAGGTACATCTGCGGGTGCAGCTCGAACCCGGCCTGGTGGTAGACCCGGACCGCCTTCGGGTCCGAGGACGACGAGAGCATCCCGCGGGTGCACGCCCGGCCGTGGTCCATCGCGGCGGCGAGCAGCGGCTTGCCGATGCCCTGTCCCTGGCGGCCCGGCAGCACGGCGTACGTCGCGAGGCACCACATCGTCTCGCGGCGGTACGACGTCGCCATGCCGACCATCCCGGTCTCGTCCTCGGCGACCCAGCAGCCGCCGGGATCCGTCGTGACTAGGTGCAGCGTCCGCTCCATCCAGACCGCGCGGTGCGGGTCCGAGCGGCGCTCGGGCGCCGGGCCGGAGAGCCGCTGCATCCGGGTGTCGAGCTCGAAGAAGCCGTCGTCGCTCACCCGCTCGGCAGCCGGTACGTCGTCGGGGGTCATCGGTCGGATCCTCATGCCTGCCACACCGCAGACCCTAGGGAGTCCGACAGGATGGCCGCATGCGAGTTCTGGTGGCGCCCGACAAGTTCGCCGGCACGCTCACCGCGGTCGAGGCCGCTGAGGCGATCGCGACGGGCTGGCGCCGGCGGGCGCCCGGCGACGAGCTCGACCTCGCGCCGATGGCGGACGGTGGCCCGGGCTTCGTCGACGTGCTGCACGAGGCGCTCGGCGGCGAGCTGCTGGCGGTGACCGTGCGGGGTCCGCACGGCGAGCCGACCCCGGCGACACTGCTGGTCCACGACGGCACGGCGTACGTCGAGACGGCGCAGGCGTGCGGCCTGCACTTGGCCCGGGCAGAAGGGGCCGAGGCGGCCACGACGTACGGCGTCGGCGAGCTCGTCGCCGCGGCCGTCGACGCCGGCGCGACCCGGGTGGTGCTCGGCCTGGGCGGCAGCGGCACCAACGACGGGGGAGCGGGGATGCTCGCCGCCCTCGGCGCCACCGCGGACCGGCCCCTGGACGCGGGCGTCGCCGGGCTGGCTGGCATCACGTCGGTCGAGCTTCCGGCACTCGACGTCGAGCTGGTCGCCGCCACCGACGTCGACAACCCGCTGACCGGCCTGTTCGGCGCGACCAAGGTGTTCGGGCCGCAGAAGGGCATCCCCGAGGAGCGGCTGCCGGTCGTCGACGGCTGGCTGCAGGAGCTCGCGGCGGCGACCGACCGCAAGGTGGCGCTCGCGGATGGCGCCGGCGCCGCTGGCGGGCTGGGCTTCGCGGTGCTCCTCCTGGGCGGTACCCGGGAGCCCGGGATCGGGCTGGTCGCCGGCGCGCTGCGGCTCGCCGAGCGGGCGCGCGCCGCCGACCTGGTCGTGACCGGCGAGGGTGCCTTCGACTACTCCAGCCGGGGCGGCAAGGTGCCGTACGGCGTCGCCGAGATCGCCGGCGAGGCGCTGCGCCCGTGCGTGGTCCTCGCGGGGCAGGTCCACGTCGGCTCGCGCGAGATGCGCGCGCTCGGCGTCGAGTCGGCGTACTCGCTCGTCGAGGCGGCGGGCGAGGAGCGGGCCTTCGGCGACCCGGCCGGCGCGCTGGCCGACCTGGCCGAGCGCATCGCCCGCACGTGGTCGCGCTGATGTCCGGGGAATAACCGCACGTGTGCGACCATTGGAGCCAGTACCAGACTTCCTCCGACCTTGGGAGAACGCACATGACCGAGCAGGTCGAGACCACCACCGAGCGCCGCACCGACCAGATCAACCTGAGCGATGTCGCAGCCGGCAAGGTGAAGAGCCTCCTCGAGCAGGAGGGCCGCGACGACCTGTCGCTGCGCATCTCGGTGCAGCCCGGCGGCTGCTCCGGCCTCCGCTACCAGCTCTTCTTCGACGAGCGCAGCCTCGACGGCGACGTCGTCACCGACTTCGACGGCGTGTCCGTGGTCGTCGACCGGATGAGCGTCCCCTACCTCAACGGCGCGATGATCGACTTCGTCGACTCGATCGAGAAGCAGGGCTTCACGATCGACAACCCGAACGCGACCGGCTCGTGCGCGTGCGGGGACAGCTTCCACTGATCTGACGCGAAAGCCCCCGTCCGGCGCTGCCGGACGGGGGCTTTCGTACGTCGTGGGGTCAGGCGTCGCCGTAGATCGCGGCGGCCAGGCGGGCGGCGGCCGCGGGGATCTCGATCTCCGCGCGCTTGGTCTGCTCCTGCGAGAGCCGGCTCGCGGCGGCGGTGAGCGGGCCGGTCAGGGCCGCCTGGGCGGCGAGGCAGTCGGCGTTCATCTCGGCGGGCGAGGCGAGGTCGTCATAGGCCAGTCGGGGTGCGGTCATGCTTCGACGCTAGGCGCTACCGATTAGTACTCCTACGAGTACCGATCGGTAGTGTTCCGTGTCATGTCGCTGCTGATCGCCGGCTCCATCGCCACGGACCACCTGATGAGCTTCCAGGGCAAGTTCGCCGACTCCCTGGTCGTCGAGCAGCTGGACAAGATCTCGCTCTCGTTCCTCGTCGACGACCTCGAGATCCGCCGCGGCGGCGTCGCGGCCAACATGTGCTTCGGCCTGGGCCAGCTCGGCCTGAGCCCGGTGCTCGTCGGAGCAGCCGGGGAGGACTTCGCCGACTACCGCTCCTGGCTGGAGCGGCACGGCGTCAACTGCTCGCACGTGCGGATCTCGGACACCCGGCACACGGCCCGGTTCGTCTGCACCACCGACCCGACCGGCGCCCAGATCGCGTCGTTCTACCCGGGCGCGATGAGCGAGGCGCGGTTGATCGAGCTCGGGCCGGTCGTCGAGCGCGTCGGCACCCCCGACTACGTCCTGATCGGCGCCGACGACCCCGACGGCATGCTCCGGCACACCGACGAGTGCCGCCAGCGCGGCTACCCGTTCATCGCCGACCCGAGCCAGCAGCTCGCCTTCAGCGACGGCGAGCTGATCCGCAAGCTCATCGACGGTGCCGCGATCCTCTTCTCCAACGAGTACGAGTCGCACATGATCGAGCAGAAGACCGGCTGGACCGCCGACGAGGTGCTCGACCGCGTCGGCGTGCAGGTCACCACGCTCGGCAAGGACGGCGTCCGGGTCCAGGGCCGCGGCCTGCCGACCCTCGTGCTCTCCGCCGCCGCCAACGTCACCGCCGTCGAGCCGACGGGCGTCGGCGACGCCTTCCGCTCCGGCTTCCTCGCCGCGCTGGCGTGGGGCCTCGGCCACGAGCGCGCGGCCCAGGTGGGCTGCGTCCTCGCGGCGTACGTCGTGGAGACGGTCGGCACCCAGGAGTACGCGTTCACGTCTGCGCAGTTCCTGGCGCGCGTCGAGGAGTCGTACGGCGCCGACGCCGCCGCCGAGGTGCAGCCGCACCTCAAGAACCTCGGCTGACCCGGACCTTCACGCAGCACCAGCCCGGCTCCGGCTCCAGGCGCGCGGTCGCCCCCGGGCAGCCGACGCCGTCGGCGACGCCCTGGACGAAGGCCTGGTTGAGCCCGCACACGAGCGCGGTGTGCGTCTGCGCGAGCGTGTCGAACGGGCAGTTGGCCAGCAGCACGGTGTCGTCCTCGACCCGTGGCTCGAAGCCCTGGCCGGCGAGCACGCCGGTGAACGCCGGAAGGTCGTCCGAGGTGGCCGTGCCGCCGATCTCACGACCGCTCTCCGCCGCCGCGGCGTGGATCGCGTCGTCGAGCGCCCGGCCGTCGCGCGTCAGCTCGACGCCGCGCGCCAGGATGTGGCCGACCAGGTCGTACCTGCGCTCGGGGAGCGACACCGTGACCTGGGCGTCGGCGCGCCGGTAGAGCTTGCTCGGGCGCCCCGCTCCCGGTCCCGAGCGGCCACCGAGGCGGCGGAACTCCGTGGCGAGCAGGCCGGCCTCGACGAGGCGCTCGAGGTGGAACTTCGCGGTGTGCACGGGGAGGTCCAGCGCGCTCGCGGACTCCTCGCGCCCGACCGGGGCCGAGCGGCCCACGACGTACTCGTAGAGGGCCCGGCGGGTCGGGTCGGCGAGGGCGCCGACGCTGGCCGCCTGGGAGCCGAGGTCCGATCCGGGGTCCATTGACGGAAGGCTGCCACAGTTTCTAAAGTAGAACAATGACTACGTTAGAAGTCCGGCGGTCGGCCATCGACCTGCACGCCGCCGAGTGCGCCGCCGCGGACCTCCTCACCGCGCTCGGGATCGACCTCGCGGACGAGTCGACGGCCCGCACACCCGGCCGGATGGCCCGGGCGCTCGCCGAGCTCCTGACGCCGGCGCCGTTCGAGATGACGACGTTCCCCAACGACGAGGGGTACGACGAGCTGGTGCTCGTCCAGGACATCCCGGTCCAGTCGCTGTGCGAGCACCACATGCTGCCGTTCGTGGGCGTCGCGCACGTCGGCTACCTGCCGGGGGAGCGCATCCTCGGGCTCTCCAAGCTCGCCCGGACCGTCCAGCACCACGCCCGCGGCGCGCAGACCCAGGAGCGGCTCACCCAGCAGGTCGCCGAGCACCTGCGCGACGCGCTGGGTGCGCGCGGCGTCGGTGTCGTGATCGAGGCCGAGCACACGTGCATGGCGCTGCGGGGCGTGCGGGTACCAGGATCTCGAACGGTGACCTCCGCGCTCCTCGGCCGGCTCCGCGACGACGCCGCCTCGCGCGCCGAGTTCCTCTCCCTGACCCGTTCTGGAAGGTGATCCCCATGTCGTTCGTCATCGTCGGTGCAGGACTCGCGGGTGCGTCCGCGGTCGAGGAGCTCCGCGACCAGGGGTACGACGGCGACGTCGTCCTCGTCGGGGCCGAGGCGCACCTGCCCTACCACCGGCCGCCGCTGTCGAAGGAGGTGCTGCTCGGCGCCAAGGAGGCCGACGACACCGACGTCCACGACGCGGCGTGGTACGCCGAGCGCGACGTGGACGTCCGCACCGGCACGTCCGCGCGCCGGATCGACCGGGAGCGCCGGGTGGTCGAGACCGACGCGGGCGAGATCGGCTACGACCGACTGCTGCTCGCCACCGGGTCCGAGCCCCGGCGGCTCGAGGTGGCCGACACGCCGACGTCGTACCTGCGCACGCGTGACGACGCGCGCGCCCTGCGGGCCGCGCTGCTGGAGGGGCCGCGGGTGCTGGTGGTGGGCGCCGGCTGGATCGGGCTCGAGGGCGCGGCCGCGGCCCGGGCCGCCGGGTGCGAGGTCACCGTCGTCGAGCCGCAGGCGCAGCCGCTCCTCAGCGTGATGGGGGAGCAGGTCGGGGCCGCGTTCGCCGGCCTGCACCGCGAGCACGGTGTCGACCTCCGGCTCGGCACACCCTTCGACGGGACGCTGCCGGTGCCGGCCGACCTCGTGCTCGTCGCCGTCGGCGCGGAGCCGCGGCTCGACCTGGCCCGGGACGCGGGGCTCGAGGTCGACGGCGGGGTGCTCGTCGACGCGTCCCTGCGGACCTCGGACCCGCTGATCGTCGCCGCCGGCGACATCGCCGCGCACGACCACCCGGTGCTCGGGCGGCTGCGCGTGGAGCACTGGGACAACGCGATCGAGCAGGGCAAGGCCGCCGCCCGGACGATGCTGGGCGGCTCGGACCCCTACGTCCGGGCGCCGTACTTCTTCACCGACCAGTACGACCTCGGCATGGAGTACGTCGGTCACGTCCCGCGCGAGCATCTCGACAGCGTCGTCGTGCGCGGCGACCTCGCGGCCCGGCAGGCGGTGGTCTTCTGGCACGACGGCGGCCGGGTGCTCGGGGCCATGCACCTCAACGAGTGGGACGCGATCGACGAGATGCGGTCGCTGGTCGGCCAGACGGTGGACCCGGATCAGCTGAGCCGGCGTACGACGTAGCGGCCGGGCTCCTCCTCGCCGACGAACTCCTGCCCGCGCATCCGGCACCACGCCGGGATGTCGGTGCGGGCGGCGACGTCGTCGGCGAGCACGGCGACCAGGCCGCCGACCGGCACCTCGACGTACCTCTTGCCGAGCTCGATGACCGGCAGCGGGCAGAGCAGGCCGCGGCAGTCCAGGTCGAGGTCGATGCTCATGGGGGTGTTCACAGGCCCACCCGGGCCCGGATCTCGCGGACCACCCCGGGCAGCTCGGTCAGGAGGCCGTCGACGTCGGCCTCGGACGTGTCGCGGGTCAGGGAGACCCGCACGTTGCCGTGGGTGAGCACGCCCATCGCCTCGAGCACCCGGCTGGGGGTGAGCGTCGACGCGGTGCAGGCCGAGCCGCTCGCGACGCCGTACCCGCGGCGGTCCAGCTCGGTCACGAGCGCCTCGCCGTCGACGTAGAGGCACGAGAAGGTCACCAGGTGGGGCAGCCGCTCGACCGGGTCCCCGACGACCTCGACGTCGGGGATCTCGGCGGCGGCCCGGCGGATCCGGTCGACGAGCGCGCGCTGGCGCGCGCCGACCTCGGCACGCTCCTCGACCACCGCCCGGAGCGCCGCCGCCGCTGCCAGCGCCGCCGGCACGTTCTCGAACCCGCTCGACCGCTCGTCGATGCGGTCGTCGCCGGGGAACGGGTTGACCCAGCGGGCGCCCTTGCGGACCACCAGGACGCCCACGCCCGCCGGCCCGCCCCACTTGTGGGCGGAGCCCGCGAGCGCGTCCCAGCCGTGGGGGAGCGGGAGGCGCCCCATCGAGGCGCAGGCATCGACGAAGAGAGGCGCGTCGCGGTCGAGGTCCGCGACCGGTTGGAGGGTCCCGACCTCGTGGTTGGCGCTCTGCACGGCGACGACCCCCACGTCGGCAGGGACCGCCGAGGCGTCGACCCGACCGAGCCGGTCGACCGGGATCTCGACCGCGTCGCCCGCCCAGGTCGCGGCGTGCACGACCGACGAGTGCTCGACGGCGGCGTACGCCACCGGCCCGACACGCCGGAGCCCGAGGAGGCCGCGGTGCACGGCCTCGGTGCCCGAGGCGGTGAAGGTGACCTCGTCGGGTCGCACCTCCAGGCACTCCGCCACCACGGCTCTCGCGTTGTCGAGGAGCAGGCGGGCGTCGCGGCCGGGACCGTGGAGCCGGCGCGGATCGGCGTACCCCCGGTCGTACGCCGCCAGCAGGGTCTCGCGCGCCGCTGGGTGCAACGGCTCCGACGACGCCGAGTCCAGGTAGGCCGCGGCTTTTCTCACACCCCCAACCTATTGCAGGGTCTACCGGCACCCCAGCGGCTCATTGGGGGTGCGATTCAGATAGTGTTCGACCTGTCCGTGATCGTTGAGAGAGGGGCTCGTTCGTGGGTCTGCAACTCCCCAGGCGTACGGCCGGGAAGCCGGCGACCATCCGTCGCGTGGCAGCCCTAGCCGCTGTGGGTATCAGTGTCCTGGTGCTCGGTGGCTGCTCGTCGGAGACGAAGGGCGAGTGGGAGCGCTTCGCGATGCCCGACCCGGCGTCGGAGCAGGGCGAGCGCATCCTGAACCTGTGGCAGGGCGCCTGGATCGCCGCGCTGATCACCGGCGTCATCGTCTGGGGCCTGATCTTCTACGCAATCTGGCGCTTCCGCCGTCGCAGCGACGACGAGATCCCGGTGCAGACGCGCTACAACCTGCCGCTCGAGATCTTCTACACGATCGCTCCGGTCCTGATGGTCATCGTGTTCTTCGCGCACACGGTCAAGACCCAGAACTACGTCCTCGACGAGGACCGTCCCAACGACAACTGCATGGAGATCGTCGGCCAGCAGTGGTCCTGGACCTTCAACTACGGCATCGGCGAGAAGGGCGACTGCGAGGTCACCCCCAACTCGACCGAGTTCCCGTACACGTCGTACGTCCACGACTCCGGCACCGGCTCGGACATCCCGACGCTCTACCTGCCGGTGGGCGAGACCACGCGCTTCAACCTGCACTCGCCCGACGTCATCCACGACTTCGGTATCCCGGGCTTCCTCATGAAGATGGACGTCGTCCCGGGCCGGGTCAACCACTACGCGATCACGCCCACCCGCACCGGTGAGTTCGACGGCAAGTGCTACGAGCTCTGCGGCGTCTACCACTCGCGGATGCTCTTCAAGGTCAAGGTCGTGACCAAGGAGGAGTACGAGGCGCACCTGCAGCAGCTCCAGGACGAGGGAGCCACGTCCGACACGCCGCTGCTCGGCGGCGACTTTGCCAGCACCCAGGCCGGGCTCGCGTCCGGTGACGAGTCCGAGGAGGGGGCGGAGTGACCGCCACGTCCGCACAACCCACCAGCACGGTCGTCTCGACGCGCAAGCCCCTGGGGCAGATGCTCGCGACGATCCTGACGACGACCGACCACAAGCTGATCGGCAAGCTCTACCTGGGCACGTCGTTCGCCTGGTTCCTGGTCGGCGGCCTGATGGCGATGCTGATCCGCTCCGAGCTCGCCTACCCGGGCATGCAGGTCGTCAACGACGAGCTCTACAACCAGCTCTTCACCATGCACGGCACGATCATGCTGCTGCTCTTCGCGACGCCGCTGTTCTTCGGCTTCGGCAACGTGATCATGCCGCTGCAGATCGGCTCGCCGGACGTGGCGTTCCCGCGGCTGAACATGTTCAGCTACTGGCTCTTCCTCTTCGGCGGCCTGATCGCCGCCTCGGGCTTCCTCACCCCGCAGGGCGCGGCCGACTTCGGCTGGTTCGCCTACACGCCGCTCTCCGACGCCGTGCGCTCGCCCGGGGTCGGCGGTGACCTGTGGATCATGGGTCTGTGGATGGCCGGTCTCGGCACCATCCTCGGTGCCGTCAACTTCATCACCACGATCATCTGCATGCGCGCACCCGGCATGACGATGTTCCGGATGCCGATCTTCGTGTGGAACACGCTGGTCACCAGCCTGCTCGTGCTGATCGCCTTCCCGGTGCTCGCCGGCGCGCTGCTCTCCCTGGAGGCCGACCGTCAGCTCGGGGCCCACGTCTTCGACACCGCCCACGGCGGCGCGATCCTGTGGCAGCACCTGTTCTGGTTCTTCGGGCACCCCGAGGTCTACATCATCGCGCTGCCGTTCTTCGGCATCATCACCGAGATCCTCCCGGTCTTCAGCCGCAAGCCGATCTTCGGCTACGTCGGCCTGGTCGGCGCGACCCTCGGCATCGCGATCCTGTCCGTCGCCGTGTGGGCGCACCACATGTTCGTCACCGGCGCGGTCGACCTGCCGTTCTTCTCCGGCATGACGTTCCTGATCGCCATCCCGACAGGCGTGAAGTTCTTCAACTGGATCGGCACCATGTGGGGCGGGTCCATATCGTTCGACACGCCCATGCTGTGGTCGATCGGCTTCCTCACGACCTTCCTCTTCGGTGGCCTGACCGGCATCATCCTGGCCAGCCCGCCGCTGGACTTCCACGTGTCCGACTCCTACTTCGTGGTCGCGCACTTCCACTACGTCGTCTTCGGCACCGTGGTGTTCGCGATGTTCGCGGGCTTCTACTTCTGGTGGCCCAAGATGACCGGCCGGATGCTCGACGAGCGGCTCGGCAAGCTGCACTTCTGGCTGCTCTTCATCGGCTTCCACACGACCTTCCTCGTGCAGCACTGGGTCGGCGTCGAGGGCATGCCGCGTCGGTACGCCGACTACCTGCCGTCCGACGGGTTCGAGACGCTCAACCAGGTGTCCACGATCGGCGCCTTCCTGCTGGGCGCGTCGACGCTGCCGTTCCTCTACAACGTCTACGTGTCGCGCCGCGCTCCGCTGGTCAACACCGACGACCCGTGGGGCTGGGGCCGCTCGCTCGAGTGGGCCACCAGCTGCCCGCCGCCGCGCCACAACTTCGTCACCATCCCGCGGATCCGCTCGGAGTCGCCCGCGTTCGACCTGCACCACCCGGAGGTGGCGGCGATCGAGCTCGAGGAGAACGAGGCCGCGCGCGACGGAGACACCGCCGACGCCCCTGACATGGAGGGTCGCGAGGAGATGCTGCGCGACCGCAACGACGAGCCGAAGGGCGACGCCTGATGAAGTCCGAGGCCTGGGTCTTCGCGATCTGCACGATCTTCCTGGTGCTGGTGAGCCCGGCGTACTGGTTCATCACGAGCGACTGGACCGGCACCTCGGCGCTGACCATGACGACGCTGCTGACGCTGATGGTGACGCTCTACCTCGGCTTCCACGCGAAGAACATGGACCCGCGTCCGGAGGACCGCAAGGACGGCGAGATCGCCGACGGCGCCGGTGAGCTGGGCTTCTTCCCGCCGTACTCCTGGTGGCCGCTGTGGTGCTCCCTGACGCTCGGTGTGTGCGTCTTCGGGATCGCCGCCGGCGCCTGGTGGCTCTTCATCATCGGCGTGCTGCTCGGCGCGATGGCGCTGATCGGGTGGATCTTCGAGTACTACCGCGGCGTCCACGCGCACTGAGCACGACCTGATCACACACCCGGGGGCTCGCCGCCGCGCCGAATGGGCGGGGCTGGAGTCGGCGGTTACGCTGGAAGGGTCCACGCGCAGCCGTCACAGGGGGAGTTCCAGCATGTCCGACCGAGGCCTCCGCCCACTGGCGGCGACCGCGGCCCTGATCCTCGCCGGGCTCGCCCTGACCGCCTGCGACAGCAAGGACGTGCCCGGCGCCTCCGCGCTCGCGGGTGACTCCAGCGAGTCGGCGACCCCCACGGTCGCGCCGCTGCACGTGGCCCTCAACGTCAAGCGCGGCGCCACGGACGTCCCGGTCGACACCGAGCTGGCGGTGGCCGCCGACGGCGGCACCATCACGTCGGTCGACGCGTCCTCGGACGCCGGCACGCTGGCCGGCAAGGTCTCGGCCGACGGCGCGGCATGGCAGGCGACCGACCGCCTCGAGCCGGGCACGTCGTACGTCGTGCGCACGACCGCGGAGCGCGAGGATGGCAAGCAGGTCACCAAGACCGCCCGCTTCGCGACCCAGGACCTGAGCCTCGACCAGCAGACCTACCCGTCGGTGGCCCCGCTGGCCGACGAGACCGTCGGCGTCGGCATGCCGGTGATCGTCACCTTCGACGTGCCCGTGACCGACCGGGCGTCGTTCCAGAAGCACATGACTGTGACCTCGACGCCGGCCCAGCCGGGCGCGTGGCACTGGCTCAGCGACACCGAGGCGCACTGGCGCCCGAAGACCTACTGGAAGGCCGGCACCGACGTCCACGTGGACGTCGACGTCAACAGCGTCCCGGCCGGCGGCGGCATCTACGGCCAGGAGAGCCGCGAGCTCGACTTCCACGTCGGCGAGGCGCACATCTACAAGGTGAACGCGCAGACCCACCAGATGAAGGTCTTCTCCAACGGCAAGCTCCTGCGCACGCTGCCGATCACCACGGGCAAGGCCGGGTTCACGACCCGCTCGGGCACCAAGGTCATCATCGAGAAGTTCCCCAGCAAGCGGATGAACTCCGAGACCGTCGGCATCACCGGCTCCGAGGCCTACGACCTCGACAACGTGCAATGGGCGATGCGCCTGACCTACTCCGGCGAGTTCATCCACGCCGCCCCGTGGTCGGTCGGCTCCCAGGGCTACGCCAACGTCTCCCACGGCTGCACCGGCATGAGCACCGCCAACGCGAAGTGGCTCTACGACATGAGCCGGCGCGGCGACGTGGTCGAGTACACCGGCACCGACCGCCCGATGACCTTCGACAACGGCTACGGCGACTGGAACGAGTCGTTCAAGGAGTTCAAGCAGGGCTCAGCGCTCAGCTGATCCGCGTCGCTGCGGTCCGATGCGACGCGACGTCTGGCGCGACGTTTGGTCACCAACCGCAGATTCGGAGCGCTCCCACCACACGTTTGGTCACCAACCGCAGAGCTGGTGACCGAGCTTGCGAGGTCAGAAGGCGCGTGTCGAGAGCCGGCGGCGCTGCCCGATGCGACGCGACCTGGCGCGACGTTTGGTCACCAACCGCAGAGCTGGTGACCGGCGGACAGGGCTAGCGCCACTGCGCGACGAGCACGATCGCAAGCGTGGCGACCAGCACCGCGATCGCGGTGAGCGTGCCGTAGGCGCGCTCGCTGATGGGGGACAGGCCTGCGTCGACGACGCCCGGGATCCGTTGCTGGTCCATGCCGCACACTCCGTGAGGAGATCGATCCATCGAGGTTAGACCCGCGTGGCGAGGGACGACAAGCACGAACGTCGCTCGCGGGGTGGCCCGGGACGTCATACGGACGGAGCATCCGGTTGCTCCCGCCGTATGACGTCCCGTGACGAGCACGCACCAGCACGAAGGCCGCCCGACTCCTGGGGGAGTGGGGCGGCCTTCGTGGCGTACGTCGTGCTCAGTGCCTGCCGAGCGTCTCGTCCTCGACCAGGTGGTGGCCGTCGAACTGGTGGCCGTCGGCAGCGTGGCCCTCGACGCCCTCCTGGAGCTCGTGCTCGTGCTCCGCGTGGTGGTGACCCTCCTCGAGCTCCGCCACGGTGGGCTTCTGCACGTTGTCGGCGTACCACAGCGTGCGGACCCGGTGCCGGAAGCCGGCCAGGCGTCCCGCGTCGGGGGCGGGGATGCCGTTGGCGTCGGTGCCCTCCGGGCCGCCGTTGATGCTCGGGTCGCGCTCGCGCGCGGTGAGCGTGTAGGCCCGCGACTCCGGGAGCGGCAGGTGCCGCTCCGTGTAGCCGCCCTCGGGGGAGCGCATGATGATGCCGGTCTCGTAGCCGTGCAGCAGCGTCTCGTTGTCCTTGCGCTGCAGTGCGATGCACCAGCGCCTCGTGATGAGGAACGCGATCACCGGGCCGACGAAGACGGCCATCCGCAGGAAGTAGGTGATCTGGTTGATCGACGAGTGCAGCTTGATCGCGATGATGTCGTTGCCGCCGGCGATCCAGAAGAGGCCGTACATCGTCATCAGGGCGACCATCAGGGCCGTCCGGGTCGGCGCGTTGCGCGGGCGCTCCAGCAGGTGGTGCTCACGCTTGTCGCCGGTGATCCAGGCGTCGATGAAGGGCAGCAGCATCAGGATCGTGAACATCAGGAGCGGCAGCACCAGGATCGGGAGCATGACGTTCCAGCTGATCGTGTAGCCCCAGATGTGGGTCTCGAGGCCGGGCATGATGCGCAGCGCGCCGTCCGGCCAGCCCATGTACCAGTCGGGCTGGGAGCCCGCGGTCACCTTGGACGGGTCGTAGGGGCCGTACTTCCACACCGGGTTGATCGACAGCAGGCCGCCGAGCAGCGCGGTCACGCCGAACACGATGAAGAAGAAGCCACCGGCCTTGGCGGCGTACACCGGGAGCATCGGGAAGCCCACGACGTTCTTCTCGGTGCGACCGGGCCCGGGCCACTGGGTGTGCTTGTGGTAGACGAGCAGCAGCATGTGCGCCGCGATCAGGGCCAGCAGCAGGCCCGGGATCAGCAGGACGTGGATCGTGTAGAGCCGCGGGATGATCGACTCGCCCGGGAACTCGCCTCCGAAGAGGAAGAACGACATGTACGTGCCGACCACCGGGCTGGCCTTGATGAAGCCGTCCGCGGCGCGGATGCCGGTGCCGGAGAGCAGGTCGTCGGGCAGCGAGTAGCCGGTGAAGCCCTCGAGCGTGCCGAGGAGCAGCAGCAGCGAGCCGATGACCCAGTTGAGCTCACGCGGCTTGCGGTAGGCGCCGGTGAAGAAGACGCGCAGCAGGTGCACCATCATCGAGGCGACGAAGAGCATCGCCGCCCAGTGGTGCATCTGGCGCATCAGCAGACCGCCGCGTACGTCGAAGGAGATCCGCAGCGTCGAGGCGAAGGCCTCGGACATGTGGACGCCGCGCAGCTGCTCGTAGGTGCCGTTGTACTGGACCTCGCCCATGCTGGGCGTGAACCACAGCGTCAGGAAGACACCGGTCAGGAGCAGGACGACGAAGCTCCACAGCGCGATCTCGCCGAGCATGAAGGACCAGTGGTCCGGGAAGACCTTGCGCAGGTTCTTCTTCGCCATGCTGGCGATGCCGAGGCGCTCGTCGGCCCAGGTCGCGGCCGCCGCCGCCCGGCTCGGCTTCGCCGGGGTGGCTGCGGTCGTCGTGTTGCTGTTGGCGACCTTGCTGGTGTCCATGATCAGCCACGCTCCCAGAAGCTCGGTCCCACGGGTTCGTTGAAGTCGCTCTGCGCCACGAGGTAGCCCTCGTCGTCGACGGCGAGCGCGAGCTGGGGCAGCGGTCGCGCCGCCGGCCCGAAGATCACGCGGCCGGAGTCGGCGAGGTCGAACGTCGACTGGTGGCACGGGCAGAG
The DNA here is from genome assembly GCF_001425175.1 of Nocardioides sp. Root1257. Lineage (GTDB taxonomy): Bacteria > Actinomycetota > Actinomycetes > Propionibacteriales > Nocardioidaceae > Nocardioides. Next base: position 770,257 of record NZ_LMDV01000001.1, on the reverse strand, counting down.
CAGGTGGTGCGTCTTGCGCTCGTTGAGCGAGATCGGGCACCCGACGTGGGTGCAGATCTTGGAGTAGCAGACGATGCCCTCGACGGACCAGTTCTCCCGACCCTTGCCGGGGATGATCTCGTCGGGCTCCATCCGGATCAGGACGACGGCGCCCTTGGACTTGCCGACCTGCAGGGCGACGCCCTCCAGCGGCTCGCCGTCCTCGCCGCCGTTGAAGAGCGCCTCGGGCTCGGCGTTGAAGAGGTCACCGACCTCGACCTCGGCCGGCTTGATCGGGGTGCCGACGACGTCGCGGACGACGCGCATGCCCTTCTCCCACAGCGTGTGCTCGAGGCCGGAGCCGGGGAACGGCGGGTTCTCGGTGACCTGGGCGTTGGTCGGGCCGAGGTCGCGCAGGAAGACGATGGCGGGCAGGCCGAGCAGACCGACCGCGCCGAGCAGCGAGTTGCGCACCAGGGGACGCCGGCCGATGCCGGACTCCTCGAGGCCGTCGTTGAGCGCCTGGATGGTGGCCGCGCGGTCCTCGTCGGAGGACGACGCCGGGTGCCGGTACTCGACGATCTCGACGTCGGCCATCAGCTTGCGGGCCCACTGGATGATGCCGATGCCGATGCCGAGCAGGGCGCCGGCCAGGCAGAGGCCGAAGGCGACGTTCTGCGCACCGAGGTTGCCGACGGTGTCGTCCGAGTCGATCGTGAAGTACGAGACGAGCAGCAGGACCGTGCAGATCGCCGACAGGGAGAACAGCGCGGCGACCTGGCGCTCCGCGCGCTTCTCCGCCTTCGGGTCCACGTCCGTGGGACGCCACTGGTGCTCGTGGAGGCCCGGGTTCGCGAACAGGTCGTCCCGTGCTGGCAGGTTCTCGTCGACCGGCTCGTCGTGGCTGTCGACGGGGGGCGGGGTGCTCACGCGTCCACCTTCTTCTTGCTCGTGCGGGTCGTGTGCGCTGCGATCCAGACGGCCGCGCCGACCAGCAGGCCGAGGCCGACCAGCCAGGCCGCGAGGCCCTCGACGACGGGTCCGAGCCCGCCGAGACCGAAGCCGCCGTACTCGGGCATGTCACGCAGCGACACCAGGTAGGCGATCACGTCGCGCTTCTCGTCGGGCGACAGGTTGCCGTTGGAGAAGCTGTCCATCTGGCCAGGGCCGGTGAGCATGGCTTCGTAGATGTGCCGCGGGCTGGTCTCGGACAGGCTCGGGGCCTTGCCGCCGTGCGGCATCGCGCCGCCCGAGCCCTGGAAGTTGTGGCACGCCGTGCAGTTGGTGAGGAAGATCTGGCCGCCGCGGGAGATCGCGGCCTCGCGCTCCTTGTCGGAGAGCCCCTCGATGCTGTAGTCGCTCTCGTCGGGGATGGCCGGGCCGGGGCCCAGCGAGGCGACGTACGCCGCGAGGGCGGCGATCTCGTCGTCGTCGAAGGCGACGGGCTTGACCTGGTCCTGCGCGCCCGGCTGGGCCAGCGGCATCCGGCCGGTGCCGACCTGGAAGTCGACCGCGGCGGCGCCCACGCCGACCAGCGGCGGGCCGATCTGGTTGCCGTTCTCGCTGCGGATGCCCTCGCCGTTCTGGCCGTGGCAGAAGGAGCAGCTCACCAGGAAGAGGTCGCGGCCCTGGGCCACCAGCTCCTCGTTGGACGACGTGGAGTCGGCCTGGGCGGTGGTGTTGACGACGGCGGTGAAGATGCCGCCGGTCAGCAGCAGGCCCGCGATGATCACGAGCACGCTCGCCAGCGGGCCACGGCGGTGCCGCGAGAGTCGACCTGCGGATCGATTCAGGAGACGCACATTGAGTCCTTGCGTTGGTCGGTCGGCTCGGGGCTACTTGACGAGGTAGATCGTGGCGAACAGCCCGATCCACACCACGTCGACGAAGTGCCAGTAGTACGACACGACGATGGCGCTCACCGCCTGCTCGTGGGTGAACTTGCGGGCCACGAACGTGCGGCCCAGGACGAAGAGGAAGGCGATCAGACCGCCGGTCACGTGCAGGCCGTGGAAGCCGGTGGTCAGGTAGAACATCGTCCCGTAGGCCGAGTCCTGGATCGTGACGCCCTCCTTGACGAGCGAGGCGTACTCGGTGGCCTGGCCGGCGATGAAGATCGCGCCCATCACGTAGGTGAGCACGAACCACTCGCGCAGGCCCCAGCCCTTGACGTTGAAGACCGAGCCGGCGCGGCCCACCTGGCCGCGCTCGGCGGCGAAGACGCCCAGCTGGCAGGTCAGCGACGACAGCACCAGGATCGTGGTGTTCACCGAGGCGAACGGGACGTTCAGGATCGCCGTGTTGTCAGCCCACAGCTCCGGGCTGACTGCTCGGATCGTGAAGTACGACGCGAACAGGGCCGCGAAGAACATCAGCTCGCTGGAGAGCCAGATGATCGTGCCGACCGAGACCATGCTCGGCCGGTCGTGGTGCCCGTGCAGACGGGAGGCTGGGATCGCTGTTGCTGTCGCCACGACGTCATTATGTCGTGACCCGAGGGGGAGGGCACCCCGACCCCCTGCGTTTCGCCGTCATAAAGTTCACAACGTGCTGTTTCCCGCGGTCGTGACCGCTCTCGACACCGCCGAGAACCTCCCTCGGTTCACCCTCGGGACCGTCTTCACCGGCTGGTCGCTCCAGCCGGTGGCGTTCATCCTGACCGCCTGGGTGGCCGGTCTCTACATCTGGGGAGTCGTGACCCTGCACCGCCGCGGCGACCGCTGGCCGGTCGGTCGCACGATCGCCTTCGTGCCCGTCGGGATGGGCTTCTTCTACTTCGCGACGGCGTCCGGGCTCGGCACCTACGACGACACCTTGATCAGCGTGCACATGGTCCAGCACATGATCCTGTCGATGCTGGTGCCGATGGCGCTCGCGCTGGGCGCCCCGGTCACGCTCGCGCTGCGCACGCTGCCCGCCCCCCCGCGGCGCTGGCTGCTGGCAGTGCTGCACTCGCGGGTCGCGAAGGTGCTCACGTTCCCGCCGCTGACGCTCCTGCTCTACATCGTGTCGCCGTGGGCGCTCTACTTCTCCGGCTGGTACCCGGCCACCCTCGACTCGACGTACCTGCACGAGATGATGCACATCCACCTGGTCCTGGTCGGCTGCCTCTTCTTCTGGCCGATCGTCGGCGTCGACCCGATCCCCGGCAAGGTCGGCTACCCGTTCCGGATGCTGCTCGTCGTCCTCACGCTGCCGTTCCACGCCTTCCTCGGCGTCACGATCATGTCCGAGGAGGACGTCATCGGCGGCGACCACTACCGCGCCCTGCACGACGGCCCGATGGGCTCGTGGCTGCCGGCGCCGCTCGACGACCAGCACCTCGCGGGCGGCATCCTGTGGGGCTCGGGCGACCTGGTCGCCCTGATCCTCTTCGGGGTGCTGTTCACCCAGTGGGTGCGGCAGTCGATGCAGGAGGCCAAGCGGGAGGACCGCCGCCTGGACCTGCTCGAGGCGCGGGAGCAACGCGCTGCCCAGGAACGGGCGGCATCCGCACCGGGCGCCGACGGTGACCGGTAGCATCGCGGACGTGAGCGACTCGACCTCCCGGACCGAGCCCCTGCGGGTGCTCGTCTACAGCGACGACGTCAACACCCGCCAGCAGGTCATCCTGGCGCTCGGCCGTCGGCCGCACCCCGACCTGCCCGAGCTCGAGTACGTCGAGGTGGCCACGGAGCCGGTCGTCATCCAGAACATGGACTCCGGCACCATCGACCTCGCGATCCTCGACGGCGAGGCCGTGCCGGCAGGCGGCATGGGCATCGCGAAGCAGCTCAAGGACGAGATCTACCAGTGCCCGCCGGTCGTCGTGCTGACCGGGCGCCCACAGGACGCCTGGCTGGCCACCTGGTCCCGGGCCGAGGGCGCCGTCCCGCACCCGCTGGACCCGATCCAGCTGGCCGAGACCGTCGTGTCGCTGCTGCGCTCGCGCGTGCCCGCCAGCACGTGAACACCCCAACGAGCTGGCCCGAGGTCCTGGGCGCGCTCGTCGCCGGCGCGGACCTGAGCGCCGAGCAGGCCGCCTGGGCGATGGGCGAGCTGCTGTCGGGCGAGGCGACGCCCGCCCAGATCGCGGGCTTCGCCGTCGCGCTGCGCGCCAAGGGCGAGACGATCGAGGAGGTCCTCGGCCTCGTCGACGCGATGTACGCCGTGGCGACGCCGCTGACGATCCCCGGGCGTCTGCTCGACATCGTCGGCACGGGCGGGGACCGCTCGATGTCGGTCAACATCTCGACGATGGCCGCGATCGTCGCGGCCGGCGCCGGCGCGCGGGTCGTGAAGCACGGCAACCGCTCCGCGTCATCGAAGTCCGGCTCCGCCGACGTGCTCGAGCAGCTCGGCATCCGTCTCGACCTGCCGCCCGCGCGGGTCGCCGAGGTCGCCGAGCAGGCCGGCATCACGTTCTGCTTCGCAGCGACCTTCCACCCGGCGATGCGGCACGCCGCCGTTGCGCGCCGCGAGCTCGGCATCGGCACCACGTTCAACCTGCTCGGCCCGCTCACCAATCCCGCCAAGGCGGGCGCCCAGGCGATCGGCTGCGCCAACCTCGGCCAGGCGCCGGTGATGGCGGGCGTGTTCGCGGGCCGCGGCGTCGACGCGTGGGTCTTCCGGGGGGACGACGGGCTCGACGAGCTGACCACGACCGCGACCTCACGGGTCTGGCGCGTGCACGAGGGCCGGGTGACGGAGTCGACCGTCGACCCGGTCGCGCTCGGCATCGCCCGCGGGACCACCGAGGCGTTGCGTGGTGGCGACGCCGCCCACAACGCGGACGTCGTACGCCGGCTGCTCGACGGCGAGACCGGTGCGGTCCGCGACGCCGTGCTGCTCAACGCGGCCGCCGCCCTCGCGGTCCACGACACCCCGGCCGAGGACCCGCAGGCGGCGCTGGCCGCCGGCCTGGTCCGCGCGACCGAGGCCGTCGACTCCGGCGCCGCCCGGGCGACGCTCGAGCGCTGGGTCGCCGCCTCCGCGGGCTGAGCGACCCGTCGGGTCAGGTGACCCGCAGCGCCCGCACCGCCGACCTGCTGCGTGCGGCAGCCGTCGTGCCGTCGTACGTCGCGACCAGCCGGTGGTTGCCCTTCCGCAGCCCCTTGAGGGTGAGCCTCACCGTGCCGTTGCTGCGCAGCTTGCCCCTCGCGATCACCCTCTTGCCGTCGAGCACGCGGACCTGACCGGTCGGGGAGGACCACCCGGCGACCAGGACCGTGACGGTTGCGCGGACCTTCGCCCGGCGCCCCGCCCGCGCCGTGACCGAGGCGGGCACGGAGATCTTGGTCGTGGAGGTCATCCGCGCGACGGTCACGGCCGCCGTGGTCACGGTGCCGCTGTCGTAGCCGGTCCGGGTGCCGGTGACGGCGACGCTGATCGCCCGGGTGGCATCGGCCGCGACCGGGGTGTACGCGTTGGCCGTGGCGCCGCTGATCGGGCTGCCGCTGCGCAACCACTGGTAGGTGAACCGGATGCCCGAGCCCCAGGTCCCGGTGTGCACGGTCAGCCGCTGGCCGACCTTCGCCGTGCCGGTCAGGGTCGGGGCGATCGTCGGAGCCACCGCCGCCCCGGCGGTCACGACGACGGCGGCGCTGGTGACCACGGCGTCCAGGTAGCCGGTCTTGCGCCCCGTCACCTCCAGCACGATCGTCTTGCCGAGGTCGGAGTCGCGCACGGCGTACGTCAGCGAGCTCGAGCCGGCGGCCGCGCCGTCGCGCAGCCAGCGGTACGACGTCGTCACCAGCGCCTGGTCCCAGGTGGGCAGGGTGCCGACCAGCGTGGTGCCGACCTGGCCGGAGCCGTCCAGCAGCGGGGGAGTCACCGCGGACGCCGTCGGGCCGAGCACGCCGGTGATCGCGTTGCTGGTGGCGACGGTCGGGTCGTAGCCGGCACGGGCGCCGGTCGCGCGGACCGAGATGCTCTTGCCGACGTCGGCCGCGATCACCTCGTAGTCGACGCCGTCCGCCGCGGAGATCGGCGCGCCGTTGCGCAGCCACTGGTACGTCGTGACGACGTCCGGGAGGTCCCAGGTCGGTGCGGTCGCGTGCAGGAGCTCGCCCACCGTGCCGGAGCCCGTGATGACCGGGGCGGCGCTCGCCACCGGGCCGCCCTGGACGGTGACGTCGCGCCACGCGGACGACAGGACGACCGCACCGCCGGCGTCCAGGGCGGTGACCCGCCACTGCCACGCGCCTGCGGCGATCTTGGAGGTCGGGGCCCACGCCAGTGCCGCGGTCGACACGGTCTCGCGCACGGTGCCGGTGCCGGGCTCGCGCCGCTCGAACCGGTACGTCGAGGCGCCCGGCACGGCGTGCCAGGTGAAGAGGGTGTCTGCGGTCGGGGTGGCGGCACCGGCGGCCGGTAGGTCGAGGGTGGGGGCGACGCCCTGGAGGCGGTACGAGCCCCAGTCGCTCCAGGCGCCGGGATTGCCGCTGTCGTCGACCTGGCGCACCCGCCACACGTAGTCCGTGGCGGAGGGCAGCGGCGTCAACGGAGCCAGGGCGGCGACACTGACCTGCTCGTCGACGACCCGGTTGACCGACGACGCGGTGGTGTCGGCCTGCTTGTAGACCTCGACGTCGTACGCCACCGCGAACGGGGTCGTGGTCCAGCGGAGCGCCTCGGTCATCGCCACCGTGCCGGTCGGGGCGATCGGAGCCGGCCGGGGCGAGGCCTTCAGGAAGGTCCGGGTGTCGCTCCAGGGCAGGTTGCGGTCGTCCCCGTCGTACGCGCGGACCCGCCAGTAGAGCGTGCCCTCGGGGTAGAGCTGGCTGAACGCCGTGTAGGTCGGCTGGTCGACCTCGACGTCGTCGATGACGTGGTCGAAGCTGTTGGTCAGCGACACCTGGAGCTGGTAGGTGCGGGCCTCCTGGCCGGGGCGCTCACCGGTGACGGCGTGCGGCGGCGCCGCCTCGTTGGTCGTGAGGTAGTCGCGCCACGAGAAGGTGATGTCGTCGGCCGTCTCCGTGACCGGGTCCGTGACCACCTGGGCGGAGCGCTTCTCGAAGGCGTGGTTGGCCTGGAGGGGGTCCGGGGCGCAGACGCCCATGGCCTTGCACGGCCGGATGTACCAGTAGTAGGCCGTGCCGGCCTGGCTCTCCGGCAGGGTCGCGACGTTGATCCACCGGGTGCTGCCCGTCCAGGGCAGCGTCGTGGAGTCGGAGTAGCTGCCGTAGACCATGTTCTGGAAGTTCCGGTCCCGCGACACGTAGACGAGGTAGTAGGCGACGTCGGCGTCGGGCTGCCAGTCCAGGACCGGCGTGCCGGGGATGGCCGGGCAGATCCGGGCGGGCGCGTCGAGCAGGCCGTAGGAGCAGGTGCCGCCCGCGTCGAGGCTGGTCCCGCCCAGGGCGACCTGCTGACCGGTGACCGTGGGGAGGTCGGTGACCGTGAACGAGCCGAGGGTCGTGCCGGTGCCGATCAGGTGGTCGTCCTCGTCGAGCGCCTGGACGAACCACTCGTAGCTGCCCGCGGCGATCCGCTTGCTGCTGGCGTCGGTGCCCGCCGGGTAGGCGAAGTCGCCGTCGACCTGGCCGAAGGTGCCGGTCCCGGCGGTCCCGACCCACAGCCGGTACGTCGCGGCGCCGGGCATCGGCGCCCAGGACAGGGCGGGGAACCGGGCCGTGGGTCCGGCGTCCTGGTCCAACGGGGCCAGCGGAGCCGCAGCGACGGTCGGGTCGCTGCCGCTGAGGAAGAACGTCCGGGACCCACCGACGATGGTGGCGGGCGTCGTGACGTTGTCGTGGCCGACCGCCCGCACCCTCCACTCGAACGGGCCGTCGACCGGGTCCAGCTCGTCCTGGACGGTCCACGACGTCGAGAACGTCGTCTTCGTGTACTCCGCACCGGTGCTGGCGGTGACGGTCACGGCGTACTTCTCGGCGCCGGCGACCGGGTCCCAGGTCAGCGTAGGGACGTCGACCGTCGCGTGGTCGGCGGGCGCGCTGAGGTGGACCTGCTCCCTGCTGTAGACGAACCGCCGGATCGGCGAGTAGTAGCCCTGCACGTTCGCCGGCTCGTCCACGGCCTTCACCCGCCAGTACAGGGCGGTGTTGAGACCCGGTAGGCACTGGCCGGTGGTGGCGGTGCTCGGGACGAACGTCGTGTGCGAGGTGAAGCAGGTCCGGAACGTGCCGGGTGAGAACGCCGCGTCCGTGCCCACGTCGAGCCGGTACGTCGTCGCGTGCCGCACCGGGGTCCACTGGAAGTACATGTCGCCGGTGACCGCGGGGGACAGCGTGTCGGCCGGGTAGACGAGGCGCGGCGCACCGTCGGGGTCCGGCGCCGGGTTGGGGTCGACGCCGTGACCGGCGATGGTCGCCAGCGGGTCCCAGGTGCGGGTGAAGCTGTGGATCGGGACGGCCCCCCACGGCGTCGCGACCTCGAGCGGGTCGATCGCGCGCACCTGCCACCAGTAGTCGTCGACGTTGTAGGTCTTGACCGGCGAGTAGCGCGTGCCCTCCACGGTGCGCGCGTCCACGATGTTGCTGGTGCCGAACTCGTCGTCCGTGCTCACCCGGATCTCGTAGCGCAGGGCGCCCGGCACCGGGTCCCAGTCGAGCACGACGTCCTCGAGGTCCTGGCCGTCGGCGGGACTCGTGACCGTGACGCCTGCCAGGTCGCCGAGGACGAACGTGCGCGACGCCGACGGGTAGCTCAGCTGGCCCACCGCGAGGACGGCGGTCACCCGCCACGCCCAGTCGCCGCTGGCCATCGCCTTGACCGTGTAGGTCGTGGACTTCGTGGTGCCGGTGATCGTGTCGACCCAGTCGGCGTCCGGGCCGCGGTCGAACTCGACGTTGTAGCCGATCGCGCCGGGGACGGGGTCCCAGCGCAGCACCGCCGGCTCAGCCGGCTGGTCGAGCAGGTCGCCGTCGGGCGGCCCGAGCAGCGTCGGACCGGCGAGCCGGCTGCGCGAGAACTGCGCGGTCGCCCACGCACCGGTGCCGCTGCCGTCCTTCGCCCGGACCCGCCAGTACAGGTCCGACATCGGCAGCTGGCTGGTGGGCGTCGCCCGGCGGTTGACCGTCGAGATGGTCGCGCCGATCTTCGTGGCGAAGTCGTCGCGGGTCGAGACCTCGACCTCGTAGCCCGTCGCACCGGCCACGCGGTCCCAGCTCAGCACCGGGGTCGCGTCGACGACGTCGCCGGTCGTCGGCGCGAGGCCGGTCGGTGCCGGCGGCGCGGCCGCAGCGGGGGCCGGGCCGCCCAGGACGGTCAGGACCATGGTCAGGCAGATGGTCAGGCACAACAGGGGGATCGCCACCGCAGGGGCGATCCGGGCGTGCACTCCTCGAGCGAGCACGACGTTCCTCCAGCTTCCACCGGTCGAAGTCGCCCGAGCGTAGGTGGGGATGAGGGGTCGCGGCTGCCCCCGGAGGCCGAAGATGACCCGCGCCGACCACGGGGTCTGACCGTTTGGCCGACCCTGTCGGGCCAGGGGCGAGGAGCGTCAGTCGAGACCGAGCGAGAACGCCGACTCGAGGTCGTGCTTCGAGTAGGCGCGGAACGCGATGTGCGTCTCGGTCGCCTGCACCCCGGGCACCTTGTTGAGCTTGTCGGCCACCACGGACGCGACGTCGTCGTGGTCGCGGACCCGGACCAGGGCGATCAGGTCGATCTGGCCGGTCACCGAGTAGACCTCGCTGATCCCGTCGAGGGCGGCGATGGCCTCCGCGACCTCGGGGATGCGAGCGACGTCGGCCTTGACGAAGACGATGGCGGTGATCACGTCCGGACCCTATCTCGTGGGCTATCTCGTGGGCTGGTGCACCGTCGTGAGCTCGCGGCGCTCGCCGAAGGGCACCAGCGACAGCCGGGACTGGTTGACGGCGTCGTGCACGGCGAGGTGCCGGGTCGCTCCGGCGACCGGGCAGGTCCACTCCCCGTCGACGTCGACGAGGCGGATGCCGGGGGACTCCAGCCAGCGCAGCACCTTCTCGGTCTCCTCGGCGGTGGCGGCGGGCACCGGGCCGGGACCGGTGCGGACGGTCTCGGCGGAGAGTCGCAGGGACTCGACGTACGCCACGGCGTCGGCGCCGGCCGGGATCGCCCCGGCCGCGGCCAGCCGTCCGAAGCGGACGACGTGGACCTCCCACCGCCCAGCGTCGTTGCGGCGGGTGGCGACGACCTCGGGGCAGCGGGTGAGCGCGGAGAGCCGCTGGGTGCGGGCGGCTGCGCGGACGAACGCGGCCAGCCGGTCGCGGTGGTGCCCGGCCTCCTCGAAGCGCTCGTCGTCGGCGAGCGTGGCCATCCGGGCGTTGATGGCGTCGACCACCTCGTCGGGGTCGCGCAGCAGCGTGTCGCGCAGCTGGCGGACCACCGCGGCGTACGTCGCCTCGTCGACGCTGCCGTCGCACGGGGACAGGCAGCGGCCCATCTCCGCGAGCACGCACGGGCTGCGGCCGCCGCCGGGCGTGCGGGAGATCCGGTCGGAGCACTGGCGGATCGGGAAGGTGTCGTGGAGGGCAGCCAGGCACTTCTCGGCCGTCTTCTTCGAGGAGAACGGGCCGAGGTAGTCGGCGTCGTCGTCGAGCACCCGCCGCACCAGCGAGAGGCGCGGCCACGGCTCCCGGGTCAGCTTGACGAAGTGGACGCGCTCGGGGAACCGCGAGCGCCGGTTGTAGCGCGGCTTGTGCTCGGCGATCAGCCGCAGCTCGCGGACCTCCGCCTCGAGCGCGGTCGCGCACTCGATGCCGTCGACGACGGTGGCGATCCCGACCATCTCGCCCATCCGGGAGCGGGTCTCGGACGCCGTGAAGTAGGAGCGCACCCGGCTGCGCAGGTCGCGGGACGTGCCGACGTAGAGGACCCGGGCCCGGTCGTCGCGGAAGAGGTAGACGCCCGGGGCGTGCGGGAGACCCTCGGCCAGGTGCCGCTTGCGGCGCTGCGCGGTGCTGACCCGCGAGGAGAAGGTCTGGAGCTCCTCGAGGGTGTGCACCCCGACGCCGCCGAGCCGCTCCATCAGCCCGTGCAGCACGTGGACGGTCGCGCGGGCGTCCTCGAGGGCGCGGTGGTTGGGCGTCGTCGGCGAGTTGAACGCCTTGGCGAGCGAGGAGAGCTTGCAGTTGGGCGCGTCGTCGCGGGTGATCACCCGGCGGGCCAGCTTGGCGGTGTCGAGCACCTCGAACGCCGGCCACCCGCGGCCCTGCTGGTCGGCGAAGTAGCGCAGGAAGCCGACGTCGAAGGGTGCGTTGTGGGCCACCAGCACCGAGCCGGCGGCGAACTCGAGGAACGCGGGCAGGGCCGACTCGATCGGCGGCGCGTCCGAGACCATGCCGTTGGTGATCCCGGTGAGGACGGCGATGAACGCCGGGATGTCGGTGCGCGGGTTGACCAGCGTCTGGAACTCGCCGAGCACCTCGCCGCCGCGCACCTTCACGGCCCCGATCTCGGTGATCATCGAGCCGCCCTCGGCGGATCCGCCGGTCGTCTCCAGGTCGACGACGCAGAACGTGATGTCCCGCAGCGGGCGGCCCAGCTCGTCGAAGCTGCGCTGCACCTCCCAACTGCTCATGTCCGCGACGCTAGAGGCGGCCACCGACAATCCTGCGGCGGCGCGCTGGGGCCCGGCCGTAGGGTGAGCCCACCACGGAGGAGTGGGAGGAGGAGCGATGGCGGTGTCGAGGCCGGACGACGGGCAGCGCTGGCGCTGCGCCGGCTGCGGCAACCTCACCCGCTTCGACGTCACCGGGACGCGTCGTACGACGGAGTTCTGGCACTTCGACCTCGCCGGCGAGCACCGTGTGGAGGAGACCGAGGTGCGCGCCGAGTCGATCGAGCTCGTGACCTGCCGCTGGTGCGGCCGCTCCGACGCCATCGAGCTGGTCGCACGCCACGAGCCGGCGGACCTCGAGACGAGCTGACGTCCGTGGACACCACCTTCGCCGGGCTTCCCGAGCCGGTCCGCACCCGCGTCGTCGCCCAGGTGGCCGACGTGCTGCCGGACGTGCCCACGCTGCCCCCCGCCGTACGACGGGTGGCGGCGTTCGCGCCCGCGCGTCGCGCCCGGCTGGGTGCGAGTGCCATCGCCGAGGCGCTGGGCGACGACGAGGTCCGCGAGCGCGTGGCCGTGCAGGTCGCAGCCCGCCCCGACCCGGACGACGCCGACGACGTCGGTGTGGTCGCGCGCACCTGGATCACCCGCCCGGACGGCTGGGCGGACCTGGTCGCGGAGCGGCTGGCCCGGATCGAGGAGACGACCGCGGCCGGCGACGCCCGCGACCGTGAGCTGGACCGGCTGCGGCGACGGCTGACGGAGGCGGAGCACGCGGTGCGCGAGCTGCGGTCCGCGCAGCAGGAGCGCGAGGACGAGCTCCGCGCCGAGCACCAGGCCGACCACGCGACCCTGCGGCGCCGGCTCGGGGAGGCCCGGTCCGCCGAGCGCGAGTCGACCGCGCGCGCCGAGCGGGCGGAGGAGGAGCTGGCCCGGGCGCGCGCCGAGGCCGAGTCCCGTGTCGCCGCGCTCGAGAAGGAGAACCGTCAGCTGCGCGGCCAGGTCGAGCGCCGCGAGGCCGACACCGCCCAGACCCGCCGGGACGCGCGGGCCGAGCGGGACGAGGTGACGATGCGTGCCCGGCTGCTGCTGGAGTCGGTGATCGACGCCGCGACCGGGCTGCGCCGTGAGCTCGGCCTGCCCACCGTCGAGGGCTCGCCCGCCGACCGGGTCGAGGCCGAGGTCGCGGCCGCCGGCGTACGCACCCCGAGCTCGGCGGGCGCGCTGGGGGCGGCGGACCCGGGCCTCCTGGAGCAGTACCTCGCGATGCCACGGGCCCGTCTGATCGTCGACGGCTACAACGTCAGCAAGCGCGCCTGGCCCAGCTCGTCGCTCGAGGCGCAGCGCAACCGCCTGGCCGGCGGGCTCGCGGCGGTCGTGGCTCGCACCGGTGTCGAGACGACGGTCGTCTTCGACGCCGCCGAGACCGACCACCGGCCGCCGGTCGTCGCACCGCGCGGCGTACGCGTGCTCTACAGCCCGCGCGGCGTGATCGCCGACGACGTCATCCGTGAGCTGGTCGCCGTCGAGCCCACCGGCCGCGTGGTGCTGGTCGTCACCGCTGACCGCGAGGTGGCCGTCGACGTCGGCCGCGACGGTGCGCGGGTCGTCGACCCCGACGCGCTGCTGGCGCTGCTCGCGCGCTGAGGAGCCGTGCTCCAACGCTGCGCTAGCGTCGAGCGCGTGCCGAGCCCGTCAGAGGACACCAACCGGAGGATGCTGCGTGCCCGGGACGCGATGGACCGCCACTACGCCGAGCCGCTCGACGTGCCGGCGCTCGCGGCCGTCGCCCACCTGTCCGCCTCGCGGTTCTCGCGGGTGTTCAAGGACACCTTCGGTGAGACGCCGCACCGCTACCTGCAGCGGCGCCGGGTGGAGCGGGCGATGACGTTGCTGCGTCAGACCGATCGGCCGGTGACCCAGGTGGCGTGGGACGTCGGGTTCGCGAGCCTCGGCACCTTCAGCCGGACGTTCACCTCGATCGTCGGTCGCACGCCCAGCGACTTCCGCGTCCAGCACGAGCCGGTGGACGTCCCGTCGTGCTTCATCGCCGCGTGGACCAGGCCCCGGGAAGGGACAGTCGTTTCGGAGAAGCGGACCCTGTCCGGCGGGCCGTAGCGTTCCCGCCATGACCAACCACATCCAGTCCCTCCAGACCACCACCCTGCACGTGCTCGACCAGGAGGAGGCGCTCGCGTTCTACTGCGGCGTCCTCGGGTTCGAGGTGACCAACGACGTCGACATGGGCTTCATGCGCTGGCTCACGATCGCGCTGCCCTCCGACCCGGAGCACCACGTGCTGCTGACCGTCCCGGGCGCGCCCGTGCACGACGAGGCGACGGCCGCGCAGGTGCGCGACCTGCTCACCAAGGGCGCGCTCGGCGGCCTCTTCCTGACCAGCGACGACGTGCGGGCGACGTACGACGCGGTGGTCGCCGCCGGGGGCGAGATCACCCAGGAGGTCGTCGAGCAGCCCTACGGCACCGACTTCGGCGCGCGCGACCCGTTCGGCAACTCGGTCCGGGTCGCCCAGCGCTCCGCCGCCTCCAACGAGGAGATCCAGCAGGCGTACGACGCCGCGAAGGCGTGACCCGCACCGGCCACCGACACGCCACGCGTCGCTCACGGTTCGTTCATCCGCGCTCGCGAGCATGCGGACGTGCTGTGGGTCGTACTTCCGGCGCTCGACGAAGCCGACAACCTGCGGGTGCTGCTGCCCCGCCTGCTCGCCGAGGTGACGGCGTTCGACCCCCTGGGCCGGGTGCTGGTGGTCGACGACGGGTCGCGTGACGACACCAGCAAGGTCGTCATCGAGCTGATGACCGAGCACGCGGGTCTCGAGCTCGAGACGCTGCGGCACAACCTCGGCAAGGCGCCCGCGCTCCAGCGCGGCTTCCGTCGCGCCCTCGACGGTGGCGCCGACGTGGTCGCGATGATGGACGCCGACGGCCAGGACGACCCGGCCGAGCTGGGCCGCCTGCTCGCAGAGGTCGACGCCGGTGCCGACCTCGTGACCGGCGCCCGCCTGGTCCGCCGGGACCGCTTCGTCAAGCGCACCACGTCGCGCGTCTACAACCGTACGACCGCCCTGCTCTCGGGCGCGCCCGGCCGTGACTTCAACTCCGGCTACAAGGTGATGCGGGCCGCGGTCGCGGAGGACGTCTCGCCGATGCTGTACGGCGAGATGCACCGCTACCTGACCGTGATCGCCCACGGGATGGGGCACCGGGTCGCCGAGGTGCCGGTGGAGCACCACGCCCGGATGTCGGGGTCGAGCAAGTACGGCCTGGCCAGGTTCTGGCGCGGCTTCGCCGACCTGATCACGGTCCGCTTCCTGCTCAGCTACGAGAACCGGCCCTCGCACCTCTTCGGCGCGGTTGGCATGGCCAGCCTGCTGCTCGGCATGATGACCCTCGGCTACCTCACCGTGGTCAAGGCGCTCGGCGACCCGATCGGCGACCGGCCCCTGCTCATCGCCGGCGTCCTGATGGTGATGGTCGGGCTCCAGCTCACGCTCTTCGGCCTGCTCGCCGAGATGGTGGTGCACGCCCGCAACCGCGGACTGGGCCAACGCACGTGACGTCCGGCGTGCCGCGCCCGCTGCTCGCGGTGGGCGTCGTCGTGCTGGCCGTCACCACCGTGATGGTCTTCGTCGGAGGCTGGCGCACCGGGGTGTCCTGGGACGAGACCTACCACGTGCTGCGGATGCGCAACTACCTCGGACCGGGCTGGTACCTCCTCAACGGTGACCTCCTGGACGGCGAGCCCGGACCCTGGGAGGACCAGCAGTTCGTCTACGCCCCGATCACGATGGGCCTGCTGCACCTGTGGTCGCTCGGCGCCGGCACCGACGGCTCCGGGGAGGTGTCCGCCACCGCGACGGCGTACGCCGTGCGCCACCTCGGCCTCGGCCTTCTCTCGCTCGGGTGCCTGGCGTCCGTCGCCGCCCTCGCGCGGCTGGCGCTGCACCGGTGGTCGTGGGGGCTGATGGCCGCCGCGATGCTCGCGGCGATGCCCGCGTGGACCGGGCACGCGATGTTCAACGTGAAGGACGTGCCGGTCGCGACCGGCTACACGCTGACCACGCTCGGCCTGGCCGTCGTCGTGATGGCGACCGATCGACGCCACACCGTAGTCGGGGCCGCGACCCTCGTGGCCGGCATCGTGCTCGCCGCCGGCACCCGTCCGGGCATCTGGCCGGGCCTGGCCCTGGCCGCCCTCGTCGCCGCGGCGTTCCTCCCGCGCGCCCGCCGGCTGCCGGGGGTGCTCGTCATCGGCGCCGCGCTCGCGGTCGCCGTCGGGATCGTCGCGCTCGTCTACCCGGCGCCCTTCGCGACCCCGGTCGACGCCCTGTTCGGCTCGGTCCTCGAGTCCTCCCGCTTCGGCGACCGCAGCGTCAGCCGGTGGTACATCCCGGTGTTCCTGCTCGCCGAGGTGCCGACGCTCCTGCTGCTGCTCGGCGGCCTCGGAACCGTCGTCGTCGTACGCCGGCTCTGGCGGGGCCGGCAGACCGGCGACACCCGCCGGGCCGTCCTCGCGCTGGTGCTGCTCCAGGCGTTCACCCTGCCGGTGCTCTCGATCGTGCGCGGCTCCAACCTCTACAACGGCCTGCGCCAGCTGCTCTTCGCCTACCCGGCCCTGGCCGTGCTCGCGACCGTCGGCGCCGCCGTGCTGCTCGGCGCGGTGACGGGGGAGCGGCGCACCTGGCTCCGGGTCTCGGTCCCGCTGCTCGTCGGCGCCGCCGTCGTCGTCCCGGTGGTCGTGCAGGCCCAGGTCTTCCCATACAACTACACGGTCCGCACGGTGCCCGCGATGCTGCTCGCGCCGACGGTCGCCGAGCACTGGTCGGACTTCGAGCTGCCGACCGACTACTGGCGCACCAGCGTCCGCGAGCTCGCGCCCGAGGTCCCGCAGGGCGGCTGGGTGACCTGCCAGCCGAACGGAGCGGGCGACGACTTCATGCGCTGGTCGAACGACGGCCACGAGGACTGCACGACGGACCCGATCGGCCCGCTCGCGCCGTACGACGACCTGCGCAGCGGCACCTGGGCCGCGCCCGAGACGGAGTTCCTCGCCGTGATGAGCGGGGTCGACCGGATCGGTGCCAACTGCACGCGGTTCGCCGACGTCACCCGGCGGATGTGGTGGCGCACGATGACGATGTCGTACGCCGCGACGTGCGACCTCGTCACGACCGGCTACCCGGCGGGCGGTCTCACGTTCACCAGCGACGGCAACGGAGGCTCGGCGCTGCTGGGCGGCTGGAGCGGCGGCCACGTGGAGCCGGGCGTCGGGCTGTCGCGGGAATCGGCCGAGATCGGGTTCACCCTGCCGGCGTGGGCGCGCGGCGAGGACCTCGTCGTCGTGCTCGACGTCGAGGGCGGTCACGGCGTCACCCTCGACGTCGACGGGGAGTCGGTGCCGGTGACCGGCGACGACGCGACCCTGCGCGCCGCCGTCCCCGCGGGCCTCGCGGCGCGCGACGGCGAGGGGCGGCTGCTGGTCCGGGTGCGCGACGCCGACCACGACGTCCGGGTGCTCGGACTACGGCTCGAGGAGGGGGGCGTCCGATGAAGGGTCTCTACGTCTGGGCCACGCGTGCCCTGCGGTCCGTCCTCGCCGCGACCGGGCTGCTCGCCCTGCTCGACCGGGCGGCCGCCCGGTCCCGTCGCGGGCTGTGGGTGCGCTCCCTGCTCGCGGTCTACGACGCCGACGACATGTTCCGCCTCGGCGTGCCCTGGTGGACCTTCGACGCGATCGACGTCGTCGACGACTTCCTGCGCACCCGCCCGCAGGCGCGGGTCCTGGAGTGGGGCTCCGGCGCCTCCACCCTGTGGCTCGCACGCCGCGTCGCCTCCGTCGCCAGCATCGAGCACGACGCCGCCTGGGGCGGCCGGATGGCCCGGGAGCTGAGCGCGCGCGACCTCGACACCGTGCACCTGCTCGTCGTCGAGCCGCGTCGCGGCTCCGGCGGGATCACCTCGGCCAAGCCGGGCTTCGAGGGGCTCGACTTCACGGCGTACGCCGACGCGGTCGACCGCGTCGAGGGCGAGTTCGACCTGATCGTGATCGACGGCCGGGCCCGGGAGGCCTGCCTGGTGCGCGCCCTCGACCGGCTCGCCGAAGGCGGGCTGATCGTCTTCGACAACGTCGACCGCGCCCGCTACCGCGACGCGATCGAGGCGCTGGGCCCCCGGCTGCGGGTGACCTGGACCCGGGGCTTCACGCCGTCGCTGCCGTACCCGACCCGGACCGCCGTGATCGCGGTCCCGCGACGCGAGGTGCGCACATGAGCCGCGGCCGCCTCATGGACCTGCTCCGCGGGGTCTTCCTGGTCGCGGTCCTCGGGTTCGCGTTCTGGGGGCTGCACGACCGGGGCGGGGAGCTGCTCGACACGGTGCAGCGCACGTCCGTCGTCGGCCTCGTGGTGGCCGCTGCGCTCGTGCTCGCCGGGCTGCTGGTCACCAGCGTCGCGTGGCTGCGCCTGCTCGCCGGCTACGGCCACCGGATGCCGCCGGGGGAGGGTCAGCGGGTCTTCTTCGTCGGTCAGCTCGGCAAGTACATCCCCGGCTCCGTGTGGTCGATGGGCGCGCACGCCGACCTGGCGCGTGGCTTCGACGTGCCGATGCGGGTGACGGTCGGCACCTCGCTGATGTTCCTGTGGCTCAACCTCGCCACCTCGGGCCTGGTCGCCGGGCTTCTCGCCGTCTCGGGGTGGTGGCGGCCCGGGCTGCGGCTGTGGCTGGTCGTGCTCGGCCTGATCGGGTGCGTCGTCGGGCTGCTGCCCCCCGTGGTCGAGCGGATCGGCTCGCGGCTCGCGGGAGCCTCCGGCCGGCTGCGCCTCACGTGGGGCGCCGTCGGCGTCCTGGTCGGGCTGATGGCGGTCACCTGGACGTGCTACGCCGCGGCGACCATCGCGCTCGCGCCCACGCCCTCGGTCGACCTCTTCCCGGTCGCCGCCGGCGCCTTCACCGCGGCGTACGCCGTGGGCGTGCTGGTCGTGCTCGCCCCCGCGGGCATCGGCGCCCGCGAGGTCACCCTGGTCGCCCTGCTCGCGCCGGTCACGGGCGTCACCACGGCCACCGCGCTGGCCCTGCTGACCCGCGCCCTGCTCACCGGCGGCGACCTGCTCCTGGCCCTCCTCGCGTGGGCCGTCGTGCGGGCGACACGCCGGCGGGCCGTCGTCTCGGACCCCACTGTCGGTGGCGGCTGGGAGCGTTCCTGACATGAGCACGAGAATCGACTGCGACACCTGCGAGGTGCGCGGGCTGCACTGCCACGACTGCGTGGTCACGGTGCTGCTCGGCCCACCGCCCGAGCTGACCTTCGACGACGACGAGCAGCGCGCGCTCGACGTCCTGGCCGAGAGCGGGCTGGTGCCGCCGCTGCGACTGGTCCGGCCGGTCGACCCGCCGCACATGGAGTCGGCCTGATCCCTGACTCCTGATTCCTGACGCCTGTGGCCGCTGGGACGGATGTGACCTGTGTGACAGGTGGACACCCGATTCGGCAGGGCCGCGCACAAACTCCTTGTAAATTTACGGCGCGTTGCCGATGGAGAGTTTGGCGACAGTGGGGGCGCAGACTAACCTCAGTCGCTCAGGTGGCCGAGGACGTGCATCACTCAGGTGCGCGCGGCCACCGCGCTGAGTTCGGGCTCGTCGACCTGTCGGGGAGCCCGGAGCCGGGGAACCATCGGCAGCAGGTCCGCCTGCTGCCAGGGGTGAATCCCCGTGAAGGCGGCGGCACTCGGGCCGCGCCGGAGCGGGGTAGGGCAAATGTCGTGCCCGAATCCGTCAGCTCACCCGGTAGGCGTACGACGTCACAAGGAGAACGCCCGCCCGTGCAGAAGAGCCGCAAGCGACTCATCACGATCCTGTCGGGTGGCGCCATGATCGCCGCGGTCGGCTTCATGCCGACCAACCCCGCCCAGGCCGAGCCGAGCATCGACGACGTCCAGAAGCGCGTCGACACGCTCTACCACCAGGCGGAGCAGGCTCAGGAGCGCTACAACGACGCCAAGCTCGAGCTCCGCGACCTCCAGGGCGACCTGGACTCGCTGCGCGCCGATCAGAACCGCCAGGACGACGCCTTCGAGGAGGTGCGCGGCCAGGTCCAGGACTCCGTCGTGCGCCAGTACGAGGGGCAGAGCCTCTCGACCGTCGGCCAGGTCGCGCTGTCCGACGACCCGCAGTCGTTCCTCGCGCAGCTCTCGACGATGTCGGCCTTCAACGACCTCCAGTCGCAGCTGTTCGACAAGTACGCCACCGAGGCGGAGGCGCTGAGCATCCGCCAGAGCGCCACCGAGAAGCGCGCCGCCGACGTCGCCGAGACCGAGAAGGTCCTGGCGAAGGAGAAGGCGGTCGTCGACGACAAGCTCGCCGAGGCCCAGGCCGTGCTCGGCGACCTCAAGGACAAGGAGCGCGAGGAGATGCTCTCGCGCGGCGTCGTGCGCGTCCCGTCCGACGTCCCGGTCTCCGGTCGCGCGGCCGCCGCCGTCCAGTACGCGATGGCCCAGGTCGGCAAGAGCTACGTCTACGGCGCCGCCGGCCCGAGCGCCTTCGACTGCTCCGGCCTGACGATGATGGCGTGGGCCCAGGCCGGCGTCGGCCTGCCGCACTCCTCCAGCGCGCAGTACAGCACCGGCCCGCACATCGCGGAGTCCGACCTGCAGCCCGGCGACCTGGTCTTCTACTACAGCCCGATCAGCCACGTCGGCATGTACATCGGCAACGGCATGATCGTGAACGCCGAGAACCCCAGCTCCGGCGTCCGCGTCACGAGCCTGCACGCCATGCCGTACGTCGGCGCGGTGCGCCCCGGCTGAGTCCCGACCTCTTGGCCGCACCGGGCAGAATGCCCTGGTGAGCGTCACCCCAGATCAGCCGCGAAAGGCCGGTCGCCCCCTCTGGTGGGTGGCCGGCCTTTCGTTGTGCCTGCTGGTCGCCTCCGGCCTGCTCGCCTGGTCGCTCACCGACGACGACACCTACGTCGCGCCGTCGCCGCACGCCGCCCGGCCCAGCGTCGAGCCGATGCTCGCGACCACCACGCTCGCCGCGTTCGAGACGGCCGTCCGCGAGCGCGACCAGGACGCGGCCCGCGCGCTGGCGCCGGAGGACGACCCGGCGGCGGCCGACGCCCTGGCGGCGCTGGTCGCCAACGCGGACCACCTCGACGTCGGCGACTTCTCGCTGCGCTACGTCGACGACGACGGCGCACCGACCTCCGACGGGGCCTGGGACGCCGCGGTCGACGCGACCTGGCGGTTCCGGGGCTTCGACACGGTGTCCGGCCGGGCCGAGGTCGACGCGCACCTGGTCGACGACGGCGACCGGGTCGCCCTGGCCGGGTTCGGCGGGGGAGGACGGGTCTCGCCGGTCTGGCTGTCCGGCCCGGTGCAGGTGCGTCGTACGCCGTCGACGCTGGTCGTCGTCGCGGGCTCGTCGGACGCGGCCGACCGCTACGCCGCCCGCGCTGAGGCGGCCGTGCCGGTCGTGCGACGCGTGCTGCCGACCTGGCGCCGCGGCCTGGTCGTCGAGGTTCCGGCGTCCGTGGACGCGCTCGAGGCGGCACTCGGCGCCGACCAGGGCGACTACGACCAGATCGCCGCGGTGACGACGTCGGCCGACGGCTCCACCGCGCCGAGCTCGCCCGTCCACGTGTTCGTGAACCCGGACGTCTTCGGCAGCCTGCGACCCACCGGCGCCCAGGTCGTGATGAGCCACGAGGCCACGCACGTGGCGACCGGCGCCTGGGACAGCACGACGCCCCTGTGGCTCCTCGAGGGCTTCGCCGACTACGTGGCGCTGCGCGACGTCGACCTCCCGGTGGACCGGTCGGCGGCCCAGATCATCGCCGCCGTACGACGGGGCGGCGCGCCGCGGCACCTGCCCGACGAGTCGGCGTTCGGGGCCCGGACGCCGCGGCTCGGTGCGACGTACGAGAGCGCCTGGCTGGCGTGCCGCCTGATCGCGCAGGAGCGCGGGGAGCCGGCGCTGGTGGGCTTCTACCGAGCTGTCGACCGCGGCCGGCCGCTCGCCGACGCGCTGCGGTCCGAGACCGGGTTCACGGTCCCCGAGCTGACCGCCGACTGGCGCAGCGAGCTCCAGGGGCTGGCCTCGTGAGGCCGGCCCCGGACCGCCGCGTGGCGCTGGTCGTCACCGCGATCGGAGGGATCGCGTTCGTGGTGCTCGCGGTCCTGCTGGTGCCCTGGCACCCGGTGCCCGGCGGCACGCCGGACCCGGTGCCGGCCGCGTCGGTGTTCACGGCCGAGCAGATCGCTCGGGCCGAGGACTACTCGCGCTGGGCGCGGATCTGGAGCTGGAGCTCGCTCGCGGTCTCGCTCGTGGTCTCCTGCGTGCTCGGGTTCAGCCGGTGGGGTCCGCGGCTCGTCGGCCGGCTGCCCGGCTGGTGGTGGGTGCGGGTCGTGCTCGCGGTCGCGGTCGTCGTGATCGCCGGCCGGGTGATCACCCTCCCGTTCGCGGTGCTGATGCGACGCCACGTCCTCGACTACGGGCTCAGCAGGCAGGGCTGGGGCGGCTTCGCGGCCGACCTGGTGCGCACCGAGGCGGTGCAGGTGTTCGCCACGTCCGTCCTGCTGGTCGTGCTGATCGGCTGCGCCCGTCGCTGGGAGCGCGCCTGGCCCGCCGTCGCCGCGGGTCTGGCCGGCGGGCTCGTCGTGCTCGGGTCGTTCGTCTACCCGGTGCTGGTCGAGCCGATCTTCAACGACTTCACGTCGCTGCCGGACGGCCCCCTGCGCACCCAGGTGCTGGCGCTCGCTGACCAGGAGGGCGTCCCGATCCACGACGTCCTGGTCGCGGACGCCTCCCGGCGTACGACGACCCTGAACGCCTACGTGTCCGGCTTCGGCAGCACCCGGCGGGTCGTGCTCTACGACAACCTGGTCGACGACGTGCCCCGGGACGAGACGCTCTCGGTGGTCGCGCACGAGCTCGCGCACGCGAAGCACGACGACCCCCGGACCGGCACCCTGATCGGGGCCGCGGGGGCGGTGTTCGGGGTCGGCCTGCTCGCGCTGCTCGTCGGTGCGCTGGCTGGACGCGGACGTCCTCCGATGCGCGACCCCGCCGTCGTCCCGCTGGTGCTCGCGCTGGTGGCGATCGGCACGCTGCTCTCCTCGCCGGTGCAGAACGCGATCAGCCGTGAGATCGAGACGCGCGCGGACGTGGACGCCCTCGAGGTCACCCGGGACGCCCGGGCCTTCGAGGCCGTGCAGCGCGAGCTCGCGCTGCGCTCGCTCGCGGACCCGACCCCGCCGGCCGCGTCCCAGTTCTGGTTCGGCTCGCACCCGATCGGGCTGACCCGGATCGCGATCGCCCGCCAGCTCGCCCAGCGCGACTACTGAGCGACTGCCGGCCACTGGGGTGGCCGGACGTTCGGCCGACCGGCATGGCCCGAACGGACTACTCCGGTCGAGACCATCACCCGATCCCGCTCAACCACGGGGCGGAGAAGGATTCCTGTCATCGGGGCAAGCCCCGGACCGGCAGAACCGGTACCCCCACCGGCCCGGTGCGAACTTGAAGGGATTCACCATGGAGCACCTGCGCAACCTTCTCCACACCTCGCGCGCCGAGCGCGACGAGGCCGGCGCCTCCGCCGTCGAGTACGGCCTGCTCGTGGCCGGCATCGCGGCCCTCATCGTGGCCGTCGTCTTCATCTTCGGCGGCATGATCAGCGACACGTTCCAGGACACCTGTGACTCGATCTCGGGTGAGCAGGCCGCGGCGACCAACAGCGCCAGCACCGCCGACTGCACCTGATCATCGCCTGATCCATCCCAGCTTCGGCCGTGGTCCGCGACCCCCGCAACGCGGACCACGGCCGAAACACATTTCGGGACACCCTGTACTCCTGACACCCCGTCGGCAGCGAGGAGCAGCTGATGCGAGCTCATGACGAGACCGGTTCCTCCGCCGTCGAGTACGGCCTGCTCGTGGCCGGCATCGCCGCCCTGGTCGTGACGGTCGTGTTCACGCTCGGCGGCATGGTCCGCGACACCCTGTTCGACCCCGGCTGCGACAAGCTGGCCGGGCAGATCGCGTCCGCCAACGGCGGAGACGCCGACTGCGACAACTGACCCGGCCCCGCGTGGGCCGGCGGTCGGGCTAGACCCCGATCGTGTCGACGCTCGAGAGCAACCCGGTGCGCATCGCGATCACGATGGCCTGGGCGCGGTTGGCGGCTCCGAGCTTCTGGTAGATCCGGGCGACGTGCGTCTTCGCCGTCGACCGGCTGATGTAGAGCTCGCCGGCGATCTCACCGATCCCCAACCCGTCGGCGAGCAACCGCAGGATCTCGGTCTCCCGGTCCGAGAGGCGCCCCGACTCGCGGGCGGCCCGACGACCGAGGGCCTGGAGCAGACCGGCCGCTGCGAACGACCGCGGTGACACCACGGAACGGCGGGCCGCGTTGACGACGTCGGAGGAGGGGGCATCCTTGCCGACCAGTGCCGACGCACCCGCATCCATCGCAGCCAGCAGCGGCCGGTCACCGGTGTGCATCGTCAGCACGACCAGCCCGGTGCGGTCGTTGCCTCGCCGGATGGCCCGCACGATGTCGATGCCGGTGCCGTCGGGAAGCTGGAGGTCGGTCACGACAACGTCGGGGCGCAGCTCGGCGTACGTCGTCATGGCCTCCGCCACGGTGGACGCGGCACCCACGACGGCCAGGTCCGACTCACGGTCGAAGACTCCGCGCAGTCCCGCGCGGACCAGGTCGTGGTCGTCGACGAGCAGCACCGTGGTGGGGGTGGCGATCTGGCCAGTAGTAGGCGTAGTCATGCGGAGACCTTTCCGGTCTGCGACTCGGTGCCCGAGTCGAGGTCGTTGGTGCCGAGCGCACCGGGCGCTCGGACCTTCAGCACCACGCCGCCACCGGGGCGGGAGGTGAGCAGGAGCTCGGCGCCGATGAGGCGGGCGCGCTCCCGCATGATCTGCAGGCCGTGGGAGTCGGCGCGTGCGGTGCCGAGCCCGCAGCCGTCGTCGCTCACGCTCACCTCGGCGTACGGCGCCGCGACCCGGCAGGTCACCCAGATGTTGCTGCCCCCGGAGTGCCGCACGGCGTTCGTGATCGCCTCCTGGCCGATCCGGAGCAGCTCCGACTCGACCTCCGGGCGCAGCCGGGCGCCCTGCTCGTCGACGCGCACGTGGAACGCGATGCCGGTGAGGGTCTGGACGTGGCGTGCCATGTCGTCCAGTGCGGCGCCCAGGCTCTGGCCCGGCCCGGTGTCGGTGCGCAGCTCGACGAGCGCGCGGCGCAGGTCGGAGAGGACGCCGCCGAGGAACCCACGCAGCTGGTCGAGCAGCTGAGCCTGCTCGAGCGGATCGGGGTGCCCGTTGATGGCGTCGAGCAGGTAGCCGACCGAGGCCAGGTCCTGGGCGACGCCGTCGTGGATCTCGCGGGCGAGCCGACGCCGCTCGGCGACGGTCGCGGTGTTGCGGAAGCGGGTGAACAGCAGGGCGGTCTCGAGCACGACGGCCTGGTCCTCCAGGCCGCCGCCGAGGCGCTGGAGCCGCTCGCCGAGGGCGATCCGGTCCACGGTGGGGGACAGGTGGCCGGAGACGACCGCGACGACCCGGCCGTCGCTCAGCAGCGGCAGGGCGAACGAGTGGCCGGTGATGGCGGGGCGAGCCCGCGCCACGGCGCGCAGCGCCAGCTCGGCACTCGTGCCGGTCGACGCGCCGGCCACCCAGACCAGCTCGCCGTCGTTCGGCGCCTGGAGCATCAGCCCACGCGCCGGCAGGTCGGCGTCGCTCAGCGACGTGCTGAGCCGGTTGAGCAGGTCGGTGCCGAGCACCTCGGGCTCCAGGGGCGAGCCCAGGCGGTCGGAGACCGACGCGAGCTGGTGGATGAGGCCCTGCGCGGTCCGGTGCGCGGCGAGCTGGTCGGACCCGAGCAGGGTGCTGTGCAGGGCCGCGCCGATCAGGCCGAAGCCGATGCCGGTGAGCAACCAGGTGAACGTCGTGCTGGCGAGCTGGATCGTCATGGCGTCGGCGATGCAGGCGACCGTCACGAAGACCCCGAAGCCCGCGCCGAGCACGAACATCCCGGCCTGGGCGCCGCGCAGGATCGCACCGGTGACCGGCGGGATGGCGAGGACCCCGAGGATGCCCGGGCCCGAGACCTCGGCGAGGTCGCAGGTCACGGCGCAGACGAGGCCGACGGCAGCGGCGCTGACCAGCTCGACGCTGAAGATGCCGCGGACCATCCGGCGCTCGGCCGCCTGGGTAGCCGCCCAGACCAGGCCGACGGTGGCGACGCCGAGCAGGACCTCGCCCTCCTGGGACGAGACGGCCGGCGCGAGCACGGCGACCAGGCCGAAGATCCGCGCGATCCCGGCCAGGCCGCGGCGCCTGCGTTGGGCCGCCGTCAGCTCCGAGCCCACCCGTGCACTCCGTCTGCTCATTGGCCGATACCGCTGCCCATGATCGAGATGGCTGCCGGACCCATGACCGCGATGAAGAGGCACGGGAGGATGCAGAAGATCAGCGGGACCGTGATCTTGACCGGCACCTGCTGGGCCCGCTGCTCGGCGCGCTGCCGGCGGCGTACCCGCATCTCGTGCGACTGGGTGCGCAGCACCTGGGCGACCGGGATGCCGAACGCGTCCGCCTGTGCCATCGCGCCGACGAAGGAGCGGACGTCGGCGACGTTGCTGCGCTCGCTCAGGGCGCGGAGCGCGTCGCCGCGGCCCTTGCCGATCTGCATCTCGTGCAGCATCCGGTTGAACTCGTCGGCCAGCGGTCCGTCGGTGCTGCGGGCGACCTGCTGGATGGCCGCGTCGAACCCGAGGCCGGACTCGACGCAGATGGTGAGCAGGTCGATCGCATCGGGCAGCTCGCGCTGCATCAGCTCGGTGCGCTCGTACGTGCGCTGGTAGAGGTACAGGTTGGGGCCGAACCAGCCGACCGCCGCGCCGACCGCCAGGAACGCGATCCGTGTCATCGGGGCGACCTCGAGCACGAGCGAGAGCGACAGCGCGATCGTGAACCCGACGAGGGTGCAGAGCACCTTCCCTGACACCACGCGGTCGACGGTCCAGCCCGGTGGGTTGCCGGCGAGGTCCAGCTTGTGCCGCAGCCGCTCGGAGGAGTCGGCGCCGGTGAGCCGTCGCCCGATCCGCAGCGCCCGGCGGCGCATCGGCTCGAGGATCCGCTCCCCGAACGGCGGGTCGATCTCGCGGGTGAGCGAGGTCGGGGCCGGGGAGGTGATCGACTCGAGGACAGCGATCGAGCGGGCGACGCCGCCCGGCTGGACCCCTGGTCGCAGGGCCGCTGCGGTCAGGGCCAGGGCGACGGCGACGAAGCCGACCCCGAGGACGAAGAGCAGGACCATCTCAGACCTCCACCTTCACCATCTTGCTCATCCAGAACACGCCGACGGCGAGCAAGGTGCCCGCGCCGGCCAACATCGCGAACCCCATGGGGGTGGTGAAGAGCGGCATCACGTAGTCACGGTTGGTGAGCAGCAGGTAGAGCAGGAACGCCGGCGGCAGGCCGCCGAGCACCCACGCGGAGAGCTTGCCCTCCGCAGCGAGCGCGGCGACCTGGCGGCGCATGTACTCGCGCTCACGCATCGTGGCGGCCACCGTCGCGAGCAGCTCGGCGAGGTTGCCGCCGATCGGTCGCTGGATCCGGATGGCCATGACCACCCAGCCGAGGTCCTCGCTCTCCAGGCGCTCGGCGACGCCCTCGAGGGCGTCCTCGAGGTCGACACCGAGCCGGGTCTCGACGAGCGCCCGCCGGAACTCCGAGGAGATCGGCTCGATGCCCTCCTTGACGATCGTGTCTGCGGACTGGGGGAGCGACAACCCCGCCTCCAGCGCGCCGGCCATGAGCTGGAGGGCATCGGGCAGTGCGGCGTTGAAGGCCTTGCGCCGCTTGGCGCGCCGGCGGCCGAGGTAGAGCCACGGCCCGAAGACGCCGATCGCCAGGCCGATGAAGCCGACCAGGACGCTGCCGCCGGTGAGGAGCAGGCCGAGCACGGTGCTCGCGGCGGCGATGCCGGAGTGCACCAGCAGCCACTCCGGTGGACGCAGCTCGCTGCCGGCTCCCTCGAGGCGGAGGCCGATCCGCTCCTCGAGCCCACGGTTGCGCGACAGCACCCGGGTCGCCGCCTCGCGGACGGGCGCGAGCGTCTCGGTCTGGCGTGCGGGTGTCGACGAGTGCTGACCGCCGATGTAGGCGTCCACCCGCGCGGCCGCCCCGAGCGGCTTCGGCTTCGCGGGCACGAGGACGAGCAGCAGGAGCAGCACGCCGACGCCGACCGCCGCGATCCCGGCGTACATCGCCCACGCGGGCAGCTGGAGCGAGCCGCTCGCGGCTGCGGCGACCGGAGTGGGGGCGTCGGCCTTCGGAGCCGCTGCGCGCACCGTGGTGTACGCCGTGGCCGTGAGGGTGTCGGTCCCGGTGGGGAGGCTGACCGTCACGTTGCCCTCGGTGGCGGTGACGTCGTCGGGCACGGTCACCGTGACGAGCACCTGACGGCTCAGTGCGTCGGCCTCCTCGGCGAAGGCCGCGGCCAGCGCGTCGGGCTTGGAACTGATGAGCTGGCCGTTCCCGGCCGCCGCGAGGGTGGCGAGCGACGGGTCCTGCGCCTGCAGGGAGACGGCGTCGAGGAGCACGTCGGTGTCCTTCAGGGCGTCGGTCACGTCCGACAGCGGGGTCTTCGTGGTGTCGGCGCCGTCGGACAGGACGAGCAGCGAGCGCTGGCCGTCCTCGCCGGCGAGCGCGATCGCGGCCTCGATCCCCTCGAAGAGCCGGGTGCCGTGGCCGAAGTCCAGGCCGTCGACGACCGACCGCGCGTCGTCGCGGTCCAGGGTGGGGGAGAGCGGCGTCGCGACCTGGCCGTCGAAGGTGACGATGCCGACGTAGACGTCGGCCGGGACCGTGTCCAGGAAGGTCAGCGCCGCCTCGTGCGCGGCGGCCGCGCGCTCACCGCGCATCGAGTCACTGGTGTCGATGGCCAGCACCGCGGTCCGCCGTACCTTCCCGGAGCCGGCGGCCGGCTGTGCCTCGGCCGTCGCGGACGTGCCGTCGATGTCGACCGTCACGCCCTCGAGGTCGACGTCCGCGTCCGGCGGCACGGCCACCAGGACGCGCATCCGGTTGCCGGTGACCTCGACGTGCGTGACCCCGGCCCCGGAGTCGTCGGCTGCTGCTGCCGCCGGCCCCGCAACGAGCGGCCCTGCGACGCACAGCGCGGTGAGCGCGCACGCGAGTGCCGCGTGCGCAGTGCGCCGCGCGCTCCGGGGCCGGGGTGTCTGGGAGGTCGCCGTGGTCGTCACGTGGGTCACCCGACCGTCGCGAAGATCATCGGGTCGACGTGGACGTTGGACTCGCGGAGCTTGTCCAGCAGCTTCGGGCGCAGGCCGGTCGCGACGAGCCGGCCGAGGACCCGGCCGTCCGAGTCGTAGCCCTGCGAGTGGTCGAAGACGAAGATGTCCTGGAGGGTGATGACCTCGCCCTCCATCCGCTCCACCTCGGTGATGTGGGTGATCCGGCGGCTGCCGTCGCGGAAGCGGGACTGGTGCACGATCAGGTCGACCGCCGACGCGACCTGCTCGCGGATCGCCCGGATCGGCAGGTCCATGCCCGCCATCAGCACCATCGTCTCGACCCGGGAGAGCGTGTCGCGGGGGCCGTTGGAGTGCACGGTGCAGATGGAGCCGTCGTGACCGGTGTTCATCGCCTGGAGCATGTCGAGCGCGGACGCGTCGCGGACCTCGCCGACGATGATCCGGTCCGGCCGCATCCGGAGGCTGTTCTTGACCAGGTCGCGGATGCTGACGGCACCGCGGCCCTCGATGTTGGACGGCCGCGACTCCAGGCGTACGACGTGGTCCTGGTGCAGCTGCAGCTCGGCCGCGTCCTCGATGGTGACGATGCGCTCGTCGCCGGGGATGAAGGACGAGAGCACGTTGAGCGTCGTCGTCTTGCCGGCGCCGGTGCTCCCCGACACGACCACGTTGAGGCGGCCGCGCACGCACGCGTCGAGGAAGTCGCGCGCCGTACGGGTGAAGGAGCCGAAGCGGATCAGGTCCTCCGAGGTGTAGGGATCGGCGGCGAACTTCCGGATGGTGAGGATCGAGCCGTCGACCGCCAGCGGCGGCACCACGGCGTTGACGCGCGAGCCGTCGGGCAGGCGGGCGTCGACCATCGGGCTCGACTCGTCGACCCGGCGGCCGACGCGCGAGACGATCTTGTCGATCGTCCGGCGCAGGTGGCCCTCGTCGGCGAAGCGGGCCGGGACGGCGGTCAGGCGGCCCTTGCGCTCGACGAAGATGCTGTCCGGGCCGTTGACCATCACCTCGGAGACGTCCGGGTCGTTCAGGAACGGCTCGATCGGCCCGTAGCCGATGATGTCGTCGCGGATCTCCTGGGTGACCCGCAGCCGGTCGCTCGCGCTGAGCGGGCGCTCCTGGGCGCCGAGCACGTCGGCGAGGATGGTGCGCAGCTCCTGGTCGAGCTCGTCCTGGTCGAGGTCCGCCTCGTACAGCTGCGGACCGAGCGTCTTGAGGAGCTCGCCGTGCACGGTGGCCCGCACCTCGTTGAGGCGGTCGTCGTCGGCGCCGCCGGGGCGGCCACCGCGTGCGCGGGCCTCGGTCTCGACCGGGGTCGGGGCCGGGGTGGCCCGACGCTTGCCGGCGACCGGGGCGTCGCTCGTCGTCGGCTCGACCACGTCGTGGCGGGGGGCGGGTACGGCGCCGGGCTGCTGGGCCTGACGCATCGCGGCGAGCCGCTCGGCCAGAGTGCTCATGCCATCACCTCCGGAGCTTCATGCGGCGGCCGCTGCGGCGGCGGCGCGACTCGTCCTCGGCGGCCGGGAACGGCTCGCCCGGGGTGCCACCCGCGAGCTGGGTGGCGAGCCCGCGGATCGCGTTGCTCACCGCGTGCTCGGGCTGGCTGGACATGATCGGGACGCCCTGGTTCGTCGAGCGGGCGACGTCGATCGAGCTCTGCATCCGGACCTGGATCCGGCGCGCGAGGATCTCCTCGGCCTGCTGGACGGTCAGGCCGGTGTCCTCGTCGGCGTGGTTGAGCACGACGTGGTGGTGACCGGCCGCGATGGCGAGCGAGTCCAGGGTCGCCAGGCCGATCTTCACGTTCTTGAGGGTCGGCAGGTCGAGCGTCGCGACCATGACGCACTCGTCGCTCTCGTCGAGCGCGGTCAACGTGTGCTCGTCGAAGTCCGGTGCGGTGTCCACCACGATGTAGTCGAAGCCGGTCCGGAGGGTGGCCAGGATCCGCGACACGAGGAGCGCCGTGATGCGCTCGCGCACGTCGGGGTGGTTGGGCGGGGCGAGCACCATCACCGAGGCGCCGTGCCGGGTGAGCAGGCCCTCGACGAGCGGCAGGTCCACGGCCGACTCGGAGCCGATCGCGTGCTCGATGGAGTGGGTGGGCAGCAGCTGGAGGGTGATGGCGACGTCACCGAACGCGAGGTCGAGGTCGACCAGGCAGACCCGCTTGGCGCCGCCCTTGCTGAGCGCGACGGCGAGGTTGACCGCGAGGGTGGTCTTGCCGACGCCGCCCTTGGGGGAGAAGACCGTGACGATCCGTCCCGCGGCGGTCGCGCTGCCCGGTCCGCGCAGCGCGAGGTGCAGCTCCTCGGCGCGAGCCACCGAGCCCAGGAGCCCGGGGGTGTCGCCGAAGGCGACGACCTCGCGGACCCCGGAGGCCATCGCCCGGGTCAGCATCGCCGCCTCGAGACGCTCGCGGACGAGCACGAGGCTCAGCGTCGGCCGGCTGACCCGCAGGCCCTCGCACAGCAGCAGCGCCTCCTCCACCGGGATGCTCGGGCCGACCACGACGACGTACTCCGTCGGGTGCTCGTCGAGCCACCGCAGCAG
The DNA here is from genome assembly GCF_001425175.1 of Nocardioides sp. Root1257. Classification (GTDB taxonomy): domain Bacteria; phylum Actinomycetota; class Actinomycetes; order Propionibacteriales; family Nocardioidaceae; genus Nocardioides. The sequence continues at coordinate 738,920 of NZ_LMDV01000001.1, read as the reverse complement.
CCGGTCGCCGTTGGGCACCCCGTGCGCGGACGGTTGGGCGGTGCTGGGCAGTGCGGCCAGCAACGCTGCGACAGCGCCGCTGTCCGGGTCGACGACGATAGGCATTTCGAGCTTCCCTCCGAGAATGGTGCTCTGGACTGCGTTGGATCAGGTGCTGCGGTGGCCCGCGGCCCGGCGCCGTTGCCGGTCGGGGCGGACGGTCAGAAGAGGTTGTCGGCGGTCACCGGCGGACCGGGGGCGATCGTGCTTCCGTCGGTGAGCAGGGCGAACGCCAGCTCGCCGTTGGTGACGGCGTACAGGAGCCGCTGGGCGTCCTCCTGGTCGACCGCGACCGTCAGCAGGGTCCGGGGCAGGGCCTCCGTCGTCGCCTGGCCGGCGTCGTCGGTCGTGGTCGTCGACACCGGGGTCGTCGAGCCGACGCCGATGACGGTGACGCGGTCGAGGAGCAGTCGCGTGTACGGGTCGCCCTCGGGCTCGGTGCCGTTCACGAAGATCGCGACCTGGGAGCCGGGGTTGACGAAGCCGGCGACGCGCGCCGGGTCGGTGAGGTTGACCGACATCGCCATCTGGCCCTTGGGGATCTGCAGAGCGCTCGGCGGTGCGGCATCGCTGCCGAACTTCGCCGTGACGATCTGCTCGCCCGGGTAGATCGGGACCAGCGCGACCTGCTTGCCGAGACCCTCGATGCTGGTGACGGCGTCCGGGAGGACCTGGTCGCGGGGGACGTTAGCGAGCGCGAGCTTCCCGCCCTGCGAGGCAGCGGTGATGCTCTCGCCGACCGCGATCGGGGCGTTGGCGCGCAGCACCTGGACGGTGTCGAACCGGCTCTCCGCGCGGGCGTCCGCACCGCGGACGTACAGGAACACGAGTGCCGTTCCGGCCACGGCCGCGAGGACCGCTCCGATCAGCAAGAACTTCCGATGAACCACGGTCGCCAGAACCTTCCCGAGAGAGACCGTGCTCGGTCACCCGGGCGCGGTCGAAGAACATGGGCGACGGCCTAGGCCGTCAACCCCCGCCCCCGCCGGGGTTGAAGCAGGAGCAGATTAGGGCCAGGCGACCCGATCTGTCCGAAACGAGTTCTACTGGTCTGGACCGGACCAGAGCGGCATGTCCAGACCAGTCGGCTCAGCCCAGGTAGAGGGCGGCGACCTCGTCCTTGCACTCGCGCATCACGACGTTGCGCTTGAGCTTGAGGCTCGGGGTGAGCTGGCCACCCTCCTCGGTCCACTCGTCCGCGAGGATCGTGAACTTCCGGATCGACTCGGCCTTGGAGACGGCCTTGTTGGCGTCCTCGACGGCGGCCTCGACCTCGGCGCGCAGGTCCGGGTCGTCCACCAGGTCGGCGATGTTGGCGCTCTTGCCGTGCTGCTCGGCCCACACGGGCACGGAGTCGCGGTCGAGCGTGACGAGGGCGGCGATGAACGGCTGGCCGTCGCCCACGACGATGCACTGGTCGACCAGCAGGTGGCCGCGCAGCCGGTCCTCGAGGACCGCCGGGGCGACGTTCTTGCCGCCCGCGGTCACGAGGATCTCCTTCTTGCGCCCGGTGATCCGGACGAAGCCCTCGTCGTCGACCTCGCCGAGGTCGCCGGTGTGGAACCAGCCGTCGCCCTCCATGACCTCGGCGGTCGCGGCCTCGTTGCGCCAGTAGCCAGCCATCACCTGGCCGCCGCGGAACAGCAGCTCGCCGTCGTCGGCGACGCGTACGGCGGTGCCGGGCAGCGGGCGCCCGACGGTCCCGATCTTGGTCGCGTCCGGGAGGTTGGCGCTCAGCGCGGCCGTCGTCTCGGTGAGGCCGTAGCCCTCGAGCACGACCAGGCCGATGCCGCGGTAGAAGTGGCCCAGCCGCTCGCCGAGCGGGGCGCCGCCGGACACGGCGTACAGGCACTCGCCGCCGAGGGCGGTACGCAGCTTGCCGTAGACGAGCCGGTCGAAGACGGCGTGCTTGGCGCGGACCCGCACCGGGATCTTCCCGCGCTCGATGCCGCGGGAGTAGGCGATCGCGGTCTCGGCGGCGGCGTCGAAGATCTTGCCCCGGCCGTCGGCGGTGGCCCGCTGCGAGGCGGTGTTGAAGACCTTCTCGAAGACCCGGGGGACCGCGAGGATGAAGGTGGGCTTGAACTCCGCGAGGTCGGGCAGCAGCTGCTTGATGTCGGCGGAGTGGCCGAGGCGGGTGCGCGACTTGATGCAGCCGACCTGGATGATCCGGGCGAAGACGTGCGCCAGCGGCAGGAACAGCAGCGTCGCGGCCTTCTGCTCCAGGAACAGCTTCTCCAGCTCGTCGACCGCGACGCCCAGCTCGAACATGAAGTTCCCGTGGGTGAGCATGCAGCCCTTGGGCCGTCCGGTCGTGCCGGACGTGTAGATCAGCGTCGCGACGTCGAGCGGCGTCGCCGTCGTACGGCGCTTCTCCAGCTCCTCGTCGGAGATGTCGCCGCCGAGGCGGCTCAGGGTGTCGACGGCGTTGTCGGTGATCGACCAGACGTGGTTGAGGTCCTCGAGGTCGCCGCGGATCTCGCGCACCCGGGCCAGGTGGTCGGCGGTCTCCGCGACGACGGCGCGGGCGCCCGAGTCGCCGAGGATCCACTGCACCTGCTCGGCCGAGGACGTCTCGTAGATCGGCACCGTGACCGCGCCGGCGAACCAGATGGCGTAGTCGAAGAGCGTCCACTCGTAGCGGGTCTTCGAGATCAGGGCGACCCGGTCGCCGACCTCGATGCCCGCCGCGACCAGTCCCTTCGCGACGGCGGTGACCTCGGCGAGGAACTCGGCGGCGGTGACGTCCTGCCAGGCCTGGTCGGGTCCGTCGCCGCGGCGGCTGAACTGCACGGTTGACCCCGCCTCGCGGGCGTTGACCACCACGTCGTCGGTGAGGTTGCCGGTGGTCGGGATCTCGGTCGTCATCGGGGTCGAGAACTCACGCACCGGCTGAGGTTACCGCGTGCCGCAGGACCCGGCCCATCCGGTACGCTCGCTGCCCGAAGCGCCCGACGAGCAGGGGATGGACACGATGGCCGAGCAGACGACCTCGTCGATCGTGATCGACGCAGCCCCCGCCGACATCATGGCGGTGATCGGTGACTTCGCCGCCTACCCCGAGTGGGCCAAGGGCGTCACGACGGCCGAGGTCACCGTGGACGGCGACGACGGCTGGGCCGAGCAGGTGTTCTTCGCGCTCGACGTGAGCCCGATCAAGGACGAGTACACGCTCGCCTACGAGTGGGACGGCTACGACGAGGTCACCTGGACCCTGGTCGAGGGCAAGATGCTGCGCGCCCTGGACGGCGCCTACGTGCTCGAGGACCGTGGCGACGGCTCCACCTCGGTCACCTACCGCCTCGCCCTCGACGTGTCGATCCCGCTGATCGGCATGCTCAAGCGCAAGGGCGAGAAGATCCTCATCGACACCGCGCTCAAGGGCCTGAAGAAGCGCGTGGAGTCGCTCGGCTAGTGCGCGTCCTCCTGTTCACCGGCAAAGGAGGGGTCGGGAAGTCCACCGTCGCTGCCGGCACCGCGGCCCTTGCCGCCGCGACGGGCGAGCGCACCCTCGTGCTCTCGACCGATGCCGCCCACTCGCTGGCCGACGCGTTCGGGTGCGCCCCCGGGACGATCGGCGCCGAGCCCACGGAGGTCGCCGAGAGGCTCTACGTCCAGCAGGTCGACGCCCAGCTCCGCTTCGAGCAGTCCTGGGCGGACATCCAGCGCTACCTGCTCTCGATCCTCGACGTCGCGGGGCTCGACCCGGTGGCGGCCGAGGAGCTCACCGTCATCCCCGGCGCGGAGGAGGTGCTCGCCCTCCTCGAGCTGCGGCTCCAGGCCAAGTCCGATGCCTGGGACGTGATCGTCGTCGACTGCGCGCCGACCGCCGAGACGCTGCGGCTGCTGGCGCTCCCGGAGGCACTCGGCTGGTACATGCACCGGGTGCTGCCGGTGGAGCGCCGGGTCGTCAAGGCGCTGCGCCCGGTCCTGAGCCGGGCTGCGGGTGTGCCGATGCCCGGCGACACGGTCTTCGACGCCCTCGAGCGCCTGCACGCCGAGCTGGAGGAGGTCCGCGACCTGCTCAGCGGCGTCGACGCGAGCGTACGGATCGTGCTCACCCCCGAGAACGTCGTGCTCGCCGAGGCCCGCCGGGCGTACACGACCCTGTCGCTCTTCGGCTACCGCGTCGACGGCGTCGTCGCGAACCGGGTGTTCCCGGCTGACGGCGCCGACGACTGGCGCGCGGGCTGGGTCGTCGCCCAGGACGAGGTGCTCGAGCGGGTCGCGGAGTCCTTCGCCGGGCTGCCGATCTGGCGCTCGTCGTACCGACCGGGGGAGCCTGTGGGGGTCGAGGAGCTGACCACGCTGGCGCGGGAGCTGTACGACGACGCGGACCCGTTGGCGACTACGAAGGTGCGCGGACCGTTCCGGATCAGCAGCGGCGAGCACGGTGCCGTGCTGCGGCTCTCGCTGCCCCTCGTCTCACGCGCGGAGGTCGATCTGGCGCGCAATGGCGACGATCTGGTCGTGACCGTGGGATCGTATCGTCGGCTGATCACGCTCCCGTCCGGCCTGGCGCGCTATCGCATCGCCGGGGCCCGGGTGGAGCAGGGGGAACTGCAGGTGCGGTTCGTCGAGGACCCCGTGGACAAGGCAGGAAAGGCGACATGACGCAGGACGACGGACCCTCGACGAACGACGGTGCGGGAGCGGACCCCGTGGGCACGGTGGCCGAGGAGGCCGTCAAGCTGCTCGGCGCGCTCTCGGACTGGGCCAAGGACGCGACCCCCGACCTCGAGGGCCACCTGGCCACCGGGGCCGCGGAGTGCACGTACTGCCCGATCTGCCGGACCGTGCACCTGGTGCGCGAGCTGCGACCGGAGGTCAGGGAGCAGCTCGCCACGGCGGCCACCGCCGCGCTGCAGGCCTTCACCGGGCTGCTCGCCGCGGCGAAGCCCGACGGGCGGGGCACGCCGAGCGGGGTCGAGCACATCGACCTGGACGACACCGACGACACCGGCGACTGGCCGGACGAGCCCGAAGGGGATGACCGATGAGCCTGGCCTGTGGGATCGACGTCGGCGGCACCAAGATCGCCGGCGGCGTCGTCGACGAGGACGGCACCATCGTCGAGGAGCTGCGCGTCGAGTCGCCCGCGACGGACGCCGAGGCGATCGAGGAGGCCATCGCCGGCCTCGTCACCGAGCTGCGTTCGCGCCACGAGATCGTGTCGGTCGGCGTCGGCGCTGCCGGGTACGTCGACAAGGCCCGCGCTGTGGTGCTCTTCGCGCCCAACGTCGCCTGGCGCAACGAGGACCTCAAGGGCGAGCTCGAGAAGCGCTGCGACCTCCCGGTCGTCATCGAGAACGACGCCAACGCCGCGGCCTGGGGTGAGTTCGCCTTCGGCGCCGGCCACGACGCGGAGGACCTCCTGCTCGTCACCGTCGGCACCGGTGTCGGCGGCGGCCTGGTGCTCGACGGCGAGGTCTACCGCGGCGCCAACGGCGTCGGCGCCGAGATCGGCCACATGCGCGTGGTGCCCAACGGCATCCTCTGCGGCTGCGGGAAGCACGGCTGCTTCGAGCAGTACGCCAGTGGCTCGGCCCTCGTCCGCGAGGCCCGCTCGCTCGCGATGAGCGGCGCGATGATCGCGCAGGGCATGCTCGAGCGCGCCGGCGGCGACCTCAGCAAGATCACCGGTCCGCTGATCACCGATGCGGCCCAGCACGGCGACGAGGGCGCCCGCCAGCAGCTCGCCGAGCTCGGCCGCTGGCTCGGCGAGGGCATCGCCTCCCTCACCGAGATCCTGGACCCCGGCGTCGTGGTCATCGGCGGTGGCGTCAGCGAGGCGGGCGACCTGCTCCTCGAGCCGACCCGCACCGCGTTCGCCGGCCAGCTCGTGGGCCGTGGCTTCCGCCCGATCCCGGAGATCCGCAAGGCGCGCCTGGGCAACAAGGCCGGACTGATCGGGGCAGCGGACCTCTCGCGGCGCTGATCGGACCACCCTCGGACGCCGGACGGGTGGTTTCGAGGCTCGCTCCGCTCGCACCTCAACTGGTGTCGGTGGTTGAGGAGGTTGCGCTGGCAACCGTCTCGAAACCACCACTCGAAACCACCGGCTGTGTCGTCCGTTTGGACAGACCTGGTGGTCCGCGCGGACCCTTTCGGGCCGCAGGGGGTGTGCGGGCCGGTCGCAGGTCACTAGCGTCCGGTCACCCGTGGAAGGAGACCGGTGTCCGGGAGACCGCGTTGCCTGCACCGACGGAGGGCCCGTGACCAGCGTGGCGCCGTCGCCGTCGAGGCTGCCCTCGTGCTGCCGCTCCTGTTCACGCTGATGTTCGGCATCATCGAGCTGACGATGCTGGTGCGCGACAACATCGCGGTGGCGTCGGCGGCCCGGGTCGGCGTCCGCGCCGCCACGACGACGGCGGCGGTGATGTCGGGTCCGGGTGACTGCACCTACAGGGACCTCGACGCCGCGGTCTGCGGTGTCGGGAGCAGCCCCGCGCCCGGCCTGGCCGAGCTCGCCGCCGACGCGATCCAGAGCTCCGGGTCGTCGATGAACAAGGACACGATCGACTACATCCTCGTCTACAAGGCCAACACCGCGGGCTATCCCGGCCCCGAGGGCAACACGACGATGACCTGCTCGGGCTACAGCAGCTGCGTGACGTTCAAGTGGGACGACGGCCCCGGCAAGTTCCGCTACAAGAACGGCACCTGGCCGTCCACGAGCGTCAACGCCTGCGCCGGCGAGGCCGACGCGGTCGGGGTCTACCTGCACATCACGCACAAGTTCCTGACGGGTCTCTTCCCGGCCGACGTGGCGCTCGACGACCGCGCCGTCGGGAGGTTCGAGCCCCTGCCGCCGGACAACTGCAAGTCCACGTCCCCCTTCCCGCACCCATGAGGAGCAAGGACGAGCGCGGCGTCGCCGCCATCCTCGTGACCGTCTTCGTGTCGGCGCTGCTCTTCGGCCTCTGCGCGATCACCGTCGACGTCGCCCGATGGTACGCCGAGGCGCAACGCGTCCAGAAGGCGGCCGACGTCGCCGCCTCGGCGGGCGTGATCTACATGCCGCAGGACATCGCGGCCGCCACCACGACCGCCCGGGACGTGTCGGCTCGCAACGGCTACCCGAACTCGGGCGAGAGCAGGGTGACGGTCAGGTCCGGCACCCAGCCCAGCCAGCTCGACGTCAGCGTCAGCAGCACGATCCCCAACCTCTTCGGGCAGTTCCTCGGCCTGGGGGAGACCACGATCACCCGGCACGCCGTGGCCGACTACACCGGGCCCCAGCCGATGGGCAGCCCGTGCAACACCCTCGGCAACGAGCCGGCGGGTGGCAGCATCACGTCGGGCCCGGTGGCGTCGCAGCTACAGGTTCCCGATGGCGCCGAGTGCAGCTCGACGCCGCAGTTCTGGATGAACATCAACGGTCCCAACGTCAGCAAGGCATACGGCGATCAGTACGCCGTGCGCAACTGCACGTCATCAGCTGTCTCAGGGTGCAGCAACACGACCAACGACGAGTTCGACCCGGAGGGCTACTTCTACCTGGTGCGAGTCAAGCAGGAGGCGGTCGGCTCGAACATCACGTTGCAGCTCTACGACCCTGCCTTCGTCGCCACGGGTGATAAGTGCGCCAGCGCACCGTCGAACTACACGAACATCACCAACAACAGCTGGAATCCCTTCACGACCGACGCGAAGAAGCGCTACAACACGAGCCCCACCGACGGCTTCTGCTCCGGTGACAACCTCCTGGACTCAGCAGCAGGGCCCACTGTCACCACGTTCGGGCTTCGTGCGCCGTCGGATTCCCAGAATCCGCGGACCGCACCACCGCAGCCGGGATGCACCCTGCAATTCCCCGGCTACACCTCGGACAAGGTGACTGCGAAGACGCTCAACAAGGACGACAGCACCTACAACAAGCCGCTGGCGATGGTCTTCCACCAATGGGTCACGCTGTGCTCCTTCAAGCCGACGCAGGCAGGTGACTACTACCTGCAGGTGCGCACCAACATCGCTGCGATCTCGACCGGCGCCGCCTCCCCACTGACGGGCGGCTACACGCCCTCCGGCGACTTGAGCAGCTTCGCGCTCTACAACCAGACAGGCGACAACACCGCCGTCAAGGGCGGCGGGAGCAACCGCTTCTCCGTGCGTACCTACGGCGGTCCCAGCGGCTCTGTGTCCGTCTCTGCACTCGGCAAGATGTCGATCTACGCCAATGCGACCGCCGCGTCCCAGACGTTCAACCTGATCCGGCTGATGCCGGCGGCCGCGGGACAGACGCTCGTCTTCAAGTTCTTCGACATCGGCGACGCCGACGATGCGGCCAAGTTGACGATCCTGCCGCCGAAGGAGACGCCGATCTCGCTGACGAACTGCAAGGCGAGCGGCTACCAGACGATGGCTCTGCCGACGTGCGCGATCACCATCAACAAGTGGGACGGCAAGGGCGAGACCGTCGCGGTGCCCATTCCGTCGACGTACAACTGCACCTACTCACTGGCCGGTGGTTGCTGGTTCCGGCTCAACGTCAGCTTCGCCAGCGGCAGCGTGACCGACACGACCACGTGGACGGCGTACGTCAGCGGAGACCCGGTCCGTCTGATCGAATAGCCCGGTGAGTCTCTTCATCGGCGTCGACATCGGTGGCACCAAGGTCCTCGCGACAGCCGTGTCGCGGTCCGGCCGCGTGGTCCGTACGGCGCTGCGCGAGACGCCCGGGCGGCGGGTCGAGGCACGCCTGGTCGAGGACGCGCTGACGGAGGCGGTCCAGGAGATCGCCGGCGTACGCCGCGTCGGCGCCATCGGGATCGCGGCCGCCGGCTTCGTCGACGCCCAGGGGGAGCGGGTGCGCTTCGCGCCGCACCTGCCCTGGCAGGACGAGGGGGTCCGGGCGCGCCTCGCCGAGCGCTGGAGCGCCCCGGTGGTGCTCGACAACGACGCCAACTGCGCCGCGCGCGCCGAGCTGGCGTACGGCGCGGTCGGTGAGGCCGACAGTGCCGTCATGGTCACCCTCGGCACGGGCATCGGCGGTGCCCTGATCCTCGACGGCGAGGTGCTGCGCGGCTACAACGGCATGGCGGGGGAGTTCGGCCACACCCAGGTGGTCCCGGGTGGTCGTGGGTGCGAGTGCGGCGGCACCGGCTGCTGGGAGCAGTACTGCAGCGGCAACGCCCTCAACCGGTTCGTGCGCGAGCGGGGCGTGGAGGACCTGACGGGGGCGGCCGTCACCGCGGCGGCGCGTGAGGGTGACCCGGTCGCGCTCGCGGCCTTCGCGGAGGTCGGGGAGTGGCTCGGCGTGGGGCTCGCCAACCTGGTGGCGTCGTTCGATCCCCAGGTCGTCGTGATCGGTGGGGGCGTCTCCGCGGCCGGCGACCTGCTGCTCGAGCCGGCCCGGGCGGCGCTGCGGGAGTCGCTCGTGGGCGCCGCGCACCGCACGGTGCCGCCGGTGGTGCGCGCCGCGCTCGGCCCGGAGGCCGGCGCGATCGGCGCGGCCGACCTGGCCCGTCAGACCTTCAGGAGCGCCGGTACTCGGGCACGAGCTCGACGGCGAGCTGCTCGAGGAACAGACCGACGTCGGTGACGATGCCGCGGGCCTGGGACGACCCGCGGTCCGCGAGCTTGGTGACCGTCGCCGGGTTGATGTCGACGCAGACGAGCGGGATCGACGCCGGCAGGATGTTGCCGGTCGCGACCGAGTGCAGCATGGTCGCGACCATCAGGCAGAAGCCCACGTCGTCCAGCTGCGCCCGCATCGCCCGCTGGCCCTCGATCACGTCCGTGTAGACGTCGGGGAGCGGGCCGTCGTCGCGGACCGAGCCGACCAGGACGTACTCCTTGCCCTCGGTCACCAGCGCGTGCATGATGCCGCCGGTCAGCACGCCGGCGTCCACCGCCTCGCGGATCGACCCGGCCTTGCGGATCGTGTTGATCGCCCGGATGTGGTGCTCGTGGCCGTGCTCGACGCCGCGGCCCATCGCCAGGTCGACGCCGAGGCTGGTGCCGTAGAGGGACGACTCGATGTCGTGGGTCGCCAGCGCGTTGCCGGCGAACAGCACGTCGACGTACCCCGCATTGACCATGGCGACCATCGCCGGGGCCGCGCCGGTGTGCACGACGCCGGGGCCGCCCACCCAGAGGACCTTCTTGCCGGCGGCCTTCGCCTCGCGCATGCCGTCGGCGACCTGGCGCACCAGCACGGCCTGCGGCTTCTCGGAGGAGACCTCGGACTCCATGAACCCGAACGCCTCCGCGCTCGCGTCCGGCGCGGGCACGCTGACGCGCACGCCGGCGGCGCCGGTGAGGACCAGCATGCCGGTGCGCACGTCGGACATCGGCAGCGTGAAGACCCGGGCCGGCCGGCCGTCGGCGTCGCGCTCGAGCACCAGGCCGCAGTCCATCTCGGGGTTCTCGACGTCGAGCCAGGTGCCGTCGATGCGCACCCGGGTCTCGAGGTTGGTGGTCGAGTAGAAGTGGTCGGGGAACACTCCGTCGCGGTCGGCCTCGGCGACGGTCGCCTCGCCCGGGTCGACCTGGTTGACCCCGCGGGTCTGGAGCCGCATCAGCAGCCGCTCCAGGGACTCCGCGTCGTCGGCGATCACGGTGATCACCGCATGCGACGCGTCGTCGGTCTCCCGGCCCACGTCGAAGCGGTCGATCGTGTAGTCGCCGGCGTACTCCCGGATGTCGTCCAGGACCCGCGACAGGATGCCGTGGTCCATCAGGTGGCCGGTGATCTCGACGGTCTCGCTCGCACTCACCCGACGCACACTAACGGTTGTGCGGGCGCTAGACCTGAGCGCCGTCGTCCCAGGGCTCTCGGGGCTCGCGGGGCATCTGGAAGACCAGGTAGACGAAGCCCCCGACGAAGCCGACGACCAGCAGGTAGCCGAGCCAGGTGGGGATGCTGATCTGGAGGATGAGGCAGACCAGCAGCACGACCGGCGAGCCGAAGACGCCGGCCCAGGCGAGGCCCCGGTCGGGCGCGACGGTCGGCAGCGGCGGCGGCTCCGGAGGGACGTAGCCCTCCTCCTCGTCGTCGAGGTCGTCGAGGTCCTGGACCTCGTCGTCGGGCGTGCCGAACGCCCGCGGGTCGCCGAACCGACCGCCGAACGGCGCGCCCGAGACGGGGCCCGCGGACGGAGCCGCGGGAGGGGTCACGGGCGGCTCGTCGATCTCGGCGCGCTCGCCGTAGTTGTCGACGATCGCCCGCCAGGCGAGCTCGTCGGCCGTCGGGACGGCGTCGGCCTCGGTTCCGGCGTCGAAATCGTCGTCGTGGGGGTGGTCCGGCACATGACGAGCGTATGCCCCCCTGGTGAATGGTCGCTACGCCGTGGTGACCCGGGCGATGAACTCAGCGGAACCGGTGAAGATCTGCACGGCGTCGTTGTCGAGCGTCGCGACGTGGTAGCTGTTCTCGAGCGGTACGACGGTGACGTCCCGCGAGGAGATCCGGCTGGTGATGATCGGCTGGGTCTTCTCGTCGACCACGTGGTCCTCGGTGGAGCGGAAGTAGATCATCGGCGCCGTGATCTTCGGCAGGTCAGCGGCGACCGTCGGCCACGCCTGCATCATCGAGTGGGCTGCCTTGAGCGGCGTCTTGGTGTAGCCGTGCTCCTCGACGCCCTCCTTCTTGATGTCGTTGGCGATCCCTGGGAACGACGGCACCAGGTGCTTGAGGATGGGCAGCAGCTTCACGTCGAGGCGCTTGGTGGCGATCGCGGGGTTGACCACCATCACGCCGGCCACCCGGTCCGGGTTGTCCTCGGCGAGCCGCAGCACCAGGGCGCCGCCCATCGAGAGACCGCCGACCACCACCGCGTCGTTCTCGGCGGCCAGCTTCTCGAACGCGCGCGAGATCTCGCCGTACCAGTCGGCCCACGTGGTGGTGTTCATCTCCTGCCAGGTGGTGCCGTGCCCGGGCAGTCGCGGCAGCTCGACGGCGTACCCCTTCGCGGCCAGCGACTCCGCCCACGGCGTCATCGACGCCGGCTGACCGGTGAAGCCGTGGCTGAGGAGCACGCCGATGCGGCGCCCGCCGGTGAGGTCGGGCTGGGCGGGGACGGAGTACGGCGTCGCGAGCGGGTGGATCGTCGTCATGGCGGAAGTGTGCACCACCGGACGCCTCCTGGATGCCCCTTCGTGGATGCCCTAGGCTTCGCCGGGACGACTCTCGGGCTGGGGCGGAGGTTTGCAGTGTTCTACTGGTTCCTGAAGTGGATCGCACTCGGGCCATGGCTGCGGATCATCTTCCGGCCGCGGGTCACGGGCGCCGAGAACGTGCCCCTCGAGGGCCCGGCGATCCTCGCCAGCAACCACCTGTCGTACGCCGACTGGCTGTTCATGCCCCTCACGCTGCCCCGTCGGGTCACCTTCGTCGCCAAGGCGGAGTACTTCACCTCGCCCGGCCTCAAGGGCTGGCTGCAGAAGACCTTCTTCGCGGGCTCCGGTCAGGTGCCGATCGACCGCTCCGGCGGCAACGCCTCCGAGGGCGCGATCATCTCGGCCAAGCGGCTCCTCGCCGACGGCGAGCTCTTCGGGATCTACCCCGAGGGCACCCGCTCGCACGACGGCAAGCTCTACCGGGGCAAGGTCGGCGTCGCCCGGCTCGCACTGGAGTCCAAGGTGCCGGTCATCCCGGTCGCGGTCGTCGGCACCGACGTGGTCGCACCTCCGGGCAAGACCTTCGGTCGGTTCACCCGGCCGGTGGTGCGCTTCGGCACGCCGCTGGACTTCTCGCGCTACGAGGGCATGGAGAACGACCGCTACATCCTGCGCTCGATCACCGACGAGATCATGTACGAGATCATGCGCCTCTCCGGCCAGGAGTACGTCGACATGTATGCGACCCGCGCCAAGGAGCTCTCGAAGTCCGACAAGGACGACGACAAGAGCGGCGAGTCGAAGCTCGCCTCGTGACCATCCACGACACGCACCCGTTCACGGATCCCGACCCGGACCCGGTACGCCGGCTGCGTGCCCGCCTCGGCGGCGTCGTCTCGCTGGTGACCGCCGGTGACGCCGAGGGGCGCGCCGGCCTCACCGTCTCCTCGCTCATGGTCGCCAACGGCGACCCCGCCCACGTGCTGATGCTCGTCGATCCCGACAGCGACCTGGCCGATGTCGTGGCCCGCACCGGGCGCGCCGTCGTCCAGCTGCTGTCGTGGCCGCACCGCGACCTCGCGGAGGTCTTCGCCGGCAGCGCGCCGGCGCCGGGCGGTCCGTGGCGGACCGCCGACTTCGTGGACACCCCGTGGGGTCCGCGGCTGGCCGACGCGTCGACCTGGGTCGGCCTGTCGCTGGAGTCGGTGGGCGACGTCGGCTGGTCGAGCCTGCTCACCTGTGTCGTGCAGGACGTCGCCGTGGGGGAGGACGACGCGCCGCTCGTGCACCGCCGCGGGCGCTACGTGCGCCCGGAGGCGTGAGCGCGGTGCCCGACCTCCCTGCGGACCTGCTGAGCATCGCCGACGAGCTCTACGGCCTGCCCCTGCCCGAGTTCACGCCCGCGCGGGACGCCCGGGCGAAGGAGCTCAAGGGCACGCCGCTGGCGGCTCGGGTGAAGGCGCTGAAGAAGCCGTCCACCGCGGCCTGGGTGGTCAACCTGCTGGTCCGCCGCGACACCGAGCAGGTCGAGCAGGTGCTGACCGTCGGCGCCGCGCTGCGCGAGGCCCAGGCCTCGATGTCGGCCGAGGAGCTGCGGGCGCTCAGCCGCCAGCGGCGCCAGCTCACCGCCGCCGTCACCACCGGGGCGCGGCGGATCGCTCGCGAGGAGGGCACGAAGGTCACCGAGGCGGTCGCCGACCAGGTGGAGGCGACCCTGACCGCCGCGATGGTCGACGAGCGCTGCGGGCTGGCGCTGCGCAGCGGGATGCTCACCGCCGCGCTGTCCAGCACCGGCGTGGACGCCGCGGACGTCGAGGCCGCCGTCGCCGTCCCCGAGGCCCTGAGCTTCGAAGGGGTGGGGTTCAGCGCGCCGGCGAGGCAGGCCGAGCCGCCCGCCCGGCCCGACCTGCACGTCGTACCCGACCCCGAGGCCGATGCCAAGGCGATCGCCGCGGCCGAGGAGGCCCTGGAGGCGGCCGAGGAGGCGCTCGACGAGGCCACCGCGGCCCACGGCCAGACCGTCGCGGCCGTGGAGGAGCTCGAGGCCCGCAGCCTGCAGCTCCAGGCCGAGATCGCCGAGCTGCGGAGCAGGATCGACGAGCTCGAGGCGTCCGCCGAGGAGACCGACGACGAGCTCTCCGACGCCGAGGACGCCCGCACCGAGACCGAGTCCGAGCTCACCGACGCCACCCGGGCCCGTGACTCCGCCGCCGCATCTCTGGCCAAGCTGCGGGGGTAGTCCCTGACGTTTCGGCCCGCGGTCGGGCTGATCGAGGGCGAAAACGTCAGGGACTACCCAGCCGCTACTCCGCCCAGCCCTTCGCGAGCTCGACGGCGCGGGACCAACGGGCGTGGGCGGCGTCGGCCGCGGACCGGTCGGAGGTGGGCTCGAAGCGGCGGTCGAGCGCCCAGGTGTGGCGCAGGTCCTCGGTGGACTCCCAGACGCCGACGCCGAGCCCGGCGAAGAAGGCCGCACCGAGGCCCGTGGTCTCGACGGCCTTCGGCCGCTCCACCGGTACGCCGACGGCGTCGGCCTGGAGCTGGCACAGCAGGTTGTTGGCGGCAGCGCCCCCGTCGACGCGCAGCGCGGAGAGCTGTGGCATCACGTCGAGCACGTCGCGGACCTCGAAGGCGATCGCCTCCAGCGTCGCGCGCACGATGTGCGCCCGGGTCGTGCCGCGGGTGAGGCCGACGATCAGGCCGCGCGCCTGCGGGTCCCAGTGCGGGGCCCCCAGCCCGGTGAGGGCCGGGACGAACACCACGCCGTCGCTGTCGGAGACCGTCGCCGCGACGGCCTGGCTCTCCGCGGCCGACCCGACGATCTGGATCCCGTCGCGCAGCCACTGCACGGCGGCGCCGGTCACGAAGATGGAGCCCTCGGACGCGTAGGTGATCTCGCCGTCGGGGGAGCGCCAGGCCGCCGAGGCCAGCAGCGCGTCCGAGCGCTGGATCGTGGAGCCCGTGTTGGTGAGCACGAACGACCCGGTGCCGTAGGTGCACTTCGAGTCGCCCTCGTCGAAGCAGGTCTGGCCGAACAGCGCCGACTGCTGGTCGCCCGCCAGCCCGGCGATCGGCACCGACAGACCGAGGAAGGACTTCGGGTCGCTCGCGGCGATCTCGCCCCAGTTCGGCACCAGCTCGGGCAGCGCGTCGCGCGGCACGCCGAACAGCCCGCACAGCTCGTCGGACCAGTCGCCTGCCTCGAGGTCCAGGAGCAGGGTCCGGGACGCGTTGGAGACGTCGGTGACGTGGTAGGTGCCGCGGGTCATCCGGGCGATCAGGTAGGAGTCGACGGTGCCGATCGCGTAGCGGCCCGACTCGACCAGCGCCCAGGTGTGCGGCTCGTTCTCGGCCAGCCACATCAGCTTGGTCCCGGAGAAGTACGGGTCCAGTCGCAGCCCCGTCAGCTCGCGTACCCGCTCCTCGTGGCCGTCGGCGCGCAGCCGGTTGCACAGGTCCGCCGTACGCCGGTCCTGCCAGACGATCGCGCGGCGCGGCGACCCGAGGGTCTCGCGGTCCCACAGCATCACGGTCTCGCGCTGGTTGGTGATGCCGATGGCCCGGATGGCGTCCTCGTCGGTCGCCTTCAGCGCCTCGCGCGTCGCCTCCAGGGTCGCCTGCCAGATCTCCTCGGGCGCGTGCTCGACCCAGCCCGCCTTCGGGAAGTGCTGCGCGAACT
The DNA here is from genome assembly GCF_001425175.1 of Nocardioides sp. Root1257. GTDB lineage: Bacteria > Actinomycetota > Actinomycetes > Propionibacteriales > Nocardioidaceae > Nocardioides. The sequence continues at coordinate 723,139 of NZ_LMDV01000001.1, read as the reverse complement.
CCTGGTAGCCGCGTGCCGAGATCGTCCCGTCCTGCTCGACGACGAGGGCGGTCACGCCCGTGGTGCCGGCGTCGATCGCGAGGACGCTCATCGGTCGCCTTCCCCGCGGTCGGCCTCGGTGTCGCGGATGAACTCGAGGATGCGTACGTCGATCCAGGACCCGTCCTCCGCGACCCGCATCTCGTAGTTCTCGCTGCCGACCCAGCTCGCGAAGTCGCGGTGCCCGAGTGCGGTCGCGAGCTCCTCCAGCTCGGCCTCCAGGTCCGGGGTGATCGGCACCTTCTCCTCCTCGGTCGAGGCGGTCAGGTAGAGGTCGCTGAGGGCGAGCAGCCGCCGCAGCTCGGTGATCGGCTCCGCGTGGTCGTCGACGCGGAGGTCGACGGCGATGTCGTCGAGCCCGCCGTACCCGGCCTCGTCCTTGACGACGAGCAACGCCGCCGACTGGCGGCCGCGGGAGTCGCCGCCCGCGGCGTCACCGGCGGCGAGCGCCTCCAGCAGCCGATGGGCGAGCGGGGCCTCGGGGGAGGAGTCGAGCCAGGCCGCCTCCATCGCCTCGACCACCTCGGAGCCGGTGAGGATGTTGCCCTGGATGGCGTAGCCGTCGCCGATCACGCTGCCGGCCCAGTCGAGGCAGGCCTCGCCGGTGTGGCTGGCCGCGTTGCCGTCGACGTCGACGATGCCGACCTGGCGGTGGTCGCGCCCCTCGTCCTCCTCCAGAAGGACCTGGAGCGCCACGGACGCGGTGGCACCGTCGTCGAGGTGGGCGAGCGCGAGGCCCTTGTAGGCCACGTTCGCACTGGCCTGGGTAGCGATGGCGCCGACCCCGGCGACGGCGGCCGGCACGGCCGACCCGACGGCCAGGAACTTGGAGGCGACCGCCACGCCCCAGGACTCTCCGTCGGCGGAGCGGGCCACGATCGAGAACGTCATGGCCCGACAGTAGCGATTTCCGAGCGCCGATCCTTTAGTCTTGAAAGGACCAAAGCATGTCTCGCCTCAGGAAGAAGTAGCCGTCCATGACCGTCCGTCGCGTCGCTCTCCTCACCGCCGGTGGCCTGGCCCCGTGCCTGTCCTCGGCCGTCGGTGCCCTCATCGAGCGCTACACCGCGCTCGACCCGGAGATCGAGATCATCGCCTACCGCGACGGGTACGCCGGGCTGCTCGGCGACGACCACATCACGGTGACGCCGGAGGACCGGGAGCGCGCGCACCTGCTGCACGAGTTCGGCGGCAGCCCGATCGGCAACAGCCGGGTCAAGCTCACCAACGTCAAGGACTGCGTCAAGCGCGGCCTGGTCGCCGAGGGGCAGGACCCGCTGCACGTCGCGGCCGAGCAGCTCACCCGCGACGGCGTCGACGTGCTGCACACCATCGGCGGCGACGACACGAACACGACGGCCGCCGACCTCGCGGCGTACCTGCACGACAACGGCTACGAGCTGACCGTGGTCGGGCTCCCGAAGACGATCGACAACGACGTCGTGCCGATCCGCCAGTCGCTGGGTGCGTGGACGGCCGCGGAGCAGGGTGCGCTGTTCGCCCGCAACATCATCGCCGAGCACTCCTCCAACCCGCGGATGCTCATCGTCCACGAGGTCATGGGTCGCCACTGCGGCTGGCTGACGGCCGCGACCGCTGCGAAGTACCAGGAGTGGCTGGGCACCCAGGAGTTCGCAGGATTCGGCGACAACACCCGCCGGAGCTGGGAGATCCACGGCGTCTACGTCCCGGAGGCCGAGTTCGACATCGCGGCCGAGGCCGAGCGCCTGAAGGCGATCATGGACGAGACCGGCTGCGTCAACGTCTTCCTCTCCGAGGGCGCCGGCGTCTCGACGATCGTCGAGGAGATGCTCGCGCGCGGTGAGGAGCCGAAGCGGGACGCGTTCGGCCACGTCAAGCTCGACACCATCAACCCGGGCTCGTGGTTCGCCAAGCAGTTCGCCGGCATGGTCGGCGCCGAGAAGACCATGGTGCAGAAGAGCGGCTACTTCTCCCGCTCCGCACCGGCCAACGCGGAGGACCTGGCCCTGATCCGGGCCTGCGCGGACCTCGCCGCCGAGGCCGCACTGCGCGGCGAGAGCGGCGTCGTGGGGCAGGACGAGGAGGCCGGCGACGTGCTGCGGGTCTGCGAGTTCCCCCGGATCAAGGGCGGCAAGGCGTTCGACCCGTCCACGCCGTGGTTCCGCGACCTGCTGGACGAGATCGGCCAGCCCCAGCACTAATCGGCCAGCCCCAGCACTAGCAGTCCACGGCGCCGTGTGACCAGACTGGTCGCCATGCGCGTAGGAGTACTCACCGGAGGCGGGGACTGCCCCGGCCTGAACGCCGTCATCCGGGCCGTGGTCCGCAAGGGCGTCAAGGAGCACGGCTTCGAGTTCGTCGGCTACCGCGACGGCTGGCGCGGCCCGCTCGAGGGCGTGACGATGGAGCTCGGGATCGAGCAGTGCCGCGGCATCCTGCCCCGCGGTGGCACCATCCTCGGCTCCTCGCGGACCAACCCCTTCAAGCTGGACAACGGCGTGGAGCGGATCAAGGAGAACCTCGCCAAGGACGGCGTCGACGCGCTGGTCGCGATCGGCGGCGAGGACACCCTCGGGGTCGCCACCAAGCTCTCCGAGCTCGGCGTCGACGTCGTCGGCGTCCCGAAGACGATCGACAACGACCTGTCCGGCACCGACTTCACCTTCGGATTCGACACGGCCGTCAACATCGCCACCGAGGCGATCGACCGGCTGCACACCACCGCGGAGTCCCACCACCGGGTCCTCGTCGTCGAGGTGATGGGCCGCCACGCCGGCTGGATCGCGCTGCACGCCGGCATCGCCGGCGGCGCCAACATCGTGCTCATCCCCGAGCAGCCCTTCGACATCGAGGAGGTCTGCCGCCTGATCGAGAGCCGCTTCGAGTCGCGCTACGCGCCGATCATGGTGGTCTCGGAGGGTGCGGTCCCGCGGGAGGGCGGGGACATGACGTTGGTCTCGGGCGAGCTCGACGACTTCGGCCACGTCCGTCTCGGGGGCATCGGCGACCGGATCGCGGCCGAGATCGAGAAGCGCACCGGCAAGGAGGCCCGCGCCGTCGTGCTCGGCCACATCCAGCGGGGCGGCACGCCGACGGCGTTCGACCGCTGGCTCGCCACCCGCTTCGGGCTGCAGGCGATCGACGCGGTGGCGGACGGCGACTTCGGCACGATGATGGCGCTGCGCGGCACCGACATCGCCCGCGTGCCGCTGTCCGAGGGCACCGCCCAGCTCAAGCTCGTCAGCCCGTCGGAGTACGCCGAGGCGCAGGTCTTCTTCGGGTAGCGCGGAACCGATCCCGGGCTGGTTGCGTAAGAGTCGGTGTGACAGCAGAGGACGAGTTCGACGAGTTCGCTGTGGCGGCCTGGCCACGACTGCGGAGGTCGGCGTACCTGCTGACGGGTGACCACCACCTCGCCGAGGACCTGGCCCAGACCGCGCTGGCGCGCACCTACGCCAGCTGGCGCCGCGTCCGGCGGGCCGACGCGCTCGCGTACGCCCGCAAGGTGCTGGTCAACGCCAACATCGACCGGCTCCGGCGACGCCGGCTCTCGGAGGTCGGCGGACCGGGCGCGGACGGGCTGATCGAGTCCCACGCCTCGGGAGGACCGGGGCCGGCGATCGCCGAGGAGCGCGACGAGATCGTGCGCCTGCTGGCCGACCTCACCGAGCGCGAACGACGCGTCGTCGTGCTCCGCCACTACTTCGACATGTCCGAGGCCGAGGTCGCGCGCGAGCTGCGCGTGGCGCCCGGCACCGTGAAGAGCGCCCTGTCGCGCGCACTGCACAAGCTGCGGGTGACCGCGACCGAGCAGGACGCGCACTTCCTGAAGGAGACCCATCGATGAGCCCACGCACGATCGAGGAGCTCGAGCACGAGCTCCACCAGGACGACCACGACCGGCTCGGCGGCCCCGACCTGGCCGCCATCCGGGCCGCCGGGATGCAGCGGCGCCACCTCACCGCGCTCGGCACGGGCGTCGGGGTGCTGGCGTCGATGGTGGCGGTCGGCCTGCTGCTGAGCGGGACGCTGGGGAGCGGCGGTCGCGCCGTCGACGCCCCGGCCGCCGCCCGACCGCACGAGCTGTCCGCGCTCGCCGGACGCGCGCTGGCCGAGGTACCCGGGGCCGTCCAGGTCTCCGACTGGCAGGTCGTGGTGCCCGAGTCGGCCGGCGCCGAGCGGACCATGTCGGACCTGGACGCCGACGTCGTCGGCACCCCGGTCGACACGGGTTCGCACTACTACTCGGGAGTGACCGCCTACCGACCGACGGACTTCCCGCACTGGCTCTACTCCGGCGTCGCACACATCGAGCAGACCGACCTGGCCGACGACGACGGCAGCTACCCGGTGGGCTCGACGGAGATGGGCATCCTCGTCGACAGCGGGCCGGCGTACCTCGGCTGCGTCGGGCGCCCGGGGAAGTGCGGACCCGCGCTGCTCACCCAAGCCCCGTCGGGTTGGGAGTACGAGTGGGGGATGGGCACCGACGACTTCCTGAAGCCCGGCTCGGACATGGAGGTGTTCCTCAACGACGACTACTCGACCGGCGGTCCGGGCCAGCTGGTGCTGGCCGGCCTTCCCGGCACGGACGTCGCCCGGGTCGACCTGCTGACGACCGACGGCCGGACGGTCGCCGGCCACGTGGAGAGCGGGACCGTGGTCGAGGGCGCGACGATGATGTGGGGCACGGTGACCGGCCAGGTCGCCGCCGTCATCGCGTACGACGCCGACGGCGATGTCATCGAGAACCACGAGCTGAAGCCGTGCTCGGGCGGGGTCGACTGCGAGGTGCGTTGAGGCGCACCCCTGGTTAGACGCCGCGGGTCGGGGGCAGGGTGGACCCATGACGACCCAGACCGCCGATGCCGACGTCAACGGACCGACTCCCGACCTGAAGCGAGTCCTCGGCCCGAAGCTGCTCCTGCTCTTCATCGTCGGGGACATCCTCGGCGCCGGCATCTACGCCGTCACCGGCGAGATGGCGCTGGAGGTCGGCGGCATCGTGTGGCTGCCGTTCCTGGTGGCGTTCGCGGTCGCGACGCTCACCGCGTTCTCCTACCTCGAGCTGGTCACGAAGTACCCGCAGGCCGCCGGTGCCGCGCTCTACACGCACAAGGCGTTCGGCATCCACTTCGTCACGTTCCTCGTGGCCTTCGCGGTGATCTGCTCCGGCATCACCAGCGCCTCGACGTCGTCCAACCTGCTGGCCACCAACCTGCTCGCGGGTCTCGACGGCCTCGGCTGGCACGTCTCGCAGGGCAGCACGGCCATCACGATCGTGGCGATGGCGTTCATGGTGCTGCTCGCCGGGATCAACCTGCGCGGGGTCGGCGAGAGCGTGAAGTTCAACGTCGTCCTCACCCTGATCGAGATGGCCGCGCTCGTCATCGTGATCCTCATCGGCTTCTGGGTGATGGCCAAGGGCGACGCCGACATGGGCCGCATCGTCGTCTTCGACTCCGGGTCGGACCGCGGACTCTTCCTCGCGGTCACCGTCGCGACCGCGATCGCGTTCTTCGCGATGGTCGGCTTCGAGGACTCCGTCAACATGGTCGAGGAGACCCAGGACCCGGTGAAGATCTTCCCCAAGGTGATGCTCACGGGCCTCGGCATCGCGGTGATCTTCTACGTGCTCGTGGCGATCTCGGTGATCGCCGTGATCCCCGAGGGGCAGATCGAGTCGGTGGTCGCCGACGAGGGCAAGGTGCTGCTCTCCGTGGTGGAGATCGGCGCGCCCGGCCTGCCGATCGACAAGATCTTCCCGTTCCTCACCGTGATCGCGGTCGCGAACACCGCGCTGCTCAACATGCTGATGGCCAGCCGGCTCCTCTACGGCCTGGCCCACCAGGACGTCCTCCCGCGCTCGCTCGGCAAGGTGCTGCCCGGGCGGCGCACGCCGTACGCCGGCATCGCGTTCTCCACCGTCCTGGCACTCGGCCTCATCGTCGTCGTGACCTTCCTCGCCGACACCTCGGTGATCTCGGCGCTGTCCGGCACCACCGCGCTGCTGCTGCTCTGCGTCTTCTCGGTCGTCAACGTCGCCTGCGTGCTGCTGCGCCGCGACACGAGCGTCGAGAAGGGCTTCACGGCGCCGACCTGGGTGCCGTTCGTCGGCGCCGCCGCCTGCCTCTTCCTCGCCGGCCCGTGGGCCCGCGACCGGGAGGACTGGATCCAGTACAAGGTCGCCGGCGGCCTCCTCCTGCTCGGCATCGTGCTGTGGGCGTGCACCTGGCTGACCAACCGCGGCATCCGGGCGCAGAAGACCGGCTTCCGCGACATCGAGCACCTGGAGGACTAGCTACCTCACGTAGCGGCGGACCGAGGTGCCCGCGGAGTTGCCCGGAGCCTTGGCGATCCAGACGGTCAGCTCCCAGGTGCCCGGGGCGAGCCGAGCCCGGAGCTCGTAGCTGCTCGACGCGGTCAGCCGACTGCGGGCGATGACCGGCCCCCCGAGCGAGACGCCGATCCGGGTAGCCCGCAGCGCCACCTTCGTGCCGGGGTGCTCCGGGTCGGCCGTGCCGGTGACCAGCACCCGCTTGCCGTGGTGGGTGCGGCGGGCACGGATCGTCAGGTGGGTCGTGACCCCCAGCTCGGCGACGGTCGACACCAGCGGCGGGGACGGCGTACCGGACGACCCGTCGTTGCCGGCGTACGTGCACCGGTAGTCGATGTTCGTGCGTGGCCGGATCGCCATGGACGCCGACCCACCCGCTCCGGTCGTGGCCGCACCGATCTGCCTGAAGGGACCGTGACCGTGGGGGCGGACCTCGAAGACCAGCTGCTCCCCGACGATCCCGTCGACAGGGCTGCCGCCCCTCAGGACGCAGTAGACGACCATCCGCACCTGCCCCGGCACTCCGCTCGCGCCCCCCGCACTGAGCTGGGTCACGGTCTTCTCCGCGTCGTACGTCGTCACGTCCGCGTTCCCGAGCCGCAGCCCGTCGACGACCGACCCGCCTCCGGGCCCGCCCGGCTGGCTCGGACACTGGCCGACCCACAGGTGGGCCGTGGTCGGCCCGTCCCCGTGCTGCGCGACGAACTCGTCCAGCGTCCCGCTCCTGGACTCGTCGCCGGCCGCCCAGGTGTAGACCCGCCCGCGCGTGTCGTAGCGGGCGTAGTCGGTCGGTGGTGTGCCGGACCGGATGTAGCCCCGGGCGGTCAGCTGCCAGGCTCCGTCGGCGGTGGTCACGTCGAGCACGGTGCGGAGACCACCCGCGGTGCCGAACGTGTAGACCGTGGCGCCCGCGGTCATCAGGTCCAGCACCGAGGGACGCACGACCTCGTAGCCGGCGATCGACCCGTCGTCCGGCGACAGCTGCAGGGCGAAGCGACCGTGCGGCCACGGCGTGCGGTAGGACGGGATGCTCGGGACGGTGAAGCCCGCGTCGAGGGGCTGGGGAGCGCCGACGACCTGCTGCTGGTCGTCGCAGGCGGCCTGGACCGTCGTCACCCCGTCGGGGAGCGCGCCGTCCCACAGGTGGACGGTGGTCTCGGAGGACGGGGCTGGGACGTCGGCCGCCGTCGCCGGGGTGATGCCGAGCAGGGTCGCGACCAGCAGGGCCGTCGCCGAGATCCGTCGCACCGCGCGATCGTAGGGGCGACGCCTCGCGGTCGGCAGCAGACCGACGCGGTGTTCACGAGGCGTTCACCCCGTCTCGCGTCCGGCCGTCGAATCGGGCCGGGCGGGCGCGCCGCCGTACCCTGGAGGGGTGAGCAGCACCCTCCCCGACCTCGCCGCCCTGCACGCCCTCGGCGCGGCGCAGCAGCCGACGTACCCCGACCAGGAGGCGGTCGCGGCCAACGTCGCGCGCCTGCGCCGGATGCCGCCCCTCGTCTTCGCCGGTGAGTGCGACGACCTGAAGGCGAAGATGGCGGCGGTGTCGCGCGGCGAGTCCTTCCTGCTCCAGGGCGGCGACTGCGCGGAGACCTTCGAGGATGTCACGGCCGACAACGTGCGCAACAAGCTGCGCGTGCTGCTGCAGATGGCCGTGATCCTGACGTACGCCGGCTCCGTGCCGGTCGTGAAGCTCGGCCGGCTGGCCGGTCAGTACGCCAAGCCGCGCTCCTCGGACCTGGAGACCCGCGACGGCGTCACGCTGCCGGCCTACCGCGGCGACGTGGTCAACGGCTTCGACTTCACGCCCGAGGCGCGCATCCCCGACCCGCACCGTCTGCTCGACGCCTACAACGCGTCGGCCGCGACCCTCAACCTGGTGCGCGCCTTCGTCACCGGTGGCTACGCCGACCTGCGCCAGGTGCACACCTGGAACACCGACTTCGTGAAGTCCTCCTCGGCCGGGCAGCGCTACGAGGCGATGGCCGCGGAGATCGACAAGGCGCTCGCCTTCATGAGCGCGATCGGCGCCGACGCCGAGGAGCTGAAGCGGGTCGACTTCCACTCCAGCCACGAGGCGCTGCTGCTCGAGTACGAGCACGCGATGACCCGCATCGACTCGCGCACGGAGAAGCCCTACAACGTGTCCGGTCACTTCGTGTGGATCGGGGAGCGCACCCGGCAGCTCGACGGCGCGCACGTGGAGTACTTCCGCCACATCCAGAACCCGATCGGCTGCAAGCTGGGCCCGACGGCGACCGCCGACGACGCGATCGCCCTCGCGGGCCGGCTGAACCCGGACAACGAGGCCGGCCGGCTCACCTTCATCACCCGCTTCGGCGCCGGCAAGATCCGCGACGGCCTGCCCGAGCTGGTCGAGAAGGTCACCGCGGCCGGGGTCCAGGTCGCCTGGGTCTGCGACCCGATGCACGGCAACACGTTCGAGTCGAGCACCGGCTACAAGACGCGCCGCTTCGACGATGTCATCGACGAGGTCCAGGGCTTCTTCGACGTCCACCGCGCCCTCGGCACCTGGCCGGGCGGCGTCCTGGTCGAGATGACCGGCGACGACGTCACCGAGTGCATCGGCGGCGGCGAGGAGATCGACGAAGCCGGCCTCGCGCACCGCTACGAGTCCGTCGTCGACCCGCGCCTCAACCGGGTGCAGTCGCTCGAGCTGGCGTTCCTCGTCGCGGAGATGCTCCGGCAGGCCTGAGCGGCCAGCGGGAGAGTTTCATCGGTCAGCCGACAAAGCTCCCGCCTCGGCCGGCTGGCAGGATGGCGCGGTGATCGACCTGCGCAGTGACACCCTGACCAAGCCGACCGAGGAGATGCGGGCGGCGATGGCCCGCGCCGAGGTCGGCGACGACGTGTACGGCGAGGACCCGACCGTCGCCCGGCTCGAGGAGCGGGTCGCGGGGCTGTTCGGTCACGAGGCGGCGATGTTCACCCCGACCGGGTCGATGGCCAACGTGCTCGCCGTCCGGTCGCTGGTGTCGCCGGGCCAGGAGGTGCTGTGCGAGGCGAGCGCCCACATCGCCCGCGCCGAGCTCGGCGCGCACGCGGCGTACTCCGGCATCACGATGCGCACCTGGATCCACCCGCGCGGCCAGGTGGACCTGCCGACCGTCCGGTCGATGTTCGCCCCCGACATGGGCATGTACTTCGTGCGCACGACGGCGATCGCCGTCGAGAACACCCACAACTTCGCCGGCGGCGCGGTGCTGCCGATCGAGGACCTGCGCGACCTGCGCGAGTACGCCACCGGCGTCGGCGTCGGGGTCCACATGGACGGTGCGCGGATCTGGAACGCGCACGTCGCGACCGGCACCCCGCTGGCCGAGTACGGCGCGGTCGCGGACGTGATGGCCGTGTGCCTGTCCAAGGGCCTCGGCGCGCCGGTCGGCTCGCTGATGGTGGGCAGCGCCGACGCGATCGCCGAGGGACGTGTCTGGCGCAAGCGGATGGGCGGCGGCATGCGCCAGGTCGGGGTCCTCGCGGCGGCCGGCCTGCACGCCCTCGACCACCACGTCGAGCGGCTCGCCGACGACCATGCGCACGCCCGGCTGATCGCCGAGGCGTGCGGGGTCGACCCGGCGGGCGTCGACACCAACATCGTCGTCGTGCCGCGCACCGACGCGACGGAGTTCGTCGCAGCGGCCCGGGACGCGGGTGTGGCCGTGTCGCTCGTCGGCCCGACCGCCGTACGCCTCGTCACGCACCTCGACGTCACACGTGCCGACGCCGAGAAGGCGGCCGCCGTGCTGGGCGCGCTCTAGGACACTAGGGTCCTGCCATGGACGCCAGAGACTCGCTGGACGACGGTTCCGGCGCCGAGGACAGCATCGGGTCGGCGAAGCCGCTGAAGCCCCGCAGGCCGCGCGACCCGGAGCGCACCAAGCTGTTCCTGCTCCAGGTCATCGCCGCAGGAGCTGTCGCGACCGCGGTGGGCGCGGGGATCACGGCGTGGGAGACCCACCAGCACCGGGTCACCGACAAGGCCCTCTACTGCACGGCGTACGCCGACGACAGCTCCTCGGGTGACGCCGAGTACGACAAGCAGCAGCAGGCGCTCCGCGACGCCCTCGACTGCTAGCGAGCATGAGAGTCTCCTGAGGTTCCGACCGCGGGACCACGTCACGACGTAGCGTGCTGACGTATGACCAGTTTCAACCGGTGGTGCGTGGCCGCACTGCTCACCCTGCTGGTCATCGCGGTCCCGGCCGCGCTGCACGCACTCCCCGCCCGCGACTCCGACATCGGCGCGAGCGACCTGCTCGAGCGGGTGCGAACCGCCGAGGACCACCCCTGGTCGGGGTACGTCCAGACCCAGGGTGCACTCGCGCTGCCGGTCGCCGAAGACTTCGCCGACGTGGGCGCGCTCTTCAGCGACGACCTCCGGATGCGGGCCTGGTGGCGGGGGAGCGACGACTGGCGGGTCGACCGGCTGCTCGTCTCCGGCGAGACCGACCTGGTCCACCAGCACGGCGTGACGATCGAGTGGAGCTACGAGCGCGATCGAGCCACGATCAGCCGCGACCCCGACATCCGGCTCCCTCGCGCCGCGGACGTGGTGCCCCCGGTGCTCACCGAGCGGCTGCTGCGCGACGTCTCCTCCGACGACGTACGGCGGATCCCGGCCCGGCGGGTTGCCGGCATCTCCGCCCCGGGGCTGAGGGTCGAGCCCTCGGCTCCGCAGTCGAGCATCGACCACGTCGACCTGTGGGCCGACCCGGGCAGCGGCGTACCGCTCCGCGTCGACGTGTACGCCGAGGACGCCGACTCGCCGTCGTTCGTCACCGAGCTGCGCGACTTCTCCGCGTCCCGGCCGGCGCCGTCGACGACGACCTTCGACGGTGCCGACGGCATCGACGTCGAGCACGACGACGTGCTCGACATCGCCGACGCCGCGAACCAGTACGCGCCGCTGCGCCCACCGTCCACCGTCGGCGGGCTCGACATGTCCTCGGCCTCCGATGGCGCCGTCGGGGTGTACGGCGTCGGCATCACCCAGCTGATCGCCATCCCGCTGCGCGGGCGTGAGGCCCGCCCGCTGCGCGAGCAGCTGCGACAGACGCCCGACGTGGCGACCTCCGCCGACGACACCCTGGTGACGGCGGGGCCGGTGGGCGTGCTGCTGACCGGGGCCGCCGACGACGGCGGCTGGCTGATCACCGGAACCGTCACGGCCGAGACGCTGCGTCAGGCCGCGATCGACCTGGCTCGCGGCACGACGTACGTCGGCGAGGTCGGATGATCCGCACGGCGGGCCTGACCAAGCACTTCGGACGGATCACCGCCGTCGAGGACGTCGGCCTCGACGTGCGCGAGGGCGACATCTACGGCTTCCTGGGCGCCAACGGGTCGGGCAAGACGACGACCGTGCGGATGCTCCTGGGCCTGGTGCTGGCGACGTCCGGGACGATCGAGCTGCTCGGCCGTCCGATGCCCGCGTCGGGTCGCGACGTCCTTCCCCTGGTCGGCGCGATGGTGGAGGGACCGGCCTCCTACCCCCAGCTGTCCGGACGGACCAACCTCGCGCTCCTCGACGCGAGCGGACCTGGTGGCGACCGCGCGACCCGGGCCGGGCGGATCGACGACGCGCTCGGCCAGGTCGGGCTCGACGGGGTCGACAAGCGACCGGTGCGGGCCTACTCCCTGGGCATGCGGCAGCGCCTCGGCCTCGCCGCGGCGCTGCTGCGCCGACCGCGCCTGCTGGTGCTCGACGAGCCCACCAACGGGCTCGACCCGCAGGGCATCCGCGAGATCCGCCAGCTGCTCGTCGACCTGAACCGGGACGGGACGACGGTCTTCCTCTCGAGCCACCTGCTCGCCGAGATCGAGCAGATGTGCACCCGCGTGGGCGTCCTCGACCGGGGTCGACTGGTCCTGCAGGACCAGCTGGAGCACCTGCAACGGCCGACCGGCCGCACGGTGATCCGGACCCCGGACGTCGGAGCTGCCCGCGCGCTGCTCGACGGCCACGTCGAGCAGGAGGAGGGCGAGACGATCTGGGTGCGCGCCGACGACCCGCTGGCACTCAACGCGGCCCTGGTCGGTGCCGATGTCCGGGTCCTCGAGCTGGCCCCTGAGCGTCGCACCCTGGAGGACGTGGTGCTCGAGGCCGCCGAGCAGAGCGGCGACCGCCGATGATCGCCGTCGAGCTCCGCAAGCTGGTCCTCAGCCGGCGTACCTGGGTGACGATCCTGCTGATCGACGCGCTGCCCACCCTGGTCGGCATCCTGCTCGCGGTCACCGACATCGGCCCGCGTCCGGGCACCGGGCCGGCGTTCCTCTCCGCGGTGCTCACCGACGGCACGCTCTTCCCGCTGGCCGCGCTCGGGATCGTGCTGCCGCTCTTCCTGCCGATCGCGGTCGCCGTCACCGCGGGCGAGGCGATCGCCGGGGAGGCGCAGCAGGGCACCCTGCGCTACCTGCTCGTCCGCCCGGTCGGTCGGACCAGGCTGCTCGTCGCCAAGCTGGTGAGCGTCATGGTCTTCGTGGTGCTGACCGTCCTGGTCGTCGCGGCGACGGCGTACGTCCTGGGGGCGTTGCTCCTGGGCAGCGAGAGCGTCAGCACAGGCGCGACCAGCGTGTCCGGCACCGGGCTGTCCACCCAGGAGATGGTGCTCCGCACACTGCTCGCCCTGGCCTACGCGATGCTCTGCATGCTGGGTGTCGCGGCGATCGCGCTCTTCCTCTCCACGGTCGTGCGTGCGCCGCTGTCGGCGGCCCTCGGCACCATGGGGGTGCTGGTGGCCTCGACCCTGCTGCTGACGCTCGATGCCGCGCACGTGCTGCAGCCCTACCTGCCGACGCGCTACTGGCTCGCGTTCGTCGACCTGTTCCGCGACCCGATCCTGTGGCGCGACGTCGAGCGCGGGGTGCTGCTCCAGGCGGCGTACGTCGTCGTCTTCCTGGGCGCCGCCTGGGCCAACTTCATGACGAAGGACGTGACCGACTAGCAGACCGACGCGTCCGGCACGGTGGGTCGGCCGGTCCCGAGCTCCGCCTCGACGATCGCGATCACCGCCGCCGTCCGCGGTACGTCGGCGTGGCCCACGACCAGGTCGGGGCACACGGACTGGACGGCGAACGCGGTCGCCCCGTCCAGCGAGCCGGACTCCGGCGGCACCACGGTCTTGTCGTCCTCGGTCCACAGTGCCACCCACAACGGTCCAGCCGGCGTCTCGTCGCCGGCGTTGAGGGCCGTCAGCAGGTCGCTGTCGGTGGCCAGCTGGCGGCAGGCCGCGGGGCAGGCGGTGTCGCCGAGGCCGCTGGCGAGCGAGGCGAGCTCGGTGCCGTGGTTGGGGGAGGCGAGCGTGACGACGCGGCGCGCGTGCGAGGCGCCGCCGAGGTCGGCGACCCAGAGCCTGGCCACGACACCGCCCGCCGAGTAGCCGATCACGTCGACGGAGTCGCCGCCCGTGCGCGCGAGCGCAGTCCGCGCGGCGTCGTCGAGGACCTGGGCCTGGTCGCGGAGGTCGCCGGTGCCGTCCCCGGGCAGCCGGACGACCGTGGCATCGCGCCCGGCGGCCCGCAGTGCGTCGGCGAGGACGTCGAGAGAGGCGGTCGACCCGCCGTACCCCGGCACCAGCAGCACCGGTCCCGGGGAGCCCTGCCCGACCGGCTCGGTGCGTTCGGGCCGCGTCGCGACGACCGCGACCACGGTCGCGGCGGCGGCGACGACCACCAGGGCGGCCGTGCCGAGGACGAAGCGCCGCCGCGCGGGGGACAGGCGGCCGAGCACGCCGCTACCGCGCGACGAAGAGCAGGTCGCTGATCGCGGTGAAGTCGCGCCGGGACGATCCCTTGCCGGGCGCCGAGACCTTCACGAGGCGCAGGGTGATCGTCGTGGTGGTGACGTCCACGTCGACCGACTGCACCGACGCCGTGTCACCGAGGGTCTGCGGGACCGTGGTGCCGTCGTCGAAGACCCACTCGACCTGCTGGATGCGACGGTTGCCGTGGTACCAGTCGATGTCGCCGCCCTGCTTGGCATAGCCGTTGATCATCCCGACCGAGCGCAGCCGGGTATTGCCCGGCAGGGTCACCACGAGCTCCTCGCCGGTGCCGTCGCCGGGCATCCGCCAGCAGGTCTCGGGCACGCCGTCGAGCATGTTCGCGGCCTCGTAGTCGACCGGCTTGCCCTCGGTGTCCTGCCCGGGCCCGGCGGTCTCGGGGACCGTCACCCGGCTCTCGGCGGTCAGGCCGACCGGGGCCGCGGAGGACGACTCCTCGTCGGGGGACGGCTGCTCGGTCGCCGACGTCGCCGGCGGCGTCGGGGTCGGATCGGGGGTGCTCGTCGGCTCGTCGTCGCCCCGGGAGACCAGCCAGGTGCCGACCACCAGCACGAGCACCACCGCGACGGCGGCGGCCAGCCAGGCGCCCCAGGGGCGCGAGCGGTGTCGGTGGGTCTGCGGGGGCGGTACGACGTCGTCCTCGGTCGCCGGGGCGTCGTCGACCTCGTCGGCGAAGAGTGGGAAGCGCGCCGCCGGCGGCGGGGTCCAGGCGGGCGGCGGGGGCACGTCGTCCGGCACGGGCGGGGCGGGGCGCACGGGGGCGCGTTCGGCCGTGTCCGTGCGCCAGTCGAGATCGTCCACGGCCGGGGACGAGGCAGGTGCCGACGCCGCGGCACCCACGGGCTGCCCGCAGTTGGTGCAGTAGCGACCGATGCCCAGGGGGTGGCCGCAGTTGGCGCAGTCCGTCATCGGTCTCCTTCCGGGCGCGCGTGTCCGGGCGCAAGATTAGACGACCCGGTCACTCACACCGCGATGTGCGGGACCTCGCCCTCGATCTTGCGGCGTGGAGCGACCTCGACGATGAGCATCGCGGCGAGCACCATCAGGCCGCCGGTGATCATCCGCACCGTCGTCGACTCGCCGCCGAACCAGACCGCGAACAGCGCCGCGAAGACCGGCTCCATGCTCATCACGATGGCGGCTCGGGTGGCGCTCAGGTGGGCCTGGGCCCAGGTCTGCGCCAGCAGCGCGATGGCGGCCGGGAAGACGGCCATGTAGACGACCGAGAGCCAGTCGCGACCGTTGTCCGGCAGCACGATGCCGTGCGGGGCGCTCGCGACCAGGCAGATCACCGCAACGACGATGATCTGCAGGATCGACATCCCGATCGCGTCGGCGGCGTTGGACCAGGCGCCGAGCCCGACGATGTGCAGCGCGTAGAGCAGCGCCGCCAGGAGCGTGATCGCCTCGCCGTACCCGATCGACAGCCCGTCGAGGGTCAGCACCGCCAGTCCGCAGAAGGCGAGCAGCACGGCGACCCAGGTCATCCGGGTGATCCGGTTGTGGAGCAGCACGGCGGCGAGGAGCGGTGTCGCGACGACGTACATGCCGGTGATGAAGCCGGACACGCTGGCCGGGGTGTGCGCGAGGCCGACGGTCTGCATGATCTGCGCGACGCCGTACAGCGCGCCGAGCACGACGGCCTGGCGGCGCGCCTCGGCGGAGAGCCGCAGCAGCGCCTTCGGTGCGACCAGGAGCAGCAGCACGGCGGCGATGCCGAAGCGCAGCGCGAGGAAGTCGACCGGCGGCACCCGCTCGACCAGGTCGTGGATGAGGAAGAAGGTGCTGCCCCAGCACGCGGTGACGCCGAGCAGCGCCCCCGTCGCGAGCAGCGTCGTACGACGGGTCTCGGTCACCGGGCGGCTCGCAGGCGCTTCAACAGCGGGATGTCCGGGTCGTCCGCACCGCGCGAGCCGGGCGTCTCGAGGATGAACGGCACCCCGGCGGTCGCCGGGTGGGCGAAGAGCTC
Source organism: Nocardioides sp. Root1257 (assembly GCF_001425175.1). Classification (GTDB taxonomy): domain Bacteria; phylum Actinomycetota; class Actinomycetes; order Propionibacteriales; family Nocardioidaceae; genus Nocardioides. The sequence goes on along the minus strand of NZ_LMDV01000001.1, from coordinate 707,010 downwards.
CGCGAACGCGGCGGTGCCGATGTGGCCGTCGCCGATCTTCTGGTGGCGGTCCTTGAAAGCACCCCGGACGTCCATCGAGTCGTTGGCGTGCACCAGCCGGAGCCGGCCGGGCCCGCCGATCTCGACGATCCGGTCGACGGTCGCCGTTGCTCCGCCCGGCTCGTCCAGCGGGGCGCCGGCCGCGAAGACGTGGCAGGTGTCGAGGCAGATGCCGGCCTTGGGGTGGTGGTCCAGGGCGTCGAGGTAGGGCGCCAGGTCCTCGACGCCGGCGCACAGCGACCGGCCCTGGCCCGCGGTCGGCTCCAGCAGCAGCCAGGGCGCGTCGTCGCCCTCGATGGCCTCCAGCAGCGGGAGCAGCCCCTCGCGGACCTGCTTCATCGCCTGGGTGTCGTCCGCGTCCCCGACGTAGGAGCCCGTGTGCACGACGACGCCCTCGGCACCGATCTCGGCGGCCCGCTTGAGGTTGTGGGCGACCGAGGCGACCGAGTTCTCGTAGGTCGAGGGGGTCGGGCTCCCGAGGTTGACGAGGTACGGCGCGTGGATGAAGGTCCGGGTGCCGCGCTCGGCCATCAGGTTGCGGAAGCGCGCGTCCTCGGCCGGCTTCCCGGCGCTCAGCGCCCAGCCGCGCGGGTTGCCCACGAAGACCTGGAACGTCTCGCAGCCGGCGGCGTCGGCGTTCACGACCGCACCGTCGACCAGACCCTTGCCGACGAGGACGTGGGTGCCGATCGGGTTGCGGGCAGCGGGCTCGAGCACCGGCCAAACCTACCGGCGGGCGCGGTCAGATCAGCGAGAGGGTGATGGTCGAGCCGGGCGGCACCATGTCGCCGCCGCCGGGGGACTGGGAGAACACGAAGCCCAGGCCGAGGTAGCCGGGGGCCTCCTCGGTCACGACGTTGAACCCGAGGTTCCGCAGCGTCTCGGTCGCGGCGTCGACGCCCTGGGCGCGCACCGACGGGACCTCGACGAGCTCGGGGCCCTTCGAGACGACGAAGGAGACCTCGTCGCCGCGGTGGACGGTGGTGCCGCCCGGCGGGTCCATCGAGATCACGTCGCCCTCGGCGACGTCGTCGGAGTACTCCTTGCTGGCGGTCTTGCCGGTCAGGCCGTGGGCCTTCATCCAGGCGATCGCGTCGTCGGCGCTCTTGCCGACCCAGTCCTTCAGCTTGACCGGCTGCGGCCCCTTGCTGACGACCAGGTCGACCGGGGCGCCGGGGCGCAGCGTGGTGCCGACCTTGGGAGAGCTGGCCATGACGATCCCCGCGGCGATGTCGTCGGACCACTTCTCGGTGGTCGTGCCGAAGGAGAGGTGGCCGGCGGACAGGGCGTCCTGGGCGTCGTCCTCGGTCAGGCCGCGGAGCTTCGGCACGTCGTACCGCTCCTTGCCGAGCGACAGCGTGATCGTGACCGTGCCACCGTCGAGCACCCGCGAGCCCGGGTCGGGGTCGGTGCCGACGACGCGTCCGACCGGCACGGTCTCGGAGTACGCCGGGTCGCCGACCTCGACCGTCAGCCCGGCGTCCTCGAGCGCGCTCTCGGCCGCCTTCTGGGTCATGCCGAGCACGCCCGGGGTGGACGTGTAGCGGCCGTCGAGGAACCACCACGCACCGACGCCACCGCCGATGACGAGCAGCAGCGCGACGAGCAGGAGCACCAGCCCCTTGCGGGAGCGTCGACGACCCGGTGGCGGCCCGGTCGGACGCTCCGGGGGTCGTGGCGGGGTCGAGCGCGGGGGCGCGGGGGTGTCCAGGACGCGGATCGGCGCCGTCATGTCGCCGACGTCGAGGCCCTCGAACGGGTCGGGCGCGGTGTCGTCGGGCGACGGCGCCTCCGCGGACTCGAGGCGCATCCGGACCGGGGTCAGGTCGGCCGTCAGGTCGGCGTCGTCGAGCACGCCCTCGGCGAGCGCGTGGCCGACCCGGTGCACCTGGTGCAGCAGCACCGCGGCGTCAGCAGGACGCAGCTCCCGGTCGCGGGCGGTGGCCCGGGCGACCAGCGCGTCGACGTACGCCGGGAGCCCGGGCTCGAGCGACGACGGGGGCGGGACGTCCTCGTGGACGTGCTTGTAGGCGACCTGGATCGGCGTCTCGCCCTCGTGCGGCTTGGCGCCGGTGAGCAGCTCGAAGAGCACGACACCCGCGGCGTACACATCGGCGCGCGCGTCGGCGCGGCCGCTGACCACGAGCTCGGGGGCGAGGTAGGAGACAGTGCCGATGAGCACGCCACCGGTCGCGGTGTGCTGGGTGTCGCTGCTGACCGCCTTGGCGAGCCCGAAGTCGGCGACCTTCACGCGGCCGTCGTCGGCGATGAGGACGTTCTCGGGCTTCACGTCGCGGTGCACGAGGCCGGCGCGGTGCGCGGCGGCCAGCGCGGAGAGCACCGGCTCCATCACGGCCAGTGCCCGTGCGGGCGACATCGGCGCCTCCTTGCGGATCACGTCGCGCAGGGTGTGACCGGGGATCAGCTCCATGGCCAGGAAGACGGTGCCGTCCTCGTCACCCTGGTCGTAGACGGCGACGACGTTGGGGTGCGACAGCCGTGCCGCGGCGCGGGCCTCGCGGACGAACCGCTCCGCGAACTCGTTGTCGTCGCCCAGCCCGGGGTGCATCACCTTGACCGCGACCGTGCGGTCGAGGCGGAGGTCGGTGGCCTCGTAGACACTGGCCATGCCGCCGCGGGCGATCCGCGAGCCGATCCGGTAGCGCCGGTCGAGCAGCCGACCGGTCAGGGGGTCGGGTGCAGACTCGGCGCCGCCCGTGCGGGCGTGCCGATCTCCGTGCTCGTCTCGCTGCACAGCGACCCTCCTGTGACCGGACGGGGAAGGATCCGGGGCCTCAATCGTACGGACGTCAGCCGCCGGTGGCCCGCTGGGCGGCGGTGCGGCGTGGCGCAGGCCCGGATGGAAGACTGGAGACATGGAACCGAGCACCGACCTCGCCGCCCTCGTCCCGGACTGGCTGGACTGGGCCGCCACCGCCACCGCGCTCGGTGTCACGGTCGGCAAGGTGCGCACCATGATCCGCGACCACGAGCTCGCCGCCGCCGTACCGTCGCCCGGCGCCGGGCAGCAGATCCCGGCCGACTTCATCCAGGACGGCCAGGTCGTCAAGGGCCTCCCGGGCCTGCTGACGATCCTCCACGACGGACGCTACGACGACCGCGAGTGCATCGCCTGGCTGTTCACCGACGACGACTACCCGGGGCGCCCGATCGACGCGCTGCGCGAGAACCGCGGGTCCGAGGTCAAGCGGCGAGCACAGGCGATGTCGCTGTAGGTCGTCGAGGGCTGGTGGGAACGGCCGGGTAGTTCTCGGCTCCGGCTCCACGGTTGGTGACCAAACGGCGGAGACGGACCGAGCGGATCTGCGGTTGGTGACCAAACGTCGGAGCTGGTTCCGACGGGTCTGCGGTTGGTGACCAAACGTCGGAGCTGGGTTCGCCGGGTCTGCGGTTGGTGACCAAACGTCGGAGCTGGATCCTGCAAGTCTGCGGTTGGTGACCAAACGTCGGAGCCGGATCCTGCGGGTCTGCGGTTGGTGGTTGGTGACCAAACGTCGSAGCCGGATCCTGCGGGTCTGCGGTTGGTGACCAAACGTCGCAGCCGGATCCTGCGGGTCTGCGGTTGGTGACCAAACCTCGGGTCAGACGGCCCGCTGGGTCGCGGACGCCGCGAGCCCGCGAAGCACCTCGGTCGCGTGCTGGTCGAGGCCGGCGCGGTCGAGGGAGCGTACGGCGCGGGTGGCCAGCTCGTCGATGACCGCCTCGACCTGGGCGTGCGCGCCGCTGGCGTCGATGATCCGGCGCAGCTCGGCGACCTCGTCGGCCGACAGCGCGGTGCCGAGCGAGCGATCGAGGAGCGCGGCGTCGGCGGGGGAGGCGGCGTCGAGCGCGAGCGCGACCAGGACGGTGCGCTTGCCCTCGATGAGGTCGTCCCCGGCGGGCTTGCCGGTGGTGGCGGGGTCGCCGAAGACGCCGAGCAGGTCGTCGCGCAGCTGGAACGCCTCGCCCAGCGGCAGCCCGAACTCGCTCAGCGCCTGCGTGGTCGACGCCGAGGCGCCGGCGAGCGCGGCGCCGATGTGCAGCGGCCGCTCGATGGAGTACTTGGCCGACTTGTAGCGGAGGACGGTCATCGCGGCGTCGACGTCGGCGCGGCCCCGGGCCTGCACGGAGACGTCGAGGAACTGGCCGGCGATCACCTCGGACCGGCACCGGTCGAAGACCTCGAGCGCCGGCGCCACCTCGACGATCGGCAGGCCGCAGCGCCGCAGCAGCTCGTCGGCCCAGCTCAGCAGCAGGTCGCCCAGGAGGATCGCCGCCGCGGCGCCGTACTGCTCCTGGTCGCCGCGCCAGCCGGCCGACCGGTGCTCGGCCTCGAAGGTGCGGTGCGTGGCGGGTCGGCCCCGCCGGGTGTCGGAGGCGTCCATCAGGTCGTCGTGCACGAGCGCGCTCGCGTGCAGCAGCTCGAGCGAGGCGCAGGCCCGGACCAGGGCGTCCTCGTCGGCGGCCGCGGGCGCGACCGCGCGATGGCCCCAGTAGCAGAACGACGCCCGGAAGCGCTTGCCGCCGCGGACCGACGTCCGCGCCTCGGCGACCAGTCGGTCGGCGTCGCTGCCGAGCGGGGCCAGGAGCGCGGCCTGCTCGTCGATGAAGGCGTCGAGGGCCACCTGGACGCGGTCGCGGAACCCGGCGCTGTCCCACCCGTTCGCCGTCACCCGCACGAGACTAGCCAGTGGACGCCGATGCCTGGCGGGCGGTCCCCGTCCTTAGACTGTTGCGTATGGCGAACACGCAGGCACCTCGGATCGGCGACCTGGTCCGAGCCGGGGAGCGGTCGTTCTCCTTCGAGTTCTTCCCGCCCAAGGACGAGGCCGGCGAGGAGCAGCTCTGGCAGGCGATCCGCGAGCTGGAGCCCTACCGACCCACGTTCGTCTCCGTGACGTACGGCGCCGGCGGCTCGACGCGCGACACGACGGTCCGCATCACGGGCCGGATCGCGGCGGAGACGTCGATGACCGCCATGGGCCACCTCACCTGCGTCGGACACACCCGCGAGGAGCTCGAGGGCGTGCTCGACTCGTACGCCGAGGTCGGCATCGGCAACGTCCTCGTGCTGCGGGGCGACCCGCAGGAGGGCCCGCAGGCGCCCTGGACCCCCACCGACGGCGGCTTCACCTACGCCCAGGAGCTCGTCGAGCTCGCCCGCGGGCGCGGTGACTTCAGCGTCGGCGTTGCGGCCTTCCCGGAGCGGCACCCCGCCTCCGAGACCCTCGACCAGGACGCCGACGTCCTGGTGGCCAAGGCGCGCGCCGGTGCGGAGTTCGCGATCACCCAGATGTTCTTCCGTGCCGAGGACTACTTCGCGCTGGTCGAGCGGGTCCGCGCGCGTGGCGTCGACCTGCCGATCCTGCCGGGCATCATGCCGATCCTGAACCTCGGCAACATCCGCCGCCAGGGCGAGATGATCGGCACCGAGGTGCCGGCATCGGTGGTCGAGCGGATCAGCGCTCACGAGGGCGACCCGGCGGCGATGCGCGCCGCCGGCATCGCGCTGGCCGCCGAGCTCTGCGAGGAGCTCCTCGACGGGGGCGCACCTGGTCTGCACTTCTACACGCTCAACCGCTCCAAGGCGACGCGCGAGATCTTCTCCGCGCTCAACATGAGCGTCTGACCTCAGGCTAGGCGGGCTGGGCGGGGCCGACCTCCGCCGCCACCAGCGCGGCGGACAGCCCCACGAACGGCAGCCCCGCGCCCGGGGTGGCGTGTGCGCCCGCGACGTACACCCCCGCGACCGGCGTACGCGGGCCGAGCCGTCGGCGTACCGTCGCGCGGCCCTGCCAGAGCACCCCCAGCGGGGAGCCGCCCCACCGCTCGACCTGCTCGCGTGGGCTGAGGTCGACCCGTTCGACCACCTGGGCTCGGACGTCGATCCGGTGTCGTGCGAGCGCGCGCAGGAGGTCCTCGGAGAGCCGCCCGCGCCCGTGCACGGTCAGCGTCGAGGCGCCAGACGGCGCCCGCCCGCCGGTGCGCACCACGAGCATGGGGTCGCCGTGCAGCACCAGCTCGTGGGGCAGCTCGGGTGCCTCGCCCGACAGGCCGAGGTGGGCGACGACGGGTGGGATCGCGGGCATGGTCCGCACGACGTGCTCGGCGAGCGCCGGCAGCCGACGGGGGTCGATCGCACACACCACGACGTCGGCGTCGAGCGTGCCCGCGGTGGTGGAGACGGCGACGACCCGGCCCTCGCGCACCACCAGGTCGAGCGCCTCGGTGCCCGTTAGCGTCGTCACCTTGCGGGTCGCCAGCCGCTCGGTCAGCGCGGCGCCGAGGCGGGCCATGCCGCCCTCGACGGTCCAGGCGCCGAAGCGCTGCTCGACGTACGCCGTCGACCCCGCCCAGGCGGGGACGTTGCGCAGCTCGTGGCCCTCGGCCACGAACGGGTGCCCCGCCACGAGGCGCAACCGCTCGTCCTTGAAGGTCCGCCGCAGCCGCCTGTGCAGCGTCTCGCGGCTGTCGAGCCGGGCGGCCACGTCCCGCGGCAGGTCCTCGGGCGTCCAGGGGTTCTCGAGGTAGCCGTGCCGCAGCACGTCCCAGTCGTCGGTGAACGACGCGACGTGGTCGACCCACCGCTGGCCGAGCCCGCGACCGAGCTCCTCGAACGCGGCGAGCTGGGCCGATCGGCCGCTCGGCACACGCACCGACGAGCCGTCCTCGAAGCGGTGCTCGCGGACCACGTCCAGCGCCACCAGGTCCAGCTCCCGCTCGAGCGGTCGGCCCGACTTGCGGAAGAGGTCGCGCACCACCGCCGGCAGCAGCGTGTACGTCGGGCCCGCGTCCCAGGCGAACTCGCCTGCCGTGATCTCCGACAGGGGCCCGCCCAGCGTGGGGGAGCGCTCCACCAGGGTGACCGCGTGCCCGAGCTTGGCGAGCCGGACCGCAGCGGCGAGACCACCGAAGCCGCCACCGACGACCACCACCTGCGCCACGCGTGCCGCCTCAGGCCTCGGCGTCGATGACGTGCGCCAGCGACTCGGGGTCACGACCCACGACCGTGGTGCCGTCGGCCGCCGTGATGATCGGTCGCTGCAGGGCGCGGGGGTGCGCCACCAGCGCGGCCAGCCATTCGACGCGGTGCGCGGCGTCCTTCGGCAGGTCGATCCCGGCTTCCGCGGTCTCCTTCGGGCGCGCGACGTCCCACGGCTCGAGTCCGAGGCGTTCGACGACAGCGCCCAGCTCGTCGGCGGTCGGAGGCTCGTCGAGATAGCGACGCACGGTGTACTCGACGCCCGCCCGGTCGAGCTCGGCGACGGCGGAGCGGCACTTCGAGCAGGCCGGGTTGAGCCAGATCTCCATCACTCGACCTCGATCTCGGCGGCCCCGGTCATCGCGGCGAGCTCGTCGTACGTCGTGGAGAAGACAGCGGCCGGGTGCCCGGCGGCGGCCCAGACGACCTCGTGGCGGCGCAGCCAGGGGTCGAGGTAGGTCGGCACCGCGACCGGGTGACCGATGGGCGAGACGCCGCCGATGACCTGGCCGGTGTGCTCGCGCACGAAGTCCGGCGTGGCCCGCTTGAGTTTGCTCACACCGAGCGACGACGCGACCTTCGCGGTGTCGACGCGGTGGGCGCCTGAGGTCAGAATGAGCACCGGCGCCGTGTCGGCGTCGAAGAGCAGACTGTTCGCGATCGCACCGACCTCGCACCCCAGCGCCTCGGCCGCGAGTGCCGCGGTGTGCACCGAGTCGGGCAGGATGACGACCTCACCGGTGCCGCCACGTCGCGCGTGGTCGTCGCGGAAGCGGGTGATCGACGGGTGTTCGGTGTTCATGGTCGAGACCCTAGGGCAGCGTGCCTGCCCCGGGTGCTGGGCCGGTGACGAGGAGGAGACGTATGACGCAGGACCGGCCGACCTCGGTGGTGGTGGCGGTGCGGCTCACCGGGGCCCTCGTCGCGCTCTCGGGGATCACGGCGCTGCTGAGCGTCGTGTTCAAGGACGAGCTGATGGACGCGTGGCGGTCCGGACGCGACGACGCGGGCTCCGTGCAGGCGCCGGCGATCGTGCCGGTCGCCGTGGTGATGCTCGTCGTCTTCGCGCTGGTCGCCCTGGTGCTCCTCCAGTTCTTCCGGTCCGGGCACGGCTGGGCGCGGGTCGCCCTGACGGTCACCGTCGTGGTGATGGCGATCAGCACGCTGGCCACCCTGCGCATCGGTCCGCCGACCCTCTTCGTGGTGCTGTCGGTCCTCGGCGTCCTGATCCAGCTGGGCGTCGTCGCGGCGCTCTGGCACCGTGACACCGCGGCGTACCTGCGCGCCCACGAGATCGCCGAGGACCTGCACACCGGCTCTTGACGCGCTGTCGGCGCCCGGGTGTACCGTGAGCCGTGTTCGAACAGATGTTCGAACACGGCTCGGCGGGGGCGACCTCGACCCCCGTCTCCGCCGGGCCGGCGCTACCCGGAGGTGCTCGATGAACCCGTACGCCCTGCCCGCGACCACCCACTCCTACCTCGCCCGCGCGGCCGAGTCCCTGAGCGAGGCCGTCGCGGCCACGGAGGCGTCGACGCGCTACGCCTGCGCCCACGTGGCCGCGCTGCGGGCGGCCGCCGCACTGCTGTCGGCCCGGGCCCGACCGGCCGCCGGTCGCACCCGGCGGCCGCAGAAGAACGCCTGGGTGCTGCTCACCGAGGTCGCCCCCGAGCTCGGCGAGTGGGCGACGTTCTTCGCCGGCGGCGCGGCCAAGCGCGCCGCCGCCGAGGCCGGCTCGAGCCGCGCGGTGGCCGACCGCGAGGCCGACGACCTGGTCCGCGACGCGGACCGGTTCCTGGCCGTCGTCGAGCGCTCGCTCGGCCTGGTGCCGCACCTGCCCCTGGAGATCCAGGCACCGGCGGTGCGTGCCGGCTGACTCCGGGGCGCGGCACTCTAGGGTTGGGCCATGACCGAACGACCCAGCGAACGTCGCAGCGCGGCCCGCACCTCGGTGGTCTGGGACGCAGTCCGGCCGCACGTCCAGGCCGGCGCTGACGTGCTCGACATCGGCGGCGGCACCGGCGGCTTCGCGGTCCGCGTCGCCGAGCTCGGCGCCCAGGTGACCGTCGTGGACCCGAGCCCGGACGCACTGGCGTCGCTGGCCCGCCGGGCCCGCGAGCTCGCCGTCGAGGTCTCGGCGGTGCAGGGCGACCTGTCCACCCTGCTCGACGTCGCCGGTCCCGCCAGCGCCGACCTGGTCCTGTGCCACGGGGTGCTCGAGGTCGTCGACGACCCCGCTGCCGCGCTCGCGACCATCCGCGAGGTGCTGCGCCCCGGCGGTGTGCTCAGCCTGCTCGTCGCGCAGCGGCACGCGGCGGTGGTCGCGCGGGCGATGGCCGGGCACTTCGCCCAGGCCCTGACCCTGCTCGACGCCGGCCCGGGGGAGCGCGACGGTCGCGCCGGGCACCGCTTCACGGCGACCGAGGCAACGGCGCTCGTGGAGGACGCCGGCTTCACGGTCGCGTCCGTCCACGGCGTCCGGGTGTTCGCCGACCTCGTTCCGGGCTCGTTGCTCGACCTCGAGCCCGGTGCCACTGCCGCGTTGGTGGAGCTCGAGCGAGCGGTCTCCGGCCGTGCCGAGTACCTGCCGCTGGCCGCTCAGCTGCACCTCCTCGCGCGCTGATCTGGGGCCGTCCGGGGCCGCTGCGGCGACGGTGTCCGGATTGTTAGGTGGGGAAATTCGCCATCCCGCCTACCGAGATGCCCGGGCGCTGCCTAGACTTGCCAGTGCCGGAGAAGATCTGTCCGGCGATGACCCATGGGGAGGTGCGGTGCCACTCTCGGAAGAGGAGCTCCGACTGCTCGAGCAGATGGAGCGCGCCCTCGTCGAAGAGGACCCCAAGTTCGCTTCGACGCTGCGCGGTACGGCGTTCCGCCGCTCCGCCCGTCGCCGGGCCGTCATCGCCGGGGTCTGCTTCGCCATCGGGGTCGCGGTCCTGATGACGGGCGCCGTCGCGCGCATCACGGTGCTCGGCATCGCCGGCTTCGTCGTGATGCTCGGCTCCGCCACCGTCGCCCTCGCCTCGTTGCGCGGCCAGCACGGTCCCGCCGCGGCCGCTGACCCGCGGGCCAGCCACCCCAGCCGTGGCGGCTTCACCGTCATCGACGGTGGCCGGCGCAGCAAGCGCTCGCGTTCCGCCTCCCACGGCTCCTTCATGGACCGGATGAACGACCGGTGGCACCGCCGGCGCGAGAGCGGCGGCTTCTAGGGCGCATCGCCCGCCCAGACTCCCCGCCCGATCACCCTGTGCGACCCGGCCGTGCTCGTTCGGCCGGGTCGTTCTCGTCTGGCCCCGTCGAGGTAGTCCCTGACGGAACGGTCGGCCAGCGGCCGCGGACCCCGCCGTTCCGTCAGGGACTATCCCGACGGTGCGGCTAGGACACCTGGTCGACGACCCCGCCGTACCGCGCCTCGAAGGTGCCGGGGGCGGTACGGCGTCGCCGTGACGACAGCATGGTCCGCGGCCACCAGGTGGCGCGGCGACGGGCGGAGCGGGGCGCACCGCCGAAGAGCGCGGCCACGCAGGTCTCGCCGTCGGCCCGCAGGCGCACCGGGTCGAGGCTCGCTCCCGAGCGCGAGTAGCGGTCCAGCTCCACGGTGTGCACGAGGCGGTCGAGGGCGCTGACCGCCTCCGGTGCGATCGCGGGGCCGTGCGCGGGACGCTCGACGGTGTCGGGCCCGACGGGGGCGCCGAGGTGCTCGACGAGCACCGCCCGGGTCGCGCGCGGCGACCGGTCGCGTGGCCACGGGACCCCGAGGTCGACGGCGGTGTCGCGCAGCTCGGCCCAGATCGGTTCGGCGCCGCCCGCGGAGAGCCGGCGCTCGCGCCGGCGGGAGCGCAGCGTGCGGGGCAGCAGTGCGCCGCCGGCGACGAGGAGCAGGGCAGCCAGCACGCCGAGCGTCGGGATCCACGGGACGGACGAGCCGCCGCCGCCCTGCTGGTCGGCCGCGGCGGCAGCGGACTCGCTGTCGCGCGGCCGGTTCGGCTGGGTGATCGCCGTGGAGCTCTGGGCGGCGGACGGCACGTCGGTCGGCGTCTCGTCCTCACCGGAGCCGGGCACCGTGTAGGGCGGCACGTCCTCGGCGCGACCGGCTGGCGTCGGCTCGAACCGCACCCAGCCGGCACCGTCGAAGTAGAGCTCCGGCCAGGCGTGCATGTCCTTGCTGGAGTAGACCCACTGGTCGGGGCCGTCCGGGGTGGGGTGCAGGAAGCCGATCGCGACCCGTGCCGGGATCCCGAGCTGCCGGGCCATGACGGCCATCGCCGAGGCGAACTGCTCGCAGTAGCCGACCCGGCCGCCGGGGCCGTCGGAGAGGAAGTCGACGAGTGCGTCGCTGCCGTTGCCGTCCGGGCCCTCTGCCAGGGAGTAGGTGAAGCCGCCGTCCTCGCGGAACCAGTTCTGGAGCGCCACAGCCTCCTCGTACGGCGTCTTCGCGCCGTCAGTGACCTGGACCGCGAGGTCGTGCACGATCGGGGGCAGGTCGTCGGGGAGGTCGGTGAAGATGTCGCTGACCTTGCCGGTCGGCGGACCCGCGTCGGCGAGCCGCTCCGAGCTGAGCTCGAGGTCCACGGACGTCATCGAGTAGTCGAGCGACGCGGTGCTCAGGTCGTCGTCGCCGGCGATGAAGTCCATCGTCTTGTCGTCGTAGCGCCAGTTGCCGTCCGCGACGACCCGGCTGACCGGAGGCAGGGTCGGCAGCCACCGCGAGTCGAAGGTCGGGAGCACCGAGATGTCCCAGGGGTACTCCTTGCGCCCCACGTCCGCCGACACGCCCGCCGGAGGCGGCATCAGGCCGTCGGCCATGTGCTCGGCAGGCACGTCGCGGTTGCCGGGGCTCCACTCGGCGTCGCTGAAGCGGGTCAGCGTCAGGATCCGGAGGTACGACGGGTCGGGGTCGTTCGTCGTCGCCCGGACCAGCGGGATGTCGTTGCCCTGCTTGAGGTCGCGGACCAGGTCGGCCGTCGGGTTCTCGACGCGGATGTCGTCTCCGCCGCCCTGGCCCGGCCCGAAGTCGAAGAGGTGCAGACCGGTCGCCGGGATCAGCACCGGGACCAGGACGGCGAGCGCCGTGGCGGCGCCACCGACGAGCCCGGCGGTGCCGCGCACGGTGTTGACGCCGGCCGACCAGGCGATCGGGTCACCGGTCTCCTGGTCGAGGCCGAGCGGGCGACCCCAGCGCGAGACCTGGTCGCCCTCCTGGAGGAAGAGGAGGGCGAGGTAGCCCGCCGCCGTACCGGCGAAGACCCACCAGCTGACGCTGTCGCCGACCATCCCGACCGGGACGGTGAAGACCGCCAGCAACGGCAGGCCGGCCAGGGACGCGCGGTGCAGCGTGCAGGCGAGCAGGTCGACCAGCAGCAGGCAGGCGAGGCCGCCGACGATCAGCAGCGGGTCGACCGGGGGTGCCTCGGTCGGCACCGGGGCGGCGAAGTCCTGGGAGCTGGTGACGGCGTCGCGGAAGGCGTCGGTGAGCTCGGTGAACGCGCCGCCGACGGGCAGCGGTGAGCCCGTGAGCAGCAGGCTGGTGAGGATCCCGGTGATCGCGAGCTGGAAGAGCACGACGACCGGTGCCGGCCAGCGCCACCACCGGGCCGCGGTGCCGGTGCCGGCGACCACGACGGCGAGCAGCAGCAGCGGGTTGATGAAGCTGCCGGGCGCGACGGTCAGGTCGCGCCACGACGACATGGCGAGCCAGGTCGTGCCGGCGGCCACGCCGGCGAAGAGGAGGTTGGCGCCGAGGTGGCCCCGGGAGCGGTTCATGCCGTGACCTCGCGCTCGGATCCGTGCGCCCCCTGGGACCTCGAGCTCTGGGCGCTGGTGTGGGCGAGCTCCTGCCAGACCGCCTCGAGGCGGTCGCGGGGACGCAGCGCGGCGGCGCGCCAGCCCTGCTGGCCCAGGAGTCGGGTCGTGTCGTCGGACGGGGCGGCGCCGATCCAGGCGCCGACGTCGACGGCCACGGCCACGGCGGAGCCGGCGTGGTGCTGCATCCGGCGCAGCACCGGCAGGTCGGTGGCCTCGACGGCGCCGAAGACGGCCACGGTCAGGCCGCCGTGCGCGCCCTCGCCGAGCCAGCTGGTCTCCAGCCGCGGCTGGCCGACCGGCTGGACGACCGCCAGGGACTCGAGCAGGGGACCGGTGTTGAGGTCGGCACCGCGCACGTGCCAGGCGCTCCCGGACTCCTCGCCGGTGGCGGTGACCAGGCGGACCGCGAAGCCGCGGTGGGTCAGGTGGACCGCGATCGAGGCGGCTGCCGAGACGGCGGCCTCGAGGGAGGAGGCGATGCCCTGGCCGCGGTGGGCGAGCGCACGGTTGTCGAGGAAGAGCGTCGCCCGCGACTGCCAGGGCTGCTCCTCACGCCGCACCATCAGCTCGCCGAGCTTGGCCGAGCTGCGCCAGTGGACGCGGCGCAGGTCGTCGCCCTGGCGGTACTCACGGACGGTGACGTCCTCGGCACTTCCGGTCGCGAAGGCTCGGGGCCGGTTGTCGCCCGACCCGGTCCAGGCGCCGCCGAGGGGGATGTGGGCGAGCGGCACGGTGCGCGGCGTCACCGTGAGCGGGACCGTGGTGCGGAACGTGCGGCCCAGCTCGACCAGCCCGAAGGGGTCGCTGACGCGGACCGACATCGGCCCGATCTCGAAGCGACCGCGGACGTCGGAGCGCACCTGGTAGCTGACCGAGTGCCGCCACCCCTGGCTGATGCCCTCGAGCACGAACCGGGGGCGGGTCCCGAGGACGTAGGGCACCTGGTCCTCGAGCAGGAGGACGCCGTTGGGCGCGATGCCGTCGTTCGCAAGCGTCAGGGTCACCCGGGCCGGCTGCCCGGCTGCGACGAGCTGCGGGGTCACCGTGCGCACCAGCGTCAGCCGGTAGCGGTTGCGCGCGAGCAGCGCGACGGTGATCAGGGTGAGGGCGAGCAGCAGCACGCCGACCCGCGCCAGCGTCGACTGGTCGAGGATGATCGAGCAGACGACGGCGGTGATGCCGGCGGTCAGGAACGCCCGTCCGCGGACGGTGAGCCCGGCCAAGGCCTCTCTCATGGGGTCCGGCCCTCGCTCACGTCAGCGGGCGTCGGGGACCGGCACCGAGGCGACGATCGCGTCGAGGATCGTCGTCGTCGATCGACCGCTCATGGCGGCCTCGACGCTCGGCAGGAGGCGGTGGGCGAGCACCGGCCGGGCCAGCCGGTGCACGTCGTCGGGCAGCACGTAGTCGCGCCCGTCCATCGCAGCGACGGCCTTGGCGGCGCGCACCAGGTGCAGGGTCGCGCGGGGCGAGGCGCCCAGCGAGAGCTCCTCCGAGCGCCGGGTGGCGGCGTTGATCGCGACGGCGTAGCGCTGTACCGCGGGGGAGACGTGGACCTGGTTGACGATCCCGATCAGCTTGCGGACCTCGGCGGCGTCCGTGACCGGCTCGAGGTCGTCGAGCGGGTTGGCTCCGGTGTGCGAGTCCAGCATCGCGATCTCGGCCGCCTCGACCGGGTAGCCGACCGACACCCGGGCCATGAAGCGGTCCCGCTGGGCCTCGGGGAGGGCGTAGGTGCCCTCCATCTCGATCGGGTTCTGCGTCGCGATCACCATGAACGGCTGCTCGAGGTGGTACGTCGTGTTGTCGACGGTGACCTGGCGCTCCTCCATGCACTCGAGCAGCGCGGACTGCGTCTTGGGCGAGGCCCGGTTGATCTCGTCGCCGACGACGATGTTGGCGAACACGCCGCCGGGGCGGAACTCGAACTCGCGGGTGTTCTGGTTGAAGACCGAGACGCCGGTGACGTCGGACGGCAGCAGGTCCGGGGTGAACTGGATCCGGCGCACCGAGGAGTCGATGCTCCGCGCCAGCGCCTTGCTGAGCATGGTCTTGCCCACGCCCGGCACGTCCTCGATCAGGAGGTGCCCCTCGGCGAGCAGCACGGTCAGCGCGGAGGAGACCACGTCGGGCTTGCCCTCGATGACCCGCTCGATGTTGGTCCGGACCCGGCCCACCACCCGCGCCAGCGTCTCGAGATCGGCCCCGCCGGTCGCTACCCCACCCACTGAACTGTCCACGTCGTCCCTTCCCCGTCGCCCGACCGGTCCCGTTGCCGGCCGCTGCTTGATCCCACCGTAAGTCGTGGAGGGAAACCTACGTGGCCCGGAGGCCACACGCATCTGACTCCGGCCGATCCCATCTGGTTGCACGCTCGGACGACCAGCTCGGTTCACCCGGACCTCGTGGCTCCTCCACCCAACGGTTCCTCCACGAACCGCTCCACCACGCCCCACCACGGCGCCGTTCCTCCCCACCGGCGCTCCACCGGTGCCGCCCCCGGGTCGTCGTACCGCCTCTGACCTGCGCAAACCCGCCGCGGCGGCGATCGGCGCGCGGGGAGCGGGTGCCCGCCCCGGGGCGCGATTCCCGCGCAATTGCGCAGGAAGACACGCGTGATGTGGTTGACGGTGGTGGATTGTGGAGTAATGTGGGGCGCAGTGGAGGAAGGGTCCGTGGGGCCAGGGGAGTGAGGTGCTGGATGTTCTTCATGGGCACCTACACCCCGAAGCTCGACGACAAGGGCCGGCTGTTCCTCCCCGCCAAGTTCAGGGACCGACTCTCGGAGGGGCTCGTGGTCACGCAGGGACAGGAGAACTGCCTCGTCGTGTGGCCGACGGACGTCTTCATGGAGGAGGCCCGGCGGGCCCAGGCCACGCCGATGACGGTGCGCGGCGCGCGTGACTACGCCCGCATCCTCTTCGCCGGGGCCGACGAGGGGTCGCTGGACAAGCAGGGCCGGATCGGCATCCCCGCGACGCTGCGGGAGTACGCCGACCTGGAGCGCGACGTCGTGGTCATCGGAGTGATGGACCGGATCGAGATCTGGGACCCCGCCCGCTGGCGCGAGTACTCCACCGGGGCGCAGGAGAAGTTCGCCGAGCTCGACGAGCAGCCCGCCTCACCGAACTGACCGCACCTCCGCACCACTCCGCACCACCGAACTACACAGCGATCCGCAGGACGAGGTCTCGAGCCCGCTCCCGCCGCCATCTGGGGCACCTTCCCCGGTTCCAGATGGCCCCTTCTTCCCCATGCAAGGGAGCACGGGAGCGGGCAGGGACCTGGTCAGGCGGATCGCAGCACCACTCCAGATGTCTTCCCCAGCACCACCACATCGAGGGTCGAGAAGCAATGAGCATCGCGCCAGCGGCACCGTCGCCGCACCCCACCCGGCCGGACCTCCGGCATGCCGGCACCGAGCCGGCGACCCGGGTGCGGCACCAGGCCCGCGACGCCGCGACCCTGATGGCCTTCTCGGCCGCCACCTCGGTCGGAGTAGCGGTGGTCTTCCTGCTCTTCGCAGTCGCGGCGCGTCAGGCCTGACATGCCGAGCCCCTCACACGTCCCGGTCCTCTTGGACCGGGTCGTCGCTCTTCTGGCGCCCGCGCTCGACCGCCCGGGCTCCGTCCTGGTCGATGCGACGCTCGGCCTCGGCGGCCACAGCGAGGCCGTGCTCTCGCGCATCGACGCCACCCGGGTGATCGGCATCGACCGCGACCCGCAGGCACTCGAGATGGCGACCCGGCGGCTCGCGCCTTACGGCGACCGCTTCACCGGCGTCCACGCCGTCTACGACGAGATCGAGGACGTGCTCGACGACCTCGGGCTGCCGGCGGTCGACGGGGTGCTCTTCGACCTCGGCGTCTCCTCGATGCAGCTCGACGTCCGCGAGCGCGGCTTCGCGTACGCCGAGGACGCACCGCTCGACATGCGCATGGACGGCACCGTCGGGATCACGGCCGCGGAGGTGCTCAACACCTACGACGCCGCCGACCTGACCCGGATCCTGCGGGAGTACGGCGAGGAGAAGTTCGCCCGCAAGATCGCGGCCGCGATCGTGCGCGAGCGCGCCACCGAGCCGTTCGCGAGGTCGGGACGCCTGGTCGAGCTGCTGTACGCCGAGATCCCGGCGCCGGCACGGCGTACTGGCGGGCACCCGGCCAAGCGCACCTTCCAGGCGCTGCGCATGGAGGTCAACGACGAGCTCGCCGTGCTCCGCCGGGCGATGCCCGCGTCGATCGACGCGATCAACGTCGGCGGCCGCGTGGTCGTCGAGTCCTACCACTCGCTCGAGGACCGGCTGGTCAAGCAGGCGTTCGTCGCCGCGACCCGCAGCGACGTCCCGGTCGACATGCCGTTCGTGCCGGAGGGGCACGAGCCGGCGCTGCGCCTGGTCACCCGGGGCAGCGAGAAGGCAAGCGCGGAGGAGATCTCCGAGAACCCACGGGCCGCCTCGGTGCGGCTCCGTGTGATCGAGCGAGTGCGAGACAGGGGAGCAGCATGAGCACACCGGCATTCCAGGTCAGGTCCCGGATCCCGCGGTTCGCCGAGGACGCGATCGAGCGGGCCCGCCTGACGGTCGTCCCGAACCGGCGTACGACGACCTCCCGCGCGCCGTTCCTGGCGTTGGTGTCGATGGTGCTGCTCGGCGGCGTCGTCGGCCTCCTCCTCTTCAACACCTCGATGCAGCAGGCGTCGTTCGCCACCACCGCCCTCGAGCAGCAGTCCACCCGGCTGGCCGCCCGGGAGCAGGGGCTCGCGATGGACCTCGACCGCCTGCGGGACCCGCAGCGGATCGCCGCCGCCGCTCAGCGCCTCGGCATGGTGCAGGCCTGCAGCCCGGCCTTCCTCCAGCTCGGCACCGGCAAGGTCACCGGCGCACCCTGCGCCGACTCGACGCCGCTGCGCATCTACGAGCGGGCACCGGTCAAGCCGGCCTCGCTGAACCCCAAGCCGATCATCAAGCACGTGCCCGCGCCGCCCAGCACGACGAACAGCACGGCGAACGGCACCACGGCGAACTCGTCCGGCGACACGGCCACCGCCAACGCGGGTCGGGCGGCCGGAGACGGTAAGAAGAAGAACCAGTAGTTCACACCAGCCCCATCCGCCACCTCTCCGACCGACCCGTCCGACCGAACCGACCGAGGAGCGAGCCGTTGCCCGCCACCCCCTCGCCCCGCGGCACCCGACGCGGCTCACCGCAGCTGCGGCTGCGTGTCGGGTTCGTGGTGATCGCGATGCTGCTGTCGGTCTTCGGCGCACGGCTCGTGCAGCTCCAGGGTCTCGACCCCAACTCGTACGCCCAGATGGCGGCCGCCGAGGGCCTGCGGACCATCGACCTGCCCGCCGCGCGCGGTGACATCCTCGACCGCAACGGCGAGCCGCTCGCGGACTCCGTCGACGGGCTGATGATCATCGCGGACCCACGCCTCACGGCGCCGCACGCGGCCGACCTCGCGGCCTTCCTCTACAAGAAGCTCGACATCGACTACGCCGACACCCTCGCCAAGCTGCGCGAGCACGAGGTGGACGGGACGGAGATCCGCTTCGAGTACATCGCGCGCCGGGTGCCGTCGACGATCGCGACCGAGGTCCTCGCGGAGGCCGACAAGCGCGGCTACAAGGGCCTGACCACCGAGCGTGACCCGCTGCGCGACTACCCCGCGGGCGACGTCGGCTCCAACCTCGTGGGCTTCATGGGCACCGACGAGCCGCTCGCCGGCTTCGAGCGCACCTTCAACAAGCAGCTGTCCGGCACCGACGGGTCGGCGCGCTACGAGGTGGGCGGCGGCAACCGGATCCCGCTCGGCGAGAGCACCCAGACCGCCCCGGTGGACGGGCAGGACCTCAAGACCACGATCGACCTCGACCTGCAGTGGTACACGCAACGGGTGCTGCGCCAGACCGTCGAGGACGCCGGGGCCGAGTCCGGGTTCGCGATCGTGATGGACACCCGCAGCGGCGGGCTCCTCGCGGTCGCCGACGACCCGACGTACGACGCCAACGACCCGACCGACTCCCCGAAGGCCGACCTCGGCTCGCGCGCCCTCCAGGACGTCTACGAGCCCGGCTCGGTGGAGAAGGTGCTGACGGTCAGCTCGCTGATCGACCTCGGCCTGGTCTCGCCGCGCACCAAGATCGTGGTGCCGCCGCAGCTCAACCGCGAGGACCGCACGATCCACGACTGGTTCCCGCACGGCACGATCCCGCTGACCCTCGCCGGCGTGATCGCCAAGTCCTCCAACATCGGCACCGTCCTGGCCGCCGACAAGTTCAAGCAGGGCCAGCTCGACGCCTACCTGCGCCAGTTCGGGCTCGGCCAGCGCACCGACATCGGGGTGCGCGGCGAGACGCCCGGCCTGCTGCCGCCCGGTAACACCTGGACCCACCAGACGCAGGACCGCATCGCCTTCGGCCAGTCGCTCTCGGTCAACGGGGTGCAGATGGCCGCGGCCGTCAACACGATCGCGAACGGCGGCGTGCGGATCTCGCCGAACGTCATCGAGGGCTCCGCCACCACCGACGACGGCAAGGTCGTCGGCACCGACCACACCACCCGCAAGCGGGTCGTGAGCGCCAAGGCGGCCCGCGAGACGATGCTGATGATGGAGCGGGTCATCGACCCCGACGTCGGCGTCGCCCCCGGTGCGGCCGTCCCCGGCTACCGGGTCGCCGGCAAGACCGGCACGGCCCAGCGGGTGGGCGCCGAGTGCGGCTGCTACGACGGCACCGACACCGTCTCGTTCGCGGGCTTCGCCCCGGCCGACAACCCGCGCTTCACGATCTACGTGGTCGTCCAGAACCCCGCCACCGGCGGTGGCGGCTCGGTCGCAGGCCCGGCGTTCGCGAAGATCATGAGCTACGCGCTGCGCCGCTACGCGGTCCCGCCGACCGGCACCCAGCCCTCCCGGCTCCCGGTCGACTGGTGAGCGCCGCACAACGATAGGTTCACGTGGTGAGCGACTCCACCCGGCCCCGGCACCCGCTGCGGACGCCGCTCGAGACACTCGCGCAGTGGCTCCGGGCGGACGTCATCGGCGCCGCTGACGGCGACGTCACGGGCGTCTCGCTGTCCTCGCAGCGGATCCGGCCGGGTGACCTGTACGCCGCGCTGCCGGGCGCCCGCGCTCACGGCATGGACTTCGTCGCCGCCGCGCTCGACGCGGGTGCCGTGGCCGTCCTGACCGACCCCGCCGGGGCGGAGACCGCGGTGGACGTGCCCGTCCTGGTCGTCGACCACCCCCGCGCCGTGCTCGGCCGCCTCGCCGCCCGCGTGTACGGCGAGCCGGCGACCGGGATGCGGATGATCGGCGTCACCGGGACCCAGGGCAAGACCACCACGACCCGGCTCGCCGAGAGCGGGCTCGAGCAGGCCGGCGTCCGCGCCGCCGTCATCGGGACCGTCGGCACCCGGGTGGCCGGCGAGGACGTGAAGACGACCCTGACGACCCCGGAGGCGCCGGACCTCCACGGGCTGTTCGCGATGATGCGCGAGCGCGACGTGGCCGTGTGCGCGATGGAGGTCTCCAGCCACGCCCTGGTGATGGGCCGGGTCGACGGCGTCGTGTTCGACGTCGCCGTCTTCCTCAACCTCGGCCGCGACCACCTCGACTTCCACCGCGACGTGGACGACTACTTCGACGCCAAGGCCTCGCTCTTCACCCCCGAGCGCGCCCGGGTCGGTCTCACCAACGTCGACGACGAGCACGGCCGCCTGCTGATGGAGCGGGCGACGATCCCGATGAGGACGTTCTCCGCGCAGGGCGCCGACGCCGACTGGCGTGCCTCCGACGTAGAGCTGACGGCCGAGGGCTCGACGTTCGTGATCACCACCCCCACGGGGGCCCGGATCAGTGCCGGGTGCCCGCTGCCCGGCGACTTCAACGTGTCCAACACGCTGGCCGCGGTCGCCGCCGCCGGCGAGGCGGGCCTGGACACTGCCGCCGTGGCCGCCGGCATCGCGGCCGGCGGGGGAGTCCCCGGTCGCCTCGAGCGGGTGGACGCCGGCCAGGAGTTCGTGGTCGTCGTCGACTACGCCCACAAGCCCGACGCGGTCGCCGCGGCCATCCAGACTCTGCGCCCGCTGACCGAGGGACAGGTGATCGTGGTGCTCGGCGCCGGCGGTGACCGGGACCCGGGCAAGCGCCCGATCATGGCCGAGATCGCCGCCCGGCTGGCCGACGTCCTCGTCGTCACCGACGACAACCCGCGCACCGAGGACCCGGCCGACATCCGCGCGGCGATGCTCGCCGGCATCACCCATCCGGCGGCGGACGTCGTGGAGATCGGGGACCGGCGCGCGGCCATCCACGAGGCGCTGCGGCGCGCGGCCCCCGGCGACATCGTGCTGGTCGCCGGCAAGGGACACGAGACAGGGCAGGAGATCAACGGCGTGGTGCACCCCTTCGACGACCGCGAGGTCGTGCGCGAGGCGCTCACATGATGGCGATGACCCTGCGGGAGATCGCGGACGTCGTGGGCGGCACGGTCGCCGATGGGGCCGCCGAGGTCGTGGTGACCGGACCGGCGTACGTCGACACCCGCGCGGCCGTCGACGGCGGCCTGTTCGTCGCGGTGGTCGGCGAGCGGGTCGACGGCCACGACTACGCGGAGGGGGCGCACGCCGTGCTGGGCAGCCGCCCCACGACCGCTCCGACGGTCGTGGTCGCGGACCCCGTCGTCGCGCTCGGTCGTCTCGCGCGCCACGTCGTCGACCGGCTCGACCTCACCGTGCTCGCGCTGACCGGCTCGCAGGGCAAGACCGGCACCAAGGACTACCTGGCCCAGGTGCTGGCCGCCGCCGGTCCGACGGTGGCGACGGCGGGCAACCACAACAACGAGATCGGCGTCCCCCTGACCGTGCTGGCCGCCGACGCCTCGACCCGTCACCTCGTGGTCGAGATGGGAGCCCGCGGCGTCGGACACATCGCGTACCTCTGCGAGATCGCGCCGCCGCACGTCGCGGCCGTGATCAACGTCGGGACCGCGCACATCGGCGAGTTCGGCTCTCGCGAGGCGATCGCGCAGGCCAAGGGCGAGATCGTCGAGGCGCTGCCCGCCGACGGCACGGCCGTCCTGAACGCCGCCGACCCGCTGGTCGCGGCCATGGCGCCGCGCACGAACGCCCGCGTGCTCACCTTCTCCGCGGGTGGCGACGTGGCCGCCAGGGCCGTCGAGGTCGACGACCTCGACCGGCCCTCGTTCGAGCTCGGCCACGCCGGGGAGTGGCACCCGGTCGCGCTGCGCCACTCCGGCGCCCACCAGGTCGAGAACGCGCTGGCCGCCGCCGCGATGGCGATCGCCGTCGGGATGCCGCTGGCCGAGATCGCCACCGCGCTGAGCGCCGCCGGGGGCTCCTCGCCACACCGGATGGCGCTGCACGAGCGCGCCGACGGCCTCGTCGTGATCGACGACTCCTACAACGCCAACCCCGCCTCGACCACGGCCGCGCTGGAGGCCCTCGCGGTGATCGGACGGCGGCGCGGACGTCGTACCGTCGCGGTCCTCGGCGAGATGCGCGAGCTCGGCGAGAGCGCGCACGCCGGGCACGTGGAGGTCGGCGAGGCCGCCACCCGGCTCGGCATCGACGTGGTCGTCGTGGTCGGCGAGGCCGCCTCCGGGATCGCAGACGGGCACGGTGAGGCGATCCTCACGGCGGGGCGTGACGAGGCACTGGCCTGGGTACGCGAGAATGTCGCGGCCGGGGACGTCGTCCTCGTCAAGGCGTCGAACGGCGTCGCGTTGTGGGTGATCGCGGAGCAGCTGCTCGCCCAAGAACCGGAGGGAGGGACCAGCACGCCATGAGAGCGATTCTCTTCGGGGGCGGCCTGGCCCTGCTCATCTCGCTGCTCGGCACCCGCGGCGCGATCAGCCTCTTCACGAGGTGGGGCTACGGCCAGGAGATCCGCGACGACGGACCCACCACCCACCACACCAAGCGCGGCACGCCCACGATGGGCGGGGTCGTCATCATCCTGGCGACCGTCGGGGGCTACTTCTCTGCCTTGCTGATCACCGGAACCCCGCCATCGGCGTCCGCGCTGCTGCTGCTCTTCCTCTTCGTCGGCATGGGGCTGGTCGGCTTCCTCGACGACTACATCAAGATCTCCAAGCAGCGCAGCCTGGGCCTGCGCAGCAAGGCGAAGATGATCGGCCAGACCCTGGTCGCCCTGATCTTCGGTGCGCTCGCACTGTCGCCGTGGCTCGAGGACGAGAACGGCGTCACGCCGGCCTCCGAGAAGATCTCGTTCCTGCGCGACATCAGCTGGCTCGCCCTGCCCACGGTGCTGGCCGTGCTGCTGTTCTGGCTGATCATCGTCGGCACCAGCAACGGCGTGAACCTCGCCGACGGCCTCGACGGGCTCGCCGCAGGCGCCTCCACCATGGTGTTCGCGGCGTACATGATCGTGAACATCTGGCAGAGCAACCAGTTCTGTGGCGCCGACCCGACGACGCCGCTCTGCTACGACGTCCGAGATCCGCTCGACCTCGCGATCGTCTCCGCCGCGCTCACGGGCGCGTGCTTCGGCTTCCTGTGGTGGAACGCCTCGCCGGCCGCGATCTTCATGGGCGACACCGGCTCGCTCTCGCTGGGCGCGGCGCTGGCGGGGCTCGCGATCCTGACCCGCACCGAGCTGCTCCTCGTGGTGCTGGGCGGACTGTTCGTCCTCGAGACCGTCTCGGTCATCATCCAGGTCGGCACCTTCAAGGTCACCAAGCGGCTGACCGGCACCGGCCGCCGGGTCTTCCGGATGACGCCGATCCACCACCACTTCGAGATGCTCGGCTGGGAGCAGATCACTGTGGTGATCCGCTTCTGGATCATCACCGGGCTCTGCGTCGCGGGTGGGCTCGGCATCTTCTACGCCGAGTGGGTGGCGAGGCTGTAGTGGACGCCAGCAACCTCGGGCGCCACGACTCCTGGGAGGGGGTCCGCGCGGTCGTCGCGGGCCTCGGCGTGTCCGGGTTCGCGGCCGCCGACAACCTCAACCACCTCGGCGCGAGCGTCGTCGCACTCGACGAGTCCGAGGCCGGCGACCGACCCGAGAAGGCCGAGCTCCTCGAGGTGCTGGGCGCCGACGTACGCCTCGGCGAGGGCGCGACCGCCACGCTGCCCGACGGCGTCGACGTGCTGGTCACCTCGCCCGGCTGGAAGCCGACCGCGCCGCTGCTCGCGCAGGCGACCGCACGCGGGATCCCGGTCTGGGGCGAGGTCGAGCTCGCCTGGCGGCTGCGCGACCCCGAGCACGACACCCCGTGGCTCTGCGTGACCGGCACCAACGGCAAGACGACGACCGTGCAGATGCTCGACTCGATCCTGCGCGCTGCAGGCCTGCGCAGCATCGCGGTCGGCAACGTGGGGCTCCCGATCGTCGAGGCCGTGATGGACCCGGAGCCCTACGACGTGCTCGCCGTCGAGCTCTCGAGCTTCCAGCTCCACTACACCGACTCGATGAGCGCCCAGTCCGCGGCTGTGCTCAACGTCGCTGAGGACCACCTCGACTGGTACTCGTCCATGGCCGACTACGCGGCCGACAAGGGCCGCATCTACGAGCGGGTGCAGCGCGCCTGCGTCTACAACGTCGCCGACCCCGAGACGGAGCGACTGGTCCGCGAGGCCGATGTCGTCGAGGGCGCGCGAGCGGTGGGCTTCACGCTCGGCATGCCCAGCGTCGGGATGGTCGGCCTGGTCGAGGACATCCTCGCCGACCGCGCGTTCATCGAGCAGCGCGACAGCAGCGCCGCCGAGCTGTGCACGATCTCCGACCTCGCACTCAACAATCCAGGAGGGGCCGCACCCCACGTCGTGGCGAACGCCCTCGCCGCGGCAGCCCTGGCGCGCTCGCACGGCGTCTCGCAGGCCGCCGTGCGCGACGGGTTGCGGGCGTTCCGTCCCGACGGCCACCGGATCGCGGTCGTGGGGGAGCGCGACGGCGTCACCTGGGTCGACGACTCCAAGGCCACCAACCCGCACGCCGCGCAGTCCTCGCTGCTCGCCTACGACTCGGTCGTCTGGGTGGCCGGCGGCCTCGCCAAGGGCGCCCGCTTCGACGAGCTGGTGCAGACGGCCGGACGCCGCCTGCGGGCCGCGATCCTGATCGGTCGCGACCGCGACGTCATCGCCGACGCGCTTTCGCGACACGCCCCCGATGTGCCCGTCATCGTGGTCGGCGGCGACGAGACTGAGCCTGTAGATGGTGGGCATGCCATGGCGCGTGTCGTGGAGGCCGCGGCCGAGTTGGCCCGACCCGGCGACACGGTCCTGCTGGCTCCCGGATGCGCGTCCATGGACATGTTCACCAACTACGCCGAGCGCGGCGACGCGTTCGCGGACGCCGTACGACGCAGGCTGTAACGCCCAGGCAGGAGGGGAGCGCGATGACCACCGCGAGCCCCGACGACGACCTGACCGCCCGCCGCGGCCCGTCGGTCCTGAGCTGGTCCCGCTCGGCCCGTGAGGCGCTGGATCGCCCGCTCACGGCGTACTACCTGCTGCTCGGCGCCTCCGCGCTGCTGCTCACCATCGGCCTGATCATGGTGCTCAGCGCCTCGAGCGTGTACTCCTACCAGCAGAACGACGGCAACTCGTACGCCGTCGTCACCCGCCAGCTGATGTGGGTCGCGATCGGCATCCCGTGCGCCTGGGTCGCCTCGCGGCTGCCGCTGGGCGTCGTGCGCCGGTTCGCCTGGCCGGCCCTGCTCGTGGCGATCGTGCTGCTCGCCCTGGTGCGCGTGCCGGGCCTCGGCGTCGAGGTCAACGGCAACCAGAACTGGCTCGGCCTCGGCCCCTTCGTGATCCAGCCGGCCGAGATCGCCAAGCTCGCGATCGTGCTGTGGGCCGCGCACATCTACGCCCGCAAGGAGAAGCGGCTCGGCAACCTGCACGAGCTGATCTTCCCGGTGGTGCTCGGCATCGGCGTGGTGATCCTGCTCGTCATGCTCGGCAAGGACCTCGGCACCGCGCTGGTGCTCTTCGCCATCCTGCTCGCGATGCTCTGGGTCGTCGGTGCGCCCGCCCGGCTGTTCACGATCTCGATCCTGGTCAGCGGCGTGATCGCGCTCTACCTGGCGACCACCAGCCAGCACCGGCTCGACCGGCTCACCACCTTCACCGACCCCTTCAAGGACTTCCACCACACCGGCTGGCAGCCCGCGCACGGCCTCTACGCGCTCGCCTCCGGCGGGTGGTTCGGCGAGGGCATCGGCGCCAGCCGCGAGAAGTGGGGCACCCTGCCCGAGGCCCACACCGACTTCATCTTCGCGGTGCTCGGCGAGGAGCTCGGGCTGGTCGGCACGCTGCTCGTGATCGGCCTCTTCCTCACGATCGCGTACGCCGCGGTCCGGGTCGCCAGCCACACCGCCGACCCGTTCGTGCGCTACCTGACCTTCGGCATCGTCGTGTGGCTGCTCGGCCAGATGATCATCAACGTCGGCATGGTCCTCGCGCTGCTCCCGGTCATCGGCATCCCGCTCCCGCTCGTCTCCTACGGCGGCTCCGCACTGGTGCCGTCCCTGGTCGCCCTCGGGCTGCTGATCGGGTTCGCGCGCCGTGAGCCGGAGGCGGCCCGGGCACTGGCCCAACGCAAGAAGGCCCGGTCGGCCGGTCTCTCGGCCGGTCGCGCCTCTCACTAGGGCCGTACATAAACTTGGCCGTGATGCGCGTTCTCCTCGCCGGCGGTGGCACCGCCGGCCACACCTCGCCCCTGCTCGCCACCGCCGACGCGATCCGTCGGCTCGCACCCGACCTCGGCATCGAGGTCGAGATCACCTGTCTCGGCACGCCCCGCGGGCTCGAGAACAGGGTGGTCCCGGAGGCGGGCTACCCGCTCGAGCTGATCCCGCCGGTCCCACTGCCGCGCAAGCCCAACGCCGACCTCG
This sequence comes from Nocardioides sp. Root1257, assembly GCF_001425175.1. Classification (GTDB taxonomy): domain Bacteria; phylum Actinomycetota; class Actinomycetes; order Propionibacteriales; family Nocardioidaceae; genus Nocardioides. The sequence goes on along the minus strand of NZ_LMDV01000001.1, from coordinate 680,300 downwards.
TCAAGGTGCCGGTCCGGCTGCGCGCGGCCGTGAAGGAGACGCTCGCGGTCTTCGACCGGGTCCGTCCCGACGTCGTCGTGGGGTACGGCGGCTACGTCTCGATGCCGGCCTACCTCGCCGCCCGGCGGCGCAAGCTGCCGCTGCTCGTCCACGAGCAGAACGCCGTGCCCGGCCTCGCCAACAAGGTCGGCGCCCGGGTGGCGCAGCGGGTCGCCGTGAGCTTCCCGGACACCCCGCTGCCGAAGGCGGAGTACGTCGGCCTCCCGATCCGCACCATGATCTCCGGCCTCGATCGCGCCGCCCTGCGCGCGGAGGCCCGGGCGTTCTTCGGCCTGGACCCGGACCGGCCGACCCTGCTGGTCACCGGCGGTTCCCAGGGCGCGCGCAAGCTTAACCAGTCCGTCTCCGGTGCCGCCGCCGCGCTCGCCGCGGCCGGCGTGCAGGTGCTCCACGTCGTCGGCCCGCAGGGCGAGGCGTCGCCCGAAGCCGCCGGCGAGGTGCCCTACGTCGTCGTGAACTTCGTCGACCGGATGGACCTCGCCTACGCCGCCGCCGACCTGGTGGTCTGCCGGGCCGGTGCCTCGAGCGTCACCGAGGCGGCGGCGGTCGGCCTGCCGGCCGTCTTCGTGCCGCTGCCGATCGGCAACGGCGAGCAGGTGCGCAACGCCGCCCCCGTCGTCGACGCCGGAGGCGGCCTGCTGGTCGCCGACGCGGACGTGAGCCCCGAGTGGATCGCCGGCACCGTCCCCGCGCTCGCCACCGACCCGGACCGGCTCGCGGCGATGAGCGCCGCGGCCTCCGCACTGGTGCCCCGCGACGCCGACGAGAAGCTCGCGCGCATGGTGTTCGAGGCCCGCCGATGAAGGTGCCGGTCCCCGCCGAGATCCTCCCGGTCGACCGGCTCGGCCGCGTCCACCTCGTCGGCATCGGCGGAGCCGGCCTGTCCGGCATCGCCCGGATCATGCTGGCCCGGGGCGTCTCCGTCAGCGGCAGCGACGGCACCGACTCGCCGACGCTGCAGGCGCTGCGCGAGCTCGGGGCGACCGTGCACCTCGGGCACGCCGCCGAGCAGGTCCGCGACGTCGACACTGTCGTCGTGTCCACCGCCGTGCGCGAGGACAACCCGGAGTACGCCGAGGCGGTGCGCCAGGGCCTGCGCATCCTGCCCCGCTCGGCCGCGCTCGCCGCGCTGATGGCCGACCGCCGGGTCGTGGCCGTCGCCGGCACCCACGGCAAGACGACCACGACGTCGCTGCTCACGATCGCGTTGCAGGCCGCGGGCGCGGACCCGACGTACGCCATCGGCGGCGACCTGGCCGCGACGGGCGTCAACGCGGCCGCCGGGTCGGGCGACCTGTTCGTGGCCGAGGCCGACGAGAGCGACGGCGCCTTCCTGCACTACGCGCCGTACGCCGCCATCGTGACCAACGTCGAGGCCGACCACCTCGACAACTGGGGGACCGAGGAGGCCTACGTCGCGGCGTTCGACGAGTTCGCCGACACCCTCGACCCCGAGGGCTTCCTGGTCTGCGTCGGCGACGACCCCGGCGCCGCCGCGCTTGCCGAGCGGCATCGCGCGGCCGGGCGCCGCGTCGTGACCGTCTCCGCCCGCGAGCCGGGCGCGCTGGCCGACGTGACGCTCTGGTCGCCGGGGGAGCACTACCTCGCCGACGCGCTGGCCGCGCTGGCCGCCGGGCGCGAGCTGGGCTTCGACGAGCAGGACCTGGTCCGCGGGCTGGCGTCCTACACCGGCACCAAGCGCCGGATGGAGCGCAAGGGCGAGGCCGGCGGGGTGCGCGTCTACGACAGCTACGCCCACCACCCGACCGAGATCGCCGGCGACCTGGCGGCCGCCCGCGCGGTCGCGGGGAGCGGGCGGGTCGTCGTCGCGTTCCAGCCGCACCTGGTGTCGCGGACCCGGATCTTCGGCGAGGCGATGGGGGTGGCGCTCGGAGCGGCCGACGAGGTCGTGGTGCTCGACGTCTACCTGGCCCGCGAGGACGCCGACCCGGCCGTGACCGGCGCGCTGGTCGCGGGCGCGGTGCCGCTCCCCGCCGACCGGGTGGCGTTCGTGCCGGGCTTCGACGACGTCGCCGGCGAGCTGGTCTCACGGGCGCGCCCCGGCGACCTGGTGCTGACCCTCGGCGCCGGCACCGTCACCGAGATCGCGCCCCGGGTCCTGGAGCTGCTCGGTGGCTAGGCGGACCACGAGGCCGACCGGGGGGCCGACCGGGGGACCGACCGGAGGGCCGGGCGACCCGGACGCGACCCAGGGCTTCGACGCGCTCGCTGTCGACGACGACGTCCCGGAGGCGGACCCGGCGCTGCTGCGCAGCCGTCGCCGCTTCGCGCGCCGTCAGTGGACCCGTCGGTGGCTCGCCTGGAAGCCGGTCCTCGCGGTCGTCCTGCTCGTCGCCCTGCTGGTCGGCGTGCTGTGGCTGGTGTTCTTCTCCTCCTACCTCGCGGTGCAGGGCGTCCGGGTCGCCGGCGTGCAGCAGCTGAGCGCGGCCGAGGTCGAGCGCGCGGCCGCCGTACCCGAGGGGGACCCGCTGGCGCGGGTCGACCTGGAGCGGATCCGCACCCGCGTCGAGTCGCTGGCCACCGTGAAGTCCGCCGACGTGACCCGCGAGTGGCCGGACACCGTGCTGATCACCGTCGTCGAGCGCGAGCCGGTGGCCGTGGTCGAGATCGGCGGCAAGCTGCGCGGGCTCGACGAGGACGGCGTGGTCTTCCGCGACTACGCGCGGGCGCCGGCCGACCTGCCGCGCCTGCAGACCTCCGCCGACACCGGCGCCGAGGCGCTGCGCGAGGGCGCCCTCGTGGTCGCCTCCCTGCCGCACGACCTCTCCGCCAAGGTCGACCACGTCGACGTGCAGACCGTCGACGAGATCACCCTCGAGCTCCGCGACGGCCGCGAGGTGGAGTGGGGGAGCTCGGAGCAGTCGGACCAGAAGGCCGAGGTCCTGGCCAAGCTCCTCACCGCCGTCCAGGCCCAGCACTACGACGTCTCCGTCCCGGGCCAGCCGACCAGCAAGCAGTAGAGCCCGATTTCTGCGACAAGTCGCGGGCGCGCGGGCGTGTCGCCACGGTTCGGCGTACGCCGGTGCCTACTGTCGTGACCACGGCGAGGTTGACATAACTATAACCCTCAGGCTGAGGGTCAGAGTTCATCAACACGCCGGACCAGCTTCCCCGTCCGGACCGGACATCCGCACCCAGCAGCGAAAGGCGAGATCGCCGTGGCAGCAGCACAGAACTACCTGGCCATCATCAAGGTCGTCGGTATCGGTGGTGGTGGTGTCAACGCCGTCAACCGGATGATCGAGGTCGGGCTCAAGGGCGTCGAGTTCATCGCGATCAACACCGACGCGCAGGCCCTCCTGATGAGCGACGCCGACGTGAAGCTCGACATCGGCCGCGAGCTCACCCGCGGCCTCGGCGCCGGCGCCAACCCCGAGGTGGGTGCGCGCGCCGCCGAGGACCACTCGGACGAGATCGAAGAGGTCATCAAGGGCGCCGACATGGTCTTCGTGACCGCGGGCGAGGGCGGCGGCACCGGCACCGGCGGCGCGCCGATCGTGGCCCGCATCGCCCGGTCGCTCGGTGCGCTCACCATCGGCGTCGTGACCCGGCCGTTCGCGTTCGAGGGTCGCCGTCGCGCCAACTCCGCCGAGGAGGGCATCGCGCAGCTGCGCGAGGAGGTCGACACCCTCATCGTGATCCCCAACGACCGGCTGCTCTCGATCAGCGACCGCAACGTGTCGGTCCTCGACGCGTTCAAGCAGGCCGACCAGGTGCTGCTGCAGGGTGTCTCCGGCATCACCGACCTGATCACCACCCCCGGCCTGATCAACCTCGACTTCGCCGACGTGAAGTCGGTCATGGCGAACGCCGGCTCGGCGCTGATGGGCATCGGGTCGGCCCGTGGCGACGACCGGTCGGTCGCCGCCGCGGAGATGGCGGTCTCGAGCCCGCTGCTCGAGGCGAGCATCGACGGCGCGCACGGCGTGCTGCTCTCGATCGCCGGTGGCTCGGACCTCGGCCTCTTCGAGATCAACGAGGCCGCCGCGCTGGTCGCGGACGCGGTGCACCCCGAGGCCAACATCATCTTCGGCGCCACCATCGACGACGCCCTCGGTGACGAGGTCCGGGTCACGGTGATCGCGGCGGGCTTCGACGGCGGGATGCCCAAGCGCCGCGACGAGGGGAACGTGCTGCGGCGTACGCCGGCGCAGGAGTCGAAGCAGGCCTCCGCCCCCGTCGAGGAGAGGACGCCGGTCCCGGCGGCCGCGCCGTCCTCGCCCGCCCCCCAGGCTGCTCAGCCGTCCGCACCCCGGCCGGCGCCGACCCCGGTGCAGTTCGACGACGACGACCTGGACATCCCCGACTTCCTGAAGTGACCTTCCTCTTCCACGACACCGTGCCGGTGACCACCGGCACGGTGTCGGTCGCGTTCACGGAGCGACGCCTGGACCTGGGCGACCACGCCGAGCCGGCGGTTCGCGAGGCGGCCCTGGCCGAGATCGCGGCCGAGACCGGCGCGACGCCGTACCTCATGCACCAGGTGCACGGGACCGCCGTGCACGTCCCCGACGGCGCGGACGCGGCGTTCCCCGACGCCGACGCGCTGGTGACCGGCGCGGCCGGGCTGGCACTGCTCGCCCGCGCCGCCGACTGCGTGCCGGTGCTGCTCGTCGCCGAGTCCGGTGAGGTCGGTGCGGTCCACGCCGGGCGCGAGGGCGTACGCCGGGGCGTGGTGCCGGCCGCGCTCCGCCGGCTCGACGAGCTGGGCGCCACCGGCGTGCGCGCGTGGGTCGGTCCGCACATCTGCGGCGCCTGCTACGAGGTCCCCGAGGCGATGCGGGCCGAGGTCGCGGCCGAGGTCCCCGCCACGGCGGCCACCACCAGCTGGGGCACCCCGTCGCTCGACCTCGGGGCCGGCGTCCGGTCCCAGCTCGAGGCCGCGGGCGTCGCCGTCGTCGAGGTCGGTGCCTGCACCCGCGAGGACGAGGCGCTGCACTCCTTCCGGCGCGACGGCGCGGCCGCCGGACGTCTCGCCGGCGTCGTGTGGAGGACCGCATGACCAATCCCTCGGCGCGCCGCGACGAGCTCGCCACCAACCTCGAGACGGTTCGTGGCCGGATCGACGGCGCGTGCGTCGAGGCCGGTCGATCGCCGGACGACGTACGCCTCGTGGTCGTGACCAAGTTCTTCCCGGCCTCCGACGTCCGGCTGCTCGCCGACCTCGGCGTCACCGACGTGGGGGAGAACCGCCACCAGGAGGCCGAGGCCAAGGCCGCCGAGTGCGCCGACCTCGGCCTCACCTGGCACTTCATCGGGGGTCTCCAGAGCAACAAGGCGGCCGCCGTGGCGGCCTACGCCGACGTCGTCGAGTCCGTGGACCGCGCGAAGCTGGTCACCGGTCTGAGCAGGGGAGCGCACGCGCGCTCGCACGAGGTCGACGTGCTGCTCCAGGTCAGCCTGGACCCACCCGGCCGCGAGGGCCGTGCCGGTGCCGACCCGAGCGACCTGCCGGCTCTCGCCGCCGCGGTCGAGGACGCCGGGATGCTCCGGCTGCGCGGCCTGATGGCGGTCGCGCCGCTCGGGGAGGACCCCCGACCGGCCTTCGAGCGGCTCGCCGAGATCCACCGCGACCTCCTCGCCGAGCACCCCGGAGCCACCTGGGTGTCGGCCGGGATGAGCGGCGACCTGGAGCACGCGATCCACGCCGGCGCGACACACGTGCGTGTCGGCTCCGCGGTCCTCGGTTCGAGGCCGCAGTTCAAGTAGGGTCCCAAACACCAAGAGTGCGTCCCTGCAAGGGGCGCGGAGTACCGGAGGACATCAGTCATGAGCGGCGGAATGCGCAGGATCGGCGAGTACCTCGGCCTGCTCGAGGACACCGGCCGGTACGACGACGAGTACGGCGCCTACGAGGGCGAGTACGACACCCAGGAGACCATGCCGGTCTCCGCGCGGCCCGCGAAGCGCGAGAGCCGTCCCGCCCCCGTCTCGGACCTGTCCGAGCGGCGGCGTACGACGCCCGGACCGACCTCCGTGGTCGCCGAGCTCTCCCGCATCACGACGCTGCACCCGCGCACCTACAACGAGGCGCGCACGGTCGGCGAGAACTTCCGTGAGGGCACCCCGGTGATCATGAACCTGTCGGACATGGACGACACTGATGCCAAGCGTCTGGTGGACTTCGCCGCGGGTCTCGTCTTTGCGACTCGTGGCACCATCGAGCGCATCACCAACAAGGTCTTCCTGCTCTCACCGCCGAACGTCTCGGTCGCCGCCGAGGACAAGCAGCGCATCGTCGAGGGCGGGTTCTTCAACCAGAGCTGAGGGAACGTGCACGCAGTCGGGGTGGTCGTCGAGATCGTCCTGTGGTTCTTCATCGCGCTGCTGTGGATCCGGTTCGTCGTCGACTGGGTGCAGATCTTTGCCCGGTCGTGGACACCGCGGGGCGTGCTGCTGGTGCTGCTGGAGGTCGTCTACTCGATCACCGATCCGCCGATCAAGGCGCTGCGCCGGGTGATCCCGCCGCTCCGGATCGGGAGCGTCACCCTCGACCTCAGCTTCCTGATCGTGATGATTGGTGCTTATGTACTGCTCCAGGTCAACAGGCAGACTCTCCTCTGACCCGGGGATGCGCAGTGCTGGATGTCTCGGTAGCCAGCAGGGGCGCTATTGTTCGACGGACAGTAACTCTGACGAGAATGAATGGGTGAGGTCATGCCGCTGACGCCTGAGGACGTGAGCAACAAGCGCTTTACTCCCGTCCGGCTCCGCGAGGGCTACGACATGGGTGAGGTCGATCAGTTCCTCGACGAGGTGGAGGCTGAGCTCGCGCGGCTCACGAAGGAGAACGACGACCTCAGGTCGAAGCTCTCCGCCGCGCAGTCGGGCGCCCCGGTGCCCGCCGCGCCGGAGCCCGTGGTCGAGAAGACCCCCGAGCCCGAGCCGGCCCCGGTGCCCGTCGCGGCACCCGCGCCGGCCGTTGCGGCCAGCCCGGTCGAGACGATCCGGGTCGAGACGGTCCCCGAGGCGTCCAACGCCGCGGCCCGCCTCCTGGAGATCGCGACGCGCAACGCCGACGAGCTGGTCGAGGACGCGAAGAACGAGGCCGACAAGATCATCGCCGAGGCCCGGACCAAGTCCGAGCGTCTCGACGTGGAGTCCCGTACCAAGGCCGACCGGCTCGAGGCCGACGCCCGCACCCGCGCGCAGATGCTCGACTCGGAGACCGCCGAGCGTCGCCGGCAGATGTTCGGCGACCTCGAGAAGGAGCGCGACAAGCTCAACGGCGAGGTCGAGAACCTCCGCTCGTTCGAGCGCGAGTACCGCTCCCGGCTGAAGAGCTACTTCAGCCAGCAGCTGGAGTCGCTCAACACCGGTTCGGAGTCCCAGGGCCCGAGCGGCGACGAGTCGTCGCCCGCGCCGAAGCGGCTGCGGTCGATCCTGGGCGAGGACGACGCCTGATCCACGCGTGAGCTGAGCGCGACGACACCGGTCGGCCCCTGCGGGGGTCGACCGGTGTCGTGCTTTACGGTGCGGCGGATTGGAGGGGTTACCACCGAGCGGCTACCCTCCCTGCACCCACTGTGGGCGAACCACAGGAGCCCGCACGGCCGAGGAGGCCCGCTCATGGCACGCTCGACGAGGAAGTCGATCACCGGACAGGCGAAGGCAGCAGCACGCACCGTGATGTCGCGGCGGGCGCCGGCCAAGAAGGCATCGGCCTCGGGCACCTCGGCTCCGGCCAAGAAGGCGGCTCCCGCGAAGAAGGCGGCCCCGGCGAAGAAGGCGGCTCCCGCGAAGAAGGCGGCCCCGGCCAAGAAGGCGGCCCCGGCCACGAAGGCGGCCCCGGCCAAGAAGGCGGCACCGGCCAAGAAGGCGGCACCCGCGAAGAAGGCGGCCCCCGCGAAGAAGGCAGCTCCCGCGAAGAAGGCGGCCCCGGCCAAGAAGGCGGGACCGGCCAAGAAGGCGGGACCGGCCAAGAAGGCGGCCCCGGCCAAGAAGGCGGCCCCGGCCAAGAAGGCGGCCCCCGCGAAGAAGGCGGCCCCGGCCAAGAAGGCGGCCCCCGCGAAGAAGGCGGCCCCGGCCAAGAAGGCGGCCCCCGCGAAGAAGGCGGCACCGGCCAAGAAGGCGGCACCCGCGAAGAAGACCGCTCCCGTGAAGAAGGTGGCCCCAGTGAAGAAGGCGGCTCCCGCCAAGAAGACGACCCCGGCGCCCGCTCGCGCCACGAAGGCGCCGGCCCCGGCCCCCGCCACGAAGGCCCCCGCCAAGAAGGCGACTGCCAGGAAGGCCACCGCCAGCAAGCTGGTCGTCCAGCCGGGCGAGTCGGCGTGGACCAAGGCCGAGCTCAAGGAGGTGCTGGACGAGCTGCACGAGCAGCGCACGCACAGCCTCGAGATCGTCGAGGGCCTCGACAGCGAGCTCAACGGCCTGATGCGGGACTCCGGCGACGGTGCCGGCCAGGACCAGGCCGACGTCGGCGCGAGCAGCTTCGAGCGCGACCACGAGCTCACGGTCCTCAACAGCGAGCGTGACAAGCTCGCCCAGATCGAACGTGCCCTCGCCCGCATCGACGACGGCACCTACGGGGTGTGTGAGTCGTGCGGCAACCCCATCGGCAAGATGCGGCTGATGGCCTTCCCGCGTGCCACACTGTGCATGACATGCAAGCAGCGCGAGGAGCGTCGCTGACCGGCGACCACGAGGTAGACCCACCCGTCCGACCCCGCGGCTCGCGTGGCCGCCTCCTGCTGGTCTTCGGGCTGGTCGCGGCGATCATGTACGCCGTCGACGTGGTCTCCAAGATCGTCGCGGTGGACCGCCTGACGGACCGTCCCGACGTCAAGATCATCGGCGACCTCCTGGTCCTGCACCTGGTGCGCAACCCGGGCGCGGCCTTCAGCACCGGCACGGCGTACACCGAGGTCTTCACGTGCCTCGCCATCGCCGCGGTCGTGGTGATCTGCTACCTCGCCCGCCGCATCGGCAGCCTCGGCTGGGCGTTCGCGCTCGGCTTCCTCCTGGCCGGCGTCGCCGGCAACCTGACCGACCGGCTCGTGCGCGAGCCCGGGCCGCTGCGCGGCCACGTCATCGACTTCTTCATGCTGCCGCACTGGCCGGTCTTCAACGTGGCCGACATCTGCATCGACATCGCCGCAGGGCTGATCCTGATCCAGGTCTTCCGCGGGGTCCGCCTCGACGGCACGCGCACGGCGAGCCAGGACGAGCCCGCCGAGGACGAGGCGCCGGGGGAGGTCGCATGAGCGACCAGGCCGACCACCGGGTGCTGACGATCCCCGAGGGGCTCGCGGGGGAGCGCGTCGACGCGGCCATGGCCCGCCTCTTCGGACTCTCGCGCACGCGGGCCGCCGACCTGATCGCCGCCGGCAACGTCGAGGTCGACGGAGCCGCCGTCGCGAAGAGCGACCGGGTCCTGCCGGGGGCCGTGCTCGACGTACGGATCCCCGTCGAGGTCGACCCGCTCGAGGTCGTGCCCGAGGTCGTCGAGGGCATCAGGATCATCCACGACGACGACGCGATCGTGGTGATCGACAAGCCGGTGGGCGTCGCGGTGCACCCCTCGCCCGGCTGGTCCGGACCGACGGTCGTCGGTCACCTGGCCGGCGCCGGCTTCCGGATCTCCACCAGCGGGGCGTCCGAGCGCCAGGGGATCGTGCAGCGCCTCGACGTGGGCACGTCCGGTGTGATGGTCATCTGCAAGTCGGAGCACGCCTACTCGGTGCTCAAGAACGCCTTCCGGCACCGCACGGTCGACAAGGTCTACCACGCGCTCGTCCAGGGGCACCCGGACCCGCTCGAGGGCACCATCGACGCCCCGATCGGGCGGCACCCGAAGGCCGACTACAAGTTCGCGGTGATGGCCGACGGCCGGCACAGCGTCACGCACTACGAGACGCTCGAGGCGCACCGGTTCGCGAGCCTGCTCGAGGTCCACCTCGAGACCGGCCGCACCCACCAGATCCGGGTGCACATGGCCGCGCTCAAGCACCCCTGCGTCGGCGACCTCACGTACGGCGCCGACCCGTCGCTCGCGAAGCGGGTCGGGCTCGAGCGGCAGTGGCTGCACGCGATGCGCCTGGGCTTCGAGCACCCCGACACCGGGGACTACGTCGAGTACGAGTCCGAGTACCCGGAGGACCTCGCGCACGCGCTCGAGGTGGTCCGGGATGCCCACTGAGCTGAGCCTGCGACCGGCCACCGAGGCCGACGCGGACGCCGTCGTGGCGGTGCACCTGGCGTCCCGCGCCGCGGCCGCGATGCCGCCCGGCGTCCACGCCGAGCACGAGGTGCGTGCCTGGCTGGGCGCCCGGGTCGCCGAGGACGAGGTCTGGGTCGCCGAGGCTGACGGTCGCGTCGTCGCCTACGCCCGCCTGACGCCCACTTGGCTCGACGACCTGTACGTCGACCCGGCGTACGCCGGTCGGGGAGTGGGCTCCGCACTGCTCGACCTGGCCAAGTCGCTGCGGCCCGACGGCTTCTGCCTGTGGGTCTTCGAGGTGAACGCGCCCGCCCGGGCGTTCTACGCCCACCACGGACTGGTGGAGCTGGAGAGCACCGACGGCTCCGCCAACGAGGAGCGCGCGCCCGACGTACGGATGGCGTGGCCGGGGGCCCGGCCGCTCGCCTTCCTGCGCGGGCTGATCGACGAGGTCGACGAGCAGCTCGGCGACCTGCTCGCCCGGAGGGTCGCGCTGACCGCCGCGGTCCAGGACATCAAGCACGACACGACCCGTGACCCGGTACGGGAACGCGAGATCGCGGAGGCGCTGGCGCTGCGGGCGCCCGCGCTGGGGGTCGAGCGGCTGGAGCGGATCGTGCACACGATCATCACCGAGAGCCTGGACACCGCTCCCATTTCCGACTAGCGCAGGCGTCGCACCTGACGTATGCGTCGTCTCTCGATGAGTACAGCGACACGTACGTCAGGTACGACGCGCTGCCTGGTTTGTCGGTGGTCAATGACATGCTCGGCAGGTCCCGACGTGGCGGGGATGGGGCGTTAGAGTGATCTCCTTCCCCCACCACGGTGCCCACGACCCCCTTCGTGGCTCTGGTGACGTATGCCCGCAACCGCCGATGCACCGAGGAGTGGCCCGCGCCGATGGCTTCAGGCTCCCAGGACTCGTTCGTCCACCTCCACGTCCACACCGAGTACTCCATGCTCGACGGAGCCGCTCGGCTCGGTGCGCTGGCCGAGCGCACCGCGGAGCTGGGGATGCCTGCCATCGCCATGACCGACCACGGCAACGTGTTCGGCGCCTACGAGTTCTACAAGAAGGCGAAGGGCGCCGGGGTTAAGCCGATCATCGGCATCGAGGCCTACTTCGCGCCCAACATCTCGCGCTTCGAGCGCAAGGGCGTCAACTTCTACGGTGGCGGGCCCGACGACGTCTCCAACCGTGGTGCCTACACCCACATGACGCTGCTCTCGGAGTCCACCGAGGGCATGCACAACCTCTTCCGGCTCTCGACCGGCGCCTGGCGCGACGGCTTCTTCAAGCACCCGCGCATGGACCGCGAGCTGCTGTCGCAGCACGGCAAGGGGATCATCGGCACGACCGGCTGCCCGTCGGGCGAGGTCCAGGTCCACCTGCGTCACGGCGCCTACGAGGCGGCCCGCCAGACCGCGGCCGACTTCCAGGACATCCTCGGCAAGGACAACTACTTCCTCGAGCTGATGGACCACGGTCTCGACATCGAGACCCGGGTCCGCGACGGGCTGCTGCGCCTCGCCAAGGACCTGCAGATCCCGCTGCTCGCGACCAACGACTCCCACTACGTCAACCGGGAGGACGCGAAGAGCCAGGAGCACCTGCTCTGCATCAACTCCGGCTCGACGATGGACATCCCGGCCGGCGACGGCCCGGGCCAGCGGTTCGCGTTCAACGGCGACGGCTACTACATCAAGTCCGCGCAGGAGATGCGGGCGCTGTGGGCCGACAAGTACGACCTGCGCGAGGCCTGCGACAACACCCTGCTGATCGCCGAGCGGTGCGACGTCTCGTTCACCGAGGGCAACGGCACCTTCATGCCGCGCTTCCCTTGCCCGCCGGGGGAGAACGAGGACTCCTGGCTGGTCAAGGAGGTCGAGAAGGGGCTGCAGTTCCGCTACCCGGGCGGCATCCCCGACGACGTGCGCAAGCAGGCCGAGTTCGAGGTCGGCGTCATCACCTCGATGGGCTTCCCGGGCTACTTCCTGGTCGTCGCCGACTTCATCAACTGGGCCAAGGACAACGGCATCCGGGTCGGTCCGGGCCGCGGCTCCGGTGCCGGCTCGATGGTCGCCTACGCGATGCGCATCACCGACCTGGACCCGCTCCAGCACGGACTGATCTTCGAGCGGTTCCTCAACCCCGACCGCGTCTCGATGCCCGACTTCGACATCGACTTCGACGAGCGTCGTCGCGGCGAGGTGATCCGCTACGTCACCGAGAAGTACGGCGACGACCGGGTCTCGATGATCGTCACCTACGGCACGATCAAGGCCAAGCAGGCCGTCAAGGACTCCTCCCGCATCCTCGGCTACCCGTTCGCGATGGGCGACCGGATCACCAAGGCGATGCCCGCCGCGGTGATGGGCAAGGACGTCCCGCTCCAGGAGATCTTCAACCCCGAGCACAAGCGGTTCGGCGAGGGCGGCGAGTTCCGGTCGCTCTACGACGCCGACAACGACGTCAAGCGCGTCGTCGACACCGCCATCGGCATCGAGGGCCTCAAGCGTCAGTGGGGCGTGCACGCCGCCGGCGTGATCATGTCCAGCGAGCCGCTGCTCGACATCATCCCGATGCTCAAGCGGCCCGCCGACGGCGCGATGATCACGCAGTTCGACTACCCCACGTGTGAGGGCCTCGGCCTGATCAAGATGGACTTCCTCGGGCTGCGCAACCTGACCGTCCTCGACGACGCGGTCAAGAACATCGAGGCCAACCGCGGCGAGACGGTCGTCCTCGAGGACCTGGAGCTGACCGACCCCGCGACCTACGCGCTGCTGCAGCGCGGCGACACCCTCGGCGTCTTCCAGCTCGACGGCGGCCCGATGCGTGCGCTGCTGCGCAGCATGCGCCCCGACGAGTTCGAGGACATCTCCGCGGTCGGTGCGCTCTACCGGCCCGGCCCGATGGGCGCCGACTCCCACAACAAGTACGCCCGCCGCAAGACCGGCCGCGAGCCGGTCGAGGCGATCCACCCCGAGCTGGCGGAGCCGCTCGAGGACATCCTGGGTGAGACCTACGGTCTGATCGTCTACCAGGAGCAGGTCATGGCGATCGCCCAGAAGCTCGCGGGCTACAGCCTGGGCCAGGCCGACATCCTGCGTCGCGCGATGGGCAAGAAGAAGAAGGAGGAGCTGGACAAGCAGTTCGCCGGCTTCTCCGCGGGCATGCAGGAGCGCGGCTACTCGATGGCCGCGGTCAAGACGCTGTGGGACATCCTGCTGCCGTTCTCGGACTACGCGTTCAACAAGGCGCACTCCGCGGCGTACGGCCTGGTCTCATACTGGACCGCCTACCTCAAGGCCAACTACCCGGCCGAGTACATGGCGGCGCTGCTGACGTCGGTCAAGGACGACAAGGACAAGTCCGCGATCTACCTCAACGAGTGCCGCCGGATGAAGATCCAGGTGCTGCCGCCGGACGTCAACGAGTCGTCGCACAACTTCACCCCGGTCGGCCCCGACATCCGCTTCGGCCTGACCGCGATCCGCAACGTCGGCGCCAACGTCGTCGACGGCGTCGTCAGCGGGCGCGAGGAGAAGGGGCGCTACGAGGACTTCAACGACTTCCTCGACAAGGTGCCCGCGCAGGTCTGCAACAAGCGGGTCATCGAGTCGCTGATCAAGGCCGGCGCGTTCGACGACATGAAGCACCGCCGCCGCGCGCTGGTCGCGATCCACGAGACCGCCGTCGACCAGTACGTCGACATCAAGCGCAACGAGGCGATCGGCCAGGACTCGCTCTTCGGCGGGATCGACGACGACAGCGGCTTCGGCGTCTCGGTGGCGATCCCCGACCTCGACGAGTGGGACAAGATGACGCTGCTGGGCCACGAGCGGGAGATGCTCGGCCTCTACGTCTCCGACCACCCGCTGCTCGGCCTCGAGCACCTGCTCGCCAACAGCTCGGACTGCACCGTCGGCCAGCTGATGCTCGACGAGGACCGCGCCGACGGCAGCCCGATCCAGATCACCGGGCTGGTGACCGGCGTGCAGCGCAAGATCACCAAGCGCGGCGACGCCTGGGGCATGGTCACCGTCGAGGACCTCGACGGTGCCATCGAGGTGCTGCTCTTCCCGAGCGCCTGGCAGCTGTCGGGCCACATGATCTCCGAGGACGCGATCATCACGGTCAAGGGCCGGCTCTCGAGGAGCAAGGACCAGCCCGAGATCATGGGCCAGGAGGTCAGCCTCCCGGACCTCTCCGACGGCCCGTCCGGCCCGGTCGTCATCAAGCTGCCGCAGACCCGGGTCAACGCCGACACCGTCGATCACCTCAAGGACGTCCTGAAGACCCACCCGGGCGTGACCGAGGTGCACCTCAAGGTGCTGATGCGGGAGAAGACCCTGGTGATGCGGATCGGCGACCACCACCGGGTGACGCCGAGCCCCGCGCTCTTCGCCGACCTCAAGCAGCTCCTCGGCCCGGGGTGCCTGACCGGATGACGACGTCGATCGATCGCCGGCTGGTCGCGCAGCTCGGCCTCGTCGTCGCGGGCTTCGCGGTCGTCGGGGTGCTGGCCGGTGTGGTGTGGCAGTGGCTCTGGACCCCGACCATGGGTGTCGCCTACAGCCACACCTGGACCGCTGCCGACGCGATCGGGCTCCAGCAGGAGTTCTCCGGCACCGGGTGGTACGTCGCCGTCGGTGTCGTCGCCGGGCTCGTCGCGGGTGTCGCGACCGCGCTGCTCGCGGTCCGGGTGCCCCTGCTGACGCTCGCCGCCGTGGTGGTCGGCTCGGTGCTGGCCGCCTGGCTGATGCTGGTCGTCGGCACGGCGCTGGGCCCGGCGGACCAGGACGCCGTCGCCGCCACCGCGGCCGACGGCACGAAGATCCCGATGGCGCTGGCCGTCACCGGGCGCAGCCCCTGGATCGCCCTGCCGTCGGGGGCGCTGATCGGGGTCGTGCTCGTCTTCGTCGGCATCCCGCTGCGATCCGGTGGAGCCGCACCCGAGCAGACGCCTGCCGAGACCGGCGCTGCTGGATAGGCTGCGCGGGTGCCGTACGACACCCCCACCGGTCCGCCGCCCTCCGAGCCCCCTCACCAGGGCCCCGTCGAGTACCTCGACAGCAGGGGCGGCGACGGGCTGACGCCTGCCCCGCGCGCCGGCAACGGACGGCGTACCGCCGTGGTCGCGGTCGCCACGACCGTCGGCGTCGCCGTCGTGGGCGGGGCCGCGTGGGCGGCCTGGTCGTTCTTCTCGACCGGCGCCCAGCCGGCCGAGGCGCTGCCGGCATCGACCCTCGCCTACGCCAGCATCGACCTGGACCCGAGCGGCGGCCAGAAGATCGAGGCGCTGCGCACGTTGAAGAAGTTCCCCGCGTTCGAGGACAACGTCGGGCTCGACACCGACGACGACGTGCGCGAGTGGATCTTCGACCAGATCCAGGGGGAGTCCGACTGCGCCGGCCTCGACTACGGCGACGACATCGAGCCCTGGCTGGGTGACCGGTTCGCGGTGGCCGCCGTCGACGCGGGCGGTGACACGCCGGCCCCGGTCTTCGTGGTCCAGGTCTCCGACGAGGACGCCGCCGACGCAGGGCTGAAGAAGCTCCGCGAGTGCGGCAGCGGCAGCACGGACGACGGCGCCTGGGCGATCTCCGACGGCTGGGCCCTGGTCGGCGAGGACCAGAAGACGGTCGACGCGATCGCCGCCGATGCGGCCGACTCCCCGCTGGCCGACGACGACGACTTCCAGCAGTGGACCGACGCGGCCGGCGACGACGGGATCATCTCGATGTACGCCGCGCCCGCGGCCGGCAAGGCCCTGGCAGACGGGCTGCAGGGCCTGTCCGGTCTCCCGCTCGACGGGGTCGACGACCTCGGCGGCGGCGCGGCCGGCCCGCAGGAGATGACGGACGCGCTGAAGGACTTCAAGGGAGCGGCGGCCACCGTCCGCTTCGACGACGGCGGCCTCGAGCTCGAGGTCGCCGCCGACCCGGCGGCCACCGGCAAGGCTGTCACCGCGGGCGACCACGGCGGGGACGCGATCTCGACGCTGCCCGACGACACCGCCGCGGCCATCGGGCTGAGCTTCCAGGAGGGCTGGCTGACCGACATCGTCGACCAGGTCTCCCAGGCCTCGGGGGAGTCGGCCGACGACCTCCTGGCCGAGGCGGGCGAGCAGCTCGGCCTGGACCTGCCACAGGACGCCGAGACGCTGGTGGGTGAGTCGCTGACGCTCGCGGTCGACGCCGACTTCGACCCGGATTCGCTGTTCTCGAGCGCCGGGGTCGACGACACCGGGGCCACCGGGGTCGGCGTCAAGGTGCTGGGCAACGCCGACGACATCGAGGGGGTCCTCGACAAGCTGAGCACCGCTGCGGCCGGGGCCGACGGTGGGGTGCTCGACAGCGACTCCGGCGACGGGGTCGTGGCGGTGGGTCCGGACGCCGACTACCGCAAGGTCCTGCTCGAGGACGGCGGGCTGGGGGACAGCGACCGGTTCACGAAGGTCGTCGAGCACGCCGACGACGCCGCGGCGGTCGTCTACGTGAACTTCGACGCCATCGGCGGCTGGCTGGCGGACTCCGGCGTCCTGGACGACGAGGTCGGCGACAACCTGGACCCGCTCGGTGCGCTCGGGATGAGCGCCTGGGTCGAGGACGACGTGGCCCACGCCGTCCTCAAGGTCACGACCGACTAGCGTCCGATCGCGGCGACGATCGCGCCGGTGACCTCGACCAGGTCGGCCGGCGCGATCTCGAGGTCGAGCCCGCGGCGACCCGCGGAGACGTAGACCGTGCCGTACGCCGAGGCGGTCTCGTCGAGCACCGTCGGGTGCCGACGCCGCTGGCCGACCGGGGAGATCCCACCGGCGACGTACCCGGTGGCCCGCTCGGCCGCAGCCAGGTCGCCCATCGCGGCCTTGCTGCCGCCGACGGCGCGGGCCAGCGCCTTGAGGTCGAGCTGGCCGGAGACCGGCACGATGCCGACGGTCAACGCACCATCGACGCTCGCCATCAGCGTCTTGAAGACCCGCGCCGGGTCGACGCCCAGGGCCTCCGCCGCCTCGAGACCGTAGGACTCCGCCCGCGGGTCGTGGTGGTACTCGTGCAGGGTGAAGGCGATCCCCGCAGCGGTCAGGGCGACGGTCGCGGGCGTGCCACCCGCCGACTTCTTCTTCGCCATGACGCCCTCAGTTCGGCGACCAGCGCGTGCGGGCCACCTCGGTGGCCGGCAGCGACGGGATGACGTTCATGGCGCGCAGCTCGGAGCGCAGCAGGTCGGTGAGCAGGACGAGCCGCTCGGTCGCGTCCTCGGCCTCGAGCAGCGACTGGCGCTCCGACATCGGCAGCGGCGCGACGGCGGCCAGCGTCCAGGAGAGGTACGTCGGGTCGCGGGGGAGCGCGCCGTCGTACGGGTCGCTGCGGAGGTCGGCAAGCGCCACCCGGTAGGCGGTGAAGGCGGCCCGAGCGCGCTCCAGCACCTCCTCGGGCACCGGGGCGGAGACGTCGGGCCGGTCGATGACGTGACCGACGGGGAAGGTCCCCGTGGTGTCGAGGCGCTGGAGCTCGATCCGCTCCATGCCGACGGCGACCACGTCGAAGGTGCCGTCGGGGTGGCTCTCGATCTCGGTGAGCTGCATCCGGCAGCCGACCCGGTACAGCGACTGCGCGCCGTGGTCGCCGACCTCGTAGCCCTCCCGGATGCCCACGGAGCCGAACGCGCGCTCGACCGGGTCCTCGACCCGCAGCAGGTGGTGCACCAGCGCCCGGTAGCGGTCCTCGAAGACCTTCAGCGGCACGCTCAGGCCGGGGAAGAGCACCGCGTTCAGCGGGAACATCGGGAGCGTGTCGTCCACGCCTCCAACGTAGTCGGTCCTCGCGACGGTGGTTTCGAGGCTCGCTGGCGCTCGCACCTCAACCACCGTGTCGGTCCTGAGTCTCGAAACCACCACGGCCCGCCGTCCAGCCCCTGTCGGCGATCCGCCGCAACAGGCGCGCGCTCGTAGAATCGCCCCATGATCCAGCGCATCGACCTGCGAGGAGCCGACCGCACCACGGTCGACTACCGGGCAGCCGTGCCCCGTGCCGACTTCGACGTCGAGGCGGCGGTGCCGGCGGTGCATGCGATCTGCGAGGCGGTCCGGACCCGCGGGCTGGACGCCATCCGTGAGTACGGCGAGCGGTTCGACGGGGTCACCGTCGAGGACATCCGGGTCGCGCCGGCCGCGCTCGAGACCGCCCTGGCGGAGCTCGACCCCGCGATCCGCGCCGGCCTGGAGGAGTCCATCCGCCGCCTGCGCGCGACCTGCGCCAACGAGCTGGAGACCGACGCCGTCACCGACCTCGGGCCGGGGGCCCGGGTGACCCACCGCAAGGTGCCGGTCGACCGGGTCGGCCTCTACGTGCCCGGCGGGCTGGCGCCGCTCGTGTCGAGCGTGCTGATGAACGTCGTGCCCGCGCAGACCGCCGGCGTGCGGTCGATCGCGCTCTCGAGCCCGCCGCAGAAGGAGTTCGGCGGTGCCGTGCACCCGACGATCCTGGCAGCGTGCGCGCTGCTCGGCGTCGAGGAGGTGTACGCCGTCGGCGGCGCCCAGGCGATCGCCATGCTCGCGTACGGCGTGGGGCCGTGCGCCAAGGTCGACCTGGTCACCGGACCGGGCAACATCTACACGGTCACCGCCAAGCGGCTCCTCAAGGGCCAGGTGGGCATCGACTCCGAGGCCGGCCCGACCGAGATCGCGATCCTCGCCGACGACACCGCCGACGCGGCGTACGTCGCCGCCGACCTGGTCAGCCAGGCCGAGCACGACCCGCTCGCCGCGGCCGTGCTGGTCACCCCGTCCGAGCGTCTCGCGGCCGACGTCGAGGCCGAGCTCGACAAGCAGGTCTCCGCCACCAAGCACGTCGACCGGATCCGCACCAGCCTCGCCGGCAACCAGTCCGGCATCGTGCTCGTCGACGACCTGGAGCAGGGCCTCGACGTCGTCAACGCCTACGCCGCGGAGCACCTCGAGATCCACACGGCCGACGCCTCGGCGTACGCCGCCCGGGTGCGCAACGCCGGCGCGATCTTCGTCGGGCAGTACGCCCCGGTGAGCCTCGGCGACTACTGCGCGGGCTCCAACCACGTGCTGCCCACGGCCGGCTGCGCCTGCCACAGCAGCGGGCTCTCGGTGCGCGCGTTCACCAAGTCGGTGCACGTCGTCGACTACAGCCGCGACGCGCTGGCCGAGGTCGCCGACCACGTCGTGACGCTCGCGAACGCCGAGGACCTGCCGGGTCACGGCGCCGCGGTCTCCGTGCGGTTCCAGTCATGACCTGGCCGCCGCTCCGCGAGGAGCTGCGGGGGATCGAGCCGTACGGCGCCCCGCAGCTGGACGTGCCCGTCCAGCTCAACGTCAACGAGAACCCCTACGGCCCGTCGCTCGCCTGCGCCGCCGACATCGCGACCGCCGTCGCCGGCGCCGCGACGACGCTCAACCGCTACCCCGACCGCGAGTTCGTCGAGCTGCGCACGGCGCTGGCGGCGTACCTCTCGACCGACACGCCGCACGGCGTCACTGCCGAGCAGGTGTGGGCGGCCAACGGCTCCAACGAGGTGATGCTCCAGCTGCTGCAGGCCTTCGGGGGTCCGGGCCGGGTCGCGCTGAGCTTCGCGCCGACGTACTCGATGTATCCCGAGTACGCCCGCGACACCGTCACCGAGTGGGTCGTCGGGCACCGTGAGAGCGACTTCTCCCTCGACCTCGACCGGGCCCGCGACCTGGTCAAGGAGCGGCAGCCGAGCGTGGTGCTGCTGCCGAGCCCCAACAACCCGACCGGCACGGCCCTGCCCCCGGAGGCCGTCGCCATGCTCTGCGAGGCCGCCCAGGACGGGATCGTCGTCGTCGACGAGGCGTACGGCGAGTTCCGGCGCACCGGCGTGCCGAGCGCGGTCGAGCTGCTGCCCGAGCACCGCAACCTGGTGGTGAGCCGGACCATGAGCAAGGCGTTCGCCGCCGCCGGGCTGCGCCTCGGCTACCTCGCTGCGGACCCGGCGATCTGCGACGCCATCCGGGTCGTCCGGCTGCCCTACCACCTCTCGGCGGTCACCCAGGCGGCCGCGCTCGCGGCGCTGCGGCACGCGCCCGAGCTGCTCGGCAAGGTCGACGAGCTGCGCGCCGAGCGCGACGCCACGGTCGACTGGCTGCGGGCACAGGGGCTACAGGTCGCCGACTCCGACGCCAATTTCGCGTTGTTCGGGACCTTCGCCGACCGTCATGCTGTCTGGCAGGGGCTGCTCGACCGGGGCGTGCTGATCCGCGAGACCGGCCCGGACGGGTGGCTGCGGGTGTCGATCGGCACCGCAGACGAGATGATGGCGTTCAAGCAGGCACTGACCGAGGTCATGGAAGAGGAACAGCGATGAGCCGTACCGCACGCGTCGAGCGGCAGACCAGCGAGTCCAAGGTGCTCGTCGAGGTCGACCTCGACGGCACCGGTCGCCACGACATCTCGACCGGCATCGGCTTCTACGACCACATGCTGACCGCGTTCGCGCGGCACAGCCTGGTCGACCTCACCGTGCAGTCCGAGGGCGACCACTGGATCGACGCCCACCACACGACCGAGGACACCGCGATCGCCCTCGGCCAGGCGCTGCGCCAGGCGCTCGGCGACAAGCTGGGCATCCGCCGCTTCGGCGACGCGACCGTGCCGCTCGACGAGGCGCTCGTGCAGGCTGTCGTCGACGTCTCCGGACGCCCGTACTGCGTCCACACCGGCGAGCCCGAGGGGCAGCAGTACGTCCAGCTGGGCGGCTCGACGCCCGCCTACCTCGGCTCCCTCACGCAGCACGTCTTCGAGTCGATCGCCTTCCACGGCCACTTCGCCCTGCACGTGCGCGTGCTCGCCGGCCGCGAGCCGCACCACATCGTGGAGACCCAGTTCAAGGCGTTCGCGCGGGCCTTCCGCGACGCCGTCGCGCTCGACCCGCGCGAGACGGGCATCCCCAGCACCAAGGGCGCTCTGTGACCCAACCGAACGTCGTGGTTCTCGACTACGGGTCGGGCAACCTCCGCTCCGCCGTGCGCGCGGTCGAGCGGGCCGGCGCCGACGTGACCCTCACCGGTGACTTCGAGACGGCGCTGAACGCCGACGGGCTGCTGGTCCCCGGCGTCGGCGCGTACGCCGCCTGCATGGCCGGCCTGCGCGCCATCAAGGGCGAGCGGATCATCGGCCGCCGGCTGGCGGGCGGGCGGCCGGTGCTCGGCATCTGCGTCGGCATGCAGGTGCTCTTCGAGCGCGGGGTCGAGCACGGCGTCGAGACCGAGGGCTGCGACGAGTGGCCGGGCGTCGTCGAGCGGATCCAGGCGCCCGTCGTGCCGCACATGGGCTGGAACACCGTCGACGTCCCGGCCGGCACGTCGCTCTTCGACGGCATCCAGGACGAGCGCTTCTACTTCGTGCACTCGTACGCCGTGCGCGACTGGACTCTCGAGACCAACGACCGGACCCGGGCGCCCCTCGTGACCTGGTCGACGCACGGCGGCGACCGGTTCGTGGCGGCCGTCGAGAACGGCCCGCTCTCCGCGACCCAGTTCCACCCCGAGAAGTCCGGCGACGCGGGCGCCGCGCTGCTGCGCAACTGGGTGCGGTCGCTGTCGTGAGGCCGGCATGAGCAAGGAGCGCGCGCAGCGCCGGGCCGAGCGCGAGCGGCTGGCGGCGATCGAGGCGACGGCACGGGCCGCCGAGCAGGAGCGCCGGGCGCGCCGCGACGCCCGGGTCGCCACGCTCAGTCGCTGGGTCCCGAAGCGGCGTACCCGGCCGAGCGGCGTGATCGCGGCGCGCCACCGCACCCGCACCCGGATGCTCGTGGTCTCGGTGCTGGCGCTCAACGTGCTGGTCTGGATCGCCTCCGGTGACTGGGCGGCCCGCTTCCTCGCCCTCGCGCTGAGCGTGCTGATCGCGCCCATCCTCATCATCCTGATGACCAGCTGACCCCGTCCGAGTAGAGAAGAAGACATGTCTGACCACCTCGAGCTCCTGCCCGCCGTCGACATCACCGAGGGCCGGGCGGTCCAGCTCGCCCAGGGCGTCGCCGGCTCCGAGCGCGTGTACGGCGACCCGGTGGCCGCCGCGATGCGCTGGCAGGACGCCGGGGCCGAGTGGCTGCACCTGGTCGACCTCGACGCGGCGTTCGGCCGCGGCACCAACCGCGAGCTCCAGGCCGAGATCGTCGGCGCCCTCGACATCCAGGTCGAGATGAGCGGCGGCATCCGCGACGACGAGTCCCTCGAGGCGGCGCTGGCCACGGGCTGCCGCCGGGTCAACATCGGCACCGCCGCCCTCGAGCAGCCGGAGTGGTGCGCGAAGGTGATCGCCGAGCACGGCGACCGGATCGCGATCGGCCTCGACGTACGCGGTCGGACGCTGGCCGCCCGCGGCTGGACCAAGGACGGCGGCGACCTCTACGAGACCCTGACCCGGCTCGACGCCGAGGGCTGCGCTCGCTACGTCGTCACCGACGTCAACAAGGACGGCATGCTCGCCGGCCCCAACCTCCAGCTGCTCCGCGACGTCTGCGCCGTGACCTCCGCACCGGTCGTCGCCTCGGGCGGCGTCACCACCCTCGACGACATCCGGGCGCTGATGGACCTGGTCCCCGAGGGTGTCGAGGGCGCGATCGCCGGCACCGCGCTCTACGAGGGGAAGTTCACCCTCGAGGACGCGCTCGCACTCACCCGGGGAACCCGATGACCCTCGCCGTACGCGTGATCCCGTGCCTGGACGTCGACGGCGGCCGGGTCGTGAAGGGCATCAACTTCCAGGAGCTCCGCGACGCCGGCGACCCCGTGGAGCTCGCGAAGGTGTACGACGCGGAGGGCGCCGACGAGCTGACCTTCCTCGACATCTCGGCCTCCCACGAGGGTCGCGCCACGACGATGGAGATCGTCTCCGCGACCGCCGAGCAGGTCTTCATCCCGCTGACCGTCGGCGGGGGAGTGAGCAGCGTGGAGGACGTGGACCGGCTGCTCCGCGCCGGCGCCGACAAGGTCGCGGTCAACACCGCTGCGATCCACCGGCCGGAGCTGGTCGCCGAGATCGCCGACCGGTTCGGCAACCAGGTGCTGGTGCTCTCCGTCGACGCCAGGCGGGCGTCCGGGACCGCCTCGGGCTTCGAGGTCACCACGCACGGCGGGCGGAAGTCCGCGGGGCTCGACGCGATCGAGTGGGCCGTGCGCGCCGCCGAGCTGGGAGCGGGCGAGATCCTGCTGAACGCGATGGACGCAGACGGCACCCAGGACGGCTTCGACCTGGAGCTGATCCGCGCCGTACGCCGCGAGGTCACGATCCCGGTGATCGCGTCCGGCGGTGCGGGCACGACCGAGCACTTCGCCCCGGCCGTGGAGGCCGGCGCCGACGCCGTGCTCGCCGCGACGGTCTTCCACTTCGGGACCCTGCGGATCGCCGACGTCAAGCAGTCGCTCGCGGCCTCCGGTCACCCGGTGCGCTGACGGCTCAGAGCCCTCCGCCGCCTCCGGCGCCGGCATCCCCGCCGCTGCCGCCGGACCCGTCGTAGTTCCCGGCGCGGCCGTGCGCGATGGTCGAGGCCCGGTTGACCCGGCCGCCGAGCCCGTCCGCGCGCGGCCAGAACGCGTAGACGACCATGACGGCGACGAAGATCCCGATGACGATCAAGACGATCATGGTTGCCTCCAGCGATGGGTCGGTGTCGGCAGCGTACGCCTGTCAGGGCAGCGGGAGCGTGTAGATCCTGCGCACGTCGGGGTGGGTGACGACCAGCTCGTCGCCCACGATCGCCGCGCCGACGTTCTCGCTGGTGGCATGGGCGTCGTCCAGGGTGACCGTGTCGGTCAGCGTGCCGGTCGCCGCGTCGATGACGTAGACGGTCGGCCCGGACTGCCCGACGACGTACACCGTGTCGTCGGTGGCGACCACCGCGTCGGCGTCGGGGACGTCGTCGACCTCCGCGACCTGCTCCAGTGTGCGTACGTCGAGGGCCACCGCCTTGCCGCTGAGCGTGCAGGCGACCCACACCCGGCCACCGGCCTCGGCCACGCCCTGGGGCCCGACGCAGCCCGTCAGCGGGACCGTGCGGGCGCGGCCGTCGCTGACCAGGCTCAGCGCGCTGCCGCCGAAGCTCGTCACCCACACCCCGCTGGTACCGGCCGTGACCAGGCGCGGCTCGCTGTCGACGGCGAGCGCCTTCAGCTGCTTGCCGTCGAGCGTCAGCGGCACCACCCGGTCGTGCGCCTGGTCGACCACCCACAAGGTCTCGCCGTCCCACGCGATGCCCTCCGGCTCGCTGCCGGCCGGGCGCAGCCGGACGGTCTGGTCGACCGTCCCGCTGGACGGATTGATCCGCACCACCGTGCCGTCGCGGATGACCGTGACCCACACGCCGGTGGGCGTCCCGACGAGCCGCAGCGGGGCGTCGCCCACCGCGATGCGGTCGTCGTCAACCGCGCGGACCGTGCCCTCGTCGACCAGCACTGTCCAGGGCTCGCCGTCCACGTCGGCGACGCCCACCGGGCCCGCGTCGAGCTCGGTCGTCGCGACCCGCGGGGCGGTCGGCCCGGCGGCGGGCTCGTCCGGGTCGTCCGACCCCGAGCAGGCGCCCAGCACCGCCAGCGAGGCGGCCAGCGCGGCCACGAGAGCGAGTCTCATGACCTGACGGTACGACGGGTCAGGCGCCGAGGTCCGCCGATCGGACCGCGGCGACCGCCTCGTCCGGACCCTCGAAGACCAGGCCCGAGGTCGCGTCCCGGCCGAAGAGGAAGAGGATCAGCTCGACCACGTCGCCCGTGATCGTGACCGGGTCGGTGCCCTTCTTGGCGACCGCCGTGTCGCCGGTGTCGGCGCGTCGTACGACGGTCGGGCGGGGGAGCTTGCGACCGAAGAACGACAGCCCCTTGGTCAGCTGGGCCCAGAGCGCGTCGACGTCGGCCGGGTCGAGCTCGCGCGGTGCCCAGTCCGGCTGGGCGCGCCGCAGGTCCTCGTGGTGCACGACGTACTCGAAGGTGTTCGCGGCCCGGTCGACCGGGCCAAGCACGAAGAAGCCGCCGGGTGAGCGGAGGCGGGCGACGAGCGCGTCGTACTCCTGCTTCTCGTAGCCCCTGCTCGCCCGGGCCGTGAAGCCGGCGAACGGCGACATCACGATGCCGGCGGCGCCGAGCGGGCGGCGCTCGCGCACCAGCAGGTGGACCACCAGGTCCCGGGCCGTCCAGCCGGTGCACTCGGTGGGGGAACCGGGGCCGACCTCGACGGCGAGGTCGCAGAGGGCGGCACGTTCCCGGCGGGCGAGGGAGTCGGTCACGCGCGAAAATATATGGGACGCCCGGTGTCGGTGGGTGGGAATAGCCTGACCGGAGGGCGGGGTTCCCCGCTGGCACCCGCCGGACGACAGGGTGGGACGACGGGGCAGGACGACGACGGGCGGGCATGAGCGAGCAGCGCAGCAGGCGGGGCACCTCGATCGAGGGGTTCCGCGTCCTCGGGGTGGCGATCCGTCGCGAGCCCTGGATCTTCACCCTCTCCACCATCGGCAGCGTGCTCTTCGGCGCGCTCACGGTGGCCGACGCGTGGGTGCTCGGCTGGTCGACCGACCACGTCGTGCTGCCCGCGTTCGAGGACGGTGAGATCGGCGCCGACCTGATGATCGCGGTCTTCGCCCTCTTCCTCGGGGTCGCGCTGCTGCGTGCGGTCGGGATCGTGGCCCGCCGGCTGGGCGCCGGCGTCATGCAGTACCGCATGCAGGCGCACACCCGCCGCGCGGTGACGCGCCAGTACCTCGCCCTGCCGATGGAGTGGCACCACCGGCACCCCACGGGCCAGCTGCTCTCCAACGCCAACTCCGACGTCGAGGCCGCGTGGGGACCGATCGCGCCGCTGCCGATGGCGGTCGGCGTGCTCGCGATGATGGTGATCGCGGTGGCGCAGATGTTCTTCGCGGACGTCGTGATGGCCCTGGTCGGGCTGCTCGTCTTCCCGGCGGTGGTCCTCGCCAACCTGGCCTACCAGCGACTCGCGTCCCCGCTGATGACCAAGGCGCAGCAGCTGCGTGCCGAGCTGAGCGAGGTCGCGCACGAGTCCTTCGACGGCGCGATGGTCGTCAAGACCCTCGGCCGCGAGGCCGAGGAGACCGCTCGGTTCGCCGAGAAGGCCCACCTGCTCCGTGACGTCAACATCCGCGCCGGCCGGATCCGTGCGGCGTTCGACCCCACGCTCGCGGCGCTGCCCAACCTCGGCGTCCTCATCGTCCTGGTCGTCGGCGTGGAGCGGGTGCTCCACGGCGCCACGGCCCCCGGCGACGTCGTGACCGTGGCCTACCTGCTCACGATCGTCTCGTTCCCGATCCGCGCGATCGGGTGGCTGCTCGGCGAGTTCCCGCGCAGCGTCGTCGGCTACCACCGGGTGCGCACCGTGCTGCGGGCCACCGGCGAGATGCCGTACGGCGACCGCCCCGCCGACCGGACCCTGGTCGCCGGCGCGCGGCTGGAGGTCGACGGGCTCGGCTACCGCTACGACCCCGACCAGCCGCTGATCGAGGGCGTGTCGTTCACCGTCGAGCCGGGCCGCACGGTGGCGCTGGTCGGCGCCACGGCCTCGGGCAAGAGCACCCTGACGACGCTGATGTCGCGCCTCGTGGATCCCGACGAGGGTCGCCTGGTCCTCGACGGCACCGACCTGCGCGACTTCGCCCGCGGCGAGCTGGCCGAGGTGGTGGCGCTGGTGCCGCAGTCGGCGTTCCTCTTCGATGACACCGTCCGCGGCAACGTGGCGCTCGGTGCCCCGGTGACCGACGACGAGGTGTGGGCGGCGCTGCGGGCCGCCCAGGCCGACGGGTTCGTCGCGGCTCTTCCCGAGGGGCTGGACAGCCGCCTCGGCGAGCGCGGCACGTCGCTCTCCGGCGGGCAGCGGCAGCGGATCTCGCTGGCCCGGGCCCTGGTCCGCCGGCCGCGCCTCCTGGTCCTCGACGACGCCACGTCCGCGGTCGACCCGGAGGTCGAGGCGCGCATCCTCGAGGCGTTGCGCAGCCCCGGCGACGGCGACCACGGCACGAGCCTCGTCGTCGTCGCCTACCGCAAGGCCACCATCGGGCTCGCCGACGAGGTGGTCCACCTCGACGAGGGCCGGATCGCCGACCGGGGTACGCACGCCGAGCTGTTGGAACGCAGCCCGGCGTACGCCCGCCTCGTCAACGCGTACGAGACCGATGCCGAGCTGGTGGAGGAGCGAGCATGAGCACCACCACCACCACCACCGACACGGCCGGCACCACGGGGATGGACACCGGCGAGGACATCGGTGCGATGGACACGATCCGTCGCGGGGTGGCGGTCTCGCCCGAGCTGGTCGATGGACTCGGCTGGACGATCGCGCTGGCCTTCGTGGCCGCGAGCGGGCAGGTCGTGGTGCCGATCGCCGTGCAGCAGACCCTCGACCGCGGCATCAACGGCGCCGGCGGCCCCGACGTCTCGTTCACGGTGGTGATGGCGCTGGTCGCGGCGGCCGCGATCATCCTCGCGAGCGGCGCGTCGTACCTGATGACGGCGAGGCTCTTCACGACCTCCGAGCGCGGTCTCGCCACGCTGCGCGTCAAGGCCTTCCGGCACGTGCACGACCTGCCGGTCCTGACCCAGAACACCGAGCGCCGCGGCGCCCTCGTCTCCCGGGTCACCAGCGACGTCGACCAGGTCAGCCAGTTCCTCGTCTTCGGCGGCCTGCTGCTGATCGTGAGCGTCGGGCAGGTGGTCATCGCCACCGTCGTCATGCTGATCTACAGCTGGCAGCTCGCCGTGATCGTGTGGCTGTGCTTCGCGCCGCTCTTCCTCTCGATCCGCTACTTCCAGCGCAAGCTCTCCGCGGCCTACGGCGTCGTGCGCCGCCAGGTGGGCGTGATGCTCTCCGCGATCTCCGAGCCGGTCGTCGGGGCAGCGGTCGTGAAGTCCTACGCGATCGAGGACCGCACCCAGGAGCGGATCGACGAGGCGATCGAGGAGTACAAGGCGGCCAGCACCCGCGCCCAGCAGTTCACGGTCGTCTCGTTCTCGCTCGGTGGCATCTCGGCCGGCCTGGCCAACGCCGCCGTACTGGTCTTCGGCATCCAGATCGGCCTGCACGGCGGTGGGTTCGGGCAGGACCTCACGGCCGGCAAGGTGCTCGCGTTCGCGTTCCTGGTCACCCTGTTCGTCGGCCCCGTGCAGATGGGCACCCAGATCTTCACCGACGCCCAGAACGCCCTCGTGAGCTGGCGCCGGGTCATCGGGATCCTCGAGACCCCGGCCGACCTGGTCGACCCGGGGGAGGACGGGCAGGTGCTCCCGCGCGGCCCGATCGACGTGTCCCTGCGCGAGGTCGGGTTCGCCTACCCGGGTGGCCCTCCGGTGCTGCGCGAGATCGACCTGGACATCCCGGCCGGCACCCGCGTGGCCGTGGTCGGCGAGACCGGCTCCGGCAAGTCGACGATCGCGAAGCTGCTGACCCGGCTGATGGACCCGTCGAGCGGCGCGGTGCTGCTCGACGGCATCGACGTGCGCGACATCGCGCAGGAGTCGCTGCGGCGCAGCGTCGTGCTGGTGCCGCAGGAGGGCTTCCTCTTCGACGACACCCTGACCAGCAACGTGCAGTACGGGCGCCTCGACGCCACGCCCGACGAGATCCGGGCGAGCGCGGACGAGCTCGGGCTCGGCGACTGGCTGGCGGGGCTGCCGGCCGGGCTCGACACGCAGGTCGGCCAGCGCGGCGAGTCGCTCTCGGCCGGCGAGCGTCAGCTCGTCGCGCTGCTGCGTGCGCAGCTCGCCGACCCCGACCTGCTGGTGCTCGACGAGGCCACCAGCTCCGTCGACCCGGCCCTCGAGATGCGGATCGGCCGCGCCCTCGAGCGGCTGATGAGCGGACGCACCAGCGTCACCATCGCGCACCGGCTCTCGACGGCCGAGAGCGCCGACGAGGTGGTGGTCGTCGACCACGGCCGGATCGTCCAGCGCGGCCCGCACGCCGTGCTCGTCCAGCAGGAGGGCTCGGTCTACGCGGGGCTGCACGCGAGCTGGGTGTCGCAACAGGGTTCCAGCCGCTGACCCGGTGGTTTCGAGGCTCGCTTCGCTCGCACCTCCACCATCGAGCCGGTGGTTGAGGTGCGAAGGCGCCCTGGAGCCTGAGCCTCGAAACCACCCCCACGCGATACTGGGACCGTGAGCAGCCCGTTGGACCCCCAGATCGCCGCCCGGCTCAAGCGCACCGCGGAGGGCCTGGTGCCCGCCGTGGTGCAGCAGCACGACACCGGCGAGGTGCTGATGCTCGGCTGGATGGACGACGAGGCGCTGGCCCGCACGCTCAGCACCGGGCGGGCGACGTACTGGAGCCGCTCGCGCCGGGAGTACTGGGTCAAGGGGGAGACCTCGGGTCACCTGCAGTGGGTCAAGGAGGTCCGCCTCGACTGCGACGGCGACACGCTGCTGGTCAAGGTCGACCAGGTGGGCGTCGCTTGCCACACCGGCGACCGCACCTGCTTCGACGCCGACCTGCTGCTGGCCGATGGCTGAGCAGCCCGCCGGTCGGCGCCGCACGTTCGGCCCGGTGGTCCTCCTCGGGCTGGCGGCCGGCACCCTGACGGCCGTCGCCGGTGAGCAGCCGGCCGTCGAGGCCTCGGGCAAGGCGGCGACGGCGGTGAGCAGCCGCCTGGTCACCTTCGACGCCCACCTCCCGCTGGTCACCGCGCTGGGCCTGGTCGTCCTCGCGTGCTGGGGGGTGGTGCTCGTGACCCGGGGCCGCGTCCGGCGCGCGGTGGCGGCGCTGGGCACGCTGGCGGCTGCCGGCGCCCTGGTGGCCGCGCTCGCGGCGTACTCCCAGGTCCCGGCGCAGTTCCGCGACGAGCTCGCGCTCGTGGGGGTGCGCAGCGCCGACCTGAGCCACACGGTCTGGTACTGGGTGGCCGTGCTCGGTTCGCTGCTGTCGATCGTCGCCGGAGGGCTCGCCGTGGCGTGGGCGCCGTCGTGGCCCGAGATGGGCGCCCGCTACGACGCACCCGGCAGCGCGCCCGCGCCGCCCGTCGTACCGCCGGAGGAGCAGAGCAGCCTCGACCTCTGGAAGGCGATGGACGAGGGTCGCGACCCGACTGCCTAGAATGCTGTCTGCATTACCCACCAGGACCAGCCCCGCGCACGAGGAGCCCCATGTCTGACAACCACGGCAACACCCCTGCGGCCTGGACGTTCGTGACCGTCGCGATGCTGGGCTTCGTGGTCGGTGCCGCCGGGATGCTGTTCGACCCGATCAACTGGACCATCTTCTGGGTCGGTGTCGGCCTCGCCGTCGCATCGCTGGTGATCTTCGCGGTGATGGCCAAGCTCGGCTACCACGAGTCCGGCCACTGACGAGCTCGCGGTGACCACCACGGCAGCACCGGTCGCCGCGGAGGTCCGACCGCGCCGGCGCCGGATGCGCGCGCCGGTGCTGGTCATCGGTGGTCTCGCGGTCGCGAGCCTGGCGCTGCGGTTGCGCGACCCGCACGAGCACGGCTCGTGGGGCCTGTGCCCCAGCGCGGCGATGGGTGTCTACTGCCCGGGGTGCGGCGGCCTGCGGGCGGTCAACGACCTCACCCACGGCGACCTGTACGGCGCCGCCTCGAGCAACCTGGCCTTCGTGGTCGCGCTGCCGTTCATCGTGCTCGGCCTGGCGCTCTGGACGGCCGGCCGCTGGCGCGGCCGGCCGTACCAGGTGCCGATGAGCGTGATCCGGCCGGTCGCCTACACGGGGCTGGCGCTGCTCCTGGTGTTCACGGTGCTGCGCAACTTGCCGTTCGGCTCCTGGCTGGCGCCCTGACCCACGGGCTTCGGGCGTCGCTCAGACGTCCGCGGTGTAGCTGATGTCGATCGCCCCGGTGGCGACCAGGATCCAGTAGATGACGCCGAAGGCGATCCCGACGATGCCGAGGATGAAGCCCCACTTGGCGAGCCCCTCGCCCGTCTTGGCGCCCTGCGACTCGCGGACGTCCTTCTTGCCGAGGACACCGAAGACGACGCCGAGGATGCCGAAGATGAAGCAGCCCCAGAAGCACGGCAGCACGGCGAGGATGCCGAGCACCAGGCTGGCGATGGACATGCCGGACCGCTTCGGTGGCATCCCGCCGTACGGCGGGACGGGTGCGCCGTACTGCGGCGGCGGGGGAGGTGGTTCGGAGTAGCTCACAAGGGTTCCTTCGTTCGGCGGCCGGACCGTCTCACCGGCCGTGTTCAGCGGACACTACCCAGCGACGCGGCCTCCATGCCGCGTGAAACACTGGTGGCATGTCCGTGCTCGACGAGATCGTGTCCGGCGTGCGACTCGACCTCGCCGAGCGGGAGGCGACGACGACGCTCGCCGACCTGCGCGCCGCCCTGGCCGACGTCGATCCGCCGCGCGACCCGATGCCGCACTTCCGCGGGCCGGGCTCCAGCGTCATCGCCGAGGTCAAGCGGCGCAGCCCGAGCAAGGGCGACCTCGCCGACATCCCGGACCCCGCCGATCTCGCTCGCCAGTACGCCGCAGGGGGCGCGGCCGCCATCAGCGTGCTCACCGAGCGGCGCCGCTTCGGCGGCAGCCTCGATGACCTGCGCGCGGTGCGCGCCGCCGTCGACACCCCGATCCTGCGCAAGGACTTCATCGTCACCAGCTACCAGCTCGTCGAGGCGCGCGCCGCGGGTGCCGACCTGGCCCTGCTCATCGTCGCGGCGCTCGACGACGACACCCTGCGCCGCCTGCACGACGAGGCGCGCGAGCTCGGCCTCACCGTGCTCGTGGAGGTGCACGACGAGCCGGAGACCGAGCGGGCCGTCGACCTCGGTGCGGAGCTGGTCGGCGTCAACGCCCGCAACCTGAAGACGCTCGAGATCCACGACGACACGTTCGGCAGGCTCGCGCCGCTCATCCCCGACGACCGCGTCAAGGTCGCCGAGAGCGGCATCTTCGGCCCCGCAGACGTCGAGCGCTTCGTCGGAGAGGGCGCCCGTGCGGTCCTCGTCGGCGAGGCACTGGTGAAGGACGGCGACCCGCAGGCCGCGGTCGCCGCGATGACAGGAGTGACGACATGACGACCCATCCGGAACGGACCACGACGTTCGACGCGGATGAGCAGGGCTGGTTCGGCGGTCCCGCGGGGTTCGGCGGTCGATTCATGCCCGAGGCGCTGGTCGCCGCGTTGGACGAGCTGACGGTGGCGTGGCAGGAGGCGATGGCCGACCCGACGTTCGTCGCCGAGTTCGAGGCGATCCTGCGCGACTACGCCGGGATCCCCAGCCCGCTCTACTTCGCCGAGCGGCTCAGCGACAAGGTCGGCGCCCGGATCCTGCTCAAGCGCGAGGACCTCAACCACACCGGCGCCCACAAGATCCGCAACGTGCTCGGCCAGGCGCTGCTCACCAAGCGGATGGGCAAGTCGCGGGTGATCGCCGAGACCGGCGCCGGGCAGCACGGCGTCGCGAGCGCGACGGCCGCGGCGTACTTCGGGCTCGACTGCACCGTCTACATGGGCTCGGTCGACACCCGGCGCCAGGCGCTCAACGTCGCCCGGATGAACCTCCTGGGCGCCAAGGTCGTGGCCGTCGACTCCGGCAGCGCGACGCTCAAGGACGCGATCAACGAGGCACTGCGCGACTGGGTCGCGAGCGTCGACCACACGGCGTACCTCTTCGGCACCGCCGCCGGCCCGCACCCGTTCCCGACGATGGTCCGCGAGTTCTGCCGCGGCATCGGCGACGAGGCGCGGGCGCAGAGCATCGAGCAGTACGGCGGGCTGCCGGACGTGATCGCCGCCTGCGTGGGCGGCGGCTCCAACGCGATCGGCCTCTTCACCGCGTTCCTCGACGACCCCGACGTGGCGATCTACGGCTTCGAGGCCGGGGGAGACGGCTACGAGACCGGCCGGCACGCCGCGACCATCCGGGCCGGCGAGCGCGGCGTGCTCCACGGCGCCCGCACCTTCGTGCTCCAGGACGAGGACGGCCAGACCATCGAGTCGCACTCGATCTCGGCCGGGCTCGACTACCCGGGCGTCGGCCCCCAGCACTCCTACCTGGCGGACATCGGCCGTGCGACGTACGAGCCGGTGACCGACGCGGAGGCGATGGACGCGATGGCGCTGCTCGCGCGCACCGAGGGCATCATCCCGGCCATCGAGTCGGCGCACGCCCTCGCGGGTGCGCTGCGGATCGCGCCGGAGCACCAGGGCCAGACGATCCTGGTCAATCTCTCCGGTCGCGGCGACAAGGACATGGGCACCGCGCTCGAGTACTTCAAGCTCGGCGAGCCCGACGAGACCGAAGGACAGGCGTGAGCACCAGCACCGCGTTCGACGAGGCCAGGGCCGAGGACCGGGCGGCGCTGGTCGGCTACCTGCCCGCAGGCTTCCCCGACGTCGCGGGCAGCATCGAGGCGCTGCGCACCATGGTCGACGCGGGGTGCGACGTGATCGAGGTCGGGCTGCCCTACAGCGACCCGGTCATGGACGGGCCGATCATCCAGCGGGCGGTCCAGCAGGCGCTCGACACCGGCTTCCGGGTCGACGACGTCTTCCGGGTGGTGGAGGCCGTCGCGGCGACCGGGACGCCCACGCTGGTGATGACCAGCTGGAACCCGATCGAGCGACGCGGTGTCGACCGCTTCGCCCAGCAGGTCCAGGACGCCGGGGGCGCGGGCCTGATCACTCCCGACATCACCCCCGACTTCGCCGAGGAGTGGATCGCCGCGGCGGACGCCCGCGACCTCGACAAGGTCTTCCTGGTGTCCCCGTCGAGCACCGACGAGCGGATCGCGATGACGACGAGCCACTGCCGCGGCTTCGTGTACGCCACGGGCATCATGGGCGTCACCGGCACCAAGCAGGCGACGGCCGAGGGGGTGGCCCCCCTGATCGCGCGGACCAAGGCGACCACCGACCTCCCCGTCGGCGTGGGGGTCGGTGTCAGCACCCGTGCCCAGGCCGCCGACCTGTCGGCCCACGCCGACGCGGTGATCGTCGGCTCCGCGTTCGTGCGCACGCTGCTCGACCACTCCGACGACACCGGCGCCGGCCTGCGCGCCCTGGCGAGGCTGACCGAGGACCTCGCCGCCGGGGTACGGCGTGCGTAGTCGGGTCGCCGTCGTCCTCACCGCCCTGCTGCTCCCGCTCGCCGCGTGCGGCAGCAGCGAGCCCACGGGGCCGAGCGGGCTGCACGGCAACGAGCTGGACCCGCCGTTCGAGGTGTCGGCGACGCCGCTCACCGACACCGACGGGCAGCCGTTCTCGCTGACGAAGGACACCGACAAGCCGCTGACGATGGTGTTCTACGGCTACACGCACTGCCCGGACATCTGCCAGACGGTGATGTCCAACCTCGCCTCCGCGATGACCCGCCTCGACGACCAGGACCGCGAGCGGGTCGACGTGGTCTTCGTGACCACCGACCCCGCGCGGGACACCCAGGACGTGCTGAAGAAGTACCTCAGCCACTTCGACCCCGGCTTCATCGGGCTGACCGGCGACCTCGACACCATCGTGTCGGTCGCCCAGCCGATGGGCGTCGGGATCACCCAGGGCGAGAAGCTCCCGTCCGGCGGGTACGACGTCACCCACGGCACGACCATCACCGGCATCGACGCCGACGACGAGGGCACGGTCTACTGGAGCGAGGAGACCTCCTCCGCCGACTTCGCCGCCGACATCCACCACCTGCTCGACGCGGACTGACACGAGGACCATGAACACCCCACAGAATTGCGAGTTTCCCCCGCTCCGCTCCTCCATCTCACGATTCTGCGGGGACCCCGTATGAGCCCACTGCTGACCACCCTCTCGATCCCGAGCCCGTCGTCGGGCGTCTGGTACCTCGGGCCGTTCCCGCTGCGCGGCTACGCGCTGGCGATCATCCTCGGCATCGTCGCCGCGATCTGGATCGGGGAGCGGCGCTGGGTCGCCCGCGGCGGCCAGGCGGGCGACATCCAGGACATCGCGATCTGGGCGGTGCCGTTCGGCCTCGTCGGCGGCCGGCTCTACCACGTGATGACCGACCACGACCTCTACTTCGGGGCGGGCATGCACCCGATCGAGGCGCTCTACGTGTGGCGCGGCGGCCTCGGGGTCTGGGGTGCGATCGGGCTCGGTGCCGTCGGCGCGGTGATCGGCGCCAAGCGCAAGGGCATCAAGCTGCTGCCGGTCCTCGACGCGATGGCACCCGGCGTCCTGGTCGCACAGGCGCTCGGTCGCTGGGGCAACTGGTTCAACCAGGAGCTCTTCGGCAAGCCCACCGACCTGCCCTGGGCGCTGTCCGTCAGCGACAGCACGGCGGTCGACGCCGGCTACCCGCCGGGCACGACCTTCCACCCGACGTTCCTCTACGAGAGCCTCTGGTGCCTCGCGGCGTTCGCGATCCTGATCTGGGCGGACCGCAGGTTCCGGCTCGGCCACGGCCGGGTCGTGGCGCTCTACATCATGATCTACACGCTCGGTCGCAGCTGGATCGAGATGCTGCGCATCGACAACGTGGAGCTCAAGGACGTCGGCGGCTTCCGGTTCAACGTCTGGACCTCGCTGGTGCTCTTCGTGGCGGCCCTGATCTGGTTCGTGATCAGCGCCCGACGCCAGCCCGGCCGCGAGGAGCAGGTGTACGCCGACGGCCGCGGACCGCTCGCGCAGGACCCCGAGGATTCGACCGCGGACAGGGGTCCGGAACACCCCTAGAGCGGTGTTAACCTGTCCTTTCTGCCAGGGCCAATGTCGTCCCCTGCCCGCAGAATCTGCTTCGCTGATCCGCTGGTGCCGGCCCGACAACGTCGTGGGGCAGGCCCGGCGCTGAGACGACGGGAGAATGCCCGGTGCACTCTTCGCACGCATTCCCGCCGCCCCAAGGGCTGTACGACCCCCGCCACGAGCACGACGCCTGCGGTGTCGCGTTCGTCGCGACGCTCACCGGCGTCGCGAGCCACGACATCGTGGCGAAGGCGCTGACCGCACTCCGCAACCTCGACCACCGCGGCGCCGCCGGCGCCGAGGTCAACTCCGGCGACGGTGCCGGCATCCTGCTGCAGGTCCCGGACGCGTTCCTGCGCGCCGTCGTGGACTTCGAGCTCCCCGGACAGCACGCGTACGCCGTCGGCACGGCGTTCCTGCCCGGCGACCCCGAGGAGGTCACCAAGACCCGCAGCCGGATCGAGGAGATCGCCGCCGAGGAGGGCCTGACCGTCCTCGGCTGGCGCGACGTCCCGGTCCAGCCGGCCGGTCTCGGCCAGATGGCGCTCGGCGTGATGCCGACCTTCGCCCAGCTCTTCGTCGCGGGCAAGGGCACTCGGGTCACCGGGATGGCGCTGGAGCGGCTCGCCTTCTGCCTGCGCAAGCGCGCCGAGCGCGAGACCGACGTCTACTTCCCGTCGCTGTCGTCGCGCACCCTGGCCTACAAGGGCATGCTCACCACGGACCAGCTCGACAAGTTCTTCCCCGACCTGGTCGACGAGCGGATCGCCTCGGCCCTCGCGGTCGTGCACTCGCGGTTCTCGACGAACACGTTCCCGAGCTGGCCGCTGGCCCACCCCTTCCGGTTCATCGCCCACAACGGTGAGATCAACACGGTCATGGGCAACCGGAACTGGATGCGCGCCCGCGAGGCGCTGCTCGGCTCCGACGTGATCCCGGGCGACCTGGACCGGCTGTTCCCGATCTGCACCCCCGGTGCGTCCGACTCCGCGTCGTTCGACGAGGTGCTCGAGCTGCTGCACATGGGTGGCCGCTCGCTGCCGCACTCGGTGCTGATGATGATCCCCGAGGCGTGGGAGAACCACGCCGAGATGGACGCCAAGCGGCGTGCCTTCTACGAGTTCCACTCCGCCGTGATGGAGCCCTGGGACGGCCCGGCGTGCGTCGTCTTCACCGACGGCTCGCAGATCGGCGCGGTCCTCGACCGCAACGGCCTCCGGCCGTCGCGCTACTGGGTCACCGACGACGGTCTCGTCGTGCTGGCCTCCGAGGTCGGCGTGCTCGACCTCGACCCCGCCTCGATCGTCCGCAAGGGCCGCCTCCAGCCGGGCCGGATGTTCCTCGTCGACACCGACGAGCACCGGATCATCGAGGACGAGGAGATCAAGACGGAGCTCGCCTCGGAGCACCCCTACGACGAGTGGCTGCACGCCGGCCTGATCAACCTCGCCGACGTGACCGAGCGCGAGCACATCATCCACACGCACGCCTCGGTGACCCGCCGCCAGCAGGTCTTCGGCTACACCGAGGAGGAGCTGCGGGTCATCCTGACGCCGATGGCCAACGGCGGCGGCGAGCCGCTGGGCTCGATGGGCACCGACACGCCGCTGGCGTCGCTGAGCGAGAAGCCCCGGCTGCTGTTCGACTACTTCAGCCAGCTCTTCGCCCAGGTCACCAACCCGCCGCTCGACGCGATCCGCGAGGAGCTGGTCACCTCGCTGGCCGGCACCATCGGGCCGGAGTACAACCTGCTCGAGCCGGCGCCGGCGTCCTGTCGCATGGTCGTCCTGCCGTTCCCGGTCATCTCCAACGACGACCTGGCCAAGATCCGGCACATCAACCGCGACGGCGACATGCCCGGCTTCATCACCCACGTCTCGCGCGGGCTCTACCCCGTCGAGGGCGGGGGAGCCGCGATGGCCGAGCGGATCGACGAGATCTGCGCGGAGGTGTCCGCGGCGATCGCCGACGGCGCCCGCGTCATCGTGCTGTCCGACCGCCACTCCACCGCCGAGCACGCGCCGATCCCGTCGCTGCTGCTCACCGGCGCGGTGCACCACCACCTGGTGCGCGAGAAGACCCGCACCCAGGTCGGGCTCCTGGTCGAGGCCGGCGACGTCCGCGAGGTGCACCACGTCGCGCTGCTCGTCGGGTACGGCGCGGCCGCGGTCAACCCCTACCTGGCGATGGAGTCGGTGGAGGACCTGGCCCGCGAGGGCTACTACGTCTCCGCCGAGCCGGAGCAGGCCGTCAAGAACCTGATCAAGGCGCTCGGCAAGGGCGTCCTCAAGGTGATGTCCAAGATGGGCGTCTCCACGGTCGCGTCCTACACCGGTGCGCAGATCTTCGAGGCGGTCGGGCTGTCGCAGGCGGTCGTCGACCGCTACTTCACCGGCACCACCTCCAAGCTCGGCGGCATCGAGCTCGACACGATCGCCGAGGAAGTCGCTCGCCGGCACGCCACGGCGTACCCGCGCGGCGGCATCCTGCCCGCGCACCGCGAGCTCGAGATCGGCGGCGAGTACCAGTGGCGTCGCGAGGGCGAGCCGCACCTGTTCGACCCGGAGACGGTCTTCCGGCTGCAGCACTCCACCCGCAGCGGCCGCTACGACATCTTCAAGCAGTACACGGCGCGCGTGGACGAGCAGTCCGAGCGGCTGATGACGCTGCGCGGGCTCTTCCGCTTCAAGGACGCCGACGGCTCCGGTCGTCAGCCGATCCCGATCGAGCAGGTCGAGCCGGTCTCCGAGATCGTGAAGCGGTTCTCGACCGGCGCGATGTCGTACGGCTCGATCAGCAAGGAGGCGCACGAGACCCTCGCGATCGCCATGAACCGGCTGGGCGCCAAGTCCAACACCGGTGAGGGCGGCGAGGACCCCGACCGCCTCTACGACCCGGAGCGTCGCAGCTCGATCAAGCAGGTCGCGTCGGGCCGCTTCGGCGTGACGTCGGAGTACCTCACCAACGCCGACGACATCCAGATCA
Source organism: Nocardioides sp. Root1257 (assembly GCF_001425175.1). Classification (GTDB taxonomy): domain Bacteria; phylum Actinomycetota; class Actinomycetes; order Propionibacteriales; family Nocardioidaceae; genus Nocardioides. The sequence continues at coordinate 641,409 of NZ_LMDV01000001.1, read as the reverse complement.
AGATGGCGCAGGGCGCGAAGCCCGGCGAGGGCGGGCAGCTGCCCGGCAACAAGGTCTACCCGTGGGTGGCCAAGACCCGGCACTCGACGCCGGGTGTCGGCCTGATCAGCCCGCCGCCGCACCACGACATCTACTCGATCGAGGACCTGGCGCAGCTGATCCACGACCTCAAGAACGCCAACCCCGCGGCCCGCGTGCACGTCAAGCTGGTCTCCGAGGTGGGAGTCGGCACGGTCGCAGCGGGCGTCTCGAAGGCGCACGCCGACGTCGTCCTGATCTCCGGGCACGACGGCGGCACCGGCGCGGCGCCGCTGACCTCGCTCAAGCACGCCGGCGGTCCCTGGGAGCTCGGCCTCGCCGAGACCCAGCAGACGCTGCTCCTCAACGGGCTGCGCGACCGGATCGTCGTGCAGACCGACGGGCAGCTCAAGACCGGCCGTGACGTTGTCATCGCCGCCCTCCTCGGCGCCGAGGAGTTCGGCTTCGCCTCGGCACCGCTGGTCGTGTCGGGCTGCATCATGATGCGGGTCTGCCACCTCGACACCTGCCCGGTGGGCGTCGCGACCCAGAACCCGGTGCTGCGCGAGCGCTACTCCGGCAAGGCCGAGTACGTCGTGAACTTCTTCGAGTTCATCGCCGAGGAGGTGCGCGAGATCCTGGCCGAGCTGGGCTTCCGCACCATCGAGGAGGCGATCGGGCAGGTCGCGACCCTCGACGTCCGCGAGGCCGTCGACCACTGGAAGGCGTCCGGGCTCGACCTGACGCCGGTGCTGCACCAGCCGGACCGCTCGGCGTTCCCCGACCAGGACCTCTACCGCACCAAGTCGCAGGACCACGGTCTCGAGAAGTCGCTCGACGTCACGGAGCTGGTGCCGCTGGCCCAGCCCGCGATCGAGAGCGGGGAGCCGGTCCGCGCCCAGGTCGCGATCCGCAACGTCAACCGCACCGTCGGCACGATCCTCGGCCACGAGGTCACCAAGAAGTACGGCGGCGAGGGCCTGCCCGACGGCACGATCGACATCACGTTCACCGGGTCGGCCGGGCAGTCGTTCGGCGCGTTCGTCCCGCGAGGTATCACCCTGCGGCTCGAGGGCGACGCCAACGACTACGTCGGCAAGGGGCTCTCGGGCGGGCGCATCGTCGTACGCCCGGACCGCGCGGCGACGTTCAACAGCGACGAGCAGATCATCGCCGGCAACACGATCGCGTACGGCGCCACCTCGGGCCAGATCTTCCTGCGCGGCGGAGTCGGCGAGCGGTTCGCCGTGCGCAACTCCGGCGCCTGGCTGGTCAACGAGGGCGTGGGCGACCACGGCTGCGAGTACATGACCGGCGGCCGGGTCGTCGTCCTGGGCAAGACCGGGCGCAACTTCGCCGCGGGCATGTCCGGTGGCATCGCCTGGGTGCTCGACCTCAAGCCGCAGCGCGTCAACACCGAGCTCGTCGAGCTCGGCCCGGTCGTCGGGGACGCCGCGGTGGAGCTCGAGCAGCTGGTGCGCAGCCACCTCGAGGAGACCGGCTCAGTCGTCGCCGAGCAGCTGCTGGCCGACTGGGAGACGTCGCTGACCCGCTTCACCGAGGTGATGCCGGGTGACTACCGCAAGTCGCTCGAGGCGAAGGCCAAGGCTGAGGCCGACGGCCTCGACGAGAACGAGACCGCCCACGCGATGATGGAGGCGCTCCATGGCTGACCCCCGCGGATTCCTGAAGGACGGCCGGGAGGTCGCCGAGCGGCGCCCGGTCGAGGAGCGCATCCAGGACTGGAACGAGGTCTACCCCGGCAGCGCCGGGCGCGCCCTGCTCCCGATCATCACCCAGCAGGCCGGGCGCTGCATGGACTGCGGCATCCCGTTCTGCCACCAGGGCTGCCCGCTCGGCAACATCATCCCGGAGTGGAACGACCTGGTCTGGCGCGACGACTGGGAGGGCGCGATCGAGCGCCTGCACGCGACCAACAACTTCCCGGAGTTCACCGGTCGCCTGTGCCCGGCCCCGTGCGAGACCGCCTGCGTCCTGGGCATCAACCAGGACCCGGTGACGATCAAGAACGTCGAGGTCTCGATCATCGACAAGGCGTGGGAGTCCGGCCTGGTCCGGCCCCAGCCGCCGGAGTGGCTCTCGGGCCGCACGGTCGCCGTGATCGGCTCGGGTCCCGCCGGACTCGCCGCCGCCCAGCAGCTCACCCGTGCGGGTCACACCGTCGCGGTCTACGAGCGGGCGGACAAGATCGGCGGCCTGCTGCGCTACGGCATCCCCGAGTTCAAGATGGAGAAGAAGCACCTCGACAAGCGTCTCGAGCAGATGCGTCGCGAGGGCACCGTCTTCCGGGCCGGCGTCGACGTCGGCTCCGCGCTCGGCGCCGACAAGCTCAAGGAGCGCTACGACGCCGTCGTGCTCGCCATGGGCGCCACCGACCCCCGCGACCTGGGCATCACCGGGCGCGAGCTCGGCGGCATCCACCAGGCGATGGAGTTCCTCCCGCAGGCCAACCGGGTCGCCCTCGGCGAGGAGGTCGAGGACCAGATCCTGGCCACCGACAAGCACGTGGTGATCATCGGCGGCGGAGACACGGGCGCGGACTGCCTCGGCACCTCGACCCGCCAGGGCGCGGCGTCGATCACGCAGCTGGAGATCATGCCCGAGCCGCCGGAGTCGCGCCCGGCCGGTCAGCCCTGGCCGACGTACCCGATGACGTTCCGGGTCTCCTCGGCGCACGAGGAGGCGGGGGAGCGGGTCTACGCCGTCTCGACCAAGGAGTTCCTCGGCGACGAGGACGGCAACATCCGGGCGCTCAAGCTCGTCGACGTGGTGTTCGAAGGTGGCAAGCTCACCGAGATCGAGGGCACCGAGCGCGAGATCCCGGCCCAGCTGGTGCTCTTCGCGATGGGCTTCCTCGGTCCCGAGAAGCCGGGCCTGGTCGAGCAGCTCGGCGTCGACCTCGACGAGCGCGGCAACGTCAAGCGCGACCTCGGCTACCAGTCCTCGGTGCCCGGCGTGTTCGTCGCCGGCGACGCGGGCCGCGGCCAGTCGCTGATCGTGTGGGCGATCGCCGAGGGCCGCGCCGCGGCCGCCGCGGTGGACACCTACCTCACCGGGTCGACGACGCTGCCGTCGCCGATCAAGCCGACCGAGCGCCCGCTGGTCGTCTGAGCACCTGCCCGAGCACGGCCGAGTCGGCGCTGTCTCGCCCGGGTCTAGGGTGAAGCAGCGCCGACTCGGCGATTTCACGGCCCGGCCGACGGGAGTTTGGTCTTTGAAAGGTCAAAGTGGCGGTAAGGTGAGACACGTGCGTAGAGCCAAGATCGTCTGCACCCTCGGCCCGGCGACCTCGTCGCCCCGTCGGATCCGCGAGCTCGTGTACGCCGGGATGGATGTCGCCCGGCTGAACATGAGCCACGGGTCCCACGAGGACCACGCGGAGGCGTACCGCCTCGTGCGGGAGGCCTCCGACGCGAGCGGCCACGGCGTCGGGATCTTCGCCGACCTGCAGGGCCCCAAGATCCGGCTCGAGACGTTCCCCGACGGCCCGGTGCAGCTGCGCCGCGGCCAGGAGTGGGTCATCACGACCCGCGACGTGGCGGGCGACGACAAGATCTGCGGCACGACGTACAAGGGGCTGCCCGGCGACGTGAACGTCGGCGACCCGCTGCTGATCGACGACGGCAAGATCCGGCTCCGGGTGACCGGCGTCGTCGACGGCACCGACGTGCACACCGAGGTCCTGGTCGGCGGCAAGGTCTCCAACAACAAGGGGATCAACCTGCCGGGCGTCGCCGTCTCCGTGCCGGCGCTGTCGGAGAAGGACATCGAGGACCTGCGGTTCGCGCTGCACCTCACCGTCGACTTCATCGCGCTCAGCTTCGTGCGCGACGCCAAGGACGCCGACGACGTCCGCAAGATCATGGACGAGGAGGGCATCCACGTCCCGGTCATCGCCAAGATCGAGAAGCCGCAGGCGATCGAGAACCTCGACGAGGTCATCGACGCCTTCGACGGCTTCATGGTCGCGCGCGGTGACCTCGCGGTGGAGTGCCCGCTCGAGGACGTGCCGTTCCTGCAGAAGCAGATCGTGCGCAAGGCCCGCCTGCACGCCAAGCCGGTGATCGTCGCGACCCAGATGCTCGAGTCGATGATCTCCAGCCCCGCGCCGACCCGCGCCGAGGCCTCCGACGTCGCCAACGCGGTCCTCGACGGCGCCGACGCGGTGATGCTGTCCGGCGAGACCAGCGTGGGGGAGTTCCCCGTGCACACCGTGGAGACGATGGCGCGGATCATCACCTCCACCGAGGAGCACGCGATCCGCAACAGCGAGGGCGCCGGCGTCTTCGCCAAGATCGACTGGGACCCGCACACCCGCTCCGGTGTGATCGCCAAGGCGGCCGAGGAGGTCGCCGAGCGGGTCGACGCCAAGTACGTCGTCGCGTTCACCACCAGCGGCGACTCGGCGCGCCGGATGTCGCGGCTGCGCGGCCCGATCCCGGTCCTGGCCTTCACGCCCGTGCCGGCCGTCCGCTCCCAGCTGGCGCTGAGCTGGGGCGTGGAGACGTTCCTGACCCAGATGGTCGAGCACACCGACGAGATGGTCCGTCAGGTCGACGACCAGCTGCTCCAGATCGGCCGGGTGACCGAGGGCGACCTCGTCGTGATCATCGCCGGCGCGCCGCCCGGCATCCCCGGCTCCACCAACGCGCTCCGCATCCACCGGATGGGTGACGCCATCAACGAGGTCGCTCCGGCGTACAAGCGCCAGCACTGACGCGGACGTCATGCGGACGGAGCATCCGTCTGCTCCGTCCGTATGACGTCACGCTGTGACGAGCGTCAGATGACGGCCTTCTGGCCGCCGAACTCCTTGCGACCCCAGACCGCCCAGACGATGGCGGTGATGATCGAGAAGAGGATCGCGCAGACGATCCACACGACCTTGGCGATGGTGCTCGCCCCGGAGCGAACCACCTCGATGATCACCCAGATGGCCGCGATCAGGCCGATGATGCCGATGATTGTTCCCATGACCACTCCTTTGGTGTGTTCTGACGGGTGACCGTACCCCGCCCCGAGCCGGTATAGGGCCCGCCCCGCGGAGTGCTCCAGACCGTCGACGACGCATCGAGGCCTCGCGTCGTCAGGACGTGAGGCCGATCAGCTCATCGAGCCGCGCGACGGAGGCCTTCGAACGAGGAGGGCGTCCGCCGCGCCACTCCCGGAGAGCCGCACGACTGATGCCCGTCCGTCGGCTGACCTCGGACAGGGTGTGCTGGGCCAGGAGCTCGAGGGCAATCTCGCGCGTCGGGTCGTCGTACACGCCTCGACGGTCGCCCATGGCACCGACATCGATGCATCCGTGGGTGCCCCGGGTGGGATTCGAACCCACACTGGATGGTGTTTGAGACCACTCTCTCTGCCGTTGGAGTACCGGGGCCCGCGGCGCGAGAAACCCTAACGGACAGCGGGCGCGACGCCGGCCTTGGCTAAAGTCGATCGAACTACTACAGTTTCGAGCACGCGGGTGCTCGGGCAGTGGAGGTCGACATGTGGAAGCCGTGGCAGCAGGCCAGTGGATGGGGCCACGCCAGCAACGAACGAGCCATCGGCAACGCCCGGTCGGCTGCGACCCTGCTCAGTCGCCGGCGCGTGGAGCGCGAGGAGGTCGAGCTCTTCCTGCGCGACCGGGCGACGCGACCGGTGCCGCTGCCGGGGGTCGCGCCGGGGGTCGCACCGCGTCCAGCCTGACGGGTGCGCGGCGTACGACGGCGCGCGGGCGGATAACCTGCTGCCGTGACGCAGCCGACCGACCAGCCGACCCCGGGTGCTGCCGCCCGCCGGGTCGTCATCGCCGAGGACGAGGTCCTCATCCGGATGGACCTCGCCGAGATGCTCTCCGACGAGGGGTACGACGTCGTCGGCCAGGCCGGTGACGGGGCGAAGGCGGTCGAGCTGGCCGAGGAGCTCCGCCCGGACCTGGTCATCCTCGACGTGAAGATGCCGGTGCTCGACGGCATCGCCGCCGCCGAGCGGATCGCCGGGCAGCGGATCGCGCCGGTCGTCATCCTGACGGCGTTCTCGCAGCGCGACCTCGTCGAGCGCGCGCGCGACGCCGGTGCCATGGCCTACCTGGTCAAGCCCTTCAGCCAGACCGACCTGGTGCCGGCGATCGAGATGGCCGTGAGCCGGTTCGCCGAGCTCTCGATGCTCGAGTCCGAGGTCGCCGACCTGACCGAGCGCCTGGAGACCCGCAAGGCGGTCGAGCGGGCCAAGAACGTGCTCCAGGACCAGCTCAAGCTCTCCGAGCCCGACGCGTTCCGGTGGATCCAGAAGACCGCGATGGATCTACGTCTGTCGATGCGGCAGGTCGCCGAGGGCGTCATCGCGCACGGCCCCGGCATCGCCGGCTGAGGCGAGACGTTTCCGGTAGATCACGCTTCGGTAAAGGCTGCGCGTGTGCCGCGCCGGGAAGTCGGAGGACTGGCGCTTCACTCGCCGTTCACCCCTAGACTGCCGTCCGAACCCAGCCGGGTTCTGGATGGGAGGACCGAGTTGAAGTCTCGACACGTCGTCCGTGAGCGGACCGTGCGCAGGGGGGTAGCGGGACTCATTCTCGCGCTCCTGCTCGCGCCGGTGCTCGCGCTGATTTCCTCGGGTCCGGCCAGCGCCGTCGACACGCTGTGCCTCCCGGGGCCTGACAAGGCCTGCATCGCCGGCACCATCCGCACCGAGGACGGGCCCCTCGCCGACGTGAAGCTGACCGTCACCGACGAGGCGGGCACCGCCACCGAGGTGACCACCAGCGAGACCGGCAAGTGGAACGTCCAGGTCGAGAAGGAGGGTCCGTACGTCGTCAAGGTCGACGAGTCGACGCTCCCCAAGGACCTGGTCGTCGACACCGGTGAGGTCACCGTCGCGGCGAAGTTCGGCGTCACCAAGCCCGCGCTGCTCACGATCCGCACGGCTGACTACAGCGCCTCGACGAGCAAGTTCGACGAGCTCGTCCAGAGCACGGTCAACGGCCTGCGGCTGGGCCTGCTGCTCGCGCTCGCCTCGGTCGGCCTGTCGCTCATCTACGGCACCACCGGCCTCTCCAACTTCGCGCACGCGGAGCAGGTGACGCTCGGCGGCATGCTCGGCTACCTGCTCATCAACCAGCACGGGCTCGGTCTGTGGATCGGCGGCCTGGTCGTGGTGATCCTGTGCGCGTTCACGGGGTGGTTCCAGGACCGGGTGCTGTGGCAACCACTACGACGCCGCGGCCTGGGCCTGACCCAGATGATGATCGTGACGATCGGTCTCTCCCTGGCGCTCCAGTACGTGTACCAGTACACGGTCGGTGCCCGCACCGTCCGCGTGCTGCAGGACAACCCGTCGGTGCGCGAGTTCGGGCCGGTCACGATCACCAACCAGTCGATCGTCGCGATGGTGATCTCGGTGATCGTGCTGGCGGGCGTCGGGTACGCCCTGCTCCGCACCCGGATCGGTCGCGCCACTCGCGCCGTCTCCGACAACCCGGCGCTCGCGTCGGCGTCGGGCATCGACACCGACCGGGTGATCCGCCTGGTGTGGACGGTCGCGATGGGCCTCGCCGGTCTCTCCGGTCTCCTCTACGCGCTGGTCACCAACGGCATCAAGTGGGACTCCGGTCTCCAGATCCTGCTGCTGCTCTTCGCGGCGGTCACCCTCGGTGGCCTCGGCACCGCGTTCGGCGCCCTCATCGGCGCCATCATCATCGGCCTGGTCGTGGAGCTGTCGCCGGTCCTGGGCATGCCCGGTGACTTCAAGTACGCGACCGCGCTGCTGATCTTGATCCTGCTCCTGCTCGTGCGACCGCAAGGTCTGCTCGGCAAGCCGCAGCGGGTCGGGTAAGGGGAGGACTGAAGACCATGGACACCATCCAGTTCATCCTCAACGGCATGATGCGCGAGGCGCTGTCGCCGCAGACGGCGGCGGTCGCGATCGCGGTCATCGGACTCAACATCCACTTCGGCTTCACCGGCCTGCTCAACATGGGCCAGTCGGGCTTCATGCTGCTCGGCGCCTACGGCTTCGCGATCTCGATCTCCAACGGCCTGCCGATGATCCTCGGCATCCTGTTCGGGTTCGGCGCCGCGTTCATCTTCGCGCTGGTGCTCGGTGCACCCACCCTGAAGCTGCGCGGTGACTACCTGGCGATCGTGACGATCTCGGCCGCCGAGATCATCAGGTACGTCGGCAGGTCGGCGCTGCTCGTCGACTTCACCGGCTCGGCCCAGGGCATCCCGGGCAGCCAGTACACGACCGGCTTCCGGAACCTGTCCTTCTTCGGCACCGGCTCCTTCACGCTGATCCCGTTCAACTACACCGACGTCGCCGACGGCGCCGCCTGGGTGCGGATCATCGGCTGGATCGTCGCCATCGCGGTCATCGTCCTGATCGTGATGCGCTTCCGCAGCGGCAACGCCTTCAAGGGGCTCCTGCAGTCGGCCGGCATGGCGGGACTCCTCGTGTTCGGTGTGCTGCTGCTCTTCTTCCTCTTCCCGGTGCCCTACCAGAGCACCGGCGTCAGCGGCTGGTGGGTGCGGTTCGTCGCCTGGGGCCTGGCGCTGCTCTGCACGCTGGTCGTCTTCCTCCTGGTCCGCAGCCCGTGGGGCCGACTGCTCCGCGGCATCCGCGAGGACGAGGACGCGATCCGCTCGCTGGGCAAGAACGTCTTCTCCATCAAGATGCAGGCGCTGATCATCGGCGGTCTGTTCGGAGCGCTCGGCGGCATGGTCTACGTGCTGTCGTCGAGCGTGCAGCCCGACTCCATGGGCCGCTCGCTGACGTTCTTCTGCTACACCGCGCTGCTGCTCGGTGGTGCGGCGACGATCTTCGGCCCCGTGCTCGGCTCGGTGCTGTTCTTCGCGGGCCGGATCGGCATCAAGTACACGGCCGCGGCGTACGTCCCCGACAGCATCATGAGCAACCAGCAGACCGAGCAGTTCTCGTACATCGTCGTCGGTGTCGCGCTGATGCTGATCGTGATCTTCCGACCACAAGGCATCCTGGGCAACAAGAGGGAGCTGCGATTCAATGTCTGAGCAGATGGCCGACCCCAAGGTCGACACCGGACTCGCGGACCCGGCTGCCCGCCGGGCGCTGACCTCGGGCTTCGACGCCGTGCCCGGCGCCGGCAAGCCCGACCCGATCCTGGTCGTCGACAACATCGTGCGCCAGTTCGGCGGCATGACCGCCGTCGACGTGCAGCACCTCGAGGTGCAGCGCGGCCTGATCACGGCGCTGATCGGGCCGAACGGCGCCGGCAAGACGACGTTCTTCAACCTGATCACCGGGTTCGACAAGCCGACCACGGCCGGCAAGGGCGCGCACTGGGCCTTCGACGGCCGCACGCTCGACAAGACGTCGGCCTCCAGCGTCGCGCAGGCCGGCATGGTCCGGACCTTCCAGCTCACCAAGGCGCTCAGCGCCATGACGGTGATCGACAACATGATGCTCGGCGCGCAGAACCAGGCGGGGGAGAACCTCCTCAAGTCGATGTTCCGCGGCACCTGGGCCAAGCAGGAGAAGGAGATCGAGGCCAAGGCCGACGAGCTCCTCGCCCGCTTCAAGCTGTTCGAGAAGAAGAACGACTACGCGGGCAGCCTCTCCGGCGGCCAGCGCAAGCTCCTCGAGATGGCGCGGGCGCTGATGAGCGACCCGAAGATGATCATGCTCGACGAGCCGATGGCCGGCGTGAACCCCGCGCTGACCCAGTCGCTGCTCGGCCACATCCAGAACCTGCGCGACGAGGGCATGACCGTGCTCTTCGTCGAGCACGACATGCACGTCGTACGCCACATCTCCGACTGGGTCGCAGTGATGGCCGAGGGCCGGCTGGTCGCCGAGGGCGCCGCCGACACGGTGATGTCGGACCCGGCCGTGATCGACGCCTACCTGGGCGCGCATCACGACACCGACCTGGGTGACGACGCGCTGCTGACGGACGAGGCGCTGGAGGAGATCGCCGAAGAGGTGGCCGCCGAGGACGCCGAACGCGAGGCCGAGGAAGAGGCGGAGGGACTGCGATGACCGAGCAGCAGCACGGTGGGACCGCCACCGAGACCCGGAAGGCGGTCGTCGAGGCGAAGGACGTCGTCGCCGGCTACATCCCCGGGGTCAACATCCTCAACGGGTGCAGCCTGGTCGCCTACCCGGGCGAGATGATCGGCATCATCGGCCCGAACGGCGCCGGCAAGTCGACGCTGCTCAAGGCGATGTTCGGCCTGGTCAAGGTGCACTCCGGTTCGGTGACGCTGGGTGATCGCGACATCACCAACCTGCGCACCAACCAGCTGGTGGAGATGGGGGTCGGGTTCGTCCCGCAGACCAACAACGTCTTCCCCTCGCTGAGCATCGAGGAGAACCTCCGGATGGGCCTCTTCCTGCGGCCCAAGAAGATCCGCGAGCGCCTCGACGCCATGTGGGACCTCTTCCCGGTGCTGCACGACCGGCGCAACCAGAGCGCGGGCGCCCTGTCCGGCGGGGAGCGTCAGTCGCTGGCCATGGCCCGGGCGCTGATGATGGAGCCGTCCGTGCTGCTGCTCGACGAGCCGTCGGCGGGCCTGTCACCGGTGCGCCAGGACGAGACCTTCCTGCGCACCCGCCGGATCAACAAGACCGGTGTCTGCGTCGTGATGGTCGAGCAGAACGCCCGTCGCTGCCTGCAGATCTGCGACCGCGGCTACGTGCTCGACCAGGGCCGGGACGCCTACAGCGGCACCGGCCGCGAGCTCGCGAACGACCCCAAGGTCATCGAGCTCTACCTCGGCACCCTCGCCAAGGACGTGGACGAGGAGCGCGAGGGGCACTAGCAGCACCCTGACCTGCCAGCGGCCCACCCGGGTGCTTCTCGGGTGGGCCGTGGTCGTTCCGGCGCAGGTGCGCGGGAACGGCGGGCCGGGCGGCCCCACAGCATGGCGGCCGCACCGCCCAGCTCGACCACCAGGACATGACGAAGGGCCCCGGACCGTGAGGTCCGGGGCCCTTCGCGTGCTACGGGGTGATCAGTCGATCACCCGTGGATCACTTGGAGCCCTCCACCGTGGTGGTGAGCTCGTTCTTGTTGTCGGCGTTGTACTTGTAGATGCCGACGAAGGCCGACGACGGGTCGTTCTCGTCGTCGATCGGACCGATGCCCGAAGGACCGGTGTACTTGATCTCCGAGCCGTCCTCGAGGAGGGCGACGCAGTCGGCGTAGGAGGTGCACTCCTCGCCGTCGGTGGCACCGGACACGGCCGCCAGGTTCTTCTGCACGGTGGCGGAGTCGGTCGCCCCACCCTTGACCGCGGCCAGCGCGGCGAGGATGGTCGCGTCGTAGGACTCGGCGCCGTACGAGAAGTCCTTCAGCGGAGCGCCCTCGCCGACCTCGGCCCAGCCACTGAGCCGGTCCTTGAAGGTGGCGTCCGGGTCGGCGCCCGGGATGGTGCCCTGGGCGCCGGTGAGGGTGCCCTTCGCGAAGTCCTTGCTGTAGTCCGACACGTTGCCGTCGGTCAGGTAGACCTTCGACATGTCCCAGCCCTGCGACTTGAGCTCGGGGATGATCGACTTCGTCTCGTCGAAGGCGAGCACGACGATCGCGTCCGGCTTGGAGGCGAGCACCCCGCTGACCTCGGCCGAGAACGTCGTCTGACCGGCCGGGAACTCGTCGCCGTCGCCCTTGCAGCCGTAGCTGCAGGAACCGCCGGCGGCCTTGACCGTCTCCTCGACGACGTTGCGCAGGCCGGTGCCGTAGGTGTCGTTGAACACCAGGAAGCCGACCTTCGTGTAGCCGTCGGTGGTGATCAGGGTGCCGAGCGCGTTGCCCTGGACGCCGTCCGGCGGAGCGGTACGGAAGTACCACGGCGAGTAGCCGCTGAGGTCGACCGCGGTGTTGGCCGGCGAGATCTCGGTGATCTTGTTGTCGGCGAAGGTGTCGACGACGTTCAGCGAGACGCTGGACGACGCGGCGCCGATGACGACGGACGGCTTGCTGGCGACCAGCGTGCCCGCCGAAGCGGTGGAGACCGACATGTCGGTCGAGTCACCGGAGTCCTGGACGTCGTGGCAGGCCTTGGCGCCGTTGACGCCGCCGGCCGCGTTGATGTCCGAGACAGCCAGGCCGACGCCCGCGATCTCCGGCGGACCGAGGAAGGCGAGGTTACCGGTCAGCGGCAGGATGCCACCGACGCGGAACGTGTCGGCGCTGGTCGCGCCGGCGTCGCACTTGTCGTTGGTGAACGAGTCCGCTGCCGGAGCCGACTCGGAGGCCGAGGGGCTGTCGCTCGCCTTCGGAGCGCTGTCGCCCTCCGAGTCGGAGCCGCAAGCGGTCAGGGCGAGGCCGAGGACGGCTGTGCCCGCCATCAGCCGGACCCAGTTGGTCGTGGTTCGATTCACGGGGTGAACCTTTCTGTCGCGTTGATGCACTACACCGCGCCCGCCCCTCCCGAGAAGATTGGGCATAGCCATGCCACCGTAGGTCTGGCCACAGGGCGGGGTGTCGTACGGCACCCTGTCGTTAGCGAACCGTTACGTCAATGCTGCACGGTCAGTGAATCGCGCCTACGAGCGCCACCAGGAGCGGTGCGACGAGCAGCGCGGGGAGCAGGTCGGCGACCGGGATCTCCCGCACCCGGAGCAGGCGCAGGGCGACCCCCACGAGCAGCAGCCCGCCGGTGGCGGTGATCGCGGCGAGGTGCGCGTCGGGGAGCACGTCGCCCAGGGCCAGGCCGAGCAGCGTGAGGCTGCCCTGGACGGTGACGATCGTGATCGCGCTGGCGGCGACGCCCCAGCCGAACGAGGCCGCGAACGCGATGGCCGCGAAGCCGTCGAGCGCGGCCTTGAGGAAGAGCTGCTCGGCACCGTTGCCCAGCCCGTCGTTGATCGAGCCGAGGATGGTGAGCGGACCGGTGCAGAAGATCAGCGAGGAGACCACGAAGCCCTCGATGAAGCGGTGCCGCTCGGCGGTGCTGGCGCCACCGGCGAGCCGGCCCTGGAGCCAGCCGCCGAAGGCCTCGACGCGGGACTCCAGCCCGAGCAGCGAGCCGACGATCCCGCCGATGAGGAGTGAGCCCAGCACGATCAGCATGGGTGCGCTGTCGCCGACGAAGTCCGCCAGGTCGTCGTCGAGGACGGCCATCGCCGAGGTGCCGGCGATCAGGAGCGTCACCAGGCCCAGGGAGTCGGTCACCACGTCGCGGGTGCGCACCGGCAACCGGTTGCCGAGGAGGACCCCGATGACACTGCCGATCAGGACGGTGGCGACGTTCACGGCGGTGCCGATGCCGGGGATCACGGGACTCCTCTGGTGGCTTTCTTGCAGGGCTCTGTGCCGGGCTCCTCTGACAGGACGCGATCGCTGAGCGTAGTCTCTCCCGGTGGAGTCGCGTTCGGGGGACACGGAGGCGCGACAGACCTGTGGAAGGTCGGAATAGAGGCATGGTGCGATGAACCGCTCCCTGGTGTCGCTCCGCTCGGTGACCCTCGAGGACGCGCCCCATCTCGCAGAGGTGTGGACCGACGTCATCCGCCGGGTCGGGCCTGAGGACCAGGCGGCCGACATGGAGGCCGTGGTCGTCGAGGTGCTGGCGTCCGACAACCAGCGCATCGTGGTGGCCGAGTACGACGGCAAGTTCGCCGGCGCCGTCCACCTCGAGCACACGACGATGTCCGCGCTCAACCGCGAGCCGGTCGTGCGCGCGCTCTCGCCGCACGTGCTCGCGCCCTTTCGGCGCCACGGCGTCGGCACCGCTCTCATGGAGGCCGCGGTCAGCTGGGCCGAGGACCTCGGGATCCAGCACGTCGCCACCGCGGCGGTCGCCGGGTCGCGCGACGCCAACCGCTTCATGGCCCGCATCGCGCTCGGCCCGTACGCCGTCCTGCGGGTCGCCACCACGCACGCGGTGCGCAGCCGGCTGAGCGTGCACCGGCGCCCGACCACGGCCCCCAACGGCCGGCAGCTCACCCAGGTGCTGGCCGCGCGACGCTCCCTGCGCCGCAACCGGGCCGGCGTCGAGGGCTGACCGGCAGGCTCAGTCGGCGAACCGCTCCCGCGGGAGCAGCGCGCAGGTGATCCGCGAGGTGCAGACCCGCTTGCCGCGCTCGTCGGTGATCACGACCTCGTAGGTCGCGGTGGTGCGGCCCAGGTGGATCGCGGTCGCCGTACCCGTGACCGTGCCGGACGTCGCCGAGCGGTGGTGGGTCGCGTTGATCTCGATGCCCACCGACAGCTTGTCGGGGTGCGCGTGCACCGCGGAGCCCACCGACCCGAGCGTCTCGGCGAGCACGACGGAGGCGCCGCCGTGCAGCAGGCCGTAGGGCTGGGTGTTGCCCTCCACCGGCATCGTGCCGACGACCTTCTCGGCGGAGATCTCGACGAGCTCGATGCCCATCTTCTCGTTCAGCCCGCCCATGCCCTCGGGCATCGCGGCGATGTAGTCGTCCACGGACAGCTGCTCGTCACTCATGTCGCCATCCTGCCTGTCCGTGGTCCTCGATAGAGTCGGCGGGTGCCTCGCCTCCTGCTCCTCGACGGTCACTCGCTCGCCTACCGTGCGTTCTTCGCGCTGCCGGTCGAGAACTTCTCGACGACGACCGGACAGCACACCAACGCGGTCTACGGCTTCACCTCGATGCTGATCAACGTGCTCCGCGACGAGCAGCCCACCCACGTCGGCGTCGCCTTCGACGTCTCCCGCCAGACCTTCCGGCTCGCGGAGTACTCCGAGTACAAGGCGGGGCGCAACAAGACGCCGACCGAGTTCAGCAGCCAGCTCCCGATCATCGAGCAGGTCCTCGACGCCTTCGGGATCACCTTCTTGAAGAAGGACGGCTACGAGGCCGACGACATCATCGCGACGCTGACCACCCAGGCGCTGGTCTCGGGCATGGAGGTGCTCATCCTCACCGGCGACCGCGACTCCATCCAGCTGGTTACCGACGACTCGACGGTGCTCTACCCGATGCGCGGGGTCTCCGACCTGGCCCGGATGACGCCCGCCTGGGTCCAGGACAAGTACGGCGTCCCACCGCACCGCTACCCCGAGATCGCCGCGCTGGTGGGGGAGACCTCCGACAACCTCCCCGGCGTGCCGGGCGTCGGGGTGGGCTTCGCCGCCAAGTGGATCAACCAGTACGACGGCCTCGACAACGTCATCACCCACGCCGACGAGATCACCGGCAAGAAGGGCGAGGCGCTGCGCGCGCACCTCGGCGACGTCATCCGCAACCGGCAGCTCAATGCCCTGGTCCGCGACCTCGACCTCGACAAGGGGCCGGGCGACCTGGTGCTCGAGACCTGGGACCGGCAGACCGCGCTCACCCTCTTCGACGACCTCGAGTTCCGCGGCGAGCTGCGCCAGCGCACCATCGACACGCTCGGTCCCGAGGACGACCCGGTCGAGGAGGGCGGCTTCGAGCTCGCCGGCCGCCGACTCGCCGCCGGTGAGGTCGCGGGCTTCCTGGCCGAGCTCGGCAGCCAGCACGTGGGTGTGCACGTGCGCGGCACCTGGGGCTCGGGCACCGGTGCGGTGGAGGGCCTCGCGGTGGCCGACGTGAGCGGGCTCGCGGCCTACGTCGACGTCGCGACCCTCACGCCCGACGACGACGCCGCGCTGGCCGCCTGGCTGGCGGACCCGGCCCGGCCCAAGGTGCTGCACGACGCGAAGGGTCCCCAGCACGCGATCACCGCCCAGGGCTGGCGGCTGGAGGGCCTGGTCAGCGACACCGCGCTCGCGGCCTACCTGGTGCAGCCCGACCAGCGCTCCTACAACCTCGGGGACCTCACCCTGCGCTACCTGCGTCGCGAGCTGCGCACCGAGAGCGAGCCCGACCAGGCGATGCTCTTCGACGACCCGGTCGACGGCGGCGGGGACGAGGTCGCCGACACGGCGATGCTGCACGCGCGCGCGGTCATCGACCTCGCCGAGGCGCTCGACGGCGAGGTCGAGGCCGCCGGCGGCACCCAGCTGCTCGCTGAGGTGGAGCTCCCGCTGGTCCACCTGCTGGGCGAGCTCGAGCACACCGGCATCGCGGTCGACGTCGAGCACCTCGAGAGCCTCGAGAGCCACTTCGCGGCCGAGGTGCGGTCCGCGGCCGAGGACGCCTATGCGGTGATCGGCAAGGAGATCAACCTGGGCTCGCCCAAGCAGCTGCAGGTGGTGCTCTTCGACGAGCTCGACATGCCGAAGACCAAGCGCACCAAGACCGGCTACACGACCGACGCCGACGCCCTGCAGGCGCTCTACGTGAAGACCGAGCACCCGTTCCTGCTCCACCTGCTGCGGCACCGTGACGTGATCCGCCTGCGTCAGACGATCGAGGGCCTGCTGAAGACGGTGCAGCCCGACGGTCGCATCCACACGACCTTCAACCAGACCATCGCCGCGACCGGCCGGCTGTCCAGCACGGACCCCAACCTGCAGAACATCCCGATCCGCACCGAGGAGGGCCGCCGGATCCGGGAGGCCTTCGTGGTCGGGCCGGGCTTCGAGTCGCTGATGACCGCCGACTACAGCCAGATCGAGATGCGGATCATGGCGCACCTCTCGGAGGACGCCCTGCTGATCGAGGCGTTCCGGTCGGGACGCGACTTCCACTCCATCACCGCCGCCCGGGTCTTCGACGTGCCGGCGGACGACGTCACCGTCGAGATGCGCGCCAAGATCAAGGCGATGAACTACGGCCTCGCCTACGGCCTGTCCGCCTTCGGCCTCGGCCAGCAGCTCGGCATCGAGCCCAGCGAGGCCCGGGGGCTCATGGACGAGTACTTCGAGACGTTCGGGGGCATCCGCGACTACCTCGGCGGGGTGGTGGACGAGGCCCGCAGGTCCGGGTTCACCGAGACGATCAAGGGGCGGCGCCGCTACCTGCCCGACCTCAACAGCGACAACCGGCAGCGCCGGGAGGCGGCCGACCGGATGGCGCTCAACGCGCCTATCCAGGGGTCGGCGGCCGACCTGATCAAGGTCGCGATGCTCGCCGTGCAGCGCGAGATCGAGTCCGCCGGGCTCCGCTCCCGGATGCTGCTGCAGGTGCACGACGAGCTCGTGTTCGAGGTGGCGACGGGGGAGCGGGAGGCTCTCGAGACCCTGGTGCGCCAGCAGATGGGCGCGGCGGCCGACCTCGCCGTGCCGCTCGACGTGTCGGTGGGCTTCGGCAGCAGCTGGCACGAGGCCGCTCACTGAGCGGGTAGCGGCTCCGGTGCCGGCGCTGGTCGACGCACCACGACCAGGCTGATGCAGAGCAGGGCGACGAAGAGCACGGCGTCGGTGACGATCACCGTGGTCAGCAGGCCGCGCAGCGTCGACGTGGTGAGCCCGATCGCGACGATGGCCACCAGGGCGGCCCACACGAGGTAGACGGAGCGCTGCCCCTGCCGGGCGAGCACCGAGTAGACGAGCAGCTGGAGCATCGCGAGCAGCGTGCCGAGGATCGCGAAGATCCACAGGTTCTCCGCGATCTCGTCGTAGCTGTCGCCGCCCACGAAGATCAGGGCGAGGTCGGGGACGACGGCAGCGCCGAGGCTGACGACCACGCCGAGGCCGGCGATCAGGGCCAGGCTCGCGGTGAGCGCGCGGCGCCGCCCGTCCTCGGTCGCCATCGACGGGAACGCGATGACCACGATGAACTGCGGCAGGAAGAGCACGGCCTTGGTGAGGATCAGCCCGCCGGCGTACAGGCCGGCGTCGTGCTCGGGCAGGACGTTGCGGGCCAGCACGATGTCGACGTTCGACAGCGCGAAGAACGCCAGCAGCACCTGCGAGTTGTGGAAGGTCTCGATCATCACGCGCCGGAAGCCGTGGTCCTCGCTCTGCACCCCCGGGTCGCGGGGCCGGCGGAGCACCCACCAGCCGGCGACGACCGGTGCGCAGGCGGCGATGCCGATGCCGAGGAGCGCGGCGAACTCGGTCGGTCGCCAGGCGATCAGGGCGGTGCCGACGATGAGCCGCGGCACCCCGCTCAGGACGTAGAGCACCGACAGCGCGGCCCAGCGTCGCTCGCCCTGGAGGATCCCGGCCTGGCCGCCCATGATCGTGAACGGCACCGAGACGATCGAGACCAGCGCCGCCGTGGCCAGGCTGTCGAGGCGCAGGATCTGGTTGAGGAGCGGCGTCAGCACCAGCAGCAGCACGCCGAGGGC
Organism: Nocardioides sp. Root1257; assembly: GCF_001425175.1. Lineage (GTDB taxonomy): Bacteria > Actinomycetota > Actinomycetes > Propionibacteriales > Nocardioidaceae > Nocardioides. The sequence goes on along the minus strand of NZ_LMDV01000001.1, from coordinate 623,285 downwards.
GGCGGCAGCGCGGTAGGTGACGCCGAGGATCGTGCGCTCGATCTGCCCCACGTGACCGGGCTCCGCGGCGATCCGTCGGGCCGCCGTCGCCTGGAGCCCGAGCTGCAGCACCGAGACCACGAGGAGCGTCGCCATCAGGCCCGCGAACGCGCCGTAGGACTTGGGTCCGAGGACGCGCGCGGCGATCATCGTGAACGCGTAGGTCGCGACGTTCATGACGCCCATCGCGATCGCGATCGACCCGCCACCGGCCAGCAGTGACCGGATCCGGGACGGGGCGGTGCTCACGGGAGGGAAGCGTATGCGACCGACCCCGGCGACCACCTCGCACCCTAGACTCGCCGCCGTGAATGTCGCCCTGGCCGTCGTGCGCTCGATGCGCCCCCGTCAGTGGGTCAAGAACGTGCTGGTCGTCGCGGCCCCGCTGGCCGCGGGTGACATCGGCCAGCCGGGCGTGCTCGGTGCGACGCTCATCGCCTTCGTCTCCTTCTGCCTGGCGTCCTCGGCGGTCTACCTGGTCAACGACTGCGTCGACCGCGAGGCCGACCGGGTCCACCCGCGCAAGCGGTTCCGCCCGATCGCAGCCGGCCAGCTCTCCGTGGGTCTCGCCGTCGCCGTCGCGATCTGCCTCGTGGTCGTCGCCGCAGCCCTGTCGTACGTCGCGAGCTGGGAGCTCCTGGTCCTGCTGCTCGCGTACGTCGCGATCCAGGTCCTCTACTCGGCCTGGCTGAAGCACGAGCCCGTCATCGACCTCATGCTCGTCGCCGCGGGGTTCCTGATGCGCGCGGTCGCGGGCGGTCTCGCCGCCTCGATCGAGATCTCCGACTGGTTCCTGCTGGTCGCCGGGTTCGGCTCGCTCTTCATGGTCGCCGGCAAGCGCTACTCCGAGCTGCACACGCTCGGCAGCGAGGCCGGCACCCGCCGCTCGCTTGTGCGCTACACCGCGTCGTACCTGCGCTTCGTCTGGAGCACGGCCGCCGGGGTCACCATCGCGGGCTACAGCCTCTGGGCGTTCAGCAACTCGGGAGGCGGCGCGCTGCCGTGGCTCGAGCTGTCGATCATCCCGTTCGTGGGCGCGCTGCTGCGCTATGCCGTCGACATCGATGCCGGGACGGCCGCCGAGCCGGAGGACATCGTCTGGCGCGACCGGGTCCTCCAGGGCATCGGCGTGCTCTGGCTGGTGGTCCTGACCCTGGGCATCCTCGATGTCTGAGCAGCCCGAGGTCCTCAGCGGCTGGGGGCGTACGGCGCCCACCGCCGGCCGGGTCCGTCGCAACGCCGGGCCGGACGCGGTCGCCGACCTGCTGCGGGGAGCCGGACCCCGCGGCCTGATCGCCCGCGGCCTCGGGCGCTCGTACGGCGACGCCGCCCAGAACGCCGGCGGTGTCGTGCTGGACCCGCTCCCGGCCGTGATCGACGAGCCGGCGGCCGACGGCTCCGTCCGGGTCTCGGCGGGCACCAGCCTGCACGACCTGATGCGCTTCCTGCTGCCCCGCGGCCGGTTCGTGCCAGTGACGCCGGGCACCCGCTACGTGACGGTCGGCGGCGCCATCGGCTGCGACGTCCACGGCAAGAGCCACCACGTCACCGGCAGCTTCGGGGACCAGGTGGTCTCGCTCGACCTGGTGCTGCCGGACGGCACGGCGCGCACCGTCGGCCCCGACCGGGACCCCGAGCTCTACTGGGCGACCGTCGGGGGGATGGGCCTGACCGGCGTCATCGTGTCCGCCGTGCTGCGGACGATCCCGGTCGAGACCGGCTACCTCGACGTCACCACGCAACGGCTGTCCGACCTCGACGCCGTGCTCGCCGAGATGGCCGGCTCGGACGACGACTTCACCTACTCCGTGGCCTGGATCGACACCGAGGCCCGTGGCGGGGCGCTCGGCCGCTCGGTCCTGTCGCGCGGGGAGCACGCCACCCGCGAGCAGCTCTCCGGTCCCGCCGCCGTACAACCGCTGGCCGTGCCGGCCCCGCCGCGCCTGGCCGTGCCGTTCGCGCCCCCGTTCGGGCTGGTGACCCGCTCGACGGTCCGGGTGTTCAACGAGGCGTGGTTCCGCAAGGCGCCACGGTTCCGCGAGGGCGAGATCCAGAGCATCTCGGCGTTCTTCCACCCGCTCGACGGGGTGGCGCACTGGAACCGCCTCTACGGCCCGCACGGGTTCCTGCAGTACCAGTTCGTGGTCCCCGAGGACCGCGCCGACGTCGTACGACGGATCCTGGAGCAGGTCTCAGGGGATCGGCACACGACCTTCCTGGCAGTGCTGAAGCGCTTCGGCCCGGGCGGCTCCGGGTGGCTGTCCTTCCCGAGCGCCGGCTGGACGCTCGCGGTCGACGCGCCCGCCGGGCCGGGCCTGATCGGCCTCCTCGACCGCCTCGACGAGCAGGTGGCCGCCGCCGGCGGCCGGATCTACCTCGCGAAGGACGCGCGGGTGCGTCCGGAGCTGATGACGACGATGTACCCGCGCCTCCCCGAGTTCCGCGAGCTCCGGGAGCGCCTCGACCCGGACCGCCGACTCCAGTCCGACCTCTCCCGACGCCTCGACCTCTGACGAAAGCCACTCCATGATCAACGCACTCGGCCAGCCCCAGACCGTCCTCCTGCTCGGCGGCACCAGCGACATCGCGCTGGCCCTGGCCCGCGCCTGGGCCCGCCACGGCTCGCCCGAGGTGGTCCTGGCGGCCCGCCCCGGCGAGCGGCGCGACCGTGCCGTCGCCGAGCTCGGCCAGCTCGGGCTGGCGGTCGAGGCCGTCGACTTCGAGGCGACGGACACGGCCGGCCACCCCGCGCTGATCGAGTCGATCGCCGCCACCCGCGACATCGACGTCGCGGTCGTCGCGTTCGGCGTCCTCGGCGACGAGGAGCGGTCCTGGCAGGACCACGACACGGCGGTGCACCTCGCGGAGGTCAACTACGTGGCGCCGGTGAGCGTCGGCGTCTGCCTCTCCCAGGTGATGCGCCGACAGGGCCACGGCGTGATCGTGGCGCTCTCGTCGGTCGCCGGCGAGCGGGTGCGCCGCTCGAACTTCGCCTACGGCGCCTCCAAGGCGGGCATGGACGGTTTCTTCCTCGGCCTCGGGGAGGCGCTGCGCGGCAGCGGCGCCCGCGTGCTCGTCGTCCGCCCCGGCTTCGTGCACACGAAGATGACCGAGGGGCGCGACGCCGCCTCGCTCTCCGTCACTGCCGAGCAGGTGGCCGACGCGGTGACGACGGCGGTCGCGAAGGGCGACGACCTGATCTGGGTGCCCAAGGCGATGCGGGGCGTGATGTCCGGCCTGCGCCACGTGCCGCGGCCGCTCTTCCGCAAGCTCCCGATCTGAGTGCCGGTGCGCGCGCTCCGAGCGGTGCCGGCGGCCTGGGCGTGCGCCCTCGCCCTGCTGATGCTCGGTCCCGCGCTCGGACGGGGCTTCGTGCTCACCTTCGACATGGTGTGGGTGCCCGACCTCGCCGTCCGCAGTGACTTCCTGGGCCTCGGCCCGGCCCTGCCCCGCGCGGTGCCGTCGGACCTCGTCGTCGCGCTCCTGGACCAGGTGCTGCCCGGCATGCTGCTCCAGAAGGTCGTGCTCCTCGGCGCGCTGGTGGCCGGCGGCCTCGGCATCGCCCGCCTGGTCGGGCGCTCGGTCCTCGCGCAGCTGGTCGCCATCAGCGTCTACGTCTGGAGCCCGTACGTCGTGGAGCGGCTCTGGCTCGGGCACTGGCCCGTGCTGCTGTGCTGGGCGGCGCTGCCGTGGCTGGTCCGCGAGGGCGTCCGGCACCGCGACGACGGGCGGATCGGCGCCGCGCTGCCGTTCCTGCTGCTGATCGGCAGCCTGAGCGCCAACGCCGGCCTGATGTCGGCGGTCACGCTCCTCGCGGTGGGGCTCACGGCGCGCCGCGGCCCCGCCGTACGGCTGGTGCTGCTCGTCGCCGCGGCCAACGCGCCCTGGGTCGTGGCCGGGCTGCTCCACACGGGCAGCGCGACGACCGCGGCGACCGGAGTCTTCGCGCTGCGGGGCGAGGGCTCGCTGCCGGCGCCGCTGGCCGCCCTGTCGTCGGGCGGGATCTGGAACGCGGCGGTCGTGCCGGGCAGCCGCGAGACGGTCCTCGCGTGGGTGTCGTTGCTGGTGCTGCTCGCGCTCGCGGCCGCCGGGGTGCGCTCGGCCTGGCGCCGGCTCGGCGGGCGTACGGCGTGGGCGCTGCTGGCGCTCTGGGGGACCGGCATCGGGCTCGCGGTGTGGTCGTGGGCGGCCCCGGGATCGCTCGGCTGGTTCGCGGCCCACGTCCCCGGCGGCGGTCTCCTCCGCGACGGGTCCCGCGCCCTGGCGCTCGCCGCGCCGCTGACGGCCGTGATGGTCGCCGCCGGGGCGGAGCGCGTGGCCGAGCGGGCCCGGGTCGCGGCCGGCGAGGTGGCCGTCCGGGTCCTGGTGGGCGTCGGTGCCGCGCTCTTCCCGCTCGCGATGCTGCCCGACGCGGCCTGGGGGATCTCGGGCGAGCTGGCCCCGGCGACGTACCCCGACGAGTACGCGCAGGTCCGCGAGCTCCTGGCGCAGCCTCCGCCCGGCGACCTGCTGGTCCTGCCGTTCACCAGCTATCGCGCGCCGGAGTGGAACCACGGGCGCCGGGTGCTCGACCCCCTGCCGCGCTACCTCCAGCCCAACTACGTCGTGAGCGACGAGCTCGCCGTCGACGGCCGCATCCTCCCCGGCGAGGATCCGCGGACGCCGGAGGTCCTCGACGCCCTGGCGGAGCCGGACGCGGAGTCCCGTGCGCGGGAGCTCGAGGCCCTCGGCATCGGGATGGTGGCCCGGGAGCTGGACGTCCCCTCGACGCCGGAGTACGACGCGCCGGTCGCCGGGCGCACCCTCTTCCACGGCACGCAGCTCGAGCTGGTCGCGCTGGCCGCACCTGTCGACCGGGAGACGACGTCAGGCTCACGAGCGGTGGTCGCCGTGGCGTGGACGGCCTTCGCCTCGGTGGCTCTGGTGGGCGGGTGGAACGTGTTTCACATCATCTGGCGCGCAAACACCCGAAAGCGCCGTCGGAGGTGATAAGTTCTGCGCCGAACAGGGAGGAAACACGTGCAGACATTTCTCATCGGCGGCATCAGCCTGCTGGTCGGCGGCGGTATGGCCGGCGCGGCCATCTTCGGCCTCGTCGACTCCCAGACCAAGGTCCCGAGCAAGTCGCCCGCGAGTGTGACGAACCCGGTGCTCAACTACGGCGAGAGCCAGTAGCACCGTCGGGCGCTCGGTCGCCCATCAGCTTCAGACGACGTCCTGGTCATTGACCAGGACGTTCTGTCGTGCCGACGCGACGACGTGGGCGAAGGCCGCCTGTGAGTGTTCCCAGGTGAAGCCGTAGGCGTGCTCGAGGGCGGCCTTGGCCAGCACCTGTCGGCCGTGGTCGTCGCGGAGCAGCGCCCCCAGCGCGGCGCTCAGCTCGTCGGGTGTGTCCACGAGCACCCCGGTCACCCCGTCCACGATCGACTCGCGCGTGCCTCCGGCGCTCCGGTAGGCGACCGTGGGCGTGCGGTGCGCCGCGGCCTCGCCGACCACGAGGCCCCATCCCTCCTTGAGCGAGGGGAGCGCCATCAGCCACGACTCCTCGTAGATCTCCTGCTTGCGCAGCTCGCTCACGTGGCCCTCGAAGACGACCGTCCCGCGATCGACCAGGTCGGCGGCGTACGTGCGCAGCTCGGTCTCCCACCAGCCGTCTCCGACGATCCGCAGCCGCAGGTCGGGGAACTCGGCCACGAGCGCGCGCGCCGCGTCGACGGCGTGCTCGACCTGCTTGTGCGGCACGAGCCGGCCGACCACGCAGATGGAGGGGTACGCCGTCTTGCCGGTGTGCGTCGAGACCACCGGATCGGTCCCGTTGTGCACGACCGCCACGCGTGGCCCGGTGACGCCCAGCTCGCGCAGCTCGGAGCGCGTGGCGCGGGAGACGACGACGTACTGCCGCCCGCGGTAGAGCCACGGCGCGAACCGGCTCTCGATCCACCAGCCGACCTTGCCGAACAGGCCGGGGTAGACGACCGGCCACTGCTCGCGGTGCACGTGGTGGACCAGCACGATCACCGGCTTGCTCGTGGCGAGGGCGGTGAAGAAGGGCAGCCCGTTCTGCACGTCGACGACGACGTCGACCCGGCCGAGCCGTCGCCGCAGCAGCGCCCAGACGCCGAGCAGGTAGACCGAGAGCTTCGAGCCGCGGCGCACGTAGCGGATCCCGTCGACGATCTCGTCGGGGGCCGCGCCGGCGTAGGCGACGGTGAAGATCGTGACCCGGCAGCCGCGCGCGACGAGGCCTGCGGCCATCTTCTCCAGGTAGCGCTCGGCGCCGCCGCCCTCGGGGTTCGCGCCGTCCCGCCAGCTGAAGAACGCGACGTGGCAGTCACGCAGCAGGGCGTCCTGGGTGGGCGGCACCCGCCGAGGTTACCCGTCGGTCGGTCCTGCGGTGTGACCTCCGTTATTGTTCGCGCATGCCCAGCCCGACGACGAGTCCGTACGCGACCCCGTCTCCGGATCGGGCGGGCGGGAGCAGGGCGTCGGCGAGTCCTGAGTGGCGCGCCGACCTGCGCCGGTCGGTGCGCCTGATGGCGGATTTCCGGCAGGAGCAGGCCGACCCTGCCCGCTTCTACTCCGCCCTCGCGGCCGACTCGGTGGGCCAGCTCTCGGGCTACCTGGACCTCGCGGGCAGCAGCGTGCTGGACGTCGGGGGCGGGCCGGGCTACTTCCGGGACGCCTTCCAGGCCGCGGGCGCGACGTACTGGGCCCTGGACGCCGACGTCGGTGAGCTGTCGGGTCTCGGCTCGATCCCGCACGGCACCGTGCTCGGCGACGGGATGAACCTGCCGTTCCGCGACGGCGCGGTCGACCTCTGCTACTCCTCGAACGTGCTCGAGCACGTCTCGCGGCCGTGGGAGATGGCCGACGAGATGCTGCGCGTGACGAGACCCGGCGGCATCGCCTTCATCTCCTACACGGTCTGGTACGGCCCCTGGGGCGGTCACGAGACCTCGCCGTGGCACTACCTCGGCGGCGCCAGCGCGCGTCGGCGGTACGCCGCCCGGCACGGCCACGAGCCGAAGAACAAGTACGGCGAGTCGCTCTTCCCGGTCACCGTGCGCGACGGCCTCGCGTGGGCCCGCCGGCAGCAGGCGGGGGTCGTGCTCGACGCGATCCCGCGCTACAACCCGGCGTGGTCCTACGGCCTGACGCGCGTGCCCGGCGTACGCGAGCTGGCGACCTGGAACCTCGTGATCGTGGTGCGCAAGGCGTGAGCGACCGGGACGACGCCCCAGCGAGGGGGCTGGCGACGTCACGTCTGCGGATGGCTGGGTATCTCGCCATCCTGACGGCGTTCGCGTTCTCCCAGTCCGCTGGACGGACGGTCGCGGACACCAAGTTCGACCTCGTCACGAACCCCCTCAAGTTCCTCGGCAACGGGCTCCGGCTCTGGGATCCGTCCGCCGCGTTCGGCCAGATCCAGAACCAGGCCTACGGGTACGCGTGGCCGATGGGGCCGTTCTTCCTGATCGGTCACGCGCTCGAGCTCCCGCCGTGGGTGATCCAGCGACTGTGGTGGAGCCTCCTGCTGTGCCTCGCGTTCGTCGGGATCGTCCGACTGGCCCAGCGACTGGGGGTCGGGTCACCGCTGACCCAGGTCCTCGCGGCGTTCGCGTTCGTGCTCACCCCGCGGATCTCGACGCTTCTCGGCGGTACGTCCGTCGAGGTCTGGCCGATGGCGCTGGCCCCGTGGGTGCTCATCCCGCTCGTGGTCGGCACCCAACGGGGGAGCGTGCGCCGCGCCGCTGCGGCGAGCGCACTCGTCGTCGCCTGCTGCGGCGGCGTCAACGCCATCGCGGTCGCCGCGGTGCTGCCCCTGGGCGTGATCTGGATCCTGACCCGGACGGGCGGACCCCGGAAGTGGCGGCTGCTGGGCTGGTGGACGCTCTTCACGGCCCTGGCCACGCTCTGGTGGTGGGGACCGCTGCTCTTCCTGGCCCGCTACAGCGTGCCGTTCCTCGACTACATCGAGAACGCGACGATCACCACCGTGCCGACCGACCTGGTCCGCACGGTCGTGGGCACGTCGGACTGGGTCGGCTACTTCGCCGGCATCGACTTCCCGGCCGGCCAGCAGCTGGTGACGACACCGTTCCTCCTGCTCCAGGCGGCCGCCGTGGCGGCCTTCGGGCTGGTCGGGGTCGCGCTGCGGTCGAACCCCCACCAACGCTTCCTCGCCTGGGGGGTGCTGGTAGGCGTGGTCCTGGTCGGGTTCGGCTACGCGGGGGACCTGTCCGGCTTCCTCGCGGCGGACCGCAGGGAGTGGCTCGACGGCACGCTCGCCCCGCTGCGCAACCTGCACAAGTTCGACGTGGTGCTGCGCGTCCCGCTCGTGCTCGGCCTCGCCCACGTGCTCACAGTGCTGCCGGCGCTCGCCCGCGACCGCGTGTCGACGGCGGGATCGTGGATGCTCCGGGTCGCCGCCGTGCTGGCGATCGCCTCCCTCGTCCTGCCCTGGGCCCAGGACCGGACAGCACCACGCCAGGGCGTCACCGAGGTACCGGACTACTGGTACGCCGCGGCTGACTACCTGCACGAGCACGACGACGGGACGGTCGCGCTCGTGGTGCCGGCCTCGGCGTTCGGGGTCTACGCCTGGGGCAACGTGCACGACGACATCCTCCAAGGACTGGCGAGCAGCCCGTGGGCCGTCCGCAACGTCATCCCGCTGGCGCAGCCGGGCAACGTCGTCTTCCTCGATGCGATCACCCGTGTCCTCGAGTCCGGGCACCCCAGCGACAGCCTGGCCCCCTTCCTCGCGGAGAACGGGGTCGGCTCCCTGGTCGTGCGCAACGACCTGGACCGCCTCGACGCACGAGCGCCCGACCCGGCGTACATCAAGAGCGTGCTGGCCGGCTCGTCCGGGATCCGGCTCGCGGCGTCGTTCGGTCCCGAGGTGGGGCAGAAGGCGTACGACTACGCGCCGGGCAGCGACGTCCGGGTGGTGAACGGCAACGGGATCGCCGCGGTCCAGCACGCCGTCGAGATCTACACCGTCGACGACGCTGCGGCGGCCACCGTCACGAAGGACCCGGGCGTGCTGCTCGGCGACCCGGGCACCGGCGTCGACGTCGGCATGCAGCAGATCGGTCCCGGGCCGCGGGTGCTGGCCGAGGACGCCCCCGGTGACCTGGGTGGTCAGGTCCTGACCGACGGCAACCAGCGGCGCGAGACGAACTTCGCGGCCGTCCGCTCGAACGTGTCCAGCACGATGGAGCCCGACTCGCCGTACCGTCTCAACGGCCCCGAGCACACGCACCGCTTCCTGCGCGATCCCGAGCGCTGGCAGACCACCGTCGGCTGGACCGGTGCCGTCTCGTCCGTCACGTCGAGCACGTCGCAGGCCGACGCCAACGCCCAGCCCCCGATCGAGATCGGCGCCGACCCGGCTGCTGCGCTCGACGGCGACCCGGCCACGGAGTGGCGATCGGCTCGGCACCTGGACCCGACGGGACAGTGGTGGGCCGCCACGTTCGCAGCCGTACGTGTCGTGCCGAGCGTGACCGTCCAGATCGGACGCAGCTCGGCCCCGGTGGGCGAGCTGAGGATCAGCAGCGGCGACCAGGAGCGCACCGTGCCGGCCCCGGCGCCGGGCAAGGCACGCACGTACGCACTGGACTTCACGCGCGTGCGGACCCTCCGGATCACGGCGGCCGGGGACGACCTGGCGCTCCCTGGCTCGTTCGCGCTCGGCGAGGTCCGGGGGCTCGGCACGAGCCAGCGCTACCTGGATCTGCCGGTCCCCGATCCCCGCTTCCCGCTCGACGCGATCGTGGCCACGCGCGACGTCGACCGCGCGACCTGTGTGGAGTCCGCCGGAGCCGTCAACTGCGACCCCAGTCTCTACTCACCCGGCGAGGACGGCGACACCCTGGCCCGACGCTGGTACCAGCCCTACGCCTCGACGTACCAGCTCACCGGCACCGTCTCCCTGCGCCGGACCGTCGACGCCAGCGTGCTGCTCACCTCCGGCGTCGAGGTCACCAGCGACCAGGCGATCAACGACGTCGCGTCCAGCCCGGTGGCGCTTGCTGACGGCGACCCCAGCACGACCTGGATCGCTCAGAGCACCGACGAGGTGCTCGACCTGCAGCTGCCGAGACCGACTCGCCTCGACACGCTGCACCTGGACGTGAACCCCGCCGCCCCTGCGGCGCTGCCGACGGCCCTGCTGGTCTCGACCGGGACGAAGCAGCGCGTCGTCCGGGTCGACGACGAGGGCGACGTCGATCTCCCGAGATGGCGCACGGACCAGATCGAGATCAAGGTCGTGGACGTGGAGCGGGGCTACACCGCAGTCGGCGGCCAGTTCCTCCAGATGCCCGCCGGTATCTCCGAGCTCGAGCTCAACGGCGAGCCGCTCAACCGCAATGCGGGGGTGTCGCGTGACCTGCCGTGCGGCATCGGACCCCAGGTGTTCGTGGGCGGCCAGACGCGGGACACGTCGTTCCGGGCGAGCTCGAAGACGCTGATCCACGGCGGCAGCGTGCCGCTCCAGGTCTGCGGCAGCCCCGACGTCTCGCTTCCGATCCAGTCGACCTCGCTCCGGGCGCTGCCCACGCCCGTCTTCCGGGCGGACTCGGTGACGCTGGTCCACGGGCAGCTGGCCGACGTCGGCGTGCTCGGCGAGGAGGACGCGCCCGTCAGCGCGGTCCCGGTCGAGCGTGATGACCGGGGTGCGCCCGAGGCCGTCGAGCTGCCCTCCCGCGCCGGCCAGACCCTGCTGACGCTGCCGCAGAACATCAACGACGGCTGGACGGCCTCGCTCGACGGCACCGAGCTGACGAGCGTGCGCGTCGACGGCTGGAAGCAGGGGTGGATGGTGCCGGCCGGAGCGGCGGCCACGGTCCAGTTCCACTTCTCCCCGGGCACGCCGTTCGTCGTGCTGCTCGGGATCGGGCTCCTGGCCGCGCTCAGCGTGGTGCTCGTCTGGGCGTGGCCCCGCCGCGGGGACCATGCCCGGAGCGACCCACCGCGCACGGAGCTGCCGCCGCTGACGACCGGGCGCGCCGGGATCGTCGACGTCGTCGTCGTGGTCGCCGCCGGCGGGCTCCTGGCGGGCTGGCTGGGCCTGGCCGGTGCGGCGGCCGCCGTCGTCCTGGGTCGGTTCGTGCGCCGCTTCGCCGCCTGGCCGTGGCTGGCCGGACTGACCCTCGTCATGGCGGGGCTGGCGCTCGGCTGGGATCGTCTGACGCAGCAGTCCTGGGTCGTCACGTGGAGCCAGGCGTGGACCCTGGCGGCCGTGTGCATGCTCGTCGCAGCGGTTGCCCGCTCCACCCGGTCGACCGACGGCGACGTCAGTCCGCTGGAGTGATCTCGCCGACGGCGAGATCACGCAGGCAGACGTCCTCAGCGCCCAACGGCAGCGTCAGCGAGATGCCGTTGTAGGCGTCCGCGGCGGGGCCGGGAAGGAGCACCTCGTGGCTCCCGGCCGCCAAGGAGATCTTGTTGTCGCGGTCCGCGACGGTGATCACTGCATCGGTGTCCGCCGGCGAGGTGTAGCGCAGCCGGACGTACCAGGCAGGACCGATGACGGGGCCGTCCAGCAGCCAGGTCGACCGGCCCGCCCCGGCGTGTCCGAAGCAGCCGTCGTCGCCGGGCCCCCGCGCCTGTCTGCGGGTGACGTCGAGGTCGGCGACCCGCAGGTTGCCGGTGTCGTCGACCACCCACACCTCGTCGGTGGCGATGTCGCGAAGATCCAGCTCGCGGCCGAGCATCGCGAACATGTGCTCGTAGTCGTTCGTGGGGTAGGCGAGGGGGGCCCACAGCCAGGTCGGGACGGTGCGGTTGAGGAGGGGCCGGTCCGGCTGCTCGGCGAGCGCCGCGTCCAGGTTCGAGAAGTAGCGCTCCGGGCTGGTCGTGGTGAGGTTGCGGAGCGGGTAGCGCGCCGTGCTCACGGTTGCGAGGGCGACGAAGGCCAGACAGCCCACCAGGACCCAGGACCGGCTCGTCGGGGTCCAGGGAGCCTCCTCGCGGGGCTCGGACGACTCGCGGGCGCCGAGAAGGGGCAGGAATGCCAGGCCGATCGCCAGCGGCCAGGTCAACGCCGACTCGGTCTGGAACCGCAGGTCGAGAGCGATCTCGTCGCCGAAGTAGATGGCGCGACTGATCGAGACCAGCGCGACGTTCGCCAGCAGCGTCGTCAGCGGGATCAACCAGGCCCGCAGCCCGCGTCGGCGCGTGAGCGCCGATGACACCATGACCACCAGCACGACCAGCCACGAGAGGGCGAGCATGACCTGCGTGGGATCGGTCTCGCTCTGGGTGACCTCGGAGACGTGCCAGCGCAACGGGCCTCCGGTGGCGGCGCTGCCGAAGGCGGTGCCCACCAGGTCGTGCAGCACGCCGAACAGGGGACGGTTGGTCACGCTGCGGGCGTCGAAGTTCGCCGCCCAGGCGACATAGACGACCAGGTAGGCACCGACGAAGGCCCCCTGGGCGACCATCGCCCGCCAGTAGCGCGACACGAGCTCCCTGAGCCGCACCGGCAGCGGGCCCGAGGTGAAGTACAGCAGCGCGAGGAGCCATAGCATCGGCAGACCCAGGAGGGTGCGCTCGACGAACAGCAGGCCGAGGGCGAGCCAGGCCAGGGTCGCGACGAGCTGACGGACCCGGGGGGCGCGGAGGTACTCGACCCAGGCCGTCGTGGCGAGCACGAGCGCGATCAGCATCGGCACCTGGTTGACCGCCGCAGCCCACCACATCGTGGCCGGCAGGAGGAACGGTGTGAACAGGGCGACCGTCAACGGCACCAGCGTCGGCCACGACCGGCCGAACAGCCGGAGGAAGAGCCGCGCCGTGACCGCGCCGTACACGAGGAAGCCGAGAAGGATCTCGGCGGCGGGCCAGGCGAACTCCGTGGGGTCGATCGCGGCGTTGACCCAGGTGAGCAGGTGCCCCGCCGGCATCAGGTGGCCGTTGTAGGGCTCGACGAGGTACGCCGCGGTCAGCGGGGTCTCGACGGCCCGCTGGATGAAGTACAGGTCGTCGTAGAAGAACCAGACTCCCTGGAGCTGCCAGCCGCGGAACACGGTCGCGGCGACGACCAGCAGCGCGGCGGCGAGCACGACCCTGCGGCCGCTGTCGAGGCGGACCCGGGGAGCCCGACGGCCACCGGGAGGCGTCACGGCGCCCTCACCTGACCGAGGCCCCCTCGGGCTTGGCGCCGACGTCCATGCGCGCGAAGAACCGGAGGTTCTTCCATCGCATGATCCGCCTCTCGAAGAGGTAGTAGGAGGCGGTCGCCAGCGCGATCGTGATGGTCAGGGTCAGCGCGGCCACGGTGATGAAGCGGCCGGTGAAGACCTCGATGTCGAGGACGGCGAAGACGGCGTTGAGTACGAGCATGTGGATGGCGAAGATGCCGTAGGAAATCTCGCCCAGCCAGAAGACCACCGGACCGCTGAGCTGAGTACGCACCCAGCCGTCGCGCTCCGGTCCGAAGACGAGGGGGAGCAGGTAGAGAGCTCCCGCCACCGTGTAGAGGACGACCTTGGCGCCGGCCTCCCATCCGCCCGGGGTGATCAGCGTGCGCGGCCCGGCGAGCGGTGAGCACGCGATCGCGAAGACCGCCGTGGCCAGGATCCAGCACCCGGGGAGGTCGCGCGCGACCCGCTGGAGCAGGTGGTCACGCGGCTCGACGGCGAGGCTGGCCGAGATGGCGGCGTACGCCATCCCCACCATGAACCAGGGCAGGTAGCCCGGCAGCCACTGGGCGTAGTGGCCCTCGGAGCCCTCGACCTGGGCGAAACCGGCCTGCCAGCAGACGCCGACGACGCCCAGCGCGACGCAAAACCACACCACGGTGCGGACGTCCAGCCGGTGTCCGCGTCCCGGGCGCCACGTCATCAGCAAGCACAGCAGCGGCAGCACGAGGTAGAACGCCACCTCGGTGCACAGGCTCCACATCTGCGTCAACGAGCTGGGCAGCAGGGTCGGCCGGTAGAGCTGGGTGAAGGTCAGGTTGGCGAGCCAGTCCTTCCACCCCAGGTCGGCGTTCTCGGGATCCAGCGTCAGCGCCACGATGACGACGACCCAGTAGAGCGGCAGGATGCGGAGCGCGCGCTTCCAGAGGTAGTGCCGGGTCGACGGAGCCGGGCGACCGAGCGCCGCGGTCAGGAACCACGGGCGGCTGAGCAGGAAGCCGGACAGGACGAAGAAGATCGTGACCCCGAAGTCCAGCCGGGCGAGCGCCGCGCCGACCCAGCCGTGGTTGATCTGACCGGTGTTGAACGCGGAGTGGGTCAGCACGACCATGACCGCGCCGATCGCACGTACGGCGTTCAGCGTGGGGAACGTCCGGTCCGCGAAGGTCATGGTGTCGTCCTGTCGGTGGCGTCGGGCAGCCGGCTCGGCTCGGGGCGACCGACTGTCACATCATTCGTGCACAACGATGCGCCCGGGGCCAAACCGCCGATCTCGACCTCGTCGAAGGCGTCGGCACCCTCGACGTAGAGCGCGTGGACGCCGGGCTTCACGGTGGTGTCGTGGACGACGTCGCCGGTGGTGACGCGCACCCGGCTCTCCTGGTTGGCCAGGTATCCGATGCGCACCCACCAGCCGCCGTACGCGACCGGACCGTCGAGTCTGATCCGGATCGGAGCCTGCTGGACGAGGTAGCCACATCCGGCACGAGGACCGTCGACGGCCTTGCGGGTCGGCGGGAGGGCGACCGGGACGATCGCAGCGGAGTCGTCGACGATCAGGAGGGTGTCGGTGGCGACCGAGGTGAACGCCATCGCCGACTCCTGTGCCATCACGTGGCTCATCAGGTTCTCGGGGTAGCGCAGTCCGTTGGTCACGAAGTCGGGGACCGGCCGATCGACGAGCGGGATCGGGCTCGGCGCCGCGTGCAGCTCCGGGACGAGACGGTCGAACCAGCGCTCGGCCTGGGTGTCGGACTGCCAGTGGTCGGTGTAGCCGAACACCGACCACGCCCCGAGCCCGGCCATCACGGCACAGGCCACTGCGACGCGTCGTGGGTGGTCCAGGAACTCGCTGGCGCTGCGCCGCTCTGAGGGCTCCGTCGCGCCGAGGATCGGCATCGTCATGCACGCGAGGGCGATCGCCGAGACCGCCGCGAGCTCGCCCTGGTAGCGGTAGTCGAGGCTGAGGAGGTCGCCCGCGACCCGGACTCGCGTGAACAGGGTGAGCAGCACGTCGACGGCGAGGAAGAACGCCGGGAGCCAGAGCGCCCGGAGCGTCCGCGTGCGGTGCTTGCGGATCTCCCAGATCAGGATGAGCAGGAGCGCGAGCGATGCGTAGACGACGGCGTCGCCGGGCCAGGCGATCGATCCGGGTTGCGCCGGGACGTGCCACCAATGGATCGGGCCGCCCATGATGCCGGGGATGAACGCCTCCATTACCATGCGGCGGATGACGAGGAGGGTCGGGTAGCCCAACGTCTCGCCGCCGGTGAACTCGCGGCCGACGAGCCAGTAGAGGACGACGTACGCCGCACCGGTGGCGCCGTACATCCCGAATCCCCGGACGCGACCGCGCAGCGCCGTCCGGATGCGCTCGGAGGGCGCCTGGCCCTCGGCGAAGTAGCACAGCGTGACGATCCCGAGGACGGCGTACACGAGGGCGGTCTTCTCGTTGAACGTGATGCCCGCCAGGATCCACGCGTTGGCGGCCACGGCGTGGCGGAACCGCCTCGTGCGGAGATAGGTGATGTGAGAGGCGAGTCCGAAGAACAGCGCCACCTGCAGCGGCAGGAGGTTGATCGCAGCCGCCCACCAGATCGTGCCCTCGATCGAGATCGCGGAGCTGAGGAACACGACGAGCGGGGGGAGGATGCCCGGTCGGAGACCGAACATCGTGCGCAGCAGGTGTAGGAGACCGAGGCTGCTCGCCGCCTGGAGCACCAGCAGCTCGGTGGCGGGCAGGGCCCAGCTCCACGGCGCGACGGACTGGTTGAACCAGCTGAGATACATCGCGGACGGCATCACGTGCCCGAAGTACGAGTCGAGGGCGACGAGCGGCGACAGGCCCTCGGTCTCCATCCGGGAGATGAAGTTGAAGTCGTCGATGTGCAGGTAGCCGCCGTAGATCGCCCACGCGCGGTATCCGAGCTGGACCACGATCATGGCCAGGGCCGCGCCCAGGACCCAGGTCTCGCGCGACCGCCCCCGGCTCGCCACGCGGTCGCTGCTCTCGACCGTGGTCGTGCTCATGAACCGGCGCTCGTGGACTCGCCCGGCGCGACAGAGCCCAGGGCGAGCTCGTCGACGCACCAGTCCGGGTCGTCCGGGTAGCTGTTGATGCGGACGCTGCTGAACGTGCCGGCCGCCTGCAGCCACAGGCGGTGGTCGCCGGCCGGCAGGTCGACCTCGTGGACCTCGGTCCCGGCCACGATCCGGGCGGAGGTGTCGTCGGGGCTGCTGTAGTCCATCGCGATCCACCATCCGTCACCGATGACCGGCCCGTCGAGCGGAATCGTGACCGGTCCGCCGAGCATGGCCCAGCCGTCGCATCCCTTGGTGGACCGCGCGGGTGGCTTCATCTGGCGAGCCGGCTGCAGCACCGCCTCGGCGAGCCGGCCCTCACCGTCGAAGACGTACAGGTCGTCGAGCGAGCTGCGCGGGAACGAGGTCTGGTCGGACCACGGGCGGAACAGGTGGGAGTAGGTGTTCTCCGGGTAGCGGAACGACCACAGCAAGGTCTGGGGCACGCCGGCATTCGCGAGGGGGACCGGTTGTTGCGCCCGGTCCAGGCTGCTCCGCACGTTGTCGAAGTAGGCACGCGAGGGGTTGTTGTCCTGCCACAGGTCGACGTAGCGCACGGTGGACACCACGGCGAGGACGACCACGACGCCCGTGATCGCACCGACGAAGAGACGGCCGTCATAGGTACGCGCCACACCGTCGCGGGGCTCGTTGACCTCGACCGCGCCCAGCAGCGGTAGGAAGGCGAGACCGAGGCAGATGACAGCGATCGCGGCGGACTCGGTCTGGTAACGGTACTCGCGGCCGATCTCGGGCCCGACGATGTTGGCTCGCGCCGAGGCGAGGAGGATGACGTTGGCGAGCAGGGTGAACCCGAGCGGCGCCCACGCGCGGCGACTGCGGGTCCGGGTGTAGAAGGCATAGAAGATCGCGCCGCCGAGCGCGACCCACGACGCGAGCATCACCAGGTCCGAGGGGTTCGCGAACGAGCCGACGTCGAGGGGCTGCCAGCTCAGTGGCCCACCGATGAGGCCGGGGGCCAGCGCGACGCCGACCAGGTTCCAGGCGACCGGCGCCCAGGGCACGTTGTTGGCCTCGCCCGGGGAGAAGTTGAGTCCCCACGTGACGTAGGCGGCGGCGTACGCGGCGACCACGCCGCCCTGGACGAGGATCCCGATGCGGTACCGCGTCCAGAGGGAGCGCAACCGTGCGGGGGTGGCGCCCGTGGAGAACCAGCAGAGCGCGATGATCGCGTAGAGCCCGAAGAGCAGCAGCGTCTTCTCGTAGAACAGCAGGCCGAAGCCGGTCCACGCGAGGGTCGCGACGAGGTGTCGGGTCCTCCGGGTGCGCAGGTAGGCGAGGTGGGAGGTGAGACCGAACGCCAGTGCGATCTGCAGCGGGAGCTGGTTGATGCCGGCTGCGAACCAGACCCCGGCCGGCACCGTGAAGATCCAGAAGAGATAGCCGGCGAGAAGGACGAGCACGAACGGACGCCGACCGAACATGGAGATCAGCAGCCGGAACATGCCGATCGAGGCGACACCCTGCGCCAGGAGCAGCACGAGGGCCCACGGCCACCACTCGTAGGGGGCCCAGTCGGTCAGCAACCGGGCCACGGCGAAGCCGCCGGGCATCAGGTGACCGGCGTACGACTCGGTGAGGTAGCCGAGGTCGAACGGCTGGTTGAGGGCGCGTGACATGAAGGCCAGGTCGTCGAAGTAGAACCACGAGCCCGACAGCGCCCAGCCGCGGAACCCGAGCTGCGCGGCGATCATGAGCCCACCGAGGAGCACGAATCGGGTGGGCCTCAGCACGCCCGGGAGTGTGTCATACGACGGGTGCAAAGATTCCATCACGGAATGTGACGGTCACCTCACGTCTACCCGCCAGTACTGCTACGGTGCGCTGAACCTAACGGATGCTTGGGAGGCGAAGTGAAGCGCAAGGTGTTCGGGCTGGTCCTGCTCGGGCTCGCGGCTTTCATGTTGGTGGTCGGCGTTCTGACCACCGTGTGGGCCCCAGGGCAGCTGAAGAAGCTGCCGCTCGACGTCAACACCACGACCCACCTGGACGGCGTCGTGAAGAAGCTCGACCCCGCCACCGGTGAGCTCGTCGAGAACCCGGTCAAGGTCCAGAGCATCTCGAAGGTCGACTCGGATGCCTCCGATGACTCCACCGCGGTGTGGGTGAGCACGGCCTGCGTGGTGATCGACATCGACAACGCACCCGACTGCGTCGACGGCGACGACCCGCGCCTCGTGAGCGCGACCACCGACGTGTTCGCGACCGACCGGGTGACGGCCGAGGCGGTCCCCGACTTCAAGGGCCTCCCGGATGACGCCGTCCCGCACTCGGGTCTCGTCAACAAGTGGCCCTTCGACACGCAGAAGAAGGACTACACCTACTGGGACGGCACCGTCGGCAAGGCGCTCCCGGCGATCTATGACCGCGAGGACACGTTCCAGGGCGTCGACTGCTACGTCTTCAAGATCTCCATCGCCGACGCCCCGATCGAGATCGCCGAGGGCATCAACGGCACCTACGACCAGCAGATCGAGATCTGGGTCGAGCCGACGACCGGCGCGATCCAGCAGCAGAAGCAGGACCAGCAGCGCTACCTCGACGACGGCACGCCCGTCCTCGACCTCAAGGTGGGCTTCACCGAGGAGCAGCAGAAGACCTTCGCGGACGACGCGAAGTCCAACCTCTCCGGGCTGCGCCTCCTGCTCTTCTGGGTGCCGCTGATCGGCTTCGTCGTCGGCGGGCTCTGCCTGGTCGCCGGCGTCCTGGTCCTGCTGTCCAACCGCCGCAGCGGAGGCGGCGGCAACGGCGCGTCCCGCCGCGAGATGGCCGACGCCCACAGGTGACGGCGACCTCCCTGCACTGAGGCAGCTGCACTGACGCACGCGGCACCGGGCTCGGCCCGGTGCCGCGTGCGTCGTCAGCCCAGCCGAGCCCCGAAGATCGCGGTGCCCGGCGTGAGCCGGCCGCGTACGCCGGACCAGCCGCCCCAGACCCGGTCGTGGCCGTCCGGCCACTCGGGCTCGAGCAGGTCGGTGATCACGAAGCCGCAGCGGGCGAGCAGCGCCACCCAGTCACCGAGGGTGCGGTGGTGCTCGACGTACGACACGACCCCGGTCGCGTCGTCGACCTCGACGTACGGCGTGCGGTCCCAGTAGGACTGGCTCGCGGTGAGGCCCTCCTCGCCCGGGTCGTCCGGGAACATCCAGCGGGTCGGGTGCGTGATCGAGAAGGCGTAGCGCCCGCCCGGTCGCAGCACCCGCGCCGTCTCCGCGACGGCGCTCTCGAGGTCGCTCACGAACTGGAGCGCGCCGAACGACGAGAAGACGACGTCGAAGGAGCTGTCGGCGAAGGGGAGCGCGGTCGCGGTGCCGAGCACCGAGGGCACGCTGAGCCCCGTCTCCACGTCGATGCGTCGCGAGTGCTGGAGCTGACGGAAGGAGAGGTCGAGGCCGTAGGCACGCCCGCCCCGGCTGCGGACCCAGCGCGAGCACTGCCCGGCGCCGGAGCCGACCTCGAGGACGTCACGTCCCGCGACGTCGCCGAGGATCCCGGCCTGGGCCTCGGTGAAGCCCTCGGGGCCCCAGACGAAGCCCGCGTCGCCGAGGAACTCGCCGTGCGTGGACTGGTACTCGTCGGCGTACCGGTCCCAGTCGGGCCCGTTGGCCCGCCGGGACTCCTCCTCCGAGACCGGTCGTCGTTCCACCCGGACGGGGGGATGGTTCTCCACGTTGCGGAGCGTAGTCCCCCCGTCCGAGCACCCGGGGAGCGAACTAGCTGCGCACGCTCGTCGACCGGTTCCGGCGTACGTCGCCCGGACCGCTCTGCGGATCGATCGGGTCGCTGCCGACCTGCACCTCGCGCCCGTCGCTGATGCCACCGTCGTCGGTGTCCCAGTCGCAGGGGTTGGTCCGGTAGCGGGGCTCGACGCCGTCCTTCAGGCCGTCCCTGTCGGTGTCGGCCTTCTTCGGGTTGGTGTGGCAGCGCGGGTACGACGCCGCCGGCCGCAGCACCTCGCGACCGTCACCCAGCCCGTCGCGGTCGGTGTCCTTCCGGGTCGGCCTGGTGTGCGTCTTCCGGACCTCCCGCCCGTCGGTGAGCCCGTCGCGGTCGGTGTCCTTCCGGGTCGGCCTGGTGTGCGTCTTCCGGACCTCCCGCCCGTCGGTGAGCCCGTCGCGGTCGGTGTCCTTCCGCCTCGGGTCCGTGTGGAGACGGATCGCCTCGGTGCCGTCCTTGAGGCCATCCTTGTCGGTGTCCGCGACGGTCGGCTTGGTGTGCGTGCCCGAGACCTCGCGGCCGTCCACGAGTCCGTCGCCGTCGGTGTCGGCCACCGTCGGGTCGGTGCCGTAGTCCGGCTCGGCCGTGTTGGCCAGGCCGTCGCCGTCCAGGTCGGTCGCGCTCGGCTGGCCGGCGCCCGTGCCGCCGCCACCGCGGTTCGGGTCGGTGTCCGCGGCGACCTCGTCGCCGTCGTCCACGCCGTCGCCGTCCGTGTCGGCCTTGGCCGGGTCGGTCGGCTCGTTGCCGTAGCCGTCGTTGGCGGAGCCGGAGGTCTCCTCGTCGTCGCTCAGGCCATCGCCGTCGCTGTCGAGCGAGCCGGCGCCGCAGGCGACGCCACCCGCAGGTGCGGTGGCCGCGGCCCGCAGCGGGAAGAGATCGGCGTCGAGCACGGTCGTGCCGGCATCCGCGCTCCCGAGACTGGCGACGACGTGCAGCACGCTCGCGGACGCCGACGCCCGGGTCCCGTCGGCACGCTGGACGACGTCGGACGGCTGGCCGACGCTCAGCTCGACGTGCAGGAGCGGGTTGTCGGGCGAGGTGAGGTCGACGGGGCTGCCGTCGACCGGGAGCGTCTGCTCCTGCCCGGCGAGGCTCACCGTCACGGCGGGCGCGTTCCAGCTGACCTTCGCCCCGCCGTCGCGACCGCTGGCGGTCGCCTTCAGTGTGGGTGCGTCGGTCACGGCCACCCGGAGCTGACCGTCGAGCAGCCGGAGGTCGGCGGCGCTGCCGCGTGCCGTCGAGACGACCGAGCGCTTGCCCTGACCGGTCAAGGCCGTGCTCTGGCTGGTCGACGCCGTGCCGTTCAGGGCGAGCAGGCTGCCCACCTGGGGCGCCGGCTCGGTCGCGACGTCGGCCGTCGAGACCGTCGACGTGGTGAGCGGTGCGCCCGGTGCCGGACAGCTGTGGGCGCCAGTCCACCGGGCGTTGGCCGAGGCGGTCGACACCCCGAGGCCCAGGACGCCCGGCACGGATCCGTCGATCGACCGGTCCGCGGTCGGCTGCGTGTGGTCCGGCGCCGCGGTCTGCGAGACCGACGTGAGGATCGCGCCGAGGTCCTGCTGGGCGAGGGCCAGCCCGAGGTTGGTCGCGGCGGCCGACGTACGCGGGCTGCCGCCGGTGACGGAGCCGGTGGAGGCGCCGACCGAGCTCTCGGCCAGCGTCGTCACCCCCGGGACGCCGAGGGCGGACAGGTGCAGGATCTCCGCCGACGTGGTCGCACGGACCTCGGTCGGGGGAGCGGGAGCGGCTGCGGCGGCCGGCGTACCGGTCGCCGAGATGGAGTACAGCGCGATCGTGCTGAGCCCGACGCCGATGGCGAGGGGTGGGTGGATTCTCATCGGACCTCCGAGGGGCCGAGAGGGGACCGGAGCGCCCATGTCCCGGACCCTGCCTCGATCGCGCCCGGGAGCACAGGCGCTCGACGAGATCCGAGTTGCTCCGGCGCGAACCGCTACCGTGGTGCGGCGGCCCGCTCACCTCGACCGTACCCACACTCGGGGGTGCCATGTCACCCCCCTGGGCGCCCCGGTCGGGAGCGGGGAACCGTCGGTTGGACGTACGTCGCGGCCCGCGCGTAGTCTTGAGGGTGCGCTGAAGGTCTGCCGATGCCCCATACGGAGCGGACATTCGCTCGCTGACTCTCTCCGAGCTGGTGAAATCGATCTTCGACGTGCCCGCACGACTCCATCCATCCAAGGACACACCTTCCTTATGACGAGCACCCTTCCCGACCTCGACTTCCCGCAGGTCGCGGTCAACGACATCGGCTCCGAGGCGGACTTCCTCGCCGCGATCGATGCGACCATCAAGTACTTCAACGACGGCGACATCGTCGAGGGCACCATCGTCAAGGTGGACCGCGACGAGGTCCTCCTCGACATCGGCTACAAGACCGAGGGCGTCATCCCCTCGCGCGAGCTGTCGATCAAGCACGACGTCGACCCCAACGAGGTCGTTTCCGTGGGCGACAAGGTCGAGGCCCTGGTCCTCCAGAAGGAGGACAAGGAAGGCCGTCTGATCCTGTCCAAGAAGCGCGCTCAGTACGAGCGTGCCTGGGGCACCATCGAGCAGGTCAAGGAAGAGGACGGCGTCGTCGAAGGCACCGTCATCGAGGTCGTCAAGGGCGGTCTCATCCTCGACATCGGTCTGCGCGGCTTCCTGCCCGCCTCCCTCGTCGAGATGCGTCGCGTCCGCGACCTGCAGCCGTACGTCGGCCAGACCCTCGAGGCGAAGATCATCGAGCTCGACAAGAACCGCAACAACGTGGTCCTGTCGCGCCGTGCCTGGCTCGAGCAGACCCAGTCCGAGGTGCGCCACGGCTTCCTGACCCAGCTCCAGAAGGGCCAGATCCGCAAGGGTGTCGTCTCCTCGATCGTCAACTTCGGTGCGTTCGTGGACCTCGGCGGCGTCGACGGTCTCGTCCACGTCTCGGAGCTGTCCTGGAAGCACATCGACCACCCGTCCGAGGTCGTCGCCGTCGGCGACGAGGTCACCGTCGAGGTCCTCGACGTCGACATGGACCGCGAGCGTGTCTCCCTGTCGCTGAAGGCGACGCAGGAGGACCCGTGGCAGCACTTCGCCCGGACCCACCAGATCGGCCAGATCGTCCCGGGCAAGGTCACCAAGCTCGTCCCGTTCGGCGCGTTCGTCCGCGTCGAGGAGGGCATCGAGGGCCTGGTGCACATCTCCGAGCTCGCCGAGCGTCACGTCGAGATCCCCGAGCAGGTCGTCCAGGTCAACGACGACGTCATGGTCAAGATCATCGACATCGACCTCGAGCGTCGCCGGATCTCGCTGTCGCTCAAGCAGGCCAACGAGACCGCCGCCGCGGGTGACGTCGAGGACTTCGACCCCACCCTCTACGGCATGGCTGCCACCTACGACGAGCAGGGCAACTACGTCTACCCCGAGGGCTTCGACCCCGAGACGGGCGAGTGGCTCGAGGGCTTCGACGAGCAGCGCGCGGTCTGGGAGGACCAGTACGCCAAGGCGCACGCCCGCTGGGAGGCGCACGTCAAGCAGCAGGCCGAGGCCAAGGTCGCCGAGGCCGAGGCCGGCGAGGCCACGTCGTACTCCTCCTCCGCCGAGGCGGACGAGGACGTCGACGCCGGTGGCTCGCTCGCCAGCGACGAGGCGCTGCAGGCGCTCCGCGAGAAGCTGACCGGCGGCGCTTCCTGAGTCACGCGTCAGCCAGCTGAACGAACGAAGGCCCGGTCACCGTCAGGTGACCGGGCCTTCGTGCGTGCGGACGTGCGTGCGGAGGTGTGGGTTTCAGCGGGCACCGAAGGACAGGAAGCGCGTGTCCTCGAAGTGCGAGACCGGCGGGCGCTGCGGCCCCCGGCCGTCACGGACGATCAGGTAGACGCTCGCAACGCTGAGCGCCACCACGACTAGCAGCAGGATCATCAGGAAGGTCATGGCAGTAATACTGCGCCTATCGAGATCCTGCCACGAGTGGCAGAAAAGCCACTCTCCGTTGATTTTCTGCCAGATCGGGTGTTTGCTGTCCGGGTGAAGAAGGTCGCGGTGATCGTGCAGGAGGGCGCCGAGCCCTTTGGGCTGGGCTCCCTGGTGGAGGTGTGGGGGGAGCCCTACCACCCCGAGGACGACAACCCCGTCTTCGACTTCCAGGTCTGTACGCCGCGTCCGGGCCGGCTGCGTGGCCGCTCCGACTACGACCTCGTGGTGGAGCGCGGGCTCGAGGCCCTCGACGATGCCGACCTGGTGTGCCTCGCGCCGAAGTACGACTTCCTCGACCACGACCCGTTGGTGCTCGAGGCGATCCGGGAGGCCGATGCCCGCGACGCGACCATCTACGCGCACTGCTCCGGCGTCTTCGAGATCGGTGCGGCCGGTCTGCTCGAAGGGCGCGAGTGCACGACGCACTGGCGCTACACCGACCTGCTGGCATCGACCTACCCCGGGGCGAAGGTCAGCCCGGACGTCCTCTACTGCCACGACGGCAACATCCTGACCGGCGCCGGCGCCGCGGCGGGCATCGACGCCTCGCTGCACCTGATGCGCGACCACTTCGGCGCCAAGGTGGCGGCGACGACGGCCCGGCGCATCGTCGTGCCTCCGCACCGCGACGGGGGCCAGGCGCAGTTCATCGCGAACGCCGTGCCGGACTGTGATGCCGAGACGCTGGGACCGTTGCTGCAGTGGATCGTCGCCAACCTCGGTGAGGACCTAGGCGTCGAGACGTTGGCGCGCCGCAACCACATGTCGGCGCGCACGTTCGCGCGCCGGTTCCGGGCAGAGACCGGCACGACGCCGCACTCCTGGGTCACCCGCCAGCGGGTGCAGGCCGCCGAGGAGCTCCTCGAGCGCACCGACCACTCCATCGACTGGATCGCCGACGAGGTCGGCTTCGGCAACGCGGCGACGCTGCGGCACCACTTCGCACGGGTGCGGGGGCTGAGCCCGCAGCAGTACCGGCGCCGATTCGCTGGCTGAGGCACGCCGCGAGAGGTAGTCTCGCCGGACTCGCAGCGCTCGGGGGAGTGGATGAGGCGTCGTACGGGGGCCGGCCGCGTGGCCGTGCTGGCGCTGGCGTGCGCCGTGGGCGGCCTGCCGCCGGTCGCCGCGACCGCGACGCCCGCACCGGTGCGGATCCTGATCGTCGGCGACTCCGTCGCGCAGGGCTCATCGGGCGACTGGACCTGGCGCTACCGGCTGTGGCAGGAGCTCCAGCGGGACGGCGTCGACGTCGACTTCGTGGGGCCGCGCTCCGACCTGGTGGACATCGTGACCTCGGAGCTCGGGTCGCAGGCCTACGCAGACCCCGACTTCGACCATGACCACGCGGCCCGCTGGGGGATGGCGATGTGGCTCCCCGACGTGTCGATGACCGACCTGGTCACCGAGTACGACCCGGACGTCGTGGTCGAGGCCCGGGGATTCAACGACCTCGCCTACAAGCTGAACGCCGACGGACTGACCGAGGTGCTGACTGACGAGATCGCGGAGGCACGTGCCGTCGACCCGGGGATCGACTTCGTCGTCGAGCAGCTGCCGCAGACGTGGATCAACCATGTCCCGGACTACAACGCCGGCCTGCCAGGAGTCGCCGCCACCCTCGACGACGAGGACTCGAGGGTCGTGGTCGCCGAGACCGGTGACGGCTTCACGGAGTTCACCGACACCTGGGACTCCGCCCATCTCGCGGCGACCGGGGAGGTCAAGGTGGCGTCGGGCGTCGCGGACGCCCTGGCCGAGCTCGGGATCGGCGACGGCGCGGGCACACCTCCGGTCGTGCGCAACGGGCACTGGGGGAGCGCCACGCTCGCGGTCGCGTCCGCTGACCGGAGCGCCGAGCTGAGCTGGGCCGGTCCGCCCGGCGCCGCCGCGGAGTACGTGTGGCTGCGGAACGTGACGGCCGGCGATGACTGGGTCCGCCTGCCCTACCCCGTCGTCGGCACGTCCTGGGTGGCCGGAGGACTGGTGGCGGGACATCGCTACGCGTTCCGGCTGCAGGCCGTCAAGGGCACCGCCGTCGCGGACGACTACTCCAACGTCGTCGAGGTGGTCCCCACCGCTCCTCCGGAGCCGGCCGCACCGCCGGCCGGACCGCCCGCCCCGGTGGTCGCGACACCCGGACCTCAGCAGCTCACCGTCGAGTGGCCGGACGTCGCACGGGCCACGTCGTACGACGTCACCTGGACGAGCGACGTGCCGGGTGAGGACGGGACCATGAACGTCGCCTCGGGACCGGTGGTACTCGGCGGGCTGGCGGCAGGGCGGGCGTACCGGATCTCCGTGGTCGCGCGCAATGCCGCCGGGGTGAGCGCCGCGGCCGTCGGGCGAGGCGTGCCCGCACCGCCGTCGATGTCGGGCCGCCCGACGGGCCTGGTCGTCACGCCCGGCTCGCACCGGCTGAACGTGACCTGGACGCCGGTGCCCGGCGCGACGGCGTACGACGTGAGCTGGACGGGTCGCAGGCTCGGCATGCACGGTGCGACGACCGTCGAGCGCCCGTCCGTTGCGATCACCTACGTCCTGGCGGGGGAGAGCTACGACATCACGGTCACCGCCCGCAACGCGGACGGCCCGGGGTTGGCCGCGACGACCGTCGGCGTGCCGCAGGGTCCGCGGGTCCTGGCCCCGGCCCGGTTGCGCGCGGTGCAGATCGCGCCACACCGGGCCCAGCTGACCTGGCGGCACCGCAGTGCCGCGTCGTCGTACGACGTGCAGGTCCGGCGAGCCGGGCGGTGGACCCCGGTGCGGAACGTGGTGGCGCTGACGACGACGGTCGGCCGGCTGCCGCGGGGCGCGGCCTCGTTCCGGGTGCGGTCCTGGCACCAGCTCGTCCCCGGCCCGTGGTCGCCTGCAGTGCGGGTCCGGATGCGCTAGCCGGGAACTCTGGGTCGGCTGCGGACATGATCGGGTGTGCGAGGAGGCGTCGTGGCGACCGAGGGTGACGAGCTGGCCCTGGTGGCCGGCCTGCGCGCGGACGACCCGGATGCGCTCGCGACGCTCTTCGACCGCTACGCCGACCGGATCTACAACCACTGCTTCCGCGCGACGGGGGACTGGGCCGAGGCCGAGGATGCGACGGCCACGGTCTTCCTCGAGGTCTGGCGGCACCGGGCCCGGGTGGAGGCGTTCGACGGGTCCGCGCTCCCGTGGCTGTACGGCGTCGCCACCAACGTCTGCCGCAACCTGACCCGCTCCGGGCGCCGGCGACAGCGAGCGCTCGCCGCGCTGCCGGCACCGGCCGCCGGGCCGGACCTCGCCGATCGGGTCGTCGACCGGATCGCGTCGTCCGCCCGGATGGAGGCGGTGCTGGGCGCGATCCGCGAGCTGCCGCGGCGCGAGCAGGAGGTGCTCGCGCTGGTCGTCTGGTCGGGGCTGTCCTACGAGCAGGCCGCAGCAGCGCTCGACGTCCCGGTCGGGACCGTGCGGTCCCGGCTCTCCCGGGCGCGGGCCCGGCTCGGCGTCGCTACCCGGGAGGACCCCGATGACTGACGACCTCACCCCTCCGCCCGACGAGGCCCTGCCCGACCAGGCGCGGGCCCGGATCCGCGCCGAGCTCCTGGCCGCCGCCCAAGCCGAGCCAGGCCGTCGTCCGTGGGCGGTGCCGCTCGTGGCGGCGGCCTCGGTGCTCGTCGTGGTCGGTCTCGGCGCCTGGGTGGTCCGCGCGGGCCGGGACGACGACGGACCGCCCGTCGTCGCGCCGTCGTCGGACGCCACGCTCCACGGTCCCGACTGGACCATGGGCTGGCCCGACGACCCGATCCCCAGCGAGCCGTCGGGCAAGGCGACGTTGGACTTGTCGACGTGCGTCGACCCGATCGGGCGGGTGCTGTCCGGCGCGCACCGGGTCGCGACGTTCCCGTCCGGCGCCGCAGGTGGCGAGACGACGGTCTGGGCGACGGGGGAGAGGTTCGCCCTCTGCGACGAGCGTGCCGGCACGACGACCGTCCTCGCGCCGGGAACGCTGCCGCCCGAGGAGCACGCGTCGACGTACGACGTCACGAGCATCGCGCTGCCGACGGCCCAGGGGTCCGAGCTCGTGCTGGTGGCGGGCGGCGCCGTGCCGGACGGCGCGCTGGCGTTCGACGTCGAGTACACGTTCCCGGACGGTCATGTCGAGCGCGCCACGAGGGCGACCGGCGACGACGGCCGGACCTGGTGGCGGATGGTCCACGCAGCGCCCGGCGACGGCGTGGGCGGACCGATCGAGGTCACCGTCTCCTACTCCGGAGCCCGGCACACCTACGAGGTGAGCCCCAGGTCGGCGGCGAGCTGACCGCTCACCTGCCGGAAGTGCGCGTCGTAGTCGAGGATGCCGCGGTGCATGTGGCCGAAGAGCTCGAGGCTCGTGTGGCCGAAGACCGTCGACCACGCCATCAGCCAGCGCACCAGGTGGGCGGCGTCGACGGGCCCGTCGAGGAACTCCTGGATCGGGACGAGGGCTGCCTTCTCGGCCGGGCTGACGGGCGTCGTCGTGATGGTGCTGACGCCGGCATGCTCGGCGGCCTGGGCCAGGGCAAGGAAGGCGCCGCTCACGCGGATCGCCGGCGTGACGGTGTCGTCGGGGGCGACGTAGCCGGGGACGGGGGAGCCGTAGAGGAGCGCGTACTCGTGCGGGTTGGCGCGCGCCCAGTCGCGGATGGCGTGGCAGATGGCGGCGAAGCGGGCGGCCAGGTCGGCGCGGTCCGCGACCGATGACTCCGCGGCCTCGACGGCGTCGCCCAGCTCGTCGTACGTCTCGATGATGAGCGCGGTCAGCAGCTCGTCGCGGCTGGGGAAGTAGCGGTAGACCGCGGACGAGACCATCCCGACGTCACGGGCGATCTGCCGCACCGACAGGGCGGCCGGTCCGACCTCGGCGAGCTGGGCGCGGGCACGGTCGAGGATCGCGCGGGTCTGCTCGGCGCGGTTCTCGGCGCGGGACTTCGGAGCCATGGGTCCATCCTGACACATTCGAGAGCAGTGCTCTTGCTTTTGGGGCCAGCGCGTGCCACTGTTGTCTTAACAGAGAGCAGTGCTCTCGCTTCGACCTTCAGGAGGAACCATGTCCGAGCTCCACGTCGTCGTCGGCGCCGGCCCCGTCGGCCGCGCCACCGCCCTCGAGCTGGTCAAGGCCGGTCACGAGGTGCTGCTGGTCAGTCGCTCGGGGAGTGGTCCGGACCTCGCCGGCGTACGCCGGGAGGCCGCCGATGCAGCGGACGCCGACCGCCTCGCCGACCTCGCCGACGGTGCGGTCGCGATCTACAACTGCGTGAACCCGGCCGACTACACGGTGTGGCCGACCTTCTGGCCACCCGTCGCGGAGGCGTTCCTCGTCGCTGCCGAGCGCACCGGCGCCCTGCTCGTGACCGCGTCGTGCCTCTACGGCTACGGCCCGGTCGACGTGCCGATGGTCGAGAGCCTCCCGGATGCTGCGACCACGAAGAAGGCCCGGATCCGGGCCGGCATGTGGGCCGAGGCGAAGGCCCGCCACGAGGCCGGCCGGATCCGCGCGGTCGAGGTGCGCGGCTCCGACTACATGGGTCCCGGCGTGACGGTCGAGGCCGGGCACGTCGCCCGGGTCGCCCCCGCGGCGCTGGCCGGGAAGACCGTGCGGGTGATGGGACGCCCCGACGTGCCGCACTCGTTCACCGACGTCCGGGACATGGCACGGGCGCTGGTCGCCGTGGCCGGGGCGCCGCAGACCTGGGGCCGGGTCTGGCACGCGCCGACCAACGCCCCCGTCACCCAGGCGCAGGCCGTCGCCGACGTCTGCCGGGCTGCCGGTCGGGCGCCCGTGAAGGTCAAGGGCTTCCCGAGGGGAACTCTGGCGCTCAGTGGTCTGGTGGTGCCGATCATGCGTGAGCTGCGGGAGACCGAGTACCAGTTCCAGCGGCCCTACGTGCTCGACTCGAGCGCGATCGAGCGCGAGCTCGGGCTGACCCCGACCCCCTGGGACGAGGTCTGCCGGGCCACGGCCCTCAACGCGGACCCCGCCCTGGCTCAGGCGGCGACGGTCTCGAGCCCGCTGCGGACCAGGTCGGCGTAGCGCCCACCCCGGAGCAGCAGCTCCTCGTGGGTGCCGACCTCGACGACGCGGCCCTGGGCGAGCACCGCGATCTGGTCGGCGTTGCGGACCGTCGACAGCCGGTGGGCGATGGTGATCGTCGTGCGCCCCTCGGCCAGCTCGTCGAGCGCCGCCTGCACGTCCCGCTCGGTCTCGTTGTCGAGCGCGCTGGTCGCCTCGTCGAGCACCAGGATGCGCGGGTTGCGCAGCAGGGTGCGGGCGATCGCGAGGCGCTGCTTCTCGCCGCCGGAGAACCGGTGGCCGCGCGAGCCGACCATCGTGTCGTAGCCCTGCGGGAGCGCGGCGACGACGTCGTGGATGCGCGCCGCCCGGCAGGCGGCCTCGATCTCGGCGTCGGTCGCGCCCGGCCGGGCGTGCAGCAGGTTGTCCTTGACGCTGGCGTGCAGCAGGTAGGTCTCCTGGGTGACCACGCCGACGGCCGCCGAGAGGTCCTCGAGCGTCAGGTCGCGTACGTCGACCCCGTCGATCCGGACCGCACCTGCGGTCGGGTCGTGCAGGCGGGCGACCAGGGACGCGAGCGTGGTCTTGCCGCTGCCGGTCTCGCCCACCAGGGCGAGGGAGCCGCCGACCGGCACGGTCAGGTCGATGTCGTGCAGCACCGGGGCGGCGCCGTACCCGAAGCCGACGTGGTCGAAGCGGACCTCGCCCCGGACCCGGTCGAGCCGCACCGGGTCGGTCGGGTCGTCGATCTCGACGGGGAGGTCCTGGTACTCGAAGATCCGGCTGAAGAGCGCGAGCGAGGCGGTGACGTCGGCCTGGACGCCGAGCAGGCCCATCAGTGGCCGGAAGAGCGCGCTCTGCAGGGCGACGAACGCGACCAGGGTGCCGATCGTCATCCCGCCCGAGGTCGCGGGGAGCCCGGCAGCGAGGTAGAGCGCGGCGGGTACGGCGGCGAAGACGATGTTCATCGTCGCCATCAGCCAGCGGCCGGCCAGCTGGGAGCGGACCTCCAGGTCGACCAGGTCGGCCGAGGTCTGCTCGAAGCGGCGCGCGAGCGTGGGCGCGGCGCCGAGGGTCTTGGTGAGCTGGATGCCGCTGATGGACAGCCCCTCCTCGACCTGCACGTGCAGGTCGGCGAGCTTGGCCTGGCGGGCCGCGGTCACGGCGTAGCGCAGCTGCGCGACCTTCCGGGTGAGCAGCACGGCCGGGGGCAGCACGACGAGCGTGATGAGCGCGAGCTGCCAGCTCAGCGCCAGCATCGCGATGACGGTGCCGACCACGGTGGTCAGGTTGGACGCGATGGAGGTGGCCGTCGAGGTGACGACGGACTGCATGCTGCCGATGTCGTTGACGACCCGCGACTGGATCTCGCCGCCGCGCGTGCGGGTGAAGAAGCCGACGGACTGGCGCTGGAGGTGGCCGAACAGGTCCGCGCGCAGGCGGTGCATGACGCGCTGGCCGACGGTGGTCGACTGCCAGGACTGCACGACGCCGATCGCGGAGGTCGCGACGGCGATGCCGACCATGAGCAGGACGCAGGTGACCAGCAGGGACACGTCCTGCTGGGGGATCGCGACGTCGATGACGTGCTTGACCAGGAACGGCTGGGCCAGTGCGACGACCGAGCTGACGACGATCAGGCCGACCACGAGGAGCAGTCGGGCGCGGTGCGGCGCGAACAGGCGGCCGATCCGGCGCAGGGAGACGGGGGAGTCGGAGAGCTGCGCCTTGTCGGCGGCTCGGGACTCGGGGCTGGTGGCCAAGGAACGTGATGGTGGGCGGCCTCCGCGGCCGCGGCTCATGGGCTCCGCCATGCGCTCACCTCTCTCAGGGTGGAAGTCAGGTCATATGCTGAGGTTACCTCATGGTGAGGGAACAACGGCATTGGCTAGGATGTTCCCGTGCACCACCACCGCGATCACGACCGGGAGCCCGGCGGCGAGTCGACCAGCGACCTGCTGATGATGGCGGCGCGCTCGTTGCGCCGCTCGTTCGGCGAGTCGATGGCGGCGTACGACGTGACGCCGAGCCAGGCCCGGGCGCTCCGGGTGGTGGCCGAGCACGGGTCGGTCCGGCTCTCGGTGCTGGCCGAGGCGCTGCGGATCGCGCCCCGCTCGGCGACCGAGGTCGTGGACGCGCTCGAGGAACGGTCGCTCGTCGCGCGCGAGTCGGACCCGGCCGACCGGCGGGCGACCTGTGTGGTGCCGACCGAGGCCGGCGCCCGGCTCGGTGAGGTGCTCGACGAGGCGCGGCGCTCAGCGACCGAGCAGCGCCTGTCGGTGCTCAGCCAGGAGGACCGGGCCGAGCTGGCCCGGATCCTCCGGCTCGTCGTTGATCAGGACTAGCGTCGATCAGGAGTAGCGGTGGCTCTTCGCCGCGTGCCCGGCCTCACGGGTGCAGGTCCGCCCGTTCATCGAGCGGTGCCCGCAGAGGCCGTCGGTCTCGGTCTCGGCGGCGGGCGCCCCGGCCGCCTTGCTCGCCTTCTGCGCGGGCTCCGGCGCGACCGGGACGGGCTTGGGTCGGGCCTGCGGCTGACCACCCCGGGCGGCAGCGGCTCGTGCGTACTTGGCCTCGCGCATCGCGCGCAGCTCGTCGGTCTTGCTCATGCTTCGCTCACGGGGACCAACCTAGGCGATGGCACCGACAGCGGCTCACAACGTGGTGATCAACCCGCCGTCGATCACGAAGTCGCTGCCGGTGATGTTCGCCGCACGGTCGCTCGCGAGGAAGGCCGTCAGGTCGGCGATCTCCCCGGGCCGGGTGAACCGGCCCGTCGCCGCGGCCGCCGCCTGACGCCGTACGACGTCCGCCGCGTCGGTGCCGCTCGCGCCGCCGACCGTCGCCGCGACCCCGCTGCTGCCCAGCCACAGGTCGGTCTCGACCGGGCCCGGACTGATGGTGTTGACCCGGATGGCCGGGCCGAGCTCCTTGGAGAGGGACTTGCACAGGTTGGTCAGCGCGCCCTTGGCTGCGCTGTAGCCGATGACCCCCGGGTCGGGGAGGAAGGCGTTGACCGAGCTGATCGTCACGATGCTCGCGCCCGGACGCCCGGTGAGGTGGGGGATCGCGGCGCGCATGGTGCGCACGGCCGCGAGGAAGTTGATCGTCAGGTCCCAGTCCCACTCCTCGTCGGTGAGGGCCAGGAAGCCCTCCAGGCGCGGTCGTACGGCGCCGACGTTGTTGACCAGGATGTCGAGGCTGCCCAGCGTCCCCACCGCCGACTCGACGAGCGCGGCGGGGCCGTCGGGCGTCGTGAGGTCGACGGAGACCGGGTGCACGTCGCCGGCGGCCGCCAGCTCGTCGAGCTCGGGACTGCCCTTGAGGGCGCCTGCGACGACCCGGACACCCTCCGCGGAGAGTGCCCGGGTGATGGCGAGCCCGATGCCGCGGCTCGCCCCCGTGACGACGGCGGTCCGACCCGTCAGACCCAGGTCCATCGTCAGAGACCCTGGTCCTTCAGCCACGACAGCGACTTGTCGGCGACGTCGCGCCAGCCGTGGTCGATCGTCAGGGAGTGCGCCCGGTCCGGGAACTCGAAGATCTCGGTGACCGCCTCGCTGTGCCGGTACTGCTTGAGCGTCGACTTGGTGACGGCCTCGGGGACGGTGTTGTCCTTGCCGCCCATGATCAGCAGCAGCGGGCCGCGACCGGAGTTGTCGGTGGCGACCTTGGCGGGGGAGTGCGGGTTGAAGTTGGCCGCAGCGGCCTCGAAGAGCGGCTTGCCCGGCGCGGGGATCGCCCACTGCTCGAAGAGGCTGTCGGACTCCTCCGGCGGGATCGCGTTGCCGAACGCGAAGCGGAACTGCTCCGCCGTCAGCGACACCGCGCGGTGCTTGTTGGCCGGGTTCTTGAACACCGGGAGCGTCGCCTTGAGGGCGGACAGCGGCAGCGGCAGCACGCCCTTGATCTGGGCGGCGTCGATGGCGACCGCGGCCGCGGCCAGGTCCTCGCCGAGGAGCCGCTGGGCGATCATGCCGCCGAAGGAGTGGCCGACCAGGATCGGCTTCTCCGGGAGGCCGGCGATCACCTCGGCGAAGTGGGCGACCACGTCGTCGATGCCGTGGTCGGCGATCTCGTCGGGGTTCGCGCGGGCGGCCTCGACCGTGTCCGGGTCGCCGGGCCAGCCGGGTGCGGAGGCGGCGTACCCGGCCTCGGTGAACAGCTCGATCCAGCTGTCCCAGGACCGCGCGTGCAGCCAGAGACCGTGGATGAAGAGGACGGGTGCGCTCATCGGTTTTCCCTCCCGTGACGGGGGTAGACCGACCGGTCTACCCACTCAGGGCATAACGTAGGGCCGATCGAGCGGGAGTGGCAAGGGGGTGCGGCGATGGGCGAGACGCGACCGTCCGCGGCCCGCCAGCGGATCCTCGAGACGGCCGACCGGCTGTTCTACGACGAGGGCATCCACGCCGTCGGGATCCAGCGGATCATCGCCGAGGCGTCGGTCACCCGGGTCACCCTCTACCGGCACTTCCCGTCGAAGGACGACCTCGTCGCGGCGTACCTCGACCGCCGCTCGGCCTGGGACCACGACCAGGTCGACGGCGTCATCGCTGCGTACGCCGACGACCCGCGCGCCGCGCTCACCGAGCTCGCGGCCGTCCTGACCCGCGACGACTTCGGTGGCGTCAGCCGCGGCTGCCCCTTCATCAACGCGTCGGCGGAGTTCACCGGCACGCACATCTCGCGCGTCTACGCCCGCGAGATCCGCACCTGGGTGACGGCCCGGTTCGAGGAACTGCTGCGGCGCCTCGACCACCGGACCCCGCGCGCCACCGCCCAGCAGCTGATGATGGTGCGCACCGGCGCCGTCGTGTCCGGCGCGCTCGACGGCAACGACCACCTCAGCGAGGACTTCCTGTCCTGCTGGGAGGAGCTGATCGACGCGGGGTTGGGCCAGAGCGCCATCGGCGACCCGGTCGGTCGGATGACACACCGTCAGTCGTAGATCACCGCACGTCCCTCGGTCCGCAGCGTGGCGAGGCCGTCGCGCATGGCCTGCAGCCGCTCCGGCGGGTGGCCGACCCAGTCGGTGACCTCGCCGACAACGCGCAGCGGGTCGCGGCTGCGGTAGGAGCGGGTGGGGTTGCCGGGGTGCTTCTTGTCGGTCACGTTCGGGTCGTCCTCGAACTCGCCGCACGGCTCGACGACGTACACCCGTCCGGGGCCGTCACCGGCGGCCATCTCCGCGCCCCAGACGGCGGCGTCGAGGGTGGCGGTGAAGTAGATGTGGTTCATCAGGCGGCCGACCTCGAAGTTCGACTCGCGACCCGCGACGAGCAGGTCGCCGACGGCGAGGTCCGCCTTCGTGCCGTGGAGGTAGACGCCGTCCTGGAACACCTCGAAGGGGACCGGCTCGCGCACCCGGCGAAGCCTAGCCTCAGCGGGCGACCGGGTAGCGCAGGTGCAGCACCCGGTCGCCCTGGATGACGACGCTCGGGTCCTGGAGCAGGTGCTGGGAGTCGACGGCGCCGAAGTAGCGCTTGCCGGAGCCGAAGACCACCGGCACGACGTCCATGGCGACCTCGTCGACCAGCCCGAGCGCGAGGGCCTGACCGCCGACCGCGCCCGCGCAGACCGCGACGATGCGATCGCCGGCCCGGCGCTTGGCCTCCTGGATCGCGGCCGCGACGTCGTCGAAGAACGGTACGTCGGCCTCGGGGTGCCAGCCGTCCGGCTTCGGCCGGTGCGACACCACGACCAGGTGGTCGCCGGCCGGAGGGCTCGCATCCCACCCGTTGGTCAGGTCGAAGAGGTGCCGGCCCTGGACGGTCGCGCCGATGCCCTCCCACAGCGACCGGACGTAGTCGACGGACTGTCGGCTGATCCGGAAGGGGCCGTGCGCCTCGCCCTCGGCCTCCACGATCGGGGTGTCCCCGTTGAAGTACCAGTCGAAGAGCGGTCCCACCTCGTCGTGCTCGTCGGCGATGAAGCCGTCGACCGACACCACTGCGTGCATGATCACCGTTGCCATGCCTGCTTCGACCACCCGTACGGGCGGGAATCATCGCAACGGGCGCGCGCCGGGGGCGGGACGTGGCACGATCCGCTCCATGGGAGACATGAGACGGTCGTCACTCGTCGCGATCGCGGTCGCAGCACTCGCCGCGGGCGCGCTCACCGCGACCTCGACGGGAGCCGCCAACGCTGACCCGACGCCGTTCGCACTGCGGGGGAGCGTCAACCAGCTCTACGTGCTGGGCGCGACGCCGGGCGTCACGATGGAGCTGGTCGACAGCGGCAACGCGGTCGTCGGCACCGGCACCGTCGACACGGCGGGCAGCCTGGCCTGGCGCGAGCTGGACAAGGGCAGCTACACGGTGCGTACGACGAGCGGCCCCGCCGAGTCGGAGGTCGCGACGGTCACCGACTACGACGACCCGGCCCCGGCGCAGTCGTTCTACGCCGGCCAGACGCTGCCGGCGGGCTTCAGCTACATCCAGACCCGCGACGGCACGACGCTCTCGGCCAACGTCGTCCTCCCCTCCGGCGCCGGCCCCTACCCGACGGTCGTCGAGTACTCGGGCTACGACCCCAGCAACCCGGCCAACACCCGGATGGCGCAGATCTACACCGCGCTGGGCTACGCCTACGTGGGCGTCAACATCCGCGGCACCGGCTGCTCGGGCGGCTCGTTCCGGGCCTTCGAGGCGATCCAGAGCCTGGACGGCTACGACGTGATCGAGACGATCGCGGCCCAGTCGTGGGCGAAGTTCCACGAGGTCGGCATGGTCGGCATCTCCTACCCGGGCATCGAGCAGCTGTACGTCGCGCAGACCCAGCCGCCGCACCTGTCCGCGATCTCGCCGCTGTCGGTCATCGACGACACCTACCAGGGCACGCTCTACCCGGGCGGCATCCTCAACACCGGCTTCGCGGTCCCGTGGGCCACCGAGCGGGACGAGCAGGCGGAGCCGTACGGCCAGGGCTGGGAGCGCGGACGCGTCGACGGCGGGGACACGACCTGCGAGGCCAACCAGGCGGTGCGCCTGCAGAACCCCGACCTGCTCGCCCTGATCAACGACAACCCCTTCTACACGAAGGCGGTCGGCGACCCGATCTCGCCGATGCTGTTCGTGAAGAAGATCAACGTGCCGGTCTTCCTGGCCGGCGCGTGGCAGGACGAGCAGACCGGCGGCCACTTCCCGTCGATGCTCGACGACTTCACCGGCACGCCCCATCTCTACGCGACGATGGTCAACGGCTCGCACACCGAGTCGCTGAGCCTCGGCGTGCTCGACCGGTACGCCGACTTCCTCGACCTGTACGTCGCTCGCCGCACGCCGACCGGCGCCAAGGCGTTCGTGGGACCGCTCGTCTCGAGCTCGATCACGGGCGTGAAGGGGCTCCAGATGCCGCAGGGCCTGGACTACTCCGGCCTCAGCTACCAGCAGGCGCTGGCGAAGTTCCAGGCGCAGAAGCCGATCCGGATCCTCTTCGAGGAGGGCGCCGTCGCCGGTCATTCCGGGGCGCCGCTGCCGCGCTTCGAGAAGTCCTTCCCGTCGTGGCCGATCAAGAGGGCCAAGGCGACGGCGTGGTTCCTCACCCCGGGCGGCAAGCTCGCGGCGAAGCCGACGACGCTGGCGCCGAAGAAGGCTCGCGTGCGCAGCTACAGCGCCGACCCGTCGGCGCTGCCTCCGACGACGTACACCGGATCGAGCAGCGGCATCTGGGCCGCGCACCCGGCGTACCACTGGAAGCAGATCCCGCAGGGCAAGGGCCTCAGCTGGATCACGCCGCCGCTGAAGCGGACGGCCGTCGCGATCGGCACGGGCTCGGTCGACCTGTGGGTCCGCACCCCGCGCGCCCACGACACGGACCTCGAGGTCACCCTGAGCGAGGTGCGGCCCAACGGCAAGGAGGTCTACGTGCAGTCGGGCTGGCTCCGGGCGAGCCACCGCAAGCTGGCCGTGGCGAAGTCGACGCCGATCTCACCGGTGCACACCAACCGGGAGGCCGACGCGCGGCCGCTGTCGAGCAAGCGGTTCACCCGGGTGCGGGTCGAGCTGTTCCCGTTCGCGCAGCCCTTCCGCAAGGGCTCGCGGATCCGGATCACCCTCGACGCCCCGGGCAACTCCCGCCCGCTGTGGGCCTTCGACACGATCTCGCACGGCGAGCGGGTCCAGGTCGCCACCGACCGGGCGCACCGGTCGCGGATCGTGCTGCCGCTCGTCGCCGGCATCGACGTGCCCAAGAGCGCGCCGGCCTGCGGCTCGCTGCGCAGCCAGCCGTGCCGGACGTACAGGGGGTAGCGGCCCTCGGGCAGGATGAGTCCCATGCGAGTGGGACTCACCGGAGGCATCGCCTCGGGCAAGAGCACGGTGTCCGCGATCCTGGCCGAGCTGGGTGCCGTCGTCATCGACGGCGACAAGCTCGCGCGTGAGGTGGTCGAGAAGGGGACGCCCGGGCTCGCCCAGGTCGTCGAGGCCTTCGGCCCGGAGATCCTGACCCCGGACGGCGACATGGACCGCGCCGCCGTCGGCCGGATCGTGTTCAACGACGAGGCCAGGCGCAAGGTGCTCGAGGGGATCGTGCACCCGCTCGTCTTCGAGAGGTACGCCGCGCTCGAGGCCTCCGCACCGCAGGACGGGCTCGTCATCCACGACATCCCGCTGCTCGCGGAGTCCGGCCGGGCAGACACGTTTGACGCGGTCATCGTGGTCGAGACCCCGGCGGAGGTGCAGGTCGAGCGGATGCTGCGCGACCGCG
Organism: Nocardioides sp. Root1257; assembly: GCF_001425175.1. Lineage (GTDB taxonomy): Bacteria > Actinomycetota > Actinomycetes > Propionibacteriales > Nocardioidaceae > Nocardioides. Next base: position 584,585 of record NZ_LMDV01000001.1, on the reverse strand, counting down.
GCTGGACCCGGGAGGACGCCGAGTCGCGGATCGCCGCCCAGGCCACCCCCGCGCAGCGCCGCGAGATCGCCACCCACCTGATCGTCAACACCGGCACCCGCGACGAGCTGCGCGCGCGGGTGGAGGAGGTCTTTGCGGAGCTGTCGGGGTAGTCCCTGACGATTCGGTCCCGTCTCAGAGGATTCCGGGGCCAGAACGTCAGGGACTATCCGCCGGGTCTGCGGTTGGTGACCAAACGGTGAAAACGGCGGCCCCGAAATGGTCTCGACCCCGCCCGAGTGATCGGACGGGGTCGAGCGGCTGGTTGCCGTCAGGCAGCCAGGTCGGGGTCGCCGAGGCGGCGCAGCTTCTGGAGCGCCTCGCGCTCCAGCTGCCGGACCCGCTCGGCGGAGATGCCGTGCTTCAGACCGATGTCGGCGAGCTTGTGCTGCCGACCGTCGACCAAGCCGTAGCGCGAGCGGATGATGTCCGCGGCGCGGTCGTCGAGCTGGCCGACCAGCGAGTTGAGCCGCTCGCGCGACTCCACGTCGAGGACGGTCAGGTCGGGACCCGGCGAGGTCTCCTGCGCCATCAGGTCACCCAGCGAGGTGTCGCCGTCCTCGTCGATCGGCGAGTCCAGGCTGACGTGCTCGCGGCCCCAGGCCATCAGGTCGAGGACGCGGTCGATGCTCATGCCGAGCTCGTTCGCGATCTCCTGCGGGTCGGGGTCCCGGCCCAGCTGGCGCTCGAGCGTACGGCGGGCGCCGCCGACCTGGTTGAGCTCCTCGACGACGTGCACGGGGAGGCGTACGACGCGAGCCTGCTGCGCGATGCCGCGGGTGATCGCCTGCCGCACCCACCAGGTGGCGTACGTCGAGAACTTGTAGCCCTTGGTGTAGTCGAACTTCTCGACCGCACGGATCAGGCCGGTGTTGCCCTCCTGGATCAGGTCGAGCATCGGCATCTGGGCCCGGCCGTACTTGCGGGCGATCGAGACGACCAGCCGCAGGTTGGCGGTGATGAACGTCTGGACGGCCTTCTGGCCCTCCTCGGCGAGCCACTCGAGCTCCTCCTGGGAGGCCGACATCGGGGCGCCGCCCTTCTTGCGACCGACGCGGCCCTCGGCGAGCAGGTGCTCGGCCATCAGGCCGACCTCGATCGCCTTGGAGAGCTCGACCTCGGACTCGGCGTCCAGCAGGGGGTTGCGGGCGATCTCGTCGAGGTAGAGGCCGACGCTGTCGCGGCCCTCGATCTCGCGCGTTCGGCCCGGCGCGGTACGTGTAGCCATGGGACGCCCTCCTTCCGTCGGTGACGACGCCACTGCGTCCTCACACGTCTTCAACAACGTCCACGGTGTCCGCTGGATTCCCGCTGCAAACGTGGACCCTTCACCCCTGACGACGTGCGAGAGGCCTCAGGAGTTGCGTCGGCGACGTACTCTCAGGGACTTCTCAGGGGCGAGCTGAGGGTTCAGCCCCGGCCAGGCCCATCCGGTCGAGGATCCAGGCGAGCGTGAACGCCCGGTCGTGCCACGACTTGTAACGCCCGGAGACGCCGCCGTGACCGGCCGACATCTCGGTCCGGAGCAGGAAGTCCCGACGCCCGACGGCCGTCGCGCGCAGCCGCGCGATCCACTTCGCGGGCTCCACGTAGAGGACCCGGGTGTCGTTGAGTGAGGTCTCGGCGAGGATCGGGGGGTAGTCCACCGCCGCGACGTTGTCGTAGGGCGCGTACGACGCCATGTAGTCGAAGACCGCCGGGTCGTCCTCGGGGTTGCCCCACTCGTCGTACTCCGTGACGGTGAGCGGCAGGGTGGCGTCGAGCATGGTGGTGAGCGCATCCACGAACGGCACCTGCGCGACGATGCCCGCGAACTGCTCGGGCGCCTGGTTGGCGACCGCGCCCATCAGCAGGCCGCCGGCGCTGCCGCCCTCGGCCACCAGGGTGTCCGCGGTGGTCCAGCCGGCCTCGACGAGGTGGCGGGCGCAGGCGACGAAGTCGGAGAACGTGTGCTGCTTGGCGAAGAGCTTGCCGTCGTCGTACCAGTGCCGCCCCATCTCGCCGCCGCCGCGCACGTGCGCGATCGCGAACGCCGCGCCGCGGTCGAGCATCGCGAGCCGCGCGATCGAGAAGTAGGGGTCCATCGACGCCTCGTAGGCGCCGTACCCGTAGAGCAGCGTCGGCACCGGGCCGGTCCGCCCGCGACGGGCCACGATCGAGATCGGCACCCGCGCGCCGTCCTCGGCGGTCGCCCAGAGCCGGTGCTCCTCGTAGTCGGCGGCGTCGTACCCGCCCAGCACCGGCGTACGCCGTAGCAGCGTGAGCTCGCGGCTGCGCACGTCGTAGTCGTAGACCGACGGCGGCACCGCCATCGTCGTGTAGCCCAGCCGCACGGTGGGCTGGTGGAAGCCCGGGTTGCCCGCCGAGCCGACGGTGTAGATCTCGTGGTCGAACTCGACGAGGTAGTCGTCCGCGACGCCCTCGTCGTGGAGCTCGAGGATGCGCAGCTGGGTCAGCCCCTCGCTGCGCTGGTGCACGACGAGGTGGCCGGCGAACGCGTCCACGTCCTCGAGGCGTACGGCGGGGTCGTGCGCGATGAGCGGCCGCCAGCCCGCCGCCGGGGTGGGTGCGACGGGCGCGGTGGCCAGCTCGAAGTCGGGGCCGGTGTGGTTGTGCATCACCAGGAACAGGTCCTCGCCGGCGATCACGGCGTGGTCCAGGGAGTACTCGAGCCCCTCGACCCGCTCGGAGAAGACCCGCCAGCCGGCGTCGGGGTCGTCGGCGTCGAGGAACCGGTACTCGCTCGTCGTCTTCGAGCCCGACGCGATCACCAGGAAGCGGTCCGTGCGGGTGCGCCCCACGCCGACCCAGAAGCGGCCGTCGGTCTCGTGGTGGACCAGCTCGTCCTCCTCCTGGGTGGTCCCGAGCCGGTGCCGCCAGATCTTGTCGGCACGCCAGGAGTCGTCGAGGGTCGTGTAGTAGAAGTTCTCGCTCGCGCGGTCCCAGGTGGCGCCGCCGATCACGCCCACGATCTCGTCGGCGTGCAGCTCGCCGGTCGCGAGGTCCTTGACCCGGATCGTGTACCGCTCGTCGCCGACGACGTCGGTGGAGTAGGCCAGCAGCGTCGTGTCGGGGCTGACGGACGAGCCGCCGAGCGAGAAGAACTCGTGCCCCTCGGCGAGGGCGTCGAGGTCGAGCAGCACCTGCTCGCCGGGCAGCGCGGGCTGGTCGGGGGTGGTGTCCTCAGCGGGCCTCGGGGGAGTCCAGTCGTCCTGGTCCGTGACCGGGACGCGGCAGCTCGCGCCGTACTCCTTGCCCTCGAAGGAGCGCCCGTAGTACCAGAAGCCGCGGTTGCGCGTGGGCACCGACAGGTCGGTCTCGCGGGTGCGCGCCTTGATGCCGTCGAAGATCGCCTGCCGCAGGTCGGCGAGGTGGGCGGTCTGCTCCTGGGTGAACTCGTTCTCGGCCTCGAGGTAGGCCGTGACCTCGGGCGACTCCTTGTCGCGCAACCACTCGTAGTCGTCGGTGCGGGTGTGGCCGTGGATCTCGGTGCTGGTGGTGCGCTTCTCGGCGACGGGGGGTTGCATGTCGCGACGATAGCGTCGGGGCGTGCACGCCCCCTCGAGCAGGCAGACCATCGACCTGAACGCCGACCTCGGCGAGGAGGTCACCGACGACGCCGCGCTGCTCGCCGTCGTCACCAGCGCCAACGTGGCGTGCGGCTACCACGCCGGCAGCGCCGCGATCATGCGCGCGGTCTGCGAGGAGGCCGCGCGGCTCGGGGTCTCGGTCGGCGCGCAGGTGTCGTACGACGACCGGGAGCACTTCGGGCGGGTGCGGCGCGACGTGACGTACGACGTGCTCCGCGAGCAGGTCGCCGACCAGGTCGGCACCCTGGCCGAGATCGCAGCGGCGGCGGGTACGACGGTGCGCTACCTCAAGCCGCACGGCGCGCTCTACCACCGCGTCCTCGAGGACGAGGAGCAGGCGCGGGCGGTGCTCGACGGCTCGGTGCTCGACGGGGGAGGCCCCCTCCCGGTGCTGGGGATGCCCGGCCGGCTGCTCGCCCTGGCGGCGGAGGCCGGTCGCACGACCTTGCTCGAGGGCTTCCCGGACCGCGGCTACACGCCCGACGGCCGGCTGGTCCCGCGCTCGGAGTCCGGCGCCCTGGTCACCGAGGAGGGCGCGATCGTGGCGCAGGCCCTCGCGCTGGCCGGGACCGTCGACTCGCTCTGCCTGCACGGGGACAGTCCGGGCGCGGTCGCCCACGCCGCCGCCGTACGTCGGGCCCTGGTCGGCGCTGGTCTGGAACTGCAGGGGCTGTAGCGGGGAAACCGCTCAGCGCCCGACCCGCACGCCCGATCATGACCGGGTGACCATGACGCTCCGCCGCGCACTGACCGCGGCCGCCATCGCCCCCGTCCTCCTCGCTCTCGGCGCCTGCAGCGGATCCGTCTCGGTCGGAGGCGGGGGCTACGACCCCGCCGACGTCGCGGACCAGGTGCAGAAGGCCCAGCAGGACGTGACCCCGGACCTCGATGTCTCCGACGCGAGCTGCCCCGACGACTCCGACCCGGAGAAGGGTGCGTCGATCGAGTGCACCGTCACGATCGAGGGGGTGGAGGCGCCGTACACGGTCACCTTCACCACGGTCACCGACGACGACGTGAAGTTCGACATCGCGCCCGCGCAGGCGATCATCTCGACCGACAAGGTCGTCGACTACCTCCTGCAGCAGGCGACCGACCAGGGCCTGGCCGACGCGGAGGCCGACTGCGGCGACGACGCCGTGATCGTGCAGGACCCCGACACCACCTTCGGCTGCACGCTCCTCTTCGGCGACGACAGCCAGGACGTCACGCTCCGGGTCAAGGACCTGGACGGCACCGTCTCCCTCGAGTCCTGATCCACAGGTCTGCCCACAGGTCTGGACCGCGGTCTGTGGAGAGTCGGCTCCTGTTGTGGATGAGCGACCCCGACCTGTGGACGAGCCTGTAGGACCGCCGGAATCTTCGCGCGACCCCTTGCGGGGTGTGACGCGGACCACGTAGAACTCTCCTCACCAGATCACCGGCAACGGGGGTCTGGGGATCGGACAGGAACCACGATCCGCACCGCGGGGCAACCCACGGCGCCGGCCCGGTGACGGGGACGGCGGGATGGTGGCGAGAGCCCGGTCGACCGGACGTCACCGAGCCGGTCGAAGCGAAGGGCCCCTGGTGCTCATACCACCGGGGGCCCTTCATCCATTTCATGGTGGACGCGACCCGGTCCACGCGCAACGCCGTCCGCGTGACGTCTGTGTGAACTGCACCAGACTGGCCTCATGCACCTGCACCCTGTCGGCCGCTCCGCGGTCCTCGCGGAGGTTCGCGACGCCGTCCAGGCCCTCGACCTCGCGACCTGGGCGCGATCGACCGGCGTCGACGCGGGTGAGGTGGTGCCCGCGGCCCGGACGGTGCTCTTCGACGGGGTCGCCGACCCGGCGGCCCTCCGCGACCTGCTCGCCGGCTGGAGTCCCTCGGGCCGACCACCCGAGGGGGAGCGGGTCGAGGTGCCCGTGGTGTACGACGGGCCCGACCTGGGTTTCGTGGCCGACGCCTGGGGGACCGACGTGGCCGGCGTGGTCACCCGCCACTCCGAGGTGGAGTACGTCGCCGCGTTCTGCGGTTTCGCTCCCGGCTTCTCCTACCTGTCGGGACTGCCGGCGGACCTCGCCGTACCCCGGCTGGAGGCGCCGCGTGCGCGGGTCGAGCCCGGCTCGGTCGGCCTCGCCGGCACGTGGTGCGGCGTCTACCCGACCGCGTCGCCCGGCGGCTGGCGGCTCCTCGGCCGCACCGCGGTGACGCTGTGGGACCCGACCCGTGACCGGCCGGCGCTGCTGGCGCCCGGCACCCGAGTGCGGTTCGTCCCGCGATGACCGCCCTCCACGTGCTCGCCACCGGCCCGCTGGTGACCGTCCAGGACCGCGGCCGCCACGGCCTCGCTCACCTCGGGGTCGCCCGGGCGGGCGCCCTCGACGCCCCCGCCGCCGCGCTCGCCAACCGGCTCGCCGGCAACGACGCCGACGCGGCCGTGCTCGAGGCCGTCCTCGGTGGACTGGAGCTGCGTGCCGAGGACGGCGGATGCTGGGTCGCGGTCACGGGCGCCGGCCGGGACCACGCCCGGGCCGAGTGGCTCGCCGCCGGCGCCACGCTCCGCGTCGAGACACCCACCAGCGGGGTCTGCAGCTACGTCGCCGTGGCTGGCGGCATCGCCGTGCCGCCTGTGCTGGGCTCGCGGTCCACCGACACCCTGGCCTGGGTCGGCCCGCCGCGGGTCGAGGCCGGGACCGTGCTTCCGGTGGGAGAGCCGCACGGCCAGCCGCGACCGCTGGACGCACCTCGACCGCCGCGCCGCGGTCCGCTGCGGGTGCGGGTCGGGCCGCGCGCTGACTGGTTCGCCGACGACGCGATCGAGCGGCTCTGCGCCACGTCGTACGCCGTGGCCGCCGACTCCAACCGGATCGGGCTGCGCCTCGACGGGCCGTCGATCCCGCGGATCCGCACCGACGAGCTGCCCAGCGAGGGGATGGTGCTCGGCGCGGTGCAGGTGCCGCCGGACGGGGTGCCGATCGTGTTCCTGGCCGATCACCCACCGACCGGGGGCTACCCGGTACTGGCCGTCGTCGAGGAGGACGACCTGTGGCAGTGCGCGCAGCTCCGGCCGGGCGAGGCGGTCCGGTTCACTCCTGCTCGTCCGGGCCCTGCTCGCCGGGACTCTGCTCTCCAGCTTCGGGCGGGGTCCACGGACTGAGCTCCGGGTCGTCCTCGGCATAGCTGCGTACCGGCCCGGCCGGGCTCGCCGCGGTCTCGAACCGCACGGTCACGACGCCGCGACCCGAGCCCCACACCCAGCCGCGGCCCATCTCGGCGTGCTCGACGTCCATGCCCGGCGCCCAGGCCCGTCGCGAGTGGTGCGGCACCTCGACCTCGGGCAGCTCGTCGTCCTCCTCGGCCGTCTCGCCGAAGAGGTCCTCCTGCACCCAGTCGGCGAGCCCGGAGACGCCGACGCCGAGCAGGCGTACGCCGCCGGAGGTGTCCAGGTCGGCGAGCAGGCCGCGCGCCAGCCGGGCGATCGTGGCGGCGGTGTCGGTGGGGGAGGCGAGGGTCGAGGACCGGCTCAGCGTCGTGAAGTCGTGCATCCGCACCTTGATCGTCACGGTGCGCCCGGACAGACCGCTCTTGCGCAGCCGGCGGGCGACGTCGGCCGCCTGCCGGGTCAGCAGGTGCTCCATCAGGCTGCGGTCGGTGAGGTCGTGGTCGTAGGTCCCCTCGACGCTCACCGACTTGGCCTCGCGCTCGGCCACGACCGGCCGGTCGTCCTGGGCCCGGGCGAGGCTGTGCAGCCAGTGGCCGCTGGCCTTGCCGAGGAGTCGGACCAGCTCGTCCTCGCTGAGCATCTCGAGCTCCGCGACCGTGTGCACGCCGGCCCGACGCAGTCGCTCCGCGGTGGCCGGACCGACCCCGGGGATCACGGTGACGCTCATCGGGCGCAGGAGGTCCTGCTCGGTGCCGGGCGGGACGACGACCAGCCCGTCGGGCTTGTCAAGGTCACTGGCGACCTTCGCGATGAACTTCGATGTGCCGATCCCGACGGACGCGGTCAGCCCGCCGGTCACCTCGGTGATCCGGGTCCGCAGCTCCTCGGCGAACGCCGTGACCGATGGCAGGGACAGGTCCGTGAGTCCGGGGTGCGCGACGACGTCGGCGGCGGCCAGGTCGACGAACGCCTCGTCGAGCGAGAGCGGCTCGACGAGCGGCGAGATCGAGCGCAGCACGCCCATCACCTGGTCGCTGGTCGAGCGGTAGGCGTGGAAGCGCCCGGAGAGGAACGCCGCGTGCGGGCAGCGCGCCCGGGCCTCGCGGGTCGACATGGCGGAGCGGACGCCGTAGCGGCGCGCCTCGTAGGACGCCGTCGACACCACGCCACGACCGCCGACACCGCCGACGACGACCGGTTTGCCGCGCAGGGACGGCTTGTCCCGCTGCTCGACCGCCGCGAAGAACGCGTCGAGGTCGAGGTGCAGCACCGACGCCACCGCTCGCACAGCCGCAACCTATCGCGGGCCGCCGACGGCACCGGGACGGGCCACCTACCGCCCACAGGCGCCTCTCTGAACGAGATCTCCACAGCCCGCCGTCCGGGTCGCCCCCGATGTCGGACGACCCGGGGACCGTCGAGGCATGACCGCAGACCAGACCAGCCCCACGACCACCCTCACCGCCCGCACGCCCGAGGACGTGCTCGCCGTCGTGCCCGTCGTCCTCGGCTTCGAGCCGACGGAGTCGATGGTGATGCTCACCTTCGGCAGCGACCCGCCCTTCCACGCCCGCGTCGACCTGCCCGAGGACGCGTGCGATCTCGCGGAGATGGCGGCGATGCTGGCCGCACCGGCCGGCGAGCACCGGGCTCCGCTGGCGTTCCTCGTCGCCTACAGCGAGCGCGACCGGTTCGCCGACCGGGCCGTGGAGGCGACGGCACGCGCGCTGCGACGCGCAGGCGTCGAGGTGATCGACGCGCTGCGCACCGACGGCAGCCGGTGGTGGCCGGTGCCCAGCCGGCCGGGCCTGCCCCTCGACGGCACGCCCTACGACCTGTCCGCGCACCCCTTCGCTGCGCAGGCGGTCTACGACGGCCGGGTCGTGCACGCCTCCCGCGACCGGCTGGCCGAGACGATCGCCCCCGACCCCGTGCTCGTCGGGCGGGTGGTGCCCGCGCTGGCGGCGCTGACCGGCGACCCGCCGCCGGCGCTCGACGAGGGGACGTGGGTGCGCGACCTCGTGGTGGGCCACGTCGCGTCCCGGACCGTGCCCAGCGACGACGAGGTGGCGCGGCTGCTGCGCGGGATGCTCGACGTCCGGGTCCGCGACGCCGCCTGGTCGCCGCTGCGGCGCGACCTGGCCAGGGAGCACGTCGAGCTCTGGACGGACGTCGTTCGCCGTGCGCCCGACCCACTGGTCCCGGCACCGGCCGCGCTGCTGGCCTTCGCCTCCTGGCAGGCCGGCCAGGGCGCGCTGGCGTGGTGCGCCGTGGATCGCTGCATCGAGGTCGACCCGGGCTACTCGCTCGCCGGCCTGGTCGCCGAGCTGCTGACTCGGGCGGTCCCACCCGACACGTGGGAGGGGGAGTTCGACTGGACGGTGGGCCTGGGGCGTTGACGCCGCACCTAGGGTGCAGACATGGGCGAAGAGGTGGATGCTCAGGAGTTCTCCCGCGCTGACCGCACGCGCCACCGGGAGAAGGTGCGTCGCAACCTCGACGTCTTCGCCCGGATGCTGCGCGAGGCGCGCTTCGACACCGACGACCCGATGACCGGGCTGGAGGTCGAGCTCAACCTCATCGACGACGCCGGCGACCCGGCGCTCAAGAACGCGGAGGCGTTGGAGGCGATCGCCTCGCCGGACTTCCAGACCGAGCTCGGTCAGTTCAACATCGAGATCAACGGCGCCCCGGCCAAGCTCCGCGAGGGTGGGCTGACGACGTTCGAGGAGAGCCTGCGCCGCAGTCTCAACGACGCCGAGGAGAAGTCCGCGGCGATCGGCGCCCACATGGTGATGATCGGCATCCTGCCGACGCTCGCCGACGGGCACATGGGGCTCGACAGCCTGAGCGCCAACCCGCGATACAAGCTGCTCAGCGAGCAGATCCTCAACGCTCGGGGCGAGGACATCACGATCGCGATCGACGGGGTCGAGCGGCTGCGCACCACCTCTGACTCGATCGTGCCGGAGGCGGCCTGCACCAGCACCCAGTTCCACGTGCAGACCTCGCCGGACCAGTTCGCGGCGTACTGGAACGCCTCCCAGGCGATCGCCGCGGTCCAGGTGGCGGTGGGCGCGAACGCGCCGTACCTGCTGGGCAAGGAGCTGTGGCGCGAGACCCGGATCCCGCTGTTCGAGCAGGCGACCGACACCCGCAGCGAGGAGCTGAAGGCGCAGGGCGTGCGGCCCCGGGTGTGGTTCGGCGAGCGCTGGATCACCTCGGTGTTCGACCTGTTCGAGGAGAACGTCCGGTTCTTCCCCGCGCTGCTGCCGGTGACCGACGACGAGGACCCGCTGACGGTGCTCGAGGAGGGCGGCACGCCGAACCTCTCCGAGCTGCGGCTGCACAACGGCACGATCTACCGATGGAACCGACCGGTCTACGACGTCGCCGGGGGAGTGCCGCACCTGCGCGTCGAGAACCGGCTCCTGGCCGCCGGGCCGACGGTCGCCGACACGATCGCCAACGCGGCGTTCTACTTCGGCCTGGTCCGGGCACTCGCCGAGAGCGAGCGGCCGCTGTGGTCGCAGATGTCGTTCAGCGCGGCGGAGGAGAACTTCCACGTCGCCGCTCGGCAGGGCATCGACGCCCAGATCTACTGGCCGGGCGTCGGGCAGGTGCGGGCGACGGAGCTGGTGCTGCGCCGGCTGCTGCCGATGGCCCGCGAGGGACTCGCGTCCTGGGGTGCGTCGCAGGAGGAGTCGGACCGGCTGCTCGGCATCATCGAGCAGCGCTGCCTGCTCGGCACCAACGGTGCCGAGTGGTTCGTCCAGCGGGTCAAGGCCGAGGGCGGTCGCGACCGCTACGACGCGCTGCGGGCCGCGCTGCTCGACTACCGCGAGCGGATGCACACCAACGAGCCGTCGCACACCTGGGACTGAGCCGCCGGGGTCACCGGTCGCGCAGCCGCTTCCACTCCCGCCGTACGCCGGTCCGCGGGTCGAACCAGCCCTTGCGGGTGACGACCACCAGTGTCAGGTCCACCCCCGCCTCGGCTGCTGCCGCGCGGGCCGAGGCGAGCCACGCCAGGTCCACGTCGCCGACCTCGAGCGGGCCGGAACGGGTCAGCCACAGCATCGGGACCGCACCCGAGACGGGGGCGTGCCGGCGCGCGATGTGCACCAGCGCCGCCACGACGTCGGCGCGCAGGGCGTGGTCGAGCTCGTCGTCCGGCCCGACAGCGAAGACGTCCTCGCGACCACCGGGCCAGCCGACGTGCAGCAGCGGAGGGTGGAGCCGGCGGCGCTCTCGCGCGGCGTGGTCGGCGACCGCCCGCCGCAGCACCAGGTGCAGCGGGCGGGGCAGTGGCTCGTGGATCCCGTCGATCGTCCTCGCCTCCTCTCCGGGGACAGCCTCGCCCGACCCGGACCCACCGTGCCGACGTCCTCCACAGGCTGCCGCCCGGGCGCCGATCGGTTACGGTGCCCGTGGGCGCTCGGAGCCCGCTCGCACACCACCTGGGAGGTCCGATGGGAACCGTCGTCGTGGGGTACGTCCCCAAGCCGGAGGGCGACGCCGCGCTCCGCACCGCGATCGCCGAGGCGAAGCTGCGGTCCGCGAGCCTGGTCGTGGTGAACTCCCAGCGCGGCGGGTCCGAGTTCGACCAGGACGCCTCCACCCAGGCCGATCGCGAGATGGCGACGGTCCGCACGATCCTCGAGGGCACCGAGGTGCCCTACGAGATCCGCCAGCTGGTCCGCGGCTTCGAGCCCGCGGAGGACCTGATCAGCATCGCCGAGTCCCATGACGCCGAGCTCATCGTGATCGGCCTGCGCCGCCGGTCGCCGGTCGGCAAGCTGATCCTCGGCAGCAACGCGCAGCGCATCCTGCTCGACGCCCACTGCCCGGTGCTCGCGGTCAAGGCCGACTGATCGCGGCCGCCTGCGCCGGCACTGGTCCAGACACCCTGACCAGACCAGTGCGGCGGGTGCAATGACCAGAATTGGGTAGACGCCCCGCGGTCGCCCGCGGTGCGCGACCCGCGCTCCCTACCTTGCTGTCACCAGGGGGACGTGCCCGAGGCGACACCCGTACCAGTGGCCTCGGTGATGCGCCCCCCTCCGACCGGGGGAAGGGCAGCACCATGGCGCGAGCGGGAGCACTGATCGGCGGCGACGACGCCGCACGGTCCGTCGGCGACGTCGACGGCCTGGTCACACTCGGCGCGGTCTCTCCGGGCCAGCAGCTCGTCTCGCAGCAGTTCGGACGGGCGGAGCGTCAGCAGCCCCGTGCCGGCCACGGTGAGCGGACGACGATCAGGGTCGGGCTCGCCGATCCCGAGTGCCTCGCCGACTCGGTCGAGCAGGGATCGTGGGTCGCGATCTTCGTGTCCGAGGACCCCGAACCGCACCTGGCGGGCGGATCGACCCGCAAGCTGCCGCCCCTCACCCGGATCCTGCTGCCCAAGGTCCAGGTGCTGGGCGTCGGTGAGCCGATCGCCGACGCGGGGGCCGCGGAGCGGGCGCGTCGGGTGCAGCTGATGATCGCCGTGACGCAGACGGAGGCCGAGAAGGTCATCTGCGGCTCGCGCACCGGCGACCTGACCTTCGCCCTGCGCAGCGACCGCAGCCAGACCGTCAGCCGGCCGGTCGCGAGCGGGCAGGTGGACGCGCCGGAGCTCTACGGCAGCGCGTCCTGAGCGCAAGCGATCAGGAGTGCGTCCGCGCGCTCCTGATGACTCGGAGGTCGGACGTCATACGGACGGAGCATCCGCTTGCTCCAGGCGTATGACGTCCGGCAGGTCTGCGGCAAGATGGCGGCATGGCCACCATCCACATCACCGGTGACGAGCACGCCGACCAGGTGCTGACCGACGACCCGTTCGCGTTGCTGGTCGGGATGATGCTCGACCAGCAGTACCCGATGGAGCACGCGTTCCGCGGGCCGGCGAAGGTGCTCGACCGGTTCGGGACGCTCGAGCCGGCGCGGATCGCCGCGGCGGACCCGGAGGCGTTCACGGCGCTGTGCTCGACGCCGCCGGCGATCCACCGGTTCCCGGGCTCGATGACGGCGCGGCTCCAGGAGCTCGCGCGGATCGTCGAGGACGAGTACGACGGGCACGCCGAGCGGATCTGGACCGAGGCCGCCGACGGCCGCGACCTCCTGAGGCGGATGCAGGCGCTGCCGGGCTTCGGCAAGCAGAAGGCCCAGATCTTCGTGGCCCTGCTGGCCAAGCAGCTCGACGTACGCCCGGACGGGTGGGAGGCGGTCGTGGGTGCGTACGCCGAGGACGGCTACCGCTCGGTGGCCGACGTCGTCGACGGTGCGAGCCTGCAGAAGGTGCGCGACTTCAAGAAGGAGAAGAAGGCCGCGGCGAAGGCCGCCGCTGCCGGCTGACGTCAGGCCTCGGTCGCTGCCTCGCGCTTGAGCAGCTCCGCCGCGTTGCGGAGCGAGATGATGTCGCCGACGAGCCGGTGCATCTGGGCCTGGCACTCCTGGATCGCGGGCGCATCGGGCTCGTCCACCGCGCGCAGGCGGTCCTGGACCGCCGACGCGTGCTCGAGTGCTGCCGCCGCCGACAAGTCGAGGAGCTCGACTACCCCCATGGAATCCTCCGGTGAAGTTCCGTCCGAGGCTCCATTGAGACACGGACGACCGAGAAGTGGCGAGCATCTTCGCGCCACGAGCCCCGACTTACCTCATCTGGGGGACGCCGCCGCTCGTGGCCGTGAATTATGGTCAGTGAACGTCGGTTTGAACATCGGGCCCAGTGGGTGCCCGGCTCATCGCTGAAGCCCTGGAGGTCGCACCACCGTGAGTTCGTCGCCCATCCTGACCCTCTCGCCGGGGTTGCCCTTCGCGCTGGCCGCCGAGCTGCTCACGGAGATCGAGGCCGTCCTCGAGAGGTACGGCGCGCAGCGGATCCGGATCGACCCGGCCTCGTGGGCGACCGCGGTCCTGGCCGAGCTGCCGGTGGCGTCGAGCCCGATCGTCGACGTGGAGCCCGCAGGCGAGGTGGAGCCCGCCGGCGTGGTGGAGGCGGGCGTCGGCTCGCACTCCTGAGGGCGCCACACCCGACGAACCGGGTGGGGATTGCCCGAACCCCTAGGGGTGCGTGGCAGAATGAGGACTGCGGCTCTTGACGTCTCCGGGACGGGCCGCGCCCTAGATCTGTTTTGACCGTCGTTGACGAGAGGTGTTCGTGTCCTCGAACGCGCGCAAGCTGCTCCCCGCCGAAGTGCTGACCCACCCGGCCGTCGTTGCCCTCATCGAGCGGGGTGCGCCCACCGGCTCGCTGACGCCCGAGGAGGTCCGTCAGGCCAGTGAGGACGCGGCCGTCGAGCCCCGTCACCTCAAGGCGCTGCTCGGTCACCTGAGCTCGCTCGGCATCTCCGTGCACCTGCCGGTCGCCACGACCCGTGCCGTCGCGGCGACGTCGACGCGCAAGACGACGACCGCCAAGGCGACCAAGGCGGCGCCCGCCAAGAAGGCCGCCGCCGCTCCGGCTCCGGCCAAGAAGGCGGCTCCGGCCAAGAAGGCTGCGGCGAAGAAGGCAGCGGCCGGCGACGGCGAGGCCGCCGAGGTGGTCACCGAGGTCGTGGTCGGCCCCGACGGCAAGAAGGTCCTCCCCGACCTCCCGGACGAGCAGTTCGAGAAGGACGTCGCCGCCGACCCCTCCATCAAGGAGGACGAGGAGGAGGCCACGGCCACCTCGTCGTTCGTGGTCTCTGCCGCCGACGAGACCGACGAGCCGGCGCAGCAGGTCATGGTCGCCGGTGCGACCGCCGACCCGGTCAAGGACTACCTCAAGCAGATCGGCAAGGTCCCGCTCCTCAACGCGGAGATGGAGGTCGAGCTCGCCAAGCGGATCGAGGCCGGCCTCTTCGCGGAGGAGAAGCTCGCCAAGGGCTCCAAGATGAGCGGCAAGCTCGAGGAGGAGTTCGAGTGGATCGCCGAGGACGGCAAGCGGGCCAAGAACCACCTGCTCGAGGCCAACCTCCGCCTCGTCGTCTCGCTCGCCAAGCGCTACACCGGTCGCGGCATGCTCTTCCTGGACCTGATCCAGGAGGGCAACCTCGGCCTCATCCGCGCGGTCGAGAAGTTCGACTACACCAAGGGCTACAAGTTCTCGACGTACGCCACCTGGTGGATCCGTCAGGCGATCACCCGCGCGATGGCCGACCAGGCCCGCACCATCCGCATCCCGGTGCACATGGTCGAGGTCATCAACAAGCTGGCCCGCGTGCAGCGCCAGATGCTCCAGGACCTGGGCCGCGAGCCCACCCCGGAGGAGCTCGCCAAGGAGCTCGACATGACCCCCGAGAAGGTCATCGAGGTCCAGAAGTACGGCCGCGAGCCCATCTCGCTGCACACCCCGCTCGGTGAGGACGGCGACTCCGAGTTCGGCGACCTGATCGAGGACTCCGAGGCGATCGTCCCGGCCGACGCGGTGTCGTTCACGCTCCTCCAGGAGCAGCTGCACGCCGTCCTCGACACGCTCTCCGAGCGCGAGGCGGGCGTCGTCAGCATGCGCTTCGGCCTGACCGACGGCCAGCCGAAGACGCTCGACGAGATCGGCAAGGTCTACGGCGTGACCCGCGAGCGGATCCGCCAGATCGAGTCGAAGACGATGTCGAAGCTCCGGCACCCGTCGCGCTCCCAGGTGCTGCGCGACTACCTCGACTGAGCCACCGAGACTCGGTACGACGATGACGGGCCGTGCTGCGCAACTGCGCAGCACGGCCCGTTTCGCGTCCCGGCTGTACGGCGAGCAGGCCCGCGGCGCCTACGACGCCTACGTGCGGCGCGCGCCGTTCGCGCGGCTCCGGTTCGCACCCGGGCGCGACGACCCGTACCCGATCTACGAGCAGATCCGGGCGAGCGGCCCGTTCGTCGTGACGCGGCTCGGCAACCTCGCGACCGCCGACCACGGGCTCTGCAAGGAGGTGCTGCGCGGCCGCCGGTTCGGCGTGCAGCCCGAGGGCGAGGACCCGCCGCCCGACTTCGACCTGTCCTTCCTCGACCGCAACCCGCCCGACCACACCCGGCTGCGCCGGCTGGTCGCGCCGGCGTTCAGCCCGCGCCGGATGAGCGGCTTCCGGGCCTCCATCGAGAAGACCGTCGGGCGGCTGCTGGACGACGCGGCGGCGTCGGGGGAGTTCGACCTCGTGACGGCGCTCGCGTCGCCCCTGCCGATCACCGTGATCAGCGACCTCCTCGGCATCCCCGATGCCGACCACGCCACCTTCACCCGCTACGGCATGGCCCTCGGGAGCGCGCTGTCGGGCCTGCGGTCGCTGCGGCACGCCCAGGAGGTGATGACCGCCGGGCGGGACCTGGAGCTGATGTTCGACGACCTCTTCGAGCTGCGGCGGCGCGAGCCGGGGGACGACCTCATCAGCGCCCTGGTGGCCGCCGAGGGCGACCAGGTCACGGCCGAGGAGCTGGCGCCGCTCTGCACGCTCCTGCTCATCGCCGGCTTCGAGACCACCGTCAACCTCGTGGGCAACGCCGTGAACGCCCTGCTCGAGCACCCCGACCAGTGGGAGCTGCTGGTCGCCGACCCGGGCCGAGCCGGGGCTGCGGTCCAGGAGACGCTGCGCTTCGACCCTCCGGTGCAGCGCACCGCACGCGTCTCCTGGGACGACGTCGAGCTCGGCGGCCGGGCGATCCCGCGCGGGCAGTGGGTCAACGTCCTCCTCGGTGGCGCCAACCGGGACCCGGCCGTCTTCCGCGACCCCGACCGATTCGACATCGCCCGCACCGACGGCGCCGACCACCTGGCCTTCTCGAGCGGCATCCACCACTGCATCGGCCGACCGCTCGCCGAGCTGGAGGCGGGCGTCGCCCTCCAGCAGCTGGCCGAGCGGATGCCGGGGCTGCGCCGCGCGGGCGTCGTACGGCGTCGCAACGCCACCCTGATCCGGGGACCGTTGAGCCTTCCGGTGACCCGGGGAAGCGCTTCATCTTTCAATCGCTAGGATCACGAGCCATGACGGGTCGCGCGGTCCAGCTGCGGCGAGCCGCCCGCTTCACCACGAAGCTGTACGTCGGCCAGGCCCGCGCGATCGTCGACACGCGCGTGCGCCGCAACGAGTTCGCCCGTCTCAGTGCCGTCGGCGACCGCGACCCGTACCCGATCTACGAGCGGATCCGCGCGGCGGGGCCGTTCGTGACGACCCCGACCGGCCACCTCGCGTCGGCCGACCACGCGATCTGCAAGCAGGTGCTGCGGGACCGCCGCTTCGGCGTCGAGCCGGAGGGCGCGCCCCGACCCGAGCCGGCGTTCGACCGCTCGCTGCTGACGCGGAACCCGCCGGACCACACCCGGCTGCGCCGGCTGATGGCGCCCGCGCTCAGCGCCCGCCGGCTCGCCGACTTCACGGGCATGCTCGAGGACACCGTCGGCCGGCTGCTCGACGACGCGGGCAGGTCCGGGACGTTCGACGTGATGCCGGCGCTCGCGGAGCCCCTGCCGGTCGCGGTGATCAACCGGCTGCTGGGCATCCCGGACGAGGACGGCGCGGTGCTCGCGTCGTACGGCGAGACGCTCGGCGGAGCGGCCGCGGGGTTCCGCTCGCCGCGGCACGCGCGGGACGTGATGGTGGCCGCCCGGGCGATGGTCCGGCTGTTCGAGGACGTCATCGAGCGTCGTCGCGCCGAGCCCGGTGACGACCTGATCAGCGCGCTCCTCGCCGCGGAGGGGGAGGGTGAGATGGACCTGCGCCCCGTCGAGCTGGTGCCGATGTGCCGGATGCTGCTGATCGCGGGCTTCGAGACGACGGTCAACCTG
This sequence comes from Nocardioides sp. Root1257, assembly GCF_001425175.1. Lineage (GTDB taxonomy): Bacteria > Actinomycetota > Actinomycetes > Propionibacteriales > Nocardioidaceae > Nocardioides. The sequence goes on along the minus strand of NZ_LMDV01000001.1, from coordinate 567,070 downwards.
CTCGGCAACGCCGTCAACGCACTGCTCGACCACCCCGACCAGTGGTCGGCGCTGGTGGCGAGCCCGGCGCTCGCGGGCGCCGTGGTGCAGGAGTCGCTGCGGTTCGACTCGCCCGTCCAGCGCACCGGCCGGATCTCGTTCGACGACACCGAGATCGCGGGGCAGCCGATCCGGCGCGGCCAGTGGGTCAACGTGCTGATCGGCGGCGCCAACCGCGATCCTCGGGTCTTCCACGAGCCCGACACCTTCGACATCGGCCGCAGCGACGTCTTCGACCACCTCGCGTTCTCGAGCGGCATCCACCGCTGTGTGGGCCGGCCGATCGCCGAGCTCGAGGGGTCGGTGGTGCTCCGCATGCTCGCCGAGCGGATGCCCGGGCTGCGCCGCGCGGGGCCGGTGCGGATGCGCACCATGCCGCTGGTCCGCGGCCCGCTGAGCCTCCCGGTCCACGTCGGCTGATTGCAACCATCGGGGCCGTCGGGGAGTCTGAAGGGCATGAAGCTCGGGACCCCAGCCCTCGCACTCCTCACGGCCGCCCTCGGCGCCACCCTCGTCGCGGGACCCGTGTACGCCGACCAGGCGCGCTACCCCGACCCCGCAGACGCGACGGCCTCGTTGACCGACATCCGTGCGGTCGCCGTCCAGCACGGGCCGAAGCGGCTGACGGTGAAGGTCCGGTTCACCGACCTCCGGGCGCGCTCGACCGGCGGGCCCTCGGGTCTGAGCATCGGCATCGACACGGATGCCACGTTGCGGGGGCCGGAGTTCCGGCTCACCACCGGTCTCCAGTCCGGGACCGACTACCAGCTCGTCGCGGTGGAGGGCGGGGACGTCATCGGCGACCCGTTGACCTGCGCCCACAAGGTGCGACTCGACTTCGCCGGCGACCGGCTCGCGTTCGCCGCCACCCGTGCCTGCCTCGGCCACCCCGACAGCGTGCGGGTCGCGGTCCTGATGCGCGACGAGTTCGACTCCTCGCACCCGGTCACCGACTGGCTCGGCGCGCCGCGGTCCTACACCGACTGGATCGCCAGCTCCTGACCGGCGGGCTCAGACGTCGAGCGGCGTCCCGCGCTCCAGCCAGCGCAGCCGCGACCGTACCTCGGCCGGGGCCGCGTCGAGCACCTCGTGCAGCGCGGCCTCCTGCTCGGAGAAGTGGCTCCAGCCCTCGAAGTGCACCGGCAGCGCGGCTCGCGGACCCACCAGCCCGATGAGCTCCAGGGCGTCGCGTCCCGACATCGAGTAGCGCAGCGGCCCGGTGAGTCCGAACCGCACCGCGCCGAGGTGCACGACCATGAGGTCGACGTCGAGCCGGGTGGCGACCTCGCGGACGCCGTCGTACAGCACGGTGTCTCCGGTGATCCAGGTGACGGCGGGGTCGCCGGCCCACCGCAGCGCGAAGCCGACGACCTCGCCGGCGATCGGCCGGCTCAGCGGTGGCCCGTGCCGGCAGGGGGTGGCGGTGATCGTGAGGTCGGGCAGGCCGGGCGAGCTGACCGTCGTCGACGACCACGCCGCGAGGCCGCGGGTGTTCGCCGCGGCCAGCCGCCGCGCTCCTGATGGCGTCGTGACCACCGACCGGGCACCCGGGAGCAGAGCCCGGCCGGCGTCGTCGAGGTTGTCGGCGTGGTGGTCGTGGCTGAGCAGGACCAGGTCGAGGGCCGGCAGCGCCTCGGCCGGTACGGCGGGTCCGGTCGTCTTGACCGACGACGTACCCCAGCCGAAGCCGTAGCGACGACCGGGCGGGTCGAAGGTCGGGTCGCTGAGGATCCGCCACCCGTGCGCCTCGACCAGCAGCGTCGGGCCCCCGATGTGGGTGAGGCGCACGGGCACGACTCAGCCCTCGGCTGCGTGCGCTGCGGCGGTCGCGTGCACGACGGCCCACGAGAGCGCCAGGTCGGCGACCTCCTCCCAGCCGGGTTCACCACAGGTCCAGTGCGAGCGACCCGGGAACTCGTGGTACTCCGTGAGCGCCGTCGACTTCTTCTGCCAGTGCTTGGCGTTCGACTTGTTCACCGCGGGCGGCATGATGTGGTCGGCGCCGCCGGCGATGAAGAGCAGGGGCGCGCGCTCGTCGTTGCCGTAGTCGACCCAGGTCTCCTGCTTGCCGGGCTTGAAGTTCGCGATCACGCCGTAGTCCCACACGAACGAGCCCGGGGCGGCGATGTGGTAGCGGTCGTAGACCTTGTCGGACTCCTCCTTGCTCAACGTGTTGGTGAACGCGTAGTGGAACTCGTCGGGGGTGAACCCGGCGGCGCGGTGCCGGTTGGCGGGGTTCTTGAGCACGGGGAAGAGCGACTTCGCCTGCGACGGGGGGCTGACCCGCACCCCCTCGGTCGGTGCGGAGTCGATGACCACCCCGGCGCAGCCGAGGCCGCGGTCGAGCAGCAGCTGGGTGAGTGTGCCCCCGAAGGAGTGGCCTATGATGATGGGCGGCTGGTCGAGCGCGGTGATCATCTCGGTGATGTGGTCGATGATCGCGGGTACCTTCTGGTGCGCGATCACGTCGGGGTTCTCGCGCAGGGCCTCGACCTCGATCTCGAAGCCGGGGTACGCCGGGGTCAGCACCGTGTAGCCCTGCTTCTCGAAGTGCGCGACCCAGCCCTCCCAGCTGCGCGGGGTCATCCATAGGCCGTGGACCAGGACGATCGTGTCGGGGGTGCCAGGGGTGGGTTCAGCGGTCATGGGGGTGCTCCTTGGGGTGAGGATCAGCGGTTGAGGAACTCGAGGAGATCGGCGTGCAGCCGATCGCGGGCGGTGTCGGGCAGCGCGTGGCTCGCACCCTCGTAGACCTTGAGGACGGCGCCGTCGATGAGCTCGGCCGAGCGCTTGCCACCGACCTCGAACGGCACGATCTGGTCGTCGTCGCCATGGATGACCAGCGTGGGGACGTCCACCTGGGCCAGGTCGGGCCGGAAGTCGGTGGCGGAGAAGGCGGCGATGCACTCGTAGGCACCGCGGTGTCCGCACGCCATGCTCTGCAGCCAGAACGCGTCCCGGAAGCCCTGGGCCACGTCGCCCCGCCGGTTGTGGCCGAAGAAGGGACCGTCGGCGAGGTCGCGGTAGAGCTGGGAGCGGTTGGCCCGCTCGCCGGCCCGGATCCCGTCGAAGACGTCGATGGGCAGGCCCTCGGGGTTGTCATCGGTCTGCAGCATCAGCGGCGGCACGGCGCTGACGAGGACCAGGCCGGCGACCCGTCCGGTGCCGTGCCTGCCGATGTAGTGGACGATCTCGCCGCCTCCCGTGGAGTGGCCGACGAGCGTGATGCCGGTGAGGCCGAGGCTCTCGACCAGGCAGGCGAGGTCGTCGGCGTACGTGTCCATCTCGTTGCCGTGCCAGGTCTGGCTGGAGCGGCCGTGGCCGCGCCGGTCGTGGGCGATGGCGCGGAAGCCGTGCTCGGCGAGGAACAGTGCCGTGGCCTCCCACGCGTCCGCGTTCAGGGGCCAGCCGTGGCTGAGGATGACGGGCGGGCCGTCCGTGCCCCAGTCCTTGTAGAAGATCTGCGAGCCGTCGTCGGTCGTCACGTGGGGCATCGATGCCTCCTGGGTCGGTGGGTTCGCCCCAGCGTCGGTCCGCCGGCCGGCCCCGCGGACCACGTGCGACACGTAGTCGTGACTACGTGGCCTGCCCCAACCGGTCGGCGAGCTGGCGGCGCGAGGAGATCGCGAGCTTCTGGAAGACCTTGCGGAGGTGGTAGTCGACGGTGTTCGGGCTGAGGAACATCGTTGCCCCGATCTCCGCGTTGGTCCGGCCCGCGGCCGCGAGCTCGGCGACCGTGCGCTCCTGCGGCGTCAGCAGCGGGAGGTGCCCATCGGTCGCGGCGCGAGCAGGCTCACCCGCAGCCTCGAGCTCGCGGCAGCCCCGTTCGACGAACGGGGCTGCGCCGGTGCCGGCGAAGACCTCGGCGGCGGCGTGCAGCTGAGCCCGGGCGTCCTTGCGCCGCTTGCGACGCCGCAGCCACTCGCCGTACGTCAGGTGGGCGCGGCCGAGATCGACCTCCGCCCGGGTGCCGGCCAGGAGGGCGAGCGCCTCCGCGAAGTGCGGCTCCGCCTCGGCGTCCTCGCACACCAGGGCCCGGGTGCGCGCCGCGACGCCTCGCGCCCAGGGTGACCCGTTGACCCGGGCCCGGCTCTCGAGCTGGTCGGCGACCTCCTGGGCCTCGGCCGCGTGACCGCTGCGTACGGCGGCCTCCGCGAAGTCGGGCCACATCATCTGGGTGACGTGGAAGAACGGGTCGTCGACGAACGGCTTGAGCTTCGTGTACGCCGCGTCATACTGCCCGTCGGCGAGGTCGACGGTCGCCAGCGCCGCCATGGCGCTGCCCTGCACGCCGCCGAAGCCCATGGCGTGGATCATCTCGGTGAGCGCGAGCACCTGGTCGCGGGTCGCCGTCGACCAGGCGAGGACCGCCACGTTGACGACGTGCTCGGCGTCGTAGCCGATGGCGCGACGCAGCTCGCGGACCTGCTCCATGTAGCGGACCGCCCGTCGGGGGGTGCCGCCCACCGTCTCCGTCAGCGACAGCACCCACAGGGCGTTGTCGACCTGCTGGAGCGAGCCGGCATCCCGGGCGGCCGCGGCCCACCGCTCCAGGAAGCGGTGCCGCGCCTCGAGGTCCCACAGCGCCGTCGTCAGCGCGATGCTGGAGTGGCCGAAGGCGAGCATGTCCTCGGCGTCCATCGCGTCGAAGGCGGCCACGGCGTCCCGCATGGCCGGGACCGCCTCGTCGTACGACCGCAGGACGAGCGCGCTGAGGGCCCGCAGGATCGTGGCCGCAGCGCCCTCCCGTACGTCGGCGCCCCGCCCGAGCCGCTCGCCGAAGTCGGTCCAGGCGACACCGACGGTCAGGCGCTCGCTGGGCAGCGCGCACTCCCACGCCTTCAGCAGCGCCCGTTGCTCGAGGTCGTCGGCCTCGCCATGGAAGAGCGCCGCCGCGTCGAGCAGGGTCGCGCACCCGTGGACGACCGAGGGATCCGCGGTGAAGAGGGCGTGCTCGGCCCCCAGCATGGCGAGGCGACCGCGGGAGACCGGGTCGAGCGCGTCCTCGTCGATCTCGTCGATCAGGGTCTTGGCCAGCTGGGCGGTCCCGGCGGCCAGGGCCGCCTCGGCCGCGCTCACCAGGCGCGCGTACTTGCGGGGGCCGGGCGGGGTCAGGGCGGAGGCCTGCACGAGGACCCGTGCCCGGGACGCGTAGCCGCCGCGCTCGGCGGCGAGATCGGCGACGTCCTCGAGACGCTGGGCGACGACCTCGTCGGTGCCGAGGGTCGCCTTGGCGGCGTGCCACGCCCCGAGCTCGGTGAGCCCCGTCTTGTCGGCGATCGCCGCGAGTGCGCGGTGCACGCGGCGCCGGTCCCTGCCGTGGGCGGCGTTGTACGACGCCGAGCGGACCAGCGGGTGCCGGAACCGCACCGTCCGGCCGAGCTCGACCAGGCCGGCTGCCTCGGCGCCGTCGGCGGCCTCGGGGGAGAGCGAGAGCTCGTGCGCCGCCGACGAGATGAGGTCGAGGTCGCCGGTCGAGTCGGCGGCCGCCACCAGCAGCCAGAGCCGCACGTCCTCGCCGAGCAGCCGGACCTGGCGCAGGTAGAAGGACTCGAGGTGCCGCCCGATCGGTACTGGCTCCTCGCCGAGGCTCGACTCGGTCAGCTGACCCACGGTGAGCTCGTCGGCGAGGTCGACGAGGGCGAGCGGGTTGCCGCCGGTGGCGGTGGCGACCTGGATGGCGACAGCGGGATCGATCTCCTCGGACAGGGACCGGGTCAGCAGCCGGATCGCGGCGTCGGCGGGCAGCCCGGCCAGCCGCAGCGAGTCGACGCCGGCCATCTGGGCGGCGTACTCCGGCAGGTCACGGCCGGCGAAGAGCAGCGCGGCCGACTCCGCCTCGAGGCGCCGCCCGACGAACGCGAGGGCATCGAGCGACTCGGGGTCGAGCAGGTGCGCGTCGTCGACGACCGCGACGACCGGCACGGACTGACCGACCATGCCCAGCAGCCCCAGCACGCTGAGGCCGACCAGGAACCGGTCCGGCGGTGCCCCGCTCACCGCACCGGACGCGACCCGGAGCGCCTGCTGGTAGCGCTCGGGCAGCTCCGCGAGGTGGTCGCGCAACGGCAGGACCAGGCGCTGGATGGCAGCGAACGGCATCGTCGACTCGGCCTCGTAGCCGTCGACGCTCACGAGGAGCACGCCGGTGAGACCGGTCGTGGCGGCCGTCAGCAGCGACGTCTTGCCGATGCCCGGGTCCCCGGCGATCGACAGCGAGCCACCCCGGCCGTTGCGGGCGTTGCCGACGACGATCGCGACACGGCGCAGCTCGTCATCCCTTCCGAGCAGGGTGTGGTCGGCGACTACGTGGGTCACGTGGTCCACCCCCGAGCGCGTGGCGCGCAGCATCGGCAGGGTCCGATCCGACCCAGGAGGCTCCCATGAGACCCACACTCTTCGCCCGTCTTGCCGCCGTCACCGCCCTGGTGGTCACGGCGTCGCTCGCCGCGCCGGCCGCCCACGCCAGCCTGCCCGCGCCCACCGCGAGCGAGCGCGCTGCCACGAAGCCCACGATCGTGCTCGTCCACGGTGCCTTCGCCGACTCCAGCGGCTGGGCCGACGTGTCCGCGCGGCTGACCGCACGGGGCTTCGACGTCATCGCGTTCTCGAACCCGCTGCGCGGGCCGGTCGCGGACGGCGAGTACCTGCGCCAGTTCCTGTCGACCATCCCGGGCAAGGTCGTGCTCGTCGGCCACTCGTACGGCGGAGCCGTGATCACCAACGCCTCGACCGGCAACCCGCACGTCAAGGCGCTCGTGTACGTCGCGGCGTACGCGCCGGACGAGGGCGAGAGCGTCGCCGCGGCCAACGAGCTCGGCGGCGGTCACACGGTGGTCACCGACCACCTCGTCCTGCGGCCCTACCCCGGCGCACCCGAGGGCGACGCCGACGCCTACATCGACCCGGCCTGGTTCCATCGCCTCTTCGCCCAGGACCTGCCCCGGTCGACCACCGCGTTCATGGCCGCGACCCAGCGACCCGGGGCGCTGAGCGCCCTGGTGTCGCCGTCGGGCGAGCCGGGCTGGAGGACGATCCCGAGCTGGTACCTGGTCGCCAGGCAGGACCGGATCATCCCGCCGCATGCCGAGCGCCGGATGGCGAAGCGGGCGGGCGCGAGGACCGTCGTGATCAACAGCTCGCACGTGGCGATGATGAGCCACCCGAAGGAGGTCACCGCGCTGATCCGCAAGGCGGCCCGCTGACGGTCCGAGACTCGACGGCAGGTCCATGCCGGGAACGCTAGGCGCGTGGGAGCGTTCCCGGTATCGGACGACTGACTGAGATCCCTACGTCGGATCCGGCACGACGTCCCGCAGCTGGCCCCGCGACGTGACGCCCAGCTTGGGGAAGGCGTTGTAGAGGTGCGTCGACACCGTGCGAGGCGACAGGTAGAGCGTGGCGGCGATCTCCGGGTTCGTCTTGCCGGACGCGGCGAGCCGGACGACCTCCCGCTCCTGGCCGGTGAGGTCGGCCCACGCCGACGCCTCGGGAGCCCCCGTCGCCACGCCCGCGGCCCGGAGCTCGGACCGGGCCATCTCCGCCCAGGCCCGCGTCCCCAACCGGGTGAAGGTGTCGAGCGCCGACTGGAGCTGGAGTCGTGCCTCGGTCTGGCGGTGCCGACGCCGCAGCCACGCGCCGTACTCCAGCTGCGCGTTGGCCAGCTCGAAGGGCCACTGGCCGGCCGCCGGGTCCTCGACGGCCCGGCGGTGCCAGGGCTCGGCGTCCTCGCCGGCCGCCAGCGCGCGGGCCCGGGCGAGCTCGAGCCGGTGGTAGGGGCGCGGGTCGACGAGGACGCGCTCCGCGACGGCGAGCACCCGCGCGAGCTCGTCGGTGGCGCCGGCACGGACGGCGGTGGCCGCGTAGTAGCCGAGTTCGCGATAGCAGATGTGCCGGTGCCGGGGCTCGCCGTCGTCGTGGAAGATCCAGCGCACCTCGTGCCACGCCCCCTGGACGTCCTGCGCGGCGAGGCGGAGCCAGGACAGGGTGACGCGCACCGTGACCTCCAGCGCGAGCGCCTCGCCGACCGGGATCTCCAGCAGCACCCGGTCGCACAGCTCGCGCGCCCGCTCGACGTCGCCCCGGATGGCGGCGGCGCGGGCCTGGAGCTCGTAGCCGTCGACGATGGCGTAGAGCTGGTTGCGCGCCTCGCCGATGTCGAGCACCAGTCGGCCGGCTTGGTCGACGGCGTCGTAGTCGCCGACGGTGAACTTCACCAGCGCGAGCGCGATCAGCGTCTGGGTCATGGCGCCGGGGGCGTCGGCCCGTCGCATCAGTTCGATCGACCGGTTCAGCCGCTCGGTGGCCAGCGCCGGCTCGTCGAGCAGCCAGCCGGCGGCGCCGAGGAGCATCTCGTGGGTCGCGCTGACCTCGAGCGGGTAGTCGGGGACCGGTGCGTCCCGCACGAGCTCGACGATGCCGGGTGGTCGCGACGTCGGGTCGATCTGGAGGCGGATCCAGGCCTGCGCCGCCGGGACGATCGCCGGGAAGTCGGCCTGGGCGCTCTCCTGGGCGCGCTCGAGGGCACCCAGCCACTCGGCGACCTCGGCGACGTCCCAGCCGGCCCGGTAGGTCAGGACGGCCAGCGTCGTCAGGGAGCTCCATCCCCAGAACGGCGCGGCCTCGACCAGCTCGCCGAGCACCTCGGTCAGGGCGCGGCGCGCCGCGCTCGACTCCTGGGTCTGGGCGAGCGCGTACGCCGCGATGTGGCCGGCGCGCACCCGGATCTCCGGGTCGTCGGTCTCGGTGCGCAGCTGCGTCCCGATGCGTGCCGTCCAGGCGAAGTCGCCCGCCCACGAGTTGATCTGCGCGGCCTGCAGCAGGCGTTCCTCGCGGTCGGCGCGGTCGACGCTGAGCTCGGCCGCCCGCGCCATCATCCGGGCCGACTCCGCGCTGGCGCCGCGGCGCTGCGCCAGGTCCGAGGCGACGACGAGCGCGGCCGCGACGTCCGCGTCAGGCACCAGGGTCGCCTCGGCGCGGTGCCAGGCGCTGCGCTCGGGGTCGTCGTACGACGAGGCCAGGCGGGCGTGCGCCGAGAGCCGCGCGGACGTCGACGCGGACGAGAGAGCCGCCGCGCGCACCAGCGGGTGGCGGAACCGCACGACGTGGTCGACGACGCTGACCAGTCCGGCATCCTCGGCCGGTGCCAGGTCGTCGAGCAGCCTGTCCGGTTCGACGATCCGGCCCAGCACCCGGAGGTCGCCGTCCCCGGTCGAGGCGAGCAGCAGGACGTCCCGGGTGGCGGCCGGCAGCAGGGCCACCTGCTCGCCGAAGGCCGCCTCGACGCTGGACGGCACCGCGTCGAACGATCCGTCCGACGTCGCGGCCCGCCCTAGCTCGAGCAGCGCCAGTGGGTTGCCGGCAGCGCGGTCGATCACGGACGGGAGGGTGAGGGCGTCGATCAGCAGCCCGGCCTGCCGCAGCAGGAACCGGGCGTCCCGATCGCTCAGCGGTGGCAGGACGACCTGCGGATGACCGAGCAGGGGATCGGGCGCGGTGGTGCCACGAGCGGAGGCGATGACGGAGACGTCGGACCCGGCGATGCGGTGCGCCACGAAGCCGAGGACCGAGAGCGAGCTGTCGTCGCACCACTGGGCGTCGTCGACGATCACGACGACCGGCCGCTCCTCGGCCAGCTCCTCCAACCAGCCCAGCACGGCAAGGCGGAGCCGGAGCGGGTCGACGGCTCCGGTCGTGCCCGGCAGCACGAGGTCGAGCACGTCCTCGGCACCCGGCGCCCTCGAGAGCAGGTCGACGAGCACGCCGAAGGCCAGGTGCCGCTCGCTGGCGTGACAGGTCAGCGAGAGCACCAGGCGTCCCTCCGCGGCCTCGGCCCGGGCCAGGACCGTCAGCACCGAGGTCTTGCCCGCTCCGGGGATGCCGGTGACGACCGCGGTGCGGTGGCTCTGGTCGAGCAGGTCGCGCAGGGTCGCGAGCGTCTCGTCCCGTCCGACGAGGCCGTCCCGCGCTCCCGACCACGCGCCGGGCTCCTGTCCGTCCACACGCACAGGCTAGGGCGGTTCAGGCCCCGAGGTCCTCGAGTGCGCGCAGGGCGGCGCGGTGCCCGCACATCCCGTGCACACCCGGGCCGGGCGGCGTCGACGCGGAGCAGAGGTAGGCGCCGGAGACGGCGGTCGCATAGGGATCGGCCAACCGTGGCCGTGCCACGAGCTGGCGCACCGTCGTCGCCCCGGCGGCGATGTCGCCGCCGACGTAGTTCGCGTTGTACGTCGCGAAGCCGGCCGGGTCGGTCACGTGGGTGGCGATGATCCGCTCGCGTACGCCGGGGGCGAACCGCTCGAGCTGGGCGAGAACCGCCTCGGTCGCGTCGCCGGCGTACCCGTGCGGCACGTGCGCGTAGGCCCAGACCGGGTGGACGTCGCCGGCCGAGCGGGTCGGGTCGGCGAGGTACTGCTGCCCGACCAGGACGTAGGGCCGTTGCGGCATCCGCCCGCGCGCGACCTCCGCCTCGGCGCTCGCGATCTGCGCGAAGGTCCCGCCCAGGTGCACGGTGCCGGCGCGACGACAGGCCTCGGCCGTCCACGGGATGCCGCCCTCGACGGCGAGGTCGAGCTTGTACGCCGAGTAGCCGTACCGCCACCGCGGCGCGTCGAGGCCGGCGATCTCGGCGAAGGCGGTGGGGGTGGTGTCGAACATCCGGATCCGGCTCGGCGGCAGCTCGGCCAGGGACGCGACGGACACGCCGGTCTCGATCGTCCCGCCGAGCGAGCGGAGCAGGCTCGCGAGGGCGTCGGTGATCGCGCGCGAGCCGCCCTCGGCGACCGGCCACCCGTGCCGGTGCCCGGCGGTGATCAGCATCGCGCCGACGGCCGAGGTCAGCGGTCGGTCGAGGGGGCGGCTGATGTGGGCCGCACAGCCGCCGAAGAGGGCCCGCGCCGCCTCCGTGCGGAAGCGCCGCGCGAGGACGGTGGCCGGCAGTCCGGCGCGCAGCCCGAAGCGGGCCAGCGTGACAGGGTGCGACGGCAGGTGCGGGATCGGCCCGAGCGCCTCGGCGGCGACGTCGTCGTACCTCTCGACCAGGGGGCCGAACACCCCACGCCACCGGTCTCCGTCGGCTCCGAGACCCGCGGCGGTCTCGTCCACGGACCCGCGGAGCACCCCCGCCGTGCCGTCGTCGAGCGGGTGCCCGACGTCGACCTCGGGCCAGCGCCAGACCAGCCCGTGCTCGGCCAGCGGCAACGAGGAGAAGAACGGCGAGCCGACGCCGAAGGGGTGGATCGCCGAGCAGACGTCGTGCAGCACACCCGGCACGGTGAGCTCGTCGGTGCGGGTGCCGCCGCCGATCGTGTCGCGCGCCTCGAGCACGGTGACCGAGAGCCCGCGCTGGGCGAGCGTGACGGCGGCCGCGAGCCCGTTGGGGCCCGAGCCGACGACGACTGCGTCGGGTGCGCTCATGTCGCCGACTCTGCCCTACGCCCGGTGGAGGTGACGTGCACGGGCAGGTCCGTGTCGCACGGCTGCCGCTCGCACATGTCGGCGACGAGCACGTAGCCGCGCTCGAGCTCACCCGAGGCCGCGTCGACGAGCCGATACTCCTGGCGCTGCCGGTGGATCGGCTGCGCCTCCAGCAGCACGACGCGCACCTCGCCGTCCTCGAACCCGCAGCGCTCCTGGAGCGCGGCGACCAGCCGCTCGTCGTGGAGGTGGCCGTCGCCGAAGTTCCAGCCCAGCACCGCACCTGCGACCAGCTCGCCCTCGATGACCCGGTAGTCACGCTCGTCGCGGTCGCTCAGCGCCCGCGGGATCAGCGAGAAGAGCGCTCGCCCGTGGCTGTGTATCGCCCGGAACGCGTAGCCGATGAACTGCGGGATCTCGGCCTCCTCGGGGCCGTAGATCCTCTCGAGCTGCTGGTGGGGGAGCAGGGAGGCCTTCACCGTGCCCGCGTCGAGCTTGGCGAGGCCCGACTCGGTGAAGCACCAGTACGACGTGTCCCAGTTGCCGGCGTAGTAGCGCATCCCCGGCAGGAAGGACACCCGCCGCGGCGAGAGGTTGCCGGCGGCGACGGTGCCGACGACGACCGCCATCAGCAGGACGATCGGCCACCAGGTCGTCACGTCGGCCGGTCCGATCCCGGCGTCGTGGACGAAGAGCGTGAGGATCCCGTAGATCATGAAGACGTTCCACTCCAGCGGCACGCCCATCGGGAAGCTCGTCAGGATCTGGAGGTGGAAGCAGATCATCACGGTCGCGGCGACCGCGGTCACCCAGCCGCCGTGCGAGAGGAAGAGGACGAGCGGCACGGTGTACTCCACCGCCGTGCCGACGTGCGCCAGCGCGTACGCGATCCAGGACGGCCGCAGGTCGTCGGGGAAGTCGCGGTGGAAGCGGCGCTTGAGCCGGCGGGAGCGGAGGACCGGGCTGTTGCTCATCATCGCCTGCACGACGTAGGGGAAGTGCTTGTTGAGCTTCGAGGTCGCCGCGCCCCACCAGATCGCGAGCATCACCAGCTTGGCGGCCACGACGACGTCGGCGCCGACGAGGAGGAAGGTGACGGTGAGCGTGCCGTACACCTCGGCGCGTGCCGCCAGGAAGATCGTCTTGTCCCGAAGCCCGGTCACCGCCAGTGCGACCAGCACGGCCGCGACGCGCTCGCGCTCGACGACCGGCCCGGGGGAGAGCAGCGCCCCCACGGTGGTGAGCAGCAGGGCGGCGTACAGCGCGACGTCGGCGGGCGTACGACGGGTGCCGTGCGTGAGGGGCACCCGGCCCGGCCACGGGGGCATCCGGATGGTGCCCGGCCGCAGCCAGTAGAGGAAGGAGCCGAGCGGCGGCATCATCCGCAGGTTGAGCGGGCCGAAGCCGCAGCCGAGGCCGAGCACCTCGAAGAGCAGGGTCCAGAGGACGACCTTCTGGAACGCGCCGGTCGCCGTCAGCTCGTCGATGCCGGGCGTCAGCAGGGCGAAGGCGGCGCCGCCGGCGACGTACAGGCCGATCTTGACGACGTACATCAGGAAGACGACGTCGGGGGTGCCGAAGCCGATCTCGGCGACGTGCCGGGCCATCGGCCGCATCCGGTCGGCGCGGGTGCCCGCGCGCCAGGCGTCGTCGACCTCGGGGAGGTTCGGTTGCAGGAATCCCATGCCCGGACGCTAGGAGTGATCGGCGTCACCCGGCATCCGGCCGTGAGCACCGACTTCAGGCGGCGCGTTGTGCCGTCAGCACAAGACGCGGCGACCGAGGAGGTGGCAGGCGAGCAGCGCGACCTCGACATCGAGCCGGCCGTCGTCGAGCGGGCGACCCCGGGCCTCCTCGGCGCGGCGCTGCCGGTAGAGCACCGTGTTGCGGTGCAGGGACAGCTCGGCCGCTGCGGCGGTGTGGCTGCCCTGGTGGGCGAGCAGCACCCGCACCGTGTCGCGGAGCCGGGCGTGCTGGTCGTCGTCGGTCGCGAGCCCACCCAGGACGCCGTGCACCCACGCGGCCAGGTCGCCGACGTCGGTGCGCAGCAGTGCGACCAGCCCGGCGTCGGCGTACGTCGTGACCGGCGTGCTGGCCCGCTCGTCGGCGCCGAGGGCGACCGCCCGGGCGGCCAGCGCCTGCCGGTGGGTCGCCCGGAAGCCGTCGAGACCGGTGCCCGGCTCGCCGACGGCGAGGCGTACGTCGGGGGAGGCAGCGGTGACGGCCCGCGCGTCGCCACCGCGCGGCACGGGCAGCCACGCCCACACCGTCGTCGCGTCGGCGGGGACCACCAGCGGGTCGCGGAGGCAGCCCAGGTCGCCGGCGACCCGGCGTACCTCGCGGCCGAGCCGGTCGAGCGCCCCCGGACCGGGGTCGGACCAGCCGACCAGGCCGAGGTGGCGCTGGCCGAGCTCGTAGCCGAGCAGCCGCTCGGCCTGCCCGACCTCGAGGGCGTCGCCGGCCAGCACCGTCGTCACCTGCGCGGCGAGCGCCGCGGACCTGCTCTGCAGCCACCGGCGGCGCTCGTCCTGGTGGGCCTGGACGACGTGCTCGGAGATGCCGTCGATGTAGGCGAAGGTCGCCGCCGAGAACTCCACGGTCGCCGCGACGATCGCGGCCGGGTCGTCGGTGTCGCGCGCGAACGCCTCGATCATCAGCTGCTGGCACTCCGCCTGCCCGAGCCGGTAGGCGCGCAGCAGCGCGCTGACGGGTACGCCGCGCTGCGCGAGCCGCCGGGCGTACTCCAGGGCGCTCGCGGGCGGCTCCTGCGGCTGCCGCTCGCCCGCGGAGAAGCGCTGCATGGCGATCCGGATGTTGTCCTCGACGCTGACCCGCAGCAGCGCCGCGAGCGCGGGATCGCCGTCGAGCTCGGGGATCTCGTGCAGCATCCGGGTGACCAGGTGGTCGGCGAGCCCCTCCATCTCCCCGGTCAGGGCCGCGGCGGTACGCGAGACGAGGTCGTCCACGGCCGGGGGCACCCGCGGACAGTAGCCCCCGTCAGCCCGCCGCGACCAGCACCACGGAGCCGACGCACATCGCGAGGCCGAGGGCCTGGGCGCGATGGACGTGCTCGCGCAGGAAGAGAACGGCGAGGAGGACCGTGAACCCGGGGTAGAGCGAGGTGATGACGGCCGCGACCGTCAGGTAGCCGTGGTGGGTGGCGACCAGGAACAGCCAGGTGGCGAGGGTCCCGAGCAGGCCGCTGATCACGCCGCCGAGGGCGTGCGGGTCGCGGGGCACCCAGGGCTGGCGCAGGGCGACCGCCACCGCGACGATCGCGACGCCGGCGACCAGCTGGTTGAGTGCCAGCGGCAGCAGGCCGGCGTCCTCCGGAATCTGGGCGAGGGCGGCGAAGAGGGTGCCGAAGCCGAGTCCGGCGAGGATCCCGTCGAGCAGGCCCGGCCCCACCAGCGAGCCGCCCTCGGGCTCCCGGGACACGAACCAGATGGCCGGGAAGGCGAGGGCGACGCCGAGCAGCACCACCGCGCCCGGGCGCTCTCCCGTGGCCAGGCCCACGACGACCGGGACGACGACGGCGCCGACCCCCGAGACGGGGGAGACGACGCCCATCCGCCCGGCCGCGAGCCCGCGGTAGAGGAACGCCGTACCGAAGCCGTTGCCGACGCCCGCCAGCAGCGCCCACGCCAGGTCGGTCGAGGTGGGCTCGCCGCCGGCCACCAGGGCGATCGCGAGCACGACCAGCCCGCCGCCGAGCTGCGCCATCAGCGCGACCGACCAGGCGCTCACCCGCTTGGAGAAGACGCCCCCGGAGAAGTCGGCGAGGCCGTACGACGCCGCCGCGAACAGCGACAGGAGGATGCTCACGTCACGACCACCCCGGCGACCCAGACGACGGTCGCTGCGACGGCGGCCACGAGCTCCACGACGATGCTCAGGCCCACCGCCTTGAGGGAGTGGACGGTCGAGGGCCAGGCCTGGGCACTGCCGACGCGGAGCAGCTCGGCGAGGTAGATGCCGAGCACGAAGCCGAGGAACAGCCCGATGACCGGCACCACGAAGAAGCCGACCACACCGAGGACGACCCCCACCGCCTGGGTCGAGGCGGGGATCCCGGCGACCTGGAGACGGCGGCCGGGGACGACGTACTTGACCACGGCGCCGGCCACGACGAGCGCGGTGGCGACGGCGAAGACCGTCCAGGCGGCCGCGCCGCCCTCGGCCCACGCCCAGACCAGGACGCCGGCGACCACGAGCACCGAGCCCGGCAGCACCGGGACCAGGATGCCGACCAGGCCGACCGCCACGAGGAGGGCGGCGATCAGGGTGGTCGCGGTCACGGGAGCACCCTACAAATGCGTCGCGGCCCCGGACACAGGGTCCGGGGCCGCGAAAGACGGTTTGAGTCGGTCAGCGCTCCTCGTCGGTGGCGCTGGAAGGATTGGTGGACAGCTTGTGCGTCTCGTCGACGACGTTGGCGGCGATCTCCTTGAGCTTGTCTCCGTGCTCGCGGGCGTGGTGGGCGCAGAAGAGCAGCTCACCACCCGACTGGAGCTCCACACGGAGGTAGGCCTGGGCGCCGCAACGGTCGCAACGGTCCACCGCGCTCAGCGCGGCGGTGTTGGGGGCAAGTGCAGTAGTCACATCGGCCTCTTTTCTCGTCCTGCCTCGGTGTCATGCTCAACGTAGCGACCGGGTCCAAGATTCCCGACCTGGTCTGGTTGCCGCGTGGTGCCCGACACGTCATCCAATCATGCTGTGTCTTCCCTCATCGGCAGAATTCCATGCCTTGAAAGGCTGTCGATGAGGAGATTTCGCTTGCTGAGTGTGACGTTCGGGGTCGGCCTCACGTTGCGGATCCGACCTCCCGAGTGCCGATCGTGTCCACATCGTGACGTCGCCACCCGGGATGGAGCTGGTTGATGCGGGGAGTGCTGCTGGGTGTGACGGTGCTGCTCGGGGAAGTGCTGACCACGCTAGACCCGCTCCCCGCAGGCGTGCCTTCATCACTGCCCGGCGTGTCGCAGGTAGATTCGGAGCGGACGTAACAAGCAGATTTCCCACCCCGATCCCACGCCCGATCCCGACGCGCAGGAGCCCCACGATCGACAACACGTACAACGCCGCGCACCTCCTCGTCCTCGAGGGACTGGAGGCGGTGCGCAAGCGGCCCGGGATGTACATCGGCTCGACCGACACGCGTGGTCTCATGCACTGCCTCTGGGAGATCATCGACAACGGCGTGGACGAGGCCCTCGCGGGCGCCGCGCAGCGCGTCGAGGTGACCCTGCACCCGGACGGGTCCGCGGAGGTCCACGACGACGGGCGCGGCATCCCGACCGACAAGGAGCCCAAGACCGGGCTCCCGGGCGTCGAGGTGGTCGCCACCAAGCTGCACGCCGGCGGCAAGTTCGGCGGCGGCTCGTACGTCGCCACCGGCGGTCTGCACGGCGTGGGTCTCTCCGTCGTCAACGCGCTGTCGGCGCGGATGGACATCGACGTCCAGCGGTCGCCGTCCGAGCAGGGGCTCTCGTTCCGCCACGGTGCGCCGGGCGTCTTCACCGGTGCCGGGCCGGACGCGGCGTTCGAGCCGAAGTCGGGCCTGACCCGCAAGGGCGGCCGGGTCGCGAAGGGGAAGTCGGGCACCCGGATCACCTTCTGGCCGGACCGCCGGATCTTCACCAAGGACGCCGAGTTCGTCTTCGAGGACCTGATCGGGCGGGCCCGGCAGACGTCGTTCATCGTCCCCGGGCTCGAGATCGTGATCCGCGACCTGCGCGGGGAGACGCCGCGTGAGGAGAAGTTCCGCCACGACGGCGGCATCGCGGAGTTCGCCGACTTCCTGGCCCCCGACGAGCCGGTCACCGACATCATCCGGCTCCAGGGCTCCGACACCTTCACCGAGACCGTGCCGATGCTCGACGCCCAGGGCCACATGACCCCGCAGGACGTCGACCGCGAGCTGCACGTGGACGTCGCCGTCCGCTGGGGCACCGCCTACGACACCGTGCTGCGCTCCTTCGTCAACGTGATCGCCACGCCCAAGGGCGGCACCCACGTCAGCGGCTTCGAGTCCGCGATGACCAAGACCTTCAACGACGCGATGAAGGCGTCGAAGGTGCTCAAGGTCAACGACGACGACGTCATCAAGGACGACGTCCTCGAGGGGCTCACCGCGGTGGTCACGGTGCGGCTGGCGGAGCCGCAGTTCGAGGGGCAGACCAAGGAGATCCTCGGCACCCCGGCCGCGCGGACCGTCGTACGCCGGGTGGTGTCGGCCGAGCTCAAGCAGTTCCTCACCTCCACCAAGCGCGCCGAGAAGGCCCAGGCCAAGCTGGTCATGGAGAAGGTCGCCGCCGCGGCCAAGACCCGCCTCGCGGCGCGCCAGCACAAGGAGACGCAGCGCCGCAAGAACGCGCTCGAGTCCTCGGCGCTGCCCTCCAAGCTGGCCGACTGCCGCGCGGCCGACAACGACAAGACCGAGCTGTTCATCGTCGAGGGTGACTCGGCGCTCGGCACGGCCAAGCTGGCGCGCAACTCGGAGTTCCAGGCGCTGCTGCCGATCCGCGGCAAGATCCTGAACGTCCAGAAGGCGTCCGTCGGCGACATGCTGAAGAACACCGAGTGCGCCTCGATCATCCAGGTCGTCGGCGCGGGCTCGGGTCGCACCTTCGAGCTCGAGGCGCGGCGCTACGGCCGGATCATCTTCATGGCCGACGCCGACTCCGACGGTGCCCACATCCGGTGCCTGCTGGCGACGCTCTTCTTCAAGTACATGCCCGACCTGATCGCCGACGGCCGCGTCTACACCGCCGTGCCGCCGCTGCACCGCATCGAGATCTCCAACCCGAAGAAGGGCATGGAGAAGTACGTCTACACGTACTCCGACGACGAGCTGCAGCGGAAGCTGGCCGACCTGAAGAAGAAGAACGTGCGCTGGAAGGACCCGGTGCAGCGCTACAAGGGCCTCGGCGAGATGGACGCCGACCAGCTGGCCGAGACCACCATGGACCCGCGGCACCGCACCCTGCGCCGCCTCACCGTCGACGACGCCGAGAGCGCCTCGGGGATCTTCGAGCTGCTGATGGGCTCCGACGTCGCCCCGCGCAAGGAGTTCATCGTGCAGGGCGCCTACGAGGTGGACGCAGAGGCGCTCGACGCCTGAGGTGGCCTGAGCGTCGTACCTGGCAGGAATGTCCCGACTCGGGCGACTCGGGAGCACAGAGGTCAGGTACGACGTGGCGCGCGACGAGACGGGCCAGGTCAGCCCTCGGGGTGCTTCTGCTCCTGGTCGCGGAGCACCAGGCTCGAGGTGAAGATGTAGAGCGGCTCCCGGTCGCCCCAGGCGGGCACGACGCCGACGAAGTCGTAGCTCTGGTTGGTGGTGAGCTCGATCATCGTCGCCTCGACGTAGTGGTGCTCGGGGGCGCGGCCGGCGGAGCCCCGGTAGTGGGCGCGTCCGACCGAGACCATGTCCGAGTGCGTGAGCACGTTGTAGTCCGCCACGGGGAGCCCTATCGGCCGGGCCGGGCCAACCCTGAGGGGGTCGCGCGCCCGGGAGCGGATCACGGAGTGTCCACAGGCGCACGACCCGGCTCGGGGAGGCTCAGCGGCAGGAGACCCGCGGGTTCCAGTCGTCGAAGAGGCCCGCGGGGTTGTGCTTCCACGCCCACAGGTGCAGCTCGAAGAAGGGCGGCAGGCCGTAGCGGTTGTCGGCGCGCTGGAGCTCGAAGGAGCGGCCGAAGAGCTGCGGTCGCCCGGTCGGGTGGTGCGCCCGCCAGTCGGCCCGGAACACGACGTACTCCACCGCGACCAGGCGCTTGCCGTGGCGGGTCGGCTCGTAGACGAGCGCCTCGGGGTGGTTGGCGCGCACCGTGCCGTCGCCGACGAGGTCGCCGTTGACGAGGTGGACGCCCATGCCGCCGGCCGGGTCGTCGATGCACGCGATGCCGGCGGCGTCGCGCAGCAGCGCGTAGCCGGCGGCCCTCGCCGGGCCGGGGTGGCGGTACGCCGCGGTGTGGTGGCGCACGTGCGCCACCTGGGTGCTGAGCTGGGAGCCGCCCTCGGGGGCGGGCACGGTGGCGGGGGCGGGCCCCGCGAGGGTGATGAGACCGCAGGCCGAGACGATCGTGGCCAGCAGGGTACGGGTCCTCAAGGACCTCGGATGCGTTGACATGTGAGCTTCTCCGTCGATGGGGGATGGGGTGGGGTGATGGCAGGGGGCAGCACGCCGCCGCCCGATGCGGGGGACTGGCGGCGACGTGCCGTCAGGGGAGGGTCAGGCGCCCTCGGTGACCTCGAAGACCTCGTCGGCGACGAGTCCGTGGGCCTCGCGGTGGACCGTGCTGGCCGCGTCCGCGCTGGGCGCCTCGACGAGGCAGAAGATCTTCCCCTGCGACTCGTCGACCCAGTAGCGCAGGTAGCTCACGTCGTGAGCACCCTGCGTCTTCAGGTCCTGCTTGTGGGCGTGCGCGACGTCCTCGAGCGACACTCCGCCGCTGATGTGGTGGACGTCCATGTAGAGCGGCATCGGCCGCCTCCTCTCGTTCGGTTCTGACCGGACGAGGCTCCCGCGCGGGGGCGGGTCGGCGAATCGGTGAGGTGCCCCCATCTTCGGGGCGGACCTCCCTATCTACTCAGGCGGTGAGGACCCCCAGGCGCTCCGCCTCGGCGGTCGCGGCCGCGCGGTTGGGTACGCCGAGCTTCCCCAGCACCGCCGACACGTGGTGGTCGACGGTCTTGGGGCTGATGTAGAGCCGCTCGGCGATCTCGTTGTTGGTCAGGCCGGCCGCGAGCAGCTCCAGGACGTCGTGCTGACGCTGCGTGAGGCCGAGGGGATGGTCGCGGGTCGCCGCCCGGGGACCGGCCGGGACCGCGCGCAGGCCCGCGGTGCGCATCCGGCGGCGCACCAGGCCGGCGGCGGCGACCGCCCCGAGATCCTCGAACCGCGTCAGCGCGTCCCGCAGCGACTCCTCGTCGCCGGCGTCGACGAGCGCCAGCGCCGCGTGATGGCCGCAGCCGAGCGCGTCCCAGCCCGTCGCGTCGGCCGGGAGGAGGGCGGGTTGCTCGCCGCCGGTGATCCGCCGCTCCCACCAGGACACCGTGGCGTCCTCCCACGGCAGCCGGGGCAGCACCCGGGCGCGCGCGGCTGCGAGCTCGGCGGCGGCACCCTCGAGGTCGTCGGCCAGCCAGCGCGCCTCGGCGCGCGCGACCCGCACCAGGACGACGTACGGCGGGTCGTCCAGGTCGTCCGCGGCGTCGAGCGCGCAGTCGAGCAGCTTCTCCGCGTCGTCGTGGCCCTGCCGGGCCCGGAGCAGGCCGAGCGTCGTCAGCGAGGTGAGGTGGTTGGCGGGGGAGGCCGGCGTCGTGAGCACCTGCTCGGCGAGCCGCTCGGCCTCGGCCCAGTCGCCGAGGTCGAGGAGCGCCAGCGAGCGCCGGCCGCGCAGGCAGGTGGAGTACGTCGTGATGTCGCGCTCGTCGCAGTAGGCCAGCCCGTCGTCGTACCAGGTCTGACCGTCGGCGTAGCGGTGCTCGACCTCGAAGAGCTCGTACGCCGAGGCGTAGACCGTCGCGACCTGCTTCTCGAGCCGCTCGGCGGTCGCGAGGTCCAGGGCGGAGCGCATCAGTGGCTCCCAGCTGCGCCCGTCGCCGGCCGCGCGCTGGGCCAGCCAGACCCGGGCGGTGACCAGGGCGTCGAGCGCGCCGGTCTGCTCGGCGATGTCCGCCGCGCGGGTCAGCTGGTCGCCCCGGGCGGCGTCGTCGGGCACGTCGTCGGCCTGCATCAGGTAGGCCCAGGCGAGCTCCGGGGTCGGGCCCAGCGGCTCGAGGACCTGCACCGCAGCCGCGGCGGCGTCGCTGGAGGCCCGCCCCTGGCACAGCCGCCAGCGCACCGACGACAGCCAGCTCAGTGTGGAGCCCTCGCGCAGGCTGTCGCCCACCTCGCGCCAGATCAGGAGCGCCTCGGTGCGGGCCCAGGCCGCCTCCTCCCAGCGGTCGACGAAGGTGTCCTCGTGGCCGAGCGCGTCCAGGAGCCCGGCCCGCTCGCGGCGGCTCAGCCCCTCGCCGTGCTGCAGGGCCCGGGCGTACTGCGCGGCGGCCTCGCGGTGCGCGCCCAGCGCGGCGGCCCGCTCGGCGGCCGGGACCGCGTGCCGGAGCACCGCAGCGGCGTCGCCCGCCGCCTCGGCGTGGTGGGCGAGGCGGGCGTCGTCGTCGCACCCCGATGCGACCAGGGCGGCGAGCACGGCGCCGTGGGCGGGCCGGCGGCGGTGGCCGGCGAGGCTGGCCTCGATCGCCAGGCGCGCGATCTCGTGGCGGAAGCGCAGCCCGCCGACCCCGTCGCCGACGACGATCCCGCAGCCCACGAGCTGGTCGAGCTCGGCCGCGGTCACACGGGCCGCTGCCGTGAGGACGTCGGCGTCGAACCGGGAGCCGAGGACGGCCGCGACCTCGAGCGCCGCACGGGCCGGGGCATCGAGCGCGGCCGCCCGGGCCAGCACCACGTCGCGCACCGAGGCGGGCACGTCGGTGCCCGCCTGGAGCACCTCGGTGACGAGGAAGGGGTTGCCGCCGGTGAGCCGGTAGAGCCGGTCGGCGTCGACGGCGGCGCCCTCGGCGAGGCGGCGTACGGCGTCGCGGGTCAGCGTCGGGAGGTCGAGGCGTCGGGTCGGGCGCTGGGTGACGAGGTCGCCGAGGGCGACCCGCAGCGGGTCACCCGGGTCGAGGGCGTCGTCGCGGTAGGTCGCGATCACCAGCAGCGCGTCCTGACCCACGCGCCGGGCCAGGAAGCGGAGCAGGTCGAGCGTCGCCTCGTCGGCCCAGTGGACGTCCTCGACCGACACCACGACGAGCCGGCCGGAACGGGTCGCGTCGCGCAGCTGCGTCAGCAGGCCGGCGAAAAGGTCCTCGCGGTGACCCGACGCGGGCACCGTGGACGCGCCCAGCGAGGCGGACACCTCGAGGAAGGGCGCCAGCGGTCGGGGCACGAACTGCCCGTCGCACGCGCCGGCGTACCAGCTCGTGCCGCCCGGCTCGGCCTGCAGCTCGGTGCGCAGCACGTCGAGCAATGTCGACTTGCCGACCCCGGCCTCGCCCGCGACCAGCACGAGGCGGCCGGTGCCGGCGCGGGCCTCGGCGGCGTACTGGCGCAACGCGGTCAGCGCGGAGGCGCGCTCGATGAGCTCCACCCCGACAGTCTGCGCTGCCAGGTGCCCGGCCGCACGGTCATTTCGGACCACGGCTGCCGGTGGGTGGGGTCAGTACTTCTGCTCGAGCAGCCCGGTGTCGACGTCGTAGATGAAGCCGCCGACCTCGACGGTGTCGGGGACGAGGGGGTGGGAGCGCACCTTCTGGACGTCCTCACCGAGGGCGGCGATCTGGTCGGCGATCACCGGGAAGGGCTGCCAGGAGGCGTCCATGCCGGCGGAGGCGCCCACCCGCTCGCGCAGCTCGGCCTCGGTGCTGCTGGCGACGGCGCAGCGGGTGTGGGGGACCACCAGGACCCGCTCCACCTTGAGGAGGTGGACGCCGAGGACGAGGGCCTCGAGGGCCTGCGGCGTGACGCGGCCACCGGGGTTGCGGAAGATCTTCGCGTCGCCGGCCTTGAGCCCGAGCATCCGCAGCGGGTCGATGCGCGAGTCCATGCAGGTGACGATGGCGACGCCGGCGTGCGCGACGCCGTCGAAGCCGGCCAGGTCGAAGGAGGCCGCGAACTCGCGGTTGGCGTCCAGCAGGTCGTCGAAGCTCACGCCCGGCACGATAGCCAACCCCTCAACCGGCGGAGCGGAGCAGGTCGCCGGTCGAGATGGCCCGCGTCGGTGCCAGCCGGAAGAGCACCAGGGCGAGCACGCCGGCGACGAGTGCGCACACCGCCGCTCCGGTGAAGACCGTCTGCTCCTGGGCGATGCCGGCGACCTTGAGCAGCCGGCTGAACTCCGAGCAGCGGCTCGCCCCGTCGCAGACGTCGCGCACGGACGGTACGTCGGCCTGCTCGGCGTAGTAGCGCCGGAGCCCGATGGTGGTGAGCGCGGAGATGCCCACGAGCATCCCGACCATCCGGGAGACCACGACGAAGGCGCTGGCCAGGCCGTGCACGTCGTCGTCGGTGCTGGCCAGGACGGCGGCGTTCACCGGGGCGAGCGCGACCCCGAAGCCGAGCCCGCCGATCACCAGCGGCAGCGTCGCGACCGGGCTGTCGAGCGAGTCCAGGCCCCAGGTGGCCATCCAGAGGAAGCCGGTCGCGGCCAGCACCATCCCGCCGGCCGTGACGACGCCGGCCGGTGCCCGGTGCGTGAGGTAGCCACCGATCACGGCGCCGACCGGCAGCGCGACCAGGAAGCGCACCAGCACCAGGGCCGCCATCAGCTGGGAGCCGGGGTAGACGGTCGTGCGGGCGAAGAGCGGGATGTCGATCAGGGCCGCGATCAGGGCCGCGCCGATGAAGAAGCTGACCAGCATCGCGCCCCACGCCGGCGTACGCCGCAGCGCGCCGGCCGGCACCAGCGGCTGGTCGGTCCGGCGCAGGTGCAGCACGAAGGCGACGGCGGCGAGCGCGGCGCCGACGAGGTACCAGAGGCCCTGGTCGGAGAACACCTGCACCTTGGGGTCCGCCGTGGCGAACGCGAGGATCACCCCGGCGAGCGCGAGCGCGAGCAGGACGGCCCCGAGTGCGTCGGCCTCCCGCACGGTGCGGACCCAGTCGGGGACGTCGAGGAGCGGGCGGCGCGCCGTGCAGCACCGGACGACGAGCAGCACGAAGGCGCCGATCGCGACCAGGCCGATCGGGGTGAGCCAGCGGCCGTCCCCGGCGTACGGGATGAAGAGCTGGCCGTAGGTCAGGTCGCGCATCAGCTGGCTGGGCTGCACGAAGACGAGCACGCCGGCGACCAGGGCGACCAGCGCCAGCCCGAGGCCGATCCAGTCGAAGGTGCGCGCCGGTGGTTTCGAGGCTCGCTCCGCTCGAACCTCGACCACCGCGATGCTCCTGATGGCGGCCGCCAGGACCAGGCCGACGACGAGGTTGACCAGGAAGATCACCCGCCAGTCGGCGACGGCCAGCACGAGGGCGCCGAAGAGCGGGCCCAGCACGCTGCCGATCTCCTGGACCGCGGAGACCAGGCCGAGGGGGACCCCGCGGCGCTGGGCGGGGTAGAGATCGGCGACCAGGGCGAGGGTCGCCGGGACCAGGCCGCCGCCGCCGACGCCCTGGAGGAACCGGCCGGTGACCATGCTCGGCATGTCGTAGGCGAGCGCGGTGACCAGGGAGCCGAGCGCGAAGACGAGGAGCGCGGCGACCAGCACCGGGACCCGGCCGCGGAGGTCGGCGATGCGTCCGATGAGGGGGAGCATCGCGACGTAGCCGAGCAGGAAGCCCGACACGATCGGCGCGGCGCGCTGGAGCTGGTCGACCGGGATGCCGGCGCTGGCCATCATGTCCGGCAGGGCCAGGACGACGACGTACGTGTCCGCGGCCGCGAAGGCCACCGCCACCGCTGCGAGGGCCAGCAGCACCCGCGGCGAGCGCGTCATGGCGCCTTGATGTCCTTGTCGGTCCCGTAGTCCTCGAAGGTCACGGTGTAGGTCATCGACTCGGAGTTCTTGTAGAACACGCCGGTGAGCTTCGCGCTGCGCAGCTCGTCGTCGTCGGTGATCGTGTAGGTGACGTCGAAGTCGCCCGAGGCGGTCGGGATGATGTTCTTCATCGTGTCGGCGCCGACGGTCCCGGAGTACTCGGTCAGCACCTCCTTGTTGTCCGCCCCGCCGCGCACGCTGTCGCCCTGCTCGACGTCGGTGGTGGCCGGCAGGAGCGAGGAGAAGCCGGTGTCCGGGCTCATCAGCCGGGCCGGGTCCGGGGCGCCGTAGTCGGCGGGGTCGATGTCCTGCCAGCCCGTCGTCAGCGGGATCTGGGCGTAGACCTTGTCGTCGACCGCGATCACCGGCACCTGGAAGGCCTGGCCGGACAGGACGACGGTGATGGTGCCGTCGAACGCGGGGGCGTGGGTGCCGACGCCCTCGGCGGTCTCGACGCCGGTGACGCCGTCGGGCAGGTCCTTGGTGTCGAGGGTGAGCGAGACGCCGCTGGTCTCGTCGAGGTTCGTCTTGGCGGCGGCGAACACCTCGTCCGGGGTGGCATCGGATCCGCCGCCGTCGTCGCTGCCGCTGCCGCTGCAGGCGGTCAGGGAGGACGCGGTGAGGAGTCCGGCGACGACGGAGAAGGCCAGGCGGTGCCGAGAGATCACGGGGTCACCCTTCCACACGGACCCGCGCAGCGACCGGACCGGCGCAGGCGACGATCGGCTGGCTGGCGGGGGTGCCGGAGCCGTCGCGGCGGCCGGTGGCCTCGGGCAGGTCGATGGGGGAGCCGCTGGCCGCAGCCGCCCGCGCCGGCGCCGTACCGACCCAGGCGAAGACGAGGGTGTCCTCACCCTTGAGGAACCGGTGGCACCGCACGCCGCCCGTGGCGCGGCCCTTGGCGGGGTACTCCGAGAACGGCGCGACCTTGAGCGCGCCGGCGTCGGTGCCCTCCAGAGCGGTGGACGAGCCGGACGCCGTGACCACGACCGAGCCCTCCGGGGCGTCCGGGTCGACGGCGCCGAACCAGGCCACCCGCTCGCCGCTGGCCACCCGGACGCCGGCGATGCCGCCGCCGGTGCGGCCCTGGGGGCGTACGGCGTCGGCGCCGAAGTGCAGGAGCTGCGCGTCGGAGGTGACGAAGCAGAGGGTCTCCCGACCGGTGGCCAGCTCGACCGCGCCCACGACCTCGTCGCCGTCGGCGAGCCGGATCACCTCCCAGTCGTCGCGGCCGAGGACCTCCGGGTTGACCCGCTTGACGGTGCCCTGACGGGTGCCGAGCGCCAGGCCGGGGCCCTCGGTGGCGAGCGTGCACAGCGCGAGCAGCCGCTCGCCGGGCTCGAGCGGGAGGATCTCGCTGACCGGGAGGCCGCCTGCGAGGTGCGGGTCGTTGGCGGTGTCCGGCAGCTGCGGCAGCTCGAGCACGCCGATCTTCACCAGCCGCCCGGTGCTGGTCAGGCCGCCGATCTCGCCCCGCGCCGTCGCCCGCACCGACGAGACGACCACGTCGTGGTTGCTCCGGCCGCCGCCCTGGCCCGGCTGCTCGGCGTTGGCGCTGCGCGCGAGCAGGCCGGACGAGGAGAGGTAGACGAAGCACGGGTCGTCGGCGACCTCGAGGGCGACCGCGGTGGCGGTGACGGCGGTGCCGGCCGACTCGAGCAGCACGGTGCGGCGCGGCGTGCCGTAGGTCTTGGCGACCTCGGCGAGCTCGTCGGAGACGACCTTGCGGAGCAGCTTGTCATCGCCCAGGATCGCGTCGAGCTCGTCGATGGTGCGCTGCAGCTCGTCGCGCTCCTTGTCGAGCTCGAGCTTGGAGAACTTCGTGAGCCGGCGCAGCGGCATGTCGAGGATGTAGTCGGCCTGGACCTCGCTCAGGTCGAAGACCGTCATCAGCCGCTCCTTGGCGGCGGCGGCGTTGTCGCTGGAGCGGATCAGCTGGATGACCTCGTCGATGTCGAGGATCGCGAGCAGCAGGCCCTCGACCAGGTGCAGCCGGTCGGCGGCCTTGGTGCGCCGGAACACCGAGCGCCGGCGTACGACGTCGAAGCGGTGCTCCAGGAAGACCTCGAGCATCTCCTTGAGCGCCAGCGTGCGCGGCTGCCCGTCGACCAGGGCCACGGCGTTGATGCCGAAGGAGTCCTCCATCGGCGTCTGCTTGTAGAGCTGCTCGAGCAGCGCCTCGGGCACGAAGCCGTTCTTGACCTCGATCACCAGGCGCAGCCCGTTGGTGCGGTCGGTGAGGTCCTTGATGTCGGAGATGCCCTGGAGCTTCTTGCTCTGGACCAGCAGCTTGATGCGCTCGATGACCTTCTCGGTGCCGACGCCGTACGGCAGCTCGGTGACGACGATGCCCTTGCGCCGGTTGGTGATCGCCTCGACGCGGGCGGTCGCGCGCATCCGGAAGGACCCGCGGCCGGTCTCGTAGGCGTCGCGGATGCCCTCGAGACCGACGATCTTGCCGCCGGTCGGCAGGTCGGGTCCCGGGATGAAGCGCATCAGGTCGTCGACGGTGGCCTTCGGGTGCGTGATGAGGTGCCGCAGCGCCTGCACGACCTCGACCAGGTTGTGCGGGGCGCAGTTGGTCGCCATGCCGACCGCGATGCCGGTGGTGCCGTTCACGACCAGGTTGGGGATCGCCGCCGGCAGCACGGCCGGCTCGAACTCGCGGCTGTCGTAGTTGGGCTTGAAGTCGACGGTGTCCTCGTCGATCGAGGCGGTCATCGCGACGGCGGCCGGGGCCATCCGGGCCTCGGTGTAGCGCATCGCGGCGGGGGAGTCGTCCGGCGAGCCGAAGTTGCCGTGCCCGTCGATGAACGGCACCCGCATCGACCAGGGCTGCGCCATCCGCACCATGGCGTCGTAGATCGCGCCGTCGCCGTGCGGGTGCAGGCGACCCATGACCTCACCGACGACACGGGCGCTCTTCACGTGCCCGCGGTCGGGCCGCAGGCCCATGTCGTTCATCGTGTAGAGGATCCGGCGCTGCACCGGCTTCAGCCCGTCTCGGGCGTCCGGGAGCGCCCGGGAGTAGATGACGGAGTAGGCGTACTCGAGGAACGACGTCTCCATCTCGTGCTTGATGTCGGTGTCGAGGATGTGCTCCTCGAAATCGTCCGGGAGGTCCTGCTTCGTCTTGCCGCGCGCCATGGGGGGATTCTTTCAACTGCCACCCACGGAAACGTCAGGGGCACGCCGGGTTCATGTGTCCACGCTAGATTTCACGCGTGACCGTCACCCCTGCACCCATGCACTGGGAGGCGGACGTCCTCCTCCGCGACGGGCGCACCGCGCACATCCGCCCGATCCACGCGGACGACCGCGAGGTCTTCGTCGAGTTCTACTCCCGGGTCTCCGACCAGTCGAAGTACTACCGCTTCTTCTCCCCGATGCCGCGGCTCTCCGATCGCGACGTCGACCGGTTCACGAACGTCGACAACGTGGACCGGGTCGCCCTGGTGCTCACCCTCCAGGGCCAGATCATCGCCGTCGGCCGCTACGACGTGATCAAGCCGGGCGAGGCCGAGGTGGCGTTCCTGGTCGAGGACAGCCACCAGGGCCGCGGCATCGGGCAGCTGCTGCTCGAGCACCTCTCCCAGGCCGGCCGCGAGCGCGGCGTCGAGCGGTTCGTCGCCGAGGTGCTGCCCGACAACACCCGGATGATCCAGACCTTCCGCGACGCCGGCTACCGCGTGGCGAGCGAGTACGACGAGGGTGTGCTGCAGCTCGAGTTCTCGATCGACCCCACCGACACCGCCATCGGGCTGATGTCGGCGCGCGAGCACAAGGCCGAGTCCGCTTCGATCGAGAAGTTCTTCAACCCGCGCTCGGTCGCGGTCATCGGCGCCAGCCGGCGCCAGGAGACGATCGGCCAGGCGCTCGTGCGCAACCTGATCACCGGCGACTTCAGCGGGCGCGTGTACGCCGTCAACCCGACGTCGCACGCCGTGTCGGGGCTCCCGACGTACAAGTCCGTCACGGAGATCCCCGACGACGTCGACGTCGCCGTCGTGGCGGTCCCCGCCGAGCACGTCCAGGACGTGGTGCTCGACTGCGCCGCCAAGGGGGTGCACGGGCTGATCGTGGTCTCGTCGGGCTTCGCCGAGACCGGCGAGGAGGGCCGGGTCCGGCAGCGCAAGCTGGTCGGCCTCTCGCGCTCCTACGGGCTGCGCCTGATCGGCCCGAACTGCCTCGGCATCATCAACACCGACGCCAAGGTCTCGCTCAACGCGTCGCTGTCGCCGCTGATGCCGCCGCGCGGCCGCGCCGGCTTCTTCTGCCAGTCCGGCGCGCTCGGCACCGCGATCCTGGAGAAGGTCTACAACCGCGGGCTCGGCCTCTCCACCTTCGTCAGCGCGGGCAACCGCGCCGACGTCTCGGGCAACGACCTCCTGCAGTACTGGGAGGAGGACGACTCCACCGAGGTCGTGCTGCTCTACCTCGAGTCGATCGGCAACCCGCGCAAGTTCTCGCGCATCGCCCGCCGGGTCTCGCTGCGCAAGCCGATCATCGCGGTGCGCTCCGGACGGACCACGCAGGGCGTGCCGATGGGCCACGCGGTCCGCAAGATCGCCGCGCCCGCCGCGGCCGTCGACGCGATGTTCCGCCAGGCCGGCGTCATCCAGGTCGACACGCTCGACGAGATGTTCGACGTCGCCCAGCTGCTCGCCCACCAGCCGCTCCCGCGTGGGCGCCGGGTCGCGATCGTCGGCAACTCCGACGCGCTCGGCCTGCTCGCCGCCGACGCGGCCGCCGCGGTCGGGCTGGTCGTCAACAAGTCCATCGCGCTCGGCACCGACGCCGGCGCGGAGGACTTCGAGGACGCCCTCGACGCCGCGATCGACGACCCCGAGATCGACTCGGTGGTCGCCGTCTACGTGCCGCCGATCAACGTCTCCGGCGAGGGCGTCGCCAACGTCCTCGCCGCGGTGGGGGAGCAGTCCGACAAGCCCCTGGTCTCCTCGTTCCTCGGCGCCGAGGGCGTGCCGGAGCTGCTCCGGGTCCCCGACGTCGCCGGCTCGACCGCGGGCCGAGGCTCCGTGCCGTCGTACCCCGGCGTGGAGTCCGCGGTGCGTGCGCTCGCCCACGTAGTCGACTACGCGGTGTGGCTGCGCACGCCCGACGGGGAGCCCGTCGACCCGAGCGCCGTCGACTCCGCCGCGGCCAAGCGGCTGGTCGGCCGGATCCTCTCCGAGCACCCCGAGGGCACCGACCTCGACCTCGACTCGCTGACCGAGCTGCTGGCGACGTACGACGTGGAGCTGTGGCAGACCCGCGACGTCGCGAGCCGCGACGAGGCGATCGCCGCGGGCGAGGCCCTCGGCTGGGACGTGGTGCTCAAGGCGACGGCCGAGCACCTGCGCGAGCGTCCCGACCAGGCCCACGTCTGGCGCAACATCGACGACGCCGACGAGATGGCCGACGCGTGGGACACGCTCGGGACCCTGATCGGCGAGCCGGAGCGCGCCGGCTTCGTGGTGCAGAAGAACGCGCCGCCGGGAGTGCCGGTCGCCATCCGCACCATCGAGGACCCGCTGTTCGGTCCGGTCGTGTCGTTCGGGATCGCAGGCCCGCTGACCGAGCTGCTGGCCGACCGCTCCTACCGGATCCCGCCCCTCGGAGGTCGCGACGCCGCGTCGATGGTGCGGGAGATCAAGTCGTCGCCGATGCTCTTCGGCTACCGCGGCAGCGAGGCGGTCGACGTGGCCGAGGTGGAGCGGCTCATCCAGCGGGTCGCCCAGCTGCAGAACGACGTGCCCCAGGTCAGCGCGCTCGAGCTCTCGCTCGTGCTCGCCGGCGCCGACCGGGCCACGGTGCTGACCGCCGCGGCCCGTGTGGACCCGGTGGTGGACCCGCGGTCGGACTGGTTCGTGCGCCGCCTGTCGCAGCCCGCTGGGGACACGCTTCCTTCGTGACCTGGACCGCGTGACAGACTGCAGGCATGCGCAGCACCAGGACCACTGAGGGTCACGATCGCGCCGTCGAGCTCCGCGACGCGATCGACCGCACCGGCTACTACCCCGACGTCGTCGCCGAGGGCGTCGAGAGCGCGGTGGCCGGCGAGGAGGTCGTCTCCTTCTTCGTGCACCACGAGCCGACCTTCGACCGTGATGAGGTGCGCCGGCACCTGTCCGTGGCGGTGCTGACGCCGAGCCGGCTGATCCTCGCGCACACCGACGAGCACGAGGGCGACGACCTGCTCCCGGAGCCCTACACGTCCACCTCCACCGAGGCGATCCGGCTCAGCTCGGTCCGCTCGGTGGTCGTGACCAGGATGGTGGCCAACCCGACCTCGGGTCCGCGGCCGCCGGCCGAGGCCGTGATGACGATCGGCTGGGGCGGCGTCAGCCGCGTCGACCTCGAGCCGGCGGGGTGCAACGACCCGCAGTGCGACGCCGACCACGGCTACACCGGGGTGCTCGCCTCCGACGACTTCTCGCTGCGGGTGTCCGCGGCGGCCGACGGCACCGACGCCGTCGCCGGGCTGCTGACCTTCGCCGAGTCGCTCTCGGCCCGCACGCACACGCGCTGATCGACGTCGGCGTGGAGGGGTTCCTCGAGCCTGCCTACGGCTCGCGCTCGCTCGGTGACGTGGTCCCGGCCGTCGCGTCGGCGCTCGGCCTGCCCGTCGGTGACGCGCCGACCGGGCTGGACCTGCCCGCGGCCCCGGCGTACGTCGTCTTCCTGGTCGACGGGCTCGGGGCCCGCCTGCTGGAGCGCTACGCCCACGCCGCGCCGTACCTCGCCTCGCTGCTCGAGCACAGCCCGCCCGGCACGGCCGGCGTACCGTCGACGACGGCGACCAGCCTGACGTCGTTCGGCACCGGGCTGCCGCCGGGATCGCACGGGCTGGTGGGCTTCACCTCCCGGGTGCCCGGCACCGACAAGCTGCTCAACGCCCTGATGTGGGACAAGGACGTCGACCCGGTGGAGTGGCAGCCCCACGACACCTCGTTCTCCCGGCTGCGCCGCCTCGGCGCCAGTGTCACGGTCGTCAACAAGCGCGAGTTCCGGGGGAGCGGGCTGACGGTCGCGGCGCACCGTGGCGCGGAGTACGTCGGCGCGGACCGGGTCGGCGAGCGGATCGCGGCCGCGGTCGCCGCGTCCGTCGAGCGGGCGTCGCTCACCTACCTCTACGACGGGGACCTCGACTGGACCGGGCACCGCTACGGCGTCGCCTCCAGCCCGTGGCTCCAGCAGCTGTCGATGGTCGACGCCGAGGCCGAGCAGCTGCGCGAGGCGCTGCCGACCTCCGTGCGGCTCCTGGTCGTCGCCGACCACGGCATGATCGACTCGCCCGCGGAGCACCGCGTCGACGTGGACGACCGCACCGAGCTGCGTGACGGGGTCGCCCTGGTCGGCGGCGAGGCGCGGTTCCGCCACCTCTACTGCCAGCGGGGCGCCGTCGACGACGTGGTCGCGACCTGGCGTGACGTGCTCGGGGACCGGGCCACCGTGCTCGCGCGCCACGACGCGATCGCGCGCGGCTGGTTCGGGCCGGTGCTGACGAGCGTGCTGCCCCGCCTCGGCGACGTGGTCGTCGCCTGCCACGGGGAGACCGCGATCCTCTCGACCCGTGACTTCCCCTACGAGGCGACGCTCGTCGGGCTGCACGGGTCGCTGACGCCGGACGAGATGCTGATCCCCCTGCTGGTGGACTGAGCCTCGTCGGCGGGGCCGCACCGCCGCTGTGGCAGCATCGGCGCGTGCGTTCGCCCTTCCGTCGTCAGCCGTCCGCTCCGTCGCCCGCCCCGCCGGTCGTGGAGCCGGTCGAGGAGCCGGTGGCGGAGCCGGTCGTGGAGCCGGTCGGGACCGCCGAGGTCCAGGAGCAGGTGCGCAACCGGCGCGCGCTGCGGCACAAGCGCTCCTCCCGCGTCGAGGTCGAGCCGCCCGTGTGGTTCATGGGCCAGGTCGTCTCGGCGATGTCGACCCGGATCGGGGCGTTCACCTACCTCGTCGGCGGCGTCGTCGACGACTGCTCGTCGATCGGCCGCTACTGCTCGATCGCCGCCGGCGTGCGCATCGGCGAGGCCGACCACCCGGTCGACTGGCTCGGCACGTCGCCGTTCCAGTACGACGGCACCCGGTTCGGCTGGCACCCGACGGCGGAGAGCTACCAGGTCAGTGCGATCGACTCGGGTCCGTCCGGCAGCTTCTGGCGCGACCCGGTCGTGATCGGCAACGACGTGTGGATCGGCGCCGGCGCCGTCGTGCGCCGTGGCGTCACGATCCACGACGGCGCCATCGTCGCCGCGGGGGCGGTCGTGGTGGGCGACGTCGCGCCGTACACGATCGTGGGCGGGGTGCCCGCCAAGCCGATCCGCCGACGCTTCGACGATGCCACCATCGCCGAGCTGCTCGAGCTGCGGTGGTGGCGGTTCACCCCGCAGCAGCTGGACGGCATCGCGTTCCACGACCCCGCACGAGCACTCGTGCAGCTGCGCGAGCGCGTGCCGTCGCTGGAGCCCTACGAGGCCGATACCACCGTCCTGACGGGCTAGGGGTCAGCCCAGGCTCATGCTCGGTTCGCCGTTGACGAGTCCGGTGCCGGCGATCCGACAGGTCCCGCCTCGTGGAGCGCCGCCGTTCCAGGCCTGGCGCACGCAGCTGCGGGTGGCGAGCTGGCCCCAGTAGTTCGGGTGGATCGACTCCTGGATGTAGTAGGGACTGTCCTCGCAGCAGGTGCTGACCGTGCGGATCTGGTTGATCCACTCGGTCTGGTCGACGGCTCCGGGTGTCAGCCAGCTGGCGATGCCCTTCTCCTCGTACAGGCCGACCGTGTTCTCGCAGAGCCGGCGGCCGTTGAACGCCGACGACAGGTCGAGCGTGCGGATGTTGCCCAGCCCCGAGTCGGCGGCCGCCCCCGTGACGGCGCCGTTGATCGTGGGCAGGGCGGTGTCGTTGGCCCAGTCGGCATCGCCGTTCCAGAAGCCGCAGCCGCCGGTGAACTGTCGCGAGTAGCCGCTCTCGGCGTAGCGGATGCCGTTGCCTCGCGGGATCGGGCTCGGATAGGTCTGCGCGAGCAGGGTCCACTGGCTGTCGGCGTACCCGGCGTTGCGCATCGCCGCCGCGACGTTCCGGAACGCGCCGGCGATCCGGGCGCGGACGGCGGCGACGTTGGCGGACGTGAAGTTGGCGGTGACCGACCCGTCGTCGCGGCAGTAGTCCTTGGCCCAGGTCGGCGAGGTCAGGAAGTCGACGACGCAGGACTGGACGACGTCGGCGAACTGGAAGTCGTTGCCGCCGATGCTGACCACGACCATGCCGACGTGGTGACCGGCGGCGAACTGCTGCAGCATCGCGGCCTGGCCCTGGTGACCGGCCCCGTCGTCGTAGAAGTCGAGACCGGGCTTGAAGTCGTCACCGTTGGTCGTGGCGGTCTCGGCGCCCGAGCAGGCCAGGTTGAGGCCGTTGACCCCGCCACCGATGTAGGCCTCCGCCGACTGGCTGCGGTGGCAGCGCTCGATCGACTCGTGGTCGCCGGCGTCGTGGTACGCCGAGGGCCCGAGCGCGTCCGCGCGCGCACTGTCGTCGTTGCTGCTGCCGGCCCAGCGGCCGGCCTCGCCGCTGATGTAGGAGTCGCCGAGCGTGACCACCCACGGTGCGCCCGCACCGGGGCCGTCGGCCCCGGCCGGCGGCGGCAGCGCCACCAGCAGTCCGGCCACGGCGGTGGCGACGACGGTCAGGGCACCCGAGAGGCGTGTTCGCAGCACGCCTCGACGCTAGGTGTGGCCGCGGCGCCCGGGTAGCGGGGAAACCCTCGTCGGCGGCTCAGCGGGCCGGAAGCGCGCAGAACTCGTTGCCGGAGGGGTCCAGGTAGGAGCGCCACGGCAGGTCGCCCCACGTGGTGTGCAGCCGGCGGCCGCCGTGCTCGACGATGGCGGCCTCGACCTCGTCGGGGTCCTCACCCGACTCGAGGCGGACGTCGAGGTGCCAGCGGTTCTTGGTCGCGCCCTTGGGCGAGGACTCGGGGCACAGCTCGAGGAGTGGGCCGCGCAGCGACGGGTGCCGCAGCGACTGGGGCGCCGGGCCCTCGACCTCGGTCCAGCCGGTCAGCCAGGCCCAGAAGTCCGCGTCCCGCGCGGGGTCGGCCGAGTCGAGGGGCAGGGCCGCGATCGGTCCGGTGTCGGCGTACGCCGCCCGCTCCTCCATCACGCAGCAGGGGTTGCCCTCCGGGTCGGCGAGGACCACCCAGGGCACCTCGCCCTGGCCGACGTCGAGGTGGCGGGCGCCGAGCCCGATGAGCCGCTCGACCTCCGCGTCCTGCCGCGCTCCGCCCAGCAGGTCGAGGTGGAGCCGCGCCGGCACGGTGACCGGCTCCGCGACGCGCTGGAAGCACAGGTCGAGTACGGGTCCACCGTCGACGGCGAGCCGGGTCTCGTAGCCCTCCGGCTCGTCGGTCAGCTGCTCGCCGCCGACGACCGCCTCCCAGAACCGGCCCAGGCGCCCGGGGTCCTGCGCATCGATCACGACGTTCTCGAGGTACACGCGGCCAGGGTAGTGGGCGCCGTGGAGTCACCCGAAGGGCAACGGCTCCGGGGCCAGGCTGACCGCCTTCGCGCGTGCGGCGGTGAGCCGGCGGCGGTGGTGCTGGCGGCAGAGCACCTCGTAGGCGACCTCGGCCGGCGGGCCGCTGCGGTCCTCGACGTCGCCGACGACGATGACCTCGCCCTCGGTGACCATGATCCCGTCCTCGGTGCGCGCGTTGTGGGTGGCGCGCTTGCCGCACCAGCACAGCGCCTCGACCTGGAGGACGTTGACGCGGTCGGCCAGCTCGATCAGCCGCAGGCTGCCCTCGAAGAGCTGGGTGCGGAAGTCGGTGAGGATGCCGAAGGCGAAGACGTCGATCTGGAGCTCGTCGACGATCTTGGCGAGCTGGTCGATCTGGTCGCGCGTGTAGAACTGCGCCTCGTCACAGATGAGGTAGTCGACCCGACCGCCCTGGGTCAGCGCCGTGACGACGTAGCGCCAGAAGTCGAACTCCGGGTTGACCTCGAGGGCCTCGTGGGTCAGGCCGAGCCGGCTCGACAGCTGCGCCTCGCCTGCTCGGTCGTGGGTCGTGAAGATCCGTCCGACCCGGCCGCGCGCGGCGTGGTTGTGGTTCGTCTGGAGCGCCAGCGTGCTCTTGCCGGAGTCCATGGTGCCGGTGAAGAAGTGCAGTTCAGCCACGGGTCGGGATCCTTTCATGGACCCGGCATGATGACTCGCATGGCATCCCCGTTGATCTCCGCGACCGAGCTGCACGACCGGATCGGGGAGGTGACCGTGCTCGACGTCCGCTACCGGACGGGCGGGCCGGGCGGCCGGGGCGAGTACGAGCGTGGACACATCCCGCGGGCGTCGTACGTCGACCTCGACGCCGACCTGGCGGCCCCGCCGGGCGCCGGTGGCCGGCACCCGCTGCCGGCCGTCGAGGACTTCGAGGCGGCGATGCGGCGGGCCGGTGTGCGCGACGACCGGCCCGTGGTCGTCTACGACGACTGGTCGGGCCTGGCCGCCGGACGGGCGTGGTGGCTGCTGCGCCACCACGGGCACGGCGACGTCCGGGTCCTCGACGGGGCGTACGCCGGGTGGCTCGCCGCCGGGGGAGCCGTGCACACCGGCACGGTGCTGCCGGGCCGTGGCGACTTCACCGCCCGGCCGGGCTCGATGCCCGTGGTGGAGGCCGACGACCTGCTCGGCGTGCCGGTCCTCGTCGACGCGCGCGCCCCGGAGCGCTACCGCGGCGAGACCGAGCCGATCGACGCGGTCGCGGGCCACATCCCCGGAGCCGTCAACGTGCCGACCTCGACCAACCTGGCGGCAGACGGTCGCTTCCGCAGTGCCGACGAGCTGCGCGCGCTGTACGCCGCAGCGGGGGTCGATGGCAGCGAGGACGTCGCCGTCTACTGCGGGTCCGGCGTGACCGCCGCCCACGACGTGCTCGCGCTGGAGGTGGCGGGGATCAGCGCCGCGCTCTACCCGGGCAGCTGGTCGGGGTGGATCACTGACCCGGAGCGGCCGACCGCCTAGATCGTCGGTTGACACAGGAGACATCGGCTAGTTGCTCGCGCCGGTGCGTGGTGTGTCAACCGATGCTCGCGGTCGGCGGCAAATTCACTCGGCGCCAGGGCCGGACCCAGATTGACTGCCTCCATGCCCGCCTTCGAGGATCCCGCCCGCGACGCGAGGCGCGGGCTGCCCCTCGAAGGTTGGTCACCGTTCGAGGAGGACCTGCTGCTGCGTGCTGTACGCGTGGACCTTGTGCGTCGCACCGCGGCCACGGTCGCCGCGCAGCGCGCCTAGACCTTGTCGCCGCCGCCGAACATGATCTCGTCCCAGCTCGGGACCGAGGCCCGGCCACGCTTCTTGGCCGGCTTGCGGACCTCGGGCTCGGGCTCGGGCTCGGCGGCTGCCGCGTCGGCGGCCTCCTCACGGAGCTCGGCCTCCTCGGCGACCACGGTCTCGTCGGTGGGCGGCTCGGTGTCGAGGAACGCCTCGACGGGCTGGTCGGTGACGAGGTCGATCGCGTCGTCGCCCAGGGGGAGCTCGACGTCGACGGGGGCGACGAGCCGGCGCTCGCGGGCGGCCTGGAGGTCGTCGGGTCGGGCCGGAGCGGCCTCGGCGGCGGGGATCGCGACGCCGACGAGCCAGCGGGCGTCCTCGTTGTCGAGCGTGACGTAGTTGCCCGGGGCGTCGAAGGTGAGCTCGGCGGTGCCGCTGCGGGCGGGGTTGTCGAACCCGGCGGTCAGCGACCAGCGACCGTCCTCCCGGCGCCACGCGTCCCACGCGACGGTCTCGGGGTCGACGTTGTGGGAGCGGAGGTGCGCGGTGACGGCGTCACCCAGGGTGCGGGCGCCGGTCACCTGGCCGGCGTCGCTGCGGCGTACCGACGAGCGCTGGGCACGCTCCGCGACGTGCTGGCGCTCGGCGAGCACGGGGGCCGCGAACGCCATGATCTTGTCGACGGACGTCTGGGCGGCCTGCGCCACGGCCTCGGGCGTCTCGCCGGAGCGGATCCGGGCCTGGATGTCTCGAGGGCGGAGTGCGCTCTCCATCGTCTTCTCCGTTCCTCGGCTGGCAGGTGGAGCCGTCGGTGCTGTCGGGAGCACGGTCGCGCGCAGTCGATCGTCGATCGCGAGCACGTGCTCGGCACCCTCCTCGTCCACCAGGCGCAGCTGCGTGCCGTCCTCGCTCAGGCCGGTGAGCCGGAGGTACGCCGTGGCAGGTGCCGTCCCCGGTCCTGGGTCGGACCGGTGCGTCTGGTGCTGGATGGGTGCGGTCATCGGTGCGGCGAGCCTACGCCAGCGGAGCACGCCGACGGCGGAGCAGCGCCGCGCGCCTCGAGGTCACTCCAGTCACATCCGCACCACGTGGCGTGGGAAACCCGCACGACCGGGGACGCCCGCGCCGTACTAACGTCCGGCTGTGGCCACCACCGACCCCTCGACGACCCAGGTCGTGCTCGACCTGGCGGGCATCTTCGTGTTCGCGATCTCCGGCGCGCTGGTCGCCGTGCGCAAGGGACTCGACGTCTTCGGCGTCCTCGTCCTGGCCGGCACGACGGGCCTGGGCGGCGGCTTCCTGCGCGACGTCCTGATCGACGCCACCCCGCCGGCGGCGCTGCAGGACTGGCGCTACCTCCTGGTCCCGCTGGTCGCCGGGCTGATGGCGTTCGTCTACCACCCGGCGCTGGGCCGGATGGAGCGCTCCGTCAACGTGCTCGACGCCTTCGGGCTCGGTCTCTTCTGCGTCACCGGTGCCCTCAAGGCGCTCGACTACGGGCTCGGGGTCGCGCCGGCGGCGCTGATGGGGATGGTCACGGGCATCGGCGGCGGCATGCTGCGCGACCTGCTCGCGGGTCGGGTGCCCGCGGTCTTCCGCGGCGAGCTCTACGCCACCCCCGCGCTGGCCGGGTCGATCGTCGTCGTCGCGCTCGCGCACACCGACCTCAGCTACTGGACCGTCGCGCTGCTCGGCGGCGGTCTCTGCACGGTCTGGCGGCTGGTCGCGATCTGGCGGCACTGGCAGGCACCCGTGCCCACCGGCCCCGCGAGCGTCTGACCCGGGTCAGTCGCCGAGGACGCGGCGTAGGTAGGGGTTGGCGAAGACCCGGTCAGGGTCCAGCTGGTCGCGCAGGGCGAGGAACTCCTCGAAGCGCGTGTACGTCGGGGCCAGGTCGGCCGCCGTCCGGGTGTGCACCTTGCCCCAGTGCGGCCGCCCGTCGTGGGCGCGCAGGATCGGCTCGAGCAGGGCGAAGTACTCGAGGTGGTCGGCGTCGCGGTGGGTGTGGAACGCGAGGTACATCGACCGGCGGTCGCCCGAGGTCGACATCGGGATGCCGTCCGCCGGCGTCACCCGGATCTCGACCGGGAAGGTGATCTTGATGTCGGAGGCGTCCAGCGCCGCCCGCGCCTCCGCCAGCACGGTGAGGCCGGCCTCCAGCGGTACGGCGTACTCCATCTCGCGGAAGACGACGGTGCGCGGCGAGACGAAGACCTTGTGCGCGATGTCGCTGTAGGTGCGGGCCGACAGCAGCCGGCTCGAGACCTGGTTGAAGCGGGGGATGATCGCCGGCACCCGGTTGGTGACGTGGTTGAGGGCGCCGAAGAGCGTGTTGGACAGGAACTCGTCGTCCCACCAGGAGCGCCAGCGCGACAGCGGCTCGACCTCGTCGACGGCGGCGTCGAGGCGGTCGTTGGTCTTCACCAGCATCCGGTCGGTGTGCGGGAACCAGTAGGTGTCGACGTGGTGGTGGTCGGCGATGTGCTCGTCGAAGCCGGCGACGTACTCGTCCCAGCCCATCGGCGTCTCGTTGGCCTCGAGCACGAAGAGCGGCTCGACGCGGAACGTGATCGTCGTCAGCACGCCGAGGGCGCCGAGGCCCAGGCGGGCGAACTCCAGCAGCTCGGGGTTCTCGGTCTCGGTCGCGGTGACGACCTCACCGGTGCCGGTGACCATCGTCAGCCCGCAGATCTGGGCGGACAGCGACGACGCGACGCCGCCGGTCCCGTGGGTGCCGGTCGAGGTCGCGCCGGCGAGGGTCTGCTCGGCGATGTCGCCCATGTTGTGCAGGCTCAGGCCGAGCGTCTCGAGGCCCTCGTTGAGGTCCTGGAGGCGGGTGCCGGCGAGCGCGGTGACCGTCAGCGCCTCGCGGTCGACCGCGAGGATCCCGCCGAGCCGGGTCGGCCGGAGCATGGTGTGCTCGGGCGCGGAGATGGCGGTGAACGAGTGCCCGGTGCCGACCATCTTCACGGTCGTGCCCTCGGTGCGGGCCCGTTCGACGGCCGCGACGATCGCGGCGGTGTCGGCCGGCTCCTCCACGCGCTGCGGCCGCGCCCACTCGATGCCCGACCAGTTCGTCCAGGTAGTCACGCGGGGATCGTAGTCACGCCCGGAGCAGCGCCGTACGCCGGTGCTGGGCGAACTCGGCACGCAGCTCGGCGTCCCGCTCGGGCGTCAACGGGACGTAGCCGTCGCGGGTGCGCTCGAAGACCGGATCGGCGCCGCTCCACTGGAGTCGCTTGAGGGCCGGCTTGTCGACCTTGCGGGTCGCCGTGACCGGGAGGTCGCGCGTGATCCGCAGCAGTCCGGGCGCCCACTTGGTGCCGAGGTCGGTCTGCTCCTCGAGGAAGCCCGCGAAGGCCGGGACGTCGAAGGCCTCGGGGTCGCCGGACACCTGGAGCGTCGCCATCACCCGGTCGCCGGTGCGCGGGTCGGGCACGGCGTACACCGCGGCGACGGCGACCTCGGGGTGCCGCGCGAGGATCCGTTCGACGGGAGCCGCGGCGAAGTTCTCGGAGTCGACCCGCAGCCAGTCGGCGGAGCGGCCCGCGAACCAGAACCAGCCGTCCTCGTCGGTGTAGGCGAGGTCGCCGCTCCAGTAGTCGTCACCACGGATCTTCTCGGCGCTGGCCTCGGGGTTGGCGTAGTAGCCCTCGAAGCGTGCCGCCGCCCCGACCGCCACGATCTCGCCGATCGCCTCGTCGGCGTTGAGCATCCGGCCGTCGGTGGAGAAGCGCGCGGGCGGGCAGACGCGGCCATCGGCGCCGCGCACCTCGACCGGTGTCGCCTCGGCCGGCAGCCCGAGCGCACCCTCCGGGGTACCGGGCACGCGTCGGATCGAGCACGTGCCCTCGGACGAGCCGTACGACTCGACGAGCGGGCACCCGTAGCGTCGTTCGAACTCGGCCCGGTCACGCGCCGAGGCCTCGGTCCCGAAGCCGCTCCGCAGCCTGTTGTCCCGCTCCTCGGGGCGCTCCGGCTGGGCCAGCACGTAGGACAGCGAACGGCCGACGTAGTTGAAGTACGTCGCCCCGAACCGGCGGACGTCGTCGAGGAAGCCGGACGCCGAGAACCGCCGCCGGAGGGCGAACGTCGCGCCGTGCACCAGGCACGGACCCCACGACGCCATCAGCGCGTTGCCGTGGAACATCGGCATGGCGTTGTAGGCGACGTCGTCGCGCGCCAGCTGGAGCGGGGTGACCTGGCACAGCAGCGCGAAGCGGCCGGTCGAGCACACGACCGCCTTCGGCGTGCCGGTGGACCCGGAGGTGAAGAGGAGCAGCAGCAGGGTCGCCGGGTCCTCGGCCGTCTCGCTCGCCGTCACCGGTGCTCCCGCGTGCCGGGCGAGCAGGTCGTCGTACGACGGCTGCCCGACGACCAGCACCTGACGGGCCCCGTGGTCGATGCCGTCCAGCAGCGGCAGGTACGCCGGCTCCGTCAGGATCGTGTCGCAGTCGGTCGTCCGGATGTCTGCGGCCAGCTCGGCGCCGCGACGGGTGGGGTTGATGCCGACCACCGTCGCGCCGGAGAGGCCGGCAGCCGCGACCAGGAAGAGGTACTCGGGCGTGTTGTCCATCAGCACACCCACGTGCCACGGACGACCGTCCGGCGGCCGGATGTCGCCCAGGGCGGCGGCCCGGACCGCCGACGCTGCCACCAGGTCTTGCCAG
Organism: Nocardioides sp. Root1257; assembly: GCF_001425175.1. Lineage (GTDB taxonomy): Bacteria > Actinomycetota > Actinomycetes > Propionibacteriales > Nocardioidaceae > Nocardioides. Next base: position 525,161 of record NZ_LMDV01000001.1, on the reverse strand, counting down.
GACCAGCGATCCTCCTCGAACAGCAGCGCCTGCCGTCGTCGTCGGCGCGTGCGAGCAGCAGGCCTGCGAGGGTGGGGATCACCCGGCGGACGGTACCTCCGCGGTGGAACGAGTTCTAGATCTGGGCAGGGTCTGGGCGGCGAGGGCCGCCACCAGCCCCGCGCCGGCGGAGACGAGGTACGCCGCGGACGCGCCCTGGTGGTCGACCACCAGCCCGCTGAGCGTGGCCCCCGGCGCGACCCCGGCGACGAGGCCGGTCTGCATGATCGCCATGCCCTCGGTGAGGCGGCCTGGCGGCACGACCGACTCGGTCAGCGACATCGCGCCGATCAGGGTCGGGGCGATGGCGAAGCCGGCGACGAACAGCACGACGCCCATCACCGGGATGGACCCGATGAAGTGGAGCGGCACCATCGCGCACGCCATCGCCAGCGCACCCCAGCGGACCCGCAGCGCCGGGCCGCGGCGCCAGTGGATCGCGCCGGTGATGGCGCCGGCCGCGAGGCTGCCGAACGCCCAGAGCGCGAGCAGCACGCCGGACGCCGCCTTGCGCCCGTGCTCCTCCGCGAACGCCACGGTCGTCACCTCGGCGGCGCCGAAGAGCACCCCGAGGGCCGCGCAGACGACGGCGAGCGGCACGACGGAGCGCCAGGGCATCGGCGGCCGCGGGCCGTCGGAGCTGTCCCGCGGGTGCGGCCGGGGTGCGGTCGCGCGCTGCGCGCTGAGGAAGAGCGTGCCGCCGACGCACGCGACGACGGCGACCAGGATGCCCGCCGCCGGGTGCCACGTCGTCGCCAGCACGGCGACGAGGATCGGGCCGATCATGAAGACGGCCTCGTCCAGCACGGCCTCGAGCGCGAACGCCGTCTGCACGTCGGCCGGCCGGTCCAGGACGTGGGACCACCGCGCCCGCACCGAGGAGCCGACCTGCGGGAGGAAGGCGCCGCCGACGGCCGCGAAGACGTAGGTCCAGACGACCGGCCAGTCCGCCTGCACCGACGCGACCAGCAGCGCCGTCGCGACGCCGAAGGCGATGCTCGCCGTGGCCAGCACCCGCCCCTGGCCGAGCCGGTCGAGCAGCCGCCCCTGCAGGATCGCGAAGCCGGCGTTCGCCAGCATGTACGCCGCGGAGATCGCCCCGGCCACGCCGTACGACCCGGTCGCGGCGGAGACCAGCAGCACGATGCCCAGGCCGATCATCGAGATCGGCAGCCGCGCCACCAGGCCGGTCATCGAGAAGAGGAGTGCGCCGGGCTTCGCGAGGATCCGGCGGTACGACGTGAGCATCAGCCGTGACGGTATCGGTGGCCGTCGACCGCCGACGAATCATTGCGACACCCTTCCTAGGATGGCTGGCATGAGTCCCGACACCAGCCCGTACGACGCCGTCCTGCTGGTGTCGTTCGGCGGCCCGGAGAAGCCCGAGGACGTCGTGCCGTTCCTGGAGAACGTCACCCGCGGGCGGGGCATCCCGCGCGAGCGCCTCGAGGAGGTCGGTCAGCACTACTACGAGTTCGGGGGCCGCTCGCCGATCAACGACCAGAACCGGGCCTTCCTCGCCGCCCTGCGCGACGACCTCGCCGGTGCCGGCATCGACCTGCCCGTCTACTGGGGCAACCGCAACTGGGACCCCTACCTGACCGACACGGTCCGGCAGATGGCGGCCGACGGGGTCACCCGGGTCGCCTGCTTCGTGACCAGTGCCTACTCGTCGTACTCCTCCTGCCGGCAGTACCGCGAGAACCTCTTCGACGCGGTCGACGCCCTTCCTGTCGAGCAGGGGGACGGGGCGCCGGTGCTCGACAAGCTGCGCCACTACTTCAACCACCCGGGCTTCGTGGAGCCGGCCGTCGACGCGACGCTGGCCGCGCTGGCCGACCTGCCCGACGACGTGCGCGACACGGCCCACCTCGCGTTCGTCACGCACTCGATCCCCGACGCCATGAACGACGGCAGCGGACCCGAGGGAGGCGCGTACGCCGACCAGCACCGCAGCGTCATGCTCGAGGTCGTCGAGCGGGTCCGCGAGGAGACCGGCCGCCGCCACCCGCACGAGCTCGTCTACTGCTCGCGGTCGGGATCGCCGCAGACCCCCTGGCTCGAGCCGGACGTCAACGACCACCTCGAGCAGCTGCACGAGACCGGTGCCTCGGCGGTGGTGATGGTGCCGATCGGCTTCGTCTCCGACCACATGGAGGTCATCTACGACCTGGACACCGAGGCGATGGCGACGGCCGAGAAGCTCGGCCTCCCGGCCAGCCGGGCCGCCACCGCCGGCATCGACCCGCGCTTCGTCGCGGCGGTGCGCGACCTGCTCCTCGAGCGCGCCGCCGTCGAGCGCGGCGAGGCGGTCGACCGGGCGGCCGTCGGCTCGCTGCCGGCCTGCTGGGACCGCTGCGCCGTGGGCTGCTGCCCCAACCCGCGCGCCGACCGGCCCGCCCTGGCCGGCGCCTGATGGCCGGCAACCAGGAGCTCGTCGACCTGGCCCTCTCCGCCGCCCGCGCCGCCGCCGAGCTGGTGCGCGAGCGCGCCCGGGGCCACGTCACCGTCGCGGCCACCAAGTCCAGTGACGTCGACGTCGTCACCGAGGCCGACCGGGCCAGCGAGGCGCTGATCCGCGAGCACATCCGGTCTGCCCGTCCCGAGGATGGCTTCCTCGGCGAGGAGGGCGACGACGTCGCGAGCAGCACCGGGGTGCGCTGGATCGTCGACCCCATCGACGGCACCGTGAACTTCCTCTACGGCATCCCGCAGTACGCCGTGTCGATCGCGGCCGAGCTCGACGGCGAGGTCGTCGCCGGGGTGGTCCTCGACGTGCAGGCCGGCACCGAGTACGTCGGCCGGCTCGCCGACGCCTCGGGCCCGGAGTCGGCCACCCGCGACGGCGTACCCGTGGCGGTGCGCGGGCCGGCCCCGATGGCGCAACGGCTCATCGCGACCGGCTTCTCCTACGACCGGCGGGTGCGCGTCCTCCAGGCCGAGGCCGTCACCCGGCTGCTGCCGCTGGTGCGCGACGTACGCCGACTCGGGTCGTGCGCCCTGGACCTGTGCCTGGTCGCCGACGGTCGCCTGGACGGGTACGTCGAGGAGGGCGTCAACCTCTGGGACCACGCCGCCGCAGGCCTGATCGCCCGGATCGCCGGAGCCCGGACGCATGTGCTGCCGGGCATCGGGGGACTGGACCTCCTGGTGTGCGGTCCCGCACACGGTTTCGACGAGCTGCTGACGGTCGTCACGAGCACCGGCTTCTCACCCGAAACGGGGGAATAGCGGGCCGTCACCGGATGTTCACGCTCGGCGACGCCATCCCGGTGTGCCTTTTTGAACGTTCATGGTGCACAATCTCGGCGCCGAGCAGACGACGAATGACGATGAGACGAAGACGTACGAGGCGTACCGCCCAGACGCCTCGCAGAGTGGAGTGACGAATGGCGACCGACTACGACGCACCGCGCAAGACCGAAGAAGACCAGTCCGAGGAGAGCATCGAGGAGCTCAAGGCTCGGCGCCACGACAAGAACTCGGGCAAGGTCGACGAGGACGAGACCGAGGCCGCAGAGTCCTTCGAGCTCCCCGGCGCCGACCTCTCCCACGAGGAGCTGGCCGTCGAGGTGAAGCCCAAGCAGGAGGACGAGTTCACCTGCATGAGCTGCTTCCTGGTGCACCACCGCAGCCAGCTGGCTGACCCGAAGAAGATGATCTGCTTCGACTGCGCCTGAGCGCAGCACGACGTCAGAAGGCCGCAACCCCCTGGGTTGCGGCCTTCTGCTGTTCGAGGGGTCGGACTACTTGCCGTCCTGGGCCAGCTGGCCGGGCAGGTGCCCCGTCGAGCGCACGTAGTAGGACGTCGCCCGGCGCTGGGCCAGCATCCGGGCCAGGCCGACGGCCATGCCGCTGACGAGGGCCCACGAGACGGCCTCCCAGACGTCGACGTCGGGGTCCGCGGGGTTCTCCGGCGGGTTCTTGCCGGTCGCGACCGTCCACGTCTTGTCGATCGCCTTCTTCGCGACCGCCGCCGCCATCAGGGCGGAGGCCACCGAGAACGCGCTCCACACCTTGGATCCACCTTCAGCCATGGCCGAACACTACCCAGGTGGGTCAGTCCCGAAGCGAGCGGATCAGGCCGACCGCGTCATCGCGGCGAGCGCTTCGGCGAGCTCCTCCGGATGGCGCGTGGCGACCAGCCAGTACGGCGCGGGATCCGCGGGGTCGGTGATCTCCACCCGGACGGCGCGCTTGAGGTAGGGACGCAGCAGCAGGAAGGCGCGGGCGTCGGCGCCGGGGCCGGCCAGGTGGCGGGCGGCACCCGCGTCGAGGGGCGTGGCCGTGCCGACGTACGTCGCCGCGATGTGGGCGCGTCCGGCCCGGAACGTGTCGCCGTCCACCTCGACCCGCACGGCGCCGTACGCCCCGAGGCCGGCGCACAGCAGCGCCATCGCGATGGCGGTGATCACCCAGGCTCCGGCGGCCGGCAGCGCCACGACGACGGCCAGCCACAGGGTGGCGACCAGCATGGTGCCCTGGACCCACCAGCGCAGCGGTACGCCGAGCCGCTCGCGGTAGCCGGTGCTGACAGGACTCACAGGCGGAATCCTGTCATTGGGGACCGCGGCGCCGGCCGGTAGGGTCCGCCCACGTGGAGGACAGCGTGGACGAAAGCGTGGGCGAAAGCGTGGACGGCAGCCAGCTCGAGGTGCTCGTGCAGCGCCTGGACCCCGACCTGCCGCTCCCGTCGTACGCCCACCCCGGCGACGCGGGCGCGGACCTGCTGACGACCGTCGACGTGACGCTGGCGCCGGGGGAGCGGGCGATGGTGCCGACCGGCATCGCGATCGCACTGCCGGCGGGGTTCGTCGCCCTGGTGCACCCGCGCTCCGGCCTCGCTGCGCGGCACGGGTTGTCGATCGTGAACACCCCGGGCACCGTCGACGCGGGCTACCGCGGCGAGATCAAGGTGATGCTGATCAACCACGACCCGCGCGAGCCGATCGAGCTGCGTCGCGGCGACCGCATCGCGCAGCTGGTGATCCAGCGCTTCGAGCGAGCGGCGTTCGTCGACGTGGCGGGCCTCCCCGAGTCGGTGCGTGGCGCCGGGGGTTACGGTTCTACCGGAGGGTTTTCGTCACCAGTGAGCATCAGTGAGTAGGTCCGCGTGAAGTTCCGCCGCAAGTCCAGCGAGCCGTCCGGCGCGCCCGTCGACGAGGACGTCGACCAGGCGATCGGCGGGGCGGCCCCGGGAGAGCCGGACCAGTCCGCCGCCACCGGGCCGTGGGACGTCGACGACCTCCCCGACGACGGCATCGAGCGCGTCGACCTCGGGTCGCTGCTGCTGGCCAACGTCGACGGCCTCGAGATCCGCCTCCAGGTCGACGAGTCCACCAACGAGGTCCAGTCCGTGGTGCTCGCGGGCGCCGAGGGTGCGGTCGAGCTGCGCGCCTTCGCCGCCCCGCGCAACGGTGACCTGTGGTCGGAGATCCGGCCCCGGATCGCCGCGGAGTACGCCCAGCGCGGCGGCACCGCCTCCGAGCGCGAGGGCTTCTACGGCACCGAGCTGGTCTGCCAGCTCACGGTCCGCGGCGAGGACGGTCGCACGGCCACCCAGCCCTCCCGCGTGGTCGGCATCAACGGCGGCCGGTGGATGCTGCGCGCGACGCTGCTCGGTCGCGCCGCCCTCGAGCCCGACCAGGTCGGGCCCTGGGACGAGGCGATCGCCACGACCGCCGTACGCCGTGGCGCGGTCGCGATGCCGTCGGGCGCCGACCTGCCGCTGACCCTGCCGCCCGCCGACCAGCTCACCCGCCCGGGGGCGTAGTCCCATGGGCGAGAAGACCAGGCTGCGGCGCACCATCAGCCGGTGGGCGAACTCGACCGACCAGGACGAGCGCGACCTGCGCCGTACGCACCGCGGCGACGACTGCGAGCAGATCGGCGCCGCGCCCGACCGCGAGCGCGTGCGGCTCCGCGGCACCCTGCGGACCGTCACGCTGCGGCCCCGTGGCGGCGTCCCTGCCCTCGAGGCCGAGCTGAGCGACGGCACCGGCTCGATCACCATCGTCTGGCTGGGCCGGCGCCGGATCACCGGCATCGCACCCGGCCGCTCCCTGTCGGTCGTCGGCCGGATCGGGCAGCAGGACGGCGAGCGGATCCTCTACAACCCGCGCTACGAGCTCATCCCGTGACCGACCAGCCGTTCGATCGGCCGGTCGACGAGCCGGTCGAGGAGCCGGTCGCGGAGCACGACGGGGTCGAGACGGTCGAGGCGGTGGTCCGGGCCCAGATGTCCAAGGCGCTCGGAGGCCGGCGCGGCATGCTCGAGGCCGCGGTGCCGACGATCGTCTTCACGGTGCTCTGGCTGACGACCAAGGACCTCCGGACGGCGCTCACCGTGAGCATCGGCTCGGCCCTGGTGCTGCTCGCGCTGCGGATGGTGCAGCGCTCCAGCGTGCAGTTCGTCCTCAACGCGCTCTTCGGCATCGGCATCGGTGCGCTGTTCGTGCGGATCTCGGCGAGCCGCGGCGGCAGCGCCGACGACCAGGCGCTCGCCTACTTCCTGCCGGGCATCATCTACAACGCCGGCTACTCCGTGCTGCTGGCGTTCACCTGCCTCATCGGCTGGCCGCTGGTCGGCTTCATGGTCGGCAGCGTCACCGGCGACGCGACCGCGTGGCACCGGGACCGGCAGGTGGCGCGGCTCTGCTCGCTGCTGACCTGGCTGCTCGCCGTACCCTGCGCGCTCCGGGTGATCGTGCAGGCGCCGATCTGGTTCGCCGGCAAGTCGGGCGCGATCCACGCCGACTCGGCCGTCGCCGCGCTCGGCATCCTCAAGATCGCGATGGGCTGGCCGCTCCAGCTCGCCGCCCTCGGGGCGATGGTGTGGGTGCTGTCGCGCAACCACACGCCGGTGGAGTCCACGCAGCCCGCGTCCTGATCGGCACCCGGCAGGCGACTAGCCTCCGTGGGCCGAGGGCGCGAGCAGGCGCTCCAGGTTCTCCTCGACGTCGGCCGGGACGACGAACAGCAGCTCGTCCCCGGCCTCGACCGGCTGCTCCTCGTTGGGCACGTAGACCTGCCCGTCGCGCAGGATCGTGACCAGCGCGCAGTTCTCGGGGAACGGGATCAGGCCGGCCGGCTTCCCGACGTACGGCGAGTCCGCGGGCAGCGTCATCTCGACGAGGTTGGCGTTGCCCTGGCGGAAGGTGAAGAGCCGCACCAGGTCGCCGACGGTCACGGCCTCCTCGACCAGCGCCGACATGATCCGCGGGGTCGACACGTTGACGTCGACGCCCCAGGCCTCGGTGAAGAGCCACTCGTTGTTGGGGTGGTTGACCCGGCCGACCGTGCGCGGGACGCCGAACTCGGTCTTGGCGAGCAGCGACGTCACGAGGTTGACCTTGTCGTCACCGGTCGCGGCGATCACGACGTCGCAGCGGTCCAGGCGCGCCTCCTCGAGCGAGGAGAGCTCGCACGAGTCGGCGAGCAGCCACTCGGCGTCGGGGACCCGCTCGGGCTTGATGGAGTCGGGGTTCTTGTCGATCAGCAGGACCTGGTGACCGTTGTGGATCAGCTCGCGGGCGATGGACCGGCCGACGGCCCCGGCTCCGGCGATGGCGACTCGCATGACGTCCTCAGCTCTCGTCCGGGCCGGTCTCGATGACCTGGTAGGCGTCGGCGGCGTGCTCCTCGCGCATCGCGACGTGGAGGATGTCGCCCTCCTGGATCACGCTGTCCCGGGTCGGGAGCATGCCTTCGCCGAGACGGTCGATCCAGGCGATCCGGCTCTTCGACTGCATCTGGAAGTCGACGGTGCGGTGCCCGATCCACGACTCGGGGGCGGGGATCTGGTCGACCCGGATGGTGCCCGACGGGTCGCGGAAGTCCGGCTCGGCACCGGCCGGCAGCAACCGGCGCAGCACCTGGTCGGCCGTCCACTTGACCGTGGCGACCGTCGTGATGCCGAGACGCTGGTAGACCTCGGCGCGGCCGGGGTCGTAGATGCGGGCGACGACCTGCTGGATCCCGAACGTCTCGCGCGCGACCCGCGCGGCGATGATGTTGGAGTTGTCACCGCTGGACACGGCGGCGAACGCGTCGGCGCGCCGGATCCCGGCCTTCTCGAGGACCTCCTGGTCGAAGCCCTGGCCGGTCACCTTGTCGCCGTTGAACCCCGGGCCGACGCGTCGGAACGCGTCCGGGTCGGAGTCGATGATCGACACGGTGTGGTTGCGGTCCTCGAGGCTGCGGGCCAGCGTGGAGCCGACCCGCCCGCAACCCATGATCACGACATGCACGACGCAGACGCTACAACGTCGGGCGGTCGGTACGGCGCGGATGCCCCCCGCGTCACATGGTGGGTCTAGCCTTTCGGCTCGTGAGTATCGGCGACGTGTCGAAGCGGGTGCTGCTCGGCCGCAAGCTGCGCAGCTCGCAGCTGGGCGAGACCCTGCTGCCCAAGCGCATCGCCCTGCCCGTCTTCGCGAGCGACGCGCTGTCGTCCGTCGCGTACGCGCCCGACGAGATCTTCATCATGCTCTCCCTGGCCGGGGCCTCGGCCTACGTCTGGTCGTGGAAGATCGGCATCGCCGTCGCGGTCGTCATGACCGCGGTGGTCGCGTCCTACCGCCAGACCGTGCACGCCTACCCCAGCGGTGGCGGCGACTACGAGGTCGCGACGGTCAACCTGGGCTCGAAGGCCGGTACGACGGTCGCCAGCGCCCTCCTGGTCGACTACGTGCTCACCGTGGCGGTGTCGATCTCGTCGGGCGCGCAGTACGCCGCGTCCGCGGTCGGGCCGCTCAACGGGCACGAGGCGAACTTCGCGACGGCGCTCGTGATCGTCCTGGCGGCGCTCAACCTCCGTGGCATCCGGGAGTCGGGGACGTTCTTCGCGATCCCGACGTACCTCTTCATGGTCGCGATCCTCGGCATGTGCGCCTACGGCCTGGTCGAGCTCGCGCAGGGCACCCTGCCCCAGGTGGAGAGCGCCGAGCTCGACATGACCGCGGCGCCCGGCTACGGCGACTCGATGACGACGTTCGCCCTCATCTTCCTGCTCGCCCGAGCCTTCTCCTCGGGGTGTGCCGCGCTGACCGGTGTCGAGGCGATCTCCAACGGGGTCCCGGCGTTCCGCCGTCCGAAGAGCAAGAACGCCGCGACCACGCTCCTGCTGCTGGGCCTGATCGCCATCTCGATGATGCTGAGCGTCATCGTGCTGGCGAAGCAGATGGGCCTGCAGTTCGTCGACCCGTCCGACTTCGACCGGCTGACCCTGAACGGGGAGCCGCTGCCGGCGAACTACGACCAGCACACCGCCATCTCGCAGATCGCCGACGCGATCTTCGCCGACTTCCGGCCCGGCTTCTACCTGGTCGTGACGGTCACCGGCGTGATCCTGGTGCTCGCCGCCAACACGGCGTTCAACGGCTTCCCGGTGCTCGGCTCGATCCTGGCGAAGGACGGCTACGCGCCGCGGGCGCTCGGCTCGCGCGGCGACCGGCTCGCCTACAGCAACGGCATCCTCTTCCTCGCGATCATGGCGATCATCCTGATCCAGGTCTTCAACGCCGAGCCGACCCGGCTGATCCAGCTCTACATCGTTGGCGTGTTCGTGTCCTTCAACCTGAGCCAGCTCGGGATGATCCGGCACTGGACCCGGCACCTGAAGACCGAGCGGGACGCCGGCGAACGGCGCCGGATGTACCGCTCGCGGACCATCAACGCGGTCGGTCTCACCTTCACGGCGGTCGTCCTGGTGATCGTGCTGATCACGAAGTTCTTCGCGGGCGCCTGGATCACGATCCTCGCGATGATCGTGTTCTACCTGCTGATGCGCGGCATCCACAGCCACTACGAGAGCGTCAACGAGGAGCTGGAGGCCGACGACGAGGACAAGATGATGCCCTCGCGCGTGCACGCCATCGTCCTGGTGTCCAAGCTCCACAAGCCGACGCTGCGCGCCCTCGCGTTCGCGAAGGCGACCCGGCCCAACGTCCTCGAGGGCGTCTACGTCTCGGTCGACGCCGAGGCGACCAACCGGCTCCTCGAGGAGTGGGACGAGCGCAACATCGACGTGCCGCTCAAGGTCCTGCACTCGCCGTACCGCGAGCTGGTCCGGCCGATCGTCGACTACGCCCTGGAGATCCGGAAGGCCAACCCACGCGGCGTGGTCGCGGTCTACATCCCGGAGTACGTCGTCGGCCGGTGGTGGGAGCAGCTGCTGCACAACCAGACGGCGCTCCGCCTCAAGGGCCGGCTGCTCTTCGCGCCCGGCGTGATGGTCACCTCGGTGCCCTACCAGCTGCGGTCGTCCGAGATCGTGCGCGAGCGCGAGGAGCGCGAGGGCGCCTGGGTGCGGCCGACCGAGCTGCGGATGGGCAACGTCCCGAGTCGGTCGAAGAACGACCGCCAGATCCCGAAATGACGCCCCGTCAGCGGCCGGGTCAGCGCCGCGGCCGCCAGCGGCCGCGGGCCAGGCAGCCGAAGGGTTCCTCGCGCGTCGGTGCGCGGTTCGAGGCGGTCGTCGGTCCCGTCGCGCACGGTGGGCACTGCGTCGTACGCCTGGACCCGCCGGAGGCGCGCGTGGTCTTCGTGCGGCACGCGATCCCGGGCGAGCGGGTCGTCCTCGAGATCACCGAGGGCACCGACGGCGACCGGTTCTGGCGCGGCGACGCCGTCGAGGTGCTGGAGCCCTCCCCGGACCGGGTGACCCCGCCCTGCCCGTACGCCGGACCCGGCCTCTGCGGGGGCTGCGACTTCCAGCACGTCGCGCTGCCCGCCCAGCGCGCGCTCAAGACGGCGGTCGTGCGCGAGCAGCTGTCCCGGCTGGCCGGCCTGACCTGGGACGGCGAGGTCGAGGCGGTGCCTGGCGACCAGGACGGCCTGCACTGGCGCACCCGACAGCGCTACGTCGAGCTGCCGGACGGCGGCCGGGCCATGCGGAAGCACCGTTCGCACGAGCTGGTGCCCGTCGACACGTGCCTGCTCGAGGCGCCGACGGCGTCGGACCACACCGCGCTCGGCCGCCACTTCGCGGTCGCCGACGAGGGCTTCTGGCAGGTGCACCCGGGCGCGCCCGACGTGCTGGTGACGACGGTGATGGAGATGCTCGCGCCGCGACCGGGGGAGCGCTGCCTCGACCTGTACGCCGGCGTCGGGCTCTTCAGCGCGTTCCTGCTCGCGGCCGTGGGGGACCGCGGCCGGGTGGTCGCGGTCGAGGGCGACCGGACCGCGTCGGCGCTGTCGACGGACAACTGCCCCGGCCTCGAGGTCACCGCCGGCGACGTCGGCGAGGTCCTCACCTCGTCGTACGACGAGCCGTTCGACCTGGTCGTGCTGGACCCGCCCCGCGAGGGTGCGCGCCGGGCCGTCGTCGAGCAGGTCGTCGACCGGGCGCCGCGCGCGATCGCGTACGTCGCCTGCGACCCGGCCGCGCTGGCCCGCGACCTCGCGACCTTCGCCGAGCACGGCTACGTGCTGAAGGCGTTGCGCGGCTTCGACCTCTTCCCGATGACGCACCACGTCGAGTGCGTGGCGCTGCTGGAGAAGAGCTGAGGAGCTCGCTCGTCAGGCCCAGCGGAACCGGTCGACCACCCGCTCCGCGCGCGGCACCCGTACCAGGGCCGCGAGCAGACCCGACCCGACCGCAGCGCCGACGACGTTGAAGAGCAGGTCGTTGACGTCCGCCACGTGGCCGCCGCCCAGGAGGCCCGCGGTCAGCCACTGCGTGAGCTCGATGCCGAGGCTGAGCAGCGCCGCCACCGCGAGCACGCGCCACCACGGCCAGCCGGGAAGCGCGAGCGCCAGGAGCACACCGAGCGGGACGAACACGCAGACGTTCATCACGGCGTCGCCCACCTCGTAGCCCGCGATCGGCGTGAGTGTGAGGTAGGCGTCCCACGGCGCCTCGTTCGCGGGCTTGTCCAGGTAGATGGGGAAGACCGTGTTCGCGACGACGCCGGCGACGTACACGCAGAGTGCCACGGCCACCGCTGCTCGAGGCACGGAGAGCAGACCGCGCCGCACCAGGTGCCACACGAGGACCGCCAGGACGAGCGCAGCGAGCGGGACCACCACCGGAAGGACCGGGACCTCAGCGAACAACGGGTGCGACTCCCTCTCTCGAGACGGCCGCCGAACGCATCCGCCGAGATCCGATGCTCGCCCAGGGACGGACCCGTGCACCTCGTCCGCAGGTACCGGACCGCCAGCCGCAGGTACCGGAGTCGCTGGGCGCAGCTGGAAGCCCTGGGACGTCAGTGACCGGCGATCGCGGTGATCATCTCCGCCAGCTCGGCGTGGGTGGGCAGATCGGTGGCGCCGTACGCGATGAGCACCGTCACCCGCGCCCCGTCGCGCCAGGCGACGTAGTCGCGCTGCTGTACGACGCCGTCGCGCTCCACCTCGGCGTGCACCGCGCCGAAGTCCTCGCCGACGCTGGGAAGGTCCGCGATCGTGGAGACGGTCAGCTCGGTGCCCTCGGTCGTCCAGGTGGTGCAGGTCGCCGCAGCCTCCGCCCACGCAGCCATCCGCTCCGCCGACGCGGACTCGTCGGAGGAGACGAAGGAGTGCTGGATGACGAACGGGCCGGCAAAGTCCGCGGTGAAGCGCTGGGTGGCGAAGCTGCTCAGCGCGGGAGGTTCGAGGACGACGCCGCACATCTCGGGGACGCCGAGGGTCTGCTCGCCGGTCGCATACCGCCACCCAGCCGGTAGCCGGCTTTCGTCGAGGATGGCGTCGGCCGCCTCGCCTCCGCTCACCGCGTCCTCCGTCGGCTCCGTCGTCGGGGTCGGGGGCGTTCCCGTCGGGCTCGCAGCCGGCGCCGGATCCGTGCCCGTGGTGCTGCCGGCGTCGCCGCAGGCTGCGCTCGCGAGCAGCACGGTCAGCAGCACGGCGGCCCCCTTCGTCATCGTCCTCATCCTGCTGCTCATGGTCCCTCATCGATCTGCTGGTTCACAGCGTCGCGGATCGCGTCCTGCCCGGCCTGGGTGGGGTGGAAGCTGGACGGGTTGGGTCCGGTGTTCCCCCAGTCCCAGTGCAGCGACAGGTCGTGGATCCACGGGGCGTCGGTGCCGATCTCGTGGCCCGCATACGCGTCGCGGATATCCACGAACTCGATCCCGGCATCTGCCTGGGCGATCGAGTCGCGGATCGCTTGGTCGGCCATGTCGCTCATGTTGTTGAGGAAGCGCCGCTCAGCCGCGGTGATCGGCGACGACAGGGACAGGCTGTGGTTGCCGTCGACGTCGAACAGGTGCGGATAGCCGACCACGATGACCCGGGCGTCCGGGCCTGCCCGCTCGCGCATGTCGCGATACATGTCGACCAGCTGGCCGGCCTCGACGGCGATCCGCTGCCGTAGCTCGGCGAGGTACCTGTCATTCGCGCAGCCGTGGAACACGCAGTGGCTCAGCACGTCGGCGAACCCGAAGTCGTTGCCGCCCATGCTGATGGTGATCAGCGAGGTGTCCTGGGTGATCAGGTCGCGTTGTGCCTGCTCACCCGCGTTCGTCTGGTTCGGGCCGAAGTAGTCCTCGACGACGCCGCCGGAGCAGGCACCGAAGCTGAACCCTCCGGCGAAGTCCCCGCCGTTGTAGACCTGTTGGCCGTAGGCGTTGCCGCTGCGGTGGCACCTGTTGGTGTCCACGTCGGTACCGGGCTGGTAGTCGTCGGCACCCTCGCCGGACGAGTAGGAGTCGCCGAGTGCGACGTAGTCACCCGACTCGGCGATCCCGCGTGGCGTCAGGGGGTCCGGCGCGTACGTCGAGGTCGTCGCGCTCGGTGCGGTGTCGGGGCCGGTGGGGGAGCCCCCGGTCGGATCGTTGCTGGAGGCGCGCGGTTCTGTCGAGGCCTGGTCGCCACAGTGAGCGCCCGCGGCGAGCGAGCAGTACACCCCATTGACAGCGCCCTGGGCTCGGTCCAGCGTCCCGGGACCGAGCGCCAGCAGCGTGCCGATGAGGGCAGTGATGACAACGCCGAGGCCGATGTACTCGACCGTGCTCTGTCCGTCGTCGCCACGACCCGATCTCTGGCGTTTGAGCATGCTCGGCAGCCTCGCCGAGTTCCCGCCGAAGGGACAGGGCCGCTGGGCCCAGATATGGGCCCAGGTCGCCGGTCCCACGAGCGTTCGACCTGTTCACCGCCCTTGAGTTGGAGCGCGCTCCAGGTCGTACGTTCGAGGACATGACCTCCTCCTCGAAGACCTGGTTCATCACCGGCGCGTCCCGCGGCTTCGGCCGGGAGTGGTCGATCGCCGCCCTGGAGCGCGGTGACCGCGTCGCGGCCACGGCCCGCGACACCACCACCGTCGACGACCTCGTCGAGAAGTACGGCGACCGCCTCCTCCCGCTCCAGCTCGACGTGACCGACCGCGAGGCCGACTTCGCCGCCGTACGGCAGGCGCACGAGCACTTCGGCCGGCTGGACGTCGTCGTCAACAACGCCGGCTACGGCCACTTCGGCTTCGTCGAGGAGCTCACCGAGCAGGAGTTCCGCGACCAGATGGAGACGAACGTCTTCGGCGCCATGTGGGTCACCCAGGCGGCGCTGCCGTTCCTGCGCGAGCAGGGCTCCGGCCACATCCTCCAGGTGTCGTCCATCGGCGGCATCTCCGCCTTCCCGCTGGTCGGGGCCTACCACGCGTCGAAGTGGGCACTGGAGGGCTTCTCGCAGGCGCTCTCGCAGGAGGTCGCGGGCTTCGGCATCCACGTCACCCTGATCGAGCCCGGCGGCTTCGCCACCGACTGGGGCGGGTCGTCCTCGAAGCGCTCCGCGGAGCTCCCGGCGTACGCCGAGCTGCACGAGCAGACCGTCGAGGCCCGCAAGAAGCGCGTCGGCACTCCCGGCGACCCCACCGCCTCCGCCGCCGCCGTCCTCGCGATCGTCGACGCCGACGAGCCGCCGCTGCGCGCCTTCCTCGGCAGCGCCCCCCTCGGCATCGCCAAGGCCGACTACGAGTCGCGCCTCGCGACCTGGGAGAAGTGGCAGCACAACGCGGAGCTTGCCCAGGGGTGAGTCGCGCTCGTCGTTCGTCTCGGCATCGTGTATCTTGATATCAAGAGATATCGCTTCGACGATCCCGCCTCCGGACGGGGACCGAGTTAGGGCAGCCTTCCTTTTGCGGCGCTCGCGTGCGGCGGCAGGATGGTCGGAGCAGCCGAGACGACGACGAGACATCAGGAGATGACTGCTGTGGCCAGTCAGGACAGCTTCGGTGCCAAGAGCACCTTGGACGTGGACGGCAAGTCCTACGAGATCTTCCGCCTCGACGCGGTCGAGGGCGAGGGCCTGGACGTCCAGAGCCTGCCGTTCTCGCTGAAGGTGCTGCTGGAGAACCTGCTCCGCACCGAGGACGGCGCGGACATCACCGCCGATGACATCAAGGCGATCGCCGGCTGGGACGCGGACGCCGACCCCAGCAAGGAGATCCAGTTCACGCCGGCACGCGTGATCATGCAGGACTTCACCGGGGTCCCGTGCGTCGTCGACCTCGCCACCATGCGTGAGGCGATGGCCGACCTCGGCGGCGACCCGTCCAAGATCAACCCGCTCGCGCCCGCCGAGATGGTCATCGACCACTCCGTGATCGCCGACGTCTTCGGCACCCCCGAGGCGTTCGAGCGCAACGTCGAGATCGAGTACGAGCGCAACCGCGAGCGCTACCAGTTCCTGCGGTGGGGCCAGGGCGCCTTCGACGACTTCAAGGTCGTTCCGCCGGGCACCGGCATCGTCCACCAGGTCAACATCGAGCACCTCGCCCGCACGATCTTCACCCGCGAGGTCCCTTCGACAGGCTCAGGACAAGCGGCCGTGACGCAGGCCTACCCCGACACCTGCGTCGGCACCGACTCCCACACCACGATGGTCAACGGCATCGGCGTGGTCGGCTGGGGCGTCGGCGGCATCGAGGCCGAGGCCGCGATGCTCGGCCAGCCCGTGTCGATGCTGATCCCGCGCGTCGTCGGCTTCAAGCTCAACGGCGACCTGCCCGAGGGCTCGACGGCCACCGACCTCGTCCTCACGATCACCGAGATGCTGCGCAAGCACGGCGTCGTCGGCAAGTTCGTCGAGTTCTACGGCCCCGGCGTCTCCGCTCTGCCGCTGGCCAACCGCGCCACGATCGGCAACATGAGCCCGGAGTTCGGCTCGACCATCGCGGTCTTCCCGATCGACGAGGAGACCACGAAGTACCTCGAGCTCACCGGCCGCAGCAAGGAGCAGCTCGCGCTGGTCGAGGCGTACGCCAAGGAGCAGGGGCTCTGGCACGACCCCGACGCCGAGCCGCGCTTCTCCGAGAAGCTCGAGCTCGACCTCGCGACCGTCGTCCCGTCCATCGCCGGCCCGAAGCGCCCCCAGGACCGCGTCGAGCTGGCCGATGCGAAGGCCGGCTTCCGGTCCGCGCTCAAGGACTACGTCGACACCGCAGGTGACGAGAACGGGTACGACGAGGCCGTGGCCGAGTCCTTCCCCGCCTCCGACCCGCCGTCCAACGGCCACGGCGAGGCCGCCCCGGTGCACTTCTCGGCCGCCGCGTCCGCCGACGGCAAGCGCCCGAGCGACCCGGTCGAGGTCACCCTCGAGGACGGCACGAAGTTCACCCTCGACCACGGCGCCGTCACGATCGCGGCGATCACGTCGTGCACCAACACGTCCAACCCGTCGGTGATGATCGGCGCGGCGCTGCTCGCCAAGAAGGCCGTCGAGAAGGGCCTGACCCGCAAGCCGTGGGTCAAGACGACGCTGGCCCCCGGCTCCAAGGTGGTCTCCGACTACTACGAGAAGTCCGGCCTCACGCCGTACCTCGACAAGCTCGGCTTCAACCTGGTCGGCTACGGCTGCACCACCTGCATCGGCAACTCCGGCCCGCTGATCCCCGAGGTCTCGGCCGCCGTCAACGAGAAGGACCTCGCGGTCGTCTCGGTGCTGTCGGGCAACCGCAACTTCGAGGGCCGGATCAACCCGGACGTGAAGATGAACTACCTCGCGTCCCCGCCGCTGGTCGTCGCGTACGCGCTCGCCGGCTCGATGGACCTCGACCTGTTCACGGACCCGCTGGGCCAGGACCAGGACGGCAACGACGTCTTCATGAAGGACATCTGGCCGTCGCCGTCCGAGGTCGAGGAGACCATCCGGCAGGCGATCACGTCCGACATGTTCGACGAGAGCTACCAGGACGTCTTCGCCGGCGACGAGGCGTGGCAGTCGCTGCCCACCCCGGAGGGCAAGACCTTCGAGTGGGACCAGGAGTCGACGTACGTCCGCAAGCCCCCGTACTTCGACGGCATGCCCGAGACCCCCGAGCCGGTCACGGACATCGAGGGCGCCCGGGTGCTGCTCAAGCTGGGTGACTCGGTGACCACCGACCACATCAGCCCGGCCGGTGCGATCAAGAAGGACTCGCCCGCGGGCACGTACCTGGCTGAGCACGGTGTCGAGAACCGCGACTTCAACTCCTACGGCTCGCGGCGCGGCAACCACGAGGTGATGATCCGCGGCACGTTCGCGAACATCCGCCTGCGCAACCAGATCGCTCCCGGCACCGAGGGCGGCTTCACGCGCGACTTCACCCAGGACGACGCGCCCGTCACGACCGTGTTCGAGGCGTCGGAGAACTACATCGCCCAGGGCATCCCGCTCGTCGTGCTGTGCGGCAAGGAGTACGGCTCTGGCTCGTCGCGCGACTGGGCCGCCAAGGGCACCTCGCTGCTCGGCGTCAAGGCGGTCATCGCCGAGTCGTACGAGCGGATCCACCGCTCGAACCTGATCGGCATGGGCGTCATCCCGCTCCAGTTCCCGGAGGGCGAGAACGCCGAGTCGCTGGGCCTGACCGGTGAGGAGACCTTCTCGATCTCCGGCATCACCGAGCTCAACGAGGGCCGGACGCCGAAGACCGTCAAGGTCACGGCAGCCCCCGCTGATGGGCAGAGCGTGTCGTTCGACGCGGTCGTCCGCATCGACACCCCCGGCGAGGCGAACTACTACCGCAACGGCGGCATCATGCAGTACGTCCTGCGCAACCTGCGCAAGGCCTGATCAGCCCCGTACGCCGGCCCGCCAGACCACGTCTGGCGGGCCGGTGTCATTTCAGGACCCCTCCTTCTCCGGCGGTGGTGGCGTGGGTAGTGGTGTGATCACCTCTCGGAGGAACCCATGACGACGCTGCACGACCGCCTGGCCGACCTGGCCGAGGACGCCCCGCCGGGCGGTCCCGCGCCCGACCTGTGGGACCGCGGTCGTCGCTGGCACCGCCGGCGGCGGGCGGGGAACGCGGTCGTCGCGACCGTGGTGGTCGTGCTCCTCGGGGTTCTGGGCACGGTGACCTGGCAGCGGTCCGCCGGCGAGCCCGTGCCGGCCGGTCCCACGGGTGAGGTCCGGCTGCCGAACCGGTTTCTACGAACCGAGTCGATGGCTCCCGACGACGCACGACGAGGGGCCGCTCGGACGCGTGGTGGCGGTCGTCGGGTCCGAGGGCGGCCTGGTCGGGGTGTCGGCGTCGACCGGGGAGTACCGGCGGCTCGACCTGCCGGGCTGGTCGGAGCTCGACGACCCGATGGGCTCGAGCGACATCGCCGTCTCGGCGGACGGGCGCTGGGTCGGCTACTGGTACGTCGACGACGGCCGGGTGCAGGGAGTCGCCGCCTACGACGTCGAGACCGACGAGGTGACCCGACGCGACGTCACCACGGAGTTCGGCCTGTCGCCGAACGGGATGGTCTGGGTGGGGGACCGCCTGTGGTTCTCCGCCTACGCCTTCCTCGACGCCAGCGCGAGCTCGGCGCGCGGTGGGAGCACGACGGTCTGGTCACCGGAGGATGACGAGGCCCAGGACCTCCCGCTCGACCGAAGCCCGTCGTTCGGCAACGAGAGCGCGACCCCGACGAGCGTCGTGGAGCCCAACGGGAACGGCGTCGACCTCTACACCGCGGACGGTGCGCGACCGCGATCGCTGCGCATCGACCGGTCCTTCACCGGCCGGGCGGTCGTCAGCGCGGACGAGCAGCGGCTGGCCGTCGTCCTCGATCCCACGCCCAGCTCCTTCGACGGGTCCAAGCACGGTCTCGTCGTGCTCACACCGGACGGTCACGGGGGCACGGTCGGGCGACGGGTGCCGGGCGTGCGCACCAACGAGGTGCTCGCGTGGCGCGACGACCGTCACCTCGTCGTGTCGACCTACGGGCACGCGGCGTACCAGCTCGTGGACGTCGGCACCGGCCGGACGGCCGACTTCATCACCCCGGGGTCGTCGTGGGTGCCGGGCATGCACCTGGCCGCCGACGGCTGGTCGGCGCCCGTGTACGACGCGCCCGCACCACCGACGCCGATGGATCCCCGGCTCGTCGTGGGAGCCGCGGCCGCGGTCGTCGTCCTCGGTCTCGGCGCGCTCGTGCTCTGGAGGCGACGTGTCCGGGCCTGACTCCTTCGAGGAGTACGTCGCGGCCCGCCGCGGCGCGCTGCTGCGCACGGCGTACCTGCTGACCGGCTCGCACGAGGACGCGGAGGACCTGGTGCAGGTCGCGCTGATCAAGGCGGTGCCGCACTGGGGGCGGATCGCCGACCACCCGGAGCCGTACGTGCGCACGATCCTGGCCCGCGAGAGCGTGAGCCGGTGGCGGCGGCGCCGATGGCGCGAGGTGCACACCGACCGGGTGCCCGACACCGCCGTCACCGAGCCGGTCCACGACCGCCTGGAGCTCCAGCAGGCCCTGGCCAGGCTCGCGCCGCGGCAGCGTGCGGTGATCGTGCTCCGCTACTACGAGGACCTCACCGAGGCCGAGACCGCCCGGGTGCTCGGCATCTCGGTCGGGACCGTGAAGTCCCAGGCCCGCGACGCCCTGGCCCGGCTGCGATTGGAGTCTCTCGATACCGTCTCCCCATGATCGTCGCCATGAGCATCTCGCCCGGCACCGCCGATGAGACCGGGAGCGTCTCCGAGGCGGTGGCCGCCGCGGTGCGCGTCGTCAAGGAGTCCGGGCTGCCCTACGAGCTGAACTCGATGTTCACCAACATCGAGGGGGAGTGGGACGAGGTGATGGCCGTCGTGAAGCAGGCCGTCGACGTCGTCACCGCGGTCTCGCCGCGGGTCGGGCTGGTGCTCAAGGCCGACATCCGGCCCGGCTGGGACGGGCAGCTCACGGCGAAGGTCGAGCGCGTGGAGAGGCTCTTGGAGGGCTGATGTCCGACATCCCGCCACCGCCGTCGTACCCACCCCCGCCGCCGTCGTACCCGCCACCGGGGCAGCCGCCGACCGACGAGCCCACGCTGCTCTCGTCGTCCGGCCCCGAGCCGCAGCGGTCCCGGCGCGGGCCGGTGATCGCGCTCGCCGCCGTCGCAGTGGCGATCGTCGTCGCGCTGGCCGTCGCCGTACCGCTGCTCGTGGACGAGGACGAGCCGGTGCCGAGCGACCTCAGCGCCGTGAAGTCCTACCAGGGGCTGTCGAACGACCACACCCAGGACGACGTCGACTACCCGCAGAGCCCGCCCGTGGGCGGCGAGCACGCCCCGGAGTGGCTGGACTGCGGGACGTACGACGAGCCGGTCCGGGAGGAGAACGCGGTCCACGACCTCGAGCACGGGACGGTCTGGATCAGCTACGACCCCGACCTCGGCGACGACGACGTCGCGACGCTGGCCGACGCGCTGCCGCAGAACGGCATCATGGCGCCGTACCCGGGCCTGACCGCGCCGGTCGTCGTCACCGTGTGGGGCGAGCAGCTGGCGCTGGACGGCGCGGACGACCCGCGGCTCGCGCTCTTCATCCGGACGTACGGCGGTGGGGAGACCGCGCCGGAGCCGATGGCGTCGTGCGCGGGCGGGCTGCAGGACCCCGAGGGCGGCGCGCCCGGGACCGACGTCTGACGATCACACCTGCCGGCGCTCCGCGGTCAGCTGGACCTCGGCGTCGGTGAAGCCGACCGAGCGGTAGATCCGGATCGCGTGGTAGTCCGGGTCGGCCACGGTCACCAGCGTCGTCGCGCCGAGCCGCTGGAAGGCATCGGTGCCGGCGGCGTGCACGAGCGTGCCGGCCACGCCGCGGCCCCGGGCCTCGGGATGGGTCTGCACCTCCTGGAAGCGCGCGACCCGGTCGCCGGCTCGCACGATGCCCATCGTGGCGACCAGCCGGCCGTCGTCGAACGCGCCGTACCAGGCGCTGGCGCCGTGCTCGGTCAGCCGGCGCTCGGCCGCCGCCTTGATCCGGGTGAAGTCGCCGAAGCCGTCAGCCCCGCCGTCGTGGCAGGCGAGGTCGAGGGAGACCCGCTGGGCCCAGTCGGCGTCCCCGGCCAGGGGTCGGACCTGGGTGCTCGTGTTGGGGCGCGGCGGCGGCTGCACGGTCGTCGCGGTCAGCACGGTGGCGGACTCGACGCTGTAGCCCGCGTCGGCGAACGGCGCCAGCTCGCCCGGCTGCCCGTCGGGGGCGTCGATCCCGAACGCACGATGGCCGATCCCCGGCAGCTCGCGCTCGAAGAGCTGCTCGACGAGCCCGAGGTCGCGGCGCAGCGGCGGTCGGCGCAGGAGCAGGAAGTTGCCCCAGCGGTAGCCGGGGTTGTCGGCGGTGCGCACGACGACGTACGTCGGGCGGTGCTCCACGGTGCTGCCCGACAGCGCGAGGATCGCGAGGTCGGTGCGCCAGCCTCGGGACAGGACTTCCATGGGCGGACGGTAGCGGCCCGATGACACCATGGGCCCATGGATTCGGTGACGTTGGAGTTTCGAACCGGACACGACGAGGTCGTCCTCGACCTCACCGACGACTGTCGCGACTTCGTCGCGCACCGCGGCGACGGACTGCTCAACGTCTTCGTCCCGCACGCGACCGCGGGCATCGCGATCATCGAGACCGGTGCCGGCAGCGACGACGACCTGCTGGCGGCGCTCGGCGACCTGCTGCCCGCCGACGACCGGTGGCGGCACCGGCACGGCAGTCGTGGCCACGGCCGCTCGCACGTGATGCCGGCGATCGTGCCGCCGCACGCCACCGTCCCGGTCCTCGACGGCCGGATGGCGCTCGGCACCTGGCAGAGCGTCTGCCTGGTCGACCTCAACGTGGACAACGACGCGCGTCAGGTCCGGCTCTCGTTCGTCGCCGGCTGATGTCGGACGCCGAGCTCGCCGTGGCGGCCGCAGAGGCCGGCGCGGCGGTGGTCCGCGCCCACTACGGCGCCGAGGTCGAGCGCTACGCCAAGTCGCCCACCGACTTCGCGACGACCGCCGACATCGAGGCCGAGCGAGCGATCGTCGCCTTCTTGCGCGAGGCACGACCGGACGACGCGGTCCTCGGGGAGGAGAGCGGCCTCACCGGCGCGGCCGCCCGGCGGACCTGGCTGGTCGACCCGCTGTGCGGGACGCTGAACTTCGCCGTCACCACGCCACTCATCGCCACCAACGTCGCACTCCGGGTCGGCGACCGCATCGAGGCCGCGGCGTCGGCGGACCCGATCGCCCGTGAGGTGTTCTGGACCGACGGCGTGGGCGCCTGGTGCCGTACCCCCGTCGGCGACGCCCCGCTGTACCCGTCGCCCGACTCGGCCCTCGTCGAGGTCAACCTCGACGCCGTCCACCCGGACCCCGGCCGGTTCCGGCCGGCCGTCCTGCTCGGGCACCCGGACTTCCGCGCGCGGTACGGCGGGCGGGTGCTCTCGACGACGCTGGCGCTGGCGTGGGTGGCTGCGGGCCGGCGGGCGGCGTACGTCACCGACGGTCGCTTCACGGACAACGTGCACTTCGCGGCCGGCATCGCGATCTGCGGCGCAGCGGGCTGCGTCGTCACGGACCTGCGTGGGGAGGCCGTGGACTCGCCTGGCGGGAGCGGGCTCCTCGTTGCGGCGGACCGCGAGACGCACGACCACCTGCTCGGGCTGTGCGCGAACTCGTCTGAGGGGATCGGGAAACAACAGGTGTGAGCACACCGAACCCACCGCCCCGCTCCGAGCCGCCCGCGTTCGCCGAGATCTACGACCGGTACGCCGACGACGTCCACCGCTACCTGCGCCGGCGCCTCGGCGGCGACGTCGCCGACGACCTGACGGCCGACACCTTCGTCGCCGCCTTCCGGTCCTGGTCGCGGTTCGACCCGACGGCGGAGAGCGCCCGGCCGTGGCTGTTCGGCATCGCCAGCAACCTGGCGGCCAAGCACCGGCGCAGCGAGGTCCGCGGCCTGCGCGCCTACGCCCGCTCGGGCGTGGACCCGGTCGCCAGCTCGTGGGCGGAGGCAGCCGACGACCGCGTCAGCGCGCAGGCGATGAACCGCGAGCTCGCGACCGCGCTCTCCGAGCTGTCCGCCGGCGAGCGCGACGTGCTGCTGCTCGTCGCGTGGGCGGAGCTGAGCTACGCCGAGGTCGCCGCCGCCCTGCACCTCCCGGTCGGCACCGTCCGGTCCCGGCTCAACCGGGCGCGCCGCAAGGTGCGCACCACCCTGTCACCCGGCACCGAGCGCGTCGCCGTACGCCCGCTGACCGCCCTCGAGGCACGTGGAGGAAACCATGGATGACCTGACCCTCGTACGAGAGTTCCGCGCCGACGCGCCCCTCGGAGCCCCGAGCGCCGTCCGCGACGCCGTCCTGGCTGCGACGACTCCGCGCGCCCGCCGGTTCGGCCCGCTGCCGACCGCCCTCGCGGCGGCCGCCGCGGTCGCCGTCGGCGCCGTCGGCGTCCTGGCGCTGCAGGCCGGGCCGGCCGCCTCGCCGAGCGCCGCCGCCGTCCTCGGCCGCGCGGCGACCGCCGTCGCCGCGGACCAGGTGCCCCGCCCGCGCGACGACCAGTGGGTCTTCGAGACGGTGTACGGCGGCGCCACCGACGGCGGACCGTTCGCGATGGTCCCGGGGGAGGGCTGGACCCGCTTCGACGGCACGCAGTACGCCGACGCGCCCTCCGACCACCCGCGTGCCCTGCACGTGCAGCACCTCCAGGACGACCCGTCGGTCCCGTCGCCCGCGGAGTGGTACGACGCCGCGGCGCGGCTGCCCCACGAGCCCGCGGCGCTGCTCGCGGCGCTGCGCGCCGGCGGACTCGCCGATGTCGACGGCGGGACCGAGGCGGTGCGCGACTTCGAGGCGGTCGTCGAGGCACTCGGCCAGCCGGTGCTGCCGGCCACGGCCCGCGCCGACCTGTTCGACGCACTGGCGACCGTCCCCGGCGTCACGATCGACGCCGACGCCGAGCCCGACCTCCTCGGCGACCCGGTGCTGGCCGTGACGCTCGACCGGGCGCCGGACGCGAGCGGGCTGCTCAGCCGCCGCGAGCTGCTGCTCGACCCCGACACCTATGCCTACCGCGGCGTGCGCGTCACGGCCCTCGAGGGCGGCCGGATCGGCGGCGCCAAGGGGCTCGACGTCACGGCGGGCCAGACCTGGTACGAGGACACGGTCGCCGACGCCGTCGTCGTCGACCGGCCCGGCCAGCGCCACTGAGCCGGACCGACAGAGGCTACGGGAGCAGCAGCATCGCGTCGCCGAACTCGTGCCAGAGGTACGCCGGCGCCCCGGGCCCGTCCAGGTCCGCGTAGCCCCGGTCCACCAGCGTGCGGCCGGCCACGGCGGCGAGCAGGTGCAGGTGACTCGCCTCGGGCTCGTGCAGCCCGGTGAGCAGCCCGTCGACCACCCGGGCCGGGCGGGACGGGTCCAGCACCAGCGAGGTCCAGCCGGCGCTGGGCACGACCTGGAGGGGCCCGACAGGACCGCCGGCCGCGGCCGACTCGAGGGCGCGCACCACGGTCGTCCCGACGGCCACCACCCGACGACCGGCCGCCCGCGTCGAGCCGACGAGCCGGGCGGTGGCCGCCGGAACGGCGTACTCCTCCGGCTGGGGAGGCTCGTGCTTCTCCTGGCTCGCGACGCCGGTGTGCAGCACCACCGGAGCGATCACCACGCCGCTCGCCATCAGCGAGACGAGCAGCCGCTCGGTGAGCGGTCGGCCGGCGCTGGGCATCTCGGCGCTGCCGGGATGCCGGGCGTACGCGTTCTGGAGTGCGTCGAGGGGCCACTCGCCGTGCACGTAGCGGTAGTGGATCGGCCGGCCCCACCGCGTGAGGTAGTCGACGCGGTCGACCGCCGGCGACGCGACCGCCCGCCAGAGCCGGGCCTGCCCTGCGGGGTGTGGCGCGACGATGCGGAGCGAGACCCCGCCCGGCAGCTCGAGACGCTCACCCGGCACCGGTGTCGCCGGCCCGCTGTTGTCGGGCTGCCGGAGCTCGACGACCCAGCTGCCGTCGTCGAGGCCGGTAGAGACGTGGACGACCCACCGCTCACCGACGATCGCCGACGGAAGGGTGCCGCTGGTGTTGACCACGAGCAGGTCGCCGGGGCGCAGGTGCTCGCCGAGGTGGCGCACGGTCGTGTGTGTCGTCGTCTGCGACGTCACCACGGCCAGTCGTACGTCGTCGCGTGCCAGGCCGCGGGCCTCCGGTGGGACCGCTGCCTCGCGGATCATGCTCGCACCGCCGGCTCCAGGTCGGCCGCGCGGTGCCGGCCGCTCTTGTGGTCCCCGAGGACCAGGGCCATCAGGTGCGGCACGACCGACGCGGGGTCCGGCCGGTCGCCGATGTCCTCGCCCGGGAAGGCCGCCTGGTGCATCGCCGTCCGCAGGTCGCCCGGGTCGACGGCGTACACGCGCACGTCGGGCTCCTCCGCGGCCAGCACCCGGCTCGCGTGGTCCAGCGCGGCCTTGCTGGAGCCGTACCCGCCCCAGGTCTCGTAGGCCTCGACGGACGCGTCCGAGGTGACGTTGAGGATCCGTCCGCGCCGGGTGCGCAGCTGGGGGAGCAGCAGGCCGGCCAGGGCGATCGGGGCCACGACGTTGACGTCGAAGGTGCGCAGGTAGGTCTCCGGCTGGAGGTCGGCCAGCGCAGGGAGCGGGCTCGCACCCAGCGTGCTGGCGTTGTTGACGAGCAGGTCGGCCCCGCCGAGGTCCGCCGCCGAGGCGGCCAGCGCGCCGCGGTGCCACGAGTCCGTGACGTCGCCGGGCACGGCGAGGTGCGGTCCGCCGGGCAGGCCGTCGACGGCGTCGCCCAGTCGTACGGCGTCGCGCGCATCGCCCACGACGGACCAGCCGGTCCGGGCGAGTGCGTGCGCGAACGCGAGGCCGAGCCCCTGTGAGGCTCCGGTAATGACGGCGACAGGCATGAGTGGTGTCTCCTAGGGTCGGGCTTGTCCGTATCTCCCCACGAGGGTGCAAGTTGAAGTGAACTTCAAGTCAAGGCCTGCGACGTCAGAAGACTCGGCCGAGGTGCTCCGCGTGGTGGAGGCGGCGTTCGGCCCGGAGGAGGGGCCGGTGGTCGCGCGGCTCGTCACCGCGCTCGACGAGTCGGGCAGCACCCGCGCGAGCCTCGTGGTCGAGGTCGACGCCCAGGTCGTCGGGCACGTGCAGCTCAGCCGCTCGTGGGTCGATGCACGGGAGGCACTCGTCGACGTGCTGGTGCTGAGCCCGCTGTCGGTGGACCCCGCCCACCAGGGCCGCGGCATCGGGGCGGCGCTGCTGGACGCAGCGCGCGCCGAGGCCGAGCGGCTCGGCGCACCTGCGCTCTTCCTCGAGGGCGACCCCGGCTACTACGGCGGTCGCGGCTGGTCGGCCGGCGGCCCGCTGGGATTCACGCCACCGTCCGCGCGCATCCCGGCCCCGGCGTTCCAGGTGGTCCTGCTGTCGTCGTACGAGCCCTGGATGACCGGTGCGCTGGTCTACTGCGAGCCCTTCTGGAGCCTCGACTGCGTGGGTCTGCGCGACCCGTTGCTGGCCCAGCTCGGCGGCTGAGCGTCACCTGCCGCGCGGGATCCCCACCCTGGGCCACGCGCGCAGGCGGCTGACGGGCCTAGCGTCGGACGATGGGCGTTCGACACGGGTCAGAGAGCTTCTTCATCGAGGGCGAGGGGCTGGTCAACACGCAGCTCGGCGGTCGGCACGGCGAGCAGCCGGACCCGATCACCGAGCCCGCGGCGCCGGCGGCCGCCGCCCGACGCGCCGGGACGGCACCGCCGTTCCGGTTCTCGCGGGTCGGACCGCGAGGTCGCGCGCTGCCCGAGCCGCTGGCCCTCGATCTCGCGGACGCGATGACGCGGGGAGGTGGCGGCCGCGGCGACATCCCGGCCGGCTACACCTACCTCGGCCAGTTCATCGACCACGACCTGACCATGGACGCCACCGACGTCGCGCTGGGTGAGGACATCACCCCCGCCGAGCTGCTGCAGGGCCGGTCGCCGACGCTCGACCTCGACTCGCTGTACGGCGCCGGGCCCGCTGACAGCGTCTCGGCGCGGTTCTACGAGGCCGACGGCGTCCACCTCAGGACGGGGACGACGCTCCGGGTCGGTCCGGACCGCGAGAAGGTCGGGCACGACCTGCCGCGCGTCGGGACGGGTGCGGCCCGGGCGCGCCGGCGGGCGCTGATCCCCGACCCGCGCAACGATGAGAACCTGATCGTCGCCCAGACCCACGTCGCGATGATCCGGTTCCACAACCGGGTCGTCGACAAGCTCCCCGCCTCGCTGCCGCCGGCGCAGCGCTTCCGCCAGGCCCGGCGGGCGGTCACGCTGCACTACCACTGGCTGATCCGGCACGACTACCTGCCGCGCATCGTCGACCCGGCCGTCGTGGAGGACGTGTTCACCCACGGGCGCAAGCTGGTCCAGCCGGACGCCGCCCCGACCGAGATGCCCACCATGCCCGTGGAGTTCTCCGTCGCCGCGTTCCGGCTCGGCCACAGCATGGTCCGACCCGTCTACGACTGGAACCGCCGGTTCCCGCAGGGGGTCGGCTTCCTGGACTACATGTTCCAGTTCTCGGGCCTCGGCGGCGACCTCGGTGGCGAGGACCGGCTGCTGAGCAACTGGCTCGCCGACTGGCGCCGGATGTACGACTTCGCCGCCGGGGACCGACCGGGCCTCGCGCCGCCGGCCGCCGTCAACATGGCCCAGCGCATCGACACCCTGCTCACCGACCCGCTGAAGAACCTGCCCCCGAGCACGTTCGGCGGTGCGGCCGGGATCCCGTTCGACGACCGGAGGCGCAACCTGGCCTTCCGCAACCTGACGCGCGGGTCGATGCTCCGGCTCGCGAGCGGCCAGCAGATGGTCGAGCGGCTGCGCGCGGCGGGGGTGTCCGTCCAGCCGCTGAGCCGGCGCCAGATCCTCCAGGGCAACGGGGGAGCGAGCGTCGGCGGGCTGTCCGAGCGGAAGAAGGACGCCCTGGTCGCCCACACGCCGCTGTGGTTCTACCTCCTCCGGGAGGCCGAGACCGGGGACGGACGGCTGCGGCGCGTCGGCGCCCGGATCGTCGCCGAGACGTTCCACCGGTCGATGGAGGGCAGCCGTTTCTCCCTGCTCCGCAGCCCCGGCTTCCACCCGGCCCACGGGCGCGGGGACGTGTTCGAGATGACCGACCTGCTGTTCTTCGCCTTCGCCGGCAAGAAGGCCGGGATCAACCCCCTCGGCGGCGCCTGACGCCCGACGAACCGGGACACCACGACCTACCGGCTGGGCGCCGGGACGTGTGAGATCGTGTCCCGGTTGCGTTGACACGGGGGAGTGAACAGTGAGGCGTTGGCGGTACCGGCCGCTCCAGGCGGCTGCGGTCGCGGCGCTCGCTGCGCTGATGACGGCGTGCGCGGCGTTCGCGCCGCTGTACTACCGGGCGATGCAGCAGGCGCTCACCGACATCACGCTCTCCGGCGCGACCGTGATCGACACCAGCGTCCAGCTGTCGATGACGCCCGGGGACGAGTTCTACGACGCCGGCCCGCTGCCCCAGCCGGAGCAGCTCGCGGACCAGCTCCCCGCGGCGTACCGCTCCGACTTCCACGAGCCGATTCTCGGCTACGCGGCGAACGCGGGGGTGCTGCCCGGCGGGCTGACCGACCCGTACGGCGACCTGATCTGGCGCAGCGGCCAGTGCGACCACCTCTCGTTCACCGACGGCGCGTGTCCGGCCGGTCCCGGCGAGATCGCCGTCAGCGCGGCGGACGTGAAGACCTTCGGCCTCGATGTCGGCTCGTCGGTCCGCATCGCCGGCGGCACGAACCAGAACGGCTCCTCGAGCGTGGCACGCCTGAAGGTCGTCGGCGTGTACGAGCAGCAGGTCAGCGACTACTGGTTCGGGCAGTCCTTGACCGGTCGATCCGGGGTCGTGATCTCGACCGGTGCGCCCGCGCCGCCGCAGCACGACGTCTGGATCACCTCCCGCGACAGCTTCGACAACGCCCTGGTCGACGCCCGGTCCTCGAGCGCGGGCTACCTCATCGACGACGACGCCGTCGGGGTCGACGAGCTCCTGGCGCTCGGCCCGGCGGTCGACGACCTGGCGCACCGTCGACCCGACGTCGGAGTGACGCCGGTCAAGGTGGTCTCCGGCCTCCCGGATCTCGCGCACGGCGTCCAGGAGCAGATCGACCAGTCCCGGGTGACGGTGCCGCTGCTGATGGCACAGCTGTGCCTGCTCGCGATCGTCGTGCTGTGGCTGGTGCTGCTCGCCATCACCGAGCAGCGTCGCCCGGAGGTCGCCCTCGCCCGGCTGCGTGGCCGGGGCCGCCGGGGCGCGCGGCGGCTCCTGCTCGACGAGCTGCTCCCGATCACGCTGCTCGCCGTGGTGCCCGGTGCGCTGCTAGCGGTGCTCGCCGCCTGGGTCGTCCCGAAGGTGCTGCTGCCCGGGTCGGTGCGGTTCGAGCTCGGCTGGCCGTTCCTGGCCGCGCTGCTCGCCTCGGCGGTGGTGCTCACCGGGGTGACGGTGGTCGCCGTCACCCGGGTCGCCCGTGAACCGGTCGAGCGGCTGCTGCGGCGGGTGCCGCCCCGCAGCACCGGGTGGGCCCTGGGTGCGACGGACGCCATCGTCATCGCCGGTGCCGGCGGCATCGTCGTCGTCTTCGCGACCGGCGGGCTGGACGGTCCGATCGCCCTGGCTGCCCCCGGGCTGCTGGCCATCGTCGTCGGACTGGTGCTGGCCCACCTGACCACCCCGACGGCCGCGCTCTACGGCCGGCGCCAGCTGCGTCGGGGCCGGGTCCGTGTCGGGGTCAGCATGCTCGACGCCGCCCGGAGCCCCGCCACCCGGCGGATCATCGCGATCGTCACCCTCGCCTCGGCGCTGGCGGTGTTCTCGGCCGACGCCCTGATCGTCGGCCAGCGCAACCGGGCCACCGCCGCGGCCCAGCAGGCCGGTGCGCCGCGGGTGCTCGACGTGGACAGCAACGACCTCGCCGACATCCGCGCCGTCCTCGCCGACATCGACCCGGAGGGCGACGAGCTCACCCCCGTCGTGCGGGTGCACCCGCCCGGAGACGACGCCCCGGACACGCTGGCGGTCATCGCGTCGTCGTTCCGCAAGATCGCCCTCTTCCCCGGTGGCGGACCCTCCGACGCCCTCTGGGACAAGCTGGCCCCGCCGGACGCGGAGCCGATCGACATCACCGGGACCGAGCTCGACATCGATGCCGACGACTCCACGCTGACGTCGAAGCGGGTCGACAACAAGCTCACCCCCGTGACCCTCGGGCTCGACCTGGTCAACCAGTCCGGCGAGACGCTGCACACGACCCTGGGCACGTTCGCATCCGCGAGCGCACACCGGCACTTCCACCACCTGGTGAGCTGCTCGGAGGGCTGCCACGTCACGGGCGTGTGGACCAGCACCCTGCCCGGGGCGACCATCGAGGGCGCGGTCACGCTGCGCAACCTCACCGCACGGTCCGACACCTCGCCGGCACAGGTCGTGCCGCTCGGGCCCGCCGAGCAGTGGACCAAGTTCTACACGCGGGAGACCGGCCACGTCTCGCCGAGCTCGACGACGCCCGACGAGCTGACGGTGACCTTCCAGGGCCAGGGCGTGTCGCCCATGACCATGCAGCAGCGCTGGCTGCCGACCGTCGTACCGGCGCTCGTCGCCGGGCCGCTCCCGCCGGGCGGCAGCGGCAACCAGTTCACGCTCACCGGCCTGGACGGCGGAGTGCAGCCCGCTGCCAAGGTCGGGTCCCTCGACCGGGTGCCCGCCTCCGAGCCCAACACCTTCGTCACGGACCTCGAGTCGCTCCAGCGCGGACGGTCGGTGCTCGCGACCGACCGGGTCCAGGTCTGGTTCGGTGACGACGACCCGGCGCTGCTCGACCAGGTCACCGACGCCCTGTCCGACCGCGGCATCGCCGTCGCGCAGACCACGACCCTGCGTGACATCAAGCGCTCGTACGACGAGTCCGCGGCCGCCTGGAGCCTCCAGCTGGCCGCCCTGGTCGGCACCGTGGCGCTGCTGATCGCCCTGCTCGTGCTGGTCGTCAGCGCCGTCAGCGGCTGGCGGTTCCGCACCCGCGACTTCGCGGCGCTGCGGATGAGCGGCGTACCGATCCGCTCGATCCGCTCGGTCGCCGTGGCCGCCCAGTTCCCGGCGGTGCTGGTGGGCGTGACCGCGGGTGCCCTGTCGGGACTCTTCGGTGCCCAGCTGGCGATGCCGATCGTGCCGCTCTTCGCCTCCGCCCCCGAGGTCTCCACCCTCGACCTCAGCGCGGCGTGGGGTGCCGTCGTGCTGGCGGTCGTGCTGTCGCTCGTCGTGCTCGGGGCCGGCAGCGTCATCATCGGTCGCGCGCTGGCGTCGCGCGCCGAGCTCCGACGACTCCGGGAGACCCTGTGACCACTCCGGGAGAGACGGTGAAGACGACGGCGACGCCCCGGGCGACGACGGGGCTGCGGGTCAGCACCCAGCGGCTGGTGCACATCTACCGGTCCGAGGGCCACGAGGTGGCCGCGCTCTCCGGTGTCGACCTCGAGGTGGGCGCGGGCGAGATGGTCGGCCTGCTCGGGCCGTCCGGGGCCGGCAAGTCGACGCTGCTCAGCCTCCTCGCCGGGGTGTTCCGGCCGAGCGCCGGCAAGGTCTTCGTCGGCCAGACCGAGCTGTCCGCGGCCAGCCCGAACCGGCTCGACGAGATGCGCGCGCTCGAGGTGTCACTGATGCTCCAGGGCGCCGGCCGCAACCTGCTGCCGTACTTCACCCCGCTCGAGAACGTCGAGTTCGCGCAGGGTGCCGCCCGCCGCGCGGGCAAGGAGCTCCCGGACCCGGCCGAGGTGCTCGCGGCCGTCGGCCTGGTCGCCGAGGCGGGGCGACCGCTGGGCGAGCTGAGCCCCGGGCACCTCCAGCTCGCGGCGCTCGCGGTCGCGATGGCCCCGCGGCCCGGCCTGCTGCTCGCCGACGAGCCCACCAGCCAGCTCGAGCACAGCGCCCGCGACCTCGTGCTGGAGCGGATGTCGCTGCTCAACCGCGAGCTCGGCACGACGGTCGTGCTGGTCACCCACGACCCTGACGTCGCCGCGTTCCTGCCGCGCACCATCACGATCCGCGACGGCCGGGTCGGTGGCGAGGGCCGCAGCGGCGAGGAGTACGCCGTGGTCACGCCCGACGGCTTCCTACCGCTGCCGCTGCACGTGCGGGAGAACCTGCTGCCCGGCACGCTGGTCCGCTTCCACCTCGGGGAGGACGGCACCTACACGCTGGTCCAGGAAGCGAGGGACGCCGATGGATGAGCTGATCGTGCGCGGCGTCGAGGTCCGGTACGGCGACCTCGTGGCCGTCCAGCCGGTCGACCTGATGCTCCAGCCCGGTCAGCTGCTCGCGGTCACGGGACCGTCGGGTGCCGGCAAGTCCTCGCTGCTGTGGGCGCTGGGCGCGGCGCTGCGCCCGAGCGCCGGGACCGTGCAGCTGGCCGGGGACGAGCTGACGGACCGGGAGCAGGCCGCCCGGGCGGGGGTCGTGATCGTGCCGCAGGGCAACGGGCTCGCCTCGTCGCTCACCGCGGCGGAGAACGTCCTGGTACCGCTGCTCTCGGCCGGCGTGCCCGCCGACGAGGCCGCACGCCGTACCGCTGACGCCCTGACCCTGGTCGGGCTCGAGGAGAGCGGCAACCACCTGATCGAGGAGCTCTCCGGCGGCCAGCAGCAGCGGGTGGCGCTGGCGCGGGCGTTCGGCGCGCAGGCCCGGCTGCTGCTCGCGGACGAGCCGACGAGTGACCTCGACGCCGCCAACCGGGAGCGGATGGTGGCCGCGCTGCGCGGCGACGCCGTGCGCGGCGCGATCGTCGTGATGGCGACCCACGACCCGGAGGCGGCCGAGCAGGCCGACGGCGAGCTGCACCTCGACGAGGGCGTCGCCACCTGGGTCCGGCCGCTCGGCTAGACGGCCCAGCCCTTCCAAGTCAGCTCCCAGTCGGCCTCAAGAGGCCGCCGTCAGAGTCGTCCCACCAGACCACCTCTGACAGCCCTCCTGATGGGAGCACCACCGTGTCACGCATCCTGCACCGCCTCGGCTACAGCACCGCGGCGCACCCCTGGCGGACGATCTCCGCCTGGCTCGTGGTCGTCGTCGTGGCCTTCGGGCTCTCGGGAGCCTTCGGCGGCACGTTCCACGACGACTACGACATCCCGGCCGCCCAGGCCCAGAACGGCATCGAGCAGCTGCGCGACCACGTGCCGCACGGCGGCGGCGCGACCGCACAGGTCGTCGTGCACGACTCGTCCGGCACGCCCCTCCAGGCGGCCGACCTCGACGCCCTCGTCCAGCGCCTCGGCAACCTCGACCACGCGACGTCCGTGAGCGAGCCGCGCCTCTCCGGCGACGCCGACACCGCGCTCGTCACCGTGGCGTACGACGTGCCGGTCACCGACCCCGACCTGGTCGGCGCGAAGGGCTACGACCCGCTCGTGGACGCCATCGACCCACTCCGCGACGCCGGCCTGCAGGCCGAGCTGGGCGGGGAGCTGCCGGGCGGCGCCGAGTCCCAGATGAAGGGCACCGGCGAGCTCGCCGGCGTGATCGCGGCGCTCGTACTGCTGATCGTGGCCTTCGGCTCCGTCGTCGCCGCGGGTCTGCCGCTCGCGGTCGCCCTGACGGGCCTCGCGGTCGGCTCCGCAGGGGTCACCCTGCTCGCCGGCGTGATGGACGTCAGCACCGCCGCCCCGACGGTCGCGACCATGGTCGGCCTCGGCGTCGGCATCGACTACGCCCTGCTGCTCGTCACCCGGCACGTGGAGTTCCTCGGCCAGGGCCTCGACAAGCGCGAGGCGGCCGGCCGGGCGATGGCCACCGCCGGACGCTCCGTCGTCTTCGCCTCGGCCACGGTCCTGATCTCCCTCATGGGGCTCCGCTTCGGCGGCCTGCCGGTCTACTCGACCTTCGGCTACGCGACGGCCATCGCCGTGATCTCCGTGCTCGCCGCGGCGCTCACCCTGGTGCCCGCGCTCTGCGGCCTCGCCGGCCAGCGGCTGATGCCGCGCAAGGTCCGCAAGAACCGGGCCGCGAGCACCAAGAAGCCCCTCACCGCCCGCTGGGCCGCGGGGGTGTCCAAGCGCCCGGTCGCCGCCGCGCTCGCCGCCCTCACCTTCCTGCTGCTGCTCGCCGCCCCCACCCTGGGCATGCGCACCTGGCCGCAGGACGGCAGCAGCAACAGCACGGAGACCTCGCAGCGCCGGGCGTACGACCTGATCGCCGACGAGTACGGCGCCGGCGCGAACGGGCCGTTCACGCTGGTGGTCGACACGACGAAGGCCGACCCGCAGGCCGTCGCCGACCAGGTGGCCGCCGAGCCGGGCGTCGTCGGGGTCACCACCCCGGTCACGACGCCGGACGGCGCGATCGGCGTCTTCGAGGCGCAGCCGGCGTACGGACCCGCTGACCAGCGCACCTCCGACCTCGTCGCCACCCTGCGGGACGACCTCCCGGCCGGCGTCGAGGTGACGGGCCTGACCCCGCTGTTCGCCGACCTCTCCGGGATGCTCTCCGGCAAGATCTGGACGGTCGTCGGTTTCGTGGTCGCGGTCTCGGTGCTGCTGCTCGCGATGATGTTCCGCTCGGTCGTCGTCCCGGTGAAGGCGGCCGTGATGAACCTGCTGTCCATCGGTGCGGCGTACGGCGTCCTCACCCTCGCCTTCCAGCACGGCTGGGGCGGAAGCCTGCTCGGCCTCGACCACCCGGTCGCGGTGTCGAGCTGGATCCCGATCCTGATGTTCGCGATCCTCTTCGGGCTCTCGATGGACTACGAGGTGTTCCTGCTCTCGCGGATCCGTGAGGACTGGCTGCGCACCGGCGACGCCCGCGGCAGTGTGGAGCGTGGCCTCGCCTCGACCGGACGGGTGATCAGCTCGGCCGCCGCGATCATGGTCGTCGTCTTCCTCGGGTTCTCCACCGAGGCAGACACCGTCGTCAAGCAGCTCGGCTTCGGCATGGCCGTCGCCATCGTCCTGGATGCCACCGTGGTCCGGATGGTCCTGGTCCCCGCGACCATGACCCTGCTCGGCAAGTGGAACTGGTGGCTGCCGGCCTGGCTGGACCGCCTGCTCCCGACGATCGACGCCGAGAAGGACGACGCCGAGCTCTGGGCGGAGCTGGACGAGGTCGACGGCCTCGACGAGAAGGTCGAGGCCTGAGATGACCACGACCCACCCCACCTGGCCGCGGCAGCTGCGGCTGCCCGGCCAGGTGGCGGCCCCGGACGGGCCGATCGACATGCGGATGATGTACGTGATGCACCACGCCTTCCGGCGCGACCTCGACCTCTTCTCGGCGGCGGTGCGCAACACGCCCGCCACCGAGTGGTCCACCTGGGTGCTGCTGGCGGAGCGGTGGGAGCTGTTCGCCGAGGCGCTGCACGAGCACCACACCATCGAGGACGAGGGGGTGTGGCCCGTCCTCCAGCAGCTCGGCTCCGAGGAGGACGTCGCCACCCTCGCTGCCATGGAGGCCGAGCACGGCGAGATCGACCCGCTGCTCGAGGGCTGTGCGGCCGGCTTCCGCCGGCTCGCCCAGTCGGGACGTCAGCACGCGGACGAGGACGCCCGGGCCGCCCTCGCCGTCCGGGTGTGTGCGGCTCGCGAGTCGTTGCGTCGGCACCTCGCCCACGAGGAGACCGAGGCGATCGCGATCATCCAGCGGCTGCTCACGGCCGAGGACTGGGACCGCATCGAGGAGGAGCACGTCGGGAAGCCGAAGCTCGGCAAGGTCGTCCGGCTGGTGCCGTGGGCGGCGTACGGCGTGCCCCGAGAGGCGCTCGAGCGGGTGTTCAGCCAGCCCGGTGGCGGCGGCTTCCGACTGATCTGGCGGCTGACCCGGCGCGGCTTCGCGCGCCGGCACGCACGGACCTTCCGGTTCGCCTGAAGCTCACCTGACGCTCACCTGGCCGCGTCGAGCAGCTCCCGCTGCTCGGCGGTCAGGTCGAGGTCGACGGCAGCCAGCGTCTCGTCGAGCTGGGCCACCGAGGACGCACCGACCAGCGGCACCACCGGCAGCTCGCCGCCGATGAGCCACGACAGCACCACCTGGTTGCGGGTCGCGCCCGTCTGGCGGGCGACCTCGTCCAGCGCCGCCAGGCGGGGTGGGGTGCCGGCGTGGTCGTAGCGGGAGCTCATCGGCTTGTCGTCGCGAACGTACCCGCCGCCCAGCAGCGGCGAGTACGCGACCAGGTGCAGACCGGCGTCGCGCACCAGGCTGGTGATCTCGGGGCTCGCCACGCCGGCGTCACCCTCCGGCGCCCGCAGCGCCGGCTGGTCGGTGCGCGGCTGGAGGTAGGAGTGCGAGTACTGCAGCACGTCGTACGACGGGAGGCCAGCGGCAGCGGCCAGGGTGCGCGCCCGCTCGACCCGCCAGGCCCAGTGGTTGCTGGCGCCCAGGAGCCCGACGGTGCCCGCCGCGGCGAGCTGCCCGAAGGCCTCGACCTGCTCCTCCAGCGGTACGGCGAGGTCCTGGACGTGCGCGTAATAGAGGTCGAGGCGCTCCAGGCCCATCCGCTCCAGGCTCCGCTCGGCCGACTCCCGGATGGTCGCCGCGGTCAGCGGCTCCATGCCCTTCGAGAAGTCGTGGCCCGGCTCCAGCGGACGGCCGCCGACCTTGGTGGCGATGACGAGGTCGTCGCCGAGCCCGCGGTCCTTGCGCCAGCGGCCGAGCAGCTCCTCGCTCTGGCCGCCCATGTCACCGCCGACCCAGAACGCGTAGTTGTTGGCGGTGTCCAGGAACGTCCCGCCCGCGTCGACGAAGCGGTCGAGGATCGCGAACGACGTCTCCTCGTCGGTGCGGCTGCCCATCAGCATCGCCCCGAGGGCGATCACGCTGACCTTCAGCCTGCGGTCTGGGTCGGTACCGATCTCGCGATAGCGCATCCCGTCATCCTGGTCGTTCGAGCGCACTCCAGGTCAAGGCCCCGGCGGACGTCGATGGTGGGATCTGCCGACCGGTGGTCTCGCCGTTGGTGACGGTCTCGTCTGCTCCGGAGTCGACGTTTGGTCACCAACCGCAGATCGGGAGCCCTCGCATCGCACGTTTGGACACCAACCGCAGATCGGGAGCCCTCCCATCGCACGTTTGGTCACCAACCGCAGAAGCGGAGGCCGCCTGCTCCACGACGAACCCCAGCCCGAGGGCAGCGCCCTCAGAAGCCGAAGCGCTCCCGCTCCCGCTCGACCCAGGCCCGGGCGAGCGGGACGCCCCAACGCCCGCAGAGCTCGACCGCCCGGTCGGCGTGACGGGTGGCGAGGTCGTCGTCGCCCACGGCGTGCGCCGCCATCGCCAGGAACATGTCGACCGGGCCCACGGTGCTCCCGGACCCGGCGCACGCGGCCTGGCCCTCCAGAGCGACGAGCCGCCCGTAGACGGTGGCCGCGAGCGCCCGGTCGCCCAGGTGGCAGGCGCTCTCGGCGATCATGCTCCAGGCCATCGGGGAGTACCAGGTGTCGGCCGCGATCGCGTCGTCGATGTGCTCGCGCTGGCTGGTGAGATAGTCGCGGGCCTCGTCGAGTCGGCCGGTGCGGCACAGCATCGTGAGCATGGGCGCGGCCGCCGCGACGTACCCGCCCGGCGGCATCGAGCGCAGCGCCTCGAGGATCAGCTCCTCGCCGTCGCGCCAGAGCACCTGCATCATCAGCGCGCCGCTGATCGACTCCGACGAGCCGGGGATGGTGATGACCTTGCCGAGCTCGACCATGTCGTCGACGAACGTGTCGACCACGTCCGCCTGCCCGCGCATCGCAGCCCACGAGACCTGCAGCGACTTGAGCACCAGCTGGGCGTAGAGGTGCCGGATCCGGTCGGCCTCCGCCAGTCCCTCGGCCAGGCACTCGTCCAGCACGGCGACCTCGCCCAGGTCGCCGGCCGCCTGACCGCGCATGGCCAGCGCCGCCACGAGCGCGACCCGGTCGCCCAGCCCGCGAGCGATGTCGGTGGCCTCCGTCGTCATCGTCAGGCGCTGGCGGGCGGTGACGCCCCGCACGATCGCGATCGCCCCCTTCACCAGCGCCTGCTGCACCAGCACGGGGTCGCCCAGCCGGCGGGCCATCGCGACGGCCTCCTCGACGAGCGCCTCCCGCTCCTGCGGCGTCGTGCCGTAGTAGATCTCGCCGGCGAGCGACAGCATCACCCGGCAACGCCGGGCGTCGTCGCCGGGTGGGAGCCCGTCCAGGGCCTGGCGCAGCGCGTCGACCACCACCTCGTCGACGTCGCCCCCCGAGGCCGTCCACAGCGCACCGGTGCTGGTCATCACGCCGGCCCGGATCAGCAGGTCCAGCTCGCCGGCCTCCTCGGCCACCTCGATCGCCTCGTGCGCGACCTCGCGCAGCTCCAGCCACCGCCCGGCGCGACGCAGGACGTCGGCGAGGTCGGCGAGCACCTCGAACCGGTCGGCCGCGGTCGACGCGGGGTCGTCGTCCTGGGCGCCGAGCGCGTGCTCCAGCATCTCCAGCGCCTCGACGTACGCGAAGACGGCGGTCGCCGAGCGCGCGGCCGCCTGCGCCGCCGGCCACGCCTTCGCGAGGTGGCGCGGGCCGGCCGCCAACCAGTGCCGCGCGACCTCGGTCTCACGACCGGCGCGTCCGCTGAGCGCCTCGGCGGTGCGGGCGTGGATCCGGGCCTGCCGCGACTGCGGGAGCCCGTTGCGCACGGTGTCGCGCACCAGGGCGTGGTTGAACCGGAAGCGGTCCACGCCGTCCTCAGCGACCAGGCCCGCCTCGATCGCGGGGTCGAGCCCGTCCAGGGCACCGTCCTCGTCGGTGTCGGCGACGACCGCGAGCGTCGAGAGGTCGAAGATCCGCCCGACGACGCTGGCCGTCTGCAGCAGGTCCTGCGTCGCGGTGCTCAGGTGGGCGAGCCGGCGCGAGAGGACCTCGTGGACCGCGGCCGGCGGGCGGCCCTCGGCCACGAGCGCGGCGACGTCGCCGTCGCGGGTGAGTCGGGCGTACTCCACCAGGAAGAAGGGGTTGCCCTCGGTGAGCTGCCGGAGGGTGTCGGCGTCCGCGTCGGTGGGCTCGGCCTGCGCGACCTGGGAGAAGACCTGCGCCGCAGCCTGGGTCGAGATGCCGCGCAGCTGGAAGCGCAGAGCGTGCTTGCGCGCCAGGGCCTCGGCCACCTCGGCGAGCGCGCCGGTCGGCGCGGGGTACTCGCGCCACGTCGCCAGCACCAGCAGCCGCGCGGGGCTCTCCGCCGCC
Organism: Nocardioides sp. Root1257; assembly: GCF_001425175.1. Taxonomy (GTDB): domain Bacteria; phylum Actinomycetota; class Actinomycetes; order Propionibacteriales; family Nocardioidaceae; genus Nocardioides. The sequence continues at coordinate 485,754 of NZ_LMDV01000001.1, read as the reverse complement.
ACCGCCTCGGTGAGCAGGCGGAGCACCCGCAGGCTCGACGTGTCGGCCCAGTGCAGGTCGTCGAGCACCAGCAGCAGCGGCGCCTGCTCGGCGGCGGTGATCACCGTCTGCACGACCGTCTCCCACGCCCGGAACGCCGCGGAGCCGTCCTCGCCCTCGGCGGTCGACGGCAGCGCCGAGCCGAGCCGCTCCAGGACGGTCGCCCAGGGCCAGAGGGCGGGTGCGCCGTCGTCCTGCGAGCAGCGGCCCCAGGCGATCGTGACGCCCTGCTGGTCGGCGTACGTCGCCAGCTCGATGGCGAGCCGGCTCTTGCCGATCCCGGGCTCGCCCGTCAGCGCGACGAAGGCGAGCGAGCCGGTGCCGGCGACCACCTGGTCGACGAGCCCGGTGAGCGCCGTGAGCTCGTCGTCGCGGCCGGCGAGCGACCAGGGCCAGAGCGACGGGAACGGCAGCGGGGCGTGCCCGGTGGTCGAGCCTGTCGAGACCCCCGCAGCCGGAGGAGCAACGGAGGCCGGGGAGGCAGCCGGAGCAGGAGCCGCAGGCTCGGCCACCGCGATCGTGTCCTGGCGCAGCACCGCGGTCTGCACGGCGCGGAGCTCGGGACCGGGCTCGAGGCCGAGCTCCTCGTCCAGGACGTCGCGGACCTCGCGCAGCACGGCGAGGGCGTCGGCCTGGCGACCGGACCCGGCCAGCGCGAGGGCGCGCAGCGCCCAGGCACGCTCGCGCAACGGGTGCGCCCGGGTGAGGGCGTCGAGCTCCGCCGCCACGGTGGCGTGCAGGCCGAGGAGGATGCCGAGGGCCGCGCGGTCCTCGGTCGCCAGCACCCGGAGCTCCTCGAGCCGGGCCCGCTCGGCGACCGCCGCGGGGACCTCGCCGAGCTCGGCGAAGGGCACGCCGCGCCACAGGCCGAGCGCCTCCTCGAGCGAGTCGTGAAGGGTGCCGAGGCCGCCGGCGTCGGGGGAGCCGGGCGGCAGGGCGCGGCCGCGGCACAGCGCGTCGGCAAGCGGGGCGACCAGCGTGTGGGCCGAGGCCACGGCGTTCTCGAAGGCGACCGTGTCGAGGTCGTCGTCCGGCAGGCGCAGCGCGTAGCCCGGCTGCTCGGTCACCAGCAGGGTGCCGCCGCCCCGGGTGGTGCGGTCCGGCTCCAGTGCCCGCCGGAGCCCGGCGACGTAGCCCTGCATCGTGCCGGCGACACCCCGCGGCGGGGTGCCGTCCCAGACCAGGTCGGCGAGGGTGTCGACGGCGACCGCACGACCGCGGTGCAGCGCGAGCGCGGCGAGCAGGGCCCGCTGCTTCGGGCCGCCGAGACCCACCGGACCCTCGGGTGTGGACGCCACCGTCGTGCCCAGGACGCCGATCCGCATGAGCGCAGGATAGGGGCCCTCAGCGCAGGGTGTCCGCTGATCCCAGGCGCCATACCGCAAGTCCGTGAAGGCCCTGTCGCCTGGCCAGGACCACGCGCGCCGCGTAGGAGCGCCGGTCCGACCACCAGAGCCGGGTACCGCCGTCGAGGCGGGCCGTCCACTCGCCCTGCCGGGCGTCCCAGCGCGGGCGGGCACCGTCGCGCGCAGCCAGCCGCCGGGCCTGGGCGACCGTCACCGTCCGCCCGGTGCCACGACGCGGCCAGGTGTAGCCGTAGCCCGCGACGCCGAGGTCGACCTTCTCGGCGGGCACGACACGCAGGAGCGTCGTCAGCGACCGCCGCTGCCACGGCAGCCCGCCGACGGGCCCGGGACCGGACCAGGTCGGGCCGTGCTGGTCGTAGGTCATCAGCTTGATGACGTCGACGGCGCCCCCGAGCCCCGCGAGGTCGTAGCCTCCGCCGCGGTAGCCGGCGGACGAGGTGGACGCGCTGACGTCGACCGTCACGGTCCGCTCGGCCGGCATCGCCTCCTGGAGCGACCGCACGAGCGCGACCAGCCCGTCGGCGTCCGCTGCCCGCACCCGCTCCAGGTCGACGTTGACGCCGTCCCACCCACCGGCCCCGACGTACGACGCCAGGCGGCTCGCCACCGCCTCGATCCGGTCCGGCCGGGAGAGCAGTCGGTGCGCTGCTCGTGGGTCGAAGTCGCCGAGCCGGTTGCTGTAGTTGCCGACCAGCAGCTCCGCGGTCAGGCCGTGGTGGTGCGCGGCGGCGGCAAGCCGGCGGGCCCCGTCGGTGGGCCGCGTGACGCCGGTGCCGCGGGCGGTGATCGAGACGCCGGCGACGCTGACCGTGCTCAACCCCGCGGCGTTGCGGCTCACGAGGGACGTCGGGCTGCCGTCCAGGGCCCATCCGGTGACGGACAGGCCCGCGGGCTCGGCGTGGGCGGGCGCTGCCGGCGGGAGCACGGTCAGGCTGCCGACGGCGGCCAGGACCAGGGCGAGGGCTCGCTTCACGGGGTCTCCGTCCGCGGGATCTGCTCGCCGGCCTCGACGGCGAACGGGAGCGTGTTCGCCGCCGGCGGCAGCGGACAGGTGGCGAAGTCGGTGTAGGCGCAGGGCATGTTGATCGCCCGGTTCAGGTCGAGCTCCACGGCCCCGTCCGGGGCGGGTGGCGCCGTGAGGAGCTGGCGGTTCGCCGGGTAGGTCGTCACCCCCGATGTCGCGTCGCGGAAGAGGATCCACAGGCAGCCGTCGTCCTCCGGCCACGCGACCAGGCGGTGCTCGGCGCCGGCGTACGTGAAGACGACCTCGTCGTCGACGAAGCGGGCCGGCAGCACCCAGGCGGGGTCCGGCGGGTAGCAGGGAGTGCCCCGGTAGGCATTCAGGTTCGGGGAGTCCGCGTGCCGGGGCCGGACGATCGGGCGGCCGTCGCGATCCGCCACCTGGGCGACCGCGTCCCCGAAGGTGACCGTCAGTCCGTCCTCGTCGAGCGGCCCGAGCAGGTGGCTCCCGGGCCCGAGGACGACGCCGTCGACCTCGAGCGACTCGCCGGCGTCCAGCCGCACCGTGGCGCCGCTCCCGTCACCGGACCACGCGCCGGGGACGTCGTCGAACCGCTCCGGCGCGTCGGACAGCCAGTGGATGGCCGTGATCGCCAGCCAGCCGCGGGGGTCCCGCAGCCGCATCTCGCGCTCGTCGTGCCAGGAATGCCACTCGACCTCGAACCGGCTCACCCCTGCATCGTCGCACTGGCTAGCGTGGCGGGGTGCACCGGTTCGCCAGCGTCCTCCTCGTCGACCCGCGCGGCTGGCTGCTCCTCCAGGAGCGCGACGAGCACCCGGTGATCGACCCGGAGAAGTGGGGCCTGCCGGGCGGGCACGTCGAGGACGGCGAGGAGTACGAGCCCGCGGCCTACCGCGAGCTCGAGGAGGAGACCGGGATCCGGATGCCGCCCGGCTCGCTCCGCCTGTGGCGTGAGACCCGGGTCTTCCACGAGGCGTACGGCACCCTCGACACCACGCAGGTCTACGTCGCCCGCGTGGACCTGACCGACGCCGACGTCGTCGTGGGGGAGGGCCGCCGGATCGTCTTCGTCGAGCCCACGGCTGCCCGCGGGCTCGACCTGACGACCTCGGCGACGACGGTGGTCCCGGAGTTCCTCGACTCGCCGGAATACCAGGCGCTGCTGCGCACGACCGACGAGGGCTGATGGGCGGACTCGACCCCGGCGCCTTCGCGCTGGTCTTCACCGCTGTCCTGCTGGGGTCGACCGTGCAGGCGGTCGTCGGGCTCGGCATCGGCCTGATCGCCGCCCCCGTCATCACCCTGGTCGCACCCGAGCTGATGCCGGGCGTGCTGATCGCCCTGGCGTTCGTGCTCCCGTGCGTGACGCTGGTCCACGACCACGAGGACATCGACTGGCACGGCCTGAACTGGTCGTTGCCCTCGCGGCTGGTCGGCACGGCGGGTGGGGTCTGGGTCGTGGCGACCTTCACGGCCGACCAGCTCGGTGCCTTCATCGGGGCGATCGTGCTGCTCGCGGTCACGGTGACGTGGCGCGCCGTCACGGTGCCGGTCAACCGGGGCACGCTGAGCGCAGCCGGGTTCGTCGGCGGGGTCACGGGCACGGCGACGTCGATCGGCGGCCCGCCCTTCGCGCTGCTCTACCAGCACCGGCCGCCGCCCCAGATCCGCTCGACCATGGCGGTCTACTTCCTGGTCGGCGCCGCGATCAGCCTGGTCGGGCTGGGCCTCTCCGGCGACCTCGAGGCACACCAGCTCGCGGTCGCGGGAGTGCTGCTCCCGGCGGTCGGGCTGGGGGTGCTGCTCGGAGCCCCGCTGCGCCGGGTCCTGCCCGCGCACCGGGTCCGGCCCGCCGTGCTCCTGGTCTCGGCGGCCTCGGCCCTGGTGCTGGTGGTCCGTTCACTGCTCTGATGTCCCGATGAACGCACCCAGGAGCGAGCTCACCGTCATCACGGTCCCCGGCCCCGGAGCGGAGGACGTCGTCGTCGGCGGTCCCGGTCCCGACGAGGGCGCGGTCTTCACCGGGACCGAGGACGGCAGCATCTTCCGGATCAGCCACGACGGCGCGAGCATCGAGCGGGTCGCCCACACCGTCGGACGCCCGCTCGGCATCGAGATCGACCTCGACGGCCGCCTCCTGGTCTGCGACGCCCACCTCGGGGTGCTGCGGGTCGACCCGCGCTCCGGTGCCGTCGAGTCCGTCGTGCACGACATCGAGAACACGCCGATGGCCTTCTGCAACAACGCCGCGATCGCGAGCGACGGCACCGTCTGGTTCAGCGACTCCTCCACGAAGTACGGCATCGAGCGGTGGAAGGACGACTTCGTCCAGGACACCCGCACCGGCCGGCTCGCCCGGCTCGGCACCGACGGGACGGTCGAGGTGGTGCTCGAGGGACTGGCGTTCGCCAACGGCGTCGCGCTCAGTGCCGACGAGTCGTACATCGCGGTCGCCGAGACCGGCGCTCGCACGGTCGTCCGCTGGTGGCTCACGGGACCCCGGGCCGGCACCCGGGACCTGCTGGCCTCCGACCTGCCGGGCTACCCCGACAACATCGCGCGAGGGAGCGACGGGTTGATCTGGATCTCCATCGCGAGCCCGACGGACCCGGTCGTCGAGCGCCTCCAGCGCGCCCCGCTCGCGGTGCGCAAGCTCGTCACCAGGATCCCGGAGCGCCTCCAGCCGGCGCCGAAGAAGACCGTCCGGGCACAGGCGTACGACGACGCCGGCACGCTCGTCCACGACATCGACGTGGCGAGCTCGAGCTACCACATGGTCACCGGCGTCCGGGAGCACGACGGGCGTCTCTGGCTCGGCAGCCTGCACGAGCCCGCGGTCGCGGTGATCGACCTCTGACCGAAACCATCCCCACGCACGCCGCCACGTACACTCGCCGGTTATGGGCATCCTCGAGTCGATCACGTCACCGCGCGACCTGGGTGACCTCTCCGACGCCCAGCTCGACCAGCTCGCGAGCGAGATCCGCGACTTCCTGATCGCGACCTGCGCCCGCACCGGCGGCCACATCGGCCCCAACCTCGGCGTCGTCGAGCTGACCATGGCGATCCACCGCACGTTCGACTCCCCGCGCGACCGGGTGGTCTTCGACACCGGGCACCAGGCCTACGTGCACAAGCTGCTCACCGGCCGCAAGGCCGGCTTCGAGAAGCTCCGCCAGGAGGGCGGCGTCAGCGGCTACCCGAGCCAGGAGGAGTCCGAGCACGACATCGTCGAGAACTCCCACGCCTCCACCGCGCTCAGCTACGCCGACGGCCTCGCGAAGGCGTTCACGATCCGGGGCGAGGACCGCCACGTCGTCGCCGTGATCGGCGACGGCGCACTCACCGGCGGCATGGCCTGGGAGGCGCTCAACAACATCGCGATCGCCAAGGACAGCCGCCTCGTCATGGTGGTCAACGACAACGGCCGGTCCTACACGCCGACCATCGGCGGCCTGGCGACCGCGCTCACCGGGCTGCGCACCAACCCGCGCTACGAGCACGTGCTCGACCTGGTCAAGCGCCGCCTCAACGCCGTGCCCGGAGTCGGCCCGGCGACGTACGACGCACTGCACGCCATGAAGAAGGGCGTCAAGGACGCCCTCGCGCCCCAGGGGCTCTTCGAGGACCTCGGCCTCAAGTACGTCGGGCCGGTCGACGGCCACGACCGCGCCGCGGTCGAGCACGCGCTCGCCCAGGCGAAGCGGTTCAACGGTCCAGTCATCGTGCACGCGCTCACCCGCAAGGGCTACGGCTACGACCCGGCCGAGCGGCACGAGGCCGACCAGTTCCACGGACCGGGCCCGTTCGACGTGCAGACCGGCGCCGAGAAGCCCAAGGGCAAGATCTGGACCGACTACTTCTCCGACGCGATCGTCGAGATCGGGCAGCGCCGGCCCGACGTCGTCGGCATCACCGCCGCGATGATGCACCCCGTGGGACTCGACCAGTTCCAGGCCCAGTTCCCGGAGCGCACCTTCGACGTCGGCATCGCCGAGCAGCATGCCGCGACCTCCGCGGCCGGCCTCGCGATGGGCGGCCTGCACCCCGTCTTCGCCGTCTACGCGACCTTCCTCAACCGGGCCTTCGACCAGGTGCTGATGGACGTCGCGCTGCACCGCTGCGGCGTCACGTTCGTGCTCGACCGCTCCGGGGTGACGGGCGACGACGGGGCCAGCCACAACGGCATGTGGGACATGTCCATCCTCCAGGTCGTGCCCGGGCTGCGGCTGGCGGCGCCCCGCGACGCCGCCCGGCTGGCCGAGCTGCTCAACGAGGCCGTCGAGGTCGAGGACGCGCCGACGGTCGTCCGCTACCCGAAGGGTCCGCCGCCTGCCGACATCGAGGCGGTCGGCAAGGCCGGCGGCTGCGACGTGCTGGTCCGCAGCGGCACCAAGGACGTGCTCGTCGTCGCGGTCGGCGCGATGGCGACCACCGCTGTCGACGTGGCCGAGCGCCTGGTCGCGCAGGGCATCGGCGTCACCGTCGTCGACCCGCGCTGGGTCAAGCCGGTCGACCCGGCGATCATCGATCTGGCCCGCGAGCACCGGCTCGTGGTGAGCATCGAGGACAACGGCGAGACCGGCGGCTGCGGCGCGGTGCTGCTGCAGACCCTGAACGCCGCCGGGGTGCACACCCCGTTCCGGCTGCACGGCATCCCGCAGGAGTTCCTGAGCCACGCGAAGCGCGACGTCATCCTGGAGCGCATCGGCCTCACCCCGCAGGCGATCGCGCTGGCGGTCGTCGAGGAGCTGGCCGACATCGGGGGGATCGGTGTGGGAGACATGACCTCGCTCTCGGACGGTCGTTCTTCCCTCGATGTCGAGCACACGCAGTAGCCCACGGACCCTCACGGTCCTGCTGGCGCTCGGCCTGACGCTGGGCATGACGGGGGCCGCACTCAGCGGCTGCTCCGGTGACGACGAGCCGGGGGAGACCACCTCCTCCGCACCGACCGACGTCGCCGGTGCGATCGGGGACGCGCTCGACGTCCGCGCCGCCGCCGTACGCCGCGGGGACCAGGAGCGCTTCACGCGCACCCTCGGCGGGGGACGGGCCTTCCGTGCGCAGCAGCAGACCTGGTACGCCAACCTGACCCAGCTGCCGCTCGAGCGGTTCCGCTACCGCTTCGACCCGGCCAGCCTGGTGCGCGACGGTGACGGCTACTGGGTGACGGTCGACGAGGTGATGCAGCTCGACGGGTACGACGCGGCCCCGGTCCGCGCGCCCGACCGGTTCCGCTTCGAGGCGGGGCGGTCCGGACGGATGCGGCTCACGTCCGTGACCGACGACGACTGGGAGACCGCGCACCGGGTCCAGCAGCAGCCGTGGGACCTCGGCCCGGTCGAGGTGCGGTCGGGGGCTGGCGTGCTCGGCGTCTTCGACGCGGGCACGGTCGGGGCGGCCGGCCCGCTGCTGACGTCGATCGAGTCCGGCATCGGGGACGTGTCGGCGTGGGTGCCCTACGAGTGGTCCCGGTCCGTGGTCGTCTACGCGCTCTCGGCGCCCACCTTCCTGGACGGCCTCGAGGACGTGCCCGGCGACGACCCGGGAGACCTCGACGCCGTCTCGTTCCCCGTCGGCGACGGCACCCGCTTCGTCCTCAATCCGCGCGTGGTCGACGACCCCGGACCCGATCGCGACCGGCTGGTGCGCCACGAGCTCACCCACGTCGCCGTCGGCACCCACGACGACACCGCCCCCGTCTGGCTGTCCGAGGGGCTCGCCGAGTGGGTCTCGGTGCGACCGCTGGCTCCCGAGGACCGGCGCCTGCCCGACGCCGCCCTGACGGCGGCCGAGAGGGGCGTGCCCGACCTCCCCGACGACGAGACGTTCAACGACGACGACTCCCAGGCGCACTACGGCATCTCCTGGTGGGCGGTGGAGTACGTCGCCGACTCGTACGGCGACCAGGCGCCCTGGCTGCTGCTCGACGCCCTCGCGGCGCCCGGGGCCGACCCCGACCAGGTGCTGCGCGACGAGTTCGCGACCAGCACCCACGACCTGGCCGAGCAGGCCGACAAGCTGATCCTGGCGACCTACGTCGCGCCGACCGCGACACCCACCCCCACCCCCACCCCCACCCCGACGCCGACGCCGACGCCGGGCGAGACCCCGTCTGCCTGAGCAGCCTGGTTTCGCCACGCCGGTCGGAGGACAGTGTGGGGACATGAACGTGCTGCGCACCAAGTCCGTCGAGCAGTCCCTCGAGGACACCGAGGACGTCGAGTTCAAGCTCAAGAAGGGGCTGACCGCCCTCGACCTCACGGTCTTCGGCATCGGGGTGGTCATCGGTGCCGGCATCTTCACGCTGACCGGCAAGGTGGCCAGCCAGTACGCCGGTCCGGGCGTCGTGTTCTCGTTCCTGCTCGCCGCGATCTGCTGCGCTCTGGCGGCGCTCTGCTACGCCGAGTTCGCGTCGACGGTGCCGGTCGCCGGGTCGGCGTACACGTTCTCCTACGCGACGCTGGGCGAGATGATCGCCTGGATCATCGGCTGGGACCTGATCCTCGAGCTGATGCTCGGCGCCTCCGTCGTCGCGCAGGGCTGGAGCACCTACCTGGTCACGTTCCTGGACGAGATCGGCATCACCTGGCCCGCGTCGGTGGGGCCGGCGGACTCCGCCCACTTCGAGTGGGGTCACTTCAACCTGGCGGCCGTCCTGCTGGTGGCGGTGCTGACGACGCTGATCGCGATCGGCATCAAGGAGTCGCTGCGGGTCAACCTCGCCCTCGTGGCGGTCAAGCTCTTCATCGTCCTGTTCGTGATCATCGCCGGTCTCTTCTACGTGTCCGGCGCGAACTACGACCCGTTCATCCCGCCGGCCGCGGACCCGATCGAGGCGAGCGGTCTCACCCAGCCGCTGCTCCAGTGGATCTTCGGGATCGAGCCGCAGACGTTCGGCGTCCTGGGGATCATCTCCGCGGCATCGGTGGTCTTCTTCGCCTACATCGGCTTCGACGTGGTCGCGACGACGGCCGAGGAGGCCAACAACCCGCAGAAGGACCTGCCCAAGGGCATCCTGGGCTCGCTGGCGATCTGCACCGTCCTCTACATGGCGGTCGCGCTCGTCATCACCGGGATGGTGCCCTACGACAAGATCGACCCGGACGCCGCGCTCGCCACCGCCTTCACCTCGGTCGGGAAGGACGGCTTCGCGACGCTGATCGCCGCCGGTGCCGTCGCGGGCCTGACCACGGTGGTGATGACGCTGCTGATCGGCGCCGTCCGGGTGCTCTTCGCGATGAGCCGCGACGGTCTGCTGCCGACCGCCTTCGCGCACACGAACCCGAAGACGGGTACGCCGGTCCGGATCACGCTGACGATCGGCGCCACAGTCGCCGTCATCGCCGGGTTCACCCCGATCGACAAGCTCGAGGAGATGGTGAACATCGGGACGCTCACCGCGTTCATGCTCGTCTCGATCGCGGTGCCGATCCTCCGGCGCACCCGCCCGGACCTCGACCGCCCCTTCAAGGTGCCGTTCAGCCCCTACGTGCCGATCCTGGCGGCGCTGGTCTGCTTCTACCTGATGCTCAACCTGACCGTCGAGACCTGGCTGCGGTTCCTGGTCTGGATGGTGCTCGGCTTCGTCATCTACTTCGGCTACGGGCACCGCCACAGCCGGGTCCGGCAGGCGGAGAAGACCGCCGCCTAGACCCGGCCGGGCGCTCAGCCCTCCTTGCGGGCGACGATCTGGCCCAGCACGCCGTACCCGACACACAGGTGCACGAACGAGACGACGCCCGCGACGCTGCTGCCGAAGAGGCCGAACGTCGGGACGACGATCGGGCCCCAGCTCTCGGCGATCAGCGGCCAGAAACGGGCCTTGCCGTGCCACCGGCCGGCGATCGCGATCCGGATGCCGATGAAGAACATCCCGAGCATCGACAGCGGCCAGAACATGTCGAGCATCGCCCAGCCGGGCTGGTCGAGGTTGCTGGCGCCGATGCCGTCGGCGACGGTCGAGCCGATCGCGAAGAACAGCAGCCCGGCCTCGAAGCGGATGAAGAAACGCGCCAGGCGGCCGTCGCCGAGCGCCTTGGTCGCGAAGAGCACCGTCAGCAGGCCGAGCAGGCCGAGCTGGAAGGTGCCCGAGGTCAGGGACGACATCGCCTCCTCGAACGCGCCGGAGGGGTCGGTCCCGAGGACCAGGCTGTTGATGCCCCAGGCGACGGCGCCGATCGTGATCAGCATGCCGCGCTTGTAGAAGGGCCGAGCGTGGGGGCGGGTCGGGGCGGTGGTGGCCGCTGGACGGCGTACGTCGGAGCGGGCCGGCGCGGGGGTGTGCTCGATGGTCATCGTGTTCTCCTGAGGTGGGGGCGGCCTCGGTGCCGCCGATGACCGGAACACTCCCGGGGCCGGCGCCCTGGGCGGCAGGGAGCGGCGTCCCGCGTCGGGTCCTCCGCGGGTGTCCCGTGCACACGGGACACCGAACCCGGGACGGCGGGACGCGCCGCGCTCGATACTGCGGGGGTGAGCGCTCCAGCAGACCGGGCACCCGGCCGCGTGCCGGCTGTCGTCGTGTCGACGCTCGCGCTGCTGATGGTGGTCGCCAGCCTGTGGCTGGACCTGGTCAACGACGCCGCAGACCGGGACCGGGCGACGATGGGCTGGGGCAGCCTCTCGGCGCTCGTGGGCGCGATCGCGGTCGCGACGGCGGTCCCGGTGATCTGGCGGTACCCGCGGCACCCGGTGGCCTGGGTGATCGCGGCGACCGGCCTCTTCTGGAGCTTCGACGGGCTGTGCGAGTCGTGGTCGGCGTACGGCCTGGCCCACACGCCGCCGCTGCCGCTGACCGGCTTCGCGGTCTGGATCGTGGCGCAGGTCGGGGCGTTCCTGCTGGTCGGGCTGCCGCTCGTGCTGCTGCTCTACCCGACCGGCCGGCTGATGGCCGGGCGCTGGCGGGTCGTGAGCGTCGCGGTCATCGTGATGGCGTGTGCCCTGCCCGTGCTGCTGCTCTTCGCGCCGACCTCGGCGCTCAACGCCGAGGAGTTCCAGCTGCCGATCGACACCGGGGCGCCGGAGGTGCCGATCCCCGGTGACCTGTTCGTCCAGCTGCTGACCGTCGGCCGGGTGCTGACCCTGCTGTCGCTGCCGCTCGCGGTTGTCGTGCTCTTCGCCCGCCAGCGGCACGCGTCCGGCCGCGAGCGGATGCAGCTGCGCTGGCTGCTGTGGGCGGCCGTCATGTGCCTGGTCGTCTCCGGGATCGCGATCGTGCTGCACAACGGCTGGATCGTCACGGTCGCGCTGATGCTGGCCCTGGGGCTCACGGGCGCCTCGATCGCCATCGGCATCCTCGACCCCGAGGTCCGCGACGTCGACGCCCTGATGGGCGGCACCGTCGTGTGGGCGTCGGTGGCCGGCACGGTGATCGTGCTCGACCTGGTCCTCGTCGCCACCCTCGACCGGCTGCTCGGCGACCGGCTCGACGAGCGCGACGCCACCCTGCTGCTCCTCCTGATCGCGGTCACGATCTACGCACCCGTGCGTTCCCGCCTGACGACGGTGGTGCACCGGCTTCTGGTCGGTCGCCGAGGGGACCGCTACACCGTCGTCACGGACCTGGCCGCCCGACTCGAGGAGTCGGGCGACGTCCGCACCCAGCTCCCGCCGCTCGCGACGGCCGTGGCCACGGCGTTCAAGCTCGACTACGTGCGCGTCGAGGTGTTCGGCCACGGCGGCGGCACCATCGCCGCGACGTACGGCGAGCGCCCGCGCGACGTCCGCGAGGTGCCCATCCGGTACGGCGAGGAGGAGGTCGGGCTGCTCCAGCTACCCGCTCGCGGGGTGCGCTCGATGCTGTCGAAGCGCGACCAGGCGCTGCTCGTCGACATCGTGCGCCAGGCCGCGATGGCGGTCCGCAGCGCGCGGCTGGCCGACGACCTCCAGCGGTCGCGGGAGCAGCTGGTGCTCGCCCGCGAGGACGACCGCCGTCGGATCCGGCGCGACCTGCACGACGGGCTCGGTCCGGTGCTCGGCGGCGTCGCCATGCGCCTCGACGCGGCGGGCAACGCCCTCGACCGGGACCCCGGGACGACGCGCCGGCTGGTCGCGCAGTCGCGTCAGGACATCACCGATGCGCTGGCCGACGTACGCCGGCTGGTGCACGGTCTGCGACCGCCCGCGCTCGACGACCTCGGCCTGCTGGCGGCGCTCGACCAGCAGGCCGAGCGGATGAGCACGGCCGACCTGGCCGTCAGCGTGGCCGCCGAGGACCTGCCGCCGCTCTCGGCCGCGGTCGAGGTGGCGGCCTACCGGATCGCCTCCGAGGCCCTCACCAACGCGGCCCGGCACGCCGGGGCCAGGCACGCGGCGGTCCGGCTCGCCGGCAGCCCCGGATCGCTGCTCGTGGAGATCGGCGACGACGGTGCCGGGATCGGTCCTGACGTCGTGGCCGGCGTCGGGCTACGGTCGATCCGGGAGCGGGCCGAGGAGCTCGGCGGCCGCACCGAGATCGTGTGCCCGCCCGCCGGAGGGACCCGGGTGCGGGCCTGGCTGCCGGTCACCGTCGACCCCGAGGAGCACCGATGACACCCACCGTCAGCGGCCCGGTCCGGGTGCTGATCGCCGACGACCACCCGGTCTTCCGCGACGGCCTCGCCTCGCTGCTGGGCACCCAGCCGGACGTCACGGTCGTCGCCACGGCCGCCGACGGCGTGGAGGCGGTGGCGTTGGCGGCGGAGCACCAGCCCGACGTGGTCGTCATGGACCTGCAGATGCCGGAGATGAACGGCATCGACGCCACCCGCCGGCTGGCGGAGACGCAGCCCGACGTGCGGGTGCTGGTGTTCACGATGGGGGAGGAGGACGGCACCGTCCTCGCTGCGATGCGCGCCGGTGCCCGCGGCTACCTGGTGAAGGGCGCCAGCCAGGAGGAGGTGGCCCGGGCGATCTCGACGGTGCACGCCGGCGGCCTGGTGTTCGGCGCCTCCCTGGCGCTGCGGATCGCGGACCTGCTGTCCGGCTCGGCGACGCCGGACCGGTCGGCGTTCCCGCAGCTCACCGAGCGCGAGGTCGAGATCCTCGACCTGATCGCGGCGGGTCGGAACAACAGCCAGATCGCGTCGGCGCTCTACCTGGCGCCGAAGACGGTGCGCAACAACGTCTCCAACATCCTGGCGAAGCTGCAGGCCACCGACCGGGCCGAGGCGATCATCCGGGCCCGCGACGCCGGGCTGGGTGGCACCTAGCTGACTTCGTGCCACCCGGCCGGCAGCGGAAGGTCGTCGTTGAGACAGTCCTGGTCGTCGCTGCCGTCGCGCTGGATCTGGGTCCAGCCGTCCTTGTCGCAGTTGTAGGGCATCGGCCGGTTGCCGAGCGGGTCCCAGTGGACGCCGGCGGGCAGCGGCTCGTCGAGCGGGTAGCAGGCGTTGCCGGCCGGCGCCTCGCCGTCGGAGCACTGCCACTCGTCGCCCATCGGGTTCAAGGCGTACAGGAAGCCGAGGACCACGACGGGGATGAGCGCCACTGTGCCGAGGACCAGCAGCGGGACGAGGAGGCGAGGCGCCCAGAGCCGCCAGCCCGTGGGCTCGGGCACGCCCTCCGGTCCGGGACGGGGGTACGGCGTCGTCATGCGACCTCCTTCCACGGGTCGTGGTCGGCGAGGATCCGGTCGACGCGGGCCTGGTCGATCCGGGAGGCGACGTACTGGCTCTCCTGGGCGTCGCGGACGCACTTGGCGAGCGAGAAGGAGGAGGTCGTGAGGAAGAGGGTGCCGAGGGCCAGGAAGGCCTTGGGCCACGGGTCGGCGGGGAGGTAGAAGATCGCGACCAGCATGGTCAGCAGCGCGAGGCCGAAGGCCGCGGCCGACTGGGCGAAGAAGGCGGTGGTGTTCTTGGATGCGGGTGTCGGTGAGGTCATGGCCCGAGTTTCGTCGCGACGCTCACGACGTGGCATCGGTACCCGTACTCAGTTCCTGCGAGACTGCCAGGCGTGAGCTCGTGGACGTCTCCCGCCTCGATCGCGATCAAGGACCGGATGTTCCGCGCGCTCGCCGTGCTGCGCTGGGTCCTGCTGCTCAACACGGTGGCACTCAGCATCTACCGGGCCGACAGCTTCCAGCGCCCGGTCGCGGGTGCAGCCTGCGTCGTGGCGATGGTGCTCTGGACGGGCTTCACCACGTGGGCGTACGCCGAGCCGCGGCGGCGTACCTTCCGGCTGCTCGCCGCCGACCTGGCGCTCGCGATCGCCATGCTGCTCGTGACGCCGCTGGTCAAGGGTGACGGCTTCAGCGCCAGCCTGCCCGGCTACTGGGTGATGGGAGCGCTGTTCGCGTGGGCCGTCCACTACCGCGCGCTCGGCGGCCTGGTCGCCGGCACCCTGCTCGCGGCGGCCGACCTCTCCCAGCGCCAGGACATCGGTCAGTCCGACTACGGCAACGCCTTCCTGCTCATCGTCGGCGGCCTGATCGTCGGCTTCATGTGCGACTCGCTGCAGCAGATGGCGACCGAGCGCGACGTCGCCGAGCGCTCCGCCGCGATGGCGGCCGAGCGCGCTCGCCTCGCCCGGGTGGTGCACGACGGCGTGCTGCAGGTGCTCGCCCTGGTGCAGCGCCGGGGGCGCGAGCTGGGCGGCGAGGCCGCTGAGCTCGGCCGGCTGGCGGGGGAGCAGGAGCGGGTGCTGCGCGAGCTGATCCGCGCCCAGGAGGCGGTGACCACGGTCCACGGCGACGAGATCGTCGACCTCGCCTCCGAGCTGGCTCGGCTGGAGCGCGGCGAGACCGTCACCGTCGCGACGCCCGGCACGGCGGTCGAGCTGCCGGCGGCCACGGCGTACGAGGTCGTCGCCGTCGCGCGCGCCTGCCTCGACAACGTCCGGCGTCACGTCTGCGAGGACGCCCCGGCGTGGGTGCTCCTGCAGGCGTTCCCCGACCGGGTCGAGCTGTCGGTGCGCGACGACGGCCCCGGCATCCCGGCCGGCCGGCTCGAGGAGGCGGCTGCCCAGGGTCGGCTCGGCGTGAGCGAGTCGATCCGCGGCCGGATCGCGGACCTGGGCGGCACCTCGGAGCTGGTCACCGGGCCGTTCGGCACCGAGTGGGAGTTCGCGATCCCGCGACCTGTCCTAGGGTCGTCGGCATGAGTGAGGAGCCCGCCGCCCCGATCCGGGTGATGGTGGTCGACGACCACCCGATGTGGCGCGACGCCGTCGAGCGCGACCTGGCCGCCGCTGGACTCGACGTGGTCGCCGTGGCCGCGGACGGCCGGTCGGCGCTCGCGAGGTTCCCGGCCGCCCGGCCGCAGGTCGTGGTGCTCGACCTCCAGATCCCGGCCCCGGACGGGGTCGAGGTCACCACGGAGATGGTCCGCCAGGACCCGGAGGTCCGGGTGCTCATCCTCTCCGCCTCCGGCGAGCACACCGACGTCCTCGCCGCGGTGAAGGCGGGCGCGACCGGCTACCTGGTGAAGTCGGCCTCGCGCGAGGAGCTGCTCGACGCCGTACGACGGGTGGCCGCCGGCGACCCGGTCTTCACCCCCGGCCTGGCCGGGCTGGTGCTGGGGGAGTTCCAGCGCATCTCCGACGACCCGTCGCCCGACCCCGACGACCCGCGGCTGACCGACCGCGAGACCGAGGTGCTGAAGATGGTCGCCAAGGGGATGTCCTACCGGCAGATCGCCGACCGGCTCGTGCTCTCCCACCGCACGGTGCAGAACCACGTGCAGAACACCCTCGGCAAGCTGCAGATGCACAACAGGGTCGAGCTCACCCGCTACGCCATCGAGCGGGGGCTCGACGTCGAGTAGCGACGGACGCCGGACGGACGAGGCCAGGCGGCGGTGAGGCACACGACCCGCGCCCGTCGCCACCTGGCAGCATGACGCCATGCAACCCGTCCACCTGTGGATCAGATCCGAGACCCGTGGCACCGAGCGGCGCGCGCCGGTCGTGCCCGCCGACGTGCCGCTGTTGCTCGACGGCGGCTTCGAGGTGACCGTCGAGGAGTCGCGCCAGCGGATCTTCCCGATCGACGAGTACGCCGCGGCCGGGGCGCTGGTCGCGGACGAGGGTTCGTGGACCACCGCGCCCCACGACGCGTACGTCCTCGGCATCAAGGAGCTCCCCGAGGAGCCGGACTCGCTGGGTCACCGGCACATCTACTTCGCGCACGCCTTCAAGGGCCAGGACGACGCGCGCGAGACCCTGGAGCGCTTCCGCCGCGGCGGGGGTCGGCTGTTCGACATCGAGTACCTCGTCGACGAGAACAACCGGCGGGTCGTCGCGTTCGGCCACTGGGCGGGGTACGTCGGTGCCGCCCTCGGCGTACTGCACCTGGCGGGCACGCTGACCCCGCCGCTCGCCCCGATGGCCAAGCACGAGCTGGACGAGGAGCTGAAGCGGGCCGGGAAGGCCGGGGTCGACCAGCTCCTGGCGCTCGTCACGGGTGCCCGCGGCCGCTCCGGCCGCGGTGCGCAGCAGGCGCTGCTGACCGCCGGCCTGGCAACGACGCGGTGGGACCGCAAGGAGACGCAGGACCTGCACAAGCAGGCGCTGCTCGGCCACGACATGCTGGTCAACTGCGTCGTCACGCACACCCCGACGACGCCGTTCGTGGAGCAGGCAGACCTGGAGCACGAGCGCCGGTTGCGGGTGCTCGCGGACGTGACCTGCGACGTGACCGGTCCCACCAACATGCTCCCGGTCAACACCGAGATCACCACGTGGGAGGAGCCGGTCCGGCGGCTGCACGACGGCGCCCCGGGTGAGGGGAGCGCGCCGCTGGACGTCATCGCGATCGACAACCTGCCCTCGCTCCTGCCCCGCGAGGCGAGCGAGGGCTTCAGCGCCGACCTGACCCCGCACCTGCTCGGGCTCGCCGAGGAGGGCGGGCCGACGGCGCCCTGGGGTGCAGCCGGTCAGGCCTTCGACCAGGCGATCGAGGAGCTGGAGGCGCCGGCCGGCTCCTGACCCAGGAGGCGGTCTTCGTCAGCGCAGCACCGACCTGCGGACGACGAGCCCGGGGATGAGTGCGGGCACGCGGCCGGCGTAGTCGTCGTACGCCGAGCCGAACGTGCGGCGGAGGTCGCGCTCCTCGAAGTGGACCCCCAGCAGGATGTAGCCGGTGGCCGCGGCGGCGAAGAGCAGGTGCGGCGCGGTCATCTGTGGGGTGACCCAGAACGCCACCAGCAGCCCGGTCATCAGCGGGTGCCGCACGACGGCGTACAGCCCGTCGACCTTGAGCTCCTCCGGTCCCGCGTTGCGTGGACGCGTCCAGCCGGCCTGGCGCAGCCCGGTGAGCTCGAGCTGGTCGATCGCGTTGGTCGAGACGACGGCCAGCAGCCACCCGGCGGCGTAGAGCGACCACAGCAGGACCGCGGCCACGCCGTCGACGTGCCACACCTCTCCGTCCCAGGGCTGCCAGAGTGCGAGCAGCAGCACCAGGCAGACGTCGGTGGCCAGGACGAAGGTCGTGCGCTCGAGCCGTTCGGGGACCCAGCGACCCAGCCACGCCTTCACCGGCCGGCGCGCCATCACCGAGTGCTGGACGGCGAAGAGCAGCAGCAGGGCCAGGTCGACCGCGATCGCCGGGCCGGTCGCGATCCGGACCGGCCCGTCGACGGTCCGGGGCACGACCACGCCGGCGAGGAAGACGATGGTCCACAGCATCACGGCCTGGAACCCCAGCCAGCCGAGGGCGGACAGGAGCAGGTCAGGGGTACGTCGTCGCATGCCCGCCATCGTGGCGACGCACCGGCGGCGGCACAGGCGTGGAACTACCTCACTTGGCTGGCCTCACGTGGCCGCCTGGGTGGCGACGTACCACGCCGCGACCTGGGCGCGGGACCGGAAGCCGAGCCGCAGCCGGATCCGCTCGAGGTGCGACTCCACCGACCGGTCGCTGATGGTCAGCCGCTCGGCGATCTCCAGGTTGGTCAGGCCGTCGGCGACCAGGGCGGCGACCTCCCGCTGCCGGGCGGTGAGCCCGGTCGGCACGTCGTGGCGCACCGCCGGGAGCCCGAGGAAGCGGCGCACCTCCGTCACGACGGCACCGGCGTCGCCGATCGCGGGCAGGTGGGAGCGGCCCTCGAGCTCCACGAACCGCGCGTCCGGGATCTCCTCGGCCAGCACCCGGCCCTGGGCGATCGGCGCGGCCCGGTCGCCCCGCCGGTGCAGCACCAGCGTGGGCGCCTGGATCCGCGGCAGTGCGGCGCCCACGTCGAGCTCGTAGGCCAGGCCGAGCAGCGCGACGGCGGTCTCCGGCGAGGACGAGGCGCGCTGGTAGTCGGCGACCCCGCGCCGGGTGCCGGCGTCCGCCTCGGGCGCGAAGAGGTCGGTGAGCAGGTCGGACCCCAGCCCCCAGCTGGCGCCGATCAGGCCGAGCACGTGGTGCCTGCTCTCCTCGTCGCCGATCTCCGTCCCGGTGGCCCAGCCGCCGTACAGCACGAGCCGGGAGACCGTCTCGGGGTGGTCGGCCGCCCACTGCGCGGCGACGACGGCGCCCATCGAGAACCCGAAGAGGTCGAGCTGCTCGGCGCCCACGGCCTCGACGACGGCCGCGATCGTGGCCAGCTCGAGCTCGAGGGTGCGCGGGCCGTCGTACGGGTCGGAGAGCCCGCACCCCGGCCGGTCGTAGCGCACGAGCGTGCGGCCCTGGGCCAGCGACTCGTAGAAGCGGCGGTCGGCGGGGACCGCCCAGCCCAGCTCGAGGTGGGTGAGCCATCCCGGCACCACCATCAGGTGGGGACCGCTGCCCGTGGCCGCGAAGGCGACCCGGCCGCCGTCCGGCAGCGTCGCGCTCCCGAGCTCCTGACGCTGCGCGGTCACCCGACCATTGAACAGCACCGGTCGCTCAGGCAGCGGGCGGCAGCGCCTCCGAGACGGTCCATCCGGCACGCCGGGCCACCGCGACGGCGCTGAGCTGGGAACTGACCTCCAGCTTGGCGAGGATCGACTTGACCTGGGTCCGGACGGTCGCCTCGGCGACCACGTCCTCGCGCGCGATCTCGATGGGGCCGTGACCCGCGATCAGCTTGCTCATCACCTCGGACTCGCGGCCGCTCAGCAGCCGCAGCCGGTCGCGCGTCGTCCAGTACTCGTCGCCCGCGGCCGCCCGGGCAGCACCCTGCAGCCGGTCGACCAGCGCCGGGCAGAGCGGCGGCTCACCGTCGAGCACCCGTCGCAGCATCCGGCGGAGGACGTCGAGGTCGTCGGTCATCGACAGCACCCCGGCCGCACCGGCCAGGAGGCACCGACCCCAGTGGACCGGGTCCTCGTCGACCTCGACGGCACTCAGGACGATGGTCGTCACCCCGGCAGCACTCAGCCCCGACACGAGCTCGATGTGGTCGACCAGCGGGCCGGGCCGCGACGCCACGACGGCGACGTGCGGCCGTGCGTTGCGGATTGCCGAGACGGTGGCCGCCACGGAGGTCCGCCGGGAGGTGCGCACCGCGCGGACCCGGTACTCGCCCCAGAGGCCGACGTCGAGGGCGTCGGCGACAGCCGTGTGCTCCTCGATGATCACGACGCGGGGGCGCCGGCCGGTCGCGGTGGAGGTGGAGACGGACGTGCTCGCGTTGGTGTCCATGGGAACCCGATTTCCTGTGGGACGTGCCCGCGGCTGTGCGGGTTGTCGATTCAGGAGCGGCGGGCCGTTCGTGAAGTACGTCGAATCGTCCGAAAATTGGGGAAGTGCCTGGCCGCGCACCGGGGTGACGTGCTGACATGGACCATGTCCCACCACGATCTCTCCTGGCTCGCGGCACGCAGCTACGTCAGCGACGGTGGCCTGGAGACCGACCTGATCTTCCACCACGGCGTCGACCTGCCGGAGTTCGCGTCGTTCCCGCTCGTCGAGGACGACCGGGGCCGGGCGCTGCTGCGGGACTACTACGACGGCTACGCCGCGATCGCCCGGCGGGCGGGGGCCGGTCTGACGATGGAGTCGCCGACCTGGCGCGCCAACCCCGACTGGGGTGCCGCCGTCGGCTACGACCGCACGGCGCTCGACCGGGTCAACCGGGCCAGCATCGAGCTGCTGCACCAGCTGCGGGACTCGTACGACGACCTCGACGACGTCCGGGTGATCGGTGCGATCGGGCCGCGCGGCGACGGGTACGTCGCGGGGGAGCGGGCCGACCCCGACGAGGCGGCCGACTACCACCGCGGGCAGGTCGAGGCCTTCGCGGACGCTGGTGCCGACGTGGTGGCGGCGTACACCCTCACCGGCCCGGAGGAGGGCATCGGCATCGCGCGGGCGGCGCGGGCGGCGGGCGTGCCGGTCTGGGTCGGGTTCACCGTCGAGACCGACGGCCGTCTGCCCGACGGCACCACGCTCGCCGAGGCGGTCGCGCGGGTGGAGGAGCACGAGGCGGCCGATGGCTACGTCGTCAACTGCGCCCATCCCACCCACATCGCCCCCGGCCTCGACGGCGGCGACTGGCTGAGCCGGATCGTCCAGGTCAACCCGAACGCCTCGACCCAGACCCACGCCGAGCTGGACGCCGCCGAGGAGCTCGACGAGGGAGACCTGGCGCTCCTCGCCACGTCGTACGACGGCCTCCGGCCGCTGCTGCCGGGGCTGCGTGTCGTGGGCGGTTGCTGCGGCACCGACGCGCGGCACGTCGCCGCGCTCTGGGGGGTCTGACCTCAGACGGGAGTCTGACCTCAGACCACGCGCACCGGCGTACGCCGGGTCGTGAAGGACCAGACCCGGTCGGCGAGCTCACGGCTCAGCCGGAGGCACCCGTGCGACTGTGCCAGGTCGGTGCCGAGGATCCAGTCCGGGTGGATCTGGTGGCCGTTCGACTTGTAGAGCGGGATCCGGTGGAACCCGATGCCACAGGGCGCGAACCGCACGAAGTCGTCGAGCCACAGTCGGCCGCTGTAGTCCTGGTTGCGATGGATCCGCCCCGCGCGGCCGCAGTAGGAGCCGGTGGCGTGGGAGCCGCGGTGGAGGACCCGGGTGTTGTCGACCATGCCGCCCTGCGCGACGACAGAGCCGCGCGGGCCGACGAGCCACACCCAGTTCTGCTGCTGCGAGACGACGATCCGGCGGCCGGTCCCGGAGTGCCTCGGCACCGGGCGCTGGTCGCAGCGGGGCGCGTCCTCGGCGCTCAGCCGGATCCGGGTACGCCGGTCGAGCGTGCCGCTCTGCCGGATCCCGATCCTGGACTGGAACCTGGTGGTCGCCGCGCGGGTGTGCGTGTCGACGGTGCCGTCGGCGCGGCCCGCGTCGCAGCCGAGGACGTTGAGCCGGCGTTGAGCCTTCGTGACCGGTGTCGCCTCGACCCCCCGCTCGACCCCGTGGGCGGGGACTGCGGGCATCAGGACGACCGCGGCCGCCAGGCCGACGAGGACGGTCCGCAATGCATGCACCGATCCATCCTCCCCTACGGTGTCCCCAACCAGATTTCGGGCTGAGGGAGGTGCCGGAGATGCAGGGTGCGTCCGAGAGCGCCGACTCGTGGCTCCTCACGCTCCAGCACTCGCCGATCGGGATGGCGATGGTCGGTCTCGACGGCCGGCTGCTGATGGTCAACCACGCGATGTCCGAGATGCTCGGCTACGACGTCGAGCAGCTCACCCAGCGGGGCTTCCAGGAGCTCACCCACCCCGACGACCTGGACGCCGACCTCGCGCTCTTCGAGCAGGCGCTCGCCGGCGAGCTGGACTCGTACCGCCTGCGCAAGCGCTACCTGCACGCCGCGGGCCACGTGGTGTGGGGCGACCTCTCGGTGGCCCTGGTGCGGGGGCACGACGGCGCGCCGCTGCACTTCATCTCCCAGATCCTCGACGTCACGGCCGTGGAGCGGGAGCGGCAGTCGCTCGAGGCGGTCTTCGAGACCGTGGGCGTCGGGCTGCTGCTCATCGGGCGCGACGGCCGCTACGAGCGGATGAACCGCCGGCACCAGGAGACGATGCACCTGCCGTTCCCCGACGGGCACGAAGGCACGGCCGGCCAGCTCGGGCACGTCTACCACCCCGACGGCCACACGCTCATGGCCCGGGAGGAGATGCCCTCCTACCGCGCCACGCAGGGCGAGGAGTTCGACGACTACACCTACTGGGTCGGCGACGACCCGCTCACCCGCCGGGCGTTCTCGACGTCGGCGCGCCAGGTCCGGGGTCCGTCGGGGGAGCGGCTCGGTGCCGCGCTCGCCTACCAGGAGATCACCGAGCTGATGCGCGCGATGAAGGTCAAGGACGAGTTCGTGTCCTCGGTGTCCCACGAGCTGCGGACCCCGCTGACCTCGGTGCTCGGCTACCTCGAGCTGCTCCGTGACAACGCCGGCCTCGCCGACGACGTACGAGCCCAGGTGCAGGTCGTCCAGCGCAACGCGCTGCGGCTGCAGGCGCTCGTCTCCGACCTGCTCCAGGTCGGCCAGGTGTCGGAGGGCAGCCTGCGCCTCCAGCACGCCGACGCCGACCTGGCCGCGCTCGTCCACGACGCCGCCGCGGCGGCTCGAGCCGGCGCGGGCACGCGGGGCGTCACGATCGCCGTCGAGGCCCCCGACCGCCTGGTGGCCCAGGTGGACGAGCAGCGCGTGCGCCAGGTGCTGGACAACCTGCTCTCGAACGCCGTGAAGTACACCGGCGGCGACGGCGCGGTCTCGGTGGTGCTCCGTGAGGAGGCGGACGCCGTCCTGGTCGAGGTGAGCGACACCGGGATCGGGATTCCGCCCGACGAGGTCGACCAGGTCTTCGGGCGCTTCTTCCGCGGCGCCGGCGCACTCGACCGGCACATCCCCGGCACCGGTCTGGGGCTCGACATCGTCAGCTCGATCGTGGCCGCCCACGGCGGCGAGGTCTCGCTGGAGAGCGAGCTCGGACGGGGCAGCACGTTCCGGGTCGTGCTGCCCCGCTCACCCGGCTAGGGACGTGCCCCTAGTGGAACGTGCCGAGACCCTCGCGCTCGAGGAGCATCGTCAGCCCGCCGTTCCAGAAGGAGAAGCCGGCGCCGGTGATCATCGCGAGGTCGAGGTCCTCGGCCGCCACGACGACACCCTCGTCGAGCATCCGGCGAGCCTCGTCGGCAAGGCCGGTGAGCACGCGGGTGCGCACCTCGGCCGGCTCGAGCACGACCGGCTGTGACGGCTTCTCGAGCAGCGCCTCGACCTCGGGGTCGATGCCGCCGTCGGGGCCGTAGTACGACGTCTTCCGCGCCGCCACCACGCGCTCGAGCGCGGGGGAGACGTAGAAACGGTCGGGGAACGCGCCGTGCAGCGTCTCGTTGTTGTGCAGCGCGATGGCCGGGCCGACCAACGACAGGAGCATGAACGGCGGCATCGGGGCCACGCCCGCGAACGCCGCGTCCGCCACGGTCACCGGGGTGCCCTCGTCGACGATCCGGCCGACCTCGCCCATGAAGCGGCCGAGGAGCCGGTTCACGATGAAGGACGGGCTGTCGTTGACCAGGATCGTGGTCTTCTTCAGCGCCTTGCCGGTGCCGAACGCCGTCGCCAGCGTCGCGTCGTCGGTCCGCTCGCCCTTGACGATCTCGAGCAGCGGCATCACCGCGACCGGGTTGAAGAAGTGGAAGCCGACCACCCGCTCGGGGTGCTCGAGGTCGGCGGCCATCTCCGTGATCGACAGCGACGACGTGTTGGTCGCGAGGACGCACTCGGCGGAGACGACCTTCTCGACGTCCGCGAAGACCGACTTCTTGACCGCCATCTCCTCGAAGACGGCCTCGATCACGAAGTCGGCGTCGCCGAAGACCTCGGCCTTGTCGATCGCGCCGCTGACCAGCGCCTTGTGACGGTTGGCCTTGTCGTTGTTGATCCGGCCCTTGGCGAGCAGCTTGTCGATCTCGGCGTGCACGTAGCCCACGCCCTTGTCGACCCGCTCCTGGTCGAGGTCGGTCAGGACGACCGGCACCTCGAGGCGGCGTACGAAGAGCAGCGCCAGCTGCGAGGCCATCAGGCCCGCGCCGACGATGCCGACCTTGGTGACGGGCCGCGCCAGCGACCGGTCCGGGGCACCGGCGGGGCGCTTGGCCCGCTTCTGCACCAGGTCGAACGCGTACAGCGACGCGAGCAGCTCGGGCGTGCGCGACATCGCCTCCAGGGCGTCGTCCTCACGGGCGAAGCCGGCGTCGCGGTCGCCGTCACGGGCCGCGTCGACGAGCTCGACGGCCTTCAGGGCGGCCGGGCTCGCACCGCCGGTCCGGGCCGCCACGACGCCGCGGGCGCGCTCGACCGCCGCGTCCCACGCCGCGCCTCGGTCGACCTCGGTGCGCTCGACGACGATCTCGCCGCGCAGCACCGCGTCGGCCCAGAGCAGCGACTGCTCGAGGTAGTCGGCACCGGAGAAGACCGCGTCGGCCAGACCGAGCTCGTACGCCGCGGCGCCGCCCAGCGTCTTGCCGTTGTTGAGCGGGTTCTCGATCAGCACCGTCACGGCCGCGTCGGCGCCCAGCAGGTTGGGCACCAGGAACGCGCCGCCCCAGCCGGGCACCAGCCCGAGCATGACCTCGGGCAGGCCGAGCGCGGGAGCACTGTCCATCACGGTGCGGTAGGTGCAGTGCAGCGCGACCTCGAGGCCGCCGCCGAGGGCGAGGCCGTTGATGAAGCCGAAGGACGGCTTGCCGCCGTCCTGGAGCTTGCGGAAGACCGCGTGGCCGAGCTCCGCCACGACACGGACGGCGCTCTGCCCATCATTCGGGGTGCCACCGCCCTGGATGGAGGTGAGGTCGGCGCCGGCGGCCAGGATGAACGGCTTGCCGGTGACGCCGATGGCGGTGATCGCGTCGTCCGCGACCGCGGCGTCGATCGCCTCGTTGAGGGCGAGCAGCGAGCGCGGGCCGAACGTGTTCGGCTTGGTGTGGTCCTCGCCGTTGTCGAGCGTGATCAGGCCGAGCACGGCGCCGCTGGGCAGCGTCACCTTGCGCAGGTGGGCCTGGGTCACGCGCTCGGCGTCGGAGGAGATCTCCTGGGCGCGCTCGAGGAGCTTGTCGATCGTCATGTCAGGCCGCCTGTCCGGTGTAGTGCGGGTTCTCCCAGATGACCGTGCCGCCCATGCCGATGCCGATGCACATGGTCGTCAGCCCGTAGCGGACCTCGGGCCGCTCCTCGAACTGCCGGGCGAGCTGGGTCATCAGGCGAACGCCGGAGGACGCGAGGGGGTGGCCCATCGCGATGGCCCCGCCGTACGGGTTGACGCGCGCGTCGTCGTCGGCGATGCCGAAGTGCTCGAGGAACGCGAGCACCTGCACGGCGAACGCCTCGTTGACCTCGAACGCCTCGATGTCGTCGATCGTGAGACCGGCCTGCTTGAGGGCCTTCTCCGTCGCCGGGATCGGGCCGGCACCCATGACCTCGGGCTCGACGCCCACGAACGAGTAGGCGACCAGGCGCATCCGCACCGGCAGCCCGAGCTCGCGGGCCGTCTCCTCGTCGGCGAGCAGCGCCGCGGTGGCACCGTCGTTGATGCCCGCCGCGTTGCCGGCGGTGACCTTGCCGTGCGCGCGGAACGGCGTCTTCAGGCCGGCCAGCGTCTCCATGGTCGTGCCCGGTCGCATCGGCTCGTCGGTCGAGGCCAGGCCCCAGCCCAGCTCGGCCGACTTGGTCGCGACCGGCACCAGGTCGGGCTGGATCTCGCCGGCGTCGTACGCCGCGGCCGTCTTGTCCTGGGAGCGGACGGCGTAGGCGTCGACGCGCTCCTTGGTGATCGAGGGGTAGCGGTCGTGCAGGTTCTCGGCCGTCTTGCCCATCACGAGCGCGTCCGGGTTGACGATCCGCTCGGACAGGATGCGCGGGTTCGGGTCGACGCCCTCGCCCATGGGGTGGCGGCCCATGTGCTCGACGCCGCCAGCGATGGCGACGTCGTACGCACCGAAGGCGATGCCGGAGGCGGTCGTGGTGACGGCGGTCATCGCGCCGGCGCACATCCGGTCGATCGCGAAGCCGGGCACGCTCTGCGGCAGGCCCGCGAGCAGCGCGGCGGTGCGGCCGATGGTCAGGCCCTGGTCGCCGATCTGCGTCGTGGCGGCCACGGCCACCTCGTCGACGCGCTCGGGCGGCAGCGAGGGGTTGCGGCGCAGGAGCTCGCGGATGCACTTGATGACGAGGTCGTCGGCACGGGTCTCGGCGTACTGGCCGTTGGCCTTGCCGACGCCGAACGGGGTGCGGACGCCGTCGACGAAGACGACCTCTCGCAGCTGGCGGGCTGATGCCATCTCTGGGGTTCTCCTCGGGGATGAGAGTGCTCGGTGCCGGCTAGGTTACCCCACGGTAACAAGCGGAAACGCAGGCGGCCGAAGAGTCCAGCCGCGACTCGTGACATACCTCGCGCTTGCGACCGGGCGCAGGCGGAATGAGCGACGGGACCACTACGGTTGTGCCCACGGACCGACGGGAGGTCGGGCCGCCGCAACGAGGAGGTTCCGTGGGCAAGCGTGAGCGCTTGGTGCACATCGTCGACGAGGTGCCGGAGCTCGAGGCGATCCGAGACGCGGGCGGTGACCTCACGATGGTCCTCGTGCTCGACGGGTTCCTCGATGCCGGCAGCGCGGCGGCGCGCGCGGCCCAGCACCTCACCGACCTGTCGGACGGTCCCGTCGTCGCGACCTTCGACGTCGACCAGTTCCACGACTACCGCGCCCGGCGTCCTTCGATGACCTTCGTGCGCGACCACTACGCGGCGTACGACGCACCGCGACTGCTGGTCCGGCTGCTCCACGACGCCGGCGGCTCGCCGTACCTGCTGCTGCAGGGCCCCGAGCCCGACAACCGGTGGGAGGCGTTCTGCGGAGCGGTGCGGGAGGTCGTCGAGACCCTCGGCGTCACCCGGGTCGTCGGCATCGGCTCGGTCCCGATGGCGGTGCCGCACACCCGCCCGATCGCCCTCACGCCGCACGCCAACGACCCGGCCCTGCTGACCGGGACCAGCCCGTGGCGCGGCGAGCTGCGGATCCCGAGCAGCGCCCAGGCCCTGCTGGAGATCCGGCTGGGGGAGTGGGGTCACGAGGCGATGGGCTTCGTGGCGCACGTCCCGCACTACCTCGCCCAGATGGACTTCCCGCTGGCCGCGGCCGTGCTGCTCGAGCAGGTGGAGATCGCCGGTCGTCTCACGATCGACCTGTCCGGCCTGCGGGCCGAGGCCGAGGACACGGAGGCCGAGATCGCGACGTACCTGACCGCCAACCAGGAGGTCGCCGACGTCGTGGCCGCGCTGGAGCGCCAGTACGACGCCTTCGAGCGCGCCGAGGAGGACGGGGCGAGCCTGCTCGCCCCCGACCAGCCGCTGCCCACCGGCGAGGAGATCGGCCGGCAGTTCGAGCAGTTCCTGGCCGGGCTCGACGGACCGGAGGAGCCCGGCGGTCCCGACCAGGAGCGTGGCTGAGGTGCCCCGCGACGCCGACGAGCTGCTCACCCTGCTCGACCTGGAGCGGATCGACGACGACCTCTTCCGCGGTGCCCAGATGCCGACCAGCCGGCCGATGGTCTTCGGCGGCCAGGTCGCGGCCCAGTCGCTGGTGGCCGCGTCGCGCACCGTCCCGGACGAGTACGTCGCGCACTCGCTGCACTCGTACTTCCTCCAGCCGGGCGACCCGAGCACGCCGACGATCTACGACGTCGAGAACCTCCGCGACGGCCGCTCCTTCGTCACCCGCCGGGTCATCGCCCAGCAGCACGGTCGGCCCATCTACGCGCAGACCGTGAACTTCCAGAAGGACGAGGCGGGCTACGAGCACGAGGAGTCCATGCCCGACGTGCCCGGCCCCGACGACGCGTCGGTGCGTCCGGTCAGCCGGAAGGCGCAGGAGGAGCTGCACGCCGACCAGTGGAACGTCGCCGACATCCGGTTCGTCGGCTCCTCGGCCTCCGGGCTGGATGAGGACCCGCTCCACCCCGGCCGGCAGCGAGTCTGGCTGCGCGTGTCCTCGCCACTGCCCGACGACCAGTTCTTCCACCGGGCCGCCTTCACCTACCTCTCCGACATGACGCTCATCGGCGCGGCGATGGCGCCGCACGGCATCAGCTTCGGCCGCGGCGATGCGTTCGTCGCCTCGCTCGACCACGCGATCTGGTTCCACCGGCCATTCCGGGCCGACGAGTGGTGGCTCTACGACCAGGTCTCGCCGTCGGCCTCCGGCGGCCGGGGCCTGGTGCTCGCCCGCGTGTTCACCCAGAGCGGTGAGCTCGTCGCGTCGGTGGCCCAGGAGGCCGTGCTGCGTCCCCGGAAGGCGGACCGATGAACCCCACCGAGGAGCTCGTGGACCTGCTCGACCTCGAGCGGCTCGACGGCGATCTCTTCCGCGGCAAGCAGCCGGAGTCGGCGCGCGCTCGCGTGTACGGCGGACAGGTCGCCGCGCAGGCGCTGATGGCCGGCATCCGCACGGTGCCGACCGACTTCGCGGTGCACTCGCTGCACTCGTACTTCCTCCTCGGCGGCGACTACTCCGTGCCGATCGTCTACGACGTGGAGCGGATCCGCGACGGTCGCTCGTTCATGACCCGCCGGGTCGTGGCCCGTCAGCACGGGCGGCCGATCTACTACCAGACGCTGAACTTCCAGCTGCCCGAGGAGGGCTTCGATCACCAGGACGCGATGCCGGAGGTCGGCGCGCCGGAGACCGGCTTCGACCTGGTCGAGGTCATGCGCCGCGGTGGCAACGCCGAGGCCGACGCGCTCGGCAAGGAGTGGGGCGCCCTGGACGTCCGCTGGCTCGGCAACACCCGCTTCGGCCTCGAGCCCGACGACGGGCACGTGTCCCAGGCCCGGATGTGGGTCCGCCTGCGCGAGGGGCTGCCGGACGACCCGGCCGTCCACGTCGCCGCGTTCACCTACGCCAGCGACGTGAGCCTGCTCGGCTCGACGCTGTCGGTGCACGACGTCAACCCGTCCAAGACCCAGATGGCCTCGCTCGACCACACGCTGTGGTTCCACCGGCCCTTCCGGGCCGACGAGTGGTGGCTCTACGACCAGTGGTCGCCCTCGGCGCAGGGCGCTCGTGGCCTGGCCTTCGGCCGGATCTTCACCGCCGACGGCACGCTCGTCGTCACCGCCGCGCAGGAGGGCCTGATCCGCCCGCGACGACCCGGCTCGGAAGGTCCCGGCGCGAAGGAGTGACGGCGCCGGCCGCTCAGAGCTCCTGGACGGCCTTGAGCACCAGTGCGGCGCCGATCACGATGACGACCACCGCCAGCAGGACGGCGTTGTGGCGCACCAGCCACGCCTCGACCCGCTGCAGCGGCGGCTGCGCGCGGTCGCCGAGGACGAGGAACGCCAGGATCGGTACGGCGACCGAGACCGACGCGACGGCGATGAAGAGGACTGCGGCGAGGACGAGACCGGCCGCCTCGAGGTCGGACGCCCCGGCGTACAGCCCGGCCGCGAACGCGAGCATCAGGTGCTTGGGGTTCGCGACCGCCAGGGTGAGCGCCAGTCGGAACGACCTCCTCGGCGTCGTGGTGCGCAGCGACTCCATCCAGGCGGGGGTCCCCGCGTCGGCGGCGCGGCCCAGCCACTTGCGCACGCCGAGCCCGATGAGCAGCAGGCCGAGGACGAGCCTTACGACGATCGCCCAGGTCGGTGTCTCACCCTGCTCGAGCACGCTCGCCAGCACCGTCGCGGCCAGGACCATGACGGTCATCCCGGCCAGCCAGCCGCCCAGGTAGGCGGAGCCGGTGGCGCGCGGGCGCGGCGCGGCCAGCACCAGGATCGCCGGGATCACCGGGATGGGTGAGGCCGCGATGCCGGCCGCCAGCGGCAGCATCTGGGCGAGGACAGACATGGCCAGACACTAGGGCTCGCCGGGGGTGGCGGTGGGCATGATGACCACGTGACCGTCCACGAGCTGTCCCGCGCCGACGCGCGCCGGGTCGCGGTGCGAGCCCAGCTGCTGGCAGCGGCGAGACCCACGGACCTCGTCGACGTGGTCCGGCACCTCACCGTGCTGCAGGCCGAGCCGACGAGCGCGATCGCACCGAGCGCCGACCTGGTGCTGTGGAGCCGCCTCGGTCCGTCGTACGACCCCGCCGAGCTGCGCGACGCGCTCGACGAGCAGCGACTCATCGAGCACCAGGGCTTCATCCGGCCGGCGGAGGACATGGCGCTCTTCCGTGCCGAGATGGCGCAGTGGCCGGGGAGCGGTGACCTCACGGACTGGCAGGTCGGCCGCGCCGCGTGGGTCGCGGCCAACGACGGCTGCCGCCGCGACCTGCTGGAGCGGCTCCGTGGCGACGGGCCGCTGCCGGCGAGCGAGCTGCCCGACACCTGCGAGGTGCCGTGGCAGTCCTCGGGCTGGAACAACGCCCGCAACGTCCGGATGCTGCTCCAGCTGATGGTCGCGCGGGGTGAGGTCGCCAGCGCCGGGCGCCGGGGACGCGAGCAGCTCTGGGACCTGGCCGAGCGGATCTACCCCGACGACCCCGTGCCCGACGCCGAGGAGGCGCGCCGGACCCTGGACGCGCGGCGGCTGACAGCACTCGGGATCGCGCGCGCCAAGGCCGCGTCCTCGCCGGGGGAGCAGCACGACGTGGGCGAGGCGGGGGAGGCCGCCGTCATCGAGGGTGTCCGCGGCACCTGGCGCGTGGACCCGGCGTACCTCGATGCCGGCCCGGAGCCCAGCCGCGCCGCGCTGCTGTCGCCGTTCGACCGCCTCGTCCAGGACCGCAAGCGGCTCACCGAGGTCTTCGAGTTCGACTACCTCCTGGAGATGTACAAGCCGGCGGCCCAGCGCCGGTGGGGCTACTACGCGCTCCCCGTCCTGTACGGCGACCGCCTGGTCGGCAAGCTCGACGCGACCGCCGACCGGGCGGAGGGGGCGCTCGTCGTCACCGCCGTCCACCAGGACGAGCCCTTCGCGCCGGACGTCGCCGAGGCCGTCGACGCCGAGATCGCGTCGCTCGCGGAATGGCTCGGTCTGGAACTGGTCTAGTCAAAAGGTGGACTACCGCCCGAACCTGCCGATGGTGACCTCATGAGCAGGGACATGGAGCAGGGCGCCACCGGTCGGCTGAGCGCCCAGGAGCTGGCACTGGAATCCGTGCCGATGGTCGAGTGGATCGTCGGACAGGTCGTGGCGCGGGTGCCCCGGTCGGTCCAGCGCGACGACCTGCAGTCGGCCGGCCTCGTCGCCCTGACCGAGGCCGCCCGGGCCTACGAGCCCGAGGTCGACGGTGCCTTCGAGGTGTACGCCGCCGCCCGCGTGCGCAGTGCCCTGCTCGACGTCGTCATCGCCTCGCAGACCGAGTCCGTCGAGGCCCGGATGCCGGTCGACCCGACCGTGCCCCCCGAGCCCGCCGACGTGGAGGACCGGATGGTCGGACTGCGCGAGGCCGTGGGCGAGCTCTCCGAGCGTCACCGCCAGGTGGTCGGCCACTACTTCCTCGACGAGGCCCCGGTCTCGGGCATCGCCGAGGAGCTCGGCATGGCCGAGGCCCAGGTGGTGCAGCTCCGCACCGAGGCCCTGATGCTGCTGCGCGACGCCCTCGCGGCGAGCACTGACGAGACCGTCGAGCCGCTGCAGCGTGACTCCGCGCGCCGGGCGATGTACGCCGCGCTCGCGAGCCGCCGCAACCTCGTGCGGGCCAGCTCGATGCCGGACACCCGGCAGCTGCGCCTCGAGGCCTGAGCACCCGGCTCGACGTCAGAGGTCGAAGACGAGCAGCGTGCTGCTCGCGGTCGCGACCAACGCGCCCGAGCCGTCGGTGACGGTGGCCTCGGTGAACCCGACCCGCGACCCGGCCTTGACGACCGTGCCCGTGGCGGTGAGGAGGCCGCTGCCGGCGCGCACCGCCTTGAGGTAGCTGACCTTGATCTCGACCGACGTGTAGCCCTTGCCCTGCGGCAGTGTCGTGTGCAGCGCGCAGCCGGCCGCCGAGTCGAGCAGCGTGCAGACCAGTCCGCCGTGCACGGCGCCGATCGGGTTGTAGACCGACTCGTCGGGCGTGCAGGTGAAGACCGCCCGGCCGAGCTCGGCCTCGACCAGCTCGAACTGCATCGTCGCCGCGATCGGCGGCGCGGGCAGCTCGCCCTTCATCACGGCCTGCATGTAGTCGAGGCCGGGCATCGAGAGTCCCTGGAGCGTCCCCGGACCGGGGTCCTCCCAGGTGACGGTGCGGGTGCGGGTCATGCGGTGAACCTCCGGTAGCGCTTCGGTCGGCGGGGATCGTCGGCGGCGACGGCGTGCTTGTCGCCCCAGGCCAGCAGAGCATCGAGCACCGACAGCAGGTCCTGGCCGGACTCCGTGAGGTGGTAGTCGAAGCGCTCGGGCCGCTCCTGGTACGCCGTACGCCCGATCACGCCGGCGGCCTCCAACGCCTTGAGGCGGGCCGCGATCCGGTCGCGCGGAGCGCCGGTGCCGCGGACGATGTCGCCGAAGCGGGTGCTGCCCATCGCGATCTCGCGGACCACCAGGAGGGCCCAGCGCTCGCCGACCAGCTCGAGGGACGCGGCGACCGGGCACGGCCGACCGGGCAGCTCGGCTAGTGGAACGGGGCTCATGGGTGTAGCGTCCCGCGAGTGAGTTTGGAAGTCAAACCCTCTGTCAACGGCGCGGTCGCGACCCGGTCGCTCGCCCCGATCGCGCTCGGCACCGCCCTGGTGCTGGTCACCTACGTGACGCCGATGGCGACGATCCCGCGCACCGCGGCCGACCTCGGCGCGGGACCGGTCGCCCGGGCCTGGATCCTCAGCTCGATGTCGGTCGGCCTGGCGGCGGCCCTGCTCGCCGCGGGCGTGCTCGGGGATGCCTACGGCCGGCGCCGGGTGTACGCCGCGGGACTCGGGGCGATCGGGGTCGGTGCGCTCGTGTGCGCCGTCGCCCAGGAGCCCGTGCTCTTCGTGGCCGCCCGGGTGGTGGAGGGCGTCGGGGGAGCGGCCGTCCTGGCCTGCGGCCTGGCTGTGCTCGCGCACGACTTCGCCCCGGGCCCGGCCCGCGTGCACGCCACCTCGATCTGGGGCGCGAGCGTCGGGCTCGGCATCACGGCCGGGGCGATCCTCTCCGCGGCCCTGGACATCGGGTCCGGCTGGCGCGAGACGTACGCCGTGGTCGGGCTGGCCGCGCTGGTCCTGCTCTGGCCGAGCCTGAGCCGGATCGGGGAGTCGTCGGCGGTGGAGCCGCGCCGGATCGACGTACCGGGCCTGGTGCTGCTGGTCGCCGCCATGACGCTGCTCGTGTCGGCACTGACCCAGGGCCGCAACGGCATCGACGCGCCGACGGTCGTGCTGGCCGTGCTCGCGGCGGTCGCCGCCCTGGGCTTCGGCGTCGTCGAGCGCCGCGTGCGGCAGCCGCTGGTCGAGCCCGACCTGCTGCGTGCTCCGCGCTTCCGCGCCGCGACGCTGGGCTCACTCACCTTGGGGCTCGGGATCATCGGGATGTCGTCGTTCGTGCCGACCGTCGCCCAGCTCGGGCTCGGCGCCAGCCTCTGGACCGCGAGCCTGCTGGTCGTCGTGTGGTCGGGCACGAGCGTGGTCACGTCGTACCTGATCCGACACCTGCGCCGCCCTCTCGAGGGACCGCGCCCGATCGCCGCGCTGCTGGTCGTGGTCGCCGTCGGGCAGCTGACCGGCTACGGCCTGGACGCGGGGTCGAACGTGTGGCGCCTCGCCGTGCCGATGTTCGTCGCCGGCCTCGCGACCGGTGTCCTCAACGCCCTGCTCGGTCGCGAGGCGGTCGCGAGCGTGCCGCCCGACCGCGCCGCGATGGGCAGCGGCGCCAACAACACCGCGCGCTACCTCGGTGCCGCCTGCGGCATCACGCTCTTCGTCGTCGTGGCGACCCACGCGGGAGCCGACCTGCTCGCCGGGTGGAACGTCGCCGTCCTGGTGGCTGCCGGCCTCAGCCTGCTCGGCGCGGCGGTCATCGTTGCGACCGGGCGGGTGCGGGCATGATGGAGAGGTGACCGACTACAACGCGAAGATCATCGAGGAGTTCCGGGCCAACCACGGCCGGGTCGGAGGCAACTTCGAGGGCGCTCCGCTGCTGCTCCTCCACTCCACCGGAGCCAGGAGCGGCCAGGAGCGGGTCAGTCCGATGATGTACCTCGCCGACGGCGACCGCTACCTCGTCTTCGCGTCCAAGGCCGGCGCCCCCGACAACCCGGACTGGTACCACAACCTCAAGGCCAACCCGGACGCCACGATCGAGGTCGGCGACGACACCCTCGACGTACGCGCAGAGGAGCTGCCGCGCACCGAGCGCGACGAGAAGTACGCCGAGCAGGCCGCGCTCTACCCCGGCTTCGCCGACTACGAGAAGAAGACCGACCGAGTCATCCCGGTCCTCGCGCTCACCCGTCGCTGACGACCCACCACGTTGAATCGAGACTTCTGACCGTTGAATCGAGACTTCGGACCGTTGAGTCGGGACTTCTGGATCGCGTCCCCGGGCCACGGTCCCGATTCGACCGTCAGAACTCTCGATTGAAGCGTCAGAACCCTCGACTCGACCGTCGTGGGGGGTGAGGTGCCGGATGAGGGCACTCTCATCCGGGGCTCATCACCACCACATGAGGCGTCGTCAGGCTCGGTGCATGAAGACCATCGCAGCCACCGCCGCCCTGATCGCCGCCGTCCCGCTCGCCGTCCTCGGCGCCGCTCCCGCCCACGCGGGTGCCGACCGCGAGGTGATCCGCCACGGGTCGTGCTCCGCGAGCACCGACTGGAAGATCAAGGCCAAGGCCGACGACGGCCGCATCGAGGTCGAGTCCGAGGTCGACAGCAACCGCAGCGGCCAGACCTGGCACTGGGTCCTGCGGCACGACGGCAACCTCGTCGACCGCGGCCGTTCGATGACCGCCGGGCGCAGCGGCTCGTTCGACGTCGAGCGCAAGGCACGCAACTCCGCAGGCGCCGACGCGTTCACGTTCCGTGCCGTGAACCGCGTCAGCGGCGAGGTCTGCGTGGCGCGCGTCAGGTTCTGACGGTCCGGCCCGCCAGGTGCGGGGCGCCGGACTTCGGGTTGCTGAGCGAGAAGGCGTAGCCATCGTCGGTCGGTCGCGAGCCGAAGGCGACCGAGCCGGGCAGCAGGATCGGCTTCTTGAAGGCCACGTCGACGCGGACGCGGTCGGGCAGCCGGTTCTCGAGCGCCCCGACGCAGCGGGCCATCGACCACATGCCGTGCGCGATCTGCCGTGGGAAGCCGAACGCCTTCGCGGTCAGGCCGTAGAGGTGGATCGGGTTGCGGTCGCCGGAGACGCCGGCGTACGACCGGCCGAGGTCGCCGGGGAGCTTCCAGACCGTGCCGCTCGGGGGCGCGTCGGGGTACGACGGACCACTCGGCGCACCCTCGTCCCCGGCGCCCCGGCGCAGGAACGTCGAGGTCTCCTCCCACACCAGCTCGCCGGCCGAGTGCACCGTGGTGAGCATGTCGAAGACCTGACCCTTGGCGTGCGCGCGCAGGTCGGCGGGCCGCGCGGTGACCTGGAGCTGCTCGGTCAGTGAGATCGGGCGGTGCTGGGTGATCGAGTTCTCGAGGTGCACGGTGCCGATCGCGGGGAACGGGAACGACCCGTCGGCCATGATCTGCAGGTGCAGCCCGAACGCCAGCAGGTGCGGGTAGGGCAGGGGCAGGACGTCCTTGCGCGGGAAGCCGCACAGCGTGGCGTACGACGCGACGTGCCGCGGGTCGAGGGGTACGTCGTGGCGGACGAGCGACAGCTCGGGCAGCTCGCCGGACGGTCGGATCTTCGGCAGGGCGGCCTTGATCAGGACGGGGATCATCAGGCGCCCAGCATCATCTGGCCGCAGACGCGGACCACGTTGCCGTTGACGGCCGTGGAGCCGGGGCTGGCGTACCAGGCGATCGTCTCGGCGACGTCGACCGGCAGCCCGCCCTGGGCGAGCGCGTTGAGGCGCTGGCCGACCTCGCGCGTCGCGAACGGCACGGCCGCGGTCATCTGGGTGATGATGAAGCCGGGCGCGACGGCGTTGATCGTGATGCCGTCGCGCAGCTCGTCGGCGAGCGAGTCGACGAGCCCGATGACACCGGCCTTGGAGGCCGCGTAGTTGGTCTGGCCGACGTTGCCGGCGATCCCCGCGATCGAGGCGACGCCGATGATCGAGCCGCCCCTGTTGACGACGCCCTGGTCGAGGAGCTCGCGGGTGATCCGCTCGGGGGCGGTCAGGTTGACGGCGATGACCTGCTCGAAGCGGTCACCCATGTCGGCAGACGCGGCCATGTTGGCGAGCTTGCGGTCACGGGTGATACCGGCGTTGTGCACCACGACGTCGACGCCACCGTGCTGCGTCTTCAGGTGGTGCGCGATCCGCTGCGGCGCGTCCTTCGCGGTGATGTCGAGCACGAGGTGGTCGCCGTCGAGCTCGCGCATCACACCCTGGAGCTCGCTGGCAGCCTGGGGCACGTCGATGCCGACGACGGTCGCGCCGTCGCGGTGCAGCACCCGGGCGATCTGCTCGCCGATGCCGCGGCTCGCGCCGGTGACCACGGCGACCTTGCCGTCGAGCGGGCGGGTCCAGTCGGTGACCTTGCCCGGCTTCGCGGCGCCGTGGGCACCGATCCGGACGACCTGGCCGGAGACGTACGCCGACTTGGGGGAGAGCAGGAACGCCAGCGTGCTGGCGACCGAGCCCTCGGCGCCGTCGGCGACGTACACGAGCTGCACGGTGCCGCCGCGACCGATCTCCTTGCCGAGGCTGCGGGTGAAGCCCTCGAGCGCACGCTGCGCGACCCGCTCGGCGCCGTCGACCAGCTCGGGCGGCGTACCGATCACGACGACCCGCGGGCACCGGTCCAGGCTGCGGAGCAGCGGGGTGCAGAAGTCGCGCAGCGCGACCAGCTGGTCCGACGACGTGAGGCCGGTGGCGTCGAAGACCAGGCCCTTGTACGTCGTGCCGTCGCCGGGGGCCTCGCCCGCAGGCGTCTCCACACCGGCGATGCCGAGGGTGTCGAGGATGCCGACCAACGACTCGGCCAAGCGGCCGCGGCCGCCGACGGCGACCGTGCCGTCGACGAGCGGCGCGCCCTCGGCGTACCGCTCGAGCCGGGTGGGCTGCGGCAGGCCGAGCAGCTTCGTGATCTGCTTGCCGATCGTGGACGCGGTGAAGTCCTGGTAGCGGTCGCTCATGGTGCTAGGTAACTCCTCGTGTAACTCGGTGTCCACATTTCGTGATCTGCCCCTCATAGCCTTCTCTCCGGGCGGGCCGCGATCAAGGATGGGCGCATGGCAGTCGAGACTTCAGGCAGCACCCGCCGCGTCGCCGTGATCGGCGGCAACCGGATCCCGTTCGCCCGCTCCAACACCGTGTACGCCGACGCGTCCAACCAGGACATGCTCACGGCCGCGATCGACGGGCTGGTCGCCCGCTTCGGCCTCGAGAGGGCGCGCGTCGGCGAGGTGGTCGCGGGCGCCGTGCTCAAGCACGCCCGCGACTTCAACCTGGCCCGCGAGTCCGTGCTGGGCTCGCGGCTGGCGCCCGAGACGCCGGCGACCGACATCCAGCAGGCCTGCGGCACCGGCCTGCAGGCGGCCATCCAGGTCGCCAACAAGATCGCGCTCGGCCAGATCGACGTCGGGATCGCCGGGGGCACCGACACCACGTCCGACGCGCCCGTCGCGATCAGCGACCGGCTGCGCAAGAAGCTGATGAAGGTCAACGCCGCACGTGACACCGTCGGGAAGGTGAAGGCGCTCGGCGCCATCCGGCCCGGCGACATCGGCCTGGAGATCCCGCAGAACGGGGAGCCGCGCACCGGTCTGTCGATGGGCGAGCACGCCGCGCTCACCGCCCTGGAGTGGCAGGTCACCCGCGAGGAGCAGGACGAGCTCGCGGCCCTGTCGCACCAGCACCTGGCGGCGGCGTACGACCGGGGGTTCCTCGACGACCAGATCACGCCCTTCCGTGGCGTCGAGCGTGACCAGAACCTGCGCGCGGACTCCACGGTCGAGAAGCTGGCCAAGCTCAAGCCGGTCTTCGGTCGTGGTGAGGCCGCGACCATGACCGCCGGCAACTCGACGCCGCTCACCGACGGCGCGTCCGTCGTCCTGCTGGCCAGCGACGAGTGGGCCGAGGCGCACGGGCACCCCGCGCTGGCCTACCTCGTCGACTCCGAGACCGCGGCGGTCGACTACGTCCACGGCGGCGAGGGCCTGCTGATGGCGCCGGCGTACGCCGTCCCGCGGATGCTGGCCCGCCACGGCCTGACGCTCCAGGACTTCGACTTCTACGAGATCCACGAGGCGTTCGCCTCGCAGGTGCTCTCGACGCTCAAGGCGTGGGAGGACCCGGTGTTCTGCAAGGAGCGGCTCGGCCTCGACGCACCGCTCGGCGCGATCGACCGCTCACGGCTCAACGTGAACGGGTCGTCGCTCGCGGCGGGTCACCCGTTCGCCGCCACCGGCGGCCGGATCATCAACGTCGCCGCGAAGCTGCTCGCCGAGAAGGGCTCCGGGAGGGCGCTGATCTCGGTCTGCGCGGCCGGCGGTCAGGGTGTCGTAGCGATCCTGGAGCGGTAGGTCGCTCGTCGGACGCCATCATGGTGTGGTGACGACGTACGGCGTGATCCGCGAGTGGTCCTCCGAAGAAGGCTGGGGTGTCATCGACTCCGACGCGACCCCGGGCGGATGCTGGGTGCACTTCTCAGCGGTCCGTGTCGCCGGCTTCCGTACGTTCACTGCGGGCTCGGCGGTCGAGTTCACCTACGTCGCCGCGCCCCAGACGCCGTTCGACTTCCGCGCCGAGGCGGCGTGGCCGACGGGCGAGGAGCCTGTCGACGACGCGATCGTGGTCCGCGGACCGTCGGCGGCGTACGAGTCACACCTGAGCCTGCGCTTCGATGAGCCCGACTGAGCCGTCCGCGCGGTCGTCAGCGGGTGGCGAGCGCCAGCGCGGTGTGCACCATGAAGTCGCAGACCTGCTCGGGGGAGATGGTGCCGACGGTGGGGATGCCGGGGGCGGCCTCCTTCACCAGGATGCCGACCCGGGCGAGCTGGAGCGCGCCGAGGCCGCTCGCGTAGAGCGTGTTGGCGAGCAGCACCGGGTCCTCGACCCGGAACACGCCCGCCTCGACGCCGTGCTCGAGCACCTGGGTGAGCACCGCCAGGCACCCGGAGATCCCCCGGCCGAGCCGGAAGAGCGCGCTCTCCGACATCTCGTCGAGCAGGTCGGGGCCGGTACGCCGCATGATCGTCTGCGCGCAGTCGACGAACGCCGGGTGCGCGACGCCGTACGCCACGAACGCCGTGACCAGCGCGCTCAGCTGCTGCTCGGCGTCGTCGCTGGTCTCGATCGCGGCGGCGAGGTCGTCGCGGAGCTCGTCGAGGTAGCCGACCAGGGTGAGCGCGAACAGCTCCTCCTTGCCGGTGAAGTGCCGGTAGACGATCGCCCGGTTGATCCCGACCGCCTTGGCGATGTCCTCGATCTGGGCGTCCCGCACGCCGCGCTTGTCGAAGAGGCCCCGGGTCGCCGCGATGATGTCCTTCTCGCGGGCCCGGCGCCGCGCCGCCGCCGCCGTACGCCGGCCGTCGGTCTCGGGAGCACTCGTCATGGCTCCAATTTACAACCGTGCAACTGGGAGTTGCACGGGTGTGACGGATTCGAGGCGTGTCGTCGGGTCGGCGACCTCCGGGACCGACGTTTGGTCACCAAGCGTGCATGGGAGCGCGACCACTCTGCGCTTGGTGACCAAACGTCGCGGACGGAGGCCGCGATCAGGCCCGCATCAGGCCCGGATCAGGCCGTGGCCCGGCGCCCGCGAAGCAGGTAGGCCAGCGGACCGAACGGCTGCACGGCGAACGACAGGACCCACAGCGCCTTGCGGCCGCGGACCTCGCTGGCGGGGCGGCGGGCCAGGTCGCGCAGGGCGACGGCGGTCAGCACCACCTCGACGGCACCGCCGGCGATGATCGCCTTCTGCTGGGTGGGCGTCAGGTCGCTCCACTTCTTCTTCTCGCGGCTCACGTCCCAAGCCTACGAGAGGTACCCACGCACGGTCTCGATCGTGTCGATCTCGCTGACCGGCTTGTCGTCGCGGTAGCGCACGACCCGGGCGAAGCGCAGGGCCACGCCGCCGGGGTAGCGGGTCGATCGCTGGACGCCGTCGAAGGCGATCTCCACGACCTGCTCCGGACGGACCTCGACTGCGTAGTGCGCGCGGATCTCCGACGGTGTCACCGCGAGCTCGGTGAAGCGCACGGTCTGCCAGGCGAGCATCTCGTCGGTCATGCCCTTGAACGTCTTGCCGAGCATGACGAAGCCGTC
The DNA here is from genome assembly GCF_001425175.1 of Nocardioides sp. Root1257. Taxonomy (GTDB): domain Bacteria; phylum Actinomycetota; class Actinomycetes; order Propionibacteriales; family Nocardioidaceae; genus Nocardioides. Next base: position 445,260 of record NZ_LMDV01000001.1, on the reverse strand, counting down.
CCCCGACGCGTCGCGGGCGCCGAGGTGGATGTTGGAGAGCCAGCCCTCGCGGCGACCCGAGCCCCACTCGACGCCGAGCACGACCAGGTCGAGGGTGTGGACGGGCTTCACCTTCACCCAGGCGGCGCCCCGGCGGCCGGCGTCGTACGGCGCGGTCAACGACTTCACGACGACGCCCTCGTGGCCGGAGCCCAGGGTGTCCGCCAGGAAGGCGTCCGCGTCGGGCACCGAGGCAGTCACCAGCCGCGGCACCCGGTGCTCCGCCGGCACCAGCCGCTCGAGCGCCTCCGCGCGCTCGGCCGCCGGCGCATCGAGGAGGTCGACGCCGTCGAGGTGCAGGACGTCGAAGAAGTACGGCGTGACCACGACCCCGTCCGCCATCGCCGTCCGCGACGCCGTCTCCTGGAACGGCCGCGGCCGCCCGTCGTCGGCCAGGGCCAGCGCCTCGCCGTCGAGCACGAACGACGTCGCCGGCAGCGACCGCGCCACCTCGACCACCTCGGGCAGCCGGGCCGTGATGTCCTCGAGCGACCGGGTCGCGACGAGCACCTCGTCACCGGAGCGGTGCACCTGGATCCGGATGCCGTCGAGCTTCACGTCGACGGCCACCTCCGCTCCGCTGCCCGCCTTGGCCAGCGCCTCGCCGACGGACGGCGCGCTCGACGCCAGCATCGGCACCACGGGCCGGCCGACCTCCAGCCCCACGGCAGCCAGGGCTTCGACCCCCGAGAACGCGGCCGCGGCCACCGCCACCGTCGAGCCGCCCAGCATCGCGGCCCGTCGGACGGCGGGCAGCGGCACCTCGGCCGCGACGGCCAGCGCCTCCTGCACGAGCGAGTCCAGCGCCCCCTGGCGCACGGCGCCGGTCACGACGCCGCGCAGCCACGTCTGCTCCTCGGCGGTCGCCCGGCCGAACAGCTCGTCCACCGCCGAGGACCGCGCCGCCTGCGAGCCTGACCCCGACAGCGCCGCGATCGTCTCGAACGCCTCGTGCACCTCGGCCACCGTCAGCGACGGCGTCGGGGCTGGAGCGGGCAGGGACGACAGCCCGCGCCAGCCCAGCCCGGTGCGCCGCTGCCGCAAGGAACCGCCGACGTACGCCGTCACGGTCTCGACCTCGTCAGCGGACGCCACCCTCAGCAGAGCGGCGATCGCCTCCACCTTGGCCTTGCGGGAGCGGGTGGCGGCGACCGTCGCGGAGGTGGCGACCACGTCGGCGAGCAGCATGCGCCCATTCAAGCCCAGCGCACCGACACTAGGGTGCCAGCGTGGGACGCAAGCAGTGGCTGCTCGTCGAGGCCGAGCGCCGGTGGGACGCCGCCCGGCTGCGTCGCACGGCGGGCCGGACGCCGGAGAACTTCCGGATCGACGTCTACCTCGGCCACGGCGGTCCCGGCGGCGTCGTCGTCCGCGGGCGCGTGCTCGACAACGCGCCGCCCACCCCGGCCATGGAGGGCGAGGGACTGGGCGCGTCGCTGCGTCGCAGCCTCAGCCAGTTCGTGACCGACGAGCTCCCCGGCGTACCCCTCCGGGTCACCGTCGGCGACGCGAGCGTCGAGGCCAGCACCGACGACGAGGGCTACTTCCACGCCGAGCTGCGGCCGAGCGCCCTCACCGACCCCTGGCAGGACGGCTCGGTCGAGCTGGCGGGGGACTACCGCGGCATCACCGAGCACCGTGAGGCCGTCCGCGTGCGGGTTCCTGGCCCGGACGCGCGGTTCGGGGTGGTCTCCGACGTCGACGACACCATCCTCGAGACGGGTGTGCAGCGGGTGGGGCAGATGCTGCGGCAGACGTTCACCGGCTCGGCGCTGACGCGCACGCCGTTCCCCGGCGCCGCCGAGCTCTACCGGGACCTCGCCGCGCCCGCCAACCCGGTCTTCTACGTCTCGTCCAGCCCGTGGAACCTCTACTCGTTCCTGGTCGGCTTCCTGCGGCACCGCGACTTCCCGCTCGGCCCGCTGCTGCTGCGCGACCTGATCGGCAACCGCTCCGGCCGGGCCCGCAAGCACGAGCGGATCGCGGAGATCCTCGACCTGCACGCGCACCTGCCGTTCGTGCTGATCGGCGACTCCGGCGAGAAGGACCCGGAGGTGTACGCCGACATCGTGCGCGACCACCCCGGCCGGGTGCTGGCGGTCTACATCCGCGAGGTCCGCCTCGACCCGGGCGACGGGCGCGTGGAGGCCGTCAGCGACACCTGGGACCACGACGTCCCGTTCGTGTTGGCGGCCGACAGCGACGCCGTACGACGCCATGCCGAGGGGCTGGGCCTGCTGTGACCGACCGTCGCCTGCTGCTCGCCGTGGACGCACCGTCGCTGCTGCACCGCCACCACCACGCCCGAGTCGAGTCCCAGCTGCACGACCGCGGCGGACGTCCCGCCTGGGCGCTGCACGGGATGCTGCGGCAGATCCTGGAGGCGATCGACCAGTTCGCACCCGACGCCGTGCTCTTCGGGCTCGACGACCGGACGTCGTCGGTGCGCGAGCAGGCCTACCCGGCGTACAAGGCCGGCCGCGCCGAGAAGGACCCGCAGCTGGTCGACCAGCTCGACCGCGCCGGTGCCCTGCTCGACGCCCTCGGGCTCCTCACGGTCACCCCGGAGGGGCTGGAGGCCGACGACGTCAACGCGTCCGCGGCCGCCTGGGCGGAGCGCTCGGGATGGCGGTGCGTGCTGATCACCTCCGACCGGGACGTGTTCGCGCACATCAGCGAGCACACCCACGTGCTCCGCCTGATCAACGGCGGGATCTCCGGGTCCCCGCTGCTCAACCCGGCCCGCCTGCACGCGATGTACGGCGTCGCGGCCGAGCACTACCTCGAGTACGCCGCGCTGCGGGGTGACGCCAGCGACAACCTCCCGGGCGTGCCCGGCATCGGCGAGAAGTCCGCGGCGATCCTGCTCTCCCAGATGGGCTCGATGCGCGCGGTGTGGGCCGACATCGACCACTGCGACGGCGCCACCCTGGTGGCCACCCTCGACTCCTGGTGCGAGGAGGAGGGCCGGCGCCGGATGGGCGCGACCATGCTGAAGCGGCTGGCGACCCCGGAGGCCCGGCAGCGCTTCGAGTTCAACCTGTCGATGATGTCGGGCCGCACCGACCTCGACCTGGGCCTGACCCCGGACGTGCCCGGCAGCCCCGGCCTGCTCCCGCTCGAGCCCGACCGGGTCGCGCGGGTGGTCGGCCACCTCGGCGTACCGGCCACGACCGACCTGGCCCTGCGGGTGCTGACCGAGCCTCCCGCGTCATTCGGCTGACGCCGCTGCGGTGAGCCGCTCGGCCAGCACCTCGAGCGCGGCCCGCACCTCGTCGCCCTCGTCGATCCGGAAGGCTCCGGGCAGCATCGCCAGCTGCTCGGCGTACATCACGACGTTGCGTGTCGAGCCGACGAGCCGGGTCGTGTGGGCGTCGACCTCCTCCAGCCGGCCCATGGTCCGCGGGATCGACGCCGCGACCCGAGCGATCGGCGCGTCGACGGTGACGCGCACCGGGTGCTGCCAGCCGCTCGCGAGGTTCTCCTCCAGGGAGGCGACCGGGTCCAGGTCTGCGGGCGGCTCGAAGGTCTCGGCCAGCACCTCGACCGAGCCCACGCGGTCGATCCGGTAGGTGCGGACGGCGTCGGCGGTGACGGACCGGCAGAGGAGGTACCAACGTCCGTAGCGCACGACCACCGCCCACGGCTCGGCCTCCAGGTCGCGCTCGTTGCCGGCCTCGGTGCGGTAGCCGAGCCGGACGCGACGTCGCGCGGCGCACGCCTCGACCAGCGCGACCGTGGTCGCGGGTTCGGGCCGGGACGGGTCGCGGTGGGGGACGGGAGCCGCCGTACGGCGGACCGCCTCCGCCTGGGCGGCCACCGACCGCGGGAGCGCAGCGAGCAGCTTGCCGAGTGCTCGGCCCACCGGACCCTCGGCGTCGGCCGCGTCGTGCTGACCGTCCAGCGCGGCCATCACCAGGCCGAGTGCCTCGTCGGACCCGAAGCGCAGCGGCGGCGGTCGTACGCCGCGGCCGAGGCGGTAGCCGCCGTCGGGGCCGCGGATCGACTCGACCGGGATGTCCGCCTGACGCAGGATCTCGACGTACCGACGGGCTGCGCGCGCCGTCACGCCGAGCCGGCGGCCGAGGCGCTCCGCGGTGATTCCGGGGGAGTCCTGCAATGCCTCGAGCGCGAGCAGCGCTCGGGAGGTCGGGCTGAGATCGGGCACCGGATCGCTCCTGATCAGGAAGTGGAACGTCCACATTGCCACCTACGGTCGCCCCATGACCACTCTCACCGACCGTCCGCAGACCGCCCTCCTCGTCATCGACGTCCAGAACGACGTCGTGGCCGAGGCCCACGACCGCGACCGCGTCGTCGCCACCATCGCCACGCTCGTCGAGCGGGCCCGCGAGCAGCAGCTGCCGGTCGTCTGGGTCCAGCACTCGCACCCCGAGGGCATGCCCCGGGGCAGCGACGGGTGGAAGTACGTGCCCGAGCTCGTCATCGGCGCGGAGGAGCCGGTCGTGCACAAGCTGTACGGCGACTCCTTCGAGGACACCGACCTCGAGGACGTCCTCGGTCGGCTCGGTGTCGGCCGCCTCGTCGTGGCGGGTGCGCAGACCGACATGTGCATCCGCTCGACGCTGCACGGGGCGCTCGCGCGCGGCTACGACGCCACCCTCGTCGCGGATGCGCACACGACCGAGGACCTGAGCGAGTACGGCGCGCCGACCCCCGACCTGGTGATCGCCCACACCAATCTCTACTGGGCCGACCAGCGCGCGCCCGGACGCACCGCCGGGACCGTCACCGCCGCCGAGGCGTTCACCGCCCCGGCGGGCTGAGGGTCAGGAGCTGACGCCGGCGACGGCGGCCTCGATCAGCGCGACGACCGCGTCGGGCTGGGAGACCATCGGCACGTGGCTGGAGGCGACCTCGACGGTCGTGGCGCCCATCCGCGCCGCGAACTGGCGCTCGGCGTCCGGCGGGATCGCCTCGTCGTTGGTCGCCACCAGGTACCAGCTGGGCAGCGCCTTCCACGCCGGCACGCCCATCACGTCGCCGAACGCCGACAGCGAGATCGGCTGCTGCACGGCGTGCATCACCTTGGCCCGCGCCGGCTCGACGTCGGCGGCGAAGTGCCCGACGAAGTCGTCCTCGCGCAGCCAGGCGTAGCCGAGCGCGTCGACGTCGAGGTTGGCCAGGGCCGGCGACGGCGGGCCGCTCTCGACCAGCGCGCCGATCGACTCGCCCTCGTCGAGCCCGAAGGCCGCGATGTAGACGAGCGCGACGACGTTCGGGGCGTCCTCGTTGAGGGCGGTCATGATCTGGCCGCCGTACGAGTGCCCGACGACGACGGTCGGCCCGCTCTGCCGGTTGAGCACCTGGCGGAGGCGGTCGACGTCGGCGGCGAGGGAGGACTCGGGGAACTGCGGGGCGGTCACGCCGTACCCGCGCTCGTGGAGCGTGCTGATGACGGAGCTCCAGCAGGAGCCGTCGGCCCAGGCGCCGTGCACCAGGACGATGTGGGGGAGATCGCTCATGCTGGGACGCTAGCGGCGATGGTCGCGCTCCCACCAGTGTCCGAACGGGTTGTTCTCGGACCGTTCACGAGGCGGGTGGTGCCGGGTCGTCCCACCCCTCGGGGCGAGAACGCCCGTCGGGGTGCGTGGGGGAGAATCGCTGCGTGGCAGTGGATCTCGTGGGCCGGAGCGAGCTGCTCGACGAGATCTGGCGCCTCCTGCGCGAGGGGCCCCGGGTCGTCTGCATCACCGGTGAGCCCGGCGTCGGCAAGTCATCGGTGCTGGGCGAGGTCGCTGCTCGCGCACGCGCGGACAGCTGGTCGGTCCTCGCCGCCCGTGGCCGGCCGAGCGAGCGGTCGCTCTCCTACGCCGGGGCCGTCGACCTGCTCCGGACCGACGAGCTGGAGCTCGACCCCGGGCTGCGCTCGCGAGCCGAGGAGCTGGTCGAGACGCTGGTGGGTCGCGGCGACGAACGGGTGACCGACGCGCTCTCGTTGCGGCTCGACATCGCCGCCTGGCTGCGCGACCTGGCCGGCCGGGCGCCGGTGCTCGTGCTCGTCGACGACCAGCAGTGGCTCGACGACAGCTCGTGGTCGGTGCTCTCGTTCGTCGCCAACCGACTGGCCGGCAGCCGGGTGTCGTTCCTGGTCGCCACGCGCGACGCCGCAGGCGCCGAGGGGCTCGAGGACCTGCCGGCGCTGGCGATCGCGCCGCTCGACCTCGACGGCTCGATGACGCTGCTCGAGGGCCTGGGCATCCGGCTCGACCCGGTCGTGCGCACTGTCATCGTCGAGCGGGCACAGGGCAACCCGCTCGCGCTGCGCGAGTTCGCCCGCACCACCGGCTCGTCGCTGACGCCGTCCGGGTCGTCCGACCCGCTCGACGTACCGCCCCGGGTGGAGGCCGCGTTCGCCGCCGAGCTGCCCGGACTGCCCCCGTCGACGCGCGCCGCGCTGCTCCTGGCCGCGGCCGGGGCGTCCGACATCGGCGTGCTCGAACGGGTCCTGGGAGTCGACGGGGTCGGCGACCTCGAGCCCGCCGAGGCCGTCGGGCTCGTGAGCGTCGTCGACGGCCACGTGCGCTTTCGCCACCCGCTCGTCCGGTCGACGATCTACACCCGGGCGTCGGCTCGCGAGCGGGTCAGGGCACACCGGGACCTCGCCGACGCGTACGTCGACGACCCTGCCCGACGCGTGTGGCACCGGGCCGGCGCCAGCCTGCGCGCGGACGAGGGGATCGCAGGTGAGCTGATGGCGACGGCCTTCGACGCGCGGGACCGCGGCGCGCACTCCGAGGCCGCGCGCGCGATGCTGCGCGCCGCCGAGCTGAGCCCCAGCAGGGTCGACCGGGAGTCGCGGATGCTCGAGGCCCTGATGATGCTCGGTCACACCGGTCACGTCGCCCGGCTCCAGGCGATCTCCGAGCGGATCCGGGAGGAGAGCGACGACCCGACGGTGCGCGCCCGCGCCGCCCACCAGGCGGCGTACGCGATGGCGCAGACCATGCGGCAGAGCGCCGCGCTGGACGCGCTCGAGGGCTCGCTGGAGGAGATGCTCTCGGCCGATGCCGACGCGGGCTGGGCGGCGCTGACCACCTTGGCGTCGCTGTCCTACCAGACCGGGAAGGGGTCCGAGCGCGTCCGCGGGTGGTACGACCGCTTCGCCCGGGAGGCGCCCGCCACCCCGGGGCCGATGGTCGAGATGACGCGCGCGGCGAGGACCTGGATCGAGGTCGCGCTGGCCCCGTTGTCGCGGCCACCCGAGCTCGTCGCCCGGGTGCGGGACACCCCGCCGCTCGACCTGGAGATCCCGATGGACCTCCTGGCCGCGCAGGAGGTGATGCTCGGCGCTGCCGCCTGGTTGCTGGACGAGACAGAGGTCGCGAGCCGGCGGCTGGAGAAGGGGGCCGCCCTGATGCGGCGCTCGATCGGGCCGGTCAACCTGGCGCAGACGCTGATGGCCCTGGGGCAGGTGCAGTTCGACCGGGGTGCCTTCGCCGAGGCGGCCGACACCGCTCGGGAGCTGATCGACCTGGCGGAGGCGAGAAGCCTGGTCTTCTACCGCCTGGTCGGACGTGAGCTGCTCGCGCGCGTGACGGCCGTGGTGGGCAGTCCGGAGGCCGCCCGGGTCGAGGCGGAGGCGATCCTGCGGGCCCTCGACGTCGACGAGTGTGCCGCCCTCGAGGCCAACCTGATCGTGACGCTCGCCCGTGCGGCCTTCGCCGCGGGCGACCTCGCGGGCAGCGCCCGGCACGCGCGGGCTCTCTTCCGTGCCGACGGTCGACCGCTGCACCCGCACGTCTGCCTGCGGGCGCTGGGCGAAGTGGCGCAGGTGGCGGTCCGCGCGGGCGAGCGGGACGCCGTCGCCGTGATCGTGGAGCGCGCTCGCGCCCGGCTCGAGGGCACGGCTGACGTGCGCTTCGAGCTGATCCTCCAGCGCGCCCTCGCGGCACTCGCCGAGGGTGACGAGGCCGAGGCGTTCCACGCGATGGCCACCAGTCACCCGCAGGCGGCCACCTGGCCGTTCGAGCTCGCCCATGCCGAGCTCGGCTACGGCACCTGGTTGCGCCGGCAGCGCCGGCCGGCGCAGGCCCGCGACCACCTGGCGACCGCCCGTGACGCCTACGCCCGACTCGGTGTCCACGCCTGGGCGGCCGTCGCCGAGGCCGAGCTGCGCGCCGCCGGTGTGGCCCAGGCGGAGGCGGCACCGGCGAGCCTGGACGACCTCACCCCGCAGGAGCGCCAGATCGTGCTGCTCGCCGGTCGGGGCCTGACCAACCGCGAGATCGGCAAACAGCTCTTCCTGTCACCCCGGACGGTCTCGACGCATCTCTACCACGCATTCCCGAAGCTCGGGGTGACCTCCCGGGCCCAGCTGCGCGGCCTTCTCGACCCGTCGGGCGACTGACGGCGCGCAAGTACGTCACGTGACGGATGCGGCGTACGACGTGCGCGGCGCAGGCTCGTCGCATGACCGACATCAAGCCCGTCCTCGAGCCGGCCGCCCAGGAGTTCGTCGAGGCGACTGCGGACCCGCCGTACCTCTTCGACCTCTCCATCGAGGAGGGCCGCAAGACCGTCGACTCCGTCCAGGACGGCGACGTCCCGGCGCCGGCGGTGGACACCGAGGAGCTCACGATCCCCGGCGGTCCGACCGGCGAGGTCTCGATCACGATCTACCGCCCGGCCGGGTCCGTCGGGCCGCTGCCGGTGATCCTCTTCACCCACGGTGCCGGGTGGGTCTTCGGCGACGCGCACACGCACGACCGCCTCGTGCGCGAGCTGACCACCCGGGCCGAGGCCGCGACCGTGTTCACCAACTACGACCGCTCGCCCGAGGCGAAGTACCCCGTCGCCATCGAGCAGGTCTACAACGCGCTCGAGTGGATCGGCGAGCACGGCGCCGAGTACGACCTCGACCCGGGCCGGATCGCCGTCGCAGGCGACTCTGTCGGCGGCAACATGTCCGCCGCCGTGACGATCATGGCCAAGCAGCGTGGCGGTCCGCGGCTCGCCGCGCAGCTGCTCTACTACCCCGTCACGGACGCGTCCTTCGACACCGGCTCCTACCACCAGTTCCAGACCGACTACTGGCTGCGACGCGACGCCATGCAGTGGTTCTGGGATCAGTACACGAGCGACGCCGAGGACCGCGCGCAGATCACGGCATCGCCGCTGCGTGCGAGCACCGAGGAGCTGGCGGGGCTGCCGCCCGCCCTCGTGATCGTCGCCGAGGCCGACGTGCTGCGCGACGAGGGGGAGGCGTACGCCGCGAAGCTGCGTGCGGCCGGCGTGCCGGTCACGGCCGTGCGCTACCAGGGGATCATCCACGACTTCGTGATGGTCAACGCCCTGCGCGACACCCACGCGGCCAAGGCCGCCACCGCTCAGGGAGCCGACTTCCTGCGCGCCGCCCTGTACGACCAGTGACCACTCACCAGGAGCTCTCCATGCCCAAGCCCACCATCGTCCTCGTCCACGGGGCGTTCGCCGACGCCTCCAGCTTCGCCGCGCTCGTGCCCGAACTGCTCGCCGACGGACTCGCCGTCCGGGTGCCCGCCGTACCCAACCGGAGCCTGGCCGGCGACGCGGAGTACATCGCATCCGTGGTCTCCCACATCGACGGACCCGTCCTGCTCGTCGGCCACTCGTACGGCGGCGCGGTGATCACCGTCGCCGGGACGGCCGACAACGTCGTCGGTCTCGTCTACCTCGCCGGCTACGCCCTCGACGAGGGGGAGAGCCTCGGCGAGCTGCAGGGCGGCTTCCCCGACTCCCCGCTGGCCGAGGCGCTCGTCTACACGCCCTTCCCGCAGCCGGGCGGCGAGGACGGCACCGACGTCTCGGTCGACATCGAGAGGTTCCCGGAGATCTTCGCCGCCGACGTCGACCCCGACCTGGCCAGGATCCTCGCAGTCTCGCAGCGTCCGCTGGCGGGCGCCGCCTTCGGCGAGCCGGCGTCGGCCGCCGCGTGGAAGACGAAGCCGGCGTGGGGGATCGTGTCCTCCTCGGACCGCACCATCAACCCCGACGTCGAGCGCTTCGGCTACCAGCGCGCCGGCATGACGACCGTGGAGATCGACTCCTCGCACCTCGTGATGCTGGCGCACCCGAAGGAGGTGGCGGACGTGATCCGCACCGCCATCGAGTCGATCGGGTCGTAGCGGCTCCGTGAACGGGCACGACGGCCGCTGGCCGCGGTTGCTGGTCGACGACTGGACCGACACCAGGGACACCCTGCACCGCTGGGTGCAGGTCGTGGGCAGGATCCGACTGGCGCTCTCGCCGTTCGAGAACCACTGGTGGCACGTCCCGCTCTACGTCAACGCGATCGGGCTGACGACCTCGCTGATGCCGGCGGGTGGGCGCGGGGTCGAGATCCAGTTCGACTTCGTCGACCACCGCCTCCTGCTCGACTGCACCGACGGCCGCCGTCGGACCGTCGAGCTCACGCGCCGGTCGGTCGCGGACTTCCACGCGGAGGTCCGCGCCCGGCTGGGGGAGCTCGACCTGCACGTGCCGATCGGCGCCGCCCCGGTCGAGGTCGAGGACGCCACACCCTTCGCGGACGACGAGCACCACGCGTCGTACGACCCGGACGCGGCGCACCTCTTCTGGCTCTCCCTGGTCAAGGCGCACGGCGTCCTGTCCGAGTTCCGCGGGGAGTTCCGCGGCAAGGGCAGCCCCGTCCACTTCTTCTGGGGGGCCTTCGACCTGGCCGTGACCCGCTTCTCCGGCCGACCCGCGGCACGACACCCCGGCGGCGTGCCCAACTGCCCCGACCGGGTGATGTGGGAGGCCTACTGCGCCGAGGTCTCCAGCGCCGGCTTCTGGCCCGGAGGCAGCCCCGAGGGGAGCTTCTACTCCTACGCCTACCCCGAGCCGCCCGGCTTCCGGTCGGCCGCGGCCGGACCCGCCGGGGCGGCGTACGACGAGCGCCTCGGGGAGTTCCTGCTGCCCTACCACCTGGTCCGGGAGTCCTCCGAGCCCGACCGGCTGGTCCTGGAGTTCCTGCGCTCGACCTACGACGCCGCCGCGCGGCTGGGGGAGTGGCCCGACGAGGTCACCAACCCGGCGGCAGGCTGGTGAAGTCGGGCTCGCGACCCTCGGCGAACGCGGTCAGCGCCTCCAGGTTCGCGGGGCCGCCCATCAGCTCGGCGAAGGCGGCGTTCTCGCGGTCGCGGGCGGCGCGGATCTCGGTGCGCACCGGCTCGGTCATGGTCCGCTTCACCGCGATCAGCGAGGAGATCGGGCGGGCGGCGAGCACCTCGGCGTGCCGGCGCGCCTCGCGCAGCAGGTCGTCGGGCTCGCACACCCGCCACACCAGGCCCATCGCCTTCGCCTCGGCGGCCGAGACCCACTCGGCGGACAGCAGCATCCAGGCAGCGTCCTGGCGCCCGACCAGCTGCGGGAAGAGGTACGACGAGGCCGCCTCCGGCGCGACGCCGAGGCTGGTGAACGGGCACTTCAGGCGCGCGGTCGTCGACATGAACGCGAGGTCGGCGTAGCCCAGGATCGTCGCGCCGATGCCGAGGCCGACCCCGTTGACCGCGCAGACGAGCGGCTTCGGGAAGGCGACGAGCGCGTCGAGGAGGCCGAGGAAGCCGTGCTTGCCGGGCACGAAGTCCGGGTCGGTGGCCCGCGCGTGCATCTCGAGCAGGTCGGTGCCGGCGCTGAACGCCCGGCCGTTGCCGGTCAGCAGCAGCACCGCGACGTCCGGGTCGTCGGCCGCGGCCAGCAGGGCCTCGGCGGTCGCGTCGTAGAGCGCCTCGTTGAAGGCGTTGAGCGCGTCGGGCCGGTCGAGGGTGAGGGTGCGGACCCGGTTGCGGTCCTCGATCTGGAGCGTCATGGCGCCCAGACTAGAACGTGTTCCACTGTCCGGGGCTCCGGCTATCGTCGGGGTCGTGGCGGACGGACAGGTGCGGGAGTGGCGACCCGACTGGCCGTGCTCGGTCGGTGCCGCCCTCGGTGGGCTGCGCCGCGGTGGCGGCGACCCGACGTACAAGGTCGTCGGCGACCGGCACTGGCGCGGCATCCGTACGCCGCAGGGGCCGGTCACCCTCGCCCTCGAGCCGCGGTCGGCCGACGGCGTCGTGCGCGCCGAGGCCTGGGGCCCGGGCGCCGACTGGGTCCTCGACTCGGTCCCGGCGCTGCTCGGTGCTGAGGACGACCTGACCGGGTTCGAGAGGCGCACGCCCGAGGTCCAGGAGGCGTGGCGCCGCTTCGGCCAGTGGCGGATCGGCCGCAGCGGACTGGTGATGGAGGCCCTGACGCCCGCGATCATCGAGCAGAAGGTGACCGGCCAGGAGGCCTTCGCCGGGTTCCGGATGCTCGTGCACCGCTACGGCGAGCGCGCTCCCGGCCCCGGCGTGGACCTCAAGCTGTGGGTGCAGCCGTCGGCCGACACCATCCGCCAGGTCCCGTCGTGGGAGTGGCTGCGGATGCACGTCGACCCCGCGCGCTCGCGCGCCCTCGTCACTGCTGCCCGCGTCGCCGACGCGCTCGAGCGCACCGTCGGCCTGCCCGGCGACGAGGTCGAGCGCCGGCTGACCTCGCTGCCGGGGATCGGCGTCTGGACGGCGGCCGAGGTGCGGCAGCGCGCCCACGGCGATGCCGACGCCGTCTCGTTCGGCGACTACCACGTCGCCCAGGACATCGGCTGGGCCGTCGCCGGACGTGACTTCGACGACGACGAGCTGGCGGCCTACCTCGAGCCGTGGCGCCCGCACCGCAACCGGGTCGTCACCCTGCTGCTCCTTGGCGGCCGCAAGCGCCCGCGCCACGGCGCCCGGATGGCGCCGCGGACGCACCTCCCCGCGAGCGTCACGCGGCGGTGACCTCGCGCCGAGCGGCTACCGTGCCTCGCATGCCCATCAAGCTCGAGAACGTCGGCATCGCCGTCCGCGACCTGGAGGCGACGATCGCCTTCTTCACCGACCTCGGGCTCACCCTGCTCGGCACCGACACGGTGAGCGGGGAGTGGGCCGACACGGCGGTCGGCCTGGACGGCAACCACGCGAAGATCGCGATGCTCCAGACACCGGACGGCCAGGGTCGTCTGGAGCTCTTCGAGTACCTCCACCCCGATGCGATCGAGACCGAGCCGACGCTGCCCCACGAGATCGGGATGCACCGGGTGGCGTTCTCCGTCGACGACATCGACGAGGCGCTCGAGATCGCGGCGCGGCACGGGTGCCATCCGCTGCGCGGGGTGGCGACGTACGAGGACGTCTACAAGCTCACCTACCTCCGCGGCCCCAGCGGCATCCTCGTGATGCTGGCCCAGGAGCTGAACAAGGGCTGACCGTCGGGCGGTCCGAGCGGGTCCACGTCACCAAGATCGGGTAATCGCCCCCTCCGCGCGGTCGTGACGAGCGGTGCCGGGTACTGGTGGGGCATCCGCTCCCAGCGGAGGATTCGGGGGCTCACCATGTCAGTGAGGCACGTGCTCACGATGTCGGTCGTCGTCGCGGCGGCGACGGCCTCGGCGCTGGCGGTCACCGGTGCGCCACCGGGCGACGCGAGATCCTCGACGGGTCGACTGTTCGTGGTCCAGGCCGTGCCGGGGACGACGTACGACGTCTCCCTGGACGGCGAGCAGGAGCAGTCCGGCGTCGAGACGGGCACCGTCGTCGGTCCGCTCGAGCTGAGAGCCGGCCAGCACGAGGTGCGGTTCGATCCCGACGACGGCCAGCCGCTGACCGCGACCGTGAGCGTCCGGGCCGGGTCGAGCAAGGACCTGGTGCTGCACCTGCCGGCCGATCCCGGAGGTGCTCCGGTGGCCGACACCTACGGCGTGTCCACCAAGCCGGTCGCACCCGACATGGCCCGGGTCCTGGTCGCCCACACCGCGACCGTGCCGCCGGCCGACGTCCGGGTCGACGGGAAGGTGGTCTTCGAGGACATCGCCAACGGGGAGTTCGCCCAGGCCGACGTACCAGCGGGTCCGCACGAGGCGGCGATCCTTCCGGCCGGCACGACCGGCGACCCGATCCTCGGTCCGCTCGACGTCGACCTCCCGGCAGGGACGGTCACCATGGTCTACGCGGTCGGCTCGCCAACCAACGGTTCGATGAACGTGATCTCACACCGTGCCGAGGTGCCGACGAGCGCGGCGGGTTCACTGCGTGCGATCCACACCGGCTCCGCGGGCCTCGTGCGCTCGTGGCGGGTCGCTGCGTTCGGGCGATGAGTCGTGACCGCGTCTCCCCACCGGCCGCGGTGGTCCTGGTCGCCGGTCTCCTTCTCGTGCTCCTCGGGTGCGCCACGGGCGGTGCCCGCGAGGGACACCGGGCCGATCCGTCGACGCACCCTGACGCCCGCTCGGTGGACACGGGTGCAGCGCGACGAGCAGGGCCGCCCGACCCGGAGCGTCCCGTGAGCGTGCGGCTGCCCAGCGGGATCTGGGTGCCCGTCGCCGCGGCCGGCGTCGGCAACGGCGGTGTCCTCGGGGTGCCGGAGGACGTCGACCGCGCCGGCTGGTGGCGCGGCGGCGCCCGCCTGGGCGACCCCTTCGGGGCGACCCTGATCGCCGGTCACGTGGACTCGACCGACCAGGGACTCGGAGCCTTCGCCGAGCTCCTGGGCGTGCGCCCTGGTCAGCAGGTGCGGGTCCGCTCGAAGCACCTGGAGCAGGTCTTCACGATCCGGTCACGGCGGCTCGTCCCCGGCCGCGAGTTGCGCGACGTCCCGCAGGTCTTCTCGGTCCGCGGCGAACGGCGGTTGACGCTGGTCACCTGCGCGCCGCCGTACGAGCCCAGCCGTGGCGGGTACCAGAACCTCGCAGTCGTGACCGCCACTCCCGTGGGCGACGCCGAGAGGAGGAGGCGATGAGGCCGAGCTCGAGGTCCCTGCCGCCCGGCCGACCGCCGCGCCGCCCCACGCCGCCCGGAACCGGTCCGCCACGTCGGGCTCCGCACCGCGTTCCGGTGCGGGCGGCCGGGCCGACGCAGGGCGCGGTGCCGGATCCGCTCCCGCCACCGGAACCCGTTGCCGAGGCACCGGCGCCCGGTCGCAACCGCCGACGCCTGCTCCTCGCCGCACTCGCCGTCGTCGGCGTCGCGGTCCTGGTGGTGGAGGGCATCGCCCTGGCCCGCACGATCGGGTCGCAGGAGTCCGCCCGCCGCGACGTCGCCACGCCCCTGCAGGCGCCGGCGGACCTTCCGGTCGAGGGCTCGCTCGTCCTGAGCAGGATCCGCGCGGACGGCACCGTCGAGGTCACCCAGTGGATCCGCAGCACCGAGGACATCACCGAGCTGTCGGTCGCGGCGCCCGATGTCGGCGTCGGCGCTGACGGGGTCAGCGTCACCGGTGCGCGCCTCGTCGCGGCCGACGGCACCTCGCTCGCCGACGACCTGACGGTGACGGCGGAGCCACGCGTCGTCGGGCTCGAGAGCCCGACGACGATGGTGCGGGCGACGTACGTTCTGCGGGGCGCGGCGGAGCAGAGTGGGACGGTCCGAGGACGGGTGCTCGCGCGTGCCGTGGCTCTGGACCTGAGCTTCCCCGCGCAGGCCGGGCCCACGGTCGTCGTCGTCGCGGCGGCCGGCGACGGCGTGGTCCGCAACCTCGCCTGCGCCAACGCGCAGTCGTCCGTCGCGCTGCTCAGGCCGTGCGGGACCCCCGACGGCACGCGCTGGCGGGTACGACTCCCGCCAGCGGGTCGCGGTGATGTCGTCGCCGCCCAGGTCGACGTCTCCTGAAGCGCCCCGGGGATCGGCGACGGAAGCCCGCACGTTCCCAAAGTCTGGGGTGTACCTCGCCCGGCGAGGGGTGGATGATCGACACATCAGTGGCGTAGCCCTCGCCCCCACCTATCGAGAGCGACATCGAGGTCTGCGGGTATGGACGGGTTCCGACCCGACCACGGCCCCCTGTCTGCTGCGGTCGACCTGAGGGCGTGGAGCGGAGCCGACGTGGTGCCGTCGGTCGACGTGCACTTCTTCTGGCTCGGCTCCTGGACGATCGTCCGGGTCGTGGGCGAGATGGACATCCAGGCGCGAGAGCTCATCGACCGTCGGCTCGACGGCGAGGTCGGTCACCTCGTGTTCGAGCTCGACGGAGTCACGTTCATGGACGCCTGCGGCCTCGGGGTCCTGCTCGACCGGCTCCGCCGAGCGAGGGAGGCGGACGGCGTCGTGTACCTCGTCGCCCCGTCGGCGCCGGTCCTCCGCCTGCTCGAGCTGACGGACTCGGCGCGGCTCTTCCCGCCGATCGTCGCCGCCGACCGGGCCGTGGCCTTCCTGCAGGCCGCCGATCCCTGGACCGTCTTCTGATGCCCGTCGGGACGCGCCTGCGTACGTGCGACCGGTCGGGAGTGTCGTGATCTTCGACCCTCGGGGCCACCGCTCTTCCGGCGCAGCGTGTTCGACCTGTTGCGGTCCTACCTTCGCGACGGCTACAGCGCGCCCGGGAAACCCTGCTGGCGCCAGGCCTCGTACGCCGCGACCGCGGCGGAGTTCGACAGGTTCAGGGACCGGCGGCCGGGCACCATCGGGATCCGGACCCGCTCCGTGACCCGCGGGTGGGCGAGCACCTCCGCGGACAGGCCCGTCGGCTCGGGTCCGAAGAGCAGCACGTCGGCGGGCTGGAAGGCGATGTCGGTGTGCCACCGGGTCGCGTGGGCGGTGAAGGCGAAGACCCGCGACGACGCCAGGGGTCCGCCCAGCGCGGTGTCGAGGTCGGGGTGCACCACCACCGACGCGAGGTCGTGGTAGTCCAGGCCCGCGCGCTTGAGCTTCGGCTCGGACAGCTCGAAGCCCAGCGGCTCGACCAGGTGCAGGGTGGCGCCGGTGCCGGCGACCATCCGGATCGCGTTCCCGGTGTTGGGCGGGATGCGGGGCTCGAGGAACATCACGTGGAACACGCGTCGACCCCCCTACAGAAGCGGCCGCAGCGGCGCGAGGATCATCTCGGTGAACTTGCGGTGCAGGTCGCGGGCGGCCCACTCGCTCGCGGTCAGCTCGAGGCAGTTCGACTCGTCGGCGGCGTAGATCCGCTCCATGGTGGCCGCGAAGTCCGCATCGATGACCTCGACGTTGATCTCGTAGTTGCCCTGGAGGCTGAGCCGGTCGACGTTGGCGGTCCCGATGGTCGACCAGGTGCTGTCGATCGTGGACGTCTTGGCGTGCACCATCGCGTCGCGGAAGCGGAAGATCCGCACCCCGGCGTCCAGGAGCTGGGAGAAGTAGCCGCGCGAGATCCAGTCGGCCACGATGTGGTTGGACTTCAGCGGCAGCAGGAGACGGACGTCGACCCCGCGGAGCGCGGCAGCCTTCATCGCATCGACGAAGTCCTGGTCGGGGCAGAAGTAGGCGTGCGTCATCCAGACCCGTTGCGAGGCCCGGTTGATCGCCTCGATGTACATCGAGCGGATCGGGAACATCCACAGCCGCGGCACGTTGCGGTGGAAGCGGATCCGGGTCTCCCAGGTCGACGCCGTCTCCAGCAGCAGCGGCCGCTCGGACACGCCGATCCGGCGGCGGCGGTTGAGGTTCCAGAAGTCCGCGAACGCGCGCTTGAGGTCCCACACGCCCGGACCCGTGATCCGCACGTGGGTGTCGCGCCACTCGGTCGCGTACGCCGTCCCGATGTTGTAGCCGCCGACGAACCCGACGGCGTCGTCGACGACCAGGATCTTGCGGTGGTCGCGCCCGTAGCGGGCGAAGTCGTAGAACTTCCAGCCGGCCGGGTAGAGCGGGTAGCGCAGCACCTTCATCGTCGGCGGGAAGCGCTTGAAGCGCGGCGACACCACGATGTTCGCGAACCCGTCGTAGATGCAGTAGACCTCGACGCCCCGGTCGGCAGCGGCAGCGAGCGCGGCCTTGAACCTCTCGCCGACCTCGTCGCCCTTCCAGATGTAGGTCTCGAAGAGGATCTGCTTCTGCGCGCCGTCGATGGCGGCGAGCATCGCGTCGTACAGGTCCTGCCCGAAGGTGTACGGCGTCAGCGTGCCGTCCCCGACGGGGACCTCGACCGGCGGCGTGACGGGGAATGGCTTGGGCTTCTTGCCGCGCCGGCGGTAGGAGTCCACTAGCGACATCCCGATGGCGAGCGCCATCTGGATGCCGAACAGCGTGAGCAGCGTGCGACGAAGCACCCGGAGCAGTCGCTCGAAGGCCCCGCTGGAGTTGCTCACGCGGCCAATCTAGCGACCCGGCAGCTAGGCCCCGACGGCGGCGCTCAGCCGCTCGAGGGAGAACTCGGTCACGCGGACCAGCGCCTGCTTCACCGACTCGCGGCGCCGGGCGTCGATCCGGATCACCGGCGTCCCGGGGGAGAGGGCGAGCGCGGCGGCCACGTCCTCGAGCGGGTACTGCGCTGCGTCCTCGAACTGGTTGACCGCGACGATGAACGGCAGGCCCCGCTGCTCGAAGTAGTCGAGCGGCGAGAACGCCTCGTCGAGGCGCTCGGTGTCGACCAGCACGATGGCCCCGATCGCGCCGAGGCACAGGTCGTCCCACATGAACCAGAAGCGGCGCTGGCCCGGCGTACCGAAGAGGTAGAGGACGAGGTCCTCGCCCAGCGTGATGCGCCCGAAGTCCATCGCCACCGTGGTGGTGCCCTTGCGGGGGACCGCGGCGAGGTCGTCGATGCCCTCGGACTGGTTGGTCACCAGCGCCTCGGTGCGCAGCGGCATGATCTCGGAGACCGTGCCCACGAGGGTGGTCTTGCCGACGCCGAAGCCGCCGGCAACGACGATCTTCGTCGAGGCCGCGGTGCGCGGGTCGCTAGAGCGTGCGGAGTCCACGGAGCGTCCTTTCGATCAGGTCCCGACGTTCGGCGTACGTCGAGTCCTCTTGGATGGTCGTCTGCACCCGGACCTGGCCGAGCTCGACGAGGTCGGCCAGCAGCACCCGGACGACGCCGATGGGCATTGCGACGAGTGCGGCGACCTCGGCCACGGAGCGGCGGTCGCAGACCTCGAGGATGCGGGTGAGGTGCGCCTCGACCGGGCCGGCGCTGGCCGAGCCGAGGCGGCGCAGGGTCGCCTCGACGGGCAGCTCGACGCGCGGCTTGGTGCGCCCGGCCGTGAGGGTGAAGGGCCGCACCCGCACCGCGGCCGACGCGTCGACGGGATCGCCGGGCGGAGTCTCGGTGGCCATCGCGTCACCCCGGGGTGTCACTCAGGACGCGGGCCCGGGCCTGGACCATCTGGCCGACCCGGTCGACCAGCAGCGCCATCTCGTAGCCGACCTGCCCGATGTCGGCGGAGTCCTGGGTCAGCACGGCGAGGTGCGACCCGTCGCCGACGCTCATCAGCAGCAGGTACCCCTGCTCCATCTCGACGACCGTCTGCAGCACGGCACCGCCGTCGAAGAGGCGGGAGGCTCCCACCGCCAGGCTGGCGAGCCCGGAGGAGACCGCGGCGACCTGCTCGGCCCGGTCCTCCGGGATGCCGGAGCTGGCGGCCATCAGCAGGCCGTCGGCGGAGACCAGGATCGCGTGGGCGGCTGCCGGGACCTCCTCGACGAACCGGGTCACCACCCAGTCCAGCTCGCGCGTCGCGCTCGTGGAGGTGGCTACGGAGGGGGAGTACATGTTCATGCGGGGTCGCCTTGCCTCTCGGACAGATCGGCCTGCTCGGACGGGTCGGTGGACTGCTGGAGGCTCTGGTCGGCGCGGCCGCGGGAGACGCCCGCCGCGTGCGCAGCCAGCCGGGCGCGGATCGCCTCGGGGTCGCGGACGACGGGCGGGGCGGCCGCGGTCACGCCACCGGGGACCAGGCGCTGGCCGGGTCGACGGACGGGCAGGCCGGATGCGCCGACGGCGTCGCTCGGCGGCTCGGCGACCCGGTGCGCCGCCTCCCAGCCGGCCTCGACCTCGGTCGAGGCCCAGCCCTGGGAGTGGCTGCCGGAGCTGCTGAACCAGTTCGATTGCAGGGTCGCGAAGATCGGGGACTCCTCGGTGCCGATGGGTTCGCCTGTGGGCAGGGGCTCGCGCAGGGGCTCGCGCTGGGGCTCGCGCTGGGGCACGAGCGTCGGGACGACGGCGACGGGTGCGACAGGCGCGACGACGACCGGCTCGGGCTCGGGCTCCGGTTCGGGCTCGGGCTCGGGTGCCGGCTCGGGGACGACCACGACCGGCGCGGGCTCCGGCTCGGGGTCCGGCTCGGGCTGCGGAGCGACGGGGTCGCTCACCCGGCCGGGCTGGCGCTGGGGCAGCCGGGTCAGCGCGTCGATGGCCGCGAGGTAGCGGGTCGTCGACTGCTCCTCGGTGGTCTCGGTGCTGACCGCCTCGGGCCGGGGGACCGGCGCGAGGGTGGCGGCCGCGGCGACGGCCGGCCCCTTGTCGTACGTCGCCGCGGCGGTCGGTGCGGGCGCCTCGGCGGGTGCCCAGGACGCCGGGGCGGGAGCCGGGTCGCCGAGGGACACCTGGGTGCCCGGGAGGAGGGTGTCCGGCAGCACCACGCGGGCGGTCACGCCGCCGCGCTCGTTGAGCTCGAGCCGCACCTGGATGCCCCGGCGACGGGCCAGGCGGCTGACCACCAGGAGTCCCATCCGGCGCGCGGTCTCGGCGTTGACCTGGCCGCCGGAGGCGAGCTCGGCGTTGAGCCGGGTGAGGTCCCCGGTCGCGACGCCGAGGCCAGCGTCGGCGATCTCCACCTCGACGCCGGAGGTGGTCCGGATCGCCTCGACCATCACGGCCGCGGTCGGCGGCGAGTAGTTGAGGGCGTTGTCGACGAGCTCGGTGAGCAGGTGGACCACGTCGGGCGCGGCTGCGCCGGCCAGCCGGATGCTGGGCGTGGAGAGGATCTGCACCCGCTGGTAGTCGCGGACACCCGCGATCGCCGCCTGGAGGAGATCGGCGATGGTGAGGTCCGCGCCGTCTGCGCCGGGGGTCGGGGCGTCGGCGAGGACCATCAGGCTCTCCGCCGTACGACGCATGCGGGACGCGAGGTGGTCGAGCTTGAAGAGGCTCTCCAGCCGGCGCGGGTCCTCCTCGTCGCGCTCGAGGTCCTCGATCAGGCCGAGCTGCTGGTTGATGAGGGTGGTGTTGCGCCGGGAGAGGGTCGCGAACATCTCGCCCACCTGGGTGCGCAGCTCCGCCTCTCCGGAGGCGAGGGTGATGGCCTGGCGGTGCATCTCGTCGAAGGCGCGGGCCAGCTGGCCCATCTCCTCCTCCGTGGTGACGTCGATCGGCGTGATGTCGTCGACCTGGGCGCCGGAGCGGATCCTCTCGACGGTCTCGGGCAGCTCCACCTGCGCCACCTGCAGCGCGCCGTCGCGCACGCGGCGGATCGGCCGGACCAGGGTCCGGGCCACCATGAGCGCGAGGAGCACGGCGACCAGGAGGGCGGTGCCGGTGACCGCGGCGCTCGCGATCGCGAGGTTGCGCGCACTCCTGGCCGCCGCGGTCAGGTCGCCGTCGATGTCGGCGAGCAGCTGGGTGGTCAGCTGGTCGTAGGGCTTGTACGCCGTCCGGTCGCCCATCTCGGTGCCGCCGGTCCGGACGGAGCCGAAGCGCTGGGCGTTGCCGCTGGTCAGCGCGGACACCTGGGTCTGGGTCGAGCCCAGCGCGGCGCCGAGCCGGTCGATGGCGGACGCCTCCGTGCCCAGCTCCGCGGCCAGGTCGGCGGGGCTGGCGAGCGAGCCGCCGTCGTACGCGACCTGGAACTGCTGCATCGACAGCGAGAGCCGGCCGTCGAGCGCATGCGTGACGACGGGCAGCAGCGGCTCGGGCTGGGCCTGCTCGTTGACGATCTGGGAGATCAGCTGGGTGATGCCGCGGTGCAGCTGGCGCACCTGCGAGACCGACTGGCCGACGCTCACGTAGGCCTCGCCGTTCCGCAGCTGCTGGCTGAGGTCGAGGATCGACTGCACCTGCTCCTGCTGGGCGTCGGTGAGGTCGGCGTCGGCGGCGGCCTGCTCGAACTCCTTCGCCGCCGCGTCCACCTCCTTGACCGCGGCGTCCCGCTTCGGGTCGACGGCGCTGGTCTTGCGGCGGGCGACGACGGCGGCGTCCTCGGCGGCGTCGAGGTAGTCGACCGCGGGCGGCAGCACGGTCACCTGGCTCGCCGCGGCGGCGTGGTCGGCACTGGTGCCGAGCTCCTTGTGCACGCGCAGCGTGCCGAAGGTCGCCGCGAAGAGCAGCGGCACGGCAATGACGAGCACGAGCTTGCGGCGCAGGGGCCACCCGGACACGTGCAGGAACTTTCGTGACATCGACATCCCCTTGGTCACGAGGCGATGATCTGAGCGCCTACCTTCGGGCATCGGCGGACGCCTCCGGCATCGGCCAGACGGTCAGGAGATGGCCCAGGTGGGCTATGCCTCCGCTCTCCCTGGGGGCTGTCGGTGGCGCCGTCTAGGCTCGACAGCATGCGACCAGTGACCGATCTCGAGCGCCGGGTGGCGCCCTTCAAGGTCGTCTCGGACTACCAGCCCTCCGGCGACCAGCCCGCCGCGATCGAGGAGATCACCAAGCGGGTCAACGGCGGCGTCCAGGACGTCGTGCTGCTCGGCGCGACCGGCACCGGCAAGACCGCGACCGTGGCCTGGGTGGCCGAGCAGGTGCAGCGGCCGATGCTGGTGCTCCAGCCCAACAAGACGCTCGCCGCGCAGTTCGCCAACGAGCTGCGCCAGCTCTTCCCGGACAACGCGGTCGAGTACTTCGTGTCCTACTACGACTACTACCAGCCCGAGGCCTACGTCCCGCAGACGGACACCTACATCGAGAAGGACTCCTCGATCAACGAGGAGGTGGAGCGGCTGCGGCACTCCGCCACCAACAGCCTGCTCACCCGGCGCGACGTCATCGTGGTCAGCACGGTGTCCTGCATCTACGGCCTCGGCACCCCGCAGGAGTACGTGGACCGGATGCTGCGCTTGCGGGTCGGCGAGGAGCGCGACCGCGACTCGATCCTGCGCCAGCTCGTCGAGATCCAGTACACGCGCAACGACATGTCCTTCACGCGCGGCACCTTCCGGGTCCGCGGCGACACCCTCGAGATCTTCCCGGTCTACGAGGAGCACGCGGTGCGCATCGAGTTCTTCGGTGACGAGATCGAGCGGCTGATGACGCTGCACGCGGTCACCGGAGAGGTGCTGACCGAGGACAAGGAGCTCTACGTCTTCCCGGCGACCCACTACGTCGCCGGCCCGGAGCGCATGGAGCGCGCCATCCAGGGCATCGAGCTCGAGCTCGAGGACCAGCTCGGCGCCTTCGAGCGCCAGGGCAAGCTGCTGGAGGCGCAGCGGCTGCGGATGCGCACGACGTACGACGTCGAGATGATGCGGCAGGTCGGCTCCTGCTCGGGCATCGAGAACTACTCGATGCACATGGACGGCCGCACCCGCGGCTCGGCGCCCAACTGCCTGCTCGACTACTTCCCCGAGGACTACCTCGTCGTCATCGACGAGTCCCACGTCGCGGTGCCGCAGATCGGCGGCATGTACGAGGGCGACATGTCGCGCAAGCGCAACCTGGTCGACCACGGCTTCCGGCTGCCGAGCGCGATGGACAACCGGCCGCTGCGCTGGGAGGAGTTCCTCGACCGGGTCGGCCAGACGATCTACCTGTCGGCCACGCCGGGCAACTACGAGCTCGACAAGGTCACCGTCAACGGCGGGCAGCCCGACGTCGTCGAGCAGATCATCCGGCCGACCGGGCTGATCGACCCCGAGGTCGTCATCAAGCCGACCAAGGGCCAGATCGACGACCTGATCCACGAGATCCGCACCCGCGCCGAGAAGGACGAGCGGGTCCTCGTCACCACGCTCACCAAGAAGATGTCCGAGGACCTCACCGACTACCTCCTCGACGCCGGCATCCGGACCCGCTACCTGCACTCCGAGGTCGACACCCTGCGCCGCATCGAGCTGCTCCGGGAGCTCCGGATGGGGGAGTACGACGTGCTCGTCGGCATCAACCTGCTCCGCGAGGGCCTCGACCTGCCGGAGGTGTCGCTGGTCGCGATCCTCGACGCCGACAAGGAGGGCTTCCTGCGCTCCGACAAGTCGCTGATCCAGACGATCGGTCGCGCGGCCCGCAACGTGTCGGGCCAGGTGCACATGTACGCCGACAAGATCACCCCCTCGATGGAGCTCGCGATCGAGGAGACCAACCGGCGTCGCGAGAAGCAGGTGGCCTACAACAAGGCCGCCGGCGTCGACCCGCAGCCGCTGCGCAAGAAGATCGCCGACATCACCGAGATGCTCGCCCGCGAGGACGAGAACACCCAGGAGCTGCTCCAGACCTGGGCGGGCACGGCCGCGAAGGGCCGCGCCGGCGGGGTGAAGGCGCGCCAGCCCGTCCCGGGCCTCTCCAAGGCCGCGGCCGGCCAGCACGCCCCGGACATCTCCGGGATGCCGAGCTCCGACCTCGCCCAGCTCATCCAGGAGCTCACCGACCAGATGAAGAACGCCGCCGCCGAGCTCCAGTTCGAGGTCGCCGCCCGGATGCGCGACGAGATCTCGGACCTCAAGAAGGAATTGAGGCAGATGATGGAGGCCACCCGATGAGCGCCGCCCTGGCGGCGCGCTCGCTGCGTTCTCGTCGCTCGCAGGCCAAACCCGGGCCAGCTTCGCTCCTCCGCCTTGCGATCACACCACCAGGACGACGCTCACCCTCGGGAGGATGAGATGACTACTGCCAAGACCGTTCAAGTCACCTTCGACTGCGCCGACCCCCGGGCGCTCTCGCTGTTCTGGAACGCGACCCTCGGCTACGAGTTCCCGGCGCCGCCGCCCGGCTTCGACTCCTGGGACGCGTTCTCGGAGACGCTGCCGGAAGAGAAGCGCAACATGGCCTCCGCGTCCCAGGACCCTGCGGGCGTCGGGCCGCGGCTGTTCTTCCAGCAGGTGCCCGAGGACAAGATCGTGAAGAACCGCGTCCACCTCGACGTGCGGGCCGCACCCGGGCTCGAGGGGGACGACCGGATGGCCGCCCTGGAGGCCGAGTGCGAGCGGCTGGTCGCGCTCGGCGCCACCCGCCTCGAGCGCTCCGAGCCCGCTCCGCCCATGAGCGGCGGATTCATCGTGATGCAGGACCCCGAGGGCAACGAGTTCTGCCTCGACTGAGGCCTCTGTAACGCAGCCGACGCTGCGGACGCTTTCACCCTCGAGACCGGTGTGGCCACGGGGGTGCACACCGGCTCCTGACTCGAGGGAGACGACGATGCGTCGGTTCATGGTTCGGGCGGCCGGCGCCGCTGTAGCCGTGCTGGTGACCGCTGGGGTGGTGACGGTGCCGAGCAGCACCGAGGCGGCCACACCTCACCGCGCGGTGTATGCGCGTGCCGCGGCGGTCACGCTGAAGGCGCCGGCGCGCGTCGACAAGGGCAATCGGCTCGTCCTCACCGGCACGGTCCGCAACCGGGCCGTCGGGACCCCGGTCGTGGTGCAGCGGATGCTCCGCTACGTCGGCGAGTGGCAGAACGTCGGGAGGACCAAGGTCGGCAAGCGCGGCGCCGTCCGTTTCGTCGACGTCCCCCACCGCGCCGGTGACCGCTACTACCGGCTCGTGGTGCCCACCAAGCACTCGCGGGTGCAGAGCAGGGCGGTGCTCGTCACCGTCTGGGAGTGGATCGACCTGAGCGAGCTCCCTTTCCACGAGCGCGTCGCCACCTTCCAGCGCCAGACGGTGTACGACCAGAGCGCCGAACGGCACGAGGACGGGATCCTGGCCGACCGGGTGGTCGACAGCGGCTACATGGAGTGGGAGGTCCGCGACACCCGCGGCGCGTGCACGCGTGTGCAGGCCCGCCTCACCGCCTCCGGCATCGATCTCGCGCACGGCCGCCTGGTGGTGGACGGCGTGGTCGTCGCCGCCGCCGAGTTCCTGGACGGGGGCGGTGAGATCGGGGTGTCGAAGGACATCTCGGGCGCGGACCTCCTCCGGTTCGAGTGGGACAAGCAGGCCGGCAGCTCCACGTCGCCGGCGATGATCGACTCGAGCATCTACTGCCCGTTCTGACGACCGAGACCCGGGCCGGGGCAGCGGGTGGAGCAGCCCTAGCATTGACGGAGTGAACCAGCCGACCACGATCACGCCGCGCGCGTGGTCGGTCTGGCTGGTCGGGCTGCTGATCTACTTCGTGGCGGTCTTCCACCGCTCGTCGCTCGCGGTCGCCGGTCTCGCGGCCACGGAGCGCTTCGACATCTCAGCCGCCCAGCTGGCGACGTTCACGACGCTCCAGCTGCTCGTGTACGCCGGCATGCAGATCCCGGTCGGCCTGCTGGTGGACCGGTTCGGCTCCCGCAGCATCCTGCTGTGCGGCCTGACCCTGATGACGCTCGCGCAGGGCGGCTTCGCGCTGGCCGACAGCTACTCCGCGGCGCTGGTTGCCCGGGTGTTCGTCGGCATGGGCGACGCGATGACCTTCATCTGCGTGCTGCGTCTGGTGGCCACCTGGTTCCCGACCCGCCGGATCCCGTTCTTCACCCAGCTGACCGGCACCCTGGGTCAGCTCGGCGCCGTGCTGGCCGCGGTGCCGATGACCTGGGCGCTGGGCCACCTCGGGTGGACGAAGGCCTACCTCGTCGCCGCCTCGCTCGGTCTCGCGCTCGCGGTGGTCGTGCTCCTGGTCCTGCACGACAGCCCGTCCCGTCGTCACCTGCGCGGCCCGGCGATGTCGTTCGCAGCCGTGCGGCACAGCCTGGCGTCCTCGTGGGCGCACCCCGGGACCCGGCTCGGGTTCTGGATGCACTTCTCGACCCAGTTCAGCGCGACGGCGCTCAGCCTGCTGTGGGGCTACCCGTTCTTCGTCAAGGGCGAGCACCAGTCGTCGGCCACGGCCGGTGCGCTGCTGACCGTGATGGTGCTCGCGGTGATGGCCGCCGGACCGACGCTCGGCTGGCTGGTCGGGGCGCACCCGTGGCACCGCTCGACGATGGTGCTCACCATCGTGTCCGCCATCGTCACGGCCTGGACGATCGTGCTCGCCTGGCCCGGGCACGCGCCGACCTGGATGCTGTTCGTGCTCGTCGTCGTGGTCGGCATCGGTGGCCCCGCCTCGATGATCGGCTTCGACGTCGGCCGCACGTCCAACCCCAACGAGCGGCTGGCCAGCGCGAGCGGGATCATCAACCAGGGCGGCTTCGCGGCGAGCCTCGTGCTGGTCATCGTGATCGGCGTCGTCCTGGACTGGCGCACGCCGGGCAGCAGCACCGACTACACGCCGTCGGCGTTCCGCTGGGCGATGAGCACCCAGTACGTCATCTGGGCGATCGGCCTGGTCCAGGTGGTCCGCTACCGCGTGAAGACCCGGCGCGTGGTCGACCGCGACGAGCTCGAGGGGATCGCCATCCGGTCTAGTCCAGCCGTGTAACGTCAGCGGCCCCGGCGGCGCTGTGGTGGTTGCCAGGCGTCGATCGCCGGCGTACGACGACGAACGGAGACTCGGAACCATGAAGCTCAGCCCCAAGATCACCGTCCTCGCCCTCGGGGCGGTCCTCACAGCAGGACTGGTCGCCCCGGCCACCGCCAGCAGTGCTCCGGCGGAGCGCAAGGCTGCGTTCAAGGTGACCCTGAAGGCCAGCAGCACCAAGGCCATCGCCGGCAAGCCGCTCATCATCGCCGGCAAGGTGCGGCCCGCTGCGAAGGGCACCACGGTCGTCCTGCAGAAGAAGCTGGCCGGCAGGAAGTGGGTCGTCGAGAAGCGCCTCAAGACGAGCAAGAAGGGCGCCTTCACCTACACCGACAAGCCCAACCAGCTGGGTGTGCGGCAGTACCGCGCCGTGGTCCCGAAGGCGGGCAAGGTGGCGGCCGGCATGAGCAAGCCGGTGAAGGTGACCGTCTACCAGTGGCGCTCGCTCACCACGATCCAGCCCCGCACCGCCGTGGGCACCCAGCGGGTCTTCGACGCCAAGATCGCCGGCAAGGCCTACCCGGACTCCTACGGTCCGTCGGGCTCCGCCTTCCAGGGCAGCGCCGACTGGAACCTGGACCCCACCTGCACCA
This sequence comes from Nocardioides sp. Root1257, assembly GCF_001425175.1. Taxonomy (GTDB): domain Bacteria; phylum Actinomycetota; class Actinomycetes; order Propionibacteriales; family Nocardioidaceae; genus Nocardioides. The sequence continues at coordinate 417,357 of NZ_LMDV01000001.1, read as the reverse complement.
CCCTGCGGGTGCGCTTCGGCAACGGGGACAACAGCGACGAGGGCGCGACCGCGAACCTCACCCTGACGGGCGACGCTGAGTCGCTCTTCAGCGGCTCCTTCGGTCTCACCCAGTCGCAGGCCAAGACGTTCGACGTCCGGAAGGTCTTCCGGCTGGCCTACTCCTGGACGTCGACCGTCGCGGGCAGTGACCTCCCGGCGCCCGGCGCGCAGCCGCTGCTCGCCACGCCCGAGCTGCTCTGCGCCTCCTGAGGCACGCGTCACCTCCCGCCGGAGGTCGGGTTTCGCCCGGCCTCCGGCGGGCTACGTTCCGGGCATGACGACCATCGACCTGGGCCGGCCCGTACAGGGTGACGTCGTGGAGCTGATCCTCGACGACCACCGACGCTTCGAGACGCTGCTGCGCGACCTGCGCGACAGCAGCTCGGACCGCGACGCCGTACGCCGCGCCTTCGCCACCCTGCACGTCGCGCACGCCGAGGCGGAGGAGAAGTACGTCTACCCGAAGCTGCGCCGCAAGCACGCGGTCGGCGAGCACGAGGCCGAGCACGGGGTGGAGGAGCACGCCGAGGGCAACGAGGCGCTGCTCGCCGTGCTCGAGCTGAAGGGCACCGACACCCAGGCCTTCGACGACGCGGTCGAGGAGCTCGCGAAGGTGGTCAACCACCACCTGACCGAGGAGGAGCTGACCATCCTCAACCCGGCCCGGGACGAGGTCGGGCCGCAGGCGCGCGCCGACCTGGGGGAGCAGTTCGCGACCGAGCGGAACGCCCAGATCGACGCCGACTGCGGCACCCTCACCAACGTGCGCCGGATCGTCGCGGCGGCCCGCCAGGAGGGCCTGCTCGACGAGGACGGGGACGACGACGAAGAATGAGCCCGTGGACGTCGAGGAGCTGCAGGCCTACTGCCTCGCGAAGCCGGGTGCCTGGCCCGACTTCCCCTGGGAGCACGAGCATCCGGTGATCAAGGTCGGCGAGGGGGAGCGCGGCAAGATCTTCGCCTTCCTCGGCGCCACGGGGGTCGGCGTCAAGGGCGGCCCCTCCCGCGAGGTCGCCGACGAGTGGCTCGACCGCTTCCCCGGGGACGCGACCGTGATGCGCTACATCGGCCGCTCGGGCTGGAACGACCTGTCGTTCGGCGGTGCGATCCCCGACGACGAGCTGCTCGAGGCCGTCGACGAGTCCTACCGGCTGGTCGTCGCGAAGCTCCCGAAGAAGGACCGCCCTGCTACTCCGGACGCTGACGGACCACCGCGAGGCTGACGAGGCGGGCGACGACCAGGGCGACGTAGAAGACGCCGGCGACCATCTCGACCATCGCGAGCGACCGGGCGTGGGCCTGGACGGGCACGACGTCGGAGAGGCCGACGCTGGTCAGGGTCGTGAACGACAGGAAGAGCAGCTCGAACCAGGTCCGGTCCCCGGTGCCCACGGCCCCGATGAACGAGTCCGGCCAGATGACCTGGGCCGCGACGTAGACGTACGCGAAGCCCCAGGCGACCACCGTGAACGCCGCGCCGGTCGCGAACAGCTCGTCGCGGGTGACCCGGTCGTCGTGGAAGAGGTAGCGCAGCATCGCGTACGAGACGTAGAAGTAGAACGGCGCGTGGAAGAGCGCCGAGGCCAGCACGACGCCGTCGACGTCCGGCTGCACGGCCTCGACGACCGTGAGGATCATCGCGGGCCCGCCGAGCAGGACCGCGACCCAGGTGAGCGCCGGGGTCCGGCGTACGGCGGCGAGCGCGGCCAGCACGATCGCGAGCTGGACGACGCCGAAGACCGAGCGGCCGAGCGCGGTCTGGTCGAAGAAGGGGTAGGCGAGCACCGCGAGCAGCTGGCCCGCGAGCAGGATCGCCGAGGGGTGCGCGAGGACGGCGTGGAGCCGCTGGCGGATGCTCACTCCGACGCCCGGTCGTCGGGGGTCCAGGGCTGGCCGAGCTCCTTTGCGCGCTTCTTCTCCAGGCGGCGCTCGTGGCTGGCGACGATGTCGCGCTTGCGGGAGACGGTCTTCGCCACGTTGATCCCGGTGCCGAGCGCGACGAAGGCCGGCCACGGGAAGTGGCCCGGGCCGGTGGTGAGGAACCAGATCACCGTGCAGATGAGGGTGGCGAACAGGAACCCGAAGACGGCCTCGCGCCGGTCCGAGCGGTACTTCTCCACCGCGCGGTCGTGGATCTCGGTCGGCGTCGCCTCCGCCAGCCCGGCCCGGGCCGGGGTGGGGGTCGCGGTCGACACCAGGTCGGCCACGAGGGGCGCGAGCTCGCCGAGGGTGCGGGTCTGCAGCGCCTGCCCGCTCCGTTCGTCGAACTCCTCGCGGTCCAGGCGACCGTCGGCGTACGCCTCGGTCAGCGCCTGCTGCACGACCGCCCGGTCCTGGTCCGAGGCCCGCATGGACTGGAACTGCGCGTCGCGAGGGTCGCGGCTGAACGACGACCAGAACTCCCTGTCCACGCGGTCATCGTAGGTGGCGGGCTCGTCGCGCCTCGGACCCCAGCACCGGTCCAGCCCACGTTTCGGGGGCGTTACCTCCGGGGATGTACGTCGTTGACGCATGGGAGGAACAAGTTCTAGCAGGGAGCGCTGGGACTTGGGTTTGCCCGGAATGAGAACACGTTCTATTCTGCGGTGGCTGTCTAGACCAGTTGGGGAGGTGCACGGTGGCGTTCTCCGCTGCGTCGATCGTGCGAGGCCCCGGTGAGCTGGCCGCCATGGTCATCGACGTCGCCAAGCGCACTTTCACCACCCGCTTCCAGCTCCGCGAGTTCATCGAGCAGGCCTGGTTCATCACCAGCGTCACGCTGATGCCGACCATCCTGGTCTCGATCCCGTTCGGCGCGGTCATCTCGCTCCAGGTGGGCAACCTGACCGGCCAGCTCGGTGCCCAGTCCTTCGCGGGCGCGACCGCGGTCCTCGCGGTGGTCCGCGAAGCGGCCCCGATCGCCGCGGCCCTCATCATCGCCGGCGCCGCCGGCTCGGCGATCTGCTCCGACCTCGGCGCACGCAAGATCCGCGAGGAGATCGACGCGATGGAGGTGCTCGGGGTCGACCCGATCGCCCGCCTGGTGGTGCCGCGCGTGCTCGCCACGATGTTCGTCGCGTTCATGATCATCGGAATCGTGATCGGCGCCGGCATCGGAGGCGGCTACTTCTTCACCGTGATCATCCAGGGCGGCTCCGCCGGCGCCTTCCTGTCGTCGTTCACCGCCCTGGCCAGCATCAACGACCTCTACATCGCGATCGTGAAGGCCGTCGTCTTCGGCGGCATGGCCGCGATCGTCGGCGCCTACAAGGGCCTGAACGCCGGCGGCGGGCCCAGCGGTGTCGGCCGGGCCGTCAACGAGTCGGTGATCGTCGCGTTCATGCTGCTGTTCTTCATCAACGCCGTCATCACCGCGATCTACTTCCAAGTCGTCCCCCCGGCAGGTCTCTGACATGGCGACCATCGGCGCGCTCAGCAGCTCGTTCGTCAAGGGACGGCGCGACTGGCTCGAGCACTACGGCGACCAGCTCCTCTTCTACGTCAAGGCGCTGCTGTGGGTGCCGCGCGCGATCAAGCGCTACCCGCGCGAGATCACCAGCACCCTGGCCGAGGTCACCTTCGGCGCGGGTGGTCTGACCCTGATCGCGGGCTCCGCGGGCGTCATCGCATTCCTGGCGTTCTTCGCCGGGACCGAGGTCGGCATCCAGGGCTACGCCTCGCTGAGCCAGATCGGGGTCGCGAAGTTCAGCGCCTTCATCTCGGCGTACTTCAACACCCGCGAGGTCGCCCCGCTGATCTCCTCGATCGCGCTGGCGGCGACGGTCGGCTGCGGCTACACCGCCCGGCTCGGCGCGATGCGGATCTCGGAGGAGATCGACGCGCTCGAGGTGATGGGGATCCCGTCGCTCCCGTTCCTGGTGACCACCCGGATGATCGCCGCGTTCATCGCCGTCATCCCGCTGTACGTCGTCGCGCTGAGCGCGTCGTACCTCTCGCCGCGGCTGATCACGACCTACATCTACGGGCAGTCGCCGGGCACCTACGACCACTACTTCCTGCAGTTCCTGCCGCCCATCGACATGCTGTGGTCGTTCTTCAAGCTGCTGTTCCTGGCGACCGCGGTGATCCTGATCCACTGCTACTACGGCTACACGGCCTCCGGGGGCCCGGCCGGCGTCGGCACCGCCGTGGGCCGCGCGATCCGCACCAGCATCGTCACGATCGTGGTCGCCGACTTCTTCCTGAGCTTCGCGATCTGGGGCTCGACCACCACGGTGAGGATCACCGGGTAGATGTTGGTCAACGTCTACCACGACAGCCCGGCGGAGCACCGTCGGCTGATGCTCGCGGGCGTCGTCTTCATCACGGCCGTCGGGCTGCTGATCGGGCTGTCGATCGCGATCTACCAGAAGACCTTCGAGCGGGACACGACCATCACCATCAAGGCCGACCGCGCCGGCCTCCAGCTCGCGAAGTTCGGCGACGTCCGGCTCAACGGAGCGCTGGTCGGCCAGGTCCGCAAGATCGACCAGGACGGCAAGGAGGCGGTCATCACCGTCGCCCTCCAGCCCGACGAGGCCAAGCAGATCCCCGAGAACGTCAGCGTCCAGATCATGCCGACCACCCTCTTCGGGCAGAAGTTCATCTCCCTGGTCCGGCCCGACGACCCGTCGACCAGGTCGCTGTCCGACGGCGACGTCATCCCGGCGAGCCGGGTCGAGACCAACGTCGAGCTGAGCCGGATCCTGGCCAACCTGTTCCCGCTGCTGCGCGCCGTCCGTCCGGCCGACCTCAACGCCACCCTCAACGCGCTGGCGACGGCGCTGGGCGGTCGCGGTGAGCAGCTCGGCCAGACCATGGACGAGCTGGACTCCTACCTCGGCGAGATCAGCGACCACCTGCCCACGCTGCGCGAGGACCTGGTCAAGCTCGCCGACGTCGCCCACACCTACGACCTGGCCGCTCCCGACCTGCTCGCCGTGCTGCGCAACGTGACGACGACCGGGCAGACCATCATCGACAACAAGGCCCAGCTGGGCACCTTCTTCTCCGACCTCCAGGGCGTCGCGGACACCTCGACCCGGATCCTCGGCGACAACGAGGCCAACCTGATCCGCGTCGGTCAGGTCACCGAGCCGGTGCTCAAGCTGCTCGCCGTCTACTCGCCCGAGTTCCCGTGCCTGATCAAGGGGGCCGCGAAGTACGCGCCGCGGCTGGCGAAGACCTTCGAGGGCAACCAGGTCAAGCAGTACATCGAGTTCGGCACGCCGCAGTACCGCGCCTACGACCAGCGCGACCGCCCGACGTACGGCGAGGTCGGCCACGGCCCGTGGTGCCTCGGCCTGCCGAACCCCAAGGTCCCGGCGCCCCCGATCGCGCTCGACCAGGGCAGCGACATGGACGAGCACCCGCCCACCTCTCCGCTGCCCGGCCTCAACCGGGTCGGCGCCGACTACTCCGGGAGCACCGGCGAGCAGCAGATCCTGAACGCGATGCTCGCCCAGCGGACCGGCGCCGACGCCCAGCAGTACGGCGCGCTCGGCTCGCTGATGTACGGCCCGCTGGTGCGCGAATCGGCTGGTGCTGCGCGATGAGCTCACGCAACGCCACCACCATCTCGGCCGCCATCAAGCTCGGCATCTTCACGATCATCTCGCTGCTCGTGACCGGGCTGCTCGCGGCGATCATGGGCAACGTCGGCTTCGGGTCGGGCACGACCTTCAAGGCCGTGTTCTCCAGCGCCTCGATGCTCCAGAAGGGCGACGACGTCCGGGTCGCGGGCGTCAGCGTCGGCGAGGTCAAGAAGGTCGAGCACTACCACCGCGACCAGGCGCTGGTGACGTTCCGGGTCAAGTCCGACGTCCCTCTCACGACGGCCTCGCGGGCTGAGATCCGCTTCCTCAACCTGGTCGGCGACCGCTACCTCGCGCTCGAGGAGGGCTCGGACGCCGACGCGAAACCGCTGTCGGACGACGGGACGATCCCGATCGGCCAGACCAAGCCCGCCCTGGACCTGACCGTGCTCTTCAACGGGTTCCAGCCGCTCTTCCAGGCGCTCAACCCGAAGCAGGTCAACGACCTCAGCATGAACCTGGTCCAGGTCCTCCAGGGCGAGGGCGGCACCGTGCAGGGGCTGCTCGCGAAGACGGCGTCGCTCACCAACACCCTCGCGGACCGCGACGAGCTGATCGGGCGCGTCGTCGACAACCTCAGCGAGACCCTGACGACGGTGGACAGCCGGCACCAGCAGCTCAACGACCTGGTCATCGGGCTGAAGAACTGGATGACCGACCTCGCCCGGGACCGCTCGACCATCGGGTCGTCGCTGCAGAACATCTCCGACCTCACCGTGGTGGTCGCCGACCTGCTCCGGCAGGGACGCCCGCTGATCAAGTCCGACGTCGCCAAGCTGCGCAAGCTCGCCGCCCTGCTGAACGAGAAGGAGTCGCGCAAGCAGGTCATCGAGATGCTCGACCGGCTGCCCGAGTCGATGACCGACCAGACCCGGACCGGCACCTACGGCAGCTGGTACAACTACTACATCTGCGGCTTCAGCGGTCGCATCACGCTGCCGGCCGGCCTCGGTGAGCTCCCCGGCGTCAAGCAGCTGATGAGCGAGCTGAACCACCTCGACTTCCGCTCGACGGCGCCGCGCTGCAACGGAGCGACCACGCCATGACGACCGCCAGGCGCTACAGCGAGGCACGGGTCCTGCGACTCGGCGCGATCACCCTGGTGGTGATGGCGCTGATCATGGCCGCCGCCTTCAACCTCGGGAAGTTCCCCGGGTTCCGCGGCACGACCTACCACGCCGAGTTCAAGGACGCGAGCGGCCTGCACGTCGGCAACATGGTCCAGGTCGGCGGCATCCGGGTCGGCCGGGTCCAGGACGTCGAGCTCAAGGACAGCCACACGGTGATCGTGACCTTCGACGTCGACAACGGCGTCGAGTTCGGCACCGACACGAGCGCCTCGGTCGAAGTGCTCAGCCTGCTCGGCGAGAAGTACCTCGAGCTGCAGCCCGCCGGTCCCGGCCAGCTCTCGTCCGACGACGTGATCCCGGTCGACCGCACCCAGTCGGCGTACGACATCGTCGGCGTGTTCAGCGACCTGACCACCACGACCGAGCGGATCGACACCGACCAGCTCTCGAAGGCGCTCAACGTCGTCGCCGACACGACCGACAAGGCGGCGCCGGAGATCGAGCAGAGCTTCCGCGGCATCGCCCGGCTCTCGCAGTCGGTCGCCTCGCGCGACGACCAGATCCAGGCCCTGCTCAAGGGCTCGCAGAGCGTGAGCAAGGTGCTGGCGGCCCGCAGCGAGGACCTGGTGTCGCTGATGAAGAACAGCGACCTCGTCTTCCAGGAGGTGCAGCGCCGCAAGCAGGCCGTGCACCTGCTGCTGGTCAACGCCCGCGACCTGGCCACCCAGCTGCGCGGCGTCGCGGAGGACAACAAGGCCCAGATGGGACCGGCGCTCAAGGAGGTCGACGACCTGCTCTCGCTGCTCAACTCCAAGGACAAGCAGCTGAAGGCGACGCTCGGCGCGCTCGGGCCGTACGTCGACATCCTGAGCAACATCATCGGCACCGGCCCGTGGTTCGACGCCTACGCCTCCAACCTGCTCGCCATCCCCACCGGCGAGTTCGTCCCGACCCGCGGGGAGGGCTGACATGGTCCCCAACACGCTCGTCGGCCGGGTCCTCGGCGTCGTCCTCGCGCTCTGCCTGGCCCTCGCCGCCTACTTCTTCGCGATCCGCGACACCACGGAGACGAAGACGGTGACCGCCCACTTCCCGCGCGCGGTGAGCATCTACCAGGGCAGCGACGTGCGGATCCTCGGCGTCAACGTCGGCCGGGTCACCGCGGTGACCCCCGAGGGCAACTCGGTCCGCGTCGACATGGAGTACGACGCCAAGTACTCCGTGCCCGCGGACGCCAAGGCCGTCATCGTGACCCCGACGCTGGTCGCCGACCGGTTCGTCCAGCTCACCCCGGCGTACGACAAGGGCGACGAGCTGATGGCCGACGGCGCCGACATCGCGCTGCCGGAGACGGCCGTGCCGGTCGAGCTGGACCGGATCTACGCCAGCCTGCGCGACCTGTCGGAGGCGCTCGGGCCCAACGGCGTCAACAAGGACGGCACCCTCGACCACGTGCTCGCCGCGGGCGCCCACGCCCTCGACGGCAAGGGCGAGCTCGGCAACCAGATGCTCACCCAGCTCGCGGCCGCGGCCCAGACCTTCGGCGATGGGAGTGGCCCGCTCTTCGACACTGTGACCCAGCTCGCCCAGCTCACGACGACGCTCGCGGAGAACGACAAGTTCGTGCGCGCGTTCGTGCGCGACCTCGCCGGCGTGTCCTCGCAGCTCGCCGACGAGCGCACCGAGATCCGCCAGTCGCTCGCCGCCGTCGCGGACGCCGTCGGCACCGTCAAGGGGTTCGTCCACGACAACCGTCAGGCGCTGGTGACCGATGTCGAGAAGCTGACCCGGGTGATGCAGACGATCAACTCCGAGAAGGACAGCATCGACACCGCCCTCCGGGTCGCACCCACGGCGATCGGCAACCTCAGCCTCGCCTACAACTCGCAGACCGGGACGATCGGCTCGCGGATCGGCGTCAGCGGCAACCTCTGGGACGCCGACGGCTTCCTGTGCTCGGTGGTCCAGCAGGCCGACCTGCCGGCGAAGAGCGCCGACCTCGCGTGCGCGCTCTTCAAGCAGCTGCTCGAGCCGGTCGAGGACCAGCTCCCGACGATCCCGCCGTCCCAGCGCAGCAGCGGGTCCGCCGCCAACCGGAGCGCCACCGGCGACGAGGCCAACAGCGTCCAGCAGCGGTACGGCGAGTCCGGCGGCTCGCTCTCGCACCTGATGGGTGGGGCGTCATGACCAGGAGCAGGATGCTTCGCGCGCTCGTCCTCGTGGTCGCGCTCACGGTGACGGCGACCGGCTGCAAGTTCGACGGCGCCTACGACCTGCCGCTGCCCGGCTCGCCGGTCTCCGACGACAACTCGTTCCAGATCACCGCCGACTTCGCCGACATCCTCAACGTCGTCCCGAAGTCGCCGGTGATGGTCGACGACGTCACCGTCGGTGAGGTCACCGACGTGGAGCGGGTCGGCTGGCACGCGCGGGTCACCATGCGCGTCAAGAACAACGTCGAGCTGCCCGACAACGCGGTCGCCGACATCCGCCAGGTCAGCCTGCTGGGGGAGAAGTACGTGTCCCTCGAGCCGCCGACCCACGAGGCGGCGACCGGTCGGCTCTCCGACGGCGACACGATCGACCTCGCCGACACCGGTCGCAACCCCGAGGTCGAGGAGGTGCTCGGCGCCCTGTCGTTCCTGCTGAGCGGAGGCGGTGTCGCCCAGCTCGGCACCATCACCAACGAGCTCAACCAGGTGATGGACGGGCGCACCGACCGGCTGCGGCACCTGCTGGGCTCGCTCGAGGACGTCGTCGGCACGATCGACGACCAGAAGGCCGACATCATCAACGCGATGGAGTCGATCGCGCACCTGACCGAGACGCTCAACGCCGAGAAGAAGTCGATCACCGGTGCGCTCGACGTGGCCGGCCCCGCCGTCGCCGTGCTCGCCGACCAGCACGACGAGCTGATCGCGATGCTCGGCTCCCTCGACAAGCTCGGCAAGGTCGGCACGCGGGTGATCGGGGCGAGCAAGGACGACATCCTCGCCTCGCTCGACCACCTCCAGCCGATCCTGGCCAAGCTGCACGCGGCCGGCGACTCGCTGGCGCCCGGCCTCAACCTGCTGGTGAGCTTCCCGTTCCCGAAGGAGGCCAGCGACATCGTCAAGGGCGATTACGCGAACACGTCGATCCGCGCCGACATCAACCTCGAGAACATCATCCCGAACGGCGGCGACGGCGGCGGCGTCCCGGGCCTGCCGAACCCGGGGGAGGTGCTCACCCAGGTCGAGAAGTGCCTGCGCAGCGGCGACCTCACCAGCAAGGCCTGCCTCGCGGTGCTCGACTCCGTGAACCTGCTCAAGCAGCTCCGCGCCGACTGCAAGAAGCCGGCCTACCAGGACAACCCCGTCTGCAAGCTCGTCAACGTGGTCCCCGGCGGCGACGGCGACACCCCGGGGCTCCCCGGGCTGCCCGGGATACCGGGCCTGCCAGGCCTCGGCGACCTGCTCGGCCGCAGCCTGCCCGACGCGCTCACCAGCGGCGACCCGTCGCCGACCCCGGGACCGACCGCGCTCTACGGAGGCACCTCATGAGCCGCGGCGTACGGATCAGGATCGGCGCGTTCCTCGTGCTCAGCGCGGTCGGCATCGTCTACATCGCCGGCACCTACCTCGGCCTGGTCGACCGGGTGCTCGGCCGCGGGATCACGGTGCACGCCACGCTGCCCTCCTCGGGGGGCCTGTTCGAGGGCAGCGAGGTCACCTACCGCGGCGTCAAGGTCGGCAAGGTCTCGAAGATGCAGGCCACGGCCGAGGGCATCACCCTCGACCTGGCCCTCGAGGACGGCACCAAGCTGCCGGCTGACTCGCCGATGTTCGTCCACAACCTCTCGGCCGTCGGTGAGCAGTACCTCGACTTCGAGCCGCCCGACGACAAGGGGCCGTACGTCGAGGCCGGGGGCACCCTGCACGGCACGGCGGACTCGCTGCCGGTCGACGAGGGCGACCTCCTGGTCGAGCTCAACCAGTTCGTGAGCTCCGTGGACAAGGACAACCTGACGACCGTGGTCCGCGAGCTCGGCACGATGTTCGACGACACCGGCGTCCCGCTGCAGCGCCTCCTCGACAACGGCAGCACGTTCGTCCGCGAGGCGTCCGCCCACACCGACCAGACGATCGCGCTGCTCGACCAGGGCAAGAAGGTGCTGACCACCCAGCAGGGCGAGAAGGAGAACATCCGCTCCCTGTCGAGCAACCTGCACGCGCTGACCGACGCGCTCGCCGCGAGCGACGACGACCTCGAGACCGTCCTCGACGGCACTCCCGGCACCGCCCGGGAGCTCGATGCGATGCTCAAGGACCTCGAGCCCACGCTCCCCGTGCTGCTGGGCAGCGCGGTGAGCGTCAACCAGGTCGTGGTCTCGCACCTCGACGGCGTCGAGCAGCTGCTGGTGACCTACCCGCGCACCATCTCGGCCGGCTTCACCGGCACGCCCGGTGACGGCTACGGCCACGTCAACCTGCAGTTCGCCAGCCAGCCGCCCTGCACCCAGGGCTACAAGCCACGCAGCCAGTGGCGGCAGCCCAACGACCTGAGCGACGCCCCGATCTTCCCGGCGCACTGCACCGCCGGGCCGCCGTACGCGATGCGCGGCGCCAACTACTCGCCCGGCACGGCGGGCAACCCGTCGCCGGGTCGGCTCTACCGCTCGTCGTACGACCCGGAGACCGGCTTCGTGCAGGGTGCGGTGGACCGACAGGGCAACCCGGTACGGTTCCTCGATCAGGGGAACCTGTCGATCCTGGGAGATGACGCGTGGAAATGGCTCCTGGTGGGTCCGGTGAGCGAGTGAGGCGCCTGCACCTCGGCCTGTACGTGCTGGCGCTGCTGCTCGGCTGCGCCGTCGTGTTCGGCGGCGTGCTCGTCCAGCGGGAGCACGCGGACCGGCAGCGCGCGGCCGCGGAGCAGGAGCGGTACGGCGACGTGCTCGCCGCGGCGCGCAAGGAGATCGAGGCCTTCGTCAACATCGACTACCAGGACGCGCAGGCGAGCATCGACGCCGTCGCCGCGGGAGCGACGGGTGACTTCGCCAAGCAGTACGACACCAGCACGAAGGACGTCGTGAAGATCCTGACCCAGGCGAAGTCGGTGATGGAGGGCAAGGTGCTCTGGGCCGGCGTCGTCGACGCCGACAAGGACAGCGCGTCGGTCATCGTCGCCACGACCGGCACCGTCGCCAACACCTCGACCGGCAACAAGCCGGTCGCCCGGCAGTTCCGGATCAAGCTCGACCTGGTCCGTGAGGACGACGCCTGGAAGACCAGCAACGTGGAGTTCGTCGGATGAGCGCCCCGCGCAAGGGTCAGTCCCGCCCCGGCACCGGCCGCCCCCGCAAGATCGCGGGGCGGGCCCCGGAGGCCACTCCGGTGGTTGAGGAAGGACGAAGTCCTGTCTCGAAACCACGGGAGCCCGAGACCAAGGGTGGTTTCGAGACAGGCGCTGGCGCGCCTTCCTCAACCACCGAGGACGCCGCCCCGGAGACCACTCCGGTGGTTGAGGAAGGACGAAGTCCTGTCTCGAAACCACCGCGGCGACGTGCGGTCTACATCCTGATCGCGGTGATCGCGGTGCTCGCCCTGGTGGGCATCGGCGAGATCGTCTACCTGGCCCGCGACCCCGAGCCGACGGTGTCGGCCTCGCGTCCCGTCGTCACCGGCGACCTGAGCCACCGCGCCGCCGTCGAGGCGGCGGCCCGGTCGACCGAGCAGATCCTCTCGACGTCGTACCAGGACTACGACGGCCAGGTCGACAAGGCGACCGAGAAGATGACCGACACGTTCGCGAAGGAGTACCGCGAGACGGCTGAGGGCATCAAGGACGACTTCATCGCCCAGCAGACGAAGCTCCAGGTCAAGGCGGTCGCCCAGGGCGTCGTCCAGGCCTCGTCGGCGCAGGTCCAGGCGCTGCTCTTCCTCAACCAGTACGTCGAGAAGAAGCAGGACGGCCAGCCGAAGACGTCCTACGCGCAGTACCGCGCGCTGGTGACCGTGGTGCACACGGACCAGGGGTGGCTGGTCTCGAACATCGAGACCCGATGATCGGGTAGGGTCCGGCGAAACTAGAACAAGTTATAGTTGAGCCGGCCGCCCGAGAGGAGAAGGATCCCCGTCGTGCCTCCTTCTGAGAACGTGGACACCGACCTCCTGATCATCGGCGCCGGCCCGACCGGCCTCTTCTCGGCGTACTACGCCGGGTTCCGCGGGATGCGCGTCGCCGTCGTCGACTCGCTGCCCGAGCTGGGCGGCCAGATCACGGCGATGTACCCGGAGAAGCAGATCCTCGACGTCGCCGGCTTCCCGTCGGTCAAGGGCCGCGAGCTGGTCGAGGGCCTGGTCGAGCAGGCCGCGCTCTCCGAGCCGACCTACCTGCTCGAGCGCACCGCCTCGACCCTGGTCGAGGACGAGGACGGTGTGACCGTCGGCCTCGAGGACGGCACCACGGTGCGCGCCAAGGTCGTGCTGATCACCGCCGGCATCGGCAAGTTCAGCCCCCGGCCGCTGCCGGCCGGCGAGGGCTGGCTGGGCCGCGGTCTCGAGTTCTTCGTGCCGAGCTTCCAGCCGTACGTCGGCAAGGACGTCGTCATCGTCGGCGGCGGTGACAGCGCGTTCGACTGGGCGCTGCACCTGGAGCCGGTCGCGAGGTCGATCACGCTGGTCCACCGGCGCGACGCGTTCCGCGCGCACGAGCGCACCGTCGAGGCCGTGAAGGCCTCGCCCAAGGTGGACATCGTCACCAAGGCGGAGGTCTCGGCGATCCACGGCAACGGGACCGTCGAGTCGATCGACATCACCGTCGACGGCGAGCTGACCACCCGCCCCACCCAGGCGGTCGTCGCCGCGCTCGGCTTCATCGCCGACCTCGGCCCGATCCAGCAGTGGGGGGTCGAGGTGCAGAAGCGCCACGTGGTCGTCGACTCCTCGATGCGCACCAACCTGCGCCGGGTCTTCGCCGCAGGTGACATCACCGAGTACCCCGGCAAGGTCCGGCTCATCGCCGTCGGCTTCGGCGAGGCCGCGACCGCCGTCAACAACGCGGCCGTCGTGATCGACCCGACCGCGCACGTGTTCCCCGGTCACTCCAGTGAAGGAAGCTGAGGCAGCCATGAAGATCAAGATCGACTTCGACCTCTGTGAGTCCAACGCCCTCTGCGAGGCGATGGCTCCCGACGTGTTCGAGCTGGACGACGACGACTTCCTCCAGCTCAAGACGGAGGAGACGACCCCCGAGAACATCGACGCCGTCAAGCGCGCCGTGGCCGCCTGCCCGCGCGCTGCGATCTCCCTGGAGGACTGAGCTCACCTATGACGAACCCGACCACCTCTCTCGACGGCAAGGTCGCGATCGTGACCGGGGCCGGCGCCGGACTCGGCCGCGCCGAGGCCCTCGCGCTGGCCGACGCCGGCGCCCGCGTCGTGCTCAACGACCTGCCCGGCGGCGCCGAGGGCACCGCCGAGGAGATCCGCTCGCGCGGCGGCGAGGCCAGCATCGTCGCCGGTGACGTGGGGGAGCGGGCCACCGCCGACGCCATGATGGCCGCGGCCGTCGACGGCTTCGGCCGCCTCGACGTCGTCGTCAACAACGCCGGCATCACCCGCGACCGGATGCTCTTCAACATGTCCGACGAGGAGTGGGACCAGGTGATCCACATCCACCTGCGCGGACACTTCCTGCTCTCCCGCAACGCGGCGTCGTACTGGCGCACGCAGGCGAAGGAGTCCGGCCCCGTCGGCGCCAGCGTCGTCAACACCGCCTCCGAGGCGTTCCTGTCGGGCCCGCCCGGGCAGGCCAACTACGGTGCGGCCAAGGCCGGCATCGCCGCGCTCACGGTCTCCACCGCGCGCTCGATGGCGAGCAGCGGCGTCCGCGCCAACGCGATCTGCCCCCGGGCGCGCACCGCGATGACCGCCCAGGTCTTCGGCGAGGACCAGTCCGGCATGGACGTCGACCCCTACTCGCCCGAGCACGTCGCGCCGGTGGTCGCCTACCTCGCCTCCGACGCCGCGGCCAACATCACCGGCCAGGTCTTCGTCGTGTACGGCGGCATGGTGGCCCTCGTCGCGGCCCCGGTCGTCGAGGAACGCTTCGACAAGGCCGGCGACCTCTGGACCGCTGACGACCTCGACAAGCAGATCGGCGGCTACTTCACTGACCGCGACCCCGCCCATGGCTTCGCCGCCGACTCGATCATGAAGCTGAGGGCCTGAGGCATGAGCTCTGGGAACGGCCGTCTGGACGGCAAGGTCGCCATCGTCACCGGCGGCGCGATGGGTCAGGGCGAGGCGATCGTCCGCCACTTCGTCGCCGAGGGCGCCAAGGTCGTCATCGCCGACATCGCGAAGGAGCCCGGTCAGGCCCTGGCCGACGAGCTGGGCGCGGGGACGCACTTCGCCGACCACGACGTCAGCGACCAGGCCTCCTGGGAGCGCGTCGTCGAGGACACGAACGAGCGCTTCGGCCCAGTGAACGTGCTCGCCAACAACGCCGGCCTGCTCCGGTTCGGCGACATCGAGCGGATGCCCGTCGACGAGATCGAGCTGCTCTGGCGGGTCAACCAGCTCGGCTGCTTCCTGGGCATGCAGGCGGTCACCCGCACGATGCGCAAGAACGGCGGCGGCTCGATCATCAACGCCTCGTCGGTCGAGGGCCTCGCCGGGATGGCCAGCTGCACGGCGTACGCCGCGACGAAGTGGGCGATCCGCGGCATGACCAAGTGCGCTGCGATGGAGCTCGGCCCCAAGGGGATCCGGGTGAACTCCATCCACCCGGGCATGATCGACACCCCCATGACCCGCGTCCACGGCGGTGACGCGGCGATGGAGTTCGGTGCCTCCCGCGTGCCGCTGCGCCGGGTCGGCTACCCGGAGGACATCGCCCCGCTCTACGTCTTCCTCGCCAGCGACGAGTCGTCCTACATCAACGGCGCCGAGATCTCGATCGACGGCGGCGTCACCTCGACCCACGCCTTCGGGGGCTGAGCGATGGCCAACCAGCGCGGCCAGGTCGTCATGTCCGACGACGAGATCGCCGAGTTCCTCCAGCAGCAGCGCTCCTCGACGCTCGCGACCTACGGGCCGCAGGGCCAGATCCACCTGGTCGGCATGTGGTACGCCGTGATGGACGGCCAGATCTGGTTCGAGACCAAGAAGAAGGCGCAGAAGACCGTCAACGTGCGCCGCGACCCGCGCTGCTCGTTCCTCGTGGAGGCCGGTCACACCTACGACCAGCTGCGCGGCGTCGCGATCGAGGGCCAGGCGGTGGTCATCGAGGACGAGGACGTCGTGTGGGACGTCTGCGTCAACATCTTCGAGCGCTACAACGCGCCGTACACCGAGGAGATGAAGCCGTTCGTGGAGTTCATGGCCAAGAACCGCGCAGCCATCCGCCTCGACCCCGAGCGCACTCGCTCCTGGGACCACCGCAAGCTCGGCCTGCCCGAGATGGAGCTCGGCGGCTCGACCGCGCCGTACGTCGGGTAGCGGCGCCGCGGAGTCGCTCAGGTCGGCGGGCGGCCCGCCGATGGGCCGCGGGTGAGCCCCGCAGAGACCGTCGTGACCACCGCGGGCGTCGTGGTCCTGCTGGCGGTCGTGGCCCCCTTCACCAGGTCGCGCGAGCGCGACGAGGCGCTGCCGCTGTCGAGCGGGCCCGCCTACCTCCTGTACGCGTTGATCGGCGTCAACCTGGGCGTCCTCACGATCGGGGTCGCGGTGGCGGCAACGGCCACCTTCTTCGGGTGAGTCCGGCCGCCCTGGGCGCTGACTAGGATCGTGCGCGAAGAGCGCGCGAAGGAGGAGGGATGCCGAGCTCAGGCGCCGACTGGTTCGTCCAGCTGCTGATCTTCGTCCTGATCGCCTACCCGATCGTCGGCGGCCTGGCGTTCCTCGTCTCGAGCTTCTACTACCACGTCTTCTCGGAGCGCCGCGATCGTCCGCGCTACCTGGAGCACGGCGAGCCCTTCGTCACGATCCTGGTCCCGGCGCACAACGAGGAGGCGTCGATCGAGAGCACCGTGCGCTACCTCGAGACGATGCTCAACTACCCGTCGGACAAGTACGAGATCATCGTCGTCGACGACGCCTCCACCGACCGGACCGCCGAGATCCTGGCCTCTCTGCAGGGTGAGTACCCGGACCTGCGGGTCGTCTCGATCGTGAAGAACAGGGGCAAGGCGCAAGGCTTCAACGTCGCGCTGGCGTTCGCGCGCGGCGACTTCCTCCTCTCGAACGACGCGGACACCAGGCCCAACCCCGACGCGCTGTGGCAGTACCTGAGCTACTTCGAGCGCGAGGGCGGGCAGAACGTCGGGGCGGTCACCGGCAACATGCTGGCGGCGAACCGCACGACGCTCACCGCGGAGGCGCAACAGAACGAGCTGAACTCGATCATCGGGCTGATCAAGCGCTCGCAGATGTCGTACGGCGGGCTCTTCGCGTTCTCGGGGGCCAACACGATGTACCGCAGGCAGGCCGTGCTCGACGTCGGCGGCTGGCACGCGGAGCAGCCGACCGAGGACATCGCGATCGCGTGGGACATGCAGAGCGCCGGCTGGCGGGCGCTGTTCGCGGCGCACATCCGCTTCTTCCTCGACGTGCCGGAGCAGACCCGATCGCTAGTCAAGCAGCGGCGTCGCTGGTCGTCGGGAGGCATCTACGTCCTCGTGTCCAAGGGGCCGGCACTGCTGCGGCACCCGATCCGGCGCTGGCGGATGATGCCGATCGTGCTGGACTACAGCTTCAGCGTCTTCTGGAGCTTCCTCTACTGGATCAGCATGGCGCTCTTCCTGCTGACCCAGCTCCTCATGGCCGTGACGCAGAACTGGGAGCGGTTCTGGCACAACTGGTACATGGTCGGCATCTTCGTGGCCCTCCAGATGGTCATCGGGCTCGTCCAGCTGAGCGCCGCGTCGTACTACAACGACGGTGGCCGGACCCTGAAGTACATCCTCTTCGCGCCGGCATACATGCTCGTCTACTGGATGGTGAACACCTGGACCGTCGTGGTCGAGTTCGTGCCGACGGTCCGCAAGGTCTGGGAGCGCCGCGACGGCGGCTCGTGGAAGTCGCCGGAGCGCTCCGACAGCCTGCAGGGCACCCGCGAGGTGCACGGGAGGGAGCCGTCATGACGGACCGCCCCTCCTACGTCGTCCACGAGGTCTCGGAGAAGGACGTCACGGTCGAGTGGTTCTTCGGCCGCGGTCACGTCCGCACCAAGGTCTTCCAGGCGGTCTGGGTTCTGGTGAGCTGGTTCTTCGTCGTCCTCCCGGTCTTTATCACGGCCTCGTCGCTGCTGCACCGCGACGACGAGGGCGGGTGGTGGAGCTACCAGGAGGGCTTCGACATGTGGGACCGGACGGTGTTCCTGCTCGAGATCCTCTTCCTCGCCTTCGTCCTCATCTTCCTCGGCCTGCACCTCCTCGACCGCGTGTCGGCGCAGACACGCAACAGCCGTCGCGAGTACGACGAGCAGCGCCTCGCCCTGCGCCTCGAGATCGCCGAGACCTGGTACTCCGACAAGTACGGCCCGCAGGCCGACCGGGTGCTCCAGCGAGCGGTGCAGATCCAGCCCTACGGCGACATCGAGACCTACGAGCTGCGGGGCCTCTACCGGGCCAACGGGGTCGACTGATGCCGCTCTCGCCCGCCGACCAGGCGCTCGTCGCCGACATGAAGCAGCGCGAGCTGCACGTCAAGAGCAGGCAGCGCGCCGCCGACGCCATCCGGTTCGAGGTGCG
Source organism: Nocardioides sp. Root1257 (assembly GCF_001425175.1). Lineage (GTDB taxonomy): Bacteria > Actinomycetota > Actinomycetes > Propionibacteriales > Nocardioidaceae > Nocardioides. The sequence goes on along the minus strand of NZ_LMDV01000001.1, from coordinate 398,936 downwards.
CCGCTACCGGGCGGTGCTGACGGTGCTGGCGGCCCTCGGCGGTGGGGTCGTGGGTGCACTGATCTTCTTCGCGGTCGACAGCACGCTGCCGCGGCGACCGGACTGGTGGCGACCGCTGGCCGTCAACGTCGTCCTCGGTGCGATCATCGGCGTGCAGCTCGGCCGCAGCCTGCTGGGGACGGCGTGGGGACGGCGACGGCTGGCCCGCTACGAGGCGGGCCGACGGGCCAGGTTCACCAGCGAGCTGCACGCGGGCCGGCGCTGGCAGTCGTTCTACTACGAGGACGAGGACATCTCGCCGTACGTCCCGCAGATCCTCTACTTCATCGAGAGCGAGCAGCGCTTCGACTCGGTGCAGGCAGCGCTCGCCTTCGCGAAGGCGAACCGCCAGGACAGCACGACCTTCGCCGAGCGCGCCCGTGAGACCTTCGCCAAGGTCGCTGCGGCCACCAATGTCGTGGCCGTGTCGACCGTCGACGAGTCCGGTGCGGCGGCGAGCCGCGTGATGCGCTTCGTCCGGTCCGACCGGCCCGAGGTCTGGTACATCACGACGGCGCCCGAGGGCACCAAGGTCCACGCGCTCGACCGCGGGCGGATCGCGGTGCTCGCCGGGACGATGGAGTCGGGGGAGACGATCAGCAGCAACCGGGTCCGGGTCAGGCGGGTGCCGTCCGGCTTCGCCGAGGTCGCGGACCTGTACCGCGCGCAGGTGCCCGGCTATGTGGACGGGCTCACCGACGAGGAGCAGCAGCGCGAGCTGGTCTACGAGCTCACCCTGCTGTCGGCCAAGGTCGACACCTGGCTCGAGCGAGAGGTCGTCGAGTTCGAGGCGTAGCTCAGTCGCGGAGCAGGAGCTTGACCGCGACCTCGATCTGCTGGCCGGTCTCGGCGGCCGTCGAGCGCCCGGTGACCCAGCCGACGAGGGCGGAGAGCCAGACGTCGCCGATGACGCGCGCGATCTGGACGTCGTCCTCGGTGAGGGTGTCGTGACCCTCGGGGTACATCGCGCGGGTGAGCATCGTGGTCAGCAGCATGCCGACCTGGTGGATCTCCGCGGCGACGGAGGCGTCGGCGAACATGAACGCCCGGGTCAGGGCCTCGGTCAGCTTCGGGTCGCTCTGCATGCCGCGCGTGGTGCGCTTGAGCGTGTAGATCACCCGGTCCGCGGCGGTGTCACCCTCGACGGGCCGGTCGCGCAGCGCGGTCTCGGAGCGCTCGAACTCGCGCTGGAGGGCGGAGACGAGCAGGTGGATCTTGGACGGGAAGTAGCGGTAGAGCGTGCCGAGGGCGACGTCGGCCTGCTCGGCGACCCCACGCATCTGGACGGCGTCGAAGCCGCCCTCCGAGGCCAGCGCGATCGTGGCGTCGAGGATCCGCTTGCGACGATCGCGCTGCGCGGCCGAGCCGAGATCTTCGACTGCCAGCGAGTTGGCGCTGCTCACACGGACTCCCATGCAGGTTGACGTTCGGAACGACGTTGGTCCGCAGAGTCTAGAGAACCCCCGAGAGTCCCGTTGATTACGACCACTAGGCTAACTGTTCGTGGTCTAAAATAGGAACACGTTCCAGTTGGGCCGTTGAAACCGCTGAGGGCATCGTGTCCGAGTTGTTGAGAGATTGAGGTGCGGATGCGAGTCGCATTGCTGTCGTATCGAAGCAAGCCGCACTGCGGGGGACAGGGCATCTACATCCGCCACCTCAGCCGCGAGCTGGTCAACCTCGGCCACTCGGTCGAGGTGTTCTCGGGTCAGCCCTACCCCGACCTCGACCCGGGCGTCGAGCTGACCAAGCTGCCCAGCCTGGACCTCTACCGCGAGCCCGATCCCTTCCGGCTGCCCACGCTCAAGGAGTTCCGCGACCGCATCGACGTCGAGGAGTTCGCGACGATGTGCGCGGCCGGGTTCCCCGAGCCGAAGACGTTCAGCCTGCGCGCCGTCCGCGCCCTCAAGGACCGGGTCGACGACTTCGACGTCGTCCACGACAACCAGGTGCTCGGCTACGGCATGCTCGAGATCGAGAAGCTCGGGCTCCCGCTGCTGACCACGCTGCACCACCCGATCAGCTACGACCGCCGCATCGACATCGCCGCGACCCGGAACCCGTGGCGCAAGCTCACGCTCCGGCGCTGGTACGGCTTCGTGAAGATGCAGGCCGCCGTCGCGCGCCAGGCCCGCAAGATCCTCACCCCGTCCGAGACCTCGAAGCGCGACATCGCGAAGGACTTCGGCGTGGACCCGGCCCGGATGCAGGTCATCCTGCTCGGCGTCGACGACGCGTTCGTGCCCCCGACCAAGCCTCGGGTGCCGGGCCGGATCATGGCGATGGCCAGCGCCGATGCCCCGATGAAGGGCATCGCCACGCTGCTCGAGGCCTTCGCCAAGCTGCGCACCGAGCGTGACCTCGAGCTCTTCCTGGTCACCAAGCCCAAGGCCGGCGGCCGCACCGAGAAGCTCATCGACAAGCTCTCGATCGGGGACCACGTGCACTTCGTGCACGGCGTCAGCGACGCGGAGCTCGTCGAGCTGATGGGCAGCGCCGAGCTGGCCTGCGTGCCGTCGCTCTACGAGGGGTTCTCGCTCCCCACCGCGGAGCTGATGGCCTGCGCCACGCCGCTGATCGCGTCCGACGCGGGCGCGATCCCGGAGGTCGTCGGCCCCGACGGCCTGTGCGCCGACCTGGTCACGCCGGGCGACGTCGGCGAGCTCGAGGCCGCGATCGCGGCCCTGCTCGACGACCCCGAGCGCCAGGCGCGGTACGGCGCCGCCGGCCGTCAGCGGGTCGAGGAGCTGTTCAGCTGGCGAGCGGTGGCCGCGAAGGTCGCCGTCGCGTACGAGGAAGTGATCGCCCAATATCGGGCAGAGAACCGGCGTGAGCAGGAGGAGAGTTAAGTGCTGACCGTTGACTTCGACCGGCTGGGCCTGCAGCCCGGCGAGCGGGTGCTCGACATGGGTGCCGGCGGTGGCCGGCACGCGTTCGAGATGTACCGGCGCGGCGCCGACGTCGTCGCGTTCGACATGGACGCGGACGAGCTCGCCAACGTGCTCGAGGTCTTCGGTGCGATGAAGGAGCAGGGCGAGGTCCCGGCGGGGGCCTCCGCCGACATCAAGCAGGGCGACGCGCTCCAGCTCCCGTTCGCCGACGGCGAGTTCGACCGCATCGTGGCGGCCGAGGTGCTGGAGCACATCCACGCCGACGTCGACGCGATCACCGAGCTGGTCCGGGTCCTGCGCCCCGGCGGCACCCTGGCGATCTCGGTCCCGCGCTGGCTGCCCGAGGTCATCAACTGGAAGCTCTCGGACGACTACCACAACGCCCCGGGCGGCCACATCCGGATCTACACCGACCACGAGCTGGTCGACAAGGTCACCAAGGCCGGCCGCTACAACGACGGCACGCCCGGCAGCGCGATGATCTTCGAGGGCAAGGACTACGCCCACGGCCTGCACGCGCCGTACTGGTGGATCAAGTGCGCGGTCGGCGTCACCAACGACGACAACTTCTTCGCGCGGACCTACCACAAGCTCCTGGTCTGGGAGATCATGAAGCAGCCCAAGACGCTGGAGTACGCCGGCAAGGTCCTCGACCCGCTGATCGGCAAGAGCATGGTCCTGTACTTCCGCAAGCCGGACGTCGCATGACGGACCCCCTCGCGCAGCTCCCGTACGTCGACGGCATCCTCACCGCCGAGCAGGTCGCGGCGACAGCGGCGTCGATCGTCGCCATGCAGGAGCCGTGCGGGGCCGTGCCGTGGAGCGTCGGCGAGCACGTCGACATGTGGAACCACGTCGAGGCCGCCATGGCGATGCTCGTCGGGGGCGAGGTCGAGGCCGCCGAGCGTGCCTACGCCTGGATGCCGACGATGCAGCGCGCCGACGGCTCGTTCCCGATGAAGATCGTGGACGGCGAGCCCGAGGACGAGCGCGGCGACGTCAACATGACGGCCTACCTCGCGGTCGGCATCTGGCACCACTGGCTGGTGCGCCGCGATATCGCGTTCGTCCAGCGCTTCTGGCCCACGGTGCGCTCCGCGCTCGACTGGGTCGTGTCGCTGCAGACCTCGTGGGGCGGCATCCACTGGACCCCGGTCGACGACTTCTGCCTGCTGACCGGCTCGTCCAGCATCTACCAGTCGCTGCGCGCGGGCGTCGCGCTCGCCGACCTGCTCGACGACCCCCAGCCCGAGTGGGAGCTCGTCGGCGGCCGCCTCGGCCACGCCGTACGCGAGCACCGCGACCTCTTCGAGGACAAGTCGGCGCACTCGATGGACTGGTACTACCCGGTCCTCGGCGGCGCGGTCCGCGGCCGGGACGCCTTCGAGCTGCTCGAGAGCCGCTGGGACGAGTTCGTCCGGCCGGGGCTCGGCATCCTCTGCGTCGACACGAACCCGTGGGTGACCGGCGCCGAGACCTGCGAGCTCGCGATGGCGCTCGACACGCTCGGCGACCACCGCCGGGCGCTGACGCTGATCCAGGACATGCAGCACCTGCGCGAGGACGACGGTCGCTACTGGACCGGCTGGGTCTACGGCGACGAGGCGGAGGTCGTGCCCGAGGGCGAGCCGCGCAACGTCTACTGGCCGGTCGAGTACACGTCGTACACCGCCGCTGCGGTGATCCTGGCGATCGACGCCCTCGGCGAGGTCGCCGGGCACAGCACGGCCGGCTCCGGCATCATGCGCGGCACCTCGTTGGCGCCGCACTTCGCCGAGCTCGGCCTCGAGTGCGGCTGCCCCTCAGCCGACAGCGTCCCCAGCGTCCCCTGAGGTCCGGCGCAGCACCCGCATCGAGCCCAGGGCCTCCACCTCGGTGAAGGCGCCGCTCTCGAGCGCGCGCAGGAAGACGTGGTACGGCGGCTGCCCGCCGTCGGCCGGGTCCGGGAAGACGTCGTGGATGACGAGCAGCCCGTCCGGCATCAGCCAGTGCGCCCACCCCGTGTAGTCGTTCTGCGCGTGCTCCTCGGCGTGCCCGCCGTCGATGAAGAGCAGCGACAGGGGAGTGCGCCAGTGCGCCGCGACCGTGGTGCTCCTGCCGACCACCGCGACGACCTGGTCCTCCAGGCCGGCGAGCGCGATGTTGCGGCGGAAGACCGGGAGGGTGTCCATCAGTCCGAGCTCCGGGTCGACCAGGGACGCGTCGTGGTGCTCCCACCCGGCCTGGTTCTCCTCCGAGCCGCGGTGGTGGTCGACGGTGAAGAGCGTCCCGCCGACCTCGCGCGCGGCGGCGCCGATGTAGATCGCGGACTTGCCGCAGTAGGTGCCGACCTCGAGCGCCGGCCCGTGGGGGAGCCGCGCGCGGGCGTGGCGGTGCAGCAGCTGGCCCTCGTCCTCGGGCATGAAGCCCTTGGCGGCCAGTGCGTGCTGGACGAGGTCGGCGGGCATCGCGTCGGTCACGGGGTGACCCTAGGGCACGCTCGACGCCGCCTCTTCGAGGCCCCGGGCCAACGCGTCGACGGCGGCGACCAGCTGCTCGTCGGTCGGCGGCCGCCCCGACTTCCGCTGCGGCCCGACGTCGAGGACCGCCGCCAGGCGCAGCTCGTACTCGCCCACGACGACGTGCACCACCCGGGTGCGCAGCGGGTCGGACCTGGTCGCCGGGATGTCGATGACGTACGCCGGACCGGGGTCGGTCGACAGCTCTTCGACCGCCGTGCCCTTCGGGTAGCGGTGGGCGATGTGCTGCTCGAGGACCTTCTGCGCGGCGGCTGCGTCCGGCGCCACCCGGACCTCGAGCACCGCGAAGGTCGAGGTCGTCTGGGCGCTGCCCGTGCGCAGCGTGCCGGAGCGCTCACAGCTGTTGACCGCCGCGTTGGACCAGGGGTCGTGCCGGATCACGGACGTGTCGACGACGACCGGCTCGGGCAGCGGCGCCTCGAGTGCCTCGAACTCCGTGTCGCCGAGCACGCGGCAGGCCTCGACGTACGGCGTGCCCCCGACCGTGCCGCTGACACGGTCGGTGGTCGGCACCGGCCCGGAGACGGCGGTCCCGTCGGCGAGGTGCTGGTCGACGATGCGGAGCACCTGCTTCATCAGCCCGACCTGACGGGCGACGCCTGCCTCGGTCAGGGGCCGGGGGGAGGCCAGCCCGCCGTCGGTGGCGTAGCGGACCTCGACGATGAGGTCGTCCGCGGTGACGAGGAACGAGCGCTCGTCCGGCACGTAGAGCAGGCGCCCCTGGGTCCCCTGGACGCGAACGGCAGCGGCCGGTCGTTTCGTCGGTCCTCGCCCCGTGCTCCGGAGCAGTGTCGTCAGCCGACGCTGGACGAGCGCCGCGGAGGGGAACTGGGACACGACCACGTCGAGCTGGTGGCCCGCGACGTCGTCGAACCAGTGGGTGCAGCGGGTGGTGAGACCGCCGTACGCGAAGACGCTCGCGCCCCTGAGCTCAGCGGTCGTCGGCGTGCGGTCGAGGTACTGCTGACGGACGTAGCCCTGCGCCCCCGACGGCCCGAAGACCCGCGCCACGTCGGCGGGCGCGACCAGCCGGCAGGCGTAGACGAACGGCTGGTCCCACACGGTCACACCCGTGTCCGCCGGCGCCGCCGACGTGGACGGGCTCGAGGTCGGGGTCGGAGTCGGGGTCGGGGTCGGGGTCGGGGAGGCTTCGCCGAACGCAGGGCTCGGGGTGTCCTGCGGGGCGTCGGTGCCTCCCGACTGGGACATGACGCCGCCGACCGCGATGCCGACCGCGATGACCACCAAGGTGACGAGGACGATCAGCTCGTCACGACGACCCCGGTCACTCACGGACAGGAGATGCCCCGCTGGATGCGTGGGCAAACGGTGGCCCGTCCGGTTACGATCTAGAACGCGTTCTAGATTTCGAGGAGCCTGCGAACGCGGCTCTCAACCACCGCACGGGAGAAGAATGTCGATCGGGATCTCCGACGAGCACGTCGAGCTGGCTGCGAGCCTGCGCAAGTGGGCGGCCGACCTCCGGGGCCGCGAGCTCGCCCGTCAGGCCGAGACCGACGCCGACGCCACGTTCGGCGACGTCTGGGCGGCGTCGCTGGAGATGGGGATCGCCACGATCGCGGTCCCCGAGGGCGCGGGCGGCGGTGGCGGCACGGTGCTCGACCTGGCGGTCGCCCTCGAGGCGTGCGCGCACGAGCTGGTGCCCGGGCCGCTGCTCGGCCCTGCGGTGGCCTCGCTCGTCGTCCCCGACCTTCCGGCGGACGCGGTCGTCGCCGTCGGTCTCACCGACGTGGTGTGGGACGTCCCCTCGGCCACGCACTTCCTCCTCACCGACCCGTCCGGCGGCTGGTCGCTCTACCCACGGGACGCGGTCGAGGCGTCCTCGTCGGTGGGGCTGGACCTGAGCCGCCGGTACGGGTCGGTGCGGGTGGTCGACCGGGCGGCCGGCGTCGCCGTACCCGACCTGACCGACGGCCTGCTCCGGCGTACGACGGTCACGCTGGCGGCCGCGGAGGCGGCCGGCGTCGCGCGGTGGTGCCTGGCCACGGCGGTCGAGTACGCGAAGGTGCGCGAGCAGTTCGGCCAGAAGATCGGCGCCTTCCAGGCGATCAAGCACCTGTGCGCGGAGATGCTCGAGACGGCCGAGGCAGTGACCGCAGCCGCCTGGGACGTCGCGTGCGTGTGCGCGGCAGATCCGGAGGAGCGCGACGACGAGCAGTGGGCGTTCGCCGTCGACGTCGCCGCGGCGGTCGTCTTCGACGGTGCGGTGGAGGTCGCGAAGTCCTGCATCCAGGTGCTCGGCGGCATCGGGTTCACCTTCGAGCACGACGCCCACCTCTACCTCCGCCGGGCGCTGGGCCTGCGGGCGCTGGTCGGCGACAGTGACGCCGCCGCCGAGCGGCTCACCGCGGCCGCCGTCGCCGGCACCCGGCGCCGGGTCCACCTCGACCTGGACGGACGCGACGAGGCGATCCGCGACGAGATCCGCGCGACGGTCGAGCGGATCGCGGCCCTGCCGGCTGACGAGCGCCGCGCCGCGTTCGTCGAGACCGGCTACCTGACGCCGCACTGGCCGTCGCCGTACGGGCTGGGGGCGGACGCCGTCACCCAGGTCGTCCTCGACCAGGAGCTCGCCCGGGCCGAGCTGACCCGGCCCGACATCGTGATCGCCGGCTGGGCGGTTCCGACGATCCTGGAGCACGGCACCGACGCGCAGCGGGAGCGGTTCGTGCGGCCGTCGCTGCTCGCCGACATCACCTGGTGCCAACTCTTCTCAGAGCCCGGTGCCGGGTCGGACCTCGCGTCCCTGCGCACCAAGGCGACCAAGGTCGACGGTGGCTGGCGGCTGACCGGCCAGAAGGTCTGGAACTCCGTCGCCGAGCGCGCCGACTGGGGCATCTGCCTGGCGCGCACCAACCCGGACGTCCCGAAGCACAAGGGGATCAGCTACTTCCTCGTCGACATGAAGAACAGCGACGGCATCGACGTGCGGCCGCTGCGCGAGATCACCGGCAAGGCGCTCTTCAACGAGGTCTTCCTCGACGACGTCTTCGTGCCGGACGACCTGGTGGTCGGTGAGGTGGACGACGGCTGGAAGCTCGCCCGCACGACGCTCGCCAACGAGCGGGTCGCGATGGCGACCGCGCGTCTCTCGAAGAGCACCGAGCGCGCCATCGAGCTGGCGACGGGCGCCAGCGCGGCGCAGCGGGTGGCGGTCGGCCACTCGATCGCGCTCGCCACGGTCTGCGCGCTGCTGGGCGTGCGGGGCACGATGCGCTCGCTCGCCGGCCAGGGACCCGGCGCGGAGTCGAGCGTGGCCAAGCTCCTCGGCGTACGCAACCGCCAGGACGGTGCCGAGCTGGTCGTCGCGCTGCACGGCGACGCGGTGCTGCTCGACGCTGCCGACGACGTCCGCGCCGACGTGTGGGAGATGCTCAACACGCGCTGCCTGTCGATCGCCGGCGGGACCACCCAGATCCTGCGCAACGTCGCGGGGGAGCGGATCCTCGGCCTGCCGCGCTGACCCGCTCCACCCCTGCGGACGAGTTCGGACCGAAACGCCGGACACCGCGTCGCTCTGCGCCTAGGGTCACGAGGCCGCGTCGATACCGATCTCCGGAGTTCCCATGCCCCGCCCGCTCGTCCGTGTGTCCCGCGCCGCCGTCGTCCTCGCGTTCGTCGCGCCCGTGCTGGCGCTCCTGCCGGCCGCCACCGTCGCGGCGGACGCGGCCGGCGTGACACCCACGGTCGCGGACGGCCCGCACCTCTACGCCTCGACGTACCTCTACACCGGCACCCAGCAGACGTTCACCGTGCCCGAGGGCGTCAGCGCGGTGCAGGTCAAGGCCGTGGGCGCGGCGGGCGGCGACGCCGGGGGCTCGCCGGGCGGTCGAGGTGCCGAGGTGACCGGCACGCTCGCCGTGACGACCGGGCAGACGCTCTACCTGTGGGTGGGCGGCCAAGGCGGCAGCAGCGGCCTCTCCGGAGCGCGGGGCTGGAACGGCGGCGGCCGGGGCGGTCAGTCCGACACCGCCGGCGGTGGTGGCGGCGGCGCGTCCGACGTGCGCACCTGCCCGGCCGCGGTCCAGGGCTGTGACTCGATCTCGTCGCGTGTGCTCGTCGCGGCGGGCGGCGGTGGCGCCGGCGCCGGAGGCACCATCCCCGGCGGCGACGCGGGCCAGGCGGGCAGCTCTCCCAGCGGCCCCCGCGGCACCGCAGGTGGCGGCGGAGCAGGCACGGCGTCCGCAGGCGGCGCCGGCGGCGTGGCCGCCCCCTCCGACTCCTCGGAGTACGCCGGCTACGGCGAGGCCGGCACGCTGACGACCGGCGGTGACTCGATCCGCATCGGTGGCTACATCTCCTACGCGGGCGGCGGCGGTGGCGGCGGCGGCGTGTACGGCGGCGGCGGGGGCGCGCTGCTCCGGTTCTACGGCGGCGGCGGTGGCGGCGGCTCCAGCCTGGTGCCCGCCGGCGGGGCCGCCACGGTCTCCGACCGCGGCACCGCGGCATCGATCACGGTCTCCTACGACCTCGGCCCCGTCACGGAGATGCGCGTGCGCGCGGCCGACGGCGTGCTCGTCGCCACCGGTGCGGACACGCGGGTGCTCACCGCGACCGCACGCACCGAGGGCGGCGCCCGGATCCCGGGTCTCGACGTCGACTTCAGCAGCACCGACCCCGGGCAGTCGTTCGGGCCGGTCACCGACAACGCGGACGGCACCTACTCGGTGACCCTCCGGTCGTCGACCACTGTCGGCACCGCGACCGTCACCGCGACGGCGGCCGGCAGCACGTCCGCGAACGACGTCCTGGGCACCCTCGACGTCGCGACCGAGGGCTACACCGTCTCGGTGGCCACGGTCGCGAAGACGCTCGTGGCGACGGCGCACGACACGGCGACGGTGACCGCGACGGCCGAGTCGACGAGCGGCAAGAAGCTCACTGGGCTGTCGGTCTCGTTCGTGAGCACCGACGCCGGGCAGTCCTTCGGCACGGTGAGCGCAGGGGGAGGCGGGACGTACTCGGCGACCCTGACCGGGTCGGCCACGCCGGGCACCGCGACCGTGACCCCGGTCGTGACGGGTGCCGGCGCTCCGACGCTCACGGGCACCTCGGTCGCGACCGAGGGCTACACCGTCTCGATCGCCACGGTGACGAAAACGCTCGTGGCGACGGGCCACGACTCGGCCACGGTGACCGCGACGGCCGAGTCGACGAGCGGCAAGAAGCTCACCGGCCTGTCGGTCTCGTTCGCCAGCACCGACGCCGGGCAGTCCTTCGGCACGGTGAGCGCCGGCGCAGGCGGGACGTACTCCGCGACCCTGACCGGGTCGGCCACGCCCGGCACCGCCACCGTGACCCCGGTCGTGACCGGTGCCGGGGCTCCGACGCTCACGGGCACCTCGGTCGCGACCGAGGGCTACACGGTCGTGGTCGGCAGCCCGGTGCGGTCCCTGGTGGCGACGGGCTGGGACGTGCTCACGATGACCGCCCAGGTCGAGACCGCGAGCGGCCGGGCGCTCCCGGGCCTCGACCTGTCCTTCGGCACCACCGACCCCGAGCAGGCGGTGGGACCGGTGACCGACCACGGCGACGGCGCCTACTCCGCCGTCCTGACCGGCTCGACGGACGTCGGGAGCGCGACCGTGACGGCGATCGTCACCGGCGCCGGCAGCCCGGTGGTGACGAACGCGACGGTGGTGACGGAGGGCTACTCCATCACCGTCCTGCCCATGGCGGAGCACCTGACCGCGACCGGCACGGCGACGCGGGTGGTGATGGCCCGCGCGCAGACGGCGAGCGGCCAGCCCGTCCCAGACCTGGACGTGCTGTTCTCGAGCACCGACGGCGGACACCGCTTCGGCTCCGTGAGCGACCGTGGCGACGGGACCTACTCGGCGCGGCTGACCGGCTCCACGACGGCGGGCACCGCGTCGATATCGGCCCGGGTGATCGGCGCCGGCTCGCCGGCGACCGTGCCGGCCGACCTCGTGTCGGACGCCTACCTGGCGCCCGGCCTCACAGCGACCGTGAGCGCCGCGACGCCCGCCCGCAACGGGTGGTACCGCTCGCCGGTCACCGTCACGTTCGCCTGCACCGGGACCATGCTGCCGACCACCGCCTGCCCGGCCGCGACCGTGCTGAGCGGCAACGGTGCCCGCCAGGTCGTGACCCGGTCGGTCACGGACTCCCTCGGTGCGACCGGGTCGGCCACCAGCGCCCCCGTCAGCATCGACCTGACGAAGCCGACGGTGAAGGTCACCGGGGCCAAGAACGGCAAGGCGTACGCCAAGGCGCCCAGGCTGACGTGCAAGGCCACCGACGCGCTCTCCGGCGTCGCGTCCTGCGCGATCACCACCAAGAAGTCCCGGTCCGCGAAGGGCACGCTCGTGCGCTGGACCGCCGTCGCCCTCGACAGGGCCGGCAACAGCGCCTCGGTGAAGGGCAGCTACACGATCCGGAAGCCCGCCCGCCGCCGATGACGACGCACTCCCGACCCGTCCGCCTCCTCGATCCCGGAGCCCCGATGTCTCGCACCTCCCGCCTCTGCCCGCAGCGACTCCGGCGTACGGCGCTGGCGCTCGCGCTGGTCGCGCCGGCTCTTGCGCTCATCGCCGCTCCCAGCACCGCGGCAGCCCCGACGTACCTCCCGGCGGAGAAGGCGGTCGCGAGCACCGTGCTCTTCAGCTACGTGGGCGGGGAGCAGACCTTCGTCGTCCCGGACGGCGTCTACCAGATCGACGTCGACGCGGTCGGTGCCCCGGGTGCGACGTCCGTGGGCGGCCGGGGAGCGAGGGTCACCGCCACGCTGTCCGTCGAGCCCGGCGACGTCTTCTACGTCCGTGTCGGCGGTGGTGGCGGCAGCGGCTGGGGCGGCTGGAACGGCGGCGGCACCCCGGTGGCCGGCTCCAACGGCAGCGCCGGCGGTGGCGGCGGTGCCACCGACCTGCGCACCTGCGGCGCCTCGGACACCGGCTGCTCGCAGCTCGGCTCGCGGGTCGTGGTCGCTGGCGGTGGCGGTGGGGCCGGCGGCATCTCCGGAGGCGGCGACGTCGCGGCCGGCGATGCCGGGGCCGCGGCACCGGACTACGCCGGCGTCCGTGGACCCGCAGGGGGCGGCGGCGCTGGCACCGCGAGCGCAGGTGGCGCGGGCGGCGTCGACGCGTCGTACGCCAACGGCGGCCGCGGCAACGGGAACGCCGGCACGTACGGCACCGGCGGCTCGTCCCGCTACACCGGGACGACGTTCCGCGGCGCAGGCGGCGGAGGCGGCGGCCTCTACGGCGGCGGCAGTGGCGGCACCAACCAGTACTACGGCGCCGGCGGTGGCGGTGGGTCGAGCCTGGTCCCGGCCGGCGGGGCGCTCGCCCTCGCCGAGCGCACCGTGGGCTCGCAGCTGAAGATCAGCTACGACGCCGGGCCGGTGACCGACGTCAGCGTCGACGTCGCCGACGACACGATCGTCGCGACCGGCGCGGACTCGACGACCGTGAGCGCCACCGCGAGCCTCGAGGACGGGACGAAGGTCTCGGGCCTCGAGGTGGTGTTCGACAGCACCGACCCGAGCCAGTCCTTCGGACCGGTGACCGACCACGGCGACGGCACCTACTCCGCAACCCTCATGGGATCCACGACCGCGGGCGCGGCCACCGTCACCGCGACCGCGAAGGGCAGCACCGGCGTGTACGACGTGTCCGGGTCCGCCGGGGTGACGACCGAGGGCTACGTCCTCAACGTCGGCGCCGTGACCGGCAAGCTGGTGGCCACCGGTGCCGACTCGCTGACCGTGAGCGCGACGGCCGAGAGCGCCAGCGGCACGCCGCTGAGCGGCCTGCCGGTCACCTTCCAGAGCAGCGACCCCGGCCAGTCGTTCGGCACCGTGACCGACCACGGCGACGGGAGCTACTCGGCGACGCTCAGCGGATCGACGACGGTCGGCACGGCCACCATCACGCCGTCGGCGACCGGCACCCCGACGGTCGCGACGGGTGGGGTCGAGACCGAGGGCTACACGGTCACGGTGAAGCCCGTGACGACCAAGCTCGTCGCGACCGGGCTGGACTCGGTACCGGTGACGGCGACGGCGAAGTCGACCAGCGGGGTGCTGCTGCCCGGCCTCGACGTGTCCTTCGGGAGCAGTGACGCAGGCCAGTCCTTCGGACCCGTCACGGACGCGGGCGACGGGACGTACGTCGCCACCCTCTCCGGCTCGACGACCATCGGCTCGGCGAACCTGGGCGTCACGGTCACCGGCGCGGGAGCGCCGACCCTCGTCGGTGCCTCGGTCGCGACCGAGGGCTACTCCGTCACCCTGCGCCCCATCGACGACGCGATCCTCGGCACCGGCACGGCGACCGTGCCTGTCACCGCCCTGGCACGCAGCGCGAGCCGGGCGCCGATGCCCGGGCTGACGGTGTCGTTCGTGAGCACGGACCCGGGCCAGTCGTTCGGCACTGTCACCGACAACGGGGACGGGACCTACTCCGCGACGCTGACGGGCTCGACCACCCCCGGGGTCTCCGGCCTCCGCGCCGTGGTGACCGGTGCCGGGTCGCCCAGCACGCCGGAGGTCGAGCTGGTCACCGACCGCTACGACACGCCGAGCATCACCGCGACGCTCGCTCCGTCCTCGTCCGTCCGGAACGGGTGGTTCCGGACGCCGGTGACGGTGACGTTCGCGTGTGCCGGCACCCTGCCGCTCACCGCGTCCTGCCCGGCGCCCGTCCTGCTGAGCACCGACGGGCGCGACCAGACGGTCTCCCGGACCGTGACCGACACCTTCGGCTCGACCGGGTCGGTGACGAGCGGGGCCGTGAACATCGACGCGACCCGCCCCGGCGTGATCGTGACCGGTGCCCGCAGCGGCGCGACGTACAAGAGCCCCCGCAAGCTGGTCTGCAAGGGCACCGACGCGCTCTCCGGGCTCGCGTCCTGCAAGGTCACCACCAAGAAGCAGAAGTCGAAGAAGCGCACGCTGGTGCGGTGGACGGCGACCGCGGTCGACCGGGCGGGCAACACCGCCACCTCGACGGGGAGCTACACGATCAAGGCGAAGGTGAAGAAGCGCCGCTGACCGGTCAGACGTCGAGCGTCAGCCGGAGGTCGACGGTGTCGCCGACGTCGACCTCCTCGGCCCGTCGTACGGCGAGCTTCAGCGGCACGATGTAGCCGCCGTCCTTCGGCCAGAGCGAGGTGGTCCAGCTCGAGCCGCCGAGGTGCACGGTCACCGGGATCATGCCCCAGCCGTAGGTGACGGCCGCGGCGACGTCCTCGATCTGCGCCGCGTCCTCCTCGGGCACCCACACGAAGTGGTGCGGCGCCGGCCCGCGCCAGTGCCAGACGTCTCCGGAGAACTCCAGGTCCATGTGCCTACTCCTGCTGGGGGTCGTCGACAGGCCCGCCGCCGAATCCGATCTCGTTGCCGTCGGGGTCGCGGAAGATCGCCTTGCGGACGCCGTTGTCGTAGATCTCGCGGTGGTCGGGCTCGAGCCCGCGCTCGGCCGCGCCGGCCAGGAAGCCGTCGAGGTCGCCGAGGAAGCCGGTGACGAGGGCGTGACCGGCGTGCTCGGGCTCGAGGACGACGTAGACGTAGCGGTGCTCGGCCAGCTCCCACACGCTCTCGGTCTCGTGGGCCTGGAACGCGGCCGGCCTGCCGAGCAGGTGCTCCATCCAGGCGACGCCGCGGTCGTAGTCGGTGACCGGGATGCCGGCGAACAGGTCCACGTCCACGCTCAGTCCTCCGGGACGCCCACCAGGGCCGCCGAGCGCTCCCACAGCCCGTCGATGAGCACCTGGTCGTGTGCCTGCTTGTTCTCGCGCCCGTCGATGTCGAAGCGGCTGAAGTAGCGCCCGTCGATCTCGGGGTCCGCGCCGCGCTCCGCGAGGGCGATCAGCGGGGCCGCGCCGTCCGGGACGCTGATCGTCGCGAACCGCTTGAGCGGGGTGCGGTAGGCCAGTCCGACCAGCCAGGAGTCGCGGCCGAACGAGCTGCCCACCGGCCCCGGGTGCACGGCGACCGAGACGATGCCGTCCCCGGACCAGCGCTGGGAGATCCCGCGGGTGACGAGGATGTTCATCAGCTTCCCGGTGCCGTAGGCGAGGAACTCGATCGCGCGGCGGTGCTCGTAGTCCAGGTCGTCCAGCACGACCTTCCCGGCCAGGTTGCCGATGCTCGACGTGTTGACGACCAACGAGGACCCGGCCGCCTGGAGCCGGGGGCGCAGCAGGTGGGTGAGCAGGAACGGCGCCAGGTGGTTGACCTGGAAGTTCGGCTCGTGGCCGTCGTGGGTCCGCTTCGAGGGGGCGAACGTGCCGCCGGCGTTGTTCATCAGCACGTCGAGCGACCCGATGCGCTCGCCGACCTGGTCCGCGAGCCGGCGCACGTCGTCGAGCCGCGAGAAGTCGGCGACGAGCGGCTCGGTGCCCACCGCCTCGGCGACGGGCCGGAGCTTGTCCGCCGAGCGCCCGGTGACGTGGACCGTGGCGCCGCGGGCGGCGAGCACCCGCGCGGTCTCCGCCCCGATGCCGTCGGAGGCGCCCGTCACCAGCACCGTGCGGCCGGCCATCGTCTGCTCGTCGCTCATGCCCCGAGCCTAGGCGGGCTCACAGCCAGCGCCGCACGCGCCGCGTGTAGTCGTCGTACGCCGTCTCGAACCGCTCGTGCAGGAACCGCTCCTCGGGCCGGATGGCGCCCCACCGGACGAGCAGCACGGCAGCGGGGAAGAGGACGAGCGCCCAGAACGACGGCACCAGCAGCGCGACGGCGACGTAGAGGGCGAGCAGGCCCACGTAGAGCGGGTTGCGGGAGAGCCGGTAGGGACCCTCCTCGATCATCGACTGCGTCGCTTGGCCCGGCAGCAGCCCGGTCTCGTGCCGGGCGAAGAGCCAGAGCGACCATCCGTTCCAGACGACGAAGGCGATCGCCAGCGCCCAGCCGAGCGGCACCCGCCAACCGCCGAGGTCGACCGGGTCGCCCCACTGCGCGGTGGCCACCCAGCCGGCGAGCAGCGGCGCCCCGATCGCGACCGGCGGCCACAGCCGGAACGAGACGGTGTCCATGGCCCCATTGTGAGGTCAGCGGCGGCTGGAGCCGTCCTGCAACATCTCGGGACAGTGTCCGCCGGGCTTCGTGGCCAGCTCGAAGTGCCAGATCTCGTTGGCGAACACCTGGCAGAGCCCGTAGTCGGAGCCGTGCCGGCCCAGCCAGTACGCACCGTCGGTCGGACCGACGTCGACCGCGTCTCCGGTGACGTGTGCTGAGGTGCGCGGGCTGGCGACGTAGCGGCGGGCCTCGGCCTCGCTCCCGTACCGGGTGACGGCCTGGGCGAAGAGGCGTCGCTGGTGTGCCTTGCTGCGCCACCCGCTGGTGACGACCAGCTCGATGCCGTCGTCCTGCGCATCCCGGGCGGCGTCCTGGAGCGCGGCGAGCAGGTCGTGGTCGAGCTTGCTGACCGTGCGCCGGTCGGTGTCGATCGGTCCGCTCGGCGGCCGGTCGTCGGCGAACCCGCCGTCCGCAGGGATCCCGCAGCCGGCGAGGGTGACGAGGAGCGCGAGGGCGGTCAGCGGACGGGCGAGGTGAGGGGGCACGTCAGGGACCGTAGGCAGCCCACCGGGGTGCGGACCTCCGTCGCAGGTGCCGAACCTCTGTCCGCAGGGTCAGAGCGGGTCAGACGGAGGCGGTGGCGCGCTCGCGGCGCCAGCCGTTCCAGTGCCAGTGCAGGTAGCGGTCGATGGCGCGTACGACGTGGGCGGACCGGATGGAGGGGAAGACGTCGAAGGCGTGCTGGGTGCCCGGAAGCTCCGCGTAGGTGACCGTGGCGCCGGAGACCTCGCGCAGCCGGTTGACGAACAGGCGAGCCTGGTCGACGGCGACGAGCGAGTCGTGGGCGCCGTGGATCACGAAGAAGTCCGGGGCGTCCTTCCCGACGCGGAGCAGGGGAGTGCCGGCCTCGAAGACGTCGGGGGCCTCGGCCCAGCGGCGGCGTACGACGCGGGGCGCGAGGAACCGGTCGCGCATCTGCTCCGCGCTGCGCAGCCCGGTGGAGCCGGCGAAGTCGTAGACGCCGTAGTGCGGCACGGCCACGGCCACACTGGTGTCGGCGTCCTCGAAGCCGGGCTGGAGGTCGGGGTCGTTCGCGGTGACGGCGGCCAGCGCGGTGAGGTGCCCGCCGGCCGAGCCGCCGGTGATCGCGATGTAGTCGGGGTCGCCGCCGTACTCGGCGATGTGGTCGCGGATCCACGCGATCGCGCGCTTGACGTCGACGACCTGGGCCGGGAACGGGTCACGCGGCGCGAGTCGGTAGTTGATCGCCACGCAGATCCAGCCCTTGGCGGCGAGGTGCTGCATGAGCGGGATGCCCTGCTGGTCCTTGTTGCCGATCGTCCAGGCGCCACCGTGCACCTGCAGGAGCACGGGAGCGCGCCCGTCGGTGCCGGCGGCGGGCCGGTAGACGTCGAGCAGCCCGCGCTTGCCGTGCTCGGGTGCGTACGCGACGTTCTTGTCGACCACGACGTCGACGTTGCGCATCCGGAACGGGTTGACCAGTCGCCGCCAGGGCGTCGCGAGCTCGGCCGGGGTCGGCTTGGCGTCCAGCTGCTCGACGTAGTCGACGCCGAGGCCCTCGACCAGGGCGGCCTCCACCTTCGCGCTGGACCGCCGGGCCTGGTCGACCAGGAAGGCCTGCCCGGCGAGGTTGAGCCCGGCGAGGGCCAGGCCCAGGCGACGCCGCGGCCGACGGCGCTCTGCCGTTCGTCTGGAAACGTGGACGGCCGTGTCGGCGGCGGTCAGGGCCATCAGGTGCGGGGCGAGCTCGGTGGTCAGCCAGCCGGCGAAGAACGACGGGATGCTCGCCTGGTAGCCGGGCACCGGCCGGATCGCGTTGACGGTCAGAGCGGCGGTCACGAGCTGACGGCGGAGGAACCCCATGCCGACAAATGTAGAGGGGGAGTCGACTCGCGCGTCGCCGGGTATGAGACGACCGTCACCCGTTGCCGTGCGGCAGCCGTGTCGTTAGAACTAGAACACGTTGCATGGGGAGTCGGAGGGGTGCACGCATGGATCGGTTGTCGGGGCTCGACGCGAGCTTCCTTTACCTGGAGACGCCCGCGCAGCTGATGCACGTCTGTGGGGTGATCGTGCTCGACCCCAGCACCATGCCGGGCGGCTACGGGTTCGGCGCGTTCCGCGACGAGGTCGACCGCCGGGTCCGCGACGTCCCGGAGTTCACCCGGCGGCTCCGCAAGGTGCCGCTCGGGCTCGACCACCCGATCTGGGTCCACGACCGGCACTTCGACATCGACCGCCACGTGCACCGGCTCGCGCTGCCCTCACCGGGCGGCCGTGCCGAGCTGGCCGAGCTGACCGGCCACCTCGCCGGACTTCCGCTGGACCGCTCGCGGCCGCTGTGGGAGATGTGGGTGATCGAGGGGTACGACGACGACAAGGTCGTCGTGTTCATGAAGATGCACCACGCGACCGTCGACGGCGTGTCCGGCTCCAACCTGCTCTTCCACCTGTGCAGCCTCGAGGCGGACCAGCCCCCGATCGCGGAGCCCGAGTCGCACGACCGCGGTCACGAGCCGGGCCAGGGCGAGCTCTTCGGCCGCGCGCTGGTCACGACCTTCACGCGACCGCTCAACGCCGTACGCCTGGTGACGCCGTCAGCGCAGCTGGTCACCAAGACCGTCGGCCGGGCCCGCGCCGGTACGGCGATGGCGGCGCCGTTCTCGGCCCCGCGGACGTCGTTCAACGGAACCATCACCGGTCACCGGGTGATCGGGCTGGCCGACATGGACCTCGAGGACATCCGCCAGGTCAAGAACGCCACCGGCACCACGGTCAACGACGTCGTGCTCGCCGTCGCGGGCGGTGCGCTGCGCTCCTACCTCCTCGACCGCGACGAGCTCCCGTCGAGCTCGCTGCTCGCGACCGTGCCGGTCTCCGTGCGCGACGAGTCGCAGCGGTCGGGTGGTGCCAACAAGGTCTCGGCGCTCTTCGCCAAGCTGGGGACGGATACCGAGGACCCGCTCGAGCGCCTGCAGGACATGGCCGAGCGCAACAAGAACGCCAAGGAGCACCACCAGGCCATCAGCGCCGACTCGCTGCAGGACTGGGCGGAGTTCGCGGCGCCGCGGACCTTCGGGCTCGCCGTGCGCGCGTACGCCGGCCTGAAGCTGCCCGAGAAGCACCCGGTCGTCCACAACCTGGTCATCTCCAACGTCCCGGGCCCGCCGGTGCCGCTCTACTTCATGGGCGCCCGCATCGAGGGGCTCTACCCACTGGGACCGGTCTTCCACGGCGCCGGGCTGAACGTCACCGTGGCCTCCAACAACGGCCAGGTGCACGTCGGGATCATCGCCTGCCGCGAGTCGCTGCCCGACGTCGACGACCTGGTCGCGCGGTTCCCCGTGGAGCTGGCCGCGCTGAAGGCGGCCGTGGGCCAGCAGAAGCGGCCGACGTCGATCAAGCAGGCACGCAAGAAGAAGGCGGCCTCCGGCGGCTGAAGTCGCGACGCCGCGCGTTGACCGTGGTCACCGCCTCGAGGAACGCCGGCACGAACCGCTCCGACTGCAGCACGCACGCGGCGTGCCCGGCCTCGATGTCGTGGATCGTCGCGCCGGGGATGCGACGGGCGAGCGCGAGCTGGTGCCGCGGCGGCAGCACGTGGTCCTGCCGGGTGAGGACGACCGCGGTCGGCACGTCGATGCGGGACAGCCACGGCCGCGAGTGGTGGCGACCCAGGGCCGCGACGGCCTGACCGACGGCCCACGGGCTGGTGCTGCGGAACTCGGCGAAGGCCCACTCGTGCACGTCGTCGGGCTGCAGGTCGAGCGCGCGGGCCGCCGTACGCGCGGCGCGGACCGCGACCCGGGAGCGGGACAGGCCGCGGGTACCGAGCATCGCGATCTCCATGCTCTCGTGGAACGCCCGCTCGGCGACGGAGGCGCGGAACCGGTCGGTCGTGGCGCACAGCACGAGACCCGCCACCCGCTCGGGGTGCTGGCGCCAGACCCGCTGGGCGATGATCGAGCCCATCGAGTAGCCGGCGACGATGACCTCCTCGAGCCCCAGCACGTCGACCAGGGCGGCGACGTCATCGGCGCAGTCGGCGAGCGAGAACTTCTCGGACTGGATCCCGCGTCCGTGCCAGCGCTGGTCGAGCGTGACCACCCGGAAGCGCCGCGACAGCGGCTCGATCGCCGGGAACCAGGTGAGCAGGCCCGTGCACCCGACCGCGTGCAGCAGCACGACGGTGGGGGAGTCCGGGCTCGGGCCCGGGGTGTCGGTCACGTACGTCGTGCCCCGGCCCGGCAGCTCGACCGTCCGGCCCTCGGGGATCCGCACGTACGGCACGTAGATCTTGCGGGCGAGCGTGGCCCTCAGGAGCGTCCGGGGAGTCGGTGGTCGCACAGATCCTCACTCTCGACGTTCGGGTCCGGCTAGAGTAGAACAGGTTACAGTTTCGCATTCCGTTCGTACCCGAGACGGTCGTAGGAGATGTACGTGACGCAGGATCTGCATTCGACGGCAGAGGCGATCGAGGCGGTGGGTTCGGTCGTGCGCGACGCGCTCGACCGTGCGGGCGACGACCCCGGCGAGACCTGGCAGGCGCTCGCGGGCGCGGGCCTGCTCGCGCTGCCGGTGCCGGAGGAGCACGGCGGCGAGGGCCTCGGGCTGGCCGAGGTGGCCGTGCTGCTGCGCGAGACCGGTCGACGCGCCGTCCAGCTCCCGGTCTGGGAGACGCTCTGCTGCGGCGTCCTGACCCTCGCGGCCGCCGGGTCGCCCGACCAGCAGGCGGCGCTCCTGCCCGGGGTGGCCTCGGGCGAGACCGTGCTGACGCCCGCAGTGCGCGACTTCGGCCCGGCCACGTCGTACGCCGACGGAACGGTCAGCGGCCGCAAGATCGGCGTGACGTACGCCGACCGCGCCACCCGGCTGCTCGTAACGGCCCGCGACGGCGACCGCGACGTGGTGGCGCTGGTGGACCCGTCCGGTGCGGGCGTCCAGCTGCTCGAGACGATGTCGAGCTTCGGCACCCCCCAGCACACCGTGGTCCTGGACGGCGCCGCCGCCGAGCTCCTGACGGGCGACGACGCCGCGCGGGTGCTGCTCGACCTCGGGGTCGCCGGTCAGTGCCTCACGGCGGCCGGCCTGGCCGCCGGCGCGCGGGACCTCACGGCGACGTACATCAAGGGGCGCACGCAGTTCGGTCGCACCCTCGCGGAGTTCCAGGCGGTCGCGATGCAGATCGCCGACGTCTACATCGCGTCGCGCACCCTCGACCTCGCTGCCGACAACGCCGCGTGGCGGATCACGAACGGCATCGACGCCGCCGACGACCTCGCGGTCGCGGCGTACTGGGTCTGCCACGAGGCGCCCGCCCTGATGCGCACCTGCCACCACCTGCACGGCGGCATGGGCGTCGACATCACCTACCCGATGTCGCGCTACTTCTCCTGGGTCACCGACCTCGTGCACGCGCTCGGGGTCCAGGCCGAGGACGTGCAGGTCGAGGACCCGACGACCAAGAACCTCGAACTCACGGAGGCACAGCGGGCGCTGAAGGCCGAGCTCCGCGCGTACTTCACCGGGCTCGCCGACGGCAACGAGCACCGCGACATGGCGCTGGACCGGCACGGCGAGACCTACCAGCGCGTGGTGCGCCAGATGGGCGACGACGGCTGGATGGGGGTCGGCTGGCCGAAGGAGTACGGCGGCCACGGGCTCGGCGAGATCGAGCAGACGATCTTCGCCAACGAGGCGCAGCGCGCCGACGTGCACCTGCCGGCCGTGACCCTGCAGACGGTCGGGCCGACGCTGATCAAGTACGGCACCGAGAAGCAGAAGGACCTCTTCCTGAAGCGGATCCTGGCGGGCGACGTGCACTTCGCGATCGGCTACAGCGAGCCCGACGCCGGCACCGACCTCGCCTCGCTGCGGACCACGGCGAAGCGCGACGGCGACCACTACGTCGTCAACGGGCAGAAGCTCTGGACCACCGGTGGGCACCAGGCGGACTATCTCTGGCTCGCCGTCCGCACCGACCCGGACGCCCCGAAGCACAAGGGCATCTCGATCCTGATCGTCGACACGTCCGACCCGGGCTACTCGTTCACGCCGATCATCACCGCCGACCGCTCGCACCACGTCAACGCGACGTACTTCAACGACGTGCGGGTCCCGGTCGACATGCTGGTCGGCGAGGAGAACCAGGGCTGGAAGCTGATCACCACCCAGCTCAACCACGAGCGCGTGATGCTCGGCCCCGCCGGCCGCCTCGAAGGACTGCGCGACCGGGTCGCGGAGTGGGCCACGAAGGCCGGCGTCATCGACCGGCCCGACGTACGCCGGGTGATGGGCGAGGTGACCGCGGTCTTCCGGGTCAACGAGCTGCTCAACTGGGAGGTCGCCCGCGCTGCCGCGGTGGGCGAGATCTCCGTCGGCGACGCCTCGTCGTCCAAGGTCTTCGCGGCCGACCAGGTCCAGCACCTCGCCGCCGACCTGGTCGACATCGTGCACCGCTACGGCGACCCCTCGGACAAGGAGACCGGCGACCTGATGACCTACCTGGACGGACAGGCCAAGCGCAACCTCGTGCTCACCTTCGGTGGGGGCGTGCAGGAGGTGCAGCGCGAGCTGATCGCGATGTTCGGCATGGGCCTCCCGCGAGTCCCTCGATGAGCGCGGCCGAGGTGGAGGGCGCGCACGAGCGCATCATGGCCGAGGCCGAGCGCATCAAGGCGCTCGGCGAGGCCTCGGAGTCGATGGCGCCGTACGAGGTCAACCAGCCGACGATCGGCACCTGGCTCGACGCGATGGGCTACGAGAACCCGCGCTTCCGCAACGGCGAGGCGCCGCCGTCGATGGCACAGGTCTGGACGATGCCGGGCCTCGGTCGCCGCCGGCCGTCCGACGACCCGCTGAGCCGGATGATGGAGGTGCTCACCGAGGAGGGCTACACGGCCGTCCTGGGCACCAACTGCGAGCAGACCTACGAGCGCTACCTGCGCGTCGGCGAGGAGCTCCGGGTCACCACGGCGCTGGACTCGGTCGCCGGCCCGAAGAGCACCGCGATGGGCGTCGGCTACTTCGTGACCTCGCGCAACACCTGGTACGTGCGCCATGAAGACGGACAGAGCGAGGTGGTCGCCACGATGCTCTTCCGGGTCCTGAAGTTCATCCCTCGCGACAAGGGGGAGAAGGCATGACCGCCGGCGTCATCCGGCCGATGATGGGCCGGGACTCCCAGTTCTTCTGGGACGGCACCGCGATCGGCGAGCTCCGCATCCAGCAGTGCAACGCCTGCGGGGCGCTGCGCTTCCCGCCGGGCCCCACCTGCGTCGAGTGTGGGAAGTTCGACCGCGGCCACATCGTTGCCGCCGGCACCGGAACGGTCTTCTCGTACGTCGTGCACCGCTACCCCCCGGTCCCCGGCAAGGAGCTGCCGATCGTGATCGCGCTGGTCGACCTCGACGAGGGCGTGCGGATGGTCGGCGAGGTCGTGGACGCTGTGTCGGACTCCGGGGTGGACGCCGAGATCGAGATCGGGATGCGCCTGCGGGTGGGCTACCGCCGCATCGACGACGACCTGACCCTGCCGATCTGGAGGCGAGCATGAAGACCTTGGAAGCGGGCCAGCAGATCCCGGAGTGGAGCCTGCCGATGACCCCGACCACGATCGTGAGCACCGCGATCGCGACCCGGGACTGGCAGGACGTCCACCACGACCGCGATGTCGCCCAGGCGGCCGGGTCCAAGGACATCTTCATGAACATCCTGACCAGCAACGGGCTGGTGGAGAAGTACGTGGTGGACTGGGCCGGGCCCGACACCGAGCTGAAGGGCATCGCGATCCGTCTCGGCGCGCCCGCGCACCCGTACGACACGCTGACGTTCCGTGGCGAGGTCGAGTCGGTCGAGGACGGCATCGCGACGATCAAGGTCGTCGGCTCGGTCTCGCTCGGCGACCACGTGACCGGCACCGTCCGGGTGGCGCTGTGAGCCTCTACCGCAAGGCGGCGATCGCCGGCATCGGCGCGACCGAGTTCTCCAAGGCCTCCGGGCGCTCCGAGCTCCAGCTGTCCGTCGAGGCGGTGCAGCACGCACTCGCTGACTGCGGGCTGACGGTCGACGACGTCGACGGCCTGACGACGTTCACGATGGACACCTCCTCGGAGATCGCGGTCGCCCGCGAGCTCGGGATGAAGGAGATGCGGTTCTTCAGCCGCATCAACTACGGAGGGGGCGCGGCCTGCGCGACCGTCCAGCAGGCCGCGATGGCGGTCGCGACCGGGGTGGCCGACGTCGTCGTCTGCTACCGCGGCTTCAACGAGCGCTCCGAGTCGCGCTTCGGCCAGTTCTCCGTCGCCGCGGCGACCCAGGTCAACACCAACGGCCTCGACAACGCCTGGTCCTACCCGATGGGCCTGGGCACGCCGGCCGCGACGGTGGCGATGCAGGCGACCCGCTACATGCACGAGTACGGCGCGACCTCGCGCGACTTCGGGGCCGTGGCCGTCGCCGACCGGCGGCACGCGGCGACCAACCCGAACGCGTTCTTCTACGGCAAGCCGATCACCATCGAGGACCACCAGGCCTCCCGGATGATCGTCGACCCGCTGCACCTGCTCGACTGCTGCCAGGAGTCCGACGGCGCGCAGGCGCTCGTCGTCGTGTCGGCCGAGCGGGCGCGCGACCTGAAGCAGACCCCGGCGTACATCTCAGCGGCCGCGCAGGGCAGCGGTGCCGACCAGTTCGTGATGACGTCGTACTACCGCGACGACATCGGCATCCCCGAGATGGGCGTCGTCGGGCGCGAGCTGTGGCGCCAATCCGGGCTCGGCCCCGACGACATGCGGATGGGCATCCTCTACGACCACTTCACGCCGTACGTGCTGATGCAGCTCGAGGAGCTCGGCTTCTGCGGCCGCGGCGAGGCGCCGGGGTTCGTGGCCGACGGCCGCATCGAGGTCGACGGCGCGTTCCCGCTCAACACCCACGGCGGGCAGCTCGGCGAGGCCTACATCCACGGCATGAACGGCATCGCCGAGGGCGTCCGTCAGGTCCGCGGCACGTCGGTCAACCCGGTCGACGGCGTCGAGCACCTCGTCGTCACCGCCGGCACCGGCGTCCCCACCAGCGGGCTCATCCTCTCCGCCTGACGGTTGAATCGAGAGTTGTGACGGTCGAGTCGAGAGTTGTGACGCGCGAGTCGAGAGTTCTGGTCACCAGCGTCGACTCGTGTACGCCGGAGTGAGGGCTGCGCGCAGCTCCCTGAGCCATCGCTCGAGCCCCTCGCCGGTGAAGTCACCCTCGCGTACGACGACCACGGTCCAGCCGTGGTCGGTGAGCCACTGCCGCCGCTTGCGATCATGCTCCCGCTGCTGCTCGGAGGAGTGCGCGTCGTGGCCGTCGTACTCGACGCACACCCGGAGGCGACGGTAGGCGAGGTCGAGCCGGTACGTCGGTGCACCGTCGACCTCGATCCAGACCTGCGGCTCCGGATGGGGCAGCTCGGCGTCCGCGATCGCCAGGAAGCACCACGCCTCGCGCTGGGACTCGAAGCGGGTGTCCACGAGTGCCACGAGTTCGCGGAGCTGGACGACGCCGCGCCTTCGTCGGTACCGAGAGAGCGCCCGGACGTAGTCATGACGGGTGTGGTGGTGTGCCCGAGCGATCATGCAGAGCGCTGCGAACGCCTCTCGGCGGCGCAGACAGCAGCCGAGATCCAGCGCGGTGCGGAGCGGGGTGGTGACGCAGACTCCACCGATCCGCATCTGGTCCTCGGGCCGGAGATCCCGGGTGCGGCCGGCGATCCCGCCCAGCGTTGTCGGTGCGCTCCATCTCAGTGCGCAGGTCTCGACGGGCGGGATGCCGTCGAGCTCGCCGTACGCGTGCATGTCGACGCCGTGCAGCCACGCGGCGGTCCGGTCGACGATCACGTGACCCTCCGGCGTTGCCTTGGCAGCCGCGACGGCGCGGAGCTCGAGCGTGTCGTCGAGTCGGGCTGCGACGAAGACACCGCGCAGGATCCTGCGCACGTCTCCGTCACGTTGCCCGCGCCGCAGGTCAGTGGCAGCCAGGCCGAGTCCGGCGAGCTCGGCGCGGGTGAAGGGCACATCCGGCCAGTGCGTCATCCTCCGACGATGATCGGGCCGGGCAGCGTCGGCCTCGGCCCCGACCAGTGGCTGTGGACGACGGGCGGATCAGGTCCGCTGTGGGCACGAAGTGGCCCATCCCGGGACAAGAAGTCCCGACTCGACGGTCACAACTCTCGATTCAAACGTCAGAAGTCTCGATTCAACTTCTCGGCGAAGAAGGAGAGGACGCGGTCGACGCCCTCCTGCTGGCGGTGCTCGGTGAGGGTCGAGTGGCCCTTGCCGTCGAACTCGACGCGGAGGAAGGCGTCGCCGATCTCGGCGGTGAGGGTGTCGAAGCGGGTGCCGACTGCGACGTCGTCGCGGTAGCGCAGGCCGAGGACCTGGCAGCCGCCGGCCGCGCGGGCACGGACGTCGGCGAGGTCGGCGGGGGAGAGGTTCAGGTCGGCGGCGCGCTTCCTGCCCACCGGGAAGGGCAGCGACGGCTGGGCGAGCACCGGGGCGACGACGGACGTGTCGACCATCATCGCCAGCGCGAAGCCGCCGGTGAAGCACATGCCGAGCGCCCCGACGCCCGGGCCGCCGAGCTCCGCGTGCAGGTCCCGCGCGAGGGCGCGCAGCCAGCCCGCGACCGGCGAGGTCTGCCCGGTCGCCATCGTGGTGAACTCCCGGCTCACGCAGACCTTCGGGAAGACCTGGCCGACGTACCCGAGCGACATCAGCCGCTCGGGCGTGCCGAAGAGGTGCGGCAGCACGACGGTGTAGCCGGCGTCGACGACCTCCTCGGCGAACGCGATCACGTCGGGGGTGATGCCGGGGATCTCGTGGATGACGATGACGCCGGGGCCGCTGCCCTTGCGGTACGTCGGGTGGGTGACCCCGTCGGCGGCGTACGAGGACTGCGTCCAGCTGTCGAGGAGAGCCATGCCCGGAGTATCGCTAGGTTCGGGGCATGGTGGAAGCACGCGTCCAGGCGTCGGTCTGATGCCCCGGCTCCACGCCCTCGAGCTGGTGCCGGACGAGGCCGGCCGGGAGGTCGTGCGCCGTGACTGGCAGGCGCTGCACGACGCGGGGCTGCCCTCGCAGCTCGACCACCAGAGCGCGACCAACACGCCGCACGTGACGGTGGTGTCGGCGCCGGTCCTGCCCGAGAGCGCCGTCGACGTGGCCCGGGTCCGGCTGGGCACGATGCTGCCGGTGCGTGCGCGGACGGCGGGCCTGGTGCTGCTCGGTGGGCGACGCGTCACCGTGGCCAGGGTGCTCGACATCGAGGACGACGTCGTACGCCGGGTGCTCGCCGTGCGCGTGCAGGTCCCGGACCGTCAGCACGTCGGCTGGCTCCCGCACGTGACCCTGGCCCGCCGTCTGGACCGAGGGTCCGCGCAGCGGGCGGTCGACGTGCTCGGTCACGAGGACGTGCAGCTCTCGCTCACCGAGCTGCGCCGCTGGGACCCCGAGCTCGGCGCCGTCACCTGGCTCGCGGGTCACTGAGGACCGGCTTCGGCCGACCGGGCAGCAGGAACGACAGCCCGACCGCCAGGACCGTGAAGCCGATCGCCCACCAGAAGGCGATGTCGAACGCGTCCGCGACGCCGGCGAGGTCGGTGGCACCCGACGCGCTGCTGGTCAGGATGACCGCGAGCACGGCCACGCCGAACGAGCCGCCGAGCTGCATCGCGACCCGCGTGATGATGCTGGCGTGCGGGATCTCGTCCCGCTCCAGACCGACGTACGCGCCCGTCATCAGGGGGATGGTGACGGCGCCGAAGCCGAGCCCGCGAATGAAGAGAGCGCCCATCAGGAACGTCTCGCTCGTGGTCGGGGTGACGAAGGCGAAGGGCACGGTCGCCAGCGCGAGCACCGCGAAGCCGCCCACGGCGACCCAGCGACCGCCGAGGGAGTCGGTGAGGCGACCGGCGAGGGTCCGCGAGGCGAGCGCGCCGACGCCCTGGGCGATCAGGAACAGCCCGGCGCCGAGCGCGTCCTCGCCGCGGACCTCCTGCCAGTAGAGCGGCAGGAGCAGCATCGAGCCGTAGAGGCCGAGGCCCGCGAGGAACAGCAGCACCGTCGACGACGTCAGTGCCCGGTGCCGGAAGAGGCGTACGTCGACGAGGGCGCGGTCGCCGGCCCGCACGGACCAGACGGCGAACGCCCCGAGCAGGACGAGGCCGGCAAGCAGGGGCCCCAGCACGTCCGAGCGCCCGAAGCCGCCCTCGCCGCCGACGTTCGAGAGACCGTAGATGACGCCGACGACGCCGGGGGAGATCAGCAGCATCCCGACGGTGTCGAGGCGCACCGGGCGGACCGTGTCGCGGTCCGCCGGCAGCAGGCGGACCGCCAGGACGAACCCGACGATGCAGAGCGGGACGTTGACGAGGAAGAGCCACTCCCACGAGAGGTAGTTGAGGATCAGGCCGCCGATGACCGGGCCGAGGATCGGGCCGAGCGCCGCCGGCAGGCTGACCGCGGCCATCAGGCGGCCGACGTTCTGGCCGTGCGCCGCCTGCATCAGGATCGTCGTCATCAGCGGCATCATCACGCCGCCGCCGAGGCCCTGGACGACGCGGAACGCGATCAGGCTCTCGACGTTCCAGGCGAACGCGCACAGCACGGAGCCCAGCAGGAAGAGCGTCAGCGCGACCAGCCACAGGCGCTTGGCGCCGAGCCGGCTCTGCGCCCACCCGGAGATCGGGATCGCGACGAACATCGCGAGCAGGTACGCCGTGCTCACCCACTGGATCGTGCTGACGGAGGCGTCGAGCGCGCTGCCGAGCTCGTGGATCGCGACGCTCACGATGGTGGTGTCGAGGATGACGGCGACGGCTCCGGTGATCACGGCCGCGGCGATCCGCTTGAGCTGGGGGTCGAGCGCGGTGCCGGTCGGCGCGACGGACGTCTGCTGGGTCATGGTGCTCCGATTATTAGATACGCGGGTGTCTCTTGTGGCGCCAGCGTAGATCCGCGCGATAAGATACGCAAGTGGATCTTGAGAGCGAGACGCCCGCACGCCGCCGTCGCGGCGCCGAGCTGGAGGACGCCCTCCTCCAGGCGACCTGGGAGGAGCTCGCCGAGGTCGGGTACGGCGCCCTCACCATCGATGCCGTCGCGCAGCGCGCGGGGACCAGCAGGACGGTCGTCTACCGGCGCTGGGCGACCAAGCGGGAGCTGGCCGAGGCGACGGTCGTGTTCATCAGCGACCGCAACCGGATCGAGCCGCCCGACACCGGCAGCCTGCGAGAGGACCTCCTCGCGCTGCTGCGCGACACCAACGACAAGCGCGTCGGGCTGATGGGCCTCTTCGTCGTCTACCTCGGCGGCTACTACCAGGAGACCGGCACGACGCCGTACCAGCTGAGGCGCCTGGTCCTGGACGACGGCCCGACGTCGCTGGACCTGATCTTCGACCGGGCGGTCGAGCGCGGTGAGGTCGAGCGGGACCGGCTCACCCCGCGCGTGACGAGCGTCGTCTCCGACCTCTTCCGCCACGAGGCGATGATGCGGCTCGGCCCTGTGCCCGACGACGTCCTCGTCTCGATCGTCGACGAGGTCTTCCTGCCGCTGGCGACCGGGCCGATGAGTTCGGGCCGATGAGTTCGGGCTGACCCCCGGATCACAGGAGACGAGGCAGCAACACGTGCTGCCACTCTCCTGGAGGACTCATGCTCGACGCTCGACACCGTCGGTGGGTCATCGTGCTCACCTCCCTCGGCTCCTTCATGGCCGCCATCGACACGCTGGTGGTCTCCACGGCGATCCCGACGATCCGAGGTGACCTCGGCGCCTCGTTGACCGAGCTCGAGTGGACGGTCAACGCCTACAACCTCAGCCTCGCGGTGCTTCTCGTGCCGGCCGCCGTCATCGGCGACCGATTCGGTCGGGCCCGCTGCTACGCCCTCGGCATCGCGCTGTTCGCGCTGGCCTCGATCGGGTGCGCGCTCTCGACCGGCCCCGAGCTGCTCATCGCCATGCGCGCAGTGCAGGGCGCCGGTGGTGCGCTGGTCCTCACCCTCGGGCTGGCGCTGCTGACGGGCGCCTTCCCGGCCGAGCGGCGCGGCGAGGCGGTCGGCCTCTACAGCGCCGTGACCGGCATCGCCGTCGCCTGCGGCCCGCTGCTCGGCGGGCTGGTACTCGGCGGCCTCGACTGGCAGTGGATCTTCTGGGTCAACGTGCCCATCGGGTTGCTCGCGGCGCCGCTCGCGCTCCGCTACGTGCCGGAGGTCCGGGTCCCCGACAGCACCCTCGACGTACCCGGTGTCACCCTGCTCGGCGCGGGCTGCTTCGCGCTCGTGTGGGCCATGGTCCGCAGCGCCGGCGAGGGCTGGGGAGCCCCGGAGGTCGTCACGATGATCGCAGTCGGTCTGGGTCTGCTCGGGTCGTTCGTGCTCTGGGAGCGTCGCGCGCCGCGGCCGCTGGTCCCGGCAGCGCTCCTGGCCCGGCGCGGCTTCGTCGCCGGCAACGTCGCCGCGTTCCTCACCCTGGCGTCCCTGTTCTCGGCCGTCTTCTTCTACGGCCAGCTGCTCCAGTTCGGCTTCGGCGACAGCGCGCTCGAGGCGGGTCTGCGGCTGATGGCGTGGACCGGCACCTTCATCGTCGTCGCCCCGGCCGCCGGCGCGCTCGCCGACCGGATCGGGGAGCGCCCGCTGCTCGTCACCGGCCTCAGCATCCAGGCGCTCGCGATGCTGTGGTTCGCGGGCACGGTCACGGCGGGCGGGGACTACCTCGACGCGCTCGGGCCGTTCGTCGTCGGAGGCATCGGCGTCTCGCTGGCGGTGCCCTGCGGCCAGAGCGCCGTGGTCGCCGCGGTCGAGGACCGCGACGTCGGGACGGCATCCGGGATCAACAGCACGATGCGCGAGCTCGGGGGCGTCTTCGGCGTCTCGCTCACCGTGGCCGTCTTCGGTGCGTACGGCGGCTACGCCTCGCCGCAGCAGTTCGTCGACGGGTTCGTGCCGGCGCTGGTCACCGCCGCCGGGCTCTCGGCGGCCGGTGCCCTCGTCGGGCTGGCGCTGCCCGCGCGACGACGCGTCGTCGTCCCGGCCGTGGCGGTGGCGTCGTGAGCCGGGTCGTGGTCCGGTACCGGGTGCGGCCGGAGTGCGCCGAGGAGAACCTGCGCCTGGTGCGGGCGGTCTTCGCCGAGCTGGCCGAGATCCGTCCCGACGGGTTCGCCTACCAGTCGGCCGTGCTGGACGACGGTGTGACGTTCGTGCACCAGGTCGACGGCGACAGCACCGTGCTGCGGGAGCTCCCGGCGTTCCAGCGCTTCGCCTGGACCGTCGGCGAGCGGTGCGAGGATCCTCCTGTCCAGAGCGCCGCGCACGTCGTGGGCGCCTACGACGGGAGGACGTCGTGACCGAGATCAGGGCGAGCGACCCCGCGACGTTCGACGCCCTCGTCGCACCGCTGCGCTCCGGCCTGCTGCTGCACTGCTACCGGATGCTCGCGTCGGCGCACGACGCGGAGGACGCCGTGCAGGAGACCCTGGTCCGCGCCTGGCGCAGCATCGACCGGTTCGAGGGTCGCAGCGCGCTCAACACCTGGCTGGTGACGATCGCGACCAACGTGTGCCTGCGGGAGATCGAGCGGCGGGGCCGCCGGTTCCGACCCGTCGACCTGTCGCCGGCGGGCGACCCGGCGTTGGGGATCTCCCCGCCTCTCACCGAGACCGTGTGGCTCGGGCCGCTCCCCGGGGCCGGGCTCACCTGGGAGTCGTCGCCGACCGACGCCGTCTACGAGCAGAAGGAGTCGGTCGAGCTGGCCTTCGTCGCTGCCCTGCAGCAGCTGCCGCCCCTCCAGCGCGCGGTCCTGGTGATGCGCGACGTGCTCGCGATGCCCGCGGCCGAGGTCGCCGGCTCGCTCGAGACGTCGACGGCGGCCGTCAACAGCGCACTGCAACGGGCCCGGTCGACGATGAGCGACCGGTTGCCCGACCGCAGCCAGCAGCGCGTGCTGCGCGACCTCGGCGACGACCGGGTCCAGGCCGCGGTCGCCGCCTTCGTGGCCGCCTGGGAGCGCGCCGACGTCGACGCGGTCGTGGCGCTGCTGGCCGACGACGTCGTCATGTCGATGCCGCCCTTCGGCGAGTGGTTCGCGGGCCGCAGCGCGGTGACCGAGTTCATCGCCAGTGCGCCGCTGCGCCCCGGGCGACGGTGGTCGTGCCGGGCCACGACGGCCAACGGTCAGCCCGCGGTCGAGAAGTACGTCTGGGACGAGGAGGTGGGGGCGTTCCTGGCCCACAGCGTCTCGATCCTGTCGTTCACCGACGACGGCCTGATCGTCGGCTTCGACGCCTTCCTCGACCCGTCGCTGATGTCGGGAGGCCCGCGCTAGCGTCGCCGTACGCCGCGGATCGGCGGCGCCGTCGTCGGGTCCTCCGGCCAGGCGTGCTTGGGGTAGCGCCCGCGCAGCTCGGCGCGCACCTGGGGGTAGCCGCTCGTCCAGAACGACGTCAGGTCGGCGGTGACCGCGGCCGGGCGGCGCGCGGGGGAGAGCAGGTGGAGGAGCAGCGGCACCCGACCGTCGGCGAGCAGGGGTGCCGCGGTCCAGCCGAACACCTCCTGGAGGCGTACGGCGAGCACGGGCTGGTCGCCCGCGTAGTCGACCCGGACGCTGGACCCACTGGGCACCCGCACGCGCTCGGGGGCGAGGTCGTCGAGCCGCCCGGCCTCGGGCCAGGGCAGCAGCCGGCGCAGGGCGGCGAGCACGTCGATCCGTCGCAGGTCGCGGGTGCCCCGGATCCGGGCGAGCTCCGGGCCGAGCCAGGCCTCGAGGTCCGCGAGCAGGGCGTCGTCGGAGACGTCCGGCCACGGCGCACCCAACGCGCGGTGCAGGAAGGCCAGCCGCTCGCGGAGCGCGGACGCGGCCTCGGACCAGGGGAGGGCGGCGAGTCCCTGCTGCCGCAGCCCCTCCCGGACCGCCGTCGCCACCAGGGCGGGCGACGGGTCGGCGATCGTCGCCGACGACAGCTCGATCGCGCCGAGGGAGACGGTGCGGCGCGCCGCCACGCGGTCTCCCGACCACTCGACCTGCTCGGCCTCCTGCCACCAGGCCGACGCGGCCTCCAGGGCGAGGTCCTCCGACAACGGAGCCGCTGAGCGGATCGTGGCGTCGCGAGCGCCCGGTCGTCGGTCCGCGTCCGCGACCGCAAGCCACGGCACCCCGGCGAGGCCCGACCCGGCGGGGACGACAGCGCCGGTACCCGAGGTCATCAGGTACGACGTGCCACCGGGCCGCAGCCGAGCGATCCGGCCCGGGTGCGCGAGTGCGACCACGAGGCCCACGGCGACGTCGTCGGAGAGGTCGGCCCCGCCGTCGACGGGACGTCGGGAGCCGCGCAGCGTCGCCTCGAGGCGCTTGGTCGCAGCGGTCCACGCGGCCTTCTCCGGCCCGCCACGCCTCAGGGCGCGCAGCGCGGCGACGAGGTCGGAGCCCGGAGCGCGGACGTCCTCGGAGAGGAGTGCGACCACCTCCGCGGCCCGCCGGGAGCCGACGGCCTCGGCGCCGTCGAGCAGCGCCCTGGCCAGGCGCGGGTCGGTGCCGATCCGCGCGATCTCGCGGCCGCGCTCGGTGACCGAGCCGTCGTCGGCCAGCGCGCCGAGCCCCGCGAGGGTGGTGCGTGCGGCGTCCATCGCGGCCGCCGGGGGCTGGTCCAGCAGGGCGAGCCCGGCGGGGTCGGGACTGCCCCAGGTCGCGATCTCCAGGGCGAACGACGTCAGGTCGGCCGTGGCGATCTCGGGCTCGGGGTGCGCGGAGAGGTGGGCGTGCTCCGCCTGCGACCAGCACCGGTAGGCGGCGCCCGGAGCCTCGCGGCCCGCGCGGCCCGCCCGCTGCTCGGCCGCCGCCCGGCTGACACCCACGGTGACCAGGCCGGCGAGCCCGCGCCGGTGGTCCGTGCGCGGCTGGCGGGACAGCCCGGCATCCACGACGGCGCGCACGCCCGGGACCGTGAGGGAGGACTCGGCGACGGCCGTCGAGACCACGACCCGGCGCCGGTCGCCCGGCGTCAGCGCCAGGTCCTGCTCGCGGTGGGGCAGCCGCCCGTGCAGGGGACGTACGTCGGCATCGATCCCGGCGAGCCGTGCCGCGACGCCGGAGACCTCCGCGACGCCGGGCAGGAACGCCAGCACGTCGCCCGGCTGCTCGGCCAGTGCCCGACGTACACAGGCAGCGACGTGGTCGAGGAACTGCCGTGTCGGGCCGCGGTCGTCGGCGCGGCGTACGCCGGGCGGGAGCGGGCACCAGACCTCGACGACCGGATGGAGCGAGCCGGGGACCGCGACGACCGGGGCGCCACCCAGCAGTGCCGCCGTGCGCTCGGCCTCGACCGTGGCCGACATCGCGACCAGGTGCAGGTCGGGGCGCAGGTGGGCGCGCACCTCGACGAGCATGGCCAGGGTCAGGTCGGAGTCGAGCTGCCGCTCGTGGACCTCGTCGAGCACCACGGCGGAGACGCCAGGCAGGTCGGCGTCACGCTGCAGCCGACGGAGCAGGACGCCGGTGGTGACGAACTCGATCCGGGTGCGGGGCCCGACCTGCCGGTCCCCGCGGACCGAGTAGCCGACCGTCTCGCCCACGGGCTCGCCGAGCAGCCCGGCCAGTCGCCGAGCGGCCGCGCGCACGGCGATCCGCCGCGGCTGGGTGACGACGACCGTCCCGTCGACCAGGGCCGCGACCGCGGGCGGGACCAGCGTCGTCTTGCCGGTGCCGGGAGGTGCCTGCACGACCGCGGTGCCGGCGGCACGCAGCGCCGCCACGATGTCACCGAGGCCGTCGCGGACCGGGAGCGACGGGGGATCCGCGAGCAGTCGCTGGATCGGGTCGTCAGGCACAGAGACAGTGTGGGGGACGGTCCGAGAGGTCAGTAGGGTCGGACCCATGCCCGACCTGCCCGTCCTGGACGCGGAGGAGCAGCGCGTGCTCGGCAGCCTGCTCGAGAAGCAGGTGACCGTGCCCGCGTCGTACCCGCTGTCGCTCAACGCGCTCCGCACCGCCTGCAACCAGAGCAACAGCCGCGACCCCGTGACCGACTACGACGAGCACACCGTCGAGCAGGCCGGTCGGCGGCTCAAGGACCGGGGGCTGCTGCGCATCGTGTGGTCCGACACGGGCCGCCGGACGTTGAAGTACCACCAGACGCTCGACGAGGTGCTCGGCCTGGCCGACGACGAGCGGGCGCTGCTGACCGTGCTGCTGCTGCGCGGGCCGCAGGCACCGGGGGAGCTGCGGAGCCGCACGGAGCGGCTGCACGCCTTTGCCGACCGCGACGCCGCCGCGGACGTCCTGCGCCGGATGGCCGAGCGCGGACTGGTCCGGGAGCTGCCGCGACGCGGTGGCGACCGGGACAACCGGTGGATGCACCTGCTCGGTGCCGAGCCCGCCGCCGAGACTCCCGCGCCGACCGTCGACGTGCTCGTCGGTGGCGCCGAGGCCCGCGACGACCGGGTGCGCACGTCGTACGACGCCGTGGCCGCGTCGTACGCCGACCACCTCGTCAACGAGGTGAGCGGGCTGCCGTTCGAACGGTGGCTGCTGGACCGGGTCGCCGCGCACGCCGACGGGGGACCCGTGGTCGAGGTCGGCTGCGGACCGGGCCACATCACGGCCTACCTCGCCGACGCGGGAGCGGACGCCACCGGCATCGACCTCTCGGCGGGCATGGTCGCCCAGGCGCGTGAGCGCTATCCGGACGGCTCGTACGAGGTCGGCGACCTGCGCCGGCTGATGCGCCCGACCAGCGCGCCCGGCTGGTCGGCCGTGCTGGCGTGGTACTCGCTCATCCACCTGGCAGCCGCGGAGCTTCCCGCTGCCGTCGACTCGCTGGTGCGCCCGCTCGCGCCCGGGGGCTGGCTGGTCGTGGCGGTGCACGCCGGGACCGAGGTGCGCCACCACGACGAGTGGTTCGACGTCCCGGTCGAGCTCGACTTCGTCTACCACGAGCCGGAGCAGGTCGTCGGCCTCGTGCGGACCGCCGGCCTCGAGGACGTGGAGTGGTACCGCCGCGGCCCGGTCGAGTCGCGCGGCGAGACCTCGCAGCGCCTGTACGTCGTGGCCCGGAAGCCGTCGTGACGACGATCGTCGTCCTGGTCGTCGCGGCGCTGGTGGTCGTCGTGACCCTCACGCCGTACGCCTTCCCCCGCACGGTGAGCGACCGGGAGGCACGTGCGGACGGGCGCCCGATCATCTACTGGCGCCCGGGTTGCTCCTACTGCCTGCGACTGCGCTTCGCCCTGGGGCCGCTCGGGCGGCGCGCGGTGTGGGTGAACATCCACCGCGACGAGGACGCCGCCGCGCGGGTCCGCTCGGTCAACGGCGGCAACGAGACCGTGCCCACCGTCTTCGTCGATGACGGCCACCGCACCAACCCGCCCCCGTCGTGGGTGCGGGAGCGGCTCAACCGCTGACGTCGGCGAGGTTCGGCAGGTAGGGGAGCAGCACCGGCAGCTGGTCCTCCGGGGCAGTGATGCCGAGCGCCGCCTGTGCGAGGTTGTGGCGGACGGCATCGACGGGGTGCGCCGCCAGATCGTCGAGCAGCTCGAGCTCGTCGGCGCGGATCAGCGGTCCGACCTCCGCGGCCGCGCGGACGCCCGCCGGGCCGGCATCGGACGCGACGACGTCGAGCAGGGCGTCCAGCAGCTCACGCCGTACGTCGTCGGTGACATCCGCGGCAGGGAGGTGACCGACCCCGGCCGTGGCGGCGATCCGCAGGTAGCCGTCGGACCGCAGACCCCGCAGCACCGCCGGAACCCGGTGGGAGACAGGGATGAGGGACGGGTGCAGCAGGACGTTGGCGAGTGCCTGCTGGTCCGACCAGTCGTCGACGACGCCCGCGATCCTCGTGACGTCGGCGTCCGCGGGCAGTGCCCCGACCGCGGTCTGGAGCGTGTCGAGGTCCGAGGCGGTCAGCACGTCGCCGACAGGATCGCTGCTCATCGCTCACCGACCGGCTTCAGGTGCGGGTACGCGCGCTTCATCGCCTCGCGGACGGACTTGGGCGGGACGGCGTTGCCATCGGCGTCCTCGACCTCCCACTCGTCGTCCCACTTGTCGAGCTTCCAGCCGTTGTCCTTCATCACCTTCTTCATCGCCGGCTTCCCCACGAGCTCCTTCCAGGCGGTCAGCTGCTCCTGCATCTTCTGGAAGTCGTGGGTCTGCTTCGGCTTGACCTGGCCCGTCTCGTCGACCCCGTCGACGAGCTGCTGGCCGGTCACGTTCTTGGGCACACCCCAGCCGTTGACCGGGAAGTTGATCGGCATGTCCTTGGAGAGGTGGTGCAGGAACTGCTGGAACTGCACGACGCTGGGGTGGTAGTGGCCGCTCTTGTTGGACAGCCAGTCGATCTTGCCGTCGGTCACCTGCATCTCGCCGGCCATCGACACGTTGGCGCCACCGAGCAGGCTCGAGTGGTGGAACTTGCCGATCTTGTGCGAGGCCATGTGGATGTCGTTGCCCATCCCCACGACGAAGATCTCGGCGCCGAGCCCGGAGTGGAAGGTCGAGCTCATCGCAGTGTCGACCGGCGTCTTCTTGTCGTCGTTGCGGAAGAGCCGGTTGCCGCCGACCAGCACCAGGCTCCGCTCCTGGGCCGACTCGTCGTCGTACTCGACCAGGCGGCTGCTGATGTCGCCGAGGTCGCCCTCCTCGGTCACCGGGAGCTCCTGGCGGCGTGCCTTCTCGAGCAGGTTGGCATGCATCTTCTTGGCCATCTCGAGTGCGGTGTCGACGTCTCCGACCTGGCGGATCGGGTGGTTCTTGGGGGCCGGGGCGATGGCCTGCTTGAACTCGTCGGGGTCGTTCACGTCGATGCAGTCGAGGTCGTCGGCGATCCAGTACCAGGTCTTGATGTCCCGCGCGAGCTCACCGGCCGCACCCTTGAGGTCCGAGCGCTGGACGGTCCGCTCGTGCGTGTAGTCCGTGCTGAGCTTGGCGATCAACCACGCACGGTGCTTGCGGACGGCTGGGGTGTCCTTCGGCGCCGACGACTTCGGGACCTCCGGCGCGCTCTGCTCCTTCTGCTCCGGGCCGTCCACGATGTTCTGGTAGTCGATCTCGTCGTCGTCGGACTCGTAGTCGCTCTCGTCGTCGGCCTCGAGGATGGCGTCGAGGTCGTCCTGCGTGCCGTACTTGATGTTGTTGTAGGGCCCGGAGTCCTTGTCGTCGTCCTCGACGAGGGCGTCGAGGTCCTCCTGGGTGCTGTAGTCGATGTTGTTGTAGGGGCCGGAGTCCTTGTCGTCGTCCTCGTCGAGCTGGAACATGCCGGGCTGGCTGTAGTTGGCGGTGCCGCCGGTGTTCTCGGTGCCGCCGTACTTCGCGTAGTCGACGTTGTTGTAGGGGCCGGAGTCCTTGTCCTCGTCCTCGTCGAGCTGGAACATGCCCGGCTGGCTGTAGTTGGCAGTGCCGCCGGTGGTGGAGGTGTCGGTGGTCTCGGTGCCGCCGTACTTCGCGTAGTCGACGTTGTTGTACGGCCCGGAGTCCTTGTCGTCCTCGAACAGCGTGGCGCCGGTCGAGTTGTAGCTGTAGTTCTCCGTGTACGGCGCCTTGTCGTCGTCGGGCACCGGTGCCCCGAACTCGACGTAGCCGGGGGGCAACGGCTTCGGCGCAGTGCTCGTCGGCGCAGTGCTCGTCGGCGCAGTGCCCGTGGACGACGTGCTCGGTGTCGTGGTCACGCCCCGGCCGCGCCCGATGACGGGACCGCCGGTCTTCGGCGAGCCACCCTTCTCGCCGGGCGTCCACTTCTGGAGCGTCGTCAACGGCGGCGGCTGGGGCGTGCGGTTGGCGCCGATCGTGATCGAGGACCGCTGCGGCTTCGGCGCGTGGGCGTCCGAGCGGTGGCGCCCGATCACCGGCAGCGGGACCGGACTGGGCGGAGGTGCGCTGGTCTGCTTCGGGCTCGTCGAGTCCTTCTTCTCGGCCTTCGACGACGACTTCTTCTTGGACGTGAACGCCTTGAGGAAACCCCTGGCCATCAGACTCCTCCCACCGGACTGTCGGTGCCAGGATTCCACAGCTGGAGCGTCCGGAAGTGCCGTTCGGGCAAGGTGTCCCGGTGGTCTGATCAGGCGCTGTCAGGCGGTCGTGAGCACCACGTCGCCGAGCACCGGCGCGCCGTCGCGCTCGCCGCCCGCGACCGTCGCCGACCCGATGATCCGGCCGTCCTCGCGCCACCCACGCACCCGGATGGTCTCGCCGGGGAACACCACACCGGCGAACTTCACGCCGAAGCCCGCGACCTGGCCGGAGTCGCCGCCGAGGAGCTGGTCGGTGAGGGTGCGCAGCACGATGCCGTAGGAGCAGAGCCCGTGCAGGATCGGCGCCGGGAAGCCGGCGGCCTGCGCGAAGCCCGGATCGGCGTGCAGCGGGTTGCGGTCGCCGCAGAGGCGGTAGAGCAGCGCCTGGGTGGGCGTCACGTCGTACGTCGTGTCCGTGTCCGGCTCACGGTCCGGGATCTCGACCGGGGTGGACGAGCCGCGGTCGCCGCCCCAGCCGCCCTCGCCCTTGACGAAGATCGACGAGCGGGTGGTCCACAGTCGCTCACCGGACGGCGCGGTCGCGACGCCCTCCTGCCAGATCACCGCGGCCTTGCCCTTGTCCCAGATCTCGCTGGTCCGGGTCGTGACCGTCGCCGAGCCCGAGGTCGGCACCGGACCGGCGAGCTCGATCGACTGCGAGCCGTGCACGACCTGCGCGAGGTTGATGTCGCAGCCGGGCAGGTCGAGAGGCGGCGGGTCGGAGGCGTGGAAGGTCGGGGCGACGACGCCGAACGACGGCAGCACCTGCAGCCCGGCGGTCTCCAGCGTGTAGGAGAGGTCGGTCGCGCCGAGTGCGAGGTGGTAGAGCAGCACGTCGCTCTCGGACCACGTGAAGTCCAGCGAGCCGAGCTCGGCGCCGATCGCGACGGACGGGTCGATCGGCATGTCAGGACTCCTCGGAGATGGTCTCGGCGGCGAGGTAGCCGAACGTCAGGGCGGGACCGATGGTGGCGCCGGGGCCGGCGTACGTGCGGCCCATGACGGCGGACGAGACGTTGCCCGCGGCGTACAGGCCGGGGATCGGTGACCCGTCGGCGCGCAGCACGCGCGCCTTCTCGTCGGTGACGAGCCCGCCCTTGGTGCCGAGGTCGCCGGGCACGATCTTCACCGCGTAGAACGGTCCCTGGTCGATGGTGTGCAGCGACGGGTTCGGCTTGACCGTGGGGTCCGAGTAGTACTTGTCGTAGCCGCTCTCGCCGCGGTGGTAGTCCTCGTCGACACCGGTCTTCGCGAAGCCGTTGAAGCGCTCGACGGTCGCCGTCAGCGCCTCGGCGGGCACGTCGATCTCGGCGGCCAGCGCCTCGAGCGAGTCGGCCTTCCTGACGGTGCCGTTCTTGTACCAGCGGCCGGGGAACGGCTGGCGCGGCGAGAGCCCGGCGAAGAGGTAGCGGTTGCGGTAGCGCTGGTCGATGACCATCCAGGCCGGCACGTGACCGATGCCGGTCGCCTCGCCCCGGTAGATCTCGTGCACGGCCTCGACGTACGGCAGCGCCTCGTTCATGAACCGCTTGCCGGCCTGGTTGACGATGATCGAGCCGGGCAGGTTGCGCTCGGCGAGGCAGAACCACGGGCCGGACGGCAGCGGGATCGTCGGGCCCCACCACGAGTCGTCCATCAGGTCGATGTCGGCGCCGGCCGCGATGCCGGCCAGCACCCCGCCGCCGGTGTTGAACTGCGAGCCGGTGGTCCAGTCGACCGAGGTCGGCTGCGGCTGGTACTTCTCACGCATCTCGAGGTTCTTCTCGAAGCCGCCGCTGCCCAGGATCACGCCGCGCCGCGCGCGGACGACGGACTCGACCCCGTCGTGGAGCACCCGGACGCCGACGACGCGTCCGTCCTCGATGACGAGGTCGGTGAGCTCGGTCTCGTAATGGACCGGGACGTCGGCGTCGATCAGGCCCTTGCGGAGGCCGATCACGATCGCGTTGCCCATCGCGTACATCTTGCGGCCGAGCATCAGGCTGACGAGCCGCTTGACCAGCACCTTCGCCATCGTCAGCGGGCCCTTGATCGTGCGCAGGCCGAGGCTGATCTTGCGGTAGTCGGCCTGGGTGACGATCAGGTTCGCCGGCGCCTTCGTGTACGGCGGGTGCAGGTGCGAGAGCTCGTCGCCGAGGAACCGCGCGTCCAGGGGGATCGGCTCCGACGAGCGGCCCGCGAGGCGGCCGCCGGGCGCCTCCGGGTGGTAGTCGGCGTACTGCGGCACCCAGGTGAAGCGGACCGGGGTCTGCTCCTTGATGAAGTCCATGACCTCGGGTCCGCGGTCGAGGTAGGTGTCGCGCCGGATCTTCGGGACGACGTCGCCGACGATCGAGTCGAGGTACTGCTTCGACAGCTCGAGGTCGTCGCCCTGGCCGGCCGCCTTGAGCGCGTAGTTGTTGGGGATCCAGACGCCGCCGCCGCTCCGCGCGGTCGAGCCGCCGAAGTACGCACTCTTCTCGATCAGCACGGTCTCGAGGCCGCGGTCCTTCGCCGCGAGCGCCGCGGTCATGCCGGCGCCGCCTGCGCCGACCACCACGACGTCGACGGCCTCGGGGAGGGGGGTCGTCATGGCGAGAAACTGTAACAGGTTCTACTGTTGGTCCCGTGACCAACCAGGACGCCATCGGGGCCGCGGTCGAGCGGCTGTCCCAGGCACAGGCGAGCCGGGTGCCGTGCGCGCCGGTGCGCGACCTCATCGGCACCGACGACCTCCCGGCGGCGTACGCCGTCCAGCAGGGCCTGGTGCAGGCGCGCCTCGCCGGGGGAGCACGGGTGGTGGGCCGCAAGATCGGCGCCACCTCCGAGGCGGTGCAGCAACAGCTCGGCGTCGACCAGCCCGACTTCGGCTACCTGCTCGACGACATGGACGTCAGCAGCGACGACCCCATCAGCATGCGCACCCTGCTGCAGCCGCGGGTCGAGGGCGAGGTCGCGTTCCGGCTCCGCCGTGACATCGACGACGCGGAGATCACGATCGACGTGGTGCGCGACGCGGTCGAGGTCGCGCTGCCGGCGCTGGAGATCGTGGACTCCCGCATCGCCGACTGGGCGATCGGCTTCACCGACACGGTGGCGGACAACGCGTCGAGCGGGCTGTTCGTGGTCGGCACGGACGGCCGCACGCTCGACGAGCTCGAGCCCCGCGACGTGACGATGTCGCTCACGATCAACGGCGAGGAGCGCTCCGCCGGCAACGGCGCCGCCTGCCTCGGCGACCCGCTCGAGGCACTGCGCTGGCTGGCCGTCCAGGCTCAGCGGTACGGCGAGCCGCTGCGTGCGGGCCAGCTGATCCTGTCCGGGGCCCTGGGGCCCTTCGTACCGTTCGTCCCGGGGGACCGGGTCGTCGCGACCATCAGCGGCTTCGCGCCGCTCAGCGTCACCTTCGAGGAGTGAGCGTGAGCCAGAAATTGACCGCTGCCATCGTCGGGCCGGGCAACATCGGCACCGACCTGATGTACAAGCTGCTCCGGAGTGAGGTGATCGAGCCGCGCTGGATGATCGGCGTCGACCCGTCGTCTGAGGGGCTCAAGCTGGCCGCCGCGCAGGGGCTCGAGTCGACGCACGAGGGGGTCGACTGGCTGCTGAAGCAGGACACGCTGCCCGACCTGATCTTCGAGGCCACCTCGGCGTACGTGCACCGCGAGTACGCGCCGCGCTACGAGGAGGCGGGGATCCGGGCGATCGACCTGACGCCGGCCGCGGTCGGGCCGGCCGTGATCCCGCCGGTCAACGGCGAGGAGCACGTCGCCGCGATGAACGTCAACATGATCACCTGCGGCGGCCAGGCCACGATCCCGATGGTCGCCGCGGTGTCCCGCGCAGCAGCGGTGTCGTACGCCGAGATCGT
Source organism: Nocardioides sp. Root1257 (assembly GCF_001425175.1). Lineage (GTDB taxonomy): Bacteria > Actinomycetota > Actinomycetes > Propionibacteriales > Nocardioidaceae > Nocardioides. The sequence goes on along the minus strand of NZ_LMDV01000001.1, from coordinate 355,579 downwards.
CGCGTCGGTGTCGTCGATGTCGGCCGGTCCGGGCACGCGCGCCAACATCGACGAGTTCACCCGCACCACCTCGGCCGGGGTCGAGACGATCGGCGGAGCCGAGCGGGGCAAGGCGATCATCATCCTCAACCCCGCCGAGCCGCCGATGATCATGCGCGACACCATCTACTGCGCGGTCGCGCCCGACGCCGACCGCGACGCCATCGTCGCCAGCATCTTCGCGATGGAGAAGGCGGTGCAGGAGTACGTGCCGGGGTACCGGCTGCTCCAGGAGCCGCAGATCGACGAGCCGTCGGCCGCGACCCAGGGCCAGACCAAGGTCTCCGTCTTCGTCGAGGTGGAGGGTGCGGGCGACTTCCTGCCGCCGTACGCCGGCAACCTCGACATCATGACCGCCGCGGCCACGCAGGTCGGACAGAACATCGCCCGCTCGATCCTGGGGAGCAACGCATGAGCGACATCAACACGCTGACCCGCACCTGGACCGACACGGACCCGGCCAGCGGCCTCGACCTGCGGCTCACCGACACCTGCCTGCGCGACGGGTCGCACCACAAGCGGCACCAGTTCACCGCGCAGGAGGTGCACGACATCGTCGAGGCCCTGGACGACTCGGGCGTCCCGGTGATCGAGGTGACCCACGGCGACGGGCTGGGCGGCTCGTCGTTCAACTACGGGTTCTCGAGGACGCCCGAGCAGGAGCTCATCAAGATCGCGGCCGAGACCGCGAAGCGCGCCAAGATCGCGTTCCTGATGCTCCCGGGCGTCGGCACCAAGGACGACATCCGCGCGGCGCAGGACAACGGCGGCCAGATCTGCCGGATCGCGACGCACTGCACCGAGGCCGACACCTCGATCCAGCACTTCGGCCTCGCGCGCGAGCTCGGCCTGGAGACCGTCGGCTTCCTGATGATGAGCCACACCCAGCCGCCCGAGGTCCTCGCCAAGCAGGCTCGGATCATGGTCGACGCCGGCAACCAGTGCGTGTACGTCGTGGACTCGGCCGGCGCGCTCGTCATGGAGCAGACCGCCGACCGGGTCGCCGCCGTCGTCGCCGAGATCGGCGACGAGGCGACCGTCGGCTTCCACGGCCACGAGAACCTCGGTCTCGGCGTCTCCAACACCGTCATCGCCGCCCGCGCCGGCGCCACCCAGATCGACGGGTCCGTGCGCCGCTTCGGCGCGGGTGCCGGCAACACGCCCCTCGAGGCGTTCGTCGGCGTGTGCGACAAGCTCGGCTGGAAGACCGGCATCGACTTCCTCACCATCGTCGACGCGTCCGAGGACGTCATCAAGCCGGCGATGCCGGAGGAGTGCCAGCTCGACCGGATGACGCTGATGATGGGGTACGCCGGGGTCTACTCGTCGTTCCTCAAGCACGCCGGCAACGCGGCCGACCGCTACGGAGTCTCGGGCGCGAAGATCCTGCTCGAGGCCGGTCGCCGCAAGCTGATCGGCGGCCAGGAGGACCAGCTCATCGACATCGCGCTGATGCTCAAGGCCGAGCAGGACAAGGCGGCAGCCAACTCGTAGCCCGCGTCCGCGTCGCGCACAATGAGGCGATGCACTCGGGACTGACCAGGATCACCGTCCTCGCGACGGCACTCGCGGCCGTCGTCGGGTCGACCACCGCGGTCTCCGCCACGCCTGCCGCCCACGTCCTGCGGGTGGGTCCGGACCGCGCGCTGGAGACGCCGAGCGCCGCGGCGGCGGTGGCGCGGGACGGCGACACGGTGCTGATCGACGCCGGCACGTACGTCGGGGACGTCGCCGTGTGGACCCAGGACGACCTGACGCTGCGCGGTGTCGGGGGCCGGGCGCACCTGCGCGCCGACGGCCGCAGCGCCCAGGACAAGGCGATCTGGGTCGTGGCGGGGGACCGGACGACCATCGACCGGATCGAGTTCAGCGGCGCCGTCGTACCCGACGGCAACGGAGCGGGCATCCGCCAGGAGGGTGACGGGCTGACCGTCTCGCGCAGCTGGTTCCACGACAACCAGGACGGGATCCTCACCAGCGACTCGCCCACGAGCTCCATCGTGATCCGGCGGTCGCGCTTCTTCCGCAACGGCGCCGGCGACGGTTACACGCACAACCTCTACGTCGGCCGGGTGCGCGCGCTCACGGTCACCGGCAGCTACCTCTGGGGCGCCCGGGTCGGCCACGAGCTCAAGTCCCGGGCCGCTCGCAACACGGTCGTCGGCAACCTCCTGGACGACCGCGGCGCAGCCGCCAGCTACTCGATCGACCTGCCCAACGGCGGCGCGACGCTGGTCGCGGGGAACGTGATCGTCCAAGGGCGTCGCTCGCCCAACTCGACCCTGGTCTCGTACGGCGCCGAGGGCCTCACGCACCGGTCCCGCCGGGTGCTGGTCGTCAACAACACGTTCGTCAACCACCGGTCCTCCGGCACCTTCGTCCACCTCGCGGCCGGGAGCCGTGCCGCACTGCGCAACAACCTGCTGGTCGGACCCGGTGTCCTGACCGACCTCGCGACAGCCTCGACCCGGGCCGACCGGCGGGTGGGTCCGCAGACCTTCGTCGACCCGTCCGCCGACGACTACCGGCTGAGGCCGTCGTCGCCGGCGATCGATCGCGGCGTCCGCGTGCCGGCGCGATGGCGACCGCGGTGGCAGTACGTGCACCCCGCCGGGCAGGTGCGCCGGCCCAGCGTCGGGCCGATCGACCTCGGTGCCTACGAGTACCGCTGACCTGTCGTGCAGGCGCCGAGCCGTTCGTAGCACTGGTGAGAGGCTGCCACCCGGCGCCGTACGACCAAGGAGATGAGCAGATGCCGCACCACGAGCCGGTCGCCCGCCGGATGTTCGACCTCACCGAGCCGATCTGCCTGGTCAACTTCTTCTCCGACGAGCCCAACGAGGCGATGGCCGAGCTCGGGTTCCGCGGCTACTGGGACGGCTACTTCGCCGGCCGCTCCGCGCCGCTCGGGCGCGTCCCGGCCGAGGTGGTCGACGCGGCCTTCTACAACTTCGGCGAAGGGGAGGTGGCACGGCACCTCCCGAAGGTGTGGGACACGACCACTCCCGAGGCGGCGCACGCCGCCCGCCAGCGGGGCTGCGTCGCCGCGCTGCGGCGGATCCTGGGCGACCTCGTCGAGACGCCGGGGCTCGCACGCGCCGCCGAGCTGCTCACGGTGGCCTCGGTCAGCGCGCCGGTCCACGGCCGGGTGATGTACGCCGGCCTCCGCTCGCTGCCGGTGCCCGAGGAGCCCCTGACCCGCCTGTGGCACGCGGCCAACATGCTGCGCGAGCACCGCGGCGACGGCCACATCGTGGCGCTGGTGTCCGAGCGGGTCGGCGGCCTCGAGGCCCACGTCCTCGCCTCCCTCGACATGGGCATCCACCCGGCCGAGTCGTTCGGCCGGATCCACCACCTCCCGGCCGCCCGGCTCGCCGCGCTGATGGCAGGCGTACGCGACCGCGGGCTGGTCGACGCCGATGGCTACCTCACCGACGCCGGCCGGGCGACCAAGGCCCGCATCGAGGCGCTGACCGACGTGCTCGCGGAGGCGCCGTACGACGGCCTGACGCCGGATGAGCTCGACGAGCTGGTCGCGGCGCTGGAGCCCATCGCCAGCCGGCTGAACGAGACGGGTTCGCAGTAGGTGCCTGGCCCATGCGCGGATTGCGGCATATGCCGACGCCTTGCCTCTGAGCGCGGTCCTACGCGCGCTCGTGCCCCGGGACGTCATACCAATCGAGGCATAGGGACCACGATCCGTATGACCTCCGTGTGCCCGAGGAAGTCGGAATCCCGTGATCTGCATGAGCGGGCACTCGCGTCGCGGTAGATGAGGACGCTTCTCGCTGGCCGGAACGCCCGGAGTGCCAGGAACGTCTCATGTGCGTGAGGCTTCCGAACACTCGCCAAGCTCGAATCGCGTGTGCTTGCCTCGTGACGTCCGTCGCCGTTGGGGGTTGTTCGGGTCATGGTCCCCGGGCCTCGGCCGACTGCGAGGCTCAGGTGCGAGTGGACGGCGTCCTCTACACGTCGGTTGGTCCCACCCACCGGCAGGCGAGCAGGTACGCATCGGCGGAGAAGGCCGAGTGCCATGACACGGGGCGGGACCCGGGCGGATCGGTGTTTGCCGATGATCCGGAACGCTTGGATACCTGGGCGTTCGACGGGTACCCGCCAACGAAGGTGCTCGGCGTGCGGTGGTACGGCAACGACCTCGGTGTGTTCATCGCCGACGCCGTCCCTGCCGAGGAACGGGAGCGAATCCACGAGGACCTCGCCAACAGCGGGTAGGAGCGCCCACTCATCGGCATGGTCGGACGCTCGGGTCGCGGCAGATGAGTGCGTCTCCGACTTGGAACCGCTAGGCCGGCGCTCCTCCGCGCGGTCGTGCCCCGGGACGTCATACGAATCGAGGCATAGAGACCACGATCCGTATGACGTCCGTGGGCGGGACCGAGGAGAAAGGGCAGGCGATCCTCGGACTGAGCGCCGGGATCGATCGGCTCGAGGAGCTCCGGCTGAGGGTGCTTGCCGCGGCGGACGACGTGGCGATAGACGGGGGTGCCCGGGACGTGGCCGCGTGGTGGGCGCACCACGGTCGTCGCGACCCGGCCGAGTGTCGCCGCCGGCTCCGGCTGGCTCGCTCGCTCGGCGACCACACCGGCACGGCGGTGGCGCTGCGCAGCGGCGACGTCAACCTCGACCAGGCGACCGTGGTGGTGGGCGCGATCGAGTCGCTGCCCGACCAGGTCGGCCCCGGCGTTCGGCAGGCGGCCGAGGCGCGGCTGGTGGGCGAGGCATCGACGTTCGGGCCCCGCCAGCTGCGGATCCTGGGGCGCCGGGTGCTGGACGTCGTCGCCCCGGAGGTGGGGGAGCGGCTCGAGGAGCAACTACTGGTCCGGGAGGCCGAGCGCGCCGCGCGGCGGACGTTCCTGCACACCAGGCGCAACGGCGACGGCACGACCGACATCCGGGCTCGGGTCGCCGACTCCGTCTGCGACCGCCTGATGACCTACCTCGACGCGTTCGCGTCACCGCGCCGGACGGCCGCCGACGACCGCCGGCCCCACAATCAGCGACTGGGCGCCGCCTTCGGGGCCTTCCTGGAGTCCGTCGACCCGGACCGGCTGCCGCTGCACGGCGGCGACGCCACCACGGTGCTCGTCACCGTCGACCTCGAGACGCTTCGCGGCGCGGGCGGTGTCGCGTACGTCGGCGACGAGCCGCTGCCCGCCTCCGAAGCGCGGCGACTCGCGTGCACCGCCGGGATCGTGCCTGCGGTCCTGGGCGGGCAGAGCCAGGTGCTCGACGTGGGACGTCGGCGCCGCCTCTTCAGTCCCGCGCAGCGCAAGGCGCTCGCCGTCCAGCACCCGACCTGTGGCGCCGAGGGGTGCGGCATCCCCGCAGCCTGGTGCGAGGCACACCATGCCGGCGCCCCCTGGACGAGGGGAGGACGCACCGACCTCGCGGAAGGCGTGCTGCTGTGCTCGTTCCACCACCACCGCGCACACGACGCGCGCCACGACGTGGAGTGGGCGGCCGGCGGCGCCCGCTTCCACCGGCGCCCCTAGGCCTGCGAGCGCCGGTAGGAGGAAAGCCGTTCGACTCCTCAGCCGCGGTCGGCCATGCTCCGTGTCGTGGCCAGTGCACCCCAGGGGTTCGAGTACCGCGTGCTGGGCGACACCGTCGTCATCAGCCACCACGGACGACGAGCAACCACCCTCCGCGGTGCGACCGCCCGGCGGTTCCTGGTCGATGTCGAGGCGGGCGATCCCCAGGAGCTGATGGCTCGCGCGACGGGGAACTACAAGCGCGGCAACGAGCGCACGGCCAAGAGCCACCCCCGCAACCACGGACGCTGACGCTGACGCGGTCGGGGGTCGATTCTCCGGACCGTGGCGCTAGTAGTCGCCCTTGATGACGAAGAACGAGCCGCGGATGGTGCCGGCGAGCTTGGACTTCTGGCGTGCGAACTTGAAGCGGTCCGCGAGCTCCTCGGGCACCTCCATGCCGTCGGACAGCTTGAAGCCGACCGCGCGCTTGCCGCCGTCCTCGACGGTGTAGAGCACGTTGATCGCCAGGCCGGACTCGTAGAACACGTAGGACCAACGGACGCCGTCGACCTCGAAGGCCGTGGCCTCGAGAGGCGTGGAGGCGATGTGGAGGTCGCGCTCCTCGGCGAGGACGCGGTGCACGTGCTCGACGACCTCGCTGGCCTCGGCGGCGGGCTCGACCGTGAAGACGTGGTCGTACTTGTTCTTGAAGTAGCGCGCCTCGTTGGCCCGGAGCCCGGCCAGGGCGTCCGCGACCGGAGACGACTCCAGCCCCGTGGTGGACACGTCCACGAAGTCGACGACGTAGCTCATGGCTCCACCGTAGTGCGCCCGACGCTAGCGGGCAGCGCGACGGTACGGCGCGGGCCAGAGCTCGCCGGCGTCGACATCGAGCTCGTACGCCGCGCGCAGCGGCCAGTGCGGGTCGCGGAGCAGCTCGCGGCCCAGCAGGACGACGTCGGCGGAGCCGTCGGCGATGATCTCCTCCGCCTGCTTCGGCTCGGTGATCAGGCCGACCGCACCGGAGGGGATGCCGGCCTCGGTGCGGATCCGGCGCGCGAACGGGACCTGGTAGCCGGGTCCGACCTCGATCCGGACGGGGGCGTTGCCGCCGCTCGAGGTGTCGACGAGGTCGACGCCGGCGTCGCGCAGCAGGCCGGCAAGTCGGACGGTGTCGTCGTCGCTCCAGCCGCCCTCGACCCAGTCCGTCGCCGACAGGCGCACGACGAGCGGCACCCCGTCGTCGACACGCGAGCGCACCTCGCGCACGACCTCCAGGACCAGTCGGACCCGGTGGTCGAAGGAGCCGCCGTACTCGTCGGTGCGCTGGTTCGACAGCGGGGAGAGGAACTCGTGCAGCAGGTAGCCGTGCGCGGCGTGCACCTCCAGCACGTCGAAGCCGGCGGCGACGGCGCGCACGGCGGCATCACCGAAGGCCGTCACGACGCGGGCGATGCCGACGGCGTCGAGCGGCTCCGGGTCGTCGTGGAGACCGGGGTACGGCTCGGGCGAGGGGCCGACCGGGCGCCAGCCACCGTCGTCCTCAGCGACCGCGCCGCGCTCGGCGGTGAAGCCGGAGTACGTCGATGCCTTGCGGCCCGCGTGCGCGAGCTGGATGCCGGCCGTCGCGCCCTGGCCGTGGACGAACTCGACGATCCGCGACCATGCCGCCTGCTGCTCGTCGTTCCACAGCCCTGCGTCCTCGGGCGAGATCCGGCCCTCGGGCGCGACGGCGGTCGCCTCGGTGAAGACCAGGCCGGCCCCGCCGCGGGCGAACGAGCCCAGGTGCACGAGGTGCCAGTCGTTCGGCACGCCGTCGACGGCGGAGTACTGGCACATGGGTGCCACCCACGCCCGGTTGCGGATGGTCACGTCGCGGAGGGTGATGGGGGAGAAGAGCGCAGTCACGAGGGTGGCAACCCGGATCGGGGCCGGCTGATTCCGTGTGGCTGATTCCGTACCGTTGCCGGGGTGACGACCTGGACGCGCCGTGCCGTGCTCGGTGCCGGCGCCCTCGGCGCCCTGTCGGCGTGCTCGTCCGGCGGCGGCCCGGCGCCCGCCCCCACCCCGACGACGGCTCCGACGCCGTCTCCCACGGCGAGCGCCACGGCGACGACCACGCCGAGCGGCAAGGTCCCGTGGGCACAGCTGGAACGCTCGGTGCAGGGAGCACTCGCACGACCGCAGGACCCGACGTACGACCAGGTGCGGCTGCTGCAGAACCCGCGGTACGACGGCCAGCGACCGCTCGCCGTCCTGTCCGTCGCCGACGCGGACGACGTCGCCACCGCGCTGCGGTTCGCCCAGGACCACGACGTCCCGGTCGCGATCCGGTCGGGCGGCCACAGCTACCCGGGCTGGTCAGGTGGTGGGTCGCCGCGCGCCCTGGTCATCGACTGCCGGCCCCTGTCGGACGTCCGCCTCGACGGCACCACGGCGACGATCGGCGCCGGTGCGACCCTCGCCCCGGTCTACGACACCATCGGTGGCGCCGGCCGGGCGATCGCCGGCGGATCGTGCGCCACGGTCGGGGTCGGGGGCCTGACGCTCGGTGGCGGCGTCGGCGTCCTGACCCGCGCCCTGGGGCTGACCTGCGACGCGGTGCGCGCGATGACCGTCGTAACCGCCGACGGCACGGTCCGCACGGCCAGCGCCGACGAGGAGCCCGACCTCTACTGGGCGCTCCGCGGCGGCGGCGGGGGACACGTCGGCGTCGTGACGTCCTTCGACTTCGCGACCGTCGCCGCGCCGACGATCAGCACCGTCTACCTCGAGTGGCCGTTCTCGGCCGCCGCCGACGTGATCGCCGCCTGGCAGGGCTGGGCGCCCTCGGCCGACCACCGGCTGTGGTCCACGCTCAAGGCACTCGGCGGCCAGGCGCACCCGGGGGAGCCGACCGTGCTGCTCTCCGGCACCTGGACCGGCCCGATCGCGGCGTTCGACGGCCAGCTCGCCGGCCTGCTCGACCACGCCCCGGCGCCGAGCGTCCGCTCGACCCACACCCGCAGCTACCGCGACCAGATGGCGGCCTTCGCAGGCTCGGGCGCCCGCGAGTCCTTCGGCGCCACCTCCCACGTGGCGTACGACGCGCTCGACGCCGCCGGGATCCACGACCTGCTCGACCAGGTGCAGGCGGCCCAAGCCTCCGGCCAGTCGTCGGGCCTGAAGGAGGCGGGCATCTCGATGGACGCCCTCGGGGGCAAGGTCCGCGACCTCGCGCCCGACGACACCGCCTTCGTGCACCGCGACGCGCTCGCGACCGTTCAGTACACCGCGACCTTCCCGCCCGGCTCGGGGAAGCGTGCCGACGCCTACGTCCGTGGCTTCCGCGCGGCGATGGTGCCGCACTGGGGCGAGCACGCCTACGTCAACTACGCCGACCCGACGATCACCGACTACCAGGCCGCGTACTTCGGCGCGAACGCCGACCGGCTGGCGCAGGCGCGGGCGACGTACGACCCGGACGGCTTCTTCACCCAGCCGCAGGACTTCTGAGCCTGCGGCTGGGACCGGCGTCAGCCGAAGGCGTGACGGAAGTGGACCAGGGTCCAGAGGCGGGAGTGCTGCCGGGGCTGCTGGGACGACTCGACCGGGCTGGTCTCGGTGGTGGCCCGCCTGCTCCGCTGGAGCTCGCGGCCGGCGTACAGGTCCTGGGCCTCGCGGAGCTTCTGGTCGACGAGCAGGTGGGCGATCGTTGCGTGTGAATCCATGATGTACATGACGGCTCCTGGTGGATCTGGATCGGATGGGTGACTTGCGATGCATCGATCCTGGGCCGAAGCCGACGACTTATCTGTTCGCCCGCTGACACCCGGAGCGTCCGGTGCCCGACGCTCGCGGGCGTCAGTCGCCGCAGCGGCGCTCGAGCGCGGGGAGGTCGATGACCTCGATCCGCGACCGGCTCAGCGTGACCACGTGGAGGGCCACGAGCCGCTGCAGCACCTGGTTGACCGACGGCCTGCTCGCCCCCACGAGATCCGCGAGCTGGGTCTGGCTCAACGGGATCGCGACGGTGCCGTCCTGGGGTCCGTAGGACCGGCCGAGCTCGAGGAGGCGTCGGTAGACCCGACGATCGAGGCTCTCGTAGAGGGTCTCGAGGAGCCTGCGGCTGAGCAGGTCGATCCGGTCGGCGAGCACGGTCGACACGACCCGCTCGATCGCCGGGTTGCGCGTGCACAGGGCGTCGAAGGCGGTGGCCGCGATCGCGAGGGTGCGACTCGGCTCCAGGGCGGTGACGGTCGCGGTACGTCGGCGGTCGGCGCGCAACAGGGCGAGCTCCCCGAAGTAGTCGCCGGGTGACAGGATCGTGAACGTGGCTGTGGCACCGGTCGCGAGACCTCCCTGCACCGCCAGGTGCCCCTGATCCACCAGGTGCAACGAGTCAGCCGGGTCTCCCTCGTGGCAGAGCACCTCGTTCCGGGCGAATGCCCGAGGGCGGGCCACGGCGAGGAACGCCTCGCGATCCTCGGCCCGCAGCGGATCCAGCAGCCGCCACATCCTGAGAGTGAAGCACAGGATCACGCGGTCGTGGAGCCGTCGACCCCCGACACCGCGAACGCGCGCACCGGGCGGCTGAACCCCCGCAGCTCCCGCGTCCCGACGTCGAGACCGACCACGGTCGGTCCGCCAGCCGCGTGGACCCGCTCGGTGGTGAGGATCTCCCACGGTCCGGCGTCCGAGCACAGCCGGGCCGCCAGGTTGGTCACGGTGCCGATGGCCGCGTAGTCGAAGCGTCCCTCGAAGCCGATCCGACCCAGGGTGGCATAGCCCTGCGCGATGCCGATGCCCAGCGCGAGGTCGTGGCCCTGGCGGGACCACCGTTCGGCGAGGCTCGTCACCCGTGCCCGCATCGCGACGCTCATCCGGATGGCGCGCAGGGCGCCGTCCTCGCAGCTGATCGGGTCGTTGAAGAAGACCATCAGCCCGTCGCCGGTGAAGCGCTCCAGGGTGCCCTCGAAGCGGAAGATCAGGTCGCCGAGCGCCGCGTGGTAGTCCGCGAGCACCCCCATCACCTCCTCCGGCTCGCTCGCCTCGGCGAACGGCGTGAAGCCGCGCAGGTCGCAGAACACCACGACGATCTCCCGGCGGTGGCTCTCCAGGAAGGACTCGTCGCCGGAGTCGACGATCAGCTCGGCGAGCTGGGGGGACAGGAACCGGCGCAGCCGGCCCATCCGCTCCAGCTGCGCGACCTGGCTCTCGACCCGCCGCTCCAGCTCCCGGTTCCAGCTGGTGAGCTCGCTCGCCTGGCGGCGGATCGTGTCCTGGTAGCGCTTGATGCGGGCCAACGAGGCGACGCGGGCCAGCAGCTCGTTGCGGTCGATCGGCTTGGTGAGGAAGTCGTCAGCACCGACCTGGAGCGCCTGCACCTTCTGCTCGTCGCCGCTCGCGGTGATCATGACGACCGGGAGATAGGCAGTCTCCGGGCGCTCCCGGATCCGCTCGCAGACCTCGTAGCCGTCCATTCCCGGCATGACGATGTCGAGCAGCACCAGGTCCGGAGCTCGCTCGGCGATCGCTTCCAGCGCCTCCTCACCCGAGGACGCTGTCGGTACGTCGTACCCGAGCGGGGTGAGGATCGCGTCGAGGAGCCGGACGTTGGCGGGCTGGTCGTCCACCACGAGCACCCGGGTGGGCGGGGCGTGCACCGTCATCTCACGCTCCCGGGCCGCAGGAAGTGCTCCACCTGGTGGGGCAGGTCGCGGACGCTGATCGGCTTCGCGACGTACCCGTCGAAGCCGCAGGCGAGGGCGCGCTCGCGGTCGTCGTCCATCGCGAAGGCGGTCACGGCCACCACCGGCACCGTGCGGATGCTCTCGACGGCCCGGAGCCTCCGCAGCGCCTCGCTGCCGTCGATGCCGGGGAGCTGCAGGTCCATGAGGATGAGGTCCGGCTCGATCTCGGTGGCCAGGCGCACCCCGTCCTCGCCGGTCGTCGCGCCGGTGACCTCGAACCCGAAGTGGGTCAGCACGTCTCGCACGAGCTTCAGGTTCCGGGGGTTGTCCTCGACGACGAGGATCCGTCTGCCGCTCATCGCGCCACCCGCTCCAGCGCGTCCAGCAGCGCGTCCCGGCTGACCGGCTTGACGAGGTAGGCGGCGGCGCCCAGTGCCGCCCCCCGCTGGCGCTCGTCGACGATCGACACGACGATGACCGGGATGTCGCGCGTCCCGGGATCCTCCTGGAGTGCGGTGAGCACCTCCCACCCGTCCATGGCTGGGAGCCGGATGTCCAGCAGCACCGCGGCCGGCTGTCGCGTGCGCACCGCCTCCAGGCCCGCGACACCGTCGCGCGCGGCGGTCACGCGTACCGACGCCCCGTCCAGGAAGGCGGTGAAGAGGTCGAGCGAAGGCCGGTCGTCCTCGATGACCACGACCTCGCGGACGCCGGGCACCTGCTCCCCGACGGTCTCACTCCCGGCCGTTCGCGACGGCAGGGAGAACGCGAAGGTGCTGCCGACGCCGACCTCGCTCTCCAGCCACATCCGCCCACCGAGGAGCTCGACGATCCGTCGCGACAGGGTCAGACCGAGCCCGGTCCCCTCCTCGCGGGAGGCCCCTCTGCCGCCCTGCTGGAAGGACTCGAAGATCCGCTCGCGGTCCTCCTCGGGAACGCCGATCCCTGTGTCGACCACCTGCACCTCGACCTCGGTCGCCGTCCGGCGCGCCCCGACCGCCACCGTCCCGCCCTCGCCGGTGAACTTGACCGCGTTGGTGACCAGGTTGAGGACCACCTGCTTGAGCCGCAGCCGGTCTGAGTAGACCGGGCCGAGATCGGGATCGGCCTCGACGCGCAGCGCGATGCCACCGCTGCCTGCGCGCTCGCGGAGCATCGCGGCCGCGTCGTCGAGGAGCGCGCCCAGCTCGAACGACGAGTACTCGAGCTCCATCCGGCCGGCCTCGACCTTCGAGAGGTCCAGGATCTCGTTCAACAGCTCGAGCAGGTGCCTCCCGGAGTCGTGGATGTCGCGCAGGTACTCCTCCTGCCGTTCGTTGATCTCGCCGAACATCCGCTCGAGCAGCACCTCGGAGAACCCCAGGACGGCGTTGAGCGGGGTCCGCAGCTCGTGCGACATGCTCGCCAGGAACTCGGACTTGTGGCGGCTCGCCATCTCCAGCTCGAGGCTCTGCTCCTTCAGCTCGCGGAACAGCTGGGCGTTGAGGAGGGCGAGCGCCGACTGGCTGGCGAAGGTCTCCAGGAGGTCGACGACGTCCGGCGAGAAGTCGCCGGTGCGCTTGCGTCGCACGATGAGTGACCCGACGATCGTGTCCTCGCGCAGGAGCGGGACGGCCACGAGGGACAGCCAGCCGGCGTCGCGGAGAATCCGCAGGTGCGGATCGAGGTCGGCGGCGCCGAGGTCGGGGACGACGACCGGGCGTCGTTCGCGGGCGGCCCGGCCGACGAGCGTGGTGTCGAGGTCGATCCGGACCGACCGCAGCTGCTCGACGACCTCGGGCGCCGTGCGGTAGACGCTGCGCACGAAGAACCGCCGCTCCCGCTCGACGTACTCCATGATCGAGCCTCCGTCGGTGTCGGAGAGCGCGACCGCGTGCTCGGCGATCGTGTCGAGCACCTTCTCGAGGTCGAGGTTCGAGCTGACCGCCTCGCCCACGGCGCTGAGGGCCTCGAGCTCGTCGACCTTGCGGGCGAGCTCGGCGCTCCGCGCCTCGAGCTGCTGGACGAGCATGACGCCGTTGACTGCGATCGCTGCCTGGCCGGCGAAGGCGCTGACGATGGCCATCTCCCGGTCGTCGAAGGGGCGGACGTCGTTGCGCCAGACGTTCAACGCCCCGACGACCTGGCCGTCGACGACCAGCGGCGCTGCGACCACGGTCCGGAAGCCGGCTGTCTGCTGGAGGTCGTGGCGGCCGTAGTCAGGGTCGGCCAGCACGTCCTCGATCTGCAGCGTCCGACGCTCCAGTCCGACCCGCCCCGTGAGGGTCGCCCGGTCCCGCGAGATCGGGCGTTCGGTCAGCAGACGCCGGGACTCCTCGGAGAGGCCGACCGTCTCCATCAGCCGGTAGACGCCGTCCTCCAGGAGGTACAGGTGGGCCGCCTCGGAGCGACAGAGCCGCCGAGCGCTCTCGACGATGGTCGACAGCACCGCATCCGGGTCGGCGCCCGAGCGTCCCAGCGCCTCGAGCACCCCGGACGTCGCTTCGAACTGGTCCTTCAGGGCGGCGTAGTCCCCGCGGAGCTGCTCGTGCTCCGCGGCTCCGACTGTTCTCCCGACAGTGAACGGTGCAGGTTCGACCACGGGCGGTCCCTCCTTGCGGACGGGTGCCCCCGACCGCGCAGACCAGTCTCCTCGTCACCTCGAACCGCGGCAACCGCCGAAAATGGGGAGCCGCTGCCCGGCCTGGTGAGAGGGTCGGGACATGCAGGATCCGAAGGACACGCTCATCGAGTACCTCCAGTCGGCCCGCGACGCACTCGTCTGGAAGGTCGAGGGCCTCAGCGAGTACGACGCGCGCCGGCCGCTCACCCCGACCGGCACCAACCTGCTCGGGCTGGTCAAGCACCTCGCGAGCGTGGAGTACGGCTACTTCGGCGACACGTTCGGGCGCCCGAGCGGCGTCGCACTGCCCTGGCACGCGGGTGACGCGGACCCCAACGCCGACCTATACCTGACGGCGGACGAGAGCCGGGAGTGGGTGCTCGACTTCTACCGGGCCGCCCAGGAGCACGCCGCCGTCACCTTCGCCGAGCTCGCCCTCGACGCGGAGGGCCACGTGCCCTGGTGGCCGGCCGAGGACACCGTCACCCTGCACCAGGTGCTCGTGCACATGGTCGGCGAGACCCAGCGACACGCCGGGCACGCCGACATCCTGCGGGAGACGATCGACGGTGCGGCCGGACGCCGACCCGAGGACGGGAACATGGACGTCGGCTACGACTGGCCGGCGCACGTCGCCCGGGTCGAGGAGGCCGCGCGGGCGGCCGCTCGCACCTGGGACCAGACGTAATCCAACGTTCACGCGCTCCCGGCGGTTCCACCTCGACCAAAACGAGAACGTGTTCTAGTATCGAGATGTCCCACCACGACAGGAGATCTCGATGTCCCAGGCTGTTCTCGACGGCGTCCGCGACCTGCTTCCCGGCATCCGGGAGCGAGCGGACGAGGCCGAGCGTCTCCGCGTCGTCCCCGAGGCCTCGATCAAGGAGCTGGAGGAGGTCGGGTTCTTCCGGCTGCTGCAGCCGAAGAGGTTCGACGGCCACGAGTCGGACCCGGTCGACTTCTACACGGCGGTCCGCGAGATCGCCGGCGCGTGCGGCTCGACCGGCTGGGTCTCCAGCGTGGTCGGCGTGCACCCGTGGCAGGTGGCGCTCTTCTCCGACGAGGCCCAGCAGGCCGTGTGGGGCGACGACACCACGACCCGCCTGAGCTCGTCGTACGCCCCGACCGGCAAGGCGCAGCTCACCGAGGGCGGCTACACGCTCTCCGGCAAGTGGAGCTTCTCGTCCGGCTGCGACCACTGCTCGTGGGTGCTGCTCGGCGGGCTGGTGTTCAACGACGAGAACCAGGTCGTCGACTTCAAGACCTTCATGGTGCCGCGCGAGAACTACACGATCAACGACGTGTGGCACATGGTCGGACTGTCCGGCACCGGCTCGAACGACATCGTGGTCGAGGACGTCTTCGTGCCCGACGCCTTCACGCTGTCGATGGGCGACACCGGCCGCTGCTTCGGCCCGGGTCAGGAGCAGAACACCTCCGACCTCTACAGGCTGCCGTTCCACTCGATCTTCACCGGCACGATCACGACGCCGATCATCGGCATGGCCGCCGGGGCGTACGCCGAGCACGTGGACATGCAGCAGAAGCGCGTGCGCGCGGCGTACCTCGGCGAGAAGGCGTCGCTGGACCCCTTCGCCGCCGTCCGGATCGCGAAGGCCTCCTCGGAGATCGACGCCGCCTGGGCGCTGCTGGTCAACAACATCCGCGAGGAGCAGGCGCACGTCGCCAAGGGCGAGAAGATCCCGCTCGGGCTGCGGCTGAAGGTCCGTCGCGACCAGGTGCTCGGCACCCAGCGCGCGATCGACGCGATCGACTCGCTCTTCGAGGCCTCCGGCGGCCGGGCGCTGGCGCAGGGCACCTACCTCCAGCGCGCCTGGCGCGACGCCCACGCCGGCCGGGTGCACGCGGCCAACGACCCCGAGCGCGCCCTGCAGATGTACGGCGCGCACGAGTTCGGCCACAAGGTCGACCCGGGGATGTACTGAGGTGAGCCTCTCCAAGGAGTCGGTCCAGCACTCGGCCAAGGCCGGGGACCTGACCCTCAACTACTACGAGGCCGGCTCGCCGACCGACGTCGGCGGCGGACTGCCGCTCGTGATGCTGCACGGTGGCGGCCCGGGCGCGTCCGCGTGGTCGAACTTCGGCAGCGCGCTGCCGCACTTCGCTTCGTCGTTCCGCACCCTGCTGGTCGACCAGCCCGGCTTCGGCGGGTCGGACAAGCCGCCGGTGGTGGGCAACTACTACCGGCACTCGGCCGACTACGTCGTCCAGCTGCTCGACGAGCTCGGCATCGATCGCATCCACCTGCTCGGCAACAGCCTCGGCGGCGGTACGGCGATGCGCCTGGCGCTCAGCTACCCCGATCGCGTCGGCCGGCTGATCCTGATGGGCCCGGGCGGGCTCTCGCTCAACCTCTTCCACGCCGACCCGACCGAGGGCGTGCAGCGCCTGATGGACTTCGGGGCCGACCCGACGCCCGAGCGCCTGCGGGCCTTCATCTCGTGCATGGTGGTCAACCAGAAGCTGGTCACCGACGAGCTGGTCGCCGAGCGGTTCGCCGACGCGACCGCGCCCGGCGCCCAGGACGCGATGCGGTCGATGGGGATGTCCTTCTGGAACCCCGAGACCGCCGAGGACGGCATGCTCTGGCGCGAGGCCCACCGCCTGCGCAAGCACACGCTGCTCACCTGGGGCCGCGAGGACCGGGTCAACCCCCTCGACGGCGCGATGGTCGCCCTCAAGCTGATCCCGAAGGCGTCGCTGCATGTCTTCCCGAACTGTGGGCACTGGGCACAGATCGAGGCGGCCGAGGAGTTCGCCGAGATCTCCACGGCGTTCCTGGCCCGACACGTAGAGCGTTCGAAGGAGGGCTGATGACGATCGACATCAAGTCCATGGGCTACGTCCGCGTGGCCAGCACCGACCTCGACCAGTGGACGACGTTCGCCGGCAAGGTCCTCGGCCTCGCCGCGGGCCGCGGGCCCGACCCGACCCACCAGTACTGGCGCATCGACGAGGTCTCCGCGCGCCTCGTCGTCTACCCCTCCGACGTCGACCAGCTCGGTTGCGTCGGCTGGGAGCTGGCCGACCACCGCGCGCTGCAGGAGGCGCGCGAGCACCTGCAGAAGGCCGGCGTCGAGTTCGAGGAGGGCACCCCGGAGGAGCTCGCGGAGCGCCGGGTGCAGGAGCTGGTCCGCTTCTCGGATCCCTTCGACAACGTCTTCGAGCTCTTCCACGGCATCAGCTACGAGTCGCGGCCCGTGGTCACGCCGTACGCCGCGACGTTCGTGACGGGCGACCAGGGGATGGGCCACATCGTGCTGCCGGTGACCGACGACGTGGAGGCGCTGCGCTTCTACGCCGACGTGCTCGGCTTCCGGCTGCGCGACTCGATGAGCATGCCGGGGGAGTTCGTCGGCAAGGAGCCCGGATCGAAGGTCTGGCTGCGGTTCCTGGGCGTGAACCCGCGGCACCACTCGCTGGCGTTCCTGCCGATGCCCAACCCGTCCAAGTGCGTGCACATCATGCTCGAGGTCGACGAGCTCGACCACGTGGGTCGCGCGCTCGAGCGGGTGCGCAAGCACAAGGCGCCGCTGTCGGCGACGCTCGGGCGGCACATGAACGACGAGATGATCTCGTTCTACGTGAAGTCGCCCGGCGGCTTCGACATCGAGTTCGGCACGGAGGGCCTCACCGTCGACGACGCGCGCTGGGTGGCACGTGAGTCGACCGCGGTGTCCTACTGGGGCCACGACTTCGGCGCCGGCGCCCAGTGATCTCGGCGCCAGTGAAAGACTGGTCTGCATGAGCTCGGACCCCAGTCCTGAGATCCCCGAGGGGATGAGCCCGGATGCCCGGGAGACCTGGCCGAGCCCGGAGCTGATCATCTCGTGGCTCGGCGACCAGGAGGTCGACTTCGAGTTCCGCCCCGGTGAGGACCTCCCGGTCCACGACGACCCCGAGGCGGTGTACGCCGCGCGCCGCTTCCGCGACGTGCTGGGACGCTTCGCGTCGGGGGTCACCGTGGTGACCGCGATCAGCAGCGACGAGCCGGTCGGCCTCACGTGCCAGTCCTTCTCGAGCGTGTCGCTCGACCCGCCCCTGGTGCTCTTCGTGCCCGCCAAGACGTCGCGGGCGTGGCCGCTGATCCAGCGCTCGGGGCGCTTCTGCGTCAACCTGCTCGCCGCCGACCAGGCCGACGTGTCGAACACGATGGCCAGCCGGGGCACCGACAAGTTCGCCGACGTGAAGTGGACGCCCGCCCCGCAGACCGGCTCGCCGATGCTCGAGGGCGCGCTCGCGCACCTCGACTGCGCGATCCACGCCGTGCACGAGGCCGGCGACCACTACGTCGTCATCGGCCGGGTCCTCGACCTGGTCACCGACGACGACGGCGACGACGACCTCGAGCCGCTGCTGTTCTACCGCGGCAAGTACCGGACGACCGACCAGCCCTAGGGCGTCCACTCCCGGCCGAACCAGCGACTGACCCGCTCGGCGCCGAACGTCTCCTTGTCGTGGGCGAGGTCGGTGGAGGGACCCTGCAGGGTGCCGACCGGCGGCTGGCCGCTGACGAAGGTGACGTCCACCTTGGCCACCTGCTCCTCGCCCATCTCGAGGTAGCAGATCCCGCGACCGTCGTACGTCGCGCTGCTCGCCTCGCCGCGGGCGCGGGCGACCAGCTGGGCGGCGACGACGGTCGCCTGTCCCTCGGCGAACACGCCGGCCTTGGGTGTCCCGACGCTGGTGACGTCGCCGACGGCGTACACGTCCTCGAAGCGGGTCCGCAGGGTGAGCGGGTCGACGGGGATCCAGCCGTCCACGGCCAGGCCGGACTCGACGACGACGCCGGGGGCGCGGTGGGTCGGCACGGCCAGGAGCAGGTCGAACGGGATCGCGGAGCCGTCGTCGAGGACCGCGCTGCCGGGCTCGACCGAGCGGACCAGCCGGCCCGGGTGCCAGGCGATGCCGCGACGCTCGAACTCGGCGAGCAGCACGGCAGACGCCTCCGGCGAGGGCGGGATCGGGACGCCCAGGGGCATCACCAGCGACACGGTGGAGCGGTCGAGCAGCCCACGCGCCCGCAGGTGGTCGTGGAGCAGCAGCGCCGTCTCGCTCGGTGCCGGCGGGCACTTGAAGGGCGTCGAGGTGACGGCCACGACGACGTTGCCGCCGGGGAACGTGTCGAGCACGTCGTGCAGGCCGAAGGCGCCGGCGACGGTGTAGAACTCGTGGCCGTGCTCGACCAGGCCGGGGGTGGCGTCGGGGTGGAGGTCGGCGCCGAGGGCGATGACGAGGACGTCGCAGTCCAGGGGACCCGCGTCGGTCTCGACCCGCCGGGTCTCCGGGTCGATGGCGCGGACGGTGGTGGCGACGAAGCGGACGCCGTCCGGCGCGAGGTCGGTGTAGCGGTGGAGCACGTGGTCGGCGGTGGTCCGGCCGAACATCACGTCGAGCTTGGAGAAGCCGAAGACGAATCCCTCCGCCCGGTCGACCAGGGTGACCTCGACGGTGTCACCCGCCTCGTTCGCGAGGATGGTCGCCAGCTCGAGCCCGCCGAAGCCGGCTCCCAGGATCAGGACGCGCATGGCCGCAACCTAGCGGGCCGGGGCGTCGACCGTCCGGTCTGGATCAGCCAGGGGTCGAGCAGTCGTCAGATCTGGGTACGGCGCGGGTTCGCGACGGCGCCGTCGAAGGCGCGCTTGTCGGAGCTGCTGGGCTGGGCGGCGATGGGCTGCGTCATGACAGGAACGCTAGTGAGCGGTCTCCTACGCCCGATCAACACCTCGCCCACACTCCCTCAACAGGGTGACAACACCGAGTCCCAGGAGTGATCAGCAGTCCCAGGAGTCACAGAGCAGGCGGAGCGGGGACGTTCACCGTCGGCACTCCGCCGCCCACGCGGGCGATGACCGCGAGCGACGCCACGTCGGTCGGGTTCGACTCCCGGTGCACGGTCCAGGCGGGCACGTGCACGAAGTCACCGGGGCCGGCGTCGACGTAGCCCTCGAAGCCCTCGAACTCGATCCGGAGCACGCCGCGGACGACGTACAGGCTCGACTCGTTGCGCTCGTGGTGGTGCCAGCCGGACACCGCGCCCGGCTCGGTGGTGACCTGCCCGGCCCACAGCAGCGGCAGCTCGAAGGCGCGCTCGCGCGACATGCCGGCGGTCGGGTCGGCGCCCTCGAGGTCGGCCGGGGTGAAGACCCGGACGGGGCGCGGAAGCTCGGTGCTCATGTCTCGTCCTCTGTCTGGCCGTCCTCTGTCTGGTCGTCCCACGCCACGGCGCTGATCCGCCAGCCCCCGTCGGTCCGGACGAGCTGGATCGACTTGCGGCCGCGTCCGGTCGCCTGTACGCCGCTCTCGACCCACTCCTTGGCGTAGGAGCACCAGCGCTGCGCGATGCCGCCCCAGACCTCGGTGGTGCTCTCGACCTCCCACTCGCGGAAGTCCGCGAGTCGTCCGCCGGTCAGCAGCGCGCGGCGCGGCTCGATGAAGGCGTCGACGTCGTACGCCGCCGGCCCTGCGGCCGCGGAGACGATGACCGTCTCGGGCAGCAGCACGCCGCGCAGCGCCTCGAGCCGGGCGTCGACCTCGGACTCGGTCCCGGAGGTGAAGGCGTCGAAGAAGGTCGCGACGACGGCGTCGATCTCGTCCCGGTCGGCGGTCATGGCCTCAGCGTGCCATGTCAGAGGGACAGAGCCGCCCGGTGCTCGAGCGACGAGCCGAAGAGCTGGCCGAGGGCGTGGGCGCGCTTGAAGACCAGGTGGGCGTCGTGCTCCCAGGTGATCGCGATGCCGCCGTGCAGCTGCACGGTCTCGGCAGCGAGGCGGGCGACGGCGTCGGAGCAGTAGGCCTTCGCGACGTGCGTGAGCTCATCGGCGTCGACGGCCCGCGTCGCGACGGCGTACGACGCGGCCCAGGACGCGGAGCGGGTCATCTCGGTCAGCACGAGCATGTCGGCCATCCGGTGCTTGAGGGCCTGGAAGGAGCCGATCGGGCGGCCGAACTGCACGCGCTCCTTGCTGTACGAGACCGTCATGTCGAGCGCCCGGGCCGCGAGCCCGGAGGCGAGCGCCGCGCAGCCGACGGCGCCGACCTGGCGGGCGCGGTCGCGAGCCGCGCGGCCGTCGCCGATCCGGGTCCGGGTGCCACCTGCCACGGTGGCCAGCCGGATCGTCTGGTCCATGGTCGGCGTCCAGGTGGTCTCGGCACCGGTCACCTCGAAGAGGCCCTCGTCGTCGGCCGCGACCACGACCGTGGCGAGGTCGCCGTAGAGGACGGGGGAGTCGCCGTCGACGAAGGCGGCGACCTCACCGGCCGCGAGGCGGGGCAGCAGCCGCGCCTTGGCGTCCTCGTCCGCGCCGGCCAGCAGCGCCTCGGACGTGACCAGGGAGCCGAGCAGCGGCGACGGGACCAGCGACCGGCCGATCTCCTCGAGGGCGACCAGCGACTCGAAGAGCGAGAAGCCCGCGCCGTCGTACTCCTCCGGGATGCCGAGCGCCGGCACGCCGATCTGCTCGCAGAGCGTCGCCCAGAGCGCCTCGTCGTACGTCTCGACGCGGGCGTCGCCGCGCTTGTCGAGCAGGGCTCGGACGGTCGCGGCCAGCTCCTGCTGCTCCTCGGTGAGGGCGAACTCCATCAGCTCGCCCCCAGCTGCTGCAGGATCCGGGCGCGGTGGAAGTCCGGGGTGCCCCAGGCGGTGACCAGGGCGCGGATCTTCGTCAGCCACAGGCTGAGGTCGAACTCCTGCGTGTAGCCGATCGCCCCGTGCACCTGGAGACCGGTGCGGGAGGCGAGGTACGCCGCGTCGCCGGCGGCCACCTTGGCCGCGGAGACGTCGACTGCGCCCAGGGCCGCGCCGTGGACCAGCGGCCGGGCGAAGTCGAGGGCGATGCGGACGTCGGCCAGCGCGTGCTTGATCGCCTGGTACGACCCGATCTCACGGCCGAACTGCTTGCGCTGCTTCACGTAGGTCACCGAGTCGGCCAGCACGCGCTCGCCTGCGCCGAGCAGCTGGGCGGAGACGGCCAGCACCGCCCGGTCGAAGGCGGTCCTGTCGGTCGGCGAAGGTGTCTCGACCTCGAACAGCCGCCGGGTCCGGTCGACGGACACGCGCATCGGTCCGACGTACGGGACGTCAGCGACGTCGGCGTCGAGGGCGTAGGGCACGTGCGGAGGTACGGCGACGGTGGCGATGCCCTCGTCGCGGGCCAGGTAGGCGATGGACTCGACGTAGGGCCCGGGGACCGCGTGGTAGCCCAGGCGCTCGAACGCGAGGACCAGGAACACGGGCTCGTCAGCCAGCGAGGTCACGCCCATCTCGGCCAGCCGGCCCCAGAGCTTCACGCCCGGCTCGTGATCGCCGTCGGCCCAGGCGCGGGCGACCGCGACCGTGTCCGCGTTCGACAGCAGGGCGTCCAGGGCAGCGGCGAAGTCCTTCTCGTCGCCGTCGTGCTCGAACTTCACTTCTCCTCCTTGGTCGGACGCAGCTCCCGCGGCAGGCCGAGGATCCGCTCGGCCACGATGTTGCGCTGGATCTCGTTGGTGCCGGCGTAGATCGGGCCGGAGAGCGAGAACGTGTAGCCGTCCAGCCAGCGCGACGCCACCTCGGCCTCGGGGCCGAGCAGGTCGAGCGCGGTCTCGTGGAGGGCGATGTCGAGCTCGGACCAGAAGACCTTGTTGACCGAGCCGGCCGCCCCCATGTCGCCGCCGGCGGCGAGCCGAGTGACCGTGCCCCACGTGTAGAGCCGGTAGGCCTGCGCCCCGATCCAGGCGTCGACGACCGCGTCGGCAGTCGCCGCCGGGGGCTGCGGGGTGCTGCGGTAGAGGTCCACGAGGCGGTCGGCGGCCGCGCAGAACCGTCCGGGGGAGCGCAGCGACAGGCCGCGCTCGTTGCCGGCCGTGCTCATCGCGACCCGCCACCCGTCGCCGGGGGCGCCCAGCACGTCGCTGTCGGGCACGAACACGTCCTCGAAGAACACCTCGGCGAAGCCGGCCTCACCGTCGAGCTGGGCGATCGGGCGAACGGTGATGCCGTTGGCGTCGAGCGGGAAGAGGAAGTACGTCAGGCCGTGGTGCCGAGCCGCGTCGGGGTCGGACCGGAAGAGCCCGAAGCCCCAGTGCGCGAAGGCCGCGCGCGAGGACCAGGTCTTCTGCCCGTTCAGGACCCAGCCGCCGCGCTCGTCGTCGCGGGCCGCCGTCGAGCGCAGCGAGGCCAGGTCGGAGCCTGCCTCGGGCTCGGACCAGCACTGCGCCCAGATCCGCTCGCCGGTCGCCATCGTGGGCAGGAAGCGGTCCTGCTGCTCGGGGGTGCCGTGGTCGAAGATGATCGGCGCGAGCAGGAAGATCCCGTTCTGCGAGACCCGGCCGGGCGCGCCGGCCCGGTAGTACTCCTCCTCGAAGACCACCCACTCGACGAGCGACGCCTCGCGGCCGGAGTACGCCGTCGGCCAGGACACGACCGACCAGCGGGCGTCGGAGAGCCGCCGCTCCCACTCCTGGTGGGCGACGAAGCCGTCGGCGGTGTCCATCGACGGCAGCGGCTCGGCCGGCACGTTGGCCGTCAGCCACTCCCGCGCCTCGGCCTGGAAGGCCAGCTCGGACTCGGACAGGGTCAGGTCCACGGGGTCTCCTCTCGGGTGCGGGGGTATCGAGACGGTTGCTGCGCAACCTCCTCAACCACCGCGCAGCTCCGTCTTCAGCACCTTGCCGGACAGGTTGCGCGGCAGCGCGTCGACGATCTCGACGTGGCGCGGGACCTTGAAGTTCGCGAGCCGCTCCTTGGCGAAGGCGATCACGTCGTCCGGTGACGCGCTGTGCCCTTCCCGGGCCACGACGTACGCCTTGCCGACCTCGCCCATCCGCTCGTCGGGGATGCCGACGACGGCGACGTCCGCGACGCCGTCCATCCGGGCGAGGGTCTGCTCGACCTCGGCGGGGTAGACGTTGAAGCCGCCGGAGATGTACATGTCCTTGAGCCGGTCCGTGATCGACAGGTTGCCTGCGTCGTCGAGGACCCCGACGTCGCCGGTGTGCAGCCAGCCGTCGGCGTCGATCGCCTCGGCCGTGGCCGCCTCGTCGTCGAGGTAGCCGAGCATCACGTACTCGCCGCGGACCAGGAGCTCGCCCGCCCCCGAGTCGGAGGGGGCGTCGATCGAGATCTCCATCCCGGGGACCGCGCGGCCGCAGGTGGTGGCGACGGTCTCGGCCGAGTCGCCCTCGCGGCACATGGTCACGACGACGGCCTCGGTCATCCCGAACGCGGTGACGACCTGGTCGATCGCCAGGTCGTTGCGCATCCGCTCGATCAGCACGACCGGGACGACGGCGGCGCCGGTCACCGCGAGCCGCAGCGAGGACAGGTCGTGGTCGGCGCGGCCGGGGGCGTTGAGCAGCGACGTGAAGATCGTCGGCGCGCCCGGCAGCACCGAGATCCGCTCCGTCTCGATCAACGACATCGTCGCGTCGAGGTCGAAGGTCGCGACGGGGTAGAGCGTGGCGCCGGTGAGCAGCCCGGTGACGATGCCGACCTTGTAACCGAAGGAGTGGAAGAACGGGTTGACCACCAGGTAGCGGTCCTGGCCGTTGACCCCGCCGAGCTCGCCCCAGGCGCGCGCCACCCCGACGGTCTGCCGGTGCGCGGACATCGCGCCCTTCGGCTTCCCGGTGGTGCCGGAGGTGAAGAGGATGTCGGCGACGTCGTCGGGGGAGACGGACTCCGCGATCCGGTCGACCTGCTCGGTCGTCACCGCTCCCATGTCCAGGTCGGCCAGGTCCTTCAGGTCCACGACCAGGGCCACCGACGCGAGGTCGCTGGCCGCGCGGAGGTCGGCGACCTGGGTGCGCCCGAGGAACCCGTCCTCCACGACCACGATCCGGGCAGTGGTGCGGTCGACGAGCTCGGCCACCTCGTGGCCGGTGTAGCGCGAGTTGGCGGGCACCAGCGTGCCGCCGGCGTACGACGTCGCCAGCGCGGCCACCACCCAGCTGATGCTGTTGGGCGCCCAGACCACCACCCGGTCGCCGGGCTCGAGCCCGGCTGCGACGTACCCGCGCGCCGCGCGCCGGACCCGGCGCAGCAGCTCGAGGTAGGAGACGGTCGCGTCGCCCTCGACGTACGCGGGGTGGTCACCGAAGCGGTCCGCCGCCTCGCCGAGCGCGGCCGGGATGGTGCTCGCCACAGGGCCTCCTCTACCAACCAAGCAGTTGCTTGGTAGGCTATCACCTGTGGACCTGACCTACTCCGCGGAGGACCAGGCGTTCCGCGCCGAGGTGCGCGCCTGGCTGGAGGAGCACCTGACCGGCGAGTGGGCCGCACTGCGCGGGCTCGGCGGGGCCGGGCGCGACCACGAGGCGCACGACGAGCGGGTCGCGTGGAACCGGCTGCTCGCCGAGCACGGCTGGACCTGCGTCGGCTGGCCCACCGAGTACGGCGGCCGCGGGCTGAGCCTGACGCAGCAGGTGATCTTCCACGAGGAGTACGCCAAGGCGGACGCGCCGGTGCGCGTCAACCACCTCGGCGAGGAGCTGCTCGGCCCGACCCTGATGGCCTTCGGGACCGACGAGCAGAAGGCCCGCTTCCTGCCGAGGATCGTGGCGGTCGAGGAGCTCTGGGCGCAGGGCTACTCCGAGCCGAACGCCGGGTCCGACCTGGCCAACGTGCAGACCAGGGCCCGTCTCGACGGCAACCAGTGGGTGGTCGACGGGCAGAAGGTGTGGACGTCCAACGCCCACTTCAGCCAGTGGGCCTTCGTCGTGTGCCGCACCGAGCCGGGCTCCGAGCGGCACCGCGGGCTCTCCTTCCTGCTGGTCCCGCTCGACCAGGACGGCGTCGACGTACGCCCGATCGAGCAGCTGACCGGGGGCTCGGAGTTCAACGAGGTCTTCTTCACCGGGGCGCGCACCGGCGCCGACCTCGTCGTGGGCGAGCCGGGCGACGGCTGGAAGGTCGCGATGGCGCTCCTCGGCTTCGAGCGCGGCGTCTCCGTCCTCGCCCAGGTCGTCGGCTTCTCCCGCGAGCTCGACGGCGTCGTCGCGCTGGCCGAGGGCAACGGTGCGATCGACGAGCCGGTGCTCCGCGACCGGCTGGCCGGACTCAAGGTCGAGCTCGAGGTGATGCGCCGCCAGGCGATGCGCGGCCTGTCCTCCGACGATGCAGCGGGCCCGTCGGTCTTCAAGCTGGCGTGGGCCACCTGGCACAAGAAGCTCGGCGCGGTCGCGATGGACGTCCTCGGACCGGCCGGTCTCACGACCGCCACCGGTGCGGGCTACGACCTGGACCGCTGGCAGCGGCTCTTCCTCTTCTCGCTGGCCGACACGATCTACGCCGGCAGCGACGAGGTGCAGCGCAACATCCTCGCCGAGCGCGTGCTCGGCCTACCCCGAGAGGCACGCGGATGACCGCCACGAGACCCGAGCAGCCCACCCCCGACTACGTCCCGGGTCACGACCTGCTCGCCGGGAAGGTCGTCGTGGTGACCGCGGCCGCGGGTGCGGGCATCGGCGCCGCCGTCGTACGCCGTGCGCTGGAGGAGGGCGCGAAGGCCGTGGTCTTCAGCGACACCCATGCCCGTCGGCTGGCCGAGGCCGAGGAGGCGCTCGCGGCCGAGTTCGGGGCCGACCGGGTGCGCCAGCTGGTCTGCGACGTCACCGACGAGGACCAGGTGACCGCCCTGCTGGATGCGGCCGACGAGTTCGGCGGCGTCGACGTGATGATCAACAACGCGGGCCTCGGCGGCACCGCGAGCATCCTCGAGATGACCGACGAGCAGTGGCTCAAGGTCCTCGACATCACGCTCAACGGGACGTTCCGCTGCGTCCGGGCCGCCGGGCAGCGGTTCGTCGCCTCCGGCACGAAGGGCGTGATCGTCAACAACGCCTCCGTGATCGGCTGGCGTGCCCAGGAGGGTCAGGCGCACTACGCGGCGGCCAAGGCGGGCGTGATGGCGCTGACCCGCTGCGCCGCCCTCGACCTGGCCCCGTACGGCATCCGCGTCAACGCGGTGTCGCCCAGCCTCGCGATGCACCCGTTCCTGGCGAAGGTGACCTCCGACGAGCTGCTGCACGAGCTCAAGCAGCGGGAGGCGTTCGGTCGCGCGGCCGAACCGTGGGAGGTTGCCAACGTGATGGTCTTCCTGGCGAGCGGCTACTCGTCGTACCTGACCGGCGAGGTGGTCTCGGTGAGCAGTCAGCATGCCTGAGCCGGAGGGATCGCGGAGGGACGAGCTGCTCGAGATCGCGGCCGGGCTCTTCGCCGAGAAGGGCTTCAAGAACACGACGGTGCGCGACATCGCCGACTCCGCCGGGATCCTGTCGGGCAGCCTCTACCACCACTTCGACTCCAAGGAGTCGATGGTCGACGAGATCCTGCGGACGTTCCAGGAGGAGCTCTTCGGCCAGTACGACGAGATCCTGGCGAGCGACGCGGACCCGCTGGCCCAGCTCGAGCAGGCGGTGCTCGTGTCGTTCGAGGCGATCGACAAGCACCGCAACGAGGTCGCGATCTTCCAGAACGAGGCGGCCTACCTGCTCACGTTCGACCGCTTCTCCTACCTCGCCGACCGCAACCAGCAGTCTCGCGAGGTCTGGCTGACGCTGCTCCAGAACGGCATCGACGCCGGGGTCCTGCGCACGGACCTCGACCTCGAGCTCACCTACCGCTTCATCCGCGACACCGTCTGGGTCGCCGTGTCCTGGTACCGCCCCGGCGGCCGCCGCACGCACACCGAGATCGCGCGCCAGTACCTGTCCATCCTGCTCGAAGGGATCCACACATGAGCGAGCGCAGCGAGCGAAGAGTCCAAGGCTGCCTGACACGTGCCTCATGGGCGCACGGAGCGAAGCGAGTACGTCCATGAGTGAAGCGTTCATCGTCGACGCGGTTCGCACGCCCGTGGGCAAGCGCGGGGGAGCGCTGGCGGAGGTGCACTCGGCCGACCTCGCCGCACACACGCTGTCCGCCTTGGTGCGTCGTACGGGTGTGGACCCGGGCGCCGTGGACGACGTGATCCTCGGCTGCTGCGACACGATCGGCTCCCAGGCCGGTGACGTGGCCCGGACGGCGTGGCTGGTGGCCGGGCTGCCCGACCACGTGCCCGGAGTGACGATCGACCGCCAGTGCGGCTCGTCGCAGCAGGCGGTGCACTTCGCGGCCCAGGGCGTCCTGTCCGGCACCCAGGACCTGGTCGTGGCCGGCGGCGTGCAGAACATGAGCGCGATCCCGATCTCCGCCGCGATGCTCGTCGGCCAGCAGTACGGCTTCTCGACGCCGTTCGCCGAGTCGCCCGGCTGGCAGGCGCGGTACGGCGACCAGGAGGTCAGCCAGTTCCGCTCGGCCGAGATGATCGCCGAGAAGTGGGGCATCTCCCGCGAGGACATGGAGTCCTTCGCGCTCGCCTCGCACGAGCGGGCGCGCGCAGCGATCGCCGAGGGCCGGTTCAAGCACGAGATCGAGCCGGTGACGCTGCCGGACGGGACCGTCTTCGACACCGATCAGTGCCCGCGGGAGACCTCGCTGGAGAAGATGGCCGGCCTGCATCCGCTCGCCCCGGGTGGTCGCATCACCGCCGCGGTCTCCTCGCAGATCTGCGACGCGTCCGCCGCGATGCTGATCGCCTCCGAGCAGGCGGTCGCCGACCACGGCCTCACCCCGCGGGCCCGGATCCACCACCTCTCCGTGCGTGGCGACGACCCGGTCTGGATGCTCACCGGCCCGATCCGCGCGACCAAGCACGCGCTGGAGAAGACCGGGCTCTCCATCGACGACATCGACCTCTTCGAGTGCAACGAGGCGTTCGCCTCCGTCGTGCTCGCGTGGATGAAGGAGACCGGGGCGCCGCACGACAAGGTCAACGTCAACGGCGGCGGCATCGCGCTCGGTCACCCGATCGGCGCCACCGGCGTACGCCTGATGACGACGATGCTGGCCGAGCTCGAGCGCACCGGCGGCCGCTACGCCCTGCAGACCATGTGCGAGGGCGGCGGCCAGGCCAACGTGACCGTGATCGAGCGGCTCTGACGGCTAGTTGAGGATGCGCATCGTCGACGGCACCCCGCCGCCGCGGTGCACGTCCTCGACGAGCTCCTGCAGCGCGGTGAGGGCGACGTTCTGCGACATCGGGCCGTAGGACACGCGCGCGACGCCGAGCTCCTGGAGCCGGGCGAGGGACGGTACACCGGGGATGCCGATCATGGTCAGCCGCTGCGGGCCGAAGGCCTCGACCAGGGTGGACACCTGCGCCTCGTCGAGCCTGGCCGGCACGAAGACGACCGGCGCGCCGGCGTCGAGGAACGCCTTGCCGCGCTCGACCGCGTCGGCGAGCACCTCGGCCTGGTCGCGGTCGCGACCCTTGACGAACGCGTCGGTGCGGGCGTTGAGCACGAACTCGACGCCCTCCTGCTCGGCCGCCTTCATGATCTTCTCGACGTTGCCGGCGGCCTCGGCGAGCGGGCGCATCTGGTCCTCGATGTTCGCGCCGACGATGCCGAGCCCGATCGCCCGACGCACGGTCTCGGCGGGGTCGCCGTACCCGCCCTCGAGGTCCGCGGTGACCGGCAGGTCGGTGGAGGCGGCGATCCGGCCGGCGGCCTCCAGCATCAGGTCGACCGGGATCTGCTCACCGTCCGGGTAGCCGTAGGACGCGGCGATCGAGTGGCTGGCCGTCGCCAGGGCGGTCGTGCCGTCGACGTCGCCGACGACCTTGGCGCTGATCACGTCCCACACGTTCACCACGGTGAGCAGCTCGGGCGCCTGGTGCAGACGGAGGAGGGTGGATGCCTTGTCTCGGGTCTTGTCGTCAGCCATGACCCCAGCCTAGGACCCGGACCAGCACCCGGCTCCAGGCGTCAGCGGAACGCGAGCCAGAGCCCGCCGACGAGCGGGATCACGCCGAGCAGCAGCCAGGGGGAGACCAGCTTCTTCTGGTGGATCGCCCGGAAGGCCATCACGGCGAGCACGCCGAAGGCGGCGGCGACCACGTTGAGGCCGATCCGCGCGTCGGTGCGGTCGTCGTCGACGTACATGGCCGCGATCACGAGTCCCGCCGACAGGTGCGCGATCGTCGTGGCCGTCAGCACGGACAGCACCCACTTCTGGACGGGCTCGAGGCTCATCGTCCCCGACCCGGTGTTGCGGACGACCTCGCGACGCGGGTTGTCCGGGTCCATCAGGTGGCGGGGGCGCTTCTTGGGCTTCGCCTCGGACTCGCTCACGACACCATTGTCGCCCGCTGGTCGCGGCGGGCGAAGATCAGGGTCGCCAGCAGCACGACGTACGCCGCGACCGCGAGCAGCCCGAACGCGATCGTGATCGTGGAGCTGAGGTCCCAGAGGGAGTCGCTCTGACCGAAGACCTGGGTCAGCAGGGAGAGCTGGCTGTCCTCGGTGTCGCCGAAGTCGGGGCAGAACGCGCCGAAGCCGAAGAGCCCGATCCAGGTGAGCAGCTGCGCCCAGGCCTGCACGGGCGTGAGGGCGCGGGGTCGGCCGTCCTGGGTGTAGGCCAGGATCGTCGAGAGGGTCAGCGCGATGAGCACCACCGGCACGACGGAGACCAGGAAGATCAGGAAGAACCAGCCGCCGACGCCGAAGACGATGCGGCCGATCCACACCCACATCACGAGCAGCAGGTTGAGCGGGATCATCCAGAGCAATGTCGCACGTCCCAGTTTCGTCACAGCGGAACCGTAGGGGATCGGTCATGCTGAGGGGGTGGAGTTGCGCAAGGTCGACGGCGCGGACGCGGACGGCGTACGCCGACTCGTCGAGGTCACCAACGCGGCGCGGTCGGTCGACTCGCCCTGGCTGCACCCGCTCACCGAGCACGAGTGCGTGGGCGAGCTCCGGCACGGCTGGGACGGCGACCCGGCGGTGGGCTTCCTGGCGAGCGTCGACGGCGTCGACGTGGGTGCCGCGCGCTACGAGGTGTCGTCCTACGACAACGAGCACCTCGCCTGGGTGCTGGTGGAGGTGGCGCCGGCGCTGCGACGTCGGGGGCACGGCAGTGCGCTGCTGGAGGCCATGATCGCGCGGGCCCGGGCCGAGGGACGCACGACCCTGGGCACCGCCGCCTGGGACGCACCCGGGCCGGCGGCCTTCGCGGCGGTGCACGGCTTCTCGCAGCGCTCCGTCGAGGTGCACCGGCGCCAGCACGTGGAGGGGCCGCCGTCCCTGGCCGTCCCGGAGACCCCGGGCTACGAGCTGGTCCGGTGGCCGTCCCGCACGCCGGCGCGCGACCTGCCGGCACTGGCCGAGCTGACCGCGGCGATCAACGACGCGCCGACCGACGACCTGGACGTCGAGGACGAGGAGTTCCCGCCGGAGCGGATCGCGGCGTACGAGGGGGCCTGGGCGGCGCGTGGGCACCGGCTCTACCGCCTGGTCGCGCGCCAGCGGGGGAGCGGCGCGCTCGCCGGGCAGACGGTGGTCGCCGTCGACGGCGAGCGGCCGGCCTGGGCCGAGCAGCACGACACGTCGGTGGTCGCCGCGCACCGCGGTCACCGGCTGGGCCTCGCGCTCAAGCTCGAGATGCTCCGCTGGCTGGCCGAGGCGGAGCCGCAGGTGCGAGAGATCGACACCTGGAACGCCGAGTCGAACGATCACATGATCGACGTCAACGAGGCGCTCGGCTACCGGGTGCTGGGCCGGGTGCTCGACTACCAGCGGTCGCTCTAGAGGACGTACGACGCAGCGCGGCGCAGCTCCTCGGCGGCGCCGGTGACGATGCGGTCGATCAGCTCCTGGCAGGTCGGCAGGTCGTCGATGAGGCCGACGACCTGGCCGCTGGCGAGCACGCCCGCGTCGGTGTCGCCCTCGACGAGGCCGGCCTTGAGCATCGTCGGGGTGTTGGCGGCGAGCGCCATCTGGCCGAGGGTGCGACCCTGCGCCTTCTTCATGGCGCGGCCGTCCTTGAGCAGCGCCGCCCACGACATGCCGGAGTCCTTCTTGAACTCCAGGGTCCGGCGCATCGTCGGGCCCATCCGCTTGATCGCGCTGGTGCCCTCGAGCTGCTCGACGAGGTCGGTGCGCAGCATCCGGTGCGGCATGCCGTCCACCTTCGCGGTGACGACGGTGTCGGTCAGGCCGCGCTCGAGGTAGAGCTGCTTGACGGCGTCGGGCACGGCCGAGTCCTGGGTCAGCAGGAAGCGGGTGCCCATGCCGACCCCGGCGGCGCCGTACGACAGCGCGGCGGCGAGGCCACGGCCGTCGAAGAAGCCGCCGGCAGCGACCACGGGGATGTCGCTCTGTGCGTTCCTGAGGGCGTCGAGGACGGTCGGCAGCAGCAGCGTCGTCGGCACCGGGCCGGTGTGGCCGCCGCCCTCGCCGCCCTGCACCATCACGGCGTCCGCGCCCCACGAGGCGACCTTCACGGCGTGCTTGGCCGCTCCGATCGACGGCATCACGACGATGTCGTGCTCCTTGAGCTTGGCGATCAGCTCCGGCTTCGGGGCGAGGGCGAACGACGCCACCTTCACGCCGTACTCGATCAGCAGCTGGCAGCGGGCCGGGGCGTCGGCGGCGTCGGCGCGCAGGTTGACGCCGAAGGGCTGGTCGGTGCGGCCCTTGACCTCGACGATCGCCTTCTCGAGCTCCTCGAAGGTCATCGTGGCGCTCGCGAGGATGCCCAGGCCGCCGGCGTTGGCGGTGCCCGTCACCAGGCGGGGCCCGGAGACCCAGCCCATCCCCGTCTGCACCACGGGGTGGCGGACACCCGTCAGCTCGGTGAACGGGGTGCTGATCAGCTGGTCGATCATCACGGTGCCTCTTCCTGGGGGACCTCCTTGAACCGCAGGCCCTTCGGGTCGAGCACCTCGCGGATCAGGATCAGCTCTTCCGTCGTGGGCTCACGAGTGGTCGGTACGTCGGTGGGAACGTCGAGCTCGAACCCGGTGGCCTCGCGGACCTGGTCGACGGTGACGCCCGGGTGCACGCTGAGCAGCCGGATCGAGTCGTCGGGGCCCTTGACGTCGAACACGCCCAGGTTGCTGACGATCCGGTGGATGTCGTTGTAGCGGGCCGCGGCCGGGCCGGTCTCCTTGGCCAGCTTGGGGCCGACCCCGGAGACGATGTCGACCCGCTCCACGAAGACCCGGGTCGAATGCTTCGGCACCCAGTACGACGTGCGGTTGTTGACCGTGTTGCCGGGCGCGCCGCGGGAGCCGAGCAGCTGCCGCTTGGGCTGCGCCCAGTCGCCGATGGCGGAGATGTTCTGGTTGCCGTGCCGGTCGACCTGGGTGGCGCCCATCATCACGTGCCGCTTGCCGTAGGCGACGACGTCGAAGACCTTGCGGAACGGGATCCAGCCCTCGACGACGTCGGCCTTCGCGAAGAGCGGCGGGACGCCCGCGAGGAAGAGCGACTCCCCGTCGGAGATCACAAGGTCGGGGTTGCTGGTCAGCTTGGCCAGCCGCACGCCGAGCATCGGGAGCAGCCCCATCGGGCTGCCGAAGATCTCGCCGTCGTCCTTGAACGCGTCCGCGATCGCCGCGGCGCACACGTCGGCACGGGTCACGTCGTCGCTCACTTGGCCTCCTCCGCAAAGGACCGGACGGCCGCTTGGTACGCAGCCTCGTCGCCCTCGAGGAACCGGGCGCGGAAGGCCGCCCAGTCGTCGTCGCTGCCGGACGCTGCAGCGGCGTACGTCCGCTGGAACCGCTCGTCCCGCTCGTAGTCGGGCGTGCAGGTCGTGAAGTGCGCGCCGTTCGGCGTCTCGACGACGCCGCTGACCATCATCCGGCTGAGCAGCAGCCGCTGGACCGGTGTGTCGACCGTGAGGCCGGCGGTGTCGACGACCTGCTCGACGCTCAGGTAGCAGCGGTCGGCGGCCATGGCGAAGAGGTCGTCGAAGTAGGGGTCCGGTCCGAGGTACGTCGCGTTGCCGTGCTGGTCGGCGCGGTTGAGGTGGACCAGGGCCACGTCGAGGTGCAGGGCGGGTACGGCGACCAGCTCCTCACCGCTCTGCCCGTCGGGTCCGGCGTACGGACTCGTGACGGTCTTGATCCAGGGCTGGTTGACCAGCACGTCGGAGCCGAGGCCGGCCCGCATCGGCAGGAACGGGAGCCGCTGGGCCGCCGCGCGCAGTCCCGTCTGGAACATCCCCTCGTCGAGCTCGACGAGCTCGGGGATCGTGCCCTCCTGGCGAGCCTTCTGGAAGCTGGGCTCCAGCGGCACCGAGTCGAGGCTGACGAACGCGTAGACGAGCTTGCGGATCTTGCCGGCCCGGGCGAGAAGCCCGACGTCGGCGCCGCCCCAGCTGACGATCGTCAGGTCCTTCAGCTCGCTGCGCAGGATCGCGCGGACCAGTGCCATCGGCTTGCGCCGCGGGCCCCATCCGCCGATGCCGATCGTCATGCCGTCCTGCAGCTCGCCGACGACGTCGTCGATGCTCATCCGCTTGTCGCGGGGTCCCTTGGTCACTTCTTTGCCTTGTCCGTTCCCGCGAAGGTGTCGCGCAGCTCGTCACTGACACCGGCGAGGTTGAGCTCCATGGTGAAGCCCTGCTCGAACCGGTAGCTCTTGTTGACGTCGACCGGGTCGATGCCGTTGAGGCACTCCTTGGCGGCTCGGATGACCCGGGTGTCGTGGGCCGCGATCTCGCCCGCGACCTTCAGCGCCGCGTCGTCGAGCTCGTCCCGCGGGACCACCTCGAGGACCGAGCCGAACTGCACGAGGTCGGCCGCCTTGATGGTGCGCGCGGTGAAGTAGAGCGTGCGCATCATGTGCTGCGGCACCAGCCGGGCCATGTGAGTGGCGGCGCCGAGCGCGCCCTGCTTGACCTCGGGCACGCCGAAGTAGGCGTCGTCGCTGGCCACGACGCAGTCGGAGTTGCCGACCAGGCCGACGCCGCCGCCGAGGCAGAAGCCGTTGACGGCCGCGACCACGGGGACGGCGCACTCGTAGACCGCCTTGAACGCCGCGAAGCAGCCCTTGTTGGCGCCGATCAGGGCGTCGAACCCGGTCGTGTGCTGCATCTCCTTGATGTCGACGCCGGCGTTGAACCCGCGGCCCTCGGCGCGCAGCACGACGACGTGCGTGTCCAGGTCGGCACTCGCCTCGTCGAGGGCCGCGGCGACGTCGTACCAGCCCTGCACGGTCAGCGCGTTGACCGGCGGGCTGCTCATCGTCACCACCCGGATGCCGTCGGGGCGGACTTCGGAAGTGAGGGGCACGGACTCTCCTAACCAAGCAAGTGCTTGGTAGGGTACCAGCATGACGTTGGCGGTTGACCTCTCCGGACGCGTCGCGCTCGTCACGGGCGGGACGCGCGGCATCGGTCTCGGCATCACCCGGACCCTGGTCGCGGCCGGGGCCACCGTCGTGACCTGCTCGCGGTCCGAGAGCGAGCCGGTGCCGGGCACGACGCACCGCGTCTGCGACGTGCGCGACCCCGAGGCGGTGCAGGCGCTGGTGGCCTCGCTCGTGTCGTCTCTCGGGCGGCTCGACATCCTCGTCAACAACGCCGGGGGAGCCCCCGCCACGGATGCGGCGACCGCGTCGCCGCGATTCCACGACAAGATCGTCGGGCTCAACCTGCTCGCCCCGCTGCTGTGCGCGCAGGCCGCCAACGCGGTGATGCAGCAGCAGGAGAGCGGCGGCACGATCGTGAACATCTCGTCCGTCTCGGCCCACCGGCCGGCGCCGACGATCGCGGCGTACGGCGCGGCGAAGGCCGGACTCGACTCGCTCACCACCTCGCTGGCGATGGAGTGGGCGCCTCGGGTGCGCGTCAACGCGGTCGACGTGGGCCTCTGCCGTACCGAGCAGACCGACGACCACTACGGCGACGACGCGTCGGTCGTCGCGATCGAGGGGACCATCCCGCTGGGTCGGATGGCCCGTCCGGAGGAGGTCGGCAACGTCGTGGCCTTCCTGGCCAGCGACCTCGCGTCGTACGTCTCGGGGGCGACCGTCGCCTGCCACGGCGGGGGAGAGCCGCCCGCCTTCCTGATCGTCCAGAAGGGACTCTGATGACCAACCTCCTCGAAGGCCGCGTCGCGATCGTCACCGGCGCGGGCCGCGGGATCGGGCGCGCGCACGCGCTCGAGCTGGCGCGCCACGGCGCGGCCGTGGTCGTGAACGACTTCGGCGTCTCGCTCTCCGGCCAGAGCGATGCAGCAGAGGGGACCAGCGAGACGCCGGCCGAGTCGGTGGTCGCCGAGATCGAGGCGGCGGGTGGTCGTGCGGTCGTCAACGGCGCCGACGTCGCCGACTTCGAGCAGGCCGCCGCGATGGTGCAGCAGGCGATCGACACCTTCGGCGGGCTCGACATCCTGGTCAACAACGCCGGCTTCGTCCGCGACCGGATGCTCGTCAACACCGCCGAGGAGGAGTGGGACGCGGTGATCCGGGTGCACCTCAAGGGTCACTTCGCGCCGCTCCGGCACGCCGGGGCCTACTGGCGCGCCGAGGCGAAGGAGGGCCGCCAGCGCGCGGCGCGGGTCATCAACACCTCGTCGGGCGCCGGCCTCCAGGGCTCGGTCGGCCAGACGACGTACTCCGCCGCCAAGGCCGGCATCGCGGGCATGACGCTCGTCGCCGCCCAGGAGATGGGGCGGTACGGCGTGACCGTCAACGCGATCGCCCCCGTCGCGCGCACCCGGATGACCGAGGGTGCCTTCGACACCTCGGCCATGGCGCTGCCCGAGGACAACTCGCCCATCGTCGCCTGGCTCGCCTCGGTCGAGGCCGGCGACGTCACCGGCCGCGTCATCGAGATCGACGGCGGTCAGGTCACCGTCGAGATCGGCTGGCGCCACGGACCCGCGCTCGACCTCGGCCGCAGGTGGGAGGCGGCCGAGGTCGGGCCGGCCCTCCGCGACCTGCTCGCCGCCGGCCCGGACCCGGAGCCGGTGTACGGCGCCTGAGCGTCGGGCTGGGCCCAGCTCAACGCATCAGATGCGCTCGATGACCGTCCCGGTGGCCATCGCGCCGCCCGCGCACATCGAGATCAGCGCGGTGGACTGGTCGCGGCGCTCGAGCTCGTGCAGGGCGGTGGTGATCAGCCGGGTGCCGGTGGAGCCGACGGGGTGGCCGAGGGCGATCGCGCCGCCGTTGACGTTCACGCGGTCCAGGTCGACGTGGTGCTGGCCGGCCCAGGAGAGCACGACGGAGGCGAACGCCTCGTTGACCTCGAAGAGGTCGAAGTCGGAGATCGCCATGCCGGTCCGGTCGAGCACCTTCTGGGTCGCCTCGATGGGGCCGTCGAGGTGGTAGTACGGGTCGGAGCCGACCAGGCAGTGCGACACGATCCGGGCCCGCGGCTTGAGGCCGAGGGCGGCGGCGCGGTCGGAGTCCATGATGAGCACGGCGGACGCGCCGTCGCTGATCTGCGACGAGGTGCCGGCGGTGTGGAGCCCGTCCGGCAGCACGGTCTTCAGGCCGGCGAGGCCCTCGAGGGTGGTGTCGCGCAGTCCCTGGTCGGTGTCGACGACCCGGGTCTCGCCGGTGAGGTTGCCCTCGGCGTCGAGCACGGGCGCCGTGATCGCCGCGATCTCGCGCTTGAAGCGGCCCTCGTCGACGGCGACGCGCGCCTTCTGCTGGGACGCGAGGCCGAAGGCCTCGAGGTCGGCCCGGGTCAGGCCGCGGTTGCGGGCGATGCGGTCGGCAGCCTCGAACTGGTTGGGCATGTCGATCGACCAGTCGTCGGGTCGCGGGTCGCCCGTGCCCGGCGGCACGTTGGCACCCAGCGGGATGCGCGACATCGCCTCGACGCCGGCGGCGATCCCGATCTCGATCGTGCCGGCGGTGATCATGTCGTTGACCAGGTGCGCGGCCTGCTGGCCGGAGCCGCACTGGGCGTCGACCATCGTGCCCGCCGTGTGCTGGGCCAGCCCGGCGTGCAGCCACGCGCGGCGCACCATGCCGTTGGACTGCTCGCCCGCCTGGGTCACGCAGCCGGCGACGACCTGGTCGACGAGGTCGGAGTCGAGGCCGGAGCGGGCCAGCACCTCGCTCATGGCATGGCCGATCAGCACGGCGGGGTGCACACCGGCGAGCCAACCCTTCCTCTTGCCGAGGGGAGTGCGGACGGCGTCGATGATCACGGGGGTGCCCATGGGACAAAACTAGAACACGTTCTTATCCGCGACAACCTTCCGCTGCGTACCTTCGGTATGTATTGTCCATCACTAGAACGTGTTCCAGCCAGCCTCGAGGGAGCTCCCGTGACAGCAACCGACGTCCTGCCCGATGGATTCGACTTCACCGATCCGGATGTGAACCAGGCGGCCATCCCGCACGATGCGTTCCGCGCGGCGCGGCAGCACGCCCCGATCCAGTGGGTGAAGCAGGAGCCGACCTG
Source organism: Nocardioides sp. Root1257 (assembly GCF_001425175.1). GTDB lineage: Bacteria > Actinomycetota > Actinomycetes > Propionibacteriales > Nocardioidaceae > Nocardioides. Next base: position 317,515 of record NZ_LMDV01000001.1, on the reverse strand, counting down.
GACGACCGGCTTCGCCCCGGAGGGCCAGGCCGGCTACTACGCGATCACTCGCCACGAGGACGTCTCGGCGATCTCGAAGGACAGCAAGAACTGGTCGACCGCCGAGAACGGCGCGATCATCCGGTTCCCCAACGAGATGGCCCGCGAGATGATCGAGATGCAGCGGGTGATCCTGATCAACCAGGACCCGCCGGAGCACACGCAGACCCGGGCCATCATCTCCCGTGGCTTCACGCCGCGATCGATCGCCGAGCTCGAGGACACCATGGTGTCGCGGGGCAAGGAGATCGTGGAGGCGGCGGTTGCGCGCGGGACGGGCAACTTCGTCGAGGAGGTCGCCGCGGAGCTGCCGCTCCAGGCCATCGCGGACCTCATCGGCGTACCCCAGGAGGACCGGCACAAGCTCTTCGACTGGTCCAACCAGATGCTCGCCGGCGAGGACCCGGACTACGCCGGCAACAACGACATCGCGGCCGCCGAGATCCTCGGCTACGCGATGATGCTGGCCGCCGACCGGAAGGCGAACCCGCGCGACGACCTGATCACCAAGCTGATCGAGGCCCACAAGGGCGAGCGCGGCCTGACCGACGACGAGTTCGGCTACTTCGTCATCCTGCTGGCGGTCGCCGGCAACGAGACCACCCGCAACGCCATCTCGCACGGCATGAACGCGTTCTTCGACAACCCCGAGCAGTGGGAGATCTGGAAGCGCGACCGGCCTGCGACCATGGTCGACGAGGTCGTCCGCTGGGCGACGCCCGTCAGCGTCTTCCAGCGCACCGCGCTCAACGACGTCGTGGTCAGCGGTCACCAGTTCACGAAGGGTGAGCGGGCGGCGCTGTTCTACGCGAGCGCCAACTTCGACGAGACGGTCTTCGAGGACCCGTTCACGTTCAACATCCTGCGTGACCCCAACCCGCAGCTCGGGTTCGGTGGCCACGGTGCGCACTACTGCCTGGGTGCCAACCTGGCCCGCCAGGAGATCCGGGTGATCTTCGACGCCATCGCCGACTACGCGCCGGACATCTCCAAGCTGGCCGACCCGTCCCGGTTGCGCCACTCGTGGGTCAACGGCCTCAAGGACCTGCAGGTCAAGTACGCCTAGGGCGTCGTACGACGATCAGGCGGCCCGCTCGGTGAGAACCAGCGGGCCGTCGATCGTGATGGCCACGGTGTGCTCCATGTGGGCGCCGCGCGAGCCGTCCTTGCTGCGCAGCGTCCAGCCGTCGGGGTCGGTGAAGATCTCGTCGGTGGTGTGCAGGAACCACGGCTCGATCGCGATCACCAGGCCGGGCCGGAGCTTCAGGCCACGGGCGGGGCGTCCGTCGTTGGGCACGTGCGGCTCGCCGTGCATCGTGCGACCGACGCCGTGGCCGCCGAACTGCAGGTTGACGCCGAGGCCCGCAGCGCGGGCCACCTCGCCGATGGCGGCGGAGATGTCGCCGAGCCGGTTGCCGGAGACCGCCTGCGCGATGCCTGCCTCGAGGGCGCGACCGGTGGTCTCGATCAGGTCCAGGTCCTCCTGGCGCGGCGTGCCGACGACGACGCTGAGCGCCGAGTCCGAGACCCAGCCGTCGACGTTCGCGGCGAAGTCGACGGAGAGCAGGTCGCCGTCCTGGAGGACGTAGTCGTGGGGGAGGCCGTGCAGGACCGCGTCGTTGACCGACGTGCACAGGACCTTGCCGAACGGGGACGCCCCGAACGACGGGTGGTAGTCGATGTAGCAGGACTCGGCGCCGCGGTCGCGGATCATCTGGTGGGCGAGCGCGTCGAGCTCCAGCAGGTTGACCCCGACGTCGGCCTTCGCAGCAAGCGCGGTGATCACGTCGGCGACGAAGCGACCGGCCGGTCGCATCTGCTCGATCTGGGCGGGGGTGCGGAGCTCGATCATGCGGTCGACCTTATCGGCGCCTCCGTAGGGTGACCGAATGGACGCAGACACGGGCGCAGACATCGGGTTGGTGCTCGGCACCATGTACTTCGGCACTCGCACCGACGAGGCGACGTCGTTCGCGCTGCTGGACCGGTACGTCGAGGCCGGCGGCCGGGTGCTGGACACGGCGAACTGCTACTCGTTCTGGACCTCGCCCACCGGGCACGGCGGCCAGAGCGAGGCTCTCCTCGGCCGATGGCTGGCGGCGAACCCGGGTCTGCGGGACGAGCTGGTGCTCGCGACCAAGGTGGGCGTCGAGCCCACCGACGACGGCGGGATCGAGGGGCTAGCCGCGACCGTGATCGAGCGGGAGGCGGCCCGGAGCCTGGAGCGCCTCGGTGTCGACGCCGTCGACCTCTACTGGGCGCACGGCGAGGACCGCTCGACCGACCTCGAGGAGACCGTCGCGGCGTTCGGGGCGCTGGTCGAGCGGGGCGTCGTACGCCGGCTCGGCGTGTCCAACCACCCGACCTGGCGCGTGGAGCGGGGCCGCGCCATCGCCGACCGGCTGGGCGTCGAGCCGTGGACCGCCCTGCAGCTGACCACGTCGTACGTCGAGCCGCGGCCGGGTGCGCAGGTGCCGGGCAAGGACCACCGCTTCGGGTTCGTGAGCGACGAGACCGTCGACTACCTCGACAGCCACCCCGAGCTGGACCTGTGGGTCTACAGCCCGCTGGTGCAGGGCAGCTTCGACCGCGCCGACCGGCCGTTCCCCGACGCCTACGACCACCCGGGCACGACGGCGCGGCTGGCGACGCTGGCCCGGGTCGCCGAGGCGCGCGGGGTGCCGCGGTCGCAGGTCGTGCTCGCCTGGATGCTGGCGCGGGGCTGGAAGCCGATCGTCGGCGTCAGCAGCGTCGAGCAGCTCGACTCCGCGCTCGCGTCGGTCCGCCTGGTCTCGGATCAGCTGGTGTCGGATCAGCTGGGAGCAGATCTGCTGGGAGCGGATTCGCTTCCCTGACGGCCCGAGCCGCCGCAGGCTCGGAGCATGACCCAGACCCCCTCGATCGCCGGCCTCACCGCGGCCGACCGGCTCCTGCACCAGCGGATCATCGTCCTCGGCCAGCAGGTCGACGACGACATCGCCAACAAGCTCTGCGCTGAGCTCCTGCTGCTCTCCGCCGAGGACCCGAAGCGCGACATCGCGCTCTACATCAACTCGCCGGGCGGCAGCGTGAGCGCCGGGCTGGCCATCTACGACGTGATGCGGCTGATCCCCAACGACGTCAGCACGCTCGCGATGGGACTGGCCGCCAGCATGGGGCAGTTCCTGCTGTCGGCGGGTACGCCGGGCAAGCGCTACGCCCTCCCGCACTCCCGGATCCTGATGCACCAGGGCTCGGCGGGGATCGGCGGCTCCGCGGTCGACGTACAGATCCAGGCCGAGAACCTCGAGCACACCAAGAACGTGATGATCGGCCTGATCGCCGAGCACACCGGCCAGCCCGTCGACGTCGTCGAGCGGGACTCGCTCCGGGACCGGTGGTTCACCGCCGATCAGGCGCGCGACTACGGCTTCGTCGACCGGGTGCTGACCGACGTCGGCGCCGTGACGCCGGCGCGTGCGGCGTCGAGCTTCGGGATGGTCCGCGCATGAGCGAGCGAAGCGAGCGAGTCAATCAGTGCAGCGCCCACGGAGCCTCGTGCGCGCACGGAGCGAAGCGAGTACGCGGATGAGTCAGTACACGATCCCGAGCGTGATCGAGAAGACGCACCGCGGCGAGCGGGCCGTCGACATCTTCAGCCGGCTGCTGACCGAGCGCATCGTCTACATCGGCACGGAGATCGACGACGGCGTGGCCAACGTCGTGATCGCCCAGCTGCTGCACCTGGAGTCGGACAACCCGGACGCCCCGATCGACATCTACCTCAACTCCCCGGGCGGGTCGATGACCTCGATGCTGGCGATCTACGACGCGATGGAGTTCGTCCGACCCGAGGTCGGGACCAAGTGCGTCGGCCAGGCCGCGTCGACGGCAGCGGTCCTGCTGGCCGCCGGGGCGCCCGGCCAGCGGATGATCCTGCCCCGGGCCCGGGTGGTGCTCCACCAACCGTCGGGCGGCGGTCAGGGCGCGCTGCCCGACCTCGCCGTGGCCGCGAAGGAGCTCGCCCGGGCGCGCGTCGAGATGGAGGAGATCCTGTCGACGCACACCGGGCGGTCGACGGAGCAGGTGCGGGAGGACACCGAGCGCGATCTGGTGCTGTCGGCCGAGGAGGCGGTGGCGTACGGCGTCGTCGACGTAGTCCTCGGGAGCCGGAAGAAAGCCGTGGTCTAGGAGGTTGGGCCGGGCATGACCTCTCTCGCCGACCGCGCGATCGCGGCCCTCCGCAGCAACCACGACACGCTCGCAGCCCTGGTGCCGACCCTGTCCGAGGAACAGCTCGCCGGGCCCAGCGGCGCCTCGGAGTGGACCGTCGCCCAAGCCCTGTCGCACCTCGGCAGCGGCGCCGAGATCACCCGCCAGCCGATCGCGACCGCCGCGGGGGAGCAGGTCGACGTCGAGGACAACCAGACCATCTGGGCACGCTGGGACGGCTCCACCCCGGCCGAGCAGGCCGCCGGGTTCGTCGAGCACGACGCGGCGTACGTCGCGACGGTCGAGGCACTGACGCCCGAGCAGCGCGAGAGCCTGGTGATCGACCTCGGCTTCCTGCCGAAGCCGGTGCCGCTCGTGGTCGCCCTCGGTATGCGCCTCAACGAGGTCGCCAACCACGCCTGGGACGTGCGGGTCGGTGTCGACCCGGCCGCGACCGTGGAGGCCGAGTCGGCCGAGCTGCTGCTCGAGCTCTTCACCGGGCCGCTGTCGTTCCTGCTCGGCTTCTCCGCCAAGGCCGACCAGGTCGAGCAGGAGGTCCGGCTGGCGATCCCCGGCGGGGGCATCGAGATCACCGACGCCGTCACCGTGACGGCCGACCTGGCCGACCCCACCGCGACCTTCGACGGTCCGGCCGAGGCCGTCGCGCGACTGCTGACGGGTCGCCTGCGCGCGCCGTACGACGCCGGCGTCAGCGTGACCGGCAACGTCACGCTCGACGAGCTGCGGAAGGTCTTCCCGGGCTACTGACGGCCGACGTTTGGTCACCAACCGCAGGCGGGAGCGTTCCCACCGTGCGCTTGGTGACCAAACGACGAGCGGCGGAGCCAGCGGCGCGTCAGGCCGCCAGTGCGACCGGGCCGGAGATCCGGCCGGTGGCGAGCCGACGGCTGACCCGCGTCGTGAGGTCGACGAGGCGCAGGCCGAGTGCGCCGGCGACCGCGCCGAGGACCTCCGAGCTCGGCTCCTTGAGCCCGCGCTCGACCTCGGAGAGGTACTGCGTCGAGACGCCCGCGTCGGTGGCGACGTCGGCGAGCGTGCGCTCGGCCGTACGCCGCTCCTCGCGCAGCTCGTGCCCGACGGCCTCGCGCCAGAGCGGCTCGGGGTCGGACTTCTTGTCCGGGAATGCGACGACGTCACCCATGTCCCGACCGTAGTGCGGTAACGGGCCCACCGGGAGCGCCGTTCGCCACGGGCGAACGATCCCGCGTCGGGTCAGGCCCAGAAGTCGAGCGGCTCGACCGCCGGCTGGTCCGCGACGGTGTCCAGGAGGCACCCGGCGGAGTGCGCGTAGCCCGTCGTGGTCGCGGCCAGCAGCGCCTCGGCGCCCTGGTCGGCCGAGAAGTCGTGGGGGACGACGAGGAGGCACAGCGTCAGCCGCTGGGACGTGCGCAGCAGCACGAGGTGGGTGTCGTCCCGCGGCACGGCGTCGAGCTCCACGTGCCCGCCGCGCACCGCCACGCGTCGCGGCGTCGCGTCCCAGTCGGGCGGGGAGTAGACGGCGTGCTGGACGCGTCCGAGCGCGTGCGGGAAGTGATCCGCGAGGTCGGCGAGCTCGACCGCCAGGTCGCGGCTGCGTGGCCACCACCCGCCGTCGAGCGTGTCCAGCCCGGTGCGATCGCTCATCCGTAGGCGCAGGGACCCGCGGGTGGAGGGGACGGGTTCGTACGACGTCGACATGACGTGCGCCTCTCGACCGGTCGGGGCCTCCGGTCGGAGGTGTCCGTCGTGGTCCGTTCCCTGCACCCTACGCGGGTGGCGTCAGTTGCTCGGCTTCTCCGAGCCCACGACCCACATCGCGAAGAACTGCGAGCCGCCGCCGTACGCGTGACCCAGCGCCTTGCGGGCGCCGTCGACCTGGTGCTCGCCCGCCGCGCCGCGGACCTGGAGCGCCGCCTCGCCGAAGCGGAGCATGCCGGACGCGCCGATCGGGTTGGAGGAGAGCACGCCGCCCGAGCAGTTGACGGGCAGTACGCCGTCCATGGCCGTGCCGCCGGACTCGGTGAGCCGCCAGCCGCCGCCGTTCTCGTCGGCGAAGCCGAGCGACTCGAGCCACATCGGCTCGAACCACGAGAACGGCACGTAGATCTCGGCCATGTCGATCTCGTCGATCGGGCTGGTGATGCCGGCCTGCTTCCACAGGGCTGCGGCGGCGTCGCGGGACGCCTGGGGGTTGACCTGGTCGCGCTCGGCGGCCGTGGTCGCCTCGGACCGCATCACGGTGCCGTGGATCCAGGCCGGGTTCGGCGAGGCCGCGGCGACGTCCTCGGACACGATCACCAGCGCGCAGGCGCCGTCGGAGGACGGGCACGTCTCGTCGTACCGGATCGGGTCCCAGAGCATCTGCGAGGCGAGCACGGACTCGACGGTGGTGCCCTCGTTGTGCAGGTGGGCGTAGGGGTTCTTCAGCGCGTTGTTGCGGTCCTTCGCCGCCACGATCGCGCCGACGTGGGTCGGGGCGTCCGAGCGCCGGATGTAGGAGCGGACGTGCGGCGCGAAGTAGCCGCCCGCGCCCGCGTGCACCGGCATGTTGAACGGCAGCGGCACCGACAGCGCCCACATCGCGTTGGACTCCGACTGCTTCTCGTAGGCGACCGTGAGCACTTTCTTGTGCACGCCGGCCTGGACGAGGGAGGCGGCCACGATGGCGGTCGAGCCGCCGACCGAGCCGGCGGTGTGCACTCGCAGGAGCGGCTTTCCGGCGGCGCCGAGCGCCTCCGCCAGGAACAGCTCGGGCATCATCACGCCCTCGAAGAGGTCGGGCGCCTTGCCGACGACGATCGCGTCGATCTCGTCGAGGGTCATGCCGGCGTCCTCGAGCGCGCGGTCGATCGCCTCACGGCACAGGCCGGCCATCGAGACGTCGAGTCGCTTGGCACGGTGGTGGGTCTGGCCGACGCCGACCACCGCGGCGGGCTGCTTGGCCATCAGTTGGTCCCTTCAGTTGTCGAGCCCAGGACGCACAGGAGGTTCTGCTGCAGGGCAGGACCGGACGTCGCGTGGGCCACGCCCTTGCTCACCTCACTCGACCAGATCCGCGAGGCGACCTCGCCGATCCGGATGCCGCCGGCGGAGAACATCGGGTTGCTCGTCAGCGCACCTCCCGACGGGTTGATGCGTACGTCGTCGGCGAGGCCGAGCTCGCGGCGCAGGACCAACTCCTGGTGGCTGAACGGCGCGTGCAGCTCCGCCACCTCGACCCCGGACAGGTCGACAGCCGCGGCGGCGCGCTCGGCCGAGGGCGAGCGGGTCAGGTCGCGGGTGCCCATGCCCATCGGGTCGATGTAGTGCGCGAGCCCGCTGATCCAGGCCGGCGTCTCGCGGACGTCGCGGGCCCGGTCGCCTGCGGCCAGCACGATCGCGGCCGCGCCGTCGGTGACGGGGGAGCAGTCGTGCTTGCGCAGCGGGTCGGCGTACATCGGCCGGGCGAGCAGCTCCTCGACCGACGAGCCGCCCTTGCGGATCGACCAGTCGTTCTTCTCCGCGTCGGTGAGCGACCGGTTGGCCACCTCGGCCATCGCCGTCTCGTCCCAGACGCCGGCGTCGATCCCGGCGCGGGCCTGGAGGCCGGCCAGCGACACGGTGTCGGGCCACAGCGGCGTCATCGTGTACGGCTCCAGCTGGAGGCCCAGGGTCCGGCGCAGGACGCCGGCCGAGGCCTTGCCGAAGGCGTAGACGAGCGCGGTGTCGACCTCACCGGTCTGGATCTTGAGCCAGGCCTCGTACATGGCCCAGGCGAGATCCATCTCGACGTGCGACTCGTTGACGGGCGGGATCACGCCGATCGCGTCGACCGCCGACACGAACGAGAACGACCGGCCGGCCAGGTAGTCGGACGAGCCCGAGCACCAGAAGCCGATGTCGCGGCGGGTCCAGCCCGTCTGCTCGTAGCACTCCGCGAGGAGGGGTACGAGCATCTCCACGCAGGTCGGTGACCCGTCGAACTCGGGCATCTGTCGCTGGGCGAACCCGACGACTGCAACGTCTCTCATCTCAGCCTCTCGTTCCCGGTCAGAGGTGGTGCCGGTAGGTGTCGTAGTCCGCGTCCGGGTCGCCGGTCGGCTCGAAGTGGTCGATGTTCTCCAGGGAGTAGGTCCACTCGGCCTCGGGCTTCCACACCGCCTTGACGCGCATGCCCATCCGGACCTCCGCGGCGTCGACGCCCAGGATCAGGTGGAGGACGGCGATGTCGGCGCCGTCGAGCAGCACGTACGCCGACACGTACGGCGGGGTGATCTTCTGGCCGAGGAACGGCACGTTGACGATGCAGAACGTCGTGATGGTGCCGGTCTGCGAGACCTCCACCTCCTCCGCCGTCGGCGTCCCGTCGGACGGGCAGGCGCTGCGCGGCGGCACGTAGACCTTCTGGCAGGTGGGGCAGCGCTGGCCGACGATGCGGCCCTCGTTGAGGCCGCGGTAGAAGGCGGACTCCTCGGGGCTCGCTGCGTACAGGTAGTCAAGCGAGACCGGGACGATCACGCCGGTGACGGGGTCCACGGTCTGGAGCGTGGTGGTCGCCGCCGGCTCCCCGATCTCCGGTTCGAACACGATGTCGGTGATCGCGCCGACGCGCTCCTCGGCGAAGCGCACCCGCACCCGCATGCCGGTCGACACCTCGTCGGGCGACGAGACGTCGAGCGCGTGCAGGAACGGCCGGGTGGCGCCGTCGAGGGTCACCAGGGCGAAGGCGAAGGGGCGGTCGAACGGCTGGTCCTTGACCGGCTCCGGCACCCAGACCCAGGACGTGACCGTCCCGCCCGGGCCGACCTCGACGAACTCGGTCGTCGGCTCGTGGGTGACCGGGTCGAACTCCAGCGGGGGTACGACGACCTCACCCGCCGAGGTCCGGCCGCCGACGACGACGCCGTCGCGGAGCCCGGTGAGGAAGCGACCCACGACGGGGCCGGTGGAGCGGGTGTAGTCGAACGCTACGGTGACCGGTGCTGACAGTGTTCGTGTCATGGTCCGAAACTAGAACACGTTCTACACTTCGGCAAGAGCGTGCCCACGGCGGGCGTCGGCGGTGAGACGACAGGAGAGACGTGATGAAGCTCGGACTGCAGCTCGGCTACTGGGGAGCCCAGCCCCCGCAGGGCGTCGGAGAGCTGGTCGCCGCCGCCGAGGAGGCGGGGTTCGATGCCATCTTCACCGCCGAGGCGTGGGGGAGCGACGCGTTCACCCCGCTGGCCTGGTGGGGGCGCGAGACCGAGCGCATCAAGCTGGGCACCTCGATCGTGCAGATGTCCGGCCGGACGCCGACGTCGATCGCGATGCACCTGATGACGCTCGACCACCTGTCGAACGGTCGCGTCATCCTCGGCATGGGCGTCAGCGGTCCGCAGGTCGTCGAGGGCTGGTACGGCCAGCCGTTCGGCAAGCCGCTCGCCCGTACCCGCGAGGTCGTGGACATCATCCGCAAGGTGCTGGCCCGCGAGGACAAGGTCACCAACGACGGTCCGCACTACCCGCTGCCGTTCCGCGGCGAGAACTCCGTCGGGCTGGGCAAGCCGCTCAAGCCGATCGTGCACCCGCTCCGCGCGGACGTGCCGATCTGGCTGGGCGCCGAGGGTCCGAAGAACGTCGCCCAGACCGCCGAGATCGCCGACGGCTGGATCCCGATCTTCTACACCCCTAAGTCGGCCGGCATGTACCAGCCGTGGCTCGACGAGGGCTTCGCCCGGCCCGGCGCCCGGCGCACCCGGGACGACTTCGAGATCGCCGCGACCTGCCACCTCCAGGTCGTCGCCAACGCGGAGGAGAAGCAGTTCATCCTCGACGCGATCAAGCCGTCGGTCTCGCTCTACATGGGCGGGATGGGCGCGCAGGAGGCCAACTTCCACAACCAGGTCTTCGTGCGGATGGGCTACGAGGACCTGGCCGCGGAGGTGCAGCGGCTCTACCTCAGCGGCGAGAAGGACAAGGCGACCGCCCTGATCCCCGACGAGCTGGTCGACGACATGCACATCGTCGGCACCGCCGGCGAGGTCAAGGAGAAGGTCGCCCAGTGGGAGGAGACCGGTGTGACCACGCTGCTGCTCAGTGCCCGGTCCGCGGACGAGATCCGGTCGGTGGCCGAGCTGCTGGCGTGACCCGCATGACAGAGTTGCCTGCGTGAGCACCACGTACGGCGTCGTCGGAGTCGGATCCATCGCGGAAGCCATCGTCGTCGGGCTGTGCGAGGGCCTCGACGACCCGCCGGAGGTGGTCCTGTCGCCCCGCAGCGCCGCACGCTCGGCCGCGCTGGCCGAGCGGTTCGCCACGGTGCGGGTCGCCGGTGACAACCAGGCCGTCCTCGACGAGTCCGACGTGGTCGTCGTCTGCCTGCTCCCCGGCAACGCCGCCGAGGTGCTCTCCGGTCTGGCCTTCCGTGCCGACCAGGCGGTCGTGAGCGCGGTCGCCGGCCTGTCGGTCGAGCGCTTGGCCGAGGTCGTCGCGCCGGCGACCGACCTCGCGCGCAGCATCCCGCTGCCCGCGGTGGCGACGCGCGGCAGCATGACGCCGGTGCACCCGGCGACGGCGGCGGTCGCCGGGCTCTTCGACCGCCTCGGCGGCAGCCTGGCGATCGACGACGAGCTCGCCTACGAGTCCGTCGCCGCGGCGTCCGCGACGGTCGCCGCGCACTTCCGCTACCTCGGCACGATCGCCGACTGGCTCACGGCCCACGGCATCGCCGGTCCCGAGGCGCGCCGCTACGTGGCCGACACCTTCGCCGCGCTCTCGGGAGAGCTCGGCCAGCCCGGTGCCGACTTCGCGGCCCTGGCCGACGCACACGCGACCCCGGGCGGCCTCAACGAGCAGTTCGCGCGCGACCTCGGCGAGGCCGGGGTCTACGACGAGGTGCGCGTGGGCCTCGACGCGGTCCTCGCCAGGATTGCCCCGAACTGAAACACGTTCTAGTCTCGGGCGCATGACTGACGCTCTGCCTGCCAACGACATGCGAGTCGGGACCCACAACGGCCACCTGATGGTGTCCGCCCTCAAGCGGCACCGGGACAAGCCGGTCATGTACCTCGGTGACACCACGATCACCGGCGGCCAGGCCGCCGAGCGGATGAGCCAGTACGCCCAGGCCTTCGAGGCGCTCGGCGCCGGCCGCGGCACGGCGGGGGCGCTGCTCGCGCTCAACCGCCCCGAGGTGCTGTTCATCCTCGGCGCCGGCCAGACCCAGGGGCACCGGCGCTCCTCGCTGCACCCGCTGGGCTCGCTCGACGACCACGCCTACGTCATCAACGACGCGGAGATCACCAGCATCACGATCGACCCGGTGCCGATGTTCGTCGAGCGCGCGCTCGGCCTGCTGGAGAAGTGCCCGAAGCTCGAGAAGGTGCTGACGATCGGGCCCGTGCCCGAGGAGCTCAGCCACGTCGGCCACGACCTCAACGCCGCGGCTGCGTCGTTCGACCCGCTGCCCCTCGAGGCGGTCACCCTCGACCCGGACCACATCGTGTCGATCACCTACACCGGCGGTACGACGGGCAAGCCCAAGGGCGTCATCGGCCTGTCGCGGCAGATGAACACGATGACCCAGATCCAGATGTCGGAGTGGGAGTGGCCCGAGTCGCCGCGCTTCCTCATGTGCACCCCGCTGTCGCACGCCGGCGCGGCCTTCTTCGTCCCGACCGTGCTCAAGGGCGGCTGCCTCTACGTGCTCGCGAAGTTCGACCCGGCCGAGGTGCTGAGGACGATCGAGGAGCAGAGGATCACGGCCACGATGCTGGTGCCGTCGATGCTCTACGCGCTCATGGACCACCCGGACAGCAAGACCCGTGACCTGTCGTCGCTGGAGACCGTCTACTACGGCGCCTCGGCGATCAACCCGGTGCGCCTCAAGGAGGCGATCGAGCGCTTCGGCCCGATCTTCGCGCAGTACTACGGGCAGTCCGAGGCCCCGATGGCGATCACCTACCTGTCCAAGGAGGACCACGTCACCGGCGACGACCGCCGGCTCGCGTCCTGCGGGCGCCCGTCGGCGTTCATCCGCACCGCCCTCCTCGACGAGGACGGCAAGCAGGTGCCGGTGGGGGAGCCGGGTGAGATCTGCGTCGCGGGTCCGCTGCTCGCCGGCGGCTACTGGAACCTGCCCGACGAGACCGCCGAGACGTTCCGCGACGGCTGGATGCACACCGGCGACGTGGCCCGCGAGGACGAGGACGGCTTCTGGTACATCGTCGACCGGACCAAGGACATGATCGTCACCGGCGGCTTCAACGTCTTCCCGCGCGAGGTCGAGGACGTGGTCGCCGAGCACCCGGCGATCGCCCAGGTCGGTGTGATCGGGACCCCGCACGAGAAGTTCGGCGAGGCCGTCACCGCGATCGTCGTGCTCCGCTCGGACGCGCCGCGCGACGACGAGTCGATCGCCACGATGACCGCCGAGATCCAGGCGATGGTCAAGGCCCGCAAGGGCTCGGTGCAGTCGCCCAAGCAGGTGATCGTCGCCGAGTCACTGCCGCTGACCGGGCTCGGCAAGCCCGACAAGAAGGCCCTCCGTGCCCAGTTCTGGACCGGTGACCGCGCGGTCGGCTGAGCGCCGGCGTACGTAGTTGCGGACGGCGGTGTCGGCCGCGAGCGAGCCTGCCAGCAGGATGATCGCGACGATGCCGTCCATCCACCAGTGGTTGCCGGTCGCCGAGACGACGAGCATCGTCAGGACCACGTGCGGCAGGAAGAGCCAGCGCCAGCGGCTGGTGCTCGCCGCGATGATGCCGAACGAGACGACCGCGGCCCAGGCCACGTGGATCGACGGCATCGCGGCGAACTGGTCGGAGACCCCGGTGGTCGGGTCGACGGCGTAGACCGACATGCCGAACTGGCGGCCCATGTCGACGTACCCGAGGTCGGGCAGGAAGCGCGGAGGCGCGACCCGGATGAAGCGGATCACCAGGCACCAGGCGGTGATCAGGGCGAGCCCGTTGCGCCAGTGCGGGTACTTGTCGCGGTGCCGGACGAAGAGCCAGACCAGGAACGCGATCAGCGCCGGCACGTGGACGGTCGCGTAGTACCAGGTCGTCAGGTCGGCCAGGCGCTCGTGGGCGAGCACGTACTTCTGAAGGGTCAGCTCGGACGGCAGGTGCAGCCAGTCCTGGAACGTCGCGATGTCATGTGCCCGGGCGATGGCGCCGTGGGTGGCCGTGATCGGGAGCATCCGGGCGAGGCGCCAGAGCGCGTAGAGCGAGGCGATCAGGGCGAACTCGGCGGCCGCCGGCTCGACGTGCGGGCTCAGCCGGTTGGGCCGCAAGCGGAACGCGAGCCAGACCAGGCCGCTGAGCAGGGCAGCGATCGCTGCTTGATCCCAGGTCGGCCACGGCACCCGGAGATTCTGTCAGGCGACGTCGAAGACGCGGCCGGAACCCAGGATCATGTCGGCGAACCGGTCGCCGATCAGCAGGTGGGTCGCCGCGTCGGGGTGCAGGTCGTCGGGCAGCGGGTGCTCGGCCGCGTCCGCCTCGCCGTACAGCGCGAGGCCGTCGAGGTAGTGCAGGTGCGGGTCGCTGGCGCTCCGCTCGGCCACGATGCGCGCGAGCTCCCGGCGTACGACGCGCAGGGTCAGCTTGCCGAAGATCCGCTCGGCAGGGTCGCCGTAGGCCGCGAACCGGATGCCGCCGTCCGGTCCGGTGACCGGCAGCAGCGGCCCCGGCGTGTCCTCGTGGATGGCGCACCAGATCGGTGACACGACGAGCAGCGGCGTGGTCGGGTGGCCGTCGCGGATCGTGTCGAGGAAGCCGTGCATCCCGGCGGTGAACGCCCGCAGGCGCATCACGTCGGCGTTGACCAGGTTGATCCCCATCTTGACGCTGATCAGGTCGGCCGGGAGGTCGCGCATCGTGCGGCCCACGAACGGGTCCAGGAGGGCGCTGCCACCGAGGCCCAGGTTGAGCAGGTCGACGCCGCCGAGGCCGGCTGCCCGGGCCGGCCACGTGGTGGTCGGGCTGCCCGCCTCCGACCCGGCGCTGATCGAGCTGCCGTGGTGCAGCCACACCGGCCGCCCGCGGTCCGGCAGGGGCTCGACCGGGGCGTCGGTGCGCAGCTCGACCAGGACGGTGGTCTCCCCGTGCGGCAGCCAGATCTCGACATCCTTCGGCTCCGTCGAGAGTCCCTCGAAGCGGAGGGTGCCGGGCTCGCCGGGACGTTCCTCGAAGGTGCCCCTGGCCATGTCGATGACGACTGCGCGACCGCCCGGCACGCTGCCCTGGCCCGTCAGCCGCCCGTCGACGAGGAGGTCGTAGACCCCGTCGGGGAGCGGAGGTACGCCGACGTACACGCGCTTCGTGGGCAGCGTGTCCAGCTCGATCGTGGTCGCGGCCGTCCGCAGGGCCAGGCGTACGCCGGAGGGCTGGCTCTCGGCCATCAGCAGCTGCGGCTCCGGCACCTGGGCGCGCGCCCAGGTTGGCAGCCGGTGGGGGAGCAGGCCGTTCTCGGTGGCCTCCAGCTCGACGGCGCCACGCACCAGGTCGGGGGTGATCGGGGTCGGAGTCAGCGGCATGGGGCCACCCTGGTGCCTTGCCCTTTGTTTCGAAAATGACGCGGGCAGTTTCGAAAACAAGGAGATTATGGAAAACGTTATCGACAACGATTGACACGACCTGTGACGAGTGACACCTTTCCGGTCATGTGTGACGTGCGTCGCACCCGGCGTACGCCGAATGGAAGGGTTTCCGTATGAGGTCGAAGTCTCGCAGCGCGGCGCTCGCCGTGCTCTGTGCCGGCGTCTTGGCGTTCGCTGCCTGTGGCAGCGACGACTCGTCGGAGGGGAGCGGTGGCACCACCACGATCACCTGGTGGCACAACTCCAACAACGAGCCCGGCATGGGCTACTACGAACAGGTGGCCAAGGACTTCGAGTCCGACCACCCGGGCGTGAAGATCGAGATCAGCGCCATGGCGCACGAGGACATGGTCGACAAGCTCGACGCGGCGTTCCAGAGCGGGGACATCCCCGACATCTACATGGAGCGCGGCGGCGGCGAGCTGGCGGACCACGTCGACGCGGGCATGGTCCGCGACCTCTCGGACGACGCCTCGGACGAGATCGACAAGATCGGCGGCTCCGTCGGGGGCTGGCAGATCGACGGCAAGACGTACGCCCTGCCGTTCTCGCTCGGCGTGGTCGGCGTCTGGTACAACACCGAGCTGTTCGACCAGGCCGGCATCACCGCACCGCCGACCACGATGGACGAGTGGTACGACGACATCGCCAAGATCAAGGACGCCGGCATCACGCCGATCTCCGTCGGCGCCGGTGACAAGTGGCCGGCCGCGCACTACTGGTACTACACCGCGCTGCGGTCGTGCCCCGAGGACGTCCTGAAGGACGCCGTCACCAGCCTCGACTTCTCCGACCCGTGCTTCGTGAAGGCCGGCGAGGTCGTCGAGGACCTGCTGGCGACCGACCCCTTCAACAAGGGCTTCCTGACCACCAAGGCGCAGGAGGGTGCGACGTCCGCGTCCGGCCTCCTGGCCACCGGCAAGGTCGCCATGGAGATGCAGGGGCACTGGGAGCCCGGCGTCATGCAGGGCCTGACCGACGACGGCAAGGGCCTGGGCGAGAAGACCGGCTGGTTCCCCTTCCCGGCGGTCGAGGACGGCCAGGGCGACCCGGCCGACGCCCTCGGCGGCGGCGACGCGTGGGCGGTGTCCGAGGACGCCCCCGACGAGGCGGTCGACTTCGTGAAGTACCTGCTCTCCGACAAGGTCCAGCAGGGCTTCGCGTCCAACGACATGGGTCTGCCGACCAACCCGGCGGCCAACGACTCGGTCTCCGATTCGGCGCTCGCCGGTGTCCTCAAGGCCCGCGACGACGCGCCGTTCGTCCAGCTCTACTTCGACACGGCCTTCGGTGCCTCCGTCGGTGGCGCGATGAACGACGAGATCGCCCTGCTGTTCGCCGGTGACGCGTCCCCGCAGGACGTCGTCGACGCGACCCAGCAGGCCGCCGACGCCGAGCAGTGACAGGAGCAGTGAGCTGAGCGTGACCGACGAGGACGTCGCACTCTCCACGACGTCCACACCTCTCGGAGGGGCCACCCGGCGCGACCAGCGCCGGGTGGCCTCCCGGCCCCTCGGGTCGGGCTGGCGGCAGCGACTGGAGATCGCCTTCTTCGTCACGCCCGCGTTGGCGCTGATGGCCGTCTTCGTCGTCTGGCCGATCGTCTCGGCGGTCCGGATGTCGTTCTACCGGTGGAAGGGCTTCGGCCCGATGGACGACTTCATCGGGATCGACAACTACCGCTACGTGCTCAGCGACGACGTCTTCACCGGCGCGGTGACGCACAACTTCATCATCGTGTTCGCCTCGATCCTGATCCAGCTCCCGCTCGGCCTGGCGGTCGCGCTGCTGCTCAACCGCCGGATCCACGGCCAGGGGCTGCTGCGCACGATCGTCTTCGTCCCGTACGTGCTGGCCGAGGTGATCGCGGGCGTCGTCTGGTACCAGCTGCTCCAGCCCGAGTCCGGCGTCATCGACGGGTTGATCTCGGCGGTCGGGCTGACCCCACCGGAGCAGGGCTTCCTCGGCACGCCGGGCCTGGCGCTCGGCACGGTGTTCGTGGTGCTCACCTGGAAGTACCTCGGGCTGGCGATCCTGCTCTTCCTGGCCGGGCTCCAGGGTGTGCCGCACGACCTCTTCGAGGCCGCCCAGCTCGACGGCGCGAGCTGGTGGCAGGTGCAGCGCCGGATCGCGATCCCGCTGCTGGGCCCGACCATCCGGACCTGGTGCTTCCTGTCGATGATCGGCTCGCTGCAGCTCTTCGACATGGTCTGGATCCTGACCGGTGGCGGCCCGGCCAACGCGACGACCACGATGGCGACGTACCTGATCAACCAGGGCACCGGCCGTCACAACTACGGCATCGCCGGTGCGGCGTCCGTGATCCTGTTCGTGATCGGCTTCCTGATGGCGTTGATCTACCAGGTGTTCGTGCTGCGGCGCGACACGACCGTGGAGAGGTGAGTCGGCCATGATCCGACGCGCGAGGCCCTTCGGCTCAGGCGGACCGCTGGTCTACCTGCTCGCCCTGGTGGCCGTCATCATCACGCTGGGCCCGGTCGTGTACGGCGCCCTCGGCGGCTTCCGCAGCAACGAGCAGCTGGCCAGCGACCCGTCCGGTCTGCCGGACCCCTGGGTCTTCTCCAACTACACCGCCGTCCTGAGCAACGAGGCGTTCTGGCGCTACGCGCTGAACTCGACGATCGTCGCCCTGGTCACGACGTTCGTGGCCGTGCTCTTCGGCGTGATGGCGGCGTACCCGCTCGCCCGCTACCAGTTCAAGGGCCGCGAGCCGCTCTTCATGGTCTTCGTGCTGGGGCTGCTCTTCCCCGCGGCCGTGGCCATCATCCCGCTCTTCATCCTGGTCTCCCGCAACCTGCACCTCGCCAACACCTGGTGGGGCGTCGCGCTGCCGCAGGCCGCGTTCGCGCTGCCGATCACCGTGGTGATCCTGCGGCCGTTCCTGATGGCGATCCCGCGTGAGCTGGAGGAGGCTGCGCTGATCGACGGCGCGTCGCGGGTCGGGATCTTCTGGCGACTGGTGGTGCCGCTCTCGATGCCGGCGCTGGTCACGGTCGGCGTGCTGGCGTTCGTCGCGTCGTGGAACGCCTACCTGCTGCCCCTGCTCCTGCTGCAGGACGACATGCGTACGCTGCCGCTCGGTGTCGCGGACTACTCGAGCGAGCACTCGTCCGACACCGCAGGCGTGCTCGCGTTCACGACGCTGGCGATGATCCCCGCCCTCATCCTCTTCCTGGCGATGCAGCGCCGGATCGTCAGCGGTCTGCAGGGCGCGGTGAAGGGATGACGGGCGACGTGGAGGAGAGCACCGTGAGCGGTCGGAGCGGGTCCCTGGGCAACGGCCGGGTCACCATGCAGCAGGTCGCGGCCGAGGCCGGGGTCTCGGTGTCGACCGTCTCCAAGGTGATGAACGGCCGCTACGGCGTGTCCAGCCAGACGTTCGACCACGTCACCGCCGTGATCAACCGCCTCGGCTACGAGACCAGCCTGGTGGCGCGGAGCCTGCGCAACGCCCGGACCAACGTGATCGGCGTGCTGGTCGCGGACTTCGAGCCGTTCAGCACCGAGGTGCTCAAGGGTGCGGCCGACGCGATCCGGGGGACCGGCTACGAGCTGGTCGCGTACTCGGCCGGCGGCCGCTTCGACGAGCACGTCGGATGGGAGCGGCGCTACCTCTCGCGCGTGATGGGGACCCTCGTGGACGGAGCCGTGCTGGTGACGCCGACGGTCACCGACGTCCAGTACGACGGTCCCGTCGTCGCGGTCGACCCGCACACCGGTCGCTCGAGCCTGCCGACCGTCGCGGCCGACAACCTGCAGGGCGCCCGGATGGGCGTCGACCACCTGCTCAGCCTCGGCCACCGCCGTGTCGGCATGGTGACGGGGCGTGCCGACCTGGTCTCTGCCCAGCTCCGCGAGCGCGGCTACCGCGAGGCGCACGCGGCGGCCGGCGTACCGGTCGACGAGTCGCTCCTGGCGGACGGCGCGTTCGACCCGGAGCAGGCCCGCGAGGCCGCCCGGACGCTGCTGCGGCTGCCCACCCCGCCGACCGCGATCTTCGCCGCCAACGACATCTCGGCCCTCGCGACCCTCGAGGTCGCGGCCGAGATGGGCGTCGAGGTGCCCGGCAGCCTGTCCGTCGTCGGCTTCGACAACATCCCCGAGTCGGCGCTCGCGCACCCGCCGCTGACGACCGTCCAGCAGCCGATGCGCCAGATGGGGCACGACGCGATCGCGATGCTCGTCGCGCTGATCGCCGGCGAGCAGGTGGACGACACACACGTGACCCTCGAGACCACGCTGGTGCTCCGGCGTACGACCGCGACCCTGGGAGATGCATCGTGACCGAGCTGTGGCGTGACCCGACGGCACCGGTGGAGGCGCGGGTCGCCGACCTGGTCGACCGGATGACGGTCGAGGAGAAGGTCGCCCAGCTCGGCTCCATCTGGTGGCTCGAGCCCGGCGCGGGCGGGATGGCGCCGATGCTCAGCGAGAGCGTCGGTCAGATGCCGCCGTGGGAGGAGGTCGCCGCGGGCGGTCTCGGGCAGCTGACGCGCACGTTCGGCACCGCGCCGCTCGAGCCGGCCGAGGGGATGCGGATCCTGGCCCAGCGGCAGCGCGACGTGATGGCGGGCAACCGCTTCGGCATCCCGGCGCAGGCGCACGAGGAGGTGCTCACCGGCCTTGCCGTGTGGGGTGCCACCATCTATCCCGCGCCGCTGTCGTGGGCCGCGTCGTTCGACCCCGAGCTCGTCGAGCGGATGGCGGCGCAGATCGCGGGCTCCATGCGTGCGCTCGGCGTCCACCAGGGCCTGGCGCCGGTGCTCGACGTCGTGCGCGACCACCGATGGGGCCGTGTCGAGGAGACCCTGGGCGAGGACCCGTTCCTCGTCGGGCTGGTCGGGAGCGCCTACGTGCGCGGCCTCGAGCAGGGCGGCACCGTCGCGACCCTCAAGCACTTCCTCGGCTACTCCGCGTCCCGGGCGGCCCGCAACCTCGCACCGGTCTCCATCGGGCCGCGCGAGCTGGCCGACGTGATCCTGCCGCCGTTCGAGATGGCGCTGCGCGCCGGTGCGCGATCGGTGATGAACTCCTACACCGACCTCGACGGCGTCCCGGTCGCCGCCGACCCGCGGCTGCTCTCCGGCCTGCTGCGTGACGAGCTGGGCTTCGCCGGCACCGTCACGGCCGACTACTTCTCGATCGCCTTCCTGCAGTCGCTGCACGGCGTCGCCGCGTCGCCGGGCGAGGCCGCGGCGCTCGCGCTCGAGGCGGGGATCGACGTCGAGCTGCCGTCGCTGGACACGTACGGCGCGCCGCTGCTCGCCGCCATCGCGGACGGGGTCGTGGACGAGAAGATCATCGACCGCGCGCTGTCGCGGGTGCTCCAGCAGAAGTGCGAGCTCGGCCTGCTGGACCCGGGCTGGGCGCCCCTGGAGCCAGCCGACGTCGACCTCGACGCCCCCGAGTCGCGGGCGGTGGCGCTCGAGCTCGCCCGCAGGTCGGTCGTGCTGCTCGCCAACGACGGCAGCCTGCCGCTCGCGTCCGGCGCGACGGTCGCGGTCGTCGGGCCTCGGGCGGACACCCCGGAGGCGATGCTCGGCTGCTACTCCTTCCCGATGCACGTGCTGGTGCACCACCCGGAGGCGGAGACCGGCGTCGAGATCCGCACCGTGCGCGAGGCGCTCGCCGACACCTTCGACGTCACCTACGCCCTGGGCTGCCCGGTGCTGGGCGGGGAGGACGCCGACATCGAGGCGGCCGTCGCCGTCGCCGCCGGCGCCGAGGTCTGCGTGGTGGTGCTCGGCGACCAGGCCGGGCTCTTCGGCAAGGGCACCTCGGGCGAAGGCTGCGACGTTGCCGACCTGACCCTCCCCGGCCGCCAGGAGGAGCTGCTCGAGGCGCTGCTCGGCACCGGCACCCCGGTCGTCGCCGTGCTGCTGGTCGGGCGTCCCTACGACCTCAGCCGGCAGGTCGACCGGCTCGCCGGACTCGTGTGTGGGTTCTTCCCGGGCGAGGAGGGCGCGCAGGCGATCGCCGACGTGCTCAGCGGCCGCGTCAACCCGTCGGGCCGGCTCCCCGTGAGCTTCCCGGGCGCCGGCGCGACCCACCCGTCGACGTACCTCGCCTCGCCGCTGGGCCGCCGCAACGACGTCAGCGTGGTCGACCCGACGCCCCTCTTCGGGTTCGGGCACGGACTGTCGTACGCCGGCGCCACCTGGGGCGCTGCGTCCGCGTCGTCGGGCTCACGGTGGGAGACCGACGGCACCTGCGAGCTCGTGGTGCAGCTCGCGAACGAGGCCGACCGGGACGTGTCGGAGGTGGTGCAGGTCTACCTGCACGACCGGTCGGCCTCGGTGGTGCGTCCGGTGCAGCGCCTTGTCGGCGCGGCCCGGGTCGACCTCGCCCCGGGACAGGCGGCGCGGGTCTGCTTCTCGCTGTCGGCCGACCTGACGGCGTTCACCGGCCGCGACCTGGTCCGCATCGTCGAGCCGGGCGAGGTGGAGCTGTGGGTCGGGGCGTCCAGCACGGACATCCGCGAGGTGGTGCCGCTCGAGCTGGTCGGGGCGAGCCGGGTGGTCGGCGTCGACCGGGCGCTCGAGCCCACGGTCACCGTCGAGCCTGCCTGATGCACGTCGACCTGCCGCTCGCCGAGGCGCGGGCCTACCGGCCGCACCTCGCCGTACCCGACGACCTGGAGGAGTTCTGGGCGGGCACGCTCGCCCGGATCGGCACGGCGGCGCCGACCCTGACCCGGGTCGACTCCGGGCTCGTCGCCGTGGAGACGTACGACGTGACGCTGGCCGGCTTCGACGGCGACCCGGTCCGGGCCTGGTTGCACCTGCCCGCCGCCGCGCTGCGCACCGGTCCGCTGCCGGGGGTGGTCCAGTACCAGGGCTACAACGGCGGGCGCGGGCTGCCGCACGAGCACGTCTTCTGGGCGTGCGCCGGCTACGCGCACCTCGTGGTCGACACACGCGGGCAGGGGAGCGGCTGGACGACCGGCGCGACCGGCGACCCGGCCGGCTCCGGCGCCGCGCAGCCCGGCTTCCTCACCCGCGGGATCGAGGACCCGCACACCTACTACTACCGGCGCGTCTACGCGGACGCCGTGGCCGCGCTCGAGGTGCTGCGCGGTCACCACCTGGTCGACCCATCTCGGGTGGCCGTGGCGGGAGGGAGCCAGGGCGGCGGGATCTCGACCTCCGTCGCTGCCCTGGCTCCCTCCTCCGTGGCGGCCGTGCTGTGCGACGTGCCGTTCCTCTGCGACTTCCGCCGGGCCGTCTCCGTGTCGCCGGCCGAGCCGTACGGCGAGCTGGTCCGCTACCTCGCCGCGCACCGTGACCGCGTGGAGCAGACCTTCGCGACGCTGTCGTACGTCGACGCCGCCGTCCTCGGCCGGCTCGCCACCGCACCCGCGCTCTGGTCGGTCGCCCTGATGGACCTCACCTGCCCGCCGTCGACGGTCTTCGCGGCGTACAACTGGTACGCCGGCGAGAAGGAGATCGAGGTCTACGAGTTCAACGACCACGAGGGTGGCGATGCCTTCCAGCGGTCCCGCCAGCTGGCGTGGCTGGCGGCGGTGCTGGGGCGGTAGTCGCCGGCTCCGGGGCCGACGTTTGGTCACCAACCGCAGATCGGCCGCACACGTTTGGTCACCAAGCGCAGACCGGGAACGCTCCCACGTGCGCTTGGGGACCAAACGTCGTCCCGGGAGGGCCGAGGGCTCAGCGCCCCTGGAACTGCGGCGTCCGCTTCTCGGCGAAGGCGCGCGGGCCTTCCTTGGCGTCCTCGGAGGCGAAGACGGCCTTGCCGACGACGGCGTCGTCGGCCCAGCAGTCCTCCTCGTGCTTGCCCTCGGAGTCGCGGACGGTCTTGAGGATGGCCTGGACGGCGAGCGGGCCGTTGGCGCAGATCAGGTCGGCGATCTCGTGCGCCTTCGCGAGCGCCTCGCCGTCGGGGACGACGTGGCCGATCAGGCCGATCTCCTTGGCCTCCGGTGCCTTGACCAGACGGCCGGTCAGGAGCAGGTCGAGGGCGACGGTGTAGGGGATCTGCCGGGGGAGGCGTACGGCGGAGCCGCCCATCGGGTAGAGGCTCCACTTCGCCTCGGCGACGCCGAACCGGGCGGACTCGCCGGCGATCCGGATGTCGGTGCCCTGGAGGATCTCGGTGCCGCCGGCGACGGCCGGGCCCTCGACCGCGGCGATCAGCGGCTTGGTCAGCCGGAAGCCCTTGAGCAGGCCCTTGATGACGCGGGGGTCGAAGCCGGACTTGAAGCTCTCGTCGGGCGAGCGCTTGGTCGCCGCCTTGAGGTCCATGCCCGCGCAGAAGAAGCCACCGGCGCCGGTGAGGATGCAGACCCGGATCTCCGGGTCGGAGTTCACCCGGTCCCAGGCCTCCTCCATGATCGCCATCATCTCGCCGGAGAGGGCGTTGCGCGCCTCCGGCCGGTTCATGGTGACGATCAGCTTGTGGCCGTCCTGCTCGACGAGGCAGTGCGGAGCGGACGAGGTCCCGGAGTCGGTGGCAGCGTCGGTCATGGGCGGAGCCTAGCCAAGAACAAGAACGTGTTCTAGTCTCGCGGCGTGGCTCACAACATCGCTGATCTCTTCGAACACGCCGTCGACGCCGCGCCCGACAACGCCGCCCTGAAGTTCGGCGACCGGGTCGTGACCTACGCCGAGCTGGAGGCCGATGCCAACCGGCTGGCGCACTACCTGAGCGCACAGGGGGTGGGACCGGGCGACCACGTGGCGATCTACGCGAAGAACAGCATCGAGCACGTCGTCGCGATGCTGGCGATCGTCAAGATCCGCGCCGTGATGATCAACGTCAACTACCGCTACGTCGAGGGCGAGCTCAACTACCTCTTCGAGAATGCCGACGTGGTCGCGGTCATCCACGAGCGCTCCTACGCGCCGCTGGTCGCGGCGATCTGGGACAACCACGAGAAGCTGAAGGTCGCGGTCGTCGTCGACGACTCGCTCGACCCGTCGGACGCGTCCGACTTCTCGTCGTACGGCGGCGTCCACTACGACGACGCGATCGCCGGCCAGAGCGCCGAGCGCGACTTCGGGGAGCGCAGCGGCGACGACATCCACATCATCTACACCGGCGGCACCACCGGCTTCCCGAAGGGCGTCATGTGGCGCCAGGAGGACTGGTGGCGCGTGCTCGGCGGCGGCACCGACTTCTACACCGGCGACCTGCTCGAGGAGTTCAGCCAGTCCGGCCAGGCGACCGACCCGCGGATGGCGACGTTCCCCCTCAGCCCGCTCATGCACGGCGGCGCGCAGTCCGGTCTGCTCATGCACCTCTTCGCCGGCCACCTGACGATCCTCGAGGCGAAGTTCGACCCGGTGCGGACCTGGGAGATCATCGAGGCCGACAAGATCCAGCTGATCTTCATGACCGGCGACGCCATGGCCCGCCCGCTCATCGAGGCCTACGAGGCCAAGGCCGAGAGCGGCACGCCGTACGACGCCTCGAACCTGTTCGCGATCTCCAGCAGTGCGGCGATCTTCAGCCCGCCGGTGAAGGCGCGCTGGATGGCGGCCTTCCCGAACTCCGTCTTCACCGACTCGGTCGGCGCGACCGAGACCGGCTTCCAGGGGATGGGCATGGCGGACGCCAACAACATCTCCACCGACGGCCCCGTCGTCGGGCTCGCCGCGAGCGGCGTCGTGCTCGACGAGAACAACCAGCTGCTCGACCCCGACACCGACATCGGCAAGGTCGGCCGGCTCGGGCGCGGCGGCTCGGTGCCGCTCGGCTACTACAAGGACGAGGCCAAGTCGGCAGCGACCTTCCTGGTCATCGACGGCGAGCGCTACTCGGTGCCGGGCGACTTCGCGCGGATCGAGGAGGGCCACCGGGTCACGCTGCTCGGTCGCGGCTCCAACTGCGTCAACACCGGCGGCGAGAAGGTCTACCCCGAGGAGGTCGAGATGGCGATCAAGGGCCACCCGGCCGTGTACGACGTGCTCGTGGTCGGCATCCCGGACGAGAAGTACGGGCAGGCCGTGGCCGCCGTCGTCGAGCTGCGCGAGGGGGAGTCCCTCGAGCTGGAGGAGCTGCGCAGCTACCTGCGCGCGCACCTGTCCGGCTACAAGCTGCCGCGCACCCTCACCCTCGTCGACCAGGTGCCGCGCAACGCCGCCGGCAAGGCGCAGTACCCCGCGGCCAAGGAGCTCGCGCTCGCGGGCTTCGCCGCGAAGGCTGCGACCGTCGACCCCACCCGCGTCTGACGCGTTCCTCTCGGCCTCGGAAAGGCAGACATGCGTACCCCCCTGTGTGACGAGTTCGGGATCGAGTACCCGATCTTCGCGTTCACCCCGTCCGAGCACGTCGCGGCCGCCGTGTCGCGAGCGGGCGGGCTCGGCGTCCTCGGCTGCGTGCGGTTCAACGACACCGAGGAGCTCGAGCGGGTCCTGACCTGGCTCGACGACAACACCGACGGCAAGCCGTACGGCGTCGACATCGTGATGCCGATGAAGATCCCGACGGAGGGCACCTCGGTCGACCTGGGCGCGATGATCCCCGAGGAGCACAAGAAGTTCGTCGACGAGACGCTGCTCAAGCTCGGCGTACCCCCGCTCCCGGAGGGCGAGGGCCGCGAGGGCGTGCTCGGCTGGCTGCATTCGGTCGCCCGCTCGCACCTCGACGTGGCGCTGCAGCACCGACCGGTGCTGATCGCGAACGCGCTCGGCTCGCCGCCGGTCGACGTGATCGAGAAGTGCCACGAGCACGGCATCAAGGTCGCCGCGCTCGCCGGTGCCGCGAAGCACGCGCTCTCGCACGTGCGCAACGGCGTCGACATCATCGTCGCCCAGGGCTACGAGGCCGGCGGCCACACCGGCGAGGTCGCCAGCATGGTGCTCCAGCCGGACATCGTCGACGCCGTCGGTCCCGACGTCCCGGTCCTCGGCGCCGGTGGCATCGGCTCGGGGCGCCAGATCGCGGCCTCGCTCGCGCTCGGCTCGCAGGGCGCCTGGATGGGCTCGGTCTGGCTCGGCACCACCGAGTACCAGCTCATGGGCGCCGCGAACTCCGAGGCGTGGACGACGGCCTTCACCCGGGCGACGTCCTCCGACACCGTCCGCACCCGGGTCTACACCGGCAAGCCCGCCCGGCTGCTCAAGACCAAGTGGACCGAGGCCTGGAACGAGGAGGGCGCGCCCGCCCCGCTGCCGATGCCCCTCCAGAACCTCCTGGTCGCCGAGGCCCACAACCGGATCAGTGCCGCCAACGACCCGGACGTGATCTCGATGCCGATCGGGCAGATCGTCGGCCGGATGAACGAGGTCCGTCCCGTCGCCGACGTGATGGCCGACCTGGTCGCCGAGTTCGAGGCGACCGTGGCGCGGCTGGACTCGATCCGCTAGGTCGCTGCAAGCGTTCTGCTGACTTCCCTCAAGACGGCGTTCCCGGTTCCGATCTACTCCAGTGCGGTGGCACCATCGAAGGTGCACGCGTCGTGAGTAGTGGGGGGTGACGCGATGTTCAAGGGACTGCTGCAAGGCGTCACGAAGGTGCTGGTCGTCACGGTCGCCGCGTTCTGCGTGCTGGTCCAGGTCGGCAACGTCGACCACGCGGTCCACCGCATCACCGAGCGGGCGGCGTTGAGCTCGGTCGGCGAGTAGGGGCGACCTCGTACGGTCGGAGCATGAGCTCTCGACCGACCGTCGCACTGCTGGGCACCGGGACGATGGGCGCCGGCATGGCGCGCAACCTGGCCGCCGCCGGACTCCCGTTGCGCGTCTGGAACCGATCACCCGAGCGAGCGGCGCCGCTCGCCGATGTCGCGACCGTCGCGCAGACCGCTGCGGAGGCGGTCGACGGCGCCGACGTCGTCGTGACCATGACGTACGACGGACCCTCCGTCGAGGCGGCGATCGACGCCGCCCGCGGCGGACTGGCGCCCGGCACGGTCTGGGTGCAGGCGGCGACCGTCGGTGTCGAGGCCACGGAACAGCTCGTCGCGCTGGCGAGGGAACTCGACCTGGTGTTCGTCGACGCGCCGGTCCTCGGCACCAAGAAGCCCGCCGAGGACGGGACGCTCGTCGTGCTCGCCTCCGGGCCGGACTCCGCGCAGCCCGTGCTCGCCCCGGTCTTCGACGCCATCGGGAGCCGGACCCTGTGGGTGGGGCCGGCCGGCGCCGGGACCCGGCTCAAGCTGGTGGCGAACGGCTGGGTGCTCACCGTGCTGGAGGGAGTGGCCGACTCGATGGCGCTCGCGCGGGACCTCGGGCTGGACCCGCAGCTGTTCCTCGAAGCCGTCCGGGGCGGCGCGATGGATGCGCCCTACGTGCAGCTCAAGGGGTCGGCGATGCTGGCCGACGAGATGGCGCCGTCGTTCGCGCTGTCCGGTGCGCTGAAGGACGCCGAGCTGGTGCTCGCGGCCGCCGCCGAGGCCGGCACCGACCTCGCCGCCCTGCCCGGGATCCGGGACCACCTCCGGCGTGCCGTCGACGACGGTCACGGCGACCTCGACATGGCCGCGACCTGGAAGGCCCACTGAGCGCGGCTCCCGCGCGGCCGGTCAGCGCAGGTCGGGGTGTGCCCGGCCGGCGATGAGCGGCAGGTCCAGGTAGGTCTTGATGCCGGGCTCCGCGGCCACGACGTACGGGATCGAGTTCACGCAGTGGAAGGCCGTGGCGGTCACGCCGGGGTTGCGCACGAGACCCTCCTCGACGGTGTCGGGCTGCCAGCCCTTGATGGTGACGAAGCAGCTCGGGTCGCCCTGCACCTCGACCTCGAACCGCTCGCCCTCGGGACCGAAGGTCCACGCGGGCTCCAGGTGCTCCTCGCCCATCAGCCAGTTGACCGCGATGTGCACGACGACGGTCTCCCCGACGTACGCCTGCCAGATGAAGCGCTGGCCGGCGACGAGCCCGGGCTCGATGACCCCGATCGGGGTCTCGATCGGCTGGGTCGCGACCGCCACCTCCTGGGACGTGCGGATCTCGGCGTCCGGGGAGAAGCCGAGCGTGTCGAGGCACATCCGGATCGCCTGGATGAAGCCGCCTGACAGCAGCCCGAGCATCGGACCGCCCATGGCCTCGTCGGGCTGCCCGCCGAACATCATGATGTGGCGGACGACGTCGGGCGCGTTGTAGGTGCGGATGTCGGAGAACTCCTCGCCGCGGACGTAGGTCACCGCCGAGGACAGCGCGGAGAACATCAGCGGGTGCAGCTCGGTGATGCCACCCGGGTTGATGCCGGTGCCGTGCAGGGTGGTGCCGCCCTCGAGGCAGGCGGCCGCGAGCGGCGCACCGTCCTTCTCGGTCGGGTAGAACCAGCCGACCGGGGTGACGACGTTCTTGCCGGAGCGCAGCAGCGCGGCGACCTCGTCGCGGTTCGGGATCAGCGGCGAGTAGAGGACGCAGTCGGCGTCCATCGCGAGGATCTCGTCCATGCTGCTGGTCGCGGCGACGCCGAGCGGCTCGATCCCGAGGATCTCGCCGACGTCGACGCCGTTCTTGCTCTCGGAGTGCACCCAGCACCCGGCGAGCTCGAGGTCGGGGTGGAGCAGGATGCCTTCGATGGCGGCCTTGCCGACGCTGCCGGTGGCCCACTGGATGACGCGCACGAGCGCCACTGTGGCAACTAGAACGTGTTCTTGTCTACAGCGAGGTCATCACGCCGACCGACTCGGGCGCGAACCGCGGGAAGACCTTCGCCGTCGACGCCCCGAAGCGCTGGGAGACGATCTCGGCCAGCACGCTGCGGTAGTCGGTCGTCACCAGCAGGTCGGCGTCGTCACCGGTGCCCAGCCCGGGCCAGCTGCCGTAGTAGCGCCCGCCCTTCACCCCGGCGCCGGCGACGAACATGACGTTGCCGTAGCCGTGGTCGAGCCCGCCGCTGGCGTTCTCGACGACCCGGCGGCCGAACTCGCTGATGGTCACCAGCGTGACCTTCCCGGCCTGGTCGCCCAGGTCGCCGAAGAACGCGGCGATCGCGCCCGCGAGCGCGCGCGCGTTGTTGACCATCCAGCCCTGCTCGGCGGAGCCCATCCCGGAGTGCATGTCCCAGTCACCGTGGTCGACGGTGACCACCTCGATGCCGACGTCGCCGCGGATGGCGCGGGCGACCTCGGCCAGCGCGCGGCCGAGATCGGTCGCGGGGTAGCTCGCGCTGTTGTCGGCGGCCGCCTCGGCGGGGCCGAACTCGTCGACGGCGGCGTACGTCGACCGCATCCCGCGCGCCAGCACCGAGCGGTCGTGGTCCCACAGGGTGCGCAGCGAGCGCCGGCGCCGGCCGCCGTCGCCGTCCTCCTCGCCGGGGAGCCGGACGTCGTCGACCTTGCCGGCCGACATGGTCGCGGCCGGCCCGTACAGCGAGGTCGGGGTCACGCCACCGGCGAGGTTGAACCCCTGGAGCGGCGAGCTGCCCGGGGTCGTGCCGATCAGCCGGTTCAGCCAGCCGCTGCGGGCGGACGAGCCGGGATCGGCGTCCTCGACGGCCTCCATCGCCGCGAAGTGGGAGCGGTTGGGAGCCGGGAGGCCGGTGGCGTGCACCGCGGCCAGCGAGCCGGCGTCCCACAGCGGCAGCAGGGGCGCGAGCTCCGGGTGCAGTCCGAAGGTCGCGTCCCGCGCGAGCAGCCGCTCGGCCGGGACGGCGATCCCCGGTCGGGACCGGTAGTACGCCGGGTCCGCGTGCGGCACGACCAGGGACAGCCCGTCGGCGGCGCCGCGGAGCGAGACCACCACCAGCACGGCGGGCGCCGAGGTCGCGGCCGAGGCGGACGTGGTGATCGCCGCCGAGCCGACGAACGTGGTCGCGCCGGCGAGCGCGACAGCGCCCGAGAAGAGGCCGCGCCGGGAGACGGCTGCGAACTCGGCGCAGCGGGCGTCCGTCGTCGGGAGGGAGGTCTGGGGAGTCTGAGGGTTCACGGTCATCACCGGGTCAGATGTGCGGGGGAGTCGAGCAGGACGCTGAGCAGGCGGTACATGCCCCACTGGACGAGCCCGTGGTCGGCCGTGATCCGCTCGTGCGGCCTGCACCCGGTCGCCTCGCAGCAGGCCTTGAGGAGCCGCGGCGTCGCGCGTCGGTGCAGGATCCGCTGCGACATGGAGTCCACGAGGGCGTCGAACCGGACCGTCTTCCGGGGCAGCCAGGCCGCGGGCTTGCGGTAGTGAGCGCCGTCGCTCGGCCACCAGCCGCCGGCGAGGCTGCGGTGCACGGACATCGAGGCGATCAGGCGGGCGGGCGACGCCCACGAGAGGTTGTCGATCGGCTGGCCGTCGGGTCGCGGCCAGGCGAAGGGCATCACGCCCATGCCGGCGACCTGCCACAGCAGCTGGTTGGCGGCGTACCCGTCTCCCTTCTTGCCGGCCGGAGGCCGGCTGACCCGGACGCCGAGCGCGCGGTAGGTCGCGACCAGGTCCTCGCCGGGGTCGCGCACCTTGGCGCCGACCGCACGCTGGAAGTCACGGGTGCCGATCAGGGCCCGGAGCACCGGACGGATGTCGGTGTCGTGCTGGAGATAGACCCGCGCCAGCCGGTTGACCAGGGCCGGTGACGGGTCGTCGCGGATGAACTTCACCGCGAGCCTGCGGGCCACGTGGCGGGCCGTCGCCGGGTGGTGCGCGAGGTAGTGGAGGTAGTCGCGGGTGACCTCGCGGCCGTCGGCGCGCTTGTTGGGGTGCCGGAACCCCATCACCTTCACCCGGCCCCGGGCGTGCCGTTCCTTGTCGTACTCGGCCTTGAAGGTGTCCCACATGTCGACCGTCCACCCGGTCAGGATGCGGGCCGAGGCCTTGACGTCCCGCTCGTCGTAGGCGCCGCGCCCGACGGTGTGCAGCTCGAGGAGCTCGCGGCCGAGGTTCTCGTTGGGGAACTGCTTGGTCGAGCTGACGTTGTCGAGGCTGATCAGCATCGCGGGGTGCGTGATGACGGCCGGCAGCAGCTGGTCGAAGCGGCCCAGGGCGTGCTTGCGGATCGTGTCGCCGAAGCGGACCCGCCACGTGAAGGCGGCGTCTCCGTTGACCGGCACGTTGAAGTGGTGCTCCCAGAGCTCGGTCATGACCTCGTGCAGCTGGTGCCGGGACTGCATGCGGCGCAGGAGCACCCAGCGCTGGTAGTCGGCCATCACCTCCCAGCCGCCCTCGATCTCCTTGATCTGCCGACGCCACAGGTCGGTCGGCCCGCGGTCGAGGCTGGGCCACCATCCACGGAGGTGATCGGCCCCGCGGTCCGGGACCGACCCGGGGGACAGCTGGCGCTCGAACCACTCACGGCCGCCGCCTGCCTGGCGTACGTCGCGGGCCAGCTCGGGCGTCACGCCGTACGAGAAGCGGCCGACGAGGTGCCGGTCGTGGGCGTTGAGCACAGGCATGGGTCGGGGGTCTCCATGTCGTCGCGGGGGCGCGGCGCCCTCCCGAGCAGGAGCGCGGACCGCAGGCTCGGGCCAGCCTAGGTGGTCGGCGGCGCCTTGTGATCCCCCCTCGCGGAATGTCGCCTGCCCGGGCACGCCGCTACGATGCTCTCGTCCAGCCCATCACCCGTGAGGACCTGACGCACCGCCCATGGACGGCTCTCAAAGTCCCCAGCTCTTCCCTGATCACATCCGGCCCCGGCCAGACGGGGGAGAGCACACATGACCGCGTGGCTGCTGCTCCTCGCAGCGCTCCTGCTGATCCTCGCCTGCGGCGTCTTCGTCGCCGCCGAGTTCTCGTTCGTGACGGTCGACCGCCTCAAGGTCGACCAGGCGGCCGCGGCCGGTGACACCGGCGCGCGCGGCGTCCAGCAGGCGCTCCGGTCGCTGTCGACGCAGCTCTCCGGCGCGCAGGTGGGCATCACGATCACCAACCTGGCCATCGGCTACCTCGCCGAGCCGGCGATCTCGGACCTGATCGACGGTCCGCTGGAGAGCGCCGGGGTGCCCGCGGGCGCGATCACGCCGGTCGCCGTCGGCATCGGCCTGGCGCTCGGCACGATCCTGACGATGATCTTCGGCGAGCTGGTCCCCAAGAACCTCGCGCTCGCGAAGCCGATGGAGGTCGCGCGAGCGACCCAGCGCTTCCAGCGCACCTTCACCGCTGTGATGCGGGGCCCGATCCGGGTGCTGAACGGCTCGGCGAACGCGTTCGTGCGACGCATCGGGATCGAGCCCCAGGAGGAGCTCCGGTCGGCACGCAGCTCGACCGAGCTCGCCTCCCTGGTCCAGCGCTCCGCGACCCTCGGCACGCTGGACGTCGAGACCGCGGAGCTGATGGAGCGCTCGGTCGAGTTCGGTGCCCGCACGGCCGGCGAGATCATGACGCCCCGGGTGCGGTCCTCGAGCCTCGGCCTCAACGACCGCGCGACCGGCCTCATCGAGTTGACCCGGCAGACCGGGCACTCCCGCTTCCCGGTGCTCGACGGGGACGAGAACATCGTCGGCACCGTGCACGTCAAGCACGCCGTCGCCCTGCCCGTGGGGGAGCGCGCGACGACCAAGGTCCGGCACCTGATGGCCAAGCCGATCATCGTGCCCGACTCGCTGCGCCTCGACCCGCTGCTCGCGCTGCTGCGCAAGGACGGCTTCCAGCTCGCGGTGGTCATGGACGAGTACGGCGGCTTCGCGGGCATCGTGACCCTCGAGGACGTCGTCGAGGAGATCGTCGGTGACATCTCCGACGAGCACGACCGGCTCAGCGCCAACGCGCACCGGCTGCGCGACGGCGGCTGGTCGGTGTCCGGCCTGCTCCGGCCCGACGAGGTCGAGGACCTGACGGGCATCGAGCTGCCCGACCACGAGGACTACGACACGATCGGTGGCCTCGTGATGCGCTCCCTGGGGCGGGTGCCGCAGATCGGCGACCTGGCCGAGATCGCCGTGCCCGACCGCTCCGACCCCGACGAGCCGCGTGACCAGCTGGCGGTCCTCACCGTCGAGCGGATGGACGGCCTGCGGATCGACCGGCTCACGCTGCGCGTGCTGGACGGGGAGGTTGAGCGATGAACAGCGCCACCGCAGTCGTGCTGGCGGTCGTCCTGCTGCTCGGCAACGCCTTCTTCGTCGCCGCGGAGTTCGCGCTCGTGTCGGCCCGTCGTACCCAGCTCGAGCCTCGCGCCGAGGCGGGGTCCAGGATGGCGAGGACGACCATCAAGGCGATGGAGAACATCTCCCTCGTCATCGGCGTCAACCAGCTCGGCATCACCGTGTGCTCGCTGGTGCTCGGTGCCGTCGGCGAGCCCGCCGTCGCCCACCTGCTGGAGCCGCTGCTGCACGCCGTCCACGTGCCGGAGGACCTGCTCCACCCGATCTCGTTCGTGATCGCGCTGACCGTCGTCGTCTACCTGCACGTCGTGCTCGGGGAGATGATCCCCAAGAACATCGCGCTGGCCGGGCCGGACCGCGCAGCCCTCGTGCTCGGACCGCCGATCTGGGGCATCGTGACCGTGCTGCGCCCGATCGTCGTGGTCATCAACGCCGTGGCCTCCGTCGTGCTCCGGCTGCTCGGGGCCAGGCTGACCGACGAGGTGAGCTCGACCTTCACCCGCGAGGAGGTCGCCGCTCTCGTCGAGGAGTCCCACGGCGAGGGTCTCCTCGAGGCCGACGAGTACGGCCGGCTGGCAGGCGCGCTGGGCTTCACCGAGAAGACCGTGGCGGCGGTGCTGATGGCGCCCGAGTCGCTCACCACCGTTCGCCGGGGGACCTCGGTCGCCGACGTCGAGGCCGTGTGCGCCTCGACCGGCTACAGCCGCTTCCCCGTGGAGGCCGACGACGGGGAGCTGGTGGGCTACCTGCACATCAAGGACGTGCTCGAGACCGACCCGGCCCGCCGTACGCGCGCCGTCGACGACAAGTGGATCCGGCCGTTCGCACCGGTCACCGCCGAGGCCCCGCTGCACGACGCGCTGGAGACGCTCCAGCGCCGCGGCGCGCACATGGCGCGCGTCGTCGACGCGAGTGGCACGACCCTCGGCCTGGCCACGCTGGAGGACGTCATCGAGGAGCTGGTCGGCGAGATCCGCGACGCGGCGCACCTCGACGAGCCGGTCTGATCCGAACGCCGCTCCGCCGTCAGGGCGGCGAATCGGGACCGCCGCGTCGCGACGGTTAAGGTGTGCTCGGCAATCACCCTGGGGAGAAGCGCAGGCACACGTGGGAGACGACTCGACGCGCAACCGCGTGTGGACGCTGCCCAACCTGCTCAGCATGCTGCGGCTGGCGGGCGTCCCGCTGTTCCTGTGGCTGGTGCTCGGCCCCGAGGCGGACCTGCTGGCCCTCGGCGTCCTGATGCTCTCGGGGATCACGGACTTCCTCGACGGCTACCTCGCGCGCAAGCTCGGGCAGACGTCGGTGCTCGGGCAGGTCCTCGATCCGGTCGCCGACCGCCTCTACATCCTGGCCGTGGTCATCGGCCTCGCACTGCGCGACATCATCCCGTGGTGGGCGGCGCTGTCGCTGCCGCTGCGCGACCTCCTGCTCTGGGGCCTGGTGCCGCTCTTGCGCACCCGCGGCTACAGCGCCCTGCCGGTGCACTTCCTCGGCAAGGCCGCGACGTTCAACCTGCTCTACGCCTTCCCGCTGCTGCTGCTCGGCGACGGCGAGGGCACGGTCGCCACCCTCGCCGAGGTCTTCGGCTGGGCGTTCGCGCTGTGGGGCATCGGCCTCTACTGGTGGGCCGGCATCCTCTACGCCTGGCAGGTCCGGACGCTGCTGCGCACGACCGAGCGGCGACGGGCGGAGCCCGATGCCTGAGACGTCCACGACCGACCGGACCCGGACCCCGCTCCTGAACCTGATCACCCAGGAGTCGATGGACCAGGACTACCAGCACGTCGCGGAGCAGCGCGCAGCCGCCGGGACCACGGGCGACCAGGCTGCTGCGCGGGCGTCCGGGCGCCGCGGCCACTGGGTCGCCACGGCCGTGGTCGGCGTCTTCGGGCTGCTCGTGACGGTCGCCGCGGTCCAGACCTCGGAACGCTCCGGCGTCACCAGCGCCAGCCGCGACTCGCTGCTGCGCCAGATCGACCAGCGCCGCGACCAAGCCGCCGACCTGCAGCAGCGGATCGTGCGCCTGCGCGAGCTCAACATCGGGCTCCAGGGCGCGCTCACCGACGTCGACGACGACGAGCGGAGCACGACCAGTCGGACGCAGCGACTCGCCGGCGCGGCGGGCTTCGGCCCGGTCAGCGGTCCCGGCCTCGTGATCGCCGTCGACGACGCGCCCGACGGTGAGGCGGTGCGCGACGAGGACCTCGCCCTGCTCGTCAACGGGCTCTGGGAGGCCGGCGCGGAGGCGATCTCGATCAACGGGAAGCGGTTGACGACGCGGTCGGGCCTGCGCAACTCCGGCGCGGCAATCAACCTCAACGGCCCGCCGCCGCTCTCCCCGCCGTACGTCGTCTCGGCGATCGGCGACACCCGCACGCTGCAGGCCGACCTGATCGACACCTCGACCGGGCTCGCCTTCAGCAACACCGCCGACGCACTGGGCTTCCCGGTGACGATGAAGGTCGACGACGACCTCACCCTGCCCGCCGCCCAGCTGCGGGCGCCGCGGCACGCGGTCAAGGGCACCGCCGAGCAGAACCGTCGACCCGACGGGAAGGAGAACGCGCCGTGATCGCAGCACTCGGGTTGCTTGTCGGCATCGTGCTGGGGGTCATCTTCCAGCCGGACGTGCCGCTCTGGCTGGAGCCGTACCTCCCGATCGCCGTCGTGGCCGCCCTCGACGCCGTCTTCGGCGCGCTGCGCGCCTACCTGGACGGGATCTTCGACGACAAGGTCTTCGTCGTGTCGTTCATCAGCAACGTGGTGATCGCCGCCGGGATCGTGTTCATGGGCGACAAGCTCGGGGTCGGCGGCCAGCTCTCGACCGGCGTCATCGTCGTCCTCGGCATCCGGATCTTCTCCAACGTGGCCGCGATCCGAAGGCACATCTTCCATGCCTGAGAGCTCCATGCCTGACAACGAGCCGGAGACCGTCGAGGAGAAGGCGCCCGAGCCGCAGCCGACCGGGCGTGACCGCCTGCGCCGGGCGATGCTCCGCCCCTCGCGCGGGCAGCTGGTCGTCGCCGTGCTGCTCGCACTGGTGGGGTACGCCGCCGTCACCCAGGTGCGGTTCACCAACGTCGACGACACCTACGCCGGCTACCGCGAGCAGGACCTGATCGACGTGCTCAACGGCCTGGCCACCCAGACCCAGCGCGCGGAGTCCGAGATCGCGCGCCTCGAGCGCACCCGGGACGACCTGCGATCGAGCACGGGCGCCCGCGAGGCGGCGCTCGCCCAGGCCGAGGAGCAGGCCAACAACCTGGCCATCATGGCCGGCCTGGTGCCCGTGACGGGTCCGGGCATCCGCGTGACGGTCACGGAGACCGACGGCACCGTCGACGTCGACACGGTGGTCGACCTGATCCAGGAGCTGCGCACCGCCGGCGCCGAGGCCATCCAGGTCAACGGCGAGGTCCGGGTGGTCGCGCAGACGGCTTTCGAGGACGCCGACGGCGGCATCGAGGTCGGGGGAGAGCTGGTCACCTCGCCGTACGTCTTCGACGTGATCGGCGAGCCGGGCACCCTGCACGGCGCGGTGGACTTCCCCAAGGGGCCGCAGGACCAGTTCGAGGACCAGGGCGCGACCGTCGACATCGACGAGCTCGCGTCGCTCGACATCGAGGCCGTGGTGACGCCGCGGAAGCCTGACTACGCCCAGCCCGACTCGTCGCAGTAACCTCTCGCTGGCGCACCCGCACCCGACCCGAGGAGACCCCGTGTACCCCGACGACCTGAAGTACACCAGCGAGCACGAGTGGGTCCGCGAGCCGGGGGAGCACGCCGGTTCGGTCCGCATCGGCATCACCGAGTACGCCCAGGACGCGCTCGGCGACATCGTCTACGTGTCGCTGCCCGAGGTGGGCGCGAGCGTCGAGGCCGGCTCGACCTGCGGCGAGCTCGAGTCCACGAAGTCGGTCAGCGACATCTACGCGCCGGTCTCCGGCGAGGTGGTCGCCCGCAACGAGACGCTCGACGCGACGCCGGAGCTCGTCAACACCGACCCGTACGGCGGCGGCTGGCTCTTCGAGGTCGTGCCGAGCGGTGCGGCGGCACCCGAGGGCCTGATGGACGCGGCGACGTACCAGGCCTCGCTCGACGGCTGAGCCGGGCGCCGTTCCCAGCCCCGTCCCAGCCCCGCCCGGACCCCAGGACAAGGCCGCGCGTCCCCTTGATCGGGCCGCACGGACTGATAGGTTCGGGGCAACCGTCAACCTCAACCGGCCCTTGAGGGTTGGCCCATCGACGAAGGACTGACCGATGCCGTTCTGCACAGTCTGTGGCACGCAGAACCCCGACGACGCGCGCTTCTGCGCCCAGTGCGGCAACCGGCTCCCGGCGGCGTCGCCGGCGGCCGACGGTGACCCCTCGGGAGAGTCGACGGCGACCATCAGCATCACCGCCGCGGCCGACAAGGCCGAGACGTCCGACCGTCAGCTCAACCCGGTCGACGCGGCAGCGGTGGACGCGCTGCCCTCCGGGCACGCCCTGCTCGTCGTACAGCGCGGTCCGGGCTCGGGCAGCCGGTTCCTGCTCGACCAGGACGTCATCAGCGCGGGTCGGCACCCGGAGAGCGAGATCTTCCTCGACGACGTGACGGTCTCGCGCCGCCACGCCGAGTTCCACCGGCAGGGCGACTCGTTCACGGTGAGCGACGTGGGCAGCCTCAACGGCACCTACGTCAACCGTGACCGGATCGACCGGGTCCGGCTCAACGACGGGGACGAGGTGCAGATCGGCAAGTTCCGGCTGGTCTTCTTCTCGGGGCACACGGACGGGTGAGCACCGTCGCTGGCGCTGCGGCGGGCTCGGCGCCGCGGGCCCGGATGAACATCGGAGAGGTCCTCGACCGGCTCCGCCCGGACTTCCCTGGCATCACCATCCCCAAGATCCGCTTCCTCGAGGACAAGGGGCTGATCAAGCCCGAGCGGACCGCCGCCGGCTACCGGAAGTTCTCGGTCGAGGACGTCGAGCGGCTCCGCTACGTGCTGCGCATGCAGCGCGACCACTACCTGCCGCTGCGGGTGATCGGGGAGCACCTGGACGCGATCGACCGCGGGCTGGAGCCGCCGCCGATCGAGCCGGTGGTGCCGACCGTCCCGCAGGTGGCGCTGGCCGCGGACGGCATGCCGAGCCCCGAGTCGTTCCTGCGGCGTGACAACGTCCGCCTGTCGCGCCGTGAGCTGCTGAAGATCGCCGAGGTCTCCGAGGAGCTGCTCGGCGAGCTGGAGCAGTACGCCCTCGTGACGCCCTCGCGGACCGGTCACTACGACACCGATGCCCTGGTCATCGCCCAGACCGCGCGCGAGCTGGCCGACTTCGGGTTCGAGCCGCGGCACCTGCGCGCCTTCAAGACCTCGGCCGATCGCGAGGTGGGGCTGGTCGAGCAGGTCGTGGCGCCCCACAAGCGCGGCCGCGACGCGGCGGCCAAGGCCCGTGCCGAGGAGACCGTCAGCGAGATCGCCGCGCTCTCGGTGCGCCTGCACGCCACCCTGGTCAAGGCCGGTCTACGCACGTCCTGAGCGGCGCCCCGACGAGCTCACCGCCCCGGAGTAGGGTGAACGCGTGCGCGAAGTCGATGTCTTGGGAGTCAGGGTCGAGATGCCCTCCAACCAGCCGATCGTGCTGTTGCGGGAGGTGTCGGGTGACCGCTACCTGCCCATCTGGATCGGCGCCGTCGAGGCGACCGCGATCGCCTTCGCCCAGCAGGGCGTCGTCCCGCCGCGGCCGCTGACGCACGACCTGATGAAGGACGTGCTCGAGGCCACCGGCAACGAGCTGACCGAGGTCCAGATCACCGAGGTCAAGGACGGCGTCTTCTTCGCCAACCTGGTCTTCGGCTCCGGCGCCGAGGTGAGCGCCCGCCCCTCGGACTCGATCGCCCTGGCCCTGCGCACCGGCACCCGGATCGTCTGCGCGGACGACGTCCTCGACGAGGCCGGTCTCGCCGTGCCCGCCGAGCAGGAGGACGAGGTCGAGAAGTTCCGCGAGTTCCTCGACCAGGTGACGCCCGAGGACTTCGAGTCGCCCCAGGGCTGAGCGGAGTGTCGTGCGGGTTTCACCGGCTGGCCGCCAAAACCCGCACACCTGTCAGCCAAGACCCGCGGGACGCGCCGACCTGGTGCGGCGCGTCGTGCGGGTTTCACCGGCTGACCGCCGAAACCCGCACGGCCAGCCCTGACCCTCAACCTGAGGTTGAGGGTTCCGACACGCCGACAGCGTCTTTGACGGGTGGTCGGTCGCGGCCTACCTTGAACTGTCTCTGTTGTAACTCCACCGCTGTGACGCCCGCTTCTCAGGCCGATCGGCACCTTCCCCGGAGAGTTACGATCGACGGAGTAGCCCTCGGAGGACCGCGTGAAAGAGAACGAGCAGCAGCACGACGCTGACACGGCGCATGCTGCCCAGGAGGCCGAGGAGCAGGGCCTGCTCTTCACCGACGACGTCTCTCCGTTGCCCAGTGACACCGGCTACCGCGGTCCGACCGCGTGCAATGCCGCCGGCATCACCTACCGCCAGCTCGACTACTGGGCCCGCACCGGCCTGATCGAGCCCACCGTGCGCGGCGCCAAGGGCTCCGGGTCGCAGCGGCTCTACTCGTTCCAGGACATCCTGCTGCTCAAGGTCGTCAAGCGCCTGCTCGACGCCGGCATCTCCCTGCAGCAGATCCGTACGGCGGTCCAGCACCTGCGCGAGCGGGGCACCGACGACCTCACCCGGGTCACCCTGATGAGCGACGGGGTCTCGGTCTACGAGTGCACGAACAACGAAGAGATCATCGACCTCCTCCAGGGCGGTCAGGGCGTGTTCGGCATCGCCATCGGCGGCGTCTGGAACGAGATCGAGGGCACCCTCGCCGAGCTGCCCTCCGAGCGCACCGCCGAGGTCGAGGCCGAGCCGCTCGCCGGTGACGAGCTCGCTGCCCGCCGCGCGGCCCGCAAGACCGGGTAGTGGTTTCGAGACAGTTGCTGCGCAACTTCCTCAACCACCGTTTGACCTGAACATCGGCCCGTCGCCCTCGTGGCGGCGGGCCGATGTCGTGTTTGCGGGTGCGGGCCCGGTAGATTGGGCGGTGCTGACACTCCTGCACGGGAGAGTCCCCGGATCTCGTGGGTCATCGCGAGGGGCGGGGCGCCGAAGGGGCAATTCCTCCCCGGAACCTCTCAGGCCACCGGACCGTGCGGGTCAGGCACTCTGAAGCGCCAACGGCGGTGCGACAGAGGGGGAGGCACCCGAACGATCTTCGAGGAGCCCACCAGATGTCAGACCACCTCTCGCTCACCGAGCTCGACGGCGCGCTGCCGTTCGTCGAGCGCCACATCGGGCTCCGCGACGTCGACGTCGCGTCGATGCTCGAGCGCCTGGGCTTCGACTCGCTCGACGCGCTGATGGACGCCGCCGTCCCCGGCGCGATCCGGGTCGCCGAGTCGCTCGACCTGCCGTCCCCGCTGAGCGAGGAGGCGGCCGCCCGCGAGCTGCGCGCGATCGCGCACGCCAACCGGCCCGGCGAGGCGATGATCGGTCTCGGCTACCACGCGACGATCACGCCGCCGGTGATCCGGCGCAACGTGCTCGAGGACCCGAGCTGGTACACCGCTTACACGCCGTACCAGCCGGAGATCTCGCAGGGCCGCCTCGAGGCGCTGCTCAACTTCCAGACCGTGATCGGCGACCTCACCGGCCTGCCGACCGCGAACGCGTCGCTGCTCGACGAGGGCACGGCCGCCGCCGAGGCGATGACGCTCGTACGCCGCGGCAACCGCAAGGCCTCGGGTCCGTTCGTCATCGACGCGGACGCGCTGCCGCAGACCATCGACGTGGTCCGCACCCGCGCCGAGGCGATGAGCATCGACGTGGTGGTCGCCGACCTGGCCGACGGTCTCCCGGACGGTGAGCTGTGCGGCGTCCTGGTGCAGTACCCCGGGGCCTCCGGCCGTGTGCTGGACCCGCGTGCGGTCATCGCGCAGGCCCACGAGCGTGACGCCCTCGCGGTGGTCGCTGCCGACCTGCTCGCCCTGACCGTCCTCGAGGCGCCGGGTGTCCTGGGTGCCGACGTCGTGGTCGGCTCCAGCCAGCGCTTCGGCGTCCCCCTCTTCTACGGTGGCCCGCACGCCGGCTACATGGCCGTGGCCGCCGGGCTCGAGCGGCACCTCCCGGGCCGGCTCGTCGGCGTCTCCGTCGACGCGGAGGGCCGCCCGGCGTACCGGCTGGCGCTGCAGACCCGCGAGCAGCACATCCGGCGCGACAAGGCGACCTCCAACATCTGCACCGCGCAGGTGCTGCTGGCGGTCGTGGCGTCGATGTACGCCGTCTACCACGGCCCCGAGGGCCTGCGCTCGATCGCGACCCGCACGCACCGGTACGCCGCCGTGCTCGCTGCCGCTCTCGCCGAGGGCGGGGTCGTGGTCCGGCACGAGGG
Source organism: Nocardioides sp. Root1257 (assembly GCF_001425175.1). Lineage (GTDB taxonomy): Bacteria > Actinomycetota > Actinomycetes > Propionibacteriales > Nocardioidaceae > Nocardioides. Next base: position 276,349 of record NZ_LMDV01000001.1, on the reverse strand, counting down.
CTTCTTCGACACCCTGACCGTGCCGGTCCCGGGGCGCGCGGCCGAGGTCGTCGCCTCCGCCCGCACCTACGGCCTCCAGCTCCGGCTGGTCGACGCCGACACCGTCGGCATCACCACCTCCGAGCTGACCACCCGCTCGACGATCAGCAGCGTGCTGAAGGCGTTCGGGATCTCGGGTGTCGACCTCGACGCGGTCGACACCGCCACGGCCGACGCGCTGCCCGAGGCGCTGCGGCGCAGCACGCCGTACCTCACGCACGAGGTGTTCAGCAGCCACCACAGCGAGACCGCGATGCTGCGCTACCTGCGCAAGCTGTCGGCGCGCGACTACGCGCTCGACCGCGGCATGATCCCGCTCGGCTCCTGCACGATGAAGCTCAACGCGACCACTGAGATGGAGCCGGTGTCGCTGCCGGGCTTCGCCGACCTGCACCCGTTCGCCCCGGCCGAGGACGCCGCCGGCTACCGCCAGCTGGTCAACGACCTCGAGGGCTGGCTGGCGGAGGTGACCGGCTACGACCGGGTCTCGATCCAGCCCAACGCCGGCTCGCAGGGCGAGCTCGCCGGCCTGCTGGCGATCCGCGGCTTCCACCGGGCCAACGGCGACGCGCACCGCGACGTCTGCCTGATCCCGAGCTCGGCACACGGCACCAACGCGGCGTCCGCGGTGATGGCGGGCATGAAGGTCGTCGTCGTGAAGTCCGGCGAGGGCGGCGAGGTCGACCTCGCCGACCTGCGCGCCCAGTGCGAGAAGCACGCCGACGACCTGGCCGCGATCATGGTGACCTACCCGTCGACGCACGGCGCCTACGAGGACACCATCACCGAGCTCTGCCAGATCGTGCACGACCACGGCGGGCAGGTGTACGTCGACGGTGCCAACCTCAACGCGCTGCTGGGCTTCGCGAAGCCCGGCGAGTTCGGCGGCGACGTCTCGCACCTCAACCTGCACAAGACCTTCTGCATCCCGCACGGTGGCGGCGGTCCGGGCGTCGGTCCGGTCGCGGTGCGCGCGCACCTGGCGCCGTACCTGCCCTCGCACGCGATGCACCCCGAGCAGGACAAGCGCGACGGCATCGGGCCGATCAGCGCGGCGCCGTACGGCTCGGCGGGCATCCTGCCGATCTCCTGGGCCTACATCCGGCTGATGGGCGCCGCGGGCCTCACCCGCGCGACCGCGGTCGCGGTGCTGTCGGCCAACTACATCGCCACCCGGCTCGGCGAGGCCTACCCGGTGCTCTACCGCGGCCACGGCGGGCTGGTCGCCCACGAGTGCATCCTCGACCTGCGCGGACTGACCAAGGAGACCGGCGTGACCGTCGACGACGTCGCGAAGCGGCTGGTCGACTACGGCTTCCACGCGCCGACGATGTCGTTCCCGGTGGCCGGCACGCTGATGGTCGAGCCGACCGAGTCCGAGGACCTCGGCGAGATCGACCGGTTCATCGACGCGATGATCGCCATCCGCGCCGAGATCGATCAGGTCGCAGCAGGGGAGTGGACCGCCGAGGAGTCGCCGCTGCGCGGCGCTCCGCACACCTCGCGCGCGTTGGTGGGCAAGTGGAAGCGTGCCTACTCCCGCGAGCTTGCGGTCTTCCCGACCGGCATCGACCCGGACAAGTACTGGCCGCCGGTGGCCCGCATCGACCAGGCGTACGGCGACCGCAACCTGGTCTGCGCCTGCCCGCCGCTGGAAGCCTTCGCGGAGTGAGCGTCGCGGACCTCACCGCTCGGCGGCTGCTGGGCCGACTCGCACACGCCCAGTCGGCCGGGAGGCTCCCGTCGGTCGTCGGCGGGCTGGTCCGCGATGGCGAGCCGGTCTGGTTCGGGACGTACGGCGGCCCGGCGGTGCCCGGGCACGACCCGCACGACGTGCAGTACCGGATCGGGTCGATCACCAAGACGATGACCGCCGTGCTCGTGCTGCAGCTGGTGCGTGACGGCCGGATCGCGCTCGACGACCCGGCCTCGGTGGTGCTCGGTGACGTCGGAACCGGCGGCATCGGGTATGGCGACCGCACGCTGCGCACGCTGCTCGCGCACAGCTCCGGGATGCAGTCCGAGCCGGTCGGGTCGTGGTGGGAGCGGTCCGCCGGTCTCTCGTTCGACGAGCTGACGTCGCTCAACGACGGCACCCGTGGCGTCTTCGGCCCGGGGGAGCGGTTCCACTACTCCAACCTGGGCTACGCGCTGCTCGGCGAGCTCGTCGCCCGGCTGCTCGGCACCACCTGGTGGGAGGCCGTGCAGCAGCGGATCCTCGCGCCGCTCGGCATGCGCCGCACGTCGTACCTCCCCGAGGGTGCGTCCGCCCAGGGCCAGTCGGTGCACCCGTACGACGGGACGTTGCTCGCCGAGCCGGCGACCGACACGGGCGCGATGGCGCCGGCCGGTCAGGTCTGGGCGACCATCCAGGACCTCGTGACGTACGCCGCCTTCCTCGGCCAGGGCCACCCGGAGGTGCTGTCGATCGCCGAGCTCGACCGGGCCTACGTGCCACAGTCGGGCTCGCCCGAGGACGGCCTGAAGTCCGTGCACGGCCTGGGCTTCCAGGTGTTCGCGGGTGGCTCCGGGACGCTCGCCGGGCACACCGGCTCGATGCCCGGTTTCATCGCCACGGTTCTCGTCGACCGCAAGCGCCGCACCGGCGGGGCCGTCCTCGCCAACGCGACGACCGGCTACTCGCCGGCCGCTCTCGTGATGGAGCTGCTCGACGAGCTCGAGAGCCAGGAGCCGACGCTGGCCGAGCCGTGGCGCCCGTCAGCCGGCGTACCGCCCGAGCTCGCCGGGGTCCCCGGCGTCTGGCACTGGGGCAACACGCCCCAGGTCGCCGAGATGGTCGGCGACCGTCTCCACATCTCCAAGCCGGGCGGCGTGGCGCCGCACGTCTTCGAGGTGCGCGACGGCCGGGTGGTCGGGGTGTCGGGCTACCACGCCGGCGAGGAGCTGCACGTCGTACGCCGTGCGGACGGCAGCGTCGGACACCTCGAGGTCGCGACGTTCATCTACACGCGGACGCCGTACGACCCGGAGGCGCCGATCCCGGGTGGTCACCCGGGCTGACGGCGCTCAGCCCAGTCGCGCCAGCTGGTGTCGGAAGTAGCCCGGGTAGCCCACGATGACCTGGCTGTCGGCGCTGTCCTCGCTGTCGTCGCCGGCCCCGCCCTGGTCGCGGGGGTCGAGCTTGATGTTGCGGACGACACCGCGGTCGGCGATCCCCGAGTTGCGCTCGTTGCCGATCTCCGCGGCCCACCGGATCGTCCTGCTGTGCACCTTGATGGTGCGCGTGCCGTGGGCCGGTACGGTGCGCCCGCCGCCACTGCGACGCGACGACCACGCCCACATGACGCGCTTGTCGTTGTGGTTGGTGACCGTGACCCGGCCGGGCTTGCCCGGCACCTTGCGTACCGTCACCGGCTTCGTCGGCAGCATCGTCACGGTCAGGACAGCCGGGGTCAGACGGGTCGTGTTGCAGACGAAGTAGTCGATCTCGAAGGGCTTCGAGAGCCGGCTGCGGGTCGCGATGACCGCCATGTCGCCGGCCGATCCGAACAGCCCGCCGGCGTCGGCCGCGAGCACGGGCGGGATGTCGCCGGCACCGACGACCCCGGACAGGTCGAGGCTCGGGAGCCGGCACAGCTGGAGCTGGGATCCGTCCGGGTCCCCGGGATCGACGTCGTTGGACAGCACGTCCACGATCGCCATGCCGTGCGGATAGATCGCGATGGCGTCGTTGGTCACCACGGGTGCGTCCGGGTCGGGCGCGGTCGCCTGGGCGGCGTGGGCCGGTGCGATGGCGGCGGCAGTGAGGACGACGGCGAGCACGGCCGCCGCAGGCACGGAGCGGCGGTTCATCGGCTGAGCGCGGCGTACCAGCTGCCGGTCCGGAGCTCCGGGTGCTTCGGCGGCGGCGGGAGCTCGGTGCCGGGGCGCAGGCGGATGTCGCGGACGACGCCCATGTCGGCGATGCCCGGGGAGCCGAGCAGCGAGGACTTGCCGCCGCTGGTCCCGATCAGGGCCAGCCAGACGATCTTGTGGCGGCGGACCGGCACGGTGCGGGTGGCGCCGGCGGGGATCCGGACCCGGGCGTCGGGACGCGCGGCGTGCGGGTCGCCGTACCAGAAGCTGATCGACGCGGTGTTCTTGTTGGTCACGCTCAGCCGGCCGGGCTTGCCGGCGATCTTGTGCACCACGACGGGCGCGACCGGAAGGATCGTGACGGTCAGGTGGGCGGGTACCAGGTGGGTGTGGTCGCAGACGTAGTAGTCGATGACGTGGGTGCCGTGCGCCCGCGGGGTCGAGACGACGGCGAGGTCGCCGGGATCGCCGATCCCGGCCGATCCCTCGTCCAGCGCCATGACCGTGGGGATCTTGGTGCCCGCCAGGTCGGGCGAGGGGAAGCGGCACAGCGCCAGGTCGTCGCCGGACGGCGAGGAGTCGTTGGCGAGGACGTTGAGCTCGGCACTCTGACCCGGGTAGATCGAGACCGTGTCGTCCACGACGACGGGGAGTGGCGGCTCGTCGGCGTACGACGGAGCGCTGCCGAGGAGGGTGACGCCGAGGAGGGCGGCCGCGAGGCCGCCGGTGATCCGGACGAGGGCGCTGGTGCGCATGGGACTCCGTTCCCGAGGTGCAGTGGTCGCGGAGAGGCTATGGCAGCAACGCCCTCGCCCGAGGGGTTTTCGCTCAGTCGACGATGGACGTCTTCGTCACCTTCAGGTTGAACGCGAAGGCGCTGTCGCAGGTGAGCCGGCCGGTGCGGCCGTCGTAGCTGACGGTGAGGACCGGCTCGAGCAGCCGGTGGGTGCCGGCCGAGACGATCCGGAGCCCGGCGTCCTCGACGACCTCCTTGACCTTCTTGACCTCGCCGGTCGGCCTGGCGAGGCCCTTGATGACGATCCTGGTGCCGTCGATCCGAGCGGCCGCACGCACCTTGGTGCCGACGACGAACGGCTTGGCGGCCTCGCGCGACGCGCCGGCCTCCCCGGCCCGCCCGTCGTTGACCAGCACCTCGAGGAAGTTGCCGTAGGTCTTGTTCTGGTAGAGGTTCGCGCGGACCGGGGTCCGGCCCGCCGAGCCGGTGCACTCGAGCACCTTGCCGACCTCGCGTGAGGTGCCGGGCTGCATCGGGTCGGGCTTCGGGTCGAGGGTCTGGGCGCTGCCCGGTGCCGTGCCCAGCCCGATGAGGGCGGAGGTCGCGGCGACGGCCAGGGCGCCCGTGATGAGCTGGGTTCGCATGACTTTTCGCTTTCCGTGTGGGTGGTTGATCGAACACACGGGATACGCCCGGCCCCCTCGTCCGGTTGCATGCGACAGCGAGCTTTTCCCTACTGGGCCTGGGAGACGCTCGACATGTTGAAGTCGGGGACCCGCAACGCCGGCGTCGCCGTACGGGAGAAGTAGTCGTCGCCCCACTCGCGGCTGAAGCTCGGGACGGTCGCCGACGCGTGCGTGAACCGGCGGAGCAGGTCGACCGGGCTGTCGTTGAACCGGAAGTTGTTCACGACGCCGGTGATCTCGCCGCCCTCGACCAGGTAGACGCCGTCGCGGGTGAGCCCCGTGAGCAGCAGGGACTGCGGGTCCACCTCGCGGATGTACCAGAGGCACGTCAGCAGCAGGCCGCGCTCGGTGCCGGCCACCAGGTCCGCCTCGGTCCCGCTGCCGCTGTCGACCGAGAGCACCAGGTTGTCGATGCCCGGGGTCACCGGCAGCTCCGTCATCGCCGCGGAGTGCCGCGTCTGGAGCAGGGCGGTGAGCTCGCCGTCGCGGATCCAGTCGGTCCGGGAGAGGGGCAGGCCGTTGTCGAAGACCGAGGACTCGTTGCCCGACCGCGAGGCCACCGTGAACGGCGCGCACTGGAGCCCGTCGTACGCCGGGTCGGAGAAGAGGTTCACCCCGGTCGAGGCGATCTGCTCACCGACGCGGGTGCCTCCGCCGCGCCGGCTGTAGACCGACTGCCCCTCGTGGGCGACCCGCGCCCCGGCGTACCAGTAGGCGTCGATCATCAGGTCGGCGACGGCGCTCGGCGGGAGGATCGTGTCGTAGCGGCCGGCCGGCAGGTCGACGCGCCGCTTCGCCCAGCCGATCCGACGGGCCAGCTCGGCGTCGAACGCGAGCGGGTCCACGTCGGTGAAGTCGCGCGTCGCGCCGCCGACCCACGCGCTCGTCGAGAGGTCGGTCGGCTTGCCGGTGCAGCCGTAGTGGCCGGTGGGCTGCACGTGACGCAGCCGCAGCCCGGTGGTCGAGCCGAGGTACGTCGTCGTCATCTCGTGGTTGACGAAGCCGTAGAGCACGCGGTCGTCCCCGGCGGCCCGGCCGAAGGCCTCGCCCAGGGCCGGCGCCAGCGCGTCGTACACGTGGATGTCCGTCGGGACCGGGGCGTCGTCCCAGTCCGGCGACGTGGCGTCGCGGACCAGGTCGGCGGCGTCCTCGGCGGGGGAGGCGGCCCGGGCGGCGGCATCGGCTGCCTGGACGAGCGTCGTGACGCCCGCCTGGTCGGTCGCCGTCCCGGTGACCGAGCCTGTCGACACCCCGTCGGCACTGCGGATGAACGCGATGACGGTGACGTGGAGTCCGTGCATCACGCCGTTGGTCGTCAGGGTGTTGTTGGCCCAGCGCAGGTTGGCGCTCGTCTTGTCGTGGACGATCACGACGCAGTCGTCGGCGATCGAGGTCGCGAGCGCGTGCTCCACGAAGGACTGGGGCGTCACCGGGGTCGTCATCAGTTGCCTCCCTCGGCGACGGTGTTGAGGATGCGGACGCCGCGGAAGAGCGCCGTCGGGCAGCCGTGGCTGACCGACGCCACCTGCCCGGGTTGGGCCTTGCCGCAGTTGAACGCGCCGCCCAGGACCCAGGTGTCCGGCCCGCCGACCGCCTCCATCGAGCGCCAGAAGTCGGTCGTGGTGGCCTGGTACGCCGCGTCGCGGACCTGCCCGACCAGCTCGCCGTCCCGGATCGTGTAGAAGCGCTGCCCGGTGAACTGGAAGTTGAAGCGCTGCATGTCGATGCTCCACGACTTGTCACCCACGACGTACAGCCCGCGCTCGACGCGGCCGATCAGCTCCTCGGTGCCCGGACCGTCGGGCCCGGCCTGGAGCGACACGTTGGCCATCCGCTGGATGGGGATGTGACCCGGGGAGTCGGCATAGGCACAGCCGTTGGAGCGATGATCGTTCAGCTCGGGGTGCATGGCGCCCATCGAGCGGTCCAGCTGGTAGCCGCGGAAGACGCCGTCCTTGACGATGTCCCAGCTCTGCGTGGCGACGCCCTCGTCGTCGTACCCGATCGTGGCGAGCCCGTGCGGCTGGGTGCGGTCGCCGGTGACGTGCATGACGGGGGAGCCGTACTGGAGCGTGCCGAGCTGGTCGGGGGTCGCGAACGAGGTGCCGGCGTAGTTGGCCTCGTAGCCGAGCGCGCGGTCGAGCTCGGTGGCGTGGCCGATCGACTCGTGGATGGTGAGCCAGAGGTTGGACGGGTGGATGACGAGGTCGTAGGTGCCGGCCTCGACGCTGGGCGCCTTGAGCTTCTCGGCGAGCAGCTCCGGCACCTCCTCGATCTCGCTGTCCCAGTCCCAGGCGTCCGGTCCGCCCGCGAGGTACTCCCAGCCACGGCCGACCGGCGGGGCGATGCTCGCCATCGAGTCGAACGTGTCGGCCCCGGACCCCATCGCCTCGAAGCCCGGCGCCAGCCGGACCCGCTGCTGGGTGGTGCGGGTGCCGAGGAGGTCGGCGTAGTACTTGCACTCGTGCACCTGCAGCAGGTGGGCGGAGGCGTGCTCGACGGCCGCGCCGGTGCGGAGGCGCGTCGCCCAGTCGACGAGGACCGCGGCCTTCTCGGCGACGGACACCTCGAACGGGTCGATCTCGTAGGCGGAGACCCAGGTGACGTCGTCGTACGTCGGCTCCGGCGCGAGCTCGACCGGGCGGCGGGTCATCCCGGCCGACACCTGCGCCACCGCGACGGCGGTCTCGGCGACCCGGACGGCCTCGTCGACGCTGAGCACGACTCCGGCGGCGAAGCCCCAGGCGCCGCCGTGGACGACCCGGACCGCGAAGCCGAGGTCCTCCGTGTCGCTGGCGCCCTGGAGGACGCCGTCGCGGACCGTCAGCTCCTGGTAGCGCACCCGCTCGAACCGGAAGTCGGCATGGCTGGCGCCGAGCTCGGCTGCCCGAGCGAGCGCCGCGTCTCCGAGGCCGCGGTAGGGGAGTGAGGTGAACGTCGGATCAACCACGCGATCGCCCATGCGTCGAACCTATCGGATGGGGTACCGGCCCGACATGACCGACAACGGAGACCAGAAGAAGCTCGTCGACCTGCTGGACGACATGCCGATCGCGATGCTCACGACGTACGGCGCCGAGGGTGCGCGCAGCGTGCCGATGGCCCGTCAGGAGGTGGAGCCGACGGCCCGGATGTGGTTCATCTCGGCGCGTGACACCCTCCACACGCGGGCGATCCAGCAGAACCCGTCGGTGTCGCTGACCTTCTCCGCCCGCGACGCGTGGGTGGCGGTGAGCGGCAAGGCGGCGGTCGTGGACGACGAGGCCAAGCTGCAGGAGCTCTGGAACACGTTCGCGGAGGCCTGGCTGCCAGGCGGGCCCGAGGACCCGAACGCGGTCCTGATCAGGGTCGACGTGGAGCACGGCGAGTACTGGGACACGCCGGGCGGCACGGTGGCCTCGCTGATCAGCTTCGCGAAGACCAAGCTCACGGGTGACACGTACGACGCCGACCACGGTCGCGTGGACGTCTGAGCATCACGCGCGGGCGCGGACCGTCCACGCGGAACCACGGATCGTGAACGGGGTCGGCAGGACGAGCTCGGCGCACCGCGACCGCAGGGCCTCGAGACGGGACTCGTCGAGGGACCGGAGGTAGTCGCCGAGCGGTCCGACGCCGTTCGTGTACGGGTGCCACCAGGTGTCGAAGTCGTCGAACACGACGTCCACGCTGAGCACCGTCGACTCGACGTCACGCAGCCCCGCCTCGGCGCAGAGCTCCTCGAGGTGTCCCTCCCGGGCGCCGGCGAGGCCGGCCTCGTCGACGACGTCGGGGTCGAGCTCGGTCGCGGCCTGCCAGCAGGTGCTGAGCGGGCTGCGCCCGCCGTCGTGGTCCCACACGCAGGCGGCGACGACGCCACCCGGCCGGGTCACCCGGGCCATCTCACGCAGCCCGGCGACCGGGTCGGACATGAAGTGCACGACCAGCTCGGCGAGCGTGGCGTCGAAGGCGTCGTCGGGGAACGGCAGGTCCTCGGCCGACGCGGCGCGCACGTCGACGTCGGGCAACCGAGCGCGTAGGGCCGCCACGAACGGCGGCGACGGATCCACCGCGGCCACCGCGTCGGCTCCGAGCCGGTCGACCAGCTGGGTGGTGAGGGCGCCGGGTCCGCTGCCGACGTCGAGCGCCGTCTGCCCGGCCCGGAGGCCGGCGTACTCGGCGAACGCGACCGCGAGCGGCTCGGAGAAGCGCCCCATGAACCGGGCGTAGACGTCGGCCGGGACGGCGAAGCTCATGGGGTGACGCTAGTCCTCGCGCCCCGAATGCTCCATCCACACCGTCGCGGGGCCACCGTCGACCTGCGGTGCCTCGCGGCGCACCTCGACGAAGCCCTGACGTGCGTAGAAGGCGGCGGCGCGGTCGTTGCCGTCGACGTACTCGAGCGTGACGGTCGCTCCGTCGGCGAGCCCGACCAGTGCCCGCAGGAGCGCCGACCCGGCGCCGGTGCCCTGCGCGGCCGGGACGACGTAGAGCTTCCAGATCGTCGGCGGGTCCCGATGCAGGTCGATGTTGCCGACGCCGACGACCTGTCCATCCAGGACCGCGACCAGCGTCGAGGTCGTCGTGAGGCTGCGCAGGACCGCCTCGTCGGACCACCACGTCGCAAGACCGTGAGCGACGAAGTCGGGACCGGCGAAGGAGTACGTCGACGGCCAGGTGAGCTCGCCGACGGCGCGGATGGCGGGGACGTCATCGCGGGTCGCGCCGCGGACCTCGAGTGTCACCGGCTGACCGAGACTGCGGAGCCGTGCCGCGACTTCGTGACGAGGAGCTGGGTGGGGATGCGGTCGCGCATCTCGGCGACGTGGCTGACGACGCCCACCACCCGCCCGCCGTCGCGCAGCGAGTCGAGGGTGTCCATGACGTCGTCGAGGGTGTCGGAGTCGAGCGCGCCGAAGCCCTCGTCGACGAACAGGGTGTCGAGATCGGCACCGCCGGCCTCCTGGGTGACCACGTCGGCGAGACCGAGCGCGAGCGCCAGCGAGACGACGAACGTCTCGCCCCCGGAGAGGGTCGCCGGGTCCCGGGCCTCGCCGGACCAGTCGTCGCGGACCAGCAGGCTGAGCCCGCCCCGGGTCTCGCCGGCGCCGCGGCGTCCGGTGTGCTCGAGGGTGTAGCGCTGGTCGCTCATCCGGTCGAGCCGCTCGTTGGCGGCGGCCACGACCTGGGCGAGGCGGTAGGCGAGGACGTAGGCCGAGAGCCGCATCTGCAGCCGGTTGTCGGCGGACTTGCCCTCGACGAACGAGGAGAGCCGGGTGACGGTCTCGAGGTCGTCGTGCAGGGGTCGCCACGCGGCCACCGCGCGGTCGAGGTCGCGGACCAGCTCGGTCAGGCGCGTCGCCCGCAGCGAGGAGGCGGCCTCGCGGGCCCGGGCGTCGCCGAGTCGCTGCAGGGCCTGGTCGTGCGCCGACACGAGGGCGGGCAGGTCGGGCAGCGGCAGCGCGTCCTCGTCGTCGGTGCCCGGCTCGTCGAGGACGGCCGCCACCGCCGCCAGCCGGCGCTCGTGGTCGGCAACCTGCCGGGCCAGGTCGTCGTACGCGCGCCGCTCCAACGCCGCGCCGAGGGCATCCTCGGCCCGGTCGAAGCCCGCCTCCGCTGCCGCCGCGCCGGAGGCGCACTCAGCCTCGACCAGGGCGATGTCGGCGGCGGCCAGGCCGTCGAGCGCGGCGAGCCCGGAGCGGGCCGCTCGCTCGTGCGCGGCGTACGTCGTCGTGAGCGTCTCGTCGTGGTCCGCGAGGTCGGCCTCGAGTGCCTGGGCCTCGGCGGCGAGCGCGGTCAGCGACGCGTCGACGGCGCCCGCCTCGGTGGCGATCTCCCGGGGGACGATGCCGACGCGCTCGGTCGCGGTGGCCAGCTCGGCGGCCAGGGTGCGTTGCTCGACGTCGCGCAGGTGCTCGGTCGCCGCCGCGTCGTCAGCCAGCTTCTGTGCAGCGCGTTCGGCGAGCTCGTCGGGTGCGCCGTCGGCGGCGGCGGCCTTGTGGGGGTGGTCGCACGAGCCGCAGACGGGGCACGAGCCCCCGACCACCAGGCCGCCGGCCATCTCCGCGGCCATGCCGTGCAGTCGCGCCTCGCGTACGTCGAGGGCGCGGGAGCGGGCCTGCAGGGTCGCCTCGCGCGCCGCGCCGTGCGCGGCCTGCGCTGTGGCGAGCTGCTCGGTGACGGTGACGACCCGGGCCTGGGCGTCCACGAGGGCCTGCTCCGCGGCCGCGGTGAGGCGGGTCCGGCGGGCCACGAGGGTCTGCTCCTCGGTGCGCAGGGCGGCCAGCCGGGCGACGCGGGGCTGGAGCGCGCGGGCCCGTGCGGCGCCCTCGACGGCCGTCTGGAGCGCCTGCTCGAGCTGGTCGCGATCGGCGACCTCGAGCCGGGCGACGACGGTGTGCGCCGCGGAGCGCGTGCGCTGGGCCCGCACCGCCACCTGGTGCAGCGGCACGACGGCCGCCGCCCGGCGTGCGGCGTCCAGGCGCTGCTGAGCCTCGACGTGTGCCTCGGCCAGGTCGGCGAGGCGCTCGCGCTCGAGGACCGCGGCCGTACGGCGTGCGTGACGCTCGTTCCGGGCGTTGGCCACGTCGAGCTCACGGCGCCTCGTGGCCTCGACCTCCGCGGCCAGCACGGCCGCGGCGGCGGTCTCGGCGCGGGCGCGCTCCTCGGCGCCGTGCAGCGTCCGGGCCCACTGCTCCGGGAGCTCCTCCGGTGCGGCGGAGCCGGTCGTCTCGCTGACCCGGCTGACCAGGTCGGCGACGGTCTCGCGGGCGGCGTCGGCGCGCTTGCGCAGGTCGAGCCGCCGGTCGCGCAGCCAGCGCTCGACGTCCTCGAACCGGCCGGTCCGGAAGAGCTGCTGGAGCAGGCGGTGCCGTTCGTCGGAGCGGGCGCGCAGGAAGGCCTGGAAGCGGCCCTGCGGGAGCATGGCGACCTGGGTGAACTGGGCGACGTTCATGCCCAGCAGGCGTGAGACCAGGTGCCCGGTCTCGTCGAGCCTGGTGGAGTGCGTGACCCAGGTGCCGTTGACCCGCTCCGCGATGGTGACCGACGCCTGCTCCGTCGTGGTGCCGTCGCCGCGCTTCTTGGCGCGCTCCCACGACGGCGAGCGGGTGATCCGGAAGCGCCGCCCGGACAGCGTCGCCTCCAGCACCACCTGGGGCCGGGTGCCCGGGGCGGCCAGGTCGGAGCGCAGCCGCTTGGCGGTGTTGCGGTCGCCCGGGACGTCGCCGTACAGCGCGAAGCAGACGGCGTCGAGCACGCTGGTCTTGCCGGCGCCGGTCGGACCGGAGAGCAGGAAGAGGCCGGCCGCCGAGAGGTGGTCGAAGTCGACGTCGATCGTGTCCGCGAACGGCCCGAAGGCGGTGGCCTGGAGGTGGTGGAGCCTCACCAGAGGCCCTCCGCGCCGTGGGCGGAGACGAGGACGTCGACCTCGGGGTCCTCGCAGCACGCGTCGCACGCCGCCTGGAGCAGCGCAGTCTCGTCGTCGGTCGCCGGGGCGCCGCGGAGCTCCGCGACGAAGTCGAGGGCGATGTCGTGGTCGGAGCGGCCCTGCGGGCGCGCCAGGGGTACGGCGGCCGACGTGCCGCCGGTGGGCTCGAACCCGATCACCAGCGTGTGCGGGAAGCGGGCGCGCAGCCGCTCCATCGCCTGGAGGGGGCGTACGTCGTCGGTGAGCGTCGCCTGCACCCAGGACTTCTGGTGCTTGCCGTAGCGGGGCTCCTGGAGGAGCTCGTCGAGGGTGCCACGGATCCGCGCCAGCTTGCGAGGGACCGGTGCGTCGACGAACTCGGCGGTGGTCGGGCCGTCGGCGCCGAGCTCGACGAGCCACGAGCCCTTGCGCTGGTCGGCCTCGGAGAAGGAGTAGGCGAGCGGCGAGCCGGAGTAGCGGACCGCGTCGGTGAGGGTGTGGCGCCCGTGGAGGTGGCCGAGCGCGGTGTAGTCGACGCCGGTGAACGTGCTGGTCGGCACCATCGAGACGCCGCCGACGCTGATGTCGCGCTCGGACTCGCTGGGCTGGGCGCCGGCGACGAACGCGTGGGCCAGCACGACGGACCGGGTGCCCGTCGGTCGACCACCGAGGTCGGCGCGCACGCGCCGCATCGCCTCGTCGAGCGCCGCCTCGTGGGAGCGGGCGGGCAGTCGCCAGGGCTCGCGGAGCGTGTCGGGGTCGAGGTAGGGGATGCCGTAGACGGCGACGGCACCGTGCTCGTCGCCGAGCAGCACCGGCGTGCCGACGCCCGCCGCGTCGGTGCGGATGAACACGCCGGAGGCGTCGATCAGCCGCGAGCTGAAGCCGAGGCGCTGCGCCGAGTCGTGGTTGCCGCTGGTGAGCACGACCTGGGCTCGGCTGGCCGCCAGCCGGGCGAGCGTCTCGTCGGCCAGCCGGACGGCGTCGACCTGGGGGAGCGCCCGGTCGTAGACGTCGCCGGCGACGACCACCAGGTCGACCCGCTCGCGCTCGACGACCTCCAGCAGGTGGTCGACGTACGCCGCCTGGTGCGTGAGCATGTCCTCGCGGTGGAACGACCGGCCCAGGTGCCAGTCGGACGTGTGGAGGATGCGCATGCGACCACGCTAGGAGGCCGCACCGACACTGCCTCGGCCCCACGCCGGGCGGCGGCTCCCCGGGCGCGACGTTTGGTCACCAACCGCAGATCTCGGGCGCCGGATCTGCGGTTTGGTCACCAATCGAGGGCTTGAAGTGGCCGCATCGGCGCTGCCTCGGCCCCAGGCCTGGCGGTGGCTTCCCGGGCGCGACGTTTGGTCACCAACCGCAGATCTCGAGCGCAGGATCTGCGGTTTGGTCACCAATCGAGGGCTCGAAGTGGCCGCATCGGCGCTGCCTCGGCCCCACGCCGGGCGGTGGCTTCCCGGGCGCGACGTTTGGTCACCAACCGCAGATCTCGAGCGCTGGATCTGCGGTTTGGTCACCAATCGAGGGCTCGGTGCCCGAAATCAGGCGTACCGAACGCACCGATCGGCCCGCGTGAACCCGTAGAGCGCCAGCCCGGACTCCTGGGCCAGCCGCACGGAGAGCGACGTGGGCGCGCCGACGGCGACGAGAGAGCCGACACCGGCCGCGATGGCCTTCTGGACGAGCTCGAACCCGGCCCGGCCGCTCACGACCAGGCACGCCTCGGCCGGGGACGAGCCGGCCAGCACCCGGGCGCCGGTGACCTTGTCGACGGCGTTGTGCCGACCGACGTCCTCCCGCACCACCAGCAGCTCACCGGAGGACGTCGCCAGGGCGGCGGCATGCACCCCGCCGGTCCGCTCGAAGACGCTCTGCCGCTCGCGGACCAGGTCCGGCAGCCGGCGTACGACCTCGGACGACGGCAGCGCACCCGGCCAGCGACCGGAGGCGGGCGCGGCGAGCGCCTCGGTGATGCTGTCCTTGCCGCACACCCCGCACGCGGACGAGCCTGAGGACTGCCCGACGTGCCGGTGCCCGGGGTCGCGGAGCGGGGGCGCGGAGAGCGTCACCGTGACGACGTTGAACTCCTCCTCCGGCGCCAGCGTGACGTCGGTGCAGTAGGCGACCCCGTGGATGGCCGCACCGGACGCGAGGCCCTCGTGCACCAGCCACCCGGCGGCGAGCTCGAAGTCGTGGCCGGGGGTCCGCATCGTCACCCAGACGCGGCGCGCGGGCGCCCCCGGCCAGGCGAGCCGGATCTCCAGCGGCTCCTCGGTGGCGAGCCGGTCCTCGCGGGCGCGCTCGCCGGAGGACGTGACCTCGTGCACGCGCGTCCGGACGCTCGGTCCGGGGCGACGGGCACGGTCGGTCGTCATGACGCGTCGAAGGCCGTGCGGATGGCTAGCTTGCGGGCGAGGTCGTCCGCGCAGTCGCTGAGGCGGCGCCGTACGGAGAGGTCGAGCGAGTCGTCGGCGGCCATCGCGAGAGCCCGCTCCAGCGTCGACCCCGTCAGCGAGGTGACCGGGAAGAAGAACTCGGTCGCGTCGGCCAGCACCCACCCGCTCCGCACCGCCACCGTCGCAGGCAGCTCGTCGAAGTAGCGGTCGACGTAGGCCGCCGTCAGCTCCTCCTGGCCACCGCGCCACATCCCCAGGCCGGCGGCCTCGAGCTCGTAGTTGGGTACGTCGAGGCGCCCGGTGAAGACGTCCCACGCCAGGGCCTTCGCCTCGGCCGTCGGCAGGGACACCGCGGCGCGCATGTGCGCGACCCGCGACTCGCCGGTGGGCTCGGCGTCGAGCGCGGCCCTCAGCTCGTCGGCGTCCGTGGCGCCGAGGGCGGCGAGCCGCCCGAGCACCCGCCACCGCAGGTCGAGGTCGAGGTCGATGCCGGTCGGCGTCGCCGCCAGCCAGCCGCGCAGCTCGGCGGGGTCGCTCGCCGTCGAGACCGCCATCCGGAAGGCCGAGAGCTGGAACTCCGAGCCCACCTCGGTCGACCCCAGCTTGCCGAGCGCAGCGGCGTGCACGCGCTCCAGGGAGCCCGCGGGAGCGAGCGGCAGCACGTCGCCGTACAGCCACGGCGCGAGCCGGCGCTTGCTGTCCTCGGTCGACTCGACCGGGGCGCTCGCGACCACCAGGTCGACGACGGCGGCGGGGGAGAGGGCACCGTTGTGGAAGGCGCTGCGCACGTTGTTCCAGATGCCGGCCCGCAGTCCGGGGTCGTCGACGCTCGGCAGCAGGTCCGCCAGCGCGTCGGCGCTCTCGGTGTCGACCTCCACGACCGCCCAGGTGTCCTCGAACGGGTCGAGCACGAGCGCCTCGCCCTTCAGGTCGTACGACGTCTCCGGGTCGCCGAGCGTCACCGACTCGGTGCTCCACTCACCGTCGGTTGCGACGGCCACCCGGAAGGTGTGCGACCGGTCGGCGGGGTGGTCGGCGGGCGGGGTGCGCCGGATGACCCCGGCCGAGCGGTCCAGCACGATCCGGTCCGGCCCCGCCGTGCGCAGCCAGTTGGTCGTGAACGCCGACAGGTCGCCCGCCCCGGCGCGCTCCCACGACTCGAAGAGGTCGTGCATGGTCGCGTTGCCGAAGCGGTGCCGCGTGAAGTGGTCGATCACCCCCGCGAAGAAGACCTCGTCGCCCATGGTCGCGTTGAGCTGCTTGAGGATGCTCGAGCCCTTGGCGTAGGAGATGCCGTCGAAGTCCTGGAGCGCGGCGCTCGCGTCCTTGGCCCCGTTGCCGGCGACCGGGTGCGTGCTCGGCCGCTGGTCGGCGCTGAGGCCCCACTGGCGACGTGCGTAGGCGTTGTCGACCCACGCGTCGGCGTACTCGGTCACGTCCGCCGTCACCCGGTTGCCCATGTACTCCGCGAAGGACTCGTTGAGCCACAGGTCGTCCCACCACTGCGGCGTGACGATGTTGCCGAACCACTGATGCGCCATCTCGTGCGCCACCGTGGTCGCCCGCTGGATGCGCATCCCGCGCGTCACCCGGCTGGTGAAGACGAGCGGGTCGCGGAAGGTGACGCAGCCCGGGTTCTCCATCGCGCCGGCGTTGAACTCGGGCACGAACATCTGGTCGTACTTGCCGAACGGGTAGCGGATCCCGAAGAGCCGGTGGAACTCGTCGAAGCACTGCTTGGTCATCGTGAACAGCTCGTCCGCGTCGGCCTCGAGGGCGCTCGCCATGGACCTCCGCACGCCGAGGCCCAGCGGGATGCCGTCGTGCTCGTCCGTGAGGCGGAAGTACGGGCCGGCTACCAGCGTCACGAAGTACGTCGACAGCGGCTGGCTGCGCTCGAACTCCCACGTGCCGGCTTCCGGGTTGCTGCCCGGGGCGTTGGCGACCACGGTCCAGTCCTCGGGTGCCCGCACGTGCAGCGTGTACGGCGCCTTCAGGTCGGGCTGGTCGAAGCACGCGAAGACGGTCGGCGCGGCGTCCATGAACATCATCCCGTAGACGTACGTGCGGCCGTCCGCCGGATCCGTGCTCCGGTGCAGTCCCTCGCCGTCGTTGCGGAAGGGCATCACGGCGTCCACGACGAGCTCGTTGTCCCCGGTGACCGTCTCGATCGGCAGCCGGCCGCGCACGAGGAGGTCGGGGTCGACGGTCGCGCCGTTGAGCCGGATCTCGTTGACCCGCACCGGCTTGAGGTCGAGGAAGGTCGGGCCGCCCTGGCTCGTGAACCGGATCGTGGTCACCGACCCGAACGTCTTCTCGTCGCTGGCCAGGTCGAGGCGCAGTTCGTAGTCCTGGATGTCGAGGAGCTGGCGGCGGGCGAGCGCCTCGGTGCGCTGGAGGCTCTGGTACGGGCTGGTCACGCCGTCACCCTATGTCGGGCCTATCGTGACTCCATGAGCCAGGCATCGAGCGGCGCGAAGGACGATCTCCTCGCCCTGATCCGGGACTCGGTGATCGGCGAGGACCACGTGATGGAGACGCCGTACGGCGCCCGTCGGGTCACGTACGCCGACTACACGGCCTCGGGCCGGGCGCTGGGCTTCATCGAGGACTTCATCCGCGACCAGGTGCTGCCCAGCTATGCCAACACGCACACGGAGTCCAGCGGCACCGGCCTGCAGACGACGCGGCTGCGCGAGGAGGCGCGGGAGATCGTGCACGCCGCGGTCGGTGGCGACGGGGACACGGTCGTGCTGTTCGCGGGCTCCGGCTGCACCGGCGCGATCGCCAAGCTGATCGGCGTCCTCGGCCTGCGCGTGCCCTCCGTGCTCGACGACGCGCACGCGCTGACCGAGCACATCCCGCCGGCGCAGCGACCGGTCGTCTTCATCGGCCCCTACGAGCACCACTCCAACGAGATCCCCTGGCGCGAGTCGATCGCCGACGTCGTCACGATCCGGCAGGACGCCGACGGGGGCGTCGACCAGGACGACCTGCGCGAGCAGCTCGAGAAGTACGCCGAGCGACCGCTCAAGATCGGCTCGTTCTCGGCCGCCTCCAACGTCACCGGCATCGTCTCCGACACGGCCGCCATCGCGACGCTCCTGCACGAGCACGGCGCGCTGAGCTTCTGGGACTTCGCCGCGGCCGCGCCGTACGTCTCCATCGAGATGCAGGCCGCGGCCGGGCGGCCGCTCTCCTACAAGGACGCGGTGTTCATCTCGCCGCACAAGTTCATCGGCGGGCCGTCCACGCCCGGTGTGCTCGCCGCGCGACGCGACCTGTTCCACAACCGGGTGCCCGACGTCCCGGGCGGCGGCACGGTCGCGTACGTCAACGACGACGACCACCGCTACCTCGACGACGTCACCCACCGCGAGGAGGGCGGCACGCCGGCGATCATCGAGTCGATCCGCGCCGGCCTGGTCTTCCAGCTCAAGGAGGCGGTCGGGGTCGACACGATCCGCGAGCAGGAGGAGCGGCACCTACGCCGCGCGGTCGAGGCCTGGCGTGACGAGCCCGGCATCGAGCTGCTCGGCAACCTCGACGCCGACCGGCTCTCGATCGTGTCGTTCATCCTGCGCTCGCCGTCCGGGCGCTACCTGCACCACAACTACGTGGTCGCGCTGCTCAACGACCTCTTCGGCATCCAGTCGCGCGGCGGCTGCTCCTGCGCCGGCCCGTACGGCCACCGCCTGCTCGGCATCGACCTCGAGCGCTCCCACGAGTTCGAGCGCGAGATCACCGGCGGCTGCGAGGGCATCAAGCCCGGCTGGGTGCGGATCAACTTCAACTACTTCGTCTCCGACGCCGTCGTCGACTACCTGATCGAGGCGGTCCGGGTCACCGCCCGCGACGGCTGGAGGCTGATGGGCGACTACCGCTTCGAGCCGACCTCCGGACTCTGGCGGCACCGCGACGGCGTCGTCACCCCGCCCCTGTCGCTCCACGACGTCTCGTACGCCGGCGGCCGGGTCTCGACGCCCAGCAACCAGGCGACCGGGGGAGAGGAGCTGCTGGCCGAGCACCTCCGCGACGGCATCGCGCTCCTCGCTGCCACCGAGGGTCCGGACCTGTCCGGGCACCCCGGCAACGTCAGCGCCGACTTCGAGCACCTGCGGTGGTTCGACCTGCCGGCCTCCGCGCTCGACTGACGTCAGCCGCGGGCGACCCAGTCGGAGACGCTGAGCTGACCACGCTTGTCGACGGGCGCCACGTCGCGCTCGTGGGCGAGCGACGAGATCGCCGCGAAGCGCAGCGCGCCGTAGTTGCCGCCTGCGAGGCAGCGGCTGGGGAACCGCAGCGTGATGACCGGGTGGCCGGCCGCGCTCCAGGCGTCGCCGAGCCGGACCCGGCACCGGATCTTCTGCTTGCTGCTGCCCGGGTCGGTGAACGCCTTGCGGAGCAGGTAGTTCTTCGTCCCTCCGGTGGCGCGGAACTTGCTGATCACGCGGACGCCGGTGCCGCCGCGCGGGTCGATGCTCACGGTGAGGTTGCCGTCGCGGGTCGCGTCCTCGACCTCGATCGCCGCCACCACCTGCCGGTCGAGGTTCTGGACGCTGACGCTGAGGATGTCGAGCGTCTTGATGCCGACGTCACCCTGCGGGTCGCTGACGCTGAGCGTCTGGGCCGAGGCCGGCTCGGCGCCGAGGAGGACGACGCCCAGCGGGGCGACCAGGACGGTGGCGAGCGCGGCCGCGAGAGAACGCTTCATGCCCCGGAGGTTGTCACTCCGGCGTCGTCGCGAAACCTCGCCGTACGGCGGCGTCGTCGTACTGGACGAACGCCTTCGACCCCAGCACCGGGGCGATGTGCTCGGTCACCACGGCGACGTGGGCGGGGTGCTTGCCGTACACGCGCCACGCCTCCTCGGAGTCGAAGCGCATGTGGAAGCGGAGCGTGGCGTTGCCGTCGGTGAGGCCGGCGTCGCGCACCACCTCGGCCTCGACGAGGCCGTGGATCTGTCCGGGCAGGGCCAGCAGCCCGCTGAGGATCGCCTCGACCTGGTCGTCGGTGGTGCCGAGGGCGAGGGTCAGGTGGCCGACGTGGTTGAACATCAGTGCAGCTCCAGGAGGGATCCGTGGCCCGCGATCCGGTCGTCGATGCCGTTGACGCGGAAGGCGTGCCACATGGTGGCGAGGTTGATGGCGATGACGGGCTTGCCGAGCTCCTTCTCGAGCTCGGCGGCGACGGCGATGCACTCGAGGTTGGTGCCGCACTGGATCAGCGCGTCGACGTCGGGACCGTCGACGGACAGGAACGCCTCGCGCAGCGTCTCGGGCGTCTCGTCCGCGATCGAGGTCGCCGAGGCGGAGCAGAGCCCGGTGATCGCGGCGACGTCGTACCCCAGCTCGGTGAAGTAGGCGACGACCTGCTCGTCGCCGACCGGCTGGTACGGCGTGACGATGCCGATCCGCTGCGCGCCGAAGGCCTTGAGGGCCTCGCCCGCGGCGGTCGCGCCGGTGGTCACCTCGAGCCCGGTCATCTCGCGCACGCCCTGCTCGAAGGCGGCGTTGCCCTGCACGCCGCCCCAGAACGTCTCGGCCGACATGCCCATCACGATGTAGTCGGGCTCGCAGGTCATCACGGTCTCGAGCGCGCTCGGCAGCGCCTCGTTCAGGCACTCGCGGAACGCCTGGAAGGCATTGGCCGAGTGCAGCGCGGGCGCCTTGATCATGATCCGGCCGGTGTGCCAGGAGCAGTCCTGGGGGCGGAGGTGGTGGAACTCGCGCTCCACCGAGGTGTTGGTCGAGGGCAGCACCAGGGCGAACCGCCGCCCCTTCGTGATCGTGGCCATGGGAGAAAGATAGACGATATATTCCACCGCGTGAGCCGCTTCGTCCCGCTCGACCTCGCCGCCTCCCCGCGCGACAACCTCTACGCCTTCGGCAAGACCTGGGGCACGTTCGGCGAGGACCCACTGGTCTCGACGTTCCACGGCGCGATGTACGCCTCGATCGGCACCCGGCGCCTGCAGCCGCTGTTCGGGTACGCCGGCACCGGCATCACCAAGGTCCGGTTCGTCGGGGAGGGGGCGGCCGAGCGTCTCCAGATGCGCGGCAAGGAGACCGGCTTCTTCTACGACCTCCGGTCGGGCGAGGTGATCGAGACCTGGGACAACCCGTTCACGGGGGAGAGGGTCGAGGTCTTCCCGTTCCTCAACGACCGGATCGGCGGCGAGCTCACCCTCGAGATGCCGACGCTGTACGTCGGGGACGCGGAGGAGCACGGCGTCGCCATGAACGAGAACGTCGAGGCTGGCGCCGACGGCACCCTGCCCTTCCTCCTGCCGTGGGCGGTGTACGGCGACGAGGTGCTGCTCGAGTGGGACTACGCGCACGAGTACCCCAACCCCGTCACCCCGTCGGGCTGGCCCCGGTCCTCGACCGGGGAGCAGATCAACCCCTCGGAGCACTTCGTGATCTACACGTCCCGGCGCGAGCTCGAGGACCGCGACCTCGCCTCGGCCCACTTCCGCGCCGGCTTCTCCCGCGTCTCGCCGTTCTGGCCCTGGATGCGGATGGGCGGCTCGGACCTGGAGGGCGGCGTGATGACCGGCCGCCTCCACAGCCGCAAGACGATCCGCGGGCTCGACGACGTACCTCCCGCGATCCGCGCCTACACGGAGAAGAACCACCCGACGTACTTCGAGGCTCCGACGGACTGGGACGTCTCCGGCCCGATCCTGTCGTCGTGGGAGGCCTACGCCCGCGCCACGCCGCCGGAGGCCTGAGGCCTCGGCCTTTGAGGGGTGAGCAGGCACTCGGCTGTGTCCTCTGGGGGTTGCGCCGGACAGCGGCAGCACTAGCGTGGGCTCGTGGCGCACGACGCTGGCGTGGACACCGGGACGGTCACCGACTTCCTGGACCGTCTCGCCGCCCGGACCCCGACGCCGGCGGGCGGTTCGGTCGCGGCCCAGTGCACCGCCCAGGCCGCGGCGCTCGTGGCCATGGTGGCGCGCTACTGCGAGGCGCCGGAGCTGGTCGAGCGGGCCGAGCTGCTCATGGCCCGGGCGCGGCAGCTGGTCGTCGAGGACGAGCGGGCCTTCGGTGCCGTGGCCGACGCGTGGGCACTGCCCCGCGGGGCGTCGTACGACGAGGAGCGGACCGCGGCCATCGGTGCAGCGCTCCTGGGGGCGTCCGAACCACAGGCGCAGGTCGTCGAGGCCGCGATCGAGGTGCTGGTGCTGATCGACCTGCTGCGGCCTGCCGCCAGGGCCGGGCTGCGGTCCGACCTGGTCGCCGCCGGCGAGGTGGCCCGGGCCGGGTCCGCGATCGCGCGGATGAACGTCGAGTCCAACCTGCGTGCGCTGCCGGACTCGGAGGCCCGCTCACGACTACTGCGCCGCATGGGCGTCGCGAAGGGGAGTGCCTGAGTGCTGTCGGACATCGAGATCGCGAACGCCGCGGAGCTGCTCCCCATCACCCAGGTCGCCCAGGAGGAGCTGGGCATCGACGCCGTCCACCTGGTGCCGTACGGCCACCACAAGGCGAAGGTCGACCTGGGGTACCTCCAGTCCCTCGCGGACCGCCCGCTCGGCAAGCTGATCCTGATGACGGCGATGTCGCCGACACCGGCGGGCGAGGGCAAGACGACCACCACGGTCGGGCTGGCCGACGCCCTGCGGGGGCTCGGGTTGAAGGCGATGGCCTGTCTGCGCGAGCCGTCGATGGGTCCGGTGTTCGGCATGAAGGGCGGCGCGGCCGGCGGCGGCTGGGCCCAGGTGGTGCCGATGACCGACATCAACCTGCACTTCACCGGCGACTTCGCGGCGATCGCAGCCGCCAACAACCTGCTGGCGGCCCTGGTGGACAACCACATCCATCATGGCAACGCACTCGGCATCGACGCTCGCTCGGTGGACTGGAAGCGGGTCCTCGACCTCAACGACCGGGCGCTTCGCGACGTGGTGGTCGGGCTCGGCGGCCCCGCTAACGGCTACCCGCGCGAGGAGGGCTTCGACATCGTCGTGGCCTCGGAGCTGATGGCGATCTTCTGCCTGACCGAGTCCTGGGCCGACCTCAAGAGCCGGATAGGCGACATCGTGGTCGGCTACACCCGCGAGAAGACGCCGATCACGGCCCGGGAGCTCGACGCCCACGGCGCGATGGCCGTGCTGCTGCGCGACGCGATCGCGCCCAACCTGGTGCAGACACTGGAGCACACCCCGGCGTTCGTTCACGGTGGGCCGTTCGCGAACATCGCGCACGGCTGCAGCTCGGTCGTCGCGACCCGGGCGGCGCTGCGGTTGACCGACTACGTCGTGACGGAGGCCGGGTTCGGGGCCGACCTGGGGGCAGAGAAGTTCGTCGACATCAAGTGCCGCAAGTCCGGTCTCCGTCCGGATGCCGCGGTGGTCGTGGCCACGGTGCGGGCGCTCAAGTTCCACGGCGGGGTGGACGTGCCCGACCTCGGTCGAGAGGACCTGGGAGCCGTGGAGCGCGGCATCGAGAACCTCTCCCGGCACCTGCACAACGTCCGTGAGGTGTTCGGGATCCCCTGCGTCGTGGCGCTGAACCGCTTCCCGACCGACACGGACGCCGAGGTCGCCGCGGTGGTCGAGCTGGTCGACGAGCTGGGGGTCCGGACCCACCCGGCCACCCACTTCGCCGAGGGCGGCGCCGGCGCGACCGACCTGGCGAAGGGCGTGCTCGACCTGCTCGACGACGCCGGTCCGTCGACGTTCTCGTTCACCTACCCCGACACGCTCCCGCTCAGGGAGAAGGCGGAGACGCTTGCCCACCGGCTCTACGGAGCCACCAGCGTGACGTGGGACGGCAAGGCCAGGCGGCGGCTCGACCGTCTCGAGGCCGACGGGTACGGCGGGCTGCCGGTGTGCGTCGCCAAGACGCAGTACTCGTTCTCGACCGACGCCACGCTGCGCGGAGCCCCGACCGGCCACGACCTGCACGTGCGCGAGGTGCGGCTCTCCGCGGGCGCGGGCTTCGTGGTCCTGGTGTGCGGCGACGTCATGACGATGCCCGGGCTGCCGGCCACCCCGGCTGCCTCCCGGATCGACCTTCTCGACGACGGGACCATCGTCGGCCTGTCCTGACCGTGCTCGGTCACCGCGGCGCTCAGAGCCGCACGAGCATCTTCCCGGTGTTGTCGCCGCGGTGGAGGCCGAGGAACGCGTCGACTGCGTTGTCGATGCCGTCCACGACGGTCTCGCGCCAGGTGAGTGAGCCGTCGGCGACCCAGGCGCCGGCGCGGCGGTAGAACTCCGAGGTGGCGTCGCCGTGGTCGGTGACGATGAAGCCGCGCAGGGTGAGGCGCTTGCTGATCAGCATCATCATGTTGCGCGGGCCGGCGGGCGCACCGTCGGCGTTGTAGTCGGCGATCATCCCGCACTCGGCGATCCGCCCGTGGTCGGCCATCGCGAAGATCGCGGCCTCGAGGTGCTCGCCGCCGACGTTGTCGAAGTAGACGTTCACCGGGCCGTGCTCGCGCAGCTGCCGGCCGATGGGGGCGTCCTTGTAGTTGAGGGCGACGTCGAAGCCCAGCTCGGTCAGCCACTCGCACTTCTCGGCCGAGCCGGCGGAGCCGATCACCTTCGCGGCGCCGAGCTGCTTGGCGATCTGTCCCGCCGCGGAGCCGACAGCGCCGGCGGCGCCGGAGATGAAGACCGTGTCGCCCTCCTCGACCGGGGCGATCCGGGTCAGGCCGACGTACGCCGTCATGCCCGGCATGCCGAGCGCTCCGAGGTACGCCGAGGCAGGGACCTGGGAGACGTCGACCTTGCGGACGGCCTTCGCGGAGAGCAGCGCGTGCGTGCGCCAGCCGGCCTGGTGGAGCACGGTGTCGCCGACCTCGAGGCCGTCCGCACCGGACGCGATGACCTCACCGACGGCGCCACCGTCCATGACCGCATCGAGGGCGAACGGCGGCACGTAGGACTTCACGTCGTTCATGCGCCCGCGCATGTAGGGGTCGACCGACATGGAGGTGTTGCGCACCAGCACCTCGCCGGGCCCGGGGTCGGCCAGCTCGACGTCGACGGTGCGGAAGTCGGCGGGCGTGGGCCAGCCCTGCGGTCGGGCTGCCAGGTGGATCTCGCGGGCGGTGGTGGTCATGGGGCGATCCTTCCAGCCTGCGGACATGGCGACGGGCCCCGGTCCGTGTTCCGGGGCCCGTCGGTTGGGGGGGTGCCGTGTGGACTCAGCCCTGGAGGGCCAGGGCGAACTCGACCTTGCCGGCGGTGTCGACCGCGGCGTCGAGGATCTTGTCGTCGAGGAGGAGCGCGGCCGACTCGTCCAGGTAGACGGTCGCTCCGCCCTGCTCGACGACCTGGTCGCCCGGTTCGCCCTGGGCGGCCGCGGTGACCTCGAAGGACGGCTCGGGGGTCGGCGCGGACGTGATCCGCAGGCCGGCCTCCTCGCTGAGTCCCGGCTGGGTGGTGATCTCGTTGACGATGGCAGTGGCGTTTTCGGTGAGGGTGAGCATGCTCGCCTTTCCGATGGCTGTTGCTGGTCCAGACCACCGTCCCGGATTCCCGGTCCCCAGACAAGTCCCCAGGTCAGCCACGGCGTGTCGGCGTTCTGGCACGCTGTGCCCCATGACCACCGAGGGAGCCGAGCGCCGAGTCGACCTGACCAAGATGGGCGAGGGCCGCTACAAGGCCACCAACGTCCGTGGGGGAGTGCTGCCGGTCGGCTCCGGGGACGACCCCGACTTCACGCCGGTCGAGCTGCTGCTGGCCGCGCTGGCCGGCTGTGGCGCGATCGACATCGACCTGATCACCGGGAAGCGGGCCGGGGCGACGTCGTTCGACGTCGTGGCCGAGGGCACCAAGATCCGTGACGACCAGGGCAACCGGCTCGTCGACCTCCGCGTCACCTTCGACGTCCGGTTCCCCGAGGGGGAGGCCGGCGACCGGGCCCGCGAGGTGATGCCGAGCGCGATGGAGAAGACGCGCGACCGGCTCTGCACCGTCGGACGCACCATCAAGGTCGGCGCCGACATCACCTACGGCGAGGCCTGATGGGCGGCAAGGACGGTCGCTGGGTCGCGGACCAGCGCCAGGACGGTCGACGCTTCGTCGTCACGGGCGGCAGCGGCGGCCTCGGGCTCGAGACCGCTCGCGTGCTGGCGGCGAACGGCGCGGAGGTGGTGCTCGCCGTACGCAACGAGGCCAAGGGGGAGGCGGCCGCAGCCACGCTCACCGGCAAGGTCGAGGTACGCCGGCTCGACGTCGCCGACCTGGCCTCGGTGCGCGAGTTCGCCGCCGAGATCGGCCCGGTCGACGTGCTGATCAACAACGCCGGCGTGCTGGCCGTGCCCTACGCGCTGACCGTCGACGGCTTCGAGATCCAGCTGGCCACCAACCACCTCGGCCACTTCGCCCTCGCCAACCTGATGCTGCCGCAGATCAGCGACCGGGTGGTGGCGATCTCGTCCGACAGCCACCGGCTGGCGAAGCTCGACCTGACGGACCTGAATTGGGAACGCCGCCCCTACAAGGGGTTCACGGCGTACACGACCTCCAAGCTCGCCAACCTGCTCTTCATGGCGGAGCTGCAGCGGCGGCTCACCGCGGCCGGCTCGACGGTCCGCTCGGTGGCCGCGCACCCGGGCTCTACGGCGACGTCGATCACCGGCAACACCGGCAACGCGCTCAAGACCTGGGTCGGCTCCTGGGGACACAAGGTCGCCGGGATGTCGGTCGAGAAGGGCGCGCTGAGCTCGCTCTACGCCGCCACCATGGACATCCCGGGCAACAGCTTCATCGGCCCCGACGGCTTCAAGGAGATGAGCGGCTGGCCGACCGGGGTCGCCCGCAGCCGGGCGGCCGTCGACCCCGACCTGGCTCGCGGGCTGTGGGAGCGGTCCGAGGAGATGACCGGGGTCCGGTTCCCGCTGTAGGCAGGGTCTAGCCGACCGTCACCTTGGTGATGTCGACGGGCGTGTTCGGGTGTCCGTCACCGTCGCCGAAGGCGTTGTCGGTGCCGGCGTCGGCGACTTTCTGGACGACCTTGATGCTGGCGTCGTCGATCGTCCCGAAGACCGTGTAGGCGGGGTCGAGCTGCGTGTCGCCGTACACGACGAAGAACTGGGAGCCGTTGGTGTTCGGCCCGGCGTTCGCCATGGCGAGCGTGCCGGCCGGGTAGGTCTCGCTGCCGGAGAGCTCGTCGTTGAACGAGTAGCCGGGGCCGCCGGAGCCGGAGCCGGTCGGGTCGCCGCACTGCAGGACCGCGATGCCGCTCGTGGTCAGCCGGTGGCAGCTCGTGGAGTCGAAGTAGCCCTGCTTCGCCAGGGAGACGAACGAGTGGACGGTGCACGGCGCGGCGTCGGCGTCCAACTCGGCCTTGATGTCACCCGCGCTCGTCGCGATCGTGACCGCGACCTGGCCGGACTCGGTGGCCTCCGCCGACGGCGGGTCGACCTCCTTCGAGGCGCCACGCCCGTCGTCGGTGTAGGTGCACTTGGTGGTCGCGGTCGTCGGAGCGGTGTCCGAGGCGGTGTCGCCGTCCGAGTCGCTGCCGCAGCCGGCGAGGGTGAGGGCGGCGATGATCGCGAGGCCGGCGGCACCGGCGTAGTGGCGGGAGCGCATGGCGAGATCGTAGGGCCCCTCGGTCGCGGCTCAGCTATTGCGCCCGCGCGCGGCCACCGGCCACGGGACGAGCGCGGAGCCGTCGTCGGCCCAGAGGGTGTCCGCGAGGTTGACCGCCGCGCACACGTGGTTGGGCACGACGTCGACCTGGCTGCCCAGCTCAGGCAGCGGCGTACCCCCGAGGTCGACGACCGCGTGGTGCTCCGAGAGCTGGACGACGCGCGCTTCGGGGTGGTCGAGCAGGCGGCCCCAGCCGGTGGCGTACGGCGCCCGGTCTGCACCGAGCGCCTTGCTGCCGCTGTCGAGGACCAGGTGCCCGCCGGCGTGGCTGACGACCGTGGCCCGGCAGGTGAGCGCGATCGACTCCGGGGACACCACGTCGAGCTCCCACTGCTGGGCGTCGCCGAAGAGGTAGACGCCGGGGCGCACCTCGGTAATGGCGTCGGTGTGGGTGTGCGCGAGGGTCGGCGTCGAGCCGCCGCTCACGACGTCGGGCTCGAGGCCGGCGTCGCGGAACGAGGCCACCGCGACGGCCAGTGCGGCCGCCTCGTCCGCGGCCGCCGACGCCTTGGCGTCGGGGGAGTAGCCGTGCCCGGGGAAGGTGAAGACGCCCCGGACCGGCAGTCCCGCCTCAGCGGCCGCTGCCGCGACCTGACCGGCCTCGGCGGGAGCGGCGCCGGTGCGGTGCTGCCCGGAGTCCACCTCGACCAGGACGGCGGTGCCGGTTCCGGTGAGGAGCCGGCCGGCGCGCCGCGCCGACGCGACGGAGTCGATCCCGATCGCGAGGTCGGCGCGCTCGGCGAGGTCGCGCACCCGCCGGGCCGCCTGGTCGGAGAGCCAGAGCGGGTAGGCGATGAAGACGTCCTCGACGCCGTGGTCGACGAAGACCTCGGCCTCGCCGATCGTGGCGACGGTCAGGCCGATGGCGCCGGCCTCGAGCTGGAGGCGGGCGATGTCGGGGCTCTTGTGGGTCTTGGCGTGCGGCCGCAGCGCGACCCCGGCGGCTGCGGCGCGTTCGGCGGCCGTCGTGATGTTGCGGCGCACCCGCGCCACATCGACCCGGAGGTACGGCGTGGCCGGCCCCGCGTCGTGCCCGCTCACATCTCCTCGTGCGTGTCCGGGTCGCCGCCGAAGAGCCGACCGTCCTCTCGTCCGAGCGCGGTGATCGCGGCCATCTCGGCGTCGGCGAGCTCGAAGCCGAACACGTCGAGGTTGGCGCGCTGCCGCTCCGGAGTGGCCGACTTCGGGATCGGCACCGAGCCGAGCTGCACCTGCCAGCGCAGGATCACCTGGCCCGGCGTGACGCCGTGCGCCTCGGCCGCGTCGGCGACGGCGGGCTCGGCGAACGGGGCCTGCCGCTTGCCCAGCGGGCTCCAGGACTCGGTCCGGATCCCGCGGCCCTCGTTGACCTCGCGCATCTCCACCTGCGGGAAGTAGGGGTGCAGCTCGATCTGGTTGACGACCGGCGTCACCCCGGTCTCGCCGATGATCCGGTCCAGGTGGGCGGCGGTGAAGTTGGAGACGCCGATGCTGCGAACCAGCCCCTGCTCGCGCAGGTCCACCAGGGCGCGCCAGGCCTCGACGTACTTGTCGACGCGCGGGTTCGGCCAGTGGATGAGGTGGAGGTCGAGGTAGTCGAGGCCGAGCCGCTCGAGCGAGCCGTGGACGCTGGCCACGGCGTCGTCGTACCCGTGGTCGCGGCCGGGGATCTTGCTCGCGACGTACAGCTCCTCGCGGGGGAGGCCGCTGGCGCGGACCGCGTCGCCGACCTCCTTCTCGTTGCCGTAGTTGACCGCGGTGTCGAGCAGCCGGTAGCCCGCCTCGATCGCCGACACGATCGTCGCGACCGCCTCGTCGTCCTTGAGCGGGTAGGTGCCGAAGCCGATCGCCGGGAGGGCGCTGCCGTCGTTGAGCGTGTACGTCGGGATGGACATGACCTCAACGTACCGATCAGGGTTTCGCCTCATGGCCGGGGAGTCCGTCCGTGCGACGGTCCTCCTTCATCTCGGCCTCGAAGAGGTGGCGACGGCCGCCGACCAGCTCGTCACGCGCCGCCCGCTCGAGGTCGCGGAAGAGCGCGTAGTAGCCGGCGTCGTACTCCTCCACGACCTGGAAGCTCCACCGGCCCCCCAGGATGTTGCGCCCGACCAGCTCGCGCTCGATCCGGTCGGCGAGCTCGGTGTGACCCGCCTCCCGCAGCTGGTCGACGGCCTCGCCGAGGGTGAGGTCGGCGGTGCCGCAGCGTCGGTGGAACGCGTAGAGCAGCCCCCGCGCCTCCTCGACCACCTCGAGGGCTTCGGACAGCTTGCCGAGCGACTCCACGGTCGCGTCGTCGACGCCCTCGGGTCGCTGGTGCTCCTGGTCGGGTCCGCTCATGGCGTTCGCGTACCCACGCCGGCACCCGCTCACGCCCGTCCGGCAGGCTGGTGGGGTGAGCGCGTCCGACGTCCTGTCCTCGATCTGGGACGACGTCACCGGGACGCAGGCCGCGCTGGGCGAGGGCGGCGTGCTGGCCACCGCGGCGGTCGCGCTGCTGCTGGTGATCACGCCGTGGACCTGGCCGCTCTGCCGGCACGTCGTGACCATCGCCCACGAGGGCGCGCACGGCCTGGTCGCGCTGCTCACCGGCCGCTCCCTGCACGGGATCCGACTGCACTCCGACACCTCCGGCCTCACCGTCTCGCGCGGCAAGCCCCGCGGGCCGGGGATGGTCGCGACGGCGTTCGCGGGGTACGCCGGGCCGGCGCTGCTCGGACTGGGCGCGGCGTACCTGCTCGGGCGCCAGCACGCCCTCGCAGTGCTGTGGCTCGCGGTCCTGCTGCTCGCCCTGCTGCTCCTGCAGATCCGCAACTTCTTCGGCCTCTACGTCGTCGCGTTGGCCGGCGTCGCCGTCGTCGCCGTGAGCTGGTGGGGGAGCGGGCAGGTGCAGTCGGTGGCGGCGTACGTCGGCACCTGGTTCCTGCTGTTCGCGGCGCCCCGGCCGGTGGTCGAGGTGCAGCTGATGAGGCGTCGCGGCCAGGCGCGCACGTCCGACCCGGACATGCTCGCGCGGCTCACCGGCGTGCCCGGCATCGTCTGGGTCACCGTCCTGCTCGCGGTGACCGTCGGGTGCCTGGTGATCGGCGGGCGCTGGTTGTGGCCCGCCGCGTAGTGTCGACGACGTGCGCATCGGCATCCACTACGCCAACTTCACCCACCCCGACTGGGACACCCGCCTCGCCTCGCGACTGACGGAGACCGCCAAGGTCGCCGACCAGGGCGGCGCCGCGATGTTCACGGTCATGGACCACTACTTCCAGATGGAGCCGCTCGGTGGTCCGCCCGAGCCGATGCTCGAGGGCTACACGACCCTCGGCTACCTCGCCGCCGTCACCGAGAACGTGCGGCTGAGCCTGCTCGTCACCGGCACGACGTACCGGCACCCGGGCCTGCTCGCCAAGATCGTCACCACCCTCGACGTGCTGTCGGGAGGGCGCGCGATGCTCGGCATCGGCGCAGCCTGGTACGACCGCGAGCACCTCGGTCTCGGCGTGCCGTTCCCGTCGACCAGCGAGCGGTTCGAGCGCCTGGAGGAGACCCTCCAGATCGTGCGGCAGATGTGGAGCGACGACAACGGCGCCTACGACGGCCGGCACTACCAGCTCGCCGAGACCTTCTGCGTGCCACCGCCGGTCCAGCAGCCGCACCCGCCGATCCTGATCGGCGGTGGGGGAGAGCGCAAGACGCTGCGCCTGGTCGCGCAGTACGCCGATCTCTGCAACATCTTCCGCGAGGGCACCGAGGAGACCGGCCGCAAGCTCGACGTCCTGCGCCGTCACTGCGACGACGTCGGCCGCGACTACGACGAGATCCAGAAGACGATGGTCAACGGCATCGGCGGCGCCGACCCGGTTGCCGACCCGGACGCCTTCGTCGCCGAGATGGCCGGCTACGCCGACCTCGGCATCGAGCTGGTCACCCTGATGCCGCCCACCGAGGACCCGGTCGGCTGGACGACGGCCGTCTGTGAGGGTGTGCTGCCGCGCCTCGCCGAGCTCTGACCTGATCCCTCGGCCGACCTCGTCGCTCGCCTCCGGGCGCGACGTTTGGTCACCAAGCGCAGGGTGGGAGCGATCCCATGCACGCTTGGTGACCAAACGTGGGACGCGGAGGGCCCGGCCGGACCCTGGAGGTCAGAGCACGACGGTGCCGTACATCTCTCCGAGCGGGTCGGAGATGAGTTCCAGACGAGTTCCGTCCGGATCCCGGAAGTAGATCGAGCTGCCCGACTCGGCGAGGTACTCGACCCCGGCATCGTCCAGCTTCGCCCTCAGCTGCTCCCAGCGCGACGGCTCGACGGAGATGCAGACGTGGTGCAGGCCGCCGAGCACCTCGGCGTACGGGCCGACGTCGAGGCCGGGGAAGTCGAAGAAGGCGAGCAGGTTGCCGTTGCCGATGTCGAAGAAGAAGTGGTTGGAGCCGGGGTAGTCGCGGTTCTCGAAGATCTCGGTCATCGGGAACTCCAGGAGCCCCTGGTAGAACCGCACCGTCCGTTCGACGTCCGCGCACACGATCGCGAAGTGGTGCAGCCCGCGCGCCGACGATGCCGGCCGGCTGGCCTCGGGGGAGAGGTACGTCGTGCGGATCCGCTCCCGCTCGGCGGCGATGTGATCGAGATCAACGTCGGTCATGGCAAGGACGGTACTGCTTCTCGCCGTACGTTGGCCGCGTGACCGCCGCCCAGCTCGCGAACCAGTTCCGCCATCACTTCGGCCATCGCCAGCACCTGTACGGCGTGCTCCTGGACGAGCTCGCCGACGACCTCGAGGCCGGGGGACCGACCGCGGCGATCTGCGCCGAGCACCTCGACGCGCCGCGAGGCGACGCCGTCCAGCTGCGGCTGCTGGCCGGCATCTTCCGGATCGTGCTCCGAGGAGAGGCGCCCCGGCTGGAGCCGTTCTACCCGTCGCTCGGCGGCCAGGCCGACCCGGAGCAGGCGTGGCCGGAGGTGCGCCCGGCGCTCGGGCAGCACGTCGCCGAGCTGCAGCGAGCACTCGACCTGGCGCCGCAGACCAACGAGGTCGGCCGCTCGGCGTGCCTGGCCGTCGGCCTGTTCGAGGCGGTGCGCCGGACCGGGCTGCGTCGGGTGCGGCTCCTCGAGCCGGGCGCGTCCGCGGGCCTGAACCTGCTGGTCGACCGCTACCGGATGGTCGGACCCGGGTGGAGCTGGGGCCCGGCGGACAGCGAGCTCGTGCTCGACACCCAGGCATCCGGCGTGCGTCCGGAGGAGCTCACCATCGTCGAGCGGCGCGGCTGCGACCTGGCCCCGGTCGATGCGAGCAGCGCCGACGGGGCGACGTACCTGACCTCGTTCGTCTGGCCCTTCGACCTGGCCCGGCACGCGAGGCTGGCGGCCGCGCTCGAGATCGCGCGACGCCATCCGGTGACCGTCGACCGCGCCCCGGCGTCGGCCTGGCTGGCCGAGCAGCTGGCGCAGCCTGCGGACGACGGCGTCCTCACCGTGGTCTGGCAGTCGATCACCGAGCAGTACTGGCCGCTCTCCGAGCAGCAGGCGGTGGCCGCGACGATCGACCAGGGGAGAGCGCGCATGCCGCTGGTGCACGTCGCGATGGAGGGCGTTCCGCCCAAGCAGATGGCGGGCTCCTACGACATCGCCGAACACGGACCCAGCACCACGGTCGACGGCGATCTCGTGGCGCGCTCGCACCACCACGGCCCGCCCGTCCTCCTGAGGTGACGACCGAGGCGATGCGCGACGTGACGGCGGCGGCTAGGGAGCGTCCGGTACGTCGGCGAAGGTGTCGGGTCGGTGCAGCCAGGCGGCGTGGTCGCGGGGGAGCATGACGGCGAAGACCTTGCCGACCACCAGGTCCTGCGAGAAGAACTCGTCGCCCGGCGTGCACGCGGAGTCGTCCGTCGCGCACATGTGATAGCTCGAGTCGGCCGACTCGTACCGGTTGTCGCCCATCACGAAGAGGTCGCCGTCCGGCACCGGACCGGCGGTCCAGTGGCACGCCTCGGCCCCGCCGGGACCCTCCGGACCGCGACAGGTCGTGGTGTCCGGGTCGTTCACGTAGTCGTCCTCGTCGAGCGGCTGGCCGTTGACCGAGATCCGGCCCTGGTCGTCGCAGCAGACGATCGTGTCGCCGGCGACGCCGATGACGCGCTTCACGAGATGACCGCCGGCGGGGTAGAGGCCGATCTTCGACAAGGTCGTCGCCACCGGACCCACGGGACCCGAGTCCTCGGCCGGCAGCCAGTCGCCCGGGTCCTCGAAGACGACGACGTCACCGCGCTCCGGCCCTCCGGACCAGTACGACGGCTTCTCGACCAGGATCCGGTCGTCCTTCACCAGGCCGGGCACCATCGACGGCGACGGGATGTAGAACGCCTGGATGAAGAAGGTCTTCAGCACGATGGCCACCAGGATGGCGATCAGGAGCAGCACCAGCGTCTCCACGAGGATCGACCGGTGCTTGCGCTTGGGTCGTGGCGTGGCAGCGTCCCCCGAGTTCGTCACACGCGGAGCCTAGGGGTGCGCGAGGCGATTCCCGTGTATGTACCTAGACAGGTACGTAACCATATGGGTACATTCAACGCATGGACGCAGTACTGCGAGCGGTGGCCGATCCCAGTCGGCGCACCATGCTCGAGATGCTGCGGTCGCACCCTGCCAGTGCGGGGGAGCTCGCGGACGCGCTCCCGATCGCGAGACCCGGCGTGTCGCGGCACCTGCGGGTGCTGCGCGAGGCCGGTCTCGTCGAGGTGCGGGAGGACGCGCAACGGCGGATCTACAGCCTCCGACCGGAGGCGCTCATCGAGGTCGACGAGTGGCTGGGGGACTACCGCGCCCTCTGGCAGCAGCGGCTCGACGCGCTCCACACCGAGGTCGCACGAGGGAAGAGGTCGCAGGGATGAACGTCATCGGCACGATGCGAGCGCTGGATGCGGATCGGGGAGCGGTCCGGGTCGAGGACGTCTATGACACCGGCATCGCCGACCTCTGGTCGGCGTGCACAGAGCCGGACAGGCTGGCCCGGTGGATCGGGGAGATCTCCGGAGACCTGCGCGTGGGTGGTGCGATCCAGGTGAGCTTCGTGAGCAGCTGGACGGGTCCTGGTCGGATCGA
Organism: Nocardioides sp. Root1257; assembly: GCF_001425175.1. Classification (GTDB taxonomy): domain Bacteria; phylum Actinomycetota; class Actinomycetes; order Propionibacteriales; family Nocardioidaceae; genus Nocardioides. The sequence goes on along the minus strand of NZ_LMDV01000001.1, from coordinate 241,604 downwards.
GGCGTGCGAGGCGCCGCACCACCTGCTGCTCACGATGCTGCCCGGCACGGACGAGGAGGGCCAGATCGAGGCCTGGCTGAGCGAGGAGGACGGCCGCACGAGACTGGTCGTCGAGGAGCGTGGCCTGCCGCTCGACCGGATGTACTTCCACGGCGCCGGCTGGCAGGCGCACGTCGAGGACCTTGCTCGGTCCCTGGTGGGGGACAGCTCGATCTGGAAGCAGCGCTGGGACGAGCTCACCCCGGCGTACCGCGAGATGGAGGTCCGCTGATGTCGGACCGGATCCGTTTGAGCGGCGTCACCGTGAACGCGCCCGATGCTCTTGCTCTCGGTGCGTTCTACGCGGAGCTGACCGGCGGAGAGGTCAGGGGGAGTGCCCACTGGGCGCTCGTCGAGGGGCCCGATGCCTCGATCGGCTTCCAGCAGGTCGACGACTTCCGGGCGACCACCTGGCCGTCCGGTGATGTCCCGATGCAGCTGCACCTGGAGTTCTTCGTCGACGACCTCCAGGCGACCGGCGCCCGCGCCGTGGCCGCCGGCGCGACGCTGCTCGACGTCCAGCCGAACGCGGACCACTGCCTCGTGTACGCCGACCCGGTCGGTCACCCGTTCTGTCTCTCGATGTGGGAGACCCCAGCGGTGTGACTCTGGGAGGCTGAGCCATGCGCACCCTGACGTACGCCATGAACGTGAGCGTGGACGGCTACGTCGCCGCGCCCGGCGACGACCTCGGCTGGGGCGTGCCGAGCGACGAGCTGTTCCAGTGGTGGAGCGACCGCCTGGAGACGACCGCCCTGGCCCTGTACGGACGCAGGCTGTGGGAGGCGATGAGCTCCCACTGGCCGACCGCCGACCAGCAGCCGGACGTCTCACCGCAGCACGTCGAGTTCGCCCGTCGGTGGCGCGACATGTCCAAGGTCGTGTTCTCCTCGACGACCAGCGCGGTCGACTGGAACGCGCGTCTCGTCAGCGGCGACCCGGTCGCCGAGATCGCCCGGCTGAAGGCCGACGGTGAAGGTCGCATGGACATCGGTGGCGCAACGCTCGCCGCCGCGGCCATGAGGGCCGGACTCGTCGACGAGTACGTCGTCGTCACCCACCCGGTCCTCGTCGGCACGGGCGCTCCGTTCTTCACGCACCTCGACGCCTGGGTGCCCCTGGACCTGATCGAGACGCGTCAGTTTCACGACGGAGTGGTGCTCGCCCGCTATCGGGTCGGGGAGCCCTGAAACCTTCATATATTGACATAATGTCAGTTATCGGCGATCTATCCACGCTCAGAAACGCTCCAGAAGGGGTGCGCGCGCGGTTCTTCGTCCCCTACGGTCCCAGGGTGTCGTCCACCTCGCTGAGTGCCGTCGAGATCGCCGAGCTGCGTCGTCAGGTCGCCGCACAGCGCACCGCGTTGCCGCAGATGTACGCCGCGGTCGACTTCGACGCGCGTCCTGAGCGGTTCACCGTGGACCCTGGCGTCGAGTCACAGCTCGGCGCCGGGCTCGAGCCGCAGCGACGACGTCTCCTGGAGAACGACGAGCAGGTTGCCGTCATCGAGGCGTTCACGATGCTCGGCGATGCCGTCGCCGACGCGTACGCCGCGCTGCTCCCGGAGATCGGCTTCCAGCGTCTCGTCGAGATGCTCGACGAGGCCTGCGACCACGGCATCGATGCTGTGGCGGACGCACCGGGCGAGCTGGCCGCGCTGATCACCGACATGGAACGTGTTCCTGAGTGGCTCGACATGGAGCTGGTCGAGCTCGGTGCCCGGCTGGACCGCAACCTCAGCGCGCACGTCAGCCCGTACGCCATCCGCGGCGCGTTCGTCGCGACGTTCATGAATGCCTATGCAGCCCTGCCGATGGCGATGACCGGCGCGCTCGGCGAGGACATGGCCGCCAACCGGATCAAGGAGACGGCCACCTTCTTCACCTGCACGGTCCTGCCCGGCGCGCTGGAGCGGCACGGGCCGGGCTTCAAGGCCGCCGCCAAGGTGCGGCTGATGCACTCCATGGTCCGCTTCAACGTGCTGCGCCGCGGCAAGTGGGACTCCCGTGTGTACGGCGTGCCGATCCCCCAGGTCGACCAGATGCCGGCGGGCCTGCTCACGATCTTCGTGCTGGCGCTGAACGTCGTCCGGTCCGGACGCACCGAGTTCACCCGCGAGGAGCAGGCGCGCGTCGAGCTCTCGCGCTACCGGTGCTTCCTGCTGGGGCTCCCGGAGCAGCTGCTCCCGGGGACGCCGCGCGGCATCATCGACGCGCTCGGCACCCGGCAGGCCACGCTCCGCAAGGCGTACGACGACGACACCTGCGGCGCTCTGCTGCGGGCCACGATGAAGGCCTACCTCGAGCCCGACCACGGCCTGCGCAGCCGGGTGCACGACCGCTTCGAGCGCAGCTTCTCGAAGGCGTTCTTCGTCAAACGGTTCCTCGAGGGCGACGACGCTCGCGCCGCAGAGATGGGCGTGGCGCTGAGCCGCGCCGACCGCGTCCGGGCGGTCGCGGTGGCCGTGCTGGTCGGCGGGCAGGTGCTCGCCTACCGGCTCGCGCAACGCGCGCCCGGCCTGGGTGCGGTCACCGACCGCAGGCTGGTCGCCAAGCTCGACCGCACCCTCGGTCGACTCGGTCACGCCGACTTCAGCTCCGACGCCGCGGCGTACCGCCCGGTCACGCCCTGAGACGTCCAGCGCGCGGTCACCGGGTCCGCGGTTGGTGACCAAACGTGGGGTGGGAGCGCTCCATCTGCGGTTGGTGACCAAACGTCGCAGCCGGACTAGCGTGGCGGCCGATGGCCCACCCGCGCATGTTCGACGAGGACGACCCGGTCCTCGCACGCCTGCGCGAGATCACGCTGGCGCTCCCGGACGCCGCCGAGAAGGTCTCCCACGGGATTCCGGCGTTCTACACGACCAAGGTGTTCGCCTACTACGGCGGCAGCGTCAAAGTCGGTGACGGCTACGAGCGGCACAGCGCCTCGGTCCTGGTGCTGGCCGATCCCGTCGAGCGCCAGGCGCTGCTCGACGCCCCGCACGGCTACCTCCCCATGTACCTCGGCGTCTCCGGGTGGGTCGGCCTCGACCTGGCCGCGGAGACCGACTGGACGGAGGTCGCCGAGCTCGTGGAGACGTCCTACCGCCTCACCGCCGGCGTACGCCGCGTCCGCCGTCTCGACCAGGATCGTTGAGACTCAGGCCCCGACGTACGCCGCCAGGTGCTGGCCGGTGAGCGTCGAGCGGTCGGCGACCAGTTCGGCGGGCGTGCCCTCGAAGACGATCCGGCCGCCGTCGTTGCCGGCGCCGGGCCCCAGGTCGATGATCCAGTCGGCGTGCGCCATCACGGCCTGGTGGTGCTCGATGACGATCACGGACTTGCCGGAGTCGACGAGCCGGTCGAGCAGGCCGAGGAGATGGTCGACGTCGGCGAGGTGCAGGCCGGTGGTCGGCTCGTCGAGGACGTAGATCCCACCCTTCTCCCCCATGTTCATGGCCAGCTTGAGCCGCTGTCGCTCGCCGCCCGAGAGGGCCGTGAGCGGCTGGCCGAGCTTCAGGTAGCCCAGGCCGACGTCCTCCAGGCGCTGCAGGATCGCCGCCGCCGCGGGAGTCTTGGCGTCGCCGGAGGCGAAGAACGCGTGGGCCTCCGCGACGGGCAGGTCGAGCACCTCGGCGATGTTGAGCCCGCCGAAGCGCAGCTCCAGCACGGCCGCCTGGAAGCGCTTGCCTCCGCAGTCCTCGCACGGCGTCGCCACGGTCTCCATGAAGCTGAGCTCGGTGTAGATCATCCCGTTGCCCTTGCAGGTCGGGCAGGCACCCTCGGAGTTGGCCGAGAACAGGGCCGGCTTGACGCCGTTGGCCTTGGCGAACGCCTTGCGGATCGGCTCGAGCAGGCCCGTGTACGTCGCCGGGTTCGACCGCCGCGATCCCCGGATCGCCCCCTGGTCGACGTAGACGACGCCCTCGTCGGCCGAGATGGAGCCGTGGATCAGTGACGACTTGCCCGAGCCCGCGACACCCGTGACCACGCACAGCACACCGAGGGGCACGTCGACGTCGACGTCGCGCAGGTTGTGCTCGGCGGCGCCACGGATCTCCAGCTGCCCCGACGGCGTGCGTACGTCGTCCTTGAGCCGCGCCCGGTGGCCGAGGTGCTGCCCGGTCAGGGTGTCGGAGGACTTCAGCTCCTCGACCGTGCCCTCGAAGCAGATCGTGCCTCCGCCCGTGCCGGCGCCAGGCCCCAGGTCGACGACGTGGTCGGCGATCACGATCGTCTCGGGCTTGTGCTCGACGACCAGCACGGTGTTGCCCTTGTCGCGCAGGTCCAGCAGGAGCTTGTTCATCCGCGCGATGTCGTGCGGGTGCAGGCCGACCGTGGGCTCGTCGAAGACGTAGGTGACGTCGGTGAGCGCCGACCCGAGCGCGCGCACCATCTTGGTCCGCTGCGCCTCTCCCCCGGACAGCGTCCCGGACGGCCGGTCCAGCGACAGGTAGCCGAGACCGATCTCGACGAACGAGTCGAAGAGGTGCAGCAGGCTCTCGACCAGCGGGGCGACGCCCGGCTCGTCGATCTCCCGCGCCCAGGCCGCCGCGTCGGTGATCTGCATGGCGCACACGTCCGCGATGCTGACGCCGTCGATCGTCGACGACCTGGCCGACTCGTTGAGGCGGGTGCCGTCGCACTCGGGGCAGGTCTTGAACACGGCGGCCCGCTCGACGAACGCCCGGATGTGCGGCTGCAGGGAGTCGACGTCCTTGCTGAACATCGACTTGCGGATCTTCGGGATCAGCCCGTCGTAGCTGACGTTGATCCCCTTGGCCTTGATCTTGGTCGTCTGCTTGTAGAGCAGGTCCTGGCGCTCCTTCTCCGAGTAGTCCGCGATCGGCTTCGTCGGGTCGAAGAAGCCGGACTCGATGTAGGTCGCGACCATCCAGCCGTCGGCGGTGTAGCCGGGCACCAGGATCGCGCCGTCGACCAGCGACTTCGACTCGTCGATGATCACGGACAGGTCGAGGTCGGAGATCGTGCCGCGGCCCTCGCACTCGGCGCACATCCCGCCGAGGTAGACCGCGTCCTGGACGATCTTCTTCTCGCCCTTCGGGCCGGTCATCACGCCGCTGGCCCTGGTCGTGGGGATGTTGAAGGAGAACGCGGTCGGCCCACCGATGTACGGCGTACCGAGCCGGCTGAAGAGCGACCGCAGCATCGCGTTGGCATCGGTGACGGTGCCGAGCGTCGAGCGCGGGTTGGCGCCGAGCCGCTCCTGGTCGACCAGGATCGCGGTCGACAGGCCCTCGAGCGCGTCGACGTCGGGGCGGGGCAGGCTCGGCATGAACCCCTGGACGAAGGTGGAGTAGGTCTCGTCGATCAACCGCCGGGACTCCGCCGCGATGGTGCCGAACACCAGCGAGCTCTTGCCCGAGCCCGACACCCCGGTGAACGCCGTGAGCCGACGCTTCGGGATCTCGACGCTGACGTCCTTGAGGTTGTTGACCCTCGCGCCGGTCACCCGGATCAGGTCGTGGCTGTCGGCCTCGTGCATGCGGCTGGTGGCTCCTGCTCTCTCAGTCCTCGGGTAGGGCGGCGAACGCCTTCTTGGTGTCCTTGTACCAGCCCATCCCCTTGATCGGGTGCTTCCAGCGGCCGCGCATGTCGTTGTTGGCGGGGACGTGGGCCTCGTCGCCGGCGGCGACCATGTCCTTGAGGTGCTGGTCCTGCTGGTTGATGACGTCGTCGGCCTTCTCGCCCTGGAACGCCTGGTCGCAGGGACCGCCCATCTGCTGGCAGGTCATCGTCTTCATCTCAGGCCACCGCCCGGATCCGCACGGTGTTGCCGGCGGGGTCGCGGAACGCGCAGTCGCGCAGCCCGTAGGGCTGGTCCATCGGCTCCTGCACGACCTCGGCGCCGCTCGCCTGGACCGCGTCGAAGGTCCCGTCGACGTCGTCGCTGGCCAGCAGGATCCAGCCGTACGTGCCCTTGGCCATCATGTCGCCGATCATCTGCCGCTCGTCGTCGGTGATGCCGGGGTCGACCGCGGGCGGCCCGAGCAGGATCGAGGTCCCGGGCTGGCCGACGGGCCCGACGGTGATCCAGCGCATCGTGCCGGAGCCCACGTCGGTGCGCACCTCGAAGCCGAGGACGTCGCGGTAGAACGCCACGGAGGCGTCGGGGTCCTCGTGCGGGAGGACGGTGGTGTGGATGGTGAGGTTCATGACGATCACGCTAGGTGCGGATCGACCGCGGGCGCTTCTCCATTCCTGATCGATCTGGCCCGGACCGGCCTGCTGACCTGCTTCACGACGCACGTGGGGACGCCCCGCATCTCGCGTGCGGCCTGTTTGTAGCTGCTCGGCGACATCCCCACCAGCTCGGAGAACCGGGTGCTGAACGTCCCCAGCGACTGGCAGCCCACCTCGAAGCAGACCTCCGTGACGCTGAGGTCGCCACGCCGGAGCAGTGCCATCGCCCGCTCGATGCGGCGCGTCATCAGGTACGAGTACGGCGACTCGCCGTACGCGCGCTTGAACTCGCGGCTGAGATGACCCGCCGACAGGTTGACGCCACGGGCCAGTGCCTCGACGTCGAGCGGCTGCGCGTACTCGCGGTCCATCCGGTCCCGGACCCGACGCAGCAGGACCAGGTCGCGCCGGCGCTGCTCATCGGCGGGATTGGTCACCCGGGTGATTTTGCCACGGACCAGTGGCCCGGACGGGCTAGGAGCGCCTCCCCAGGTTGGGGCATTCGCGTCCGATCCACCGCGCGAACACCGCTCGGTGCTTAAGTTCGAAGGTGCGCGAGCCGATGCTCCGGACATGCCGGTGGAATCCCACCGGATCCTGGAAGCCTGGATCGGCCGGGCCTGCTGGGGGGCAGCAGCGAGACGCACCGGGGGGAGGTAGCGCCATGTGGGACACCGTCCAGACGAACGCCGTGCACCTCTCGCACGACATGCCGTGCGCCCAGTGCGGCCACGCTCCGCACACCTACCTCGCGTGCGGGGACAGCTGCGACTGCGTGCCGGCGACCATGCCGGGCCGCGCCGTCGCCTGACCCGAACCGGCTCAGCCGATCGGGTCCACCGTCGCGACCCGGGTCAGCAGCGGCCGCTCGGGGTCGTCGACGACCTCGCCCGCGTTCCACCACAGCCGCAGGCCTGCGGGCGCCAGCTCGAGGACCGCGAGGTTGTTGTCGTACCAGGGTCCCTCGGTGACCGACCACCGGATCGGCTCGCGCGGCACCCGTCCGGCGAGCGAGAGCAGCCGACCGACCTTGCCCGTCGCGCGCCTCGCCGCCAGCGCCGTGAAGCCGCGCATCCCTCTCGGCAGCGGGTTGCGGATCGGTGAGCAGACGGCCTGCAGGATCCGGCTGGCCACCTGACCGTCTCGCGGCCACGCCTCCGCGACGTAGCTGTGGTGCACGTCGCCGGACAGGAACGTGATCGTGCGCGGCGCCCGGCCACGGCGACCGGCGGCCACCTCCAGGACGAGGCCGGCGACGTCGCGGAAGCCGCGCTCGAAGGCGCCCCAGTGCTCCAGGTCGGCGCGCTTGCGAGCCCACTCCCCCAGGCTGCGGCCGGGGCCACCCCAGGCGCCCTCGGCGATCGCCTCGCCGAAGGACTCGATGTGGTGCAGGCCGGGCGCCAGCAGGTACGGCAGCGACGTGCCGACCAGCAGGTGGTCGACGTCGCCCTGGAGCTGGGCGTCGAGCCACAGCATCTCGCCGTCGTCGAGCATCGACCGGCGCTCGGGCTCGAGCACCCGGGCGGCGCGTGAGTCGACCACCACGAGCCGCGCCTGGGTGTCGAAGTCGCGGGAGTAGCTCCACCGGTAGGTCTCGGGGTGCTGGTCCGCTCGGTCCGCCAGTGCGTCGACCGCGTCGCTCACGTCGAGCTCCCCCGGCCCGTCGTACGCCGTGATCCGCTTCCAGAGCTCGTCTGCCGCCCGCTCCTCGGGGCCGAGGTTGCCGAGGTGCTGGTGCACCCAGTACGACGCCAGGCCGCCGACGATCCGGTCGTGCCACCACGAGGTGGCCTCCATGTCCTGGCGCCAGGTCCAGCTGGTGTTCCAGTCGTCGCGGATGTCGTGGTCGTCGAAGATCATCGCCGTCGGCAGCGTCGAGAGCAGCCAGCGGTTGGCCGGGTCGGTCCACGCGAGCCGGTAGAGGTGGGCGTACTCCTCGTAGTCCTTGAGCTCGAACCACGGCGGCTGCTCCGGGTCGCGGCGCTGCTGGATGAACGCGCGCATCTCGTCGCTCGTCTCGTCGGCGTAGACCTGGTCGCCGAGGAAGAGCGCCAGGTCCGGCCACCGCTCCCCCGGGTCCTCCGAGCCGCTCTCGGTGATGCCGGCCATGTAGAGCGCGTAGGCGCGCATCGCGTCGACCCCGAACTGCTCGGTGCCGGCCTCGTCGTGGTCCACGCTGACGCGGCAGGAGCCGAAGGCCACCCGCAGCGGCTTGCCCGGCTGGAGCGTGCTGATCACCGACGGCGGGAAGTCGGCGAAGTCCGGGTCGGCGGACGGCCAGACCTGCACGTCGTCGACGCGGACGACGTACGGCGTCCGGCTGCCGGGCGGGAGCCCGGTCAGCTCGACGAGCGCGTAGTGGCGGCCGTGCACGCCGAAGGTCCGGGCCGCGGCGCGGTGCTCTCCGGCGACCACCGTGACCTCGCTCGCCTCGGCGGTCTCGACCCAGACGGTCGCCGTCGCGTCGTCGACGTAGCGCAGCAGTGGTCCCAGGATCAGCGTCGTCACGACGAGCACCTACCCGCCTGCGAGGCGGGCCAAGCGCGTGTCGCCCCCTGGTCGGGCCATCGAGCGCGATTGGCTCTAGGATTCCGCACATGGCGACCCCCGAGCGACGTACCGCCCCCGGCACCCCTGTTGTCCACTCCGGCGCCCCGGTCGCGTCCGGCCCGGTGCCCGTGATGGCGCCGCTCGGCTGGCTGCTGATCCTGGTCTCGGGCATCGGCCTGATCCTGGCCAGCTGGCTGCTCTACGGCACCACGGCCGAGGGCATGTGGGCCGGCTACCGCGACGGCGTCATCGGTACGACGGTGCTGCTCTGCGCGATGGCTCTCAACTCGTCGCTGCCGGCGAAGCCGTTCCTCGGCATCTGCGGCGTCGCCGGGATCCTGCTCATCCTCTTCGCCGTCTTCCTCGACGACGCCACCGCCGTCTTCGTCAGCGAGCTGGTCGCCGGCATCGGCATCCTGGTCGGCGTCGGGCTGTACACCTCGGGTCGCCGCGACTGACGCTCCCTGACCTCGCTCAGGGCTCGACGAGCACCTTGATCGCCCGCCGCTCGTCCATCGCGCGGTAGCCCTCGGCGACGTCGTCCAGCGACACCGTCAGGTCGAAGACGAGGCCCGGGTCGATCCCGCCTGCGAGCACGCGCTCGAGCAGCTCGGGGATGTACTTGCGCGTCGGCGCCATGCCGCCCGCGAGCCCGATGTTGCCGCGGAACATCCGCCGCAGCGGCAGCTCGACGCCGTGCGGCACTCCGACGAAGCCCACGGTCGAGCCGGGTCGGGCGATCTTGAAGGCGGTCTGCATGGACTGGTCCGTGCCGACGCACTCGAGCACCGCGTCGGCGCCGACCCCGTCGGTGAGCTCCAGCACGGCGTCCACACCGGCCTGGTCGCGCTCGGCGATGACGTCGGTCGCGCCGAACGCGCGGGCGATCGCCTGCCGCGGCTCGTGGCGTGACATGGCGACGACCCGCTCGGCGCCCTGCAGCGACGCGGCCAGCACGCCGAACAGCCCGACGGCACCGTCGCCGACCACGACCGCCGTGCTGCCGGGCCGGACGCCGGCCGAGACCGCGGCGTGCCAGCCCGTCGGGAACACGTCGGCGAGGGTCAGCAGCGACGGGATCATCGAGGCGTCGGGCATGCCGTCGGTCTTCACGAGGCTGCCCTCGGCCTGGCTCACCAGGGTGTACTCGGCCTGGCCGCTCTCGGTGAAGCCGAGGTTGACGCAGCCCGACTGCGCACCGGCGCGGCAGTGCGCGCAGGTGTTGTCGCAGTGGTCGAACGGCACGATCACGAAGTCCCCCGGCCGGAACGACGTCACGTCCGCGCCGACCTCCTCGACGACCCCGACGCACTCGTGGCCGATCGTGTCGCCGGGCGTGATCTCGTTCTCACCGCGGTACGGCCACAGGTCCGATCCGCAGATGCAGCCTGCGACGATCCTCACGACGGCGTCGGTCGGTGCCGAGATCGTCGGGTCGGGAACGTCGGAGACGCGGATGTCTCGGGTACCGTGGATCGTCGTCGCGCGCATGCCGCCCATCCTCTCAGCAGGCCGGAGCCGGAGCAGCGGCGCTCCCCCGACACCCCGGGACCCGCGCGTTGTTGCGTTATCTCATATGTGAGTTACCGTGGACGACATGACTGAGGCCACCACGACCGAGGGCTACAAGAACCGCATCGGCAACCTGATCCGGGACGCGCGCAAGCACCGCGGGCTCACCCAGCACCAGCTGGCCGACCTGCTCAACACCAGCCAGAGCGCGGTCAACCGGATCGAGAAGGGGCACCAGAACCTCTCCCTCGAGATGCTCGCCCGCATCGGCGCGGCACTCGACTCCGAGATCGTCGCCGTCGGCGCCGGACCGACCCACCTGCGGGTGACGGGCCCGACCACGCTGTCGGGCGAGATCGACGTCAAGACCTCCAAGAACGCCGGCGTCGCGCTGCTCTGCGCGTCGCTGCTCAACCGGGGTCGCACCACGCTGCGCAAGGTCGCGCGCATCGAGGAGGTCAACCGCCTCCTCGAGGTGCTGACCAGCATGGGCGTCCAGGCGCGGTGGCTCAACGACGACAACGACCTCGAGATCATCCCGCCGCGCGACCTCGACCTCCGCAACATCGACGAGACCGCGGCGCGCCGTACCCGCTCGATCATCATGTTCCTCGGCCCGCTGCTGCACCAGGTCGACACGTTCGAGCTGCCCTACGCCGGCGGCTGCGACCTCGGCACCCGCACCGTCGAGCCGCACATGGCGGCGCTGCGACCGTTCGGTCTCGAGGTGAAGGCGACCGACGGCAGCTACCACGCGCAGGTCAACCGGGCCATCGAGCCGGGCCGCCCGATCGTGCTCACCGAGCGCGGCGACACCGTCACCGAGAACGCCCTGATGGCGGCCGCGCTGCACCCGGGCCTGACCGTGATCCGCAACGCGTCGTCCAACTACATGGTCCAGGACCTCTGCTTCTACCTGCAGCGGCTCGGCGTCTCCGTCGAGGGCATCGGCACCACCACGCTGCGCGTGACGGGTCTCGCGGAGATCGACGTCGACGTCGACTACGCGCCCAGCGAGGACCCGATCGAGGCGATGTCGCTGGTCGCCGCGGCGATCGTGACCAAGTCGCAGATCACCATCCGTCGGGTGCCGATCGAGTTCATGGAGATCGAGCTCGCGCTGCTCGAGGAGATGGGTCTGAGCTACGACCGCTCCGAGGAGTACGTGGCCCTCAACGGCCACACCCGCCTGGTCGACATCACCACGAAGCCCTCCGAGCTGCACGCGCCGCTGGACAAGATCCACCCGATGCCGTTCCCCGGCCTCAACATCGACAACCTCCCGTTCTTCGCGGTCATCGCGGCGGTCGCCGAGGGCCAGACCCTCCTGCACGACTGGGTCTACGAGAACCGGGCGATCTACCTGACCGACCTCAACAAGCTCGGCGCCCGCGTCAAGCTGCTCGACCCGCACCGGGTGATGATCGAGGGTCCGACCAGCTTCAGCGGCACCGAGCTGGTCTGCCCGCCGGCGCTGCGCCCGGCCGTGGTGATCCTGCTGGCGATGCTGGCCTCGAAGGGCACCTCCGTGCTGCGGTCGACGTACGTCATCCACCGGGGCTACGAGGACCTCGCCGAGCGGCTCAACCAGCTCGGCGCCAACATCGAGACGTTCCGGGACATCTGAGCCGCCCCTGGCCCGAGCTTCGGCCTCCGCGGCCGTCGTTTGGTCACCAAGCGCAGGTGGGAGCGTTCCCGGCCTGCGCTTGGTGACCAAACGTCGCGGCCGGGGCGGCGAGGGTCAGTCGAAGAGCGTCTCGACCCAGGCCCGGGCGGGCGGCTTCGTGACGGGCGGGGCGGTCATGTCGGGGGTGATCCTCGGCATCGGCGCGGTGTGCTGGCCGACGTGCCGGTGCCAGTCGCTCTCGGCCTCGATGAGCGCGCCCAGGTCGGGACGCGCGAGGAAGACCCCGTGGCCGTCGGGACAGGCGCTGACCGCGCCCTCGCCGAGGGACGAGCTGATGGCGCGTGTCTCCATCTCCGCGCCGCACCGTGGGCAGGTCAAGGTCTCCATGCACCGACGCTACCGCTCCGGTGGTGAGTGCGCGCGGACCCTCGCCGGTCCGCGATACTGCTCGTCGTGACGTCGCCGGTGGACACTCCGCGGACCGGGTTCGCCTACCTCGACCGGGTGCTCGAGGACCCGGGCTCGGTGCTTGCCTTCGCGCACCGCGGCGGTGCCTACCACCCGGAGATCGAGGGCCTGGAGAACACCCTGGCCGCGTTCCGGCACGCGGTCGGCCTCGGCTACACCTACCTCGAGACCGACGTGCACGTGACCCGCGACGGAGTGCTGCTCGCGTTCCACGACTCGGTGCTCGACCGGGTGACCGATCGTCGTGGCGAGATCGCCGCCCTCAGTCTCGCCGAGGTGCGGGAGGCCCGGGTGGGAGGGCGCGAGTCCGTGCCGACCCTCGCCGAGCTCTTCGACGCGTTCCCCGACGCCCGCTTCAACATCGACCTCAAGTCCGATGGCGCCGTCCCGGCGCTGGCCGACTTCATCGCCGCACGCGAGGCGTGGGACCGGGTCCTGGTCGGCTCGTTCTCGCGACGGCGTACGGCGCTGTTCCGGCAGCTCACCGACGGCCGGGTGCCCACCAGCGCGACGCTCGGCCAGATCGCCGCGTTCCGGTTCGTGCCGGTCGCGTGGCTGGCGGCCCGGCTCGCGGGCACCGGTGGCGCGGCCCTGCAGGTCCCGCACCGCCGCAACCGTCTGTTGGTGGTCACGCCCGGGCTGGTCCGGCGCGTGCACGCCTCCGGACGGCAGGTGCACGTCTGGACGATCGACGACGCCGACGAGATGCGCGTCCTGCTGGACCGGGGCGTCGACGGACTCTTCACCGACCGCACCGACATACTCAGGGCGGTCCTCGTCCAGCGTGGCCAGTGGAGGGAGTCGTCATGACGGCAGCCGAGCTCGACCCGGACGCCCGGGTGCGCGAGCAGAAGGCCTGGTACTGGTACGACTGGGCCAACAGCGCCTTCGTCACCACCACCGCCGCCGTGCTCTTCGCGCCGTACCTGACCTCGGTCGCCGAGAAGGCTGCCTGCGGCTACGTCACCGATGAGGACAAGCACATCAAGTGCACCCAGGACCTGCACGTCCTCGGGCTCGACGTCTCCGCCGGATCGTTGGTCTTCTACCTCGTCACGGCCGCGACCATCCTCTCCGCGATCGTGCTGCCGATCGTCGGCGCGATCGCCGACCGCAGCGCGAGCAAGCCGCGCCTGCTCGGCGGGTTCGCCTGGGCGGGCAGCGCGATGGCGATGCTGATGTTCTTCGTCGCCGGCTCGAACTGGCAGCTCGGCGCCGTGCTGCTCGTCTTCGCCACGCTCTTCCTGGGCGCCAGCCTGGTGGTCTACGACTCGATCCTGGTCGACATCGCCGACCCCGACGAGCGCGACACCGTCTCGTCGAAGGGCTGGGCCCTCGGCTACCTCGGCGGCGGCCTGCTGCTGGCCGTGAACTTCGTGCTGCTCACGGTGATGAGCGACCACACCGAGATGGCGGTGCGGATCAGCCTGCTCAGCGCCGGCGTCTGGTGGGCCGTCTTCACGATCATCCCGGTCCGCGGCATCCGCTCGCGCCCGCCGGTCAACCCGGTCGCGGAGCCCGGCGGTCTGGTGCAGGCCAGCTTCGGCCAGCTGTGGCACACGCTGAAGGACCTGCGCGGCTACCCGGTCACGCTCACGTTCCTGCTCGCCTACCTCTTCTACAACGACGGCATCCAGACGGTGATCTACGCCGCCTCGGTGTACGGCGAGAAGCAGCTCGGCTTCGAGAAGAGCACCGTGCTGATGGCGTTCCTCGTCGTCCAGTTCGTCGGCATCGCCGGCGCGCTCGGCTTCGGGCGGATCGCGAACCGGATCGGCGCGTTCAAGGTCATCAAGACCGGACTCTTCATCTGGCTGGTCGTGGTGGTGGTCGGGTGGCTGATCCCCAACGACAACCTCCTGCTGTTCCTGCTGCTCGCCGTGGCGATCGGGGTCGTGCTGGGTGGCACCCAGGCGCTCTCGCGCTCGTTCTACAGCCAGCTCATCCCCCGGGGCCGCGAGGCGGAGTACTTCTCGCTCTACCAGGCCTGCGAGCGCGGCACGAGCTGGATCGGCACGCTGATCTTCGGCCTCGTCCACCAGTGGACCGACTCCTACCGACCGGCGCTCCTGGCGCTCATGGTGCTGTTCGTCCTCGGCATCGCCCTGCTGATGCGGGTCGACCCGCGCCGTGGCATCCAGGAGGCCGGCAACGACCTGCCGGCCGTGGTCTGACGTCGCGTCCGAGGAGCACCTGAGAAGTTCCTGTGAGTGGGGTCATACCGCCCGATTCCCGGAATCTTGTCCATACCTCTACCGTTGAACGGATTGAGACTTGAACCAGTGGGGTACATCCCCGCTGAGGCCTGCGACTCGTGCGCCGGCCGGTCAGTCTCGGACATGCATCATTCGGGGGACAAGATTCGGGAGGTGGCTCATGGCAGAGCGCACACTGCGTGGAGCGCGGCTCGGGGGCCAAAGCTTTGAGGACGAGCGCGGCATCGAGTTCGCGGCGCGTCAGCAGGTTGGTTTCCGTTGTGCCCAGGGGCACGAGTTCGAGGTCACGATGTCGGTCGAGGCCGACGTCCCGGCCGTGTGGGAGTGCCCGCGCTGCGGCGCCGAGGCGATGAACGTGTCCGGCATCCTGCCCGAGGTGAAGGCCGAGAAGCCGGCCCGCACCCACTGGGACATGCTGCTGGAGCGGCGTTCGGAGAAGGAGCTCGAGGACATCCTCAAGGAGCGTCTCGAGCTGCTCCGCGGCGGCGAGATCGGCCCGGCGCACCTGCACCGCGCCAACCAGAAGAAGCGTCGCGCCTCGGCCTGACGCTAGTCGTCGTCGACGACCTCGCCCCGGATGACGGGCCCCTCGGTGGGTCCGGGTCCGGGGCGTCGTACGTCCACGGCACCCATCACCAGCCGCCGGGCGACCGCCGCGGCGAGCAGCCGCCGGAAGAGCGGTCGGGTGAAGGGCAGGATCAGCAGGATCCCGAACGCGTCGGTGATGAAGCCCGGCGCGAGCATCAGCGTCCCGCCCACGATGATCAGCGCGCCGTCGGCGATCTCGGAGGCGGGCGGACGACCGCTTGCGAGGGCGTCGCGGAAGGCGCGCCAGGCCCGCGCCCCCTCGTGGCGGATCAGCCAGGTCCCGAGGATCGCGTCGAGCACCAGCAGTGCGATCGTCCAGCCGGCGCCGATCACCTGGCCGATCTGCACGAGCACGTAGATCTCGGCCAGGGGGACGACGACGAAGGCGACGAAGAGCGCCGCCTGGACCATCCGTCGCCGTCGGGTCATCGCCTCCCCCTCATCGGCGCAGCGCCGTACGCACGCGCTCGGCGCGCTCGCGCAGTCCCCAGGCGGTGATCCGGCGCAGCGACTCGGTGGCCACGGAGCCGCTCATCTTGGAGTCGCCGCGGACCCGCTCGACGAACTCGATCGGCACCTCGCGGACCGTCAGCCCGGCGGCGAGGGTGCGCGCGACCATGTCGGTCTGGAAGACGTAGCCGGTCGACTGGACGGTCTCGAGGTCGATCTTCTCGAGCGTCGTACGCCGGAACAGCCGGTAGCCCGCCGTCGCGTCGCGCACCCGGACGCCGAGCAGCAGGCGCACGTAGAGGTTGCCTCCGCGGGAGAGCAGCTCGCGGCGCAGCGGCCAGTTGACCACCGCTCCCCCGGGCACCCAGCGCGAGCCGATCACCAGGTCGGCGCCGTCGCGCAGCGCGGCGAGGAGCCGGTCCAGCTGCTCGGGCTGGTGGGACCCGTCGGCGTCCATCTCGCCGATCACGTCGTAGCCCGCGTCCAGGGCGACCCGGAAGCCGTGCAGGTAGGCCGCCCCCAGGCCCTCCTTGCTGGTGCGGTGCACCACGCGGACAGCGGGGTCGGCGGCGGCGAGCCCGTCGGCGACGTCGCCCGTGCCGTCCGGCGACCCGTCGTCGACCACGAGGACGTCGATCGCGGGCTGCGCGGCCCGCAGACGGCCGACGATCCAGGCGAGGTTGTCGGCCTCGTTGTACGTCGGGATGACGACGACCACGCGGCCCAGGCCGTCGACGTGGTGGGGTCCAGCTGCGCTCATCGGTTCCTGCTCAGTGCGTCGGGCTCAACGTCGCTCTCGTCGGCCTCCTGTCGGGCGAGACCACGACGATACGGGACCAGCGCGAGGAGCAGACCGAGACCCGCCAGCAGCACGCACAGCCGCCCCGACCACGGCCCGATCCGCACGGCCGGGGTGATCGCGGTGTCCAGCCCGACGGTCTCCACGAGCGCCGCCTGGGTGCGGGGCTCGGCCCGCGCGACCACGCTGCCGTCCGGCGCGATGACGCCCGACACGCCGTTCGTCGAGGCGACCGCCAGCCAGCGGCCCGTCTCGACGGCGCGGAGCCGGGTGATCGCGAACTGCTGGTCGATCTGGTCGGTGTGGATGAAGGTCGCGTTGCTGGTCTGCACGGTCAGCAGCTGGGCGCCGCGGTCGACCTGGCCGTAGATCGCGTCGTCGTACGCGACGTCGAAGCAGATGGAGTCCGCGACCTCGACCCCCGCGATGCTCAGCGGGTCGAGGCGCGTGCCCGAGACCATGTCGCGGCCCACCATCGTGAGGCGACCGATCTGGAGGTTGTCGAGGTACTTCCGGAAGGGGATGTACTCGCCGAAGACCACCGGGTGGTGCTTCGTGTACCGCTCCCCCGCGCCGGTGACCGGGTCCCAGACGATGCCCTGGTTGAGGACGTGCTGGGGGCCGGCGTCCACGATGGCGCCCACCAGGATCGGGACGCCGATCGCGGAGCTGGCCGCCAGGATGCCCGCGTTGGTCTGCTGGTCGCGGAACGGGTCCACGGCCGTCGAGTTCTCGGGCCACAGCACGAAGTCCGGCTTCGGCTCCTTGCCCGCGGCCACGTCGTCGGCCAGCCGCGTGGTCACGTCGACCTGGTTCTGGGTCACCTGGCGGAAGTCGTAGAGGATGTCGTCCCCGTTGCCGGGCACGTCGCCCTGGACGACCGCGACGGTGGCCTCGCCCTCGGGGTGCGGCGACCACGACACCGCGAGCGGCAGCACGAGACCAGCCAGGGCCAGGGCGGCCAGCGCGCCCACGGCGACGAGCCGGGTGCTTCCGTGCTCGACGACCGCCCACGCCAGCAGGGTGCCGCTGAGGGCGAGCACGAGGCTCGCGCCGACCGTCCCGATCCAGGGCAGCGCATCGGCCAGCGGCGTGTCGGCGACGGCGAAAGCGAGGCGTCCCCACGGCATCCCGCTGAACGGCCAGGTGCTGTACCAGAGCTCCGTGGTCACCCATGCGGCCGCGACCCAGAGCGGCCAGAGGCGGTGCCGCTGCAGGAGGCAGGAGGCCGCGCCGAGCACGGCGTAGAAGAGCGACTGCCACAGCGAGAGCCCGACCCAGGCGTCGTACCCGACGGCTCGCATCCAGAAGAGCAGCACGAACTGGAAGCCGACCCCGAACGCCCAGCCGACGAGAAGGGCCGAGCGGATCCGCAGGCCGCGGGTGGTGAGGACGAACCCGGCGACCGCGAACGGGATGACGATCGGCACGGCGACCGGCTCGAACGCGAGGGACAGCCCGACGCCGCTCGCGACGGCCACCAGGATCCGGAGCAGCACGGGACAGACGATACCGATGCCCCGGAAGGATCCCGCGCCCTTCGGACCAGTCCGACCTCGACCGGCTGCCGGGGCCGCGGCTGTTGTCTAGGGGACACGGGTCCCTTCCGCGTCCGCTCTCGCGGGAGCGGACCGACCTCCGCGAACAAGGACCGAGGCGTGGTTGGCACCCCACCCTCGGACCCGGCCACTCGGACGGCGGTCCGCCGTCCACGATCTGCATGAACGGACGGCACACCTTGGCCGCGAAACTCGCCCGCTGTCAACCGCCTGATGACCTGCACAGACGCGCGAATCTGCAGGTCAGGAGCGGAGTCTGACGCTCGAGATCGCCTCGAAATTTCACCGAGGTGCGGCGTGTCGCGCCGACACGCCGACCAGTCGGAGGGCTAGACCGGCGTACTCCGCCGCCAGGGCGTCCGGGTCGAGATCGCCGGCGGGCGTCCACCAGCGCGCGACGCCGCTGCACATCTCCAGCAGCGCTCGGCGTACGACGGCGGTGGAGCCGACCTCGAAGGCTCCGGTGGCGACGCCCTCGTCGAGGGTGTCCTGCCACAGGCCCTCGTAGCGGTCCCGGAGGCCGACCACCTCGTCGCGTGCTGCCGTCGAGAGTGCGTTGACCTCGTCGTCGACGACACGGGTGCGCTCGGGCGCGCTCGCGTGCGTGCGCACGTGCAGCTCGACGAGCGCGACCAGCCGCGCCTGGGGGTCGGCCAGGGTGGCGGCCGCCTCGGCGGCGTCGAGCAGCTCGGTGAGGCTGCCGCGCATGATGGCGACGAGCAGCTCCTCCTTGGTGCCCATGTAGTGGTAGAGCGAGGCGGAGGAGAGTCCGGCGGCGTCGGCGAGCTGCCGGATGCCGGTGCCGTGGTAGCCGCGCTCGGCGAAGAGCGCGAGGGCAGCGGCCTGGACCCGCTCCACCGTGGGCTGCGCCACCGCTTGACCCCTCTCGTCGCCGCGTTCTACGGTCGCCCATGATGCCCGATCGATCGATCGATCGGTAGCCCCGATGCGAAGGAGTCCTCCGGTGGAGGTCGTCGAGTACAGCCGGGACGGTGCGATCGCACTGCTCCACCTCAACCGGCCCGAGCGCCTGAACGCCGTCACCGCCGCGCTCACCGACCAGCTCGGTGCGGCGCTGACCCGTGCGGCCGAGGAGGACGCGCGCGTGGTGGTGCTGGCCGGCCGCGGTCGGGCGTTCTGCGCCGGCCACGACCTGAAGGAGCCGGAGCCCGTCGAGACCCCGGTGCAGACCCGGCGGCGCCTGGAGGCGATCCAGGAGGTCACCCGGCTCACCCGTCGGTTCCCCGGCCCGGTGGTCGCCGCGGTGCACGGCTACGCGCTGGGCGCCGGCTGCGAGTTCGCGCTCGCCTGCGACGTGGTGGTGGCCAGCGAGGACGCCCAGTTCGGCTTCCCGGAGGTCGGTGTCGGTCTGAGCGTGACCGGTGGCATCTCCCGGCTGCTGCCGATGCTGGTCGGGTGGGCCAAGGCCAAGGAGCTGCTCCTGCTCGGCGACCGGGTGACCGGCGCCGAGGCGGCGGCGCTCGGGATGGTCGCGCGCGCCGTACCCGCCGGCGAGCACGAGACCGTGGCCCTCGAGCTGGCCCAGCGCTTCGTGGAGCGTCCGCCGCTCGCGCTGAGTCTCGCCAAGCAGGTGCTCGACCACGGCCTGGATGCCACGCTGGAGGAGGCGATGGTCCGCGAGGTCGACCACGCCGTCCTGACCTCCCTGTCCGGGGAGGGCGCGGCACCCAAGGAGGCCTTCACCCGTGGCTGAGCAGTCCCTCGTCGACCTCCTGCTGGCCGCCGCCGAGCGGTGGCCCGAGCGGCCCGCGTGGACGTTCGTGGCCGCGGACGGCACCGAGCAGACGCTCACCTTCTCTACGGTTGGTGACCAAACGTCGCGCCTCGCCCAGGCGCTGCGCGAGCGTGGGGTGCAGCCGGGAGACCGGGTGGCGGTGATGCTCGACAACCAGCCCGAGCTCCCGCTGGTCTGGTTCGCGCTGATGCGCCTGGGCGCGGCGATGGTCCCGCTGAACGTCCGCTACCGCACCGCCGACGCCGGCCACGTCGTCGCCGACGCGGGCGCCCGGCTGGCCGTCACGTCGCCGTCGTACGCCGGGCTCCTGGAGCCGCTCGTCGAGGTCGTGGACGTGGCGGACCTGAATCCGGCGGGGCCCTGGGAGCAGGGGCCGGTGGATCCCGCGGCTCCGGTGAACGTGCAGTACACCTCCGGCACCACCGGGCACCCGAAGGGCTGTGTGCTCACCCACCGCTACTGGACCACCCTCGCGACGTCGATGGTCGAGGAGTTCCCGCACCTGCGCGCCGACGACGTGATGCTGACGGCGCAGCCGTTCTTCTACCTCGACCCGCAGTGGAACGTCGTGTCCGCGCTGCTGGCCGGCGCCCACCTGGTCGCGCTGGACGGCTTCCACCCGTCGACGTTCTGGTCGCAGGTGCGCGCGCACGACGTCACCTACTTCTACTGCCTGGCCGCGATGCCGACGCTCCTGCTCAAGATGCCGGCCGACGACCTGGACCGGGCCCACCGGGTGCGCGCCGTCCAGTGCTCGGCGATCCCACCCGCCCTGCACGCGGATCTCGAGGCCCGCTGGGGCGTCCCGTGGTTCGAGGCGTTCGGCATGACCGAGACCGGCGCCGACATCCGGGTCTCCCCCGACGACCACGACGAGCTGGTCGGCTCCGGCTGCCTCGGCCGGCCGGCCGCGCACCGCGAGGTGCGCATCGACGACGACGGGCAGATGTGGCTGCGCGGCCCCGGGATGATGGAGGGCTACCTCGGACAGCCGGACCCCTTCGTGGACGGGTGGTTCCCGACCGGCGACCTGGCGCGGCTCGACGACCAGGGACGCGTCTACCTCGCCGGTCGCCTCAAGGACATGATCCGCCGCAGCGGCGAGAACATCGCAGCACGCGAGGTCGAGGACGTGCTGCTCACCCACCCCGCGGTCCGGCTCGCTGCCGTCCTCGGCGTACCCGACGAGATCCGCGGCGAGGAGGTCAAGGCGTACGTCGTGGCGCCGGGTGCCTCCTCGGACGAGCTCACCGCGTGGTGTGTCGAGCGGCTCGCCGCGTTCAAGGTGCCCAGCCAGTGGGAGTTCCGCGACGACCTGCCACTGACGGCGTCGCAGCGGGTCGAGAAGGCCGCCCTGAAGGCGGGGCGAGCATGAAGGCGGACCTGCTGCTGACCAACGCGCGGGTGCGCACCCTGGCCGGCGACGCCGTCGCTCCTGCGGTCGCGATCTGGCGCGACCGCATCGTGGCGCTGGAGGACGTGCCGGCGCACCGGACCATCGATCTCGGCGGTGCCGTCGTGACCCCGGGCTTCCACGACGCCCACAACCACATGGCGTGGTACGGCCTGTCGCTCGACGAGGTCGACCTCCGGGTGCCCACCCTCGAGGCGTTGTACGACGCCGTAGCGGCCCGTGCGACGACCTCCCCCGAGGGCGCCTGGATCATCGGCGCCGGCTACGACGAGAACAAGCTCGGCGCCCACCCCGACCGCGACGTGCTCGACCGGGTCGCGCCGGGGCGTCGGGTCTGGCTCAAGCACACGTCCGGGCACATGTGCGTCGCCAACGGCGCACTGCTCGCCGACCTGGGCATCGCCGACGCGCCCGTCGACGTCCCCGGCGGGCTCGTGGTGGTCGACGCCGCCGGTCGCCCGACCGGGCTGCTCCAGGAGCAGGCCCAGCAGCTCCTGAACCGCCTGGTCCTCCCCTACCCCGTCGACGCGCTGGTCGACGCGATCGAGCGGGCCGGACGGGTCTACCTGTCGCAAGGCATCACCAGCGTGGTCGAGGCCGGTGTCGGTGGCGGCTGGATCGGCAAGAGCCCCGTCGAGGTGGCCGCCTACCAGCGGGCACGCGACCTCGGCCGGCTGCCGGTCCGGGTCGAGCTCATGGTCGCCTCCGACGTGCTGCACCCCGTGACCGCGCACGCGTCCGACGGCATCGACATCGGCCTGGACCTCGGCATCCGCACCGGTCTCGGTGACGACCGGCTGCGGATCGGGCCGGTGAAGATCTTCAGCGACGGCTCCCTGATCGGGCACACCTGCTCGATGACCGAGGACTTCGCGGACACCCCGGGCGAGCGTGGCTACCTCCAGGACGACGCTGGTGCCCTGCGCGCGCGGATCCTGGACGCGCACCGGTCCGGCTGGCGGGTGGCCGCGCACGCGATCGGTGACGCGGCGATCGACCTCGTCCTGGACGCGGTCGAGGAGGCGCAGCGGCGCTGTCCACGGCCCGACGTACGACACCGGATCGAGCACTTCGGCGTCTCCCGGCCCGACCAGGTCGCCCGCGCCGCGGCGCTGGGGGTCGTCCCGGTGCCCCAGGGCCGCTTCGTCGGCGAGATCGGCGACGGGATGCTGCGCGCGCTCGGCCCGGAGCGCGCGGGGTGGGCCTACCGCTACCGCTCGTTGTTGGACGCCGGCATCACGCCGCCGGGCAGCTCGGACCGTCCGGTCGTCGAGGGCGCTCCGCTGCGCGGGATGCACGACATGGTCAACCGGCTGACGGACGGCGGACAGCCGTGCGGTGCGGAGGAGGCGATCTCCGGGCTCGAGGCGCTCACGGCGTACACGTTGGGCTCGGCGTACGCCTCCCACGCGGAGCGGGATCGCGGCACGATCGAGGTCGGCAAGTACGCCGACCTGGCCGTGCTCTCGGACGACCCGGCGACCGTCGGGCCGACGGCGATCCGCGACATCGAGGTCCTGTCGACCGTGCTGGCCGGACAGGTGGTGTGGGAGCGGTGACCCTCGTCGAGGCGACAACCCTGAGCCCCCAGCAGCGCGGCATCGTGCGGGCGATCTACGAGGACGCCTTCCCGGACGAGCTGCAGGCACCGTTCGACGACCTCTTCGTCGACCGGATGCTGGTGCTGCTCGACGAGGACGGGCCGGCCGGCTTCGCCCTGGTGCGCGACCTGGCCGAGACGCCGTGGACGTTCCTGCGCTACTACGCCGTCGGGCGTCGGGGCCGCGGCACCGGGTCGGCGATGTGGCGCGAGGTGACCGACCGGCTCGCGGCCGAGGGCCGCACCCGCCTCGTCTGGGACGTCGAGGACCCGGACGAGGCCGGCCTCTCTCCCGAGCTCGTCGACGAGCACCGCCGGCGGATCGTCTTCTACGAGCGCCTCGGCGGTCGGCTGCACCCGGTGCGCGACTACCTGCCTCCGCACGACGACGGCCATGCCCCGCAGCTGCTGCTGATGGACGCCCCGCTCGCCGACGAGCCCGAGCCGCCGCTGCGCTCGCTCGTCGAGACGGTCTACCTGCGCCGGTACGGCGTGCCCCCGGGTCACGCCGTTGTGCGCCGGACGTTACTTGCCAGCAATCTGATCTGACGGGAAAACATGCGGCCAGGCGTTTGCAGCGCCGCAATATCTCCGTCTACCCTCGGTGCATGAGCATCGAGACGAGCATCGCCTCCCTGGTCGAGGACCAGACCGGTCAGCCCTACCCCTACCGGCAGGTCGAGCTCGTCGAGCCGGACTGGACCCGCTTCCCCGGGTGGCGCGACGTCACCGCCGAGGAGTGGGCGTCGGTGCAGTGGCAGCGGTCGCACTGCGTCAAGAACGTCAAGCAGCTGCGTGAGCTCCTGGGCGACCTGGTCGACGAGCGCTTCTACGCCGACCTCGAGCGCGACCAGGCCGAGCGGGCGACGATGTCGATGCTCGTGCCGCCGCAGATGATGAACACGATGGTGCCGCACGAGACGGTGGCCGGTCCGGGCTCGCTGACCGAGGCGTTCTACGCCGACCCGGTCCGGCACTACATGATCCCGGTCTTCTCCGACCGACGCACCGACTGGCCCTCGCACCCGCACGCCACCCGCGACTCGCTGCACGAGCACGACATGTGGGTGGCCGAGGGCCTCACGCACCGCTACCCGACCAAGGTGCTCGCCGAGCTGCTCCCGACCTGCCCCCAGTACTGCGGGCACTGCACGCGGATGGACCTCGTCGGCAACTCGACCGCCACCGTCGACAAGCTGAAGTTCGTCGGCAAGCCGGTCGACCGTCTCGGCTCGATGCTCGACTACCTGCGTCGTACGCCGCAGGTGCGCGACGTCGTCGTCTCCGGTGGCGACGTGGCGAACATGCCGTGGCCGCGGCTCGAGGACTTCCTCACCCAGCTGCTCGAGATCGAGAACATCCGCGACATCCGGCTCGCCACCAAGGCGCTCGTCGGGCTCCCCCAGCACTGGCTGCAGGACGACGTCCGCGCCGGCGTCGAGCGGGTCGCGACCGTCGCCCGCTCGCGCGGGGTGTCGCTGGCGATCCACACGCACGCCAACCACGCCAACTCGATCACCCCGATGGTGGCGGCCGCGTCGAAGGCGATGCTGGAGGCCGGCGTACGCGACGTGCGCAACCAGGGCGTGCTGCTCAACGGCGTCAACGCCGACCCGCACGCGCTGCTCGACCTGTGCTTCCGCCTGCTCGATGGCGCGCAGATCATGCCGTACTACTTCTACATGTGCGACCTGATCCCCTACTCGGAGCACTGGCGGGTCTCGGTCGCCGACGCGCAGCGGCTGCAGCACCACATCATGGGCTACCTGCCCGGCTTCGCCACGCCGCGGATCGTCTGCGACGTGCCGTTCGTCGGCAAGCGCTGGGTGCACCAGCTGGCCGACTACGACACCGAGCGCGGCGTCTCCTACTGGACGAAGAACTACCGGACGTCCATCGAGGCCACGTCCGCCGATGCCCTCACCAAGACCTACGAGTACTACGACCCGATCCACACCCTGCCGGAGTCCGGCCAGGCGTGGTGGGCCGAGCACGGCGACCTGGACGCCTCCGCGCTCCGGGCTGCCGAGGTGGCCGAGGCGTCCCGGCGTACGGCGGCGCTGCAGGCCTGGTGACGGCGGCCTGACCGCTCCCGCTCCGACGTTTGGTCACCAAGCACAGACCGGGAACGCTCCCACCCTGGGTTGGTGACCAAACGTCGTCGCCGGAGGGCGCAGGTCAGGTGACGGAGCGGTTCTCGTACGGCGTCGACAGCACGATCGTCGTCCGCGTGGAGACGTTGGCCGCGGCCCGGATCCGCGCGAGCAGGTCCTCGAGCGCGGTCGGCGTCGCGACCCGCACCTTGAGGATGTAGGACTCGTCGCCGGCGACCGACCAGCAGGACTCGATCTCGGGGATGCCGCGCACCCGCTCCGGCGAGTCGTCGGGCTGGGACGGGTCGATCGGACGGATCGAGATGAACGCCGTCAGCGGGAGCCCGAGCTGCTCGTGGTCGATGCTCGCGCCGTACCCACGGATCAGCCCGCGGCCCTCGAGCCGCTTGACGCGCTGATGGACCGCTGACGTCGAAAGTCCGGTGGCCTTCCCCAGATCGGTGAAGGACATTCTTCCGTCGTTGGCGAGGAGCTCGAGGATCTTGCGGTCCGTTGCTTCGAGTTCCGACTGGCTCACGGCGCACAGACTAGCCGCGATCCCGTGATTGGATGCGTTCGTGACCGACTCGCAACCCGGCCGTCTCATGCTGCTCGACAGCGCCTCGATGTACTTCCGGGCGTTCTTCGGCGTTCCGGAGATCAAGGCGCCCGACGGTACGCCGGTGAACGCCGTGCGCGGGTTCCTCGACTTCATCTCCCGGCTGGTCGGCGACTACCGGCCCACCGACCTGGTCTGCTGCTGGGACAACGACTGGCGGCCGCAGTGGCGGGTCGACCTGCTGCCGTCGTACAAGGCGCACCGGGTGGTCGCCGAGAAGCAGGGGGCACCCGACATCGAGGAGGTGCCCGACCCGCTCCAGGTGCAGGTGCCGATCATCCTCGACGTGCTGGAGGCGTTCGGGCTCTGCGTGGTGGGCGCCGACGGCTACGAGGCCGACGACGTGATCGGCTCCTTCGCCAGCCAGGCGCGCCAGCCGGTCGACATCGTCACCGGCGACCGCGACCTCTTCCAGCTCGTCGACGACTCGGCCGACGTCCGGGTCCTCTACATCGCCCGCGGTGTCGGCAACCACGAGCGGGTGACCAACGACTGGGTGCGCACCAAGTACGCGATCGATGCGCACCAGTACGCCGACTTCGCCACCTTGCGCGGCGACGCCTCCGACGGCCTGCCGGGCGTCGCCGGCGTCGGCGAGAAGACCGCCGCGACCCTGCTCCAGCGCTTCGGCGACATGGACGGCATCGTCGCGGCGGCCCATGACCCGGACGGCGACATGGGTCCCGGGCCGCGCGGCAAGATCAAGGCCGCCGCCGACTACCTCGCCGTCGCACCGCAGGTCGTCGCCGTTGCCCGCGACATCGACCTGGGCTCCCCCGCCACCCGGCTCCCGTCCGAGCCGGTCGACCTCCAGCGGGTCGCCGAGCTCGGCACCAAGTGGGGCATCGAGAGCCCGGTGCAGCGCCTGACCGAGGTGCTCTGCGGCTGACCGTCTGCGACGTTTGGTCACCAAGCGCAGAGTGGGAGCGCGTCCATCCACGGTTGGTGACCAAACGTCGAGCTTCGGGCCGCCCGTACGGTGGAGACCATGACTCGAATCGCGATCGTCGGGGGCCACGGACAGGTGGCCCAGCACCTCATCCACGACCTGCGCCGCTCGGACCACGACCCCGTCGCACTGGTCCGCACTGAGGCCTACCGTGCGGAGCTGGAGGCCAAGGGCGCCGAGGTCAGGCTGCTCGACATCGAGCAGCAGGACGCGGCGGCGTTCGCCTCGGCGTTCGAGCGCTGCGAGGCTGTCGTGTTCGCTGCCGGTGGAGGACCGGACGGCAACATCGAGCGCAAGCGCACCGTCGACCTCGAGGGCTCGCTGAAGTCGATCGAGGGCGCCCGCCTGGCGGGCATCCGGCGCTTCGTGCAGATCTCCGCGATCGGCGTGGACGACCCGCTGCCGGAGGACACCGGCGACGTCTGGCGGGCGTACGTCGAGGCGAAGCGCGACGCGGACGCCGCCCTACGCGACAGCGACCTGGACTGGACGATCCTGCGCCCGGGCCGGCTCACCGACGACCCGGCGACCGGGCTGGTGACCCTCGGCCCCGACGTACCCCGGGGTGACGTCACGCGGGCCGACGTCGCCGCGGTGGTCGCCGCGGCCCTCGACACCGACCGCACGATCGGGCAGCAGTGGGCGCTGACGAACGGCGCCACCCCGATAGCCGAGGCTCTCTCCTAGGGCTCGTCGTCGGCCAGCGAGTCGTAGGCCACGACGCCGCGCCGTAGCGCTCCGATGGCCTGGCGGGCCGTGTCCCGGAGCGCGCTGTCTCCGGCGGCGCCCGCGACCTGCCCCGCCAGGTCGATGAGCTGCTTCATCCAGCGGACGAAGTCGCCCGCGGCGAGGTCGCTGGCGACCAGTACGTCGTCGAGGTCGTCGCCCTCGGCCCACCGGTAGGAGACCCACACGAAGCCGAGGTCGGGCGAGCGCAGGAAGTCCAGCTTGTGGTCGCGCTCGAGGGCGTCGAGGCTCCCCCACAGCTTCACCATCTCGCCGATCACCTCGCGCACCCGGCCTCCGGGCAGCCGCGGCGAGGAGGCGTCGTCGGGACGTCGCGCCTCGAAGACGAGCACCGACAGGGCGGCGGCGAGCTCGGACGGCGAGAGGCCGTCCCACAGCCCGAGCCGGATCGACTCGGCCGCCACCAGGTCCATGTCGGAGTAGAGCCGCATCAGGTGCTTGCCCCGCTCGGTGATCGTGTCGCCCTCGAGGTAGTCCAGCGCGGTGAGCACGTCGCAGACCCGGTCGAACTGCCGGGCGACCGTGTTGGTGCGCTGCTCAACCCGGCGCCGCAGCGTCTGCGCGTCCCGGTCGAGCTTCACCCAGCGCTCCGCCCAGCGTGCGTGGTCCTCGCGGTCGGGGCAGTCGTGGCAGGGGTGGGCGCGCAGCTGGTCGCGCAGGCGGCTGACCTCGTCGTCCGCATGGTTGCGGGTCTGGTCGCGGCCGCGCTGCTTCACCAGCCGCGGCGGCGCCAGGTCGTGCGTGCGCGACTTGAGCGCCGAGGCGAGGTCGCGGCGCATCTGCGGGTTGCGGCCGTTGAAGTTCTTGGGGATCTTGACCTTCCCCATCGCCTCCACGGGCGCCGGGAAGTCGATCATCGCGAGCCGGCGCGCCTGACGGTCCGAGGTGACGACGTACGGTCGCGGCCCCTCGGGCGACCAGCCCGGGTCGACGACGACGGCCCAGCCGGCGAACTTCCCCGTCGGCACCATGATCACGTCGCCCGGCTTCAACTCCTTCAGCGACGCGGCGGCCTCCTCGCGGAGGTCGGCCTTGCGGGCCTTGCTGGCGCCCTTCTCGACGTCGCTGATGCGCTGCCGAAGGGCGGCGTACTCCATGAAGTCGCCGCGGTCGCAGGCCGCCGCCTCGCGGTAGCCGTCGAGGGCGTCCTCGGCCTTGCGCAGCTGTCGCGCGAGGCCGACGACGGCCTTGTCGGCCTGGAACTGCGCGAACGACTGCTCGAGCAGCTCCCGCGACCGGGTGCGGCCGAACTGGTGCACGAGGTTGACCGCCATGTTGTACGACGGCCGGAACGACGAGCGCAGTGGATAGGTGCGTGTGGAGGCGAGGCCGGCCAGCTCACGAGGGTTCATGCCGGGCTGCCAGAGGACGACGCCGTGGCCCTCGACGTCGAGGCCGCGACGGCCCGCGCGGCCGGTGAGCTGGGTGTACTCCCCCGGCGTGATGGCGGCGTGGGTCTCGCCGTTCCACTTGTCGAGCTTCTCGATGACCACCGTGCGAGCGGGCATGTTGATGCCGAGCGCCAGGGTCTCGGTCGCGAAGACCACCTTGCACAGGCCGCGGACGTAGAGCTCCTCCACGCACTGCTTGAACGCGGGCAGCATGCCGGCGTGGTGCGCGGCGACACCGCGGGTCAGTCCGTCGAGGAAGTCGTGGTAGCCCAGGACCTGGAGGTCGTCGGCGGGCAGGTGTCGGCAGGACGCCTCCACGAACGCGAAGATCTCGTCGCGCTCCTCCGGCTTGGTCAGCCGGATCCCGGCGTTGAGGCACTGCGTGACCGCCGCGTCGCACCCGACCCGGCTGAAGACGAAGACGATCGCGGGCAGCAGGCCCTCGCGGTCGAGGCGGTCGATCACGTCGACCCGGCTGGGGATCCACACCCGGCGGCCGTTGCCGACCTGACGCTGCCCGGGCTTCGACCGGCCGCGCGGCGTACGACGGTCCTTGATGCGGCTGCTGGCCCAGTCGTCGCGGGCGACCTTGAGCAGCTCGTCGTTGACCGGTGCGCCCTCCTTGACGAAGCCGGCGGCGGCGTCGACGTCCGAGGAGGCGAAGAGGTCGAGGAGGCGCTTGCCGACCATCACGTGCTGGTAGAGCGGGACCGGTCGCCGTTCCTCGACGATCACGGTGGTGTCGCCGCGGACCGTCTCGAGCCACTCGCCGAACTCCTCGGCGTTGGAGACCGTGGCCGACAGGGAGACCAGTGCGACCGACTCCGGGAGGTGGATGATCACCTCCTCCCAGACCGCACCGCGGGCGCGGTCGGCGAGGTAGTGCACCTCGTCCATGACGACGAAGCCGAGGCCGAGCAGGGTCCGCGAGCCGGCGTACAGCATGTTGCGCAGCACCTCGGTGGTCATCACCACGATCGGTGCCTCGCCGTTGACGACGTTGTCGCCGGTCAGCAGGCCGACCTTGTCGGGGCCGTAGCGGGCGACCAGGTCGGCGTACTTCTGGTTCGAGAGCGCCTTGATCGGCGTGGTGAAGAACGCCTTGCGTCCGGTCTCGAGCGCCAGGTGCACCGCGAACTCGCCGACGATCGTCTTGCCGGACCCGGTCGGCGCGGCGACCAGCACGCTGCGGCCCTCCTCGATCGCCTCGCAGCCGCGTCGCTGGAAGTCGTCGAGCGGGAAGTCGTACAGGCCAGCGAAGTCACGTACGACGGGGTGCTGACGCTGCTTGCGGTAGCTGGAGTACCGCTCGGACGGCGAGAGGTCCTGGTCGTCCGCGGTGCTCATGCGCCCAAACCTACGCGAGGACCGTCAGCGCTCCCGGCGCACACTCCACCGTCAGCGGCAGGGCGCCGAAACGCTCGCCGTCGGCGTACGAGACGATGCCCGGCGCCGCCACCGTCACCGAGCGGACGCGGTGGTGCTCGTACGCCGGGTGCGTGGTGTGGGTGCCCTTGAAGAGCTTGGGATAGGTGCGGACCAGGGCGGGCTTGCTCATCGGCTTGATGATCACCACGTCCAGCAGCCCGTCGTCGAGCAGCGCGCCCTCGGTGATGCGCAGGCCGCCGCCGAAGGACGGCCCGTTGCCGACCGAGACCATCATCGCCTCGAGCGAGAGCGGTACGCCGTCCAGGTCGAGCGTGTACGGCAACGGCTCGAAGGTGCGCAGCTCGGCGAGGGTGGCGATGTTGTAGCGCATCTGGCCCTTGGGCCAGGTCATGCTGTTGGCGCGCTCGTTGACGACGGCGTCGAACCCGGCGCACAGCACGGTGGTGAAGTACTTGGCGCCGCTGCGGGCCAGGTCCACCGTCCGGCGCTGTCCGGCCAGGATCCGCTCGACGGCGGCGCGGGGGTCCTTGCGGGGCAGGTCGAAGTAGCGGGCGACGTCGTTGCCGGTGCCGGCCGGGACGACGCCCAGCGCGGTGCTGCTGCCGGCGAGCGCCTGGACGCCGAGGTGGACCATGCCGTCTCCGCCGACGATGACGAGCGTCTCGACCCCGTCGGCCACGCACTGGCGCGCGAGGTCCTGTGCCTCGTCCGCGTCGCGGCCGGCCAGGCTGCGGGGGGTGATGCCGGCCTCCGCGAAGCGGGCCAGCGCCGCGTCGCGCGCCTTCGCTCCCCTGCCCTTGCCGGACGTGGGATTGGTCAGCAGCGCGATCTCGCCCGTGGTGCCGGTCACGGGCGAACAGTAGCGATCGCCGGCCTCCGGGGGCGACGTTTGGTCACCAACCGTGGGTGGGAGCGCTCCGGCTCTGTGCTTGGTGACCAAACGTGCAGCGGACAGTCAGCGTCCGGAATCGCCGATCCGGAGCAGGACGGCGTATCGATCGGCGGAGGCGCCGACCGCGCGGGCCAGGCGGGCGAAGGCGTCGAGGACCAGGTCGGCGGTGAAGAACGTGCCCGGGACCGCCAGCGCGAGGCGGCCCTCGCGGCGGACCAGGTGGACCTCGCCGTTGCGCCAGGCCTGGTGGGCGCGCGTACGCACGTCGTCCGGCGCGATCGGCGTCGGGTAGGCCTCGTCGACCGCGACCAGGTCGCACGCCACGGGGTCGACGCCGTCGCTCACGAGCTCGCCGCGGACGGCGTACCCGGTGCGCAGGCCGGCTTGCGCCGACCAGGTCACCGCGGCCACTCCCAGCCAGTCGGGAAGGTCGAAGGGATCCACGGGTGCGAAGGCCTCGCTCACAGTGGTGACGCCTCGTCGGGCGACAGCCCGGCGTTGGGACGGGCCTCCTCCTTGCGGCGGTCATGGACCCGCGCCAGCACCTCGGAGATGAAGTAGAGGACGACCATCGGCACCGCCATGATCGTCATCGTGAACGGGTCCGTGGAGGGTGTCGCGACGGCCGCGAACACGAAGATGCCGACGATGATCCAGGGGCGGTACTGCGCGAGCGTCTTGCCCTTCACGACGCCAGCGCGGTTGAGCATCACCACGAAGACCGGGATCTCGAACGCGAGCCCGAAGACGAGCAGGGTCCGGGTGAAGAACTGCAGGTACTCGTTGAAGTCGATGATGTTGGTGATGACGTCGGGGTTGAGCCCGATGAGCACCTCGAGGCCCTTCGGGAGGGTCAGCCAGCCGAGGACCAGACCGACCAGGAAGAGCGGCGCGGCGACGGCGACGAAGACGCGCGTCCAGCGCTTCTCGCTCGGGTGCAGCCCGGGCACGATGAACGCCCAGATCTGGTAGAGCCAGACCGGGCACGTGATGATCAGCGCGGCGAAGCCGCAGAGCTTCAGGTAGAGCATCAGACCGCCACCGGCGCCCTGGGTCGACGTGATGCTCTTGGTGCTCTCCGGGAGGTTCTCCCTCGCCTCCTTGTACGGCCCGTACACGAAGTCGAAGAGCTGGTCGAAGAAGAAGAGCGAGACGCCGAAGACGACAAGGAACGTGAGCGCGACCTTCAGGACGCGTGCGCGGAGCTCTCGGAAGTGGTCCGAGAGCGCCATCCGGCCGTCGTCGCCCACCGGGTGGACGGGCTTGCCGGAGAAGAGCCGATAGATACCTCGTAGCGCCACGGGCGTGCGGGGTCTCCGGCCTCAGCCGTTGTTCTTGTCGGCCTGGCGGTCCTCGACGGGGGGCTGGACCGGCGCGGCGGGAGGCGTCGGGGGCAGCTCGGTCGCAGCCGGCGGCACGGGCGGGGTCGACTTCTCGTCGTCCTCGTCATCGCGCAGGCCCTTGGTCTCGGCCTTGAAGATGCGCAGCGCCTGGCCGGTCCCGCGGGCCAGGTCGGGCAGCTTCGCGGCACCGAAGACGAGGATGACGATTGCCAGGATGACGAGCCACTCGGCTCCCTGGGGCAATCCGATCATGGGGTTGAGCATCGTGACCTCATCTGTTGGTTGCGGGCGTCGTCCATGCTACGCCCTGACTGTGTCTGATCGTCCGTCAGCCGTAGAGGCTGAGAGCATCTCGCGCGGCGGCGGCGTACGACTCGGCGTACGACGCCGGGCTGAGCACCCGGGCGTGCGGCGCCAGCCGGAGCAGCAGCCGCTCCAGCCACCGCTCGTTGGCCACCACGAGGTCGACCTCGAGCCGGCCGCCGCGCCGCCGGCGTACGGCGTGGACCGGGTAGTACTCCACGACCCAGCGTGCCGCCGGGTCGAGCTCGATGGTGGCCAAGGTGGTCTCCGGCGACTGCGGGAAGAACCCGTCCTTGCCCAGGTCGCGGGGCGGCTCGGGGTCGGACTCGATCGGGCTGTCGAGCACGGTCGCCTGCGCGATCCGATCCAGCCGGAACAGCCGGGGCGCCTCGGCGCTGTGGCACCAGGCGTCCAGGTAGGTGAAGCCGTGCGCAGTGACGATCCCCCGGGGGTCGACGACCCGCTCGGACTGCTCGTCGCGCGACGGCACGTAGTAGCTCAGCCGGACCTGCCGGTGCCGTGCGGCCGCCTGCCGCAGGTCGGCCTCCAGACGGACCACGTCGGGCCCCCCAGGCGTGTCGCCGGGATCGATCTGGACCGTCCCGGTGCCGTGCGCGGCCGCAGCCTCGAGCTTGCCGAGCGCCCGGTCGACGATCTCCCGGGTCTCCTCGCCCGCACTGCCACGGAGGGCGCGGAGCGCCACGATGATCGCGGTGGCCTCGGTGGGGGTCAGCCGCAGCGGACGGGCCAGGTAGTCGGCGTTGGTGATCCGGATGACGCCGTCGCCGCCCGGCTCCTCCAGCGCGTCGAGGTCGACGTCGATCAGGTCGTCCGGGTAGCCGCCCGGGAGGCCGCACATCAGCAGCACGTTGAGGTCGGCGAGCACCTGCTCGGCAGGCACGCCGAGGGCGTGCGCCGCGTCCTCGAGGCGTACGGCACCGCGCGCGTGCAGGAACGGCACCAGGGTGAGGAGGCGGGCGACCTGGTCCTTGGCGCCGGTGGGCTGCATGCTCATGCGCGTACTCGCTTCGCTCCGTGCGCGCACGAGGCACATCCTGCGCTGTGTAGGACCGTTCGCTCGCTGCGCTCGCTCACGACGCGACCTCCGCCCCGGCCACGATCGCCTGCAGCCGGCTGACGACCTCGGCGCGCAGCTCCACGGGCGACTCGACGTAGACGGCAGCGCCGTACCCGAGCAGCTCGTCGGCGACGCCGGTCCCGCCGCGGCTGATCCGGACCCGGTCCCACGGCGTCCGGGTGTCGGGGCCGCTGACGTCGTGCTCGACGGACACCGCGTCGGCGCGCAGCGCGATCCCGGCGTCTCGGCGTACGAGCAGCACCGCCTCCCCCGACGACGGGGCGGGGGCCAGGCGTACGGCGGTCGCACGGACGTCGGTGCCCGGCGGGACGTCGTACGAGCCGGGCGCGCCCTTCTTGCGGGCCTCGCCCTCGACGCGGGAGAGCCGGAAGACGCGCTCCTCGCCGCGGTCGGTGTCCAGGCCGACGACGTACCAGCGGCCCGAGTAGCGGACGACGCCCCACGGCTGCAGGTGGCGGGTCGTGGTCCGGGGTGCCCCCGGACGGCGGTAGTCGAACTCGACCGGCGTGCGCTCCTGGGTCGCCTCCCAGAACACGTCGAACGACGGCTCGTCGGCCGAGAGCCGCGGCTCGGCGATGTCGAGCGCCGACTCGTCGACCTCGACCCCGAGAGCGGTCAGCTTGCGGACCGCCTCCGTCGTCGCGTCCGCGAGCCGGGCGTGCTGCCAGACCCGTGTCGCGAGGCCGATCACCGCCGCCTCGTCGGGCGTCAGCGCGATGTCGGGCAGCGCGAGCCGGTCGGCGCGGACCCGGTAGCCGGGCTCGTCGTCGAAGTAGGCGTCCATGTTGCCGACCTCGATGGGGACGCCGAGGCTGCGCAGCTCCTCCTTGTCACGCTCGAACATCTTCTCGAAGGCGTCGGTGGAGGCGTCCGGGTAGAGGATCTCGCGGATCCGGTCCTTGCTGACGTAGTGCCGCTGGACCAGCAGCATGATCAGCAGGTTCAGCAGGCGCTCGCTCTTCCTGCCCGTGGTGCTGCTCATGCCGCTGATCCTTCCCGATGGATCAGGATGCAGCCAGGATGTCGACCACGAAGTACAGCGTGTCGGTGCCCTTGATGCCAGCCTGGCTGTTGCCCTGGGTGCCGTAGCCGTCAGCGGGCGGGATCGCGAGGATCATCCGGCTGCCGACCGTGGCGCCGACGAGCGTCTTGTCCCAGCCGGGCACGACCTGGCCGACGCCGATCGCGAAGGACGCGGGCGTCTTGCTGTAGCTCTCGTCGAAGGGCTTGGCGCCCTTGTAGACCTGGCCGAGGTAGTTGACGGTGATCGTCTGGCCCTTCTTGACGACGTCGCCGTCGCCGACGATCAGCGGCGCGGACTGCAGCTTGCCGCTGGGCTTCGGCGTACCGCTGAAGTCGAGCGCGGTCACCTTGTCACCGTCGGTGGTGAGGCCGGGCGCCCACGACGGGGCGGCCTTGTCCTTGCCCTGCGGGGCGTCGAGCACGGTGGTGCTGTCCATGATGTCGACGATGATCAGGACGTTGTCCTTGTTGCCGATGCCCATGTCGGTGTTGCCGCTCTCGCCGAACGCGTCCGCGGCGGTGGCCGTCACGGCGACGCGCGAGCCGACGGTCTGGTCGAGGATCGCGTCCTTGAAGACCGGGTTCAGGTCGCTGCTCGCCGGGATCGTCTGGGTCTGACCCTCGTCGTAGGTGCTGTAGGCCTGCTTCTGCGTCGTACCGTTGCCGATCCAGATGTGGATGACCACCTGGTCGCCGTCAGCGATCTTGTCGCCGTCGCCCTTGGTGACGACCTCGCTGTCGGTCTTGCTCACGTCGAGCTTGCCGTTCCACTCGACCTTCGGGGCCTTGCCGACATCGCCGGTGATGGTGATGCCGTGCAGCGCGCCGCCGGAGCTCGAGCCGCCGTCGGAGCCGTCGGAGCCGCTGTCGGAGCCGCAGGCGACGAGCGAAGCCCCCAGCACGAGCGGGAGGAGCAGGACCGGGAGGCGTCGGAGACGTCGTGACACAGGGTTCAACCTTCGGTTCGGGTGCAGGACTTCGGTGCTGGCCGCTCGATGTGAACCGGCAGCGCCGACACACTAGCCCTCGACCCTGAGCGGAGCCTGACTGCCGGGTGTCCGTGGTCCACCGTTTGGTCACCAAGCGCAGATCCGCTGGGCGGGGACCCACCGTTTGGTCACCAACGGTGGATCCAGGAGCTCACATCCCGTCGATGAGCCGCTGGACCCGCTCGTCGTACGCGCGGAACGGGTCCTTGCACAGCACCGTCCGCTGCGCCTGGTCGTTGAGCTTCAGGTGCACCCAGTCGACCGTGAAGTCCCGACGTCGTTCCTGGGCGCGGCGGATGAACTCACCACGCAGGCGCGCGCGGGTGGTCTGCGGCGGCACGGACTTGGCCTCGAAGATCTTGAGGTCGGTCGTGACCCGGGCCACGAGACCACGCTTCTCGAGGAGGTAGTAGAGGCCGCGGTTGCGGTGGATGTCGTGGTAGGCCAGGTCGAGCTGGGCGACGCGGGGGTGCGCGAGAGGGAGACCGTGGCGGGAGCGGTACTGCTCGATCAGCTTCC
Organism: Nocardioides sp. Root1257; assembly: GCF_001425175.1. Lineage (GTDB taxonomy): Bacteria > Actinomycetota > Actinomycetes > Propionibacteriales > Nocardioidaceae > Nocardioides. Next base: position 205,482 of record NZ_LMDV01000001.1, on the reverse strand, counting down.
ACTTGATCACCCAGTCGATCTCGCGGTCGACGAGGCCCAGGTCGTCGGACTCCACAGCCTTGAGGCCGCGCTCCCAGAGGTCCAGGGCGGCCTCGATCACCGGCGTGCTGATCTCGCGACGGTCGACGAAGTCCCGCGCCTTGGAGAGGTACTCCTGCTGGATGTCGAGCGCGCTCGCCTCGCGGCCGTTTGCCAGCCGCACCTTCCGGCGGCCGGTCACGTCGTGCGAGATCTCCCGGATCGCCCGGATGGGGTTCTCCATCGTGAGATCGCGCATCACCACGCCCTCCTCGATCATCCGGAGGACCAGGTCGCAGCTCGCGACCTTCAGCATGGTGGTCGTCTCGCTCATGTTGGAGTCCCCGACGATCACGTGCAGGCGCCGGTACTTCTCGGCGTCGGCGTGCGGCTCGTCGCGGGTGTTGATGATCGGACGGCTCCGGGTCGTGGCGCTGCTGACGCCCTCCCAGATGTGCTCGGCGCGCTGGGAGACGCTGAAGTTCGCACCTCGCGGGGTCTGCGTGATCTTGCCGGCGCCCACGATGATCTGCCGGGTGACGAGGAACGGGATCAGTACGTCGGCGAGTCGGGAGAACTCGCCGGCCCGGCTGACCAGGTAGTTCTCGTGGCAGCCGTAGGAGTTGCCGGCGGAGTCGGTGTTGTTCTTGAACAGGTAGATCTCGCCGGCGATGCCCTCGTCGTGCAGCCGCTGCTCGGCGTCGAGGAGCAGCCCTTCGAGGACCCGCTCCCCGGCCTTGTCGTGGGTGACCAGCTCGACGATGTCGTCGCACTCGGGGGTGGCGTACTCCGGGTGGCTGCCCACGTCGAGGTAGAGCCGAGCGCCGTTGCGCAGGAAGACGTTGCTGCTGCGGCCCCAGCTGACGACCTTGCGGAAGAGGTAGCGCGCCACCTCGTCCGGGCTCAGACGGCGCTGGCCCTTGAACGTGCACGTCACGCCGTACTCGTTCTCGATCCCGAAGATCCGCCGGTCCACGTGGTCAGCCTAGGCGCCGACTGGGCATTCGCAGGGATGTGACGCGGATTCATTGGCGTTGCTTGGCCGACGTTTGGTCACCAACCGCGTGCTCGCGGCCGCCTCAGGCCGATCCGGACCAGTCGATGAGGCCGCTGATCCGCTCCCAGCGGTTCATGATGCGTGCCCGCCCGACCTCGGAGTACATCGAGTTGCCGACCAACCGCTTCCAGCGTCGTACCCGATCGAGATCATGCGGGCGCTCCAGGGCGTCGTCGAGCTCGTGCATCAGGACGGCGGAGTGGTTGAGCAGGTCGTCGAGCCCGAATCCCTTGCGCACGTAGCCGGCGCCGGACAGGCCCCGTTCGCGGCGCAGATCGGTCTTGTGCTGCTCCTTGCGCCGATGGTGCGCACCGTCGTACTCGTGGATGAAGGGTGTGCCGGTCACCAGCAGGTCGACGCGGCCGAGGAACAGGCCGTCGGCATCGGCGACCTCCACCTGCGGCTCGACCGGGACTTCCATCTCCAGGTGGAACTGCTGCAGGACGGTCTCTCCTGCCGACTCGCTCCTGCCAGTGCGGCGCCGCCACGCCTCGCGCAGCATGCGTACGCCGGGGCGGCCCGAGCCCAGGACGGCCTCCATGCGATCTTCGTCGATGTGCCCGAGCCGGAGCGCGGACTCGAGCAAGATCATCATGTCGAGCAGCCCGAGGTCGCGGGCGGCGCGGAGCAGGATCTCCTCGGGTTGGTCGACCGGGAGCCCGATGTGACCGACCGGCTCGGACGGCCGTACCAGCCGGGAGCAGATGAGCCCGGGGCGCCGAGGACGCAGCCCGTTGCCCGAGACGGCGGCGAAGACCGGCACCTGCTCCGGCAGCCGGGGTAGCTGCCACCCCAGCAGCCGGGCGCCTGTGACGTGGGTGAAGAGCGCGCCCTTCGGGAGCACGAGCTGGTAGGCCCGGAGATCGCGCTCGAACTCCTGGTCCGTGCTCAGGCCCTCACGCCTCCAGACGCCCAGGCCGTGGCTGACCCGCCGCTGCGTGACAAGCCTGATCTCGCCGCGGAACGGCTCCGAGTCATCTGGGTCGTCGGTACGGTCTTTCATGCCGGTAAATCTGCGCCGTGAACGTGATCCAGGAAAGTGCCGATTTCAGGCCTGTGGATGAGCGCTCCGGGTGCCTGTCGACGCGCCGGTCAGGTCGCGCGACGTTTGGTCACCAACCGGTGATGGGAGCGCTCCACATCTGCGCTTGGTGACCAAACGTGGGGAACGGGACGATCAGGCGGGCGGCGCGATCGGTGCGTCGGGACCGGGGTCGTCGGTGACAGGAGCGGCATCGCCACCGGCGGGGGTGGCGGGTCCGCGGTCGCCGAGGAGCTCCTCGAGGCGCGTGGCGCGCAGCCGGACGAACTTGCGCGGCTGGCTGCGGGTGCGGTCGAGGATGGCCACCTCGAGGTCCTCGGTCGCGATGACCCGGTCCTCAGCGTCGGTGTGGCCCAGGGCCGCGACGGCGAGGCGGACGGCGTCGGCGAGCGAGCCGGCGTCGGCGTACCGCTCCTTGAGGTAGGTGCTCACCACGTCGGCCGCGCCACCCATCACGGCGTACCCGTGCTCGTCGGCGACCTGGCCGTCGTACGTCAGCCGGTACAGCTGGTCGTCGGCGGCCGCGTCGCCGATCTCGGCGACGAAGAGCTCGACCTCGTACGGCTTCTCGCCGCCACTGGAGAAGATCGTGCCGAGCGTCTGGGCGTAGGCGTTCGCCAGTCCCCGGCCGGTGACGTCGCGGCGGTCGTAGGAGTAGCCGCGCATGTCGGCGAGGCGTACGCCGGCGATGCGCAGGTTCTCGAACTCGTTGTAGCGACCCACCGCGGCGAAGGCGATCCGGTCGTAGATCTCGGAGACCTTGTGCAGCGCCTGCGAGGGGTTCTCGGTCGCGAAGAGCACGCCGTCGGCGTACTGCACCGCCACGACGGACCGGCCCCGGCCGATGCCCTTGCGGGCGAAGTCGGCCCGGTCCTTCATCAGCTGCTCGGGCGAGACGTAAAAGGGCATGCTCATCGCGCGCCACCCCCGTTCAGCGGTGCGGGCGGCCCGTCGGGTCGCGCCATCCGTCCGGCGATCACCCGGTCGGCGATCGCGGCCACCTCGTCGTCGGCCATCCGACGCCCGCCGTCGGCGGTCATCACCTGGACGACCGGGAAGATCCGGCGGGCGACGTCGGGCCCACCGGTCGCGGAGTCGTCGTCGGCCGCGTCGTACAGCGCCTCGATCAACGCCTCGACCGTCTGCTCGGCCGTGAGGTCGTCGCGGTAGAGCTTCTTGAGCGCGCCGCGGGCGAACAGCGAGCCGGAGCCGACCGAGTGGAACGCGGTCTCCTCGTAGCGGCCGCCCGTCACGTCGTAGCTGAAGATCCGACCCTGCTCGGCCGAGACGTCGTAGCCGGCGAAGAGGGGTACGACGGACAGCCCCTGCATCGCCATCCCGAGGTTGCCGCGGATCAGCGCCGACAGCCGGTTGGCCTTGCCGTCCATCGAGAGCGTGCTGCCCTCGATCTTCTCGTAGTGCTCCAGCTCGGTCTGGAAGAGCCGCACCATCTCCACGGCCAGGCCGGCGGTGCCGGCGATGCCGACGGCCGAGAACTCGTCAGCCGGGAAGACCTTCTGGATGTCGCGCTGGGCGATGATGTTGCCCATCGTCGCGCGCCGGTCACCGGCCATCACGACCCCGCCGGGGAAGGTCGCGGAGACGATCGTGGTGCCGTGCGGCGCGAGGTCCGCGGCGTGGCCCGGCGGCACCGTACGACGGCCCGGCAGCAGGTCGGGAGCCTGGCTGGCGAGGAAGTCGGCGAAGGACGAGGTGCCCGGCTGCAGGTACGCCGCCGGGAGGCGCGGGTCGCCCAAGGCCTACTCCCCGCCCTTCTGGATGAAGGACTTCACGAAGTCCTCGGCGTTGGTCTCGAGCACGTCGTCGATCTCGTCGAGGAGGTCGTCCACGTCGCTGTCGAGCGCCTCCTTGCGCTCGGCGACATCGGTCTCCGGGGCGGTCTCGACCGCCTCCTCGGTCTCCGAGGACTTCCGCGGCTGCTTCTGCTCCTGTGCCATGTCTCGACCCTATCCACTCAGCGGGTGAGAGCGGTGAACAAGGCCTCCGCCGTCTCACTTCGGTCCAGCAGCTCGCCCACGTGCGCCCTGCTGCCGCGCAGCGGGTCGATCGTCGGGACCCGCTGCAGCGACTCCCGGCCGGGGAGGTCGAAGATCACGGAGTCCCACGACGCGGCCGCGACGTGCTCGGCGTACTTCTCCAGGCACCGGCCGCGGAAGTACGCGCGGGTGTCCTCGGGCGGGTCGTGCATGGCGTCCTCGACGGCGGCATCGGTCAGCAGCCGCTCGATCCGGCCCCCGGCCACGAGCCGGTGGTACAGGCCCTTCTCCGGGCGGATGTCGGAGTACTGGAGGTCGATGAGCTGGAGCTTGGCATCGCTCCAGTCGAGCCCGTCGCGCTGGCGGTACTGCTCGAGGAGGTTGAGCTTCGCGACCCAGTCGAGCTCGCGAGAGAGCGACATCGGGTCGTTCTCGAGCCGGTCGAGCACCGACTCCCAGCGGGCGAGCACGTCGACCGTCTGCTCGTCGGCGTCGGCGCCGTACCGGTCCTCGACGTACTTCCTCGCCAGGTCGAGGTACTCGAGCTGGAGCTGGATCGCGGTCAGCTCGCGCCCGTCGGTCAGGCGCACCCGGTGCTGGAGCGTCGGGTCGTGCGAGATGGCCCTCAGGCCCGCCACCGGTCCGTCGACGGTCAGGTCGGTCGAGATGAACCGGTCCTCGATCATCGCGAGCACCAGCGAGGTCGTGCCGACCTTGAGGTAGGTCGAGATCTCCGACAGGTTGGCGTCGCCGATGATCACGTGCAGGCGGCGGTACTTCTCGGGGTCGGCGTGCGGCTCGTCGCGGGTGTTGATGATCGGCCGCTTGAGCGTGGTCTCGAGACCCACCTCGACCTCGAAGAAGTCGGCGCGCTGGCTGAGCTGGAAGCCGTCCTCCCGACCGTCCTGGCCGATCCCGACCCGGCCCGCGCCGGTGATCACCTGGCGGCTCACGAAGAACGGCGTGAGGTGGCGGACGATGTCGCCGAACGGCGTCGAGCGCCGCATCAGGTAGTTCTCGTGGGCGCCGTACGACGCGCCCTTGTTGTCCGTGTTGTTCTTGTAGAGCACGATCGGCGTGCCGCCCGGCAGCTGGCCGGCGCGGCGGGCCGCGTCGAGCATCACCAGCTCGCCCGCCTTGTCCCAGCGGACGGCGTCGAGCGGCGTGGTCACCTCGGGGCTGGAGTACTCCGGGTGCGCGTGGTCGACGTACAGCCGCGCGCCGTTGGTGAGGATGACGTTGGCCAGACCGAGGTCCTCGTCGGTGAGCTGGGTCGGGTCGGCGACCTGTCGCGACATGTCGAAGCCGCGCGCGTCGCGCAGCGGGGACTCCTCCTCGAAGTCCCACCGGGCCCGACGGGCCTTCACCGTCGCCGACGCGTAGGCGTTGACGACCTGCGAGGAGGCGACCATGGGGTTGGCCAGGGGCTGGCCCTGCACGGCGATGCCGTACTCGACCTCGTTGCCCATGACGCGGCGGACGCTCATGTGTCGAGCGTACGCGAGCCGAGCAGGCCGTAGCCTCGGGTCATGGGCTGGTGGACCGATCGTGTCGTGCCGCGCCTCGTCGACCGGGCGCTGTCGACGAGTGACGTGATGGAGCTGCGCACCGCGGCCTGCGCCGGGCTGGCGGGCCGCGTCCTCGAGATCGGCTTCGGCAGCGGCCTCAACGTCGGCCTCTACCCGGTCGCGGTCACGAGCGTCGACGCGGTCGAGCCCTCCGACCTGGGCTGGGAGCTCTCGGCAGCCCGACGCCGCTCGGCGAGCCTGCCGATCGCCCGCGTGGGCCTGGACGGACAACGGCTCGAGGCCGAGGACGCGGCGTACGACGCCGTCCTCTCGACGTTCACGCTCTGCACGATCCCCGACGTGGAGCGGGCGCTGGCGGAGGTACGTCGGGTGCTGCGGCCCGGCGGCACGCTGCACTTCCTCGAGCACGGGCTCTCCCCCGAGCCCGGGGTGGCGCGGTGGCAGCGGCGGCTGGACCCGGTGCAGGGACGCGTCGCCGGCGGGTGCCACCTGAGTCGCGACATCCCCGGCCTCGTCTCGACCGTGCTCCGGGTCGGGTCCGTCGAGGCGGCGTACCTGCCCGGCCCGAAGGCGGCCAGGCCGTGGGGCTACGGGTTCGTCGGAGTGGCGTCGTGACGGGTGCGGCCGACCGGGCGACTGCGGCTGCGGACGCGCTCGGAGTGGCGTACGCCGTGACCGAGCACGGGCCGGTGCGCTCGCTCGCCGAGGCCGCGGCGGCCCGCGGGGTCGAGCCGCGCCAGATCGTGAAGACGATGGTGGTGCGGGTCAGCGACGGCGACTTCCGGTTCGTGCTGGTGCCCGGGGACCGCGAGATCGCCTGGCCGAAGCTGCGGTCCCTGCTCGGGGTCAACCGGATCTCGATGCCGAGTGCGGAGACGGCGTACGACGTGACCGGCTACGTGCGCGGCACGATCACGCCGCTGGGCAGCGCCACTCCCCTGCCGGTTGTCGCCGATGCTGCCGTGACCGGCCGGATCAGCATCGGCGGCGGGGCTCCCGGTGTGGCGCTCACCGTCGACGCGGGCGCGCTGCTGGACGCGCTCGACGCGACGATCGCCGACGTCACCGAGCCCGCCTAGCGGTCAGTAGCGGGAGTCGTCGTACGCGCGGCGGGTCATCCGCCAGCTCACCGAGGCGGCGAGCAGCCCGATCAGCAGCACTAGCATCCACAGCATGAGGTGACCGTGCCCGGCGTCCGGGCCAGGTAAACGCCGGGTGAACGGTCACATGCCGGGGCCGCCGCCAGCCGTGGTGTCGCGGTTGATCAGCGCCTGGGCGGTGGCCCAGCCGCGGTTCGTCTCGGCGCCTGGATCCGGGCGCCCCCGCCTGCCCGTCGCCCGGCCGCTCGCCCACCATGCGATGGCGAACAGGACGACCGCGACCACTCCTGCGATGAGCCAGAACATCATGGTTCCTCCCGAGTGCTGCTCCGCGCCGTACGAGAACTGCTACAGATACTGACCCGTGTTGGACACTGTGTCGATCGACCGGCCCGGCTCGGTGCCCTGCTTGCCGGTGATGAGCGTGCGGATGAAGACGATCCGCTCGCCCTTCTTGCCGGAGATGCGGGCCCAGTCGTCGGGGTTGGTCGTGTTGGGCAGGTCCTCGTTCTCCTTGAACTCGTCCACGCACGCCTGGAGCAGGTGCGAGACCCGGAGGCCCTTCTGGTCGTGGTCGAGGAGGTCCTTGATCGCCATCTTCTTGGCGCGGTCGACGATGTTCTGGATCATCGCGCCCGAGTTGAAGTCCTTGAAGTACAGGACCTCCTTGTCGCCGTTCGCGTAGGTGACCTCGAGGAAGCGGTTCTCCTCGGTCTCGGTGTACATCCGCTCGACGGTCGCCCGGATCATCCCGGCGACGCAGGCGTCCTTGTCGCCACCGAACTCGGCGAGGTCGTCGGCGTGCAGCGGCAGCGTCGCCGTGAGGTACTTGCTGAAGATGTCGCGGGCGGACTCCGCGTCGGGGCGCTCGATCTTGATCTTCACGTCGAGGCGGCCGGGCCGCAGGATCGCCGGGTCGATCATGTCCTCGCGGTTGGAGGCACCGATCACCAGGACGTTCTCGAGGAGCTCGACGCCGTCGATCTCGCTGAGCAGCTGGGGGACGATGGTGTTCTCGACGTCCGAGGAGACACCGGAGCCGCGGGTGCGGAAGAGCGAGTCCATCTCGTCGAAGAACACGATGACCGGCGTACCCTCGCTGGCCTTCTCACGAGCCCGCTGGAAGACCAGGCGGATGTGCCGCTCGGTCTCGCCGACGTACTTGTTGAGCAGCTCGGGGCCCTTGATGTTCAGGAAGTAGGACTTCCCCTCCTGGCCCGTCTTGGCGGCGACCTTCTTGGCGAGCGAGTTGGCGACCGCCTTGGCGATCAGTGTCTTGCCGCAGCCGGGAGGGCCGTAGAGCAGCACGCCCTTGGGCGGCTTGAGCTCGTGCTCCTTGAACAGCTCGGGGTGCAGGTAGGGCAGCTCGACGGCGTCGCGGATCTGCTCGATCTGGCCGAACAGGCCACCGATCGACTCGTACGCGATGTCCGGGACCTCCTCGAGGACGAGCTCCTCGACCTCGGACTTCGGGACCTTCTCGTAGACGTAGCCGGAACGGGCGTCGAGCAGCAGCGAGTCGCCGGCGCGGATCGTCTGGGTGCGCAGCGGCTCGGCCAGGCGGACGACGCGCTCCTCGTCGGCGTTCGCGATGACCAGGACGCGGTCGCCGTCGGCGAGCAGCTCCTTGAACATCACGACCTCGCCGACCTTCTCGAACTCGAGGGCGGCGACGACGTTGAGCGCCTCGTTGAGCATGACCTCCTGGCCACGCTGGAGCGTGTCGAGGTCGACGCTCGGGCTCACGTTGACCCGCAGCTTGCGGCCACCGGTGAAGACGTCGATGGAGTCGTCCTCGTTGCGGCTCAGGAAGGTGCCGAAGCCGGCGGGCGGCTGTGCCAGCCGGTCGACCTCCTCCTTGAGCTTCATGATCTGGTCGCGGGCCTCGCGCAGGGTCTGGGCCAGACGCTCGTTCTGGGAGGTCAGCCCGGCGAGGGACCGCTGCGCGTCGGCGAGCCGCAGCTCCAGGCCGCGCGAGCCCGACGGGCTCTCGCTCAGTCGCAGGCGGAGATCGGAGACCTCGGCCTCCAGGAACCGGACCTGCTCAGCGAGCTCCGCGGGGGAACGACCGCCCGCGCTGGAAACGCCTTCGGATGTCGACATCAGCGCCACCTCCTGTGTCATCGACCCTACCCGCGGCAATGGCCGTCCGGCGTAGTCATTTCGCGGAGTTGGTCACGTTTTGGACGCGACTCGGCGTTGGCGGGGTCGGTCCGCGTCCACCGTTTGGTCACCAAGCGCAGAAATCTCGGCGGAACTCTGCGGTTGGTGACCAAACGTCGGAGCCGGTGACCTACTCGACAGGCTCGTCCGGGACGTCGGCAGGACGCGGACCGGTGTAGTCGACGCCGTACGCGCCCGGAGCCGGCCGACGCTTCTTCATCGGTGCCTTCTCCCCCGGCGCCATCCGGCGGGCGGTGACGAGGAAGGCGGTGTGCCCGATCATCTTGTGGCCGGGCCGCACCGCGAGACCCTCGACGTGCCAGTCGCGCACGAGCGACTCCCAGGCCTGCGGCTCCGTGAACCCGCCGTGCACGCGCACGGTCTCCACGAACCGCGACAGCTGGGTGGTCGTGGCGACGTATGCGCAGACGATGCCGCCGGGCCAGAGCGCGTCGGCGGCGGCGTCCAGGCACTCCCACGGCGCGAGCATGTCGAGGATGATCCGGTCGGCGCGCTCGCCGGATGCCGGGAGCGCCTCGGCGAGGTCGCCGACGGTCAGCTGCCACGCCGGGTGGGTCTCGCCCTCCGGCGCGCCGAAGAACTGCTCGACATTGCGGCGGGCGACGTCGGCGAACTCCTCGCGGCGCTCGTACGACGACACGCGACCGAACGGGCCTACCGCGCGCAGCAGCGAGCAGGTCAGGGCACCCGACCCGACACCGGCCTCGACGACGTGCGCGCCCGGGAAGATGTCCGCGAACGCGACGATCTGCGCGGCGTCCTTCGGGTAGACGACGGCAGCCCCGCGCGGCATCGAGACCACGAACTCGGAGAGCAGCGGACGGAACACGAGATACTCGCCGCCCGAGGTCGAGGTGATCGTGAATCCCTCTTCGCGGCCGATCAGGTCGTCGTGCGACATCCCGCCGCGGTTGGTGTGGAACGTCTTCCCGGGCTCCAGGCAGATGTTGTGGCGCCGGCCCTTGCCGTCCAGCAGCCGTACCCACTCCCCGGCTCGCAGTGGGCCGCGGTGCACCCCGGACCACGCCTGGGTGGCTACGTCGGGGGCGGAGTCGGCAGGGTCGGCTGCCGAGCTGGCGTCGGGGGTGTCGGACACCCCCGGAACACTAGTGGCCGCCCTGCTGGAAGGCCCTATCGACATCGGCGGTGGTGAGAACCCCGAGGACGGAGCCGTCCTCCTCGACCAGGAGGTACTCGGCGGCAGGGTGGCGGGTGATCGCCATGACCAGGTCCTCACCGGCGATCTCGGCAGGAAGACGGAGCCCGTCGTCGAGCGAGCGGGCGACCGCCGACGTCGCGATCCACGGCCTGCGCTCCTCCGGCGTGGCGTCGAGCGCCGCCTCGCTGACGATGCCGACCGGCTCGCCGGCGGAGGTGACCGTGATCAGGCTTCCGGCCTCGGCCTCCTGCGCACGACGTACGGCCTCTGCGAGCGGCAGGTCGCCGGGGACGGCGAGGGTACGGCGCGCCAGGGTCCGCGCGACCAGGTGCGGCAGCCGGCTTCGGATCCGGGCCGAGGACATCGCAGCCGTGGCGCCGGACCACAGGAAGGCGGCAACGATGACCGCCAGGCCGAAGTCGAGGATGCTCGGGTCGACGCCCGTGAGGCGAGACTGGACCAGGGGGTAGCCGATCGCCGCGACCGCGGTCACCCGACCGCCCCATCCGGCGACGATGGTGCCGCGGTGGACGTTGCCGGAGAACTTCCAGACGGCCGACTTGAGGACCCGCCCGCCGTCGAGGGGCAGGCCGGGAACGAGGTTGAGGAGCCCGACGAGGAGGTTGGCGCCGGCGAGCCCCTCGACCGCGACCAGGAGCAGGCCGTCGGGCGTGACGAACCAGAGACCCAGCGCCACCACGCCCACGGCCAGGGACGTGAGCGGTCCGACGACAGCGATCAGGAACTCCTGGCGCGGCTTGCGGGCCTCCCCCTCGATCGACGTCATGCCGCCGAGGAAGTGGAGGGTGATGTCGCCGACGGGGAAGCCCAGGCGGCGGGCCATCAGGGCGTGCGACGCCTCGTGGAGCAGGACGGACAGGTAGAGGATCACCGCGAAGGCGAAGCCGGCGACGTACTTCCACGCCCCGATCCCGGGCGACGACGCCTCGATCCGCGGCGAGACGATCACGGCGATCAGCCCGGCGACGACGAACCAGGACGACGAGACCAGGACGTCGCTGCCCGCGATGGTGCCGATCTTGAAGGTGCCCGACGGCCGGGGACGGGCGGGCGAGTCGGGCACGCAGCGAGGCTAGCCGAGGGAGCGTCGGCGGGCTCGCCTAGGGTGACGGCGTGGGTGTGGAGCAGGAGTCGCCGGCGATCCGGGTGTCGACGCCCGTCGACGGCGTCGACGTCCTCGGTGCGCTGTCGCCGAGTCGGGCCGGCGACTTCATGAGCTGTCCCCTGCTGTACCGGTTCCGCACCATCGACAAGCTCCCGGAGCCGTTCTCGCCCGACGCGGTCCGCGGCACCGTGATCCACAAGGTGCTCGAAGACCTCTTCGACCTTCCGGCGATCGAGCGCACCCCGCAACGCGCCGACGAGATGCTGGTCCCGGCATGGGAGGCGCTCGTCGAGCAGGAGCCCGACCTGCGCGAGATGCTCGGTGCCGACGACGGTCCGGAGATCACGGCCTGGCTGGCGAACTGCCGCACCGTGCTGTCGCGCTACTTCTCGCTCGAGGACCCGAGCCGGCTCGAACCGGCGGAGCGCGAGCTGTACGTCGAGGCGCTGCTCGACTCCAAGCTGCTGCTCCGCGGCTTCGTCGACCGCATCGACGTCGCTCCCGACGGCTCGATCCGGGTGGTCGACTACAAGTCGGGCAACGCGCCGTCGGAGATGTTCGAGGCCAAGGCGCTCTTCCAGATGAAGTTCTACGCCCTGGTCATCTGGAAGACCCGCGGCGTGGTGCCCGCGATGCTGCAGCTCGTCTACCTCGGCAACGCCCAGATCCTCCGCTACGTCCCCGAGGAGCGGGACCTGCTCGCCACCCAGCGCAAGGTCGAGGCCGTCTGGCAGGCCGTCCGACTGGCCGAGGAGTCCGGGGACTGGCGCCCCAACAAGAGCCGGCTCTGCTCCTGGTGCGCGCACCAAGCCATCTGCCCGGCCTGGGGCGGCACTCCCCCGCCGCTGCCAGCGCGGGCCGAGCCGGTCGACCTCGAGGGGCCGGATCTGCCCGACTGACGCGTCGGCCGCGCGCCGTTTGGTCACCAAGCGCAGGGTGGGAGCGATCCCGTCTGCGCTTGGTGACCAAACGGCGGGGACGGCCAGGACGCAGTCAGCGGTGGTACGCCGACCAGACCTCGGCCAGGTCGACGCCCACGAGCGACTCCGCGAAGACGCGACGCTCCCCGGCGAGGACGGGGACGTGGTTCTCGACGACGAGCACGAGGCACCCGGCGCTCTCGGCCGACTTGGCGCCGGTGTTGGAGTCCTCGACCGCGAGGCAGTCGCCGGGTGCGAGGCCGAGTGCGGCGGCGGCGGTCAGGTAGGGCTCGGGGTGCGGCTTGCCGAACTCCACGACGTCCCCGGTGACGATGACGCGGAAGGTCTCGGGCGGCAGCTGCGCGAGGATCGGCGCGACGAACCGCTGGTAGGACATGGTGACCAGCGCGCACGGCGTACCCGCCGCCGACAGCCGCTCGAGCATCTCGCGCGCGCCCGGGCGCCACGGGACGTCCTGCTCGACCCGCGCCACGACCCCGTCGAGGAGCTCCTCGACGATCTGCTCGGCGGACGGCTCGATGCCCATGTGCTCACGGATGTAGCGGCCGGAGTCGAGGAGGTCGTTGCCCACCAGGTTGAGCGCGTGCGCGTGACTCCAGGTGCCGCCGTGCCGCTCGGCGATCTCGAACTCGGTGTCGATCCAGTACGGCTCGGTGTCCACCAGGGTGCCGTCCATGTCCCAGAGGACGGCACGCGGCGCCGAAACGTCAGTCATCCGGGTCGTAGCCCAGGTTCGGGGACAGCCACTTCTCGGCCTCGGCGAGGCTCCAGCCCTTGCGCTCGGCGTACGCCGACACCTGGTCGCGCCCGATGCGACCGACCACGAAGTACTGCGATTGCGGGTGGCTGAAGTACCACCCGGACACCGACGCGCCGGGCCACATCGCCATCGACTCGGTGAGGGCGATGCCGGTGGTGGCCTCGACGTCGAGGAGCTCCCAGAGGGTCGCCTTCTCGGTGTGGTCGGGGCAGGCGGGGTAGCCGGGGGCGGGCCGGATGCCCGAGTACTTCTCGGCGATCAGGTCCTCGTTCGAGAGCTGCTCGGCCTCGACGTGGCCCCAGAACTCGGTGCGCACGCGCTGGTGCAGCCGCTCGGCGAACGCCTCGGCGAGCCGGTCCGCGAGCGACTCGATCAGGATCGCGTTGTAGTCGTCGAGCTCGTCGCGGAACTTCTGCACCCGCTCCGGCAGCCCGATGCCCGCGGTCACCGCGAACCCGCCGACGTGGTCGGCGAGCCCGGTCGACACCGGCGCCACGTAGTCGGCCAGCGACCGGTTGGGCACGCCCTCCCGGTGCTCGCCCTGCTGGCGCAGGTGGTGCAGCACGGCGCGGACGTCGGTGCGGTCCTCGGAGGTGTAGAGGACCGTGTCGTCACCGTCCCCGGCGGCCGGGAAGAACCCGTAGACGGCGCGGGCGGTCAGCCAGTCCTCGGCGATGATCTGGTCGAGCATCGCCTGCGCGTCGTCGTACAGCTTGCGCGCCGCCTCGCCGCTCGCCGGGTTGTTGAGGATGTCGGGGAACTTGCCCTTCATCTCCCAGGCGTTGAAGAACGGCTGCCAGTCGATGTAGTCGCGCAGGTCGGCGATCGGGTAGCCGTCGAGCACGTGCACCCCGGGCTCGCGCGGCACCGGCGGGACGTACGCCGACCAGTCGACCGGCGTGGCCCGCTGCTGCGCCTCGTCGTACGAGATCAGCTTGCGGTCGCTCTTGGCGGCGTGGCGGGTGCGGAGGGAGTCGTAGTCCTCCTTGACGTCCGCCATCAGCTTGGCGCGCCGGTCGTCGTGCAGCAGGGCGGCAGCAGTCGGCACCGAGCGGGACGCGTCCTTCACCCAGACGACCGGGCCGTCGTACTTCGGGTCGACCTTCACTGCGGTGTGCGCCCGCGACGTGGTGGCGCCGCCGATCAGCAGCGGGATCGTCAGGCCCTGGCGCTGCATCTCCGACGCGAGGTTGACCATCTCGTCGAGCGACGGGGTGATCAGGCCGGACAGCCCGATGATGTCGGCCGAGTGCTCCTGCGCGGCGTCGAGGATCTTCTGCGCGGGCACCATCACGCCGAGGTCGATGACCTCGTAGTTGTTGCACTGGAGCACCACACCGACGATGTTCTTGCCGATGTCGTGGACGTCGCCCTTGACCGTGGCCATCACGATCGTGCCGTTGGTCTCCTTGACGGTCGCGAGCTCGGGGTTGTCGAGCTTCTCCTGCTCGATGAAGGGGATCAGGTAGGCGACGGCCTTCTTCATCACGCGCGCCGACTTCACGACCTGGGGCAGGAACATCTTGCCCGCGCCGAACAGGTCGCCGACGACGTCCATCCCGGACATCAGCGGACCCTCGATCACCTCGATCGGCCGGCCCCCGCGGGCGGCGATCTCCTCTCGGAGCTCCTCGGTGTCGGCCTCGACGTGGGCGTCCAGGCCCTTCACCAGCGCGTGCGTGATCCGCTCGCCGACGGGCAGGGAGCGCCACTCCTCGGCGGCGGCCTCGACGACCTCGCCCTCCTTGTTGTGCTCCTCGGCGATCTCGAGGAGCCGCTCCGCGGCGTCGGGGCGCCGGTTGAGCACGACGTCCTCGATCCGATCGCGCAGCTCGGGCTCGACCTCCGAGTACGGGATCAAGGCACCCGCGTTGACGATGCCCATGTCGAGCCCGGCCTCGATCGCATGGAAGAGGAAGACGGCGTGGATCGCCTCACGCACCGGGTTGTTGCCCCGGAAGGAGAAGCTGACGTTGGAGATGCCGCCGCTGACCTTGGCACCCGGAAGGTTCTGCTTGATCCAGCGGGTGGCCTCGATGAAGTCGAGGCCGTACGACGCGTGCTCCTCGATGCCGGTCGCGACCGCGAAGACGTTGGGGTCGAAGATGATGTCCTCGGCCGGGAAGCCGACCTCGTCGACGAGGAGTCGGTAGGCCCGCTCGCAGATCGCCTTGCGGCGCTCGAGGTTGTCGGCCTGGCCGTCCTCGTCGAAGGCCATCACGACCGCGGCGGCGCCGTACTTGCGCACCAGGCGGGCCTGCTCGAGGAACTTCTCCTCGCCCTCCTTCATGGAGATCGAGTTGACGATCGCCTTGCCCTGGACGTTCTTCAGGCCGGCCTCGATCACCTCGAACTTGGAGGAGTCGATCATGACCGGGACCCTGCTGATGTCGGGCTCGCTGGCGATCAGACGGGTGAAGCGGTCCATGGCCGCGACCCCGTCGATCATGCCCTCGTCCATGTTGACGTCGATGACCTGGGCGCCGTTCTCGACCTGCTGCGCCGCGATGCTCAGGCCGGTGTCGTAGTCACCGGCCTTGATCAGGTTGCGGAACTTGGCGGAGCCGGTGATGTTGGTGCGCTCCCCCACGTTCACGAAGAGGCTGGAGTCGTCGATCGTGAACGGCTCGAGACCCGAGAGGTGCATGCCCGGGACCGGTTCGGCGGGCGTACGGCGTGCCTTGGCGTCGACCGCCCGCGCGATGGCGGCGATGTGGGCCGGGGTGGTGCCGCAGCAGCCGCCGACGATGTTGACGAAGCCGCTGTCGGCGAACTCGGCGATGATCGCCGACGTCTCCTCCGGCGCCTCGTCGTACTCGCCGAAGGCGTTGGGCAGCCCGGCGTTCGGGTAGCACGAGACGAAGGTGTCGGCGAGGCGCGAGAGCTCGGCGATGTAGGGGCGCATCTCCTTGGCGCCGAGGGCGCAGTTGAGGCCGACCGCGAGCGGCTGCACGTGCCGCACCGAGTCCCAGAACGCCTCGGTGACCTGGCCCGACAGGGTGCGGCCGGAGGCGTCGGTGATGGTGCCGGAGATGATGACCGGCCAGCGGCGCCCGTGCTCCTCGAAGAGCGTCTCGACGGCGAAGATCGCGGCCTTCGCGTTGAGGGTGTCGAAGATGGTCTCGATCATCAGCAGGTCCGCGCCGCCGTCGACCAGGCCGCGGGCGGCCTCGAGGTACGCCGCGACGAGGTCGTCGTAGGTGACGTTGCGCGCGCCCGGGTCGTTGACGTCCGGCGAGATGGAGGCGGTCCGGGTGGTCGGGCCGAGAGCGCCGGCGACGTACCGCGGCCGCTCGGGGGTGCCGACGGCGTCCGCCTCACGACGGGCGAGGCGCGCCGACTCGAGGTTGAGCTCGTACGCGAACTCCTCCAGCCCGTAGTCGGCGAGCGAGATCGAGTTGGCGTTGAACGTGTTGGTCTCGATGATCTCGGCGCCGGACTCGAGGTACTCCCGGTGGATGCCGGCGATGATCTCGGGCTGGGTGAGCGTGAGTAGGTCGTTGTTGCCGATCAGGTCGCTCGGCCAGTCCGCGAACCGCTCGCCGCGGTAGCCGGCCTCGTCGGGGCGATCGCGCTGGATCGCCGTGCCCATCGCTCCGTCGAGCACCATGATCCGGGACTCGAGCGCGCGGGTGAGCTCCGCGGTCGCATCGGGTCGCAGCTCGGCTGACGGGGACTGCCCAGACGGCACGGGATCTCCTCTCGGACCGCGCGCTGCGGTCCAGGGGTCAAGCCTAGGAACCCGGTCCACACCTTGGAACGGATTCCCAGATCGTGACACCGAGCGTCCGGGCGGCAGAAATCCGCGAGCGGACTACGCTGGAGGAGTGATCGAACTCGAGGACGTGTCGGGCCTGGTGAATCCGATCGTCATCGCGGCGTTCGAGGGCTGGAACGACGCTGCCGACGCCGCCTCCTCCACCATCGACCACCTGATGAAGGTGTGGCACGCCCGCGTCGTCGGCGCGATCGACCCGGAGGACTACTACGACTTCCAGGTGAACCGCCCGAGCGTCGGTGTCGACGTCAACGGGCACCGCCGGGTCACCTGGCCGAGCACGCAGATCGCGATCGCGTCGCCGCCGACGCTCGACCGCGACATCATCCTGGTCCGCGGGATCGAGCCCAACATGCGCTGGCGCCGGTTCTGCGCGGAGCTGCTCGCGGCCTGCGACGAGCTGGGCGCGGAGCTGGTGGTCACCCTCGGGGCGCTGCTGGCCGACACGCCGCACACCCGGCCGATCCCGGTGACCGGCACCGCGACCGAGGCCGAGCTGGTCGACCGGCTCAAGCTCGAGGAGTCGACGTACGAGGGCCCCACGGGCATCGTCGGCGTCTTCCAGGACGCCTGCGTGCAGCTCGACATCCCGGCCGTGTCGTACTGGGCCGCAGTTCCCCACTACGTCGCGCAGCCGCCGTGCCCGAAGGCGACGCTGGCCCTGGTCGGCCAGCTGGAGGACCTGCTCGAGGCGAGCATCCCGCTCGAGGACCTGCCCGAGGACGCCCGGGCCTGGGAGCGCGGCGTCGACGAGCTGGCCGAGGAGGACGAGGACGTCGCCGACTACGTGCGCTCGCTCGAGGAGACCCGGGACACCACCGAGCTCCCCGAGGCCTCCGGAGAGGCGATCGCCCGTGAGTTCGAGCGGTATCTCAAGCGTCGGCAGGACGACGACTAGCGGCTCGGCGCGCGCGACGTTTGGTCACCAAGCACAGAGTGGGAGCGATCCCGTCTGCGCTTGGTGACCAAACGTGTGCCGGACAGCCACCGTCCGAATTACAGGTCGGATCAGAGGGCGAGGCCGAGGGCGGCGTCGAGGACCGCCAGGATCTGTACGGCGGCGTCGGGGTCGGAGGTGTCGGCGAGGCCGTCGGTACCGAGGGTGGAGGCCACCCAGCGGTCCACCGCAGCGACGGCGGTCGGGGCGTCCAGGTCCTGGGCCAGCGCGGCGAGGACCTCGGCGACGACCGGAGCCGCCGGTGCGCCCGCGCCGAGGGACAGAGCGCGGCGCCAGCGGTCGAGGTCGTCGACCGCGGTCCAGAGCTCGTCGTCGACCCACTCCCAGTCGGAGCGGTAGTGGTGCCGCATCAGCGCGAGGCGGATCGCCATCGGGTCGACGTCGCTGTTGCGCAGCGCGGACACGAAGACCAGGTTGCCGCGCGACTTCGACATCTTCTCGCCGTCGTAGCCGACCATCCCGCCGTGGCTGTAGACCTGCGCGAACGCCGTGCCGGGTACGGCGACCTGGGCATGCCCCGCACACATCTCGTGGTGCGGGAAGACCAGGTCGCTGCCGCCACCCTGCACGTCGAAGGCGCCGCCGAGGTGCTCCTGGGCGATCGCCGTGCACTCGACGTGCCAGCCGGGACGACCGGGACCCCACGGGCTGGGCCACGACGGCTCGCCCTCGCGTTCACCGCGCCACACGACGCAGTCGAGCGGGTCCTTCTTGCCGGGCCGGTCCGGGTCTCCGCCGCGGTTGGGGTAGAACTCGAGCATCTTCTCGCGGGTCCAGCCCGACTCGGCGCCGAACGCCGGGTCGGCGGTCACCGAGAAGTAGAGGTCGTCCTCGACCCGGTAGACCGAGCCGGCCTCCTCGAGGCGGCGGATCAGCTCGACCACCAGCGGGATCGACTCGACCGCACCGATGTAGTGGGCGGGCGGGAGGACCCGCAGCGCTGTCATGTCCTGGCGGAACAGCTCGGTCTCGCGCTCGGCGAGCTCCACCCAGTCGACGTGCACCTTCTCGGCGCGCTCCAGCAGGGGGTCGTCGACGTCGGTGACGTTCTGGACGTAGGTGACCTCGTGCCCGGCGTTGCGCCACGCACGGTTGAGCAGGTCGAAGGCGACGTAGGTGTTCGCGTGCCCCAGGTGGGTGGCGTCGTACGGCGTGATGCCGCAGACGTACATGCGCGCCGCTCCGTCCGGGGTGGTCGTGACCAGCCCACCCGACGGCGTGTCGTGCACCGCCACCGGCGGGCCTGCCACCGGCAGGGTCGGGATGTCCGGAGAAGCCCACGCTCGCATGTCGGGAAGCCTAGCGACTGAGGATCAGAAGGGCGGCCACGGGATGGCCGGCCACTCGCCACGCGGCGCCGGGAGGACGGCGCGCTCGGCCAGCCGCGCCGTACGCCGGTGCAGCGCGTCGATCTCGAAGTCCGTCAGGTGCTGGGCCAGGGCGTCGCCGAGCGGGCCGCGCAGCGCGGTGCGCACCCGCTCGACCCCGGCGAGCTCCTCGGCCGACAGCGGCTCCCCCAGCCAGCCCCACAGGACGGTCCGGAGCTTGTGCTCGGCGTGGAACGTGACGCCGTGGTCCACGCCGTACCGGTGCCCGTCGGTCATCTCGAGCACGTGACCGCCCTTGCGGTCCGCGTTGTTGACGAGGATGTCGAAGACGGCCATCCGGCGCAGCGGCTCGGTGTCCTCGTGGATCAGGGAGACCGGCTGGTCCTGCCCGTCGATGCCGTCGAACACGTGCCGCCAGCCGTCCGGCACCTCGCCCTCACGCACGAGGGTCACCGCGACCTGCTCCTGGTCGGGCTCCTGCCAGCGCTGCACCATGCCCGGGCCGTGCGGGCCGTCGCGCAGCCACGTCTCGGGCACGACGTTCCAGCCCGTGGCCTCGGAGACCAGGTACGCCGCGCGCTCCCGGTCCGCGAGGGTGCCGTCGGGGAAGTCCCACAGCGGCCGCTCGCCGGAGACCGGCTTGTAGACGACCTGCACGCCGCCGATGTCGCCGAGGAACGTCGCATTGGACGCGGGCATGATCCGGCCGCGCAGCTCCAGCTCTGCGCCGACCAGGTCGGGCACCGGCTCCGCCGTCACGCCGGCCTCACGGGTCCCGGCGCCGGAAGCCGTTCGCCCGCACGCACAGGTGGCCGTCGGGGTCGACGGGGCCGCCGCAGAACGGGCAGTCCGGTCGCCCGGCACCGAGCACCTGCTCGGCGCGCTTCACGAACGCCCGGGCGGTGCCGGCGGGGATCCGGACCAGGAACACCTCGTCCGGCTCGGGCTCCTCGAAGTCCTCGTCGTCGAGGTCGGCGACCTGCTCGGGGGTGATGACCGCGGCCTCGCTGTAGGGGAAGACCTCGATCACGAGCCGCTCGTCGGACGAGTCCCACGACAGCGTCATCGTGCCGGCGCGGAACTCCTCCTCGATCGGCTGCTCCAGCGGGTCGGAGTCGTCGAGCCCGAGCGGCGCCATCGCGGGGATCGCGGGGTCGCCGTGGGTGCTCGCGAGGACCTCGTCGAGCAGCTCGTCGATGCGCTCCGCGAGCGCCTGCACCTGCTGCTTCTCGAGCGCCACGCTCACCAGCCGTGCGCCGGCGCGCGCCTGGAGGAAGAACGTGCGCTGTCCGGGAGGGCCGACGGTGCCGGCCACGAAGCGCTCGGGCGGGTCGAATCCGTGGACGAGTGGAGCCATGCGATCACCCTAGGCGGTGGCCGAAGGGCCGGCGCCCCCGCCAACCGCTGCGTCGTCGGTACGTCGGCCGCGGGCCTTCTTGGCGGCCGGTTTGGGGGCCAGCCACGACAGGTCGCCCGAGTGGGTGTTGGTAGCGAGCACGTAGGGCCGGGCGGCGGTGTAGCGGATGATCGAGACCGACGCCGGGTCGACGTTCAGGCGCTGGAAGAGGTCCAGGTGCATGCCGAGCGCGTCCGCCAGGATCGACTTGATCAGGTCGCCGTGGCTGACGGCCACCCACACCGAGCCGGCTCCGTGCTCGGCCTCGAGCGCCGCGTCGCGCCGGCGTACGGCGGAGACCGCCCGCGCCTGCATCTCCACCATCGACTCGCCGCCCGGGAACGTCACCGCGGACGGCTGCGACTGCACCGTCGGCCAGAGCTTGTCCTTGGCCAGCTCTTTGAGCGGCCGGCCCTGCCACTCGCCGTAGTCGGCCTCGGAGAGCCCCCGCTCGGTGACCGGCTTCAACGTCGCGGCCTGCGCCGCGAGGATCGCCTTCGTGGTCTGGCGGCAGCGCTCCAGCGGGCTGGTCACGGCGGCTACCAGCGGGACGACCGCGAGCCGCTCACCGGTGCGCGCCGCCTGTGCCGCACCGACCTCGTCGAGCCGGACGCCCGGCGTCCGGCCGGCCAGCACCCCGGACGCGTTCGCCGTCGTACGCCCGTGCCGGACCAGGATCACCGTTGCCATGTCGGCGACTGTAGTGGGGCTAGCGTGGCCCCGTGATCGTGGACTGCGCCCTCTACCGCGAGGGCACCCGTACCGACGACGACGCCCACTGGCGAGACCTCGCGGCCAAGGCCACCGGTGACGACGACTTCGTCTGGATCGGGCTCCACGACCCGTCGCCGGACGAGATGCACGACGTTGCCGAGGCCTTCGACCTGCACCCGCTGGCGGTCGAGGACGCCGTGCAGCCGCACCAGCGGCCGAAGCTGGAGCGGTTCGGCGACATGGTCTTCCTGGTGATCAAGACGCTCTGGTACGTCGACGCGGAGGACGCCGTCGAGACCGGTGAGATCGCCATGTTCGTGGGCGCAGGCTTTGTGGTCACCGTCCGCCACGGGCAGGGCAACGAGCTGCACTCGGCCCGCTCGGAGCTCGAGCACAGCCGTCAGGTCCTCAGCCACGGCCCGGGCGGGGTGCTGTACGCCGTGATCGACCGGGTCGTCGACGAGTACCTCGACGTCGCCGACGAGCTCGTCATCGACGTCGACGAGATCGAGACGTCGGTCTTCTCCGCCGACCGCACCAACGACTCCGCGCGCATCTACGTGCTCAAGCGCGAGATCGCCGAGGTACGGCGCGCCGTGCTGCCCCTGCGTGAGCCCGTCGCCAGGCTGGCGAGCGGCGACATCCCGGCCGTGCCGGAGGAGGCGACGCCGTTCTTCCGCGACGTCGCGGACCACCTGGCCCGAGCGGCTGAGACCGTGGACGCGCTGGACGCCCTGCTGTCGACGGCGTTCGACGCCCACCTGGCGCAGATCTCGGTGCAGCAGAACGACGACATGCGCAAGATCTCGGCCGGCGCCGCGCTGATCGTCGTCCCGACCCTGATCGCCGGCGTCTACGGCATGAACTTCCGGCACATGCCCGAGCTCGACTGGACCTACGGGTACCCGTTCGCGCTGCTGCTCATGGCGGCCGCGGCGGGCGGGCTGTGGGTGCTGTTCAAGCGTTCGGGTTGGCTGTAGCCCCGATCGCCTAGGCCGCGATGACGCCCGTCGCGACCAGGATCAGGGTGCCCGCGCCGAGGGCGATCCGGTAGATCACGAACGGCGTGAAGGAGTGCGTGCTGACGAAGCGCAGCAGCCACGCGATCGCGGCGTACCCGACGACGAAGGAGACGACCGTCGCCAGGATGGTCGGGCCCCAGCCGTAGAGGTTGTCGCCGTTGGGCACGTCCTTGAGCTCGAAGACGCCGGCGCCGATGACCGCCGGGATGGCGAGCAGGAACGCGTAGCGCGTGGCCGTCTCGCGCTCGTAGCCGAGGAAGCGGCCCATCGACAGGGTGGCGCCGGACCGGGAGACGCCCGGGATCAGCGCGAGTGCCTGGGCGAGGCCCATCAGCACCGCGTCCCGCAGGCCGAGCTGCTTGAGCGTCTTCTCGGTGCCGCCGACGCGGTCGGCGATCCCGAGCACGATGCCGCCGACGATGAGCGTCGTCCCGATGATCCAGAGGCTGCGGAAGTCGCTCTCGATGACGTCCTTGAGCGCGACGCCGAGCACGACGATGGGCAGCGAGCCCAGGATGATGAACCAGCCCATCCGGGCGTCCAGCTGGCCGCGGTACTCCGGTCGGAACAGCGACTTCACCCAGGTGACGGCGATCCGCCAGATGTCGCGCCAGAAGAAGATGAGCACGGCCAGCTCGGTGCCGATCTGGATGACTGCGGTGAACGCGGCACCCGGGTCGCCCCAGCCGAAGACCTCGGGGAGGATCCGGAGGTGGGCGCTGCTCGAGATCGGCAGGAACTCGGTCAGGCCCTGGATGACGCCGAGGACCACTGCCTGGAGATAGTCGACCACGTCGCGGAATCCTACGGGCGTCCATGTGGCGTGCCGGGGCCGCCCCGCGTGGGCGCTCCGACTAATTTGTCCGCATGCAGCAGCGGCGAGTCGGCGCGACCGGCCTGACAGTGTCCCGGCTCGGCCTGGGCACGATGACGTGGGGACGCGACACCGACGAGCACGAGGCGCGCGACCAGCTGATCGCGTTCGCCGAGGCCGGCGGCACCCTGGTGGACACGGCAGCCGGCTACGGCAACGGCGCCTCCGAGGAGCTCGTCGGATCCCTCATCGGCGACGTGGTCTCGCGGGACGAGGTCGTGCTCGCCACCAAGGCCGGGATCAGCGCCCGCAACGGCGGCCGGACCTACGACACCTCACGCGGTCACCTGCTCGCGACGCTGGACGCCTCCCTGCGCCGACTCGGTGTCGAGCACGTCGACCTGTGGCAGGTGCACATCTGGTCCGACGACACCCCGCTCGAGGAGACGCTGGCCGCGCTGGACCAGGCGGTCACCAGCGGACGCGCGTCGTACGTCGGCGTCTCGAACTACACCGGCTGGCAGACCGCCCAGGCCGCGACCTGGCAGCGCGCCGTACCGGGTCGTACGCCGCTGGCGAGCACCCAGGTCGAGTACTCGCTGCTCAACCGGGCGGTCGAGCACGAGGTCCTGCCGGCCGCGGCGGCGCTCGGCCTCGGCGTACTGCCGTGGTCGCCGCTGGGGCGGGGCGTGCTGACCGGCAAGTACCGGTCGGGGACGCCGTCGGACTCGCGGGCCGCGTCGACCCACTTCTCCAACTTCGTCGGTCCGTACCTCGACGAGCGGGGCGCCGGCATCGTCGAGGCCGTCGCCCGCGCCGCCGACGGCCTCGGCCTCTCGGCGCTCGAGGTGGCCCTCACGTGGGTGCGCGACCGACCCGGCGTCACCGCGCCGATCGTCGGCGCGCGCACCGCTGCCCAGCTGCGCGGGGCGCTCGGCGTCGAGGAGCTGAGCCTGCCCCCCGAGATCATCGCCGCCCTGGACGACGTGTCAGCAGACTGAGGGGAGCCCATCGATGAGCCGTGCGTTGCGCCGACCGCCCGCTCCGGGGGTGGAGTGGGAGTTCGACAAGGTGACGTTCTCGCGGGAGTACTCGCGCAACGTCGTCCGCAAGCTGCTCGTCGAGCGCGCCGAGCACGGCGGATGGGAGCTCGACCGGGTCCGGATCGGCCCCGACGGCACCCGCCGGGTGGTGCTGCGCCGCAAGATCATCCGCCAGACGCGGCCGGACTTCTACTACATCTGACACTCGCCGGCTTCGCCGTTTGGTCACCAACCGTGCATGGGAGCGTTCCCGCTCTGCGCTTGGTGACCAAACGTCGCAGCCGGAGGGCCGAGCGGAGGCCTCGGCAGGCCCCTCAGACGTCGTCGAGGAACCGGTCGAAGACCCGCGCACCGAACTCGAGGGCGTCGACGGGGACGCGCTCGTCGACGCCGTGGAAGAGCGCCGTGAAGTCCAGGTCGGCGGGCAGGCGCAGCGGCGCGAAGCCGTAGGACCGCATCCCGAGCTTGCGGAAGTGCTTGGCGTCGGTGCCGCCGCTCATCAGGTACGGCGCGACGATCGCCTCGTCGTCCTCGGCGAGGATCGAGCGGGTCATCGCGTCGACCAGGGCGCCGTCGTACGGCGTCTCCCAGGGCGGCTGGTTGGAGACGTACTCGATCGAGATGTCGTCGCCGACCAGCTCGGCCAGCGTCGCGAAGAACTCGTCCTCGTAGCCCGGCAGGAAGCGGCCGTCGACGTGCGCGGTGGCCTCGGTCGGGATGACGTTGACCTTGTAGCCGGCGCCGAGCATCGTCGGGTTGCAGGTGTTGCGGATGACGGCGCCCATCATCCGGGCCGCTCCCCCGAACTCCTCCACCAGCGCCTCGGCGTTCTCGGGGGTCGCCTCGGTGCCGGCCAGCTCGCCGATCGAGGCGAGCAGGGTCCGCATCGCCGGGGTGAGCCGCACCGGCCAGTCGTGCGCACCGATCCGGGCGACGGCGCCCGCCAGCGACGTGACGGCGTTCTCGTGGTTGATCATCGAGCCGTGGCCGGCGCGGCCGCGGGCGGTGAGCCGCATCCAGGCCATCCCCTTCTCGGCCGCCTCGATCAGGTACACGCGCCGGCCGCGCACGGTCGCGCTGAAGCCGCCGACCTCGCCGACGGCCTCGGTGCAGCCCTCGAGCTCCTCGGCGTGCCGCTCGACCAGCACCTCGGCGCCGAGGTGGCCGCCGGCCTCCTCGTCGGCGGTGAAGCACAGCGTGATCGGCCGCTCGGGGATGCGACCCGACCGCTGCCGCGCGCGTACGACGGACAACAGCATCGCGTCGAAGTCCTTCATGTCGACGGCGCCCCGTCCCCACACGTAGCCGTCCTGGACCTCGCCGGAGAACGGGTCCACCTGCCAGTCCTCGGCGGCGGCCGGTACGACGTCGAGGTGGCCGTGCAGCAGCAGCCCGCCCCGGTCCGAGGAGGCGTCGGAGCCGGAGCCGCCCCACTGCGCCACGACCGAGGTCCGGCCGGCCTCGGACTCGTAGAGCCGCGACTCGATCCCGACCTCGTCGAGCAGCGTGGCGACGTACTCGGCCGCCTTCCGCTCCCCCGGGCCCTCGTCGCTGCCGTAGTTCGAGGTGTCGATCCGGATCAGGTCGCGGCAGAGCTCGACGACCTCGCCGGCAGGGTCCACACGCGTGTCCGTCATGGCCCCAGCATGTCACCGGCACGAGGGGGGTGCCGATGCGGGAGTTCGGCCGACCCTTTGCTAATCTTCCACCGCACTCGTCCGGGTGGCGGAATTGGCAGACGCGCTAGCTTGAGGTGCTAGTGCCCGTATTAGGGCGTGGGGGTTCAAGTCCCCCCTCGGACACTGGAAAGGCCCCGGCTCCACGGGGCCTTTTCTTCATTTCCGGCACGATCACGACGAATCACAGCCATGTCATTTAACCAACGCACTCGGGCGTGTCGCTTGACAATTTGCGTCACATCGTTCCCACGAGGGCTCTTTTGTCCCTAGACTCCCACCCGTGTCGCTCCGGTCCCGCCTGCGTGCGCCGCTGATCGCTGCTACATCGGCAGCCCTGGTCGGCGGCCTGCTGGCGTTCGCCCCCGCGGCCGTCGCGGCGCCGAAGCACGCGGTGCCGAAGCACCACCAGCCGAAGCACGCGACGCCGAAGCACGATCGGGCGAGCGGCAAGGCGGCGATGCTGGCGCGGGAGAACCGGGCCGCCGCCGACGGTCTGACGAAGTCGCGCGCGGTGTTCGCGCGCAGCTCCTACCTGTGCGTGGGCTACAAGGCGTGCGGGCAGGCCGGCATGGGCTCGGGCGGGTACGCCGCGGTCAGCAACAAGATGTACTGGCGGATGTACTCCGGCCACAACTGCACCAACTACGCCGCCTACCGCATGGTCGCCAGCGGGCTCCCCAACCAGCGGCCCTGGTCCGGCGGCGGCAACGCGACGTACTGGGGCACCTCGGTCCCCTCCCTGACCGACCGCACGCCCGCCGTCGGCGCGGTCGCCTGGTGGAAGGCCAACACGGGCCCCGCCGGCTCGGCCGGGCACGTCGCGTACGTCGAGAAGGTCGTCTCCGCCGACGAGATCATCATCTCGCAGGACAGCTGGGGCGGTGACTTCTCCTGGGCCGTCGTCACCAGGGCGAGCGGCAACTGGCCCAGCGGCTTCGTGCACTTCAACGACCTCAAGCTGGTCAACAAGGCTGCCCCCGTTGTCTCCGGCATCGCCAAGGTCGGCGCCGTCCTGAAGGCCACCGCCGGCACCTGGAACCCGACCGACGCCAAGGTCAGCTACCAGTGGTACGCCAACGGCGTCGCCATCCCGAGCGCCACCAAGTCGACGCTGACCCTCGACGGCAGCCTCCTCGGGCGGACGATCAAGGTCCGCACGACCGCGGCCAAGGCCGGCTACTCGACGAAGGCGGCCGCCACCTCCGTGGCGACCCCGGCGGTCCTCCCCGGCGTGCTCTCGAGCACCACGGCGCCGTCGATCAGCGGCAAGCTGCAGGTCACGGCGACGCTGTCCCTCTCCCAGGGCGCCTGGAACGTCACTCCGGACAGCACGACCGTGCAGTGGTACGCCGACGGCCAGCCGATCAGCGGCGCGGTCGGCTCGACCCTCAAGCTCGCCCCCGAGCTCGCCGGGCGCGCGATCTCCGCGACGATCACCGCCAACCGGGCCTACTACGACCCCGTCACCGTCTCGACCCCCGTCACCGCCGCCGTCGCCCCCGGCAACATCAAGACCCTCCGGACCCCGTCGACCAGCGGCGTCACGAGGCCGGGCCAGGTGCTGACCGTGGACCCGGGCGCCTACCGGCCGAGCGACGCGAGTGTCGCGATCCAGTGGCTGCGCAACGGTCAGCCGGTCCTCAACGCGACCGGCCCGACGTACCAGCTCACGGCGGCCGACCTGGGCGCCCGCATGTCGACCAGCATCACGATCAGCCGCGCGGGCTACACGACGACCACGAAGGCGACCCCGGCGACCGCGCTCGTGCGCTCGACGCCGCGGCTCAAGGTCCAGCAGCTGCGGGGCAAGCACGCCGTCCGGCTGACGATCACGGTGAGCGCGCCGTACGTCAGCCAGGTCGACGGGACGGTCCTGGTCCGGCTGCAGGGCGGCTTCCGCCAGGCGGTCGTGCTCCACCACGGCGTGGCGCGGGTGCGGATCACCGGGATGGCGAAGGCCAAGCGCGTGCTGAGCCTCGTCTACCGAGGCAGCCGGACCGTCGAGCCCGGTGCGCGCAAGGGCATCGTCCGCACCCCCTGATCCCGGCGAGCGCGCCGAGGATCAGGACACCGGGTCGTACCCGCAGGCGTCCTGGGTCTTCACCGGCGTGCCGTCCGCGTCCGGAGCGGCGGAGTGCTTCTTCCTCGGCGCGAGCGCCTTGTCGACGACGGACTGCATCCAGGCGTAGTCCGGGTCGCCCGAGAAGAACTTGTCCGAGGACACGAACGCCATCGACTTCAGCGGCCGCTCCTTGACCTTCATGGCCAGGTCGACGAAGGCGGGCATCAGCTCGCGCGGTACGTCGGTCCGCAGGATCTCCTTGCCGGCCGAGGCGAGCGCCTGGTAGCGCCGCAGCACGGTGAGCGGATCCGCGGCCTCGACGAGCGCGTCCACCATGCACCGCTGGCGCAGCATCCGCTTGTAGTCGTCGGAGCCCCAGCGGCCGCGCGAGTACCAGAGGGCGTGGAACCCGTCGAGGTGCTGGTCGGGGCCCGGCTCGAGGTAGCCGGTCGGCGGGATGCCCGCGTCGGTGTTGCCGTTGATCGCGATCGGCTCGTTGATGTTGACCGTGACTCCGCCGATCGCGTCGACGAGCTGCTGGAAGCCCAGCAGGTTGATCAGCACGTAGTAGTCGACGTGGGTGCCGAGGCTGCCGGCGACCGCCTGCTTCACGGCGTCCGCGCCCTCGTTCTCGGACTTGCCGAGGATGTGCGGGTAGAGCGCCGGCACCTGGCTGTAGACCGCGTTGAGCATCCAGTTGCCGGGGTCCGAGCCGTCCGGGCTCCGGAAGCCGTCGGGGAAGGCGTCGTGCAGCGGGCTGCCGTCGGGGAACTGCGCGTTCATCATGTTGCGGGGCAGGCTGAACATCACCGACTTGCCGGTCTTGGTGTTCATGCTCAGCAGGATCACCGAGTCGGTGCGGATACCGGTCCGCCCGACTCCCCCGTCACCGCCCAGGAGCAGCACGTTGACCTGCTGCCGCCCGCCCCACGGGTCCTCCTCGGTGACGTCGTCGGGCGCGGTCGCGGTGTTCTCACCGTCGAAGACGCTGTTGACGAGGTCGGCCTGGCTGTGAGCGATCCGCACGGCCTGGACGGCGGGGATGCTGCCGAGGATGCAGAGCAGGGCCACGACGATCACGCCCAGGCCCTTCTCGATGATCGGCATGGGGATCGGGCGGACCATCAGGTAGGTCGTCGCGACGACGAAGATCCAGACCGCCAGCAGCGCGACGAACCCGACCTGAGCGACCTGGAGCCTGGCGGGGTCGAACGCGAGGTCGGCCGCGTGGTGCAGGTCGCCGAAGTAGTACGCCGTCAGGGCGACACCGGCCAGGAACGGGACCAGGACGGCGTACCCGAGCCGGCGGCCGGTCCACAGGTAGCCGGCGCCCGGCAGGGCCGCGCCCAGCACGGTGATGCCGAGGGCGCCGCCGAGGGTCTTGGCCCGCCGGAACTCGCGCTCGCGCGCGGCCCGGTGCTTGCCGGAACGGTCGGTGGGCAGGGGCATGGGAGGTCCCACGGTCACCGCCATGCGCACCCCTCCGGTCGTTTCCCGGGGAGAAGATACCAACGAGCGGGAGCGTTCCCGCGCATCATCGGCTCAGACGGGGACGCCTCCGGCGACGGCGTACGACGTCCCCCGCGGGTCCCGCGTCCAGAGGACCCCGTCGCCCGCACTCGCACCCTCGGCCGCGAGCTCCCGCTTGAGCACCTTGTTGGTGGCCGTGCTGGGCAGGTCGGCGGCGATCCGCACGTAGCGGGGCCAGGCCTTCGCCGACAGGTCGGGCTGCTGGCCGAGGAACTCCTCGAGCTCGGCGGGCGAGAGCGTGGCGTCGTCCTGGAGCACGATCGCCGCCATCACCTGGTCGCCGACGTGCTCGTCGGGCACGGCGTACACGGCGATCCGGTTGACCGACGGCAGCCGGAGGAAGATCCGCTCGATCGGTGCGGCAGCGAGGTTCTCGCCGTCGACCCGCATCCAGTCCGCGGTCCGCCCGGCGAGGTAGATCCAGCCGTCGGCGTCGCGGTAGGCGAGGTCGCCGGACCAGTACATCCCGTGCCGCATCCGCTCGTCGTTGGCGCTCTGGTCGTTGTAGTAGCCGTTGAAGTAGCCGGCGCCCTGGGTGTTGACCAGCTCCCCCGTCGCCTCGTCCGCGTTGGTGAGTGCGCCGTGCTCGTCGAAGACGGCGACGGCACACTCCGTGACGGTCTCGGAGTCGTAGATCGCCACCCCGTCGAACCCCTTGCCGATCGACCCCAGCGGCGTGCCGGGCTCACGGGTGATGATCACGGCCAGCTCCGTGGAGCCGAACCCGTCCCAGACGGCGCAGCCGAAGCGGCGGCTGAACTCGTCGATGTCGCGGTCGCTCGCCTCGTTGCCGAAGGCCACCCGCAGGGTGTTGTCGGCGTCGTCGGGCAGCTCGGGCGTGGCGAGCACGTAGGCGAGCGGCTTGCCGACGTAGTTCATGTACGTGACGCCGTACCGGCGGACGTCCTCGAGGAACCGGGATGCGCTGAACTTCGCCGGCACGATCGTGGCGCCGGCGCACACCGCGGGGCTCCAGCCGGCCACGACGGCGTTCGAGTGGAAGAGCGGCATCGCGACGTAGCAGACGTCGTCCGCGCCGAGCTCGAAGCGGCCCTGCAGGTTGAGCCCGGAGAAGAGCACCATGAGGTGGTTGACCTGCACGGCCTTGGGGTCGCCGCTGGTCCCGGAGGTGAAGATCATCATGAACGTGTCCATGGCCTCGACCTCGCGGTACGGCGTGAGCGGACCCGCCTCGGCCACCAGTGAGGTCCACTCGGGCGTCGAGGTGTCGAGCACCCGGACCCCGCTGAGGTCCAGCCCGTCGAGGAGCGGCCGGTGCTCGGCGTCGGTGACGAGGAGCTGGCAGTCGGCCCGCCGGATGTCCTTGAGCAGCCCCTCCCCACGCCGGGTGTTGTTGATCCCGCAGAGCGTGTATCCGCCCAGGCCGGCGGCCGCCATCATCCGCAGCATGTCGGGGGTGTTCCCCAGCAGGCTGGCGATGTGCATCGGCCGCTCGGCGTCGGCGGCGCCGAGCAGTGCGGACGCGACGGCGGACGCGTCAGCGACGTGCTCGCGCCAGGTCCAGCTCTCCTCGCCGTACCGCACCGCCGTGTTGTCGTCCTCCGCGCGCTCGCGCAGCAGCTGCTGGACCGTCTCGGCCACGTCGCCTCCCTCTCCCAAGTTGACACGTGTCAAACTAGGCGACCGTGGGCTAACCTGCAACACGTTCTAGTGACCCCGATCACCCGGAGCCATCATGCCAAGCCACTACGCCAGCCTGTCCCGCGACGAGCTCGCGACCCTGGTGCCCGAGCTGCTCCTGATCGGGCAGCTGATCGACCGCTCCGGCATGGCGTGGTGCATCTCGGCGTGGGGACGCGAGGAGATGGCCCAGGTCGCGATCGAGGAGTGGGCGGGCTCCAGCCCGATCTACACCCGCCGGATGCAGAGGGCGCTGGGCTACGAGGGCACCGACATCGTCACGATCTTCAAGGGCCTCCAGCTCGACATCGGCGCTCCCCCGCAGTTCATGGACTTCCGGTACGACGTGCAGGACCGCTGGCACGGGACCTTCCACCTCGACCACTGCGGCGCGCTGATGGACGTCGAGCCGATGGGCGAGTCCTACGTGCGCTCGATGTGCCACGACATCGAGGACCCCACCTTCGACGCGACCGCGGTCGCGACCAACCCGAAGGCCCAGGTGCGGCCCGTCCACCGTCCGCCGCGGGCCCCCGCGGACCGGCACCCGCACTGCGCGTGGACGGTGATCATCGACGAGTCACACCCGCCGGTCTCCCCGCTGGCGCCGTACTACGTCATCGAGCGGACCCGCGCTGCGGTCGTCGAGCTCGACCCGATCGACCCCGGCGACGAGGGCGCCGCGGACTACGCCGGCGACCTCGTGTCCGACGTCGACTTCGGCGCGTTCTCCCACTCGGCGCTGGTCCGGATCGCCGACGAGGTCTGCCTGCAGATGCACCTGCTCAACCTCTCCTTCGTGCACGCCGTGCGCACGCGCTCGAGCGACGAGGCGCAGGCGACCGACATCGCCACCAAGCAGCTCATCGGCATCGCCGGCATCGCGAGCGAGCGGATCCACCGGGCGCTCGGCCTGCCCGACACCGCCGAGGGCGCACTGCGCGCCCTGGAGCTGCACCCGCTGCTCAACCCGGCGGCGTACGTCGCGGCCTCGGTCGACGGCTACGAGCTGACGGTCGAGCCGTCCGATGCCACGGCCGACGGTGCCTGGATCGCGTTCTGCGGGCCGCACGAGACCCGGCCGCTGCAGGCAGCCGTCCGCGCGGTCGACCCGCACCTCGACGTCGACGTCTCCGGCAGCGCCGAGGCGTGGACCGCGACCCTGGTCCGGCGCGACGAGCCCGCCCCGGAGGCCGGCGAGGTCGCCGTCACCCGCTTCAGCACCGGCGCGTCGTTCGCGTTCGAGCCGCGGACATCGATCCCGATCACCGTCATCTGACGGATGCAACCCGCCCGTCGCCTCGTCATACTGGGCGGGTGCCCATCACCCGCGGTTTCCTCGGCAAGCGCCGTGGCCCCGAGCGCGCCGACCGCCTGCCTCCGGGGCAGTACGACACCGGCAGCTCCTGGCCCACCCTGACGGCAGAGGCCACGCCGAACCTCGACGTCGAGAAGTGGACGATGTCGGTCGACGGCCTGGTCGAGACGCCCCGCACCTGGTCCTGGCGCGAGCTGCACGCGCTGCCCGGCTCGACGTACTTCGGTGACATCCACTGCGTGACGACCTGGTCGAAGTTCGACGTCACGTTCGCGGGCGTCAGCGTCGACACGCTGCTGGAGGCGGCCGGGCCGCTGCCCGAGGCGGCGTACGTGATGGCGCACTCGACGACCGGCTACACCACCAACCTGCCGCTCGCCGACCTGACCGGCGGCAAGGCGTGGGTCGTCTGGGACTACGACGGCAAGCCGCTCCCCCGTGGCCACGGCGGCCCGGTGCGACTGCTCGTGCCGCACCTCTACTTCTGGAAGTCCGCGAAGTGGGTCACCCGCCTCGAGCTGATGGACCGGGACCGGCCGGGCTTCTGGGAGCAGAACGGCTACCACGACCGCGGCGACCCGTGGCTCGAGCAGCGCTACCAGGGCGACCCGTAGTGGCCGCCCCCGCGGGCGACTGGACGACCGGGACCATCATCGAGCTCGACCACCCCACCGAGCGGCTGGTCCGCCTGCGCTTCCACGTCGAGGACCGCGTCGACCACCTGCCCGGGCAGCACTACGTCGTCCGGCTCCGCGCCCCGGACGACTACACGGCCCAGCGCTCCTACTCGATCGCCTCCGACCCCGACGACCCGCTGCTCGAGCTGATGGTCGAGTGCCTGCCCGACGGCGAGGTCTCCGGGTTCCTGCACGACGTCGCCGAGGTCGGCGACACCCTCGAGCTGCGTGGCCCGATCGGCGGGTGGTTCGTCTGGGAGGGCGACGTTCCGGCCGTCTGCGTGGCCGGCGGCTCCGGTGTGGTGCCGGTCGTCGCGATGACCCGCTACGCACGACGGCTCGGCCTGCAGGACAAGCTCAAGGTCGTCGTCGTGGCGCGGACCTGGGAGGACCTGCCGTACGCCGCGGAGCTGCAGCGGTACGGCGCCTTCATCGCGCTCACCCGCGAGAACCTGGGCGGCCGGGTCGCCGCCCCGCCGTACCCGGACGAGCTCCGCGACCTGGTCGCGGGCGCCGAGCGCGGCTACATCTGCGGGTCCGTCGGGTTCGCGTCCTACGCCACTCGCCTGCTCGAGGACGCGGGGCTCGCGAGCGACACGATCCGCGTCGAGCAGTTCGGCGAGACCGGCTGAGCCGAGGACACCCCTAGGATCTACGCATGCTCATCCTGGGAATCATCCTCTTCGGCATGCTCATCGGTGCCGGTGCACAGCTCATCCTCGGTCGCGACGGCGGCGGCATCGACTGGACGATGGCGATCGTCGCGGGCCTGGTCGGCTCCTTCGTCGGCGGTCTGCTGATCAGCCTCCTCTCCGGCGACGGCATCGAGCTGCGCGCGAGCGGCATCATCGGCTCCCTGGTCGGTGCGCTGGTCATCACCGCTGCCTGGCGCTGGTACGCCGCGCGCAAGACCGCTTGAGACTCCGCCTGTGAGCGAGGCGTTCGGGCACTTCCGCGTCGGCTTCGTCACCGGCGCGACGCCGGACAAGTGGGCGCGCACCTGGCGTGAGCGCTTCGCCCGCGACCCCCTCGAGCTGGTCCCGGTGTCCGAGGACGAGCAGGAGGAGCGGATCCGGGAGGGCACCCTCGACATGACGCTGGTGCGCCTGCCGATCGATCGCGACGGGCTGCACTGCATCCCGTTGTACGAGGAGCTCCCGGTCGCGGTGATGGGTGCCGAGCACCTGCTGACCCTGACCGACGAGGTCACGACCGCCGACCTCGCCGACGAGCAGCTCGTGCTCCCGGAGCGGTCCGGCTGGGCCCCCACCGCCGACCAGCTCGCGTGGCCGGACATGAGCATGAAGGACGCGGTGGAGGTCGTCGCGAGCGGCACCGGCGTCGTGGTCGTCCCGATGTCGATCGCCCGGCTGCACCACCGCAAGGACGTCACCTACCGCGTGGTCACGGACCTGCCGGGCAGCACCATCGGGCTGTCGTGGCTCATCGACAACGAGGACCCCTGGGTCCAGCGGTTCATCGGGATCGTGCGCGGCCGCTCGGAGCGCAGCTCTCGGGGGTGAGTCTCCTCACGGGTGTCCCCTGCGGTGAGATGGGTAGGCGTACCTGGTGACCACTCTGCAACGCCGTCCGTCTCCACCCTCCGAACCCTCGCAGCACCCGGCGCTCGACCAACCCGTCGTCGAGGCGGCCGCCCGACCCGGCGGCCTCGACCGCATCGTCTTCGGCGTCACCGCCGCGATCGCGATCGCCTTCCTCGTGTGGGGCTTCGTGAGCACGAGCAGCCTGGCGAGCGCGTCGGACAGCGCCCTCACCTGGGTCATGGAGGACACCGGCTGGCTCTTCGTGCTCACCGCGAGCGCCATCGTCGTCTTCGTCATCTGGCTCGCCGCGAGCCGGTACGGCGACATCCCGCTCGGCCGCGACGACGAGGAGCCGGAGTTCAGGACCGTCTCCTGGGTCGCGATGATGTTCAGCGCCGGCATGGGGATCGGCCTGATGTTCTACGGCGTCGGCGAACCGATCAGCCACTTCACCACGGCTCCTCCCGGCACTGGTGAGGCCGGCTCCGTCCAGACCGCGATGGCCACCACGCTCTTCCACTGGACGCTGCACCCCTGGGCCATCTACGCGGTCGTCGGTCTCGCGATCGCCTACGGCACCTACCGCAAGGGCCGGGTGCAGCTGATCTCCGCCGCGTTCGAGCCGCTGCTCGGCAAGCGCGCGAACGGCGGCTGGGGACGGGTCATCGACATGCTGGCGATCTTCGCCACCCTCTTCGGCTCCGCGGCCTCGCTCGGCCTCGGTGCCCTGCAGATCGGCACCGGCCTCACGATCGTCACCTCGATCGGCACCGTCGGCAACGCCGTCCTGATCGCGATCATCGCCGTCCTGACGGTCGCCTTCATCCTGTCGGCCGTCTCGGGAGTCGCCCGCGGCATCCAGTGGCTGTCGAACATCAACATGGTGCTCGCCCTGGCCCTCGCGCTCTTCATCTTCATCGGCGGGCCGACCGTCTTCATGCTCAACCTGGTGCCCACCTCGCTCGGCAGCTACTTCGCCGACCTCCCGATGATGTCCGCGCGGACCGCGGCCGAGGGTGACGACGTCAACGCGTGGCTCGAGTCGTGGACGATCTTCTACTGGGCCTGGTGGGTGTCGTGGACGCCGTTCGTCGGCATGTTCATCGCCCGGATCTCGCGGGGCCGGACGATCCGTCAGTTCGTCACCGGCGTCCTGCTCGTGCCGAGCGTCGTGAGCCTCGTCTGGTTCTGCATCTTCGGTGGCGCCGCGATCAAGCTCCAGCAGACCGGCACCGACATCGCCGGGGCCGGCGGCGGCAAGATCGAGTCGCAGCTCTTCAACACGCTCGACGCCTATCCGCTGGCCACCGTGACGACGATCATCGTGATGGTCCTGGTCGCGATCTTCTTCGTCTCCGGCGCCGACGCCGCGTCCATCGTGATGGGCACGCTGTCGGAGCGCGGCAGCCAGGAGCCGCGCCGTCGTACGGTCGTCTTCTGGGGCGTCGCCACCGGCTCGGTGGCCGCCGTGATGCTGCTCGTCGGAGGGTCGAACGCCCTCAACGGACTTCAGTCGATCACGATCGTCGCGGCCCTCCCGTTCGTGGTCGTGATGCTCGCGCTGTGCGTGTCCCTCATGAAGGACCTCCGCAGCGACCCGCTGATGGTGCGCCGCAAGTACGCCGCGGAGGCCGTCGAGCAGGCGGTCGTCACCGGCGTCACCGCACACGGTGACGACTTCGTGATCGCGGTGGAGAACGACCCCGAGAACTCCGCCGACTGGTCGACCGCCGCCGTCACCAGCTTGTCGACAGCGGACGACCCTCGGTGAAGCCCGCGGTGCTCTGAACGCCGACGACGGCCCGCTCGTGGAGCTCCGCGAGCGTGGCCGCGCCGGCGTACGTGCAGGCGGATCGGACGCCGGAGCAGATCTCGTCGACGAGGTCCTCCACGCCCGGGCGCGCGGGGTCGAGGTACATCCGTGACGACGAGATGCCCTCCTCGTAGAGGCCCTTGCGGGCCCGGTCGTAGGCCGACTCGGTGCTGGTCCGGTTGGCGACCGCCCGGGCCGAGGCCATGCCGAAGGAGACCTTGAAGGCGCGGCCGTCGGCGTCGTGCATCAGGTCGCCCGGCGACTCGTGCGTGCCCGCGAACCAGGAGCCGACCATGACCGCGGACGCGCCGGCCGCGAGGGCGAGCGCGACGTCGCGCGGGTGCCGCACCCCGCCGTCGGCCCAGACGTGCTTGCCCAGTTCCCGCGCGGCGGCCGCGCACTCGAGCACCGCCGAGAACTGCGGTCGCCCGACGCCGGTCATCATCCGCGTGGTGCACATGGCCCCCGGCCCGACCCCGACCTTCACGATGTCGGCGCCGGCCCCGATCAGCGCGCGGGTGCCGTCGGCGTCGACGACGTTGCCCGCCACGACGGGCACCTGCGGGTCGAGCGCGCGGACGGCGGCGAGGGCCTCGAGCATCCGGTCCTGGTGGCCGTGCGCGGTGTCGACGACGAGGCAGTCGACGCCGGCCTCGAGCAGCTCCTTGGCCTTGAGCGCGACGTCGCCGTTCACGCCGACCGCCGCGGCGATGCGCAGTCCCCCGGTGGCGTCGACGGCCGGTCGGTAGAGGGTGGCGCGCAGGGCGCCGGTGCGGGTCAGCACGCCGACCAGGGCCCCGTCGCTGTCGACGGCGACCGCCATCGGCGCGTGCGCCGCGTGCAGGGCGTCGAACGCTGCCCGCGGGTCGGCGTCCGCCGCGAGGCGCACCGCGATCGGCTGCATCACCTGCTGCACCTGGGCGAACCGGTCCACCTCGACGCAGTCGGCCTCGGACACGATGCCGACGGGCCGGCCCTCGTCGACGACGACCGCGGCGCGGTGAGCGCGCTTGGGGATCAGCGACAGCGCCTCGGCCACCGTTTGGTGGGGGGCCAGCTCGATCGGGGTGTCGAAGACCAGGTCGCGGCTCTTCACGAAGGAGACCACGTCGGCGACCACGGAGGCCGGGATGTCCTGCGGGATCACGGCGAGGCCGCCGCGACGGGCGATGGTCTCGGCCATCCGCTTGCCCGCGATCGCGGTCATGTTCGCGACGACCAGCGGGAGCGTGGCGCCGGTGCCGTCGGTGGTGGCCAGGTCGACGTCGTACCGGCTGGCGATCGCGGAGTGCCGCGGGACCATGAACACGTCGTCGTACGTCAGGTCGTGGCCGGGGGCAGTGGAATCGAGGAACCGCACGTCGGTGCAGTCTACGGCGATCTCGAGGGTGTGGCTCCTTGTCCGGCGCCGTCGCGAGCGGGGCTTCGCGCCGATCCCGGCAAGGCGGAGGTGCGAAGGCGGGACGGAGTCCCGTCGAGTCGCCTCCAACGCCGCCGGATCGGATGCGAAGGTCCGCGTAGCAGGCGCATCCGGACGAGGAGCCGCGCCCTAGGGTGATCCCCATGCCGTTCGTGGAGCCTGGTCGACCGTCGGACCTGATCGAGGAGACCCACCGCCTCTTCCGCGACACGTACGGCGGCGAGGCGACCGCGATCGCACGGGCGCCCGGGCGGGTGAACCTGATCGGCGAGCACACCGACTACAACGGGGGCCTCGTGCTCCCGGTGGCCCTCCCGCACGCCACCTATGCGGCCGTCGCTGCGCGCGATGACCGCGTGCTGCGGATCGCGAGCGGGGACGACGGCGAGCCCTGGACCGGGAGCATCGACGAGGTCGGACCGGGTGCGGTCGACGGCTGGGCGGCGTACGTCGGCGGCGTGCTGTGGGCGCTGCGCGAGGACGGCATCGAGCTGCCCGGCATGGACGTCGTCGTGCACGGCACGGTGCCGCTCGGAGCCGGGCTCTCGAGCTCGGCTGCGCTCGAGTGCTCGGTCGCGCTGGCGGCCTGCGGTCTCGTGGGGCTGCCCGTCGACGACGCGCTCCGGCACCGGCTCGTGGCCGCCTGCATCCGGGCCGAGACCGAGGTCGCAGGCGCCCCGACCGGCGGGATGGACCAGTCGATCTCGCTCCTCGCCGTGGCCGAGGCGGCGCTGCTGATCGACTTCGGTGACGACACCTCCCAGCCGGTGCCCCTGCACCTGCCCGAGGCCGGTCTGACGCTGCTCGTCACCGACACCCGGGTCGAGCACGCGCTGGTCGACGGCGGGTACGCCGCCCGCCGAGCAGACTGCGAGGCGGCGGCCGCGGCGCTCGGCGTACGAACGCTGCGCGAGGCGACCCTCGACTCGGTCGCCGGGATCGAGGACGAGCGGGTGCGCCGCCGCGCCACCCACATCGTCACGGAGATCGCCCGGGTCCGCGACGTCGTCGCGGCGGTGTCGACGGCCGACTGGGCTGCGGTCGGGCGCGCGTTCGGCGCCTCCCACGCCTCGATGCGCGACGACTTCGAGATCTCCTGTCCCGAGCTCGACCTGACCGTGGTCACCGCGGTCGAGGCCGGCGCCGTGGGCGCCCGGATGACCGGCGGCGGCTTCGGCGGCTCCGCGGTCTCCCTGGTGCCCACCGAGCGCGTCGATGCCGTCGTCCGAGCCGTCGACACCGCCTTCGCCGCAGCCGGTTTCCGGCCGCCGCAGCACCTGGTCGCCGAGCCCAGCCGGGCCGCCGCGGTGGTCGACTGACTCGCACGTTTGGTCACCAAGCACAGGGTGGGAGCGCTCCGACGTGCGCTTGGTGACCAAACGTGGGGCGCGGAGCCCCCAGCCAGCGTGCTTGAATCCCAGGCATGACCGACAAGTCACCGCTCGACAAGGTCCAGGATGCCGTGCGCGACGCGCTGGCCGATCCCTCAGCTGCGGCGGTGAAGGCCGCCGAGCAGGCGCGTGGTGTCGTCGCGCTCGGGTTCCTGGCCGTCGGACAGGCCGCGCAGTCCGTGGGTGAGCGGCTGATGCGCTCCCCCGCGCCGGCGCCCACGCCGCCATCGGCGCCGGGGCCTGCCATCACGCCGCGGGAGCAGCAGCCGACGCCCGCCGACGTGGCCAAGGTCGCGAAGAAGGCGCCGGCCAAGAAGGCTCCTGCGAAGAAGGCGCCGCCCAAGAAGTCGGCCACCCCGAGCGCCAAGCTGCCGCCCAAGAAGGCACCCGCGACGAAGGCGACCCCGCCGGCCGGGTCGGAGGCCTGACGGACCCCCGTTTGCCCGACCCGGCGCTGGTGGTGCTGGTCGGGCCGTCCGGAGCCGGGAAGTCCACCTGGGCGTCGGCCCGCTACCGCGCCGACGAGGTGGTCTCCTCGGACGCCCTCCGCGGCGTCGTCGGCAGCGGTCCGCACGACCTCGATGCCTCGGGTGACGCGTTCGACCTGCTCGAGCGGATCGTCGCCGCCCGGGTCGGGCGTGGCCTGACGACCGTCGTCGACACGCTCGGCCTCGACGACGCGCGTCGTACGGCGTGGCTCGGGCTCGCCCGGGCGGCAGGCCTGCCCGCGGTGGTCGTGCTCCTCACGACCCCGCCGGAGCTCTGCCGCGAGCGCAACCGCGCGCGGGACCGTCCGGTCCCGGCGCAGGTCATCGCCGGGCAGATCCGGAAAGCCGGCGCGATCGGCACCGCCCTCGACCTCGAGGGCTGGGACGAGGTCCACCGCGTCTCCGGTGCCGGTCGTGCAGCTGAGGGAGCGCCGGAACGCACGCCGAGCAGCACGACCGGACCGCAGGAGGAGCGACGCAGCGCGCAGGGCCTGCGGTTCGTGCTCCAGGTCAGCCGGTTCCCCTGGGGCGAGGACCCGGCGACCTGGCTGGCGGGGATCGCGACGGCGGCCGACCGCGCCGGGTTCGCCGGCCTCGCGGTCATGGACCACCTCATCCAGATCCCCCAGGTCGGCCGCGCCTGGGAGCCGATCCCCGAGCCGTGGGTGACCCTCGGCCTCCTCGCGGGTCTCGACACCGGGCTCGACCTGGGCACGCTCGTCACCCCCATCACGTTCCGACCGCCGGGCATCACCGCGAAGGCCGCGGCCACGCTCGACGCGCTCACCGGCGGCCGTGCCTTCGTCGGTCTCGGCGCGGGCTGGTGGGAGCGCGAGCACGCGGCGTACGGCCTGCCCTTCCCGCCACCGCGCGAGCGGCTCGACGAGGTCGAGCGCGCGATCCCCGTCATGCGGGCCCTGTGGGCGCCCGGCACGAAGGCGGCGGGCGACCTGCCCGAGACGACCTGCTACCCACGACCCGAGCACGACATCCCGATCGTCCTGGGCGGCTCCGGCGCCCGGACCCTGCGGATCGCGCGCCGACTGGCCGACGCGGTCAACGTGCGCCCCGACCAGGTCGACCGTGCCGTCGCGGCGCTGGCGGGCACCAGCGTCCGGGTCACGGTGCTCGATCTGCCGACCATCGGCCGGGACCGCGACGACACCTGGGCCCGCGTCGAGCGGCTTCGCGGCAGCACGAGCGCGTCGACGTACGCCGCCCGGACGCACGCCGGCACCCCGGCGGAGCAGCGCGACCGCTACGGCGCACTCGCCGATCGGGGCGTCGACACGGTCTTCCTGGCCCTCGCCGACCTGGAGGGACCCGAGGACGTCGACCGCGTTGCGAGCCTGACTACTTGAGCTCCGCGCTCGTGAGGCCGAGGACCCGCCGGGCGACGATGAGCTGCTGGATCTGCTGGGTGCCCTCGAAGATGTCCAGGATCTTCGAGTCGCGCGCCCACTTCTCGAGCAGCTCGGACTCGCTGTAGCCCAGCGACCCCGCGAGCTGCACGCACGAGAGCGTGATGTCGGAGCCGACCCGGCCGGCCTTCGCCTTGGCCATCGAGGCCTCCAGCGAGTTCGGCTGCCGGTTGTCGGCCATCCACGCCGCCTGGAGCATGAGCAGGTACGCCGCCTCCCAGTCCGCCTCCATCTGGAGCAGCTTCGCGGCTGCCGCCGACTGGGTGAGGGCCGGACGGTCGTAGTCGACCTCGACCCCCGCCTGCGAGAGCAGCTCGCGGGTGAGGTCGAGCGAGGCCCGCGCGCAGCCGACCGCCATCGAGGCGACCAGCGGCCGGGTGTTGTCGAAGGTCGCCATCGCGCCGGCGAAGCCCTGCTTGGTGTCGATCTCGGGCGAG
Source organism: Nocardioides sp. Root1257 (assembly GCF_001425175.1). Classification (GTDB taxonomy): domain Bacteria; phylum Actinomycetota; class Actinomycetes; order Propionibacteriales; family Nocardioidaceae; genus Nocardioides. Next base: position 164,095 of record NZ_LMDV01000001.1, on the reverse strand, counting down.
CCGAGGAGGTTCTCGGCAGGGACGCGGCAGTCCTCGAACCGGATGGTCGCCGTGTCGGACGCCTTGATGCCGAGCTTGTGCTCGAGGCGCTCGACGCTCATGCCCGGCGTCCCCTTCGGCACCACGAAGGACTTGATCGCGGCCCGGCCCAGCGACTTGTCGAGCGTCGCCCAGACCACGATCGCGTCGGCGCGGTCTCCGGACGTCACGAAGATCTTCTCGCCGTTGATGACGTAGTGATCGCCATCGAGCACGGCGGTCGTCGAGATGTTGGCGGAGTCGGAGCCGGTGCCGGGCTCGGTGATCGCCATCCCGGCCCAGACGCCCTCGAACCGCGCCTGCTGCTCCGCGTCGGCCACCGACGCGATCGCCGAGTTGCCGAGGCCCTGGCGCGGCATGGAGAGCAGCAGACCCACGTCACCCCAGCACATCTCGGCGATCGACATCACCGACGCCAGGTTGGTGCCGTTCTTGACCCCGCCGGCATCGTCGACCTTCTCGTCGCGCTTCACGCCGGCAGCACCCGCGCCCTCGCTCGCGCCGGACTCCGAGAGCCCGTCGATCATCGCGGCGAGCATGTCGAGCTCCTTGGGGTAGGCGTGCTCGGCCTTGTCGTACTTGCGCGAGATCGGCCGCAGCATGTTCATCGCGACCTGGTGGGCCTGCCCGACCAGCGGCCGGAACTTCTTCGGGTCGTCCAAGTTGATGGCCATCAGATGAGCACCGTGCCTTCCATGACGCCGATGGACCGGAGGTCGCGGTACCAACGCTCCACCGGGTGCTCCTTGACGAAGCCGTGACCGCCGAGCAGCTGGACGCCGTCCAGCCCGATCTGCATGCCCTTGTCGGCGCACAGCTGCCGGGCGAGCGCGACGTCCCGGGCGATGTCCTTGCCGGCGGCCGCGCGCGACGCCGCCTTCCAGGTCAGCAACCGCATCGCCTGGAGCTCGATCGCGATGTTGGCGACCATGAAGGCGACCGACTGCCGGTGGGCGACCGGCTCCCCGAACGCCTCCCGCTCCTTCACGTACGGCGTCACGTAGTCGAGCACCGCCTGCCCGACGCCGACGCCGAGGGCGCACCAGGCCAGGCGGGAGAGCCGCACGCACTCGGCGTACGTCGTGCCGTCGGTCGTGCCGAGGACGGCGTCCTCCGGGACGGCGACGCCGTCCAGGTGCAGGCGGGCGAGCCCGGCCGCGCGGACGCCCATCGCGGGGTCCGCCTCGACCTGGAGGCCGGCCGCCCCGGCCTCGACGAGGAAGAGCACGGGGGCGCCGTCGAGGGAGGCGCCGACCACGAACAGCTCCGCGTCCGCTCCGCGCGGCACCGCCGACTTCAGGCCGTTGAGCACGAACCCGTCGTCGGTGCGGACCGCGGTCGTGGCGGGCGCGAGGACGTCGAAGAGCACGGTCGGCTCGGTCAGCGCGATGGCCGCGGCCGGCACGTCGTCGGACGTGAAGGCGGGCAGGTAGGTCTGTTGCTGTGCCTCGCTCCCCCAGAGCCCGAGGGCGGTGGCGACCGAGCCGGGCGCCAGGGACGCCACGGCGAGCCCGAGGTCGCCGTGCGCGAGGGCCTCGGCGACCAGGGCCCCGGCGACCGCCGAGCGCTCCTCGGTGATCCCGCCGAGCTCCTCGGGCAGGCCGAGGATCGGCAGCCCGACCTCGAGGCCGGCCTTGAGCACGACCTCGGGAGCGACGCAGGTCTCGTCGGCCTCGGCGGCCGCCGGGCGCAGCACCTCGGCGGCCAGCTCGGTGACCACGTCGACGAGCATCTGCTCGTCCTCGCTCGGCGTGAGGTCGAAGACCCCGGGGCGGGTGGCGGTGACCGGCCGGGACCCGGGACTCCCCTGCGCCCCGGCCCGGGCGAAGGTCCGCCCGGCTCGGGTGATGGTCCTGAAGCCACCGCGGGTGGCCGTGTAGACGGCGGTCTCGGTCTGCTTGCGGAGCCCGAGACGGTCGAGCACGTCGCTCTGCGCGAGGCGGCTGAGCGCGGCGACGGCGTACCCGATCGGGTCGCGCGTCTCCGTGGCGGCGATGCCGTGCCGGCCGCCCGGGCGGAGGCTGGTGAGGAGGGACATGATGCAAATGTAACTCGGAGTTACAACGAGCGCTACGACGCGGTCCGTGGGTCGGGTCACACGCTGGCTACGCTCCTCCTCATGCCCGACCAGTCCGACCAGCCCCTCGCCCCCCACGGCCCGCTCCCGACCGGAGGCACGGTGCGCCCGATGACCCGGTGGGGCACGCCCGTGATGCACCGCCCCCAGGCGCAGGTCCGGACGTACGACGACGCGCTGCGCGCCCTGGCCGCCGACATGGTCGCCACGATGTACGCCGCGGACGGCGTCGGCCTGGCCGCCTGCCAGATCGGCGAGGACGTCGCGATGTTCGTCTTCGACTGCCCCGACGCCGACGGCCGTCGTACGGTCGGCGTCGTCTGCAACCCCGTCCTCACCCTCCCCGAGGGCAAGGACCGCAACCTCGATGCCGACGACGAGGGCTGCCTGTCCTTCCCGGGCGCCTTCATCGAGTGCGCCCGTCCCGACTTCGCCTCGGTCAGCGGCACCGGTCTCGACGGCGAGCTCGTGGAGTTCTCCGGCGACGGGCTGCTGGCCAGGTGCCTGCAGCACGAGACCGACCACACCCTCGGCACCGTGTTCGGCGACCGCATCCCGACCAAGCTCCGCAAGAAGCTCCAGAAGGCGCACGACAAGGTGGCCGCGGACTTCCCGCCCGAGTGGCCGGCCGGCTGAGCCGCGGCGTACGCTTCTCGACGTCGGCGCAGGACCCGGACTGACGGAGGTGAGTGCAGTGCATAGCGACAGTTGCCGCTCCCCCTCCCGCACCCGCACGAACTCTGAGGTCCCGCCATGTCTGACCGCAGCTTCAAGCCGATCCGCTCGCTGACGGACCGCGTCCGCCGCCCCGGCGTACGACGCGCCTCGGCCACGCCGGGTGCCTCGCTGGCCGTCGAACGCATCGGCAACCGCGACAGCATGGTCGACAGCGCCGTCTACGTCGCCGGCGACCGGGTCGACTCGCCCACCACGCTCGCAGAGTCCTACCGCTCCCTGCGGGATCACGAGGACGCCGTGGCGTGGATCGGCCTCTACCGTCCCGACCACCACGAGCTGGGCTCGATCGCCGACGAGTTCGACCTGCACGAGCTGGCCATCGAGGACGCGATCGTCGCGCACCAGCGGCCCAAGCTGGAGCGCTACGACGACACCCTCTTCGTCGTGCTGCGCGCGGCGCACTACGACGACGCGCGCGAGGAGGTGGACTTCGGCGAGGTGCACGTCTTCGTCGGCGCCGACTTCGTGATCACCGTCCGGCACAGCGAGTCGCCGGACCTCTCCGCCGTACGCCGCCGCCTCGAGAGCAACCCCGACCTGCTGGCGCTCGGCCCCGAGGCGATCCTCTACGCCATCCTCGACCGGATCGTCGACGGCTACGCGCCGGTCGTGGCGGGGCTCGGCAACGACATCGACGAGATCGAGACCGAGGTCTTCGGCAGTGACCCGCAGGTGTCGCGGCGCATCTACGAGCTGTCCCGCGAGGTGATCGAGTTCCAGCGCGCCACCCGGCCGCTGCTCGCCGTGCTCACGAACCTGACCGCCGGCTTCGAGAAGTACGGGACCGACCCCGAGCTCCAGCGCTACCTGCGCGACGTCGAGGACCACCTCATCCAGGTGATCGAGCAGGTCGACGGCTTCCGCCAGCTGCTCCGCGACATCCTGACCGTGAACGCGACCCTGGTCGCCCAGCGGCAGAACGAGGAGATGCGCGCCCTGTCCGAGGCCAGCATCGACCAGAACGACGACGTGAAGCGGATCTCGGCCTGGGCGGCCATCCTCTTCGCCCCGACCCTGGTCGGCACGGTCTACGGCATGAACTTCGACCACATGCCGGAGCTGCACTGGGCCTACGGCTACCCGATCGCTCTGGTGATGATGCTGCTGGTGAGCGTGACGCTGTGGGGTGTCTTCAAGCTGCGTCGCTGGATCTGAGCGGCCTCCGGCTCGCAGGTTTGGTCACCAACCGTGCATGGGAGCGTTCCCGGTCTGCGCTTGGTGACCAAACCGCGGAGCCGGAGGCTCAGCGCCGGGCGGTGATGTAGCACGCCACGGCGGTGGCGGCGGCGACGTTGAGAGAGTCGATGCCCTCGCGCATCGGGATGACGGCGCGGCGGTCGGCGGACCGCTCCCAGCGGGGCGAGAGGCCGTGGCCTTCGGAGCCGAGCACCAGCGCGACGCGATCGACGCCGGCGACGGCGTCCTCGATCGCGGTCGCGTCGTCGGCCAGCGTCAGCGCGACGGTCGTGAAGCCGGCGGCCGACAGCGAGGGCAGGGCGTCGTACCAGTCCGGCAGCCGGGTCCACGGGGTGCTGAAGACCGCGCCCATGCCGACCTTGATCGCGCGCCGGTAGAGCGGGTCGGCGCACCGTGGCGCCAGGAGCACGGCGTCGAAGCCGAAGGCCGCACCGGAGCGGAAGATCGCGCCGACGTTGGTGTGGTCGACCAGGTCCTCCAGGACCAGCACCGACCGGGCGCCGGCAAGGACGGCGTCGACGGCCGGCAGAGGATTGCGGGCGAACGACGCCAACGCGCCACGGTGCACGTGGAAGCCGGTCACCCGCTCGGCGGCGGACTCGGTCATCACGTAGCAGGGCGCGTCGGTGGTCGCCAGGACGTCGGCGAGCCCGTCGACCCAGCGCTCGGCCATCAGGAAGGACCGCGGCGCGAAGCCGGCCTCGACCGCGCGCCGCACCACCTTCTCGCCCTCGGCCAGGAAGAGGCCGTGCTCCGCCTCGAGGTGCTTGCGCAGCTCGACGTCGCGCAGGTCGCGATAGTCCCCCAGCCGCGGGTCGGCCGGGTCGTCGACCGCGAGGATCGTCGCCATCAGGACCCGACGGCCCCGGAGTAGACCTCGGGGTGGGCGACCGCCACGACCTCGCCGACCACGATGATCGCGGGCGGACGTACGTCGTGGGCGACGAGCTCGTCGGCGAGCGTGCCGAGCGTCGCGAGGACCGTGCGCTCCCCCGGCATCGTGCCGTCGCAGACGACGCCGACCGGCGTCGTGGCCGGCCGTCCGCCGGCGACCAGCGCCGCCGCGATCGCGGGTGCGTTCTCCACGGCCATCATCAGCACGACGGTGCCCGCGAGCTGACCGAGTGCCGGCCAGTTCACCAGCGACTCGGGGTGGCCCGGTGGCAGGTGGCCGGAGACCACCGTGAACTCGTGGGTGATGCCGCGATGGGTCACCGGGATGCCCGCCACGGCCGGGACCGACACCGAGCTCGACAGCCCCGGGATGACAGTCACCGGCACCCCCGCCTCGCGGCAGGCGATCACCTCCTCGTAGCCGCGCCCGAAGACGAAGTTGTCGCCGCCCTTGAACCGCACCACCCGCTTGCCCGCCAGCGCACCCTCGACGATCAGCCGGTTGATCTCCGCCTGCTGCGCGGAGCGGCCTCGCGGCAGCTTGGCGACGTCCACCAGCTCGACGTCGGCGGGCAGCTCGCCGAGGAGCTCGCGCGGAGCGAGCCGGTCGGCCACGACCAGGTCCGCCTCCATCAGTGCCTTGCGCCCCGCGACCGAGATCAGCTCCGGATCGCCCGGCCCACCGCCGACCAGCACCACGCCGGGGGTCCGGTCCCGTTCGTGCCGGGCGACGATCGTGCCCTCGCGCAGACCCTCCAGGATCTCGTCGCGTACGGCGGCGGAGCGACGCGGCTCGCGCTGACCCAGCACCGCGACGGTGACCCCCGCGTGCCGGCCGACGGCCGGGGTCCAGGCGGTCGCCCGGGTCGCGTCGTCCGACCGGACGCAGAAGATCCGCCGCGCCTCGGCGGCGGCGGAGATCTCCTCGTTGACGTCGTGGTCGGCCGTCGCGGCGATGACGTACCACGTCTCGTCGAGGTCGGCGGCGACGAAGCCGCGCTCGTGCCAGGTGATCTCACCGGCCCCGACCATGCCCTCGATCGCCGGCGTGATCTCCGGCGAGACCACGTGGACATCGGCCCCGACCGCGATCAGCTGCGGCACCCGCCGCTGGGCGACGTGGCCGCCGCCCACCACGACCACGCGACGACCCGTCAGCCGCAGTCCGGAGGGGTAGAGGGGGAAGTCGTCCATCGCACCATCATCCCGGCACGCCGCCCCCGACCCATGACGCGGGTTCATCCACCGGACTACGTTGGGCTCGTTCCGCGGATTCCCCTACGTGAGGAGCACCATGACTCTCGACCGCCCGGTCACCCCCAACCCCTACGACCTGCTCCCGTCCGTGCCGTCGTTCACCGTGACGAGCACCGACGTGTCCGATGGCGACCCGCTGAAGGACGACCAGGTCGCGGACGCCGGCAACACCTCCCCCCAGCTGTCCTGGGACGGCGCTCCGGAAGGCACCAAGAGCTACACGGTCACCTGCTTCGACCCCGACGCGCCGACCCCGAGCGGGTTCTGGCACTGGGTCCTCGTGGACCTGCCGGCCGACGTGACCTCGCTCGACGCGGGCGCCGGCGCCGAGGGAGCGACGCTGCCCGGGAACGCGTTCATGTGCCGCAACGACGGCGGGTCGAAGGCGTTCATGGGCGCCGCTCCCCCGCCGGGTGACCAGGTGCACCGCTACTTCTTCGTGGTGCACGCGGTGAAGGAGGAGTCCCTCGGCGTCGACTCCGACGCCTCGGCGGCCGTCGTCTCGTTCAACCTGGCGTTCAAGACCGCCGGTCGCGCCCTCATTCACGGCACCTACCAGCACTGAGGGGTCCGGACCGGCTCGACCGGAACCGTGAGGGCGGGAGCCACGTCCCACCGCCATGACGGGTCGGGCAGGGAGCGCGCTGCTGGTCGTTGCGATCGCCCTGGGGCTTCTGTCGGGCTGCACCGACGGCCCGGCACCGGCGTCGAACGCACCAGCCGTGGCTGTCCCCGCACCGCCGCCAGGGACCCGTTGGCAGGGCATCAACGAGGTCGTGGTCGCCGTGCCCCGGACCTGGGCGACGTCGACCGAGCCCTGCCAGCCGGCCGCGCCGGACACGGTCTGGTTGACCAGCGATGCCACTCCGCCGGTGCCGTGCCCACTGGTCCGTGCCCGCGGATCGGTCCTGCACGTCGACAGCGCCGACCTGGGCCCATTGCGGCTCCGGACCGAGGTGCGCGGCGTCGAGCTGCGGCACGGCGGCGTCCGCTGCCGGGCCGGCGCGAGTGGGCCCTGCACGCTCGACTTCGCCGTCCCGAGCCTCGCCGCGTCGTTCCACCTCTTCTACCTCGGGCCGTCGCCGTCGGCGTTCGTCAGGCGGATGATGCGCTCGCTGACGGTCCTGCCGCCCGGGCTCACCACGGTGCCCGTCATCCCGTACGGCGCCGAGGTCACCGACGCGATGGATCTTCTCGGCACGGCCGGCCTCAGGGGCCGGTCACCCCAGGTCGACTTCCCCCACTACGTGACGGGCACCCGGCCACAGGCAGGACTGCTCGCCCGGGACGGTGACGCCGTCCGGCTCACCATCGGCGACGGCTGAGCCGGACGGGTGGAGCTCAGCGCCCGGAGGCTTCGCGGAGCAGCTGCTCGAACGGCGTGGGCTCGGCGAGCTCGTCCTCGACCGTGCGGCGGCCCGCCAGGACGTGCGAGGTGGCGCTGTCCACCGGGCTGACCTTGCCCATCAGCAGCGCAAGCTCCCCGGCGGCCCGGGTGACCCGCCGGTCCAGGTCGGTGCCGGCGAAGTCCTCGCTCGCGGCGAAGACGCCCGTCGGCACGACGACCGCGTGCAGGTAGGCGAAGAGCGGTCGCAGCGCGTGCTCGAGCACCAGCGAGTGCCGGGCGGTGCCGGCGGTCGCGGCGACCAGCACCGGCTTGCCGTCGAGCACCCCGGTCTCCAGCACGTCGAAGAACGACTTGAAGAGCCCGGAGTACGACGCGGAGAAGACCGGCGTCACCACGACCAGCCCGTCGGCCGCGCGTACGGCGTCCTGGGCCGCGGCCAGCTCGGCACCGGGGAACCCGGTGAGCAGCTGGTCGGTGACCTGGTGGGCCAGGTCGCGCAGCTCGACATGGGTGACCTCGACGTCCTCGAGCGCCTCGACCGTCGCGGCGGTGAGCCGGTCGGCGAGCAGCCGCGTGGACGACGGGACGCTCAGCCCCGCGCTGATCACCACGAGCTTCGTCATGCCGTCACCTCCTCGGTGTGCTGGGCGTCCTCGGCACGGTGGCCGGTCGCGCTGTCGGCCTCGGCGTAGACCGTCGAGTCGTGGGCGCCACCGGCGGCCGCGACGCGGGACGCGTGGGTGGGCGCGTCCGGGACGTGGGCCGGTCGACCCTCGGCCATCCCGGCACGCAGGTCGGGGAGGATCTCCCCGAGCAGGTCGAGCTGCTCCAGCACCGTCTTCAGCGGCAGGCCGGCGTGGTCGACCAGGAAGAGCTGGCGCTGGTAGTGGCCGACGTAGTCACGGAAGCCGAGCGTCCGCTCGAGCACCTGCTGCGGCGACCCGACCGTCAGCGGCGTGGCCTCGGTGAAGTCCTCCAGGGAGGGGCCGTGACCGTAGACCGGGGCGTTGTCGAAGTACGGGCGGAACTCGTCGACCGCGTCCTGGCTGTTCTTCCGCATGAAGAACTGCCCACCCAGGCCCACGATGGCCTGGTCGGCGGTGCCGTGGCCGTAGTGCTCGAAGCGGCGCCGGTAGAGGTCGACCATCTGCTTCGTGTGCCCGGCCGGCCAGAAGATGTGGTTGTGGAAGAACCCGTCGCCGTAGTACGCCGCCTGCTCGGCGATCTCGGTGCTGCGGATCGAGCCGTGCCAGACGAACGGCGAGACGCCGTCGAGCGGGCGCGGGGTCGAGGTGTAGCCCTGGAGCGGCGTACGGAAGCGGCCCTCCCAGTTGACGACGTCCTCGTCCCAGAGGCGGCGCAGCAGCGCGTAGTTCTCGACGGCCAGGTTGATGCCGTCGCGGATGTCCTTGCCGAACCACGGGTAGACCGGGCCGGTGTTGCCGCGACCCATCATCAGGTCGACGCGACCATCGGTGAGGTGCTGGATCTTCGCGTAGTCCTCCGCGATGAGGACAGGGTCGGTCGTCGTGATGAGCGTGGTCGCGGTCGACAGGATGATGTTCTCCGTCTTCGCGCCGATGTAGGCCAGCGTCGCGGTCGGGTTCGACGCGATGAACGGCGGGTTGTGGTGCTCGCCGGTGGCGAAGACGTCGAGCCCGATCTCCTCGGCCTTCTTCGCGATCTCGACGGTCGCCTTGATCCGCTCGTGCTCGGTCGGCGTCCGGCCCGTGGTGGGGTCCGCCGTGACGTCGCCGACGGTGAAGATGCCGAACTGCATGTCCGCTCACTCCTGAAGGTAGGTGGGTCGTTCGGTAATTGAATTCCGAACTATCCCCACAACGAGGGACGCTGCCCAGGTATTCCTGCCACCATCCTCGCGTGAAGCCACGCCGGAAGCCTCCCGCACCCAGCGTCCCGTGGTGGGTCCCCGTCCTCATCCTGGCGCTCACGATCGGCCAGCTCGCGGTGGCCGAGTGGGCGCCCGGGATCGAGCGGTTCGCCGACAAGGCGTTCGGCGCCCGACTCATCGCCTACCCCGCGATGATGCTGCTGGTGCCGGCGATCTGGTGGGTCGTCGTCAAGCGCCGGCGACCGGAGGCGCCAGCGCCGTACGGCGCGTTCTCGCTCATCATGCTGGGCTTCCTGGTCGACGTGACCGGCAACAGCCTCGACCTCTACGACTCGGTGACGTGGTGGGACGACATGAACCACTTCGTGAACTGGTTCTTCCTGCTCAGCGGCATCGGCCTGCTGATCGCCCGACCGGTGCGCCCGACCTGGGCGCAGGTGCTGCTGATCACCGGGCTGGGCGCGCTGCTGGCGATCGGGTGGGAGCTCGGCGAGTGGTACACGTTCATCCGACACGGCACCGAGCTCGACACGGCGTACGAGGACACCCTGGGCGACGAGACCCTCGGCACCCTGGGGGCGCTGTGCGCCGGGCTGCTGGTCGCCTTCCGCCTGCGGCATTCGGACACGGTTCGGTAACGAGGCCGCAGTCCGCAGCCTCCGGGTTGCGGCCGGCCTGACAGGTTCCTGCAACTCGTTATCAGATTTTTGCGGTCCTCGTCGCGGTACATTGCCGTCATGACGCGACGACTGGCCGAGGTGGCCGCCCGGGCGGGCGTGAGCGAGGCGACGGTCAGCCGGGTGCTGAACAGCAAGCCCGGCGTCTCGGCGGCCACCCGCGAGACCGTGCTGACCGCGCTCGACGTGCTCGGCTACGAGCGCCCGACCAAGCTGCGCGGCGAGCGCGCGCGGCTGGTCGGCCTGGTCCTGCCCGAGCTGTCCAACCCGATCTTCCCGGCGCTCGCCGAGGTCGTCGGGGCGCTGCTCTCCCAGAACGGGCTCACGCCGGTGCTCTGCACCCAGATCAACGAGGCCGGAGCCGAGGCCGGGTACGTCGACATGCTGCTCGAGCAGCAGCAGGTCGCCGGCATCATCTTCGCCGGTGGCCTCTACAGCCAGGCCGACGCCGACCACGAGCACTACGACCGGCTCGCGCGGCGCAAGCTCCCGGTCGTCCTGATCAACGCCGGGATCGAGCGCCTGCCCTTCCCCAGCATCGTCTGCGACGACGCCAGCGCCATGGAGCAGTCCCTGGAGCACCTGCGCTCGCTCGGCCACGAGCGCATCGGCCTCGTCCTCGGACCGCGCGACCACGAGCCGTCGCTGCGCAAGCTCGCCGCGGCGCGCGCCCACCTGGACCTCGCCGAGGACCTAGTGGGGCACAGCCAGTTCTCGCTGCAGAGCGGCCAGGCGACGGCGAGCACCCTGGTCGGCCGCGGCGCCACGGCACTCGTCTGCGCGAGCGACCCGCTCGCCCTCGGGGCGATCCGGGCCGTCCGCCGCGCTGGGCTCCGGGTGCCCGAGGACGTCTCGGTGATCGGCTACGACGACTCGGCGTTCATGTCGTCCGTCGAGCCGCCGCTGACGACCGTGCGCCAGCCGATCGAGGCGATGGGCCGGGCCGCGGTCGCGGCGCTGCTGACCCAGCTCCGCGGCGAGGAGGCGCCCGCGGACGAGCTGCTCTTCGAGCCCGAGCTCGTCGTCCGGCGCTCCACCCGGCCTGCAAGCGCGCTCGCCGTTGCTGCAAGATCTGGAAACTAATTACGTACTGTCAGGTTCTTGCAGTGCTCTGCAAGCCCTCCTAGCGTTCCCGGCGCCGTCACCCCTGTGACGAGCACCACTACCGGGAACGAGGACCTGACGCGTGAGCACCGACCTGCGTCCCACCACCGCAGCGTCCGACCCCGGGACCCCGGCCGCGGACTGGTGGCGAACCGCGGCGATCTACCAGGTCTACCCGCGCAGCTTCGCCGACGCGAACGGCGACGGCACCGGCGACCTCGCCGGCGTCCGCAGCCGGCTGCCCTACCTCGCCGAGCTCGGCGTGGACGCCATCTGGTTCACCCCCTGGTACCCCTCGCCGATGGCCGACGGCGGGTACGACGTCGCCGACTACCGCGCCATCGACCCGTCGTTCGGCGACCTCGCGGAGGCAGAGGGCCTGATCCGGGATGCGCTGGACCTCGGCATCCGCACCATCGTCGACGTGGTCCCCAACCACGTGTCCGACCAGCACGCCTGGTTCCAGGCGGCGGTCGCGGCCGGTCCGGGCTCGCCCGAGCGGGAGCGGTTCTGGTTCCGCGACGGGCTCGGCGCGGACGGTGAGCTGCTCCCGAACGGCTGGGTGTCGGAGTTCGGCGGACCGGCGTGGACCCGGCTGACCACGCCCGACGGGACGCCGGAGCAGTGGTACCTGCACCTCTTCGCCCCCGGCCAGCCCGATCTCAACTGGGGCCACCCCGACGTGGTCCGCGAGCACGAGGAGATCCTGCGGTTCTGGTTCGACCGCGGCGTCGCAGGGATCCGCATCGACTCCGCCGCCCTGCTCGCCAAGGACGCCACGCTGCCCGAGGTGCGACCGGACCTGGACCCCGGCGAGCACCCGTACGTCGACCGCGAGGACCTCCAGGGCATCTACCGCGCGTGGCGCCGGGTCGCCGAGTCCTACGGCCCCGACCGGGTGCTGATCGGCGAGATCTGGCTCCCCGACGCCGAGCGCTTCGCGCGGTACCTCCGCCCGGGGGTCCTGCACTCGGCCTTCAACTTCGACTACCTGGCCTCGCCGTGGGAGGCGGCCGCGCTGCGCCGCTCGATCGAGCAGACGCTCGCGGTGCACGAGAGCGTGGGCGCGCCGGCGACGTGGGTGCTCTCGAACCACGACGTGACCCGGCCGGTGACTCGCTACGGCCGCGCCGACACGTCGTTCGCGTTCGAGGCCAAGCGGTTCGGCACCCCGACCGACCTCGCGCTCGGTCACCGGCGGGCCCGCGCCGCGGCCCTCCTCGCGATGGCGCTGCCGGGCGCCTTCTACCTCTTCCAGGGCGAGGAGCTCGGGCTCCCCGAGGTCGAGGACCTCCCGCTGGACCGGATCGACGACCCGATGCACGCCCGCTCGGGTGGCGTCGATCCCGGCCGGGACGGCTGTCGCGTGCCGTTCCCGTGGTCGGGGTCGGCGGCGCCGTACGGCTTCAGCGACGTCGCGGGTGAGCCCTGGCTCCCCCAGCCTGACACCTGGGCGGGGCTGACCGCCGCCGCCGAGGCCGACGACCCGGACTCGATGCTCGAGCTCTACCGGGCCGCGCTCCGGATCCGCCACGACGACCCCGACCTGGGCGCCGGGAGCCTGACCTGGCTGGACCTCGGTGCCGAGGTGATCGCCTTCCGCCGGGGCGACCGCTTCGCCTCGGTCACCAACTTCTCGGGCGGTCCGGTCGACCTGCCGTCCTCCGTGCAGACCTGGCTCGCCAGCGTGCCGCTGGAAGGAGGACGCCTGCCCACCGACGCCACGGCCTGGCTCGATCTCGGGTGAGCCAGACCCCCGGCAGCACCAGCCACGCACCACCTCCACCACCGCTCCACCACCACCATCAAGGAGTTCTCCCATGAGGAACCACCGACGGCGCGGCCTGACCGCGCTGGCGACCATCGCCTCCCTCGCGAGCGTCTCCCTCCTCGCCGCCGCCTGCGGCAGCGACGAGGACACCAAGAGCGACGGCAAGACCACGATCACGGTCGAGGGCTGGCGGCCCGGCGACGAGCAGGGCACCATCGACGCCGTCAAGAAGCAGGCCGACGCCTTCATGAAGGACCACCCCGACATCGTCGTGAAGCCGATCGAGTGGGAGTGGAACGCCGAGACGTTCTCGACGCAGCTCGCGGGCAACCAGCTGCCGACCACGTTCCGGGTCCCGTTCACCGACACCAAGGGCCTCGCCGAGCGGCAGCAGATCGCCGACGTGACGCAGTACGTCAACGAGCTGCCGTACGCCGAGGACTTCAACCCGAGCGTCCTCGCGGCCGCCCAGGGCACGGACGGCAAGATCTACGGGCTCCCGACCGACGTGTACGGCGTCGGGCTGCACTACAACCGCGACCTCTTCGAGCAGGCCGGTCTCGACCCGGACTCGCCCCCGACCACGTGGGACGAGGTCCGCAGCGACGCGCAGGCGATCGCCGACAAGACCGGCAAGGCCGGCTACGCCCAGATGAGCACCAACAACACGGGCGGCTGGATGCTCACCACGCTGACCTACGCGCTCGGAGGCCGGATGGAGTCGGACGACGGCGCCACCGCGACCATCGACAACGATGCCACCGCCCAGGGCCTGCAGATGCTGCACGACATGCGCTGGACCGACGAGTCGATGGGCAAGAACACCAACTACGAGTGGGCGCCGATCAACGAGGCGTTCGCCGCCGGCAAGGTCGGCATGTACATGTCGGGCTCCGACGTCTACAACGCACTGGTGACCACCAACCAGGTCGACCCGGACTCCTACGGCCTGGCCGTGCTCCCGCTGTCCGACTCGCCGGATGCCGGCATCCTCGGTGGTGGGTCGGTGGCCGCGGTCTCCGCGAAGGCCACGCCCGCCGAGCAGGAGGCCGCCGTGCAGTGGAACGACTTCTACCGCGAGGCGAAGAACTACGACCCCGACCGGGCCGTGGCCGACGCCGAGGTCCTCAAGGCCAGCGACCAGCCGATCGGTACGCCGACCCTGCCGATCTTCGACGAGACGACGTGGCAGTCCGTGCAGGACGCGATCAAGCCCTACGTGAACGTCCCGCTCGACCAGATGACGTCGTTCACCGACGGTGTCTTCGACCAGACCCTGGTGCCGGAGCCGCCGGCCCACACCCAGGAGGTCTACGGGATCCTCGACTCGGTCGTGCAGAAGGTGCTCACCGACGAGAACGCGGACATCGACTCGCTGCTCTCGGACGCCAACGACCAGGCCCAGGCACTGCTGGGCTGACCGGTCCGGGCCGGCCGGCACCCCTCCTCGACGGTGCCGGCCGGCCCTCATCTCCGTACCTCGCCCGACTCCGGACAAGTTCCCTGGAAGGGACCATGACCGCGCTCCTCGCCCGACTCCCTCGCCTGCCTGAGCGGCTCGGGAGGTCCCTGGGCCCCCTCGTCTTCCTGCTGCCCATGCTCCTGGTCTTCGGCCTCTTCTCGTGGTGGCCGATCGTCCGCTCGTTCGTGATGAGCGTCCAGCAGACCAACATGGTCACGCCGGCCACCTACGTCGGCCTCGACAACTTCCGCGCCGTGCTGGACGACCCGCTGCTCACGACCGCCGTCCAGAACACGGCCTGGTTCGCCGTACTGGCCCTCGTCATCGGCTACCCGGTGCCGCTGATCCTGGCGGTGGTGATGAGCGACGTACGCCGGGCCCGCGGTCTCTACTCGCTGCTCGCCTACCTGCCGGTCGTCGTACCGCCCGCCGTCGCCGTGCTCCTGTGGCGGTTCTTCTACGACGCCGAGCCGACGGGCGTCTTCAACACGATCCTCGGCTGGTTCGGGCTCGGCCCGGTGCCGTGGCTGGAGGACGCGAGCTGGGCGATGCCGTCGCTGGTCCTCGAGGCGACCTGGGCGGCCGCCGGCGGGACCGTGATCATCTACCTCGCGGCCCTCGTCTCCGTGCCCCCCGAGCTGTACGACGCCGCGGAGGCCGACGGCGCCGGCATCCTCGCGAAGGTCTGGCACGTCACGCTCCCGCACCTGCGCAGCATCATGCTGATCACCCTGATCCTGCAGATCATCGGCACCTCGCAGGTCTTCCTCGAGCCCTACCTCTTCACCGACGGCGGCCCTGACAACGCGACGCTCACGGTGCTGCTGCTGGTCTACAACTACGCCTTCGCCAACACCACCGGCGGGGACTACGGGAAGGCGACCGCGCTGAGCCTGATGCTCGCCGCGGCGCTCGCCCTGATGTCCGTCGTCTACTTCCGCGTCACGAGGAGCTGGTCCGAGTGAGCACGCTGGTGCAGCACACCCCCGACGTCCAGCCGGAGCCCGAGCCGGAGCTCTCCGGGCCGCTCCCGCGTCGGCGACGCCGTCGCCGGGCAGCGGGCGAGAC
Source organism: Nocardioides sp. Root1257 (assembly GCF_001425175.1). Lineage (GTDB taxonomy): Bacteria > Actinomycetota > Actinomycetes > Propionibacteriales > Nocardioidaceae > Nocardioides. Next base: position 148,611 of record NZ_LMDV01000001.1, on the reverse strand, counting down.
CCGCACCATCACCTCGGCGTTCGAGCGCCGTCGCCCCGGGGTCCGGATCGGCCGCACGATCGTCAACGGCGGTCTCCTGGTCTTCCTGCTGATCGCGTGCCTCGGCCCGATCCTGTGGCTGGCCAAGTCCGCGATCACGCCGACCCAGGACACCCTGCGCTACCCGCTCGCGCTGTGGCCGCACGGCACCGACTGGGAGAACCTGCGCACCGCGTGGGTCGAGATCGACCTCAAGCTCTACTTCTGGAACACCGTCGTCATCGCGATCGGGTCGTGGGCCGTCCAGATGCTCGTCGCGGTCACCGGCGGCTACGCGCTCGCGATCCTGCGGCCGCGCGGCAGCCGGATCCTCTACGGCCTCGTGCTCGCGACCATGTTCGTGCCCGCCGTCGTGCTGCTCGTCCCGCTCTACCTGACGGTGCTCGACCTCCCGTTCACGCACTGGAACCTCGTGAACACCTACTGGGGGGCCTTCCTCCCGGCCGGAGCGAGCGCGTTCAACGTGGCCCTGGTCAAGCGCTTCTTCGACAACCTGCCACGCGAGGTCATCGACGCCGCCCGGGTGGACGGCTGCGGCGACTTCCGGCTCTTCTGGCACATCGTGCTGCCGATGTCGCGCCCGGTCCTCGGCGTCGTCTCGGTCTTCGCCGTCCTGGCCGCCTGGAAGGACTTCGTCTGGCCGCTCGTGGTGCTGCCCGACCCCGCCAAGCAGCCGCTCTCGGTCCGGCTGCCCCGGCTCGCCGCGGTCACCGAGCTCGACGTGGTCCTCGCCGCCCTGCTGATCTCCTGCGCGCTGCCGATCGCGTTCTTCCTGGTCTTCCAGCGGCTGTTCCTGCGCGGCGGGCTGGAGGGTGCGGTCAAGGGCTGACGGCGCCCGCTGGCACCCGGCAGCCCCACACGTTTGGTCACCAACCGTGCATGGGAGCGCTCCCGGTCTGCGCTTGGTGACCAAACGTCGGGCCCCGGGGCCGCGAGTCAGCGCTGCTGCGGCTTCCAGAACGGGTTGGGCAGACGGGCGACCAGGACGCCGACCTTGTCGATGCGGTGCTCCGGGTTGCCGAGGCTGTCGGTCCAGTAGTTGCCGCGGGCGTGGTCCTCGGGCGTCGCACAGGTCGAGATGGTGATGTACGCACGCGTCGCCTTCTGGCCGGGGTGCCCGGGGACCTCCGCGCGCTGGGCGCGGAGCGACTTCGCCGAGCGGAACGACACCCAGCGGGTCTTCTTGACAACGTACACGTAGCGCCAGCGGCGTACGTCCACGATCACCTTGTCGCCGCGGTGCAGCGACGGCGTGTGCCGGAAGACGCCGCCGTGGGAGGTCCGGTGGGCCGCGACCTGGTAATTGCCGATCCCGCCCGGGCCGGTGCCGCCCTGCGGTCCGTTCGACGCCGCGGCGATCCCGCGGTTCTGGATCCGGGTGCCCGGCGCGTCGTCGGTCTTCCCGCGGTAGGCGATGACCGGCAGTCGGTGGATGCCGACGGCCCGGATGGTCAGCCTGGCGTCTCGCGGGGTGCCGTCGCTCGGGACGGCCTTCGTGGCCGCGGCCGACGTGTCGGCAGAGGCCGGCACGGCGGGGGCGACGGCCAGCGCGGAGGCGATGACGGCGACGGCGCCGATCCCCATCCTGGTCGTGCGGTGCAAGGAAGTGAGGGTGAGATCCATGGGGCACTCGTACCCACGGACGCCCCGCCCCAGACCTTCGATTCGGTCGGTCGGGGCGCTATGCCCGGAGCACCTTCTCCATCGCCTTGCCGCGAGCGAGCTCGTCGACGAGCTTGTCGAGGTAGCGGACCTGCTGCATCAACGGGTCCTCGATCTCCTCGACCCGGATGCCGCACACGACGCCCGTGATGAGCGAGACGTTCGGGTTGAGGGTCGCGTCGGCGAAGAAGTCCTCGAAGGTCGTGTCGTCGTCGAGATGCCGCTGGAGCGCCTCCTCGTCGAAGCCGGTCAGCCACTCGATGACCTGGTCGAGCTCGGCCTTCGTGCGGCCCTTCCGCTCGACCTTGGCCACGTAGTGGGGGTAGACCGAGGCGACGCTGGTCGTGAAGATCCGGTGCACGGGCACCAACCTAGGCCGTGTCCTGGGCGAGGGGTGCCTTCAAGGACGCGCGTACGGCGTACCGCTCCCCCGCGACGTCGACCTCGAACGACCCGGATGCGAGCCAGTCGGACGTGACGGGCCCGTCGTGTCGGAGGTAGCCGAGTGCGACGCAGGCGCCGACGGTCTCGCCCCAGGCGGCGCTGGTGACCTGCCCGATCGGTGTGCCGTCGCGCAGCAGCAGCTCGCCGCCCCACAGCATCGGGTCCGGTGAGTCGACCACCAGCGACACCAGCCGGCGCCGGGGTCCGCCGTCGGCGAGCTCCGCGCGGTGGGCCTCGAGCGCGGCCCGGCCGAGGAAGTCCTTCGTGCCCGAGCGCGCCGTCGCGAAGACCAGGCCGGCCTCCACCGGGCCGTAGTCGGGCGTGAGCTCCCGGCCGAAGGCGCGGTAGCCCTTCTCCAGGCGGAGCGACTCGATCGCGTAGTAGCCGGCGTCGCGGGCGCCGCCCAGCGTGACGGCGTCGTGGACGGTGCCGGCATCGGCCACCGCCACCATCAGCTCCCAACCGAGCTCGCCGACGTAGGTCATCCGGGTCGCGCGCACGTCGACCCCGGCGATCCGCACCTCGCGCGAGGTGGCGAACGGGAAGCCCGGCTCTGACCAGTCGTCGTCCGAGAGCGCGGAGAGCAGCGCCCGGGAGCGCGGCCCCATCACGCCGAGTACGGCGTACGCGTCGGTGACGTCCTGCGCCGGCACGCCGTGGCGCGCGAGCCAGTCCAGGTCGCGCACGGTCGTCGCCGAGCTCGAGACCAGCAGGAAGGACTCCGGCCCGGTGCGAGTGACGGTGAGGTCGGCCTCGTAGGTGCCGCGGGCGTTGAGGAACGGTGTGTAGACGCAGTGGCCGACGGGCACCTCCACGTCGGCGGCGCACACCCACTGCAGAAGCTCGAGCGCGTCCGGGCCGGCGACGACGTACTTCGAGAACGAGGTCTGGTCGAAGACCGCCACGTCCTCGCGGGTCGCACGCTGCTCGGCCGCCGACCAGGCGAGCCACGACGGCTTGCCCCACGCGTAGTCCAGCGTGGCCCCGGGCGGACCGAAGACGTTGGGCCGCTCCCAGCCCATCCGGGTGCCGAAGAGGGCGCCGGCTGCGGCGACCCGGTCGTGGACGGGCGAGGTGCGCTGCGGGCGGCCGGACTCGAGCTCCCGGTTGGGCCAGGGCACGGCGTAGTGCAGGCCCAGCACCTCGGACACCCGCGAGCGCAGCCAGCCGTTGTCGGCGTGCAGGGGCGCGAACCGGCGTACGTCGACCGCGACCAGGTCGTCCTGCGGCTCGCCCGCCACGATCCACTCCGCCAGCGCCCGCCCCGCGCCGCCGGCGGAGGCGATGCCGACCGAGTTGAAGCCGGCGCCGACGAAGAAGCCGCGCAGCCCGGGGGCCTCCCCGAGGAGGAACTGGTTGTCGGGCGTGAACGACTCCGGGCCGTTGTAGAACTTCCGGATCCCGGTCTCCTCGAGCGCAGGGATCCGCCGCAGCGCCTCGTCCATCAGCACCGAGAAGTGCTCCCAGTCCTCGGGGAGCAGCTGGAACTCGAACGGGTAGGGCAGGTCGTCGGGCGAGCGCCACGGCTTCGCCTCGGGCTCGAATCCGCCGACGACGAGGCCGCCGGTCTCCTCCTTGAAGTACGTCCAGCCGTCGGGGTCGCGCATGATCGGCAGGTCCGGGTGCACGCCCTCGATCGCCTCGGTCACGACGTAGAAGTGCTCGGCCGAGTGCAGCGGGACCGGGACGTCCACCAGGTCGCCGAGCCCCTTGGCCCACTGGCCGGCGCAGTTGACGACCACCTCGGCCTCCACGGCCCCCCGGTCGGTGACGACGCCGGTGACCCGGCGCCCGGACGCGCCCTCGTCGACGGTGAAGTCCGTGACGCGCACCCGCTCGGCGATCCGCGCACCCCGCATCCGGGCGCCCTTCGCGAGCGACTGGGTCACGTCGGACGGGTTGACCTTGCCGTCGCCCGGCAGCCAGATCGCGCCCAGCAGGTCGTCGACCCGCATGGCGGGCCAGAGCTCCTGCGCCCGCTCCGGCGAGACCAGCTCGCAGTCCATGTCGTAGGCGACCGCATTGGCCGCCGTACGCCGGAGCTGGACCATCCGGTCCTCGGTGCGCGCGACGATGACCCCGCCGACGTTGCGGTAGCCGGTCGCCAGCCCGGTCTCCGCCTCGAGCGACTCGTAGAGCTCGGCGGAGTACTGCACCAGCCGGGTCCCGCTCTCCGACGCCCGCAACGGCCCCACCAGGCCCGCCGCGTGCCAGGTCGTGCCGCACGACAGCGTGCCCTGCTCGAGCAGCAGCACGTCGGTCCAGCCGAGGCGGGTCAGGTGGTAGGCGACCGACGTCCCGATCACTCCACCGCCGACGATGACCACCTGGGCGCGGGACGGAAGGTCAGTCACGGGTGACATCCTCCAGGAGCCGTGGGAGGTCCGGGCCACGGAAGGTGGCGACGGCCTTCTCGAACCGGTCCATCCCCCAGCCGTGGAAGTCGTAGTCGATCGGGCTGGCGGCGGCCTGGATGAAGCCCCAGAGGGACCAGCCGTACTCGCTGCAGAGCATCTGCAGCCGGACCCGCGCGAGGTCGGCCCGGGTCGGCGCACCGACGTACGCCTCCGTGTAGGCCTCCACCTGCTCCGGCGTGAGGTTGCACTCCGTCGCGGTGTTGCCGAGCTCGAAGTAGCCGTCGTTGTTGCCCGAGTACTCGTAGTCGATCAGGTGGACCTGCTCACCGTCGTCGATGAAGTTGGCGGCGAGCAGGTCGTTGTTGCACGGCACGGTCGGGCCCTGGCGGACGCCGAGCGCCCGCCGTACGTCGTCCCACGCGGCGGCATGGTCGCCGTACGTCGGCGGCAGGGCGTAGCCGCGGTCCCGGACGGTGGCGAGGTAGGCCGCCTGCCGGGCGAACATGTCGAAGTCCCCGCGGAAGCGAGGCCCGGCGTGCAGCCGACGGGTGGCCTCGGCCGCCCGCCTCAGCACGCCGGCGTCGGCGAAGTCGGCGTCCTGGAGCGCACGACCGGGCAGGAACGAGATGACCAGCATCGACAGGTCGGGTCGGTACTCCACCACCTCGGCCCCGACACCCGCGTCGGCCGCGGCGCCGGTGTTGAACGCCTCCGCGTCCCGGTCGATGCCGAGCAGCGAGGCGTCGCCCTGCGACCAGCGCACGACCACGTCGAGGCCGGCGTCGTCGGTGACGTGGAAGTTGGTGTTGGTGAGGCCGCCCGGCAGGTCATGGACACGCCAGGACCGCCCCGCCAGGCAGGCGAGGCGGTCCAGCGGAGGGGCGTCAGCCACGCAGGACGGTCACTCTCCGAAGGAGTCGATGACGGCCTGGTCGATGGTGACCTTCGGACCGGTGAACCACCGCTTCGCGGAGGCGTGCCACCAGATCGTCAGCAGGACCAGCGCACCGATCGTGAGGATCGGCGCGTAGTTGACGAACTTCCAGGAGAAGTCGTCGTTCCACGGCACCGCGAGCGGGGTGAACGGCAGCACGAAGTAGATCGAGATGATCACGATCTCGGCGACCGCGACCAGGTTCATCCACTTGTACTTCGACCCGTTGTTCCAGGTGCCGGCCTCGAAGGCGTCGCCCATCTTCCAGCGCAGGAAGATCGGGATGGCGAAGGCGAGGTAGAGCCCGATGACGGCCACCGACACCACGGCGTAGAACGCCGTCGGGACGATGATCGGGGCGTCCGGGGTGCCGATGTTGACCTCGATGAGGGCCGGCAGCGTGATCGCCACGCCGACGACCGCCACCGCGATGACGGCGTTGATCGGCACCCGGTTGGCGGCGACCTTCGACCACAGGCGAGAGCCCGGGATCGCGCCGTCCCGGCTGAACGCGAACGTCATCCGTGAGGCGCTGGTGAGGCACGCGGTCGCACAGAAGAGCTGGCCGGCGGTGGAGATGACCAGGATCATGATGTGCCAGCGCTCCGGTAGCGCCTGCCCGAAGATCACGTCGGCGCCGTTGAGACCGGAGTTGATGCCCGCGGTGACACCGTCCGGGTCCTGCACGGCGTAGAGGAACGCGAGCAGCAGGATCCAGCCACCGATGGCCGAGTAGAAGATCGAGCGCCAGATGCCCTTCGCGGCGCCCGTGCTGGCCGCGTTGGTCTCCTCGGAGAGGTGGGCGGAGGCGTCGAAGCCGGTGATCGTGTACTGCGTCAGCAGGAAGCCGAGGGGCAGCACCAGGAACCAGAACGTCGTGCCGCCCGTCGACCCGTCGGCGTAGCCCGAGTTGTTGATGCGCTCGGTCCAGACGAAGGACGAGCTCGCGTGCTGCTCGGGGACGAGGATCAGGATCAGGATGACGGCGGCCGCACCGGCGACGTGCCACCACACGGAGATGTTGTTGATCATCGCCAGCAGGTGCGCGCCGAACGCGTTCAGCAGCACGGCCATGACCATGATCAGCACGAACAGGATGAAGACCCTCTTCAGGCTGTAGTCGCCGGCCCAGCTGTCGCTCATCGTGCTCAGCGTGATGTCGAGGAACGTCGCGGCGCCGTACGCCACCGAGGCGGTGACCGCGATCAGGCCGATCAGGTTCAGCCAGCCGGTGAAGAAGCCGGCAGCGGGTCCGCCGAGCTTCGAGGCCCACCAGTAGATGCCGCCCGAGGTCGGGTACGCCGAGACCAGCTCGGACATGGTGAAGCCGATGATCAGGATGAAGATCGAGATGATCGGCCAGCCCCACGAGATGGCGATCGGGCCACCGTTGCTCCAGCCCTGGCCGAACGTCGTGAAGCAGCCGGCGAGGATCGAGATGATCGAGAACGAGATGGCGAAGTTGGAGAAGCCGGACCACGAGCGGTTGAGCTCCTGCTTGTACCCGAGTCGAGCGAGGTGCTTCTCGTCGTCGGTCAGCTCCGGGTTCGAGTGAGCCGGGATCGGCTCGTGTGCTTCGGGCATCGGACAACCTTCCGGGCGATCGTGCGAATGTGAACCGGACGCTAGACCCGCGCCGTTCTGGGTGTCCATAGGCTTGCGTAAAATTGGTATGAACTCAGACCATTGACGTCATTGACACCCGCGTTCCGACGATCCAAGGATTGAGCCCATGACGGCGCCCGCCCCACCCTCGGTGGAGCACCCCCTCCCCCAGGCGGTGCTGCGGCCGGTGCGCGGGCACCACGCCTTCGAGGCCTGCGTGGAGCAGCTCGGCACGGCGATCCGCCTCGGTGTCTACCCACTCGGCACCACGCTCCCGGCCGAGCGCGACCTGGCGGCGCGCCTGGAGGTGTCGCGCGCGACGCTGCGTGAGGCGATGGCGGCGCTGCGCGAGGCCGGCCTGGTCGAGACCAGGCGGGGGCGCGGCGGCGGCACCGTCGTCACCCTGAAGGCGAAGTCGCCCAGCGCCCGGGCCGCCGCGCGGCTCGACGTGAGCCAGCGCCGGGACTGGCTCGACGCCCTCGACTACCGACGCATCGTGGAGCCCGGCGCTGCCTGGCTCGCCGCCCGGGCGGACCTCTCCGCCGTACGCCGTGAGGAGCTGGAGCGCGCGCACGCGGACGTCGCGGTCGCGAAGCGTCCCGCCGCGCACCGACAGGCCGACTCGCGCTTCCATCTCACCGTCGCCTCCCTCGCGGACTCGCCGCGGGTGATCGAGGCGGTCACCTCGGTGCAGTCGACGCTGCACGAGATGCTGCTGGCGATCCCGGTGCTCGAGGCCAACATCGGGCACTCGGACCGCCAGCACGCGGCCCTGGTCAAGGCGATCCTCGGCGGTGACCCCGACCGGGCCCGCAGGGTGATGGAAGAGCACTGCGACGACACGGCCGCGCTCCTGCGCGGACTCGTGGGATAGCCCCTCCCAGACATGACCGAGGAAAGGACGCACCGCGTGCGCAACAGCCGGCACCTGACGATGGAGCACCTGCTCGCCCGGATCCAGGAGGGCGAGATCGACACCGTCGTGGTCGCCTTCACCGACATGCAGGGACGGCTCCAGGGCAAGCGGCTGCACGCGCGCTACTTCGCCGACGTCGTCGTCCCGCACGGCACCGAGGGCTGCAACTACCTGCTCGCCGTCGACGTCGACATGAACACCGTCGGCGGCTACGCCATCTCCTCGTGGGAGCAGGGGTACGGCGACATGGAGTTCGTCATCGACGACCGCACCATCCGGGTGCTGACCCACCTGCCCGCCACTGCGATGGTGCAGTGCGACCTGGTCTGGCCCCCCGACGAGTCAGGCAGGCACGCGCCCGTGGTGCAGTCGCCGCGGGCGATCCTCCAGAAGCAGCTCGACCGCTGCGCCGAGCAGGGCTGGGTCGCACTGGCGGGCACCGAGCTGGAGTTCATCGCGTTCGACACGACCTACGAGGCGGCCCACGACTCGGCGTACCGCGAGCTGACGCCGGTCAACCAGTACAACGTCGACTACTCCATCCTCGGCACCAGCCGCGTCGAGCCGCTGCTGCGGGCGATCCGCAACACCATGTACGACGCGGGTCTGGACGTCGAGGGCGCCAAGGGCGAGTGCAACTTCGGGCAGCACGAGATCGGGTTCCTCTACGCCGACGCGCTGACCACCGCCGACAACCACGTCGTCTACAAGACCGTCGCGAAGGAGATCGCCGCCCAGCAGGGCAGGTCGATCACGTTCATGGCGAAGTACAACGAGCGCGAGGGCAGCTCCTGCCACATCCACCTCTCCCTGCGCGGTGAGGACGGCGACCTGGTCTTCTGGAAGGACGGCGCGCGGACGCCGCTCTACGACCACTTCATCGCTGGGGTGCTCGCGACGATCGCGGACTTCACGCTGCTCTTCGCGCCCAACGTCAACTCCTACAAGCGCTTCGCGGACGGCTCGTTCGCTCCCACGACGATCGCGTGGGGCCTGGACAACCGGACCTGCGCCGTACGCCTCGTCGGGCACGGCGCCGGCGCGCGGATGGAGAACCGAGTGCCCGGCGCCGACGCGAACCCCTACCTCGCGCTGGCCGCGATGCTCGCCGGCGGGCTCTACGGCATCGAGCACAAGCTGGCGCTGGAGGACGAGCTGGTCGGCAACGCCTACTCGTCGGGCCGACCGAAGGTCCCGGCGACGCTGGCCGCCGCCCGGGAGGCCTTCGCCGGCTCCGAGATCGCCCGGGGCACCCTGGGCGACGACGTCGTCGACCACTACGCCAACATGGCCGACGTCGAGCTGGCGGCGTTCAACGCCGCCGTCACCGACTGGGAGCTGTTCCGCGGATTCGAGAGGCTGTAAGTGAGCGACCTGCACACCGTCATCAACCCGGCGACCGCGAAGCCGGTGATCGACGTGCCGCTGGCCTCGCTGGCCGACGCGGACTACGCGATCGAGCGCGCGCACGCGGCGTTCCCCGCCTGGAAGGCGCTCGCGCCCGGTGAGCGGGCTGCGCTGCTGCGCCGCTTCGCCGCGGTCGTCGACGCGCACATCGACGAGCTCGCCGAGCTCGAGGTGCGCAACGCCGGCCACACCTGGGGCAACGCGCGCTGGGAGGCCGGCAACGTCCGCGACTGCCTCAACTACTACGCGGGCGCGCCCGAGCGCCTCTTCGGGCGCCAGATCCCGGTCGCGGGCGGCGTGGACGTCACCTTCCATGAGCCGCTCGGCGTGGTCGGCATCATCGTGCCCTGGAACTTCCCGATGCCTATCGCCGGCTGGGGGTTCGCGCCCGCGCTGGCGGCCGGCAACACGGTCGTGCTCAAGCCGGCGGAGCTGACACCGCTCACCGCGATCCGCCTCGGCGAGCTCGCGCTCGAGGCCGGGCTGCCCGCGGACGTGCTGACGGTCGTCCCCGGCAAGGGCTCGGTGGTCGGGGCTCGCTTCGTGACGCACGAGCTGGTGCGCAAGGTCTGCTTCACCGGGTCCACCGAGGTCGGCAAGGGCATCATGCGCGGCTGCGCCGACCAGGTGAAGCGGGTGACGCTGGAGCTCGGCGGCAAGAGCGCCAACATCGTCTTCGCCGACGCCGACATCGCGGCCGCGGCGGCCAGCGCGCCGTACGCCGTCTTCGACAACGCGGGCCAGGACTGCTGCGCCCGCTCGCGGATCCTGGTCGAGCGGTCGGCGTACGACGAGTTCCTCTCGCACCTCGAGCCGGCCGTCCTCGGGATGCGGGTGCTCGACCCGAGTGACGAGTCCTCGGAGATGGGCCCGTTGATCTCCTCGCAGCAGCAGGCCACGGTGCGTGGCTACCTCGACGAGGTGGACGTCGCGTTCGCCGGCACGACGCCCGGCGGCGACGGGTTCTGGGTGCCGCCGTCGGTGGTCACCGTCGAGGACCCGGCGGCCCGGATCTGGCGCGAGGAGGTCTTCGGACCGGTCGTCGCCGTGATGCCGTTCGACGACGAGGCCGACGCGGTCGCCAAGGCCAACGACACCGAGTACGGCCTCTCCGGCTCGATCTACACCAACGACCTGGGTCGTGGCCTGCGGGTTGCCCGCGCCGTCGACGCCGGCAACCTCAGCGTCAACTCCCACTCCTCAGTGCGCTACTGGACGCCGTTCGGCGGCTACAAGCAGTCCGGCCTCGGCCGGGAGCTCGGTCCGGACGCCCCCATGGCGTTCACCGAGGAGAAGAACGTCTTCATCGCCCACTGATCCACCTCCGGTGGTCGAGCTTGTCGAGACCCCGTACGACGAAAGGCAGCATCAACTCATGGCAGGACGCATCCAGGACCGGGTCGCGGTCGTCACGGGCGGTTGCTCGGGCATCGGCCTGGCGACGGTCCAGCGCTTCGTCGCCGAGGGCGCGAAGGTCGTCATCGGCGACCTCAACGACGAGCGCGGCGCGGAGATCGTGGCCGAGCTCGGCGGACCGGAGGTCGCGACGTACGTCCACGTCGACGTCACCGACAAGGACCAGGTCGACGCGCTGTTCAAGACGGCGAAGGACACCTACGGGTCGGTCGACATCGCGTTCAACAACGCCGGCATCAGTCCGCCGGAGGACGACTCGATCCTGGACACCGACCTCGACGCCTGGCGCAAGGTCCAGGAGGTCAACCTGACCAGCGTCTACCTGTGCTGCAAGGCGGCGATCCCCTACATGCTCGAGCAGGGCCGGGGCTCGATCATCAACACGGCGTCGTTCGTGGCCGTCATGGGTGCGGCGACGTCGCAGATCTCGTACTCCGCGTCCAAGGGAGGCGTGCTGTCGATGAGCCGCGAGCTCGGCGTCCAGTTCGCCCGTCAGGGGGTGCGGGTCAACGCGCTGTGCCCCGGCCCGGTCAACACCCCGCTGCTGCAGGAGCTCTTCGCCAAGGACGAGGAGCGGGCCGCCCGCCGCCTGGTGCACGTCCCGATGGGTCGCTTCGGCGAGCCGGAGGAGATGGCGTCCGCGGTGCTGTTCCTCGCCTCCGACGACTCCTCGTTCATGACCGCCAACACCTTCCTCGTCGACGGCGGCATCTCCGGGGCCTACGTCACTCCTCTATGAGCGCTCCCGTCATCGGGCTGAGCACCTACCGCGAGGACGCCGCGTGGGGGGTGTGGCGCCAGCACGCCGACCTGCTGCCGACCCAGTACGCCGCCGCCGTCGAGGCGACCGGCGGCGTACCGGTGCTGCTGCCGCCGCTGGCCCAGACCGGCGCGGCCGACGCCGTGGTCGCCCGGCTCGACGGGCTGGTGATCAGCGGCGGTGCCGACGTCGACCCAGGCCGCTACGCCGACGCTGCGCACCCCCGGACCGCCGCCTGGCGTCCGGACCGGGACGCGTGGGAGGTGGCGCTGCTCGACGCCGCCGAGGCCGTCGGGCTGCCGGTGCTCGGCGTCTGCCGGGGCATGCAGGTGATGGCCGTGCGCGCCGGAGGCGTCCTCGACCAGCACGTGCCCGACCTGGTCGGGCACGAGGACCACTCCCCCGGCGGCGACGCGTTCGGCGAGGTCGAGGTCGTCACGGAGCCGGGCACCCGGGTCGCCGGGCTGGTCGGCGAACGGCTGCGCGTGAACTGCCACCACCACCAGTCCGTGCGCACCCATCCGGGGTACGACGCGGTCGCGCACGCGGCCGACGGCACCCTGGAGGCGATGGAGTCGGCCGGTGACCGGTTCAGCGTGGGCGTGCAGTGGCACCCGGAGACCGCGGCCGACGTCGGCCTCCTGGCCGGGCTGGTGCGTGCGGCCGCGACGTACGCTGCGGAGCGATGACCCTCGTCAGTGCGCACCGGTGCCTCACCCCGGTTGACATCGAGGCCGCGATCGCGCTCGGCGCCGACTACGTCGAGATCGACGTGCAGCGCTGCGCCGACGGCTCGCTGGTCCTCCACCACGACCCCGTCGAGGTCACACCACCGGGCACGCTCGGGTACGCCGAGGCGCTGGACCTGCTTGCCGGCCGCACCCGGCTGCACCTCGACCTCAAGGTCCAGGGCGGCGAGGTGCCGATCGTGGCGCAGGCCGTCGATCGTCTCGGCACCGACGCGCTGCTCGTCACGACGCTCGACGACGACGGTGTACGCGCCGTCCGGGACTGGGCCGACGCCGAGGGCCACGACCTGCTCGTCGGGCTCTCGCTCGGCCGGGGACTGCGGGACATCCCGGTGCTGCACGCGATCCGGGTGCGGCTCACCGAGCTGTTCCCCGCCGTCCGCTACCGCCGGTCCGGGGCCAACCTCGCGGTCGCGCACCACTGGCTCGCGCGCCTGCACGTGCGCAGGTTCGCGCGCCGCCACGGGTTCCCGCTCCTGGTGTGGACCGTCGACACCGAGGACTCGCTGCGCTACTGGCTGCGACCCGGCCGGGCCTGGCTGGTGACGACCAACGAGCCGGAGGTCGCCCTGCGTCTGCGGGCTGACAGAATTCAGCCATGACGACCGGTGTCTTCGACGACCTCGTCCCCGACGTCCTGGGCGAGCCCTACCTGGCCGAGACCATCTCGCTCCCGCCCGACGAGGAGGGACCCGTCGTCGCGACCCTCGTCGTACGCCGGGCGGCGCAGCCGACCACCAAGGCTGTGCTCTACGTCCACGGGTTCTGCGACTACTTCTTCCAGACGGCGTACGCCGAGTGGTGGAACGAGCGTGGCTACGACTTCTACGCGGTCGACCTGCGCAAGTACGGCCGGTCGCTGCGGCCGCACCAGACGCCCAACTACGTGACCGACCTGCGCGACCACTTCGCCGACATCGACGCGTCGTTCCACCGGGTCGTCGAGCGCGACGGGCACGACCACGTCGTCATCAGTGCGCACTCGACCGGCGGCCTGATCGCGTCGCTGTGGGCCAACGAGCGGCAGCCCGCGATCGCCGCGATGGTCCTGAACTCGCCGTGGCTCGACATGCAGGGCGGGCGCCTCATCCAGGGCGTCGGGACGTCGGTCGTCAAGCAGATCGGAGCCCGCCAGCCGGCCCGGCTCATCCCGCGCACCGTCGGGGGCCACTACGGCCGCAGCCTGCACGTCGAGCACGACGGCGAGTGGCTCTTCAACACCGACTGGAAGCCGCTCGACTCCTTCCCGGTCTCCTTCGGCTGGCTGCGCGCGATCCGGCTCGGTCACGAGGAGCTGCACCGCGGACTCGACGTCGGCTGCCCGGTGCTCGTCCTCTCCTCCGCCGGCACCCGGTGGCCCAAGGAGATGGGCCCCGACGCCCACGGCTTCGACATCGTCCTGGAGGTCCCCCAGATCCGGCAGTGGGCCACCGCCATCGGCAGCCACGTCACGTACGTCGCCATCGAGGGCGCCCGCCACGACGTCGTGCTGTCGCTGCCGGAGCCTCGCGCGAAGGCGTACGCCGAGCTCGACCGGTGGCTGTCGACGTACGTCGAGTGAGCGGTTCGCCTGCGCCCGAGGGCCGCGCCGGGTGAGGATCTGCGTCATGTCTCGGACCCTCGTGCGCGCGTGCGCCGCCAGCGCCCTGGTGGTGCTGCTCGCTCCCCTCTCCCCGGCGTCGGCCGAGAAGTGGGCTGCGCGGGACGCGCGCGGCGATGTCGAGGGCTACACCTACGTCGGGGCGGCGAGCGAGGACGAGTGCCCGACGGTCACCGACTTCGACGCACCCGATGACGCGAACGACGACATCGTCCGCCTGTCCGCACGGCACACGAGGACGTCGATCATCGTGAGCACCGTCTTCCGCGACCTCGACCCCGCGTCGGAGCAGATGCTGTCCGTGCACCTGAAGACCGCCGACCGGGGGTGGTTCGTCGACGTCAACCGCTCCGAAGTCCGACCGGGGAGGTTCAGGACCTTCGTCTTCATGTCACGGGAGCCGAAGCTCCCCGACCTCGACCAAGAAGACCTCGACCCTCCCGCATGCGGAACGTTCGGCTTCATCACGACGGACGTGGGCTGCAAGGGTCGACACTTCTCGGTCGACTTCGATCGCAACGTCATCCAGGTGGAGCTGCCGCGGTCGTGCCTGCACGACCCGCGATGGGTCCGGGTCGGTGCCGGCGCCAACGGGTTCGAGAACCTCGAGCCGCCGGCCGACCAGCCGGACCTGATCACCTTCAACGGCTACAGCGACTCGTGGGGTCCCGAAGCCGGCACCGGCACCGGATGGCTGCCGCCGTTCGGTCCGCGCATCCACCTCCGTCCCGGCGTCGTCAGCTGAACGGCTGACCGTCGAAGGTCTCGCGGGTGACGAACTCCTCGACGGTGTTGCGCCGCAGCCTGGTCAGCTCCTTGACCGGCTTGCCGATCGGGAGCACCGCCGCGACGGCGTACTCGTCCGGGATGCCGAGCAGGCCGCGCACGGCCGGCTCCTCGGCCACGGCCATCGTGGTGATGGTCCCGCCGAAGCCCTCGTTGCGGGCGGCGAGCAGGATGTTCCAGACCATCGGGTAGACGGACGCACCGCTGATCACGCCGACCCGGTCGAGGTCCTGGTCGGTGGACGCCACGACGCCGAGGTCGACGCAGACGACCAGGACGGCGCCGGCGGTGAGGACGGGCTTCGTGAACTGCTCCGGGACGTCGGTCGCCGCGATCTCGTCCGGCGTGGGGACCGGCGGCTCCAGGCTGTTCCACGGGCTCTGGCCGGCCTTGATCTGTGCGACGTAGCGGCGCACCGCGGGCCTGTTCAGCTCGGCCAGTCGCTCCCGCGTCTGCTCGTCGCGGACGACGATGATCCGCACCCCCTGCCGGTTGCCGCCGCTCGGCGCGAACCGGGCGTGGTCGAGGATCCGGTGCAGGATCTCGTCGGGCAGCGGGTCGTCGGTGAACTCCCGGACGGCCGGGGTCGTGCGCATCACGTCGTACAGGTCCATGGGTCGAGCCTGTCACGCGCGCGGTCACCCGGCGACCGCTAGCGTGCAGCCCATGAACCCAGTGATCGGACTCGCCCTCGGACGGATCGCGGTCGGCTCCGCGGCGCTCGCCAACCCGCACGCGGCCGCGAAGATCTTCCAGCTCGACCCGGTCTCCAACCCGCAGGTGCCGTACGTGACACGACTCTTCGGCTCCCGGGAGATCGCGCTCGGTGTGGCGACGCTGGTGACGCGCGGCAGGGCGCAGAAGGGCCTCATCGGGCTCGGCATCCTCGTCGACGCCGCCGACGCGGGCACCGGCTACCTCGCGATGCAGGACGGCTCGGTCTCTCGCAAGACCGGGATGACGCTGATCGCCCCGGCCGTCGGCGCGGTCGGCTCCGGGCTGATCGGCCTCCTCAGGCGCTCACCCCGCGCCTGATCGCAGCCGGCGACCCGGGCGTCGGGAACCACCACCACACCACCGCCGACTGCCCCAGGGTCCACGTCGAGTTGCACACCCAGTAGACGAGCAGCGCCACCGGGACGGCGCCGGCGAAGACCAGCAGGCTGACCGCCGAGATCGCCGGCATCAGCTGGTGCACGCGGGCCACGGCCGTCGGCGCGTCCGCCAGCACCGTGTTGGGCGCGACCAGGTAGCGCTGCGTGACGTACGACAGACCGGCCGCGAGCCCGGCCAGGCCGGCGACCACCGCGAGGTGCGTCAGGCCGCCACCCAGGTAGCCGCGCCCGGCGAGCGGGATGCCGAGGACGGTCGCGGCGCCGAGGGACGCGACCAGCCCGGAGTGCATCGCCCCCACCGGTACGCCGCCGGCGACGGTGCCGACCAGGTGGTAGAGCGCCACCCAGACCGGCAGCTGGGCCAGCATCGGCAGGCAGCCCCACGGCGAGAGCCGGTGCTCGGCGGCGATGCGGCGACGCTCGTCCGCGAGCTGCTGGAGGCTGGCGCGGTCCGTGCGGCCTCGGTACCGCTCGGTCAGGGCCTGCAGCTGGGGTCGGGCGCGCGCCGCGGCGTGCGCCTGGCGTACGCCGTGGACCGTGACGGGCAGCAGGGCCACCCGCACGACGACGACCACGGCTGCGACGCAGAGCACCCAGGTGGCGCCCCCGGACGGGTCGGCACCGAGGGCGGTGAGTCCGGCGTGGGTGGTGGCGATGACGGCGGCGAGGGCATGGGACAGCGGATCGAGGACGGACATGGCAGAGCTCCTGGAGGTCGGGAAGTGGGACGGGGCCTGGCTCGCGGGGTGCGCGAGAGTCAGGCCAGTCCAGGAGCACGTGGACGGAGCGGGTGGTGGACCGGGTCGGTGACCCGGCCGGCGAGCACGGGCGCAGGTCCGGTGGCAGCGACGGCAGCCACGGGGCGCAGCTGCCCGACGGCGTACACCTGCCGCGTCGAGAGCACCAGCAGGGTCGCCAGCGCGGCGGCCACCAGCGCCACGCCGACGCCGGGCGACGCCGGGAGGGTGGTGCCCAGCACCGCTCCGGCCACGGCCGCGAGCAGCACGAGGAGTCGTGTCGTCACGTCCCGCGCCCAGGTCACGCCGCGATGCTACTCGCGACGAGGTCAGCTGAGGAGGAAGACGCCCAGGGCGACGGTGCCGACGACGACGATGGCGATCCGGAGCCCGACCGGGGGCAGCCGGCGGCCGACGGTCGCACCGATCTGGCCGCCGATGACCGACCCGATGCCGATGATGAGCACGACCCACCAGTCGACGTCGGCCACGATGGCGAAGATCAGGCCGGCGACGGCGTTCACGACGGCGGCCAGGATGTTCTTGATCCCGTTGAGCCGCTGCAGCGACTCGTCGACGCCCGTGCCGAGCACCGCCATCAGCAGCACGCCCTGGGCGGCGCCGAAGTAGCCGCCGTAGACGCCGGTGGTGAGCACGCCCGGCCAGACCCACCAGGTGCCGTGGTAGGGCATCCCGCCCGTCGCCTCGTGCCGGCGCGCGACCCAGGCGGAGATCCGGGGCTGGCAGACCACCAGCACCAGCCCGAGCACGATCAGCACCGGCACGATCGCCGTGAACGCGTCCGCAGGAAGCACCAGCAGCAGGACCGCCCCCGCCGTACCGCCGAGGAGGGAGGCGACGCTCAGCCGCAGCACCCGGGAGCGCTGCCCGGCCAGCTCGCGGCGGTAGCCGATCGCGCCCGACACCGAGCCGGGCACGAGGCCGATGGTGTTGGAGACGTTGGCGGTGACCGGAGGGATGCCGAACGCGAGCAGGGTCGGGAAGGTGATCAGAGTGCCGGAGCCCACGACCGTGTTGATGGTTCCGGCCGCGATCCCGGCGAGCAGGATCGCGACGATCTCGAAGACGCTCACGAAGCAGGCGGCTCCTCCGGCGGCGCCGGGGGCACCTCACCGGGGTCGACAGCGGGGTCGGTCTCCGTGGGAGCGGCGGCGGCGCGCGGGTTGGCCGCCTGGGCCGCCTCCGCGATCGCCGCCTCCACCGCGGCGTTGGCCTTCCTGAGCTCGCTGTCGTGGAGTGCGCCGCTGCCGCCGACCTCGGCGCGCTCGGTGCTGCCCAGGTCGACCCGCGTCTTGGAGCCGGACGAGTGCTGCGGGATGCCGGCGAGGTCGGTCATCGTCGACCCCAGCCCCTCGAGCGCCTTGCCGATCTCGCTCGGGACGATCCAGAGCTTGTTGGCGCCGCCCTCGGCGATCTTCGGCATCATCTGCAGGTACTGGTAGGCCAGCAGCGACTGGTCGGGGTTGCCGTCGTGGATCGCCTGGAAGACGGTCTGGATGGCCTGGCCCTCACCCTGGGCCCGCAGGATCGACGACTCGCGGTCGGCCTGGGCGCGCAGGATCTGCGACTCCCGGTCGCCTTCCGCGTTCAGGATCGCGGACTGCTTGTTGCCCTCCGCGGTCAGGATCGCGGACTGGCGCTGACCCTCGGCGGTGAGGATCGACGCCCGCTTGTCGCGGTCGGCGCGCATCTGCTTCTCCATCGCGTCCTTGATGGAGGGCGGCGGGTCGATCCCCTTGATCTCGACGCGGTTGACGCGGATGCCCCACTTGCCCGTCGCCTCGTCGAGCACGCCGCGCAGCCCGGTGTTGATCTCCTCGCGGCTGGTCAGCGTCTGCTCGAGGTCCATGCCACCGACGATGTTGCGCAGCGTGGTCATCGTGAGCTGCTCGACGGCCTGGATGTAGTTGGCGATCTCGTACGTCGCGGCGATCGGGTCGGTCACCTGGAACCAGATGACGGTGTCGATCGACACCACCAGGTTGTCCTCGGTGATGACGGGCTGGGGCGGGAAGCTGACGACCTGCTCACGCAGGTCGATCACGTAGCGCACCTTGTCGATGAAGGGCACCACGATGTTGAGGCCGGCGGGCAGCGTCTTGAGGTACTTGCCGAACCGCTCGACGACGCCCGCGCGGGCCTGCGGGATGATTCGGACGGTCTTGGCCAGCAGCACCACCACGAACAACAGCAGCAGCGCCAGCAGGATCAGGATGGCGAGTGGCAAGACGGACTCCTTGGCTTGTCGCGGACTAGCTGTCGAGCTCGGGGATCGGATGGACGTACGCCGTCGCACCGCGGATCTCGAAGACCTCCACGGTCTCGCCGACCTCGATGGTGACGTTCTCGTCGTACGGCGCGGCGCTCCACGTCTCTCCGGCCAGCCTCATCTGGCCGACGACGAGCCCGGTCATCCGCTGCGTGACGGTGCCGCGCTGGCCGACCAGCTTCTTGGTGCCGAGGACGAGGTCGGGGCCCTGGTGCAGCCGGGCGACCAGCGACGGACGCACCAGCGCGAGCATCGCGATCGCGGTGGCGCCGGCGACGAGGATCTGCACGCCGACGCCGGCACCGAGCGCCGCGGAGACGGCTCCCGCGCCCGCGCCGACGGCGAGCATCATGAGGACCAGGTCGAGGCTCATCAGCTCGGCGATGCCGAGGAACGCCGCGATCCCGAGCCAGACCGCCCACGCGTGTCCGCTCAGCCAGTCCATGCTTCGACCCTACCTGTGCCGGGTTCGTCGCCGAGCGTTCCAGCGACCGTCCTCGTGGTTGAGCACGAGGGGCATCCCGAACGTCGACGAGAGGTTGGCCGCGGTCACGACCTCCTCGATCGGGCCGGCCGACACGATCTCTCCACGACGCAGCAGCAGTGCGTGCGTGAAGCCGGGCGGGATCTCCTCCACGTGGTGGGAGACCAGCACCGTCGCGGGCGAGTCCGGGTCGGCCGCCAGGACCGACAGGGTCGAGACCAGGTCCTCGCGCCCGCCGAGGTCGAGACCGGCCGCGGGCTCGTCGAGCAGCAGCAGCTCCGGGTCGGCCATCAGGGCGCGCGCGATCTGGACCCGCTTGCGCTCCCCCTCACTGAGGGTGCCGAAGGTGCGGTCGACGAGGTGGATGACACCCACCTCGGTGAGCAGGTCGGTCGCACGCCGGTGGTCGAGGTCGTCGTACGCCTCGCGCCAGCGCCCCACCACGCCGTACGACGCCGAGACGACGACGTCGTGGACGCGCTCGGCGCGCGGGATCCGCTCGGCGATCGCGGCGCTGGTGATGCCGATCCGGGGCCGCAGCTCGAAGACGTCGACGGATCCGAGCACCTCGTCGAGGATGCCGGCGCGGCCCTCGGTCGGGTGCACCTGAGCGCCTGCGACCTGCAGCAGCGTGGTCTTGCCGGCGCCGTTGGGGCCGAGGATCACCCACCGCTCGTCGTCGTGGACCTGCCACGAGACGCGGTTGAGCAAGGTCGCCTGTCCCCGCCGGATCGTCACGTCGGTGAAGTCCAGGACGGCGGTCATGGCGCACACCTTAGCGAGTGCTCGGTGAGCGGCTTTCAGGCGTATCCTCACCCGCCGTGACCACTCAGCTCCCTGCCTCCGCGCGCCTCGCCTGGTGGGGTACGGCGTGGCTGCGCGGCCATGTCGTCACCGACCTGGTGGTCGACGCCGTGCTGGGCGACGACGCGACCCATGCCGTCGCCGGCCTGCCGGGAGCGGCGGGCACGGAGACCCTGGTCGCGGCCCTGGGCCGGCTCCGAGCAGAGGGCGCGACCTCGCTCGGTGCGGCGTTCCCCGCCGAGGGGGACCCGGTCGGCCTGGGCGGTCCCGGTGCGTTCAACGCGGACGCCCTCGAGGCCGGGGAGGCCGTCGTGGTCGCGGGCGCCGAGCTGGGGCTCGTGCCGTGGCGCACGGGTGCGGCGATCACCTGGACCGCGCACCCCGCAGCGCGCCGGCAGCTGCCGGACGTCGGTGAGGCCGACCGCGCGCTGCGCGCCGCCCTCGTCGATTCCGCGAACGACCTGGCCCGGCTCGACGTCGCCCGCTGGCGTCCCGAGGTCGCCGACGAGCTCCTCAACCTGCGGCACCGCTCGCCGGTCGTCGCGCCCGAGGGCACGCCGTCGCGCTGCGTCGAGCTCGCCGCCCGGGCGCTCCAGGCGCTCGGCATCGCCGAGCTCGCACTGGAGGACGACGGGGGCGCCGTGAGCGCCTCCGAGATCGCGGCCCGCGAGGCGGCGCTGCGTCCGCTGGCCCGGGCCGGGCGTCGGGCGCTGGTCGCCGCCTGCTCCCCCGAGGTCTGGCCCGACTAGCTCTCCCGACCAGTTAGGACGAGGCCCAGACGCCCAGCACGTTGCCGGCCGGGTCGGTGAAGTGGAAGCGGCGTCCGCCGGGGAACTCGTACGGCCCCTCGACGACCGCTCCCCCGGCCTCCCGGACCGCGGCGAGGGTGACGTCGAGGTCGTCGGAGTACAGGAGCACCAGCGGACCGCCACCGGACGCCTCCGTCGTGCCGTTCAGCCCGCCGACCTCGCCGTCGCCGTCGGCGGCCCGGATGCCGGCGTAGTCCGGCCCGTAGTCGTTGAAGCCCCAGCCGAACGCCTGCTCGTAGAAGGCACGGCTCTCGGCGAGCGAGCCGCCGACGTTGAGCTCCACGTAGTCGATCGCGTGATGGATGTTGGTCATGCCCCGAATGTAGGACGGGTCACCGACACCGGGCCGAGCAGCGATAGCGTTGCCGACTGATGACTGACGCGCGCCCAGGCGAGAAGCCGGAGACCCTGCTCATCACGCTGTCGGGCAAGGACCGACCGGGCGTGACCTCCTCGATGTTCACCGCCCTCTCCGGAGCCGGGGTCGAGGTGCTCGACCTCGAGCAGATCGTGCTCCGCGGCCGGCTGATCCTGGGCATCCTGGTCACCGCCCCGCGCAATGCCAAGAAGGTCCGGGCCGCGATCGACGAGACCGCCGAGGCCCTGGGCATGAGCGTCGACATCGACCGCGGGGTCGGCGACAACAAGTCCCGCGCCGAGGGCCGCTCCCACGTGACGATCATCGGCTCGCCCCTCCGCGCGTCTGCGATGGCAGCGGTCGCCGGCCGGATCGCCGACGCCGGAGCCAACATCGACCGGATCGAGCGGATGGCGCGCTATCCGGTCACCGCGATCGACCTGCACGTCTCGGGCGCCGACACGGACGCGCTGCGCACCGTGCTCGCCGGCGAGGCCGCGACCCACGGCATCGACATCGCCGTCCAACGCGCCAACCTGCTGCGTCGCGGGACCCGCCTGATCGTGATGGACGTCGACTCGACCCTGATCCAGGGCGAGGTGATCGAGATGCTCGCCGCGCACGCCGGCTACGAGGCGGAGGTCGCCGCCGTCACCGCCGCGGCCATGGGCGGCGAGCTGGACTTCGAGGAGTCGCTGCGCTCCCGCGTGGCACTCCTCGCCGGGGTGCCCGCCAGCGCGCTCGACGAGGTGTATGCCGCCATCGTGCTGGCGCCCGGCGCCCGCACCCTCGTGCGCACCCTGCGTCGGCTGGGCTACCGCTTCGCGCTGGTGTCGGGCGGCTTCAGCCAGCTCGTCGACCGGCTGGCCGTCGACCTCGGCATCCACTTCTCCCGCGCCAACGAGCTCGAGATCGTCGACGGGGTGCTGACCGGCCGGATCGTCGGGCCCGTCGTCGACCGGGCCGGCAAGGCGGCCGCGCTGCGCGAGTTCGCCGCCGAGATCGGCGTCTCCGAGGAGGCGACGATCGCCATCGGCGACGGTGCCAACGACCTCGACATGCTCAACGCGGCCGGCCTGGGCATCGCCTACAACGCCAAGCCGATGGTCCGCGACGCCGCCGACACCTCGGTCAACGTGCCCTACCTCGACACGATCATGTACCTGCTCGGCATCTCGCGGGAGGAGATCGTCGCCGCCGACGCCGAGGCCGGGTTCGTGACGCCGGCGCCGCCGGTCTGACGCCGTTTGGTCACCAACCGCAGATCCGGGGCACTCCCGCTCCGTCGTTTGGTCACCAACCGCAGGTCGGGAGCGCTCCCGCACGTCGTTTGGTCACCAACCGCGGATCTGGCGGCCGGGGGTCAGGCCCGGCCGACGCGGAACGCCTCGAGCCGGGCGGTGCCCTCGCCGAGGTCCGCCCAGGCGCCGTCGTAGGAGAACACCGCGACGGCGCTCGTCGGGAAGTCGCCGACCATCGACGCGGAGACCTCCGGGTCGCCGCTGCCGTCGTCCAGCACCTGGGCGAGCACCGCCATCGTCGGGTTGTGCCCGATCACCACGAGCCGCTCGACCTCGGTATCGACCAGGCGGATGAGGTCGAGGGCGGTCTCGGGGCCGGCGGCGTACAGCCCGCGGTCCAGCTCCGGCGACAGCGACCAGCCGGCGCCGGCGGCGACCGAGGCCCAGGTCTCCTGGGTCCGCAGTGCCGCCGAGACGAGCGCGTGGTCGGGCGTGATGCCCTGCTCGGCCAGCCAAGCGCCGGCCGCGGCGCCGTCGTGGCGGCCGCGCTCGGCCAGGGGCCGTTCGAAGTCGCTCGGGCCGGCCTGCTCCGCCTTCGCGTGCCGCATCACCACCAGCTGGCGGGACACGTCAGGCACCCATCGCGTGCAGACCGCCGTCCACGTGGATGATCTCGCCGGTGGTGGCGGGGAAGAAGTCGGACAGCAGCGCGCACACGGCCCGCGCCGTCGGCGCGTGGTCGGTGTTGTCCCAGCCGAGCGGCGCCCGGTCGCTCCACATCGACTCGAGGTCCTCGAAGCCCGGGATCGCCTTCGCCGCCAGCGTCTTCAGCGGCCCGGCCGAGACCAGGTTGGAGCGGATGCCGTGCGGCCCGAGGTCGCGAGCCAGGTAGCGGGACGTGGACTCGAGCGCCGCCTTGGCCACGCCCATCCAGTCGTACGCCGGCCACGCCACGGTCGCGTCGAAGGTCAGCCCGACGATCGAGCCGCCCGGGCCCATCAGCGGGCGGGTCGCCTCGGCGAGCGACTTGAGGGAGTACGCCGAGACCTGCACCGCCTGCGCCACGTCGGGCCACGGACCGGTCAGGAACCGGCCGCCGAGCAGGGTCTCCGGGTTGCCGTAGGCGATCGAGTGCACGACGCCGTCGAGGCCGTCGACGTGCTCGCGCACCTGCGCCTCGAGCCCGGCGAGGTGGTCCTCGTCGGTCACGTCGAGCTCGAGCACCGGCGGCTCGACCGGCAGCCGCTTCGCGATCCGGCGGGTGATGCCGAGCGCCCGGCCGAAGTTGGAGATGAGCACGGTCGCGCCCTGCTCCTGCGCCACCTTCGCGGTCGCGAAGCCGATGGAGCTGTCCATCGTCACGCCTGCGACCAGGATGCGCTTGCCGTCGAGAATGCCTGCCATCGGTCAGTGCCCCATTCCGAGTCCACCGTCGACCGGGATCACTGCCCCGGTGACGTACGCCGCGCCGGGGCCGGTCAGCCACAGCACTGTCTCCGCGATCTCGTCGACCGCGCCGTACCGCCCCAGCGGCACCTGCGCGAGGATCGCGGCCTTCTGCTCATCGGTGAGCACCCCGGTCATGTCGGTCTCGATGAAGCCGGGCGCCACCACGTTCGCCGTGATCGACCGCGAGCCGAGCTCCCGGGCGATCGAGCGCGCCATGCCGACCAGCCCCGACTTCGACGCCGCGTAGTTGACCTGCCCGGCCGACCCGGTCAGGCCGACGACCGAGGAGATGAAGACGATCCGGCCACGGCGCAGCCGCAGCATCCCCTTCGAGGCCCGCTTGGCCAGCCGGAAGGAACCGGTCAGGTTGGTGTCGAGCACCGACGACCAGTCGTCGTCGGACATCCGCAGCAGCAGCGTGTCGGCGGTGATGCCGGCGTTGGCGACCAGCACCTCGACCGGACCGTGCGCCTCCTCGATCTGTGCGAAGGCCGCGTCGACCTGCGCCGCGTCGGTGATGTCGCACCGGACGTCGAGCGCGCCGTCGGGCGCGCCGCCGCTGCGCGTCGTGACGGCGACCCGGTCGCCGTTCGCGACGAAGGCCTCCGCGATCGCGCGGCCGATGCCGCGGTTGCCGCCGGTGACCAGGACCGACCTGGGCTCGTCTGCTTCGCTCACGTCACGGACGCTATCGACTACCCCGGAGTAGCCCTAAACACGTTCGCCAGGACCTAGTCGTCCTCGAGCCGGAAGCCGACCTTGAGACCGACCTGGAAGTGCTCCACCTGGCCGTCCTTGACCTGGCCGCGGACCTGGGTCATCTCGAACCAGTCCAGGTGACGCAGGGTCTTCCCGGCCCGCTCGACGGCATTGCGGATGGCGGCGTCGATGCCGTCCGGCGAGGTGCCGACGATCTCGGTGACGCGGTAGGTGCGGTTCGTCATGATGACCTCCGATGCTGGCCCAGGGGTACGCCTGGGACGCCGACTCTAGCGACGTACAGTGGGAGGCATGGCCCGGGACCTGCGCAGACGGCAGGACGAGGCGGTCCGCATCACCACGGCCGCGTCGAACCGCAGCGACGACATCGCCGCCCGGCAGAAGCGCTACCTCATCTCGATGACGCTGCGCTCGCTCTGCTTCGTCGGCGCGATCATCGCCGCGCTCGCCCACGTGGGCTGGCTGTGGCCGATCCTGATCGCCGGCGCGCTGATCCTCCCGTACATCGCGGTCGTGATGGCGAACGCCGTGATGACCAAGAACGACGGCGTCGACCTGCTGGACGGGCGCTACGTCCGGGAGCTCACCGCAGGCCCCGAACGCCGTCGGAGCGACGACACGTCGGGTGAGGACACCCCTCATCCTTGACTTCACCCGACTGGGTGACAGAATCCACCGCGAGCCGGGTCTCCCCCGTCCTGGCTCGCTGTGGTGCCGGACGGCTTCCCCCGTGGCTGTCTGGCACCACTTCACATTTCAGACATCTCGAGGCTCGAGGAGCACGCCGTGACCGACGCCGACACCTGCTCGGCCAAGGGCTGCCAGCAGCCGGCCATCTGGGAGCTGCTCTGGAACAACCCCAAGCTGCACACGCCTGAGCGCCGCAAGATCTGGCTGGCCTGCGACGAGCACAAGCAGTCGCTCTCCGACTTCCTGGGCGCGCGTCAGTTCCTCAAGGACGTCGTCGCGCACTAGCCGCCGATGGCGGACATCGGCCGGTCGGGCTGCAGGAACGTCGGGTCGTCGATCCCGTGCCCGGCGCGCTTGCCCCGCATCGCGACCACCCAGCGCTCGGCGATCTCGGCGTCGTCGGCCCCGCTCCGGAGGGCGCCACGGAGATCGGACTCCTCCCGCGCGAAGAGGCAGTTGCGGATCTGGCCGTCCGCGGTGAGCCGGACCCGGTCGCAGTCACCGCAGAAGGGCCGCGTCACCGAGGCGATGACCCCGACCGTCCCGGGGCCGCCGTCGACCTGGAAGAGCTCCGCGGGGGCGCTCCCCCGAGGCTCCTCGGCCGGCTTGAGCACGAACTCGGACTCGAGGGCGACGAGGATCTCGTCCGCGGTCACCATGCCCTCGCGCGACCACCCGTGCTGGGCGTCCAGCGGCATCTGCTCGATGAACCGCAGCTCGTAGCCGTGGTCCAGCGCCCAGCGCAGCAGCTCGGGTGCCTGGTCGTCGTTGACGCCCCGCATCAGCACCGCGTTGATCTTGATCGGGCCGAGTCCGGCGGCGTGCGCGGCCTCGAGGCCGGCGACGACGTCGTGGAGGCGGTCGCGACGGGTGATCTCGTGGAAGGTCTCCGGCCGGATGCTGTCGAGGCTGACGTTGACCCGGTCCAGGCCCGCAGCCGCGAGGGCGTCCGCCATCCGGGAGAGACCGAGCGCGTTGGTCGTCAGCGAGGTCTCGACGCCCAGCTCGTGGGTACGCCGGACGATGTCGACCAGGCCGCGGCGTACGAGCGGCTCACCACCCGTGAAGCGGACCTCCCGGATGCCGAGCCGCTGGACCCCGATCCGGACCAGCCGGACGATCTCGTCCTCGGTGAGCACGGACTCGTCCGGCAGCCAGTCGAGCCCCTCCGCAGGCATGCAGTAGCTGCAGCGCAGGTTGCACCGGTCGGTCAGCGAGACCCGCAGGTCCGTCGCCACCCGGCCGAAGCGATCCTCGAGGCGCTGTGTCGTCACCACCACAGTCTAGTGACGACGCCTGAGGCCGGGGCGGGAGCACGCCCGGGCGGCGACTAGCCTCGACCCGTGCGGTCGTGGCGGTTCCTCATCAGTCGACGGTGGCTGCTCTTCGCAGTCGTCGTCGTGCTGCTGTGCTACGCGGCGTGGTGGCTCGGCCAGTGGCAGTTCCACCGCCTCGACGACCGCAAGGCCAGCAATGCCGTGATCCGCGCCAACGAGGACCGCGCGCCCTCCCCCGTCGCCGACGTGCTTGCGCCGGGGCGACCGGTCCCGGACGACGACGAGTGGCGCCAGGTCACCGCGACCGGCACCTACGACACCGACAACACCGTCATCGTGCGCTACCGCACCCGCGACGGCGCGTCCGGCATCGACGTGGTCGTCCCCCTGGTCACGACCGACGGCGCCACGCTGCTCGTCGACCGCGGGTGGATGGCGGCCGACAACGAGGGCGCCAGCCCCGACGACGTACCCGCTCCGCCGGATGGCGAGACCACGGTCGAGGGCTGGGTGCGCGCCGACGCCGACGGGGACGCCGCCAAGGTCGCCGACCACTCCACCCGGGCGATCTCGAGCGCGACGATCGGCGCCGCGATCGACCGCGAGCTCTACGGCGGGTTCGTGGTCCTGGACACCGAGGACGGGCAGGCCGCCGACGGCCTGGAGCCGGTCGAGCTCCCCGAGCTCAACAACGGGCCGCACTTCTTCTACGGGCTCCAGTGGTGGTTCTTCGGGCTGCTCGCGCTCTTCGGGTTCGGCTACCTGGCCTGGGACGAGTGGCGCTCCCAGGGGCGCGCCGAGCCGTCGGCGCGCGAGGGAGCCCTGTCGGCGCGCAAGACGAAGCAGGCCGCCAAGAACTCCCACAAGCAGGCCGTGAAGGCGGCCTACCAGAAGGCGTACGCCGAGGAGCGCGCCGCCCGCGAGGCCCATCGTGAGGCTCAGAGGGCGCGCAACGCGCCCCCGTCGACGGGCAGCATCACGCCCGACACGAACGACGCGGCCGGCGACAGCACGAAGGCCGCGACCCGGCCGAACTCCTCCGGCTCCCCGTAGCGGCGCAACGGGATCGAGGCGACGGCCGCGGTCCGCGCGGCCTCGGCGTCGCCGCCCGCCGCGTCCAGCTCCGCGACACGGTCGGTCGCCACGCGACCGGGCAGCAGGCCGTTGACCCGCACGCCGTCCGGGCCGAGCTCGTCGGCCAGCGTCTTGGCGACCATCGCGAGGCCGGGCCGGAGCCCGTTGGAGATGGCCATGTCGGCGAGCGGGGCGCGCACGCTCGACGACAGGACGAAGGCCAGCGACCCGCCGTGCGGGACGGCCCGACCGAGCTCCCGGCCGAGGCGCACGGCCCCCAGGAAGACCGACTCGAACGCCGCGGTCCACTGGTCGTCGGTGATCGCGGTGACCGCCCCCTTCGGCGGACCGCCGACACTCACCAGCGCGCCGTCCAGCCGGCCCCAGCGCTCGGTGGCGGCAGCGACCAGCCGGGACGGCGTGGCCGGGTCCGCGTTGTCGGCGACGACCGTGGCAGCCGCGTCGCCGAGGGCGGTCCGCGCGTCCTCGAGGCTCTCCGCGCTGCGGCCCGACAGCACCACGCGCGCACCCTCGGCCACCAGGGCGTCCGCGGTCGCGCGGCCCAGCCCACGGGCGCCTCCGGTGACGATGAAGACGCGGTCGGTGAGCTCCAGGTCCATGCCGAGCAGGCTAGACGGTCGCCGGCGGGAGGTCGGCGACGAACTGGGTGCGGTAGAGGTCGGCGTACAGGCCACCCTCGGCGAGCAGGGACGCGTGGGTCCCGCGCTGCACGATCCGGCCGCCGTCGACGACCAGGATCTGGTCGGCCTCGCGGACCGTCGAGAGCCGGTGGGCGATGACCAGCGACGTGCGGCCCTCGAGCGCGGCGTCCAGGGCGCGCTGCACCGCCACCTCCGACTCGCTGTCGAGGTGTGCCGTCGCCTCGTCCAGCACCACGATCGACGGCGCCTTCAGCAGCAGCCGGGCGATCGCGAGCCGCTGGCGCTCGCCGCCCGACAGCCGGTAGCCGCGGTCCCCCACGACCGTGTCGAGCCCGTCCGGGAGGCCACGGACCATGGTCGCGATCTGCCCCGCCTCCAGGGCCGCCCAGATGTCGGGGTCGGTGGCGCCCGGTCGCGCGTAGAGCAGGTTGGCCCGGATCGTGTCGTGGAACATGTGCGCGTCCTGGGTCACGTAGCCGACGACGTCCTCCAGCGACTCCAGCGTCACGTCTCGTACGTCGTGCCCGCCGACCCGTACGACGCCGTCGTCGGCGTCGTAGAGGCGGGCGACCAGGTGGGTGATCGTGGTCTTGCCCGCGCCCGAGGGTCCGACGAGCGCCACCATCTGCCCCGGCTCGGCCACGAACCCGATGTCGGTGAGCACCGGCCCGCCCTCACGCGACTCCTTGCGAGCCACCGTCTCCAGGGACGCCAGCGAGACGTCGTCGGGGCGTGGGTAGCTGAACGCGACGTGGTCGAACTCCAGCCGGGCGGCCGAGCGCGGCAGGACGACCGCGTCCGGCTTCTCCTCGATCAGCGCCGGGAGGTCGAGCACCTCGAAGACGCGCTCGAAGCTGACCAGCGCCGTCATCACGTCGATCCGCACGTTGGAGAGGCTCTGGAGCGGCCCCAGCAGGCGCAGCAGCAGGGTCGCGAGGGCGATCAGCGTGCCGACCGTCAGAGCGTTGTCGACGGCGAGGTGGCCGCCCACGCCGTACACGAGCGCGGTCGCGAGCGCCGGCACCGCCATCATCGACGCGGCGAAGATCCGGGTGAGCAGCGAGATGCGGATGCCGAGGTCGCGCACGTGGGCCGCCTTCCGGGCGAAGACCTCGTCCTCCTCGTGACGCCGGCCGAAGAGCTTGAGCAGCATCGCGCCACCGACGTTGAACCGCTCGGTCATGGCGTTGCCCATGTCGGCGTTGCCGTCCATCTGCATGCGGGTCAGGCCCGCGAGCCGCCCGCTGACCCAGCGCGACACCAGCAGCATCAGCGGGAAGATCGCCAGGCAGAGCAGGGTCACCTCCCAGCTGAGCGCCAGCATCGCGATGCCGACGACCACGACCGAGATGGTGCTCGCGACGGTGCTGGACAGTGTCGAGGTGAAGGCGCGCTGGGCGCCGATGACGTCGTTGTTGAGCCGTGAGACCAGGGCGCCGGTCTGGGTGCGGGTGAAGAACGCGAGCGACTGCCGCTGCACGTGCCCGAAGACGCGCGTCCGCAGGTCGAAGATGAGACCCTCGCCGATCCGCGAGGACAGCCAGCCCTCCCCGACGGAGAGCACCGCGCCGAGGAGCGCCACCCCGGCCATCGCGAGCGCGAGCAGCGTCACCAGCTGCGCGTCACCGCCGACGATGCCGTCGTCGATGATGTGCTTGGCCAGCAGCGGCGAGACGACGACCAGGCAGCTGTCGATCACGGTCAGCACGAGGAAGACCGTGATCAGCCGCCGGTGCGGCCGCGCGAACCCGACGACGCGGCGCACGGTCCCCCGCTCGATCCGGTTGTGGACGATGCTGCGGTCGGACCGTAGGTGCCGCCACGCGGCCGCCGAGCCCTGCATCCCCGACATCGTTTCCTCCCTAGCCGATCCCTAGCCGAGCAGTGAGACGAGCTCCCGGAAGCGGCGCGTCTGCGCCTCGCGCTCCAGGCGGCGCTGCTCGTCGAGGCTGCGGTCCGCCGCCCCCTGGAGCAGTGCCTTGGTCTCTCGCACCGCGCCGACCATCGGCGCGGTCAGGGCCGCCGCCAGGTCGGCCACGGTCGCGTCCAGCTCGGCGGCCGGTACGGCGGTGAGCGCCAGACCGATGTCCACCGCCTCCGCCGCGCCGACCATCCGGGCCGTGGCACAGATCTCCAGCGCCCTGGCATAGCCAACGCTCTCGACGAGCGGCTTTGTTCCGGTCAGGTCGGGCACCAGACCGAGCGCCGACTCCTTCATGCAGAACTGTGCGTCCTCCGCGACGACGCGCAGGTCGCAGGAGAGCGCGAGCTGGAAGCCGGCTCCGATGGCGTAGCCGTGCACCGCGGCGATCGACACGAACCGCGGGTCGCGCAGGAAGGTGAACCCGCGCTGGAACCCGTCGATCGCGGCCGACACCTCGTCGTCGGACTGGCCCATCAGCGCGACGACCGACCCCTCGCCGGCGGTGCTCGGGTCGAGCATGCTGCGGTCGAGGCCCGCCGAGAACGCCGCGCCGGACCCCTTCACCACGACGACGCGTACGTCGTCGGGCAGCTCGTCCCCGATCGCGGCGAGCGCGTGCCACATCGTCGGTGTCTGCGCGTTGCGCACCTCGGGCCGGTGCAGGGTGATGGTGGCGACCGGACCGGTCACGTCGTACAGCAGTCCGGCGTCCTCGAGCGTCTTGGCGTCCATGCCCCGAACACTAGAGGGGGCCACCGTCAGGCCAACGACACCAGGTCGGCGTAGTCCTCGTTCCAGAGGTCCTCGTCACCATCGGGCAGCAGCAGCACCCGGTCGGGCTCGAGGGCGCGGACGGCGCCCTCGTCGTGGGTGACCAGGATGATCGCGCCCTCGTAGGTGCGGATCGCGGCCAGCACCTCCTCGCGGGAGGCGGGGTCGAGGTTGTTGGTGGGCTCGTCGAGGAGCAGCACGTTGGCGCTGGAGACGACGAGGCTGGCCAGGGCCAGGCGGGTCTTCTCGCCGCCCGAGAGCACCTTGGCCGGCTTGTGCGCGTCCTCGCCGGAGAAGAGGAACGAGCCGAGCACCGAGCGGGCCTCGGTGTCGGTGAGCTGCGGCGCCGCGCTCTGCATGTTCTCGAGCACGGTGCGGTTGACGTCCAGCGTCTCGTGCTCCTGGGCGTAGTAGCCGATCTTCAGGCCGTGCCCCGGCACGACGGAGCCGGTGTCCGGCTGGTCGACGCCGGCCAGGATCCGCAGCATGGTCGTCTTGCCCGCGCCGTTGAGGCCCAGGATGACCACGCGGGAGCCCTTGTCGATCGCGAGGTCGACGTCGATGAAGACCTCCAGCGAGCCGTAGGACTTGGACAGCTCCTCGGCCGTGAGCGGGGTCTTGCCGCAGGGCGCCGGTGCCGGGAACTTGATCCGGGCGACCTTGTCGGCCGCCCGCTCCCCCTCGAGCCCGGCCATCATCTTCTCGGCGCGCTTGAGCATCGACTGCGCGGCGGTGGCCTTGCTGGCCTTCGCGCGCATCTTGTTGGCCTGGTCGGTGAGCGTCTTCGCCTTGGTCTCGGCGTTGGCCCGCTCCCGCTTGCGGCGCTTCTCGTCGGTCTCGCGCTGCGTGAGGTAGGCCTTCCAGCCCATGTTGTAGACGTCGATCTCGCCGCGGTTGGCGTCCAGGTGGAGCACCTTGTTGACCGTCTGCTCCAGCAGCGCGTTGTCGTGGCTGATCACGATCAGCCCGCCCTTGTGCGCCTTGAGGAACTCGCGGAGCCAGACGATCGAGTCCGCGTCGAGGTGGTTGGTGGGCTCGTCGAGGAGCAGCGTCTCGGCACCCGAGAAGAGGATGCGGGCGAGCTCGACCCGACGGCGCTGACCGCCGGAGAGGGTCTTGAGCTGCTGGGTGAGGATCCGCTCCTCGATCCCGAGGCTGCTGGCGATGGTCGCCGCCTCGGACTCGGCGGCGTACCCGCCACCGGCGTGCAGCTCGGCGTCGGCACGCTCGTAGCGCCGCATCGCCTTCTCGCGGACGGCCGGGTCGTCACTGCCCATGTCGGTCTCGGCCTGGCGGAGCCGGCGTACGACGTCGTCGAGACCGCGCGCGGAGAGGATCCGGTCGCGGGCCAGCACCTCGGGGTCGCCGATGCGCGGGTCCTGCGGGAGGTAGCCCACCTCACCGGTCGCCTGCACGCTGCCGGCGGCCGGCAGCGCCTCGCCGGCGAGGATCTTGGTGAGCGTAGTCTTGCCGGCACCGTTGCGACCGACGAGGCCGACCTTGTCGCCGGCGGCGACCCGGAAGCTGACGTCCTCCATGAGCAGGCGTGCTCCGGCACGGACTTCGAGCTTGTGGGCGGTGATCATGAGGTCTCAAGCGTAGTTGTGGGTACGGTCCAACCGGGCATCGGCGACGGTGTCCCGGATCACGTCGGCCCGGCACGTCAGGAGTGGTGATGCGGTTCAACCCGAAGGCCCGGCTGGACACCAGCCGGATGGGCGACGCGGGTCGCTCGGGTGCGGGCAGGAGCGGCGGGGGCGGCGGCATCCCGATCCCCGGTGGCGCCGCCGGGGGTGGCATCGGGACGCTGATCATCATCGTGATCGTGGTCGCCGCGAGCATGCTGCTCGGCGGTGGCTCCGACGGCGGCGGCCAGGCCACCGACACCGGTCGCTACCAGGGGAAGTGCGAGAGCGGCAAGGACGCCAACGACAGCACCGACTGCGCACGCGTGGCGATCGAGAACTCGCTCTCCGACTACTGGTCCGACACGCTGCCCGACCAGTCCGGCACGGCCTTCGAGCCCGAGCGCAAGATCGAGACCTTCACCGACGGCATCTCCACCGGCTGCGGGTCCGCCTCCGCGGCGGTCGGCCCCTTCTACTGCCCGGTCGACCGGACGATCTACCTCGACACGACCTTCTACGACGAGGTGCTGGAGCGCCAGCTCGGCGGCCCGGACGGCGGCTTCGTCGAGGCCTACGTGCTCGCGCACGAGTATGGCCACCACATCCAGAACCTGCTCGGCACCATGGGCAAGGTGAAGACCCAGCAGGGCGCGAAGAGCGACGCCGTACGCCTCGAGCTGCAGGCCGACTGCTACGCCGGCATGTGGGCGAAGTCCGCGACCGCCACCCAGGACACCCGGGGCAACACGCTCTTCTCGGAGCTGACCGACGCCGACATCCAGCAGGCGATCGACGCCGCCACGGCGGTCGGCGACGACCGGATCCAGCAGCAGTCCGGCGGCGACGTCGACCCGGAGTCCTGGACCCATGGCTCGGCCAAGTCACGAGTCAAGTGGTTCATGACTGGTTACACCGAGGGGACCCTCGACGCCTGCGACACGTTCGCCGCCGGAGCTCTCTGACGTCGTGTGGGTCCTGCTCGCGCTGGTGCTGATCTTCGTGGTGCCCGTCGTGGTGCTGCTGATCGTCCGGGGGCGGGACGACTGACCCGCCCGGGGACGACGTTTGGTCACCAACCGCAGGTTCTCGGACGCCGGAAGCGACGTTTGGTCACCAACCGCGGTCCCCGTGCCCGCGCAACTCAGCCCTCGACGAGCGCCTCGATGTGCGGGAACTGCCGCTGGAGGGCGCGCAGGTGCGGGGCGACGGCGGGGTGCCGGAACTTCCCCGCCAGCGCACCCTCCCCCGGGGCGGCGCGGCCCAGCGCCCACTCGGCGCGGTTGAGCACGGTGTAGACGGTGGTCACCCGCGCGCCGAGGGTGACCTCCTCGCGGGTGGCCAGCCCGTCGGGCAGGCCGAGCAGGTAGGCGTCGACGAGCGGCTCGAGCTCCTCGCGGGCACTGAGCGCGAAGTAGCCGAGGTCGGCACCGACCGCGCCGGTGCCGAGCGTCGACCAGTCGATGGCGACCACGTCATCGTCGGCACGCCCCAGGAGGTTGGCGGGTACGGCGTCGCCGTGCTGCGGCACCTGGACCAGGGCGTCGACCGCGGCCAGCAGCTCGACCCGTCGCTGCCACAGGTGGTCGGCGACGTCGGCCACGGTGGTCCGGGCCAGGGTCGGCCAGCCGCCGTAACGCTCCACGCGGGCGATCCGGTCACGCAGCTGGTTGCGCGCCAGCCACGGGGCGGCAGCGAGGTGCGACCCAGCGAACCGGCCGAGAGCGTGGGCGCAGAAGAGCCCGCTGCTGGACGCGTCCTCGACCCACTCCTGGGTGATGGTGATGCCGTCCTCGTCCTCCTCGACGGCGCCGAGCCCCGCCGAGCGCAGACCCGGTGTCTCGACGACGGTCGCGGCGGTGATGACGTCGGCGGCGCGCCGCCAGTAGGCGAAGTGCCGCGGGTTGGTCAGCTCGACTGGGTCGTCGGCGGCCGGCCGCGCCACCCGCTTGACCACCACGGGCTGGTCGCCGAGGACCGTCCTCCAGACGCCAACCGTCGAGGCACCACTGCCGCCGGGCAGCGGGTGCCACCCGGGTTCGGGCTGCCACATGCTCAGCAAACTAGTGGATGTCACGCCTGCGGAAGGCCAGCTGGCCCGCGACACTCAGGGCGACGGCGATCGCGGCGACGCCGGCGACCGCTGCCCAGTCGACATCCTGGGCGGGGACCAGGGCCAGATGCTCGAACGGCGACAGGTCCTGCGCCCACTGGGGGATCTTGAGCAGGTCGCCGAAGAGCATCACCACGGCCGCGAGCACGAGCGGCAGCCAGGCGAGCACCATCAGCCGGGGCGAGACGCCGTACAGGAGCCGCGCGACACCGCTGAGGACCAGGACAGCGGGCGCGTACTGCAGGGGCGGCAGCGAGAGGTGCCAGAGCTCGTCGGAGCTCCCGGTGACCAGCGAGTAGCCGACCGCGAGGCCGACGCCGGACGCGAGCAGCGCCAGTGCGGTGCCCGCGACCGTCATCACGACATGGGCGAGCAGCCACCGGCTGCGGGGCAGCGCGGTCGCCAGCACCACCTCGAGGTGCCCGCCGTCCTCCTCTCCGCGGGGTCGCAGGGTGGAGGAGATCGCGAACCCGCCGACGATCAGGGCCAGCATGACCATCGAGGTCGCGTAGAACGCCTGGACCAGGTCCGTGCTGCCCTGGAGGAACACCTGCTGCGACGTCTCGGAGTCTCCGATCAGGTCCTCGACGTCGTTGCCCATCGAGCCGTAGACGAGACCGAGCGCGAGCATCCCCGCCGCCCAGCTCAGGATCGGCGCCCGCTGCAGCCGCCAGGCCAGCCCGTACCCGCCGGAGAGGTACGCCGGAGCGCGCGCCGGCCCGGGGCGCGCCGCGAACACGCCGGAGCCGTAGCCACGTCGGTCGAACAGACGCCACGCGAGCGTCGCGGCGACCGCCGTGCCTCCGAGGAGGAGCAGCGCCGGCCACCAGCGGAGCCCCGAGAACGGGTGCATCGCCTGGTACCAGCCGATGGGCGACAGCCAGCTCGCGAGACCGTTCCCGACGTCGCCGACCGCGCGGAGGACGTAGGACACGGCGATCACGATCCCTGCGACTCCGTACATCGCTCGCGTGCTCGTGACCAGCTGCGCGGCGACGAGCGCAGTGGCCGAGAAGAACCAGCCCGCCGACGTCAGGCCCACGCCGGTCGCGACCGAGTCCGCTGCGGCCAGCCCGTAGAGCACGAGCGAGCCGGCCACCAGGACGCCGAGGACCACGTTCGCGACGAAGGCGTTGAGCAAGGCCGCCGCGGAGGGCGCGAGCCGGCCCACCGCCGTGGCGCGGAGCAGCTCGTCGCGCCCGGTCTCCTCCTCCGCACGGGTGTGCCGGCCGACCAGGAACATGCTCATCAGCCCGGCCACGACGGCACCGAAGGCCGACGCCTGCCAGAAGACCTGGCCACCGGTGGTGTTCAGCGCCCGCGCCGGGCCGGCCATCGCGATGAACGCGGCGTTGCTCGCCATGCTGGCGGCCGCCCGGTCGAACTCCTCCTGGGTCGCGTAGAGGCCGTCGACGCTGACCGCCTGGCTGACGTAGAGCAGCATCGTGCCGAGGCCCCACCACAGCACCATCCACCTGTCGCGCCGCAGGAACAGCCTGAGGAACGCCGGCCACCCGGTCATTCCGTTGCCTCGACCGGGTCCCCGTAGTGACGGAGGAAGAGCTCCTCCAGCGTCGGCGGCTGGCTGGCGAGGGTCCGCACCCCGGCGCTCAGCAGCGTCGACAGCGCGGCGTCGAGCTGCGCGGTGTCGACCTGGAACCGGACCCGCTCGCCCTCGACGACGAGGTCGTGCACGCCGGGCACGGCGGCCAGCCCGGCGGCCGGGCGCTCGAGCTCGGCGCTGACCGACGTACGAGTGAGATGCCGGAGGTCGGCCAGGCTGCCGGACTCGACGACCTTGCCGGCGCGGATGATGCTGACGCGGTCGGCGAGCTCCTCGACCTCGGCGAGGATGTGGCTGCTCAGCAGGACGGCGTGGCCACGGTCGCGGAACGCGTCGACGTAGCGCTGGAAGACCGACTCCATCAGCGGGTCGAGCCCCGACGTCGGCTCGTCGAGGACGAGCAGCTCGACGTCGGAGGCGAGCGCGGCCACCAGCGCGACCTTCTGGCGGTTGCCCTTGGAGTAGGCCCGGCCCTTCTTCGTCGGGTCCAGCTCGAACGCCTCGATGAGCTCGGCGCGCCGCGCCTCGTCGATGCCACCCCGGAGCCGCCCGAGCAGGTCGATCACCTCGCCACCGGTCAGGTTGGGCCACAGGTTCACGTCGCCAGGCACGTAGGCGAGCCGGCGGTGCAGTGCGGCGGCCTCGCGCCACGGGTCCCCGCCGAAGAGCCGCGCCTCGCCCCCGTCCTTGCGCAGCAGGCCGAGCAGCACCCGGATCGTGGTCGACTTGCCGGCGCCGTTCGGACCCAGGAAGCCGTGCACCTCGCCCGGGCCGACCGCGAGGTCCAGGCCGTCGAGCGCCCGGAAGCTCCCGAACCGCTTGACCAGCCCGCGGATGTCGATGACGTGCTCATCGGTCACGGTCCGAATCTAGGGCAACTTCTCGCGGCCGGCGCACGTCTCCCCCATGACTGCCCGGGACGGCCGGGCCACGCATCCACGAAGGACGGACATGACCTCTCGGGTACTCACCGCCGCACTGACCGTCGGACTGACCGCCGCCCTGCTGGGCGGGTCGTCCACGAGCATCTCCTCGTCGGCCGCCGCCCGCCAGGCGGTTCCGCGCACCCACCTGACCCTGCAGGTCACCGGGTGCGAAGGCTGCGAGATCGGGCTCACGCAAGCGCTGAACGGTCGCCGGAAGGTGTGGCAGGCAAAGGGCCGTACCGTGCGGAACGGCTCGGCGTCGTGGAACATCCCGACCAGCCGCACCCACGGCCTCAGCATCACCGTGCTCGCCCCGTGGGACGGAGGTGCCGGCTACGTCCCCACCGTGGCGTTCCGGTACGCCGGCGAGCGTGTGGGCGACGAGGTGACCAACGCGACCGCCCGGGGCAAGCGGAGGGCCTCGGCGTGCTGGGCCGGCACCGGGTCGGACGCGGTGACCCTGCCGATCACGGTCGTGCACGCCCACTCGACGAACCCGCCGGGCGACCCGATCCGGACGCCGCGCGCCTTCACCTCGGTGACCCAGCGCTGGGAGACGCCGATGGAGCGCGCCTGGCACGGCATCTCCGGCACCCAGGACGCGACCTACTGCGGCTAGGGCGTGGCGCCCTAGGCGTTCACGACCTCGACCTGCGCGCACTGCGCGTCGGCGACGGCCTGCTCCAGCACCCCGCGCCGCGGGTCCGGTACGGCGAGCCACGGGTCGACCGTGACCAGGCCGCGCAGGCGCGGGTCGGCGAGCACCTCCTCGACCGCGCCCCGGTCACCCCCGGTGACGAGCGGACCGGTCAGCCCGGCCAGGATCCGCGCCGCGTGCTCGGCCGCCGCCTCGTAGGCCTGGCGTGCCTGGTTGTCGCGCCGGCGGGCGAAGCGCTGCTGGCTCTGGCCGCCGGCCTTCGTCCGCCCCTGGACGTGCCGCTGCCCGACCTTGCTGTCCGTAGTGGTCGGCCCGCTCAGCCGGGCGATGGCGAAGCCGCCCTTGCGCACCAGCAGGACGCCCCAGTCGTCAG
The DNA here is from genome assembly GCF_001425175.1 of Nocardioides sp. Root1257. GTDB lineage: Bacteria > Actinomycetota > Actinomycetes > Propionibacteriales > Nocardioidaceae > Nocardioides. Next base: position 110,272 of record NZ_LMDV01000001.1, on the reverse strand, counting down.
GGGGCGGCATCTCGTCCCGGAAGGCGGCCGGGTCGGGCGCGCCGGCGTACGGCCGACCGAACGGCAACCGAGCCTGGAACGTCGAGCCGTCGAGGGCCACGCCGCTCAGGGCGCCGTCGACCACCTGCAGCCCGGTCTCACCGTGCCGGTCCCGGAAGTTCGCCACCCACCGCTCGCACCGGTCGGCGGGAACGAGGACGGGCATGCGGAGACGCTAGCCGAGTCCGGAGGGAGCCGACGGGGCACCCGGGCCGTCCCACCGCCATGAAGACGCTCGTGCTCGCCGCCGTGCTGCCCCTCCTCGTCGCGTGCGGCAGCGAGGAGCGGAGCTCGCCGCCGCGCGAGCCGGCAGCGCCGCCGCTCTCGCTGCCGCCGGCCTCCGGTGACCAGCCCGCCCCGATCGTCGCCCGCGCGGACGGAGCGCCCGCGCACGACGCCTGGCAGGGGTCGTTCTGCTCGGAGACGATGTGCGCGGACATGATCGCCCCGCCCTGGGACGAGCTGCCGGTGCTCGGGGCGGCGTCCGACGTGGAGGCGGGGTTCGCGGAGCCCGGCGACTGGACCGTCACGCTCGGCAGCGACGACCGACGCTGCGCGACCTACCCCGTGCAGCTGGTGCCGACCGGCACGAGCACCTTCCGGCTGGTTCCGACCGGCCCCGCCGGCGAGTACCGCCTCGACGTCTTCATCTACCCGGACTCGGGCGGAGACACGTCGGGGTCGTTCCGGTGGACCACGCCGGAGGCGTCAGCGCCCACCGCGTGGGTGCACCTGCACCAGAACTCAGAGCACTCGGGCGGGATGGGCACCGTCCAGGTCGTGCTCGACGACGCCGCGGTCGACGGCGACGTGCACGGCACCGTCACGGTCGGCGGCGCCGACGCCAGAGAGACGTTCCGGCTCAGCCCGTCCGACCAGGGCTGCCACGGCGACCGGTACGTCACCCTCGCGCCCGTGGGCTCCCCCGACCGCCGGGTCGGCGGCCTCGGCGCCGGCCCGTACGACGTCCAGGTGGACGTCGTGGTCGATGGTGTCCACCACCGCGCGCACGCCACGTCGGCCCCGGATGCCGAGGACACGACGCTGGTGTTCGAGCCGATCCTGCCAACGTAGTACCTCGAGGCGTTCGTGGTCACGCCTCAGGTTTCGAGCCGCCCGTCACGCCCTCGCAGGCTCGGACGTGGGGCTCCCTCGACCTCTTCGGGTTCTGCCCGCTTCGCGGTCAGACCTCAGACGTTGAAGCCGAGCGCGCGCAGCTGCTCGCGGCCGTCGGGGGTGATCTTGTCGGGACCCCACGGCGGCATCCAGACCCAGTTGATCAGGACGTCGTTGACGAGGCCCTCGAGGGCGCCGTTGGTCTGGTCCTGGATGACGTCGGTCAGCGGGCAGGCCGCGGAGGTCAGCGTCATGTCGAGGACGACGTTGGTGCCCTCGTCGATGTGCACGCCGTAGACCAGGCCGAGGTCGACGACGTTGATGCCGAGCTCGGGGTCGACGACGTCCTTCATCGCCTCGGTCACGTCGTCCACCGACACGGTCGAGGTGCCCACGCCCCCGGTCGCCTCCGGCACGTCGGGCAGGTCGCTGTGGTCGATCGGCTGGGTGTCAGACATCGGAGTCCTCCTGGGCTCGGACGAGGGCGTCCTGGAAGGCCATCCAGGACAGGAGTGCGCACTTGATGCGGGCGGTCAGCTTGGCGGCGCCGGCGAAGGCGATGGCGTCCTCGAGGACGTCCTCGTCGGGCTCCACCTGGCCCTTGCCGCGCATCATCTCGAGGAACGCGGCGTGGATCGGCTCGGTCTCGGCGACCGTCTTGCCGATCAGCAGGTCGCTCATCACCGACGCGGACGCCGAGGAGATCGAGCAACCCTGGTTGTCGTAGGAGATGTCCCGCACGACATCGCCCTCCAGGTGCAGGCGCAGGGTGACCTCGTCGCCGCACGTGGGGTTGACGTGGTGGACCTCCGCCTCGAACGGCTCACGCAGCCCGGCGTTCAGCCGACGCTTCGCGTGGTCGAGGATGATGTCCTGGTAGAGGCTGTCGAGTTCGGTGCTCATCTATCAACCCAACTTGAAGTACGAGCGGGTGTATTCCAGGCCCTCGACGAGCGCGTCGATCTCGGCCGGGGTCGTGTAGAGGTACGACGACATCCGGGTCGAGCTCTGCACGCCGAACCGCGCGTGCGCGGGCTTCGCGCAGTGGTGGCCGGCGCGCACGGCGATGCCGCGCGAGTCCAGCACCTGGGCCACGTCGTGCGGGTGCACGCCGTCGAGCTCGAACGAGATCGCGCCGCCGCGGGACGCCGCGTCGAGCGGGCCGAGGACCGTGAGGCCGGGCACGGTGGCCAGGCCCTCCAGCGCGTACGCCGTGATCGTCTGCTCGTGGCGGTGGATCGCGTCCATCCCGACGTGCGACAGGTACTCGACCGCGGCACCGAGACCGACGGCCTCGACGATCGGCGGGGTGCCCGCCTCGAAGCGGTGCGGCGCCTTGGCGTACGTCGAGCGCGCCATCGTCACCGTCTCGATCATCTCGCCGCCGCCGTGGAACGGCGGGAGCGCGTTGAGCAGCTCCTCGCGTCCCCACAGCACGCCGATGCCGGTCGGGCCGACGACCTTGTGGCCGGTGAAGACCAGGAAGTCGCAGCCGGTCGCGGCGACATCGACGGGCAGCTGGGGCGCCGCCTGGGAGGCGTCGATGACCGAGTAGGCCCCGAACGCCTTCGCGCGGGCCACCAGGTCGGTCACCGGGTTGATCGTGCCGAGCATGTTGGAGACCCAGGTGAAGGCCACCACCTTGGTGTGCTCGTCGATCAGCGCGTCGGCGTTCGACAGGTCGAGCTGCCCGTCGTCGGTCAGCCCGAACCAGCGCAGCTCGGCGCCCGAGCGCTCGCAGGCCAGCTGCCACGACACGATGTTGGAGTGGTGCTCCATCTCGGTGATCACGACGTTGTCGCCGGGGCCGAGGTCGATCGTGCGCGCCAGCAGGTTCAGCGCCTCGGTGGCGTTCTTGGTGAAGACCACCTCGTCGCGCGACGGCGCGTTCAGGAACGTCGCGACCTTGTCGCGCGCGCCCTCGAACGCCTCGGTCGACTCCGCTCCCAGCGTGTGCATGGCCCGGGCGACGTTGGCGTTGTGCCGCTCCAAGTGGTCGACCATCGTGTCGATGACGACCTGCGGCTTCTGCGAGGTGTTGGCGCTGTCGAGGTAGACCAGCGGCAGGCCGCCCGCGACGGTGCGGCCCAGGATCGGGAAGTCGGCACGGATCACCTCCAGCTCAGGGAGGAGGCCGGCCAGCTGCGTCGTGGTCATGTCAGACCGCCGCGCTCAGGTACTTCTCGTAGCCGTTGGCCTCGAGCTCTTCCGCCAGCTCGGCGCCGCCGGACTCGGCGACCTTGCCGTCGACGAAGACGTGCACGAAGTCGGGCTCGATGTAGCGCAGGATCCGCGTGTAGTGCGTGATCAGCAGGACGCCCTTGCCCTCCTGGGCGCGGAACCGGTTCACGCCCTCGGAGACGACCTTGAGGGCGTCGATGTCGAGGCCGGAGTCGGTCTCGTCGAGGATCGCGACCTTCGGGTTGAGCAGCTCGAGCTGGGCGATCTCGTGCCGCTTCTTCTCACCGCCGGAGAAGCCCTCGTTGACCGAGCGCGTGCCGAAGGTCGGGTCCAGGTTGAGCTGCTCGAGCGCCGCGTTGACGTCCTTGACCCAGGTCCGGAGCTTCGGGGCCTCGCCGTCGAGCGCCGTCTTCGCCGTCCGCAGGAAGTTGGACACCGAGACGCCCGGGACCTCGACGGGGTACTGCATGGCCAGGAACAGCCCGGCCCGCGCCCGCTCGTCGACGGTCATCGCCAGCACGTCGTCGCCGTCGAGGGTGACGGTGCCGCCGGTGATCGTGTACTTCGGGTGGCCGGCGATCGAGTACGCCAGGGTCGACTTGCCCGACCCGTTCGGCCCCATGATCGCGTGGGTCTCGCCGTCCTTGATGGTCAGCGTGACGCCCTTGAGGATCTCCTTGGGACCGTCCTCGGTGTCCACGGACACCTGCAGGTCCTTGATGACGAGCTCGCTCATGAGGGGGTGACTCCGTTCAGGGTGGTGGTGGTGTCGATGAAGATCTGGTCGTCGCGGACCTCGATCGGGAAGGTCGCGACGGGTTCGGTGGCCGGGAGCCCGGTGGGCTTGCCGGTCCGGAGGTCGAAGCGCGAGCCATGCAGCCAGCACTCGACCGTGCAGTCGGCGACCTCGCCCTCGCTCAGGGCGACAGCCGCGTGGGAGCAGAGGTCCTGGAGCGCGAAGAACTCGTCGCCGTCGCGTGCGACCGCCACGTCGTACGCGCCGATCGTGACGCCCAGCGCCTCGTCGGTGGGTACGTCGGCCAGCGCACAGGCCCGCTCGAAGGCCATCAGTCGGCCTCGCGAAGCACGTTCTTGGCCAGCTCGGCCTCGACCGTCTCCAGCAGCTGGGCCTCGATCGAGGGGATGCCGACCTTGCGGATCAGGTCGTTGAAGAAGCCGTGCACGACCAGGCGGCGCGACTCCTTCTCCGAGACGCCGCGCGAGCGGAGGTAGAACAGCTGCTCGTCGTCGAACCGGGCCGTCGCCGACGCGTGGCCCGCGCCCTCGATCTCGCCGGTCTCGATCTCCAGGTTGGGCACCGAGTCCGCCTGGCAGCCGTCGGAGAGGACCAGGTTGCGGTTCTCCTCGTAGGTCTCGATGCCCTCGGCGACCTTGCGGATCAGCACGTTGCCGATCCAGACCGTGTGCGCGCCCTGGCCCTGCAGCGCGCCCTTGTAGAGCACGTGGCTCTTGGTCTTCGGTGCCGTGTGGTCGGCGAAGAGCCGGTGCTCCAGGTGCTGGCCCTCGTCGGCGAAGTACAGGCCGAGGAGCTCGGCCGAGCCGCCGGGGCCGGCGTACTCGACGTTGGCGTGCATCCGCACCAGGTCGCCGCCGAACGAGATCGAGGTGTGCTTCACGGTGGCGTCGCGGCCGACCTGGATCGCGTCGCGGCCGAGGTGGACGGCGTCGTCGTCCCAGTCCTGCAGGGACAGCACGTTGACGGTCGAGGCGTCGCCGGCGAGCACGGTGGTGATGGCCGAGTAGCGAGCCGATCCCGTGTGCACGACGGCCACGGTCGCCTGGGCGTGCCGGCCGACCCGGACCAGCAACCGGCCCCAGACCAGGTCGTCGACCGAGTCGCCGTGCAGGCGCAGCACGATGGGCTCGGCGATCTCGGCCTCGGCCGGGACGTCGAGCAGCATCGCGCTACCGGCGTGGGCGGCGGCCAGCGCGGACGGGCGGTCGTTGGGCGCGAGCTCCCCGATCTCACGCGCCTGCTCGGCGGTGATCTCGGTGAGCGTGACGCCGTCGGGCAGCGTGGTGTCCCAGGTCAGGTGCGCGTCGGACGCGTCGCCGTCGAGGATCCCGAGCAGCCGCTTGAGCGGCGTGAAGCGCCAGATCTCCTCGCGCCCGGTCGGCACCGGGTGGTCGGCCAGGTCGTACGACGGGGGCGGGTTCAGGTGGCTGAACAGCGGCCCCTGCTCGACAGCGGACTCCACGCTCTCGCGGGCAGTGTCGGTCACAGTCACTACAGATAACTCTCTACGTGCGTCGGGTCGTGCGGAGCAAGGGTGTCGGCCTCAGCCGACAGCACCCTCCATTTGCAGCTCGATGAGCCGGTTGAGCTCGAGGGCGTACTCCATCGGCAGCTCCTTGGCGATCGGCTCGATGAAGCCGCGGACGATCATGGCCATGGCCTCGTCCTGCTCCATGCCGCGCGACATCAGGTAGAAGAGCTGGTCGTCGGAGACCTTCGAGACCGAGGCCTCGTGACCCATCGAGACGTCGTCCTCGCGGATGTCGACGTACGGGTAGGTGTCGGAGCGGCTGATCTGGTCGACCAGCAGCGCGTCGCAGAGCACGTTGGACTTCGAGCCGTGCGCGCCCTCGTTGACCTGGATCAGGCCGCGGTACGACGTCCGGCCACCGCCGCGCGCCACCGACTTCGACAGGATCGAGGACGAGGTGTTCGGCGCCGCGTGCACCATCTTGGCGCCGGCGTCCTGGTGCTGGCCCTCGCCCGCGAACGCGATGGAGAGCGTCTCGCCCTTGGCGTGCTCGCCCATCAGGTAGACGGCGGGGTACTTCATCGTCACCTTCGAGCCGATGTTGCCGTCGACCCACTCCATCGTCGCGCCGGCCTCGCAGGTCGCGCGCTTGGTGACGAGGTTGTAGACGTTGTTGGACCAGTTCTGGATGGTCGTGTAGCGGCAGCGGCCGCCCTTCTTCACGATGATCTCGACGACCGCCGAGTGCAGCGAGTCGGACGAGTAGATCGGCGCGGTGCAGCCCTCGACGTAGTGCACGTAGGCGCCCTCGTCGACGATGATCAGGGTCCGCTCGAACTGGCCCATGTTCTCGGTGTTGATCCGGAAGTAGGCCTGCAGCGGGATGTCCACGTGGACGCCCGGCGGGACGTAGATGAAGGAGCCGCCCGACCACACGGCGGTGTTGAGCGCGGCGAACTTGTTGTCGCCGACCGGGATCACGGTGCCGAAGTACTCCTGGAAGAGCTCCGGCTGCTCCTTGAGCGCCGTGTCGGTGTCCAGGAAGAGCACGCCCTGGGCCTCGAGGTCCTCGCGGATCGAGTGGTAGACGACCTCGGACTCGTACTGCGCCGCGACGCCGGCGACCAGGCGCTGCTTCTCCGCCTCCGGGATGCCGAGCTTGTCGTAGGTGTTCTTGATGTCCTCGGGCAGGTCCTCCCACGAGGCGGCCTGCTTCTCGCTCGAGCGCACGAAGTACTTGATGTTGTCGAAGTCGATCCCCGACAGGTCCGAGCCCCAGTTCGGCATCGGCTTGCGACCGAAGAGCTTGAGGCCCTTCAGGCGCAGGTCGAGCATCCACTGCGGCTCGCTCTTCTTGCCGGAGATGTCGCGGACGACGTCCTCGTTGAGGCCGCGCTTCGCGGTCGCGCCGGCCTCGTCGGAGTCGACCCATCCGAAGTCGTAGCGCCCGATGCCCTCGAGCTCGGGGTTGCGCTCGTCGATGGTGGTCATCAGCTGACCCGCTCCTTCGTGTCGATGGGTGTGCTCTTCGTGCTGCTGGTCTTCGTGGTGCCGGTCTTCGAGGTGCTGGGGATGCAGGTGGTGCAGACCCCGTCGCCGTGGGCGATCGTGGCCAGCCGCTGCACGTGGCTGCCGAGGACCAGGCTGATCGCCTCGGTCTCGGCCTCGCACAGCTGCGGGAACTCATGAGCGACGTGGGCGACCGGGCAGTGCTGCTGGCACAGCTGCTCCCCGACCGGGCTGTCGCGAACCGTCGCGGCGTACCCCTCGTCGGTGAACACCTGAGCAAGGACCTCGGCCGGCCCCAGCTCGGGGTGCTCCGCCCGGATCCCCTCGAACCTCTCCCGGACGAACGCCACCCGACGGGTCGCGAATTCCCGGACCGCCTCGTCGCCGCCGGTCTCCGCCAGGAACCGGAGCGCCTGCGCCGCGAGGTCGTCGTACTGCTGGTCGAAGCCGTCGCGACCCGACTCGGTGAGCGCGAACGCCTTGGCCGGTCGGCCGCGGCCGCGAGCGGCCTGGCTGCGCGGCTCACGCGCCTCCACGAGACCCTCCTCGACCAGCTGGTCGAGGTGCCGACGTACGGCGGCCGGGGTGAGGTCGAGCCGCTCGGCGAGCGCCGCGGCGGTCGACGGCCCGTTGTCGAGGATCGACCGCGCGACGCGCTGACGCGTCGGCTGGTCGTGCACCTCGGTGAATTCCACAACGTCAGTGTGCCTTTATTGTTTTGACCTCTTCAAGGAAGGCTGCCCTTACCTGCCCTCGCGGCAGGCGGAGGGCGTGAGCCGGGACACACCGAGCCCCTCCCTACACTGACGGGCGTGCCCGACGCCTCCCCTGCCGTGTCTGTCGACGGCCTGGTGATGAGGTACGGCGACAAGGTCGCCGTCGACGGTCTCTCCCTGACCGTCGAGCGCAACACGATCACCGCCGTGCTGGGCCCCAACGGCGCCGGCAAGACGACCACGCTCGAGACCTGCGAGGGCTACCGACGCCCGCAGCAGGGCACGGTGCGCGTGCTCGGCCTCGACCCGGTGCAGCAGCGACGCGACCTGCTCCCCCGGATCGGCGTGATGCTCCAGGGCGGCGGCGCCTGGAGCGGCGTGCGCGCGATGGAGATGCTCGAGCACGTCGCCCGTCTACACGCCCACCCCCTCGACACCGCCGTGCTCGCCGAGCGCCTCGGCCTCGGCGACTGCGGCCGGACGCCGTACCGCCGCCTCTCCGGCGGCCAGCAGCAGCGCCTCGGCCTGGCGATGGCGATCGTCGGTCGGCCCGAGATCGTCTTCGTCGACGAGCCGACCGCCGGCATGGACCCGCAGGCGCGCCGGACGACGTGGGAGCTGCTGGACGAGCTGCGCCGGTCCGGCGTGACCGTCGTCCTGACCACGCATTACCTGGAGGAGGCCGAGCAGCTGGCCGACCAGGTGCACATCATCGACCGCGGGCGGCTGATCGCCTCCGGCACGCCGGAGGAGCTCACGCGCGGCTCGTCCGCCACCGTCCGGCTGGTCGTCGACAAGGAGCTCCCGACGGCGGCCGAGGCGGGTCTCCGGGCATCGATCGACACGTGGAGCGCCGAGCACGGGGTAGGCGTCCGGTCGATCAGCTTCGGCTCCCGGACCCTCGAGGACGTCTTCCTCGAGCTCACCGGTCGGGAGCTGGACGATGAGTGAGCTCGACTTCGCACCACGCCCCGGTGCCGCTCCGCTGCACCGGCAGGTGCTCGCGCAGTCCCGGATGGAGGCGCGGCTGATGCTGCGCAACGGCGAGCAGCTGCTGCTCGCCGTGGTCATCCCGGTCCTGGTGCTCTTCGGCGCCGTCACCGCCGGCGAGCACCTCAACCTGGACCTGCCGTCGTCGCGACCGCTGGTCGACATCTTCACGCCGGGCGTGATCGCGCTGGCGGTCATGTCGACGTCGTTCACCTCGCTGGCGATCGCCACCGGGTTCGAGCGCCGCTACGGCGTGATCAAGCGGCTGGGCAGCTCGCCGCTCCCCCGCTCCGGGCTGCTCGCCGGCAAGATCGGCGCGCTGCTGCTCGTCCAGCTCCTCCAGGTGTTCATCATCGGCGGGGTCGGACAGCTGCTCGGCTGGACCCCGGAGCCGGGCGTGCTCGGCGTCGGCCTCGCGATCCTCCTCGGCACCGCGGCGTTCGCGGCGCTCGGCCTCTTCGTCGCTGGCGCGCTGCGTGCCGAGGCGACGCTCGCCGCGGCCAACCTGATCTACCTGCTGCTGATGACCGGCGGCGGCGTCGTGCTGCCGCTGACGGCGTACGGCGACGCGCGACCCTTCCTGCAGTGGCTGCCGTCCGCCGCGCTCGGTGAGGCGATGCGCACCGGGTTCATCGACGGCGGGGTGGCCTGGCGTGACCTCGGCGTGCTGCTCGTCTGGGCCGTGTTCGGCACGGTCCTCACCGCCAAGACCTTCAAGTGGGAGTGATGGAGCGTCTCAACTACCGGCTGAGGCACCTCGACGACTGGCTGCGCGGCTGCGCCTGGGCGTCGATCGTCGCCAACATCGGCATCGTCGTCACCGGAGGCGTCGTCCGGCTGACCGGCTCCGGCCTCGGCTGCCCGACCTGGCCGGAGTGCCACGCGGGCTCGTTCACCCCGCACGGCGCGTACAACTTCCACTCAGCCATCGAGTTCGGCAACCGGATGCTGACCTATGTGCTGGTCGCCATCGCGATCGGCACGTTCATCGCTGCCTGGCAGTCGGGACGCCGCGACCTGCGGCGGCTCGCGCTGATCATGGCGCTCGGCATCCCGGCCCAGGCGATCGTCGGGGGCATCTCGGTGCTCACCCACCTCAACCCGTGGGTCGTCTCGTTCCACCTGCTCTGCTCGATGGCGATCATCGGCGTCGCGGTGCTCTTCCGCTGGCGGCTCGACCGCCCCGCCCCCGGGGTACGCCCCCGCGGAGCGGTGCTGACGCTGGCCTGGTCGACGTTCGCGGCCGCCTGGGCGGTGCTCTACGTCGGCACCGTCGTGACCGGCTCCGGCCCGCACGCGGGCGACGCGGACGCCAAGCGCAACGGCCTCGACCCGCTCCAGATGAGCCAGGTCCACGCCGACCTGGTGTTCCTGCTCGTCGGCCTCACCGTCGGCCTGCTGCTCGCCGTGATCGCAGCCCAGCGGCCGGCGGCGACGCGGCGCGCGGTGGTCGTGCTCCTCGTCGTGGAGCTGGCGCAGGGGCTGATCGGGTTCGTGCAGTACTTCACCGACCTGCCGGTCGTGCTCGTCGGGTTCCACATGCTCGGCGCCGCGATCATCTCCGCGACCGTGACCCACGCGCTGCTCGAGGTCCTCGAGGGAGAGTGACGCCTGGCGGGCGGGTGGCCGTCGTGTACCCCCGTGACGCGACGGCCACCGCCCACTGCACAGACGCGACGGGTCCCGGTTTGGTTGCGTCGAGGTCCGGCGGGACGCGTCGAGCGGTAGGAAAGCTGCGACGAGCGGTCGTTCAGCGCGACAGCAGCGGGTCGATCGCGACGGCGACGAAGAGCAGCGACAGGTAGAGGTTCGAGGTGTGGAACAGCTGCATCGGCTGGATCACCGCGAGGCTCTCGGTGCCCTTCGCCCGGCCCCACATCCGGTGCGCCTGCACGAGGAACACGGCGCCGAGCACGGCGGCGGCGGCCGGGTAGAAGAGGCTGGTGTCGGCGACCGGCCACAGCAGCAGCGAGGTCGCGACCATCACCCAGCTGTAGATCACGATCTGGCGACCGACCTCGGCGGCGGGCTTCACCACCGGCAGCATCGGCACGTCGACGTTGGCGTAGTCCTCGCGGTAGCGCAGCGCCAGCGCCCAGGTGTGCGGCGGCGTCCAGAAGAAGACGACCAGGAACAGCACGACCGGGATCCAGGACAGCGAGCCGGTGACGGCGGTCCAGCCGATCAGGGTCGGGAAGCAGCCGGCGATGCCGCCCCACACGATGTTCTGGGTCGTCCGCCGCTTCAGCAGCATCGTGTAGCCGAACACGTAGAACGCGATGGCGGTGACCGACAGCAGTGCCGAGAGCGGGTTGACCCAGGCGTAGAGCACGACGGTCGACAGGATCCCGAGCACGAAGCCGAAGACGAGCGCGGCCCGCGGCGACACGATGTGGCGCGGCAGCGCCCGACGGCGCGTGCGGCGCATCTGCTCGTCGATGTCGCGGTCGTAGACGCAGTTGAAGACCGAGGCCGAGCCCGCCGAGAAGGTGCCGCCGACGACGGTCGCGACGACGAGCCCGAGGTCCGGGACACCCCGGGCGGCGTAGAACATCACCGGCACCGTGGTCAGCAGCAGGAGCTCGATGACGCGCGGCTTCGTCAGCCCGACGTACGCCGCGACGACGTCCTTGAAGGTCGCCCGCTCGGCTTCCGGCTGCTGGGCAGCAGAGGCCGACTGGTCGACGTACGTCACGGGGAACCTCGAGCGGGACTGCGGGGACCGGGAAACGGTCACTGGACGGGTGCGAGTCTATCGCCAGAGGTGAGTAGGCTCGTCATTGGCTGATCCACCCGAAAGGAACCTCGTGAGCAACCCCCCTGCCCTGGACTGGACCGACCTCGATCGGAAGGCGGTGGACACGGCCCGGGTGCTGGCCATGGATGCGGTGCAGAAGGTCGGCAACGGCCACCCCGGCACCGCCATGAGCCTCGCCCCGGCTGCGTACCTCCTGTTCCAGAAGGTGATGCGGCACGACCCGGCCGATCCTCGCTGGATCGCGCGTGACCGCTTCGTGCTCTCCTGCGGACACTCGAGCATCACCCTCTACACGCAGCTCTTCCTCGGTGGCTTCGGCCTCGAGCTCGAGGACCTGCAGGCGCTGCGCACCTGGGGCTCCAAGACCCCGGGCCACCCCGAGCTCCACCACACCGCCGGCGTGGAGGTGACGACCGGTCCGCTGGGCCAGGGAGTCGCGAACGCCGTCGGCATGGCGATGGAGGCCCGTCGCGTGCACGGGCTGCTCGACCCCGACGCGGCCCCCGGCAAGAGCCTCTTCGACCACCACGTCTACGTGCTGTGCTCCGACGGCGACCTCCAGGAGGGCGTCAGCGGCGAGGCCAGCTCGATCGCCGGCACCCAGGAGCTCGGCAACCTGACGGTCATCTACGACCGCAACCGGATCTCGATCGAGGGCAACACCGACATCGCCTTCACCGAGGACGTCGCGGCCCGCTACGAGGCCTACGGCTGGGACGTCCAGGTCGTCGACTGGACCAACGGCGGCAAGAAGTACGTCGAGGACGTGCCGGCGCTCTACGACGCCATCACCGCCGCCGGCAAGGTGACGGACAAGCCGTCGCTCATCGTGCTCGACACGATCATCGCGTGGCCCGCGCCCAACGCCCAGGGCACCGAGAAGGCGCACGGCAGCGCCCTCGGCGACGCCGAGGTCGCGGCCACCAAGGAGGTCCTCGGCTGGGACCCGGCCCTCACCTTCCAGGTGCCGGCCGACGTCCTCGAGCACACCCGCAAGCTGAGCGAGCGCGGCGCCGCCTGGGGTGCGGACTGGGACGAGCAGTACGCCGCCTGGACGGACGCCCATCCCGACAAGGCCACGCTGCTGCACCGCCTCAAGGCCCGCACCCTCCCCGAGGGGCTCGAGGACGCGCTGCCGACCTTCGAGGCCAGCGCCAAGGGCGTCGCTACCCGGGTCGCTTCCAGCGACGTGATCAACGCGGTCGCCGGCCTGATGCCGGAGCTGTGGGGCGGCTCGGCCGACCTCGCCGGCTCCAACAACACGACCATCAAGGGGGCGCCGTCGTTCCTGCCGGCCGACCGCGGCGTCGAGGAGTGGAAGGCCGACCCCTACCAGGGCCGCGTGCTCCACTTCGGCATCCGCGAGCACGGCATGGGCGCGATCATGAACGGCATCGCGGCCGACGCGCTGACCCGCGTCTTCGGCGGCACGTTCCTGACCTTCTCCGACTACATGCGCGGAGCGGTGCGCGTGGCCGCGCTGAGCCAGCTGCCGGTCACCTACGTCTGGACGCACGACTCCATCGGCCTCGGCGAGGACGGACCGACCCACCAGCCGATCGAGCACCTCGCCGCCCTGCGCGCGATGCCCGGCCTCGACGTCGTACGCCCGGCGGACGCCAACGAGACCGCCGCGGCCTGGTTCACGATCCTCGGCCACACCGACCGGCCGGCCGCTCTCGCGCTGACCCGGCAGAACGTGCCGGTCTTCCCGCGCGGGACCGAGGGCTTCGCCGAGACCAGCGAGGTGCACCGCGGCGGCTACGTGCTGCTCGATGCCGAGGGCGGCGCTCCCGACGTGGTCCTGATCGCGACCGGCTCCGAGGTCCAGCTCGCCGTCGAGGCGCGCACCCAGCTCGCCGAGAAGGGCGTTCAGGCCCGAGTCGTGTCGATGCCGTGCCTGGAGTGGTTCGAGGACCAGGACCAGTCCTACCGCGACACCGTGATCCCGCCGATCGTCAAGGCGCGGGTCTCGGTGGAGGCCGGCGTGAAGCAGGGCTGGCGCGAGTACGTCGGCGACCACGGCCGGATCGTGTCGATCGACCACTACGGCGCCTCGGCAGACTTCGCCCGGATCTACCAGGAGTTCGGCGTGACGGCGGAGGCCGTCGTCGCAGCCGCGCACGACTCGATCGCGGCGGCCACCAGCTAGTCCGTGCTCGACCCACCATCTGTGACCCAGAGAGGAAATCCCATGAGTGACCGCCTGAAGGCCCTGTCGGACGCGGGGGTGTCGATCTGGCTCGACGACCTGTCGCGTGAGCGGATCGAGACCGGCAACCTGGCCGAGCTGATCGAGAAGAAGTCCGTGGTCGGCGTGACCACCAACCCGACGATCTTCGCGGCGGCCATCGCCAACGGGGAGCGGTACGACGAGCAGGTCGGCCAGCTGGTCGACAAGGGCGAGTCGGTGGACCGGGTGATCTTCGAGCTCACCACCGAGGACGTCCGCAACGCGTGCGACATCTTCACCCCGCTGGCGGGCGAGGAGTCCGCCGACGGTCGCGTCTCGATCGAGGTCGAGCCGACCCTGGCCAACGACACCGAGCGCACCATCGCCTCGGCACGTGCCCTCTGGTCCGCGGTGGACCGCTCCAACGTGCTGATCAAGATCCCCGCCACCAAGGAGGGGCTGCCGGCCATCACCGCGGCGATCGCCGAGGGCATCAGCGTCAACGTGACCCTGATCTTCGGCAAGGTCCGCTACCAGGAGGTCATGGACGCCTACCTGTCCGGCCTCGAGGCGGCGCGGGACGCGGGCCTGGACCTCAGCCGGATCCAGTCGGTCGCGTCCTTCTTCGTGTCCCGGGTGGACACCGAGGTCGACGCCCGGCTCGACAAGATCGGCTCGGACGAGGCGGCCGCACTCAAGGGCAAGGCCGCCGTCGCCAACGCGCGGATCGCGTACGCGGCGTACGAGGAGGTCATCGCGAGCGACCGCTGGAAGCAACTCGAGGCCGCCGGCGCCAACCCGCAGCGTCCGCTGTGGGCCTCCACCGGCGTCAAGAACCCCGACTACTCCGACACCATGTACGTCGCCGACCTCGTCGTCGCCGACACGGTGAACACGATGCCGGAGAAGACCATGGACGCGTTCGCCGACCACGGCGAGCTCCAGGGTGACCAGGTCTCCGGCAAGGCCACCGAGGCGCAGCAGGTCTTCGACCGGCTCGCCGCGGTGGGCATCGACTTCGAGGACGTGCTCGTCGTGCTCGAGACCGAGGGCGTCGACAAGTTCAAGAAGTCGTGGGCCGAGCTCGTCGAGACGGTCGAGGGCCAGATGGCGGCGGCCGCCAAGTGACGGACGCGCCGGTCGACCCGACCTCGACCGCGGCGTGGGCCGAGCTGTCCCGGCTCGCCGCGGACTTCCAGCCCGACCTGCGTGCCTGGTTCGCGCAGGACCCCGGCCGGGTCGACCGGCTCACCTTCGACGCGGGCGACCTGCACGTCGACCTGTCGAAGTCGCTGCTCGACGACGCGGTCCTGGCCGCGCTCCTCGCGCTGGCCGACGAGGTCGGGCTGGCGGCCCGGCGCGACGCGATGCTGCGCGGAGAGCACATCAACGTCACCGAGGACCGGGCAGTGCTGCACACCGCGCTCCGGCTCCCGGCCGATGCCTCGTTGACCGTCGACGGTCAGGACGTCGTCGCCGACGTCCACGACGTCCTCCAGCGCGTCTACGACTTCGCCGACCGGGTCCGCAGCGGCGCCTGGACAGGCGTCACCGGAGAGCGGATCCGCACGGTCGTCAACATCGGCATCGGCGGCTCCGACCTCGGACCGGTGATGGCCTACGAGGCGCTGGCGGAGTATCGCCAGGAGGGCCTCGAGTGCCGCTTCATCAGCAACATCGACCCCACCGACGCCGCCACGACCCTGGCGGGCCTCGACCCGGCGACGACGCTCTTCATCGTCGCCAGCAAGACGTTCGGGACCCTCGAGACGCTCACGAATGCCCGGCTGTGCAAGGCCTGGCTGCTCGACGGCCTGGCGTCGTACGACGCAGCCGACGCCGTCGCCAAGCACTTCGTGGCCGTGTCGACCGCGCTCGACAAGGTCGCCGACTTCGGGATCGACCCGGCCAACGCGTTCGGCTTCTGGGACTGGGTCGGCGGCCGCTACTCCGTCGACTCGGCGATCGGCACGTCGCTCGTCGTGGCGATCGGGCCGGAGCGCTTCGCCGACTTCCTGTCCGGCTTCCACACGATGGACGAGCACTTCCGCACGGCCGAGCCGGCCCGCAACGTGCCGCTGCTGATGGGGCTGCTCAACGTCTGGTACACCAACTTCCTCGGTGCCGAGAGCCACGCCGTGCTGCCCTACGCACAGTTGATGCACCGGTTCCCGGCGTACCTCCAGCAGCTGACGATGGAGTCCAACGGCAAGGGCGTCCGGTGGGACGGCAGCCCCGTGTCGACGGAGACCGGTGAGATCTTCTGGGGCGAGCCCGGCACCAACGGGCAGCACGCCTTCTACCAGCTGATCCACCAGGGCACCCGGCTGATCCCGGCCGACTTCATCGCCTTCGTCAACCCGGCCTACCCGCTGGTCGACCACCAGGACGGGCAGAGCACCGACGTGCACCAGCTGTTCCTGGCGAACTTCCTGGCCCAGACCCGGGCCCTCGCGTTCGGGAAGACCGCCGACGAGGTGCGTGCCGAGGGCACCGCGGAAGCCGTCGTGCCGGCGCGGGTCTTCACCGGCAACCGGCCGACCACCTCGATCATGGCGCCGTCGCTCACCCCGTCGACGCTCGGCCAGCTCGTCGCCCTCTACGAGCACATCACGTTCACCCAGGGCGTCGTCTGGGGCATCGACAGCTTCGACCAGTGGGGCGTCGAGCTCGGCAAGCAGCTCGCCCAGCAGGTCGCGGCCGCTGTCGCCGGTGACACCGCCGCCGCCGGCGCGCAAGACGCATCCACCCAGGCCCTGCTCGCCTACTACTGGAGGCACCGCACCTCATGACGTACGAGAACCCGCTCCGCGACACCCGCGACCGCCGGCTGCCGCGGATCGCCGGACCGAGCGGCATGGTGCTCTTCGGGGTGACCGGAGACCTGTCGCGCAAGAAGGTCATGCCCGCGATCTACGACCTGGCCAACCGCGGCCTGCTGCCGCCCGGCTTCAGCCTCACCGGCTTCGCCCGGCGCGACTGGGCCGACCAGGACTTCGCCCAGATCGTGCACGACTCCGTGAAGGCGCACGCGCGCACGGAGTTCCGCGAGGAGGTCTGGAAGCAGCTCGCCGAGGGCTTCCGGTTCGTGCCCGGCAACTTCGACGACGACCACGCCTTCGACCAGCTGCGTCGAACCATCGAGGAGCTCGACGAGGTCCGCGGCACGGGGGGCAACCACGCGTTCTACCTGGCCATCCCGCCGGGCTTCTTCGGCACGGTCGTCGGCCAGCTCCAGGAGCACGGCCTGGCCACGCCGAAGGAGGGGTCGTGGCGCCGGGTCGTCGTGGAGAAGCCGTTCGGCCACGACCTCGAGTCGGCCCGGGAGCTCAACGCGACGCTGGCGGAGGTCTTCCCCTCGGGCTCGATCTTCCGCATCGACCACTACCTGGGCAAGGAGACGGTCCAGAACATCCTGGCGATGCGCTTCGCCAACGAGATGTTCGAGCCGATCTGGAACTCCAACTACGTCGACCACGTGCAGATCACCATGGCCGAGGACATCGGGATCGGCGGCCGGGCCGGCTACTACGACGGCATCGGCGCGGCCCGCGACGTCATCCAGAACCACCTGCTGCAGCTGATGAGCCTGGTCGCCATGGAGGAGCCCACCAGCTTCTCCGCCGACAACCTGCGCATCGAGAAGGAGAAGGTGCTCTCCAGCATCACCCTCCCCCGCCGCCTCGACCTCACCACGGCCCGCGGGCAGTACGCCGCCGGGTGGGCGGGCGGCGAGAAGGTGTCGGGCTTCCTCGACGAGGAGGGCATCAAGAAGACCTCCACCACCGAGACCTTCGCGGCGGTCACGCTCAACGTCGAGAACCGGCGCTGGGCCGGCGTGCCGTTCTACCTGCGCACCGGCAAGCGCCTCGGCCGCCGGGTCACCGAGGTCGCGGTGGTGTTCAAGAAGGCGCCGCACCTGCCGTTCGCGGAGTCGGCGACGGAGGAGCTGGGCAAGAACGCGCTGGTCATCCGGGTGCAGCCCGACGAGGGCATCACGCTGCGCTTCGGCTCCAAGGTGCCGGGCACCCAGATGGAGATCCGCGACGTCAACATGGACTTCGTCTACGGCGGCGCCTTCACCGAGTCCTCGCCGGAGGCCTACGAGCGGCTGATCCTCGACGTCCTGCTGGGCGACCCGCCGCTCTTCCCGCGGCACGAGGAGGTCGAGCTGTCCTGGAAGATCCTGGACCCGATCCTGGAGCACTGGGCGAAGCAGGACGCGTCCGGCAAGAGCAAGCCCGAGCAGTACGAGTCGGGAGGCTGGGGGCCGGAGTCGGCGAACGCCATGCTGGCCCGCGACGGACGCGTCTGGAGGCGACCCTGAAATGACCCCACCCCACGAAACTGCGGCTCTCCCCCGCTTCGCTCCTCCGACCCACACTTTCGAGGGGACCCCGGAATGATCGAGCTCATCGACACCAACTCGGCCGAGATCGCGGCGGAGTTCCTGCGGGCCCGCACCCGCGCCGGCAGCCCCGCGATGGGCATGGTGATGACCCTGGTCATCGTCGTCGACGAGGACGACGCCGAGGGCGCGATGAAGGCGGCGCGAGCCGCCTCCCACGAGCACCCGGCCCGGGTCCTCGGCGTGATCCTCGGCAACGGACGCGGCGCCGCCCAGGTCAACGCCCAGGTCGGCACCGGCTCCGGCTGGACCGGCGAGACCGCGCTGATCCGGCTCAGCGGCGAGGTCGTCAAGCACCCCGAGTCGGTGGTGCTCCCGCTGCTGCTGCCCGACTCCCCGGTCGCCGTGTGGTGGCCGAACCACCCGCCGGAGGACCCGGCCAGCGACCCGCTCGGACAGCTGGCGCAGCGTCGGGTCACCGACGCCGCCGCCGCCTCGCGTGGCAAGACCAAGGCGATCCACCAGCAGTGCTCGGCGTACACGAAGGGCAACACCGACCTCGCCTGGACCCGGATCACGCTGTGGCGGGCGCTGCTCGCGGCTGCGCTCGACCAGCAGCCGCTCAAGGTCACCCGCGCCTCCGTCACGGCCGAGCGGATCAGTCCCAGCGCCGACCTGCTGGCCGCGTGGCTGGCGGACCGGCTCAAGGTCGAGGTGGATCGCAAGAACTCGGCGGGCCCGGGCATCACCGAGGTGGTGATGGAGACGAAGGAGGGTCCGATCCGGATCAGCCGCACCGACGGCAAGCTCGCGACCTTCTCCTCGCCCGACCGACCGGACCGTCCGGTGGCGCTCAAGCGCCGCGAGCTCCCGGAGCTGCTGGCCGAGGAGCTGCGCCGGCTCGACGAGGACGACGTGTACGCCGAGACCGCCAAGCGGCTGCTGAAGATGGGGAGCACCAGCTCGTGACCACCGAACCACGCGTCGAGGTCCACGACGCCTCCACGACCCTCGCGACCGCCGTCGCCGGCGAGCTGCTGAGCCGCCTCGCCGACGCCCAGGCGGCAGGCGGGGTCCCGCAGATCGCGCTGACCGGCGGCACCATCGCGGAGGACATCCATCGCGAGATCGCGCGGCTCTCCCCCGGGTCGGAGGTCGACTGGTCGCAGGTCGTCATCTGGTGGGGCGACGAGCGCTTCGTCGCGCCCGACTCCGACGACCGCAACAGCGGGCAGGCGCAGGCGGCCTTCCTCGACGCCGTCGGGGCCGACCCCGCGCGGGTCCACCCGATGCCCTCGACCGCCGACGCCGCCGACGTCGACGCCGGCGCGACGGCGTACGCCGCGACGCTGCGCGAGCACGGCGCCGGTGAGTTCGACATCGTGATGCTGGGCATCGGGCCCGATGGACACATCGCGTCGCTCTTCCCGGGCTTCCCGCAGCTCGACTCCGA
Source organism: Nocardioides sp. Root1257 (assembly GCF_001425175.1). GTDB lineage: Bacteria > Actinomycetota > Actinomycetes > Propionibacteriales > Nocardioidaceae > Nocardioides. Next base: position 90,761 of record NZ_LMDV01000001.1, on the reverse strand, counting down.
CCAGATCGCGGTCGGCGTCACCGGCTCCCCGAAGCCTCCGCCGGAGCGCATCAGCCTCACCTTCGCGGCCCTCAACCGCGCCCGGTCGGTCTGGTTCCTCGTCAGCGGCGCGGGCAAGGCGTCCGCCGTTGCCTCCGCACTCGGCGGCGCCGACCTCCACGAGATCCCTGCCGCCGGCGTCACGGGGCGCGAGGAGACGATCTGGTTCCTGGACCGTGAGGCCGCGTCACAGCTGTAGTGAGCTCCGTCGTGACTGCCGGCCGTTTCGTCGTCTCCCCCGTCCTCCCGGCTCTAGTGACCGGGTGACTCCCGGCGCGCTCCCCGCATCCGTGGACCTCTGCTCGCTCGAGCCGGGGACGCACCTGTGCGCGTTCCCCACGGACGAGCAGCAGTCCGCGCAGATCGCGACGACCTTCGTCGAGCGGGCCCTCAGCGACGGCGACCGCCTGCTGTACGTCGCGAGCGACGAGCAGGCGCAGGCGATGCTGCGCAGCCTGCCTCCTCACCTCGACGCCGCCGCAGCCCTGGCAGCCGGGCAGCTGCAGGTGCGCTCGTTCGCCGAGGCCTACGGACGAGGACCCACCGACCTGGGCGCGGTCGCCGACGGGTTCCGCGCCGCGGCGGCGCAGACCCGCAAGGACGGGTTCCCCGGGCTGCGGGTGGCGGCCCACATGGACGAGCTCGCGGCGCTGCTCGGCTCCGTCGAGGAGACCGTTCGCTGGGAGCGGCTGTCGACCGACCTCCAGCGCGAGATCGGCGTCAGCTCCGTGTGCCTCTACCGTGCCGACCGGCTCAGCGGCGACGCGGGAGCGTCGCTCGCCGGCGAGCACGCCGGTGCCTCACCCGAGCGCGCCGAGCGGTCCCTCGCCCAGTTCCTCGCCGTCGACGAGCCGTGGGGACTGCGCGTCAGCGGTGAGGTCGACCTCTCCAACCGCGACCAGCTGCGACGCGCGGTGCTGTCGCGAGCGGGGGTGGTGCCGCGCCTGCACCTCGACCTCCGAGCCCTGACGTTCACTGACGTCGGCTCCCTGTCGGCGCTCCGCGCGACCGCGGCGAGCCTGCCCGCCGACGGGTGGCTGCTCCTGGACGGTGCCTCGAACGCCGTACGCCGCACGCTCGAGATCTGCGATCTCGGGCACGAGCGGATGCGGGTCCAGCCATGACGATGACGGGTGCGACCCACACCGGGCTCTTCTACGACGGCGACCAGCAGTACGCCGAGTCCGTCGGCGGCTTCCTCCGCGACGGCCTCGAGCAGGGCCAACCCGGCCTGCTCATCGGCTCCCCGCACCGTCTGGACCTGGTCCGGGCGGCCCTCGGCTCCGACGCGGACCAGGTCAGGTTCCTCGACGAGGCCGACGTCTACGCCCCGCAGTGGAACGCCTACCGGGTGCAGCTCGACTTCATCTCCCAGCAGCGGGGCGCCCGCGCGCGGGTCGTCTCGGAGCAGGACCTGGCGAGCCGCGTGCCGGCCGAGCTGGTCGACTACCGCCGGATCGAGGCCGCGATCAACGTGCTCTTCGCGGACACGCCCGTCGACGTGCTCTGCCCGTACGACGCAGGCGCGCTCCCGGCCGACCTCCTCGAGATCGGGCTCGACACCCACGGCTCGGTGCAGGGCACCGTGCCCGTCGTACCCGGCCCGCGGTCCGAGGACCCGATGGGGCTGCTGGCCGACCTCGCGCAGGTCGCGCCGCCACCACCGGGGGCCACCACGCTCGATCTCTCGTCTCCGTCGGAGGTGGCGCTCGCGCGCCGTCTGGTGCACTCGCGGGGCGCGGAGGCCGGGCTCGCGCCCGACCTCGTCGACGACCTGGCGCTGGCCGTGACCGAGGTGCTGACCAACGCCCTGATCCACGGGACGCCACCGGCTCGCCTGCACGTGTACGACGACGGGCCGACCTGGGTGTGCCACGTGCACGACGGCGGCCGGGGGCTGGCCGACCCGCTCTCGGGGATGCTGCCGCCGTCCGAGCCCGCGGACCACGGCCACGGGCTGTGGCTGGCCCGGCAGCTGTGCACGGCGGTCGACGTCGGCACCGACGCGACCGGGACGCACGTGCGGCTGCACGCGAAGCGTCCGGCCTGAATCGCTAGAAGATGATGTCGCCGGACTTGCGTCGGCTGCGGAGCAGGTTGAGGGCCTCGTCGAGGATGTCCTCGGCCTCCTTGTCGGAGCGACGCTCCTTCACGTAGGCCAGGTGCGTCTTGTAGGGCTCGATCTTCGGCGCCGGCGGCGGGTTGTCCGAGTCCAGGCTCGCCGGCAGGCCGCACTTGGGGCAGTCCCACGAGTCCGGGATCTGAGCCTCGGTCGAGAACGGCACGACCGAACGGTGCTCTCGTGCGCAGAAGTACGTCACGGTCTGACGCGGTGCGGCATCGCCGCGCTCCGCCTCGCCCATGGGGCCAGCCCCGACCCGACTTCCGCGAATCGCGTTTCCTCCACCAGCCACCGGTGTAATCCCCTTCGAGTCTCCGAGACGTCAGAACAATGCGGTCAGTACACGAGCTCAGTACGCGAGCAGGAGCCCCAGCGCCACGACACAGGCGAACCAGATGGCGCCGATGCCGATCGTCAGTCGGTCGAGGTTCCGCTCCGCGACGGACGAGCCGCCCAGGGAGCTGGAGACGCCGCCACCGAACATGTCGGACATACCGCCTCCGCGCCCCTTGTGCAGCAGGACGAGGAGGATCATCAGGGCGCTGGTGATCATGAGCACGATGGTGAAGAGAAGTTCCACAGTCGCAGAGCCTACGTCAGGTCGGGCACGATCAGAGGACCGGCATGTCGTAGAAGCGGCAGATGCCGCCGAACTCGTCGGTCTGCAGGCTCGCGCCGCCGACCAGGCAGCCGTCGACGTCGGTCTGGACCATGATGCCGCCGACGTTCGACGCCTTCACCGAGCCGCCGTACAGCACGCGCACGGAGTCGGCGGCGCCGTCACCGTGGATCTCCCGGATCCGCGCCCGGATCGCAGCGCAGACCTCTTGGGCGTCCTCAGGGGTCGCGACCTCGCCGGTCCCGATCGCCCAGACCGGCTCGTAGGCCACGACCAGTCCCGCGACCTGCTCGGCGGTGAAGCCCTCGAGCGAGCCGTCGACCTGGGTCAGGCAGTGCGGGACGTGCTCGCCGGCCTGACGGATGTCGAGGCCCTCGCCGACGCACACGATCGGCACCATGCCGGCGGCGAGCGCCTTGTGGGCCTTGGCGTTGACGATGGCGTCGGTCTCGGCGTGGTACTGGCGGCGCTCGCTGTGGCCGACCACGACGTAGGAGCAGCCGAGCTTGGCCAGCATGGCGGCCGAGATCTCGCCCGTGTAGGCGCCCGAGTCGTGGGTGGAGACGTCCTGGGCGCCGTACCTGATCTGCAGGCGGTCGCCGTCGACGAGCGTCTGCACCGACCGGAGGTCGGTGAACGGCGGCACCACGACGACCTCGGCACGGCTGTAGTCGTGCTTCTTGTCGGCCAGCGTCACCGCGAGCTTCTGCACCAGGACGATGGCCTCCTGGTGGTTGAGGTTCATCTTCCAGTTCCCCGCCATCAGCGGGGTGCGGTTCTTCGCCATGCTGCTCAGTCCTCCAGGACCTGGATGCCGGGGAGCGTCTTGCCCTCGAGGTACTCGAGGCTCGCGCCGCCGCCGGTGGAGATGTGTCCGAACGCGACCTCGTCGAAGCCGAGCGTGCGTACGGCGGCGGCGGAGTCGCCACCGCCGACCACCGAGAGGCCGTCGACCTTCGTCAGCGCCTCCGCCACCGCGCGGGTGCCGGCGGCGAACGCGTCGACCTCGAACACGCCCATCGGGCCGTTCCAGAAGACGGTGCGGGCATCGGCCAGTGCCGCCGCGAACGCGGCTCCCGAGTCGGGACCGATGTCGAGCCCGAGGGCGTCGGCCGGGATCTCGTCGGCGGGCACGACCCGGGGCTCCGGCGTGCGGTCCCCCGACGGGAACGCGGTGTCGACCACGATGTCGGTCGGCAGCAGGATCTCCACGCCCGACTGCTGCGCCCGCTCCAGGTAGGCGCGGCAGACGTCGAGCTGGTCGTCCTCCAGCAGGCTCTTGCCGACCTCGTGGCCCTGGGCCTTGAGGAAGGTGAAGACCATGCCGCCGCCGATCAGCAGCTTGTCGGCCTTCCCCAGCAGGTTGTCGATCACGCCGAGCTTGTCCGAGACCTTCGAGCCGCCGAGCACCACGACGTACGGGCGCTCCGGGTCCTTGGTGAGGCGGCGCAGCACGCCGATCTCGGTCGAGACGAGCTGGCCCATCGCGTGCGGGAGCCGCTGCGCGACGTCGTAGACCGACGCCTGCTTGCGGTGCACGACGCCGAAGCCGTCGGACACGAACGCGTCCGCCAGGGCGGCGAGCTGGTCGGCGAACTCTCCTCGCTCGGTCTCGTCCTTGCTGGTCTCGCCCGGGTTGAACCGGACGTTCTCCAGCACGGCGACCTGGCCGTCGGCGAGGCCGGCGACCGTGGCCCGGGCACTCTCCCCCACGGTGTCGGTCGCGAACGCGACGTCCTGCCCGAGCAGCTCGCCGAGGCGGGCCGCGACGGGACGCAGCGAGTACCGGTCCTCCGGCGCGCCCTTCGGCCGCCCGAGGTGGGCGGTGACGACCACCCGGGCGCCGGCCTCGGCCAGCTCCCGGATGGTCGGCACGCTGGCCCGGATCCGCCCGTCGTCGGTGATGGTCGTGCCGTCGAGCGGGACGTTCAGGTCCGAGCGGACCAGGACGCGCTTGCCGGCAACGTCGCCGAGTCCTGCGTAGTCCGCCACGGTCAGAGGGTCTCGCCGACGTACGCGATCAGGTCCGCGAGCCGGTTGGAGTAGCCCCACTCGTTGTCGTACCAGCCGAGCACCTTGACCTGGTTGCCGATCACCTTGGTGAGCGGCGCGTCGAAGATGCAGGACGCCGGGTCGGTGACGATGTCCGTCGAGACCAGCGGGTCCGTCGAGTAGCGCAGGAACTTGCCGTCGGCCGCGGCCTTGACGATCTCGTTGACCTCGTCGACCGACGTCTCGCGCGACGCCTCGAAGGTCAGGTCGGTGGCCGAGCCGGTCGGGACCGGGACGCGCATCGCGTAGCCGTCGAGCTTGCCCTTGAGCTCCGGGAGCACCAGGCCGATCGCCTTCGCGGCGCCGGTGGAGGTCGGCACCATGTTGAGGGCGGCCGCGCGCGCACGGCGCGGGTCCTTGTGGATGTTGTCCTGGAGGTTCTGGTCCGCGGTGTACGCGTGGATCGTCGTCATCAGGCCCTTGTTGATGCCCAGGCCGTCGTGCAGGGCCTTGGCCATCGGCGCCAGGCAGTTGGTCGTGCACGAGGCGTTGGAGATGACCGTGTGCGACGCGGCGTCGTAGGTGTCGTGGTTGACGCCCATCACGATGGTGACGTCCTCGTTCGAGGCCGGCGCGGAGATGATGACCTTCTTGGCGCCGCCGTTGTCGACGTGGGCGCGCGCCTTGGTGGCGTCGGTGAAGAAGCCGGTCGACTCGACGACGACGTCGACACCGTGGTCGCCCCACTTGATGGCAGCGGGGTCGCGCTCGGCGAACGCCGTGATGACCTGGTCGCCGACCGTGATCTGGCCGTCGGCGGCGCTGACGTCCGCGTCCAGGCGACCCAGGATCGAGTCGAACTTGAGGAGCGGCGCGAGGGACGAGGTGGCGGTCAGGTCGTTGACGGCGACGATCTCGATGTCGAGGCCCGAGGCCCGGACGGCGCGGAAGAAGTTGCGGCCGATCCGGCCGAACCCGTTGATACCTACACGAACAGTCACTGGTTGCTCCTGCTAGTCGATCACGGAGTGCAAGGGGACGACGTCGACCCTATCGTCTGGGTCGACAGGTCCAGCGTGCCCGTCCGGCGTACGTGCCAGTAACTGCCGAAGGTCCCGGGATCAGCCTTCGTCGGCCAGCATCTCCGGCGTCAGCGACGCCTCGGTGTCGGGGATCCCGAGCTCCTCGGCGCGCTTGTCGGCCATGGCCAGCAGCCGCCGGATCCGGCCGGCGATCGCGTCCTTGGTCAAGACCGGGTCGTGCAGCTGGCCGAGCTCCTCGAGGGAGGCCTGCTTGTGCTCGAGCCGGAGCTGGCCGGCGAGCTTGAGGTGGTCGGGAACCTCCTCACCGAGGATCTCCATGGCACGGTCGACGCGGGCGCCGGCCGCGACCGCGGCCCGGGCCGAGCGACGCAGGTTGGCGTCGTCGAAGTTCGCGAGCCGGTTGGCGGTCGCGCGCACCTCGCGGCGCATCCGACGCTCCTCCCAGGCCATCAGCGACTCGTGGGCACCGAGGCGGGTGAGCAGCTGGCCGATGGCGTCGCCGTCGCGGATCACGACCCGGTCGACGCCGCGCACCTCACGCGCCTTGGCGTGGATCCCGAGGCGACGGGCGACCCCGACCAGCGCCAGGGCGGCCTCGGGTCCGGGGCAGGTCACCTCGAGGGCCGACGACCGACCCGGCTCGGTCAGGGAGCCGTGGGCGAGGAACGCACCACGCCAGGCCGCGACCGCGTCGCAGCCACCACCCGACACGACGGCCGGCGGGAGCCCGCGGACGGGGCGACCGCGCTGGTCGAGCAGGCCGGTCTGGCGCGCGAGCGCCTCGCCGTCGCGGACGACACGGACGATGTAGCGGCTGCCCTTGCGGATGCCGTTGCCCTGCACCATGACGACGTCGGACTGGTGGCCGTAGACCTCGGCGATGTTGGTGCGCAGCCGCCGCGCAGCGGCGCCGGTGTCGAACTCGGCCTCGACCACGATGCGCCCGCTGACGATGTGCAGACCGCCCGCGAACCGGAGCATCGAGGCGACCTCCGCCTTGCGGCAGCAGGTCTTGGTGACCGGGGTGCTCGACAGCTCTGCTTTCACCTGTGCCGTCATCGCCATGGCCCGATCCTGCCACGCGAGTCAACGACCCTCGACCACGACCCTGAGGTCACCGACCGGTCATGATCGCGGTGTACGCCGCAGCCAGCCGTTGCGGGTCGTGGTGGGGGCTCCCGTCGTGGAGAGCGACGTCCGCCAGGTGCAGCGCGGCGCCGTACGACGCGACCGCGGCATGCAGGTCGCCGGCGTCGTCGCCGACGCTGTCCAGGTCGGCGAGCACGGTGTGGATGCGCAGGTCAGGCGCGTGCTCCATCAGCGCGGCCAGGTGGTCGAAGGGGCCGAAGCCGTCGGTCTCGCCGGCCTCGTCGGCGAGGTTGAGCACCACGACCACCCGCGCGTCGGTGTGCACCAGCGCGTCGCGGAGCTGCGGCACCATCAGGTGGGGCATCACCGAGGTGAACCACGAGCCCGGCCCGAGCACGACCCAGTCGGCCGCGCCCACGGCCGCGATCGCCTCCGGACAGGGCTCGGGGTCCGGCGGGTCGAGCGCGATCGAGACGATCTCCCCCGCCGTCGTGGCGACCTCGACCTGGCCGCTGACCGTCGAGGCCGCCGCCGGGTCGGCGGCATCCAGGCCACGCACCTGGGCGGTGATGTCGAGCGGGGTCAGCGCCATCGGCAGCACCCGCCCGCTCGTGCCGAGCAGCCGCCCGACCCAGTCGAGGGCGGCCACCGGGTCGCCGAGCTGCTCCCACAGCCCCACGATCAGCAGGTTGCCGATGACGTGCCCGTTCATCTCCCCGTGACCGGCGAACCGGTGCTGGAGCACGCGTGCCCAGGTGTCGCCCCACTGGTGCTCGCCGCACAGCGCCGCGAGCGCCATCCGCAGGTCGCCCGGTGGGAGCACGCCGAACTCCGAGCGCAGCCGGCCGGACGAGCCGCCGTTGTCGGCGATGGTGACCACGGCGGTCAGGTCGTCGATCACGAGGTCGGCGACCAGGAGCCGCAGCGCGTGCAGGGACGCCGAGAGCCCGTGGCCGCCACCGAAGGCGACGACGGACTGCGCCCGATCGCTCGCAGACATCACCGGCGCGGTCACTCGCGCCCGAGGTCGCGGTGGGTCGGGCGGGCCTCGAAGCCCGAGGCACCGAGCCGTCGGGTGATCTCCTCCGTCATGGCCACGCTGCGGTGCTTGCCCCCGGTGCACCCGATCGCGACGGTCATGAAGCGCTTGCCCTCGCGCAGGTAGCCCGCCGCGACACCCTCGAGCACCGGCACGTAGCCGTCCAGGAACTCGGCCGCTCCCGGCTGGGACATGACGTAGTCGGCCACCTCGACGTCCTTGCCGGTGCCGTTGCGCAGCTCCGGGATCCAGAAGGGGTTGGGCAGGAAGCGCATGTCGGCGACGAAGTCGGCGTCCACCGGGATGCCGTACTTGAAGCCGAAGCTGGTGACGGTCACCTTGAGCCGCCGGGTGTCCGGGGTCCCGAACGCGTCGGCGATCCGGTCGGTGAGCTGGTGCACGTTGAGCGCGGTGGTGTCGATGACCAGGTCCGCGTCGCTGCGCAGCTCGGCCAGCACCTCCCGCTCGCGGTGCAGTCCGTCGAGCAGCCGACCGGTGCCCTGCAGCGGGTGCGGCCGTCGGGCCGCCTCCTGGCGGCGTACGAGGACGTCGTCGGTGGCCTCGAGGAAGACGAGGGTCGCGTGCCGGCCGGTCGCCCCCTGCGCCAGGTTGGCCTGGAGCGTCTCGAAGAAGGAGCCGGACCGCACGTCGACGACCACCGCGACCGGCTGCTCGATGCCGCGGCTCTCGTCGACGAGCCGGACCACGTCGCGCAGCAGGCTCGGCGGCATGTTGTCGACGACGTAGTAGCCGAGGTCCTCGAGCTCCTTGGCGGCGGTGCTGCGCCCGGCACCGGTCATGCCGGTCACGACGACGAGCTCGCCGTGCTGCTCCTCGGACATCAGGACTCCTCGATCTCGCCGGTCGCGGTGTTGACGCTGATGATGCTGGGTCCAGTCTGACCGTTGGAGCCGCTGCTCTGCTGGGCAACGGCATCCTTGATCGCCGTCGCGGTCCGCTCGCCGATGCCCGGCACCAGGGCGATCTCCTCGACCGTCGCCGCCCGCAGCTTCTTCAGGGACCCGAAGTGCTTGAGCAGGGTCTTGCGTCGCACCTCGCCGAGGCCGGGTACGCCGTCGAGGAGGCTCTCGACCATGGTCTTGGACCGGCGCGAGCGGTGGTGCGTGATGGCGAAGCGGTGCGCCTCGTCGCGGATGCGCTGGAGGAGGTAGAGGCCCTCGCTGGACCGCGCCAGGATCACCGGGTCCTCCTGGCCGGGCAGCCAGACCTCCTCGAGCCGCTTGGCCAGGCCGCACACCGGGATGTCGACGATGCCGAGCTCGCTCAGGGCGCGCTGGGCCGCGGCGACCTGCGGCGGACCGCCGTCGACGACGACCAGCCCGGGGGCGTACGCGAACTTCCGCGGCCGGCCGGTCTCGGGGTCGACGAGCATCGGACCGTTCTCGGTCACCCGCTCGGTGCTGGTGGCCTGCTCGTCGAGCAGTCGCCGGAACCGTCGGGTGATGACCTCGTCCATCGACGCGACGTCGTTCTGGCCGTCGACACCCCGGATCACGAACCGTCGGTACTCGCTCTTGCGCGACAGCCCGTCCTCGAACACCACCATCGAGGCGACCACCTCGGTGCCCTGGAGGTTGGAGACGTCGTAGCACTCGATGCGCAGCGGCACCTCGTCGAGGCCGAGCGCCTCCTGGATCTCCTCGAGCGCCCGGTTGCGCGTGGTCAGGTCGCTGGCCCGCTTGGTCTTGTGGAGCGCGAGCGCCTGCGACGCGTTCTGCGCGACCGTCTCCTGGAGCGCCCGCTTGTCGCCGCGCTGCGGCACCCGGATCGCGACCTTCGAGCCGCGCAGGTCGCCCAGCAGCGTCTCGTACGTCGTCGCGTCCGGTGGCAGCGCCGGCACCAGGATCTCGCGCGGGATCTCGTCGGGGGTGGCCCCGGCGTACAGCTGGAGCAGGAAGTCGTCGACCAGCTTGTCGGTGCCGCCCTCGTCGACGCGGTCGGCGACCCAGCCCCGCTGGCCGCGGATCCGGCCGCCGCGCACGTAGAAGATCTGCACCGCGACCTCGAGCGGGTCCTCGGCGAGCGCGATCACGTCGGCGTCGGTGCCGTCGCCCAGCACGACCGCCTGCTTCTCCAGCGCCTTGTGCAGCGCGCCGAGGTCGTCGCGGAGACGGGCCGCCTTCTCGAAGTCGAGCGCGTCCGAGGCGGCGTACATCTCCTTCTCGACGCGCTTCACGAACGCCGTGGTCTGGCCGCCCATGAAGTCGCAGAAGTCCTCGACGATCTCGCGGTGCTCCTCGGCGCTCACGTTGCCGACGCAGGGCGCCGCGCACTTGTCGATGTAGCCGAGCAGGCACGGCCGCCCGATCTGGCTGGACCGCTTGAAGACCCCGTTGCTGCACGAGCGCATGGGGAAGACCCGCAGCAGCAGGTCGACGGTCTCGCGGATCGCCCAGGCGTGGCCGTAGGGCCCGAAGTAGCGGGTCCCCTTGCGCTTCGCGCCGCGGCCGACCATCACCCGCGGGAACTCGTCGCCGACCGTCACCGCCAGCCACGGGTAGGACTTGTCGTCGCGGTACTTCACGTTGAAGCGCGGGTCGAACTCCTTGATCCAGGAGTACTCCAGCTGCAACGCCTCGACCTCGGTCTTCACGGTGGTCCACTCGACGCTCGCGGCGGTCGTCACCATCGTGGCCGTGCGCGGGTGCAGGTTGCCGACGTCCTGGAAGTACGACGACAGCCGCGGCCGGAGGCTCTTCGCCTTGCCGACGTAGATGACCCGGCCCTTGGGGTCCCGGAACCGGTAGACACCCGGGAGCGTCGGGATCGACCCAGGTTCGGGGCGGTAGGACGCAGGGTTTCGCACGTCGCCAACCCTACGGTCCGGCACCGACAACTTCTTTGTCGCGTGGTTGACTCTACTTACATGCGATGTCGTGACCGGTACGGGTATGAGCTCACCTCCTCCCCCGACGCCGCCCGCACCTACCAGCGCGGGGTCGAGGACCTGCTGCGGCTGCGCAGCGGCGCCGAGCGGTCCGTGGCGGCCGCGATCACCCTGGACCCGACGTTCGCCCTCGGTCACGCCACGCTCGCGCTGCTCGGCCACGAGATGTGCGCGGCCGTCGACGTGCGGGCCCGGATCGACGACGCGGTCGCGCTCGCGCCGCGGGCGACCGAGCGCGAGCGCAGCCACGTGCACGCCGTCGCCGGCCACCTGAAGGGCGACTCGCGGCCCCTGGTGGCGCATCTCGAGGCCTACCCGCGCGACGCGGTGCTGCTCTCCACCGCCGTGCCCACGATCGCCTTCGCGGGCGTCACCGAGGTGCCGGCCGAGGCCTGGCACATCGTCGAGCAGGCCGCCCCGGCGTACGGCGACGACTGGTGGTTCACGGGCCTGCTCGCCTTCATCCGGCAGGAGCAGGGTCGCTTCGACGAGGCCATGGACCTCTCCTGCCGGTCCCTGCAGGTCGAGCCCACCGCCGGGCACTCCGCGCACGCGCGGGCGCACGCGCACTACGAGACCGGCGACCACGACGCCGGCCTGGCCTGGATGGACGACTGGGTGCGCGGCGACGGTGCCGACACCGACAGCCTCAGCCACTTCTCGTGGCACGCGGCCCTGCACGAGCTCTCGCTCGGTGACCTCGACGCCGTACGCCGTCGCTACGAGTCGCAGCTCCGTCCGGGCGGCGCCCTCGGCTGCCGCGCCCTGGTCGACACGGGCTCGCTGCTCTTCCGGTGGGCGCTGACCCCCGACGCGCACGACGTCCCCGACATGCGGGCGGTCGGGACGGCGACGCCGGACGCGACCCTGAGTCGGCCGGCCACGCCGTTCCTCGCGATGCACACCGCGGTCTTCCACCTGGCGCTCGACGACGCCGCGGCACTCGGCGACCTCGAGGCCTGGGCCTCGACCCACCAGCACCCCACCCACCGCGAGGTCGTGGCGCCGCTCGCGCGGGCGCTGCGCGCGATGACCACCGGACGGTGCTCGGCCGCCGCCGACCAGCTCGCGGCGCTGAGCACGCAGACCTGGCGCCTGGGCGGCTCCGACGCCCAGCGCGAGATCATCGAGGAGGCCCGGATCTCCGCCCTGCTGCGGTCCGGACGGCTCGACGAGGCCCGCGTCCTGCTCGATGCCCGCCTCGACCGTCGCGAGTCGCCCCGCGACCGTCAGTGGCGGCGGGCCACCGCCCCGACCACGGCGGGCGTCAGCTCAGGCTGATCGCGTCACCCTGCACCGAGATCGGGACCTCGTCGAGAGGTGCCGTCGCCGGTCCGTTCTGCACGGAGCCGTCGGCGATCGAGAAGGTGCTGCCGTGGCACGCACAGTTGATGGTCCCGCCGTCGACGCTGGAGACCACGCAGCCCTGGTGGGTGCACACGGCCGTGAAGCACTTGAACTCCCCCGCCGACGGCTGGGTCACCACGACCTTCTGGTCCGCGAAGATCGTGCCGCCGCCCTTCGGCACGTCGCCGGTGCTCGTCAGCGCATCGGCGGTTGGGCTCGCCGGGGTCGCCGAGTCCGACGGCTCGGCGCTCGCCGTGGGGCTGGTCGTGGGCGTCTCGGGGGCCGGGTCTGTCGCCGTGCTGCCCTCGCTGCCGTCACTCGACCCGCACGCGGCCAGCAGGGGCACGCCGACCCCGACCACTGCCGCGCCCGCGAGGGTGCGGCGTCGCGTGATCCCGCGGTCCGCCATCGCTCAGGCCGTCGAGATCGTGTCGCCGGAGACCTTGATCGAGACCTCCGCCAGGCCGGAGGTCGCCGGCCCGTTGACGACCGAGCCGTCGGCGTCGGAGAACTTGCTCCCGTGGCACAGGCAGTCGATCGTGCCGTCGGTGACCTGCGAGACCAGGCAGGACTGGTGGGTGCACACGGCGGAGAACGCCTTGAAGTCGCCCTCCGTCGGCTGGGTCACGACGATCTTCTGGTCGCCGAACACCTTGCCGCCGCCGACCGGCACCTCCGAGGTCGTGCCGAGCTCCTCGCCCGCGGCCGGCGCCTCGGTGGCCGTGTCGCCGGAGTCGCTGCCGGCGCAGGCCGCCAGCAGCGGCGCCCCGATGCCCATCGCGGCCGCTCCGGTCAACGTCTTGCGGCGGGTGATCCGGTCGGTGCTCACAGTGGTCCTCTCGGCAGGCCGTCGTTGAAGTTTCACCCTAGCCAGGGACGCCAGCCCAGACTGTGGCCTGGCGATGAGAGTTCTGTGAGAACTAGCTGGCCTTCCGCTTCGCCGCGGCCGACTTCCTGGCCGCTGTCTTCTTGGCGGGCGCCTTCTTCCCGGCGACGGGCTTCGTCGCCGGAGCCTTCTTCGCGGTGGCCTTCCGGGCGGGCTGCTTGGCCTCGCGACCCTCGAGCAGCGGCGCTAGGAACTGGCCCGTGTAGCTGGCCGGCGTCGCTGCGACCGCCTCCGGCGTGCCCTCGGCCACCACGGTGCCGCCGCGCGAGCCGCCCTCGGGTCCCATGTCGACGAGCCAGTCGGCGGTCTTGATGACGTCGAGGTTGTGCTCGATCACCAGGACGGTGTTGCCCTGGTCGACCAGGCGGCCGAGCACGAGCAGCAGCTTGCGGATGTCCTCGAAGTGCAGGCCGGTCGTGGGCTCGTCGAGGACGTAGACCGTCCGCCCGGTGGAGCGCTTCTGGAGCTCCGAGGAGAGCTTGACGCGCTGCGCCTCGCCGCCCGACAGCGTCGTCGCGGGCTGGCCGAGCCGCACGTAGCCGAGGCCGACCTCGACCAGCGTCTTCATGTGGCGCGCGATGGCCGGCACCGCGGCGAAGAAGTCGGCAGCCTCCTCGATCGGCATGTCGAGGACCTCGGCGATGGTCTTGCCCTTGTAGTGCACCTCGAGCGTCTCGCGGTTGTAGCGGGCGCCGTGGCAGACCTCGCACGGGACGTAGACGTCCGGCAGGAAGTTCATCTCGATCTTGATCGTCCCGTCGCCGGCGCACGCCTCGCAGCGGCCGCCCTTGACGTTGAACGAGAACCGGCCCTGCAGGTAGCCGCGCATCTTCGCCTCGGGCGTCGACGCGAACAGCTTGCGGATGTGGTCGAAGACGCCGGTGTAGGTCGCCGGGTTGGAGCGCGGGGTCCGCCCGATCGGCGACTGGTCGACGTGGATCACCTTGTCGACGTGCTCGAGGCCGGTGATCTTCTGGTGCCGGCCGGGCACGGCGCGAGCGTTGTAGATCTGCTTGGCGAGCGACGTGTAGAGGATGTCGTTGACCAGCGTCGACTTGCCGGAGCCGGACACCCCCGTCACGGCGACGAACAGCCCGAGCGGGAACGCGACGTCGACGTTCTGCAGGTTGTGCTCGCGGGCGCCGTGCACCGTGAGCTCGCGGCCCTTCGTGCGCGGGCGGCGTACGGCGGGGACCGGGATCTCGCGGCGACCGGACAGGTACTGCCCGGTCATCGAGTCGGGGTGCGTCAGCAGGTCGGCGACGTTGCCGCTGTGCACGACCTGACCGCCGTGCTCGCCGGCGCCGGGGCCGATGTCGACGACCCAGTCGGCGACCCGGATGGTGTCCTCGTCGTGCTCGACGACGATCAACGTGTTGCCGAGGTCCTTGAGCCGGACCAGGGTCTCGATCAGCCGGTGGTTGTCGCGCTGGTGGAGCCCGATCGAGGGCTCGTCGAGCACGTAGAGGACGCCCACGAGGCCGGCACCGATCTGGGTGGCCAGCCGGATCCGCTGGGCCTCGCCTCCGGACAGCGACCCGGAGGGCCGGTCCAGGGAGAGGTAGTCGAGGCCGACGTCGAGCAGGAAGTTGAGGCGCTCCTGGATCTCCTTGAGCACCCGCTCGCCGATCTGCCGCTCACGCGCGGTCAGGTCGAGCGTGCGCAGGTAGTCGGCGGTCTCGTTGATCGGCATCCGGCAGACCTCGGCGATGTTCTTGCCGCCGTCCTGGATCGAGCCGCCCAGGGTCACCGACATCGACACCGGCTTGAGCCGGCTGCCGCCGCAGGCCGGGCACGGGACCTCGCGCATGAAGCCCTCGAACCGCTCTCGGCTCGTGTCGGACTCGGCCTCCCGGTGCCGACGCTCGATGTAGGGCCGGACGCCCTCGAACTCGGCGTAGTAGGTACGCTGGCGCCCGTAGCGGTTGCGGGTGACGACGTGGACCTTGGTCGAGTGGCCGTCGAGGATCGACTTCTGCTGCTTGGTGGTGAGCTGCTCCCACGGCGTGTTGAGGTCGAAGCCGAGCTCCTCGCCCAGAGCGCCCATCAGCCGCAGGAAGTAGTCGGCGACGTGGGCCTGGCTCCACGGCTGGATGGCGCCCTCGCCCAGCGTCGCGGTCGCGTCGGGGACGACCAGCTCGGGGTCGACCTCCATCCGGGTGCCGAGGCCGGAGCACTGCGGACACGCGCCGAACGGCGAGTTGAAGGAGAACGACCGCGGCTCGAGCTCGTCGGTGTCGATCGGGTGCTCGTTGGGGCACGCCATCTTCTCGCTGAAGCGCAGCTCCCGGCCCGGGTCCTTGGCGTCGAGGTCCACGAAGTCGAAGAGGACCAGCCCACCGGCCAGCTGCAGCGCGGTCTCCACCGAGTCGGTGAGCCGCCGCTTCGAGGACTCCTTGACCGCCAGCCGGTCGACGACGACCTCGATGGTGTGCTTCTTCTGCTTGTCCAGCTTCGGCGGCTCGTCGAGCGGGTAGGTCTCGCCGTTGACGCGGGCCCGCGAGAAGCCCTGGGTCTGGAGCTGCTTGAAGAGCTCGATGTACTCGCCCTTGCGGCCGCGGATCACGGGCGCGAGCACCTGGAACCGGCGGCCGTCCTCCAGGGAGAGGATCTTGTCGACGATCTGCTGCGGGGTCTGCCGCTCGATGGGCGCGCCGCAGGTGGGGCAGTGCGGGCGACCGGCCCGCGCGTACAGGAGCCGCAGGTAGTCGTAGACCTCGGTGATGGTGCCGACGGTCGAGCGGGGGTTCTTCGACGTCGACTTCTGGTCGATCGAGACGGCCGGTGATAGGCCTTCGATGAAGTCGACGTCGGGCTTGTCCATCTGCCCCAGGAACTGGCGCGCGTAGGCCGACAGCGACTCGACGTAGCGCCGCTGGCCCTCGGCGAAGATCGTGTCGAACGCGAGCGACGACTTGCCCGAGCCGGAGAGCCCGGTGAAGACGATCAGCGAGTCGCGGGGAAGGTCGATCGACACGTCCTTGAGGTTGTGCTCGCGCGCTCCTCGGATGATGAGCTGATCCGCCACTGAGTGTCCCCTCGCTTCGAACAGGTGTTCGCCATCGTAACCGGCGCAGACAAGGCACAACCAGTCAGGACGCGCCGGTGTTCCCCACGATCTCACGCACCGCCGACAGTCCCTCCCGCGCCCGGAGTCGGGCGGCGGTCGGGCAGGATGGGGCCATGTCCGAGCCGAACCGCCAGGCCATCGTCGAGGAGCTCCTCCCGGAGGCGACCCGACAGCTGATCCGCAGCGCCGACTCCCTCACCGACGAGGAGTACGCCGCCCCCAGCGGGCTCCCCGGCTGGACCCGCGGCCACGTGCTCGCGCACCTCGCGTTGAACGCCGAGGGCCTCGCCGCGGCGCTGCGCGGGATCCTCGAGGGCACGCGGACGACGATGTACGCGTCCCAGGAGGCTCGCGACGGCGACATCGAGGCCCTCGCGGCCGAGGGACCGTCGGAGATCCGCACCCGGCTGCTCGGCGCCACGACCGAGCTCGCCGACGCGCTCGACGCACTGCCCGAGGACCAGTGGGACACCACCTTCGACCGCACCCCGGGAGGCCGGACGAACGTCGCCGACGACGTGCCCCGGATGCGGCTCCAGGAGGTCGAGATCCACCACGCGGACCTGGCGGCCAGCTACTCGTACGACGGCTGGACGCCCGCCTTCGCCACGATCCTCCTGGACGGGATGAGACCCCGCGACGAGGCGGCCGGTGCCTTCCAGGTCCGCGCGAGCGACCTCGGCCGCACCTGGGCGTTCGGCGACGGCGGCCCGACCGTCACCGGCACGGGCGGCGCGCTCGGCTGGTGGCTGACCGGCCGCGGCACCGGCGAGGGACTGACAAGTGACAGCGGCACCCTGCCGCAGATCGGAGCATGGTGACCATGACGTACACCGGCGAGGTGCGGCCCGGCGGGGACGCGGACGTCCGCGAGCTCGCGGGCCTGACCATCACCAAGGTGGCGGTCGACGAGAAGATGTCGAACAACTGCTACCTGCTCCGGTGCCACGACACCGGCGAGCAGGTCCTGATCGACGCGGCCGCCGCGCCGGAGGTGCTGCTGCCGCTCATCGGCCCGGCGGGGCTCACCTCCGTCGTCACGACCCACCAGCACTGGGACCACCACCGGGCGCTCGCCGCGGTCGTCGAGGCCACCGGCGCCGACGTCCTCGTGGGCGCGCCGGACGCCGCAGCCGTGACCGAGCAGACCGACGTACCCGTCACCCGCGAGCTCGCGCAGGGCGACACGGTGGCCGTCGGCACCTGCACGCTCGAGGTGATCGCGATCGCCGGCCACACGCCCGGATCGGTCGCCCTGGTCTACCGCGACCCGTCGGGGCACCCGCACCTCTTCACCGGGGACAGCCTCTTCCCGGGCGGGGTCGGCAACACGTTCGGCGACAAGGACGCCTTCGCCCAGCTCATCGACGAGGTCGAGACCAAGGTCTTCGGCACGCTGCCCGACGACACCTGGTTCTACCCCGGCCACGGCGACGACTCCACGCTCGGTGCCGAGCGGGCGTCGCTGCCGGAGTGGCGCGAGCGCGGCTGGTAGCGACGTCGGGGCCGACGTCAGGCGACCTGCGGCCAGCCACCCTCGGGACGCCGCGACTCGTCGACGGGCGGGGCCGCGGTGCGGGTGACCGGGAGCCCCGGGTTGTAGATCGGCGGCAGGTGGCTGAACTGGCTCAGGTCGACGTCGGCGACGACCGGGGTCTCGGGGGTCTCCCAGCCGGAGAGGTCGAACTGCAGGTCGTCGGTGCGCGGCACGGCGTCCAGGTCGAGGAACTCCGCGATCGGCATCGCGCCGGGTCCGGTCTCGCTGTTGAGGTCGGCGAAGACCATCATCGCGGCCCAGTCGGGGGCGGTGCCGGCGTCGAGGTGGCGGCGCAGGCGACGCTCGGCGACGTCGGCGTCGATCGCCAGGACGAGCCGGTCGGCGCCGAAGCGGTCGATCCAGATCCACATCGTGCGCGCGGTGATCCCGCGCTCGGCGGCGGTGCCGAGGACCCGGGCGATGGTCGCCTCCGGGAGCGGGTGGGCGGCAAGGGCGCGTTCCACGTCCAGCTTCGTGACCCGGTCGGGGCAGGCCCGGAGCTGCGCGTCGCGCCGCTCGAGGTCGCGCGGCCGCACCGTCTCGGCGTGGGGACGGGTCGGCAGAGCGGTGATCGCCCACACGGCGGCGATCACAGTGATCAAGCACAGTCCGAGAAACATGGCGAGTCCTCAAGTGGTCAGTGGCTGTCCGTTGCTGCCAGAACTTCCCTGAAGAGTTCAGACTCACGCCTCCACGGACCAAAAGATCCGGGTGACTAGACCAGAAATTCTTGCGGGAAACCTGAGGGTTCACACGCACAGGTCGGTCGTCGTCAGTGGTAGGTGACCTTGACCGTGTCGGTCACCGGGACCGACTGGCACCCGAGGCGGATCCCCTCCGCGAGGTCGTCGTCGT
Source organism: Nocardioides sp. Root1257 (assembly GCF_001425175.1). Lineage (GTDB taxonomy): Bacteria > Actinomycetota > Actinomycetes > Propionibacteriales > Nocardioidaceae > Nocardioides. The sequence continues at coordinate 72,215 of NZ_LMDV01000001.1, read as the reverse complement.
CGAGGACGTCGTTGTGGAGCATCTTGACCTCGCCCTCCAGCAGCCGGATGGCGCAGGCCGAGCACTCCCCCTCGCGGCAGGAGTACGGCGCCTTGACCCCCTTCGCCTCCAGGTGGTCGAGCAGCTTGGTGCCCGGGGCCCAGTCGTCGAAGGAGTAGTTCTCGCCGTCGAGCTCGACCTCCAGCTTCACCAGACCCTCGGGGCCGGGGTCGGTCGGCTCGGCCTCGGTCACGTCGTCGGGGTCGCTCTCGGCGTCCTCGATCTCGTGCTCGGCGACCTCCTTGTCGTGCAGGTCGCCGAACGGGTTGCCGCCCAGGGAGATGAACTTCTCCTGGTGCCGTCGCTCCCGCGGGAACTCGAGCTCCTTCAGTGCGGCGATCGTCAGCTTCATGAACGGCGCGGGGCCGCAGACGAACGCGTCGTACGAGGTGTACGCCGACGCGAAGGCCCGCATCTGCTCCTGGCTCGGCAGGCCCTGGACGGACTCCAGCCAGTGCACGACCTGCAGCCGGTCCGGGTGCGCGGCCGCGAGCTCGGTCAGCTCGCGGGCGAAGATCACCGAGGACTCGTCGCGGTTGGCGTAGAACAGGACGATCCGGCCGGTGCCCTGCTCGAGCGCGGTCCGGGTGATGGAGATGACCGGCGTGATGCCGCTGCCCCCGGCGAGGAGCAGAAGGTCGGCGCTCAGCGACGCCGGCGTGAAGATGCCGCTCGGGGGCAGCACGTGCATCGTGTCGCCCTCGCGCAGGTTGTCGCAGACCCAGTTCGACGCGTAGCCGTCGGCGGTGCGCTTCACGGTGATCGTCAGCGGTCCACCGCCGACCGGGCTGCTGGACAGCGAGTAGCAGCGCGCCGCCACGCCCGTCCGGTCGCTCGGCACGGCCAGGGTCAGGAACTGTCCCGGCCTGTAGGCGAACTGCTCCTCGGCACCGGCGGGGACCTCGAAGGAGATGGAGTGCGCGTCAGTGGTCTCCTCGACCACGTCCACGACCTTCAGCTCGAAGGCGTCGTCCGACATGTGGTTAGTAACCGTCCTCGGCTCCGATGGGGATCTGCCCGTCGCGCGCCGCAGCCTCGATGCTGGACACGAGCCGCGGGCAGCTGTCCTTCACGTCGCGTGCGCCGGTACGGCGCGCGAGCGCGGTGCAGTGCCCGCGCGCCTCGGTCGTCCACTGGATCGACGTGTGGTGGTCGCTGTTCTTCTTGACGCCCACGCGGGCCAGGCAGTCCAGGCACTCGACCTCGACCAGTCGGGCGGCCGTGTAGAGGCGCTGGTCCTCGATCGTGTCGGCGCTGGTGGGGATAAAGGAGGCCATGGCTCAGGTGCCCGACATCATCTGCGGGGTCTCGACACCCTCGCCGGCGGAGTCCTCGGCCGCCTTCTTGCGCAGGTTCTCCGCGACCTCGTCCTGCCAGTACTCGTTGGCCTTGGTGGTGTCGACCTCGAACTCGAACCGGTCCACCATCTCCGGCTGGATGTCGTCCTGGTCGACGTAGAACTGCTCGTACCACCGGCGCAGCTGGTAGACGGGGCCGTCCTCCTCGCAGAGCAGCGGGTTCTGGACCGGCACCTTGTTCTTCCAGATGTGCACGTCCTGCAGGAAGCCGCTGCCGAACATCTCGGCGTACTTCTTCGCGATGAAGTCGGTGGTCTTCTCGTCGAGCCCCTCGGGCTTCTTGACGACGATGCCGTACTGCAGCCGGAAGGAGTCCGGTCCGGTCGGCACGTGGCAGTTGACCAGCACGACCTCGGTGTTGAAGCCCTTGTAGTCGGTGTCGAGCCAGTTGATCATGTACGACGGTCCGTAGTAGGTCGCCTCGGACTTGAGGAAGAGCTCGGCGTCGCCGTACCCCTCGGTCTTGTCGGGGCGGCCCTTCGACTCCATGAACTGCGTCGCGAGGGTGCCCTCGAAGACGTTGCGGAAGCTGGTCGGGAACGCGAAGTGCACGTAGTAGAAGTGCGCCATGTCGACGACGTTGTCGATCAGCTCGCGGCAGTGCGATCCCTCGATCTCCTCGGAGACCCACACCCAGTCGGTGTACTCGCCCTCGGCGAGACCGGGCAGCTGCGGCGGCAGGATGTCGTAGTCGGCCTTCGAGCCCTCGGTGTCGTGCCAGATCAGCAGCTGGTCGTTGACGATCGCCGTCTCGTAGCGCTGGGTGCGCGCCCGCAGCGGCACGCGCCGCGCGTACGGGATCGCCTTGCACTTGCCGTCGCCGCCCCAGCGCCAGTCGTGGAAGGGGCACGCGATCTCGTCGCCCTTCACCTCGCCCTGGGTGAGGTCGCCGCCCATGTGGCGGCAGTAGCCGTCGAGGACGTTCAGCTCGCCCTGGGTGTCGGCCCAGACGACCAGCTGCCCGCCGAACGCGCCGACCCGGTGCGGCTTGCCGTCGCGGAACGAGTCGGCCAGACCGATGCAGTGCCACCCGCGCGCGAAGCGCTCGGGCGGGGTGCCGTGGTCGAGGGCGCGGACGTCACTCATGGCAAGCCTCCAGACATGTGGACCAAAACAAGAACAGGTTATAGTTTTTGATCCCGGGATACCAGCGGACCCACGTCACACGAAGCACCCGACGAAAGCAGAGTCCCCTATGCACATCGCCCTCACACCCGAGCAAGAGCAGCTGCGGGAGGAGCTCCGCGAGTACTTCGCGGCCCTCGTGACTCCGGAGGTGAAGGCCGGGCTCGCGTCGGCGACCGGCGAGTTCGGAGACGACGTGGTCTACAAGAAGGTGATCCGTCAGCTCGGCACCGACGGGTGGCTGGGCATCGGCTGGCCGACGGAGTACGGCGGGCAGGCCCGCTCGATGGTCGACCAGCTGATCTTCACCGACGCGGCCGCCGTCGCCGGCGTCCCGATCCCCTACCTGACGCTCAACACCGTCGGGCCGACGATCATGCGCTACGGCAGCGACGAGCAGAAGGAGTACTTCCTCCCCCGCATCCTGAAGGGCGACCTGCACTTCTCGATCGGCTACTCCGAGCCCGGCTCCGGCACCGACCTCGCCTCGCTCAAGACCCGCGCCGTCCGCGAGGGCGACGAGTGGGTGATCAACGGGCAGAAGATGTGGACGTCGCTGATCCAGTACGCCGACTGGCTCTGGCTCGCCTGCCGCACCGACCCCGACCTGCCCCGCCACAAGGGCCTCTCGATGATCCTGGTGCCGGCCGACTCCGCAGGCTTCTCGTACACCCCCGTCCACACGGTGGCCGGCGTGAGCACCAGCGCGACGTACTACGAGGACGTCCGCGTGCCGGCCAGCAACCTGGTGGGCGAGCTCAACGGCGGCTGGTCCCTGATGACCAACCAGCTCAACCACGAGCGGGTCGCGCTCACCTCGGCCGCGCCCCTGACCTACTCGATCGACATGGTCCGGCGCTGGGCGCAGGAGACCAAGAACCCCGACGGCCAGCGGGTGATCGACTCCGAATGGGTCCAGATCGCGCTCGGGCGGGCGCACGCGCGCACCGAGGCGCTGCGGCTGATCAACTGGAAGCTCGCCGCCGACGCCGACGCCGGCGTCGCGCTCTCCCCCGCCGAGGCCTCGGCCACCAAGATCTACGGCTCCGAGCTGGCCACCGAGGTCTACCGGGTGCTGATGGAGATCGTCGGCCCCAACGCCGGGCTCACCGGCGCCTCCGAGGGCGCGGTGCTCGCGGGCCGTCTCGAGCGGTTCTACCGCTCTGCTCTCGTCATGACGTTCGGCGGCGGCACCAACGAGATCCAGCGCGACATCATCGGGTACGTCGGCCTCGGCCTCCCCGCAGCGAAGCGATAGGACGAGAGGCAGACATGGACTTCCAGTTCACGCAGGAGCAGGACGAGGCCGCCGAGCTGGCGGCCGGGATCCTCAAGGACCGCGCCACCAACGAGCGGCTCAAGGCCGTCGAGGCGGGCGGCGACCGGTTCGGCCGCGAGCTCTGGGCGGAGCTCGGGTCGGCCGGGCTGCTCGGCCTCGCCCTCCCCGAGGAGTACGACGGCGCCGGGCTCGGCCTCGTCGAGCTCAGCCGCGTGCTGGTCGAGGTCGGGCGCACCGTCGCGCCCGTGCCGCTGGCTGCGCACGGCCCGGCCTCGCGGTTGATCGCGGAGCTCGGCTCGGACGCCCAGAGGCAGCAGTGGCTGCCGGGTGCCGCGTCCGGCGCCAACGTCCTCACCGCGGCCGTCGCCGAGGAGCGCTCCTACTCCCCCGCACGCCCCACGACCGTCGCGACGCCGGACGGCTCGTCGTACGTGCTCACCGGCAGCAAGGCGATCGTGCCGGCCGGTCCGTACGCCGACGCGTTCCTGGTGCCGGCGGAGACCCCGTCCGGGGTGGGCGTCTTCCTCGTCGAGCCCGGTGACGCCGGGGTCACCGTGGTGGCGCAGAGGTTCTCGGACGGCGACTCGGTCGCACGCCTCGACCTCGACGGCGCGGTCCTGGCAGCCGACCGCCTGGTCGGTGCCGCGGACGGCGCGGCCGACCGCCGCCTGCGGCAGCTGCTGCTGCTCGCCGGCTCGGCCGAGCAGCTGGGCATCACCGAGGGCGCGCTCGCTCTCACCTCGGCGTACGCGAAGACACGCGAGCAGTTCGGTCGCCCGATCGGCACCTTCCAGGCCGTCTCGCAGCGGCTTGCGGACGGCTACATCGACGTGCTCGGCCAGCGGCTCACGCTCTGGCAGGCCGCCTGGCGGCTCGACGAGGGACTGCCCGCCGACAGCGAGGTCGCGATCGCGAAGCTGTGGGCGGCCGACGCCGGCCACCGGCTCGCGCACACGGCGGTCCACGTGCACGGCGGCGTGGGCATCGACCTGGACGGCGAGACGCACCGTTACTTCACCTCGGCCAAGCGCTTCGAGTTCCTGCACGGCGGTGCCACCGAGCAGGCGCTGAACGTCGGCCGGATCCTGGCGGCCGAGCCGGCGTGAGCACGCCCACGGTCCGCGAGCAGCTGCTCGCGCGCACCGGCGACCCCTCCCCCGGGCTGCTGTTCGAGGACGAGTCCTGGACCTGGGCCGAGGTGGTGCACGAGTCGAGCGTGCGGGCCGCCGTCCTGGCGACCCTGCTACCCGACGGCGAGCCGCCGCACGTCGGCGTGCTGCTCGAGAACGTCCCCGAGTTCGCGTTCGTGCTCGGCGGCGCGGCCCTCAGCGGCCAGGTCGTCGTCGGCCTGAACCCGACCCGACGAGGCGCGGCGCTCGCGGCCGACGTACGCCGCGCCGACGTGCAGGTCGTCGTCACCGACGCCGCCCACGCGGACCTGCTCGCCGACGTCGACGTGCCCGTGCTGCCGATCGAGTCGCCGGACTGGGCGGCGTTGCTCGACGAGCACGCCGCCGCGGAGATCCCCGCGGCCGCGGTCGGGCCCGACGACCTGATGATGCTGATCTTCACCTCGGGGACGTCGGGCGACCCCAAGGCCGTCAACGTGACCCAGGCGAAGGTCGCCTACCCGGGGCAGTTCCTCTCCGAGCGGTTCGGGCTCTCCCCCGCCGACGTGGCCTACCTGTCGATGCCGATGTTCCACTCCAACGCGATCATGGCGGGCTGGGGGCCGGCGCTCGCGGCCGGCTCGACGATCGCCCTGGCGCGGCGCTTCTCGGCGTCCGGGTTCCTCCCCGACGTACGCCGGCACGGTGCGACGTACGCCAACTACGTCGGCAAGCCGCTCACCTACATCATGGCGACGCCGGAACGGCCCGACGACGCAGACAACTCCCTGCGGCTGGTGTTCGGCAACGAGGCCAACGACCGCGACATCGCGGGCTTCGGTGAGCGCTTCGGCTGCGTCGTCGTCGACTCCTACTCCTCGACCGAGAACGCGGTGATCGTGCAGCGCGTGCCCGAGATGCCGCCCGGCTCGCTCGGCCGCCCCGTCGAGGGCGTCAAGGTGCTCGACCCCGAAACGATGGCCGAGGTGCCGGACGCGGAGTTCGGGCCGGCGGGTGAGCTGCTCAACGCCGAGGCAGCGACCGGCGAGCTGGTCAACACCGCGGGAGCGGGCGCCTTCGCCGGCTACTACAAGGACCCGGGTGCCGAGGCCGAGCGGATGCGCGGCGGGATGTACTGGTCGGGCGACCTCGCCTACCGCGACGTCGACGGCTTCGTCTACTTCGCCGGCCGCACGGCCGACTGGCTGCGGGTCGACGGCGAGAACCTCGGTGCCGCGACAATCGAGCGGATCCTGCTGCGGCACCCGGCCGTCGACGAGGCGGCCGTGTACGCCGTGCCGGACGAGGCCGTCGGCGACCAGGTGATGGCCGCCCTCGTGGTCCGCGGCGATCTCGACCCCGCCGGGTTCGAGGCGTTCCTGGACGAGCAGGCCGACCTCTCCCCCAAGGCACGACCCCGCTACGTCCGGGTCCTCACGACCCTGCCGCGCACCGCCACCAACAAGGTCCTCAAGCGCGAGCTCGCGGCCGAGGGCCCGGTCGCCGGTGACGGCGTGCTGTGGACCCGCGAGGCCCGCGGGACGTCGTACTCCTGACCCGTCAGGGCGCAGGCGACGGCTCGGTGTCGTCGTCGGTGAACGGCGTACCGCCGCCGAAGGAGTCGGAGACCGCGGCGGCGTCCAGGACGCGGTACGGCGCGGGCGAGCTGGCGGCCCGGGTCCGCAGCGCGTCCACCGGCACCGGACCACCGGACGCGACGACGACCAGGTTGCCGAGCCGCTTGGCCCGCAGCGTCGCCGGCTCGGCCGTGAGCAGCACGGACGGGAACGCGGTCCGGATCGCCGCGACCGCCCGGCGCGTCCAGCCGAACGGCGCCCGGTCCGTCAGGTTGAAGGCCACGACTCCCGTCGGTCCGACCACGCGCAGCAGGTCGGCGGCGTACACCGTCGTGACGAGCTCGCCGGGCACCCGGGCGTCGGCGAACGCGTCGACCACCACGAGCTCCGCGAACCCGTCCCGCAGTGCCGCGAGACCCGTCCGTCCGTCGATGTCCCGCACCTTGATCCCGCTGCCCCGCGGCAGCGGCAGGTCGCGCCGGACCAGCTCGGTCACCGACGCCGCCGGCTCGAGCACGACCTGGGCGGAGCGTGGCCGGGTCGCGGCGACGTACCGCGGCAGCGTCATCGCGGCCCCACCGACGTGCACCACCCGCAGCGGCTGGCCCGCCGGAGCGACCGCGTCGACGACGTCGGCCAGGCGACGCACGTAGTCGAAGACGAGCCGGGTCGGGTCGTCGAGGTCGACGTGGGACTGGTCCATGCCCGACATCCGGAGCACGAAGGAGCCGGGCCGGTCGCCCGTCACGATCTCCACGTCATCGGCCACACCGCGAGCCTCCCACGGGACTTCCGGCCCCCGGGTGGAGGCCGCCCGTCCCTGCCGACCGGCTTCCGGCGCCAGCACCGTTGACCCATGACGTACGACGGCACGAACTACCCCATCACCGACCACGGCATCTGGTTCTGGGTCCTCTTCCTCACGGTGGTGATCACCGCCACCGTCACCCTCATGGGGCTGTTCATCCTGGCCGTCGCGCGCGACGGCGAGACGGTGCGCTCCGACGACGACTGATCGAGGGCGCTCGACCTGCGCTCGCGTCGAGTCCATCTCCACGGCGAGCCTGGGCTGCGTGTTGGTCGCTGCAGTGCTCCGTGACTAGGCGCGTGCGAACTGCGTAGACGCGCTCGGAGGTCACCGGCTCTATCCCTGGACTCGCCCGGTCTCGTACGCCCACATCGCGACCTCGACACGGTTGCGGGCGCCGAGCTTGTTCATCAGCGCGCCGACATGGGTTTTCACGGTGCTCAGGGTGATGTGCAGCTCGTCGGCGATCTCTGCGTTGGTGCGACCTCGGGCGACGGTGAGGAGCACCTCTTCCTCGCGTTCGGTGAGCGGCTCGATCGGCTGGGCCGGCGGGGAGGCTCGCTCCAGGCGAACCAGGGTCGTGAGCAGGCGGCGGGTGATGTCGGGTGAGATGAGCGCGTCGCCGTTCGCGGCTGCGTGGATCGCCTGGACCAGCAGCTCGGGTCCGGCGTCCTTGAGGAGGAAGCCTCGGGCGCCGGCCTTGAGGGCACCATGGACGTACTCGTCGAGATCGAAGGTCGTGATGATCACGATGGCCAGGGGGTCCTCGACGCCGGGGCCGGCGAGTTGGCGAGTGGCCTCGACGCCGTCGATGCCGGGCATCCGAATGTCGAAGAGGCAGACGTCGGGACGCAGCTCGCGTGCCACGGCCACCGCCTCCAGACCGTCCGTTGCCTCGCCGACGACCTCGATCCCGGGCTGCGCGTTGAGGATCATGGTGAGCCCGGTGCGGACCAGGAGCTGGTCGTCGGCGACCACCACCCGGATGGTCACCGTGGCACCTCCCGCAGGAGCGTGGCCTCGACGGTCCAGCCCCCGACCGGGTCCGGCCCGGCCTGACAGGCGCCGCCGAGCAGCTTGGCTCGTTCGGCCATCCCGATCAGGCCGTAGCCCACGGTGCTTGCGGGGCGCACTGGTTCTCCGTCGTCGTGCACACGCAACCGTACGACGCCCACGTCACCGATGACCTCGACAGTGACGGCCGTGGCATTCAGCGAATGCCTGAGCGCGTTGGTGACCGACTCCTGACAGATCCGGTAGATCGCCACCTCCACCGGTTGCGGCAGGCCAGTGAGGTCGCCATCGCGGTGCACCTGAACGACGGGGTTCATCCGGGTCAGCTCGTCCAGATCGCTAATGCCCCGTTGCGGCGCGTAGTCCGCCTCCTCGCCCTCGCGGAGCACCCGGACCATCGTGCGCATCTCGTGCAGGGTCCGCGACGCCTCCGCCGCGATGACAGCGAGCGCCTCGACCGCCAGTGCCGGGTCGGCCGCGCCCACCGCCCGCCCCGCCTGAGCCTGGATCGCGATGGCCGACACGTGGTGCGCGACGGTGTCGTGCAGCTCGCGGGCGAGCTCACCGCGCTCGAGCGCCCGGACCTGCTGCACCTCGCGCTGGTGCGCCACCGCGCGGTATCGCATCGCGGCTCCGAGCGCGAACGAAGCGACCAGCACGGTGGCGCCACCGATCGCGTCCCCGAGCTTCTCGGTGGTCGCGAGACCCAGGCCGGCCGGCACCGCGATGACCGCCGTACCGATCAGCGCCTCGCGGCCGGAAGCCCAGCGGTACAGGTTGTAGGGCAACAGCAGGAGGAAGGCCATGGAGTTGAGCCCGACCTCGGCGACGTCGGTGACGAAGGTCGGGATCTGCAGCACGAGCGCGCCGCCGAAGCCGATCGCGGTCACCAGCAGCGGATGCGTACGCCGCCAGAGCAGGGCCGGGATCACCAGGAGCGCGACCACCGCGGCCAAGGGGCGCCACGACATGTCGGAGCGGAAGATCGCCTCACCCGCTGCCGCTACCAGCAAGCCTCCGACCAGGGCCCAGTCCCACCACGCCCGCGCCGGCGGGTCCGGGGCACGGGGCTCGGCAAGGACCGAGCGGAAGAAGGTGGTGGGCACCTCGCCAGCCTAGAGAGCGGGGACGCTCGTCGTACGGGGCACAAGCACGAGTCGTTTCTCGTCCTTTCGGACGAGGAGCCGACCGTTCCTGGGCCCGATGTGGATCGCGCGCCGCCTCGCCACGGTGGAGGCATGTCGAATCTCCTCTACCGGCTCGGCCGGTCTGCTGCCACCCGGCCCTGGACCTTCATCGGCGCCTGGGTAGTCCTCTCGCTCGTCGTCATCGCCTCGTCCGCTGCCTTCGGGCGTCAGCTCGAGGAGAGCTTCGAGGCACCCGGCCTCGACTCCTACCAAGCTGCGCAGCTGCTCGCCGAGACCCAGGCCGACCCGGGCGGGGTCACCGCCCAGGTCGTGCTCGAGGGCCAGGACGCTGCGGCGCAGCTGGCGCCGGCGGAGGCCGCTCTCGCGGAGCTCCCGAAGGTGCTGGGTACGACGAGCAGCGTCGCGCCCGCAGGGGACATCGCCATCGTGCGCGTGCAGTATCCGGCCGTCGGACAGCTCGACAAGTCCGACCTGGACAACCTCAAGGGTGCCTTGGCTGACGTGCGGGACGACTCGTCCCTGACGGTGGAGGCGGGAGGCGATCTGTACTTCGCCTTCGAGGAAGCGCCCGCCGGGCTCGGCGAGGTCGCGGGGATCGCCGTCGCGATGATCGTCCTGCTGATCGCCTTCGGCACCTTCGTCGCCATGGGGCTGCCGATCGCGATGGCGTTGTTCGGTCTGGTCGTCGGCGCCACCTCGATGACGCTGGTGACCTACCTGATCGACATCCCGGCTTGGGCACCGCAGCTCGCGGCCATGGTCGGGCTCGGCGTCGGTATCGACTACGCGCTCTTCCTGGTCACCCGGCACCGCGAGAACCTGGCCCAGGGGATGCCGGTCGAGGAAGCCGTCGGCCGAGCCCTGGCAACGGCAGGACAGGCGGTGCTGTTCGCCGGCGGCACGGTCGTCGTGGCGATCCTCGGGTTGCTCGTCGCGGGGATCCCGTTCGTGACCGGGGGCGGGATCGCGATCTCGGTGATGGTGCTCGTGATGGTGCTTGCTTCGGTCACCCTGCTGCCGGCACTGCTCGGGCTGGCGGGGCACCGGATCAACGGACGCCGGCGCACTGCCCACCGGCCGAGCACCGGCTGGTACCGGTGGGGCGCTCACGTGACCCGCAACGCGACGGCCTACCTCGTCGCAGGAGCGGTCCTGATGATCGCCCTGGCTGCACCCGTCCTCGCACTGAACCTGGGCACTCCTGACGACGGGACCAAGCCCGAGTCGAGGACCGAACGCCGGGCCTACGACCTGATCGCCGACGGGTTCGGCCCCGGGGCCAATGGGCCTCTGGTCATCGCGGTCGACATCTCCCAGGGCGGATCCGTCGTGGCTCCCCTGGCGGCGGCGATCGCAGCCGACCCAGGCATCGCCTCGGTCGACGACCCGACCATCGATCTCGCCGCAGGCGTGGCGACCATCGTGGCGCTACCGACCACCTCGCCCCAGGACGAAGCCACCCAGGAGACCGTCGCGAGGCTCCGCAGCGAGGTCTTCCCGACGGTGCTCGACGGCACTGCAACGACCGCCCACGTCGGCGGGCAGACCGCCACCTTCGCCGACCTCGGTGACCGGGTGCAGGAGCGGATGCCGCGCTTTGTGGTTGCCGTGCTGCTGCTGTCGTTCCTCTTGCTCGCGGTGCTGTTCCGCTCGGTGCTCGTGCCACTGAAGGCGGTCGTGCTCAACCTGCTGAGCGTCGGTGCGGCGTACGGCGTGCTCGTCATGGTCTTCCAGTGGGGCTGGTCGGCCGAGCTCATCGGCGTGGAGTCGACGGTGCCGATCGTGTCGTTCATCCCGCTGTTCATGTTCGCGATCTTGTTCGGGCTCTCCATGGACTACGAGGTCTTCCTGCTGTCGCGGGTGCGCGAGGAGTACCGCCGACACGGTGACAACACCCGGGCGGTCATCGCCGGGATCGCCGGCACCGGGCGCACCATCACCGCAGCCGCGCTGATCATGGTGGCGGTCTTCTCGGGATTCGTCCTGGGCAGTGACCCGGTGGTGAAGATGATGGGAGTCGGACTCGCCACGGCGATCTTCCTCGACGCGACCGTCGTACGCATGGTGCTCGTCCCGGCCACCATGAAGCTCCTCGGCGACGCGAACTGGTGGCTGCCGGGCTGGCTGGACCGGCTGTTGCCGCAGCTGGACTCCGCGCCGGTGGAGACACCGGCGGGGGTAGCGATCGCCCCACCGCCGCAGGCTTCCTAGGGCAGGTGGGCTGAGCCGCGCGAGGCGGGTGTGTCATGCCGCCGCTAATGCACCTCGCGTTTCACGCGATCAGGATCCAGCGTCCGTCGTCGACCTGCCGAAAGGCGGGATGTCGGAGCCCCGCCAGCGGGGGCGCGGTCGACTGATAGGTGTGCCCTGTCGGGGTGGTGATCTCGATGGTGTGGTCGTCGGGGCCGGGACGGGGTTCGTGGTGCCAGCCGGGGGCTTGCTTCGCGTAGTTGCAGGACTCGCAGAGACCCTGACCGCTGGTGGCGGTGGTGGGACCGCCATCGGCGGCCGCGGTGACGTGGTCGGCGTGGCGGATGGGGGCGTTGCACCAGGGGCTCCGGCACCACTGGTCGCGGTGGCGCAAGAACGCGGCGAGCCGGGTCGGGAAGCGGCGGTGGTGCGAGTCCATGGCGACGAGCTGCCCGGCGGCGGGGGCGGCGTAGAGGCGGCGGACCCAGGTGCGAGTGCCGGCGTCGAGGTTGCGGAGCACGAGCTCGCGGGCCAGGTCGGCGGGGATGGGTCCGTGGTCGAGGAGGGCCGCCGCGTCGTGGGCGCCCGCGAGCAGAGCCCGGTCGGTCATGACCAGCCCGACCGAAACCGGGACGACCGGCCGCCCGTCCGCGCTGGACGGGCGACCGGTGAGGCGGGTGACGAGCGTGTCGGCCATGACCTGCCCGCGGCTGCGGGGATCGCCGCCGGCGCGGGCGGTGTCGGCCCGGTCGCGGAGCGCGGCGTACGCCGCGACGCCCTCCGCGACCGGAAGGAGCGCGGTGAGGTAGACCATCGTGTCGGGGGCAGGACGCATCGTGACCCGGCGCTCGGTCTCGGCGCGGCGGCGTCGTTCGGCAACCGCAGCGGGATCCAGACGGGCGACGAGGGTGCGGACCTCGCCGAGCACGGCCCGGTCGGACAACGCGCTCAACGCGTCGGCGTCCTGGGCGAGCGCGCGGTCGATCGCGAGGCGGTCCTCGCGGGACACGCACGCGGTCTCGCGGGCGATGGTGACGACCCGCCACTCCGTGACCAGTCCGCGACGGAACGCCTCCATGGTGTGCGGCAGCTCGGGTGCGATGCGGGCCAGGGAGAGGTGCAGGCGGCCGCGGTGCGGCGACTCTCGGCGGGCCAGTGCGACCTCCTCCGCCACCCCGCGCCCCTGGGCGCTGTCGGCGTCGAGGGCCGCGGCCAGGCGCAGCTGACGGGCCTGGGCGGCGCAGACCAGCTCCTCGAGCGCCCGGATCTCGTCGACCTGTCCGGCCCGGTCCGGGCTCAGCGCGGACTCAGCGAGCACGACTGTCACCGACCGCAGCAGCGGTGCGCCGAGTGACTCGTCGAGATCGAACATGCGTTCGATTATACGCCACGAACGGGCCCGTGACAAGGCACATCCCTCCGGCATCGTGCCCATCGCATTGCTCTCGCCTCCCCCGCAGCGGGTGACCCCCGGTCCGGTGCGGAGCCGCTAGGTTCGCGCCATGGGACGGCTCCGTCTGGGCGACCTCGGCCGCGCGCTGCTGGCGCTCGTCGGCGCGACGGTCGGCCTGGTGGTGGCGTCGTGGGTGGTCCCGGGCTTCGACATCGGGTCCTGGGAGGAGGCCGTCGTCGTCGCGGTGCTGATTGCCGCGTGCGGGGTCGTGCTCCGGTTCCTGCTGGTCCGGGGAGCCGTCCTGCTCGGGTGGCTCGGCGCCGTGCTGGCCGGCCTGTTCGGCCAGGCGCTGGCGGTGTGGGTCGTCGTCTACCTGCCCCAGGGCGGCGGGGCCGCGGACCTTGGCTGGGCGCTGCTCGCGTCGTGGATCGTCGCGGCGGTCTCCACCCTGCTCGTGTGGGTGGGCACCGCCGGCACCAACGACGCCGTCACGGCCTCGCTCCTGCGCCGCGCGCACCGCAAGCGGGTCACGCTCGACGACCCCGACGTGCCCGGGGTCGTCTTCATCCAGGCCGACGGGGTGCCCTACCCCGTCCTCGACTGGTGCGTCCGGGCCGGCACCCTGCCCACCCTGTCGCGCTGGGTCCGCTCCGGCACCCACCGCCAGGCCGAGTGGCGGCCGAAGCTCCCGGCGACGACGCCGGCCAGCCAGATGGGCATCCTGCACGGCACCATCGAGGGCATCCCGGCCTTCCGGTGGCTCGACCGCCCCAGCGGCAAGGTGTACGTCGCCAACCGGCCCGCCGACGCCGCACTGATCGAGGCCTCCCACTCCGACGGGCGCGGCCTGCTGGCCGACGACGGGGTGTCGGTCAGCAACCTCTTCACGGGCGACGCGACCACGGCGTACGCGACCATGAGCGCGATCGGCCGCGGCAACGAGACGCGCGAGTCCCGCCGGACCGTGTCGGAGTACCTCGCCCGTCCCAACGGCTTCACCCGGAGCATGTCCCGTGCACTGAGCGAGATCGTGCGGGAGCGGTTCCAGGCGACCCGGGCCAAGCGCCGCGACATCCGACCCCGCGTCCACCGTGGCTGGGCGTTCGCCGGGGAGCGGGCCGCGCTGAGCGGCGTGATCCGCGACCTCAACACGACGCTGGTCGCCGACGCGATGCTGAAGGGCCGGCGCAGCATCTACGTCGACTACGTCGACTACGACGCGGTGGCCCACCACGCGGGGATCCTCCAGCCCGAGTCACTGGACGCCCTGGCCGGCATCGACGCCGTGCTCGCCCAGATCGAGGCGGTGGCCGAGGTGGCCCCGCGGAATTACCACATCGTCGTGCTCTCGGACCACGGCCAGTCGCAGGGCGCCATCTTCGCGGACCGGTACGGCGAGGACCTCGCCGCGCTCGTCGCCCGCCTCGCCGACACCGCCGCGATCGCATCGGTCGAGAACGCCGAGGGCAGCGGCGCGCTCAACTCCATGGTCGCCGGCAACGCGTCCCACGACTCCGTCGTCGGGCGGGCGCTCGAGCGGGCCTCCGACCGCATCACCGCCGACACGTTCGAGACGCGCGAGCCCGACGCGCGCAAGCCCGACGAGCAGTTCCTCGTCTTCGGGTCCGGCAACCTGGGACTCATCTACGTGACCGGCGAGCAGCGGCGCCTGACCCTCGACGAGATCACCGCGCGCTACCCCGGCCTCGTGGCCGGGCTGGTGGCGCACCCGGGCATCGGGTTCACCGTCGTCCACACCGTGGAGCACGGACCGGTGGCCCTCGGCCCCGGCGGCGAGCACCACGTGCGCGACAGCGTCGTCGTAGGCGTCGATCCCCTGGCGAGGTTCGGGCCCCACGCACCGCAGTTCGTGCTCCGCGCGGCCACGATGCCGGAGGCACCGGACATCTACGTGAACAGCCTGATCGACGAGATGGACGAGGTCGCGGCCTTCGAGGGCCTGGTCGCGTGCCACGGCGGGCTCGGCGGCTGGCAGGACCGCGGCATGATCGTGCACCCGGTCGACTTCGAGATGCCTGAGGAGATGGTCGTGGGAGCAGATGCCCTGCACCGCGTGCTGGTCGGCTGGCTGGAGCAGGTCGGGCACCGGAAGGACCTCCGTGGCTGAGCTCGCGCCGCGGGCGCGCTTCTTCGTCAAGGGCAGCAACCTGACCCGACGCCCGATCGCCGTCATCCTGCTCGTGCTCGGCGTCGTCGTCGCGCTCGCGAGCGTGCGAGCCGCCGAGCACCGCGGCGTCCTCGACGACGCGGTCCGGCACGTCGCCGACGACCTGCCGCGCTGGGTGACCGCGCTCTTCGACGCGACCTACACGCTCGGCGCGGTCTACGTCGTCGTCGTGGCGGTGGCGGTCGTGCTCACGCTCCCCCGCCGCGGTGTCCTCCCGCTCACGCTGGTGGTCGCCCTGGGCGTGGCCATCGGCGGCACGTTCGTCGCGTCCTGGCTCGCCGGCGCCGGCCTGCCGGAGCTGGACCCGGGACCGGTGCGGTCCGGGTCGCCCCACGGCTTCCCGACCATCCGGGTCGCCATGGTCACGGCCGCGCTGCTCGCGCTGCGTCCCTGGGTCGTCTTCGCCTACCGGCGCCTTCACGTCGCCATCGTCGTGCTGCAGTGCTTCGCCGCCTGGGCGATCGGCATCGCCGGGCCCACCGACGTGATGGGTGCGCTGGCGCTCGGCATCACCGGCGCCGGGGCCGCGCTGGTGCTCTTCGGCTCCCCGGGCGGCCACCCCGACCTGCGCCGGGTCGACGCCAGCCTCGAGGCGCTCGGGCTCGACGTCACCGGGCTCCGGTTCGCCGAGCGCCAGCCGTGGGGCGCTCGCATCCTGTACGCCGACGAGGAGGCGGGCCGCCCCCTGCTGGTCAAGGTCTACGGTCGCGACGCCGCCGACGCCCACCGCGCGTCGCGGTGGTGGCGGATGCTGCTCTATCGCGACCAGGCTGCCCCGGGGGCGACCCGGCTCCAGCTGGTCGAGCACGAGGCGCTGCTGACGATCCTCGCCGAGCGTGCCGGCGTCCTCGTCGACGACGTCGTCGCGGCTGCCGAGACGGACGGCGACGCGGTGCTCGTCCTCGGCCGTCCGGGACGCCCGTTGGCGGATGCCGAGACGATCGGCGACGACACGCTGCGCGACGTATGGGGTGCGGTGTCGCGGATGCACGCGGCCGGCATCACCCATGGGGAGCTGACGCTCGAGCGGATCGCGACGACGGCGCGCGGCCCGGTGCTCTCGGAGTGGGCGTCGGGCACCGTCGCGGCCACGGACGCCCAGCGGGCGCGCGACGTCGCCGTCCTGCTGGCCAGCCAGTCGCTGCAGGTCGGCCCCGAGCGCGCGGTCGACGCGGCCGTGGCCGGCCTCGGCGCCGACGCGGTCGCCGCCGCCCAGCCCTACCTGCAGCGCGCCGCCATGCCGAGGTCGATGCCCGGCTCCGAGCTGAAGACGGCCCTCACCCGGATCGGCGAGCTGATCTCGGACCGCACCGGGGCGCCCGCGCCCGAACCTGCGGAGATCGTCCGGATCCGGTGGCGCGACCTCCTCCAGACCGGCCTGATCCTGCTGGCGGCGTACGGCCTGCTGAGCATGCTGATCGAGCTCGACTGGGAGACCGTGCTGGACACCTGGCGCAACGCGACGTGGGCCTGGGTCGCGATCGGGCTCGTGGTCGCGCAGCTCACCTCGATCGCCGATGCCGGCACCGCCATGTCGACGGTCCGCACCCGGCTCCCGCTCGGGCCTCTCGTGCAGCTGCAGTACGGCGTGAAGACCATCGGGCTCGCGATCTCGGCCACCCTCGGCCGGGTCGCGCTCTACACGACCTTCCTGCGTCGCTTCGGCGAGGGGCCTGCGGCCGCGGTCACGGCGACCGCGCTGGACTCCTTCGCCGGCACCATGGCGAACGTGGTCGTCGTGCTCGTGGCGCTGCTCCTCGCGTCGAACATGCCCGACGTCGACCTCTCGGGACCCGACAACCTCGACCGCATCCTGGTCTACATCGCCGTCGCGGTGGTGCTGTCGGCGATCGCCATCGCGGTGGTGCCGAAGCTGCGCCGCTACACCGTGACCGCGGTGCGCAGCGCCTGGGACTCCCTCCGGGTGGTGACCGAGAGCCCCGCCCGTGCGCTCGGGCTGTTCGGCACCAACCTCGCGTCCCTGATGATCACCGCGGTCGCCCTGGCCTGCATGGTCCAGGGGCTGCAGCCGTCGATCTCCTACGGCACCGCGCTCTTCGTGACCGCGGCCGCCGCCGCCTTCGCCGCGATCATCCCGGTGCCCGGCAACGTCGGCGTCGCCGAGGCGGCGATCGCGGCCGGCCTGGTCGCGGTCGGGATGGACAGCGGCCCCGCGTTCGCGGTCGCGGTCACCCAACGACTTGCGACGTCGTACCTCCCGCCGATCTACGGCGCGTGGGCCCTGCGCTGGCTGCGCAAGGAGGACTACATCGACTGAGCGTCCGCCTCGGACTCCCGCGCCGCCCAGCTGAAGACGCCCTGCGACATCGTCGACGCCTCGTGGGCCGCGCGGGTCGCGAAGACCTGCGCGCGCACCGACGCGATCGCGGGGTCGCCGGGCGCCGCCTGCGACGCGAGCTCGGCGAGGTGCCCGGCGAGACGCTCGTCGCCCGCTTCGAGCAGCGCGAGGGCCCGGTCGGCCAGCCGGGACGGGCCGCCGACGAGCGACGCCAGCTCGGCGGCGAGCTCGGCGGCCGGAGCGGGCTTCAGGTGGGCCGGGTCGCCGTCCCACCAGCCGCCGTACAGCCGCCAGACGTTGCGTACGACGAACTCCGGCTCGTCGTAGACCGGCCGCAGGTAGGGCCGCTCCAGCAGGTGCTCGGGGCCGCGGACGGTGTGCACGATCTCGTCGAGGCGGGCGCCGGCGTTCATCATCGCGACGGTCTCGTCGTGGAGGTGGTCGAGGAGGTCGGCGCTGTCGGTGAGCGCCTGCCGGATCCGGTCGGCCCCGATCACCGGCACCCCGTGCCCGGGCAGCAGGACCTCGGCGCCGAGGCCGGCCATCGTCCGCAGCCCGGCGGCCCACTCGCGCGGGTAGCGCTGGACCTTCTGCGGGTTGCCGGCGTTGGGCGAGGCCCAGATGAAGAGGTCACCGCTGCAGAGCACCTTGCGCTCCGGGACCCACGTGTAGGTGTGGTCGTCGGTCTCGCCCTTGCAGTGCGTGAGGTCGAGCCGGAGGCCGCCGACGGTGAGCGACGTGGCGTCGGCGTACGTCTCGTCCGGGTAGCGGTACTCGCGCGGCCAGCGCAGGTCGGGCAGCCCGAACTGGCGCTGGTTGATGACCTCGTTGTAGCCGGCGGTCAGGACGTAGCGGTCGAACCGGGCGGGCATCCGCTCGTGGGCGACGACCCGGGGCGCCGCCCAGCCGCGGTCCCGCGCCTCCTCCTCGAACGGCGCGACCCCGAAGACGTGGTCGATGTGGCCGTGGGAGAAGACGGCGGTGTTCAGGCGGGTGGTGTTCCAGCGCCGCAGCGTGTCGTGGACGTGCTGGGCGAACGGCGCACTGCCGGTGTCCACCAGGGTCAGGCCGTCGTCGGTCGCCAGCGCCGCGACGTTGGCGAACGCCGGAACGAAGGCGACGCCGTCGGTGATCTCCTCGGCCTCGCCGGACAGCGAGAAGGGGTGGGTGTCCTCGATCCGGCGCTTGCCGGTCCAGAGGTCGTCGGCGACGTCGATGATGCTCACGGCAGCTCCTGGATGAGGGCGTCGACCACGACCGCGTCCGGCGTGGCGGGGGCGGGAGGCACGGCGGTGACGACGGCGAACGCCCAGGCCCGGCCGTCGCCGACCGGGGTCCCGTCCACCTGGAGGACGAGGCGTCCCGCACCGGGCTCCGGGACGGCGGCGTCCGGACCGAGCAGCTCCACGGCGATGCGCCCGGCGCCGTCCGTCGAGCCACCGACCGGACGGCAGACCGCGATGATCGTCTCGAGCATGCCGGCGTCCTTGTGGACGTGCCGCTCGATGAAGTCGGGGCGCTCCTGCATGTCGACGAACGACCGGACCGACGGGTAGCGCACGACCGCGACCCGGTCCCAGTGCGAGCCCGGCACGCAGTCGCCGAAGAGGACGATCCTGGCCCCGAGCTCGTGCAGGATGTCGAGCGGCGCGTACCGGTCGTCGGCCTCCCTGCCGCTCAGGCCGGCGCCGGCGTCGGGATGACCGGCCGGGTAGTCGGCCAGGTCGCGGTAGCGCATCAGGTTCAGCATCAGGAACGGCGAGTCGTCGGCGGCCGGCAGCGTACGGAGCCGGGCGACGTAGGCGTGGTCCAGCTCGCCGTACCTGGACTCCTCGGTGTGTGCCGCCACGTCTGCCTCCTTCGTCCCGGAGGCTAATCTAGTGGCAGTGACTGTGTCACTAGATTGAGCCGGCGCCTGCGAGCAGGGCGGTCACGCCGCCGACCAGCGTCCGACGGGTCCGGGTCAGCGACAGGCCGCGACGGACCCGCAGGGCCTCCATCGACTCGAAGGAGCACAGCGCGTCGATGCTCGCCAGGAGCTCCTCGCCGTGGGCCTTGTCGAGGCCGCGGGTCTCCTCGGCGAACTGGGCCGCGACCTGCTCGGCGAGCAGGTCGCGCCGCGCCCGCACCTGGTCGGCGATCTGGGGCGAGAACGGCGCGCGGAGCATGGCCGCGCGGATCGTGGGAGCCAGCTTGCTGTGCAGCACCAGACGCTGGTTGACCAGGGCCAGGACGCGCTCCTCCTGCGTCCCGTCGCCGAGGCCGTCGAGCCCGTAGAGCTCACCGACCAGCGCGATCCGGCGCTCGATGGCCAGGTGCAGCAGCGCCTCGGTGTCCTCGAAGTAGCGGTAGACCGATCGCAGCGACACCCCGGAGCGGGCCGCGACGTCCTCGACGGCGGGCGAGAAGTTCCCCTCGACGAACATCTCGTGGACCGTGTCCAGCACGGCGTCGCTGTTGCGACCCCGCCGCGCCGTACGACCGTCCACGGGCTTGCTCATGTGCGAGAGGGTACGTCGTCCACGGCCGGGCGGCGACCGCCCGAGCAACATCTTTTGGCAATCTCATGCCAAATGGCGATGGCCGACGCCTCGTCGTACGGCATGATCCACAACCATGACCGATCTCCCCGGCGTGTTCGGGAGCGTTGCTCCCTACATCGACGACTACGGGTACTTCGCCGTCGCCGGGATGGTCTTCCTCGCCAACCTCTGCATCCCGGTGCCCGGGGACGCCACGCTGGTCGTGGCCGCGATCTACACCGTCTCGGGCGACCTCGACCTGCTCCCCGTGCTCGTCGTCGCCTGGACCGCGGCCGTGCTGGGCGAGTGCGGGGCCTTCGCGATCGGCCGGTACGGCGGTCGCCCGCTCGCGATCCGCCTGGGACGCCGCTTCGGGGTGACGCACGACCTGCTCGACCGGGTCGAGGCGTTCTACGCGCGCCGCGGCACGGCCACCGTGGTCGTCGGCCGCTTCGTCCCGCTCCTGCGCCGTGCCAATGGTCTGGTGGCGGGCCTGACGGAGATGACCTGGCACCGCTTCCTGATCGCCAACATGGCCGGCGCCGCGCTCTGGGTCGGCGTCTGCACGGTCGTCGGGCGCCAGGCCGGCAACAACATCGACACGGTCAACACGGTCCTCGAGCGCGTCGCACCGCTCCTCGGGCTGCTCCTGGTGGTGCTGATCGTCCTGTCCGTCGTCCGACGGCGCCGCCGGCGGGCGGCCGCCGACGTGCGGGAGGCCCCCGAGGAGGAGCTCCGATGATCGAGGTGACCCTCCTGGGCACCGGCAGCCCGCTCCCGGATCCCCATCGGGCGGGGCCGGCCACCCTGGTGCGCGCGGGCTCCGCGACGTTCCTGGTCGACGCCGGCCGGGGCGTGGTCATGCGCGCTGCCGGCGCGGGTTCGGGGCCGAACCAGCTCACCGCCGTACTCCTGACCCACCTGCACAGCGACCACGTCACCGACCTCGGCGACGTGGTCACGACGCGCTGGATCACGACCTTCGAGCACTCGCCGCTGGTCGTCGTCGGGCCTCCTGGGACCCGGACCGTGACGGCCGGCATCCTGCAGTCGCTCGCGCCCGACATCGGCTACCGCACCACCCACCACGCCGACCTGAACGGCCCGCCGCCCGTGCATGTGCAGGAGGTCTCGGCCGGCGTGGTCTGGGACGCCGACGACGTGATCGTCCGCGTCGACGCCACCGACCACCGTCCGGTCGAGCCGACGCTGGCCTTCCGGATCGAGCACGGCGGCACCGCGGTCGTGGTCGCGGGCGACACCGTCCCCTGCGCGACGCTCGACACGCTCTGCGCGGGCGCCGACGCCCTCGTCATCACCGCGATCCGGCGCGACCTGCTCGAGCCGGTGCCGCTCCCCCGCCTCCAGGACATCCTCGACTACCACTCGTCCGTCGAGGACGCCGCGCGCACGGCCGCTCGCGCCGGGGTCGGCACGCTCGTGCTCACCCACTACGTCCCCGCCCTGGTGCCCGGCACCGAGGACGAGTGGCGCCGGCTCGCCGCCCAGCACTTCGACGGCCGCGTCGAGCTCGGCGACGACCTGCACACCGTGCGCGTCGGCTAGGCCGCGAGCACGGGCGACGCCCGGAAGCCCTTGAACGTCAGCCAGAGCCCGAGCCCGAGCTCCCACGCGGCGATCGGAAGAGCGCAGAGCCCGGCGACGACGGAGAAGTCGTCCAGGCCGCCGAAGGTGACGACCATCGTCTTGGCGAGCAGGATCGGTGCCCCGATCAGACCGAGGACGGGCAGCACCCGGGGCACGAGGCCGGCCCGGTAGAGGATCGTCGCGAGGAAGAGGGCGTTGAACGCCGGCATGACGCCGGGACCGAAGAGGAAGGTCCAGTCACGTACGTCGACGAGCCCGTGTGCGACGGCGGCCAGCCCGGCCGGGGCGTCCGCCGTACCGGCGAAGTCCTGGCGCAGCGTGACGACGGACAGGATGCTCACAACGCCGACGAGGATCAGGCCGGCCTCCACCGTGCGGGACGCGACGAACCCGAGGGCGGAGGTCCGACTGACCCTCCGGGTCACCGGGTAGAGGGCGAGCGCGGTGGCGACGCAGGCCAGCGCGGTGATGAGCTCGAAGACCCCGCCGACGAGGACCTGGGTCTCGTTGCCGGCGCCCTGGACGAAGCCGGTGGGATCGTCGGTGGCCGGGTGCAGCAGCGGCACCGCCGGCATCGAGAAGACGAAGGTGGCGAGGTAGGCGAGGCCGCCGAGGAGGGCGGTGCGACGTGCGTTCACGAGGTGCTCCTGGAGGTGAGGATCCGGACCCGCGCCCGGTGCAGCTGGGGCATGAGTCCGTAGATGACGACGGGGACGGCGATGGTGGCGAGCACGAACGTGCGCAGCACCGGGGACATGGGGCGCAGCCAGTCCGAGAGCGTCAGGTTGATGACGGTCAGGGTCGGGAACACGCACAGCCAGATCATCAGGGCGAGCTGGTGCTTGGTCGGGGGGCCGACGGGCCGGGGGTTGGTGTCCATGCCAGCGAGCGTGCGGCCCGCATCCCCGTCTCGGCAACGATCGTTGCCGAATCCGGGACGCACGCGCTTCCATGGCTCCATGGCCGACCCGAACGCCCGCATCGCCACTGCCCTCGACCAGGTGGGCCCGCGCCTGAAGCGACTGCGCTCCCTGCGGTCGACCAGCCTGGCCGAGCTGTCCGAGCGCACCGGGATCTCGAAGAGCACGCTCTCCCGGCTCGAGACCGGCCAGCGCCGCCCGAGCCTCGAGCTGCTGCTCCCGCTGGCCGAGGCGTACGGCGTACCGCTCGACGAGCTCGTGGGCGCGCCCGAGGTCGGCGACCCGCGCGTGCACCTGAAGCCGCACCAGGTCCACGGCCGCACCGTGATCCCGCTGACCCGGCAGCCCGGTGGCGTCCAGGTGTGGAAGATCGTCATCCCGACGTCGAAGAACCGGGTCGAGATGAAGACCCACGAGGGCTACGAGTGGATGTACGTCATCGCCGGCCGGCTGCGGATCGTCATCGGCGACCACGACCTCGTCCTCGGCCCCGGTGAGGTCGCCGAGTTCGACACCCGCGTGCCGCACTGGTTCGGCAGCACCGGGGAGTCCCCGGTCGAGGTCCTCTCCGTCCTCGGCCGCCAGGGTGAGCGCATGCACGTCCGCGCCCGCCCGAGGGCTCAGGCCCCCGGCGGCGCGGCGCGGTCGTAGGCCGATGGGGACAGGACCTCAGAAGCAGAAGCCGCCCGTCCAGTCCGCGGGGGTCGCCTGCAGGGCGCTGCCGAGGACGAGCACCGGGACGATCGCGACGACGGGCGCCGGCAGCAGCCAGCGCGCCCACGGACGGCCGGTCCTGGCGGCGACCAGCGCCGCGACGACCCACGGGACGACGGACAGGACGACCATGATCGCGAGGTAGGTCCGGGCCTCGTGCAGCGCCGCGAGACTGGCCGGGTCGTTGCAGGTCCCCTTCGTCGCCCAGGCCTCGACGACAGCGACGAACGCCATCGCCACGGTGTTGACCACCGCGGCCACCACGAGCCCGGTCCAGGCCCACCAGCGCCAGGGCCGTCGCGGCTCGGTCCGGCGCACGCTGCGCGGGTTGGTCAGCGGGTTCTCGGGCAGCTCCATGCGCCCACCCTGTCCTGACGGGCGTCCGGTCGCCTGAGTAGCCAGGCTCAACGCGGTGCGGTCACCAGCTGAGGCGCCGGTCCCGGCGGCCGCGGGCGTAAGTCACGCCGATCGCCGCAGCTCCGGTGCCGACCGCCGCGACCCCGAACACCACGGCCACGTCGAACCGGTCCTCGCCCGCGACGCGACAGCGGGCGTTGATGTCGTCCTCGTCCGATGCTGGCTCACCTCCCGGGCGGTTGTCGGCATCGTTGAGAACGGTGTTCCACGGCGCGAGGCAGGGGTAGGGGTCGCCACGACTCGTGTGGCGGATCTCCGGGTTGTCGGTGGCCAACCACAGGGCAGTCACTCCGAGCGTCAACGCAGCCGCCGCGAGCAGCCAGCCCACGATCGCCAGTCTTCTGAGCACCGGGTCCGGTTGCAGGCGCGTCGCCGACCCGCGGAGATCGCCTCGATCAGTCATCCATCGGTCCTGCGTCACGAGGGATGTCTGTCATGGGCGCCAGTATCGGCGGGCCTGCCGGCACCGCGGCGTCACCACGCGGAGCGCGCGGCACCGGCACCGCCACGAGGCGGGCACGGCGCGACCTGTCGGCCACGACCCGCACGACACGCCGTACCGCCCCAGCGTGTCGCGCGGGTTCTGGCTGACAGCACTGCGGGTTTCGGCGGCCAGCCGGTGAAACCCGCAGACACGCCGGTCCGCGGGCGCGCCTCACCCAGCCGCGTCGGCGATCGCCCACATGAGGGACTCGTCCAGCACCTGGTCGTCCGCGGCCGTCACCAGGACGGACGACAGCCGCCCGGTGAACCGGGCCGGTGCCGGGTAGCCGCCGACGGTCAGGCCGCGGTCGCAGCCGACGTCGAGGCCGGTGTAGCCGGTCCTGGCCCGAGCCAGGACCGGCAGGGTGCCGGAGCCGACATCGGCTCCGTCGACCAGCAGCATGACGGTCCCCCCGTCATCCTGCTGCTGGTCGCGGAGGCGGTCGACGCGCACCTCCAGGTGGACGGTCCGCCCCCACGGGACCGTCCGGTTCGACACGGTGGTGGTCAGCCCACCGCCGTGCACGTAGTGGTGGACGAGGTGTCCGTCGGCGATGCGTAGGGCGTACCCGGCCGTCCGGTCGCCGTGGGCGACGAGCACTCCCCCGTCGTCGGGGCCCGGGAGCAGCACCGACGCCGAGATCGAGTGCGACCGGCCACGCACGTCGGGTGCCGCGGCGTCGGGGACACGCCCGGGGCCGGGGTAGAGCGTCCAGCGCGCGGTCATCGCGGCCCTTGGTCGTAGCGGCCGGTGATGATCGGGCCGTTCATGCCGCCGATGATGGCGCCGAGCGGCAGCGCGTCGTTGCGCTCGGCCTCCTGCCACCAGAGCTCGACCATCGCGGCGAGCCGCTCGGGCTCCTCGGTGGCGAGGTCGTGAACCTCGTTCCAGTCGGTGTCGAGGTGGTAGAGCTCCCAGCGGTCGGCGTCGAAGTCGGTGACCGCCGCGGCCTGCCCGGTGAGCACCAGGACCGGGCTGAGCATCGGCTCGTGGTGGGCGACCGCCTTCCAGCCGTCCTGCCAGATCGCGCGCTGGCCGTTCATCTCGAAGTACTGCACGGTCCGACGGGTCGGCTCGTCCGGTGACGCGAACGTGTAGCGCAGGCTCTCACCGTCGAGCGGACGCTGCTCGACCCCCTTCACCGAGGTGGGCGCCGTCATCCCCGTGACCTCGAGCGCGGTCGGGGTGAGGTCGATGGCGTGGTGGAACTGGGTCCGGATGCCGCCGGGGTCGGCGACCTCGCCGGGCCAGCGCACGATCAGCGGGGACCGTACGCCGCCGCCGTGCGTGTCCTGCTTCCAGAGCTTCAGCGGGGTGTTGCCGGCCATCGACCAGCCGATCGCGTAGGTGTTGACCCACTGCTCCTCGCCGATCTCGTCGAGGTGCTCACGCACCGCGGCCAGCTCCTGGTCGGGCGCGTCGTACCCGGTGAAGAACTTCACCGCGTTCATTGACCCGACCTCGCCGCCCTCCTGGCTGGCGCCGTTGTCGCTCATCAGCACGAAGAGCGTGTTGTCGAGCTCGCCCATCTCCTCGAGCGCCGCGACCAGCCGGCCCAGGTGCTCGTCGGTGTGCTCGACCATCCCGGCGTACGCCGCCTGCAGGCGCACCATCGCCGCCCGGTCCTCCGGGGCGTAGTCGTCCCAGGCCCGCACGCCGGGGTTGCGCGGCGGCAGCTCGGTGTCCGGCGCGACCAGGCCGAGCTCCTTCTGACGGGCGAGCCGGTCCTCGCGGGTGGCGTCCCAGCCCTTCTCGAAGACCGGCACGTAGCGGTCGACGTACTCGCGCGGCACGTGGTGCGGGAAGTGCGGCGCGCAGAACGCGACGTACAGGAAGAACGGCTTGGTCGCGTCGCCGTTGCGGTGGTCGTGGACGTAGCCGATCGCCTTGTCCACGATGTCGGCGGTGAAGTGGTAGCCGGGCTCGTCGGGCTGCTCGGTCCAGTGGTTGTCCTCGATCAGGTCGGGGCGCCACTGGTTGGTCATCCCGTCGGGGGTGCCGTAGTAGCGGTCGAAGCCGCGCTGCAGGGGCCACTGCGCGAAGGGGCCGGCACCGGTGAACTGGTTCATCGGCGTGAGGTGCCACTTGCCGACCCCGAGGGTCGTGTAGCCCTGCGACTGCGCCATCTCGCCGATGGTCGCGGTGGAGTGGTGCAGCTCGCCGCGGTAGCCCGGGTAGCCCATCGCGAAGTTCGGCAGCAGACCCATGCCGGTCGCGTGGTGGTTGCGCCCGGTCAGCAGGCAGGCGCGGGTGGGCGAGCACAGCGGGGTGACGTGGAAGTTGGTGTAGCGCAGTCCCTCGGCGGCCAGCCGGTCGGCGGTCGGCGTCGAGATCTCGGACCCGAAGCAGCCGAGGTCGGACCAGCCGAGGTCGTCGTAGAGCACGTACACGACGTTGGGAGCGCCCGGCCTGGCGCGCTCCGGCTCGGGGAACGTGGGAGCCGAGTCCGCGAACGTGCGTCCGATCATGGAGGCGACGCTAGCAACTATTGGCAAGGCTTGTGCCAAATGATAGAACTCGAACCATGACGACCACGGCGTCGCGCGTGTCGGTGGCAGCTCCCGTCGACGCGGTCTGGGACCTGTTGGCCGACTTCGCCGCGATCAGCCGCTGGGCCGGCAACGTCTCGCAGAGCAGCCTGCTGACCGCCGGCCCGCCGGGGCCGGGGACGGTACGACGGGTCCAGGTCGGCCGCGCCGCGCTCCGCGAGACGATCACGGCCTGGGAGCCGGGCCGCACGCTCGCCTACGACATCGCCGGGCTGCCCGCGATCGTCACCACCGCCAGCAACACGTGGACGCTCGCGCCCGACGGCGCCGCGACCTCGGTGACGCTCACCGGCCGGGTCGAGACCCGCGGCGGCCCACTGGTCGCCCGGCTGGTGGCCCGTCAGCTCGGCAAGGCCGGCGACGACCTGACCGCAAGCCTCGCGGCCCACCTGAGGAGCCAGCCATGAGTGCACCCGCCACCCGACCCGACGTCGTGATCCTGATGACCGACGAGGAGCGCGCCGCCCCGTCGTACGAGGGCCCCGAGCTCGCGGCCTGGCGGGAGCGGACCCTGGCCGGGACCCGGTGGTTCCGCGAGCACGGCGTCTCCTTCGAGCGGCACTACACGGGCTCGCTGGCGTGCGTGCCGTCGCGGCCGACGATCTTCACCGGGCAGTACCCCGACGTCCACGGCGTCACCCAGACCGACGGGCTCGGCAAGTCCGCCGACGACAGCCGGATGCGCTGGCTGCCGCGCGGCGAGGTGCCGACGCTGGGGAACTGGTTCCGGGCCGCGGGCTACGACACCCACTACGACGGCAAGTGGCACATCAGCCACGCCGACCTGCACACGCCGGACGGCCGACGCGTCGAGACGAACACGCCGTCCGGCGAGGTCGTCCCGGACGCCGTCCAGCAGTACGTCGACGCGGATCCCCTGGCGCCGTACGGGTTCTCGGGCTGGGTCGGGCCCGAGCCACACGGCGCCAGCCTCTCCGACAGCGGCCTGCGCCGCGACCCGCTGATCGCGGACCGGCTCGTCGCCTGGCTCGAGGACCGCTACCAGCGGCGCCGCGCCGGCGATCCGGACGCGCTGCGGCCGTTCCTGCTCGTCGCCAGCTTCGTGAACCCGCACGACATCGTGCTCTTCCCCAAGTGGGTGCGCCGGATGCCGATCGCGCCCAGCCACCTCGACCCCCCGCACGTCACCGAGCCGCCGACCGCCAACGAGGACCTCGCCCTCAAGCCCGCCGCCCAGATCGCGTTCCGGGAGTCCTACCCGTCGGCGTACGGACCGCCGTCGGCGATCGGCCGGATCTACCGCTCGAAGGCCCAGGCCTACCGCGACCTCTACTACCGGCTGCACGCCGAGGCCGACGCTCCCCTGGACCGGGTACGGCGCACGGTCACCGCCGGCTCGACGGAGGCCGTGCTCGTGCGGACCTCCGACCACGGCGACCTCCTGGGCGCGCACGGCGGCCTGCACCAGAAGTGGTTCAACCTCTACGACGAGGCGACCCGGGTGCCGTTCATCGTTGCCCGGACCGGCGGGTCGCCGACGGGCCCCGCCACCGTGAGCGAGCCAACCTCGCACGTCGACCTGGTGCCGACCCTGCTCGCGGCCGCGGGGATCGATGCCGACGCGGTGGCCGCTCGGCTGCGCGAGGACTTCAGCGAGGTGCACCCGCTGCCGGGCCGCGACCTGATGCCGGTCGTCGCCGACCCGGCCCTCGCCGACCACGACCGGGCGGTCTACCTGATCACCCGCGACAACATGCTCGAGGGCGACACCGGCCTGTCCGGCCTGGCGCGTCAGCTCGGCCGCAAGGCCGACCCGCCCGCGCCGCTCCGCATCCAGGTCGCGGCCCACGTGGGTGCGAACTTCGAGGGCGTGGTCGCCCGGGCTCCGTCGTCGAGCGGGCGGGGCCACCTGTGGAAGCTGGTGCGCACCTTCGACGACCCCGCCACCTGGACCGAGCCCGGACGCCGGCACCTGGCCGCCAACGGCGCCGCCGGGCCGGAGTACCGGACGGTCCCGGTCCCCGACCAGTGGGAGCTCTACGACCTCACCGCCGACCCCGTCGAGTCGGTCAACCGCTGGGACGACCCGGCCTGCAGCCCCGTCCTCGACCACCTCCGCACGCGGCTCAAGGAGGAGCAGCGCCGGTGCGTCCCGGAGCGCAACCACCCGTGGCCGTACGTCGCGCGGCGTCAGGGCGAGCCCGACCTCGTGCGGCCGCCGAAGCCGGCCCGCGCGCTGCGCCGGCTCGCGCAGCGACTGGGCATGCACCCCGACGACGCGGACGCCGTAACCCAGGAGGCCGCGGGGCGACGCGCGCTGGTGATCGCCACGAACCACGCGACGCTGGGCGACGGCACCCCGACCGGCGTCTTCTCCTCCGAGCTGACCGTGCCGTACTACTACTTCGAGGACGCCGGGATGTACGTCGACGTGGCGAGCCCGCTCGGCGGCGTGGTCCCGGTCGACCCGATGTCCCTCAAGCCGGTGCTGCGAACCACGGCCGACGACCGCTACCTCGGCGACGACATCCTGGCCTCGAAGCTGCAGGACTCGCTGGCGATCGCCGACGTGGACGTCACCGACTACGACCTCGTCTACCTCGCCGGCGGCTGGGGCGCGGCGTTCGACCTCGGCGACTCGGAGCCGCTCGCGGAGCAGATGACCGCCGCGGCGGCGGCGGGACTGGTGATCGGCGGCGTGTGCCACGGGCCGCTCGGGCTGGTCAACGCGACGGCCGCCGACGGGCGTCCGCTCGTCGAGGGCCGGAAGGTCTCCGCGGTCACCGACAAGCAGGTGCGCGAGCTGCGGATCACCTCGACGCCGCGGCACCCGGAGACCGAGCTGCGCAAGCGGGGCGCGCTCTTCGAGTCCGCGACCCGGTTCCGGGACCCGTTCGCCAACCACTGGGTCGTCGACGGCGACCTGGTCACCGGCCAGAACCAGAACGCCGCGCCGATGGTCGCCCGCGAGATGGTCCGACTCGTGCTCACCCGAGAGACGCCCCGGTGACGGACTGGACGGAGCTGAGCGCCCGCGCCGCCTTCGAGTCGCACCGACTGGTCGGCTGGATCTTCTGGGACCCCACGGCCGAGGCGGAGAGCGCGGAGCTCGGTCTCGACGTGCCGGGCACCTACTACATCGTCAGTCGGGCGGCGCCGCTCGCGCCGGCCGGGCACCAGGCGGTCTCGGCGGCGTTCTACTCGATCAGCCCGTTCTACATCGAGCTCTCGCTCGCGCTGGCCCGCGAGCGCACGTCGTACGCCGCGATCGCCGCGGTCCGCGACCGGGCGGTCGTGCGGGGGCTGCAGGAGTACGTGCCCGAGATCTGCGACGGCCTGGCCGAGCTCGCCGGTCCCCTCTGGGAGGCCGCCGACGCGCTGCCGGCCTCGGGACGGGTCCTGTTCGCCGCGCACCGCGAGCAGCCGCGCCCGGACGACCGCCTGCTGTCGGCGTGGCTCGCCGTCAACAGCCTGCGCGAGTGGCGCGGGGACACCCACTTCGCGATCCTGACGGCCGAGGACCTGAGCTCGACGCAGGTCGGCATCCTGCACAACGCGATGATGGACTACCCGCCCGACTGGATCCCGCGCAGCCGCGGGTCCGACGACGCAGCGCTGGCGACCGCGATGGCCGACCTGGAGGCGCGCGGCCTCGCCACCGACGGGCGGGTCAACGCCGAGGGCCTGGCGCTGCGCGCCGACATCGAGCAGCGCACCGACCGGCTCTGCGAGCGGCCGTGGCGGCTGCTCGGTCTCGAGCGCACCCAGGCGCTGATCGACCTGGTGGCGCCGTACGGTGCGCGCCTGGTCACGCGCATCGATGACACCGCCGGTCCGCAGTGGATGCCGGCCGCCCGACTCCCCCGCTTCTCCGAAGGAGCCACCTCGTGAAGGTCCTGCGCACGCCCGACGACCGCTTCGACGGCCTGCCCGGCTTCGACTTCGCCCCGTGCTACGCCGAGGTGCCCGACGGCGAGGGAGGCACCCTGCGGATGCACTACCTCGACGAAGGGTCGGAAGACGGACCGGTCGTGCTGCTCATGCACGGCGAGCCGTCGTGGTGCTACCTCTACCGCACGATGATCCCGGTGCTGGTCGACGCCGGCCTGCGCTGCATCGCGCCCGACCTGGTCGGCTTCGGCCGGTCGGACAAGCCGACCGAGCGCGACGACTACAGCTACGCCCGCCACGTCGAGTGGGTGCGCGGCCTCCTCTTCGACGTGCTCGACCTGCACGACGTCACGTTCTTCGGCCAGGACTGGGGCGGGCTGGTCGGTCTGCGCGTCGTCGCCGAGCACCCGGACCGGTTCGCGCGGGTCGCCATCGGCAACACGGGGCTGCCCACCGGGCACGAGCCGATGAGCGAGGCTTTCCTGGCGTGGCAGCAGTTCTCGCAGTCGACGCCGGACTTCGACCTGGGCGCGATCGTGAGCATGGGCGTCGTCACCCCGCCTGCCGCGGACGTCGTGGCGGCGTACAACGCACCGTTCCCTGACGACTCCTACAAGGCCGGTGCCCGGATCTTCCCGACGCTCGTGCCGACCTCCCCCGACGACCCGGCGAGCGCCGCGAACGTCGCCGCCCGCGAGGTCCTCGCGGCCTGGACCAAGCCGTTCCTGACCCTCTACTCGGACAGCGACCCGATCACGGGGGGTGGCGAGCGCTGGTTCCAGGAGCACGTGCCCGGCGCGGCCGGCCAGCCGCACGCGACGATCGTCGGAGGCGGCCACTTCCTCCAGGAGGACCAGGGTCCAGAGGTCGCGCGGCGGCTGGTCGCGTTCGTGTCCTAGACGTCGACGTGCGAGCCCAGCAGGATCGTGCGATCGCCCGGCAGCGCGAAGTGCTCGGCGGCGTCCGCGGTGATGTGTGACGTCGCGATGAAGAGCCGCTTGCGCCACGTCGCCATCCCGGGCTCGTCGCCCTGCCGCAGGGCGATGTGGGACAGGAAGTACGTGGCGTTGTCGAGGTCCAGCGCGCCCTCGGTCTCGTCGGCCGTCAGCGTCGCCAGGGCTGCGGGGAGATGGGGCGACTCGGTGTAGCCGAACCGCACCGTGACGTGCGTGATCCCGTCGTCGTGGTGCCCGAGGTGCTCGACCGTCGCCCGGTCCTCGTCGGCGACGCGGGGCACCGTCTCGATCTGGACCGCGACCACCACGACCCGCTCGTGACGCACGTGGTTGTGCTCCACGTTGGCCCGCAGCGCCAACGGCGCCGTCCGGCCCCGGTTGAGGAAGATCGCCGTGCCGCCCACGACGGCGGCGCGCTCGGGCTCGGCGTTGAGCTCGTCGACGAACTCCTGCAACGAGCCCTCGAGCGCCTCGCGACGCGCCGTGACCAGCTCGCGGCCACGTTGCCAGGTCGTCATGATCGTGAACGCCGTGAGCGCGATGACCAGCGGCAGCCACGCGCCGTGCACGATCTTGGTCAGGTTGGCGGCGAGGAACAGCAGGTCGACGCCGAGCAGGACCACCAGTCCGGCGACCAGCAGCCACGTCGGTGTCCGCCAGGTCCGGATCGCGACGTAGAAGAAGAGGATCGTCGCGATGGTGATCGTGCCGGTCACGGCCATCCCGTAGGCGTAGGCGAGCGCGGCCGAGCTGCGGAACGCGAGCACCAGGGTCAGCACGGAGGCCAGCAGCAGCCAGTTGATCCACGGCACGTAGATCTGCCCGTGCGTCGACTGCGACGTGTGCAGGATCCGCAGTCGCGGCAGGTAGCCGAGCTGGGCCGCCTGCGAGGTGACCGAGAACGCTCCGGTGATCACCGCCTGGGACGCGATCACGGTGGCGGCGGTGGCCAGGACGACCATCGGCAGCCGCGCCCACTCCGGGGCGAGCAGGAAGAACGGCGCCGACAGGTTGTCGGTGTCCTGGAGGACCAGGGCGCCCTGCCCGAAGTAGCTCAGCATGCACGCCGGGAAGACCAGGAAGAGCCAGCCGGCGGAGATCGGCCGCCGTCCGAAGTGCCCCATGTCGGCGTACAGCGCCTCGGCACCGGTCACGGCCAGCACGATCGCGGCCAGCGCGAAGAACGCCAGGTGGAAGTGGCCGGCCAGGAACCCGACGGCGTACGTCGGGGACAGCGCGCGGAGGATCTCCGGCTCCGTGACGATGCCGCGGATCCCGCAGGCTCCGATCACGACGAACCAGAGGATCATCACCGGGCCGAAGAGGCGCCCGACGGCCGCCGTGCCGAACCGCTGGGCGGCGAACAGGAGGACGATGATGACGGCGGTGATCTCGACCACCCACCGACCCAGACCGGCGTCGACGGCCTTGACGCCCTCGACGGACGACAGCACCGAGATCGCCGGCGTGATCATGCTGTCGCCCAGGAACAGCGACGCACCGAAGAGGCCGAGAGCGGCCAGCAGCGTCGTGGTCCGGGTGCGCGTGCCGGAGGACCACCGACGGAGCAGGGTGATCAGGGCCATGATCCCGCCCTCGCCGTCGTTGTCGACGCGCATCGCGAGCAGGATGTAGGTGATCGTCACGATCAGCGTCACCGACCAGAAGATCAGCGACACGACGCCGTACACGTTGTCGGTGCTGACGGGGACCGGGTGCGGGTCGTCGGGGTTGAACACCGTCTGCAGCGTGTAGATCGGGCTGGTGCCGATGTCGCCGAACACGACCCCGAGCGCGCCCACGACCACGGCCAGGCGGAGGGGGCTGGCGGCGGTCGCGGGTCGTTCGGTCACGGAGGCACCCTAGGCCGCGTCGTCACGACGTGAGCGCGCGGCGGGCCGCGTGCCGAGGTGTTGGTAACGTCCGGTCTGCCAGTCGAACCACCTCGGTGGTCAGGGAACCCGGTGAGAGTCCGGGACTGACGCGCAGCGGTAAGGGTGACGGGCGGGACACGCACGGCCACTGGGCTCGCAGCTCCGCATCTGCGGTGGGCCTGGGAAGGCGTCCCGTACCGGTGGATCCCGAGTCCGAAGACCTGCTGGCCCTCACGGCACGAGCCGCGAGGAACCCGCGGGCTCCGCGCACGAGCCCCTGACCGCGGAGGCTCCACCGTGACCAGCACCCGGACCAGGCCCGACCGATGCCCCGGGGTCCTGCGCCCCTGGCCCGCCGAGGACGGCAGCCTGGTGCGGCTCCGGCCCGCCGGCGGCCAGCTGCCCGCGGGCAGCCTGCGGGCGCTGCTCGACGTGGCGACGACGTACGGCGACGGCGACGTGCACCTCACCGGTCGCGCGAACCTGCAGCTGCGCGGCCTCGGCGAGGTCACCGAGGAGGTCGTGACGGCGATCGAGGCGACCGGACTGCTGCCGTCGCGCAGCCACGATCGCGCGCGCAACCTGATGATGTCGCCGCAGTCCGGGCTCGCCGACGGGCGCGCCGACCTGCGGCCCGTGGTCGCCGAGCTCGACCGGCTCCTGTGCGCCGACCCGGTGCTCGCCGACCTGCCCGGCCGGTTCCTCTTCGTGTTCGACGACGGCCGTGGCGACCTCCTGGACCGGCCCGTCGATCTCGGCCTCGTCGCGCTCGACGACCGGTCGGCGCAGCTCCTCGTCGGCGGTCGCTGGGGCGAGGTCGTCGCGCTGACGGACGCGCCGCGGGCGCTGGTGGCGCTGGCCCGGGCGTTCCTCGACACCCGGACCGACGAGTGGCACACCGTCGAGCTGCCCGGGCCGCTGGCAGCGGTGCTGCCACCCGACCGGCTGGTCCCGCTGCCCTCGCGACGCCTCGCGTACGGCGAGGTCCCCGGCGGCCGTCACGTGCCGGCGGTCGGCGGTGTCGTCGACCCGTCGCTCGCCGAGCTCGACACCCACCTCGTCGTCACCCCGTGGCGCGGCGTCCTGGTGCCGGCATGAACCGGCCACAGCGCCGCTACGCGTACGTCGACGACGGTCCGGCGATCTACGTCGACTCGTTCGCGACGATCCGTCGCGAGGCGCGCCTCGACGCCGTACCAGCCGACGCCGAGAAGCTCGCCGTCCGGATGATCCACGGCTCCGGGCAGGTCGACCTGGTCGACGACCTCGTGATCCACCCGGGACTCGTCCCGGCGGCGTGCACCGCATTGATGACCGGTGCCCCGATCCTCACCGACGCGCGGATGGTGGCCATGGGCATCACCGCAGGGCGGCTGCCGGCCGACAACCCGGTGCACTGCTTCCTGACCGACCCCCGGGTCCCCGACCTGGCCGCCGCGTGGGGCACGACGCGCACCGCCGCGGCCGTCTCACTGTGGGAGCCGCTGCTCGACGGGGCGGTGGTCGCGATCGGCAACGCCCCCACGGCGCTCTTCCACCTGCTCGAGATGATCCTCGACGGCGGACCGCGCCCGGCCGCCGTCGTCGGGTGCCCGGTCGGCTTCATCGGTGCGGCGGAGTCCAAGGAGGCGCTGGCGTCGTTCGGTGCCGACCACGGCATCGACCTCCCGTTCGTCACCGTCCGTGGCCGCCGGGGCGGCTCGGCGATGGCGTCGTCCGCGATCAACGCCCTGGCCCAGGAGGAGGAGTGATGCCCGGTCGTTTCTGGGGGGTCGGGGTCGGCCCCGGTGACCCCGAGCTGATCACCCTCAAGGCGGCCCGGCTGATCGCGTCGGCCGACGTCGTCGCCTACCACGCCGGCGTCCGCAAGTCGTCGAACGCGCGACGCATCGCCGCCGGCCTGATCCCCGCCGGGGTCGTCGAGGAGGAGCTCCGCTACCCCGTCACGACCGGCACGACCGAGCACCCGGACGGGTACGCCGGCGCGATGGCCGCCTTCTACGAGTCGGCAGCCGACCGCCTCGCCGCCCACCTCGAGGCCGGGCGCGACGTCGTCCTCCTCGCCGAGGGCGACCCGCTGTTCTACGGCTCCTTCATGTACATGCACGACGCGCTGTCGGAGCGGTTCGAGACCGGCATCGTGCCGGGGGTCCCGGCGTTCGCGGCCGCCACCGCCGTCGCCGCCTCTCCCCTGGCCCGCCAGACCGACGTCCTCACGGTGCTGCCCGGCACGCTGCCCGAGCCCGAGCTCGCGCGGCGGCTCGCCGACACCGACGCCGCCGTGATCATGAAGCTCGGCCGGACCTTCCCCGCCGTACGCCGCGCGCTGGCCGCCGCGGGACGCCTCGAGCACGCGGTCTACGTCGAGCGCGCATCCATGGACGACGAGCGCTGGCTTCCTGTGGCCGACGTCGACCCCGACACGGTCCCGTACTTCTCCCTCGTGCTGGTCGCCGGCGACTCGCGGCACGGCTCGGGTCGGCGGCCCGACGTTTGGTCACCAACCGCAGATGGGACCGCTCCCAGCGCGACGTTTGGTCACCAACCGCGGGCCGGAGGGCTGCTGGTGGTCGGCCTCGGACCCGGCCCGGACGCCTGGGTGACCCCGGAGGTCACGGCCGCGCTGGCGGAGGTGGACCACGTCGTGGGCTACGCGCCGTACGTCAACCGGGTGCCACAGCGGGCCGGTCTGACCCGGCACGCCTCGGGCAACAGCGTCGAGCTCGACCGCGCCCGATCGGCCCTCGACCTGGCGCTCGCCGGTGAGCGCGTCGCGGTGGTGTCCGGCGGGGACGCCGGGGTCTTCGGGATGGCCTCGGCGGTCTACGAGGCGGCCGAGGACGAGCGGTACGCCGACCTGCCGATCACGGTGCTGCCCGGCATCAGCGCCGTGCAGGCCGTCGCGGCGCGGGCGGGCGCTCCGATCGGCGCCGACTTCGCGGTGGTCAGCCTCTCCGACCGGCTGAAGCCGTGGTCGCTGATCGAGCAGCGGCTCCGTGCGATCGCGCAGGCGGACCTGGTGCTGGCGGTCTACAACCCGGCCTCGAGGTCGCGCACCCACCAGGTGGTGGAGGCGCAGAAGGTGCTGCTCGAGCACCGGTCGCCCGAGACCGTCGTCATCGTCGGGCGCGACGTCGGTCGGGCGGAGGAGTCGCTCACGGTGACGACGCTGGCCGGGCTCGACGCCGACACGATCGACATGAAGTGCCTGCTGATCGTGGGGGCGTCGAGCACGACCGTCAGCGCCACCGGCGCGGTCTGGACGCCGCGCTCGGTGGGCTGACCGGGGTCACTGCGCGGCGTCGGTCTACGCGGGAGCTGCCCGGGTGCCTCTCCACGCACGACCGTCCGTAGCTCAGGTCGAGACCGTCGGGCCGGTGCTCCGCTCGCGCGACCCGGCGTACAGCCACGACTCCCCGCCGTCGCGGGCCAGCGCCCGGCCGACCAGGATGACCGCCGCCTGACGCAGGCCCGCTTCCTCCACCTGGTCGGCGATGTCGCCGACGGTGCCGGTGAGCACGAGCTCCCCGGGCTGAGAGGCGCGGTGCACGACGACGACCGGGCAGTCCGCGCCGTACTCCCCCGCGATCTCAGCCATCAGCTCGCGGGTCCGGGTGATCGCGAGGTGCAGGACCAGGGTGGCGCGGGTGGCCGCGAACGCCGCCAGCGACTCGGTGTCCGGCATCGCCGTGGACCGGGCCTGGGTGCGCGTGAGCACGACCGACTGCGACACCAGCGGGACGGTCAGCTCACGCCCCACCAGGGCGGCCGCGGCGGCGTACGCCGGCACCCCGGGCGTCACGTCCCACGGCACGCCGGCCGCGTCGAGCCGGCGGGTCTGCTCGGCGATGGCGGAGTAGACCGAGGGGTCGCCCGAGGTCAGGCGTACGGCGTCCTGCCCGGCCTCGTGCGCGGCCACCAGCTCGGCGAGGATCGCGTCGAGGTCGAGGTCCTGCGTGTCGACCAGCCGGGCGCCCTCGCGGCAGTGCGCGAGCACGGCGTGGTCGAGGTAGGTCCCGGGGTAGAGCACCAGGTCCGTGGCGGCGAGCAGCGCCGCCGCGCGCAGGGTCAGCAGGTCGGCCGCACCGGGTCCGGCGCCGACGAAGTGCACGGTCATGGCCTGCTCCAGCTCCACTGGGTCACGGTCCGGGCGGGGCTCCACCCGGTGAACGAGCCGATCGGCGCAGCCTGCTCGATCGCGAGCCGGGTGAGCTCGCCGCCGTGCTCGGCGTACGCCGCCGCCAGCAGCGCCTCGGTCTCGAGCGTCACGCCGTGGACGACGAGACGGCCGCCGGGTCGCAGGCGCTCGCGGCAGAGGTCGAGCACACCGGAGGCGGTGGCGCCGCCACCGATGAAGACCGCGTCGGGAGCGGGGAGGTCCGCCAGCGCGTCGGGCGCGCGGCCGTGGACGACCTGCAGCCGCGGGACGCCGAGCCGGGCCGCGTTGCGGCCGATCCGCCCGGCCCGCTCTTGGTCGGCCTCGACGGCGAGGGCGCGGCAGGTGGGGTGGGCACGCAGCCACTCGATCCCGACGGAGCCGGCGCCCGCGCCGACGTCCCACAGCAGCTGCCCCGGCTGCGGGGCCAGGCGGGCGAGCGCACTCGCCCGGAGGTCGCGCTTGGTGAGCTGGCCGTCGTGCTCGAACGCGTCGTCCGGCAGCCCGGCGACCCAGGACCCGACGAGCGGCCCGCGCAGGTCGAGCGCGACCACGTGCAGGGCTGGCGCCGGACCGGTCCAGGTCGCCGCCGTCGCCTCGGCACGGGACTCCTCGGCGCCACCCAGGTCCCCGAGGACGGTCAGCGCGCTGTCGCCGTACCCCTGCTCGACCAGCAGGCCGGCCAGCGCTGCAGGGGTGTCCGCGTCGGACGACAGCACCAGCACCCGCCACCCGGGCGCCAGCTCCCGCAGCACCGCGTGCAGGTCACGGCCGACCACCGTGACGACCGTGCTGGTTTCGGCCGACCACCCCATCCGGGCCCGGGCCAGGGCGACGGACGACACCGCAGGCTCGACGCGGACCGCGCCCTCGCCCAGCAGGTCGATCAGCGTCGTCGCGATGCCGGAGACGAGCGGATCGCCCGACGCGAGCGCGACGACGTCACGGCCTGCGTGCTCGTCGAGAAGCGCGGGCAATGCCGCGCGCAACGGCGACGGCCAGGCAACCCGGACCGCCGTCGCCGAGGTGGGGACCATCGCGAGGTGCCGGGCCCCGCCCAGCACGACCTCCGCGCGCGCGACCCGGTCGAGGGCGAGCTCGGACAGTCCGTCCGCGCCGACCCCGATCACGGTGATCAGCGGCTGGGGGGCGTCGGTCGGCACGACGCAAGACCCTAGCCTCCGCGGGTCAGGCTCCGCGGCGGGCTCAGGTCTGCCAGTGCCGGGTGCGCCGCCAGCGCCCGGCGCGCCCGGTGCAGGCGCACCCGTGCGGTGCCGGGCCGCAGGCCCAGCACCACGGCCGCGTCGGCGATCGGGAGGCGCTCCCACTCGGTGAGCCGGACGAGCTCGCGGTCCGGCTCGCTCAGGGAGTCGAGCGCGGCCCGGACCGCTGCGGTCCGCCCGGCCCGGTCGGCGTCGTCGCCGTCGGCGCCGTGGTCGTCAGCGGGCTCGACGAACCTCGCGCGCTCGCCCTCGGCGTCGTGGCGCTGCCGGACGTCTCGCTGGGCCGCCAGCAGCAACCGCCGGGCCACGCCGAACAGCCAGGCCCGTCGTACGTCGGGGTCGGGCAGGTCGTCGAGGCGCTGGAGCGCCACGACGAAGACCTCACCCAGCAGGTCGGCACCCGCCTGCCCGGCCCGGCGGTAGAGGTAGCCGCGCAGCTCGCCGGCGTGGCGTCGGTAGAGCTCCTCCACGTCGGCGCGCGACGCGGGCTGCCTCACCATCGCTTGCCCAGCCCCAGCTCGGGGGCGAGTCCGGGCATGCAGGACTGGTTGCCGCGGAGTGCGGCCCTCGCCGCTGCCGGGTCGTCGGTGCGGACCGCCTGCTCGAGGTGAGGGAGCCAGGCGAACTCGGAGTCGTTGGCCAGGTCGGGGTCGGTGTCGGTGATCGACGGCCAGGTCCGCGCGTCGAGGACCACGTCGGCGGCCCGCTCCTCGCCCGCGCGGTCGCCGGTCCGCAGGGCGACCGCCCAGGTGTCGCTCCACGCGCACAGCGCGTGACCGGCCACCCACAGTCGCACGGCTCCGGTCGACACGGTGGAGCCGCCGGACCGGTCGCCCGCGTAGTTGTCGACGTCCCACGACAGCGCGCCCGCACGAGACTTCGCGGTGGGGAACCTGATGTCGGTGGTCAGGTCGTCGATGACCGCGGCGAAGTCGGGCGCCCGCGGGTCGAGTCGCTCCCCGGGTCCGCCGAGCTCGACGTCCTCCGCGTCAGCCGGACCTCGGCCGGTGTGCGCGCTGAAGACGTTGCCCGCTGCCGCGCCGGCGACACCGACGCCGAGCAGCACGACGACGGCCCCGGCCACGGCGGGCCGCCAGCGTCGGCGGCGTACGGCGGGGGTCGGGTCGGCGGCGTCGACCCGCTGCCAGAGCGCCTCCCGCTCCGCCTCGGTCCACTCCGGCACGTCGGGCGCGGCCTCACGGATCACGGTGCCGTGGTGGTCCGACCAGTCCCGGTCGCTGCCCGTCGGTGTCATGCGTCCTCCTCGAGAGATGCTGTCATCCCTGAGGTGTCGGCGCGTTACACGAATCGGGTCCGCCGTAGGATTCCGCGGTGCTCACCGCCACGGACCCGCTGCCCCACCGGCCGCAGCGCGTGGCGATCGCCGGCGTCGCAGGCTCCGGCAAGAGCACGCTCGCGCGGCGGGTCGGTGACGTCCTCGGGCTGCCGCACACCGAGATGGACGCGCTGCACCACGGACCGGGCTGGACCAAGCGACCGGAGTTCGAGGCCGACGTCGACGCGGTCGTCGGCGCGGACCGGTGGGTGTGCGAGTGGCAGTACGACTACGCGCGGCCGCTGCTGACCGAGCGTGCCGACCTGATGGTGTGGGTGGACCTGCCGTTCCCGCTGACCCTGAGCCGCGTCGTACGCCGCACGCTGCGGCGCCGCCTGCGTCGCGAGGAGCTCTGGAACGGGAACCAGGAAGGCCCGCTCTGGCACTTCTTCACCGACGACGAGCACATCGTGCGGTGGGCGATCAGCACCCGGAACCTGTACGACGAGCGCCTGCCGGCCGTCGCGGCCGAGCGGCCCGACCTGCCGATCGTGCACCTGCGCAGCCGACGCGACGTGGACCGCTGGCTGCGCGAGGTCGTCGAGCCGCTAGCCTGACCGACGGCACGAGGTGCCCCGAACGCTGCGACTCGGCGGAGGGGAGAATCTGGGAAGCCGGTGAGAGTCCGGCACAGGCCCGCTGCGGTGACCCGTGGCTGTGGAGACACAGACCCGGGAAGTCCGAAGACCGGCCTCGCGCCACGCATCATCCGATGTCCGTTGGCGAGCGAGCGGGAGCCTCTCATGCCACAGCAGTACCCCTTCAGTGCCGTCGTCGGCTCGGACGAGCCGGCCGGCATGGCACTCGCCCTGGTCCTCACGACCGTCTCCCCCGACATCGGCGGCGTCCTGGTGCGCGG
The DNA here is from genome assembly GCF_001425175.1 of Nocardioides sp. Root1257. Lineage (GTDB taxonomy): Bacteria > Actinomycetota > Actinomycetes > Propionibacteriales > Nocardioidaceae > Nocardioides. The sequence continues at coordinate 31,218 of NZ_LMDV01000001.1, read as the reverse complement.
CGAGAAGGGCACCGCGAAGTCGACGATCGTCCGTGCCCTCGCCGGCGTGCTGCCGCCGATCGACGTGGTCGCCGGCGACCGGTTCTCCAGCGATCCCCGCGACCGCGGGTCGCTCTCGCCGGACGGCCCGTTCCCTGCGGACGCTCCGGTCGAGACCCGCGCCGTACGCCTGGTCGAGCTGCCCGTCGGCGCCACCGAGGACCGGGTGCTCGGCTCGCTGCACCTCGAGCGGGCGCTGTCGGAGGGGAAGGCCGAGTACGAGCCCGGGCTGCTCGCCCGCGCGCACCGCGGGATCCTCTACGTCGACGAGGTCAACCTGCTGCACGACCACCTCGTCGACCTGCTGCTCGACGCGGCCGCCATGGGCCGCTCGACCGTCGAGCGGGACGGCGTCTCCGTCGAGCACGCCGCCCGGTTCGTGCTGGTCGGCACCATGAACCCGGAGGAGGGTGAGCTCCGGCCGCAGCTGCTCGACCGGTTCGGGTTGACGGTCGAGGTCGCGGCGCCGCGCGACCCGGCGCAGCGGGTCGAGGTCGTCCGCCGCCGGATGGCCTACGACGCCGACCCGGAGGGGTTCGCCGCGGCGTACGCCGCCGAGGAGCGCGCCCTCACGGCTCGCATCGAGGCCGCCCGCGCGCGGGTCGCCGACGTCGAGCTGTCCGACGAGATGCTGCTCCGGATCGCGGAGCTGTGCGCCGCCTGCGAGGTGGACGGCATGCGCGCCGACATCGTCACCGCGCGCACCGCCGTCGCCCATGCCGCCTGGCACGGCCGCACCGCCGTCACCACCGAGGACGTCCGGGCCGCGGCGCTGCTCGCGCTCCCGCACCGGCGGCGGCGCAACCCGTTCGATGCCCCCGGCCTCGACGAGTCGCTGCTGGACGACGTCCTCGGCGAGGACGACCCCGAGCCCGATCCGGACCCCGAGCCTGATCCCGATCCGCCGGGTGGTGGTTTCGACGAAGGCGACAGCGCTGGCGCGCCTTCCTCCACCACCGACGGGGGCGACTCGGCGGTTGAGGAGGTTGCGCAGCAACCGTCTCGAAACCCCGGCACCGCGGAGTCCACCGTCGCCCCCGGTGCGACGTACCGACCCCAGCTGTTCACGGTCCGCGGCGTCGGGACCGGTGAGGCCGGCCGCCGCAGTCGCGCCGTCACCGACAACGGACGTCGGATCGGCTCGCGCCCCGGCGGCACCGGGGCGCTGCACCTGACCGAGACGGTGCGCGCCGCCGCACCCCACCAGCGCGCCCGAGGGCGTACGACGGGTCGCCTGCTGCTGCGCGCCGACGACCTGCGCATCGCGACCCGGGAGGGTCAGGAGTCCAACCTGGTGCTCTTCTGCGTCGACGCCTCCGGCTCGATGGCCGCCCGCAAGCGGATGGAGCAGGTGAAGGCGGCGATCCTGTCACTGCTGCTCGACGCCTACCAGCGCCGCGACAAGGTCGGGCTCGTGACGTTCCGCGGCGGCGACGCCGACCTCGCGCTGCCGCCGACGTACTCGGTCGAGATCGCAGCGGCGCGGCTGGAGGAGCTGCCGGCCGGCGGGCGCACGCCGCTCGCCGAGGGCCTCCTCGAGGCGGCCCGGGTGCTGGAGCTCGAGCGCGTCCGCGACCCTCGGCGCCGCCCGCTGCTCGTCGTCGTCACCGACGGCCGGGCGACCAGCGGCTCCGCTGCGGTCGAGCGCTCCCGCCAGGCAGCCGGCGCGCTGGCCCGGGCCGGCGTCGCGAGCCTGGTCGTCGACTGCGAGAGCGGCGCGATGCGGCTGGGGCTCGCCTCCGTGCTGGCCCAGCACCTCGGCGCCGAGCACGTCCCCATCGCGGAGGTGAGTGCCGAGGCGCTCGCCGGAGTCGTGCGGCACGGACGGGCCGCATGAGCACCGCCGGGCTGTACGACGTCATCGCCCGGCGCCGCGACGTCCGTGCCGAGTTCAGCGCCGAGCCGCTCGACGACGTGGTGCTCGACCGGGTCCTCGGCGCGGCCCACGCCGCACCGAGCGTCGGCCACAGCCAGCCGTGGGACTTCGTCCTCGTGCGCGACCCCGCCACCCGCCGCCGCTTCCAGGAGCACGTGCACGCCGAGCGCGCGACGTACGCGGCGTCGCTCGCCGCCGAGCGACGTGCCGCGTTCAAGCGCATTCGGATCGAAGGCATCCGCGAGTCCGCACTCGGCGTGGTCGTCACCTACGACCCGAGCCGCGGCGGACCGCGGGTGCTGGGCCGGCACGCGATCGACGACGCCGGCCTCTACTCCACCTGCCTCGCGATCCAGAACCTGTGGCTCGCCGCGACGGCCGAAGGTCTCGGCGTCGGGTGGGTCTCGTTCTACCGCGAGGAGTTCCTCGGCGACCTGGTCGGCCTGCCCGACGGCGTCCGGCCGGTCGCGTGGCTGTGTCTCGGGCCGGTCACCGGGCTGCAGGAGACGCCCGACCTCGAACGACACGGGTGGCGCGAGCGCCGCCCGCTCCGGCACGCCGTCCACCACGAGACGTGGGGGTGCTGAGGTGCCCCAGGGACAGCCCGCGACCGTGCCCGACGACGGGCTGACCACCGCGCAGCGCCGCAACCAGCCGCTCCTGATGGTCAACACCGGCGACGGCAAGGGGAAGTCGACCGCGGCCTTCGGCCTCGCGATCCGGGCCTGGAACCAGGGCTGGGACGTCGGGGTCTTCCAGTTCGTGAAGTCCGCGAAGTGGCGCATCGGCGAGCAGACCGTGCTCGAGCGGCTCGGCGAGCTGCACGAGCAGACCGGCGAGGGCGGACCGGTCGAGTGGCACAAGATGGGCGCCGGGTGGTCCTGGTCGCGCAAGGCCGGAGAGACGGAGGACCATGCCGCCGACGCGGCCGCCGGCTGGGCGGAGATCAAGCGCCGCCTGGCCGAGGAGACCCACGACCTCTACGTGCTCGACGAGTTCACCTACCCGATGGAGTGGGGCTGGGTGGACGTGGAGGACGTCGTCGAGACCCTCGTCGGCCGGCCCGGGCGGCAGTACGTCGTGATCACCGGCCGCCGCGCGCACCCGCGCCTGGTCGACGCCGCCGACCTGGTCACCGAGATGACCAAGGTCAAGCACCAGATGGACCGCGGCCAGAAGGGCCAGAAGGGCATCGAGTGGTGACGGCACTACCGCGACTGGTCGTCGCCGCGCCGGCCACCGGACAGGGCAAGACCACGGTCTCCGTCGGGCTGATGGCGGCCCTGCGCCGGGTCGGGCACGAGGTGAGCGGGCACAAGGTCGGGCCCGACTACATCGACCCGGGCTACCACGCGCTCGCGTGCGGGCGGCCGGGCCGCAACCTGGACCCGCACCTGGTCGGCGAGCACCGCATCGCTCCCCTGCTGCTGCACGGTGCGCGTGGCGCCGACATCGCCGTCGTCGAAGGCGTGATGGGTCTCTACGACGGCAAGGTCGGCGCCCGCGGCTTCTCGTCGACGGCCCACGTCGCCACCCTGACCGACTCGCCGATCGTGCTGGTCGTCGACATCTCCCGGTCCTCACGGTCGATCGGCGCGGTCGTGCACGGCATGGCGACCTACGACCCCTCGGTGCGGATCGCCGGGGTCGTGCTCAACCAAGCCGGCTCGCCGCGGCACGCGGCCGAGGTGGCCGACTCGATCGACCTGCCCGTGCTGGGCACCCTCGGGCGCGACCCCGAGCTCGCCGTGCCGTCACGGCACCTCGGCCTGGTGCCCGCCGCCGAGCGCGACGAGGCCGCCCACGCCCTGGACACGCTCGCCGACCGGATCGCCGAGCAGGTCGACCTCGACGCCGTGCTCGATATCGCCCGCGCCGCGCCCGACCTGGATGCGGAGCCGTGGGACCCCTCCGCCGAGGTGCGTCCCCCGACCACCGAGCGGCCGGTGGTCGCGATGGCCGGTGGGCGCGCGTTCACCTTCCGCTACGCCGAGACCGAGGAGCTGCTCCGGGCAGCCGGCTGCGACGTCGTCACCTTCGACCCGATGCACGACGAGCGGCTGCCGGAGGGGACCGCGGGGATCTACCTCGGTGGTGGCTTCCCGGAGGTGCACGCCCGCGAGCTCACCGGCAACGAGCCGCTGCGCCGTCAGCTCGGGGCGGCGGTCGCGGACGGCGTACCGACCGTCGCCGAGTGCGCGGGGCTGCTCTACCTGTGCTCGTCACTGGACTCCTCCCCCATGGTCGGCGCGATCGCGGCGGAGGCCGCGATGACCGAGCGGCTGACGTTGAGGTACCCCACGATGACCGCCACCACCGACAGCCTCCTGACCCGCGCGGGCGAGGCACTGACCGGGCACGAGTTCCACCGCACCCAGGTCAGCCCCACCGGCGGCGACCTCGGCTTCCTCGGACCGAGCCTGTACGCGTCCTACCTGCACACCCACTGGGCCGGTCACCCCCAGCTGGCGCAGCGGTTCGCGGACGCGGTGCACGCCCGTGCGTGACCCGCTCCGGCACCACGGCGACGTCGAGGTCCGTGACGGCCTGCTCGACTTCGCCGTCAACGTGTACGACGGGCCGCGACCCGCGTGGCTGGACGCCGCCCTGCGCGGGGGTCTGGACGCTGCCGGCAGCTACCCCTCGGCGACCGCGGCCGAAGGAGCCGTCGCCGCCCGTCACGGTCGAGATCCGGACGAGGTCCTCGCGACGGCGGGCGCCGCGGAGGCGTTCTCACTCATCGCCCGGCTGCGCCGCTGGGAGCGACCGGTCGTCGTGCACCCGCAGTTCACCGAGCCGCACGCGGCGCTGCTGCAGGCCGGTCACGACGTCACCGAGGTGGTGCTCGGCGACGACTTCACCCTCGACCCCGGAGTCATCCCCGACGACGCCGACCTCGTGGTCGTCGGCAACCCGACGAACCCCACCGGCGTCCTGCACCCGCGCCCGACCCTCACCGACCTGCTCCGCCCCGGTCGGCTGGTCCTCGTCGACGAGGCCTTCATGGACGCAGTCCCCGGTGAGCCCGAGACGCTGGCCGCCGACCGGCACCCCGGGCTCGTCGTGACCCGCAGCCTCACCAAGCACTGGGGCATCCCCGGCGTCCGGGCCGGCTACCTGCTCGGCGATCCGGCCGTCGTGGCCGCCCTGCGCCGCGAGCAGGTGCCGTGGTCGGTCTCCAGCACGGCCGCCGCCGCGATGCTGGCCTGCTGCACCGAGGAGGCGGTGTCCGAGAGTCGCCGACGCGCCGAGGAGATCGCCGAGTGGCGTCGCCACCTCGAGGAATCCCTTTCAACCATGGGGATCCGTCACATCGCGTCGCACGCGAGCTTCGTGCTCGCCGACGTCGGCGACGGCGTGCACGACGCGCTGCGCGTCGCCGGGATCGCCGTACGACGTGCCGACACGTTCCCCGGTCTCGGCCCGTCGTGGGTGCGGATCGCGGTCCGTCCGCCGGCGCGAACCAGATCACTGCTGGACGCTCTGTCCGAAGCCCGCTCCGATGCCCTAGGCTGACGCCGCGGGCACGAGGAAGCCGGTGAGATTCCGGCACAGTCGCGCTACTGTGACATCGCTTCCGAGCGGTGGAGTCAGACCCGAAGGTCCGCTTCCATCCATTCGAACAGGGACGCACGTATCCCTGAGGAGGCACCATGTCGCAGTCGTCTGCCGCACCCATCTCCGGCTCCACCGTCGAGATCCCGTCGATCCCCTTCCGCGAGATCGCCCCGTGGGCGCTCTTCTTCGGCCTGCTCGGGCTGATCATCCTGTTCTTCATCAGCGCCGACCAGGGCGCGATCTCGATCCCGTCGGGCAACGCGATCCACGAGTGGGTCCACGACAGCCGGCACCTGCTCGGCTACCCCTGCCACTGAGCCGGGGTCGCCACCATGACCGCACGCGCATTCCTCGTCCGGGGGCTGCTCGTCGGCCTCCTCGCCGGCTTCGCCACGTTCCTGGTCGCGCACCAGGTCGGTGAGCCGCACGTCGAGACCGCCATCGCCCTCGAGGAAGCCGCCTCCGCCGACGAGCCCGCCACCGAGGCGGGCTCTGCACACGAGGCGGGCCATGTCCACGAGGAGGACGGCACCACCGTCTCCCGCCCGAACCAGCGCACCTGGGGCCTGCTCACCGGCAGCCTGGCCGTCGGTCTCGCCATCGGCGGCATCGTCGCCCTGGTCGCGGCCTCCGTCGTGGGCCGGATCGGCACCCTGACGCCGGGCCAGTCCACGGCCCTGGTCAGCCTCGTCGGCTTCGTCTCCGTCGCACTGGTGCCGTTCCTCAAGTACCCCGCGACGCCACCGGCCGTCGGCTCGGGCGACACCATCGGCGACCGCACCAGCTGGTTCTTCGGCTTCATGCTGATCTCGGTCGCGTTCGCGGCGCTGTCGTCGCTGCTCGCCGTGCGCATCCACGAGCAGTCGGGCACCTACGTCGCGGTGCTCAGCGGCGTCGGCCTGTACGTCGTCGCCATGGTCGCCGCCGGGCAGCTGATGCCGACCGTCAACGAGGTCGGCACCTTCCCGGCCGACGTGCTCTGGTACTTCCGCCGGGCCTCGTTGATCACGCTCGCCACGCTCTGGGGCGGGATCGGGATCGGTCTCACCGGGCTCGTCGGCCGGCTCTACCGCCGCGAGACCGTCCAGGTCGAACGGCGCGCGCTGGCGGCCAGCCTGTGATCGCGGCTCCGTCGGCGGCCGTGGCCGCCGCCGCGACCGAGCGCCTGGCCGGCCTGGCCACCCCTCCGGGGGCGCTGGGCCGGCTGGGCGACCTCGCCGTCTGGATCGCCGCCACCCAAGGCGTCTGTCCGCCGCGCGAGCTGACCGACGTCGGCCTGGTCATCTTCGCCGGCGACCACGGCGTCGCCCGGCACGGCGTCTCGGCGTACCCGCCCGAGATCACCGCCGCGATGGTCCGCACGTTCCTCAGCGGGCGGGCCGGCGTCTCCGCCCTCGCGCACGCCCACGGCGTGCGCGTGCGGGTCCTCGACCTCGGGGTCGACGACGACCTGGACGGCGTGCCCGACGACGTACGACGCCACAAGGTGCGCCGCTCCTCGGGGGCGATCCACCTCGAGGACGCCCTGACGGCGGACGAGACGGGCCAGGCCCTCGAGGTCGGCGCGACGGTCGCTCGCGAGGAGATCGCAGCCGGCGCGCAGCTGCTGCTCAGCGGCGACATGGGCATCGGCAACACCACGCCCGCGGCCGCGCTCGTGGCGGCCGGGCTCGGCCTGCCCGCTACCGAGGTCACCGGCCGCGGGACCGGCATCGACGACGCGGCACTGCTGCACAAGGAGCAGGTCGTCCAGCAGGCGCTCGACCGGGCCGGCGCGCGCACCGACGACCCCGTCGACACGCTCACCGCTCTCGGCAGCGCCGACCTGGCCGCCAGCACGGGCTACCTCGCCGAGGCCGCCCGGCAGGGCGTCCCGGTGCTGCTCGACGGGTTGATGGCGGTCGCCTGCGCGCTCACCGCCGACCGGATCGAGCCGGGCGCGGCCGCCTGGTACGCCGCCGGGCACCGCTCCACCGAGCCCGCCCAGTCGCTCGCGCTCGCCAAGCTCGGGCTCGAGCCGGTGCTCGACCTCGGGCTGCGGCTCGGCGAGGGCAGCGGCGCGGTCGCCGCCGTGCCGGTGCTGCGCAGCGCGGTCGCCCTGCTGCGCGACGTCGCGCTGCTCTCGGAGATCCTCCCGGGTGCGTGACGCCTGGCGGCTCGCCGTCGGGACGCTGACGGCGCTGCCCATCGGCCCGCCGTCCCGGGTCGACCGGACGACCGCGCGTCGCGCCATGCTGCTCGCCCCCGTCGCGGTCCTCCCCCTCGGCGTCCTCGTCGCGACGGTCCTGTGGCTCGGCGGTCTCGCAGGGCTCCCGTCGCTCGCGGTCGCGTCCGTCGCCGTGGGCGCGCTGGCCGCCGGCTCCCGCGCCCTGCACTGGGACGGGTTGTCCGACGTGGCCGACGGCCTCACCGCGTCGTACGACCGCGAGCGCTCGCTCGCCGTCATGAAGACCGGCACCAGCGGCCCGGCCGGCGTCGTCGCGACCGTCGTCGTCGCCGGGGTCCAGGCCGGCGCGCTGACGGCGTACGTCGACTCCGCACGCCTCGCCGCGCTCGCGGGCGCACTCGTCTGCCTGTCCCGGTGCGCACTCTGGATCGCCTGCTGCACCCGGGTGCCGGCGGCGCGGCCCGACGGTCTCGGCAGCTCCTACACGCGCACCGTCCCGCTCCCGGTCGCCGCGCTCGGGGGCGTGCTGCTCTCGGTCACCGGCGGGCTCGCGGTCGTCGCCCTGGTGCGGCGCACGACGCGTCGCCTCGGCGGCGTGACCGGCGACGTCTTCGGCGCCGCCATCGAGCTCGCCCTGGCGACCACGCTGCTCACCTGGGCCTGGCTGTGACGCTCCAGGGACATCAGATGCGGAGGACCCGTCCTGCGACGACCAGGTGCACCTCGTCGCACGCGGCCCCGAACCGTTGGTTGACCGAGCCGAGCAGGTCGCGGAAGACCCGTCCCGACCGGTGCTCCGGCACCACCCCCATCCCGACCTCGTTGGTCACGAGGACCACCGTGCCACCCAGCGCCGACACCGCCCGGTCGACGGCCGCGTCGACGTGTGCGATGAGGTCCGGCACCGACGCGTCCCACATCCCTGCGTCGTCGACAAGCCGGGTCAGCCAGGTGCCGAGACAGTCGACGAGCACCGCGTCGCCAGTCGTCAGCGCCTGCGTCAGGTCGCCCGTCTCGACCGTCGTCCAGTGCGCCGGCCGGCGGGCCCGGTGAGCGGCGACCCGCTCCTGCCAGTCCGCGTCGTCGCGGACCGGGCCCGGCGCGACGTACCGGACCGCGGCCTCTGCGTCGAGCAGCGACTCGGCGTGCCGCGACTTGCCGGACCGCACCCCGCCCGTGACCAGGACCCTCATCGATGAACGCTCCCCTCGGACTCGTGCTCGGCTACGCCGCCGACCGGCTGCTGGGCGATCCCGCGCGCTTCCACCCGGTGGCGGGCTTCGGGCGCGCGGCCGCGGCGCTCGAGCGAGTCACGTACGCCGACCGGCGCGGGCACGGCGTGGTCCACGTGGCCGTGCTGGTGGGTGCCGCCGCGGCCCTCGGCCGCTCCGGCGTCCCGGTCGCGCTGGCCACCTGGGCCGTGCTCGGCGGTCGCTCGCTCGATCGCGAGGCCGCGGCGGTGGAGGAGCTGCTCCGGTCGGGCGACCTGGGCGCCGCGCGGATCCGGCTGACCCACCTGGTCGGCCGTGACACGACCACGCTCGACGAGGGCGAGATCGCCCGCGCGGTGATCGAGTCGCTGGCCGAGAACACCTCGGACGCAGTGGTCGCGCCCCTCGTCTGGGGGGCGCTGGCCGGCGCGCCGGGGCTGCTCACCTACCGGGCCGCGAACACGCTGGACGCGATGGTCGGGCACCGCAACGCTCGCTACGAGCGGTTCGGCTGGGCGGCGGCACGCCTCGACGACCTGCTCAACCTGCCGGGCTCGCGGCTCACCGCCGGCCTGGCGGTCGCGCTCGGCGACGACCGTGCGGGCGCCGTGCGTGCCTGGCGTCGCGATGCCGGCGGCCACCCCAGCCCCAACGCGGGACCGGTCGAGGCGGCGTTCGCCGGCGCGCTCGGGATCCGGCTCGGCGGCGTCAACGTGTACGGCGACCGGGTCGAGGACCGTCAGGTGCTCGGCGACGGCAGGGCCCCGACTCAGCACGACATCACCCGGGCCCGCTTGCTGGCGCGGCGGGTCGGACTCGGCGCGCTGGCTGTCGTCGTACCCATCGCGCTGCTGCGTCGACGTCGCTGACCGACTCGACGCCCTCCGGAGGCGCGGGTCGCCGTACGACGACGACGGGGACGCCGAGCGTCGCGGCCGCGTCGAGCTTGGGCCGGGTGTGGCTGCCGCCGGAGTCCTTGGTGACGAGCACGTCCGTGCGGTGCCGCCGCATCAGCGCCAGCTCGCCGCCGACCGTGTAGGGCCCCCGGTCGCGGAGCAGCTCCCAGGCCGGCGGCAGCTCGATCGCGGGCGCGTCCACCACTCGCGCCAGCACGGCCCGGTCTCGCATCGGGCCCACGAAGGCGTCGAGTCGCTGGCGACCGATGGTGAGGAAGGGCCGTTCCCCCAGACTCGCTGCCGTGTCGGCCGCCTCCTCGTGGTCGTCGACCCACGTCCAGGGACCGTCCCAGCCCGGGCGGGCCAGCCGGAGCAACGGCACCCGCACGCTCGACGCGTGCCGCGAGATCTGCGCGGCGTAGGGGTGCGTCGCGTCGACGACCGCGTCGAAGTCCTCGGCGTACGCCGCCAGCGCGACCGCGCCGCCGAACCCGCCGATCCGCACCTCACCGACCGGCAGCCGCGGGTCGGCGACCCGCCCGGCCAGCGACGACACGACGTCGAACCCGTCGCGGACCAGCTCGGCCGCCAGGGCGCGGGCCTCCGCCGTGCCGCCCAGCACGAGCACCCTCATCGCCGGTCGCCCGGAGGCAGCACCCGCAGCCCGGCGGGGGCGCCGGCGGTCGCCAGCTCGAGCAGTGCGTCGACGTCGAGGTGGTGCTCGACCAGGTCGCCGAGCAGGTCGAGCCGGCGCTCCCGAGCGGCGCCGAAGCTGACCCCGGACGGCGTCCACACGTGCCCGGTCAGCCGCGCCACCTCGGCCAGGAACGCGCCCCGGAAGGCGTCGCTCTCCAGGCAGCCGTGCCACATGGTGCCGAAGACGTGACCGCTGCGGGCGCCGCCCAGGAACTGCTCGCCCGTGCCGACGACGACCCGGCCGTGGTGGATCTCGTAGCCGTCGACGGGCGCGCCGAGCGCCGTGCCCCGGGGCAGCCGCAGCACCTTCTCCGCTGCGAAGACGGTGTTGACGTCGAGCAGCCCGAGCCCGGTGTCGGACGCCCCCGCCGGGCCCTCGACACCGTCCGGGTCGTGCACACCGCGGCCGAGCATCTGGAAGCCGCCGCAGATGCCGAGCACCGGCCGGCCGGCCGCCGCGTGGTCGAGCACCGCGCGGTCGAGGTCGCGCGAGCGCAGCCACGCCAGGTCGGCGAGCGTCGCCCGCGACCCCGGCAGCACGATCAGGTCTGCGTCCGCCAGGGAGCGGCCGTCCGACGCGTAGACGACGTCGACCCCCGGCTCCAGGCCGAGCGCGTCGATGTCGGTGAAGTTGCTGATCCGTGGCGAGCGCACCACGACCACGCGCAGCGGCGCCGGCCCGTCGACGACGCGCCGGTCGCCGACGTCCAGGGTGTCCTCGCTGTCGAGCCACACGTCGGAGCTGAACGGCAGCACGCCGTACACCCGCCGACCGGTGAGCTGCTCGAGCTCGCTCAACCCCGGCCCGAGCAGCGACTCGTCGCCACGGAAGCGGTTGACCACGAAGCCCGCCACGAGCCGCTGGTCCTCCGGCGACAGCAGGGCGACGCTGCCGAAGAGCGACGCGAAGACCCCACCCCGGTCGATGTCGCCGACCAGCACCGTCGCCAGGCCACCGTGCTGGGCGAGGCCCATGTTGACGTAGTCGCTCGCCCGCAGGTTGATCTCGGTCGGGCTGCCGGCACCCTCGGCGACGATCACGTCGAAGCGCGAGGCGAGGTCGTCGAAGGCGTCGTACGCCGCGGCCGCGAGGTGCCGCCGCCCGTCGACGAAGTCACGGGAGGAGACCTCGCCCGCCGGCCGGCCGAGCACGACGACGTGGCTGCGCTGGTCGCTGCCGGGCTTGAGCAGCACCGGGTTCATCGCGACCTCGGGCTCGACCTTCGCCGCGAGCGCCTGCACCCACTGGGCGCGGCCGATCTCGCCGGTCCCCGTCGGTGCGGTGACGACCATCGAGTTGTTGGACATGTTCTGCGACTTGAACGGCGCGACCTTCACCCCCCGCCGCACGAACGCACGGCAGAGCCCCGAGGTGACGATGCTCTTGCCGGCGTCGGAGGTGGTCCCGGCGACCAGGAGGCCGGTCACGCTCCACCGAGCTTCCACTCGGCGAGCACCCGGCAGTCGTGGTTGGCGTAGCGGTGCAGCACGAGCCGGTCGGCGCGGCAGCGGGCGGGCACGGCGTCTCCGAGCGCGGTGCGCACCGACTGCTCGTCGATCCCGTCCGCCCGTTGGTCGAGGGTCAGGTGCGGCGTCGGCTCCGGGTAGGCGCCGCCGTACGGAGGGCACTGCGGGAACGCCGCAACCAGCCGCCGGGTCAGCTCGCGGAAAGGGTCGTCGGGATCGGGCAGCAGGGACAGGATCCCGTGCGCCAGCTCCCCGATCCGCTCCAGCGTGAAGTCGAAGGCCGGTGTAGCCGCAGCGATCTCGCCCACCAACGCCCGATCCGGACTGCTCGGGTCGTCGAGGAACGGCCCCAGGGCCGAGATGTGGGCGTGCACGAAGGTCGGGTCCGCGGAGACGAACGACGCGTCGTAGTGCCGAGTCCGCCCGAGCACGAACGGCTCCAGCTCCGGCACCGGGACGACCAGGACGGTGTGCGCCATCACGCCTCGCGACGGATCAGGAAGATGTCCATCACCCAGCCCGCGGCCGCGCGCACCCGCTCACGGGCGGCGTCGATCTCGGGCAGCACGTCGCCGACCCGGCCGGCCACCAGCTCCTCCGAGGCCGTGCCGAGGTTGGCGCCCCACCAGATCGACCACTCACTGAGGTCCGTCTGGGGCCCCTCGAGCTCGATCACCCGGTTGAGCATCACGACGACGTTGTCCTGCCCCTGGTCGAGCGCCTCGCGCAGCCGTCGACCGCTGGTGACGTGCAGCGCGTGGCCGACCTCGTGCAGCACGATCCGGTGCTTGGCCGCGAGCAGCTGGATGCTGGAGATCCCGGGGATCACGTCGAGCTCGAGGTCGAGGCGGCCGCGCTCCTGCAGCGACTGCAGGATCCGGATCGTCGAGTCGTAGAACGCCGGGTCCCCCCACACCAGGAAGCCCGCGACGCCCTCCCGGGAGAGCAGCGCCTCCTCGTACGCCGTCTGCCGCTCCTCGTGCCAGCGCGCCACGGCCGCGTCGTACTCCTCCTGCGTGGCGGTGCGGTCCGGGCGGCGCTCGCGCTCGGGGTCGTCGACGCGCACGATCACGGGCGGCGCCCCGAGGTGCCGGTCCAGCAGCCGCTCCCGGGCGTTGACCAGCGGGTCGGGCATCCCGCCGCGACCGGACTTGTCGGTGACGACGAAGTAGTCGACCTCCCGCAGCGCCTGCACCGCCTCGAGCGTCACCTGGTCGGGGTCGCCCGGCCCCACGCCGATGATGCGGACCCGCCTGGCCGGAGTGGTCATGCTCGGTCCTCCAGGTCGCCCTCGAGGTCCAGGTACACCTGCTGCATGGCAGCCACCGTGGCCGGGTCGGGCGACTCCCACAACCCACGGTCCTTCGCCTCGTGCAGCCGCTCGACGATGCCGCGCAGCGCCCACGGGTTCGACTTGGTCATGAACTCGCGGTTGGTCTCGTCGAGCACGTACTCCTGCGCGAGCGACTCGTACATCCAGTCGTGCACGACGCCCGCCGTGGCGTCGAAGCCGAAGAGGTAGTCCACGGTCGCCGCGAGCTCGAACGCGCCCTTGTAGCCGTGCCGCTGCATCGCGGAGATCCAGCGCGGGTTGACGACCCGGGCCCGGAAGACGCGGTTGGTCTCCTCCTGCAGGCTCCGGGTGCGTACGGCGTCGGGGCTGGTCGAGTCGCCGACGTAGGCCTGCGGGGCGGTGCCGGTCAGCGCGCGGACCGTGGCGACCATGCCGCCGTGGTACTGGAAGTAGTCGTCGCTGTCGGCGATGTCGTGCTCGCGGGTGTCGACGTTCTTCGCCGCCACCTTGATCCGCCGGTAGTTGGCCCGCATGTCGTCGGCCGCCGGCGCCCCGTCGAGGTCGCGGCCGTAGGCGAACCCGCCCCAGGCCGTGTAGACCTCGGCCAGGTCGGCGTCGTCGCGCCAGCTCCCGGACTCGATCGCCTGCAGGATGCCCGCGCCGTACGAGCCGGGCTTGCTGCCGAAGATCCGGGTCGTCGCCCGCCGCTCGTCGCCGTGCTCGGCGAGGTCGGCCCGGGTGTGCGCGCGCACGAAGTTGGCGTCGTCGGGCTCGTCGAGGCCGGCCACCAGCCGCACGGCGTCGTCGAGCATGGCGACCACGTGGGGGAACGCATCGCGGAAGAAGCCCGAGATCCGCACGGTGACGTCGATGCGCGGCCGGCCGAGCTCCGCGAGCGGCACCACGGCCAGGTCGCTCACCCGTCGCGACGCCTCGTCCCACTCGGGACGGACGCCGAGCAGCGCCAGCACCTCGGCCACGTCGTCGCCGGAGGTGCGCATCGCCGACGTGCCCCAGATCGAGAGGCCGACGGAGGTCGGGTACTCGCCCGTGTCGTCGAGGTGCCGCTGCAGCAGCGAGTCGGCCATCGCGACCCCGGTCTGCCAGGCGAGCCGGCTCGGGACCGCGCGCGGGTCGACCGTGTAGAAGTTGCGGCCCGTCGGCAGCACGTTGACCAGCCCGCGCAGCGGCGAGCCCGACGGGCCGGCCGGCACGAAGCCGCCGTCGAGCGCGTGCAGCAGGGCGTCCAGCTCGTCCGTCGTACGCCGCAGCCGCGGCACCACCTGCTCGGCGGCGAACTCCAGGACCCGCTGCACCTCCGGGTCGTCGTGCAACCCGGCGGCAGCGGCGGGATCCCAGTCCGCGTCCTCCATCCGCTGCACCAGCCCGCGGGCCTGCTCCTCGATCGTGTCCACGGCCGAGGTGGACTCGGCGCCCTCCTTGAGGCCGAGTGCCATCCGCAGGCCGGGCACCGCGTGGGCGGCTCCACCCCAGACCTGCGCCGCCCGCAGGATCGCGAGCACCAGGTTCACGCGGGCCTCGCCCTGCGGCGCCTGCCCGAGGACGTGCAGCCCGTCGCGGATCTGGGCGTCCTTGATCTCGCAGAGCCAGCCGTCGACGTGCAGGATGAAGTCGTCGAACTCCTCGTCGTCGGGCCGTTCGTCCAGGCCCAGGTCGCGGTGCATCTCGGCCGCGTGCATCAGCTGCCAGATCTCACCTCGGACGGCGGGCAGCTTGGCGGGGTCCATCGCGGCGATGTTGGCGTGCTCGTCGAGGAGCTGCTCGAGGCGGGCGATGTCGCCGTACGACTCGGCACGCGCCATCGGCGGCACCAGGTGGTCGATGATCGTGGCGTGCGCACGCCGCTTGGCCTGTGCGCCCTCGCCGGGGTCGTTGACCAGGAAGGGGTAGATCAGCGGCAGGTTGCCGATCGCGGCGTCGGTGGCGCACGCGGCCGAGAGCGCGGCGTTCTTGCCGGGCAGCCACTCCATCGATCCGTGCTTGCCGAGGTGCACGACGGCGTGCGCTCCGAACCCGTGCTGGAGCCAGCGGTACGCCGCGAGGTAGTGGTGGGAGGGCGCGAGGTCCGGGTCGTGGTAGATCGCCACCGGGTTCTCCCCGAAGCCGCGAGGCGGCTGGATCAGCAGCACCACGTTGCCGGCCTGGATGGTGGCGAGCACGATCTCGCCGGCGTCGTTCACGAAGAGTCGCCCGGGCGACTCGCCCCAGGCCTCGACCATCTCGTCCCTCAGCGCGCGCGGGACGTCGGCCGTCCAGGCGTCGTAGTCGGCCTTGGTGATCCGCACGTGCGCGTCGGTGAGCTGGGCGTTGGTCAGCCACTCCTCGTCCTGGCCGCCGGCCGCGATCAGAGCGTGGATCAGGGCGTCGCCCGCCTCCGTCTCGTCGTCGAGGTCGAGGGCCGGGATGTGGCCGACGTCGTACCCCTCCTGGCGCATCCGGCGGAGCAGCCGCACCGTGCTGACCGGGGTGTCGAGGCCGACGGCGTTGCCGACGCGCGAGTGCTTGGTCGGGTACGCCGAGAGCATCAGCGCGACCCGCTTCTCGGCGTTCGGGATGTGCCGCAGTCGCGCGTGGTTGACCGCGATGCCGGCCACCCGGGCGCACCGCTCGGGGTCCGCGACGTAGCGCGGCAGCCCGTCGGCGTCGACCTCCTTGAACGAGAACGGCGCGGTGATGATCCGGCCGTCGAACTCCGGGATCGCGATCTGGGTCGCCGAGTCGAGCGGCGTCACGCCGTCGTCCGAGGCGTCCCACTCATCGCGGCTGCTGGTCAGGCAGAGTCCCTGCAGGACGGGGATGTCGAGGGCGCGCAGCCGCTCCACGTCCCAGGCCTCGTCGTCTCCCCCGGCGCTCGCGCCCGCCGGAGTGCTGCCACCGGCGGCGAGCACGGTCACCACCAGCGCGTCGAGCGTGCCGAGGGCGTCGTACAGCTCGTCGGGCGCGGAGCGCAGGCTGCCGGCGAACACCGGTACACCCACGGCCTGCCCGGTCGCGTCGATCGCGTCGACCAGGGCGTGCGCGAAGGCGTCGTTGCCGCTGATCTCGTGGGCGCGGTAGTAGAGCACCCCGACGCGCGGCAGCGCGCTCTCGGTGGTTGAGGAAGGACGAAGTCCTGTCTCGAAACCACCCATGCCCCACTGCGGCACCACGACCGGCGGCTCGAAGCCCTCACCCGTGAGCAGCACCGTGTCGGAGAGGAACGCGTGCAGCTGGGCGAGGTTGTCCGGCCCGCCCTCGGCCAGGTAGCGGTGCGCCTCCGCGGCGATCCCGATCGGGACGCTCGACATCTCCATCAGCTCGGCACTGGGCTGCTGCTCACCGCCCAGCACGACCATCGGCATCCCCGTGTCCCGGATCCGTGCGAAGCCGGAGCACAGGTCGTGCGGCGAGCCCAGGATGCGGCCGACGACGAGGTCGGCGCCCTCGATCACCTCGGCCATCGACTGGTGCCCCGGGCGCCCCGGGTTCGCGAAGACGTAGTCCGCGCCCGAGGCCCTCGCGGAGAGCAGGTCGGTGTCGGACGTCGAAAGCAGCGCGATGCGCATGGATCCTCCTCGGGGTTCTCGCCCGTCGTTGGTCGGAGGTCTCGTGGCCAGTGTCTGGCTTCGGCCGGTCGCTGGGTCAGCGAACGGCCTCACAGTGGCGGAACCGCCCCGGAGTCGCACCGGGTTCCTGTTCCACGAGACGTGGTGGCCTCAGCCTAGGGCAGACCAGGCGGCCCAGAGCTCGGCGTACCGGCCGCCGGCCGCGACCAGCTCGTCGTGGGTGCCCCGCTCGACCACCCGTCCCGCATCCATGACGACCACCTCGTCGGCCGTCGCGGCCTGGGTGAGGCGGTGCGCGATCGTCACCGCGGTGCGGCCGGTCGTGACCGCCAGCGCCGCCTGCTCGAGCACCCGGGCACCGGCCGACCCCGCCTCGGCGGTCGCCTCGTCGAGCACGACGACGAGCGGATCGGCGAGCAGCACCCGGGCCAGCGCGACCTGCTGCGCCAGGGCCGGCGTCAGCGTGACGGCGCCGTCGCCGACCGGGGTCCCCAGCCCGTCCGGCAGCGCCTGCACGGACGCCCAGGCGCCCACGGCCGTCAGCGCCGACTTCAGGTCGGCGTCCGACGCGTCGGGGGCGGCGAGCGTCAGGTTGTCGCGCAGGGTGCCCGCGAAGACGTGCACCTCCTGGCTGACGATCGCGACCGCGGGCCGCCCGGCACCGTCGACCCGCGCCAGCGGGACGGAGCCCAACGACACGGTGCCCCGGGTCGGCCGCAGGCGCCCCGCGATCGCCGCGCCGAGTGTCGTCTTGCCCGCACCCGACGCGCCGACGACGGCGACCCGTCGCCCGGGCGCCACCTCCAGCGACACCTCGTCGACGGCCGGTCGGCCCTCGACGTACTCGTGGTGCAGCCCGTGTACGACGAGGCGAGCGTCCTCGGGGCGCTGCGGGTCGTGCACGGGGACCGGCGCCGGCAGCTGCGCGAGGCCGACCAGCCGGACCAGCGAGGCGCCGACCGACTGCGCCTCGTCGAAGAGGCCGATCAGCGCACCGATCGGGTTGAAGAGCCGGTGGAAGAGCAGCGCCGCCGCCGTGACCGCACCGACCGTCAGGGCGTCGTCGCGGACGAGGAACCAGCCGGTGGTGAGGATCAGCAGCAGCCCGACGAGCTCGGCGCGGTTGTTGCGCGCGTAGAAGCGGGTGAGCATCCGGTAGACGTCGATGGAGATCTGCGCCGAGCGCCACGACGCCTCGGTGGTGACCTCCTGGTGCCGGTCGGCGAGCCCGAAGCCGCGCAGCGTCCGGCTGGCGTGCACGCCGGTGAGCAGCGCCTCGGCCCGCGCTCCGTTGGCCTCCCGCTCGCGGCGGTAGTAGGGGCCGGAGCGCGGGAGGTACCAGCGCAGCCCGAGCACGTAGAACGGGACGGCGCCGAGCCCGGCGAGGCCGAGTCGCCAGTCGAGCGCGAAGAGGCCGGCCGAGG
The DNA here is from genome assembly GCF_001425175.1 of Nocardioides sp. Root1257. Taxonomy (GTDB): domain Bacteria; phylum Actinomycetota; class Actinomycetes; order Propionibacteriales; family Nocardioidaceae; genus Nocardioides. Next base: position 13,024 of record NZ_LMDV01000001.1, on the reverse strand, counting down.
TGAACACGACCGCGATCGCGGAGGTGACCAGGATCGGGACGACCTCGGTGAACGACTCGGTGACCAGCCGTACGTCGTCGCCGATCCGGGAGAGCAGGTCGCCCGAGCCGGAGGCCTCGATCTCGCTCGCCTCGAGACCGAGCGCCCGCTCGACGACGGTCTCGCGCAGCTCGGCCAGGGCCGGCTCGGCCGTGCGGGCCATCAGCGCGATCGACAGGGCGGTCGCGAGCCCGCCGACGACGGCAGCGCCGAGGATCCAGGCGGCGGCCCGCACGACGTCGCTGCTCTCACCGCCGGTGTCGACCACGTCGACGATCCGGCCGAGCTGCCAGGGCCCGACCAGTCCGGCCAGGCCGGCGACCACGAACGCCAGCGAGCAGAGCAGCAGGGGCCGGGGGTGGGAGCGGACCAGGCGCCAGGAGAACGCGGCGGCCTCGCGCGGCGTGGAGACGGGCCGCAGGCTCATCGCAGCACCGCCGTCCGGTAGGCCTCGTCGCGGGCGAGCTCGACGTGGCTGCCGACCGCGACCACCCGTCCGGACACCAGGTGCACGACCCGGTCGGCGCGGGCGAGCAGCGCGGGGCTGCTGGTCAGCACCAGGGTCGCCCCGTCGGCCCGCCGTACGCCGTCGAGGCGCTCGGCGATCCGCTCCTCGGTGACGGCATCGACGGCGGTCGTCGGGTCGTGGAGCACCAGCACCGGCGGGTCGGCGGCCAGCGCCCGCGCCAGACCGAGCCGCTGCCGCTGGCCGCCGGAGAGCGTCGTGCCGTTGACCGTCACCGGCTCGTCGGGCAGGTCCTCGGCGGCCGAGGCCGCGAGCACCGCCGCGAACCGGTCGTCGCGCACGACCTCTCCGGGGTCGACGTTGGAGCGCAGGCTGCCCTCGAACAGGTCGACGTGGTGCTCCCCCACCACCAGCAGCCGGCGGAGCTCCTCGATCCGCAGCTGCGTCAGGGGTACGCCGGCGAGCCGGACCTCCCCCGAGGCCGGCGGCGACTCGGCGCGGAGCAGGTCCATCAGCGCGGCCGCGTCGGCCGGCTCCTCGGCCACGACGGCGACCAGCTCGCCGGCCGGGACGTCGACGGACACGTCGCTCAGGGACCCGTGGGTGACGGCGTCGAGCACGAGGCCGCCTGCCCCGGGCACCGCCGACCGCTCGCCCACGTGCACCAGCGGAGCCGCGCCGAGCACCTCGACGATCCGGCGGGCCGAGGCCCGTGAGCGAGCGATCGCGGCGACCAGGTAGGCCACCATCCCCATCGGCTCGGCGACGAACTGCGCGAGCCCGACGACCGCCACGAGCTCGCCGATCGACAGGTCGCCGGACAGCGCCCGCTGCCCGGCCAGCAGCGCGACGGCCGCGAGGAACGCGATCCCGAGGCCGTCGGTCACGCCGTACAGCAGCCCCTCCCAGCGGGCCGCAGAGATGCTGGCGCCCATGGCGTCGCGGCTCTGTGCGCGATAGCGCCGGTGCGCGACCCGCTCGGCGCCGATCCCCTTGAGCGGACGCAGCCCGCGGACCAGGTCGGTGGCGAGGCCGTTGGCCCGCCCGACCGCCTCCTGGCGGACGTGGGCGCGATGGGCGAGCCGCGGCGCGAGGACCTGGGTCGTCAGCAGCACCAGCGGCACGCCGACGAGGACGACCGTCGCGACCAGTAGGTCGATCGTCGCGAGCACGACCGCGCTCACCACCAGGCCGACCAGCCCCACGACCGTGAAGGTCAGGTGCCGGAGCACGGTCGCCACGGCCTCGGCGTCACCGGTGGCGATCGACAGGACGTCGCCGGGCAGCCGTTCGGTGCGGGCTCCTCTCGGCGAGAGCACGAGCGCGGACACCTCGGTGCGCAGCGCGTGGCTCTCCTCCTGGAGCGCGCGGAACCCGACCCGCGAGCCCAGCCGGTACGCCGTGCTCAGCACGGCGAAGTGCACGCAGAGCACGACGCCCCACAGCACCATCTGCTCGGCGTCGCTGGTCGCCACGGCCCGGTCGATGACCACGCCGATCAGGACCGGCACGGCGGCCTCGCACACCTGCCAGACCATGAGCAGCGCGACCGCACCCGCGAGCCGCCTACGCTGGCGGGAGATGGTGCGGCGTACGAGCCCACCGGGGGTCGCCGGCGTGACGGGCATGCGGCCTGCTTTCGTAGTAAGGGAAACCTTACTTTAGGACGTCGACGAGAGGACCCAACGCGTGGCCAGCTGGCATGGACAGGTCGAGAGCACGGAGCGGCTGACACCCACCCTCGTGCGAGTGGTGCTGGGCGGTGAGGGGCTCGCCGGCTTCACGGTGCCCGAGGCGACCGACACCTACGTGAACGTCGCGATCCCGCCCGCGGGTGCGCCGTACGGCGGGGTCTTCTCCCCCGCCGAGGTCCGCGAGTCGCACCCCCAGGAGACCTGGCCGGCCCGCCGCCGCTACACGGTCCGCGACTGGGACGCCGCGGCCGGCCTGCTGACGCTCGACTTCGTCGTGCACGGCGACCAGGGTGCCGCGGGACCGTGGGCCGCGAGCGCCCGCCCCGGCGACGTGCTGGTGTTCGAGGGACCGGGCAGCGGCTACCTGCCCGACCCGTCGGCGGACTGGCACCTGCTGGTCGGCGACGAGTCCGCCCTTCCTGCCATCGCGGCCTCGCTCGCGACCATCCCGGCCGGCGCCCGCGCGGTCGTGCGGCTCGTCTGCGACGGGCCCGACCACGAGGTCGCCCTGAGCTGCCCCGGCGACCTCGACCTGGTGTGGCTGCACCGCACCGGCACCGTCGAGGACGTCGACCTGCTGGCCGACGCGGTCGCCGACGTGGACTTCCCCGAGGGCCGCGTGCACGCGTTCGTGCACGGCGAGGCCGACGAGATCCGCGCGATCCGCAAGCACCTGATCAGCGACCGCGGGGTCCCGCGCGCCGACATGTCCTGCTCGCCGTACTGGCGCCGCACGATGACCGACGAGGCCTGGCGCGCGGTCAAGCGCGACTACGTCGCCGCGATGGACGCCGACGTGGCCTGAACCCTCGTCGAGCGGAACGGCCCCCGGGAGAGTCTCCCTGGGGGCCGTTCCTCGTCTGTCGCCGACTACGACGTCACTGGTCGTAGCGGATGACGCCGCGGATGTTCTTGCCGTCGCGCATGTCCTGGTAGCCCTGGTTGATCTCGTCGAGCGAGTACTCCTGGGTGACCATCTCGTCCAGCTTGAGCTTGCCGTCCATGTAGAGGTCGAGCAGGCGCGGGATGTCGTAGCGCGGGTTGGCGTTGCCGAAGATGCAGCCGACCAGCTCCTTGCGCATCATCGACATCTCGAAGAGGTTCAGCTTCACGTCGTCGGCCATCATGTTGGCGACCGAGGTGACGACGCCGCGACCGGCCTTCTTGACCAGGCTCATCATCGGCGCGATCAGGTCGCCGGTGGCGAGGCCGACCGCGAGGATCGCCTTGTCGGCCATCGCGCCCTGCGTGATCTCGTTGATCAGCGGCTGCGCGTCGGCCATCGACGGGGCGGTGTGGGTGGCGCCGAGGGTCAGCGCCTTCTCCCGCTTCCAGTCGACCGGGTCGATCGCGATGACGTGGCGGGCACCGGCCATCGCCGCGCCCTGCACCGCGCTCATGCCGATGCCGCCGAGGCCCATGACGGCCACGGTCTCGCCGGACTGCACGTCCGCGGCGTACGTCGAGGAGCCCCAACCGGTGGTCACGCCGCAGCCGACGAGCGCGGCCTTCTCGAGCGGCACGTCCTTGCGGATCTTCACCGCGCTGTCGACGTTGACGACCGTGTACGGCGAGAACGTGCCGAGCCCGACCATGATGCCGAGGTCGCGACCGTCCTTGGCGTGGTGGCGGTAGGAGAAGTCGGAGAGCTGCATGCCGCTGAGCAGGAACGCGCCCAGGTCGCAGAGGTGCTGGTGGCCCGTCGAGCACGACGGGCACTTGCCGCAGGACGGGATGAAGCTGAAGACGACGTGGTCACCGACCTCGAAGCCGACCGTGTCCGGACCGACCTCCTGGACGACGCCGGCGCCCTCGTGGCCGCCGATCACCGGGAACTGCTTGAGGCCGAAGGCCTCCGCGAGCTCCGGGTCGAGGACCATGTCACCGGTGACCATGTGCTCGTCCGAGTGGCACAGGCCCGAGGCGGCGAGCTTGACGAGGATCTCACCCCGCTTGGGCGGGTCGAGCTCGATGTCCTCGACACTCCAGTCGGTGTGCGGCTCCCACAAGATGGCGGCGCGGGTCTTCATGCTGGCTCCTCGGGGCTGTGACGTGCGGATGGGCGCGCGAAGTAGAACAGGTTCTTGTCCCCGAAGGTAGCCCCTCGTGTGGCGGCTGTCACGCGAATCAGGCGCGCAGGTGGGCCACGAATCCCGGGTTCGTCAGCGCCCACGGGCCGCGGGCCGCGCGGACGGCCCCGATCGCCGCGTCCGGTGTGCTCCCGAGCCGCACCAGGGCGCTCGCGACGACCAGGCCCGAGCGGTTGAGGCCTCCCGAGCAACGCACCAGGACCCGTCGCCCGTCGCCTACGGCGTCGGCGACCCGCCCCGCGACCTCGTCGACCCGGGCGCCGGTCGCCGGGTCGATGGCCGCGTCCGCGAGCCGCAGCACCACGTGCTCGACCCCTTCGCTCGGGCCGTAGCCCGGACGGGTCGCCAGGCTCACGACCAGGTCGAACTCGTCACCGACGACGCACGCCGAGCCGGACTGCGAGAGCACGTCGTGGCCGCCCTGGAAGAGCCCGGGAACCACCTCGTTCCACGGGTCGGCGCACAGCGGCATCGACGTGGCGCGGCCGGTCCCCCGGCACGCGGCGCAGTCCGGCATCGACGCCGGCTCGGCGTAGCAGGCGTGGCACAGCACGCCCGCAACCTACCCGCCGGCCGCCATCGTCGAGGCTCGTCCGGCGACGCTCAGGCGGCGAAGCTGATCTTGCTCTCGACCGCGGCCAGGATCTCCGGGGTGATGTCGGTGATGCCGTGCGCGCCCGCGGCGTGCGCGGCGACCTGGCCGAGCATCGCACCCCGGTCGGGGTTCTCGAATCGGGCGGCGCAGCCCGGCATCACGTCTCCACAGGCGAGCTTGAACATCGTTGTCCTCCACATTCGGGGTCGGGTCAGCGGCGTGGGATCCGCACCCAGAGCACGGCGCCGTCCTCGTCCTGATCGGCACCCAGCGTCCCGCCATGAGCAACAACGAGGGCGCGCGCGAGGTAGAGCCCGATCGTCACGCCGGTGCCGTCGTCGTTGAGGTCGAAGGGCTCGAACAGCGCCTTCAGCACCTCGAGGTCGATCGGGTCGGCGTCACGCACCACGCGCAGCTCGAGCCAGGGCCCGATCTCGGCGACCTCGAGGCGCAGGGAGCGGGGTGCGGGGATCGACCGGCCGGCCAGCCACAGGTCGCGCAGCACGCGGCGGAAGTGGTCGGGGTCGACCGTGACCCCCACGTCGCCGCCCAGCCCCGCGATCTCGCCGAGTCCCTCGAGCCCTGCCGCAAGCTCGTCGATGGTGACGTACGTCGGCTCGAGCCGGGTCAGGCCGAGCGACGACGCGGCCAGCAGCTCGACGTCGATGATCCGGTCCGCGAGCCGCGCCAGCGCATCGGCGAGCTTCGTCAGCGAGCTGGCGACCATCGTCGGCGGGAGCTCGTCCTCCTGGAGCATCGCGACCCACCCGCGGGCGACCGTCAACGGCGTACGCAGCTCGTGGGCGAAGGCCGCCAGGAACCGGTCGCGCTGGTTGGCGGCCTCCGGGTCCGGCGTGTTCGTCACCTGCGCCGCTCCGGCCTCGACGAACGCCGCCACCCACCGGTGCACCAGGACGGGGTCGACCGCCCAGCGTGCCGCGACCTCCCCGGTGCTGCGTCCGGCGAGCACCTCGAGCACCGCCTGCACCCGGGGGTCCTGCTCGTCGGTCCGGCCGCCCTCGAGCACCTCGGGACGCCACGCTGCTCCTTCCGACATGGCTTCCCGATCGGTCGGACGGCCGGTGACCTGACTATTCCTCTGCGCACTACCGGATTCTGAGGACGACCTGCCCCTCCCGCCGGTGGATCCTCGGGGGATCGACCGGAGGGGGCGGGCATGCCAGCACGACCGCGCGTCGGGGCGCGCCGCCCCCGCCTCGTCGCTCTCGGCCTGCTGCTGGTCGCCGCCCTCGTCGTGGCGGCGCTGGGAACGGCGGAGGCGGCCACCGCGCCGACGCTCGCGAACGTCCGTGTGTCGACCCTCGGCACGACCAGCGTGACGATCGCGTGGGACACCGACGTCGCCTCGGACACCCAGGTCGCCTACGGCGTCACGGCGGCGTACGGGTCGCAGTCCACCCTCGTCACGACGAAGGTCACCGCGCACTCCGCCACCCTCACCGGGCTGAGCGCGAACCGGACCTACCACTTCCAGGTCCGGAGCCGCGACGCCGCCGGAGACCTGACGGCGTCGACCGACCGGACGTTCACGACCAAGCTCGGCGCGGCCGCGGCTGGGGGCTCGACGGACTCCGACGACTCCAACAACATCAACGCCACGCGATTCACGTCGGTCGAGGGCGGCCGCGTCGTCTCGCTCGCCGTGAACGTCGGAGCCGTCGATCCGTCGCTCGCCCAGCGCAGCTTCGAGCTCGCGATCTACGCGGCCAACGGCAACGCCCCGGGTGCGCTGATCGCACGCAGCGCTCGGGGCAGCCTGGTGGCGAACTCGTGGAACTCCGTGGCGATCGACGCCACCCTGGCTCCCAGCACCGCCTACTACTTCGCCTACAACACCAACGGTGCGAGCGCTGCTGTCAACAACCTCCGCTACGCGAGCGGCGGCAGCAGCGGGTGGCGCACCAACGGCCAGGCCTTCGGCACCTGGCCGGCGACCTTCGGCTCCTTCACCAGCCAGGCGACCACCTTCTCCTTCCAGGCGACCTTCGCCAGCGACGTGACGCCGCCGGTCGTCACGCTCACCCAGCCCGCCGACGGCGCCACCGCGACCGGGGTCGTCGACCTGGCCGCCACCGCGACCGACGACTCCGGGATCGCCTGGGTGCAGTTCAAGGTCGGCGGTGTCGACCTCGGGCCGGCGGACACGACGCCGCCGTTCACCGCGAGCTGGGACACCCGTCCGCTCCTCGACGGGCCGCGGACCATCACAGCCGTCGCCACCGACACCGCGGGGCTCTCCACCACGAGCTCCGGCGTCGCGGTCGCCGTCCACAACCCCGCCCGGGTCCGGCTCACCGCCCCGGCTCCCGGCGAGGCGGTCGCAGGGACCGACGTGACGGTCCGCTACGCGAAGGCCGGGGACTGGAAGCCGGACGACGGCCAGCACGTCCACCTCTCGCTGGACGGCGGCCCGACGAAGATGGACTTCGACGTCGACGGCGACCAGTCCTACACCTTCCCCGGCGTGCCGGGCGGCCCGCACACCGTCACCGCCGTGGTGGCGAACGCCAGCCACGTCGAGCAGCCGGACAGCGGCGGCAGCGTCAGCTTCACCAGCACGGCGGCGGACACGGTGGCCCCGACCGTCGCGCTCACGGCACCGGCGCCGGGCGCGACGGTCGGCAACACCGTGACCGTCTCCGCCAACGCCTCCGACGACGTCGGGGTCGTGGGAGTGCAGTTCCTCCTCGACGGCGCGCCCCTCGGCAGCGAGGACACGACGGCGCCGTACGCCGTCAGCTGGGACACGCTCACCGCCACCAACGGCGCCCACACGCTGCGGGCCCGAGCTCGCGACACCGTCAACCAGACGACCTCCAGCGCCGTCGACGTGACGGTGACCAACAGCGACCCGCGCGCAGTCGTCGGCGAGTGGAGCCCGCTGACGAGCTGGCCGCTCGTGTCCGTGCACGCCACACTCATGAAGACCGGCGAGATCCTGATGTGGGACGCCTGGGAGCTGCCCACCGCACAGGCCAAGGTGTGGAACCCGACGACCAACACCTTCACCGACGTCCCGGTCGGCGCGGGCGTGTTCTGCTCCGGGCAGGCGACCGACGCCAACGGCAACGTGATCGTCGTCGGCGGCCACGACGGCCAGGGCCACGGGATCAAGGACGTCTACTCGTTCAACCCGGACACCCGGGCGTGGACCAAGAAGCCCGACATGACCTACAGCCGGTGGTACCCGAGCCTGACCCAGATGCCCGACGGGAAGATGCTCATCCTCAGCGGCGCGAGCAACATCTCCACGTCCTGGGTCAACACCCCGGAGGTCTACAACCCGGCGACCAGCACGGTCGGCACACTGCCGATCAGCACCCCGGAGATGCACGAGGAGCAGTACCCGCAGACCAACGTCCTGCCCGACGGCAAGATCCTGGCGATCTCGGCCGAGCACGGCAGCGTGATGACCTTCGACCCCGCGACGAACGCGTGGACCCGGCTCGGGACCACGCAGGTCCCGTTCGGTGCCTGGACGTCGTTCGCTCCCGGCAAGTACCTCGTCACCGGCGGCGCGGCGACGCTCGACTCCTACAACCCGAACAACCCAGTGCCCTCGACGCGGGCCGCGAAGGTGCTCGACATGACCAGCGGCTCACCGGTGTGGAGCGACGCGGGCCAGATGGCCGTCGCGCGGTCGTTCCACAACCTCACGATGCTGCCGACCGGGGAGGCCATGGCGATCGGCGGCTCGACCGTCGTCAACGACTACTCGAGCACCGGCACGAAGACGGCCGAGATCTGGAGCCCCGCCACCAACACCTGGCGGTCGGTCGCCAGCCCCGCCGCGGTGCGGATGTACCACTCGATCTCGATGCTGCTCCCCGACGGCCGTGTCCTGTCGTCCGGCGGCGGTCGCCTGGCCCCTGCGCCCGACCAGCTCAACATGCAGATGTACTCCCCCGGCTATCTCTTCAAGGGGCCACGGCCGACGATCTCCAGCCTGCCGGGGCAGATCGAGTACGGCGCCACGATGGACCTCGTGACGCCGCAGGCCGCCGACATCGCGAAGGTCAGCCTGGTGAGCCTGGCCTCGGTCACCCACACCGCCGACTGGAACCAGCACTTCCTCGACCTGCCCTTCCAGCGCACGGGCGGGACCCTCACGGTGTCGACACCGGCCAGCGCCAACCTCGCGCCGCCGAACTACTACATGGTCTTCGCGGTCGACTCGAACGGCGTGCCGTCGATGGCGCGCATCGTCAAGCTCGGCGCCGGAGCGGCCCCGGGCGACACGACCCCGCCGACCGTGAGCGTGACCGCCCCGGCGTCGGGTGCGACGCTGACCGGCTCGGCCACCCTGACCGCGACCGCGGCCGACAACGTCGGGGTCGCCGGCGTCCGCTTCCAGGTGGACGGCGCGGACGTCGGCAGCGAGGACACCACGAGCCCCTACTCGCTGACCTGGGCGTCGACGACGGTGGGCAACGGCGCGCACACCGTCACGGCGATCGCCCGTGACACCGCCGGCAACACCACGACCTCGACGGCAGTGCCGGTGACCGTCTCGAACTCCGCCCCGAGCACCCTCGTCGCGGCGTACGGGCTCAACGAGGGCACGGGCACGACGTTCGCCGACGCCTCGGGCTCCGGCAACGGCGGGTCGGTCTTCCAGGCGACGTGGACGGCCGGCAAGTACGGCACCGCGCTGTCCTTCGACGGCACGAACGACTACGCCTCGGTCCCCGACGCACCGAGTCTGGACCTGAGCAGCCCGATGACCCTCGAGGCGTGGGTTCGCCCGACCGCCTCGTCCGGATGGCGCACCATCCTGATGAAGGAGACGCCGAACGACCTCGCGTACTCCCTGTACGCCACCTCGGGCACCAACCGACCGTCCGCATGGATCGGCGGCGGCTCCTCGATCGGCACGGCCGCCTTGCCGCTGAACACCTGGTCGCACGTCGCCTCGACGTACGACGGCTCGCGCCTGCGGCTCTACGTCAACGGGACCCTGGTCACCAACGCCGCGTACGCCGGCGCCGTACCGACCTCCGCGAGCCCGCTGAAGCTCGGCGGCAACGCCGTCTGGGGCGAGTTCTTCGCCGGCCAGCTGGACGAGGTCCGGATCTTCAGCGCGGCCCGCACCCAGGCCCAGATCCAGGCCGACATGAACGGGCCGATCTGACGTGCGTGCCGTCCTCGCCCTCGTCCTCGCGTGCCTGGTCGCGCTCGTCGGCGGCCCCGCGCGGGCCCACACGGGGTCCTACGACATGAAGTACGTCGACGGCTCGAACCTGATCCTGCTCACCTTCAACACCCACCAGCCCACCTCGGGGCTCGACATCGTGCACGACATCAGGCTCTACGACCTCGTCGGTGCCCCGATCCCCTACGACGAGGTCCGGGTCGAGGTGCACACCCGCAAGAACACCGACAAGCTGGCCGTGGGCGGCGACTCCCTCATCGAGGAGGACACGCTGCCGATGCTCGCGACCAACGAGTCGAAGCTGACCTACGCGTACCCGATCTCCGGCTCCTACACGTTGTCCACGGAGTTCCTCGCGGGCGGGCGACCGATCTCCCGGGGCGAGTTCGCCATCGAGATCACTCCGGGCGCTGCCGAGAGCTCCTCCGGATACGGGCCTCTCCCCCTCGTCGCCGCGTTCGCAGGCGGTGCGGCCGTCGCCCTCGTCGTGACGGCACTCGTACGCCGTCGCCGGAGCCGCGAGGTCGGCGACGTCGAGGACTCCCCCGACCCGGACGACGCCGTGGTCCCGGAGGAGCAGGAGCACGCGTTCGCCGCCGGGCGCGGCAACTGGCCCTGACGGCGCGGCGGTCGGGCGGGCCTCTGCCTCGCTACGACGTCGCGTGCGTGCGTCGACGCGTGGCGAGCCGGGCGACGGCACGCCAACCCAGCATCGTCACCGCGAGGAAGAGCGCGGCCACGACCAGGAAGCCGGGCGCCAGTCCGCGGCCGGAGAGTGCACGCAGGAGCATGCCGAGCCCGTAGGTCACGGCGACGACCGTCGCGCCCTCGGGCCAGACACGCTGCGTCGTCCGGTCGCGCCGCGCGAGCAGCAGGTGGGCCAGCACGGCGGCCAGGGCGAACGGCCAGGCAATGGTGAGCAGGATCCAGTCGGACTCACCGGGCTCGTGCGAGCTCTTGCCGCCCAGGGCGAGGGCGAGCACGCAGACGAGATCGGCGAGGAGCGGCCAGAGCCGTCGAAGGGTCACGCGTCCGCGTCCTCGTCGACGATGTCGCGACCGTCGGCGGTCACCGGGTGCTCGTCGATCGCCTCGACGGCCTCGGTGATCTCGGGCTCGGCGGCGGGACGCTTGTCGAGGTGGACGCCCGCGATCATGCAGCGCACGGAGCCGCCGGCCAGCTCGATGGTCGGGATGTCGACCGAGAGGATCGTGCAGGACCTCTCGATCTCGTCGATCTGGTCCTGGCGCAGGCTGCGGTGGGCCTCGGCCGACATCGCCATGATGTAGCTGCGACGGCCGTCCGGCGTACGACCGCAGAGCTCGACGGCGTTGCCGGCGAAGTGCCGGACCTGGTCCTCGGTGAGCTCGACGACCGTGCGCCCGTTGACCGTGAGCCGCTCGCGGACCTGCTCGCGACGGTGCTTGTCGGGGATCAGGTCGAGCGCGAAGAGCGCGACGTCCGTGCCGACGCAGCCCATCACGTTGGTGTGGTAGACCGGCACGCCGTCGTGGTCGACCGCGTCGAAGGCCATCGGCTCGTAGCCGAAGTCGGTGCAGAACCGCTCCAGCACGTGGGTGTCGGCACGGTGGCTGCGAGCGGCGTACGCGACCCGTGAGACGTGGTCGAGCACCATCGCACCGGTGCCCTCGAGGAAGATGCCGTCCGGCTCCAGGCCGGAGTAGTCGATGATCGTCTGCACGCGGTACTCGGACTTGAGCAGCTCCAGCACGTCGGCACGGCGCTCGTGGCGGCGGTTGGACGCGTACATCGGGTAGACCGCGACGTTGCCTCCGGCGTGGGTGGAGAGCCAGTTGTTGGGGAAGACGCTGTCCGGGCGGGTGTGGTCCTCGTCGGAGAAGACATGCACGCGTACGCCGGCCGCCCGCAGCGCCTCGGCGACCGCGTCCATCTCGGCCAGCGCCTTGGCGGCGGTCTCATCGTCGTCCTGACCCGCCGGCACGTCGTGCTGGAAGGCGTTGTCGGCGGCGGTCGCCGGGTTGGGCTTGAACCGCTCGGCGCGGATCAGGATCACAGCGGAAGGGGCTTGAGCACTCACGGCACCCGAATGTAGGCCCTCACCGGTCGACACTCCGAACCGCCGACAGCGACGTCGGGTCGGGCTGACACACATCTCGTCGAGCGTTGGCTCGAGTCGGCCGGCCGCGCCCATCCGCGGCCCGCGGCGCGGCGCATACTCGGGACGTGCCGAAGTTCGACTCGATCGACGACTACCTCGCGTCTCTGCCCGATGACCAGCGCGCGGTCGTCGAGCAGATCGAACGACGGGTGCTCGCCGTGGCGCCCGATGCGACCCGGGTGATCCGCTACGACATGCCGACCTGGCAGGTCGACGGTTCGTCGCTCGTCCACGCTGCCGCCTGGAAGAAGCACGTCTCGCTCTATCCCGTGCCGGCTGCGGGCGATGCGGACCTCGACCGCGACCTCGCGCCGTATGCCGGGGCGAAGGGCACGCTCAAGTTCTCCTATGCCGAGGTCGACTACGACCTGATCGAGCGCGCCGTACGGCGGCTGGCGAGGACTCGGACCTAAGGGCCCGGGTCGTGATCACGCGGCCAGGCGCCTTCGCCGCTGGGGGGACCGGGAACACGGCGAAGGCGCACCTCCACGGTACGTCGCGCCGTCCCCCGCCCACGTCCCAGAGACCTGTCAGGCCCGGAGATCCGTGGATCTCCGGGCCTGAACTTCGCAGGTCAGAGGCCGAATCTGGCCCTCTGCGTTCGGTCGGGCTGACAGTGTGCTGGTTCAGGACATCCCGGACACATGTCTCAGGTCATCCCGGACTGATGTCTCACGACATGCCGGACGTGGAGTGGGTGTAGATGCACCGGCCGATAGACGTGCGGGATGTCGAAGGCCCGCCTGGTCATCACCGCCGTCACCCTCGAGAACCGCACCGTCGCGGAGGTCGTCGCGACCTACGGCGGGTCGTCGCGACCTACGGCG